>CAVSSA010000026.1:0-91790 GCA_963730515.1 uncultured Acidobacteriota bacterium | reverse complement strand
CCCAAGACATCTGAGGATTGATGTCAAGCCTTTTTGTATTCAGGCGCGCGCCTCCTGGGTTGAAAGTTGGCGTAGGGCCGTGGCCAGGGGCGAGCCGTGACGTTGCAGCGCTTTCTGGTAACGGGCCTCGTCGTAAAGCGTATGGTCTTTCCAGCAACGATAGATAATGCGAATCCACTTGAAGGCCAAGCTGCGAACGGCCGGGTGATGGCCCAACCCGCGCCCGCGCATTTGTTGGTAATAGGCCCGCGCCCAGGGCGACCAGAGAATCGATTGGCCGGCGAACTCATGGAAGGTCTGGCGCAAGAATTTCGGACAGGCCAGGCGCCAATGCCCCCAGCACTTTTTGCCGCTCTGGTCGGTGACCGGGGCCGCTCCCGACCAACACTCCATGTCCTCGGCCGCGGCATAACGCTGGCGATCGGTTCCCCAGGCCGCCAGCAAGCGCGGCGCCAGCGCCGGGCCGGCACCGGGGAAGCTGCGGAAGATCGCCTGGTCGGGGTGAGCGGCAAACAACTCCTTCAGCTTCTGCTCCAGGCGTTCCAGTCCCGCGGCGAGAGCGCGCAACTGGTCGACCTGGGCCAGGGCCATGAGCGCCGAACTCTCGATGACGGCGGGGTCGGTGGTGAGGGGACGGGCGCTGCGGATCTGCTCCAGGAGTTGCTCGATCTGTTCCGGGGTGCGGCGGGTGTGGGCGCGATACACCTTCAGCACCTTCAAGCGCGAGGCTTTCTGGACCTCTCCGAGGCTCGAAAACTGGCTGAGAAAGTCCCAGGCCAGAGGCGCCGTCAAATCCCCCCACCACTCCAGGGCCTGCGGAAAATAGCCCTTCAAAAGGGCTTGCAGGCGGTTGCTGAGGGCGGTGCGGTCGTCGACCAGTTTGCGCCGGTGCTGCACCAAGAGAGCGATTTCGCGCGTCGGCGCATCGTCGGCCACCCAGGGGCGAAAGCGCTCGAGGTGCTTGCGCAGGAACTCCAGCAGGAGCTGCGCATCCCCGGGATCATCCTTGCTGCCGCTGGGATGAAGCGCTTTGCGGTAGTCGGCCAGCGCTTTAGGAGGGATGGGATAAAGCACCAGGAAATCGTAAGTCATCAGAGCATAGAAGAGCGAACCGCGCGATGGTTCCAGCGCAATGGCGACTCGGCCTTGTGGGAATCGGCTCCGCAGTTCGGCCACCCAGAGCTGCAAGGCTTCCGGCGTGTGCTTCAGTTCGGAGCGTTCGAGGGGGGAAGTACCAGTGGCCTGAAGGCAAACGGCATGCGCTTGGTCGGCCCAATCCAGACCGACCCAGGCCACGATAGGCGAAGAAGGCGAAGCGGAATTCTCCATGGGCAGTCCTCCCGAAAAAGTGGTGACGACGCGCTTGCCCGGAACCAGCGCAACCCTTATAGTAGAGTCCTCGCGGGACGACATCTGAGTATGCGTTGTCGGTCCAGGCGTCCGGCCCCGCTCGAAGCTCTTTGGGTGATCGTCGAACGATCGGGGCGACAATTCGTAGCGGGGCCGGGCGCGTCTTGCAACTGCCTTCTTAACTCTTCGCGGCGACATCTTCAAGCTCGTCATAGAGGGTTTCTATATGCGCTAAGGGTTCCAGCGCCTGCGGCGCTGGAACACAACCTATAAGGGGCGAGATATCACAGCCCAGGCCGCAGGCCGGGTCAGACGGCGCGAAGAGGAAGGCGAGCCCTGCAAGGGCGGCCTACGTTGGTTGCGGCCTGCGGCAAACCTCCTGGTAATTGGCGACGACCGGCATTCGTACCGGCGTTGTCCCGCCCTTCCAGGGCTGGGGGATTTGCTGGGCGCGCGGTTGACCCGGGGCGTTGCCTCATAGGCGTTAACTTAAGCTGTTTTGGTGCGGCCCCGGCAGGGGCCATCCGTGAGTAGCCGCAGGTTTTAACCTGCGGATAACGGAGTCCGCACGACCTCCCAACCCCAACGGGGTTGACCTATTGAGGATTGCAAAATAGAGTGACGAACGGTTTTCGTAGCGCGTCACCCCCGCTGGGGCGTGGGCATTCTGCCCATTGGCCGACAGAAGGCGGACGCTCCCGCGACAGCGGGCAAGATGTGCTACGGACGGCAACCGCCATTTTATTTTGCTATGCTCAAGAGGCCAACAGGGGCAGATCCCGGTTTCATGCTCGGTCCAACACTTCTTGTCCACCCTGCCGCGTGATTTGTTTCATCCGCAAGCCAAATTCCGCCGATACCCTACGTCAGGGGGGAGGCGGGGCGGGGCCCGTGGACACACTCCCCTGCTGGGGATATCGGCAGTTCGTGAAGAAAAGCTGAGGGATTTGTTTCCTTTGAGGATAGCGAAATAGACTGATGTTCTGTCTTGGTAGCGCGGGCGTCTCACCCGCTGGGGCGTGGGCATCCTGCGTGCGCCTTGGGCGGGAGCGGGACGCTCCCGAGACCGCGCGCAAGGCGCGCCACGCACGGTTGCGGTCACTATATTTTGGAATGCTCAATAAAAGGGGCCGGCCCTTTCAGGGTCGAAGGATTTTCTATGCTACCGGTTCCGCAGGTTTCACCTACGGCTACTCAGCGTAACCCGCTTCGCGGGACCCCGGTGCGCGAACTTGACGACACCTTAGGTTAACGCTTAAGGGGCGTTGCCCTGGGCTCTGTTATTTCGCCCCCTTGGGGCTCACGGTGGACCTCCCCGCAACAGGCAAGCCCATCTGGGGTGAGTCAAGTAAGTCGTTCCCCTAATGAGGGGTATCGGCGGAATCTAACTTGGGGATGAAACAAACTACGTTCCAGGGTGGAGATGAGGTGTGGGGCCGAGCACGAGACCGGCACGTGCCGCCGTAGCCTTGGAGAAAATATCCTCAAGCATTCGTCACAAACTGCTGATAAGTCCAGTAGGGAAGTGTGTTCCAAAGCGCCGCGCCGCCTCCCCCCTAATGAGGGGTATCGGCGGAATCTGACTTGGCGATGAAACAAACTACGTTCCACGGTGGACATGAGATGTGGGGCCGAGCACGAGACCGGCACGTGGCTCCGTAGACCTGGAAGCAATTCCCTCAAGAATTTATCGCATACTGCCGATAATCCCAGCAGGGAAGTGTGTTCCAAAGCGTCGCGCCGCCTCCCCCCTATGAGGGGTATCGGCGGAATTTGACCTGCGGATGAAACAATCTGCGTGGCAGGGTGAACGAGAAGTGTTGGGCCGGGCATCAGGCCAGCATGTCCCGCCGTAGACCTGGAAGCAATTCCCTCAAGAATTCATCGCAAATTGCCGATAAGTCCAGCAGGGGAGTGTGTCCCGTGGCGCGGCGCCGCCTCCCCCCTAATGAGGGGTATCGGCGGAATCCAACCTGCGGATGAAACAAACTATGTTCCAGGGTCGGTATGCGATGTGGGGCCGAGCACGAGACCGGCACGTGCCGCCGTAGCCCTGGAGAAAATTTCCTCAAGCATTCGCCACAAACTGCCGATAAGTCCAGCAGGGAAGTGTGTTCCAAAGCGCCGCGCCGCCTCCCCCCTAATGAGGGGTATCGGCGGAATTTGACCTGCGGATGAAACAATCTACGTTGCAGGTGTTCGATGGTCCAATCCGAATGGGACATGAAATCGGTCCCGCCCCCCCCCTGCGCGCGGGCAGGATACCCATAAGCGCTAATTTAAGTTCCGCCATCCTGTTTTTTCTTGCTGCACCGTTCATAGTGGGTCGGATTCTGTGCTTATCTTAGCGCTTATGGGCATCCTGCCCGGCGGGAGCGGGGCGCTCCCGCGACGGCGGGTAAGATGCCCGCGCTACGAACGGGAACTGCCACTGCATTTTGCAATCCCCAATCGGCAGCCAACATCTGCGGGCATCAGAAGCATCTCATTGACGAGGCAATTTAAGCCGCGCAATGATGGGGAAGGGGAATCAGGCAGGCCCATACCGGGGCGCTCAACTGCCCGGTCCCAGAGCGTAAAATTGCATTGGGAACTGGTTGGCTGTATTTAAGGTCGTATCAAAATGGAAGCGGGAAATCCTGGGTAAATCGGGAATCCCTGTTGAAGGGCTTGCACCAACCTATAACCAAAATCAGAGAGGAGGAAGCGTGAGAATTTCCGCAAGAGTGCAAAAAAACATCCTCAGGTTCACTTTGTTGACCCTCATTAGTGGAGGCACTTCCGGGCTTATGGCAGCTCAAGCTCCGCCCCAGGCCCCGCCCTCTTATCCCCCGGGCGAGCTTGACCAACTGGTCACCCGCATCGCTCTCTACCCGGACCCGTTGCTTGCCCAAATCCTCGCTGCGGCGACCTACCCTGATCAAATTCCTGATGCCGCCAAATGGTCGGATGAGCATCACTATCTGGCTGGCGATGATCTGGCCAGAGCCATTACCGACGACCGCCTGCCGTGGGATCCCAGCGTGCAATCTTTGCTGCCGTTTCCCTCGGTGCTGGAGATGATGGCCTCGGACATGAACTGGACATCCGAGTTGGGCAACGCCTTTCTGGCGCAGCAGCAGGATGTGATGGACGCCGTGCAGCGGGACCGGAGAAAGGCCGTGGACTACGGCTACCTGCGGACCAACCCGCAGGTGGTGGTGGGCGCTGGCCCCTACATTACTATCCTGCCGGTAAATCCGGCCTTTGTCTGCGTGCCCGCCTATGATCCGCTGGTGGTGTTCTATCCCCCACGGCCCGGATTTTTCGTGGGTGCCGCAATCGGCTTTGGATTTGGCATAACGCTGGGCCTGGCGTTCCGCCCCTGGGGTTGGGGCATTAGCCACTTTTTCTGGGATCGGCATGAATTGTGGATCGGCGACGCGCGCTGGGGCCGGAATTGGGGCAATCGAGCCGTCTACGTGCATCCTTACCACGGCGTCCGACGCTGGAGCGGGCCGCGGCCGGAGGAGCACCATGAACGAATCCCCCGCAGTGAGGCGGAGCGGCGCGCGGCGCGCACCGGTCACGCCCGCGTCGAGGAGCACCACGCTGCTCATGGCGAACACCGCAAATAACCTCGGCGAAACGCCCGTCGTTAGTTTTCAGTTGTCAGTTTTCAGTCGTCAGTTGTCAGTAAAGTTCCTCCGGCCTGACTGACGACTGACTACTGGCTGCTGATGACTGACGACCGTCTTTACTCATCCTTAATGGAGGACTTGACCATGGCGATGATGGAGGCGGGGATCAAGGCCGTCGAGATGCCGTGATCTTTTTCCGCGTGCTCGGCGGCGAGTTTCAGCAGTTCTTCTTCCGTTTCGGCGCGCAATTCTTTCGGGCAGTCCATCCCCAGGTCACGACATCGCAGAACTTTGGCCATGAAATTTTCCTTTCGGGTGAAACAACGGCGACTATCTTACCACCAATCGCTTCAATCGCCGCTTGCGCCAATCCTGACCGCTGCCGCTTTCGCGGATTGCTTTTTGCCGAACCCCTGTTATGATACTAGCGCGATAACTCGCGATTCCCATTGGACTCCAGATTGCCGGTGAAGAATTATCGACAACTCGTCAGTTTCGTGTTGGGTGTTGCGGTGGGCTTTTGCCTGTATTCAATTCTGCGGCTTCGACCTCTATCCCCAGTGCGCCTTGCGGGGGGGGCATCGCCGATGAGCGCCAGTCACCCGGCGAATTCCCTGCGTCCACCCTGGGTGCAGCGGTCATTACCTTCTCAAGTCACCGCGCCTAATCGGCAATCCTTTGCGAAACACGCCCAGGTCATCTTTCCAAACCGCGCGGAGGCACAACCGCTGCTGCGGCCGAAGACGCCGGCCCTTCCGTCGGGCGTAGCCGCTCCGGCGGCGATGGTTCTGGTGCCTGACGGCGGCGCGAAGACGGCGGCCAGCCCCGCCCCTCCCACCGAGGTGGCGGCCGTGAAGGTTTCCACTCCGCCTGCCGCGCCCCCCCCGCCCACGGTTTTTAAGACCTTAGGGTACGTGGAAAAAGCCGGGGGGCAACTGGAAGCAATTATTTTGCAAGAAAACCAGATTCAGGTCGTTCATATCGGTGATCGCATTGCCGACCGATACCGGGTCACCAAAATTACGCCTGACTCGGTTGACGCCCTCGATGAGACGCTGGTGCAACCTTCCATGGCCAAAAGCGGCGGCGCTGAATCCGAGGTATTGACGGCGAAGGGCGCGCAGGCGCCTCTCGCCCCCGCGCCGGTGGTGGCTTCGGCCCGGCCGGAAGTTACGGCGGTGGCCACAGGAAGCGCCCAACCGCTAAATACTCAGAGTGTTGAACCGCTTCCTGGTTCT
Organism: uncultured Acidobacteriota bacterium; assembly: GCA_963730515.1. Lineage (GTDB taxonomy): Bacteria > Acidobacteriota > Terriglobia > UBA7540 > UBA7540 > Bog-366. The sequence continues at coordinate 85,582 of CAVSSA010000026.1, read as the reverse complement.
TTAGGATACGTCCAGCAGGGGAATGGAAAGGTTATCGCGGTTGTCGGGGATGGGGAATCCGTCAAGCTGGTTCTGGAAACTCCGGCGGAAACAATGGCCCAGGCGGCACCTCCGGCATCCCCGGGTGGGACGGTCGTCGCTTCGGCAGGTTCGGTGCAGATTTTGCCCGCAGGCGGTCAAGCCCAGGAGGATGGCCATGCCGCACTCCTTCCGGAAGGATACCCTGAAGCATCGGCAATTCGCCGGGTGTCTTACCAGGTTCCCGAGCCGGCTGTCCAGGGCGCGGCGCCCATGGGGTTCAGCCTGAACTCAGCAGTGGAACCGTCAGTGATGAACGCCGCCAGCGGCCTGGGGGCTTTCAACCTGACGGCCCGGTCCGCAGGGGAAACCGAACGCGTGGGCAAGTTGCCCGTGGAGATCAAACCCCTCGGGTACGTTGTGAAGGGCGACGGGCAATTCGCCGCAATTGTGTCCGCAGACGACGATGTTTACGTTGTGCGTCCCGGCGACCGTTTTGCCGGACGCTACCGTGCCTTGAGCGTATCCGCCGACCTTGTAGAAGCGGTGGAAGATCCGCCGCGCCAACCGCCCGTGCCTTCTTTTATGGCGCCTGCGGATTTCCCGGATTTGCTTTCCGCATCCGCGCAGCAACGCCCTCCACTTTCTTCGGGCGAGGATTGTGGCGGCTGTAAGTTCAGTGGGGTAGGGGAAGTGTCTGCGAAAGTGCCGCAGCGTCCGCCAGGCGAGGTGCAGGCTCCACTGCCGCGAAGCCGCATGGGCCTCCACACCGTGAACCATCATGGCCAGGGTGCCAAAGCCCCCAAGGAGCAATCGGCTTTCATCTTCCAAACGCTGGGCACGGTTGAGACGCAGGACGGGCAAGTGCAGGCGATTGTGGCAGATGGATCACAGCTTTACCTGGTAAAGCAAGGCGAAACTTTTGCGGACCAGTACCAGGCCACCAGTGTCGATCCTCTCCTGGTTCTAGCCGTGAAGTTGTCACCCGGAGAGCTCGTGAACAATTCCCTCGTTGCGCAGACAGAATCCGGCGGCAGGATTGCATCCAACAATTCTTATGGCTTATTGCATTCTTCCCCGTCGGGGGCGGCCAATTTCCAGATTTTCAGTGGGATGGTTGCATCGGGCAGTCCCATACTTGCTGACTTGGGTGTGAATCTGTTTAACTCGTCCTCGACCGGGATAAATTATTAGGCAGGTTGATGGAAAACGTCCATCGCGCCATCAATCTTCTCGTCACATTTATTTAAGGCGGACAAACCCGGCATCGGGTTTTTCATGGGGGCCACGGGAGAGAGGAATGTCCTACAAGGGTTTTCGGCTGATCGGGGTGTTGGCATTAATCACCGCCTGCCTGAGCTGCGGGGGTGGGACCGACATCTTGTACAACCAGGGGCGAAAGGCGGAGGAGCGGAAGGACTGGGACACGGCGGTGGTGGATTACGAGAAGGCTCGAGCGCAGGACCCTGCCAACCCCTTATATATCCTCCATGAGCAAAATGCCCGCAAAAATGCCAGCCTGTTTCACCTCAGAAACGGGCAACAATTGCTGAAGGATGGCAAGTCGGTTGAAGCGGCGGGAGAATTTCAAAAAGCGGTGCGCATTGATCCGAGCAATATCTCTGCGCAACAGGAGCTCAATACCCTGATGGCGAAGGAGGCGGAATCCAAAAAGGCCCACACGGAGGCAATTCAGAAGGCGCTGAAGGCCCGAGAGGCAGAGACGGAGCATGCCGCGGTGAAACTGCAACCCATTTCCCAGGAACCTCTTGCCCACCTTCGTCTTCCCTCCCTGGACAGCAAAAAGGCTTTTGAGACCTTGGGCAAGCTGGCGGGCATTAATGTGGCTTTCACCTCGGACTTTCGCCCCGCTCCGCTCAACATTGACCTGAGCAACGTCAAAATTGAAGATGCGCTGATGATCGTGGCGCTCCAGAGCAAAGCGTTTTATAAGGCGATCACTCCCAACACAATCCTGGTCATCCCCGACAACCCCAACAATTGACGGGACTACGGCGAAGAAGTGGTGAAGACGATCTACCTTTCCAACCCCCTGGCGCCGGCTGACCGCACTGCCATCACCACCGCCCTCAAGCAAGTATTGGGTTTGCAGCGGATTATGGATAATCCGGACGCCAATGCCATCATCATTCGGGATACCCCGGAGAAAGTGGCGGCAGCGGAAGAGCTCATTAGGAAATTGGACCGGTCCAAAGCTGAAATTATGATTGACATCGATATTGTGGAAGCCGACCGCGACCGCATTCGCGATCTGGGCCTGGCGCCGGTCAGCATTAACCCCTCGACCGGGTCGACGACGGTGGGGCTCCAGGGCGAAGCGGCCTATGTGCCTGCCACCTCGACCACTTCCACAACAGCCACCTCCACCGGCGCAGCGGCAATTAACACCTTGTCCTACAAGAACATCCAGGTGATTATTCCCGGCGTGGAGGCCGAGGCGATTTTGAACGATAACAAGACGCACATTATGCAAAGTCCGCAGATCCGGGTTACCGATGGCGAGACCGCCAAGGTGAAGATCGGCAGCCGGATCCCTTATGCGACGGGTAGTTTTCTGCCTTCCCTGGGGGGAACGACAAGCTCGTCAGGAAGCGTTGGCCTGCTGGCCAGTACGCAGTTCCAATTCCAGGATGTGGGTGTGAACCTGGACCTGACTCCGCATTTACTCTCCACCGGCGAGATTGCCATTCACGCCAAAATTGAAATCTCCTCCCTGGGAGCATCCATCACCGTGGGCGGGGTCAGTGAGCCCACTTTCGGCCAGCGCGTCATTGAGGACGACTTCCGGTTACAGGAAGGAGAAGTAAACCTTTTAGGGGGCTTGATTCAAAGAACCTTAACCGATCAATTGGAAGGGGTTCCGGGCCTGGCGAACATCCCCGGCCTGCGCTATCTTTTCACCCAGGATAACAAAGAGGTGAATGACCAGGAAGTGCTGGTGATGGTGACCCCGCGGGTGGTCCGCCTTCCTGAGCCTTCCCTGAACGGGGAGGCAGCCGTTCCCGTGCAGCCCATTGGCGGCGGGGAGGAACACCAGGGGATCGAGGGCCCGCGCACCTTCGAAGTTCCCAACCCCGAGCCCCATTAGCGATCACGATGGAACTGCCCATGTCAAAGAAAAGCCATCGGTTTTCGGACCAGGCTTTCATGCTGATCGAACTGATCGCGGCCATCACCATCCTGCTGGTGCTCACCACCCTTGCCTTACCTTTGGCGCGCAATGAAATCATCCGGGGCCGCGAGATCGAGCTTCACGGGGATCTGCGCATGATGCGGGAGGCGATTGACCGTTACAAAGCGTATTCTGACCAGGGCATGATTCCCATTAAAGTGGATTCGTACGGTTATCCTCCCGACCTTCAGACCTTGGTGGATGGGGTGCCGGTTAAGGGCACGGCCAAAGGAAAATACAAATTCCTTCGCAAGATTCCCATCGACCCCATGACCGGGACCGCCGATTGGGGGCTGCGGGCCATGCAGGATGACCCCGATTCCAAGAGTTGGGGTGGAGAGAACGTCTTCGACGTGTACTCGAAGAGTCAGGGCACAGCTTTGGATGGGACACAATATGGGGATTGGTAGAAAAACAGGTGCCAGGTGTCAGGTGTCAAGTGTCAGCGCTCGTCCCTCGTCCCTCGTCACCCGTCACTGCTCTTGCGGCTTCACCCTGATCGAGTTGATGGTGGTCATCACCATGATCCTGATCCTGGCGAGCTTTGCCATGCCCTCCTATCATGTGGCCATCATCCATGCCCGGGAAGCCGTTCTGCGCAATGATTTGTTTACAATGCGCAAGATGATTGACGAATACACCATCGATAAGCAGCACCCGCCCTCTTCCCTTGACGATCTGGTGGACGCGGGATACCTGCGGGGGGGGATTCCGACGGACCCCTTTACGGGTTCGAATCAGACCTGGAAGACCGACATCGAAGACGTCCCCATCAGTCCGGACCAGGCAACCTCAGGGATCGTGGACGTGCACAGCGGCTCAGACGATGACTCCCTCGATGGCACGCCGTATAGCAGTTGGTAAGAAGGGCAGTCGATAGTTCATAGTTGATAGTTATTGAATACAAACTGGTTGCGCTTGGTTCCTAACTATGGACTATCGACTATGAACTACCGACTCCAGCGTTTCGCTGGTCGACTTTGAGTTTACGATGGCCGAATTTGTTTGCAAATTAGGGACGGATGCGGGGCGGATTTTGACCCAGACGGAGGAGGCTCGCTCCGAGGAAGAACTGCGCCAGCGGCTGAAGGCGCAGGGTTTCCTGATTTTTTCGATCCACTCGAAGGAGCTTTTGAGTTTTCAGGCGCGGACCGCGCGGCCGGCGAAAATCCGTCCTGACGAATTCCTGATTTTCAATCAGCAGTTTCTGACCCTGTCCAAATCCGGATTGCCGTTGCAGAAGTCACTGGATCTGCTGGCCCACCAGACGCGCAGTGAATCGCTACGCCTGGCGCTGATCGCCGTACGCGACAAAGTGCGTTCCGGGGCGCTGCTTTCCGAGGCTTTTGACTCCACCGGCAGCTTCCCCAAGATTTACTGCGCCACGGTGCGGGCCGGAGAGCGAAGCGGCAGCCTGGACAAGGTGTTGAGCCAATACCTGACCTATCAAAAGCAGTCGCGGGGATTCCGTAAGAAATTTGTTTCGGCATTGATCTACCCGGCGGTTCTCCTGGTTGTCCTGAGCATTCTGGTGACCCTGGTGATTGAGTTCATCGTGCCGCAGTTCTCCAAGCTCTATTCCGACATGGACGTGCAGTTACCCGCCGTGACCACCTTCACCATCAGTTTCGCCATGCAGATCAAACACTACCTGCTGCTGATTATTCTGGCGGGGGTGGGTGTGGGCCTGCTGATCAAGTCGGCAGCGCGCTCCGAGCAGACTCGGTTGGCCTGGGAGCGGCTCAAGTTCAAGTTGCCCATGGTGGGGGGACTCCTGCTAAAATTTTCGGTGGCGGAATTTGCGCGCACCCTGGCGGTGCTCCTGCAAGGCGGCACTCCCATTGTGGCGGCTCTGGAGACCGCCAAGGGATCGGTCAGCAGTCCCTGGCTTGCCCAGGCTATTGCCGAGGCACAGACGGAAGTGGCGGCGGGGAAGGAACTTAGCGCCAGTTTGCGCATGAGCGGCTTTTTCCCTTCGCTAGCCCTCGATATGATGGAGGTGGGTGAGACCACCGGCGCCATGTCCAGCATGCTGGAGGCGCTGGCGGAGTTTTTTGAAGAGGATGTAAGCATCGACCTGGAAACCCGGCTGTCCCTGGTGGGACCGGTGATGATTGCCTTGATCGCCGTCATCGTCGCCTTCGTCCTGATCGCGTTTTATATGCCGCTGTTTTCCATGGCGGCTATGGTGCACTGAATTTTGGATTTTAGATTTTGGATTAGGAACCCGAGAGATTTTGGGATTTTCGATGGATTTTGGATTAGGGAGTCGCAGTCGCATCAAATTTCTGCGGAGAAATAGGAAGGCTATCCAAAATCTAAAATCCAAAATCCGAAGTCAGTGACTGTGATGGATGAGAGCACATTTAAGAACCGGACGAAGCAATTTGCCCTGGAGATCATTCGATTGGTTGAATCACTTCCTCGCAGCAGAGTGGGTGACGTGATGGGACGGCAGTTGTTGCGCTCGGGGACTTCGGTGGGAGCAAATTACCGTGCTGCATGCCGAGGGAAATCGGCTTTGGATGTCGTGGCCAAGCTTGGTATCGTTGAAGAAGAGGCGGATGAGTCGATTTATTGGCTTGAGTTGCTGGTCGACGGGGGCGTTGTGGGGCCGGATCGGGTTGACGCCATCAAGAAGGAAGCCAATGAGCTTCTTGCCATGACGGTGGCATCAATCAAGACCATGCGCGCTCGCAAGCCTTAGACGATTTTAGATTTTAGATTAGGGAGTCGCAGTCGCGGTAAATTTTGGGGGAGAAACAACAAGGGCTAATCCAAAATCCAAAATCTAAAATCTAAAATCCCTTCGGAGGAATTTTGACAGAAGCTGCAATTGACATGAAAGAGATGGAAGCGGCTCGCCAGTTGGCGGCGCGCTATCAGTTCCAGTTTGTGGATCTGCGGGATTCACGGCCGGACGCGGAACTGTTGCGCACCATTCCGCTGGAACTGATGCTCCATTATGAATTTCTGCCTCTGGAAGGGGATGAGAACCGTTTGGTTATCGTGGTGGCGGACCCCACCAATCTGACCCGCCTGGATGAATTGGAAGTCAAACTCGACCGTAAATTGGAAGTGCGGGTGGCGGCGTCCAGCCAGGTGCGGGATTTCCTGAAGAAAACCGAGCCTTCGCAGCGCGTCCTGGACGATGCCACCGAGGAATTCCGCCTGGACGTGATTCGCGAGGAGGAATCGGCCACCGAGGGCCTCTCGCTCGAGCACCTGGTGGAAGAGACCGAAGTCAGCCCCATGATCCGGCTGGTGGATACCATCATTTTTGCCGGGCTGGAGCGGCGGGCCAGCGACATTCACATTGAGAGCCGCGACAACTCGGTGGTGGTGAAGTACCGCATTGACGGCGTCTTGCAGCAGGCCATGGCGCCGCTGGCTCGGGAGTTTCAGTCCAACCTGATCACCCGCATCAAGGTGATGTCGGAACTGGATATTGCGGAGCGCCGCGTGCCCCAGGATGGCCGCTTCCGGGTGCGCTATCACGGCCGCCCGATTGACTTTCGCGTTTCCATCATGCCCTCCATCCACGGGGAGGACGCGGTGCTCCGCATCCTCGACAAGGAATCGCTCCACGAGAAATTTCACTCCCTGCGCCTGGAGATTCTGGGGTTGGCCGACCGCGAAATCCGCCGGTTGCGGCGCTTTATCCGCGAGCCTTACGGGATGGTGCTGGTGACCGGGCCCACCGGCAGCGGCAAAACCACCACGCTTTACGCGGCGCTTTCCGAAATCAAGTCGGATGAAGACAAGATCATCACCATTGAAGACCCCGTGGAGTACCAGCTTCGCGGCGTTACCCAGATTCCGGTGAACGAGAAGCGCGGGTTAACCTTCGCGCGCGGCTTGCGCTCCATCTTGCGGCACGATCCGGATAAAATCATGGTGGGCGAAATCCGCGACAATGAAACCGCGCAAATCGCCATCCAGTCGGCGCTTACCGGCCACCTGGTGTTTACCACCGTACACGCCAACAACGTGGTGGATGTGCTGGGGCGCTTCCTGAACATGGGCGTCGAGCCGTATAATTTTGTTTCAGCGCTCAACTGCATCATGGCGCAGCGGCTGGTGAGGACGATTTGTGAAGCGTGCAAACGCCCCGCCCAGGTGCCCATCGAGGTGATCGAGGAGTCCGGTCTGAAACTTGACGAGTGGAAGGACGTTACCTACTTCGAGGGAGCGGGCTGCCAGGAGTGCAACGAGACCGGGTATCGCGGCCGCACGGCGATTGGCGAATTGCTGGCCGTCACCGATAATATTCGCGAGCTGATTCTGGCCAAACGGCCCTCCTCGGATATTCGCCGCGCCGCCCACGAGGAAGGCATGCGCAGCTTGCGGGAATCAGCCCTTGAAAAAGTCCAGCAAGGACTGACCACTTTGCGGGAGATTAATAAAGTGACGTTTGTGGAGTAGGGGCTCGGGGCTCGGGATTCGGGATACGGGATTAGGGGTTAGGCGTTCGGGGTTAGTGATTTGGGGTGAGGGGCTCGGGATTAGGGGTTAGGGGTTCGGAACTCGGGGTCAGGAATTTGGGACTTGGGGTTCGGGATTTGGGATACGGGAATAGGGATTTGGGGTTAGGGTTTTGGGGTTGGGGTACGGGATTAGGGATTAGAGGTCAGGGATTCGGCATTGGGGGTTCGGGGTCCGGAATCGGGCATTGGGAATCCGGAATTTGGGGATGTTCATGGACTGGACGAGTTGGAAAAAGCGCTTGGGACGTGGCGTACACGTTCCCACCGGGACTTTTGTGGCCCCCACCTTCGCGGTCGACCTGGAGCCGGGATTTGTGGCGGCGGCGCGCCTTCACCCTTCAAAACGGCAGGTGCAGAGCGTGGGAGTGCGCGAACTTCCCGCCGGGGCGCTGGCTCCTTCCGCCAATAAATCGAACATCACGGACAGCGCACTGGTCCGCAAGGCGATTTCCGAAGTCAGCGAAAGGGTGGGAAACACCGGCGGCAGGGTGGGTCTGCTGCTGCCCGACATTGCCGTGCGCGTGGCCTTGCTGCAATTTGAAACCCTTCCCGACAATCATCAGCAGGCCGAATCCCTGGTGCTCTGGAAGATGCGCGAGTACCTGCCCTATCCCCCCGAAGAGGCTCGCTTGAGTTTCCAGGTGGTGGGGAAGCAGCCGGGGGCGCTGGAAATTCTGGCCGTGGCGGTGCGCGGGGCGGTGCTGGCCGAGTACGAAGCGGTGCTGGCGGGTGTTGACGGGCGTCCGGCGCTGGTCCTGCCGGCCACCGTGTCGCTGCTCCCTCTGCTGCCGGAGGGTGACGGCGGCCAACTGCTGCTGCACCTCTGTCCAGGGGCACTGACCGCTGTGGTGATGGCCTCCAACCGGGTTCGCTACTGGCGAACCCGGGCGCTGGAAGCTGACCTGGCAAGTGTTGGGGAAGAAATGGCGAGAGAAGCCGCCCGGGTCCTGGCGACGTGCCAGGATAACCTGGGCGTACAGGTACAAAATGTCTGGTATTGCGCCCGTCCCCAACAGCCAGCGGCCGTGAGCGGACTCCTTGCCAAATCTGTTGGACGCGAACTCCTCCCACTTCCAGCGAATTTTATTCCGGCAGGCGGTTTGCCCTCCGGACAGCGCGAAACTTTTGACGAGTTTGGAATGCCCTTTGCCGGGTTGGTGGCGAACCTGAGTTAACGACCATGAAAATCACCCTGAACCTTTCCCCCGCCGCGAGCGCCCGTGATCGTTACGCGCTGGTGTGGGCGATTCCGGCCACCCTCATCGGGTTGGCGGTGCTGTTCTTTCTCGGCCGCGCCACTCTTCAGGAATATCGCGACTACCGGGTTATTCGGGATCAACTGGCGGAAGTTCAGAAGCGCACGGCGGAGCTTCAAAATGAAGAAGCCGGATTGCGCAGGAAGTTTAATGATCCGGTGTATCGCGAGTTGCTTCAGCGCACCAGGTTTGTCAATAACCTGATCGAGCAGCGGGAGCTTTCCCTCACCGATTTGAGCACGCGGCTCGCCGGACTCATGCCGGAGGACGCTCACCTGACGGGCCTGGCGCTGACCTCGCCCAAGAGACCGGGCGAAAACTATATGGTGCGCATGGGAATTACCGCCCGAAACGAAGATGCCGTCGAGACGTTCATCAATGATCTCGAAGACGCTCCTGATTTTAAAGATGTGTCGCTTGTGACCCAGGGATTCACGGAACAAAGCGCCCAACCCGACGAGGTGAACGTGGTGTGCATGGCGCGTTATCTGCCGGGAACCGATATCGATGCGGAGACTCCGAGTGCGGAAGAGCCGAAGACAAATAGCCAGTAGGATCATGGAAGGGATCGGCCTGGGCGTGGTGGCCTTGGACCTCGTGGTGTTCTTTGTCATCTACCGGCCGCTGGGAAATCAATTGGACGGGGAAGTGCGCCATCACGAGGCACTGCGCCAAACGGTGCGTAACCAACAGGTGCGGGTCGATCTCTTGAAGAGGTTTGAAGCGAAGTTGCCCGAGGAAGGCAAAGGGTTGGAGGACTTCACCACCCATCGTACGCCTTCGCGGCGGGAGGCTTATTCCACCGCCGCCCATCTGGTTCATAAGGTGGCCGATGCCTCCGGGGTCAAGGTCTCTTCCATGGGATATCGTCTGGATACGGAGCACAATGAGCCTTGGGAGCGATTGGGCCTGGAAATCAACCTGGAAGGATCTTATGCGAGCTTGCTGAAATTTTCGCACGCGCTGGAAACCGCCGACGATTTCATTCTGGTTCGCGAATTCAACATCACACCGGGAGATAACGGGACACTCGGACTGCGCTTGGGTGCAGACTTTTACGTAACGCCATGAAACTGCCAGCCAGCATTGAAAAATTGGGAATTGTGGTGCTGGGCGTGGTGTCGCTGGTTCTGGGGGCGAACCTTGTCTCGCAGTATCGAGCGATGCAGCCGGGAATTTCCCACGCCCATGCCTTAACCCTGCGCGCAGCACCCCGCCGCGTGCCAAAGGCCTCTGCTCATGCTGCCGATGATCTTGCCCAATTCGACCCTGACCTTCACATCGCCGCTTTGAAGACGCAGGATGCCCGGCCTCTTCCCGACGAGGATCGCGACCCCTTTGAATTTGTGGGTGGCCCGCCCGCTCCGGCTCCCACGCCGGCGGCCGGTGGCCCTAAAGTGGCCCCCGCTCCACCCCCCCCGCCCCCTCTCCCCGTCAAGGCGGTGGGTTACAACGAGTTGCCGGGAGGGGGGAAGGAAGCCATGGTCACTTTCAACGATGACTTGTTGGTGGTTCATGAGGGCGACAGCATTGGAACAAAGTTCAAAGTCGTGAAGATTAATCCCACGGCGGTGGTGATTGAAGATGGTGAAACACACGAAACCCATGAATTGGCGTTTCCACAGTAACGATGGCCAGCGCCGGACCGGTTCTGAGGGCATGGTGCTGATCATTGTGATGATGGTGGCCGTGCTGCTTTTGATCGCGATGACGGCCGTGCTTCCCAGCGTCTATCAGGAGGGGCAACGGGAGCGCGAAGAGGAGTTGATCTTCCGCGGCACCCAGTACGGCAAAGCCGTGGCGTTGTTCCACAAACAGTTTGGGCGCTACCCCACCGGCACCAAGGAGTTGCTGCAAACCAACGGCATCCGGTTTCTTCGCCAGGAGTATCGCGATCCCATGGACCCCAAGGGGAAGTGGCGCTTCATCCACGTCAATGCCGCCGGTGTGTTGCTGGATTCCATCAATCAACCGCTTAATCAAAACAACTCCAATCCGGCCGGGATCGGTTCGAATAATTCCGCGAACCCCGGGCAGGGTGGGAGTTCGTTTGGTAGCTCCTCCTTTGGAAGTTCGTCCTTTGGGGGTTCCTCCTCCGGAAGCTCGTCTTTCGGCAGTTCGTCATTTGGAAGTTCTTCCATGGGCAGTTCCTCCATGGGGAACTCGAGTTCCATGGGAGGGCAGGGTGGCTTCGGGAATTCCGGGGTGGGTTCCTCCATGGGAGGCGGGGCCCAGCTCGGATCCACTTCCTCCATGTTCGGCGGCTCGAACGACATCCAGGGCGCATTCATCGCCGGAGTTGCCGCCACCAGCCATCATGCCTCCATCAGGATCTGGCAGAAGCACCAGCATTATGATGAGTGGGAGTTCCTGGGGATTGACATGGGAATCTTCGGTGTCCAGGTGGGCATGGGGGGAGGGTCAGCGGCTCCAGGGATGACGCAACCAACTTCACCGCAAGGATCGAGCTTTTCTTCGGGATCCTCCGGGGGATCATTCGGCGCCACACCTCCAACTTCCAGCTTCGGCTCTCCGTCAAATTGATGCCCCCGTGGCGGTCACCCTCGGGCTTGAGGACAGAGTCAGGAGATCGCAACGGCCTATAAATCGGTAGTGTCGTAAGTTAGCGTTGAAGGCTTAAAGCTGATTTCCCCCTCACGGGTTTATGATGGACTGTCGATAGTATGAACGAAAGCAACTTGACGGGGTACGAGCGAGCTTCCGCATTAGAACCCTAATCCGCCGATAACGAACGGGCGGTAGGGATTTTGGATAAAAGAATAGGGAATCGGCACTGTGGAGACATCCTTTCATGGTAGGCGCAGTGTCGTTACGGCCCGAAGAGAAGGCAGGAGGCCACAGCAGATTGTGCAGTGCGCGAGAGGAAGACACGCCGCATGAAGTTTCAGGAAGGGGGTTAGGATAATCCGCTGATAAGGACGACGTTTTGGTGCCGGTAGGTTCACGTGATCACCGGCAGCAACCGCAGGCCCTCCCCATAGGCGGCCGCCCACTTGCCCAGCGCGGCCACTCGCAGCATCAGTCTTCGGGCATGGTGCACCAGCCGCCCCGGCATGGTGAAGAGCAGGAAGCGCAAGCGCTTGGGTCGTGCGGTCAGTAGTTCGGCGGGCAAGGCCAGCCGCTTCAGCGCCTGGAGCACGTTGTGTGCGATCACCGCCAAACGCAGCCAAGCCGCGTTGGCGCCGAAATATTTCGAGGGCAGCACGCCGCCCCCCAGGTCGTTTTTGATCACGTCATGGACGAACTCAATGGTGCCGGCCTTTTCGCGGTGCCACTCGATCAAGCGCGCCGCCTTCAACTCCCAGCGGTTCGACAACAGCGCGAAGTGCCGCACCGTGCTCCCGTCCGCGAAGAGTTCTCCTTGCTTTTTGCGAATGCGGATGGCCACGTAGCGCAGCGGTTGCGCATCCTTCTTCTCCACTTTCTCGCCGGGCACGAAGGGGACCTCGGCGCACTCGCGGATTTCGGCCGGATGCCGCTCGCCGTAGGGTTCCCAGGCGGCTTCGGGAAGCGCCTGGATGGCCGCGTGCAAGGGCTCGCTCATCCGCGCGCTGATCGCAAACGCGATGCGCCCGCCCGGTCCTTCGGGCCGCTGTTCATCGCGCAACCAATTCACCAACCCGCTTTCATGACACGCCGAATCGCCCCGGTAATAATACTCCTGCACCGTGCTCGGCAGGGCGGCAAAGGCCCGTTGCGCCACTTCCACCGGCTCCATCTGCGCGGGCACGTTGCCATCGCGAAATTGATCGGCCAGCACCAGGCCGGTCTCCGCCCACGCCGCCAGCATCGGCTGATAGCCGCGCACCCCTTCATAAGTGGTTAAGGCTTGCTGCTTGTGGCTCTCAATGATCGTCGCGTCCTGATCCACCGTGGCGAGGCGCTGGTCGGGGGCGCGTTCCCCGAAGCGCTGCACCAGATCGCGGTTCACTCTGCCCAGCCCCTCCAGTGCGGCCGTCTCCTCGGGGATGTAGGCGATCTGCTCAGGTAAGCGTCGTTGCTGGGCTTCCGCGATCTTCTCCTCCTGATGAAAGGCCTGCAAGAATTCCAGCGCCGTGCGCGGTGAAGGCAGCGCGTGCCCGATCATCTCCGCCAGCCCGGGGTCTTGCCGCAGACGCTCAAAATCTTCCACACATTCGCCCCCTGCGGCATTGAGGATCACGAAGCTCTCCACAAACGTCGCGTCGTCGTAGCCGCGTTGCCGCTGTTTCACCCGCACGTGTTCCTGAACACTCCGCGGCAGCCCCAGCGAACGGAAGGCCTGTACCACCAGCGGGATTCCTCCCAGCGCCGTGAGGATTTCTTGCAGAGGCTCGGGATCAAGCTCGAACAGCAACGGCGAGGCCGTGGGTGAAGGATTGGGGAGTTTGCGCATAGGAGAAAACCCTCAGCAATTTTCACACCCTGGGGGTGAAAAATCTTACAACCTTTCGCTTCTTCCCCCCAAGCCCGTCGCCCATGTCTACAGGCGGCGCCATCACTGCACCCCGGCTCAGCCTGCCCAAGCCGCCCCTTATCGGCGGATCGGGGTAGAAGGTTTCGGGTTGACTTTGGTACTGAAGTACTGTCAAAATTCAACCCTTTTCGGTATAGTTGGGTTTAATCTATTGACGAGGTTCGAATCATGCCAGCAAACTCGAAGAATGCAGCCACACCACATGGGAAGCCTATCCAATCAAAGGACATTCCCATTAGCGATCCGCTCGGGGTTGTGTCGGTCTATGCCAACGACTTCGGACTGGCGCTCACTAACACAGACATGCGAATTATTTTTGCCGAACTTGGAGCAAATCTCACAAATAATGTTCCGACTAAAATTCTCAAGGCGAATATCGTGGTCCCGTTATCAGGGGCCGAAGCCCTTGCGCGGCAAATGCTGTCTTCGATTGAACTGCATAAAAAGACTTTGGAAGCTATGCAAAATGCCCAGCAACCCGCAAAAGCCTAAGGTATCGCGAAACCGCGTATTCACAGTGACGTGCCCTTTTCGGAATTCTATTTATCTCACGGAAAAGACATGGCTCCAGCATTCTATACCTAAACACTCCGAGCAAGATTTGATTGGCAATCTGGAACATGTTATACAAAGTTGCATTCATAAAGATACTAATATAAACTCCTTCCGATTATTTTTACGCGGAGGGAGAAATGCGACCACCTCGACCTTTTCCAGAAGGAACGCTCGAGCGGTTACAACAGGGGTTGAAGGAAGCGCGCAACAAGGCCGAATTTCAGCGGGTGCAGTGTTTGTGGCTGCGAGCGGCGTTGGGGTTAAACGCCAATCAAGTTGCCCAAGCCCTGGGATGGCGACCGACCTCGGTGCGGCGTCTGCAGGCCCAATACTGGCGGCAAGGCGAAGCGCTCTGGCAGCGCCGGGGGCGCGGAGGGCGACGCCACCAGAACCTGCCTGTGGCGGAAGAGGCCCAACTGTTGGCAGGATTTCTGCAGCGCGCCGAACGCGGTGGGTTGTTGGAGGTGAGCCGGGTGCAACAGGCCTATGAACAGGCGGTGGGCCATGCCGTGCCGAAATCGACGGTTTACCGCATGCTGGCCCGGCACGGCTGGCGCAAGTTAGCTCCGCGGCCTCGCCATCCCCAGGCCGACCTCGCCCGCCAACAGACTTTTAAAAAAACTCCCCGCGACCGTTGAGGAGCATCGCCTCGCCGGGCGATCCCTGCGCTTGATGTTCCAGGATGAGGCGCGGTTTGGACGCATCAATGATCCCCGGCGCTGCTGGGCGCCGCGCGGCGTGCGTCCCCAGGTCTGCGCCCGCATCGTGCGCGAGTACACCTATGTTTTCGCCGCCGTCAGCCCGCATGACGGTACGCTCGATACCTTGGTCCTACCCGAGGTGAATGCCCTGACGATGTCCTTGTTCCTGGCCGAAGTCGCCCGGCGTCACCCCCAGGAATTCATCCTGATGGTGCTGGACGGTGCGGGGTGGCACCGCGCCAAGGATTTGCAGATCCCGGAGAATATGCGGTTGCTCCCCTTGCCGCCCTACAGTCCGCAGCTCAACCCGGTGGAGCATGTCTGGGAGGATATCCGGGAAAAGTGGTTCCCCAACCTTGTCTTCGACAGCCTGCGGGCGGTGGAGGATCGTTTGGTTGAAGCGCTGGCGAGTCTTGAAAATGACCCGCAACGAGTGGCCCGAGTCGCCGGATTCGATTGGATCATTAGTATTCCGATGAAGGCTAATTAGTATTAAAGCCACGGTCGTGGACCCCGATAGGGCACGGAGGAGCACCGATGTGCATCACGGGGAGGATACATGCATATATGAGCGGGTCGTTGTTGGCACCAACTCACTAGTATAACGTTTCGTTAAAAGATGTTCACATGGGCCTGCTTTTCTGTTATGCTTCGCGGCATGGCAGGAAAATCGAAGCGTGCAAAGTTGGTGTTGGCCCCCGAGGAAGTCGACCGACTGGAACGGTTGCGTCGTTCGCAAACGGCGCCACGGCGCGAGGTGCAGCGAGCTGAGATTCTGTGGGATTATTATGCCGGCGAAACCATCACGGCGATTGCTCGTAAGGTTTCCATGACGCGGACCAGCGTAGCCAAGTGGGTCGGAAAGGCCCTGAAGGTCGGCTTGGCGGCCGGCTTGAAAGACGCCTACCATCGGTCGCGGGAACCGGTGATCACCGAGACGGCCAAGGCTTGGGTGGTACATTTGGCCTGCTCGAAGCCCAAGGAATACGGGTACGCGGCGGAACTGTGGACGCGGCAGTCGCTGGCGCAGCACGTGCGCCGACAGGCGGTCGCGGCCGGGCACCCGGCGTTGGCGAGGGCGGCCAAGGCGACCGTGCAGCGAATCTTGACCCAACAAGCTTTGCGCCCCGACAAGGTGACGTATTATCTGGAGCGGCGCGACCCGGCTTTTGAGACCAAAATGCGCGAAGTGCTGCTGGTCTATCAAGAAGTGATGTTGCAGAGCCAAAGCCGCGGGGCTCCCGAGGCCCCGCCCAGCGTGATTACCGTTTCCGTCGATGAGAAGCCGGGCCTGCAGGCCTTGGCGAATACGGCTCCCGATCTGCCGCCGGTAGCGGGTCAGCACCCCACCGTGGGGCGCGATCACGAATATAAGCGGTTGGGTACGGCATCGATTCTGGCCGCGCTCGACCTGCAGACCGGACATGTCACGGCGCGGGTCGAACATCGCCATCGGAGTCGCGAGTTCATTGCCCTGCTGCAGGACCTGGATCGCTACTATCCCCCCGAGTGCACACTCCGTCTGGTGCTGGACAATCACTCGGCACATCTTTCCAAAGAGACGCAGGCCTACCTGGCCACCCGTCCCAATCGGTTCAAGTATGTGCTGACGCCCACCCATGGTTCCTGGCTGAATATCGTGGAGACGCTTTTCGGCAAAATGGCGCGAACTTTCTTGCGGCACATTCGCGTGCAATCGTGGGAGGAGTTGCGGAATCGAATCCTGCTCGGGGTTTCGGAAATCAACGCCGCCCCCGTGGTTCATCGCTGGAAGAAGTTCGACGCTTTGTTGACGTGATGTGAACATGTTTTAATGAAACTTTATACTAGTTCGTGTTCCGGTTCTCTTTGACTCCTCGGAATATGAAAGTGGAGGCCTAGAGGGGCGCGTAATGAGTGTATATTTCGTTCCCGTTAGAGAGCAGAACAGGGGAAACGTTGGAGATATTTTCTGGATTCGCCCTACCAAAGATAAGGACGAAACCAAATGACGTTCTACTTTGATGACGAAACCGAGGTAATGCGAATCGTCTTCGCGACGGAGGCAGGTCCGTGCATGTACATCGAAACGCCGACTGGAATTTTCCGAATTGAGCGTGCTACCCAAAAACTAGTCAGCGTTACAATTCCGTTCTTCTTTGAAAAATTAGCGGATGGCTCTCTCAGCCTCCCAGAAGTTCTACCGACCATTTTGCCAGATGAACTTATTAATTCTTTCCGCAATTTAAGCGGTCTCTAAAAGCTCCCTCAACGTCCAAATGTGGTTGGTAAGTCCCGCTTCCATGGCCAGGGACCTTATTTGAGGAATGGCCATGAGGAGAAAGGTGTCAGGGTCATTACTCAAAAAAGGTTCCTGACACCTTTCTCCCCTGACACCTTTCTCCCCCCGGTCAGCCACCTTCCCCGTCAGTAATAACAAAAGTCCCGCTCGGTGATGCGGGCGGGGCTGTTGGCCGTCATCTGCGTCACCAGATGCTGACCCTTTAAGTTTATGAAACCCTCATGAAGATGCAAGTAGGGGGGGATAAGTGGAATTGAGGGCCGAACCATTGGATCGGCCCCTTAACGCTGCCAAGAAAAACAGGTTACATAGTTTTAAGCCTTATGGGGGCTGGACTGTTCTCTTGAACGGCAACGGTCGTCAGACGGTCCAAATCCGATTTTCGAGAATTTATCGCGTCTCGGGCGCGGATCTCGGTCTTACAGGACGCATAGTGTCGCGACACTATGGCGAGATAACAATTGCCCTATCGTTGCCAGGGCTGCGGTCCCGTTGTTATCTGCACGGCTGACTGCGGGACTCTAGCACGAGATATGCGATTAACTTCCGCATAAATCACCTCCATGCCGGAGTGCCGGCTTCGTACC
Organism: uncultured Acidobacteriota bacterium; assembly: GCA_963730515.1. Taxonomy (GTDB): domain Bacteria; phylum Acidobacteriota; class Terriglobia; order UBA7540; family UBA7540; genus Bog-366. The sequence continues at coordinate 68,027 of CAVSSA010000026.1, read as the reverse complement.
GATTATATCAAATGCAAAATCCGCGCGGGGGAGAAAGATGTCAGGAACCTTTTTGGGCGCGTGCAATTGCGCGTTGTATTTTCTAGCCCGAATTGCCCACCGGCCTTGGTCATTACTCAAAAAAGGTTCCTGGAACATGTGAAGAAATTGAATTTGGACCCGTTATCAACAATGTAAAGGTGTATAATTGCCCCAGTGGAGAGTCCATGACCGCTGAAGAACGGTTCACCAAGATCGAAGAGAATCTGCTCGTGACGTCAAGAATGCAAATCGAGGCGGAGCGCCGCTGGAAGGAAGAAGCGGAACAGCTTCGCGCTGCACAGAAGCATACCCAGAAGTCCCTTGATCTCCTTATTGAGCGGCAGATAATAACCGATACCGCGTTACACTCTTTGATCGCTTCCATCGATCGATTTGTCCAGGGCCGCGGCGGCCATGGAGATTCCCGCCAGGGATAACTATCCACAAGCAAGTCCGTGGGACAACCGGTGGTTTTATATCTCCTGCCGCGCTTTTACCCGGGCACGGGATTCTCCTGGGGCCGGAATTTGCCTGTTTGGCCTGGGTGATTCACGAACCCCGCCAGGCATACCGCAGGGTAATTTTTCTCGAAGAAAAATGACTCTGCTACGCCGCTTTCTCCCTTCCTGACACCTTTCTCCCCCCTGGACAATTGTAATTGCCGAGTCGTGCCCGCGAAGAGCCCACGGACAGAAAAGCACTGACCGCAGCTACCCGCCTGCCCGGTGATCTGGCGCGTCCCGTAAATGTAGGGACATGATCCTTTCTCGTCGTAGGGGACGGCGATGAATCAGGTATAGAATGAGGCCCACTATGATTCCGGCGGGAAACGACCATGCAAAGAGTCGATGGGCCTCTGGGAAGGAAATCAGAATCATCGCCATTGCGGCCAATGCGCCGATAGTGAAGACGAGGCCCATTTCGCCCGCCCGCGAAATCCTCTCCATACGGATTCCGGATGCCGGGGGAGTCCTGGGGTGGGTAACGTTGTGCGGCAGGACTGGCCGGTGATCCGGCGCGTCCCCTAGATTTAAGGATATGATCCTTTCTCGTCGTGGGGGGCGGCGATGGATCAGGTATAGAATGAGGCCCAGGATGATTCCGGTGGGAAGCGACAAGGCAAACAACACGCGGGCCTCGGGCAATGAAATCAGAATCATCGCCGTTATGCCAATCGTGAGGACAAACCCCATCCCCCAGTCCATGGGGACATCTTGAACGCGGATTCCAAAGCGAATCTTAGGTAAGGGTCGCATGATTGACCCCTTGACCAGAGTGTACGCCTGATTCATGACAAATGGAAGCTGTGTCCTCGGGGGGAAAGGTCAGGGAAAGGTGTCAGGGAAAGGTGTCAGGAACCTTTTTGGGCGCCTGCAATTGCGCGTTATATTTTCTAGCCCGAATTGCCCACCGGCCTCGGTCATTAATCAAAAAATGTTCCTGGAAGTTGTGAAAAAATCAAATTGTGCCGTCGCACCGTAGGGGCAACCCTTGTGGTTGCCCTTGGGCGGCCACAAGGGCCGCCCCTACGACCTGTTTTTTTCACACCCGGCCGGGCACGCGCGTGACACGTCGCAGGTTCCGGCTTTCGACTTGCCCCGCCGCGGCGGACACGCACTCCAAAGCTTCGCTCCGCATGCCCCGCCCCCTGTGCCACGGGCATCCTGCCCGTGCTCGGGCATGGCCAGGATGGCCATGGCACGCCGCCGTAGCGCCGGGCTTGAGCCCGGCACGTGCCGACCTCAAGGTCGGCGCTACAGATCTCCGATGATCAGGATCGCTGAATTCCACAATAAAGTGCCATGACCAAAGTACTCTGGACTGCATCGTAAGCGCAGAGGTATTAATTCAGACTGCCCTAGGGTATGGAGCGTGGTCGGATGCCTACCCGACATACCGCGAACTCTCCCAACGGGTCCGTGACCGGTTGGGTGGAATAAAGGGCGCCAGGCGTCAAGCGAAGGGGAGCATAATACCAACATCAGGAGAGCCGGATTGATGAAGCGAGGTCTGGGTCGTAAAGCGAATGTTTTGGGAACCACCCTAATCCTGCTCATGGCAATGGTGGGCTGCGGTGGCGGGGGAGGCACTGATCCGTCGAACCCTCCCCCCAACAACAATCCTGTTCCGGGAGTCAGCAGCCTCTCGCCGACTTCCGCCACGGCCGGGGCGGCGGCGCAAACGCTGACCATCAATGGCAGCAACTTTATGAGCACGTTGACGGTGGGCTATAACAATGTGGCGCACACGGCGACGTACGTCAGTGCGACGCAGTTGACGATCTCGCTGAGCGCCGCCGATCAGGCCACGGGGGGAAGTTACGCGGTGGTAGTGACGAATCCGTCGCCGGGCGGGGGAAGTTCCACCCCTACGGATTTCACGGTGAACAATCGCGCTCCTGCCATCAGCAGCCTCTCCCCGGCGTCCGCCACGGCCGGAGCAGCGGCCCAGACCCTGACCATCAATGGCAGCAACTTTGTGAGCGACTCCACGGTGACCTACAACGATGTGGCGCACACCGCCACGTTGGTGAGCGCGACGAAGCTGACGATTTCCTTGAGCGCGAGCGATCAGGCGGCGGCGGGGAAGTACGCGGTGGTGGTGACCAATCCAGCGCCCGGCGGTGGGGCTTCCGCTCCTGACGACTTCACGGTCGATGCGGGGATTGACGTATCCATCACCAGTCCCGCCAACCCCGCCAGCGTGGCCGTGGGCAACACCCTGGCAATCACCGCTGCGGTCAGCGGCGCGACGGCCGACCTCTCCTGGACGGTCAATGACGTGGCGAACGGCAACTCGACTTACGGGACCGTCACCGGGTCCTACCCGAAATTCACTTACACCCCGCCGGCTGCCATCCCGGGCAGTGAAAACCCCGTAACCCTCGTCGCAATGCAAAATGGCACCGCCGCATCGGCTTCGCTGACGGTGACGGTGGCCCCCTCGGCCAGCCGACCGACAGCGATTACGGTGACGGGAGGCGCGGCGGGCGCGACGGGAATCGACTTTGACCTTTCTTCGAGTTCGTCAATCACCCTGGGCCTGTCGGACGTGGGCAGTTGCCAGGGGGACACGTGTTCGGCGACGGTTTCGGGAATTGAGGTGTCGCGGTCGGGAGCCGCCACCTCCTACTGCTCCAGCTCAACCTGCACCGTGTGGGTGCTGGGGGAGGGTTTGACCAACTCCGCGGGCACGGCGCTCGCCTCCGGATTGGCGGTGAGCTTTACCCACGGGAGCGCGACGGACGTGACGGTCAGCGAAATCAAGGCGGGCGCTCCCGTGGCCACGGGGACGGGCACCCTGATGAATATCACGTTTCATATCCAGGTGTCCGCATCGGCTCCCCTGGGGGTTCGCGACCTGGTCATAACGCTGGGAGATGGTGAAACCCAGGCTTATGTGGGGGCAATGCAAATTGTCAATTAGAGGAATCAGGCAATGATGATGAGAAGACTGGTATGGGCGGCAGTCTTGGCGGGGGTTATGGCGGCGATTACCCCGGCTCATGCTACCACCATGGTCTCGATGTCGATCGAACAGCTTACCCAGGCGTCCAGTGATATTGTGCAGGCGCGCGTGGTGAGTCAGGAATGCGGCTGGAACGCCGCCCGCACGCAGATTGTGACCATCACCACGCTCGCGGTCTCCGAGTCCCTGCGGGGAAAGGCCGCCTCCACTGTGCGCGTGCGGCAATTGGGGGGCACGGTCGGCAACCTGACGGTAAGCATTCCCGGAGACGTGGTGTTCCGGCTGCAAGGCGAGTATGTGGTCTTTCTCGAACCCGCCGAAGGCTCCAGCTACCACGTGGTGGGGATGTCGCAGGGCCTCTTTCCGGTCTACCAGGACAATGCGTCGGGAGAGCCGCGCGTGGTGCTGCCCGCGCAGCTCGCGTCGCTCCAGAGCATCGTGGGCGGAGGAGGGAATCCCGCGGGAACGGTTCCCCTGGTGGGATTTCGCAAGTACGTCGCCACGCTCAGCAGCGCCGGCATCAGGATTCCCCCTGGGGTCAACATCCCCCTCGCGATCGCCTCTACGGAATCAAACGGGGTGGGCCGCGCGCACGTTTACGGCAGGACCACGGCGCAACTGTTCCCCAGCAAAACCGTGGTGATCCCGGTGGGGACGGAGGTGGAAGGCGAAGCGGTGCTGAGCGCGGGAAAGTGGAGAATCCATTGGGACGAATTGAGTATTCGCGGTGTTCATGCGCAGATTTCGGCGGTCAGCAATGAGCCGGAGGGAAGCCTGCGCGGCAGGAACGTAATCCTCAACGTCAGGTGAGAAGCGTGCAAATGAGGTGGACAAAGATGAGTGGGAAGAGACTGGCGCTGCTGGGAGTGGCCATGCTGGGAGTGTTTTCCGCCGCCGGCTTGCTCGCCACAAATTTTCAGATTTACGAGGTTACGTCCGGAAATTACGTGTTCGCGATATGGCCAACCCTCGGTTCGGCAACCAGTCCGGATGTCACCTGGAACCTGAACTTCAACAGCCTGCCCTCCAACGTGACCGAGAACGGCTCGGGGGTCGCTCCCTCCAGCATCTTTACCAATTCGTTCGCCATGTGGGAGGGGGCCTCCTACAATGGCGCGAAAGTGACCAACATTGAATTTACTTACGGAACCGCCAGCGCCTCCCTTGCGCAGGCGCCCACGATTGACTGCAAAAACGTCATCGGCTTTGCCGACCCCGATGCGGGCAGCGATTTTGGGACGGGGATTGTGGCCTTCGCGGAGATCGCCACCGTCAATAGCGCGGGTGGCTCCGTCCCCTTCACCTACACTTGCGGATCTGTCTCACCCAATCCTTCCTGCCCCCTCGAGGTTTGCATTGTGGACGTCGATATCATGTTCAACCCTGCCGTGACCTTTGCGACCTCGGGGGCAGGCACCGGTCAGTTCGACCTGCAATCCGTAGCCACGCACGAAATCGGGCACCTGATGGGCCTGGACCACAGCACCATCGCCCACGCCATCATGTTTCCCTATGGGGATACGACGTCGATTGGGGTTCATCAAGACTTGTGGACCGATGACATGATTGGCGCGGGAACTTTGTATCCGGGTCCATCCATGACCGCGAATGGCACGGGCATTGAAGGACAGGTGAAACTGGGTGGCGCCGAGGCTTACGCTGCGCACGTCGAGGCCCTGGATGCCACCACCGGCAACGTGGTGACCGAAACCCTTACCGATCCCTCCGGGAATTACCACCTGCGATTGTTCGGGGGCAGTTACTATGTGTACGTTCAGCCTCTTGCTCCCGACGTCTTGTTTGGGCCCTGCACCATCAAAAACTTCAGCGGGCAAGCCGGGTACGGAGACAACCGGCTTGCGGATGTCCCCTCCAACCCTACCGACTATACGGGAAAGTATTACTGACCGGGAAATACAACTCACCTGCGGGCGCCGGTGGTCCGGCCCCGTGGTCTGGGCTCGAAGCGGGGGAGCGACGTGTCAGGCGTGGGCGGCCACAGCGCGTCGATTCGCTTCGACAGTTTTCGCCACCCGCCGGTGGTCTACCAGCATGGCAAGCAGGTCGCTCCGCTGCACTTTTTCGCAGAGGACGCTGCACATGGAAATGGCGTTAAAGGGGCGAATGAATTCATGAAGACGACGTTGATAATCGCGGATCGTTGCCGCGTCGCTGCCATTCCCATAGACCCACGACCAGTCCGTTACCCAACGCATCACCGTCGCGTGCCGATGGAGCGGGCTCCGCTGAAAGGATTCGCTGGGTCGGAATAATTCAGCCAAGCAATTGGGCGCTGTCAGGAAGACCAGTCGTCCACTGTGCAACAGGGCATCGGTCTTGAGCCCGGTCTCACCCAGACCGTGCGCAATGTCCTTCAGGCAGATGGGGCCTGCCATGATGACGACCTGCTGGCCAATTTCCAGGCCGGCGATCGAAAACTGTAAAATTTCGGAAAGACTTCTTTCTTTCCGGATGACTAATCGGCACGGCTCCCCCTGTCCGAGCAGGTCGCCGTGGATTCCCAAATCGAAACTCATATACCCTATATTTGACGAAATCGGGGGGGGATGTCAACAGGGCATCCAGCGAAAGGGCAATATTGTCCCTGGCATTATTTGGGCGATGGTCGCAACTTTTCGCTTGCTTTTTGGGAAGGGCTTCACATCTCGTCGCAGGGGCGCGGCTTGCCGCACCCTGGTGGTCCGGTCGCGCGAAATTGTAGAGCCGCCCTTGAGGGCGGCATGTGCCGGGCTCAAGCCCGGCGCTACAACCCGCGACAAAGATTAAGAGGGTACGGCAAGCCGTAACCCTACAAGCGGGAGAGGGGGGAAAATCCGGGGTTAAAACGCAAAGATCGCTTGAAAATCGACGCGCCGATTGGCCGCCTGAAATCCTCCGCCGGGGCCACCGCCAAACAGCCCGCCAATCGAGTTCGACTGGCCGAACAGCGGCGAGCCGATCGTTCCGATCCTTTGGCCCAGGTTGACGTCATTGAAAATATTCCGGGCGTTGACGCTGAGCGTGAGGTTGAAGCGCTTGCTGGTGCCACTTCCCGGGCCGAAGAATGAGCGCATGCCACTGTTTCCGCCGCCGCTCAGTCCGCCTGGGCCGAGACCACCGCCCACACCGCCTCCCCCGCCGCGGCCACCTCCCCTTCCCCCGCCGCCTCCCCCGCCGAAGCCCCCTGAAGACGACTGCCGCTGGGTTTCTTTTCCGAAGCCGAAGGTCTTGCTCAGCCGAAGATTGAACGTAAACTGCCCGGGGTTATCGTAACCATAGGGCGCAATGATGGATTGGGTGCTCGCGGGAAGGGTATTGAAGGTTCCGAGCGCGGTCTCGACAATGTTGGGACCCATCGCGCCCGCGGCGGCGATGGCCGGCCGCGCATTAAACGTGCCGGTTCCGAAAAGGTCCTGGGCCACGGTGATGTTGAAGGGCGATCCGGAAGCGGCCACCACGAAGGGGCTGAGGGTGAACCGGTGCGGCAGGTTCCAATTGCCGATCAGCACCGCCCGGTTCCTCACGTCAAACGGCGCCCGCCCATAGTCCTGGCGGATGTCGTAGGGGTTCATGGCCAAAGCGGGCATGTTCCCATTGGTGTCGGCGTCCGCGTAACTGAGTGTATAAAACCCGCCCAGCGTCAGTTTGGTGCTCAATCGCATGTTGAAATTGGCGATCAGTTGGTTTTGGTTGAAGAGGCCGCCTGATTGGTAATCGTAGATATTCCCGGCGGTGCTGCCATGGGGATAGATCTCGGTGCAGCCTGATGTGGGCAACGCCGAAGATTGGCAATAAGGCGCATTGACGTCGTCGATCAGAAGTTGGTGCAGTCCGTGGGAGTTCAGGTAAGTTACCGAAACCGTCGCACTTCTGGAAAGCTGCTGCTCGATGCTCACGGCGGATTGCATCGTGGAAGGAGCCTGCAGATGGAGATTAAGATGGTACTGCGTGGGGGTTCCCACGCTGCACACGCTGCTGCTGCTGGGGGTGGCCGCGCAGAAAGTCGGAGAAGTGTATAGAAATTGCTTCTGGTACAAGCCGTCGATATTAAGGCGCTTGGCTTCCAACAGGAGATTTTCCGGGAACCGGTCATAGAAAATTCCAAACCCGGCGCGCAGAACCGTTTTGGCCGCCGAGCCTTTGTGCCCGCCCAGACCCCACGCAAATCCCACGCGGGGGGCAAAATCGGAATGATCGGAAATTCCCGTTTGTGACTCCCAGCGCAATCCCAGGCTGAGCGTCATGTTGGAGTGAAGTTTCCAGTCGTCCTGCGCAAAGAGGCCCACATCCAGTAAATTGATGGTGGTGAGGGGATTTCCTTCGGCAATGAGAAACTGGCTGGCCCCGCTCCACATGCACGTATTCGGGTTTGCGCAGCTCGTAATGGCGAGTTCGGCGTTCTCATAGGCCGTCAGGTTGGGGAACGTCAAAACGCCATCGAAGTCGGCATTGGAACTATTGGAATCCTGCGCGTCGCGCAGACGGCCGCCTGCCACTAAAGTATGTTTGCCGAGGAAGAAGGACGTCAGGTTCTGCACCTCGTAGTGATTTTGAATATCCGTTGAGGTCCCGGAGGAATTGGGTCCTCCGGTGAATGCTCCGAGCACCGTCACGGTGGAACCCGACTGGGGGGTTGTGGGGGCGGAGTTCGAGTCATCGTGCAGGTACTGAAAACGGAATTGGTTCAGCGTCCTGGCGCTGAACACCTGCGTGTCACTCAATTGCAAAGTGTGTTCGTCGCTGTGGGTGTTCAGGCCCTGGGTGGCCGTGTTCAATTGCCCGATCCCGCTGTTCTTGAAATTGTTGTCGTAAAACTGGTAACGAACCGAGAGCACATTGTTGGCGCTCAACTGGAAATCGAAACGAGGACTGAGGTTGGTCAGGGTGCGGGGACTGGGGACGGCTTGGCTGACCGGAGTGAAGGTGCCATCGGGGCCGAGATTATACGCCGATACGATGGAGTCGTCGCCAATGTCGCGGCGAAAGATATTGAAAAAAAACGAGGCTTTCTTGCTGATGGGTCCGCCCACATTCCCATTGAAATAAAGAGTGTGGTACCCCGGCTCGTTCCCGGGGGCGAATGGGTTTCGGGTATTGAATACCGCATCATTGATATCACCCATCACCTGGCCGTGGAATTGGCTGGAGCCCGGCCGCGTGGTGATCTCAATGCGCCCATAACCCAGCTTGTCGTACTCCGCGGAAAAGGGATTCTGGTTGATGCGGATTTCCAGAATGTCGGCTTTGGGGGGAAGCTGGCCGGCGGTGAATCCATCCACGTAAATCTGGCCGCCATTGGGACCGACCGAGGGCCCCGCCAGGGCCTCCAATTCCGATTGCAGCTCATCCGGGTCGTCGGAGAGCGCGTTCAAATCCTCTCCCTTGATGATCAGCGCCGTGGCGTTTTCGCTGGGATTGGTGCTGACCTTGTTGGTCGACTCGGTCACCTGCACCTTCTCCACTTCTTCGGCAATCTTCAGGGCGATGTCAACTTTGAGGGTTTTTCCCGCCGCCACCTGCACGGCCGGCTGCTCAAAATTATCGAAACCCTTGGCCTTGGCGCCTACCGTGTAAGCGCCCGGGGCCAGGCCCTTGATTTCGTACGATCCATCAACATGAACAGTGCCCGTGATCACTTGCCCCGAGGAGGAGATCGCCGCGACCTTGGCGCTCGGAACGCCCGCGCCCGAGGGGTCGGAAATCTGGCCGTGCACCGAGCCGGAGGGGTTTTGCGCAAACAACCACGCTGGGGAAAACCACATGAGGAGTATGATCCCCGCGAGGGTAGCGCGTGCTGCCAAGACCCGGAACGTCATCCTGTCTCCTCAAGAAAAGCCGCAGCGTGAAAGCCCGGCGCTGCATAAAATGAATTGGCCTCTCCCCAAGCTTCTGGAGGGGTGCCCCCTTCAAGAGGGCAATAATGATACGTGGCAAGCCCGAAGAATAGTCCTGCTCCTGCGCATGGAACTGTCTTTCCCCGGCAATTTCCTTACTTTCAATCAGACGAAGCTGTCCGCTGCCGGGTTTCACCGTTTGGACAATTCTTGTTCGGGCCCGGGGGGGGGCGGAATTTCACAAACCTGTAACCTGCTTGACGCCCGGGGCAGAAAAAAATAATATGACACTTCACATCACATCGGACAAGCCCGCATGGGCCGCGGTGGAGGATCCCACGCCCATTTCTCAAACCTGAGGTCAGCCATGGACTCCGCGCGTATTCAGAAGGATTTAAAGCCTTACAAGCTGTACATTGATGGCAAGTGGGTGGGGCCGGCGAGCACGCTGAGCATTCCGGTGATGAATCCGGCCACCGGGGAGCAACTCTCGACCATTCCTGACGCCAATGCCGCGGATGTGGACCGGGCGGTGCAAGCCGCGCGCCGCGCTTTCGAACGCGGCGTGTGGCGCAAGATGGATGTTTCGGCGCGCGAGCGTATCATCTGGCGCATTGGCGAACTGATCGAGAAGAACAAGGAGGAATTGGCGCTGCTGGAATCCCTGAACAATGGAAAGACCTACGCGGAGGCCTTGCGCGGCGACATTCCCCCCACCGCCGACATTTTTTATTATTACGCCGGCTGGGCACGCAAGATCTATGGGGAAACCATTCCTGTTGACGGGAATTATTTGAACTATACCCTGCGCGAGCCGGTGGGCGTGGTGGGGATGATCACGGCGTGGAACTATCCCATGCTGCTGGCCGCGTGGAAAGTGGCTCCGGCGCTGGCGGCGGGTTGCACGATGGTCATCAAGCCCTCGGAGATGACACCCCTTACCACCTTCAAGCTGGCGGAATATTGCCAGCAGGCCGGCGTGCCCGACGGCGTGGTGAACGTGGTGACCGGCTACGGCCCCACGGCCGGAGAGGCGCTGGCCCGGCACATGGACGTTGATAAATTGGCGTTCACGGGCAGCGTGCGCACGGCGCGGGGCCTGTTGAAGGCTTCCGGAGAAAGCAATTTGAAGCGGCTGTCACTGGAACTCGGGGGGAAATCCCCCAACATTGTTTTTCCGGACGCGGATCTGGAGCGAGCCGCCAAGTCCGCATTCTGGGGAATCTATGCCAACAAGGGTGAGGTGTGCAGCGCCGGCTCTCGGCTGCTGGTTCACGAAAAGATTTATGACGAATTTGTTGGCAACCTGGCGGAGCGTGCGCGAAGCATGAAAGTGGGAGATCCGCTCGACCCGGCTTCGGAGATGGGTTCGCAGATCAGCCAGGCGCAATTGGAGAGGGTGCTCGGTTACATCGAAAGCGGGCGAGCCGAAGGGGCACGTGTGCTCGCGGGCGGCGAGCGCGACGTGGACGGAAGCAAGGCGCGGGGATTCTACATAAAACCCACGGTCTTTGCCGATGTCGAGCCCCGCATGAAAATCGCGCAAGAGGAAATTTTCGGCCCGGTGCTCGCGGCGCTAAAGTTCCGGGATGCGGAGGAGGCCACGGAAATCGCCAATGCCACGATCTACGGACTGGTTTCCGCCGTCTGGACGCGCGACATCGCTACGGCGCATCGCCTTGCCCAGCAGATCAAGGCCGGCTCGGTCTGGATCAACGCCTACAACTGTTTCGATAGCAGCTCGCCCTTCGGCGGATACAAGCAAAGCGGCTTTGGCCGGGAGATGGGGCCCCACGCGCTGGAATCGTACACGCAAGTGAAGTCGGTTTGGGTGTCGCTTGATTGATTTTGGATTTTAGATTTTGGATTTTGGATTGGCTTAACTTCGCGCCATTTCAACTCGCCGCGGGGGTTGGCGGTCAGAAACCGCCAGCTAATCCAAAATCCAAAATCTAAAATCCAAAATAGCTGAGGCAGACATGACCTTTGATGAAATCAAGCAACTCTTCGCCACCCACCACATTGAGAAGGTGAAAGTCGGCGGTTTTGATGTGGACGGCGTCCTGCGCGGAAAATACATTTCTCTCGAAAAATTCTGGTCCGGCGCGGGCCTGGGATTTTGCGACGTTATCTTCGGCTGGGACAGTTCTGACGCGCTTTACGACAACGTCCGGCTGACCGGCTGGCATACGGGTTATCCCGATGGCGTGGCGCAAATCGATCTTTCCACTTTTCGGGTGTTGCCGTGGGAACCGGACACCGCTTTCTTCCTTGTGGATTTCTGTAACAAAGACGGCAGCCCGTTTGCAGCCTCGCCGCGCCAGGTGATGAGGCGCGTGGTGGAGCGCGCCCAATCGCTGGGATATGCCCCCCAGGCTTCCATCGAATACGAATTCTTTTTCTTTGCGGAAGACCCGCAATCGATCCGGCAGAAGCATTATCGCGACCTTGCGCCGCTCTCGCCCGGCATGTTCGGTTACAGTTTTCTGCGGTCTTCGGTGCACTCGGACCTCGCGCACGCGATTTTGAATGCCATGACCGCGCTGGGAATCAAGATTGAAGGATTCCACACGGAGACCGGCCCGGGCGTGTACGAGACCGCCATACATTACAGCGATGCTCTCGCCGCCGCGGACCACGCCGCCTTGTTCAAGACGGTGGTTAAAATCCTGGCGCAGAAACACGGCCTGGTGGCCACTTTCATGGCGAAATGGAACAGCAAGTTGCCGGGATGCAGCGGTCACATTCACCAGAGTCTTGCGGACGCCGAGGGAACCAATCTTTTCCATGCTGCGGGCGGTCAAGAAGGAATGTCGGACCTGATGCGGCATTACATGGCCGGACAGCTCGCCCTGATGCGGGAGTTTGCCGTGATGTTCCTGCCCACGTTGAATTCCTATAAACGGACCGTGCCGGGCGCCTGGGCTCCCACCAACGTCACCTGGGGCCTTGATAATCGCACCACGGCGTTGCGCGCCATCCCCGCCGGCAGCAAGGCGACGCGGGTTGAGCACCGCTTGCCGGGGGCGGACTCCAATCCGTACCTGGCCCTTGCCGCGAGCCTGGCCTCCGGGTTGCACGGCATCGAGCGGAGAATGGTCCTGGGCGCGCCCACCACCAACGCTTATTCCTCCGAGGCGCCGCCCCTGCCCCGCACGCTGGAGAAAGCTGCGGCCCTCTTCCGTTCGAGCGAAGCGGCACGTGAATACTTTGGCGCGGATTTTGTGGAGCACTATGCCGCCACCCGCCGCTGGGAAGTTCGCGAATTCCGCCGGGCCGTGACCGATTGGGAGCTGGCTCGGTACTTCGAGATAATATGACCAACACAATTTCACGATTTTCTTTCCCCACCCGAATCGTTTATGGCGCCGAGGCCGTGCGTGAATTGGGCAACGAGGCCCGGCACTTGGAAATCGCGCGGCCGCTGTTGGTGACAGACCGCGGCGTAGTTGCCTGCGGGCTTGCCGAATTGGTTTTGAAGGAAGCGCGACGGGCGGGCCTTGCCCCGGCCCTTTTTGATGGTGTGGACCCCAATCCCGTGGAGAAGAACGTCCAGGGTGGATTGGAGGCCTACCGGCGGGGGAATTGCGACGGTGTGATTGGCCTGGGCGGCGGAAGCCCCCTGGATGTGGCCAAAGCCATCCGCCTGGTGGTCACCCACCCGTTCCCGCTGGAACAGTATGATGATCAACTGGATGGGTCAGCGCGAATCGGTGCCAACGTCCCGCCCATGATCGCCATCGCCACCACCGCCGGCACGGGCAGCGAAGTGGGGCGCAGCACCGTGATCATCCTGAAATCCACGGACCGCAAAACGGTGATCTTCAGCCCGTACCTGATACCGAGCGTTGCCCTGGCCGATCCGGAGTTGACTCTGGGCCTGCCGCCCGGGATAACCGCCGGTACCGGACTGGACGCGCTGACGCACAACGTGGAAGCGTACTTGGCGCTGGGTTATCACCCCCTGTGCGACGCCATCGCGCTCCAGGGAGCCCGGCTCGCGCTCCGTAACTTGCCGCCCGCGGTCCGCAACGGGAAAGACCTGGAAGCGCGCAGCAATATGATGATGGCGGCGATGATGGGCGCCGTGGCGTTTCAGAAAGGCCTGGGGGCGGTTCATTCCCTTGCTCATCCTCTTTCCAGTATTGCCCACTTGCATCATGGCACCGCGAATGGCATCCTCCTGCCCCACGTGCTGGAGTTCAATCGGCCCGTTTCGGAAGAACGCCTGCGAGACCTTGCCCGTGCCATGAATCTCGACGGTTCCCAGGGGTCCGCGGCAGACGCGCCCACTGCATTGATCGCGCGATTGCGCGAACTTCTGCCGGAAGTCGGCATTCCCCGAACCCTCGGCGCCCTCGGTGTTACCCGGGAGCAGATTCCCTTGCTCGCCACCAAAGCCATGGAAGACGCCTGCCACCAGTCGAATCCCCGCCCCTGCACGGAAGCTGACATGATTGCGCTTTACCAAAAGGCGCTTTGAAGGATTCGGATGGGGCGTCCATTCGAATTTCCTGCGCACCACGCCTGCTCTAGAGGAGGTTCGCGAACCGCCCCTAAACCGCGTCTCGGAATTGCTGGTTTCGGAGCGGGGGCGGTGTTAGTATCTGCCCTCACCCGGTAGCGGATTGGGCTTTAACCAGCGAAGAGGTGTGTTGATGAGAAGCGGATGGAAAGGTGGCGCAGCGGTCAAGCAGGAGGGGGCGCATTCCCGGAAAGGTTGTCGTCAGCGGCTTGCGTGGGTTGTTTTTTGCGTGCTGATTGCCGCGGGGACGGCGGCCGCCGACGTCAAGTTGCCGGCGCTGATCAGTGACAACATGGTGCTGCAACAAGGCCGGCAGGCGGCGATTTGGGGAACCGCTGACCCGGGCGAGCAAGTCACTGTAAGCCTGGGCGATCAAAATCAGACGACCACTACGGATGCGAGTGGCGCATGGAAAGTGCAGTTGGGGCCTCTCAAAAAGGGCGGACCGCTGGAAATGACCGTGGCAGGAAAAAACACGGTGACCATCCACAACGTGCTCGTGGGGGAAGTGTGGGTGTGCTCGGGGCAGTCGAACATGGAGTTTGCTTTATGGAACCACGTGGTGTTCGGCGGCGCCAAAAACTTTGAGCAGGAAGTGGCGGCGGCCAATTATCCTGTGCTGCGACTCTTTATTGTGAAGAAGGCGGTGGCGGGCAAACCCCAAAGCGATGTGCAGGGCCAGTGGGTGGTGGCAAGCCCGGAGACGGCGGGGAATTTTTCCGCGGTGGGTTACTTCTTCGGCCGCGATTTGCAGCGGGCCATGAAGTTTCCCGTGGGACTCATTGACTCCACGTGGGGCGGGACAGAGGCGGAGGCCTGGACGAGCGAGGCGGCGCTGGATGCCGACCCCGACTCCAAGGTGGTGGTGGATTCGTGGCGGCAGAGAATCCTGGATTTCCCCGGCGTGCTCGAAAACTACAAAACCAAGCTGGGAGAATGGGAGAAGGCGGCCGAAGAGGCGGAGAACAGCGGGAAGGTTGCGCCGCCCATTCCTGACGCTCCCCGCGATCCGCGCAGTCATTCCTGGCGCGCCGGCGGGCTGTGGAACGGCATGATCGCCCCCCTCACCCCTTATGCGATTGCCGGCGCCATCTGGTATCAGGGGGAATCGAACTCGGATTTTGCCTACCAATACCGCAAGGTGTTCGGCACGATGATCGAGCAATGGCGCGCTTCCTGGGGGCAGGGCGACTTTCCGTTTCTATTCGTGCAGCTTGCCAGTTTTGTTCCCGGAGGAAAATATCCCGATGCCTGGGCTGTCCTGAGGGAATCTCAGGCCAAGACCTTGGCGTTGCCCAAAACCGGCATGGCCGTGGCCATCGATATTGGCGAGCCACACGATATTCATCCCAAAAACAAGCAGGAAGTGGGGCGGCGTCTGGCTCTCGACGCCGAAGGCATTGCCTATGGCCGGAAGATTGAGTACATGGGGCCGGCCTTTAAGACCCTGCGTGCTGACAAGGGAACGCTGCGCCTGCGATTTACCCATACGGCAGGTGGGTTGGTGGTTCGTGGGCAGCGCCTGGTGGGATTTGAGATTGCCGGCGCGGATCAGCAATTTTTCCCGGCGGAAGCCAAAGTCGTGGGTAGCGAGGTGATGCTTTCCAGCGCGCGGGTTGCGAAGCCTGTGGCCACGCGCTACGCTTGGGCGAACGATCCCAAGTGCGACCTCTATAACAAGGCGGGCCTACCGGCCCCGCCTTTCCGAACCGATGACTGGAGCGTTTCCACCCAGGGGGTGGTGCGCACGGAAGCCTCAAAGCTCTGGTAAGGACGGGGGAGGGACCAATCCATGAGGGCCATTCGATTTGAAAAGGTCGGGAAGTTTGACCTGGTGGAAGTCGCCGATCCTCAACCGGCGGCGGGTTGGGCGCGGATCCACGTCCAGGCGGCGGCGATTTGCATGACGGATGTTGAGTCGCTGCGCGGCCGCCATCCCGTGGAATTTCCCTTTATTCCGGGGCATGAGTTTTGCGGGGTGGTGGACAAGGTGGGCGCGCCCGCCGACGAGGCCTGGCTGGGGCGCAGGGTTGTTGCCGACAACGAAATTTGCTGCCTCAAGTGCGGATACTGCCGGCGGGGGCTGTGGCGTGGCTGCCGGGAATTCCGCCACATCGGATTCGGCCCGCCCGGCGGCTATGCCGAGTACGTGCTCGCGCCCGTTTACAACCTGCATCCCTTGGCGGACACGGTTTCTTTCGAACAGGGGTCGATTCTGGAACCGCTGGGGGTGGGCATCGCCGTGGCGGCGATGGCGGGAGCCCGCCTGGGTTCCACCGCGACGATTCTCGGCCTGGGTCCGATTGGGTTGAATTGTTTGGCGGCGCTGAAGGCCTCGGGAGCGCGGCGCATTCTATGCCTGGACAAGCAGCCCCGGCGTTTGGCCCTGGCCAAATCATGGGGAGCGGCAGAGGTGGCCGGCGACCCGGAGGATCTGCAAGCCCTCACCAGGCAACTGCATCCAGGCGGGACGGATATTGTGGTTGAGGCCAGCGGGCATCACCCTTTGATTCCCCTTGGGATCAGCCTCACACGATTCGGTGGGACCGTGGTTCTGGCAGGCTTTTGCAAGCATGAGTCGATGTCGGTGGACCCCGACATGGTGCAGGGAAGCAATCGCCGCGTTCTGGGCGCTGGAAACAACGCCAGGTTTATCGAGCCAGCCGCCCTGGCGGTGGGCGATGGCGTGCTGAAAACGGAAGGCATGATCACCCACCGTTTCCGGCTGGATGATTTCCGCCAGGCATTCTCCGACGATCAACTCGCAGCAAGCGATTTCATCAAAGGGATTTTCGTATTTTGAGCGGCGGCGGGGCGGCATGATCAAAGAAGTTCGCAACGAGGGTTTTCGGATGGTCAGATTGCTCCTTGCCATGATGCTGCTAGGTTGCGCCCAGGCGCTGACCGCGCAGACGGAGCCGGAAAACAATAAGTCTCCGTTTCAGCCGGCCGAAACCGTTTCGGTGACTGACATTCTGGATTCAATCCAGTCTGAGGCGAGTGGAACGGTGGTCCTGGATGCCCTGATTAATGACAAGGGAGAGGTGGAGCGAGTTGAAGCCCGCCGGGATATTCCCTCGCTCACCGAACCAGCCGAAAGCGCAGTGGAAAGCTGGAAGTTTTCCCCGGCGACTGTGGAGGGCAATGCGATTGCCTCGCGAGTACCTGTGGCCATCACCTTCCGCCCGCCAATGTATTATTCCGATCCGGTTCCGCTCCCGGCCCTGATCCCGCAGACCGAGGAGGCCATCCAGGCGGAGTTCCAGCCGGCAGAGGTGACCCGTGCCGCGTTTCCAAAATATCCCTCAAATACGTACGTGGCCGGGAGCGTCGTGTTGGAAGTCACCTTGAGCGCGAAGGGAAAAGTGGAGGGGGAAGCAAAAGTCCTTCGGGATCTTCCCCCTTTGACGGAGGCGGCCAAGGACGTGGTGGGGGACTTCCAGTTTATGCCTGCCGCCTACAATGGCAAACCCGTTGCGTCCAAGATTGTCCTGGCGTTCGTGTTCAGGCAGTTGGTTATTTATTCTCTACTTCGCCGTCTCCCAGAAGGTGATCCGTCCCTCAAAATAAAAAGCCAGCCGCGCTAACCCAGTCGATGACGAATGCGGGAACGCCTTCTATCCGTGCCAACCTTTCAAGGGTTGGCCGTAGTCGTCACAAAGTGCCGGTTGGCGCGGGGCCGATAGCCGCTCCGAGCGCGGACGTGGTAGTCCTTGAAAGCCTGGCCCGCCAGTCTCACTGTGATGCTTCTCCAACCGTAATTGGGATTCGGCTGCGGATAATAAGTAAGCGTGTAGAGATGGGCAAGATCGTCGCGGATGGAAGCGAAGGCCTTCGCCTGGTCCTGCCAGTCTTTGGCAAAATAGGATTTGCCCCCGGTGCTGGCGCTCATACGCTCGAAGACGGCGGTGGAAACGGGGTCCAGGCGCGCCATTTGCGTGCAGATCATGTAAATGGGGATGCCCTCGGTTTGCGCCACTTCGCGCACATCCTCCGGCGCCACCATGCTCGAGTTGTCGGGTCCGTTGGAGAAGGCCACGATCACTCTGCGGCCGGAATAACGCGCCGCATCCTTGAGAGTCATCAGCAGCGCGTCATAGATGGCGGCATCATCCCCGGCCACGGTCGCCCGTACCCCGGTCAGCGCCATGGAGCGGTCAGGGGTGAGCATACAAATGCGCGAGAAGTTGCGGCTGTAGGAATAAAAGGCCACCCGGTCGGGATGATCGAGCGAGCGGACGAATTCGGCGATGGCATCCTGGGCGTACACAAATCCCTTGTACATGTAATTGCTGGTGTCGAAGAGGATAAAGACGCTGGCTCCTGCCACCATGGAGGCAAGACGCTCGGGAGTTTCATTTTGCATGAGGGGCAGGGGAGCGCCTTCGCGCGCCTGGCGGCCGGTCCGGGTGGGGGGGACCGCGCCAATCGTGCCGGCGCTTCCACGGGGATAATCTTCCAGGCGCCGCGGAACTTCGTTCTCCTCGCCGAAAGTTGCCATTTTCTGGACAATTCCGTCTTCGTAAATCTCAAAGTCCCAGGGGCTGAGGCCCGTGATGTAATTTCCTTTCTTATCGGTGACGGCCACATCCAACTGCACTAGGTTGACGCTCACCCGGAAGACGGTGTCAGGGGTGCTTTGCGGGGCCGCCATCCACACTCCGGCCCCGGCGAAAAACCCCAGGAACAACAGCGCGACGCAAAGGATTCGCATTGCCATAGATCCTCCTGCCGGAATTCCGCCGGCCAATCTTAATGCGGAGCGACTGCGCTCACCATGGGCGGGGAGTCAAGCTTGTCCGCCCGAAATTCAGCCCCCGTTTCCAGTAGAGCGCGCGCCAGGGCGGGCCAGTCATCCAGGTCGGTCGCAAAGATATTTTCCGCCATGCGGCGGGTCAGCGCGGGGACCAACTGATGAAGGTCCTCCGGGGGCAAACCTTTTTCATCGGCCAGACGGGCCCAGTAGAGATTGCTGGACTCCCAGGACTCCGCCATAAGACTGCTCGAGTAGCCAAAGAAAGTGGGGAAAGGCCGCACATCGAGAAGGTCGCGGGAGGTGGTTAGGGCCAGATTGGGGTGGGGAACGCCGAAATCCTGCGCCAGCCTTTGCCGACTCGTCTCCTCGGGGTGTTCCTGGGTGAGGGTCTCTAGTTCCTGCCCCGCCATCCCCCAGTGGGTCATTTCCGCCGGATATAGGCGTTGAAATTCCAGCGCCAGATAGAAGGTCTCGGCGGGCGTCATGCCCGGGAGAATGGTCTCCGGATGCCCGGCGGTGAGTGCGGTTTTCAGCTCATCCACCCTCCGCGAGAGCAGGCGATTGTCAAGGATATCCACCACTTTTTCCCGCAAGGTTGCATCCGTGCCGGCGCTCGTCAAAAGGTCCTCACCAAACCGTTGGTAGAGAGCGGCGGCATGAAGCTCCCTGGGAGTTATCTGCCACCAACGGGGCAGGACAGCGCTGGCGACGAGGGACGGAACCAAATCCTCCCAAATGAGGGACTGGATGTTTTTCGGCACCATGAATTCCTGTTCGACCTCCGCCAGGATATAAGGGAGGCGGGGAAGTCCGCCGGACAGGCGCACTCCGCCTCCGGAGGTTTCGCCCCGGCCCACGAGGCGAGGCGCCGACCAGGGAGGTTCCGAACCCCGCGTCGCATCCCCGGAGAAATCATGGCGGCGGATAAACAGGGGGTTGTTGTGAAGCATCTGGGCCCCGGGCGGCTCGTAATAGGCGTAGTTCAGGCCGATCAGGAAATCGCGCAGGAAGGGAACCAGCCGGCCACGTGCCTCTGCTATATCCCGGAGCGTTCCGGGCTTGCTGAGGGCGGCATCGATATTCGTATCCATCTCGGCCTGGGTGTGGGCGTCACCATAGTGCCCGGCTGTCCACTCGATTTTTTCACCCGTGGAGAAGATCGGTTTGGGCATTTCAAATTCGCGAAGCTCCTGGGCGAGAGGGAGCAGGGCGGCCGCCTGGGCCTTTCCCTGGGCCACCAGGGGGAGGCCATCCCCCAGGGTGAGCAGGGTGTCGAGTGAAACCAGGCGCTGCGCTTCCAGGACCAAGCGCAGGCGATTGGCGATTTCCTCCCTGACTTGGGCGCGGTGCGGGCTGGTGGGGGGCGGCCCCGCCACCAATTCAATCATGGCATCCTGCGAAACGTGGGATTTTCCCGTCGCGGCACGCATGAGTTCGCCGAGCGAGGCGCGGGCGGCATCGTAAAGCGCGGGAGAAGAGGGTATGCGCGCGAAGGGGTGGAGAAGCCCTTGCCAGGAAGCATTCTCGTCCGCCGCGGGAATTTCCCCCTGGCGCGCCAGAATTTGCCAGAGGCCACATTGGGCTTGAACGATCCCTGCCGCCTCGGCGCGCAAGGTGGGATCCGGGATGCGTTCAATGGACTCGGCGGTGTTCATAAATGAAGTTATCGACTCATCATTCAAGGAACCGAACTCGGCAAAGGTCAGGTAGTGATCTTTATATTTGGGGAAATTCCCGGCCAGCAGGAGGGCCGTCTGCGGGCTCAGCGGTTTTCCGCCACTCCGCGCGCGGTCAATCGCGCTGAGCGACAAGTAGGCCTGGAGAGGCCCATGCACGGCTTGGGCGCGGGAGAGCCCCAGCAGAACCTCAATTAAATTCTCAGGGGTTTTCAACTGGCCCGTTTTCCTGCTCCACTTGCGGGAGAGTTTGAAATCGTTGGACGCTAGAACCTCCGTCCACACCCGCAGATTCCCGGGAACATGGGGCTGGCCGTCCGGGTCCAGGGTCATCTGTGTCGCCAGCAGAAGCAGGCCGGGGTCAGGGCGGAAGACCGCGCGGGCTGGGCCGGGATTAAGCTCGCGTCCCCGCAACGCTTCATAAAACCGCACCAGGCGGTGAGGTTCGGTAAAGTACGCCTGCTCAGCTCCGGTCACTCGTGACAGCGTGTCATAATACGGGGCCAGCCACCCATTATCCTTTGAGAATAACCCGATGACAAAATTGCCCGGCGAGTGCGGGCTGGCCCCCACCAGAGTCTCCCATGCCGATTCCGCCGGGGGGCCGCCGGGGACCACCACGCGTCCTGACCGGATGCGAAGTTGTTCGCCATAGAAATCCAGCACCGGGGCGAGAGGCAAGAGACTCTGGAGGCCCGGAGAATCCCGCAGCGCTGCTTGTGTTTCCCTGTCCATCTGAGCCAGCGCCACGTAAAGGCGGGCCAGTGCCGGATCTCCCATGAGCGCATCGAGCAGATCCCTGTGGTTTTTGTTCGGGTCGAAATGCATCCAGACATCCGGGCCGAGCAGCACCGGCAACTTTGTATCGCCATAGGGATAGACAAACGGTTTGCCGTTCTGGAGGGAGTTTTCCAAAGCGGTGAGCGGGAATCCGGAATCGACGGCGGTAAAGGCCCGTTTGGAATCGGCGGTTTCCAGGGTGGCCGTCGGGCCGCAGGGTTGCCGGAGCGTGTACCCGATCACGGTCAAAAGTTGCCGGGCCTGGTCGCAGTTGGAAACGCGAAGGTTGCCATCCGCCGCCAGCGCCCGTAATTCCCGCGCCTGATCCACATACCGCTTAAGCAGGATCAGGTACTCGGTGGGCGAGGAGGAGCGATTGGAGCCCGAATATCCGTCGATGACAACCTGGTGGGCAAGCAACGGCAAAACTTCTTCCGGCGTCACCTTGGAACTCACGCCTGCCAACCGCAGGAAAGGCTGGAGGGGGCCGGGAAGGGCCAGCGTGGGAGATGGGGAAGGAGGAATGGCGGAGGCCGATTTATCCCCATCGACAGGAGCACCCGGGGAGGGCGGAATGGCACCCCACGCCCCGTCATGAACGAGGGTCATGGCGAGCGCCAGACTCGCCAGGAAAATTGCCGGCGGGCGATAGGAAGATGGCATGACGTCAGCTCCTCCCTGAGCCTTAAGGCCAAGTTGTTTTCGAAGAATCTTGCCCGACGGGGAGGGAAATGAGCCGCCTGGGAGCGGGGCACTGAAATCGCTTGCCTGGGTATCAAGCGCCGCTCTAAGACTTAGACTGCCCCATGAGTGCTCAGCGCTCTCCCCACCACCCACGTCGCAAGTGCGAGTATACACCAATGGGTTTTTAATGGAAGGGGAGGGGGCAATTTTTCTCCCGTGATCAAATCTTCAGGTTTCGGTCTATCGTTCGAGCCCGAATTTTTATGGGAATTCATGCTCCCCGGCAGCGTCCAAAATGATTGTGTTCGTTGTTTGCGATCAGTTAGGATGGTTGCCGAGCGGCTGGCGCGCGTTCACTTCTCTCTGCAATCCAAATCTAGGCGGAACGTTTGAGGTGCAGTATGCAATTAAAGATGGCACGGTCCATCCTCGTGGCATCGCTCTTGGCGTACCTCATCGGGGCAGGGAATCTTGCGGCCGATAGCTTCAATGAGCAAATGCAAAGGGGGAAAGACGCCATGTCGCATGGCGAGTTTGATAGCGCCGTCACCGAATTTAAGAAGGCCATGCGGAGCAAGAAGAATTCGATCGCGGCGCCGTCCTGGCTGGGCATGGCATATGAGCGCCTCGGGGATCATTTGTTCAAGGACGGCGAAACGGACCGGGCCATTGACTCTTACAGGAATGCGCTGGTCTACGTACCCGAGGACCCATATTGGCACGAGAATCTGGGCCTCGCGTTGGAGAATAAAGGTGAGCGTGAGGCGGCATTGAAGGAATACAGCGCCGCCGCCGAACTTTCACCGCTCGACGATGGGCTTCAAAGCAAGGTTCCCAAGCCTCGGTCTGGACCGCCCGGTCTTGTGGATGCAACAAACAGCTCGAAAAATACGCAGCAGCACTATTGGGCTGTGGGCGGTGGGGTCAGCGCGCCAATTCCTATTTTCAGGCCTGAACCACCTTATGCAGAAAGGGCGCGGCAAGCCAAATTACAAGGCACGGTGGTCTTGTGGATTATTATTGATGCAGAAGGAAACGTTCCCAGTGCCAAAGTCATGAAGCCGCTGGGGTTGGGTTTAGAGGCCAAGGCCTTGGAAGCTGTCCGGACTTGGAAATTCCAACCCTCCATGCACGATGGCGTCGCCGTTCCGGTGGGAGCCACGGTCGAAGTTAGTTTCAAACCCTTCTAGCTCTTCCTGCGAATAAGGGACTCCAATTCTTCCAGCGTGCGTGGCCAATCCTGTTTCATCAATCGGGAAAGGGCGCGGTCGGCGAGCAGCCGGCCGCCGGTCTGGCATGCCGGGCAGTAGTTGGTTTCGTTGCTCGCGTAGCGAATGCGCTGGATGGGGGTTCCGCACCGCGGGCAGGGCTTACCGTATTTGCCGTGCACAGCCATCTCCCCACGAAAGGCGGTGACGTTTTCGGGGAATCCCCCCTGGGCTTGAGCACGCAGGCGATTGGTCCATTCGATAAGAATGCTGCGGGTGGCCTCGTGCAAACGCGCAATCTCAACTGCGCCCAGCCGTTCCGTAAGCGTGATGGGAGAAAGCTGGGCGCGGTGAAGAATTTCGTCCGAGTAGGCATTGCCGACACCGCTGAACAGGCGCGGGTCGGTGAGGGCGCGCTTCAGGGTGTGGTTGGCGGAGGCGAGGCGCGCCGCGAAGGACTGGAGGTCAGCGGTAAGAACCTCCAATCCGCCCGGGTCGAGTTCGCGCAAAGCGGTTTCCCCCTGCACAACGTGCAGGGACGCACGGTGCTGCGACCCCGCTTCGGTGAGGAGCAGGCTGCCGTGGCTGAAGTCGATCGCAGCCAACGTGCGCTTGGGGGTGAGTTTTGCGCCCGGCGGACTCCAGTGCAGGCGGCCCGCAATCATCAAATGCAGCACCAGCCACAGATCGCCTTCCAGGCCGATGGCGATGCGCTTGCCGATGCGCCGCAGTTCGCGCACGGGTTTACCATACGCCGCTTCGAGCGGCGGTGTTGCCGTGCGCAGCAGGAATGGACTGGCCACGCGCACCCCCTCCAGCGGTTGATGGAGAATGCGTGATTCCAGGGCTTCGATATAAACAACGATGTCGGGAAGCTCGGGCACGATTTTGCCATCTTGACATGCGGGGCGGCGCCCGTAAAGTCCCTCGTCGCTTTCAATGAGGTAGGTCGTAGGTGGTAGGTGGCATGTGGGGACTATCCCCTCCCAACTTTCACTCTCGCCTTTGCTCGGGGCGGGTATTACAATAGCCTGCGATCTACCACATGTGGGTTATTATGCGTGACGATGAGGTGGCTCCCGGTGGCAGTCGGCATGTGGCTTTACCCCACATGCGACCTACCACCTACGACCTACCAATTCAAACCGCGAGGAGGATGAAATGAAAAGATCAGGGATGATATTGCTGTGTGTGCTGATGGTGGCCGGTTGCGCTGCTGTGGTTTGGGGGCAGGGAAATCCCCGCGGCACCTCGACGATAACGATTAATGGCAAGGCGGTTTCGGCGGAGTACGGGCGTCCTTCGCTTAAGGGACGCACTACGGATGAATTGCTTGGGCGGTTGCCCTCTGGAGGATTTTGGCGATTAGGCGCGGATACCTCCACGACGTTCAAGACCGGAGTCGACCTTGATTTTTCCAATGGTGTGGTTCCTGCTGGCGTCTACAGCCTCTGGATGCAGAGGGCGGTAGACGCCAAGACCTGGAATCTGGTCTTTAACAAGCAGCACGGCCAGTGGGGCACGGAACACGACGCCTCCCAGGATCTTGTGTTCATACCCTTGAAGCAATCGATGGCCGCCAAGCTGGTTGAGACCTTGACGTTAACCCTTCACAAGACGGACAGCGGCGGCAAACTCACGATTGAGTGGGGCACGCTGTCGGTGGCTGCCAGCTTTAAAGCGAAATAACAGGAAGGGTCCGGAGCCCGGGGTCCGAAGTCCATGGGCCGAAACTCCAAATTCGAAAATCGAAACTCGGACATGCCTCGCGCGGATCTCGAATTTCGAGTTTCGGTAAGGTGGCTTCGGACCTCGCACGCTTCTGACTTCGGACCTCGGACTCATCTTCAAGGGGACATTCATGCGCACTCGATTATTGGGACGTACAGGTCTTAAGGTTTCGGAGATTTGCCTGGGCACCATGACCTTTGGAAGCCTGCCGGGCGGCCACCGCGCGCCGGGCTGCGATGAAAAAGAATCGCTCAAGATTCTCAATGCCTACCTTGATCTGGGCGGCAATTTTATTGACACGGCCGACGGCTATGCAGACGGACGATCCGAGGAAATTCTGGGAACGGGCCTCGAAGGCCGCCGCGATGACGTGGTGCTGGCCACCAAGGTGTTCTTTCCCGCCGGTCCCGGCGCGAATCGCAAAGGACTTTCGCGCAAGCACATCCTGGAGGGAATTGAAGCGAGCCTGCGCCGCCTGCAAACCGATTACATCGATCTTTACCAGGTGCATTGCTTTGATGCGCACACGCCGCTCGAAGAAACCCTGGGGGCGCTCGACGCGCTGGTGAGGCAGGGGAAGGTTCGCTACATCGGGTGCTCGAATTTTGGCGGCTGGCAACTGGCCAAAGCGCTCGGTATATCCGCGTTGCATAATTATGCGCGCTTTGAATGCCTCCAGCCGCAGTACAGCCTGGTGTGCCGGCCGATCGAGCGCGAGGTCTTGCCGCTCTGCCGCGCCGAAGGGGTGGGCGTCATCACCTGGAGCCCGCTGGGCGGCGGCTTTCTGAGCGGCAAGTATCGCTCCGGGGAGGGCGCGCCCCAGGGGTCGCGGCTGGCGGATTCCGATCCTTCCATGCGCTCCTGGGTGGAGCAGCATTTTACGGAAAAGAATTTTCGCATCCTGCGCACTCTCGAAGAGGTTGCAGCGCGTCTGGGAAAGACCCTCAGCCAAACGGCATTAGCGTGGCTGCTCGCCATGCCCGGTGTCACTTCGGTGATCATCGGTGCGCGCAATTTGGCGCAGTTTCACGATAATTGCGGAGCAGGGGATTGGGACTTTCCGTCGGACGAATGGAAAAAACTTGATGAAGTCAGCGCCTTGCCTGTTGAATACCCTCAGGATTTCCAAGCCTTCGTGGATCCCATTATCCACGGGGATTTGGGCAAAGCGTAGGGTGGGGCTTGCCCTACCCTTGAAAAAATAATCAATTTCACGCAAAGACTCCAAGCCGCAGAGACTCGCAAAGACAAACCCCGAATTCTCTTTGCGCCCTCTGCGCGTTCGCGTGAAATCCTTCCGCTGGTTCAGGGATTTTTTCATACCTTCAGGCAGATGTCTTCACTACACTTGCTGAACACAAACTTTGGAACTTTTCTTGCTATAGAAGTGTCTACCGTACTGGTAAGACTATCTTCGGAGGTTTCATTCGATCCCATGGTTATCATAGCCCTTTTCGGCGGTCTCGTCGTTGGTGGAGCCCTTTTTGCCATTCTCAAGAATAGTGGTGGAAAATCAGCAGAAAGCAAGTACACAAAGTTGGATATCGGATAACTGCGGGATCTAGCCCAATCGGTTAATTCCCCCCAGCCAGCCAAACCTTTTGCAAAGCGCGCAGGAGAAAATGTCGAGGGAACAGGGGTGAAGTGTCTCCGCCCTAATAGAACCGAATCTCGTCGATGTCGAGCTCAAAGCCTCCGGGCGGGCCGTCGGCGAGAAATTCCAGGACCAGCGTGCTGCGCGGTGGGAAGGGACTGGGGGCGGTGAGCCACGCCGCCGGCAGGCGCACGATTTGCCACTCGGAATCAGGAATGAAAGTGAGCGCGGGTGCGGGCAGGGTGCGGTCTGGCGGGATAATCCTGACCTGGAAGAGCCGGCTGATGCCGCGCACTTCGAGTTCAATGCCGCGCAGGTCCCCGGCGCCCTTCGGAAGGGTGAACGAGTAGCGGGCGGCGACGTATCCCCGCTCGAACCCCGTGGCGGATTCCACGCGCCCCTTGAATTGCAGCGCATGTGCAGTGCCCTCGGCGCCCGGCGAGGTCACGTCCAGTTCGCCAACCGAGCGGCCGGCCGCGCCCGGATCGGTTGCCACCTGCCAGGTTTTCATCAGTAATTCCGATTCTTCCGGGCTCTCGAAATTGTTCAGCAAAACACCCTCGGTGGGCGCGGCGTGACCCTCTGCGGCGAGGGGCGCCTGCTCCATCAGCGCGAAGGTGTCCTTCCACGCCGCTTCCAGGTTCCCGCGCATGTTCATCCATATCCCCATCACCAAAAAAGGAGCGATGAAAGTCAGGGAAATCAACTTGGCGCGCCTTGAAATTTTTTCCTCCTTCTCCCAGCGGAAAAGTCTCCAGGCGAAAAGCAGGCCGAAGGCGCCGGAGACCAGGAGAACCAGCATTTCCAATCGGTGCTCGAACAGCGACTGGCCACCCAGCATAATGGCCTGGAACGAAGTCACCAGATAGGTGGCGGGCAGGAAGGCGGCGAAGCGTTGAATCCCCTGGGGCAGCAGCGGCAAGGGAATTGTCGCGCCGGAAAGAAAGAGCAGGGTGAACCAGGCGACGTTGTTATAAATCTGCGCCTCCTGCATGGTGTTGGCCACGCTGGCAATGGTGAGTCCAAAACCCGCGAAGGCAAAGGTTCCGACGGTCACCAGCATGAGCAGGGTAAGCGGATGAATCTCCAGCGGCATGTGGAAAAATATCCTGGCGCAGAAAACCAGCAGTGCGAGGGTGGGAAGCTCCAGCAGATAATTGGCCAGCAGGCTGCTGACCACCATCGAACCCGGCCCGATGGGCGCCAAACGATAACGGCGCAGGCTGCCGCGCTCGCGCTGCATCACCGATTGCAATCCTAGCCCCCAGAAGCTGCTGCCCATGATGTTCAGGGTCACCACGGGCCCGAAGAAGTACAGCACCGCCTGCGGATTGCCGCGCGCAAAAATGCCGGAGTAAACAAAAAGGAAAATGACGGGAAACAGAAAGGTGAAGAACAGCGCCGTCTTGGTGCGGGTCACCAGCTTGATGGACATCAGCGCGATACGAATGGAGGCCATCATAGTAATCGGTTCATCGGGTCATCGGGCCATCGGGTCATCGAATCAGCGGAGCATTTGTTCATCGGATCATCAAGCCCCTCGGCCATCGAGTTATCAGGTAATCGAACGACTTTAAGAGCAATGATTCGATGACCCGATGACCCGATGGCCCGATGGGTCGATGAGCAGATGACCTGATGGCCCGATTATTCTTCAATTCTCCTTCCCGTCATCTCCACGAACACATCTTCCAGGGTAGGTTGAGTGATGTGGAGGTCGAGCAGGGAATTGCCCTCGCTTTCGAGCGAGCGCACCAGGGCTGCCACCGCGACGGCGGTGTTTTGCGTGTGGAGGACGTACTTGCCGCCAGTTTCGCGGCAATCGGCGACGGCGTCGAGCTGTTTCAGGCGCTCGGGCGGAACCGGCCTGCCGAGGGAAACCTCGAGGCGCGCGCCTTTGCCGGAGTTATGCACCAGCTCCCGCGGCGTCCCCAAAGCGATCAACTGGCCGCGGTCGATAATCGCGACGCGGTCGCAGAGACGCTCCGCCTCTTCGATGTAGTGGGTGGTCAGCAGGGTGGTGCGGCGCTCCTCGCGGAAGCGTTCGATGAGGGCGTAAATATCACGACGCAATTGCGCATCCAGTCCCACGGTGGGCTCGTCGAGCAGCACCAGTTCGGGATTGTTCACCATGGCCAGCGCCAGGGCCAGGCGCTGCTTCTGCCCTCCCGACAGCTTCTCGAAAAATGTCCGCCGCTTTTCCATCAGGCCAAACCGTTCCAGCAGCAAGCCGACGGAGGCGGGCTCCTGGTAAAAGCCGGCAAACAGGGTGAGGGCTTCTTCCACGCGAATCTTATCGGGCAGCACCGTAGCTTGAAGCTGTGCGCCGATGCGCTGCTTGAGGGCGGTCTGCTCGCGCCCCGGGTCCATGCCACACACCCGCACCGTGCCGCTGTCCGCCCGGCGTAATCCCTCCAGAATTTCAATGGTCGTGGTCTTTCCCGCCCCATTCGGCCCCAAAAGGCCAAACACTTCGCCCGCCTTGATTTCAAAAGTTATTCCCCGCAGCGCTTCCAGCTCCCCATAACGCTTGCGCAAACTTTCCACGTACACCACCGCGGAATTGGGCTCATTCGCCATGAGTACAAGGGTAAAGGGTAAAGGTTGAAGGGTAAAGGGTGAAGTGTAAAGGCAAAAGAGTAAAGGATGAAGGGTAGAGTAGCGGACCAGCCCGCTTCGGGTCCATTTCGAGCGTCGATCAGTTGGGCAGTGACGCGCACCCGGCTGCCGGCGCGGAGAACCGCGCCCTCCGCGATGGCGTCGGCGTCCGGTTCCCGCCCGATTGGCGGCAGCGTCTTGGCGGTTCCCTTGTAAAGCATGACGGAGGTTCGGAAGATCACGCACAAGACGCTCATCTGTCCGAGTTCGGTGGCCAGTTCATCGGTCATCCCTCAGCGAAGTACGACGGGTCATTATCGCCGAAAAGATTCTGGAGCGGCAGCACTGCCAGCGAGCGGATCGGCGCGGCGGGAGACCTTATGGCGGGAAATTCATGCGGCGCATGAGGGCTTGAAAGCGCGGGTCGGAGCGGAGGGGGTCTGCCATCGGGGAAACTCTGATCATGGGAAACCATGCGGCGTCGCGTTCCTCGAAGGCTTTTTCCAACCATGGGAAGGCCTGGTCTTTATCGCCCAAGCCCGTATAAATAAACGCAAAAGCCCCTGGCGGCACATGTTCGCGTTTTGAAAGTTGTTTCAGCTCGTCCAGATCCTTGAGGGCCTTATCTTGCGCCCCGGCTCTTCCGTAAGCGTGCCCGAGGTCAGCCCATTGAGGCTGATTCTGGAGCGCTGCGTATCTACCGTAGGCATTAAGAGCTTCCGGATACATTTTCTTCTGTACGTAAGTGTGCCCCAAATACTCCCAGGCGTTTGAGTCCATGGGATCGAGTGCCAGTGCTTGCCGATACGCGGCGATGGCTTTGTCGTATCGGCGTGACACGAAGTAGCCCCACCCGAGCCCGTCGTGGGCAGCGGCGGCGAGCGGGTCGCGTTCCACGGATTGTCTCAGGAGAACTAAAGCCTCATCGGTGCGGCCCATCAATAAGTAGTACTCCGAAGCCGCGCCGGCGGCGTCCCCGGAATTGGGGTCGAGTTCCAGCGCTCGCGTGCAATCTCTCTCGGCAGCCTGCCAGTCCCAATCAAAGTGCACACTTATCCAACACAGGGAGGAATACGCCTCGGCTGAATTTTCATCCAGCGCCAGCGCCTTCGCTGCCGCCGCCTTGGCCGGCGGGTAAGCTTCCCGGGGTGGGACAAAATAGTTAAAGCCCTGTATGCTGTACGCATTGGCTAGCCCCGTGTAAGGCGCCGCGTAAGTCGGATCCAGTTCGATGGCCCGTTCAAAGTACTTGATGGCAGTCCTGACCCCGTCGTCATTGAATGTCTCCATGCTGCTGCGACCCTTAATGTAGGCGTCGTAGGCGTCGGGATTTACGGGGCGATGTGTGGCGAGGTGCGCGCGCTCCTGGGGCGTCAGCTCGACGCTGATTTCATTCGCGATATCGCGCGCGACTTCGTCCTGCAAACCCAGCACATCCCGCAGGTCGCGCTCGTACCCATGTGCCCAGAGGTGGCGGTCGGTGCGGGCATCAATCAGTTGCGCGGTGATGCGCACCCTGCTGCCCGAGCGGAAAACGGCGCCCTCCAGGATGGCGTCGGCGCCCAGTTCCCGCCCGATTTGCGGGAGCGTCTTGCCGGTCCCCTTGTACAGCATGACGGAGGTGTGGGAGGTCACCCGCAAAGCGCTCATCTGCCCCAGGTCGGTGATCAGTTCGTCGGTCATTCCTTCTGCGAAGTAGTCCTGGTCTTTGTCGCCGGAAAGGTTCTGGAGCGGCAGGACGGCCAGCGAGCGGATGGGCGCACCGGGGACCGTAGCCGCCCCCGGAGAAACTTGCTTGTGGGCCAACCTATACCAAAGGACCGAAGCCAGGAGGGCCACCACCCCCAGCAAAAGGATCACGGCGGGCGTCATCCAACGGCTCCTCCGTGGGTCGCTGGTTATGACGGGATCAGGCTGAACCGCCACGACCGCTGGGGGGGGGGTGGGTACCGATAGCGGTTGGGCGCTCAACACCGGGGCGATGAACCGGTAGCCACGTCGGGGCAAGGTTTCGATATAGCGCGGCGTCTCCCGGTCGTCGCTGAGGGCTTCTCGCAGCTTATTGATCGCTTTGTTCAGGCCCTGCTCGAAGTCAACGAAGGTGTCTGCGGGCCAGAGCTTCAGACGCAACTCCTCGCGCGTGACCAGCTCGCCTGGCCGCGCGAGCAGCAGGGACAGAACCTGAAACGGCTGTTTCTGAAGCTTGATTCGCAGGCCGTGCTTGCGCAACTCGCCCGTGAAAGTATCCGCCTCGAAGACACCGAAGCGGATGACATCTGCCGAACTGCTGGCTTGTTTCACGGAGGGGGGCCCACCCATTCAGGTTAAATCTAACACTCCTTGATTTCCGAATCAATCCGAAATCCTGCCCGGGGATATCTGGCCCTAACTCACCTGTTTAGAGGAAATTGCGCGGGGATTTTCAATTCCGCTGGAGAGGAGTCGCTGTCCATTGAAGCGCTTTCTCAACCAGCCCATAGTCCATCCCACGCGAGCGAACCAAGCGACGGGAGTCCGACATAACCGGTCGAATGATCGCCGCGAATTTGACGGGCGGCATGAGATACAACCCAGTCCCCAGCAGGCCAACCCGGATTAGTTCGGGAAGGCGGACAGGGGTAATCCCATGCCAGCCAAAAAAGGAGAATCTTATGAAAACAATGTTTGCAGCGTTGAAGGCGACCCTCGGAGTCGCCCTATTTGCAACCGTTTTCGCCTCGTTGGCAAATGCCCAGTGCGTGGATCTGGGCGTGCTCAAACGGGGCGCACCTCGGCTGCAACCCCAGTCCTGGAACGGTAAGTCAGGTCCAGGGTTGTTCAAGTTAGTTGCCGACGGCGATACGGAAGCATCGCCAGCCGCCGACCCGGACCCGATCGTGGGTTTCTGGAGGGTGGACCTTATTTCCGAGGGTAATGCCGGCATACCGGACGGTACGGTGCTGGATGCAGGATTTACCCAATGGCACAGCGACAATACGGAAATCCTCAACTCATCGCGGGCGCCTGCCATCCAAAGCTTCTGCCTTGGCGTGTGGGAGAAAACCGCACCGTCCAAGTACAAGCTCAATCATTTTCCATTAAGTTGGAACCCCGACGAGACTTTGCTGGGGCCTGCCAATATCCGCGAACAGGTCACCCTGAGCCCTGACCACAACAGCTACGCGGGCACATTTACGCTCGATCAGTACAACACGGGCGGCAACCTACTCGTGCACCTTGCCGGCAAGGTCAAAGCGAAGCGCATTACCGTGAACACAACGATCACTGAAGTGCTCTGAACCCGAACCCAAACCGGGCGGGATCTCGCAACGGACAGAGTCCCAATGGCAACACGCCGGTGGTGGTGATTCATTAGCCGCTGCCGGCGTCGCGCCAAAAGGATCGCTTTAATGGATTCACCACCCTTTAGTCTTTATCCTTTACCCTTCAACCCTCAGCCTATACCCTTCACCCCTTAGCCTTTACCCTTTGGAGTTTGGCCCCCAATTTGTTGTGAAGAAAAGACCGGGTTATATTGCGCTGTAACATTATCTTGCTAATATAGCCCTGAGATGAGGATGATTTGTCCGTTCCGGCCTTATCCGACCGTTATAAAGTGTTGGGGTGAGTAATGAAAATCTTAGTTTTGAATTGCGGCAGTTCTTCCATTAAATTTCAGCTCATTGAAACCGACAGTGAAATGATTGAGGCCAGCACCGACCGATGCATTGCCAAAGGCAGTGTGGATCGGATCGGGACGGACGAAGCGACTTTGAAGGTCACGGTTCCTCCCAATCCGACGAGGTCCTCGACCGAAGAGATTCTGGACCACCAGACGGCGCTGACCCGCGCCATCGCCATGCTGAAGGAATGCCACGCCGTCGCCGACATTACCCAGATCCAGGCGGTGGGGCACCGGGTGGTGCATGGAGGCGAGCGCTTTGCGGCCTCGGTGATTATTGACGAAAACGTGGAGGCGGAAATCCAGAACTGCGTGGAGCTGGCGCCGCTGCACAATCCGCACAATTTGCGCGGCTATTTTGTGGCGCGCAAGGTGATGCCCCAGGTGCCGCAAGTGGCGGTGTTTGACACGGCCTTCCACCAGACCATCCCCCCCCATGCCTACATGTACGGGCTGCCGTACTCGTACTACCGGCGCTACCACATCCGGCGCTACGGTTTTCATGGCACCTCGCACCGCTACGTGGCGTTCCGCTTCCGGAAGATTTTCGGCAAGGCGCGTGACGAGTCGAACCTGATCACCGCGCACCTGGGCAACGGATGCTCGATGACTGCCATCGACAAGGGCCACTCGATTGACACCTCCATGGGATTTACCCCGCAGGAGGGCCTGTTGATGGGCACGCGCTGCGGCGATATCGACCCGGCCGCGCTGTTCTACATCATGTCCAAGGATGAATTGACTCTGCACGACATGTCCACACTGCTCAACAAGTTCTGCGGGCTCTACGGAATCTCCGGCGAGTCGAACGACATGCGCGAATTGATCGCCGCCGCCGACAAGGGCGACGAGCAGGCGAAGCTGGCCATCGAGGTGTTTTGCTACCGCATCAAGAAGTATATCGGCGCCTATAGCGCCGCACTCGGCTACGTGGATGGATTGGTTTTCACGGGCGGAATCGGCGAAAATTCGCCCTCCATCCGCGCCCTGGCGTGTCAAGGGCTGGGCGCGCTGGGCATTGAGATTGACGCGGCCCGCAACGCTGCCCTGGTGGGCAAGGAAGGCGAAATTTCCACCGACGCCAGCCGCCTCCGGGTCATGGTAATTCCCACCAACGAGGAACTGCTGATCGCCCGCGACACCTTCCGCGCCGTGCGCGGGCTGCCCAATCCGCACTAGGGCCGCGAACCTGCTCCCGATGCATAGGCGCTCTGGGTAGGCCATTATTCTCTTGACGCCCTCCCTCCCCGGGTGTAGACTAGGTATTGGAAGGAGGATTTAGGCCATTTGCTCTACAGGGTGCACAGAGAGAGTCCGGTGCGCAGGTCGACACTGGGAGGAATTGAGCCCTGGCGAAGAGGGCTATTTTGTCCCTGAATATCGACTTGAAATCCCCAAATTCAAAAAATATCGAAAATGAAGAGTGCTCCAACCAAGGCATTGAAAACAAAAGGCAAAAAAGGCGACAAAATGTAGTATCCAACCAAGGTGCTGAAAATTAAGGAGTTATCGAGTTTATAATATAAATAGCTGAAAATAAGTTAGATAGAACCGTTTTGACACCCCAAAACCCTTCCAAAAACCCTCAAATCCCACCTACCCTACTAAGTTAAAGAAAATAAGGGGCTTATATTGCGCATAAAGCGTGGAAATTCAACAACCCAACCAAGTTATTGAAAACCCATAAGATATCTACCATGCTGGGGTCCTTGCAATTTGACCTTGCAATCCGCCTTGGGGTCCAAAGGTGAGAGGGCTGGGGGCTAGTGCAACCCGAGGAAGGCATAGCGAAGGATGAACAGTCCGGTGAGCACCCAGATCAGGGCGCTGACTTCCCGGTGCTTTCCCGTGGCGACCTTCAGGAAGGTGAAGGAGATCATCCCCAGGCTGAGGCCGGTGGCAATGCTGAAGGTGAGCGGGGTGGCGACCAGGGTGAGGAAGGCCGGGAAGGCGTCGGTGAAGTCGTCCCAGCGGACTTTGGCCACGGCGCCGCACATGAGAGAGCCCACGATGATGAGGGCCGGGGCGGTGGCGAAAGAGGGGATGGCGGCAATCACCGGGGCGCAGAACATGGCGGCCAGGAAGCAGGCGGCGATCATCAGATTGCCCATGCCGGTGCGGGCCCCCGCCGCCACCCCCGCCGCGCTCTCGATGTAGCTGGTGACGGTGGAAGTGCCGGTCAGGGAGCCCATGATCGTGCCCAGGGCGTCGGCCAGCAAAGCGCGGCTGGCGCGGGGCAACTTGCCGTCGCGCATGAATCCGCCCTGCTCGCACACCCCAATCAAGGTACCCACATTGTCGAACAGGTCCACGAAGAAGAAGATGAAGATCAGGTCGCCAAGGCCGAATTTGGCCGCCGCGCGCAGGTCGAGCTTCAGCAGCGTGCCCCCGGGATGGGGCAGAGAGAAGAGGTGGGCGGGCCAATGGGTGAGGCCGGCGGGAATCCCCGCCAGGGCCGTGGCGGCGATGCCGAGAATGATGGCGCTCCCCACCCGCCGGGCCATCAGGCTGGCGATCACCAGCAGCCCCACCGCCGCCAGGATGACCTGCTTGTCGGCGGGGTTACCAAAGGCCACAAAGGTGGCGGGATGGGCGACGATGATATGGGCGTTACGAAAACCGATGAAGGCGATGAAGAGGCCAATGCCCGCCGCCGTGCCGTGCTTGAGGCAATTGGGAATGCCATTCACAATCAGCTCGCGGACGTTGGTGAGGGTGAGGAAGAGGAAGAGCATGCCGGAGATAAAGACCACGCCGAGGGCGGTGGGCCAGGGCACTCCTCGACCAATGACAATCGAATAGGTAAAGTAGGCGTTCAGTGACATCCCCGGCGCCAGCGCGATGGGATAGTTGGCCCACATTCCCATGATGAGCGTGGCGAGCGCGGCGGAAATGCAGGTGGCGAACAGAACCCCTTCCACCGGCATGCCGGCTTCGGAAAGGATGCGCGGGTTGACCACCACCACATAGGCCATGGTCGCAAAGGTGGTCAATCCTGCCAGCAACTCCTGACGGATGGTGGTGTTGCTCTCCCTGAGGTGAAAGATGCGCTCCAGCAAAGGCCGTTGCTCCTTGACGGGGATGGGCTACTATAGGCGGCGAGCGCGATTTCGTCAACGGGATATGTGTCGCAGGGACCGGTTCTTTAAGTGCGTGGCGCGGGGGGCGGGAGCTCCTGTGCGTCCCCCTGCACGTGCGACTCGCAAAATGCCCGCACCCGTGATAGGATTCGCACCATACCGCTGCCCCGGTGGTCACATCCATCTTGGCGGTAGCGAAGCCAGGTGGCGGTTCCAATTTGGAGGAGTGTTCGTGCCCATTTTCATTGTGGAAAAGATTGTCGATGGCATTTTGCTCTTGGATTTGCGCGGACGGATCACCCTGGGGCCGGAAACCGAAGCGGTGCGCTCGAAATTAAAAGCCTTGCTCGAAGCCGGGCACCGCCACATCATATTTAACCTGGGCGAGGTTACCTATCTGGATAGCTCTGGCCTGGGAACGTTGATTGCAAGCTATACCTCGGCGCGTAATGCCGGAGGAAATTTGAAATTGCTCCACCTGCCGCGGGGGGTCCAGCAACTCCTGCAGATTACCCGGCTGAGCACGGTTTTTGACATTTACGAAGACCTGGGGCAGGCGGTGGCATCGTTCAAATTGGAAGAATCATAGCCGGTGCGACCCGATGCGACATATTGTCGGCGCCTCTTGCTTTCCCCG
Organism: uncultured Acidobacteriota bacterium; assembly: GCA_963730515.1. GTDB lineage: Bacteria > Acidobacteriota > Terriglobia > UBA7540 > UBA7540 > Bog-366. Next base: position 31,774 of record CAVSSA010000026.1, on the reverse strand, counting down.
CCACACTTCCTTTGACAAAGGCCTGGCACGCTGCTACAGTGGCCCCACCGGTGCGAGAGGTCACGGCACTGACCATGTTGACTGACCCGCCAAGATCGGCCCCACACAAATCGAGGTGTCTATGCAAGGCACAATCAAGCGCGTCATCCGCGACCGCGGATTTGGGTTCATTCGCTCTACGGACGCCCAGGAGGTCTTCTTCCATCGCAGCGCCCTTCAACAGCTAAATTTTGATGGCTTGAAAGAAGGCGAGGCGGTGGAATTCGAGCTGGAACGCGGCGAAAAAGGACCGCGCGCCACCAACGTTCGACTTGGTGCGAAGTAGATTCACCATCTTTGCGCCTCCCCACAGAAACATCTCTCCGCCTGCCTCCGGGGGGTTGTGTCTCGTATCCGGCGCGGCACCTCTGCCCGGCAGCCCGACGCCTGCGGAGGAGCATTGATTTTTTGTGGCGGAATGGCCCTTCTCGACCTATCCTGTTTCTCTGGGATAGAATGAAACCATGAAGAAGATTCAGATTTACGATACGACCTTGCGGGACGGTTCGCAGGGCGAAAATATTTCCTTTTCGGTTGAAGACAAGCTCCATATTGCCAGGAAACTCGATGACTTGGGAGTGGACTATATCGAAGGCGGCTGGCCGGGCTCCAACGCCAAGGACATGGCCTTCTTTGAGCGCGCGCGGGAACTGAAGTTGAAGCATGCCCGGCTGGCGGCCTTTGGCAGCACCTGCCACCCCCGCCACGGCGTCGCGCACGATCGCAATCTGCAAGCGTTGATCGAATCCGCCACGCCGGTGGTGACCATTTTCGGAAAGACCTGGGACCTCCACGTGAAAGTGGCCCTGGGCGTTTCCTTAAAAGAAAATCTGGAGCTGATTCGGAATTCCGTGGCCTTCCTGAAATCCCACGGCCGGGAAGTTATTTATGACGCCGAGCATTTCTTTGACGGGTACAAAGCCGACCCCGCCTATGCTCTCGAGACGCTCCGGGCCGCCGAGGAGGCGGGGGCCGACCTCCTGGTTCTGTGCGACACCAATGGCGGCACGCTGACGGGCGACCTGCGCGAGCGATTCGAAGCCGCCGCCCACCATGTCAAATCGCCCCTGGGCATCCACACGCATAATGATTGCGATATGGCGGTTGCCAACGCGATTGCGGCTGTCCAACTGGGCGCCGTGCAGGTGCAGGGAACCATGAACGGCTACGGCGAGCGGTGCGGAAATGCCAATCTCTGCTCGGTCATTGCCAATCTCGAACTCAAGCTCGGAATGCGCTCGATTGGCCGGGAAAACCTCCAGCATCTTACCGAAGTGTCCCATTACGTCAGCGAACTGGCCAACCTGCCGCATCGTCAGGATCTGCCCTTTGTCGGCAAGAGCGCGTTTGCCCACAAGGGCGGCATTCATGTGAGCGCGGTGATGAAAGAATCGTCCGCCTACGAACACATCGACCCCGCGGTGGTTGGGAACGAACGGCGCGTGCTGGTTTCGGAGCTGTCAGGCAAGAGCAATGTGATCTACAAGGCGGTGGAATTGGGCCTCACCATCGACCAATCTTCTCCTGACGCCAAACGGGTGGTGGACAAGCTCAAAGAGATGGAGCACGACGGCTACCAGTTTGAAGGCGCGGAAGCGTCGTTTGAAATGCTCTTCGACAAGCTCGTTCACCATGCCCGGGAGTTCTTTGAACTCGATGGATTTCGCCTGATTACCGAAAAAAAGGGAGGGGGAGAGTCCTATTCGGAGGCGGTCATCAAGTTGCGCGTGGATGGCAAAGAGGAACACACCGCGGCGGAAGGCGTCGGCCCGGTCAGCGCCCTGGACAGGGCTTTGAGAAAATCACTCACCACTTTTTTCCCCTGTATCCAGGATATCCGGCTGACCGATTACAAGGTTCGCGTCCTGAACCCCAAGGGCGCTACCGACGCCAAGGTCCGCGTGCTCATTGAATCGAGCGATGGCCAGGAAACCTGGGGAACCGTGGGGGTATCGGAGAACCTTATCGAGGCCAGTTGGCAGGCGTTGGTGGACAGCATCACTTACAAACTCAAGAAAGAGCATGGATACAAACGCAAGGCGGGCGAGGGACGCGCGGCCGAGTAAGGCGTTTCGACCTGGCATGAAGCCCGCGCCGCAAAACGGCAGGCACATGGAAGTCATAGATCTTATTTCATCATCATATCCGGCGCCCAATTCCAGCCCTGGGGACGTCGCGGGAGGGCAAAGTGAAAGCACTTGTAAAGAGCAAGAGCGAGCCGGGCCTTTGGCTCGAGGACGTGGAAATACCCAAAGTTGGCATCAATGACGTGCTGATTCGCGTGCATCGCACGGGCATCTGCGGCACCGATCTGCACATTTATCAGTGGGATGACTGGGCGCAAAAAACCATCAAGGTCCCGCTGGTCATCGGCCACGAATTTGTGGGGGAAATTGCCGAGGTGGGTTCTAACGTTGTGGATTTTTTCCCCGGCGACATCGTGAGCGGGGAAGGGCACGTCACTTGCGGCCGGTGCCGGAATTGCCTGGCGGGCCGGCGCCATCTTTGCGCCAACACGCAGGGCGTGGGAGTGAACCGTGCCGGCGCCTTCGCGGAGTACATCGCGCTGCCCATGACCAATATCTGGCGTCATCACCCCTCCATCGATCAGGATATCGCGGCCATCTTTGATCCCTTCGGAAATGCCGTGCACACCGCGTTAAGCTTCCCGGTGCTGGGAGAAGATGTGCTGGTCACCGGGGCCGGCCCCATCGGCCTGATGGGTGCGGCGGTGGCCCGGCAGGCGGGCGCCCGCTACGTGGTGATTACCGACGTCAATCCGTTCCGGTTGGAGCTGGCCAGGAAGATGGGCGTGACCGTGGCCCTGAATCTTCGCGAACGGACCTTGCCCCAGGTGCAGAAGCAGTTGGGCATGCTGGAAGGGTTTGATGTGGGGCTGGAGATGTCCGGCAATGGGGAAGCCCTCCGCGACATGCTCGCCAATATGAGCCATGGTGCGAAGATTGCCCTGCTGGGCATTCCCAAGCATGAGTCGGTGGTGGATTTGAATCCCATCATTTTCAAACTCCTGACTATCAAGGGAATCTATGGCCGTGAGATGTACGAAACCTGGTACAAGATGACCATGATGCTCCAATGCGGTTTGGATATCAGTCCGGTCATCACCCACCGCTTCCCCTGCGACGAATTCATCAAAGGCTTCGAAGCCATGAACTCCGGCGCATGCGCGAAAGTCATTCTCTACTGGAACTGAGACGATCAAGCTGCGGAGGAACTCGCGATGAAGGAACGGAATGCCATCCGGGACCGCTTTAAAGACAAGGTGGCGATTATCACCGGGGGCTCGTCGGGAATCGGCAAGGCGACCGTGGAAGAGATCTGCAAGGAGGGAGCATCGGTCGTATTCACGGGCCTGGAGGACGACGGCCATCAGATGGCCAGGGAAATGACGGACCGCGGCTTTAGCGTGGTTTATTGCCAGGGCGATATGGCGGGCGAGAAATTCTGCAAGGACGTGGTGGCGGCGGCGCTCCAGAAGTTTGGCAAGGTCAACTATCTTCTTAATAATGCTTTTTCCTTTGTGTCGAAGTCACTCGATGCCACTCGCGAGGATTGGCTGCGCACCATGGAAGTCGGTCCGGTGGCTTTTGCGTTGATGGCTAGCCTGGTGGCGCCGTCCATGAAGGAGCAGGGAGGCGGGGCCATCGTCAACGTGTCGAGCATTTCGGCCTTCATCGCCCAGCCGAACCGTTGGACCTACAATTCCGCCAAGGGCGCGGTGCACACGCTGACCAAGTGCATGGCGCTCGACTTGGTTCCTTACGGCATTCGCGTGAACAGCGTCAGCCCGGGGTGGATCTGGACGCGCGAAGTGCTGAAGGCGGCGGCAGGTGATCGCGACAAATGGCAGCCGGTGTGGGGGCAGTATCACATGCTCGAACGGCTGGGTGAGCCGGTGGAAGTTGCCGCCGCCGTTCTGTTCCTCTTCAGCGACGACGCGGCATTTGTGAACGCCGCTGACCTGGCGGTTGACGGCGGATACGGCGGCCTCGGTCCGGAAGGTTTGGGGAAGGCCAGCAAATTTGCAGGTTCGAAATAACGGGGCGTTTTCGGGGCAGGCCCGGATCTCGATTGTGGATAAAGGGCTATTAAGGGCTAAATGGGGTAACAGAGGGAACAGGGGTAACGGGGCCACTGATCCCCTGGCAAAATAATCGAATTAGAAGTTCCAGCTTGAACCCCTTCTGCGAAATTGGCGTGCCTAAAATACGGGTTTACACGGCGAGCCTCAGGGTCGTGATTTCCCAGGGCTTGATGTCAAATTCCAGCGCGCCTTGGGAATCCACGGCGAGGGTTTTAGATTCCTCCTCGATCAGGTTGGTCAGCCAGGCTTTTCGAATCGGCTGTGCCAGGCGCACGCGGGCGCGGGTGAATTGCCCCTCGGCCTCGTACAAGCGCAAGGCCAGGGAACCATCGTCCTCACTCTTCTTGAAAGCGGTCATGATGAGGTTGTCGGGCTCGAGGCGCAGGAAATCTTCCGAATCCGGCCGCGCCTTATCCGCAGCCACAGGTCCGGTCCCCAGGAAGGCGGCCAGCGGATAGTTGAAGGCGATGCCGTCGCGATAGCGGGCGCGCCAACCTCCGCGGTGGGGGTACAGGGCGGTGCGAAAGTGGTGGTTGCCCGCCTGGGTAAAGTAGTAGGCGGGGTCCCACGCCAGGCTCATGCGCGTGGAAATCAGCACGTGCTGGAGCACCGGATAGCCCACCGGCCTATCGGTCTGGTCAGCGAAGAGGTGGACGCTGCAATCGGAAGCGGCCAGGCACCCGAATTTCTGGAAACGCTCGGAAGAAGCGTCGATCCAATTGATGGCCTCGCGGAAAGGCAAGAACCGGTCCCCGCCATCGATCGCGGGGTTAAACAGGCAGCCTACGCGGGGCGGCAGCAGGGAGAAGTCAACCTCGTCCTTCCCCATTTCCACCGTGCCGAAGGGCACCTCGTAGCTCAGCCGGAAATCCTGCGGCAGGTTGATGGGAAACGCCACGCGCAACTCGCGCGACGGGGCGCCATCCCAGTCGATGACCTCCACGTCCATTTCCACGCGATCGAGTCGCGCATAAAGGCGGAAGGTCTCGCGCAAACGGAAGTGGGCAAACTGCGCCTCGTGCACGGCCGCCGCGAAAACCGGCCCTTGCACGGAGTTGACGGCACGGAAGTCGTGATGGCTGGTCTTATCAAAGTCCTCCAGGGTGACCGCTTCGAGTTCTGTCCAGCCCTGGCCCGGAGCCGTGAACTGCAAAACTTCTCCCCCATAGAACTTATCGGTCGCGAGGATTTCCTGTTGCAGGCGTTTATCGTACAGGCTGGAGAGGCCGCCCGCCCCGATCACCGCCCGCAGGCTCTCGTTCTCCAGGGTGCTCGCGCCGAGCAGTTCCCCCGCCGGAAGGGGAGAATCGGAGGGTTCAAGGCGATAAGTGCGATAGCCCACCGAAGGCACATCGTCGGCGATGAAGATGATCTCTGCATTGGCATCGCCGCCCGTGCCCAATGCCATTTGGAAGGGAATTTCCCTGCCGGCTGAGTCGAGCAGACGAAATGAATTCCAACCGGCGGGTTTTTCCACGCGGCAGCGCGCCACATCCGTCCGCCGCCACCCGAGCGGATTGTAGACCACCACGACGCGTTGTTCGGTGGTCTTGGGCGGCACGCCCGGCGCCAACCGGGCGCCAGCGCCGGCGAGTAACTGGTCAGCGAGGGTGCGCGATTTCTGATACGACTCCACGTAAATGCGGTCGGTCTCAGTCCCTTTGTTCCCGCCCCAGCCGTGGTCGGGCCAGCAGTTCGCCCGCCACGCATCGTCGAAGGTCGGGGTGGGATATTCCAGGGCCGGATTCTTCTGCATCAAGCCCGCGTACAATCGCTCTGCCGCCAGCAGGCGGTTGTGCGCTTCGCGGCCGGCCAGCAAACCCTCGCGGTGCCCGGGTTCATCGTAATAGGTCCAACTCAAGGGCCAATCGCCCTTGACGGTGGCGAGGTTGGGCTCCTTTCGATGGAATTCCTCCAAAGTCCCTTCCGCCTCCACAAAGCGCATCACCGGAGGCTTGATTTGCCGGCTGGGTTGGCCGCGGTAATGCTCGTTCCACACCTGGGCAAAGCGTTTCATCGCCGCGTTCTGTTCGCGCACATAAGGCGGCAGAGAGGGAGGTGGCGGCAGGTAATCGTCGTTAAAATCAAAGATCATCTGGGGCGGAAATTGGCGCGCAGCATAGTAATCCTCGCGCTCGGCGGCGAATTGCAGCCATCCCTCGTTGCCTTTGGGATTAAACAAGGGATCCGAGTAGCGGATGGCAAAGACGAAAACCCGCGAGCCGTCCGGGGCTTCCCAGTTATAAAAGCCCCACGTAAATCGCCCTTGCAGCACGTATTTGATGCCCGCCTTGCTCAGGATCTGGGGCATCTGCAAGGTCATGGCGGGCGGGTCAGTCTTGCAATAGTGGATGGTATCGCAGCCCGGAAAGTTCTTGCGCAGCCATCGCCGTCCCAGGTAAAACTGCCGCGCCAGCTTCTCCGGACCTACGTGCACTTCCAGATTCTGAACGTAGCTCGCTCCCCACACGAATTTCCGTTCGCGCATCAACTGCGCCATTTCCTGCCGCTTCTCGGGGTGCCGCTCCAGGAACTCGGTAAGGTAGGCCACCGATTCCATGGAATAGCGGAAGTCGGGATACTGCTTGATGAGCTCCATAGCCGGCAGGATCAACTCCGCGGAGCGGTAATCGGCCGTAAGCTTTTGCGTGTCGAGCCAGCCGAGGTCGTTGTGGTTGGTGGTCAGCAGGTCGAAGGTGCCGCCGTCAAAGTAAGAATGATAGGCCGGCACCTTTAAATTCCGGGTAGCGTTAAATGCGGCCCGGCTATCCCGAAGGGTGAACTCCATTTCCTGGTCTTCAAAAGGGGCGGGAATCCGGATGTTCTGATGAACCACGGATTTCGCCGGGAGGGTCTCCAACGGGATGGTCATCAGGAGTTTCCCCGCATGCGATATTTGCAACCCGGCGCTGCGAACTTCCGGCCCCGGGTTGATCGCGGCGACAGTGGCGGATTGCACGGGCATTCCGTCGTGGACGTCGTACATCGTGAAGACGGAAACCTCAAACGATGGGGCGTGCTGCCGCGCGAAGATTCGCACCTTGCCCAAGCCCGTTCCCACCCGGCCCGCTTCCGGCCAGATTTCGTTAATCGTGATGCGAACCGATTTGGCTTTTACCGGCTGGGGGAAGGTGATGATCTGAAAATTTGTGGACTGCCCAAGTTCGGCGCTCATGCCGGTTACGGAGTTAACCCCGCCCAGCGAAAAAGTCACAATGCGCGCCGTCTGCATCTTTCCCCCGCGCGTGTACGGGTCAAAAACGATGTCATAGGGGAGGGGGTTGGCCAGCAGCCAGACTTCACTCACCATTTGCTCTTCCGGGAAGCCGATTTCGAGCCACGCCCCCCGGGTTTCCGTGTCGGTTTCCCAACTGGTATGGAGATCATCGCCAAAGATCCGGGTGGGACCATAGGAAAAGGGTGGCGATTGGCAAGCGGAGGAGACCTTTACGGTCGCCCCCCGCGCGGGATCTGCAAGGTTGGGATTGTCATCACTCACGTCGTCACCCGCAGCCGATAGCCGCACGGGAAAGAGCATGGGGCCCAATCCCGCGGCAGATGCCCAACTGGTGGCTAACACTCCACTCTGCTTAAGAAAATTGCGTCGGTCCATATGTGGAATTCCTTTCCCCTCAGAGGGTAAGCAGATAACGGCTGCACGCTCGGTTTGACACAGTTCAGAGCATTTCGAGCATCCCGCTTGCCATCCCAAACCTAAAGCATTGATTTTGAAGGGACAAAATGTGCGGATTCATTCGAGCCAGTGTAGCGCCTCCGTCGTTGAGGTCTCCGGTTCTTCGTTTGAATCGAGATCGAATCCGGTGGGCCGGCGCCCGGTTGTGCGTAGGGGCGGTTCGCGAACCGCCCCTACAAAGTCCCTTGTGCAGGGGTGGGTTTTTAAATCCTGCGAAATTGGCAGGTGAAGAGCCGCCCGCCGCGAGTACGGGGGCCGCGCTACGCGTTGGCGGCCAGCTTGTAGAGTTGCACTCCGCCGAGGCGTATACTTGCGCCCAAGTTGCGCCAGCGGAAAGCCCCTTTGGGCAACGGCAGACGCCAGGAGCAGACACGCTCCAACTTGAAGTTTGCGGGAGGGGTCTATGGACACAGAATCAGGGAGAGGTGAACAACAGCCATTGTTTAACAGAGGCAACGCATTGAAATTTAAGTACAACGCAATGGCATTTACCGTTTTCAACGCCATTTTTGCCGTACTTCTAATAATAGACTCTATGATGAGATGGGATAAATTAAGCAGACGAATAAATCTGTTCCAGTTCATTTCTGTCGCAATCCTTGCGCCCTTGCTTATCCCCTATGCTGCCTACTCGGCCCGGCATTTAACGAAGAAGCTGACATCCGGCGCCGAGTACCATAAGGAAATCATGTGGACAATTTGGTTGGGATTAAACTGCCTGCTAGGTGTTTGTTACATAATACTACTGACCGTTGTAGAGCAATGACGAGGGCGTAGGGGCACCCCTTGTGGGTGCCCTTTCGTCGGCGAGGCCGACGGGAAGGGCAGGCACGAGGCCTGCCCCTACTGGTTCTACGCGGGCTGGTGCTTCCTTTGCACCACGTGCGCTCTCCCCACTCTTCAGCCAACCTCTTATCTCATTTCGCCTTCCAATTTGGGGGCAGGGAAGCGGTGCGCAGAATTCAAACGTAGTGGCGAGGTTATCCGTCGCCTGACGGACCATCGGGCGGCCTCCTAATAGAATCAGGACAAATTCCGCCGGCCCTACAGCGAATTTACCAGCAATATAAACGAGGGAGGATGGCTCTGTGTGGAGCACGGCAACCAAGCGCCGGATTCTGGGGATCGGCAGGCGTTTCCGCGAGGCGCGCATGTTTGCGAAGGCCGTGCGCTTCCTTACTTTCTGCCCGCCACCCACGGCACCAATATGGCGCTTGCCTGGCTCTTCCTGAGTCCCGCCACCCGGCAGGTGTTCAGCAAGCTCGCGCTTTGGGTTTTGAAAGTTGATTAGCCTGTTCGTCCTGCTGCGGTATCCCCCGATCAAGCTGTCTGTTTGCGTGCGCTGAAGGTCAAAATGGAACCTGACACTTCCGGCTGGAAGTCCGTAAAGCCTGCGGCGGTCAAGTAGCCCTCCATCTCCGGGAGCTCGAAGACATGAAGGCCTTGATCCCGACGATACCACTCGCGCACGCTTCGAAACTTCAGGATACCTCCGCGGCCGGCGGTGAAAGTGAAGACGGCAAGGACAGCTTCCGGCTTCATGACGCGCGCCATCTCGCGTAGAGCCGTTACCGTGTCCGCAAACAGATGCAGCGAACCACAGCACAGGGTGGAGTCGAAAAGGCCGGCTTCGAAGGGCAGCGCTTCCACCCTTGCCCGGGCGAAGTGCATGTTGGGAATGCCTTCCTTTGCCGTGTAAACAACGCCTTGCCGAAGCATTCCCATGGATACGTCAATGCCGAACACCTCCCTTGAGGGTGACGCGATCCGCCGGCCATAAGTGCCCGGGCCACAGGCGACATCGAGCACCCGGCCCTCGATTGAATGGACTTTCCAAGATATCGTATCGATCAATTGGGGAAGAGACGGGCTCCGCATTCCCCCATAGCTTTTGAGAACGATCGGATACCACAGTCGGGTCTCGTAAATCCGCGCCATCTTATCAATGAAGCGCATTCTGTGCAGGACGGCGTCTTTACTTTGAGACAGTTCTTCCAGGATGAAGTCGGGTATACCGTCCTTGATGGGGTAGGCTTGGGAGCAGGTGGCGCAATGGAGCAAACCTTCTTCATGGCGCAAGAGACGTTTGCAAACGGGGCAGGCGTAGATTCCGAAATCGCCAGTAATTGATTGCATGGTGTGCATGATCTTAACTTTCTCCGCGCCCCTGTGAGTCTGCGGTGAATGACCCCGCGTTACCTCCCGTGACATGCTTCAAACATCGCCCGCAGGTTCGCGAACGGCACATCGGGGGTAATGGTATTGGTGGGGGCGAGAATCAGGGCATTGCCGAAGGGTTTGCCGAGGATGTCGATGGACCGGTGGACGGCGTCTTTGACCTCCTGAGGTGTGGCGTGGGGCAGAATCGACTGAACGTCGATGGATCCACAAAAAGTCACGCGTCCGCCAAACCGGCGGGCGAGTTCGGTGATATCCATGGCGCTCACCTGGATGGGGTCCAGAACGTCCAGGCCAATTTCGATCAGGTCGTCAACGATTTCGGTGACGTTGCCGCAGGAATGCAGGAAGCAATCCATGCCCAGGCGATGGGTTTCGCGGAACAGTTCTTCATAGGGTTTCATGAAGAACTGCCGCCAGGTAGCGGGCGACATCAGGAGTTCGCCCTGAGAGCCCCAATCGTCCAGAAAGAGCAGGGAGTCAACCCCGACCCGCGCCCAATGGCGGACAAGCTTCATCGCGTAATCATGCAGGGCTTCAATAAGGCGCCGCATATTGTTTTCTTCCAGGTGGAAATCCATCAGCGCATTCTCAAAGCCGCGGATGCTGAACACGTGCCAGTATGCCGACCCGAAGAGGCCGAAGACGTACTTGCCCGCCTGGTGCAATGCCGCCGTGGGAGCCGTGGCTCCATCGAGGCGGCCGGGTTCGTCGGGGTCGGGAAAGGTGGTGGCCAGATATTCATCCAGATTCGCCCAATCCGTTAAAGGATTACTGGCTTCGGTGGCGCTCACCCCTCCCACCACATGCTTCCATCCCACGCCCCACTCGCTGACCCACTCCGAGTTGGTCATCATGGCTTCGGTGGGGGTAATCTTCACCTTGGGTTTGTAACCCACCATCAGGTCGTAAGGGGACACGCGTCCCAGATCATCGGGGAATTCTTGATACAGATCGATCAGCGCCTCCCCGTAGCGGATGATCAGGTCGAGCGTAACCCGGCGAAGCCACACCGGGCATCGCGCCGCCGGCTGGCGCTTCACCGCTTGCTTCAAAAGGACGTGATTGGGGGGAGCGGCGATTTGCCCCGCCCAAACGGCCTCATCGAAACGCGCCACCCTCCTTTCCATCTCCTCCAGGGGATAGTTTCGCCAGTCGGAAGCGTTGGCGGGCGGGGTAGTGATGATGTCCATACTGCGGGTCTCCTCGAATCCGGGCGAGAAACTAGCACCCTCACCGGGGTTTGTCAATCAGACAATATTCACCAGAAGATCGACACGACAAAAATTCATGCTTGCTTCACTCAGGAGCCATCAGAAGTTCACACAAATCGTGCAGCTTTGGCCAATCGCCAAAACTTTGCACCCAAAACCGGAGACTTTGGATAAAATAATGAATTCTGCGTGGACGTTCGAGTCATGATGTGCGATGTGGTCTTGCCGATCCGTTGGTGGCATCGGGAAGAGTAAATCGCGGCGGAGCCCGCCACGGTACTCTCCGGGACGGGCGCCTGGAGCGTCTCCGGTGGGCATGGGCAGCGCGCCCGGGCCACCAATTCTGCTGGGAGGTAACATGTCAATCGCAAGTTGCGATATCGGGTTGATCGGGTTGGCGGTGATGGGCCAGAATCTGGTCTTAAACATGAATGACCACGGTTACAAGGTGGCGGTCTTCAATCGAACCGTCTCCAAAGTGGATGATTTCCTCAAGAATGAAGCGGCAGGCACCCAGGTGGTGGGCGCGCATTCGATGGCCGAGTTTGTGCAGTTGCTCAAACCGCCGCGGCGCATCATGCTGATGGTGAAGGCGGGCGACGCCGTTGACCACATGATTGAAGAGATCCTGCCGCTTGTCGAAAAGGGAGACATCCTCATTGACGGGGGCAATTCCCACTGGCCGGACTCCAGTCGCCGTACCAAGTACCTTGCAGAAAAGGGCATCCTCTTTATCGGCACCGGCGTTTCCGGCGGCGAGGAAGGGGCGCGCAACGGGCCGTCGATCATGCCGGGCGGAAACCCCGCCGCGTGGCCGCATGTGAAGGAAATCTTCCAGGCCATCGCCGCCAAGGTGGAGGACGGCACCCCCTGCTGCGATTGGGTGGGCGAGGATGGCGCGGGGCATTACGTCAAGATGGTGCACAATGGCATCGAGTACGGCGACATGCAGCTCATCTGCGAGGCCTACCAACTGCTCAAGGACGTGCTGGGCCTCAATGCGGACGAACTCCACGAAGTCTTTGCCGAGTGGAATAAAGGCGAGCTGGATAGCTATCTGATCGATATCACCAGCCAGATTTTCGCCAAGAAGGATGACGACGGCACACCCATGGTCGATAAGATCCTCGACACGGCCGGCCAGAAGGGAACGGGCAAGTGGACCTGCCTCAGCGCTCTTGACCTGGGCATGCCGGTAACGCTGATCGGGGAAGCGGTGTTTTCCCGTTGCCTGTCGGCTCTCAAGGAAGAGCGGGTGGCGGCCTCGGCGATTCTCAAGGGGCCGCGGCGCTCGGCAAGAAAGCTCGACCGCGCCACCTTCATCGAAGACGTGCGTCGGGCGCTGTATTGTTCCAAGATCATTTCCTATGCGCAGGGTTACATGCTGCTGCGCGAAGCCGCCAGGGATCAAAATTGGAACCTGAATTTCGGCGGCATCGCCCTCATGTGGCGCGGCGGATGCATCATTCGCAGCCGCTTCCTGGGCAAGATCAAGGAAGCCTATGACCGGAATTCGCAGCTCACCAATCTGCTTCTGAATAAATTCTTCACCAAGGCCTTAGGCCGATACCAGGCGGGCTGGCGGCGCGCCATCACTCATGGCGTCAAGGGCGGCGTGCCCACCCCGGCGTTCACCACCGCGCTGGCGTTCTATGACGGCTATCGTACCGGCCGCCTGCCCGCCAACCTGCTCCAGGCGCAGCGCGATTTCTTCGGCGCGCACACCTACGAGCGCGTTGACCAGCCGCGCGGCCAGTTCTTTCATACCAACTGGACAGGGCATGGCGGCAAAGTGGCTTCCGGCCAATATAATGTGTAGAAAGATCAACCATGAAATACGGCCTCAATATTCCTGAGCAGGGCGCTCTGGATTTCCTATCCCTCGGCGCCCTGGTTCACCGACTTGATCCGGGGATTGTTCCGTTCCGCAAGGCTACCGAATGCCAGATTCACGTGAGCGGCGGCGAGTTCAATTGTGCGGCCAACCTGGCGGATTGCTTTCGCCTGCGCACCGGCGTGGCCACAGCCATAGTGGATTATCCCATCGGCGATCTGATTGCCGAGCGGGTGCGCGCCATGGGCGTAATACCCTTTTACAAGCACTTCAGGCACAACGGAGTGAACGGCCCCAACATGGCCGCCGTGTATAGCGATCGCGGCTTCGGAGTGCGTCCTCCCGTGGTTTTCTACAATCGCGCGAACGAAGCCGGGGCCATGCTGAAACCCGGTGATTTCGATTGGAACGCCATCTTTGGTTCTGGGGTCCGCTGGTTTCACAGCGGTGGAATCTTTGCCGCCTTGTCGGAAACCACCGGCGACCTGATCGCCGAGGCCATGCAAGCGGCCAAGGCGGCGGGCGCGGTCACTTCCTTCGATCTGAACTACCGCGCCAAGCTCTGGAATATCTGGGGCGGCCACAAGCGCGCGTTGGAGGTGATTGCCCGCATCGTCGAGCATGTGGACATCCTGGTGGGGAATGAAGAGGACCTCCAAATGGGCCTGGGCGTCCCCGGTCCGGAGGTTGCGGCGAAATCCAAGCTCGACCCCAGCGCCTTTTTCGGCATGATTGACAAGGTGGTGACGAAATATCCCCATGTCAAAATCGTAGCGACGACCCTCCGCGAGGTGGCTTCGAGTAGCTGGCACGGTTGGGGGGCAGTGGCATGGATCGATGGTCAGACCTACCTGGCGCCCACCGTCGATTTGGATGTTTACGACCGCGTGGGCGGCGGCGATGGGTTTGCTTCCGGTTTCTTCTACGGATTGTTGACCGGTGAAGAGCCTGGCGAGGCCGTGAAGCTGGGGTGGGCCCACGGCGCGTTGCTGACCACCTATCCCGGCGACACCACCATGGCCACCGTCGAGCAGGTGCGGGCGTTCGCCCAGGGCGGTTCGGCGCGCATCCAGCGCTAAGGGGACCCGCTCCCGGCGTTTCCATGCCGGGAATATTCGCAAGCTGCAACCCTGGCGGGCGCCGGTATATAATAGGTGTTTTCCCGGTGGGCTCTTTCTTGGCTTTGGCTGCATCTAACTCTATAGGGTGGAAGCTGGTCTTGCAGAGGGCTGGCCAGGGGAGCGCCGAGATCAAATTTCTGAGTGTTTGCCTTCGATTTCATTCCCGTGGAGGACTAATCTTTTGGCAAGTCAAACCGTTACTTCGAATTCCGGCTTGAGTTCGTCGCAACTCGATCAGCTTTGCATCAACACCATTCGCTTTCTGGCCGTCGATGCGGTGCAGAAAGCCAATTCCGGCCATCCGGGCATGCCCATGGGGGCCGCGCCGATGGCGTACGTGCTGTGGACACGGTACTTGAAACATGACCCGGCCAAGCCCGACTGGCCGAACCGCGACCGCTTTGTGCTGTCGGCCGGACATGGGTGCATGTTGTTGTACAGCCTGCTGCACCTGACCGGATACGACATGCCGATGGCGGAACTGCAACAGTTTCGGCAGTGGGGAAGCAAGACGCCGGGCCATCCCGAGCATTGGCTGGTGCCGGGTATTGAAGTCACCACGGGGCCACTGGGGCAGGGTGTCGCCAACGGCGTGGGTATGGGGATTGCTCAGAAATATCTGGCCGCGCATTTCAATCGCCCCGGCCATGAAATTGTGGATTACAAGATTTACGCCATCGCCGGCGATGGTTGCCTGATGGAAGGCATCTCGTCGGAAGCCGCCTCCCTGGCCGGCCACTTGCAGCTCGACAATCTGATTTATTTTTACGACGACAATCACATTTCCATCGAGGGTTCCACCCAACTGGCCTTTACCGAAGACCGCGCAGCGCGCTTCGAAGCCTACGGATGGTTCGTTCAAAAAGTCGCCGACGGCAACGATCTGGAGGCCATTGACGCCGCGATTCACGCCGCCCAGGCCGAGCGCGACAGGCCTTCGATCATCATGGTGCGCACGCATATTGGTTATGGCAGCCCCAATAAACACGACACCGCGGAGGCGCACGGCTCACCGCTGGGCGTCGAGGAAGTCAAGCTGACCAAGCAGAATCTCGGCTGGCCGCTGGAGCCGGCGTTCCTCGTGCCGGATGAAGCCCGCGCGCATTTCCGATTGGCGCTCGCCAAGGGCGCGGAAGCGGAGGCCGCCTGGCAGGCCAAATTGGCGGCTTACCGCCAGGCGTATCCGGACCTCGCGGTGGAATGGGATCGCTATACCCGCGGCGAGTTGACACCGGGCTGGCAGTCGAAGCTTCCGGTTTTCAGCCACACCGACAAGCCCATGGCCACGCGCCAAGCTTCTGGCAAAGTTTTGAACGCCATTTCACCGGTACTTCCCACGTTGCTGGGCGGATCGGCGGATCTGGCGCCTTCCACCGACACTTTGATCAAAGGTGAAAAGGATTTTGAGCCCGGCAATTTCGGGGGGCGTAACTTTCACTTTGGCGTCCGCGAACATGCCATGGCCGCCATCCTGAACGGCATGGCCCTGAGCGGATTGGTTCCTTACGGGGCCACCTTCTTCGTCTTTACCGATTACCTGCGGCCGGCCCTGCGGCTGGCGGCGCTGATGGAAACCCACGCGATTTTCGTCCTTACCCACGACAGCGTTTTCCTGGGTGAAGACGGCCCCACGCACGAGCCGATCGAGCATCTGGCCTCCTGCCGAATCATTCCTCATCTCTCCACCATTCGGCCCGCCGACGCCAATGAGACCGCGGTTGCCTGGCGCGTTGCCCTGGAGCACAAGGGCGGCCCCGTTGCCTTGATTCTTACCCGCCAGGCCCTGCCCATAATCGACCGCTCCAAATATGGCGCGGCGGAGGGGCTGGAAAAGGGCGCTTACATTCTTGCCGATGCTCAGGGCAGGACGCCGGAACTGATTTTGATTGCCACTGGTTCAGAAGTGGCAACGTGTCTCGATGCTTACCAGAAGTTGAGCGCCGAGGGCATTGCCGCACGCCTGGTGAGCATGCCTTCGTGGGACCTTTTCGAAAAGCAGCCCCAGTCCTATCGTGACGAAGTGCTGCCGCCGAGCGTGACGGCGCGTCTGGCCGTGGAAGCCGGAGTGCCTTTCGGCTGGGAGCGGTATGTGGGGCCCAAGGGCGCCGTGCACGGAATTAATCGCTTTGGCGCATCGGCTCCCTATAAGATCATTGCCGAGAAACTGGGCTTTACGGGCGAGCAAATCGCCAAGGACGCGCACGAAGTTTTGGGACGCTGAGCTTCTCAGGGTATTCGAATTGAATGAACGGAGCGGAGGGTTCTCCGCCAGTGCGGAAGGAGCGCCGGGATGGCGCCAGAGCGCGTTGCCGGGCGGCGCGCGGCGATGACCAAAAGGAGAATTGTCATATGAGCACCAATCCCTTGCGAATGCTGAACAGTCTGGGGCAGAGCGTTTGGTTTGATTACATCCGCCGCCACGATCTGATTTCCGGACACATCAAATCGTTGATCGATAATGATGGAGTCTCCGGAATTACGTCGAAACCCCAGCATCTTTGAAAAGGCCATCGCCGGCAGCAACGACTATGACGATGCGATCCGGAAACTGGTGGAAGCGGGCGATGAGACGCCCTTGATATTCGAATCCTTGGAAGTTGAGGACATTCGCACGGCGGCCGACCTTTTCCGCCCGGTTTACGACTCCACCGACGGGCGCGACGGCTATGTGAGCATCGAAGTGGCGCCCACCCTGGCGCGCGACACGCAGGCAACGATTGCGGAAGCGCGCCGCCTGTGGGCTAAGGTGGCTCGGCCGAACATCCTGGTGAAGGTTCCGGGAACGGCGGAGGGCCTGCCCGCGATTGAGCAACTCCTGGGCGAAGGCATCAACATCAACATTACCCTGCTGTTTGCCATCGAGCGCTACGAGCAGGTGGCTTTGGCCTATCTCGCCGGCCTTGAAAAACTGGCGCGTGACGGCAAGCCGCTCAATCGCATCGCCTCGGTGGCCAGCTTCTTTGTGAGCCGCATTGATGTGATGATTGACCAGCATCTGGAAGTGAAGGTCCCCGCGGCAAAAAGCGCGGAGGAAAAACAGCGTCTGCAATGGCTGGAGGGCAAGACGGCCATTGCCAATGCCAAATTGGCTTATGTGAAGTTTAAGGAGATTTTTTCTGGCGCGCGGTTCCAGGCCCTGGCCGCGAAAGGCGCGCGCGTGCAGCGCATGCTCTGGGCTTCCACCGGCACCAAGAATCCCCACTACAGCGACACCCTTTACATCGATACGCTCATTGGTCCCGACACCATCAACACCATGCCGGTGGCCTCGCTGGAGGCCTACCGCGATCATGGCAAGCCGGCCACGCGCATTGAAGAGGGATTGGACGAGGCGCGCGCCGTGATGCAGCAGTTGGCGGATGAGGGCATTAGTGTGGCGGAGATCACCCGGAAATTGGAAGATCAGGGGGTAGACTCATTCACCAAGGATTACCAGAAATTGCTCGCGTCCCTCGCCGAAAAGCGCCGGCTATACCTGGGCGCCCCGGCGGGATTCTGCAGCAGCTTGCAAGCCGCCACCAGCGCCGCGCTCGATCGGCTGGAGTCCCAGAGTTTTGCGCGCCGTTTGTGGGCCCGTGACCCGACGGTGTGGAAGCAGGACCCCGGCCATCAAAAAATCATCCAAAACGCCCTGGGCTGGCTGACCGTCCCGCAAACCCTCCTCGCCCAGGTGGATGACCTGGGAGCCTTTGCCCAGGACGTCAAGAGCGAGGGCTATACCGATCAGGTTCTCCTGGGAATGGGCGGCAGCAGCCTTTGTCCCGATGTCTGTCGCGCCACTTATGGCACGGCGCCCGGCTTTTTGCAACTGCATGTGCTCGATTCCACGGTTCCGGCCAGCATCGCGGCCGTGGAGTCCGCCATCGACTTGGGCCGCACGCTCTTCGTGGTTTCCAGCAAGTCGGGAGGGACCACCGAAACCCTCAGCTTCTTCCAATACTTTTATGAACGCGTGCGCGCCCTCAAGGGAGACCATGCGGGGAAGAGCTTCGTGGCCATCACCGATCCCGGCACCTCGCTGGAAAAACTGGCCGGGGAGAAGAAGTTTCGGCGCATTTTCCCCGGGCAGCCGGATATTGGCGGGCGCTATTCGGCCCTCTCGAATTTTGGCATGGTTCCGGCGGCGCTGGCGGGCGTGCATGTGCGCGGCCTCCTGGAGCGCGCCGCGCAGATGGCGGCGGCCTGTGGCGCTAATGTGGCCGCCAAAGAAAATCCCGGCGTGGTACTGGGCGCCGCGATCGGCGATGCCGCGCTGCACGGCCGGGACAAGCTGACCTTGGTGATTTCTCCGGCCATTGCGACGTTTGCGGATTGGGTGGAGCAACTCATTGCGGAAAGCACCGGCAAGGAAGGGAAGGGGCTGGTGCCGGTGGCAGGAGAGGCGCTCCGGGATCCGGCAGGTTATGGCCAGGATCGTCTCTTTGTGCAGATCAAACTTGCCTCTGATTCCGACCCGGCCACGGAGGGGGCGCTTAAGGCGCTGGATGATGCCGGGCATCCAGTTATTCGGATCATCCTGCGGGATATTCTGGATCTGGGCGGTGAGTTCTTCCGTTGGGAAGTGGCCACCGCCACGGCGGGCGCGCTGCTGGGCATCGATCCCTTCGACCAGCCCAACGTGCAGGAGAGCAAGGACAACACCAAGCGCTTGCTGGGCGAATATCGCGCCCAGGGCAAATTCCCCGAGGCAAAACCCCTTTTGGAATCTGACGGCCTGGCGATTTACAGTGACTCGCCAGCCCTGGCCGGAGCGCCTTCCTCCGTGGGGGGATTGCTCGCCGCCTTTCTCGGCCAGGCGCGGCCGGGCGATTATGTGGCGCTGATGGCTTATATTCAGCCCACGCCGGAGCACACCGTGGCGCTTGAATCCCAGCGTTTACGGTTGCGCGATTCCTCCCGCCTGGCAACGACCCTGGGGTACGGCCCGCGCTTCCTGCACTCCACCGGGCAATTGCACAAAGGCGGGGCCAATAATGGCCTGTTTATTCAGATCACTGCGGACGATGCGCAGGATTTGCCGATTCCTGGCGAACCCTACACGTTCTCGGTCCTGAAACAAGCGCAAGCAATGGGAGACCTGGGTTCTCTGGTCAGCAAGCACCGGCGCGTTCTGCGGGTGCACCTGGGCAAGGACGTGGGCGTGCAACTGGCGCGGCTGGGCCGGCTGCTCGCCGACGCCACGCGGCCCGTCATCCAAGCGCAGGCGGGGTAGCAATTTTGGATTTCAGATTTTGGATTTTGGATTACGGTAGCGGCCGGTGCCTGAGGCGGGGCCAAAACCCATCCGTTCTATCCGGGCATTTCAAGCCTGAAGAGCGAGCGCGCATGGTTCGTCTCAATGACCTCTGAGTTAAGGTCTCGCCGACCACGGAAGACACGGAGCTGGTATGTACAGTAATCCAAAATCCAAAATCGAAAATCCAAAATGGATGGAGGGGTTCCATGCCGGAAGCTGCTGAGTTGGTTAATCCCCTGCGCGAAGGAATCCGCCTGCCTCGCACCCCCGATCCCTGTGCGATGGTGATTTTCGGAGCCTCCGGCGACCTCACCGAGCGCAAGCTGATTCCGGCGCTCTTCTATCTTTCGCGGGAGCGCATGCTGCCCCCCGGTTTCGCCGTGGTGGGCTGCGCGCGCACCCCCAAGACCGATGAACAGTTCAGCCAGGAAATGTCGGACGCGGTGAAGAAATTCCTGCACCTCACCCCGGACAGTGATGCCTTTGTGGAAGGGTTCGCGAAGGGAGTGCACTACGTCGCCGACGATTTCAGCGATCCCAAAGCTTACGAACAGCTCAAAACCGTCCTGGACCACCTTGACCAGGAGCATGGAACCGCCCGCAATCGCCTCTTTTATCTCGCCACGCCGCCCAGCTTTTTCCCGGTGATCGTCCAGCGCCTGGGTGCGGCGGGCTTGGCCAAACCCAAGGAGCCGGGGAAAACCTGGACCCGCATCATCATCGAAAAACCGTTCGGGCGCAGCCTTGATAGCGCGCGCGAGTTGAACCAGATCGTTACCGGCATCTTCGATGAAGAGCAGGTTTACCGCATCGATCACTACCTGGGAAAAGAGACGGTGCAAAACCTGTTGGTTTTCCGTTACGCCAACGGCATTTTCGAACCCTTCTGGAATCGCCGTTACATTGACCATGTCCAAATCTCCGTCGCGGAAGAGTTGGGGGTGGAGAATCGCGGGGCGTACTACGAGGAATCCGGCCTGCTGCGCGACATGATTCAGAATCACGTGCTCCAGGTGCTGAGCCTCGTGGCTATGGAGCCTCCCGCCACTTTTCAAGCCACCGCGGTGCGCGATGAGAAAGCCAAGGTGATGAGATCGCTGCGCCCTATCCCCCTCGCCCGGGTTCCGGAATTTGTGGTGCGGGGACAGTACGGGGAAGGTTATGTCGGCGGCAAGAAGGTTCCCGCCTATCGGACGGAGCCCAAGGTTTCACCCACCTCGACCACCGAAACCTACGCGGCGTTCAAGTTTTTCATCGACAACTGGCGCTGGGCCGACGTTCCCTTCTATGTGCGCTCCGGCAAACGCCTGGCCAAGCGCGTGAGCGAAATTGCCATCCAATTCCGCCGCGTCCCCCACCTGCTTTTCAAAGGCGCCGGCGCGGAAAGCATCGAGCCCAACATCCTTTCGATTCGCATCCAGCCGAACGAGGGCATTTCGCTCAAATTTTGCGCCAAACTTCCCGGCACCACCATGCAGATTCGCCCCGTGGAGATGGAATTTCTTTACGGAGAGTCCTTCGGCGCCGCCCCGCCCACCGCCTATGAAACGCTGCTGCATGATTGCATGCTCGGCGATGCCACGCTGTTCAACCGCGCCGATGCCGTGGACCTCTCCTGGGAGCTTGTGGACCCGATCCTCGAACGCTGGAAGCAGGATGGGCCGGCAGGGCTGGCGACGTATGCGGCCGGAAGCTGGGGACCGCCCGAGGCGGATGACTTGATCGAACGCGACGGCCGCCAGTGGCGAAGGCTGTGACGAGTTGAAAGGAAAGGAGTAATCCATTGGGCGGTACGCTTCAGGAATTTGCCTTGGGGGAGCCTCGGCCCGCCAACGTGGGGGAGATCGAAGGCCGGCCTCTCCGCCATGTGGAGAAGCGCGGCGGAGGCTACGGAAAGCAAGTCCGCGGTGACTCGCGCCTCCGCGCTGACCTTGCTCGTCTACATGGACCGCCCGGAAGAAGCGCGGGAAGTGAGCAACCTGCTTTCCGAGGTGACCCGGCAGAATCCCTGCCGTTCGGTGCTCATGGTCATGGACCCCCAGGGCAGTCCTGCCGCCTTGATGGCGTCGATTTCCGCCCACTGCCACATGGGGGCGGAGGGCGGCAAGACGATTTGCAGCGAACAGATTACCCTGAATGCGCGTGGCGAGACGGGTCCGGCGCTGATCAGTGTGGTGCTTCCCCTTACCCTTTCGGGGCTGCCGATCTATCTTTGGTGGCGGGCGGAGAACTTCGCCATGCCTGCCTACTTTGACCAGATTCTGCGCGTGACGCAGCATGTGATTGTGGATTCGGCGCGATTTGCGGCCGTGGGGCCGGACCTGCGGACCCTCGCCGCCTGGCTCGAGCGGAACTCCGGGCGCATTCGCCTGACCGACCTGAACTGGGGACGGGCCACGCCCTGGCGCGAAGTGATAGCCCAGTGTTTTGACTCTCCCGACCGCCGGCCTTACCTCAGCCGGATTCGGGGACTGCGCATTGAATACGAAATGGAATCGGAGCGCCTCACCGCGCAGCGCGCCCAGGGTTTACTGCTCACCGCGTGGCTCGCCACTCGCCTGGGATGGCAATTCCGGCGCGCCGAATCGCAGGGAGAAAACCTGCCGCGCACGCTCTTCTTTCAATCGGGGGCGGGCGAGGTGAAGGCCGAAAGGATTCTGCGCAAAGTGGACGGGGGAGGGAGCGGGGTTTGCTTTTCCTTCGAGATCAAGGCCGACGGGGCGCGCTTTTCCTTCACGCGCGGGCCCGACGGCAAGGTGGTACAAACCCTCGCCGAGGTCCCGGGCCAGGCTCCCATCGGCCAGACAGTGCGCATTGAAGCCGGGGAGGAAATTGAAATCCTGAATAATGAGCTCATGCTGTCCGGTCACGACCGGGTATATGAAGAAGCTATGGCCCTGGTGGCGCACCTGAGCAACTGACGGCGGTTTTATGACCCAACCGGAAATTCGCATTTTTGAAGGGCTCGAACCCCTGAGCTGGGCGGCGGCGACGCGTCTGGAAGAGCAGGCGCGCGTCAAGGCCATCGAGAAGAAGCCGCTTTCGGTGGCTCTGTCCGGCGGCTCCACACCCAAGCTGCTCTTCGAACTGCTGGCCAGCCCCGGCTTCCAGGGGCGCGTGCGCTGGTCCAACCTGCAACTGTTCCAGGTGGATGAACGCTGTGTGCCGCCCGACGATGCCGAGAGCAATTACCGCATGATTCGCCAGGCGCTGCTGGAGTCCGTTCCCCTGCCGGCGGGGAATTTCCACCGCATGGCCGCCGAGCGCCCGGACCGCGAGCAGGCGGCGCGGGAATACGCGGAAGAATTGGGGCGCGTCTTGCGCACCTCCCCGGGGGAATGGCCGCGCCTGGATCTGGTTATCCTGGGCATGGGTCCCGATGGCCACACGGCATCGCTTTTCCCCGGCAGTCCGGCGCTGGACGAACGCACGGCGTGGGTGACGCCCAACTTCGCCGCACGGCTCAACTCCCATCGCCTCACCCTGACTTTGCCGGTGCTCAATGCC
This sequence comes from uncultured Acidobacteriota bacterium, assembly GCA_963730515.1. Taxonomy (GTDB): domain Bacteria; phylum Acidobacteriota; class Terriglobia; order UBA7540; family UBA7540; genus Bog-366. Next base: position 8,846 of record CAVSSA010000026.1, on the reverse strand, counting down.
GCCGCCCAGGTTATTTTCCTGGTGGCGGGGGCCGATAAGGCGGAGACTCTGCGGCAGGTGCTGGAAGGTCCGGCGGGACAATTCCCCGCCCAGCTTATTCAACCCGCGAGCGGCCGCCTGACTTGGTTCGTTGACGAAAGCGCGGCACGATTGCTAAAGAAATAGTGAATAGTAAATAGTGAATGGTGAATCGATGGATGTTTGCTGATCAGTGAATAGTGAAGGGTGAAGAAAAAATGTCTACTGGGCATGCTTTGATCTTTCACCATTAACTATTTACCATTCGCTATTCTAATGAGTTTTGCATTATTTAGTGACGAATGAACCCCCTCACCCGTCCCGCCCCGGCTGATGAAGGCGCCGGTTGCGGGCCACCCTCTCCCCCAAGGGGGCGAGGGCGTAAACTCAATCTAGCTCCCCCCTCGCCCCCTTGGGGGAGAGGGGCGGGGGTGAGGGGGTCCTTGTCACTCAATTCTGCAACAATCAGTAGGAGGTGACTCCTGCAAATAAAGATTGCCCCATCGATTCTTTCTGCGGACTTCACGCGGCTGGGTGAACAAGTGCAAATTGTGGAGGCGGCAGGAGTGGACCGCTTTCAAGTGGACGTGATGGATGGCCGCTTCGTGCCCAACATTACTTTTGGAACCATCGCGGTGCGCAGCCTGCGGCCCCTCACGCGCCTGACCATCGAGGCCCACCTCATGGTCACGCCGCCCGAGGATTTCATTCCGGCCTTTGCTGCGGCGGGCGCTGACACCATCATTGTCCACCAGGAATCCACGCCCCACCTGCACCGGGCGCTCGAACAGATTCACAGACTGGGGAAAAGGCCCGCCGTGGCCATCAATCCTTCCACGCCGGCGTCCACCCTTTCGGAAGTGCTCGACATGGTGAAGCTCATCCTGGTGATGACGGTGAACCCGGGTTTTGGAGGGCAGAAATTTATCCACGCGACGCTTCCTAAAATCCGCCAGGTGCGCAACGCATTGTTGGACCGCGGGCTGGAATGTGAAGTCGAAGTGGATGGCGGCATCAACGAGGAGACGATCGGCTGTGCGGCGGAGGCGGGCGCTGATGTCATGGTGGCGGGTTCTGCCGTTTACGACGCCCCCGACGGTGTGGGGGCGGCCATCGCGCGCCTGATTTCCCGCGCCGGAGGGAAGAATTAGTGCTTTAATGAAGTCGTCAGTCATCAGTCATCAGTTGTCAGTAAAAGCAACTTGGCCCAGGGCGGTTACTGAGAACTGATGACTGATGACTGACGACTGTCAGGAAAGATGCTGTAACCTTGCGATAATTGCGGCATCAAAAATATGTACGGCTTGATGCCGGCAGGTTGTTGCGGGGGGCGGTTCGATGGGCAGACATGACCCGGACCGGGGAATGCGGTCCCATCGGATGAGAATCGATTCGCGCAGAAAACTCTGATGACTGAACAACCTCAAGCCACCCTGGCACGTGATGAGGGGCAACTCGTCAGCGAGGCGAAGGCGGGGAACTACGCCGCTTTTGAGGAACTCGTCAATCGCTACGAGAAGAAGATCTACCGCCTCGGGATGAACATCACCGGGAACCGCGAGGACGCTGAAGACGTGCTTCAGGACGCATTTCTGAAGGCCTTCGAGCACCTTCCGGATTTCCGCGAAGACTCGCGTTTTTACACCTGGATTGTGCGCATCGCGGTGAATGAAGCGCTGATGAAGCTGCGCAAACGCCGCACCAGCCGGGAAGTCCCCATGGATGACTCGGAAGATGAAAACGGGGAAGTGCTGGTGCGGGAGTTTGCCGATTGGAAGCCCAACCCCGAGCAGCAATTTGCCCAGGCGGAGCTGGAACAAATCCTCCAGGGAGCGGTGAATTCGCTGCCGCCCGGTTTTCGCACCGTCTTTTACCTGCGCGACGTGGAAGGACTGTCCACGGAAGAAACCGGTGAACTGCTGGATTTGTCAGTGGGCGCCGTGAAGGCCCGGCTGTTTCGCGCCCGCCTGCGCCTGCGCGAGGAGCTGAGCAAAATTTTCAAACGAGGGTCAAATTCGTGAATTGCAATAAGGCGGTCAAAGAGATTTCCGGATACCTGAACGGCGAACTGGACGCGGCATTGAAACAGACTCTGGAAGCTCACCTGACCTATTGCAATCACTGCCACGCGGTGTATGACAGCACCAAGAAGACCATTGAGCTTTATTGCGACGGCAAGCTCTTTTCGCTCCCCGACGAAGTGCGCAGCCGTTTACACGAGGCTTTGAAGCGCAAATTGCAAGGGCACAAATAGGGTTGTGCGGCCTGATGGACTACCTTATAACTTGACAGTTTTGCGTGACCACCCGTACAATTTTTTGGTTTCATGCAGGGCTCGCGGAGGAAATAAGGTAGAGCATGGACAAAAAGAAAGTGGAGATTTTCAGGAAGCGCCTCCTGACCAAGCAAGAGGAATTGCTCCGCCAGGTGAGCAAGTCTGAAAAGGACGGGCGCGAAGCTGACGAAGAGGCCACCCAGGATATCGCCGACAAGGCCGTCAACTCTTACACCAAGGAATTCCTCTTTCACCAGAGCGATGAGAATCGCCGGGTCCTGCAGTTAATCAGCGAAGCTCTGGATCGCATGAAAGCCGGCACTTACGGGCTCTGCGTGGAGTGCGAGGAAGAGGTCCAGCAGAAGCGCCTGGACGCCGTTCCGTGGGCCCGCCACTGCATCGAGTGCCAGGAAAAACAGGATAAAGGTGAGCTCTAGTTAGAACGCAGAATTTCTCTCCGCGAGGCGTGCTTTCACCTCAATATCCAGCTCCTACTCCGGCCCCACTTCACTCCTTCAGGATGTGCTGGATGGCATTCTGGCCGTCATCTTTCCAACCGACTGCGCCCTTTGCGGCGGGGAACTGGCGAGCGAGGGGTGCTTGCGCATCTGCCGTGCGTGCTGGGCGGTGCTGCAGCCCTGGGGCGGACCCCTGTGCGCGCGCTGCGGGATCCCCTTTGCTTCCCCACGCGCCCTCGATTCGTCCCTCGAGATGTGCGGGGCGTGCCGCAACGATGAGCCGCCGTTTGATGCGGCGCGCAGCTTTGGCCTTTACGCCGGCAAGCTCCGGCAGGCTGTTTTGCGCCTGAAATTTGGTGGAGACGACCGGCTGGGCGTGCGGCTGGGGGAACTGCTGGCCTCCACCTGGGATGCTCTGCCCGCGGCCGTTGAAGCGGGTCCGCCGCTGGTGGTTCCCATCCCCCTGCATGCTGCGCGCCGGCGGGAGCGCGGTTTTAATCAATCCGCAATGCTTGCGAAGGGGCTGGCGCAAGCCCTGGGGAAGCGGCGCGCAGGCAAGGTGCCTCCCAATGCCGGGGCCTGCCTGCGCCGCAAGCGCTCGACCATCCCCCAAACGGGATTGAGCGTGGCGGCGCGGCGCGAGAATCTGCGCGGGGCCTTTGAGGTGGCCAGACCCGAGGCCGTGCGCGGGCGCTGCATCGTGCTGGTGGATGACGTCATGACCACCGGCGCCACCCTTTCCGCGGCCGCGCGAGCCTTGAAGCGCGCCGGCGCCGCGCGGGTGATGGGGCTCACCCTGGCGCGCGCTACTCCCCAGTTCCCGGATCTTACCCCTGGCGACCGTGACAACACAGTTGACGGACTTGACCGCGACTGGAGATAATATGCTAGGGGTTGACGCTGATCGCTCCCACGGGTGAAACTCGATGTCGGAGGATGGACACCAACGGCTCTTGCAGGAACCCGTACTGGTGCTCAATGCCACGTACGAACCTATCAATGTCACTGCCGTCCGCCGCGCCCTGGTTTTGCTGCTGAAGGGGGTGGCGATCACCGAGGAAGAAGACGGCCAGTTTCTTCACTCCTCCCAATTGGCCTTTCGCATACCCTCGGTCATCCGCCTGGTGGGATTCCGCCGCATCCCCTATCAGACCCGGGCACTCTCGCGGAAAAACGTGTTGTTGCGTGACCGTTATACCTGCCAGTTTTGCGGCCGCGTCATGCCCGCCCACGAACTCACGCTCGATCACGTGATCCCTCGCTCGCGGGGAGGCAACACGGACTGGGATAACCTGGTTGCTTGCTGCCATCGCTGCAATAATCTGAAGGGTGACCGGCTGCCGGAAGAGGCCGGCATCCGCTTGCTGCGCCCCCCCCGGCCCTTCACGCTGCACACCAGCCGTCAAATCATGCGCATGATGGGCCGCTCCGATGAGCGTTGGCGCAAATACCTGTTTTGCTGAACGCCCTGCGGCCTGGAGGAATTGCCCATTCGCCACGGTCCCCACCCTAATCCGCCGATAACGAACGGGCGGTAGGGATTTTGGATAAAAGAATAGGGAATCGGCACTGTGGAGACATCCTTTCATGGTAGGCGCAGTGTCGTTACGGCCCGAAGAGAAGGCAGGAGGCCACAGCAGATTGTGCAGTGCGCGAGAGGAAGACACGCCGCATGAAGTTTCAGGAAGGGGGTTAGGATAATCCGCTGATAAGGACGACGTTTTGGTGCCGGTAGGTTCACGTGATCACCGGCAGCAACCGCAGGCCCTCCCCATAGGCGGCCGCCCACTTGCCCAGCGCGGCCACTCGCAGCATCAGTCTTCGGGCATGGTGCACCAGCCGCCCCGGCATGGTGAAGAGCAGGAAGCGCAAGCGCTTGGGTCGTGCGGTCAGTAGTTCGGCGGGCAAGGCCAGCCGCTTCAGCGCCTGGAGCACGTTGTGTGCGATCACCGCCAAACGCAGCCAAGCCGCGTTGGCGCCGAAATATTTCGAGGGCAGCACGCCGCCCCCCAGGTCGTTTTTGATCACGTCATGGACGAACTCAATGGTGCCGGCCTTTTCGCGGTGCCACTCGATCAAGCGCGCCGCCTTCAACTCCCAGCGGTTCGACAACAGCGCGAAGTGCCGCACCGTGCTCCCGTCCGCGAAGAGTTCTCCTTGCTTTTTGCGAATGCGGATGGCCACGTAGCGCAGCGGTTGCGCATCCTTCTTCTCCACTTTCTCGCCGGGCACGAAGGGGACCTCGGCGCACTCGCGGATTTCGGCCGGATGCCGCTCGCCGTAGGGTTCCCAGGCGGCTTCGGGAAGCGCCTGGATGGCCGCGTGCAAGGGCTCGCTCATCCGCGCGCTGATCGCAAACGCGATGCGCCCGCCCGGTCCTTCGGGCCGCTGTTCATCGCGCAACCAATTCACCAACCCGCTTTCATGACACGCCGAATCGCCCCGGTAATAATACTCCTGCACCGTGCTCGGCAGGGCGGCAAAGGCCCGTTGCGCCACTTCCACCGGCTCCATCTGCGCGGGCACGTTGCCATCGCGAAATTGATCGGCCAGCACCAGGCCGGTCTCCGCCCACGCCGCCAGCATCGGCTGATAGCCGCGCACCCCTTCATAAGTGGTTAAGGCTTGCTGCTTGTGGCTCTCAATGATCGTCGCGTCCTGATCCACCGTGGCGAGGCGCTGGTCGGGGGCGCGTTCCCCGAAGCGCTGCACCAGATCGCGGTTCACTCTGCCCAGCCCCTCCAGTGCGGCCGTCTCCTCGGGGATGTAGGCGATCTGCTCAGGTAAGCGTCGTTGCTGGGCTTCCGCGATCTTCTCCTCCTGATGAAAGGCCTGCAAGAATTCCAGCGCCGTGCGCGGTGAAGGCAGCGCGTGCCCGATCATCTCCGCCAGCCCGGGGTCTTGCCGCAGACGCTCAAAATCTTCCACACATTCGCCCCCTGCGGCATTGAGGATCACGAAGCTCTCCACAAACGTCGCGTCGTCGTAGCCGCGTTGCCGCTGTTTCACCCGCACGTGTTCCTGAACACTCCGCGGCAGCCCCAGCGAACGGAAGGCCTGTACCACCAGCGGGATTCCTCCCAGCGCCGTGAGGATTTCTTGCAGAGGCTCGGGATCAAGCTCGAACAGCAACGGCGAGGCCGTGGGTGAAGGATTGGGGAGTTTGCGCATAGGAGAAAACCCTCAGCAATTTTCACACCCTGGGGGTGAAAAATCTTACAACCTTTCGCTTCTTCCCCCCAAGCCCGTCGCCCATGTCTACAGGCGGCGCCATCACTGCACCCCGGCTCAGCCTGCCCAAGCCGCCCCTTATCGGCGGATCGGGGTCCCCATAAGGTCTCTGGCAGAACGGGCCGTTTTCGGTTACACTTATCGGGAAATTCGAGGGTTGAAGAGCGCAGCTGCTTACTCTTCAACCGCCGCGTCGCGGAGAGGTGGCCGAGTGGCTTAAGGCGGCGGTTTGCTAAACTAAGCCAGGCCCAAATCACCCGCTCTAACTCATTGAAAACACGGGCAGGGACACTTCCACCTTTTGACCGTTTTGCTTGGTTTTACCCCATTTTGTTAGCGAACTGTTAGCGCAAAAAGCGGCGGTTTTTGAGCCCTCCGCCCTAGCCGGAAACGACCCCCCGACCAGGCGTGCAGGCCGAGAGCCGCGCAAGAGGGAGTCGTTTCTTATCCCGCCTCAGTCCCCCGTCATTTTATCCTAACCAACCTTGTAAATCAGAGTTATAAATCTGCAAGCAGCGCACGATGATGACTCCGAAGAAGGAGTCTCGATCGATCCCGCCGAAGTAATTGACTATCTGTTTCTCAACCCCGCCACCCAGCCTGATAGTAAGCCGCAGCGTCTGCGGGAATCAACCTGAGAGAGGCTGCGTGATTTCCTGGAGATGTTCGACTTGTGCAACGTCGTAGACGACCAGGATTTGAAGGGGCCGGTCAATAAGTCGCGAACCCGGCTTGAGGGCGTGAGCACAGATATGGTAGTAGTCCGCGCCAAGGTGCGTGAGGGCTTGGCAGAGGTCGCCGCACAGATGGACGTGCTGGTTGATCATCGCGTTAGTCGAAAGTTCCGTTTCGATGAGGAAGGAGGACAAAACAATGTGTCAAAGTGTGAATAAAGTCATTCTGATCGGCTTTCTTGGTGATGCGCCGGAGGTCAGGTTCAGCCAGCAAGGCAAACCGGTAGGTACTTTCAGCCTTGCGGTCAACGAGAAGTGGAAGGACACCGAAGGCGCTCCTCGCGAGAGAGTGGAGTGGTTTCGGATTGTTTGCTTCGGGCGGCTGGCTGAAGTATGTGGCGAGTTTCTGGCCAAAGGCCGGCACGTCTACCTCGAAGGCCGGTTACAGACTCGAAAATGGTCAGACCGTGAAGGCGACAAACGGACTACGGTTGAAGTCGTGGCCAACCAGATGAGGATTCTGGACCGAGCGCCCAAGAACGGAAACAGCGCAAAGGCGGATGAATCATCGAAGCCTGCGAAGCCTGTTGACGAGAGCGATAACCCATTCAACGAGTCAGAAAGCGGGACAACTGACCAGGATATTCCGTATTGAAACGGCCTTCGTTTTTGTGCCCATTTACTACCTCATAGTTCTTTCCTTCCTTGCTTTCATATGAAGAGGAGCGGGAGAGGAGAATCTCCCCTTTCCCTGGCTCTGTCTTGTTGCGTTTCGGTGAGGCGCCTGAAACGAAGCCCCGTACCTCCTGAAAGGCACGCAATCATTGAAGGAAGGCTCCAGTTGCGCAGCTACCAGGATCGCGGGGGCCAGAGCACAGCCTGAATTGCAGCCCGACCAAACGCGCTACTTGGCTACTGCAACCTGGGACTTGTGGGGGAACCTGCCACGGTCGGGAGATCGAAGATCTGTTTGAGCACCACCGATAAACGGCGCCGCCAGTGGATTCGGTCGCATGTGTAATAGAGGCTTGTTGGGCCGGCAAGCTGCGCGCCTATCGCAGCGTATGTTGTCGCTTTGTTGGGAAGATCGAAAACATGGACGGCTTCGAAGTTTGCCTCTGTCTTCATGGGGTCTGTTCCAGCACTCCATAGTTCAACGTCGGGGAAGAAGGACCAATGGTGGATCGAATGTAGGAGATCCAACACCTTCGGGGGAAAGGCGGAAGGCAGTGAGCAGATAGGACCGGCTTCTCGGAGGGCACCACTGGCTGTGATCACCAATCCCGATTTTGACAGCCTCGTGAAGCGGTGAAAGACGAACTTATCTGAGTGACCAGTGCAGAAAACGTCGTCAGGCCGCAAATGCATTGCTGCGTCGGGCAGTAGGCGTGTCTCCCACGATCGGAGATTTCTCTCGGCCAGGACATCTGGGAAGGAAGGATCAAATCGAGTCGCGGCCTCGGCTTCCTCAGCCCAACTTTTCAACTGCGAGAGCACGCCGGCGCCATTCGCTGCCCAAGCCCACCTCACTGGACGCTCTCGGGTCATTTCTCTCAGGATGAAGCCGCATATTTCAAACCCATAGTGGGTGGCGCGTTTGTAGGTCTGACCCGTAAGGGAACTCCCACGAGTTTCAAACCGGTTAGGGATGGGTTGACCTAACTCATTGACGCACCAAAGCCTTGAAAGATAGGCAAAACGCGATACAAAACTCGATGCTGAGAAGTCCGCGGGAAAATCCCAGGGTATTTCAGATGGAAGGCGGATCGAGCCCGCTTCAACGGCTCCCAGTTTCTTCCGGCGGTTCTCCTGCAAGAAGAACGGCACATAGAGGCGGTAAAAAGATCGCGACGAGCTCTCTACTCTCGCGACCGGAACGACCCCTGGCGCGATATTCCGGTGTTCAAAATCGTCGAAATAATCCAACAGGAGAGCACCAGGATCATAGATAGGCCTTCCCTCACTCATATCTTCTCAGGACTCCGTTATCAGGATTTTGCGATCCAGGGAGGGTAGTTTCTCATAGGGTGACAAATCCACGCCAGTCGGAAAAGATCATCCGCCGAAAGCTTCTGAGAATGTGCCCAGGCACCTCCACTACCTTGACTACAGCGCCTTTTGTACTAGGGGAGTAGTCGCGGCACAGGTCCAATCATGAAAGAGGAGTACGACATCTGTTGGGGTCGAGTA
>CAVSSA010000025.1:0-103758 GCA_963730515.1 uncultured Acidobacteriota bacterium | reverse complement strand
AGTTCCCACGATTTCCCGCACTGTCCTGCCGCCCGATCGCCCCAGATTCTGCAAGTTATTCCGCCTCGCTGATTTTAGAAGAGGAATTTCGCCCCCAACTGAACCAGACGGGGTGGGTCGGCGTTGACCAACTGGCCGAAGGTGGAACTGCTGATGTTGCCGTCCACCGTTTGGGGTCCGAAGAACTGAGCGTGATTGAAGATATTGAAGCCTTCAAAGCGCAATTGGAGAGACTTTGACTCGGTCAAGCGCAGGTTCTTGAGCAGCGCCAGGTCAAAGTTGTTCATTCCGGGGCCGTGGAAAAAGCGCCGCCGCGCAGTGCCCGGCGTTCCCAGAGCGTTTTCGCTGAATTGGGAGGTGTTGAAATAGGGCTGCCCATTGCGGGGATGATGATTCAGATCGAGCGGCCCTCCCGCATAATCTGGCTCATCAATACCATAGTTGTTAATACCGTTCGGTTCCGCCCCCAGCAGCGAGTTGTCACCATAATTCACCAGGGTTACGGGAAGACCGCTGCTGAAGTGGGTGATACCCGAGAGCTGCCAGCCCTCGGTCCAGCGGTTGGCGGCTTGGAACAGACGCTCGAAGGGGATCTCATAGCTATAACTCACCACGAAATTGTGCCGGACGTCAAAGGTGGACAAGGCTTTGCTGAGTCCAGGGTCAAACGGGTTGACTTCTTCACCCAGGTTGGAAGCGAGGTCCTGGGATTTGCCGTAGGTGTATCCCGCCAGCAATTCCAAGTGCCTGCTGGTGTGGCGAAGGCTGACCTGAAGGGCGTTGTAATTTGACTTCCCGAGAGTTTCCTGGCTGGTGTCGCTACCGTAATTGGAGCCCAGTGGGCCGCGGGTGCCGTTGATCACCTGGCCGGCCGCGGTGGTGAAAACATTGCCTTCACCAAAGGGTCCGCACGTCGGGGAACCCGGGGCCACATCGCGCGGCTGGCTCAGGCTCAGACACAGCGCCGGGTCGCCCGGGTTGGCTTCCACCAGCGCCAGAAGCCGGCGTCCTTCGGTTCCAACATAGCTAGCACCGAGCACAGTGTTCGGCCCGATCTGCCGTTCGAGCGACACCATGTATTCGTCGGCATAGGGGATGCGGTTGGTCACTGCATATCCGGGGATGCCGCTGATGGGTTCGTACTGGGACCAATTGATGTCCGGGTCGGGATTACTGCTGGATGCCTTGCGTGTGGCGAGGGCCACGGGAAAAGGCTGAGCTTCGCTCTGGCCGGTCGATGCGGTGATGAACGGCGTGGCGAAGAGCGGAGGCGCGGGGCTCGAATAGGTGATTCCGAAGGGCGCATTTCCAGCCAGTATGCCGATCGACAAGGCTTCGATGGCGGTGTAGTACATGCCGGCCCCGGCGCGCAGGCTTGTCTGGCCCGGGCCGCCCAGAAGTTTGCCGAGCAAGGTATCCTCCTGGGCATCCGGTGAGTAGGCCAGGCCCAAGCGCGGCGCAAAGCCGAGATTTCCGGGTGGGGCAAGCGTTCTGGGAACACCCGGGTCGGAGGGAAAGAGAATACCGGCAGGGGCGCCGGGAAAAACCACGGAAGACTTGCCCGGCTCAAAGGTAGAGATGCCGTTGTTCCTTTCATACCAGGGCTCGATGCGATCCCAGCGCACGCCATAGTTAACGGTCAGGTTGGAACGGACGTGCCAACTATCCTGCCCATAAAGGCCCCAGAATTGATTGCGGCCATAAAACGCTTGCAACTGACTCTGGTTGAACTGGCTGGGAATTCCCAGCAGGAAATCGGCAAAGTCGGACCCCGTCTCGCTGCCGGTGAAAAGGAAATTCCCATTGAACTGGGCGATGGGGTTGGTGTTGACCTGATCGTAGTGGAATTCCGCTCCCCCTTTCAAGGTGTGCCGGCCCCACACTTTCGAGAAGTTATCGATCGCCTGAAAGGTGTTGTTGGCTTGCTTCAATTCGTTGGCGTTGGTCCCGATGGAAAAAGTATTGAAGACGATGTTCTCAATTCCTTCACCACGCGGGTTGAGCGGCACAATGCCGGGCGTGCCCGCGCCGGTGACAAATCCCTGTGAAGCCAGGCTGACCCCCAATCCGCCCAGCGGCTTCCCCAGGTCGTTCGAATCCCGCATGTAACTGAAGTGGAACTCATTGACCGTCGATGGCCCCAGAGTCTTGGTATCGCCCAGGCTGAGCAACTGGGCCCGGCCCAAATAGAGCGCGTTGAATCCCGGCACGCTCGCCCCACTCTGCGCCACGGGATAGGGATTGTTGAAGGTGTAATCGTCCAGGAAGTAGTACGCAGAAAGCATTCCCCAACGAGTGTTGTCATCGAGCCGGGACGCGCCCTTGTCGTCGCGCAGGAGTTCATCTTCTGACGAGGTGGAAAATGAATTCACGCCCGCGTTGGGTAGGGGGACATAAGCCAGCAGCGCCTTTGCCGGCGCGGACCACGCGGAAGTGGGGATCAGGCCATTGGGGAGAGCGCACTGCGCGGCACTTGCGCACCCGGGCGAAGAGTAGGGCTCGCCGGGCGAAACCGCATATCCGAGCTTCTGCGATAGCAGGTTTGCCCAGTAGGGTCCGGTAACGGTGCCGGTCATCGAGGTGGCCAAATCGGCCAGATTGCCATCCCGGTCGGAAAGGGAAGGAACCGGGATTTGGCCGGTATCCACACCCTCTCTCAGCCGCGTGCCTTGATAATCCCCGAAAAAAAATACCTTGTTCTTTTGCAACGGACCACCCAGGGTTCCACCCCATTGATTTTGGTCAAATGCGCCGCGGGTGGGAGAAAAATAGTTACGCGCGTCGAGGCCTGTGTTGCGGAGGAATTCAAATACATCGCCATGAAACTCGTTGGTTCCCGATTTCGTAACCACGTTGACCTGCCCTCCGCTGTACCCTCCATATTCCGCATCGAAGTTACTGGTAAGGATGCGGAACTCGGCGATGGAATCGAGATTGGGAATGATCGCAGCCCCCGCGTTGACATCCTCTTCGGCGTCGCTTCCGTTCACGATGAACGCGTTGGAGAACTCGCGCTGGCCGTTAATGGAAATGGTCCCGGGGTTCAGCCCGCCGGAGGGGGAAAGCGCGCTGACGCCTACGTCCTGCTGGGTGTTGGAGGTCAGCGAGGTGGTGGGAACGACGCCGGGTTGGAGGGCCAACAGGTCAGTGTAGCTGCGGCCATTGAGCGGCACCGCGGTCATTTTCGTGCCACTGATGACCTCGCCCATCTGGGTGTCAGAAATATCCGCGTGCACGGCGGCCTCGTTTATGGTGACCGCCTCCGTCATGCCGCCAATCTCCAACACGGCATCAACCGTGACCGCGTGGTTGGCGTCGAGGGCAACGCCGGTTCTCAGATGGGGTTTGAAGCCGCTTTTTTCAATGGTCAGGTTATAGCGTCCCACCGGGAGGTCAAGAAAGGAATAGAAGCCCTGATTATTGGTTACGACTTGCAGGTGGAGCCCCGTGCCGGGCTGCGCAGCGATGACCGTCGCTTGCGCAATCACGGCGTTGCTTTGGTCCTTGACCGTGCCAGAGACGCTTCCTCCAACTCCTGCCGCGGCATTGGCGGAGAAGAGCATCAGGAATGCCCAACGTATGAGAAGGCCCGCAACGCTGAGCCGCCCTGGGGAGGATGCGGGCCAACTATAACCACAAACCTGCCGACTACCCGACATACTTCCCGTCTCCTTGTGGCATTGCGAGCCAACTTGCAAAGTGCTGTGAAGATGTTTTGGGCCGTGCGGATGGCTCCTGTTGACGATGGGCGGAAACCCGCTTGGGGGCAGAGACCGTAGATTCCCTGCGCGTATTCTGCGGGGGGAGGGAAATAGCAATCGGCCACAGCCAATCCCTGGAGCGGCAGGAGCGGTCGGGAAACCCCCTAAATGCGAATAAGTCGCAACTGGATTTGCAAAAACAAGCCATGACCGTTAATGGGAAGCCTTTCGACATTGTTTGCAGTATCCGCCCACTTCCAGGCGCACCACACAAATCTTAAAGTTGCCTTGGCGGGCAATTTCTTTCTTGAGGTTTTCGAAGGACGAACTCGTGAACTCCATGATGGCGCCGCACTGGAAGCAGGCCATGTGGCAATGGTCGCGATTGGTTTTGGCCTCGTAATAATGCTTCTCGCCTTCGAGATGCATGAGATCCAACTCGTCGATCAATCCACGCTTCTTGAGCAACGCAATTGTCCGGTAAACCGTGGCGCGATCAATGTCGGGGTCGTGTTTCTTAGCAATCTCCAGCAATTGGGCCGCATCCAGATGGCGGCGTGAATTCTGAATAATGCCGACCAGCAGGCGCCGCTGCGCCGTCATGCGCAACCCGTGAGCCGCCAACTCTTTCATCAGGGGGGTGCGCGTGATGGCGGTGGTGGCGGTGGATCTTCCTAATTGCGACTCTTTCGCAACAAAGGCGCTTGTTCTCATAGCGGTTTCCGCTCCCGGCTTCCTACGCTAACGTTTGGGAATTACACCCGAAGTTTAAATTGAACTAAATTCGCGGCGTTCTGTCAAGGCGGACAGCGGCGGATTTTCTTCCCAGAGCAATCTCTACTGGTCAGTCGCAGAGGGGAGCCAGCAAAATCGGAACTCCAACTTCAGCCTTCGCAGATCACGCGACGGACCCATTATTTTCCGATTTGTTCGGCAAGGAGCGCCGCGACGGCTTGCAAAAGATTCCGGTCGTGGGAGGTAAACGCGGCGGGTTGGTCGCTATCGATGTCGATTTCACCCAGGACTTGGCTACGAAGGAGGATGGGGACCACGATCTCCGACCGCGTTTCCAGGCTGCAAGCGAGGTAGCGAGGGTCGGCGCGCACGTCGTCCACGATGATTGTCTGGGCGGTGGAAGCTGCCGCGCCGCAAATGCCCTGGTCGAGGGGGATGCGGGTGTGGGCAGTGGGTTTGCCCAGGTACGGGCCCAACACCAGCTCGGCGCCTTGCAGCAAGTAAACGCCCACCCAGTGATAATGCGGCCGCTCGCGCCGCAACAGGCTGACCACTTGATGCAGCAGGGAAGTTGAGTCCGGCGCGCGGGCCATGAGGGTGCGAAGGGAGTCCAGAATTTCCAGGTTATCCATGCAATGCTCCAGCGACTTGGCGCTCGGGATCTGCCAAGGGCATCATACGACAGGATCGTCGATGGGGGGTAGCAGGCGCTTGCCATTGCAGGGCCGGCCTGTTTCGTAGGGCACGGCTCCTTATGGCCACAGGAGTTAATCTGCCGGCCGGGAAGAGATGGCGGCACTACGGCTGTTTGCGGGCGGCCAGGATGAGGTCGTGAGATTCCGCGATATCAAATGGAGTGCGGGCAAAGTCCCCCCAGAAAGTGAAGTCTCTCCAGCCCGCCTGCGTCGCGAGGTTGGTCAGGAGGTCCTGGAAAAGGGGAATCTGCCGGGACGTCCGGGTGTGGGCTTGCCATTTTCCGGAGGGTTTATCACGCGCCAGAAACATGGTGTGGAAGTTGACGTGGTCGAGATGATAGTCCGCGACCTTCACCAGCAAAATCTCTTTGCCCGGAGTTTCACCGGACAGCAGAGGGAACTGGCTGATATGTTGCCGCCACCGTAAATCGTAGTTCAGGTTTTGCGTCAGGAAGATGCCACCGGGGCGAACTGCGGATGCAATTCCGCGCAACGCGGCAAGCAGTTGTCCCTCTGCCGAAAGACCGGGAAGGGGATTGCCCAGACAGAACGCCGTGGTGAATTCCGCGGGCAGGTTGGCGGCGCCTTCCATGGAGAGCAGTCTCACCTCGGCATTTCCATGCGCTGCGGCAATGGCGCGGGCCGCGGACTCAATTTTCCGGCCCGCACAATCCACCATGGCGGGATCGAAATCGAAGCCCAAAACCTCAAAGCCCTCCTCGGCGAGCGCTACCACGTGTCCACCCGTGCCGCACGCCGGGACCAGAATTCGGCCGGCCGCCTGGCGCGCCAGATCTTTGAGGAGGGGCATTTCCCGCGCCAGACGCTTCTTCCACGGGATGACGGCGTCGTAGTACAAAGCGAAGTCAGGAGGCATGGAACACCAACGCCGGCATTTTAGCACCGAAAGCGTTGGCAATTTTCTCCATTGCCGGCCGCCCCCCGGAAATGCCGGACCCGGTTTCCGGGGTGTGGGCTGTCCCCATGGGGGCCTGTCCTGCTGTTTGCAAACTATGCGTGTTTAGAAAGTCCGTCAATCGATGTATACTTATTCGTTATTGGAGCGTCCGTAAACGGAATGCCCCAACAACGCCCAGCCCCCGGTGGTACGCGGGTACTATTGTGAAGATGCCCTACCCGTCAGAGAATGTGCAACGGGAGTCTGTGGGGCCGTTGCTTTGCCGGAGACACACGGTTCACGACGATCGGACGAAAGCAGATATGGATGTCCGCGGACCAAGCGTTGAATGTGTTCAGGAAGGGTGCCCCATCGTGAAGCGACACGCAGCAGGATTCACGCTCCTCGAACTCCTCGTGGTGATCGCCATTGCCGGCGTTCTGACGGCAATGGCGGTTCCCATGACCATCAACGCCATGCGCAGCTACCGCCTGATGGCTGCCGTGTCGGCGACCACGGGGGCCATTCAGTCGGCGCGCTACGCCGCGATTATGCATGGTTGTACCTACTCCATCACTTTTGCTCCTGCCACGAATTCATATCAGGTCTTGAGCGTGGCGACGTGCACTACCCCTTATGTCGGTTCAGTAACCCCCATTTCTGGGTCGGGGGACATAGCGATCAGCCGGGCCGTAACTTATCAGTTCGCCGCAGGGGGCACGGTCACGGAAACCTCCAATCCCCAGAACATGGTTTTCCAGGTTGCCTTCATTAATCCGGCAACGGGCATTCCCTATACGGCGGCTGGGTGGTCGAATACCATCACTGTTTCGGGAGTCGGAAATGTTACCGTTGGTTCGCCCTAGGAACGCGGGTGCGGAAAAGGGCTTCACGCTGTTTGAAGTCATGGTGGCGATTGTGGTGCTGACCATCGGCCTGATGTCCGCGGCCGCGCTGATGGCCAACATCTACAAGTTGTCGGTGCGCTCCCGGTACATGGCGATGGCCACCCAACTTGCCTCCGAAGAACTCGAGGACCTGAATCGTTGGCCGGCCACCACCACCTTCGTTGACCCCCACATCACGGTTCCCGCCGGCTCCAACACTTGTGGGATTGCGGGCGAGACGTGCATTGGCAGTTTGACCCCCTATCCATCCGGGTGCACGGATGGCCCCTGTGGGTACGGGCCCATAAACATCACGGTGTCCGGCAATACGAGCCCGGTCTCTTACTTTGATTCCGTTTGCCTTACCGCCCAGAACGGCCAGATGACTGAAACCTACCAAAACCCCAATAGCTCCAGCGCCAGCTACAGCACTTTGACTTTTTTCCCCAGTGGGATCGTTCCTACTGTGCAAACCTCGTCCACCCAGCCCTTGGTAGGGATGACGTTCACCCGGCGATGGGTTATCGAGCAGGACAAGCCCGTGGTGGGGGTGCGGCGGATTACCGTGCTGGTGACCCTGGATGATCGAAGCGTCGGGCTGTATTCGACTCTACCGTCCAACGAACTGCCGCCTCCATCGGTAACCTTCCAGATGAGCATGGTGCGGCCATGATGATTCCTTCATCGGATGAGCAATCGGGGCGGGGAAAGGCTTCCCGTGATGGTTTTTCTCTGCTCGAATTACTGGTGGCCATGGCGGTTTTTCTGACCATTAGCGCCGCTGCATTCACCTTATTCGGTCGGCACCAGGCGGTCCTCAGCGAGGAACAGTTGACCGTGGGGCTAAATATCGGTTTACGCAACGCGCTGGCGCAAATCCAACTCGATGTGGTTAACGCCGGAAACGGACTGCTGATGGGGACGAACGTTCCGGCCTGGCCGGTGGGGGTGACGATCATCAACAGCGATCCCACCGCGGCGACGTGCAACCCCAGCGGAACCGTTTATACCAACGCTTGCTTTGACCAGTTGAACGTGATCCTGGTTGACTCGACCATGCCCGCGATACACCCTTGTGGGGTAAATCCCTGCTCCGTGGTTACAAGTTCAGGTGGCACGATTACGCTTAACGCTCCCCCTCCCAGCGGCTTGATTAATGCGGCGACGGGCCAGCCTTGGACGGCCACCGACCTGAAGAAAAAGTTTAACATTGGCGACCAGATCCTGTTCATCCAGTCCTGCTCGGGAGGGGGTCACGCCAACGGCACCAACGGATGCGCCTTCACCACGGCAATTCTAGCCGCAGCGGCGTCGACCTCCACCAATGCCGCCATCGGCTGTGCCGCCGGCTGCGTGAGCCTCACCTTCAATTCGACCACACAACCGGCCGCCCTCCCGCCCGTGACCACGCCCCCCACGCCCCCCAGCCAGCCTTACGCGGGCAGTAACGCCATTTGTCCCATTCCCACCCCTTCTCCGAACACCTGCAACGACCCGTTAAACATGACCACGCGGGCGCCTTACACAGACCTCACCGATACATATGGTTATAATGATTGGGTTGTCCGCCTGGCGCCGATCACCTACAGCGTGAATGCCAATAATGTGGATAGCAACAATCAGCCCGATCCGCAGTTGGTTCGGACGCAGGGCGGCGTTCAAAATGTGTTGATGGATCAAGTCATCGGTTTCAAGGCGGGGGCGGCTTTATGGAATAATGCCAACACCACCTTTTTTCAATACAACTACGATGCCTCGACTTACACCACTCCTTATGAATACGACCTGATCAGGTCCGTGCGTGTTTCCATTATCGGGCGAACCGAACCCAACCCAACGAATCCCTATGTGAACGGTTACGATTATGGTCATTACATGATCCGGGGAAACTCCGTTGTTGTCGATCCGCGCAATCTGACGATGAACGGCGACTGAGGTGTCCTATGGTCTGGCGGCAGAACGGTATCGATTCCGGGAACGACGGCATGGCGAATGGGCAGATAACCGCCCCCCGGCGAAGGGAAAAACCGGGTGAGCGTGGCGTGGCCCTGGTCATAACCCTGCTGTTGTTATTTCTCTTGTCGATTATCGGGCTTGCGGCAGTGCTGTCAGCTAGTTCGGACCTGTTGATTAATGGTTACTACAGCAACTACCGGGGGTCTTTTTATGCTGCCGATTCCGGCTTGAACATCGTCCGCCAGGATGTCTACAATCAATTGAATACGGCCTTTACGACGACTTACACCAGTTTTGTGTACCCACCTCCGGCGGGGGTCCAGGCGTTGGCAGGCACCGTGCTGGCCAGCATTCAGCAGAAATACGGGGGGGGCGAACCCTGTCCCATTAACCCTACTACTCCTGCGTCCATTGCCAATAGTACAACCTGTTACTTGAATGCGGGAATCGGGGCAACTTCCTGGCAGGAAAGTTTTCAACTCAGCAATGTGAGCCTGAGCATGATTTCCGCCACGCCCGGCTATGTCGGCAGTACGGATGCTTCGGAACCCACTTCGGTCACTTATGTCTACGGCTACACGATGACCGTGGTGGGTTCGGCGACGGGCTCGGAACAATCCACAATCAACGAAACCGGCAGCTTCAACGTGTACACGGCGGGTATACCCGCCAGCTATAATGCGAGCTTTGCCATCTATGGCGCATTTGTAACGAACTGGAGTCCTTGTTCGCTGGGATGGCTGGTTCCCGGCACCATGACGGGAACGATGTTCACCGATGGGTCTTGGGGTTTTGGTTCAGGGACATATATTTTTACCGACCCGGTTGGACAGGCGGACGCTGACGCCAGTTGGTGGGTTGACGGGTGCTGGAGAGGCCGGCGGCAGCAACTTTACCGCGCCCGACGGCGAGATCGTCGCGCCGCAATTCCAGGGCGGATTCTCGGTTGGCCAGAACCCCATCCCCCAGCCGTCGAATAGTTACAGTCAGGAGTGGGCGGCCATTGATGGCATCGGTATAAACGAGACCCCTGCTCAGCCCACCGCCACACAGCTCAATGAGTATATGAAGACTGTGGCGGGCACATCCTATCCGGCCACCGGCGCCTCCAGCGGGGTCTACCTCAACTACGGCACGAACCCCACCACCAATCAACTCACCATAAACGGCGGGGGGCTTTATGTGGAAGGTAATGCCCAAATCAGTCTTTCCACCAGCGGCGCCTCCGCCCAGGTGATCACGATCACCCAAAACGGAGTCGTCACCACCATGACCGTCGACCCCGTTGCCAACACCACGGTGGTGACCTCGGGAGCCAACACCTTGACGCTGTCCGGCGTCCCCATGAACACCAGCCTTAATCCGGCAGAAGCCGGAACCATGGTTTACGTGGACGGGACCATCACCAGCATGAGTGGCCCCGGCGAGGGCGTGGGCGCTATTCAAGACGGTTCCGCCCTCACGATTACAGCCCTCGGCGATATCAATATCACCGGTGACGTCATTTATAAAACTGAGCCGGTGACCATGACGCAAAACCAGATTCCGGGAACTCCCGTTGCCACGCTGATACCCGGCAACGACCATAATCAGGATCTGGGATTGTTCACGGCCAATGGCAGCATCATCCTGAGCAGCCCTTACGCGGACGACAACCTTCAGGTGGATGGGTCGCAGGCGGTCATTGGAAATAGTTGCTCGTCATCGTCGTGCGGCTTCTATGTGAACGGATGCATCAATACTTTTAACAACGTGGGCGGGCAGATTCAAACCAACATCTTCGGCGCTTGCCTGAATACTGAGAACACCTATTACGATCGGCGCTACACGTCGCGGGTCAATTTTGCGCCGCCGTGGTTTCCCTCGACGACGGTCACCAACAGCGCTGCCGTCACCACCGTTGCGCCCACGATTACGCCCCAACGCCTGTCATGGGTAGCGAGCTCCGGCCAATAACCGGACGCATGCGAGAAGGTTAGGCGAAGGAAAGATCACTTCGGAGACAAGGAAGTGATGCCGGCTGCTCGTGCCTAGCCCTGCGCGCCCGCCATTCCCACCCTTCAATTGACGCACCTGTTCGACCCCCGCACTCGTGGGTTCATTTGATATACTGCCGGGTGCCTGGACGAACGCAGTTCATGGGTGAGCAATGAAGCGCCGACCGATCCTCATCGTAACAGGGCTCCTGCTGGTGGCTTTTGGGCTGGGCGTACGGATGGGGTCGCGAATGGGCAGGAGACCGATGATGAGCAGGACTGATCCTTCGCCTTTGCCATCGACTTTCTCCCCCGGCGCGCCGGGAGCGGGCAGCCCGCCCCCCTGTGTGGACATTCGCAATGCCGGGCCGCTCGAGGGGAGGGCGGGATGCGTGTCCGGCCTGGTCATGCGCGTTTACTCCGCCCGCACCGGGAACACCTTTCTGGATTTCTGCGAGGACTATCGCGCCTGCCCGTTTACCAGCGTGATCTTTGCTCCCGACAAGGAGCGCTTTGGCGACTTGGGAGCTTTGCAGGGGAAGCGCGTGGAAATCCGCGGCGACATCGTCAATTACCAGGGCCGCGCGGAAATCATTATTCATGATCCTCAGCAGGTTCGCAGCGCGCCCTGAAAAGCAGTAGGCAGTAGGCGGTCGGGAGTATGCAGTGAAATCGGGTGATCCGATGATCGGGTGAACGGAATGACATATTACGCGATGGGGCAGAGTTAATGAACGCGCAAAGAAACCCAGAGCCTTCGCCTTGGCGGGCGTTTGCGTACTGGCGCGTCCGATTTCTGGAGTCTGCCGGCCTCCATCGCAGTCCTGCAACCGGACTTGGCGCAAGATCGTTCATTGCCGGGGCGCCAGAGGCTTACTGCCCGCTACCGACTGCCGACTGCCTACTGCCCACTTGCTTCCGCCCACTGCCCACTGCCCACCGCCTACTGCTTCCAGCATTCTGCCTACTGCTTTCTGCCTTCTGCTTTCTCCTTCCTGCCTACTGCCAACAGCCCCTGGCTGTCGGGCAGGTTTCAAAAGAAGCTCATGACCTTATCCTGCAAGGGTTTGATCTCTTAAGCCGGAACGACGCTGTAGAGTCGGAAAAGGCGTTCCGCCAGGCCATCGATGTTCAGCCGGAAGTGGAGGCGGCCCACCGCGGCCTGGGTTTGGCCCTGCGCGACCAAGGCCGGCTGGAGGAGGCCTTTCGCGAATTGCAGACCGCCACGCAACTCGATCCCGAGGATTCTGACGCCCACTACACTTTGGGCTCGGTGGCGTGGACACTGAGCATGCCCGCGAATGCGCCGCCGGCTAAACGCGGAGGGATGTCATCGGCGGATTATCAAAACTTGGCGGGAGGCGAGTTTTCCAAAGCCCTCGCGCTGAGCCCCAAGGATCCCTTGCTGCGAATGAACCTGGCCGTCCTTTATCTGGAATCCAACCGGCCGAACGATGCTCTCCATCAGGCGCAGGAAGCGGTGCAAATAGCTCCGGACAAGGCGCTGGCCCACGTCACCCTGGGGCGCTGCTATTTTGCCAACGGCGAAGAGGAGAAAGCCGCGGAGGAATATGAATCGGCGATCAAGCTCGATCCCCAGGATGGGGAAGCTTATTTTGCCCTGGGCCAAATGCGCGTGTTTCAACACCGCACTTCGGAGGCGGAAGAGGCCCTGCGCCACGCCATCCAGCTCTCACCGCAGTTGGGGCCGGCCTATGCGGCGCTGGCGCAGATTCTTATCGACGAAGATCAGAACGCCGAAGCGCGGGCCCTGCTGGAAAAAGCGGTCACCCTGAATTCGCAGGACTGGCAGAGCCAGTATGAACTCGCGATCCTCTTGAATCAGGCTGGAGAGACGGCGCGCGCCACCGAACTGCTCAATAAGGTCCTGAAAGTCAATCCTGACTTTCCCGGGGCGCGCGAGCAATTGGCTACGGGGTACTTGCGCCGGGGAGACATGGAAGGGGCCACGAATCTGGCGGGAAAGATGATCGCGGAAGATCCCCAGGGGCCGGAGGGGCACCGCATCATGGCCCTGGTGTTATGGAAGCAGCGCGACTACGATAGCGCGCTCTCCGAATGCGCCATGGTGCTTAATGCCGACCCGAGTTCGAGCTCCATGCTGGCCCTCCAGTCCATCGCGCTTTGGCAGTCCGGGCGCAAGAAGGAAGCGCAGGCGGCCTATCGCGAAGCGGCCAAGAGTGATCCCAAAGTGGGGACGGCGGATGACTTCTGCCGCTTGCTGCTTTGCGACGCACACGACATCACCATCGTCAGTGAGTTCCTTCGCAAGAACCGCTGGGTGCTGATGCCCCAGTTGCAGCCGTAGCGCTCAAAGCGCGGATTCGCACTCGTACTGCCGTCCACCACAGACAGTTTGGCGTTCCCGCGTCAGGCAAAATGTCATGCAATTTCCGCCCTCCGCCTAATTCGTTGTAAGTGGGTTTGTTTTCAGTATGTTATCAGCTTTGGGAGGAGGGAAAATCAGTTTTTAGGCCATTTGTTTTCAATAAGTTCTCGGCTTTGGACAAATTGTCCGACGAGGGAGGTTCAGCCGCAAGGCAGTTGATATATTTTATCAATTCGTCCTTTCCACTCTTCTTGCTTCATCAATAGCCGCCGAATTCGCCGGGTGCTGACCTGGGGCGGAAGCAATTTGCGCAACCACCCGCGATCTCTTATATACTGTAGCCTAAACCGTTGGGTCTTGTCAAGAACAAAATGATGGCCTGAGCCGCCCTGCGCCCGAAGAGAAGAGAATAGATGCAACGCCCTGATCCTGGTGCCATGTAATGGTCAGCCGCCTCGTCAGCAAACACCAGGAAGGACCTGTTTCTCCTTAGCGAGTTTGCCGCGGTGAGGCTCAGTTTCCGATCTGGCGACCGTCAGGTGGACCGGAAGGCGCTACTGCTCCCAGCCTCCCCCCAGAGAATTATAAAGCTGGACCAGTGCCAGCCGCTGGTTAAGCTGCGCCTGCGACAGATTCAGTTCCGCCGCGAAGGCGTTGGTTTCGCTGGTTAAGACCTGCAAGTAGCTGGCGCCCCCATGCCGGTAGAGGACATTGGAAAGGCGAACCGCATCTTTGGCTGTGGACGTCAGCGCTTCCTGCTGCTCAAGATACTCGCGATACTTTTGATAGGCGACCAGGGAGTCGGAGACCTCGCGGAACGCTTCTTTGATGGTTTGTTGGTAAGTCAGCACCATTTGTTGCTGCTGCGCCGTGACCAGCGTCAAGCCGGCGTGCAGCGCTCCGGCTTGGAAAATCGGCTGGGACGCCGATGCGGCCGCGTCCCAAAGGGCGGCGGGACCGGTGAAGAGCCTGTTGAGCGCATAGCTCTCAAAGCCTCCTGTGGCCGTGAGGGGGATGTTGGGGAAAAAATCCGCCTTGGCAACGCCGATGTCGGCGTTGGCGGCGATCAAGTTCGCCTCAGCCTCGCGAATATCCGGCCGGCGTTCCAGCAACTCGGAAGGAAGCCCGGCGGGGACAGCCAGCGGGGCAGTTTCCTCGGTGAGCGTCAGGCCGCGAGCGACCGGCGCGGGATTCTCACCCAGCAGATCGCTGATTAAATCCTCCTGCTGCTCGATCTGGCGTTCCAGATCGGGAATGGTCTCCGCTGCGGTGTAAACCAGTTCTTGCGCCTCGCGCAAATCGAGCAGGGAGGCGGAGCCGTTGTCGGCCAGAACTTGAGTGAGGCGCAACGAATCCTGCCGCGAAGCGAGGGTGCGCCGAGAGATCTCCAAGGCCAGGTCCATCTCGCGAAGTTGAAAATAGGCGGTGGCGACGCTGGAAACCACGGAATTGATCACGGCGCGGCGTCCCCACTCACTCGCTAGCAGGTTGGCACGCGCCGCCTCCGTCTCGCGGCGGTATTTCCCCCAGAAATCAAGGTTCCAGATGAGCGACAGATCCAACACGCCGGCGTTTTCCCTATAAGCCGGGAATGCGGATGACACTTTGGGGTTATACAGGCTGTAAATGTCGGCGCCGGCGTTCAGCGTGGGAAATTGATTGGAGCGGGCAATCCCGAGCTGGGCCTGCGCCTGGAGAACGCGCGTGGCGGCAATCTGGACGTCGTAATTCTGCTTTAGAGCCGTGCGGATCAGTTGCTGCAATACGGGATCGCTAAAAACCGCCCACCATTTTTCATTGCCCAGAGACGCGGTGGAGGACTGGGGCGGGGAACCGGGAGTTTCGCCGCGATACACCGTGGGAACGCTGACCTTCGGCCGCTGATAGTTTGGACCGACCGCACATCCCGCCCAGAGTATGCAGAGTAACGCGGCGCAGATGCGGAGTTTCATCATCGCGCGCCCTCCACCGGCGGCTCGCCTTGAGGATCTGGCGCAAGCGCCCGGACTCTTTTCAGGCCCGCCCACTTCTCCACCACGCAGAAGATCGCCGGAACAAAAAATCTGCCGATGAAGGTCTCCGCGGCCATGCCTCCGATCACCGTTGTTCCCATCACCTGGCGAGCCACGGCGCCTGCTCCCGAGGCTGTCCAGAGCGGCACGCAACCGAAAATGAAGGCGAGCGCGGTCATCAGGAGCGGCCGGAAGCGAACCCGGGCCGCGGTGAGTGCGGCTTCCACCAGGGGCATACCTCGCTCGTAGTCGTCCTTGGCAAACGCCACGATCAAGATTGAATTCTTGGCCGCCAGACCGATCAGCATCACCAGGCCAATTTGCGTGTAGACGTCGTTCTCGATCGAGACCATGTAAGAAGGCAGGAACATGCCGAGCACCACGCGGCGCAGCCAGAGCGCTCCCAGGGCGCCGAAAACCGCCACCGGCGTGCTCAGCAGCACGCTAAACGGCATCGACCAGCTTTCATAGAGCGCCGCGAGGATCAGGAAGACGAATAACAGGGAGAATCCGAAAATGACCGAGGGGGGGATTCCCTGCCGCGCCTTCTGCTCTTGAAACGACATGCCCATGTAGTCGAGACCCATGTCGTGGGGCATAGTTTGCTGGAAGACTTCTTCCAGGGCCGTGGTCGCCTGGTCCGAGCTGTAGCCGGGAGCGGCGCCGCCGTTAATCTGGGCCGCCGGGTATTCGTTGTAGTGCATGATGAATTCCGGGCCCAAATGCGGCTCGAACCTGGCCAAGGCCGAGAGGGGAACCATTTGTCCTTGGCTGTTTCGAACGTAATACCGGCTGAGGTCCTCAGTGGTAGTCCGGTAAGGGCCGGCTCCCTCGACGTACACCTGCCACTCCCTCCCGAAGCGATTGAAATAGTTCACAAAATATCCGCCCATGAAAGTCGAGATAGTCTGATAGATGTCCGCGATCGGCACTCCGAGCTTCAGCGCCTTATCGCGGTCCACATCAATAAACTTCTGCGGCACGCTGGGCAGGAACGAAGAACTGATGTTCCCGATCTCCGGGCGTTTGCGGGCGGCGGCGACGAACTTATCCACGTTGGCGGCAAGATAAGGAACGTCATGCCCGCCCCGGTCCTCGAGGGCCAACGTGAAGCCACCGGAGGTTCCCACGCCGGGAATAGCCGGGGGAGAGAAGGTGAAGACCGTTCCCTGCGGAAGCCTGCTAAGCTGTTCATTAAGTCGGTTCTTAATGGCCTGATACTGCTCATCCCTCTGTCGCCGGGTGTTCCAGGGTTTCAAATAAACAAAGAAGAAGGCGTCATAAGTGGTCTGGACGTAGCTCAACAAGCTGAAGCCGATAACGCTGGTGGTGTACTGGACGCCGGGCGTAGCGGCGAGGGCTTTCTCAACCTCTTTGGCCGCCGCATCCGTGCGTTGCAGCGAGGCCGCATGGGGTAGGTCCATGTTCACATAGAGGTACCCCTGGTCCTCGTCGGGAAGGAAGCTGGAGGGAAGCCGGCTGTCAAAGAAAGCCGCGGCCAGGCCGGCAGCGGCAAGCAAGACCAGCACCAGGGCGCCCTTGCGAATCACGGCGCCCGACCAACGGACAAAGCCCTTCGTGGAGCGCTCAAAATAGGCATTGAACGGGGCAAAGAATCTCGGAAGTATCCCACGGCGCTTACCTGCCTCCGGCGCGGCCTTGGGGCGCAGCAATAATCCCGCCAGCGCCGGGCTCAGGCTGAGGGCATTGAAAGCAGAAATGAGGACGGAGATGGCGATGGTCATGGCGAATTGCTGGTAGAGCCTTCCGGTGATGCCGGGGACAAAAATGGTGGGCACGAACACCGAGGACAGGACCAGGGCAATGCCGATCACCGGTCCGGAGAGCTCATCCATGGCTCTTCGAGCCGCATCCTTGGGAGCAAAGCCTTCCTCAATGTGGCGTTGCACGCCCTCGACCACCACAATGGCATCGTCCACCACCAAGCCAATGGCGAGGACCAAGCCGAACATCGAAAGCGTGTTGATGGAGAACCCGAACAGAGGAAAGACCACAAAAGTCCCGATGAGGGAAACTGGAACCGCCAGCAAAGGGATCAGCGTAGCGCGCCAGTCTTGTAGAAAGAGGTAAACCACCAGGGTGACCAGGCCCAGGGCGATCAGGAGGGTGATCAGAATTTCCTTCATCCCTTCGGTCACGACGAGCGTCTGATCGAGGGAGATGAGATAGGTCATATCCTTGGGAAAGCGACTCTTGAGCTGGGTCATCAGTTTCTTGACGCCTGCCGCGGTATCGACGGCATTCGAGCCGGGCAGTTGGAAAATGGCAACCACCGCGCTGGGCCTTCCGTTCAGGCGGCCCATCAAGGTGTAATACTGCACGCCCAGTTCGACGCGCGCGACGTCTTTAATTCGTACCACACCGCCATTGGGATTTTCGCGGAGCACGATGTTCCCGAACTGTTCGGAGGTCACCAGGCGTCCCTGCGCCAGCACGGAGTAAGTGAATTCCTGGCCGGGCGGGGCCGGTTCGCCCCCGAGCTGTCCAGCCGGGTTTACCGTGTTCTGCGCCCCGACCGCGTTGATCACGTCGGAAACCGTGATCCCCAACCGTGCCAGCGCGTCAGGATCCAGCCAGATCCGCATCGCGTATTGACCGGCGCCGAAAATCTGAACGTTGGCAACACCCGGCACGCGCGTGATGGGGTCGTCAAGGTTGATGTAGGCGTAGTTGGCGAGGAATTGGGCGTCGTAGGTCCCGTGAGGCGAATACACGGCCACAAGCAACAACGGCGCCGAAGTCGATTTCTGCACCGTGACGCCATAGTTCGCAACCTGTGAGGGTATCTGCGCAGCGGCCTGGGTCTCCCGCATTTGAGTGAGAATGAGGTCCGTGTTGGGGTCCGTGCCGACGGCGAAATCCACGATCATTCGCATCTGCCCGTTGCCCGTGGCATTCACCGACCACATGTAATTCATGTTGTCCACGCCGCTCATCTGCTCTTCAATGGGCGTGGCGACGGATTGCGCCAAGGTGTTGCCGTCGGCCCCCACAAAGGTCGCCTGAATTCTGGTTTCAGGCGGAACGATGCTGGGAAACTGCGCGACGGGCAGGGTGAAGATGGTAATCCCGCCCACGATCACCGTCAGAATGGCGATGACCATGGCCACAATGGGCCGGTTAATGAAGAACTTGGACATCGCTTAGTTCCCCTCCGCCGGCGGGTTGTAGGGTTTCGGAGTGACCACCATTCCGTAGCGCACCCTCCCGGTTCCCTCGGCCACGACGCGCTCGTCTGGTTTCAACCCCTGATTGATGATCCACATCGTTCCGCTGCGCTCGCCAACTTCCACCGGGCGAAGGCTCACCTTGTTGTCCGGCCCCACCACCGCCACCTGGTAACCCCCTTGCAATTCGGTCACGGCGCGTTGCGGAACGAGCAGGGCCCCCTTTCTCAGTTCCGTGACGGCGCGGACGCGGCCGGTCTGGCCGGGCCGCAGAATATTGCCGGGATTGGGAAAGGCGCCCACGATCTGGATGGTTCCGGTTTGCTGATCGACTTGCCGGTCGGCGAAGAGAATCCTCCCCTTTTGGCGATACGTCGACCCATCGGAGAGGATTAAATCCAAGGGAATGGGGGTTACGGTGGAGAGCAGATTCACCGTCCCCGGGCTGAGCCGGTTCGCAATCTGGAGATACTCGACTGCCGTAATGGGGAAATAAGCCTTGATCGGATTCACTTGCGAAACACCCGTGAGCACGGTAGTTGGGCCGACGAGGTTGCCCACCTGGACCTGGGCGATACCGGCAATCCCTTCAACCAGGGAGCGGACTCTGGTGAATCCCAGGTTTAGTTCGGCCTGTTCTATGGCAGCCTGATCCGCCTGAACAGTAGCCTTTCCAGCGAGCTGGGCGTTGGTGTCATTGTCCAACTGGCTTTGCGGAATGGCGTGCGCTTCCGCCTCGGGAATATCCCGCTTCACGTTCAGTTCAGCGGTGCCGAGTTGCGCCTCCGCCTGCGCGAGTTGGGCTTTGGCTTGATCCAGCACAGCTTGAAACGGCCGGGGATCAATCTCAAACAGCACCTCGCCGTGGTGAACCAGGGAACCTTCGCGATAGTCCTGCTTAATGAGGTACCCCGTCACCTGGGGCTGGATTTGTGCGTTGACGTAGCCGTTCAACGTCGCGATCCATTCGCTGTAGAGGGGGACGTCCTTCTGGATGACGTTGGCGACCTCCACCACCGGCGGGCGCGGGGGCGGCGCCGCCAGGGGGTGCCCGCACCCAGCCTGGCCAGCCGTGGCGAGAAGGAAGGCGCCGAAGGAGATAAGTCGAAGGTCTCGTCTATTCAATCACGTTCTCCTTTATCATCGAAGCCGAGAGTCAGGAAGGCCCCCGGCTGCGGACAGGGAGAGCGCAAACTCCCTCCCATCGAATGCGCGGCAGCCCATTGGTGTCAGCGATTTAGCCGGCGCCCCAAATAGCCGATCAGAACCCCTTTGAACTCTTTCAGGATCAGCGGCCGTTCGTCAGAACCGCTTCGGGCGTAAAGCCTCAGCAACCCCTTGACGATCTCGTTTACGACGGCCGCGAGCCGTAAAGCCGCCGCGTTGGGTATTCGCGGATTGCAAGCCAGAAACACTTGGGCGATCCGCTCGCGGATAAGTTCCCGCCGGCGCGATGAATTGGCTGTGGGCGGCGCTTCGATAAGAGCACAAAAGGCGGGATGGTTTTCGGCGAATTCGATCAGCGACTTGATCAGGCGAGAAACAAGTCCCGCCAGGGTCAGACTGGCCGCCTGAGCGGCGAGCGCTGCCCACCGCTTTCCAATCTCTTCAGTATATTGGGCGCGCAGTGCGTCAACTACGGCTTCCTTGTCGGGAAAGAATTGGTAGAGCGAGCCAATCGAAGAGTCCGCGCGTTTGGCGATGGCGCACATGGTCGCCGGCTCGTATCCCTCTTCGCCAATTACGCAAGCTGCTGCCCGTAATAATCCCGCCACCCGGCGCTGTCCCCGCTCCTGTTGCGGTATACGACGCGGCGTTATGGAAGAACGTGAGGCCATACTCACATCCTACCAGCTTATAATTCCTCACTCCCACTTATTTTCTCCGAGGCCCGGTTATTGGCGATCAATTGCGCATTGCTCTTGCAAATCAACCGGCGATTCCCGTATTGTACGCCATGCCCACTACGGCCCAATCTGCTTCGGGAAGCGAATCCCCCCTTAACTCGCACTCCGGGCCCAACAATGCTCCTGCGGGGGGTTATGGCTTAAGGCGCAATGTGCTGTCGCCCATGGAGACGCTGGCGCAATCGGTCTCCACCATGGCGCCCACCACCACCCCGGCCGCCACCATCCCGCTGGTTTGCGCGCTCGCGGGCAACGCCACCTGGCTTGCTTACGCTCTGGGAACGATCGCTGTCCTGCTGGTGGCCTGGTGCATTGGACAGTACGCGCGCCACTCGGCCTCCCCGGGATCGCTGTACATTTACGCTTCCATGACCCTTCCGCAGTGGCTCGCGGCCACCGTGGCCTGGAGCTTGTTGCTGGCTTATGTGGCCACCGGGTCCAGCGTTATCGGGGGCTTTTATCACTATGGGGGCCTGCTGCTTCGCCACGGCGCCGGGCGCGCGGCGGCGGCGGTGGTTCTGGCCACCCTGGTCACCGCGGTTTCCGTCTGGATTGCCTACCGCGACGTGAAAATCTCCGCCCGCCTGATGCTATGGGTGGAAGCCTCCTCCGTGCTGGTGATCGTGACCCTGGTGGCGCTCTTGCTGATCCGCCACGGAATGAACTGGGACTGGGAACAACTGCGCCTGCACGGCTCGACGGGCAGCGGCGTGCGGCTTGGCCTGGTGATGGCGCTCTTCAGCTTTTGCGGCTTCGAAAGCGCCACCACCATGGGCTCCGAGGCGCGCCATCCCCTCAAGACGATTCCGCGCGCCGTGATGCTGACCGCCATTCTGGGGGGAGTCTTCTTCACGGTTTGCGCTTACGCGGAGGTGATGGGCTTCCACACCGTGGGGCAGGACCTGGGAACCAGCCCCGCGCCCATGCACGTCCTGGCGGATTTGAGCGGGGTGCCGGTGTTTGGATTGCTCATTGATGTGGGGGCGCTCATCAGCTTGTTTGCAGGAACGCTGGGCTGCGTGACGGCCGCCGCGCGCGTGCTGCTCTTGATGGCGAAGCACGGCCTGGCTCACCGCTCGCTCGGCTCCACCCACGTTCGCAATGAAACTCCCGGTTACGCGGTGGTGGTGACGGGTTTCGCCGCCCTGCTTCCCGTGGCGATACTCGCCGCACGCGGAGCCAGCGGACTCGATGTGTATGGCTGGCTTGGATCGCTCGCCACTTATGGGTTCATCGTTGCCTACGCGCTGGTCTGTGCCGCCCTGCCGGTCTACCTGCGCCGGCAGGGAGACTTCCGCCCGATTACAGTGATCGTGCCGGTGCTCGCGGGCATCGCCATGCTGCTCGCGCTGGTGGGCAATCTTTATCCGGTTCCGGAAGGGAATTACGGGAAGTTGCCTTATATCTACCTGGTGTATCTCGCAGCGGGAATGTTCTGGTTCATGCTGAGCGGCCGCAAAGCGCAGGCAATTGGCGCCGGGAGCTAAGGTTGCCCCTCGGCATCGGGTTGCGCCACCAGCAACAACACGATGCCGAGAACGGTGAACATACGGAAAGCGGCTTCCTGGCCGTTCCAGGTTTTTGACTGCCACATCAGAAACCATTCGCCTCCCACTCTCAGAAACGCCACCAGCCACATGGCGAGTCCCAACGCCAGCCCCGCGATGGCCACACGCTTGGCTTGATGGAACTCGCCGGCAGACCTCTTAAGCGACCTTGCCAGCCGCACCCCTCCCCAAGCGCAGAGGATCATGGTCAGCGTTTCCCAGCCGATGATGGCAATGTAGAAGGCCGTGTGCAGCGCCGGGGAATTTACCGCGCGCCACATCCCATGGTTGCCGGGAAATGCCGTATCCATCATCAGGACGTGGCGCACGAACTGGTAGTTGGAGTCATAGTCGGAAACGTTGTTGAAGATGACAAGGGAGTAGTAGAGGGCCACGGCGAAGACCAGCACAACTTTGGAAAGGCGCAGAATCATGGCTTATCCTTCTAACAGATTGAACGTATATCTTATACCGCCGATGAAAATAAAGGGAAAACACACAGGGTGGAGGGGGTTTCTTATGTAATTGAAATATAAGGGAATATCCGCCGCGGCGGGGCATCGGTCGCTCTGGCCGCGGAGTGAACCCTCGTGAAAAATGATAGAAATAATTAATCTACCCCATCAAAAAAATCCGCTGGTTTTTCCCGCCCATTTGGAATACCTTTCCACCTTACCCACCGATTACAATTGTGAAGCTGAAGTAAAAGCACGGCACCATATAAAAATATCTATCCAGGGAGGATACTAAATGACCATTCCGCGCGGGAGAAACCGAGCTTTGGGAATTGTCGGGCTTTCCACTTTCTTCCTAGCGTTGGCTCTTCTGATCACTTTCACTTCTCCACGTTCCACGCCGGCGCAGGGAACCCTGGGAGGAATCCGGGGCACGGTAACCGACCAAAGCGGCGCTTCAGTGCCGGACACGGTGGTGACGGTTGTCGAGGACGAAACCCAGCTGACGCGCTCCAAGAAATCGAACGAGGAGGGCAGCTACGAATTCGTAGACCTGCCCATTGGCACCTATTCCCTTACCTTTACTCATGCGGGATTCCTGACGGACACCATTCCGTCCATCCCGGTGCAAGCCAATCGTACCGCCACGGTTAACGCCTCCCTGAAAGTCGGCCAGGTCAGCACTACGGTCACGGTGGAGGAGAAGTCGCCCTTAATGAATGCCACTGATACCACCAACGGTTATGTTCTGGAAAAGTCCCAGATTCAGTCCATCCCGTTGCCCACGGGCAGTTTTACGGGGCTCGCCATCCTCTCCCCCGGCGTCAATGCGGAACTTCCCAGCGGCAGCGGCGCCAACGCCGGTTTGGGCAACCAACCGATCTGGGCCAATGGCCAGCGTGACACCAGCAACAGTTTTCTGCTGAACGGCGTGGACTCGAGCAATCTTTTTAATGGCAAGAGCACCAGCCAGGTGGGTTCGGCGCGGGTAGTGAACAATACGGGCGTCGCGCTAGTGACCAGCACGGGAATCGGGGTGATTCAGACCACGGCGTCTCCGTATCTGGCCATCGGTGAGGCGCTGCCCACACCGGCCCCCGAGACCATCCAGGAAGTGCGCGTGAACACCTCGATGTACGACGCCGCGCAGGGATCCACCAGCGGCGCGCACATCGACATGACCACGTCATCCGGCACGAACAAACCGCACGGCAGTCTCTACATCCATCACGGAACGAACTGGCTGAACGCGGCGCCTTATTTTTTCAATGCTGACCCCTCGGTGCCCGAGGACCAAAAGGTTCCCGATCTCCATCGCGAAGTTCTGGGCGGCACGTTCGGGGGAGCCCTGATCAAGGACAAACTTTTTGGCTATGTTGCCTACCAGGAACTTCACGACGGCGACGGGGAAATCGGCATTTCACGCTTGTCCGTTCCCTTCGGTTTGGCCTCCGACAATCGCACGGCGGCAGGACTTGCGCAGATCGCCAACACCAATTTCGGCACCTCGATTTTGCCCAGCCAAATCGATCCCGTGGCCCTGGCCATGTTCAATTTCAAGCTGCCCAACGGCCAATATTTGATTCCCAACGATGATGGTTTCGTTCCCACCCCGATTATACCGGACAATGCCTACGTGCCGGGCGTGGCGGTCTTTAAAGCGCACCAGGCGGTATCGAATATGGACTGGAATCGGAGCCCGACCGATATCCTCTCCTTCAAGTATTATTTCCAGGATGATCCGACTGTGGCCCCTTACGCCTATTCGATGGTGGCAGGGTTTACGCAGATTTTGGCGGCGGGCGGCCAAGTGATTTCTCTCAGCAATATTCAAACTCCGCGGCCCAATTTCAGCATTATCGAGACCGTGGGGTATTCGCGGCAGAATATCTTCAGCTCGGTGGGGCAGCCCTTTGCGCCCTCGCAGCTTGGCCCCGGCATCAATACCTTTGGGTCGACGCGTTTTCCGGGCATGAGCATTGTCGATATTCTGGGGAACAGCTCTCCCAACAACGTCAACTATGTGGAAGATGCGAGCCTGAATATCGGCCAGGGGTCGGCTTCCCAGGGGGCCTTTACCGGGGTCACCCAGAACCGCCTGATGCCTTCCCTCAACGCCACCTGGAACCATGGCCGGCACACGGTGACTTTTGGCGGCAGCTTTTCCTATACCCAGCTCAATACCCTCGATAGCCGCACCGGCAATGGGATCATTGCTTCTGCGGATCTGAGCCAGTTTCTGCAAGGTATTTTGACCTCCAACGACGATTTCCAGTCCACCGCTTTCCTGCTCGGCAATGCCAACCGCTACTACCGCGCCAATCAAACCGGCGAGTATATTCAGGATAAATGGCAGCTCCGCCCGAACCTCAGCTTGACCGGCGGCCTGCGATTTGATTGGGATGGCGGCTTCAAGGAGAAATACGGCCGTCTCTATAACTTTGATCCCAACCGATACACCTATGACGCGGCCACCGACGCTATCACCTCCACGGGTTTCATCATTGCCGGAAACAATGCGCAGTTCCCGTCCGCGGGGGTAAGTGACACGACCCTCACGGGCCGCCAATGGGGCATCGCTCCCCGCCTGGGAATTGCCTGGACGCCCAGCAGATTTCACGACAAGATTGTGGTGCGGAGCGGCGCCGGCATCTATTACGATCGGGGCGAACTTTTCTCCTATCTCTCCCCCGGCTATGCGGCAGGTGAGACTACGGCGGGACCGTTCGGCGTCAACCAGGCCCCGCCTTTCGTAAACACGCAAGTCTGCCCGCTGAGTCCCACTCTCTACCAGGGTTTTATTCCCGTCTGCTCCAGCTCACTGGAAGATCCCTGGGGCCCCACTGAGCAACCTGTTCCCTCCGGCAATCCCCAGGAGATTATCAATTATCTGCCCAATGAAGCAGGGATCGAGAGCGGGGATAAACTCTTTTCATTTGCCACTTACGACCGGGCGAACAAGCTGCCCTACACCATGAATTACACCCTCGATATCCAGTGGCAGCCGCGCCGTGACCTGGCGATTGACATTGGCTTCGTGGGCAATTCCGGGCGTCATGAGGTCATGCCCATTCCCTTTAACCAGGCAGGAATCGCCTCACCTACGCACCCCATTAACGGCCAGAATTACACCTATGGCTATACCGTACAACAGCCGGGCTGCAACCCGAGTGTGCAGAATTGCGCCATTTACCTGCCCGATGGCACCCAGGAGTTGGCTACCTATGAAAGCGGCAACGATGACATGCGGGTTCATTACCTCGGCTACTCCGCCGAATCGGAGAGTTATAAGGCCATCGGAATTTCCAACTACGATGCCTTACAGACCCACGTGGAAAAGCGGCTAAGCCGAGGGTTGCAAGTGGGCTTCTCCTACACGTTCTCACACGCCCTGGACGAGCAGAGCGGCCTGGGCCTTTTCTACAACGGCAACAACCCTCTGAACCCGCACAGTGCCTATGCGTCGTCGGACTTTGACCGCACGCATGTTATGAATTTCAACTACCTTTACCAATTCCCCGCTTTCGTCAAGGGGAATGGATTGGCGGGCAAGATTGCCAATGGTTGGGCTATCCAGGGAATCGCCGTGATTCAAAGCGGCCAGCCCTATAGCGTGATTGATTATACGGGTGCGGTGGGCAGTATCTATTACGGCACTACGGACGGGATAATCAATCCCATCGTGCCGCTGGCTCCCGGTTGTACGGCCAAGAGTGCGGTGACCGGCGCCAACGGCGCGGGCGCGACACCGGCTCTCAATGCGTCTTGCTTCACCCTGCCCTTGCTTCAGCCAGGCGCCCTGGGTGGGGCGATTCCACCCGGCGATACTTTCGAGACGGACTTCACTTCCGGCCAGCGCAACCAGTTTCGCCAAGCCTGGCAAAAGCGTGCGGATATCTCCCTTGTCAAGGATTTGAAACTCACCGAGCGCGTCTCGCTGAAATACACGCTGGACGCCTTCAACGTCACCAACACCGCCAGTCTCGATATTCCCATCGATAACGTCTCACAGAATCAGTACTACAACGATTTCCCGGTGGAGGGTCAACCGCTTTACAACGCGCCCTACGGCCTCGGCCAGGTTAACAAGACCATCGGCGGGCCGCGGCAGATTCAGATGTCATTGCACCTGGGGTTCTAATTTGGCTTCGGTGTGCGGATGGTCGAAAGGGCGGGGCAGCGGCCTCGCCCTTTCTTTTTTCGGGCGGGGGCGTTAGCAATTAGGAATTCAGAATTAAGAATTAATACTCAGAAATCAGTCTGCCGCTTGCATTCTAAAGCCCACTGCTTACTGCCAACTGCCAACTGCCAACTGCCAACTGCCTTTACTCCTCACCGATGTCTTCGTTCCAAACTTCGGGGTGAGTACGGATATACTCGCCGAGCAGAGAGACGCACTCCTGAGAATCAAGGTCGATCACGTTCACGCCCAGCGAGCGCAGCCAGTCGAGTCCTCCCTGAAAGTTGCGGCTTTCGCCCACGATGACCGTTGCAAAGCCAAACTGCCGGACCAGCCCGCTACAATACCAGCACGGCGCCAGGGTCGTGACCAGAATGAGCTGGCGGTAGCTGCGCTGGCGGCCGGCGTTACGAAAGGCGTCGGTCTCCCCGTGCATCGAGGGATCGCCGTGCTGCACGCGGCGATTGTGCCCGGCGCCCACCAGTTGGCCCTGGGCATTAAAGATTGCCGCGCCGATGGGAATGCCGCCCTCCGCCAGTCCCTTGCGCGCCTCTGTTACTGCCACTGCCAGCAGGTCCTGATAGTTCAATTCGGGTGTCATACCTTTTCTTATACACCAGCGGGAATCAACTTGAATAGGGGCAGGGTGGAGCGCAGTAGGCAGTGAGCAGACCGCGGTAGGCAGAAGGCAGTCGGCAGTTGGCAGACGGCGGGTGTCGGTTGGCGGCTGCGATGTGATACCGACTCCTGACTTCTAGCTCCTAACTTCTCAGCCCATCTGATAAACTTTGCGCCGTTAATTCGCGGACTTAGAATTATGCGCGTCTGGGAAGTCAAGAGTCTGGCACCGGGGGGTAACAAGATGGATGCTTTGACGCGGCGATCATTCGTGAAAACCATGGGCCTAGGGGCAGGCTTAGCCTCCTTTCCCTCCGCCGGGGAGGCGCAGGGCCCAGCGTCCCTGCCGGACGTGCCCCTTCCCGAAGTTGTCCAGGACCCCAAGGGGCTGCGCTTCCGGCAGGTCCACCTGGATTTTCACACCTCTCCCCTCATTACGGATGTGGGTGCGGATTTTGATCCCGCCCAGTTTGTACAGACCCTTACCGAGGCCCATGTTAATTCCATTAACATATTTGCGAAGGGCCATCATGGAATGGCTTATTACCCAAGCAAAGTCGGCCCCGTGCATCCAGGCTTGAGATTCGACCTGCTGGGCGAAATGATTGCCGCCTGCCACCAGTCTGATATCCTGACCCCCGTCTATATCACCGTCATGTGGGATCAATATGCCGCCGAACAGCACGCTGACTGGCTGGCCATCGATGAGCATGGCGCTGTGGATGGAGCCGCGCCGCTCGAGGCCGGTTGGAAGCGGCTGTGCCCGAACACTCCGTACCTTGATTATGTGAACGCCCAGGCGGAGGAAGTGGCCAAAAACTATGATGCCGACGGC
Source organism: uncultured Acidobacteriota bacterium (assembly GCA_963730515.1). Classification (GTDB taxonomy): domain Bacteria; phylum Acidobacteriota; class Terriglobia; order UBA7540; family UBA7540; genus Bog-366. The sequence goes on along the minus strand of CAVSSA010000025.1, from coordinate 75,818 downwards.
CTCTGGTTCGACATCCTTCACTACTCGGCCTACGGGTGCTTCTGCCATTACTGCATGACGGAAAGGGAAAAGCTTGGGCTCGATTCCCGTCGGCAGGAGGATCGCTCGAAGCACGCCCAGATGGTCATCCTGCGCACCATGGACCGCCTCCACTCGACGGTGCGGCGATACCGGCCCCGCGCCCAGACATTTTTCAATGGCCAGGTGCGGGTGGGCATGCGGCCGTACTTGCCCTACTATACGCAGATTGAAATTGAGTCGCTGCCGGGCGGCGGCTGGGGTTACGCCCACTTTGCGGTGATGTCCCGCTACGTGCGCAATTTCGGCCTGCATTTTCTGGGCATGGACGCGCGCTTTCACCGGACGTGGGGCGACTTCGGCACCCTGCGCAACCAGGCGGCGCTCGATTATGAATGCTTCCGCATGCTGGCGCAGGCAGGGAAGTGCTCCATGGGCGATCAGATGCACCCGCGGGGAAAGCTTGTGCAGCCAGTCTACGAGCGCATTGGGCGCACCTTCCAGAGCGTCGCGGAGAAGGAGCCATGGTGCGTGGGGTCGAGGGCCGTGACCGAGATGGGATTCCTTTCCACCTCCACGTCGCTCCTGCCCGGGGCTCTCGCCATACCGGACGTAGGCGTTACCAACATCCTTTCAGAGCTGCACCAACAATTCGACGTGCTGGACCGTGAATCCGATTTCTCCCGTTACAAGGTCATGATTCTTCCTGACTCGCACCGCTTGGATGAGGAGATGTTGGGGAAGGTCAGGGCCTATCTTGCCGGAGGCGGCAAGCTGATCCTGAGCCATGAGTCGGGGTTGGATTCGGGCGGCAACAAGTTTGCGCTAGATGAGATCGGCTTGGAATACTCAGGCGCCTCGCCGTATCCGGGAAACGGCGGTGATTACTTCGAAGTATTGGAAGGCGCGCGCGACGGCATCGAGCCCATGGTGCAATTCACCTACGCTCCGGGCTCGGTGGTGAAGGCGCTGCCGGGAACCACCGTGCTGGCCCGCATCTGGAAGCCTTATTTCGACCGCACTTATCAGCACTTCAGCTCGCACCGCCAAACGCCCTACGACCAGCCCACCGATCAGGTTGCCGCGGCGCAGAAGGGGAATATCATCTATATTTCATTCCCGATCTTTAGTGCCTATGCCAAGAATGCCTACCGGGTTCATAAGCTGGTGGTGAGGAATTGCCTTCGCCGGCTGCTGCCCGCCCCGTTGTTGAAGGCGGAGCTGCCCTCCACCGCTGAGGCAACCGTCACCGAGCAAGCGGGCAGGCGGATGGTGCATGTCCTCAACTACCCGGCCACGCGGCGCGCCCCCGACCTGGACATCGTGGAGGAGGCCGCGCCGCTCTCCAATGTGCAGATTGCTTTGCGGATGGAAGAGAGACCGTCGCGCGTTTATCTTGCGCCGCAGCGGCAGAGCTTGAAGTTTGAATTCAGCGAGGGCTATACGGAAGCGGTAATCCCCTCCGTCCATGGGCACCAGATAGTGGTGTTTGAAGGGTAGGGAACATCAAGATCAGAAAGAGCAAGGCAAAAGGCAAAGCGCAAAAGGCAAAATGCAAAAGTATCGAGCCGGGCGGATTGGGGATTAGGGCGGGGGAAATTGGCTGTGACTCAGCGAAGAATTTGGATCGAAAATGGGGGCTCCGGAAAGCCGAAAAAAGCACCGAAATACGCCGAATTCTGCATGGTGATTTCGGTTTTACCCGATAAGTTATTTAATTTTCATGGGTATAAGGGGAAACCTATAGGTCCTTTATTTTGATACACATCGTGTCAAAAATGCAAAAGTGACCAATTGTCTTATATTTGTCCTTTTGTTATCATCAAGTTATAAAATCGGCTTGCAATTTTTTTCAATTTTTCATTTTTTCATTCCACCGTGTCCCATTAAACCATTTAAATTCAGCGAGATGAATTTTTGCCGTTTTTCGCTCGAAGGAATAACTGGCTTGTGTTCTGATACATCGTGGCAAAGGCTCAACCATTACTTTAGAAATGGCCTCGATGGCCGCCATTCTTGGGGGCTGATATTTCATTTCTTCTGACCGAATTAGTTGCCTACTCGACATCGCTCACCGACCGCTCGGGGGCCAAGACCACCACCGCCCTTCCATTCTAGCATCCATAGGCTACAATGTCAAGAAATTTATGGACGCACCGACATGGGATGCCCTGCCCACTGCCTACTGCAATCTGCTTACTGCCCACTCCCCTTCAGAACCCCACGCGGATAGTTTTCACTTCGAAAGGCTTTAAGGGCACAATTATTTTCGTCCCCTTGATCGCAAATGCCGTCAAGGGCACGTATTTATCCCATTCCATCATGTCGGTTTCACGCGCCATGCGTGGGGCGCGGGCAAAATTGAGGACCGCCGTCGAGGGCTTGTTCGCGGTTTCCACCAGGCGCACGATGTATTGATTCGAATCCTCAGCCTTCTTGACGCATTCCACGGTGACTGTCGAGGGGGCCACGTCGAGCGCGCTGTAGGTGGCGCCAAGCTGCCCGGCGTGCGAGGCTTCGGCCTTAGGCAGCAGGGGTTGATTGAACTCCGCGCCGCGGCGGGTGGCGTTCACGTCCTGCCAGGCGCCGCGATGCGGAATGAGGGCGTACTTGATGTGGTGAATGCCCACGATGGGCTCATCGGACTGATCCGACCAGGTGTCCGGCATGTTGGGATAGCCACGGCGCGGGCCGCGGATCAGGCTCATGCGCAGGGTGTTTTCCTGGTAGGAGAATCCGTACTTCGAATCGTTGAGCAGGGTGACGCCGTAATCGCCGACCTGGTTCGAGACGTCCGCCCAGCGCTGCCCGGCCACCTCGAACTTGGTGCGATCGGCGATTTCCCAGGCCCGTGGAGGCGCGGTCAGGCGGACGCCGGGGTCCGTCTTGAGCGTCCAATCGAAGCGTTGAATGGCGCCGAAGGGAATCTCGAAGGTGGCGTAAGCACTATTCAGATTGAGCGGGAAAGCCACCTTGGCAAAGCGGTACTTTTCATGCCAGTCCACGCTTAATTCGAAATCCACGCGGTCGGCATGGCTGTAAAGGACGATGTTCTCGACGAACGCCGAGTCGCCGAAGGACTTCTTCACCTGCACGACGGCGCGGACGGGTCCGGATTCCACCACCTTGACGCTTTCGGCTTTATCCAGCTTGTTATCGGCGCCCAAATAAATATTCCAGGCGGGTTCGCCGGCCGGAGCCTTGGGGGGCTTGTCCTCCCAAACTTCCAGCGCCGCGCAGGGATTGTCCTCACGCAGGAAGTTAGTCTCCATACCTTTTTTCTTCAGGGATTTCAGGTTGCCGGAGACGGGGTCGATGACCACTTCCACCTGGCTGTTGGCGAGGGTAAGCCCGGCGACGGTGAGGTCGGTCGAGAACCTGGGTTCCTCGGCGCTGGCCGTTACGCGATACTCCTTGTACCCCATGCCGGGAACATTGACGGCAAAGAACAGAGCTTTGGCCGTCCCCGCGTCCGCTTCGATTTGATAGGGGGCGTCGTGCCCAGCGGCGTCTGCAATCCTGAAATGCTTGAACCCGGCGAAGTAGGAGGAATCGAGAAAAACGAGGCCGGTCCGCTCCCAGGGCAGGGAATTGAAGATTAACACGGCGCGCCCTTGACCCTGCGTGTTGACATGTTTGCTGATGGTGGAGAGGGCGGAGTCGAGGATTTTGCCGCCCGCGCACCGGATGTCGGCATAATCCGTGGCCGCATCACGATAGACTTCCGCGAAGGCGGAGCCGTCGATGTTGTCGTGAACCTGCCCGAAGAGAACCTTCTCCCACAAATCCTGGATGCGTTGCTGGGGATAAGCCTCGCCGAATTGGGAAGCGAGCAGGGAGAATTTCTCGGCGTTCATCAGCAGTTCTTCGCTGCGGCGATTGTCGCGCTTCACCTGGGAGTCGGTGGTAAAAGTTCCGCGATGGGTTTTGACGTAAAGCTCATCGTCCACCACGGGGAGTTCCTTCGCCTGCGGGAGCGCCTCGATTTCATGGAAGTAATCCACGCCTTTCATGAAGCGGACGGTGGGGAAGTTGGGGTCGTGCATCATGGTTACGGCGCGGTCCATCATGTCAGGCATGGGGCCGCCGCCGTGGTCGCCCTTGCCGTACAGGGAGAGAACCTTGTCGATATGGTGCATCGATTCGACCGTGTGCAGGGCATCCAGCAACTGGGCGGGCTCGGCTTTCCCGTTGTAGGGGCCCACAGTGAGGAAGGAGAGCACCCGCGACCCATCCGGACCCTCCCACCAGAAGAGGTGGTAAGGGAAGGGAACGGGCGGATCGTTGCGTTCGATCTGCCATTGCAGCTTGAACGTTACGAAGTAATCGATTCCGCACTTGTGGTAAATCTGGGGCAAATTCCAGTTGAACCCGAAGGAATCCGGCAGCCAGCCGGTCTTGACGTCAACGCCGAACTTTTCCTTGAAATACCGCTTCGCATAAAGATGCTGGCGCACCAGGGATTCGCCGCTGGGAATGTTGGTGTTGTGCTCGGTCCACGCTCCGCCCACCACTTCCCATTCACCCGAGGCAATTTTGGTTTTGATCTGCGCGAAGAGGTCCGGGTAATAGCGCTCCGTCCACTTGTAGGCCTGGGCGGCGCTCATGGCGTAAACCATGCCCGGATGGTCTTGCATCATTTTGAAGACACTTTCGATGGTCCGCGGCAGGACCTCATGAATGGTTTCACTGCGGGGCCAGAGCCAGGAGAGATCGGTGTGTGCGTATCCGACCAGATCGATTTCTCCCGGGGGCTTGCTTTGCCCGGGCATGCTGGCGGCGAGGCCGGCCAGAATTCCTGCGAAAACCAAGGTGAAAGCGTATTGACGTAACCTGAACACTGAAACCTCCCTGGGGTGCTTCGACCCATCCACTCAAATTGCGTGCTCTTTGTCTTCTATCAGCTTCTTGTATCGAATTCGGGTGCGCCTTATATCCTCGTCACTGAATTTGGCATCGTCAAATGCCCTGAGTACGAGCTTTTTCTTATCACCCTCCGCGTAAACCCAGGCTGAGAAGACTTTATCCGGCCGGTCTTGAAACAGAATGGTTGTCCATGTCCCGCCAAACATGCCGTTCGCACGAGAGAGGACCACAAACTTACTGCGGAAATAGTCTTTGCTCCATTTGTGCAGGGGTTGGAGTTCCTGAGCGGTGCCTCCTGAGTTGTTGAGGTAAGCGTCAAAAAGAGTTCTTAAGTACCGCACATCGGAATTCTTATAGACGAGGTAATACTGCTCCAACTGCTTTTCGGTAAATTGTGCTTCTCCCTCCGGAATCTTCGAAGCCTTGCTGTCCTGGGCTGGCAACAAAGGAGTCGTGAGCAGGACGACAAAGAGGGGGAAGAGGATAATTCGGGGGCCGCGCCATGCATTATGCCTCAAGACTAAAGGACTCAATAAGGGCTTGTTCACTGGAAGGTTCTCCTGATATTCGTCGCGATGGTTGCTCTATTACGCGGCGGCAATTGCACGTGGATGCAAACGGCCTGCTATTGTACCTGAATGGCCTGCGCCTGCAAAACGTGTTGGGCCGCGGCCCGGGGCGGCTGTGCTACCATAATTGCTCAAGGCTGCCTGGACGGACGCGTAATCCCTTCAGCGTCAGCTTGAAAAATCTGAATTTATCCATTAAATCTCGCGGAGGTTTTAAAATGAGTTCGAGCAGGCATGCCTTAATTACCACATCAATTCAGGACAGCATCAGTGTCAAACAATCCTTACTCGATGACGCGAAACTTCTTGGCCAGATCGAAGGCGTCATCCAGGAATTCGTATCAGCGCTAAGCAGCGGGCACAAGATCCTTTTGTTCGGCAATGGCGGCAGCGCAGCGGATGCACAGCACATTGCCGCGGAATTTGTGGGGAGATTCCAGATGGAGCGCACCCCGCTGCCGGCGCTTGCCCTGACCGTGAACACCTCCGCGCTCACCGGAATCGGCAATGATTACGCCTACGAAAACGTCTTTTCCCGGCAAATTGAGGCGCTCGGCTCGGCTGGTGACGTGGCGGTGGGGTTCTCCACCAGCGGCAAGTCTCCCAACGTTCTGAAGGGTCTGGCCGCGGCCAAGGCCAAGGGATTGGTCACCGTGGCGCTGACCGGGAAGTACGGGGCCATGCTGCAGGAAGTTTCGCAATACTGCCTGTGTATTCCTTCCGACCAGACGCCGCGCATCCAGGAATCGCACATCCTGATCGGCCACATCGTTTCGCAGGTTACGGAGTTGGAGATGTTCACGAAGTAAGTGCTGGGGAGTGGAGTTTTAGCGGTGATTCTTGACGTGGGCTCATCCGTGGCCTCTGTGCCTATCAAGACTTCACACAGAGGCCACGGAGGCTTTGTGACCTCCGTGTTGAGTCTTTTCTGGCCACAGAGGTCACTGAGAGTTTTGTTCGGTTTGCACGGCGACTCACCGTACCACCGTGCGGGAACCAGGTTAATACCCGCTGGGAGTAAACCAGTACGAGCCTTGGAAGACCTTTCCCGGTGCGAGCACGCGCAGGTCGGAAATCTTCCCCTCATGTTGCAAATTGAAGGCGTTGGTCGGTCCGGTTTGGGGTTCGACGCACACGTACTGCCACTGAAGGGGCGCAAAGCAGACTGCGGTGGTGAATTCCGGACCAAAAGCAATTTCCACCTTGCGTTTGGCCCCCGCCACGGCGAAGCGCGCCAGCCCATCCTTGTCGCGCACGAGGTCAGTGAAGGCCCCATCGGTGTAAATGTTTTCCAGCTTCAGCGCCCCCGTGCATCCCGGCAGGTAGGTTTCAGCAGGTATCAATTCGCCCGTCGGAATCAGCGTGGGCGGCACCACCCAATGCTGCCGGGCGGCCACGTGGAGAGTCCATTCCGCGCGCGGCCCGTCGAGCACGAAATACGGGTGGTACCCGAAGTGGACGGGCATGTTGGAATTTCCCACGTTAGTGATCTTCGTCGCGCATTCCAGGCTGCCTCCCTTCAGCCGGTAGGTGACTTCATGAATGTGCGCGAAAGGGAACTGCGCCATCAGGTCGGGATATTTGTAGAACTCCAGGCGCGAGGTGATGGCCGCGCCCGAGGAGTCGGAGGCGCTCGTCTTGATCACTTCCCATCGTTTGTCGTAAGAAAGCAGGCCATGAATGGGAAAATTGGTGGGAGGAGTGCGCAGGAAGTTTCCGAGTTCATCATTCAAGAGATATTTCCTGCCTTCGAAATAGTAATAGTCCTGATCGATGCGGTTTGCAAAGGGCGCCATCAGCGGATTGCCATAACCCAGGCCGCGCTCCTTGATGTACTGTTCGAAGGATGGGCGCGGATAGAACACCTCCTTGCCATTGGCCTTGAGGCTGTAGCCCCAGTTGCCAATGTCCGGCACGAGGCTGAAAGACATCTTTCGCTTCGCGTCCTTCAGATGATAGGTTGTGTGACCTTCCTCTTTTTTCTTCGCAACTGAGAAGTTACCCATGTTGACGTCCCCCTTTTTAAGTGCCGTTGAGCGAACCGGGTCACTCGAAACGTGCCACGGGCGTCCCGCCCGTGCTCGGGCATGGCCGAGACGGCCATGGCACAGCTAGTGGTGGGCCACGGCGGCCAGAATTTCCTGGGGTGATGCGGTGCCAGTGCCTTTTTTCATGACGGTAATCGAAGCCACAATGTTTCCGAAGCTGGCGGCCTCCACGGGATCGTGGGTGACCGCCATGGTTAGCGCCGTTCCTGCCGCAAAGCTATCGCCGGCCCCGCAGATATCTACGGGTTTCGCCACGGGGCGCGGCTTGGACCATGTTTCTTTGCCTTCTTCAAACACCAGCGCGCCCTTTGGTCCCTGCGTCAAAAAGAGGGCTTTGGCCCCCAGCGTGGCGCGCAGGCGTTTGAAATCGACGGCATTGAAAAGGGCCTGGCAGGCGGCCTCCGCCTCGCTATGGTTCGGTTTCACCATGACGTTGCGGAACAGATGGACGCGGCGGCGCGAATCCACCAGAAAGATTTTCTCCGGATACTGGGCGGCCGCGGCAATCAACGCCTCGCGCACGGCGGGGGTGACGACGCCGCCCGCCGAAGTTTCCGCCTGATCGGCCACCAGCACGGCGTCAAAGCCGGCGATGGCGGCGTTCAAATTGGCGATCAGTTTTTGTTCCGCCTCCACCGGCAGGGGCTTGGTGTTGATGAAGTCGGCGCGCGGCTGGTCCTCCACACCATTGGTGCTGTTCAGAAGTTTTGTGTAGGTGAAGGTCTGCCAGTCGCGCAGTCCCACCATCAGGCTGGCGTCGATGCCGCGTTCGGTGAGGGCGCGATTCAGTTCGTATCCAAATCCATCGTCGCCTCGAGCCCCCAGCACCGCGACTTTGGCGGGTGCGAGGGAGGCGAGATTATTGGCGACGGTGCCGCCTCCTCCGGGCGTGACCAACGAGGCCACGATGCCGAGGCGGGGGATGCCGGTTTCTGCGGAAGGCTCGGAAGTCGCCGGATCGTAAGTGCACCAGCGGTCCAGGCAGATGTCCCCCACCACCAGGGCGCGCAGTTTTTTGATGCCGTCAAGAATTTCAGGAATGGTCATGGTTGCAGCTCCAGAAGGGCGCGCCGCAGGGCCGCCACGGTCGCGCGATGATCTCCACAAAAATAAAAACTCTCGCCGCCATCGGCCACGGTTCTCACCAGGATGGTCTTGTGGGGGCGGAAATAATATCCCGGGTCTGTCTTAGGCAATTCGTGGTGAATGTCGCCTTGAATGGGCACCAGATCAAACACCGCGGTGGTGAAATTCTTGATCACCCTTCCGTGCTGATGCGCCACGTTGCGAACCATGGAGAGCGCCTTCAGATAAACCTCCGGCCCCATAATGGCGGAGCCGAAGTTTAACATGATGCCGCCCTCCATCTTCTCCATGGTTTTGGTGAAGATGAGAAAGTCGTGGTAGCTCGATGCGCCCAGCGCGGCGCCGTCGCAGTTGGGGTGCTCGTGGATGATGTCGTAACCGATTCCCACGTGCACGGTGGCGGGAACGGAATGGCGGTAGGCGGCCGCGAAAATGCTGAGATCCTTGTAAGGGAAGGAACTCTCCTCGATTCGCCGCCCCACATTTTCACCGAGGCCCAGGCCTAGATCCGCGGCTTCGCGAATGATGTCATTCAAATCGCCGGTCTCGCGCCAGAGGCCAAATTCGCCGCTGCGGATGTAACGCGCCACGCTCTCCGTGGAGGCTCCGATGCGCGCCAGTTCGTAATCGTGAATCGCGCCTGCGCCGTTCATGGCAACGTGCGTAATATAGCCGCGCTCGATGAGGTCGATCACGTATCGGCTGGCGCCGGCTTTGATGACATGCGCTCCCATTATCAGGATGCGCGCCGCACCTTTCTCCCGCGCGGCCATCAGGTGCTGGGCGACCGACGGCAATTGCGGGTGAGAGAATTCCGGCGCGGGCGCATCGAGCTTCAGAACGTAATTGAGATCCATGTCGTGCTTGCGCTCGCTCAGGGGTTTGATCAGGAGTTGCGAGCGATCGAAGGATTCATATTTTGATTTCATCGCAGTTTCCATTTTCGTTTTTCGGCCGACCCGCAAGGTAGCGCCGACGGTTTTGGAATGCAAGTTCCAATCGAATTTTTTCCTGCAAAATCGACCCTACCTGCGGGGATCGAAGCTGGATAAGGGAGTGAATGGCTGCGTTTTGCCGCAATAGCCCGCGCCAGCCATTGTAAGTTATTCATGAATAATGGCTTATGGCGAAGACAGGCTTCATTCTCCTCACGAATTCGGGAATAATGTCCCTAAAAGTTCGTCATGGGCGAGGAAATTGGGGACAATAATGTCCGCGCCGACGCCCACCAGCCGCTGGCGTTTCCATTGATCCACCACCAGGCATTCGGGCTCGGCGGTAGCGAGGCCGACGGCGGTTCCGCCCACGTCCTTCACGTTTTTGATCTCCACGTAGCCATCGCCGAAGCCCACCAATTCATCGCCCTTGCATTCGAGGCCGGAGATCATGCGTTGAATCAGGATCTCCTTGGAGAAGCTTCGGTAATCGTCCTGGGCGCCGTATATGCCGCCCTGGAAATATTGCCGGACGTCGAGCAGCCCGGCCTCTTCCAAAGTGTAGACCTCATCGGTGCCGCTGGCGCAATACAGTTTGAGGCCGCGCGCGCAGAGCGATTCCAGAAAGGCGCGCGCGCCCGGCACCAGGTATTGCTCCGGCGATACGGCGCCACGCCGCAGGTCCTGGCGCCGGTATTCGATCATGGCCATCAGGCGGTCATGATACATCCGTTTGTAGGTCAAGGGTTCGAGCGCCTTGCCGCCGCGCAATTCCACCTGGCGGGCGAGTTCCATCATCTGGTAGATGGTCTGTTCGCCGGTGAGGCGCGCCACGAAGTCCTCCACCAGGGCGCGCAGGTCAGCCTCGGATTCGCCGGTGCCGAGGCCGGTGAGAATTTCCACCATCATGGGCACCATCACGTCCACCCAGCCGGCGCGGATGAGGGAGATGGTGCCGTCAAAATCAAACAGGCCCACGCGAGCATGGGCCGCGGAAACATTGGGATGCAAGCATTCAACCGGGTTCGTCAAATTGTTGATTCACTCCATGCGTGAGATTTCTTGAACAGGCAGGGTCGCGCCCGGTGGGCGTTGCCGATTGCCTGGGCAAAGGGTTCGATGGAGAAATCCGCCGTGCCGCACTCCATTATCGGGGAGGGACCTCTGTTGTGCGCCCCTAAAGAGCGACGGGGTTAATATAGCTGAACTTCGCCCCCGCCTCAAGGCTGACGTTGGGCGGGTGTCATTTAGCGGGTGCCGTTTTGAGGGCAGGTTCTCATTTGGAATTTGTGATGGCGAGTCTTCCTCGCCCAATGGCGGCGTTCCGAAATCATGGGGATAGATTCCGCCCCCGCGACGGCGTCCTGACCACAAGGTGAGGGCGCGCCGTTGCCATAGCTGCTTTGGCGCGTCGGCGACTGCTCGGCCCTAGAAATAGTTTCATCGTTCCGGCCGAAACTGCCGATAACGATATGGGGAAGTGTGGGCCGCGCCGGGGTGTGCCACGGGCATCCTGCCCGTGCCCGGGCATGGCCAGGATGGCCATGGCACGTTGGTGTAGCAAGGTAGCGGACCTGATTTTGAGGTCCGCGGTTTTTCGTTATGATGGGGGGAAGAGCCGCGGACCTTGAACCGCAGGTGCGCGCTACTTGCTCCCTATCGGCTGATCGTTTTCGCTGCCCAGCAGGGTAGTGGTCGCGGGAGGAATAGAAGGTTCCGCCCATTCGTCAGATTGCGAGAAGACTCAAGAATTCGGCGGCGCGGACGATCCGGATGCCGCGAAACTCTTTCAGATCCAGCAGGTCCTTATCTCCGCTGACGATGTATTGGGCATGGCCCTCCAGAGCGCATTCGAGGACCATGTTATCGTCGGGGTCGCGGCAGACCGCCGCGAGCGCCTTGGGAATCTGGATCACCTGAAGAAAGCCCAGATAATCCGCCAACGTTTCCGCAACTTGGTCCGCAGAGAAATGGAGGCGGGTTCCCAACTTCTCCGCCAGCTCCTCCATCAATTCCGGGCAAGTGAATACCGGGAACTCGCCGGCGCGCGCCCGCTCGACGCATTGAAAGGGATTTCCCCGCCAGCCCGTCGCGGAAAACAGGATGTTGGTGTCGAAAACGGCAGTAAGCGGCAAGGCTATTTCTCGTGCAGTAAGGAGTTGACGAAGGACTCGCGTTCATCTTCCGACAAGCGGTCCCAATCGAGGCCACGCTCCGCGGACGCCCGTCGCAGTTGCGCCTCGGCCCAGCGCAGCCGATCCTCCCGCCCCGCTTGTGCTCCCTGGGCAAGCGCCAGCAGGGCCGCCCGCTTGCGTTCGGCCGGCAGCCCCCGCACCAGTGAAATGACCTGTTCGTCACTCAATTCCAAAGTGCTCATGTTCGCTATAATATCATCCGCAGCAGGGTAGCGCCAAGGTGCGCGTGTTCTGCGCTCCTTTGCGGCCGTTCCCCAGTTCAATGCGGGTTAATGTGGGCGTGCCCTGGGGGTGATTGGCATTTCCGTTTGAAGAGCCGCGGAGGAGCGCTGCGGGGCGCGCACCTCCTCGCTACCTGCTCGTGATCATCGCCGCGCGCGCGGATGCAATCTATGTGCTCATCGGCGGACTTCATTCCGAGTTCTTGCTGCCGTGATCATTTTTCGAAACGCCGGGCTGCGCTCGCCCTGCGCCAGCCAGCCTTGAACCGCAGGTCCGCGCTACTTGCTTAGTTCTTTGGCCACGGCAGCAGGGTAGCGCAGACTTTGTGCCGTTCAAAGTCTGCGGCTCTTAAGATGGTAAGCGTCTACTCGTTGTAGATATGTGGCAACGTCGATCAAAGCCCAGACCCTCGGGGCGTGCCGGGGGGAAAGCCGCAGACTTTCTGAGATGCGAAAGTCTGCGCTACTGTGCTTGGCGCGAGAAACGCCCACGGACAGAACTGGTCGCCGCGGCGACTCCGTGGCTACCGGCTCTTTCACCAGGCGATTTCAGTTTCAGGGACGAATCGCCGAACCTTGCGCCAGGGAACCTGGCTCTCGCGGTACGCGGCACGTTGATACAGTGGACCGATCTTCCCGGGTGGGTCAATCGAAACCACCGTGTTGCCCTTAAGTTCAAGTGAATATGTCGTCGTGCCCAGCAATGCTGTCACCTTTCGCAGGGGCTGAGGGAAATTCACCGTCAGCGTGTCGCCAGGACGGCCATGACCCACCGCCACGTAGCGCCCTTGCCAATTCGTGGCCCGCGGTTTACCGTTTGCCAGAATCTCGACATCACCACGGTTAGCATCGATCCACTCCGGCACGCGAACCCATATTTCAGGGCACTCGCGCTTGATCTTCAGATCCACTTGTCCCCGATAAGGGATGGAGCTATGGAGGTCCGCCCACGGTGAGGCGCGGTTCAGGAGGAGGTTCACTCGCAAGCGGCCGTCCTGGTAATCGAGGATATGCTCCCAGAGGTAATACAGGGCGCGATTACAATTTCCGTTGCAGCATTGCATGACCAAAAGCGGTCCCGGCCCGACGGTCCATTCGTTACCACCGGCCCAACCCGCAAAAGCCCCGATATTTCTTTCCGGAACGTGATCGCCGGAGTGGTAGGGCGGAACGGGCTCCGGCGGCAGCCGGGCCGCCGCCCGGTAAACCCACTCCGTGCTGGTGAGTTGATTCTCAGCAAATTGATTGCGCGTCCAGCGGTCGACATCGTCCCAATAATCGCCGGCACCAGCCTTACTGAGTTTCAATGCAATCTGAATCATGTCCCCCACTTCGCAACTTTCACAATTGGGCCAGAGTGGAACGATGGTTGAAGGCATGAAACCCACGGGCGGCCCTGCCTGGGTCCTTGCCCACTCAAAGCTGGATTTCGTCCACGCGAGTAATTCCCGGTCTCCGGTAGCGAGGGCATACTCAATCATGCTCAGGAGGCCGATCGTATGGGTATGGAAATGCCCTCCATATTTCACGGTAGCGAGCTCCGCATCCAGTTGGGCCGCTTTCGCCGGGAAGATAAGCTGGTAGGTGTCCTTTCCTACCTGAATCTGTCCCGGATCGATGATGAAGCGTCCGTCAGCTTCGTCGTAGTAGCGGCCGTGGCGCCGGACAAAAGTGGTGAGCTTTGCGGCAAGCGTCGCGGCCGGCTCATAACCCGTAAGCTTGTAGCATTGCGCCAAGCCTTGAATGACTCGTCCGCCGCCCACATCAACGACACCCATGCCGGTGAACATATCCTTTTGATCGCTGGCGCTCTCCACCGCGTTGGGCTCAAAGCTTCCGCGCGGGTAAAAGGCATAATCACCGCGATCGATGGCCAGCGCTGCCGCCCGATCAACCATCTGCCGCATCGCTTGCTTCCACATCGGATTCCGATCGCGCGTGTAGTAAAGACTCATCGTGCCGAGAGCTCTGGCCCACATGCAGGGAAGCGATACCTGGGAAACTGACGTGTCGCTAAACAGCGTTCGAGTGCCGTCGGCCCTTCTAATGGGTTCTACGACGGGTGGATTACCTGCCCCTGCGCGCATCCACGGCCGCCCATTCAGCGGCAAATAAACCAAGCCATCGGGGCCCAGAGACTTGAGGAAAGATTTCATCCAAACCGGGTCAACGTCGGCGTTGAAATCGCTCCCGGTGGCGGTTCGAAGCAAGGGCAAACTTTCCATGATGCCTTCGACTAACACGCACCAGTCGCTGAAGTCGTGCTTCATGATCGGAGGGTTGTGAAGACTAACCCAGAAATAGATCTCATGCTCCAGGTCGGGATCGGTCGCGCGCGTGATGGCGTTGATGGCGAGTTGGCAACGCTCCGCGATGTCCAGCGTGTCGGGAATGGTATCTTCATAACTTGCGCCATGATAGGGTGGGATTTCAAAGGGAGGAGCCTCAGTGCGAATGTACTGAATGCCCGGCTGGGCGCTCTGGGAAGGCCGGGCCTCGGTGGGAAGGAGTCCCGTCCCGCCGGCGGCGCCGCGTGGCAGCGTCAGCCCGCCCAGAGTGAACAATGAGTTTCTTACGAAGCTTCGTCGGTCCATAGTTTCCCATTCCCCCCAGATGGGCTTGTCAGTGCTGCCGTTCGCTGGCTCAACGAGGACTGCTTCGGGCGTGATTTCCTGATCGCGAATTCCGCTGTTGTCCAAGCCCTCAGAGCGCTTATATTTCGCGCATACTTATAACACGGAATTCGTGCCGCCCTTGTTCCACTCGCGATGTAGCAGCATCTACCCTTGATAAACTGGCGATTTGCCAGGTTTGCAAGCAGGGTAGCGCAGACTTTGTGCCGTTCAAAGTCTGCGGCTCTTAAGATGGTAAGCGTCTACTCGTTGTAGATATGTGGCAACGTCGATCAACGCCCAGAACCTCGGGGCGTGCCGGGGGAAAGCCGCAGACTCTCTGAGATGCGAAAGTCTGCGCTACTGTGCTTGTCTTCCGGCGCAGTTTCCCGGTATTACTATGAGTAGAATGTAGTGTTTGATTTTTGGCAGAATTTATCCTCCTTGCAGGCGGGGCTGCAAATTATCGGAGACGGAAATGGGCGCAAGTTCTAGCATATAGATTTGGCAAGGGGTCCGCCCGATCCTGCTGGCTCTTACGGTGGGATGTCTGATGATCATCGCCTCATTGGGGAGCACTCCGTGACCCGAGCACGCAACCGCAATTGCCTGGTCAGGATTTCTAACAAATCTGCTCATGCCATTGGAGATTTCATGCGCAAGGCCGATTCTCTGTGGAGCTTTCTTCTCGTCCGGGTATTGCTGGGAACGGTTCTGCTGGGAGCCGGTCCGTCCTGGCATGGAGGGGGGGCAGCGCTCGAAGCGAGGGGACATAGCATTATCCCTCTGCCTGCCGGGCGCCTGCCCGCCCACGATGAGGGATCTCAAGCGAACTCTTCCGTGAAGGCGTCTCCCCCTTCTCCGCCCGAGGTTAATATCTCCTACCAGGACGCCCGGACGATACTCGATTCGCTGGACAGCCACTTGCTGCCCGGCGAGCTGCAGGGCCGGAGTCCGGCAGAAAGGGCGCAAATCTGGCCGGGCTGGGTAACGCGTCATGACCAGGAGATGCGCGCCCGGCTGATGCGGGGAGACGAAGACAGTCTGGTTAACTTTCTCGTCCTTGGGACCTCTTTTACCCGGCAGCCGCGCCTTTCTCCAAAAGAGCTCACGCTTTTGATGGCCGATCTGGACTCCTCCCACCCTTCAGCCGATGACTTACCGCAGGCCGGGGTTTTGTCGAAGCGCATTGAGGACTTACTGCGAGGCATGGCCAACCCGGGGGAGAACGAAAGAGTTCGCTTTGTTTCGCAGCTCGTGGAAAAACAGGGTTATCGTCCCCGTGAAGCCTATGGGGTTCACCCTAACCTTGCGGAGCGAGCTCGCTTGAAGGGTTATGTGCTCGCCAATGTTGCCCGCGTGCTCAAGGAGCAGAAAGGTTTTCAGGAGATCTACGAGCAGGCGCGCCAGCAGGACGGCCGGCCCGAGAATCTTGCCGCGACCCAGACCCTGTATCATTCCCGGGGGGTGTCGCTTGACACCTCGCTGTGGCCCAACCTGGCGATTGAGGAGTCGCTCAAGGCAATGGAGGGGCGCGGGCTCCTTGCCCCGGGCAGCGTGCGCCGTGCGGCCGTGATCGGCCCCGGGCTCGACTTTACAGACAAAGCGGGGGGTTACGACTTCTACCCCCAGCAAACCATTCAATGCTTCGCTTTGACGGATACCCTGTTTCGTTTGGGACTCGCCCAGCCCGGAAAATTAGAGGTCTTCACCTTTGATATCAGTCCGCGCGTGAACGACCACCTTAACCGCGCCCGGCGCCGCGCCGATTTGGGCCAGCCGTACGTGCTGCAATTGCCACGCGACACCCACGTGCCTTGGAAGGCGTCCACTTCTTCCTATTGGCAGCAGTTCGGGGATCAAATTGGCGACTCGGTGACACCTATTCCGCCCCCGACGCTTGCCGGCAGCGTGGAGGCGCGCGCCGTTCAAATCCGCCCCGCCAGCGTTGCCCTGATTACGCCCGTGGACTTGGACATTGTCACCCAGCACCTTGACCTGCTTCCACAAAAGGGATTTGACTTGATCATCAGCACCAACGTTTTTTGCTATTTCGACAGTTTCGAGCAATTGATGGCCGTTGCCAACGCCCAGAGCATGCTGCGGCCGGGGGGCTTCCTGCTTTCGAACACTGTACTGCCCCTGCTGCCTTCCCTCGCCATGCGTTCGGTGAGTGACCTCTTGGTGGAATACTCCGACCTCCCTGACGATGGCGACGTCATTATTTGGTACCAGCGGTCGCCGGATCATTGAGTTTTGGAGAATTTAGTGACATAGCCCCCCTCACCCCCGCCGCTCTCCCCCAAGGGAGCGAGGGGAGAATTTATCTTGGTTTGGTAGTCTCGACCCGAGGGCAAGGGCGAGGGCGAGGTGAACTCACTCTCCCCTCGGTCGGGGGGAGGGGAAGGTTTCGGAAGAAGGCTCCAGGGGGAAAAAGGTCCAGGAAAAAGGTTCGCCGGGAAGGGGAAAAGGTTGCAGGGGAAAAAGAACATTTTCTCCTGCCGCCCGTATTGGTC
This sequence comes from uncultured Acidobacteriota bacterium, assembly GCA_963730515.1. Taxonomy (GTDB): domain Bacteria; phylum Acidobacteriota; class Terriglobia; order UBA7540; family UBA7540; genus Bog-366. The sequence continues at coordinate 58,752 of CAVSSA010000025.1, read as the reverse complement.
TGTGCCTCCGTGCCTCCGACACGCTTTTCCTCCCACCTTTTCCTCCTGTCTTGCCAAGCGATATAGATATCGTTTCATATTGTGTATCACAAATCATTAAAGGGCTCTAGGAGCCTGTCGGAGATAGATTTTGATTGTAATCAAGTTTTTTGTGTATCGCTTTGTTTAGTATTGACATGCGCGTGTATGTGTGTAATATGAGGTTATGAGCAAAAAGTTTCGGAACTGCGATCTAAACCAAGCCTATCTGCTGCCTCCCTCCCTGCAAGATTGGCTGCCGGAAGGCCATCTGGCGCGGTTTGTGGCGGAGGTGGTGGAGGCCTTAGACCTGGCGGCGATTTACGCGACTTACGAAGCAGGCGATGGGCGGGGGCTGGCGGCGTACCATCCACGGATGATGGTGCGGATGCTGATTTACGGCTACTGCCGGGGGGTGGCGAGTTCGCGGCGGATCGAGCGGGCGACGTACGAGGACGTGGCGTTCCGGTATTTGGCGGCCGACCAGCATCCGGACCACGACACGATCGCGACGTTCCGGCAGGAACATTTGGTGCCCTTGGCACAGTTGTTCGTGCAGGTGTTGCAGTTGTGCCAGCGGGCGGGACTGGTGAAATTGGGGCACGTGGCGCTGGACGGGACGAAGATCAAGGCCAACGCCTCGAAGCACAAGGCGATGAGCTACGAGCGGATGGAGAAGGCGGAGAAGGAACTCGCCGCGGAGGTGCAATCGCTGCTGGCCGAGGCAGCACGGGTAGACGCGGAGGAAGATGGAAAATATGGGAAGGGTAAGCGGGGCGACGAACTGCCGAAAGAACTGGCGCGGCGGGAGAGCCGGTTAGAGAAGATTCGGGAGGCGAAGGCGGCGCTGGAACAAGAGGCAAAAGAGGGGGCGGAAAAGAAGGAGGCGGAGGTGGCGGCGCAATTAAAGGAGCGGGAGAAGCAGGAACGTGAACGGGGACGGAAGTTCGGGGGACGACCGCCGCAGTCGCCGGACCCGGAAGCGACGAAGCCGGAGCCCCAAGCGCAACGGAATTTTACCGACCCGGAATCGCGGATCATGAAGGACGGAGCGACGAAAGAGTTTGTGCAAGCCTATAACGCCCAGGCGGCGGTGGACAGCCACGCGCAAGTGATCGTGGGGGCGGCGGTGACGCAGGAAGCCAACGACAAGAAGCAGTTGGTCCCGATGCTGAATCAAGTGCATGTGCAGATGGGGCGCCCGCCGCAGCGCGCGACGGCGGACAACGGGTATTTCAGTGAGTCCAACATTACCGATGCCCAGTTGCAGGAGATCGATCTGTTCGTAGCGCCGGACGGGCAGAAGCACGGCGAGAAACCGCCCGCCACGACCGGGCCTCCGCCCTCCGGGGCCAGCGTGGCGGAGCAGATGCGGCACAAGCTGCGGACGGCGGAAGGACAGGCGGTTTATAAACTGCGCAAGGCGGTGGTGGAACCGGTTTTTGGGCAGATCAAAGAGGCTCGAGGGTTTCGGAGATTTCTGCTGCGCGGGCTGGGGAAAGTGCAGGCAGAATGGCAGATGATCTGCGCCACCCATAATCTACTGAAACTCTTCCGCTCCGGGTGGATTCCCCAGAGCACTTGAAAGCGCTGGCCCAAACTGCAGAGATCGTCTTCCCGGCAGCCCGGACAGTGCCTATGGCCAACATACGACCCTCGCAACCGAGAGTCGGTAAAGGTAAGATTTTAGAGCCTTATCTCCGACGGGCTCCTAGTTGGGAATTCTTCGTTTATAGCCCCGCCCCGTGGGGCTATTTATCTGTGGATTATTTGTGACTGCCCAGCGGCCGAACGCGTACGGAAACCCTGCTCCGCATACCTCTAAATACTCAGCATAAAACGTTTCATGTCCTGAAAATCCACGCTCTGCCGGGTTTAAAGAGGGCTCCACTGAATTTCCTCCGCCACGGCAGGAGCACGGGATGCGCATTCGCGGGCGATCAAGTGCGATTCGAGGGGCGCGCCAGCCATTGAAAGTCCGCGTCCGCAGTCCTCCGCAAGAAGTTTCTCATCCGGTCTGACCACGGAACGAACTCTCTCTTATGCCCAATTCATACTGGCTTTGCCTAAGATGGCGTGAACCGTTTCAACATAGAGTTGAAGAGGCAAGGTGAATTCTTGTTCATTTTCAATAACAAATAATTGGCCTAAAATATGAACATTTGTGATCATTCGAAGATGCCAAATCCTGAAAATGCAAATTTTTCGGACGTTTTGTCCTAATAATTTGGAATCGATATCATTTTCCCTTGACAGGAAAATTGAGCCATGATATTTCAGCGGGTGCAATTCTATTTGGCTCTTTTCTCTTGGCGTCGGGTCTTTCCGATTACCCGAATAAGGACAAGGTACTTACATGGAAATTCATGCTGAACGTTAGGACAGTAATGTACTTAAGTAATAAATTCTGGCTGGTTGGTGGTTCTTGGCTTGCCGCCAGCTTCATGCTTCTCTGCAAGACTGCTTCAATGCATACCTGCTTTGTATTCGCGTCGGAGTGTAGGGCCTCATTCCAAATCACAGGAGGAGGGGTAGATGTCATATCTTAAGCAATTTTTGTTCGTTTTGCTGGGATCCCTGCTATTGACCAGCGCGGCCTTTGCGCAAGTCGATCGCGGGACCATCACCGGCACGGTCACCGACCAAAGCGGCGCCGTGGTTCCCGGTGTGGCGATTACCATCACCAATGTGGCCACCGGCATCTCCAATGACACCACGAGCAGCACTGCCGGTGCTTACGTAGTTGCGCTCCTGCCGCCCGGCACCTACCGGCTGACGGCGGAGAAGCAAGGCTTCAAGAAATTCACCCAGACCAACATCGAGGTTACGGTGGGTGATACGACCCGCGCGGACGTGGGCCTGAGCGTGGGTTCCAAGACGGAGACCGTTACGGTCACCGCCGAGGCGCCCTTGCTCGAGGTTGATACCTCCGATACGGGCGCCTCGGTCACCAGCCGCGAAGTCGAGGATCTCCCCCTGGTCGCCATCGGAGACCAACGGAGTCCCGCCTTCTTCATGCAGTTGGCGCCGGGCGTAACCGGACGCGGCAATAACAATGGCGGCATGGGCGGTAGCCGCACCTGGGACACGCAGACGAGCGGTTCCATGGTGGGCAGCACCACCTTTATGCTGGATGGCGCGGATATTCAATCGAACACGCCATCATCCTATGAGGGCAATTTGAGTTCCTTCCAGATGCCGCCTGACGCCATTTCGGAGTTCAAGCTGGAAGCCACCAATGGCTCGGCGGAATACGGAAGAAGCGGTGGCGGCACGGCCAGCTTCGAAGTGAAGTCGGGAACCAACGGGGTTCACGGCTCGGCCTATGAGTTCGTGCGCAACGACGATATGGACGCGCGGAATTTCTTCAATCCCAACGTCTCCCCCAACAAGCAGAATGAATTCGGAGTCACCGCCGGCGGGCCCATCAAGAAAAACAAGGCCTTTATTTTCGGCTATTATGATGGGTTCAGACTGGTCTCCAGCCCCTCCAGCGCACTCGCCGTCGTTCCCACCGCGGACATGAAGGAAGGCAACTTCAGCCAGTTTACTGCCAATCCCAGCTCCTACGATGCGGTGCTTTACGATCCCTCGGCCGTGGCGGCGGGATCAGCGACGCCCACCTGCGGCCCGATCATTTGCAACAACATTATCACCAGCCAAACTTCAATTTCCGCGATCTCGCAGAAAATCAACCCGTATTTCCCCAATCCCAACGCCAACCAGAGCTCCACCACGCCCGAGTTTTGGAACTATATCAACACGGTGGAAAATCCCCTGTCCATCAACATGTATGGCTTCAAAGGGGACTACGACGTCAACGAGCGCAACCGGCTCAGCGTTCTGTACGATTACGGCAAAAACGCGACCCCCAACATTGGAGAAATCGCTGCTCCCCTGGGCGGCGGTTCATGGCCGTCCACCATCCTGACGCGCAACGCCCGGGTGAATTGGAACCTGATGCTCAAGCCCAATGTCAACAACGTCGCCGTAGCCTCCTTTAACGAATGGAACAGTGGCACCCCACCCGAGACCACCTACGGCGGGAGAGCCGACTGGGTCGATTACCTCGGATTTAAGGGATTCGATCAAACCGAAAAGACCATGTTTCCCTCCATCGTGATCGACATGCCGCAGGAAATGTCAGATGCTTTTAACGGCGGCGGCGGGGAAGGTGTCGACGACAACCACTCCGAGGAATTCAAGGATACGATGACCTGGATCCGAGGCCGGCACACGATCAAATTCGGCATGGATTACCAGAAGGACGACGACAACTCCGTCGGTCCCGGCGGCACCGCCGGCTATTTCCAATTTACCAATACCGAGACGGGCATCTCCTCCGATCCCTCCAGCGGTTCGGGCTTTGCCTCCTACCTGCTGGGGTATGCTTCCAATATACATGACCTGGTTTACACCACGCCCGCTTACTCCCGCGACGGCTACCTGGGTGCTTTCGTCCAGGATGATTGGAAGTTCAGCCGCAAGCTTACCGTGAACGTGGGCCTGCGCTGGGATCTGTTCATGCCGGACTACCACGCGCACGGCACCAAGTCGTGGGTTGACATGAGTACCCCGAACCCCGGGGCCCCTGGCGAATTGGGAGCTTTGTTGTTTGGCACCAGCGCGCCGCTGCGCTCCGGTGTTTACACGCATCACCACGCTTTTGCCCCGCGCATCGGGCTGGCTTACAGTTTGAATGATAAGACGGTACTGCGCGCCGCCTTCGGCGTTTACTTTGCCCAAGGCAATGCCGATCGCGCCTCCGGGGGAGCTTACGTTCAGGGATACAACCTCACTCCCAGTATCGGCACCACCGCGGCACATGTACCCGCCGAGCAATGGGACGGGAATTGCCCTGCCTTTGCTCCCGGCTGCCTGGATGCTTTCCCGACGACGGGGGTGGGTTTTGTACCCGCGCTGACCGCCACCGCGGAGAACGGCGGGAACGCCTATAATTCTGAGAAGTCCGATGGGGATTCACCTTACGCAGAAAACTTCCAGCTCAGTATCGAGCGCCAGTTGCCCGGCAAGATCACCCTGACGGCTGCCTACATCGGAAACACCGGCGTCCATATTCCGAGCTTTATGTCGCCGACTACCGATATGCCTCCCCAATACCTGCCCTTGGGCAACACCTGCTACACGCCGACCGGGACCGTACTGTCCTGCTCGGACCCCAGTGGTCCAATGCCTCTGCTGTTTGAGCCCGTCAGCTTTGGCCCGGCGCAAGCGCAACTCACCAGCCAGCCTGTCGATCCGGCCACGGGGAATCACTCTCCCTTCCCGGGATTCGAGGCGCTTTACGCGCACAATGCCATCAATCTTCAACTGGGCAAGGCGCTCAGCATCCGTCCCCAATACAATACCCTCACTCGCGGGTATGAAGGTCTTGGGGTCTCCACCTATAATGCCTTACAGCTCAAGGCGGAGAAGCGCTTCTCCAACGGCCTGACCATGCTCCTCTCTTACGCCTGGTCGAAGAACCTGACGACGGGCGGATCCATGTTCAGCGTCTATGGTTCCCAGTTCGGGGCCGTGGATACCTGGAATGAACATCTCGTAAAGTCATTCTGCTTTAACGATATGCCCCAACTCGCCTCGTTTTCCTACGTCTATGACCTGCCGGTGGGTTTGGGACGGCATTTCCTGAATCACGCCGGGGTGGCCAACCAGATTATCGGTGGTTGGAAGGTTTCGGGCGTTCAGCAATACCAGTCCGGCCAGCCGGAGAGTATTGAAGATCCCCGAGGAGATGAAGCCTTGGAAGAGGTAGGGAATGGCGGTTACAACACTCCCGATAGCATCAATGGGGTTCCCTGGAAAACCGCGGCAAAGGCTTCCGGCCACTTCGATCCTAATAAGGATTTCGAATTCAACGAGGCCGCCTTTACATACGCCCCACAGTTCGGCTTCGGAACAGTGGATTCGACCGAGGGAAAAGTGCGGGCTTTCGGCTACTTTGACGAGGACTTCTCCATCCTTAAGGATTGGAGAATCCATGAATCATGGGTGCTGAATTTCCACATTGACGCGATCAATGCTTTCAATCGCGTCCAGTTTGTTCAATACCAAGGCCAAGGCGGGTACGACGCGGAGCCTGCCATCGGTGGTGCTAGCGCATCGGGATTTGGTTCGCTCTCGGACCAGCCCAATCCTCCGCGCACCATCCAACTGGGTATGAGATTGAAGTGGTAGTTTAACCCCTAACCGAAGTGTAGTGGCATTTACCGATAGCGGGCCGGCTGGGAGCAACACTCCAGTCAGCCCGCTATCGGTGTTTTAGGATGGTGCTTGCCGTGGCCGCCGCCCGCCCAGGAGCAGGATCCGTGTGGTGCATTGTAGGCGTGCGGTTTGAGTTTTGTAGCGGCGGTCTCTGACCAAGCTTGTCCAAATTTACCTTTACCAAGGTTCAAATTGGGATCCGCAATCTGGTTCGATTACGGGGACGCGGGAATCTCAGGGTTCCGCACTCCGCCGGCGCAATCAGTTCTTCCGTTGCCATACCCCGAATTGGACCGTTAGGCGCGGGATGGAGTGTAATTGCATGGTAAGTGCCTCAGACCTCAAAGGCGGAGGTGCGCTACGGCAAGGGGAAGAGAGAATTTTCTCCGTAATAAAGATTGCGATCTGCCTATCGGCAAATTGATCGAAAGCAAGAAAAACCTAAAAACCACTTGACACGTCCGCGTCCCGGTGCTAAAAACTATGTCCGAAGGGCATTAGAGGGATTACTAGGACCACCTGAAACATACTATTACGTAAGATTTTGATGGGTAGTTCTTAGTTTTCTTTCTGCTGCTTGCTTTTCTGCACGATTTCTCCATTGTCTATCTGCTCGTCTTTCGCGTCGGAGTCCAGGGTCTCATCCCAAGTAACAGGAGGAGGGGGCAATGTCGTATTTCAGGCAATTCTTGCTCGTATTGCTGGGATCTCTGCTATTGACCAGCGCGGCAATTGCGCAAGTCGATCGCGGGACGATCACCGGCACCGTCACCGACCAAAGCGGCGCAGTGGTCCCCGGGGTGGCGATTACCATCACCAATGTTGCCACCGGCGTATCCAATAACGCCACGACCAGCGCTGCCGGTGTGTATGTAGTTCCGCTCCTGCCGCCCGGCAAGTACCGGCTGGCGGCGGAGAAGGAAGGCTTCAAGAAGTTCACCCAGACCGACATCCAGGTTACGGTGGGTGATATCACCCGCGCGGACGTGGGCCTGAGTGTTGGCGCCAAGACGGAGACCGTCACGGTTACCGCCGCGGCACCCTTGCTCGATCGCGATAGTTCCGATTCAGGAGCCTCGGTGACCAGCCGCGAGGTCGAGGATCTGCCGCTGGTTGCCGAGGGCGACCAACGGAGCCCGGCCTTCTTCATGCAGTTGGCGCCCGGCGTTACCGGACGCGGCAATAACGATGGCGGCGAAGGCACCGGTCGCGTCTACACCACGCAGGTGAGCGGCAGCATGGTGAGCAGCACCACGTTGACGCTCGATGGCGCGGACGTCCCGAGCCAAGCTGGATTCGAAGGCGAGTTGAACGCTTTTCAGCTCCCGCCCGACGCCATTAGCGAGTTCAAGTTGGAGGCCACCAACGCCTCGGCGGAATACGGAAGAAGCGCCGGCGGCACGGCCAGCTTTGAAGTGAAGTCGGGAACCAACGGGGTCCATGGCACGGCCTATGAGTTTCTCCGCAACGACGACTTTGACGCGCGGAATTTCTTTCTGCCCCAGGTCTCAACCGAAAAGCAGAACGAGTACGGCGTCACCGCGGGTGGGCCGATCAAGAAGAATAAGGCCTTCATTTTTGGCTGGTTTGACGGCTACAAACTGGTAACAGGCGTAGCCTCCGGTGAAACCGACGTTCCCACCGCGCAGATGGTGCAAGGCAACTTCACGCAGCTTGACAATCCTCCCACCTACGATGCGATTCTCTACGATCCCTCGACCATCGCGGCGGGAAACCCTTCCACCTGCGGCCCCATCATTTGCAACAACATCATTCTGAGCCAGAGTTCCATTTCGCCGATTTCGGCGAAAATCACCCCGCTCTTCCCCACGCCCAACGTCAACCAGGGCACCCCGCAGGGCATCTATAGCAACTATATCAGCACCGTGGAAAACCCCGAGTCCATCAAGATGTATGGATTCAAAGGGGACTACAACGTCAACGATCGCAACCGGCTCAGCGTTCTGTACGATTACGGCATCGAACTCACCCCCAACAACCCGGTTATCCCTGCTCCGCTGGGCGGCGGTGGGTGGCCGAGCTACAACAAGACGCGCAACGGCCGGGTGAATTGGAATCTGATGCTCAAGAACAATGTCAACAACCACGCCACGGTCTCCTATAACTTCGCGGGCAGCGGTACCCCGGCGGAAAGTTCTTATGGCGGGAAATCCGACTGGACCGACTTTCTCGGACTCAAGGGATTCGATCCCGGCTATAAGACGCAGTTTCCCCAGATCGTGATCGACATGCCGAACCAGGTCGCCGATTCTTACAACGGCGGCGGCGAGCCCAATGTCTCTGATTCTGACAGCGCGCAAGTCCTCGATACGATGACCTGGATCAAAGGCAGGCACACGTTCAAATTCGGCGGGGAATATCTGAAGGGCGCCCAAAACAGCATCAGTCCCGGCCTCACCGAGGGCTGGTTCGGATATACCAACGGCACGACGGGCTTGATCACCGATCCCTCCACCGGCTCGGGCTTTGCCTCTTTCCTGCTGGGAGAGGCCTCCAGGGTGACCGATACCGTTTACACGGCGCCCGCATACTCGCGCAACGGCTATGTAGCGGGTTTCATCCAGGATGATTGGAAGTTCTCCCGCAAGCTCACCGTAAACGTGGGCCTGCGTTATGACTTGTTCTTCCCGGACTGGCACAAGAACGGAACCAAGTCCTGGGTTGACCCCACGCTCGCCAACCCCGGCGCCCCGGGTGAACTGGGAGCCATGGCGTACGGCTTCAGCGCCCCGCTCCGCTCCGGCGTTTATACTCATCACCACAACTTCTCGCCGCGCATTGGGCTGGCTTACAGCTTGAACGACAAAACGGTAATCCGCGCCGCCTACGGCATTTACTTTGGCCAGGGCAATGCCAATATGCTCACGGGAACAAATTACGTTCAGGGATGGAACGTCAATCCCAGCGTCGGCTCCGGCGGCCAACAGTTACCCGCCTTCCAATGGGACGGGAATTGCCCTGCGGGGATTGGCTGTATAGGCGTTTTCCCGACGACGGGAGTGGGCTTTGTACCCTCGCTCACCGCCACCTCCGAGAACGGCGGGAACGTGTATACGAATTACCCGCAAGATGGCATTTCGCCCTACGCGCAAAACTACCAAATTGGAATCGAGCGCCAGTTGCCCGGCCAGATCACGTTGACGGTTTCCTACGTCGGAAACACCGGCATCCATATTTCGAGCGCAATGTCGCCGACCACCGAGATGCCGCCCCAATTTCTGGCTTTGGGCAGTCAATGTTTCGATGGAAATTACAACTCGGAGGCTTGTTCGACAAGCGGCGCAACACCCCTGCTGTTTGAACCTATCAGCAGTGGTGTAGCCCAGGCACAAGTCGCCAATATGCCTGTCGATCCGGCCACGGGGAATCACTCTCCCTACCCGGGCTTCGAGGCGCTTTACGCCGGCAATCCCACCAATCTCCAGCTCGGCAAGGCGCTCAGCATCCACCCCCAATTCAATTACCTCCTTCGCGCGTATGAATCTACGGCCACGTCGACTTACAATGCCTTGCAAGTCAAGGCGGAGAAGCGCTTCTCCAACGGCCTGACGCTGCTCATCTCGTACGCCTGGTCGAAGAACCTGACCGATGGCGGATCCATGTTCAGCGTGTTCTCCTCCCAGTTCGGGGCCGTCGATCCCTGGAACGACCATACCGTAAAATCGTATGGTTTCAACGATATGCCCCAACTCGCCTCGTTTGCCTACGTCTATGACTTGCCGGTGGGGCTGGGAAGGCATTTCCTGAATCACCCGGGCGTGGTCAACCAGATTATCGGTGGTTGGAAGGTTTCGGGCGTTCAGCAATACCAGTCCGGCCAGCCGGAGAGTATTGAAGATCCCAGAGGGTCGGAATGGCTGGAACAGGTCGGGAATGGGGGGTACAACACTCCCGATCGTATCAATGGAGTTCCCATGAAGACTGCGGCGAAGGCTCACGGGCCCTTCAATCCTAACGTTAACGAAGAGTTCAACGAAGCCGCCTTTGCATACGCCCCCCAGTTCGGCTTCGGAACGTTGTCTTCCACCGAGGGAACGGTGAGGGCTTTCGGCTACTTTGATGAGGATTTCTCCTTACTCAAAGACTGGAGATTGCATGAGTCGTGGGTGCTCAACTTCCACATTGATGCTATCAACGCCTTCAATCGCGTGCAGTTTGTGCAATATCAAGGCCAGGGCGGGTACTCCGCGGAGCCTTCCATTAATGGTCCGGGGGCATCGCAATTTGGTTATGTCACCAACGAGGGCAATCCTCCGCGTACCCTCCAACTCGGCATGAGACTAAAGTGGTAACTTAGCTTGTAGCCGAAGGGCAGTAGGAATGACTGAGAGCGGGCCGGCTGGTGGCAGTAAACCAGTCGACCCGCTTTCGGCTTTTTGGCCCCTCCGCTTCCCAACGTTTCCGCCAGGGGCCGGGCTCAACGCCTCACTTGCCAATACTACTGATTGGCGCAAAATTGAGTGACCTGGGCCCCCGTCACTTTAATTTGCAGTCCTCAATGGGAGTAGAATATGGTGTTTGAGTTCCTGGCGGAATTTATCTTTTTGCAGGCGGGACTGCAAATTATCGGAGACGGAAATGTTCACAATTTCTAGCAAGCAGCTTGGGCAAGGGGTCCGCCCGATGCTGCTGGCTTTAATGGTGGGATGGCTGATGACCATTCCTCTGGTGGGCCGGGCGCAGCAGGAAAGTGCGGCGGAGCTGTTCAAGCAGGCGAAGGTTTTGGAGGACGTGCAGAACTACGCCGCGGCAGAGGGCCTCTACCTGAAAGTTCTTTCCACCGACCCCGACAATCCCGAGGCCTTGAAGCGCCTGGGCATTCTGGAACAGACGGACATGAAGCTGGACGACTCGATCGAGCACTTCAAGAAGGTTTTGGCCGCTCATCCGGATTATCCGGAGGTCAACTTCTACCTGGGTCTTTCCTATTACGGCAAACATGACTTTCACAATGCCATCGCCAGTTTCCAGCGGGAGGCGAAGACCCCCACGGCGCATCTGGCCACCCAGTACTATCTGGCTTTGGCGCTGGAATCCGACGGCCGGAGTGACGAGGCCATCGACCAGCTCAACGTGGCCGGCGCCAGGAACCCGAAAAAGGCCGACGTGTTTTTCGAACTGGCGCGCTTGCACATGGGCGCCGCCTTCCAGGCCTATTCCACCCTCCGGAAGATTGATCCGGACTGCTATCAAATCCACGCCTTTAATGCCGCGTTGTATTACCAGGAAGCAAAATATGACGCAGCCGTCGCGGAGTACCAGACGGCGCTCAAGAAGCAGCCGGATGCACCGGGAATCCACGCCTCCCTGGGAGTTACGTACTATATGATGCAACAGACTGAAACGGCGGAAAAGGAATTCCTCCTGGCAATTCAGCAAGACCCTGAAAATAGCGTGGCCAACGCCTATCTGGGAGATATTGCGATTCACCGCGGGGATTTCAGCAAAGCGGTTCCTTATTTGCAGCAGGCTATTGCCAGCCAGCCCAAGAACGTGGAGGCTCGCCTTCTTCTCGGGCGGTGCTACATCAAGTTGGGAGATCTTCCCAAAGCCAAGGCCGAGTTACTCGTCGCCGCCGGTTTGGACCCGGCTGATCCCCGCGGCCACTACATGCTGGCGGAGATTTACCAGAAGTTGAACCAGCCCGCCGAGCGCCAGGCCGAATTGGATCTGGTCAAGAAACTCTCTGCCGCGCAGGACGCCAAGGTTCCCGAGGAGGCGGGGAAGGGATCGGCCACCCCGGAAAGCAATAAACCGTAAGGGGGGCGAGGGTGGGTGTTGATATTGATCGCCGCCGGGCTCAAGCCGGCGTTGCAACGGCGCTACGGGCTAGGCGAAGAGGGAATTTTCTGAGCAATAAATAAAGGATTACGATCTGATCTCGACAAATTGATCGAAAGCAAGAAAAACCTAAAAACCACTTGACACGTCCGCGTCCCGGTGCTAAAAACTATGTCCGAAGGGCATTAGAGGGATTACTAGGACCACCTGAAACATACTATTACGTAAGATTTTGATGGGTAGTTCTTAGTTTTCTTTCTGCTGCTTGCTTTTCTGCACGATTGCTCCATTGTCTATCTGCTCGTCTTTCGCGTCGGAGTCCAGGGTCTCATCCCAAGTAACAGGAGGAGGGGGCAATGTCGTATTTCAGGCAATTCTTGCTCGTATTGCTGGGATCTCTGCTATTGACCAGCGTGGCAATAGCGCAAGTCGACCGCGGGACGGTCACCGGCACGGTCACCGACCAAAGCGGCGCCGTGATTCCCGATGTAGCGATTACCGTCACCAATGTGGCCACCGGCATATCCAATAACGCCGTAACCAGCGCTGCCGGTATATATGTAGTTCCGCTCCTGCCGCCCGGCACCTACCGGCTGACGGCGGAGAAGCAAGGCTTCAAGAAATTCACCCAGACCAACATCCTGGTTACGGTGGGTGATACGACCCGCGCGGACGTGGGCATGACCGTGGGTTCCAAGACGGAGACCGTCACGGTCACCGGTGAAGCGCCCTTGCTTGAGGTCGATACCTCCGATACGGGATCCTCGGTCACCAGCCGCGAAGTCGAGGATCTGCCGCTGGTCACCGAGGGAGACCAACGGAGTCCCGCCTTCTTCATGCAGTTGGCGCCGGGCGTAACCGGACGCGGCAATAACACCGGCGTCATCGGCACCGGTCGCGTCTATAACACGCAGACGAGCGGCGCCATGGTGGGCAGCACCACCTTGATGCTGGATGGCGCGGATATTAGCTCGGACGCACCCTCAACCTATGAGGGCGATTTGCGTTCCTTCCAGATGCCGCCCGACGCCATTAGCGAGTTCAAGCTGGAAGCCACCAATGGCGATGCTGAATACGGAAGAAGCGGTGGCGGAACGGCCAGCTTCGAAGTGAAGTCGGGAACCAACGGGGTTCACGGCTCGGCCTATGAGTTCCTCCGCAACGACGACTTTGACGCGCGGAACTTCTTCTCACCCAACGTGCAGCCCAACAAGCAGAATGAATTCGGAGTTACCGCCGGCGGGCCCCATCAAGAAAAACAAAGCCTTTATTTTCGGCTATTATGATGGGTTCAGACTGGTCTCCGGCGCCTCCAGCGCCCTCGCCCTCGTTCCCACCGCGCAGATGAAGGAAGGCGACTTCACCCAGCTTGATGCCAATCCTTCCGTCTTTGATGCGGTTCTTTACGATCCCTCGGCGGTGGCGGCGGGATCAGCCACCCCCACCTGCGGCGCGATCATTTGCAACAACATGATCATCAACCAAACTGCACTCTCCGCGGCCGCGCAGAAAATCCTCCCGTCCTTCCCCGACCCCAACGCCCATCAGGGCACCCCCCAGGCCATCTTTTACAACTATATCAGCACGGTGGAAAATCCCATCTCCGTCAATATGTATGGCTTCAAAGGGGACTACGACGTCAACGAACGCAACCGGATCAGCGTTCTGTACGATTTCGGCAGAAACGCGACCCCCAACATTGGAGAAATCCCTGCTCCCCTGGGCGGCGGTGATCAGCCCTCCACCATCACCACGCGCAACGCCCGGGTGAATTGGAACCTGATGCTCAAGCCCAATGTCAACAACGTCGCTGTAGCCTCCTTTAACTACTGGGGCAATGGCACCCCAGCCGTGAGCTCCTACGGCGGAAGATCCGACTGGGTCGATTACCTCGGATTCAAGGGATTCGATCCCAACGAAAAGACCCAGTTTCCCCAAATCGTCATCGACATGCCGCAGGAACTTGCCGAATCTTTCAACGGCGGCGGCGGGGAAGGTATCGACGACAACCACTCCGAGGAATTCAGGGATACCCTGACCTGGATCAAAGGCCGGCACACGATCAAATTCGGCATGGATTACCTGAAGGGCGCCGACAACACCATCAGTCCCGGCCGCAACGCCGGCTTTTTCCAATTTACCAACAACGAGACGGGCCTCTCCAGCATTCCCGGCAGCGGTTCGGGCTTTGCCTCTTTCCTACTGGGATATGCTTCCACGGTGAATGACGAAGTTTACACCGCGCCCTCTTACTCACGCGAAGGCTACCTGGGCGCTTTCGTCCAGGATGATTGGAAGTTGAGCCGCAAGCTGACCGTCAACGTGGGCCTGCGCTGGGATCTGTTTATCCCGGACACTCACCGGTACAATCAGAAGTCGTGGATTGGTATTGGGGACCCGAACCCCGGGGCCCCTGGCGAAGTAGGAGTTTTGGATTTTGCCACCAGCTACCCGCTTGCTTCCGGTGTTAACACGCATTACCACGACTTTTCCCCGCGCATTGGGCTGGCCTACAGTTTGAATGATAAGACGGTCATCCGCGCCGCCTTCGGTATTTACTTTGCCCAAGGCAATGCCGATCGTGCCTCCGGGGGAAATTACGTGCAGGGATACAACCTCACTCCAATAATCGGCAGCGTCTCGCAATATACACCCGCCGAGCAATGGGACGGGAATTGCCCTGCCTTTGCTCCTGGCTGCCTGAATGCTTTCCCGACGACGGGGTCGGGGTTTGTACCCGCGCTCACCGCCACCGCGGAGAACGGCGGGAGCGCCTATTCGTTAGACAGGTCCGATGGGACTTCACCTTACCAGGAAAACTTCCAAATCAGTTTGGAGCGCCAGTTGCCCGGCCAGATCACGCTGACGGCTGCATTCATCGGAAACACCGGCGTCCATATCCCGAGCTTTTTGTCGCCGACTACCGACATGCCTCCCCAATACCTCTCCCTGGGCAGCACCTGTTACACGCCGACGGGCACCGCACTGTCCTGCGCGGACCCCAGTGGACCAACCCCTCTGCTCTTTGAGCCCCTCAGCTTTGGCCCGGCGCAAGCGCAACTCACCAGCGAGCCTGTTGATCCGGCCACGGGGAATCACTCTCCCTTCCCGGGATTCGAGGCGCTTTACGCAAACGCTGCCACCAATCTTCAACTTGGCAAGGCGCTCAGCATCTATCCCCAATACAATCAGCTCACTCGCGGGTATGAAGGTCTTGGCGTGTCAACCTATAATGCCTTACAACTCAAGGCGGAGAAGCGCTTCTCCAACGGCTTGACCTTGCTCCTGTCTTACGCCTGGTCGAAGAACCTGACGACGGGCGGATCCATGTTCAGCGTATTTTCGTCCCAGTTCGGGGTCCAAGATACCTGGAATGAGCATCTCGCAAAGTCTTACGGCTTTAACGATATGCCCCAACTCGCCTCGTTTTCCTACGTCTATGACCTGCCGGTTGGTTTAGGACGGCATTTCCTGAATCACCCGGGCGTGGCCAACCAGATTATCGGTGGTTGGAAGGTTTCGGGGATTCAGCAATACCAGTCCGGCCAGCCGGAGAGTATTGAAGATTCCCGAACGATGGAAGCCCTGGAACAGGCATCGCCGGGGGGTTACAACACTCCCGATAGCATCAATGGGGTTCCCTGGAAATCCGCGGCAAAGGCTTCCGGACACTTCGATCCTGCGGTCGATTTTGAGTTCAACGAGGCCGCCTTTGAATACCCCTGCAGATTCTGCTTCGGAACAGTGTCAACGACCGAGGCAAAAGTGCGGGCTTTCGGCTACTTTGACGAGGACTTCTCCATACTCAAAGATTGGAAGCTTCACGAGTCCTGGGTATTGAATTTCCACATTGACGCGATCAATGCTTTCAATCGCGTGCAGTTTGTTCAATACCAGGGCAACGGCGGGTACGACGCGGAGCCTTCCATCAGCCCTGGAGCATCGGGATTTAGCAGTCTCTCCGACCAGCCCAATCCTCCGCGCACCCTCCAACTGGGTATGCGGCTAAAGTGGTAGCTTAGCTTCTAACCGAAGTGTAACTTGATGTTCCGATAGCGGGCCGGCTGGAGGCAGTAATCCAGTCGACCCGCTATCGGTGTCTTTGGCCACGGATGCCCAGGGTGGCGCCGACCTTGCGGTGGGCACGGAAACGTGACCCGGGCGTCCCGCCCGTGCTCGGGCATGGCCAAGATGGCCATGGCACGTCGTTATGGCGCCGACCTTGCGGTCGGCACATGCCGGGCTAATGCCCGCGGCGCCACATCGCCAGAACTACCTTGGGGCAGGCGGCAGGTGCCGCAGTAGGTCCTTTGTGCTATATTGAAAATGATATTGTGATTGCCAACTTTGGCCAGGACGGTGATGGAAAGATGCGTATAAAAGGGATCATCCTGAGTTGTCTGATCGCGTGCTCCCTGCCCCTGCTTTCGGCGGCGCAAACCAGCCGGGAAACCGAGGCCGAGCAGGATATTCAATCCGGAAAGCAAGCCCAGGCGCAAGGCGATTATGCCCTGGCGGCGGCCGATTATGCCGCTGCAGTGAAGCTGATGCCGGAGGTGGCCGAGCTTTATGGCAACCTCGGGATCGCCTATTATCTCGAAAAGGATTATGACAAGGCCATCGCGGCTTTTCAGCAGGCCCTGAAACGGAAGCCTGCTCTGGAAGGTTCCAACCTCTACCTTGGCATGGCTTTTATCCGCACCGGCCGGTTCGCCGAATCAATCAAGCCACTGCAAAAGGCCCTATCCATAAATCCCAAGATTCGAGAGGCGTACATCAATCTGAGCTCCAGCTATTATGAGGTGGGAAAGAGTGAGGAAGCGGTGCAAGTGTTGCAGCATGCGGAGAAGGTTTTTCCCAACGAACAAGAGGTTCTTTACGCATTGGGAAGCTTGTATTACGAATTGATGATGAAGGCGTATGCCAAGATGGCGGAAGTGGCTCCAAATTCCTATCGTTATGATCAGCTCCTGGGAAAATCCTACGAAACGCGGGAGGAATTTTCCAACGCCATTATCGAATATCAGGAGGCGCTGAAAGTGAATCCTCAGGCGCCGGGCCTGCATTATGCCTTGGGGAATGTTTATTGGCTCACTGGCCAAAACGATCAGGCGGCTTCTGAGTTTGAAGCGGAGCTCCAGATTGCACCGGAAGATTACATGTGCATCTGGAAATTGGGGAATATTTATTTGCAAAAACAGCAGTATGAAAAGGCCCTCCCCTATTTGCAGAAGGCGATTCAGATGAGGCCGAGTTTTGGGCTTGCCTACCGCGACCTGGGCAAGCTTTATATGCGAACGAACGACTATCAGAAGGCTCTCACTATTTTGCAAAAAGTCGAGAGTATGGATCCAAACGAAGTACAGCCCCACATGATGCTGGCCACTACCTATCGACATCTGGGAAATAAGGAGGGGGAAAAGGCGGAGTTGGAGGTATTCCAGAAGCTGAGCAAGGCCAATATGGAACGCCGCCAGCCCTATGACTCAATCTTAAAGGGGGGTGGCGAACAGAAGGAACCTCTCCACGCCACGGAAGAGGAAGACCCTGATACGCCTTGAGGCTCCGCATTATTTGAAGGGAGGTCATGCTCACTCATGCGGCTCAAGCACCTGTTGCTGGCTTAAGTTCTCGCCGAGGCCGGTGGTGCGGCCCCGGCGAGACGGTGTGAAACTTACTTCAAGCTGGCGGTGTGACTGGAGGGTTCCTTGACTCCCAGCAGGACGGTTACGTCCGAGGAGTTGAACGGATAGAAGCGCTGGGAAATCTCTCCCGTGGTACTCAGGCGAATGTCCACGCGGCGGTTGTTGGCCCACTGGAAAATAACGATATTGTGGAGCACCCGCCGGCGCTCTTGCGGAGTGACGTCGGGGTTCTCCGCGGTCAGTTCTTCCACTTGCTTGTCGGTGAGCTGCTTGGTTTTCCCGAAGGCTTTGGTCTCGATCTGTCCGGCGGGAATTCCTTGCGTGACCAGATATTGCTTCACCAGGTCGGCGCGGCGTTCCGCCAACGCCTGGTTGTACTTCACCGAGCCGCGAACATCACAGTAGGCTTCCAGAATCAACTTGGCATCCGGTTTTAGCCCCAGGTATTGTTTGAAATCCGTGGCGTTTTCTTGTACGCGGTTTTGCTGGCTGGGAACCAGGCCCTTCTCCGGATCCTTCGCGGTCGGCCAATCGGTGGGAAAGTAGATGCTGTTGATGTTGATTTTGCTGGCCAGGGTGGACTCGTTTGCCGCCCCCTGGAGTATCCCATTCATGAGCTGCAAGGTCGCAGTGCGCGTCTCGGAGCCCCCGCAAGCGTTGGTGGCGTGCAGGGTGTAGCTCACCGTCTGCGCACCCTCTCCCCCTGAGTTGGCCATGGGCTTGACCTGGATCTCACGACTGCCGCTGGGTCCCACCGGCCCAAGGGGATCCACGGACACCGATTCGGCGCCCGGCGCTGACCAGGTCAGGGTCGCCGTACCCGGCTCGCCGCCGCTCGGCAAGCGAACTTGCTCCGGGCTCACACTGAGGGAAGCATTAATCGCCGGATTGACGTTCACCGTGGCGTCGGAAGTGTAAACTCCCCCCGGCCCGACGGCGGTGAATTTATAGTCGGTGGTCTGCTTGGGGTCCACCGTTTGATTGCCGGACGCGCTTACGGGTGTGCCATTAAGTTCGGTTCTTGCCGCGCCCTTGGAGGACCAGGTCAATTGCGCGGAACCGCCGCAGTTGACCTCCCCGGTGTTCGTGGCAAGACTGCCCGTGACCTTCTCCACCACCACCTGGGCGCTGGCGAAGCCGGCATGGAATTCCGGCAACTCCTTCAACCGTTCTCCGCGCGGCCAATCCACAGTTTTCTGCAGGCCTGAGTATGCGGCAACCACATAGCGCTTGTTGGCTTGCACATTGACGGTGAAGGTCCACGGAGCGTGAGTCATGTATTGTACCGTCAACGTCTGCTTGCCCGGGGGCACGATCAACTCCTGCTTCCACCACCACTCATGGTTGAATTCGTCGCCGTGCCCGACAAAGAACAGATCAGGTTCTTTACCGTTCAGCAACACGGCGGCCTTCGCGGCGCGCTCCAGGGTGATGCATCCCCAGGGGCCGGTAACTTCTCCACCTTCCGCTTGCATTTTGACATCGAGCACCGTGGTCTTGTGCGCCACAATCGTCACGGTGCGGGATTCCGGTTTGTATCCGTAGTTGTACAAATCGATCTTATGCACTCCCGCGGTCAGTGTGATGTAGTGAGCCTTGGCTTCCACGACCGGTTCACCATCGGCGTAAACGTAAGCTTCGCGCGGATCAGCATGAACAAGAAGCTTTCCTCGATCGTTCCCCGCCATTCCCGGCCGCACGCAGATCAGCAGCAGCGCTGCCGACAAGACAGAGAAGCGGAGTTGACGAACACGCATGCCAGCACCTCCTCAATAAATTTTTCGAGCGCCATACCCGAATTCGGGGCCGAATTCCTTGCCTGTTTTCTTATTATCCGAGGTCCAATGGGGTCACTATCCAATGAAGCCTGCTAAAATGGGCCCAGGCACATGCACACGTGGTCGCCGGCGCGCTCAACAAGCCTTTGCGGTTGATGTTGCGTTGCGATTTGCCTTGCCATTTCGTCGGCGAGGCCATACCGGCAAAAATCCTCCCTGCTTCCCGACACATCTGCTGATCAATCGATCTCCCGATGCCGATTCGGATGACCCATAATATGCAACTTACTACCTTCCGTATTATCCGTCTCGCTGGAATCTCGCACGATCGTCTCCAATTTTCCACTTTCACGCAAATCCCTTTATTTTTAATATCGGACATTATGAGCATCAAAATTGGCTGGGGATGCAGTTCAGGTAACAATTACCAGTTTCTTGTTGAAAAGCGTAAAAAAGCGTCAATTATCCCCCTTGCCCAGCCGGCGGGGGGGGCCATCGACCAACACTGAATGCGGAAACAGAAATATCCATCCCAATTCATTCAAGATAAATAACTTATTTCTACCAATCTATAGACGACTGACTCGGCCTTAAGAGTTGCCCAGTTTCAAGCTACTGATTATTAATGGGTTACTGTGGCGCAGTGGTTCGTTCGACCAGGGACATGGCGGGCGAGTTCCTGACGCGCCAGGCAAGCTCCAGCCATCAACCGTCAAACGTCGCTATGAGAAGGGAATTGCTCGCCCGCAGTAGCGCGGTGGGTCATAAAGCCATGCGACAATAGCAACGGCGAGAAGGGAAGAGCGAAGTAAAGAAACGGATTGGCTGGGAGGCAGGGATTCGAACCCCGATACGCAGATCCAGAGTCTGCAGTCCTACCGTTAGACGACCTCCCAACGAGGCCTATTGATAGAATCAACGGGCGCCCGCACACCTGTCAAGGGTTGTTTTCAAATTACTTGATGCACGCTTGGGAGACAGAGGGAAAAAGGCTCAGAACAACCTGAAGCTGACTTCCACCGTGACTTGCACGGGAACTGGCGACCCGTTCTTCAGAGCGGGTTTAAACTTCCAGGTCTTTACCGTTTCAACCGCTTTTTCATCCAGGCCAAGGCCGAGGGGCTTGATGACTCTGCACACCGTGACGGCGCCGGAGGCATCAACGACGATGAACAGTACAACGGTGCCCTGGTACTTCGCCTTGCGGGCTTCCTCGGAGTAGGCGGGTTCAGGCTTGTAGATGGGGATGGGAGCGCTGACTCCGCCCCCCACGCTATAAACTCCGCCGCCCACGCCGCCACCTTCTCCCGGACCCAGGCCGCCTCCAGTACCCGATCCAATTCCGCCGCCCGAGCCGCTTCCGATGCCGCCGCCAAACCCCGGTCCGTTGGAGGCCGGGCCAGCCACCCCATTGGGATCACCCCAGGGCAGATTGGAACTCATTTGCGGAAGCTTCAATTCCGGCGGCCCCAGCAGTGTGGGCGGAACTGCCAGCTTGGGGTTGGGGTTGGGGATTACCGCCATGGGCGGCGCAAGCTGCAACTTGGAAAATCTGGGGATTGCGCCTTTCGACGCCGGGGTGGGCGAGCGATCTCCACCGCCTCCACCGCCTCCCGCTTTCTTGGTGCCCGGCGAGATGAGGGGGAGGTAGGGCGAGATATCCGTGGCCACGAGCTTGGGGGCGGCTTTCACCGGGTGCCAAATGCCCAGAAAGTAGGGGAGCAGCAGGAGCGTCAGGGCCACGGCGTGCACCAGCAGCGAATTGGCCCAAGAGGCGGATTGCATGCGGTAGTCGCGCCAGATGTCGGGAGGGTAGGGGCGATTCTTGAAGATCTGCGAACCCACCAACTCGCCCAGAGCGAATCCCGCGATCAACCCCAGGAGCAAACCAAAATCCCGCCTCCAGACCCACCCTCCTGCTCCCAACACCAGGGCACAAGCGAACGCGCACAGCGCCCGCTTTTCCTGCTGCTCAAAATTAAAGATGCCGATGGGGTCGCGCGGTCTTTCAAATGCCACCTTGAGCTGGGCGGGCAGATCCATGAACCAGGGGCGCAGATCGGTGGCGGGCAGGGCAACCTTGCCGCGATAGTACTCGGGAGGCACCGTCACCTTGGGCTCGCGCAGCCAGTCGCGAATCTGTTGGAAGGTCGAGACAAAAAGCGATGGGGGGTCAACAAGCGTGACTTTAAAACGCTCGTGCGGTGCGGGTACCCTCGGGGGTGGAACCTTCGCCGGGCTGTTTTCAACCTGAAGATTGCTGGTTGACATTAACCTTTGTTCCCATTCCTCGGGCCCATCTTGAGCCCCGGTACGAGGGATTGTGTGACCCTTTACAATGATGGCGGACGGCCCTACGGGGTTGCATCCGTATATTTTTTCACTCTTTCCGCTGCCAACCTTCCTCATATTACCACAGGGAACGCGCCGTGATAAAGCCCCAGATTTTCACCCGGATTTTCGCGGAGTGCCCCCGTTTGACGTAGAGGCGGGAGAACATGTCCCGCTCTTATCGGGGCGCCGCCCATTGGCAAAGCAAGTAGCGCGGGCTCCGCATGGAACGAGAATTTGTAGCGCGGACACGCCTCCCAATGTCCGCGGCTTTTGGGTTGGATTGGACACCGCGACGCGGGTGCACGTCGAATCTCGCCACGTGACGCCAGCCGAGACGGCGTGAAACGGGAACGAAAAGCAAGCAGCACGGACCCCGCATGAAAAGAGGATTTGTAGCGCGGACATGCCTCCCAATGTCCGCGGCTTTTGGGTTGGATTGGGCGCCGCGACGCGGGTGCGCGTCGAATCTCGCCATGTGGCGCCAGCCGAGACGGCGTGAAACGGGAACGAAAAGCCGCGGACCTTGAACCGCAGGTCCGCGCTACTTGCTACTTGCTCGCCGGATGGCTTGATTCCGGGAGCACGTCTCGTGTCGCAGTAGCTGATATATAATCTTGCGTGTTCGTGTTAGAACATCCGAAACATACAGCGAAGAAATCCCATATCCGAAGGTGGGATCTCACATGAAAAAAAAGACCACGGTGTGGCTCTGTGCGCTCGCAATGTTGTTGGGGAGTAATCCGCGTGCGCAGGACATTGCCGGTGACTGGCAAGGAACACTCAAAGCGAAGGTGGGGGATCTCCGGCTCGTCTTCCAGATCACGAAGCGGGATGATGGCGGTTGGAAGGCGACAATGTATAGCATCGACCAGACCACGGAAGCAATCCCCATCACTTCCGTTGCGCTGGAGGGTTCAAGTCTCAAATTGACTGTTGACAAAATCGGAGGCACTTACTCGGGCACGGTCAGCGCGGACGGGAATTCAATTGCGGGGACCTGGACCCAGGAAGAGCCGCTGCCGCTCTTGCTGCGTCGTGCGACCAAAGAAACGGCATGGCAAGTGGACCCAACCAGCCACAGCGTGCAGTTCATAACCGTGGACAATAACGTGAAGTTGGAGGTGCTGGATTGGGGCGGCTCTGGCCGCCCCCTGGTCCTCCTGACAGGCCTTGGAAACGACGCACATGTATTTGACAAGTTCGCGCCCAAACTGACTGCCTGGTGCCATGTTTACGGTATCACACGGCGCGGATACGGCCTCTCCAGCGCTCCCACTACGGGATATTCCGCCGATCGGCTCGGCGACGACGTGCTGAACGTCATCGAGGCGCTCAAGCTGACGCGGCCCGTATTGGCAGGGCACTCCATCGGCGGTGAGGAGTTGAGTTCGATCGGATCGCGCCATCCGGAAAAAGCAGCGGGCCTGATCTATCTGGACGCTGGTTACCCTTACGCCTGGTACGACCCGAAGGTTCACGAATTCGATTCAACGCTGAGGGTCGATCTTGATGATTTGCAAGCGAAATTGGGACAGTTGTCACAGAAAGGCTACGGTCCGAATTCATCGACCATGAGGCAGCAGTTGATCGATACCGATCTTCCCCAAGTTGCAGCAGACCTGCGCGAATGGCAAAAGGATATAGAACTGATGCCTCCCTCTTTGGCTGCGCTCTTCACATGGTCTCCATCGCCCGTGCCCCGAGCAATCTTCGCAGGCGAACAGAAATATACGAAGATCTCGGATTCTATCCTTGCCATCTTCGCGGTGCCGCCCAATTTTGGTCCTGACTTGGGCGATAACCTGTCAGTTGCGGCGGCGTTCCAGGCTAGGGTTGACGCGGAAGTCGAAGCCCAGGTGAAGTCTTTCGAGGCGGGCAACCCCACCGCACGGGTCGTTCGATTGCCCCATGCAAACCACTACGTTTTTCGCTCGAATGAGGAAGACGTAATACGCGAGATGAAGGCGTTCATTGGCAACCTGCCCTAAAGCCTCGAATTCGGGATGCGACGCACGAATTGCCTGGGGTACTGGTGGGTCCCCTGTCTGCGCTCCATTTAATTCGAGGCGGGGATCTTTGGATTGATCGCGGTTTGTCAGCCACCAGGAGACGATCCGAGTGCTCACTTTGACGGTCGCCAAACCATACATGTGGTCTGCAGTGGCAGCGCTGAGGGTTCGGGCCGTGGGATGCCCGGCAGAAATGGCGAAACCCGGCCGAGGGGCGTCGAGCCGCCCGAGCGTCAGGCTGACCGCCGCCCGGCCCCGGTTTTCGATTGACAAAGGCTAGAAATGTCGGTATGCTGAAGGTGGAATTATGTAGCTTCGTATGAAAGGCTACCTTCGTGCCGAAGAGGAAAGGTTCCACCCCCCGCCCGTCAGGGCCAATTTGTCACCCCCTAAACCAACAAAAAATCAGTTTCGAGAGGCGTCCCAAAAAAAAGAATTCTTTTTTTGACGTTCGAAGCCCGAATGTATATGAAAACAATAGAAACTATGACAAAATGTCAGTCCAAGAAACGGACAGAAATGCACAAGTCAGGCCGATTTTGCATAAATTTTCAGGTTTTGGAAGAACAATTTGTCATGATTTGCGCTTTCCCAGCCACTTCTTGCCGAATTTTGTGGCACGGGCGGAGGTCTTATCAAAACGCACCCCCTCGGTTTTGCGGTCGTGAGTGTGGGCGAACGTACATCGCGCCGCGCGACGGAACCGCACCCCAGATCGCTGAACTCACTCCTCACGCGCCTGCGGGCCGAAGTCAAAACTCTATACACTGCCGGCGGGAAGGTGGCGCCACATGCCGCCCATGAAAATGTTCCCACCTGCTGAATCCTTTTCCGAGTGCCTTGAGATACGCCCCCTGACTTGATACACTGGTGCTTCGATTTCAACTTGATTTCGGGATGGTTAACCTCTTATGTCTGGACCCGCGAGTTTTCTTGATCCCCTGGAGCCCGCTAATGGCGAGCACGGGAAGCTTTACGTCGTCGGCACGCCGATTGGAAATCTCGAGGATATGACGCTGCGCGCTATTCGCACCCTCAAAGAAGTGGATCTGATCGCCTGCGAGGACACCCGCCGCACCCAGAAACTCCTGAACGCCTACCAGATTCCCACCCGCAGCGTGAGTTACCACGAACACAATGAGATGACGCGCGCGCCCGAGTTGATCATCCAGATGGAGGAGGGAAGCAGCATTGCCCTGGTCACGGACGCCGGCATGCCCGTGGTGTCTGACCCGGGATTCCGGCTGGTGCACCTCGCGGTTCGCCACAGCATTCCGGTGATTCCCGTGCCCGGCGCCTCGGCCTTTGTGGCGGCCCTGGCCGCTTCCGGATTGCCCGTCGATAAGTTTCGCTTCCTGGGCTTTCTGCCCAGCAAGAAGGGCGACCGCCGCAAGGCTCTGGAGGAGCTGAAGGATGCCACCCGCACCCTGGTTTTTTACGAGGCGCCGCATCGCCTGGTGGAAATGCTCAAGGACGCGCGCGAAATCCTCGGCGAGCGGGAAACCGTGGTGGCCCGGGAAGTGACCAAAGTCCACGAGCAGTTCCTGCGCGGAACCATCAGCTCCACGCTGGAGTATTTGAAGAAACGGCCGGCCAAGGGCGAGATTACGGTGCTCATCGGCCTGCACGCTCCGGGCGACTCGAAGGATAGCGCCCCGCGTGCGTCTTCGATCATCTCGGAAATTCAGGCGGTGATGGCGGGGCAAAGGGTGGATGAGCGCGCCGCTTTGAAAATTGTTGCCCGCGCCCGCGGAGTTTCCAAGAGCGACGCCTACCGCGTCTTGCAGGCCGAAAAAAACCGCAAGAGCTAGTTTCCCCTCAGAGGCCCTCGGGGCTGTACATGGTAAGCGTGGCTCCCCGGAAGCGGACTCCCACGATATAGAATCCCTCGTTATTTTTGTCACTGCGGACGACGGTGGCTTCGGTGAAGAAATCCGTCGGGCCCTCGCCGGGGCTGATCGGCCCGCGGCCAGGGATGGTAACGGTAAGAGTGGTGAGGCGGGCCAACTCGTTCCTGGTGAGGAAAGATAGGCCGCGCCGGCTGACTTCCAGCGCCGTGGTGGTTTCATCGAAAGGGTCGCCGAACGAGTCCACCCCTTGCACGCGGAGGGCAAGAGCCGCTTCCACCCGGCGTTGACTGCGTCGATCATCTCGGGTAGGCTCCATCACGCTCCCCTTTCGTTTTCAGGATGCGATGACCTCTGCCGGCCTGGCGGGATGGGCGGCGAGGGTTGCGAAAAACGCATCCACCCGCTCGAGCACTTCGCCGGTTTCCCGCGCACTTTGCACCTGCCGTCTTAATTCCGTTCCATTGCGCACGCCGTGCGTAAACCAGCTTGCAAACTGCTTCATCTTGCCGATGGCGCCGGGAATCTCCTCGGCGACCAGCATGGCATAGTAGGTGCGAATCATTTCGTAGCGATCCGCGTCGGTGGGCTCGCGGTAGGCGCCCGTTGCGAAAAATTCCGCCATCTGCCGGAAAATCCAGGGATTGGAGGCGGCGGCGCGGCCGATCATCACCGCGTCGCAGCCGGTCTGCTCGTGCAGGTCGAGCGCGTCCTGGGGTTTGAACACATCGCCGTTGCCAATGACCGGAATGCGCACCGCCTGCTTGACCTCGCGGATGATTTCCCAGCGCGCCCGGCCGCTAAAACCCTGCAAGCGAGTGCGTGGATGAACGGCCAGGGCTTCCACGCCGCAGTCCTCCGCCAGACGCGCTACCTGCAAGGCCACGATCTCCTCATCGCTCCAGCCGGAACGAAGTTTGATGGTGAAGGGAATCTGCACAGCAGCGCGAATCGCCCGCAGGATCTTTTCCAGCAAGGCCAGGTCGCGCAGCAATCCCGAACCCCCGCACTTCACCACTTTCTTGGCGGGGCAGCCCAGGTTGAGGTCTACCAGGTCAAATCCCAGGTCTTCGATTTGGCGCGCAGCTTCGGCCAAGTGCGCCGGGTCCGCGCCGAAAATCTGCGCGCTGATGGGCCGCTCTTCCTCCTGGTAATGCAGGTAGCGCTGGGTGCGGAAATTCGGGCGAATCATGCCCTCGCTGGAGACGAATTCCGTCATGATCAGCCCGCACCCGCCCAGGCGCTTGATGAAGCGGCGGAAGACTGTGTCGGTGATCCCCGCCATGGGCGCCAGGATATGCCCCGGCCGAATGACCACATCGCGAATTTGCAGCGATTGAAATACCATGCTCTACGGCACCACCAAACCTTCAGCTTTGGCCAGTTTTCCCTGTCTCAAATCGAACGTATAGAAAGTGTCGGCTTTCAAAACTAAGGCGGAGGCCACATGTAACACATCGAGCGTCCTCGTCCCCAGATGCAGAGTGTGTTTCTCCGCAAGCTGTTTGGCCCTCTCAAATATTGCCGAGGACAAGGGCTTGACCTCGAAGATGCCATTCGCGATGTCCTCCTGAAACACACTTTGTGCCGCTCTGATCTGCGCTGCGTCGATCTCCTTTCGGAAAAGCCGCAGGTAGAATGCGTTGGTGAGCTCAACTTCGTTGAATAAGGTCAACGAGATGGGCAGGCGGGCAGATCTTATCCACGCCGCCGCCCTCGGGGAATGCCGATCCAGTGCGTAAAGCGGCACGACGAAACTGGTATCCGCGTACGCGTTCAATAACGCCCTCGATCCCGTGCCAGGAGTTCTGCTCCGCTCACCTTCAGGGGTTTGTTTTTATAGATTTCTTTTAGACGGGCGAGAAAGTCGGGCAACCGTGGGGAAACCGGCCGCGGCGAGGGGACGAGCTTGGCAATAACCCTCTTGCGTTTGGTAATCAGAATCTCCTCGCGCGCCTCGAGCATGCTTTCGATTTCTTTGAAACGATAGCGTAAATCCCGCACCGTGGCTTTTCTCATGTGATACATTATAGCATCACATCGATATTTCGAGATCACCCGGTTTTCCCGCCCGGCATCACATCCGCGGCGTTCGCAATGCCGAAGCGCATTTGGCCCTCGGCCACCAATGCACCGTCGCGGAAGATGGCGCCGCGCAGCTCTCCGAAAAGGGATTTCATACGGACCACTTCGGCTTCCACGCGCACGGTGTCGCCGGATTCGATGGGTTGAATGACCCGGGCCGAGGGAATCTGCAGAATCATGGCGATCTTGCCCGCCATTTCCGGCCGCTCCATCACCAGCACAGCGCCCACCTGCGTGACCAACTCCAGAACCACGCTGGTGGGGATGATCGCCATGCCCGGGGGATTGCCGCGCGCCGCCTGATCGTCGGTGGAGAAATGCTTGATCGCCACAATGCGCTGCCCGGGTACAAATTCCGCGATCTGGTCGACAAAGAGGAACGGGAAGCGATGGGGCAATATGCGCGCGATGTCGGCGGCGGAGAATTGCATCATCTGTTCATCGGTTCATCGGGTCATTTACAGGCGAAATTCGAAGTTCGAAACTCGAAAATTGCACTCCGATTGCCGAATTTCGATTTTCAAGTTTCGAGTTTCGTCTTTTCCTTCGGCGGCTTGAGCAGCTCGCGTTTCAGCGCGGGGTTGCGCGCGGTCCAATCGCCGGGGCGATCCTGGTCCGCGGCGTACTGAGCGCGCACCGCTTCCAGTTTCGAGTCCATCTCATCCAGGAAATTGACCACCAGAGCCTCGGCGAACATGGGTTCCTTGGGCGAGCCGAATTCCAGCTTGCCGTGGTGGGAAATAATTATATGTTCCAGTTCGTCCTTGAGCAGGGGCGGAAAATCGGAAATTTCCCGAATCCTGGTTTGAACGATCTCGAGCGCCATGGTGATATGCCCGATTAATTGCCCGCGCGTGGAATAGCGGAAGCCGCGCCTGAAATCCAGTTCTTCAATCTTGCCAATGTCGTGGAGCACCAGGCCGGCCAGGATCAAGTCACGCCGCAGCCAGGGGTAATGATCCGCCACCGCATCTGCCAGCCCGATGAGCGACGAAACGTGTTCCAGCAATCCGCCCAGGAAGGCGTGGTGGTAGCTCATGGCAGCGGGGGCCAGCTTGTACTTTTCCGCGAGCGTCGGGTCCTCCAGGATACTGAGCAGCAGCGCCCGCAGCGGACCTTGACTCATGCGGCGCACGCGCTCCATCATGGCGGCGTACATCTCCTCGGGGTCGCGCCGGGTGCGAGGAAGGTAATCGAGCAGGTTCACTTCGCCGGGCGGGCAAAGGGTGATTTTACGGACGCGCAGTTGTGGGGTGCCGCGATAGCTTTCCACGTGCCCTTCCACCTGCACAATGTCGTCGGCTTCAAAGGCGGGAGTGGTGCGCTCCGAGTAATCCCAGAGTTTGGCGGAAATGACCCCGGTGGTATCTTGCAGGCTGAGATCCAGGTAGGCGGCGCCGTTGCTGGTGAGCTTACGTTCTTTCGATTGGACCAGGAAGGCGGTGCGCACCGGTGAGTCCGGCGTGAGGTCCCTGACAAAGGTCTGCTTCATTGCGTTCTTTCGGGGGTCAGCGCCGCGCCCGGCGTCTCGGCGCCTGTGTCAACATACCCCGGCGCCAGAAAAAATGTAACTGTCTTTGCGAAGCTGCACAAGGAATTCGCGCAGCTTGGGTTCCATTTGCTGGCTGTAGAGCGCCTCGTTCACATGCGATTCAACCTCGTCAAACGGCGGGATGCCGGGGTCGAAACGCTCCATGAGCCTCAGGATCACGTATCCACTCTTGACTTGAATGGGCTCGGTAAACTCGTTGTTGTCGAGCTTACTGATCGCCGCGGCGATGGCGGGTGCGACGGAGCTTGTTTTCATGAGACCAATATCGCCGTTGCTCTCGAAGGCGCTCGGGTCATCGGAATACTTCTTGACCACCTCACTGAACTTGGCGCCGCCTTTTAGTTCCGCCTCCGCCTCCTTGGCGCGCTTCTCCGCCTCTTCCGGCTTGTACTTTTCCGTCGAGATCAGGATTTCCGCAAGATGGACCATCCCCGGCGATTTAAACTCCTCCTTGTGCTGATTATAATATTTCACCATGTCTTCCCGGGTGATCACGATGCGGGAACCCACGTCGCGGCTGATGACTTCCTGCATCAGAAGCTGGCGGCGGACCTTGTCTTTGAAGTCCTCCCAATTAACACCCTGTGCTTCCGCTTCTTTTTGCATGTCTTCGAGGGTGGCAAGTTTATCCTGCTGGCGCATTTGATCCAGCTTTTTGATGACGTCGGTATCGACGTTGATCTCCTCGTCTTTAGCCTTCTGGACCATCAGGGACTCGTCAATCAGGTTGCGCAGAAGGTTCTTGCTTTCATCATTGACTTTGGCATCCAAATCCGGGCCGGAGTATTGCTGGGAAAGCTCCTCGCGCAGCTTGGTTTTTTCCTCCTCGTACTGGCGCTGGGTAATGATTTCACTGTTGACGCGCGCAATGATGCGTTCCACCACGTGGGCGGCGCGGAGCTGGGGCGCCACAAATACCGCCGCCAGAATGGCGCATGCCAGGATTTTGACCGTTCGTTTCATCATTCTCTCCAAGCTTACAGCCGACAGCTAACAGCTTACAGCGAACGGGGCACGCCTCATCGTTAGCCCTTACTATGAGCTGTCGGCTGTTAGCTGTCAGCTCCGTTCTTAGTCATTTTAAGTCTGCGGCTGTAATTCCTGCAAGACGTTTTGGACTTGCGCCAGCAGGTTGCCGTCGCGTTCGTGCACGAGGAAGCGCAGAACGCGGTCGGGGCGGCACGGACCGTGGCTCCCTCCAGAATCATTCTTCCCGCGCTCCCCCTGGGGGGAAGTGGGGGTAGGGGTACAGTTTGAATTTTCGGCGGGCGGTCAGTTTGAACCCCAGCCCAACCGATCTCTAAACCCTTGCCGAACCCCGTTCGGGCTAGTTTCCAAGTGGCCGACTTGAACGGCCATTGACATTTGTTCGGGTCCGAGCCTTCGCCAGTACCGGGGTGAACTCGTTATGTTTCTGGCTTCCCGTAGAGCTCTTCCTCGGACAGCACGGGTCGCTCTCCAAATTCCTTTTCGGCCCTCCCTGCTGCGCCAAACATCGGTCCGCGAGCCGGCACCACAGGTGCGAACGCCCTTAAGCCGATGTTTTCCGGTACATCGTCGTAGACAGCCTCGATGCCTCCGCGTCGAAAATACGTTTCATGCCAGAACCCGGTTCCGCCGGAGTCTTTCAAAAAGCGCTGCCACCACTGCCGATGCGGGTCCGAACGGGTCCACGCCAAAAGTGAGTTTGCGTCACGCCAGTATTGGCGCATGCCAACATGCATGGGAAATAACGAGAAGAACATTGTCTCGTGCCGAAGCAGCCCGTCGGGCTGTGCCGCCGCAGAAGAAGAAATCTTCGGCCCAAAGCCTAGTAGTGTCTTGATTCCGGCGATGCGATTAACTCGCATCCCAAGATAGATGACTACCAGATCCGGATAAGCAGACAGATTGACGGTAAGCCGTTCCACAGGTGTGCGCATGGCGGAAGGTCCTCCAACTCCATGATAGCCATCACGCAGGCTGGCTGACAAGCCGCTCCCTACGCCCCAACGATTCTGGGGCCATTAGTGAGGTTCTCCCTGGACGTATGACGGGGCACTCGCTGGCTGGCGCCGAGCCCGGTTCCTGGCCGGCGCAGCGCGGCGGAGCCGCAACCCAACGGAGCGGGGGATTCGGCGTTCGCTGGTCCCCCTTCCTGCCCCGTCCGCGCCGGGATCAAGGGCGCCCGCTTCGGGCTCCGCTCCAACCGCCGCGTGGGATTGCCGTCCCGCTTCGTTGATAATGTTCTTGACATTGTAGCCTATCGCTGATAGGATGAAGGGGAGAGTGGGGTTCTTATGCGGGAACAGGCGGCGCGGACTGGAAATTCGGAGGCGAAAATCATGTGCCGGGAGCCCCAAATGGAAGCCAATCGGAGAAGGACTTAAAAGTAATGCTTGAGCATTTGAAACGATGTGCCAGAAATCAAATAGGTTATTGTTCGTTCTCGAAAAAGATCAAAAACCTATGTCAATGAATTTAAATTGTTTAGAGACGCTCCTTCCAATGCAGAAAACAAAAAAATGCAAAAATTGAAGTTCCCGATGTTATGTTATTGAAAACACAAGTCAAATTTTCGGACAATGGGTCGCTTTTGCAGTTTTGACGCGATGTATATGAAAGCAAAGGACCTATAGGTTTCCCCTTATATCCGTGAAAAATAAATAACTTAACAAAGAAAACTGCATTTAGAATGCACAATTTGTTCCGCAATTTCGTTCGTAAATTGACAACACCCTGTTGATGATGTTATTACAACAGTAAACGCCTCCGTCAAGCTCATAAGGGCGGGGCAACCCGTCGCCCCCCTGCCGTAAATTCTCGACCTCTTCGCCAACATTTTCGATGTGCCATGGCCGTCTCGGCCATGCGCCTGCACGGGCGGGACGCCCGTGGCACTTCGCGGCGCCGACTTCATGGCCGGTGGTACGTTTTAAGTGGTTAATTCCTGCAGGGCTTTTTGGATTTGCGGCAGCAGGCCGCCGTCGCGGTCGCGCAGGCGAAAGCGCAGAACGCGGTCGGGGCGGAAGCTGGCCTCGCGGCGGCTGCGCACAAACTTCGCGAGGCGCTGCGCGTCCACCGGGGCCTGTTCGTGGAACCTGATCCAGACTTCGTCCCCCTTGCGTTCCACGGTTTGCACCAGCAAGCGCTCCGCCGCCGTCTTCAGCAAGGCGTAATCCAGCAGGTTTGAGACTGAGGGGGGAATCGGCCCGAAGCGGTCCGCCAGTTCAGCTTCCATGTCGGCCCGTTCCGCGGGAGTGGCGGCCCGCGAAATACGCTTGTACATGCTCAGGCGCTGGTTTTCGTCGGGAACGTAGGGGTCGGGGATTTTGATGTCCAGGCCTAGGTTGAGCGAGGTGCGCACTTCCAGCTTGGCGGGCGCCCCCTTCAATTCCTCCACCGTCTGCTCCAGCATTTTGAGGTAGAGATCAATGCCGATGGCGTTCAAGTGGCCGTGTTGCTCGGCCCCCAGCAGATTGCCGGCGCCGCGCAATTCCAGGTCCAGCGCCGCCAGGCGAAATCCCGCGCCGAGATCGGAGAATTCCTTCAAAGCCGCGAGGCGACGGCGCGCGATGGGGGTCAGGGTGTCTTCCGAGCCAATCAGGAAGAACGCATAAGCGCGGCGGCTGGAGCGGCCCACCCGCCCGCGCAACTGGTAGAGATCGGCCAGGCCCAGCTTGTCGGCGTGATTCACAATGATGGTGTTGGCGCGCGGAATGTCCAGGCCGTTTTCGATGAGCGAGGTGGCCACCAGCACATCGTATTCGCCCTGCATGAATTTCAGCATGGCGTGCTCCAGATCCTTCTCGCCCATCTGGCCGTGCGCCACGCCGATGCGGGCCGCGGGCGTCAGGCGCTGCACCAGCGAGGCCATCTGAAAAATCGATTCCACGCGGTTGTGCACGAAAAACACCTGGCCCTGCCGCTGCATTTCCTGCATGATCGCCGACTGAATCAGCGCCTGGTTGAAAGCGGCGACGGTGGTTTGGATGGCCAGGCGGCCGCGGGGCGGGGTTTCAATCACCGAAAGGTCGCGTAAACCGCCGAGCGACATGTGCAGGGTGCGGGGAATGGGTGTGGCTGACATGGTCAGCACATTGACGCCGGATTTGAACTTCTTCAGCTTTTCCTTGGCCGCCACGCCGAAGCGCTGCTCCTCATCCACAATCAGCAGGCCCAGGTCGCGCAGGTGGACGTCTTTGGAAAGCAGGCGGTGCGTGCCGATCAGGATGTCCACGCGGCCGGCTTCGGTCTCGGCCACGATTTTCTTCTGCTCGGCGGCGGAGCGAAAGCGGCTGAGCATCTCCACGCGCACCGGGAAAGCCGCCATGCGCTGGCGAAACGTGTTGTAGTGCTGGAAGGCCAGCACCGTCGTGGGGGTGAGCACCGCCACCTGGCGGCCATCCTGAACCAGTTTGAAGGCGGCGCGCATGGCGAGTTCGGTCTTTCCATACCCCACGTCGCCGCACAGGAGCCGGTCCATGGGCTCGGGGCTTTCCAGGTCGCGCTTGATGTCGGCCATGGCGGTGAGCTGGTCAGGCGTCTCCTCGAAGGCGAAGGCGTCCTCGAACTCGCGCTGCCAGGGCGTGTCGGAAGAAGCGGCAACCCCGCCGCGCATTTTGCGGTCGGCGTAGAGTTGCAGAAGCTCCTGCGCCATGTCGCGCAAGGCCCGCTTGACGCGCGTTTTGGTGCGTTCCCAGGTGGCGCCGCCCAGACGGTCGAGCGGCGGTTTGGCGCCTTCGTGGGAGCGATACTTTTCCACCAGGTCCAGCCGCTCGAGGGGCACGTAGAGGCGGGCATCGTCCTGGAAAGTCAGCAGCATGAAGTCGCGCGCCGCGCCGCTTACAGGCAGTTGCCGCAGGCCCTGATAAATGCCGATGCCGTGGTCGATGTGCACCACGTAGTCGCCCACCTTCAGGTCGCTGAGGTCGGAGATAAAGCTGGAGATCCCGGACCGCTCGCGCCGCCCGCGCGCCGCCCAGTCAAATCCGCCGAATAGGTCCCCGTCCGCCAGCCACAGTTGCTTCAGGCCGGGAAACGCCACGCCTTCACGAATCTCCCCGCGCGCAATGAACACGCCAGGAAAATCGGGTGATCGGGTGATCGGGCCACCTGCCCATCGAGCCATCGGGCCATCGGGCGAATGAAGAGCGGGGGCTGGGGACCGGGAGCTGGGGGCTGGGGCAGAAAGTATCGGGCGATCAAAAGCAGTTTGCGATGCCGGCTGGTGCTTGTTCACCCGATGGTCCGATGACCCAATTCCGCCACTCGCCAGATCGAAGGGGATTTCGTAATCCTTAAGAATTTCACGCAGGCGATCCAGTTTGCCGCTGGTGGGAACGACGAAGATGACCGATTCCCCTCGCTTCACCCGAACGCGCAGGTCTTCCACCAGAGCCTTGACCCCGCCCTGAAACTTGGGGGGCGGCTGGGTCTGAATCGGTTCATCGGGCCATCGCGCCATCGGGTCATCGGGCCATTTGCGATTTGCGATTTGTGATTTGCGATTTTCGAGGTCGTCGTAATCGTGAGCAGGGGCCAGGGAATCGGATGATGGGATCGGAGAAATCGGGTGATCGGGCGAATGAAGAGCTTGCTCGTCACTCGTCACTCTCCACTCGTCACTGCTGTTTGCCCCTTCGGGGGGAAAGTACAAGTCGCCGCCGATGACCACTGCCTGCGCGCTGGTACCAGCCGCCGGCCCAAGGTCATCCATGCCCAATTCTCTGAGCGATATTTGGGGCAGGCCATTCAGTGCTTGCAGAAGCTCCGTCTCGCTTAGATAAACCTCACGGGGTTGCGGGCGGGGGGGAAGGGCATCACGCACTTCCTCGAAGCTTGCTTCGAAGCTTTCCAGGGTGGTCGAAATTTGAGCCCGGCGATCGATGACTTCGTCCCAAATTACCGCAGGCCGGTCCAGAAGGGAAAACAGTGTATGGGTGTGCGGTTCGACGAGGGGGGTAAAAAACTCCCAACCCGGGAAGGTGTTGGCATGTTCTGCCGCCCAGTCGGGTTCGCGCTCGGGCAGGGGAGTGCCCCGCGCCTGCGCTTGCTCGCGGGCGCGCAGAATCAGAACGCGCAGGAGCCTTTCGAAGAATTTGGGGGAACGCTGCGCTTCCGAGAGAGGCAACAGCAGGGCGCGCGGCGTGGGCTTGCGCGAGCGTTGCGATGACGGGTCGAATTCGCGCACCGATTCGAGCTGGTCGCCAAAAAATTCCATGCGGAAGGGCCAATCGGCTTCGGGGGGGAATACGTCCACAATGCCCCCGCGCACCGAATATTGGCCCACCGCCGCCACCGGCTCGCCCTGCTCGTAGCCAACGCTGCGCAGGTGCTCCACCAGATCGTCAAGATTCAGTTCGTCGCCCACTTTCAGATCGAGCGCCAACGAGGAGTAAAACGCGCCTTCGCGCAGACGGCCCAGAGCCGCAGCTACGGGAGTGAAAACCACCCGCACGCCGCCCCGCGCCAAATTCCAAAGCGCCGCCGCCCGCTGCTCCTGTATTTCTGCGTGCGGCGAGCGCCCCTCGTAAGGAGAGCAATCCAGCGCGGGCAGCACTTGCACCGAGTTGCCCGCTCCCGGCTTCAACCATTCCAGGAAGGTCGCCGTCGTTTGCCGGTAGCTTTGCGCCGCTTCATTGTCCTGGGTCAATACCACCATGGGGCGCTTCAATTGATGCGCCACTGCCGCCACCACCACCGCCTTGGCGGCGGGCGTCAGGCCGGAAACGGCCAGGGGATGTCCGCCCATCTCATCGAGCGCCGCAACCGCCGCGCGCACCCTGGCATGCTCAAGAAGGGGCTGGATTAGAGAATAAAGATCGGCCATGAAATTACAAAATGGATATCGGGCTAAGGACAATACAGTTTCGTCAAAACTAGAAACTTCATTCTAACCGGGATTTCGCCTCATGCCGAGATGTTCTCTTCGCGGGTTTGAAATATCCGAAATTCTGATGATATGGAATATGCCCAGAGTTGGCATGCCGCCCACCCGGGCCCGCACCGTGTCAGCGGCAGACATTGACAAATTGTCATGAGGAGAAATTTAAATTGCGGCGTCCAAGACCAAATGCAATTTTTACATTAGGTTACAAGGCTTCGGAGAAGCTTTGGGAGCTGCTGGGTGAAGGCGGAGCGGGCCATCACCGCATCGCACCCTGCGGCCCGGGCATCGGCGATGAGCTGTTCCTCGACGTGGGAAACGAAAGCTATAATTCGAATCGGGCTGGTGGCAGGGTCAGCTTTGAGGGCGCGAATCCAATCCATGGGGGCCAAACGCCGGGAATTGAGGTCCAGGAAGATAGTCTGCGGGTTAACCTCGGCAATGCCTGCCGCGCCGCGCCGCGTGTCGCCCGTAACTACTGTAACGCCAGCGGCTTTCGCGGTTTCTTGAATCTTCGCGAGGAAGAAGAGGTCGTCCACCAAGGTCACCAGGGTTGCTGCCAAGTCATCGCCCTCCCGTATCGTCCCATCAGTAACCGGGACTTTTGCCGACCGGCTTGCCTATTTGCGGCAATTTGTCAATTTTACCCCTTCCAATATACCTTAGGAAGTGCCGCGCCGGGCAGATTACAGCCGAGAAGTCTCAAAACTTCCAAGAGAATTTACGGGTAACCCTGATCCCGCGAAGGGCGTCTTAGGTATTTATGAGCTCCGAAAACTCTACTCATGGTGGTGGAAAGTCTATCCGCCTCTTCAGGCCGTCGTTGATCGTGCTTTGTGGGCCTGCGGCGTGCGGGAAATCCACATTTGCCCAACGGCATTTTCGGCCCACTCAGATCGTTTCCTCGGACTGGGCCCGTGCCCTCATTTGCGACGATGAACGCGACCAGCGCTTCAATACGCAAGCCTTCGCCCTGGTGCATTTCCTTTTAGAACAGCGGCTTACCTTGAATCGGCTGTGTGTGGTTGACTCCACGGCGCTCACTGCGCAGGCGCGCAAGGATCTGCTCGAACTGGCCAGGAAGTGCCAAGTTCCGACCACTCTCATCCTCTTCAACGTGCCGCTGGAAACCTGTGTGGAGCGCGACGAAAAGCGCGAGCGTTCCGTGGGCAGGGCGATTGTCGAGCGTCATTTTCAGGCTCTCCAGGAAGCCATCCCGGCGATTCGACAGGAAGGGTTCGATCAAGTGGTGGAGTTGCAGGATGACGACCTTGACAAGGTCCAGATCGAAATCCTTTTCCGGCCCGTGCAGCGTCCAGTGCGGTCCGATGCCGGCGCCCCCCGGCGGCCTGAGCGGGTTGAGCGCCCGGGCCACGCTCCCTGGCGCCGCCCCAATGGAGGCCGCGATACCCTGCAACCTGCCCCGAATCCGCCGGCAGCGCGACCCGTGGCATCCCCCCGGCCAGGCGCGACCTCCGCTCCTCCTTCGGCGCTGAAGCAGGCAGCCCCGCGGCCCGTTGAAGCCCCCGCGCCCCCGGCCGGCACTCCACCCGCGCCAGCCATGCATCCTTCTGCTTCCCCGCCCAATGCTCCCCATCCGGGTACTTCCGCTGCGGCGGCCGCACCCTTCAAACCCGCGCCGGCTGCCGATCCACACCATGTTTCCGCGGCGCCAAAAACTTCAGGCGGAAGCTAGCCCGTAACATCTTACTCAAGAACGATTGGAAAGCGGCTCGGACGCGCTATTAGCAGGGATAGGCTGGCCGCCCCCGTGCATATGAGGTCGTCTACCGGTCCGGGCGGCCGGTGAGGCGGTCGTAGGCGGTGCGGGCGTTGGTGGACCCCAGCGATTCGTTATAGAGGCTTGTCAGTCCCAGGAGGTAGCGCACTTCTTCGTCGAAGCGGTGGAGGATTTCCAGGTCAACCTTGCGGATGGGGAAGCGCTTGCCGTCAGCTTTGGAAAGCCAGAATTTTTGAAAGCCGCGGTCTTCCAGTTCGCAATTGATCCCCCTGATGACGAAGTAGGGCGGGCCAGAGTAAATCCAGTTCCCCCCTTGCTTCTGCAAATAGGCCACACAGCCGGACTTTTTCACTTCGATCCCGGCCGCGGGCGCGTCGCTTACTGCGAAGCCTGCCTGCTCAAAATTCCTTTTGACATCCGCCGCCGCTGCGATTTCAGTTGCCATGATGGGTTCCTATCTGTCTTTCGTATTGGAAAGGTCGGTCGGGCCTTTAACGAGGACGATTTCACCACAGAGGTCACCGAGGCTCACAGAGAGCAGACACAGAGAAGCACGACGGATCAATTGCACACGGAAAAACAATCCACACCCCATGCATTAAAAGGTGTTCTTCTCTGTGAGCCTCTGTGCGCTCTGTGATGAATCTCTTCCTCCCGCATACGCCCTTCGCCGAATGAGGAGCGTTTCCGGCCGGTTGACACGATTCGCAGCCTGCCCCTAGAATAAGAAGTCTATTGCAGTGCAGGCAGAAAACGCAAGGGCGGCAACCATTCAAATTTCCAACAAAGTACTTCGCGGGCCCGTAACCCTGCTGGATCTGATTGGCAACACGTCGCTGGTACGCCTGGCGCGCATTCGCCCGGCCTCGCCGGAAGTGGAGATCTACGCCAAGGCGGAATGGGAGAATCCTGGTGGTTCGGTGAAGGACCGCCCGGCCCTGAACATCATCCGGGAGGCGGAAGCTGCCGGACTGCTGTCGCCGGACAAAATCCTGATTGACTCAACCTCCGGGAACACCGGCATTGCCTACGCCATGATCGGCGCGGCCAAAGGCTATCGCGTCAAGCTCTGCATGCCTTCCAACGCCAGCATGGAGCGCAAGCGCATTCTGAAGGCCTACGGTGCGGAGATTGTTTACACCGACCCCATGGAAGGTTCCGACGGATCGATTCGCCGCGTGCGCGACCTGGTGAAGCAAAATTCCGAGTCATACTTCTATGCCAATCAGTATGACAACCCTGCCAACTGGGGCGCCCACTACCGCACCACCGGGCCGGAGATTTTCGAACAGACGCAAGGCGGCGTGACCCATTTCGTGGCGGGGCTGGGAACCAGCGGCACGTTTATCGGCACGGCGCGGCGGCTGAAGGAACTCGACCCCCGCATCCAGTGCGTGTCGTTCCAACCGGATTCGCCCTTCCACGGCCTGGAAGGCATGAAGCACATGCCCACCGCCATCCAGCCGGGGATTTACGACTCGAGCGTAGCCGACGAAAACCTGGAGATCTCCACCGAAGACGCCCATATCATGACCTTGCGCCTGGCGCGCGAGGAAGGATTGCTGGTCGGAATCTCCTCGGGCGCCGCCCTGGTGGCCGCCCTCAAAGTGGCTAATCGATTGACCCGCGGCGTGGTGGTGACGATTTTCCCCGATAGCGGCGACAAGTATTTGACCGAGCGGTTTTGGGATGAAGGGCAGTAGGGAATCGGGTCATCGGGTGATCGGGAGATCGGATCATCGGTTCATCGAATCATTTGATCATTTACGGATTGCGGGGCCTCGAAGAGGTCCAATATCATCAGCCGCGGGTGAAACCCACAGTAAGGCGACAACCCCACGACCAACCAACCCCGCAGGGGTTGAGTGTAATTCATTGCGATTCGTAGATTCAGATTGGAATCTCGGCGGCTGGCTTTCAAATGATTCAATGATCCGATGAATCAATGACCCGATGAGCCGATGATCCGATGGCCAGATGAACCGATTATCGGATAACACAACGCCCCCAGGAGCAACGACCATGTCTGACTCACCTGATTTATTCGCCATCATTGACCACTATATTGCCGAACTCTTTGCCCCCGTGGATGAGGCGCTCGAATCGGCGATGTTGCAGGCAAGAAACGCCGGCCTGCCGGAGATTCAGGTTTCCGCAACCCAGGGGAAATTCATTTATCTGCTTGCCAAGCTGGCGGGCGCGCGGCGAATTCTGGAAGTGGGGACCCTGGGGGGCTATTCGACCATTTGGCTGGCCCGCTCCCTTCCCGAAGACGGGCGCTTGGTGACGCTGGAACTTGAGGCCGCTCACGCCGAGGTGGCGAGAGCGAATATTGCGCGGGCGGGGCTCTCCGCAAAAGTTGAGATCATCGTCGGGTCGGCCCTTCAAACGTTGCCCAAGGTTTGCGACCCGGCCGCAGAGCCCTTCGATCTGGTGTTCCTTGACGCGGATAAGGAAAATTACCTGAACTACTTTCACTACATCATGCGGGGTGTCCATAACGGGTCACTGATTCTGGCCGACAATGTAATTCGCAGCGGAGCGGTCATGGCTCCCCGGCACGATGACACGGCGGCCATGGCCACTCGCTCCTTTAACGCCATGCTCGCCGCCGATAACCGGCTTGAGGCGCTGGTGCTCCAACAAGTCGGTGTGAAGGGGCATGACGGACTGGCGATGGCGCGGGTCAAGTAGATTGAGTCATTGGATCATCGGATCATCGAATCATTGAAAAGCTGTCCGTGGTCCGTTGTCCGTCGTCAGTGGCTTGAGAATTCTGGCCTCCACGGATGTCTCGCAACGGACAACTGACGACGGACAACTGACAGCTTTTCAATGACCCGATGATCCAATGATTCAATGATCCGATGGCCAGATGGTCCGATGATTCGATGGCCCGATAAGCCGATAAAACCATGTCTCTTCGACTCGACAAATCGCAATGGGAATCCATCCGTCAGCATGGTGCACGCGACTATCCCAGCGAGTGCTGCGGGGTGCTGTTGGGGAAAGCGGATGGCGACGCGAAGGAGGTGACAGAGGCTGTGCCGCTCTCGAACCTGCGTCACGATCCCACCCGCGCACAGGAGCTCCTGCCCCTCGATGACCTTGACCGGGAAACGGACAAGAACCGCTTCCTGATCGATCCGCTTGACCAGTTGCGCGTGGAAAAGGGGGCGCGGGCGCGCGGTCTGGATGTGGTGGGTTATTATCACTCTCATCCCGATCATCCGGCGCGGCCGTCAATTTATGACCGTGATCATGCGTGGCCGTGGTATTCCTATGTTATAATTGCAGTTGAGCGGGGCACGCCCAAAGATATGACGAGCTGGGTTCTGGCCGAAGACCGGTCAGCCTTTGGGGCGGAAGTATTGACGATTGCCGATTGATGATTTTCGATTGCTTGACCGCCCCGCCGCCATTGACCAGAATCTTTTGGCCCTCTTTTGCATCAAAACCATTGGGGCATGGCACTGTGAATCGGCAATCGAAAATCGAAAATGAAGGAGAAATAATGCCGGTTAAGGTCATCATTCCCACTCCGCTGCGGCAATATGCGGAGAAGAAGGAGTCGCTGGAAGTGCAGGCAAAAACCGTCGGCGAGGCTCTGGCGGCCGTCACCTCGCAATACGGCGACCTGCGCAAGCACCTCTACAACGACGAAGGCAAGCTGCGCAGTTTCGTGAATATTTACGTGGGGGACGAAGACATTCGCTTTCTGCAAAAAGATCAGACCCTCCTCAACGAAGACGATGTCATCAGCATCGTTCCTTCAATCGCCGGCGGCGCCGGCTGCTGTTGCTCCTGTAGTTAGCCTGGGTTCCCACCCTGCGGGGCTGGCGAATCCCGGGCAAACCCCCGAAAAAGTCTTCAGTAATCAGTTTTCAGTCATCAGTTGTTAGTCGTCAGTCATTAATTGTCAGTCGTCAGTAAGAGCTGAGGGGTGCTGGTTGCTCGTTCTGACTGAAAACTGATGACTGATGACTGATAACTTACTTGAGAGAGGGATTTAAAAATGAGTACCGCAACCATGACTCAGCCCATGCAATTGACCAAGGACGAGATTCTGCGCTACAGCCGCCACCTGATCATGCCGGAAGTCGGCATGGAGGGCCAACTGAAGCTGAAGCAGGCCCGCGTGCTGTGCATCGGGGCGGGGGGCCTGGGCTCACCCCTGGCGCTTTATCTGGCCGCGGCGGGCGTGGGCAAGCTCGGCATCGTGGATTTCGACGTGGTGGATTTTACCAATCTTCAGCGCCAGGTGATCCACGGCACCAGCGATGTGGGCCGCACCAAGCTGGATTCGGCGCGCGACACATTGTTGGAAATCAATCCCCACGTGGAAATTGAATCGTTTGAAACGCGCCTGTCGAGTGACAACGCCCTCGAGATCTTCCGCGAATACGACATTGTCGCCGACGGCACCGACAATTTCCCCACCCGCTACCTGGTGAACGATGCCTGCGTGTTGCTGGGCAAACCCAACGTTTACGCCAGCATCTTCCGGTTTGAGGGCCAGGCTTCGATTTTCTATGCTGAGCAGGGACCGTGCTACCGCTGCCTTTATCCGGAGCCGCCTCCGCCCGGCCTGGTTCCCAGTTGCGCCGAAGGCGGCGTGTTGGGCGTGCTGCCCGGCATCATGGGCTGCATCCAGGCCATGGAAACCATCAAACTCATTTTGGGCCGCGGCGATTCGCTGGTTGGACGCCTGCTGCTGTTCGACGCCCTTGGCATGAAGTTTCGCGAACTCAAACTTCGCAAAAACCCCGATTGCCCGATCTGCGGGACGCATCGTACCATCACCAAGTTGATCGACTACGAGCAGTTCTGCGGAATTCGCGGCGAGGAGCATACTCCTGTGCATACCGGCATACCGGAAATTACCCCGGCGGAAGTGAAGAGGAAGCTGGACGCGCACGAACCCTTCGTGCTGATCGACGTGCGCGAACCGCATGAATACGACATCTGCCGCATCCCCGGCTCGAAACTGATTCCGCTGGGCGACGTGCCCAAGCGCATGAGCGAACTGGACTCCGCGGACGAAATAGTGGTGCATTGCAAATCGGGAATGCGCAGCGCCCGGGCCGTGGATCTGCTCATGAAATCCGGATTCCTCAAGATTCACAACCTGAAGGGCGGAATCCTGGCGTGGTCGGACCAGGTTGACCCCTCCGTGCCGAAGTACTGAAGAGCAGTGGTTAGTTAGTGGATAGTGGTTAGTGATTGACAAGCAGGGGCGTAGCCCCGACCTCCGCCTCGCGTACGCTGCCTCCCGCAGACTGTTTTCGGGTCTGGCCTTCAAATTGCCAGAATCATGATGCGGCCAGGATTGCAGTGAGTAATTTCTCGCATCAAAATAGTAAAGGGCTGAATTCGAGTCGAGAATCCGGCTGCAAAAGAAACTCCGTGAACGACATGGCAATCGGAATGCGAAACAACGACTGGACGGCGCTCGCTGTCGCCACCCGGCGCGCTCTGTGCAATTCCCCCCTCTGCTGCATCTGTAGTTAGCCTGAATTCCTGCCTGCCCCAGGGAATTCACGGCGCATCACTTCAAGCAACTCCCATAAATTCATTTACCGCAGGGACACGGAGGATGAAGGTGTCAGGTGCCAGGTATCAGGTGCCAGGGAAACAAACGAAGTGCCAGGTGTCAGGAAGAATCCAACACCTGGCGCCTTAAACCTGAGACCTACCACCTGAAACCTTCGCGGGCACCTGACACCTGCTTTCCGCCTCGGCGGTGAAGTTCGTAGTAAGATGGATATTTACAGACCCCTATCAAAGGAGAACTCATGTCAAATTTCTTTGCCGACAACGCAGCCAGCATTGGCAGGACGCCACTCGTTCGCCTGAACCGGCTGGCGCAGGGATCGACGGCCACCGTGCTGGCCAAAATCGAAGGCCGTGGTCCGGCATACTCCGTGAAAGACCGCATTGGCGCGGCCATGGTGTGGGACGCTGAGGCGCGCGGCGTTCTAAAACCGGGCGTGGAAATTATTGAGCCCACCAGCGGCAACACGGGAATTGCCCTGGCCTTTGTGGCCGCCGCGCGCGGTTACAGCCTGACCCTCACCATGCCGGAAACCATGTCGCTGGAGCGCCGGCGGGTGCTGGCGGCGTTCGGAGCA
This sequence comes from uncultured Acidobacteriota bacterium, assembly GCA_963730515.1. Classification (GTDB taxonomy): domain Bacteria; phylum Acidobacteriota; class Terriglobia; order UBA7540; family UBA7540; genus Bog-366. Next base: position 14,717 of record CAVSSA010000025.1, on the reverse strand, counting down.
AAATTGGTGCTGACGCCCGGACCGGAAGGCATGCCGGGCGCCATCCGCCGCGCCACGGAAATCGCCCAATCGGATCCGCAGCGCTTCTTTCTGCCGCAACAATTTGAAAATCCCGCCAACCCCGCCATTCACGAGAAGACCACCGGCCCGGAAATCTGGAACGATACCGACGGCGCCGTGGATGTGCTGGTCTCCGGCATCGGCACGGGCGGCACGATTACCGGCGTTTCGCGCTTCATCAAGAACACCCGGGGTAAGAAAATTATCTCGGTGGGGGTGGAGCCCTCGGCCAGCCCGGTCATCACTCAGTACCAGCACGGACAGCCGCTCAAGCCCGCGCCGCACAAAATCCAGGGCATTGGCGCGGGCATTATTCCCGGCAATCTTGACCTTTCGCTGGTCGATCGGGTGGAACAGGTGTCCAATGAGGAGGCGATTGAATTTGCCCGGCGCCTGACCCGCGAGGAAGGCATTCTAAGCGGCATTTCGTGCGGAGCCGCCGCTGCCGTGGCCGTCCGCCTGGCCAAACTGCTGGAATTCGCTGGCAAGACCATTGTTGTGGTCCTGCCCGATTCCGGCGAGCGCTATATTTCGACGGTCCTGTTCGAGGGGATTGGGTAAACTCATGGCGGAGGAGCTGACAGCTAACAGCCGACAGCGAACAGCTAACAGCAAACAGTTCCTCCTGCTGGCTTTTTCTGTGAGCTGTTAGCTTACCGGAGGTTCGGAGATGAGTGCCGATGAAATGAAGTGCCTGGCGCAGGAGTTTCGCGCCGATCTGGAAGCGCAAGTGGCCGGCGACGGGCTCAGCGAATTCAATTTGCCCAGGCGCGAGGCGGTGGCCACCGTCTGCCGCCGCTACCTGGAAGTGCTCTTTCCCATCTTCTACCTGGGCGGCGGACGCGCGGTTTCGGGGGCGGGGACGTTTCTCCATCTGCTGGAGATTCAGGCCCTGCTCGCCAACCAGATTTGCAGCGCAGTGCGTTTTGAGTGCCGGCGCAGCAACAAACCGGCCCCCGCGGACCTTGAGCATTACGCGGAAGAGGTCCACAAGAAGCTGATCGGGCAGTTGCCGGAATTGGCGCACCTGCTGGCCACCGACATCGAGGCTGCCTACCACAATGACCCGGCCGCATCGAGCGTTGAGGAAATCCTTCTGGCCTACCCCTACATCGAGCCGGTCACCGTGCAGCGGCTGGCGCACCGCCTTTACCTGCTGGATGTGCCCTTCATCCCCCGCATGATGACCGAAGTTGCCCACAGCCACACGGGCATTGACATCCATCCCGGCGCCTCCATGGGCGAGTCGTTCTTCATCGATCACGGCACGGGCGTGGTGATCGGCGAAACCTCCATCATCGGCAACAAGGTGACGCTCTACCACGGCGTTACCCTGGGCGCCTTCAACCCGCTCAGCAAAGATGCGGACGGCCAACTGCGCCGGGGACAGGATAACAAGCGGCACCCCACCATCGAGGACCACGTTACCGTTTATCCCAATGCCACCATTCTGGGAGGGAATACCCACATTGGGCATCACAGCGTGATCGGCGGAAACGTCTGGCTGACCCACTCCGTGGCGCCTTACAGCCGGGTGACCGTGAAGGATCCGGAACTGTCGATTCTGAACGCCGGAGACCAGCCTTGGAGCCTTTACGGGGGGATCTGAAAGGCGGAAAAGCAAGGCAAAATTCAAAAGGTAAAAGTCAAAATGCAAAAGGCAAAGCTGCCGACCTGACGTTGGGCGCTCCTGGAAACTCACCGATTGGCAACGCCTACCTGAAAATCGCCCATCGCTCATCACCAAATCGCAATCACCAATCATCAATGAACCGATGACCCGATGAACAGATGGCCCGATTGCTAAGCGGTTTCCTGGTTGGCCACCAGGGTATGGTCGACCGGCAATTCGATAACAAACTTGGTCCCGGTGGGAAAATTTTCTTCCACGCGGATGGAGCCGTGGTGTTCGGCAATAATGCGGTTGACAATCGCCAGCCCCAGGCCTGTTCCTGAGCGCTTGGTGGAGAAATAGGGGAGGAAGAGGCGTTCTTTGGCCTCCGGAGGAATTCCCGGTCCGCTGTCCTCGATGGTGATTTCCACCGCATCGCGGTCCGGAGCCAGCATGCTGCGCACCCAGATTTCCTTGCGCAGGGAGTGCTCCAGGGCTTCCGCGGCGTTGTCAATGATATTCACCACCACGCGTTTCATCTGCTCCGAGTCCACGGGAAGAATGGGCAGGTCGGGGGAGAGATCGCGCTGCAGGGAGATTCCATTCAGGCGGCCGGCGAAGACGTTCAGGGCATCTTCCAGAATATCGTTGATTTGCGCGGGGGCCGGCCGCGAGGCGGGGAAGCGCGCAAAGGCCGTGAACTCGTCCACCAAGGTCTTCAGCGTTCCCACCTCGCGCCCAATCAGCTTGGCGCTGTCGCCCACCGCGGCGACGAGATCCTGGGGAACCGCATCCTTGCCCATGCGCTCCAGCAGACGCAGAATGCGCTCTGTGGAAAGCTGGATGGGGGTAAGCGGATTCTTGATTTCGTGCGCGATGCGGCGGGCGACTTCCTGCCAAGCCGCGGTACGCTGCGAGCGCACCACCTCCGCAAGGTCTTCCAGCACCAGGACGGAGCCCACGCGCCCGTGCCGCGCCTTCACGGAAGAAACGGTCAGGGCCATGAAAGCGCTCCGGCCATCCAGGTCGAGTTCCATCTGCTGCGTCACCACCCCCTGGCGCGCCGCCCGCCGCAGCATGCGGGCAACTTCCAGCCCGTCTTGGGTGGAAAAAAGATCGATCAGGATTCGGGCGGACTGGGCGCGGGCACGCCCGAACAGACGCTCGGCCGTGGAGTTCATGCGCGTGATCTGGCCCTGCGGATCGAACGATACGACTCCGGTGGGAATGTTTTCCAGAATGGCTTCAATCGTGTTGCCGCGCTCTTCCAATTGGCGATTGGCTTCCTGAAGGTTCACGGAAGCCTGCTCAATGGCGCGCCGGTTTTCGAGCAACTGCTGGGTCATCTGATTGAAGGAATGAACCAGCACCCCCAGTTCGTCGTCCCCCCGCGCCATGACCTGGAATCCCAGGTTACCCTGCGCCACCTCGTGGGTGGCGTTGGCTAGCGCCTGGATGGGAATGGTGACCTGCTTGGAAAAGAAAAGCGCGAACCATGTGGCAATGAAGAGAATCAGCAGCGTCAGCAGGGCGAGTATCGATACATAGGCGCGTTTCTCGGCTTTGCGGTCGTGGCTGAGCTCGTTGTACTTTTGCGCTTCGCGCTGGATCGCACCGGAAATTTGGGTCAGTTTGGAGGGCAGGCGCATGATCCCGGCGACGGTGCCCAGGCGCCTGCCGGAATTATCGAGAATAGGATCCACGGAGATAAAGATCTCATATTCCCCCGCCGGCCAGCGTCCCATCAGACCGTTGGAGGGCATTTTCCCTGTGAAAATCTGCGGGAAATGGCGGGTGATCTCCGCCGGATCCGGCCACGGGTCGCCGGCCTGCGCCAGCAGTTGGCCGGAGGAGTCGAAACACATGGCGGCCACGGTCCCCGGGTCGGCCGCCACCTCCTGGGTCACCAGGCGGGCGACGCGCGGCATCTGGTGGTTCTCCATCGCCTCGATCATTTCATCATTTTGCGCCAGGTAGCTGGAGATGTGATCGGCGCGCTGCGCGGCTTGCAGTTCGAGCTCGCGCACCAGTTCCTCGGCGTCCTGGCGAATGAGGTCAAGGGGCACGCTGAACCACTTGTCGATGGTTCGATTCAGCAGGCCATAGGCGAAGATGAAGAGGAAGATGACGGGGACCAGCGAAAGGCTCAAAAACGCCACCACCATCTTGGTCTTGAAGCGCGAACCCAATTGCTGCTGCTGCCGCTCGAAGTAAAGCTTGATCAGGATGCGCAGCAGGATGAGGCCAAATATGACCAAGGCCAGGAAGATGAAGGCGGAAAGAACCTGCAGCAGAATCGCTTCCACGGAATTACTGGGGCGGATGAAGTCCAGGTTCAGCGACGCCTGGCTCCACCCCAGGAAGGCGAGGATGGGGACGAGGATCAGCAGGGCAATCAGAACGATCTTGCGGCGTTGGGCGGGGTCAGGATTCATGCAAGTTAGCTGACAGCCGACAGCTCACGGTCGACGGTAAGCTGTCGGCTGTGAGCTGTCGGCTTTTCGAGAAATTTCCCCAGGGGGCATTCCTCACAGTGTGCCGCGTTGCGGTGGCAATAGCGCTTGGCCGCCTCCACCAGCAAGGCGTGAAACTCATTGAACAGGGCTTCTTCCGACGGCAAATGCTCGTGCAGGAAGCGCTGGGCGGTATGATAATCTGCCTCCGGAGAAAGAAGGTCGTGCCGCGATAGAATACGGCGTGTGTAAGCGTCGGCAACAAACACCGGGTGGCGGCCGGAGTAGAGCAAAATGGCGTCGGCAGTTTCCGGGCCGATTCCTTTGAGCTCGAGAAGCTGGGCGCGGACCTGGTCCGTCCCCAGGGCGAAAAGGGCATCCAGGGAACCCCCATGCGCCTCCTCGATCCAGTTGGCAAAATTGCGAAGCGTCCTGGCTTTTTGCCGGTAAAACCCCGCCGGCTGAATTAACTCCTCCAATTCGGCAACGGAGAGCTTGCGGAATCTTCGCCAGGCGAGCAGGCCGGCATCGCGAAGATTCTTCAAAGCCAGGGCAGCGTTACGCCAGGTGGTATTCTGAACAAGAATCGCGCCCCAAATCACCTCCCAGCGTGTGCGCGCCGGCCACCATCCCTGCGGCCCGAAGCTTTCCAGAAGTGTCGCGTAGAAGCGGCGTAAAATTTCGCCCGGCGCTGCCTGCCCCTGCTCATTCACCGACTGCATGATTTCAGAAGTTATACTTGCACCCCCTCAAAGTCAAGGCAAGCCCGGTCGTGTTGCGGATTTGGGGTTGCGGATTTGAGGGTTGACCCGCTGCCGCAGAAGTGTTAATCAAGACGCGGCCATTATTGGGTTGTCAGGCGCCCAATGCAGGTTCCAGGGGCAAACAGCCGGCACCTGGCGCTTGGGGCCTGACACCTAAAACCTGCCTTTCCAGGAGCGGTGCTTATGCGTTCTCGTAGGGTTCGTGGGTTGCTTTTTGTGGGCCTGGTTTGCACTCTTACTCTATTCACCAGGAAGACGGATGGGCAGTCGCCCACCCCCTGGCCGCCCGACGCCTCGCAATACAAACTGTACATGATCGGAAATGCGCATATTGACATCCCGTGGCTCTGGCCGTGGCCCGAATCCATGAGTGTGGGACTCAGCACCTTCCGTTCGGCGCTTGAGCGCATGAATGAATTCACGGACTTCAAATTCTCCGCCACTTCTGCGCAGTTGTACGAGTGGGCAGCGGCTGCGGATCCGAACCTGATTGCGCAAATTCGCCGGCGGGTGGCGGAGGGCCGCTGGAACGTTTTTGGGGGGTGGTGGGTTGAGCCCGACGTCAACATGCCCAGTGGCGAATCGCTGATCCGCCAGGGACTGTACGGCCAGCGGGCCTTCCAGCAATTACTGGGGCGCACGGCGCGGGTGGGAGCCAACCCCGACTCCTTTGGCCATCCCGGTACACTGCCCCAGATTCTGAAGCTCCAGGGGATGGATGCCTACACGTTTCTACGCCCCAACTCCACGGAAAAGCCCTTGCCCGCCGACGTGTTCTGGTGGCAGGGCGAAGACGGCACGCGCGTTTTGGCCTACCGCATCTCCTACAGCTACGGATTAAGGGCCGGGGATATCCAGCCCCGCATGCACGATTTCCTGGCCAAAAAGGAGCCCACCAAGGACCTGATGATTTTCTACGGGACGGGCGACCACGGCGGGGGCCGGCCAAGGATGCCATTAATGCGATCCTGGACGCGGAGAAACAGCCCGGCGCGCCTGAAATTCTCTTCAGCACTCCTGACGCCTACTTTGGCGATATCGCCAGGGAGAAGGATTTGCCGGTTGTGCACGAGGATTTACAGCACCACTCGGTGGGCTGCTACACGGCGGTTTCAGAAATCAAGAAGGATAACCGCACCACGGAGGCGGCATTGGTGACGGGCGAAAAGATGGCTGCCCTCGCGAGCGTCCTCGCGGGTTTCCCTTACCCCAAGAGCGATTTCACCGCCTCCTGGAAGAAAGTGCTGTTGATGCAGTTCCACGATAGCATGGCGGGAACGGCGCTTCCCGAACACTACATCATTTCTCATCATGCCTACGGATATGCCCAGGAAGTGGCCAATCAGGCCATCTACCGGGCGGCGGAAAAGATTGCGTGGCAGATTCCCACCGCCGACCGGGATTCCGACTACCTGGTGGTGTTCAACCCCCACGCCTGGGCGGCGAATCTGGACGTCCAATACGATCTGGGCTGGGGATTTCACAATGAGGGGAATATCGCCGGCTATGCGCTGCTGGAGGATGACCGGGGCAACCCCATCCTGCATCAGTGGACCGACGGCCAGACGGTGGCGGGCGAACGGAAGGGCCTGGTGTTCCAGGCGCCAGTGCCCGCCTTCGGCTACCGGCAATTTCGTTTGCGTCGAACCGTGTCCGCGCCTGACCCTTCCTCCACCGTGCACGCCACCGAGAAGGGGATGGAGAATGAACACCTCCGCGTGACCTTCGGCGACGATGGGACGATTTCCCTGTACGACAAGGACGCCCGAGCGGAGGTCTTCCGCGGCGGTCAAGGCGGGGCGCGGGCCGTGGTGATTGACGATCCCAGCGATACGTGGAGCCACGACGTCCAGTCCTATACCAAGGAAATCGGGGCCTTCGGGGCGACGGGGTTCCGCGTGATGGAAAACGGTCCTGTACGGGCCACTGTGCGCGTGCGAGCCGGGTATGGCGCTTCTTTCATGACCACGGACTGGATGCTTTACTCGGGCGCTCGTACGCTGGAAGCGCGGGTGTCGCTCGATTGGCACGAGCACCGGAAGATCCTGAAATTCTCCTTCCCGGTGGACGTCGAGAAGCCGGTGCCCACCTACGAAATCCCCTACGGCTTCCGGGTGCGCCAAGCGAATGGCAACGAGGACCCGGGGCAGCGGTGGATTGACGTTTCCGGCGAGCGCAGGGGCATCGCCTATGGCCTTGCCGTTCTGAATGACGCTAAGTACGGTTATAGCGTTCAGGATAATGACCTGCGTGTATCCATCGTTCGCGGCGCCATCTACGCGCAACACCAGCCGCACAAAGTTGACCCCAACGGCGAGTACATCTGGCAGGACCAGGGAATCCAGACGTTTCGCATGATTCTGGCGCCGCACGCGGGCTCGTGGCAGGACGCGGGAATTGTGCGCCGGGCGGAAGAAATGACCGCGCCTGTCCCGGTTCTCTACCAGGGAATCCACAAGGGCACGCGCCCCCTGGCCGCTTCCTTCCTCTCCGTGGATGCGCCGGACGTGGTGGTGTCCGCCGTCAAGCAGGCCGAAGATGGAAACGACCTCATTATCCGGTGCTACGAGACGGCAGGAAGGACCACCAAGGCCACGTTGGACATCGGACTGCTCCACCGCCACTGGACCGGGGAATTTCATCCGCTCGAAATCAAGACCCTGCGGGTGCCGTTAAATGAGGCAGGGAAGATCCGTGAAGTGAATGCTCTGGAGCAATGAAAGGGTGCAGGCTAAAGGGTAAAGGGTGAAGGGTAAAGGATGAAGTGAACAGCACCCGTAGCGCACCTCCTTCCACCCTCCCCGCAGGGGAGGACGGTGAGTAGCCGTAGGTTTTAACCTACGGATCGGGACGGCATGGGCGATCTTCCCTTCGACCCTGGCGGGGTCGACGGTGCAGCCCCTTTGAGGGGCCAGCGACCGAAAGACCTCCGGCTTTGCCGGAGGATAATTACCCTTTACACTTTAAACTTAAGGCAATATTAGGTTACGCCTATGAACTCTAAGGAACGAGTGCACGCCGCCATGCGGCGCGAACCGGTCGACCGGCTTCCCGTCTTCATGTGGTTCCACCCGCAGACCGCCCAGCGGCTTGCCGGATTGCTGGAAATCCCCGTATCCCGAGTGTCTGAGGCCATGGGCGATGACGTGCGCATGACCTGGGTGAACAACAACTACGCCATGGAAGGGATCGTCCACGAGAAGGAAGGCGAATCGCACGTGGATTTTTGGGGCGTCGAGTGGACCCGGCAGTACGGGTTCAATCAAATCACCGGATTTCCGCTTGCCCGGGCGAGTCGCCAGGAGGTTTTGCGCTATCAATTCCCCCTCGACCACCTGGAAGAGTTGATGCGCCTCATGCTGCCGGTCATGGCCCATCAAAAGGATTACTTTATAGGTTGCGACGTATCTCCTTGTGTTTACGAGATGTATTGGCGGCTGCGAGGCATCGAAATGGCCCTGCTCGATATGGCAGAAGCCCCCGAATTTGCCAACGAAATGCTCAAGCGCTGCGCGGACTTTTCCGCGGAACTCTCCCGCTTGGCTGTCGATCGATATGAACTTGACTGGCTGTGGACGGGCGATGACGTCAGTTCCCAGCTTTCCATGCTGATGAGCCCGCAGACCTGGCGCACCCTGATCAAGCCACATCTGGCTCGCATCACGGCAATCGGGAAGGCAAAGGGTCTGTGGGTGGCCTACCATTGCTGCGGCGCCCTCCGGCCCATCATCCCTGACCTCATCGAAATCGGCATCGATGTGCTCAACCCCATCCAGTGCAACTGCCCGGGGATGGATGCCCTGGAATTGAAGGCGGAATTTGGGGAAAAGATGGCCTTTATGGGGGGCGTGGATACCCAGGGGCTGCTGCCCACCGGGACCGTAGACGAAGTGCGCAGGGCCACAGCGCGGCTGATTGAGGGAATGACCCGCGACGGCGGCGGCTACATTCTGGCGGCTTCCCACACCATTCCGCCCGAGACCCCCGACGCCAATATTTTCGCCATGTACCAGGAGGCGGGGATCAGCCGGGAAGCGATCTTCGACCGCGCGGCGCAAATCCGGCGGGGGCTGGCAGCCTAATCATCGGTTCATCGGACCATCGGTTCATCGGATCATCTGGCCATGGGGCCATTAACAAAAGGACACTCGAACATTGCAGCGGCCGGTTCTTCAATGACCCGATGACCCGATGATCAAATGACCCGATCCGATCACTCGATCACCTGATTTCCTCAAGCATGGCCATAGCCTGCACAACGGTGGCGCCTTCATGGACGACGGCCTGGCAGGCGCGGATCATGCGTGCGGGGTGAGGGTGCTTATAGATGTTCCGCCCGTAGACAATGCCGGAGGCACCTTGCAGAATCAGCGCATGGGTGCGAGTGAGGATTTCCTGATCGGAAACCCTTGCTCCGCCGCGGGGCAGCAACGGCCGCGGGGATGAGGCCTCCACCACCAGGTGATACTCATCGAGATGCTCGGCGATATCGGCCTTGACGATGTCCGCGCCCAGTTCCACCGCTTGCCGGGCCAGGGCCACGGTTTGCTGGATGTCGGAAGTGAATCGGTAGCCTTCTTTCGCGTCCGGGATCAGGATCATGGGTTCCACCATCAGCGGCATGCCATAACGCTCGCAGTGCGGTTTGACCCTCACGATGTTTCCCACACACTGCCGGTAAAGATCCTGCTGGTCGGGGGCCCAAAACAGATTGACCACGATCGCCGCCGCGTCCAGGACCAACGCTTGTTCCACCGCGTCGTCGATCAGTTTGCAGAAGGCCGTCTCTGCCGTGGGGACGCAGTAGATGTTGGGGAAGTCCGCTCGCAGGACTAATGCGGGCTTGGGCTTCTGCCGCAGATCCTGGAGCCAGTGAGCCTGCCCAGGGGTCACCAGAATGGCGTCCGGATTGGCCTCGGCCACCGTTTCGATCACTTGCTTCATATCCTCCATGCCGGAAATAAGGCTTGGCACGTTCACCGCTCCGTGGTCCAGCGCCACCTGGAGGCATTTTCCATCCGGGGTAAATAACCTGTTCATCCTGGGGTTTATCGACACGCGAATAGCTCCTTCTCCTATTGAACACTTTTCCTATACGGGAATTTCTCTTCCATTTGCAGCACTTCCTGCCACGATCTGCTTCCCCCCGTGGTGGTCAAATCGTTCAAGTTCATGCCCCCCGCGCAAGTGGCAAAGCGCAGCGTCCGGCCATGATCCCAGCCCTGATACAACCCGTAGAGAATGCCCGCGCAAAAGGCATCACCGGCGCCGGAGCTGCCCACGATGAAGTCATCGGAAAGTTCCAGGGAAGGCTGGAGGATTTCCACGCCGTCTCGCGAAAGCAGATAACCGCCCTCGGGAAAGTGAATAACCGCAAGATCCTTAACTCCGAAGCCGAGAATGGTCGAGCCAATCTTCCCCAGATTTTCGGGAAGCAGCTTGCCCGCCGCCCGCAGGGGGATGCCGGTCAGCTTCTCCGCTTCCCAGTCGTTAATGATGCAGTAATCGGTGAACTTCAGGGCGGGGGGCACGATGCGGCTGAAGCGGGTACTGTTTTCCGACACCAGATCGATGGAGGTGCGGATATGGCGCGCTTGCAGTTGTGACAGGAAGCGCGCGGCCACGGTGCCAAACTCCGCGTCGGGCTGGTCCATGGCGTCCATCAACAGCAGGTAGCCCAGGTGGAACATCTTCACCGCCAGGGTGTCAAGATCCACGTGGGCGGGCTGGAACAAACGGTTGGTTCCCGGGTAGTGAAAATAGGTCCGGCGTCCGCTGGCCCGGATGCTGAAAACGTCGGTGTAGGATGTGGCATCCAGGTCAGTGCGGCGCAGTTGATCGAGGTTGATATTGGGGAACCTGCGGCACTGCTCCACCAGATAGTCGCCGTTCGCGTCGTTGCCGATGAGGCCCAGGGCGTAAAGCGGCAGTTGCGCATCAAACCTCGCCAGGTCGATCACCACGTTATGGCCCAAGCCGCCCCCGCCCTGGGAGATTTCGCTGATGTAGGCAATGCTGTTTTCCGGAGGGTAGTGGTCAATGACTTTAACCGAATCCACCACCCATATACCGCCACAGGCAATTCCCTGGCGATGATCCGCAGTCATAAAGGGCTCCCGACTACTCGGTGGAAGGCGACCCCCTCACCCGGCCCGCCCCGGCTGGAGAAAGCGCCGGTGGCGGTCCACCCTCTGTCGCCGCGGCGACCGAGGGGAGAGTTGAAATCCTGCCCTCGGCCGCCGCGGCGACAGAGGGGTCGGGGGTGAGGGGGTTCTCAAATAATCAACGAACTTATGACACTCGACACTGGAAAATCTAAACTCGAAATTCGAAACTCGCCGCGAATTTCGAGTTTCGAATTTCGAGTTTCGTCTTTCGGCTACTGGTGACGCTCAGTTGCACCGCCAGTACCTGCTGTAATCCCCCACCAGCAGGTGGAGGGGCTCAACATCCTCTTCAATCGCGGGGAAACGGCCCACCGAATCGTAAAAGCAGTTGTCATGATGATCGTCATTCACCAGCGACACCTCGCCGACCATGACGCGAGCCTCGGCCCCCCAGAATTTGTGAAAGAGCCGCGGCGGAAGGGTGATGCTTTCACCGGAGGCCAGATACACAATGTCTCCGGGCTGGAAGTGGCGCTTGACGCCGTCCATGCTGGCGACAATCCCGGTGTCAGCCAGGCCATTCTGGTCCGTGGCGTTGTATAACTGGATGGCCAGCTTTCCCCCGCCGCGGTTGATGATGTCCTCCGTCTTGCTCCAATGGGTATGCATGGGGGTGACCTGGTCCACGCCCACCACCATCAGCTTCTCGCAATAAACCCGGCCCTGCTTGGTGCGCATCTCCGCCTGGCTGCCGTTGCGGATGGTGAACAGCAGCAATCCGTCCGTGTGGTAGCGGCCCAGTCCGAAATCGGTAATGTCCCAGCCGAGCTGATTTTCGACAATCTCACTGACTTCGCCGCCTTTGGCGCGCCAATCCGCCGGCGTCCAATAAGCGAAGGGTGGGAGATGGAACCCCAGTCCGCGGACGAACTGATCGGCGTCGTTCATGATGGCATTGATTTCCGAGCGTTTCATGGATTTCCTCCTTGCCAAAGGCGCACATGGTATCAGCAGAAACCACCGGGGGTCTAGCCAAATTCGAGAGTTCGCCCGATTCTGGGCAGGGCAGGGGCAGCCTGAAAGCGCCCGGGCAGGCTCCTTGCGCCATGCCCATTGGCTTACTGGTAGCGCCCCCAAAGTATGATAGTTCGATCTGCGCTGCCGGAGGCGAGCCACTCCCCGTCGTGGTTGAAGACGACGGATTCCACGTCATCCTGGTGACCCTTCAGCGTCTGAAGCTTCTTCCAGCTTTTAGCGTCCCAGATATTGATGGTGTTGTCGTGGCTTCCCGATGCCAGCATGCGGCCGCCGGGACTGAACGCCACGGATCGAACCCAGAGCTTGTGCCCGGTGAGCGTCCTCACCACGCTCCCGGTGGCCACATCCCAAATCCGCACCGTGGTGTCGCCGCTCCCTGACGCCAGCAGCCGGCCGTCGGGGCTGAAGTCAACGCACGTTACCTTGCCCTCATGCCCAGTCAGGGTCCTAACGATCTCCCCACTCGCCAAATCCCAAAGCTCGATGGTTTTGTCGTCACTCCCGGAGGCCAGAAGACGGCCATCCGGACTGAAGACGACCGAGTTCACCGGGGCAGCGTGACCTTCCAGGGTTCTGGTGAGCTCCCCGCTTTCCACGTTCCAAATCCCAATCGTCCCATCCCAGCTCCCCGAGGCCAATCGTCGCCCCTTGGGGCCGAAGGCAACCGCCAGAATCGAGTTGCCATTCCCACTCAAGCTTTGCTTTAGGTTTCCGGTCGCAACATCCCAGAGCTTAATGGTCTTGTCGGCACTCCCTGATGCCAGCAGGTGGCCGTCGGGACTGAAGGCCACCGACTCCACGGAGTTCTCGTGCCCGGTCAGAGTTCGCTTAAGCTGCCGGCTCGAAACGTCCCATATCTTTATGGTTCGATCCACGCTTCCCGACGCGAGCAGGCGCCCGTAGGGGCTGAAAGCCACCGAGGTTACTTCCTCCCGGTGCCCGGAAAAAGTGTGCACCAACTCGAAATCTCCCTGCCCCTTGAGAAACCGCCAGGCGATGCCTCCCGCTACCGCCAATGCGAGCAGGGTAATTGCCACTACCCACGGCCAAGCTCTCGTGGGTTTCGCGCTGCTTGCCGGCTTCGCCGCGGGGGATTGCGGTTCGAGCGGCTGGGAAGCGGGCCGTGGCGGGGCAGGGGATATGGGCTTGAGGGTGATGGGGTCAATCACCACCTTGTTGGCAGGCGCGGCAGGCAATGGTTTGGCCGGACTGGCCGCTTTCGCTGGCGCGGCAGCCGTCACGTCGCGCGTGGGTGCGGGCTCCAAACCCAGCGCCGCCAGGAACTCCTCGCAGGATTGAAATCGCTCTTCGGGTTTCTTCGCCAGGGCTTTCAGGATGGCGGTTTCCATGGCGGCCGGGATCTGGGGGGCGAATTGCCGCGGCGGCGGAGGGGGTTGACTGGTGTGCGCGGTGAGGATCGGAAAATCGCTGTCCGAATCCTTCGGGCGTTCAAAGGGCACGCGGCCAGCCAGCATTTCGTACAGCGTAATGCCCATGGAATAGATGTCCGAGCGCTGGTCGACCTTGACTCCCTGGATCTGTTCCGGCGACATGTAGGCGGCCGTGCCCACCGTCATCCCGGTTTGCGTGAGCTTGGCCGTATCGCGCCCGCGCGCAATGCCAAAGTCGGTGAGCTTGGCCACCCCCTCGCGCGTCAACATGATATTGGAGGGCTTGATGTCGCGGTGAATCACCCCCTGGCTGTGCGCGTGGGCCAGGCCGCGAGTGCCTGGCGGAAGATGCCGGCCGCCTCCTCCGCAGCCATCGGCCGGCCAAGTTGCTTCAGCCGCTGGGCCAGGGTTTCGCCCTGCACGAATTCCATGACGATGTAGAACCTGTCCTGTTCCACCAGAAATTCGCGGATTTGGACAATGTTGGGGTGCTGGAGGCGGCGTTGAATGCGGGCTTCATTCAAAAAACGTTCGCGGAGGTCCTGACTGAGCATCAGTTCGGGATAGATGGCTTTGATGGCGACGACTTCCGCAAACACCGTGTGCACGCCGCGGTAGACAATCCCCATGCCGCCGCGCGCGATTTCACCTTCCAGTCGATAGCTGGAGATTTGCTCAGGCATCGTTCTGTTCCCGCCTCCCGGTGTCGATTGCAACGGCCCGCCTCGTACGGTCAACTGCGGGAGATTATAACCGCAAAGGTCCGTTTTGAAGTTGCGAATTGAAAACCCAAGCAAAGGGTGCGGTCCAAACGGTAATGTATCGCAACCACCCGCTCTCGAAAATTGGAAAACCGGCGGTGTCCTGATCATTGCCCGGGATGGCGAGGAACACCCCTGATTCTGCGACCGGTCGTGCGCCTGGAAGAAAAGATTCACCACCGAGACACAGCGGCTCACAGAGAAAAGCACATCTGATGGCACCGGCCGGGATGGTTGTTCTGTGCTCGGTAGACCCGCAGTTCTTCTCTGTGGCTGGTCTCCGTGAGCCCCTGTGTCTCTGTGGTGAACATCTTTGCTCACTCAAAAGGGGAGAGCATGACTATTACCTGTTGACCCGCAGTTCTTCTCTGTGGCTGGTCTCCGTGAGCCTCTGTGTCTCTGTGGTGAACATCTTTGCTCACTCAAAAGGGGAGAGCATGATTATAATCTTAGGGCTGATGGGCCGTTGGCCTGGCTATGCTAAGGCGCCCCGTTGAGGCTTCTTCTCAAATTAGGGCATTGATATACTGT
>CAVSSA010000024.1:0-131897 GCA_963730515.1 uncultured Acidobacteriota bacterium | reverse complement strand
CGGCTAAGGCGCTCGGAGTCCCGCCTCGGTAATCCATCTGGGCGTTGGCATCACGATATGAGTGAGTTCAAGAATTCCTCCACAATCTCTGCGGGGTCCTTCTTGAGTCCAGACGTATTTTCAAAAAAACCCGGCTCGGATGCCCCAGGCGGAATTTTAATCTCCAAGCGTTGAACGCCCGCTACCCCCAAGCCCAAGACCCGGAAGTCTATCGTGTAATCTTGGGGGTCAAACAGCAGTTTCCATTTGGTCGAAGGGGCGGATTCCTGGGCGATTTCAATCTGGCTTTCATCTACCCTACGGAAAATTAAAATCTCTCGACCGACTTCCGAATTAAAGTCAGCACAGCTAGACTCAAAACGATGACACAGGTCATCCCACATCGCCGGTGCTCGGCGCTGAAGAATCTCCTGGTCCAACAAAATCTTACGGTCTCGGATTTGAGTTCTCTGTTCTTCTTCTTTTCGTTTCTTATCCGCTTTATCTTTCTCCAGAAAGTGCTTAGCCGCCTGCTTTGACCAATCGGACATGGGCACACTCCCGCTTGAACGTGACAGAACAACCCGGAAGTGTAGACTGAATTCAAAAATTTTACTATGTCCTTTTGCCGGGGAAGAATCATATACTTCCCAATAAAAGGGGATGAAAGATAGTATCTACAGAATGACAAGTGTGAGAGAATCGCAAACAGTATGGATAATGAAACTATGAAACGCCAAATGGAGATGGTCGAGGGCCAGGAAGCGTGGAAAAGATTTGAGGACGTGATGAAGAGCGTCCTGGCGGTTCCTCATTCCGAGATTCAAAGGAAAATCGAGGAACACCGCAGGGAAGCCGCAGGCAACCCGAAGCAGAAATTCAAGTCCTCCGGCTCTTAGCCCTCCGCCTCCATCTTCCCAGTTAGTTGCCTGTAAGTAAGCCGCTTCCCCACCGCCTGCCTCACCGCCGCCAAGAACCTTCCTGAATCATCGCTCTCCTCACGGTTGTTGAACCGGAAAGCCTGCTCGTCAAGGTAGCGGAACAGGTGGAAGGGCTCGACGCTGACATAGGTCCCCCTGATACCCCGCTTCAGGAGGCTCCAGAAGTTCTCCAGCCCGTTCGTGTGGACGTTCTCTCGCACATAGGCTTCGGCGTGGTCAATCACTTCATGCTTGAACTCATCAAGCCCCTCGTAGGACTTCAGGGCGTCGGTATAGACGCTTGACCTTGCCTCCACGTTCTCCCGCACAAGCTGCTGCAAGGACCTCTTGCGGCGGTTCTCCACCACCGTCGCCCTGACCTTCCCCCCACGCTGGAGAACCGCCGCCACGATGGCTTTCCCCGAAGGACCCGTCCCCGTAATCTTATCCGCTCGCCTGTCCTTGTGCATGTTCCGGGACAGCCCGCCGATGAAGGTCTCGTCAACCTCGACCTCCCCGCCCAGCTTGCCACCCGTCTCGCTGTCCTGCATGGCGAGCCGTGCCCGCTGGAGCATGAACCAAGCCGTCTTCTGGGTGACGCCTACGGCACGGTGCATCTCCCACGAGGAAACGCCATTCTTGCAGTTCGCCAGCATCCACATGACCGGTAGCCACTTGTCCAGACCGATGGGACTGTCCTCGAATATGGTGCCGACCTTGAGCGAGAACTTCTGGCATTCGTGCTTCTGGAAGCACTTGAAGACACGGGCGTTGGGGAGATACTTCACGTCAGTTGAGCCACAGCGGGGGCAGGTTACCTTGCCGTCCGTCCAGCGGAGGTTAATCATGAAGGCGTGGCAGTTTTGGTAGTCGCTGAAGAACCTGACCGCTTCGAGCAGTGTCTCCGGGGTGTTGGTGGTTTCCATACTTATAGTATACGTTCGGAAATCGGGTTTTCCGGGGGATTCTTGGGTTTATACTGGGTTTTTTGAGCGGGACAGGCGTACAATCGGGCGGCACTCAAGAAATGGGAGCCAGCAATGGCGGAGGGGTGAAAATGCCTGTGTATATGGTTAGCTACGACATTCCTGAAGATAATCCGAGTTATGAAAGTCGTTAAATATCTTGAAGATGAGTTGGACGCAAAGAGAGTCCTAAAGTCCCAGTGGTTGGTAATCCACGAAGGCAACTCCGACGCAATTCTCGGGGGATTCAAAAGCATGATACAGGAGGGTGACCGCCTCATTGTCCAAAAGGTTGAAGCACGTGATTTCGCTTGGAGGAATGCTATTCTCCCGGATAATGTGCTGACGCCTCTTCTGGTCTTTGACGGCGATGACTGATACCAACTTGTTCAAGCTGTTCTCTGATGGCGGATGTATCTATTTGCCCCCCCTCAAGCGTGGCAAGTATCTCAGGTACATCCCATCCCGGTTTGTCTTTCCATTTTTCAGAAAAAAACGCAAAACGCTCGGGCACGTCTATGCCTTTGGCAAGCATTCGACGAGTAGCAGCACAGATATCTGTCTCCATGGCGGAATTACCTCCACTTAATGCATGGGATAGTCAAGAACCTGCAAACCCGAACTTATAGGAGTTCCCCATCTCCAAAATCAGACAAACGACGATGAGGGGCAAGTGCAGCCGATGCAAAGAACGACTTACATTGGAAAATGCCTCGCCCAGCGTATTCAGAAGCGGCTATGGTCGGTGCAGGTCATGCGAGAGGAAACACACCAAGGCGCAACAACGAACATTGGGCGGAAGATTTATTTTGGGAAAGTCTCAGGCTACATTCAACGAGCACAAATGGGAATTGAGCTTTCAACAGTACGCTGCGATAGTGGCTTCCGGGGAGTGCTTTTACTGCGGCAAGCCGTTGCCATCAGCAGCGGGCGGATTGGACCGCAAAGAAAATGCGGATTACACCTGGGATAGCGTGTTGCCATGTTGCGGAAAACAGCCGATAGCCAAGGGTCCACGAGGCTGCAACGAAACCAAGAGCGGTGGAATGGCACCGATTGTGCTGTTCGCCATCAGGTGGCATGAAAAATACGGCAAGCTGCCTGCGGAACAGGATTTCATTGATAGACTGCGAAAGTTTGAAGCCGAACGGGATAGGGTGTATGCGATTGTCAACTGTTTGGATTCAGAGGGGCTGAGAAAGTTGAGGAGGACCTCGTCGGTTCGGGAGTGCTTGGCGTCGTTGAGGAATGGGCAATGAAAACCGGGTGATTTCCTTCGTCTTCATCTCCCCTGTCAGCCAAGTATATCAATGCCCAAATTAGGGAGGCGGCCACTGCGGTGATGTATCGCACCACCCGGCCCGCGACGACTAATTTCGATGGCAATTTTCCGGAGAAATTGCCAAAATACTGCCAAAGGAGGGTCCCATGAAAATCGCTCGACAATCCCTGGTGTGGTTTCTGACCTTGATTTCGATGGCCGCGATGGGCTGGGCGGCCAGCAAATCCCAGCCGGAGTTCGACCAGATTAAGTCGCTTGCCGGCGATTGGGAAGGGAAGGCGGTGGGGGGCAACCCGCCCGCCCACATCAATTATAAGGTGGTTTCCGGGGGCAGCGCGGTAATGGAGACGATCATGGAGGGCCCCGGAGCTCAAATGATCACCATCTATCACCTGGATGGCGACCAGTTGATGATGACCCATTATTGTATGGCCAACAACCAGCCGCGGATGCGGTCGGATGCTTCCTCCAGCAGCCCCAATTCCATCAACTTCTCGTTTGTCGACGTCACCAACCTTTCCAGCCCTGACGCCGGACACATGGTTGCCCACTCGATTGTTTGGAAGGATTCCGACCATGTAACCCAGCATTGGACATGGCGGGAGGCGGGGAAGGAGACGGATGCCACCTTCGAGCTCACACGGAAAAAGTAGGGGTTAAAGACGGGAATGGTGCCGGGCCGGCAAAAGGTCAAGGGTTTGCTGATCGTTCTTGCCTCGTTGGCGTTGTTCAGTGGGGCGGCCCTACGATGCGTCGATGCGGAAGGCGAAGAACGGGTCAAAGCCATTGCTCCGCCCGCCGCGCCCATGCCTTCCGAGGAGCAATCCCGCGGTCAGACCCGCTTCTCCTTCGTTCTCTATGGCGATACCCGCGGGCGCCAGGACGGAGTGGCCCTCCAGGATGCGCACTCGCTGGTCTTGGAGGGAATCCTGGGGCAGATCAAGAAACTCGAGGGTACCGGCGCCCCTGTGCGCTTCGTTTTGCAGACGGGCGATGCCGTGGCACATGGGGAGGATGCCCGGGAGTGGCGTGTCAGCTTTGTTCCCCTCATTGACCGGTTGACCCGGCAGGGTGGCGTGCCTTACTTCCTCGTTCCCGGCAACCACGATGTCTCTACGGCGACCAAGGCGGGCGATCCGCGCCGGCAAGCGGGATTGCGAAACTTCCTCGATGCCGTCCGCGAGCAGATTCCTCCCGAGGGTTCTCCCCGCCGCCTGGCCGGCTATCCCACCTACGCTTTCGGCTATGGAAACACCTTTGTGATCGGGTTTGACTCCGCAATCGCCGATGACGACCGGCAATATCTGTGGGTCAAGAACCAGCTTGAAGGTCTCGACCGCCGGCGCTACGTCAACGTTTTTGCCTTTTGCCACCATCCGCCATTTTCCTCCGGCCCTCATAGCATCTATCCGGACCAGTCGATTCTCGTGCTGCGCTCCCGCTACCTGCCGCTTTTCCACGCCCACCACGTGCGCGCCTTATTGTCTGGCCATGAGCATCTCTATGAGCACTGGGTGGAGCATTACACTGACAACACCGGTTTGCATCGGATGGATTTTCTGGTGTCCGGCGGGGGAGGGGCGCCCCAGTACGCGTACCAGGGGGAGCCCAATCTGGACGATTACCTGAAGGCTAACCGGGGATTGAAGGTTGATCTGCAACACCTGGTGAAACCCGGTCCGCCGGGCGCCCTGACCCCCAACCACTTTGTGGTATTCCATGTTGACGGCGAGAACGTCACCATCGAAGTCATTGGCGTGGGGGGCGGCGCGGGGTTCCATCCTTACCCGGGCGACAGTGTCTCACTCCAAGATCCCACCCCTTAGCCTCCCGGGGTTCGCCGTCCTCGCCGGCGCTTGCGCATTCGTAATCTCACCTCAATCTGAATCCGGGGCAGGGAAGCTCCATCCCTCGGGTCTCGAAGCACGCCTGATTCAGGTTCACTTTTCCAAGCCTAACTTCACTCGGCCGTCGGCGGGCGCAGGAATGTCGACGCGCCGACATGGGCGGCACCCCATAATTTCGGAACATCTAAGGCGCTTTTGCCGCCGATGCCTTTTGCACAGGAACGTCTGATAATATTTTTGCGAGCACCATAAAGTTAACATAATGTGATTTCCACAAAACGCCAGGGGATTTCCAAAAATTCTGATGTTGTGGATTCAGATTTTATTGTAATGCATTGAAAATACTTGTATTACAGTATAGTTATTAGAGGATATTGGAGTGGAAAACTGCCCTAGGTTTTGCCCACCTTGCGCCCCGGAAGCGATTTGGCGGCTTCCCGAGGATGCATGAATCTGCAAAACACTCCGAAACACTGCGAGGTCAGGTTTGGAGAACATTACACAGAAAAATCCCCGCCCCAGCGCCGCCGCATTGAACGATACTCGCCCGTTTTTTCTCTTCTCGCCGGAGTGCGCCTATGCTAACCTTTTTGCTTAGTCGGCGCGCCGACATTGGCCATAGAATGCCTCTGCGCGAAACGGAAGCCATCGTCCTCCGAACTTACCGCCTGGGTGAAGCTGACAAGATTGCTTCGCTCTTTACGCGGCAACTGGGCCGCTTGCGGGCTGTGGCCCGGGGCGCCTTGCGTCCCAAGAGCCGCTACGGCGGCACGCTCGAACCCTTGAGCTACGTGCGCATTCAGATCTTCGAGCGGGAAAATCGCGACCTGCTGCAGCTTAATTCCGTTGAGCTCGTCGAGTCGTTCTTCAGCATGCAGGCGGACTACCGGGTGCAGCTTGCCGCGCAATTTCTCGCCGAGGTGGGAGAGCGGCTGCTGCCCGAGCGCGAAGCGAGCGACCGCACCTTTCGCCTGCTGCTGGCCGTCCTGCGGGCGCTCAAGAATTCCGGGGAAGTCAATCGCCCTTTGCTCTATTTCGACTACTGGATGGTGCGGCTAGGCGGCTTTCTGCCGGGCTTTGAGAATTGCGGCTCCTGCGGGCGCCCGCTCGGGGAGGAGGGCGGCTACTACGCGCGGGGCTCGGAAGCCCTGCTCTGCCGCGATTGCCGGCATCCGGGCGGCCAGCGGGTCTCGGCCGCCATCCTGGCCATGGTCAAGGCCTCCTGCCACATGCCGCTGGAAAAGTGGCTGGCGCAGGAAAAGGCTCCTCCGGGCTGCCGCGAAGCACGCCACTTCTTCGAAGAGGTTATCGAGAGTCATACCGAAAAGACGCTGGTCACCCTGAAGATGATGGAAGGGGAAGTATAAGACAAGTCATCAGTCGTCAGTTACCAGTTTCCAGCCAATGCAGCCTCGGCATGGCTCTGACTGAGTATTGATGACTGATGACTGACGACCAAAAAAGGACCTTCACAGTGCCATTGAACAAACTCAGAAAAAAGCTGACAAACCACCCATCTCCCCTATCCTTTCAAGACATGCTCTTCCAATTGAGCACCTTTTGGGCTGGGCAGGGGTGTGTGATCGCCCTGCCTTACGACGTGGAAGTGGGAGCGGGCACCATGTGTCCGGAGACCTTTTTGCGCGTTTTGGGGCCCCAGCCGTGGCGCGTCGCTTATCCGCAACCCTCTCGCCGGCCCGCCGATGGCCGCTACGGCGAGAATCCCAACCGGCTGATCAAGCACACCCAGATGCAGGTCATCTTGAAACCACCACCTGAGAATATCCAGGATATCTATTTGGAAAGCCTGGGAGCTATCGGCATCGACATTCGCCTGCACGACATCCGTTTTGAGGAAGACAACTGGGAATCGCCCACCCTGGGCGCCTGGGGAATCGGCTGGCAGGTCATGCTGGACGGCCTGGAGATCACCCAGTTCACCTACTTCCAGCAGTCGGGTGGAATCGATCTTGAACCGATCAGCGTCGAGCTGACCTACGGTCTGGAGCGCATTGCCGCCTTCCTCCAGAACGTCGAGGATGTATACCAGGTCCGTTGGAACGATCACGTGACATACGGCGACCTGCGCCATGACGAAGAACTGGAGTTTTCGGTGTACGATTTCGAAGCCGCCGACACCGAGGCTTGCCGCAGAATTCTCGATCTTTACGAGGGAGAGGCAAAGCGCCTGCTGGACGAATATCCTCGAAAAAAGAAATCAGACCAAGTCTCAGTAGAAGAAATAGATAGCAAAAATATCGAAGGTTTTACTTTAGCGAGGAGCCGCTTCCCCTTGCGCAAGGTTTTTGACCTCACCTTGAAGTGCTCCCACCTGTTTAACATTCTCGACGCGCGCGGGGCCATCAGCGTCACGGAGCGCGTGGCCTTGATCGCCCGGGTGCGCAAGCTGGCCTGCGAGGTCGCGGCCATTTTCGTCGACCGGCAATCTGCCGCGGAGGTGCCGGCGTGACGGATGGAGATCGAAACTCGAAACTCGAAACTGGCGGCCCGAAACGCGAAACTCGAAATTCGAAACTCGAAACTGCAAGCGCCGTCGTGGTCGAGGAGCAATCAACCATCATCGTAGAGGAGCAACCGGCAATCGACAGCCAACAACCGGCAATTGCCGTCGAGGAGCAATCGACAATCGACAATCGGCAATCGGCAATGCCCCTGCTGCTCGAAGTCGGATGCGAGGAGATCCCCGCCCGCTTCCTGCGCGACGCGGAAAAGGGCCTGGGTGAACGTGTCCTGGCCGCGCTGGTGGACGCTCGATTGTCCTCGCCCAGTGACGCATCCCATGAACCTGACGTAGGGGCGCTCCGCCAAGCGCCCCTACAAACTCATTCCACGCCCCGCCGATTGGTGGTCCACATTCCTGCGGTGTTGTGCCAACAGCCCGACAAGGTCGAAGAGATCATGGGTCCGCCCATCAAAGTCGCCGTCGACGCGGTAGGGAATTACACCCGGGCGGCGGAAAGCTTTGCCCAAAAGAATTCCGTCCGGCTTGAGGATTTGACCCGCACCACCACGCCCAAAGGGGAATACTTGGCACTGATCAAGGCCGTCCATGGTCGGCCCGCCACCGAGATTCTCGCGGAAATACTGCCCCCCGCCATTCTCGGTCTGGCATTTCCCAAGAGTATGTATTGGACGGAGAAGTCGGCGCCCCGCTTCGTCCGCCCCATTCGGTGGATTGTGGCTCTCCTGGGAGAAGGGAAGCGCGCGACCGTTGTTGATTTCAATATTCTTGGCGTCAAGACGGGGAATTTAACCTTCGGCCATCGCGCCAAATCCAACCGAGCGCTACCCGTATCGGGCTTCAAGAATTACTCGAAAAAACTCTTGCAACATAATGTAGAAATTGATTATGAAAGGCGTCACGAGCGCATTATTCAGGAAGCCCGGGCGATCGCTGTTGAGGCGGGGGGTAAGCTGGTTGAGGACGAGTGGCTGGTTGATTGGATCGCCAATTCCACGGAGTGGCCACGCCCCATGCTGGGCAGCTTTGACCAACGATTTCTTCACTTGCCGCGCGAGATTTTGATCACCGTGATGCGCGACCACCAGCGGTACTTTGCGCTGGAGGATGAGCGGGGAACTCTGCGCCCCGATTTTGTGGCCGTCCTCAACATGCCCTCCGACGAGCAGGGATTGATTCGCCAGGGCCACCAGCGCGTGCTGACGGCGCGCTTCCGCGATGCCGAGTTCTTCTGGAACGCCGACCAGAAGATTCCTCTCCGCGACCGCGTGCCGCTTCTCGACAAGGTTACCTACCAGGCAAGGCTGGGTAGTTATGGAGACAAGGTATGCCGAATGAAGGATCTTGCCGGTCACCTCATGCGCAGTCTCGAAATGGGCAACGCGGGGTTGGCGTCCCCAGCGCGAGAGGAAGTGCTACGGGCTGTGGAACTATGTAAGTGCGACCTCGTCACTCAAATGGTTCAGGAATTCACTGAATTGCAAGGTGTGGTGGGCGGGCTCTATGCCAATGTTCAAGGTGAAACCGAAGATGTAGCGGAGGCGATCTACGACCACTATCTGCCATTGGCGATGGAAGGTAAGTTGCCCCGCTCGGTCGTCGGTGCCTTGGTTTCACTCGCCGATAAAGTGGATACGGTCGTGGGGGGCTTTTTAGCGGGCCTTGAACCGACAGGCTCGCGAGACCCCTTTGCCCTGCGGAGGGCGGGCAATGGAATAGTTAAAGTATTGGTTGAGTTTTCATTTCCCATCACTATAGCCCCTATAGTTATACACTCATTTAAAACTCACGAAAAAGATTGGAGCGAGGGTGGGAACCTTGACCGGATTACCACTTTTCTTGAAGAACGCTTGAAATTCTATCTTGAGAGTGTTCGAGGGTGCCGCCACGATACTGTCGAGGCGGTCAGCGCCGTTTGGCAGGATTTCGGCGTAGGCTCAGGAATTCCAGTTGAGGCACTTAAGCGTGCACGGGCGGTGGAAAAAATCAGGGACTCTGATGACTACTTGGCTCTCGCTGCGGCCGCAAAGCGAACAAGGAATATCCTTCGGAAATCCGCCTCAGGCGAGGAATACTTAAGTGGGACACTTGACGCCGACTTACTGCATGAAGAAGCTGAAGTGGACCTATACAAGGCTTACGTTTCGATTTTCGATGTGACAATCAGAGAACGCGCCATTGCTCAAGATTATGAAACAATCCTGACGTTGACGGCGCGCTTGCGGCCCGCGATCGACAGGTTTTTTGAGCAAGTCTTGGTCATGCACGAAGATCCTGCCATCCGCACGAACCGCCTTCTTTTGCTGGCGCTTTTTGACAAACAGGTGTTCCGTCGTGTTGCGGACCTTTCTAAGATCGAAGGCAATGTCGACGCGTCAACATTGGCACGAGGCTCGTAGCGCGGGCGTCCCGCCCGCTGTCTCGGGAGCGTCCCGCTCCCGCCTCAGCGCGGGCAGGATGCCCACGCCCCAGCGGGCGGGACGCCCGCGCTACATCCCCAGCGGAGCTTGCTTGCGGCGCTTCAGCCCTTTTGACCCTGTTCTTAGCTTGTCAAGTTGTCCGGTTTTCATAGCAAGTGAACTGTCCGGTTTTGGTTTTTCTTCTCCTGCCCAATGTTAAGGGCCACCGCCGCCGCCGTCGCTGTGGGAATGTGGGAATCCGGCGTCTTTTGCCGGATTTCCAAGCGCGGAGGGAAGGGTGGAAAACTCGTCCTTGGAGTTTTCCACGCTTTCCTCGGCGCGTCATTTCCACAGCGTGGGGCGCGCGCTTTTTTTAACTTCTCCAAGACTTCTCCGGACGCCGTGTAGCGCCCCACCACGTGGGGTCCGTGGGCAATCGTGACGCGGCCGTCCAGGTGTTCACAGATGGTCACGCGGCAGCCGGCCAGCGTGCCGCGCCAGGACGTGCGCTCGATTTGCCAGGTCCGATCTGCGAGCCGTACGGTATTGTCCTGGGCTACGGCGCGCTCGTGCTGAACCGAAAAGATGAGGTCCAAGTCCTGGCCGCGCACCGGCGTGAACGCGTGTCCGCTCTGGGTGGCCGGCACGCTGAACTTCCGGTTCATTTCCCCGATGTAATGCTCCCGCAGAAACCGGTTGGCTTCCTCCAGCCCGGTGATTTGGGCTAAGCGCAACTCCTGCGGCAAACGCCCTTGCCAGGTGCCAAACCGTCGCTCGCTGCGCCCCCGCGCCTGCGGCGAGTAAGCCGCGATCATCTGGATCCCCAACCCCTGCAGCGCCCGTCCCACCTGGCTCAGCCGTTCGCGGCTCACCGGCCCACCCGCCGCCGGCGTGTGAAAAAAGTGGCTGGCCCGATCGCTGTAGAGCGCGCAGAACCGCCCTTTCCGTTCGATCACTTCCCGTAACCCGGCCATCACCGTACGCGTCGATTCCTCCTCCACCAACTGCGCGTAGTAGGTCTCGCTGGTGGCGTCATCGATGATCTCGATCAGGTCATACCAGCGCTCGTCCTGAAACCACTGATGCCGGCTGCCGTCCAGGTGCAGCAGCATCCCCGGCAACGGACGGCGCGCACGGCGCTTCCGATGTACACCCCGCTTCCGCCCTTTCTTCACCAGCCCCGCCCCTTGCAGCGCCAGCTTCACCCACGTGTAGCTCAGCTCGATGCCGTGCTCTTCCCGCAGCTTCTCGTGAAAGTGCCGTACGTTCAGGTCCGCATACTTCTCCTGATATAACCGCAGCACTTCTTCCGCCTGCCCCAGGGGAACCCGCTTCGGGCTCGGCTTCCCCCACCGCCGGTCCAGCAGCCCGTCGTATCCGTGCTCCACGTAACGCTGCCGCCAGCGTCGCATGCTGCGGTCCGACAACCCGATAATCTCCGCCGCTTGCCACCACGTGATCTTCTTCGCCATCGCCCGCAATATCACTTCTTGTACCTTCATCGCCCGCTCCCAGGCGACCGCTGAGTATTTTGGCATCCTGCCTCCGGCCTCTTGGATGCCTCAACTCCTCGCCGCCTTCAGCGGACAGATCACGTGCTAATTGAACCGGACAGATGACATGCTAACGACATCAGCCCTTTTGACCCTTGCAAAAAGGCCGGAAATAGACCATAATTGCGGGCTATTTTTAAAGGATTGCGGTTACTTACTTTGAACTCTCAGCGTCCAGCTCTCAAC
This sequence comes from uncultured Acidobacteriota bacterium, assembly GCA_963730515.1. Taxonomy (GTDB): domain Bacteria; phylum Acidobacteriota; class Terriglobia; order UBA7540; family UBA7540; genus Bog-366. The sequence goes on along the minus strand of CAVSSA010000024.1, from coordinate 120,284 downwards.
TCTCAACTGCTGAATTTGCACTCAAACCTATCAACTCAGATCGAACCATTTGAAAGGAGCAATCATGGAGAAGTACGTATATTTCTTTGGTGGCGGTAAGGCCGATGGCAATGGGACGATGAAGGACGTCCTGGGCGGTAAAGGCTCGGGTCTGGCGGAAATGACCAATGCCGGCCTGCCCGTCCCCCCCGGATTTACCATTGTCACGTCGGCGTGCCGGCTCTATTTCCATAACCAGAACAAGACCCCCGCTGAAATCCTCACTCAAAAAGATGAGGCGCTGGCTAGACTGGAGGCCCTGCTGGGCCAGAAACTCGGCGAAAAGCAGAATCCGTTGCTGGTTTCGGTCCGCTCCGGCGCCAAATTTTCCATGCCCGGAATGATGGACACCATCCTGAATCTAGGCATGAATGACACGGTCGTGGAAGTCATTGCCCAGAAATCCGGCAACCCGCGATTTGCCTACGACAGCTACCGGCGCTTTATCCAGATGTTTGGCAATGTGGTGATGGAGATTTCCAAGGAAAAGTTCGAGCACGTTTTCGACGGCCAGAAAAAGAAACGGCGCACCAAACTAGACACCGATCTGACGGCCGACGACCTGAAGGCGGTCATTGCCGAATACAAAAAGGTGGTCCGCAAGGAGGCTGGCAAGGACTTCCCTCAGGATCCCCAGGTGCAACTCAACATGGCGATCGAGGCCGTGTTCCGCTCCTGGTACAACCCCCGCGCGGCCACCTACCGCCGCCTGAACAAGATTTCCGACGACCTGGGGACCGCCGTGAACGTCCAAACCATGGTTTTCGGCAATATGGGCGAGACCTCAGGCACCGGCGTGGGCTTTACTCGCAATCCGGCGACCGGCGAAAAAGTCTTTTATGGCGAGTACTTGATGAACGCCCAGGGCGAGGACGTGGTCTCGGGCGTGCGCACTCCCATTCCTATTATTGAGCTGGAAAAGATGATGCCGGAAGTCTACCACCAGCTTCGCGAAATCACCACGCGCCTGGAGCAGCATTACAAGGACGTGCAGGATTTCGAGTTTACGATTCAGGATGGCAAGCTGTACATGCTCCAGACCCGCAACGGCAAGCGCACCGGGCCGGCGGCCGTGCGCATCGCCGTGGAACTGGTGAAGGAGGGCATCCTTACCCCCAATGAGGCCCTTCTGCGCGTGGAGCCCGAGCAGTTAAACCAGTTGCTTCACCCCGTGCTGGATGAGAAGAAGCCCCTCAAGGTCATCGCCAAAGGGCTGCCGGCATCGCCCGGGGCGGCCGTGGGGCGCGTGGTCTTCACCGCGGATGACGCGGTTATCAAGGGAAAGACCTCCCCTGTGGTCCTGGTGCGCGGTGAGACCGTGCCCGACGATATCCACGGCATGGAAGTGGCGGCGGGAATTCTGACCTCCCGCGGCGGCATGACCTCGCACGCCGCGGTGGTGACGCGCGGCATGGGCAAGCCCTGCGTGGCAGGTTGCGGGGAAGTGGAAGTGGATGAAAAAACCAGAACCATCAAGGTTGGCTCACTCACCATTAAGGACGGGGATTGGATCTCGCTCGACGGTTCCACGGGCCGCGTCATTCTGGGCAAGGCCGACCTGGTGGAGCCCGATCCGCACAGCGGGGTCTTTGCCGAATTCATGAAGTGGGCGGATGAGGCGAGGGAACTGGGCGTGCGCGCCAATGCCGACATTCCGCGTGATGCCCTGAAGGCGGTGGAGTTTGGCGCCGAGGGCATTGGCCTCTGCCGCACCGAGCACATGTTCTTCGCCAAGGAACGTCTGCCCCACGTGCAGCAGATGATCATGGCCTGCAAGGAAACGGCGGACCCCAAGGAAGCGGCCAAGTACCAGAAGGAACGGCGCGCCGCCCTTGCCAAGCTTCTCCCCATGCAGCGCAAGGATTTCTACGGGCTGTTTAAGGCCATGAATGGGCTGCCGGTGACCATTCGCACCCTAGATCCTCCCCTGCACGAATTCCTGCCCAAGCGGGAAGAGTTGATGGTGGAGATCGCAACGCTGGAAGCGACCAAGAAGAAGAGTCCTAAGATAAAAGAGCTCAAGAAGTTACTGGAAGTAGTTGAAGGATTACATGAGTTCAATCCCATGCTCGGTTTGCGCGGCTGTCGGTTGGGTATCATGTACCCTGAAATCACCGAGATGCAGGCGCGAGCCATTTTCGAAGCGGCCGTGGATTGCAAGAAGCGAAATATTGATGCAAAACCTGAGGTAATGATTCCTTTAGTAGGAGATGTAAAGGAGTTGCAGGCGCAAAAGGAGATCGTTAATCGGGTCGCCGCGGAAGTCTTCAAGAAGAAGGGCGTCACGGTGGAATACCTGGTGGGCACGATGATCGAATTGCCGGCCGCGGCTTTGTCGGCAGGCGAGATCGCACAGGAAGCGGAGTTCTTCAGCTTCGGAACCAACGATCTGACCCAGACCACCTTTGGAATTTCCCGTGACGACTGCGCCAAGATCATCAACGCCTACGTGAAGGCGAAGATCTGGCCGGCGGATCCGTTTGCCCAACTCGATCCGAAGCGCGTGGGACGGCTGCTGAAACTCGCCACCAAGGAAGGCCGTGAGACCCGCGAAAAACTGAAGGTGGGAATCTGCGGCGAACATGGCGGCGATCCGTCTTCCATCGAAATTTGCGCGGATGCCGGACTCAACTACGTGAGCTGCTCACCCTACCGGGTGCCCATCGCCCGGCTGGCGGCGGCGCAAGCGGCCGTCAAGAAACAGGGGAAGGGGTATAGCACCGCGTAGGGGTGTCTTCCGGCGGATGAGCTGCAATAAGAAAGTCAAGAGTCAAAATGCAAAAGTCAAAGGGCAAAAGTTAAGGCCGAACGTGCACGGTGAAGAGTAGCGCGGACCCCCGTTTTCGGGGTCCGCGGCTCTTCACATGCCAGAACCGGAAATTCTCAAGATTTACTTCACCTCAGAGGCACTGAGACGCAGAGGAAGGTCTTCTGGCATTTAGACCTCCTCGGCTTCGCTATTTCGCTCCGGAAAGGGATGTTTTTCACCTTTCCTGGAGAGGTTGACGGTATCCTCGTTGGACATAAAGTGATACTTTAGATAATTCTTTGAGGCCACGAATTCCAAATTGGTTCGTGGCCTATCTTATTGTGTTTTGACCGCTGGAACTCGCCAGATGTAGTTGCCAAAGTTATAACAGGCTTCTCGGCAGAGTCCGAATCCGTCGTGCCTGGCGAATGGCAGGTCGGGGGCGGAGAAATCCGGGGCAGAATGTGTTCCAGGAACCCGGCGCATCATCATTGTCGACGCGTCGACATTGAAGTTCGGGTCGGTCTGATGAAGCGCGGCGGGATGCCCTCGCTGCGACGGCGGTGGAAATCACCTAATCCATTCGCAGGGGCAGGCACCCCCGCGGGTGGAAAATTCCCGGGAATCTAAATATCTCGCCTCGCGGCGCTCGGGGGTTTGCGCCCAGCAGAATCCGTACACAATCTGCCGCGCTTTGGGTTATGGTAGAGGGCGTTGACCATGCAGGCCCCGGACGCTCCACCTGAACTCGACGGGCAACGACGGTTGGCGGCAGACTCCCCGTGGGCGCGCGCCTTGCTTCCCACGGCGATCCTGGCCGCGACCTTTCTTACCTACGTGGGAACGCTCGCCCTGGGCTTTGTTTTTGACGACCATGTGCTGATCGTTACCAATGACTCCATTCGTTCCTGGCGGTATTTCCCCGGCTACTTTACTTCGCACATCTGGAGTTTCCGCTACCCGCACCTTTTGGCCAACTACTACCGTCCGCTTTTCCTCACCTGGCTGCGCCTGAACGACGCTCTGTTCGGGCTTCACCCCTGGGGATGGCACCTCACTTCGGTGCTGGCGCATGTGGCCGTGACTTACCTGGTTTACCGGTTGGCGCTCCGGCTCACGGGGGACCGATGGGTGGCGGGAGCGGCGGCGCTGATCTTTGGACTCCACCCCGTCCATGCGGAAGCCGTTGCGGATATCACCTCGATTCAGGAGCCGCTCTCCACGTTTTTTATCCTGATGGCGATTCTGGCGTTTGACCGCAGCCGGGAACGGGCGGTGAAATTCGGGTGGCTCGCCGCTGCCCTCGCGTTCATGGCTGCGGCGCTACTTTCAAAAGAAAGTGGTATGGTGGCGCCGCTTCTGGTTGGCGGGTTTGCCTGGATTTATGGAAAGGCAGGCAGCAGGGAAGTTGAACCCGTCGAAAAAGATCCCTCTCTCTTCGAGCGGCTGGGCATGGCGCTGGGCGCCTCGCTTCCCTTTTGGGCGCTCCTGCTGCTTTACGTGCCGCTGCGCATCCGGGCGCTTAAAGGCTTTGCCCATGTCGTCACTCCCCTGCCGCTTTCCACGGAAATCTTCACCATTCCCTCCGTGCTGGCTTTCTATCTGCGCCTCATGATCTGGCCCTCACGATTGAGCTGCTATTACGACACGCCTTACATCACCGGGCCCAGAGGGCGCGGCTTCCTTCTGCCCGCCGGGTTGGTGGCGGCCGTCGTGGTTGGGCTGGTTGTCTGGTATCTGCGAATGCGCCGCCAAGCCCCTCGGGAGGCAAAGGCCATAGCTTTCGCATGCTTCTGGATGGCGCTGACGCTGCTTCCCGTGCTGAATTTCCGCTTCCTGCCGGAAGGTGAAATTGCGCATGACCGTTATGTCTATCTCCAGTCGGTGGGATTTGTGCTCCTGGCGGCGATCGGAATGCGCAAGGTTCTGGGCGCGGAGGGAGCGTCTCACCCGCGGCGCGCCTGGGTTCTTGCAGCCGCTTTCCTGGTTTTCGGTGCGATGGGTTACGATGCAGCGCGCCAGAGCCTGTTCTGGTCAGACGACCTCACCCTGAATTACCGCGCGCACGAAATCGCTCCCCACAATGTTTACGCCACCACCAGCTTGGCGGCAGCGGTCCAGCAACAGGGAATGGAAGGCACGGCCATGGCGCTCTACCAGCAAGCCCTGGCTGTCCAACCGAATTTCTGGCGGGCCAACGTGAACCTGGCCTACCTCGAATACGCGCATGGCAACTATCCCGAAGCGGAGCGCTTCTTTGCCCGGGCCTGCGCTGCCGATCCCACGGACGGGGATCAATTCCTGTATTGGGGCATGTCGCTGCTGCGCATGGGGCGTTTTAGCCAGGCGGAAGAGGCTGTGCGCACGGCCTTGCTGGTGCGCCCGCAGGGGAAAACCTACCACCTGGGTTTGGGGATGGTCTTGAGAGGGGAGGGAAAACTCCCCGAAGCCCGCGAGGAGATGGAAGCCGAACTCGCCCAGGACCCGCAAAACGTACAAGCCAAGGCCTTGCTGGAAGAGGTCACCCGCGAGATCGCGGCGGCACCCGCAAAACCTCCATCCGAGGATCACTGGAGATGAAAAAGGTGGCTTAAAGCAACACTTTATAAATTCAATATATATGATTGTAAATGAGTGATATCTATCTATTCTATAATCCCATTTAGTCGGCCGAGTCGCACTCTCACGCCGGGCCATTCCGCCGCCAAAATTGAATAACGAACCGAGTCGCGGGCGGTGTAGTCCGCCGCCATGCGATGGGCGCGGAGAATCCCTTCGAACTTCCCGCCGATGCGTTTGATCGCGGCGCGTGAGCGCAGGTTACGCGCATCGGTGTGCAAGCAGACGCGCAGCACCTGCCAGGCTTCGAACGCATGGGTGAGCATAAGCAGTTTGGCCTCGGTATTGGCGGCGGTGCGAATCGCCGGCCGGGTGAGCCACGTGTAGCCGATCTCGCAGGCGTCGGGGTGGTGGCGCCCATATCGAGCATGTCCCGGCGGCCACGCCCACCGCTCTATGTTCCAAAAACGGGTTGATCCAATCACAGCCCCGTCACCGATGCGCACGATGGCGAAGGGCACGGCGCTCGCGGCATCGCGCCAAGCCAGGGCCGTGTCAATGTAGCGGGTGGCCTCGGCCACTCCTTGGGGGACGGGGCTCCACTGATAGAGGGACGGGTCCACGGCTGATGCGGCTGCCAGGCCTTCGGCGTGGTGAGGGCCGAGCGGTTCAAGGCGAATGTGTCTGCCGTTCAGTGTGATGCTTTCCATGGATACAACTTAATCCTTATAATTCAGTTTATTACTAAAACTTTTGAAAGTTCTACTCGACCTTCACCTCATCCCGCTTTCATTTTTTACTGCTATTCACTCGCCACTCGTCACTCGTGATTGCTTGTCAAGTCTTGAGGCGAAGCAGCAGGTAGGTTCCCGCCAGGCCGAAGAGAATGTCCGGCGACCACGCGGCCATGGCCGGGGGAAGCTGGCTCAGGTTCCCCATGGCTTCAAAGAGGCTCGAGGTTGACCAATAGACGATGGCGATGCCGATGCTCAAGGCGATGCCGGTCAGGGCGCCTTTGCCGCCCATGGTAAAGGAGAAGGGAATCCCAATGAGAGTGACCACGAAGGCGATGAGGGGGTAGGAAAATTTGCGGTAGAACTGCACGGAAAGCCGGATAACGTCGAAGCCGCTTTGGCGCAGGTCGGCGATGTAGCGGCGCAATTCCAGCGCGCTCATCTGCTCCGAGGGTTTGACTTCCTTCTTGAAGTAGCTGGGCTCTTCGGTGAGTTCCTTGAAGGTGGCCACGGAGAAAGGCATGTAGTTGGTGACGCGGTCGCCGTTCAAGTCCCGCGACCAACCGTTCTCGAGAATCCAACCGTGGATGGAGGGTTCCCAAACCGCGCGCGCCGCGTGCATCCGGCGGGTCATGCGAAAGGTGACGGGATCGAATTCGAACACCGAAAGGTTGGCAAAAACATTCTGGTCAGAGTCGAAAAAAGTGTAGTTGTAGATGCGGCTGGAGGCGCCGAAAATCCACTGGCGATCGGGCCGATAGAAGGTCTGGGCGGGCTTGCCCTTGATTTGATTGCGCAAGCCGTTCTGGCGCTGATTGGTTTCCGGCAGCACGCGGTCGGCAAACACGAACATGCCGGCGCTCAGCAGGGCAGTCAGCGCCAGCACGGGAACCGAAAGCCGGTAGAGGCTGACGCCGGCGGATTTAATGGCGATAACCTGGTTGGTCTTGGTCAACAGTCCGAAGTTCACCAGGGTCGCCACCAGAATACTGAGGGGCAGCATGAGGTAAACGACCTGGGGAAGGAGATAGCGGTAATAGTCCACCACCACGCGCACGGCAATCTGGTTGCGAACGATATCGCCCAGAAGCTGGAAGAAATCAAAGATGATGTAGACGCCGGTGAAGGCGACCAGCAGCAGGCCAAAGTAGAGGATCCATCCGCGGATAACGTAAATATCCAGGATTTGAAGGAATCGCCCGCCGACCTTGGCCGGGGCCGGAAGAAGTTTGGAGGTTGGGGGCGTATGGCGACGGCGGGCGCGCCAGTGCTGCCAGCGTTTCACGATGTCATCAAACGCATCCTGGAGGAACAGCATGCGGGTTCCCACACGGCTCAGGTTCGAGAGCATGATAATTCCGGCGGCGCCAAACAGCACGTTGGCAAGCCACAGTCCCACCAGCGGTGAGACCTTTCCCTGCTTGGCGAAGCTCAATCCGAAGATCATCACGATGTAATACACGAACACGAGCAGGATGCTCAGCATGAGGCCCACGGACTTACCGCCCTTGCGCGTGGAAATTCCCAGGGGGATGCCCACCAGCGCGAGCACGATGGCCGCCACCGGCAGCGCCAGGCGGTAATGCAGTTCCACCAGGGCGGGCTGCCGGTCGCGCGATTGGCGCAGGTGGATGCGCTGCCAGAGTTGGGCGAGGCTCAGGTAGGGCGGGGTATTGCGTTCTGCCGCCCCGGCGTTTCCCTGATCCACGAGGATGGGAATTTCCGTACCCGTGAAGGAGGCGATGGAGTATTCGTCCGGCCGCTGGGGGTCGTATTCGTGGGTGGTCCCTTGCTCGAGGTGCAGCACGAAGCGGCTGCGAGCGGCTTCGTTGACAAGCACTCCGCTTTCCGCTAACGTAACCTTGGCTTGATTGCGGTCCGTCATGTCAGCGATGAAGACGCCGCGCCAGGTTGACCGTGAGCCGGTCACATCCTCAAGATAAAGCAGCAGGTTGGGGAATTGCTCGATGAACACCCGGGGCTGGATTTCATAAGGCACCTGGCTGGCTTTCAGGCCGGTTTCCATGCGGTTCATTTTGCGCGCGGCCTGGGGAGCGATGAACAGCGACATCGCCAGGGTCACGGCCCAGCCTGCTACTGCCAGCATCATGACGGGCCGGATAAAGGCGCTGACGCCGATGCCGGTGGCGCGCGCGGCGATGACTTCGCCGTCGGCGGCCATGCGGCTGAGGCCAATCAGCGTCCCCACCAGCACGGCCATGGGGATGGTGAGCATCAGGATGCTGGGCACGGGCAGCAGGAACAGGGTGGCCATGTCGCGCACCGGAACGTTGTGCCGCACCACCAGTTCCAGCAGGTTGCCCAGTTGGCGGATGAAAATTACGAACGTGAACACCAGCAGCCCGAGCAGCGAGTGCGAGAAGATTTCTTTCAGGATGTAGCGGGTCAGTATCCGCATAAGTATCCACGGGGGACGCGCCTGGCGGGCCCCTTCCGGTTTCCCACCGCGCCGCCCCGTGTCATGCTAGCACACCACTTTCGCGGGCGTAAAGGATACGGCCACTAGCCTCATGTCGCAAACCTATCTCATGCTCCTCTGGCACATGCACCAGCCCTTTTACAAGGACCTGGCGGAGGACGTTTACACCATGCCCTGGGTGCGTTTGCATGCGCTCAAGGATTATTACGGCATGGTGGCGGTGATGCGCGATTTTCCCTCCGTCCACGCCACCTTCAACATGGTGCCTTCGCTCGTCTCGCAGATCGAGGATTATGCCCGCGACACCGCGCATGAGCCTGCCTACGACGCGGCCTTCAAGCCCGCCGGCGACATGACCCCGGCCGACCGCGAAACCCTGCTGGGCTCGGCCTTTCAGATCAATTACGACAACCTGCTGCATCGTTACCCGCGCTTTCGCGAATTGTGGGAGAAGGCGCAGAAATCGGGTTTGGCGGCAGCGGCGAAGATATTTACCCCTCAAGATATAGTTGATCTTCAAGTGCTCTCGCAGGTTGCCTGGTTTGACGAGATCACCCTTGCCAACGATCCCGAGGTGAAGCGCCTGGTGAAGAAGGAGAGGGGATTCAGCGAAACCGATAAGTCCATTGTTCGCAAGAAGGAAATCGAATTATTTAATGCAACGCTGGAGGAGTATCGCCAGGCCGCCGAGCGCGGGCAAATCGAGATCTCCACCTCGCCTTTTTATCACCCCATTCTGCCCCTGCTCTGTGATTCGTCGATTGCCCAGGAGTCGCATCCGGGACTCAAGCTGCCCAACCAGCGCTTCCGCCATCCCGAGGATGCCCGGGAACAGTTGCGCGCCGCCGTGGCCTTGCATGAGCGGGTCTTTGGCCGCCGCCCTCAGGGTTTGTGGCCGAGCGAGGGAAGCGTTTCCGACGAGGTGCTGCGCCTCGCCGCCGACGAGGGTTTTACCTGGGCGGCCACCGACGAGGGAGTGCTGGGACGCAGCAAGCACTTGGCCTTTTACCGGCGCGGCGACGGCACCTTGCAGGGCGGCGAGGAGCTTTACCGCCCACAAGCTCTCGCCACCGGCGGGAAGCCCATCTCCATTTTCTTCCGCGACCACCAGCTTTCCGACCTGATTGGATTTGTCTACTCGCGCATGGATCCCCAGGCCGCCGCCGCCGACCTGCACCAGCGCATCAAAGCTGCCGGACGCAGCACGGGGAACCGGCCGGCGGTGGTCTCCGTCATTCTGGACGGCGAAAACGCCTGGGAGTATTACCCCGGCAACGGGCGGGAATTCCTGAAGGCATTTTACGGGCGCATTGCCGCTGACCCCGACCTGAAGGCGGTGACCGCCAGCGAGGCGCTGAAGGTTACCGAGCAGGGAACTTTGACGCACATTGTTCCCGGCTCGTGGATCAATGCCAACTACGACGTCTGGATTGGCGCTGAAGAGGACAATCGCGCCTGGGATCTGCTCAGCGAGGCGCGCGAGTTCTATGCCCGCAACGCCTCCAGCCCCCAGGTGACGCCCGAAAACCGCCGCCGCGCCCAGCAGGAGCTCTGGGTGGCGGAGGGCAGCGACTGGAACTGGTGGTACGGCCCCGAGCACTCCACCGCCAACGACGAGGAATTCGATCTGCTCTACCGCAAGCACCTGAGCAACATTTACCGGCTGCTGGGCGGCTCCCCCACCGATGAGCTGGCCGTGCCCATCAAGCGCCCCCGCGTGCAGGCCCACACCGTCGCCCCCTCGGCGCAGATTCACCCCAAGATTGACGGCCGCGTGACCACCTATTTCGAATGGATGGGGGCGGGCCTGTGCCAGCCCGACTACCGCTCCGGCTCCATGCACGGCGCCGCCCAACTGGTGGAAGCCCTCTATTATGGCTATTCCGATAAGGCCGTCTATCTGCGCCTCGACCTGGGCGAGACCTTTCTGCACGATCATCCCGAGTTCGAAATCCGCGTCAATGTGGACAGCGAAAGCCGCACCCGCCTGCACGTCGCGATCGGGGCGGAGACGGTGAAGGCGGTGGAGTTCTGGCGGCGCGGCGAGGCCGTGCTGGTGCCGCTCGCGACCGGCGACCAGGTGAAGGTGGCCTTCCGCAAGGTTTTTGAGGTCCGGCTGGCCTACAGCATTCTGGGGGTGGCTCCGCACGAGCAGATCAAGTTGCAGGTTTCCATCTGGATGAACGGCCTCCCCCTCCAGATCCTTCCCCAGGAAGGCTGGCTGACCCTGGAACTGACAGAAGATTTGACGGTCTGGTAAGCCCCCGCCGCGGAAAGTCCCCATTGCTGATTTCTCAATCCGAATCGCGGGTCGAAAAACCCCTCACCCGGCGGCGCATGGCCGCCACCTTCTCCCCACGGGAGAGGGCAGAGAATGCCCTTCCTTCTTCCCTTGGGGAGAAGGTGGCCGAGGGACGAGGTGGGGGGCCCCCACGTTCTGCTGGTCGTGGGGATGAGGGGATTTTTCATGGGTTTTCGCGGGCCGAAGGCCCATCACGACAGACCTCCGTTTTTGAGGTCCGCGGTGCTTACCGTGCAATTTCAGTGAATTCAAAGCAGCGGAAACGCCGCGCCCGTCGTTGCGATTTGTGGTTTTTGCGTGTGAAGAGCCGCGAACCCCAAAAGCCGGGGTCCGCGCTACGGTGCTGATGTCGACGCGCCGACATGGGCGAGAAGCCGAGCCTCGAAGTGGCGTGCCCTGGCCATCCTGGCCATGCCCCTTCACGGGCGGGACGCCCGTGGCACGTTTCGGTGCCGGCCTCCAGGCCGGCGCTACGGCCCTTGGTTCTTCCGTGCCAACGCCGTGCGGCCCCAGGGGCCGCTGCGCGCCTCTGTCCCCCGGCGGAGCCGCAAGAGTTCGCCAAGAGGCTTACCTCTTTTGATAACATCATCGCCAGGCTGTTGACAACTTACGAACGGAAAAATACAGCGCAATCTGCGTACGGAATGCCGTTTTTCGTGGCTAAGTTATTTATTTTTCAGAGATATAAGAGGAATCCCGTAGGCCCTTTGTTTTCATACACATCGTTTCAACATTGCAAAAGCGACCCATTGTCCGAAAAATTACCGTTTGTTTTCAACAATTTAACAGAGGGAACTTCAAATTTTGCATTTTTTATTTTTTGGATCCCACGGTGTGCTTATAAATCGCACAAATTCAATGAGATAGATTTTTGCAATTTTTTGATTCTGAAGAATAACCTATTTGTTTTCTTGCATATCGTTTCAGACGCTCATCCATTACTTTATATTTCCGGTCCAGCGCTTCCAATTGTCGATCCTGGCGCTCTCTTTTCATGAGCAAATTTTGGATGCGCTCGATCTGCCGCAGGCTGTGCTCCTCCATTTTCCGCATGGCCACTACGTCGGGGTGAACGGGGGCGATTTCCGCGGCGCGTTCGTAGGGTGAGGGGCCGTTGCGCAACTCTTTGCGGATGGCCTTGCGTTGCGCCTCACAAATCTCCACCAGCCGTGTGAGGATATTCTCCAGAAGCTGGCGCGCCAGCTCGCGCGCCTGCTCTTCCGCCGAAATGCTTTTCGGCTCGTCCTCCTCCGCTTCGGCAGCGCCCCCTTCCTGCCCGGCGGGGAGTGCCGCGCCGGCCGGAGCTGCGAGGCGGCTCTCCTTCAGTTTATTTTCGAAGTATTTGTCGTCCGTGCTCAGCCCGAAAATCGCGCGGGCCTCGGCGACCATCCGGCGGCCCATTTCCTCTACGCTCACGCCGTGTTCATCCGTGCCCGGCTCCTGAAGTTGCAGGAAAAGGTCCAGCGCCATTCCGCCCAATTCCTGCACATCCCCCTGCTTCAGCAGGGTCTTCATCATCTCCAGATCCTCGCGCGGGGTGAAGTAATCCTCCCGGTCCACCGACCGGGCGAGCGTCCGCAAAGTATTAACCGTCATTTTGAGCCGCATCATCTGCACGTGGCGGCGGTCCTCGCGGCCCACGCTGACTTCCTGCGCCTGGCGCAGGGCGTAGCCTTCCTGCATGCGGTCGGCGCGATTCATCAGCCAGATGGCCCGCGCCAGGCGGATCACCAGTCCTTCCTCAAAGAAGCCGGCGGGGTCATGTTGCTGCCAGAGGCCTTCCAGCAGTTCGTGGAATTGGGCGGGGTCTTCGCCGAGCGAGCGCATGGCCGCTTCCTCGGCCTGCAGATCAATGCCCAGGCGCAAGAGGGCGGCGCGGATCCGTTCGCGGGTCTCGGCCGCCGTGGGACCATGGGACCGCTGCTGGTTCCGCCGCACCGCAGCCAGCCTCTTGTCCGTCATGCGTGGTTTTTTTATCAGGGACATAAAACCTCCCAAGGGTAGGTATCAGGCGCCAGGTATCAGATCCGAAATTCGAAAATCGAAATTCGAAACTCGAAACCTTGCCATCGAATTTCGAATTTCGGGTCGGTCTCCTGACACCTGCCTTAAATATGAATTGCGCCGGCCCCCGGCGCGGGCCGCCGGACTGGGGGGCGCGACGGCGGGAGCTAGCTCATAGAGTAGTCTAGCATAAATTAGGGATTTGTCAAGTGTAAAGTAGGAATATAGCCCGGGCAGTGATGACTGATGAGCAATGGCCCGGCAGCCGGTCCGGATGATTTCGCGGGACATTTTCGCCGGAAAAATTCAATGTGCCTTGGCCAGCCCGGCATGTGCCATGGCCATCGTGGCCATGCCCCTGCACGGGCGGGACGCCCATGGCACGCTCCCATGCCGACCCCAAAGTCGGCGCTGCGGGCATGTGCCGTGGCCATCCTGGCCATGCCCCTGCACGGGCAGGATGCCCGTGGCACGCTTCGGTGCCGACCCCTACACCGCCAGGGGGGCGGAATCCGGGCGGCGCCACGGGTAGAAAACCAGGATGCGGTGCGTGGCGGGTTGCGGCCGGGCGTTTTGGGGCAGGAGCAGGGAAGCGAGCCGGCGGGCGGTGGCCTCTGATTCCTCCCGGGAATGCTCATAGACTTGCAGTCCGGGGAGGGCCGGCACCCGGCTAAGCCAGCGTCCATCGGGTTCGCGGCTCGTCTCGATTGGGCAAACCATGGTTCTTTACCTCCACCTGATCTATCGGCTTCAGCAAAGCCCATCATGAAGATTTCTTTAGAATATTACACTACCGGGCCGCGGGGGAGCGTCCCATTTACAAGAAGCCCCAACGGGGCATCCTGGTATACTGCACGCCAACGGCCCCCAAGCGCTAAGCTATCACTTGAAGGAACAATTCTCTCCCCCCTTTTTATATGAGTCAAAGGGATTTCACCACAGAGGCCGCTGAGGCTCACAGAGAACGGCCACAGAGAAGAACTGCGGGACGCCCCGCCAGGCAAAAACCAACCCGCCCCGTGCGTCGAGACGCGTTCTTCTCTGTGAGCCTTTGTGCGCGCTCGGTGGGGAACCGTTTCCTTGGGGGCTGGGAAATACGAACCTCTATTGGAAAATCAAGTCAATAAGATTAGGCCCCCCCGCCACGGACAAAACGTACCAATTTTGCCTCGTTTGGGGTAGAATTGCATTTTTCCCCCATCCCCCAACAATGGCCCGAGGTTGAAATGAGGTTCCGCAAACCCCAGACTTACTTCTTACGGAAGGCCGCACTGGTTTTCACTTTGCCCGACGCGGCGCACGTCAGCCCCGGTATTCTACGGGAGCGCCACGGGGACCGGCAGGGAGCTCTTGAAAAATACCGCGCGGCTTGCCCGCTGGACCCGAAGCATGTCACGGTAAAGGGATAGTACGCGCGGCTGTTGCAACCGGTGAATAAATGACGTATACATTCCGTGTTAGAATCATCTGGAACTTCCAGAACAAGGCAGGAGATCACAATGTATAAACTCGCGATTGCGTTGTATGTCCTGATGATGATGAGCCTGGTTCCGATCCGTGCGGGAGCGGCGCCCCGCATGCCGGGAGGCGCCGCGCTCGGGCAGGGAACGGCGACGGAACAACAGCCCCTGGACAAGGAAGAAATTCTGGATCTGGTGCAGGCGGGCATGGACAGCGGGGTGCTGGCCAAGAAGGTGGAAAAGCTGGGGATCAGTTTTGTGCCCACCGACGATTACTATGACACGCTGCGCAAGGCCGGCGCCCAGGAAGTGCTGATTGAGGCCTTGAAAAAAGCCACCAAGCCGCAACCGCTCAGCAAGGATCAACTGCTGAAGATGGTGGCCAGCGGCGTGTCCATCCAGCACGCCGTGGATCTGGTGAAACAGTACGGCATTGATTTCATGGCGGACGACAAGTTCATTCACCTGCTGCGCCTCGCCGGGGCGGACGACAACCTGATTGCCGCCGTGCGCGGGACGAGCACGACGACGACCACGACCACCACGACCCCGACGACGGGAGGCGGCCTCACCGTGGGCACGGCGCGCGAAAATACCCGCGACGGGCTGAAGTATGTCTGGGTTCCGGCCGGAACCTATATGATGGGCTGCTCGGCCGGCGACAACGACTGCCTGGACGACGAGAAGCCCGCGCATAGCGTGACCATCAGCTCGGGCTTCTGGATGGGGCAGACGGAAATTACCGCGGGGGCCTTCAAACACTTCGTGGCGGAGACCGGACACGCCATGCCCAAAGAGCCTACCTTTGGCGACCGCTCGCTGAATCCGGGCATGAACGACAATTCCATGCCCATGGTCGGCCTGAGCTGGGCCACCGCGCAGGCATATTGCACGTGGGCGGGAGGGCGCCTGCCCACCGAAGCGGAGTGGGAGTATGCGGCGCGCGCCGGCTCCAACGGTCCTCGTTATGGCGATGTGGAGGATATTTCCTGGGGCGCCGACAACAGCGGCAAGTCCCACCTGGATAGCACCGCCCTGTGGACCAATGATCAGAAGACGTACTTTGACAAGCTCGCCGATAACGGCAACGGCCTGCACGATGTGATGATGAAGCGGCCCAATGCCTGGGGATTCTTCGACATCCTCGGGAACGCCTCCGAATGGGTGCAGGATTGGTACGATGAAAACTATTACAAGACGAGCCCCAACACCGACCCGGGCGGACCGGCAAATGGGGAAAAGCGCGTCCTGCGAAGCTGGAACTGGTTCAGCAGCCCGTTCTCCATCCGCTCCTCCCACCGCGGTCCCACCGACCCCACCTCCGAGGGGAACGCCTGCGGAGCGCGCTGCGTGATGGCCAACCTACCCTAATCCTGATGAAATGGCGCGGGCCCCTGCTGAGGGGGGTCCGCGCTTGCTCCTTTGCCATAACCTAATTGCCAATTTCAAGGCTGGAGATCGTCCGGCACCACCACATCGACGGGTGATGCGCCCACCGGCACGGTGGTGAGCAGGACCGAGCGGTCATCGCTCAGGCTGGCGGGATCGGCTTGCAGAATGGCGAGGCTGGAGGCGGCGCGGTCCGCCACCACCAGGAGAAGCTCATCGGGCGTCAGGGCCAGGGCACGCGGCTCCATGCCCACGTGCGTGGAGGCCAGCACTTCGCGGTGTTCAACATCCAGGGCGGTCACCGAGCCATCCCCCGCATTGGCAATATAGAGCACGCTCGTATCACGCCGAAAAACCCCTGCCACCGCGTCGCGGCCGAGCGGAAAGGTCTGTTCCACGTTGTCGTGGAAGGCGTCCAGGATGATCAGCGTGGAGGACTGCGCGGCGAGGGCGAAAATCTCCCCGCCATCGGGTTTGAGCAGCAGGGCGGTGGGCCGGGTGCCAATTTCAATATGGGCAAAAAGCTGGCGCTGGGTGAGGGAGGCGGCGGAAATTTTCTCCTCGCCGGTGTCGGCCACGAAGATTTTGGAATTGTCGGGGAGAATCACCATGGGGCCGGCCCCCTCGCCCACTTCGACGCTCCCCAGGGGCTGGCGCGTGGCGGTGCCGATGAAGGTGATCAGGTTGGGACTCTGGGTGGCGGCCACCAGCGTGCGGCCGTCGGGGGAGAGGACGAGGCCTGACGGCAGGCCCGCCAGGCGCAGTCGGTAGGCTACTGTGGGGAGGGCGTTTTCGGGGGAATCGTCCGCGCCGCCCGGGCAGTCGAGAAAAACCACCTCGTGGTCCGCCGGGTCGAGCAGGTAGGCGCGGCGCCCGTCGGGTGAAAACACCAAGCGGGCGGCGCTCCTGCCCACCCCCAGCATGCCCACCAGGCGCGGACGTGGGTAGGACACCACGCTGATTGTCCCGGGGGCGGACACCACGTAAAGCTGGCGAGCCCCCGGCCGCGCCACCACCTGCTCCGGCTGAGGCGCCACTTTGAGCGCCGCGGTGACGTGGAAATTCGCCAGATTCACCGCCGCCAGCGTCCCGCTGTCATGATTGACGACATACGCCGTGTAAGGTTTAAGCGCGATCAGGCGCCGGCATGAAAGCCCGAAGGGCAGGTAGGCAGATAGGCAGATCGGCAGTAGCCAAAGCCCCCACCTGCCCATCTGCCCACCTGCCCACCTGCCCGCCCCCATGTTGTTAGCGAACATCGCCCACCGTTCTTCCCAACACTCCGGCAATTGCCGCGACCTGCTCCACCAGCGCTTCAAACTGCTCGGGAAACAATGATTGGTAGCCGTCCGAAATGGCGTGGTCGGGATCGGGGTGAACTTCCACAATCAGCCCATCGGCTCCCACCGCGACGGCGGCACGGGCCAGGGGAATTACGTTGTCGCGCTTGCCGGTTCCGTGGCTGGGATCGACGAAGATGGGGAGGTGGGAGAGGCGCTTTACCGCCGGGATGACGCTCAGGTCAAGGGTATTGCGTGAGTGGTCGGCGAAAGTGCGGACGCCGCGCTCGCACAGAATGACGTTATAGTTTCCTTCCGACAGGATGTATTCGGCCGCCATCAGGAACTCGTCGAGGGTGGCGGACATGCCGCGCTTCAACAGGACGGGGAGCTTGGAGCGGCCCACCCGCTTGAGCAGGGAAAAGTTCTGCATGTTGCGCGCGCCCACCTGGAGGACGTCGGCGTACTTTTCCACCAGGTCGCAGTTTTCCGGGTCGATGGTTTCGGTGACGATCAGCAGGCCGAATTCGCGCCGGATGTCCGCCAGAATCTCGAGCCCTTCTTCACCCATGCCCTGAAAACTGTAGGGGG
This sequence comes from uncultured Acidobacteriota bacterium, assembly GCA_963730515.1. GTDB lineage: Bacteria > Acidobacteriota > Terriglobia > UBA7540 > UBA7540 > Bog-366. Next base: position 102,737 of record CAVSSA010000024.1, on the reverse strand, counting down.
AAGTGCGCGGCTTGAACGCCCCGCCCCGGAACAGGCGCGCGCCGGCGGCACGCACCTGGGCGGCGGCGGTGCGGGCCTGCTCGCGGCTCTCCACGGCGCAGGGCCCGGCGATGATGGCCAGCTCTTTGCTGCCGATCGTCACTCCACCGCCGGGTGGGCCAACGTGAATCAGCGAGTCCTCGCTCTTGACTTCGCGGCTCACCAGCTTGTAGGCCTTGGAAACCCGGATGGCCTCGGCGACGCCGGGCAGGCTCTCAAATTCCTCCGGCTCCAGCGGCCCGCGATTGCCGGTGATGCCAATCGCCGTGCGCTGCGCCCCCGGCATGGGGTGGGCGCGGTAACCCAGCGACACGATTTTTTCGCACACGCGGCGAACGTCATCCTCGCTCGCCTGCGGCTTCATGACAATCAACATGGAATTATCCTGCGCCCGCCAACCTTACGCTGCCATTGTAGTCTAATTTCTGTTTCCAATCCCCGCTGGAATTCACCGCCGCTCCCTGCTAGCATGGCGAGTTCCGCTGGCGGCGGGGAAGCCGTTCGCTGGCCTATCCGATTCCTACGAGGTTTTTTCAATATGCGCTTATGGAAAGTGTGGACCTCTACCCCCCTGCCGGAATTCCGCGTGATCGGGCCGCTTTCGAATCTTCCAGCCATCGCCCGGGCTTTCGACTGCCAGGCAGGTGACCCCATGGTTCGCCCACCCGGCGACCGCTGCGGGATTTGGTGAGGGAAAGATGTCGATGTTCAAAAACCTGGATCGCCTCGCCTCCATGTGGGAGGCGGAATTTGCCCGCAACCAGCGGCTACATGGCGCGAAGATTACCTGCCACCGCGGCTGCACGGAGTGTTGCCACCACCTCTTTCAGATTACCGAACTGGAAGCCGCCTATATTTCCCGGGCGATGAAGAGCCTGCCCGAGGAGAAGCACCTGCTGATGGAACAGCGCGCGCAAAAGTACATCGAGGATCGGGAGAAGCTCCTTTCCGACCGCCGGGTCCCCGATGCGTGGGGCAGCCTTCCGCCTCCCGGGTTGCGTCTGGCTTGCCCGGCGCTCCTCGACGGCGCGTGCCAGATTTACGACCACCGGCCGCTCATCTGCCGCAAGTACGGCATGCCGCTCTACAATCCGCAGAGACCCGAACGGGTGTTTGCCTGCGAACTGAATTTCAAGCCCGGCGAAGAAATCCTGGACTCGCAACTGGTGCAGATCCACACCACCCTGTGGCACGCGGCGTCGAATGTGCAGGCGGAATACAATCACCAGGGCGGCCGCCGCGACCCCAAACCGATCAATGTGGCGCGCGCGATTCTGGAGGATTTCGAAGAGTATTTGCCGAAGTAGGCGGTGGGGAGAAACCCGGGCTAAGTGGCGCGGGATTTTGCGGGTCCACCGTGCAGCCACCATGCGGCGATCTCCTCCAGACTCCTCTGTTTCGTTTCGGGAACCATCACCCAGCCAAAAATAAACGCCACCACGCACATGGCAGCAAAGATCCAGAACGCCGGGCCCGCCGAGCCGAAGGATTTTTCGAAGTGGCTCATCAGGGGACCCAGAAACTGGTTGGACAAGTAGGTCGAAGCCCAGACCGCGAGTGTTCCCACGGACTGGCCCTTGGCCCGCAGCCGCATGGGAAATATTTCCGACAGGATCAGCCAGGCCAGGGGCGCCATGCTGGTTTGATAGAACATATTGAACACGAATACCGTGACCACCGTGTATTTCCCAGGCAGCCCCCAGGAGAGACAAAGCCCCAGGTACACCTGGGTAATCGCCATCCCGGCAGTGCCCACCAGCAGCAAAGGCTTCCGGCCAACCACGTCCACCAGGAAGAGCGCGACAATGGTAAAAACCAGCGACGAAACGTTGAGCAGGAAGGTCTCGCCGATGGCCCCGCTCGCCGCGAGTGATCCGGCTTTCTGAAAGATCAGTGGAGCGTAAAAATTCACGGCAGTGCCGCCCGTCCAACCCTGGAGCAGGCAGAGGATGGCGCCCACGATCAGGGCCATGCGAATTCCCGGCAGCAGCAATTCCCGCCAAGTGCCCGTCTCTTCCGCCAGGGTGTCACGAATCGCCGCGATTTCCTTTTCTGCAATTGCCGGGCCTTCGATTCTCGACATGATGCGAATGGCTTCATCAAATCGCCCCTTCTGCGCCAGCCACCGGGGACTCTGCGGGATGAAGATGAGGCCGAACATGAAGGCTATCGTGGGAATGGCGGCGCACGCGAACATCAGGCGCCAGTTGCCGCGAAAGGATAGGAAATAACTCACGCCATACGAGGACATGGCGCCAATGACGATGGCGAATTGATTGAGGCTCACCAGCCGCCCGCGAATGGCGGCGGGGGAGATTTCCGCGATGTACATCGGGGAGACTACCGAAGCGAGGCCAATCGCCACTCCGGCCATGATGCGGAAGGCGTTGAACTGGGTGATGGTGCGCGGCAGCGCCGTACCCAACGCGGCGATTCCAAACAGCAAGGCGGCGAGGAAGAGGGTCTGTTTTCGGCCCCACCGGTCACTGAGGGGGCCGGCGAGGAACGGGGCGAAAATGCACCCGATCTGCGCGCTGCCAATCGCGAATCCCACCTGCACGGGGCTGAGCGCAAACTGTTTCTGAAGGAAAATGATGGCGCCGGAAACTACAGCCAGGTCGTAGCCAAACAGGAATCCACCCGTGGCCGCCACGAGCGACACCATGAGGACAAACATCCTGCTACCATGGTCGCTCGAACCGTTATTCGGCATCATGGGCGCTCCGGTGAATTAGGGCTGGATAAGCCGGTGTTTGTTGATAATAGTTTGAGCAATGCGGACGCTGGCGGCATCCACCATCTTGCCGTTCAGGCTCACGGCGCCGTGTTTCTCGGAAGCCGCTGCCTGGTAAGCGCGCATCACTTCTTCCGCGCGCGCCACCTCTTCGGCGGACGGTGAGAAGAAGGTATTCACCAAGGCAAGCTGCCCGGGATGAATGCACTGCTTTCCATCAAAGCCCATGGCCCGGGAAATGCGGCAGGTGCGCTCGAGCCCGGCGGCGTCCCGGTAGGCGGCATAAGGGCCGTCCACGCAGCGCAGGCCATGGGCACGCGCCGCCGCCACAATCGAATGCATGACCGAATGCCAGCGATGCCCCGGGTAGGCCGCATCGTGCTCCCCCGGCTCGCCAATGGATGATGCGGGCATCTGTAGGGAAGCGGCGTAGTCGCCGGGTCCGAAGGCGAGTGACTCGAGGCGCGGGACGAGCCGGCGATATCTGCGAGCGACATGAATCCGGCTGCCATTTCAATTTGCGCTTCGAGGGCTATGGGATGGGACAGACCGCAGTTGGCTTCCACCTGAGTAAGCAGCCGGTCAACAAAGTCGATGTCCCCGGGCGACTCAACTTTCGGGATCATGACCACATGCAGATGCTTGCCCGCCGCTTCCACCACTTCGATTATGTCGCGATACGCATAAGGTCCATCCAGGGCATTGATGCGGACCATGCGCGTCCGCCGGCCGAAGTCCAGTTCGGCGAGGGCGCGGATCACATTGGCCCGGCTGCCGGCCTTCTCCGTCGGCGTGACGGAATCTTCAAGGTCGAGGCAGACGGCATCGGCGGCGCTCGCGGCGGCTTTCTCGATCATCGGCCAAGAGGAGGCGGGCACAAACAGCGTCGTTCTCTCCAGGCGGCTTTGGGCATTGTTCATTCGATCATGCGATCGCATCGTCCGTCCCCTCGGCTCAACCTTTCGAGCCCAGCGACACCAGTGATTGATTCGAGTAAAGCTTCCAGATGGTCAGCGCCTGCTTGGGAGCCACATCCAAACAAAGCCCGCACAAGGTGCATTCGTCCTCTTGTTCGGGGCGGACTGTCACGCGCTCACCTTCCAGCTTGAAAATGTCCACTGGGCAGACGGAAACGAGTTGCTTCCGGAGGGCCGGAGTCAGACGGTCCTCTTCCAGCTCGATTTTGATGAAAATTCCCATTGGAATTCAGTTTGTACGGGCACGCCATGGCGTGCTCCTACAAACCAATTCTTACCAGGTTCGGAATCTGCGAAAGCTTTTCCGCTACCACAACCCCTGCGCCTTTGAGTGCGGCCACTTTTCCGGCCGGACTGCCTTGCGTGCCCTCCACGATGGCCCCGGCATGGCCAAAGCGCACGCCTTGATTCCGATCCGTGAAATGCCCGGCGACAAAGGCCACCAGGTGCAGTCGGGAATGCCGTTCCTTGAGCGCTTGCGCCAGGGTTTCCTCCATCGACCCGCCGGGCTCACAAAACAGAACGAGGGCTTTGGTTTCAGGATCCGCTTCATAGAGGGGCAGCAGATCGAGAAAAGTCGATCCCACCAGGGGGTCGCCGCCCACGCTGACGCAGGTGCTCTGCCCGATGCCCGCCTGGGTGAGCAGGCTGGAAATCTCCGTCATCATGCCCCCGCTGCGCGACATCACACCCACGGGGCCCGCCGTATAGGCCTTGCGGATGGCGTCCACGGCGCCGCCGCACATTCCCACGCGAGCCTGTCCGGGGGAAATGATCCCCAGGCTGTTGGGGCCGATAACACGCGCCCCCTGCTCACGGGCTAGTTCCAGAGTGGCCGCCACATCGCCGCGGGGAATGCGCTCCGTTAAGATCACCAGAAGGCGCAAGCCGTTCGCCAGCGCTTCCCCGGCGGCATCGCGCACGAAGGGAGCGGGAACCGAAATGATCGTCGCCGTGCAGGGATGGGCGCGCAAAGCTGCCGCCACCGTATCGAACACCGGAATCCCGTGGACCTGCTGGCCGCCCTTGCCGGGGGTGACGCCCGCCAAAATCCGGGTTCCGTAACGAAGGGATTCCAACGTAAAGGTGGCGGCTTCGCGGCCGGTAATTCCCTGGACCAGAACGCCCGTTTCCCGGTCGGCTAAAATGGACATCGAATCGCATCCACGACTTGATCAATGCTGGTTTCCCGCCCAAAAGAGCGCACGTGGTAATGGCGCAGGATGGCCTGTCCCTCTTCCTCCCAGGAGCCGGGGATGCGGAAGGCGGCGATGGCCTCCCTTGGTTCGCGGCCACTCTCCAGCACGCCCTTGATGACCCCGCGCGCCACCAGGTCAACGCGCGTGTTGCTGACCACATTCATGATCACCGCCAGCTTGCGGACGCGCGGCTGGCGGAGAATCAGTTTGGTCAGTTCCTTTACTTTCCACACGCTGGGATTGCCGCCAATCTCGCAATAATTGGCTGGCTCGAGACCGGCATCGAGCAGGGCATCCATGGTCGTCAAGCTGGCGCCGCCCCCGCCAATCAGGAGGCCCAGGTCGCCGGGGAAGGGGATCAGCCTGCCCGCCACTCCGCGATGATCGGCGCTGTCAATGCGGGCGGCCTCGCGCTCGAAGTCGGAGCGCCGGTCCGCCATGCGGGCGCTCAGGGGCAACTGCCGCAGGAGGCTCCCCTGGCGGAAGGCCGCGTCATCGTCGAGCTCCAGGTGGACATCCGCCGCTTTCCATGAGCCATCGGATAGCAAGGCCAGCGGATTGAGCTCCAGCAATAATGAATCCCACTCGACAAACAGGCGAGCCAGGCGCGTGACTAATTCTCCCAATTGCAGAAGTGTTTCGCCGCTATAACCAAGCTCCGCGGCAATCTGACGTCCCCAATAGCCGGGCACGGGAGTCAGAGTGGAAAAAGGGTAGGGGACGATGGTCGCCGCGGCTTCCACCTCAATGCCACCATGGCGAGTTGCGAGCAACACCGGAGTTCGCCGCACCGCGTCATAAGTGGCCGCGAGGAAAAGTTCGGCGGCGATCTCAAGCTTCTCCTCCACCAGAACTCGATCGATGTGGAAATCGTGAATGACACTGCCAAGAAGCGCGCCCACCGCCTCGGAGGCTTCCTGCGGGGTAGTGGCAAAGCGCACGCCCCCGCTTTTCATCCGCCGCCCCGTGGGAATCTGAACTTTGACGGCCACTGGACGCCCCAGCGCCGCCGCCACCCCCGCCCCTTCTTCGGCAGAACTCACCACCGCACCATCGGGCACGGAAATGCCTTCGCCCTTGAGCAGCGCTTTAGCCTCGGCTTCAATGACTTTCATAATGATGGAATTTGTAGCGTCGATCTCCGATCGACGGCGGCGGTCGGAGACCGCCGCTACAGTCAGCGGTTATTTCATTACGAAAGGGTCCCCGATGTCGTCGGAGAGTTCCACCCACACGCTTTTGACGTGCGTATATTCCCGCAGCGCTTCCAGGCCCCCTTCCCGCCCGTAGCCGCTGGCTTTAAAGCCTCCGAAGGGTGATGCAAAGGAGAGCATCCGGTAGTTGTTAATCCACACCGTGCCGGCGCGAATCGCCCTGGCCACGCGATGGGCGCGCTGAATATTTTGCGTCCAGATTCCCGCGCCCAGACCGAATGCGGTGTCATTGGCAATGGCGACGGCGTCATCCTCATCCTTGAAGGCGAGAACGGCGAGAACCGGGCCAAAAATTTCCTCCCGGGCGATGGTCATGGAGTTCGAGACATCGCGGAAAATGGTGGGCTCGAAGAAATAGCCATGCGTCAAACTTTCTCCGGCCGGTTGCCGGCCGCCCGCGACGAGTTTGCCGCCTTCTTCCAAGCCCTTTTGGCAATAGTATTTGACCTTGTCGAGCTGCTCCTTGAAGGCAATGGGGCCCATTTCCGTGTCCGGACTCTGCGGGTCTCCAAGCTTGATGCGGCGCGTCCGTTCCCCCAACTTTTCCAGCAGCGGTTCCCGGATGGATTGCTGCACCAGGAGCCGTGAACCGGCAATGCAGGTCTGCCCGGTGGCGGAGAAGATTCCGCGAATGACCCCGCTGACGGCATTATCGAGATGGGCATCCTCGAAGACGATGTTGGGAGATTTTCCGCCCAGTTCCAGGGTGACGCGGGTGTGATTTTCGGCCGCGCTTTTTGCCACCAGCTTGCCGGTCTCGGATGAGCCGGTGAAGGCCAGCTTATCCAGGCCGGGGTGCTTCGCGAGGGCCGCTCCGGCGCGCTCGCCGAAGCCGGTGACAATGTTGAACACGCCTTTGGGCAAATCGGTTTCTGCGATGACCAAGCGGGCAAATTCCAGGGCGGAGGCGGGCGTCTGCTCAGCGGGCTTGAGCACCATCGTGCACCCCGCCGCCAGAGCGGGCGCCAATTTCCAGCTCATGAGGAGCAGGGGAGAGTTCCACGGCACAATCGCCCCCACCACGCCCACCGGCTCGCGCAGGGTGTAATTGAGAATGGTGGGTTTATTGACGGGGATTACTTCGCCCTGAATCTTATCGGCCGCGCCCGCAAAATAGTGGTAGTAGTTCACCAGGTACTTGACTTGGCCCAACATCTCGCGCAGCAGCTTGCCGTTGTCCCGGGTTTCCATGCGGCCGAGGTGTTCCGCATTCCTGCTGATGGCATCGGCGATCTGGCGCATGATGCGCGAGCGTTCGCTGGGTAAGGTCTTTCCCCACGGACCCTCGAAGGCCTGGCGGGCGGCGCGGACGGCGCGGTCAACATCCTGGGCATTGGCGGAAGGGAACTCCGCCCAGGCTTCCCCAGTATAAGGATCGATGGATTCAAAGGTTTCACCCGAAACCGAATCGGCCCATTCACCACCGATGTACATCTTGTATTTCTCAATCATTATTGCCTCTTGTTCTTATCAATGGCCGACATTAAGCGGAGGTCCCACAAACGTAGCGCGGGCGTCCCGCCCGCGCTACAGTCGCTAAGGGCATTCAGCCTAACCCGAAGTCTTCCCACCATTTTCTCCAACCGCGGCGTGAACCGGCTCCGGCTGGATGCCGTGATCGGCGCGGTTCAGGTGCGACTGAACTTCCCGCGTGCCGGGCAAGGGACCGGCGGAGGTATGGTAACGCGTGCCGGCCACCAACAATTCCTCAGCGGGAAAGCGTGTGAGCACCTCGCAACCGGTTTTCGTCACCACCAACTCTTCCTCAATGCGCGCCGCCGACCACCCATCGGAAGCCGGCCAGAAAGTTTCCAGCGCGAACACCATGCCCTCCTGAATCACTTCCGGATGGTCGAGCGAAACCATGCGGCTGAAGATGGGCTTTTCCCAGACCATCAGCCCCACCCCGTGTCCATACTGCAAGGCGAAGCAAGCTTCTTCATTAGGAAAACCGAACTCCTGCGCTTTTGGCCAGACTTTTACCACATCGGCGGTGGTCGTGCCGGGCTTGATGAGGCTGATGGCGGCATCGAGATAATCGCGGCAGCGCTTGTAGGCATCGACAAGGGCCGGGGAGGCGCTGCCCACCGCAAAGGTGCGATAGTAGCACGTTCGATAGCCCATGTAACTGTGAACGATATCGAAATAAGCCGGGTCGCCGGGCCGCAAAACGCGATCGGTGTAGACGTGGGGGTGGGGATTGCAGCGCTCGCCGGAAATGGCGTTCACCCCTTCCACCTGTTCCGAGCCCATGTCATAGAGGACCTTGTTCACCAGGCCCACGCACTCGCTCTCGCGAATACCCGGCTTCATGGTTTGATAAAGCTCTTCGTAAGCAGCGTCAACCATCATGCAGGCGGTGTTGAGCAGGGTAATTTCATCCTGCGTCTTGATCATCCGGGCATTCTGCATGAGCTGCTGGCCATCGACAACCTTGATGCCCTCTTTCTGGAGGGCGAAGAGGACCGGCAACTCGATCATGTCCACTCCCAGCGGCTCACCGGCCAGGCCGCGCTCTTCCAGCTCGATTTTGATTTTGCGCGCCACGTCCTCGGCCCGGCCCGACTCCGGCGACATGGCCCCGCGCAGCGTGGAGATGCCGGCGCGCGACCGATCTTCGCCCAGCCAGGGGCAATACAGCTTGTGATGGCGCGCCGCAGAACCGAAATCCCACATTATGGGTTCGTCGTTCTGAGGCAGTAAACAGAAACGCACCAGCTTGTCCATTGCCCAGGTGCCGATGTGGGTGGAGGTGATGTAGCGAATGTTGTTCATGTCGAAACAGAGCAACGCCCCCATAGCCGATTCGCTCAACAGTTTCTTGGCGCGCGCCAGACGTTCCCGGCGGAGCCGCTCAATATTGACGCGATCTTCCCAATCGACGGCCATCTGGCCGTAAGTTTTTAGTGCCATGGTTTGCCCCCCAAATATTGATTTATTCCCATGCCAGCCCGCTTCGCGGGCTTTTGGTTGCCCTCGCCCCCTCGGTGCTCCTCAAACTACCCCGCACATTGCCCGCGCCGACTCCGCCACCGATTCCGCGGTGGGCACCGTGAGATCTTCCAATACCGGAGAAAAAGGTATGGGAACGTCCATGGCCCCCAGGCGTTTGACGGGTGCGTCGAGGTCATAGAAAGCGCCTTCGGAAATGACCGAGGCGATTTCCGCAGTCACACCATACCTTTCATAGCCCTCGTCAATCACCATGGCCCTTCCGGTTCTCTTCGCGGACTCAATCAGGGTTTGCTTGTCGAGGGGAAAGGTGGTGCGCGGATCGATCACTTCTGCGCTCAATCCTTCCCGGGCGAGCAGGTCGGCGGCAGCCAGCGCCACCTGCACCATGCTGCTGGTCGCGACCAGGGTGATATCGTCGCCGGCGCGCTTGATATCGGCCACCCCCAGGGGGATGAGGTATTCTCCCACTGGCACGGGTCCCTTGATTTTGAACATCATCTTGTCTTCAAAGAAGGCCACGGGATTGTCATCACGGATGGCGGATTTGAGCAGTCCCTTGGCATCATAGGGTGTGGAAGGAAGGACCACTTTGAGGCCCGGGATGTGGCTGAACCAGGCGTGCAGCGATTGGGAGTGCTGCGCGGCGGAGCGGCGCGTCGCCCCCAGGGTGGTCCGCAAAACCATCGGGACCGTCAATTTCCCGCCCGACATGTAGTGGATCTTGGCGGCCTGATTCACCATTTGATCCATGGTCAGCGTGATGAAGTCGCCGAACATGATGTCCACGACGGGCCGCATGCCGGTCATGGCCGCTCCCACCGCGATGGCCGTGAAGCCCGCCTCTGAGATCGGTGTATCCATCACGCGCCGCGGTCCGAATTCCTCGACGAGGCCGGAGAAAACTTTGAACGGCGTGCCGGCTTCCGCCACATCTTCGCCCATGATGAAAACGCGCGGATCGCGGCGCATCTCTTCCGCCAGGGCTTCGCGGATGGCTTCACCGAAAGTGATCTCGCGGCTACTCGGTGCGGGCGTAGACATGCTGGTTAACCTCAGCGAGCGCGGGAAAGGGGGCATCGGTGGCAAATTTCACGCCGGACTCGATCTCCGCCTGCACCTGACTCCGCATGCTGTCCAGATTTTCCGCGGTGGCAATCCCCTGGGTCAGGAGCCAATCCGCCATGAGCTTGACGGGGTCGCGCGCGAGCTTCCACTCTTCCTCTTCCTGCCGGGAGCGGTAGTAGGCGCGATCGATGTCGCCCACGTAATGGCCGTGGAAACGGTAGGTATTGCACTGGAGGAAAGCCGCCCTTCGCCCCGGCGCGCCCGCTCGACCAAAGGCAGCACAGTGGAATGGACAAGCCTCACGTCCTGGCCGTCTACGACTTCGGTGCGAATGCCGAACGCCTGGGGACGCAAGTAAATTTCTCCCGCCGTGGTTTCCCGGTAGTGGGTGTATTCGTTGTACAGGTTATTCTCGCAGACATAGATGACAGGGAGCTTCCAGAGGGCCGCCATGTTCATCACTTCGTAAAGCAGGCCCTGGCCCAGCGCGCCTTCACCGAAGAAGCAAACGGCCACCTGGTTGGTGCCGCGCATCTGGGCGGAGAGGGCGGCGCCGGCGGCAATTCCTGTGCTGCCTCCCACAATGGCGTTGGCGCCCAGGTTGCCGCGCTCCTGGTCGGCAATGTGCATCGATCCGCCCTTGCCGCGGCAATACCCGGCTTCTTTTCCCAGCAGCTCCGCAAACATGCGATCGATGGCCGCGCCCTTCGCCAGGCAGTGTCCGTGCCCGCGGTGCGTGCTGGTGATGGTGTCGTCAATGTGCAGAGCTTCGCAAACGCCCACCGCCACTGCTTCCTCGCCGATGTAGAGATGCGCCAGGCCGGGCATTCGCGCTGTCGTGTAGAGGGCGTTCACCTGCTCCTCGAATAAGCGAATTTCCAGCATCTTGCGGTACATCCGCATCCAGTGGGCACGGTCGGCGGAGGGGGGAGCGACGTTCGCGGTTTGGTCGGAGGTGGTGGTTAGGGGTGGGTTCATAAGCCAGCCTCACTAAGGTTTGCGCTTACCACAGCAGCATTCCGCCGTCCACGACGATAACCTGGCCGGTGATGTAATCGGAGTCCGGTCCGGCGAGGTACGAGGCGAGTCCGGCGATATCATTGGGCTGGGCAACCCGTCCCAGGAGGATTCCGGCGGCAAAGTTTCGCATGGCCTCGCCGGGCTGGGAAGTCTCTCCCAGTTCCATATGCTCGCGGTCGAGCTGATTCCACAGGGGAGTGTCCACCACGCCGGGGGCGAAGGCATTGACGGTGATCCGATGCGATGCAAGGGCGCGGGCGCTCGATTGAGTTATCGAGATGACCGCGAATTTGCTGGCGCAGTACGGAACGATGTTTCCATAACCCTGCCGGCCGGCGATCGAGGCGGTGTTAATGATCTTTCCGCCGCCCCCCTGAGCGATCATCTGGCGCGCCGCTTCCTGAGTGCACAGGAAAACTCCCAGCGCGTTGACGCGCATGATGCGGTCCCAGTTCTCCTCGGTGGTTTCCATAAAGGGCTGGATTTTATTGATGCCCGCGTTGTTGAAAATGACATCCAGGCGGCCGTAATCGGCAACGGTGTTGGCAATGAGGCCGCGGACCTGCTCGCGGCTGGTGACGTCCACATGCAAGCCCACCGCTTCGCCCCCGTTCGAGCGGGCCTCGGCGGCGGCCGCTTCCGCTTCATGAAGTTCGATGTCCGCGAAGACTACGTGCGCGCCCTCGGAAGCCAGCCGCAGCCCAATGCCTTTGCCAATGCCGCGCCCGGCGCCCGTCACAATGCAGGTTTAGCCCTTTAGGACCATAATAAGAGTGCTCCTTGGTGAGATAGGTACATTTAACCGATAGATTGCCAGCCCGAGCCACACTATAATGCACTCCATCCCCCACGCGGTCAAGCAACTCGCGTCAAATTCGGGGAGGGGCAAATCGGGGCTTAAGGATAAACTGAAAGGAGGCGGGGCACATGGCGAAAGGCGTCATGAAGGACATGGTGCAGGTTTGCGTGGTGGTGCGAAACCTTGAGGAGGCGATGCGGCGGTATTCAACCGTCTTCGGCATCAAGGATTTTGTGGTTTACAAGGTGGATAGTGATCATGTGGCGGGAATAACCGACCATGGGCAGCCGGCAAAAAGTTACGCCGTGCAGGTGGGCATGGCAAGACTTGCCGGGGCGGTGATTGAGCTGCTCGAACCGTTGCGCGGCAAGTCGATGTATCAGGACTTCCTGGACCAGCACGGCGAGGGGGTCCACCATGTGGGCCTCGTCGTTGACAATTACGATGAGGCGTTTAAGGGATTTTCCAGCCAGGGATTCGCGGTGGGCGTGGATGGCCCCATTGTGGGCGAATCAAGGACGGGCCGGTTTACCTACTTCGACACCCAGGAGAAGCTGGGCACGACTTTTGAATTGCTGGATTTTCCCGCGGAAATCCTGGCAAATTGGCGATAAGGAGCAGGGAAGATGCAGACCTTTCGACTGGGGTACACCCGGGATTTTCTGAATGCCGTGGGCGAGATCGCCATGGGGGATATCGGGCTTGATGCGCTGGAAGGCGCCCCGGCGGTGACGGTGGAGTTCATGGCGGAATACCTGCCGGAGGTTTCCGCTGAGCAGGCGAGCCGCTACGACGCCATCATCTCCGGCTCGCCGCGCTACACTCCGCGGACCTTTGCGGGGCCAGGCGTTCCCCTGAGTGTCATTGCACGTATGGGTGTGGGCTACGACGTGGTGGACGTGGAGGCGTTGACGGCGCACGACGTCATCCTGACGATAACTCCCGACGGGGTGCGCCTGCCCATGGCGGGGGCCATCGTCACGCTCCTGCTGGCGCTTGCCCACCAGCTTCTGCCCAAGGATCGGCAGGTGCGGGAAGGGAAGTGGCAGGAACGGACCAACATCAAAACCACCGGCTTGGTGGGAAGAACCTTGGGCGCGGTGGGGCTGGGCAACATTGGGCTGGAGGTCTTGCGCTTGCTCAAGCCCTTCGAGATGGCTTACCTGGGATGCGATCCCTTTGTGAAGCCCGCGCAACTCGCCGGCCTCGGGGTTGAAATGGTTGACCTGGAAACCCTGATGCGCCGCAGCGATTTTGTAAGTATCCATTGCCCGCTCACGCCTGAAACCCGCGGGCTGATTGGTGAACGGGAGCTTTCCTGGATGAAGCCCACCGCCTACCTCATCAACGCTGCGCGCGGACCGATTGTGGTCCAAAGCGTCCTTTACCAGGCCCTCAGGGATCACAAAATTCGGGGCGCAGCGCTGGATGTGTTCGAAAAGGAGCCGATTCCCGACGATGACCCGCTCCTTCGCCTGGATAATGTGATTTTGACTCCGCACTCATTATGTTGGACAGACCAATTCTACCGGGGGGTGGGGACCTCCGCCATCGCCTCGGTGCTCGCGATCTTGCGGGGTCAAATTCCGCCTTATGTCGTCAACCGCGAGGTTTTGGAAAGGCCCGGGATGCGCGCGAAACTGGAAGCGAACCGGGTTCGCTGGCGGGCTCTCGACCGGGGGCAATCGCGTTAGGCTTGCAAACGGTGCGGTGATGGCGGAGCAGGGAAAGGCCGATCGCGTAATTATCTCCAACCAATACAATATGTTAAGGGAGAAAATGGGTGGTGCCGCGGGACGGAGTTGAACCGCCGACGCCAGCCTTTTCAGGGCTGCGCTCTACCACCTGAGCTACCGCGGCACACTGAAATTCCTTCCCAATATTCTCCGGCGGATTTGGCGTTCTGTCAATTATATAGTCCGAAGTCCGAAAAGCAGGGATTAGGGATTCGGGGTTAGGGGTTCGGGCGCTGAGAGAGAGTCCGGGGTCCGGAGTCCAAAAATCGAAAATCGGCAATCGAAAATCGGCAATGGCCCGATGGCCAGATGATCCGATGACCCGATGATTCGATGGCCCGCCTGCGGGCCGAAGCCCTTCGGCGGGCGAAGGCCCGATGCCCCCGCTATTCTGAGGCCGCGTTGGGGTTTGCGGGCGGCTTGATGGTTTTGGAGAGGAAGGTCTGATTGAGGGTAAAGGTCATTTCCGTGCCGGGGGGAAGCAGCGGTCCCGGATGCTTCTTGGCCACGGAGTGGATGATTCCCGCCGTAGCGCCGATCGCCATGCCGTAAAGAGCGCCGGTTCCGCCGTGGGCGATGGAACCGACTCCGGCCCCCACCGCCGCGCCGATTCCGGCCTCCTTGGCGGCGGATTTCATGCTTTTGCCGGGTCCTTCCACCGTTCCTTCATCGTCTTTGACTTTGGAGCCCGTATTGTCGTCGGCATTCTTCAGTTGCGCCACGATGGTGTAAGTGCCTTGCTCCGGAACCGAAATCGTCTCCGCGACCAGGCGCATCTCGCCGCGCCCGGTGGCCCGGCCCGCCGGCTTCACAAATGTGACCCGGCCGCGCACGGTGCTGTCGGCAGGAACCACCTCTTGTCCCCCTGAAAAGATGGGCTCCACCACCTTCCCGGCCCACGGATCGCCTTCCTCGCTGCCCTTGGTGCTCAAAGTGTTGGTCAGTTTCACCAGAAGCTCGGTTCCTGCGGGCAGGGCAATATCGCCCGGATCAATGGCCCCGGTGGGAATGCCTGCGGCCAAACTCAAGGCGAGGGTAAATAGGGTAAGCGAACAGGCTCGTTTCATCCGCAGATTCTCCGAGGGTCAAGGACAAAATGTCTAAAACCTCTTCCGCCTAATCGCCAAACATCTCCAAACCACTCTCTAGTCATCTTTCACTGCTTGGCGGCGGTGGATTGATCGGGGGTGGTCGGCTCCAGCGGTTTGCCGGTACTGGCGTCGACCGACCGGCTGATGATGAAGGTCATGGTTGTGCCCTGCACAAGGATAATGTGCTTTTCGTGCTTCAGCAGATCGTAGATCAGGACCGTACCCGCGCCGATGCCCGCGCCCAAGCCGAGAGATTCGCCGAATCCGGGCCCTCCGCAGTTCCCGTAATACCGGCAATCGATTTCCGAACCGAGGCCCACCATGGAACCCGCGCCCGCTCCCATGGCCCCGCCGATGGCCGCGTCTTTCATCGCATCCTTTTTGTTCTTGCCGCAACCCTTGATGGTTCCTTCATCGTCGTTGCCAGTCTTGGCGCAGGGCCCGGCATTCATGTCATCAAGTCCCGCCGGCAGCGCTAACTTGAGGTCATCCGTGGTGATGATGTCGTCCAGAACGATGCGCATCTGCGCGACGCCCGTGACGCGCCCCGATTGCTTCACAAATGCCACGTGCCCTTCCACGGTGCTTCCCGCGGCAATGATCTCCTTCCCGTCCGCGGTAATGGGCGTCGTGACGATGCCCGTGAAGGGATCGCCGGGCTTGCTGGTCTTCGAGGTGAGGGTGCAGGTCAGCCGCACGTGCAAGAGGCTTCCGGCAGGAATGAGCTGCGGGGCCGGCGGGATTCTGGTTTCGCTGGCGAACACGGCAGGGAGCAACACGGCTCCCGCCAAGACCGCGGTGACGAAGCTGATCGCCCATTTCTTCATAGAATTCTCCTCGACGTGAGGTCGCCTCGCGAGCCTGTTCAGATTGGGGTTTCTTTCTGCCTCGGGAACCCACAAGCCCACTTTACACCTGTTGCTGCCCCCTGACAAGCGCACCACGACCTGCCTTTTCGATTCCATCGCGCGCCGCGGGGTTGCTTGCATTGATGCCTGCAGCTTGCCGGGAAAGGGGTGCACACCGAGGGCGCAGAAACTGGCTCACGGAGAGCACGGAGAAATCCCGCAATCGTCTCTCTGGTCCAAGCTTCACCCTCTGTTACCCTTGCGTGCAAACTGTCTCCCGAAAACGCCAATTCGGATCGATGGAGTACCCAAAAGGCCAAAATATCTGCAAAATCGGCTACAATTGTGCGTAAATGTCTGCATTTCAAGCGGTCTTTTTGTCCATGTTTCTTGTGTTTTCATACACATTCCGGCTTCGAACGCATAAAAAAGAATTCTTTTTCCACGGGCTGCCTTCAAAAGGGACATCTTGTTGCTTTGAGGCGCGCGGAAAGCACCGCGCTGGGCGGGGTCCGGATTTTTGCGAGGACGGCATGGGTCGTGCGTTAATCCCCCTCGGTGCACACTGGCCTACTCATCATACACACAAGGCTAGTCCTTGTCAAGGTCAATGTGAGGCTACATCGGGTGGCCATAGCCCTTGGCCGGCCGCGCGCCCAGGGGTGGAGACTATAGGTGCCAAGATCAAGAAGGAGGAGGATGGCGACAGATAATGTCGTTGCGTAGGCAAAGCGCATAAAACGTGCCATAGACCCTCCACCATGCCTATTTGGCACAAATCATACCACTGCGAAAATGTGAAAGGCACAATTTCTCCTGTAGTTGACGCAACATCGCCATTACATTAGATCGAGTAATTTGCACTCCACGCATTCCAAACCTGTTCTATCCATAACTATCGAAGTTTGCTTCCGTTTCTCCTGGCCTTTACTACGCCGATATCCTCGGGTATTATCGCCGAGGGTTCCTGTATGGCCACCACTTTGAGAGCGCTTGCTTTCACGTGCTACGCCATAGCAGCGGCACTTCTCTAGCGCTCCTGTACGACTTCATCAAATCATGCATTACGTGGGATTGGAATCCCTGGTGGTGGTTTCCCGCCGGATTTTACGTCCTCGTCGCCCTCTTCGCCGCCGGTGGAACACTCGGAATGGGCTCCGAGAAATCTGGCCGCAAGAAATAAATGGCTGGATGGCGCAGGGGGAGCGCAGCGCTGCGACTCATGTCTCTCGCCCCTTTCCATGGTCATTTCTGACTTGGCAAAAACGCAGCGCTTCACTCTGCGCCAGCCTGCCGGTTTCAATTGTCAGAGAATTCGGAAGAGTAATCGGGTGGCGTAATTCTTCACCAATGCCGGAAGGCAAGATAAACGGCCGCTCCAAGAAACGCAACAAGGAGCCACCAGATGAGTATTCGCTTGATGACCCCGACTGAATGATCAATCGAACGCAGGCATTCAAGTTCCGATTTCAGGGGGTACTCGCACTTGCCACACTTCCGCGCATCAAGTTCGGTCTCAGCCCCGCAGTTCGGGCAATTCAGAGTTTCAGCCATGGGCAGACCATTATATCATCGGCGAATTTGACCGCCGTCAGGTCATCCGTTATACTGAGTTTGGATGAGCGGGGCTCAACCCAGACCGAACTTGGTTCGGCACTGCTTCGAGGGATCATGCCAAACATTGTCCGCGAAATTACTGATTCTGCCGTCGCCCTGGCGAAGGGATTTGCGACCACCTTCAAGATGATGCTCGAACCCACGGTGACGGAGAATTATCCTGACGAGCCCGCCCACCTGGAACCCCGCTACCGGGGCGTTCACGTTTTGCGCCGCGACGAAGATGGCCTGGAGAAATGCGTCGCGTGCTTCCTGTGCGCGGCCGCCTGCCCCGCCAATTGCATTTACATCGAGGCGGCGGAGAATACCGGCGACCATCGCATCAGCGCCGCCGAGCGCTACGCCAAGGTTTATAACATCGATTATAACCGCTGCATCTTCTGCGGCTATTGCGTGGAAGCCTGCCCGTGCGACGCCATTACCCACGGCCACGATTTTGAAATTGCCGCCTACGATACCAACACCCTGGTCTACCGCAAGGAACAGATGCTCGAACCCCTTCCCACTGCTGTTAAAACTGCTGGAACGAAATAGGCCGGAAGAAATCGGGCCATTTTCTTATCGAGTCATCTGTTCATTTGAGCTCTCGGCTCTCGAATTTCCACCGGGAAATTATTACTCTAACCGGAATAATCTTCCCCGTCGAAGGTTCCCCTCGCAAACGGAGGCCTCGTCGATGCAATAACTTGGCAGGTTTGGCAAGGACGCTGCTCTCTCCAGTAGGGGGGTTGTCCGGGGGCAGGGCAAGCGATTCCCCGGCCAGGGCACAGTCCATGGTAAGTTGCGACCCATGAGTCCGTGCCTCATTCCAGGGCTTGTCCGGGAATCACGACTTGGGGCCTGGGCTTTCCTGGGATTTACGACCTCCAGGGAGGACACCATGAAAAACGTAATGGGAAAGGCATTTTTGTTACTGGGGCTTCTGCTTCCGGCAATGTTTGTAGCCTCCTGCGCGTATGCGGACAAGAACGAGGTGATGGGGGAAATCCGCTTGGAAGGAAGATCGCAGGTTGAGAAGACATCCGGCGTCTGGATTGACAAACAGTACGTTGGGTATCTGAAAGAACTCAAGGGGTCGAAGAAGGTTCTGCTCCTGCCCGGCGAACACCTGATCACGGTGCGTCAGGACGGGTATCAGGAATTTACCCAACGAGTTCTGGTTCAGCCCGGACAGACGGAGGTTATTCCGGTGGCCATGGTAAAGGCCCCCAACGTAATCCTCTCCGCCACCACGGCCGAAGTCAAGCTGTCCGTCAACCCCTCGCGGGCGGCAGTCTTCCTTGACGGCCTTTACGTTGGCCACGTCAGGGAATTTCAGGGGATATTTCGAGGAATGCTCGTCGCGCCGGGAGATCATCAAATCAGCATCGCTCTACCCGGCTATGAGGCTTTTGAAACGCACATCAAGCCGCTCGCTCATCAAAAAGTGGAAATCAAAACGGAGTTGTTGAAGAGTAGCGGCCCACTTGAACCGCCCTTGGTGAGTGAAGAATCCGAGGGAACCACAGCGCCGCCGGGCAGCCCCAATAAGACCACTGCGCAAGTGCATTGACCGGACTTCAGACTTCCCCAGATTGCGAGGGTTCGGGAGCGGGGAGCATGTCGTGGTCGCTGGCGATGCAGCCGGCGATGTCCCTCCAGGACCGCAGACTCCCCAAGGCAGGAGTCTGCCAGGCGGCGCCGCGAAGAGCCGCGGACCTTCAAAAACGAAGGTCCGCGCTACGCCGCTCCGGCCCTCCGGTTTTTCCCCGTGACGACCGGCGGCGGTTCCTTCCCGTCCGGTGGAAAAGCCGCCCCGATTGATCGGGGCGCTCCGTCCCCGGCAGCCACACTCCCCCGCATCGGTTATCGGCAGATCGAATTTGAAGGATGAGAAATAAACGAGTCAACGGGGCACGCCCGGTCACCCTCCGGCAGAGGGGCGGCACTCCCCCGCATCGGTTATCGGTTGCAACGGGCCACAGGATGAATTGATTGGGGGGGCCGATTTTACGAATGTGTGGCGGGGGTGGCGGCGCGCACCTGCGTCGCGCCTTTGGGGGCGTACTTCCAGCGCTCGGAGCGCACGCGCAGATACTCCACCGCCTCACCGTACAGGCACTTGCGCTCATGGGAATCCCACAACGCCTTTTTGACGATGCGCCACACGACATGCAGGCGCAGGTAGTAGGAGTCGTAGAAGGTGTTCATTCCCGCCATCATGTCTTCCAGACTGAGGCCCGGATAGACGATGTGGGGTAACTGGTGGCCGGTGGTGTCAGAGCGCTGCTCGGTGGCGAGAAAACCGTTCCGTGCGGCGTACTCATACAACTCGGTTCCCGGGTAGGCGTGGGCGACGGAGACTTGCACGGTGTCGGCATCCAATTCCTTGGCGTAATCGATGGTTTTGGCGATGGTCTGCTTGGTTTCGCCGGGGAGGCCGATGATGAAGTCGGCTGCCCGTCAGCATTCCGGCGGGATAGGCCAGTCAAACGGGGTACCAGAAGGAAGCGATTTCCCGGGTCGCCGGCCAGCGCGCGCCCGCCCCTCCATCAAAACCCTCGAAGCTGGGGGGGTTCAGGAAGAGGGTTTTCATAACCGATGACATCCAATCCTCCCAAGGATCAGGAATTAGCCGGCGCTGGGACCAAGAAAAGGGTGCCGACTCCCCCGAACCTCCTGCCAGATTCTTATGATACCATCATCGCTGAATTCTTGTGCAGGGAGGGAACCATGGACCTACAAGGAAAACGCATTGCCATTTTGGCGGCGGACCTCTATCAGGAATTGGAAGTTTGGTATCCACTGCTGCGCTTTCGGGAGGAGGGCGCGGAAACCGTGGCGGTGGCGGCGGAAGCCGGGAAGACCTATGCCAGCAAAAAAGGCTACCCCGTGGTGGCGGACCAGTCCATTGCCACCGTTCGCGCCCGGGATTTCGACGCCGTGGTGATTCCCGGCGGTTGGGCGCCCGACTCGTTGCGCCAGGACGAGCGCATGCTCAACTTTGTGCGTGAAATGGACAAGGCCGGGAAAATTGTAGCGGCGATTTGCCACGCCGGCTGGGTGTTGTGCTCAGCAGACGTTCTGCGCGGGCGCAAGGTGACCTGTTACAAGGCGATTAAAGACGACATGGTTCATGCCGGCGCCCAGTATGTGGACGAAGCGGTGGTGGTGGACGGGAATTTCATCACCTCGCGCATGCCCACGGATTTGCCCGCGTTTTGCCGCGGGATCAGCAAGGCGCTCAAAACCCAAATGCCGGTTAAGGCCGCCTCCGCACTGTAATAAAGATGAAAAGTTCACCACGGAGGTGAACTTTTTCCTTCCCGCACGTTTTTTTCTTGACAAGGGAAATACCCCGCTGTTATACGGAAAAGAGCGGCATTTTCTATCACCAGTAAAGATGCCGTAGGAAAAAGGTTGACCTCGTTAGGCGAGGTTACCACGCAAACACAAGCCACTGCCCAGAAACTCGGAGACGAGCCAACGGGTGGAGCAGGCATGGCCGGATTAAGGCTTTGCCTAATGTGGCTGTTCCGGGTCACGGGACACTACGTTGCGTGGAGCCAAAGCTCTCACCAGGAGGTTTGAGGACCGGGTTTCATAACCTGGTTTTCATCATCGCCCCTGCGGAGTTTCGGCTCCGAGGGGCGTTTTGCTTTTAGCGCATTTTCATGGGAATGGATCGTCCGGTGATTCGAGCGGATAACATCTTCGGGAAGCGCGCGGGATGGCGCTGGACGCTGTGCGGATGGCTGGGAGTGGTGTCGCTTCTGCTGGCGATGGCCGCCCCCGCCGCTCGCGCGCAGGACGGTCCGTCCACCAATCCGCCCCAGGACGCAACCGATACGACGGCCGCAGACCCCCAAACCTGGAACCTCCACTTCCAGTCCACGGTGGGTGGTCAAGGCCATCCTTCTTTCCCCGCTGATTATTCCGGGGCGAACAGTCTTGATCCTCACGCTGACGTCAAAGACACGATCTCCGTGGACGTAATGGGCGGCGTACGCCTATGGCGAGGGGCGGAATTCTTCGGCGACGTCGTCATCTGGCAGGGATATGGTCTGAGTAACACGCTGGGCATGGCAGGGTTTCCCAATGGCGAGGCGTTCCGAATTGGCAGGACTTATCCGGACGCCTACCTCTGCCGGGCTTTTATTCGCGAGACGATCGGTTTGGGCGGGGAAAAGGAAGCCACGGATGACTCGCCGACCGATTTGGGTGGTAAACGGGACGTTCGGAACCTCACCTTTACGGTGGGCCACTTGAGCGCCAAAGATATCTTCGATAACAACGCCTACGCCAACGACTCGCGAACCCAGTTCATGAATTGGTCCCTGATGGCCAACGACGCCTGGGACTATCCGGCGAACACGCTGGGATTTACCAATGGGGCGACGGCGGAATTGAATATGCGCACCTGGACGGGGCGGGTGGGCATTTTCACCGTGTCGAAAGTCGCCAACGGATTGCGCATTGACTGGGACATTCCCAAGGCCTGGTCCGCGGCGGTGGAAGCCGAGCGGCGATATTCACCGAAAGGCCATGCCGGAGCTCTTCGCCTGTTTGCCTACGACACCCGGGGGCACATGGGAAATTATCAGGATACCCTGAATGCCCCGAGCCTCAATGAGGATATCGAGCTTACCGCTGCGTACCGGTACAAGTACGGCTTCGGCATCAATCTGGAGCAGGAAATCCAGAAGAATCTGGGAGTATTCGCGCGCCTGGGCTGGAGCGACGGCAAGAACCAGACCTTTGAATTTACCGACGTCGATCGCACCGCCACGGGGGGGCTGAGCCTGAAAGGAGCGCGCTGGCACCGCCCGCCGGACACGGTGGGCCTGGGCGTGGCGGTGAACGGCATCAGCGCCGCCCATCGGCAGTACCTGGCAGCGGGTGGCCTGGGAATTACCGTGGGCGACGGAGCGCTTGCCTATCGCCCCGAGCGCATCGCCGAGACGTATTACAACTGGCAATTCTCGAAACACTTCCAGTTGACCCTGGATTATCAGTTCGCGGACGACCCGGCCTATAACCACGTCCGCGGGCCGGTGAATCTCATTGCCTTGCGGTTTCACACGGAATTTTGAGGGAACCGGCGCGCGGAATGCGGTTTTTTCTTGACAAGCAATTACACCACCCGTCATAAGTGAATTCGAGATAATTTCAAGCCTGAAAACGCGCCATGGCGGCTGGGTCCAGTCACTTGAGACCCGAGCCAGCCGGTTCTCTGCGGGGAGGATGACCATGATCTACTTCACCGAGTTACAGAACCTTCCGATGTACGGGGTGAAAGGCGAGTTTCTGGGGAAACTGGTGGACCTGTGCGTTGACCCCGGCAACAAGGGCGCGCGGGTGGCGTCCTACCTGGTGCAGACGCCCCATAAGGGCCTCCAGTGCATCACCTACACGCAAATCCAATCCATCTCCGTGCGCGCCGGCCAGACCAACGTGGGGCGGGACGACATTCGCTGTTATGCGGCCGACGAGGGGCTGATCCGCATCAATCACGATGTTCTTGACCAGCAGATCATCGATGTGGACAACCGCAAGGTGGTGCGGGTGAACGACGTGGACTTCGACATCGAGCCCGTGGACGGCCACACCGAGCTGCGCATCATCGCGGTCAACGTGGGACTGGCCGCCGCGGTGCGCCGCTTGCTTCAGGGCGTCATCTCCAAGCACCGCATCCGCATGATCTCGAAGGCTCTTTCGAATCGGACCATCCAATGGGAATTCGTGAATCTGATTGAATCGGATCCGGCCCGCCGCGTGAAGCTGCGCATCTCCTATGACCGCCTGGCGGAACTGCATCCCGCTGATATTGCCGACATTCTGGAAGATTTGAGCCACAACGAGCAAAAGGCCGTGATCGAATCCCTCGACGATGAGACCGCCGCCAACGCTCTTTCCGAGATTCCCACCCGCATGCAGGCGGATTTGCTGGAAAGCATTTCCACCGAGAAGGCGGCCGACATCGTGGAAGAGATGCCGCCCGACGAAGCCGCGGATGTCCTGAATGAGTTGCCTCCCGAGACTTCCGCCGAAGTCCTGGCGGATATGGAGAAGGAAGAGGCCAGTGAAGTCCGGGAGTCTCTTGGGTTTCGAGGAAAACACTGCCGGCTCCTTGATGACCAACGAGTACGTTGTGGTGCATGAAACCGCCACCGTGGAAGGGGCCATTGCCGCGCTTAGGAATTTTGAAGGGAACCTGGAATCCATTCAGCAAATTTACCTGATCGATACCGAAACGGTTCTGAAGGGGGCGGTAACCATCGGGCGGATCGTCCTCGCCGCCGCCGCCTCGCCGCTCATGGAGCTTTCCACCGAAGACCTGATTTCGGTGCAGGCGCAGGAGAGTGTGAAGGCGGTGGTGGACCTGTTCCATAAATACAATTTGATGACCCTTCCGGTGGTTGACGAGGAAAACCACTTGCTCGGCATGGTCACCGCTGACGACGTTCTGGAGCAGGTGATTAATCGCAAGCGATGAAATTGCCGATTTTCGATTGCCGATTGTCGATTTAGTCCCAAAGGCCATCGTGGAGCGAAAATCGGCAATTAATTGCCTATTACGGATTTTCGCTTTTCTGCAATCGAAAATCGTCAATCGAAAATCGGCAATCCTGGAGTCTTCATGCTGGCAAAGCTCAAAAACTTCCGCAATTTTCGCATCCAGTTTCTGATCTTCCTGGCCGTCCTGGGCCCGGGCCTGATCACGGCCAATGTGGACAACGACGCGGGGGGCATTTACACCTATTCGGTGGCGGGAGCGAAATACGGATTCTCCCTGCTTTGGACGTTGGTCCCCATCACCATCGCCCTGATCATCGTGCAGGAAATGGTGGCCCGCATGGGGGTGGTTACCGGCAAGGGGCTGGCGGACTTGATCCGGGAGGAGTATGGCTTTCGCATCACCTTCATCCTGATGGTCCTGCTGATTATCTGCAACCTGGGTAATACCGTGTCGGAGTTCGCGGGGCTGGCCTCCGGGGTGTCGGTTTTCCACATGAGCCGGTTCGTGGCGGTCCCCCTGGGGGCCATTTTCGTCTGGCTGCTGGTGGTGAAGGGAAGCTACCGTTACGTGGAAAAGGTCTTCCTGGCGGCCTGCGTCATTTATCTCGCTTATCCGGTCTCCTGCTTCCTGGCCCATCCGGATTGGAAGGACGCCATGATCAGCCTGGCGGTTCCCACCAAGTTCCATTTCAGCTATGGCTATCTTTATATGATCATCGGTCTGGTGGGCACGACCATCGCTCCCTGGATGCAGTTCTATCTTCAGTCCGCAGTGGTGGAAAAGGGGGTGAAGATCAAGGAGTACATCTATTCGCGCATGGACGTCATTGTGGGATGCATCATCACCGACGTGGTGGCGTTCTTCATCATTGTGGCCTGCGCCGCCACCATCTATATCACCGGCCATGGCGATATCAAAGACGCCGGGGACGCCGCGATGGCGCTTCGCCCCCTGGCCGGCCACGCCGCCAGTGGGCTGTTTGCGCTGGGACTCGTCAATGCTTCACTGTTTTCCGCCAGCATCCTCCCCCTCGCCACCGCCTACTACGTTTGCGAAGGGCTGGGGCTGGAATCCGGCATCAATAAGCGCTTCAACGAAGCTCCGGCCTTCTACTGGCTCTATACCAGTTTGATTTTCCTGGGCGCATTGGCCGTGGTGATCCTCAGTGAGGACCAGCAGATTCCCATCATCCTGCTCTCCCAGGTGGCCAACGGCATCCTGCTCCCCTTTGTGGTGATCTTCATGCTGCAACTTACCAATCGCGAAGACATCATGGGGGAATACAAAAACGGCCGCGTCTTCAATATCATCGCCTGGGTCACTTGCATCGTCATGGTTGTCCTCACCGCCCTGCTGGCCATCACCACCGTCATGCCCGGCAAGCTGCCGTCGTGAGGGTGCAGTAGGGCCGAACAGCGTTCGGCCCGGGGGCACATGCGGACGTAGCGCTGACCTTGAGGTCAGCACTCATTGCAGCGCCGGGCTTCAGCCCGGCACGTGCCGACCTCAAGGTCGGCGCTACAATTACCTTGGGGCTTCGCCGCGCTACGCCACTTGCTTTTGCCCGCCGGAGACCTTCTTGGTGATCAGCATGATCAAGGAACCGAGCGCCCACAGAATGAGCGGCCCGATGATCATGACTACCACATGGCCGCCCACGTGACCCCAGTTCTTGCCATCCAGATGGCCCGGTGAATACTCTGGCGCGCTAAAAATGTTATCCGTGCCGGTCCGAATCGCGATGATGATCCCGCTGATCACAATGAGATTGCCGAGAATCACCGGCAGCGCCAGGACGGGCAGCAGTTGTTTGTAGCTCCCAAAGCCGCTGGTGTGGACGCGCACCGAGTAGTAAAGCCAGCCCAATAGAAAGACGACGGTGATACTCAATAACTTCGTCTTCGCATTGGGCACGCCCCCGAGGGATAGAATCAGCCTTGCCAGGCCTACCACTACGACCAGGATCAAGAACCACTTCTCGAAGCTCACGTATTGGGATAGGGTTTTCCCGAAGATTTTCATTTTTGTCTCCATTTTCGCAGGTTGGATGTGGCGCCGCCCGGCCGCCAGACACCGGTGACAATACCGCCATCGCCATACCGAGTCAAGATGGTGCACGCCGCTTGTGCCACGGGCATGCTGCCCGTACCCGGGCATGGCCAAGACGGCCATGGCACACCGCCGTAGCGCTGACCTTGAGGTCAGCACGTGCCGACCTCGAGGTCGGCGCTACAATCCCGTCGAAATCGAAATGGGCGGGCGCCGGATTTCGGGGCTGGGAAGATGGGCTCGATAAGACCTGCGCCGGGGGGGGAAATCCTAAAAGAGAGTACCGCCAAAGTAATGACATGGTATAGTCATGGTATGGGCAGGGGAGGTTGCTTTATGGCGAAGGAAGCCGTCTTCACGGTCAAGTTGGAATCCGAACTGCGCGACGCCTTTGCGGCTGAAGCGGAGGCGACACACCGCCCCGCTTCGCAGATCGTGCGCGAATTCATGCGCGAGTTCGTCCAGCGCCAGCGCGAGGCGCGGGAGCATGACGCATGGTTCCGTGCCGAGGTACAGAAAGCCCTTGACGACCCGCGCCCGGCCATTCCGCATGATGTGGTGATGAACCAAACACGGGCCATCATCGACCGCATGACGGGCAAGAAGAGTGGCGCGTGAAGGTCGAGTGGCATCCCCTGGCGCGCACCGACCTGGCCGAACTTGTCACCTACATCGCCGCCGACAAGCCAGAGGCAGCCTATCGCCTGCACGACGAAATCGGTAAGCAGATCAGCATCCTGGCGAGGTACCCCCAGGCGGGGCGCCTCGGCCGTGTCCCTGGCACCCGAGAGCTTCCGATCACGGGAACCCCGTACATCGCCGCCTATCGCGTTACCAGGAATGTGGTAAGGATCCTCCGCCTTCTGCATGGAGCGCGGCGATGGCCACGGGCTCTCTGAATTATTTCCCCCGGGAAAACACGACTGGGATCATCCCTGAGTGGATCCAAGTATTCGCCGCACTCCGCCCGCATTTCTAGAGCCGGCCGGAAACTGTCCCGACCTCGCCTTGCGGCCGGCGGGTGCTGACCTCGAGGTCAGCGCTGCAACATCCCCCGTCTTCCCCGCGCTCTGCTTGCAGTAAACATGCGGGTGTGCTAGGGTTTCTATTTACTTGAGATTGCAGAAGGTCAGAGTTCCTGTGAAGACAGAACCTGTCGGTCAAGATCTCCTGAAACAAATCGATCCCGGCCGCCTGCCCAGGCACATTGCCATCATCATGGACGGGAACGGGCGTTGGGCCAAGCGCCGTCGCCTGCCGCGCATTGCCGGCCACCGGGCGGGGATCCGCGCGGTACGCCAGGCCGTGGAGGCCTCGGCCCGGGTCGGAGTGTCCTACCTCACCCTCTACGCTTTTTCGGTGGAAAACTGGAAGCGCCCACATACCGAAGTCAAACTCCTGATGAGCTTGCTGCGGCAATATTTGAAGAAGGAAATCGGCGAACTCAACCGCCAGAACATCCGGCTGGAGGTGATTGGGAGAATCCAGGAGCTCCCCAAGCCGGTGATTCAGGATCTTGAGAAGACGCTCGACGAAACCCGGCACAATACCGGGATGCGACTGATCCTGGCATTGAATTACGGGGCGCGGGCGGAGTTGGTGGACGCGGTGCAGGCGCTGCTCGATCGGGCGAAACAGAATGGCATTACGACGGTTGATGAGGCTTTGCTCAGCCAGTACCTCTATACCCGCGATTGGCCTGACCCCGACCTGCTCATCCGCACCAGCGGGGAATTGCGCCTGAGCAATTTTCTGCTCTGGCAGGTGGCCTACGCGGAACTTTGGGTGACGGAAACCCTGTGGCCCGATTTCACGCAAGCGGATCTTCTCCAGGCCATCATCGACTTCCAGAAGCGCGAGCGCCGCTATGGCGGCCTGGGACTGAGCTAGTCGTCAGTAGTCAGTAGTCAGTCGTCAGTTAAGACCCCGACATCGACAGTTGTGAGTCAAGCTTTCGACTTTCGATTTAGTGTAATTGATATCCTCCCTCTGACTCATGGCGACTGACAACTGATGACTGACAACTGACAACTTCATGTTAAAACGCACTCTGACCGCCCTCCTCTTGATTCCCCCCGTCGTTTACCTGATCGGGTGGTCCCCGGAAGGGGTTTTTTTGCTGGCGGTGGTGTTCGGCGTGGCGCTGGCGCTGCGCGAGTACTTCGAGTTGTGCCAGGCCATGGGCATCAAAACCTTCCGCTGGATCGGCTACGGAGCCGCGGCGCTTTTGTGTGAGGCGCAGGTCTTGCCGCGGGCGGTGGACCGCTCTGCCGTGACCTGGCTGGTGGTGGCGTTCGTGCTGCTCATTCCCACTCTCGCGATGCGGCGCCGCACGGATCTGAAGGACTATCTCGCCGCCACATCGGCAACCCTTTTCGGGGTCTTGTACATCGGCCTGTCTCTTTCCTGCCTGGTGGCGATTCGCTTTTCGGCGGATTTCGACAAGATCAAGGGGATAACCGCCGGCGGAGGAGCCCAACCGCTGGGGCTCAGCGCCGGTTCGCGATTACTCCTGCTCCTGTTCCTGGTGATTTGGGCGGGCGACATCTGCGCGTACCTGATCGGCCGGCCGTTTGGCCGCATTCCATTTTTTGCCCGCATTTCCCCCCGCAAGACCTGGGAAGGCGCGCTGGCAGGCCTTGCCGGGAGCATTCTGGCCGCTTGGGCCGTTGCCCCCTCGTTCTTTAAGACAGGCAGCGTGAAAACGGTTATGCTGGTTGCGGCATGGATTGCCGTGGCCGGACAGGTGGGCGACCTCGTGGAATCCGCCATCAAGCGCGGGGCCAATCAAAAGGATTCCGGCACCCTCTTGCCCGGCCATGGTGGCTGGCTCGATCGCATTGACAGCCTGATTTTCGGCGTTCCGGCACTTTGGCTCGTCTTGCGCGTACTGGCATATTTGCCCTGACTCTGTGTGAACAGCTTTTCCTCCCATGGTGCAAAGGTTGTGCATTCTCGGCTCCACCGGTTCGATCGGGCAGAACTGCCTGCGCGTGGTCGACAGCCTTCCGGGCCGCTTCCAGGTGGTGGCGCTGTCGGCGGGGAAGAACCTGGAGAACCTTGCCGGGCAGGTGGTGAAGCACCATCCCCAGATCGTGGTGGTCGGCCATCCTGAGGACAAAGCAAATTTGCGCGCCCGCCTGAAGCAGCTTGGATATACGCGGCGCATAAAGATCACGTTCGGAGTTGAGGGCCAGGTGGAAGCCGCGACCCACGAATCGGTGGATTATGTGGTTTCCGCCTCGCATGGCACCACCGGGCTCGTGGCTACCTACCGAGCCGTTTGCGCCGGCAAACACGTGGGCCTGGCCAATAAGGAAACCCTGGTGGCCGCCGGGGAACTGGTGATGCGCGCCGCCGCCGAGCGGCGAATCGAAGTCCTTCCCATCGATAGCGAGCACTGCGCCGTCCACCAGTGCCTGCGCGCCGGGCAGTCAAAGGAAGTCAAGCGCATCATTCTGACGGCGTCGGGCGGACCCTTTCTGAAGACCCCCCGCCGGCTGTTCGATTCCATCACCCCGCAGCAGGCCTTGAAGCATCCCGTCTGGCGGATGGGGGGAAGAATCACCATCGACTCCGCGACCCTGGCGAACAAGGGGTTGGAGATTATTGAAGCGCATTGGCTATTTGCGGTTTATCCACAACAAATTGAAGTCGTAATCCACCCGGAATCTATTATTCATTCCATGGTAGAATTTGTTGATGGGTCCGTGATGGCGCAATTGGGGGTTCCGGACATGCGCATACCGATTCAATATGCGCTGACCTACCCCGACCGCATGGCCGTCACCGGGCAGGAGTTAGGGCTTGACCTTGTGGCGGCAGGCCGGCTGCATTTTGGGAAACCCGACACCCAGCGCTTTCCCAGCCTCGATTTGGCGCGCGAGGCCCTCAAGCAGGGGGGAATCATGCCCTGCGTTTTGAACGCCGCGGACGAAGTTGCAGTGGAAGCTTTCTTGAACAACCGGCTGCGGTTTTCATCCATCCCGCGGCTGATTGAAGAGGTCATGCGGCAAATGGCTTCATACCGGAAAGTCCTCTCCCTGGAAGATGTTCTGGAAGGGGATCGGGAAGCCCGTAGCCGCGCCGCGCGGGTGATTTCAGCGATATCGGGTTGAAAAGATCAGGAGTCAGAAGTCAGAACTAGGTAGTCAGGGGATTGAATTCAGGATGGAGAATCAAAAACCGCGGCTATCCGCCTCCTGCCTCCTGTCTCCTGTCTCCCACTTGTCGCAGCAGCGGATTGTTTGGACTAACGAAGCACTTCGCGCATCAAATATTGTGGTCGCGGGCTCAGGGAGATTAATTTCCACATGGTAGGCAGCTTTTTTACGGACGCGCTGGTGGTGATCGTGGTCCTGGGGATCATGATCTTCATCCATGAGGCAGGTCACTTCATGGCCGCCAAAGCCTTTGGCGTCCGGGTTTTGGTGTTCTCCCTGGGATTTGGCAAAACCCTGCTTCATTTCAAGCGCGGGGATACGGATTACCGCATCAGCGCTCTGCCCTTTGGGGGCTACGTCAAAATGGCGGGGGACGATCCCGCCGAGGTCCGCGAAGGAGTAAAGGGCGAATTCCTGTCCCAACCGCGGTGGAAGCGCTTCGTTATCGTGGTGATGGGGCCGGCGATGAACGTTCTGCTGGCCGTAGCCCTCTTGACGGGACTTTACAAGTTTCATTTTCAGCGCCCGGCCTATTTGGATGAGCCCGCTCGGATCGGCGATGTGGAGGCGGGGTCACCTGCCGCCGAAGCCCATATCCAGCCCGGCGACCTGATTGTCCGGCTGGGGACTTTGGACCATCCTAAGTGGGAAGACGTTGACATTAAAGTCCTCACGAGCGCCAATGAGTCAATTCCCGTGGAAATTGAGCACAACGGCGAGATCGTGAAAACCTCTATTACCCCCAAAGCTAAGGGTTCCGACCCCGCCGGTGAGGCTGGATGGGATCCCATCGCCCGTGGCGTTCTTGGCGGGGTAGAGCCCGGACTTCCCGCCAGCAAGGCAGGCCTGAAGCCTGACGACGAAATTGTGGGAATCGACGGACACAAAGTCTATTATTTTCCGAGCGTTGCTCTTGCCATCCAGAAAGGGAATGGCAACCCCGTGGTCTTTGATGTGCTTCGCGCCGGCAAGGAGTTCAACGTCACAGTCCAGCCAACGTACGGCGAGTTGATGGGTGAGAAACGCTGGCGCGTGGGCCTTTGGTTCCGCAACGGCATGGTGGTGCGTCATTTACCCTGGGGGCAGGCCCTGAAGGCTTCCCTTGATGACAATGCCCGAAATTGCCTCGCTACCTTCGACGTTCTGGGCAAGATTTTGACCCGGCGCATGTCGGCCCGCTCGCTCTCTGGCCCCATTGGCATTGCACAACTCTCCGGGGAAGCGTATCGCGCTGGGATTCCCGATCTCCTCCTGTTGGTTTCATTCATCAGCCTTCAATTGGGCATCTTCAACCTGCTGCCGATTCCCGTCCTGGATGGCGGAGTCATCCTGCTCCTGCTGGTTGAGGGGCTGATTCGGCGGGATTTAAGTTTGCAAATCAAGGAACGCTTCGTGCAGGTGGGAATCGTCTTCCTCCTACTCCTCGCAGCCTTCGTCATGTATAATGACTTGGTGAAGACATTTAGACCGTATTGAAAATGCAGGAGTCAGGAGACAGGAGACAGGATGCCGGTGCCTTTATTCTGACTTCTGTCCCCTGGCTCCTGACTCCTCCCCAAAGGAGCCTCTGTGAATTTTAGCGACACGGAATTCTTTCCTCCCCGGAGAAAGACCCGCCCTGTAAAGGTCGGACGCCTTACCGTTGGCGGAGACGCGGCTATCGCGGTTCAGTCGATGACCAAGACGGACACCCGCGAAATCGATAAGACGGTCGCGCAAATTCAGCAGATGGAAGCCGCCGGGTGCGAAATCGTTCGCCTGGCCGTGCCCGACCAGGAGGCTGCGGAGGCGCTGCCGGAGATCCGCAAGCGCTGCCCTGATTCCGTCCTCGTGTCGGACATTCACTTCCAATATAAGTTCGCCCTGATGGCCCTCGATGCGGGCATCGACAAGCTGCGCATCAATCCCGGAAACATTGGCGATGCGGAAAAAGTCCGGACTGTGGTTCGCCGGGCGCAGACACAGAAAGTTCCCATCCGCATTGGCGTTAATGCCGGCTCACTGGAGCGACGGTTGCTGGAAAAATACGGCTATCCCACCCCCGAAGCGATGGTAGAGAGCGCCATGTACCACATCCAGATTCTGGAGGACTTGGGCTTTACCGACACCATCATCTCCCTCAAGGCTTCGAACGTAAAGTTGACGGTGGCGGCCTATCGTTTGCTCTCCAGCAAGGTAGATTACCCCCTCCACCTGGGCATTACGGAAGCCGGAACGCAGTTTTCCGGCACGGTGAAGTCCTGCGTGGGCATGGGAATGCTGCTGGCGGAGGGGATTGGTGACACGATTCGCGTATCGCTTGCCACCGACCCGGAGGAAGAAGTCCGCGTGGGCTTCGAGCTGCTGAAATCCCTGGAACTCCGCAGCCGCGGGCCGGTGGTAATCGCCTGCCCCACCTGCGGGCGGCTGGAAGTTGACCTCTTCAAAATTGCCGGGGAGATTGAGCAAGCCACCAAGCACATCAAGACCCCCATCAGCCTGGCGGTAATGGGTTGCGCGGTGAACGGCCCCGGCGAAGCGCGCGAGGCGGACTTGGGCGTCGCCGCCGGGCGCGGCAATGGCATGATCTACCGGGAAGGGAAGGCCATCCGCCGCGTCAAGGAAGAAGAGATTGTCCCGGCCCTCATGGAAGAGATTGAACGATTTATCGCCGATAAATCCGCTGGCGTCAACACCGCGCCGCCGGAGATTATCCCTGCCCCGGAAGCTGAGGGCAGCCAGACTCCACTCGTAACTTTGCAGTAGACACGGCCTCCCGGCACCCTGCGCGCCCCCTCGTGCCTAACGGCGGATGCCCGCTCTCATTTTTGCCCGTCGGCGCAAGACCCTTTTGATTAATTCGGACAATCTGGCCGAAACTGCCCCCCAGGCCCCTTGGTGGGTGCCGCGCCGATTGCTTGCTCCTCATCCCCAACTTTGTGGGCGTTTGAGGTACGCAGCGCCGTACTCGTAAAGCGGGGTAGCGCAGACGTACGCGTTCTCTGCGTTCGTCTGCGTCTCTGAGCATGGAAGGTCGGGCTCACGGGGTGCGGCGGGCCAGAAGGCGGGCGCGGATGCCGGCGGGATCGAAGCGGGCGGCGTTTTCGCCGCGTACGCGCTCGCCCGCCTGACGGCGCTGATCAAGGTAAGCTTCGACCTCGGAGCGGTGGCGCAAGTAGTACCCGATGGCCGCGTAGACGTCGGCTAAGGCCAGAACCGGATACGCAATCTCCTCCGCCGTCGCGCCTTCCAGAAAGGCCGCCACCACCGTGTCCAGTGTTACCCGAGTTCCGCCCACGCGCACGACACCGTCAGGTGTTACGTCCAGTGACGCCGGCTCATGCGCGATCATCAATCCCATCCCCGTACTCTTCCTCCCGGAATTTTAACATGCAGAATGAGGCGCTGTCCGGGGCTACCTGCTGTCAGGGAATGGAAGAGACGCGGACCGCAAAGGCGGCGCTACGGACTTTACACTAATGAACCTACTGCGTGTACTTCCTCTGAGAATCAATTGATACTGAGGCAGGCTTGCCAACTTCCACATTCGCGACAACTGAGAACGCCTATCGAAAGCTATCCGCCTTGCTTCGGACGAATTTAGACTTTGGGTCCTCCGACAGCGGATATGCTTCGCATTCAATCCATCCCTTTGCGGCTAAGTTCCCTCCACAGATACCGCGCCTGTTCATTGAGAAGTTAACTGAAAGCGGGGACTCCGTGCTCGATCCAATGGCGGGCTCGGGGACAACAATTGTCGAAGCGGTCCTCCTGAAACGCGAGGCTTTTGGTTTTGACATCGATCCGCTCGCGCTTCGGCTTTGCACCGTAAAACAACATAGCTGGACCCCCAGGCGTTGAAGAAGAAGGGATTGGAAATCATAGAGGCCGCGACAACAAGCGGCAATTCGGAACGTTTGCTGCGGCGCGAACTGGAAGCTCGTTTTGACCTTGAGATAAGGGAGTTTTTTGACTGCTGTTTTCTAACGACCAGGTGAGTGGAGGGCCCAATGAGAGAGGAACGGGAGTACTGGATTGAAACGGTCAGTGAAACCTATCTCTATTATCGCGTGAAGGCGAGGTCGAAGCGCGAAGCCCAACAGAAATACCAAGATGGCGTGGAAGAATACGTCGGTTGCAACGACAACGCAAATCAGCGTGTCCTCAACGTCCTTACGGAAAAGCCCTACGTATCCTCGCGTTAGCTTTATGAGGGAGGGGGCTCGGCAGGCCCATTCACACGATGCCTAGTTCATCTTCCAACTGTCTGTAGGCTTTTTTGCGAGAGTACAATTCCTCCAATTTGGGAATTTCAATAAATTGGAGCCTTTCGCGGACCTCATGAAAAGTGCCGCTCATGAGGGACTCAAACTTGGTCCTCTCAGACGCGGCTGCGACAAGAAATATCCTGCTATTCCAGAGATCATACGCATGTTTGAGCTTGGCGATGGCGTGGTATATGTCACCACCCACCTGAATCTCGAAAACATAGGTGGGAACAGATTTTTCCACCCGTCTCCACACGGCGTCTAACCTCGTGCCGTCCATGAGGTACTCAGGCTCAGCGAGAAACTTCTGGATCCTTCCCATCTCAACCAACTTCTTCTTGAGTTCTTCATGCAGACTCTCACTTTGACCAATTACGTCGGGTGCCTGGGGCCATAGCGGGGCAAATGCCTGAAGGGCGACTTCAGCCGTTTTCGGTTTCAAGGGTTGAAAACCAGCTTGAACAATTGCACGAAGGGCATCGATTTCCAATTTGCTTGTCAGCCAGTCCTCGGGGCGGAAACAAAAATCAACATCAAATTCAAATCTGAGGGGCCAGAGAACACGTTGCGCTTCCACTTCCCGTGGCCACAGGGGCTTATCTTGTTTGAACTTCGTGCTTACCTTGCCAAGGCCGATTGCGCCTCCCACCGGTCGAGTAACGTAGAAGATCAGTCCATCGCCCTCGGAGAGGCGGTCCCACCAGCGAACCTTGACTTGTTGGAGGCCCCAAATGTTTCCATTCTCAAACGCAACTTGCCAGTGTTCTGGAGTTCCAACAACCAGCCAATAAGCAGTCATCGTGTGCCCTCAGAAGTGGATTGAGGCAAAACCGGTCCTGCGACACTATAAACCATCAGATAACCAACTTCGAGTGGGATTGGAGGGTGCCCCCAAAATGCGGAAAGAACGTAAGGATCGTTTTTACTACCGAGTTATCCCTAAAGTGTGCTATAAGCAGCATCGGGCCGGTGGTGTAATGGGAACATAGCACCCCGCGAAGGTCGCAGATGCGGGTTCGAATCCCGTCCGGTCCACTTTCAGGGAGGGACGAGTTTTCTTCTTGAAAGGAGGAAAGGGGGGAGATAACGCGGGGATGCTCTTCCCTCAGTATTTTTTCCTTGACTCTATCAGCGAATCTGCCGATAATACGTATGACCTTCGCGGGGTGCATTTCGCGCCCAAAAGATCAAGAGGCCGAGTACAAGTGAAATTGTACTCGGCCTTTTTCCTTTATTTGCTCACTCCATCCACTTTTCTAAGGTCCCTATCGTTGTTGTAGTCGTTTTTGAACCCCTACCAACCCGCATTGCTTCGATTGCCTTAGGAACTGGCGATTTGGACTGCGTTTACCATGGCGCGCTGCACGAACTCCAAGACGCGATTGAAGAGTTAGGGAACGAAGATCAAAAGGAAATGCTTAATACTCTTGTACGAGGGCGAAGGCTCCGAGATATTAGCGATTTGCCATTCGATTTGGCGACTTGAACCCGCGGTAGGGCGTGTGCCCCGAATCCCTAAGAAAACATCACCGACTGGGCACTGGAGCATTTCCGCAAGCGGGTAGCCACGGTCAATGCAGTATTGACCGTGGGCTCTTCCCATGCCTGTCTCCAGAATGCGACGGATTGACGGCAGGCAAGGTGCAAGATAAACAACTCATCGACGCAAGGACCCACGGTCACAAACTACAGTGACCGTGGCTACCCCAAACAATCCACTTGGACGAAAAACACCCTTATCCCCGAAATGCGTCTCGCTGTATTCGCTTGCAGCATGGAAAATGTAGAAACTCCGGGGACAGCCGAAAGGCGGTCAATCACCGACCACAAATCACCATTCACCAATCGCCAATCACCAATGATTCAATGACCCGATGACCCAATTACCTGATCACCTGATTGTGGGGTTCGCTGCCGGTAGGCTTTGAGGAGGCGGAAGAACTTCAGGGAGCGGCGCGCGTCCTCCTGAATCTGCACTTTGAGGATGGCGGGATTTTGAAACTTCATTTCATCGCGCAGCCGGTAGAGAAACTCGATTTCCATGTCGGTCGCATCGATCTGGCCGGAGAAATCCAGCAGAAAGGTCTCCACGGTCAGCCGATGGTCGCCAAAGGTGGGTTTGAACCCCACATTGGTCACCGAATCGTGGAGCACGCCGCTGAGCAGGGTGTGCGTCACATAGACCCCGACCTTGGGCAGTTGTTCTTCAATGGGCGCCAGATTGAGCGTGGGAACGGTGTGCTTGCGGCCCACGCCCATGCC
Organism: uncultured Acidobacteriota bacterium; assembly: GCA_963730515.1. GTDB lineage: Bacteria > Acidobacteriota > Terriglobia > UBA7540 > UBA7540 > Bog-366. The sequence continues at coordinate 66,223 of CAVSSA010000024.1, read as the reverse complement.
CGCCACAATCGGTCCGCGCACGGAAAACGGCCGTCCCAGCAGGCGGTTCGCCTTGTGGACCTGCCCCTCCGCCAGCAATTCCCGGATGCGCGTGCTGGAGACGCGGTCGCCCCGCACTTCCAGCATGGGAACCACCTCGACGCGGAACCCCTCCTGCTTGCCGAGCTCTTCCAGAATTTCCACGTCGCCCGATTGCCGGTAGCCGAAGCGGAAATTGGGTCCCACATGCACGGAGGAGGCGTGCAGCGGGCGAACCAGCACCTGGCGCACAAACTCCAGGGGCGACTTGCGGGCGAGTTCGCGGGTGAAGGGGAGCACCACCAGCAGGTCGATTCCCACCGATTCGATCAGTTCAATCTTGCGGGCGAGCGGCGTCAGCAGTTTGGGTGCGTGGTCAGGCGACAGGATCTTGATGGGATGCGGCTCAAAGGTGATGGCCGTGGCCAGCATGCCCTGCGGCCGGGCCACCTCCACCACGCGGCGCAGCAGCGTCTGGTGGGCCAGGTGGACTCCATCGAAGTTGCCGATGGTCACCACCGAGCGCGCCGGGAGAGTGCCGATTTCCTGAAGGTCGCTGATTACGCGCATAATTCAATGAGAAACGAAACTGGAAATTCGAAACTCGCTATTGGTACCCTGAGTCAGAACAGCATTGATGATGAGTGAACCCCCTCACCCCCGGCCCCTCTCCCCCAAGGGGGCGAGGGGAGAGTTGAATTCGCATCCTAGCCCCCTTGGGGGCGAAGGGAGAGTTAAATCGTACCCTCGCCCCCTTGGGGGAGAGGGTGGACCGCAACCGGCGCTTTCACCAGCCGGGGCGGGCCGGGTGAGGGGGTCGCCCTCGATTAGTTAAAGGGACGACTTCGATTCGTACGTCTCACTCAGGAGACCATCTTCAAGCTCCAGCCGTCTCCCCCCTAAAACTCCAACTGCAATCCATCATAAGCCAATTGCACGTGCGAGGGCAGAGTGGAGTTGGTGGCCGCGTGGCCGAGTTCGTGGGCGATGTGCGTGAAAAATGCCCGCCGCGGCTTCAGGCGCTCCACCATTTCCACCGCCTGCCGGAGCGAGAGGTGCGTGGGATGCGGTTTGGGGCGGAGCGCATCCAAGATGAGAATGTCCAGTCCCTCGAGCAGCGGAAGGGTGGATTCGGGAATGGCGCTGACGTCCGTGACGTAGGCCGCGTCACGAACGCGAAATCCCAGAATCGGCAGGTTGCCATGCAGCACCGGCACCGGGATGAATTTCAGGCCCCACAGATCAAACGGCCCGTCGATCAGATGCGGATCGAGCTTGCCCACCCCGCCAAACTCATAATTTCCGTCAAAGATATACTTGAAGGTGGCGCGCAGCGCGGCCATGCAGCGCGCTTCGGCATAAATCGGGGTGGGCACCTGCTGCCGGAAGTAGAACACCCGCGTATCGTCGAGGCCCATGATGTGATCGGCGTGGCCGTGGGTGTAAACCACGGCATCCAGGCGGGTCATGCCTTCGCGGATGGCCTGCGCGCGGAAGTCGGGAGTGGTGTCAATCACCACCGCGCGACCGTCGTATTCGAGCAGAAGGGAAGGCCGAGTGCGCTTGTCGTGCGGATCGGGGGAGGTGCACACAGGACACCGGCAGTTGATGATGGGCACGCCGGTGGAGGTTCCTGTGCCGAGAAACTTGAGTGTCATCAGCCTTTGCGCGCCGTCCGCTTCTGCAATTCCACAAACGTCATGCGCAGTTCATAGAGGACGTCGTCCAGAAGGCGGGATTCGTTGGGCGTCAGGTTCCCCTGAGTCTTTTCTTGGAGCACCTGGAGCAGGTCGATGGTGCGCTGGGCGTTGGGCATGTCGGGAGGAATGCGCTCGCCCCCCGGCCCCGCAAGCAATCCAAGCTGGAACATGGTCGTGGTGCTGAGATAGCTGACCAGTGTTTCAAAGCCTGACGGCTCGCCGGCGAAATCTTCATCCCCGGGTTCGGCCCTCTGGGGCTCGACCCCTCGCGACACCTGCTCGGTCAGAGGCGGCGCCGCCGGCTTCTTTACCTCCGGCGCCCCCTCGTCGCGCCGGGAACCTTCCGGACTAAAGCTTCGACGATCCACTACTTTGAACCCCGAGGGTTCGTTCTTCTCATCTGTCATGCAATGCCTCGCGGACCCTTACCAACAAGCCTCAGGATTTGGCGAAAACCTACGCCCAATGTGTTATAGCTCAGTGTAGCAATAAACCCGGAAACCAACAAGCCTGCGGGATGGTGGCGAGTGCCTCAATTTGAATTTGGAGCCGCGAGTCAATCTCCGCATTGTGCAAAGTGTACAAATCAGGCGGTGGCCACCGGCGCAGGATGACTAGAGGGAGTTTCGGGAAGTATTGCAGGTTATGCCCAGACTGGACTGCGCCAATATGTCGCTTTTCGGGCCTGCGGTTGATCCTTTTTGACTTCTGACTTTTTGCCTTTTGCCGTGCCCTTCGCACCCCGGTCGTACCCTGGTACAGCCCTCACCCGCAGCCTGTGGTAGAATCCCGGCGGTTTGATTGAACCGCCGGCCTTGAGGTCGGCACGGAAACGTGCCACGGGCATCCTGTTCGCGCAGGAGACATGGCCGGGACCTGTCCCGATGGCTTTAATCGGGACGGCCATGGCACAACCGACGTGCCGCGGGCGTCACGCCCGTGCTCGGGCATGGCCAGGATGGCCATGGCACGCCGCAGTTGCAACCATACTTAAATTAACCTGGACCCCGGTGAACCATGAAAACCCCAGCCCAACTGAACGAAAGCATCGAGCGTTTCCAGGAGAGTTTTTGGAATCGAAAAAGCGCCGGTCGGCCGCCGGTGGGCATCTATGACGAAGACATCGCCCTGCCCATCAAATTCCTGCGCCGCCCTTTTACCCGCGCCACGGTCTCGCCCGAGGATGTGAGCGGCGATCTGGTGGCCACCGAATACGACTGCGTCTTTGCCCGGCGAACGGTGATTTGTGATGACTACCTGGCCTTCGCCGCCCCGTGGCGGGGAATCCCCTGGCTGGAGGCGGCGTGCGGTTGTCCCGTGCGCTATTCCGAGGGGTCGCTTGCGCCCGGCCATTTTGTTAATTCCGTGGAAGAACTGGAACAAATTCCCATCCCCGCCCCCAACGCCTGGATGGATTGCATGCGGCGTGAGACGGCGCGGATTCAAAGTCAACTCCCGGCCGATTGCTGGATCAATCCTTCGATTCTGCGCGGGCCCTCGGACGAGCTCGCTGCCATGCGCGGCATGACGGATTTCTTCCTCGATCTGCACGACAACCCGCAGGCCGTGGAAAGGGCCGTCGGCCGCGTGAACCAGGCGCTGATGGCAGCCATCGATATTCACTATTCCATCGTGCAGCCCAAGCTGGGCGGCTTTGGAGATTTGTTTGGCTATTGGGCGCCCGGCAAGACCTTCATGATGCAGGAGGACGCCCTGGGCATGTGCTCGCCCGCCGTCTATCGCGATATTTTCATGCCCTACAGTGCGGCAATCGTCAAGCACCTTGGCGCCTGCGTGTTTTTCCATTTCCACTCCACCGGCCACGCGCACTACAAGCACGTGATGAATATTCCCGGCATCGCCGGATTGCAGATGTCCATGGAGAATATCGGACCAACTTTGCTCGACATGGTGCCCGTGTTCAGGGAGATCCTGGAGAAAACCCGACTCTTGCTGCAAGTGTGTGCGGGCTTTGAATTCCTGCCGGAAGCGCTGCGCAAACTTCCCCACGAAGGCCTGTACCTCATCATCCCCAGCAGATATATTCCGACTGACGATGCGTTTCGAGAGTTTGTGAGTGCAAATTGGAAGTAGGGGCGGTTCGCGAATCGCCCTAGCAATTCCAACCTGTTTCCACCCCCGCCCTTGCGAATACTCTTCGTGGCTTGATAAATTACTGCATTGATCCAATCCTCCACCCCTCGCCGCGAGCGGGAGAATCGAGAACACCCTGGCCGGAGAAAATCTGCGCAATTTGATCGAGCTGACCGCACACCTGCGAGGTCCGGAAGGATGCCCCTGGGACCGCGCGCAGGATTACGACACGCTCAAAGCGTTGCTGCTGGAAGAGGCCTACGAGGTGGTGGATGCCGCAGGGGCCCGCGACTTTGACGGTCTCGAAGACGAACTGGGGGATCTGCTTTTTCTGGTCGTCTTCTATTCCCGCATGGCCGAGGAGGAAGGCCGCTTCGCCATCGACGAGGTGGTGGATCGTGTGCACTCGAAGCTGATCCGGCGGCACCCGCACGTGTTCGGTCAAGTTCGCGCCGGAAACGCCGGCGAAGCGCTCGCAAGCTGGCGGGCGGTGAAGGAGCAGGAGCGCGCCGCGGCGGGCAAACCCGCCGGCAAGTCCGTGCTCGACGGAATTCTCAAATCGCTCCCCGCCACATTGACGGCGCAGGAATTGGGCACGCGCGCCGCAGAGGTGGGGTTCGAGTGGCTCAAGGTGGAAGATTTACTGGAGAAAATCGACGAAGAAGTGCGCGAGTTGCGGCAGGAATTGGCCGGCAAATCGTCCGGCCCTGCGCCGCGGGTGGAAGAGGAAGTTGGCGACCTGCTCTTCGCCGTGGCCAATCTCTCCCGCTTCCTGCGCTTCGACCCGGAAACCTGCCTGCGCCGCGCCAACCAGAAGTTCGAGCGCCGCTTCCAGGCCATGGAGCAGGAAATTCTCGCGCGTGGTAAGGCGCTTAAGGAATGCTCCCTGGATGAAATGGAAGCGGTTTGGCAGGAGATTAAAGCACGGGAAGAACCGTAGCGCGTACCTCCGCTCTTGAGGTCCGCGCTTCTTCCCGTGCAAATTTATTGAGTCGTGCAGAATACACGGACGGCTGAACCCCCTCACCCCGCCCCTCGCCCCCTTGGGAGTCTGTGTGACAACTCGGGGGCGGGTATGGGGTAATTGGATACTCATAGATAATATTTTAGTGGTATTCATTGACGTTTGTAGTATAATGCGGCTATAGGAGGCCGCATATGAAATTTCTGCCCTACGAACCCGATCAAGCCTGGTTGTTGCCGCCCCGTGTGAAGGATGTGCTGGGGGAAGACCACCTGTGTTTTTTTATCCACCAGGTGGTGGAACGTCTGGATTTGAGCGCCTTTGCCGCCCAATACCGTGAAGAAGGGCAACGGCCCTATGCCCCGGCGCTGATGGTCAAAGTGTGGTTGTACGCCTACTGTCTGCAGGTGACCAGTTCGCGCCGGCTGGAGCAGCGCCTCAAGGAGGACTTGGCCTTCCGCTATCTGGCGGGCGGGGCGGGGCCCGACCACTGGACGCTGAATGACTTTCGCACCCGGCATCGGCGGGCGATCAACGACCTGTTCTTGCAGGTGGTGGAGGTGGCGCGCGGACTGCGGATGGGACGGCTGGGGCACGTGGCCATTGACTCGACGCGGGTACGCGCCAACGCCTCGCGCCGCCGCACGGAGACGCAGGCGGAGCTGCGTCAGCGCCTGGCCCAGACGCGGCGGGCGATTCGACGTTGGCAGCAGCAATGTGATGCCGCGGACCCCAACGAAGAACCGGGAACGCAGGTGAAGTCCGACTATGAGAAGCAGTTGGAGGAGCAGCTCGCCAGCACTCAGCAAAAATTGCGCAAGCTGAAGAAAATGGGCGCCCGGCAGTTGTCGGTGACCGACCCCGACAGCCGCTTCCTGCACCAGACCTCGGGCGGTTTCGTGCTGGGTTACACGGTGGACCTGGCGGTGAGTGACGATCACCTGATCGTCGGGCAGCGGACGACGCAGGCGGTCAGCGACAGTGACTCGCTGTTGCCCATGGTCCGGCAGGTGGAGGCGACGTGCGGGGAAAGGCCTGCGGAAGCGAGCGCGGATAGTGCTTTCTTTTCGGTGCAGAACCTGAAGCAGTTGGAACGGCGGGGCATCGAAGGGTATCTGCCCGATGCGCATCTGAGCGGAGAACTGCAACAGCGACGTGGCCCGCTCAAGACGGAAGCCGCTTCTCCCGTCCACCGCCGCATGCGCGCCAAGCTGCGCAGTCCGGCCGGACAGGCTCGCTACCGGCGGCGGCAGGCGTTGGTCGAGCCGGTGTTCGGAGTGCTGAAAGAGCAACGCGGCATGCGCCACCTGCGGCTGCGCGGACTGAGCAAGGCGGGAACGGAAGTGGCCCTGTACTGCACCGCCTTTAACCTCACCCGCATGTGGCGCACCGTCGCCCGGCGCTGAGCGGAAGCCAACCGCGAGGAGGGTTGCACCCTCTCCTCGCCTTCCCAACGAAATTGAAAACTTATGCTCAGTCATAAACTCAAAATTGTCTGCCCCGTTCGCAAGTTGCCACACACACTCCTTGGGGGAGAGGGGCGGGGTGAGGGGGTCTATTTCACTTATATTTGCAGCAGTCAGCAAGGTGAGTTCCCATGAAGGTCAGCAGCATCGAACTCCGCGAAATCCAAATGCCCCTCGTGCATTTCTTTGAGACGAGTTTTGGGCGCACCACCACGCGCCGGATTGTTCTGGTGCGGGTGGACGCCGATGGTCTCATCGGCTGGGGCGAGGTGACGGCGGGCGAAGCGCCCTTTTACAGTTACGAAACCCCTGATACCGCCTGGCACATCCTGCGCGATTTTCTGATTCCCTGGACGCTGGGCAAGAGTTGGGCGGCGCCCGGCGACGTTGCCGCGCGGTTTCGCCCTATTCGTGGGCACAACATGGCCAAGGCGGCTCTGGAAAACTCCCTGTGGGATATTGCCGCCCAGCAGCAAAACCTGCCCCTGGCAAGACTCCTGGGGGGAACGCTCGCAGATATTCCCTGCGGGGTTTCCATCGGCATTCAAAACTCTGTGGAGACGTTGCTGGAAAAAATTGAGCACGAGGTGGCGGCGGGGTATCAACGCGTCAAGGTGAAGATCAAGCCGGGCTGGGACGTGAGCGTGCTGGAGGCGATCCGCGGCCGATTTCCGCGCGTCCCGCTGATGGCCGACGCCAACAGCGCCTACTCGCTGGCCGACACCGCGCACTTGAAGGAGTTTGACCGCTTCTACCTGATGATGATCGAGCAGCCGCTGGGCTGGGATGACCTGCTCGACCACGCAAAACTCCAGAGGGAGATTTCCACGCCCATTTGCCTGGATGAATCCATTCACAGCGCTGACGATGCCCGCAAAGCCCTGCAAATCGGCGCGGGCAAAATTATTAATATCAAGCTGGGGCGGGTGGGAGGATTCACCGCCGCGCGCGAAGTCCATGAGGTCTGCCGCGCCCGCCGCGTTCCGGTGTGGTGCGGCGGGATGCTCGAATCCGGCATCGGAAGAGCCCACAACATTGCCCTGTCTACTCTCGCGGGGTTCACCCTGCCCGGGGATGTCTCCGCCAGCCAGCGCTATTGGACGGAAGACATCATTGAGCCGGAAGTGACCGTAAGCGCGCAGGGCACTATCCACGTTCCCCAGGTGGCGGGCTTGGGCTTCACCCCGAAACTCGATCGCATTGAAAAGCTGACGGTGCGGAAGGAGCGGTTTGAGTAGCCCCGCGCCGATTTCTGCCGCCCCGCGCACGAGTCACGGCCGCATGCACCTGCTCATGTTGCTGGTGACATTCTGCTGGGCCAGCAACATTATTGCCGGCAAGGAAGCCTTGACGGGCTTTGGCTCCGTGGCGCTGGCGCAAGTGCGCGTGCTGTGCGTGGCCATCATTTTCGCCCTCTGCTTTCTGGCCGCGGGTGGAATGCGCCGCCTTCACTTGTCACGGCGCATCTGGTTGTTTCTTGCGGCGATGGCGCTGAGTGGCGTCGCCCTGAATCAGCTTACCTTTATCGGCGGAATGGCGCGCAGCACCGTGGCGCACACGGGCCTGATTGTGGCCATGGGGCCGGTGATGGTGCTGGTGATCGCCGTGGCCATCCGCCTGGAACCGCTGACCGCCGGAAAATTGGCAGGGATGATGATTGCCTTTGCCGGGGCCGGCATCCTGACCTCCGAAAAGGCGGGGCAGGGAATCGCCGCGCACTGGGTTGGAGACCTCATCCTGCTGGCAGGCACGATGGTTTTTGCTGTTTACATCATCCTGGTCAAGGAAGTTGTCAATGACCTCGACGGGCTCACCCTCAACACGCTCACCTTTGTCCTGGGGGCCCTCATGATGCTCCCGTTCTGCGCCCACACGCTGGCGGCCACCAACTGGGCAGCCATCAGCCCCAAAGCATGGTGGGGCTTGGCGTTTCTGGTTATACCGGGGTCAGCGATTTCCTACATGATTTTTGCCTATGTGATGACGGAGCTGCCGGCATCGCGCGTCGCTGCCTTCAGCTATATCCAGCCGGTCATCGCCAGCGGGTTGGGCATCTGGGTGCTGTCGGAACACTTGACCGTCAAAGTGGTGATCGGCGGCAGCCTGATTCTGGCAGGCGTTTATCTGGCCGAGCGCGAGCGGGGGGAGGAGAAACGGGCGCAGACCTGATGTAGCGCCTAATGTAGCGCCGGGTTTAGCCCGGCATGGGCCGCCCTCAAGCGCGGCTCTACGCCGTTTCCACTGCCGGGCCACGGTATTGTGCGGGCAGGATGAGCGCCAGCAGAACACCGCAAGTGAAGCCCCCGATATGGGCCCACCAGGCGACGCCGCCGGTCGTGGCCGTTTGAATCGAAAGCATCTGGAATCCCGCGATGAACTGAATGAAGAACCAGTACCCCAGCAGCAGGATGGCGGGAAGTTGGACCGTCCAGAAGATAATGAAGAGGGGAATGAGCGTGGTAATGCGCGCGCGGGGGAAGCAAATGAAATACGCGCCCAGCACTCCGGCAATGGCCCCACTGGCGCCAATGGTGGGAACGCGGGATCCGGGGCTGACGATGATCTGCACCACCGCCGCCGCCACCCCGGAAATCAAATAGAGAAACAGGAATTGGAGGTGGCCGAAGCGGTCTTCAATGCTGCGCCCGAAAACAAAGAGGAACAGCATGTTCCCGAGTATGTGCAGCCATCCCGCGTGCAGGAACATGGAAATGAAAATGGGGGCCACGGTGAGCCGCCAGGGCAGCGTAAAGATCGAACCCGGGGCATAGTGCGCCGGGATCACCCCGTTCAGGAGGATAAAACGGTTCAAGTGCCGGCCCAGCGAAAGTTCAATAAAGAAGGCCCAGAAGTTCGTCACAATCAGGAGCAGGGTAACAGCCCAGAAATTGCGCCGGCGAATATGATCGGTTAAGGGAATGGGGACCATGCAAGGGCATTTTACCGTAAAAGCCGGGACACGGGAAACGGGACACGGGATTTGGGGTTGGGGAATTGGGGGACGTGATTACCCGAGATCGGATGACGCCTTCCCAACCACGAGGATCGAAACTTGACGAGCACCCGTGTCCCGTTTCCCGTACCCCGAATCCCGTACCCCCGTGCCCCGTTACCGCTACTGCTTGAATTCGATGACTTCGCTCGAGCCCCGGAAGCGGATTTCCTGGATCTGGCGCGCGCCGTCATTCGCCACGGTGTAGACAACTTCATTGGACGAGTACTTGGTTCCGCGGTCCACAACTTTGCCTTCGGCGGTCGCCACAACTTTGCCCCGGCGCAGGAAGGAAACCGTCGCTGCGGGGCTGTGAGTTTCCCACTGGATGTTGTATTCGCCGCTCCGCAGGTGGGTTCCCGCCACCACCGCGTCACTGCCGAGGACCACATTTTTGGAATCGTTGGCTTTCGCCGAGGCGCCCGCCGCGACAAAAACCGCCATCGCAACTATCGTGACCCACAAAGTCTTCTTACCGTTCATATCCATCCTCCTCATCAAGATTGGTTGCCCTGGGTGTTGATCCTGGCGATTCTTGATCGTGGACCGCATGGAACGCCCGCCTGCTCGGATTGATGTTTCGCTTGCATTTAACACTGAAGCGCCCCTAAAATCAGGCGGGGTTAAATGAAAGACGGGGAGCCGCGAGGCTCAACGTATTTCCTCCGGGATTGTCGTTGCTCAGGCCGCCAAACCGTCGGCAACGGCAGTCCATTTAACCCCGATTTGTTTCTTACCACTTTTAAAACTGAACTGAAGTCTTGTAAAGAGCCAAGTCGTCCAAACTTGGGACGGGCCAGTTCCCCTAACTGGTAACCGTCAGACCCTGGAGCACTTTAAAAGTCACCCTGGTATTTGTGCCCTGCTACTTTTTTGCGTCTCCCCATTAGACGCAGCAAGAAAGTTTTGGTTAGCCGCCGGGCATATCTCCCACTCATTCATCCTGAAGGTGGCGCAAAAGTTGAGCAACCCGTTTCCTGCTCTTTCTACCCTCGGATTTTCCGGGATGCATTAGCCACCAATTGTTTCCTCGTTCTCTCAACTATACGAAGGACGCTTGCAGAAAGTTCCCGATGTTTGTGACGGGAGGATGAAATTTTCTTTGCAACTTTTGCGCGACGATCCGCGCGCCACGATCAGCACGCGCGTTGACCATTGGCAAGGGGGGGAGATATACTGCGCGGGAGGGTTTGGGGGCGGAGTTCGCCGCACTTCCGGCATGCAAAGCCGGCTTGTCATTTCTCTCCCCGCGTTAGCTCGCTTCCCTCGGACATGGGTATGAAATCCAACGCGCTTTCGAAAGAGCTTGCCCGGATCGTTGGCGAGGATGGCGTCTTGTGGCGTCAGGAAGACCTGATGCTCTATGAGTACGACGCGCTTTCCTCCATGCGACAACCCGACGCCGTGGTTTTTCCCCGCCAGACCGCGCACGTGGTGGAGATTGCGAAGTTGGCGCTGCGGCACAATCTTCCGCTTATTGCGCGAGGCGCGGGCACGGGCTTGAGCGGGGGTTCAGTGGCCACGGAAGGCGGCATCCTGCTGGGCTTTTCGCGCATGAAGAAGATTCTGGAAATTGATCTGGAGAACCAGCGCGCGCGCGTGCAGCCGGGCGTGGTGAATCTCGACCTCTCCATGGCCGTTGCGGACGACGGTTACTATTACGCGCCGGACCCCTCCAGCCAGAAGGCCTGCACGATCGGCGGCAATGTGGCGGAGAATTCCGGCGGCCCGCACACGCTTGCCTACGGAGTTACCACCAACCACGTCCTGGCGCTGGAGCTGGTGCTGCCCGATGGCGAGGTGATCCACACCGGCGCGAGCCACTGGGACCGGCCGGGATACGACCTTTCGGGGCTGTTCGTAGGTTCGGAAGGCACCCTGGGGATCGTCACGGAAGCCACCGTGCGCTTGTCCCGCAAGCCCGAGGCGGTGAAGACGCTGCTGGCCATTTACAATGAGGTGGTGGGCGCCACGCGCACCGTGGCGGCCATTACGGCGCGGGGAATCACCCCGGCGGCGCTCGAAATGATGGACGGCTTCTGCCTGCGCGCCGTGGAAGATGCCGTGCACGCCGGCTACCCCAAGGACTGCGCCGCCGTGCTGTTGATCGAAGTCGAAGGCCTGCGGGAGGCCGTGGAAGAGCACGCGGATGAAATCGAGGCCGTTTGCCAGGAAAACCTGGCGCGGGAGGTTCGCCGCGCCAAATCGGCGGAGGAGCGCGACCTGTTGTGGAAGGGCAGAAAGGGGGCCTTTGGCGCGCTCGGGCGCATCACCCCCAATTTCTACGTTCAGGACGGCGTCATCCCGCGCACTCGCCTGCCCGAAATGCTGGACTTCATTGCCAGCCTGGAAAAAAAGTATGACCTGCACATCGGCAACATCTTCCACGCCGGGGACGGAAACCTGCACCCGCTGATCCTCTATGATGAGCGCAATCGCGAGCAGACCTCGTGCGTCATCAAGGCGGCCAAGGAGATTATCACCCGGTGCGTGGAGATGGGCGGGTCGATAACCGGCGAGCATGGCGTGGGCCTGGAGAAGAGCGACCTGATGCCGCTCATCTTTTCCGAGGTTGATTTGGAATTGATGGGCCGGATCAAAAACCTTTTCAATCCCCAGGGACGCTTGAATCCCGGCAAGCTTCTGCCCACTGGAAAGATGTGCGGCGAACTGCGCGGGGGATTGCTGGGGGGAGGCACGGCGTGACCGTGGCGGTGGATTCCATGCGGGCGGATTTGGCCGCGCTCGTGGGCGCGTCCCAGGTGCGGTCGGACGCCGCTGCCGTCGCTGCCTGGGCGGTGGATGGCAAGGTCCCCGATTGCGCCGTCTCGCCAGCCTCGGCGGAGCAGGTGGCGGCGGTTCTGCATTACGCCGGCGAGCATCGTCTGGGCCTCGTCCCGCGCGGCAACGGAACGAAAATTTCCATGGGCAATCCCCCCACACGGTATGACCTTGCCCTGTCGCTCGGGGAATTGAAACGCGTTGTCCACTACGAACCTGCGGACCTGACCATCAGCGTGGAACCAGGAATGACTTTCGGCGAGTTCCAGAATCTTGTTGGGCAGAAAGGATTGTGGCTGCCGCTCGATCCCCGCGGAGGCGCGGAGGCGACCATCGGTGGGATTATCGCGGCGAACGCGGCGGGGCCATTGCGACAGGGATTTGGCGGCCCGCGGGACATGGTCCTGGGCTTGAAAATCGCCGGCCCCGACGGGAAAATTGCCAAGACGGGCGGCCGCGTCGTGAAAAACGTGGCGGGCTACGATTTGGGCAAACTGCTGACCGGATCATTTGGAACCCTCGGCGTGATCGTGGAGGCCTGCCTGAAGCTTTTTCCAAAGCCGCCGGAGCGCGCCACGTTTATGATGCGCGCCGGCGCCCTGGGCATCGCCCGGGACCTGCGCCGCAGCATCCTGCGCTCCCCGCTCGATGCGCTGCGGCTGGTGCTGCTCGACGCGCGGGCGGTAACGCTTCTGGATGATTCTGCCCAGGCGCCGGAGAAATCGAACGCCCAATTGTGGATCGAATTGGGCGGATCGCACCGGGTGATTGAACGATGCATGCTGGACCTCCGGCAACTCGCCTCCGCCGTGGGGGCCACGCTCGTGCGGCGTGAGGATGCGGAGAAGGCCTGGGAGCGCATCTCCGATCTGGCCCTTTGGCTCGCGCCCCAATTCCGCGATGTCACCGTCTTGAAGGCGGCGCTGCCCGTGGCGGCGAGCGAGGAATTCCTTAGCCGCGCGGAACAGGAGGCCGAAGCTGAGCGGATTGCGCTCGCCAGTTTCGCCCAGGTGGGAATTGGCATTATTCACTTGTGCGCATTGCAGGAGGCGCTGACCGCGAGTCTCTCCGGCTGGGCGGCGCGACTGCGCCAGGCGGCAGCAGACCTGGGGGGCACGCTGGTCGTCGAACATTGCCCGCTTGAACTCAAGAGGGGACTGGACATCTGGGGGGCAACCGGCGACGACCTGGCCGCCATGCGCAAAATGAAGTCCGCCTGGGACCCTACAAACGTTCTTTCGCCCGGGCGGTTTGTCGGCGGGATTTAGAAACGGGTGTAGCGCGGACCTGTTTTGTAGGTCCGCGGCTCGTCCCAGATTGGCACGGAAAAGCCGCGGACCTAAAGAGCAGGTCCGCGTTACGGTGATTGAGTGATTGATCCCTTGAAAGACGCAAATTCCGCGCTGGCACAAGAGGCGACGGAGAAGCGCAGCGGCTACGGGGCCGGCGAGGCGCCGCGCTGGGTGGATTATTCCCGCTGCGTGCACTGCGGCCTTTGCCTGAACGCTTGCCCCACCTACCGCGAACTGGGACTGGAAATGGATTCGCCGCGCGGCCGCATCTACCAGATGATTCAGGTGGAGAAGGGGCGCCTCGAGATCGGCGAAAGTTTCGTCCGCCACATCGACCTTTGCCTGGATTGCCGAGCTTGCGAAACGGCGTGCCCCTCCGGCGTCGAGTATGGGAAGTTGGTGGAGGTGGCGCGCAGCCAGATCGAACAATACTATCACCGCCCGCCGCTCACCACCCTGCTGCGCAAACTTTTTTACTACGAAATTCTGCCCCATCCCGGGCGCCTGCAATTTCTGGGAAAGCTTCTGCGCCTGTATCAACGCTCGGGACTGGAAAAGCTGGTGCTGGCTTCACGGGTGCTGAAGCTGCTTCCCGGGCGGCTGGAGCAGGTGGCGCAACTCGCTCCACGGATGGAGAAGCCGTTTTTTTATGAACGCCTGGGCAAGACGTATCCGGCGCAGGGGAAGCAGCGTTACCGCGTGGCGTTGTTCGCCGGGTGCATCGCCAATCTTTCCTTTGCGCGCTTGAACGACGCCACGGTGCGCGTGCTCACTCGGAATGGCTGTGAGGTGGTGATTCCCCGCGCGCAGGGATGCTGCGGCGCGCTGCACGTGCACGCGGGCATTCGTGGCATTGCGCGCGACCTGGCCAAGCGCAATATCCAAACCTTCCTGGCAGGGGAATTTGACGCGTTCATTTCCAACGCTGCCGGGTGCGGGTCGGTTCTGAAGGAATACCCGCTGCTCTTTGAGGAGGAGGACCGGGAATTTCACGAGCCGGCCAAGGCCTTTGTTGCGAAATTGCGCGACGTCACCGAATTTCTGGCGGGCATTGACTTGAACCGGAAACTGGCAATAATGAAAGTCCGGGCGACTTATCAAGATCCCTGCCATCTGGGACATGCGCAGCGCATTCGCAGCGCCCCGCGCAAGCTGCTGGCGGCCATTCCGGGGCTAGAACTGGTCGAACTGAAGGAAGCGGAAATCTGCTGCGGCAGCGCCGGCGTTTACAACGTCGTTCACAACGAGATGGCCGACCAGTTGCTCGCGAACAAGATGCGGCGTATTGCCGAGACCCGAGCGGAATTGGTTCTGACCGCCAATCCCGGTTGCCTGCTGCAATTACGCGCAGGGGTGAAGCGCGAAGGCAACCACCGGCGCGTCCTGCACGTCATCGAGTTGCTGGATGAAGCGTATAGAAGAGCCGATTGATGATTTTCGATTGTCGATTGCGGAATGTGGCCGTGAGTTGAATCGTTCATCGACAATTGTGAATTGTCCACTAATTGACCGTCAACGATCAGGAATTTCCAAAAACATCGACAATCGTCAATCGACAATCGAAAATCGGCAATTCCAAGCGAGGCTTCCATAAATGTCTGCAAAACCCACCAATGACACGAATAATGTTCTGCTGCCGTTGGGCGATCCCCTGGCTTACCATTTGCCCGACTACGAGGCGCGCTGCGCATCGTTCCGCTGGGAAGACGTTTACGACGAATTTGACTGGGCGAAGACGGGCAAGGTGAACATGGCGCACGAGGCCATTGACCGTCACCTGACGCGCGGCCGCCGCAACAAACTGGCGCTGATCTACACGGACAAAGAGCGCACCGAACGATTTACGTTTGAGGATTTATCACTTCAGTCGAATCGCTTCGCCAACGTCCTGCGCAAGCTGGGGGTGGGGAAAGGCGACCGCGTGTTTGTCTTCCTGGGACGCCGGCCGGAGCTTTACATCGCCATCCTCGGCATTCTCAAAATCGGCGCCATCCCCAGTCCGCTTTTTGAAGCCTTTATGGAAGACGCCGTGCGTGACCGCATGGCCAACGCGGAGGCCGTGGCCCTGGTGACCTCCCCGGCGCTGGTGGAGCGCGTGCCGCAATATGAGTTACCTTCCTTGAAGCACATCATTCTGGTGGGCGCTTCGCCGAGCGAGCTGGGGGAAGGGCAGAAGAGTTACGAATCCCTGATGAAAAAGGCAGACGATCGGACGGAGATTGAGTGGCTGACGCTCGATGACCCGCTCATTATGCACTACACCTCGGGCTCCACCGGAAAGCCCAAGGGCGTGCTGCACGTGCAAAAGGCCATGCTGGGGCACCTGATGACCGGGCGCTGGGTGCTTGACATGCGCGAAGACGACGTTTACTGGTGCACCGCTGATCCCGGCTGGGTGACGGGGACGTCGTACGGAATTTTCGCTCCCTGGTTGAATGGCGCCACCAACCTGATCCGGGGCGGGCGGTTCAATGCCGCCGACTGGTATGAGACCATTCAGCGCTTCCGGGTCAACCTGTGGTACAGCGCGCCTACAGCCTTCCGCATGCTGATGGCGGCGGGCGAGGAGGTGGCGCAGCGTTTCGATCTTTCCAGCCTGCGGCACGTGCTCAGCGTGGGCGAGCCGCTGAATCCCGAGGTGGTGTGGTGGGGCTGGAGGACCTACGGCCGGCGCATCCATGACAACTGGTGGATGACCGAAACAGGCCATATCCTGATCTCGAATTATCCAGCTATGACCATACGGCCGGGCTCGATGGGGCGTCCCATTCCCGGCGTGTATGCCGCCATCGTTGACGACGAGGGGAAGGAATTGCCACCCAATTCGCTAGGCAATCTGGTGGTCAAGCCCGGGTGGCCCGGCATGATGCGGACCATTTGGAAACAGCCGGAGCGCTATGAAACCTATTTCCGCATTCCCGGCTGGTATGTCACCGGGGATAGCGCCTATAAGGATCCGGACGGCTACTTCTGGTTCCAGGGGCGGGTGGACGACCTGATCATCACCGCCGGCGAGAATGTGGGGCCGTTCGAAGTGGAAAGCTGCCTGGTGGAGCACCCTGCCGTGGCGGAAGCCGGGGTGATTGGCAAGCCCGACGCCATGCGCGGACACGTTATCAAGGCGTTCATTTCACTCCGCGAAGGCTATGCGCCCAGCGACGAGTTGAAGGAAGAGATCCAGAAATATGTGAGGCAAAAGCTGGCGGCGCACGCGGCCCCACGGGAAATTGAATTCCGCGCCAAGCTTCCCAAGACGCGCAGCGGCAAAATCATGCGCCGCGTCTTAAAGGCCTGGGAGCTGGGCTTGCCCACCGGCGATCTTTCCACGCTGGAAGACTGAACATCGATGGACAGGATGGACAGGACAAAGAATCAAAGCAAAAAAAAGGCTTATCGGTGGTTCCCCAATACCCGGCCGAGGTAATGTTCAGAGGTTAATTTGTAGGTGACTTCTATGCGGATATATTCTTTGAAGCGAAGTTTATCGTCGCCGCTACGTGCAATCACCATTGTCCAAGGCGGGAAAAAATAGGACACTCGGGATTTCCTCTGCTTGCTGTCTCTCCAGTCGATCCCGCCCATCGAAGTGAACAAAACCATCGATTTGTGCCTCTCCAGTACCCTTGCAGTGCTCGCAGATTGCCAGGTATGGAGTGCCAGGAAAGTCTGGCTGATCTTGTAAGCTGAAAGGAGCTTACCTTGTAATTGCCCATTCAACAGGTAGCCGAGCCCGCGTGGGGCGGAGCAATCCGTGACACGAAGCCGGGCGAAGCGAACTCATGAGCCGTAGCGCAAGCGAACCCGATTCGGCCTCGTTATGCAAACTGAGAGCGGCCAAGCTGCCATACGTGACGAAGCCTGCCACTGGTGGTGAAGCAATGGGGCAACAGCAGCCACCGGGCTCTCCGGGGTGGTTGGGGGCGGCGCGTGGGGAGAGATCAGTCGAGGAACCTGGGAGACCCGGCGGAGTGGTCGGCGCAAGCCAACCAACGCCCGAGGGGAATGCATAACCCTGGGGCGGCTCGGTCGGGAGTCGGACCGGCTCATAGTAGCGGCGAAGCGGGTAACGACCGTGGAGCGAAGGGGCCGGAGCAGAGACCTGTGGAGTCAGAGGAGGGGAGAGCCGCTTGGATGAAAATCCCACTACGGAGAAACCGCAGGCTGCGGAAAGGCTGCCGGAAACGGGGCAGGAACGGAGCTTGCCGGAGAAACTCTCTCAACTGAGACAGAAGCTGGGCCAAAAAGCCAAGCAGGAGCCGAAGTTCGGGTTCTATGTGTTGTACGACCGGATTTATCGGCGGGACACGCTGGAAGCCGCTTGGGAGCGGGTGCGCGCTAATAAGGGCGCTCCGGGCGTTGACGGGGTGACGATCGCACAGATTGAAACTACCGGCGACGGGGTGAAAGGATTTCTGGATAAACTTCAGGAATCGCTACGCGCCCACACCTATCGCCCGCAAGCGGTACGACGCGTCTACATCCCCAAGGCGAACGGCAAGCGGCGACCCTTGGGCATACCGACGGTGCGCGACCGAGTGGCGCAGATGGCTACCTTGCTGATCCTGGAGCCGATCTTCGAGGAAGATTTCGAGGATTGTTCTTATGGGTTTCGGCCGGGACGCTCGGCCCATCAAGCACTGGAGGAGATACGCGGGCACTTGAAAGCCGGGTATCAGGCGGTGTACGACGCGGACCTGAAGGGATATTTCGACTCGATTCCGCACGACAAACTGCAAGCCTGTTTGCGGATGCGGATCGCCGACCGGAGCGTCTTGAAGCTGATCCGGCAGTGGCTGGAAGCAGCGGTGGTGGAAACGTCCGAGGAATCGGGTGGACCACCTCGAATCAGCCGGCAGAAGCAGGGAACGCCGCAGGGCGGAGTGATTTCGCCTTTGCTGGCTAACCTGTATCTGCACTGGTTCGACAAGGTGTTTTACCGGGCCAGCGGACCGGCCCACTGGGCCAAGGCTAAACTGGTGCGTTACGCCGATGACTTTGTGGTGCTGGCGCAACAGCAAACGCCGCGCCTGGTGGGATGGATCGAGACGAAGCTGGAATCCTGGATGGGGCTGGAGATTAACCGGGAGAAGACACGGGTGGTGAAGCTGAGGCAGCAAGGAGCCAGTTTGGACTTTCTAGGATTCACGTTTCGGTACGACCGGTCGCGCCCCGCGTGGGGGCGGCATCGCTACTTGAATGTGATTCCGTCCAAGAAAGCCTTGGCGCGGGAACGGGCGAAGTTGCGCGACATGACCAGCGCGCAACAGAATGGCGTCCCGATCCCCCGGTTGCTTGGGGAGTTGAATCGGAACCTGAGAGGCTGGGGCAACTACTTCGGTTGCGGCTATCCGCGGCACGCCTTCAACCAGATCAACAGCTACGTAAACTGGCGCCTGTGGAAACATCTGCGGCGCCGTAGTCAGCGACCCTATCGACCCCCAAAAGGGATGACGGTTTACGCCCACATGAAACAACTGGGCCTGATCGCCTTGTAACTCGACGGGGAACAGCCTGTGCATGCTCGCGGCGAGAGCCTCTGCGAGAGCCGGATGCGGGAAACCCGCACGTCCGGTTCGACGAGGGGAGAGGTGCGAGGTCTTCAATCGCTCCCTCTCCTACTCTACCGCCCTGTCGCACGATTCGCACCCCCAGTCCATCACAAGCCGGGCAGGCTAAGGGACGTTGTTGTTGATCCACGCGTTCCCCCACATCGGGCGATTTTCCAGTTACAATTTGCTTTGCTCTTGTCTTGGCTAAGGCGCCGGCAGCGGGCGCTCATCCAGATTGATGACCTGCCGTGCTTGTTTCGGTTTGGGCGTGCAAAAATGCCAACAATCAGAGAAACCCCAACCCGACTGACTTGCTTCTGGGCCCGGTGAGGGCGTCGCACTGGTGATAAGTGGGGGTGAATTGACCAGCGCGGCGCTGCCCTCACGGTTGCCCTTGATTGATCTCTCTGCGGCCGCCTTAATAGGCGTAGAGGCGTACTTTATTGGCCCGCGGTACTAAAGTGCAGGGCCTCTTTCCAGCCGCCCGGACGAATTTCGATCACGTGCTGGGCGTTTCCAGCCGCAACACTTTCAATTTCCGTGGCGGGATTCTTATTCGCTTCACTCACCAGGCTGGCGGGCGAAGTGGCGACGACTTTGTCACCACGCAAGAACGTGACCGTGGGCGTTTGGCTGCCTTCCGGAACCTCCATTCGATAGGTTCCTGCCGGCAAAGTTGCGCCGCTTTGCAGTTTCACCGTGCTGGCAAAAGTTATGTCCGTCGTGCGGCCTGAAAATTTCCCGCTGCGGGCGAAACCCGCACCGGAGGCGACCAGAATGACCGCCAGCGATCCAACGAACAGTCTTATCCCTTGATTTTTCATCACTTTACCTAGCCTCCTTGAGTATAACTTGCCCTACACTAACTTGGACGCTTGCCGGCGGGAAAAGGTTTCATCGGGCTTTCGGGATGGATTTTTTACCAGTTAAGGCGCAGCGAGAACTGAATCTGGCGGGAATTTCCGGCCGAGCTGATCTCGCCAAACTGTGATGTTCCAACGATTAAGCCGGGGCGATTGAAATTCGGGTGATTGGTGAGGTTGAAGAAGTCGGTGCGGAAGACCGTGTTCAGTCGTTCGGTGAGGCGGAAGTGGCGCTCCATGGCCAGATCCCAACTGGCCAGGCCGGGGCCGGTGATCACATTGCGCCCTTCGTTGCCGGGGATGCTATAAGCCCCCTCTGCGTCATAGAAGAGGGGAGGGGCAGCGAATGCATTGGTATTGAACCAGTGGTCAGGGACGCGCTGGCCGCCCGGCAGGGCGGGGTTCGCGACGAGGTTGGGGCGATCGGTTCCATTTGACTGGGTGCCGCTCAAAGCGGTGGCGAGAACCGCCGTCAGCGGCTGCCCGCTTTCGAGCGTGAGAATACTCGCCATCTGCCATCCGCCCATGACCTGGCTGGCGGCGCCTGACTGCACCCATTTGCCCGCTGATCCAAAGGGCAACTGCCAGACTCCCGAGAGGGCGGCGCGCTGCCGCATATCAAAATCGGAAAGTCCGTACTCGGCGCGCATATTGTAATTATTCTGCGGCTGGTCGGTGCCATCGAGGCCCGAGGCAGTGTCGAGCGATCTAGCATAAGTGTACCCGGCGACAAAGGAGAGCCCGCCGGAAAAGCGGCGCTCCAGGCGGGCCACCAGGGCGTTATAGTTTGAGTTAACATCCGTATCGCGGATGAATTGATTAGAGCCAGGCTGCGGGTGCTCCCCCATGCGTTCGCCGGGCAGGTTGGGAATCCCCTGGTTCTGAAGGCCGCGCCGGGGAAGTTTGTGCCCATCGGAGCCCGTATAGCTCAAAGAGAGAACGGTATTCGGCGTGATAGCATGTTCATAGGAAAGACTCCACTCATAAACATAGCCGTTGCGGATATCGGGCGGCGACGAGATGGCCGTGGGCTCCTGATTGCCGAGGGTGTACCCGAGCTGGTAAGTGAGGATGGGAGGAGCATAGGCCTGGCCGCAGGCGCCGGGGCCATAGAAGCGGCACAAATCCAGCCCCAAAAGGAATTCGGTCAGCGGGGCGCTCAAGCGCGTCTCCGCCGTGTAATCAAGTTCCATAAGCGAGTTGAAAACGCCCAGGCCGCCGCGCAGAGCATTCTTGCCATCGCCGGTAAGGTCATAGGCAAAACCCAGGCGGGGCGCCCAATTGCTCCAGTCGGGCCTGATAAGCGAATTGGGTAATCCCGCCTGCTGGGAAGTGATAAATTGCAGGCCATAAAGCGAATTGAGCTGTTCGATCAGTGGGGCGTTTACGAGGGAAGCCGCCTGCCCGCGATTGTTGAGCACGATAAAGCGCTCGGCATCTCCGGGATCGAGAATGGAAGCCCGCCCATCGATGTTCATGGGAGAAGAATAAAACTCCTCGCGCAGTCCCCAGGTTATGTTCAGGCGTGGCGTGGCGTGAAACTCATCCGTAAAATAAGCACCCAGATAATCGAGGCGATCGTTGCCGCCGGAGTTTCCCGCCTGCGCGTAGGAAAGGAACGGCCTGCCCAGGAGAAAGTCCGAAAAAGCGGTGCCGGAAACGGAGCTGGCGCCGTCATCGAATTGAAAAACGCCCTGGCCAAAATCTTCCACCAGGTAGAAGAGGCGCAGGCGCCGCAGGTCTCCCCCGAACTGGAAAGTGTGCCGACCCTTCACCCACGCCAGGCTGTCGGTGAATTGGAAGGTGTGGTCCTTGCGGTCTTCGGGTTGGAAGATGTCGCTGTCACCCATATCGGCGTAGCCGGGAACGTCGATGGCGGGGATGCCGTCGTTGGTCGCCCCGGGGGCGCGGGTGATTCCGAGGGATTCGAGAAAGCCGCTGTGAATGTTCTGGCCCTGCTTGGTTCCATCGAAGTAGGAGTATCCGAAACGGAAATCGTTGATCAGCGTGGGCCGGAACAGGGATGTGAGGCCCAGCGCGACGTTCACCCCGGCGTCGAGCACGTTGTCACCAAAGCCCGGCGGGGCGGGAGGATTATTAGCAAAACTGTCCGGCACAAAGGGCATAGTCTGGGTATCATGTGCGTCAAGGACGCGCCCGAAGATCTGCTCTTTCTGGTTCAATTTATGGTCAATGCGCACGGTGAATTGATCGGCTGTCAAACCGTGCATGCCGGTGTCAATGCTGTTATCCGCGCCTGACAAGGCATTGACCTGATTTGGCAAGGGAACACGGGCCAGCAGCGCCAGGGTGACAGGATTCTGATCTGGCCCCGCAATCTGGTTGCCGAAGAAGGGCAGGCCGGTGGAAGGATTGAGGATGGTGGGAAAGGGCAGGCCCGTGGCGGGATTGATACCGTTGAAGTCGCCTTCGCGCTCCGCCGCCGTGGGCAGTAACGTGGTGTTGGTCACCGCCTGGCGAATCCGGAAGCCTTCGTATTGGGTAAAGAAAAACGTCATGTCCCGGCGGACGGGGCCTCCCAGGCCCGCCCCAAATTGATTCTGGCGAAAAGGCGGAATGGGCAGGGCAGGATCATCAAAAAAGTTTTTGGCGTCGAGCGCGCTGTTGCGAAGAAACTCGTAGGCGGTTCCGGCCAGGCGGTTGGATCCCGAGCGGCTCACAATATTCACCTGCGCGCCCGACACCAGTCCCTGGTCCGCCGAGTAGGAGTTCTCCACCACGCGGAATTCGCGGATGGCATCAATCGAGGGGCTCGCCGTCAGGGTGTAGGCGAAAGGCTCCATCAAAGTGATCCCATCGAGCGAGAAGTTGTTGCGCTCGGAGCGCTGGCCGTCCACCGAAAAACCCAAGCCCAGGGCGGGAGTATTGAACTGCTGCGTGGCGCCATTGGGATAGGGCGGGACGGCGCCCGCGGCCAGCAAGGCGAGTTGCGAAAACTGGCGGCCATCGAGGGGAAGGGAAGTGACGCGCTGGTCGGAAATCTCATCGCCGATCGCCGCGGTTGCCGTCTGAATGAGCGGGGGGCGCGCTTCCACTTGCATGACGGCCTGCCCGGGCGCGAGTTGCAGGGCGAGATCAACCCGATTCGATTGCCCGACGTGCAACGAAAGGTTGGCCACGGTGCGGATGGCAAAGCCCGGGGCCGCCACCGTCAGATCGTAAACACCCACCGGCAGGAGAGGAAAGGTGTAAAAGCCCTGCGCATCGGTTTGCGCGTTCCGTACCTGCCCCGAAGTACGGTTTTTCAGCGTTACTTGCGCCTGCGGGATCACTGCGCCGCTTGGGTCGGTAATCAATCCTTCCAGGTGACTGTTCCAGGTTTGCGCACGGAGGGCAACTGGACAAAACAAAATTGCAACCGCGCAGAGGAGAGCTGCGGACAGGACCAGCGATAATGAAACTGGAAATCGTTCAGCAATACTTCCCAAGGAAATGGCCTCATGGCGGGGCAGGAGGAGGGTGGTCAGGCGTGCGTAGACGTGCCGATGGACAGCCGCCCTCACTCATAAAGAGGGCAGCATTGTCCGGCAGACGTAGACCGGCCCAAACCTTCTTTCATCCGGACTTTACCGTCGGCCCCGGAGTTTCACCGGATCCTGGGGAGAAAAGAGCAGTTGCTAGTGGATAGTGGTTAGTGGATAGTAACAGGTCGCGTTCAACTATCCACTAACCACTATCCACTTACTCCTGCACTTTCCGCCCCTCGCGGGCTATACCGCCGATCGGGAATTGGAAATGCGGGCGCTAACTCAAGCCGCAAATCCTCACCCTGCCCCGAAGGTTTTGCTTCCAGTTTAAATCTATCACTTTGCGGGGGATTGCTCAAGCCGGTAGTGTCTGAGTTTGAATTTGTGGCGGACGGTCTACCTCAGGCTTGTCCAAATTCGGTCTTGCATTCGCGCGCGGAGCAATACTCCTTCCACCCTCCCCGCAGGGGAGCACCGTGAGTAGCCGTAGGTTTTAACCTACGGATCTGGATGACAATCATTATCTTCCTCTCGGCGACCCGGCGATGGCCTGCAACATGCTAGCCTAATTTATGGAGAACCGGGTATGGTGAATTCGCGCAGCACAAAAGGCAGGTCTAAATTCACGCCCCGAAATGTGGCTCGCCGGAGCCCCCAGGCAACCGTAGACGGCGGGCAGCGTATGCGGCGAAGGGGACTGACCCAAAAAGATGTTAAAAATGAAGATCGATTCGGATGAGTGTATGAAAACAAAGGGACGACCGACAAAATGCCTGAGTTAAATTCGGGCATTTTGGTCGATTTGAAGCGATTTTTGCATAACAAAACGACATTCTAGCTGTGTTTATCTGGTGATTTGCGTTTTTTCCTGTTATATCGCGCCTCATTCAACAAGCCTGGGCAAAGGCGCCCGAGGGTCGCACGCGTTTAACAATGGTCGCAAATGGCAGGTTCGGGCGATTAAACTTCCCCAAACTTCTCCGCCAGCAGATATAATCGCTGTGCTCTCAGTAAATTGCATCGTTCGGGAAAATGGAGTGCATGAACGATACGACATCCCCTAAGCCCCGCCGGCGCGGTGAGCCTTGGTCCCTGGCTTCGGTTTTTGGCTACGCGTCGGCCAATACCTTTGACCGCATCGCCGTCGTGCATGCCGATCCCTTGATTGGCCCGGTGCTGAGGGGTTTGCCGAGCCTCGTGCTGGGCATTTTTCTGGTTGCGAAGCACCGCACCCTCAATCAATTGCGCCCCAGCGCGCCGCAGTACATCGGCCTGCGCCCCATTCTGGCCTTCGTGGCGGCGGGCATCATTTCCACTTGCGGACTCTTCCTTTATTACCTGGCCATGAGCTTCGGGGGCGTCACCATTACCGTCCCCGTGCAGGAAACCTATGTGATCTGGGGAACCCTCATCGCCTGGATCTTTCTCCATGAGCGCATTCACCGCTACGCCTTCGCCGGGGTGCTGCTGATCTTTTTGGGCCTGGTGGGGCTTTCCCTTGGGCAATCGCGCGGGGAGCCTATTTCGCCGCATTGGTACTGGGCGATTCCGCTCGGACTGACCACCGCCTTGACCTACGGAATCTCCGGGGTGCTCTGGCGCGATGGCCAACTGCGGGGGGCGCACCAATCGGTGGCGATTTTCCTTCAGTTCATCACCAGCGTGCTGGTGGGCTTCGCCGGGTTGCTCGCGGCCGGAAGGCTTTATGCTCTGCACCTTGCATCCTGGCACACCCTGGCGGCGCTTCTCGCGAGCGGGGTGCTCTCCGGCGTGCTCGCCATCTACTGCATGTTCACGGCGTTGCGCCTGATGGCGGTAGCGCGCGTCTATGCGTACTCATCGCTTACCCCCCTGGTGGCAACTTTATTTGCGCACTTCTTCCTGCACGAATTCCTCAATGGCCTGATGCTGGCCGGCATTCTCCTGGTATCGATCGGTGTAATCCTGACTCAAATTTTCCGGCCTAAGGATGAGCGCCAAGCCTGAAATCGAAGATGACTATCGAAGAGAATGGAAGAGAATGGGCAACAATTCCGATTGACATTGACCTAAAGTTACAGTATATTCTGTAATGTCAGAAGTTAACGAGGGACATTATGGCAACTCTCGATCCGGTTACCGAAAAATTTGTCCTGCATTGGGGTGAAATGGGAACGCGTTGGGGGGTGAACCGCACGGTGGCGCAGATCCACGCCCTGCTTTATCTCTCGCCCAAGCCCATGAATGCCGAGGAGATTGCGCAAACCTTGTCGATTGCGCGGTCGAATGTCAGCACCAGTTTGCGTGAGCTGGAAAGCTGGGGAATTGTTCGGGCCATCCACCTGCTGGGCGACCGCCGCGAGCACTACCAGGCCACCAAAGACGTCTGGGAGATGGCGAGGGTCATTTTGGACGAGCGCAAGCGCCGCGAGATCGACCCCACCGTAAGCCTTTTGCGCGAGTGCGTGCACGACTCGGAGGTAAACGGCGAAAAGGAGATGCGCGCCCGCCTGGCGGCCATGTTGGAATTCGTGGAGATGGTGACGTCGTTTTACACGCAAATGTCGGCGCTGCCCACAGGCGCCATTCGTGGGCTGTTCTCCGCTCAAAGCAAGGTGCGAAGCCTCCTCCCCCTGGGTCATGCTGAGCCCGAGTAGGGAAGGCCTTTTTTTGCGAGGAGATTTCAGTGTTTACAGAAATGTCCGACAAATTTGGAAGGCAGCGCGTCCGTGGCTGGGTGCTTTATGACGCAGCATGCCCGATTTGCCTCGATCTGCTGGCCCGGACTCAAGCGACCCTCCAATCCGCCGGATTTCGGCCCGAACCGCTGCAATCCCCCTGGGTACGCGAGCGCCTGAAGATCCCCGAGGATCAACTGCTCAAGGAAATGCGCGTCCTGACCCGGGAAGGTCGATTGCTGGGCGGCGCCGACGCCCTGGCCCACATCGCAAACCAATTGGGCGCAACGCACCGGCCATGGTGGGCTTGGCTGCTGGTGATCGTGAACAAACTGCCGTTCTCGACGCCGGTCCTGCGAGCCAGCTATCGATGGTTTGCCGCGCGCCGTCATTGCCGGCAGGGGGTTTGCGCGGTCCCGTACAAGCCAAACGAATTTCAACACAGAGACACAGAGGTCACAGAGAGCTCACGGAGAAAAACCTAGGGCCAAGAATCCCGGGCCCATGAACTCTGTCCTTGAGATTCGAAATGGCTTTCTCTGTGCCTCTGTGCCTCAGTGGTGAATCGCCTTTTCGAAAGTGCCGGGAGGTTTGACATGCAGGGCAGGGAATTCGACGTGGTGACCGGGGCGTTCGGGTACACGGGCAAGTACATCACCCGGCGGCTGCTGGCGATGGGAAGGGGAGTCAGAACGCTTACCGGGCATCCGGAGCGGGGAGGGGCATTTAATGGTGACGTCGAGGTCGCGCCCCTCCAGTTTGAGCGCCCGGATAAACTGACCGCCAGCCTACGCGGCGCGTCAACCCTTTACAACACCTATTGGGTACGGTTCCCGCGGGGTCAAGTCACCTATGAAAAGGCAGTGGAAAACACCCGGGCGCTCATCAACGCGGCGCGGGAAGCGGGGGTCGAGAGAATCGTCCACCTCAGCATCACGAATCCTTTCGCCGATTCCACTCTAGGCTACTTTGCAGGGAAGTCGGCGATCGAGCGGATGATTTCTGACTCCGGGCTCGCCTACGCCATCTTGCGCCCCACGGTGATCTTCGGCGTGGAGGATGTGCTGATCAACAACATCGCCTGGCTGCTGCGCCACGCGCCGGTGTTTGCCATTCCCGGCTCAGGAGAGTACCCGGTTCAGCCGATCTATGTGGTGGACCTGGCGGAAATGGCCGTGACGGCGGGGCGTGCCACAGAGCGTGCCACGGGCGTCCCGCCCATGCCCGAGCATGGCCAGGATGGCCATGGCACAACACAGGAGCGTGCCACGGGCATCTTGCCCGTGCCCGAGCATGGCCAGGATGGCCATGGCACAACATCGGAGCGTGCCACGGGCATCTTGCCCGTGCCCGAACATGGCCAGGATGGCCATGGCACATCAAACCCCGTACAAGAATGCACGAACATCGTCCTCGACGCCGTGGGCCCGGAGATTTATACCTTCGAGGAATTGGTGCGGCTGATCGCCGCCAAAGTCGGCAGCAGCGCCAAAATAGTTCACGTGCCGCCGTCCATGGCGCTGTTACTGTCACGCCTGGTGGGTCTTGCCGTGCATGACGTGGTTCTGACCAGAGACGAAGTGAAAGGTTTGATGGCGGGGTTGCTTGTTTCCAAAAACGCCCCGACCGGCCGAACCCGCCTGAGCGAATGGGCAGGCCGCCACGCGCACCTTCTGGGAAGGGAATATGCCTCGGAACTGGACCGCCATTTCCGGAATTAAGGATTTCACCACTGAGGCACAGAGAACAGACAGAAAGAGTCTGCGAGCCAAAATCCAGGACCCACGATCTTAGTCATCGCCACTGAAATGCTCTTCTCTGTGCCTCTGTAATGCAATACCGTAAATATTTGTTTTTTTAGCAAACAATTTGCATGTCTCGTAGGGGCACCCCTCGTGGGTGCCCATGTTGGAGGGCACCCACGAGGGGTGCCCCTACGAGACGCGTTGGTTGCGGCTCCGCCGCTCTGTGCCTCCGTGGTGAATCCTTGCAGATCGAGTCGGAGTTGCATACGCCGGCGGCGCGGAGTAGCTTGTGGGGTCGCAGTATGGCCGCTTACGGTTCGATGGTGCTTTCCACCCGGAAAAGCTTGTAATTGGAGTAGTGGTGGGTGTTGCGAATCTTATGGCCGCGAAAGAGGGCATCCACCCGCACGTCGCGGGGCAGCCACATCTCGCTCTCCGTCCCATTGGGCTGGACGGGGAAGAAGTCAACCGTCGAAATCTGGCTGCTGAGACCGATATCCTTCAGAGGGGCGAGAAGCCAAATCCTAACCCGCAGGATCTGGAAGGTCTGGGCGTCAACCCACGCCATTCCTTGGAGCAAGGCCACAACGCTATGCTCGCTGGATTGATAGATGCGGCTGGCCCTGCGCACTTTTTCGGGGTCTTGCGCAAATCCCACAACATGACATTCCCGATTTCGAATCGTCTGGATACCAAAGTACCGGTGGTGGTTATCGTGCTGGTCCGCCAGGCTAAAGTATAGGAAAGTTGATGTGAAGTTCAGGGTGATCATGGAGAAATTCCGAAGGTTCATGACATCCACGGGGTTTCCCTTGAGATCCGTGCGGTATTCTTCAAATCCCGGCAGATCGCCCTTCTCGGACCGGCGTAGAACGGTATAGTGAAAACCACGGCGCACCTTGAAGCGAGACGTTGACTCCTTGGAGACCACTTTTTCGTCGCAAGTCACATTCAGGAAGTCATGAAAACTTTGTGTACACATCTGGCCAACCCGTTCGAGAATTCCCGGCAGTTGATCCTGGCTCACGGCGGGTTGAAGCCCACGGAGAAAGGCGCAATGGTCGATCTCACTGGGGCTCCAACCGATCAGGCTCCGAGCGCTTTTGTAAATGTCGATTTCCGAGAGAGTGGGCCGTGGGAAGGTTTCGGGCATGGCGTTTTCGGTGTTGCTTTGAGTCCCAGGCGTGGACTGCTGCGGCTCCTGAGCGATCTGGAACACCGACAGGAAAAATAATGCTGCGAAGAAAAAGATGAGCCCCGGCCGCCCTCTCATCACGATTCCCTCAACGCGCTCTTACTACTCTAATTTCGCAAGTAGCTCCGTCGAGCGGAGTGGCTCTACTTTAATTGGACGATTGGAAACACGGCAGGGTGACTCAAAAATTACGCCCAAAGGGGAATTGGCGGAGATTTTTAACGTCTGATAAGTTATGTTATGTTAACTAGAAGATGGGAAGGTTATTTGCCCGTCGCGGCGTGCTTGGTTCCCTCCCAAGCGCCCTTATCCGTGTCCAGTGACCATGCTCCGGAGAGTTGTCCCTTTTCGAGTTTGCCCATGAGCGTGTAGCTGCCCTGGGGCATGTCGAAGTGAAGTTCCAGTTGGTTCTTGCGGAAAGTTCCGGAAGTGATTTGTGTGGCGCCGAGCGGCGAGGAAATATTTCCGTCCACCGTTTCCTTGCTTAACTGGAGGTTGAGCGTGAAGGCCATGTCGCCCTGCGGACCTCCGTGGGCTTGGCAGTCCCAGGTTCCGGTGAGGGAGACTTTCTTGTCCTTCGCTGTCGCCACGCTTGCCACTAGAAAAACCGTAAGAGCCATCAAGGCACAAACGAAAACGCGCTTCATAAACGAACTCCTTTGCGGGCATTCTACTTCGCCTTGCCTCTGGCGTCCAGATTCTTGTAAGGGTGCTTGCGCGGATACCTTTGTCCTCTAAGGTCAATTGAGGAAAAGATTCACCACTGAGCGCACAGAGGCTCACAGAGAGAACTGCCACAGAGAAGAACGCGGGTCCGCTGACCAGGGAGCAACCATCGCCTCCCGGGCGTGCAGAGGCGCTCTTCTCTGTGAGCCTCTGTGCGCTCTGTGGTGAAGTCCTTTTCTCTAAGAAACGCATCCAGGGTTAGAACCAGAAATGCCAGATCGTATCCACCAGCGCGTGGGTGAGCGCGGAGGCGCACAGGCGCTGCCGGGTGCGGTAGACATTGCCGTAGAAAATGCCCGCCAGGGTGGCCATAATGGCATACCGCCAGTTGGGGACGGGCGCGTGGTGCAGGTGCGCGGCGCCGAACAGAACCGAGGCGGTGAGCAGGCCGTACAGACCCCTTGGCCCCTTGTGAATGGTCCGCACCAGGAGGTTTTGCAGGATTCCCCGGAAAAGCATCTCTTCCGGAATGGCTACGGTCAGATAGATGCCGATGAACAGAAAGAGAAAGTTGACGACCGGCCCCAGGCTTTCCACCCGCCCATGGGCGAGCGGGGCCATGGGATGCGGATGGATGAAATTGAGACCCAGGCCCAGCGGGATCGCGAGCAACGAATACGCCAGCAGGTTCACGAGACCCTCACCAACATCCTTCTTCCTCCAGATCAGGCGAAAGCCCACGCCATCCAGGCTGCGCAGGACCATAAAGGTGTAGCCCGCCACCAGGACGCAGAAAATGGGGCGAAAAATGTAGAGGTCGATCGGCCAGACCCAGATTCCCTGCAGCCATCCGGCCGATACCGGCACGGCGAGGGAGAGCATGGCCAGGCCGTCGCGCCAGTTGAAGGCGGGGCGATGGCGCAGGCGGTCGGGCAGCAGCAAAGCCGTCGGCACCAGAATGTAGGCTACTAGCTTGCCGAGGGCGCCCGGCGTGAACGTCCGCGTTCCCAGCCCCAGGAGGAGGTACGGAACCAGCAGCAGGAACGGCATTCCCGCCGCCAGGGGCAGCGACGTCAGCGCCCACTCGCGAAGCTGCTTGATAAACCGCGCCTCGGTGAGGCCCACGAACGCCCCCAGCAGCAGGGCGACGCTTTCCAGCAGCGCGGCGAGCTTCCCCGGGTCAATGCGCAGGCGCCACAGGACGAGTCCCTCCGCCAGAGCGGCGACGAGGGTCAATCCGACAAAAACCTGAAGGGCCTTTTTCATGATCTCATGACGTAGGGGCACCCCTTGTTGGTGCCCCTGTGGGCAAGGGCACCCACAAGGGGTGCCCCTACGAGCTACTTCCCTGCCCCCTTCACCAAATCCGGCGATCCGAAATCAACGTCCGTCAAGGGGATGGTTCTGACCTGGCCGAACTTTTTCAGGTCTTTTTTGAAATCCGCAATGTTCCCCACGAGCACCATGACGTCTTGGTCGGAGTCCAAATACTGCCGGGCGGCGGCGCCGACCGCGTCGGTGGTCAAGGCCTGGATCTTTTCGGGGTAATGGGACCAATAATCGAGCGGCAGGCCGTCCTCGATCAGGTCCAGAACCTTGCTGGCGAGGTTGTCGGAGGTTTCAAACTCCAGGGCGAGGTGGCCCACCAGGTAGCCCTGCGCCGTCTCCAGTTCCGCGCGGTTGATGCCGTGCTCCTGAAGCGATTGCACCTGTTCCACCGCGATGTGGGCGCTCTTCACGGTTTCTGGCGTGCGGGTGAAGGTCTTGGCCACCCAGGCGCCCATATGGCGCCGTGTGATGAGGTCGCTGGATGCTCCGTAAGTCAGTCCCTTCTGTGTCCGCAAGGCTTTGAAGAGGCGGTTCTCCGAGGGTCCCCCCAGGATTTCGTTCACCACGCTGAGCGCCAGGTAGTCCGGGTCATCGCGGGCGACGCCAAGGTTGCCGATGCGGATTTCCGTCTGCACGGCGTCGCTCTTGTCGATGGCAATCACCCGGTGTTCGCGGGTGGGCGCGGTGTAGCCCGCCGGGGGGCGAACCGCTTCGCTGCCATTCTTCCACCCGGAGAAATACTTGACCGCCAGCGCCATGGCGTCCGGCGCCTTGATGTCTCCCACCACGGCCAGGATGCTGTTCGAGGGCTGGTAATAATGCTGGTAGTAAGCGCGAATATCCTCGCGGGAAATGCGCTTGGCGGCGTCCAGCGTGCCATCTTCGGGATGCCCGTAAGGCGTGCCCAGAAAAAGCAGGTTCTGCATGACCGTGTCCGCCACGTAAGCGGCGTCATCCTGGGAGACTTGCAAACCCGACAGGATTTGCTTGCGCTGGCGCTCGATTTCAGCGGGCTGGAAGGCCGCGTGCTTGGTCATGTCGCTGACCAGATCAAAGGCCAGGTCGGTGCGGTCGGTCAAAACGCTCAGGTCCAGGTAGGCGCTGTCCCAATCGACATCATTATCGACAACTCCGCCCACGGAATCGATAGCTTCGTTGATTTGGCGGGAGGTTCGGCTGGCCGTGCCTTCTGAGAGCAGGCCATTGACCAGGGCCGCAGTGCCCGGCAGGTCGGGGGGATCGCATTCCGCGCCCGACTTCACCACCAGGCGCAGAGTGACCAGCGGAAGGGTGTGCCGCTCCACCACCACCACCTGAAGCCCGTTGGGCAGGGTCTGGATGGCCGGATTCGGAATGACCATGGGCCGGGGAGGAGGCACCGAAGGTGGATAATCGCGAGCGCCGAGCGCCGGGACGATCAGCAGGAAAGCGATCACCACCGAGGCAAACATCTTAAAGCTTCGAAACACGTCAATTCCCTTCCCGCCCCAAACGCATTGGCCGCCCGGCATTTCACTTTTGCATTTTGACTTTTGCACTTTGCCTTTTGACTTGTTTTTGCTGTCGTACTACACCGCCCTGCCTCCTGGCGACTGCCTACTGCCCACTGCCTTCCGCCGTCCCCAGGCTGGCCTTCTCGCCCGAATCCTTCTTGGGATAAACCTCCACCAGCGTTTTATTTTCTTGCACGAAATACTTCCGGGCCACGCGCTGGATGTCCTCAGGCGTGACCTTGAGAAAGCGTTGCAGTTCGGTATTGACCAGTTGCGGGTCCTTCAGAACCACGGCGGCGTATCCAAGCTCTTCGGCGCGGCTTTCGGCGGTTTGGCGGCTGAGAATGAAATCGCGCAAGATTTGATTCTTGGCCTTCGCCAAATCGGCGTCGGAAACCAATTCGGTCTTGAGACGAGTGAGTTCCGCGTCCACTTGCGTCTCGCCTTCAGCGGGAGAATGCCCGCCGTTCATGACCGCAAAGACGAAAAACAGGTTGGGATCCTCGGTAAAGTTTCCGCTGCTCTCCGCCTGCACGGCAATCTGCTTGTCGTAAATCAGCCGGGTGTAAATCCTGGAGCTTTCGCCGTCCGACAGGATCTTGGAAGCCAGGCGCAGCGGGTAAGCGTCAGCGGTGCCGTCCGCCGGCATGTGAAATCCCTCCACAAAGGCCGGCAGCGCCACGTCCAGGTTCAGCTTCACCACTCGTTCCGCTCGCTGCTCAGGCTCCTGGGGAATGGGGGCGGTGGCGTGCGCTGTTCCCGCCTGCACCCCGCCCATATACTTCTGCACCTCGATGGCGGCTTCGTGCCAATCCACGTCACCCACAATCAGCAGCGTGGCGTTGCCGGGCTCGTAGTAGGTGTCGTAAAAATCCTGAATGTCCTGGATGCTGGCGTGGTTCAGGTCCTCCATGCTGCCAATCGTCATGTGGCGGTAGGGATGAATCGTGTAGGCATGGTCGTAGAGCGTTTCCACCACCGTGCCGTAAGGCGGATTGTCAAAGCGCATGCGGCGCTCCTCCTCCACCACCTGGCGCTCGTTGTCGAAGACTTTCTGGTTGATATCCAGATTGCGCATGCGGTCCGCTTCAAGCCACAGGACCTGGGGCAGCATGTTGCTGGGCACCGTTTCCCAAAAGACCGTCGTGTCCTCGGTGGTGTAGGCGTTGTCCGTTCCGCCGGACCGGATGATGTAATCGGAGAATTCATTGGAACCGAGGTTTTTTGTCCCATCGAACATCAGGTGCTCAAAGAAGTGCGCGAACCCGGTGCGGCCGGGCACTTCGTTCTTCGAGCCCACGTGATACCAGACCTGAACATCGATCACCGGGGCGTCGTGTGACTCCACAATCAGCGCGCGCAGGCCGTTATCGAGTTGTACATCGTGAATTTCCGTAACGGGAAGCTTGACGGAGGAAACTGTGGTGGCGGGCCCCTCCTCGCTGCGGCCGCCAGCCGGAGCAGCGCCCGCACCGCGCGCCACAGATGGGAATGCCCACCCAAGCATAAATGCGGCGAGCACGGCACACACGAAAGCACACCGGCGGAATGGAAATGATAATGTCAACGCGCTTCAGTCCTGAATCCGGGCAAACCGCAATTCTAGCACAGCGAGGGCGATTATCGGGCCATCGGTTCATCGGATCATCGGGCCATCGGGTCATCGGTTCATTCTGCAATTTTCGATTTTCGAATTTCCTGTTTTGCCTTATTGTCGGGAACGTGCTTGCCACGGTAGCGGCGCCTCAGGCAGAATGACTCGCGTTCTGATGGGCCTGAGGAGCGAAGCTTTGGAGTGTGGAGGGCGGGAGATGGAAAATTCACCGATGCAAAGGTCCTTGGCTTGGAAATTTGGTAAACCGTGGGCATCCTTCGGAAGGTACGCGCTTGTACTCGCTGCCTGCATGGCCACGTCATGGGGCGTGTGCTTTGGACAGAGTTGCGCTGTTCACATGGGCACGCATTCCCCGCCCTCGGTGCAATTTGAATTTGGGGGGGCCACCTATGAGGAATCTTTTGTAAATCACCAATGGGTGGCGCGCAGTTGGGGCTTTGCGCAAGACGTAGAGCAGAACGTAGCGCCGACCTTGAGGTCGGCACGTGCCGGGCTCAAGCCCGGCGCTACGGTAGAGACCACGACGGCGCCCGGGAGCCTCCCGGCATTTGAAATTCGCGTCAAGACCGAGCCCTCACCCGCCACTGTTCCCGGGCTGGAACTGTCTTCGTGGGATTACGTCTCGGGGCGGGCAGTCGGCAATGGCTCAACCCATGCCCGCCATGAGGTGGAACTCGCGAGCCGCCAATTGCCCATTACCGTCAAAATCCACACGGTTCTTGATGGCACCCCGGTGCTGACGCGCTGGCTGGAGATTACCAACCGCTCGGCCAGACCCGTGGCGCTCACCGGATTGTTTGTGATGGCCGGGCAACTGTGGCAGGGTGATGCCGTCGCCGACCTGGGCTATGCAACTCGCTACGATTGGCAGCGGGAGGGCTGGTTTGGATGGATACGCCTCAAACCGGGAACCAACCGCATCCAGCAGGAGCATGGGCTCAGCTTCGACCATCCCTACTTTTTGCTGCACAATAAGACGGCTCAGGATTATTTCTTCGCCGAGCTGGAGTGGCCGCTCAATCGCATCATGGATTTTTATGACGACCACGGCGTTTCATTCAAGCTGGGACCTACTGCGGTGAATGCTCTGCGCGTCATCGCTCCGGGGGAGACGATAACCACTCCCAAAGTCCACCTGGGCCACACCCGGGGATCGTTTGACGCCGCCGTCCAGGGCATGCACGACCACATCCGCCGGTCGGTTCTCTTCCCTCGCAAACCCGAACTTGCCTACCGCATCGAGCTCCTGATGCCTGAGGATTGGGGGTTGACCCTGTACCGCGGCGAGCAATTCAACGAAACAAATATCAAAAAGATCATTGATGTGCTCGAGCAATTGGGCCTGGAGCTCTATATTTTGGACGGGCCGAGCTGGTGCCAGACCTATGGCGAGTGGTTAAAACCGCAACCCAAGGAATTTCCCCATGGCCTGAAACCCATTTCTGATTATGCCCATCAGCACCACGTTCTGTTTGGTCTCTACGCGGAACCCGAGGGCGGCCGGGAGGCGAGCCCACCCTACCGGAATGGCCTGGCCATCGGGTCGTGGAAGAACAGTCAAGTGTTCCAGCAGCATCCCGACTGGTTCCCGGAGGTGACGAAGGCGTCAGAGCCGCGCGCCCTGAGCCCTGACGACCCGCGCGTTTGCCCGATCCTCAATCTCGCCAACCCGGCGGCCGAGGCTTATTTACAATCCATCCTCGAAGCCATGGTGAAGCAATACGGATTGGACCTGTACCGGAATGATTTTAATTCCCCGCTGAAGAGTGAGGGTCTGACCGTCAAACGCGGCGGATTTGTGGAGGCCGAGTATTGGCGCCAGTATGAAGCTTTGCATGAGGTCTATGACCGTATCCACCAGGAAATTCCCGATTTAATCCTCCAGCAGGCGTCCGCTGGCGGCACCCGCATGGACCTGGGAACGGTTACCCGCTTTTCCGAAAACTATACGAGCGACCGCGTCACCATGCCCTTTGTCTACCGCATGCTGGCCGGGTACTCCGTGTACCTTCCCCCCGAAGCGCTGGTGGCTCCCATCGGCCTCGCGAATCCACGCGACCTTCCGGATCTCGATACCATGCTGCGCACTATCTTCGCGCTCGGCAACACCCCGATGATTTTCAACTCGCTCATCCCCAAATCGGTGGATGAAATCACCCCGGAGATTCGGGCGAAATTCCGGCACTACACCACCCTCTACAAAGAAGTCTTCAGGCCGCTGCTTCCCACCTTGCGGGTTTACCACCATGCGCCGGTTAACGCCGAGGGCGGCGTCAATTCCGGCGATTGGTTTGCCATGGAATTCGGTTCGCCCGACCACCAGCAGGGCTGGGCGGTGGTGGTTCGACTGTCACCCCAGGCCCCGGAAGATTACCTCCTGAAACCCGGCGGACTCGACCCTAACAGTCTTTACGAGATCACTTTCGATTCAAGTGGCACGAAGGAGACGGCCAGCAGCAAAGACCTCGCACAGCAGGGGTTGCGAATCAAGCCCGCGAGCGGTTCGGTTTCAGAACTTGTGCTGTTTCGGACGAAAGCGAGATGATCTGCGGCGGCGGTCACACACCAGAGCTTTCCAAATTGGCGAGCCTCTTGGTTATTCAGCGATGCCGCCTGGAGGGACGCCTTGAGCCACGGAGTGGCGATATCATGTAGCCCACGGCGAGCCAGACGTGGGAACACCGCACGGTGAAAGGACAATTTGAGCCCCGTAGGGGCGGCATCAGGTCAAAAGCGGCCTGACGTCGCCCCTTACGGGGCTGGAAAATATTTTGGGACGGACTGACCCACGGCTGGCTCGCCGTGGGCTACATGACCGCGCCCGCTGCGCGGGCTTTCGGCGAATTGACTGGAACCTAATTTGCGCAGGTCTGGTCGGAGTTCACCCCTTGACGACCCGGGGGAGGATGGGCGTATATAGTTGCCGTGTACTGGACCCAAAAAGCAAATCCCCACCGAGGCCCCACCCCATGACCCGACGAGAAATGTTGATTGAGAGCGCGGCGCTTAGCCTGAGCGCCGGAAAATTCAACGCCTGGAGCCAGGGCCGCCCGCCGCTGCGTGTCTGCCTGCTGGTGGAACCCGATCTCCCGCCGAGCCAGGCTCCTTCCAATCTTGCCGCGCTGCTGGAGGGCGTTCCCGGCGCGAGTGTTTTGAAACGCGACGCCGCGGCGATTGCGAGCCAGGGGATTGATGCCGACGTCTTCTGCAACAGCCATGGCAGCGTCTACCCGGCAGCCATCGGCGGCAAAGTTTATGAATTCCTCGCGCGCGGCGGCTCCCTGTTCCACGCCGGGGGAATTCCCTTTGATCGCGCGGTGACCCGCAAGGACGGCAAGTGGATTTCCAATGAGGACGCCGGCCGCGAGCTGCGGGAGAAGCTGGGAATCCACCGCTATGTTCCCGCCTTCCCTTTGCAGGGAGCGGCGGGTTTAAGGCAGATGTTTGACCCCCTGCTGATCGGGCTCGCCCCGGGCTCCGACAACCTGCCGCAGGCGAGCGCCAATATCACCACTACCCTGCCCCTGCACGTTGCGGACCCGGCGCTGTTCGGCCTGTATTCGGTGACTTATCTCGCGAAGCCGGTGTGCCGCCACACGCACATTGCGGGCCAGTTGAAGGATCCCGCGGGCCAGCCGATCCTCTCTTCCCTGCTGCTCACCAAGACCTGGCGCAATCCCTACGACGCTCTGCATGCTGGACCCTGCGGCCCCTGGGCCATCTCCACCGCGGCCTTTGACGGTCCATTTCCGGTGCAGTTGTTTGCAAGATTGTGGGCGTGGGTCGCAAGCCCGGCATTTCTCGGCCCGGTAGAGCTGGGGCTCGCCACTCTGCGCCCAGGCGAACAAACCACGGTGACGGCTCCCCTTCACGGCACGCTGCCGCCCGGCTGGGAGGTGTCTGCCCACACCGCCCTGATGACACTGGAAGAATGGAAGCGCGGCAAGGCGCCACTCTGGACGCGGTCGCCATCAAAAGTGGAGGCAACGCAAGCCGCCGTGCAGGTTCGCGACGAGGGGCGGCCGGACGCCTTTTTGTACGGCGTGCGCTTTCAATTGACCGACGATTCGGGCCAGGCCCGAGATTACTCGGGATCGGCGGTGGCGGCATGGCGGCCGGAGACACTCGAATCAGGGCCCCACCTGCGCCGCAATCAATGTTACCTCGACTACGCGGCGCCCGGACGCGAGCGCCCTGCATCATTTCAATTGGGAACCAACTGGCAGGACAGCGAGATCTACGGCCTGACCTGGCATAACCCCAACCCCTTGCGTGTAGCTAGCGATGCGCGCTCCATGGCTGACCAGGGCTTACGGATCATGCGCGTCCATTACGTCATGCCGGAGTTTCTGCGCGTGCTGGCCGCGGATGTTTTCCGCCGGACCCACGCGGAATTCTTCCACAGTTTCGAGGCCGGCCCGGAACTGACCGAGCGCCATCTGCGCGCGCTGGAAGCCCACGCCATGATCTTCGGCCGCCTGGGCATGATCTTTATGCCGACCCTGTATACCTGTGTGGGCCCCAGCATGGGCAATTGCCAGTCGTGGCTCTTCACCTCCGAGCGCTATGAAATCCCCGACATGATTGAAGCGCAAAAAGTGTTCGCCTGCCAGGTGATGGACCGCCTGGGGCCGCTGCCCTGCATCTCCTGGGACGTGATCAACGAACCCGATGTGGCCCTGCCCACGGTCGGCCGCTGGCTGGACGGCATGCGCCCCATCTGGGGAAAAACCAGCCAACTGGTGGGGATTGGAACCTCGGGCTGGGAGCAGAATCTCTCCCTGGGCGAGTCGGCGGACTGGCATTCGGTCCACGCCAATTGCACCCGTATGATTGCCGACCAGAGGTTTCGCACCGGCAAGCCCCACTTTTTTCACGAGGCCTGGGTGCACAGCGAATCCACCGAGCCGGGAGAAGCCGAGGATGAGCAGATCCTGTGCCAGACCATCGCCCGCGCCGTGGTGCGCGGCGCCTGCGGCTTCATGCCCTGGAATTGGAACAAGCTGCTTGCCTATTGGCGCTACGGCGCGTCGGAAACCGAAGTGGGGGACCTCACCCTCGGCGCCTGCGCGCAAGGCGAAGGGGTGCGGCGGCGCGGCTGGTTCGCGTTGCGGAACTGGGCCACCCTCATGGAGGGTGTAAGTTTTGATCAGACCCTGGCGGGGCAGATTGCTCACCTTTATCCCCGCCGGACGATTACCGGCGACCGCCCGCAGTTATGGCTGGAGGTCCTGAGCGCGCAGAATCTAGCCTGCGTGGGCATCAACGACCGCGAGTTTGCGGACGCGGACCTCGCCGCCACTCGCCTCGTCATCGTTCCCCACTTCGGGATGGGCTACCGCGAGTCCACATACCGCAAATTGATGGCTTATGCCGCCGCAGGAGGCGTGGTTTGGGCGCATGCCGACAGCTTGCGGCGTGATGAGGAGGGAAAGCTTGACCCCGCGCGCACCGTCCAATTCACCAATGCTCGCATCCCGGCGGGCCGCGGCGCGCTCGAGTGGTATTTCGGATGGTCGATTCCCACCCATTGGGAACCGGGTACCAGCACTCACCGGTTTGAACAGATTATCCGCGGAATGAATTGGAAGCGCCCCGCCGAGGGCGTCATGCCCCTCACGAACGGCGAATTGCGCTTCCAGGGCGACAAGGATCAAACGTCCATTCGCACTGTGCAGGTTGTGGACGCAGGCGGAACCGTCACCCGCGCTTGGTCAGGGGATGGATCGCCGCTTGCCTGGCCGCAAATCAGCTTCCACAGTTCCGGGCAGTTGTTCGTTCTGAAGGTTGATTCGAGCACCTTTCGGGTGAGTGGCGAAGCGGTGCGCGTCAAGTCTTCCGCTGCCGTCACGGCGCGCCTTGCGGAATATCCGCGCATCGATTTGGCCCAGCGCCTGGACCAGGGAGAAACCGTCATTGAACCCCGCGGCTGGCAGCGCGGCGGCTGGTTCGATGTGAGCTTGGGGTGAGAACAGACGTGCCATGGCCATCCTGGCCATGCCCCCTCACGGGCAGGATGCCCATAAGCCCTAAGCTAATCATTTCCCGGTATGGCGATGAAGACTCCTGATTCTGCGAGGGTTGTGCGCCTGCAAGAAAGGATTCACCACGGAGACACAGAGGCTCACAGAGAACGGCCACAGAGAAGAGCGGTGGGTTAAGCAACCAAGCAACAACAATCGCACCGGATGTGTGCGGAGGCGGTCTTCTCTGTGTCTCTGTGTTGAATCTCTTCCTCCCTAAATCGGGCGCGATCACGATTTCCGGAAGTCGCATTTTTCGCTTCAACAATTTTTGTGCGGATCACAGGGTGTTGGGGTATATTGTCGCCATGTCAGAATATTGGCTTGCCAAAGATGGCCAACAGCTTGGCCCGTATTCAATAGAAGAAGTCCAGCAGAGGCTGGCCCAAGGGCTTGCCGAGGCGACGGATCTGGTTTGGACCGAGGGCATGCCCACGTGGGAGCCTTTGGCCAAGGTTGTTCCCGTGCGCCGCGGCCCGCCGCCACCTCCCATTCCGCCCCCCGCCCCGAGGGTGCTTGCCAGTTACACTCCGCCATCGCCCTCTGTGCCCGCCCCGCGGGTGGTTGCCAATTACGGCCCTCTACCGCCCTCCGTCGCCGCCCCGCAGGTCGTTGCCAATTACGCCGGTCCGCAGGTGAGCGCGGATATGGATATGACCCCCCCCGCGCTGCACTGGGCGCTGATATTGCTCATCAGCATGTTTACTTTCGGCATCTTCTCGTGGGTGTGGTGCTTGAAGGAAGCCGCCTTTGCCAAAAAGCTTGAGCCCGCTTCCAACGTCAAGACGCTCATGCTTATTGGCGTCATCGCCTTGGCTTGCTACAACGTCTGCTACATCGGCGTTATGGTCATAGACGACAGCGACGTGAAGATGTTGTGCGCGATGGTCATGTTTTTGTGCTTTATTCTGGGGACCGTCATGCTTATTGTGGGGGTGTTCCAGATCCGGCGAGCCATGGTGAATTACTACAATTCGGTGGAACCTATCGGCCTGCGCATGAGCGGCGCCATGACCTTCTTTTTTAACATCCTCTACATCCAGCATCATTACAGCCGCATTGCCAATTGGAAGCGCACAGGCTTTCTCCAGCCGCAATGATGACGTGGGAAGCTTGGTACCACCCGCTCAAATTCCCGAATGCCGCGCGAACCAATCGGTAACCCGGCGTTCAAACTCCTCGGGCTCTTGCCCGAAGGCTCCGGTGTGCCCGGCGCCCGGCACCTGCCACAACTCCATCACCCCGGAACGGTTTTGGAAAATGGCCTGGCAATGCCGCACAGGAATATTGAAATCCTCCATGCCGTGAATTAGCCGAACCTTCGCAGCTGAGAACTATTTTGAGTAAGATTTGACCTGCACGTCGGTCTAACCTCTTCCTTGTCAACCCCGCCTTCTCGATAAGCCCTTGTAGTGCCGACCTACCCCCTTTACAGGGGCGTAGCGAATTTGTGACGATGCGTGCTGACGATGTTTCTGCGCAGCAAAAAACGGCGCAAGGACGGCAAGACCCACCGCTATTTCAGCGTGGTGGAGAATCGCCGGGTGCGCTCGGGGCGAGTGGTGCAGCGGCAGGTCTTGTTTTTGGGAGAGATCAACGATAGCCAGCAAGCGGCGTGGCGGCAGACGCTGGAAGTTTTTGATGAGGCCGAGCAGCGGGCGGCGACGCTGAGCCTGTTTCCAGAGGACCGCGAACTTCCCGCCGACGCGCTGGATGGGGTGCAGGTGAAGCTGGCGGAGATGGAGTTGCGACGGCCGCGAGCGTTTGGCAATTACTGGTTGGGATGCGAGTTGTGGCGGCAGTTGGGACTGGGCGCATTTTGGGAAGCGCGGTTGGGGGAGGGCCGGGAGGAAGTTCCCTGGGCCAAAGTACTGGAGTTGCTGGTGGTGAGCCGGTTGGTCTCACCGGGCAGTGAGTTTCGGTTGCACCGGCAAGGGTTTGACCAGAGCGCCATGGGGGATCTGCTGGGAACGGGCTTCGCGGTAGCGGAGAAGGACCGGCTGTATCGCTGCCTGGATCGGATTTTGAAGCATAAGGCCGCCCTGTTTGAACATCTGCGGCAGCGCTGGCAGGAGCTGTTTCAGGCGCGCTTCGACGTGCTGCTCTA
The DNA here is from genome assembly GCA_963730515.1 of uncultured Acidobacteriota bacterium. Taxonomy (GTDB): domain Bacteria; phylum Acidobacteriota; class Terriglobia; order UBA7540; family UBA7540; genus Bog-366. The sequence continues at coordinate 24,186 of CAVSSA010000024.1, read as the reverse complement.
TGACCTCACCAGCACCTACCTCGAGGGCGAAGGAGAGGAGATTCCCAAGGCCCAGTATGGCTACAGCCGCGACCATCGCTCCGACTGCCGGCAGGTAGTGATCGCCTTGGTGGTGACGCCGGAAGGGTTTCCGCTGGCCTACGAAGTGATGGAGGGCAACACGTCGGATCGCACCACGTTGCGCGGGTTTCTCGCCAAGATCGAAGCACAGTATGGACGGGCGCGGCGGGTGTGGTTGATGGACCGGGGAATTCCCACCGAAGAAGTGCTACAGGAGATGCGCGCGCCGGAGCGGGAAGTGTTCTACCTGGTGGGTACGCCGCGGGGCAAGATTCAGCAGTACGAGAAAAAATGGCTGGAGTTGCCGTGGCAGAAAGTGCGGGAGTCGGTCGAGGTCAAGCTGTTCGCCGAGGAAGGGGAATTATACGTGTTGGCGAAGAGCGCAGGACGGCGGGCCAAAGAGCACGCCATCCGCCGTCGTAAGCTGGTGCGGTTGCTGTGGAAACTGCGCGACCTACGCCGGAAATCTCCGGCGCGCGATCGGTTGCTGCTCCGGATCGGTGCGGCCAAGAAGGACGCGGGACGTGCCTTCGGCTTTGTCCGCATTCACCTGCCCCAGGAGGGCGAAGCCGTCACGCGCCAAACCTTCACGTTTCAATTGGACAAAGACAAGCTGCAGAAGGCCGAACTCCGCGACGGGCACTATCTGCTGCGGTCGAACCTGGTGGGCGAGGATGCCGCCGTGCTGTGGGAACTCTACCTCCAACTCACCCAAATCGAAGCGGCGTTCAAGACCCTCAAGAGCGAGTTGGGCTTGCGGCCGATTTATCACCAACTCGAAAACCGCGTGGAGGCCCACATCCTGGTGGCCTTCCTCGCCTACGCTCTTTCGGTAACGCTGGGACAAAGGCTGCAAGCCCTGGCCCCGGGCCTCACCCCGCGGGCGGTGTTGGAAAAGCTGGCGACGATCCAGATGCTGGATGTCTGCCTGCCCACCACCGACGACCGTTGGCTGATCATGCCACGCTACACCCAGCCGGAACCCGATCAAGCGCTGATGCTGCACCAACTCAATCTCTCCTTGCCTTCACAACCGTCACCTCGCATCAAGGCCCAGGACGACCCGGCACAGACGGTGCAACCGACACTGAAAATGTAGTGCCGACCTTTGGGAACCCTTCGCTAAAAACAAACCACTTACAGCTCGTCTACTCCCTCAGCTGCGAAAGTTCGGTTAGCAAGATCGGCACGCGGGTCATCGCCACTTCCTTGGCCGGTGACGCCTTTTCAAAATCGACGTGATATTGGAGCCTCGCGTCGAGAAAAGCTTCGAAAATCAGCGGCCGGAAAAGCGTTCGCCCCATCCACGCGCCGCTGCCAAATCTCTGCCCCATACGATCGTAAGCCACCTCGCGGAAACTCGAGAAGGGGGATTCGGCCACGGCCGCGCAGAATCGCGGCTCGGTGGGCAAGGCTTGCAGGAGAATCGCCGCGCCCATCGACTCTCCCAGGCCGTAAACACACCCCGGAATTTTCTGGCTGGACAACCAATCCACCCAGCGGTTCAGGTCTTGAGATTCCTTGATCCCAAAGGTGGCCAACTCGCCGCCGCTTTGCCCATGGGCCCGCGAATCCGGGACCAGCACGTTGTATTGATGACGCAGGAACATGGGAACGTAACCCAGCATCCCGGCGCGATTATCTCCGGAGCCGTGGAACAGAATGACGGTGCCGCCCTTGGCATCCGGGGCCCGGAATAACCAGGCTGACAGCTTGGCGCTATCGAACGAAGAGATATTGATTGCTTCCAGGCTCGACTTTGCATCCTTGGCGACGCCCTCCGCAGCCGCCTGCATTTTTTCGTTAAGATTTTTGTGCTGGGGGTGGAGGGTTGCCTCGCAGAGAAGGATTGCGGTTGCTGTGCTCATAGCGAAGGCAGCGACGAATACACCGGTTAGTACAAATACTCTAATTCGCATATCCCACCCCATGGTACGCGGCCGGTGAGCAGTTTGTTCATAAGGGGCAGGTTTTATTTTTGCAAAACATGAAACCCTTAGAGCGTAGGCCCGCGTCTTTGGGTCCGGGGTTTTGCCAAACGCCGGGGTCATTTATCGGCGCCCGAGACCTGTTAGCTGCGTTATATTAACATCAATCTACACTATAACTTGGCGAGAATGGGTATTGACTGTGCCCCGTGGCCGAGTATAATTGTTGCGTACAAAGTAAATCGGTGCCCCAAAGCAAATCAAAATAAGCGCGGTACCCAGGTACTATTGCGGGGATTCTTGAATCAACACACCATCAGCCGTTGGGGCATTTTCACGGTCTGAAATTTAACAAGGAGCAAACTGATGATTCAATCAGGGAAGAGGAGTGGATGGGCAGTTCTTCGGGGCTCAGGTGTGGTGTTGGGTGTGGCCATGATCATGTTGATCATGGGCGCCTCGGCGCAGGCACAGTCGCTGATGACGCATCATACGCGTCCGGCGGTAACCAGCGGCCAGGCGAAGTTTCTAAGCCGGATGCCCGAAACTCAGACCTTGCGCTTGGACGTGGTTCTGCCGCTGCGCGATCAGGCAGGGTTGGAGAAACTCCTGGCGGAGGTTTACGATCCTGCCAGCTCTTCCTACCGGCATTTTCTCACCGTGCCGGAATTTACGGAGCGGTTTGGTCCCACTCAGGAAGACTATCAAGCCGTGATTGATTTTGCGAAATCCTACGGCTTCAAAGTAGTGGGCGGCTCCCGCGATGGGATGGACGTGCAAATCGAAGGTTCGGTGACGTCTATCCAGCTTGCCTTCAATGTCAGCATGGGTCTTTACCAGCACCCCACCGAGGATCGCCAATTTTATGCTCCGGACCGCGAGCCCACGGTGGACCTGGCCTTCTCGCTCTGGCACATCTCGGGGCTGGACAACTATTCCATCCCGCATCCCATGCTTAAAGAGCACTCGAAATAGCTCGATGCGGATGCGAAGCCCAACGCCACGACGGGCTCCGGCCCCTCGGCCTCTTTCCTGGGCAGCGACATGCGCGCCGCCTACTACGGCGGAACCGCCCTCACCGGCGCCGGCCAGAACCTCGGGTTGCTCGAATATGAGGGCACCGATCTGGCCGACCTGACTACCTATTTCAAGAACGCGGGTCAAACCAACAACGTGCCAATCACCCTGCTCTCCACGGACGGGACCAGCACCAGCTGCACGGCTGCAAGCGGCTGCGACGATACCGAGCAGACCCTCGATATGACCCAGGCGATCGGCATGGCTCCGGGTCTGGCGAGCCTCATGATGTACGTTGGGTCCACCGACACCGCCATGATCAGCGCCATGACCACGCACAGCCCGCTGCCCACCACCATCGGCTGTTCGTGGGGTTGGACGCCGGCCGATGCCAGCACGCTTGACCCGTACTTCGAGAAGATGGCGACGCAAGGGCAGAACTTCTTTGCGGCGTCCGGCGACAGTTCCACCTGGTCTTCGAGAATCGAGGCGTGGCCGGCCGACGATGCGAATGTCGTTTCGGTGGGCGGCACGGACCTGGATACCGCCAGCGCGGGTGGCGCCTGGAAGTCGGAAACCGCCTGGTCCGATAGCGGCGGCGGCATCTCCCCGGACAAAATCGCGATTCCCGCGTGGCAGCAGCTCTCCGGCGTGATCAATTCGAGCAACAAGGGTTCGACAACCCTTCGCAACGGACCGGACGTATCGGCCAACGCGAATTTTACCTATTACGTGTGTGCCGACCAGACCACCTGCACGGCCAATGAATACGGTGGAACCAGTTTTGCCGCGCCCTTGTGGGCCGCCTACATCGCCCTGGTCAATCAGCAGGCGAAGCTGAACGGCGCAACTTCGACGGTCGGCTTCATTAATCCGACCATTTATTCGATTGGAACGGGGTCAGGCTATAGCACCGATTTCCACGACATCACCAGCGGCACCAGCGGCAGCTATTCGGCAGTAACCGGTTATGACCTGGTGACCGGCTGGGGCAGCATGAACGGGACGGGCCTGATCACTGCGCTGGCCGGCCCGGCGGGCCCCAACTTCACCATTTCCGCTTCGTCCAATACCCTCACCGTGGTGCGGGGTAACACCGGTACGTCAAACATTACCACCACTGCCGTGAACGGCTTCAGCTCGGCGATTAACTTGACCGCCTCGGGCCAGCCGACCGGGGTCACGGTGAGCTTCGCCCCCAACCAGATCGCTTCTCCCGGCAGCGGCACTTCCGTTGCTAGCTTCATTGTGGCCTCGAACACAGTGACCGGCACGTACCCGATCACCATTACGGGCACCGATGCCAATACCGGAACCATCATCAACTCCACCAGCGTGAGCCTGACGGTAACCGCGCCCAACTTCACCATTTCTGCCTCGCCCACTACGGTGTCCGTAGTGCAGGGCAACACCGGCACCTCAAACATTACGACCACCGCCGTGAACGGCTTCAGCTCGGCGATTAACTTGACCGCCACGGGCCAGCCGACTGGGGTCACCGTGAGCTTCGCCCCCAGCCAGATCGCTTCTCCCGGCAACGGCACGTCCGTCGCTAGCTTCATCGTGGCCTCGAACACTGTGGTCGGCACGTACACGATTACCATCACCGGCACGGACGCTAACACCGGGACCATCATTAACTCAACCAGCGTAAGCCTGAACGTAACCGCTCCGGTGGTAGGTAGCTTTACCCTCACCGCTTCGCCCACCTCGGTGAGCGTGCGCAGGGGTAGGTCCGGTACCACAAGGATTACCAGCACCGTCTCCGGTGGGTTTGACTCGGCGGTTACCTTGTCGGCAAGTGGCTTGCCCACCGACGTGACCGCGGGCTTTAGCCCGGCCTCCATCACCGGCACTGGGAGGTCAACGCTTACGCTTTCGACGACTTCAGGCGCCACGGATGGAACGTATACCATCACCGTAACCGGCACGAGCGGAAGCTTAAAGGAGTCGACGACTGTCACACTCAAGATTACCAATTGAGTCGTTTCGTTGGTCTTGGAGATGAACTTGAATTCCATGGGCCCGGACCACGCGGTTCGGGCCCTTTTTCTTTCCTGGGTTTAGTCGCGGGACTGGCCCGCAGGTCCCCAATTGGGATGGTGCTACCCGAAATCGTGCACCGGCTTAAAACAACCACCGAGATGGTGCTTTTCGGTCACCCCATCCTTCTCGTTATTCCTTTATTTACAATAACTTAAAGACATTAAATTTGGCCAATAAAGTGCTCGCAGGTGCCCAGATGGCTCCCCCGCTGAATACTGATACGACCATGCGGGGGCAGGAGGGGAAATGAACAGGTTTTGGATGGTGGTAGTCATCGGGTTGGCGCTGACGACAACCGGATTTGCCAAGGGCCGCGGCGGTTCCGGCGGTTCACACGGCGGAGGCGGGCACTTCTCGGGTGGTGGTGGGCACAGCTTTAGCGGCGGACGGAGCTTCGGCGGTGGCGGGCACAGCTTTGGCGGTGGACACAGCTTCAGTGGCGGACGGAGTTTTGGGGGCGGTGCACGCAGCTTTGGCGGTGGCCGGAGCTTTGCAAGTGGTGGACGCAGTTCCGGTGGCGGTTATGGCCGCGGAAGCTTTGGCTACAACGGACGTGGATATAGCGGCCAATTCGGCGGGCAGACCGCCCGCGGTGGAAGCTATCAAGGCGGATTCTCCGGTTCCCGTGGCGGATACGGCTACGGTGGAAATGGTTACGGTTATGGCCGCGGCGGATACGGCTACGGTCGCGGTGGATACGGATACGGTGGCTGGGGCTATGGCGGCGGCGGTTGGGGGTTCGGATTCTCTTATGCTCCCGGCTATTGGGGTGGCTATGGGTACCCCTACGCCGACCCGTATTGCTATGACGGTCCTTATGCCTACTGCCCGGCATATTATCCACCTGCCTACTACCCGGCGCCAGGAGTGGGAGTAGGGATCGTGGGAGGAGCCATCGGGGTAGCCCGGGGTGTTGCCGGGGTCGGTTGGCGCGCCTTCGGTCGTTAACCTCGGATCATAAGAGTTGAAGGGTTTGGGTAATACTCAAAAGCCCGCGGCGAAAGTCCTCCCACCGCGGGCTTTTTTTCGATTCCGATAAACCCATGCCAAGTGCCCGCAAGGAGAGACCTCAAGCGGGCAGCCCGCCGCCACGTTGCTAATTCCGTTAGGAGATCCCCCGGCTTTGCCGGGGTGGCAGCAGAAGTTTGACAGTTCCGGAATGGGGGCCGGGCACAAGACCCCTCACCCGGCGGCACATGGCCGCCACCCTCTCCCCAAGGGAGAGGGTAGGGAATCCCTTTCCTTCTCCCTTGGGGAGAAGGTGGCCGAGGGACGAGGTCGGATGAGGGGTTTTTCCCGACGGTGGCGATCCGGCCCCTTTGAGGGGCCAGCCACCGCAATGCCCCCGAAGCTGTGAAATTTTTGTTGTTTTCAATCTAAGGCAACACCTTTGGGGCCGATTCGAGTCGGTAGTGGAGGTCGAGTTGAGGTCTACTCACGGTGCCGGCAGGGTTTTGACTCCTTTTTCCGCGCTCTACCGCCCCCGCTGGAAGCGGGTAGGCACACTTCTCCTAGGCTGCCGGTTGCAGACTCACTTTCCACACCCGCCGGACCCAGATGGCCACATTGCAACTGAGGCAGGCCCAGGCGAGTTCGCTCCGCCCTTTCTTCAGCCCCCGCCGCAGGAACTTGCGCTGTCCGCGTTTCTCTTTCAGGCAGGCGTTGGAAAACTCTGCCACCTGCGACCGCTGCCGGTAAATCTGCCGATACTCATCGCGCTGCATCTTGGCGCGAAACGCCGCCACCTGCGGGTGTTCTTCGGTGCGAAAAACCAGGCGGCCGCGGGGTTGCTTCCCCGGACAACACTGCGTCCGCATTGGGCAGTTTTGGCAGTCGCTGGCGCGCGCAGCGTAACGCTTCTGTGTTGCTCCCACCAGCTTGCGGTTATTTTGGAAAACCAGAATTTTGCCCACCGGACAAGTGTACTGATTCTTCTGCGCATCGAAGACAAAACGGTCGGAGAAGAATTCCGGACTCACTCCCTGGCTCCGCAGCTTCCCCTGCGAACGGTCCTCGCCCAGCGACCCGATCAGTTCGCTGGGGCCTGGCGCCGACTCCAGAATGTTCTGCCGTGTCGTGTAACTGCCATCGACCAGCAATTGCTTCGGTGCCTGTCCGGTATTCTGTTCGATGCGCTGCCGGGCCGCCGCCAATTCCTGACAGTCCTCGCCGGACTGAATGAGGTCATAGCCCACGATCACGCCCTGCCGGCAATCGGTGGAGATCTGCGCGTTGTAGCTGGGTGCGAAGCCTCCATCCGCCTGCCGCATCTTGCGCGCCTCGGGATCCGTAATACTCACCCGCACCTGGGCTTGCTCGGTTGCCGCCTTCTCCGCCTGTTGCCGCTGCAACTCCGCCGCCGCCGCGCGCAACCGTTCCCGCCGCTCCATCGCCGCGCGCTGCTTCGCCTGACGGCGGGCGGCACTCGCTTCCTGACGCAACTGTTCATCCAGAGCCGCCAGATGCTCTTCCGCTATCTGCCGGCACTGGGCCAAGCGCTCCTCGCGCTGGAAACTGGCACGGCTGGCGTCGGCGTGGATTTTGGTGCCATCGTGCGCCACCCGCTCCAGATCCGCCAACCCCTCGCTCATCAGCACGTGCAACAGTTCCACAAACAGTTGGTCCAGAGCCGCCGCGTGCGCGGTGACGAAATCCGACAGGGTGTGATAGTTGATGCGCCCCAGCCCCAGCAGCCACTGGCAGCCCGGCTCGTACTGTGCCCACGCGTCCAAGGCCCGCGCCTCCCGCACCCCGCGACTCAGCGCGTACAGCCACAGCGCCATCACCACCCGCGGGTCCGAGCGGTCGCGCCCCGGCCGACCTTCCACCGCCTTGATGCCGGCGCAGAAACTTTCCACGTTCAGCGTCCCCAGCAAGTCCCAGATGGCCCGCGCGGGATGATCGGCATCGATCAAATGCTCCACATCGCTGGCGCGCCAGACCATCTGCTGGCGATCCACCCGCTTCAGGCGCGGCTTCCGTCGGTGGGGAGGAGGGGCGGGAGCCGGCGCCCCACGGGCTTCGCCGCTCTCGATCAGCACTCCCTGCTCAACGCTCATGCGGCCTCGTTTCCCGACGATGCGCGGGCCGGCGCCGAATCACCAGGGTGTGCTTGTCCTCCACCACCCATTGGATCTCCTCGCCCTTCTCCATCTCTAGGGCCTCAGCGAGTTGGGCCGGACACATCAGGTAAAACTGGCGGCTGCCCCCCGCCCGCTCGATCACTTGCACTTTGGAAAGGTATCCCATGGGGGCAGTATATAACTAGTGAAATTGCTAGTCAAGCAAAATGTCAAAAATTTCACAGCTTCTCCGGCTTTGCCGGAGGATAATTCCTCCCTGTCTGGGGATCGAAGACCCTTATTGGAATGCTGCCATCCCAGATCGTGCACAGAGGAGTGCCCACCCGCCCCATGGGGCGCAATCCGTTCGCCCGCCCACAGTCCATTCCCTTTGTATATCAAGCAATTTCGCTCGATTCGCCTTGGCACACCAATTGCCTGTTTCCAATGTGGTTGCTTCCCCCAAGAAGGGCGGAACGAGCCCACGGGGGCAGGAGGCGAATATGAAAAGGCTGATGATGGTGATGGCGATGGGCTTGGCTCTGGCCGCAACGGGCTTTGCCCAGGAGCGGGATGGCTCCCGTTTCGGCGGTGGACATTTCAGTTACAACGAACATGGGGCGAGCGGCCATTTCTCCGGCGAAAGGGCACGGGGCGGACATTACGAGGGAGGATTTGAAGTCAACCGGGGAGGCTTCGCTGGGCCCCGCGTGGGATTTGGTTTCTCCTATACCCCGGCGCCCGCCTATGTAGCCCCTGTTCCGGCATATACCGCGCCCGCTTATTGCGCGCCGCGGTATTACCCACCCGTGGTCGGCGGGGTCGTGGTAAGGGGCGGATTTGTTCGCGGACACGAGTTTGTGGGCCGCGATCGTGATCGACGCGGGTTCAGGCGGTAAGCTCGTTCGCTACGATTAAGGCCCGGTGATTATTGCAAGACTTATAAGCCCACGGTGGAAGTCCCCTCCGCCGTGGGCTTTTTTCTATTGACTCAAACCACCCGTTGCCATACACCTGACGCGCGGGACTGTACGAGAGCAGTTGAATCCACGCCTCAAGATTATGGGGGGTGTCCGATGTCTATGCGGATCTGGTCGTTCCTGCTGATTCCTGCCTTCGCCGGGCTTGCCCTGGGTCAGTCAAAGCCCCCCCATGCGCAGGCCCCATCCAAGCAGGCCGCGGTTCCCCTGCAATTAAGTGTCAGAATCGACCGGCAAACCTACCGTATGTCCGACAGCATGAAAATGGAAACCCAGATTACCAATATTGGTAACGACGATGTTTACCTGTACGACTGGAATTTGTGCTGGAATTTTGCCCGCTGGCTCAAAATGATGGTCTTTGATTCCAAAGGCGCCTATGTGCACACTCATTTCCTCGTCGATTGTGTGCCGCCGCCTCCCCGGCCTGGCGATGTCTACCAGTTCATCAAGTTAGAACCCGGCAGATTTTATGGAATTGCTGACGAATCTCCGATTCGCGACATGGTGAATGAACCCGGTGAATACGACCTCGACGTGAGTTACGAAAGCTGCATGCCCGCGGAGTTGGTGTCAGAGTTTTTCTCCCACGACCCGATCAGCAAGCTGCCGCTTTGGACAATGGAGAAGCCAATTCTCAAGGCAAATCGAGTACATTTCAGGGTTGTCCCCTAGGTCGAGTTGCATTAATAAGCGGTATTATTCATGGCCCTCGGAAGGGCGGGGCTAAACAGGCTGCGGAAGAGCTCGCCGGCCTTCCGAGCCCTGGAAGGGCGCAATTTAATAGCCGGGGGCAGCGCCCCCGGAAAGAGGGAGTTTGATTCCCGACCCCGCAGGGGTCGCATAAACTCGGGCCATCAGGATGCAAAATGGGTGCCGGGAGGGGGAATCGACCCTTGCCGGGTCGGGTCTCACATGGGGCGGGCGTTCCGGAGCCGTTAGCCCATAAGCGCTAAGATAAACGCGGAATCCGACCCACTATGAACGATGCAGCAAGAAATAAGCAGGATGGGGGAACTTAAATTAGCGCTTATGGGCATCCTGCCCGCGCTGGGGGGGGGACGGGTCCGATTTCAGGTTCAATTCGGATTGGACCATCGAGCACCGCCAACGCAGATTGTTTCATCCGCAGGTTAGATTCCGCCGATACCCCTCATCAGGGGGGGAGGCGGCGCGGCGCTGGGGGACACACTTCCCTGCTGGACTTATCGGCAGGTTGTGACGAATACTTGAGGAAATTGCCTCCAGGTCTGCGGCGGCACATGCCGATCTCATAGTCGATCCCACCCTTCTCGTCCACCCGGCAACGCAGATTGTTTCATCCGCAGGCTAAATTCCGCCGATACCCCTCATCAGGGGAGTCTGTGTGACAACTCGGGGGCGGGTATGGGGTAATTGGATACTCATAGATAATATTTTAGTGGTATTCATTGACGTTTGTAGTATAATGCGGCTATAGGAGGCCGCATATGAAATTTCTGCCCTACGAACCCGATCAAGCCTGGTTGTTGCCGCCCCGTGTGAAGGATGTGCTGGGGGAAGACCACCTGTGTTTTTTTATCCACCAGGTGGTGGAACGTCTGGATTTGAGCGCCTTTGCCGCCCAATACCGTGAAGAAGGGCAACGGCCCTATGCCCCGGCGCTGATGGTCAAAGTGTGGTTGTACGCCTACTGTCTGCAGGTGACCAGTTCGCGCCGGCTGGAGCAGCGCCTCAAGGAGGACTTGGCCTTCCGCTATCTGGCGGGCGGGGCGGGGCCCGACCACTGGACGCTGAATGACTTTCGCACCCGGCATCGGCGGGCGATCAACGACCTGTTCTTGCAGGTGGTGGAGGTGGCGCGCGGACTGCGGATGGGACGGCTGGGGCACGTGGCCATTGACTCGACGCGGGTACGCGCCAACGCCTCGCGCCGCCGCACGGAGACGCAGGCGGAGCTGCGTCAGCGCCTGGCCCAGACGCGGCGGGCGATTCGACGTTGGCAGCAGCAATGTGATGCCGCGGACCCCAACGAAGAACCGGGAACGCAGGTGAAGTCCGACTATGAGAAGCAGTTGGAGGAGCAGCTCGCCAGCACTCAGCAAAAATTGCGCAAGCTGAAGAAAATGGGCGCCCGGCAGTTGTCGGTGACCGACCCCGACAGCCGCTTCCTGCACCAGACCTCGGGCGGTTTCGTGCTGGGTTACACGGTGGACCTGGCGGTGAGTGACGATCACCTGATCGTCGGGCAGCGGACGACGCAGGCGGTCAGCGACAGTGACTCGCTGTTGCCCATGGTCCGGCAGGTGGAGGCGACGTGCGGGGAAAGGCCTGCGGAAGCGAGCGCGGATAGTGCTTTCTTTTCGGTGCAGAACCTGAAGCAGTTGGAACGGCGGGGCATCGAAGGGTATCTGCCCGATGCGCATCTGAGCGGAGAACTGCAACAGCGACGTGGCCCGCTCAAGACGGAAGCCGCTTCTCCCGTCCACCGCCGCATGCGCGCCAAGCTGCGCAGTCCGGCCGGACAGGCTCGCTACCGGCGGCGGCAGGCGTTGGTCGAGCCGGTGTTCGGAGTGCTGAAAGAGCAACGCGGCATGCGCCACCTGCGGCTGCGCGGACTGAGCAAGGCGGGAACGGAAGTGGCCCTGTACTGCACCGCCTTTAACCTCACCCGCATGTGGCGCACCGTCGCCCGGCGCTGAGCGGAAGCCAACCGCGAGGAGGGTTGCACCCTCTCCTCGCCTTCCCAACGAAATTGAAAACTTATGCTCAGTCATAAACTCAAAATTGTCTGCCCCGTTCGCAAGTTGCCACACACACTCCAGGGGGGAGGCGGCGCGGCGCTGGGGGACACACTTCCCTGCTGGAATTATCGGCAGTTTGTGACGAATACTTGAGGAAATTGCCTCCAGGTCTGCATCGGCACATGCCGATCTCATAGTCGATCCCACCCTTCTCATCCACCCGGCAACGCAGATTGTTTCATCCGCAGGTTAAATTCCGCCGATACCCCTCATTAGGGGGGAGGCGGCGTGGCGCTGGGGGACACACTTCCCTGCTGGGTTTATCGGCGGTTTGTGACGAATACTTGAGGAAATTGCCTCCAGGTCGGCAGCGGCACATGCCGATCTCATAGTCGATCCCACCCTTCTCATCCACCCGGCAACGCAGATTGTTTCATCCGCAGGTTAAATTCCGCCGATACCCCTCATTAGGGGGGAGGCGGCGTGGCGCTGGGGGACACACTTCCCTGCTGGACTTATCGGCAGTTTGTGATGAACAGTTGAGGGAATTGTTTTTGCAGTTGTGGAAATGGTTTCTATCGAAGCTTGAAAGACATAGTGACGAACGGTCTTCGTAGTGCCCACGTCCTGCCCATTAGCGCTTAGATAAACATAGAAGCCGGCATACTTCGAACGATGCAGCAAGAAAAAGGCAGGATTGCGGACCTTAACTTAGCGCTTATGGGGCTTTGCCCCTGGCTATTTTAGGCATCCCCTGCAGGGATAAATCGTTCCACATCGTTTTTCCGGAGCCTGTAAAGCCCCGCCCCAACCCCTGGGCGTGTTGAGAAACCCGCCCTATGAGGCCGATTGGCGAAGCATGGCGGCGGCGTGTTTCAGCGCGGCGTCGGTGATCTGGCTGCCGGAGAGCATGCGCGCCAATTCTTCCGCGCGTTCCTTTTCGCCGGCCAGGGGTTTGATGGTGGTCACGGTGCGGTTGGCGCGCGCCGACTTTTCCACGTAAAAATGGTGATCGGCGAAGCAGGCGATTTGCGCCAAATGGGTGACGCACAGAACCTGCGCATCGCGCGCCAGCCGCTTCAAGCGTTGGCCCACGCACTCCGCCACGCGGCCTCCCACACCCGAGTCAATTTCATCAAAAATGAAGGTCACATCGTGGCGCCGGGCGCCGCGCGCGCCGCGGCCCACGCGGGCCTGCCCCACGACCGTTTTCAAGGCCAGCATGAGCCGCGAGACTTCCCCGCCCGAGGCGATCTTTTCCATGACCCGCAACTCCTCGCCGACGTTGGGGGATATGCGGAATTCGATTTCATCGATTCCCGTGGCCCCGCCTTGGCCTTCCGGGGCGCTTTCAAAGTGAACCTCGATGCGCGTCTTGTCCATGCCCAGTTGGGCCAGTTCCTCGCGCACCAGTTTCGCCATCCGCCGCGCCGCGTCGCGCCGTTTTTCTGAAAGCCCCTCCGCCGCCTTCCGATACTCCACTGCCGCTTTGGCCAGATCCCGCCGCACCGCCTCGCGCCGTTCGTCGGCATGTTCCAGGCTGGCTAGATTGCGGCGCGTTTCGTCCGCGTAGGCCAGAATCTCCTCCAGGCTGTTTCCGTACTTTCGTTTCAAGCGATCGATCAGCGCCAGCCGGTCCTCGATCTCCTCCAGGCGCGCGGGATTTGCCTCCAGATTCCCCACGTAGTCGCGCAGGAAGGCGGCAATATCCTCGAGCGTCGCCCGCACGGCGGCCAGCGGTTCAATTTCCGGCGCGATGGCGGAGTCGTAGCGGCGCAACTCTTCCAGTTGGCGAGCAGCGGCCGCGACCCGGGAAATCGCTGCCCCCTCGTCCTCGTAAAGCTCCGCGAAAGCGCTCGATGCCGCCGCGCGGATTTTTTCCAGATTGGCAAGTATGCGGCGTTCCTCCTCAAGCTGCGCGTCTTCACCGGGCTGAAGTTTTGCCATCTCCAGTTCGCGCACCTGGAAGCCCAACACGTCCTGGGTGCGCAGGCGTTCCTGTTCGTTGTGGCTGAGTCCCTCGATCTCCATCTCGAGCTCGCGGCGTCGCGCGTGCAGGGCGCGGACGTTTTCCACTTCTGCACTCACCCCCGCAAACTGATCGAGCAGGCTCAACTGCGCGTCGCGCGCGAACAGGGACACGTGTTCGTTCTGGCCATGCATTTCCACCAGGCGGCTGGCGAGCGCACGGGTGGCCGCCAGGGTGACGGGCTGGTCATTCACCAGCATGCGGCTGCGGCCTCCGGTTTGCAGTTCGCGGCGCAAAATCAGCCCTTCGTCATCGCCTCCCGCGACGCTGTATTCCTCCAGCCAATCGGCCCACGGAGCAACTGCTTCGGCGGAAAAAACCGCGGTGACCATGGCGCGGTCTTCTCCGGTGCGAATGACCTCCGCAGAGGTGCGCCCGCCCAGCGCCAATCCCAGAGCATCCACCAGGATGGACTTGCCGGAACCGGTCTCCCCGGAAAGCAGGTTCAAGCCGGGCCCGAATTCCACGGTCAGGTTATCGATGACAGCGTAGTTTTGAATGTGTATTTCGCGGAGCATGGCGTTGTCGGAAAGCAGTCTACCATAGGGCAATTGATCGTTAACAGCTTGCTGGTCAGGATTTAAATACGCCCCTCAAGAACTGGATGAATCCAAAGAGGATCGCGCCGCGGGTCGTTTAACCTTGTCGGTAATGAGGAACTTGGTGTTTTTCCGGAAAGTTGTCTTCACCGTCGGCTGGGCGGAAGGCTCGGCATGCACCTCGACATTGTTCTGTAGCAGCTTGGCCGGCTCGATGTGAAAGATGTATGTGGCGGCGCCGGGCAACGCGCTCTGAACCCATTCTTACCGCTTCTGGTCAACTCCCCAAGTCCACCTTCTGCCATTAAAATTCCACGCCTCGCCCCCCATATGGTCCCCGCTGATGGTTCCGGTTTGGGTGGAGTAGTGATTGATGGCGATGATGACAATTTCGCCGTTTTGAGCCCAAATACCCTTATCCACAATCGTTTCGACTTCTTTCCTGCTGGTATTGGTGTCGTAATTCAAATGCCCGCCCTTGAGAAAATGGTATTGATAGTAGTCTCCGTCTGAGTCCTTGCCTGACCAGACGGTTCCTTCAATGGAGGGGGTCATTTCCGGGCCTGCGGCGGATCCCTGGTTTGCAGAAACTTGCTTTTGCGACAGTCCCATCGTGCCGGCACCCACGAGCACCAGCACGACCATGGCGGGCATCAATCGGCATTTCGTCATCTCGTCTCCTTTTTTCTCTTCTCGCTGGCTTACGATCGATTGGATTGTTCCGGATATAATTCCGGGACCCTGGTTCTGAGCCCTAGAATGCCTGCGGCCCATTTCCCCACGGCCTGTGCAGGAAAGGAATCGTTGTGCATCCTTGATTCTATTCAGCGTATTCGTATTCAGGTAGTCGCACCGGTAGAACTCCAACGGGCCGGAATTGTACCACACGACGGACTTCGCACAACTTCCTCTTTTCAGTTTTCGCCCGGCCGGGATAATTCGCACCCGCGCGCTTTCTCCCTTCACAATCAACAGTCAACTATCAACCCAGCTCTTCGGTAGTGGGTGAAAGATGCGTTGAGGAGCGAGCTTTTTCCTTCTTCTCCTTCGTTGACGGACCGCACATGGTGTGTTAGCTTGAGGGATAAATGTTTAGAGTCTTCCGGGCGTGACAAGGAGGTTAATTGGCTTCAGCGCTGCTGGTGATGTACCAGGGTTTCACGCAGGATTTCTACCAAGGCGAAGTTTGGCAACTCCTTTCGAACACGGGTCCGGTGGCACGGCTTGTTCTGCTGATGCTTCTGGCGTTTTCCATTCTCTCCTGGGCGATTATCCTTCGCAAGTTCCGGGTTTTTCGGGCCGCGCGCAAGGAATCCCTGGAGTTCCTCCAGGTTTTCCGGCAGAGCAAGAAGCTGTCGGAGATTCGCGCCTTCTGCCGCTCCCTGAAGGAGAGCCCGCTGCCGGAGGTTTTCCAATCCGGCTATCGCGAAATTGAAAGCCAAGCCGCGGTGGCCGAGGGGCAGGGTAAGCCGCGGATTCGCAGCCTGGATTCGGTGCGGCGCGCCCTCCAGATTGGCTCTTCCACCGAACTTGGCCGGCTGGAACAATGGCTGGTCTGGCTGGCTACCACCGGCGCGGTCACTCCCTTTGTGGGGTTATTCGGCACCGTGTGGGGCATCATTGATGCCTTTCACGGTCTGGCGTCAGGCGGTGGCGCCACTCTGAGCAGCGTGGCGCCGGGCATTGCCGAAGCCCTCATCACCACCGCGGCGGGGCTGTTTGCCGCCATTCCCGCGGTCATTGGATACAACATCTTCCTCCAGCGCATCAAAGAATTTGGGACCCAGATGGACGACTTTTCGCTGGAGTTCCTGAATATGACCGAGCGGTACTTTACCGAGTGAAGTAATCGGGTCATCGGCTCATCGGTTCATCTGAGAACCAGCGGTGAATACTGGAAGATGGCTTGCTGCTGACCTCGTGAAATAAGTCGCATGCAGACCTTGCAAATGCCCAATGATTCGATGAGCCGATGATTCAATGACCCGATGAACCGATTCGATGGCCAGATAACTCAATGAGGAAATAAAAAGATGGCCTTCACCAACCCACAAGGCAGAACCCAAACTTCCCTTTCCGAAATTAACATTACCCCCTTTGTGGACGTGGTCCTGGTGTTGTTGATCATCTTCATGCTGACGGCCCCCATTCTCCAGTCGGGGATCGTTCTGGAAACGCCGAAGACCAAGACTGTCAAAGTTATTCCGCGGGAAATCGTGGTGGTCACGATCGATCGGAACAGGAATTATTACGTGGGGAACGATGTGGTCAATATTCACCTGTTGGGGCAGACCGTTCTGAATAAACTCAAGGATGCCCCCAACCAACCGGTGTATATCCGCTGTGACGAAAACGTCACATTCGATACCTTCGTCCAGGTGGTCGACGCCTTGAAGCAAGCGAACCTGACCAACCTGAGCATCGTGACCGAACCGCTGGAAACGGGTGGAAGCAGTAGTTAGCCGGACCGGCGCGAGGGAGGATTGGGAACCGGCAAGCGGTTAGGACTCCCTGGCCGGATGACTCCATGAGGAAATGAAAAGATGGCCTTCTCCAACTCACAAGGAAGAACCCAATCTTCCCTATCCCAAATTAATATCACGCCCTTTGTGGACGTCGTCCTGGTGCTCTTGATCATCTTCATGCTCACCGCCCCCATTCTGGAGTCGTCCATTCAGGTGGACCTTCCCAAAACCCGGACCGTCAAGGTGGTCTCGGAGGAAAAGGTCGTCATCACCCTTGATAAGAAGCAGAATCTTTACGTTGGAAATGACATCGTAAATATTCACCGGTTGGGCGTGACGGTGCTCGACAAGTTGAAGGGCGCCGGCACGCAGCCGGTATTCATTCGTTGCGACGGGAGCGTTACTTTTGGAGCGTTCGCCAAGGTGGTGGCTGCGCTCAAGCAGGCGAATCTGACCAACTTGAACATCGTAACCGAGCCGCTACAGACCAAGCCCGGTTCCTCGGGTGGGCAATAACCTATGGGCACGCACGTCATGGTGATCGGTGACCAACGCCGCGACACGCTGCGCGGCACGCTGCTGGTTTCCCTGATTGCGCATTCCGTCCTTTTCGTGATCCTGGTGACCTATACCCTGCTCGGTTTCCACCTGGGCGGAGGCGGTCGGGAGTGGGGCGCCAACGGGGCAATGCGCATGACGGCGGTCAGCAGTGTGCCGGGCCTTCCCCTCCCCTCTCCCAAGGTGATGACGCCCTCGACCGTCGCCACCCAGAACCTGGGGGTTGCCAAGCCCGAACCCGCCCCCAAGGAACCGCCGCCGCCCCCCGACGCGCAACAGATTCCAAAATTCAAACAGGCGGTAAAACCCGAAAAGTTGGAGCGGGTCAACAAGCGCATCCAGAAGACGGAGGTGGAGCCTCCGCCCAATGTCGTTCCCTACGGCCTCAGCGGGCCGCCTTCCATCAGCTACACGCAAATGGTGACTCCCGGCGGCCCCGGAGCGGTGAGCATGGGTCAGGGAAACAGTTTCGGCGAGCGTTACGCCTGGTACGTGGCATCCATGCGCGCCCGCATCAGCGCCAACTGGCTGATGTCCACCGTCAGCCCCAATATCATCACCGCTCCGCGCACCTATATCACCTTTGAAATTGCCCGCGACGGTACCGTGAACAACGTGCAGATTACCCAAAGCAGTGGCATCCCGGAAGTGGATCGCTCCGCTTTGCGGGCTATCCTGGCTTCCAACCCGCTCCCCCCCTGCCCAGCGACTACCGGGGGGGGAGCGTGGACGTCCAGTTTTATTTTGACTTTCACCGGCAGTAGGAAAAAATATATCACACTGCGAGACATCCGTTTGCAAACGCGCAAGCATCTCAAATATCGGAGCCCATTAGACATATGAAACTGCAACGAATCGCGGTTCCCTTCCTTCTGACCCTGGCGGGGGCGCTATTTCTTTCCCTCCACTCGCGCACCGCCCTGAGCCAGCAAGACTGGCTCACCACCGGAATCAACCTGGGCTCGTCGAAAATCAAGCTGGCGGTTCCGGACTTCCCGGCCAAATCGGTCGACCAGCAGTTGGTCAGCCTGACGCAGGAGTTCAACCAGGTTCTTTGGAGCGATCTCGACAACTCCGGCATCTTTGAGATGGTCAGCAAGAGCAATTACCCGCTGAGGATCCCCGAGGAGCCGCTGGAGGTCGATTTCAACGCCTGGAGCACCCCTCCGGCCGGCGCCCAGATGCTGGTCTTCGGTAAACTGGAAAATCTCAACTCCAACCTGGTAGTTACCGGGCGGGTCTTCGACCTGGGAAACCCCGCCAATCCCGGGGTGCTGGCCAAGCGCTATGTGGCCACCCTGAACGAAGTCTCCACGCGCGAAGCCGCCCACCGCTTCGCCGATGAAATCATCAAGACGCTGGGCGGAGGGCTGGCCGGAATCTGCGAAACCAAGATTGCTTTCGTCAGCAAAAGGAGCGGGCACCAGGAGATCTGGGTGATGGACTACGATGGCTTCAATCAACATCCCATCACCAGTTATGGTTCCATCTCCACCACCCCGCGCTGGTCACCGGATAACACCAAGCTGGCTTTCACCAGCTACGCCTCGGGCAATCCGGAGATTTACCTCTTCTCGTTTGAAACCAACCGGCGCATTCCCTTCCCCAGCTATAAAGGACTCAATACCACGCCCGCCTGGTCGCCGGACGGGAAGAAACTGGCCTTTTGTTCAAGCATGGGAGGCGATCCGGAAATTTATATGTCCGACGTCAGCGGCTACAACCTGCAGCGCCTCACGTTCTCGCCGGGCGTGGACATCTCGCCGGCCTGGAATCCCAAGACGGGCAATGAACTGGCCTTTGTCTCCGATCGCAGCGGTTCGCCGCAGGTTTACATCATGTCCTCGGACGGCACCAACCTGCGGCGCATGACCACGGCGGCGCAGGGCGGCGATGCCAGCGCCCCCGCCTGGTCGCCCAATGGCTTGTTCATGGCTTTTCACTGGCGGGTTTCCGAAACCGGCACGTATGACATTTACATTATGGAGATTGCCAGTGGGCGGATTATCCAGTTGACACACGATGCCGGGCGTAACGAGCATCCCACCTGGTCGCCGGACGGCCGGCACCTGGCGTTTGAGTCCACGCGCGGGGGGTCCCGCCAGGTTTGGACCATGCTCGCCAATGGCCTGGAGCCTAAACAACTGACCAAGAGTGGGGAAAACTGGAATGCCAATTGGTCGAACTAGCGGTTCCCGGTGTTCGCTGTTGTTCGGGGGTTAAGGGTCGCTTCGCCGCACCCGGGTTGACCGGCTCGGGGCGCCGGCGAAGCGAATCTATCACAATATGATATGCTCTCCCGTCCGGGCGGGAGGCAGTGATGATGCGGTGGCGAAGAGCCCGCAAAACATGTGGGACAAAATGCATGAAATAATTTTCGGCCCAATGTGATATTTTTTCACGCAAAAGGTTGTGTTTGTTCGGAATTTGATGTTACTATTTTCTGTTTCAATGGCTTGCCGCTCGGACGCCGGAAGAAATCTGGTCCCGCAATCGTGGGCGTCACGGGCGGGCGGCTTTAAGTAGCATCATTACACCCACGGGAAAACAATATTTTCTACCGATTCAAGGAGGATTTAAGCATGAGAACGAAGAAACGCAGTCTTGCGGTTCTCGTCGGAATTCTGGGAGTCATCCTGCTGGCAGCGGCCTGCACTAAGAAGCCGCCGGCCGCTGCGCCGCCCGCGCCTACACCGGCGCCGCCGCCTGCTCCCACCGTCACCCTAACCGCAGAACCCAGCACCATTGATAAAGGCCAATCGGTCACCCTGAGTTGGTCTTCTCAGAATGCCACCGATCTCGACCTCGAGCCGGGAGTTGGCAAGGTCCAGGCCTCGGGTTCTTCCTCGGTCACACCGCAGGACTCGACCACCTATACCCTGACCGCCACCGGCCCGGGCGGCACGCAGAGTGCCACCGCCCGCGTCACCGTGACGATCCCGCCGCCGCCGCCGGTCGCCCAGGCACCCGCGGTTGAAGAGACGGACGAGCAGATGTTTGCTGCGAATGTCAAGGATGCGTACTTTGACTACGATAAAGCAGATGTCCGGCCCGACGCTGAGGCTGTCCTCAACGGCGATGCGACCTTCCTGAAAGCGCATGAAGGCATCAAATTCACCATCGAAGGCAAGTGCGATGAGCGCGGGAGCGAGGAATATAACCTCGGCTTGGGCGACAAACGCGCCAACGCCGCCAAGAACTTCCTGGTGAACGCCGGTGTTTCCGCCGAGCGGATCTCTACCATTTCCTATGGTAAGGACCGTCCGGTGGCAGGTTGTGACCAATCAGCCCATACGGAAGACTGCTGGCAGCTCAACCGTGTGGGTCATTTCCAATTCGGAACCGAATCAAAGTAAGCGGAGTCAGCCGGGAGCCTGGAAAGGCTCCCGGCTTCTCTCTGTCCCGCAACTGTCCCACGGCAGCGCAACGCCCCGGAACCCGGCGTGCCAGGCTTTGGGCATCGGTGTCTACAGGCTATCCTTGCGCCCGGCAGGGCATCTTCGCGCGGGTGGTGGGAATCCATGCTGGTGAAAGGTTTCGTGGAGGCGGGGTTCCCGGTTTACCATTGCTGCTGTGGCCTGACGTTCCAGCCCCAACCCTTTTTCCCCGCTTTCCGGCCTTGGGTAATGTCCCGGCATGATTGTAACACTGCCATCCTGGCGGCCGAGTGCAGGGTGGAAGCCGGCGTTACGTTCTGATGCCGGTTGACCCGGGTCGTGCCAAAAGGGTAGACTGGGGTTCTGACAATCTCCAAAGCGAGGACGCAAAAACCTTGAAAAAATACACTGTAGTGACCTTGATGGTTCTTGCCTTCCTGGGGGCGCCGGCGCGGCCCGTCCTGGCGGTAAGCCGCGAAGAGCTTCAGATGATGCAGCAGCTCGACACTCTTCAGCAGGCCGTCCAGAACCTCCAGAAAACCGTCGACACGCAAACCGCGGTGCTGCGCACCCTGGTGGAACAGGCCAACGACAACGTCAACAGCATGAAGGCCACGGTCACCGATTTGCACAACACCATTCAGCAGAACGTGGCAGCCTCGGGGGCGCACTTTGATTCCATGACCACCCAGATGCAGGCGCTGAGCGAAAGCCTGGAGGAGGCCAAATCGCGCCTCTCCAAACTGAGTGAACAGATGGCGCAGGTACAGACCATTCTGACCACGCTGCCCGCCTCCAATCCCGCGCCCGCCGGCCCCCCGGGAACACCCCCGGCCGCGCCGGGCCCCGCCCCCGTGCCCGACGCCGACTCGCTTTACAACCAGGGGTTGAGCTATTACAACGGCGGGCAATATGATTTATCCATTCAGGCCTTTAACGATTATCTGAAATATTACAAGGATACCGATCGCGCTTCGAACGCCCAGTTTTATATCGGCGAATGCTACTACAGCCAGCAGGATTACAAGCACGCCATCGAGGCCTACGACCTGTGCGGTGAGAAATATCCCACCGGCAACAAGGCGGCCGCGGCCCAGTTGAAGAAGGGCTTTGCCCTGCTGGAGCTGGATGAGAAGACGGCGGGAATTCGCGAGCTGCGCTCGCTCGTGCAGCGCTTTCCCGATTCCCATGAAGCTGACCTGGCGCGCCAGCGGCTGAAGAAGCTGGGCATCGCGACGACCGTCACACACAAGAAAAGTGCGTAATTGCGCTCCTGGCAGTCGTCCCGCCGGCCGCCCTACCGGCGCGTTTGCACCCCCGCAACCAAGGAGAAAAGTTTATGGCCGGATCTGTGAACAAAGTCATTCTGGTGGGCCGCCTGGGAAAAGACCCGGAGATGAAGTTTACGCCCAGCGGCGCTCCCGTCACCAAGTTCAGTCTCGCCACCGACGAGAGCTTTAAGGACAAGACGGGCGAAAAGCAGGACCACACCGAATGGCACAACATCGTGGCGTGGAATAAATTGGCAGAAATCTGCAGCCAGTATCTAACCAAGGGGAAGCTGGTTTATATCGAGGGGACAATCCGCAGCCGGCAGTGGCAGGACCAGTCGGGCAACAAGCGGACTTCCTACGAAATCATCGCCAATCAGATGCAGATGCTGGGATCGAAGAGCGACGCGGAACGCTCGGGGGGCGGAGGCATGAATCGCCCGGCAGCGGAGCGGCCGGCGCCCGATCCTCCCGCGCCGGTTGCGCCGCCCCCGCCGAGCGCGGAATCGATTTCTCCCCACGATCCCGAAATCAGCGACGAGGACATTCCCTTCTAAAACGGGGTTTTCTGAACGTGTCCACTTTGAGGAAGTATTCCACCTGCCCCTCTGCATCCTTCCGCTTTTCTGTTCCGGCTCGCGAATCGCGTAGGCCGTAGGCCGGAGCGATTTGCGAGCCGGAACAGACCTCGCGTTGACACCCCACATACCCGCTTTTGCCCCAGAAGAGCGAGTGTCCACTTATCCCATCCAACATGGATCTAAAACGGGGACGGTGACGTATCCAGATTTCACCGAACCGTTATTCCCTTGTGAGGATTCCGCTGGACACTGGGTTCCATGACCAGTGCCGAGGCGAGAAAGGTTGCCACGCCCGCACCCTTCACGGTCCTCAACGTCGTGTTGGATTCGGGAGAACGTCTGCCGTGTCTTGTGGAGTCGGCGACTTGGATTCCAGTTCGGGTAGCGACCCGATGGGCCGTCCGTTACCGGCGTTATCGGGTTCAGGCATCAACGCTGGCGAACAACCTGCGAGTTTTGGCGCGTGTATACGGGTGGGCCCGGGATTGCGCGGGGCTCGATCTGGACGACCTTCTGACCCAGGGACAGATCCTCCGGAATCGGGAGATTGAATCTCTCGTGAACAGTCTCCGGGCGAAGGCCGATACCCATACCCTCGACACGGGAGCATTCGACCAGCACCTCGCGGTGGTCGAGGATTTCCTGAAGTGGTCACTGGACAGTGAAAACCGGGGTGGGCGCTGCGTCCTCTCACTCGAGCAGTTGACGGCGGAGCGGCAGCGGATGGAGGAGTTCTTCCGGTCCTTCCGAGTTGGGGCACGCCCGTCAACCCGAATTGAGCCGTTGGAGGAAGCAGACATCGAAGCGATTCGGCGGACAATTGGACCTAGGCGAGGTTCCGGTGACCACCTGTCATTTCCGGGTGTCTTTTCATACCACACCCAACTGCGTAATTGGCTGATGTTCGAGGTGGCTCTGGAACTCGGCATCCGACGCGGCGAGCTTCTCAAGCTGAGGCTAGATTCTCTGCCCCGGGCTGCCGAAGAGGGCATTCGCATCCTCCGTCGTCCGGATGATCCTCACGACTCACGATCGAAAGAGCCAGCCGTGAAGACCGCAGAGCGAGTGATACCATCGTCGCGGGACCTGCGGAGAGCCGTACAGATGTATCTAACCTCCCCACCACCGCTGGGGCGCGTCTCCGGCAAGAGTTCTTATTTGTTCGTGACGCGCTCTGGCAACCCAGTCTCAATTGACACTGCCGACGACATTATTGCCGCGATCGGGCGGGTTAGCAACGTCACTCCCTTGTCTTGGCATCGGCTCCGTCACACGTGGGCGGAAAGGATGGCGGAACTATTCGCCGACCAGCCGAACGGGATGGACCGGCTGGTTTATCTGGGCGGGTGGAGCAACCCACTATCCGCAAGGCACTACATCCGGCGGGCGGTAGCCAAGCAAGCAGAAGGGATCTTACGCGACTATCACCGTAAGCTCTACGAGGAGGCAGCGAATGCAGGGCACGGCTCATAGGGCTGTCGATCGCTGCGCTGATTTACCTTCCCTTCCAACGCAAGTCGTCTCCATGGACGGCCAGCTCGTCGACACTA
>CAVSSA010000023.1:0-49925 GCA_963730515.1 uncultured Acidobacteriota bacterium | reverse complement strand
TGTAGCAGGCCAGAATTCGTGTCACCGCGTGGGCCAGAATTCGTGGCGCGCGGCGCGTGGGCCAGAATTCGTGTCACTCGCTGCGACTAGAGACACAAACGCGCCCGAATCCCTAACCCCTAGTCCCTAACCCCGGACTTTCAATACCTCGGGGCGGGAATCCCGCTGGAGCCGCTGGCATTAAATTTGTAGAGCCCCACCGCCGCCCCCATCCCCACCCAGGCGGCAAGCTGCTGCTGGCCGTTGGAGTTGAGCTGACCCCCGGAAATCTGCACAATCGTCTGGGGATTTCCCGACCCGCCCCCGCCGCGCGTTCCCTCCCCGCCGCCCTGCTCCACCGTCTGGCGGCCGCCTGGACCCGAACTTTCCTGCGCCCCGCCGCCTCCGCCCCCGGCCGCCCCGCGGCCCCGATGGTGGCCGCCCGAGCCCGCCAGAATTGCGTATTGCGCCGCCGCCTCGAAGTGCAGCCCGGCGGCAACGATGGCGGCAGGATTGGGCGGCCACGATCCTTCCGCCAGCAGCGCGATCCCGCGCGCCGTTTCCCACACCGCTTCCACGGCCGCTTGCGCCTTACGCCCGCCAATGAAGCCCGCCAGGCCCTTCGTCGCCTCTTCCGAGGCGGCGACCAGCTGCTTCTCGTGCGTGGCGGTGATCTCCGCGTGGATCACCTCGGTCAGTTGCTTGGAGACGGGCAGGAATTGCTCTTTTACGCCCATCTCCTGAGCAATCGCGCGATTCAGTTCTTCCTGGGCAATCTTGCCCTGCCCGAGCAACTCGATTTCCTTCTGGATTTGCGGGTTCGAGGCCAGGCGTTGGGCATTGGCCTGCATCTCTTTTTCGGGTAAGGTCCGGCATCAGCCGGGTCAGCTCTTCGCGCACCACTTTGATTTCGCGCTCCGTGGGAAGGGCTAGACGCTCGGCCGCCGTCAGTTGTTTGGTGCCCTCGATCATCGGCAAAAAGAAATTAGTGGGAAGGGGAGGCAGTTGGAACTTGATGTCGCCCCGGCCCTTCAAGGTTTCGGCAAGCTCTTTGGCCAGCGCTTTCTCCCGCTCCTGCCAGTTCATTTGATCCAGCATGGCGCGTGTGGCGCCGTCCGTGACCTTGGCGATTTCCTGCTCGTTTTCAATAAATTTCTTCTGGGCGGGATCGACTTCGTTAATCGAAAAGTAGAGGTCACTGAACAGTTTGGCGGCTTGTTCAGCGGAGCGGTTGGTGGCGTCCATGTCCTGTTTGCTGGCTTCCAGCTCTTTCCGGTAAGCTTCTCGGGCCGCGTCTTCAGCGTCCTTCTTTTTCTTCGCTGCGCGCGCAGCGGCGGCGTCCTCGTTTTTGCCCTCCAGGAGGTTGGTAAGCTCCTTCGCCAGGGCCATGTCGTTGTCGAGCATCTCCCTGGTTTGCTTCTCATTGTCGGCAATGTGCGTTTGGAAAGCCCAATCGAAGGCGTGCCAGACGTAGGGCAGCAAAGCCGCCTCATTTTCCGCGACCCGCCGAGCGTGCTGGAAGTCGCGCTCTTCCGCGCCGATCCGTAGATTTGTGGCGTTCAGCTCAAACTGCAACGCTTCGCGGGTGAAATTTTTGAATTCAGCCAGGTTCTCTTTCACCGCTTCCTTCATGCGGTCTTCCGCCTGCGCCAGGCCCTCGACGGCCTCCGAATCGCTCTTGACATACTCGCCAAACTCGTACACTTCGCGCACCGCAAATGCGGCGAGCAGCGCGCCGCCCAGGCCGCCGATGGCGGGCAGCATCTCGCCGATCGCGCTCGTCACCGCGCGCGGAAGGTGAATGCCCAGCTCCTCGGCGAGCAAGCGGCTGGACTGACGGGCGCTGAGGATACCTTTGTCCAGTCCTTGCGTGGCCCGCGCGCCGCCGAGGGCGGCGGTCGCCTTTTCCAGGCCGCCCGTCATCTGGCTGGAGAAAAGATTGGCTGCTTCCGCCGCCCTGGTGGCGTCCGATTCCACCTCGCCAAATGAAGCTGCGAGGCGGATTTGCGCGGAGGTAAGGGTTTGCTGCCGCGCCAACTCGCGCCCCACGAACGCCTCGGAGGCAGCATCCGCGGTGGTCGGATCCACTGTGATCGTATAGCCGAGATTCAAAGGGTCAGAGCCCATACCGTTCCTTTCAGCATCCTCGCTCTTGTAGTTCCAGTAAAAAACCCAGAGGCCGCCAAGAATGTGCCGGGATGGCCTCCCGCCCTTGTAAGGGAAACTTGACGGCCTCCAGGAAGCCGGACCAACTTTCACGCCAGCATTAAGCCCTAGTCATCACAGCGTGGAATCTGCCGCTGATATTCGCGGGCTAATTCGGGATTTTCGCGGTGGACCTCGGAAAGCGCGGTCCGATAGTCAACGCCATCTTCCTTCGCTTTTACTGTGGCCATCCGCGCCAGTCTCGCAGACGCATTGCCACCACCACCGCTTGAATCAAACTCCCTCTTTACCTCTGTGATCTTCCCGTAATGGGTAGGGCTCTCCATCTTGACGGCTTGCGCCGCTTGGCGGTAAAGCTCGGGATTTTCCTTAACAACCTTGCGGAACGCATCCTCGAAACCGAGGCCATCTTTTTTCTCCAGCTCCTTCGCCCACCGCGTCAATTCCTCCATGGCATTTTGCGCCCCTGCCGGTCTACTCGGCTGTGGCCGTTCCGGCCATTCAACGTCTGCGCATCGCAACACTTGACCCTCCTCTGAAGCGAAAATCTGTGGCATTTCTTCCAGCACTGGGGTGTTGGTGAGTGCTATCGTGGTGATCGTCATGCCCTGCCCGAGGCCCGTTCCCTTGTCTACTCGCTCGCGCTGCAACACAGGGGAAATATAGCGATACTCCCGCTTGCGAATCATCCCGCGCGCCATGTCCGTCGCTTCGTAACTGCCCCACAAAATCTTGCGCCTTGTGCCGCGCGAATCGGTGTAAGGCTCCGGCCCGCTCAAACTCACCACGCGCCCCGCGCTAGGCCGCGCGCCGCCCACGAAGTTTGGCATATCGCTGGCGTGGTCATAGTCCACATTGATTTCGCCGTTGGCCTTCTTACGGAAATTCTCTTTCGCTGTTTGAAGGTCGCTGGCGGTAATGACGATCTTCCTTTGAGTAGCCGGATGCACCCACCGCCCCGTAATCGCTACGGGGATTTGCACCCGCGCGGAATCCACGGCCTCACTTAGCCGAGCCGTGAAGGTCACTTTTTCTTGTGGCCCCACGGCCAATAAATCTATCCACATTTCCCCCGCTCCTTTCCGCCCTGGTCTATTTCAACCCCAAAGCGGACTGCCAGCGCTCGCTCTCGGCTAACAAGTCGTCAGGAAGAGAATCGCGGCAATTCTCGAATCGGGCTTCATCCAAAACGTCTCCCACAATTTCACAGTCCAGGGTTTGGGCTGCTGTTCGGAGCTTCCCCGCCAATTCGATACGCTCATCCAGGGCCTGCCGCAACTTACCGAGTAGCCCCTGAACCTCCACGGTTTTTGCAAACCGCTCTTTCGCCAGTTTGCCGAATTGTGATTGTAGGGCGCGCCGCGCTTGTGTCTGTTCGGACGTGGGGCACAAACCGGCGATATCTTTATCCGTCTTCGCCTGCTCTTTCTTAAGAGCCTCTAAGTTGTCCCGCGTCTCGTGGATTAGGCGCACACAGTCCTCAAGGCGGCTGCGGCTGGCAGGGTATGCTTCCCCGAGAGCCATCAACCGGAGCATGTTCGTTCGGTCTTTTTCTAATACCTCAAGCTCTCCCTCAAGACGGGATATGTACTGCCCGATTTTCATCGCCTCATCCTGCAACCGCTTTTCCGCCGCCTGCGAGCGTGGACTTCGCTCGCTGAAAATGCCGATATCCTGCACGTCGCTAGTTTGTTTCATTGTGGATTCCCCTTCCGCAAGCCGCTACGGCCTGCCCCGTCTCTTTTCATCATTGACCCTCCTAGGTGCCCGTAACCACTTTATAAAGCTCTCGGTCGGATAAACCACTATGCCGCGCGCGCGCAGAAAGAATGGAGGCCCTTCCTGTTTCAGCCGCCACGCCGCCAGCGCCTTGCGGGAAACTTTGAGCACCGCCGCGACTTCCGCTGGCTTCAGGGATTCCGCTGTCAGGATGGAGAGGACTTCCGAATTCGGCATCATCGAATTAGAAATTACCGGCGCGCCGGTCATTGTGGCCCTTCCCCCTACATTCGAGGCAGATGCGCCAGCCAAGTTTGAAGCTCCTGCATTGGGTAGCGGATAGTGTTGCGCCCTACCCTCACAAACTCCGGCCCCTTGTGCTGCCTTCGCCAAACCCCTAGCGCCCAGGGCGACAACCCCAAAAGATTCGCAACCTGAAAGCTGGTCAGGAATTCACCACTCTCCCGGCGTCCATTTCTGGCTTTTAAGCGGTCTCGTTTGGTTTGGGCCATTGCCTCACCTTGATGTGACGTTACGTAGCTTGTTTCTGCCTCCCGAGGCTTCCCAAGGCCATTCCTGAAAGTCGCTCGGAGAGGCGATTGCCGTTTTACTGGCCATCTCCGATTACTGTCTCTCCGCCGATGCTCCGCATTGACGTAAACCTGATTGCTCCGCGTCGGCTCGAATTCTTCCCCGCATGGACACGCGCATTTCATTCCTGGATTCCCGAGCTATCCCGCTTCGTTTCAAGATGCCCTGTAAGGCGACCAAGGATTTTCCCGATAATGCGGATTCCCTCATAAAGGCGAAGGCTCGCGCGGGCTCGCTCCCAGACCTTGGACAATGCTGCTCTCCGCGCCTCTAGGTCGTCCGGCGAGACACCATGCAGAGCCTGCGCCTCCTCATACTTTCCTAGAAGAATCTTTTCGTATATATCCCCCGCAGTAAGTGACATCAGTTCAGCGTAAAGAGTCACCGAGTCGCCCCGTATACCGGGCCCCGCCTGCATCAGCCTCCCCACATAAATGCCGTCTGGGAACCCAGTTCTCAGGGCCGGGTAAAATCGAATCATCACAACCCTATCCCATAAGTCCCGCAGATTCTCCGCTCTCTCCACCGATGTATCCACGATGAAGAGTCCCTTCGGGGCGTCCACCACGTCCAGTGACTGCTGGCTAATCAATGAGCAGATCGTTGTCTCAGGACTAGGGATGAATTCGGTAGGCAGAGGAATTGGAGGGCCAATCTCTTCCCTGCCAGAGAGAGTCTCGCGAAATCGCGGAATCGGGACCGTTGGCCCCGCAAGTTCGTACTGCCTTTTTTGAACGCTGTCCGCCATCAATCGTAGACCTTCGGTGTCCACGCCCGCGAGCGCCCAGAAAAAGAAGGGGTCAGCCAGCTTATGTTCCAAGGCGACCCTACCGAGCTTTATCAAGGTGTCGGGGGAAGGAAGCCTGAGCCCCCGCCGCCATTCGGGTATGCGACTGTCTGCGACCCCGATGAGTCTACTCAGCCGTGCAGAGGTCATCACCTTCAGCAATTCGTTTAGGTGGTTTATGAACTCTGAATGTCTCTTAGGCATATCGTGTTCCTCACTCCCGTTCCGACATTGCAGTAATATGTTCGCCTACACACCTGTCAAGTGCAAGCAAAAACCTCTGTGGGATGCTCCAATTCTATGGCCTGTACATGGTACGGGCTATAGAGACTTTTCCCTTGACAGACAACACTACAGTAAGTTATAGTCCTACACGAAAGTAGGACGCTAGATGATTCCTCCGACCATGCCACACAAAGACCGCACAGTGCCACTTGAAGATGAGGTCCGCTGCCTTCTCCGCAGGCTTATGAAGGAGTCTGGCAAAGACCGCCCGACACTCGCGCAAACAATGACCGATGTTCTTAACCGCCCGGTCACTCCATCCATGCTCGCGGAGTTTACCAGAAACGGCAACGGGCGGCGTCAGAACAGGTTCCCATGCGCCTGGATGAAACCGTTCAACGCGGCAGTTGGCAACGATAAACTAACCCGCTCCCAGCTATTAGAACAGAGTCGAAAAGCGCTTGCACTTGGAGAACTAATGCTCCCGTGGCTCTCTGAGCAGGTACAACTCGAACTTGCAAAGCTGGTCGAAGGGCAACGGCGGTCAAAGCGATGAACACTTTATTTCCCGAAACCGAGCTTGACCAGAAGGTTGATACTCTCAAGTGTGACCCGGCGAAGAAGGCTGAAATCCTTCGCCGTCTGCGTATGGCCGAACAGGCGACCAACTGCAATTTCAAAGCGCTCGGCTTCGATAGGAAGCTGGACTATGAAAGAGTCATCGCGGCCCAGAATCGGTACTCGGTGCGCACCGTGCAACGCTGTGTAGAGGTGTTACGGCGCGGTGATGACCTGGAAAAGTTAATCCCCAGGAGGTCCGGCCCGAAGCCCGGCAAATTCCCTTCCCTTGATGCCGACGTGCGTGCTCACCTACTCGACTGCTTCCTGTTTAAGCATCTCAATTCTCGGCAATCTCATCGATCGGTTAATAGGTATCTGCAAACGAAGCAAGCTGGCTGTCAGGGCTCCCACTTCTACGAGCCAGTCAGCTACAGAATGGTCAAGCGGTATTGGCGCGAAGTTCTGATTCCCATGTACGGCCCCCAGCGCGAAGGCAAGGAAGCCGTGAAAACCGCTGCGGGCTATATTGACCGCCTCTATGATGATGAATTCGCGGGCGACGTTTGGTGCCTGGATGAGTGGCAAATTGATGGCGCGTTCTACGATGAGGAAGATCACCGGCGCATTTTCAACTACGGCGCGAATCGCCCACAGGCTCATATTCTCACCATTCTGGATGAGCGGACAACCCACATCATTGACTACTTGGTGACATGGCAAGTCTCTCTTGAAGATGCGGTCTTTGCTCTGGCAGAGCGGACGATTCGGCAACACTTCCTGCCCCGGCGCGTGGTGTCCGACCGCGCGGCACGCTTTCGCGCCCTGGTGCGTGGCCACATGGTGCTATGCAGCGAAGATTTGGTTAAAAAGCTCGCTGGCCCGCTGGGTGAGCTTGGCGTTATTCCGCGCGGCTCGGAAGAAAAGAATCCGCGCGCCAACCGGCTGGAAAGGCTGCACAGGCTCTATGCAGACCGCGCGCGGGACTTCGGCCCGTCATGGAAGCCGCCTCTCGAAAAGCACGAACACCGGGAGATTGATGACGCGGTTGACCGCCATCTGAATGCCCACTGCCGCTATGGAACTATCGGCCCGCAACTGATGTCAATTCAGGAAGCCGAGCGCCGCATTGCGCAATGGGTTGTGGACATCAACCTTGCCGACACAGAAGCGAAGGGATGCAATGGCCTGACTCGCCTTGCGGCCTTCCGGCAGTTCCAACCGGCCGCCGATGAGATTGCCCAGCGCAAACCCAATCAGGCTGCGCTTGACCTTGCCTTTGCCGAGCTGGATGAACGCGCCATCCGCGAAGGGGGAATCATCGAGTTGAAAGATAGCGCGCGTTATTCCTGCCCTCAGCTTATCGAGTGGTGCTCGCGCTTGGGCAGTGGCGTGAAAATTCCCGTGATGCGCTACCGGCGCGACCCTCTGCACCTCATTGTATCGCCTCCTGGTGCCGAGCCGTTCACTGCCGAGCGCCGCGCCATCGTGGGAACCAAGGACGAAGCCATGCTCTCGGACGAAATTGAAAAGCTGGCCCATGTTCGCAAGGTTGTGGGAGGAGAGACAGCCGCGCGCGACAAGGAAATGGAAGAGTACTTGCGCTCTCTTCAAACCAACGCGCGCGGGTTGCGGGCGCGTCCGATGACGATTGAGCGTGCGCCGACTTCGGCGGATTTGGCAAAGCAGGTTTTGAACTTAGATAAGGACAAAGACAAGAACTAGAGGCTCGCGTGGATGCATCAAACGCAATTCGGCAAGAAGCGCGAAAGGCGCTCCATCTCTACATGTCGCGCACAGGTTTCGGGCTCCGCACCGTGGCTGAATTCACCGGCTATGCCTATCACACCCTGCGGCAGTTTTCCAGTTCCGGGCGCTTTGGAAACAGCGACGGATTGGGCGAGCCTGCGGCGCGGAAGCTGCTCGAATTCTTCGCGGCTAACCCGGCAACGCTCCCGGATCTGCCCGGCAAGCTGTATGAGAGTGAAGCCACACGCACTATGGATTCCATGCTGGCATCAATCCGGCGCGGGCGCTGGGGAACGCTCTACGGCCCGGCTGGCGCGCAAAAGACCTTCCTGCTTGAGTACCGCGCGGCGGAGGGTGCCCGCGAGCCTGAGCCGTGGCTCGTTTACATCCGCGCGTCGGCCTCCGGCATGTCTCCCACCGTGTTGCTGAGCCGCATCGCGCGGGCGCTGAGCGTGCCTTACGCGCAATCGGTGGACGCGGTTCGTCAGAACTTGCTCTATGTCTTGCGACGGCGCAAGGCGGGTGTGGCTGTGGCCCTGGACGAAGCGCAGCACCTTTATTCCCGCATCGACACGCTGGAAACCTTGCGTGAAATTGGCGACTTGGCAGGGAACCGCATGGGCATCCTGGTAGCCGGAAATGAGCAAGTCCTTGACCTGTTCGAGCCGCGCCGTAAGGTGCATTTCGAGCAATGGCGGAGCCGTATTCAGCAATTGGAAGAGTCTGTGCTTGGCCCCGGCCGCCCGGAGGCGCGCCGTATGATTCTTGGCGAGTTGCCCGGCATCGGTTCCAGCCAGGTGGAAGCTATCATTGACGGCTGCGAGGTGGAAGACCCAAAGACCCACAAGACGTATGTCAACGCGCGTCGGCTATTCAACACGCTGCGAGACATGCGCGACATGCGGGAGGCCGGAAAGACAGCGGCATAAGTTTCGTAAGACGGCGCTGCCCGCTGCGGCCGGCAGAGGGAAACGCCTAATCCACAAAGGAGGTGAGTATGCCAGCACGTAAGTCCAAAAAATCCGTCAAACTGGAGATGCTTCATCAGTTCCATGAACACGTTCTCAAAACCTACCGCACTGACCGGCAGATTGAGTCATTGCTTTTCCCTGCCCTTGCCGTAATGTCGATGCTGAATGACTTGGCTTTGGGAGGGTCTGTTAAGGCCAGGAAGTCTCTGTTAGGTCTCATCAGTATCGGCAACCAATTGGCCGAAAAGCTCAAAGCTGTTGAGTCGAAATAGTTCCTGATACCGGAGGCCGGGCTGGGTGTCCGGCCTCCGGCATTTCGCACTTTGGGTCTTTCTCACCTTGTCAGTTTGTTCTCTTGCCGTCTTGCTAGTCTGTTTATTTCACATCCTTTCACGATACTCACTTTACGTACTCGTTTCTTATGCTCATTTCGAGTATCGTTCTTGGCACCACTTTCAGTGTTGTCATTTCGCGCATCGTTTTCGCCATCGTCACGGCCACTTTCCAAAAACCGCGTGCCATTAATTCTGGCCCATGTTTTTGCTGTTTTGATGATAACAGTACTCTTACGCGATAGTGACCTAACTTTTCGCCCCCGCCGTCTAACTCCTTAGTTTTCAGTAAAACTGATTTTTTGTCCCCGCGTCCAAGCATCAGCCCGCGCCACGAATTCTGGCCCATCGCTTTTTGCAGTGCCGCCCGCAACTATCCCCTATCTTCCTCAGATTACGGCACATCCTTCTAACGCCATCCAACTCCATCTAGCGTCTTCCAGTGACAAGAACTCTGGCCCGTCATACTCTGGAACCATGCACACGAACCAAGCGGGTGTATACTCTCGCCGTGCCGGAGAGAGAAGCTTCACCACAGAGGCACAGAGATCACGGAGAAAGCTCCTCTGCTCGCCCCGGTTCATTTCCTGGAGGCCATCATGCTTAATGAACATCTGGATCGCCGTAATTTCCTGAAGAAAGCGAGTGCCGTTTCGGCGGGCGTCGCCGCCACGCTGGGAGGTTCCACCGGGGAGGCCGCACCGCTGCCTGCCGGGAAAAAAACCGCCATTCCCCTGCTGCCCAATGCCTCGAGTCTCCCCAGCGGCGGAAGGCCCATCAAGCTCTTCTGTTGCGATTTGAACTTTACTGCGCAAAAAGGGCCGGAACCCTCCCCCACTCCGGCGCTTCCGCAGGACTGGGCGTACCTTGATCCCGAGGAATATTTCGCCTGGCATCGGGATTTTGGCGTGAACATTTTCTTCTTGCAGGGGTACTCGTGGTGCGGGTACGCCTTCTACCCGACCAGGCTGGGTCCGATCGCTCCCGGGCCGGGCGGTGAATTGTTTCCAAAAATATTCAAAATGGCCCGGAAGGCGGGCTTGCCGTTCTGCGGATACTTCTGCATCGGCTGCGATCTGGTGGTCAGCAATATTCGCAATGAGTGGACGGTTCCCACCAGCCGCACCCGCATGCAGCAGGGATTGCTGGCGCCGGAGAGTCCCTGGACCGACCTGCTGTGCGCGCGCATCACCGAATTCCTGCGCCTCTATCCTGTCGAGTGGATCAACTTTGACTGCTTCAATTACGGCCGCTACAACTCCAACCTGTTCCAGGTGCAGCCCTCGCCTTTTGTGAAAGGACCGTTCAAGGAGATTATCGGGCGCGACATGCCGGAAAAGGCCGAGGAGATTACCCCCGAGGAAAACCTGAAATACAAGCGCGAGATCATGGCCCGCCAGTTCCATCGCATCCAGGAGGCAATGCACAAAGGCAACCCGGAGACCAAGGCCAATTTCAATGTCCCGTTTTACAAGCCGGAAGAACCCATGTGGGTGGATCACCCCATGCTGAATGAATGCGACCAGCTTGTGGCCGAGTCTTCGGATGAAGTGGTGAGCTGGCTGCTGAAAATTCGCAAGCCGCACCAGCGAGTGATGATGACCATCATCGGCCGGCCGGACAAGAAGGGGCTGTGCGATCCGAATACCTGGAAGCAATGGTATGAAGCGGGATGCGACTTTTTCGGATACGCCCACGGAATCGCCCCGGACTTCCGCCCTCACCCGTTTTTGCACGATCAGGTGGAAGTCGTCCGCCATGCCTACGCGCAGATGCCTTGAGGGGCGGCGCCTGGTTTTCCCCGCGGCTCTCCGTTTTACTCCCGGGAAAGTCCTGGCCGCGTGGCAACTCAAGCCAAGCGGCGGGCGAAAAACACTTGGAAATTGGCGCCGGGCATCTCGGCTAACCATATTTTTTTTCATATACATTCCAGGGTCGCGGCGATAAGTGCCTGTGTTTTCTATAACATTCCAGGTTCGGAGCAAATTTGACTTCGGTCAAGTTTTTTACTGGCTTATTTTCAACAACCTATACTTTTTGACCCGAAAAAAAGTAGTCCCCTTTTTTTGGGCATCAATCCGCATGCTTTTTACAACCCCCTTGCCTTCTAGTATTTACAGATGGGCTAGATACATAGCGTCTGACGTGTTTCCTGGCTAACGGGTTGTGTTTTCATCAACATTCCAGGTTAGCACGGTGCTGGTTTGCGCCATTTCGCCGCGCCGACGAGCTCCTGATGCAACTTCCCTGTTATCAAACACTTGGCTCTCCTAGAAACCTCGCGACAAATTGTCTGCATGTCGCTAACGGGTTGTGTTTTCATGAACATTCCAGGTTAGCGAAGAATCTTTCTGTGAGGAAAAAGCTGCTAGGCGGATGCTCTGCCTAATACTAATTAGCCTTCATCGGAATACTAATGATCCAATCGAATCCGGCGACTCGGGCCACTCGTTGCGGGTCATTTTCAAGACTCGCCAGCGCTTCAACCAAACGATCCTCCACCGCCCGCAGGCTGTCGAAGACAAGGTTGGGGAACCACTTTTCCCGGATATCCTCCCAGACATGCTCCACCGGGTTGAGCTGCGGACTGTAGGGCGGCAAGGGGAGCAGCCGCATATTCTCCGGGATCTGCAAATCCTTGGCGCGGTGCCACCCCGCACCGTCCAGCACCATCAGGATGAATTCCTGGGGGTGACGCCGGGCGACTTCGGCCAGGAACAAGGACATCGTCAGGGCATTCACCTCGGGTAGGACCAAGGTATCGAGCGTACCGTCATGCGGGCTGACGGCGGCGAAAACATAGGTGTACTCGCGCACGATGCGGGCGCAGACCTGGGGACGCACGCCGCGCGGCGCCCAGCAGCGCCGGGGATCATTGATGCGTCCAAACCGCGCCTCATCCTGGAACATCAAGCGCAGGGATCGCCCGGCGAGGCGATGCTCCTCAACGGTCGCGGGGAGTTTTTTTAAAAGTCTGTTGGCGGGCGAGGTCGGCCTGGGGATGGCGAGGCCGCGGAGCTAACTTGCGCCAGCCGTGCCGGGCCAGCATGCGGTAAACCGTCGATTTCGGCACGGCATGGCCCACCGCCTGTTCATAGGCCTGTTGCACCCGGCTCACCTCCAACAACCCACCGCGTTCGGCGCGCTGCAGAAATCCTGCCAACAGTTGGGCCTCTTCCGCCACAGGCAGGTTCTGGTGGCGTCGCCCTCCGCGCCCCCGGCGCTGCCAGAGCGCTTCGCCTTGCCGCCAGTATTGGGCCTGCAGACGCCGCACCGAGGTCGGTCGCCATCCCAGGGCTTGGGCAACTTGATTGGCGTTTAACCCCAACGCCGCTCGCAGCCACAAACACTGCACCCGCTGAAATTCGGCCTTGTTGCGCGCTTCCTTCAACCCCTGTTGTAACCGCTCGAGCGTTCCTTCTGGAAAAGGTCGAGGTGGTCGCATTTCTCCCTCCGCGTAAAAATAATCGGAAGGAGTTTATATTAGTATCTTTATGAATGCAACTTTGTATAAGTCGCCGCTCCCAGCCGCGCATCTTCCGGCGCGAAGACCCTAGCCTCCCCACCATTCTACCAACTATAGGCTACATTGTCAAGGACAGGATGGGGGCCTGGGGAAAAGGGCAGGGGGGCGCAGCGCCGCGGAGCCGCAAGAGAATTGTAGCGCTGACCTTGAGGTCAGCACTCAACACCGGCCTCAAGCCGGTCGCGAATGGGTTGCCGGCCTCCAGGCCGTCACTACAACAACGTGCCATGGCCATCCTGGCCATGCCCGCGCAAGGGCGGGACGCCCGTGGCACGTACCCTGTGCCGGCCTTAAGGTCGGCACTACAGAAGACCCCCACAGACGCCGGGGCCGTTTGCCTTCGACTGCGGCTCGTAAAATCGCAATCTCGAATTGTTCCTTGTCAGGCAATGAGAAAAGGCCGCGGAGGAATTCGGCCCGGAGCCGAATACCTCCGCGCTGCTGCCCTGGTATGACCTCATGCCGTGCTGTCTTCAGGGTCGGGGAAGTTCCGCCCCTCGTCTGGCCTGCAACATCTTCACAATGTCGGCCTTGGTAATGCGTTTCCGCCGCTGCTGCACCAGCTCGCGCGGCCGGGAAAGTTGAGCGGCCGCTGCCGGGGTGTTGCTGACGAAATTGGTGTCCTGAATCAGGTAGATCATTCCGGGCACGCAGCAGTTGGGCTCGGCCAGGGTCAATACGGCAAGGCCGGAATTTCCCCAGCGGATAAGCTGCATGGGGCTACCCCATAAATTCTCAAGGGCAATTGAAGACACCGCGGTGAAGGCTTTCTCGTCGAATGACTGGATGGTGTAATTGTCGGAGCTGGCCTGCGCCGACGTTTGCCCGAGGATGAAAACACGGTCCAGGGAGGAATCGGGGGCCACCAGGCCGGAAGCGCCGTAAGTTCCAACGGTCGCCAGCGTGGTGGGATCCGCCACGTTGCCGCAGTCGCTATAAATCAGTCCTGTCCCAAAGTCTGAATGGATTTCCCCGCCGCAGGCGTTGAAGGAAGTATCGTTGCCTTGGGCGCTATAGGTCACTCCTGAGGAACTGACCGGAAGTCCAAAGATGGGCCCACCCTCCCCCGCGGCAGTGAGAATCTCATCCGTGTTGCCCCAGGCTAGCGTCCAGTAAGATTCCGGGCCCGGTAGACCGCTGCCCCATCCGCCCAGGAAATCGGGCCTTTCCACGTTGTCGTCGTAAATCACCATCCCGCCCGTATCGAAAGTATATAGAGACCAGTCAAATAAGGTAACGGCAGTGGTGTGGGGGCTCACCGGCGCGGCTTCCAGATCACCGGCATAATACACGTCCGTTCCGCCGGGATCGGTCAACCCCCAGGTTAAGGGCGACGCCAGCCCCGGGAGCGGGAGTTGGGTCATGGTGGTTGCGGTATAATATCCCACATAAAGGTACTGTCCGTCCGCGCTGTCACTTACCACCCAGGGATCGGTGCCGACGGTCTGCGTTTTCGCCACGGTTCCGGTCTCCCCGCTGACGGCGACAATGGAATTGGAATAGCTACTATCGAAATCCGTCGTTCCGACATAAAGCAGGGCGCTGGTGGGATCCCAGGCCATGGCGAATGCGGCCATGTTGATGGCATTCACTTGCGTGCTGCTGCCGGAGGCGGAAGCGGAGGCAACTGTGAATATCAGGGAGTCGGTGGAATAGAGGTTGGAACTGGAATCAAAGATGGTGATGGGAGCGTATTCGGGACTCGCCAGAAGATTGGCCGGAATCGTCACGTTCAGTTGCTGCGAACCCACATAGGAGGTCGGCAGGAACGCCTCGTCCATATAATTGCGTCTCCAGCATGCGACGCTGTCGGGCGTGAAATTCGTCCCATTGATGGTCACGGCCACTTCGCCGCTGCCCGCAGGCGCTTGCTGCGGACTCAAAGACGACATCCAGATATAGGAGGGAATGGCGGCGCCGGAGGAGACATCAGGAGCAGCTTTGGGATTGACGGCTGCCCCGTCAATCAGGTAGAAGCCCCCGTTTCCCAGACCACCGTAGGTCTCAGTGGTCAGCGCCAGACCGGCATTGCCCCAGCGAATGAGCTGGTTTGGATACCCCGTGACTGTCGGATTCTGCGAACCAGACGACGCGCCGAGGTTTAAGCGCTCAAGTGGCACAAAGCTGTTCAAGTCGAAGACCCACAAATCATAGGGGAAGCCGCCCTGCTCAACACAGTAATAGCGGCCTAGGGACGTATCGGCGGTGCAAGCCAGCGGGCCAAAAGCCGTGTTAAACGGCGCGGGCGAAGTATTGAAATACCCGGCCACACTGCCATCATTCGGATTGAATGCAGTGGTGTAACTGTAGAGCAGGCCGTTGAGGATGTCGAACTGAGAGGGTACTGCCCCAAACCCCCCCGACAACTGTCCCCCCTTGGAACTGGCGAGTGAAACTCCCGTGGACGTTACGTTCAGGGTATCGACCACGTTGCCGGCCGTGTCGGTGTCGGCGATACCGTAGATTTTCGAATCATCGGCGCCCCATGTTACCCAGGCAAGATCTGACCC
Source organism: uncultured Acidobacteriota bacterium (assembly GCA_963730515.1). Classification (GTDB taxonomy): domain Bacteria; phylum Acidobacteriota; class Terriglobia; order UBA7540; family UBA7540; genus Bog-366. Next base: position 34,812 of record CAVSSA010000023.1, on the reverse strand, counting down.
ACTCGGGACAAAACCGGTTCGTGGGGTGGCATCATCGTAAACGTAAACAGGGCTGGATCCCCCAGAGTTCCATTGCCCGGGAATCAGCGCCACCGCATGCGCACTGACCGGCGCCGCTTGCAGACACACCGGCTGTTGCGGGTTGCCGGACGAATCCGTGGGTACAGGAAAGGAAATATCCTTGGTCAGTCCGGGCAGAAGGAAGCGCTGCACCTTATGGTCACCGTCCAGGCCCACCCACAAGTAGGAAGAATCCGAAGAAATCGATAGCAGATCGGGGTCGTTTCCGGCCGCGACGTTCGTGGTGACGGTGCCCGCGATCGGATCAATGACGGCGATGGTGGTGGAAGGAGCGGTGGCCGTATACGCGTTCGCAAAGTAGAGCTTTCCATGGGCGGCGTCCCAAACGATATTTCCTTGGATGTTTCCGTAGGCATTGGTCGGCGCAACAACCCCCGTCACGGTTCTCACCCAGGTGGTCGGGGCGGGCGCGGCGGAAATCTTGAAGGTTAGAGCACCCGAAGTGCCGCCTCCGGCGCCAGGATTGGTCACCGTTACCGTGCCGCTGCCGACAGAAGCAAGATCGCTGGCGGGGATAGTGGCGGTCATCTGGGTTGCGCTCACCCATGAGGACGATAGCTGGGCGCCGTTCCATTGCACGGTTGCGGTGAACGGGGACGGTTCAAAGTTCGAGCCATATAGGGCTAAGGTCACGGTGGCAGCGCCGGCCACCGCGCTGGAAGGAGCAATAGAGGTCAGTGTGGGGATGTCCGGAGGCGTTCCGCCGCCCCCGCCGCCTCCACCATTCCCCCCTCCGCCGCCGCAGCCGGTCAACAGGGAATTTAAAAGTAAGCCGAAAAGTAGGAAGGAAAGTAAGGGGGTTTTTGTTCGAATCATGGCTACCTCCCGGGCAGGGGCTCATGGTAGGAAAGTGGGGAGACGTCCATTTCTTGCCGTGGCAATCGCGCTGCCCAAAGATGGGTTCTTTCGGCAACAATCAGCGAGACAGTAGCACAAAGCTGAATCGGAAAAAAGGGCTGGATAGGTTCTTGTGTATCATCAACGTTGTGTCATCATCAAAGTTGCTCGAAATTCGGAATTGCGCTATATGTTTGACCCTGCGAGGGCCGGCGAGATCACTTGCGCAGCAGCGGCATAAAACCTGAATGACTTGGCCCCAGAGGGTTGGCCCGTGGCACTTCGTGATGCTTCTTGCGAATTGATGTTCGTTAATTTGGGCCTTGCGAAGTTGCTACAAAACTCCAAGGCCATGTTGTACTGGTTGCGGGAGCCAACATCGGGGTGGGGGCGGAAATTGCCCTGGAAGCGGCGTCCGAGGGCGCCGACATCATCATCACAACCGCTCCCACCGTGCGGATGCGGAACAGGTGCTCGAGCAGGCTGAAGAAGGAAGGGAAACCATGAGCATTCTGAGTGCGTTCCGTGTGGTGGATTTAACGGCATTGCTGAATGAGCAAATTCCGTGCTACCCCACCGATCCTCCCTTTGCCAAGTCGTGGCACGTGGATTTTGGCGAGCACGGTTTTTGCGTCTCGAAGTTGCAGATGGGTGCGCATGCCGGAACGCACGTTGACGCTCCCCTGCATTTTCTCGGGCAGGGGTCTCCCGGCATTGTGGATATCCCGATACAAAACACCATGGGGGAAGCCATCGCGATACAGAGTTTGAAAAACCTGGGTGAGGACCTGAGCGTCGCGGACCTGGAGGGGGCGGACATTTTTCCCGGCGACATCGTCCTGTTTCGCACCGGCTGGGACAAGAGGGCCGGATCGCCCGCGTTTTTCGAGGGCGAATGGCCGGGCCTTCAGCCGGCCCTGGTGGAGGAGTTGATCGGCCGCGGGGTGAAGGCGGTGGGCGGCGATATAGCCTCTGCCGATAGTCCTGCAGCCATTGCCGCGGGAGCCCCCGCGCATAAACTGGCGGGGCGCGCCGGCCTGCCCATCTTTGAGGGCCTGGTCAATCTCGATCAAGTCGCCGGGCACCGCTTCTTCTTTATCGGACTTCCTCTGAAGCTGGAGGGCGGGGAAGCCAGCCCCATCCGGGCGGTGGCGCTTCTCCCCGACCTGAACCCTGCAAACAGCTCTTCTCAGAAAGGGTGACGGCCTGGCTGAAGAAATTTTTGGGAACCACCCCTTTACGCCGGACCAGAAGCGGCCCACACTGCTGGTTGGGGCATCGTGCTGGGCGTCCTCTTCGCGATTGCGCAGTGGATCTTCTGGCAGGCGCAGGCCGCTTTCTTCCGAGGAGAAAGGGCATGCTGCGGCCGGATACCTATCCGAGTTCTCCGTGAGGAGGGGCGGAAGTCCGGTCTCCTTGCCAGCGTTCATGCGCTGGCGAAGGCTTGCCCGGACTTCCGCCTGAGGGGGAATTACCAGTTCAGTCGCATCGCGAACTGCACTTGGCGCGGCGTATTGAAGATATCGTTGTTGGAGGTGAGTTTGCCGAAGGTCGCGCTCTGCAAGGTGGTTGATCCGGTGCCAAAGCGCACGCGGTTGAAAATGTTAAACCCTTCCATGCGGAAATCCAAATTCAGTTTTTCGGTGATCCGGATTTTCCGATTCAGAGAAAGGTTTTCGTTGTAGATGGGAAATTGACGGCATTCGCCGTTATAACGCGGGGCATTGCCGAACGTAGACGCAGGGTTGGTAAGAAGGTTGGGCTGAGGCCCGAAGAAGGAAGCGGGCTGGAAGAAGGTGTCAACCGACGGATCGAAATTCGACTGCGCCGAACACCCCCACCCGGAATTCGAGGGGACGGTGGGACGATCGGAACCCGCGAAGATGGGGAAGCTGACGCTGGTGGCCAAAGCAATGGGAAAGCCGCTGGAATAGTACTGGATTGCCGAGACTCTCCAATCACCCAGCAGCGCCGACGCCACCCCGCTGTTGACATACCTTTTGTTCTTTCCAAAAGGCAATTCGTAAACCCAGGCGAGTTTGAAGTTGTGGGTCAGGTCATCCCCGCTGATGGATTTATCCAGATAGCGTTGAGCCTGGTTCATGGCGAAGACCTGCTGAGCCGCTCCCTCGGAAGTGTCCTCGAGCTTGGAATACACGTAAGAGGTCTGAACGGTCAGACCGCTGCCCAGGCGTTTCTGAAGTTGCAGAATCAGCGCTTCATATTCCGAGCTGCCACTGTGGTCGCCCCCGCCACTCTCGGTGTCAACCACCGTGTATTGCGGAAAGGGCCGCAAGGCCTGGGACACCGAACCGGTGAAGGTCGGATACGGCAGCGTGATGCCCGCCGCGATCGCCGCCGGGGACGTGGCGCTGCTGTTCATTAAGGCGTCTCCATACTCCGCGAAATCCGAGAAAGGAGTCTGATCGTAATTATCCTCCCCACTCAGCAAGTGGGTACCCTTATCGCCGGAGTAAGCAATCTCCACCATGGTGGTGGGAGTTATCTGGCGCTGGATGGAAAAAGTCCAGGAATCGAGCGTGGGGAGAAGGGTGGCTTCCGCGCCTTGGAACCATTGCACCGAGCTACCGTTGGCGAAGGAGGGATTAAGCAGGGGGGGCAAGGGGTAGGGCGGGAACCCGTTTTTGAAGAGAAAGGTCGGCTCAACCCCAGAGGTGGTGTTGACGGGGCTAAAAATTTGGAAGAACCCGGAATAGTGGGCGGAGCCTTGCGCCGTGACCGTGAAACCGAATGACCGGGAGTAGGCGGTGCGGATTACGGTTTTGCTGTCCAGGCGATAGGCAATGCCCATGCGGGGCCCGAAACCGAGGAAATGATATCCTCCGAAATCGGTTCTGCCAATCCGTCCCGCCCCAAACCCTGCGAAGTCGAGAGCGCCGGGGATGTTGTTCGCGGCGGGGTTGGGCTTGGTGGGATTGAAGTTGGTCAATTCGTTGACGGGATTGAGGTCAGGCAAGGTGGTTTCCCAGCGCAGCCCCGCGTTGATCGTCATGCGGCTGCTGACATGCCAATCGTCCTGAGCGAAAGCCGCGATATAGCGATAAACCTGATCGATGATACGGGGTGTGGTGACCGTACCGCTATCGACCTGCCCCAGGAGGAAGGATGCGAAAGAATTTCCGCCGCCCGTCTTGTAGTTGGTTTGACCCGGCACGGCGGTTTCCCCGGTGGCAAAAGTCACATTGCCCATGTCGCCGGAGTCGGAGATTCCGTCATAGTCGTTATGTTGGTAGGTCCCGCCGAACTTGAAGGTGTGGCGTCCGTGCACCCAGGTGAGATTGTCATTGTAACTATAGACGGGTTGATTCGAGCCGCTGTCCCCGCCACTCCCCCATTGGGTATATCCATCGCTTCCGAAGAACACAGGCATCAAGTCTAAATTGCAATTTATGACGTTGGGGTAGCAGAACTTGCTTTGCCAATTCCCCGCAACCTCCTGGTAGGGTTCAGCAAATTGCTTCCAAACGTTGGCGCCCACATAGAAGTAGTTGAGCACGGAGGGGCTGAAGGTATGGGTCCAACTGGCGCGAAACACGTCGCTGCGATTATGCTGGGGCTGGTAACTGCTGTAGTTGTCGGGGAGGACGGGAGCGCCGTCCGGACCGCCGGTATTGGTTTCCCGGGTTCGGCCATAGTAACCCGAGATGCTGTTTTTATCGTTGATGACGTGGTCGCCGTTGATACTGAATTTGTTCCACGGGGTGACGACCGTGCCTTTGGTGACAAAGTAATTGCTTTGGACGGCGCCCACCGTGCCGTCCGCCGCCGTGGTGTTGGGAAGCACCTGCCCGCCTGCACCGCCGGCAAAGACTCCCACCAATTTCGAGGCTAAGGGATCCCACACCGTGGGGTTGATATAGTTGTTCGTGAACGGCGTGCGCACGTAAACCCCTGAGCCGTTAAGGGTGGTGGTGGTGGGGTCGTAGATGGGGATCATCTGGCCCGCGCTGTTGACCCAATCGGAAAAATCGCCGGTCAGCATTTTGGCGGTGGGCACCGTGAAGGTCGTACCGTTGGCGCCCACGCGATTGCGGAAGCCCTCATACGCGGCGTAGAAAAATGTCTTGTTCTTCCCGTTGATAATATGGGGAATGATCACCGGACCGCCCGCATTGACACCGAAATCGTTCTGCTTATAGATGGAACGCGGAATACCATGCTCGTTGCTGAAGAAGTAATTCGCGTCCAGGTCCGTATTGCGCAGAAACTCGAAGGCCGAACCGTGGAGGGCGTTGGTGCCGGTTTTGGAAGAGAAGGTCATCACGCCGCCCTGGGCATGGCCGAATTCCGCCTTGTAACCGTTGGTTTCCACGGTGAACTCGGTGATGGCATCAAGGGGCGGGGTGTTGTAGGTGACCCAGGAATTGGGGGTGGAATTGCCCGCCATCAGCGTGACCCCGTCCAAGGTCATTCCGAAGGCGCGGGGCTGGCCGCCGCCAATCGAGAAACTGTCGGAAGTGTTCGTTCCGGGGGCGGCGGCGGCGTTAGCAACAGCCGTATTGTAGTTTTTGGCCTCTGGCGTCAAGGAGGCAAGATCCAGGGGGCTGCGCAGAGCCGAACCGACCACGATCGGCAGGTCCTGCACCATCACGTTGTTGATGGTGGAGGATTCCTTGGCCGTCTCCGTGTTCAAGGGAGTGGCGTTCCCCGTGACGGTGATCGACTGGGTTACGGACCCAATTTGGAGGGAGAAATTCTGTTCGACGATATCTTGAACGTGGAGCTCGAGGTTTACTTGATTGATCTCTTTAAACCCCTCCTTGCGCACCAGCAGCCGGTAGCGTCCGGGAGGAAGGTCGGAAATCACGTAAATACCGGCATCGTTGGTTTTGGCAACGTAATTCACGTTTGTGTCAATATTCACGGCTCGTACTTCGACTTCCGGCACGACACTACCTTGCGGGTCCGAGATTCTTCCGTTGATCGTCGCGCTTGTCGTTTGCGCTGACAGCGGGGTCACAGACCCGCATAAGATCAACCCCAGGCAACCGAGAACGAAGAGGGCAGAACTTTTCTTCATAAAACTTTCTCCCTTCCGCAAAGATAAATTCATCTAGTTACATATGCCTCTTAGGGAGCTCGGTTGTACCCAAATATAATTGTGGGGGTGTGTTCCTATGGATGGAAAGTCGGAGGGTTGAGCCGGTGGGGACAGGCATAGTATGACATCCAGGCCGGAGGATTGATCCGGCAGCGCGCCCCACCTGTGGAAATGACGGTTACCGCCTCTAGGGGTGATTAGCTTTGCCCCCGAGGTAAGCAAAAAGGATCCTTCCCCCCCGAGGTCTGCTGGCGCCGTGATGAGGCTCGAGGGTCACAAAAACGGAGTCGATTTCAGCGAGCTGTTGTTGGTCGTCAACTTTGAAAGCCCATCGTTTCTGGTCCTTGTCATCGGTATACAAGATTCCGAGGTTTCTTACCGAGGTGGGTTCGCCGAGCCGTTCTCCCCAAACCTCAAAGGAGTAATTGGCCTTGATTATTTTGCTCTCGTCTAAATCGAAGGCATAAAAGATAAGGGACTTTCCCTCCGTATAGAAAATTCTTCCAAAGGACCTCGTATTCTTGCCTTTTCCGTCGGCGTCACGGACATCAATAATGTGAAGGCTCCGCGCACCCATAAGGTCAGTGATATCCCGTCCGGCGGCGAGCAAATCCCGTTCGCGGGCGATGGTTGAATCCTGCGCGCTGAGTTGCTGGGAGAGCGCGCCAAGCTCCGCTTTTTCGGCTTCGACCTGCTCTTCCATCGCCTTCCCATGGGATCGTGCCTCTATTAGTTCGGCTTCGGTACGAGCTAGAAGCTGCACATTGTTTTCATCCTGGCTCGCTTGCTGGGCGTTCACCTCGTGCGAGAGTACAAGAGCTTGTAGCAGAGCCTCCTTTTCCGCGTGCCTGGCAATGATATCCTTGTTCAGAGCATCGATCTGCAGGAGCATTTGGGAGTTCTCGTCCTTTAATTCGAGATTCTCCTGCTTCCAAGCGTCGATGGCAGCCTGAAGCTCCGTAAGCTTCGCCTCCAGTTTGCGGCTGCTTGGAGCTTGAGCGGCCAGGGTATTCTGTTCCGGCGCTTGAGTTCCTGTCTTCAGGGAGGGCCTCGGACTTTGGTGGACAATGCGCTGGCCCATCGCCACCATGATCATCCCAAGCACCGCGGCCGCCGCGACCCAGCGGTACGAAAGTATCAGGCGGAACTTGGGCTGCGGACGATTCACCAAGGCGTCAGAAAACTGAATGCCCGCGGCGCGTGCCCTTCCTATAAATCGTTCTTGCATCCCTCCCTTTTTAATATGGCTTAGAAAATCAGCCTTCACCTTGTCGTATTCCGCCGCCGGCAATTGCTCTAGAAAAGACGCGAATTCCTCGCGAGCAGAATGACAAGAGGGGCAATCCTCCACGTGCTCAATCATCTGCTGATACTCATCTGATGAAAGCCGCGTCGTATCGGCTGGTACGGATTTATCCTTAAATGATTCAGGTTTCGACATCAATAGACCCCCGAGAAGCAATTTCAAATTCTGCCTCTTTCGTCCGGTTGTTCCGTCTTTCTCCGTCCCTGGGCAGCAATAATGAGCGCAGACTGCGAAGCGCGCGGTAATAATGATGCCTTACGTTTCCCAAGGATTCTCCCGTCCTTACGGCAATATCTTTGAGGGGCATATCCTCGAAGTACGCCATGTGGAGAACGCTCTTCTGGGAATGATTCAGGCTCTCCAGACTCTCCCGCACCAAGCAACGGACTTCAGGGATAGTTAGCGGTCCCGGTGCGGTATGCACGACCGGGCTTTCTGCTGAATTGGACGGACGGCGTGCTTGTTCATCCCGGGCGTAGAAGCCCCGCACCTTGAGGTACTCACGCCGATTCATGCTGCGGTGATACGCGTACTGGAGTAGCCATACTTTCACGCTACCTCGCGAGGCCTCGAATTGTCCCGCCACCCTGTAGATTTCCAGGAAGATGGATTGCATTACATCCTCTGCCTCGGCTGGATTATGGAGAATCTTAAACGCCACGCTCAAAATAAGCCGGTGATAGCGATCGAAGAGCACCGCGAGTGCATCGTTGTGTCCAGCTCGGAGATGCGCAATCAAGTCCGGGTCAGCCAACTTACTCAATTGCTCGAAGGCAAGCCCGCACGGTTCCTTAGGTTGGCCTTTGACAATTTCCATAAAAGATGTCCCTAGACGCTCCTCCGCTATTGCGCAGCGCGGCGGAGCCGCAACCAAAACGGATGACGCTCCATGGCGGTTTCCGTCATGATGTTTTTTGGGCAAACGTCATGGGGAGGGCCGTCATGGAGCGTTTTTTGAAGCGGCATGCGAGCCGCATCCTGGGAAGCATATCAGGATTTGACCGGGTTTTGTTTCGCGGCGTGTTGCGTTCGATCAGCTATGTGCAGGGGCTGGATTATTTCATGGGAAGTCAGCGGGTGGGGTTTAAGGATTTTGAGTGGTTCGTGCAGAAGTTTTCGGCGGGCATTAAGAAACGCGCCGAGCAGATCGCGCAGCGGGCAGGGCGACCGTTCCAGTTCGTCCCCTCGGGAAAAGCGAGCAAGGAAGCACTGGTGAGAAAGCTGCTGGAAGAGAAACCGGTAAAGGAGGGGCTGATCTGCGTGTTGTCGTGTGTGGAACCCTGTCAGACCTTCACGGTGCGGCGCGACCGGGAGAAGCGCCAGTTGCGGTTAGTGCCGCGCCAGGCCCAGTGCTTGCATTTTTACTTTTATTTTCTCGACCGCGACTTTGGCCTGATGCACATTCGGCTGCAAAGTTGGTTGCCGTTGGCGATCCAGGTGTGCGTGAACGGACGAGAATGGCTGGCGCGGCAGATGCAACGGGAAGGGATTGCCTACGAGCAGAAGGACAACTGCTTCACCTCCATTGGCGATCTGCCGCGGGCGCAGGCGCTGATGGACCGGTTGGTGACTCTGCCCTGGGCGTCGATTCTGAATCGGTGGGCACAGGCGGTGAATCCTTGGTTGGCGGCGGGGGCGCGTCCCCGCCTGCGCAGTTACTACTGGACGGTGCGGCAGGGGGAATACGCCAGCGATGTGATGTTTCGCAGTCCGCAAGCGCTGGCGGAAGTTTATCCCGCCCTGTGCCGGCACGCCCTGGAACAATTTTCCTCGCCCCAGGTGCTGCGCTTTCTGGGGCGACGCACCAACACGCGGTTCAACGGAGAGGTCTGCAGCACGCACGAGCGCCGCATCGAAGGGGTGTGCGTGAAACATCGGGTGGAAGAAAACTCGATCAAGATGTACGACAAGCAAGGGAGCGTGTTGAGGGTGGAGACCACCCTGAATAATCCGTCGCGGTTTCGCGTCTACCGCGGCGTGAGGCGGAAGGGCTGTAAGGTGAAAGGCTGGTATCCCCTCCGCAAGGGCATCGTGGACCTGCGTCGGCGCGTGGAATTGAGCCGCGGCGCCAATGCCCGTTATCTGCAAGCCTTGGCGGTGGTGGGCGAGTCTCAACCCGCCCATCGCATTCTCGATCCGGTCAGTCAGCCGGTAAAGACCCCGCGACCTTATCGCGCCCTGCGGCCCATCAGCCCGCAAGAGAGCGGCTTGTTTGCCACCATCTTGCGCGGGGAATTCCACCTGCAAGGCGTTCGCAACCGCGATCTGCGAGAGGGGCTATCCCCTTCTCCTCCCAACGACTCCGCGCACCGCCGTCGCGCCGCCGCTCGCACCACTCGGCAGTTGCGCTTGCTCTGCGCTCACGGATTGATCCATCGCGTCGGACGAACTTACTATTACCGCCCCACGCAGAAAGGCCAACAGGTTATGAATACCGCCTTAAAATTTCGCCAAACCGATTTCGCTCTGCTGGCAGCCTGAAAAGCTTGCCAAAAAAACAAGAATTTACGACCTTGCAATCCAGAGCTGTCGCGAGAAGAAAATGTAGCACGTTTGCCCAAGAATGGTTCATGCCTCGAGCGAATTATTTTTTTGGTATGGCGTGGTACAGCATTAGAATCTGGAGGGCACACTGTGCGTTCGGCAGTAGCAGGTAACGCGTCCTGCGGTTCAAGATCCGCGGCTCTTCAGCTTTACATACGCGTGCGCAAGCCACGATGACGATTCGGCGGAGCATCAGGCGCATGAAGCCAGAGAAGGCATTTGACCAAAAGGCGCAGGAATGGGCCGAGCGGATGCGGTCCGGGAAGAACTTTGCTCATACCTATCTTGAGAAGCCGGCCATGTATGGGAAGATTCCCCGGGCAAAGGGTAAGGCCGTACTGTGCATGGGTTGTGGCAGCGGAGAGGAATGCGCGCATCTGTGGAGTTTGGGGGCGAAGCGGGTGGTTGGCATCGATCGATCGGAAGGGCTGATCGCCATTGCAAAAAAGACCTATCCCCAAATTGAGTTCCTGGTGATGGATATGCGAAAGATGAATTTCCCCGGTTCATCTTTTGATTTTGCCTATTCCAGTTTAGCGATGCATTATCTCCGGGATTGGCGGCCCACCCTGAGGAACCTCCATAAGGTCCTTAAGCCGGACGGGCTTTTCCTGTTCTCGACCCATCATCCTGCTTACTGGAGCGCGGAGATTATCCAAAATAAGTCGGAAAAGACGAGGCTGCTGGGATACACAAAAAAGCATGGCCGCCCGATGAAGGTTTACGGCGATTACCAAAGCACCCACAAAATTGACGATAGGTGGTTTGGGAACATGGAAGTCAGTTATTACCACCGGCCCCTGGCAGAGATCCTCCTGGAGATTGGGGAATCCGGTTTTGTGATCACCGATTTTATCGAGCCGCGACCCCAAAAACTGTTGAAAAAGATCAGCAGGGATGATTTCGAAGTCATGAACAAGATCCCGCTCTTTATGATTCTTGAGACCCGGAAGCAATAGACTGAACGGGAGAATATTCACTGATTTTACTTAGAGCCGTTACCTGTCCGCCGGCGCGTACCAGGCTCCAGCGCGGCGCTACACGGCAGACTGGGACATTGCCGGAGTTCTTGACCGCTCCCCATCCTTTGGCTATCTTGTCACGGGCTTCCGTGCGTGCCACGCGCGGTGGAACCGTCTTGAGGATTTTTTGAAAGCCGCAAAGTATTTCCATAAGATGGAACAACTCTGCGGCAGTACCATAAAATCTCGTTTTTTTGACAAGAATTTCCATGCCGGGTGTAGGGGTCGCCGCGGCGACCGTTCGGCCCGAACGCGTCTGCGGCTGTAGCGCTGACCTTGAGGTCAGCACGTGCCGACCTCAAGGTCGGCGCTACAAATTCCTTGCGGCTGCGCCGCGTTTGCCACCCTGGCGAGAGGATTGAACCGTCCCGATGCCCCCTGCGAATTCACTCATGCTTGCCGCCTGGCTCGCGAACCCCAGCCGCCTGATCTCCCTCAGCGCCTCCGACATGGTAATTATCGCCGCGTATTTCGTGATGGTGCTAGGTATCGGCATCTACCTGAGAAAGTACGCCACGAGCGGCGAGGACTTCTTCATGGCGGGCCGCGAGATGACGGCCTGGGTGGCGGGGTTGAGTTTTATATCCGCCAACCTGGGCGCCATCGAGCTCCTCGGCTGGGCCTCCTCCGCCTATGAATACGGGATTCAATCCGCCCATGCCTACTGGATCGGCGCGCTGCCCGCCATCGCCCTCCTCTCGCTGGTGATGATGCCGTTTTATTACATTTCCAAAACCCATTCGGTTCCCGGCTACCTGCAATTGCGCTACGGGGAGGACACGCGCGCTCTCACCGGAATTTCCTTTGCCGTCATCACCGTTTTGATGTCGGGCATTAACATGTATGCGATGGCCCTGGTGATGAAGGTTGTCGTGGGATGGAACATCCACTTCAGCATCTGGGTCTCCTCCCTCACCGTGGCGGTTTACGTGGCCCTGGGCGGCTTGTTTTCCGCCATTTTCAACGAAGTCCTGCAATTCTTCCTGATCTGGCTGGGGGCGCTGCTGATTCCCATCCTGGGCCTGGTGGAGGTAGGCGGCTGGTCGGGCATGGTGGCGCGCATCCATGCGAATTTTCCCCAGGGTGACTACACCCACATGTGGAGGACGCTCGGGACCTTTTCCGGGAATCCCATGGGCATCCACTGGACGGGGATCGTCTTCGGGTGGGGAGGGGTCCTTGCCTGCGGGTATTGGACGACGGATTTCCTGGTGGTGCAGCGCACGCTGGCGGCCAAGGATCTGGGGGCGGCAAAAATGGCCCCCATGATCGGCGCCTACTTCAAAATGATTGTGCCGTTTATCGTGATCCTGCCGGGTTTGCTGGGGCTGGCGGTGCTCCCCTTCAAACTGGTGCCGGAAAACGCCGTGGGTCCCGGCCTGCACAGTTACAACGAATTGTTGCCCATCATGCTGGCGCGCTACTGCGGGCCGGGGCTGCTGGGCCTGGGAATTACCGCCCTGATTGCCGGATTCATGTCGGGGATGGCGGGCAACGTTACCGCCTTCGCCACCGTCTGGACGTATGACATCTACCGCCCTTACATGCGGACCCACGCCACCGACGCTCACTACGTGAAGATGGGGCGGTGGTGCACCATCCTGGGCGTGCTGATCAGCATCGGGGCGGCGTATTTTGTGACCCATTTCAAGAGCATCATGGACTACATGCAGGCCCTGTCCAGCTTCTTTTTTTCCCCGCTGTTCGGTACCGTGCTGCTCGGCATGCTGTGGAAGCGGGGCACCGCCAAGGGGGGATTCTGGGGCCTGCTGGCGGGCATCGGGTCGTCGATCGCCATGTTTGTGCTCGTCAAACTTGACCCCCGCAAACTCGCCTGGATCGCGCTCTCGCCCAACGCCAAGGATATGGCGGAAAATCTCTACCGGGCACTGTGGTCATTCCTGATTTGCGTGGCGGTCACCGTCATCGTCAGCCTGCTCACCAAGCCCAAATCGGCGGAACAATTGCAAGGCCTGGTGCGCGGACACACCGAAATCCCCAGTGAACGAGGCCTGCCATTCTACCAGCGCACGCTGTTCTGGGGCATTGTGCTGGGCATCCTCTTCGCTATTTTGCAGTGGATTTTCTGGTAGGCGCAGGTTGCGATGGGCGGGGGGTAGCGCAGCGCGGCGAGGCCGCAAGGAAATTGAAGCGCCGACCTTGAGGTCGGCACATGCTGACCTCAAGGTCAGCGCTACATCGGCCCCTTTTCGCAGGCGGCCCGGGCGGCCATCGCCACCCGCTCGGCATCCTCATCATCGGGATCGAGTTCGCAGGCCTTTTCCGCAAACGCCAGGGCCTTCGAGCGCGCCGCCCGGTTCATCTCACCACAGTCGATGTTCAGGTAGACGAGGGCGAGGCAATAGGTGGCCATGAAGTTGTCGGGAGTACTTTCCACCGCCGCCAGCAGGTGCTTCTCGGCCTTGTTCCACTCTTTCGTGTTGGTGAAGTTCGCCCCCAGGCGCAGATGCGCTCCCGCCGCTTGCTGCGGGCCGATTTCGCCGGCGAGAGCCTCTTCGTAATGGACGGCGGCCTCCGGCCAGCGGCCTTCCTCCCAGTAGCTCCCCGCCAGGTTGAAGTGAGCCTCCGGCCGTTCGGGGTCTGCTTCGATGGCTTGCTGGTAGGCAACGATCGCTTCATCCCCATGTCCCATCTTGGAAAGCAGGTTGCCCAGGTTGTAGTGAGAGTGAAAATCGCGGGGACTCAGACGCAGGGCCTCGCGGTATTCGCGGATCGCTTCCTCATGATCCCCCTTCTTCGCCAGGGTCACTGCCAGGTTGCAGTGGAATGTTTCATCCGAAGGTTTCAGGATGATGGCTTTCTGAAACTCCGCAATGGCCGCATCCAGCTTGCCCTGCGCCTGATAAGCGTTTCCCAGATTGTTGTGGTAGTCCGGGTCGCCCGGCTTGCCATATTTTCTCGCCAGCCCTTCCAGTGCGCTCCAGGCCGATTCGTCTTGTGGCATTTCTTTTTCCCTCCCTCCCATTTAGAACGGGGCTCGCTTTCTGGCTCCTCACGGTGCCGCTTGGTGTTTGGTCAGGTCCCTCCTGCCATGGACGATGGCCAGGATTTCAATTCGTCCACCCGCTATCCGGTCGGTGATGCGGTAATTCTAATGCACCAACTCGCGAATGTTTTCATCTTGGGCTTCTGGAACCACCCTGCCCAGTTTGGGGGATCGCAGCAGCCTTTCCACGGAAAGCACCACCTGCTCAACAAAGTTGGCAGCGTAATAGTCGGAGTCTCGGGCAATGTAGTCACGCACCGCGCGAAGGTCTTCGATGGAGGGATCCGTCCAGATGAGCTTCATTTGGAGAGGAACTGCTTCTTTACTTCGTCGTGAGGGACGACGCGGCCCGGCTCGGCTGCCTCGATCGCCCTCGCAATCTTCTTCCGCACGTACATCTGATAAATGAAGTCGTCCCAGGAGGTTTCCTCGGGCAGGGAGTCGATCAATTTGTGGGCCTCTTCTCTTACTCCACCCATGTTCCTTTCTCCTTCGTTCCGTGCCAAGGTCTCTTCCCGAATCTATCACAAGAACCGGCAATCGAGGTAGCGCGGGCCATAGGCAAACGCCGCAACGCGGCTGCGGCATGCTGCCTCCCCCGCGGCGCCGCGAGAAATCCTCACCGGGGGTGGGCGAATCCGGTAGAATACCCCGTGGGCCGTCAGAGGTATTTACAACATGAGGAGATGAGGATGAGAAAGTGTCTCCGACTCTCTCTTTTACTCGCCGGTGGGCTCTTCCTGCCTGCGACCCTGTGGGCGCAGCAGCAGCAGGTTGTGGTTCCTCCCCCCTATGCCCAGGATCTCGGTGCCCGCGTCATGGGACCCCAGGCACGCAAGCAGGTCGGGGGCCAGGTGGTTACGCTCCAGGGGGATCCCATCGTCCATGCCACGGTGGAAATAACCAGCCTGGATGGGGGCCCCTTCAAGGCCTTCGTGACCGACAACCAGGGAGAATTTGTTGCCGAATACGATTTCCTAAATAATACAGCGGGCAAGCACGCCGCTTTCACGCTGAAAATCACCCGCAAAGGGTTCCAGGTGGCGCACCGGTTTGTGGACATGGGAGAATCCGTCAACCAAGTCGGTATGCGCATTACCCTTAGTCCGGCGGAGCGCGAGGATCCCACGCTGCTCTCGCAGGCGGATTTAATCCAGGGTGTGGCCCCCCAACTGAGACAACTCGGCACTGGCGATGGCTTAACGGCCAAGGAAGCCAAGGAATATGCCCGCGGCGTGGAGGAGTTTCTTGACCGCAGCCAGGCTGACAAGGCTGTGCCGGACTTGGGGCGCGTGGTCAATCTCCGCCCTGCGTGCTTGAAATGCAAGACCATGTTGGCTCTGGCCGAGTTAACTTGGGGGGACTGGGACGACGCGCACCACGAACTGATGGAATCGGTCAACGCCATCATCGCGGACCCGAAACTGGGCGCCTCCGAACCGTTATTGGCTTATGGAGTGCTGGCAAGCTGGCGGCATGAACCCGCTAGGGCCGCCGCCTATTTCCGCGAAGCGCTCAAATATGCGCCCAACGACCCCCTGGCCCTTCAGGAATTGGGGCGCGCCTATTGCCAGCGATTGGAATGGTACGCGGGCAGCGAATCACTGAAGAAGGCCCTGGCCGCAGGCGCCGGGAGGGAGGCACGGCTTCTGCACGCCGAGGCCCTCGCCCAGGTAGGCACTCCCCGAGAGGCGAGCGATGAGTTGAATCTCTACATGGAGGGCCGCGACTTTAAGAGCATGCCGCCCACCGCGCGGGCCGTCTGGAATGTGATCCAACAGCGGGAAAAGGACAAGGAATTCGTCCGCGCCGCGACCCTGAATGCCCAGGCGAAGGGTATCGAACCTCTGGATTATCTTCATCACCCTCCCGGGAATCTTCCCGATTTTGAACCGGCCACCGACCAGGCGCCGCTGGGGGCAATCCTTGCTGCCGTGGGCAAGAATGTGGCTGAGCTTTTTGCCAACATCCCCAACATCTGTTCGGTGGAGAATGTCCAGCAGGAAAAGTTGAACGGTAATGGCAAAACCACCTCCGCTCGCCAGTACCAGTTCCGCTACCTGGCGCTGGCGCCGGATCATCCGTGGGGGCCTTCCATTGATGAATATCGCGCCAATGGGCGGGGAGAAATAGATTCTCCCATGGATTTGTCCGAGGATGGCATGCTTACCGAAGGGTTCATATCCGCTCCCCTGATCTTTCATCCCGCCTACCAGGGCGGAAGCTCCTTCCGATTACTGGGACGGCAGAAAGTTAAAGGGCGGGATACTTTTGTGATTGCCTACGCGCAGGAGCCCACCAAAACCCCTCTGTCGGGGAGCTTTGTTTACGGGACTGCCACCCTGCCCACCTACACCCAGGGACTCGCCTGGATTGACGCCGGGAATTACCAGGTCTTGCGCATAACCTCCGATCTCCTGAACCCCATACCGCAGGTGAGGCTGGATAAGGAAACCACGGATATCAACTTCAGTGAGGTTCAATTCAAGCGCCTGCCCCAAAAATTCTGGCTGCCCGAGGTGGTGACCGTAACCCTCGATTGGAATGGCCGGACTTACCGCAACCATCATGCCTACTCGGAATTTCTGGTATCCAACGTGGAATCCACGCAAAAAATTGGGAAGCCCAAAGGTGCGGAGAAAACCGTGGAGGAGAGCGTCAAACCGGCCCCCGCCATTAATCCTCGGGAAAAACCGTCAATGTCACTCCTTCCCTCACCCCCTAAACCGTGAGTGGGCGGCCTCACTGGGCGGCGGCTTCCAGTTCTTCGGCCGCCCGCCGAATCAGGGCCGACTCCGCGTTCAGGATTTTGCCGATTTCCACCAGCGCGGCGTCAGCTTCCTTCCATTTTTTCTGCTCGATGGCCTCGCGGGCGGCGGGAAGGGTTTTTACGCTGTATCCGGTGTAAGACCCCGGCGCGTAAATCTGGTGCTTGAACCAGGGGCGGCCGGGAAGGCCCTCGGGACGGGTGAGCTGGCGTTCACTTTCGATGAGGGTCTCATTCACTTGCCGGAGCGAGGCGCTTTCCCATGCCGCCCCGCCGCCCGCCCGGGCTTTATCCAGCGCCTTCTGGTAGAGCGCCGCGCTGCGGGTGAGATCTTCCGCAGCATTATCGAGGGGCGCGAAGTTCAGAAAAGGCGGCGGGTCTTCCCGGGCGGGCGGAAGGAGGGGTTGGCGGGGGTCGATGGTAGCGGTGAAAACGCCCTCGTCGAGTTCGCGGTTGCGCTCTACCGCCTCCTCCCGCTTGTCCTTCAATAATTGCTTTACCGACTCGGCGTACTTGTGAATCGTATCCGCGAAGGCGGTGAAATCGAAGGGGAGCAGGTCGGCGTCCGCCATGCGCAGCACGGCGGTGCCGGCGGTCTGGGCCATCGCCCGGCCATAACTGAAATCGGTATCACCAAAATGTGTATACCAGTAGAAATCATCATAGATGGAGTGGTAAATACCGCCGCCAGCTTCACCGCTAAAGCCGAGGTCGAGCGAAGCGACGCCCAGATGATCGAGAAAAACCGTGTAGTCGGAGCCTGAACCCAGGGCGTCCAGGCGCCAGTCGGAACGGGTGCGGGCTTCCTCCCGCTCTTCGCGCGTCCCGTGGGAGATGAGTTGAAGTTGCAGGCGTTTCCCTACGGAGAGGTGGGTTTCCGGGTCCTCGATGTCGCGGGCCACGCCATTCACGAACTTTTCCAGCGTATGCGAGCCGCCGGCATCGAGGTAGCCGCGGCCCATGGAGTCCGAGTTGATGTAGACCGCCGCGTGCCGGCGAAGCTCCTCGGCATGCTCCTCGCCCCATTCCGTGGAGCCCAGCAGCCCCGGCTCCTCGCCGTCCCATACGCAATAGATGATGGTGCGGCGCGGTTTCCAGCCCTGCTTCAGCAGTTCGCCCAGGGAACGCGCCTCCTCCAGTTCATCCACCAGTCCGGAGACGGGATCTTCGCCTCCATTCACCCAGGCGTCCTCGTGATTGCCTCGCAAAATCCATTCATCCGGGGAATCGGCGCCGGGAATGCGGGCGATGACGTCGTGAATGGTTTGAGTGTCCCAGTTGGATTTCACCTGCAAATTGACCCGGGCGGGGCCGGGCCCCACGTGATAAGTGAGGGGCAGGGAACCGCGCCAGGCTTCCGGGGCCACGGGTCCGCGCAAGGCGCTGAGCAACGGCTGCGCGTCGCCATAAGAGATGGGCAGGACGGGAATCTTGGTGAGGGTGGGGGCTTCCGCGAGCGGCAGGCGCTGGGCGTCTTTAGTGGCGCCCACGCCGGGGGTGAGGGGATCGCCGGGGTAAAGCACCATGTCCATCACGCTGCCGCGCTGCACGCCTTCCGAGGGGCGCCAGGGGCCGCCGGGAAAAACGTCGCCCTGGAAATAACCATCATCCCGGGGGTCGGAGTAAATGATGCAGCCCACCGCGCCGTGCTCGGCCGCCACTTTGGGCTTGATGCCGCGCCATGACTGGCCATAGCGCGCGATCACAATTGCCCCCTTCACGGAAATGCCCAGGCGATCGAGTTGCTCGTAATCCTCCGGCATGCCGTAGTTCACGTAGATGAGCGGGGCGGTGACATCGCCATCGATCGAGTAGGCATTGTAGGTGGGCAACTGCTCTGCGTGCTGGTCCGAAGTGGGGTCGCCGGAAACTGTGGGTTCTTCCAGTTTGGCAAGGAAGTGCGTGGGCTCGACCAGTTCCACCCGGCGCTCCCGGGGCGTGGGGAAGAGGACTTCAAAGTTCTCGATGTGAGCGTCCCAGCCCCACTCGCGGAACAGGGAAAGAATCCGTTCGGCGTTGGCACGGTCATACTCCGTGCCCACGTGGTGGGGGTGGGCGGAAATCCGTTGCATGGTGCTGCGCAAAATGGCGGGATCGGGGAGGGCACGGAATTTGCTCTCCCAGGCACGTTCCGCGCGCCCCGCATCAACCGAAAAGCCGTCGAGGGGGGCGGAGGAGTCCATCTTGTTAACCGGACCCGGGGGATTGGCCGACACCGGCGCGGGATTCGCCGCCAGGCCCACCCACAAGACCGCCAACAGGCACGCGCATACGCTCAGCATAAACCGCCGCATCAGGAACCTCCGGAAAAAGTGAATGGCAAAGTATAACGTATAATGTGATAGTCTTTTAGGAGTATCACCCATGTCGCCCTCAGAAATTCCGAGACTTCCCGCGGAGGGATGGGTGAGTGGTTGAAACCGGCGGTCTTGAAAACCGTTAGCCCCGCAAGGGGCTCGGGGGTTCGAATCCCTCTCCCTCCGCCATTCTAATTCCTTGCTTTTCAATCAATTGGGGCGGTCAATCTTTTCGTGTACCTCTGGCGTCCCCTTCGATTCATTTGCCACGGCTTCCCACGTGCGCCTGACCTCAGCCTCCAGTTGCTCCTGTCTGGAGCGCACCCACGGGGCATAGTGCCGCTCCGTGATGCGAATACTGGAGTGACCGAGCAGAATGGATACTTGCTCCAATGCCACACCCTGCAAGAGAAGGCCGGTCGCAAAGGTGTCGCGGAAGCGGTGCGGATGGCCGGTGGGGACCTCGGCCAGCTCAAATAAGCGCTTCAGCTCACATTGCCAATGACTGATCGCTGTCTTCGGCTTTGACTCGCCCGTCCAGAAGTAATATGGCCCGGTCGGATTGGTGGCGGCGTCCAGCGCAGCGAGAACGAGTGGGGCGAGGGGAAGGTAAACAGGCGTCCCGGCCTTCGCGGTGTACAGGAAAAGCTTGTCGCCGGTAATCCGGTCGCGAGAAAGAGTGACGGCATCGCCGATGCGCAGGCCCGAATAGCGGAGCAGCAAAACGAGAGCCCGCATCTTGCGGCCATTGCGTGATGCGGGGTCCGCGTACTTGGCTAGTGCCGCCATAATTCGGACCATCTCATCCTGGGTGAATGGCAACGTCTGCGACTGCGTTACCTTTGGCGATCGGACCTTTCGAGCGGGATTGTCTGCAATCTGCCCGGCGTCGTGGGCGAAGCGGAAGAAGCAACGCACCAACTCAAGCTTCTTGAGGGCCGACAAGTTCTTGTTGGGCCAGGTGGTACGCCATGCCCGGAGCACCTCAAGGTTGAATTCGCAGAGATACCGAATCCCCTGGTCTTTGGCGAATTGCTCCATCTGACGCCGAAGGTATCTGTACTTGTTGAGCGTCGGCTCCCGCAGTCCTCTCGCATTGGCATCAGATACGAAGTCATCCCATGCACGCTCGATGGTAATTGCTTCGAGCTCCTGTGCCGCTTCCTGGGGGTGGGCAAGCCGCTGCTCCAATTTTTGCTTCTCAATTTCGGCATCTTCCCACGTGCGCTCTTTGAGAGACTGCCTCACCTCGATGGATTTGACTGAGCCATCCACCCAGATCGGACAGCGGCAGCGGCGGTATTTCCTTCCTTCGGAACGGTGGGCACACGTCTTGACGTGCCTTCGATAGGTGATGAGCATTTATCGGCCTCGTTTTCTCTGTCTGAGGGCTTGCGAAAAATCGGCTGGTCGGATAGATAGAAAAGAGCCATTCTCGGCCTCTCTTACAGGCTGAAATGGTCAGGGGCCACCAGTTGTTAGCCGCAACTGGTGGCCCCGACTTCCCATAGAGTACGCGCGTACACGCATGGGTGTCAACTCGGGATTGCATGAGCGCCGGTGGACTCGCTCGGCGACTGATTCAGGGATTCGCAGTGTGTGATATCCGCGCTTGCTCCGTGACCCGTCATTTCCAATGACAAAAACACCCGGCTCATTCTCGAATAGCTTCCTCACCACGTCACGACTGAGATTCCAAATCTTTGCAATTTCCGCCACGGTGTAGTGGCGCTCTTGAAAACGCGCCAGCGGCGTTTGCGCGCTCATTTCGTGATCGGAACGGGCCAACTGCCCAGTAGGTCCGTCAAGACGCACAGTAGCTCCCTTTACGCGTTACAGCCACCCACAGCAAGGAAACGCCGCGGGCCTCACCTGTGCCAGCGGCCCAAGCCCAGGCGGAAGAAGTCCCTCGGCATTTCTGCCGAACAGATGGCCGTTTGCTTTCCACCGCTTGAACTGGGGATTTCAAAATCAGACAGCTTTTTTCCGGCCAGTGTGCCGCCGAAGTGAAGCCCTCCAAGCTGCTTCGCCGCGTATTTCGCCGCGTAGAATGTCGCCGCTCGCTCCCGGTCAAAAGGCTCAATGCGTGTCCTTCCGAATCGCCGGAACGCCTCGGCCCACCAAAATTTTCGGTACAGATCCGCAACGCCGGTTACCAAGAGATGACAGTGATACCGGCCCCCCAGCTTCCCGAACTCCTCACCGATGACCCAGCCGACCGGCTTCGATGTCGCTCGCTGCACCAGGTCCAAATATTCAGCAAGCCGACTCAGCGCAAGGTCAGGCGGAGGCGGACCCGCCGACCCATCGTCACGAAAGGAAATTGGATTCACGAACCAATCCCAGGGCGCCAGGTCACTGAGAAATTCTCCAAACGCTCGCGGCAACTCCCGACGCTGCCGACATCGTAATGCCCATCGCTCTTGCGCCTCACGGTGGTCCACCAAGGCCATACAGAGACACTCCGTGTTACAAGGATGGGAAGCACCGTCAAATGGTCATGCCCCTTGTCTGCTTCCGCTCCGGGCATCCAGGCACCCAGCGCGGCCTACGGTGCCCGTATGCGTCACGGGGCGACACAAGGGGTAAGGTCGTTGCCCGCGCTTCGTGCCTCGCGTAGGCCGCGCTCGATGCCTGGTCAGACGGTCAGGCCCGCTTCACTGCCTGCGAAGTCCGCTCAAACTCCCTGATTACCGCTGTGTCCACCAACTTCTTGATAGAGCCCTTCAAAATGACTGTGTCAAACCAAGCCTTTTCGCCGTGCCGTGCTGGAGCCGATATCCATGGTGGCTTCCCGTCAGGGGCTATCACCCTAAATCCACACAGTCTTACTGAGCCTCCATCGCCAAAGTCCAAGGTAACGTCGGCGAACGCACGAACGATGTTTTCCGGCTTTTTGCTGAGGGTTAAATTCACTGAGACGTTTTGGATCATGATCCACATCCTTTCTATGGTCAGTAGCAAACTTGATTTTCGGGGATTTGTCAGGTAGGCTTAGGGCTTGAACTTCAAGCTGTCAGCGCATCCTGACGGCTATTGCAAAACGGCTCCGTTTGCAGCGGGGCCGTTTTCTTTTAGTGCTCGAAAGACCCGAAGTGCTTTCTTCAGGCTCTCCCATGCCGGCGCTGGCGGCGCCATACTTCCTTGGCGAACTCCGAACGACGGTCGGGCGGCGTCTGGTGAATCACGAGGCCGCCCGCGTCGTGCTCACCCCGCACGTGCTCCACGGCTGCGCTAACGTACTCCTTGAGGCTCTCAGCGCCCGGGTTCTCCGACAATTTCAGGTGCTTATGCTCCGCGTATTCCTGCACGCTCATGCCCGCGATGTCATTTGGGTCATCTGCGTCGATCCGGTCCATGAACTCAACAGCCTTTTCTTGCATGGCCTCGGCTTGCTCTGGCGTTACCACTTTCGGGTTCAGTTGATTTGTCCGGCGTCCCTCGCCAGCTTTCGCGGCCGCAATGCCCTTCTTGGCATTACAGGAGTGGCATAGCCACTGCAAATTGCGTGGGTCATCGTTGGATTCATTGTTGTCAATGTGATCCGGGACCAGGGGGCCTTCGGAGCCACATAGGACACAGCGGCGCGGGCCTGTCGAGATGCAGGCTCGCGCTCGATATCTGTGTTGCCTATCGGTGATCTGATCGCCAGGCTTCCGCCAGCCGCGCCCGCAGGCGGGCGCGATTAATTTCCCTCTGGCTCGTCGTCGTCCTCGATGTTGTCCTCGACGATCTCGGTAATGGCCCGAACCTTGTCGATTATCGCCGCGCGGTCCAACGCCGCGTCGTCAGCCTCGTCAGCTAGCCCACCGATGTCTTGAAGGGCGTCAACCAGGGCCTGATTGTCTTCTTCCAACTCTTGCAGCCGGGTGGGATTCCGTTTCATAGGATCATCTCCATGTTGTGTGAACCTTACACGATTCGCACAACATAAAGGCTACGTTCTGCTCAGGTGCTTGTCAGAGGTACGAAACTAGGTAGGGTTAAATACCAGCACGAATTAGCGAGGGGGTTTCGTACCCCTTTGTCGGTACTCGGGGAGTTTTATGTGCTTCTTCTTCATGAGGCGTCGGATGCCAGCTTTCATCGCCTTGCGGATTTTCGCTTGCTCCACGTCCGAAGGAGGGTGAAGGCTCCCATCAGACGCCGCACGCAACATGGTGTAGCTTGGGTCCAATTCTAAACAGATGTGATGATAGGGGCGCTCGGGATACTTGCCCGACCTGAGAATCTCTAAGCCCTTGCGGTACACCCCTTTTTGCTGTCGGCCAGCGGGGAGTGCCGCAAGGCTCTTGAATGCGTTGATGAACCTCTTTGGGTTCGTCTCAGCCGGAGGTTGGCCAATCAACGGCGCTTCCATCACATGAAGAATCAGGTCAACCGCTTCGACTTGCCTGGGTGTGAAATGCTCGGGAAAGGAGGGCAAGCCAGGCGTGCGCTTTGGAACCGTTTGACTCGGCATGGCGAGGGCGAGGGCTTCATCTACCCGCCGAAGAAACTCTTTGTACCTAACAATATTCTCGTGTTCGGAGGGGTCTTTTGCGAGCTTTCGGTCGCGTTGGACTAAAATCTGGTGAAACTCACGATAGAAAATGGCTGGCCTATTGCGGTACTTACGAGCGATGGCCTGCACGCGGTCTCGGAGTGGGTAAAGCCGCCAGTACCGGCCTGCGGCAAGTCCCATTAAATCCCAAGCGAGATCGGAGCCCATCATCTTCGGGCCGAAGATCTGTTGGGCCTTTCGTTCGACGGCTGCCCGATAAACTCCCACGGTGTCGGCCCTCGCTGCAACGGGGGGAGTGGAGGTAGTTACGTCTGGCGCTTGCCCTTGGACTTGAGTTTTTCGGTTCATCTTCTCTTTGACCATGTTTCCTCGCGTTCCTTTAAGCCATAAATATACCTTACTACAATGCCAGATAATGTACACCTATAGCCCCGGTAATGGATAGATAATGTGTGTATATGCCTTATTATACAGCATATATACACGTACCTTGAGGCTGTTTCTAAGCAGGACCGGCCATCTATCCTTGAGTCTTGCGCTCCCATTTTGCTTTTGATACGCTTAGTCCTCCATGCCATAAGAAAAGCTTTAGTAGACCGTGAACAAACCGCGCAAGCTATCGCGAGAAGACGGGGAGTAGGGGGTGCTTATGTTCTCAGCAGCTTTGCTTGTCGCTGGGGCAGCTAGAGGGACCAATTCTGACGGCGCGTTGATCTTCATTATTCTCGTAATCTTCTTGTTGGTTTTGATCAGCAGGCGCAGCACGCGTAGGCGATCTTCCCGTTACATCCCAGTTAAATCCAAGCGACTTGCCCAGGCCGAACTTTTTAAGAAGCACTATTCCGATCCTGAAACAGCAGCCAAACCTTTGCGATTGCGAAATTACGAATATGACCACAAACACGCGTTTTCGCGAGGCGGCTCGGCTGACTCGGAGAACATCGAGCTTATCACGCGCAAGGAAAACCGCCGAAAAGGGAGCAAATCACAATAAGGGAATGGACCCTGTGTCTCCGCCATCGCTCTGGATTGCCGTACCCTATGTCCCCCCCGTGTACCTCAAACTGGCGTTTTGGCCGTTTTCAGCCGTTTAGGCCGTTCGTGGAATCACTAAGTTACGTGTCATCAAGCGGTGGTCATGGTTCGAATCCCTCTCCCTCCGCCATCGCCATCTATCGAAATCGACCCAGGTAAGAGGGCAAAGATCGAGTGCCGTAGTCCTCCCAACTTAGTCCCAAAGGACATCAAGTAAATTGGCTCCTCTTATCAATGCCCAGGAATTATCCAAGCAATACGGAATCGCCCCCCTCTTCCAGAATGTTTCCTTCACCGTGTCGGAAGGCGACCGGATCGGCCTGATCGGGCCGAACGGTTCCGGCAAGTCAACCTTGCTGGAGATTCTCTGCGGGCGCGTCAACCCCGACAGCGGCGAGGTGGCAAGGCGCAAGCGCACAAGACTCAGCTATGTCGCCCAGGTTTCCGAATTCGCCGCGGGGGAGACGGTGCGGTCAGTGATCGAGAAGGCGCTCGAGGAGTCCTCCGTGCCTGTGGCGGAGCGGGCGGCCCGGACCTCCGAAACGCTGGGCCGCGCCGGTTTTACCGACTTTGAAACCCCCGCGAGTGCCTTGTCCGGGGGATGGCGAAAACGCCTCAGGATCACCGAGGGGGTGGTGCAGCGTCCCGACATTCTGCTTCTCGACGAGCCCACCAATCACCTGGACTTTGCCGGAATCGAGTGGCTTGAAACCCTGCTTCAGAACGCCCCGTTTGCGTGTGTGGTGGTGAGCCACGATCGTTATTTTCTCGAAAATGTTGCTACCGAGGTGGTGGAACTGAGCCGCGTTTATGCTGATGGGGTGTTTCGCGTCAAAGGAAACTACAGCCGTTTTCTGGAGAAGAAGGAAGCGTACCTCGAGGCGCAGGGAAAGCGCCAGGACTCGCTCACCAATCGCGTGCACACGGAGCTCGAATGGCTGCGCCGCGGTCCCAAGGCGCGCCGCACCAAGGCCAAGGCGCGCATTGACAAAGCGCATGAGATGATGGGCGAGCTGGCGGAAATGAATTCCCGCAGCCGCACCGCCACGACCAAAATCGACTTTTCCGCCACGGACCGCCAAACCAAACAGCTTATCGAATTGGATGACGTTATGTACACCATCGGGAATCGCACCCTGTTTCGAGGCCTCACGTTCACGGTGAAATCAGGCATGCGGGTGGGGCTGGTGGGACAGAACGGGAGCGGCAAAACCACGCTGCTCCGTCTGCTGCGCGGCGACCTCCAGCCGGTGGGCGGCGAGATTCGCCGGGCCGACGCGCTGCGCATTGTCTACTTCAACCAGAACCGCGAACTCGACCCGGACCTTACTTTGCGCCGCGCCCTCGCGCCCGACAGCGATTCGGTGGTTTATCAGGACCGGGTGATTCACGTTGCCTCCTGGGCGGCAAGGTTCCTCTTCAATCCCGACGACCTGAATCAGCCGGTGGGCAGGCTCTCCGGAGGCGAACGGGCGCGCGTCCTGATCGCCCAGCTCATGCTGCAACCGGCGGACGTCCTGCTGCTGGATGAGCCCACCAACGATCTCGATATCCCCACCCTGGAAATCCTGGAAGAGAGCCTGCTGGAGTATCGCGGCGCCCTGGTGCTGGTGACGCACGATCGCTTCATGCTGGACCGGGTTTCGACCGTGGTTCTGGGCCTCGATAATCTGGGCGCCGCGGAACGGTTCGGCGACTA
This sequence comes from uncultured Acidobacteriota bacterium, assembly GCA_963730515.1. Taxonomy (GTDB): domain Bacteria; phylum Acidobacteriota; class Terriglobia; order UBA7540; family UBA7540; genus Bog-366. The sequence continues at coordinate 8,651 of CAVSSA010000023.1, read as the reverse complement.
CACGCAATGGGACGTTTGGCAGCGCGCCCGGCAAGCCCAGGGCGCGCGAAACAGCCCGGATGGCCCCGCGCGTCCGCCTGCTGCAGGAATTAGCGCCCCCGCAAAGAAAAAGCTCTCCTACCTGGAGGCGCGCGAGTACGCCTCCATGGAAACCCGCATCGCTGAAGTTGAAGATGAGCTTAACGTACTGCGCCGGGCGCTGGAAGACCCCGCCATCATGAGCGACGCGGCACGGCTTCACACTGCCTATGTGCAGATGGAAGAGGCCCAGGCGAAAGTGGATCAACTCTATGCCCGGTGGGGGGATCTGGAAAAGAAGACAGGAGGCGGCGGGCTGTAGGGAATGGGCTTCGGCCCGCCGCGCCTCTGGGTAAATGCATCGACCCGGGCGGGAGGATATGCGGTTTGCCGCCAGGCGAGCTTGCGAGGGTTCGATCCCGGAATAGGGAAACGGGCGGTTCGATAACCGCCCCTGCCGCCCTTGGTCAGCAAGCCTGGAGCTCAGTTGTGCGTTACCGGTTCGGGCGGCGTGAGGATGCTGTCATCATAGGGTTCAGCGGTGACAGGACCCAGAAGTTCCACCAAAGGCTCGTCGGGCGTGCGCGGCGCAAGTTTTTTCTGGGCGCGGCGTTCGGCTTTCTCGCGCTGCTTTTCGAGTCTCTTCATTTCCTTCTGACGCTTGAGGAATGTGGCCATTGGGTCTCCTTCTCATCCGGATATAAACCGTCGGCAGCCCGCCGCCTGCCGGGGCACTACCAGCGCGGTTCGCGCGGCTTGCGCGGGGCTTCACTGTAATCTTCGTTGGAGAAGCCGCCGCGACCCCGCCCGCCGCCGCCCCCGCCGCTGCTGCGCGGAGGGCCGCTGCGTGCCTCTTTGGGACGCGCTTCGTTCACCTTGATGGCGCGGCCCCCGACCTCTTTGCCGTTGAGGGCGGCAATAGCCTTGGCGGCTTCTTCATCGTTGGGCATCTCCACGAAGGCGAAGCCGCGCGCCCGTCCGGTCTCCCGATCCATGGCGACATGGACCCGCGTTACCTGTCCAAACCCCTGGAAGAGCGCGGTCAACTCGCTTTCCGTAGTCTGGAAGCTCAAATTACCTACAAAAAGGTTTTTCATCGTTTTTTCCTTTGACGACGCTGCATGGGCACGAGATCAGGCACCGCCGCGCCCTCCGGTCTGTCTTACAAAGAGTTTTGCACAAAGGTCCGGAAATGGCCCGACCGCGACGGATGGCGGAGTTTGCGCAGCACAATCGCCTCGATCTGGCGGATGCGCTCGCGCGTCACGGCAAAAGTCTGGCCAACTTCCTCCAGCGTGCATTCGGTGTCATCATCCAGGCCAAAGCGCATGCGGATAATGGCTTCCTCGCGCGCCGTGAGGGACTTCAGCATGGAGGCCACCCGTTCCTTCAGATTGCGGTGGATGGCCGCTTCCGAGGGCGATACCGAAGTCTTATCCTCGATCAAGTCCCCTAGGGCCGACTCCCCGTCTTTACCCACCGGCGTCCCCAGGGATACGGGCTGTTGCGCGACCTTTTTGGTGCTGCGCACCTTCTCCACCGGCACTTCCAGGCGTTGGGCGATCTCCTCGGAGGAGGGCTCGCGGCCGAGTTCCTGGACAAGTTGGCGGCTGGTGCGAAGCTGCTTATTGATCGCCCCGAACATATGCACCGGAACGCGAATGGTGCGCGCCTTGTCAGCGATGGCGCGCGAAACCGCCTGATGAATCCACCAGGTGGCGTAGGTTGAGAATTTGTATCCGCGGCGCCAGTCGAACTTGTCCGCGCCCCTCATCAGGCCGATGTTGCCTTCCTGGATCAGGTCGAGAAATTCCAGCCCCCGGTTGGCGTACTTCTTGGCGATGGATACTACCAGACGAAGGTTGGCCTCCGTCAATTCCTTCTTGGCCCGTTCAGCATCCGCCTCGCCGCGCCGGACAAGAGCCAGCGAACGTTTCAGGGCGGTAAGCCCCACCATGCTGGATTCTTCAAGGGCCTTTAACTGGGAGCGCCGCGACCGCAGATCCTTGCGGAAGGCGGGGTCCTTCGCCTGCGCGGAGTTGGCGCGCTGCTCAAGCCGCGTGGACTCGCGCCCCAAAGCGTCCATGCGCTCCACCGAGTGCCGCAACTGGTCAATCAGGCGCTTCCTTTCCTGCGGGTGCAGGCGCATGGAGCGAACCAGCAGCGACATCTCAATGCGCTTTCGCGCCAACCGTCGGCGGGCCCGCCGCTCGGCCTGGGCGCGCGGCCTTGGAAGGTCTTTCAGCGCCGCCGCCTGCTTGAGTCCCACCGCGTAGAGTTTCTCAATTTTGTCGAGGGTTCGCAGGGTGAGACGGGTTTTCTTTTCGATTTTTTCCGGCGTCAACTCTTCTTCGTCGAACTGGAGAATCTCCCGGATGGAACGCTTCCCTTTGCGCAAATCCCGGCCAATTTCGATGAGCTCCTGGAGCACCAGCGGAGAGCGGGAAATGGTCTTGAGCACCAGATCGTGGCCGCGCTCCATGCGCTTGGCGATCGCCACTTCATCCTCGCGCTTCAACAGGGGGACGCTGCCCATCTCGCGGAGATAGAGCCGCACCGGGTCGCTGGTTTTGTCCTCGAAGTGGACGGTTTCGTCCGCCGCGACTTCTTCATCGTGTGCGGAGTCTTCGCGCTCCTCGAATTCCCCGTGCTCGCTGTTCCCGGCCAGGCCACGGGCGGCTTTCGCCCCGGAGGCGTCTTCGTAAACATGAACATGGTTCTGTTCAAGCGCGGAGAACAGGTTGTCCACCTCCGCCGAGGTGCGTGTCTCGGCCGGCAGGGCCTCGTTCACCTCGTCATGAATGACGTAACCACGTTCCTTTCCCAGGCTGATCAGGTTCCTGATGCGGTCATCTTCTTTTTGAAGCGCGAGCGACAAAGGTTTCTCCCCTGAAGGGCGGCTGCTCTCAGCGGCCCCTTTTTTTAAGACCCTGCCATTACCGAGAAGAGGCTGTGGTCGCCCCAATGAAGGATCTGGATAACTGTTCGTGGAACTCAACCACGGATGACGATGGGCGATAGTACTCCTTAACACTTTAATGCCAGAGGTTACAGTGCTCGGCGGACACACTGAACCCATTGTTTAAATATCTTACCCTTTTATTGTACACCAGATGGCTGCTTCTTGGGCGTATATTCTCATGGTCGGAAGTGGTCCACCCGGAGGCGGAAGGGTTCCCCTGCGGGGAGCAAGTTCGGGGGCAGACGCTTGTGTCCCCCCCGGGTTTGAAATGTCAATTCCCTGGGAGTATGCTCTTGCGGCATTGGGGAGCACCATACCGAAAACCCCTTATTCGGGAGGGCAGCCATGAACCCATCAGCGCGGGGCAAACTTTTATCCGGGCTTCTGCTTTTGATGATGGCGGGTTGCGGCCCCAGGCGCCTTGCGGCCGGTGTCGCGGTCTTCAATGTCAGGGATTACGGCGCCACGGGGGCGATGGCGGATGACGCGCGCCCGGCGATTCAAAAAGCGATTGATGCCTGCGCGGCGGCGGGCGGCGGGGAGGTCTACCTGCCCGCCGGTGAATACACTTCGGGAACGCTCAAGCTGCGCAGCCACGTCCGCTTTTACATCGAGGCCGGGGCGACGCTCTACGGTTCCCAGGATCCCCGGGACTTCGCCGGCGCTCCCATCGTCTCGCAGGCAGCCCTGTTTTTTGGCGAGGGTGTCGAAGAAATCACCATCGAGGGGCGGGGCACAGTGAATGGCCAGGGTGAATACGAAATGCTCACCGATGACAACACCTCCAGCCCCAATTACACGATTCGAATGGGGCGGAGCATCCTGGAATCGATGGGCAAGCCCCCGGTGCGTTTCTTTCCCAAAGGCTATCCCCATCGCACCGTCTACCCCCACCTGGTGTATCTGGGACACTGCAAAGACGTGCACATCACCGGCCTCTCGTTCCTGCGCTCGGCGAGCTGGACCATGGCGCTTTACGCTTGTGAACGTGTGGTGGTGGATGGCGTCTATATTTATACTGACCCCCACCAAGCCGTCTGGGCGGACGGCATCGATCTGGACGGCTGCCGGGACGTGCGCATCTCGAACAGCAGCATTGAGACCGGCGACGACTGCATCATTTTCATTTCCACGGCCAATTGGGGGCCCGCGCTTCCCTGCGAGAACATCACGGTCAGCAATTGCCGGCTCCACTCGGCGTCGGCCGGCATCAAGTTCAGCGAAGGCAACAGCAATGTGATCCGTCATATCACTGTGGATAACTGCGTTATTACTCAAACCAATCGGGGAATCGTTTTTGCGATTATCACCGGTGGGCTGATTTCCGACGTCATCATTTCCAACATCGTCATGGACCTGAACCGCTACGAGCTGCGCTTCTGGGCGGGCGGCGCCCAACCGTTTTTTTTCCGCATCGCCCGGCAGAGTGAATGGGACCAGGAACCCCGCAAGCCGGGAGAGCCGGCCCCGGCGCGATTCGCAATATCGTGCTGCGCGACATGATCATTCACGCGCAGGGGGCCTCGCCCATCGACGGCCACCCGGAAAGCTGGATTGACGGGCTCAGCATCGAAAACATCAAGCTGTTCCTCACCACGGACCCCGCCGCACCCTATGATTTGACCACTTTTGCCATGCGCTGCCGCTGGGTGAAAAACCTGAAACTGCAAGGCATCGAAGTCCATTGGGACACGCCTGCTCTGAACAACTGGCAGACCGCGCTGGAACTGGAAAACGTTCAGGGAGTTGATCTGGATGATTTTACGGGAAGGCAGGCGTGGCCCGATCAGGATTTCCCGGCGGTGGCTTTTGAAAACGTTGCGGACGCCACGATTCGCAATTCCCGGGCCCCCGAAGGGACGGGAATCTTTCTGAAAGTCGGCGGGAACGAGAGCGGTGACATCCGTCTGTTCGGGAACGACCTGCGCAAAGCCAAGGCCCCTTATCTCGTCGCGCCCGAAGCGACTGCGGCGCGGGTGACCGCCGAGCAAAATCTCATACCCGCACCGTAAGGACAATTTCCGGCAGATTTTGGAGGATCATGATGAGCCATTCATTGCTGCGTAAAATTTCCTTTGGTATTTCCCTTTTTATGATGGCGGGCTGCAGTGCGAATCTCTTCGCCGCCGGCATCGCTATTTTCAACGTCAAGGATTACGGGGCCACGGGGGTGAAAGAGGCGAACGCGCGGCCCGCGATTCAAAAAGCCATCGATGCCTGCGCGGCGGCGGGCGGCGGGGAAGTGTATCTGCCTCCCGGCGAATACAGCTCGGGAATGCTCAGGCTGCGCAGCCACGTGCGCTTTTACATTGAGGCCGGGGCGACGCTCTATGGTTCCACCGACATGAAAGAATTCAGCGACGCTCCTACGCCTTTTCAATCCGCCCTGTTTTATGGCGAGGGCGTGGAAAATATCACCATCGAGGGAAGAGGCACGGTGGATGGCGAGGCCAAGTATATCTGGGCCCCCGATGACATGGACGACGTCTTTATCCGCGCGGCCAAGGACTTGATGAAATCCACGGGCAAGTCGCTGCTGCGCACCTTCCCGGAAGGTTACCCCACGCGCAAGATCTACCCCCACCTGGTCTATTTGGGAAACTGCAAAGATGCGCGCATCACCGGGCTCTCTTTCCTCCATTCCCAGAGCTGGACGTTCTTGCTGCACTTCTGCGAGCGCGTCGTGGTGGATGGCGTCTACATTCATACCAGCCTGGAGGAGGCCATCTGGTGCGACGGGATCGACATGGACGGCTGCAAGGACGTCCGCATCGCCAACAGTTCCATTGAGACCGGCGACGACTGCATCATTTTCGTTTCCATCAGCGCCTGGGGGCCGGCGCGCCCCTGCGAGAACATCACCGTTACCAACTGCCGGCTCTCCTCCTCCGCCAACGCCATCAAATGCAGCGAAGGCAACGAAAAAGGGGTCAGAAACGTGGTGATCGACAACTGCGTGATCACCGACAGCAGCCAGGGCATCGTGATCTGCGTCACGGACGGCGGATTTGTGAGCGACCTCCAGATCTCCAACGTCACCATCAATCTGCGGCGCTTCGGCTGGTATCACCTGCAAGGCGGCGCGATTTCCTTCATCATGAAGCGCCGCAGCGAGTGGGCGGGAACCCCGGTGGCCAAGGGCGAGCCTATTCCCGGCGTGATTCGCAACATTGCCATCCGCAACGTCATTGCCCATTGCACAGGGCCCTCCAACATTGATGGCCACCCCGAAAGCCCCATCGACGGGCTCACCCTTGAAAACATCAGGCTGATCATCTCCACGGACCCCGCCGCGCCTTACGATATGACCGTTCATGGCATGCGCATCACCAACGCGACCAACCTGAAGTTGAAGGGAATTGAAGTCGAGTGGGATAAGCCCGCTCTCGACCAGTGGCAGAGCGCTCTGGATCTGGAAAACGTTCAGGGCGTTGAGCTGGATGATTTCATGGGAAGGCAGGCGTGGCCCGATCGGAACTTCCCGGCGGTTGAGTTTAACAACGTTTCCGACGCCATGATCCGCGACTCCAAAGCGGCCGAAGGGACTGGGACTTTTCTGGGGGTCACCGGCAAGAAAAGCGGCGAGATTTGCCTGATGGGAAACGACCTGCGCAAAGCCAAAGTTGCCTATAAAGTTGCGCCGGAATCCACCGCCGCCCGGGTGACCGAAATGCAAAACCTGCTGCCCGCCGAGTGATGGCCTCCGGAAGGCAGAAGAGCGGAGTGCCATAAAAAAGCGCTCGCGGAGGCCTTCAACCCCTTTTGGACGCTGTTCCGCGGCAATACCATCGCCACCGGCCCGCTCAGCCGGGTCGTGAATACATTATTCAAATATCTGGACAAGTTCTTTTTCGATTTGGGATTGCTTAAGGTCTTCACGCCTGTGGGGAGTCTTATCGGTGGCAAGATCCGCGAGCTCATCGCCGGCGCCACCACCAATTGGCTCAAAGATGCGCTGGGGTCGCCGCAGGGCGTCAAACCCGACGCTGCCGAAAGGAAGCTGACGGACTTTACCCTTCAGAAGCTCACCGATGGCACCCTGGTCGAATGGGCCAGGCAGCACGTCGAGACCCACTGGGAAGAGTGGGCGAAAAAGGCCATCGACTCCGCCAAGGACGGGCTGATCGAACCGATCCGGGGCGAAGAAAAGCGCAATGAGACGAAGCCCTAACCGGCATTGCGGGAAGCTTGAAGGACAGCCGGTCACATGGGGCGCGGGGGAAGTTTGGGATCAAGCACCTTGCGGGCGCTCTCGGCTCCGCTCACGGGGAGTCCCGTGGGATCGAGCAAGCCCACCTGCACCAGCACCCCGGCCTGATCCCAGTAAATGTGCTCGTGAGAGATTTTCCCATTCTTGAACCCGACAATTACGACCACAGCCATTTCCACAAATTTTCCTGTGGGAGGGACGCGGGGCAATAGCCAGTCCATTGGCGTCGTGTGGGTGAAGCTGATTACGAGCTCTTCCACCACTTGGTCGTGTCCTACGGTGCGCGACACATCCGTTATTTTCACGTCGGGCGGAAAGAATTTGCCGACCAGATGATCGCGGTAAAAAGCGTGCACGCCGGCGCGGCCCACCCCTCCGGCCAGGACCGGAACGTGGTTGAGATAAGGATCCTCGGTCATGGTGGCCATCGTGGTGTCGAGATCACCGGCCAGATCTGCTCCCACATGCTTCTGGAATAAATCGACCATTGCCTGCTGTTCTTGCGAATAGACGGCCATCGGTGACTCTCCCGGATCTACGGATTGTGAATGCGATGCCCTGCGACGAGCGTCTGCGATGTTAACAAATGCCTCCGAGGTTGTCATGTTAACAACCGCCGTACGACGGCTTAACCAGCGTTTGCTTATCTCTCCTTGCGAAATACCTACCAACGTGAACCCACCGAAGCGCGTCCGTCTTTGGGCTCCGCGGCTCTTACCGTGAATTGCGGGCTTGGCGTGGGATGCAGGGGAAAATGGATGGCTATTGCCTGTGAAAAACTGCTCTGATGCCAGCCACGGTTCTTCCGTCCCTCGGGGAGATTGCACACCGCTAGGGGTTGAGGTCGGCGTCCGCGTTTCGTTGTTTATATCGTACATAATCTCCTTTAAAATGTAGCCTATAGGGGGTAGAATGGACGGGAGGCTGATGGCCGGGCGCCGAAGAAGGGGGCTCGGAAGGGGGCTGCGGGGGGCCATGGGAAAGGACCCTCGCGGGGCCCACAATTTGCCTTTCCGAAAGACGCTTTGCTAACCTTGAATGTTGATGAATCGAAACCAGTTAGCTAATAATTGACAATTTGTCGTGTGATTTCGAGGAGAACCAAGTGTCTGATAACAGGGAAGTTGCTTCAGATGCTCGGCGGGGTGGTGAGTTTAGAGGGAGATGCATCGCGCTAACCTTGAATTTTGATGAAAAGACAGTAGGTTGGCGAGGAAACCCATCAGACGCTATGTATCTAGCCCATCTTTAGTAAACAGATGGCAAAGGGGTTAGAAAAAACATGCGGACCGATGGCCAAAAAAAGGGGGTTAGAATGTTGCAATTCAGAAATTTCATCTTATTGAAAATAAGCCAGTAAAAAACTTGATTTATATCAAATTCATTCTGAACCTTGAATGTTGTAGAAAATAAAGCACTTATCGCGCCGAACCTTGAATGTCCATGAAAACAAATGTTGTT
>CAVSSA010000022.1:0-109868 GCA_963730515.1 uncultured Acidobacteriota bacterium | reverse complement strand
ACGTTTTATCCACCCTTACTTGGGCCCGTAGCAGTGCTCTTTGCTGCACCGCACCATGCGTTTGAGGGTGGCGGCGGCCCAGGTATTATCCCAGTGGCGGCCGTCGGAGGCCTCGCACACGGCTTCGGCGAGTTTCACCACCTGCTTTTGAATGGTGACATCGTCAATGTGCGCCAGGTCGTCCTCCAGTTGTTTCAGGAACTCGCGCAGCAGGACAATATCCCCGGCCAGAGCGGCTTTGGTGGTGTTCAATTTACTGGCCAGCGCGGCGATCTGGTAGACATCATCGCAAAACCAGGCCTTGCCCGCCTTGCCCGACAGCTTGTTCAGCAGGTCCTGGATAAGCGCTGAGTTGTCCTTGATGTTGTCGAGGGTATTCTCGAGGGTGTGATTCTCCTCGCCGGCCTTGATGGGCCGGTTGAGCACCAGGTCCGGGCTCGTACCGCCGTAAACGGCCCGCCCCGCCATTTCGCGCCCCTTCTCGAGGGCTTTGGGGGCCGCTTCCTTGGCCATGTCTTCAAGCTTCTTGCCGATAATATCCACCACCACCGGCCCGGCAAGCGCCACCGCCCAGAAGCCCGTGATGGCGGCGAGCGTTCCCCCCAAGGCCACGGCCGCCATGGTGGTGGCTTTGTCCCGGGCGGCTCCGGCGGCCATATCGGCAATGTAGGCGGTGGTCGCGCCGCCCAGCCAGGTGGTGCTGGCCGCGCCGAACCATTCCGACCAACTCCGCTTGGTTCCTACGGTGGCGGCGGCGCTCTCGACTAACTTCTCGCTGCGCGCGGCGGTGTTTCCGGCGCGCCCGGGATCATTGGGGTTTGGCATCGGTCCTCCGAAAGTCGGGATTGGTTATTGCCTATTGAGTTCTGCAGCAATCAGCAAGCACGGAATCGAATTATCATCCGCGCTTTGTAGTGAACGGCCCAACTGAAATTAGTTTTTTTCCGTCAGCGATTGCGAGTATATACCCGTTTGCCCCTGGCCGAGCGCCAAGCACAATTTATTCTCCCCGCGGGGTCGTGTAGCGCGGCGGAGCCGCAAGGAAATTGTAGCCCCCGGCTTGAGCCCGGCATGTGCCGCCCTCCAGGGCGGCGCCACGCGGTCGTGCCATGGCCATCCTGGCCATGCCCGAGCACGGGCGGGACGCCCGTGGCACGTTTCTATCTTGACCCCCAAGGCCGGGTAATGTTCTGGTTTGCGGTGTGCTTTCGGCAATCCTGAGTAACTGAGGCCCGGATTACCGAAGGGGAAGGGGATTTTGCGACAATCACTCACGAGCGTGAGTGTCTGCCTGCTCGTCAATTCTTACCAGGGATGACAGTGTCTTATTGATCCGCTCTTCGTTCCGCCCCTGCACGTCAATAGAAACAATATATCCGTTCATGAAAGTCGAATAGATACCGCGGAGATATCCGAAGTTCGGTCCTTTGGGCACCTTTAAGATCGCCCCGGCAAAAGGTACGCCGGAAACAACGGTCGAGAACTCCTCTCGGGCGGTTAGTAGTCCCTCTCTTTCCAGTTGATGCCGCACGCTGCGAACGTAAACACCCACTGGCATGTTTACAGGATAACGTTCCCGAGAATCGGCAAGAATTGAGATCGTATAGTTCAACCCTCCGTCCCCGGAGTCGTATACAGCATCGACCAAGCGTGCTCTCTTGCCTGCAACGTCCACGACCGAGGGAACCGTAAACTTTGCTTTGGGGGCAGAAAGGGTAATGCCAAAGTACGAATTCCTGTAAACGTCCCCATCGAGTTTTCCGGCAGCAAGCACCGCTGAAATATCGCTTCTTGGCCGCTGTGCAGCGAGCGCCGCCGAAAGCAGAACCGTTGTGGCGATCACCAGCAACGCTGTGTTCAACTTCGTCATTTTTGTTGTCTCCCAGCAGTTATGTTCCAGTAAGGCCGGTATGGACGGAAACCGGGCGCAAGGCTCCACTGCCGAGACCGCCGAACCCCAGCGCTGCCGCAATAGATTACAACCCTCGAAACCATTTTCAAGCGAAATCGCGGTCGTGGTACAGTTTGAAATTGTAGCGGCGTGTTTACCTCGCCACATGGCGGCGTAAAGCCGCCTCTGCGTTCGCTTGTATCCCTGCCCCAGGGCAGTGTCTAAGTTTGAATATGAAGCGGCGAAAGGGTTCAGGGTCCCGAAGGGACCAACGGTGAGTAGCCGCCGGTTTTAACCTGCGGATCGGGACGGCAAGGACGATCTTCCCTTAGACCCTGGAGGGGTCACCGGTGCAGCCCCTTTGGGGTCGGGCATAATCTTGGGGGCGGCGTGCCCTAGGCTGAAACCTCCGGCTACTCACGGTCCTCCCCTTCGGGGAACAGGGCCGCGTAACGGCAAAAGAGGAACAACATCCGCCACCCTTAATTCAAAATGAGACACTGTCGCCCGAGCTTTTGATTGACATCTTTCCGGTGTCGTTTATACTTCTCGCTGCGGCAAACCCAAAACTATCATCCCAGTGAATCTCAAAACAGAGGAGGCAACTGTTTATGCTCGGAGAACAGATTTATGAAGCACACGGAAAGCGCACGGGGAGGCGTGTCCTCTCCACCGATGGGGGTGGATTTAAGGTGGAGGTATCGTTCGAAGCGGGCGGGAAGCTGCTGGGGTTCGATACGCATGAGATCGGAACGTATTGGTCGGAAGCGCGGCCCGACGGCACCTTGTACGGAGAAGGCCAGGGGGTGATCCTCACGACGGCTAGGGGGATGGTCACCTGGAAGGCCGGAGGGGTCGGAAAAATATTGGAAACGGGCGCGATCAGCTATCGGGGCGCCGTTTATTTTACCACCGCAACTCCTGCTCTCACGCGCCTCAACCCCGTCGCCGGCGTGTTTGAGTACGACGTGGACGTGGAAGGAAATACCCATACCAAACTTTGGGAGTGGAAGTGAGCTAACTTGCTGCCAGGGAATTCGCGGGCGGCAATTCACCGGATACGTCAAAAAGGCTCGGGGGCTCTGGCATCCGGGCCTTTTTGCTCTGGCGGGACAGCACTTCGCAAGGGGCGAAGGGGGCTGGGTGCTGCCCTAGTTAGTTGGTCATGTCGCTTTGGGACACCCACAAAGAACGAAATTACGCCGCAATGTCGGTGGGCGCGGAGCCAGGCGCCGATAGGTCGGCGTATTTTCGAAGCAGGGACGGGCGGCTCCAACTTGAAAGGAAAAGTCCTTTTTGTCCGACGTTACCCCCCTTGGGCAGCGGGAAGGTCGGGAGGGGCTCCACCGTGTCCCCATGAACGGGAGGAGTTACAACGGAACAAAAATTGTCACCGAGGCCTGAAAAGCGACATTTTGACATCATCCCGCGGGGGGAGAAGTAGCGGCAATCTCTTGCCTTCTTTCGGTTATCCATCTTGCGTTGGCGGGGAAAGCCTGATTTGGACAATTTTTGGCACTTTTCCCTTTACATCCGATTCGGCCGGCATTTTAGAAATCGCGCGTCCAGCGAATGGTCAGAAGATTCGCCTGGAAATTGTTGGCGGTAATGATCTGCTCGATGTAGTAGGTGCGCTGGAGGTCCACCGACAGTCGGCCGGCCTTGGGGAAGTTCACGTAGACCGTCCCTGTAACTAGCGGCCAGGTGAGCGGCCCGTAAGCAGGCGGTTCCCCGCTGATCTCGCCGAGGCCGGTGGAGCGATCGAAGTTGCCGGTAAGCTGCAATCCAAAATACTTGCTGGGCTTGGCCTCCACCCCGGCCTGGATCACGCGGTCCACTTCCTGGTCGCGCAGAAAATCGTCGAGCGGCGCAGTGCCGCGGGCGTACACGATATCGCCTGCCGCAAAAATGCTGTCGTAGGTGAAGCCACCAAACACCGAGAAGCGGTCGTTGAGGGCATAAGACAGGGTCACTGTGTTGGAGCGGATGTTGTCCTGGAAACTGGAATCGATCAGCTTGTCATTGGTGACGTTCAGATCATCCTGCAACGAAACCTTTTTGAACGGCTGGAAGCGCATGATCACATGTCCGGCCACTTCCGTGTGGGGCGTGATGGCGGTGTAGGAGGAACCGCTGTCAAAGGAATGGACGTCCCCCCGGATGCTGAAAATCTTCGAGGGTTGATAGCCCACGCTGAGTTCGGGCCAGGCGGTGTTGGTGCGCAGCGTAATGGCAGGGTCCACCAAGCCGTCCTCGATGCCCTCCACATCCGCCTTCAGCAGCCGTACCCCCGGGCGCAGGGTCAGCGAGGGAGTCGGCGTAAAGAGCATGCTGAAATCAAAGTCGCTCAAGCCATCGCGCCAGACCTCGGAGTCGGTCCCGGAAGAAGGCGTGGTACTGGTGGTAATCGGAGTCACCCCCGGCGCGCTGGTCACAATGCCCAGCACACTGCTGAAGTTTCCGACGCTATTGGTGCTAAAGCGCGAGTATCGATAGTCGGCAATGATCTCCCACCAGTCTTTGACCTTGTAAGTGAAGGTCTGATACAGAATGTTGTCCGGCTCGCTCACCATGTCCCTGGCCGACTGGCTGACCGTGTAAGCGGAGGGCGCGGCGGAACTGTTGGGGGCAATGCCGCTGTAGGACTGGTCGAAAGTTGCCGGCCCCTGGTAGCGGTAATAGATGTAGCCGCCCCGCCATTCGAGCTTGGGAAGCGGTTTGCCGGTAAAGGAAAACTCGCTGATGGGAGTGGTGAGCCGCCGGTACTCCGACTGCGACAGGTTGGTGAGCGGCTCGGCGGTCGAACTGGCAACGGGATTGATGCTCAGCTCCGGCGAATTGACATTATTCAGACTCACGTTTTCCGTGAACGTCTGGTAGCCCAGGTTGTAATGGAAAGTCCAGGCGCGATACGTGTAGTCAACTCCGCCGCTGAAGCGATTGGTATTATCGTCGATGGGCGCGTACAAGAAATAGGGATTGGCGCGCGCAAATCCTCCCCAGTAAGAGGGCGAATCGAAGAAATCGAGCGACTCGGTAGTATAAGTGGGACCGCTGTCGCTGGTGCGATAGTAATCGAAATTGAAGCGCAGATTGTTGCTGGCGTGCAGGGTGAGGTCCGCGGAACCGAATTTGCGCACCGTGTCCCAGTCGTGGTTATCGGTGAGGCCGGTGGAAAGCGCCGACGGATTGATGGCGGCGATGGGCAGGACCACGTTGTCGTTTGGATTGGAATAGAAGTAGCTCTGCCGCCAGTTCGCGCGGAAGTCGTAAAGCTTGTTTTTGCGGACGGTTAACTGCCCCGTTTCAAAAGGCTCGCCTCCCAGCCCGCTGAGCGAAAGGGAGTAGCTATCCGCAAAGTGGTTCGCGCCCTGGGCCGCCTCACCGAAGATGTTAAACTCCATCAGCCGGAAGCCCTTCTCGAGGCCGGAGAGCTCCTGGAACATGGGGGCGTAGCCCTTGACGTCGTCAAAACGGTAGCCGACCGTCACGGACCCCTGGGTGTCAAACCCGCCGATGGTGGTGGGAGCCTCCGCACTGTCCTGTGCCGGCAAAACATTACCGACGAGCAGCAGCACTGCGAGGGAGATAAAAAATGGTCGCCAGATTCTCATAGGATCTCCCCTTTACCGCAAGAAATTAGCATCCAGCTCCGAGCCATGAATCGTCACATGGCAGCGGGTACACTCGCCGCTGGTCTGAAAGCCCAACCGCGAGTGCGGCACCTGAGCTTGACTGTGGAAGCCGGTGTGGCATTGCAGGCAGAGCTGCCGGCCCTCCCGCCGCACCAGCATGAAATGATTGGTACTGCCGTGGGGATTGTGGCAGACCACGCAGCCTTCCACCCGCACCGCCGCATGCTCATAAACGTAGGGCCCGCGTTTTTCCACATGGCACTTGACGCAGGTTTCCCACTGGGTGGCATTCAGGCTGGAGCGATTGATGCTGCCGTGCGGATTATGACAGTCCGAACACTTGATGAGCCCCTCCGCCACCCGATGATGCACGGGAAGCGCGAACTGCGCCTGAATGTTGCCGTGGCAGGAAAAACACAAATTCGGTTCGGATTGCTTAAGCAAGCTGCTGTGCAGCCAGCGCACAGTGTCGGGAAGCTCCGGCGTCTCGAAGAAAGCGGCCTGGGCATAAGGAATGCCGCCCCGGCTTTGATCTTTGACTTCTTTAACCAGATGGGAGGCATGGCATTCGTCGCAGGAAACGCCCGCCGCGGCGTGCTGCGAGTGGGCAAAGGTCTCCTGCTGCTGGCTGGTAATGTGGCAGGCCATGCAACGTTCGGAGTTTTCCTTGGGGCTGCCTTGGAAGGTGTAAATCAGCTTGGTAGCGGCCATTTCCTTGGAGTGGTCACCCGCCGCATCATCCTCGGCATCCGCATGGGCTTTGCCGGGGCCGTGGCAAGTCTCACATCCCGTGACCCTAAAGGGCGGCGCCGTGGCTTTGGACGACGGTCCGGCCGGCCCTTCCCCCTTCAGCGTCAACAGGTACTCCACCATGTCGTTGATTTTTTCGTCGGACATGTCAGGTGGCAGGGTGGGCATCACAACGCCGGCGCGGCGCTTGGTCATCCGCTCCAGCAACTCGGCACGGGTGCGACGCACCCCCACATCGTCAAGAGGTGGGCCGCCCTCCCCACCCTGGCCGCCAATCTTGTGGCAGCCCGCGCACATCATGTCGTCATAGAGTTTCTTTCCCGCCGCCGCCGACGGGGAAAGTGCGTTGGTGGGAGCGGGGGGAGAGACCGGCAATCCCTCTCCCTCCGGCGCGTGCGGGGTCTTTGCAAAAGCCTGGGCCTCGGCGCGGTGGCAGCCTGCGCAGGTCTGCCAGCCGACATAGTCGCCGGGCTTCCCCAGCAGGGGCGCTTGCGACGCCACCGATGGTCCATGGGCGGCCTCCGGCATTCTTTGCGCAAATGCTTGAGTGGCAAGTCCGCCGAAAGCTAAAACCAGCGCCAGGAACATGAGCAGAAATGGGAGTTTGCTTTTAAATTGGACGTTCATCGAGCCCTCGCCTCCCTCGCCGGGTGTACCCATCGCACCCCGGTTTCTCTTTATGGATTCTGGCGGTTACGAGAAATTTGATATTCATCAAAAAATCCGAATTCGAGAATAATATCGGGCCCACAGTAAACTCCTGATGCCCAAGATCGTGAATCAGTGCCCAGTCCCTAGCGTACGAACCACCAATGCAAGATACAATATCACGCATATCCCTCCGCAAGCGGCAATTAAGACATTTTGTCTCAATCTCCATTTGCCCAACCGGACCTTGCGGTGCCAGTTTCAAGTTCACACTCAGTATCGGTAAATTCGCACTGCAACTTTAAGGAACTTGTGGAGGATTTCAGCAAGTGCGTGATGCGGGGCGCTGCTAGTGACTTTATGTATGCACACCGGTCCGCCGGTGGCCGGTTGGCGGGAAAAACTTACACCAAGAGCGTAAAACTGTCCCGACTCTCCCCCTACTACGGGCGTCTGGGGGCAGTAGCTTCTCCGGTGGAGGCACGGCAAGCATGCGCTTGAGATCAAAAGTGGGAATCGGGTAGGGGACATCGCAGCCGAAGTCGGAACCGACAAAATAGCTTTACGCCTCTGGTCTGACTCCTTATAATACGGCTCGAATACCTCATCAGAATTCAATGCCCGCAGGGCTGGGATCTGAAGACCCCCGCCGAGGAAGCAGAAGATCGGCGGAGAGTTCGGTGGGATGGATCGATTCAAAGGCCTCAATCTGCTACTCTTTCCATGGACGCGGGCCGATTCTGGGGCCCCCGGGTGTTGGCCTTTCAATTGCTCCAAGACCTTGTTCTCAGGAGGGTTCACCATGCGCATTACCCGCTTCATTCCTTCGCTTTTGGTTGCACTGGTACTGGTCTCGCTGGCGACGCTGGCGACGCCAGCCCCATCGTACGGGCAATTTTGGGTGAGTATTACCATCGCTCCACCGGCCCTGCCGGTCTACGAGCAGCCGCCCATTCCCGCCCCCGGCTATATGTGGACGCCGGGCTACTGGGCGTGGGACCCCGATGTCCAGGACTATTACTGGGTCCCCGGCACGTGGGTTCCGGCGCCCCAGCCTGGATATCTTTGGACTCCGGGGTATTGGGGTTGGGCGGGCAGCAGGTTCATCTGGTATGAAGGATACTGGGGTCCGCACATTGGCTTCTATGGCGGCGTCAACTATGGATTCGGTTATGGAGGGAGCGGCTTTGAAGGGGGATATTGGAATAATGGCGCCTTCTTCTACAACCGCGCGGTGGTGAACGTCACCAGCGTGAACATCACCAATGTTTACACAAGGACCGTAGAGGTCAACAACGTGAGGGTGAACAACGTCAGCTACAACGGCGGTCAAGGCGGACTTGCCGTCCAACCGACCCCTGCGGAACGTGCGGCGGCCAGCGAGCGCCATATCGCCCCCACCGCCCTGCAGACACAGCACACGCAAACTGCCAAGGCCAACCCCTCGCTGCGGGCATCGGTGAACCATGGCCGGCCGCCCGTCGCCGCGACGGCGAGGCCAGGGGTGTTTACCGGTCATGGCGTGGTGGGAGCCAAAGAGGGAATGCCCTACCACCCCACGACGGTGACCGGCTCCACGGGCCGAACCACCACGCCGGGTAGTAGCGAGTCCCATCCGACTTACACGGAACGCCCGACCACGCCGACGCATACGTACACCCCTCCTCCGAGCAGCGAATCGCATACGTATACGCCGGAGTCGAGGACTGAATCGCATCCCCCGTCCGGGCAAACGAAGAGTTCGCCCCCTCCCAAGACCAAGAATCCGCCTCCACCGAAGAAGGAGTCCGAGAAGAAGCCGCCAAAGGATCCTAAGGAATAGGCAGCGGCTGGCCCACCAGCCCCCTCGGGAAACCGCAGGCCCCCAAGACCGGGGTCTGCGGCAGCCCGCCCCCTCCTCCCAGGTTACCCAAACCACGGAAGCGCGATGGCGACCGCGCCGTCGTACTTCCCCCGGCCTGCCGAAGCAAAAAGCCATCTGCCGCATAATCAAATACTTCCACACATGCTCGGTAGCATGATTCCAACAACCATTGTCTTTTCATATACTTATTGGGGTGGCTGAAACTGCACGGAATTGGGCCGGTGGAGGGTAGATAACTCCTGCCTATTCAGTAATTTATTGGGATTTTTGGCTAAATTGATGTAACCGGATTATTTTCAATAACATGCAAAAATCGGGCTCGCAGCGGCCTTTTTGCGGGGTGATGATTAGCATCTAACTTCTGCATTTTCATATATTAATAGCTAATTTCCGCGTAATCTTCATAAATCCTGTGTTTTCATTACTTTATTCGGGTGCGAGAATTTAACAAACTCGCCGAACCTTTGTTTTCATTATCATTCGGGCTTTGAGCGTCGAAAAAAGAATTCTTTTTTTTGTTTTTCCTCGGTACGGATCCGCTGGCGCTCGTCACACATCTCCCTTTCCACCTGGATGCTCATCGCCATGGTGTCCAAATTCAGGGGGTGCTGCATGGGTTGGGAGGCGAGAAGGGTACGCGCCGTCGCTGCCGCCGAGCCGCGAGCAGCATCGAGCAAGGCGTGCAATAACCTCACGTATTCCGGGGACCTCCAGCCGTGCTGCAAACGGTTCGGGCGCGACCAGGCCTTGCCCCGCGCGATGCGCGGTCCGGTGGATTTGGCAGCATTGCGACGCTGGGAAGCGAGCAGAGCGGGAGTGAGGTTGGGCGACTTGCGCAGAGACATGGCGCGGCCTGCGATCCTACACTCCCACTATATACCACCACGATACTGTTGTCAAGAGTAAAAACAACAATAAGAGCCTACAACAGGCGGGTGGCCCGCCGCGGGGCTCGGTAACCCAGCAGAAGCAGCACGCTCCAGATGAAAAGCACGGCGGATAGGTCTGGCGGCAATCCTCAATTTGGCATTTTCTGGTCGTCGACCATGACGATGGTGCAGGGATCACCCCTGGGCGCGAACTTCTTGCAACTTTCCAGGGCGTGCTTTTGCGCATCGTCGGTGGTGCGCCGGCCGACGCTGGTGGCAAAGTGGCCGGTTTGGGAAACCGCAAACGCCTTGTGAGGCGCGCTCAACAAGTAGCGCCCGAATTCATCGCGGGCGCCTTGAGACAGTTGGGCAGGAGGTTCCACGGCAGGCGCCGGGATATTCAGCAGAGTGTCACGCAGCACCAGGTTCTGGCTTTTCAGGAAGTCATCCACGATGGGTGTCCAGACCGGAATTCCTCGCAGGGAAAAAAGCCCATGACCATCGTTCCCGTAGGGCCCGGTGAGGATGAAGGTAGCCTTGCCTCCACTCCGCGTAAACTCGCGATAAAATTCCCGCGCCAAGGCGGGGGCGAAATAGTGATCGTTGTCCGCGTAAACCCACAGCATGGGGACCCGCGCGTGTTTGCCGAATCCCGCAAACGCATTCACCAGCACGTCCGGGTTGCAGACGTGATCCGGGGATTCCGACCCACGTCCCCCGGCAAAATTGATCGCGGCCACCAATCCGGGTGGCGGATCGGCCGCGAGCCCCACGACCGCGAGGCCCCCCGTGGAGCGTCCAATGGCGATTATGCGCGAGGCATCTACCTCCGGGCGCGTGCTGAGATAAGCGGCGGCGGCGCGCAGGTCAATCACCGCCTGCTTGGTCGGTCCGGCGTAATCCACCATCCGGCTACAGCCATGGGACTCCTCCGCGTACCCCCCAGCCGAATCACCGAATCCCCGGCGCATCACAATGACGGCGGTCCAGCCGCGTCGCGCAAATTCCCGCGCTTGCGGAACAAGCTCGAGCGGGGTCATGTGGGCACGGTCGCCCGATTCACGTGGAGTGCCATGCGTCATCAGCGCCAGCGGGTGCGGAGCGGAATCATTCGGCCGCACCATGACCGCCGCCAAACCCTTTTTGCCGGATTCGCGCGTAGGAATGCGCAATTCCGTCACCACGAGGTCAGGAGCGCCTGCCGTCCCGGCCATCACCCTGCCCGCCAGGAGCACGACCACGGCCGCCGCCGCGGCCACCCCTCTCAAATTTGATCGCGATCTGGCCATCAACATCCGGTCAGTAGCCATCCAATCGACCTCCGCCATTGGTCTAATTGCAGGGCCCCCTCAACTTACTTTCTTTGGTCGGCAGTAACTACCCTGTAGGTAGAGCCACTCGCGCCCCTTTTGCTCGCGGCAATTCTCAATTTCCCACTTTCTGGTCGTCGATCATGACGATGGTGCAGGGATCATCCTTGGGCGTGGACTTTTTGCAATTTTCCAGGGCGTGCTTTTGCGCGTCCTCGGGGGTGCGACGCCCGACGCTGGTCGCGAAACGGCCGCCCGGGGAAGCCGCATACGCCCTGTGCAGCGGGCTCAATAGGTAAATTTGAAATATATCGAGGCCGTCTTGAGAGAGACCGGCAGGGGGTTCGACGGCGGGCGGCGGGATGTCCAGCAGAGTGTCACGCAGCACCAGATTCTGGCTCTTCAGGAAGTTATCCACGATGGGCGTCCAGAGCGGAATTGCGTGCTGAGAAAAAAATCTATGTCCATCGTCCCCGTAAGGAGGGACGAGGATGAAGGTGGCCTTTCCTCCGCCCCGCGTATAGGCGCGGAACATAGCCTTGGCCAGGTCGGGGCCGAAATTACGATCGTTGGCCGCGTAAACCCACAGCATGGGGACGCGCGCGTGCTTGCCAAATTCCGCGACCGCATTCACCAGCACCTCCGGGGCGCAGACTTGACCCGGGGGGCTCGATCCATGCCCGCGCCCACCGGCAAAACTGATGGCCGCCACCAGGTTGGGCGGAGGATCGGCCGTGAGGCCCACCGCCGACAACCCGCCGGTGGAATGTCCAATGGCGATCATGCGCGAAGGATCCACCTCCGGCCGTGTGGCGAGATAGGCGGCAGCGGCGCGCAGGTCAATCACCGCCTGCCGGGTCGGCCCGACGTAATCCGTCATCAGGCCGCAGGGGCCGGGATCCTCAGCGTAGCTTCCTCCCGAATCACCGAATCCCCGGCGCAGCACCACGACGGCGGTCCAGCCGCGTCGCGCAAATTCTTGCGCTTCAGGATAATAGTCGAGCGGAGTGATCGCCGAATGGTCATGCGGAGTGCCATGCACCACCAGCGCCAGCGGGTGCGGGGCCGAATCATTGGGCCGCACCATGACCGCCGCCAAACCCTTTTTGCCGGACTCGCGCGTGGGAATCCGCATGAACGTCACGACGAGGTCCGGAGCGCCGGACGTCCCGGCCGTCACCCTCGCCGCCGCAAGCACAGCCACGGCCGCGGCGGCGACCACCGTTCTCAGCATTGATCGCGCTTTGCCCATCGACATCCATTTAGCGACCATCCTCTTGACCTCCCTGCCCCTCCCACGCGCTGCTGCGCAGGCGGGCGTAAATCCTGGCTTAAGGATGAAAGAGTCTGGTGAGTCCCGACATCGTCAAAAGGTAACCTAATCTGAAGCTCGTGCCGCAGGCGAAAAGAACGACGAGGAACGCGAGAGCCGCCACGAGCACGCGACTCTTAGGGAGTTTGGACCGATACGCATCAATCAGCATGGGGGAAATGGGCAGGAGCAGGCGCGGGTAGATGGAAAGCGCAAAGGCGGGCGCATTGTAGAGAAACATGAAAGCCGAGTAGAGGCAAACGAACACGCCTTCTTGCGGACGCAGGAACAGGCGAGTCCGGCGCGGGCGGCTGGCCAGGGCTCCTGCAAATAGGACAACGTGGGCGACAACATAAGCAGCTTTGGCGCCCAGCATGGTGGTATTGGCGATATTCAGCCGGTTTCTAAAATTCCCCACTATGCCCGCGAAGGGAAAAGATATGGGCCATCCGTGGTTCCAATCCGCCGATTGGTAGCCGTGGAAATTTGCCAGGGCGTCCCCGAAGTGGATGTAGAGAGGCAGGCCATAGAGGATGAGGACGGCCGATCCGCCGACGGTGGCGACCAGGGCGGATTTATACCGTCGCTGATAGAGCAGATAGAGACCATAGGCCAGGAGCGCCAGGCATCCCAGGGGACGCACCGTGGTTGCCGCGGCGGCGACGACGGCTGCCCAACCCCAGCGCCCACGGCGCGCCAGCAGAAAAGAGAACAAGAGGAGGACCATGAACAGGCCCTCCGCCCCGCCGAAAACCCCGAACTGCAGGAATGTGTAGTTGGTCACCACAAAGAGCGCCGCTACTCGCCGGGACCATAAGACGGAAGCCAGCCCGGTTGCCGCCACCATGGACGCCACCGAAATGAGGGCGATGCCCTGATAAACGTCCAAGTGCAGGATGAGGCAAGCAAGCGCCACGGCATAGGGCAGCCCCCAAAAATGCTTCACGCTTCCAATATCGCCAAAGCGCCCAGCGCGAATCGCTTCGGCAATGGGACCATAGAAGTTGTTGTCGCCATTATTCGCGACCGCGTTCAGATATCCATGTCCCAGCGAAGCAAGGAGCGCGCAGACCGCCCCGAGCGTCGCCATCAACAACATGGGCGGGAGCGCTCTCACCAATGCCGCCCGCGCCCATCTCCACCCGTGCCGGTGGGGGCGCCCCCCTGGGAGGCCCGGCAATGGGCGGCTCAATACCATTAACGGATTTTCCATTTTGGACTTTCGGCCCTGTTAAGTATACACGCCGTCTACTCATGATGAGCGGTGCGGCCCTGGATGAGGTCCACGACGTGGGGTAATAAATCCACGATACTTTCGAGAGACTCGCGGGCGCCGCGTGGGCTTCCCGGCAGGTTGACGATGAGTTTACCCTTGCGCACGCCCACCACTCCGCGCGACAGGGAGGCGCGGCGCGTTTTCTTGACGCCTTCAGAGCGCATCAATTCCCCGAGGCCGGGAATTTCCTTCTCGATGACGGCGCGCGTGGCCTCCGGAGTCACATCGCGTGGCCCCACGCCCGTGCCCCCCGCGGTGACCACGGCGTCGCAGTCGTCCGCGTCCGTAAGCGCTTCCAGCCGCTGCCGGATCATGTCAAATTCATCGGGGAGAATTTCCAGGGTGGCAACGCGCCATCCGCGCGCTTCCAGCAGTTCGCGCACCGCCGGGCCGGCAAGGTCCGCACGCTCGCCGCGCGAGGAGGCGTCGCTTAAAACGAGAATTTTGGCCCGCAGAAGATAAGTCATCAGTTCTCAGTTCTCAGTTGTCAGTAAGGGCCTCTTCCAAGGGGGCGAGGGGCTCAGAAATATTATTTTAAGACGCTGGCACCAACAGAAAGGGCGCGCTGGCCTAAGTTCACTCCCCTCCCCGCGCCGGGGGGGGTACTACTGCCAACTGAAAACTGATAACTGAAGACTGTCCTACCCCGCCTCGCGGGTGGATTCGTCCAGAATGCGCAGGCCTTCCAGCATCAGGCCCTGGGTAGACATGGTGGTGGTGCGCTCGGGAGAGCTTTTTTGGAAATCCACTTCCCAGTCGCCATCCATCCAGGTGAGGACCTTAAAGACGGCGGGGTTGCCTTTCAGGGCGCCGCAAACGGCGTGTTTCACCTGGCCTTCGGTGAAAAAAAGCGTGCACTGCTCGCCGCCCGAGCGCAGCATCAGCGCGCAGGTCTTGCGGCCCTGTTCGAGGGTCTGCATCCAGTCAATCAGGCTGATTTCCGCCAGGCGCCCTTTGATGCCCGCACCGCCGCCCTGCCTTTCCATGCGCTGCTGGAGCAGCCGCGCCGTGATGCGCCGCGTTTGCTGCAAGAGGTCGCGCGCAAAAAAGGGCTTGACGAAATACTCCTCGACGCCGTCCAGGACCATGCGCAGCCGCTCATCGATTTCCTGCTGGGAGGCGAGGAAGACGAAGGGAATGTTCTGGGTCTCCTTGCGCGCGCGCAGCTTGTCAAAAAGGGCGCGGCCGTCCATGATCGGCATGGTGTAGTCGGAAATAATCAAATCCGGTTTGGCCTCAATCGTCTTCATCAACGCGTCGGCGCCATCCTCGGCGGTAATGATCTCCCCACATTTCTCCAGGGTCTGACACAGGAGCTGAAGAATGGTGGGATTATCATCGACAACGAGGATTTTGAGGTTTGACGACACGCGAACAACCTTTCGGCAGGTGTCAGGTGTCGGGGGCCAGGCGTCAGGCAAAGAGCGAACTGCGAATTTCTAGTTTCGGATCTGACACCTGACACCTGGTACCTGACACCTACTTATATCGCCCCCGCCGCTTTTTGGCGTGATAACGTCCGCTCCGGCCCCCGCTCTTCTCCAGCAGGCGGAGTTCTGAAATTTCAATGCCGTGGTCAGCCGCTTTGCACATGTCGTAAACCGTGAGCGCCGCCACGGCTGCCGCGGTCAGGGCCTCCATCTCGACTCCAGTGGGGCCGCGGGTGCGAACGGCAGATGAAATCTCCACGCCATTCTTGCAGAAATTCGCCCGAACATCAATATGACTCAAAAGCAGCGGGTGGCAGAGGGGTATAAGCTCGGCGGTCCGTTTGGCGGCAGCAATCCCCGCCACGCGTGCAATTTCCAGGGGATTGCCCTTGGGGTTGCGGCGGGCCGCGCGTAACGCCGCCGCGCTCATCTTCACGCGCACGCTCGCCACCGCCTCTCGCAAGGTGTCGGGCTTCGAAGACACGTCGACCATCTTGATGCGGCCGGAGGGATCGTAGTGAGATAGTTTCTTAGCCATTGTTTTGAGCGATGATCGGCGAATCGGTTCATCGGTTCATCGGCTCATTGGGCTTCCTGGCCATCGAATTAAAGAGGGCACTTTCGAACGTAAGACAGATGAACCGATGAGCCGATGAGCCGATTCTTCTTCCTCACTGGTCCTTCAGCATGATGTCCACCCACTCCCCTGCCACCAGGCTTGTCTGGTCCGCGTGAATGACAACGAAGCAGTTGGCGGCGGCCACCCCCACCAGGTCCCCGGAGCCCTGCCAGGCGACCAAATTCACCACCGGGTCGCCGACGGAGCGCTCCAGGCGCGCCGGCAGAAATGCGGTCAAGCGGCTTTTCTGCTGTAAAGCCCTGCCCAGGCGGGCCCGCATAAAAAGCGGCGGGGCAAAATCCGCTCCCCCCAAAACCGCGAGCGCCGGCCGCGCAAACAAGGCGAAGGTCACATAAGTCGAGATGGGGTTGCCCGGTAAACCGAAAAAAAACTTGCCCGCCACGTGCCCGAAGACCAGGGGCTTTCCGGGCCGCAGAGCCAGGCTCTGAAAATAGAACTCGGCGCCCAAATTGGCAAGCGCTTGTTCCACAAAATCGTACTTCCCCACCGAAACCCCGCCGGTCAGCACCAGCAGGTCAGCGCTCAAGCCTTCCTGGATCAGGCTGCGCAAGGTTTCCAGGCGGTCCGGGGCAATCTCCAGGCAGCGGGGAATGCCGCCCGCATCAAGCACCTGCGCGGCCAGGGCGACGGCGTTGCTATTGCGAATCTGAAACCACTCGGGCTGCCGGTCGACCGGCACCACCTCATCGCCGGTGGGGAGAATGGCCACCAGGGGCCGGAGAAAAACCGGCACACGCGACTTCCCCACTGTGGCCAGCAGCCCCAGTTCCCCGGCGCCCAATCTCCGGCCCCGAGCCAAAACACAAGATTTTTCCCGGACTTCACTTCCCTGCTGAACAAAGTTTTCCCCGGCCTGAACTCCGCGCTGAATCTTGACGGAATCACCATGCGCTTCCGTGTGCTCGACCATGACCACGGCATCGGCCCCCGCGGGCAAGGGCGCCCCGGTCATGATGGAAATGCATTCACCGGCCCCCATGGGTTCGGAAAAGAACCCTCCGGCGCGAATCTCGCCGCGCGAGCGCAATTCGACGGGAGGCGCGGCGACGTCCGCGGCGCGCACGGCATAACCGTCGCGGATGGAGCGATGAAACGGCGGATAATCGCGGTCCGCCTGAACGTCCTCGGCCAGGACGCGGCCGCGTGCCTCACCCAGGGAAACCACTTCCGTCCCCGGGGCCGGGTGCGCCGCGGCCAGTTGCTCTTTGACGATGTTAAGCGCCTGCTCGAAGGAAAGCATTATTCGACTGTCACTTGTCCTTTGTCCTTCGTCCGTTGTCCGTAATCGGGCCAACAGTTTTTTTCAAGGGGAGAAAAATCCCCAACTACCTCAAAATATATTTGCCCCTTGATTCCTGGAGACCGGCTGGATAACCCTGACAATCATGGATAACCGAGAACTTTGTACGGACAAGGGACAAAGTGACCGGGGGCAAAGGACAAGGAACTATTTACAAACAAAAGACTTATCCATCCAAACACAATGCTCGCGCTCCGGTCCCGTTGAAACCATGGCGATCTTCACCCCCACCTGGTCCGCCAAAGCCTTGAGGTAATCCTGCGCGCGCTCGGGAAGTTGGGCGGGATCGGTCGCCCCGTAAGTGGGCTTTTGCCAGCCGGGCAGGGTGCGGTAATGAACCTTCATCTGCTCGAGGCATCCAATTTCCGGGGGGAAATCCTTGAACCGCTTGCCCTTGTACTCGTATTCAACGCCCACGGGAATTTCCGCCAGGGGGTCAAGGATATCCAGCTTGGTGATGATCATTGCGTCCAGGTAATTGATGCGGGCGCTATAGCGGGCGGCGGGAACATCGAACCATCCGCAGCGCCGCGGGCGTCCGGTAACCGCGCCGTACTCCCCTCCGCGCTCGCGAATCTTTTCCCCTTCCGGACCCAGCGCCTCGGTGGGAAAGGGCCCGCTTCCGACACGCGTGGCATAAGCCTTGGATACGCCGATGACCGAATCAAGGCGCGTGGGCCCCACGCCGGTGCCCGTGGAAGCTCCCCCCGCCGTCGAACTCGACGAGGTCACAAACGGGTAGGTGCCGTGATCGAGGTCCAGCATGGTTCCCTGGGCGCCCTCAAAAAGCACCCGCTTGCCCTGGTCCATCTCCGCATTCAGATAGACGGAAACGTCCGTCAGATAAGGGAGGACGCCTTCGCCCAATTGCAAAAACTGATCCGCCAATTCCCCGGCGTCAAGAGGAGGGGCGCCGAAAAGCACGGCGTCGATGCGGTTCTTCTCCGCCACCAGCGCCACGCATTTTTCGCGGAACTGCCGCGGGTCGCGCAAATCACAGGCGCGCAAACCCCGCCGTCCCGCCTTGTCTTCATAAGCCGGCCCGATACCCTTGGCGGTGGTGCCGATTTTTCCCACCCCGCGGGCGGCTTCGGCGGCGCGCTCGTGGGCGCGATGATAGGGCAAGATCAAGTGGGCGCGGTCGCTGACCTTGAGCCGGCTGCCCACGCTCGTCCCGGCCTCCTCGAGCTTGCGGATTTCCAGTTGCAGCGCTTCCGGGTCAAGCACCACGCCGTTGCCGATGGCCGCGGCCTTGTCCGGGCGGATAATCCCGGTAGGAAGAAGTTGCAGCACATATTTCTTCTCTCCCACGAACACCGTGTGGCCGGCATTGGCGCCTCCCTGGTAGCGGGCCACGATATCAAAGTGCTCCGCCAGGACGTCCACCACTTTGCCTTTTCCCTCATCACCCCACTGAACGCCCACTACGACGACGTTGGTTGACATTCTGCCTGCTTTCGGGTAGCTGACAGCCCACAGCCGACAGTCACTCTCATCTGCTGGCTGTTAACGGTTAGCTGTCGGCTGTTAACTATTAGCTTCTAAAGATATTTATCCAGCATCCGGTTGATTGCATCCTTGGGCGCAGTCCCCACCACCTGCTCCTGAATCTGCCCGCCCTTAAAGATCAGGAGGGTGGGAATGCTGCGAATCCCGTACCGGCTGGCGACGGAGAGATTTTCATCCACGTTCAGCTTGCCGACCTTGGCGCGGCCGGCATATTCCGCGGCAATGGCGTCAACGGTAGAGGCCATCATGCGGCAGGGGCCACACCAGGTGGCCCAGAAATCCACCAGCACGGGCTGGGGTGAATTGAGCACATCCTGCTCAAAATTCTGATCGCTAAATTCCAAGGTTTGACTGCCTGCCATTCTTAAGAACCTCCCGGGTCAGTAAATCTCCGCGTGGGAACGCCTGGGTCTCGGTCAAGCTTTGGCATTCCGCAGAGTCTCATAAATTTGCGAATATTCGCGGGCCGAATTGGTCCACGAATAATCCTTCTTCATGCCGTTTTGCATTAATTGATGCCAGGCCTCAGGCTCGTGGTAAGCCTCCAGGGCGGAGTGGATCGCGGCCAGCAGAGCCTGAGGTGAATACTCGTGAAACTTGAAGCCCGTGCCGGACTGGCCGTCCCAAGGCTCAATGGTGTCGTCCAACCCGCCGGTGGCGCGGACGATGGGCACGGCGCCGTATTTCAGGCTGTAAATCTGGTTTAACCCGCAGGGCTCGTAACGCGAGGGCATCAGGAACATGTCGGAGCCGGCTTCAATCTGATGGGCGAGGGCGTTATCGTAGGCGATTTCCACCAGGAACTTATCCGGATATTTCGCGGCCAGGGTCCGGAACGACTCCTCATGCGCCGGCTCGCCCGTGCCCAGCGCCACAATGTAAAGATCGAGGGCCGCCAGTTGTTCGGCGACGGCAACGATCAGGTCAAAACCCTTTTGCGAGGCAAAGCGTGAAACAATGCCGATCACCGGCCGCTCCAGCACCGGCGACGTGGCGCCCATCTTTTCCAGCAGGGCCCGCTTGCAGGCTTGCTTGCCTTGCAAATCGGCGGGAGTGTAACGGGCCGCCAGGTGCTTGTCCGTGGCCGGATCCCACTCCGTATAGTCCACGCCGTTCACAATCCCTTGCAGGCGCGCCGCCCGTGAATAGAGCACGCCTTCCAGCCCATAACCAAACTCGGGGGTCTGGATCTCCTCCGCGTACTTGCGGCTGACCGTGGTGATAAAGTCCGAAAAGATAATTCCTCCCTTGAGGAGGTTCACCATGCCGTAATACTCCAGCGCGTTAACGGTGAACAGGCCGGCATGGAGGGAAATCTGAGGCAGCAGATGGGGCAGGATCAGGCCCTGGTAACCCAGGTTGTGAAGCGTGAAGAGCACGGAAGTCTTGCCGTAAAAGCCGTCTTCCCGGTAAAGATTGCGCAGATAAATGGGCACCAGCGCGGTCTGCCAATCATGGCAATGGAGAATGTCGGGGGCCGTCACACTGTGCTTCAAAAACTCCAGCGCCGCCATCGCAAACGCCGCAAAACGGTGCGCGTTGTCAGGGTAGTCTTCACCCTTCTGCTGGTAAAGCCCGTCACGGTCAAAATATTCCGGGCAATCAATCAGGTAGGTTTGTACCTGGTGGGCGCGGCCGCCGTCCTGAACCGCCGCGAACTTGTATCCGGAACCCAAGGGCAGGGTCAAACTTCGCGCGTGCGGCAGGATGGCCCCGGGCTTGGTAATGCGATAGCGGGGCAATATCACTTCCACCTCGTGCCCGAGCGCCGCCAGCGCCTTGGGCAGCGCCCCCACAACATCTGCCAACCCGCCGGTCTTCGAAAACGGTACGCCTTCCGATGCGACGAAAGCAACTTTCACGCCGCCTCTCCTTTCCGGAGAATCACCAAACCAAACTTCGTTACGTTAGAGTAAGGCCCCTGCAATGTCAAGGACCCGGAATTTTGGATTTTGGATTTTAGATTTTGGATTTTGACAGAGCTATCGGGTCCGGCTGAAGCAACCGGCCCGAGGGTGGTGTCCCGGGTAATATTTGATGAGCGTAGGTTGCAGGGACCCCCTCACCCCCAGGCCCCTCTCCCCCAAGGGGGCGAGGGGTGTAAAGTGTCGCGCTCCGCCACAAAAAACGTCGCGCTTGGCGACAAAAAAACCGCGCTTGACCACAGAAACGCAAACGTGACCCGTTGTTCACCAGCATCCGGAGGCAAAAAGGAGCGCGGACGGGACCACGCAAGGGCTCAAGAAAATGGCCGGCTGGCAGCACGATAATCATGCCCGATTTGGCCTTGCTACGGGCGGTGGCAGGCTGGCAGCCAGGCGAGTGCGCTGAAGGTCCTGATAGGCCAAATCTACCAGGATAAATTTACGCCCCAGACGGCCGGCAACGACGCCGGTTGTGCCGCTGCCGGCAAAGGGATCAAGGACCACGCCCCCGGGCGGACAACCTGCCAAAATCATGGGCTCGACCAACTTTTCGGGGAAAGTTGCGTAGTGTTCGCCTAGCCCTTTTGACTTCGAATTTGAAACCCACCAGACTGAGCGTTTGCGCCTCACCAGACCGCTCCACGGAACATTAAAACCCAGATGATTTCCCATGCGGCCGCGGCCCTCCGTCAGACGCACTTTGTTCCCCGATCGCCGAATTTTTCGCTGCTCGGGAGGGATGGGATCGCGGCGCTGATGCAGCTTTGCGGGCTACCGGAAATGGGAGGCGGGAACCGCTATCCCCAGGGGCGATTGGATGCTAAAAATCCTTGGCCTTTGCCCGGACGTCGAATCTTTGTGCAAGTTCGGCCTTGACATCCCATGGGCGCGCGACCAGAATGGCGCCGTTCAGTCCCTTAAGGAGGAATCGTTGGCTGACTGCTCTCCCGTTTCGCCGGCTCATCCCGATGGACACCAGATCCTCAAAGCCCCGAAGCGTAGAGCCGGCTGAGATGGATGAGTCCAGGAAACAGCGTGAGGAGCGGTTGGTTCGGCTGTTCGATGCCGCCGCCACCGGCCTTAATCTGGTCTATGAGGCCGCTGCCGATGGCCATGATGGCGCGGCTCAGGTGCTCGCCGACCTGGCCGATAAACTCACGGTGCGCGGTGGCGACTGGCAGCAGATGAAATATCTTAGAGGTGAAAAATGAAGTACTGTTACATAATTTTTGGCGTCATCGCCTGGGCTGCCCTGCTGTGGGCGGCGGGCATCAGAATCCCAGCCCGGCATGGGGCGCTGAAGCTCCGGCCGGCCGCCGCGCCGGCGCCCGTCGGCGATGGTGATGACTTTATAACGGGCATGGATCGCGCCCAGGGCGGCTACAGCGAGCCTATTGAGGATAATTCCGGGGTGAAGCGATGGGAGGCCTGCAAGGCTTTTCTGGGCTCCCTCCCTCCTGACTTGCATCGCGATCTACCCCACGGTCGTGTCACTGTCGGCCGCAGTTTTCAATCCCTCAGTTTTTCCGATCGGCAGGCTATAGTCCGCGCCCTAAATTGCGACAGTCTCGGTACTCCCCGCTTCTCTATTTTCGACCGGATGTCCGGCCGCAAAATTGGCGATTTTGACGGGTCTAAGTTCGTCGGATCGGGCCAATGATCTCCCCCAAAAAGTGCGCGCTTCGCCACAGAATATGTCCTCCTAACTTATTGGTTTCATTAGATTCCACCTTTCTCTTTTCATTCGCTCTTTCCTTGTAACTCATTGAATGTTCGTTCACCACTTTTCCTGCTATAAATCGCCTTTTTTTTCACCCTGGTCACCACTCCATATACCTGATTCTGCGCGCCTTATTACTCTGACCTCCAACTATAATTCATCTTGTCACCAGTCTGTCACCAGTCTCAAATTTCTTTTGTTGAATCTAAAGACCTTATCCATCCCCCTTCCCCTCCCAGCACTCCTTGTCACCACTTTTCTGTGGCCAAGCGCGTCACGTCTCCAATTCCGCCCACCCCCCAACTACTCATTCCAAAGTACATAGCTTCACCTCGCTTCAGCCCAATTTTGTGCTGTACCGCGACGCCCGGCAAGGGGAGAGTTAATTTTACTGCCCTCGCCCCCTTGGGGGAGAGGGTGGCTCGACGAGGCGTTTTCATCAGCCGAGGCGAGACGGGTGAGGGGGTTTCACCTATCGTCAAATCTAATATGGGACCCCACACTAGTGCGCTCAGGAGTTCCACGGCATCGTGTTATGATGCACACAGAGGAGAGGTGAATCCAAAATCCAAAATCGAAAATCCAAAATCAGCCGTCATCGCCCCAAACTGGGCCAGCATTTTCTCCACGACCAGCGGTATCAGACCGGAATTCTGGAGGCGCTTTCGCTCGCGGCCGGCGATGTGGTGATTGAAATCGGCCCGGGGCGCGGGGCCATGACTGGACTGCTTGCCCAACACGCGCGCAAGGTCATCGCCATCGAAATCGATCAGGCGCTCGCGCAGGGTCTTCAGGAAGATTTTCGCGGCCAACCCCACGTGCAAATCATCCACGCCGATGTGCTGCGCACCGATTTTTCCGCACTGTGCCGGCAGGAAGGCATCGCGCAGGCCTTTGTTTTCGGAAACCTTCCCTACTACATCACCTCGCCCATCCTCCATCACCTCTTTGCGCAACGAGACGCAATTCGCTCCATGGGCCTGCTGATGCAGCGCGAGGTGGCGGAGCGCCTCGTGGCGAAGCCGGGAACCCGCGACTACGGCTATCTGACCATCGCCGCCCAGGTTGGCTCGCAGCCGCAAATCGCCCTGGCCATCCCCCCCGGCGCCTTTTCCCCGGCGCCCAAAGTGCAGTCGGCGCTGGTGACATTTCAAATGAAAGCGAAGTTTGAACGTTGGCCGCGCCGGACCGTTGACGATTTTCTCGAGTTCGTGAAGCGCTGCTTTGCCCAAAAGCGCAAGAACCTGCTCAATAATCTGGGAGGCATCTACCCCCGGAGCCGCCTCTTGCAAGCCTTTGAGGAGGCGGGCAAACCTGCCAGCGCGCGCGCGGAGGAACTTTCACTCGATGAACTCGCCCGCCTCTTTGAACACCTCACCCGCCCCGCCGGGCATGCGGAGCACACCGGAGGGTAGGCCATTATAGGTCCAAGTGGCGCCCGATGGACGTGATGGCGACGAACCGCCAAAGTGCCCGGTGGCGATACGGTCGTGGCCTTTGCTAGTGCGGCTTTGCCCTGGGTTCATGTTGAACGCGCGATATAGCGGTGCTAATCTACGCAGGTGCCCAATGAGACGCGCAGCACCAGCAAACCACAATTGGAGATGGACGCATGGAGACCCAACAGGACCGTAAGTTTATGGAAATGGCGATCAAATGGGCGAATGGCTGCCAGCCCATCAAGGAGAGCATACCCAAGGTCGGTGCCATCATTGCCGTGGGGCAGCAGGTGATTGGGCGCGGCCGCCGAGGCACTGGGGAGGAAGGGGATGACCGGCATGCAGAGGAGGATGCGATCAAATCGGTATCGGTCGAGAACACGTCGCTGCTGGCGCAGGCGACGCATTACACGACCCTGGAGCCTTGCACACCGGACGTTCGAAGAGACCCATTGTGGTGCTGCACGGAATTGGTTCGCCGGTTCCAAATTAAAAGGGTCTTCATCGGAATACTGGACCCGAATCAGGGGGTTAGGGGTAAAGGTTTATGGCGTCTCCAAGATACTGGCGTTGAAGTCGCTCTATTCCCTCATGATCTCTCGAAGAAAATTCGAATCCAGAACGAAGCTTTCATCCGTTTTCAAGAGGGACTCCGCGCCACGATTGTCACGCCAAAAGCCGGAGACATACTCCGAACGTACGAAAGCGGTGGAAAGCACTCGCTTCGCTTCAAATGCGTGAACCCGCCTGGGTCTTCCACGTACCTCCTCACATATAGGGATGGGCAGTACTGGCCCCAACCGGGCCTCCCTCGTTTCATTGAACAGGAGGGGGTCTGGGAAATTGTCGCGCACTTTGGTAGTACTGGTGATCATGAGCTTCGTCTGGTGACAGCGGATGATTTGGGAAACGTCCTCATTCAATACTATAGGAAGGTGGTCGATGCGAACCTAAGCCGCCGAAGAAGGCTTAGCGGCGAGGGTATCAACCTTTCAATCTTAGGCGGAGATTATCCCGGGATCCAGATGAATGGCCTTCCCAAGGGCCTCCGGCTCGAGGCATCTGTCCCCGTATTTGTGGTCCCCAAGGTAACGCTCGTGGACGCATCTGTGGAACCCAAGGCCGCATCCGCGGGCAAGACCCTGAAAATAACGTACGTCATCGACTCCTCGGAGGCCGTTCCGGAAAAGATCTGGCTTGGGGCGTCATTTAAGGATAAGAAAAGCGGAAGGGTTGTTTACAACACAAAAGAGGACAAATCCATATCTCTCGCGAAAGGGAAAAATACATACGTCCGAGATTTCACACTTCCAAGGGACGCCCCGGTTGGGGAGCAACTCCTTGATACCAACGTGTGGCGAGGGGGCGTTGGAGATAGCAGTAAATCACAGATTATCGCCAGGCGGCCTCCCGCCCCAATAACCATCGCTGCATAGCGGGTTGCGCGGGCTGGCGCAGATCGGGGGCAGAAGTGACCCCTCATCCGGCCCGCGACGGCTGATAAGAACGCCTGTCGCGGTCCACCTTCTCCCCTCGGCGAAGGTAGAAAATATCGCGGGGCGCGCACCCGCCCAAAGAGCCGTTGCCCTCTCCCCGCGGAGAGGGCGGGAATCATCTGAGCGCCCCCATGCGCTCAGAAAATTTCCCTCTCCGCCGGGGAGAGGGTGGCTCGCAACCGGCGCTTTCAACAGCCGGGGCGAGTCGGGTGAGGGGTCACTTCCTTCTCGACCGACCCCCGGATTGCCTCCACCACTTCGCGCGCAAACTCGTCCTGGTGTTCCGGCACCATCGCATTCGGAATCCGCAACAATCGAATGCCCAAGGTCCGCAAATAATCTTCTTTCGCGGCATCCTTGCGCATCTGATCGATCTGTGTGTGAACGCTGCCATCGAGCTCAATGGCAAGCCGGTGTTCGAAGCAATAAAAATCGAGGACACCTTTTTCCATACGGAACTGACGGCG
Organism: uncultured Acidobacteriota bacterium; assembly: GCA_963730515.1. GTDB lineage: Bacteria > Acidobacteriota > Terriglobia > UBA7540 > UBA7540 > Bog-366. The sequence continues at coordinate 84,387 of CAVSSA010000022.1, read as the reverse complement.
AAACTTAGCGCCTAGCCGTCGGTCACGCTGCAGCTTCCACGCGGCCTTTTCCGCCTCCGTGGGGCTCGCTCGCAACTCGCGGATGCGCGCAGTGGGGATACGCATTGGCTGATTATGCCAGCGCATGTGCCAAACGGCGGGGGACCACTGGGGGGACCGAGAGGTAGAAAGAGTCACCTCCGAGTCAAATCACTTTGGCCATTCCGGTTTCGCCGATGAGTGTGGTGTCCGGCCAGGCGACCCCGGTTACGATCACCATAACTCCAACCAGCGACGGGTTTGCCAATCCGATTCAACTCAGCGTCTCGGGCTTGCCAAAAGGGGCAACCGGCCTCTTGAGTATGAACTCCGTGACGCCGGGTACCACAACAACCAACGTAACGCTGATGGTTACAGCGACGGCCGCCGGATCGCTGCCCAAGTTCCCTGCGGGCAAACATTTCCCCACGGGTCCGTGGGGGCTGCTGGCAGCGATTTTGGCAATTGGGCTGCTTGCCGCGCGGCGGCGAACCCCATGGGGCGCTCTGCTGCCGGCGCGCGCCGTGCTGGCGCTGCGGCTCATCCTGGTTGCGGGGTTGGCAGTTTCGCTCAGCGGATGCGGTGGAGGGTTCCCGCTGGTCACGAACGCCACGCCGGCGGGCAACTACACCGTCACCGTCACCGGGACCAGCGGTACCTTACAGCATTCGGCGAACGTAACGCTCAGCATTCAATAGGACTTGGGATGGAGGGGCCGCAATGCGAAAATCAATTGGGTGGGCCGTGCTTTTGCTCTGCGCGGTGGCGCCTTTGTCAGCACAGGATACTTCACGCTTTGACATCTCGGCGGGCTACGCCTACGTTCGCAGCAATGCGCCGCCGGGGGGGTGCGGATGCTTCTCCATGAACGGCGTAGACGCCTCGGCCGCCTACTCCCTGACCCGCTATCTCGGGGTGGTGGGTGACTTTGCCACTGTTCACGCGGGGAATGTCAACGCCAGCGGCCTGGCGCTCAACCTGACATCGTATCTGTTTGGACCGCAGGTTTCCATTCCCGTCCACAGCCGTTTTCACCCATTTGGCCACGTGCTGGTGGGGGGAGCCCATGCGGGCGGACTCAGTTACGGAGGCGCCGGCGCTCCCGCCAATGCGTTTGCGATGGCCGTGGGCGGGGGGTTGGATGTGCGGGTGAACCATGCCTTTTCAGTGCGTTTGTTCGAAGCCGATTACTATTTGACGCACTTTCAGAATGGCGTGAATTCCGAGGAAAACAATTTAAGGCTGACCTTCGGAGTCGTTTTCCATGTTGGGAAGAAGAAGTAGGAAAAGCGGCCCGATAATTGGCGGATCCGCCCCGCTTAGAAGATGCCGCCCGTGTATTTCTTGTAGAGCGCAATGATTTCGGGATTTTTCGGGTCAAGCTGGTAAGCGGTAACAATCTCCTTCACGGCGTCCGGAAAGTGTTTTTCCTCGAGGAGCAGAGAGCCCAGGTTGGCGTGAGCCATGGCGTATTTCGGGTCAAGGCGAATGGCCTCGCGATACTCCGCCTCCGACCCCGCGGTGTCTCCCTGGCGAGAGAGCAGAACGGCAAGATCGTTATGGTAGTAAGGGTTCTGCGGTTCCAGACGAACTGCCTGGCGAGTTTCGCTGACGCCGCCGGCAAGATCCCCCTTACCCTCCAGGCCCTTTCCCAACAGGTAGTGGGCGTGAGCATTGTCGGGGTCGAGGCGGATGACCTCACGGTATTCTTCCATGGCCTCCGGCATCTTTTTTTGCACGGCCAGAATCATCCCGTTCACCAAGTGCGGCCAGGGGGCGACGGGGTTGATGCGCAACGCCTTTTGGATTTCCTCGGTTCCACCCGTTAGATCCCCCTTGTTGGCCAGCGCGTAGCCAAGGTTGGAATGCGCCACCACGGAATCGGGCTGGATGCGCAGCGCCTGGCGGTACTCAAAAATGGCGCCGTCCCAATCCTCCTTGTCGCCGAGCGCATTGCCATAATTGTTGTGGGTAAACCAGGTGAAGGGATCCAGGTCAATGGCCTGGCGAAACTCCGCGATGGCGCCGTCCGGGTCATGTTTCTCGATCAGCAGGACCTGGCCGTAAGCGAAGTGGCCGGCCGCGGTGCCCTTCGCCATGTCAACAGTTTGGTGATACTCCTTGAGCGAGCCGCCAATATCGTGCACATTGTAGAGCGAAGCGGCCAGCATATTGCGTGCTTGCAGGTCCTGCCCATTAAGCTGGATGGCCGTGCGCAACTCGGGAATGGCCCCGGCAGGATCACCTCGCAGGCCCATGGCAAGGCCCAGCGCGGCATGCGCTTCCGCCGATTTCGGGTCCAGGCGTATCGCCTCGCGGTATTCCGCCAGCGCCTCATCCCACTTTTCCTGTTTGCTCAGGGCCCGGCCCAAGCCCAAGTGCAGAGTGCTGTCCTGGGATTGAATGGCCAGGGCGGCGCGGTATTCCGCCTCCGCCTGGGGATAGGTTCCCAACTTTTCAAGTTCCAGGGCTCGCGACAAGTGCTGCTCAACCTTCGAATCCTCATTGGTGGGCTGCACTTCGGGGGGGTGTGGACCCGATTTGTGGATGTTGCGCAGGACATTGAGGAGGTCCTCTTTCCCACCTGCGGCGCGAACCTTCTTCAGGTAGGCTTCCTGAGGATCAAAGTCAATGCCCTTTGCCTTGATCAGCTTCGCCACACTCGCGCTGCCCGCGTAATTGTTCAGGAGATAGAGAATATCGTCCTGGCTCAACGGTTCAGTGTCAGGACGCGGCAGTGCAGCGGCGCCCAAACTGATACCCATCAGGATGATGATCGCCCACCAAGTCCTCATCACGCGTACCTCCCGATTGCAGCGAATCCCCAGCCGTTGTCGAGAGCATACGATGGAAGAAGCATGAAAGACAAGTGCTGCGAGGGGCGGGTGGCGCCTGAATTTGATGATGGAACTTCTAACCTCAAAATTGTCCTGACCAGGGGTTTTGGGGGGCGCAAGATGACTAGAGGATGTTTTGCCGATGATTCGAGAGTTTGCGCGGAGCGGCGGGGTGCAATGAATAGACCGCAAAACCCGGAAAAACGACATTTTGACAACCTGCTGGAGCTCGGGTAGTAGCCAGAATTCTCGTCGATGTTTGGACTATCCACAATGCGTTCGCACCAGACACCTGATTTGGACAATTTTCAGGAACTTTCGCCGCTGCATCATCAAACTCAGACTCCCGCGCCCCGCGCAGAACTCCCCTCGAGCAGGCGGCACGTGCCGGAATTGTGTGTTAGCATACTACGATGACCCACAGGAGGATCGTATTCCATCTTTAATGCATAAGCTGAAAGTCATTCCCCTCGGCGGCCTTGGCGAATTCGGAATGAACATGATGGCGTTTGAGTTCGACGACGACATCATCATTGTCGATTGCGGCGTGATGTTTCCGGACGCCGAACTGCTGGGCGTGGACATTATCATTCCCGACCTCAGCTACGTGCGCTCGAATCGCGAGCGCATCCGCGCCATTGTGCTGACCCACGGCCACGAGGATCACATCGGCGGCCTGCCTTATCTGCTGGAAGAAGTCGATGTTCCCGTCTACGGGACGGCCTTCACGCTGGCACTGGCGCATTCCAAGCTGGTCGAACACGATCTGGCGGAGAGCGCCAAGCTGCGCGAGATGACTCCCCGCACCCCCTTCCAGGTAGGACCGTTCCGCATCGAGTTCATCCATCTGACGCACAGCATCATTCAATCCGGGGCGCTCGCCATCACCACGCCGCTCGGCACGATCATTCACACCGGCGATTTCAAACTTGACCCCACGCCCACCGACCAGCATGTGAGCGATCTCCACACCCTGGCCGCTTATGGAAGCAAGGGCGTGCTGGCGCTGTTCTCCGATTCGACGAATGTGGAACGCCCCGGCCTGACCCCCTCGGAGCGCGCCGTCCGCCAGCGCCTGTCGCACATCATCGGCGACGCCAAGGGCCGCGTGTTGATTTCCTGCTTTGCCACTTCCATGCACCGCCTGCAAATCGTCACTGACCTCGCGCACGAGGCGGGCCGCAAGATCTGTTTCGTGGGCCGCAGCATGTTCAAGAACTCCGAGATTGCCATGCAGATGGGCAAACTCAACGTGCCGCCCGGCATGATTGTCGCGCCGCAGGATTTGCGCAAGCTGCCGCGCAACCAGGTGGCGGTGGTCATCGCCGGAAGCCAGGGTGAACCGATGTCCGCCATGGCGCGCGTGGCCGTGGCCAGCCATCGCTGGGTGACGGTTGACCCCGGCGATGAAGTGGTGCTGAGCGCCCGGGTGATTCCCGGCAACGAGAAGTCCATCTTTCGCATGCTCGATCACCTCTACCGGCGCGGGGCGATGGTGCATTACCATGACGGCAGCCAGCCGCCCGTGCACGTCTCCGGGCACGGCAGCGCGGAAGAATTGAAGCTGATGCTGAACATCGTCCGGCCCAAGTATTTTGTGCCCATTCACGGTGAATACCGGCAACTCTGGCGGCATCTGGAGATGGCCAAGGAACTGGCCGCGGTTTCGCAGGAAACCTTTCTGCTGGAAACCGGCGACGTGCTGGAGTTCGATGAGCAGGGGGCGCGCCGCGCCGGCCGCATGACCGTGGGGCGCATCTGCATCGATGGCGGCACCCTGGATGAAGTGGAAGAGATCATCCTGAAGGAACGCCGCCATATTTCCGAGGACGGCATCGTGATTCCCATCCTCGCCATCAACGAACATACCGGGCTGCTGGAAACCCCGCCGGAAGTCGTCTCGCGCGGCTTCGTTCCCCTCGAAGAGGCGCCCGATCTGGTGGAAAGCGCCCGCGCCGTCATCATGCGCACCATCGAAAAGTCCAACCTTGAGGAAGTCGCCGACTGGGGCGTGATCAAAGAGAAAATCCGCACCGCCCTCCGCCGCCACCTCAATGAGGAGACAGGAAAGAGACCTTTGATTTTGCCGGTCATTATGGAAGTGTGACAATTTTGGATTTTGGATTTTAGATTTTGGATTGTGCCGCTCCTGATTTGGGATGAGTGAGATCACGTACCCGAATCCAAAATCCAAAATCAGGAGCCTTATGCCTCTTTACCAAGCCATTGTCCTTGCCATCGTGCAAGGCTTGACGGAACTGCTACCGGTTTCCAGTTCCGCGCACGTGATTGTTGCTGCCAAGATGTTTCACCAGAACATGTCGACCCCCGGCAACGCTTTATTGCTCGTGATGCTGCACACGGGAACCATGTTCGCCGTCATCCTCTACTTTTGGCGGCAGTGGATGGATACGTTTTTTTCGTCCTGGCAGGCTTTTGTCCGCTTCGCGAGTTTGGTCTTCGTAAGTTGTATGTTCACCGGCGTGGTGGGTTACCCGCTGAACCTTCTGATCGTCCACGCCCTGGGCGGAGCAGCACACCGGGCGGAAATCGAGGACCTTTTCAACAAACTCAATTGGATCGCCCCCGCCCTGGCCGCGGCAGGCCTTCTGATCCTCTACGCCGGGCTGCGTGAGGCGCGCCAGCCCGCCGGCAGCACCAACCAGGATGGCAAGGCCGTGGGCTGGGGGCAAGCCGTGGTGATGGGCATTGTGCAGGGGTTCGCCATCCCCTTTCGCGGCTTTTCGCGTTCCGGCTCGACGATTTCGGCCGGGCTCTTGGCGGAGGGCAGCCGAGTTCCCGTGGAGTCCTTTAGTTTTGCGCTGGCGGTGGCCATCACACCTCTGGCTATTGCCCGCGAACTTTACCGCTTGCACCGCGCCGAACTCCAGGCCGGCGCCCATATCCACCTCACCGCGGCGCTCGCTCCCAGCCTGCTCGGCCTGGTCTGCGCCTTCTTCGCGGGCCTGCTGGCACTGAAGTGGCTTTCGCGCTGGCTCCAGCAAGGGCGCTGGTACCTCTTCGGGATTTACTGCCTCGCGGCGGCGGTTGCGGTCGAACTGCTCTACCTGCGCGGTTTGTAAATCTTGGGAATCGCCCCCCCGGGCGAGATTTGCCCTGAATGCATACCCGGCCTTTGGGCAGGGCCTTGCGGCCGGAAATCCGGCTATCAGTTTGACGCTCGTAGCCACACCCCAAAGAATTTTGCTTGTTTACCCTCGCCCGCCGGGCGTGGTATTATTGGCAGTTGGATGGGGATTGCGTCACTAACCATCAGGTCCCACCCCCGCGCTCCGAGTGCCAGCGCCAATGATTTTCTGGCACAATTCGCGCGGGAGATGCGGCCTGCCAACATCTGCGCCGGTTCGATTAAGTGAGGCAACCGATGGGTAGCCCTGAGTCGGCGTCTTCCTCGAAGACCCAGGAATCAAACTCCAAACACTCCCCTGCACACCTGATTGACTCGAAGCGTCTCTACGAGTTGTTCGGGCTGCTCACGGCCGTGGGAGGCTTGCTGATTCTTCTCAGCCTGGTATCCTACCTGCCCGAAGACCCTTCTTTAAATACCGCGGTGGCCGCCGGAGTTCTGCCGCACAATTGGGTTGGCCGGGTCGGCGCCTATTTCGCCGATGGCCTCTTTCAGGTCTTCGGATGGGTCGCCTATCTGCTCCCCCTGGCGCTGCTCGTGGTAGGCGGGCAATGGCTGATGGCCAAACGCTTTGCGGCCCCCCGCACCAAACTGCTGGGCGCCGGGCTGCTGCTGGTTTCTCTCGACGCGCTATTGGAACTCTTCCCCTACACGCCGGCCATTAAAGGGGCCTTGCGGGGCGGCGGGGTGCTGGGGAGTCTGGCGGCGGCGGGACTGATCCACACCTTCAACCGGCTGGGGGCGAGCATTGTCGCCACCACCCTCTTCTTCACTTCGCTGTTTCTGGTCACACGCTTCTCTTTTGGCTGGGCGGCGGAATTCCTGCAAAGACATTGGACCGGAGTGCTGACCCCCCTCAAGACGCGCTGGGCCGCCTGGCAGGAAGCGCGCGCCACCCGGGCCGCCGCGCGCGCGCGTAAACGCGTCGAAGAGCAGCGCGCCATCGGCCAGCGGCCGGTGCTGCTGCAAAAGGTGGCGGCCCGGCAGGCGCAAGCCGGACCACCCATCACCATGGCCTCCGCCAAACCGGTGGCCGCCGCTTCCCCGGAAAAACCCGAAGCCGCGGAGACGCCCGCGCCTCCCCCCGTGGTGCGGATGCCCAAAGCCTCTCCCACGAGCGCTCCGCCGAAGGTCGGGGGGCGCGCCGGGCGCGGCTACAAACTGCCCAGCGTGACTTTATTGCGGCCTCCCGAGGATGCGGAGGGGGTCGACGAGGACGAACTGAAGGAGCGCGCCACCCGGCTGACCGCGAAATTGCTGGAATTCGGCGTCACCGGAAGCGTCACGCAGATCCACCCGGGGCCGGTGGTAACCACCTACGAGTTCAAAATGGAAGCCGGCATCAAATACAGCCGCATTACCAACCTCGTGGACGATTTGTGCCTCGCCATGAAAGCGGAGTCGATTCTCATCGATCGCATCGCGGGGAAATCCACGGTGGGCATCGAGGTGCCCAACCTGCGGCGTGAGATCATCCACCTGCGCGAGGTGGTGGAGTCCTCTGATTTCATGGCCTCCACCTCCCCTCTGACCCTCGGCCTGGGAAAAGACATCACCGGGAAAATTCGCATCGGCGACCTGACCCAGATGCCCCACCTGCTGATCGCCGGCTCCACGGGCTCCGGCAAAAGCGTGGCGATCAATTCCATGGTGGTCTCCATCTTGATGAAGTCCACGCCGGAGGAAGTCAAGCTGATCCTGATTGATCCCAAGCGCCTGGAACTGAACCTCTATGAAGGGGTGCCGCACCTGCTGACCCCCATTGTGACCGAGGCTAAACGGGCCGCCAACGCGCTGCGCCGGGCGGTCATGGAAATGGACGACCGTCTGCGCAAGCTCGCCGAGCAGGGGGTGCGTAGCATCGATCAGTACAACAAACTGTTTGAGCCGGAATCGACCCTGAACCTGTTTGACACCAATGGCGACCGCGAGCAGCCCCTGCCTTACATCGTGATCGTGATCGACGAACTCGCCGATTTGATGATGGTGGAGCCGCAGGGCGTGGAGGAATCCATCACCCGCCTGGCGCAGATGGCGCGCGCCGTGGGCATTCACCTGGTGCTGGCCACGCAACGGCCCTCCGTCGATGTCATCACCGGCCTGATCAAGGCCAACATGCCCTCCCGCATGTCCTTCCGTGTCGCCTCCAAGGTGGACTCGCGCACCATCCTCGATTCCAACGGCGCCGAAGCCCTGCTGGGACGCGGCGACATGCTCTTCGTGCCCCCCGCCAGTTCCCGCCTCCAGCGATTGCACGGGGCGCTGATCACCGAGGGGGAAATTCAGAAAGTGGTGAATTGGTGCAAGTCCCAGTCACAACCTCAATATAACGAGGAATTCCTTGAACCGGTTGGCGACAAAGAAAAGGGAGCAGACGACGCCCCGGTGGATGAGGAGGAGGCCGCGGAACTGGATTCCGTTTACGAAGACGCCGTCCGCATCGTGGTGGAGTCCGGCAAAGCCTCAACATCCCTGCTGCAGCGCCGCCTGCGCCTTGGCTATGGGCGTGCCGCCCGGCTGATTGACATGATGGAAAAAGACGGCATCGTGGGCTCTCCCGACGGCCCGCGCCCCCGCGAGGTGCTCAAGCGGCCCGAGTGGCTCCACGAAGTGGACCAGTCCCTACGCTAGGCAGTACGAAGGGAGCAGTACCAAGGGAGTTGATTTGAAGGCGGAAAGAGCGTAGATTCTCCTCAGGGATCGAGCGCGCTGCCCCTCAAGGAAGGGTATTATGAAAACCGCTGTGAAGGTGTTTGTTCTGGGGTTCTTCCTCATCTGTCTGGCCGCGGCAAGCGGCTTCGCCCCGCAGAGCGCCGACCCCAACGCCACGTCACTCGGCGCCATCGCCCGCCAGTTGAATGCCCAAAAGGCCAAAGAGCCCAAGCCGGCGAAGGTGATCACCAACGACACCATTTCCACGCAAGCCAAAGAGGCACCCGGACCTGCCCCCAGTGCAAAAGGCAAGAGTTCCACCGGCGCTACCCCGGAAAAACCGAAGGCGGAAGCTCACGACGCCGAGTACTACCGCTCGCAAATGAGCACCCTGCAAGGCAATCTCGACACCCACAAGCGTGAACTCGACGTGCTGCAGCAGAAGCTCGGGCAGAATCAGATGCAGTATTATCCCGACCCCAATAAGTCCCTCCAACAACAATATTCGCGCGAGGATGTCAACAAGCTCACCGACGAAATCGATGCCAAGAAACAACAAGTTGCCGACGACGAGAAGGCCATCGAGGATTTGCGCGAGCAACTTCGCCGCGAGGGGGGCGATCCGGGTTGGCTGCGCTAAGCGAGGGACACATGGGTAAAACAACGCTGCTCTTCACGGTTTTCTTCTTGAGCGCGGCTGTGACCGTTTGCGCCCAGCCTCAGCAGCAGGAATCCCTGGGGGATCTGGCACGGCAGTTGCGCGAGCAGAAGGAAAGTGCCGCCCGCAAGGCCGCCAAGGTCTATACCAACGACAACCTGCCGCCGCCTGCTCCCTGGGAGGTTACCGCTCCCCAGGAATCCCCTGACGAGCATGCATCGACGCCCGGCCAGACCAATGCCAAACCAACCGAGGCCACATCGTCCGGGGAACCGGGCAGCACACCGGCGGAATCTCCAGAGGACAAAATCAAAACGCGCGATTATTGGCAGGGAAAATTCAAAGAGGCTCGCCAGGACGTGGCACAGGCGAAAGAACATCAGCAAATTGCCGAAGATCAATTGAATCTGTTGCAGATTCAGCAAGTGCGGGAGTTGGACCCCATCGCCCAAACCGACCTCACCGTAAAGGTCCAGGACAAGCAATCCGAGGTAAATATCGATAAGGAATCAACCGACGCCGCGCAGAAGGTTCTGGATGACCTGGAGAAGGAATTCAAGGACAGCGGGGCTCCGGAGGATTGGAGCAAGACGGAGTAGCTGTAACTGACAACTGATGACTGAGAACTGAAAACTGAGTCCCTCACATTTTCTCGCCAACGTGCAGGGCGGCCACGCCCCCCGTAAAATTCACATAACTCACTTTGTGGAAGCCCGCGGCGCGCAACTTTTCCGCCAGGGCATCCTGCTCCGGGAACTTGGCCACCGAATCGGGCAGATAGCGGTAGGGGCCATCGACCCCGGAAATCCACGCACCGATGCGCGGCAGGACGCGGCGAAAATAGAAGCGAAAAAGCGGGCCGAAAACCGGCCAGCGCACGCGCGAAAATTCCAGGATGGCAACGCGCCCGCCCGGCTTCAAGACGCGCCGCATCTCGGCAATTCCCTGGTCGTAATTGGCCAGATTGCGAAATCCGAAGGCTGACGTGACCGCGTCCAACGCCGCATCGCCAAAAGGCAGGTGGAGCGCGTCGGCCTCCAGAAAGTGGACCCGCCGGCCTTGCCTACCCGCTTTGCCGCGCGCGATGGCCAGCATGGGATGGCAAAAGTCCGCGCCCATCACGGTCCCCCGCGAGTAGCGTGAGAGGGAAAAGCTCAAATCGCCGGTTCCACAACAAAGGTCGGCAACGCGCGAACCGGGGTGCGACAGAATGTCGCGGAGGGCGCGGGCGGTGGCCCGGCGCCACGCGATATCGCGTCCGATGGAAAGGAAGTGATTCAGGAAATCATAGCGATGGGCGACCGAAGCAAACATGCCTCGCACGGCAGCACTGGTGGTGGCTTCATCGCGTCCCGAACCCAGAGGGCTTCCCTGCCCGGGCGCGCCTGCCTCATTAGTCATTCCCTACTCCGCGCTGCACATCGCGAAAGGCCGCGGCCACGGCGGCCTCCGGCACGTCCGACGTAACCCGCACTTTGCCGATGCCTTCCGGCAATACCCAATGGATTTTCCCGCCCACGGTTTTCTTGTCGCGAAGCAGGAGGCCCAAAACCTTCTCTTCCTTGAGCCCGCCGAGCGGCGGCAGGGGACCCACGGCCCGCACCAGGCGGGCGATGCGCCTGCCGACGGCGGGGTCAAGCACCCCCAGGAGTTCCGCCAGGCGGGCCACCAGCAGCATTCCCCAGGCCACGGCCTCACCGTGCAGAAAACGCCGATATCCGGTGGCCTCTTCCAACGCATGGCCGTAAGTATGGCCAAGATTCAGGACGCGCCGCAGGCCCGCTTCGCGCTCGTCGCGGCTGACCACGTCAACCTTCACCTGCGCGGCGCGCGCCACCAGGATTTCCAGCACCGGGGTTTGAGCAGGCCGCAAACCCTTCACTCTGCCCTCCATCCATGCAAACAGGGCGGGGCCCGAAAGAATCGCATGTTTTACAGCTTCATATAACCCGGATTGGAACGCGCGGCGGGGGAGGGATGCCAGCACCGCGGGGTCGGAAACCACCAGCCGCGGGGCGCAGAAGGTGCCCACCAGATTTTTCATGGCGCCGATATTGACGGCGGTCTTTCCTCCCAGAGCGCTGTCCACCTGCGCCAGAACCGTGGTGGGCGCCTGCACGTAATCAATCCCCCGCATGTAGGTGGATGCCACAAACCCACCCAGGTCCCCCACCACGCCACCGCCCAGAGCCACCAGCAACGATCGCCGGTCGGCGCCCCGCTCCAGCAGTTCGTTGGCAACGCGCCCGGCCATGCTCAGGCTTTTGGAACGCTCACCGGATGGCACCAGAATGGGTCGCGCGCCCCTCCATCCCGAGTCTCGCATGAACTTCCGCCCCCACTCCGCCCACAGGCCAGGTTCGGTGAGGATGAAGGCGGAAGTGTGCCCCTTCAATCGGCGCAGCGCCCGCCATGCCCCCTGCCCCACCAGCACCTGATAATCACCCCCACTCGATTTCACTTGCAGTCGCCGCATAAGACTCCCTGGGAAATTAATCCTTCAAACCTCATTCTTACCAATACCACGCCGACCGCCGACCGGCAAGATTAGAAACGCCGGTTGGTGTCCTGGTTTGCGGCGTAGCGCCGCGCTTTAGCCCGGCACCTGGAGTTTCTGCATTTTTCAGGCGGCGAGCAAACACGGCGAGGCACATTTCGGTGATTAGGTCGTTCGGCAAGTGGCGCCCACCGGACGCGAAGGCAACTTTTCAGGCCGAATCCCGAAAAGCGCCGGAACTATCTGCGCAGCCACAACCTACAATGCGACGAGCGAGTAGATTCTTCTGCGACTATAAGAGAGTGTTTTCCGAGTGGGCGGCCCGGGAGTTGAGCGGGATCGCTCTACCCTAGAACGTTCTTCGCGATTAATCCCAGCGAGTGCTATCCCACTACAAACCTCCTCGATCGGGGCTTCGGGACGGGAATCTGATCGGAGACCGTGACCGAGCTTGCAACATCGTTTGGTGAAGACGGGCGCACGGCTGGTCAAGCACGCACGCTATTGCTGGCTGCTGCTGGCCGAGAGTCTTCTGACGCGGCGGCTGTTTGCTAGCATGCGGGGGGGATGGCTGGGCTGTCCCTTCCGGCGGGATAGCCGAGGCTGTGGGGAACCGGGAAATCGATCCAGCGCTACCAGAAAGGGAGAAGTATCTGAGGTATCGACTGCCACGAGCGCCAGATTGCGGCACTGGAGGATTTATTTGCCAAAGTGAGCAATAATAAACAGTCGCGACTCCGCGAGAATGTTATAATTAGTTTTAGGGGCTGGAGAATCAAAACCTGCAAGTGCGCCGACATCTGCTCCGGGACCCAAAATGGAAATCCCGACTTAACTGCCTGATATGCTGATTGTTGACGACGCGGGCGCCGGCACGCCGAATTCCGAGGTGCATAAAAGTGAGCAACGTTAGCGTTCAAGACCGAACCTCCTCGCCGTCAATCGTGGCGCTCCCGGTCCACGATTCCGAAGAACACAACTCCATGGCGCCTTACAACGAGTTACGGCGCTTAATGACTCAAAATCGCCTCTTCGACCGACAGCCCGCATATTTTGCCTGCAAAATCTCCGTGAATACCATGCTTTGGACCATCGGACTCGCCCTCCTGGTGATGGTACACGGCATCTGGCTACCGTTGGTGGTTGCTTGCTACCTGGCTTTCGTTTCAACCCAGATCGGATTCCTGGTGCATGATGCCGGGCATCTCCATATTTCCAAGGTGCGTTGGAAGAACACTCTTATCGGACTTATTTATACCAATTTAGTTCTGGGAATGAGCCACTCCTGGTGGGTCACCAAACATAACCAGCACCACGGCAAACCCAACCAGTCCGGAGCCGATCCAGATGTTGATTTTGCCCTCCTCGCGGTTTCCGAGCAGGATGCTCTGGCCAAGAAAGGCTTTGCCAGGTTTTTTGTTAATTACCAGGCATATTTATTCTTCCCTTCGCTGCTCCTGGAGATTTTCAGCCTCAAATTTGAGAGCTGGCAATTCCTATGGCGCGAGCGGACGCAGAATCGACTGGCTGAAGCAGTTTTGCTGGCGCTGCATTATGTCGCTTATGGTTTTCTGTTAATTCACTTTCTGGGATTGGGCCGGACAGTGGTTATTGCCCTGGTCTATAACGCGCTGTTCGGGCTTTTTCTAGGCATGGTTTTTGCCACCAATCACCTGGGAAGACCTTTGCTGCCCAAGAACTCAGATACCGACTTCCTGACCCGCCAGGTAGAGACCGCCCGAAATCTAAGGGCACATTGGCTCACCGACTTCTGCTCCGGCGTGCTCAGTTGCCAGATCGAACATCATCTCTTCACCGGAGTTCCGCGGAACAAGCTGAGAGCTGCGCAGCAAGTTGTCCGGCCTTTTTGCGAAAAGATGGGCATTGATTACCACGAAACCGGCGTGGTGGAGTGCTACCAGGAAGTGCTGTGGCACCTGGAGAAGGTGAGCAGAACGAGCCGAAAACCGATCAACGGAGACGCCCATGACCGAATGAACGGATCTTGAGGAGCCTGCAATCCAGGCGTGTGGGAACCTGCTGCCGCCAGGGCTTAAAGTTTTATGTAAGGGATCTGAACATGAATAAGGAGGTTACGGAATGGCGACGCAAAAGCAGATGGATGCTACCTACAACTATATGGACGAGATTTGCCGGTTGAGCCTCGGTGAAAATGCTGACATCACATGTGCTCTGTTTGACGGCGATTACTCCAAGACCCTGGAAGAAGCACAAAAGGCAAAACACGACTATGTCCTCAATTCGATCCGTTTCCGGGACGGGGAACGCCTTCTTGACGTGGGCTGCGGATGGGGCCCCATACTAAAGGCTGCAAAAGACAGAGGCGGGCACGGTGTCGGAGTGACTCTTTCTGAGAAGCAAGCGGAAAGCTGCCGCCGCAGTGGGTTGGAGAGCTATGTAAAAGACTGGAAGGACATCTCTCGTGATACATTTGACCCGTTTGATGGCGTTGTAAGTATTGGCGCCTTCGAACATTTTTGTTCAGAGGAAGAGTATCTGGCAGGACAGCAAGAAGACATTTATGATAAGTTCTTCCGTCTCTGCCGCGAACTCTTACCTGCAACCGGGAGACTCTTTCTGCAAACTATGACTTGGGGAAGAAATGCCCCGCCACACAAAGACATCTCCCTCAATGCCAAGAAGGGCTCGAACGAGCACATCGTTGCAGTCTTAGAGAAATTTTACCCAGGCTCGTGGCTGCCAGCCGGCGAAGAACAAGTTGTCAAGGCCGCAAAACCTTATTTTAAGGTAATTGATGTTAAGGATGGGAGAAAAGACTACATCGAGACAACAAAACGCTTCGACGCCATTTGGAAACTTGACGCTCGAAAGATAATTCCGACTTTGAAGCTGTTGCCGTATTTCGTCCGTGACAAAGACTTTCGTTACAAGCTACAGAGTCTCTGGCACGGATATAATGGAGAATGTTTCAAGCGGGAAGTCATGGATCATCGGAGGATCGTGTTTGAGAAGATATGAGTTCACACGGAGTGTCTGCCCGCCGCTGGCGGGTCCACAGTTGTCAGAAACTGCCACATCGCTCTACGCAGAATCAATAACTTGCGAGTAGTTTCTGGAGAGCACGAATGAAAGGTATTTGTAAAGCCTTGGGACAAGGGGCATCGTGCCATGGATGATGCGAAGTCGTCAGCCGCGGCGAGAATTGCGTTTCTTTCCTCCACGGAAATCTTCCACGACATTGACCCGACAGCGCTTCCGGACTTGGCCGCCCAAGTCGAAGAACTTCATCTGGAGGGGGGAGAAACGCTGTTCCGCCAGGGCGACCCCAGCTCCGCCGTCTACCTCATCGTTTCGGGGGAGGTATGGGTTCTGGAGGCCGCTCCCGGCCACCCGGAGAAAGTGCGGGCGCAACGGGGGCCGGGTCAGGTGGTGGGAGAGCTCGCTCTCTGGACCAGCGGCGTTCATTTGGCCACGGTGCGCACCGTCTCCGCAGTGCGCGCGTTGAAACTCACCCGGGAAGGCTTCGAGCGCTTTGCCAAGGATCATCCGGAGGCGGTCGAGGCGGTCGATCGATTTGTCGCACTCCAGTTGCGCAAGAACCGCCTTGCCGTTGCGCTGGAAGCATCGGAGATGTTTGGCGGCCTCGCAGAGCCCACCCTGCGTGAGCTGGAAGCTGAGCTGGAGTCGGAATGGATCGAGGCGGGAACCACGCTCTTTCGCCAGGGTGACCCCGGCGACGCTCTTTATTTGGTGGTGAGCGGCAGACTGCGGGTTTCCGTGGATTTGGCCGACGAAGACCCGCGCTTCGTGACGGAGCTGGGCTGCGGGGAAACGGTGGGGGAAATGGCGCTGCTCGATGGGAAGCCCCGGAGCGCAACCGTGGTCGCAACCCGCGACTCGCACCTCGCCAAGCTTTCCAAAGAGGCGTTTGAGCGCCTGTCTTCCCGGCGCCCGGATCTGCTGGTCGTCATCGCGCGGGAGCTGGTGGCGCGCCTACGAACGCAAGACCGAGCGCCTGGGCGCCCCCTACCCTCGAGCACGATCCTCGCGGTGGCGCCGGCGTCGCCGGGCATTCCGATCCAGGAATTCTGCGCACGGCTCGCGAGCACCCTATCGACCCACGGGCCCACTCTACTGCTGGGGAGCGCGCTCATGGACACCTACCTGGGGAAACCGGGCGCGGCGCAAGCCACCGAGCGCCAAGCCGGTCATGGCCGGATCATCGAATTGCTCAGCAAGCTGGAGACCGATCACCGCTACCTGATTTATCAGGCGGATGCTTCTGATTCCCTCTGGTCGCGCCTTTGCCTGCGCCAATGCGATCGCATTCTGCTCGTCGGCGAAGCGGCTCGGGACCCGCGCGAGGACGCCGAGGCCTATGTCACCAGCGCCTTGAACGACCGGCGTGGGCGGCCCGCGAGTTTAGCGTTGCTTCATCCGGTCTCCGTCCTACTACCCTCCGGGACCAGTGCATGGCTCGCCGCCAGGAAGGTGGACCAGCATTACCACGTCCGCGGGGATTCGGATTCGGACTTCGGCCGAATGGCGCGGTCTTTAACCGGGCGCGCGGTGGGCTTGACGCTGAGTGGAGGCGGGGCACGCGGCGCCGGTCACAGAGGAGTCATTCGAGCGCTGCGCGAAGCCGGCGTGCCCATCGACATCGTCGGCGGCACCAGCATGGGCGCCGCTGTGGCGGCGGCGGCCGCCTTGGAACACGACCACGAGTGGGTGATACACGCCATCGTGTCGGTGGGCCTCACGATGTCGAAGGACTGGACCATTCCCCTGGTTTCTCTTCTCTCCGGCCAGAAGTTTGACGATTGCTTTAACGGCCTATTTGGAAAGACGCAGATCGAAGACCTCTGGCTGCCGTTTTTCAGTGTCTCGGCAAACCTCACACGCGCCAGCCTCCAAGTCCACCGGCGGGGTTCGCTGCTCAAGAGTGTGCTGGCCAGCACGCGGGTGCCCGCGGTCTACCCGCCCATCCTCTGGGACGGGGATCTTTTGGTGGACGGCGGCATCATCGACAACGTGCCGGTGGATGTCATGCGCGGATATGCGGATTGCGGTACCGTGATCGCCTCGGATGTCTCCTCCGTCCACGATTTCTCCGAGGTTTCCAATTATGGGGATCGGATTTCGGGCTGGCGAGCCTTGGCGCAGCGCTTCAAACCGGCTTCGAAAAGACTGCGCTTCCCCGGCATCTTCAGCGTGCTCATGCGAATTATCGAGCTCGGCAGTGCGGCTCGCAGGACCCAAACTGCTAAAATGGCCGATCTGTACCTTGTGCCGCCGGTAGAGGGCTTCGGGCGCACCGAGTTCCACCGCGCCGATGAGATCGCGGAAGCTGCATACAGATATTCCTCGGAGAAAATTGCGGATTGGCTGGCGTCCTCTCCCCGGTTCGGCAAGGCCGGAGCAACCAAACGGCCCGAGTCCATGCCAACCTGACATCACCTGGATGGTCCATATCCATTCGGAATCGCGATTCTATTCTGGACATGGATGGCAGGTCAGGTTGAATCTGGATCAATTCGCGCCAAGCACAACAACAATCTGACCCGGCTCCATCGTTAGCGAAACTCTATCCAGCGCCCGAATCTTCTTGTAGGATTTGGAAACTCCGTCCAGCTTTATGCGCATGAAAACCGCCTTGGGGAAAGAGTCGGTGGCGATCCTTACGGGGAGAGACGTTGCCACCGATTCCTAACCAGATATTCCCGTTTTGGCCTTGCGGCTGGCGCCGAGTGTATAACATCTCCACCGTCGCCGAGCAATTGGGTGTGATGGTTCATTCCCGGGGTGCGAGAAGCTTCTTGAAGCTGGTAATGTAAAAGCTCCAGACGCCGGCCTTTAGCCCGGTATGTGCCGCCCTAAAGGGTGGCGCTACATTCGAACTAAGACACCAGCAACATTAGTAACAGCGGTAGCTGTTGCGGAGCCGCGCCGCCACAGTTATGATGGAACCATCTATGGTCACGCGCAAGGACAACCGCGTTGATTTTATCGTCCTCGGTGGAGGAATCGCCGGGATGCGAGCCGCCATTGACTTATCCCGGGGCGCACGCGTTCTGATCCTCACCAAGGATGAATTGTATGAATCCACCACCGCCTACGCCCAGGGGGGTATTGCCGTGGCGCTCGGGGAGGACGACGAGGTGACGCTTCACCTGCACGATACCTTGCAGGCCGGCGACGGGCTTTGCCGTGAGGATGCCGTGCGCGTGCTCGTGGAGGAAGGCCCCAAGCAGATTCATCAGCTCATCGAGTGGGGTATGCGCTTTGACCGCAACGGCGCCAAGCTGGCCTTCACCCGGGAAGGCGCCCACAGCCGTTCCCGCGTTCTGCACGCCCATGGCGATTCCACGGGCAGCGTGATTCTGCGCTCGCTGATGGCCAAGGCCCGCACGATTCATTCCATACAGGTGCAACCCCACACCTTTGCCACGCAGTTATCGGTGGAGGACGGCAAAGTGTGCGGGGTGACCTACCTCGACCCCCAAAGCTCCGAGCCCCGGCACATGGCGGCCAACGCCGTCTTGCTGGCCACCGGCGGCTTGGGGCACGTCTACAAGGAAACCACCAACCCTTCGGCGGCCTGTGGTGACGGCGTGGCGATGGCCTATCGCGCGGGCGCGCTGCTGAGTGACATGGAGTTTGTGCAATTTCATCCCACCGCCTTGTTCGTGAAGGGAGCGCCCCGATTTCTGCTCTCCGAAGCGCTGCGTGGCGAGGGGGCTTATCTGCGCAACCTGCTGCTGGAGCGCTTCATGCCTCGCTACCATGAAGCCGCGGAACTCGCCCCGCGTGACGTGGTGGCCCGCGCCATCATCATGGAAATGCACAAGACGCGGGCGGAGTTTGTCTACCTGGACTTGACCGGCCTCGACCCCGAGCATATCAAGAATCGCTTCCCGCGAATCTTTTCCACCTGTATGCAATACAACATCGATATCAGCGCGGATTTCATTCCCATTCGCCCCGCCGCCCATTACGCCATGGGGGGCGTGGCCACAGACCTGATGGGCGCGACTTCCCTCCCCGGCCTTTTCGCTGCCGGAGAGGTTGCCTCGAGCGGCGTCCACGGGGCCAACCGCCTGGCGAGTAATTCCCTGCTGGAAGGATTGGTGTTCGGCGCGCGAGCCGCTGCCGCCATGCTGAACCAGCACGTTCCGGCGCCCTTCCCCACGCCCAAACCCAATCCCCGCGCGTCAACCTTTCCAGCCGCAGCGGCGGCGGGAGCAGCCACTCCACCCTCTGATCTCCAAAAGGCGGTCGAGGAAGCACGGGCGATTCTGTGGGACAAGGTTGCCATCCTTCGCGAAGGCAAACATCTCTGCGCAGCAGTCAAACGCCTGGAGGAACTCTCCCAGCCCGACGCCCTGCAAACTTCGCGCTCCACTTGCGAGGCCGGCAATATCCTTACCGTCGCCTCCCTCATCGCGCGCTGCGCCCTGGCGCGCGAAGAAAGCCGGGGCGCTCATTACCGCTCCGACTTCCCGCTGAAAAATGAAAGCAAGCCTCCCCGACACTCGTACATTGTCAAGGATTTCCAGCCCTTTTTTGAGTAGGGGCAGGACTTGCGCCTGTCTGGCGCACGCGTCAATCCCTGAACGAGGCGGCAATTAACAGGCTCTTTAAGCCGCAGGCGGGATTTCACTTTACGTGGGGTGATTTTTCGAGATCGGCGAGAGTGGCCAGCACCACGCGGCCCACTATGGTTAAACTCAGCGGGCTGCAATGTTCAACCGTGTCTTTATCGGTATGCCAGTAGCTGTTGTCGGGACCGTAATCAAAATCGATCAGGTCCACCGCGGCCACGCCGGCATTCACAAACGGAATGTGATCGTCGTCAACCGAAGTCGGGGAATCCAGGAACTCCTTCGTGTACCCCAGGCGGTGGGCGGCGGAGAACACGGTGTCCGCGAGCCAGGGTGTGGAGTTTGCTTCGCGGTGGATATCCAGATGGGCATCGCCAATCATATCCACTAGGATCATCGCCCGGACGCGGCCCAGTTCGCCGTCGGAAGAAAGCTTCTGGACTAAGTGCCGGCTGCCGTAAACGCTGTCGGTATCCGTCCAGTCCCGCACGGCCTCTTCCCCGTCAAAGAAAACCAGCCAGTAGGTCATGGCGTGCTGGCGGCCTTGCAAATCGCGCGCCAACTCCAGCAGCAGCGCGGCGCTTGACGCCCCGTCATTCGCGCCCACGAAACGGAAGTTTTCAAAGAGCTTCGTATCGTAATGGCCCGTCACCATCACCACTTTTGGTTGCGCACCGGGGAACTTGGCGATGAGGTTGGTCATGGGGATTTCGCCCACAGGAGTCGAGGCGGTAAAGGTATCCTCTTCCACCTGCGCGCCCGCCAGCTTGAGTTGGGCAATGATCCAGAGCCGCGACTCCGCCAGAGCCTTTGAACCCGCTGGACGCGGCCCATAGCTCACCAGGTGCTTCAAATCTTCAAAAGCTCGACCGCCGTTGAAGGTGGCCGCCCCCTGCGCACCCAAGCGGCCGGGCGGCGCAAGAAGGAGCAGAAAACCAAGAGCTCCCAGCCGAATCCAGGTCTGTTGGCGCTTAGGCATCGGCATTTTTCGATTTCCGCTTCTTCAGGTAGACCAGCCAGGAGAGGCCAATGCTCAACACGTAAAGGCCCAACAAGGGAATCCAAACGACGAAGATCGTCGCCATATCATTGGTGGGGACAACGGCGGCGGCGACGACCGCGGTCAGCAACACGGCGTAACGAAAGTTCTTGATGAGGAATTTGGGAGTGACAATACCAAAGACGGAAAGCAGCAAAATCACCACGGGCAACTCAAACACCAGGCCTACCGCGACGATGATGGAAATGGCCAGGTCCCAGTATTCATTGATCGTCACCATGGGCTGGAATTGCCAGGCAAATTCCAGCAGGAAGCGAAACGCCTTGGGCAGAGCCAGCTTGTATGCGAAGAAGCCCCCGGACATGAACAGGCCGGTGGTGAGCAGGACAAAGGGCCAGATGTACTTCTTCTCGTTGCGGTAAAGTCCTGGCGAGATGAACAGCCAAAGCTGAAACAAAACGTAGGGCGAAGCAAGAAAAATCCCGCCCATGATGGAGAGTTTGATGTAAAGGTTGAAAGGATCGACAGGGTTGGTGTAAACGAGCTGCGCCGGCAAGTGCAGCGCGTGTTGCGTGTCGGTCAGGGGTTTTGCCAGGTAGGCGTATATTTGATTGCGGAAATAAAAGCAAACGCCCGTGGTGACGATTATGGAATAGATGCTGTGAAGCAGCCTGACCCTGAGTTCCTCAAGATGCTCGAGGAACGACATTTGCTTGCCGTTCAGTTCCGCTTCAGGATCGGGGTCCGGTTTCTTTAGGGGTGGGTTCTGGATCGTGATGCCCATAGGTGGAGGTCGGATCGGAGCCGCTCTCGGGCAAGCGGTCCAAATTCTTGATTTCCTCTTCCAATGAATTCTTTAGTTCATTCGACGCCCGGCGCAACTCCCCCAGCCCTTTCCCGATGGTCCGGGCTATTTCCGGGACTTTCTTAGGTCCGAAAAGGAGGTAGGCAATAAACAGGAAGAACCCGATTTCAAGAAACCCGCCGCCAAACAATGTGCGCCTCCACTGCGATGATAGGGAAACCCCTGGGTGTTGTCAAGGTGAACCGCCGTGCCCTAATCCGCCGATAACGAACGGGCGGTAGGGATTTTGGATAAAAGAATAGGGAATCGGCACTGTGGAGACATCCTTTCATGGTAGGCGCAGTGTCGTTACGGCCCGAAGAGAAGGCAGGAGGCCACAGCAGATTGTGCAGTGCGCGAGAGGAAGACACGCCGCATGAAGTTTCAGGAAGGGGGTTAGGATAATCCGCTGATAAGGACGACGTTTTGGTGCCGGTAGGTTCACGTGATCACCGGCAGCAACCGCAGGCCCTCCCCATAGGCGGCCGCCCACTTGCCCAGCGCGGCCACTCGCAGCATCAGTCTTCGGGCATGGTGCACCAGCCGCCCCGGCATGGTGAAGAGCAGGAAGCGCAAGCGCTTGGGTCGTGCGGTCAGTAGTTCGGCGGGCAAGGCCAGCCGCTTCAGCGCCTGGAGCACGTTGTGTGCGATCACCGCCAAACGCAGCCAAGCCGCGTTGGCGCCGAAATATTTCGAGGGCAGCACGCCGCCCCCCAGGTCGTTTTTGATCACGTCATGGACGAACTCAATGGTGCCGGCCTTTTCGCGGTGCCACTCGATCAAGCGCGCCGCCTTCAACTCCCAGCGGTTCGACAACAGCGCGAAGTGCCGCACCGTGCTCCCGTCCGCGAAGAGTTCTCCTTGCTTTTTGCGAATGCGGATGGCCACGTAGCGCAGCGGTTGCGCATCCTTCTTCTCCACTTTCTCGCCGGGCACGAAGGGGACCTCGGCGCACTCGCGGATTTCGGCCGGATGCCGCTCGCCGTAGGGTTCCCAGGCGGCTTCGGGAAGCGCCTGGATGGCCGCGTGCAAGGGCTCGCTCATCCGCGCGCTGATCGCAAACGCGATGCGCCCGCCCGGTCCTTCGGGCCGCTGTTCATCGCGCAACCAATTCACCAACCCGCTTTCATGACACGCCGAATCGCCCCGGTAATAATACTCCTGCACCGTGCTCGGCAGGGCGGCAAAGGCCCGTTGCGCCACTTCCACCGGCTCCATCTGCGCGGGCACGTTGCCATCGCGAAATTGATCGGCCAGCACCAGGCCGGTCTCCGCCCACGCCGCCAGCATCGGCTGATAGCCGCGCACCCCTTCATAAGTGGTTAAGGCTTGCTGCTTGTGGCTCTCAATGATCGTCGCGTCCTGATCCACCGTGGCGAGGCGCTGGTCGGGGGCGCGTTCCCCGAAGCGCTGCACCAGATCGCGGTTCACTCTGCCCAGCCCCTCCAGTGCGGCCGTCTCCTCGGGGATGTAGGCGATCTGCTCAGGTAAGCGTCGTTGCTGGGCTTCCGCGATCTTCTCCTCCTGATGAAAGGCCTGCAAGAATTCCAGCGCCGTGCGCGGTGAAGGCAGCGCGTGCCCGATCATCTCCGCCAGCCCGGGGTCTTGCCGCAGACGCTCAAAATCTTCCACACATTCGCCCCCTGCGGCATTGAGGATCACGAAGCTCTCCACAAACGTCGCGTCGTCGTAGCCGCGTTGCCGCTGTTTCACCCGCACGTGTTCCTGAACACTCCGCGGCAGCCCCAGCGAACGGAAGGCCTGTACCACCAGCGGGATTCCTCCCAGCGCCGTGAGGATTTCTTGCAGAGGCTCGGGATCAAGCTCGAACAGCAACGGCGAGGCCGTGGGTGAAGGATTGGGGAGTTTGCGCATAGGAGAAAACCCTCAGCAATTTTCACACCCTGGGGGTGAAAAATCTTACAACCTTTCGCTTCTTCCCCCCAAGCCCGTCGCCCATGTCTACAGGCGGCGCCATCACTGCACCCCGGCTCAGCCTGCCCAAGCCGCCCCTTATCGGCGGATCGGGGCCGTGCGGGTCGTCATTCCTGGAATGTAGCCCTCCTATGGTGAAATAATGGGGGTGGAATCCCCGTCCCGCTCTGGCAGCATCGAACCTTGCGCCACCCGGCTGCATCCAACCAATGGGTTACGTTGAGGACCGCTTTTTGCCCCAGCTACCCTATGTTATACTGAGTCAGCAGGGTGAGGAGCTGCCAATTCATGAAACAAGCACGCCGGTTGCTTTGGTTTATTTTGTCAACGGTCCTTCTATGTGCGCTTCTGGGAGGGGCATACGGGCGCCAGGTTGAGGCCACTACCGGCAACGATGACTCGGATGTCAAGTCAAGCCTGAACTCCTTCACCCGCGTCTATGACCTCGTGGAGGCGAACTACGCCGACCCCCTGGATCCGGATACGGCCATCTATGGTCCGCCCAACGGCAACACCGGGGCCATTCCCGCCGCCCTGCGAACCCTTGATCCGCACTCCAATTTTTTCGACCCGCGCGCCTTTGCCCTGCTCCGCGAAGACCAGGAGGGCAAGTATTACGGCGTGGGCATGTCGATCCAATCACGCCCCGGCAAGATGGGCAAGCTGGTGACCGTGGTGATGGCGCCGATCCCGGGATCTCCGGCTTTTCGCGCCGGTCTGCGGCCGGGCGACATCGTCGCCAAAGTCGATGGCAAACCCACCGATGGACTGAACACTTCGCAGGTGGCCGAGATGCTGAAGGGCCCCAAGGGCACGCAGGTTGAGGTCACCATCGTTCGCGAGGGGTACGACCAGCCGCTCGAAGTCAAGATTATTCGTGATGAAATCTCCCAAAACAGCGTCGATGACGCCTTCCTCATCCGGCCCGGCATCGCCTATATCCACATCAACAAGTTTAACGAGAATACCAACGATGAGCTCAGTGAGGCGCTGCGCAAGCTGGGCGAAAAGAACCTGCAGGGAGTGGTTCTTGACCTGCGCGGCAACCCCGGTGGATTGCTTCAGGAAGCGGTGGAGGTTTGCGATCACTTCCTGGAAAAGAGCCAGCTCATTGTTTACCACTCGGGGAGGCATTCCCAGGAGAAGCGTTACTATGCCACGCGTGGCGACGATGGCAACGAATATCCCATGGTGGTTCTCATCAACCGCATGTCCGCGAGCGCTGCGGAAATCGTCACGGGCGCCCTTCAGGATCATGACCGCGCCCTGGTGATGGGTGAGCCCAGTTTCGGCAAAGGCCTGGTGCAAACGGTGTACCAGTTGAGCGAGCATACCGGCCTGGCCCTGACCACGGCGCACTATTACACCCCCAGTGGACGTTTGATTCAGCGCCAATACGAGAACGTTTCCCTGTACGACTACTATTACCATCCCGAACTCACCAAACCCAGCCATGCCGAAGTCCGGCTCACCGACGGCGGACGCGAGGTTTATGGTGGTGGGGGAATCACCCCCGACATCGAATTTACCGACCCCAAGCTGACTCCGGCGCAGGACACGCTGGTGCAGCACAGCGCCTTCTTCAACTTCAGCAAATACTATTTGGGAATTCACAAGACCATCCCCAAGGATTTCGACGTGACGGACGCCGTTTTGGATGAATTCAAGCAGTTCCTGGCAAAGGAGAAGATCACCTTCACCGATGCGGACATGACCGCCAATCTGGATTTCGTCAAGACCCGTATCCGCATTCAGTTGGTGGGGGCAATTTTCGGAGAGACGGAAGCCGACAAGATCAGCATCTCCGCTGATCCCCTGGTGCTGAAATCTCTGGAGAGCATGCCCCAAGCCAAGGAATTGATGGCCAAAGCCAAGCGCTATGTTGCCAGCAAGTCGCGGTAGGATTGGGCAGGGCGGGGACCGGTGGAAGGCGGGTTCATACGGGCGCAGTAAGACTACCGGCTGCGCACCTTCCTGACCAGAAACAAGGTTGCGGTGATGATGTCTGGGATGGGAAAGAATATGACGCGCGCCCAAAGGGGAGGCCGCCAGTTGTATTTCTTGCGCTCCTGCTGCGCCGCGTCTTTGGCCTGAAAAATCAGCATCGCCGCGTACTTGGCGAAATCCACACCACATTTCTCGCAGTTCCCCCCTTGCAACTGCACGTTCCGGCACGCCGGGCAGGTGTACTTCAGCGGCGTGTGGCACCGCACACAATAGGTGACCCTCTCCGAATTTTCCGTCTTGCACTTAGGGCATTGCATGGGAGGCCTTGGGCCGGATGCGGCATTCGGACCCTTTTCAAGCAGCACCGCGATAGTAATACCGGTCAGCCCTTTAAGGAATCTCGCGGGGGGATCAGGTGCCTTTGTGCAAAGGCACGGCCTGAACCGCTTTTAAGATATATTTCGAATCGTTCGGCGGCCATCCTTTCGGGAAACGCCGCATAAAAAATGAGGTTCCACGGCATGTATTTTCTGGTGTGCGGCGACTTTCCAGAGTTGTGGGCCACAAGCCGCTGGCGGAGGTCGCAGGTGTTACCCACATATGTTTGGTCTGGCCGAGATTCACTTCGCAATATGTATGCATAGATACATAAGGCCCGCCTTCGCGAGGTGGACGAAAGATCAGTGAATTCAATTTAAATTATCCAGCATCGGGAGATATCGTCCCAACAGCGGCGCTTCGGCGGGCATTCGCCTTCGCTCTATGCCTGAGATTGTTCGCCGAAGCCCGAAGGGCGAAGGCGAATGGTGGACGCGAAGGGATTCGAACCCTCGACCTCAGCGTTGCGAACGCCGCGCTCTCCCAACTGAGCTACGCGCCCATCCGATCACTTAGAAATATAACACGCCGGGCGAAGCCCCGCCAAGCTTCATGGCAGCAAGCTCTCGGCAAAACTCAAGGCGGGGGCCAGTTGATCCTCCGGCAAACCGCCGCCCTGGGCGAAATCACGGGTGCCGCCGCCCTTGCCGCCAAATTTTGCCACGGTCTGTTTCATCACCTCCGATAGGTTCGCGCTGCCGCCCGGCGATTGAGAAAAAATCAGCCCGGCGGGCGTCCCGCTAACCCCCACCAGGGCGATGGCAGCGGCTTGTTTGGCCACGGCATGCGCAATCAGCCTGGCCTTCTTCCCCTCTGTGGATGCCAACACGCATTGGACCACGCGCACTCCGCCCTTCACCGGGGCCTGACTCCACAACTGCGCGGCTTCGAGTTCCGCCAGATTCTCCGCCAATGTTTGCAGGGATTTGCTCACCTCGCGCAGGTCCTGGGCTTGTTTCGCGACCATCTCCGGAACGTTTTCCATGCCCGTGGATAGGAACTGTGCGGCCTCGCTCAAGATCGCATAATCCTGCCGGGCGCGGCGCAGGGCGCGGCGTCCACAGACGAATTCCACGCGCGTCAAACCCTTGGTGCGTTCCACCTTGCGAATCGAGATGATTCCCACGCCGCCGGTTCCGTTCACGTGGGTGCCGCCGCAGGCGGAAAGATCAAATTCCGCAACTTCCACCAGCCGAATGTCCCCTTCGCGAAAGGTGGGCTTGCGCAAATCCAGCTGCTGAGCCTCGGCGGAGGAGCGAAAGAAAATCTGCACGGGGCGGTTATCAAAAACCACGCTGTTGGCGAGTTCTTCCGCTTCCTGGATTTGCCGGGCGCCAACGCGGTCGGAATCAAGGTCGATGGTCGAACTCGCCGTGCCCAAATGGAATGACACCGTCTTGTAGCCGCCGCTGCGTTCAAACGCCGCGGACAGCACGTGCTGCCCGGTGTGCTGTTGCATGTGGTCAAAGCGCCGCTCCCCATCGATCGCGCCCTCCACGGCTTCTTCGCCGGGACTTGCGGCGAGGATGTGGGCAACCTCGTCCCCCTCGTCGATCACGTCCAGCACCGGGATTCCCGCGAGCGTGCCGCGGTCGCTCGGCTGCCCTCCCGACTCCGGGTAGAATGCCGTGCGATCAAGGTAAACGCGCGCGCCACGTGGGTCAGGCAGGGTGCGGACGACCCGCGCGCTGAAATTCAGCAGGTAGCATTTGGTGTAATAGAGGCGTTCGGTGTGTGGCATTACAAGTTCTCAGTTTTCAGTTTTCAGTCGTCACTTGTCAGTACCCAGATCGACCCGGGTATGAAAATCCAAACTACCTGCAAATCTAAAGCATCTGCTCCAGAGCTTCCATGTACTTGTACCCGGTGGCGGTAAGGAAGAGAACGATGGATTCATGCCCGCCCAGAAATCCGTCGGCCAGCATTTTCTTCAGCCCGGCGAGGGTGGATCCTCCTTCCGGCGAAGTGATCAAGCCTTCCGTCTGGGCAATCTCGCGGACGGCTTCCAGCATATCGTGATCGGAAACCGCCAGCGCCGCGCCTCGACTCTTGCGCACCGCGCTCAAAATCAGGGAATCCCCAATTCCCGCAGGAACCCGCAGGCCGGAGGCCAGGGTTTGCGGATTGACCCACTCCTCGGCGCGTTCGCTTCCGGCGGCATAAGCCCGCACCAGGGGCGCGCAGCCATGTGCCTGGACGGCGAACATGCGCGGCCGCCGATCGGTGATCCACCCCAACCCCTGCATCTCCTCAAAGGCCTTCCACATGCCGATCAGTCCCGTGCCCCCGCCGGTGGGATAAATCATGGCGTCAGGCAGGCGCCCGCCCATCTGCTCGTAAATCTCGTAAGCCATGGTCTTCTTGCCCTCTACGCGGTAAGGCTCGCGCAGGGTGGAGAGGTCGAACCAATCCTGACCTTGCAAAGTCTCGCGCATCACGCGGCCGCAATCCTTGATGCTGCCGGGCACCAGCGTCACCTGGGCGCCGTGCAAGAGGCATTCCAGACGATTGGCGAGCGGCGTCCCTTCCGGCATGAAGATGGCCGCCTCCATGCCCGCCTTGGCCGCGTAGGCCGCCAGCGCCCCGCCGGCATTTCCCGCGGAAGGAACCGCTACCCGGCGGATTCCCAATTCGTAAGCCTTGCTCACCGCCACCGCCATGCCGCGCGCCTTGAACGACCCGGTGGGATTTTGCGACTCGTCTTTTAAATAGAGATTGGGCAAACCCAGTTTGTCGCCCAGGCGGCGCGCGGTAAGGAGCGGCGTAAACCCCTCGCCCAGGGACATGATCGACGCCTCACTCGAAACCGGCAAAACCTCCCGGTATCGCCATAGGTTCCGGGGGCGCGATTTCAGCGTCTGGGGTTCAAGCCGGGTGGAAGCGCGGCGCAAGTCGTAGCGCGCAAAGAGCGTTGACCCGCATTCGCAAAGGTTGTGGATTTGGCCAGCCGCGTACGTCCGCGCGCAATGCGCACATTCCAGATGAGTCATGAAGGACATGACATTCAAGTCTAGCAGAAGGGGGAAACAAGGTTAAAGGGCCGAAAATAGTAAATAGTGAATGGTGAAAGTTAAAGTTTAAAGGGTAAAGGGTAAAGGGTAAAGGGTGAAGGATAAAGGGTGAAAAAAGCAAAGGTTAAGGGCTAAAGAGTAAAGGGTAAAGGCTAAAGTTTTAAACCTGGAAGTCGGTGTTATTGGGCCGACCCTTAGCTTGGCACTTGCACTCGGCGGGCAGATTGCGACCCGGGCAGGTTGTCACATTGACATGGGCGGCTATCGGGGTGATACTACGCGTATGAAAAGGCTGCCCAAACCGAGCCCGTACGTGGCTGCGCTCATCATTGCGTGGGTCGCTTTCCGTCATCGTATCACTACTGCGATCCTCTGGCTATTTCGTCACACAAGCGCTTGGCTGCTTCGGTATTTAAGCGTCCCAGAAATACTCACCATTGCGGGAATTGTTTTTGTGGGGGGCGGACTCTCCTTCGTCCTGTGGAGTAACATTCGAGGGCACAGAAAAGCGCGCCAACTTGTTTTCGACGGTTTATTGATGCAAGTGGAGCTTGCAAGAGAACGTCCCTCAAAAGCAGATCGACCAGACTCAGTAAGCAAAGAGCCACACGGTAATCCCGCAGGCGCGTGATACTTTGGCGCGACGCGCTCAGCACTTGCCGACCTAAAGGTCGGCGCAACGTTTACCCTTCACCCTTTAAACTTTATCCTTCACCCTTCACTACTTGCTATTTACTATTTCCCGCCCTTTACCCTTCACCCTTTAAACTTTACCCTTCACTATTCACTATTTACTATTCCTCACGTGCCGACCTAAAGGTCGGCGCTACGTTTACCCTTTACCCTTCACCCTTTAAACTTTACCCTTCACTATTCACTATTTACTATTCCCGCATTCCCCCTTACCATTTTGGATGCATGCCCATTCGCCTCATTGCCCTGGACCTTGATGGCACGCTCGTCAACAGTCGCTGGGAAATTTCGCAGAAGGACCTTGACGCGCTGGCCCTGGCTTGCCAACAGGGAATTCAAATCGTCCTGGTGACGGGACGGCGGGCGGGGGCGGCGGCGGCTTACGTCGCGAAATTTCCCTTCCCCATCACCCTGATCACCTCCAACGGCGCGCGCATTCGCACGCCCGCGGGGGAGGTGGTGCACCAGAATTTCCTGCCCCGCGATGTTGCCCTCCAGGTGCTGGAAGTCGTCCAGGGTTACCGGCCATACACAGTCGCCATTTTTGATCTGCCCAAGCGCGGACAGGTCACCATGGAGGACTGCGCCATCACCGAGGGCCCCCTCGGCTGGTATCTTCGCAATAATCTGGATCACCTCCTGCTGGTCCCCAACCTGAGCGCCGCGGTCAAGTCCGACCCGATCCAGATCATGATTGGCGGCCCGCCGGCGCACATCGAGGGGGCGGAGGCGCTGCTGCGCTCTTCCGACTCCGCACCCTCGATCCAATTAACCTGGACGAAGTATCCGGAGCGCAATGTCGCCATCTTCGACATCATGAATCGGGGATGCTGCAAAGGTCAGGCCCTGAAGTTCTGGGCAGGGGAATGCGGAATTCCCGCGAGTGAGGTCATGGCCATCGGCGACAACTTCAATGACCTCGAAATGCTGGAATTCGCCGGCCTGCCCGTGGTGATGGGGAACCATATCGACGGGCTGCCCCGACCGGATTGGGCGATTACCGCCGCCTGCGACGACAGCGGGGTGGCCTGCGCGATTGAGAAGTTTGTGCTCAATGCTGATCAATGATCTCGGTTCCGGGTGGGGGAAGGAATTGGAAAAAGGCGCGCGGCAGAGGCGGATTGCGCTCGATATGTTCGAAGCGAAAATCCATGCGGCTGTGGTCCGGGTAGTTGACGACCAACCTTTGCATATCGAACTGCGGGCTTAATTCAATGAGGACGTCGGTATAATCCCCGGCGAACTGCTTTTTGGGGAAGGCGTGCAGCACATGATTGCCGGGGGCGTGGTCCAGCGCATCGTCGGCCAGTTCCACCCGGTCAAAGACCCGGCGCAGATTCAGCCGGCTGAGCAGCAACTCAAACGGCACGCGAAAGTCATCACTGGATTTCATGGGCGTGCGGGTGAGTTGATGTTCCTCGGAAACGTAGAGTGACACCTCCTTGCCGTCGCAGATAAAGAGCTTTTCCGCAGGCCGCAGATAGTCCCAGCGCATCAGGCCGCCGCGCGCAAAAGCGACTTTCCCCGCCTCGATGCGCGTTCTTCCCCCCGAAGTGAAAGTCTGCGTGAACTCCGCCCGCAGGCTCTTTACGTCGTGATAGCTCGATTCGAATTGCTGGATGAAGGCGTCCGCAGGTGCGGGCGCAGGCGTTTGCGCCGGCAATTCGGGGATGAAGCACAAAAACAGAGTGAGGGAGAGCAGGCGTAGCGCGGACCTGCTCTTTAGGTCCGCGGCTCGTACCTTGTTGACGCGGAAAAGCCGCGGACCTATCGAGCAGGTCCGCGCTACGTTTGTTCGTTTATGGATTGGGTGTTTGGGCATGGGATGAATGGGTAGTGAGCCGCTCGTGCGCGGCTTGCGCCTCCTTATTGCCGGGGTTGGCGATCAAGCTGGCGCGATAGTGTTTGGCGGCTTCCGCCGTGCGGCCCTGCGCCTCCAGAATCGCCGCCAGGCCAAAGTGGGCGCGCCAGTCGAAATCATCAAGGCCAATCGCCTGCCGATAGTCCTCGGCAGCCTCTTGGCGCCGCCCTTGACCCGCCGCGATGTCTCCCAGCGCGTCAAAGGCCGGGAGGTTGGGAATGCTGGCCGCCGACGCCTGAAACTGCGCTTCCGCTTCGTTCACCCGGCCGGCCTGGAGATAAAGGCTTCCCAGCTCATTGCGCCCCGTGACGTTCAGCGGGGCGAGCGCCACGGCGGCTCGCAACTGGAGTTCCGCCTCCGCAGTCCTTCCCATTGCTTGGTAGAGGCGGCCGAGATTCTGGTGAGCGTCGGGATAATTCGGGCGCATGCGCATGGCCTGTTGAAAATATGCGATGGCCTGGTCTTTCTGGCCCTTCCGCGCGTAAATGAGCCCCAGGTCATTGAGCAGCGGGGCGCTGGGGGGAGCGGTGGCCAGCTCGTATTTCCACTCGCGTTCGGCGGCGTCGGGGCGCATCGAGTTCCAGTATACCGCGCCCAGGTTCATGCGGAGGCTGGCAGCTTCCGGCACCGCCGCCAGGGTGACGCGATAATAGGTTTCATCATCGAGCCAATCGCGGTTGCGGGTGAATATGCGGACGAAGGCCAGCACCGCGAGCGCACCGATGATGGCTGCAAATGCCACGTGCCAAGCCTTGTGCCATGGCCATCCTGGCCATGACTCCTGCACGGGCGGGACGCCCCTGGCACGCCGCTTGTTCCACATGTTTTCGATCCACCATGCGGCCACCCAGCAAAAACCTACCGACGGAAGGTAGAGATACCTTTCGGTAAAAACATTGGGGCCCAGCCAGCGGGAATTCAGTACCGGCGCGATATTGAGGAAGAACCAGATAAAACCGAACGAAGCGAGGAGGTGGCGCTTCCGGAGGGAGAGAAAAAGCAGCGCGCAGATCAACAGCCACTCGAAACCTGCCACCACCTTAAAATCGAACAGCGTGACGCTTTTGTGGAAGGGATAAAAAGCGACGAGGTGAACGGGCCAAAACATTTTCCACACGTACATGCCCGCCAGAGGGGCGGCGGAAAGAATAGCCTGATACCAACTCACGTGATGGGTCAACTGCACGGGCGCGAAGGCGCCAAAAAAACCAATTCGAAATAGCACGTAGAGAACCACCAGCAGCCACAAGGCATCGTATCGCGCAACCTTCTGCCGCCAGGTGGTGCTGGAGCGATCTTCGCGATAAAAGTGCTCGTAAATCATGGCCGCGACCGGCAGGGTGGCCGCCTGTTCTTTGGAAAGCAGCGCCAGAATAAAGCTCCCCACCATGCCCAACTGCATCCATTCGGAGCGCCTCCCCTGCGGCCGGGCGCTCTCAACGAAAAACCAGAAGGCGGCCAGATAGAACAAGGCCAGGTCGAGGTCGGTAACCCCGGAAATCCACGCCACCGATTCGGTATGAATGGGGTGCAGCGCGAAAATCGCGGCGGCGGCGAAGGCCATCCAATCATCCCGGAAGAGCCGCCGGGTTAGCCCGAACAGCAGGCAGACGATGAGCGCGTTCAACACCAGATTCGCCAGGTGGAATCCGTAGGGAAGCAGACCGAACATCTTGTAGCAAATCAGGAAGCCAAAAATGCCGATGGGGCGGTAATAGTTGGTGGCCCCGCGCGCGCCCAGGTGCGCGAGAATTCGCGTGCTGAAGATGTCTCCCACGTGGGAAAAGCTGCGGATGTAAGGGTTGGTCAGAACCTCGTTGTTGTCGTCATAAACGAAGCCATTTTGCAGGGTGTTGAGGTAAGGGAGAACGGCAAGGAACAGCAGCAGGGCGAGGAGCCAGGGAATTGGTGATTTGTGATTGGTGATTGGTGATTGGGGATTGGGGATTGGCGTTTGGGGATTGGTGATTGGTGATTGGTGATTGGCGACTGGCTGGGTCTCCATTAGCGGGGCTCCTCGACGTGGCAGGGGCGACGTGCCACGGGCTTCCAGCCCGTGCTGCCGGCATGGCCAGGATGGCCATGGCACGCCTCATGCCACGTCTCCTTCATCGGCCGGCCTCCACTTTTGGGGTGCCTTCTACCAGGGGCGGCCTGGGAAGCCAGGGAAGGCGCTGCGCCCAGGCGGCGGGAATGGGCACGGTGACGGGGATCTCCCCCCAGCGGCGAAAGAGCCAGTTGGCCAGCAGGTAGGAGAGCGGCGCCAGAATCAATCCCGCCACCACATCAATCAGGTAATGGTAGCGAAGATAGAGCGTGGACAACCAGAGGCTGAGGATTAACGGTGAGAGAATCCAAAACAGCTTGCGGGAATTCCGGTAGGCATAAAGCCAGACCACAAAGGAAATGGCCACGTGCAGGCTGGGAAAAACATCGCGGCGAATGCGGGCAAAGTCCATGAAATCCACATCGCGATTGAACATCCAGATGGAATGGCTCAGGGCAACTGTGTATTGATTGCGCAGGGTAAACCCGGGACCGATGGCGGGAACCAGCAGGTAGCCCATCAGTCCAAAAAAGGAGACGACCATCAGGCCGCTCATCATTTCCCGGAAGCGGGCGCGGGGGCGCCATACATAAATAAAGCAGGCCACCAGGGGAATGTTGATGATGTGATAAAAATAGGCAAAGGTCATCCACACGGTCATCCCGGGCGAGATGATGTGTTGCAAGGCCAGGCTGGCTTGAAATCCAAAAAGCCGCTGATCGATTCCAATCAATGCCTGGTCGCGGTCCTGGGTGACCATGAGCAAGGTCATATCACCCCAAAGGGTATAATACATCAGCAGAATAATGAGAAAGGGAAACCAGTCGCGGATGATTTCCCAAAAGGGGCGGATAAAATCCCAGGGGCCTTCACTCGCGGTGGCCGCACTGGCCTTTCCCGCCATAAAGTAATGGACCATCTCCTTGGCGATCAGAAGGGTTACGGCGGGGATGATGATGAGGACATCGGCAGGGCTGAAGTTGCCGCCTCGCAAGCCGTGGAAGATGACGCGGAGGAGGAGGTTGAGCAGGAAAA
The DNA here is from genome assembly GCA_963730515.1 of uncultured Acidobacteriota bacterium. Lineage (GTDB taxonomy): Bacteria > Acidobacteriota > Terriglobia > UBA7540 > UBA7540 > Bog-366. The sequence goes on along the minus strand of CAVSSA010000022.1, from coordinate 50,243 downwards.
AAGTGAGGGCAACCCAATCCTCCAGCCGCACGCGGAAGGTCAGACGCGTGCTACTGGCCATAGAACCCTTTCAGGGCCAGGAACCGCTGACGGACAGGATCGGGGAACGAATATTTCGCCGTGTCATCGAGAATGGCCAGGGCGCGCTGGCGGTCTCCACCCAGATAGTAGGCGCGCGCCAGGCTTTCCACCGCGGCCTGATTGTCGGGAAAAACCTGAAGCACGGCGAGGAGGCTCTGCTGCGCTTCCGGGTACCGGCGCTGCGCCGTGTAGGCGAGGCCTTGCAGGACATAGGGCGCCGCATAGGAGGGATTCTCGCGGATCAGGCGAAGGGTGGTGGCCACAACTTTGTCGTATTGACCCAGGAAGAACGCGCAGAGGGCATACTGGTATTCATCCACCTCATCCAGGTCGCCGTTGCTCAAGGCGCGCACGGACGGTTCGTCATCCAGCACGGATTGGAGCTGGTTCAAGCCCATTTTGGCCCGCGTCAGGGCGCGCCAATAGCTCAAATTACTGGGGCGCATGCTGACCGCCTGAAGGGCGTTGGAATAGGCCTTCACCGCGTCCCCACGCGCCAGGTTGGTGTCACTCGACCACATGTAAACTTCCGCGGCCACATCGTTGCCGGCATACCACGCCCCCAGTCCGGCCAAACCCAGAATCAGCGCGTAGAGGGCGGACTTCATCCAGGCCTTCGGAACTTTTAGCGCGGCCACCGCCTTGGTGGACACCACGCAGAGAAATACCAGGCACAAGACCTTGGCGGCTTCCCAGAAAACGAATCGGATGATTTCCATGTGGGTCCTTTCGCGGGAGGAGTCAGAAGAGCAGGAGTCAGGAGACTGAAGTCAGGAGTCAGGAGAAAAACTCCCGTTCGACGGCTGGGTCCCTGTCAATCCTGACTTCTAGCTCCTCACTTTCGACTCCCGACTTCTGGCTCCTGGCTTCTGACTTCTGACTCCTAGCTCCAACACTGTTCATTTAGGCGATCTGAGGCTTGAACCCCCTCACCCGGCCCGCCTCGGCTGATGAAAACGCCTCGCCGAGCCACCCTCTCCCCCAAGGGGGCGAGGGTTGGAGATCCAATTCTCTCAAAGCCACTCTCCCCTCGCCCCTTTGGGGGAGAGGGTTGGAGATCCAATTCCCTCAAAGCCACTCTCCCCTCGCCCCTTTGGGGGAGAGGGGTCAGGGGGTGAGGGGGTCCAATAGCAATCTCGCAACTGTGAGTGAACAGTATTGCTCCTAGCTCCTGTCTCCTGTCTCCTGACTCCTGTCTTCCGTCTCCTGACTCCTAACTTCTAACTCCTTAACTTACTCCACCAACCCCAAATCGATGCGCGTCCCCGGCCCCAGGGTAGCGTGGCCATTGGGGGCGATGGCGAAGGGCTCACCCGAAGGGTCAAGGGGAACTTTTCGCAAATAGCCTGCCGCCACCAGATCTTGCAGGGAGCTTGGTTCCCTCCCCTGCTGCTGCCGGTAGAGGGCGAGCCAACCATCGATTTTCCTTAGAGCCTCCAGGGCGTCCAGGGCGGCGAGGTGATTTTCCGCGCTGTGGCGAATGGAATCGGTGCCGGCGTTGCGGGCGATTTCCGTCCACAGTAACCGCGAGGTTTGAAGCTCCCCTCCTTGCGATGCCACCGAGGCGGCCAGCACCCGCATCCACGGCAGGGCGCCCGGCCGCTCGCTTCCGGTCTGAAATGCCCGGGCGGCGCGCCCATAATCCTTCATATCCCAGTAGTAGATAAAGCCCAGGTCCTCCCAAAAGCGCCAGTAATCGGGATTGGCCGCAATGCCGCGTTCCAGCAAGTGAATGGCGCGCTCGGGATCCCCCGCTCCTTCCGGCGGCAGGCCCGCCAGGAAAAGGGAGCCGAACCGGTAGGCAATCAACAAATGGGGGTCAAGCTCCGTCGTGATGTCCAGCAAGGTCCCGAGCAGCGCAAACTCCTTCGCGTGGGCCAGGCGGTGACGTCCGTAGTATTGTACCGCGCGCGTCCAGTAAATGTCGGCGAGTAAGCCCGAATATCCGCCGCTAAGCCGCGGAAGCTTGGACTCCGACGGCAGAATCATCAGCTCCTCGCGCTGGCTACGAATCGAGCTGGATAGGTTGTCAATCCTCTTCTGGAGCGGGTAAAGAATGGCCAGGCTGGCGATGATGAGCAGGAAAAGCAGAGTCCGGCGTCCGAGGTCCGAGGTCCGGTGCCGAAAATCGAAATTCGAAAATCGAAATTCGAATAGTCCTCGCGCGAGTTTCGAGTTTCGAATTTCGATTTTCGGAAGTTGACTTTGGGCCTCCGACCCCCGTTGTCGGACTTCGGACTCCGGACTTCGGACTTCGGACCCCGTTCGCCGGACCCGTTTCATTTGAACTCCCGCTCTTCGAAAATCAGGACGGCTGCCGAAAGCAGGATGGCAATGTAAAGGAGTGCATAGAGGGTATTGGCAGTAATGAAAACGGCGGGAATTCTTACCCCGTGCGCGGCCTGGTCGATGACATTGAAATCACCGAAATTGGGCAGGAGATAGTAAAGGGCGGCGGTGACCTTTGCCAGCAGGGGGCTGCCGCTTCCCTCACCGAACCAGCGAATGTCACTCGAAAAATTGCCGATGACAAAAAGACAGAAAGTGAAGACGGCGGAAAGTATCGACGTGGAAATGCAGGAAAAGAAGATCGCTACGGCCACCACAATGGCCAACTGGAGAAGGATGAAGTACACCGCGATTAGCAGGGAAAAATCACTCAGCGCCAAGCCTTTCTTTTCAATGGCCAGCGCGACATAGAACCCGGCGGTCATTATGGCCGTATTGACAATAAGTGTCAGCAATAATCCGGCGTATTTGCCCAGGATGAATTCCGCCCGGGTGACCGGTTTGGAGAGAATGTTGTAAACGGTCCGGCGCTCGATCTCCTTTGAAACCAGTCCAATGCCGATGAAAATTGCTATCAGCAGGCCGAAGACGGAGATGGCGCTGAGACCCAGATTTACCAGGATGAGGTTTTCCACACCTACCGAGATGCTTCCCAATAGGACCGCCGCGCCGATCATCAGAAAGGCAAAGACGATGAGGTTGTAAAGGACACGCTCGCGCACCGATTCCTTGAAAGCCCCCAGCGCGATGGTCACAATGCGTCCCATGGGTTTTTATTGTCCGAAGTCCGAAGTCCGAGGTCCGGAATCCGAGATCCGGAATCCGCCGTCCGGTATCCGGGATCCGGAATCCGGAATCTGGAGTCAGAGGAGCAGAGTCCAGAGTCCAGTCAGGCCCGTCGAAGCGTCCATTCCTGACCCACAACCGCGATTGAGACTCGGGACCCCGGACTTCGGGCCTCGGACTCTCCGCAAAATTGAGACTCCGTACCCCGGACCCCGGACCTCGGACTTTTTAAAGAGTCACAGCACTTCGCTACCGGCTGAGACCTTCGATAGAAAATAGTCTTCCAACGACATTTTTACCGGATTCAAGGAAACCACCTTCGCCTTGGCCCCCAACGCCATTGCCAGAGCCTTTTCGATGTTGGCTTCGTCGCGGATCTCCAGACGCACCCGGTCCCCCGTCCGAACCATGGAAACCACCAGGGGCCGCAACTGGTCAAGAATCGCCTCCGTGGGATTTTCCAGGGTCACCTCGGTGGCGGAAGCCCCCAAACTCAGGATTTCACGAAGCTCGCCGCAGCCCTGCAACTCGCCATTGTTCAGAATGGCAACGCGATCGCAAAGGGCCTCAGCGTCGGACAAAATATGCGTCGAGAAGAAAACTGTCTTCTTTTCCGCGCGCAGTTGCAAAATCAAATCGCGAACTTCCCGGCGGCCTACGGGGTCAAGCCCGGACATCGGCTCGTCCAGAAAGACGACTTCGGGGTCATTGATCAGGGCTTGCGCGATGCCAGCTCGTTGCACCATGCCCTTGGAAAACCGCCGAAGAGGGAGATTTCGACTGTCTTGGAGACCCACGCGCTCAAGCAACTTCTCTGTGTTACTCCGAACCTTCCCCAGGTCATCTCCAAAAAGCCTTCCCGTGTAGTGCAGCAATTCTTCCGGCGTCAGATGCTCGTAAAAATAAGGGTTCTCGGGGAGATAACCAACATACCGGTGCATGCTGGTATCATTCAGTTCCCTGCCCAGGATTCGCGCCGTGCCGGAAGTCGGGAAAACCAGGCGGAAGAGGATTTTGAGGGTGGTCGTCTTCCCCGCCCCATTGGGGCCCAGCAAACCGAAGACTTCGCCTGACTTCACCTGGAGGTTAAGGGAATTGAGAGCCCGCTTGACCCGCGTCTTCCAGAAGCCCACGTGGTATTCCTTGGTCAAACCGTCGATTTCAATGGCAAGCATAGCATTGACCCGTACCGGGCGGGAAACCCACAAATCTTGAGCGGCACATCGGAAGGCCGCGTTACAAGACCTTTACCTATTATACCGAACCTTGCGCAGAGTGGATTCGAAGTCCCCCAACAAAGAAAAAGGGGAGTCATGCGACTCCCCTTTGGAAAGCTTTCCCTTCCATGAAATACTTAACCAGCGATCGGCGAATCGGTGGCGCTAGCAGTGGTTGTCGAGTTCTGACGAATCACGCCCGACTGATCGGTGAAGTAATAGTTGGTTCCGGTCGAGGTGGTGATGGGAACAGCAGTAAAGGCATAGGTGTTGATCCGACCGGTGGAGTCCGTGGGTCCGGGTGAATAGGTGAAGCTGTATCCGCTCTTCGTTCCGACGGCCAGGATGCTGTCAATAAGGCCGGCAGCGGTCGAAGTCGGATTGGTGGAAGTCGTGGGTCCCAGATAGCTCAGGGTGGCGGTGAAGCCGACGTTGTAGGTGGAAGAATAGGTAATCTCAGCAGTGTTCAGGGTGCGAAGTGAACCCACGGCCGAGGCCTGGTTTGCAGCAATCCGCGAACGAAGCAGGTTCGGGATGGCAATCGCCGCGATGATTAGAATGATCGCCACGACGATCAGCAGTTCGATAAGCGAGAAGCCTTTGGAGCTCTTATTCATTCAATCCTCCTCTGGTAAGTTAAAGTCACCACTTGGAAATTTCCAGGTAATACTCGCCCTATGTAAGGCAACTTGCTCGCCAAGACGCCAATCCGTGGTACCGAACGCCGTTCTAATTAGTCTTATTTTTCAAGATGTTACAAAATTCCTCCGGAACAAATAGTCACCGTCACTCCTTACGGTGCAAGGGGATGCCGCTTTTTGTCGAATGGGGCAGACAAATCACGTCATCTTTTCTCGGCGTGAAGGGGGGTGAGGACGCTCCGCGAAGCACAGAAACTCCGCGACGCCCCCTTTCACTATATTGAGAACATTGGAAATTCTTAATGCCAACGTGGTTACACCCGAGCTGGAAATGGGGGACAATTGGCCGGCTTCCATTCCAAGGACGAACGGCGGGGCGCTGGAAAATCAGAAGGGGAGTCACCGGACTCCCCTTCAAGCCTTCCTCTTGGTTCACAAACTTCAACCACCGATGGGAGAATCTGTGACGGCAGCGGTCGTCGTCGAATTCTGACGGATTACCCCCGACTGGTCGGTGAAGTAATAATTAGTGCCCGTCGAGGTGGTGATGGGAACAGCCGTGAACGCATATTCATTAATACGGCCGGTGCTGTCAGTGGGTCCGGGCGAATAGGTGAAACTGTAGCCGCTCTTGGATCCGACGGCCAGAACGCTGTCAATCAGGCCCGCAGCCGTCGATGTGGGAACTGTAGACGTGGTGGGGCCCAGATAACTCAGCGTCGCTGTGAAGCCTACGTTGTACGTGGAAGAATAAGTGACCTCTGAGGTGTTGAGGGTGCGCAAGGACCCCACGGCGGAAGCTTGGTTGGCTGCAATACGTGAACGCAGCAGGTTGGGAATGGCGATGGCGGCGATGATCAAGATGATCGCGACCACAATCAAAAGCTCGATCAGTGAAAAGCCTTTGGAACTTCTCTTCATTCAATCCTCCTCGACTACCGATGACTCCCAGGCAAACGGAAAGTGTTCGTCGGGCCATCCATAGTGCAAGAATTCATCCAAACCATTGAAAATAAAATATTTATAATGAATTTAAAACGCCTTGTTTTGAGTAGGATCGGGGGGGAGGCCGGAGAGCGGTCGAAGGAACAGTGCTCCAGGCTGGGGTTTTCGTCTTATTGTGTCAAATTGCCTGACAAATTCTGTCCGCCGAGTGACTTCCGGCCGCCACTGGAATTCTGCTTCCCATGACCGTGGCGCCTCAAATCTCCTTGGCTTTGGACGCATCAGCGGACCGCCGAACTCCCGGTGGCAGGAACCGGTTCCGGGGAAATTCCCTTCTGCCCACCTGATTGCTGAAATTCGATTTCCTGGGCTTGCTGGCGGGCGGAAGTATCGCCCGGGTCCAGGTCCAACTCCTGGTGAAACTCGGACAGGGCTCCCGGGATGTTTCCTTGCAGCTTGAGAATAACGCCCAAGGCAAAATGATAGTGCACGGCGTCGGGACGGATGGCAATGGCGCGCTGAACATCGGCGGCAGCGGAGTTGATGTCACCCAGCTTCAATTTTGTCAGCCCCAGGTAGAAAAAGGCGTCCGGGTGGTTGGCTTCAATCTCCACGGCGCGGCTGAGATAGCGGTCGGCTTCCGGCAGTCTGCCGGTTAGATAGTAGGCATAGCCAAGGTTGTAGTTGACATCCCAATTATCCGGTTGGGTCGGCCAGACTTGCTGGTAAATCTTAATGGCTTCATCCAGGTGGCCATGTTCCCCCAGGATGCCCGCCAGATTCACCTGCGCGCCCTCGCCGCCTGCCGACTGGGAACTGGCCCGCGTGTAAAAGGTGAGGGGGTCGGCGAAATACGCCGTTTCTTGCAGGATGCCAGTAGCCATTCCTACAACCAGCACGGCCGCCAGGCCAACCTGGATGGCCGGTTGGCCCAGAAGTCTTGCCGATCCGATTCGCAAGCGGCTCAAGCCCATCCCCGCCAGGATGGCGAACCCGATCGACGGCAGGTAGAGATAACGATCGTGAACGAAATGTCCCTCGGTAAACACCCGCAGGTTGAGCACGGGAAGAATCGGCAGCACCAGCCAGAGAATGGCGAGAGCGGCCTTGCAGGACCGCGCCGCCAGCAACGCGAGGCCGCCGGCGACCACCACCACCGGCAGCGAGGGCAGCAGAACATTTCTGATATCCAAATGCGTCACATAATTCATGTCGTAGAAGGGCAACTGTCCAACCGGCCAAAGCAGATGTCGAATATAAAACCAGAGCACCGTGGGCCAGGTCAGCACCATGGTGAAGAAGGGGTGAAACTCGCGGGGGTTTTGAAATCCGTGCAGGGCCATCACCCGAATCCCCAGGTAGGCCGCGGACAGGATGATATACGGAGTAATGACGGCGAGCACCCCCCCGACCCGGCGCAGCAAAGCGCGCCACCCGGCAGCATCGCCCGGCTCGCTCCCAATCAACTCGCTGGCGAAGATGATCATGGGCAAAACGAGCGCCGTCTCTTTGGCCAGCATGCCCAGCGCGTACAGGGCAAGCGAGGCGGCAAGCCAGGCGAAATGCCGCGGTGGTTTCGTTCTCGAGCGCAGGTAACAAAGGTAAGAGGCAACCACAAAGAGGGCGAGCATGGGTTCGGTGACGCCGGAGATCCACGCCACCGCCTCTGCGTGCACCGGATGCAGGCCAAAAATCAGGGCGGCAAAAAGCGCGGCACGGCGGTCCTTCACGAGGCGGACGGCAAGGTAATAGACCAGCAGGGTCACACCCACATGCGCCAGAATCGTGCAGAAATGCCATCCCCAGGGGTTTAGCCCGAAAGCGATATATTGAAGACGGAACCAGAGCAGAAAAAGCGGGCGGTAGAGGTTGCCCGGAAAACTCGGGTGCATGAACGCCCACACGTCACCGGTGAAGTAGCGGGGTAGATATCGCCAGGAGCGCAGCCAGGTGTTGTCCCCGATCTGGAAGCGGTCATCAAGAACGAATTGGAACCAGAGGGTGTCGGAGTAGGAGAGAAACACGGCGGCCAGGATCAATCCCAGCGACACTCGCGTCGCCCGGTCGCTGAGCGGAGCGATGGGGGGTTGACCAGCGGTCAGCGACGTTGCAGTTTCCGCGCTATTTCGATTTGAGTCCAAAAATCGCTCCTCGGAAGTTTCCTCGTTCGAATTGGGGGCATGTATTATGCCATTACCAAAAGGAAATGTGAGAAAGATCAGGAGATCGGGTCATCGGTTCATCGCTCCATCGGGTCATCTGAAATTTGTGATTGGCGATTGGTGATGGGTGATTGAAACGTCGTTTCCCCCCGATTGGTCGCAAAAACTGCAAATCCGTCGCATTTTCGTCCAAAATTCTGCATATTGACAGGGCAATTTGTCACCATTCCACGTGTTTTCATAGACATAGTCGGATCGATCTTCGTTTTTTAACATCTCTTGGGTTTGGCTGATTTCCGGAGCGCTGGGGTGTGTTGGGAAGGGTGTCGTGAGGGGCGTGTTGCAACAGGCCTTCATCGCATTTCTAGCCTATAATAAACGACCCACTTTGTCAAGAGACAAATTGCCCTGCCCCCCTTGCCGTACTTTTCCTGTTGTCTTGGTGCCTTGGCAGTTCATTTTTTTCACCACCAGGGCATCAAGCGGCTGAAGCGCGTCCGTCTTCGTGTCCGCGCTTCTTCCCACCGAATCACGACGAATCTACCCCCGGCACGCACATTGTTTAAGCATTGCAAGGGAAGAATTCACTTTCCGGCGGATGGAAGGAGCAGGCTTTACCCCCGCCGATCGAGTTTATCCCTTTTTCGGTGGTTGACGAATTAGTCCCAGTGGGGCATAATGGCAACGATGCAGTCAGTCGTTGAGACACGCCACTTCGCGGCACGCGCGGAGAAATTCTTGTCCGAGAGCGAGCGGAACGCGCTTATCGACTTTTTGGCATCTGATCCGTTGCGAGGTGATGTCCTGGCCGGTACTGGGGGCATTCGCAAGGTTCGATTCGCCAGAGGTGGCAGAGGCAAGAGCGGTGGGGTAAGGGTGATCTATTACTTTTACAATGCCGAAGAGCCGATCTACCTGCTTGAGATCTTCGGCAAGAACGAAAAGGCCAACCTCTCGGCGGCGGAACGAAACGCGCTGGCCAAAGTTGTGGCGGAGATCAAGCAACAGCTTCAGAGGAGAAAAAGATGAGCAAGCAAGCTTTCGAGGGAATCCTGCAGGGTCTGGAGGAAGCCCTCGCCCATACCCGGGGCGATAGGTCTGCCGCGGCGCGCGTCGTGCGCGTTGCCGTGAAACCGGCCGACATCAAGACCGCGCGCAAGAAAGTTGGACTGAGCCGCGAGGCTTTTGCTCGCACCTTTGGCCTGAGTCCGGCAACGCTGCGGAAATGGGAAAACGGTGAGCGCGAGCCCACCGGCGCCGCTCGCATCCTCTTAACCATCATCAGCCGCGAACCCGAAGCCGCCCTCCGTGCCATCCGTTAGTCATCGCACCCGCTGGTTCACGCCGGGGATGCTCCCCTGATGCCCTGTGGAGTCATTCAGTCGTTACGACATTCCCCCTGGGGTAGACTCAGCAGCCTAAAACCCGACCGTATCCGCTCGAACCACCGATTGTCATAGTCATAATCATCTGGCTGTGTACGAAGTCCGATTTCGTAGACAATCCCCGACCGTAAGGCAACCACTTCCTCCTCCGTCACGCGACCAGTGGTGCTACCGTATTCGAACCTGAACCGGATGGCCGAGATACCGCCAAGTGTCGTTGACTTACGCTCTACAATCTGCAAGGCCGCCTTATTGGTGCTCGCCAAATTGAATTGGTAATCCGTTACCGCGCGCAACGAGTGGGATTCTGACGTGTGGTACTCAGAGTTGACCCACAAGAATCGTTGCTCCTCGACCGATGCCCAGGATGTCTTTCCCACGTCAGGCAAGGAGATAAGGAAGCCGTGGTTCGGGGCGGGGCTGTGCGTGGCATGAGCAATAACCCCGGAGGAGAGCAGAACGTAATAGCCGTAATCGCAGTTGGTATACCTGTCTCGCCAGATGGTTTCCGTTTCAGTTTCCTCCCAATGTCGCTGATGAGAAGGCGGATGTTGCGCGGAGTTGCCCCGGAGTGCAGCGACTGCCATTCCAAGAGTCGGCAACAATAGCAGTGCAAGAATCAGGCTCTTCATATCGAGATATCAGGTTAGGCGAAGGCGGCTTCGATGGCTTCCAGCAGGTCTTCATACTCAAAGGGGCCGTCGTGACGCTGCCCATTGATGAAGAAAGTGGGCGTACCGTTCACCCCGCTGCGCACTCCGCCGGTAAAATCGCTGCGCACTTTGGGCCGGAAGGTTCTTTGCTTCCAGAGCTGCGCGCAACTCTGCGGGGTCGAGTTGCAGTTCCCCGGCAAGCTCCAGGTAAAGCTCACCGCCCAAGCGGGTCCTGGTTTTCAAAGAGCAGATCGTGCATTTCCCAGAACTTTCCATGAGCGCCCGCAAACTCCGCCGACTCCGCGGCGGACTCCGCATGAGGGTGCATTTCACTTAAAGGGAAATTCCGGAAGACAAAGCGCAGGCGCTGTCCGAAGTGTTTCTGGAAACGCTTCACGATCGGATAAGCGCGCCCGCAGTGGGGGCATTCGTAATCCCCATACTCCACCAGCGTGCATCCGGCGGTTGCATCCCCCTGAATGTGATCCGTGGGACCCACCGACACTTTGAGAGTGCTCATGCAACGCTCCTATTTGGGCAGATTTTCCAGCGCCTCAAGTATCCCGTCGGCGCCGGGGTTCACGGCCACCGGTGAGAGGTAGCTCCACGTGATGATGCCGTTCTTGTCGATGACGAAAAGCGCTCGTTCGCAGACGCCATCGGATTTCCGATAGGCCCCATAGATCTGGGCGACGGCCCCCTTGGGCTCGAAATCCGCCAGCTAAGGGAAAGTGCAGATGCCGGGCTTTGGCAAAGGCTTCGTGGCACCATACGCCATCCACCGAGATCCCCAAAAGCTGCGCTCCATACTTCTGGAATTCGGAATGGATTTCGTTGTACAGAGCCAATTGATCGCCGCAAACCGGACTCCAGTCCGCCGGATAAAAAGCAGAGGATGACGGGCTTGCCGCGCAATTCGCTGAGTGAAAGACTTTGATCGGGAGTGACGTGAAGAGTGAAATCGGGAGCCGGAGTTCCGGGGCCTAAAATCGCAGCCATAGCATCCTCCATTATATTCCGTATTTCTTGGCGTAATGGCGGAAGGAGCGGTAGGACATTTTGAGAAGTTCGGCGGCGTGGCGGCGCACTCCGCCGGCGGCTTCGAGAGCCGATTGCAGGTACTGTCTTTCAACCTGGGAAACCTGGGCTACAAAGTCGAGGCCTTCGGGGGGAATCTGCACATCCTCCGCGCGACCAGCAGTAATTCCGGTGATGGATGCGGGAAAGTTGGCCAATCTCACCAGTCCGTCGCGGCCATCGCTCACCGCCACCGCGTGTTCGACGGCGTTCTCAAGTTCGCGCACATTCCCGGGCCAGCTCCAGCGGTGAAGAGCTTCCAAAGCGTCCGCATCAAAATCGCTGAGGGGCTTCGACATTTGCAAGGCGAACTTGTGCAGGAAGTGCCGCGCCAGGGGTTCGATATCGCTGGGGCGCTCGCGCAGGGGCGGAACGTGGATGGGAATGACGCTGACGCGATAGAAGAAATCCTCGCGGAACTCGCCATTCGCCACCATTTTCTTCAGGTCGCGATTGGTGGAAGCGATCAGGCGCACATCCACCGAAACGTCCATCGTGCCGCCCAGGGGACGCACGCTTCTTTCCTGAAGAACCCGCAGCAATTTGACCTGCATGCCCGTGCTGGTCTCGCCGATTTCGTCGAGAAACAGCGTGCCCCCGTGAGCGGATTCGATAATCCCCTTGCGGTTGGAATCGGCGCCCGTAAACGAGCCCTTCAGATAACCGAACAACTCGCTTTCCAGCAGGGTCTCCGGAAAAGCCCCGCAATTGATCGAAACAAAGGGCTGTTCGCGGCGCAGGCTGGCCTCGTGGATGGCGCGCGCCACCAATTCCTTGCCCGTGCCGCTTTCGCCGGTAATCAGCACGGTGCTGGTGGTGGGGGCCACGGTGCGCACCATTTCCAGAATCGATTCAATCGGCCGGCTGTGCCCCACAATGTTCTGAGCGGCAAACACCCGCAGGAGTTCGCGGCGGAGGCGAATGTTCTCGGCGCGCAGAGCCAGCTCCTCGAGCCCCCGCTCCACCGTCAGATTCAGTTCCTCCACCAGGGTGTCGGTCTTGACCACGTACCGGTAGGCTCCCAGGTTCAGGGCCTGGATGGCCGTGGTCATGGTGGGGACGGCGGTGATCAGGATGAATCCCGCCGGATTGCGGGTCTCGTGGGCGTATTGCAACAATTCGATACCCGACAAGTCGGGCATGCGAATATCGGAAATGATCAGGTCGTAGACCTGCGACTCAATTTTCTTTTTGGCGGCCTGGCCGCTGGAGACTGTTTCCACCATGTGGCCTTTCTTGCGAAAGGCGATCTCCAGGAGCTGGCATAGAGATCTTTCGTCATCAATGATCAGCAGTCGCGCCATGCCATCTTCCTCATCGGCGAGTTTCAGCGGAGGTCGCCCGCCACCTTGACGGTTCCCGCCGGTTTGCGCAGCGACGGGTCAATTTCGCGGGGTAGATCAATCACCAGGCGCGCCCCTTTTCCCGGCCGGGAATCCACTTGAATGGAACCCCGATGGCCCTGGATCACCTGGTAGACCAGGGCCAATCCCAGCCCCGTCCCCTCATTGAAACCCGATTGAAAGGGTTCGAAGACCTTCTCCAATTGTACACTGGTAAAGCCAATCCCTGTGTCGGACAAAACCACGCGAACCCGCCCTCCCGATTCCTCCGCCAGGGCGGTGAGCGTTCCCCCGTCGGGCATCGCCTTCAGAGAATTGTCACAAATATTCCAAAAAACCTGCCGGAGCTTGTTGGAATCAGCCCACAGGGTCACCGCGCGGCGGGGGAATCTGCGCTCCAGGTGAATGTTCGGACCGAACAGCGGGTGATGTTCGACCAACAGAAGAGTTTCCTCCAACAGGTTGATCACATCCACCCGCTCGAATTCAAAGCGCTGGTCGCGGGAGTAAAGGAGAAAATCCGACACCAGTTTGTTCAAGCGTTCGGATTCGCGGCTGGCAATGGTGATCAACTTCGCCTGGTCCTCATCCATCTGGCCGATGGTTTGCAGCAATTTCACCGATCCGGCGATGGAAGCCAGGGGATTACGAATTTCATGGGCAATGCCCGCCGCCATGCGGCCCAGGGTGGCCATCCGGTCCTTGGTCCGGTACTCGGCTTCCCGCTGCTTCTCCTCAGTAAGGTCCTGGAAATTGTAAACGTACCCCACCGCGCCCACCTCCGGCATGACCAGCGGGGAAGAGGATATGCCCAGAACGCGCTGCCCGCTTCGGGGGTGCCAATAAATAATCTCACGGCGGGCCGGAGGAGAGGGCTCACCCGGGCGGGTGGAAAGGTCATCGGCCAAACCTCGAAAAATGGCGTCGAGAGGGGCAAAACGCAACTCGCCAATGTGGTGGCCCAGGATTTCCTCCCCGGCCGGATTCAATTCCATCACCGCGCCCTCCAGATCGGTGCTGAGTAGGCCTTCGCGCATACTTTGGATGATGTTTTCATTCTTGGCTTGCAGGCTCGCCACCTGCCCGCTCTTGTCGCGCAGCTCACGGCCCGCGGTGCGCAGGCGTTCCGCCAGATAACTGGAAAGGTAGGCCACGGCGAAAAATCCGAAGAAGCTCGCGCCAATCTTCACCTGGAGTGCCCGCATCAGGTCCGGCGTCAGGGTGGCAGACGTCGCCAGGAATTGCAGCGCCGGGAATTTCATGACCAGGTCGGGGTAGGCGCTGGGCAAATAAACAAACTCCATCATGGCGCCCATGAACACGAAGCTGACCGCGGCCACCAGGTAGGCGCGCCCCCGGGTGAGAAGACTGCTTGCCAGGATGATGGCCAGCAGATAGAGCGAGAAATAGTTGCTCTCCAGGTCGCCGGTGGCATGGACAATTCCGGTAATAATGACGATGTCGGAAAAGATCTGGAGGTAGGCTTGCAAAATGTAATCGTGGCTCAGTTGATGGTAGATGAGGAAGAAGAGGTTCAGGCTTAGCCAGAAAATGACGGCCACCCCCAGATGGCGGATGGACGCGGCGTTGGCGGGGTTGGGCGCCAGGGAGTGGATGGAGTAATCGAACGCAAAGACAAAAATGATGATGACGAAGCGGATCTTGATGACCCAGAGCAGCCACTCCTTGATTTCGTCAGTGAAAATCATAAAAGGACCGAAACTCGAAACTCGATATTCGAAACTCGCCCCCAGCTTTGCGAGTTTCGAGTTTCGAAATTCGAGTTTCGATGCGTCAGCCCGCCAGCTTTCCGATCAGGCTGAACAGCGGGAGGTACATGGAAATAACCACGCCGCCCACCACCACACCCAGAATGAGAATGATCATCGGCTCCATGGCGGTCAGCAAATCGCCCACCGCGGCGTCCACTTCATCCTCGTAAAAATCCGCCACCTTGCCGAGCATGGAATCGAGCGCGCCGGTCTGCTCACCGACCCCGATCATTTGCACCACCATGTTGGGAAACACCCCGGTTTCCCGCAAGGGATCGACAATCGTGCGGCCGGTTTCAATGGCCTTGCGCACCGCCAGAATGGCTTCTTCAATCACCGCGTTCCCGGAAGTGCGGGCGGTGATATCCATAGCTTCGAGCATGGGGACACCGCTGGTGATCAGGGTACCCAGGGTGCGGGTGAAACGCGCCACCCCGATCTTTCTCATCAAACCTCCCAGCAAGGGCAGTTTCAAAATTAATTTATCAATCATCATACGGCCGGAGGGGGTGGCGTAATACCACTTCAATCCCCATACGCTCAAGCCGCCGATAACAATGAGCGGCAGAGCAAATGTGGCGATGGCGTTGCTAAGCCCGATGACGATGCGGGTGGGCAGGGGCAGGTCCACCCCCAAGCCCGCGAACAACGTGGCGAAAATAGGAACCACTTTCCAGAGCAGCAGAAAGATAACGCCGCCCGCAATAAGCACCACGGCGATGGGATAGATCAGCGCCGACTGTACGGCGCGCTTGAGTTTAACTGCCTTTTCAATGTAACCCGAGAGGCGTTGCAGAATGGTGTCAAGAATACCGCCAGTCTCGCCCGCTTCCACCATGTTGCAGTAAAGGGGGTCGAAAATTTTGGGATACAAGCGCAGCCCGTTGGCAAGGGTTGAACCCGCCTCCACAGACCCTCGCACTTCCGACAAGGCGCGGGCAAACCCCTTGTTTTCCTGCTGGTTCGCGAGAATTTCCAGGCACTGCACCAGGGGCAAGCCGGCATCAATCATCACCGAGAACTGCCGGGTAAAAACGGCCAATTCCTTCGCCGAAACCTTCCCCACCACTTTGGGCTTGGGGATGGCGATCTCGCGGCCTCTTTCCACGATCCGCGTGGGAGTTAGTTGCTCGCGGCGGAGGATGGCGTCCAGCGACTCACGGTTGGCGGCGAATCGCCTCCCTTCCACGGCCTGGCCGTTGCGTCCAGTTGCTCGATAATCAAATTCGGGCATCGTTTCACCTCTATGAAAGCATCACTTCTACCCAGCGTTTGCCGGCTCCGCCGCCGGGGGGAGAGCGCTTGCTTCAGTGCTTGGCAGGAGCGTAAGGAGCGGGCGGGCGTTGAGGCGCCACGCTGGTCGCCGCACCACGGTTGATCATATCCTGAAGCTCATCCTGATTGCTGGACCGCGCCAAGGCCGTTTCCAGGGTGATAAGCTTCTGTTGATAACTGGCAAACAGTGACTGGTTAAACGTCTGCATTCCAAACTTGTCCTGGCCCGTTTGCATCGATGAGTAAATCTGATGGATCTTATCTTCCCGAATCAGGTTGCGAATGGCGGCATTGGGAACAAGGATTTCCATGGCCATGACGCGGCCCCGGCCATCCGCCCTCGGTAGGAGTGCCTGGCAGAGGATGCCTTCCAGGACCAGGGACAATTGCGCGCGAATTTGCGATTGCTGATGCGAGGGGAAGACGTCGATGATGCGGTTGATGGTCGACGACGCGGAATTGGTGTGCAGGGTGCCAAAAGTCAGGTGGCCGGTTTCCGCAATGCGCAAAGCTGACTCAATGGTTTCCAGGTCGCGCATCTCGCCGATCAGAACTACGTCCGGATCCTCGCGCAAAGCGGCGCGCAGGGAGTTGGCAAAGGAATGCGTGTCGGAGTGAACCTCTCGCTGGTTCACCAGGCATTTTTTGTGAGGGTGGATGAACTCAATCGGGTCTTCGATGGTCAGCATGTGCTCATACCGCGATTCGTTGATCGTGTCGAGCATGGTGGCCAGAGTGGTGGACTTGCCGCTGCCGGTGGGTCCGGTCACCAGGATGAGCCCGCGCGGTCTTTCGCAAAGTTTGCGGACCACCTGGGGGAGCCGCAGTTGTTCGAAGGATCTAATTTCGAACGGAATCACACGGAAGACGCCGGCCACCGCTCCACGCTGGTTGAACAGGTTGCCCCGAAAACGCGCGATGTTCTTAATGCCGAAAGAAAAATCGAGTTCAAGGCCCTCTTCAAACCGGTGCTTCTGCTGGTCCGTCAAAATGCTGTAAGCGAGTTGCTTGGTGTCCGCAGGCCCCAGGGGCGGAACGTCATCAAGGGGTTTCAGCTCGCCATGCACGCGCACGCGGGGCGGTGAGTTGGTGGTCAAGTGGAGGTCTGATCCCCCCGCATCGACCATCCGCTTCAGCAATTCGCTGAGAGTCGGTAAAGGCATCCCTTTAATTCTCCTCAACACGAAAATAGAAATTCGAAACTCGCCTCGATTTGCGTGTTTCGAGTTTCGAGTTTCTCACTTCAGCCGCTCACAGACTAAAGCACGGTCTCCCGAAAAACTTCTTCCAGGGTCGTCTGTCCCAGAGCCACCTTGATCAAACCGCTCTTGCGCAGACTGATCATCCCCTGCTCGATGGCCTTCTTGCGCAATTCGAGCGCTGAGGCGCCCACCAGGATCAACTCGCGAAGCTCATCGGTGATTTCCAGCACTTCATAAAGGCCGCAGCGCCCCTTGTATCCTTTGTTGCCGCAGGCGGGGCACCCGGCGCCCTTGTAGACCTTCACGGTTTTGGTCTCTTCGGGCGTATAACCGGCATCCAGAAGCAATTGGGGAGAAATATCTTCCGGGGTCTTGCATTCCTGGCAAATCTTCCGCACCAACCGCTGCGCGCAGATCAAGTGCACAGAAGTGGCCACCAGGAAGGGCTCAATGCCCATGTTCATCAAGCGCGAAATGGTGGAAGGCGCGTCATTGGTGTGCAGGGTGGAGAGCACCAGGTGGCCGGTCAGCGCTGCTTTGATGGCGATTTCCGCCGTCTCAAAGTCGCGGATTTCCCCAACCAGGATGATGTTGGGATCCTGCCGCAGGAAGGACCGCAGCGCCGCGGCAAAGTTCAGCCCGATCTGGTCCTTCATCTGCACCTGGTTGATGCCCGGTAGTTGGAATTCCACCGGATCTTCCGCGGTGATGATGTTCGTATCCGGCTTATTGAGCTGGGAAATAGAGGAATAGAGCGTGTTGGTTTTGCCGCTCCCCGTGGGCCCGGTCACCAGCACCATGCCGTAAGGTTTGAAGATGGCTTTGGTGAACTTGTCGAGTGACTCCTGTTCAAACCCCAGCTTAGTCATGTCGAGGCGGAGGTTTTCCTTGTCCAGCAACCGCATGACGATTTTTTCGCCGTGCAGGGTGGGAAGCACCGAAACGCGAAAGTCGAGCGCCTTCTTCTTGCCGTCCTTCATCATCTTGATCATGATGCGGCCGTCCTGGGGCAGGCGCTTTTCGGAGATGTCCAGCTTCGCCATGATCTTGACGCGGCTGATGACGGCGTCCCGCAGTTTGAAGGGGGGATTCATCATATTCTGGAGAATCCCGTCAATGCGGTAGCGAATGCGATATTCCTTTTCATAGGGCTCCATATGGATATCGCTTGCCCCGCGCTTCACCGCGTCGGTGAGAATGTAGTTAACCAGTTTGATGACCGGAGCTTCCTCGGCCGCCTTCTCCAGTTGCTCAAGGTTGAGCGCTCCCTCATCGTCGGCTTGCAGTTCCAGGGTTTCGGTCTGGCCCTCGTCAATGAAGCTGACGATCTCTTCCAGCTCCTTCTTGCGCTCCGCCTCCTCGACGCTGCCATATTGCTTGCGAATGGCCTCCGTGATGGCCGCTTCGGAAGCCACCACGGGTTCAATATTGAACCCCGTCATGAACTTGATGTCGTCCATGGCGAACACGTTGGTGGGGTCCACCATGGCGAGGGTCAGCGACGATCCCACCCGGCTCAGCGGCAACACCTGGTACTTGGTTGCCGTATCCATGGGAATCAACTTGGTGACGTTGGGGTCAACTTCAAAGTAGGCGAGATTGATGGAGGGAACACCATACTGGCGGGAGAGGACGGCGGTCACTTCGTCGTCATTCAGGAAACCCAATTTGACCAGGGAATTCCCCAGCCGCCCCCCGTTGGTTTTCTGATGGTCAAGCGCCTGCTTGAGCTGATCAGAGGTGATCAGATTTTCTTTGAGAAGGATTTCCCCGAGCTTGCCTGACATTCGCAAACCCCCACGCTCCCCGGCACGACTTATCTGTTCGGCAACTGCCATTGGCCTAATGGTGACTTCACGGCAAGTGGCTGAAAGTCACACACTTAAAGGGCATCGTAAGGAACTCCGGGCAAGTTGTCAAGTTAGCATTTACCAATTGACATAGTACTTTGGTGCTTCGACCCCGGGAGGCCGCAACCGGGGTGCCGCGCGCTCCTTCCCACCCCCCCTCAGGGCATCTGGTGGTAGGCCTGGCGCACCGTGTCAACGGCTGCCGCATAGGCTGGATGGGGCCTGAAATCCGGGGGGGTTCCCCAGGCGTAACCAAAGAAGTCGCAGCCCGCCTCGAACCACTTCTTCCAGGTCAGGGGATTACTCACGCCATCCTGCCTCCCCACCACGGTGGTCATGACCCGCTGGTGGGGTTTGCGAATCTTCAGGAGCCAGGGCACCACTTCATCGGAGGACTCGGCCAGCAGCATGTCACTTTCGTTAAGCATGGGATGGTCCACCCAGAGAGCCTCCGCGGGCTTGCGGTAGGGCACGTTGAAGTAGATTTTAGTGTCCGGATTCGCGTCGTGCACGGCCTCCCGAACGCGGTGGAACTGCCGGGCCAAGACCGCCCGTTTGTACTGCAAGCTTTCCTCCGGGGTTATTTTGGCCGCATCATCCGGCATGTCCCGCCCGATGATCTCCTTGAAAGGCCCCTTGACGAACCAGGCGGGTTGGACGGCGAAGTCGTTGGGATGCAGGTTCCCGTACACAAACCAGTCGAAGACAATCCACTCCACCGGGTAGAGCCGCAGGAATTCTCCCACCCGGGCGCACAGCAGGTCTGCCCAGGGGCTCTCCGGCGCCAGGAACCCCCAATAGCTGGAATTGCGGCTGGTGGGAACCACCCAGGAATTCCGCATGTTGCTCATCGTCAAGTCCGCCCCCACACAAAAGTAGGCGTGGAAGGGCATGTGCGCCTGGCGTGCCCGCTTGAAGAGTTCGGGAAACAAATTCACTCCCGGCCCGGGCGCGACGGGGCCCAGCCGGGTCGGATAGAAGGCGTATCCGCCGAAGGTGTAGGCTTGACAAAACATGACGTTAACCCCAAAAGCCATATGCCAGTCAAAGTATTCCTGGGGATCAATAAAGGCCCAATCCTGCGGGGCTGCGGGCGGGGTTCCAAAGATGGGTTTATCGAGGCGCACCCAATTCAAATCGCAACAAAACAGCTTGATGGGCTTGCCCCCTGAAGCTAGTTCCGCAACTCCGCCGGAAACTGGCGCGGCGGACAAACTCGATCCCATGGGCGAAGGGGCCGCTGCCCCCATCCAGCGGGCGGAAGCGCCGACCATCCCCAAAGACACGAGGGAACTCTGTTGCATGAACTCTCTTCGCGTTAAATTAGAATCACGGATTTTCTCAGTATCAAATGGCATCATCTCAACCTCCCCAAGTCCTGCAAAAAGTTTGGTATTTCCAGAGGGGCGCTCTGGGTTCATCTGAACCTGAGGATGCTCACGATGTTGGAGAAATCATCCGTCCAGGCTCGCGAACCCGGGGTCGCCGGAAGTACCCTCCAGCGCGAGTCACTTCTCAGCGCTGCCAACACGTCCGCTTGGCGGGCCATCACCACCCACGAAGAAGGTGATTTGCCCTCGCGAGTTTCGTCTTCGCTCACGTTTGTGTCATCATTGGCGAGACAGGTCAACCCCTCGTCGCGGGCCAAATCGGCCAAAACCCCATGCAGATCCAGGTATCGATTGCTGATGTGGAATGCCAGAACGCCGTAAGGGGCAAGCTTGCCCAGATATATGGCCAGAGCCTCCCGGGTCAAAAGGTGGGTGGGGATGGAATCCCCGCTGAAAGCGTCGAGCACCATCAGGCCATAGGAGTGCGGGGGAGCACTGCGGAGTGATAGGCGGGCATCACCCAGAACCACGCGCGCTGAGGATCCGCAACCGGACAAGTAGGTAAAGTAACGCGGGTTTTGGGCGATGCGCAGAACTGCCGGATCGATTTCGTAAAACGTGAAGTTCTGATGAGGTTGGCGGTAAACGGCCATGACGCCGGCGCCCAGCCCGATGATCGCCACATTGTTCTCCACCGGGCTTCGCTGAAAGGCCTCAAATACCTGGCCAATCGGCCCGCTGTGAGAGTAGTAGGCCAGAGGCTCGCAGGCGCGAGCGGGGTCCAGGCTCTGGACGCCATGCACGGTTCCGCCATGGAACAAAACGTGGCAATTTATTCCGGCATCATCGCTCACCCGGTATACACCGAAGAAGCTCCGCTCGCGATGGAGGACATGGCCGAAAGGTCCGGCGTAAACCTGGCTGGCCAGGATTAAGGCTGCCACCCCCAACCCAAACCGCCGAGTCCGAGCTCCAAAGCGCAGACAGAAAATCGCGGCTGGGCCGAAGATAAGAAGGTTATACAGCCGCCCCGGCGCCACTCCCTTGGCTTGCAACTCCAGGGTCGCAGCGGCGACGGCGAGCCCCAGCGCCGCGGGCAAAAGGTAGTCGAGGTTACGGGCACGGGGCGTATCTTCCCCCCCGCCCTTCGCCGGGCACAACATGGCAGCCAGCACCAACGCTACGGGAAACTCCATCACCGTACTGAAGATCTCCGGCGCTAGCAGGGCATTGAAAACCCCACCGAGCACTCCTCCCAGGGAAACCAGGAGGTAGAACTCAGTGAGATGCTGAGCGGGGGGACGACTGCGGGCCACTTCCCCGTGAAACACCATGGCAACGGCAAAGAGAGTCAGCAGATCAATGGGGAGCAAGACGATTAAGGGCAGCACGCTCTTCAAGGCAATGGGAATCGCGGCCGCCAGGATTAGGAAGGGCAACCGGCGCCTAAGCCAAAGATACGGAAAAAGGGGTCTGCGCGCGAATGACAACACGAAGCTGAGCAAATAGAGTGCCAGGGGAAGGATCCAGAAGAGGGGAATAGCGGGAATATCCGTGGTGAGCGAAGTCGTAACCCCCAGCATCAAGCTGGAGGGCACAAAGGCAAGCGCCACCCAGCCCAACCGCCGGCGCGGGGTGAGATTTTCAGCGTGACCAGCGGACAAATCTTCATTCTCCATTTCGAGTGGCGTGCCTGCCGAGGCCGAAGACTGGTAGGGCATGCGCCACACAAGTAAAATGCAACCGGCAACCAGCAACAAAAAGCATCCATAGCACCAAGTCCAAAGCCTGCTTTGATCGCCCAATCGCATCAAGGGCTCAAGCACCAACGGGTAAACCAATAAACCCAGCAAGCTCCCGGAATTGCTCGCTGCGTAGAGAAAATATGGATCGGCGGAGGAGGGATGCCCGGAGCGCGCGAACCATGCTTGCAGGAGGGGGGTGGCGGCGGACAAGGCAAAAAAGGGCAAGCCCACCGCCACGCAGAGCAACCGAAGCAGCCAGACCACAGGATGAGATTGCAAGGGGGATGTCCATCCGCTGGGCACGTGAACCGGCAGCACCGCCAGGGCGCCAATCAGCACCGCGGCGTGCACGGCGATTTGCCAGCGCCTTCCCAGCAACTTCACCAAGCCGTGCGCGTACGCATACCCTATCAGGAGGGTCACTTGAAAGAAGACAAGGCAGGTCGTCCATACCGCGGCGCTCCCCCCGAGCAGAGGCAGCGCCATCCTGGCGAACAGGGGTTCCACCAGGAAGAGCAACGCCGCACTTACAAACAGGGTCGCAGAAAACGCGGCTTGGGCATTGCGGAACATTGGCCCCCCATTTTGATGATGCGCAACTTTCGCGACTGACCAGGACTAAATATATTGCGCCGGCGAGTTTACCATACCATTTTCGAGCCCTGCCCTGGCGAGGCTCACCTGCCCTCAATATTGCCGCTTCCCAAAGAGCCAACTGTTTCCCACGCTATTTTCCGTATACTATCTCTTACTCGTGGTGGGGAGTTTATCCCGGCAATCCGGGACCAGCCGGGGTGGAGAAAAAGTGCCGGATCCTAGAGATTCCGCGTTCCGACGTGTCCTCAAAACCCTGAGCCACCGGTCGCGGACGAAAAAATTCGATTTGCTCAACAAGGTGTTTGGCGCGCGCCCACAGGACAGGGTGCTCGATGTGGGCGCCAGCGGCGAAGTCTTTCTGCAATATTCCCTGGAAGACGTTTACCCGTTTCCGGAGCGCATTGTGGCGGGCGGAAACGAGCAGAGCCAGATAATGGCGGCGCGCCGGCATTATCCGCAACCTCAGTACGCGGTGTTTGATGGCTGCGCGCTTCCCTTCCCCGACCAGAGTTTCGACCTGGTGTTCTCCAACGCCGTGATCGAACATATTCTGGGGCCGGGCCGCCAGGAGCAATTCGCCCGGGAGATTATGCGCGTGGGCAAAAGCTGGTTTGTCACCACTCCGAATTTCTGGTACCCGTTCGAATCCCATCATCACCTGCCGTTCTTCCAGTTTTTGCCCCGCCCTGTTCAGATGCAGTACAACCGCCTGCTGGGCACGCATATTCCCAAGGGCACCGTGCAGGAACTGGGTCTGCTTTCCGCCCGCCAATTACGCCGCCTGTTCTCCACCAGCCGGATCGCCAAAATCCGGGTCACTTTCTGGCCGGAAACCCTTGTGGCCTATTACCTGCATCCGGAGCGCGGCAAGATTATTGCCGATTGACCATTGTCGATTTTCGATTGTCGATTGGCGATTAACGAGCCCCCCTTGACCTCCTCACCACGCAATGTGAGAATGCAAGGGAGCAAGCATACCTGGGCGCGCGGTGCGGAGAAGCGGTGGGTTTTGTCAATCGACAATCGAAAATCGTCAATCGTCAATTCCCAATCCCTCTGAGGTGTATATGATCAGCGGACTTCCCTGGGGCTTGGCGCTCTCGAGCGGCGTCAACACTTATCTGCCGCTTTTCCTTCTTGCCCTTTTTGCGCGGTTTGGGCAGGTGGTTCATCTCTCTCCCCGCTTCGCTTGGCTCGCTTCGGATCAGGCCATCTTGATTCTGGGCGGACTGGCGCTCTGCGAAATTCTCGCCCAGAAGGTCCCCGTCCTCGACAATACTTGGGACTTCCTTCACACCTTGCTGCGGCCCCTCGCCGGCGCTCTGGCCACCGGCGCCACCCTCAACACCAACAACGTGTTGGAAATTACCCTGGCCATGCTCATGGGCGGGACACTGGCGGCCGCCGCACATTCCACCAAGTCCGGCCTGCGTCTAGTGAGCACCTCGAAAAGCTTCGGGGCCGCCAACTTCGTCATCAGCCTTGGCGAAGACGCCGGCGTGCTCACCACAACCCTCCTTTCTATCTACGCGCCCTGGGTCATGCTGGCGATTGTCATCATCTTCGTCATTTTGTTTGCCATCCTCGGACCGCGCATACTGCGCATTCTGGCGTTTGACCTGGCGATTGCCGGCTCAGCCCTGGGAGGAATCTTCCGGTGGATCTTTCGCCACCCGCGCCCCACGACCCTCAAGGAAAGCATGCTGGAGATCGAGCCGGAGCGGCTGGAATCGTTCGCACACCTGCGGGAAAGAAATGAGGAATTCCTTGGGGTCCTGACCGGCTGGAAGCGCTCCGCGGGGGGACCGCGCCGGGTCTGGGTCCTGCTGACTTCCCGGCGCCTGCTTTGGATTGAGCCGCGCCTGTTCCGTAATTCCCGGGCCGAGTCCCTGGATTACAGCGAAATCTCCCTGGCCCGGCACCGCAACCTGCTCT
Organism: uncultured Acidobacteriota bacterium; assembly: GCA_963730515.1. GTDB lineage: Bacteria > Acidobacteriota > Terriglobia > UBA7540 > UBA7540 > Bog-366. The sequence continues at coordinate 25,957 of CAVSSA010000022.1, read as the reverse complement.
TATTTTCCCGCGCCGAACTTTTGACCGGGCGCCATGAGAATTTCTCCCTCACCGTTACCAACAAACACATCCGGTTCGCGGAGGTGGCCGTACAGGTGATTTCAAAAATGGCGGGCCTGGATGCGCCTCCTCCACCTTCAACTCTCCCGGCCACGCCACGGCTTGCTGAACTCCCGCATTAGAGCGAGGGTCAGGCGCATATCACCCAAAAGGATTAGACCACATGGTTAATTGACGCCCGCGGGCGTGCGGGCGCATATTGTCCACAGTTGAGTACAATGAACTGGGGGGAGTCGTGCTCCTATCCCCCCTTTCATTCAGGTACGGTAATAAACGGCTCGGGCGCGAAGGGAACAACGCCCGCGGAAAAGCAATCGGGAATAAATCAGCAAGCGCTTTAAAGAAATTCCATCAGCCTCCGCCCACTTCACCCGGCAGGAGGGGAGAAAACTATCGATGAGCCACGGGAAGTTTGTTGGGTTTTTCGGTTCAATTCTTTTGCTCACTTTTGCGGCCGGGACGGCTTGGGCGACGGAGTTCAGCGTTCTCTCCCCGAACCCGCAAGGCCGTCGAGCGCGTGACCTTTCGGTGGTTGCGCCGGGGCCGGTCTCGGCATCCCCATTGCAGGCCAATGAAATCGTCAGTGACCCCACCCAGGTTCGCACCGGTATCTTTCCCGGCGTGGAGGTAAAGGTCTCGGCGCAGCACCCCTTGGGACAAGTGCAGACGGGAGTGTTTTGGAGTCCGCAAGATTCTCCTGGCCAAGCGCACCGTTACAGTTTAGGCTGCGTCTCGAAGTCGAGCCTTTTCGGGATTCCGGATGACCCCGCGATCGGGGACGGAATGCAGGATCGTCACGATGCGGCGGCGCCGCAGTTTCGGAAACGGAGTGTGGTGCTCAGGATATTGCTCCGGCAAAGCCGGTAATTCGATTACCAGGCTGGCCACATTAATGAGTGGTCATGACGTTTGCTGGGGCTCCGCACCAGTCGCCGCGGCGACGAAGGGTTTGCCTCTCCCGAACAACGCCCAAATTTCCTCCTCCTCCGCGCGCTTGCCCCGATGCAGCGGGGTGGGCGCGCGGAGCACCTTTTTGGGTGGCTCCCCACCCAACAAAAAGGCGAAGTCTTTCCAAGCCGCAGATCGCTCGTTCAGGAAGCGCTACGGAGCCGGTGGCCGCTTGCGCGTCCACCAGGCGGGTAGAATGCTGGGGATGTGAATTTTCTGCAAAGTGGGCTCGTACTCGGGGCGAAACTCCGTCAGGATATTCCGAACTGCGATGGTCGAGAGGCCCCGCAAGGCGCGCTGCTCGGCATGGGTAGTGTCATTATATCCGGGCGGCAGAAAACTCATGCCCACAAAGCCCCCGGCCGCCGCGCCCGCCAGGTTGGCGAGCGCCAGCGTGTTGCGCCCCCCATCTGTTTTGTCGACCAGGGTAAAAGCCATGGCGTGCCCCAGCCGCATGAAGAAGTCTTTGCTGGACGACGGCAAATAACGAGGATCTTCATGCCAGGCTATTCCCGTCAGCATTTGCGCCGTGCGATTTGCGGTGCTCGCGGCAATCTGCTCTCCATACCATCTCCCGAATGCCCCTCCACAGTCTTTCCAATCGTGCGGGTAATGAGTGGGGGGGTACAGCATGGAGGCGCCCGCTCCAACGGCGGGAAGAATGAAGTTCTGCGGACCGTAATTTTGATGGAGGTAGATTTGAAACTTGTCCTTCGGGGTGAGGCGCTTCCGGGTGACGGGCGGAGGCAAAAAGGCCAGGACGCCGAATCCATTTCCAAGCGCTGGCGACGATGGCGGCGGGGATGAGGGTGCCGTCGGATTTTGTGAGGGCGCGGCGCTCTGTGCGGGCGGAGCGTCGGGAAGACCGGCTGCGGCGCCGGTCGATATCAGAGCCCGCCGGGTCCCCGCCAGGATATTTCCCGCCAGGATTTGGCCCAGCGACTCCTGGTCAAGGGGCGAATGCCGCGTAGCCTCCTGTGCAAACAGGGGCCTCGTACAAATCAGCAGGAGCACCGCGGCCAGCACCATGCTGCCTGTCTTTATCGCGCGATGTGATTCGCCATCCGAGGTCATATTTCCGTAGGAAAACTCCTTCCGGAAAAACCACAGATCAAAATTCATGATTCCAGGCAACACCCCGCCCGGCCATCGGAGCATTCTATCCCAGTTTCGGGTGGGTCATCCAACCGCAGGCGCCGCCGGCCCCGTGGCCGGCTTTCGGTGTTTGGGAGCGCGATAGACCTCGTGCCATCCTCCCGTGGGAATCGCCGCCCCGATGCCGCCGAATGTCCCCATGCCCACCGGCCAGACCCACCAAATGGTACGGATCCCAGTGTTTTCACCCCAATGGTTGGCTCCCTGGGCGAGGGCCGCCAGGGCCGCGCCAATTCCCACCCCGATCAACGTGTTGCGCAGGCGGTTATTCTTGCTCCTGAAATAAATGCGGAAAATGTCGGGACGCGCGAAAGTCTGGCTGCCCGCCGCAAGCCGCAAGGTGATCCCCGAATCGTTCATGCTCTGAAACGCCCCCTCGTAAGATTTGTCATCGTTCTGTACGACACGAACTTGCACGTCCGGCTTCAGAGCTTGGAGATGGTTCCAATCCGATTTGGCGGCACGGAGTGGGGACGCTGCAGCTATAAGCGCGGAAAATATCAACGCAAGGAACGCAAAGTGCTTCGACTGATTCATCGCTTACCTCCTTTTATAGCGCCGACCTTGAGGTCGGCACGGAATCGTGCCACGGGCGTCCCGCCCGTGCTCGGGCATGGCCGGGACGGCTATGGCACATCGCCGTAGCGTCAGCCCACGGTCTGCTGACAAGGCGGTGCTGTCATTTTTGGGCAGGGGGGGATGCTTCGCCCGTCGCGGACGGACGGTGGCGAGGCGCGCGATAGACCTCGTGCCATCCGGTCACGTGGACGGCGGCGCCGATGCCAGCGCCGACACCCATACCCGCCGGCCAGACCCATGCTGTGTTGTAGATCCATGGATGGCGCAAGTTCTTATTTGCGATCACGATGAGGAGCGCGCAAAACGTTCCCAAGCCCGCGCCGAGGGCGATGTTCGCCAAACGGTCATGATTCCATCGGTAATAAATGCGAAGAATCTTCTCCCGTGCGATCGTCTGCACACCCGTCCCCTGCTGAACTGATATCCCCGCATCGTCCAGCGACTGAAGCGCGCCTTTGTACATTTTTGAGTCGTTCATCACGATGCGGATTTGCTGGCCGGACTTCAGAGTTTTGAGATTGGTCCAATCTTCGAGGTGATACGCGTGGTCAGCATTCTGCGCCGACGCCAACATGGAAAACAGAAGTGAGAAAACTGCTGCGGCGATGAATGTCTTCATATTTCACCTCCTTTTTGACCTCGAGCGATTTCTTGCCGGCGCGCCTTGCGCGAATGTGGTTCAGCCTAACCTCTCCTGTCGCGCACACGTATCCTGCGGCCAGCACCGCCCTCATCCCGCATACTGCCAGGTGAGGGGCCATGGCCAACTTTCTAACTATGGTTGTGCGTAATACGAAATCAGGTACTGAGCCTTCGACCGGCGCGGCATGAACGTGCCACGGGCGTCCCGCCCGTGCTCGGGCATGGCCAAGATGGCCATGGCACGCCGGCGCTACGGTGCGTGCTCATTGGGGCGGCCGAGGAAGCGGCGCAGAAGTATGAGGACAAGGCCGATGACGCCGAGCAGGGTCACCCCCGCCCAGACATAAAACAGAAAGCTGGGCGAGCCGGAGTAGAGCAGCGCGTTCGCCAACACGTGGTAACCGCGAGGTGAAACGCCGGGCAGCGCGGGAGTGAAATTGAGAAAGTACCGGAAGTCGCTTGACCCCACCCCGTCACCGCTCAGGATGGCGCTTTGGAAGAGGTACCAGTAAGGGCGATAGGTCAAGTAGAGCGTGATGGAGGAGAACAACAAACCCACCCCGCTCGAGAGGACCACCATGGTCGCCACGGGCTTGGCGCGCTTTGCCGCCAGTCGAGCGCCGCGGCGGCTACCCGCGATCAGAAGGATGCTGGCAATGAGCATTAGACCGCAGAAAACCAGGATCATGAGGCCGGCGATTTGCACCACTGCGGCGTTGCGTTCGGAAGTCTCCACCCCAAAGGCCGAATCCCCGGAGAATCCGGCGTGCTCTCCCTTGACCGGATCAAACTTTGCCCCAAGGTAGGCGAAGAGCGCGGCTTCCGCCGTATTGCCTTCCTCCGCAAAAGACCCCTGGAGTTGCTTGTAGGCCATGGCCTGGAGGGTGGTTCCCATCCCGTGCTCCATGCCCGTGCGTCCCTGGGAATCGAGCAACTGGCCAAAGCGCGCCACGGTCCAGTACTTGTCGCGCCCCATCTTCCGATCACCTTTTGCTTCCATCACTGCCCCAGATTTCAGGAGCGACTTGGCAAACCGCTCGGAATTCTGGAAGGCATGGACCGGAAGGTCGATCTGCTCTCGGGACTCGACCTCATACGGATCGTAGAAGCTGTAGCGGGGCACCACCCGGCGGTTGAGTTGGGCGATCCGGTCAAAATAATCATCGAATTTCGGAGACTGGAAAGCCGCCGCCATGGCGCTCTGCCACGCCAGGTCCTGTTCTTGAGTTGCCGGCGTCCACACGCCCCGGCGAAAATGCGCGCGCTCGATGGACTCCGCCGTGATCAAGTGGAAAAGGGCATTCTGCGCATCCCAACGTTCGAGCTGATCCATCCAGGGGCTGGTTTCGGAAAGTCCAGGATTGCGCAAGGCTACAACTGCGTAGACCCAGAGAAGGTTTGGGTCGAGAACCACGGCTTCCTCTGCCAGGCGCGCGCTTTCGCGGGAGTCCTGGATCCGCACGGCGCAGAAGGCCACCCCCTCGGGGTCGTGGCGCGCCTCAGCCCGACGGGCGAGGGTCTCAAAACCTGGCTCAGGACTCCGGGAGGCGATCTGAACCATGTGATACCAGGGCGTGAGCGCCACTCGGAACGCCTGCCGGAAGGGCGGGGCGGCGAAAAAAAGGAAGGCCACCAGCACGCACGCGGCGCCAATGGCTAACGCCGATTTACGCAACGTGGCGCTCTTCGCGAAAAGCCCGCCGTCGGGAACAATTCCCTTCCCGCGGCGGCCCGGGATGAGGAGCGAGGCAAGGGCCTGCTTGGCGAGCACGCTCGAACCGCCCAGCGCCCACAGGGTGCCCGCCCAGGAACCCTCCACGTAGGGGAGTTCGCCCATCATCGCCCGGCCCCAGTCACGCGAGTCGGGCGGAGCGATGCGAATCGCGGATTCCAGAAGCGCGGCGGCAGCTTGACGGAGCTGCATTTCCAGCATGACTCTCACCCACTACAGAAGGCGGGTTGCCGCACCATGGATCGCGGGCGCGCTTCAGCCAGCTTGGTTCTGGCCAATTCCAATCCATTCGGCGTCAACCGGTACGTATGCCGCGGCGGTACACCCTCTTCGGTTGCCACCCAACATGCTTCCAGCATTGAGTATTTTTCCAGACGCATGAGAATGGGATAGAGCGTCCCGGACTTAAGGCCAGTTTCGCGGCTTAACTCGTAACCGTAGCGCCAATCAGAAGGACGCGCCATGAACCATTCCAGCACGAGAAGAGTCTCCGGCGATAGACGAGGAGTTTTCATGGAAGGAAGTCTATATATATCGAAATCGAATGTCAAGCGGTTTTCTTGGCCTTATTTTTTGGCGATGACGATTCCCAAGGCAAGATTCTGGCAACTGCCTGGACGGAGCGAAGGATGCGGCAAAATGTCCAACATGCCCGGGCTGCATTCGGTCTTCCACCACCGCCCGGTAACTAATTGGACGATTAGGAACTTGGGACCCTAACCCCCCACAATATGAAAAATCGAATTTTTATTGAATCCCAAGGAGAGATGGCGGCTGAGAAGTGAACTGGGCTGCAGTGCCGTGTATCGAGCTGTATCGATTTATCCAGCTTCCTTTTGAGGCGCCCAATAAATTTCCCCACGAATGGATTCCTTGGTGAAACCGCGGCGGCGCAAGATCCCCTTGCCATTCTGAATCATTTGAGGGTGGCCGCAGAGATAAACGGTTGTCTGTGGGGGGGCCAGATTGAGAGCGTCAATGTATTTGCGAAGGACATCCTCCACTCGCCCCACTTCGCCTTTCCATTCCGGATCTTCCCAGGGCCGGCTGATAACGGGGATGTAGTTGATCCACGGGAATTCCTGGGCGAGGGCTTCCAGTTCGTCGCGATAGGCAAATTCCCACGAGCGGCTGGCGGCTTGCAGCACCACCAGTTTCTTGCCATGCTGGCGGCCCATGCGGGCCTCACGCGCCAATTCTCTTGCCATGCTGATGTAGGGCGCCACGCCGGTCACTGTACAGACCAGAAGATGATGCTTGTGGCCGCTCTTGCCATCAAAGGTAAAGGTGCCTTTGGCATGATGCCGCAACAACAACGTGTCGCCCACCTGGCGATGATAAAGCGGAGGAGTAACCCGGCCTCGCATCACCAGTTCAAAGAAAAACTCCACCTCCGCTTCGTGGGGGCTTGAACAGATGGAGTAGGATCGCTCCACGACTTTGCCTTCCTCTTCGATTCCCAAGGTCGCGTACTGGCCCGGTTTGAAGGTGATGGGGTGTTCCGGACGAACCCGAATGGACCACAAATCCTCAGTGTGATCTTTACGGAAAATGATTTTCGCCTTCTGAAACCTTTCGGCAGACACAATCATGCGGTCTGAACTTGCCCCCTCACTCAGTTTGCGGACCTTGGGCATACCCCAATGCCGGCGGTGCGTGAAATCGACCGCGCAGGCTCGGATCCAGGCGCGTGGCAGGGTGCCCCCCTACCAGAATCTCAAAACTCCCGGCGTGGGTCAACTGGCAGATAATCAGGTCGGATTCCCGCGGCGCCCCAACCATCGCCGGGCTGCGACTTGCGACACCTCAGGATAAATGCGACCGCCCACCATCGAGACGAGCATTAGTGGCGGAGTTGCCAAACGGCAAGGACTGCGACCCAGACCACTCCAACAACCAATGCGGTAACGAAAGTCTTTCCCAGGAATTTCTCGGTGATCTGCTTCCGCCAGGCACGGGCGGAGACAACGAGGAGCGCCAGACCTGAGAGGATGGCGAATCCGTGCAGCGGTGTCTCAAAAGGATGTAAGGGCCCGCCGCTCAGGAATCGGCCCAGCACTGCGAAATCTCGGGAAAAGCCCCCACTCAACAAGCTGAAGATAATCCAGAGAACGGGGGCAATCATGCCCAACATGTAAGGAAAGTTATCCTCGCCAAAAAACACCATCACCGCAATTACCACGAAAATGGTCGATGCCAGCAGATGGTAAGTGAATTGCCCGGGAATGGCGAAAGCGCCGGCCACCACAAGAACCAGGGTCAGGAAGGCAGCAAGAAAAACCCATCGGTCAGACATAGTCGCACTCCTTAATTTAGCGCTTGGATCGAACCTCGCGCCGCTTTGCCGCCGGACCCATCCCCTGCCGCATGGGGCGGAGGATTCCAGCCGGCGTTCTGGCGTTGCCCGTCAAGATGATCGCATATCGAATCTGACTGCCGGAAATCGGCGCAAGTATATCACACAGAATCGGCACGGAAACAGAAAGCCGGGGCCAATCGCAATTAGAGAGTTGAGGGAATCTGTGACGCGTGCTAAATTGATAGTCCCGATTGCGCTGGAGTGGCGGAATTGGCAGACGCAGCAGACTCAAAATCTGCCGCCGGTCACCCGGCGTGGGGGTTCAACTCCCCCCTCCAGCACCAAGTTTTTTAGTTTAGAATCAGTTAGATACAAGCCGCTATTTTCCCGTGTGCCCTGTACGTGCCCGCGGCTTCTTCCTCGGGCCCCACGTCTTGCGCACATCCGCTTCCAGTTGCTCTTGTCTCGAACGGACCCACGGGGAGTAATGCCTCTCCGTAATTCGCACGCTCTTGTGCCCGAGCAAAATGGAAACACGGTCGAGGGGCACACCCGCCAGCAGCAACTCCACCGCGAAGGTGTCGCGAAATCGATGGGCGTGGCCGTTCGATATTTGAGCCAGCGAGAAGAGCCGATGCAATGGGCGCCACCATATGCTGCCGGCTAAGCCTTTGCGCGCGGATTTGCCTGTCCAGAAGTAGTATGGGCCATTCTCGGGGATTGCCGCGAGTGCGTCGATAAGATCAGGGGGAAGAGGGCAGTAGACCGGCGTGCTGGTCTTTGCCGTGTAAAGCAGGAGCTTGTCCCCCGTGATGCGATCACGGGAGAGCGTGGCGGCATCCGTGAAGCGGAGGCCACTGTAACGCAGAAGAAGTACGAGGGCGCGCAGCCGAACGGCGTTGCGTTCGTCTGGATACTGGTTACACGCCGCCAGGATGCGCCCCATCTCTTCTTCGGTAAATGGCAACGTTGGAGATTCCGCGACCTTTGGAGGTTTAAGCTTTGCTGCCGGATTCGAGTTCATCCAATTGCTGTCGTAGGCGAACCGAAAGAAGGCCCGCAGGTGCTCGAACTTCTTCTTCGCGGCTAAGTTTTTGTTGGGCCACGTGGCGCGAAACCTCCGTACCCAGTCAAGATTGAATTCGGAGATGAATACTAATCCGTGCTGGTCCGCGAACGCTCGCAGTTGACGGAAAAGCAGATCATACTTGTAAAGGGTGGCGTCGCGTAGGTTGCGAGCTTTGGCATCTTCAATGAACTTGTCCGTTGCTTCTTGAACACATGTGGTTTTGCCGCCATCAGCGAACCCCTGGGCTTCCCACTCGCGGGCCTTGCGCTGGGCAACATCCCAGTTTCGCGTGCCTACCGGTCGGCGCATGCGTGGGCCATCGAGGCGCCAGTCCATCCAGATTGGGCACTGGCACTTGAGGTAGTTGCGCCCTTTGCCCCGGTGAGGGCAAGCTGCGACATGCCGCCGCCAAAGGTTGAGCATCCGAAACTCCCGCGCTTGGTTTGCGCTTAATGTGGGCCATCTTGACCAGCCTGCTTAGTTGTTCGCTTGCGGCCAGGACCGCCAAGCTATTCCCACTCCCTCAGCGTCTCCCGCCTGCCACGGCCTGCCTTTGGGGGGACATCCAGGACCGTTCCTTGTTTAGACCGTCAGCGTTGCTAAGCCTCCGATGGACCCGCTCTAACACAGAATCCGGTATGCGGAGCGTCACGTACTTGTCCCCGATCACCAAGACTCCTGGCTCTCGCCGAAATATCCGACGCACAGAGTCCCGGCTCAAGCCCCAAAGCTTTGCAACATCGTTAACACTGTAATGACGCTCGCCGTGGGGCATCAAAGAGAGCAATGAGGGCCCCTGAGTTGAGTGACTTTCTCGCATTTCGGCTTGCCGTTCTTCAAGAGTGCTCAAACGTCCCATGCTCACCCTCCCCCATCTCTCCCAAAGACAAACCCCGTGGCTGAGGGTTTATCAACTACCTTCTCTTCGGTTCTTTCGGCACTGCGGCCAGACAACGAATTCATCCACGCTCAAAAATGAAAGAGTTTCATCCCCGATCACAATGCGGGCACGTGTACTCAGGTTTTTGTTTGACCAGTTCGGCGTGAACCTACCGAGGCGCTTGCGTGGAATCCCCTACAACCTATTTAAATCAGTTCTATTTTCATGTCAAACGAGCATGACCGCAGAAAATCCGGACCGTACAAACGGCCTAGAGATAAGGACTTGACGATTTTGAGGAGGAAGGAAAGACCTCTCAGCAAGGTCACGGCTGAAGCATAATTTGATGGTCCTACTCGCACGCTCAACCCCCCTAGCGAGGCCCTTAGCTCATGCCGCGTAGGTTCGAATGCGGGTCATGGTGGCGGAGCCACCGATCAGTCGTTTACGGCACCGTGGCGCGATCATAAGCCAGCTCAATCGGTTACATGACGCTCGCTCCTCCCGCAGGGTGGCGCTCACATCAGCGGTGCTGATATGGTCCAGACACAGCATGCATTGTGCGTATCCGCAGGCGTGCTCAGTGACCGCTTGCCTAAAGCTGGTGCCCCGCCCCGTTCGCTCCTTGCGATAAACTTGGTTGTCAAGATTGTCGACCGGTGAAAAAAAGTTGGTCGCTCGAACATTATCCCTGCGGCCATGCGCTCGGGGTGAATCGGCCATTGGTTCGGCACATGTCGGGAGCGGCTCCGACGTTATCCAGCGGCAAGCCACCACAATCCTATGGTGCTCTGCCCTCCCTTGCTTTCAGATCATGAAAACGCACATTGGCTCCTCCTCCGTGGAGGATCTGCGCACCGAAGGCGAAAGTCCGCTATTGCAGCGGATTTATGAATATGATAAAAGAGAAGTATTGTATCGTATTAAAGAATCCGCTATTATAGCGGATTATGGGATACGCATCTGAAGCTCCGCGGCCAAGTCTTGCGTCCTACATCGTGGGCCGCCTTGCCGCCGGTCGTCTGGTATTTTCGCGAGAGGAGGCGCAGGTAGCCCTTGGCATAGGTAGAGGAGCATTCCTGGACGCAGCCGAAAAACTGCAAAAGCGCGATCGGCTTCTAAACCTGCGCCAGGGTTTCTACGTCATCGTTCCTCCCCAGTACCTGAATTTTGGGAGTCCGCCGCCCGCCTCTTTCATTGACGATCTGATGCGCCATGAAAGCCGGCCATACTATGTGGGCTTACTAAAGGCCGCGGAGCTGCAAGGGGCGTCCCATCAGGCAGTCATGGAATTCCAGGTCGTCACAAACCGCCAAATGCGGGACGTGCAGGTCGGCCGCTCGAAAATCGCCTTCTATTTTAGAAAAGACATGTCGGCTATAGCCTCGGGAATTGAAGAGCGCAAGACGGATACGGGTAAGATGAAGATCTCTTCGGTCGAGCTGACGCTCCTTGATCTCCTGCGTTATCCCCAGGCGAGCGCCGGTCTCGACAACATTTTGACCGTTTTCTCGGACCTCGGTTCCAAACTCAACCCCGAGGGCATGGGAGTCCTGTCTCGTGCCTTCGACCGATCCGTCGTTCAACGGGCCGGGTATCTCCTGGACCTGTCGGGGTTCGCAAAACATGCGGAAAAACTGCACGCGTTGATACAACGTCGCTCGCAGCTCCCCTGGGTCGAGCTTGACCCGTCGCTATCGTCCGATCCAGATCTTACCCCCGAGGTTCAAGCTCGTGACGAGCGCTGGCGTGTATTGATCCGCCGCATTCCGGAGCGCGACGAATGATCCCCATGATGAACATCATCGCCTGGAGCGCCTCGGCGCCTTGGGCGGAGATAAGGCAGGTGGAACAGGATCTGATAATCAGTCGTGCTCTGATTGAGTTGTTCGGGGACCCAATGCTCGCGCACGAACTGCGCCTTCGCGGTGGGACTGCATTGCACAAGCTCCTTCTCCCGAGGCCGCTACGCTACTCCGAAGACATCGACCTTGTCCGCACCACAGCAGGGCCAATCGGCCCGATCCTGAATCGCAGCCGCGAGAGGCTTGAGCCATGGCTCGGTCACGCGACGTTCGAGCAAAGCATCACAGCGCCAAAACTGCGATTTCGGGTTCCGGCGGAAGACGGCACTGGCGATATCAGACTCAAGGTGGAAATCAATACGCGGGAGATCGAGGCTTTCGATCCTCCAAAAGCGATCCGTTACAGTGTCGAGAATCCTTGGTTTGAGGGAGGAGCAGAGCTTTCGACCTTCTCACGCGAGGAACTGCTCGCGACGAAGCTGCGCGCACTCTTGCAGCGAAACAAGGGGCGCGACCTGCTCGATCTTTTCGAGGCGCTCGAAACATTCGAGCCTTTGGACAACCGACGCATAGTCGAATGCTTGGGACTCTACATTGAGCGCGGCGGCACGCCGATCAGCCGCGCGCAGGCCGAAGAGCGGATGTTTGCCAAACTCGCAGCACCGAGGTTCATGGCAGATATCCGTCCGCTCCTCTCTCCTGACCGGGCAGAGCTACTGACCGAGGACGCAATTCGCCGCGCTTTCGTCGCCGTGTTCATGAGGCTGATTAGCATCATGCCCGGTGCGTCCTGGGCGAAAACATCTGCCATGAAGAAGAAGTTTGGAATCGCCTGATTGATAGCTTCGCCTGCCAGGCATGAAGAAGAGCGCGCGCGGACCTGGACCCACCAGCAGACCGAGCGGTCACCGTGTAAGACCCGTTAATCGTCAAGAGCCGCTTCAGGCCGCGGCAAGTCCGCTGAGACAAACTTGAAAAACCGCCCGGGCAACCCTAGTATTCCTCGCGCAGAAGCAGCGTGGTTGCGGATCGGTCCGCTTCTGTAATTACCCACAGCTTTTCGCCGGCTGCCGTCGTGTAACTGCTCAAAATGCGAAAACCATGCTCAAGGCTGAATTCGTTCTCGGCCTTATCTTCGTTCTGGAGATCTCCCCAGTCCCCCTCCCTGTGCCGATTTAGAAAGTCCTGTACATCCTGGTTGGCGCGTATCAAAGCATCGATCGCCCCCGGTGTGGCGACAATCTGGCCGAGAGGAAAAAACGGCTTCACCGTTCTCATCTTAGTGCTCCCTCTCCTCATGATCAGGTTCATGGATAGCCATGGTAGGAGGCTGTCGCCGCCCCCGAATAGGAGTTGGTTGTCAAGTTTGTCGACCCGTGAAAAAAAGTTGGAAGGCGACGTGCGGAGGACCACTCCGCGTGGTTCAGCGCACGGCTGGCAACAGCGCAATTATTGGAGCCTCATCCGTAGGTGGAGTGCTCAGGTGTGCCGAGATCGGTTGTCACAGGTTGTCCTCGTAGTGTTTGGAATGGTCCGTGGCGCAGGTCCCTACCTCGCGGATAAGCCCGCGTTTTATCAATAGTTTGAGATCGCGCTGGAGGGTCCAGCGATTCTGATTGAGAGCTGCGTCAGCCCGCTATTTTAGGCGCAGTGGTTGCACCATTCCGTCAAGCCCCCACCTTCTCACGGTCGAGTTGTGTCCTGGAACACAAATGTGCGTTGACGCATAAGATGAGAATCGACGCACTGAAGAATAAAGGACTTACGCTGCGTGAGACCCCATCACGTGAGATTCGAAGCCGCCATAACTTGTGACTGTCGCCACGAATTTACGCATAAGGTGCGAATACCGCTTAAACGGAGGCACTTCCCCTGAACCATGCGGCAGCCACCGCGTCGCCGGTGATTCCGCATCCGCAATGGCTGCAAGACATGACCCGCCCATTATCAATCCCAGTCACTTTTTGATCCCATTCACTTTTTATGGGGGTACCAGTCACACGTTATGCGTTCACCCACAACAAAACAGGGGCCTTTGTGATGTAACTACGAGCACCCACCCGTGCTTCCGCAATTCAGGCAGCGATAGCACGAGCCGTTACGCACCATGATGGCACCGCACTGCTGGCAGGCCGGTCCATCCCCGTTATGCCCGGTTAGTGCCAAGTTCACCTGGGGTGCCAGAGCTGCAGACGGCGCCAGTTCATGACCGTCTTCACCCGCCCCGCTCTGGTCTGCGACCGACATTTCTTCTTTCGGCAAGAACTTGATAGCGAGCCAACGGAAGATGTAATCCATTAAGGACTTCGCGTAGCCAATTTCCTTCACTCCTGACCATCCGCTGGGCTCGAATCGTGTGTGGCTGAACTTCGCGACCAACACGGAAAGTGGTACGCCAAACTGCAAAGCCAGCGATACTGCCGTGGCGAAACAATCCATGAGCCCCGAGACGGTCGACCCTTCCTTGGCCATTCGGATAAAAATTTCGCCAGGGACACCATCTTCATACAGGCCGACGGTTAGATAGCCTTCCTGCCCACCTACCGAGAAATGATGGACAACGGCGCTGCGCTCGTCCGGCAACCTGCGACGAAATGCTTTCGCTCCCCCAGTGCGCTCCGGCGCAGTTGATTCCAAACTGGGAGCATCGAGTGAAACCCCCGACTCACGCATCTCGGGCTCCTTCTTCGCCCCAGCCGTGTTAAGCGGCTGCGTTCGCTTGCAGCCGTCCCTGTAAACCGCGACCGCCTTGAGGCCCATCTGCCAAGCTTCCAGGTAAACAGTGGCGATGTCTTCGATTGTGGCTGCGGTTGGGAGATTGACCGTCTTGGAGATTGCGCCTGAAAGAAAGGGCTGGACTGCGGCCATCATTCGCACATGGCCCATGTAGTGGATCGAGCGCTGGCCATTCACAGGCGTGAGCGAGCAGTCGAAAACCGGAAGATGCTCCCCCTTGAGGTTCGGCGCGCCTTCGATCGTTTCGTTCTCCTTGATGTAATTGCCGATCTCGCTGGTTTGCTCTTCGCTGTAGCCCAGCCTTATGAGCGCCGCGTGCACCACGTTCGTGACGAGCTTGATCAGCCCGCCGCCCACCAGCTTTTTGTACTTCACGAGGGCCAAGTCAGGTTCAATGCCCGTGGTGTCGCAGTCCATCATGAACCCGATGGTGCCGGTCGGAGCGAGCACTGTCACCTGGGCATTGCGATAGCCGTGCTGGGCGCCCGAGGCCACGCACTCCTTCCACACTTCCTGGTTCGCGTACCAGAGGCTTGGTGGCACGTCGCATCCGGTGACATCCTCCAACGCCTTGCGGTGCATCCCGATGACCTCCAGGAACGCATCGCGGTTTTCACTGAAGCCCGCAAACGGCCCCACCACCTCGGCGATTCGCGACGACATCAGGTAAGCTTCCCCCTGCATCAGGGCTGTGATCGCGGCGGCGTAGCTCCGTGCCCCCTTCGGAGTCGTAAGGCAGACCTCTCGCCATCAACAGCGCGCCCAGATTGGCATAGCCAAGACCCAGCGGGCGGAAGTCGTGCGAGTTCTGAGCAATCTTCTCGGCCGGATAGCTTGCGTTATCGACGAGGATTTCCTGCGCCGTGATCATCACATCGACGGCCTGGCAGAAGGCGTCAGTATCGAATCTCCCATCCGGCAGGAGAAACTTCATCAGATTCAGCGAAGCCAGGTTGCAGGCCGAATCATCCAGGAACATATACTCGCTGCAAGGGTTCGAAGCGTTGATCCGGCCCGTCGCCTTGCAGGTATGCCACTTGTTGATGGTGGTGTCGAACTGCATCCCAGGATCGCCACACTGCCAAGCGGCTTCCGCGATCTTGCGCATCAGGTCGCGTGCCCGGTAGGTCTTTGCCGGCTCGCCGGTCGTGACGTTCCGGGTAGCCCACTCCTGGTCCTCAGCCACAGCCTTCATGAACTCGTCTGTGACGCGCACGCTGTTGTTGGCGTTTTGGAAGAAAATCGAAGCGTATGCCTCCCCATCGAGCGAGGAATCGTAGCCGGCATCAATCAGCGCCCAGGCCTTGCGCTCCTCCTTGGCCTTGCACTCGATGAAATCGACGACGTCGGGGTGGTCGATGTTGAGGATCACCATCTTCGCCGCGCGCCGCGTCTTGCCTCCGGACTTGATGACGCCGGCAAAGGCGTCAAAACCTTTCATGAAAGACAGAGGACCCGAGGCCATACCACCACCCGAGAGCCCTTCCAGGGAGGATCGAAGAGGCGAGAGGTTCGTGCCTGTGCCCGAACCATACTTGAAGAGCATCCCCTCGGTTTTCGCTAATTCGAGGATGCTGGGGAGGTTATCTTGGACGGAGTTGATGAAGCAGGCGGAGCACTGCGGGTGACGGTAGGCCTCGGTCTCCTGTTTCACGCTGCCTGTGGCGGGGTCCCAGTACCAGCCGCCACCATCAGAATGGCGGCCATCCTTCTGCCACAGACCGCAATTGAACCAGACGGGCGAATTGAAAGCCGCCTTCTGGCGAACCAAAAGATGCGTTAGTTCGTCCCGAAAACATCTCGGCGTCTTCCTGAGTGCGAAAATAGCCGCCCTCCACGCCCCATTGGGAAATCGTGTCCGTAACACGGCTGATAAGCTGGCGGACGCTCGATTCGCGCTCCACCGTGCCGAGTTTCCCGTGGAAGTATTTCGAGGCCACAATATTCGTGGCGGTCATTGACCACTCTCTCGGCACTTCCACGTAGGCCTGCTCGAAAATCACTTGGCCCTTTTCGTTCTGGATTGACGCGGTGCGCAACTCCCAATCAATTTCATCGAAAGGATGCTCGCCTGCCTTCGTAAAGAAGCGCTTGAAGGTCAAGGCTCGCTGGACGGGCGCGCTAGGGGATTCTGAGTCATGACCGTTGATTACGGCATTTCTTACGTTCGATTCTGACATCTCGACCTCCTGAAAACTTTTTCAAGGCGATGGCGGGTTCGGGCCACTTTTTTCACGAGATAAGCCCCTCCCGGCTACGCCTTTTTGAGTCGCTAATAGAGCCTGATCCAACCGCTGTGCACCCCTGCGTTAAGGTTGAAGAGATTGACCGCCATCCACACTTCTTGTGGGACTGAGAGTTCCGCCCTCCGAGTTCGTTGCAGCAAGACCTGCTGCCGCCGGTGGGGCCAAGCAATGACGGTGATTGCAACCCACGCAAAGGACTCCCCTGGTTACTGCCTCCACTGCCGCTCGAAATTCTTGGGGGATCTCCAATGGCTCACCACCGCGGGAGTAGAAGACCGGCAGGCGCGAATTCGTCGCTTCTTTACGCTTTTCTCCGGGTTCGATTTCGAGGTACCCATGAACTCCTCGAAACAACAGACTCGATTCGAGAGCGGGCCTTTTGCCAGCCGCTGAATCGGCAGGCCCGTGTTTGGTGATGAGCAGCTCGCAAGTGCGCCCTGCCCGGAACATCTCCACGCGCACTAACACCGGCGCCACCACCACCGCGTGAAGACCGTTGACCCCGACTGCGTCTATGGGGTGAAGGTAAGTCAATGGCTCCCCCTGATCGCCGGCGAAAGACACGTAGCGTCCGATCTCTTCGATCGCGCCGCCGGACTCCACCCCTCGGATCACGTACCGCCGCGCCAAATGCTGGTGTTCGAGACTCACGTCGGGCTTGGCGAAAATGCCGACCTGGGCCAAACGGCGGACCGCTCGACGGGGCAGGCTGAGCCCACGACGAAGCGCTATCTCTGGTTCTACTGGCATGAATGACCCCCACTATTGCGGTTTTTGCTGAAATCGAATCGGGCAGCCCAATGCTTCGCGGATCATCTCCTTTGTGCAACCCGCCCAACACTTGTAAAACCGTGGGTCGTCGATGCGAATCGCCAGGTTGTCGCCGCCACGGTCATGGCCCGCCTGGGCGCACGATGGGCAGCGAGTCACGTAATTGCGGCCCACCTTGCGAGCCTTGCCGACGTGCTCAAGGATTTGAAATTCTTGCTTTCCGGGGATGGAAGGCCGAGGCGCAGGTTCTGGCGGGCGCGGTTGGCGTCTGAACTCTGCCGGCATTGTCTTCCCGGCGATAAAACGGCTCAAGTCTTCCTCCGTCACTTTTTGCAACTGCTTCAGATATGACATCTGCGCTTCCAGGCCATAGTCGGCTCCATAGAACCAATACCTGCGGCCAGCCCCCCGGTGAATTCCCAGTGGACCTCGAATCGCGTTTCCAAACTCGCCAGCCCCAAGCTCATCGTGCTTTGGGAAAATCTCGATTCCATCGGCCAGTCCGCTTCCCTTTACCGGCACGCCCAGCCTCAATGCCAGGTTGTAGATGTAGATTCGACAGTCTCGGGCCAGGAGCGGCGTCTTAAGGAATATCCAGAGATGCCCGCCACGGCTGCTCATCTCTAGCGCGGGCTGGACCTTGTCCTGGCTCAGGTAGTACTGAAGCTTCACCAAGTCTTCCATGGCGCCCTTGTAGTCGGCGTCGATGGCGACCCACTTGCACCGCTGCGTGTCCGGGTTGATCGCGTAAAGGCCGGCGGTGATTTCCCCTTCGAGATGGCGCCGGATGGTGTCCGGCGTCAGGCTGAGACCCTCGCCGGTTTTCTTGTCCGTGGGCCGGAAGTAGTAATGCCGGTCGCTTCCCGGGTGCGGCCGGTCGGACTGGAGGGTGTAGGCCCGCCGGTTCACGAAGAGGCGGAGGTAGTCCGCCACCACACCGGCTGGCGCATCTAGCCGAAGCCGCTGCATCTTTTCCTCCGTGAAGCCCGGTGGGCGCCATAGGTCCATACAGACTGGTGATAAAACGAGAAATATTTTCAGTCAAATGAGCCGATGGGCAATTGGGCCGATACTGTGTTTTCAATGACTTACAACGAGGTGGGCTTGGTTCGCTGTCTGACCCTGTCGTGGGGAGTTGTCTTCAGGCTGGGAGCCTTCCGAGGACCTCGGGTGATTGGCCGGCTGTGACCAGCCATTGGACGGGCGAGGTAAGCAACGCGGGGGATTCTGCAAGCTTGAAGAAATGGCATTGCTCGATCAGAACATCGAATTCTGAAGGGCTATACCCCCCGTAGTTCCGGTCATTGAAATCCACCCAGAGCCACACACACCGCTTCCGGTCGTAAACGTAGACCGCTCCGGAATCGGGGGAGTCGGCGTGGGCGAGAAAAACCACCAGGGCTGTGGGGAACTGGAACCATCGAAGGATCTCGGGGTACTCGGCAAACTCCAACAGCTTGGCAACCGCTTGGTCCACTGTTTCCAGTGTGGTTGATCTAAGAATTTGGCTGACTTTCATTTGTCCAAACACTTTTTTTCTCCTTTGGTCGACGTGCATTTGAAGACTGTAATAGCTCATTTAGATTGTCAGTATTAATGAAATTTATTACCAATTAATGACATAGAACCTCGCCGCCTTGGTACGTACCACGGAGACTCAAGCCTTCGTGACCGGTTATGATTCTGGCTGGTAAAATCCCAGGAAGGATAAATGGAAGTAGAAGTATGTGCTTTACGCAAAGCAACATCATTCCAGGTTGTTGCGGAGAATCTCATCGCGTTTTCTGGATTCGAAATCTTCCTTTGAACATATATCGATAGGCCCACAATCTGGACACCATACAAGAACTTGGTCATTAAGAGCCACCAAAACTTTTGCCTCTCTATGATCGTGTTCTGGGCACACTGGAGTTGCCGCGCGGTGACCGTCGGCTGCAATACCTGAGGTCCATCTGGTTCCCTTGAATCCAAACGATTGCATCGCGCCTCCATGCCGACACTGCTCGGCGCTCATTTCGGCCATCCCTCGGGCTGCTTCTTTTTATCCAGCGACTTCTTCATCAGGGATTGCCAGTTGCCTTTAAGTCTTAAGACATTTGGCTTTGGTCCGGGCTTGGCGCTTGGCCGTGAGAGTACCTTAGGATTAACCTTTTTTCATCTATTGGGTTCCCTACACTTCAGGCTGCTTGTACATGAGCCGCCCCCATGGGGGGAGTTATTCCTTCCGACGTGCTACCAAGAGCACTATGCCGCCAATGAGGGCCACTGCGCCTGCGATGGGAGGTAACGGCACATTATGCGTCTTTTCGCGAGTAGCGTGAATCGGCCCGATGTCAACGACCTTTTCCCTTGTCGTGTACGTAAAGCCTCCCCAGGCAAGTCCGAACAGACCAAGTGCAATCAGGATTATCCCAAGTGTCTTGTTCACGGCGCCTCCTTTGGCGGCAGCTAGATGTGACGGAGCACTCTAACCATCCACCGTTTCCTCAAGCGGAGCAACGTGCACTGCGCATAGACCGGTTTGTTTATTTCTCGAATACCGGTCCCATGCAAGACATGGACAGGATCAAGCCCGTGATCCAGGCCTTCCTGGCAAACGCAGAACGCCTCATCAACGCAGCGAAGGATGTTCACAAACCTAGCCCGCTGTCGCTGCCATGGCAGGCGTGCAACGTGGCGTGTTCGCGCTAGCTGGACCCTTCAAGTTCCACTCCGTATCGCTTTGCGGCAGACTGTATCCGCTTCCACGCCGCGCGACGTTCCGCTTCCGTAACGCCCTTCACCTGATTGAAGCGCGCCGCAGCGTTGGCTACGTGAGAGGCATTTTCCAGCGGCTCCTTGCGTTGCTTGGGGAAAGCGAACTTGGTTGCGGATATCCGATCACGAGCTGGCTTGGTTAGCTTTGCCATTATTCTCCTCCCTCGGGAGCATCCGCGATGGAAGCTGGTCTGCTAAACACCCAGAACTTTTTCAACTTGGCCGATCTTCTTCTGGACCTTGCCGGTCGTCTTCTCGATGGTGCCTTCGTTTTCCAGGTTTGGATTATTGGTAACTTTTCCCACCTTCTCCTTGATCTTGCCCTTCACTTCGTGAAGATTGCCTTTCACCTCGTCCTTAGTGCTTGGTTTCATGTCACCCTCCTGCTCTAAAGTCTTGAAGCTCTTGTTTGACCTGGGCATCCCTAATCTTCCGCCAGCCTGATTTCCAATAACATTCTCGCTCGCATCCACCACACGCTGAGAGTAAACGCTGCTTTGAAAAGCAGGGGTCACCACTCAGGTCCGGACAATCGAAAATGTCAGACCCTGTGCCTGACGGGGAAAAACATTCGACGGCATCAATCCCAGTAGGGCTTGTAGCCGTAGTACCCGTAAACTTTGGATCCCCAAGTGGGGTCCGCCATGTTTGGCCAGTCGCTCTTGTCAAATCCCGTCGCCTTTTCCAAAAGCTCCTTTTTGGTATCCAGAACCAACCTCTTCTGGACCGTGTCGACAGAAAAAGCCTGCCAGGGAATGGCAAACAGTTTGTCACCCATGCCCAGAAAACCGCCGAACGACAATACGGCGTAGGCGATCCGCCCTCGATCCAAGTCGATCATGATCTCCTGGATCTCGCCCAAGTCATCGCCTTGGTGGTTCACCACCTTGTCACCCTTCAAACTACTCGCGGAGAGCACCAGCCCAAAAATCTTTGTGGGTTGTACTTGCGCCGTGACATTTCTCCTTGTTAATTCTCTTTAGAGTTTGAGCTGGGAGGGCGGCTTATCGCCGATGTCTAACCGAAGGAGGCATATATCGGCTCGCCTCTGCACCCAGCGAATTCGTGCATGATATTTCCCGCGACGATGTGCTGTCTGTTCAGACTTGACCAAGCCCCTGAGCAAAAAGGCACAGCGCGCAGAGTCTCGTTCTCATCAGCGGGTAGGAGGGGAGCACCCGACACGGAAGCAGGAAGGACGGCAGAGAGGACACAACCCTTTCCCTCAAGTGATTCCAGGACCTAAGAAATCCAATCGGTTACAGTATGCTATTCGCTCAGGATTACGCTCAAGAGGCCATTGTTAACCGTCAACCCGCCGTTGCCCGCGTAATCGATAAAGCCCAGCGACCGGAATTTGTTCATGAAATGACTGACCCGTGACCGGGTGGTCCCGACCATTTGGGCCAGGTGTTCCTGATTGATTCCAGGATGGACAGTTTCTACTCGGCTTTCCTTGCCAAAATGCGCCAGCAATAAGAGAATCCGCGCCAGGCGCTTTTCGCTGGAGTTGAAAAGCTGGTCGACCAGATCCTCTTCAAAGCGAGTGTTGCGGGTCAGCAGATGCGTGATGAACAATTCCGAGATGCCGTGCTGCTCGTGGAGCAGACGCACCATCAGCGCCTTCTCGATTCGGTAAAGAGTGCAATCCGTCACCGCGCTCGCCGTGGAGATGCGCAACGGCTGGCCCGCCAGGCATCCCTCACCGAAAAACTCGTTGTCCCCCAGAATGCTGACGATTGCCTCCTTGCCTTGTTGGGAAGTCACCGCGAGTTTTACTTCCCCGTGTTGGAGATACCACACGGAATCCGCAACGTCTCCCTGCGCGAAGATCGTGCGGTTCGCGCCGTATTCCAGAACGGTTTTCCCGCGCGAGATCCCTCCGAGGAATGCTGCCCAATCGACGGCCTGAGTCTTCCCGTTTGCTGTAGCAAGTGGAGGCTTGCTTTTGCCGTTGGGTCTGACACCCTTAGGCGGGCTCTTTTGTGGGGTCATAACAACCTCCCTCTGCTTGGCGAAGACATCGCGGTTCGCGACATATTCCAAAGCAGTGTTCCCGGCCTTGCTTCCGGAGATGGCGGCCTCCCAATCGGCTGACTGGCTTTTCTTTGCCATGACAACCCCCTTCTACTTGGTAAGGGCGCGTCCGTGGTATCTGAAGGAATGGGATTTTGGCGACGACCCGGTAAGACCTTTCGGGTCGGAATTGCTCCGAGGCAATTTCACGGTGCGAATGGGCTGTTGACGCGTCCTCCCTCAGATAATTGCCATCGACGATCAGGATATTTCCCGATTAAATGGCACACTAGGGGCTCGCGGCAAAGCATACCATATTCCGCATCCTAAGTTAACTCAAATTTGTTACAAATTTGTTACAAGGCGTTCGTTCAGACAGCTCGATTCGAACCTTCAACGCCGGGAGTGGCTAAATCCCAAATCCAGCGGGCACCGCCCCATTCACTTTCCCAGACCACCCAATGTCCCTCCCATCGGAACTCGGCCAGCATTTCGAACTCGGGGCGAGTATCGCTGCGGGGGACCGATGGGCGTTCCGACAGATCTTGGCGCTTCGCGACAAGTGCATTCTTGAGCAGTGCTTTTGCAAGGAACCAGTCTTCTTGATCTGATCCAACGGGACAGCCGTTGTCTTGCCACAATTGATAAGCAAGTGTGGCGATTTCGCTTTCAGTTGGGCCGATGGTCGCGGCGGTTTTCGCCGGTTCACTTACCGTGCTCCTTTCACGCATCATCATTGCTGCGGGGCTTGGCATGGTTCACCTCCTTCCGAAGCACTGTGGTGGCACGACTCAGCGCCAGCTCAAGGATGAGCCTCACGCCTCTTATATCCATCGGGAGGGAGTTGTTGAACCGCAGGACAGTGGTCTTGCGCCACAAATGAAAGGCCCGAGGGATAATAAGACCTTGAGCGCTAAAATAACTATGTGCCCATTCTTCGGCATATGCAAGCGGCTTGACGACACCCGGCTTGACGACACCCGCGCCTTGACCGGCTGGTGATTCCTGGCTCAAGTAATGATATTATCGAGGAATGTCGCGGGTGAGACATCGGGCTTCCCAATCAGGAGCCAGGGTTGTTGTGGCGGCGATACGGCGATCCGGGACAGGCGCTGCGCCCATAGAATCCGATGCAACGCTCTCCGGCAGATACCCTATCCAAGCTGCCCCCAATGGATAACATCATGAGTAACGATTCACGTCCAAGTGCCACCCCCATTTTGCACAGCAACGGAACGAAAATGATTCTTCCCCCGCAGACACGAGATTTGGCCCAGAGCCTTATTGCCCACGAAGGCGCCGCGGATACCTCCGAGCCCATGGAACTGGCGGCCTTTCGCGTCTGTGAAACGTTGCGCCCACCCGTTTCTGCACTCGCGGGAGTTGACGGTTTTCGCGCGCTCCTTTCTCGTGCGCTGGCGCTGGCGAGGGCGGAAGCTCCAATTCTTGGCGTGCTTCAGGTCGCGGCGGATGGATCCATTCAGGGTCTGGACGAGCTTGGGTGGCAAATTGAAAAGGACAAGGTCAGTGAGGGAGGAGTAATTCTCATTGCCCAGTTACTCGGGCTGCTACTCACGTTCATTGGCGAAGCTATGACGTCGCGGCTGGTGACATCGGAGGAAGTTCTCCCACCCTCCCGGCCCATTCCGAAGAATGGTGTACGCACAGGTTTTGAAGTGATCATGAACGAAGTTGAACAACTCAAAGGCGTCAGCACGCGTCTGGAGGGAGTGGCGGATGAACACCCACCCTTCACCGAAGCGCTGCTGACGGTCGCGGGAAACATTCGCAGCACCGCCACCGTATTGGGGGTGTTGGTGGCAGTTCGAAGCCCCAGGCCGAACTGAGTGCAGCGTCCGCGTCTTGCGCGGGAAAAGAGATCATGAGTCCTCCGGTGTCGCAACAACTGGCCCGGCGCCTTCTTACTTACGAAGCCCCTGCGGGCAAGAACTCCGAGCCCACGGAGTCAGCGGCTTTTCGCGTCTGTGAGAAGCTGCGCCAGCCCCTTTGTTCACTTGCGGGAGTTGCGGGGTTTCGCTCCCTCCTTTCCCGTGCTCTGGCGCTGGCCAGGGCGGAAGCTCCCAGTCTGAGTACGGTGCAGGTCGGTGCGGATGGATCCCTCAAGGGTCTGGACGAGCCTGGGCCGCAAAAAGACAAGGATATCTCCAAGGAGGGAGGAGCTATTCTCATTGCCCAGTTACTCGGGCTGCTTCTCACTTTCATTGGCGAAGGAATAACTTTACACCTGGTTCAGGATGTGTGGCCGGAGTCCGCCTTCGACGATCGCGATTCCAGAAAGGAGAAGAAAGGTTGAGTACGCAAGATAAAGTGATCATCAACAAACTGCCGACCGGGGTCCCGGGCCTCGATGAAATCCTGGGCGGCGGTCTTCCGGAATTTTCTTTTAATATCATCGCGGGCGCCCCAGGCAGCGGCAAGACCACCCTGGCACACCAAATCGTGTTCGCCAACGCAACGCCCGAGCGCCCCGCGCTCTATTTCACCATCCTCGGCGAACCGGCCATCAAAATGCTGCGATACCAGCAACAATACACATTCTTCGACCAGGCCAAGCTCAATAAATCCGTCCGCTTTATCAACCTGAGCCAGATCGTATTGGAGAAGGACCTGAACGCGGTTCTGGAGGAGATTGCGAAGGAGGTGGAGAAGGCCAGCCCCGGTATTGTGGTGGTGGACTCGTTTCGCACCGTGGTGCGGAAAGCGCTCAGTGGCTCAAACGAATTGGAACTGCAAGCCTTCATTCAGCGGTTGGCGCTGCTCCTGACCAGTTGGCAGGCAACCACTTTTCTCGTGGGGGAATATGTCGAAGGTGAGATCCGCGACAATCCCGTATTCACGGTCTCCGATGGCCTCTTGTGGCTCTACCAGGCTGCCGACCGGAATTCCATTCTGCGGAAGCTCCAGATCATGAAACTACGCGGGCAGGCGTCCGTGCCCGGGCTCCACACCTTCCGCATTACCAATAGCGGGCTGCAAGCCTTCTCGCGCACTCTGGGGCTGGCCGGACAACAAAGGAAAATACCCAGCACCCGGCGCCTTTCCATCGGCGTTCCGGAATTGGATGCGATGCTCGGGGGGGAATCCCCGAAGGCGATAGCGTCCTGGTGGCAGGGGCTTCGGGTACGGGAAAATCGGTCCTGGCAACCCAATTCATTGCCGAGGGCATACGCCAGGGGGATCCGGGAATTGTGGTGGTCTTTGAAGAGCGGCCGCAAGAGTATGCGGAACGGGCGGGCAGTTTTGGTCTGGATTTGGAAAAGCCGCAGCAGGAGAAGAAACTCGAAATCCTCTACCTCCGGCCCCTGGACCTCTCGGTGGATGAAACCATGCGCGAGATTCTCGACGCGGTCCAGAAGATTGGCGCCAAGCGCCTGGTGATTGATTCCCTGGCGGGCTTTGAGATGGCGCTGGCGCCCAGCTTTCGCGCGGAATTTCGCGAATCGCTCTACCGGATGATCACCGCCTTGACGGGAATCGGGGTGACGATTCTAAGCACGGTGGAGATGAATGAGTCTTTCACCGAATTCCCGTTCAGTACCTACTCGATTTCCTTTCTCACCGATGACATTATCCGGCTTCGGTACGTGTCCATCGACGGCCAGCTTCGCAAGATCCTGGTCGTTATCAAGATGCGCGGCGGCAAACATAGCAACGATATCCGCGAATATGAAATCACCTCCGCGGGTCTGGTCGTCGGCGACGACCGCCTGACGGATTATCAAGGCCTTATCACCGGGATTCCTGTGCGTTTGAACCGGCCCGATCAAAAAGCGAAGCTCGCCCGTGAGCCGAAACCCAAAAGCAAGGGCTAGAAACAATCCGGGGTAAGACTCATCACTGACCGTGGGTCCCCCTCCCTTAAAAAATGGCCATCGATCGATTCGAACCTTCATCGCCTGAAGTGGATAAATCCCAGGTCCAGCGGGCGCCATGCCATTCACTTTCCCAGACCACCCAGCGTCCCTCCCATCGGAACTCGGCCAGTATTTCGAACTCGGGGCAAGTATCACCGCGGGAGACCGGAGGACGTCCCCGCAGATTTTGGCCCTTCGCGACGAGTGCGTTTTTGAGCATCGCTTCTGCCCGGAACCAATCTTCTTTATCAGATCCAACGGGACACCCGTTGTCTTGCCACAATTGATATGCAAGGTTGGCGATTTCGCTTTCAGTTGGGCTGACGGTTGCGGCGGTTTTCACGGATTCACTTACCGCGCTCCTTTCAGCCATCATCATTGCTGCGT
>CAVSSA010000021.1:0-226029 GCA_963730515.1 uncultured Acidobacteriota bacterium | reverse complement strand
TTGCAGAGTACGGCGGCGGATCTTACCAACGGCCTGTTCTACCTGGGGTATGGAAGCTACGCGAATCCGGGTTACCAGTTTATTCCCGGGCTGGTTCCCACCATATCCACCGAGCACCAAATCGATTTGTGGTTCGCCTTCCAACGGGCGGCTAACGCGCTGCCGGTGGCCGCCACCAATCTGAGCAAGACCGGGCAAATTAACTCCGCACAGGCAGAATCGCTGATTACCACGTCAGGGGCGGCAAGCGCCGCGGCAGCCAGCATCGATATCAATCTGCTCGCCAACCTCTACATTCCGCCTGCCGGCTCGACCCCGGGACACTTCGCGCAAGGCGCAACCGGCAACACCCTTGACACCAGCCAGGCCCTGGATGCGTCCGGCCATTGGGCGGCCCTGTGGGCACATGCCTCCAACCGTGACGACATCGCCCTGCAATGCGCGGAGTTCGCCTACCAGAATTTCCTTCTGACCAATCAGACGATGACGCTGTCCAGCGCGGCCAACTCCTACAACATGACCTACCAGGTCAACACGCCGTTCAGCGGCATGAAGCCCTACAACGATTCGTCGGGGGGGTATTCCGGATCGCCGCTTTCCGTCTGGCAGGAGGGCACGTGGGGCATGATCCTGATGCTCCTTGACCTCTATGGCATTACTGGCCTTGCCGGCTTCTTCACCGGCCTCGGGACCACGATCGATGCGGTGCTCACCACGCTGGTCGGCGGCCAGGCCACGGTGATGCAGGCGACCGGCAATGGCTCGCTGGTGGCCTATTCGCTGGCGGCGCGCGCTCTGCCTTATGAATTTGAGGTGTGGCCGGCGCTTGCCCCCACGGCGTGGATGTGGCTTGTAGCCACCAATCCCAGCCTGCTGCTCACGGTCGCCGGCCTGCCGCAAATGC
Source organism: uncultured Acidobacteriota bacterium (assembly GCA_963730515.1). GTDB lineage: Bacteria > Acidobacteriota > Terriglobia > UBA7540 > UBA7540 > Bog-366. The sequence continues at coordinate 225,125 of CAVSSA010000021.1, read as the reverse complement.
TGCCCTATATGTACGTTCCGGCCGGCGCCGAGCAGTCCATCGACGACAAGAACGGCTCCAGCTCGGTCGGCCAGATGGAGATTCGCTGCATTGATCCCGGCGGCTTGCTCCACACGCTCGCGGCGCAGGAACAACTGATCGGGCAGGTGGTGACGTTCAGCATGGGCTTTCCGGGCAGCTCGCTGGGAGACTTTACCCCGCTGCATGTCATGCAGATTTCCGAGATCGGATTCGACGCCGATGGCCGCGTCATCCTCAAGGCGGAGGATCTCAAGCGCTTCGCCCAGGGGGCATTTCTGTGGGCCAACGGCGGGCCGGAAGAATACCTGCCGGGACAGCAAAACACCTGGCAGCCGAGCGGGGCGCAGTGGATGGCCAACGGTTTTCCGGTTTCGAGCGATAACCCGCGCTGGATTGCCGGCAACCCGCTGGATATTTTTCTTGCCGCCATGCAAAACGAGTTGGGCGTGGGCCAGGACCAGGCGCTGAGCGCCGTGGTCACCGAAACCGGCTCGGGCCAGTTGATCGCGGCCGTCAATCCCTTTTGGGCGCAGTATGTGCCCGCCTCGATCGCCGGGACCGGCGGCAATCCGGCGACGCTGATCAATCCCAACCCCTACATGGATGTGCCGGGCATCACGACGCTGCGCGACACCATGTTTTCAGGCGACTGGTTTGAATTCAAGATCACCTCGCCGCAGCAGGGACGTAGTTGGCTGGAGGATCAAATCCTGAAGCCGCTGGGTCTGGTGATGGTGGTCACTTCGACGGGCCAGATTGCTTTGGAGCCTATGAAGAACCCGGCCAACCAGGTCCCCGTCGCATCCTTCACCCAGAACAATATCGTGGGAATCCCGGCGGTCTCGCTGGCGCCCATTATCAATGCCCTCACCTTTCGTGGGGATGTGGACAATGCGACGACGAACATCAGCGCGCGCACTTACAACTCGACGGTGGCCATGCTCCAGCAGGGGAGCTATAACCTCTTCCACTACCTCTATAACCACCAGGTGGAAGCAACGGGCATGGTGATGGCCCGCGGAATCTCGCTGCGCGCCTTCCTGCTGGGCGACCAGCTTTTCCGGCGCTACGGTTTTGCCACGCCGATTTATCAAGTTGTGACGCAGCTCGGGGCGCTTCAACCCGAGTTGAAGGACTGGGTTTCACTCACCCACACCCTGGTCCCAGACTATATCGGCGGCGGGCGCGGCGTCACCAATATCCCGTGCGAAATTATCGGCCGCTCGCCCGATTATGCGAACGGGCAAGTGCGCTTCACGCTCCTGGATATGCGCCGGGCGAACACCACGACCCCCTACGAAATCGTGCCGTCGGCTTCCATGGTGCTGCCGCCCTACTCGCAAGCCACGGAAAGCCAGCAGGAGACCTATTTCTTTATTACGCCGTCCATCAATGGAGTGTATGCGGAGGCGCTGAGCACAATTTTTTAATCGGCCCATCGGCTCATCGGTTCACCTGCCCATCGAAAGGCCGATGAACCGATGAGCCGATGGGAAGATGATCCGATTGGAGCTTTTCCCATGTCCCAAATGCTGATGTCTTCCATTCCCGGTTTCTTCGATCTGACCGACAGCACGATTGCCGGCGGCCAGCCCCTGACCGATTACGCGCTGGCCAAGATCTCGCACAATGCCAAATTTGGCGCGGTGCGCTGCGAGGTCATCTACATGGGCTTTTACGGGCCGGGCGACACCGTGTCCCCTCCGGTTTCTCCTGTGGATGGGTACGCCTACAGCTATGCGGAATGCCTCTTCATCCCCATTTTTTATTCCTCCCGCTCGCCGGCGGCTGGATATGTTCCAGGGCAAGCGACTCCGCCCGTACTCGCCAATAGCGATCCCGGCCAGGGCAACCTGATCGTCTGCCCCTATCAACTCGACGTGAACGACGCCAATGGCAAAGTCCTGGCCCAAACCTACTGGTTGACGAGCGGCGCGGAAAATCAAGGCACCGTGAAGGTGATGGCGATTTGCCAACGGCTGAGCGTCAATCTGCCTGCTGGGGTGAGTGGCGATTAGGAATCGGCTCATCGGTTCATCGGATCATCTGCCCATCTAAAAACCGATGAACCGATGAGTCGATGAACAGATTGGAGATTTTCCCATGGCTATTGTCAGAACCGTGTTGCCCCGCAAAGGCTTTGTCCAGCCGCAGCACGGGATTACCCAGTACGAAGGCGACATGGATAGCAACATGTCCCTGCTCGATGCCAACGTGGCATTCATGAGCGATCTCGCTTCGGTTGCCGACTCGCTGGTGGGGGATCTGGGCTTAAACGGGCTGGTGAGCGGCTTTAAGCTCGCCACTTCCAATACCCTCTATCCGAGCGTGACGACCGGAATCCTTTATGCGAATGGCTCCCGCTTTGCACCCACAAGCCCCACTCTCAGCGCGGCCCCGGCCAATGCCACCTCTTACCTCTTCTACCAACAGGAGAACTGGCCGAGTAGTTACTATTACGTGCCCGTCCTTGCCGCCCTGGATCCTGGCGATGCTTTCATTGGGGTGGTCGTTACCAATGCGGCCCAAGTCACGAATGTGACCCAGGCGACCAGCCTGTTTGGCCAGATCCCGGTGGCGCCCACCGCGCCCGGTAATTTCACGGTGCCCCACCTGTTAGGGCGCGTTCCCATCGGCGCACACGTCCGTATGACCAGCCCTGGGGCCATCTGGTGGCAATCGCCGACTGACGTGGACGGCGTAAACCTCTATCTCGTTGCCTCAGACGCTGGGGTAACTGCAAAGGTGCAGGTATGGTAAACAAAACAGGATTTAGAGTTCAGATTTTGGACGTCAGGAGTCAGAAGTCAGAAGTCAGAAGTCAGGATGGAGGGTGCGAAATGCGGGGTTCAGGCCTAAATCCGAAATCCTTAATCCTGAATTCTACCCTGCTCTTGCTGCTTACTACTTACTGCTTATTGCCTGCTGCTCTTGCCCAGCAGCCCCAGGCGCAGGCGGGCCAGCAGATCTTTCCCATCAACGCCAAATACGTGCAAGGATTTGGGCCCGGGTACTGGCCGACGGCGGGATCAAACCTGACCTTGAACCTGGCGCCGGGGACGGCCGTTTGCAGCAACGTCGTGCGGACCTTCAGCGGTGGCACCCTTACCCTCGCGCCGAGTGCGACAAACTACGTGTATCTCAATCCTGCAAGCAATTGTGCCCCGGCGTCGAACACCACGGGTTTCATTACGGGGAGCATTCCGATCGCGACGGTCGCGACCACCAGCACGGCAATTTCCTCCGTCACCGACGTGCGGACGCTGTTTGTCTCGAACAGTACGACGGGGTCGGTGACCAGCGTGGGAATGACCGGTGACGGCATTATTTTCAGCTCGGCAGTTTCCGGCTCACCGGTTACTTCAACTGGAACCCTCGCTCCCCAGCTTCTTATTCAGACTGCCAACACGGTTTTGGCGGGGCCGAGTTCGGGATCACCGGCGACACCGACCTTCCGCACCCTGGCGCCGGCAGACCTGCCAGCATCGATTTCCAGCAACACAACGGGCAACGCGGCAACCGCCACGGCGCTGGCGGGCACCCCCGCCCAGTGTGGGAGCAATAACTGGGTTACGGGCATATCCTCTATCGGAAATGCCAACTGCTTGCAGCCGGGGTTCAGCAACCTTGCGGGCTCATTAGTCCTGGGGGAAACTCCCCTTAGCGTGGCGGGGGATATTCTTTTCGTTAATTCGACACCCGGTCTGGCCCGCTTGCCTATCGGCGGATCGAACCAGTTTTTGGGGATCAGTGGGGGACTGCCGGCCTGGACCCAGCCGACCTTCAGCAATTTCGGGGGGACGGCGGCCGTTTCCCAGGGCGGTACAGGGCAGACCACCGGCGCGGCGGCTTTCAACGCGCTTTCTCCCCTCACCTCGGAAGGGGATATGCCTTACTACCATTCCTCAACAAATGGACGCTTGGCGGTGGGGGGCGCCAATACCTTCCTGACCTCGAACGGAATCGACCCTTCTTGGGGTTCTTTAACCGGCGTAGGATTCGGCACGCAAACCGCAAGCACTTTCTTGGGAGCACCCGCTGGCTCGAGCGGCAGCCCCTCATTCCGCGCACTGGTTGCGGCGGACCTTCCCACGATTACCATCGCCGGGGGCGGCACCGGACAAACCACCGCATCCGCTGCATTCAATACTCTTTCGCCGCTCAGCACGGAAGGCGATCTTCTCTACTACCATGCTTCCGCGAATACGCGTCTGGCCGTGGGCGGCAACAGCCAATGCCTGCTCTCCAATGGCACCGACCCCGTGTGGGGATCGTGCAGTGGCAGCAGCAGCTTTGCATGGAGTTCTCTGGCCGTTCCAGCCGCCAATCTCACCCTCTCCATGTCCGGCTACACGACCACGTTCAACCATACTTCGCCCGTCAACTGGACTTGGGCAAACACCGCGGCAGCAACCTCGGGCACGGCGCAGTCCAGTCCCCTATTTAATCTCTCTGGAGCGTACTGGACGGGTTCGGCTTCCGCCACCGACAGTTGGTCGCTTCAGGACGCTGTTTCCAGCGGAACCAATGGAAACTCCACTCTGACTTTAGCTCACACCGGCTCTACCGGTACCGCCACGCTGAGCGTTCCGAATCTGACAAATACCAGCACCACTCAATACGGGGTTTTGTACGGGGGAGGATCATCTTCGCCCATTAAATCGACGGCGGCAGGAACGAGCGGACTTCCCTTGCTCGGCCAGGGATCCGCCGCCCCAACCTTTGCCACATTGGGAATAGCCGGGGGCGGCACCGGACAGGCCACGGCGGGGGCAGCTTTCAATGCTCTTTCGCCACTCACCGCGGAAGGCGATTTGCACTATTACCATTCGGGCTCCAATGCCCGCTTGCCGGTGGGCAGCACCGGTCTATGCTTAACCTCGAATGGCGCAGATCCCGTCTGGGCTTCGTGCAGCACGGGGAGTACCTCCGCCACAGGCTTGGGCAATGGAACCACGGTCATCGATGCCAGCCTCGAGCCGGGGGTGGACTTTTCCGCCAAGGTTAATGCGGCGATTGCCGCCTGCTCACCCGGGCCCTGCATCTTCGACCTGCGGGGTTTCAGCGGTTCTCAAACCATGTCGGAGAACATCAGCTTTCCGCAGTACGCCGAAGTCTACATGCCGCAGGCCACCATCACACGCAATGCGGGGATTCAGTTCCTGCTCACCAGCAACATCCATATACACGGCTCGCAGGTGGTCAACGGAACCATCATCGAAAGCGCCAACACGAGCACGGATTACTCGGCGGTGTTCTATTCTTCCACGGGGGTCGGTAATATCGAAATTGACCACATTACGATTGGCGGCACCACTGGGAGTGGATTGCGGCAGGCGGTAACTTCCGTGGCAAGTTCATCGGGCGGAAATGCTGTTTACACCGGGACTTTTCCAAACGGCGGGAGCAACGCTTACGCGGGATTGTGGTTTGAGGTCAAGGGATTCCCCAAGAGTTCGGACAATGAGGGGTATTTTCTCTGCACCGCATCCTCCACGACGACGCTGACGCTCGCCAATCCAAATGCCACTGCGGAAACACCCGCGTCTGACCCGAAACCGTCGGTAGACGGCACCTACGCCGTCCAGGCCGGCGGGTGGGCGATTTGGGCTCCCTTTCAGGGTGCGCGTCTTCATGACTTATCGGTCGACTCCGATTTGGGCATTGGCATCGCGCCCAGCGGATGTTCCTGCTACAACGTCCTCTATGACCTCGCGCTCAATACCAAGCACGGGGCCCTCTATCTCGGCAAGGGATCGAATTCCGGCTGGTTTGGCGGCGACATCATCGCCACCGGAGACGACCAGGTTAATGTGGGGTTCGCGCAGGCCACTGGCTTTGGGCTATGGATCAACGACTCCACCGCCATCGAAGTTAACAGCATCGAATTCGAGAACACCAAGTACACGGCGTACTTAAATGGCCACGAAATCGTCATCTCCAATTTACAATTTGAGAACGATTACACTTGGGGGGCAATGGGCGGATTGGCCTTGCAGGTCTCGCTCCCCACGATTCACAACGGATCTACCAATATTACGCTCGATACGTTCAACCCGGTGCTCGATTACAATACCACGCCCGGTATGTCGAACACTTACGGATACAACGGCACAAGGAACTGGTCATACGGGTCATGGAACATTAATAAAGTCTCAAACCCGAAGAGCGCCATGGCGAAGGTCGGACAGGGTAGTGGTTCTACTGCTATCCAATATTGGGCCGTCCCGGTTGACTGGAATGGCTCTTTGGTTGACTCCCCCACTTCGACGGTCGGAAAAGGGGTGCCGATTTCTTTGGGCACGGTCAATAATCAAACTCTTGGTCAATACACCCTTGCTCTGAGCGCGGCGGCGCCCTCGGGGTCAAACACCAACTATACGGGGACGATTGGCAACTGCACCTCGGCAACCGCGCTAGATGGTAACCAATTTACGATCACGGGTTTCGTCAATGCGGGCAATAATGGTACGTTCACGGTCCCGGCTTCGGGGAGCAACTGCACGTCCACTTCCCTTACGCTGCAAAATTCCAACGGCGTCAGCGAATCGACCTCGGCTTCGGCAGCAAGCGATGCCTACGACACGCTCTCGATCAATGGTCAGTTCGGGGTGTACTGTTACGACATCCTGAAGGGCGACACCGCGCACTATCTGGCCCTGTGCATGAACCCCTCCCCATTGAATAACTTCAACGATGACGGAACATTGGCAACGGTAAGCGGATATTCGGCGCCCTCTCGTAACACCACCGGCGATGCCACCTTGGCGGGCGCGCTCTCCACGGCGGAGAACGTGCTTGATGACGGTAGCGGCAATATTACCGCCGCCGGCACAATAACTGCCCCGCAGTTCTGCGTGGGTTCGAATTGTGTGACCTCACTGTGGTCAAATCCCCTGACCAAGCTGGGCGACCTTCTATACGGGGGCACAAGCGGAGCGGCGACACGTTTGCCGGGAAACACCACCACCACGCCGATGTATTTAAAGTCCCTGGGCGCTTCCGGCGCGGCAACCGCACCCACCCTGGCGCAAGTTCAGTTCACCGACATCGCCGGAACACTGGGGATCGCCGCTGGGGGAACGGGCCAGACCAGCGCGGCGGCCGCCTTCAATACGCTCTCTCCCCTGACCACGGAGGGGGATCTGCCCTATTACCATGCCTCTTCCAATGCGCGCCTAGCGGTCGGCACGAGCGGCCAGTGCTTGACTTCCAACGGCACGGACCCGGCGTGGGGTTCGTGCGGGGTAACCGGCGTTCAAGTCAACGGAACGAACACTTCCAATCAGGCAACCGTCAACTTCATCAATGGCACCTATCTCACGGCATCAAACCCCAGCGCCGGGCAGGTGAAGTTTGACATCACCGGCCTGCCCCTGGTGGACATTGCCGGCGGCGGCACCGGGCAGACCACTTCCAGCGCAGCATTTAACGCCCTCTCGCCCATGACCACGTTGGGAGACCTGGAATATGAGGGTTCGAGCGGGGCAACGCGGCTGGCGGGAAACACCACCGCCACCAAGAACTTCCTGATCTCGACGGGCACAGGCAGCGCCGCCGCCGCCCCCCTCTGGGGAACCATCGCCACCAGCGATCTGCCGGGCAGCGGAGTGACTACAGTCGGTGGTGTGGCCTGCACCCTTGGAAGCTCCTGCACGATGACCAGCCTGAACGGCGTAAGTTTTCCGGCTTCTCCCTCCACCAACACCGTCCCCGTAGTGACCTCCAGCAATACCATCACCTATGAGACGGTTCCCGCAACGGCATTGCCTTCGACATTGGTCTACACCGGCCAGGCGAACACCTATTCAAGCGGCGACAAGCAGACCTTTGGAGCTTCCACCAGCAGCGCCGCAAGCTTCAACACTCCGGCCGGCACGGCGCCCACCACTCCCGCTGCCGGCGACCATTGGTACGACGGCGACCGGATCTACGTCAAGGACGCGGAGACCAATTCGGGCGTGGTTTCCAGTGTCCCGCGGCGCTTTGCCGTAACCTCCGCCGTGACGGCGACCAGCACCACGCCGGTCACGGTCGGCACGTTTGCGGTGGCGGCCAGCAAGACGTACTGCCTGATGTGCACGCTTTTCATGCAGAGTAACAGCACAAGCAATAAACCCACCATGCTGGTGACGTGTCCATCCAGTCCCACGGCCTCACAGTTTGGGTTCACCTACGCTCCGTCAAATACGACCACAGCTCAGGCGAATGCGGGGTGCGGTACAGCCATGGCGCCGTCGTCCGCTACGGTCACCACCAGCGCGACGTTTTTAAACGGTCTTAGCGGAATGCTCCAAAACGGTACGACCGCGGGCTCCTTGAGCGTTCAAGTCGAGAGCAGCGGGTCTTACAACACGGTTATCGAGCCCGGCAGCTATTGCATTCTTTATTAGTGCTACCACATCTGATCAACGGCATGCAGCCACGGTTGACGCCACCGCCGTGGCTGCTTTTTTTGACATATCCCGCTTTGAGCCCCGCGTTCCGGCCGCGTACGCTCGCTCACCATCATCCTGAAATCGTCCACCTGGCTGCTCTCAACGCACTTGGGGATCGATCGAACTTGGAACAAATTCCCCATGGCCACCGAACCCCGGGGCATCATCCTCGGCACAGGGTTTTGAAGTAAAGTGAAGGTTGACGTGGTGCGTGCTTTGAGCGGAAAATAATCACGGCTGAAAAACATCATCTTCCACAGTTCGCAAGGGAGGGAAATTCATGGTGGAAATTCGGACGGACTGGGTCACTATGCCGGTGGCCGATGGAACTGTGATGCGCGCGTACGCGGCACGCCCCCAAATCGACCGCCCACGTGCCGGCCTTTTGGTGTTTCAGGAAGCATTTGGCGTGAATGCGCACATTCGCGACGTGACCGAACGCTTTGGGCGCGAGGGATACCTTGCCCTTGCTCCGGAAATCTTTCATCGCACCGCGCCGGGATTCGAGGGGAGTTACACTGATTTCGAGTCGATCATGCCCCACATCCGGGCCCTTAAGGAGCAGGACATGGAGGCCGACGCCCTTGCTGCCTACGGCTTGTTGACCGAGGAACTGAGCTTCCCGGGGACGCCCATTGCCTGCATCGGCTTCTGCCTCGGAGGACGCCTTTCCTTCCTCACCAATTCCATCTTGCCGGTCAAGGCGGCCGTTTCCCTTTACGGTGGCGGCATTGCGCCCAACCCCATGACGGGCGGCTTGCTCGACCGCGCCGGCGATCTGCACGCGCCGCAACTTCTTTTTTGGGGTGGCTTGGACAAGCACATTGGCCCGGAGCAGACGCAAGCGGTGGCAGGAGCTCTACGTAAAGCCGGGAAGCCTTTTGTGCATGTCGAGTTTTCGGACGCTGACCACGGATTCTTTTGCGATGCGCGCGCCAGTTACAACCCCGCCGCCGCCCGGCAAGCCTGGGCGCTGACCCTTGCCTTCCTGAATTGTCATTTAGGGAGTTAATACGCCAGATCACGATCGTGACACAAATGGTGAACTTTACGCGTTGTGGCCGTCGAGCCGGGTGCTGTACATTCGGAAACTTTCAATTCAAGAAAGGCCGGAACTACACGTTCAATTATCATTTGCGTTTCTCAGCGGTTAATGGATAATAAAATTTGCTATCTACTTCCAATCTGACGGGCACCGCACTGGGCGGAAACGGGCGGAAAGGTTTGAATCCGGAAAGGGTCTACCGCAAGATCCGTTGGTTTCTAGGCTCGCCTTGGGTGATCCTCCTCCTGATTTTCGGAATATTCACAGCCCGTTGGATTTGGGTGGCAGGCGGCGAGGATTACGGGTGGACCTATGAGCCGGCCTGGCGGATCCTGCACGGGCAGCTTCCCTATCGCGATTTTGCGTTCTCAGCGCCCCCCTTGGCCCCCTTGATTCTGGCCGGATTGATGAAACTTTTCGGCGAGTCCGTGTTTGTATTTGCCGTAAACCTGTATCTGTCCTGGCTGGGAGCTCTGATTGTCGGGGTTGCAATTCTGAATCTCCTCAATGCAGATCGTCATGTCAAGGTTCTTTCGGTAGTCGTGGCAGGAACGCTCTCACCTCCTTTCACGCAAGTGGGACATGCCCATAGTTACCAGGCCCCCATGTTTGCAGGACTCATCATCTATTTCTTCCTGAAATATCAAAAGAGCCATCGGGCTGGAAATCTCTTTTGGGCAGGCATCTTCGCGGGTATTGCCATTGTCGCCAAGCAGAACATTGGCCTGCTCTTTGGTTTTGCCGCGGCGCTGGCACTCTTCATTCCCAGCCCTTGGGGCTTGGGGATTGAGGGCAAGCGGTTCCCGAACATTGCTCGCTTCATGGCCGGTGGGGCGTTGGGGTTGTTTTCCCTCCTGGCTCCCTTCTTTTACAATTGCGGCGCCGTGGAAGTCGTCAAGGAAATGTTCGCGGACGCGGGAGCGGGAAAGGGTGGACCGGCGGTCATTCTGTTGCGGGGTGTCCCCCGGCTCACGGCTATTCGGGGATTTACGATGGGCCGTGGCCTTCCCCCCCACGCCTGGGCTGAGTTGCTGATCACGGCGGCGGTATTTACCAGCATATGCTGGCTGATCAACCGCGCATGTGGCGATGCGAAGCTAAATTCCGTCGCGGTAGAGGACGGCCATGCAAACCGGGAAGATACCGGCAAATCCACGGTATATTATGTTTGCTTCTTCGCCATCGCTTTCGCCGCTTCGGTGGCCACGCTCTTCTACATTCCAAGAATCTACATCCCTCTGGAAGTCCTCCGCCTGCAACTCGGCGATTACAATTTATTCCCGATTCGGGCAGCGTACCTGATCGCGTTCAGCAGTGGCATCGCCTGTCTGATAGCAGTTTTCCGAAGGCGCGCACCCCGCGAACTGGGCATGCTTTGCTTGTTGCTGCTGGCTCTCATGTATGCCAATGCCGCATCGGGCAGCAGCTACTTCGGGTTTGTAGCTCCCATTGCCGTCCCGATGCTGTTGTATGTATTGGCGGCTGGGGGCTTGCCGAATTTGTTTCGGCCTTCCCTGGTCTTGGCCACGCTGTTCTTGCTGACTGCCTTTTTCTTCCCCGCCTATGGGGAGGCCTTTGGTCCCCTTTTACCCCTTCCCAGGAATTCCCCCTTCGCCGGCCTTTATGGCTACCCACAGTACTATCGTTGGGTCACCGGTGTTTGGCGGGATGTCACTCCACGGATTAAAGGGCAGCCGACCCTTTGGCTTTATCCCGGCGGTCCACTCTCGGCCTTTGGCGGGCTTCCTGTGCCCAATGTTGTTTACTTGCACCTCGAGTCCTACAACAGTCGATCAGAAAAACGACTCTGGGATGATTGGCACCGCGATCCACCTGCCTATGTGATTCTGGGACAGTTCGCCCGCGCACGCAACGCCGTTTTGTTCCAGGAAGCCTCTCTCCAGTCGTGGCTTTCCTCGGATTACGAACTTATTTGGCGGCGTCAAGACCTGGAGTTGACCCTTTGGAAGAAAAGGGTCCAAAATCGGCGTTGACACCGAGCGAGTCACTCTGTCTCGGCGGTGGTCAGCTTGGGTTCGAGGGCCTTGCCTGCCAATTTACCGCGCCGGGCTGCCAGCCAGAATCCCACCCTAAGGCCCAAAAGTAGCGTGACCAACGCCCCGTAGAACAGCGGCTTGCGAACGTCTGACTTCACCAGCCAGTAGTAATGCACCACCCCGGCAATGGCGGTAACGTAGATCAGCCGGTGCAGCGCCAGCCAGCGCTTGCCCCCCAGGCGGCGGATCCATCCCGCTGTGGAAGTCAGAGCGAGAGGAACCATCAAGGCAAAACCCGTGAATCCCGCCGTGATGAAAGGCCGCTTGCGCACGTCGTGAAGCATTTCCGCCCAATCAAAGAACTTGTCCAGCCCAATCCAGGTGCTGAAGTGGAGGAACCCGTAGAAAAAGGCAAACAATCCGACCATGCGGCGGAAGCGAATCAGTTCCGGGATGCGCAAGAGTTTGCGCGCCGGGGTTATCGCCAGCGTGATGACAACAAAAATCAGCGTCCAGTCGCCCGTCTGGTGGGTAATGTACTCGATGGGATTGGCCGTCAGGTGATTGTGCAGAGCGCGCCAGGCCAACTGGCCCAGCGGCGCCAGGCACAAGATGAACACCGGCAATTTGATCCATTTGCTGCTGAGGACTTTTCGCAATCGCGCACCCTCTCTGATTGGGTTGTGAAAGATGGGTCGGAAGCGGCCGGCAACTGCCCGATGACCGGGAGGCCTTCAGGTGCTGAGTCAAGGCCGAGCGCAAATCCGCCCGTCCGTTAGAAGTTTTTCCTCAGGTCCATGCCCGTGTAAAGCGACGCCACCTGGTCGTAACCGTTAAACATCAGCGTGGCGCGCCGGAAGAATTCGCCGAGGCGGCGCTCCTTGGCCTGGCTCCAACGGGGGTGATCCACCTGCGGGTTTACATTGGAATAGAATCCGTATTCGTTGGGAGCAGACATATTCCAGGTGGTATCCGGCTTTTTCTCCACCAGCTTGATTTTCACCAGCGACTTGATGCTTTTGAAGCCATACTTCCAGGGCAGCACCATGCGCACCGGCGCCCCATCCTGGTTGGGCAGCGTTTCCCCGTACATGCCAAAACAGAGCAGCGCCAGCGGATGCATGGCTTCGTCCAGGCGCAAACCCTCAACGTAAGGAAATCGTATTCCCGCGTAACTTGCCTGGGGCATCTGGCCAGAATTGTAATAACTCTCAAACGCCACGAACTTCGCCTTGGGCTGGGGAGACACTTCCTTCAGCAGGGCGTTGAAGGAGTAGCCGATCCAGGGGACAACAATCGACCACGCCTCGACGCAGCGGTGGCGGTAAATGCGCTCTTCCAGCGGCGCCAATTGCTGCAACTCCTCCACGGTAAAAGTGCGCGGCTTGTCCACCAGGCCGCTCACCTTGACGCTCCACGGGGAAGTTTTGAAGTGCGTCGCATTCCTGGCGGGATCTTCCTTCCCCGTGCCGAACTCGTAGAAGTTGTTGTAATGCGTCACGTCGTCGTAAGGCGTTACTTGCTCGGAGGTGCTGAACGGGCTCTTTGCTGCCACATTCAGTTTGCTGGCGGCCAGAACCTTTTGCGAGGGCCGCGCCAGTTCCTGCAGCGTCCTCCCTGCCAGCGCCCCCGCCGCCACTCCCAGCGCCCCCGTCAGGAATTTCCGACGGTTCACATAAAGCCATTGGGGAGTGATTTCCGATGATGGAATTTGCGCCGCCTTTTTTATGAGCACGTATTACCCTCCCTGTCTTCGCGCGACCAAGCTGGAAATCTAGGCGAATGCCTGCCTTTCCCTGCTTTGCCCTGCCCCGGTCCACCGCCATCCCTATGAGTGTTGACGCCTGCCGTTGCCATTCTATTGGACGCGGAACCCATACTCAAGGATGCATTCTGCGCATCCTTCGAGAGCCGGGGAACGGCCCCGCGGCCTCCCCTGCCGCGATTTCGCCGGGGGGTGTTGCCAATTTCCCCTCGAAGGGTTAGCTTGGTTGACGCTCTTAACCATTCCGCCGGGTTCAGCATTCTTGGGCCGGGAAAAACGGGAGGCCGGGCCGTGAGAATCGTCAGCATCGGGGAAGTCTTGTGGGATGTCATCGGGAATCAGGAATTCCTGGGCGGCGCGGCGCTCAATTTCTCCGCCCATGCGGCGCGCCTGGGGCATACCGTACATTTTGTAAGCGCTGTGGGCAAGGATGAGCGGGGCGGGCGGGTGCTCGCTCGCATGGCGGAATTGGGCCTTTCCACGCGTTATATCCGCCCCATCGAAGCCTACCCCACGGGGGTCGTAACGGTGGAACTCGATCCGGCCGGGGTGCCGAAGTTCACTCTTCATCACCCCGCGGCTTACGACGCTCCTGAACTCACGGCGGACGACATCGCCGAACTGCTCTCCCCGAAGCCCGACTGGATCTATTTCGGAACGCTCTTTCAGATGAGCCCGCCGGCCCGGCAACTCACCTACCGGTTGATCGATTCCCATTGCGGCGCGCGGCTGCTCTATGACGTCAACCTGCGCAAGGACTCCTACACCGCGCCGTTGGTGCGCGAATTGATGGCGCGCGCCCAGGTGGTGAAACTCAATGAGGACGAAGCGACGGCGATCGACCAGATGCTCGGCCGGCCGGCGCGGCCTTTGCAAGACTTCTGCCGTGCCCACGCGAGAGAGTTTGGCTGGCAATCGGCCTGCGTCACCCGCGGTGAAAAGGGTTGCGTGATGCTGGTGGACGGGGAATACGTGGAAGCCCCCGGCTATGCCGTGCAAGCCCGGGACACGGTGGGAGCCGGCGATGCCTTCGCCGCCGCCTTTATCCATGGCTTAAGCCTCGAGTGGCCCGCCGCGGAAATTGCCGACTTCGCCAATCGCGTCGCGGCGCTGGTGGCCAGCCGGCCGGGCGGCACGCCCTTCTGGACACTGGAGGAAGCGCGAGCGCTGCGCTAAATGCGAGGTGCCAGGTGTCAGGTGTCAGGTATCAAGTTCCAGGCGTTGGAAGTTAGATAAGAGCCGCAAGGAGTGCAGTCCCTACTGACACCTGACACCTGACACCTGGCACCTGACACCTAAAACCCGGCACCTAGAGCTTCTCCAGCACTGCATCCAACTCCGGCAGTGAAGTGATGCGGGGGCCTTCGGCGTTGGGATAGGCGTTGATGCGGTCGATCAGCACGCCGTGCAAGCCGGCGAGTTGTGCGCCGCCCACGTCCGTGGCATTCGTATCACCCACAAAGACGGCTTCGTGCGGGGCGGCGTGGGCGCTGGCGAGGGCCATCTGGAAAATCTCCGGGTGCGGTTTCTCCACACCCACAAGCGCCGAATCAAAGATGGTCTGGAAGTACCCGCGCATGCCCACGTTTTGCAACTGTCCTTCGAGGGTGCCTACGGAATTAGAGATGACTCCCAAGAAGTATCCCGCCTCCTGCAAGTGCGCAAGGTAGGCAGGGGTCTCGGGCATGACAATCGACCAGGTGCGGATGTCGCGGAATCCGTCCGCCAGCACGCGGATCAAGCGCGCGCCTTCGGTTTCCGGGGCGCCGATCAAACCCATCAGCGAGGTGAGATACTCCGCCCAGTAGTAGTGGTCGATGGTGCGGGGCACTTCGCCCTTGCGAATTTGCGGCCACAGCCACTCATCGAGTTTCTGCTTGGCGGCGCGCTCCGCGGCGTGGAAATCCTCGACCCGCGCCGGAAAGCCCGCCGCCGTCAGGTCGCGAGCCCGCTCATCGAGCTGCGGATAGAGCAGGGTGTTTCCTGCGTCAAAGAAAATGGCGCGAATGGCTGATGATTTCATAGACGGTAAGCTCGCGACGCAGAATCTCTGCCTCGGTGATCACTTCTAGCTTTTGATAATCGCTCGAATCTGTTCTTCGAGCGCGGCAAGTTTGTTCTGAATGATGTCCCAGATGAGTTCAGCATCCACCCCGAAATACTGATGAATGAGAATATCGCGCAATCCCGCGATTTTCTTCCAATCCACCTCTGGGTGCCCCAAACGAACGGTTTCGGGAACTGCTTTGGCAGCTTCGCCGATGACTTCCAGATTTCGGATCACAGCATCAAGGGTCTTGGCATCTTGGGCAAACGCCGCCATTGATATCCCAAACGTGTATTCCCGAATTTTCGAAATTGCTTGAAGGATGTCTTCAAGATAAACCTTATAGTCCCGCGGCATGAATGGTCTCGTTAAGGATTGGCTCTCGCAGCCTCGGCTTGAGGGTATTGGCCAGTACCAAGTCCACAGGGCACCCGAATAGGTCCTCCAGGTAGGCCTTTAAATCCATATAAGCGTCGAAGGTTTTCTGGTCAAACTCGACAAGAAAATCCAAATCGTGGGCCGTGGCAGATTCGCCGCGGGCGGCCGAACCAAATAGGCCAAGACTCCGTACGCCGAAACTCCGGATGTGGTCACGGTGCTCGGTCAACTTTGCCAAGATCTGATCTCGCCTGACTTCCACGTCTACCCTCGCTGTTGACAGCCCAGTGAAATCGCATCTCAAATGGTAGTCGACGCGGATGGTTTAATCAATAAGTTCCAGCATATCACCAATAGGAAGTCTCACCAGCCGCTCGCCCTCCCCTGCCGGGTCGAAATCACCTTGACCCTTCCCGGGCCAGCCACTAGATTAAGTTCGTTGCCCGTTCATGAAGGATCATGTGTGATAAAAGCTGGCAAGGTTTCATTGCTGAAAAACGTAGGGCTGTTTCTCCTGGGGCTTGGCCTGTTGGCAAGCGGTTGGCCCCTGATTCTGAGCGCCGCGCAATCCGCGACCAAGCCGGCGGAAAAGACGCCCGCCGCGCCCGTCTCAACGGATGCCGAGGAACAGATAGCCCTTCAGGAGGCATTTCGGTCGGCGGAAAACAATCCTCAACTCATCATCAAGAATCTGGAAGCGTTTCTGGATCGCTTTCCCAAGTCCTCCCGGCGGGAGGTGGTGTTGCGCACGATTTGCTCTTACGCGCTGGAAGCGAACGCCCCCGGCGTGCTGGTGCAATATGGCCGGATGCTGCTGGAAATAACCCCTGACGATCCAAAGCTGCTGAATCTGATGATTGAAGCGCTGGCCCGGCAAAACGATCCGGCGAGCCGAGCCGCGGCCATTGAGTACATCTCGCGTTTGATCAAAATCGCGGACGAGCAGCGCGACCATGCGGCCACCGGCGGGGGCAACCATGAATCTGCGGAGGTTTGGGCGGAGCGCATTGCGGGCCTCTATGCCCAGCGCGCCCGATTTTATCGGGATTCCGGCTCCCTCGACGAGGCCCGCTCCGACGATGAGAAGAGCTACGCCACCTACCCCACCGCCCGCGTCGCCGAGCAACTCGGAGACGACGCGTTAAGAAACGGTGATTCCGCTCGCGCCCTGGATTATTACCTCACCGCCTTTGCCTTTCCCGAAAAGAGTCCCGACCCCGCCCACCGCCAGGAGGTTCGCCGCAAGCTCGGCAGCTTGTATCTGGCCGAGCACCACACTGAGAAAGGCCTGGGGGACCTGATCCTGTCACGCTATGACGCCCTCATGCCACAAGTTGCCGGGCGCTTTTCCGAGGCCCAGCCCCAGAACGCCGGCCGTCATGATCCCTTTGAATTTGTCGTGGCGCGGATGGATGGCACTCCGCTGCCCATGGCGGGATACCGCGGCAAGGTCATGGTGCTGGATTTCTGGGCCACTTGGTGCGGACCCTGCCGCCTGCAAGGCAAACTGCTTGATCAGGTGGCCAAGAGCTTCGACTCCAACCCCAACGTTGCTTTCCTATCGCTCAATGTGGACCAGGACCGCAGCGGCGTGCCCGCTTTCCTCAAACAGGCAGGTTGGACCCTGCCCGTGGCTTATGCCCAGGGACTTGACCAACTTTTTGATGTGAACTCACTTCCTACGCTGGTGATTTTCGATGGCCTGGGCCGCGTGGTCTATCGCGAGGATGGCCTCATCCCCGCGACCTTCGCAGAAGATCTGATACTAATTAGCCTTCATCGGAATACTAATGATCCAATCGAATCCGGCGACTCGGGCCACTCGTTGCGGGTCATTTTCAAGACTCGCCAGCGCTTCAACCAAACGATCCTCCACCGCCCGCAGGCTGTCGAAGACAAGGTTGGGGAACCACTTTTCCCGGATATCCTCCCAGACATGCTCCACCGGGTTGAGCTGCGGACTGTAGGGCGGCAAGGGGAGCAACCGCATATTCTCCGGGATCTGCAAATCCTTGGCGCGGTGCCACCCCGCACCGTCCAGCACCATCAGGATGAATTCCTGGGGGTGACGCCGGGCGACTTCGGCCAGGAACAAGGACATCGTCAGGGCATTCACCTCGGGTAGGACCAAGGTATCGAGCGTACCGTCATGCGGGCTGACGGCGGCGAAAACATAGGTGTACTCGCGCACGATGCGGGCGCAGACCTGGGGACGCACGCCGCGCGGCGCCCAGCAGCGCCGGGGATCATTGATGCGTCCAAACCGCGCCTCATCCTGGAACATCAAGCGCAGGGATCGCCCGGCGAGGCGATGCTCCTCAACGGTCGCGGGGAGTTTTTTTAAAAGTCTGTTGGCGGGCGAGGTCGGCCTGGGGATGGCGAGGCCGCGGAGCTAACTTGCGCCAGCCGTGCCGGGCCAGCATGCGGTAAACCGTCAATTTCGGCACGGCATGGCCCACCGCCTGTTCATAGGCCTGTTGCACCCGGCTCACCTCCAACAACCCACCGCGTTCGGCGCGCTGCAGAAATCCTGCCAACAGTTGGGCCTCTTCCGCCACAGGCAGGTTCTGGTGGCGTCGCCCTCCGCGCCCCCGGCGCTGCCAGAGCGCTTCGCCTTGCCGCCAGTATTGGGCCTGCAGACGCCGCACCGAGGTCGGTCGCCATCCCAGGGCTTGGGCAACTTGATTGGCGTTTAACCCCAACGCCGCTCGCAGCCACAAACACTGCACCCGCTGAAATTCGGCCTTGTTGCGCGCTTCCTTCAACCCCTGTTGTAACCGCTCGAGCGTTCCTTCTGGAAAAGGTCGAGGTGGTCGCATTTCTCCCTCCGCGTAAAAATAATCGGAAGGAGTTTATATTAGTATCTTTATGAATGCAACTTTGTATGAGCAAGCACCTGCACGAAACCCTGAAGGATGCGGGGGGGATCGAGAAGTAGGCAGTCGGCAGTGGGCAGTAGGCAGTGGGCAGAATGCAGTAGGCAGGAAGCCGTTTGTTCCTCTTTGGAGAACCGGCAGGCCTTTAACCTTTAACCTTTAACCTTCACCCTTTACCCTTTAGCCTTTAGTCTTTTCCCCTTAAATCCCAACCTTATTGCGCAATTCCTGTTTCTCGGCCGCGCTCAGGAACGACGCGTCCACGGCGTTCCGGCATAAGCCCGACAGGGTCTCGCGGCTGAGATCAAAGCAGCGGGCGCCTTGCAAGAATTCCTCCTGAAGGTTGACCCCAAACATGGCGGGATCGTCGGAGTTGAGGGTTACCACCAACCCTTGCTCGAGGAATTTGGGCAGCGGATGGTCCTCGAATCGCGGGATCAGGCCGGTGGACACGTTGCTGCTGGGGCAAACCTCCAACGGAATTTTGCGCTCGCGCAACAGGGCCGTCACGCTCGAATCGCCAAGGGCGGTGAGGCCGTGGCCAATGCGCTCCGCCCCCAGAAGTTCGACGGCGTCGCGAATGCTCTCCGGTCCACACGCCTCGCCGGCGTGCGCCACCACGTGCAGCCCCCGGTCGCGCGCCTCGCGAAAAATATCCGGAAAGAGTTTTGCCGGACCGGCCGCTTCGTCGCCGCCAATGCCGAAAGCCACAACGCCTTGCGAGCGGTAGCGCGCCGCCCAGCGCATGACCTCCCGCACGTGGTCCAATCCGAATTGCCGGGTAGCGTCAAAAATCCATTGCACGCGCACTCCCGTGCGCGCTTCCGCTTCTTCCGCGGCGGCGGCCACCGCCTCAAAAACTGCGTCCACGGGTTGCTTCTTCCACAGCACCACCCCGGCGGCGAAGATGATTTCCGCGTAGTGCACATTCTGCTCAGCCAGCCACTCGATTAGGCGAGTGGTGATCAGCGAGTAATCCTGCGGCGTTTCGATCAGCAGGGCCACGATTCCAAATGCCACCAGGAACTCGCGAAAATTTCCATAGCAGTAGCGCTGGGTGCGCCGTAAGGCAATCCATTCCTCCACCTTCTGCCGCAGCCCGCTTTTGTTCCGCGAAAGTTCGAGCAGTGTCTCCGGGCGCACCGCCCCCTCCAGGTGCAGGTGCAGCTCCACCTTATGCAGTCGCGTGATGAAAGACGAGAGAGAAGGGTCTTGATCAGGCATGGGGGTTAATTCATTTAGGATTTTAGATTTTGGATTTTGGATTGGGGATTTCAGATTCACGAAGGGGAACACCAGGGTTCGCCTGCAATCCAAAATCGAAAATCCAAAATCGAAAATTCAGTGGGGGAGTTGCGGGCGGCCGGCATTCAGCCACGCCGTGTACCAGTACGAGCCGATGTCGTGCGCGGCCCCATTGATCTCCTGAACCACGGTCGGCCCCACCCGGTTGTAAAAGCGGTCGTAATATTCGTCGGTATAATCCGCCAGGCCCTCGTGCGCGCGCAAATCGGACCAGAGGATCAGATCCACCCAGACGTTGGAGGCGAGGCACGCTTGAAAAGCATAATCCGTCGGGTCATCGATCTTCTCGGCAGGGTCGGGGTGCATGATGAAGAACTTCGAGTACTGGTCAATCAGGTGAATGTCAAAGCGGGCTGACAGCCCGGGTTGCATGCTCAACTGGCCATCGAAATTCTGCGTGGTGTGCAGGGGATCGTGAGCGTCCGCCAGGTAGTGCCCGAGCGCGGCCGCGTCCAACTTCGCTTCCTCCCAATTCCCGGCCTTCATCGCCTTGGTGAGGCGCAGGCTGTACTCGCCGATCTGCCAGGGCAGCATGCCATTCCGATTGATCGTCCAGGAACCGATTTTTTCCTTCGCCTGAAGGTAATTATGCGGCAGCGTCAGGTAGGGGAACACCCCGTACTTGTCCAGGTAAATGTAGTGCCGCATGCGTTCATAACGATCCTTCTTCATCAGCTCATCGGGATCATTGGCATGCGCAACCAGATACTGGCGATTGTTTTCAAAGAAGGCACGGATTTCCGGAGGCAGGGTTTGGATGGCCCACGCAGTCACAACCTGGTGCGCCACCGGCCCCCAGGCCAGCGCGGGATTCGGGCAGATCACGCAAAGGGCGAACAAGACAAGCAGCAAGACAAACAGCCGGGGTCTCATTCCCGCTTGGCGAGGCCCCAAAAGACCACTGCTCCTGACAGGCTCCATCGTTCGAGGTCCTTCCCTTTTTGTCAAACCCCGCTTCATTCTACCGCAATTTCTCTGCGCCTGTCGTTCCCGGACTAGTCTTTCTGGGAGTTTCACCAACGCCTCATAGCATCGGACTTCTTCGCTGTCCTCAGACCGGCGTGCGAGGCGAACGCCCAAATTCCGAATGATGCCGGCTGTAGGTCAGATAGATGCCCAGGCCGATGACCAGCCACACCAGAAATCGTATCCAGGTCTCCAGCGGCAGGCTGGCCATCAGGATGATGCACGACAAAATCGCTAAAATGGGAACCGCCGGCACCCACGGCGTGCGGAAGGAGCGCCGGCGCTCCGGCTGCGTCCGCCGCAGCACCAGCACGCCGAGCGAAACCAGCACGAACGCGAACAGGGTTCCGATATTGGAAAGATCCGCAAGCGTGCCAATGTCGAAAATCCCAGCCGGGATGGCGACGAAGAAACCCGCCACCCAGGTGCTGATGTGGGGGGTAAGGAAGCGCGGATGGACGCTCGAAAACACCCGCGGCAGCAGCCCGTCGCGCGACATGGCGAACCACACGCGCGCCTGTCCCAATTGAAAAACCAGCATGGAGCTGATCATGCCGGTCAGCGCGCCGATGGTGACCCACTTCATTACGTTGGGTAATCCCAGCGCCACCAGCGCGTTGGCCACGGGCGCGGCGTTGCGCAAGGTCTGCCAATGCTGCACCCCCGTCAGCACCAGCGCCACGGTGACGTAAAGCGTGGCACAAATCACCAGCGAGGCGATGATGCCAAAGGGCACGTCTTTCTGCGGATTCTTGCACTCTTCGGCGGCGGTGGAGACGGAGTCAAATCCGATGTAGGTAAAGAAGACGATCGCGCCGCCGGTCAGCACCCCCTGCCAGCCGTTGGGCATGAAGGGTTTCCAGTAGGAAAAGTGGATATACCGGGAGGCGGCGACGATGAAAATCAGGATTGCCACAATCTTCACGCACACCATGAGGTTGTTGGCGCCGGCGCTTTCGCGTATCCCCACCACCAGAATCACGGTGAGAATCATCACAATCAGGAAGCCGGGAACGTTGAACCAGGCCCCCGTGGCCTTCCCCTCCACAAACATCGGCTCCATGAGCTGCCGCGGAAGCTCGATCCCGAAGCCGCGCAGCAGGCTGTCAACGTAGGCGGAAAAGCCCACCGCCACCGCCATGTTGCTCACCGCGTACTCCAGGATCAGGTCCCACCCGATAATCCACGCCACAATCTCGCCCAGCGTGGCGTAGGAATAAGTGTAGGCGCTGCCGGCGATTGGAATCATGGAAGCTAGTTCCGCATAGCACAGCCCCGCCAGCGCGCAGGCGAAGGCCACCAGCAGAAACGACAGCGCGATGCCCGGCCCGGCGCCCGGGCGTCCCGCGGTCCCCAGCGCTTTCGTCCCATGCATCAACAAATCCAGCAGCGGCGCTTTCAGGACGGAATGCACTTCCATGACTTCGCCCGCCGCGGCGGTGCCGGTGAGGATGAAAATCCCGGTGCCAATAATCGCCCCGATCCCCAGCGCGGTAAGTGACCACGGTCCCAGCGACTTGCGCAGCCGGTGCCCGGGGGAATCGGCGTCCGCAATCAGCTTGTCGATACTTTTCTTTTGGAAAAGTTGGCTCAAGGGAAGTCCTCGTGAATGCCGCGACGATTGCGAGGCAAGATTGCCGATTTTCGATGGCCGATTGCCGATTGAACTCAATCGAAAATCGACAATCGGCCATCGGCAATTGCCTCACTCCCGACGCCGCAACTACTTACGACGAGGTGCCACGCCCGGGCCCTTTTTCTTGACCTTGGGCTTGCGCGAACCGCGCGGTTCGGTCCGCTTCGGTTTGGCCGCCTGCTTCTTGCGGGCCGCGCGCTTTAGCTTCTTACGTTCTTCTTTATCTTTGATGTTTTTTGTGTTCATGCGTTTAGCCGACAGCTTACAGCCAACAGCCGATAGAAAGGTCGTGCTGTCGGTTGTGGAATGCCGGCATTCCCTTTCAAATGTGAGATTCCTTTTACCTCTTCTTCGACTTTATTATTGAGTTCTACAGAATACGGCGACGGATGATGTCACTCGATTCTACAGCAATCAGTTGGTCCATCTTCTCGACTGCTAGCTGTGAGCTGTCGGCTGTGAGCTGTAAGCTGCCGGCTACCCCTAAATCCTCTCCAACCCCGCGAAGCGTTCCACCATCTTTTTCCGGCCATAGCCTGGAAAGCTGATGGTCAACTTGCTGTCTTCGCCCGCGTCTTCACATTCCAGAACCGTGCCGATGCCGTATTTGGCATGGCGCACTTGCGAGCCCAGCTTCCAGCGCGAGGAGTGCCGCGCGCCTTCTCCCCGGGCTTGACCCGGCCGCTTGTCGAGGCCGCGCTCGCGCAGGAAGCGTTCCGCGCCCGCGACTGAGTTTACGGCATTTTCCCAAGTTGTGCGAGCTTTTGACGCGGGGGCGCTCAAGGCTTCCACGAGGTTCGCGGGCACTTCCTCGAGAAAACGCGAGGGACGGCTGCCTTCCATGGAGTCCCGTCCGTAGGTGCGCCTTTCCCGCGCCCAGGAGAGCACCAGCCGGTCGCGGGCGCGCGTCATGCCCACGTAGCAGAGCCGCCGCTCCTCCTCGATGCCCGCTTCATCATCGATGGAAAGCTTGTGGGGAAACAGCCCCTCTTCCATCCCCACCAGAAAAACCTGGTTGAATTCCAGCCCCTTGGCGCTGTGCAGGGTCATCAGCGTCACCCGCGCTCGCTCATCGTAATCATCGGCGTCGGATACCAGCGCCGCGTGGTCCAGAAACTCCGCCAGCGTGATGCCCTGCTCCTCCGCCTCCATCGCCGCGTTCACCAACTCCTGAAGGTTTTCGATGCGGTCCTGCGATTCCGGCTGATTCTCCGCCATCAGGACATCCACGTAACCGGTGCGGTCAAGAATGCTCTTGAAGAATTGGCCCATCATCAGGCGCTGCTGGTCGGCCATCAATTCTCTGGCGAGCGAGTGGAAAGCCTCGAGGGCTTTGAGGGCGCGAAGGGGCAATCGGCGGGCGGCAATTTCCGCTTCCAGTGCTTCCCACAAGCTCAGATTTTCGGCGCGCGCTGTGGACTGAATCGTGCCCAAGGTGGAGCCGCCGATTCCCCGCGCCGGGGTGTTGATGATGCGCTCAAGCGCCATGCCATCGCGGGGATTGACGGCCAGGCGCGCGTAAGCGAGCACGTCGCGGATTTCCGCGCGCGCATAGAAACTGAACCCGCCCACCAGGCGGTAGGCAATCCGGTTGCGGCGTAGGGATTCTTCCAGCACGCGCGACTGGGCGTTGGTGCGGTAGAGAACCGCCACGCTGCAATTGGCGTCGCTCGCGAGAGCTTTGCTAACCTCGTCCGCCATAAACAACGCTTCCTGGTCGGCATCCCACGCGTCATAAAGGCCGATGGCGTCGCCGCCCTTGCGATCGGTCCACAGAGTTTTTCCCTTGCGCGCCAGGTTGCGGCTTACCACCGCGCCCGCCGCGTCCAGAATCTTCTGCGTGGATCGATAGTTTTGCTCGAGCCTGACGGTGCGCGCCTTCGGGTAATCCTCCTCGAAACTCAAAATGTTCTGAATGTCGGCGCCCCGCCAGCGGTAAATCGACTGGTCCTCGTCGCCCACCACGCACAGGTTCTGATGGACCAGGGTGAGCTGCCGGATCAGGTCGTATTGGGTGCGATTGGTGTCCTGATACTCGTCCACTAGGATGTACTCGAAACGCCGGTTGTACTGCTCGCAGACCTCGGCCGCTTTGTAAAAGAGCTGAACCGTCTTGAGCAGAAGGTCGTCAAAGTCCAGGGCGTTCGCCTGCCGCAGTTTCTTCTCGTAAAGGTCGAAAAGCGCGGCAATCTTTTCAACCGGATCGGTGGCCGCCTGCGCGTACATCATCTCGGCCGTCATGCCGTGATTCTTGGCGTAGCTGATCTTTCCCAGCACGCTGCGCGGCGAGGTGACCTGCTCGCCCAGGCCCAGTTCCTGAATGCAGGTTTTCATCAGCCGCGCCTGATCGTCAGCGTCGTAAATCGAAAAATCGCGGCTGTACCCCAGGTGGTTGATGTGCCGGCGCAGCACGCTGACGCAGAACGAATGAAAAGTGGAAACGTGCGGCGCGCCCGCGCGCGACTCCACGCGGCCGTCCAGGAGTTTTGCCACCCGCTCCTTCATCTGTGCCGCGGCTTTGTTGGTGAATGTAACCGCCAGAATGCTTTCCGGCCGGACGCCCATGACCTCAATCAGGTAGGCAATCCGGTAGGTGATAACCCGCGTCTTGCCACTGCCCGCCCCCGCCAGAATGAGCAGCGGCCCCTCAGCTTGCTCCACCGCGGCGCGCTGCTGGATATTCAGTTGGTCAAGCAGGTTCTGCATGCAGGTTTGTAAGAGAGGGAATTTCCCTCGCGGGCGAATATTTGTGCTGGGCCCGAAATTTCATTGTACACGATGCGGGGGCTGACTGACGAGCCTGGGGCGGACCAGGTCATGGCGACCTGGGTTTGTTTGAATTCCTGAGCGGCGGCCGGTACCGGGGCTTGTAGGGGCGGTTCGCGAACCGCCCCTACGACACATTAATCGCACGCGATTGGCGATGCAGGCGAACGGCGCCCCAATTTGCGCCGCAGGGGGGAAACAAATCATGACCCAAGGTTATGCTCTGGCGAGATTAGGGCCGTGGGTCGCATACAGCCCGTCAAAAATCGCCGGGCCGTTTGTGCCAGTCGCGGGCCATCATCGAGCGCGGTAGACCTCCATCCATCCCTTCGATGTTGCTGCGCCGATCGCGGCGCCGGCCAGAGCACCTACAGGCGTAAGAATGATCCCCCAGTGCGGATTCGGGGGGGGGCGCGCATTCGGGGCTTTCGGTACAGGATCTACTGCTCCATATGAAATGATTAGCGGCTAGCCCAATCCCGAGGCCGGTCCCTGTTCCAACGGCCAAGCCAATCAGCGCGTTTCGCGCCTGGTGGCTTTGCGCACTTCTCCAGGAAACCCGAAGAATGTCTTTGCGCGCCAGCATCTGCTCACCCGCTGCCTGCCGAAGCGTAATTCCGTCGTCGCTCAACAACTTGAACTTGCCTTGGTAGAATTCGGCATTGTTCATCACGATGCAGATTTCCTGACCCGGGGTCAGGAATTTGAGATGGTCCCAACTCCTTGATCGCCCCTTGGAATCTTGACCGCTCGCCACCCCGGCGCCGAAGCAGGCTGCCAAAAGGACCAGCACCAGAAAACCAGCGGGTGAAAGCGTTCAAAGTAATTTCATGATTGCCTCCTTGTCATTCCGACAAGCAATGAGTCCAAACGCAATAAGTCTATATATATAGATTAATGGCGCCAAGGCTTTTCTTCATCCCGGCTGGCGCCGGCACGGCGCTTTTTGCAAGCGCTCCTGAGCGTTTCTCACGGCGCCAGCCGTCCCCACAAGTCATTGATAAAGCTGGGAAACCCGTGATACCTTATGATCTGGACTGGACATTCAGAATGCCACTGCACGCCGACAACCATGATTGGGAGACGTTCCTCGCCCGGCGCGAGATTGCCGGCGACCCGGTCAGGCTCCGGGCCGCGCATGAGGGGAAGACCATCCTGCTGACGGGCGCAAGAGAGGTCCATGGCGTTCTTGGGACCAACGTTCAATTCAAGGACGGTGTACTACCCTAGCCGCCAACTGGGGCAGTGCATGGTGGCCGGCTGGATTCAGGTGTGGATGGGCGTTTTTCGTTCCCAGTCCGGCCGAGGACCCACGCAGCATCGTTTCCGAGCGGGCCGTCGCTCACCCGGAACCTCCGATTGCATCTCTTCCAGGATTGACGCTTGGCCCCATTTCAGGCGCGGCTCGCCTTTCGTGCCCAAGTGTGCCCGACGCTCCCGCCCAATCGTTTTCGCGAGTGCCAGTTGAAGATCGCGATGCCGATTTTAATGATAATCCGTGTCGTCTTCCCCAAGCGCCTCTGCCGCACCCCGTCGGCGGCCATGCCCTGCCCGCCGTAAACCTGGTGGAACGCAATACAAAACAGCAGATAGACAAACTTCGCGGGCACAGACCACTTTCCCGGCCGGCCCCGTTTCACGCGCGCATAGGCCGCTTTAATCGAGTAGAACGCGTCCCAACACTTCTTGCTCTCGGTAAGGAGGTCATCCCGGGTGATGTTGGGGCGAGAGATGACGTCGGCTTCGTTCACGTGCTTCAACCAGAAGCGCTCCAACTGAAGTTCAGTTTTATGCTTGGGAACGAAATTGGGTTTTGTGCGGCCCTTGTAGTCGTGGACCATTTCGTAAAAGTCTTTGGTTCCGGGATAGGGATGGTAAATGGGGAATTGCGCCAGGATCGAGCCAGACTCCAAGGCAAATTCCTTTATGGTTCGAATCGTCTGCGCGGTATCCGGCTCCAGACCACAGATGATCGAACTGAGCACCACGATCCCGGCATCCTGAATCTTCTGGATGGTCTCCACCATTTTCCGTCCGGTGGGGTTCCAGAGCTTGTTGGCGCTTTTCAGGCCTTCTTCCGAGAACGACTCGATTCCGACCAGTGCCGCCCGGATCCCCATTTTGTCGTACATCGCGGAGAGATACTCTTGATCGCTGATCACTTCCGTGGTCATCTGAGTAAAGGCATAGAGATTGGAAGGAACGGACCGATGGTACTCATCGAAGAATCTCAACCGCTCTTCGCGGATTTTCTCGAGCTCTCTTCTTTTCTGCGGGCTCGGCTCGCGGGCGATGCGGCCCAACGTCGCCGGGTTAAAATTATCGTCGGCAAAAATGATGTACCGGGCTCCCAGGTTGTAAAGTTCGTTGGCTTCCTCGATGATTTTGTCGCTGAGACGCTGCCGGGGCTGCCGTCCGTCGGTGACCCATACGGAACAGAAGCTGCAATTCTCGGGGCATCCGGCCACGGTCTGCACGGTGGGAAACATATAGTGTCGGGGGTCCAGAAGGTCCCATCGGGCCTTCAGCAGGGCGTCGCCGGCCACGCGCCCGCCGGCGTACGTGCGCTTTAACCTCCCCTCCAAAGCATCCTTTATAGCCTGCCTCCACACCACGTCGCCGTTGCCGGTGACCACGGCATCGGCTCCCATTTCCAGCGGCTCATCGGGAAAGATCGTTGGGTGAATCCCTCCCATAATCACAGTGGCCCCGCGGGATTTGACCTTTTCCAGGATCTTGTAACCCTTCAGGCAATTGCCGGTGCTGATGCCGATGCCCACAATGTCTCCCGGCTCGACGCTGTTGGGATCGAGTTCCTGGATGGTTTCATCGACGAGAACAGGATCGCCCACCAGTTCTACAGGCGTTGCCTGCGCAAGGACAAAGAGCCAGCGCGGTGTAATCACGCTGTATCCCAGAGTGGTTACCGCAGGATTAACCAAAACTACCTTTGCCATGGACGACCTCCGGGTTGCCAAGTGGCGCTTGAAACACGTATCAGTAGCACCCCTGAAGAGATGTGCTACGCGGGCGCGGCAATTCTTGTGCCCTTCAAAGAGTTCTTGAGGTAACAGGAGTGTCCGGCAACCCAGATAAACGGTTCCCCTGGGAATATAGCCTAACACAGACCATCGCGAAACAGCAATGACCCTAATTTCGGTCACGTGACGGGTGGAACTCATGAACAGTTCAAGAATTTGTCCGGTGCATGGAAATTCCGCTAGGCGGTTCAAGCCCAAGCCGAGAGACCTTCAACTTGGCCATGCCCATTCGACTACCGCCTTGCACGTTCCGGTAATTGCCCGGTGCCGAGGGTGCAATTCCCGCCAGTGGGTCGATGGTGGTATGACACCAAGGGGGGAAGGCGGTGGCGGCTGCGACTGCGGCACCACTATAATGACCCGTGATACCTTATAATCCGGACTGGACATTCAGAATGCCACCGCACGCGGATAACCACGATTGGGAGAGGTTCCTCGACCGGCCCCAAATTGCTGCCGACCCGGTCAAGCTCCGGGCCGCGCATGAGGGGAAGACCATCCTGCTGACGGGCGCGGGCGGCTCCATTGGTTCGGCCCTGGCAATGCGGATCGCCGGATTCGGCCCCCGGCGGCTCGCCCTTCTGGAAAGCTGCGAGCACAACCTTTATCAAATTCATTCGGAACTCGACCGCCGCGGGGCGCCCCATCTTGCCATCCTCGGCGATATTGGCGACCGCCCCCTGCTCGACGCCATTTTTACGGGGCACCGCCCGGAAATTGTTTACCACGCCGCCGCGTTCAAACACGTCCCGCTGATGGAGGCGAATCCCCTGGCGGCCATGCGCAACAACGCCCTGGGCACCTGGACTCTTGCCCAGGCGGTGGCCGACCATGGCGCCGGGCGGCTCGTCATGATCTCGACCGACAAGGCCGTGGACCCGCAGAGCGTCATGGGGGCCTCCAAGCGCCTGGCGGAACTCATCCTCATGGCCCTCGGCAGCGAAAAAACGCGGATGAACAGCATTCGCCTCGGCAATGTGCTGGGCTCCCAAGGCAGCGTGGGACTGCTTTTCCTCGAGCAGATCCGCCGGGGCGGGCCGGTGACCGTCACCCACCCGGACGTCCGCCGATACTTCCTCACCCCGCGAGAAACTGAGGACCTGGTACTTACCGGCGCCACGCTCGATTCAAGCGGGGGCGTCTGGGTTCCCGATTTGGGCCTTCCCCTCAAGGTGCTGGACCTCGCTGAACACTTGATCCGAAAAGCTGGACTACGGCCGGAGATTGACATGCCGGTGGCCTTCATCGGGCTGCGGCCAGGCGATAAAATGACGGAGAATCTGGTCTCCTCGCGGGAGTCGCAAGAGGAAAAAACGACACACTGCGGACTCCAACAGACCCGTTGCCAAAACTGTTCCCGGGAATGTCTGGAAAATGCCCTGAAAAATCTCACCGAAATCTTACGCCGGCGCGACCTCGCGGATCTGATTCGGGCGCTCCGCTGCATCGTTCCCGAGTACCAGCCCAGCGCCGCATTGTGCGCATTGGCGGCCGGATCGGAGATCAAGGCAAATCACGCATGACCAGGAAAATCGCGGTTCTCACCGCCTCGCGCGCCGACTATTCGCACCTCTACTGGCCCTTGCACGACCTCGCCGCGCACCCGCAAGTCGACCTGCGCCTTATCGTGATCGGTTCGCACCTCGCGCCGGAATTTGGCAGCACCGTTCAGGAGATTGAGAAGGATGGGTTCCGCATCGATGCGCGCATCGAGTGCCTTTTGAGTTCCGACACGGACGTGGGGATGGCGAAAACCATCGGCGTGGCCACGCTCAGCCTCGCCGATGCGCTGGGGCAAATGCGCCCCGACTTGCTTCTGCTGATCGCCGACCGCTATGAGCTGCTGGCCCCGGCTTCTGTGGCGCTCGCGTTGCGAATTCCCATTGCCCACATCGAAGGCGGTGAAATCAGCGCGGGGGCCATCGACGACGCGGTCAGGAACGCCATCACCAAAATGAGCCACGTCCACTTCACAGGAACCGAGTCGGCCCGCCGGCGCGTTATCGCCATGGGCGAAGAGGAGTGGCGCGTGCACCGCAGCGGGGCTCCCTCCCTCGACCATCTGCGGCGGCAGACCTTGTTCACGCGCGAACAGTTGGAATCCCGGCTGGGGTTGGATCTGGGCCGCCCGACCACCCTCGTGGTCTACCACCCCGTCACCCTGCTTTGTGACACAACGGAGGAAGCGGATGCGCTGTTTGCCGCGCTGGAACTGCTGCCCGAGCAGATCCTGTTCTGCTACCCGAACGCGGACGCGGGCAGCCGCGCGCTGATCGAGCGGACTCGCGCTTTTCTCGCCACCGGCCGCCAGGGGCGTCTGTTCGTCAACCTGGATTCGCTCACCTACTGGAGCCTTCTGGGGAACGTGGATCTGCTGCTCGGCAACTCCAGCAGCGGAATCATGGAAACCCCTTCGTTCGCTTTGCCCACGGTCAATATCGGGCTCCGGCAGGAGGGCCGCGAGCGCGCCCGCAACATTCTGGATTGTCCCGCGGATACGCCAGCCATTCTGGACCAGGTCCAGGTGGCAAGAAGCGCGAAGTTTCGCGCGTCCCTAGCAGGGATGACCAACCCCTACGGCGACGGGCACGCTGCTGAAAAAATCGTGCAGGTTCTGACCACGGTTCCTCTGTCGCATCAACTTCTGATCAAATATCGGCCCGCGGCCGGCAAGGCGCCCGCTTAAATGCGAATTCCCCTCTCATCCCCGGACATAACCGAGAGCGAAATCCAGGCGGTTTCGAACGTGCTGCGCACCCCAAGATTGAGCCTCGGACCAAAGCTCGAGGAATTTGAGCATTCCGTGGCGGCATACACGGGGGCCGCGCACGCTGTCGCCGTCAACTCCGGCACCAGCGGGTTGCACTTGTGCATCCGTGCCCTGGGCATCACCGAAGGCGACGAAGTCATTGTGCCGTCGTTTGCTTTTGTTGCGGTGGCGAACGCCGTCCGCTACGAAAGGGCCACCCCGGTTTTTGTGGATGTCGATGCGGAAGCCTTGAACCTTGATCCCGAAAAAATCGAGGCGGCGATCACTCCCCGCACGCGCGCCATCGTTGTGGTGCACACTTTTGGATGCCCGGCCGACCTCGCGCCGATTTTCCGCATCGCCCGGAAGCACAGCCTGCGGGTCATCGAGGATGCCTGCGAAGCGATCGGGGCTGAATACGAGGGACGCAAGGTGGGGACGCTTGGGGACGCCGGTGTGTTCGCGTTTTATCCCAATAAGCAGATCACTACCGGCGAAGGCGGCGTGATCGTCACGCCAAGCCCTCAAATCGCCGCGCTCGCCCGGGCGCTGCGCAACCAGGGACGCTCCCAGCCGGGCGAGTGGCTGGAGCACGGCGAACTGGGTTACAACTACCGCCTCTCGGAAATCAACTGCGCGCTGGGAATCGAGCAAATGAAGCGGCTCGAGTCCATTCTGAAGAAAAGAGATGCCGTCGCGCGCGAGTACCATCGGCGCCTCAGCGGGAATCCTGACCTGAAGCTTCCACCCCTCGACGTGCCGGGGCGCAGGATCAGTTGGTTTGTTTTCGTTGTCCAGCTCTGCGCGCGCTTTACCCAAAAGCAGCGCGATTGGATCTGGGCGGAAATGAGTTCGCGCGGAATTGGCTGCGGCCGCTACTTTGCCCCCATCCACTGGCAGCCGGCCTATCGAAACCTTGCCGGCCCCCGGCACGACCTTGTCAACACCGAGTGGAGTGCCACCCGTTCCCTTGCCCTGCCCTTCTTCAACAATTTACAGTCCCCAGAGATTGACGAGGTCTGCGAGACATTGCGGGAATTGATGCACGCAGTCCCCTGAAAGCGCCGATAACCGATACGGGGGAGTGTCGGGGGCACTGCGAGGGGGGCGGGGTTGTGGTGTGGGCTGTTTGCCCCCCTCATCCGGTAGCACAGGCACTCTTGCCTGTGCATTTTTGCGTGTCTTTTCTCCGTGAGCCTCTGTGTCTCAGTGGTGATGCCTTCTTGGATTGCGGCTCGGCCGCGCTGCGTCGCGATTCACCCCTTGGCTGGAAAGTTGGACGATGGGTTGTTACGTGCCGCGATGTCCGGAAGCTCGCAAATCCACCTCAAAGGCGCGCACTTCGTCGAATCGAGTGCTTCCGCGCAGCAGCCGACCTAAGCGCGGCTTGCGACCGTTGTAGACTTCCACCGCGTCGGCATCGGCGTAGCGCAGGAAGAGGATGCGCCGGTCGCGGCCGGAAAAGTTGCCTTCCGACTTGTGCAGCGTCCAACAATGGAAGAACAGGCACTCGCCCGCTTTCATCGGAATGGGGATGGCCCTCGATTCATCCACGGGCGTTTGCAACTCACCTCGATAATTGGGATCCGCTGCCTGCTGTTTTCTTTCGTGGGCGGCCTGGGCCTCGCGATGGCTGCCCGGAATCAGCCACAAGCAGCCGTTCTGAGTATCCGTATCATCCAGAGCCGTGAGGCACGAGATAGCGTTGTACGGTTCAAGCTCCCCATACCCGTTGTCCTGATGCCATGCGAAGGGTTTGGTGTTTCCCCGCATTTTGAAGGTGAGCTGGCTGGTGGCCCCTTTAATGTTGGGCCCGATGACTTGCGTGGCCACATCCACCAGCGGGCCTTCAAAATAAAAATCGCGCACGATGGGGGCGAGGTGATGAATATTCACCAGGAGAGCGTTTTCCAGCCAGGTCTTGGCAGGATCGAAGGACTGCTTGTGGGCAGTCCATGCCGCCATGCACTGCTCGAGCATTTCTTTGAGCCCGGCGTCGGTCAGAATGCGTCCGTAGAAGAGATACCCTTTCTCACGATACGCCGTCAGCTCATTTTCGTTCAGCGCCCGGTAGACAAACCTGTCCCGCGTAATGGGCGAAGCCATGGTTGCCCTCCCTCCGAGGCACGATCCCCAAATTCTTTAATCCATCTGGAGCCCAACCCTTAACGTACTCCGGACGGCCGCCGGGTGCAATCGTCACTCGTGCTCGTGCTCGCGCAGGTCGCGGCGGATGGTGGTGGGATCATCCAGAAGCGTGCCGTGATTCACCTTCAAATCCAATCCCGTTTCGCGCACCTTGGCGGGATCAAAAATGCGCGTGTCGCTGGGTAAAGTTTCGTAGGGCATAAAATCCGGATGGTCAGTAAAGAAATCCGCTAGGTCCGTGGCCGTGGCGTCAAACTGGTTGAGGTACCCCAGGTGAAAAGCCAAATCAAAGGTCTTGAGGATACTGGCGATGCTCGTGTGGGTATGGGAAACATAGTCGCGGCGCGCATAGGGACTGATGACCATCAACACGCTGCGATGCGCGTCCACGTGGTCGCGCCCATCCTGCGCGTCGTCCTCGGTCACAAAAATCGCCATGTCCTTCCAAAACGGGCTGTGCGAAAACAATTCCACCAGCTTCCCCAAGGCCAGATCGTTGTCGGCAACGTAGGAGGCGCGATACGGGTAACCGTCGGCAGGGCGCGGGTCGGCGGTGTGATCGTTGGGCAGCCAGATATAGATGAATTGCGGCAGCGGCTCCTTTCCGCTCGCATAGCGAATCTGAAACTCGCGCTCAAACTGGGCGAACCGGTACTGATCCGAGATGTTGGTGTTGAACTCGGCGTAATCGCGTGAGGTGTTTTCGAATAAGTCTTCATCCATCGGCATGTTGGTGGACTCGCGGACTCCCGTGGGCTCGGTGCCGACACCTTCGTTGTACCCGGCGATTTCCAGGCCCTCACCATAATTGCGAAAGCTGATGTGGCCACGCGTCAAGTGCTCCCACAGCGAGCCGGCCTTGAGGTAAGTCTCTGGAAAAGGATGAGTGGACCCGATGGCGAGGCGGCCGGGCGTGTCGGAATCCGCCTGGAAATTGAGGCGCCCACCGTATGCGGCCGGCCATGCGGTTTCCAGGATTTCGTTGGGATAATTCCCCACGAGCCAGTGATGGCCATCCACGGAAACGTCGGATTCCACGTAGTAGTTGTCACTGATTCCGAATCGGCGCGCCAGGGCGTGGTGATTGGGCGTGACGTTGACATTCTCCAGCGTGGGCTCGCCTTTGTCCTTCACTTCGGCGTTCTCTCCCCAACGTGCCATCGTGGGAATGCCCGCGAAATCACCATCGCGAGGGCGGAGGTCGCCGAACATTTCGTCAAAGGTGCGATTTTCTTTCACGATGAAGACGACGTGCCTAATTTTCTCCGCAACAACCGCAGGGGGTGGTGGTGGTGGGCACCGCAAGCATTCATACATCAGAGGGAACCAAATGTGCAATGGGTGGCAGCCACACGGTCTCAGTCGTGATGACTTGTAATCGCGGTACTCTGTCATGGTAGTAAGGTAAGCCGGTATGAAGCTATTGTTGCGCAAAACATGAAAAGTGTCCTCTTCCTCAGGGGCACCCGTGCTGAGGGGAATAGCAGAAACAACACCCTTGGTGATATCCCCGATGTACGATCCCTCCGGACCCTCATGAAAATCGGGCCCGCCGTTGGGTCCGGCGCCGAAACCCTTGGCATTAACCACGAAGAGGTACTTGTTGTTTCTGCTAATGGCCACGCGCGCTGGAAACCATGCCGTGGGGAAATATCCCAGGACACTTCCCTTGTGCGCGTCCAAAACCGCGACGGCGTTAATGCCCGAGCACGCCACGTACAGCCGCTTTTCATCGGGGCTGAGCGCCATGCCAAAAGGCAGCACGCCCCGCAGGCCTTTGACGGATTGCGCCGGCTCGAGCACGACCGTTTTCTTCACGCGGGTGGTGCGGGCGTCGAGAATCGTGATGCTGTCCTGGGCGGCGTTGGATACAAACACTTCCTTCTTCCCCGCCACCACGTCTCCGGGGCTTGACCCGCCAATGGACTTTTCGCCCACGGGAATCCCTGTCCGGACTTTCGCCACCACGCTCGCCTGTGCCGGATCATGAATGTCGATCACAAACACCGAATTCGATTCGGGAACGTTGGGGTCGCCGAGGCCGGGAATCTGTTTGCCCTCCACCACCACGCCCTTCTCCGCTTCCGGCGAGGGGAAACCGAATGCCGGAAAATCCAGCCCCGTCTCCCTGGGGTTCTTGGGATCGTAGCCGGGCACCAGCGAGTACTGAAACATCCCCACATTCGAGACGTAGGCGCGCTTTCCATCCGGGGAAAGCGCGAGGCCAAACGGCATGCGCCCCACCGGAAGGCTGGAGAGAATTTGCTTCGAGGCCGTATCCATGATGACCAGCCGAAAATGCGCAAGGTCGAGCGCCAGCAGGTGGCGGCCGTCATGGGTCAGCAGGATGGCGCCGGTCAGGCTGTTTTTGTAGGTTGCGCCGAGGTAGGTCCCGTCGAGGCTGAGGGCACCGAGGCGCTGGCGCGTCGTCAAATCGAAGATCCCGATCTTCCCATTGTCGCCTTCGGAAATGTATAGGGTGCGATTGTCCGGGGCAATGGCCGCACCCAAGAAAACGCTTTCCGGGTCGTCATCGTTCGAACCGAAACCGGGGGGAATTTGCGCCACCTGGGGCTGCTCGCTGCCAAGCCCCGTAACGATCGAAACCGAAAACGGCTTGGTGCCGCTGTTGACGGTCACCAGGGTTTTGCCGTCCGGGCTGAGCGCCAACCCATAGGGATGCGGCGCCACTTTCACCTGCCGGCCGAGGGGGGTAATCAGCCGCCCGCTGGGCAGGATGGTCTCCCCGGTAGGGTCGATTTTGGTCGGCCGGTTTCCCGCCGGCGCCGACATCGGGGAACTCGAAACCTTGGGCGGGTCTTGCGCCTGCGGCATTCCTGCTGGGCCCAGTAAAGTCAACAGCGCGATCAGAACAGACAGGAAATAGCGTGGCCGCATCAGTGGGCGCTCCTTGGGTAAATGCATCGATGCCGCGCATCATAGCACGGGTGAATTACAAGAGTGTGATGCGGTAATTCTGTCAACCTGCCGTGGGGTTTTGGCAGGGTAAATGATAG
Source organism: uncultured Acidobacteriota bacterium (assembly GCA_963730515.1). GTDB lineage: Bacteria > Acidobacteriota > Terriglobia > UBA7540 > UBA7540 > Bog-366. The sequence goes on along the minus strand of CAVSSA010000021.1, from coordinate 188,930 downwards.
GCTACAGAATGGGTTCCGGCGCCCGGGTGGAATGACCCACCGCGAAGGGGATCCGGGGATGGGGCGCTGACACCAAAAGATGTTAAAAAATGACGATCGATCCGACTATGTCTATGAAAACACGTGAGAACGAGACAAAATGTCATGTCCAAATCACACTTTTTACACGAAAGTCATCCCCTTTTGCAACTGAATGCCCCCTTTTTGCGCTCGTATGACCCGATTCGGGGCATAATAGGCGCCGCGCGTGCGGTGGATTGCCATGCCTGCAAATCTCACCCCAATGTACCTGGAAGCGGAGCAACGCTTCAAGACGGCCAGGACGACTGAGGAAAAAGTCGCGGCCCTTGAAGAGATGATGGCTACGATTCCCAGGCACAAGGGCACGGAGAAGATGCAAGCGGACCTGAAGCGGCGGCTCTCCAGGCTGCGCGCCGAGCAGGCCCGGCGGCCCACAAGCCGCCTTGGCATCATGCATCGCGTGGAGAAGGAAGGGGCCGGGCAAGTGGCCCTGGTGGGCCCGCCCAACAGCGGCAAGTCCATGTTGGTCAGGCGCCTCACCCACGCCACGCCCGAGGTGGCCGATTATCCCTTCACCACCCGCGTCCCGCTGCCGGGAATGATGCCTTTTGAAGACGTGCAGGTGCAACTGGTGGATTTGCCTCCGGTGCATCCGGACTTCCCCGAGTCGTGGCTTTACCAGATCATCCGCAATGCCGACGCCGCCCTGCTGGTGGTTGACCTGAGCGACCCCGACCTGCTGGAGGATTTGGAGACTACGCTCGGCCAGGTGGCGAACGCCAAGGTGCAACTCGACCAGGAGGTATTACCGAGTGTGCCCGGCTGGCTCCAGAAGCGCACCCTGCTGGTGGCCAATAAGATTGACGCGAGCGGCGCCCCGGAGGATTTTGAGATTCTGCGCGACCTGTACGGCGGGCGATTCGCCATGACCCGGACGTCCGCGGAAACCGGCGAAGGCCTGGAGCCCTTCCGCCGGCTGGTCTTCGCGCTGCTGGAAGTCATTCGCGTTTACACCAAAGCGCCGGGGAAGAAGCTGGAGCGCACTGCGCCCTACATTCTCAAGCGCGGGTCGAGCCTGATGGACCTCGCGGCCCACGTCCATCATGATTTTCTCGCCCAACTCAAGTATGCTCGATTGTGGCGCGAGGGACGGTTCGACGGCCAGATGGTAAATCGCGATCATGTGCTCGAAGATAAGGACGTCGTGGAATTACACCGGTGAATTGAGTCATCGGCTCATCGAGCCATCGGGTCATTAAGTGCCTTTGCCATTATCTACATTTGAGGAGGAAACAGAGATGAGTGGTTTGGTGATCGAGTACTACTACAAAGTTCTGCCCGGGGCCGGCGCCGAATGGCTGGCGCTTTACAAGAAGAACCACAATCCGGTTCTGCAACAGCTCATGAAGGAAGGCATTCTGCTGAGTGAGAAATTATACGAGCGGCGCTTCCACGCCGAGACCCCGGCGTGGGATTACAAGATTGTGATGGCTTGGCGCGACTGGGCGGCGCTGGAGGAAGCCCACCATCGCGACCCGCAGATCAAGCGCGAACTTTACCCGGACCGGGAAGACCACGACCGTCAGGAAAAGCGGCGCTGGGAGTTGACCACCGGGCACTGGGACGACGTGCTGAAGGAAGTGCCGCTGGAGTAAGGCGCTGCTCAGGAGTGGACGAGCTGTTCGACATTGACCTTGCGCAATTCCTCCGCGGCGCGTTCGGGCAGCACGGAATTATAGTAGACCTCTTTGAGGAAATAGGAGCGCGCCGTGGAGAGGCGCACCGGAACTATTTCAAAGTGCCAGTGAAAGTCCTCGGTCAGGGTGCGCCAATGGTCGGTGCGCTCGAATTTGGCATTCAGATTCGGGGTGGTGTGCAAAACGATGTGGTAGTCCATGGCCACGGATTCCAACCGCACCAGGACGGACTTGAGGAAGTGCGCGAAGTGGAGCTGGCGTTCCCAGGTGGTCAAATCCTCCTCAAAGGCGGTGTGGTGCTCGAGGGGAAGAATCCACATCTCGTAAGGCACGCGGGAGGCGAAGGGGCAGAAGGCCATAAACTGATCATCCCACTCCACCGTGCGCACCTGCTTGGAAACCTCCTGTTGGGCAATGTCGCAAATCAGGCAGCGCTCCTTTAAGTTGAAGTAGCGCTGCAGGGAGCGGAGTTCGTAAACCACGCGGCGCGGGATGAAAGGGGTGGCGGTAATCTGCGAGTGGGGGTGGTCGGGGTCCTGCCCCGCCAGCTTGCCTTGATTGCGGAAGACGCTGACGTAGCGAAAGCGGCGGTCCTTTTTCAAGTCGGAAAGGCGCGAGACGAAGGCGCGCAGCACCTGCGCCACGTTTTCGTCACTGAGCTGGGAAAGGCGCAGACGATGGTCGGGGTTTTCCACCACCACCTCGTGGGCCCCCAGGTTGCGCATCTTGTCGTAAACGCCTTCGGCACAGCGTTGGGCGTCGCCTTCAATGCGATAGAGAGGGCGCAAATGGGGGGTGACCCGCACCTGCCATCCCCCCTGGCCATTGATTTGCGAATAGATGGTCTGGGGGGTCAAACTTTCCTGGCCGGGACAAAAGGGGCAGGCCTTAAGGTTCGGCCACGTCGTCTCGCCATCTTCCTGAATGACCCAATTCATAGAAATGGGATCTTTTCGAATCTGCATCAAACCTCCAACCCGCTGCTGCGCGGCATGGTGCCCGCGTCAGGTCTGTGCCGTGCCTCCGCGCCCGGAGGCGTCGAGGGAAAGCGTAACCTCCCCCGCAGGATTCATCGGCGGCTTCGGCCTTCTTCTTTACTCTGGGGTGCGAATGGGGTTGGGGAGAGAGGGCACAAAATACCCTCCGACCTTGCTCGCGCTACCAGGACTTCAGTCGCCGGCGGCGCCACTCAACCGGCGGATTTCAACAACTTACGCCGCCTATTAAACGCCCCAGCTTGATTTGTGTCAAGAGTTCAAAGGTACTGTCATCACATTGAGTGATAAGGAAAGGCCGGGGGGGCGGCCCATCTTCATTGACGAAGAACTGCCGTCGACTGAGAATCAACTTTGGGAAAAGGACGCGGCCGAAGCAGATAAGAGGCATTGATGCCAACGAGAAAAATAATGAGGGTAGGAAGGGACGAGAATCGCTCTTGACCGCGGGGCGCCGGGTGTATAATAGCAGCTTGTATCAAACGGGTCACCGGGACTCTCGGGTCCGGGTGGCAACTCCTCGCATACGCGATGAGCGCGGCCGGGTTCCTTAGGCCGTTTACTCACAAGATTAAATAATCCGATGCATCAACTTCTTCTTACCATTCTATTGGCCCCCACCAACCCGGTCACCAAAACTGTTGGGGTCTACTTATACAAGATCTTTCACAAGGATCCGTTCCGCGGCATCTATCAGCCCAACGCCTTTGACCTTTCCATCCTGATTCCTTATTTCACCATCCTGATCATCCTCTCGATCTACGGCATTCATCGTTATTCGCTTGTTTATCTCTACATGAAGAATCGCGGCAAGGCGCCGAAGCCCCTGGGACAGTTTGAGGCGTTGCCGCGGGTGACCATCCAGCTCCCCATTTACAACGAGCGCTACGTGGTGGAGCGATTGCTGGAAACCATCACGCGCATCGAATACCCGCGTGACCTGCTGGAAATCCAGGTGCTTGACGACTCCACGGACGAGACGCGCATTGTCTGCTCGCGCCTGGTGAGCGAATATGCCAGTGCCGGTTGCCCCATCACCTATCATCACCGCACCAATCGCGAGGGGTTCAAGGCCGGGGCCCTGGCCGAGGGCATGAAGAGCGCCAAGGGCGAATTCATTGCCATTTTTGACGCCGATTTCGCACCCCCGCCGGGCATCGTGCACCAGATGGTTCATTACTTCACCGATTCCCGCATCGCCGTGGTGCAGGGCCGCTGGACCTGGATCAACCGCCATTATTCCAATCTCGCCGAAATTGAGGCCATTCTGCTCGACGGGCACTTCGTCATTGAGCACGGCGGCCGGAACTTTTCCGGGCGCTTTTTCAACTTCAACGGGACGGCCGGCATGTGGCGCCGCGCCGCCATTGAGGACGCCGGCGGCTGGCAGCACGATACCCTGACTGAAGACACCGATTTGAGCTACCGCGCCCAGCTTAAGGGCTGGAAATTCGTTTACGCCCCCGACATCGTCTGCCCTTCCGAACTGCCGGTGGAGATGAATTCCTTCAAGACCCAGCAGGCGCGCTGGGCCAAAGGGCTCATCCAGGTGGCGAAGAAGATTCTGCCGCAGGTTTGGCGCAGCCGGGAATCGTTGAAGATCAAGATGGAAGCCACCCTGCACCTGACGGCCAACATCGCCTATCCCCTGATGATCGTCTTCTCGGTGATTCTGCTCCCGGCCATGATTGTGCGTTTTTACCAGGGCTGGTTCCAGATGCTCTACCTTGACCTGCCGCTCTTCCTGGCTTCCACCTGCTCGGTGACCAGCTTCTACATGGTGGCCCAGCGCGAACTCTACCCGGATGAATGGCGCAGCCGCATCAAGTACCTGCCGTTTCTGATGGCCACCGGAATCGGCCTGGCGGTTACCAACGCCAAGGCGGTGATTGAGGCAATCGTGGGCAAGCAGACGGAGTTTGTGCGCACCCCCAAATACCGCCTGGAAGCGCGCGAAGAGGGGTGGGAGGGGAAGAAGTATGTGCGCCGCCGCGCCGGCTGGATTCCTGTCATCGAACTCTGCCTCGCCGGCTACTTCCTGTTCACCATCATTTATTCCGTCACCATGGAAAATTATCTCACCACCCCCTTCCTGCTGCTTTTCTTCATGGGCTACTCTTACATGGGGACCATGTCGTTGTTCCAAACCCCCTTGCGGCGCCTCGCGAATGCCCTGCCGGCTTTGTTCCGCCCGCGCGCCGTGGAGCATGCCACTTAGCGCCGTTCGAAATCGAAGGCGGGCTTGCTTCTGCCTCTTCAACAGGGGGGCGACGGTCGGGGGCCGGGGCGCATCGGAGTCCGATGGGGCCGGGCCGTTCGAGCGGCACCCCAACGATTCCGGCGCGGGAGCAGGCCATCAACCTCAATCCACGGTTTTCCTCATTGGAAGTGCAGCGTGAAGCTCGCCTCGACCTGGTTGGGGCGGCCATCACACGTGGCGGGCGTAAAAGTCCACTGCTGGATCAGTTGCAGCGCCGCCGGGTCCAGGTCCGGCCGCTCCGAGCTTTGCACGACCGGATCGTGAACTTTGCCGTCGGTGCCGATCAGGCCGCGGACGACTACGTCAGTCTCACCCACGTTGCCGGGCTTGGGCTGTGGCATGTTGATCCCAAAAGCGCGCCGATAGGTGGCGCAATACCGGCGAATTTGGGCGTCCGGCGGGGCGGCGAGGACATTGGGAGTGGGATCGGTAAGCGCGGTCATGGTCTGCGAGATTTCAAGGTGGGGAATTCCATTGAAGGTATAACGGATCGTGCCGGGAATCAGCGCCCCGGCGAAGGCGAAGAAGTCACTGTATTCAATGAGCTGACTTTCGAGCTTGGCTTCGACCAAAGCGCCATTCTGGGCGTCCACACAAATCTCATTGTTACTGCTCTTCTCTCCGTTGATGGTGTTGAACTCAATACAGCGCGCCGGCCACCCATTCGCGCCGCTGTTGGTAATGGCAGAAATGACGTCGTCATGATCGAAGCGGATCCCCAAGGAGGGCGTCAACCGGAGCAGGTCGACCAAAGACGGCGGAATGACCTCTCCCGTCCGCACCGTGGCCAGTCCTCGGGAGGTAAAGACGTTGATGGCGTGAAAGCTGCCGAACTTGAATTCTTCGCGCCGGCCCGTTCCCTGCACAACCACCCGGGAGAAACTGCCCTCTTGCGGACCGGTTGCGGCATCCAGCACCCGGAAGGTATCCACGCGCTCGAGATCGGGCCACTGGGGAGAGAAACTCACGCGCTGGGCGCGCTCGAGGATTTCAATGGCCTCGGCGCGCATCTGCGGGTCCTGCGCGAAAGCGCAAGTTGAAGCAAGAAGCAGCAGCCCGCCAAGGGCATAGGCGGTTTTCATCCGTGCACCTCCGGCCAGGTAATTTCCGGCGCCTGCATCTGGCCTGTAATTATAGGCCCAAACCGCCTGTTTTCAAGTGAGCGAGTACGGAATGCTCAACGTTCTTCAGAGAGGGAGGATGGGGATGCCACAAGGGCTTCGAGGGCAGGTCATTTTCGCCTTGGCACTGTGTGCCATGCTGGGATTGGCGCTGGGGGCGGAGGCCTGGGAACGCGGGCCGCTTGCGGAATTTCACGAGCGGCGGGCGCGCCTGATTCGTGAAACGGGCGGCGATGGCGTGGTGGTGCTCTATGGTTACGTCGAGACGGATGTAGCCGCCGCCGTAACCTCGTTCCGGCAGAACGAGCAGTTTTACTACCTCACCGGCTGGAACGAGCCGGGCGCCATCATGCTCCTCGAGCCGAAGGCGCATGCCCCCGGTGCGCCTCCGGAACTGGGGCAAGAAATCCTTTATCTTCCCGCGCACAGCCCGGAAGAGAGATGGACGGGACCCAAATTGGCGCCCGAGGATGCGGACGCTCCTGCCCGCACGGGATTCCCCACGGTTCACAACATTGCGCAATTCGATGCCGACCTCCAGGAAGCGCTCAAGGGCTTCTCCACCATTTACACCGAGCTCACGCCGCAGTCCGAGAGCGGGGAAGAATGTTTCCAGGCGGAGATGGTGAAGAAGATTCGCGAAAAAGCTCCCAAGGCATCGCTGGTGGACATCCGCCTGACCGTCGGGCGCATGCGTGCGGTGAAAAGCCCTGGAGAAATCGCCCTGATTCGCAAGGCCGTGGACGCATCGGTGGAGGCCCACTTCGCGGCCATGAGGGCGGTAAAGCCGGGGATGTGGGAATATGAAATTGCCGCTTTAATGAAATATGAATTTGAGCGCCGGGGTTGCGAGTGGCCCTCCTATCCCCCCATCGTCGGCTCGGGGTTTTTCTCCACGGTGCTCCACTACGATCAGGATGAGAACCAGATGCACGACGGCGATGTGGTGTTGATGGATGTGGCCGGTTCCTACAGCGGGTACGCCAGCGACATCACCCGCACCCTGCCGGTGAACGGCCACTTCACGCCGCGGCAGCGGGAGATCTACGAAATCGTCCTGGGCGCCCAGAACACCGCCATGGCCGCCGCCAAACCCGGCGCCTACATTGGCCGCCACGGCACCAAGGGCCTGAACGAGATCGCTTTCGATTACATCAACACCCACGGCAGGGATTTGCACGGCCAGCGCCTGGGCCAGTACTTCATCCACGGGCTGAGCCATCCCATCGGCCTGAACGTTCACGATCCCATGGACTACAGCCGGCGGCTTGAACCCGGCATGGTAATCACCATGGAGCCGGGCATTTACATTCCCGAGGAGAAAATCGGATTCCGCATTGAAGACGATATTCTCATCACGCCGGGCGGCAATGAACTGCTCACCCGCCGGCTGCCTCGCGAGGTGGACGAAATCGAAAAAGTGATGGCGGGAAAATAACGGGGAGGGCGGCTGGCATGCTTTCCACAAGCCCGGCATTGACCCAGGTTCGAGCGAAAGGAGTTCACTGTTCCGATGAGCCGACTTTCCCTTCGTAGCATCGCCCTTCCGGGCCTGCTGGCCATTGTTCTGGCGGCGCCCGCCCTCCTCGCCCAAGCCCCGAATCAGGCAGCGGCGCGCGAAAAGGTCGTTCACTACGTGCGCGAGCGCTTCAGTATCCCCGACTCCGTAGAGATTACCGCCACCGATTTGCGCGATAGCATCTATCCGGATTTCCTCGAGACCACGGTGACCCTGGACGACGGCAAGGATAAGCGCTCGCAAGCCCTTTTCGTTTCCCGGAACATGCGCTACATGGTGGAGGGGAGCATCTTCAATCTGGGCGGCGACCCCCGGCAGGAAATTGTCCGGCTGATGAACCTCAAGGATCAACCTGCGCAGGGCCCCTCGAGCGCCCCCGTAACCCTGGTTGAGTATTCCGACCTCGAGTGCCCGGTTTGCGCGCATATGCAGGAGGAACTGGAAACGGAAATCATCCCCAAATACGGTGACAAACTGCGCGTGGTGTTCAAGGAGTTCCCCCTCCTCACCATCCATGATTGGGCGCTCACCGGGGCCATCGCCGCCCAATGCACCTATCAGATCGACCCGTCCAAATATGTGAACTTTCGCTCCGCGGTTTATAAGAATCAGACAACCATCACCGGCGACCATGCCCGTGACATGCTGCTGCACGTCGCCGCGGAGGTGGGAATCGACAACATGAAGCTTGCCGCCTGCATCGACGCCCAGGGCTCGCTTTCGCGCGTGGAAGCCAATATCCAGGAAGCGAACGCCCTCGGGGTCGCCCAAACTCCCACAAGCTTTATCAACGGGCGAACCATCGTCGGCGCTCCGGCCACAGCCGATTTTTTCAAGCTGATTGATGAGGCGATGCGCGACCCCCGGTAGCAAAACCCTTCAATCCCCAGCGCCATCGTGGCGAATTGAGCCCCACTCGGACATTTTTCCCGACGCGCGCTGGCCTCAGGCGGGGGCGGCAAGTTGTTAACTTTGTTAAACAGGAACAGTGGCTTGTTAACTCTTGTTAAATATGCGGTGAGCTGTTGACTCCTGGTAACGAGCCTGTTGTATACTCCGTCCAATGAGCTAGGGGAGGTAATTTAAAATGCGACGGAAAATTGCGATTGGGACATTAGGTTTAATGGTTATGCTGGCGGCTGCGGTGGTCACCTGGGCTCAGGAAGGCCCCGGCAAAGATCCCGGCCCCGGCCAAGGCCAGCATCAATTTGGCGGCGCGCAGCACCAATGGGGTAATGGCGAGCATCAATTCGCGGGAGGCGGCCACGGCCAATTCGGCAGGGCGGGAGAGCGCCGGGGTGGCTGGCAGCGCGACGGCGGGCGCGAATTCGGCGGATGTGAGCGCCTTCTGCGTATGGCGGAGAATCCCCGCGTGCGCCAATATCTTGGGTTGACGGACGAGCAGGTGGGGAAATTGCATACACTCGGAGTCGAGGCGGAGAAAGCTTCCGTGCAAACGCGCGCGGATATGCAATTGCGCCACATCGAACTCCGGGAACTCCTGCGCGCGGACAATCCTGATCACGATGCGATCATGAACAAACTTGATGAGGTGAATGCCCTGCGCGGAAAGATGGAAAAGCAGCAAGTGGAAACCATGCTCTCCGCACGGAGCGTGCTCACGCCCGATCAGTTGAAGAAAGTGAAAGCCTTCATGGAGAATCGCGGCGAGGGCGGCGGCATGGAACGGGGTCACATGATGGAGCGGCGTGGAAACATGGGACACCGCCCCGGCGGTCCTGGCGGCGCCCCCGGTGGGCCTGCCCCGAAGCCACCAGCACCTCCTGCCCAGTAAACTTCATCGATTCGAAAAGCCTCCGGTGGACCGGCGCTCGCGTTCCACCGGAGGCTTTTGTTTTGTGGCAGATAGTAATCGCGCCCACACCTCACCGCCCGCCCACAGTGGAAGTTGACCCCCTAAAATTGAGATCCAGGGACTTGCCTGCCGCGCCTTTTTTTGCCTAGCCCTAAGATTTCCTCAACCTTTCTCCCCATCCTGCCGAAATAAGGTGTGATTAATGAAGGCAAGGCCTTCATGAGAGAGTCATGACCGGGACAGCACCCGAGTTTTGCCTCTCCGTGCAACGCTGGCAGGGCCGAACAGCTTTGGGCCCTCGGAAAAGGTGACAAGATGCGAGTCCTCATAGCAGAAGATGACAGGCCGGTGGCGAGTTTCGTTCAGAAGGGACTGGAAGCTGAACAATACGCCGTGGACATTGCGCAGGACGGCGATGAAGCACAATTCATGGTGAGTCAATTTGAATATGATGTGGCGGTCCTCGATTTGACCCTGCCGCGCGTGGATGGGTTGGATGTGCTCAAGCATATCCGCGAGAACAAGCCGGCTCTGCCCGTTCTCATTCTGACCGGCCGCAACCGCGTGGAAGACCGGGTGAAGGGGTTGGACCTGGGAGCTGACGACTACTTGACCAAACCCTTCTCCTTTACCGAACTCTCCGCCCGGGTTCGAGCCCTCTTGCGGCGCGCCTCGATGCCCGCTGAGGTCATGCTGCGGGTGGGAGACCTGGAATTGAACCGCGTGGAGCGAGTGGTGAAGCGCGCGGGAAATACCATCGAACTCACCCCCAAGGAATTCTCCTTGCTCGAGTACCTGATGCGCAATGTGGGCCGTTGCGTGACCCGCGCCATGATTATCGAACACGTCTGGAATCTTTCCTTCGATACGATGACCAACGTGGTGGACGTCTACATCAACTACCTGCGGAAGAAAGTGGATCAGGCCTTCGATCGCAAACTGATCCACACGATTCGGGGCGTGGGTTATCAAATCGGGGACGAGGCCTGAAAACATGCCCAACGATCTGAAACCCCATCAACCCGCCATGGCGGCCGAACCGGCGCCAGGCACGCGGGCCCCCACCCCGGCCGAGAGCGCCTGCCCTCCAGCTCCGGAACATGCTCCCGGATGCGATTCTTGCGGGCAGGGCAAGACACCCGGGTATTGCCGCGAATGCCTCGGCGCGATGGCTCATCGCCTGGCTCAACCCATCACCGCCCTGCGCGGGGGAATTGAGTTGGGGTTGATGGGAAAGCGCTCGGCGGGGGATTACCGTGCCCTGCTCGAACAATCGCTGGAACTTGCCGACAAAATGGCGCAGTTGATCGTTTCGCTTCGTGATCTTGGCGAGTCAGGAACCGCCTGCGGCCCCGCCGAGTGCGTCCTCCTCGCCCCCACGGCCACGGAAGTTTTGACCGGAATGGAGGATCTGGCCGAGTCCCGGGATCTTCGTCTGCAATTCAATGCGAATGATGACGCGAGCGTATTCGCCAACCCGGAACGCCTTCGTGAAGCGCTCCAGAGTTTGTTTGCCTGGGTCATCCAGAACAGCGCGGGGGGCGGCGACATCACCCTTCAACTCACAACTTCCGAGGGGAACGCCCGATTGCTGATCCAACCCCCTCGACTCGACTTGCAGTACCTCCAAATCAAGGTGCTTGAGGATATCACCAACCCGGGGTTGCTCTTTTCTCACGCCGCCAAAAACGGCGCTCTGGGATGGGCCATCAATCAGCGCCATCTGGACAGACTGGGGGGCAAACTGGAAATTCTGACCGAGGGGCCGGACGCCGGCTGCATCCGCATCAGCTTTCCCCTGGCCCACCCAAGCTGAGGTGGGAAATCTCTCATGATATTTTCCTTCCCCCTAAGGGGATAGCTCAGTGCCCGGAACTGATTGTGAGATTTTTCCGACATTTAAACTTTGAGGAATTTAATTCTGAACTAATCCCCCTCTAATAGAGCGGTGACACAAGTAGAGGTTACCCGACGAGGAAATGATGACCACCAGTGCCCTCAATGCCATTTGCAAGACCCACCTACCCACCATCGTTGCCAGCCCCGACTCGCTTTTCCGGCAGCGAATTTTGCAGCAATTGGCGGCGCGCCATTGCCATGCCGAGGAGGTCTGTGGCGGCGCGGAGGCGCTGGCCTTAATTGAGGAAGGCGCCTGCCGGACTCTGTTGCTCGATCAATTCCTGCCGGACTTGGATGCGGGGGAACTGGTTGCCACCATCCGCGCCCGGCACCCGGAAGTTGAGGTTGTGGTGCTCGACTCCCAGGGGGATATCGGATCCCTGGGAAGCGAGCTGGGTTTGCCTCAAGACTCGGGTGAATTGTTCCGGATGCTGCAAAATTCCCGCGAACCCCGCATTCCCATGGAACTTGCCAGTCCGCGGGAGCGGCTATTGCCACGCTCTCCGGCTCCCGCCGGTGATATTGAAGCCCTGCCCGGAATGACGGGTCGCAGCCCGTCCCTGCGCCGTTTATATCGCCTGGCCCGGTTGGTGGCTCCGCGGCAGACCAGCGTCCTGCTGACGGGTGAGACCGGAACGGGCAAGGAATTGGTGGCGCGCGCCGTGCACATGTTAAGCCCGCGCCGGGAGCAGTCGTTCGTGGTCATTAACTGCGCCGCCATCCCCGAGGCCCTGCTGGAGGCTGAGTTGTTCGGTTACAACCGCGGGGCTTTCACCGGCGCCTTCCAGTCGCGCATGGGGCGCATTCAGCTCGCCCAAGGCGGAACCCTGCTTCTCGACGAAGTGGGCGACCTTCCCCTCTCCATGCAGGCGAAATTCCTACGCTTTTTGCAGGAAGGCGAAGTCCAGCGGCTGGGCAGCTCCGATACTCTGCGGATTGACGCCCGCGTTATCGCCGCCACCAACGCCAACCTTCCCCGGCTGGTCAAAGAAGGGCGGTTCCGAGAGGACCTTTATTACCGACTGGCGGTATTTCCCCTGGAGATTGATCCCCTGCGTTTGCGCCGCGAAGATATCACGCCCCTCAGCGAGCACTTCCTCAATATCCTCTGCCAGGAGGCGCACGTGTGTGCCCGGACTTTTTCACCGGCAGCGGCGCGCGCCCTTGAACAGTATCCCTGGCCAGGAAATGTCCGCGAGCTGAGGCAGGTTATCGAGCGGGCTTTCATTCTGGCCGAAGACCAACCGGAACTTCAGCTTGAGCACTTTCCGTGGGGGGCGGAGGAATCTTCGGATGAGAGAAATTTTAGGACGGGGGTATAAAGTTGGCCCAACCCGTGCTTCCGAGGCCTATTGCTATGCAGACTTTGCCCGTTGATCGGCAAAAAAAGCTCGCTCCACCGGCCGGGCTCCGCACGCTCGGCACGCCGGGCATTAGCCACCGCCTTCGCTTCCTTTACCCAGACGGCCGGGGCGCTGGAGACCACCTATACCAAGCTGCAAGCCGAAGTGGGCCGTCTGCGGCACGAACTCGAGGACAAAAATCGCAGCCTGGCGCAAAGCTTGGAAGAGAATCAGCGGATGCGCGCGTACCTGGCCGCCATCGTGGAAGGCTTGCCCTGTGGCGTCCTGGTGTTCGACGGGGGAATGAAATTGCGCGTGATCAACCCGGAGGCAACCCGGCTGCTTCATTCCGGAGGCGACGATGCTTCCCCGTCGGAAGCTGCCATACCTCGCCTTTTGGGGAGATTGCTCGCTGCGATTCCCAAGGAGGATTTCCGCGATGAGCAGGAATGGATTGTGGAAGGACCGCAAGGCGAACGGACGCTGGGGGTGACGCGCGCCTGTTTTCAGGCCCGGGGGTCGGGCGACGACTCCATTCTCATCCTCCGCGACCTGACGGAGGCTAGGCAACTGGAGCGTGAACGTGAGGGGGCGCGCCGCTCGCAGGCGCTCGCGGAGGTTGCCGCCCTGCTCGCTCATGAGATTCGAAATCCCCTGGGAAGTCTGGAGCTCTTTGCCGGACTCCTGGCCGATGCGCTTGCCAACCAGGAGGAATTGCAACCCTGGATCAATCACGTCCAGGCGGGGCTGCGGTCTCTGGCCGCCACGGTGAACAATGTCCTGCATTTTCACAGTCAGCCCGCGGCGCAACTTCGGCCCGTGGACCTCGGGCGGCTGGTGGGGGAGACGGTGGAATTCCTGCGCCCCCTGGCGCGGCAGAAGGAGATGTTGATCGAGTGGCGGGCGCCGCACGCTTCTGTCTCCGTCCTGGCCGATCCGTCGCGGCTCCAACAGGCATTCTTCAATCTGGCGCTCAATGCTTTCCGGGCGATGAAAGCCGGCGGAACGCTATCCATCAGTGTCGGGCGGCAGGATCAAGGCCTCCCGCTTCCTGCTACGGCCACCGTGACTTTTGCCGACCAGGGAGTGGGCATTCGCGTGGAGAATCTGCAAAAAATCTTTGAGCCGGGATTCACCACCCAAAGTGGCAGTCCGGGGTTGGGTTTGGCAGTAACTCGCAAGGTCATCGAGCAGCACGGCGGCACGATTGGTGTGGACAGCCGCGAGGGACAGGGGACCACTTTCACGCTGGCGCTTCCCATTGAAGGAGTTGAGGGATGAATCAAGTTCTGGTAGTGGACGACGAGATGGCCATGCGCGTAGCGCTGGAAGCCAATTTCCGCCGGCAGGGATGGAAAGTGACGACGGCGGGGGGAACCAGGGAGGCGCTGGAGCGCTTCCGCCTGGCGCCTTGCCCGCTGGTGGTGACCGACATGCGAATGCCCGATGGGGATGGGCTCCGGGTTATGCGGGGCGTGCGCGCTCTGGCCCCGGAGACGGCGGTGATTTTTCTCACCGCCTTCGCCAACGTGCCGGAGGCCGTAAATGCCATGCGCGAGGGCGCCTGCGATTACCTGATAAAACCCATTTCCTTCGACCAGTTAAAGGAGGCTGCGGCGCGCGTGTTGGGTTCGGGCTCGGGCCGGATTCCGGTGGCGAGTAATGGGGATTTTGTGGGCAGCTCACCTATCACCCAGCGGTTGCTGGACCGCGCCCGGCAGGTGGCGCGCACGGACGCGGACATCCTGATGGAAGCGGAAAGTGGCACGGGCAAGGAGCTCCTCGCGCGCCTGGTGCATCGCTCCAGTCCCCGCAGCCAGCGGCCCTTTGTGGCGGTGAATTGCGCAGGGTTCCCCGACACTCTGCTGGAGAGTGAGTTGTTCGGGCATATGCGCGGCGCCTTCACGGGGGCGATGGCCTCCAAGGCGGGGAAATTCGAGCTGGCCCATACAGGCACCCTGCTGCTCGATGAAATTGGCGAAATGCCCCTCAGTCTCCAGCCGAAACTGCTGCGCGTGTTGCAGGAACGCGAAATAGACCGGCTGGGCGACACCCGCCCGCTGCACGTCGATGTGCGGGTGATCGCCACCACCAACCGCCCCTTGGGGGCGATGGTGGCGGAAGGGAAATTCCGCGCCGACCTGTTTTTCCGTCTCAACGTGATTCCCCTCTCCCTTCCTCCCTTGCGGGAACGCCGCGAGGACGTTCCCGACCTGATCAACCATTTCGTGCGCAAATACGCTTCTGCCTCTCCCTCCCACGTCGTGCGGTTTTCGCCGGAACTTATCGAGCGGCTCCAGGCTTACGACTGGCCGGGGAACGTGCGCGAGCTCGAAAACTTCGTGCGCCGCGCCCTGGTTCTTGCCCCCAGCCCTGTGGTGGGAATGGAACTTCTTCCCGAAGCCGGATTTCAGACCGGCGACCCCTCGATGGGGGGGATCGAGCCGGGGCTGACCTTGCGCGAACTGGAGCGCACGCTTCTGGAGAAAACCCTGGGTGCAACAGGTGGGAATCGCACGCGCGCCGCGGGTATGCTGGGAGTCAGCCTGCGCACCGTACGCAACAAAATTCGGGAGTTCGGTTTGCCTCCCCGGAGTGCCGCATGAATTGGATTGAATCCCCCACGATGGTGCGAGTGGAGCATTTTCTGGATCTGGTGACGTTTCGTCATGAATTGATCTCCAGCAATCTGGCGAACGTCGATACCCCGGGATATCGCACTCAGGATGTTGACTTTGATGCCGAGATGCGGCGCGCTGAGCAGCGCCTGGAGGGCGCCCCGGTTTCGCCCCATGTCGAGGAAGTAAAGGGTCTGATTGAGCGCCCGGACGGCAACAATGTAAGTTTGGAGCGTGAAACCATGGCCCTGGCGCAAGTGCAGCTTCAGTACCACGCCGGCGTGGAGTTGCTTCGCAACGAAATCCATATGGTCCAGTCGGCGATCAACGAAGGGAAATAATGCCATGAACCTCTTTGGAGTTCTGGATATCAGTGCATCCGCCCTCATTGCGGAACGCGAGCGCGCCGAAGTCACGGCCAGTAACATGGCCAATGCGGAAACCACCAGCACGCCCGGTGGCGGGCCTTATAAAAGACAGTTGGTGGTGTTTGGGACGGAGCGGCCCGGCGAGGGAAAGTTTGCCCTGGCCTTATCGCGCTTTGGCGATTTGCATGCGCGGGGCGTAAAGGTCGAAAAGGTGGTTACGGACCAAGCTCCCCCCATCCGCCGGTACGAGCCCGGTCATCCGGATGCCGATGCTGACGGGTACGTTTCTTTCCCTGACATTAATCCGGTGGAAGAGATGGTCAATTTAATGGGGGCAGCCCAGGCATACCAGTTGAATGTGGCGGCAGTTCAGGCCACCAAGGGAATGATTTCGGAAACAATTCAAATTCTCACTTAGCACCGGTTAGCACAGTGGGAGGGACACGGCTGTGGGCAATACGATTTCAGGTCTTCCACAAATCGACTGGGGAAATGTCCAACTGGACGTCCGCCAGCCTTCCAACGACCGCTCGGATTTCTTCCAGACGCTGGAAGGCGCCATGGATAAGGTTCAGGAAATGCAATCTGGGGCAGACCAGCAGGTGGCAAGTGTCCTACAGGGTAATGGACAGGATCTTCACTCGGCCATGGTGGCGGTGGAAAAGGCAGATCTGACTTTTCAGATGATGATGCAGGTGCGCAACAAGATTGTGCAGGCGTACCAGACGATTTCCCAGATGCAGTTTTAGCATTTCGTTCTCAGCTTTCAGCGGTCAGCGATTGCCGCCCGGCTCAAGTTTTGGCCGAAAATTGAAGATCGAAAGCTGATGGCTGAGAGCCGATAGCTGAGAGCATTAAATGGCCTTGAACGCTGAACAAGTCACTAATCAAATCGTCGCTTTTGTCCGGGGCCTCACCCTCCGCCAGAAGATTACCATCGTGGTGGGCGGGGCGGCCGTGGCGGGAACGATCTGGGTGTTCGTCACCCTGCTGGATAAGGCCGACTACAAGACCCTCTATTCCGGACTGTCCGCAGGTGATGTCCAGTCTTTGTCGCATCGTTTGTCAGAAAAAAACATTCCCTATGAGCTGGCGAGCGACGGAGCCAGCATCCTGGTTCCCGCCGACCAGCTTGATAAAGCACGCCTCGACCTGGCGGCGGAAGGGATGCCGCAAACCGGCAGGATGGGGTTTGAGCTCTTCGACAAGCCGAATTGGGCGGGAAGCGACTTTGCGGAAAAAGTGAACTACCAGCGGGCACTGGAAGGTGAACTCGAGCGTACGATTCAAACCCTGGGAGAAGTTGACGCGGTGCGGGTACACCTGGTACTGCCCCAGGAATCGCTCTTCACCGATCAGGAACGCGAGGCCAAAGCCTCGGTGGTCATCAAGCTAAAAGGCGGACGGCTGAGCGACGACGCCCAGGATGCCATCACTCATCTGGTGGCCAGCGCGGTTGACAATTTAAAGCCCGAAAACGTGACGCTGATTAATGCGGAGGGCGGGGTGCCGATCCTGGCGCACGGGGGCGGTGCTGAAAACCGGCCGCGGTCCTGGGCGGAATTTGAGGGCACCCTGGCACGAAAAGTGGTCGCCACCCTCGAGCCTGTCGTGGGGCCGGGAAAAGCGCGCGCCAACGTCACCGTGGAATACGACCTCGCCACAAGCGATAGTTTACAGGAAACCTACGATCCGAACGGCTCGGTGGTCTTGACGTCCGAAATTTCAGAGGAAAAGGTCGGCGAAACCGGCGCGCAGGGTACTCCCGGAACGCCCTCCAACGTCCCGGGTAAGCAGCCCACCCCTCCGCCGAAACCACTCGATACTGCCGATTCCGAATCTCAGGGCCTCCGTACTGAAAGCAAAACGTTCGCCGTGAGCAAAACCGTCCGCCATTCGGTGCTGCCCTCCGGAACCCTCAAACGCATTGCCGCTGCCGTCCTCGTGGACGACGCGACAGATATCAAAGACGACAACGGCCAGAAAGTCGAAACCCGACGGAAACGCACCCCGGACGAAATGAAGCAGATCACGGAGCTCGTGACGGCAGCAATCGGAATTGACGCGACGCGCGGTGATAAATTGGCGGTGGAAAACCTTTCGTTCCAAACCTTGCCACTCGAAACCCCAGCTCCTCCGACTATCACCGAGCGCCTGGTGCCGATGGTCGATAAGTGGATAAATGTCATTCGCTATGGCGCGTTAGTCCTTTTGTTTTTATTGATTTACATGCTGATCCTGCGTCCCATCAAACGCCAAATTGTGGCCACATTCCGAGAGCTTCCCAAGCAACTTGGAATGGGCAAAATTGCCCGGGAGGCGTTGCCCGCTGGCGTCTCCGGAGGTCTTTCCGCCAAGGGGGATGACACCGCCAGCGTTGAGGCTTCCATCTCCCAGTTGGGGGGAGCTTCTATGGAAGCGAAACAAGCCGTGCTGCTCAAAAAGAACTTGTTGGACAAGGTCAAGAAAGAACCAGCCACAGCCAGCCGCCTGATTCAGAACTGGATGCGGCAGGAGGGTAAATCATGACCGGGGCCGCGGAAACTGCCAAAGCGCAAACGGCTCAAAACCTGACGGGGATTCGCAAATCCGCTATTCTCCTTGTCCTCTTAGGCGACGAGGCTGCCAGCCTGGTTTACAGGAATTTGCCGGAAGAAGATCTGCAAATGCTTACCGAGGAAATCTCCGAACTGGAGTACATTTCCCCTGAAACCGGCGCTCAAATCCTTCAGGAATACTATCGTTTGACCGTAACCGAGGAGTATCTTGCCCAAGGCGGGGCGGATTACGCTAAGTCACTTCTGGTAAAAGCCTTCGGTGAGGACGGGGCAAAACACTTACTCCAGCAGGTGGAAAGTTATCAAGAGGCCCGCGCCACAAACCTCGACTCGCTGCAAAGGGCTGACCCACAGCAACTCGTGATGTTTGTGGAAGGCGAACATCCTCAAACCATTGCCCTGGTTTTGGCGCACCTGGGGCTGAAGCCCGCGTCCGAGGTTCTTCTTCTGCTGCCCGAAAAGACCCGCGCGGAAGTAGTGCGCCGCCTCGCCGAAATGCATCAGTTCTCGCCGGAGATGGTGCAGAAGATCGCTCTGGTGCTCAACAAGAAACTCAAAGCCTTGGGGGAACAGAACCGCCGCGCCTATGGCGGCATCAAAGCCGTCTCCGAAATGCTCAACCGCGTGGAGCCTGGAAGTGTTAAGACGATTCTGGAAACGATTGAGCAGGATGATCCCAAGCTCGCTCTCAGCATCCGCAATTTGATGTTCACCTTTGAAGACTTCCTTTCCGTCCCCGAGAGCAGCATGCGCGAACTGTTGAGCCACCTGGACAAGAAAACCCTGGCGCTTGCCCTCAAGGGGTCCTCGGAAGACATGAAGAATCACATCTTCAAAACCATGTCTTCACGCGCTTCCCAAATGCTCAAAGAGGACATGGAGGCATTAGGGCCGGTGCGCTCCCGGGAAGTGGCGACCGCCCAGCAAGAAATCGTTCAGCAAGCACGCAAGCTCGAAGCGGATGGCAAATTAACTCTGAAGAGCTTTGGGGATGACGCCTATGTCGTCTGATTCCAACCCGTTGACCAAGGAAGTTGAACCGCAAGCGCCCACCTATGTGTACCCCACCCCCGTGGTCGCCGGCGCCCCGGCAAAGCCGTCCGCTGCCGGAGGAAACCCCTCCACGCTGGAGCGGCTCTGGGATTCTGATACCAAACCGGGTGGTCCTTCACCGGTAAGCGAAGAACAGATTGGGGCGCGGGTAGCACAAGCCCGAAAAGAGGGGCGGGATGAAGGGTTGGCCCAGGGCCGGGCGGATTTTGAAAAGGCCTTGGCAAACGAGAGGCAGTTATTGGTCGGGGCAGTTCGAGATTTTGTCCGTGAGCGGGAAACCTATTTCCAGAGGGTCGAAGCGGAAGTCGTAGGATTGGCATTGGCGATTGCCCGAAAAATTTTGCACCGGGAAGCTCAAGTTGATCCCATGCTGCTGGCCGGGGTGGTGCGCGTGGGGCTCGACAAGGTGGGCGCCGGAACGCGCGTCAGGTTGAGAATCCACCCTGACCAGGTCGAAGATTGGCAGACATTCTTCACCTTGCAACAGGATATCCAAGCGCTTCCTGAACTGATGGGAGATCCCACTCTCGGCCCCGGGCACTGCATTCTGGAAACCGAATTGGGTTCGACTGACCTGACCCTGGATACCCAACTCAAGGAGATCGAACAGGGTTTCTTTGACCTGTTGGCCCAGCGGCCAAAAGAGAAGTGACGAGCGAGGAAATTGCCGATTGTCGATTGTCGATTTTCGATTGATATTAGTCAGTCATCAGTTGTCCGAAAGTGGTCTTATTCAAATCTGAGGGGCGAGGGCGAAAAACTGACTTCAATTCCAATCGGCAATCGAAAATCGGCAATCCTGCGGCTTAAGGGTACTTCATGAAAGACTTCGCGCTCCTGGCCCCCTACTTCCGGCGCTTGGAAAGCCTTTCCACAGCGCGCTGGTATGGCCGGGTGACCAAGGCGGTGGGACACATCGTGGAATCGGAGGGCCCCTTCTGTTCCCTTGGTGAGTGCTGCGAAATCATTGGCCCAGGGGGCGAGGCGCATGCGGGAGAAGTGGTGGGGTTTCGGGGCAGCACGGTAC
Organism: uncultured Acidobacteriota bacterium; assembly: GCA_963730515.1. Lineage (GTDB taxonomy): Bacteria > Acidobacteriota > Terriglobia > UBA7540 > UBA7540 > Bog-366. The sequence continues at coordinate 168,635 of CAVSSA010000021.1, read as the reverse complement.
TTTCGATGCCCTTGGAGCGGCTGAGTGGCATCCGTTATGGGGACCGCATTGCTACCTGGGGCGCCAAGGCGACCCAGAGAGTGGGGCAGGAGTTACTGGGACGCGTGATTGATGGGGGAGGAAAGCCGTTAGATTCGCGGCCGGACTACATTGCCCGTGAATACTGGCCACTGCACGCCCTTGGACCTTTACCACTGGAACGCCACTCGATCCGTGAACCCTTGGGGTGCGGGGTGCGAGCCATTGACGCTTTTCTGACGTGCGGCAGGGGGCAGAGGGTGGGGGTGTTCGGGGGAAGCGGGGTTGGAAAGAGCACGCTGATTGGGCTGATGGCCCGCGGGAGCGCGGCAGACGTAACAGTTATGGCGCTCGTGGGAGAACGCGGCCGTGAAGTGAGGGAGTTTCTGGAAGGAACCCTCGGGGATGAAGGCAGAAGGCGCTCGGTGGTGGTGGTGTCAACGTCGGACCAATCACCCCTGTTGCGAATCCGTGCCGCATTGGCGGCGACGACCGTCTCCGAATACTTCGCGATGAAAGGCAAAAATGTGCTGCTCGTCGTTGACTCCCTGACCCGCCTGGCCATGGCACAACGCGAAATTGGATTGGCAGCAGGCGAACCGCCGACGGCCAAGGGGTATACCCCCTCGGTATTTACGTTGCTGGCCCAGATTATTGAACGGGCTGGGCACTTTAACGGGGGAAGCATCACGGCCTTTTATACCGTACTCATGGAAGGGGACGACCAGCAGGACCCCCTGGTCGATGCCGTTCGAGCACTGCTCGATGGGCACATCGTTCTTGATCGCCGCCTCAGTACCCAAGGCCACTACCCTCCCATCTCCATTCTGGACAGCCTCAGCCGGTTGATGCCTGCCGTCTGTAAACCGGAGCACCTTGAAAAGGCGCGGCGACTGCGAAAACTCCTGGCGGCCTATACCGCTTCAGAGGATTTGATTCGTGTGGGCGCCTACCAAAAGGGTCTTGACCCAGTGCTGGACCAGGCTATTGAGGTTATCCCGGCATTGACCAAATTCGTCCAGCAGCGGAGTGACGAAAAGGCGCCTCTCAGCAACACGCTGACGGGTCTGCAAGCGCTGCCCGGCTGAACAATTTTGGATTTTAGATTTTGGATTTTGGATTAAGGACGGTCTACAGCCCGCAAATGCCCTGAATGTCAAAATCAGAGACGGCGCACTGCACCCTCAGTCGAAAACGAGATGCGTTGCCTGAGTTGTTCAATCCAAATTCCAAAATCTAAAATCCGAAATTCCGTGATCCCATGCCCTTCCGCTTCTCCTTACAAGCCGTGCTCCGCTTTCGCGAAAGTTTCGAGCTACGCGAGCGCCAACGCCTCCAGGTTATCACCCGGGAGGTGGTGAAGGCACAACAGCAACGGGAGGAAGCGAAACTGGATCGGGCCAATGCCTTGGTCCAATTACAGAAGAAACTCCACCAGGGAATGACCGCAATGGAAATGCAGTTCGAGTTGGCCTGCGACCGGGCGCGCCTCCGCAGAATTGCGGTGTTGCATCAGCATGCTTCCAAGCTCGAAGAATTACGGAACCGCCAGCTTGAAGTGTTTCGTAAAGCTCAACAGCAACGCCAGATTCTGGAAAACCTTCGGGGGCGTCAGCTTGCCGCCTACCAACTGGTGCAGGCGCGGCGCGATCAACAGATGGTGGATGATAGATTTCTTATGGCGCGTGCCGGGCGAACTCCCCGTTCGTAATTGCCCAGTCAGTCGGCAAACCTTTCCCGGCTCGATGCACTTTGCCCTCGCGACTTCCTTTTCTCTAGCTTCGGCACAGACCCGGAAAACTTTAATTCGCAAAGAGTTCCGTCTGCTAATCGAATTTCCCCCTTTCCTGTGGTGATTGGAGGGGCTCATGCACCTTGGTCAGCGGCTAACGATTCTATGGAAACACTTCCGGTCCAATCCGCAGGCGCAATGGCACCAACCCTATCTGCCTCCACGGCGGGGAGTGACGCACCCACCGGAGAAGGCTCATTTGCCTTAACCTTGGGCCGGGCGCTTCAAAGCATTGCCAGTTCGGCGCCGGATGGGCCGGCGATTGCACCTCCCACCACTCCGGCATCTCCGCGAACGAAAGAGGCCGCGGGCGACAATTCCGGCTCCTCTTTGATGGCGGGGGTGCTCCTGAATTCTTTCGTTACAAGCATTCTCCAACCCGCTCCGTTGAAAGACGTAAACGTCAATGTTGCCGGCCCCGCCGCCAACGTTTCGCGCCCGGAATCAACCGCGGGTTCAACGCTCAACTTTGCCTCGAGCCTCACCCTCTCGGCAGGCGAAACGTCTACCCAGACGGGTACGGTCTCCATCCCAGGAGCATTGGGGGGAGTTCCGGTACCCAGCACTTTTGCTTGGACAGGCAAAGGCGTTGGGTGGACGGGAATCGCCAAGGGTGGGGCATCTATATCCACTTCGTCCACCACGAGCGGGAAAGGCACAGAGGCTATTCAATCTACCTCGGACGGGAAAAACCCAGGGACTGCTCACTCGGGCGCACGGGCGCCGACAACCGGTCAAGATCAACCGGAGAGTTCCGGCATCCCCCAGCCCGCAAGCCCGGCGCCTCGTTCCCCTGGAATTGAGGTGGCATCCCTTCCCGGCCTGCCAGTGGAACAATCGACTGGAGCGGCGCAAAGCGCCGGGAACCAGGCACTTGGCTCGAATCCGGTGTCGACGCCCTTACCAGAGTCCCGCCCGAGCAGCCAAGCCTTGCCCGGTCTCACAGATTCATGGCCATCATCAACACACTTCTCCCTTGGGCAGGTCGAAGCGGCCCCACAAATGCCGACAAGCCAGGGTTTACGGGCCACTTCCGAATCCAAACCAGTGCCGGAGCATGGACAGGGTACTCAGGCCTCACCCGGTAGTACAAATTCATGGCCATTATCATTACAATTCAACCCCGCCCAGATGCAGGCAGCCCCACAATTGACCGTGCGCCAGGGTTTGCAGACGACTTCCCAATCCAACGTCTCCAAGGACACAGCGGGCCAGATCAAACCTGCGTTGCCCCTGATGACAACCAACGCCTCCGCGTCCCCCTCCGCAGACGGTCATTCGGAATGGGCTGTTTATTCAAACGTGTCAGGATTGTCCGGGGAAGGAAGTTTGAAGGGCCCTGCTGATCCCACCCTATCCCCGCCGGAAGTTGGACAAGCCGTTCCTCCGTTCAGCTCGAAGGTAAATGGATCGTCCCCCTCCGCAGACGGTCATTCGGGATGGGCTGCTTATTCAAACGTGTCAGGATTGTCTGGGGAAGGAGATTTGCAGGGCGCTACTGATCCCACCCTATCCCTGCAGGAATTTGGACAAGCCGTCCCGCAGTTCAACTCGGAGGTAAATGGAACGTCCCCCCACGTCCCCATGACTGGCTCCCCGGAGCCTTTCGACCTTTCGAGTCTGCTGGGAGAATTTGCAGGGACAGGAATAAGCGTCAAAGCATCCGGAGGAGAATCGCAGCAAGCGCCAGTAACGGAAAAGCTCACGGCAAAAAATACTCCGGTAGCGGCCCCGTCAGGCGGCAGTTCGAACGTGACCACACCAGAATCAGTCGCGGTTCCCCCTGCAACCAAGCCCGAAGGGCTGGTAAACATTCCGGCGCGGACGCCGCTTCACTCCACGCAGGCTTCCGGCGCCGCAACGTCCGAGGGAGCCTGGCAAAAGGGCAACGAGACTGAGGCCACCAGCGTGCCGCCCCCACCTTCTTCCCCGGCGGGGCCGGCGTTATCCACATCCGCTGTTGCAAGTCCACAGCCTGCCCCTCCCGCAGCACCCTTGCCGAAGGACGCGGCTCCGGAATCGAGTGGCGTTCAGGGCGGTGGCGCCGTGTATGCCAGCTCCAGCGGAAGCAGCGGCTCCGCAAGCCTTACGGATTCATCGACGACGGGCCAGGGCAAGTCCGGCCAACAAAATGGGACGGCGTCGGGAGGGGCGTCGGCAGGAGTCGCAACGCCCACCCCCAGCCTCGTCAACAGTCCAGCCACCGATCCGACGGTAAATCTTGTCGCGGCCCACGCTCCGTCGGTTCCGTTGGGCCCCGACGCCACGCCGGCTCCCCCCGTTCCAGCGCCTTCCCCCCATGCTGCCGCAGCGCTTTCTGCCTGGCAGAATTATGACGGCGGCGCCGGCAGCATCGTGAGGTCGGCGACGCTCAGCGGCTCTGCCAATGGCGCGGAAATGCACGTGGAGTTTCGCACCGGCGCCCTTGGCCCCCTGGAAGTTCATGCCGTGTTGAATGCGGGGTCGGTGGGAGCGGAAATTCATGTTCAGGGCCAGGAAGCCCACACCCTGCTGGCGGCAGGCCTGCCCTCGCTCGAACGCGCGCTGGGAGAGCGGAACCTGCGCGTGGAGAACATTTCCGTCTACCAGGATCACCCGGGGAGCGGAATGAGCGGGGGAGAGAAGCAAAATCAGCAATCGGGCTCTCACCCTTCCGGGCAGCAACCGGTTATGCCGTGGGAGAGGCTGCCGCACTCGAGCCGCGCGGCCAGTGGGCGCAATGAAAATGAGGAATTAGCAAATCCGGGATCCGGCCTGAGCGTTCGGGCTTAGCCGGCGCCGAAGGAGAATAATCGCCATGATGATCAGTAGTCCTTACACGTACGATGCAACGACGGGGACGGGTGGAACGAGTGGTTCGAGCAGCACGGGGTCAAACAGTTCATCCGCGTCCATCGGGGGCATTGCCCCCAACGATTTCATGTCGCTGCTGGTGGCAGAAATCCAAAACCAGGATCCCACCAACCCCATGGATCCAACCACGTTTATGACCCAGCTTGTGAATTTGAACCAACTTGAACAAGTGACGCAGATCAACCAGGTCGTGCAGGAGTATGCCCCCTCGACAACGAGCACGAGTTCTACGTCCACAACACAATAGGAGGAGCAACATGGGATCTTTTTCCACATCACTATCCGGTCTCAATGCCGAGGAGCAAGCCCTCTCGGTCATTTCGAATGATCTGTCGAACCTGAACACCACGGCCTTCAAGTCGGGGACACCGGTATTCAGCGACCTGTTTTACCAGATGCTGGGAACCACCGGAGCTGGCGACCCGGTGCAAGTGGGGGTTGGCTCGGCGATGAGTTCTGTCGACTCGCCGTTTACGCAAGGTGATATCACCTCCACCGGCGTACCGACGGACGTCGCGATTGAGGGAAATGGCCTCTTTGTGTTAAATCAGCAGAGTGGAACACAGATTTACACCCGTGCCGGCGATTTCACTTTGAACTCCTCTGGATATCTTGTGGACAGCTCTGGAAACAATGTGATGGGCTACCCCGCCGTGAATGGCGCCATCAACACCAATTCGTCCCTGATCCCCATCCAGATTTCCAGCGGCCAAAGCTATCCTCCCAATGCCACCACCAACGTGCAACTGGACATGAATCTGGATGCCACGGGGATTCCGACGGCCGCCTCGGGAACCCTCACCCTGACCGGCAACGCCAACAATAATGAGACCGCCAGCATCAACGGAACAACCTACACCTTTGTGACCGCGCTCTCCAACCCCGCGGTGGCTGATCAGGTCTTAATCGGCGCTTCCCCCTCGGCCACCCTTACCAACCTGGCCGCCGCCATCGGTGGGACGGCCGGTGCAGGCACAACTTACGGCACGGGGACCGTTGCCGACGCCAGCATTACAGCAACCACGTCCGGAAGTACGCTAAGCCTGCAAAGTGCCACGACAGGAGCCAGCGGAAATTCTATTTCCACGACTACCAACATGGCGAACGGGTCATTTGGGTCCTCGACCTTGACCGGCGGGGTCACGGGAGGAACATTCAGCACGCCCCTCACAGTCTATGATTCCCTCGGCAACAGCCATGTTCTGACCTTCAATTTCAATGAGACCTCGGCAGGCAACTGGAGTTATCAGATCACTATTCCTGCCGCAGACGTGGGAGCCACGGGTAATCCCCAGGTGTTATCCAGCGGGACTTTGCAGTTCAACTCGTCCGGGGAATTGGTTTCTCCTTCGTCAAATGTAACGGGGATTAACGTCAGCGGGCTGTCTGACGGCGCGAAGATCCTGAACGTCAACTGGCAGCTCTTCAATTCATCGGGGACTTCGGTTATCACCCAAACGGCCGAGCCCTCCGCAACCTCCGGGGAAGTGCAGAATGGCTACGGCGCCGGAACTTTGCAAAGCTATGCCATAAACTCCAACGGAGTCATCAACGGCGTTCTCTCCAACGGCCAAACCCTGGCCTTGGGTCAGATCGCTCTTGCCACCTTCCCGAACTATGGTGGCCTGACCAACCTTGGGGCCAATGACTTCCAAACCAGCCTGGCTTCCGGGGCTGCCAGCATATCGGCGCCTGGAACCGGCGGCTGTGGGACGATTGATGGGGGATCGCTTGAAGCCTCCAACGTGGACATTGCTACAGCATTCACACAGCTCATTCAGGCCCAGACCGGATATGAGGCTAATTCCAAGGCCATCACCACCGTTGACGCCGTGATGCAGTCCATCATTTCCTTGATCCAGCCGACGTAAAGCCGGCCGTGATCTCCTGATGGCGGGTTAACCTGGGGCAAGCCACAGCCCGAAGTCTTGAGGGGGCGGCGAAAGACCGCCGCTCCCTCACGGCCGCCGCTCCCCCAAGGCCGCCCGGGCGATGCCGGATGGCTGGCCGGGGTGATGGCGGGTGCCGTCCCGGCTGGCTCATACCACCACTCCGGTCATTTACCAACCGACCAGGCGAATACGCCAGCGGCCTTCAGGCCGGTAAACCCCCCATCCACAATTCGCGACTTCGGTGGCGCCCGCACCAGGCCATATCGCCCAGAGGTCGCCTGGGTTATGGGACATAATGCCCGACTCTGCGCCTGGTCAGCCCTAAGAAAACTCACTAAACTTCCCGAAACGCTCTCAGGTCATCCCGCTCGTGGAACCCTGGGTTCGACGGGGATATAATGCCGCAGTTGCCTTTGGCCACCCCCAGCGCATGATCGGGTTGCATCCTGCCGTACGACTGCTGCCTTCCTCTTTGCGGCGGACCGGCAAAGCAGCGCAGGTTTGGGGCCAAGAAATGAGGAAGCCATATGCCCCAATACATCCTGGCACTAGATCAGGGAACCACGAGTTCGCGGGCCATCCTGTTTGACCATGCGGGCCGCTCGCGGGCGTTCGCGGGCCAGGAGTTCAAACAGTATTACCCCCGGCCGGGCTGGGTGGAACACGATGCCAAGGAAATATGGCGGTCGCAGCTTGCCGTGGCGGAGAAGGTTCTGGAGGATGCCCGCGTGAGCCCCCGGGAATTGGGCGCCATCGGCATCACCAATCAACGGGAGACGGTGCTGCTGTGGGATCGGGCGACCGGCGAGCCGCTGCACAACGCCATCGTGTGGCAGTGCCGGAGGACGGCGGCGGTGTGCGACCAGATCCGCGCCGAGGGATTTGACCGCATTCTTCGTGAAAAAACCGGCCTGGTCGCCGACGCCTACTTTTCCGGAACGAAAATCGCATGGCTGCTGGAAAAAATTCCGGGGGCCCGCGAAAGGGCGCAACGCGGTGAATTGGCGTGCGGGACCATCGACACATGGCTGATCTGGCAGCTTACGAGTGGCCGCGTGCACGCCACCGATGTTTCCAACGCCTCGCGGACCCTGCTCTTCAACCTGCACACGCTGGCTTGGGACCAGCAAATTCTGAACTATTTCGCCATTCCCGCCTCGCTCCTGCCGGAGGTGAAACCGTCAAGCACCATTTTTGGAGAGACATCCGTGTTCGGTGCCCCCCTTCCCATCGCCGGGGTAGTGGGCGACCAGCAGGCCTCCCTTTTCGGTCAGCAATGTTTTCATCACGGCATGGTGAAGAACACCTACGGCACTGGTTGTTTCCTGCTGATGAACACCGGCACGGAAATTCCCCGCTCCGAGTCCGGCCTCCTGGCAACGGTGGCCTGGGGACGCCAAGGCCGCACCGAATATGCGTTGGAGGGCAGCGTCTTCATTGCGGGAGCGGCCATTCAGTGGCTGCGCGATGAAATGAAATTGATCTTGACCGCTGCGGAAAGCGAAGCCGTGGCGCGCTCCGTGCCCGACGCGCACGGCATTTACCTTGTTCCTGCTTTCGTAGGTCTGGGCGCGCCGCATTGGGACGCCTACGCGCGCGGCACCATCACCGGCATCACGCGCGGCACCAACCGGGCGCACCTGGTGCGGGCGGCACTGGAGTCGATCGCCTACCAGACGCGTGCCGTGGTGGACGCCATGGCGCGCGACTCCGGATTGCGCCCCGAGGTTCTGCGCGTGGATGGCGGCGCGGCGCGCAATGATTTTCTCTGCCAGTTTCAGGCGGACATTCTGGGAATTCCCGTGGAGCGCCCCGCCGCGACCGAATCGACCGCACTGGGGGCCGCCTATCTGGCCGGCCTCGCCACCGAATTCTGGCGGGATGAGGGGGAGCTGGCGGCGCATCTTGAGCTGGGCCGCCACTTCGAGCCCAGCATGGACCTGGCCCGCCGCGAGGAATTGTACGCGGGATGGGAACGCGCCGTGGAATGCGCCAAGGGTTGGGCATATCCACCGCTGCCGTAGGCTAATATTAAGGTGTGTCCTTTTGCCATCACCCCGGCCCTCAGGGACTGGCAGGGCCGATTTCCGATGAGACGGTTTGGTATGCCTGCAAAATAGCTGCCGCATGAGCGGGCGACCGGCGTCTTAGTCATCGGTCGTGGGACTGGGGACGCCCGCATCAACGTAGCGGAGCACCGTGTGGCTCTTCACAGAGTCAAACCATTTTTGCCTGAACGCCTTGGCCTCCTCGGACGTGAGCCACTGCCTGAAATGGTCGGCGTGCTGCTGGTCCGGCCAGAAGGCCTCGTTCAAGTATTTCGGCCGGCGCTCGGGTTTGCCATGTTCGTAGTCGCCCTGAATGCCGTCAATGAACACCCACGTCTTCCGCTCGAGGCATCCAAAACGCTTCGTTGCCTCATCCAGACGGGCGTCCAACCACTCGATGAACGACGCCTCGTGCACTCCAGGCTTGACGTCGAAAGCATGGATCACTCGTAGCATGGTGCACCGCCTTAGTTTTTGTAAAGCCCGAACGATGTTAACGCCGTGACTCGAAAATTTCAACACTATAGAGTTCTCGGTAGTGTCTCAGTTTGAATTATGCGCGGCGGAAGTTGTTGCTATTTCACCGTTACGCAGCCCTGTTCCCCGAAGGGGAAAACCGTGAGTAGCCGTAGGTTTCAACCTACGGACACGCAACCGCGAAAATAAGTCCCGGCCCTGAAAGGGCCGCACGGTCGACCCCGCCAGGGTCGAAGGGGAGATCGTCCATGCCGTACCGGTCCGTAGGTTAAAACCTACGGCTACTCACCGTTGGTCCCTTCGGGACCCTGAACTCTTTCGCCGCTTCATATTCAAACTGAGACACTACCGAGTTCTCTGCAAAGTCCGTCTTTCTTTATATCGTTAGTTGCGTTAATCTGCGAGAGACAGGGCCGAGAGAACACCAAAAAAATTATCGGGGGGCTATCCATGGCGGACATCGATGTACCCATTACTCGCGCAGGGTTTGGCCAGACGTCACGACGAGATATGTGGTGGGTGCAGCCGCTGGTGGTATTCCTTGGCCTCTCAGCTTTTGTGGTGTATGCCACGTGGGCTGCCCTCCAAGGCGACCACTACCGGCTTGGACCCTATCTTTCACCTTTCTACTCGCCCGAGTTGTTCGGCGATCCCCTGCATGCCTGGTTCGGCGCAAAGCCGTCTTGGTTTCCAAGCTGGCTCCCCTTTTCTCCGGCGATTTTGATTCTTTGGGCGCCCGGGGGCTTTCGCCTGACTTGCTATTATTACCGGGGCGCCTATTACAAGGCTTTCTGGGCGGACCCGCCCTCCTGCACGGTGGGAGAACCGCGCCAGTGCTTCCGCGGCGAGCACTCCTTCCCATTGATACTGCAGAATTTTCACCGTTATTTCCTTTACATCGCGCTGCCGTTCCTCGTCATTCTCGCCTCCGACGCCTGGAGGGGCTTTTGGTTTGACGGGCACTTCGGTGTCCGTGTGGGCAGTCTGGTGCTTGTCATCAACGTGATTCTGCTGGGCAGCTACACGCTGGGGTGCCATTCGCTTCGACACCTGACAGGGGGATTACTGGACGCGCTATCCCCGGCTCGCAAGAAAATCTATAACTGCGTCAGCTCGATGAATACGCGCCACATGCTGTTCGCATGGCTGAGCCTGTTCTGGGTGGCCTTTGCGGATCTCTATGTGCGCATGTGCTCGATGGGAATCTGGAGGGACGGGAGAATCTTCTGATGCCGGAATACCTGATTCGCGAACACGACGTTCTGGTTATTGGTGCGGGGGGAGCAGGACTTCGTGCCGCCATTGGAGCCTCAGCGGCGGGTGTTTCAGTGGGGATCGTCACCAAGAGTTTGCTTGGCAAAGCTCATACGGTCATGGCCGAAGGGGGAATCGCGGCGGCGCTCGCCAATGTGGATGAGCGCGACAGTTGGAAGGTGCATTTTGCCGACACCATGCGCGGCGGCCAATACATGAATAACCCGCGCATGGCGCAGATCCATGCGCAGGAGGCGCCCGCCTGCGTCCGCGAGCTCGAGGCTTGGGGAGCCGTATTCGATCGTACGAAAGAAGGCAAAATCCTTCAGCGTAATTTCGGTGGCCACAAGTACCCGCGCCTGGCCCACGTCGGCGACCGGACCGGCCTCGAGATGATCCGTACCTTGCAGGACCATGGGATTCACCAGGGGATCGATGTGGATATGGAGTGCGTGATCCTCACCCTCCTCAAAGACGGCGAGCGAGTGGTGGGAGCCTTCGGGTACGACCGCGAGCGAGGGCGCTTCAGGCTTTATCGGGCCAAGGCGGTGGTTCTGGCGACGGGTGGAATCGGCCGCGCTTACAAGATAACCAGCAACAGTTGGGAGTATACGGCCGACGGCCTGGCGCTTGCCTATCGCGCGGGTGCGGACCTCATGGACATGGAGTTCGTGCAGTTCCATCCCACGGGGATGATCTGGCCTCCCAGCGTGCAAGGCATTCTGGTGACCGAAGGCGTGCGCGGCGAAGGCGGCATTTTAAAGAACAAGGAAGGGCGGCGGTTCATGTTTGATGACATCCCTCCGCTTTATAAGAATCAAACCGCCGATAACCCCGAGGAGGGCTGGCGGTACACGCAGGGCGACCGGTCAGCCCGCCGCCCCCCGAGTTGTTGACGCGCGATCACGTGGCACGCTCGATTGTGCGCGAGGTCCGCGAAGGGCGCGGCAGTCCACACGGGGGAGTGTTCCTCGACATCTCGTGGATTAAGGAAAAGCTGCCCAATGCGGCCGAACACATCAAGAGGAAACTCCCGAGCATGTACCACCAGTTCAAACAACTGGCGGACATCGATATTACCCAGGAACCCATGGAGGTGGGACCCACCACGCATTACATGATGGGCGGCGTGCGGGTGGACGCGGAGAGCCAGATGTCGAGCGTGCCCGGCTTGTTTGCGGCCGGGGAGTGCGCCGCCGGTTTGCATGGAGCCAATCGCCTGGGGGGCAACTCGCTTTCCGACCTGCTGGTTTTCGGCAAGCGAGCGGGTGAGCACGCTGCCGCCTTTGCCCAGCAGCATCCCGCCGGCCAGGTGAACTCCGACGAGGTGGAGGCGGTGGCGCGGCTGGCCCTCGAACCCTTCGAGCGCCCTTCTGGAGAGAGTCCCTTTCTCATCCAGCGCGACCTTCAGGAAATGATGCAGGATCTGGTGGGAATCGTTCGGCGCGGGGAAGAATTGAAAAAAGCCCTGGCGGAACTGGAAAAGCTGGAGGGCCGGGCACGCGCGGCGGGAGTCACCGGCCATCGCGAGTTCAATCCCGGCTGGCACACGGCGCTGGACCTTGCCAATATGCTCACCATTTCAGAAGCCATCACGCTGGCCGCCATCGAACGTAAAGAAAGCCGGGGGGCGCATTTCCGTGACGATTATCCGAGCCTTGACCCGAGCGCCGGCCAATTCAACCTTGTGGCTCGCCGGGGAAGGGATGGGCAAATGCAAATCGTCCGTGTTCCCCATCCGGAATTGCCCGCGGAACTCAAGCAGATTATCGAGGAGATGAAATAATGGCGACGGCAACTTTCAGGATTTGGCGCGGCGATTCCCAGGGCGGCGAGTTCCGGGACTATACCACGGAGACCGCGCCGGGCATGGTGGTTCTTGACGCCATCCATGAAATCCAGGCAACTCAGGCGCAGGATCTGGCGGTGCGCTGGAATTGCAAGGTGGGCCGATGCGGTTCGTGCTCGGCGGAAATCAATGGTATGCCCAAGCTTATGTGCATGACGCGTTTAAGCCAGTTGCCTCAGGATGCGCCCATCACCGTGCAACCCCTGCGGACTTTCCCTTTGCTCAAAGACCTGGTCACCAACGTCTCCTGGAACTTTGAAGCCAAGAAGAAGATCAAGCCTTTCAAACCCCGCAAGCCGGACTTTCCCGACGGCACCTGGCGCATGATCCAGGAGGATGTTGACCGCATTCAGGAGTTCCACAAGTGTATTGAGTGCTTCCTGTGCCAGAATGTTTGCCATGTGCTGCGCGAGCATCAACTGCATCAGCATTTCGTCGGCCCGCGTTTGTTCGTCTATGTCGCGTCGCTCGATATGCATCCCATGGACACCGAAGATCGGGTCGAAGAGCTGAAAAACGCTCAGGGCATCGGGTATTGCAATATTACGAAGTGCTGTACCAAGGTCTGTCCGGAAGAGATTCACATTACGGACAACGCCATTATTCCCCTTAAAGAACGTGTCGTCGACCGCTATTACGATTTCCTGAGAAAGCTATTCAATAAACTCCTCGGCAGAAGCGATTGAGAAGCTTTTCGGCTCGCCCTTAAAGCGTTTCCACTCTAAGTGCATACAGCGCGGCGGAGCGGCGTAGCGCAGAGTCATTTTTCTTCGAGAAAAATTACTCTGCGGTACGCCTTCAAATGCGTGTGCGCGGGTCGGCGGGCAACCACACGCGATCGACCGACAGGCCGCTGGGAGTTACGGGCGCATCGGTGAGGTTGCCGGTGTAATCATGGATGCTCGACCAAGGCCAATCCTCCGGACGCTTTGCCAACCCCGCCTTCACCGGGTTCAGGTGAATATACTCCACCTTTTCGTGGTATTCCTCCACTGTCCGCAGAGCGCGATCAAAGAAGCGCGGCTGGAACAGCAATCCCAACTCCCCGCGGGAATGATTGATACGCTTCGTCGCGCCGACCTTAATCGATTCCATCACCCTGGAGATGGTGAGCGGATAAGGCGGGTAGAAAATCGCATGCCAGTGGTTGGGCAGGAACACCCAGGCGCTCAGGAGGAAGCCGTGTTGCTTGCGGCGTTCGTGGATAACCCCGCCCAGGCAGGCAAATTCCGAGGCCGTGAGCATCCCGCGCACGGGCAAGACGCGGCAAGTGATAAAGAACCAACTGTCCGATACCACCAAGCGCCGAAGTCGAGACATAGCGCCCAGTATATTCCTCAAACCCGTTACCGCAACACGCCATTTCAGGATGAGTTCAATCCCCCATGGCGTACCGCAGAGTAATTTTTCTCGAAGAAAAATAACTCTGCGCTACGCCGCTTTTGGGTTGGATTGGGCACCGCGATGCGGGTGCGCGTCGAATCTCGCCATGTGAGCAAGTAGCGCGGCCCCGAAAGGAACGGTAATTCGTAGCGCGGACATGCTTCTCAATGTCCGCGGCTTTTGGGTTGGATTGGGCACAGCGATGCGGGTGCGCGTCGAATCTCGCCATGTGACGCCACCCGAGGCGGCGTGAAACGGGAACGAAAAGCCGCGGACCTTGAACCGCAGTTCCGCGCTACTTGCTGAATTTCCTGCCTGCGGATGCCCCTCTCCCACGCTTCAAGTGCGGCCTCGCGACCGCCCTCGCAGGGCTGGGGGCCAGGGTGGCTCGCTACGCCTTCCCTGTACGACTCTTTCATTCGCGACTCCATGCCGGTTTATCCCGGCGCTATCCAGAGCTGCGCTCGCTCTGCGCCAGCCCGCCCCCGATGGCCGCCTGGCCATCTCGCGCGGTTCGCGCTCCACCGACGCGGTGCTGACACGGAATTTCCAGTGGCGGGTGGGGGCGCCCCTTGTGGGTGCCCGGACGGAGGGCAAGCGCAAGGGCTGCCCCACCGGGCGCGCGCCGGTTTTGGCCGCTACTCCCGGATCAATTCCACGCGTCGATTGCGGGCGCGGCCTGCCATCGTGTCATTGGACTCTTTGGGTTGGCTGGCCCCAAATCCCTGCGGGTCGAGGCGCGCGGGGTCAATAAGGTACTGGGTGACCAAGGCTTGCTTGACGGCGGCGGCGCGGCGGTTCGAGAGGTCAAGATTGTAGGCGTCGCCGCCAATGTTGTCGGTATGGCCGTTGACGTGGAGCTTCCAGGTGGGATTATTGCGCAGGGCGGCAGCAATCTCCTCCAGCACCGGGCGGGATTCCGGCCGGAGCTTATCGCTGGCAAAGTCAAAGTAAATCCCATAGACATCCACCCGGCCCTCCTTCTTGAGCGCCTGCTCAATCGACTGCCCCCCGCCGCCGGACGGGAGAGGAGGGAAATTGATCTGGGTGGTCTGCCCATTCCACGCGGCGAGGAAAAGCGCCATCTTCGCATCGTCGAGCACATACTCCGCCCCCGACCCGGAATCGTGCGGGCAGGCCATGTGGATCGCCGGCACGGTTACCCGCGGGCCGTTGATCAGCAGGGGAAAGGCGGCGTCCACGGCTTCGCTCCGCGCGCCATGACAGGTGTATGTGTTCAAGGATGACCAGAAATCACGCGGGGCGACATGCAGACTGGATTCCGTCACGGTACGGGGGAAGGTGAGAACAAAAGGAGTGCCAGTCTTGAGCGCCTGGAAGGAATCCTGGGAAAGATGGAAACTGGTGGACCCCGGGATCACTTGCGGAAACTGTTCTGCAAAATACGGAAAAATATGGGTGGCGTGCAGCAGGTCCTGCTGAGCGTCAAGGTGCGCCTCGTGCGACTTCAACACCGCGGCATTGGCCGGAGAAGTCGCTCCCTGACTATTTCCCGGCAACTGGGCAGAAATATTCGACGCCACACCCAGCGCGGAGACCGAGGTGATCGAAATGAGGACGTCATAATCACCCACAAGCGGCTCCGAGATGCTTAAGGCAATGGTCATCCCCGGCTGAAAAACAAGTTGGCCCGAGTCGAGGGATGGATCGCCGGGGTTGAGCGCGGGGAAATGCGGTTCTGGCCGGTTCATAACAGCCTGGAGCTTGGCGAGAGGACTGTTGGGGTCCACCTTAACGCCGAGCTGTTGAAGCATTTTCGCAATGTCGGCGGGAGAGGTGGGACTGGCCGGCCCGGACCCCGAACCGCCGCCGGGGCCGCCCGGACTTGGCGCTCTACCGCCGGGCGCTCCGGGCTGGGTGGGCACTTGCGGCGCGCCCGTGGGGATGGGAAGTGAGCGAACCGTATTTTCAATCTGCGCCACCTTCGGCTTGATGCGATGATAATAAAACCACGCTCCCGCCGCGGCAATCAACACCCCTAAGATGATCAAAATTCCCAGACAGCCCAGGGCCGTCTTCAAACAGGAACCACCGGAGGAAGCCTTCGGCGCGGCGGGGTCAGGACCGGGCGTGGCCGCAACCGGAGGAGGGGCAACGGGCGCAGCGGGAGTCTGCACAACGGGCGCGGAAGGCGCTTGGGGAACGGGCGAAGGGGGCGGACCGGAACTAGCCCCGCATACGGTGCAAAATTGCATCCCTTCAGTCTGGGGTGCGCCACACCTGGTGCAAAATTGGGCCATCGAATGTCCCACCCTTTCAGATTTGCTTTCCGTGGAAGCCCCCGTCGGTATCCGCACCCAGAAAATTGCGTGTACCCTGCGGATTCATTTGCGGAGAAATGATTCCCCGATGTGGGCGGAGCATAGCACGCTTCCTTCCCGAAGTCGAGGCAGCCCGTTGACTATGTCGTTAGCATGTCATCTGTCCGGTTCAATTAGCACGTGATCTGTCCGCTGAAGGCGGCGAGGAGTTGAGGCATCCAAGAGGCCGGAGGCAGGATGCCAAAATACTCAGCGGTCGCCTGGGAGCGGGCGATGAAGGTACAAGAAGTGATATTGCGGGCGATGGCGAAGAAGATCACGTGGTGGCAAGCGGCGGAGATTATCGGGTTGTCGGACCGCAGCATGCGACGCTGGCGGCAGCGTTACGTGGAGCACGGATACGACGGGCTGCTGGACCGGCGGTGGGGGAAGCCGAGCCCGAAGCGGGTTCCCCTGGGGCAGGCGGAAGAAGTGCTGCGGTTATATCAGGAGAAGTATGCGGACCTGAACGTACGGCACTTTCACGAGAAGCTGCGGGAAGAGCACGGCATCGAGCTGAGCTACACGTGGGTGAAGCTGGCGCTGCAAGGGGCGGGGCTGGTGAAGAAAGGGCGGAAGCGGGGTGTACATCGGAAGCGCCGTGCGCGCCGTCCGTTGCCGGGGATGCTGCTGCACCTGGACGGCAGCCGGCATCAGTGGTTTCAGGACGAGCGCTGGTATGACCTGATCGAGATCATCGATGACGCCACCAGCGAGACCTACTACGCGCAGTTGGTGGAGGAGGAATCGACGCGTACGGTGATGGCCGGGTTACGGGAAGTGATCGAACGGAAAGGGCGGTTCTGCGCGCTCTACAGCGATCGGGCCAGCCACTTTTTTCACACGCCGGCGGCGGGTGGGCCGGTGAGCCGCGAACGGCTGAGCCAGGTGGGACGGGCGCTGCAGGGGTTGGGGATCCAGATGATCGCGGCTTACTCGCCGCAGGCGCGGGGGCGCAGCGAGCGACGGTTTGGCACCTGGCAAGGGCGTTTGCCGCAGGAGTTGCGCTTAGCCCAAATCACCGGGCTGGAGGAAGCCAACCGGTTTCTGCGGGAGCATTACATCGGGGAAATGAACCGGAAGTTCAGCGTGCCAGGCCACCCAGAGCGGACACGCGTTCACGCCGGTGCGCGGCCAGGACTTGGACCTCATCTTTTCGGTTCAGCACGAGCGCGCCGTAGCCCAGGACAATACCGTACGGCTCGCAGATCGGACCTGGCAAATCGAGCGCACGTCCTGGCGCGGCACGCTGGCCGGCTGCCGCGTGACCATCTGTGAACACCTGGACGGCCGCGTCACGATTGCCCACGGACCCCACGTGGTGGGGCGCTACACGGCGTCCGGAGAAGTCTTGGAGAAGTTAAAAAAAGCGCGCGCCCCACGCTGTGGAAATGACGCGCCGAGGAAAGCGTGGAAAACTCCAAGGACGAGTTTTCCACCCTTCCCTCCGCGCTTGGAAATCCGGCAAAAGACGCCGGATTCCCACATTCCCACAGCGACGGCGGCGGCGGTGGCCCTTAACATTGGGCAGGAGAAGAAAAACCAAAACCGGACAGTTCACTTGCTATGAAAACCGGACAACTTGACAAGCTAAGAACAGGCAGCCCGTTGACTAGCAGGCAGCGCAGAAATGGAAGTGCGGACTACCGAGGCCAAGATGCGGGGCAAGGTCGCTGGCATAAACTCGATGTCGGCGCCACCCACCCGAAACTGCCCTCCCGAACATGCGATCGCTTGACGGTCGCCAAACCGCACATCTGGTCCGCGGTGTCACCGTTGAGGCTTCGGTTTTGGGGGGGCGCTGGAAATGCCAAAACCCCGGCGGGCAAACTCCTGTCCTGGGGAGTCTACGACCTCCCGCAGGGACGTACTCTTCCGCCCCATCAGGGTCGAGGGTCTGCTTTGGTACGCCATGCCGCTCCGCCCCCGCGTCTGCCGTCCCGGCCAGCTCCCCTTCATGACCACCAGCACCCATCGCCGCCCGCGCCCTGGGAATTGACTCCGCGGCCGGAAAAGCGACATTTTGACGCTCTGACCTTTCCGGGAAGAACCTGCGATCACCGGCATTATTCGGGATATCCAGCTTGCTTTCTCAGGAAACCCCGGATTTTTACAATTTGGACAATCCTGAAATTAACTCGCCGCTACAACTTCAAACTGAGACACTGCGATTTTCCTCCCCAGGATGACGAGTTAAGCACACCGCCACGCTCTTCGATGGGAGGCCGCCTCTCGAAATCACGCGGGCAGTGGTAGAATCAGGGCAGGGCGAATGGGTAAGCGCCAGCGCGCGGATCGTGCACGAAGGACATTGACCCTGCAACGCCGGATGGTCCAAAGCATGACTGATCTCTTAGAGGAAATCTCCCAACAACCCGCGGCGCTTTCCGGGTTGCGGAAATTCTACGCCAGCCCGGGAGCCATCCCTTCCAAGGGCTTGCGAAGCCTGACAACGCATTGGCCGCCGACGGTGGTTTTCACCGGCATGGGTTCGTCGCTTTTTGCGGCATACCCGGCGCAAGCTTATTTGACCGAGCAGGGCGTGCGCGCCCTGGTGTGGGAAACCGCTGAACTGGTGCATCACCACCTGAAAGTCCTGGGGACCGACACCCTGCTGGTGGTAGTTTCGCAGTCGGGCCAAACCGCCGAAGTGCTCCGTTTGCTGGAAAGTTTGCCGGCCAAGGCGCGCGTGCTGGCGGTCACCAATGTGGAATCAAGCCCTCTGGCAAAGCGCGGGAGCATGCTGCTCCCCTTGATGGCCGGCGGGCAGGCGGCCGTCAGCACCAAGACCTACACCTGCTCGGTGGCCGTGCTCATGTACCTGGCCTTTGCCATCGTGGGCCATGCGCCCGGTCCCCTGACCCAGGAAGTCATGCGGGCGGTGGAAAATCAGGAAGGGATCCTCGACCGCCGCGAGGACCTGATGCCGCCCATCGTGGAGTTCTTCAACCAGCCGCCTTACGTGGCCCTGATGTCACGCGGAGCGGACCTCGCCACCGCTTACCAGGGGGCGTTGCTGCTGAAGGAAGTGGCGCGGCTGGCGGCCGAACCCATCAGCGCGGCGCAATTCCGCCACGGACCCATGGAAATCATCAGCCCCAACCACCGCTACATCCTGTTTGCCCGCCAGGGAAAGACCGGAAAGCTTCTCCTCAAACTTGCCCGCGACATCCGGCAATCGAGCGGCCGGGTGCTGCTCTTCACCGATCTGCCCTTCGACGACCCCATGAACGTGCGCATGGTGCGAGTTGAGCCTCTGAAGATGGGCATGGGGACGCTGCTGGATATCGTCTACATCCAACTGCTGGCATACGAGGCAGCTTTGCGTGCCGGGTTGGAACCGGGCAAGTTTGAAATTGCGGAAAACGTAACACGCGAGGAGTAAGTTCTTAGCTTTTGGTAGCTTGCGGGGGAAATCCCTCAGGATTCCCCGCTTAACCCAGGTAGGCAAACCTCCAACAACGCCACGGCATCCTCCGGGAGGCCGAAGTGGAGGCCGACAAGTCATCTTTGCCGAGCGAAACCGCACTCGGCAAAGTGATCACGGCTGAAGTTTGAAGACGAAGCCCTTAGTTCCGCGAGCGCAGTTCCTGGCAGGTGACGCAGTACCGTGCCCAGGGGATAGCCTTGAGGCGATTTGGGGATATATCTTCGCCACACGCTTCGCACACGCCGTAAGTTCCACCGGCACAACGCGCAAGCGCTCTTTCAATTTCTTTCAACGTTCGGCTGCGCAGATTGGCAGTCAACACCGTTACGTCCTGCTCAACGGTCCGGACGGCGAATTCGACCGCATCCGGAGACTGCACGCTGGCCGACAGGGCCTCGGGCTCACTCCGCGTGGAAGCCAGGAGTTCATCGCGCTTCTTCAGCAAGAGACTTCGATATGTCTTTTTTGGAGACTTCGCTACTGTACGCATACTCGTTCGTCCTTCCCAAATCGTTCTAGGAAAACCCTTCGTTTTAAGGTCTGCCCGTGGATTCGGATGATTCAGATGATACCAAGGTTGCACTATTTTTTGAAGTTTTTTCCAGATTTTATATTCTATTTATTTTCAACATGTTACAAGACTAAGCGGATATGTTATAATCGTGCCCGCAAGTTCGCTCCAGCCTTGAAAGTAGGAGATCCTGCCTGTGGCGACCCGTGAAGAGATGCTGGGCCGAGTTCGGAAAGCCTTGGGACGGCCCGCCGAGGGCTCCGTCGTGGCCCCCTTGCCGCCGCCTGACCTTGCGGGAATCATGCCTCCTTTGGCGCCGGAAGATTATCAGGCTAAATTCGAGGCGGAATGGGAAAAAGTCTCGGGCATTGCCTATCGGGTGTCCAACTTTGACGAACTGGAGGCGGTTTTTGAGAAGATCCTGCTGCTGGCGGAATCCCATGCCGTCGTCCTCTCCCGAAATCCCATCCTGAAGGAGCTACAGATCGCTGACCGGCTCACCGCCCTCGATAATTTTGTGACTTCCTGGGCTGACGGCGCGGGGGTTGCAGGAACAAATTCCCTCCCCGACTTTACCAAGGCCAGCTTCGCCGCTGGGGTGGGCATCACGGGAGTCGATTTCGTGCTGGCAGAAAGCGGCACCCTGGTGTTGAGCAGCGCTACGGAGGGTGTTCAGGTAGCCTCGCTCGCGCCACCCATCCACATCGCTCTCTACCGGCGGAGCCAGCTTGTCGGTTCGCTGGATGAAGTCCTCGAAAGACTCGCGATCTCGAATTCCCAGGACCGTGCCACCGCCGGCCGCTCCGTGGTGTTCATCACCGGCACCAGCCGGACTGCCGATATCGAGCAGATCCTGGTTCGCGGCGTCCACGGGCCGCGTGAAACCCACGCCATCCTGGTGGAAGATAGCCTTCAGTAGGCTATTGTTAGTAGCCTCCAGCATGAGATCTGAGGTGACCCATGAAGCCAGCCGCCTATTGCCTTTTTGATACGCCCCTGGGTACGTGCGGAATTGCCTGGAGCGAACGCCCCAACGCTGACCCCCCTTACGCTGTGACCTCATTTCAACTACCAGAAGCCACGCCGGACTTGACGCAATCAAGAATTGCGCGGAATTCCAGCGGGGTCAAGTCAGGTGAAATTCCCTTGCCGGTGCTCAAAATCATCAAAAGGGTGCGCAAGCACCTGAAGGGTGTCCTTCAGGATTTTAGCGACGTCCCCGTTGACTTGGGAGGATCGGCGCCGTTTGTGCAGAAGGTTTGCGAAGCCGCCCGCAAGATTCCAGCGGGTCAAACGGTTACCTACGCCGACCTTGCCAGAACCTTGGGCCGGCCCTCCCTAGCCCGAGCCGTGGGAGGCGCGCTGGGCAGAAATCCCATTCCCCTCATCATCCCCTGCCATCGGGTTCTTGCCGCAGGCGGCAAACCCGGAGGCTTCTCCGCGCATGGCGGCCGATTGACTAAAGCGAAGCTGCTGGCCATCGAAGGCGCCGTCGTCAATCTATGTTTGGAGTTAAATTAAGAATTAAGAATTAGGAATTAAGAATTACGGTGACTTCAACACTTAACTATTGACTGCTAAGACTTCAATCACTCCTGGTCTTGGCGCTCTTTAGGATGGATGCCATGATACGGCAAAGTTCCTCGGCATCGGCATGTATGTCGCTGAATTGGGATGGCGTCAGATAATCTGTATCCTTCAAAAGGCGAAGCCAGTAGGAAGTTTCACGCGCCTCTTTGTAGGCGACGGACATCTTCGAAACAAAGTCTGCTCGTGATTGTCCACCGATAGCTTCTTCAACATTGGCACCAATGCTTGTCCCGCACCGCAAGACCTGCTTGGACAAAACGTATTCCTTCTTTTTCAAACACAAGTGCTGGTAGAGCCTCACGATTCGCACAGCGAACGCATAGGTTTTGCATTTGATGATATTGTCATCCTTCATTACTTCACACCCTTGGAAAATTGGGAATGAGAAGTTAAGAATTAGGAATTGCGGCGAGTCTTTTTCGTAATTCTTAATTCCTAATTCTTAATTCTTAATTGCCCCTCCCCGCCTGAAGGCCCGAGCCGCCAGGATTTTGCCACCCTCTTCAATGGTGTAGGTGTAATTGGCCTTGAGGTTCTTGAGGGCATCGTGCTGTCCGCTGGGCCAGGCGATCTCGACGGAAGAGGCTTCCGTTCCCTGCCCCAAGCCAAAGGTCAAAGTCAGTTCGCTCTGCGAGCAGTAGCTGGATCCGGAGTGGACGGTTTGCCAATTTTCGCCCGCGGCGGAGCGGACGCGCACTTCGGCGCCGATGCCGTCGCGATTCGAGCGCGTTCCGACGGTTTTGATGCGGATGGCATTGTTGCGGCTGCCCCCAACGTTGTGGAAGAGGTAGGCGGGGCCGCCATTGTTGGTAAGCAAAATGTCGGGCGCGCCGTCGTTATCAATATCCGCGTGGGCCGCTCCGCGCGCAACAAACGGGCGCGTAAAGCCCAGCGCCTTGCCGGTTTGCTGAAATCGATCGTCGCCTTCGTTGTGGAACACCAGGGGAAGCTGCGCGTACGCCACCTGCGGCTGAATGCGGTTGATGTCGGGCTCAATGTGGCCGTTGGCAACAAAGATATCCTCGCGGCCATCCAGGTCGTAATCAAAAAAGAAAATGCCGAACGAGAGGGAAAGCAGCGTGGCGCGCCCCACGCTGGACGACGGCGCGATGTCAATGAAGAAGCGGTTCCCTTCGTTGTGGTAGAGCCCCAGCATCTGGTTGGAAAAGTTGCCAATCGCCAGGCTGGGATAACCGGAGCGGTCAAAATCCACGGCGTCGATCCCCATCGCTCCGCGCGCAATGCCATCCTCGCTGAAGGCAATGCCCGCCTGCACGGCCTGCTCGGTAAAAGTCCCATTGCGGTTGTTGTGATAGAGCTTGTTGCGCTCGGTGTCGTTGGAGATGGCGAGGTCCGGCCAGCCGTCACGGTCGTAATCGATCACCGCCACCCCCAGCGATTTGCTGGTGGGGTCGTAGATGCCCGCCTTCCGGGTAACGTCCTCAAAACGCCCGCTGCCCAGGTTGTGGAAGAGGCGGCAGGTGTCTCCCGGGTAGGCTTCCGGCGTGCAGTAGGATTTGTGATGTCCATCCAGCGCGCAGAACTGGTCGTCCTTCTCCGACCATTTCACATAATTGGTCACGAAGAGATCAAGCTTGCCGTCGCGGTCGTAATCCACCCAGGCGGCGCTGGCTCCAAATCCCGTATTGTTCACGCCCGCCGCAGCGGTTACGTCCCGGAAATGGCCGTGCTCATTGTGGAAAAGGCGCGCTTCCCCGAGGCCCGTCACATAAAGATCGTCCCAGCCGTCGTTATCGTAATCGCCCACCGCAACTCCCATGCCATACATCTGCACATCAAGTCCCGCTCTTGCGGTTACATCCGTGAAGGTGCCATTGCCGTTGTTACGGTAAAGTTTCAATGTCGTGCGGCGTGATTTGTGGCCGGGAAAGTCCGCGCCATCGATCAGCAGGATGTCGGGATTGCCGTCGTTGTCGTAGTCGATGAAGGCGCAGCTGGCCCCCATGGTTTCCGGCAGGTATCGCTTCCCGAAGGCGCCTGTGTAATGAACAAAGTTAATTCCCGCCTGATGGGTGATGTCTACGAAATGCACGTCCGTTTCCGGAACTGGAGACGGGAGTAGGCAGTAGGCAGTAGGCAGTAGGCAGAAGGCAGAAACCAGAAGGCAGCAGGCGGCCAGCAGGATGCAACCGGGCATCATTCGGTTGTGAGTTGGAGAGTTCAGCGATCGTCGCAAAGTTGGCATAGGTGAATTGTCGATTCGAATTGTAATTTCTGGCTCTGCCCCGTGGGGTTGTCCGGGCCGCAGTTGTTTGCCCCAGACCATTCCAAGCCGCGGAGCGGGCTTTTGGATGCTGCAAGTCAAAACGTTGAAGTTTGTGAGACCGCGCCCTTATTCAAGTCCTAATGCGCGAGAGGCATTGCCGCAGCAATCGGCGTTTTCATTTCCGCCTTCTGGCTCCGGCCTTCTGCATACTGACCGCTGCTCTTCGCTTTCTGGCTCCAAATTCCTGACTTCTGACTCCTGACTTCTGCATTTTCCAGCGCCGCCGACACGTGCTCATGCACCGGCTGCGCTTCGTTATTGTCGTCGGGATGGGCCAGCCGGAAGGGGCCGGTGATGGCGCGCGAGGATTCATCCGCTTTGAAGCGCAGGTAAAGCTTCTCCTCGCGCGATGCCAGCGCGTCGTCATTCAGCCCGCGATAGCAAAGCATCAGGTTGTAATGCGCCTCCAGGTCTTCCGGGTCGATGGCAATGGTCTTTTCGAGCTCGGCAACCGCATCCGCGTATTTGCGCTGCAAGAAGAGCATGCGGCCCATCTGGTTGCGCACCACGCGGTCGCGCGGGTACTGGGCGGCGGCTTTCGAGAACTCTTCAAACGCCTGTTTATAATCGCCGTCCGTTTTAAACGCCAGTCCGCGAAAATAATGGGCGCTCGCCAGGTTGGGATTTGCGGCGAGGGCCTTTTCAAGTGCGGGTTTGGCGGCATCAATGTTGCCCTCCTGAATGAGGGCGCGCGCCACGTTCACCCATCCGTCGGCGTACTGGGGTTCGAGTTTGGTAACGTTTTCGAAGGCGCGCTCCGCGCCTTTCAAATCCCCCTGGAGCAACAAGCCGATGCCATAGTCATTCCACCTCTCGCGATCCTGCGCATTGAACATCACGTTTTCAGCAAAGGGCGGCGCGGTTTTGGCTGTCACGGGGATGGTGACGGTGTTTTGGCTCATCACCACCGTGGGGACATCGGGGATCATCGGAGGATTGGCAGACACCCCCGCGAGATTGCCTTGAAATACCCAACGGCCGTCATCGTGATCCTTGGCCACATCAGGATGGGGGTCGGCGGGGTCGCGCACGCCCGCAAACGCCCACTGGGTATTCCACCAGGAGAATTTGCGGTAGTTAAGCTTGGCGGTCAGGGTGATGGACTCCCCGCAATTCTCGGGGATTTTCAGGCGGTAATGAACCGTGTCGGCGGCCCCGGGAGGAATCAGGTGAGCGTACAACGTGGCGCGCGTCGACCAGGCGTTGCGTTTGTTGATGGGATTGCCGTGCGCGTCAAGCTGCAGCGAACGATAGAAGTGCGCCCCGGGATCCACCGGGCCGTGGCCATTGTCCGCCGCCTCGCCGCTCCAGAAGATGATGCGGCCGTGATTATCGCGCGCCTCGAGTTCCACCCAGCAATCGAAAGCGTCAACGGTCCCGCCCGGAAAGAAGTGGCCCACCTTGCGCGTGCGCACCACCACTTCGACGCGCACCGTGTCGCCGCGGCGGACGCTGGCCTGCACCCGGCCCAACGGCGCGACCAGCTGGGCAACCGGCAGGCCGCTCACTCCCGCGCCAGCCAGTCCCGCGGAGGATTCCTCCCCCACCGCAAAGGTGCTGGAAAGCTGCGGCGTTTCCGGCCGTCTCACCGCCGGTCCGCCCGCTTCTCCGCCTTCCGCCGGTTCCTGCGCCAAGGCAAAGATATTGACGGTCACGGCGTTTTTGAGAAATTTCTCCACCGCAGCCACTTCCTCATGGTCACCATACGAGGTGGGCACCGCGGTGTTGGCGGCGGCGAATCGATGCGAGTGGACAAAACCGTGGATGTTGCCGAAGTCCTGGGAAGGCACCTGAGGCATGTGGCAGTCGGCGCACATTTGCGGCTTGGGCGGGTAGTAGAAGGAACGCGCGCCCTGGCCGGAAACGCCGCTCGCCTGCCAGTTGTCATAATCGTTGAAGCCGCGCAGCCAGCGGTAATTGTTGACGGGCACGTCCAGGTGAACCTTATGGCACGTCGAACAAAACTCCGGAAGTTCCTGCCGGTCCTTGTGAAACGGCTTCAGAAATACATTGCGGTGCGGTTTGGGATTGAGTTTGATCGCGAAGTCGGCAAGCGCCCGCAAATAAGGATTATTGCTGGAAGCGATGCGATCAAGAAAAGGATACTCGATGACGAAATTGCCCTGCCCCATGGTGCTCTTCACCTGGACGATGGAGTGGCAGGACATGCAGCCGAGCCCAATCTGCCCTTGGGGGGTATGTTCGATTTCCCGAATGGGACGATTTTGCATCATGCCGGAAAACACCAGGGCGTGATCGTGGCAACCGCCGCACCAGATCGAGGGCTTAATGCCCTCGGTGTCCTGCATATACTCAATCGCTTTGCGATACCACTGGTTATTGAACGAGGCCATGTGGTGCATCGAACTCTGCCATTGGTTGTAGATGTCGGTATGGCAGGGCTTGCACGCTTCCGAGTGCATAAAGAACTGAGGATCGATGATTTTGCCATCGGTGGTTTGCGCGGAACTGGGGAATGCAAGACTGCCTGCTCCCCCGCCTTCCTGTTCCATGCTGAGCGGAGCCGTGGGAGGATTGTGGATGATGTACTGGGGATTGGGAACGGCGCGCTCGAAAATCATCACGGCGGCGCAGAAAACTGCGGCACAAACCGCCACGCCGGCGCTCCACCGCCATGCTTGCATGATCACGGCCCCGGCGCCCGCCCGGTGCGCGCGCGCGTGTAGAATCACCAGCAGCAGGAAAATCCCAGCAAGGGAAGCTCCCACGTGGATATACACCGCAAGGCTGTGAGGCCGGGTCATTCCCACAAAGAGAAGATAGATTCCGAAGCCCGTGGCCAGCGCCAGCAACAGTCGGGTGAAAGCTCCCAACGCTCCCGCCAGCGATTCACGATGCCGCGCCGCGAAGATCACAAGAAGAATGGCGGTAATGATCCCCAACACCGGATGGAGCAAGGAGTTGGCCACATAGAAAAATGTGGGATCGCCGAATGCCGCCACATAAGCGCTATTGGCGACCAGGATGAGGCCGAAGATGAGAAGCCACTTGGCAGCGCCCGAAAGGCGCGGAAGGTTATTTTCCATTACATTGAACGTGTTAGCCCTGCTTGCAAAAATCGTGTGGCCAAAGCGCGCTGACCTTGCGGTCAGCGTGTACCGACCTCAAGGTCGGCGCTAAAATGCATTTACGACGCCCTCTATAGTTTCATGCGGAGGGGCCGCTTGGGGCAAATTTTTTATATTAGTGCCCCCATTTTTTCCAATGATGGGAGGGCGGCGCCGGATGGCAGCCTTTTCAACCGTTGAGGGTGGGCGGAAACTTGTGGCAAAGGAAACCCATGGGACCGCAGCCAGCCCGGAGCGGGCCTGCTTCTGAATTCACTTCTTGGTCTGTCCAGCCGGCATTTTCTTCAAGTGTCTGCGAATCTGTTCCGCATCCGGGGCGTTGGGGGAGAGTTGGAGGTAGAAATTAAACTCGGCGCGAGCCCGGTCGAATTGGCCCAGGCTCTCCAGCGCCAGGGCAAGGTTGTAATGTGCGATGAGATTATTCGGGTCCAGACGAATGACCTCCTCGTATTCGAGCGCCGCGCCTTCCGCATCATGTTTGTCCTGCACGGCCTCGGCCAGGTTCAGATGAGCGCTCACGTCCTGCGGCCGCGCGCGGAGGTAATCGCGATAATCGGCAATGGCTTCGTCCAGCTTGCCCTGCTGGCTCAGGGCATCGGCCAGGGCAAGGCGGGCGTCGGCGTAATCGGGTTTGTTGAGCAAGGCCTCCTGAAACTCCTTCACGGCGTCATCCATCCTCCCCAAGTGAACCCAATCATTGCCCAGGGTGAAATGCGCCTCGGGAAGATTGGGTGTAATGCGTAGCACGGCTTGCGCCTCCTGGGCTGCTCCGGCAAAGTCGTTCTGGTGAGCCAGCGCGCTGGAAAGATTCATGTGGGCGTCCCCCCACTCCGGCTGGGCTTTGGCCGCGGTACGATAAGCCGCCGCTGCGTTGGGCCAATCCCCCAGCGCGGTGAGGGCGAGTCCCAATTTCTCTTCGGTTTGCGGGTCTTCGTGCAATGACAGGCTGGTGCGATAGGCGGCGGCAGCTCTCTTAAAATCGCCTTCGCCGTAAAAGGTGTTGCCGAGGTCGCGCTGGTAGGCGGCGTTGGTGGGGTTTAGACGCGCGGCTTCCTGTTCCTCCGCCACCGCACCTGGCACGTCGCCATTGGCGCGCAGAGCCGCCGCCAGGCTGACATACAGGGTGGGATCATCCGGACGCAGGCGCAGTGCGTCGCGGTAAGTGGGCACGGCCATCGCATAATTTTTCTCCTGGGCCAGCAAATCACTCAAAGCCACCAGTGCTTCGGCGTAATCGTGGCGCAGTTCCAGGGCCTGTTCGAGCTCGGTCTGCGCGTCCGGCAGCTTGCCCATCGCCTCCAGAACGAGTGCGGTGCGAAAATGAAATTCCGGCCTCTGCGGTTCAAGCTGCACGGCCACCTGGTATTCCGCCAGCGACTTGGGAAGGTCACCCGCCGCCTGGTAGGCGTTGGCGAGGTGGGCATGGGCATCCGCGTCGTCCGGGCGCAGGCGCACTTCCTCGCGGTATTCCTGCACAAAGCCCGCGACGTCGCCGGAGGATTGCAGGGCTTCGGCCAGGTTGCGGTGGTACCCCGCCTCATCGGGAGAAAGCTCGACGGCCTTGCGCAGTTCGCGAATCGACTCCGCCAGGTCGCCGGTCTTGCGCAGGACCAACCCCAGCGCTTCGTGCAGAGCCGGGTCACCGGGCTTCAGGCGCACCGCCTCGTGATACTCGCTGACGGCAGCGGGATGGTCGCTGATTGAGAGGTAAGCGGCGGCAAGCTCGGCGTGGGCGGCGACGTAATCAGGACGCAAACGAATGACCCGGCGGAATTCCTGGATGGCCCCTCCGTAATCACCGGCTTCGTGCAAGGCCAGCGCCAGGGAAAAGCGGTAGTCCGCCTGGTTGGGGCGCAGTTGCACCGCCACCCGATACTCCTCGATGGCGTGCGTGAGATCGTCTGTGGCATGGAGAGCCGCGGCCAGGCTCATGTGGATTTCCGGGTCGCCCGGGCGCAGGCGCGCGGCGGTGCGATATTCATTGATGCCGCCGGAAAAATCCCCCGCCTGGGTCAGCGCCGCGGCCAGACCGGCATGGGCATCGGCATTGGTCGGATCCAGCAGGATGGCCTGCCGGTCCTCTTCGCCCGCTCCCTGCGCATCGCCGGATTGCAGAAGCGCGCCGGCCATTGCCACGTGAACTCCCGCATTGCGCGGGGCGAGCGCCATCGCCGCGCGGTACTCGTCCGTGGCCTCGCTGAAGTCCCGGTTTAAGGATAAGGCATTGGCCAGACCCAGGTGCGCGTCAGCGTTGTTGGGGTGTGCGTTGACCTCGGCGCTATATTCCGTGATCGCCTCGGGTATCTTCCCTGCCGCTTCGTCGAGCGTCCCGATGTTCATGTGGATGCCGGGAAAGTCCGGGCGCAGGCGCAGCACTTCCTGGTACTCTTTCATTGCGTCTGCGGTTTTTTGCTCGGCCGCGTAAGCGTTGCCAAGATTGTAATGCGCTTCGACATAGCCCGGATACAGAGCCAGAGCCTGCTGGTAGGCGGCAATCGCCTGATCCCACTTTTCCAGACGCGCCGCCTCGTTGCCTTGCTGGAAGAACTTCTGCGCGGTGGGGGGGACGGACTGGGTGGCCGCGGCCGGCTTGGAGACGGCGGGGCGGAGAGCGGAATCCTGCGCCACCACCGGAGGTAAACTCACCAGCAAGATGGTGGAAACGGCCAGCCCTTGCAGAACCTTTCTGCCGGGCCTGGTGCTTGGGCCCCTCCCTGTGGGTCGCATGCTCATAGAATACACCCATCACCCGTCCAATTGCGTTACACTGCACGCAGGCGTTGAACACAGCCAGCGCCTGCCCCAGGCCCGATTCATCGACATGGAAAACCTGCTCCAATTCTTTCGCCGCCGCCCCGGGTATCGCACGGCCACGCTGCTGACCGGAAGTTTGTTCTGGCTGGTGGGATTTTTTCTGCTCCCTCTGGCTTACCTGCTGGCGGTGAGCTTTGCGCGGCGCTCCCCTTATGGAACGATCGATTGGACCCTGGGCCTCGCCAATTACGCGCGCGCCTTCCACCCCCTCTATCTGGAGGTCTACTGGCGATCCTTCTGGATGGCTTTGATCACCACCGGACTCTCGGCCCTGCTGGGCTTTCCCGTTGCTTACACCCTGGCGTTGCGGGTTTCGGCGCGCTGGAAATCCGCCCTCCTCATGCTGGTGGTTATACCCTTCTGGACCAGCTTTCTGATCCGTACTTACGCCTGGATGATCATCCTGCGGAGCGAAGGCGTGGTGAATAATACCCTGCTGGCCCTGCACCTGATCCACGAACCTTTGCGCCTCCTCTACACGCCGCTGGCGGTGATGATCGGGCTGGTTTACGGCGAACTGCCTTTTATGATTCTGCCCCTCTACGCCGTGCTGCAAAAGCTGGACCCCACGCTGCTGGAAGCCGCTGAGGACCTGGGCGCGCCATGGTGGCCGGCATTTTTGCGAGTCACTTTGCCGCTCTCCGCGCCTGGCCTGGTGGCCGGCTCGATTCTGGTTTTTATCGCTTCGGTGGGCGCCTTCGTTACTCCCGATCTGCTGGGCGGCGCCCGCACCATGATGGTGGGCAACCTGATCCAGAACCAGTTTGCCGTGGCGCGCGATCAGCCTTTCGGCTCAGCGGTGGCCTTTCTCCTGACCTTTGTGGTGCTGGCGCTGGTGGCGGCGGGTTTGCGCAAGAGCGAGCACCCCGGGGAGATGTTCTGATGGCAGGCGCACGCCGCAGAGGCTGGGGACTGGCCCTCGCCACCGCCGCCGTCTACCTCTTCCTTTACGCCCCCATCTTTGTCCTGATTGTTTATTCCTTCAACCGCTCCCGCCTCTCCGCCCACTGGCTGGGCTTCACGGGGGAGTGGTACGCCGTCCTCTGGCGCGATGAGCAGATCTTTCAATCCCTCCAGAACAGCCTGCTGGTGGCCGCCGCGGTCACCCTGGCCTGCGTGGTGTTTGGCACCATGTCAGCGCTTATTTTCGCGCGGCCGCAGCGGCGCGGAAAAGCCCTGCTCGACGGCGTGGTCTATCTTCCCCTGGTCATCCCGGAAATTGTGATTGCCGTCGCCACCGTCATCTTCTTCAGCCTGCTGACGCTGAAATTGAGTTTGTGGACCATCGTCATCGCCCACATCACCTTCTGCATATCCTACGTCATCATCGTGGTGGGAGCGCGCCTGGCGGGCATGGACCGCTCGCTTCAGGAGGCCGCCCTGGATCTGGGCGCCAATGAGTGGACCACCTTTTTTCGCGTCACCCTGCCCATCGCCGCCCCCGCCATTCTTTCCGCCGCCCTGCTGGTTTTCACGACGTCCTTCGATGATTACCTCATCACATCCTTTGTGGCGGGCGTCCGTTCCACGACGCTGCCGCTCGAAATCTATTCGCGCTTGAAGCGCGGCATCACGCCGGAAATCAACTCCATTTCCACCATCATTCTGGTGGCCACGATTCCCCTGGTCCTGGTGGCCCAGGGACTGGAACGCGGCTCCATCAAGCTGCGCACGGCGCTTGCCAGCGCGGGGGCCATCTTCCTTTTAATGATCACGCCGGTAGTGGCGCGCACCTTCCAGGCGGGCGGGCAGCTCCCACAACTGAACATCTACACATGGTCAAACTATATTTCACCACGCGTCGTGCACGGCTTCGAGAGCGAGTATCACTGCAAGGTCAATTACGATCTCTATGACTCGAATGAAGCGCTGCTGACCAAGTTGCAGGCCGGCAACGTGGACTACGACGTGGTGGTACCCAGCGATTACATGGTGGAAATTCTGGTGCGACAGGGATTGCTCGCCCGGCTTGACAAGGCGCGTTTGCCCGATGCCTGGGCGAATACCGACCGGCGCTTTCTGGGCCTGCCCTTTGATCCGCAAAACGAATATTCCGTGCCCTACGTCTGGGGGACCAGCGGGCTTGCCTATCGCGCCGACCTGGTGAAGGAAAATGTCGATAGCTGGAACGCCCTGTTTGACCCGCGCTTTGCCGGGCACATTCTGCTGCTCGACGATACGCGCGAAGTTTTTGGCATGGCGCTGAAAAAACTTGGCTATTCGCTGAATTCCACCGATTCCGCCCAGATCCGGCAGGCGCGCGACCTGCTGCTGCGTCAGAAGCCCATGGTCAAGGGCTATAACAGTTCCAATTTTGAGCAGGACCTCGCCGCCGGCGACGCCTGGCTGGCCCAGGCCTATAACGGCAACTTGACCTTCGTAATGCGCGACGAGCCGCGCATCCGATACGTGATTCCGAAGGAAGGCTGCACGATTTGGGTTGATAACACCTGCATCCCCCGGCACGCTCCCCACCCCCGGCTGGCGGAAGACTTCATCAATTACTCCCATCGCCCCGATGTGGCGGCGCGCTTCGTGAACGATAGCGGCTTCAATACCCCCAGTCGCTATGAGCGCCAGGAGATTGACCCCTGGCTTCTCTCTAATCCCGCGGTGTTTCCCGACCCCGCGTCGCTGACCCACTGCGAGTTCATGCGCGACCTCGGACCGGTCATCTCCCTCTACGACCAATACTGGACCGAAATCAAGGCCCGGTAAGGCTATGGTCGTCAAATTGTCCCACCTTCAAGGAGAAAATGTCATTAAGCCTTGCTAAGGATAAAAGGGACAGAATAGACACATTCCTCGGAATTCGGCATATTTGGACTCGGTGATTAATCGAACGGGGGTTTTCTCGCTATGTGAAAACTCATCTGCGCGGTTTGCATACGTGACAAAGTGTCCCCCATTCCCCCCGCGTGAAAACCTAAGTATATTCGTAGAAAAGACATATATATTTTAATAAGAACAACTCCTTGATGATTATCTTGGCATGCCGGGTGCTTTCCCTCAAGGTGGCCAAAACTGCCTTTGGGCAGCGGGTGCGAATGCCGGGCGCTTGCGATATTGGACAGAATGTCGCCGCAACCCCCCGAGTATTGCTGGCCGGAAATTTGTACGGAGGAATCCCATGTCAAGGCAGGGCACCAGAGTCCTGTTGTTCCTGGCGGTCGCCATGTTGTTCCTGGCTGTGGCCGCCCTCGCTGAACAACCCAAGACGATCAGTATTTACACCGATGCAGTTCTACCCAGCGGGCAACAAATAAAGGCCGGAAAATATCAGGTCGAGGTCAATACAGCGTCCCATCAGGTGACCTTCAAGAAAGGCGACAAGGTGGTGGCCACTTCCGGCTGCAAAATTGTGGAAAAGCCGGTAAAAAACCCATGCAGTCAGGCGCGCTTTGGCCAGAAGGACAACAAGCAAGAGCTTCAGGAACTGCGCTTCGGAGGCGAGAATCGATCCATCCTGCTCATTGGCGGAGGATTGTAGTTCGCTAAACTCCGGCCCACCAAAGCTTGCCACCAAAGCTTGCTCTTGAATTCGAATCCGGCTTGACTTATAGTGGCGCCGCATTCGGTTGAGGCCTGCTGTTCATTAGAACTTCCCTCGCGCCTGAGCAGTGGTCCTGGCCAACATTGTGGCACAGGTGCATCACCCCGGCCCCACCGCGACGATGCCATCCGCATGGAGTGCCACCCTCCCCGGAGGTCACATCATGTCTTCTTCTCGATGGTTTTCCCCATATCTTCTTTTGCTGGGTTTAATTCTAGCTGCCGGAGTTATTCTGGTAAGCTGCGGACCTGCATCGAAACAGGCCGCCGCGCCGACCAATGCTTATGACCGTGCCAAAGACGCTTTCAAGAGCGGCCAAGTGGACAAAGCGTTGGAACTCACCGGAAAGCTGGCGCGCTCGACGCCGCCCGGAGATTATACAGAGCGCGCGCGGGTGTTACGCGCCGTGATCTTCACGGGCGAACTTAAAGCCACGAGTTCGCTGGCGGAGGCGTACGGCAAAGGGTCTGAGAAATCCAAGAACTCGCAGTTCCAGGCCAATTACCGGCGCTTGCACAACGACAATCTCTCGACCGCTGAGGAGGCCGCACTGAATCTGGCCGAGACGGCGCACCAGCTCGCTTCGGATGGGACCATGGCCAAGGAACTGACCCTCGAATCCAGCTACCCCACCACCGAAGGCCCCGTCGAAATAAAGCAATTCGCGCATGTCGAAGAGGGTGGCTGGATCGAACCTGACGAGCAGGAGAATGCGGCGGCGGATGCTCTGCGCAAGGGTATTGATGATGCGCTTGCTGATGTGGTGGCGGGCGACCGGGCGAAGGCTCGCCAGGCACTGGCCGGCGGTTCCCTCAAAATCGAGGGCGCGCCGTTCGCAATTTTCCTTGCCAAGGAACTGACCAATGGCGCCGTGCTCTTTGATCGCCACCACGGGCGCGACCCCCAGAAACTCATAACCCTTTGCGACGAAGGTGACGTCATCGTGAAGGCGGCACTGGCTCTCTTGCAGGACACGCCGGATAAGGACCAGACGGCGGAAGCCAAAAAGCTTCAGGAAAAGTTCAAGACCATTCGCAAGGACAAGTAGTGCTCCCTGCGCCTGCTGGGTGAGGGCCGCGACCGCGGGGCGGCCCTCCGTTTATTCCCACTATGCGGGAGAAGTGTGCTGGCAGGATATCGCCGCGCCGTAAGAGGCGCCCGCCCGCTTACTTCAATCCCAGCTTCTTGCCCGCCATCAGCAGGCGAATGGCTTCCTCCAGTCGCCGTAATTTCGTTTCCTGTTGCCGGGCAGAATCAATCCAGCCGATGTACATCCGTCGGTAGTAGGGCGCCAGGCTCTCGAAATTCGTTGAGGCGGCCGGGCAGTTCCTGAGCGCTTTCTGGATGTAGGCTGGAACCTTCTCGAGCGACGGCCGGGGTGCATCTCCGCTTCTCCCGGTGGGCGGGCGATCGAGTCCCGCCGGCATCAAGCGGCCACTGGCTTTGAGCTGCGCATAGCGCTCGCGATTGGAGGTGGACCAATTGCTGTCCGCCTTGCGCGGCGTGAACTTGCGGGCGTAACGCGCCTCATCGAGGCGCTTGACCAGACTATCGATCCACCCGAAGCAGAGCGCTTCATCGACGGCATCTCCATAGTCAATGGATGCCTGCCCAGTGTGACGCTTATGGAAGACAAGCCACACCTCCGATTCCGAGCCGTGATGATCGGCAAGCCACTTCCGCCACTCCTCAGGTGTCCGTGCCTCAAGGGTCTTCAGTGTTTTCGAGTGCATGGTTCGATAACCTGATGGGGTCGGCGGGCGCCACTGCTGATCGAATGAGCATGTCCGGAAGGCCAACCTCGACCTCTGGCATGAACAACTCTCCCCGCTGCGCCTGATCTGCTGAACTGGATCACCCCCATCTTACCTGAGCTAATGGGGCCGGAACAAGCTCAGGTCATGCAATCGGAGCGAATCTGCTATATTGCCCCCCTCTTAATCTGGCACGCAAACGTCGGAGGGGTGGTCAGTGCACGGGAAGAACCGCAGACCTCAAAACCGAAGGCGCGCTACAAGTTGCGCCTCTGAAATTTTCTTGGGACTTGGGTTTACAACGGATAGAATGGTTCGCTCTCTGGCAGGGAATTGATGCGTAACCACAGGTTGATGACAAGAGGTTTTCTGCTCGCGGCTTTGCTGATGGCGCCAGGCCTCGCGGCTGCCCGCTCCGCGCCGGGCGGGCCCCATGGGCCTTCCGACGAAGAGGACCGCCAGTACGCCGCGCGCGGCGTCAATATGATGATGGATGGCGACCTTGACGGCGCCATTGAGGTCTTCCAACAGATCGAGCAGAAGGACCCGGACTCACCTTTGGGTTTTGTCCTGGAAGCCAACGCGACCTGGTGGAAAATTTATTACTATTCCGCCAATCTGATCGATCCTGACGTCTTCGATGTCGCCAATATGGAAGCCACGCCCTACGACTCGCACTTTGAGGACCTTGACCGGGTGGCGATTCACAAAGCGGAAGTGCGGATTCGCCAGCATGAGGATTTGGCGCGCAACCTCCTTTACGAAGGATTCGCCTATGCCTTGCGCGCCCGGCTGGATGGCCTGCACGATCGGGATCTGCCCACCGCGCGCGCCGGGAAGAAGATGCGCACCCTGCTCCTTCAGGCCCTCCAACTCGATCCCAGCCTTACCGATGCTTACCTGGGCATCGGCATCTACAACTACTTTGTCGACACGCTTTCCTCCATCGTCAAACTCCTGAGCATTTTCATCGGACTCCCGGGCGGCAGCCGCACGGAAGGTCTGCGGCAACTCCAGCTCTGCGCGGACAAAGGCGAATTGGGAAGTCCGGAAGCGAAGTTTTATCTGGCCAAGGACTTTTCACGGTCAAGCGAAAGGCAGTACGAAAAATCCCTGCATATTTTTGGTGAACTGCAACAGGAATTTCCCCGCAACCCCCTCTGGCCGATGCTCATCGGCAGCCTATACTACCGCCTGGGAAACCCCCAAAAAGGCGAAGAGATCTACCGTGAGGTCTATCAAAGAACGACGGGAAAGAATTCCGAAGTGAATCAAGCGGTCCACAAAGCGGCCAGCCAGGCGCTTGAACGGGTGAACCCCGGGGAGAAGTTTCAGTGAGGAATCGGATCATTGAGTCATCGGGTCATCAAATCATTGAAAAAATAGAAGCGCGATGCGCTGTTCAGCCGATCTTGGATGGCCAGATGACTCGATGGCCAGATGATGCCACGGCCAGATAGCCAGATTTTCAATGATTCAATGATCTGATGATTCAATGATTCAATTTCTGCGTTTGTTCGTGTGCGTGGTAGGAGCTGCGGACGAGCGGGCCGGATTCGACGTGGCGAATTCCGGCGGCCTCGCCGAATTGTTTGAGGGAGGCAAATTCTTCCGGTGAGTAGAAGCGCGTCACCGGCAACTGCTCGCCGGAGGGGCGCAGGTATTGGCCGATGGTGACGATGCCCACACCCGCCAAGGCCAGGTCCTTCAAGGTCGCGCAGGTTTCATCAAAGGTTTCGCCCAGTCCCACCATCAGCCCGGATTTGGTGGGAATGGCGGGGGCAATTTCGCGTGAATGCCGCAGCAGGCGCAGGGACCGCTCATAGCGCGAGCCGCGCCGCGCCACGGGGTAGAGGCGGGGTACGGTTTCAATGTTGTGATTCAGAATGTCGGGGCGGGCGCGCAGCACGATTTCCAGAGCCTCGTCGGAGCCGCGGAAATCCGGAATCAGCACTTCCACCTGACAGGAAGGAATACGCTCGCGCAGCGCGGCAATGGTCCGGGCAAAGATGGTTGAGCCGCCGTCCGCCAGGTCGTCGCGGTCCACCGAAGTCACCACCACGTATTTCAATCCCATGCCGGCGGCAGCCTCCGCCACGCGCACCGGTTCCGCCTGGTCCACCTCGCCCGCCGGCTTGCCCTTGGGCACGGCACAGAATCCGCAGCGCCGCGTGCAGAGTTCGCCCAGAATCATGAAGGTCGCCGTGCGATGGTGCCAGCACTCACCGATATTCGGGCAGCGGGCGCTTTCACAGACCGTGTGCAGCCCCAGACCCCGCATCAGCCGCTTCAGGTCAAAATAATTTTCGCCCGCGGGCATCCGCACCTTAAGCCAGTCGGGCCGGCGAACGGCCGATTGCGGCAAACCGATTTGTACCAGATCGCCCACTGGTTTCATTGTAGCGCGACTGCCCCCGCCGCACAACCGCGCTCGGATGAGGGTAATGTTTCAGTTTGAATTTTGGCGGCGAGTCAATTTCCGAATCGTGCAAATTGTCAAAATCAGGCGTATGCCACCAAAGCAAGCTGGATATCCTGAACAATGCAGGTAATCCCAAGTCTTTCCCTGGCTGCGGTAGGCGTCAAAATGTCGCTTTTCAGGCCTCGGGGTTGATTCTTTGCACCTCGGCAGTTCCCTCCGAACCCGGGTGAGATTTCCCTCATTCTCCCCTCTTCCCCCGCCGATGAGAGGTATGGAAATGCAGATTCATTCGGTTATGAGGAGGCGTTATGCGATGCAAGATTTTTACGGTTCCCCTTGATTCGGAAGCTGGACTCGATGGCGAGCGGAAAATGGATGGTTTTATGGATACGAACAATGTGAAGCGGATTTTCGCTTCGCTGGCCAATCAGCCGAAAGGTCCGGTTTGGTCGGTCCTATTCTTCTATGAGGGGGAAGCGCCCGTAATGCGGCAGACGGTGGCCAGTCCCTCGGTGGCGGCTGGCACCAATTACCCACCGTCCAACAAGGCGATAGATCCCGGCACTCCCCTGAGCGGCGAGCAGGTGAGGTCCATCATCGCGCTCAAGAAGTGGCGAGCGGACGCCGCGGCGTCGGAGGGTGTCCCGCTTTACATGGTGGCGCAGAACCGATGGCTGGAAGAGATGGTTCGAATGCCGGCAAAGACCCTGGATGACCTTAAGAAAATCGCAGCATTCAGTGAGTGGCGGGTTCAAAAGTACGGAGCGAAGATCGTTGAGATTCTCAACACCCCGGCTGCACCCAGGCGCTCCTGGTCAGGATCTTCCTACTCCGCCGGGCGGGGATGATTATCGAAGAGGAAGACTCATGCCGCGCGGGACATTTGCCGATAGAAACGCATGGAGGCAAAAGGTGGTGACAGGCGTGTGCCCGAAGGCAGAAGGGTCTCTGCTGAGGCCGGTCGATCTTTCGCGGGCTCCATGGGGTAGTTGGCTGATTTGATTTTGTAGCGGCGGGTTTGGCCTTCCAAAGGGGAGCCTAAATCCGCTTCTACTGAGAATTGCAGAGTGTGGTGGCAAACTCGGGCGTAGCGTGGGCATCTTGCCCGCTGTCTCGGGAGCGTCCCGCTCCCGCCCAGCGCGCGGGCAGGATGCCCACGCCCCAGCGGGCGAGACGCCCGCGCTACGAATACAGTACGCCAATGCATTTTGCAATCCTCGACAGATCAGATTCAGCCATCATGCCCCAGTCCCAGCGCCACCCACCACCAAGAGGCCGCATGAGCATTTTGGAAACCCCCGCGACGGAAGCCGGCAGCACCGCAGCGGCCGCAGCCCCCTGGGCGCATGCTCGCGTGTTGGTGATCGATGATGAGGAGATGGTTGGCAACACGCTGAGCGCGCTCCTGAAGGCGGACGGGTTTGATGCGGTGGCCGCGCGCAGTGGAAAGGAGGGCGTGGAGTTAATGCGCGGCCAGCCTTTCGAGGCGGCCATTGTTGATCTCGTGATGCCGGGAATGGATGGCATCAAGACCCTCAGTGCCCTGAAGGAAGTCGATCCTGACGTCGAAGTTCTGATCCTGACCGGTAATGTGACGGTGAACTCCACCATCGCCGCGCTTCGGCAAGGGGCCTGCGATTTCCTGCAAAAGCCCATCGGCATAACCCAGCTTGGTCCCGCCGTGCGGCGGGCGCTCGAAAAGCGGCGCGGCGAAATAGCGCGAAGGGAGGCCCGCTCCCGCGCGGTGATTGAAACGGCGCGGGAAGCGATTGTGCTTTTCGACCGGCAGGGGGTGGTGCGGGAATTCAACCCCGTGGCAGAGCAAATTTTCGGACGGTCCCGCGCGCAGGTTTTGGGGAAGAACCTCGCCGAATTCGCCATCCCTACTAAATTCGTTGAGGTCTTCCAGGGGCACCTGGAAACGGCCTATCGGCTGGGGAAAGATCCCCTCCACGGGTGCGTGGAGGTTTCCGCCCTGCGTGCCAATGGCGAAGAGTTCCCCTTTGAAATTTCCACCGCCGTCATCGACACCCCCCAAGGCAAACTCCTGAGCACTTTCGGCCGCGACGTTTCGGAGCGCAAGCGGGTGATGGAAGCATTGTGGGCGAGCGAGGCTAAACTCCAGGCGATTTTCAACGGAGTCAAGATCGGAATCCTGGTCATCGACCCCGAGACGCACCGGATTGAGGATGCCAACCCTGTGGCCCTGGACCTGGTGGGGGCGAGCCGCGAGCGTGTGGTGGGCTCGGTATGCCACAAATTCATCTGTCCGGCTGACCTGGGACGGTGTCCGGTTACCGATCTTGGTCAGAATGTGGACGAATCCGAAAGGATCCTGCTGACCGCCACGGGGGAAAATCGCTCCATCATCAAAACCGTCCGGCCCGTGGTCATCGCCGGGCGCAAGCTTCTGCTCGAAAGCTTCGTTGACATCACGGCGCGCAAGCGGGCCGAACAGGCCTTAAGAGAGGCGGAGGAGCAGTTCCACTCGCTCTTTTCCTCCATTCCCCTCCCCACCTTATTGTTTGATGCGGAGACCCTGCAATACCTTGAGGTCAATGCCGCCGCCGTCTCCAGCAGCGGCTACTCGCGCGACGAACTTCTCCACATGCGGGTGATGGATCTCGCGCCGTCGGAAAACGCGGCCGGCATTATTTCCCAAATTCAGGCGCTTCAACCTCAGTCCCTGGTGCGCAGCGAGGGTCGGTATCGACTAAAGGACGGACGACTCGCCGATGTGGAAAGCGATCTGTGCATTTTGGAATTTCGGGGACGGAGGGCGGTCCTCTCCGTTTCCCAGGACGTCACCGCGCGCAAGCGGGCGGAGGAGGCTCTGCGCGAAAGCGAAGACCGCTATCGCGATCTAGTGGAAAACAGTTTTGTCTTGATCGGCACCCACGACGCGCAAGGCAGATTATTGAGCGCTAACCGCGCTCTGGCCAATCTCCTTGAGGTATCCGGTGCCGGGGAGGCGAGGGGGCATTCCCTGACCGAGTATGTTCCTCCCGACCTCATGCCTCAGTTCGACGAATACCTCAAAGCCATCCTCCGCAAAGGCCATGCCGAAGGGGTGATGGTAATCGCCGCCCCCAGCGGCAAGATCAAACTTGTCGAGTACCAAAACACCTTGCGCCTCCAGGACTCGCGCGAACCGATTGTCCGTTGCATTGGCCACGATGTGACGGAACGCGTCCAGGCGGAAAAGGCGCAGGCGCTTCTGGCCTCCGTCGTGGAATCCTCTCAGGACGCCATTATCAGCGTGACCCTGGAGGGGACCATCGTCAGTTGGAACCGCGGAGCAGAGGACCTGTACGGTTATCGCGCCGAGGAAGCGCTGGGGAAGCCCAATTCTATTCTGGCTCCTCCCGACCGCCGCGAGGAATTGGCCGGCCTGCTGGAAAATTCGCGCCGGGGGAGAAAAACCTCAAGCTATGAGACGGTGCGGGTGTGCAAGGATGGACGGCGGGTGGACGTGTCGCTTACCATTTCGCCGATTCTCGACGCGCGCGGCGAGATCACCGGCTCGGCAAGCATCGGCCGGGATATCACCGCGCGAAAACGGGCCGAAGATCAAAGCCGCTTGCAAACGGCGGCGCTTGAGTCCGCTGCCAACGGCATCGTGATTACCGACCACCACGGCCGGATCATCTGGGTGAACCCTGCCTTCACGCGCTTGACCGGCTACTCCGCCCCGGAGGCTATTGGCCAAAACCCGCGTGTATTGAGATCCGGCGAGCACGACAAAGGCTTCTACCAGAAACTCTGGAATACCGTCCTCTCCGGGAAAGTCTGGCACGGAGAAATCGTCAACCGGCGAAAAGATGGGGCTCTGTATCCCGAGGAAATGACGATCACTCCGGTGCGCGACGGCAAGGGGGAAGTTGCCCATTTCATCGCCATTAAGCAGGACATTACCGAGCGCAAGCGGGCGGAGAAGGCGCTCGAAGAGCGCACGGTTTACCTCAATACCCTTTTCGAAATCAGTCCCATGGGCATCGTGGTGCTCAACACCGAGGGCACCATTCAGATGTCCAACTCGGCTTTTGAAAAGCTCTTTCTCTATTCGCGGGGCGAGATCACGAGCGCCAGGCTGGATGACTTCCTTGTTCCCCCGGAACTGGCAGCGGAAGCGAAGACCCTCACCAATTGGTGCCTGAGTGGGGCCAGCGCCAGTGCCT
Organism: uncultured Acidobacteriota bacterium; assembly: GCA_963730515.1. Taxonomy (GTDB): domain Bacteria; phylum Acidobacteriota; class Terriglobia; order UBA7540; family UBA7540; genus Bog-366. Next base: position 127,120 of record CAVSSA010000021.1, on the reverse strand, counting down.
CCAGCCGCCGGCGGCGCAAAGACGGCTCTCTGGTGGACGTGGACATCTTCGGCGTCCCCCTGGTGATCGAGGGCGAACTGCGGGGTTACCTGGCGTTGTACCAGAACATTACGGAGCGCAAGCGGGCGGAGGCGGACCTGGTCCAGTATGCGGAGGATCTGGAAGTTGCCAAAGCCGCCCAGGAGGAGCACGCGGAGGAACTGGGGCGCTTGGTGGAAGAATTGGCCCGCGAACGCGATCTGCTGGGCACGCTGATGGATAATCTCCCCGACTACATCTACTATAAAGACCGGCAAAGCCGCTTTCTGCGCACTAATCCGGTCAACGCCCGCACCCTGGGAGTGAGTGATCCCCAGCAGGCGGTGGGCAAAACGGACTTCGATTTCTACCCTGAGGCCGACGCCCAAAGCTTCTTCCGTGATGATCAGCGGGTTATCGAATCCGGCCAGCCCCTGATTGGCCGCATCGAACGGGTCCGTCAACCTGATGGGCAATACCGCTGGTTTTCCACCAGCAAGGTGCCCATCCGGGATAACCAGGGGCGGGTCACGGGCCTGGTGGGGATCGGCCGCGACATCACCGAACACATGCAGGCGGAGGAGACCCTGCGCGCCTCCGAAGAGCGTTACCGCGAGCTCTTCGAGAATGCCAGCGACATCGTGTACACCACCGGCCTGGACACACATTTAACCTCCCTCAACCGGGTGGGGCAGGCGATTCTTGGGTACTCGGCAGAGGAGGCCGCGCAGCTTGACCTCAAGCAGTTGGTGCTGCCTAAACATTGGGAACAGATGAAGGTCAGCCGGGAGCGGATGCTGGCGGGTGAGTCGGACATGACGATCGAGGTGGATGTCTCCACCAAGGACGGCCGCCCCATGACGCTGGAAGTGAAGCCCCGCCTGATCTATCGAGCCGGCAAGCCGGTGGGAGTACAGGGCATTGCCCGCGACATCACCGGGCGGGACGAGGCGGAGTTGGAACTGCGGCACGCGCAAAAGCTGGAATCGGTGGGCCGCCTGGCTTCCGGGATCGCCCATGAAATCAATACCCCCATCCAGTTCGTCGGTGACAACACGCGCTTCCTGCAAGATTCTTTCGTAGGTTTGCAGTCCCTCCTCACCCAGTATCAGGAACTCCGTGATGCGGCGGCTTCCGGCGCCCTCAGCCCGAACATGCTGGCCAAGGTGCGCAAGGCCGAGGAGGCAGCCGATTGCGATTACTTGCTGGAGGAGATTCCCAAGGCCCTCGCCCAAACCCTGGAAGGCGTGACGCGGGTGGCCACCATCGTGCGCGCCATGAAGGAATTCGCCCACCCGGAAGGCAAGGAGATGGCCGCCGCCGACATCAACCGGGCGCTGCAAAGTACGCTCACCGTGGCCCGCAACGAGCTGAAATACATCGCCGACGTGGAAACCGAATTTGGCGAGCTGCCGCTGGTCGTCTGCAATGTCGGCGATTTGAACCAGGTCTTCCTGAATCTTCTGGTGAACGCCGCCCATGCCATCGGCGAAAAGGTGGGAAAGTCCGGGCAGAAGGGGAACATCCGGGTTCGTACCGTGGCCGAGGGCGGCACGGTTCTGGTCACAGTCTCCGATACCGGCTGCGGCATCCCGGAGGCCAACCGCGCCAGGGTTTTCGACCCCTTCTTCACCACCAAGGAAGTGGGGCGCGGAACCGGGCAAGGCCTGGCGATTGCCCGCTCGGTAGTGGTCGACCGGCACAAGGGGGCCCTGACCTTTGAGAGCGAAGAGGGAAAGGGAACAACCTTCTACGTCCGCTTACCCGTCGATTGCGGGGATTGTTCCAAGGATAGGAGGTTGCCATGAGACGAGTGCTTTTTGTAGACGACGAGCCGCGCATCCTCGAGGGACTGCGGCGCATGCTGCGTTCTCAACGCCATGACTGGGAAATGGCTTTCGCCCCGGGGGGGGAAGCGGCGCTGGCCTTAATGGAGGCTTCTCCCTTCGATGTCATTGTCTCCGACATGCGCATGCCGGGAATGGATGGGGCCACCCTGCTCTGGCGCGTGCGCGAGGTGCATCCGGAGGTGGTGCGCATCGTGCTTTCCGGCCACACCGAACTTTCCGCGGCCTTGCGAGTGGTTCCCGTCGCCCATCAGTTTCTGGCCAAACCGTGCGACGCGGAAATGCTGCGTGTCGCCATCGAGCGCGCCTGCCACCTGAAAGCCCTGCTGAGCGATGACTCGATCCGCCGCACGGTGACCGCCCTGGGAGATCTGCCCTCGGTCCCGCGCACCTATGAAGCGCTCACCCAGGCGCTGGCGGACCCCGACGCGTCGCTTCAGCTCGTCGCCAAAATCATCGAGCAGGACGTGGGGATTTCCGCCAAGGTTCTGCAATTGGTGAATTCCGCCTTCTTCGGCATTACCCACTCCATGACCAGCATCCAGAGCGCGGTCAGCTACCTCGGCATCAATACGCTCAAGAGCCTGGTGCTTTCGGTGGAGATCTTCCGGGCCTTCAAACCCCAAAAGGAACTGCCGGGTTTTTCCCTGGAGAAGCTCCAGCGCCATGCGCAGCTCACCGCGCAAATTGCCGCCCGCCTTCCCGTGCCCAAGCACCTTGCCGACATTGCGCTGGTGGCGGGAATGCTCCACGACGTGGGCAAGCTGATCCTGGCCTGGAAGATTTCCTCGCACTTCGAAAGCATGCTGGCGGAGGCGCGTGAGGCGCACTGCCCCGTCCACCAGGTGGAGGAACGCCGCAACGGATTCAGCCATGCGGAAATTGGGGCCTATCTGCTGGGATTGTGGGGATTGCCGTACACGGTGGTGGAGGCAGTCGCCCTCCACCACGGCCCGAATCGCGTGCCCCACCAGAACTTTGACGCGATCTCGGCTGTCTATGCCGCCAACCTCCTGGCCCACGAACGGGAGCAATCCTCCGGCGGGGAGGCCGCAGATTACGTCTTGGATAGTTACCACGCGGAGTTTGCCGGGCTGGGTGTCCTGGAGATGATCCCCGAATGGCGAGCCCTGACGGCGGGAGTCCCAGATTTGATGGGGGAGGTGTGACGTGTCTGAACTCGACCGGCCGCGGATTCTGATCGTCGATGACGAAGAGTTGGTCCTCGACGCTCTCCAGCGGCAGTTGCGCTCGCGCTTCGACGTGACCACGGCTACCGGCGGAAAGGAAGCCATCAGGTTGGTGATGTCCCAGGGCCCCTACGCGGTGGTGGTCTCCGACCTTAAGATGCCCGAAATGGATGGCGTGACCCTGCTGTATCTCATTCGGCAGATCGCGCCGGACACGGTGCGCGTCTTGCTGACGGGCAAGGCGGATCTGGAGGCGGCAGCCTCGGCGATCAATGTCGGAAACATCTTTCGTTTCCTCAACAAACCTTGCCCCCCCGCTATGCTTCTCCGGGCGCTGGACGCCGCCGTCGAACAGTACCAGTTGAAAGGTTGAAACCCATGTCAGAAAAAATCCTGTTCGTCGATGACGAACCCGTCCTGCTTCAGGGGTATCAACGCCTGCTGCGCAAGGAGTTTGATGTCTCGACGGCCGTGGGGGGCGCGGCGGCATTGACCATGATTGAGCATCTGGGCCCCTTCGCGGTGGTGCTCTCGGACATGCGAATGCCGGAAATGGACGGCGTCGAGTTCCTGCGCAGGGTCAAGACCCTGGCCCCCGATACGGTCCGCATCATGCTGACCGGCGTGTCCGAGCAGCAAACTGCCATCGATGCCGTGAATGAAGGAAGCATCTTTCGCTTTCTAAGTAAACCCTCCAATAAAGACACCCTGGTCAAGACCCTGACGGAAGCCCTCGCCCAGCATCAATTGATCTGCGCCGAGAAGCAGCTCCTGGAGGAAACGCTGCGGGGCACGGTCTACATCCTCGCCGAAGTCCTCAGCGTGGCGAGCCCGGCGGCTTTCAGCCGCGCCATGCGCGTCCGGCGCTATGTCCAGCACGTCGTCACGCGCCTGGGGTTGGCCAGCCCGTGGAAGTTTGAAGTGGCTGCCATGCTGTCGCAATTGGGTTGCGTGACCCTCGACCCCGATACCCTGGATACCATCTACGCCGGCGGCGAACTCGCGCCGGAAGAGCAAGCCCAGTACCTCAACCATCCGCGGGTGGCCCAGGACCTGCTCAAGAATATCCCCCGCATGGAGCCGATCGCCTGGATGATCGCCCACCAGTATGAGGGGGCGACGGACGATTTTGACACCGAAAAGCGTGAATTCGCAGATGTGCGGCTGGGAGCCCGCATCATCCGCGCGGCCCTCACCTTTGACTCCCTTTTGCGCAAACAGCATTCCAAGGTGGAGGCGGCCCACTACCTTACCAAGAGCTTTAAGGAATTGGACAAGCGAATTATCGACGCCATGATGGAATTGGAACCCGAGACCACCGGAAATGGAATCCGCCCTCGTCAGATTGCCCACCTTGACTTGGGCATGATCCTGGATCAGGACGTCCGCACCGGGAATGGACTCCTGGTGGCGGCCAAAGGGCAGGAGGTTACTCCCCCACTTCTTCTCAAGCTCAAGAGCTTCCTGGGAAAGGGAGCCATCGCTGATGAGGTGGCCGTGTCCCTCCCCAAAGCTCCGTGAACGGCTGCGGTTTGCGAGCCATTTCTTCGTCCCAATGATGACGTGTGCGCTATTGCCGGCCTGCTCAGTCTGGCGGCCCACTCGGTATTAACCTCCATTACTTCCCGCCGTCATGCAGGGTTAATCTGCTCGTGGTACGCATAAATTCACCTATCTGATGGTTTCCCGCAAAGTAGCTCTCATTTTGTGGCAAGATCGTGATGGGTAAAATCCCGGCAACTTACGCCCCAGGGGACAAGCAATGAAATTGAATGATCTGCTTTTCGGGAAACCACTGCGCACATCGGAGGAAGCAGGAGAGAAGCTAGGGCCGGTGGGAGGTCTTTCGGTCTTTGGATTGGACGCCCTCAGTTCCGCCGCTTATGGGCCGGAAGCGGCGCTCACCCTGATGATCGTGCTGGGCGCCGCAGGGATTTCATACATCGTGCCCATTACCGCCAGCATCATCATTCTGCTGACCATCGTCTATTTCTCCTATCGCCAGACCATTGCAGCCTACCCGTCGGGCGGCGGCTCCTACACGGTGGCGCGTGAAAACCTGGGAGAATTCTCCGGGCTGCTGGCGGCCGCGGCCCTCATGATCGACTACGTGCTGACGGCGGCAGTGGGAATTTCGGCAGGCGTGGGAGCGCTGGTCTCCGCGGTGCCGTCGCTCCAGCCCCACACTTTGGGGATCTGCCTGGTCATCCTGCTGCTCATCACCCTGGTCAACCTGCGCGGGGTTCGCGAAACGGGCGCGGTGTTCATCATTCCGACTTATATCTTTGTGGGAAGCCTGCTCATTACCCTGATCATCGGATTGGTAAAGACCTTCGCCGCGGGCGGGCACCCCCACGCCGTGGTTGTCCCTCCGGCGCTGCACCTGCCCATGGCCGCGGTGGGCGCCTGGCTGCTGCTCAAGGCCTTTGCCAGCGGGTGCACGGCCATGACCGGTGTCGAGGCGGTCAGCAACGGGGTGAAGGCCTTTTGCGAGCCGGTGGTGAAATCCGCTCAGCGCGCCCTCACTATGATCATTGCGATTCTCATTCTGCTGCTCGGGGGAATCGCCTTCCTGGTTCGCGCCTACCGGATTGGCGCCACCGACCCCGGAGCGGCGGGATACCAGAGCGTGCTTTCCATGCTCACTGCTGCGGTGGCCGGGCAGGGGATTTTCTATTACATCACGATGGGTTCCGTGCTGCTGGTGCTGGCGCTCTCCGCCAACACCGCCTTTGCCGATTTTCCGCGCCTCTGCCGCGCCGTCGCCGAAGACGGATATCTTCCCTATGGCTTCGCTTCGCGCGGCAGGCGCCTGGTGTACTCGGAAGGGATCTGGGTGCTCGCGGTTTTGTGTGCGGGGCTGCTCATCCTGTTCGGCGGGGTTACGGACCGCTTGATTCCGCTGTTTGCCGTGGGCGCCTTCCTGGCGTTCACGCTCTCCCAGGCCGGCATGGTCGCTCACTGGCGGCGGGTCAAAGGCCCGGGCTCCCGGCGCAGCATGTTCGTCAACGGATTGGGCGCTGCCGCCACCGCCACCACCGTCGTCGTAGTGACGGTCGCCAAGTTTATCGACGGCGCGTGGGTTACGGCGTTGCTGATTCCCACCATGATGATGGTAATGGCGGCCGTCCGCCGGCACTACCGTTTGGTTCAGGCCGAAGTCGAGAACCCCGCGCCTCTGGATTTGACCAACCTGCGGCCCCCGATGGTGGTGGTTCCGCTGCTCTCCTGGAACCGGGTGGCCCAGAAAGGGCTGCGGTTTGCCCTCACCCTCTCCTCCGAAGTGCAGGTTCTGCATATCGATTGGGAGGAGGACGACGGGTCTTTTTGCCATGACTGGGAACGCTACATCGAGGGGCCGGTGAAGCAGGCGGGACGAGCCGTGCCGCAACTGGTGGAACTGCCCTCACCCTATCGCTTCGTCCTCACCCCGATCCTGGAATATATTCTGGAACTTGAGCGCGCCCACCCCGACCGGCAGATCGCCGTGCTGATTCCCGAACTGGTGGAGCGGCACTGGTTTCACTACTTTCTGCACAACCAGCGCGCGGAATTGCTCAAGGCCCTCCTGCTCGCCAAGGGCACCCAGCAGATTATCCTGGTCAATGTGCCCTGGCACATCATGGCGTGACACAAAAGGGTAGCGCGGCGCGGCCGGAAGGAGATTGCAGCGCCGACTTTGAGAGCCCGGCACGGAAACGTGACACGGGCTTCCCGCCCATGTTCAGGCATGGCCAAGATGGCCATGGCACGACGATGTGGCGGCGGGTGACAGTATTCCTCTTGACAAAGTGGGTCGGTTAGTATAGCCTAGAATTGCCATGAAGGCCCGGCACAGCACGGCCCCCCACGAAAACCTTTCAAACTCGCCAACGCGCTCTCAAAATCACCCCACGCAAAAAGATGTTAAAAATGAAGAGTGCTCTGGATGAGTTATTGAAAACAAAGGGGCGAAAAAAGTGGTCTGGATGAGTTGATGAAAACAAAGAAGTTACTTGAATTTAACGCTATCCCTATGAAAATAAAATGGTTGCTTGACAATTAAGGGGAAGTTGGTTGGTCTGCAAGCGCAAAACACGCCCGGCGTTACCGCTCTCCCCACTTGAGCTTTTTCTGAAGAATCTCGAAGTACGGGGTGGAGGGTGGCCGGACCAATTCCACGTAGGAATCGGCCTTGCGGATGCGCACCACATCTTCGCTGTGCGCGGCGATGCCGACCTGGCCGTCCACAGTCAGATAGGCGGCCTCGCGCAGGCTCTTTACCGTCACCTCAATCTTGACGGTATTGGGAAGCACCAGCGGGCGATGGGTCAGGGTGTGGGCGCAAATGGGCGTGATCAGGAAAGCTTCCACCGAGGGTGTAACGATGGGGCCGCCCGCCGCCAGCGAATAGGCCGTAGACCCGGTGGGCGTGGACACGATCAGGCCGTCCGACTTGTAAGTGGAAACCTTCTCGCCGTTCACGCGCACTTCAAAGTCCAGAATGCGCGCGATGGCTCCTTTGTTCAACACCACGTCGTTCAAGGCCAGAAACGGGGTCAGGATCTCGTCGGCGCGAATCAGTTCGCCCTCAATCTGCACGCGGTGATCGGTCTGGTGGGTTCCTGCCACCACCGTTTCCAGTGTGGGGATAAGCTCTTCGCGGGTGATTTCCGTAAGGAATCCGAGCCCGCCCAGGTTCACGGCCAGAATGGGAACGGGTTTGCGATTCAGCGCGCGCGCCATGGCCAGCAGCGTGCCGTCTCCGCCCAGCACGATCAGCAAATCCACCCGGGCGGGCATTTCGTTGCGGGTCAGGCAGCGCTCCCGGGTCTCCATGATCGCCCCGGTTTCCTTGTCGATGAACGCCTCGATGCCGCGCTCGCCCAGCCATTCCAGCACGGCCGGGACAATCTCCCGGATTTCCGTCTTCTTCGGTTTGGAGACAATGCCAACGCGTTTAATGGGCATAGGTATCCCTATCCTACAGTGGATGAGGGCGAGTGGCTAGTGGTTAGTGGAGAGTGGACAGTGGGTAGTCGGTAGGATCAAGGCAAGTCGCTAACCACTATCCACTAACCACTGCCTTTCCAAACGGCATGGAGGAAAAACTCGTGGTTTCCCTCGGCGCCCAGCAGCGGGCTTTCCATCGACGCCAGATGGCTGAATCCGAGTTCCAGGAGTTTGCGCGAGACTTTGGCAACGGCCTCCTGGTGCTGCGCCGGGTCGCGTACAATGCCGCCCTTTCCCACCAACCCTTTGCCCACCTCGAATTGCGGTTTGACCAGAACGATCAAGTCGGCGGGGGAAGCCAGCAACGGAACCAAGGCGGGCAGGATCAGAGTGGCGGAGATGAAGGAGACATCAATGGTGACCAGCTCGGTGAGCGTGCCAATCCGGTCAAAGGTGAGATAACGCGCGTTGGTCTTTTCCATGACGACCACCCGCGGGTCGCGGCGCAATTTCCAGTCGAGCTGATTGGTTCCCCCATCCACGGCGAAAACTTTGCCGGCGCCGTGTTGAAGCAGGCAATCGGTAAAGCCTCCGGTGGAAGCGCCGATATCGAGGCACACCTTGGAATCAGGATTAAGGCGAAAGTGCTCGAGCGCACCCTCCAGCTTCAGCCCGCCGCGGCTCACGTATTTGGAGGCTTGACCCAGCAGGCGCACAACCCCACCGGGCGGGATGAGCGCCCCGCATTTTTCCTGCTTCTGCTCATCCACCATCACCAGCCCCGCCAGGATCAGTCCCTGCGCCTTTTCGCGGGACTCCACCAGTCCCCGCTCCACCAGGAGCCGGTCCAGGCGGATTTTCTCCGGTCGGCCGCTTGCCATAACCTGCCAGCCTACCGCTGTTGCAGGAAGAAAGAAAGGGGGAGCACTTCGGCCATAGCTTCAAATTGCCCCTGTGATTTCATGGATGAGCTCTCGAAAAACAAGGACGCAATTACGCGATCCGTTGGGCCGTGCGTAGGGTGGGAAGGGGTGACATAAATTTTGAGCCGTTTTCGTAAATGCCTGCATCCAAACACTAAAGCGGGTGCCTCGCTTCCGGGGATTGCCTGGGAGGGTTGGGGCCGAGTGCCGGAACACATTTGGGATCATGTACTTGCCGTCAATGCATGGGCGGAATATATGATGATGATTCAGAAAATCCTGTTCCCGGTGGACTTCTCGGCATCCTGCATCGCGATGGCTCCCTTTGTGAAAAGGTCCGCGTCCATCGCCTCAGCCCAAGTAACCCTGCTCCATGTGGTGGAGGTTCCTGCCTCCGGCTTCGAGCTCTGTGTGCGGCCGTTCCCTGAAGTTGAAAAGAACCACAGGAGCGTGGCGCGAGAGAAACTCGATTCATTTCTTAAATCTGAGTTCCCGCCCGATGATTGCCCACGATTGTTATGGGAGGGAGATGCATCGGCGGCGATCGTCAAGGTGGCGAGGGAGCACGGTTTCGACTTGATCGTCATGCCCACTCACGCCGGAGTGTTCCGGAGAATGCTCCTCGGCTCCACCACGGCGAAAGTTCTGAACGACGCTGACTGCGTGGTCTTGACCACGCAACACGCGGAGACGATATCGCCGAGGCCGCTCGCCCACCGTGAATGGGTCTGCGCAATTGGCTTAAGCGCAGATTCAGAAAGGGTCCTGCGCTGCGCCAGCCACCTTGCGGAGACCTTCCATGAAAATCTTTCACTGATCCATGCGATTCCCGCAGCACGGCCGGGACTGCCCGTTCAACTGGACCTCGAAGGGCGCCTGCAGTTAATGGAAACGCAGGCCGCCCGCGACCGCTTTGGGGAGCTACAAAGGGTTGTGGGCTCACGCGTCCGTGTGACGATCGCCATCGGCCCCATTAAAGATGCACTGGCGGAGACGGCGCGCCGGTTGCAGGCCGATGTGCTGGTGATCGGGAGAAGCTCACAGCCCGGCGCTCAGGGCCGCTTGCGGGATCTCACTTACGCGATGGTTCGCGACGCGCCTTGTCCGGTGATGAGCGTCTGAGGCTACGGCCGCGGGCGTCTCGCGCGCGGGCATACAGGACGGTGTAGGGAAGGATTGGCCACCGCTCGATCGGGCGCGGCCTTTTGATTTCCCAGGGCGTTATCTATCCAAAACCCGAAAATTTCACGAACGTCCGAGAGGGCGTACGAGAATATGGCAGAAAACACCGAAGGCCCCGCGAATTCGCGCGCCGAGATTTCTTCCGGTGGAGGTGCAGTGCCACCCCCGGCCCAGGAGCCCTGGCAGCCCCGCGCCAATATCTGGGTGATTGGGGTTGTCGTGGCCATGGCGGCCTTCATGGAGGTTCTCGACACCAGCATCGCCAATGTCGCCCTGCCTTATATGGCGGGCACCCTGGGGGCGAGCAACGACCAGAGCACCTGGATCCTCACTTCTTACCTGGTCTCGAATGCCATCGTGCTGCCCATCAGCGGATGGTTCGCCGGGGTGATCGGCCGCAAGCGATTTTTCATGATATGCCTGGCGATCTTCACCGTGAGTTCCCTGCTGTGTGGGATTGCCCCCAGCCTGGGAGCGATTATCTTGTTCCGCGTCATCCAAGGGGCAGGCGGCGGCGGACTGCAACCCATGGCCCAGGCCATCCTGGCGGACACTTTCCCTCCACGGCTGCGCGGCGTGGCGTTCGCCCTCTATGGCATCACAACCATCGTCGCGCCTACTATCGGACCCACGTTGGGCGGCTGGATTACCGACAACTATTCCTGGCGCTGGATTTTCTTCATCAACCTGCCTGTAGGCATTATCACCCTGTTTCTGGTTTATCGCCTGATCGAGGATCCGCCCTGGGTAACGCGCGCCAAGGGCGCAGGAGTCAGAATCGACTACATCGGCGTGGGGCTGCTGGCTCTGGGCGTGGGGGCGTTGCAGGTCATGCTCGATAAAGGGCAGGAGGATGATTGGTTCGGGTCACATTTCATCCTTACGCTGGCCGTCGTTGCCGGGGTATGCCTTTTCACTCTGGCGATTTGGGAATGGTTCTACAAAGCCCCCATCATTGAGGTACGCCTGTTCAAGAATCTGAACTTCCTGGGCGCCAACGCCATGATGTTTGTTCTGGGGGTCATGCTTTTCTCCAGCCTGGTCATGATGCCCCAGTATCTCCAAACCCTCATGGGCTACACCGCCGAGTCGGCGGGCCTGGTGCTTTCCGGCGGCGGTCTGCTCCTCCTGTTTCTGATGCCGGTGGCAGGAACCCTCTCATCCAAAGTGCAGGCGCGTTACCTCATCGCTTTTGGCTGGCTCACGCTCTCCCTTGCCATGTACTACACCACCCAGCATCTCGACCTCGATATCAGCTTTCGATCGGCATCCATCCTGCGCGTAGCGCAGGTATTCGGCCTGGGTTTCCTTTTCGTCCCCATCAACCTGATCTCCTACGTCGGAATGCCCTTGGAGAAGAGCAACAGCATCGCCGGCATGGTTAACTTCATGCGCAATATTGGAAGCAGCATTGGAACTTCCATGGTCACCACGCTGATTGCACGCCGGTCGCAATTCCATCAGGTCTACCTGGCAGCGCATACGGGCCCGGCACACTCCAGCTTTACCCAGGCGGTCAGCAGTCTGGCGGCGCGCCTGGCGGTTTCGGGGTTGGGCGCCTCCCAGGGCGCCAATCAGGCCTATGGGCGCATATACCAGGAGTTGATCGGACAAGCGACGACCCTTGCCTATCTTGATACCTTTTGGGTTCTGGCGGTGGGAGCCGCGATTATGTTTCTGGTTTCATTCGCGCTCCGGAGAAACGAGCCGGGCGGGGGCGGAGAGGTGGCGGTCGGATGAGCGTCAACAGCCCCCGGCAAATCGGCCCGGCCATTAGGTCGTGGCTGAAAGCTGATGATTGAAGACTGTTAAAAGGGACACACCATGATTCGAGTCATCACCATTGAGCGGGAATACGGGAGCGGCGGGGGCGTGATCGCGGAAAAGCTCGCGGCCCACCTCGGTTGGAAGCTCTGGGACCAGATGCTGACCCAGGAGATCGCCCGGCGGATGGATTGCGAATGCCATGCCGTGGAGAAGCATGAGGAGCGAACCGATCCCGCCTATTACCGGCTGCTCAAGGCTTTCATGCGAGGCAGTTATGAGGGCAGCCAGAATGCGCCGCGCTTGAAGATGGTGGATACCGACTGTGTCCGCGAGGTGGCGCATGAGATCATGTCGGAAATCGCGAGCGAGGGCAATTGCGTCATGGTCGGGCGCGGGTCAGTTTATTACCTTTGCGGCCACCCCGACGCCTTTCACGTCTTTATTTATGCACCCTTTCACGAACGGGTGCGACGGCTTCAGGCCACCGGCAAAAGTCAGGAGGAAGCGGAGGAACTGGCGGAGACCGTGGACCGCGACCGCGCGGACTTCATCAAGCGCTATTTCAAAGTCGACTGGCCTGGCCGGCATTGTTTCCATTTGATGGTTAATTCCGCGGTTGGAGACGAGGTGGCGGTAGACATTATTCTCGATGCCGTGGCGCGCTATGGGAAGCAGCAGGCGTAAACGAGTGCCCCGCATCGGCGAGGAGGTGCAATGTTTAGAAGTCAACGGGCCCGGCATCTAGCGTTTTTCATCACCGTCCTGGTGGCCCTTTTACTTGCAGACCCTGGGCCGGGCGCGGGGCAGACAAGCAATCCGGTCATGGGAAGCGTGCCCACCGGCCAGGCTACAGGGGCCACACTCGACCTTTCCCTCCAGGAAGCGTTTCAGCGGGCGTTGAAATATAACCTGGGTGAGATTGAGAGCAGCGAGAATACGCGTGCGGCGCACGCGATTCGCCTGCGCAATTTGAATGCCTTGCTGCCCAACCTTTCGGCACGCCTCAGCGGGACAGTTCAACAGCTCGATCTGGCCGCGGAAGGCCTCGGGGGGTTGAAAATTCCCGGGGTCCACCTGCCCCAGGTGGTGGGGCCCTACGGCATTGCCGATGTCCGCGGCTACCTTTCCCAGGAAATTTTCAATTGGTCCGATATCAAGAATTTGAAGTCGGCCTCCGAGAGCGAGAAAGCGTCACAGTATACCTATAAAAGCGATCGCAACCTGGTTGTGTTCACCGCCGGCAGCGCATACCTCATGGTGATCGCGGATATGGCGACAGTGGACTCGGTCCGCGCCCAGGTGACGACGGCCCGGACGCTGGTTCAGAATGATGTGGATCTCAATCAACATGGCTTGATCGCCAGCATCGACCTGTTGCGCGCCAAAGTGGAATTCCAGACCGAGCAGCAGCGCTTGATTGCCGCGCAAAATCAGGTGGCGATTGACAAACTCACGCTGGCGCGGGTGATTGGACTCCCCAACGGCCAGGAATTCCGGCTAACCGATACGGTTCCTTACGCGGCGCTGGATGGCATTACCCAGGAGCAGGCGCTCCAGCAAGCCTATTTAACGAGACCCGACTATCTCAGCGCCAAATCGCAGGTGCGCGCGGCGGAGTTGGCCCGGCAGGCCGCGGGCGCGGAGAACTACCCGTTTTTGGACACCAACACGAACTACGGGGACATCGGCAGCCCGAACTTTGGCACGTCGCATGGCACGCTCGGATTCACCGTCACCTTGAACGTTCCTATTTTCCAGGGTAGCAAGGTGCGGGCGGATAAGTTGCAGGCCGATTCGGTATTGCAACAACGCAAGGCCGAACTCGCTGACCTGGAGGGCCAGATCGACGATCAAGTTCGGACGGCCTTCCTCAACCTCAAGTCTTCATCCCAACTGGTAAGCGTGGCCGAAAGTAACATCGATCTCGCCAACCAGACCCTGGTGCAAGCCCGGGACCGGTTCCGGGCGGGGGTCGCTGACAATCTCGAGGTCGTCCAGGCGCAGGAGTCCGTTGCCTCGGCGAATCAATCCTACATCAACAGCCTTTACGCATTTAACCTGGCGAAAATCTCTCTCGCGCAGGCCATCGGCGTCGCCGAGCAATCGACGCTGCAATATTTGGGAGCGAAATAGCTATGGCTGACACCACCTCACCCACCCCGAATCCGGGAAATCCCGTTGAGCGGAGATTGAGCGCCACCACTCTGGGTTCAGGCCGCCCTTCGGCAAGGCGCAGGAAACTGGCCCGGAATATTCTTCTTGCCTTGCTGGGCCTTGCTCTCATCGTGATCGCGGTTCTGCTGTACCGCCACTTTGCCGCATGGGAATCCACCGATGACGCGCAAATCGATGGCTACATTTACCCGATCAGTTCCCGGGTTGCCGGCTACGTAACCCGCGTCACGGTGGATGACAATCGGTACGTCAAGGCGGGCACGGTGCTGGTGCAACTCGACCCCAAAGACTACGAGGTCGCCCTGGCGAACGCCAATGCGACATTGGCCAATGACCGGGCCAGTGCCGCCGCTCTACAGACCAACGTTCCCATCACCTCCGTCAACACATCAAGTGAACTCTCCAGCGCCGCCGCCGATGTGGAGAACTTCAAAGCCGGGCTGGTTGCCGCCCAGCGGCAGTTTGACGCCGCACAGGCCACGCTCCGGGAGGCCGAAGCCAATGACCTGAAGGCCCAGGATGACGTCAACCGCTACAAGCCGCTGGCGGCGAAGGACGAGATCCCCCAACTTGAGTACACGCAAGCCGTGGAGTCCCAGGTAGCGACGGCGGCGGCCGTGCAAGCCGCCAAGGCGTCCGCCGCCAGCGCGGAACAAGCGGTCACTCAGGCGCGCGCCCGGGTGGCGCAAGCCCAGGCGCAACTGCAATACGCACTCACCCGGCCCCAGCAGATTTCCGTGCAGCGCTCCCGCGCCGAGGCTGCAGAAGCCGAGACCCAACGCGCCACCGCGGCCTTCGAGCAAGCTCAACTCAACCTGCAATACACCACCATCGTTGCGCCCATTGACGGAGTCGTGGGGCAGAGGTCGGTCCAACCCGGCCAGAACGTCACACCCGGCCAGCAGTTGATGACCATCGTCCCGCTCGACAGTCAGAATATCTGGGTTACTGCCAACTTTAAGGAAACGCAAATGAGGTATATGCGGCCCGGCCAGCACGTGGTGATTTCGGTTGACACGTATGACCGTAGTTACGACGGGCACGTCGAAAGCATCGCAGGGGCAAGCGGGGCACGCTACAGCCTGCTGCCTCCGGAAAATGCGACGGGAAATTACGTCAAGGTCGTTCAACGTATTCCCGTCAAAATCCTTTTTGAAAAGGGTCAGGACCCCCTGCACCTGCTGAGGCCCGGAATGTCGGTGGAGCCCGACGTGAAAGTAAAATAAGGGTAGCAATGATTCGGCCGATTTCCCGAATAGTCACGCCCTGCCGGAATCAGATTCCAGCGGCGCCCTTGCCAGGACTCAGGAACTGGGATTCAGATTCTGAATCCGAGTGCCTATCCGGTGCTCTTCATTCCGAAGGCAATACCGCCAACGGTGATTTGCAGGAGATGAAATAGTGCGGCAGTGCCGGAACGTTCCGGCTTGCCGCGATCGCGGCGCCAGCGTTCCAGGAAGCGCGTTTGCAGGAAGTTGAGGGGATCTACGTAAGGATTGCGCAAGCGGATCGACTCCGCCAGCACGTGCTGGCCGGCCAACAGCCCGGATGACCCAGATATGTCCAGAACTCCGCGCACGCTGCGGTGATACTCCTCCTCGATGAACGCGAAAATCCTCTGCCCGAGTCCGCGCGGGCGCACCAGCGCCGCATAAAGGCTGGCGATATAGAGGTCGGTCTTGGCCAGGGAATGTTCCGCGTTGTTGATCAGGTTGAAGAAGAACGGCCACCCCTCGTGCATGCTGCGCAGAAAGTCCAGGCCGTGGGGAAAGTGGTCGTGCTGGAATTTCTCCAGAGCGTGGCCGAGGCCGAACCAGGCGGGAAGCAGGTGGCGGGATTGCGTCCAGGCGAAAACCCAGGGGATGGCGCGCAGGTCGCGAAGATCGCCCGCTCCCCATCGCCGGGAGGGACGTGAGCCGAGGCGAATTTGCTCGATCAAATCGATGGGAGTCGCCTGGCGGAAGTACTCCACGAATTCCGGGGTTTCATAGACAAGCTTCCGGTAGAAATCGCGGCTGCTGGCAGCGAGTTCCGTGGCATAAGTTTCCCATTCCGGCACTTTGGCCGCTTCCACGCGGCGGGCGTGCAGCAGGTGCGCGTCGAGCACCGAAGTAACCAACTGCTCGAGGTTCCTTTCGGCAATGGCCGGGTTCGAATATTTGAGGGAAACCACTTCCCCCTGTTCGGTGATGCGCAGCCTCCCGCCCGGCGCCGCGGAGGGTTGAGCCTGAATGCTGCGGTGGGATTGCCCGCCGCCACGGTCGATGGTGCCTCCCTTGCCGTGAAACAGGGAGAAACGCACGCGGTATTTTTCCGCCACTTGCGCCAGACGCTTCTGCGCGTGAAAGAGTCCCCAATTGGCCGCCACGTATCCGCCGTCCTTGACGGAGTCGGAATAACCCAGCATCACTTCCTGAAAGTCGCGGCGCGAGCGCAGAATGCGGCGGTAAAGAGGGTCACGAAACAAGTCCTCCATGATTTGCGGGCCGGCTTCCAGATCGTCAAGGGTTTCAAACAGCGGAATGACGTCGAGGCGGGATTGCAGGCGGCCGCCGCGCGGCTCCACCAGTCCCGTCTGCCGCGCCAGCAACAGCACGTCCCACACATCGGAGGCGCTGGAGGTCATGCTGAGCACGTAGCGAAACGCCGCCGCTTCGCCGTTGCGCACCTGGATGGTGCGGAGAGCGCGAAACTCCTTCAGGACATGGAGTGTGGCCTTGGAAAAAGACGAGCTAAGGGGAGGTTGAAAAAGCATGTGCTGGATCGACTTGATGCGCGCTTCGCCTGGATCCGCGGGCAGGTGGGACTTGCGCAAAACCTCATCCGCCGCGGCGCGCGTCATTCGTGAGTGCGTGCGGAAGTCCAGGCTGGCGCCATGAAAACCGAAAACCTGCGAGGCCACGCGCAGGCGGCCGGGCCCCAACCGCGCAATCCGCGGGCTAGGATAATTATTCAGCAGATCGGTGAGCATCGAGAGTTCATGGGTAAATTCCTGCGGGGCGGCGTAGGCGCCAGGAGCGCGGTCGATGGTGCGCTCGAGACGCCACATCATAATGCGCAGTTTGCGGCGGCAGAGTTCGCTCGGCTGGTCCATGGCCTCAAAGGCCCGGGCGGCTGGAAAACGCCGCATATCCCGGGTGATCTCCCGGCCCAGGGCCGATTGGAGCGCAGGACTTTGGCAGGGGAACGAAACCCAACCCAACATGCGGTTGCAGACTTGGTGGTAATAGCGAAGGATGCTCCGGCGCACCTGCTCAGCGGCGTCCAGGCTCGTCTCCGGCGTCACGAAGGGGTTGCCATCGCGGTCCGTCCCCACCCACGAACCCAGGCTTAAAAAGGGCAGAGGCTCGGGCAGACTGGGATAGCGGCGCGACATTTCCGCGCAAAACCTTTCCCAAAAGGTCCCGGCCAGATCGTAGATGGTTCGTTCCAGGAAAAAGCGGGCATTCTCACTTTCCATTTCCGGCGTCACCACGCCTTCGCGCACTTCGTCGGTGAGCCACAGGGCCTCAATCCACGAGTCAATGTCCCGCTCGGATGACGGGGTCATATCGCCGCAGGCGGCGTCCAGGGTTCTCCCCAACCGCAGGATATGGTTCAGAACGCTGCGCCGCTTGGCCTCGGTGGGGTGGGCGGTCAGCACCGGCTCAACATGCATGGATGCCAGAAGCTTCTTGACGGCGGCGGGCGGCACCTTTTGCCTGCGCAATTCGCTAAACGTGTGGCGCAACGACATGGGCGCACCCGTCCCTTGCTTGTCATGCGCGTGCAGGCGGCGGACGCGCTCCCGCTCCTCACAAAGATTGACGAGGTGAAAGAAGAGGCTGAACGCATGCGCGACATCGGTGGCCTCCTGCACCGTGAGCCGGTTGACCGCGTGCTCCTTGGCTTTCAGCAGCTTGGCATTGGGGGACTGGCGAATCTGCTTGGCGATTTTGCGCAGGACTTCAATGGCCGCAAACACTTCCGGCCCCGACTGCTCGCGCACAATCGCGCCCAGCCGTGTGGTGAGATATCGCACTTCCTGCCGTAAATGTTCATTCATCGAAGGGTCCGGTCAAAGTTTCCCTGGCGTGGAGTAGGCAGTAAGCAGGGAAAATCCCAAAGTTAGGGACGAAATTGCGTCACAAGGTGCGAATAGTGACAAAAAAGCCTCTCCATTTTGCAAAAATCGCATCGCTTCGACGTAAATGTCCGATTTTCCCTCGGGCATTTTGTCAATATTTTGTTTGTTTTCATACACATTCCGGCTTCGCTCGTACATTATTAACATCTTTTTTTGTCGGCAGCCCATCGTGGAATTGACGAAAGTGTGGGGTAACCGTCCCCGATTGAATAGCTTGGAAGGTTCGACCCTTGGCCGATGCGAGCATTTCCATCGTAGTGACCTTCGCGTACGGGAAGGCTTGCGCCTTCAGGGAAGCATTAGACCTGGTTCTAAAGACACAGGGAAATCATCTGTTTTCCCTTCACGGTCGTGCCGGGAACTCGCCTTCAGTATACCTACAATGCTAGTCTTTGTCAAGAACAATGAGGCTACAGCCGAATACGTACAA
Organism: uncultured Acidobacteriota bacterium; assembly: GCA_963730515.1. Taxonomy (GTDB): domain Bacteria; phylum Acidobacteriota; class Terriglobia; order UBA7540; family UBA7540; genus Bog-366. The sequence continues at coordinate 108,530 of CAVSSA010000021.1, read as the reverse complement.
AATAAAGGACGCACGGTGGAACAGGCAGGCGCAGAACGGGAGTGCAACCTCCGGGGCTGCTCGCGAACCATCGCGCCCAGCCGCGTGGTCAAATACCGCACTTCCTGTCGTAAATGTTCATTCATAAGAAATCAGGAGACAGGAGTCAGTATATCCCCGGAGGCGCGCCGGATGCGTTGCGTCTGACTCCTGCCCCGCCACCTTATCATCCCCCAACTGTCTGCCTCAGCGCACGTTTCAATTCGCGCCGCAGCGAATTCAAGTCAGGCTCGACCTGCAACCGCTGGCTGTCTTCTTGGTCTTCCGAGCGATGCCGCATGATGTACTCGGTGTCTTTGAGCTGGTTGCCGGTAAGAACGCAAACGATGTCCGCATGTCGCTCGATCTTTCCCGCCCGCACCAGCTTGCGCACACCGGCGATGGTGGCGGCGGAAGCAGGCTCGCAGCCCACTCCGTCCTCCGCCAGGACGCGCTTGGCCGCAAAGATTTCCTCGTCCGTCACCGACTCGCAGAACCCGCCCGCCCAGTCCAGCGCCCTCCTGGCTTTTTTCCAGTTGGCGGGATGACCGATGCGAATGGCCGTAGCTTCCGTGTGCGGATCATCAACCGCCAGCAGGTCAGGCGCTCCTGCACGCAAAGTCTGGTAGAAAGGGTTGGCTCCTGCCGCCTGAACGATCACAATGTGGGGCACTTTTTCGATGAAACCCAGCTCCTTAAGCTCGCGCAAGCCTTTGCCGATGGCGGAAGAATTTCCCAGATTGCCGCCGGGAACCACAATGTAATCCGGAGGCCGCCAGGCACGCTGTTCCAGCAACTCCGCAACAATGGTCTTCTGCCCTTCAATCCGGAAGGGATTGATGGAATTCACCAGGTAGAGTCCCAGTTCCGGGGCGATTTCGCGAAGCAGGCCGAAGGCTTCATCAAAGTTGTTGCCGGTTTCCACCACGAGGGCGCCGAAGTCGAGGGCCTGGGCCAGCTTGGCGGCGGAAATTTGCTTGTAGGGAACAAACAGCAAGGCCTTGATGCCGGCGCGCGCCGCGTAAGCGGCCATGGACGACGAGGTGTTGCCGGTTGATGCGCAGGCCACGATGCGGACTCCGCGCGACTCCGCGCGGGTGATGCACGCCGACATGCCCAGGTCCTTGAATGAGCCGGTGGGATTGTTCCCCTGGTGCTTAATGGTCAGATGAACGGGGCCCGCCCACCAACCCGCCCGCCGGGTCCCCACCAGCGGGGTGGAACCTTCGGAAAGTGAAATGATGCGCGCGGCGGAATCCACAAAGGGAATCAACTCACGAAACCGCCATAAACCGCTGCGGTCGATAGGTTCGCCGCTCAGCCGGCGCTGGTGCCAGATGCGCCGGAGTTCCTCCGGATCAAAAGCATCAAAATCATATTTCACGTCGAGCAGGCCGCCACAGAATTCGCAGGCATGCAGGTCTTTCCGTGGGTCCTGGCGGCGCCCGCAGGCTTCCTCGATGCATTGGAGATAGGCGGAGGACATGGGAGTAAGATGCCAGGTATCAGGTGTCAGGTGTGAGGGAACAACGAAATTCGAAAATCGCAAGTTATGCACCGAATTTCGAATTGCGATTTTCAAATTTCGAGTTTCGTTTCCAAATCAAGCACCAGGTCCCAGCCCCTGACACCTGGCACCTGACACCTAGTGGTTTCCCAGCGTGAACTCTTCGTGAACAGCTTTTACGGCCTCCTTGACGTCGGAAGCCTTCACGGCAAAAGAAATGCTCAACTCGGAGGAGCCTTGCGCAATGGCAATAATGTTGATCCCACGGCGTCCCAGGGAAGCGAATGTCCGGCCGGAAATGCCCGGCGTGCCCTCCATATTTTCACCGATGGCCACGACAATCGCCACGTGGGGCATGACTTCAATCGACACCCGGTCATCGTGCAGCATTTCCAGCTCGAAGGTTTTTTCCAGTTGGGCCTTCACCTGGCGCAGATCGGCATCGTGCACGGCAAAGCACAGCACGTTATCCGCGGAAGACTGCGTGACCATCAGCGTGGAGATGTCATCGAGCGAGAGCGAGCTGAAGACCTTGGCCGCCAGCCGCGGAAAACTCAATGATTCCTTGCCGGTGATGGTGATGAGGTCAGCCTTGCTGACGGAAGTGATTGCCTTCACGCCCTTTTGACTGTTGGTGGCGTGAGGAACGATGCAAGTGCCGGGGCATGGAGGATTAAAGCTGTTCTTGATCCAAACCGGGATTTTCTTTTTCATGACGGGTTGGATGGTCTTGGGGTGGAGCACCTTGGCGCCGAAGAAGGAAAGCTCTATGGCCTCGCGATAGGAGATTTCCGGGAGGATGCGGGCTTCCGGAACCAGGCGGGGGTCGGTGGTCATTACGCCATCCACATCCGTCCAGATCCACACTTCGTCGGCGTCCAGAGCGGCGCCCACAATTGTGCCGCTGTAGTCGGACCCGCCGCGGCCAAGCGTGGTGCAAGCGCCCGCCCGGGTAGCGCCGCGGAAGCCGGTGATGATGGGAATCACCCCGCGCCGCCGCAGTCCCGCCAGGCGCTGCCGGGTTTTGGTATTAGTTTCCTCGAAAAAGGGGGTGGCGTTGCCGAATTCATCGTCGGTAACAATCAGTTCGGTGGCATCCACGGCTTCCGCGGGAGTGCCGCGCGAGCGCAAAATGGCCGCCATCAGGTTGGCAGACATCACTTCGCCCAGACTGGAAAGCGTGTCCATGGCGCGCGGCGTAACCTCGCGCACCAGCGAAAACCCCGAACAGAGGTTTTCAAAGTCGGCCACGGCGTCGGCGAGGCGCGGCAGAACGGTGGCTTGCTCAGCGGCTTTCAGAAGCTGATCGGCAACCTCCCGGTGTCGATGGGCAAGCTCGCGGCGCACATTCTTCCAGTTCTCGCGGTCGCCCCGGCTGGCTTCGTTGGCGGCGCGGATCAGCATGTCCGTGACGCCACCCATGGCGGAAACCACCACCACTACTTCCGAGCGCTGAGCGTGATCGGCAACGATCTCCGCCACGTTCTTCATCCGCTCCGCATTGCCGACGGAGGTCCCGCCGAATTTCATGGCGATGAGCGGCTTCCGGCTCTTACCAGCTATTGGATTTTCCTTCACCATATTTCCAAGTGTTGAGCTATCAGCGGTCAGCAATCAGCAATCAGCTAATCCGGTGGTGGCTGATAGCTGAATGCTGATCGCGATGTTCACTAGCGAATCGGAGCCGTATTCGTCGCGGAGGAAGCGCTGGCAATGGCGGACTTGGTGGACTCGCGTACGACTTCAATAAACACCTTGGTGGGAAGCGACAGGTAGCGGTCCCGGCGATAAACCAGACCCAGCTCGCGGTAAATTTTTTGGCCTTCCAGGGGGATCAACTTCAGCACCCCCGCGACGACTTCCGGCTGCACGTAGGTTCGGCTGATCAGGGAAATCCCCAGGCCCGCTCCCACAAATTTCTTGATGGTCTCAACGCTCGCCAGCTCCATGGAAATCTGTAAATGATCGCGTTCGGCGCGCAGCAGGCGGTCAATGACCACCCGTGTGTGGCCGGTCTTGGGAAGGATCAAGGGATGCTGGGCAAGCTCTTCCACCGTCACGCTCTTGTTCTTGGCCAGAGCATGAGCCTTGGGCACCACCACCTGGACTTCATCACGAAAGACCGGAATCACTTCCATATTGTTGGCCGTTGTCGGCAGGGTAACAATTCCCAGGTCAACGGCGCCCTCTTGAACTTTTTGCAGGATCTTGTGGCTGAAGTTGCGGTAGATATTGATTTGAACGAGCGGATAGAGCTGCTTGAAGCGGGCAAAAGTCTTGGGCAGGACGTAGAGACAAGTGGCTTCGTTGGCGCCGATGAAAAGCTTTCCGCGCGGGGTCTGGTTCAGCTCGGCAATCGCCTGAAGAGCTTCCTTGTGCATCAGAAGCATCTTTTCCGCATAACGATAGAGGATTTCCCCGGCGGGCGTCATCAACACTTTCTTCCCACTGCGGTCAAAAAGCTTTTCTCCGCATTCCTGTTCCAGCAGGCGAACCTGCGCACTGATGGCAGGCTGCGTGCGGAACAATTTTTCCGCCGCCCGGGAGAAGCTCTGCAACTTCGCCACCTCTAAGAAACTGCCTATCTGATCATAGTCCATGGGGTTGGTTTGTCTTCGAATCTCTATTCTAGCAAATTGCGTCCAATCCGCGGGAAGAAATGTAACATTGGGTCAATACGAACAGCAGGTTTTAGCGCAGACCCTCCGTTTTGCAGGTCCGCGCTAAAGCCTCACCCGGCGCGCCGCGGCGACGGAGGGCATTCAAATCACTCCGCTGGCCGCTGAAGCTGGCCGTAACCGGCAAGTGTCGACAAGAATTTCCCCAAGTCAAATCCCACTTCCCGGAAAACATCGCGAAGATCACGCTCACGATCCTCCGGACTCATCCCGAGAAATTTCTCTGCCGGCGTGTAGAAGGGATTATCGCGCACCAGCGTACCCTCCACCAAGAGGTGGCGGTGGACGGCAATGGCGGAAAACAGTTGAGGTATTTCCATCCGCGCCGCGTCGTATGTACACAAGGCCACGCTGGGATAATGTTTGACCAGATAATTCAAGCGCGCGTGCAATTCAAAGAACTGCCAGGCAGGAATGCCCGGCGGTTTCGCCCAAACGCCCGCCTCCAGCCAGCGGACGGCCGGAGCATGGGCGGTTTCAGCGTCGGCAAAGAATTTCTTTCCCCGGTCCAGGAAATCATCCGCATCCATCGCCTCGGGAGGAAATTGCAGGGTCTGGTTATCCAGATGCCGCTCCACTTCGACGCCGCGTTCGCGGAGGCGCGTGAGCATGGCGGGGTGCTGGGCGGCGGGAGCCAAGCAGCAGCACCAGTCCCCGCGCCGCAAACCCTCGCCCAGAAATTCAATCCCCCACGCAGCCGAAGCTCCGCCTTGGTGCACGACGCCCACATGCTCGTGGCAGCGCAGGGGAATTTGCCCGTCGAGATAGGTCAAGATTCCCGGCAATCTTGGGGGTTGGTCCGTCAACCAAAGTTCTCCGCACGTGAATTTCCAGGATGGGCGCGCTGGCCGCATCTTTCGGCCACGACAACCTAAAATTGCCGGCCGGCCTATGCGGGACTGGCGCACCCTCGCCCCATGTTCTCTTGGGCCGCGATTATGCTTTTGATAAAGGGGAGTGTCAAGCAAGTTGCGGAGTAGTTCGTGTTAAAATCTAAGATTGGTGAGATGAAAGGCACGGACAGAATATTGAACTCAACCCTCGCCGTACTCCGCTCCAAGAGTACAGCCGACAGACGGTTCAAACCCTTTAGTTCCTATGATCCAACTCTCCGCGGCCGGCAAGCGCTTCGGCCCCAAGACGCTGTTTGAAAATCTCGACTGGCTCATCACGGCGCGCGATCGCGTGGGCCTGGTGGGCGCGAACGGCACCGGAAAGACGACTTTGCTCAAGGCCCTGGCGCGCCTCGAACCCCTCGACTACGGGGAAATCTCCTTCTCCAAAGGGGTGACGGCCGGCTACCTGCCGCAGGACGGCCTGTCGCTTTCCGGCCGCACGGTGTTGGCCGAGTGCATGTCGGTATTCGGCGATCTGCTCTCCATGGAACAGGAGATGGAACACCTGATGCAGAAGATGGGGGAACTCGATCCCGCCGGGCCCGAGTACGAAGCGGTGGCCGATCGCTTCCACGCCATCGAAACCGAGTTCCAGCATCGCGACGGATACTCTCTGGAGGCGCAGGCGGGAATGGTGCTGGGCGGGCTGGGATTTCCGCCCTCCGATTGGCACCGGCGTACCGAGGAATTTTCCGGCGGCTGGCAGATGCGCATTGCCCTGGCCAAACTGCTGCTGGAAAAGCCCAACCTGCTGCTGCTCGACGAACCTACCAACCACCTGGACCTGGAGGCGCGTAACTGGCTGGAAGAATACCTGCACGATTATCCGCACGCCTGCGTTTTGATCTCGCACGACCGCTTCTTTCTTGACGTCACGGTGAAAAAGATCGTCGAGATCTGGAACCAACGCGTGCACTTTTACACGGGCAACTACGAGAAGTACTTGACGGAAAAAACCGCGCGGCGCGCCCAAATCGAAGCGGCTTACCAGAACCAGCGCGAGCGGATCGAACAACTCGAGGTGTTCATCAACCGCTTCCGCTACACGGCGACCAAGGCCAAGCAGGTGCAAAGCCGCATCAAGGAACTTGATCGGATGGATCGCATCGAAATTCCCAAGGAAGAGAAGGTCATCCACTTCAAATTTCCGCAGCCCAAACCGAGCGGCCGCCACGTGGTGGAGTGCCACAGCGTGGCCAAGAGTTACGGACCCAAGCTGGTGTTCCGCGACGTGAGCTTCACCATCGACCGCGGCGATCGCGTGGCTCTGGTGGGCGTTAACGGGGCGGGAAAATCCACCCTCATCAAACTGCTGGCGGGCACCGAACCGGCGAGCGCCGGGGAAATCAAGCTGGGCCACAATGTTGAGGCCGATTACTTTGCCCAGGACCAGTACAAGGAGCTTGACCCGGAGGCGCGCCTGCTCGACGACCTGACGCGCGCCGCACCCATGGCGCTCAGCACGCAGACCGAACTGCGCAGCCTGCTGGGTTGTTTCCTGTTCACCGAAGACGATGTGTTCAAGCGCATCCGCGTGCTATCCGGCGGCGAGCGCAATCGCTACGCACTGGCGCGCATGCTGCTGCATCCTTCCAATTTTCTGCTGCTTGACGAACCCACCAACCACCTTGACTTGCGCGCCAAGGACGTGCTTCTGGACGCGCTGGAGAAATACACCGGCACTGTGGTGTTTGTCTCCCACGATCGCTACTTCATCGATAAGCTGGCCACACGGGTGTTTGAAATCGGCAGCGGCGAAGTGAACGTCTTTCCCGGCAACTACGAGGATTACCTGTGGCGCAAGAGCGGGAAGGAAATTGACCTCACTCTGCCCGGCCTGCCTGACCTGGTGGCGGAACGCCTCGCACCGAAGCACCCGCGCGAGGGCGGACATGCTTCCGCACACCTCGAGCCAGCGCCCGCAACCAAATCTAAAAAGGTCAATCCCCTGCGCCTCGAGCAAATGAAGGACCGCTGCCGCGAGATTGAGGAGCAGGTGGCGCGTCTTGAAACCGAGATCGAGGGCTACGGACAGGAATCGGCCCATTTCAAGAGCGCGGAAGAGAGCGTCCGCCTCGCCAGGCTGATCGAACAGGGGCGCGAAGAGATCACCCGGCTCATGCGCGAGTGGGAAGAAACCACCAAGGTGATAGAAGAGCAGGGGTTGGGGGATGGGGATTAGGGGTTAGGGATTCGGGGCTCCGGTTTCGGAACTCGGGGCTCAGTGGTGGAGTCGTCGCGGCGACCGTTCGGCCTTGGGGGGAGCGCAGCGGAAAAAGAACGTAGCGCAAGGCTCGCCCTCCAGCCTTGCGGTTCTTCCCCTGCGCCCCGCCGGCCGCATTATTCACTCGTCATTACGGCGCCCACTTGGCTGAGGTGGTGAACCATGTGCGTCAGGTAATCCTCCGCCAGGAATTGGAGGGTCACAGGTTCGCTCTGGCCGATGCGAATGGGGACTTCCAGCTTTTCCGCCGGCAGGTGAGCGATGATATGCGCGAGATAGCGGTTGTAATTTGCCCAGAGCGCCACCAGCAGGGACCAATCGGCATCTTCGGCGGCTTCGATGCGCGCCCAACCGTTCTGGTCATAGGCGGGAAACTCCAGGGAGTCCTGAAGCGATGCCCGCACGAATCTTTGATGGTTATTCGAGGCGGAATCAATCAGGTGGCCGAGCACTTGCTTGCACGACCATCCGCCATGAAGAACGGGCACCCTGCTTTCCGCCGCGCTCACGCGTCGCAGAATCGTTTCCGCCGAGTTCACAATGCGGAGCATCTCCGCGCTTAATGCCGCCACATCCATAATCTGTCCTCCTCCGCTCGCTTCATGATTATACAGGCTAACTTGAATTTACATCCCTCGACCTCTTTGACCCGCGGCCCGTGGTTTTTCTGTCTGTGCCCGCCGCCACATTGACGGCGGACATTCAAGGGGACTATGCTTGCGGAGGCGGATCAGGTTCGTTCGCCGCGGGACTGTGACCGGCCGAGGAGGGAACAAACCCCATGCGATTAGCGGTTTTTGCAACTTTGTTGTTGTGCCTCTGCCCGATGCGAGCGGGACTTGGCCGGGAATGGGTCAGCTTGCAAGGCATCGCCTGGAATGGGGAGCCGGCTGAGAGCGAGAAGGGAAATACCGGGCAGACCAGCGGGGTGCCAACGGCTGAAAAAAAGCCTATGACCAACGCGGATGTCATTAATATGGTTAAAGCCGGGCTGACAGAGAATACGATCGTTCTGGACATTCAACTCAGTCCGACCGCCTTCGATACATCCCCCAATGCCTTGATCGAACTCAAGAACCAGGGCGTTTCGCAGGGGATACTGGACGTCATGCTGACCGCGGGCGGAGAAAAGCCCGCTCCACCCGCCGCACCCGCCGTGCCACCCCCGGCCAATCCATCGGGCGGCGAGAACAAGGGAAAATTGGGCTCCAGTTCCGTTGCCACCCCACCGACAACTAGCGAAACCAAGGCTCCTCTGCCCGACATGCACAAGATTCGCAAGATCCGTCTGGAAATTGAAGAATGGGCGGAAGATGACAATGCACGGGCGCGCGCGACGAAGACCATTAAGAAGTACTCCTGCCTCCAGATCGTCGATACGCCTGAGGAGGCGGATGCCATTCTCAGTTGGGAGACGCAGGGGTTGATGGGGGCCGCTCTGGATCTGCGTACCAAGGACGGTCAAGAACTCTGGAACAAGCGCGGACTTACCGCACCCGTGAAGGCGCTCAGTCTGGCCGTGGGCTGCCCTTAGCCCAAAGGGTCGCTGCTTCCCAAGGATTCACTGCCCTTCTTCTTGAACCCCCTCTAACGCGTCGATCTGCTTTTGGTACCTGCTGGCCAGCCGCAGATTCAAGGGAATCCCCAGCGCCGCCAGCAACAGGAAGGCGGCTGCGTCCGCACGGATCGCGGTGGCGATTTCAGGATGCGCAATTTCGAAGCCGGCGATAAACACCAACGGACCCGGAACAAAGATAACCAGGCGAGACCACAACCAGATGCCGCGGTGAAAATCACGTTGCCGCTGAAGTTCGGTCCGAAAGAACTCAATCGAAGCGGCGCTGCCCGTTTTCGCAGCAGTGATGGCGGACTCTCTGCTCAGCCGCCAGTTCCAACGAAACTGGTAGACGAAATACCCCGCTCCCAAAATGGTAAGAACTGCTCCCACGCGCTGAATCGGGTTGGGAAAAATGAAGTAGAAATAACCGAAACCAGCCACGACGATGAGACACGCGGCGTACCCGATGAAGTTCCGCCTGCGTATTCTCATTTCGAATAGATCAATCTTCCTCCGTAAATCCTCCTGCAACATTCTAAAAAACTCCATTATTTGATTCTGCCCCGCTAATCGTGCTGATGATACTGCTGAATTGCCTGGCTGCCATCGCCAAAAAAATCAGGCCAGGGGCCACGGAATCATGCGGCCCCTGACCTGGCAGTGATGGGAATTCCCATGCACATCAGGGATACAGACCGCGCAGCACGGTGGCCTCAGCGACGCGGCTGATGCCGAGCATGTTGGCGGCGGTACGCATGCTGACCTTGTGATCGAGGCGGATCTTCAATACCTCGGCAAAGCTGTTCTTCATCACCCGTTCCAGGCGGTTATAAACGTCTTGCGCTTCCCAGAACAGGTGTTGCTCGTCCTGCACCCACTCAAAGTAGGAAACAGTTACGCCGCCCGCATTGCAGAGAATATCGGGAATGACGAACACCCCTTTATCCTCGAGGATGGCGTCTCCTTCCGGAGTGATGGGTCCATTGGCCGCCTCACCCACGATGTGGGCTTTAACGGCGCCGGCATTGTGGGCGTCGATGGCGTTCTCGAGGGCGGCGGGAATGAGAATGTCACACTCCATGGCCAGCAGTTCCTGCGGAGTGATGGGTTCAGAGTTGGGCATGCCCATCACGCCCCCGGTGGTCTCTTTGTGCATGATGAGTTTGGGAATGTCGAGTCCGTTGGCGCTGTAGACGCAACCGCGCGAGTCGCTGGCGGCAATCACGTAGGCTTGATGGCTGTCAAGCAGTTGCGCGGCAATCGAACCGGCATTGCCAAAGCCCTGCACCACCACCTTCGCACCCTTGATGGGAAGGCGCAGGTGCTCGGCCGCACTCTGCAAGGTGTAGAAAACTCCGCGGCCCGTGGCCTCATTCCGTCCCAGCGAGCCGCCCAGCGCGATCGGTTTTCCGGTGACGACTCCGGGAATGGGATAGCCCTTGGTCATGCTGTACGTATCCATGATCCAGGCCATGACTTGCGAATTGGTGTAGACATCCGGAGCAGGAATGTCTTGTTGAGGACCAATAATCGGCAGAATCGCGCTGGCATACCGGCGCGTCATGTGCTCAAGTTCGGTTTGCGACATCTCTTTGGGGTTGCAGGTTATTCCCCCTTTGCCTCCGCCAAATGGAATGTTGACCACTGCGCACTTCCAGGTCATCCAGGTGGCGAGCGCTTTCACTTCATCGAGCGTGACTCCGGGATGATAGCGGATTCCACCTTTGGCCGGGCCTCGCGCCGTGCTGTGCTGAACCCGGTAGCCTTCGAACTTCTGAATATGACCGTTGTCCATCCGTACCGGGAGGGTCACCTGCAAGATCCGCTCCGGGTACTTAATCATGTTGCGAACATCAACGCTTAAATTCAAGGCATCCGCCGCGAGATCAAAATTCTCCATGGCGGAGTCGTAGGCTGTCTTCATGATGTTAGGTTGAGTCAAGACTCCCATATCAAACACCCCCAGTTGCGAGAGACGAGCTCGAATCCAGCGGGAGTATGGACCCAAATTTTTGGGAATACAACCCCCCTGGGGTAATTCAAGACAAATTGTCACCAATGACAAATTGTATGTTTCAAGATGTGAGAAGTCACCTTCATCCGATTGAAATTATTCCCGCAGGATGTTGGCTGGCACACGAATTGCTCCCGAATCTGGCCGGGCCGTCATAGACGTGAAAGATGCTGTCGGCAAACGCGTTCCGGACCTTTGCGGAACGGTTGCTGAGTATAAGCACGCAGCACGAGGCGGTTGGAGGGGAAAAACGGTGGATTCACAGACTCCCAAGCAGGCCGATGCAGTCGCGGTAAAAGCCAAACCCCGGTTGAAGCCCAATCCCAAGGCGCCTCGCCAGGTTTTGCCGGTGCGCGCGCCGGAGGTGCGGGTGCAGGGCGCGGAAGAGGTGGCGCTGGGCTTCTCCCTCGAGCAGGTCAGGGTGGAGGCGTTGCGTTGCTTGCAGTGCAAGGATCCCGTTTGCGTCGAAGCCTGCCCGCTGCACATTGACGTCAAGAGCTTCATCGGCCTGATGGCGCAGGGAGATTTTGAGGCGGCTTACCAGAAGATCAGCGAGGAAAGCCCCTTCCCGGGAATCTGCGGGCGCGTTTGCCAGCACGAGTTGTTTTGTGAGAAATCCTGCCTGCTGGGGAAAAAGCTCGAACCCGTGGCGATTGGCTCGCTGGAACGCTTTGCCGCCGACCAGCACACCCAGGCGGCGCAGGCACCCGAACGTACGGACGCGCCAGGGCAAGCCCCTACGCGCGCGCGGGTGGCGCTGATTGGCAGCGGTCCCGCTTCCCTGATTGCCGCCTACGACCTGGTGCGCAACGGTTACCAGGTGACGGTGTTTGAAGCCCTGCACCAGTTGGGCGGAGTATTGGCTTACGGCATACCGAATTTCCGCCTGCCGCGGGAAATCATCCACGAGGAAATTGATCGCCTGGCGGCCATGGGAGTGGAATTCCGCAAAGACGTGATTGTGGGAAAAACCTATACCGTGGAGGAACTGTTCGCGGAAGGTTTTGAAGCGGTCTTCCTTGGCACCGGCGCGGGATTGCCGCATTTGATGCACATCCCCGGGGAAAACCTGGTGGGCGTTTACACCGCCAACGAATTCCTGACGCGCCTGAACTTGATGGAAGCGTTTCGCTTTCCGGAAACGGACACCCCCGTGCGCATCGGCAAGCACACGGTGGTGGTGGGCGGCGGGAATTCCGCCATGGACGCGGCGCGTTGGGCGCGGCGCATGGGCAGCGAGACCACCATCATGTTCCGTCGCGGACGCGCCGAACTGCGCGCTCGCCTGGAGGAGATCGAGCACGCCGAGGAAGAAGGCGTGCACTTTGAATTCCTGGCGGCGCCCGTCCGCCTGTTCGGCGACGAAAAGGGAACGGTGCGCGAGATGGAATGCATCCGTATGAAGTTGGGCGAGCCCGATGAGTCCGGGCGCCCCTCGCCGGTCCCCATGGAGGGCTCCGAGTATCGCATCCCGGTGGATACCGTGGTCATGGCGATTGGACAAAGCCCCAACCCCACCGTGCAGCGCTCCACACCGCAACTGGTGACCAACCGCGGCAAGATCACCGTGGACACCCATGGGCAGACGAGCATGGCGCGCGTGTTTGCCGGAGGCGACGTGGTGCGCGGGGGCTCTACGGTGATTCTGGCCATGCGCGATGGCCGCGCCGCCGCCGCCGCCATTCATGAAGCTTTGAAAGATGGCGCGTCAAGCGCGGAAACCCACGTCGCTGCCGATGTAGCGGCGGTCTCTGACCGCCGTCGTCGATCGGAGATCGACGCTACAACCGAGGTTGAAAATCGCATCTTAGCCAAACGCCTGATTACTCCTGAAATCGCCTGGTTCGAGGTGCAAGCCACCGGCATCTCCCGGCACTGGCAGGCGGGGCAATTCGTAATTCTACGTCCCCACGCCAATAGCGAGCGCATCCCCCTGACCCTGGTGGACGGCGACCCGGAACGCGGCGCCATCACCCTGGTGGTGCAGGGAATCGGCAAGACCAGCCGCGTCATGGTGGCGATGCAGCCTGGCGAGGCTCTGGCCGATCTGCTCGGCCCGCTGGGGCAGGCCGCGGCCATTGAAAACGTCGGGCACGTGGTGTGCATCGCCGGAGGCGTGGGCGTGGCCGAACTGCTCCCCGTGGCCCGCGCTTTCCGCAAAGCCGGCAATCGCGTCACCGCCCTGTGCGGAGCGCGTTCCACCGCGCAGATTATTCTCGATGCGGAACTCCGCGCGGCCTGCGATGAAGTCGAGTGGGCCACCGACGATGGTTCATCGGGAATGAGGGGCACGGTGGTGGACTTGATGCGCGCCTGGAAGGCCAGGCAAACTTCGCCGGTGGGCGCCGCGCACGTCATCGGACCCATTCCCATGATGCGCTACGCCGCCGCCCTCACCAAAGAGTGGGGCGTGCACACCCTCGCCAGCCTGAATCCCATCATGGTGGATGGCACCGGGATGTGCGGCGGCTGCCGCGTCACCGTGGGCGATAAGGTCAAGTTCGCCTGCGTTGACGGCCCGGAATTTGACGCGCACCAGGTGGACTTCGAAGAATTGACCCGCCGCACCCGCGCCTATCTCGAGCAGGAACGCCAGCAGCGCGAAGCCCACGCCTGCCAGATTGGGCTGGGGAAGTAATGGTTGTTTCACGGGCGTGTGGCGCAGGCCGATGGATCCGGGAAAGAAAGTCAAAAGGCAAAGGGCAAAAGTCAAAAGGCAAAAGTTAAGACCGGAAAGTAGCGCGGACCTGCTTTTTAGGTCCGCGGCTTTTCCTTGTCCATAGGGGACGAGCACGGGCCTACAAAACAGGTCCACGCTCCACTCGTTCTTTAGTAACCTTACGATAAAAAGTATCGTCCATAAGATAAGAAATAAACGAGCAGCGGAAAGAGGGCGGATCATGAAAGCAATCACCCTCTCACTCTTGATGCTGTCACTTGCGCTGCCGGGCTTTGCTCAAACCCCGGCAGGGCCCGTGGGCGCGGCGGCTCAACGGCAACAAACTCCCCAACCAGAATCGGCGAAACCTGCGGCCCCTGCTCCCGCGTCGCCCCCCGGGGAGCCCGTCGCGGTGGACGACTCACAGATTGTGGTTCCTGGGGATACGCTGATCCCCGTGAAGCTCTTGACCACCATCAACACCAAGTCGAACTATGTCGGCCAGGCCATCTTTTGCAGATCCATCTATCCCATCGCCGTGGGAAATCACATCATCATTCCCGTGGGCAGCTCCATCCGGGGCACGGTGGTAGAGGTGGTTCGTCCGGGGCGCGTCAAAGGCCGTGCCAAACTTGGCCTGCGGTTTGATGAACTGATTCTGCCCAACGGCACCACCCGGTACATGCGCGCCACGCTCGCGGGGTTCGGCAGTGAGGGCAACGAGCGGTTCGATCGGAAGGAAGGGCAGATTGAAGGAACAAGATCCAAAAATGATGCCGAGGGGAAAATAGAAACCACGACTAACGCCGGCGTTGAAGCGGGGAGCATCGTGGGGATAGAGGTTGGCCACCCCGCGGAGGGAATGGGCATTGGCGCAGCGGGGGGCGCGACCACCGGAGTGGTCTGGCTCCTGGCGACGCGCGCCAGTGACATTGTGCTGCCGCAGGGCATCAGCCTTACGGTGCGACTCAGCCTGCCTTTGATTTTCGACCCCGGCGAGGTGCCGCCCCCCGATCGCGAAGAGGCAGCGCCACACTCACCTTATGAGGAGGGCCCCGCGACGCCTCGCACCGTGTACGTCCCTCGGAATTAATTGCCGTAGGGACACCCCTACACTCTCTTGGGTTGCGGCTTCGCCGCCCGGCACTTCGCCTGCGCGCCGGCCTGCACCGCTTTGTTCTTGACAAAGGCTAGGTGTGTCGGTATACTGAAGTATGAAGTCCGTGCCTGGGATGAAAGGCTTTACCCATGCCGAGCCCGCAAGACTCCAACCTCCGCCGCTTGTGGCGATTCCGCCACGCCTTAAACCAACAAAAAGTCACCCACGGGGCCACCACTTACAAAAAAAGATGTTAATAGTGACGACCGAAGCCGGAATATATATGAAAACACACAAAATAATGACAAATTGTCCCACGAAAAGTCGGGCATTTACGTCGAACTGAAGCCGATTTTGCAGACAATTGCGGATTGGTAAGGACAATTTGCCGCGTATTACGCTTTCGAAACGGGTCTTGGGCGGATATTCCCAGATCAATGTTCCCCGTGCCCACCGGGGGGCAAGGGGTCAATTCGCCGGCCCGCAATCGTCGCGTCACCGCCTGCCCCACCTCACCCATAAATCGGGATCGGGTCTCAGCAATCAGCATTTACGGACGGGAGGAAGTGCGGTTGTCTTTTCCGCGGCTCGCGGCATATGATGGGTCGGGAATCGGGTTGCAGGGCCAAACGCATCTTGCCGCAAACGAGGGAAACATGAGCATCCGCATCAGCGTCGATTTGAGGCTTGATCGCTCCTCCGCCTTCGATGCTTTGCTTGAGGAATTGACGACGGCGCTCGCCCGGCGGGGAATGCAGTTCGAAGCCGGCCCTGACGGCCGCGTCATGGAAGGCAATGTGGAAGTGGGGCGGGTGGTGCGCTGGCAGCCCTGGGAGGAAATCGTCATCGAGTGGCATGCCGCCGATTGGCAGCCCGCGGAAGTGACCACGCTCGAATTGCATTTCGATCCGCAGGAAGACGGCACGCGGGTCACCCTCTGGAACCACGGATGGGGCAATCTGGTGGGGGATAATGGGAATGAGCTGGCCGGCTGGTTCGCGAGTCAAGTTGCCGCCCCACTGATGAGCGCCATGGGCCCCCGCCAACTGGGCGATTGGATCACCGATCGCCGGGCGCGGCGCCCGTCGGGGCCGCAGGGGCGCGCCATTTATCGCGATCCCCTTTACCACCGCCCCAACTTCCAGGCCATCCTGGCGGTGCTGGGGCTCAAACCGGACGACTACCTGGTGGAGGTCGGGTGCGGCGGCGGGGCATTCCTGCACGACGCTCTCAAAATCGGCTGCAAGGCCGCGGCCATCGACCACAGCTCGGACATGGTGAAGGTGGCGCGCCAGTCGAATCACGCGGCCATTGAGCAAAACCGGCTGGAGATTCGCGAGGGCGACGCCGGTTCCCTGCCCTATCCCGACGGGACTTTCACCTGCGCCGTGATGACCGGGGTTTTTGGCTTCCTGCCAGATCCCCTGCAAGCGCTCGGGGAGATTCGCCGCGTTCTCGCTCCCGGCGGGCGCCTGGTGCTCTTTACCGGCTCCAAGGAATTGCGCGGCACACCTGCCGCTCCTGAGCCCATTGCCTCCCGCCTGTACTTTTATGAGGACGAAGAACTGCTGGAACTGGCGCGCAAGGCGGGATTTGGTGAGGCGCACCTCGAGCACCCCGACTTTGAGCCTCTGGCGCGCGCCGCGGGAATACCCGAGGAGCATCTGGAATTGTTCAAGGGCCATGGCGGCGGGCAACTGCTTGTGGCGCGCCGGGGATAAAATCATAGGCGGCTTATGAAAAGACCCTACACCCCGAAGCAGGGCCAATATCTGGCGTTTATTCATTACTACGGCAAAATCCACCGATGCGCACCCGCGGAGGCCGATATGCAGCGCTACTTCCGAGTCTCGCCACCATCTGTTCACCAGATGATCTTGACGCTGGAAGCGCGCGGACTGATCGAACGGACACCCTGGCAAGCCAGGTCCATCCGTCTGCTTATACCACGTGAAGAGTTACCTGACTTGGAGTGAACAAAAAGCCGTGGACGTACTGACCAGGCCCGTGCCACGCTTGCTTTTCACTCTTCGCGTTCGTAACACCGGGTGATCAAAAATGTCCAGCAGACTCGGGGAGCAAAGGAGGAATTGATGAGACATCTAATGCTGCTCATGATCGGCTTCATGTTGCTGCCGGCGGCCGCGGCGGGACAGCAAAGCAAAGCTCCTGATGTCTGGGCGCCTTACCAATTCCTGGTCGGGACGTGGACGGCGGAGGGTCAGGGCGAACCCGGCAAAGGAGAAGGTGAATTTTCCTTCCAGCTCGAATTGCAGGGGAAAATCCTGGTGCGGAGGAATCACCTGGACTTCCCCGCCACCCCGCAGCGCCCGGCGTTCACGCATGAAGACCTGTTGGTGGTCTATCGCGAGGGAGGCTCGACGCCCAATCGGGCCATTTACTTTGACAGCGAGGGGTTCGTCATTCACTATACGGCCAGCTTCAGCAACGACGGAAAGGTGCTGACCTTCCTTAGCAGCCCGAGGCCGCAGGCTGCCCGCCAAAGGCTCACCTATATCCAGAATGACGACGGAACCCTAAAGGTGAAGTTTGAACTTGCTCCCCCCGGCAACCCGCAGGCCTTCGTGACGCACGTCGAGGGCATCGCGCATCGGAAGGAAATCCATTGAACACCCATCATCCCGCAAAACTCGTGCTGCTTTCCGTTGATGGGCTGCGGCCGGAAATCTACCGCGCGCCGGGAATGGACCAGTGTTTTCCGAATCTCGCCGCGCTCGAAAAAGCCGGGGCGAGCGCGGAGGCAGTGGAAACCATCTACCCTTCCACAACCTATCCGGCGCACTCGACGATTGTGACCGGCCTTCCCCCGCGCGCGCACGGCGTATACAGCCATCTCGCTTCGCTCGACCCCACGGAAAAAGCCCGGCCCTGGTGCTGGTTTGCGCCGGTGCTCAAGGCTCCGACGCTTTGGGACGTGGCCCGGGCCAGCCGCCGCCGCACTGCCGCCCTCAGTTGGCCGGTGAGTGCCGGCGCGGCCATCGACCACAACATTCCGGAAATCTGGAACCCTGCCGCCCCCGATCCTCACCGCGATTTTGCAACAGCGGCGCGGTATGCCACCCCCGGACTCTTCGCGGAAGTGGCGCAAGGGCTCGCGCCCATGCTGGGCAAGGCTGACCCCGATCAATTGCGCGGGGAAGCGGCGCTCCACTTGTGGAACCACTACCGTCCGGACCTCCTGATGGTGCATTTCGTTTGGTACGATTCGCAGGCCCACGCTTTCGGCCCGGCATCGCCACAGGCTCTCGAGGCGCTGGAATCGGCCGACCAGGCAATCGGCAAAATTCGCGACGCCATTTCCTCCGACCCCGCCACCACGCTGGTGGTGCTTTCTGATCACGGCTTCGTCCCGGTGGAAAAGGAAGCTGCGCCGCTGGTGGTGTTCGCCGAGCATGGACTTTTCGCGCGCGGCGCGGACGGCTCATTGACTTTGCGACGGCTGGGTGCAGTGAGCGCCGGCGGGTCGCTGGCGGTTTACTGGCTGGAGGAACCCTCCGCGGATGACCGACGGCGCCTGGCAGCGGCCCTGGATCAGCTTCGCAAAACCGGCGCCGTGCAGCAGATTGTAGACCGAGGGCAGCTTGAAATCCTCGAAGCCGATCCCGACGCCGAATTGATGATCGAGGCCGCACCCGGCTATGAATTCTCCGACCGCCTGGAGGGGCCGGTGTTGACGGATTCATCAAAGGATCACGGCACCCACGGATACCTTCCCACCCACGCAGGCATGCAAGCCATGTTTATTGCTGTGGGACGGGAAATCGCCCCGGGAAAAAATCTTGGGCGCATCTCCCTGAAGCAAATTGCCCCCACCCTGGCGCGGATCATGGGCTTGCCCCCGGATATTCTGGCGCCGGGGGAAGACCCCTTAGTCTTGGCGTAATGACCATGGAGCAACCACCTCTAGCCCAAGCCGTGGAGAGTTACCTCACCTCGCGCCCCTGGGCGGCGCGCACAGTGGAGTGGCTGGCGGGGCGGCGCTATCGGGTGGCGGCCTTCCCGGACCGCCCGCAGCCCGTGATCGTTATTGCCCATCGGGCGGGCCACCCGGCGCGAGCCGAACAGGTGACGCGCTCGATCGAACGCGATTGGGCCGAAACCCCTCCCCAAAGCCGCGACGCCTACCTGGAGATTCTGAACCAGGCGCCGGGGCTGATCGTGGTCCAGCTCCGCCGCAAGAATGTGTGCGGATGCTTGGGGCACCGGCATGTGATCGTGAAAGAAGCGCCCTTCTCCGAACCCCACGACGCTTTTGGAGATGCCGCCGTGGGCGAAATGGACATCGCCTTTGACCGCGTGGAACGCTGGCTGGCTCAGCCCCTGATGGATATCGCGCTCGATACGCAATTCATCGCGGGAAGCCGGCGCAAGGAATTTCACGACCAGCAATTGCGCTTCCGCCTGCTGAGCATCCTGCTGCACGAAACCCACCACATGGTGGCCCCCCAGGCCCCCGAGGACGTGGTGCGCGAACGCAGCCTGACGTTTTATCGCGAAGCCCTGGCGAACTACGTGGAGAACGCCCGCGCCACGCTCTCCTTCACCATCGACCGTTCGTTTTCACGGCTGGGGAAGGAGTAGGAGAGCGTCCGCTGTCCATTGCTCGATGCACACCTGCGCTGATCGCAGCTCAGGAAATTTCCCGCAAGGACGTGGCCCAGGCCTTCGTCGCCTGCATGTTGGTGCGGACATTTTCCAGCCGGGCTTTTTCCGTCCGCAGCGAACATTGGAGTTTCTCCATGACGCCGCGAAGCGCCTTCAGGTTCTCCCGGTACTTCTCGACCTCGTGCGCCACTTCCGGTTCCTGCGCGGCAGAACGAGACACTGCGGCAAGATAATAGGAGATCTGTGTAAGCCGGCGGTCAACCTTTTCCAGCCGCTGCGCTGCCCTGCGGGATTCGAGAGCGGGCTCGCCATTTTGCGAAGCTTCATCAATAATTTCTTGAAATTCGCGATTGGCGCTCCTCAGGACCTTCAGCAGTTGGTTATTCATCAGGTTCCTTCATGCCCCCTTAATTAAATCGGCAGGCGGCCTCGGAATCTTTAATGCCCATGGACCCCAATCCACCGGGGCGGTGAGGGCTCCTGCCACAGCTTGGGGGGGATGGAATCCCGGCTTTCGCGGCAGCCCCCACCCGCCAATCCCAACACCCCATCATCACGCACAAACCTCCTTTGCCCGCGCCCGGCCAAAGTGCTAGTATTGCCCCTACCGTTATGACCGGTCACACCCTGATAACTCCCACGAACCGCTCCATCCGCAAATATTACGAACACGTTTGTGCCCTGCGCGACCAGGGCGTGCTGAATGAGATGAGCGTGCGTTCGCCCTTCGAGTCGCTGCTTCAGGAGACCGCCCGGCTCAAGGACTGGACCTTCATCGCCGAGCTTTCCGGCAAGTCCGGCGGGTCCATCATTCGTCCCGACGGCACCCTGCGCGACCGCAGCACCCTGCCGCGCGGCATAATTGTGTCAATCTTGAGCGACGCGCACTATAATGATTGAAAGGATGGCTCTAGTCGCGGATGCTGCGAAATATGGACCGGCGATGCCGTCCGCTTCCTCAATGCGCAAGTTCATCGCCGGTGCCAGGAAGCGGAACGAGGGTGGGAGTTTAAGCTCGACATCGCGTAATTCATGACTATCGGAGTTCTGGGGTGAGTCAAAATGTTGGACTCCTTCTTGGTGCGGAATTTTCGGCTGTTCGAGGACCTGCGGATTGACCGTCTTGGTCTGGTTAATCTGTTCGTCGGAAAGAACAATTCGGGGAAGAGTTGCCTTCTCGAAGCCTTCCAGTTATACGCTGGCAATGCTACCTTGGATGTTATACTCGACATCATCTCTGCCCATGACGGCAACTGGGAAGCTGAGATCGAGCCAGAAGCTGACGCAGCGCCCCAGCGGTCGGGCCGCCCATTGAAAGGACTTTTTCGTGGGTTCCACCTTCCGGATCCAGGAACCCCAGGCATTGAGGTTGGCCCTCTGGGCGATTCAAATCAGCGTATCGTTTTGCAAGTGGAAACCTACCAAACCGTCCAAGAGGTGGGAGTCATAAAGCGAGTCCAGGTCTCGCCAAGCGAACTCTCCGACCTCGTGAATGTCGAATTTTGGTTGGTCGCGAGGGAGGGGACCAGAGGCGCACTCTTGGCACCCATAGGAATCCTGGAAGACCTTCGCTACGTGCGTCCTCCTGCCCTTGTTGGGCGAGCGGCTGGAGGGAGGGAATTCAAATACCCATTTCATAGCATTCCGGCATTGAGCTTGACCGATCGGCAGGTCGCAAGCCTTTGGGATAAAGTGCACTTGACAGACCTGGAAAACGAGGTGATAGCAGGCCTGCAATTGATCCATCCGAAGATTTCGGGGGTAGCTTTCTTGGGAGGTGAAACCCAGACCAATGGCCGCCGCGTAGCGGTCGTTCGATTATCAGACTCCTCCGAGCGTTACCCTCTGAAGAGTATGGGCGACGGGTTAAGCCGTGTCCTTCAGATGATCCTCGCATTGGTCAGCGCAAAAGACGGGATTCTTCTTGTCGACGAATTCGAGAATGGTTTGCACTGGACGGTTCAACCTAAAATATGGCAGCTTGTGTTTCGCTTGGCGAAGCGGCTGAATGTGCAGGTATTCGCTACAACTCACAGTCAGGACTGCGTCAAGGCGTTCTCCTCGGTATGGCAGGATGACGAAGACGCCGCAACTTTCCACCGCCTTGACCGGGACGCCCGAAACGGTGTGAAGGTGACGACCTACGACCGCAGCATGCTCTCCGATTCTGTTGAAACCGAGGTCGAGGTGCGTTAGTTGAGCGACATCTGCAAATCAGAGGCAGAACAGGTTTTGTTAGTAGAAGGGAAGGATGACTGCCATGTCATCCTGGCCTTGGCCCAATACTACCGGTTGGCGGAGAATTTTGGGATTTACGAGTGTGGTAACGACGCAAGAGTTCTGCAACGCTTGAACGCCCTGATTCCCAGCCCTGATCCCGTAAGGCCTAAGGCAATCGGGGTGGTCCTGGACGCAACAGAAGGCCGATGGGCGCAATTTACCGGGAAAATTGCGCATCACCGTTACGAAATTCCTGCCCTACCTGATCCTAACGGTACAATCATCGAAGGTGATGACACCAAGCCCACAATCGGCGTGTGGATCATGCCCGACAACTCGAACGAAGGTATGCTTGAGGACTTTCTCCTCCGGGGAGTTCTGGCGGTCGGCGTCGAGGTTGCGAAAGAGGCAGTTGAGCTTGCCAAAAAAAAGAAGTGACCACATTTAAAGTCGCGCACTACAGCAAGGCAGTTATTCACACTTATCTCGCATGGCAGGACGAGCCGGGCCGCCCACTGGGATTATCCGTTACGAGCAAAATGTTGTCCCCTGAAACGCCCGAGGCAGAGCGTTTCGTAGCTTGGTTGCGCAAACTCTTTCCGTGATTCGTATAGCATTTAGCGCGATTCTTTCCGTGCGACCGCCGCGCGGCGGTGGGGACACCGCCGCTACAAACGCGGGTGGGGAGACCCGCGCTACAAAAGGCCGAGCGTCGCTCGGCCCCGCAGGGTGCCGACCTCAAGGTCGGCGCTACGATTCCGTTCTCATATCGCGTCGAGGATAAAATGCGCCTGGCCAAGGACCGCCGCTCGCTCAAGGTGAACGATTCCTTGACGCTGGGCGGCATTCCACCCGAGACATTTGAATACCGCCTGGGCAATCGCAGCGCCCTCGATTGGGTGATTGACCAATACCAGGTGACCGAAGACCAGCACAGCGGCATCCGCTCCGACCCCAACCGCTTGGACGACCCCGAATACATCGTGCGCCTCGTGGGGCAGATTATTCGCGTGAGCGTGGAAACAGTGAGGATTGTAAAGTCTCTTCCGAGGTTGTGAAGGAACTTACGATTCAAGACCTACGGTTCAGGCCCAAACAAAGGCAAACTATTCATAACGCTCTCGGCAAGAGAATATACGGCCAGATAATCGTACTTTGGGAATCTCAAACTCCAGTAGCGGCCGTGAGCGAGCCAATGGCGGAACTTAAATGCCTTCCGCAAATTTTCGATCAGCGAAGTGGAACCGGTTGAGTGCTTTTTCCATATCTTAAAAATCTCTTTATCCAGCGACACTCTTACTCCCTTTTTCTTGTGAAGATCCCGGAACGCCCTCGACATCGCGTCTTTTTCCTTGCGATAGCACCTCTGGAGGTAATCAATTTTAAATGCTGCGTCAACCGCGGCGAAAATGCTTAGCGCCGTCTCCATCTCCAATTCAGCCAGCCTCTCGTTCATTTCTCTGTTGATCTCATCTGGCTTATAGGTTTTAAAGCGGACACGAAATGACGGTGAAACCGGGCTAAAATAAAGCCTCAGAGAGTCCGCAACATCGTCATAATAATGTGCAAGCTCCTGAATGTCGGGATGTTGTTTGGAAAAGGTCACCCTTTCAGGCATTGCTAATTTCCATAATCAACTGGAGGAATGACTCGGTATTCAGGTCGATATACTGGAGCGCGGGGGGCCGGGTTGCGATTTTCCACACCCATTCAATCTTCTTTTCATTCGCTATTTCGGGTTTGACTTTTTCTTTGGGGTCGATAATTCTCACTCGGACGCGTGGGCGTGGACTCACTGCATCCTTATCCACCAGCACGAGTGCCGCCTTACCATAAGGACCATCCACATCAACTCTGCCCTTGGACCCAATCAGCAGCGTGCCGACTGGGGTAAGATTAATCACCTGCCGCCCAATCTGTATAATCATCGTTTTTACAGGATAGGTCCCCAGGTTTTCCTCAAACAATTCTGTTTCTCTATATTCGATCCCAATCGAGCCTTCATCTTTGTATTTCTTCAAAAACGATTCAACTTTCTTATACAGCGAACCTAAATGAGCAATCCAATCCCTGCGCTCCTTATCCCAATCCACTGGGGGCTCAGCAACAGGAGACGATTTCTGCCGCTTGACGAATTCTTCGAATTCCTTGGTAGTGACTTTTGGCATAAAACCGGTGCTCCTTACTGATCAATAGATCCACCATCCCAGATAAGGAAGCTTACCCACATTCGTTGGTACAAGCAAGCGCCGACCTCTTCGGTTCAGGATTCACCGCCGAGTGCCGCGGCTTCCGCCGCAACCCAATGCCCTGTTGACGGTTGGTGGTTCTGGAAGTACGAACGCGCCCCCGGCGATTGGGTCCGTCTGGATGAATTGCACAAATAATCAAGCGATGAGTTGCCGTGGTCAGCCCCACCATGCAGGCCGGTGCTCCACTGGTTCGAAATCATGAATCTCCTGGGCGCACGGCCCGTCCCATTCGCAGCGGCCAGGGCGCGCATCATGTCCACCAGCAAGCGGATGTTTTTCTCCCGCGCGAGTCGTCCTGCCTAGAGGAGAAGCCGCGTCCGTTCATTCCCGCCCGCCTGATGTAATATATCACAATGTGATATTCAGACAGAAGCAACCACCGCCAATTATATCGCATCACGACATATTGAAGTAGCTTGTTAACCTCAGGGAATGGCCGGCCGGCAGAGTCCAGGGGAGGTGTTAAGGGGCGGAATCGAGGGATCCCTCGCTCCCGCCCGTCTCCGATCGTCATCTCCAGTCATGTACTCAGAAGGCAAACTGGAGGAATCCCTCGCAAAGGAGTATCTCCAAGATGCAAGCCCGATCTGTGTGTTTGGCAGCCCTGTTTTTCTCCGCCGGGTGCTTGTGGTGCGCCATCCCGGCATTCTCTCAATCCTCCCAGGCAACCGGAAAACTCAAGGTTCATGTTAAACCGAAGCAAGCCTATGTCTTTGTGGATGGCAAGGCCATCCGCGACGGAAGCCAGACCATCCGCCTGGCGGCCGGCAATCACAACGTGAGTGTTTATAACTATGGATATCAGCCCAAAACCGAGAACGTTCACATTGACGCCCATAAGAAGGCGGACCTGAACATCGCCCTGCAATCGTCCGGTGGCGCGGTTTCCGGACCTTTCGCGGAAATCGAATTCAAGGGGGATCCGCGCGCGGCGGTATTGCTCAATGGGCAGACGTCCGCTTACTTTGTCGGCCACGTCGATGAATTCAATTGGGACTGGATTTGGCACCAGCGGCTGCTGGTGCGGCCCGGCGCCTATCAGGTGACGGTGACCCGCGAGGGAAACACCATCTGGTCGGGACCGGTGACCGCCAAGGCCGGCCAGCACCTTACGGTTTATCTCGACCAGAACGGCCGAACCAAGACCCAGGATTGGAAAGCGGGGTTGAACATGGCTCCCCAGCCGCGCTTCAAAGTGGGGATCGCCAGCGCCACCATTCCCATCGCCCCGGTCAGCGCGCAACTGTCCGCGCAAAATGACCACCTCACTTGCGGGCAATCCACTTCCCTCAACTGGAATTCCGCGAACGCCGTGGACACTTCCATTTCCGGCATGGGAGAGGTTGCTGCCCAGGGCAGCCGCCCGGTGACGCCGGCGCACGACATGAACTATGTGCTTACGGCCAAAGGGCCGGGGGGAGAAGTCAGCAGGACGATCGCCATCGACGATAACACCCAGCCTACGGCGACGCTGGAGCTGAGCCAGCCCGAAATCACCTACCACAAAGTTGGCGACAAGGTGGTTGAGCCCGATTCCGCCACTTTGACCTGGTCAACTTCCAATGCCAACTCGGCCACGGTCGAGCCGTTCAATAGCAGCGCGACGAGCGGCAGCCAGACGGTTACGCCCGCCATCACCCAAACCAGCCGGGGGCCCGTCAATGAAGACTTCACCTACACCCTTACTGCCTCCAACGCCTGCGGGGGAAGCATCACCCGCACCGCGACCTTGCATGTGATGGGCTCGATTGACCCGCCCCCCCGATTACGCTGGCCAGTCTGTTTTACCCGACGGCCTTCCCGACGAAAAAACATCCCAATCTCGGTTTGGTGGACAGCGAAAAAGCGGTCCTTGCCGGGCTGGCGAAAAATTTTGAAAATTACCAGCAGTACGACCACAAGGCCCGGCTGATGATCGTGGCGCACGCCGATGTGCGCGCTTCCCGGGCTTACAATCAGGCGCTCAGCGAGCGGCGGGCCGAACTCATTCGCGGCTATCTCGAGTCGCTGGGTGTTCCCGGCAACAAAATTCAGACGCGCGCCGTGGGCAAGGATCAACAAATAAGCGAGAAGCAGGTGGAAGCCCTGCAATCCCATGACCCCGAGCAACCGGAAAAATGGGAAACGCGGCGCATGCGAATTACCTGGCTGGCATACAACCGCCGTGCGGATGTCGTCCTGGAGCCGGAGGGAGAGGCATCCGAGCAGGCCTATCCCAACGATGTCACCGACGCGCGGATTCTGTGGCAACTGCGCAGGCCCAATCTCAAAACCGTCATCACCGCCTCGGCGGCACCGGTGGGCATGGAGCAGGCCCGCGCCAGCACCTCCGGTCATTGAGCAAGGTGGTAGAATGGGGGTGGGGGAGCGGCGCGAGGCCACCCGCCCCCCGCCCCACGCTGTGCAGACGGGCCGCCACCTCGCGGGGCGACCCTGATCCGCAAGGCGCCGCAGAGCGCCTGGAGTGGCGGGATACCACGGAGGGATCACTATGTTCCGGTATCTCTCGTCATCAGGGTTGCGAAAGGCCAAGGTTCGAATCCTCTCCGAATTGCTTCTGTTTTTGACGCTGGTGGCGGGCGGATATTACTTCTTGGACTACGTCCCCAAACACGTCAAAGCCGGGGAGCCCGTACTGGCGCTCGCCACTTACTTCCTTACCTATGCCCCCATTCAGGGCATGAATCAACCCGCCTATGTCGTGCCCGATTCGGTCCCCGCCTGGGATACGCCGGCCGAAATCCGCACCCAGGTGGCCACGCTGCAATCCGGGGCCGCGGTTCAGGCGCTGGGCCACTTTCGCCATTGGATTCATGTGCGCATGCCAAACGGGCAGGAGGGATGGATCAGTGATGATGAAGTCATCTACGCGGCGACGCATAAGAAGGAAGAGCGGCTGCGCGAAGCCCTCTCCGACCTGCCCGTGCAGGCCAGAGGTCACGCCAGCAATGCGGATAATGTCCACATCGAACCGTCACGCCAATCGGCGGTGGTGGGCCAGGTGAATCCGCAGCAGACGCTGGAGATTTTTGGCCGGAAGAGGGTGCGGCGCGCTTATGAAAACAGCGCATCGGAAATCCTCCCCGTGTCTTCCGGTCCGCTGGAAGCCTGGTATCTTGTTGAGGAGGGGTCGCACGCCGGCTGGATTCTTGGCCGCCATGTGGAACTCGACTTTCCCAAGGGCATTTCTGCTTATGCCCAGGAGACCAACCTGGTTGCCTGGCTCGTCCTGGATACGGTCAGCGACAACGGCCGCCGGGTGCCGCAGTACCTGGTGGCCGATCGCGTCGGCACCCAGGCGTGCGACTTTACGGACGTCCGGGTCCTGACCTGGTGGAAAAGGAAACAAACCTATGCTATTGCCTATAAGGAGGGAGGCTTGCAGGGTTATTTTCCCATCCTCGTCAGCCGCCAGGGCAGCGTCCCGTACTTTCGGCTGCGTCTTGTGGATGACGATGGGGCCAAGAGCCAGGAGGTTTTCGGATTGTTTGACACGATCACCCGCGTCGTGGGGGTCGCCGACACCTGGCAGAGTGACGCCATGCCGCAGCCGCGTGCTATCCGGCCCCGAATCCGGCGGGGGCTTTCCCCTTCGTTAATGGGTGGATGAAGATCTTCCACCCGGGATCGGCAGGCACACCGCGTGCGCATCACCCATCAACCCTCTGCCCAAGCCGCCCACCTGGCGACGGCGCGGGCACCGGGGCGGACGATTGTGCGGGAAGCGGTGACCCCCTCGATCCGAAACAGGGTCTTCAATAGAAACAAGGAGTTTCTGCGTACTGAAAATTCAAGACCGGGGCGATGCAGCCATGGACATTCTCCGCCTGCCAATTCGCTGTTCAGCCTGCTGCATTATCACCCTGCTCTTGACGCCGCCGGCATTCCCGCTTCAACTCGCCACGGCGGAGATGATCAAATCGTCGATCACTTCCACGGAAGCCGACTGGAAGGAATGGTCGCGTTTTTCTTATGATGAGCGGGATATCGATAATAAAGACGGCGTAACGACATCCAAAACTTACAAAGTTTGTATGATTGCGGGGTCGCCGTATTCACGCCTGATTGGGATCGAAGGCGAGCCTCTTTCCCCCGGGGAACAAGCACAGGAGAGCGAGAAACTGCGGGAGGTCATCGCCGACCGCGCCAATGAATCCCCTGAGGAACACGCGCATCGGGTGGCAGAATACCAAAAAGATCGCGACCGGATGTTTGCGCTCTTAAGTGAAATGGCCGAGGCGTTCGATTTCAGGCAGGTGGGCCAGGAGAAGTTGTACGGCCACGAGGTTTATGTGCTGGAAGCCACCCCCCGCCCCGGGTATGAACCGAAAAGCCATGAAACAAAAATCCTGACCGGCATGACAGGGAAACTCTGGATCGATAAGGACACTAATCGGTGGGTCCGAGTGGAAGCCGTCGCCATCAAACCGGTTTGGATGGGATGGTTTATTGCGAAAGTACTCCCGGGAACAAGGTTCTCTCTTGAGCAGTCGCCCGCGACGAACTCCTTGTGGTTGCCCGAACATTTCAGCGTCGAAGTCAAAGCGAAAATTTTGTGGTGGCAGAAGAGCTACTCCCACAGTGAGACCTATTCCGATTATCATCTCATTCCCGCAATATCCCCTTAAGGTGTCACGCTTCTCTCTGCGTGAGGTGAGGCAGGCTGCGGAGCCCATGAACAGGGCTTCGTCTTCCCTCCGAGTATGCTAACCTTTTGGTGAGGCGCGGGAGAATCCGCGCCAGGGTCATCGCTCGAAGTCGTGGGTGCGAAAACCGACGTGGCTGCTTTCTCCCCCATCCTGAAGCGGGTACTGGAACTCCGCCCCGCGCCGCTGGTTTGGCCACCGCTCAAGATCGGCCACCGGGGCGCGGCAGGCGAGGCGCCGGAGAATACCCTGGCATCGTTTGAACTGGCTTTGCGCCACGGTGCGGACGGCATCGAATTCGATGTTCAACTCTCTTCCGACGGCGTCCCCGTGGTCATTCACGACGCCCGCCTGACGCGCACCACATCCGGCAGCGGTTGGGTGCACGAACACCGGGCAAGCGTGCTGCGCCGCCTCGATGCGGGGTCGTGGTTCAATCGCCGCCATCGCCTCCGCGCCCGCGAACGCTATGCCGGGGCGCGTATTCCCCTGCTCGCGGAAGCTCTGCATTGGGTAAAAGGAAGGCAATGCCTGGCCTTTGTCGAAATCAAGGACTACCGGCCGGGCGCGGCGACTACCATCTTTCGGGAGATCGAACGCGCCGGCCTCGGGCATCTGGCGCGCGTGGTCTCCTTCGACCTGCCGTCGCTTCAGCGCGTAAGAGAATTGAGCGAGCCGGCGCGCCTGGGACTCGACTTCTCCGGCCGCCTGCTGCCGGTTCGCAAGGCTCTCGAGCCTCGGCGCCGAAGTTCTGCTGCCCTACTGGGCCATTGCTTCCCGGGGACTCATTCGCCGCGCCCACCGCGTGGGGTTGCAAGTCATCCCCTGGACGGTCAATTACCCCCTGCACATGCGCCGCAAAATTCTGGATGGCGTGGACGGCCTGATCACTAACTATCCGGCCAGACTCACGGAAGTATTGAACCGCATCCAGCAGGCGGAGCACGGGGAGTAGCGCCGGGCATTAGCCGGGTATTTGCCGGCCTCAAGGCCGGCGCTACGTGCGTAAGGGGCAATTGGCGTAAAATAACATCTTTGGAGCTAACGAAGACAAGGAGCATCGCCGGTGATTCATCTGCCGGCCTGAAACACCCATGAGCATGGCGTCGTCAAGGGAAAGTTGGCCGAGGAAGTCAGCAGGTAGCTGGAAAGCAATTTCCGCCGCCCTGGCGCTGGGCGCCCTCGCTCTCGGAGGGGTGGCTCCCGGCGCTTGGGGCCAGCAAACCACACCCCCTGCGGCGCCCACCGCTCCGGCTCCGGCCGCGAACCCCGCCTCTCCCGGCGAAAACTCACCTTCCACAAAAATACCCGTCATTCGCGCCACGGTCGAACTCGTAAACGTCCCCCTGACCGCCAAGACCAAACGTGGGCAGCGGGTGATTGATCTGAGCATGGATGAATTGAAGGTATTTGAAGACGGCGTGGAACAGAAAATCACCCACTTCGAGCGGGAAACGCGCACCCCGCTGCGCATCGGCGTCATCCTTGACACCAGCAACTCGGCGCGCCGGCAATTGTCGTATGAGAAAGATGCGGCCCAGCAGTTTGTGGACGCGGTCATGCGCCTGGGAGGCAGCAGGAATCTGGCCTTCCTTGAAACCTTCGATGCTTCCAGTTCCATCGTCCAGGACTTTACCGACGACCCGGACCTGCTGAGTGATA
Source organism: uncultured Acidobacteriota bacterium (assembly GCA_963730515.1). Classification (GTDB taxonomy): domain Bacteria; phylum Acidobacteriota; class Terriglobia; order UBA7540; family UBA7540; genus Bog-366. The sequence continues at coordinate 78,471 of CAVSSA010000021.1, read as the reverse complement.
AGATCCAGGAGCTTACCACCGGCGGCGGCAAGGCCCTCTATGATGCCATCTACTTTGCTTGCCGGGAGAAAATGCTCAAGGCCGGCGCGCCGGAGGGGACGCGCCGAATCCTTATCGTGATCAGTGATGGCCTGGATATTCAAAGCCAGCACACCCTGGATGAAACCATCTCCATGGCTCGAACCGCCGAAACCATGGTGTACACCGTGGGCACGGCCGCCTACGGCTTTGACAATCCTGGCGACAAGATCCTTGAAGAAATGTCCACCCAGACCGGCGGCTACCCCTCCTTTCCCTTGCGCAATGCGCCCGGCAGCGACCTGGGGACGGGCGGCCTTGCCGACAATCAAATCGATGGGACCTCCGAAAACAAGGGCGTGGGGGTGCAAACCGGAAGGCTCGGCGCGGAGCGATTGGTGAACCTTGTTGACGCGTTGCAAGCCATCGGGCGCGATCTGAGCGAACAATACGAGATTGGCTACCGGCCGCAACGCGATGCCCTTGACGGAACTTACCGGTCCATCAAAGTTGAGACCACGCGCCGGGGAGTCACCCTGCGCTGGAAACCCGGGTACTTTGCCAAGGCGGAGTGACGGACACCTGCTTCAGGGTTAAGAAGTAAAGGTTAAGGTTTAAAGGGTAAAGGATAAAGTGTGAAGGGTGAATACGTCGCCGTGCCTTTATGAAAGAACGCTTGCTTACACCCTTTAACCTTTATCCTTTACCCTTTAAACTTTCAGATTTCATTTGCGCCATGACCAAGGGGAACACAAAAATCGCCAGAAAGTTTTTGATCGCGGGGCGCGTCCAGGGCGTCGGGTACCGCTACTTCGCGGACCGGTGGGCTTCGCAACTCGGCATCTGCGGATACGTTAAGAACCTCTGGGACGGCAACGTGGAGGTCTACGCCATTGGCGATGCGGCAGCCCTGGAAGAATTGAAGCGCCAACTGGCGGAGGGCCCGCGCAGCGCACGCGTTGCCGCCATCGATGAGTCGGACGAACCCGTGGACAAGCGGTACAATCGCTTCGTGATCGAGGGCGGATGGTAAGACTATAAATAGTGAATGGTGAATAGTGAATTGCGGACGCTTCTGCCCCAGCGGCGGAAATGCGCTTTGATTCACTATTTACTATTCCTCGGAGGCCATGTGATCGACCTGAAGAAGCTGATTCGCGAAATCCCCGATTACCCCAAGCCGGGAATCCTTTTCTACGACATCACCACGCTGCTGAAAGACCCGGTGGGCTTGCACTGGGCCGTCGACGTCCTCGCCAATACCTTTCTGGCGCAAAAGATCGACCAGGTGGTGGGCATTGAGGCGCGCGGGTTCATTTTCGCGCCTATGGTGGCTTACCGCTTGAACGCGGGATTTGTGCCGGCGCGCAAGCCCAACAAGCTCCCTGCTGACCGCGCCGCCATGCCCTACAGCCTCGAATATGGAAAAGACTCCATCGAGATTCACCGCGACGCCATCCGCCCGGGGCAGGAAGTAGTGATCATCGATGACCTGCTGGCCACCGGGGGAACGGCCGCCGCCACCGCCCGCCTGGTGGAATCGATGGGCGGACGCGTGGCCGGAATCGGATTTGTGATTGAACTGGAAGAGTTGAAAGGCCGCGAAAAGTTGAGCCAGTACGCCGTGCATTCGGTGCTGAAGTATTGAAGAAAAGTCGATAGTTCATAGTCGATAGTTGATAGTTCAAAGTTGATAGTCGCTGGTTGCGGCCTTGCGCGGTCGGCTTTCCACGATCAACTTCCGACTATGAACTATCGACTATAAACTCTTGACTATCGACTGCCTTCCGGCTCTAACTTCTTCAGGATGGCGTCCAGGAAAAACCCTTCCGGCAGGGACCCTTCGACATAAGCCTCCCCATTGATGATGGTTCTGGGGACGGCGAAAACGCGAAACTGCTCGGCGAGGTCGGGGAACTCGGTGGCTTCAATGCCATCAGCGCGCACGAGCTCGCTCTCCATGGCGAACTGGTATGCCAGGCGCACGGCCGGCGGGCAATGCGGTCAGGTGGGTGTGGTGAAAACTTGCAGGTGAAGCGGCTTAGTGAGTCGCGCCAGTTTCTCGCGGCTGGCGGCTTGCAATCCTGAATCCCCCTCGGAAACGGCCAGAATCGCATCCAGCAACGCCGCAAACTCGAACCCGGCGGGCAGGCCAAAAAAGCGGATCCCGTAATCCTTGCCGTTGCGGATGACCGTCGCCGGGACTTTATCCACCGCGTACTCAGCAACCTTCTCCTTGTCGGCCAGAAAATTATAGGTTTCGAGCGAGAGCTTGCCGGAGATTTGCGTGAGTTCCTCAAGCAACTGCCGGGCTTCGCGGCCATATTCCAGATTCAACTCCTGGGTAAAATGAATCAGTTTGACCGGATTCACCATTCCCTCAAGCCTTTCGCGGATTTCCACCACATCCGTGTCGCGAAGCAATCCCATGGGCTCTCCTTGATGAGTTACTGTGGGGATCGATGGGCCCAGCCGAATTGTTCCATCAGCCCCGCTAATGTTTTCAGATGCGTGAGCGAGGAAAGGGTTTCTGGAAAGAAGGCGTTAGGATTCCGCTTCCGCATCAAAGCCGAACTTCTTCATCTTATAGCGCAGCGCGTCGCGGGAAATATCCAGCAGTTTGGCAGCGTGCGTCTGGTTGCCGGCAGTTTGCTTGAGCGCCAAGCCCACCAGTTCGCGCTCCACTTCCTCGAGTGACGTGCCCTGCTTGGGGAGTTCAAGCTGGGGAATCATTCTTCCCGAGGGAAGGGGGCGCCAACTTGCCGCGGTGCTGGTGACCATGAGAGGAGAATCGCCGATCCCCCCGTCCGGCACGCTCACCGGCATGGCGGCATCGTACCCTTGCGCCTGCCCGGTCACCTGGATCGGCAGGTAGGTGGGGCGGATGAATTCCGAGTCCTCCAGAATCATGGCGCGCTCCACGGCGTTCTTCAACTCGCGCACATTGCCCGGCCAGTCGTATTGCAACAGCAGGTCGCGGGCTTCCTGGGTGATGCCTTTAACCGTCTTGCGGAAACGGAAATTGTAACGGTCGATAAAAAACTCGACCAGGGGGAGAATATCCTCCTTGCGATGGCGCAGAGGGGGAATGAAGATGGGAATGATGCTGAGCCGGTAGAACAGGTCCTGGCGAAAGGTCCCCTCGCGCACGCCCTGCTCCAGGTCGCGATTGGAGGCGGCGATGACGCGAATATCCACGCCGATGTCCTTGACGCCGCCGATGCGCCGGATGGTTTGATCCTCCAGCGCCCGCAGCAGTTTCGCCTGGAGATAGGTGGAGAGTTCGCCGATTTCGTCGAGAAAAAGGGTGCCGCCGTCGGCGACTTCAAACAAACCTTTCTTCTGCGCCTTGGCATCGGTAAAAGCACCGCGCTCGTGTCCAAAAAGCTCGGCTTCCATCAGGGTCTCGGGGATGGCCGAGCAGTTGATGGTCACGAAGGGCTTGTCGTTGCGGGCGCTGTCGTAATGGATGGCTTTGGCCACCAAGTCTTTCCCGGTGCCGCTCTCGCCCTGAATGAGCACGGTGGAAGTTTCGCTCACCGCCACCTTGCGCACGAAGCTCATCAGCTCGATCATGCGCGGGGATTTCCCCACCACCTCGTGATAACCGGAGCGCTTGCGCACCTCATCGCGCAAGCTGTCGCGCTCGGAACGCAGGCGCGAGCGGTCGATGGCGTTGGCCAGGGTGATTTGCAGCTCATCAAAATCCAGCGGCTTCTTGATGAAGTCCAGGGCCCCCAGTTTGATGGCCGTCTTGATGTCGTCAAGCTGCGGATCACCGGTAATCATGATGACGGGAATGGAAAGGTTGTTCTGCTTGATTTCGCGCAGGACTTCAATGCCGCTCAAATCCGGCAGCCGCACATCGAGCAGGATGAGGTCGGGAGTTTCCGCGCGAATCTGCGCGAGCCCGCCCGTACCGCTTTCGGCCTCGATGGCGATGTAACCCCACTCTTCCAACTGGCGGCGCACCGACCAGCGGATCAGCTTTTCATCGTCGACAATCAGAACTTTTTCGTTGGGCATAAACAATCCTCGGGGCTAGGGGCGGAACCAATTATGAATTATGAATTATGAATTTTGAATTGTGTTTGTTCCCCTACTTGGCGGAATCAATAGATGCCCAGGCACATCGTGGACGTTAATTCATAATTTATAATTCATAATTCAGAATTCATAATTTCCCCAGTCCCTACTCCCGCTTCGCCACCATCTGCGCTTCCTCCACCGCCTCGCGCATGGGGAGGTGAATGATAAAGCGGCTCCCTTTTTTGATTTCGCTTTCGGCCGTCAGCGTCCCGCCGTGCTGGCTAATGATGCGCCGGCAGAGTGAAAGTCCCAGTCCGGTGCCGCCCCGCTTAGTGGTATAGAAGGGCCGGAAAATTTTATCGAGCTGTTCGCGCGAAATTCCACCACCCGTATCGCTGACCGAAATTTCGATGTTATTGGGCCGATTGGGCGCCCCGGAGCCTACCTGCACCCGCGCCTGAATGGTTATCTTACCTTCTTGATCCAGCGCCTGGATACCATTGAGCACCAGATTGAGCAGCACCTGGTGCAGTTGCTCAGGGTCCATGCGGAAACGCGGGAGGGACGAGGGGATTTGGATGGAAAACTCCACATTCTTGCTGCCGATCTGCTGGCGGGCCAACTGCAAGGTGCGGGCCACGGTATCCCGCAAATCCGCCATGCCGAATTGTGGAGCCTTGGGGCGGGCGTAAGTCAACAGATCGATCAATACTTTCTCAATGCGCCGCACTTCCTGCCGGAGGTCGTCCAGAATTTCCCGGTCAGGGTGCTCCTTGGGAAAATCCTTGCTGATAATCTCGATGGCCCCGGCGATGCCCGCCAGCGGATTGCGGATTTCGTGCGCCACCCCCGCCGCCAACTCGCCCATGGTGGCCAGGTGTTCCGCCTGCACCATTTCGGTATCGTGAACGCGCTGACAGTGGTCACAGAACTCGCGCCAGTTCTGGGTGAGGGCACGAATTTCGCTTTCGAGTGCCGAAGTGCTGTTGGGAGGGGGGGCGATTTGAACCAGCGGGGTGTAGCTGGGGGCGATCTTGCTGATGGCTGCCCGCAAGTCGCCCAGGATGGCCCAGGATTGTCGCTCCTGGTAAATGAGCATCCCCGTGGCGGCCGAGAGTGCGGCCAGCAGCGCCACCGCCAGTCCCACCGTAATGGTCAACCCATGCCTGTACACTTCCCAGACCGCCAGCAAAATGATCCCGGCCAGGGAGGTCACCAGCACAACCAGATTCTGGCGAAACGTGGGCGGAAACCGCAAAAGACGTTTTAGCCGTGCCCAGTCCAATGGTATGATATTTCCCTTTCAGTGGCACTCAGTGTTTAATTTTACCACAAGGCGAATAAGGTGACTAGAAAGCCCGAAAGCTTCTTCGAGGAGATGAAGCGCTACGTCGGCTTCAACGACGAGGATGGCCGCGCTTTGCAAGCCGTCGGCGCGCGCATGGATCCCTACCTGGAAGGCATGTCGGAGCGGTTTTACGAGCAGATCACTGAGCACCCCGAAGCGGGAAAGGTCTTCACCGGCGGCCAGGAGCAGATTGACCGCTTGAAGCGCACCCTGCAAGTCTATGCCGGGCGTTTGTTCCGGGGGCCCTTCGATGAGGATTATGCCGCGGAACGTTACAAAATCGGCGTCCGCCACGTCCTGATCGGCCTCCCTCAGCGCTACATGATCAGCGCCATGGGCGTGGTGCGCACCTACCTTCAGGAAAGTCTGAGTAAAGTCTTCCCGGCCGATCCCGCCCAACTGGAACCCGCCCGGCTTGCCCTGGACAAAATCTTGAACGTCGACTTAAACATGATGTGCGAGTCCTATTTCCAGGAGAGCATTCGCCACCTTCGCGAACTCAATCGGCGACTGGAGCGCGCCAACCTGGAACTCGCGGAATTGAGCCATGTCAAGACGGAGTTCCTGGCCACCACCTCGCACGAGTTGCGCACCCCGCTCAATTCCATCCTGGGATTTTCGCGCCTGATTCTGGACGGCCTGTGCGACAGCCGCGATGAGGAACGCGAATTGCTTCGCGACGTCTATTCCAGCGCCGAACACCTGCTGACCATTGTCAACGACCTGCTGGACGTGGCCAAGATTGAAGCGGGCAAACTGCGCCTGACCCGCGACACGGTGGATCTGAAATCCGTCATTCAGGAAGCCAAAGCCGTGGTGAGTGTCCAGGTGGCCACCAAGCACCTGACCCTCATCGATGAAACGGAGGCGGCGCAACTCCCCCTGGTGATGGCGGACCCGGCGCGCGCCAAACAAGTTCTGATCAATATCCTGAGTAATTCGGTGAAGTTCACCGACAAGGGGTGGATCACCATGCGGGGACGGGCTTTCCCCGAGCGCGGTTTTGTGGAGCTCGAGATCCAGGATACCGGCATCGGCATCGCCCCGGCCAAGCAGCAGCACTTGTTTGAAAAGTTCCACCAATTGGACAGCACCTTTACCCGCCAGCAGGGCGGCAGCGGGCTGGGACTGTCCATTTGCCGCAGCCTGGTGGAAATGATGGGCGGGCGCATCAAGGTGTGGAGCGCGGGGGTGGGTTGCGGCACCACGGTGACGTTTTCACTTCCCGTGCGCCGTGACCGCGAAGATGCCGTACACGTCAAGGGCAAGGAAGCCCTGGTGGCGGCGGGAGACGAGAGCGGCGCGCGCGTTCTGGTGGTGGATAACGATGCGGAATTTCGCCACTACCTGAAAACCCTGCTGACCAAGCATGGCTACTATGTTTTGACGGCCGCCACCGCCGACGATGGCCTCGATGCTGCGCGCCGCTTTCGCCCCCATGTGGTCATTGTGGATTTGGCCCTGCCCCAGCGTCCGGGCGCGGAACTGGGCGACGGCGCCGATTTGGTTGCCCAACTCCAAACCGGCGCGCTCATTCGCGAGATATACTGTTTGATGGTGACCGGCTATGAGCCCACGGAAGTTCGCGAGCGGTTGGCGCTGCTTCAGGTCACCCCGGAGATCTGGCTGAAGCCCCTCGAGGGCGAAAAGTTCGTGGCCCGGCTGGAGGAAATTCTGACCGCGTCAAAACGGCCGGATGGGAACGAGAGTCGGCAGTAGGCGGAAGGCAGCGGGCAGTGGCAGAAGGAAAATGCCTTTCCCTCTCCCCTGGGGAGAGGGTGCCCGAGGGACGAGGGAGGGTGAGGGGTTACTTGCACGCTCAATGATGAGAGACACCTGACACCAAGCACCTGACACCTGACACCTGGCACCTGAAACCTTCTTTTGGACTCATTATGCTTCGCGTTTTAGTGGTGGAAGATAATCCTCTGGTGGCCAAGTTCTATCGCATGGCGCTGGAACGCGCGGGCGGTTTCCAGGTCACCTTAAGCGAGGACGTGGAATCCATCCTGACGCAAGTCGCCGCCTCTGCGTTTGACGCCATGGTCCTGGATGTGTCCCTGCGCAACTGCCGCTATCAAGGTCGCCCGGTGGACGGCCTGGAGGTCGCGCAATTGATCCGCCAGGTCCCGGAGGGTAAATCACTGCCCATTCTGCTGGCTACGGCCCACGCTATGGAAGGCGACCGCCAACGCCTGCTCTCCGCCTCCGGCGCCAATGCCTACCTCGAAAAACCCATCTACGATCCCAAAACCCTCATCAACAAGATCAAGGAACTCGTGGGACAATAGCAAGTCGGGGGGGGCCAGGCGTGCCGCCCGAGGCGAATGGGAACGCGCCATCGCGGGGAGAAATCCGTGGTCAAGTACCAGATACTCTACTGGAAGCACGTGCCATCGCAGGTGAAGGTTATGGAGGAGGGGAAACGGCCCGTGTCGCGCCAGATGCCTGCGTCCTTTCAAGCGGAGATTAACCGCATCGCCATGGCAGAGGGCCTCGCGGGCACCGATGATTACCTCAGCGAGTGGCACTGGTCGCCGGAAATGGATCGCGAGGGCTCTGCAGAAGAAGTCGCCGATGCCTTGATCCGAGAGCTGCAGCAAAATGCCGGCGATAAGAATGAGAGCAGGACTTAAGCGTCGGCACGTAGCTACGCGGTTCGTTTGCGTTTGCGGACGGGGCGAATCAGGACCTCGGCGGGAATATTCAGCGTTTGATTGAGCCGGCGGATCATAGACAATGACAGGGGCCGATCCCGGCGAAGCACTTCGTAAACTCGCGTCCGATTGCCAATCACGCCGATCAGCGACTTCTTATCCGCTCCCTGCTGTTCCAGCCGGAACTTGATCGCCTCGATGGGGTCTGGCGCATCGATGGGATAATGCGCCTGCTCGTAAGCCTCGACGAGTGTCGTCAGCACCTCCAGTCGATCTCCCTCCGAGGTCCGTTCACCCGCTCCCCAAAGCCGCTCGATTTCGCGGAGCGCCGCCGCATGGTCAGCGTCAGTCTTGATGGGCTTAATCAGCATATTGCACCGTCCTCACATCGATCTTGTCGTACTCCTTGTGGCTACCCAGCCATTTTATGAACACAATGCTCCGACGGTAGTCATTATTCCAGCTTCGCCAGCAGTGCTGCCAGCAGCGCGGCGCGCTGGGGCAATTCGCGGAGGATGACGTGCTCGTGGCGGGCGTGGGCGCCGTCGCCGGTTCCGCCCAGGCCGTCAAGCGTGGGGATTCCCAGCGCCGCCGTAAAGTTGCCGTCCGACCCGCCTCCGGTCGAGGCTTCTTTCAATTCCATGCCCAACTGACGCCCTACTTCGCGAGCATGGCGAAAGAGTTCAATCGCCATCTTGCGTTCCAGGGGCGGACGGTTGACCCCGCCGGTGATCTCCAATCTGACCTCGGGATGAATGGGCGTGAGCGCCCGCATTTTCCTCTCAATCTTCTCGCGGTCGAGCGCCGTGGGCACACGCACATCGACGCGCGCCATGGCCACCTCCGGGATGACGTTGGGGCGCGTGCCGCCCTGGATCACATCGACGTTTACGGTCAGCCCCCTTTGGGGGCGCGCCAGCTTTTCAATGCGCAGGATCTGGCGGGCTAGTTCGGAAATCGCGTTAACGCCCGACGTGGGGTTGATGCCCGCGTGCGCCGACCGGCCGCGCACCGTAACCTGAAACTCCCCCACTCCTTTGCGGGCGGTTTTGAGGGCTCCCTGGGCCGCGGCGGGCTCCAGCACCAGCACGGCGCGGGCGCGGCGGGCCTCTGCGAGCAATTCCTCGCGAAATGCGATGCTTGACACCTCTTCATCCGCATTCAAAAAGAATCGCACGGGGCCGGGGGGCGTTACCTTCAGGGCGGCAAGCGCCTGCACGGCCCAGAGGCCGCACACGATGCCGGATTTCATGTCATAAATCCCCGGCCCGTAAGCGTTCCCTTCCTCAACTCGAAAGGGCATTCCCTTGAGCGTGCCGATTTCCCAGACCGTGTCGAGGTGGCCGAGCAGCAGAATGGGTTTGGCGCCGCTCGCCCCCCTCCAGAACTCCGCCACCAATGCCGAACCCGCCGCCGGGTGGCTCAGCAACTTGACCTGCCCGCCGCGGCTGCGGAACTCCCGGGCAAAAAATTTTGCCATGCGGCGAATCGCTACGGGGTTTTGACTGGGGGATTCGATTTCCACCGCCTGCCGCAGGCAAGCGACCAGCGCATTCAAGTCCGATTGGCAGTACGCCAGCAATGCCTTGGGGTCAAACATGCTGCCTCCGGCGCCGGACGGCGGGAGGAGCCCCCGCGGCGCACCACTTTCCCGTGGCGCAAATCTTACCACGTCCGGGCGCCGGCAAGGCCATACCTGCTGACGGGACCGTCGCGCCGCCGGTGAAAAGCCCGCCCTGGGACACTTTGTCTCTTGACAAAAGGGCTCATTTCATATAGCCTAGAATTGTTTTGAAGGCTAGCCACGCGAGGAGGGCGCAAGCTCCCCCGACGGCGTCCCCCGGTTCCCCGATGATCCTCTCATGCTCACAAATCGACTGCCCGCAGGGTTGGGGGTTCAGCGAACAAGGGGGTGGTTCCGGCAGTCGCAGGGCGGGGGAACTCGGCTGGCGCCGGTATCCCAACGAGGAATTTTGGGGGCTCTCGGACGTGCGGGAGCGGGCTATTGGGCAGGTTCCCGAACCGGGAAGCGTGAAAGGTTCATTCGAGGCAGGAATGTTCATGAAAATAAAGCAACTTCGGGGAGAATCAGGGATATTGAATGGCCGCTTTTAAAAATCAAGTCACTGTAAATAAATGGGTTATGATTTTACATGATAGGCTATCCAATGATTCGAAGATAGTATGCAAAAATGAAGGGATAACCGGGAATGTGTATGAAAACAATGGGGACAAAAAACTGACCAAGGTCGAATTTACCCCTAAGCGGGAATGTTGATGATAAATAAGGCACTTATCGCCATCAAGCGGGAATGTACTTGAAAGGAAAGAAGATAGACAACATTGTGCTTCACGAATCAGGAGCTGTGCGCGCCCTGCTTGCGATTTTCAATGACCCGATGATCCGATGAACCGATGGTCCGATTTTCCTAAGCATCGTTTAGAATTCGAAATGAAATGATCCTGTAACTCTCTTGATGAAGATTAGTTGGGTATCTAGCAGCGATAAATTATTTGTTACTGACACGGCGCAAGATTCCGGTCTATCCTAATCTCTTCCGAATTGTCCTCGACCGCCCGGAGGGGCTGCAAAATTGAGCAAAGTCTCCCTCGCTCTTGTCATCCATTCGCACCAGCCGGTGGGGAACTTCGACCATGTGATTGAAGATGCCTACCAGAAATCCTACGCGCCTTTTGTGCGCGCCTTGCGCGTCCATCCACGCATCCGCTTGAGCCTGCATTTTTCCGGAATCCTGCTCGAGTGGCTGGAAAGCCACCATCCGGAATACTTCCAGCAGCTTCGCGAACTTGTGGGGCGAGGCCAGATCGAACTGGTGGGCGGAGGGTATTACGAACCCATTCTGCCGATTATCCCCGATACCGATAAACACGCGCAGCTCCGCAAGCTGGCGGACTACCTTCACCAGCGCTTCGGCCAGGAGCCGCGCGGGGCGTGGATTGCCGAGCGCGTTTGGGAGCCCACGCTGCCCCGCCCTTTGGCCCAGGCGGGTGTTGAGTACGTGATCCTTGACGATACGCATTTCCTCGCCGCCGGCCTTCAGCCCTGGCAATTGCACGGCAGTTTTGTCACGGAAGAGGACGGCTTTCCCTTGCGCCTGGTCCCCAGCTCGAAGGCCCTTCGCTACACCATCCCCTTCCAGGAGCCCGCGGAGACTTTGCGCATTCTGAAGGAAGGGGCCAATCAGCACGACTCGCTGTTCGCCATGGGCGATGACTGCGAAAAATTCGGGGTCTGGCCCGGCACCTACGATCATGTTTACAAGAGTGGCTGGCTCGAGCGGTTTTTCAGGAGCCTGGAGGGCAATCAAGGCTGGCTCGAAACGACTACGGTCACGGATTATCTCCGCTCCCATCCGCCGGTGGGGCGCATTTATCTGCCCACCGCCTCCTACGCAGAGATGATGGAATGGTCCCTTCCGCCCGAGGCCTCGGTGGACTTCAAAGCTTGTCTTGAGGAGAGCGCGCATATTCCCCATGGCGAACGCTTCCAGCGCTTTCTGCGCGGCGGGCTGTGGCGCAATTTCCTGACCAAGTACGCGGAATCCAATCGCCTTCAGAAACAGATGCTGGTGGTGAGTCATCGTTTGCAGAAGCTGCGCGCGTCAGTTGAGGACGGAACGGAAAAGGCGGCATTGCTTGCCGAGGCGCAGGCGCACCTGCTGGCTTCGCAATGCAATGACCCTTATTGGCACGGGGTTTTCGGCGGACTGTATGCGCCCCACCTGCGCAGCGCCCTGCTTCGGCACCTGATTCAGGCGGAGTTTCAATTGGACGGGGTGGATGGGCGGCCCGATGACGCCCTGCCCCAAATCGTAACCACCGACTTCGACGCCGATGGGAACGATGAAATCATGGTGCGGCAGAGTATCTCCGGCATGATATTGCACCCCGCGGATGGAGCCACGGCCTCAAGCCTGCGCTTCCAGCCCTCCAATGTCGAGCTGGTGAATTCTCTGATGCGGCGGCCGGAAGCCTACCACGAACTGGTGCGGAAGCAGGTGGCTTCCCCCCACGCGCCGCGGGAAGGCCCCGCCTCCATCCACGATCAGGTGCTCAGCAAGGAATCGCACCTGGACGCCTTGCTGCGCTATGACCGCTATGCGCGGCATGCCTTCCGCTCCTACCTTTTCCCCAGCGCCAAGAACTGGCAGGACTTTGACCTTCTTCGCCTGGAGGAAAATGAGATCCTGGCGCGAGGCGCCTGGAAAGCCACGCCCGCCGCCCCCCTGGCGGCTATCGAATTCCGCAGCTCCGTGGACGTCAGCGTAAACGGCTGCACGATGCACGTGGATGCCATCAAAACCCTGACTTCGAAGGTGGCGGATTCCCACTGGCACATCGAATGCCGGTCTTCTCTGAACACGGACCGCTCCTGCCCGGCCGGGATGGCGTTGGGGCTGGAGTTGGTCCTGAACCTGCTTGCTCCCGACGCCCACGACCGGTATTTTCTGGCCAAGGATGTTCGCCGCCCGCTGGAGTTTCGCGGCGAAATCACGTCTGCCCGGCTCACGATGGTGGACGAGTGGCAGCGCGTCAAGATCACTCTGGAAACGCGGCCGCAAGCCTCCTGGTGGATCGTGCCCATTGAAACCATCTCGCAATCCGAGCTGGGATTCGAGCGCGTGTACCAGGGCTCGGCGATTCTGGCGGTCTGGAAAATCGATCCGCCGGCGTGGCGCAACGTGAACTGTGTTTTACATATGGATATTGCACCTTGGGATAATACCGGCGCCCCCGAAGAATAAGGCGCGGGCAGGCTTGGCCGCGAGCTTTTGCTCGATTCCATGGTCTGGGAGGTTGTGCATGGCTGTATCACAAGAACTGCTGGAAATGCTGGTTTGCCCGGCGTGTAAAGCGCCCATTCAACTCACGCCCGACGGGCAGGGACTGAAGTGCGCCCAATGCCGGCGCGTCTACCTCATCAAAGATGATATTCCCGACATGATCATCGAAGACGCCAAGGTGGAAGCGGAGTGAACCGATTTTGGATTTACGATTTTGGATTTTGGATAAGGGACCCGGGGTGTCCGTATACTCTTTCACGAATGCACTTGGCTGAGAAAGCGGGTTTTGATTCGAAGTGAAGTAACGGCAAATTGGAATGCGAATCCAAAATCTAAAATCTAAAATCGTAGTCTGAAATCCCATGAACCCTGCCTCCCTTCTTCCCGATTTTCCAGCCGGAGCGCGCATCCTCATTCTCCGCCTCCGGTCCATCGGCGACATCATTCTGCTCACCCCGACGCTGCGGCTTCTCAAGGAGTGGCGGCCTGACCTGCGCGTTTCCGTGATGGTGGAATCGCGCTTTCGGCAACTCCTTCAGGGAAATCCCGCGGTCGAGGAAATTCTGCATCCCGGCGAAGGGTCCGGGGCGCGGAATCTGTTTTCGCGCCTGGCGTTGATTCGCGAGCTTCGCCGTCGCGGCTTTGCTCTTTGTGTGAACCTGCATGGCGGCCCCACCAGCCGGCTTTTCACGCGGTGGAGCGCCGCCCCGTGGCGTGTGGGCTTTGCCCACTTTCGTGGAGCAAACCTTTACAACGTTCTGATTCCCGACGCGCGCACCATTTTGAACAAGCCCTCTCTGCACACGGCGGAACATCAGGCGGCAGCATTTTTCCACCTGGGACTGCCGCAGAAGGAAATTCCGCGTGCTCAGATTTTCGCCGGTGCGGAGCATGCCGCGTGGTGGGACGCCCGACGCGCGAGCCTCGGGATATCCCCCGGGCAGCCTTACGCCATTGTCCAACCCACCGCTTCCTACAAGACCAAGGAATGGGCGCCGGAAGGATTCGCGAAGGTGGGCGAATATCTGGAGCGCCAGGCCCATGTCACCCCCATTTATTCCTGCGGGCCGGGAGAGGCGCGGGTGCTCGATGCCGTGGAAAAGGCCGCGGGCGCGCCCCTGCGGCGATTGGAGCGGATGAGCCTGGCACAATTCGCCGCGGCGCTCGCCGGGGCTCGATTGTTTGTGGGAAATGACAGCGGGCCCGCTCACATGGCCGCGGCCTTAAGCCAGCCCGTGGTGGTCATTTTCGGATCTTCCAGTTCCCCCATCTGGGGTCCCTGGCCGCAGCAGGCTTCCAAGCCGATGTCGCGCGTGGTGCAGAATTCCTTCGCCTGCAACCCCTGCCCCGGCGATCGCTGCTACCAATTCGCCCGCCCAGAGTGCATTCTTTCGGTTACGTTTGATCAGGTGAGATGCGCCGTTGATGAAGTCCTGGCGCGCACTCCTTAGAACGGAGAGAAGGCCAGCCCCTTGGTTTTGCGGTCGACCAGCAGATCGATCGGCGGCTCTTCATCATTGATGGTGACAGTCACAATAACGGTCTGCTTGCCTTTGGATCTCGAACCCAGGATTCTAAAAGTGCGAACCTTTCCGTAGTCGCCATGCTCGCCCCAGTTGTGCAGGAAATCCTCGTAGGAGTAAGTTTCGCTGGGCTGCCAAAGCCGGTAAGCTTCGCGATAATCGCCCTTTTCCAGCGCGGCAAGAAAGTGCGAGATGGCTTGTTCCTCGAGGGAATTATGAAAGGCGACATAGCTTGCCGCGCCGATGATCAATACGGCGAGGGCGATCAGAATGTAGCGTCCGATTTTTCGAGGGGGCTCGGGTGGTGTGGCGTCAAACAGCGTCATGGCCGGTCCTTCCGGGGGAGCGAGGAGAATCAGAAGACTCCCGAACAACCACATTATGTTGGATGCGAGACGGATTGCCAAGGGGGTGGTTAGAGGGAGCGCTTGAAAAGGGCGGTTTCCGCAACCACCATCCCAAGGGTGAACAATGCCAGAAAGATCAGGTCGCCGGCAATGGCCATGATTCCTGTGTTTTTGAGCAGCAGCGCTTTGAACGCATGCACGGCGTAGGTGAAGGGATCAAACCTGGAGATGACGCGCATCCAGGGCGGGAATCCGTAGATAGGGTAGACGGCGCCGCTGGGAAAATAAAGCAGTGTGTTGAGCACGCCGAACATGGCGCGGGGCACCAGGGGATCATTGACGCGCACCATCAGGAAAAACATCATGCTGATCAGCGCAAGGGAGGTCAGAACGATGACCAAGAGAAGTTTGATCAAGCGGATGGGGTCCAAGGGATTGGGTATTCCGGCGATCATGGATCCCACCACGGCCAGGACGATCCCGGCCAACAGCGCTTTGACGGCTCCGGAGAGATTGAAGCCCATGATCAGTTCAAACTTGGAAATCGGCGTAACGAGATAACCCTCATGGAGCCCGCGCGCTTTGTCATCAATATAGATAATGCCTCCCCCGATCATCGCGGAGACAAAAATCGCCATGACGATGGAGCCCGACAGGAGGTATTGGATATAAGGAACGTAGGGATAAATCTCCACGACCGAAAGCGTAACCCCGGTGGGGACGCGCGGGGCGGTCCCTTGATTGAAGGCAGCCACAATATCGTTGAACCCGCCTTCGAGCGCATCGACCGCGAAGTTGTCCGTGTTGTCTTCGATCAGCGCCACCTGCGGCGCATCCTTGGCCAGAACGCGGCGCGAGTAATCCGGCGGGAAATTCAGGACGCCGTTGACCCGCCCATTCCGCAAGTCTTTCAAGGCCGTCTGAAGATCGCTGTAATCGACCGTTTCAAACGTACGGGCGTTGGCGGCAATGGCCCCGCACATTTCCCGCAGCTTGACGGTGGGCATGCCATGATCCTGATTAACCACCGCCACTCGCAGGTCATGAATTTTTCCGCCGAAGGCGTATCCCAGAATGACCAATTGCACGATAGGCATGATCATCGACACCATGATGAGCGTGGGGCTGCGGATAAATTTGCGCAGGTCGCGTTCCACCAGGGCCCAAATTCGATTCATGACGTCCTACCTTTGGATATGCGGATAAAGAGTGGGAGCCGCATCCTGAAGGGAGTCGCGCAGTGCCCGCCCGGTGTAATGCATGAACACATCGTCGAGGGAGGTGCTTTGCACGGAAAGCGAAGTCACTTGAATTTCCGCGTCCCGGGCCGCCTCAAGCAGCGCCACGGTGGTCTTCGGGCCGTTGTCGGAGCCGATGCGGAACACATGGTCATCCGACTTCACATCCCGCACGTCGGGGAGGCCTTTCACCGTTTCGAGCCATCCCTGGGGAACGGTCGAAAAACCGACCTCGAGGATATTGTTACCGGGGATGGAAGCCTTCAGTTTCAGGGGCGAATCCAAAGCCATCAGCTTCCCGTGATCGACGATGGCAATGCGATCGCAGAGCCGGTCAGCCTCGTCCATATAATGGGTGGTCAGCAGGATCGTGAGTTCCCGCTCTTTCTTGAGGCGCATGAGCATTTCCCACACGCCCACGCGCGAGGCCGGGTCGAGACCGGTGGTGGGTTCGTCCAGGAAAAAGATGCGCGGTTCATGCACCAGCCCGCGGGCGATTTCCAAACGCCGCCGCATGCCACCGGAGAAATTCTTTACCGGCTTATCGGCCCAGGCCAGCAAATCAACCGCCTCCAGAAGTTGTTTGGCCACCCTGAGGCGGCGCTCGCGGGGAACACTGTACAGCTTTGCAAAAATCTGCATGTTCTCCATGGCGCTCAAATCCAGGTCGGAGGTCATGGCCTGGGGAATCACACCGATGCATTTGCGGACCTGGTCGGCATGATGCGCCACATCGAAGCCGAGGATGCGGGCCGCGCCGGAGGTGGGAGGCAGAAGGGTGGTGAGCACTCGAATCAGGGTGGATTTTCCCGCGCCGTTGGGGCCCAGCAAGCCAAATACTTCGCCGTACTCGACGGAAAAGTTCAAATCATTGACGGCGCAAAAGTCGCCGAAGCATTTGCGCAGGTGTTCGACTTCCACTGCGATAATCGTTTTGTGCTGCGTCGGCAATGTCTCCATGGTTGCAATTCCGTCCACCCGGGGAGCTTCAGGGAACATCCTGCAAAGGCACCGTTATATAAACGGTGAGGCCGGGCCACATGCGCCGGTCGCTGTTATCAAGGCGCAAACGGAGTTCGAAAGTCTTGATGTCCCGCTTGCTTTGGCTCACATCACGCTGCGTGGCGTAATCGGCATCGACCCCGCGAAAGAAAATCGTACCCGCGCGCTGCATCCCGTCAGGAAAGCGCACCTGCATGCGGTCGCCCAGGCGGACACGATCAAGGTAGGTCTCCGGCATATCCGCCCGCACCCAAAGATTATCGGGATTGATAATGGAGGCAATCGGCTGGCCGATGTTCACCACTTCACCCTGGCGGGCGGCGAGCACGGAAATAACCCCCGGAATGGGAGCGTGAATTTCCGTATAGTCCAGGCGGACCTGGGCTTTCGAAATCTGCGCCCCCGCCGCCGCCTTCTGCCGCTCCATGGTTTGCAATTGGCTTTTCCGCACGGTGATCTGGTCTTCGTTCGAGCGGGCCAGGGCGAGGGCGGCGCGCTGCACATCCACCTGTTCGTGAAGGGATTCCACATGCGCCTGCTGTGCCTCAAAAGTGGCCCGAGCTTGATCCAGCGCCTGCTGCGATTCAACCTTCTGGTCAAAGAGGCCCTGGGTGCGCTGGTAATTCACTCGGTCCAGCTCCAGGTCGGCTTTGGCTTCGTTCTCCTGCGCCAGCGCCGCTGCCAGGGACGCCTCGGCCTGCTTGATCTGGTCTCGTGTCTGCGCCTCCTGGTACTCGAGCGCCGCCTCGGCTTCCGTCACCTGGGAAGCCGTTCCTCGTTCCGTGTGGAGGTAATACGACTCGTCGGCGCGCAGCTCCTCGGGGTCAATCACCGCGAGCAACTGCCCGACCTTCACCGTATCGCCCTCCTTCACCAGCACCTGGGTAAGTTGCCCCTGAATCTGCGAGCTTGCCACCACATCGTCCGTGGTGATAATTCCGGTCAGGACAAGGGGCTGGGGCCGCGTGACCGCCTTGTAATAGACCACCCCCCCGCCGAGAAGGATCAGAAACAGAATCGGTATGATTATCTTGCGCTTCATAACTCAGCAGCCTCCGGATTACAAAAAAGCGCGTAGCGGATGAACTTCAATACCTCCGCTTTCCTTTTGGCCAGGTTCGCCTTGCTATAAGGGTCCTGCCCGGTAACCACCCGGAATGCAGGTGCGATATTGAAATAGTGCGCCGTCAAGCCGGCAATGGAAACGATCGTGTGCTCTTTGTTCAGGCGCCGAAATTCCCCCGACTTCATCCCCCGCTCCAGCAGCGCCACCAACAGCTTTTTGAGGGGCAGCGAGTGCTCGCGAATCAACCGCTCCAAAGCCGGGTCACCTTCCATCATCATGCGCTGGAAGATGCGCGGGTAATGGGGGTGAGTGCCGATAAAGTCAAGGTGATAGCTGACATAGCGCAGGAGGATCGGCCCCGCCGGGCCCTTGGCCGAAAGCACCTCGCGAGCCTGCTGCTGGAATTCCCGCACCTGCGAGCCCACCACCGCCTGGTAAAGCGATTCCTTGCTCTGGAAGTAGTAATAGAGCAGGGCTTTGTTCACGCCGGCGGCGGCCGCAATGGCCTCGGTGCGCGCGCCCGCCAGGCCGCTTTCAGCGTAGATATGCTCCGCCGCCCGCAGGATGGTGGCCCGCGTCCCAACGCTGTCCCGGTGACGCGGGTGAGCTGCAAGTCCGTTCGCAGGTGGTCGCTTCAACATTTAACTAACCAGATAGTTAAATACCACGGCTCCCCGAAATTTGTCAAGAGGGGGTTGTTACAGAGGGGGACAATAGCTCAGTTGGGGGCCTTGGGCGAGTAGCTGAATCGCGTTCGCAACTTTTCCTGGTGGCGTTCGCGAGCCAGCTCGATGAGGCGGTCGAGAAGCTGGGAATAGGGAAGGCCGCTCGCTTCCCAGAGTTTGGGATACATGCTGATGGAAGTGAAGCCGGGGATGGTGTTGATCTCGTTCAAATAGACCTTTCCCGTCCGGCGGTCGAGGAGAAAGTCCACCCGCCCCATGCCGGCGCCGTCCACGGCCTGGAAGGCGCGGATGGCAACCTCGCGCACCTGTTTTGTCTGCCGGGCCGTGAGTTTGGCCGGAATAACAAGGTCAGAACCCTGCTTGATGTACTTCGCCTCGTAATCGTAGAACTCGTTGACCGGCAGGACTTCCCCGGGCACGGAGGCCTGGGGAAGATCGTTTCCCAGCACGGAGCATTCGATCTCCCGCGCGTCGATTCCATTTTCAACCAGAATCTTCCGGTCGTACTGCGCGGCCAGATTCAATGCGGCTGCCAGCTCCCGCCGATGATGAACCTTGCTGATTCCCACCGAAGAACCAAGGTTGACGGGCTTCACAAACAGCGGATAGCGCAACTCCTTTTCGATTCGCTTACGGACGGCGCCGGGATCGGTTTCCCAATCTGAGCGGAGGATGAGCACCCAGGGAACGATGGGAAGGTCCGCGTCACGAAACAGGCGCTTCATGACGTCCTTATCCATGCCCGCGGCGGAGGCGAGCACGCCGGCCCCGACGTAGGGAACATCCGCCAATTCCCAAAGACCCTGCACCGTCCCATCTTCGCCGAAAGTCCCGTGCAGGACGGGGAAAACCACGTCGAGGGCGGGCAGCGGTTCCGAGACGGTACCGGACGGAGCCAGCGGCAGAAGCTTGGGCCCCGTGGGATCCACAGAGGGCGTAACGGGTTCGCCGCTCTCCAGGACCTGTGGCAGCGGTTGGAGAGCGCCCGATGCGGCCCGCCAGTGCCCCTCACGGGTGATGCCGATCGGAACGATCTCGTATTTTGCCGGATCAAGAGCCTTGATTACTGAGGCCGCAGATTGAAGGGAGACGTCATGCTCACCGGAACGCCCGCCAAACAAAATTCCGACGTGGATTTTCCTGGTCACAGAATTCTCTTTCCCAGGGCCGAGGCGGCAAATCCCACGCCCAGAATCGCAGTCTTGTTCATGACATCGATGATGGGGTTGATTTCAACGAGCTCGAAGGCCAGCATCTTGCCGTTGTCCGCGACCATTTCCATCGCCAGGTGCGCCTCCCGGAAGGTGATTCCCCCGCGGACCGGAGTGCCCACGCCCGGGGCGTCCTCCGGATCGACTACATCCATGTCGAAGGAGACCACGAAGCCCGCGGTGCCTTTCGAAGCCAGGGTGAGGGCTCGTTCCATAACATTACGCATGCCCATCTCATCGATCTCCCGCATGGTAAAGAGATTTACACCCGAGCTGCGAACCGTTTGGCGCTCGCGCCCGTCCAAGTCGCGAATCCCGATCAGAGCGCACTTCTCCGGACGCAGCTTGGGGGCAAAGCCGAAAAGATGGGTCAGCGATTCGGGTCCGTGACCCAGGCTGGCGGCGAAAGGCATGCCGTGGACGTTGCCGCTGGGGCTGGTCTCCGGCGTGTTCATGTCGGCGTGGGCGTCAATCCAAAGACAGCCCACGTCCTGGTTCCGATCGTGAAAGTACTTGGCAACGCCGGCCTGCGTGCCGATGGCCATGGAGTGATCACCGCCGAGCGTGACGGGAAAATAGCCCGCCTCCAGGGCCTGGCAGGTGCGCTCGGCAACTTCCTGTGAAGTCTCCGCTATTTCCTTCAAATACTTGGCACTCTGATTGCCGAAGGGTTGTTCCTCCGGCAGCCGCACGTGAACATTGCCGCCGTCTTCGACGGTGTGCCCCAAACTCTCGAGAGCGTGATTCAATCCCGCAGCGCGCACGGCCGACGGCCCCATGTCCACGCCTCGCCGCTCCTGGCCGAGATCCAAAGGCACACCGAGGATTCTGATCTTGAGCATTCTGCCTCCACCCAACTGGAATTTTCCCGCGCCCCATCCGCATCATCAACGCCCTGTTTCAAGGCGTCAGACGGTTCAACATGCGCGCGAAAGGAATGGTCTCCCGCACGTGCTCAAGCCCGCAGATCCAGGCCACGGCGCGCTCAATGCCCATCCCGAAACCCGCGTGCGGCACGGTGCCGTAACGGCGCAGGTCGAGATACCACTCAAAAGCCTGGCGCGGCAACTGATGTTCTTTGATGCGCTGCTCAAGCAAAGCCAGGTCCGCCAGGCGCTCGCCGCCCCCGATGATTTCGCCATAGCCCTCGGGAGCGAGCATATCGACACACAGCGCCACCTCCGGCCGCGTGGGATCGGGGGCCATGTAAAAGGCTTTCACCTGGCTGGGGTAGCGGTGCACCAGGAGGGGCTTTTCAGAGCCTTCGGAGAGCATCGTTTCGTCGGTGGCGCCGAAGTCGCCGCCCCACTGGATTTCGCTTCCCTTTCCCTGGAGAATCTTTACCGCCTCGTCATAGCTCATGCGCGGGAACGGGAGGGTGATCTTTTCCAGGTTCTCAATCTTGCGCTCCAGGGTCTGAAGTTCCGGGCGCCGTTTCTCCAGAACCCGTCCCACGATGAACGCCACCAATTCTTCGCCGAGCTTCATGGCGTCGTCCAGGTGGGCGAAGGCAACCTCCGGCTCAACCATCCAGAATTCCGTCAGGTGGCGGCGGGTCTTGGATTTCTCAGCGCGGAACGTGGGGCCGAAGCAGTAGGTTTTGCCCACCGCCATGGCGGCCGCTTCGTTGTAAAGCTGACCGGATTGGGTGAGATAGGCCCTTTCCTCAAAGTAGTTGACTTCGAAGAGTGTGGTGGTGCCCTCGCAAGCGGCAGGCGTGAAGATGGGAGTGTCCACCAGGGTAAAGCCCCGATCGTCAAAGAAGTCGCGCACGGCCTTGATGATCTCGTGGCGCACGCCCAGGATGGCGCGTTGCCGCGTGGAGCGCAGCCACAGATGGCGGTGGTCCATTAGGAATTCGATACCGTGGTCCTTGGGCGTGATGGGGTAAGGCGTTTGCGCCGGGATGGACTGGAGGACTTCCACATTCGAGACGTCCATTTCAAAGCCGCCCGGGGCGCGCTTATCGGCTCGCACCTTGCCGGTGACGCGCACCGAAGATTCCTGCGTCAAGGCGCGGACGGCGTCGAACACTTCGGGCGCAACAGCGCTCTTCACCACCACGCCTTGAATAATTCCCGTGCCATCGCGGAAGAGCGGGAACAACAGCTTGCCGCTTTCCCGCAGGTTATAGAGCCAGCCTTGCAGAATGATCTCCTGGCCGGCGTGTTCGGATACTTGGCGGATTTCGACAACGGGGGGCAAGGGATTAATCCTCCTCGGGAATGCTTTCCATGCGCTCCATGACCTCCGCCAGACGCGAGAGGCTGCTCTTCTCCGGCCCATAATCCCGAATTTCAAAGAGCGTGGGGAACTGGCCTTCGCCACGGCGCAGGTCGCGAACCGCCTCTGTCCAGTCAATATTGCCGTCGAAGGGCATCAGGTGATCATCCTTGTTCCCGAGATTGTCGTGGACGTGAGTGGAAGCGATGTGTGTGCGCAGGGTTTCAAACGCCGGATGCACGCCGTGAGTCATGTAGGCGTGGCCGGTATCGAAGCAGATTTTAACGTCCAGGCGCGTATAGTGAAGAAACTCCACCAGCCGCTCCGGCGTCCCCAATTCATTGGGGACATTCTCCAGCAGCAACTGCACGCCGCGGTCCTTGGCAAAGACCTTCAGGTGCTCGAGCGAAGTCATAACCGCGTCGAATTTACTGATATCGTAATCCTCCTCCGGCAATCCCATGTGCACAATAAGATAACGAAAGGGCATATGGTCGGCGATGTCGAGGGCGCGCTTGATTTCATCCATGGAATCAATCCGCAGGCGGCGTTCCAGGTATGCGACGGAAATGGCAAGCCCGCCCAACTGCCCCCAACCCGCGTCGCCGTATAGCGGGGCATGGACGGAATGCAGTTTCACTTGATGGTCCCGAAACCACTGTGCCACGTCGCGCACGTGATTGCGGTCCGTATAGTCCAGGTGCTGGCGGGCGGCAAACACTTCGATGTTCTGGATTCCCGCTCCCAGAATCTTATCCAGGATGTGGGAATTGAGCCGTTCGTTGACGTAAAGATACGTCGAGAGACCGTATTCCATTAGTATCCAACCGCCTTTCCGTCGGCCCGGGGATCGGAGGCTCCAAATCGCCATCCGGACTGGGGGGCAATCTCAATGGCTTCGCAGTCACCCATACTATCGCGAAAACTCACTGGGTAGCCGGCCTGCCGAAGCTTTTCAATCGTATCAGATGAGAAACCTTCCCGCTCGAAGGAAAGGAGATCGGGCGTCCACTGATCGTGAAAGCGCGGGGAGGTCACGGCCTGAAGGATATCCATTTTATAAACGACGACGTTGAGCAGGACCTGCAATACGGTATTGGTGATGGTGCTGCCTCCGGGCGAGCCGAGCACCAGGCGCACCTTCCCGTCGCGGGTCACCACGGCCGGGGTCATGGAGGAAAGCGGGCGCTTGTGCGGAGCGATGGCGTTGGCTTCACCCTGCACCAGCCCGAAAAGGTTGGGCTCCCCAGGTTTGGAAGTGAAATCATCCATTTCATTGTTGAGCAGAAATCCCGCCCCTTCGACCGTCACCCCGCAACCGAACCACCCGTTCAGGGTGTAAGTATTCGCCACCGCGTCGCCCTCCGCGTCGACCACCGAAAAGTGCGTCGTCGAGCCGGACTCATAAACTTGCGGATCGCCGGGCTGAACCGGGGCCTCGGGGGGCGCAGTCAGAATTTCCTGCCGCAACTCGGCGGCGTAGCGAGGCGACAGGAGACCGGCAACCGGCACAGAGGCAAAATCCGCGTCGCCCATGAAGCGGGCGCGGTCGGCGTAGGCGCGGCGCATGGTCTCCGCCAGCAGGTGAATCGAGGCGTAGGAATTCTCGGCGCCCAGATCCAGCGGTTCAAGCACGTTCAGCATTTCGATCAGCATCGTGCCCCCCGCGCTGGGCGGTGGGACACTCAAGATATCATACCCGCGGAAATGGCCCACCAGGGGCGGGCGCAATTTGGCCTGGTAATGTTCCAGGTCCTCGCCCGTGATGAGGCCGTGGTATTTTTGCATGGTCGCGACGAGCGCCCGGGCTGCCGCGCCCGAATAATAACCCTGCGGACCGTGTTTGGCGATGGTGGCGAGAGTTCGGGCCAGTTCCGGCTGCCGGAAGACCGTCCCGGGCTCGAAAAAATTCCCATCGCGCAGGAAGATGTGGCGTGAGGCGTCAAACTTCTCGAGGAGGGCGCGCTCCGAACGCAGATTCCGGGCGAGCGAATAGCTGACGGGAAAGCCGTTCCGCGCCAGGCGAATGGCGGGCGCCATCACCCGCGCCAGTCCCAATCGGCCGTATTTCTCCTCCGCCATCGACAATCCCATCACCGTGCCGGGAACGCCCGCGGCGCGCGCGCCCATGGTGCTCGATCCAGGAATCAGATTCCCGCGAGCATCCTGATACATGGTGCGAGTGGCCGCTGCGGGGGCCTCTTCGCGGTAATCAATTACGATGGCGTCGCCGCTGGCCATGCGGATCAGCATGAAGCCACCGCCGCCGAGGTTTCCGGCTTGCGGAAAAGTGACGGCCAATGCGAACCCCACGGCCACCGCGGCGTCCACGGCGTTGCCGCCCGCCTGAAGGATTTCCACGCCGGCCTGGCTGGCCAAGGGCTCACTCGAAGCCACCATGCCATTGCGGCCTGCCACCGGACTGAGGGCGTGGGCGGGCAGCGCCAGCAAGGCAGCGAGCAGAAAAGGGGCGGGGATCAGGCGTTTGAATGGCACAAAAATCACCTGCGAAGGTAGCAGGACTTCCTGACATCAGTGAACCGTTACGGGTTTGCAAAAAGACAACTTTAGGTGAAAAGGTGGGGGGCGTCAAGGCAGGCTCGGCGCGCGGGAGTGACCTGATTTGCGCCGTAGCGCCCGGCCTCAGCCCGGCATGTACCAGCTTGAGGGTCGGCGCCCAAGGTGAGCGTCTTTTCAAATCGCAACCCAGGTGGCGGCGCACTTGCCGGGGTGGCCGATCAGGTGTGGACAATCGATGAAATGCTCGATAAAGTCGCCTTATTGCCAAGGTGTGGGATTACAGCATCGAGAAGCGCAGCCATCGAAAGAAATGCAATGAGTTGGGCATGATCACAGGCGATCAAGCGCGGGCGCTGGTCCAGTGGAAGAACCTGCTGGCGGAGACGGGATTGGACCAGGTCCTGATCCACAATCCGGGGAGTGAGCCCCCGCGGACAGCGGAGCGACTCCCAATTCTAGCGCGCCTGTTCGGCGAGGGCGAGGAGGCCAGCCGGCGCGATATCGAATCATGCGTGCCGGGTGGATTGCTCTCCACACTCGAGGCCCTTGGCCTGGTGAATCGGATCGGGGACAAGGTCGCGTCGAAGTACCGGCTGGTTTTCCACCAGGGACTCTGGCTGTTCTGCGAAAAGGTGTCGCGCTCCGCAAAGTTCTACTACGGGAATGACTCGATCGTCCTAAGCCGCACACTTGCAGGGGTGGAGGGCAGCGTGCTGGACCTTTGTTCGGGCGTCGGGACGCAGGCCCTGGTATGCGCACGGACGGCGGCGCGGGTAACCGCGGTCGAGATCGAACCGCTCGCCGCCGGGCTGTTCTGGGTCAACGCCGCCATGAATGGACTGTCGGACAAGGTGGAACTGATCAACGGAGATCTTCTCGAGCCGGTAGAGGGACGGCGGTTCGACGTGATTTCCTGCAATCCTCCCTTCATGCCGGTGCCGCCGGGGGTTCAGATTCCGCGGTTCGCCGACGGCGGAGGTGACGGGCTGAGGATTGTGCGCCGCCTGATGGCCGGGCTGCCGGAAGGCCTCGCACCGGGCGGCCGGTGCGAGGTGATCGGCATGGTCTTGGGGAATGGCGAACGCCCGGATTTAGGCGCGTTTAAGAAAATGGCCGAGGATTCGAGTCTCGCGTTAATCATCGACTGCATCACCCGCGAAGAGCTCGAAGGGGAAACCCTGAAGCGGCTCGTGGGGATCGCCATGGAAGGCAGCGTTGAGGACGACGTCGAACGGGCGTTTCGGAGCCACTTCGCGAGCCTGGGCGCGACCCACCACTATGGCTTCCTGCTGCATGCAACGTTCGCCCCAAGTCCGATGGTTTGCGCGTCGTATCGCGATGACTCGGGCACCGCCTTTTGGATGGTACCTTTCCATTAAACACAGCTCGCCCGGCCCTGGGAGAGATGGCATGAATATGGATGAGAACCATCGATGAGAATCTACTTTGGCTTCACCGTGGCGGGGGACCGGTCGACCGTGGAAGCGGCCCGAAGGATGGTGGCGTGCCTCGAAGCGCTGGGGCACGAGGTGCTTACCCGCCACCTGGTGAGCGACGATGCCCGCGCCGCGGACCGCTCGCTGGGCCCGCAGGCGGTCTTCGAGCGCGATATGGCGTGGCTCCAGGAGTGTGAGTTGTTCATCGCGGAGGTGTCCGGCTCCTCCTTTGGACTGGGATTCGAAGCGGGTTACCTGCTCGGGGCGACTCAACAGCAGGTCATCCTCTTTTATAGTCGCAGCGCCAGGGAGAAGATATCCCTGCTCATAACCGGGAATACGCACCCGAACTGCACCGTGGTTCCATATTCAACCCTTGCGGAGGTTGAGGTGCTTATCAAAACCTACGTTGGCCGCGCGCCGCTTGGCCCTGCAACCGCCCCGATCTAATTCATCGAGGCGGCTACTCACAGACAGCCCTTCGGGGCATGAGGATGCTGATGGATTGGGAATTTCTAGCGCCCCTGCGCGAAAACTGGGAGCCCGTTTCCAGACCCGCGCGCATCGCCTGGCTGGTGTTTTATGCGGCCTTTCTGCTCTACGCGCTCACCGACCGGTCCGGATACCTGCTGATCGATTACGTGTTCGTGCCCATTCATGAAGGCGGGCATCTGCTGTTCAGCTACTTCGGGCACACCTTGCATGTGGCGGGGGGAACTCTTCTGCAACTCGGCGTGCCCCTGATGCTGGCCCTATATTTTGCCTTCCAACGCCAAGCCACCGGGGTGGCGTTCTGCTCTTTTTTCTTCTTTGAAAACTTCCTGAATGTCGCCAATTATATGGCGGACGCGCGCGCCCAGGTGCTCCAACTGGTTACGGTGGGGAATCCGGATTTTGTCGAGCACGATTGGTTCACCCTCTTTTCGAAATTCGGGGTCCTGCAATACGATACCAAAATCGCCGCCGTGGTCCGCGTGCTCGGCTGGCTCGGGATGATCACCGTAGTGGTGTGGCTCTGGTGGAGAACCCAATCTACCGCTCGTCCGGAAGGCCCCCACTCCCTTCGGCCTTTTTCGCGGGTCTGATCCGCACTCCTCATCAATGCTGGAAATTCTACCGCTGAGCTTTCGCTCAGCACATGTCGACCTCAAGGCCGGCGCTACGTTGTTTTTCAGGATGCGGCAGCTCAGATTTATTGCGGGCTGAGGGCGTGGCCATCGAGAGTGGCCGGCGGCGCCACATCCAGCAGGCTCAATACGGTTGGGGAAATATCCAGAATGGAGGGCGGCGCGGGGAATTGCCGGTTGGAAAAGAAGATTCCCTTGGTATCGCTGGGGTCGGAGGCGCAGTGATCGCCGCTCCATTTCTTCATGTTGGCTACGATGATGCCCGCCGGCACCGCTCCCAGCGAGGTTTGCCACGAGGTGCGATAGCCGTCGCGAAAACTCATCTGGATGTCGGGGGCTTCGCTCTCCCGCGGACCGTGGAAGATCTCGTGCGCGAAGTACACGTTTTCAATCACGTGCTCATGCGTGTCGGGATCTTCCAGGGCCAGCAATTTTGCACGCAAGTCATCGAGAATCCGTTGGGCGTCGGTGCCCGGGTTGACGATCCCATATTTCTCGCGCCCGCGCAGGTTTAAGTACACCTGCCCCAAGCCCACGGCGTAAGCCTGAGTGCGGCTCCAATCGGTATTGGGGAAAAAGCTTCCCTGCCCGAAAAGGTTGTCAAGGTTGTACTGCTTCTCCTCCGCGCCGGGATTCTTGAGGGTCATGTAACCATTCTGCACCAGCCAGGTATTTGTGTTGAAACCCTTGCGCCAGGAATGAAAGCCGTGGTCGGAAACGATGATGAGCGTGCCATCGGGCTTCATGGTGCGCATCACATCGCCCACGATCGAGTCCATGCGTTCGTAAGTCTTCTCGATGGAATCGCCATACTTGGCGGCAAGCTCCGGGTCGTAGCGCGGATGCTGAGGGTCGGTCAAGCGCCAGAACATGTGGCTGACGCTGTCGGTGGCGGTGAAGACGGCAACCAGCAGGCTGGGGGGATCGTTCTTTAACTCATCCAGCAAAATCTCCCGCTCCTGCTGCATGGTGCGCCAGCAATCTTCCAGGAATACTCCCTCGTCAATGCGCTCTTCGTTGAGCGCCCAGGTGTCGTGCCACCAGCCCAGGGTCTTCATCAGGCCGTGCTTCTTGGCGAGTTCCCCCGCGTACCCGGGCGGCGAGGAGATGGGCAGCGGCGAATCCTCCGGATCGAGGTTGAGCGCCGACATGTAGACGCGCAAGTCCGGCGACGACTGCATGATGTAAAACCGGCAAATCGAACTCAGGTAAAGAAAGGGCGTCACGCGGAACCGGGCGTGGAACCAGTCGCTCCACTCGCGCTCGCCGAGCGTGGCGTTGTGGCCTTGCAGGCTGATGGTCACCGTCTTGCCATCGGGCGAGAGTTGGAAATCAATGGGGACGGAGAGGCGCGTGAACTTGTCGCTGGTGGGGTCCACGGGGCCTTCAATGGTGGTCGCCGCGTGATTGCCGTTCAATACCAACCGCACCAGCTTGCCGCCAAATTCCGTATCGCTCGCATCCCACGGCGTCAGGTCGGAGCTGAAGTAGAAAAAAGTCCCCCACGTTCCGCGCAGGTCGGGAACCCCCAACCCTGACCACAACTTTCCTCCCGGAATGGCGGTGGGCGGAAACTCCAGGGGCATGCGAATGATGGTGGTCTTGTAACCCGCGTCGGCAATCGCTTTGTAAAAGGGCACGCCGCTGCGCAGGTTGGTGACTTTCGGCGGCTTGAGGGGAATCAACCCCCACAGGAACTTGGGCCGCTCGCGCGACACCAGCGAAAGTTCCGGCAGGTAAGATTCCGGATCACGCTTGAGGAAGTCGTAGATTCCCGTGCCTCCCGGGTTGAGCCCGGTGGCAAACGACGCCCAGGCTACGGGCGATTCCGGCGGGTTGGTGGTTCCCAGCGGCTTGAACGTCCCTTCACGCGCAAGGCGCGCCAGGTTGGGAAGCTTGCCCTCCGCCATCCATTTGGCGGCAAGCTTGGGGTCGGCGCCATCGAAGCCCAGCACCACCACCTGCTTGGTCACCGGGCGCGTGGCAACTGCGCGATGACAAGCGGCGAGATAGGCCAAAGCGGCGAGCCCCACGCCCATCAGGGAGTAAATCGCCAGCCGCTTCGAAGTGAACTTTGCCCTCAGCATTACGATGCCATTGTAAGCAGGTGAAACCCGTCCGTCGAGAAAAAACTCAGGGGCAGTGGCGAGTGACGAGTGAAGTGTGACGAACAGGCGTTGGAAAGCTACACTTATTCATTGGCTGCGGCAAGAGCTTTTGCCCGCAGGCGCATTTGGATCTCCCGGCCCCCGCTCTCAAATCGCACCTCGTCCATGAACTGATTGATGAGATGAACCCCGCGCCCGTGGTCGAGCAGAAGGCGTGAATCGTCGAGAGGACTGGGCACGTGGGCGGGGTCAAATCCCGGCCCGGGATCGCGAACGATAATCAGGAGGTCGCCCGACTCCTCGCAAGCCACGCAGCATTGTACGCGCTGGTTGGGGTCGTTGTGGCAGCCGTGCTTGATGGCATTGGCCAGAGCTTCGCGCAGCGCGGTTTCCACCTCAAACTCTTTCCCCTCGGCCCACTTCATCTCCCGCACCACCTGCATCACTCCGTCGGTGACCGGGGAGACGGCTTCGGGGTCGGCGGGAATCACCATGTTGAGCTTGCAGGCCGAGCACAGGGGCATGAGCCCGCTCAACTGCCGGACGTTTTCCAGGGCGGATTGCAGCTCCCGGATCAGCGCTTCCCGCTGGAGTTCGGCCTTGTCGCGCTCCGCCAGCGCCTGCTTGAGCTCCTCCAGGTTTCGCCGCAATTCAAGCTGCGCCTGCGCCTGCCGGCCCAAGGCGCGCAGTGCGTCCTGCTGCGCGTCACTGAGCTGCCGGGGCACCCGATCGATCACACACAAGGTGCCCAGGGCATGGCCCTCCGGGGTGATGAGCGGCATCCCCGCATAAAAGCGGATGTAGGGTTCGGAAATCACGAAAGGGTTGCGGTAAAACCGATGGTCTTCCATGGCGTCCCGAACCACGAAGAGATCTTCCTGCATGATGGCATGGGCGCAAAAGGAAATGTCCCGCGAAGTCTCTTTCACCGAAACGCCCACCCGCGACTTGAACCACTGCCGGTCGGAATCAACCAGGGTCATCGTCGCCACCGGTGTCCCGGTAATCTGCGAGGCGAGCACCGTCAGGTCGTCGAAAGCTTTTTCCGGTTCCGTATCGAGAATTTTGTAGCGGTGAAGCGCCGCCAGGCGGGCATTTTCATTGGTATCCATTGAACCCTCCGGCCCCGAGGATAATCCCTGTCAATGCGACTCTAGCGCCGCGCCGCCAGCCGGTCAAGAACCAAGACAAAGGAAGGTCTGGAGAGCAGTGATGAGTGAAGAGTGGCGAGCACGCTTCGGAAAAGCGCTGGCCTGTTTTTATTCCGAGAATCAGCCGGGTATTGCCTGCCCCTTCACGATGTGCAGCCAAGAGCGAAGCCCAAGGCGGCACATATCTCTTTCACGCGCTCGGGGCTCAGCATCGCGACCCGACGGCCCAGATGAGCCTTGGACACGGTGACGAGGTTGTGCAGGTTAACGGCGCCAACTTCCTTCATTCCGTCAGCTTCGGTCAAACGGACCTCGGACGGCACCCCGCGAAGGGTGGAAGTGATGGGCGCCACAGTGACGGTGGACAGGTAGGAGACCGCGCTCTCCCGCGTGAGCACGACAACAGGTCTTTGTTTGTCGGGACGGGCGAATTGATAAAGCCGAACTTCGCCCCGTGCTATCGCTCCGGCCATGCTGCCACCCGCTCCCAATCTGCCGCCTCGATGGATGCCTCTGGATGCGCCTCGAAGCCCGCCCGGTCGCGGGCCTCCAGTTCCCGCGTCTCCAGACGCTTCAAGTACTCGCCGAGCGCTACGCGGACCAGCGCCGAACGGTTCACCCGCGCGCGCCGGGCGGCACCATCGGCAGCGCGGAGGAGCGTCGAATTCAAGACAACCTGGATGGTTTTCATACTGTGGAGTATACTCCACAGTCGACTCCACAGTCAAGATAGATTTACAGCACCGCGGTTTCGTGGATGAGGCGGCCTTCGGCGAAGCGCGCGAGGTTAAGGGCGCGGGCGTCAATCAGATCGGAGTGGCCGGTCAAAATCAAATCCGCCAGGATTTTCCCGGTAGCAGGCGAGTGCATCACGCCGTGTCCGCTGAAGCCGTTGGCCAGATACAAGCCGGGGACCTGCGCCACGGGCCCGAGGATGGGGTAATGGTCCGGGGTCATTTCGTAAAGGCCGGCCCAGGCGCGCTGGGGATTTACTTCCAGTGTCTCAAAACAGGGAACGCGGTCCACGGCGCGCAGAAGAATTTTCTCGACGAAAGCGGGATCGAAGTTCGTTTTGAATCCAGGAGTCTCCTCGGGATCGTTCCAGGCAAGCAGGATTCCCAAAGCCTCCGGGCGGAAGTGAAAACCCGTAGCCATATCGATGGTCATGGGCGCCTCGCGGGCGATGAGCGGGAAGGGCTGACTGGGGACCAGCATGCGGCGCAGGGGCTGGACGGGTAGTTCCAATCCGGCCAATGCCGCCACCTGTGCCGCCCAGGGTCCCGCGGTGTTCACCACCGTGCGTGTTGCGACGCGGCCGCGCGTTGTCTCGACACCCGCGATGCCCTGCGCGTCCCGCAAAATCGCCGTGGCTTCCGTTCCCTTCCACAGACGCACGCCTTTCTCCGTGGCACGCTGCATGAAGCCGGTCATGACGCTGTAGGGATCCACAAATCCATCGGAGGAACTAAAACTCCCGCCCACGATATCGTCCGCGCGCAGATGCGGCATGATGCGCAGGACCTCTTCGGGCGATAACAATTCAACCGTCTTCAGCCCGCACGCCACTTGAAGCTGGTAGTTGGCGCGCAAATAGGCCAGGTGCGGCTCGCTTGTCGCCACAAACAGGTAACCTTGCGGCCGATATCCGCCCGGGCAGCCCGTGGCCTCCTCGAAGCGGGCAAAGAAATCCAGAGCATAAAGCGAGAGGCGAATATTGATTTCCGTGGAGAACTGCGCGCGCACGCCTCCCATGCTCTTGCCCGTGGAGCCGCGGCCGAGGTGTGCCTCGCGCTCGAGCACCAGGACGTTCGCGCATCCAGCCTCGGCGAGATGATAGGCGATGCTCGCGCCCACAATTCCCCCGCCAACAATCACCACGTCAACTGTTTCTGCCACGGCGCTGCCTCCCTTCGTTAAGTCGCACCGGTCGCGCCGGGGATATCTTAGCGTGCCCCGCGCCGGGAAGAAATCCCCCGTTTGGGAGGCTGGGGCAACAGCGGCGCGCCATGGCCATCCTGGCCATGCCCCTTCATGGGCGGGACGCCCATGGCACATTTCTGCGGCGTGCCATGGCCGTCTCGGCCATGCCCGAGCACGGGCGGGACGCCCGGCACTTCGCCCCCACCGCGCGGCCCACACAGGTTCACATCGTTATCGGCGGTTGGGGTCAGGGCGATGAGCGGATTCTCCGGCCACGGCTGCCCGCTACGTGCACAATTTTCTTGACATTGTAGCCTATGGATGGTAGGATGAACGGAAGGTCGGGATCCGCAGGCCGAAAAAAAGGCGGCGCGAACCGGAAATTCGCGCATGAAAATCAAATGCCCGGATCGGAAAATGGAAGCAAAAACGAGCTGGAAGTTAAAGTAAGGGATGAGGGGCTGAAACGATGTGTCAGAAAACAAGCGCCTTAACTTTCCAGGACAAAATGACGTGAAGCCTATCTCATTGAATTAAAATGAGTTATTAACATACGACGAGACCATGAAGGCCCTTGAAGAAGGCTTGAAACGATATGCCAGAAAACAAACCAGTTACCCTTCGATGTCGAAAAAGTCCGAAAATGCATCTAATTGAATCTGAACGCCTTGCCGTCAAACATTGCCACCCCGATAATTAAAAATAAAAAAATTTAAGCGTCGTTTCTTTAACTTGCTGAAAACAAAAGAAAATCTTTCGGACAATAGGTCACTTTTGCAAGTATGAAACGATGTATATGAAAACAAAGGACCTAAGGGTTTCCCCTTATATTCATGAAAAGTAAACAACTTATCGGTGAAATTGGCAGTCAGGTTGCAGAAATTACGGAATTTTTGTAGTTCTTAAATGGGCAACAATATTTTTATGATGTTATTAAAAATGTAAACACTGAAGCGAAGTTCCCCCAAGGCGGAAAAACCCGCCGACTCCCAACCTTAAATTCTCGATTTCTTGGCAAAAATTCTTGATGCGCCATGGCCGTCTCGGCCATGCCTGTGTCACATTTGCGTCCGGTCTCAAGGGCCGGCGCCACATCGAAGTTGCATCCGCGCTCGCATCGCGTCAGAATGGGGCCGCGGAAAAGTGTCCGGGCGCGCGAATTACGGCGGTGCGTTGCCGGTGACCGAGGAGGAGCGATGAAAGCAGCGGGAAGCATTCTGACATTGGTGATTGTGCTGGCGATTATCTGGTTCGTGATGAAGTCGCAGTTCGCGTCGGGGCCCACGGGCGGGCAGCCTCCCAAGGAAGTGATCGACGTGGTGGGCGTGAAGAGCGATCTGCTGGCCATCGCGCAGGCCGAGAGGATTTACATGGCGAGCCACGGCGCCTATGCCTCGGTGGACGATCTCCAGCAGGACGGAGCGATCACGTTCTCCGGCGCCAACCGGCGCGGCTACAATTACACCGCGGAGGTGGACGGCGGCCAGCATTTCAAGATTACCGCCGCGCCCAGCGACCCCGCCAAAGCCCAATGGCCGACCCTTTCCATCGACGACACTATGGAAGTGACGCAGCAGTAGGATAGTAATCAGTCGTCAGTTCTCAGTTATCAGTAAAGAAAAGCTTCGCGGAAATCGTGTTACCACCAAGGTCTGCGAACCAATCAGTGAAAACTGATAACTCTTGAGGAGCCCTCATGCGCGTGGAAGCGCAAGCGCCCGCCCGGGTTGATCTGGCGGGCGGAACCGTGGATATCTGGCCGCTCTACCTTTTTCATCCCGGCGCGCAGACCGTCAACATTGCCATCCGGTGCTATGCCTCGTGCGTGATCGAGACGCGCCCCGACCGGCGCATCGAGCTCGTCTCCAAGGATCAGGAATTGCGGGAAAGCTGGGAGGACCTCACGGCGCTGGCGCTTGGCGACTCGCGGCTGCCCCTGCTGCGGGAACTTGTGATGTTCTTCGAGCCCCGGCGTGGATTGAACATCACCACCAGTTCGCAGGTTCCGGCCGGGGCGGGCCTGGGAGGCTCATCGGCGCTGAATATCGCCTTGTGCGGGGGCCTGGCGCGGGTAACGGGCAAGCGGTGCGCGCGCCGCACCATTCTGGAGATTGCCAAAAACGTGGAGGCCATTGTCATCCGCGTGCCCACCGGCTGGCAGGATTACTTTCCGGCGCTGTACGGCGGCGCCAATTCCGTCCACCTGGAGCGCGACGGCGTAAAGGTGGAACGCCTGCCGCTGCCTTTCGCTGAATTGGAAAAACGCTTCGTGCTCTGCTACACGGGTCAGCCGCGCAATTCCGCCATCAACAATTGGGAGGTCATGAAAGCCCACATCGACAACGACCCGCGCGTCATCAAGAATTTCGAGCAGATTACCGCTATCGCCGGCCAGATGCGGGAAGCGCTGCTGGCGCGCGATTGGGACGACGCGGCGGCCCTCCTGGCGCGGGAGTGGGAAAACCGCAAACGCAATTTCAAGGGCATCTCCACGGTCAAGATCGACCGCATGATCGACGAGACCCGCCCGCACGGAACCGTGGCCGCCAAAGTTTGCGGGGCGGGGGGCGGCGGATGCGTGGTCTTCATGGTCCGCCCGGGCTCGAAACCCGGCGTGGAAAACGCCCTGACCCAGATGGGCGGGAAGGTCATCAACTTTGCCATTTCCGGCACCGGGCTGGAGGTTCGCGCCGACCCGGTTGATCGAACCAGGAAATCGCAGTAAATTCGAGGAAGGATTGATTCCCATGGGCGTCCGGATTTTCAGGAATGACGCTGGCCCTCCTCCCGCTAATCAGCTTTGGCAACGGGTCCGCTACGTGCTGCTGGCTGCGATGCTGGCCATCCCTTGCGGCTATGGCAAAGAGGGAATGGACCAAAATGCCCGAATTGCCATCATCCGTGGCCTCCAAGGGGAAGCAGGGGTGACAAAAGTCCCCCTGCCGCGCGGCAAAAAGGGCGTTCGCGTGGACGCGCAGGGCAAGTTGGACCAAGCGGAAGCCCAGACCGAAATTCATGACAACGGTCTGGCCATGAAGGCGGGCATGCCCGCTACCATTACCCATATCGGGTTCAAGTCCAGCCAGATCGTTTTCGAGCTCAATGGCGGAGGCAAATCCGGAAAGAAATGGTACCAGCACATTGAGATCGACACGGGGATGGGGAGTGAACCCATTGAGCAGTCGCAGCAGACCACGGCCGCCTTCGGCTCCTCCGTTACGTTGGATTTTGGCCAACCCCTTCCTGACCTTACCGTCCCCCAACTCAAGAAGATCCTAACGGGCGTGCTCGATTTTGAGCGCCACGCGCCCACCGTGTTGTACTCGCCCAACGTCACGCCCGCTCAAAAGGAGGCCATTAAGAACCACAATGTCATCGTGGGAATGGACCGTGATGCGGTGCTTTCCGCCAAGGGCGCCCCGGACCGGCGCGTGCGCGAGGATCGGGAAGGCTCTGAGGAGGAAGACTGGATCTATGGAAACCCACCCCACGTGCTTTTTGTCGTTTTTGATGGCGATAAGGTGGTCTCCGTGAAGCAGTATTGATCCCGCCCGAGGCGATTCGCCCTCCCCCACCGCTACCCAGCACGCAATGCTTATAGGGTTGTAACCGTTTTTGGAATTCCGGATGCGGCGTCTTCTTATTCTAATGAGGTCTTGAGCTTTTTCGCGCATGCAAGAGAGGGACACGCTGTCCCCAAAATCCTTTTGGCTTTGACTTAGTTCGTAAGGCCGCTTAGAATTTTTGATTTGAGTTAACTCTGTCGGACTACACTGGAGGTAGCAATTATGCCTGTTAAGGTTGGAATCAATGGTTTCGGACGAATTGGTCGGAACCTCTTTCGCGCATCCCTGAACGACCCCGGGGTCGAAATCGTCGCGGTTAACGACATTACGGACCCCAAAACGCTGGCCCATTTATTGAAATACGACTCGGTATTCGGCATCTGCGACGCCACCATCAGCTTTGAGGAAAACGCCATAGTCGTCAATGGCAAACCGATTCGGGTCTTCAAAGTGAAGGACCCGGCGGAAATCGACTGGTCCTCGCTGGGCATAGAAGTGGTGGTCGAATCCACGGGTCTGTTCACCAAGGCCGATGACGCCAAGAAGCATTTGAAAGGCACGGTGAAAAAGGTCATCATCTCCGCCCCGGCCAAGGGCGAGGATCTCACCGTGGTGTTGGGCGTCAATGAGGGTATGTACGACGCTGCCAAACACCATATCCTCTCCAACGCCTCTTGCACCACGAACTGCCTGGCCCCGGTGGCGAAGGTTATCAATGACACTTTCAAGATCCTCCGGGGATCGATGACCACGATTCACGCTTACACCAACGACCAGAAAATCCTCGACCTGCCGCACAAAGATTTGCGGCGGGCGCGTGCCGCCGCTCTGAGCATGATCCCCACCACCACCGGGGCCGCCAAGGCCGTCGGGCTGGTCCTGCCGGAACTGAAGGGCAAGCTGGACGGATACGCCATGCGCGTCCCAACCCCTGACGTTTCGGTGGTTGACCTGGTGGCGCAAGTCGAAAAGCCCACCACCACCGAGGAAGTGAACGCCGCCCTGAAAAAGGCTGCGGACGGCCCCATGAAGGGCATCCTGCAATTCGTCGAAGAAGAACTGGTCTCCGTGGACTTTACCGGCAACGACCATTCGTCCATGGTTGACGCCGGCTTCACCAAGGTGATCGACGGCACGCTGGTGAAAGTCATCTCCTGGTACGACAACGAGTGGGGATACTCCTGCCGCGTGCGCGACCTGATCAATTTCGTGGCGAAAAAAGGACTGTGAAGAACAGTCGGCAGTAGGCAGAACGCAGTAGGCAGCGGACGGCTGTCCGTGGTCCGTGGGCAGTCGTCCGTTGCCCCCCAACCCACGTTTGGTATAGGTGGGATTGGGCAGACTCCAGGGCGCGACCGACATGACGGTCGGCCGCCTGGAGCCATTCTCGGCGCCCTCAGCGGACTACGGACAACGGACTACTGACCACGCACTTTGTCCAACTCGCTTCTTACCACGAAATGAGGAATCATCACCATGGCAAAAATCTCTGTTCGTGACCTTGACGTAAAAGGCAAGCGCATCTTCATGCGCGTGGATTTCAACGTGCCTTTGAACGACGCCGGTGAAATCACCGATGACACGCGCATCCAGGCCTCCCTGCCAACCATTCAGTACATAGTGGAGCGCGGCGGACGGCTGATCCTGGCCTCGCACCTGGGCCGCCCCAAGGGCAAGGTGAATCCCAAATACAGTCTCAAACCCGCTGCCACGCGCCTGGCGCAATTGCTGGGCAAGCCCGTGGCCTTCGCGGCCGATTGCATTGGTCCGGAGGCGGAAGCGGCGGCGCAGTCGCTTGAGGACGGCGGCGTGCTGCTGCTCGAAAACCTGCGCTTCCATCCTGCGGAGGAAAAGAACGTTCCGGAATTCGCGCAGAAGCTGGCGGCGCTCGCCGAGGTTTACGTGGATGACGCGTTTGGTTCCGCGCATCGCGCCCACGCCTCCACGGAGGGCATTACCCACTACCTCTCTCCATGCGCGGCAGGATTGTTGATGGAGAAAGAACTCGAATACCTGGGCAAGGCGGTGGAAAACGTTGCGCGGCCTTACGTGGCGATCGTAGGCGGTGCAAAGGTGTCGGACAAGATCGAATTGCTCCAGAACTTCTTGAAGATTGCCGACACCGTGCTGGTGGGCGGCGCCATGGCTTACACTTTCCTGAAGGCGCAGGGCGTGGAAACTGGGAAGTCCAAGACTGAGGACGATAAGCTGGAACTGGCCAAGTCGCTTTTGGCGGATGCCGCGTCGCGCGGGAAGAAGTTCCTGCTGCCCATCGACCACATTGTGGCGGATAAATTCGATGCGACGGCGGCGGCGGAGACGGTTTCGACCCGCGCCATTCCGGCGGATCGCATCGGCCTGGATATCGGCCCTGCCACACGCGCCGAATACGCCGCGGAAATCGCCGGGGCCAAAACCATCGTCTGGAACGGGCCCATGGGCGTATTCGAGATGAGCCAGTTCGCCGAGGGCACGCTCGCCATCGCCAAGGCGGTTGCTGCCTCCTCCGCTGTCTCGATTGTGGGTGGCGGCGACTCGGTGGCGGCGGTAAAGAAGATGGGAGTGGCCGATAAGATCAGCCATATCTCCACCGGCGGCGGAGCGTCGCTGGAGTTTCTCTCCGGGCTAACCCTCCCCGGCGTCGCGGCGCTGACGGAGAAGCAGTAGTGCACTGACTACTGACGACCGACAACTAACTCAAAGGACTCATCTCAATGCGTAAACCCGTAATTGCTGGAAACTGGAAAATGTACAAGACCATCGCGGAAGCGGTGGATTTTATTGAGAAGATCAAGCCGGTGGCGGAGAAAGCCGATCACTGCGAAGTGGTGGTGGCGCCGCCCTTCACGGCCTTGTCTGCGGCGGCACAGGCAGCCAAAGGCTCGAAGGTCTCCGTATCCGCGCAGGATGTGCACTGGGACAAGGAAGGCGCGCACACCGGTGACATCTCACCGACCATGCTGGTGGACGCCGGCTGCACGCACGTTATTATCGGCCACTCAGAGCGCCGCCACGATCACGGCGAAACCGACGAGCAGGTGAACCGCAAAATCAAGGCCGCTCTGGCGGCGGGCCTTACTCCCATCATGTGCGTGGGCGAAATTCTGGCGGAGCGCGAATCCGGCCGCACTGGGGAAGTCCTGACCACCCAGTTCGAGGGCGGATTAGCCGGATTGACCCCTTCGGACTTTTCCCGTATCATAATTGCTTACGAGCCGGTGTGGGCGATTGGCACGGGCCGCACCGCAACTCCGGAGATGGCGGCGGAAACGCACTATCTCTTGCGCGGCCTGGCCCGGCAGCGGTTTGGTGAAAATGAAGCGAGCGCCGTGCGCATTCTTTACGGTGGCAGCGTGAAGCCCGACAATGTGCGCGGGCTCATGGCCCAGGAAGAAATTGACGGCGCGCTGGTGGGCGGAGCGAGTCTGAAAGTGGATTCGTTCACGGCGCTGGTGAATTATAGATAGCTGACAGCCGACAGCTAACAGCTCACAGCCAAGAGCTGATTGTTAGTTAGAGGCTTCGCGCCAGGAGTCGGGCGCTGATCGGTGAGCGTGCGAGCCTAACTTTAAGCTGTCGGCTGTTGGCTGTTAGCTGTTAGCTGTTAGCTGTTAATTTAAGGATTCAACGAATGATGACACTAGTGGGAATTTTACACGTCCTGATTTGCCTGTTGTTAATTGGAGCAGTGCTGCTCCAGGGCGGCGAGAACGTGGACATTACAGCGGCGTTTGGGGGAACCAGTCAAGCGGCCTTTGGTCCGCGGGGCTCGGTCACCCTCTTGGCCAAGATTACCTGGGTCCTGGGATTTCTTTTCATCGTCACATCGATTACCCTCGCCGTTCATGCCTCGCGGACGGGCGGAGGTTCGGTGCTGGAAAGCATGCCGGCAAAGACCGCACCGGCGGTCCCGGCGAAGAAGTAGTTTTCAGTAATCAGTTGTCAGTCGTCAGTAAGAAGCGACGTCATTTGTGACTGAAAACTGATGACTGACTGCCTTTACATGCGGAAGTGGCGGAACTGGCAGACGCACCAGCTTGAGGGGCTGACGCTCGCAAGAGCGTGGGGGTTCGAATCCCCCCTTCCGCACCACCTTTCAAGAAAATTGCCACGTTGAATGAACGATGCTGGTGTCGCCTCCCTCTGTAGGCATCGGCTTATGGACACGCGATCGCGCCTAAGGCTCCAACCCCAAGGCTCGGGTTGTGAACTGGATAAGGGGCAGCATGGTCCGGCAGGCCGCAGCGAATTCCCGCATGAAAGTGGGGCCGCATACCTCAGCCTCCGTGAACGCGACCGATGCTACGAAATCCTTCCGCTTGATGTCCTCAATGAAAGGGTGACTGGGGTCGAATCCGCGCGGCGGGCGCTTCAGGCTGTCACCTTCCAACTCCAGCTTGCGGGCCACCTTTGCCCACTCGCCGGGCGCGGCGACTATGGCCGTACGGATTTTCGTTAGGGCGCTGTTGTCAGGATGCCAGACGCCCGCCGCCGCAAACGGGTTATCCGGCTCCAGGTGAAGGTAGAACACGGGCGCATGGGCATCCTTGCCGCTCGAGTGGGAGAAATGTATGCCGACATGCGTCTTGAAGGGGCGCTTGTCGTGGGAGAACCGGGTGTCGCGATAGATGCGGAAAAGCGAACCGCGGGTGGGACGCGGGTCGGCGACGAAATGCGGGCTGAGCTTGTGCAGATGCGGCGCGAAACTGCTGATGAACATCAGTGCCGGGTCGCGCACGACCTCTTCATATCGTTGCTTGTTCTTGGCGAACCATTCCCGGTTGTTGTGGCGCTTAAGCTGCCGCAGAAACTCGAAGAGGTCAGGCGCGAAGAATGGGTTATCAGGCATGGGCGATACCTCCCGGTCAGCGTTCCGGCATCAACTCGATGTGCAGGGGCGCCGCCGATGCTTTACGCAGCCACACCACCAGGTCAGTGCCGTCGATTCTCTTAATATAACCCCGGCGAAAGTCCTTTCCCCAGTTCACCGGCTTGCCGTCGATCTTGATTTGCGCCGCCCCATCTCCCCAGTTCTTGATCACGATGGCCGGATTCACAACCGGTGAGGAATCGCTCGCTCGCAAAGTCAAAGCCAGCGCCGCGGGCTTGCCCGGGTTTTTCCGGACCACGATGAAGGCCCGCTCGGCCGGGTCGTAGCCTGCGCTTTCAAAAACCCCGCCTTCCACTCCAGCCTGGGGTGGCGCGAGCCACGATTTCGCAAGGGGAGCCAATTCCGCGGCCGATTTCGTGGTCAAGCCGTCCATCAGAAGCTTGGTGATCGTGCTTTCGGTGGTCGCATAGTTGTCCCAATAGATGTGGGAAAGCGAGGAATGCGAAACCCGGTCGGGCGCCACGCACCAACGGGTGCTGGAGATAATCTGCGAGACCGGCCAATGGTTCCAGCAAGCGAAGGAGAAATAGGACCTGGAAATATTGAAGACCTTGAACTCCGCGTGGGTGGGAGAAACGATTTCAAAAGGCTTCCACGTGGATTTGAGATTCACCCACTGGATGTTGGGGTTTTCAGGTTTATCGAATGCCCCGGGCTGGTGCAGTTCTCCAAGGACTCCCGAAGCCTTCACCCCCCAGGTGTAAGTGGCCGTCTCGCCCTGCAAATTGGCAAGGGTAAGGGCATCCAGATTGATATCATCGTCGGGGCGCCGGCCGGCGGGATTGATGACAATGGTTTCCTGCCATTCGTAGGGCATGGCCTGATCGGTGGGATGCAGGACCTGCTTGCGAACCGCCACGCCGTCGGGGTAAACCGTCCAGTATTCGTCGGCCCAATCAAACCACCCGGTGAGGGGATCGGGGTGCGCGCCCAGGCCCTGTTCCACCTCCGCCTGCGCGTAACGCCAGTGAACCACCACGCGCGCGTCGCTGCTCTCCACAATGTTGACGTGCGAATAGCGGTCCTGCTTGTCGGACATGGGTTCGCAATCCCCGCCCGCCGGGCACCCGGCATTGTAGGTCTCAAGGAATTCGTCGGTGAACCACAGGCCGTTTTCGGTGACCCAGGAGGGGATGTAGGTGGTCCCCTGCCAGAAGACCAGGCGAATCGGGGAGTCGTCAAAGCGCACCACCACGTCGGAATCCGGCCCGATGCGCCGCATGCGGTCCCAGGTGTCCTCATACTTGAGGGTGCAATAGTACGCGCCGAAGGGGCCGGGGCCGGGAGGGCCGGAAGGAAGCACCGGCCAGGGAATCACTTCACCGGCGGGGGCATGGGTTGCGGCGTAAGCGTTTTGCACCTCGTCGGGCGCCAGGCTCCGGTCGTAAATGGCCACCTCATCCAGAATGCCGTCCAGCGAATACCAGATCGGATACCACGGGGAGATGGCGGAAGACGGGTAGGGAGGCAAGGGTTCGCGCACCCTGCCGATCACGAGGTCCACCATCCCCGCCGGCAGCATGGACCCGCTCGCGGCCAGGCGCCCGGCCTCCTTCCCGTCGATGAACAGGGTGAGTCCGCGGTTCTCTTCGAAGGTCCCCACCACATGCGCCCACTTTTTCAGGGGAAGCTGCGCCGTCGAGGTGAGGGACTGCCAGACTCCGTCCACATCCACTTGGAGACCCAGGTGCCCCAGCGCGTCCACTCCGAAGAAGTAGCCTGCCTGCTGGTCCTTCTGCTGGTCAACGATGGGCACCCAGTTCCATGGATAAACGCTCAGGGCGATCCATGCTTCCACCGAAAACGAGTGGCGCAATGGAGGGGCGTTTTGCGCCTTGCGGACGATGCTGGTGGTATAACCGTCAAAACGCAAACCATTTCCGGAAACCCCCGCAACATATTTGTAGAAACCTCCCACCTCGTCGCTCGCCCCGCTGGCCTCGTCGCGCACCGTCGGGCCGGTAGCTTGGTCGAATGACCAGCGCGCCACCGGGCCTTGACTCTGCGCGAACCCGCCATCCGGAAATAGCAGGATGGCGGCCGCGCCGATGATCGCCACCGCCAGACTCGCCATGAAGCTTGTCCAGGCGCCTTCCGGTTGCCAACTCGGAAAGGCTCGACGCAGCAGAATGTGCAGGGTGTCGCTGGGGAACTGGGGGTGGGGGATCATGGCATCTCCTTGGTCTTTGCCCTCAAAGGCGGCCGCCCGGGGCGATGTTATTTTACTCTTCAGGGTCCTGTCGAGTAGCGCAAATTAAAGTGACAAGACCCCCTCACCCCCGGCCCCTCTCCCCCAAGGGGGCGAGGGGAGAGTTGATTGATTTAGTCGCACTACCACCCCCCCTCGCCCCCTTGGGGGAGAGGGGCCGGGGGTGAGGGGGTTCATCCGCCACCGTGTTATGCAGAAGTCAATGAAGCGCCCGGCCAATTTTGCCTGCGGCTCACACCCGGAGAAAAATCTTCTGCCGATAGAGAAAATAGAGGAACAGCCACATGGTGAAAACCACGCTGCATTCCCAAACCAGGGGCTGATAGCGCCCGGAAAGCGGAAGGAGGCCGTGCAGGAAAATATTGGCGATGATCCCAAAATCAAAGAACTGTTTGACCAGATAGATGGTGATGGCGTTCATGCCAATCACTTTGAAGAAGAATGACCAGCGCGTGAAACCCCGCACGTCGATGATCCAATAGAAAAGGGCCAGCAGCAGAAGGCTCCAGCCGCCGGCGCAGAGGACGAAGGAACTCGTCCAGATGTTCTTAATGATGGGTAAGTTGAAGCTCCACGCCCAGGCCACGAACAGGCTTACCACGCCCGCCGCTGCCAGTCCTAGAGCCTTGC
This sequence comes from uncultured Acidobacteriota bacterium, assembly GCA_963730515.1. Lineage (GTDB taxonomy): Bacteria > Acidobacteriota > Terriglobia > UBA7540 > UBA7540 > Bog-366. The sequence goes on along the minus strand of CAVSSA010000021.1, from coordinate 34,760 downwards.
GATTCGGTGAGTATTTGCCGGAACGCAGCCAATGTCCCGCCAGCACGCCCAACAGGCAGGTGGCAATTGCCGGCAGGGTGGAGAGTATGCCTTCATTGTCGCCGAAGTCGTAACAGCAATAGGGCAGGGGAATGAAGCGGCGGTCCAGATAACCCGCCAGGTTGCCTTGAGGAGTGATGACGCCGGCTCCGATGCCCGGAACGGGAACCCATTTCATGATCAGCCAGTAAGCAATAAGAATGCTGCCCGTCAAAATCACCTGGCCGCGAATTTTGGTGTTCAAGATGACCAACGCGGCGACCAAGTAGCAAATGGCGATGCGCTGGAGAACGCCGGGCAGGCGCAGGGTGTGGAAGTCAAAGTCGAAAAGCCCGTTATAGACCAGGCCCAGAAGGAAGAGCAGCAGGAAGCGCTGCACGATGTGGCGGTAAAGATGCCGTCGATCCGCGCCTTCCTCGACGCGCCGGGTGAGGGAGAAAGGCAGCACGGCACCCACCACAAACAGAAAAAGTGGAAAAATCAGATCGTAGAAATGAAAGCCGTTCCAGGGCATGTGCTCGAACTGCCCATCGAGACCGCGGGTGATCGCGCCCGGCCATACCTTGTAAAGGGCGTGGATAATTTCTTCGGCGCCGGCGATCCAGAACATGTCGAAGCCCCGCAAGGCGTCGATGGAGGCAACACGCTTGGTTATGAACGGGGGCGCTGGTGCAGGATTACCCATGATGGCCTCGTCTTCGGTACGTAGCGCGGGCATCTTGCCCGCTGTCTCGGGAGCGTCCCGCTCCTGCCCAGCGCGGGCAGGATGCCCACGCCCCAGCGGGCGAGACGCCCGCGCTACGAAAAGAGTTCGTTACGAAAATAGTTCGTCATTCTAATTTGCAGCACTCAATAAGTTGAACGTCCGCTCAGGCTCGAATCAGCTCGGCAACCTGGTGCATCGTTGCCACCTCATCCTCGGGCAGGCGGCCGGTGTTATCCGGCGCCAGGTTGAGCAGCAGATTGGCATTGGCGCTCATGCACTCGCGATACGCCTGGGCGATGACGTGGGCGCTCTGCGTTTTATACCACGGATGCCAGAACCAGGTGTGCATCCAGGGCATGGCCGGGTAGAGGGGACCGGTGGGCAGCCAGGTTTCAAATGGCAGGTAATAGGACTTGCCCTCGTAGGTGACATGCGGATCATGCCCCTCCAAAGGCGGCAGGGTATCTTCACCGTTGATGACGTCGGTGGGCCAACTGGCAGCTTCACACCTCCGCCCCTGATTAACCCGGCTCTGCTTGAATCCCTGGTTATCCACGATGATGCAGTCCGGGCTGTGCTCCTTGACCAGCCGGTACAATTCCCAGCGCTGCTCCGCCGTCAGCTTCCAGGTGATATCAAAAAGCTGATAGAACGTGTTGGGGTAACGCGAATGAAGCTCCGTAACATGATGCTTGATGAGCTCAAAGTACTTCGCCGGGACCATGGAGTCCCAGTCGAATTTCCCTTCGTTGTGGGGATCCAGAATGCAATAGTAGAATCCCGGACGCAGGCCGAATTCCCGGCAGGCATCCACAAAGGCGGCGACGACGTCGGTTTTGTTGCCGCTCGCGGCCACATCGTAATCATATCCTGCGGAGTCCCACAGGCAGAAACCGGACATGTACTTCGCGGTCAGCACGGCGTATTGGGCGCCCAGATCATGGGCGACGCGGATCCATTGCCGCACGTCCAGGTGGGTTGGGTTATAGGTGCTGGCCGGCACCGCCCCCACGTCGTAGTCGTCCCCGGTGAAGGTGGGAATGCTGAAGTGAAAGGAGCATCCGAAGCGCAGGCGCTCGTATTCGGCCAGGGCTGGGGTGCGCTCGGTGGCCGGGCCCGCCGGTGGGGAGCCGGCAAACAGCGGCCGGATGACGGAGTCCGCAACCGCCCCCACGACCGGGGCTGCCACCCATTGCAAAAGGCTGCGCCTGTTCACCCTGCCCTCTCTTCGGTGGATGTGAATTGCCAATTGCTCGAATCCCGCACCACCAGTTTGGTTTCCAGAACCTTGTGACAGGGCGGCCCGTTCAGATGACCGGAGAGCCTTTTCAGCAACATCTCAGCGGCTTTCGCCCCCAACTCGTAAGAGGGCTGGGCAACGGCGCTAATCGAGGGACGCAGGAGATCAAACCAGAAGATATCGTCAAAGCTTACCAGGGCCATTTCCTCCGGGCAGCGCACCCGATGTTCGGAAAGGGCCCGAAGGCATCCCATGGACATCAGGGCGTTCGAGACGAAGAGTCCAGTCGGCCGGGGGTTCAGGCCCAGCAGGGCGTTCGTCTGCTCATACCCGGAATCCACATCGAACCGGCCTTCGCGCACCAACTCGCTTTCCGCCTCCACCTGGTATTGCTCCAGAGCCCGCTGATAACCTTCGAGGCGCATGCGCGCATTCTGGAGCTGCGGCGGTCCGGTGATGATGGCGACGCGACGATGGCCGAGCTCGAGCAAATGGCAGACGGCGTTGTAGCTGCCCCCGCTGTTGTCCGCCATCACTCCGTCGCCCCGCAGACCCCGGTAAGTGCGGTCCAGATACACCACGGGAATGGCTTCGCAATTATGGTTAAGCAGATAATCCGGAGCGTGCTCCGCCGGGGCAACCACCATGAGGAGTCCATCCACCTGCTTGGAGCAGAAAGCGCGGTAATACTGCTCCTGCTTGCGTGCTTCGCCGTCGGAATTCCCAATGATTAGGGTGTATCCCTCCTGGAGAAGCAAATCCTCCGCGCCCCGCACCACATCGGCAAAAAAAGGATTGGTGATGTCGGGGATGACGATGCCCACCGTCTTGGTCTGCTTGGTTCGCAGGCTGCGCGCCAGGGCGCTAGGTTGGTAGCCAAGCTCACGAACCGCCGCCAGGACGCGCTGGCGAAGCTCCGGGCTCACATAAGCGGTGGAGTTAATCACGTGGGAAACGGTGGCCGTGGAGACCCGGGCGTGCTCAGCGATTTGTCGAATCGTCACCATTCTACTAAATCGATTAAATAACATGCCAAAAAATAGAAGTCAACAACAATTTTATCTTTTTATATATCAATTAGATACGCGTAATAAATGGCGAATTCAGAAAATCGATTAATTTTTGTCTTGACAGCCAATGTAGAAAATCGTTTGAATATGACTCTGGTCAATTGAATTTTGTCAATGGAGTGCCATCCCGTATCCGCAATAGCCGTTTAATCCGCAAGGAGGATTGCCATGAACCACCGCTCAATGTCGCCACGAGGTAAGCGTTCCGCAGTTGTAGGGTTGCTTCAGGGAACCTGCCTCATGGTTCTCGGATCACTCATTTTTCTTGCGCTGGGAACTTCTCCCGCGTATGGGCAAGGTTACAGCGCGAGCATAACCGGAGGGGTCACCGATCCCCAGGGCGCGGCCATGCCCGGCGTGCAGGTGCAACTCCAGAACCAGGCGACGCACGACTTGCGGGTCACCAAGACTGAACCGGACGGGCACTACACGTTCTCCAACCTGTCGCCGGGCACCTATACGCTTACCGTGACCGCGCAGGGTTTCAAGACGTTCGTGCGGAGCGGCCTCATTTTAGAGGCGCAAATTCAATCCTCCCTTGATGTGGCCATGCAGATCGGCTCCAGCACCACCACCCTCCAGGTGACGGGGACGGCGCCGCTTCTGGACACCCAATCGGCCACCCAGCAGGCAACGCTCAACCAAACCCAGATCCAGGAACTGCCTACCGGAATTCAGTCGCCCCTCCCCCTGGTACTGGCCATGGCCGGAACCACGACGCTGGGCATGGCGGGGAGCGGCAACATGTCGGACCAGGTGGTGGATGAGAACTTCAGCCGCTTCGCGCTGGGCGGCGGCCGCGACATGGGGAACCTGATTCTTCTGGACGGCGTGCCGGATACTGCCGCCGACTGGGCGGGTTTGCTGGTGTCGCCCTCGAGTGAAGCCACCCAGGAAATGCAGGTGATGCGCAACAACTACGATGCCCAGTTCGGCAAGACGGGGGGCGGCGTGGTGAGCATCGTGACCAAGACCGGCACTGACAGGTTCCACGGCGTAGCTTACGGCTATCTCCGCAACAGCGCCTTGGACGCCACTCCGTGGAGCGGCAACACCTACACCGTCTGCGACCCCACCATGAGCGTGCACGACTGCGACATCTCCAAGAAGCCCGAATTTAAACGCGAGGAATTTGGCGGGGTCATCAGCGGGCCCATCTGGCGCGCCAAGCACATCTATTTTATGGCCAGCTACGATGGCCTGCGGGTTCCGGCCTCTTCCTTTTACGGCCCCACCTCGGTTCCCACCGCCCAGCAGCGCCAAGGCGATTTTTCGCAATCCTACAACGCTGACGGCACCCTCCAGGTGCTCTACAACCCCTTTACCACGACCTTCAACTCCAACACCAATACCCTGACGAGGCAGCCGTTTGATCCCACCTGCGTGGGCGTGGTGTATCCGACGGCTTGCGCGGGCAACAAGGTTCCTTCCGGCCTGATGGACGCGGTGGGCCAGAAGGTCATGGCGTTATTTCCTATGCCCAACATTACCGGGGAGCCGATTACCAACGCCAACAACTTCTTCGGCTCCGGCAGCGCGGAAACCATCAACGATCACGTGGATGGACGCATCGATTGGGCGCACAGCGATAAGCACAGCATGTACGGGCGCTGGTCCGAGCGCATCCGCGAAGACGAACCCACCCCCGACTTTTTCGGTAACGGCGCCACTCCCGTCACCGACACCCGGGAACCGGGATTCAATTTCGTATGGGGAAACACCTTCACCCCCTCTCCCACCTGGGCAATTAACGTTCTTCTGGGGACGGGCTACTGGAATCAAGGCATCCTTTCGCCCGCCCAGGGCAAGTTGACGCCCGCCAGCATTGGCATGAATCCGGCCGATTTTCAGGCGCAGCTTATGCCTCCCTTCGCCTTTGACAACTACACCGGCCTGGGCGGCGGGGGAATTACCGAGTACATCCGCTACGAAGATACGGCGCAGGTGGATGCCACTAAGCAAAAGGGCAAGCACAGCATCAAGTTTGGATTTTACTTTGAGTCCGCGGAGGTCAATGACATCAATCGCGATACGGGACCCCCAAACTACAGCCCCTATTACTTCAGCACCTGCTCAACCGCGGCGCAACCGAACAACACCTGTTTCGACACCGGAAACAGCGCCGCTTCGCTTCTGCTGGGGGTGGGCAACGGCGGCGGACCCAGCACCATCAACCCTGATTTGGCGATGCGCCTTCCTTACTACGGCTTTTACGCCCAGGATGTTTGGCGAGCCACGTCCAAGCTGACCCTGACGTATGGCTTGCGGTACGAAATCCAGTCGGGCGCCACCGAACGCCACAACCGCTGGAGCCTGTTGGACCTTGACGCCACCAACCCGCTGGCCCAGATCACCGGGCTGCCCTTGAAGGGCAACTTCATCTATGCCAACTCCAACGATCGCGGCCTGTGGCCCACGGATTTCCACGACTTCGCGCCGCGCGTCGCCTTTGCCTATCGGGTAACTCCCAAGCTGGTGGCACGGGGCGGCTTCGGCATCTTCTTCCTGCCCGCCCAGGCTCTCATCGGCCTCGATAACCCCGGCCAGGATATCGGTTATTCCGCTGCCACGTCATGGCTTTACTCCAGCCCCACGGATCCCTTCCTGCCCAATTATCTGATCAGCAACCCGTATCCGAACGGGATTACTCAGCCCACCGGAAGCGCCACCGATTTCACCGCCACGGCCGGACAGGGCATCGGCCAGGTTTGGCTGACGGGCCCGCACCCCGACCCCTACAAGATGGACTACAGCCTCGATTTCCAGTATCAGTTTACCCCCTCGACCGTGCTGGAAGCGGGGTTCTCCGGCTTCGGGGCGCGCAAGCTCCCCTACGGCAATCCGGCATTCAATCCGGACCAGTTGCCTGACTCCACCCTCAGCATGGGGTTCAACATCTATAATTCGGTGGCGAACCCGTTTGCGGGGGCCGTGGCCCAGTATCCGGCCCTTGCCAATACCGTCCTCGCCGGAGGTCCCTGCCCTTCGGGCATCAATGCCGCTTCCTGCATCTCGCAGTCCCAATTGCTGATCCCCTACCCGGAGTACTACTACTTCACCTTGACTCGCTCCTATGAGGGCGCAACCAATAATTTCAATTCCCTGTGGATGAAGTTCACGCACCGGTTCTCGGGCGGTCTGACCTTGCTTTCCACTTATCAGTGGTCCAAGAACCTGGATGACGCCTCCGAGGACCAGGGTTGGGAACTGGGTGGCGCGTCCTCACCGTGGCGCGACTATTACAATCGCAAGATGGAGTATTCGGTCAGCGCCAGTGACGTTCCGCAGAGCTTCGTCACCAGCCTGGTTTATCAACTGCCGGTGGGCCGGGGAAAGCATTTCGGAAGCACCATGTCGAAGCCGCTCGATGCGGTGGTGGGAGGCTGGGTGACCTCCGGCATCCTGCACCTGACCAGCGGATTCCCCATCAACATCGAAGCGCCGTATAGCTACGCGGGGTCTACGGGATACCCCAACCTGGTCAGCACCAAACTCTTGAACAATGTACCGCGCAACCCGGGGCCCGGCGGCCAGTGGTTCAATACTTGTTCGAGCCTCCTCGACAACAATGGTAACTACTACTCGTACGGTTGTAGCGCCAGCAATTCGGTGGCGTGGATCCAAGCCCAGAACTTCACTTATGGCAATGCCCCGCGTTATATCTCGAATCTGCGCACCGACTGGACGCGGGATCTGGACTTTTCCTTGTCCAAGAGTTTCCATCTTACCGAGCAAGTGAAAATGGAAGTTCGAACCGATATCTTTAACCTGTTCAACACGCCGATTTTCGGCAGCCCGGACAGTTTCCTCACCGACCAGACCTTCGGCCAGGTGTTTGGAGTGAATAACAGCCCGCGCGAGATCCAGCTTGGATTGAGGGTGAGCTTCTGAACGCCGCCACGGGCCGTGGGCAAGTGGCGTATCGATGCCTGATCCTGATGTGCCTGTTGTTCTCGGTGGCAGGTTTCCTGCGCGGTCAGGACGACCTGGCATTGAAGGCCCAGCAGGCCAAGAAAGATATGGATGCCGGGCAGTTTGCGGAAGCGGCAGCGATTTACGGGGAGCTGGCGCGGGCGCTCCCCGATAATCCCGGCCTTCGCCTGAACCTGGGGCTGGCCTTGTATTCGCAAGGCAAGTACCGGGAAGCCCTGCATCCCTTACAGGCGGCCACCGAGCGTAACCCCGGCTCCGCGGCCGCCTGGCTCATGATGGGATTGAGCTACCTCAAGCTCAACCAACCGCGCGACGCCGTCGCTCCTCTCGAGCGGGCGCTCAAGACCGAACCGGATAACCCGCGCACCCAGTTGGCACTGGCGGATGCTTATCTTTCTATTGGAAACCCCGAAAAGGCCGCGTTGATGTACAAGAAGCTCAGCGAAGCGGACCCGGCGAGTGCGCAGACGTGGCAGGGGCTGGGCCTCAGCTACGCGGCGCTTTCACAGCACTCGTTCCAACAGCTCGAGGAAACCGATCCTGCGTCCGCGTATCATGACGCTTTGCTGGGCCAGTCGCTGCTCGGCCGCGGTCAGTACCGAAGCGCCTTTTACTGGTATCGCCACGGGCTGGCCAAGGACAGCCATTTGCCCGGGGCTCACGCCGCGCTGGCGGAAATCTATCGAGCCACGCGCCACCCTGATTGGGCGGCAATTGAAGAAGATCGCCAGAAGAGTGAACCCCCACCCGATTGCCGGGCGGAGACGTTCGAGTGTGATTTTCTTGCCGAACGATTCTCCGCACTGCTGGCGCGCACCGACGGGGATAGCTCGCCGCCGGCGCTCTTCTGGCAGGCGCGCGCTTACCAGGAGCTCTCGCTCGACGCTTTTCATCATTTGATGGCGCTGCCCTCCTCCTCCGAAGTTCACGAATTGATGGCGCAGGCTGATCTGGAGAACCACAATTATCACGACGCCGCGAAGGAGTGGAGTGAGGCCCTGAAATTTGCGCCTGGAGACAGCCGCCTGCAGCAGGCTCTGGCCCGCGCCCTTTGGATGGACAACAATTTCGACCAGGCTGAACCCCTCCTTGCCAGGCTCGCCAAGGCCAACCCGGGTTCGGCAGAGATCCTGTTCGAATTGGGTGATACGTTGCAGGCGATGGGTTCTTACGACCAGGCGATTCCCTGGCTGGAGAAGGCCGTGAGGCTCGATCCCAATCTCGCGCCCGCGCAGGCCTCCCTGGGACGGGCCTATCTGCGGGTCCATCGGGCCAAAGAGGCCATACCCCACCTCAAGGCCGCCGTTCCCAGTGACAAAACGGAGAATACCCTGTACCAACTTGCCCAGGCTTACAAAGAGGCAGGGCAGCTCAGCTTGGCGAATGAGGCGATGCAAAAATTCCAGCGGGATACCGGCGCGGCCCTGGCCCGGACTCAAAAAATGGACGAGGAGCACGAAATCACGCCTCCTTGAAGCGCGCCGGGGACACGTTCCCTGCCCAGGTGATGACTGCTTCAGAGAAAAAACGGCCCGGTCTTCAATACCCCAGAAAGATATTCATCAGGAGGAATCAGGATGCGCAGAATTTGGGAAGTTTCACGGCGCCGTTTTATTGGCTTGGTGGGCTTGGCGGGGGCTTCCGGCGCTGCCCGGCCATTGAGCTGCATGGCGGCAGCACCGCCCGAGGAGGAACTGGCGCCGGGAATGAAGGTTCTCACCGCTCGCCAGGCCGCAACCCTCGAGGCCATCGTCGAACAGATTATTCCCACGGACTCCGATCCGGGCGCGCGCCAAACCGGTGCGGTGAACTACATTGACGGGGTGCTCGCGGGGTATCAGAGCGACAAAGCTTCCCTCTATGCGGCAGGGCTGCAAGGTACCGATGAAACAAGCCAGTTGATCTTCGGTCATAACTTTGTGGAACTCGAGTTCGATCAACAGACGAGCGTCCTGAAATCCCTGGAAGATGGCAGCGCCCAGGGCGAAACCTGGAAGGCGTTTTCAAGCCAGGAATTTTTTGCTACCGCATGGAACCACATCCTTGAGGACTTTTACGGACCGTCCGAACACGGTGGGGCCAATAAATTCGCAAGCTGGAAAATGGTGGGATTCCCGGAGCACTCCGGGACGATGTGACGTGTAACCGAATGGTGATGCGGCGTGAAATTGCGCGCCGCTCGAAGGGATCATCCAATGTCGCTGCCGAGGGTCGATGCCGTAATCGTGGGGTCAGGAGCGGGAGGAGCCATTGCCGCCAAGGAACTGAGCACCGCCGGCCTCCGCGTGGTTTTGCTGGAACGCGGGAAGGCGTACCGGATGAAAGACGCGGACCACGATATCCTGCTCAGCCAATACTACAACTCCGGCCAACTCGGCTTCGGCCCGGAGATTAAATCGAACCCGCGCACTTTTCGGCTCACTCCCGATCAGCCGGCGCGGCTGGTTTACGCCAATGAAGGCCAATACGGTGCGCCTTATGGAGGCACAGGCGCCGCCGTGGGTGGAGGCACGGTTTCCTTTGGCGCCCAGTCGTGGCGCTTCGTCGAGAAAGATTTCAAGATGAAGTCCCTCTACGGAGTTCCGGAGGGCACGACACTGGAAGATTGGCCCATTACCTACCAGGACCTGGAACCTTATTACACCCAGGCGGAGTACGAGATTGGAATTTCCGGCCAGGGGGGCGCCAATCCTTTTGAAGCCCCGCGCAGTAAACCATATCCCATGCCGCCGCTCGCTTATGACCGCGCCGGGGACATCCTGGTGCGCGGCGCAACGAAATTGGGATTGCATCCCTTTCCGCTACCCCTCGCGATTTTGAGCAAGGATTACGATGGTCGCCCGGCGTGCGTCTATTGCGTATTCTGCGAGCGATTTTTGTGCGAGGTGGATGCCAAATCCACCATGCACGTGACCATGATCCCCAAGGCTTTGGCCACCGGCAATTGCGAGTTACGCGCGGAGTGCATGGCCAAGGAAGTGATGGTGGATGAGCACGGCCGCGCGCGCGGGGTGGTGTATTTCGGGCCGGATAAAAAGCTTTATGAGCAGCCCGCGGATCTGGTGGTGGTGTCATGCTCAGCCACGGAGAGCCCGCGGCTCCTCTTGAACTCCAAGTCGAAGCTGTTCCCCACGGGACTCGCGAATCGCACCGACCAGGTGGGCCGCCACGTGATGCACCACGTCGGCGGCGGCGGCGCGATCGGGTTCTTCGCGGAGGAAACCTTCGAACCCTACGGCCCAGGCTTCACCGCGGGCGTCGGAGACTTCATCCATGCGAACGGCGCGGTGCTCGGAGGCGGCGTCATCACCACCAACGCGGAGTATCGTCAGCCGCTCTCCTTTGCCCGTTCCTGCGGCTGGCGGCTGGGCGCGCACCCGTGGGGAAAGACTGCGAAGGATTTTGTGCGCAAGTACTTTCGCCATGCGGTGTCACTGGGCTCGCCCGGTCAGGGCATGCCGACGGAAACCAACCGCGTGGATCTTGATCCCAATGTCCGCGACGCCTGGGGAATCCCGGTGGTCCGCACCACCCACCAGGTTCACCCCATGGACATTCGCTCATCGCATTTCCTCACCACGAAGTGCATCGAACTGCTGCGCGCCGCGGGCGCCATTGAAGAAATGCTTCCCCGGCTTCCCACCGAAGCGGATCTCGAGTGGTCGCTCAAGAACAACAACCGCGGGGGACTGGGCGAGCACCAGGTGGGTGGATGCCGCATGGGCAACGACCCCAAGGGTTCCGTCTTGAACCGTTATTGCCAGACCCACGATGTGGACAACCTCTTTGTAGTGGACGGAAGTTGTTTCCCTACGATCGGAGGTTTCAACCCTGTCCTCACGATTCAGGCCAACGCCTTCCGAGTTTCAAAATATATTGCTCAAGAATGGAGGGGGGGTGCCTTTGGGCATGCTGGATAACCCGGTGACTCCCGAACAAAAAGGGAGAATGGCCGACACCGCTTGGGGTCGAGTCCGGCTGGTTTGTGCCATTTTGTCCGAATCGGGCGAGCACGGGGGGCGGGCAGCAGTGAGCGGTCAAATCCCGGCAAGATGATTTCTGGAGCGAAAATGCGACAAATTGTTCTTTACATCTCACTAACCGCCCTGTTTTTAGGGGGGGCGCTGGCCTCAGCCGCAGGCGCCGGGATTACGTTGGGCGATCTGCGTTGCGAGTACGCCCCCAACCCCCTCGGTGTGGACACGTTGCACCCCCGGCTGAGTTGGACGCTTGCTTCCCCCGAGCGCGGCGAGCGGCAAACGGCCTATCAAATTCTTGTGGCCAGCAGCCCGGAAAAATTGACGGTCGGCGTGGGCGACCTGTGGGACACCGGCAAGGTGGCCTCCGATCAGTCGATCCAAGTAGCTTATCGCGGAAAGCCCCTGACCTCGCGCGAGCAGGCCTACTGGAAAGTCCGGGTGTGGGACATGAGGGGTGAAGCCAGCCCCTATAGCGATCCGGCGCAGTGGGAAATGGGCCTGCTCGCCCCGAGCGACTGGAAGGCCCGCTGGATTGGCTACCCCCCTGGCTGGAGCGGCCACGCCCTCTATTTCCGTTATCATTTCACGATCCGCAAGGAGGTTAAGCAGGCGCGCGCCTATATCGCGGGCCTCGGATACTATGAATTTCACCTCAACGGGGCCAAAGTGGGCGACCACGTGCTCGACCCCGGCTTCACCGCCTACACGCAGCGCGTCCTTTACAGCACCTACGATGTAGGCTCGCGCATTAAGCCGGGCTCGAACGCCATGGGGGTGATCCTGGGGAACGGCTGGTATGGGTCCCCCAAGCTCATCGTGCAGCTTGAGGTGACCTACGCGGACGGCACCAGGGAATCCTTCGACACGCACGGCGAGTTTGCCGACGAAAACTGGCTGGTGACCGACGGCCCCATCGTCGCCAACAGCATTTACGATGGCGAGGTGTATGACGCGCGCCTGGAGCGGCCCGGCTGGGACATGCCGGAGCGCGGCGAGGGCGGCCCCCCGGAGCGCATCCATCAGTGGGTGACCCCCATGGGGGTCGATCCCCCCGGCGGCCGCCTGGTTTCCCAGACCATCAACCCCATCAAGGTGGTGGAGACCCGGAACCCCTTGCAAATCAGTGAGGTAAAGCCCGGGGTGTTTGTCTACGACGCCGGGCAGAACCTGGCGGGATGGGCGGAGCTGCGCGTCAAGGGCCAGCGGGGCGACCAGGTGACCCTGCGTTTTGCCGAAAGCCTGGCCAAAGGCGGCACCGTGGACCAGGAAAACCTGCGCAAGGCCGGGGCTACGGATGTATACATCCTGAAAGGCGGCGGCGAGGAGGCGTGGGAGCCGCGCTTTACCTATCACGGCTTCCGCTACATTCAGACGGAGGGCTTTCCGGGCCGCCCGCAGCTTGACAACATCACCGTCAAGGTCGTCCGCTCGTCGGTCGATCCCAGCGGCCGGATCGAGACCAGCAACGCCTTGATCAACCGCATTCAGAAAATGATCTGGTGGACGGAGGCCAGCAACCTATACAGCGTTCCCACCGATTGCCCGCAGCGCGACGAGCGCATGGGCTGGCTGAATGACTTGACGGTGCGCTCCGAGGAGAGCGTCTACAACTTCCAGATGGGGCGCTTCTACAGCAAATTCCTGAACGACATTGGCGATACGCAGTGGGAGGACGGATCGATTACCGACACGGCGCCCTTCCGCTGGGGCGAGCGGCCCGCCGATCCCGTCGATGCCAGCTACCTGCTGCTGGGCTGGTGGCTTTACTGGCATTACGGGGACACCCGCGTGCTGGCCGACCACTACGCGGGCTGGAAGGCGTGGGTGGATTTCCTCCAGCGCGAAGCGAAGAACGGCATCATCGACTACGGGGTCTGGGGCGACTGGTCGCCGCCGGTGGGCGAGGCTATAAACGGCAGCCGCGGCTGGAGCGCCGTCTCCCGCGACACACCGTACTCCTTGATGTCCACCGGGTTCTTGTTCTATTCGCAGCGCCTGCTGGCCAACATGGCGCAGACTCTGGGGAAAAAGGACGACGCGGCCAAATACAACGCGCTGGCCGATAAAACCAGCGACGTTTTCAACCACGCCTTCTGGAACGAGAAGACGGGCGGATACGGCGCGAACAACCAGTCGGCCAATTCCCTCGCCTTATTCATGGGTCTGGTTCCGGACGAGCGCGTTCCCCGCGTGGTCGACAACCTGGTACAGGACGTTCACGCGCACGGCGACCACCTGACCACCGGGAATATCTGCACCAAGTACCTGCTGGACGCGCTCGCGACATACGGCCATGCGGATCTCGCCTACAAGATCGCCGCGCAGGAGACCTACCCGAGTTGGGGTTTCATGCTGGCGAACGGCGCCACCACCCTGTGGGAGCGCTGGGAACTGCTCACCGAGTACGGCATGAATTCGCACAACCACCCCATGATGGGCTCGGTGAGCGCCTGGTTTTACAAGTACCTTGCCGGAATCAACACCGATCCGCAGGCGCCGGGCTTCAAGCGCTTCATCATTCACCCCTACCCAGTCGGCGACTTGACGTGGGTGCGCTCCCAGTACGCCTCCCTGTACGGCACGATCCGCTGCGACTGGCGCAAGGAAGACGGCGCCTTTCATCTGAAGGTGAGCGTGCCGGTGAATACCACCGCCACGGTCTATGTGCCGGCCAGCGACGCAAGCCAGGTGACCGAAGGCGGTAAACCCGCCGCCCACGCCGCGGGAGTCAAATGGGTGCGCAATGAAGGCGGGGCCGCAGTCTTTGAGGTCGGCTCCGGAGATTACGAATTTGTGGCGAAGTGAGGATGCAGTGAGCTTTGGTGCATCGGGACGTAAGAATGTAACTCACGGTGTGACTTGCCCGGATGTTTTTTGAAGGTGAGTCGTATGGAGAGAACCAACCCTCGCCCCCTTGGGGGAGAGGGTGACGCGCCACCGGCGTTCTCATCAGCCGGGGCGCGGCGGGTGAGGGGGTCAACAACTCTGGATATTGAGGTGACGGACGATATCATGAAACCCCGCCGCCCGGCCCCATCCTCGCCAGGACGGTGGTGCACCTTGATCGCCGGCCATTTTCGCAAGGCGCCGAACCGGCATCGGTGCTGCTCGATTGCTTGGTGACGGGGAGCGCATTCGGAGTAGACCCCCTCACCCGGCCCGCCCCCGCTGGCGAAAGCGCGGTATGCGGTCCACCCTCTCCCCCAAGGGGGCGAGGGTAGCAAAACAATGCCCGTACCTTTCATCCCTTGGTTTTTTGAAAGCAGTCGCAGTTAAGGAGTAACGATATGAGTCGGGTCGTGGAACGAGCACGATTCTTATTTTCGCACTTTTGCCTTTTGATTTTTGCCTTTTGCCTTTTGCCTTGTTCTTTAGCCACCGCCGCGTCACAGGCCGCATCCTTCCATGCGCGCATTGAGAAATCGAATTACCGCGGCTGGGACGCCTATCGATTGACAAACGGAATTGTGAGCCTTTATATAACGCCGCAAATTGGCGGCCGGATCATTCAAATGCAGTTGGGCGATCAGGAATACTTCTTCGTAAACCACGAATTGGAAGGCAAGGTCCTGCCGGAGAGCCAGAACAACCCGCAGACCGGATGGGCGAACTATGGGGGAGACAAGGTGTGGCCGGGCCCGGAAGGCTGGTCAAGCGACGACGAGTGGTCAAGCATTCCGGACTATGTCATTGATGGCAGCGTCTATCAAGCGGAGATTGTCAAAGACAGTCCCCAGGAAGTTGCCCTGCGCATGACCAGCCCGCCCGATTCCCGCACGGGCATTCAGCTCGAGCGGACGGTGCACTTGTACGCCGGCACCACGCGCATCAAAATCGATCAGGTCATGCGCAACATCAGCCGCCGCCAGGTGCGCTGGGGGATCTGGCACCTCGCGCAGAACGATTCCTCCGACGCCCATGACCACTCCAAGCCCAATCCGGAGTTTTATATTTACATACCCCTGAACCCGCACAGCAAATACCCGCGGGGATATTACAATTATTATGGAGACGTGCGGCACCCGAGCTACGACGTGATCGACGGCGGACGCCTGCTGCGCATTCACTACCAGTACCGGGTGGGCAGGGTGGCGGCGGATTCGAGCCAGGGCTGGTTTGCCGTGGTGAACGGCCAGAAGAACATTGCCTACATCGAAAACATCCCGTACTTCCCGGATCGTGAATACCCTGACGGGGCGTCGGTGGAATCGTGGGAGGATGGCCCCGGCACCATCTCGCGCGGCCCGTTTGATCAGGTGCTGGCCAATGACCCGCTCCAGACGCCCTACTTCATCGAGGGCGAGGTGATGAGCCCTTACGCCACGCTCGACCCGGGCAGTGAATATTCCTTCCCCGTTTACTGGTCGCCGACGCGCGCCGCGAATCCCATTGTCGATGCGGTTTGGGCGGGCGCCATCAGCGAACCGCTCTCGTCGGAAATTAACGGAAGTCAAGTGACGCTCAAAGCCTCATTCGGAGTGTTTGTGCCCGGAACGCTGGTGGCCGTGTTTTATACCGCCAAAGGAGAGATCATCAAGCAGGAAGCCCTCGAAGCTGCCGATCCGCGCGAGGTCGTTCGGGTTTCGAAAACGCTCGATTTGCCACAGCAAGCGTATCGGGTGAGCGTTTTCCTCCAGGATAGCGGCGGCGAGAACCGGGGGTTCCTGGGAAACAGCATTTTACGGCTGCGGTAGCTGCATGCGGCACACGGCATGTGCCATGGCCGTCCCGGCCATGCCTGAGCACGGGCGGGACGCCCGTGGCACGCCGCGAATGAGCGCTAAGTAATGATTGACCGGCATGGCAAAGAAGAGTCCTTATGCCCTGACGGGTCGTGCGCCAAGAGGAAAAGACTCAACACAGAGCGCACAGAGGCTCACAGAGAAGAACTCCTGCTTGCTTCGGTCACGATTGCTATTCGGTGCTCAGTTGAACCGCAATTCTT
The DNA here is from genome assembly GCA_963730515.1 of uncultured Acidobacteriota bacterium. Classification (GTDB taxonomy): domain Bacteria; phylum Acidobacteriota; class Terriglobia; order UBA7540; family UBA7540; genus Bog-366. Next base: position 18,847 of record CAVSSA010000021.1, on the reverse strand, counting down.
CTCTGTGGCTGGTCTCTGTGAGCCTCTGTGCGCTCTGTGTTGAAATCTTCTTCCTTGATTTTGTTTTGATTCTTCGGAAAAGAGATATTACCCATGTTCATACCAACCCTATACCCGCTGGCGCTGTTCATGATGATCCTCACGATGATCTGCTGGGGAAGCTGGGCCAACACTCAGAAGCTTTGCAAGGGCTGGCGCTTCGAGTTGTTTTATTGGGATTACGTCTGGGGAATTCTGCTGATTTCGCTGTTGATGGGCTTCACGCTGGGCAACACCAACAGCGCCGCCCCCGACAGTTTTATGGCCAACCTGCGGACCGCCGACGGCCATCACCTGCTGCTGGCGATTCTGGGAGGCATCGTCTTTAACATTGCCAACATCCTGCTGGTGGCGGCCATCGCCATCGCCGGACTGGCCGTGGCCTTCCCCATCGGCATTGGACTGGCGCTGGTGATTGGTTCGGTGCTCAACTACATCATCACGCCCAAGGGCAATCCTCTGTTGTTGTTCGGCGGCATCTTTCTGGTGTGCGTGGCCATTGTGCTGGACGCCTTCGCTTATCGCAAGCTGGTGAAGGACATGACGGTGAGCACCAAGGGAATCGTGATCAGCCTGCTGGCGGGCGTGGGCATGGGCTTGTTTTATCCCTTCGTGGCCAAGGCCACCACCGGCGCGAACCATCTGGGTCCATACTCCGTGGCCTTTGTTTTCGCCATCGGGGTGCTGGCTTGTTCGGTCCCCCTCAATTATATTTTCATGCGCAAGCCGGTGGCCGGCCCGCCCGTCGCCATGGGCGATTACTTCCGGGGCACGGGAGTGCTCCACTTCTGGGGAGTCCTGGGCGGCGCCATCTGGGGCGTGGGAACGATTTCCAACTTTATTGCATCGTATGCGCAAATGGTGGGCCCGGCGGCGGCCTATGCGCTTGGCCAGGGAGCCACCATGGTTTCCGCCATCTGGGGAGTTTTCGTTTGGAAGGAGTTTGCGGGAGCGCCGCCCGCCGCCCGCCGCCTGCTGGCTCTGATGTTCCTGCTCTTTATCCTGGGGCTGAGCAGCATCGCCGTGGCGCCGGTGGTGAAATGGTAGTTACGACTGGATGCGGCAAAATTGAGAGCCGGAGACCCCCTCACCCGGCCCGCCCCGGCTGGTGAAAGCGCCGGTCGCGGGCCACCCTCTCCCCCAAGGGGGCGAGGGTGCGAAATTAACTCCCCCTCGCCCCCTTGGGGGAGAGGGGCGGGGGTGAGGGGGTTCATCCGCCACTTTGTTCTGCAGAGATCAATAAGATGACTAAACCAATCGTAGTCGTAGGAAGCGTCAACCTCGATCTGGTCTGCACGGCGGAGCGTATTCCGGCCCCCGGCGAGACCGTGACGGGCGCCAATTTTCAAACCTTCTATGGCGGCAAGGGGGCCAATCAAGCCGTGGCCGTCGCCCGGCTTGGCTACCCGGTGAGCATGGTGGCGAAGGTGGGGGACGATGAGTTTGGCAGCCGCCTGCGCAATGGCCTGCGGGCGGCGGGAGTCAATGTGCGCGCCGTGGGTACCGCGAAGGGAACAGCGTCCGGCGTGGCGCTCATCTCCGTTGACCGCCAAGGCCAGAACAGCATCATCGTGATTCCGGGAGCGAATGGCAGGCTGCTGCCGCGCGATCTGGAAAAAGCCCTGCCGCTGCTCGGCTCCGCCGGCATGATTCTGGGGCAACTGGAAGTGCCCATGGAGACGGTGGAGTATCTTTGCGCGGCCGCCCGGCGCCTCAAGGTCCCCTTGATGCTCGACCCGGCGCCCGCCCGCCCCGTCCCCGCCAGCCTGCTGCGCCAGGTAACCTACCTGACCCCCAATGAAAGCGAGGCTTGCACCCTGTGCGCGGCGCGCGGCCGCGAATTGAATCTCTCCACCGCTCGCGAGTTTGCCCAAATCCTGCACGCTCAAGGCGCGGCCAACGTGATCATCAAGATGGGAAGCAGCGGCGCTTACGTGTCAGCGGCGGACGGATGGCAAAAAAGGGTGCCCGCTTTCAAGGTCAAGGCAGTCGATTCCACCGCGGCGGGGGATGCCTTTAACGGCGGGTTGGCAGTGGCTCTGATGCAGGGCAAGACGCTGGAGGAGGCCGCGGGCTTCGCCGCCGCCGTTGCCGCCATATCCGTCACCCGAATGGGCGCCCAGCCCGCCATGCCCACGGCGCGCGAAGTTAGCAGTTTTCTGAAACGCCAGGGCCGCACGTGAGAGAATGTAGCGAGAGAATGTAGCGCCGGCCTTGAGGCCGGCACGCTGACGTAGCGGCGAGTTTACCTCGCCATGGCGGCGTAATGCCGCCGCTGCGGCGTACGGAAATGTGCCACGGGCGTCCCGCCCGTGCTCGGGCATGGCCAAGATGGCCATGGCACATCCGCTATGGCACATCGGCCCTTGGTGACCATGATGATACCTCAATCAAAACTTACACTTCTCCCTCTCGCCGCGCTGCTGTTAACCGGCGCCTGGCTCAGCGCCGGCGAAGCACCACATCCCATTCCCATCGTGCTCGATACCGACATCGGCAGCGATATCGATGACGCCTTTGCCCTGGCGCTGGTCCTCGCCAGCCCGGAGCTGGACCTTCGCGCCGTGACCACCGTGAGCGGCGACACCGAGGCCCGCGCCCGCCTCGCGGCGAAAATGCTTTGGGTCGCGGGACGCCGGAAAGTGCCCGTGGCGGCAGGCCAACCCAGTGGCAAGCTAGCCATCGAGCAAGCCCGCTGGGCGGAGGGCTTTACCAGTCCCATGCTGCTTTCGGAAAGCGCCGTGGATTTGCTCAAGGCAGAGATTGACAGCAACAAGCGCGGCGAGATCACCGTGGTCGCCATCGGCCCTCTGACCAATGTCGCCGCACTACTGAAGCAGTACCCGGAAGTGCGCACGAAGATCAAGCGCATTGCGCTGATGGGCGGGTCGATCGCGCGGGGATATTACCCGGACTCCGGACCCACCGCCGAATATAATATCGCCGCCGACGCGCCTGCGGCCCAAACCGTGTTTTCCTCGGGCATCCCGATTTTGATGGCGCCCCTCGATGTGACCGCCCAGCTGCAACTCGATGAGCCTCACCGCCAGCAACTGTTTGCGCTCCACACGCCGATGGCGGAGGCGCTGCGCGCTCTCTATATCCTTTGGAACCAGCCCACCCCCACCCTGCATGATCCCATGGCGGTGGGGCTGCTGATCAATCATGCGCTCTGCGAGACTCAACCCCTGGCCATAAAAATCGACCCCCAGGGCAGGACACAATCCCTGAAGGGAATGCCCGCGAATGCGGTGGTCGCGCTGGAAACGAATCCGGCCAAATTCATCGATTTTTATATGAGCCGCGTCGCGCGGTAGGCACGGAGCACGACAAGGACAGGAATCGAACATGCGCAAAATACTGCTGCCGGTTTCACTATTGTTTTTCTTCCTCCTGCCGATTCCTTTCAGCGGGGTGGGAGCGGCCGGCTGCGCGCGGCGGATCAGCTTCCTGAGGCCTGGCCGAATCCCCAACCTGACGCGCGCTTCAAAACCGACATCATGGTGATCACCGCGCACCCGGATGACGAGACGATGGTCACTGGCTACCTGGCGCGCGCTATATTCGACCAGCACAAGCGCGTGGCCGCGATCTTCGGGACGCCGGGAAATGGCGGCGGCGACCAGGTGAGCACCGCCCAGGCCGCGGCGCTTGGCGAAATTCGCATGACCGAAGCGCGCGAGGCGTTGGCTTTTTTTGGTGTGCTGCATGTCTGGTTCCTGGGCGGTTCCGATACCCCCGGACAGGACGTGATGTGGTCGCTTGAAACCTGGAACCACGCGCGAGCCCTTGGGGAGGCGGTGCGCCTGATCCGCCTCACGCGCCCGGAGGTGATCCTGACCTGGCTGCCGGATTATGTGGCGGGCGAGAATCACAGCGATCATCAGGCCTCCGCGGTCATCGCCACCGAGGCATTCGATCTCGCCGGCGACCCCACGGCTTTCCCGGAGCAGGTGGCCGCGCCGCGCAATTACACCGGCATCGCCAACATGACCGAAGGCCTTCTGCCCTGGCAATGCAAGAAGATCTATTATTTCAGCGACGCTGCGAGCACCGATTTCATGATAGGCAAAGGCCCTGAATACAACACCACGGATATTTCCCCGAGCAAAAACACTCCGTACTACAAGCTCTCCGCCCGGGAGATGGCCCATCACCTTACCCAGAAGGATTCGGGGCAAATGGCCAAGCATGCTCTGGAAACGGGCGACTTCACTTATTTCAAACAGCCCGTACGCCTCGTCCTGGGGAAGTCGTTGGTGGAGGGCACCACCACCGGCGACATTTTTGAAGAGATCACGCCGAGCGCCATCCCGTATGCTCCGGTGCGCGGTTATCGGGCGGAAGTGCGCAGGGGAATCTCCATCGAACTGGGCGGGCCGTGGGCCTTCTACCACGATTTCTGGCGGGCGCACAACATCGATCAGATGTTCGGGCTGATTAAAACGCCGGAAGTCGCGGTGGGCAACGGTGTGCAGGTCCACGTTCCGATTTTGATTCACAACGACACCGGCGAAGCCGTGGAGGTGAGCCTCACGTCCACCCTGCCGGCAGGCTGGAAGGAATTATTCGGAACGGCGCGCTACCCCGTGCGCCCGCATGAAACGTACCCGGTCCAGGCCGTGTATGAAGCTGCGTCCACCGATAAGCCGGAGTGGCAAACCCTGCAATGGCAAGCCGAATCGCGCGGGGCCGCGGTGGGAGCCATCACTCTGCGCGTGCTGACGGATAGCACTGGCCTGCCGCAATAGCCGGCAGCGCCTTCACCCCAAGCCGGCCACAAGATTTTCCAGGTAGGTTTTTTCCAGCTTGATGTCCTCGAACTGCCGGGGGCCGGAAATTTCCCGCTCGATGGTGAGCGGCCCGGTATAGCCCAACTCCTTCAGGCGCGGAAGCAGCCGGGGGAAATTGGCTTTGCCCTTGCCGATGGGCACCTCCTCGCCGATTTCGCGCGGGTTGGTGGGAAACAATCCGTCCTTGGCGTGAATGCCACGCACCAGGTGGCCGATCACATCCAGCGCATCAAGCGGATTGCCCTTGCCGTAGAGAATCAGGTTGGCGCAATCGAGGTTTACAAATTGGTTATCAATGCCGGCGTCAGTAATGGCGCGCAGCAAGGTGATGGGCGTCTCCTGCCCCGTCTCGTAAAGCATCATCTGGCCGTTCGCCTTGAGGTGCGCGGCCACCTCGCGGAGCGCGCCCACGACGCCTTCATACTCCGGATCGTTGGGATTCTCGGGGATGAATCCGTAATGCGTGTGGAGGGACGGCACCCCCAAGCGACGGGCGAAGTCGGAAGCACGCTTGAAATTATCAATGCGCTGCCGGCGATACTGCCGGGGAACCACGCCGATGGTCAGGGGGCCCTGGTAAAAATCGTAGGCATTGGGAGGCCCGCCGGATGTATTGATGGCGGTCACTTCAATGTCGAACTTTTCCATGGCGGCCTTAAGAGCGCTATAGGCCGCGTCCGAAAAATCGTCGGTTTGCGCCTGGCAGGTGGGAACACCAAAATCATGGACGCGCTGAAGGGCGGCCTCCGGGTCTTTCGAAACATTGATGAAGATTCCCAGGCGAAAGGGCTTGGGGGCGGCGGTCGCCTGCGCTGCCGGAATACCCGGCATCAAGCCTGCGGCGCCCGCGGCTGCCGAAATTTGCAGAAACCGGCGACGATTGAGATTCATCATTGCGAGTCCCCTCTTCTAACCCCGGCGTACCGCGCACCACCGCGCGTCTTCAGCCGGAGCTTCTTTCGGTGGGCAATCCGGTGCCTGAAAAGTATACTCCCGCTTGCCTTCATCCTGGCCTGCAAGGAAATGGATTATATCCGAATACCCCGGCGCCTCGCCCACCTTCAGGATTGCGATAAACAGGACGAATGGTAATATGGATGGGCTCCGGGGCGGGTATAGGCTGCGGGCAGATGAGTCTTCGTTGCCAGAACCGATGAGCCGGGCCTTTTTGCGCTCGATACTCTATAAACAGAAAATCTTCCCGGGTCCGAACGGTCTTCTGGAGAATCTGGTCAAAGGATGTGTGGAATGCCCACTGACAAGTACTTCAAGGTAAGTATTTCCGCCGATTTTCGGAACGAGGACCGGCAGCTCATCTTTCCCGATATCGGTCTTTCCCTGCTGGATTCCGAGCCCGTCATCACCTACGAATTTCTGCCGGAATATCGCCCGGAATACGTGCCCGCACAACTTGCCGGCGCCGATGTTCTCATTTCTCTCAAACCCCGGGTTACGGCCGCTTCCCTGCAAGGGATCGAGCAACTCTGCGCCATCGGGCGGTGCGGCGTCGGTTACGACAACGTGGATCTGGCGGCCTGCACGGAACACGATATCGCCGTCTACATCACCCCCGCCGGGGTGGTGCGGCCGATGGCCTCATCGATTGTCCTGATGGTGCTGGCGCTTTCGCACAATCTGGTGCTCAAGGACCGCATGGTGCGCGGCGGGCAGTGGGTGGAGAGCACGCGCCGGCTGGGTCGCGAACCCCGCGGCCGCACGGTGGGGACGATCGGCTTGGGGAACATCGCCGGCGAGGCTGTCCGTCTGCTCCGCAACTTTGACGTGGTCAAGTTCATGGCATTTGATCCCTACGTCACGGAAGCAAGGGCCGCGGACCTGGGCGTGGAACTTGTTTCACTTGAAGATCTGCTCCGCCAGTCGGATTATGTTCTGGTGAATTGCCCCTACAGTCCCTCGACGCGGCACTTGATCGGCGAGCGTGAACTGGGTTTGATGAAGCCCACCGCCGTCTTGATCAACACCGCCCGCGGCCCCATTGTCGACCAGGCCTCGCTCATCCGCGCCCTCCAGTCGCACGCCATCGCCGGGGCAGGCCTGGACGTTTTTGAGAAGGAACCTCTGGAAAGCGATTCACCCCTGCTGAAACTTGAGAATGTCGTACTGACCTCCCATTCGGTGGGTTGGACGGAAGAACTGTTCCGCGACATGGGACGGATCGATTGCGAAGGCGCGGTCGCGGTGAGTCACGGCAGGGCTCCCGCGAGCGTCGTGAATCGCGAGGTGCTTGAACGTCCGGGATTTCTGGAAAAGCTGCGGAAATACGCGGAGCGAAGGAAGGAAATGGCTTTATGAATCGAGTAAAGGACAAGCTCAATAAAGGTGAAGTTGTTTACGGGCAGATGGTGCTGGAATTATTCAGTTCAGGAATTGGGCCCATGCTGGCGGCCTGCGGCATGGAATTCGCGCTGTTTGATATGGAGCATGGCCGCTGCGATATTTCGCTCGCGGCGGATATGATCACCTTCTGCCGCAGCACCGAAATTGTGCCGATGGTACGCGTGCCGGATGCGAATACCGCGCCGCTTTCGCGCGTTCTCGATCTGGGTGCAAGGGGAGTGATGATTCCCCGCGTGGAAACTCGCGAGCAGATGGAGAACGCCGTAGCGCAGTTGAAATACGCCCCCGAGGGCAAGCGCGGCGTGGCGCTGGGGATCGCCCACGATCTTTATCGCCCCGGAGGGCCCTCCTCATTCGCGGAGGCCAATGCCGACATCATGGTGATTGCGCTGCTGGAAACGGCGAAGGCGTTCGAGCATCTGGACGAAATAGTTTCGGTGCCGGGATTGGACGTGGCCTGGATGGGGCATTACGACCTGACCGTCTCCATGGGCATCCCAGCTCAGTTCGACCACCCGCGATTCCTAGCGGCCATGGATGCGCTGGTCGAATCCTGCCGGCGGCAAAACGTTGCGCCGGGTTTCCTTCCAGCCACGCCTGCTGATACCATTCATTGGATCAAAAAAGGATTCAGGATGATCAGCCTGGGCAGCGACATCGGCGTCTACATGAATGGCATTCGTACCTTCCACCGCACGGTGGAAGAAGGGTTGAGAGCCGGTTAGGGCACAGGAAAACTGCGACAATTTGAGGGAGGGATCTCCATAAACATGCCAACAAAAGACAACGCTGCGGAGCTGGTTGCGCCCTTGAACTGCCAGGTGGGGGAGAATCCCCTTTGGCATCCCGAAGCGGCAACGCTTTTCTTCGTGGATATTCTGGCGGGCACGGTTTTCGCCTACACCCCTTCGAACAAAAACTGCCGAGTGTTTTGCCAGACGCGCATCACGGGCGGATTCACTTTGCAGGAAGATGGCTCGCTGCTGTTATTCCAGGACGGGCGCATCAGCATCCTGAGGATGGACGGCACGCTGCGCGAGGTGGCAAGCGGACTTTGTCCTCACAACGCGCGCTTCAACGATGTCATTGCCGACCCGGAAGGCAGGGTGTACGCCGGCGTGATGAACGGCAACGGGCGGTTGCTGCGCTTCGACCCTGATGGCGCGGTAACGGAACTTTTCGATGGCCTGGGAATTCCCAACGGCATGGGATTCACGCCTGACCTGCAAGGCATGTATTTCACCGATTCGGCGGCGCGCCAGATTTATCATTTCGACTACGACCGCAAGACGGGAAATATTACGAACCGCCGGATCTTTGCCCAAATCTCGCCCGATGAGGGCTTGCCCGACGGCATGACCGTGGACGCGGACGGTTACATCTGGACAGCCGTCTGGTTCGGCGCGCGGATAAAACGCTTTGCTCCCGACGGGCAACTCGACCGGGAAGTTTTCTTCCCGGCATACCAGACGGCCTCGCTGACTTTTGGCGGCCCCGAACGCGCCGACATCTACGTAACGACGTCCGCGGCGCCTCCGGACGAAACGCTGCGCCCGCGGGGACTGGATCTGGCGGGCCACCGGGGCGGCGGGTTGTATCACGTGCGCGTAGAAGGCATGCGCGGGGGGCCGCAATTTCGTTCCCGCGTGCGCTTCCCCTGATGCCGTCGAATCTGGTGCGATAGCCACTCTGGAAAGGGGCGTGAGGTTTCGAGAATGAGCGGACCAGAGTCGAACCAACGATCCTTGCAATCCGCCGCCGTTACCGAGTGGAATGATGGGCGGGTACGCGCCCTTCACGATTCTCTGGTGGGTGAAGAACCGCTCCTGATCCAGGTTGCGGACCAGGCGCTCACTGTGACCATGCGAACCCCGGGCGATGACTTCGATTTAGCCGCGGGTTTCCTGTTTACGGAAGGCATCGTCAAATCGCGGGAGGAGATCATCAGCCTTGAGTGGGCAATTGAATCTTCACCCGGAAATCCGGTTGTCCAGGTTGAACTGAAGGCGGAAGCCCTCCCCCGGTCACAACAATCCAAACGTAATTTTGCCGCCAACTCGAGTTGTGGACTGTGCGGCAAGACCTCACTCGAGTCCGTTTACACGCCCGGAATTGCCCGTCCCAATCCTGATTTCCGAATCGACCCACAGGTTCTTTGCACTCTTCCGGAAACTCTGCGCTCCGCCCAAACCCTTTTTGGCAAAACCGGAGGGCTGCACGCGGCCGCCTTGTTCGATGCCTCCGGAAAGCTGGTGGCCTTGCGGGAGGACGTGGGCCGCCACAACGCGGTGGACAAACTGGTTGGGTGGGCGTTGATGCAGGGGCTCATTCCCCTCTCTAATTTTGTGCTCCTCGCGAGTGGCCGAGGAGGATTTGAGATTATCCAGAAATCGCTGATGGCGGGCATCCCGCTTCTGGCTTCGGTTTCCGCCGCCTCCAGCCTGGCCGTGCAGATGGCGCGCGCGTTGGGGTTGACACTGGTCGGCTTCCTGCGCGGCCGGCGGTTTGTGGTCTACACCGGGCAAGAACGCCTGGGGTTGGGCGTTCCACCGGAGCGGGCGAGCGTCTTCCGCGCACCGTGAGGCGCCGGCGTTTCGAGGTCAAAAATACGGCCGATACCGGGCCGTGAGTTGTATACTGCTCTGGTTCGGGCTTTCCAAAGGGAAATTACTGCTGTCGCTGGAAATTCGTGGAGGTTTGGAGGCCGCGGGGCAGGGCTTGGCCTGCCTGCAGGATGGGAATCTGAAATTTGAGATTTGAGATTCAATGTGGAGTAAAACATGTCCGTTTCGATGAAAGATCGGCTCACAACTCCCCTGATTCGTGAAAACGGTGAGCTTCGCCCCGCCAGTTGGGACGAGGCTCTTGACCGGGCAGCGGAAGGCCTTCAGCAAATCAGGGAAATGGGCGCGCGTCAGAGCTTTGGAATGTTCAGTTGCTCCAAGACGACCAACGAACTGAACTTCCTGGCCCAGAAATTTGCGCGCTCGGTCATGGGCACGAACAACATTGACAGTTGCAACCGCACTTGACACGCCCCCAGCGTCGCCGGTCTGGCGGCGGTCTTCGGAGCGGGAGGCGGGACGAGTTCGTATCGCGAGATGGAGGACACGGACCTCATTATTCTCTGGGGTTCGAACGCTCGCGAGACGCACCCCATCTTTTATCACCACCTCCTCAAGGGCGTGCGCAAAGGCGCGCGACTTTACGTGGTCGATCCGCGACGCACCAGCTCGGCGCGCTGGGCGGACGTGTGGTTGGGACTCGACGTGGGGTCGGATATCGCGCTGGCGAATGCCGTGGGGCGGGAAATCATCGCCGCCGGACTCGAGAATCGGCGGTTTATCGAACGAGCCACGGCAGGTTTTGAAGGTTATCGCGAAGCGGTGCAGCCCTACACTTTGGAGCACGCGGAAAAAATCACCGGGGTGCCCGCCGCGGTCATCCGGGATCTTGCCCACTCCTACGCGCGTGCCGACCGGGCGCAACTCTGCTGGACTCTGGGGATTACCGAGCACCACAACGCGGTTGACAACGTGCTGGCCCTGATTAACCTGGCACTGCTCACCGGACATGTGGGCCGCTATGGGTCGGGACTAAATCCTCTCCGCGGCCAGAACAATGTGCAGGGAGGCGGGGACATGGGTGCGATTCCCGATCGCCTGCCAGGCTTTCAATCCGTGGAGAACCATGCCCTGCGCGCCAAGTTTGACCAGGCCTGGGGCGTGAAAGTTCCGCCCCACCGGGGCTGGCATCTCACCGACATGTTCAATGCGATGGAGGAAGGCAGGCTGCGCGGGCTCTACGTGATTGGCGAAAACCCTTTGCACTCGGAAGCCGATCAGGGGCGATGCGAGCGCCTGCTGAAGGGGCTCGCATTCCTGCTGGTGCAGGATGTTCTGCTGACGCCCACGGCCGAACTGGCGAGCGTGGTTCTGCCTGCCGCCGCCGGCTGGTGTGAATCGGAAGGGACGGTGACCAGCAGCGAGCGCCGGGTGCAAAGGGTTCGAAAGGCCATGGATCCTCCCGCCGGGGCGCGGGACGATGTGGCGATTCTCTGCGACTTGGCGCGGCGCCTGGGGGACGACTGGGGCCAACCGAGCGCCGAAGAGGTCTGGAACGAAGTGAGACGGTTGAGCCCCATGCACGCCGGGATGAGCTACGCCCGCCTGGAGGCACTCGGCGGCATTCAATGGTCCTGCTACGATGAATCGCATCCAGGGGAGCTTTTCCTGCATAGCCGCCTGTGGCAGGAGCCGGTCACCGGACCTCGGGCGCTCTTCAGCGTGGTGGAGTTTGAGCCGCCCGTGGATGAGCTCGATGAAAATTATCCCTTGCGGCTCACCACCGGACGCCACCTGGAGTCGTACAACACGGGAGTTCAGTCGGGCCGATATAATTCGCCGCTGCACCAGCGGGAGATGCTGGGGCTTTCCCCGGAAGACGGCGAACGCTACGGCTTGACTGAGGGAGAGCGCGTCCGCATCAGCTCGCGCCGTGGCGCGGTGGAGGCCCCGGTGCGGTTTGATGCTTCCCTGCGGCCGGGCCTCGCGTTTCTCAGCGTCCATTTTCCCGATCAGGTGGCGACGAATATCCTCACCATCGATGCCACCGACCCGCTATCGGGCACGGCCGAGTTCAAAGCAACGGCGATTCGGGTGGAGAAGCTCAGCGCGCGGGCCGGGTAGAGCGCCAGACGGTAAGCGGAGGCAATTGCTTCTGGCAGCACACTCTAGCGGACAGGAAAGATCTTCGTGGATACGCACCATAGCAAAGACGAGCCTTCCCCTGAGGAGCGCCAGGCGGTAGATCTGGTTCTGGGCAAGCCTGATTCCGGCTGGCGGGGCGGCCCGCGCAACTCGGATCAAGATGGGCATGCAGCGGTCAGGGGCCATGCGCTGGGGGCGCAGCGCCACCTGCTCTTACCCGTGCTGCACTCCATTCAGGCGCGGATGGGCTGGATAACTCCCGCCGCTCTCAATTACGCCTGCGAGCGGCTCGACGTCCCGCCCGCGGAAGCCTACGGCGTGGCGTGCTTCTATGGAATGTTCTCGGTCACGCCGCGTCCACCCCGGGTGCTGCACGTCTGTGACGACATCGCCTGCCTGACTCGGGGTGCCGGGGAACTCTGTGCCCGTCTTGAGGAACAACTTGGTCCGCCTGGGTCTCCCACGCCTGATGGAAAAGCCACATGGTACCGAAGCCCATGCCTGGGATTGTGCGAGCGAGCGCCGGCCGCGCTGATGTCCACGGCAGGAGAGCGCCCGTGCGAAAAAGTGTTCGCGCCCGCCAACCCCGCATCTTTGGTTACGGCTCTCGAAAACTTCACCTGTGACGCCGCCGAAGAATTGCCTGACGAGTTTGATGCCACCGTCTCCGTCCCCCAGGCGGGCCAGAACGGCCATCCGCAATTGATGCTGCTCGGCCGGGTTGGCCGGATCGATCCCGGCAGCATTGATGATTATCGGGCCCATGGGGGCTACGAAGCTTTGCGCCGCGCGCTCTCCCTGGGGGGAAGCTGGGTGTGGCGTGAAGTGTCGGCATCGCGGCTTTTTGGGAGGGGTGGAGCGGCCTTCCCCAGCGGCAAAAAGTGGGATCCGGTCAACCAGCCTCAATACCTGGTGTGCAACGCCGACGAGTCGGAGCCGGGAACTTTTAAAGACCGCGTGATCATGGAAGGCGACCCGTACTCGCTGGTCGAAGCCATGACCATCGCCGGCTGCGCCATTGGTTGCAAGCGGGGTTACCTCTATGTGCGGGGCGAATATCCGCTGGCCGGCGAAAGACTCGCCCACGCCATCGAGATCGCGCGCCAAAGGGGCTTCCTGGGGAATAACATCCTGGGCCGGGGCGTCAATTTTGACATTGAGATCCGGCGTGGCGCTGGCGCTTATATCTGCGGCGAGGAGACGGCGCTGTTCAACTCCATCGAAGGATTGCGTGGCGAACCGCGCAGCAAGCCGCCCTTCCCCACCCAGGTGGGGTTGTTTGGCAAGCCCACCGTGGTCAACAACGTGGAAACCCTGATCAATGTGCTCTTGATTGTGCAGGAAGGCGGGGAGCGTTATGCGGCGATCGGAACGCATGGCTCCGCCGGTCCCAAGCTCTTCTGCCTTTCCGGTCATGTGGCGCATCCCGGCGTGTATGAGGTTCCCTTCGGCTCGACCCTGCGGGAACTTATCGAACTGGGCGGGGGCGTGGCGGGCGGCAGACGTCTTCAGGCCGTGCTGCTGGGGGGCGCTGCCGGAACCTTCCTTTCGCCCGACGAACTGGACATACCGCTCACCCTCGAGGGCACGCGCGCGGTCGGCGCGACGCTGGGATCGGGTGTGGTGATGCTCTTTGATGATACGGTGGACCTCCGCAAGATTTTGCTGCGCATCGCCGCGTTCTTCCGGGACGAGTCGTGCGGCCAGTGTGTTCCCTGCCGCATCGGAACAGTCCGGCAGGAAGAAGCGTTGCAGCGTCTCCACTACGGCCGCCCGATCGGTTCTGTGGAGGGAGAGATGAGCTTGATCAAGGAAGTCGGGCAAGTCATGCGCGATGCCTCAATCTGCGGCCTGGGCCAAACCGCTTCCAGCGCGGTGGAGTCGGCCTTGCGCCGCTGGAGGTTATTTGATAATCCGCGATAGCGAAACAAAGCAGGGAGCAATGCGTGAGTGAAGCGGAACAGAAGGGCGCCTCTGCACTTCCGGTTAAAATCGTTCACTTCACGGACCCCGTCCCCCTGGGCCCTGTCCCTGGATTGCCCCCGGCATCGCCTCGGCGGCCCGTGCGGGTGACCATTAACGGTCGCGAGGTCACGGTTCCCGAAGGGTCCACGTTGCTCGATGCCAATCGCGAAGCCGGCATCGATACGCCCACCCTCTGCTTTCTCGAAACGCTCACCCCCATCAATGCCTGCCGCATTTGCGTTGTGGAGGTGGAAGGATCCCGGACGCTGGTTCCTGCCTGCTCGCGCCAAGCCGAAGACGGCATGGTGGTGAGGACGGAGTCGGAGCGCGTGCACCTCAGCCGCCGGCTGATCCTGGAATTCCTCGCCTCCTCGGTGGACGTCTCGACCTCACCCCGGATTCAAGCCTATTTGGAACGGTACGGCGCTCGCCCGGAACGCTTTGGTCCGCAACAGCCGCCCTCCAGCACTCGGGATGCGGCGCGGCCGGGCATCCACGCTCCCACCGACGGCGCCCAGGCGGCCACCGTTTCCCAGCCCCCCAAAATCGACAATCAGCTTTATATCCGCGACTACAGCAAGTGCATCCTCTGCTACAAGTGCGTGGAAGCGTGCGGCGCCGACGCCCAAAATACCTTCGCCATTTCCGTGGCAGGCCGCGGCTTTGATGCGCGCATTTCCACGGAGTACGCGGTGCCCCTTCCCGATTCCGCCTGCGTGTATTGCGGGAACTGCATCGGCGTGTGCCCCACCGGTGCGCTGATGTTTGTGAGCGAATACGACATGCGACGGGCCGGAACCTGGGATGAATCGCGGCAGACCTCGACCGACACCATCTGCCCGTACTGCGGCGTGGGATGCACCGTGACCCTGCACGTACAGGATGGAAAGATCGTCAAGGCCGATTCCCCCACGGAAAACGGAGTGACGCACGGCAGTCTCTGCATTAAGGGACGATTCGGGTGGCAGTTCGTCAATATTCGGGAGAAAGCTCGCGGCCCTGTCGACCGGACCTGAAGGCGCGGTTTATACATCATGGAAGGAATTAACGGCTTTGTGCTGGCAGGTGGCAAGAGCCGCCGCATGGATCAGGATAAAGCCTTGATGCGATTCGAAGGACAGCCGCTGGTTCTGCGCGCCGCGGAGGTTCTCCGCCCATTCGTGGTCAAGGTCACGCTGCTGGCCTCGGCGGACCGTTACGGATATCTCGGCTTGCCCGTGCTCGAAGACCAGTGGCCGGGCGAGGGACCCTTGGCGGCCGTCTGCACGGGGTTGCTCGCCGCCACCGGGGAATGGAATATCTTTCTTGCCTGCGATCTCCCCCTGGTCAGCCCACAATTCATACAGCTTCTGGTGGAGCGGGTCAACGCTACACGCGCAGATGCGGTGGCGCCACGCACCTCGGAGGGTTGGCAGCCCCTCTCCGCCGCGTATCATTCCCGGTGCCGGACGGCGTTTGCGCGTGCCTTCCAGGAAGGGGAGCGCAGCCTCGTCAGATTATTTGATGAAGTTCGGGTGGAGGCGATTACGCCGGAAGAAATGAAGCGCGCCGGTCTGGGCGAAGGGGAACTCACCAACATGAATACGCCTGAAGATTGGGCGCGGATGGCCGGACTTTCGAAAAGAGGGCGATGAGTCGATGTTGAGCTTTGCAGGATTCGTTGCCAAGGCATCCGTGAAAGGCCCACCACGCCCGGGCATTTATCTGGGAATCCGCATGACGCTCCTCGCCCTGAAGTTGCTGGAGATTGATGATCCGGCGACCCATCACCGCAAGCTGATTGCGGTAGTGGAGACTGACCGTTGTTTGCCGGATGTGATTGAACTGGTGATGGCGTGCCGGTTGGGAAACCGCACCCTGAAATTCCACGACTGGGGGAAATTTGCGGCCAGCTTCCTGGACCTTACCCGCAACCGCGCGGTTCGTGTGGCCGCGCGCGAGTTCGTTGAACTCGAAGCGCAGCGAGGCTTTCCGCATCTTGCCCCCGACGACGCGTTGCGCCAGGCTTATCGGGAATTCGCGGATGAAAGGCTTTGCCAGTGGCAGTCCGTCACCATCAACTTCGCGCCCGAGGACCTGCCGGGCTACCGCGCCCCGCGGGTTCTTTGCGAACGGTGCGGCGAGGGAATCGGCCTGCGCCGGGAAATCCGCCGGGATGGCATGACGCTCTGCCACGCCTGCGCCGGGGAAGCCTACTGGCAGGACGACGGCCCGGCGTAGGGTCAATCTTCTTTGGTCAATTCAGAGCTTGTCAGGGATGGATGTGCCGTCAGAACCCGGCGCGCGCTGGCGCAACTCCAGCAGGAAGCCGACTAGCGCCTGGGTATCGAGCAGCGCCCACCGCGTGCCGGGGCGTATTCCCGTTCCGGCTTGCAGAACCTCCACGTTCTGCGGGGAGAGATTCTGCACCACTTTATCCATGTCATCCACATCGAAGAGGACGTGGTGAATGCCGCCCCCGCGTTCGTCCAGAAATTGACGATAGGCGTTGCGCTCGCCTTCCAAGGGCTGGATCAGTTCCAACTCCAGCGGTCCCACCTGCGCAAAAGCCTGGCGAATCCTGATGCGCTCTTCCTTGCCGTGGAAGAAATATTTGGAATCCGGCCGGTTCGGCCATTCAATGAAACGGAAAGGTCCAATCCCAAATAGGGAGGTCAGCAGCCGCGTCGCCTGATCCAGGTCAGGAACGACCACCCCGATCTGGACAGGATGCTTCAATGCCACGCCGGCGACAGGTGTTTCTTCCGCGCCCATATTTCATCCTTCCTTTCCTTTCATCAACCCAACAATCTAACGTGCAAGAAACCCTCCATCCACCGGCAGGACGATTCCTGTCACCATCGCCGACGCGTCGGAAGCGAGGAATAAGGGCGGTCCCACCATTTCATGCGGCTCGCCCACACGCCCGAGTGGAATGTTGGAGGTCCACGTTTGCATCAATTTTTCCGGTTCGAACTGCTTGTCGGCCATAACTTCAAGAAGCGCAGGAGTACGAAACTGGCAAGGGGCGATGGCGTTCACCCGGATGCCGTAACTGGCCCATTCCAGAGCCAGTTGCTTGGTCAGGGCATTAACGCCTCCCTTGCTGGCACAATAAGCGTTGTTGCCACGGCCCAAGCCGACAACCCCGGCGATGGAGGAGAAATTGATGATGGTTCCGCGGCGCTTCGGCGCCATGATCCGTGCGGCCGCCGCGCAACAGAGGAAAGTCCCGCGCAGATTTACATCCAGAACTTTGTCCCAGCTTTCCACGGACAATTCCATGGCCGGGGTGTGCTGCGAGATCCCGGCGCAATTGACCACGATGTCGATGGCGCCGAGTTCGCGGACCGTGGCATCGGCCATCGCCCCGATCTCCTCCGGCATGCTGACATTGACGCGGATGGCTGTCGACCGGCGCCCTTGGGCGGCCACCCGGGCAGCGGTTCTTTGGGCGGTCTCGAGATCCAAATCCGCGGCGGCAACATTACATCCATATTCGGCAAATCCCAGGGCGATGGCTTCGCCGAGACCGGCTCCCGCGCCCGTGATCAGCGCCACACGTCCACTCAAGTCGAAGAGTTTCTTGAAATCGACACCTGCTGTGTCCATGGAGAATCCCGCCCAAGGCAATTATCGGCAATGAATATTAAGCGGTTGCCAGCATTTTGGCGCGCTGCTCGCGGACACTCTGCGCCAGCGTGTCCCAGCCTTTCACAAACATGTTGCGGAAATACTGAAGGGGAGCGAAATCCGCGAACTCTTCGATAGTCAGTCCGTCGTGGTGATAGGCCTTGCGAAAGTCCGGGAGCTTCGCGCAGAGTTCGTCGATCACGGCTTGCGAGGGTGCTGCGTCGATGCGTGAGGTGACGGGCGGATCAGCCTTGATAATTTCATCAGCAGTGCTCCAGTTGATGGTCACGTGGAGCGCTCCTCCCACCATTTCGGTGAAATGATGGGTGCCGCGTGCGCCGCCCCCCATCAAGGTAATGTCGTACCCTCGCTCCCGCATCATCGCGTACTGTCTTCTTGCCAGAATGCACCCGGCCTGCGCGAGCGCCTGCGGTGAAACCGGGATCCCTTCGCGCTCGGCGGTCTTCGCCAGGCACTCATCGAAAATGCCTGTGATGTGGGTAACGTAGAAAACGGGATGCTTCCCGCATCGCTCGGAGACCCGCTGATAGAGCTCGCAAACCTCGAATGCCTGAGCCATGGCAAAGACTTCCGTGGCAATGATGGGCATATCCTCGGGAATTAACTTCTCGAAAGCTTTCAAACCTGCCGCTGTGCAAGGAATCTTGGTAATGAAGTTCCGGGAGAGTTTCCGGAACCGGAACGCCTCATCCACAATGTGGTCGGGATCTTCATCCAGGTGAGGGTCGCCTTGAATAGAAACCAAGCCCTGCCGCCCGGAGTCGCGATCATAGAGATCCAGGAATTTGTCCATGATCCCCTTGACGATGGTCTGCTGAGCCCGGTCCGCGGCGTGCTGGTCATCGGGGCTTGCCTGAATCGCCTCGCGTATGGCGCTGAGCGCCCGGCTGGGTTCCATTTTGATAATGCGGGCGGAATAGGCAGGATTGGTGGTGCAACTGATGGCCCCGGCGGCAATGGCCAGGTCGGCCTCCTCGAGCGTGGGATTGTTGATCCACAATCGCGTCGGTGTCTCACGCTCTAACCGGTGAAAGTATCCTTCCGCCATAACCTCATCCCTCCGCGTGAACTGTCTGCTTATTTTGCAGCAGGGCTTCGAGCCGCTGCAAGGACTCGCGGCCTTTTCTTACCGCCTCGGCCGGATCGGACTGGTGGAGTTCGCGATTCCAGATCTCCAGCGAAATCGCGCCGTCATACCGCAAGCGGTTGAGCTGGCCAAAAACCGGCGCGAAGTCAATGATGCCCGCGCCGGGAAAAGTCCGATTGTCGTGAGGCATCCGCAGCTTTTCCATGGGCAGATTCATGGCGTCTGATACATGCACCAGAAAGATGTCGCGCGGCGCCACACTC
>CAVSSA010000020.1:0-379204 GCA_963730515.1 uncultured Acidobacteriota bacterium | reverse complement strand
GGCCTCGGTGAGAGGCCCGCCTGCCGCGCCATGGTGGGGATTCTGCGCTCGCGCACGAACGCGCCTGCGAGGCCGAACTCGCCCTCGCGCTGCAAGCCGATCTCGACCAAGGCGTCCTGCCGGACCTTCCGGCGCTGATCGAACGTTTCCGTCCGACGGACGCAGCCCTGCCCCTCGTCGTCGTCACGCTGCGCTCCCTCGCCATCTATGACCAGATCGCCATCAACGCGGGAGAAGCGGCATGAACGCGACCGACAAGATCGACGCCGCCCGCATCGAACTGATGCTGGGCGAGTTGCGATTGCCCGGCATCAAGCTGGCCTGGGCCGCGCTGGCCGCGACCGCCGACAACGAGGGCTGGCCCGCCGCCCGCTTCCTGGCCGCGCTCGGCGAACAGGAGATCGCGGAGCGAAACCGACGGCGCTTCGAACGCCATCTGGAGGAAGCCCGATTGCTGCCGGGAAAGACCCTCGACGCCTTCGACTTCGCTGCCGTGCCGATGATCTCCAAGGCCCAGGTGCAAGCGCTTGCCGCCGGCGACGCATGGATCGAAAAGGGCGCCAACCTCCTGCCGTTTCGGGCCGCCCGGCGCGGCAAATCCCATCTGGCTGCGGCGCTCGGCCTGGCCCTGGTCGAAAAGGGCTGGCGCGTGCTGTTCGCCGCACCACTGGCGGGCCTGGTGGAGATTGCCGATGCTCTTGCGCACCTCGAACCGCCGCCCCGCCGGTCGATCCTGTTTCTCTCCGTGACCGCCGAGGAGAAGGGCCTGCTGGGTTCGCAGTACTATGCCGAGCATCCCCTTTATCCTCTGACCAAAACTCTGGCGGAAATCAATATGGATGGACTGAACATGCTGGGGCGCACCCGGGATATCGAGGTGATCGGTTTGGGCCAATCAACCCTCGATGATGTTATGGCGGCCGCGGCGGCGGAGCAGGGAAAAGTGGTCAAACCTGACGCCGAACCGGAAAAAGGCTTCTACTACCGCTCCGACCACTTCAATTTTGCCAAGCAGGGAGTTCCTGCGCTTGACCCCAACAGCGGCGTGGACTTTATCGGCAAGCCGGAAGGATGGGGGCTCGAGATGCGCCATAAATTCACCAGTCAGGAATACCACAAGCCTTCCGACAAAATAAAACCGTACTGGGATTTGAGCGGGACGGTGGAAGACTTGCGCCTCTTCGGCGAGGTTGGCTACAGGGTGGCAAACGGCACTGACTTCCCGGCCTGGAAAACGGGGTCGGAATTCAAGGCCAAAAGGGAAGCGATGATGAAGTAAATCAGGAGTCAGAAGTCAGGAGTCAGAAGGTAGAAGTCAGGAGTTAGAAGCTAGGCGTCAGAAGCCCGAAGATCAGCATGTCCAATATTCTGGCTCCTGACTTCTGACTCCTATTTTCCAAGGAGGAACCATGTCCCCGGAGTCGGATAAACTCACGCGAAAACCGTTTCCTGACCTGATGCGTGGCGCGATGGGCCTGTTGGCGATTCTGGTGGTCTTTCGCCTGGTTCTGGAGGTCGCCGGAGTCCCGCAAGTTGCGGCGCGCTTTGTTTCCGCCACGGCGGGATTGCTTTTCGTGGCGATTTACGTTGCGGCGGTCGGGCCGCTGCGCGGCGGTTTGCGCACCTTCCGGCAACATCTGCTTCCCGCCTTGATCCTTTCAGCATGGACGGAAGCCTGGGTCATCCTGGCGACGATCCTCTCCGCCCTGCTGCATCTCACCCGAAGTCATTTTGCCGAAAAGGAAGACTACGGCAACTGGAGCCACCTGGGCAGGCACGTGTTCGGGCATGTTACTGCCATCGGCGTGCTGTTTATCGTTGTTTTGCTGGTGATGACGGTCATTCACATCCTGTGGCGCTGGCCGGTAACGGTGGCTCCCGGCGCCGCACTGGCGGTGTTTGTGATCATGCGCTTCTGGACCGAGGCCATGGGCCTAGATCCCCTGCATACCTCGGCATGGAGTTCCAGCACCCTGGTTCTGGTGAGCGGGTTCTACCTGGGCGGGGTGGGGGCGCGGATGGGGTTGACGGAGGCCCGCCAACTCTTCGTTCCCGCGCTCATGCTGGGTTGGGTGTGGCGCTTTTGGGTTTTCCTGGCCACGGTGCTCGCCGCGGCCGCGCCCTTTTTCAAGACACACTTCTTTGAAGCTGGGCGCGGCGCGGTTCCCCTGCGCTTACTGGGAACGCTGGGGGCGGGAGTTGTGGAGGGTGCCTTCGTGGGAATGATCCTTTGGTGTATCGCCGTGTTGATGGCGTGTGCGACGGGACCCGGAAGCGCCCCGGCTTCGAGTGATACTTAGCCTGGATTGCAGGAGTCAGATTCTACGCCGAGCCCTGAAAACGATCTGTCGATTGCGCTCATAGCGTCCATAAAAATTATCCATAGCAAAATAGCCTTGAAAAGCTTGCCACCGCAGCAAAGCCTCATGCATACTTGAGTCGTTCGCATGGCTTAATCTATATACAAATTAAGTGTTGCCCGAGCAGTTTACGGGCCAATCCACAAGTGTGAGGAGACCATGACCAAATACAAACTCGAGTACATCTGGCTGGACGGCAAGAAACCTGTTCCCGAGATGCGCGGCAAGACTTTAATGAAGGCTTTCGAGAAGGCCCCCACTCTTGCCGACCTGCCCCTTTGGGGATTTGACGGCAGTTCCACCATGCAGGCCGAGGGCAACAAGTCCGACTGCATTCTGAAACCTGTGGCTCTGTATCCGGATGGCGCCCGCAAGAACGGCTATCTGGTGTTGAATGAAGTCATGCACCCCGACGGTACCCCTCATCAAACCAACGCCCGCGCCACGATCGAGCACGACGATGACCTGTGGGTGGGCTTTGAGCAGGAGTATTTCCTCTTTAAGGACGGACGCCCTCTCGGCTTCCCTGCCGACGGCCACCCCAAGACTCCCCAGGGCCCTTATTATTGCGGAGTCGGCTACAAGTACATGGGCAGCGTGGCCCGGCAAATTGTCGATGAACATCTGGAGCTCTGCCTGCACGCGGGCATCAACCATGAAGGCATCAACGCGGAAGTGGCGAAAGGCCAGTGGGAATTCCAGATCTTCGCCAAAGGCTCGGCCAAAGCCGCGGACGACCTCTGGATGGCCCGCTATTTGATGGCGCGTCTCTGTGAGAAATACGAAGTGGATTTGGAGCTACACTGCAAACCCATCCGCGGCGACTGGAATGGATCCGGCATGCACACCAACTTCTCCACGAAGTACCTCCGCGAGGTGGGCGGTCAGGATTACCTGGAAGCCCTCATGGGCGCGTTCAAGGACAACATCGCTGCCCATATCGCCGTGTATGGCCCGGATAACCACCTGCGCCTGACGGGTCTGCACGAAACGCAGGCCATTGACAAATTCAGCTATGCTCTCTCGGATCGCGGCGCTTCGGTCCGATTGCCTGTCCATTTCATCAAGAACGGTTACAAAGGCTACCTGGAAGATCGGCGCCCGAACTCTGAAGCGGATCCCTATCAGATCGTTTCGCGCATTCTGAAGACTATCAATACCGTTCCGAAGGCAGCTTGATCCACCATTTTGCCCGCCTTCCCAGCCAGAGGCGGTGAGGATCAGCGGGCAATGCGAACTCAAGAGTAAAACCGTTGTGCCGCCCGGGCGCCGCAGGGATGCGCGGCGCCCGGGCACACGCGGAGTTTCCTGCTTCCCAACCCTCCAAGGGGCTGTTCTCTGTGAGCCTCTGTGCCCCCTGCGGTGATCTCTTCCTCGCCAGCCTTATTGACCCCGGCCCACGGTTTTATTACTCTGTAGTTCTACGAGGGCAAGACGAAAACAATGGGAGCCGGAAACGGCTGGAGGTCCTGATGCTGAGGTCATCCATATTCCGCCCACTGGGTTTTCTTCCCCTGCTCGTTATGCTGGCGGCTGGCGCCGCGGCGGCCCAGATGTACTCGGTCGAGGGCGCCAATCGCTATGTGGCCGCCAAGAACTGGAACGGCTTGCTCCGCTACGCCAAGGGGTGGACGGCGGCGGAGCCCAACAACCCCACCGCCTGGTATTATCTCGGGAACACTTACGCCATCGGCTTGGGCGACCTTGCCAATGCGTCGCCCGCCTTCGAACATGCCGCCGCCCTGAATCCCCGCTGGAGTGACGTGTGGAATGCCCTGGGCTGCACCTACGCGCAGCGTCAACTGTTCGCCCAGGCGGCGCCCGACTTCCAGCGCGCCGTAGACCTCGACACGCACAAGCCCACCTATTGGAATAACCTGGTGGCGGTGTATTCGCAAATGAAGAACTTCAAGACCGCCATCGACCTTTTGAACCGCGGCGTGGCGGCTTCCGGACCTTACGCAAACGCCCACAACTGGTACGTTTTCGGCAACGCCTATGGCAACCTGCGCCAGAATGAGAAGGCCGTCGAGGCCTATAACAAGGCAATCGGCATGAACCCGCGGTTCGCGGAAGCTTACAACAATCGCGGCGTCGTCGAAGAGGATCAGGGGAGATGGGACTATGCGTATGCCGACTACAAACGCGCCGTCGCCCTGGGAGACGATCTGGCGGTGAAGAACGCCGAGAACCTTGGGGCCGCCCTGGGGAGCGGTGGTGGAGGGGGGGGCGGCGGGAGCGGCGGGTCAAGCGCTTCTGCCACCGCCGCCGCCTTGCGCATGGCCAAGATCCAGACCTATGTCAGCATGCACCCCGGCGTCTCGCACTCCGAGGCAAGCTATATCGTCTACCACGGGGGCTATTAGCGGGGGCTTGGGTTTCGCCACGGCGGTCCCGCGGTTGCCCAAATTGGGGCATGCTTGGAAAAGCCTTCTGCGACAATCCCCTTAGAGCAATCCGCGCGATTTGATCTGCAAGTAATGATTGACGATTTCTGAGGAGAGGTGGCCGGGCATGAATTCCACGGCCAGGGCGCCTTGTTCGCGCAGGCGGCGCAGCAGGATCTCGCGGCGCTGAAGGATCTCCTGTGCCGCCACGTATTGATACATCTGGGTGGGCGATTGGGGGCGGCGGCCAACCAGGGCGCGCATTTCCGGTTCACCCACCACAACAAATAAAACGACGTGCTGGGGCAGCAGGCGGGAGGCGGCTTCGATGACGTCGGGGGTGGCCGCGGTCTCAGCCAAATCGGTGATCCAGACCACCAGGCTGCGGCGCCGGTGGCGGGTGAGCAGGCTGTCGGCCGCCAGCGCATGATGGGCTTCCACGGATTCGCCGCTGACTTGCGCCAACTGGTCCACGATCTGGCGCAGATGCGCTGCTCCCCGCGCGGCGGGCAGGTAGGACTGAAGCTTGCGCCCGTAAGCCACCAGGCCGGTGGTATCGCCGGAGTGGAGCGCTACATGCGCGAGGCTTAACGCCGCGTTGACAGCGTAATCAAGCTTGGTGAGTGGCGAGGAGGGGAAATCCGGCGGCTGACCTTCCCTGGCCGCACTGGAATACGGCGGGGCGAGGGGGTTCTCCCTGGGGGCTCGGAAGGGCGGGCGGAAATCGAAGGGTGGGCGGGTGCGGGCCAGCATCAGGCGGCCGGCATCGACCACCAGGAACACGGATTGACTTCTCTCCACCTGGTAGACTTTGCTGATCAGCTTGCCGTGGCGGGCCGTGGCCGTCCAGCAGATATCGCGGATTTCGTCAGACTCGCGATATTCGCGCAAGCTTTCAAAATCCCGCCCTCTGCCCAGCAAACGCTTCAGCCTTTTCTCCTGCTCGATTTGCCGGCTGCGCACCAGGTAGAGGGTATAGCGTTCGGGTTCCCGCAGGTTCGGGTAAACGCGCACGGTCTGGCCGAGGTCGGCGACGGCCCAGCGCTCGGCGAACCGGACTTGACTGTAATAGCGCACAAAAGTCCTGCCCAATTGAATGTCACCACGGGTTGTTGGACGAATCGAGTAGGTGGCGTGGCTGTTCCCCCGCGGTGGAACCGCCAGCGTGAACCGGGGGAGCTTCCCGCTGAGAGCGGAGGGAACGTCATCTTCAAGGCTCACTTCGATCCGGCGCGCGGAGTGATTGGTGACCTGCAATTCCACCTGCGCATCAAGATTGAGGGAAAGCGGTTCGCTCCAGCGGCGCGAAATGATGATCTCGCCGGGCGCAGGCAGCCGCCGAAGGTCGGCGAACCACGCCAGCATCACCGCGCCGTCCCACACCAGCAGGGCGTAGAGGATGCGATGATTCCACCACGCCGGGCCCAGCCACACCAGGCCGAGCAACAGCGCGAGAAAGAAACGGGATTGGAAAGCCGCCGGCCATCGCCGCCCGCGCATCGCAGGCCTGGTCAGGGTGGGAGGGATGAGGCGGCCCGGCTCGCTCATTTGGGAACCTCGACCGCGGCCAGCACTTCGGCGATCACGTGGTCGCTCGAAATGCCTTCCAGATCGGCTTCCGGCTTTACCAGGAGCCGATGACGGAGGACGGGGGGCGCCGCCGCCTTCACGTCGTCCGGGATCAGATAGTCGCGCCCTTCCATGGCCGCCAGGGTCTTCGCGGCGAGCATCAGGGCCACGGTGGCGCGGGGGCTGCCGCCCAGGCTCAGGGCAGGCCAGTCGCGGGTCCGCTGCACCACCGACACGATGTAGCGGAAAATGCCGGGCTCCACTTTCAATTCCGCCACCTCCCGGCGAGCCGCGGCCAGCAGCCCGGGCTCCACCGCCGATAAGCCCAGGGCTTCGAGATGGTGCGGGTCGAATCCCTGCTGGTAGCGTTCCAGGATTTCCACTTCCTTTGCCGCGTCCGGATAGGGAACGTGAATCTTGAAGAGGAAACGGTCCAGTTGCGCTTCCGGCAACGGATAGGTGCCTTCAAACTCCACCGGGTTCTGGGTGGCGAATACCGTGAAGAAGGGCGAAAGGGGGTAGCGCGTGCCGTCGAGAGTCACCTGCCGCTCCTCCATGGATTCGAGCAGGGCGGATTGGGTGCGGGGGGGCACGCGGTTCACCTCGTCCACCAGCAAAAGGCTGGTGAATACCGGCCCGCGGCGCAAGGTGAACGTGCTGGAAGCCATGTTGAAGACATTCGCGCCCAGAATGTCGGCGGGCATCAGATCGGGGGTGCATTGGACGCGTTGGAAATCCAGCCCGCAGATGTGCGCCAGCGCCTTGACCGCCAGCGTTTTGGCAATCCCCGGAACTCCCTCCAGAAGTGCGTGCCCGCCACAGATCAATACCGCCAGCATTTCGCGGGTAAGTTCTTCCTGCCCCACGATGACCTTGCTGATCTCGGCGCGCGCGTGCGAAACGAACTGTTGAACTTCCCCACCCATGAATCCTCCTTCGGTCTGTGATGCTTCGCTTGTGCCCTGGCCGTCCGGGCGATGCCGGTCGCCCGGGCAGGATGCCCGTGGATGCCCGTGGGACATGGCTTGTGCCATGGCCTTCCCGGCCATGCCCGAACAGGGGCGGGACGCCCGCGCCACATTTCCGTGCCGGCTGCCAGGTCGGCGCTGCTTACGGTTGGCCCCTGCCGGGGAGCGCCAACCCCGGCTCCAGCCCCAGGCGCGCGGCGTAATCGTGGAGTTCGCCAATCCAGGCGAGGGCCTTTGCTTCCGTAACTTCCTGGAGCTTCAACGCCGACTCAATCTGTTTCAGGGTCGCGGCAAATCCCGGAACCGACCATCCCGGTCTTCCCTCCATGGTCTGGATCAGGTCGAGGGTGGGCGCGGTGGAGGGGAGGCCCAAACGCCGCGCCAGCAGAAAATGGAAATGGGAAAAGGCGATGGCCAGGGCTCCGGCGGCCTCGCCCCGGCGCTCATAGAGGGCGCCCAGCGTGGCCACGAATTCCAGGGGTGAAAGGCGTGATTCACGGGTGAGGGGCCGCACGGCTCCGCTGCGGCGCGCGAAAGTGAATACCACCAAAGCCCCCAGTCCGAGAATCTGCAAAAACGCCCAGGGCAGGGGAGTGCGCGCCAGATAATGCCAGAACCCCACTCGCACCCCATGAAAGTACTCATCCCACAGGACGCGGGTTGGGCTCGGCGCGCCCACCGAATTCAGGAATAACGCCAGGTTCGAGGCTTTGGTGATTCCGAAATTGGTGAGAGGCGAATCATCGGCCCACCAGATGACCTCGCCGGCGCCGATGTGGAATCGGGTGACGGCGGCGCCATCGCTGTCCCCGTAGTAACGCTGTACGCCGGGCGCCTGATGAACCCAGCGAACCGAGCCCTCCATGCTGATTTCCGGCGCATGGCGGGTGAGGGGAGCGGGATGTTCAGCGGCAAAAGTCAGCCACTCATCGGGATCTCCCGGAACGGTCTCCACGCCCACGGCATCGATCAAGGCGGCGCCCATCGTTCCCGTAACGAGCAGTCGGCCGCCCCGCGCCACATACTGCCGCAACTCGATGGTTTCCTCCGATGAGGCAAGGAGGGATGGGCCGGCCACAATCAGCAGAGTGCCCTCCGCGGACGAGGGTAAATCCTGGGGAGAATGCATCCAGCGCTCGATGGGGTAGCCCGATTCCTCCAGCAACGAGTAGGCGGCCTTGGCTCCCCCCTTGGCGGCGGAGTAGCTGGAGGGAAATCCTCGCGAGGAGTCTTCGCTGCCCCCCGGAAAGATGACGGCAACGATCGTAAGACCCGCCACCAGGACGATGGACATGAGAACGATTTTGCGGTCGGCGATATCGAGGGGAAGGGTCACGGCAGCGACTCCAGTTCCGCCAGGGCCGTTTCATAGTCAGCGGCGGAAGCCGGCGCGCGGCCGAACCAGACGCGCTCATAGCAGGTGGTGATGGCTTCGAGCGGCGGCCGCTCGGTGGAGTTCGCGGGCAGCAGGCGCACATATTCCCGGTGGGTACGCGAGGGGTTGAGCTGCCACGTCCCGGCCGCCTCGATGCGGCGCACCGCTGCCCCGTAAACGATGCGGATGGCATCGCGATATTCGCCGCGCGCGGCGGCGGCGCGGGCTTGCTGCACCCACTCCCGCCAGGTTCCCGGGGGGGACGGCGGTTCCGCCGGAGTTCTCGCGCGGCGCAAGGAATACCTGGAGAGCGAAAGGCGGGTGAGGGAATAGATCAGCCAACCGAGAAAAACCAGGCCCATGAGGATGACCACTCCCCAAAGCAGGAGCTTGGTGGCGGTGGGATGGCCTTCCATCCGATGGAAGATTTGGTCGAGGAATTTCAACACCCAGTCGGTGAGCTGGTCCCAAAAGGACTCTCCCTGACTTGGGGCGTGAACGGAGCGGTATTCGCGGCGCTTCAGGATTTGGTCCAGTTTGGCGCGCGCCTGGCCGGAAGCGGGCTCGGAATTGCGGGCCAGATCCTGGGAGTCCTGCAGCATCGAGGCAAGGCGGCGGCCCAAATCCTGCGAGGTTGGCGCGGCTAATTGGGGGTTGGCAGCCAGCGCGTCGAGCGCCGCGCCCAGCCAGTCAGTGGAGATCTGAAAGTTTTGTTCGCCGACGGCGACGGACCAATGCTCGGGCAATTGCCTGCGCAGCGCCGCAGCCTCCTCAGGATGCTCGCGCAAACGCCCGGCGGATGCCGCCCAGCGCGCCAGTTCGGTGGTGTAACCCTGCAAGTCGAGCGGCGGTGAAGGGGCAGCGGGCGCAGTCTGCCCCGCGAGCACGCCCGGGGCAAACCACGCGATCAAAATCGCTGACAGGAAGATTCGTTTCATGCTCACAAATTAATGGGAGAAGCAGGCGACCCCTGCGGCACCGGAAAGGCCGTCTCCCCCTGGGCGCCTTGGCCGGCGGCGAGCCGGTTGATAAGCTCGTTTATTTTGAACTGAAGATAGAAAATGCCCAGGAAAAACGTTCCCACGCGCGAAAGCAAGTCGTCGTACTGGAAGCGAATGCTGGCGGAGAACATGCCCTCTTCCCGGGGCGCCAGATGGTCCAGAAGAATGCGCCGGACCTTGAAGCATTGCACGGCCAAGATGATTCCCGCCGCCAGCAAGATCAAAGGGTGAACGGGCCCGAGCGCGTTTTCCGCCTGCACCCAGGAGCCCCATTTGGCGCCCCCTGCGAAGGGCAGGCAGGCGCTCACCAGCATCAAGAGGAATGCGGCGGCGGGCGCCCCCCGTCCCAGTTTTTCCCGGGATTGCAGATGGTTGAAGGCCTTGCGGCGGGTCATGAACCAGATGGGTGGGTAGAGGCCCAGAGTCAGGATGGTCAGGAAGATGGCGCCCGGAACACTGGAGTCCTCCAGACGGTCTTCCCTTTTTTCTTGCGCGCGGCTCGCCACCCCCTGTGGGGTGTTCTCATCCAGGTTCGACATCATCAAATACAGGTCGAAGGCTTCCTTGCGAACGCGTAAATCGTAGTAAGCGACCGCGAAGCTGATCATCAAAAGCGGCGCGGTGGCGACGCCGCCCACGCCCCCGAGCAGGAGACCCGGAATGGCCAACCACAAACTGGGCCGTCCACCCTTAACCGAAGCCAGGATGGACGCGATGCTGAACGGCGACTGGCAAAGGGAAACAATGGTCATGCTGATCAACCACATCAGGACGCCCACCACCAGGAGTCGCCAAAGATTACCCCGGGTCAACGCCACGCTGCGTTTGAGAGCCTGGCGGGCTTTGAGGTTCTCCACCACCACGGCGGGAATCGCCACGCTGTAACGCATCAGGAAAATCACCATCAATACTCCAGCGGCGATGAAACCGATAAGGGCGGCGAGTCCCAGGAGGACAGCAATAAAGGGCAGGGGCTTGACGATGAGCGCTATGGCTCCAATCGCCATCGTCAGGAGGATGACCACCAGAATGCTGAAGCCGACAATGCGGAGGGAAATCGAGAAGAAGACACCCAGCAGCCGCCAGAATTTCCTGCGAACCGCCCAATAAGATTCGCGGATTGTGGCGGCGCGCCCCAGGTAAACCTCCGAGAGTGCGTGGGTGTTGGCGCCCAGGGCCAGTGTGTAAACCAGGAAGTACGGAATCATTAAACCCATGGTCAGCAGGGCCGCGCGCAATCCGAAGGCGCCCGCCTGGGCTGCGGCCATGGGGTTGTGAGGATTGGGGGGAGGAAGCGCCATGGTGCCCATGTAAACCTGGAAGATAATGTTGAATCCCACCAGGATCCCCTGGGGAAAAACCATGATTCCCGCGAACAGCCAGAAATGCTTCCGGAAGGTGCTGAAGGTCTGGTCCAGCAACTCCCCCAAACCCAGGGGAACCAAATTCACCGTCGGCATAAAACCCTCGGGCGAGAAATTATCAATCGAGCCACGTGTGGCAGGAATTTTCAATCAATCGTCCGCAAATTGCAACTTTTATCCGCTGGGGGTAGTGTCTCAGTTTGAAATTTGAAGCGGCGAAGGAGTTCCGGGTCCCGAAGGGACCCACGGTGAGTAGCCGTAGGTTTTAACCTACGGATCGGGACGGCCTGCACGATCTTCCCTTCGACCCCTGAGGGGTCGACGGTGCGGCTCCGTCAGGGCCGGGACTCATTTTCGGGGGCGGCGTGTCCGTAGGTTGAAACCTACGGCTACTCACGGTTTTCCCCTTCGGGGAAAAGGGCCGCGTAACCGCCAAGGAGGAACAAGGTCCGGCGCCCCTAAATTCAAACTGAGACACTACCCCGCTGGGACGAAAGTCCCCCCCGGGAGGTCCACCCGTGATCCGGTCACGCCCCGCGGCGTGGGGCCATTGACCGGTCTTGCGGAGTTTTGCGGACTTTGCTGCCGTGGATAGGGTATAGTACACAAGAAGTCAGAGCTACAAGGGGTTTAACAACTTGTTATTCACGCACAAGCCAATTTCCTTGCGCGCCAAAACTCTCCTTATTATTGGCGTGATGCTTGCTGGCTCCCTGGGGGCTCTCTATACCATCGCCCGGATTGTCCTGCTCGGAAGTTTTGCCAAGTTGGAGGAGCAGGACGTGCGGCGCAATGTTTACCGCGTGCAGAGCTCCCTGGCTGACGAACTCTCCACCCTCGACCACCTGTGCAGGGATTCTGCGACCTGGGACAAGGCCTACGCCTTCATCGAGGATGGCGACCCTGAGTTTGTCAAATCGGAAATCGGCCGTGGGCGCTTAAGCACTCTCGCCCAGCGCCGCCAGACTCTTTTGCTTTACATTCATGCCTCCGGCCGCATTGTTTTCGGCGAGGGTTTCAACCTGAAGACTCAGCAGGAAACCCCCATCCCCGAAGGAATACGCCCCTACCTTCACCCCGGGGGAATACTGCTTCGGAACTTGGGTCCGGAGGATGGCGTGGCGGGGATCCTTCGGCTTCCTGAAGGGCCGCTCCTGATTGCTTCGTGGCCCATCGTGACCTCGGAAGGGCAAGGGCCGGCGCGTGGCTGGCTGCTGGTGGGCCGTGCCCTGGACGCGGAAGAAGTCGGAAGTCTCAGCCAGAAGACCCATCTGACCCTCGCGGTGCTGCCCTTCCAGGATCCTCAGATTCAACGTCTATTCCCCGCCGTGCCTTCTCCTCTCCCCAATAACGGGGCGATCGTCGTGGAGCCGGTGAATGGTGACGCCATCGCCGGATACGCTCTGCTGGGGGATATCGAAGCCAAACCCGCTCTGGCGCTGAGGGTCACCATGCCCCGGGAGATTTACCAGCGGGGCCGCACCAGCCTCATCTACTTTATCGCTGTCCTGCTGGCTGGCGGGTTGATCGCCAGCTTCATAACCTTGCTCATGTTGGAGAAGGCGGTCTTGTCGCGGGTGGCCCGATTGCGGTCCGGGGTTTTTGCCGTGGGTCAAGCTGGAGACCTCTCGGCCCGCGTCCAATTGGCGGGGGGGGATGAATTGGGCCAATTGGCAGGCGCGGTGAACGGGATGTTGGAGGCGCTGGAAGGCTCGCGGCGTTTGGAGCGCGAGAGCGAGGAGCGTTACCGCCTGCTTTTCGAGCGCAACCTGGCGGGAGTGTTTCGCTGCACCACCGACGGGAAAATTCTCGACGGCAACGAAGCCCTGGCCCGCATCCTGGGTCATGCCTCGCGCGCGGAAATGCTGGTTCCGGGCGCGTCGGAAGCCCCCTGGGGCGGCGCCGAGGCGGCCTCTTTTCTCACTCGCCTGAAGGAACAGAGGGTCATCAGCAATTGGGAGGTCAGCCTGAAGCGCCGGGACGGAACCCCCGCCTGGGTGCTTTTGAGCGCTACTTTGCTCGAAGGTGGCGTGGTCGAAGGCACGTTGATCGATATTACCGAAATCAAGCGGGCCGCGGCCGAGAATATCCGCCTGGTCACGGCCATTGAGCAGTCGGCGGAAGCCGTGATGATGACCAACCCCGACGGCGAAATTGAGTATGTCAACCCCGCCTTCACGCGCATTACCGGCTATGAGCGGGAAGAGGTTCTGGGACAGAATCCCAGAATCCTGAAATCGGGCAAGCAAGACCTGGCGTTTTACCAGCACCTTTGGGAGACCGTCCGGCAAGGCCGCAACTGGCGTGGCGAACTCATCAACCGGCGGAAGGATGGAACCTTTTACACCGAACAGATGGACATCTCCGTGGTCAAGGGGGCGGGCGGCGAGATCACTCACTTTATTGCCACCAAACAGGATGTGACCGAGCGCAAGGCCCTGGAGGCCCAGCTTCAGCAAGCCGCCAAGATCGAGGCGGTGGGGGGGCTGGCGGGCGGAGTCGCCCACGACTTCAACAACCTCCTGACCGTCATCAATGGGTATACCGCGCTCCTCCAGGATCAGTTTGCATCTGACCCCAGGGTGAGCGCCCACCTGAAGGAGATCCGGGACGCCGGGGAGCGCGCCGCCTCCCTGACCCACCAGTTGTTGGCCTTCAGCCGCCGCCAGGTGCTCGCTCCGCAGGTGCTTGATCTGAACGCGGTGGTCTCCAATCTGGAAAAGATGTTACGGCGGCTGATCGGGGAAGACATCACCCTCCGCACGGTTCTTGACCCCTCGCTGGGCCGGGTGAAGGCGGACCAGGGGCAGATCGAACAGGTCATCATGAACCTGGTGGTGAATGCCCGCGACTCCATGCCCACCGGTGGGAATCTCAACATTGAAACCCGCAACGTGGATTTGGACCAGGATTACGCCCGCAGCCACATCACCGTGAACCCGGGGCCCTACGTGATGCTGGCGGTGGGCGATACCGGGATGGGGATGACCCCTGAGACCAAGGCGCGCATTTTCGAACCCTTCTTTACCACCAAGGAAGTGGGCAAGGGAACGGGCCTGGGACTGGCCACCGTGTATGGGATTGTCAAACAATCGGGGGGCAGCATCTGGGTGTACAGCGAACTCGGGGAAGGCACGGTTTTCAAAGTATATCTTCCCATGGTCAGCGAGAGCGCAACGCTAAAGGAGGAGATGAAGCCCGCCCTGGATTCGGCCTCAGGATCGGAAACCGTCCTGGTGGTCGAAGATGAAGAAGGGGTGCGCTCGCTGATTCGCCTTACCCTGGAATCGGCCGGGTTCAAAGTCCTGGAGACGGCGGATGCGGAAACCGCCCTGGCAACCTGCGCCGACCATCGCGGACCTATTCAACTCCTGTTGACCGACGTGGTGATGCCGAAAATGTCGGGCCCCCGGGTGGCCGAGAAGATCACCGCCATGCGCCCGGACATCAAGGTCCTCTATATGTCGGGTTATACCGACGATGCCATTGCCCACCACGGGATTCTGGGGCAGGACATCCCATTCCTCCAGAAACCCTTTTCGCCCCACGCGCTGCGCAAGAAGATTCGAGAAGTTCTGGGCGGAAATCCGGAGTGAGCCGCCGGGGAGGCCGCCGCCCGTTGCGCCGGGCTGCGCCAGCCGGCGTCGCCCCCGCGTCATGGCGATGGCTGGTTGGCTTGTTCGATCTGTTGGAGACAGCGTTGGGCGACTTCGTCATGCATTCTGCCTAACTCGCTTCGCACTTTCCGCAAATCCCCAGGAGCCATGCCGCCCCCATCGGCAACACCCGCCAGTGAGCATATCTTCTGTTGCGTGGAGGCGGGAAATGAACGGACAGCATCCAGAAAATCATTCGGAGTCCTCACCACCAATTCCGAAAGAAACCCGCCAAGAAATTCCGCGCCGGCAGCGTTGTAGTTATGAACGGTGGCGGTCATCAACGGACGCAATATTTCGGGATGGCCGTGCTGATAAAGGTAGGCGAGGTATTCCCCGGTCATATCACTGCAACCGTGCTTGATTTCCGGAACCTCGCAACCTTTCATCACCCATAAAAGATAATCCCGGTTGCGTTCGTAATCCGCTCCGAGTGCGGCAAGCAGGAATGCAACCTGCTGCGCTCGCTCTCGCTGGGCGCTAACCTGCGCCGCTTGGAGTCGATGAATGACCTTTTCTTTCTCCGCAGGTTTAGGCATCACAAACCGGCGGACGGACCCGTCCGGCAGCAGCGCCGCTACCACGTCCGGCGTCTGGCCGAATGCCGCCGGGTTTAAATTGCCGACCGCGAGAAGGATGAGGGCGATGGTTAAGCGCAAGGCTCCCTCTGGGGACCAGAATGTGAGGACAGAAACTCGATTTCTGCCGCCGATCATAATCCTGCCGCCCCCCAAAAACAAGGGAGCACGGCAGGTTGGCAAAGAGGGTGGATTCTCGAATCATGAACAACTCGAGCGAAGCTTCGGAGTGCGGCCCGCCGCGGCAGACTGCCGCTTTTGCTTGCGCCCGCTTGCCGGCGGCTGGTTTGTGGCACGGGCGTGCGCAGGTGTCAAAAAACAAACAATCTCGCGCCGAGACGCGGCGACGCAGAGACTTACAATAAACAACTCCTGCATTTTCGTTTCATTCTCTGCGCCTTTGCGCCGCTGCGCGAGATAATTCTGCTCGTTCAGGGATTTCGTCATACCTTCGGACGCCCGTGGCACAATTCTGCGGCGTGCCATGGCCGTCCCGGCCATGCGTGGCCACAGGCAGGAGCGCCTGTGCTACCTCGCGGAATTTCCGTGTCACCCTGGGCGAGATGCCTGATCCATCGCCCGCGGCCCACACTCCCCCGCATCGTTATCGGCGGTTGGGGCCGGGACCATGAGAGCGGGAAAAGGTGTCAGGAAGGTGTGAAAAAATGCCTGGACGAGCAAAAGCGGTTCACGCAAAGGCGCAAAGGGCGGAAATTAAGGGTACCTGACACCCTTCCCTCCGGGTCCATAGGGGCCCTCGCCGTAGTCAAAGGTGGCTGCATTCTCTACCCACATGTTGCAGTTCCCCGTGTCAGTAAAGGATCCGTCAGAGGTATGTGTGTCTGAAACGGTGACGGTGTAGCTCTGCCCTGCGGTCCAAAAGTAGGGTGTCATGGTCATGTAGATTGGGGGGTAGCCTGTTGCTGGGCTCCAGCATTGCGCGTGGCAGTACGTGGCGGACAGCGGCAGGAAGAGCAGAAGGGCAAGAAGCAATGGTCTCGCAATTACCCAGATAAGTTTCTCGTGAAGGTTACGCATGGTGCATTCCTTTCAGGTAAAGTACATTCCAGGCCTTTCGTTCTTTCGCATCAAAGAATAGGTGAACGCTCATCGTACTCAGAGCCGCGGAGGAAGCCCAACAGCGCCTACGCGGGCGCTGCCCGCTTGTCTACTGAGGTTGCAACGAAACATAGCCCTTCGCCTTGTAAGTAACCAGTAATTCGACCTTGGTCACAGTCACATTCGGCGGCATTTGCATGCGCTTCCATGATGGCCCCGCAAAATCAGAAAAGGGCACGTCCTCGCAAGCGCCTGCGTTGAGCGGCTTTGTGAGAGCAATATAAACAGCGTTGTACTTGTACTCGCCTGCTATCCTCACAGTGACATCAGACCAATCAACTCCGTCCTCGTTGCAGATTCTGACACCTTGACCTACTCTCTTTACCGCCGCTCGAATTATCCTGGCATCGTCTGGAACTTTGAATTCTACCCAGTCCTTGGTGGGCATGAGCCAATCGAGAACCCATTCGCTGTGGACGCACAGCTCCGTATACGAGGTAAACACAATACTGAACACGAGGATACAAACCAGGACGAGCAAGCGGGTCCGTGTTTTTGGTGTGTCCATTGTATGTTTCCTAGGGGAGCGGATCAATAAGCCCGTTTCCACCGTAAGTACGGCCTTGTGGATAGTACCAAAAAACATATTTCGGGAAGTGCACAGAGCCCCCGCAACTTTCAATAAGGTGCTGGATGAACATGTTGCTGTTATTCCACTTCGCATTGTACGTACCCAGCAATTTAGGGTTATTTTCGTAGAGCTCGAACGTGGATGTGACACAGTTTTCGAATCCGCCGCATGGTCGACCTCTAGTGACTTGCGCGGGATATCCATTATTAAAACAGGGTTGTGTTTCTAGTCCCTGAGGGCCAACGTTTTGCATTCCATTCCACTCCATGCTGCTGCAGTTGCCGCTGCTGTCGGTAACGTGGACACGACAGTGTGTTACTCCCAGCAAGAGTCCCCAGTGCCCCTGCTGAACGTTCAGACAGCGAACCTCTACCGAAAGCCCGCTCGGGTCAATGTTCACTTCGGGACTGTTTTCAGCGTATACGTAGAAGTTGTTCCCTTCATAAAAGCGTAGAGGGTCTTCATTTACGAATCTTCCAATCTGAGGATCGTAGTATCTGGCTCGGTAGTAGTAGAGGCCAGTTTCCGAATCGAACTCCCGGCCCGTGTACTGGAAGGGATTCGTGATCGTTCCGGTCTAACCTCTTCCTTGTCAACCCCGCCTTCTCGATAAGCCCTTGTAGTGCCGACCTACCCCCTTTACAGGGGCGTAGCGAATTTGTGACGATGCGTGCTGACGATGTTTCTGCGCAGCAAAAAACGGCGCAAGGACGGCAAGACCCACCGCTATTTCAGCGTGGTGGAGAATCGCCGGGTGCGCTCGGGGCGAGTGGTGCAGCGGCAGGTCTTGTTTTTGGGAGAGATCAACGATAGCCAGCAAGCGGCGTGGCGGCAGACGCTGGAAGTTTTTGATGAGGCCGAGCAGCGGGCGGCGACGCTGAGCCTGTTTCCAGAGGACCGCGAACTTCCCGCCGACGCGCTGGATGGGGTGCAGGTGAAGCTGGCGGAGATGGAGTTGCGACGGCCGCGAGCGTTTGGCAATTACTGGTTGGGATGCGAGTTGTGGCGGCAGTTGGGACTGGGCGCATTTTGGGAAGCGCGGTTGGGGGAGGGCCGGGAGGAAGTTCCCTGGGCCAAAGTACTGGAGTTGCTGGTGGTGAGCCGGTTGGTCTCACCGGGCAGTGAGTTTCGGTTGCACCGGCAAGGGTTTGACCAGAGCGCCATGGGGGATCTGCTGGGAACGGGCTTCGCGGTAGCGGAGAAGGACCGGCTGTATCGCTGCCTGGATCGGATTTTGAAGCATAAGGCCGCCCTGTTTGAACATCTGCGGCAGCGCTGGCAGGAGCTGTTTCAGGCGCGCTTCGACGTGCTGCTCTATGACCTCACCAGCACCTACCTCGAGGGCGAAGGAGAGGAGATTCCCAAGGCCCAGTATGGCTACAGCCGCGACCATCGCTCCGACTGCCGGCAGGTAGTGATCGCCTTGGTGGTGACGCCGGAAGGGTTTCCGCTGGCCTACGAAGTGATGGAGGGCAACACGTCGGATCGCACCACGTTGCGCGGGTTTCTCGCCAAGATCGAAGCACAGTATGGACGGGCGCGGCGGGTGTGGTTGATGGACCGGGGAATTCCCACCGAAGAAGTGCTACAGGAGATGCGCGCGCCGGAGCGGGAAGTGTTCTACCTGGTGGGTACGCCGCGGGGCAAGATTCAGCAGTACGAGAAAAAATGGCTGGAGTTGCCGTGGCAGAAAGTGCGGGAGTCGGTCGAGGTCAAGCTGTTCGCCGAGGAAGGGGAATTATACGTGTTGGCGAAGAGCGCAGGACGGCGGGCCAAAGAGCACGCCATCCGCCGTCGTAAGCTGGTGCGGTTGCTGTGGAAACTGCGCGACCTACGCCGGAAATCTCCGGCGCGCGATCGGTTGCTGCTCCGGATCGGTGCGGCCAAGAAGGACGCGGGACGTGCCTTCGGCTTTGTCCGCATTCACCTGCCCCAGGAGGGCGAAGCCGTCACGCGCCAAACCTTCACGTTTCAATTGGACAAAGACAAGCTGCAGAAGGCCGAACTCCGCGACGGGCACTATCTGCTGCGGTCGAACCTGGTGGGCGAGGATGCCGCCGTGCTGTGGGAACTCTACCTCCAACTCACCCAAATCGAAGCGGCGTTCAAGACCCTCAAGAGCGAGTTGGGCTTGCGGCCGATTTATCACCAACTCGAAAACCGCGTGGAGGCCCACATCCTGGTGGCCTTCCTCGCCTACGCTCTTTCGGTAACGCTGGGACAAAGGCTGCAAGCCCTGGCCCCGGGCCTCACCCCGCGGGCGGTGTTGGAAAAGCTGGCGACGATCCAGATGCTGGATGTCTGCCTGCCCACCACCGACGACCGTTGGCTGATCATGCCACGCTACACCCAGCCGGAACCCGATCAAGCGCTGATGCTGCACCAACTCAATCTCTCCTTGCCTTCACAACCGTCACCTCGCATCAAGGCCCAGGACGACCCGGCACAGACGGTGCAACCGACACTGAAAATGTAGTGCCGACCTTTGGGAACCCTTCGCTAAAAACAAACCACTTACAGCTCGTCTACTCCCTCAGCTGCGAAAGTTCGGCTATCTCCCCCGGTCGCCCACACTTCCCCTCATCGTTATCGGCTGCTTGAGTCGGGACGATGAAACAGTTTGTGGGGGCGAAGGGCTTTCCGCCCGTGCTTGGGCAAGCCCAGGATGGCCATGGCCCGTTGATGTAGCGCCGACCTTGAGGTTGGCACCGGAGCGTGCCACGGGCGTCCCGCCCGTGCAGGGGCATGGCCCGCATGGCTGCGGCACGGCGTTGTAGAGCTGACCTTGAGGTCAGCACGCAACACCGGCCTCAGGCCGGTGTCGGAAGGGGTGCCGACCTCAAGGTCGGCGCTACGTTCTCGGCCCGCCAAGCGGGCCCGGCGCTACGTCCCCCCCCTCGTTGTGCCCCCAACACTCCCCCCTATCGTTATCGGCGGTTGGGGCCGGGACCATGACAGGATTTGTCGGGCCGAACGGCGTTCGGCCCGGGTCGAGCGCTGCTCGGCCCTACATCAGCGTGCCATCGCCGTCCCGGCCATGCCGGGGCAGGGGCGGGACGCCCGTGGCACATCCGTCGTGCGGCCAACGTGACCGTTCCCGGGCACAGGCAAGAGTGCCTGCGCTAGATCGTGCAGGCTGCATCCCCGGTGGCCAGGGCGGCAATCCCCCACGCCGCGCGGGGCACACTCCCCCATATCGTTATCGGCGGTTGGGGTCGGGACGATGAAAGAATTCGTGGGGGCGAAGGGCTTTCCGCCCGTGCTTGGTCAAGCCCAGGACGGCCATGGCCTGTTGATGTAGCGCTGACCTTGAGGTCAGCACTCAACACCGGCCTCAAGCCGGTGTCGAATGGGGTGCTGACCTCAAGGTCAGCGCTACAACTTCGCGGCCGTTCCACCGCGCCGCACAACCCACTCCGGGTTCGGGGGCGATTGGCACGGTCGGGACTTGGCCCATTCCAAGCTTGGTCGGATTGGCTCTTTACATTGTCTTATTCCAGTTCTAAATTGGTTGGGTAGGCAGGCCAGAGGGGTGACTTGACCATGCTGGTTACTTTGGATTCGACCTTACGCAAGCCGCTTTACGTGCAGATTCGCGATCAGCTTCGCGAGCGCATTGTGAATGGCGGCCTCAAGCCCGGCGACCGCCTGGAACCCAGCCGCGAGTTCGCCCACCAACTGGGAGTGCATCGGACCACGGTGGGCAACGCTTACGCGGAACTCGAATCCGAAGGGCTGATTCACGGCACGGTGGGGCGCGGGACCTTCGTGACGCCCCTGGGGGAATCGCTGCGCTCTCCGCGCGGCGAGGCGCGCCGCCCCCTGCAGGAATTGTTCTGGGAGAGTTACTTTCCCGAAGAGGCGCGCGACGATTCCCTGGGACGGCTGATGGCCAGCGCCGGAGAAGCGGGCGTCATCTCCTTTGCCGCCGCCCACGGCGCAGAAGAGCTGACTTCCCCCGACCTGGTGCGCCGCGCCGCCGACGCCGTGCTGCGCCGCGAGGGCGGCCGCATGATGCAGTACGGGTCCACGGGCGGCTACCAGCCGCTCCAGGCTTATCTGCAAATGCGGCTGCGGCGCGATGGCATTCCCGTGGATCTCGACGAAATTCTCGTCACCCACGGCTGCCAGCAATCCATTGACCTGGTGCGCCGCGCCCTGGTCTCCACGGGTGAAACGGTGGTGTGCGAGAATCCCACCTACACCGGCCTGTGGAATGTGTTCGATTCGCCCGGCGTCCGCCTGGTGGGCGTTCCGGTGACGGCGGAGGGCATGGATCTCGACGCGCTCGCCTCCGTGCTGGAGCAGACGCGCGTCAAACTGATCTTTTGCAGCCCGGCTTTCCAGAATCCCACCGGCTCCACCATGCCCCTCGTGGCCCGCCAGAGGCTTCTTGAACTAGCCCAGCGCTTCCAGGTCCCCATCGTCGAAGATGACATTTACGGGGCGCTGCGCTTCCGCGGGCGGCAGATTCCCCCGCTCAAGGCGCTCGACCGGACGGGGCTGGTGATCTATCTGAACAGCTTTTCCAAGGTGGGATTTCCGGGCCTGCGCGTGGGCTGGCTGGTGGCTTCGCGCCCGGTCATCGAGCGCCTGCGCTGGGCCAAACAACGCGCCGACCTGCATACCAATTTGCTGGGCCAGGCGGTGGTCCAGGAATTGGGATCGAGAGGCTGGCTGGATAAGTGGATCCGCAAGGCGTGCAAGGTTTATGCCCACAAGCAGGAAGTGCTGCGCCAGACCGTTGATCGGCATTTCCCCCCCGAGGCGCGCGCCGTCTATCCGGAGGGCGGCATGTCCGTCTGGGTGGAGCTGCCGGCGTTCCTCGATGCCGCGGAACTTCTGGTAAAAGCCCGCGAGCGGCACGTGCTGTTCGCCCCGGCGCGCTACTTTTATTTCCAAAATCCTCGGCATAACGCCCTGCGTTTGTGCTACACCGCCTTGCCTGATGATAAGATTGAGAAGGGCGCGGCCGTCCTGGGCGATTTGCTGAAGGCGGAAATGCGTCGGGCAAGGAAGGGAAGTCCTCGCGCCTCAGTGGGACAAAGTGTCGCTCTCGTGTAAGCCTTCCTTGGCGTGGCTAGTGGCAGAAAGTCGGGGATAGGCAGGCTTATCCAGCTTCGAATTTAGGGACGTGGGCAGGGAAGTGATCGAATCCAAAAAAATTTCGGAACCTCGCAATGCTCCGCTGGAAATGAGCCCGGAGGAATTTCGCGCCCTGGGTTATCGCCTGGTCGATCACCTTGCGGAATTCCTGCGATCACTGCCCAACCGGCGCGTGAGTTCCGGCGAATCACCGCGGGAAATTCGCGCCATCCTCGGCGACTCGCTGCTGCCTGAGCGGGGAACCGCCCCTGAGGTGCTGCTCGATGAGGCGGTTCACTTGCTGGTGGATCACTCGCTGTTCAATGGCCATCCGCGTTTCATGGGGTTCATTACTTCATCCGCTGCTCCGGTGGGGGCGCTGGGCGAACTGCTGGCCGCGGCCATCAATCCCAACGCCGGGGGCTGGGTACTCTCGCCCATGGCGAGCGAGATCGAAGCGCAGACCATCCGCTGGATCGCCGAGCTGATTGGCTATCCGCGGGAAGCGGGCGGCGTATTGGTGACGGGCGGCACGATGGCGAATTTTGTGGCCTTCCTCGCGGCGCGCAAAGCCAAGGTTACCTGGGATGCGCGCAGCCGCGGCATGGGCGGCGATGGCGTCCCGCGGCTGCGCGTGTA
Organism: uncultured Acidobacteriota bacterium; assembly: GCA_963730515.1. GTDB lineage: Bacteria > Acidobacteriota > Terriglobia > UBA7540 > UBA7540 > Bog-366. The sequence continues at coordinate 356,532 of CAVSSA010000020.1, read as the reverse complement.
CGCCTCCGCCGAGACCCACACGTGGATTCATAAGGCGGTGGACCTGTTCGGCATGGGACTTGATTCCATCGCGTGGATTTCCGTGAATGCTCATCAGCAGATCAACACCGGCGAGTTGCGAGAAAGAATTGCTGCGGACCGGGCGAAGGGCGATTTGCCTTTCATGGTGATTGGCACGGCCGGCACGGTGAGCACCGGGGCCGTGGATCCGCTCGCGGAGATCGCCTCCATCGCGCGCGACGAGGGATTGTGGTTCCACGTGGATGGCGCTTACGGGGGATTTGCGGCTGCTGCGCCCAATGCGCCGGCGGATTTGCGCGGCATCAGCGAGGCCGATTCCGTGGCCGTCGATCCCCACAAATGGCTCTACGCGCCGCTCGAGGCCGGATGCACGCTGGTGCGCGACCGTCAGGCGCTCCGCGATGCCTTCACGCCGAATCGCCCTGCGTATTACAAGGCAATGCAGGACTCTGAAGAAGCGGTGAATTACTTTGAATATGGGCCGGAAAACTCGCGCGGCTTTCGCGCCCTGAAAATCTGGCTGGCCCTTCGCCAGGTGGGTCGCGAAGGCTATGCGCAGATGATTGGCGATGACATTCGCCTGGCCCAAACCCTGTTCGAACTCGCCGCCGCGCATCCGGAGTTGCAAGCTTTCCGCCAGGGTTTGAGCATTGCCACCTTCCGCTACGTGCCGCGCGATCTTGAGCCGGGCGACGAAAAGGTGGAGGAGTACCTCAACCAGCTCAATAGCGCTTTGATGGTGCGATTGCAGAAGAGCGGCGAAGCCTTTTTGACCAACGCGGTGATTGGCGGAGCTTTTGTGCTGCGCGCCTGCATCGTGAATTTCCGGACTTCACTTGCTGATATTCGGGCGCTGCCTAGCATCATTGCGCGTCTGGGAGCCGAGTTGGACCTGACGCTGCGGCCGGACGCTTTGCAGGTGACGCGCGGTCAGGCCGGAAAATCTTCAATCTGAGAAGGAGTAATGCCATGTGGGAATATGATCAGCCAATGAAATTGAAAGTGGGTTTGGCGGAGATGCTCAAGGGCGGCGTCATCATGGATGTCACCACCGTCGAACAAGCCAAAATCGCGCAGGACGCGGGAGCCTGCGCCGTCATGGCACTGGAGCGCGTGCCGGCGGACATTCGCAAAGAGGGCGGCGTGGCCCGCATGGCGTCCATCAAGATCATCAAGGAGATCATGAGCGCAGTGACCATCCCGGTGATGGCCAAGGCGCGCATCGGCCACTTTGCGGAGGCGCAAGTGCTGGAGGCGGTGGGCGTCGATTACATCGATGAGAGCGAAGTGCTGACGCCGGCCGACGAAGAACACCACATCAGCAAGTGGGGGTACAAGGTGCCGTTCGTGTGCGGGGCGCGCAATCTGGGCGAAGCCCTTCGGCGCATCGGCGAGGGCGCGGCGATGATCCGCACCAAGGGCGAAGCGGGTTCGGGCAACATCGTCGAGGCGGTGCGGCACATCCGCGCCATCACCAGCGAAATTCGCCAACTCACCACCCTGCGGGAAGAGGAATTGATGGCGAAGTCCAAGGAACTCGGCTCCCCCTATGACCTGGTGAAGTGGGTCAGCCAGAACGGCAAGCTGCCGGTGCCGAATTTTTCCGCGGGCGGAATCGCCACACCGGCGGACGCATCGCTGGTGATGCAATTGGGGGCGGAGGCGGTGTTTGTGGGCTCGGGCATCTTCAAATCGTCGGACCCCGCGCAGCGCGCCAAAGCCATCGTGCGCGCCACCACACACTACAATGAGCCGCTGGTGGTGGCGGAGTGCTCCGCCGAGGTGGGCGAAGCCATGAAAGGCCTGGACGTGCAGAAGATGGACCCCAAGGAGTTGTTGCAAACGCGCGGGTGGTAGGAAATCAGCTTACAGCTGACAGCTCACAGCTTACAGCACCTGGCGGAATCAACCGTAACGTACTTGCTCCTTTGCGGGCAGCCAAGTGGAGTCACGAAGTTTGCATGGCTTATAACTCTCCACTGTTAGCTGTCGGCTGTGAGCTTTAATCATGAACAACGGCCACAAACCCATCGGGATTCTCGCCATTCAGGGCGACTTTGCCATGCACGGCAAAATGCTGGAGGCTCTTGCAGCGCCCTGGATACTGGTAAAGCACGCCACAGATCTTGGGGAGGTGAGCGGGCTCATCATGCCGGGCGGCGAGAGCACGACGATGTTGAAACTTTTTGCTCTCGAGGGCATGGGCACGGCCATCCAGGAATTTGCTGCGCAGGGCAAGCCGATTTTCGGCACCTGTGCGGGAGCGATATTGCTCGCGAAAGAAGTCTTGAACCCCCCGCAGGAGAGGCTGGGTTTGATCGACATTGCCATTGAGCGCAACGCCTACGGGCGCCAGATCGATAGTTCCGTGCAGGCGGGGGAGTGCCCCGATCTCGCCGATCATCCCGTGGAAATGGTCTTCATCCGTGCCCCCATTATTCGCCGCGTGGGCGAGCGAGTGCGGGTGCTGGGCCGCTGCGGGACCCTGCCCGTCCTGGTGGAGCAGGGAAGTATTCTGGCGGGAACGTTCCATCCTGAACTAACGGATGACCCCGCGGTGCACCGATACTTTCTAAAGAAATTGAATGATTGAGTGATTTAGCGATTTGGTGATTTGTTGAAGAATTCATTCTCCATCCTTGACACGCGCGGGGGGTTGTGCCGGTGATCCTTCACTCGCTGGGTAAATCACCAGATCACTCAATCACCAAATCGCTAAATGACCCGATGACCCGATGACTCAATCCAACACCCCTCCTGTAAAGATTCTGTTTGTCTGCGTTGGAAACGCCTGCCGAAGCCAAATGGGCGAAGCCTGGGCCAACCACTTTGGCAACGGCAGGGTGGAGGCCCACAGCGCCGGCACGTATCCGTTTGGCTCGATTGTGGACGATACTTCCAGCGTGATGAGTGAAAAAGGGATTTCCCTGGAGGGGCAATGGTCAAAAGGTTTGCGCAGCGTGGCAGTGGAAGATATGGATGTGGTGGTGAGCATGGGGCATGAAGTTGAGTTTCCATTGCCGGCGGGTTTTAAAGGGCGCCTGGAGCAGTGGGATGTCCCTGACCCCTTCGGCAGGAGCATGGGATCCCATCGGAATGTGCGCGATATGATCGAGCGGCAAGTTCTGAAGCTGCTTGCCGACCTTGCCCCGGATGCTTCTGCCTAATGGATGGGGGTAGCGGTGTTATTGATGGGGGTGGAATCAGGGCGGCGGCCCATTCCATGATAAGATGGCGTGTTGCAGGTGATGCCAAGGTCGCGGAAAGTCCAGCTTGCCTGTAAGCATCGAGCAGGAGAAATCCATGGGATATGTTCGGGAGGGATGCGTGAAAGAAGATCATCCGGATAATTTCGACGCAGAATTGTTGCTGCGTTTATATGATTTGCGGCGCGAAGCTAAACTGCGGCAGGGGCGCGAGTGGTTTATTCGCGAATTCAATGCTAAGAATTTTGAGGACTACGTTGCGCAGGCCCCGCCGGGTTCGGAGAATAGCGCTTTATTTCGCATGACGGTTACGTATTGGGATATGGCCGCTTCGCTGGTGAATCACGGACTTATTAATCCCGACCTCTTCTTCGAAAACACTGGTGAATTCTGGATTATTTGGGACAAAGTCAAGAACGTGGCGCCTACGCTGAGGGAGAATAACAAGAATCCCATGGTTTGGAAAAACCTGGAAACCTTGGCGGAAAAGTACGAGCAGTGGATGTCGAAACGCGCTCCCGAAGCGCTGGATTCCCTGCGCAAGCGGCTGGCGGGTGGGGCGCAAAAGAAACCGGCTTAGACCCACTCGCCGGAAGGATTCTCGTCCGAGAATAAAGCGGGGCCACGCGCTTTCCAACACGTGGCCCCGGGGACGGTTTCGAATCGAGAATTCAAAATTCAAGATTCAAGATACGAACCCGAATCGAAGAGCGAAATTCGAAAATCCAAAATCCCACCCCTAATTGGGTAGTTTTACCGTGACAGTCTTGACCTCCGTATACTGCTGGAGGCCATACTCACCCAGTTCCCGCCCGATACCCGATTGCTTGAAGCCCCCGAAGGGCGCAGCGGCGTCAAAGACGTCATAGCAATTCACCCACACCGTTCCGGCCCGGACGCTGTTGGCAATCGCGTAGGCTTTGCCAATATCGCGGGTCCAAACGGCGGCCGCCAGACCATAATCGGTGCGATTTGAGCGCTCCACAACTTCCTCGATATCCTTGAACTTCAGGATGCTCATGACGGGCCCGAAGATCTCTTCCTGGGCGATTTTCATGTTGTCCTTGACGTCGGCGAAGACGGTGGGCTCAATGAAGAAGCCGCGATTGCCCACGCGGTTGCCACCGGCCAGAAGCGATGCCCCGTCTTTCTTTCCCGCCTCGATGTAGCTCATCACTTTTTCGAATTGAACTTCGTCCACCTGGGGTCCTTGCTCATTAGAGGGATCGAAGGGGTCACCCACCTTGCGCGCTTTGGCGCGTGCCACGCTCTTTTCCACGAATTCGTCATAGGCCTTGTCTTCCACAAAGATGCGTGACCCGGCGCAGCAGCACTGGCCCTGGTTGAAGAACAACCCGAAGTGGGCGCCTTCGATGGCTTCATCCATGTCGGCATCGGCAAAAACGATGTTGGGGCTCTTGCCACCCAGTTCCAGGGTGACGCGTTTCAGGTTGCTCTTGGCGGCGGCCTCCATGATCAGATGGCCGACTTCCGTCGAGCCGGTGAAAGCGACCTTGTCGACGCCGTGGTGCCAGGCAAGTGCGGCGCCGGCCGTCGGTCCATAACCCGGCAGAATATTGACGACCCCCGCCGGAAACCCCGCTTCCAGAATCAATTCGCCCACGCGCAGGGCGGTAAGGGGAGTTTGTTCCGCGGGTTTTAAAATCACCGTATTGCCTGCAGCGAGCGCCGGCCCCAGCTTCCAGGCTTGCATGAGGAGGGGGAAATTCCAGGGGATGATTTGGGCCACGACGCCGACGGGCTCATGCCGGGTGTAGCAGAAATAATTTCCCGCGATGGGAATGGTTTTGCCGTGGATCTTGTCAGCCCAACCCGCATAGTAACGATAGCAGCCGATAGTCAGCGGCAGGTCGGCGGCCTTGGCCACGTGATAGGGTTTGCCATTGTCGAGGGACTCGAGCCGGGCGAGTTCATCGGCATTTTTCTCAATCAGATCGGCCAGGCGGTGGAGCAACTGTCCGCGCTCCGCGGCCGCCATCCGGCGCCAGGGTCCCTTTTCAAAAGCCGTTCGCGCGGCGTGGACCGCCTTGTCCACATCCGCCGCATCGGCTTCGGCCACGGGGGAGATTTCGAGGCCGGTCGAGGGGTTGATGGTTGGAAATGACTTCCCCGAAGTACTTTCCACCCATTGGTTGTTGATGAGAAGCTTGGTCGCCCGGACGGCGACTTGCGCCTCCAAGGCAGCACTGGTGGTCGCCATAGTTTCCTCCTTAAAGTCTTAAATTGAAAATGCCCGAAAAAATGAAAGTTCTATTCCCGCCCCAGAAATTGAGCTCGGCACCAAACGGCTAAGAATTATATACCCTGTTCCCCACGCTGCGGCAGCCCATTATGATGATTGCGGCTTCATGTAGCGGAAAGCAAAGACGCCCAGCCGTGAAATACCCCGGCGGCAATTTCCTGCAAGGCCGGCAAATGGCGCGAAGTCTGTTCCATAATTTCAGTTGCCGTGCCGCCCGCCTCGAGAAGCTCATCGGCAAAGTCGGAAAGCATTTGGGAAATTTGCTCCCCTGTTACTTCAAGATGAAACAAGATTCCATAAGCGTTCATTCTGTAACGGAACGCCTGGCAGGGGGTTTGTTGCGATGACGCCAGGCTTACGGCGTTCCGGGGCAGCGCGAATACATCCCCATGCCAGTGAAATGGCCAAAATTCATAGGGAACGCCGGCAAACAGCGGATCGGCGGCGGCGTCCGCGGCGAGCGTCACCGCGAGCCAGCCTAATTCTTTCTTTCCGCCCTTTTTCACTTCAGCGCCCAGCACGGCGGCAAGCAATTGGCTCCCCAGGCAAACACCCAGCACCGGCCTTTGCAGCTTGAGGGCGCTTTCGATCAAGCGCATTTCCTCGGCCAGGAACGGGTACCTGACCTGCTCGTAGACTCCCATCGGGCCGCCCATCACGATTAAACCGGCTTGACTCCCCATCTCACCCGGTACAGCCTCGCCGGCATAACTTTGGATGTAGTCGAACCCGATCTGGTGGCCCCGCAACACGCCCTCGATGCTTCCCAACGTTTCATTGGCATGGTGTTGCAAGACCCAAACGTTTGGCACTTCGCTTATCACTTTCCGCCTTTGGTGTAGGGGTGCGACTTGCCCTACCCCCTTCATTCTTGCCACTCGACCGAACAGAAGGGTACGGCAAGCCGTACCCCTACGACAACGCTCCGCACGCTTACGGCAGCTTGACGACCTCGATGGTTTCCACCATACGAACCCACCGGGCTCCCTTCTTGTCCTGCGGAACGACGATGCGCACCGGCCCCTGATTTTCCGGCAGAGGCTTGCCATCGGCGGTGTCGGCCAGGATGATCTGCTTCGCCGAATCCGTAAAGTCCGGGTCAAGTTCGGGTAGCGTAAAGACCACGCGATAGCCATCGTGCGCGGTCACCAGGACGTAGCTGGCCATGGCTTTTCCGCGCAACTGCTTTCCCATCGGAGCGCCGGCCCGTTGCAGGATTTCCGCGAGCGCCACGCCCTCATAGGTCACGCTCCGATCGTGTTCTTTGGCTGTCAACCTGGTACGCGGCATGGCGGCGAGGTCCTGAAGTGACAAGGCCAGGGGCTGGGATACCGCCCCGCTGACGTGCAGTACAACGCCTGAGGAAAGTTGGGCCGCTTGCCCAACCGTCTGCAGCGCAAGTACAAGAAGGATGGATGCCCCCATCGGGATAAAACCTAGCACCGTTCTATCCCCATGGCAACCCCTAAACGATGCACAGCAGCCGGGAGGGAATTGGATGGAGCATCGGTTGGAAAAGGGGCGCAATGGCTAATCCACCGATGGAGTAGCCATCCCCGGGGAGAGGCCCTGCAACCCTGAAAACAAATTCAAGCGGAGGCTTTCGCCAATGATGATTGCCGCGGACGGACAGCCGCGCACGAATCCGTAAAAGGGCCCAAAATCGCGCTTGGCCGCAAACCCCGATATGTAGAGGCCCGGCACGGTGGATTGAAAATCCTCGTCGAGAATGGGGAAGCCGTCTGCGGCTTTGAGTTGTGGAAGGATTGTGAACTTGGAGAAATAGGGCACATGGTGCACATCCACTCGATAACCGGTGGCAAGGATAATGTGGTCAACGTCGAAGTTGGCGCCTCCGGAAAGGCGCATGTGCAAGGCGCCGTCAGCAAGGAGCTTGCAGGATTCAACCTGTGAATGTGGCCAGAGCTTGATATTGTCTTTGACGATGCGGGGGGCCAGCCAGGGCTCCAATTTCAAGTGGCCTTCCTCCCAGAACCGTCTTTCGATGGCTTCCCTTTCCGCCTTGGGTAAATTCCGGTACCAGCCACGGACCTGAACGGTTTGCTCGAGGAGGGGATCGACCCATGTCCAGTCGGAAGGCGCAAACTGCGGCATTTCGTGGCGAAAGGCCATATGGACCTGCGCCACGCCGGCTTCTGCCATGAGCGCCGTCCACTCAAAGGCGCTTTGCCGTCCCCCGATGACCAGGCAGCGCCGGCCCACGAGCGGTTCGAAATTCACCATCGAAGAAGTATGCGTGTAGCGTCCTGGCGGCAGTTTGCCGGTAAGGTCAGACGGAAGGTCGCGAAACATGCCGAGGCCGGGCGCCGTTACCACAGTCTCAGCAGTCAAAGTTTCACCGTTTTCGATAAAGGCCTCGAAGTGCCCGTCGCGGAACTCCAGATTTCGAACATAGGAGTTGAGCGTCTTGATTCCTAACTGATCCGCAAACCAGCTCGCATAATCGACAAACAAGTCGAGAGGAATGGGTGAGACTTGCTCCGGGGCGAGGCCCTTGGACGCGATGTATCGTTCCAGGGTATGGATTTCCAGAGGATCAAGCTGCCAGGTGCCCCCCGAACGCAACAGCATTCCTTTCGGCATCTGATTTCGCCAGAACTCCATGGGCCTGCCCGACATGGCAAAATCGATTCCCAGATGTTGGGCGTAGGCGGCCATGGACAGACCATAAGGTCCGGCGCCAATGATGAGGAGCTGTTTTGTGGACATAGGGTTCTCTGTTCTCCCGGCGCCAACGCGCCATGCGATCATGACGTCTTGGCGCTGCGACTTCGGGGAAATATAAGCGCTCTTACCTACCGGTTTTCCGACCGTGATTTTATGCCAAGAGCCTCGATTCTGGAAGGACTCATCAAACCTTCTGCCCGCACTCCGGGCAGAACTTGGTTCCCTCGTCAAATTTTGTTCCGCAGTGTGAACACTCATTCTTGGGATGAAGCGGCTTCCCGCATTCGGGGCAGAACTTGGCGCCCTTGGTGCGTGCACCGCAACTGGGGCAGAGGGCCGCGGCCTCCGCCGTCAGATCAAGGTCTTTGGTCATGTTCTGGAGGCGAACCTTCTCCTGGATCTGCTCGGCGGTGGCTTGCGCTTGGGCAGCGGCGATTTCCGTTTCGACGTTGGGCGCGCAGGTGTAGCAAAGACCCCGCGGCGCATTCCAGCACACCGCGAGGCACGCCCACGCGGCGCACTTGGGGCACTGACGGAAATTGCGCTTGGTTTCCTCCACGGCTTCCTGAAAGGCCTTATCATGCCCGGTGCCCTGGATAGCGCGCTCAATTTCATACTCACCGGCGCTGGCGCGGCCAAAAACGCCTCCAAACAGATCGCTGGCGGCGCGCAAGGCGGTGCCCGCGTAACCGGTCATCGAGGGTTTGAAGCCCGTCATAACTCCACTGCCGCAGCGATCGCAAAAGAATTCGAACTGATATCCCTTGTCTGTCGAATGGTCAGTATGGTTTTTGGTGAACTGAATCAGGGCCATGAAAGGTCTCCGTCGAGCATGTCTTAAATTTGCACGGGCAGGGTTTTCAGCATCCGGGAATTGGGTTTGTGCAGATCCCAATGCGGTTTCTCCTCGACCATGCGGAGGTTGGGCAGGCGCCTCATGACCGCGGAAAAAACAATCTGCCCTTCGGTGCGGGCAAGCAAGGCGCCGACGCAGAAGTGAATGCCCAAACCAAAGGCAATGTGGCGGTTCTTCTGGCGTCGAATGTCGAAGCGGTCGGGGTCGTCAAAGTAGGCGGGGTCGCGGTTTGCAGCGTTAAGCATTTGGAAGACCAATTCGCCCTGGCGCAGTTGTTTCCCGCCCATTTCCGCATCCTGCTTCATCAAGCGCGGCTGGCGGGCGACAGGGCTTTCGTAACGGAGAATTTCCTCAATGGCGGAAGTGAGCAGCGACGGGTCTCCGAGCAGCAGTTGCCATTGTTCGGGGTGCCGCAGGAGGAGGTAAAGCCCATTGCCGATCAGGGAGGTGGTGGTCTCATGGCCGGCCACCAGCAGGGTGATGCAAGTATTGACCAATTCCGTCTCTGAAAGCTTGTCGCCTTCGGACTCGGCGGCGGCGAGCTCGCTCAGCAAATCTTCGCCCGGACGGTGTTGTTTCTCCTTGAGAAGTTTGCCCAGATAGGCGCGGATTTCCAGAATCGCTTCCTGGGTTCGCCGGAGAGTCTCGACCGGTGGTTTGTTGACGCCTTGAAAGGCGATGATATCGTCTGCCCACCCTTTGAAAAGGGGGATGTCGGACTTCGGCACGCCCAGAATTTCAGCCAGAACGGTGACCGGCAGCGGTATGGCGAGGTCCTTGATGATATCCATTCGTCCGGCCTGGAGGCCCGCATCCAACAGCTCATTCACAATTTCCTGCATGCGGGGCCGCATGGCTTCCACGACGCGGGGATTAAAAGCCTTGGTGACCAACCCCCGGAAGCGGGTGTGGTCGGGAGGGTCGGAATGAATCAGACTTTTCTGGCGGTAGTGGTCTTCAAAGGTCTTGAACTCGGCCCGCGATTCGTCCGGCAGGTAGGCCACGGCCTTGGCAAGGCGGCCTTCACTCGAGAAATGGCTGGTGTCCTTGAACGTGGTCATGATGTCATCGTACCGGGTCAGGATCCATCCCCCTATGGAATCACTCCAATGGACCGGATCCTCCTCGCGCAATCGGCGCAGGATCGGATAGGGGTCCACTAGGAAATCTGTGGAGATCAGTAATTCATCCAGCGCATTCAAAGAACTTGAAGGCATAAACCCATCCTGATTTGGAATCTGCTTCTATTTCGGCCCGGATGATAAACATACAGCCGACCGCCACCGAATGCAATCATCCTGGCGAGGGGGCGCATTCAAGCGGGATTCCAGGCGAGAATTGTTCGTTCCTTTTCATGTGGGAATTTCGCTGGAGGGTTTGGCGTCGATGGCGGTGACATTTGCATCGTTATCGGCGGCCTTCGCATATAGCGGAATCTACCTCTGCGTGGCGGTCGCAAGGTTTCCTCGTCAAGTGAGCCGGAATTATGCCGCCGATTTCGCTGGGGCGGCGTGCGGGTGTGTTTTTCTCATGGGCATGGCCTTTCCATTGGGGATAATGTTATCTTCTGACAAGGAGCCTCTTTTGACGCCGTGGCTTTGGGGAATCAACGGCGCCACTTCCGTGTGCGTGTCGGTGCTTGCCGTGGTCATATCGTAGAACGCGGGGATCTCGGCGGCATTTTGGACAGGGGTGGGGCGCTATACCGTTGCCTGCCTGGCTTTTCTTTGGTCGAGCCGTGAGCCGAACGGGCAAATAGCCAAAGGCCCTCCGAAAGCTGACTGGGCAATGACTCCCGTCCAAGAGACCAGGCTGGCTTCCCGCCCTACGAATCTGGTATAAAGCCCTCATTGCAGAATTCGAAAAAGGGGAGTCATGCTTTGCTGAAGCGAATCGTTCATTTCATCTTTATCCTCCTTATCCTCCAGGCGGGAGGCTCTCTGATGGCGCAGGAAGGTACTTCAACTTCACCGCTCGTCGACCGGGTGGGACAGACGGGGTTTTTGCAACTGGAATCGGAGAGTTTTAAGGACCTTACTCCTCAGCAAAAAGCTCTGGCCTTCTGGCTCTCCATGGCGGCCATTGCCGTGGATCCCATTGTCTATGACCAGAATTCCGCTTACGGACTCGAACTCAAACATTTGTTCGAGCAAATCCTGAGGCATTCGCATGGTGTTGATCCCGTCGTTCTCACCAAAATCACGGGGTACACCAAGCTTACCTGGGCGAACCACGGGAATCACAATGTGTTCACGTCGCAGAAGTTCCTGCCGGAGTTCACGCCGGAAGAACTGCAGGCCGCGGCTCTCCAGGCCCTGAAGAATCGTGCCGATCTGGGCTCGCAAGAGAAACTTCTGAAGGAATTGGAAGACTTGCGCCAACCGATTTTCGATGCGGCCTATCAGTCTTCTCTCACCGTGAAGAACCCGAGGAACGGTGAAGACCCCCTCACCGCCAGCGGCAACAACCTTTACGAAGGCGTGACGATGGATGACCTGAAGGATTTTCACGACAAGTACCCGCTCAACTCGCGACTCGTGAAGAGAAACGGCAAATTGGTGGAGCAAGTCTATCGTGCGGGCGGGGCGGGGAAGGCGGGCGCCGGCCTTTACGCCGAGGAATTGGGCCGGGCGATTCGCTACCTGACCATGGCCCTTCCTTATGCCGACGCGCCCAAGAAAAAAGTCCTCCAGGATTTGATTCGCTATTATCAAACCGGTGACCCGGCAGACTGGCGACAGTTCAATATCGATTGGGTGCACGACGATAGTCCGGTGGATTTTACCAACGGGTTCATCGAGGTCTATAAGGACCCGCGCGGGCTGAAAGGCGCCATGCAAGCTTACGTGACCGTCGTCGATGAAAAGATGAACAAACTGATGAAGGAGTTCGCCGCGAACGCCGGGTACTTTGAGCGGCAAGCGCCGTGGGATGACAAGTACAAGCTCGATACGCCTCATCCCCCCATCGTCAATACCGTTGAAGCCCTGATTATGACCGCCGACTACGATGTCATGACGGTCGGCGAGAACCTGCCGAACGAAGCGGAGATTCATGACAAGTACGGCAGCAAGAGTTTTATTTTTACGGGCTCCATGCGCGCACTGGGAGCGGGTCGGGGAACGAAGATCAGTGACGAGTTCGCTTATACGGAAGAAGAACGCGTCCGCGCCGCCAAGTACCAGGTTCTTGCCAATGACCTTCTGGTGGCCATGCACGAGGTGTTGGGTCACGGTTCGGGAAAAATGAATCCCCGGCTCAAGGAAGAACCGGCAGTGTATCTGAAGGAGTATTACTCGACGTTGGAGGAAGCGCGCGCCGATCTGGTTGCCCTGTGGGACTTTTTTGATCCCAAGCTCCTGGAGATGGGCGCGCTTCCCAACATGGAGGTTGCCAAGGCTGCGTACGATACGGAAGCTCGCGCGGGCCTGATGCAGCTCCACGAGTTCCCCACGGGAGACACCATCGAGGAGGATCATCGGCGCGGCACGCAACTGATCGTCAACTACATTCGCGAAAAGACCGGCGCCATTCAGCCCATAGAGCGCGATGGCAAGGTTTATTTGGTGGTGAAGGACTACGACCAGATGCGCAAGGGCGTGGGCATGCTGCTCACGGAGTTGATGCGCATCAAGGCGGAAGGCGATTACGATGCAGCCCGGGCGCTCATCTCCAAATACGGCATCCACTTTAACACCGCTTGGCGCGATCAGGTGGTGCGGCGTTACAAGGGATTGGACTTGCCCACCTTCTGGTGCGGCGTCAATCCTGATCTGGTGCCCGGCGAAAGCGGCAAGCCCACTGACATCAAGATAGTCTATTCCCGCGATATCGTGAAGCAGCAGCTTCGCTATGTCTCGATCACGGGGCGCTGATGGGGCTTTCATACCCTGGCATACCTATTGTCAAGTAAGAACTGGTTTCCGCAAAGGGTCGGGAGCGATGGCAATTTATTGACAAGCTGGCAAACCGGCGTTATCAATAGAACCCGTCACCCGCAGAGGCCAATCCAGAAGCCGGGCCGCGCGGGAAGGAAATCCGCAGGGGAACAGACAACAAGAAACGAAGGCCAAGGCCGCGGGACGGCTGGAACGAGGGACGCCGTTCCTGGGCAGATGCTCCGGCCGGGAAGGTGATCCGGGGCGGCGCCGAGCAGCGATTCAAGTTGCGGAAATATTGGGGAGGGGGAATCCGATGACGAATTATCAAATGTTGATTGGTGGGAAGTGGGAGAGCGGTGCGGAGAGCATGCCCGTGCTGAACCCCGCAAATGAGCAGGTGCTGGCGAAGGTTCCCGCAGCCTCGGCAGCGGACGCTGACCGGGCGCTGGCGGCGGCCGCGAAAGCTCAGCATGGGTGGGCGCGGCGGACAGGGGTGGAGCGCGGCAATATTTTGCGGCGATGGGCGGAGCTGGTAGATAAGAACAAGCCGCGTTTGGCCGAGATTCTTTCCCAGGAAGAGGGGAAACCGCTTTCCGAAGCCTTGGGCGAAATCGATTTCGGGCGGAGCTGGCTTAGCTACTATGCCGAGTTTGACCGCCGCATCGAAGGCGATATTGTGGCGGCGGATAAACCCAACGAACAACTTTGGATTGTGCCCCAGCCCGTGGGCGTGGTGGTGGGAATCATTCCGTGGAATTATCCTTCGGCCCTCACCCTGCGCAAGGCGGCGCCCGCGCTGATCGCGGGCAATGCCCTGGTGCTCAAGCCGCATGAGGACACCCCGCTGTCCGCGCTGGAGTTGGCCAAGCTCGCGCAGGAGGCCGGTGTTCCCGACGGTGTTTTCAGCGTGCTGACGGGGGCCGGCGAGGTCGTCGGCGAGGCCTTGGTGAGGAGCCCCATCCCCCGCCTGGTGACTTTCACTGGGAGTGTGGAGACGGGGAAGCACATCATGCGCGCCGCCGCTGACACGGTTAAGGTGGTATCGCTCGAAATGGGGGGCAAGGCCCCCTTTATCGTGATGGACGACGCCGATCTGGAATCGGCCGTGAAGACCGCGGTGTTCTCGCGCTTTTTCAACTGCGGCCAGGTGTGCATCTGCAACGAGCGCACCTACGTTCACAAACGCATCGCCGACAAATTCCTCACGCGCTTCCTGGAAGAGGTGAAGCTCTTGAAGATCGGCAATCCCCTGGATGCGGGCGTGACGCTGGGCCCGAAGGTGAACTTGCCGGAGTTGGAGAAGGTGGAACGCTACGTGGAAGAGGCGCGCAAAGGCGGTGCGGAAATCACGGTGGGTGGCAAGCGCCCGGCCGGAGACGCTTTCAAGAGCGGCTATTGGTATGAACCAACCGTCATCACCAACGTTCGCCAGGACATGAACATCATGCAGGAAGAGGTATTTGGGCCGGTGATTCCGATTATGGAATTCGGCGATTTTGACGAAGGGCTGAAGCTGGCGAATGACTCGCGTTACGGTTTGGCGGCGTACCTGTTTACCAACGATATGAACCGCATCCTGCGCGCCGTGCGCGACATCGAGGTCGGCGAGCTTTACATCAACCGCGGTCCGGGGGAATCGATTCACGGTTTCCACACGGGTTGGAAGCAGAGCGGCGTCGGTGGCGACGACGGCAAGTACGGATTGGAAGAATATCTCCAAAGAAAGACGGTCTACATTCGCTACCAGGGATAAATGAAAGCAGGGGGGCTGATGGCCACGCACTTGGGTTGGGGGATTTTCCTGGTTTTGCTCGGGGGGTTGTTGAACGGCAGCTTTTATGCGCCGGCGAAGCGATTGCCCTTGTGGCGATGGGAAAACACGTGGCTCATCTATTCCATTTTCGGCACGCTCGTGATCCCCTGGGGGCTGGCGCTCGGAGCCATCCCTCACCTCACGAGCGTTTATCATGAGACCCCCTGGCCCACGTTGCTTCTGATCGCGGTCTTTGGCCTGGGATGGGGAATTGGTTCGGTATTCTTCGGGCTGGGAGTTGCCAGGGTCGGAATCGGGCTGGGGTTCGGCATCATCCTGGGGATCATCGCCATTGTGGGGGCGATCATCCCCATCCTGGTAAAAGATCCCAGCCAGTTGTGGACACCTCAGGGACATGCCTTGTTGGCGGGCTTGGCGTTGGTCATTCTGGGAACTATTTTTTGCGCCCTGGCGGGTCACCAGCGCGAAAAGGACAAACAGGCGAGTGCGCCTACCGTGGTGCGCGCCGGATTCGCGTTGGGTTTCATTATTTGTATTCTTTCCGGAATTTTCTCCCCCATGCTCAATTTTAGTTTTGTCTTCGGCAAGGGTCTTCAGGATAGGAGCCTTGCGGCAGGCGCGCCCTTTTCCATGGCCAGTTACTCGATCTGGGCCGTGGCGCTGATCGCCGGATTCGCTGCGAATGCGGCCTATTGCTTTTACTTGCTTTTCAAGAACCGGACCTTTGGAGTTTATCGAACCTCGGGGGCGCCCGCGGTATATTGGCCGCTGGCCGCGTTGATGGGACTTTTGTGGTTTGGCGGCATCGCGGCTTATGGCATGGGAGCCACCGAGTTGGGGAGCAAAATGGGCGCCGCGGTGGGTTGGCCTTTGTTTGTGGCCACCAACATCATCACCGGTAACATCTGGGGCGCCGTCACCGGCGAGTGGACGGGCGCAGGCCGCCGCTCCTACGGCTATGCCTTTACCGGCATAGCCGTCCTTGTGATTGCTATTTTCGTGATTGCGCGCGTTGGTGCAACCTAAATGTACGCTTAAGGAGGATAGCATGCTCGAGGATATCCAGGACACTTTACGCGAAGAGCAACTCGGCTTGGCCGGGAAGATTTTGCAGAGTCGCGGCGTTGACATCAAGGAAGTGAAAAGCAAGCTGGCCGCGCTCAAAATTGAGGTCCCGTCCTGGGGCTTCGGCCGGGCGGGAACGCGCTTCGCGGTTTACACGGACGGCTCCGAGCCGCAGACGGTGCAGGAAAGAATGGCCGTGGCGGGCCTCTGCCACAAGCTCACCGGCGCCACCCCCAGCGTGGCTTTGGCCATTCCCCGCGATACTGATGACAGTGATTTGATCCTCCGCTTGTTGAACGAGCAAGGACTGAAGGCCGGCGCCATCAACTCGGACAGCTTCAATCCACGTCAAGCCCCACTCGATTACCGGTTGCGGTGGGGAAGCCTCACTAACCCCCTGCCCGAAGTGCGCCGCGCCGCCCTTCAGCACCACCTTGACTGCGTCGCGATGATGGGGAAGCTGGGCTCGAGAAATTTCAGCCTGTGGCTGCACGATGGCACCAACTCGGCGGGGCAGCTCTCCCTGTTTGAGCAGTCGCGCCTGCTCGAGGAATCCCTGCGGGAACTTTACGCGGCCCTGAGCGGCGATCAGCAGATCTTCATCGAGTACAAGTTCTTTGAGCCGGGATTTTACGCCACGGCCATTGCCGACTGGGGGCGCGCGTACGCTCTTGCGCTGAAATTGGGCGACCGCGCCAAGGTCCTCGTCGACATGGGACACCACCCGCTGGGCACCAACATTGAGCAGGTGGTGGCCAACCTGCAAGGTCTCGGCAGGCTGGGAGGATTCCATTTCAACGACAAGAAATATGCCGATGACGATCTGGCCACCGGCTCCGTGGACCCGTTCCAGCTCTTCCGCATTTTCAACGTCCTGGTGGAGGCCGATCTCGAAGGCTTCCAGAGCATCGACGACGTGGCGTTCATGATTGATGAAAGCCACTGCCTCAAGGATTCGCTCGAAGAAATGATCGAGGCCGTCGATAACATCCAGCGGGCGTATGTGCTGGCCCTTTGTGTTGACCGCCAAGGCCTCAAGGATGCCCAGAAAAAAGTCGATGCGGAGCTGGGTGACCAAATCCTCAAGAACGCATTCTTTGATACACCCGCCAACGCCATCGTCCAGACGGTTCGCCTGGAGAAGGGCTGCCCGCTCGATCCCATCAAAGAATATCGGGCCATGCGCAGCAGACGGCACAGCCAATCCGCGAGCCGGTAGTGTGAATGCCCACGGAGGCTCACTTGGTCAATCCCGATCCCGCCTGGCAGACGTACTACGCCATCGATCTCGGCGCGTCCAGCGGGCGCGTCATGATTGTGCAAACCGATGGACGCAAGCTTCAGATCGAAACCGCTCATCGCTTCCCCAACCACTCCACGCGCATCAGCGGCCACCTTTACTGGGACCTTCCCCGCATTCTGGACGAAATCAAGGCTGGAATTCGCAAGGGATTTGAAGCAGCCCCCCAGTGCCGGTCGTTTGCCATCGATACCTGGGGCACGGACTTCGGACTGGTGACCCGCGACGGCGCGCTGGTGGGTTTGCCGCTCTGCAATCGCGATTTCTCTACCGACGATGTGATGGCCCGCGTGCGCGCGGTGATTCCGGACCAGGAGTTGTACGCCTTCACCGGCATCCAGTTCATGCGCGTGAACGCCCTGTACCAACTGGTGAGCATGCAGCAAACCCACGCCTGGATGTTCGAATCCGCCGCGCATCTGCTCTTCCTGCCCGACCTGCTGCGCTACATTCTGTGCGGCGACATTGCCGCGGAATATACCATTGCTTCCACCAGCCATCTGCTGGACGCCCGCACCCGCGATTGGCATCCCGAGGTTTTTTCGCGCCTGGACTTGCCGCGGCATTTGATGGCGGAGATTGTTGAACCGGGCGCTTCCCTCAGCACGCTCCGCGCCGACCAGGCCTCCGACCTGGACCTGCCGCGCCTCAGCATGCGCACCTGTGCGTGTCATGACACTGCGAGCGCCGTGGCCGCCGTGCCCGTGGAGGATGACGGCCGGCCCTGGGCCTATATCAGCTCCGGAACCTGGTCGCTGGTGGGTGTGGAGATCGCCCAGCCGCTGGTGACGCCCGCCGCTCTGCGCGCCAATGTTACCAATGAAGGCGGTGTGAACGGCACCATCCGCCTGCTCAAAAACGTGAACGGTCTCTGGCTGCTCCAGCGCCTTCAGCATGATTTGACTGTCCAGGGAAAGGCCGTCGATATTGCCGCGCTGGTGGAATCCGCGAACGCCGCCCCCGCCTTTGCGCGATTCATCAATCCCCATTTCATCGGCTTCCACAACCCGCCGAGCATGATGAAAGCCATCGATGGGTTTTGCCGGGCAACCGGCCAATCGCCGCCCGCCGCGCCCGGCGAATACGCGCGCTGCATCATGGAAAGCCTGGCCTTCGCCTACGTCGATGTTCTGGAGACCTTGCAGAATCTGCTGGGCGTGCGATTTGGCCGCGTCCACATCGTGGGAGGCGGGTGCCTCAACACCACCCTCTGCTCCTGGACGGCCGATGCTTGCGGGATTCCGGTTTACGCCGGGCCCGTAGAGGCTACAGCACTGGGTAACGGCATCGTGCAGGCGATCGCGGACGGAGTGTTTGCTTCGCTCCAGCAGGCGCGCCGCGCCATCGGGGCTTCGTTCCCTTGTACGATCTATCAGCCGCGTCATTGCGAAGTCTGGTCGCGTCATCGGGAACGCTACCACGAAATCGTGAATCGAAACACCTCGTAGGGGCACCCCTCGTGGGTGCCCTACCGGGCAATTTAGGCCCAAGGGCACCCACGAGGGGTGCCCCTACGTTCTCCGTCTCACATTTGCAGGAAGGTCACTTCCAACCCGCGGAGCGCCTTGTCGGGCATGGGCGCCAGTTCCCCGATCGACCGGGAATCGATGAGCGCTTCCGCCGTGGATTCGAGCACTTCGAGGCGGTCGTACGCTTCCAGAATATCCCCGCCGCAGACCAGCACGCCGTCGTTTTCAAGAATCAGCGCCGGCTGACTCGCGGAGCATCGCTGCGCCAGCGCTTCGTGGTCGCGGTATTGCACCCCATATTCCACCCGTTGAATTTGCCGGAGCAGGCAGTAACTCTCCGGGATGGTGCGCGAATCGAGTTGGGCGCTGGTCACGCTGAAGGCCGTGGCGTTGATGGGCGAAGCGTTGATAAGGGCGTGGATTTTGGGATGATGGCGGTAGATGGCGTCATGATCGCCGACGGCGCGGCTGGGGGTTTTGCCCGCCTCAGAGCGGCTGTTCTTGATCAGGACGATATCCTCCGGATCGAGCGTGCCGCGGTCAACCTGATATGGCGTGATAAGGAATGATGACGCATCCAGGCGAACCGAGAAACTTCCCTGGGTGCTGATGAAAAGCCGCTGGCGATAGGCGCGATGCACGAAATCACAAAGTCGCCGGCGCAGGTCCTTTTCCTGGCTGGTGGGAGCTTCGCGCTCGAATTCCAGCAGCATGGTGGCGCGCGCACTCGCCAGTTCGATCTGTTCCGGCGCGAGGAACCGCACTTCCCCAAGTTGTTTCCCCTTGATGATGGTGCGGCCCACGAATTCGAGCGTTTCGAATTTTTGAAACGCATCCCCAAGGTTCATGCCCCCCGTCACCACCCCATGGTTTTCCAGAATGACGCAGTCGCTGCCTTCGGTGAACTTTCCCGCCACCGTAGTCCCCAGTTCCTCGCTGCTGGGCAGCTCGTAAGGGGCAAACAGGACCTGGCCGCATACGGATTTGGCTTTGGGAAAAAGCATGGTGTTGGGGACTTCGTGAATGGCGCTGAAGGCCACCAGCGCGACGGGATGCGCATGCACGAGCCCGCGCAAATCCGGCCGGGCGCGATAAATCGCCTGGTGCAGGGGGAGTTCCGAAGACGGCGGATGCAGGCCTTCCACCCTGCCATCTTTACGAACTAATACCATGTCTTCCCGCCGCAGCGTGCCCTTGTCAACTCGCGTCGGGGTAATCCAGATGTCTCCGTTGTCCTCGCGAATCGAGAGGTTGCCGCCGGAGGTGGTGGTCATTCGATACTGATAAATCCGTCCCATGGTCGCCAGGAGTTCATCGCGGGGATGCATGTACGGAGTAAATGTGCTCATGGTTGTTTTGCCCTCGAATTATTGTTCGGTTTTGCCCTCAAAATTTATTATAGATGGAGGGTGGCCGAAGGCGCAACGAGCGGCGCCTCGTGGGCACAAGGGCAAGTCAAAAGTCAAAAGGCAAAAGTGCACATCAAAGACCGGGGCTTTCCGCTACCCTTGCGGCGCTTGACTTGCTTATTTTATTACTTCCACCGTGCACCACCTAAGGTGCAATTCCAGATCGCCGCCCCATTCTCCGGCGCGGGCGTCGTCGCCGGGCGTCCACTCCGCGAGGCGGTAATTCTTGCCGTTGACAGCCTGCGCCACCAGCACAACGTGTTGGGGAACGAACCACATGCCATGGTCGGACAGGGTCAGTGTCACCGTGGGAGGGTTTTTTCCCAGCGGCGTCGAGAGCGGAAACGTTCCCGTGGCGCCGGAAATCTCTCCCACCCGTTGGCCATTCACCAGAACGCCCACCGAGCCCCACTGGCCGACCTGCGTTCCTTCGATAGTGATGAAAGCCCCCTGTACCTCGACTTCCGCAGGCGCTCCCGCTGTAGCCAGAGCAGGTGGGGCCGCCGGGCCAAAGAGCCGGTCGCGAAGTTGCGCAAGCCGGGCGGAATCACTATCGTTCAACGGCGGCTCCGGCGCTTTGCCGATGACCACCATGGAAGCCGTCCCGTGCTGCCGGACGTCCACCTGCAATCCTTCGCCCGTGAACGCCACGCTGGCGCGATAGGGCGGCGCATCCGCCGAAAAAACGTGCGCCCACTTGAGCTCCGCCGCATCCGGAACGCGCAGGCGGAGGGTGGCCGTTTCGCCGGCCGCCACGCGCCGCGATAAGAAGCGCGTCCGCGACGTGACCGGCGCCACGTAGTTTCCCTCGCCGTTAAGGAACAGGTTCGCGTCATTCGCGCCGGTCACCGCCACGCAGTGCGGCAGCAGCACCTGTCGCTTGCCCACGAGGGTGGAGAACAGCGGCGCGTAGAGCTCCAGCAGGTCGGCGGCACGCGGATCGGGCTCCTGCTGCGAGATGGGAAATTGGTGCGCGATCATTTGCGGAAAGAGCGCGAATTGCAGCCGCCGTTTGAGCTGGGCTTCGAACAAAAGCAGGTCGCCGTGATAGGGCTGGCGATAATTCCAGGCGGCCGCCGGGCGCAGCGGCGTCAGGTAGCCGAGGGCGGGCAGGTAATCGTTCTCGTGGCACACGCCGTCCACGTCGCGCAGCATCTCAATACGATAGAACTGGTTGATGAACACGCGTTTCCCCTGCGCGTGGGACAACCGGCAGACTTCCTGCACGGCCGCGGCAATGGGCATCGCCAGGTTTTCCGCCGGATGATCACCCACCATCGTAAAGCCGTCGTCGTGGGCGTAATCAATACGGCTTCCCCAGTCCATGCGATCGATGATGAAGCCGTAAATCTCCGGAAGGCGCGTCAAGTGCCTCTGCACCTGCTCCATCAGGTAGGGATAGAACGAGTACCGGCGGTCCGGATTCATTACCTTGTCACCTCGCCAGGCGACAATCTCATGGCCGCTCGAATCCTCAACCAGGGCGTTTGCGAACTTTTCTCTCCGGTCCTGCTCGATCTTCGGCGAGTCGCTGTGCTGTTCCACGCCGCTGTATATGCCCTCGCCGCCGTATTCGTCAACGTTGAAGAAGGCGAACACCGCGATGCCGTGGTCGTTCATCTCCCGGATGAAATGGTTGATCTTCTCATCGCTCATCTTCGCGCCCAGGTTCCACCAGTTCGATGCGGTGTAGGGGTACCACTCCTTTTCCAGCGGCAAATATTCCCCCACGTGGGTGAACCAGAAACTCGACCAGAGGTAGCGAACGTTCTGCCGCGCCATCTCTTCGAAATCGGGATGGTCCTGAATATGGTGATAATAGAAAGAAGCCTCGAAGGGCCCGCGCGGCATGGCGGGCTGGAAATAGGCGGGGAAGTCATCGCTATAGGCTTTCAAAACGCTCCGATAGTCCGCCGGGTGCGCGTAGAAAAGCAGCCGCAGGGTCGAGGGCGTACCGCCTCCCATGGCCCGGTGGCCCAGCGCCAGGCGCAGGGTCTTGGCGTCCTTCCACGACACCTCGAAATCCGGAATGTTCGCGTCGGCAGGCAGGGCGATGGTGAGGGCGCTATCGTGCTTGGCGTTGAAGACGCTCACCAGCGGCAGAACGTATGCGCGGTTTGTGTATACGCCCGGATGGCCGTAAGGAATGGCTTGATAGTTGCCGCATCTTCCCACATTGATGAGCCCGCGCTCGCTGGGCGTGAACACTTGCGACGAGGAAGTGAGAACCGGCAGCTCCAGAACGATTTCATGCCCGGCGCGCTTGCCGCTTCCTGCGAAAGTTAAGTCCCAGGTAACTCCCGAGTTGCTGGAACGCCATTCCTCGGTGATTTTGAGCGACAATGGGGCGATATTGCCTGCGACATTCACCCCACCGAGCGCCGTTTCAACCTTGGCGTTCGAAATCGCGGCGGTAACATTCGTGGCTTCATTCCGAACCTGAAGGTGCACGGGTCCGCTCAACCACTCGATCCCTGCCTGCCCAACCTTCGTGTTGAATTTTGGCGGCAGGCCGGTGGTGCGGTCGATCCCGCACTTCACGCCTTTTCCCTCAACCCACACGATGCCCGTGGCCGGGGTTTTGGCGGGAAGTGCCGGAGTTTGCTGCCCGGTTATCCCGGTAGCCGCCAGCAAAAATACGGATATGAGTCCGAAAAGGACCAATCTGCCATTGGACATGGGGAGTTCCTTCCCTTGAGGGTTCATCTGCCCGCCTGAACTCACCGGATGCCGATTTGGGGAGGTGTTATGAAGAGGCTTAGCCCTTGGTCTTAGCCACCCTTCAACCCTCGATCTTTTGTCGATCGTCATCACTCGTCGCTCGGCGCTAACCTTTGGTAACTACATTTATTATCATCAATATAATGGAGGGCGTTGTATAACCGGCTTATTTTTCAGTAACATAATGGAGAGCCCAAAACAGACATTTTTTCTATATGTGTTTTCAATAACATAATGGAGGATACCTTCATATTTGGGGTTTTTCATGTTTGGTTTTTACGGTCCTAGATCGACTTATAACTGTTTTTCTTTCAATCACATGGAGACCATGTCAATTTTGACCGAAAACTCATAATCCATTCATTTTCTGTAACATAATGGCAAAACGACTTCCCGTTTTTTTCTCAGGGGCACAGAATTCGATATAACCCGTTTTTTTTGAATGAGATCGAAAGATACGACGTTTTTACCATAAAATGCTATCTCCCCTAGTTTCTAAGACATAATGGCAAACTCGATTTTTCGCACATTTGTGCACATGAAAAAATAACCCTTTTCATTTGAATGAGATAGAATCTTGAAAAACAGTCGACCTTCATTCATAACCCATTTACTTTCTGGCAGATAGTGGCGAGACAGGGTGATTTTTCTCCAGTTCCCCATGGCGGCCTGTCATGACCGAAGGCAAGGCTACGGAATCGGCGGGCCACACTGCGCGATTCCGCGCCCGGTCCGGCCTTTCGAGTTGTAGGCTAGCAAATTGAGGGCCAAGGTCGCGGGAGAAACCTGCGGATTCGCTCAAGGAAAGAAAATTGAGTCTGACCTTTCTTCCCACAGTCCCACGGGCAGGAAATTGCGACCGTGCACCGGCAATTTCCGGGCGCGTGGTAGGGACGGTTCGCGATCCTGCGCCTGCCTACCCCTTGCGTCGATTGGTCAGCGCCGCCTTCAGGGTGGCGTTCATGTAACCAAGGGAATGCGCCAGGCCGGGGCTGGGATGGAACTGGCCCGTCGCGTCGCTTACTCCCGCTTGCCTTGCTCCCGCGGGAACTCCCAGTTCGGGGACATGGTCCGGAATCACCAGCCCATCGAAGTCAATATCCACGAGGGCTTCCATCACCTTGTACATGTTGTAGTAGCCATCGTCCATCAGCGTTTCCGTGAAGTGGGGCAGGGGAGACGTGACGTTGCGGAAATGAATCTTGAACAACTTCTTGCGGGCGCCGAAGTAGTGAATGACCTCGACGGGGTCCGCGCCCATTCTGGCCCCGCCCTCGAGCCAGCTTCCCACGCACAGGCAGACGCCCACGTTGGGGCTGTCGGCGATCTCGATCGCGCGCTTGTAACCGGCAAAGCTCGAGAAAATGCGGGGAACGCCTGCCAGCACGGGTTGAGGCGGGTCGTCCGGGTGAATTCCGATTTTGACGCCGGCTTCCTCCGCCACGGGGGCAACTTTCTTGATGAAGTAAGTGTAATTCTCCCAAATCTCCTCCGGGGCGAATACGCGGCCATGGGAGAGGGGTTCTTTGTAAACCGTTCCATTCCAGCCACCATGGAAATTGGGGCTGGAGAGATCGCAGTCGGAGGCGGTATATCCGCGACGCACCGTCGCCTGGCCGCTCCGCCAGTTGCCGTTGCCCTCGAATCCGTAGGTCATGTAAGGGATGGCAGCTTTGCCCAGGGAGCGCAGGTAATCGAGGAATTCCTCGATTCGGGCATCACGGCCAGGGAGATTCATCACGATCGCCGGAACGTTAATGACGGCGTTGCCGTTGGGAGCGATTCTGCCTGACTCGTTGTAGACCCTGAATCCGCCCGCTTCCCATTGCTCCCGCATGTGGGTGAAGCCTTCGACGGTGGCAGTTGGCGGGGTGATGTCGGCGCTGCTGATCCAGGTCACGCCCAGTTCGCGCAGGTACAACATATTCTCCGGGGAGGGATTCCGCGCCCCCGTCCCGATCTTGATTCCGGGAGGAAGGGGAGGGAGCTTGGCGGAACTGCTGCCCGAGGGAGCGAGCAGCGCCGCGCTTCCCAGCACCATTCTGCCAAAATCTCTCCGATCGATTTTGAAGTTTTGATCCCGCGCCTGCTTCGATTCCTGGTAATTATTCATGGCGAATCTCCTTATCAACGGTAGCGCAGCGCGGCGGAGCCGCGACGAATATCGGTGAACCGACCCCTCACCCGGCGGCGCATGGCCGCCACCCTCTCCCCACGGGAGAGGGTAGCAACTACCTTTCCTTCTCCCTTGGGGAGAAGGTGGCCGAGGGGCGAGGTCGGATGAGGGGTCTTGTAATCCATAAAATGTGTGCTGATAAAACAGGTATTTACGAACTTGCATTGCGCACCTCCGCCTTTGAGGTCTGCGGTTCTTCCCGCACAATCGCGGCAGCGATCAGCGCATTCTCGACTTCAGCTTGAACATTTCCCCATCCACGGCGAACCTGCCGTTTCCGTGATGATGAATAGTCTTGGGGCGCTTTTGCGCGGGGTCGGTCCAGGCCTTCAGCACCTCAAGGACGAAGAGACAGTATTTATTAACGAGATGGGTGTCGACCACCCGGCATTCCAGATTGGCGAAACACTCGGCGACGAGCGGCGGAGCCACGCGCTCGGCGTGCGCGCGCGTTAGCTCGAATTTCTCGAACTTATCCACGTTCCGGCCCGAGCAGTTGCCGATTCCGACCACCTGGGGGGCCAACTCCACCGCCGGAATGGCGATCACCCACTCTCTCGTCGCCCGTAATGCGGCAAAGCTGTAATTCCGGTTGCTGACCACACAGGCCACCATGGGCGGTTCAAAATCCATCATCATATGCCACGACAGGGTCATGACGTTCGAGCGCGCCCGGCGGATGGTGGTTACCAGAACCACCGGACCCGGCTCGAGCAACTGATAGACCTTTGACAAAGGGAGATTTTTCATCACGGCGCACCCCCAGGGGCTGGAGTAGGGGACCACTCGCGGTTATCATTTCAAACTTTACCACTACCGGCAATCCTTTTCGCTTTCATAATACGCGCTCGACCGTGCTATCCTAAGCCGCTTCACGCGATCCATCATGACTTTTCCCCCTGCGGCGATAATCGAGCGTGCAGGGATGTTGCGATCCCGCCCTGGAGGTGGGAGCGCCGTTAGCCTGAGGCGGTAACCAACGTGAAACCGGGAATCGATCAGTTGCTCATCGAATCGGCGCTTCAGCCGGACCTCGCGCGGCGTCTGCGGGAATCTCCCGACGCGGTTTTTGCGGACTACGATCTCACCACAGAAGAGCAGGAGATTCTGCGGCGGCCCGATCATCGTCTGCTGGGGTTGCTGGGGGCGGCACTCAAACGCCAGATGGAATCCGCCACGCCGGCGGAGGAATCACCCACCGCCGCGCCGGCGCCCGCCGCCCGGATTGAAGCCCGCACCCTGCCCGACAGTTGCATGGCGCTGACCGTGGTCCCCTGCGTAATCTCCGAGAACGGGCAATTCAAGGGAATCAGCTATGTGGTGTGGGCGAGTCCGCTGCCCGAGGGAGCCGACCCTGCCGCGGTGCCCGCGCCGGCGGGAGCGGTGCTGCCCGGCCAACCACTTACCCCGTTGTATGCCGTGTTTCAAGTTTCCGGAGTGCAGTCTTTGGATGCGGAGGGCCACCTGCAAGTGGGGTTGTGGGGGGCGCTGCGGCGGTCCACCAACGTCACCCCGCCGCCCCCGCCGGAAGCCGCGGGAGACCCCGATGCCCCGCCCTTCGGAAGCCGCCTGGATTCCGAGCCGGTGCGAGCCGCCGTCGCCGCGGTGCGCCAGGCCTCAAGCGAAGAGAGATACGGGCGCCTCGTGGACCTGATGCGCGCCCTGCGCGGGGGAGACGTGCGATGACCGACCTATGGGTCGCCGGGCTGGGCGTACAAACGGTCAACCAGGTGACCCGCCAGGTGGAACATGCCCTTCGCGGCTCGCAGGAAATTCTCTATCTGGATACGGGAGTCGCCACCAAGCCTTACCTCGAGGGGTTGTGCCCGCGGGTTACCTCGCTCTTCGAGCAGAGTTATGGTGAGGATCGGCCGCGCGTGAGCGCTTATGAGCACATGGCGATTCGCGTCCTGGAAGCGGCCCTGGATCATCCGCCCGTAACCTTCGCGATTCGCGGGCATCCCTTGATCGCCGTGCACCCGCCCTTCCTGGTGATGGAAATGGCCAAGGCGCTCGATCTGCGGGTGGAGGTTCTGCCCGGCATCTCCGCCCTCGACACCCTTTTCGCCGATCTGCGCATCGATCCGGTGGTGCATGGCGTTCAGATGTACGAAGCCACCGATGTGCTGCTGCGGCGCCGGCCCTTGCAGAGCGATGTTCCTGCGATCCTCTGGCAGGTGGGCACGCTGGAAACCGCTCTGCACAGCCAGCGGGTTTCGAAGCCGGAGCGGTTCGCGCGCTTGACTGCCCACTTGCAACAATACTACCCCGCGCGGCACCCGGTGGCGGCCATCTATTCCTCGCCCCACCCCCTGCTCGCTCCCGTCATCCTGCGGTTTGCCCTTGAGGATATGCGCCACTACGCCGAAGACCTGCACGCGGGCTTCACCCTCTACGTCCCGCCGGCGCTGGCCCGGCCCGTTCAAGATTGCGAGCTGGTGGCGAAGATTTACAGCGTGGAGCACCTGCGAAGTATCACCCGATAAGCGCGGGGCAAGAAATTGTCCAAACCAGTTTTTGGGCGGGGCGCAGGATGACCTGGCAATGTTTCGCCGTGTTTTCCCGTAACACCTCGGACGGCGATGGCGTCAAAATGTCACTTTCTCGGCCTCGCGGGTTAATTCTCTGCACCTCTGCCACTCCGCTCGGTCATTGGGTCACCCCTGCGTGGCGCGGTCCCGGGGCCGAACGGTGGTTGCCGGGGCCTCGGCATGCCCTTGAATTCTTGTGCGGGGTTGATGGAATGGTGCCGCGGGACGGAGTTGAACCGCCGACGCCAGCCTTTTCAGGGCTGCGCTCTACCACCTGAGCTACCGCGGCACTCGGGAAATCGGTCAAGCCGGGAACCGGTCAACTGATGCTGCAGCGGCGGGATTCCACCGCCACCTGACGGCTTAAAACGATGGTGTGAATTGGCGGGAATGATCCGCCGCTCCATCTCCAGGGCCAACCGCATGACCGTGAAAATATTTTCCGGCGGATTCGGCATTCTGTCAAGAAAACGGACCGGGTTGATTGACATCCTGCGAATGGGAAAGATAATACTACAGCCTCGCCCGCCGAAAAGAGGGCAGGGCAAAAGGGAGATGCATCGATGAAGATATGGTTAGCGCTGTTTGCAGTTCTTACCGCGTCGGGGTTGCTGATGGCCGCGACGGGGGCGCCTGAGGTTACGTTTGTTGGGCATGAAAAGGTGGGGGCCGCCCTGGCCAACGGGGGGACGCTGGTCACGGCGAAGGACCTTCTGGTGATGGGCGCTCACCGCAGCGCCGCGGGCGAGGCTGAAATGCACGAGAAAGAGACCGACGTGTTCTATATCGTCGAGGGTGAGGCGACCTTCATTACCGGCGGCAAGATGATTGATGGGAAATTGATTAAGCCCGGCCAGTGGCGGGGGACGGGCATCCAGGGGGGCGAGGTCCACCATTTGAGCAAGGGCGACGTCATCGTGATTCCCGCGGGAATCCCCCATTGGTACAAGGAAGTCCCGCATTCGGTCACCTATTACGTGGTGAAGGTGTTGAAGCCGTAGCCGGATTCGAGCAGCCGCGAAGCCCTGGGCCTCGCCCTCGGCGCTGGAGGTTTTCCGAGATGACTCGTACGGTTAAAATCTGCCTGCCTATTGCGTTCCTGCTGTGCCTCGGGGTGTCCACTCTCTTTGCGGAGGACGCCGCGGTGAAGGTCGAGATTCACTGGGACAAGATCCTGCGCGTGTCGAAGACCAGCCCGTCCCTGTTGTTCGTTGCCACGCCGAAAACGCGGCGCGGCGCGCCCCTGCACGATTCCATCTTCCGCGCGCTGGGCGAGCTGAAGGGGGATGACGTACGCTACGCGCCCTCCAAGCTCTATCCGCACTTTGCCGTTGCCGAGCTCCGGCCGCCCACCGCGACGGAAACCTTCTGGGATTTTTCCCAGGCTGATCCCATCACCGAAGAGGTGATGGATACGCTGAAGGGGCATCCCCCGGTGCTGAAGTTCAGCGCCATTCCTGCCTGGATGCTCAAGACGGCGAAGCCGGTCGCGGTCCCCGCTGATCCCGATGCGCCCGCGTATGATTACGGGCAGGGGAAGGAACTGCGCGACCCCACCTTCCGCGAGGTGGCCGATTATTTCGCCCGCGTGGTGAGTTGGCATGTGAACGGCGGATTCACCGATGAACTGGGGAAGTGGCACGAATCCGGCCATCACTACAAGGTGGATTATTGGGAGGTCTTGAACGAGCCGGACATCGAGCACGGATTCAGCCCGGAAACGTACACCCGGATTTATGACGCGGTGGTGGAAGCGATTCGCAAAGTCGCCCCGCAAATGAAGTTTGTCGGCATCTCGAGTTCATCGCCCGGATCGCACCCGGAGTTCTTCGACTACTTCCTGGACCCCCGGCATCATAAACCGGGAATCCCCCTGGACATGATTTCCTATCACTTTTACGCCGTGCCCGGGGCCGACGAACCGGTGGACGTTCACCCCTATACCTTCTTCGATCAGGCGGACAGGTTCATCGAGACCGTGGGATTTATCGAAACCATGCGGAAGCGCCTCTCGCCCGCCACGGGAACCATGGTGAATGAAATTGGCACGATGATGCCGCAGGATTGGTCGCAGGGAGAGCCCGGCTATGTTTACAAGCCCGTTCCGCCTTCCTACTGGAATCTCTCCGCGGCGGTGTACGCTTACGTATTTGCGGGCTTGGCGCGCATGGGGATTGACGCGGCAAATGAATCAATGATCCCCGCGTACCCGGGCCGGTTCCCCAGCATCGCCATGCTCGATTGGGATACGGGCAAGCCCAATGCGCGCTTCCTGGTTCTCAAACTCATCCACGACAACTTCCCGCCCGGCAACCAGATTGCGGAGACCCGAACCTCCAGCGGAAATGTGATGGCGCAAGCCTTTGCCAGCCCCCGCGGCGAGCGCAAGATTCTGTTGGTGAATAAGCGCGACCGGGAATTCCATCTGGATCTTCCCGAAGCCGCCGGAGGAACAATTCAGGTTGTCGATCAGTCCACGGGCGAGGAACTTCCCGCGTCACGCTCGATTGGCGGCGCGACCGTGGATTTGCCGGGGCTCGCGGTGGCAGTGGTGACGCTGGCAAAATGATTCGCGCTTAGGGCCAATAGCGGCAGATGCCGGTCTGCTGCGCAGTCCAGCACTTCTCGTCAACCCTGCCACCTCGTCAACCCTGCCGCGTGATTTGATTCATCCGCAGGCCAGATTCTGCCGATATCCCACATCAGGGGGGAGGCGGCGCGGTGCTCGTAGTCACAGTTCCCCGCTGGAGTTATCGGCAGTTTGCGATCAAGAGTTGAGGGAATTGTTTCCATTGAGGATGTTTCCATTGACGATTGCAAAATAGAGTGACGAACGGTTTTCGTGGCGCGGGCAGCCTGCCCATAAGCGTTTATCTAAGCATTTTGGGTTCGGCCCCGATAGGGGCCATCCGTGGGTAGCCGCAGGTTTTAACCTGCGGACTGGAGTTTCTACATTTTTCAGGCGGCAAGCAAACACGGCGAGGCACATCTCGGTGGTTAGGGCGTTAGAGCATTTTTAATTTAAGTGTATACGTTTTATGAGATAATGCCTCTGCTGGTAGAGGGGAGGCAGAGATGCAATCGTATTCACAAGATTTGCGGGATCGGGTGCTATGGGCCTTGCATCGAGGAGAACGTCCGACGGTGATTGCGCGGCGGCTGGAAGTCAGTCGCGTCTGGGTTTACCAGGTGCGGGGGCGAGAGCAGAAGACCGGCCAACGCAGCAGTTTTCCGATCGGGGGCCATCGCCGTTCGCGCATCGCGGAGATGGAGCCCGTGCTGCGCGCCTGGATCGAACAAGCGCCGGGACTGAGCTTAGTGGAGTTGTCGGAACGTCTCGCTGAGCAGGGCATCTTGATCAAGATCGGTGCCTTGTGGCATCAGTTGAACAAATGGGATCTGACCTTCAAAAAAAACCCTGCACGCCAGCGAGCAAGAACGCGAGGACGTACAGCGGGCGCGCCGAGCGTGGATGCAAGCGCTGCCCGTGATGGAAGTCGAAAAGCTCGTATTTATCGATGAAACATGGATATTGACGAGCATGACGCGGCGCTACGGGCGCGCCCCCCGAGGTCAGCGTTGCCTCGACTCGGCGCCGCACGGACATTGGGAGACGACGACCTTTGTGGGTGCTCTGCGCCGCCGCCGGTTGACCGCACCGATGGTCACCGACGGGCCGATGGACGGCGAGACGTTTCTGGCTTATGTGCATCAATTCCTCTGCCCAACGCTCCAACCCGGAGACACCGTGATCCTTGACAACCTGAGCAGTCACAAGGTGGCGGGAGTCGAGAAAGCGATCAGCGCGACGGGAGCAACCTTACTCTATCTGCCCCCTTACTCTCCCGACCTGAACCCGATCGAACGGTTCTTCTCCAAACTCAAGGCGCTACTCCGCAAAGCCGCCAAACGGGACATTGACGCCCTCTGGAAGGAAATTGGGGACTTACTCAATACCGTCTCCCCGTGCGAATGCACAAACTACTTCGCCTCTTGTGGATATGTAAACACTTAAATCGAAACCGCTCTAGGGCCAAGTGGAGAGGAGCGCAAATTCAGGCATCCCAGAAGGCCGTTTATGGTCAACTTGACCAGCATAGGTGGACACTTGGCGGTTACACACGATCTATTGCCTGAAATAACGCGGAACTGCGGTCGTAAAAGAAGAACTTGTAGATCACAATTCTCGTGTGATTCGCTGCTCCATCCTGCTTTTGGGGAACATAGCGACCGCCCTATTTCCCTCTTTGCTGGCGTCCGGGAATGGTTACGCCGGCCTGTTCTTTCAGAAATGACTGCTCGTCGGCCGAGAGTGGCCGCTTCCATTTCGCAGTCTTGATGAAGCTTTCGATGATTTTCTCCAGGCGCGGTTGATCTGCTTCGGTATATTTTACAGCCCGTCAGCTTCCGTCCTTGATGCACTCGTTGAGGTAGTCTTCGCTCCGTTCTGGCACGCCCGCCAGAATGTACCCCCTGGTGACCAGGATCGGGATTCCCTCGTAGAGGGCGATGGGCTCTGCCGGCCAGTCCGCGTAATTCGTATCACCGAGGAGTTCCGGTCCGCCGATCATCGGCGGCCGGATCTCCCCTCCACCTTTTTTCTCAAAGAGCATCCGGGTCAGGATGATGACTTGGTCCTCGGCTTGGCAGCCCTTGGCCCAATCACGCAGCTTCAGCACAGCCTTGTCCTGGCCGAACTGCTGCAACCCCTTCGCCACCGCCAGGTAGGGCCCGATGCGGTAGCCTTTCCCAATGGGTTGGCACGTCTTAAGCGAAAGCTCTTCCGCATGGGCGGCGCCCAAAACGGTCAGGACAATTATCGCGATTGCTAACTTTTTCATAGGTCCTCCATCCTAACGTATGGCCTGACCCCTAGGTCAGAATTCAGGACGGGACAACTTTTCAAACCCCCGCCCAATGAATGTGCTTTGCTTCCGAAAATATAGACGGACCTTTTGAAAGAAAGCAACAAGAGACCCCCTGTGGGCGGGGCCTATAACTACTTGATGCCAAACCATACATCTGGTTTGCGGTTTGATCGCTGAGGCTTCGGTTGGGGGGACGCGATCATCGGAAATGTAGAAACTCCAGGCCGGAGGTTATAACCTGCGGATGGCAGAGCCCACACGGCCTCCCAATCCGTCAGCCGACGGATTGACCTCCAGGGGTCGGCCCCGTCAGGGCCGACCCCCTATTGGGGAATCCGGTCCGCAGGTTAAAACCTGCGGCTATTCACCGTATCCCGCTTCGCGGGAGGCGAATGCACGAACGTGACAACGGCTTAACATGGCGCCTATGGCAAGATGCCCGCGCCACGGACGGTAACCGCCACTTTATTTTGCTATGCTCAATAGGCAACAGCGGCAGATGCCAGGCTGCTGTGCAGTCCCGCACTTCTCGCCAACCCTGCCGCGTGATTTGTTTCATCCGCAGGCCAGATTCCGCCGATACCCCACATCAGGAGGGAGGCGGGGCGGCGCCGGTGGACACACTCCCCTGCTCGGAGTATCGGCAGTTCGTGATAAAAAGTTGAGGAATTTGTTTCTAGCGTATTTGCACTTCATACCACTCCACGATTGAGCCATCCGCGGCTTTTTCATGGAGCGGAATGCGCAGCACGCCCTCCGCGATCACAAGCTGCTGCGTGCTTTTGCCTCCCCGGAAATAATGCTCGGTAATATCTGCTTTCGAACCGGTGACCCTTTTCAAAACTAGCTCCCCTTCGCCGTAGGGGACAATGCCAAGCTGATCGGCCTGCGCAATCCCCTCTGAAGTTTGGGAGGCCACGACCACGGAGGCGTTGGCGGAAACGAGATCGCGGAATTTCCCTGGACCCTTGCGGCCGGCGAAGCCATATTGCCGCAGCGCGACGGCCACCACCACTCCATTCTCCGTGCGCGCCCACGAGGGAGCATGGGGACCGCGTTCGGGTCCATAAAATTCCGGGTCAACGGGAAGGATCGAGAACGTGCCGATGTAGCGGATCAAGTGCGCCAGGCCGTTGAATTTGGCAATGCTTTCAGGTGTTGCGCCGGTCTGGGCTCCGGAACCGGAGAAACTCACGAGAGAGCCCACTGTGCCGAGAATCGCTGAGTCAAACCAGATGTCGGGCATGGTCTGCCATTCGTACCCTCCCGACCCCCAGGTGGGGACGCCGAGTTCGCCCATCAGGCTGCTGAAAAAGAAGCGGCGATTCGCCTCCAGTTCGAAGTCTTCCGTGCAGCGGCCCAGATCATCCGGGCTGTTCAAATCGAAATACTTGGCAAAGAACGGCGACAGGCTGTAGTACAACACCACCAGGTCAGGATTCTCCTCGCGCAGGGCGGGGATGATCACCTCCATGGCTTGAGCCATGAAGCGCTCGCCGGCAAACTTCAGATCCCGGGGCGCCACCGCTGCGAGCGAAGGAATTTCGTACCCAAAATCGAATTTCACGAAATCCGGCTTGTAGCGCCGCATGAATTCCTTCGCTCTGCGGCGCAGCACCGCCTGCACCTCCGGCTGGGTGCTGTCCAGGATGTGGAACCGGTTCCCCGTCACCCCAATGTGCAGGTAAGGCTTGCCGTCGGGAAGGTGCAGCATGTGCTCAGTGGTCAGTCCCATGTCTGCAGGGAACTCACAGCGCATGAAGGCGGACCAGAGCCCCAAATATTTGCCGTCGGCGCGGATGCGGGCCAGCAACTGGTCAAAATGCGGGAGACGCTTTTCCGAATGGCGCAGGCTGCCCCATCCTTCTTCCCATTTGGCGTCGATAATGAAGAGCTTCGTCTGCATTCCGGACTTGCCCAATTCCTCATACGCCGCGTCCAGCGTGGCTTGGTCCTCGAGCGCATCAACCCGCTCCCGCGCCACCTGCTCCCCGTAAGAGCAGAAGGAAGGGGCCAGGGCCACGGCATTCTTTTGCGCGGAGTTGAACTTCTTTTCAATAATACCTGATTTAAGAAGCCCCAGGTAGTAACTGCGGATGGCTTCATAGTAGTTCCGGCCCACCGTCCAGTACAGGCGGGCGCCCAGCCTGAGGCGACCCGGACCCCGCAACTGCTTCCACAAATCGCTGCGATAGTTGACAAATATGCTGGCCCGGCCGCCGTAGTTGTCAATCATCAGGTCGCAGGCCGGCAATTCCGCGAGGCCGCAACAGAAGGCGTAATACAGGTCATCGGCGGTCGAGCCGGCGAGATCCTCATGCGGGGTCCGTTGAAAGGAGTAGGGAGTGGTGTGGAATCCGCAGAAATAGTGCACCGGCAATCCCCACTGCTGGGTGGCCAGAACCTCCGGGTCGCTCGCCCAGCCGCGGCCGAGGTAGGAAATCTGGTTCAGATAAGTGCCGGAGGGTCCCCCGGCGATGATGGGGCTGATCGAGCAGGATGAGGTAATGCCCGGAATCACAAAGTCGTCGCATTCGATGGCGGGAAGCGCCCGGTCCTTTCCCCCCTGGGCGCAAAAATAGAAACGGACCACGTCCTCTGCCGAGGAGGTCTCGTAATCGACCGGCTCCGACCAGAACCCCTCATCGTCGAATTTCCAATTCGTGGTCAGTTTCGACGAGCCGTTCACACCCTCATAATGAATGGTCAGTCGATTACGACGAATTTCATGGCTGGCGGGCTTGCCGGAAGTGCAAAGCAGCGAGCCGGGCTTACCCGCCGGTTGCACGAGCACGGCGGGCTGAAGCTTGCCGCCGGCGATGGGCATGCCCCAGGGGTCGAGCAGGCGGAATTGATCGCTTTCCGGCGACCACTCCCAGGCGTAATTCTTCCCCTGGACTCGAACCGCCTTTCCGGAGTCGTTAATTTTCGCCGGGGCAAACGGTTGAGCGTCCAGCTTGAGGGTGGTGAATAGGTAGGCCGATGCTGCGGAAGTCTGAAGAAATTCCCGTCGATTGTAGAATGCCATAGGTCTTTAGAGTCCTTTAAGAGTTCGGGGCCGGTTCGATTTAGAATCCGCGATGAAGTATACAGGCTCGCCGATTATTGACAACATGAGACCTCGAAATTCCGCTTAAAGACCGCAAGAAAGTGTCTTTTGCATCAAACTTGACCCAAGATTTTGTCAAATCGCCCAACATTTGACGGAAATGTCTGCATTTTTGATAGACAATTTGTCCATCTTTTCTTTGTTTTCATATACGTTCCGGCTTCGTTCGTCCAAAAAAGAATTCTTTTTGTGGGGGCTGCTGTGAAGCGACTTTTTGGCTGACGCACTGTGGGGCGGTGGCTCGATAACCGAAATGCAGTGCAACGGTTGTATTTGCAGCGACATAGACTCGGCAGCGGACCTTGTTTTCGGTTGTTCCATCGATTTTCGTCAACCTTCCGGCCCTGGCCACACTCCGTTGCCGCTCGGCGCTTGCGGGGGGGACGTGCGGGCGGGGGACGTTTGCCGGAAGAGTGCGAGCGCGGCACACCCCGCTACATTAGCCTACACGAAACCAGGGTGAATGTCAAGCGAAAATGGCCCTAGCCTCTCATTTGCGGTCATAAGAAGGAGCGTCGCACGGGCTAATGATGTCTGCCCGGGCAGAGCACGCCGGAGGGGTGAAACGCGGCGAGGGTGTGGCGTCCGGGAAGGCGTAATCCCCGACGGACCCCCTCAGGGCAGGGATGGTTCGCAATATCAGCGGCAGTTTTCATCGGTTGATTCCGAGGGCCGAGGGGCATACTCTATGGCCGCGCCACGCATGTTGTTCGCCGTGGACAACGGGGCGTGGCTGCAAAGTGCCTCGGATGGGGGATAATCGAAGTATGAAAAACCTTTGTTTATGCTTCCTAGTCCTGGGGATCGGTGGTCAGATTTGGGCGCAGGAAGTCACCATGACACCGCTGGGCGTCTTGATCACGCCGCATCGCGAAATTCAAGTATCGAAGGAGTTGCGATCCGTACTGCCGAGGACCGCGAAAGTTCGCCTGGTGCAGCAAACGAAGATGGCGGTTGACGGCGAGCAGGTGATTGTCTATGACATGGGCGATCAGTACGAACCGCACGCGCATTTCGCCGTGGTGAAGAATGGTCAGCGGACCGCGGATTTCAGCCTGACAAAACTGTTCGAAGAAGATGGCATTGGCGATTCAGATGAACTCTTTAGTGCCTTGCAGTTCCAGTCGGCGGACAACAAGAACGTTTTTGTTGCGGCCTTTAGGAGTATAGGCGACGGTTCTGGAACGATATTTGTAGTCCTGACAGAACGGGATGCTCGCTACCAAGTCGCGTGGAAAGACGGGGCAACCCAGGGGCGGTTTAAGGTTCTTCGAACGGGGAGGATCGAGTTGTGGGACGCCACCGGGGAAGGTACTTGCGTCTGGTGCCCGCAGCGATATGATGTTACCACCCTCGAGTGGAAGGACGGAGGGCTTTCAAGAATCAGCCGTTCTACAACGAAGGACGCGCTCGACCCGGGGCCTATATCCGCAATGCCCATTGTGATCGAAAAGTGACCGGGGCTCGTCAGTGGGAAAGGCCGCAAGGCCTCCCACGGGAGGTAGCGCAGGACACGCTCTCCGGTCCTGCGGCTCTTCCAGCGGGGGGGAGCATTATCCGCGCCGCCGGGCGCGCGTCACGGTGGAAAGGCCGCAAGGCCGGAGGGCGGGCCTTGCGCTACGTCTGCGCAGGCATTTTCCGCGCCCAAGTGCGCGGCTGCGCCGCAATCGAAATTTGCCACCGCGCAACACTTCCACAACGATCAATCCAGTTCAATGGCGACGATGGAATGCAGCGCCACCTCGGGCACTTGCACGCGCCACTTGTCTCCGGGCGCCAGGGAGAGCCTTTGCTTTTGCGGCCAGACCAGTTCCGCGGAGCGGGGCTTAAACCGGTCGCTGCGGCCCACGATTTCCAAATCCCGCAAGGGGGCGGAGTTTCCACGCCCTGTCCACACCAGGCTGTTGGCCATTTGAACTACCAACCTCTTGGGTCCCTGCCGCCAGAACGTCGCATGGATTGCCGGCGAACCTTGCACGTGAATCGGCGGATCGGGCACCAGGCGCGTGATCAAACCGCGCACCCAATCGGCAATCCAATAAAGGTCGGGATAGTAGCGGCGAAAGAGGGGAACACCCATGTACACGGCCGTTCCTTCGCCGCAGTGGTTGACGGTCGCCGCCATGGGGATATGGTCGTTTCCCGGTGGAGCGGTGGTCCAACTGTGAAAGATATGCTTGTCAACATCCGGCACCAGGTAAGGAGGCCGATAGTCGAGAATGCTCTCCGCTTTGCCCTGGACGCGCACATAAGTGCAAAAACTGGGATGGGGAAGGACGCCCTTGCCGACAATGCCCACTTCGCCCGCACCGAGGAACGATGAAAGCGCATGGCCGTTGGTCTGAAGGTAGATTCCCGGCCCATCTTTGCCGGCGTACTTCGTAACCTCTTCGACATAGCTCACGCCCAGAGTGCTCGCCAGGCCAAAGTCGGTGCGGGTATTCAATTTGTCGTCATACCAGCCGGGCTTGTAGGTGGCGATGATCTTTCCCCCGCTCTGCACATAGTTGTGGAGGGTCTGGCAATCGGCATCGGAAAGCGCCTCGGTTTCCGGCATCACGATCAGGTCGAAGCGCGAGAGGGAATCCTTCTGAATATCCGACGAGGGCAGGAATTCCACCGGGTACTGCGTGCGCGTCAGGGTTTCGGCCGAAGCCAGAAGGCTGGGCAGGAAGTCCTGCCCGATAAAGGAATCCTGGTTCCTCTGCTGGGCGCGCAGAACGTCGCGGGTGGTTTCACTGAACAGAATTCCCAGACTGGTGACGAGCTCGAGATCCCGGACGAAGGGTTCAGCCTTTTCCACATAACCCATCAGATGGCCCGCCCACTGGGAGAACTGCTCGCGCTGGCGGCCGTCGGGCATGTTGGCCTCGTCGGTGATAAAGCGCGGCCGGGCGCCCTGCATCATGACGGCGGCGGTGCGGAACAGATCCATGTCCAGCGGATCGCTGGTATACCCGTCCCAGAAGATGCCGACCTGCGGCCCGGGCATCTTCCAGCCGCGCAACATGATGGAGGCAACGGAGAGGCCGGTGGCGGACGCCAGCGGTTCAACGTAGAGACATGAGGTCTTGCGCAGCACCCGGGTGGACATATCCAGCGGGTCGCCTTGATTCAGCCAGATGGGCAGGCCGGGACGATGGCGGCGGACAATCGCGTAGATCTCGTCCGTAAATTGCTCGGAACAATTCTGCAACCACTCGACGCGCCGGTTGTACACGCGCGGATCGTCTGTGGCCGTCCGCAGGGATTCGGATGTATCGCGCAAGTATCTCGCATCGCACCACGAGCAGCCGCAGAGCAGTTCTCCGAACCAGCGCGGCCACGGCGAGCCATCGATAAACAATCCATCGAAGTCGTACTGGGAGAAAATCTCCTCATACATGCCCTTGGCGTATTCGCCGTAGGGAGTGTGATGGCAGCACCAGGGGAATTGGTTCCCCCACCAGATGGGCGAGCCGTCGGCATTGGTTCCGATCCATTCGGGATGCGCGATGCCCGATTGCACGTCCACCTGGCCGCTGTAGTAGGCCACCACGGCGAGGCCGTTGCGGTGGCCGGCGTCCACCAGGCGAGCCACCAGGTCGTAACTCAGCCCCGGGTGGCGCACTCCCACCTTGGTGTTGTAATAGGCATAACCCCACATGCTCTTGGCCTGCACCACGATGCACCCGGCGTGCGCTTCGCGAGCTTTGCTCATGAAATCCTCGGGATCAAGCTGGTCGAAGTGAGTGGTAGGCCCATTATGAAAGCCACCCTCGTACGTCCGCAGGGTGGAAATCGCTATTTTGCGCCGCTCCTCCGGCGAGGGAATCACGACCTCGGCAGGCTCATTCAGGGATGCGGCGAGGGACTCCGTTGTTAATGCCTCGACTCGGCCCGCAACGGCGGCGGCAATGGGCGTGGCCAAAAAGGTGCGGCGGCTTAAGCGGGGAATTCGCGAGGGGTTTTGCACGTCTTGCTCCTATGAAATGGTCTCAGTGCTCGTTAACTGCCTCATACATGGCCACGATATTCTGGGGCGGAACATCGGCCAGGATATTGTGGACCTGCTGAAAAACGAACCCTCCACCTGGGCGGAGGAGTTGCACCTGTTCGCGCACGTGCTTTTTCACTTCCGCCGGGGTGGCAAAGGGGAGGACGCGGTGGGTATCGCAGCCGCCACCCCAAAAGACCAGATCCTTGCCATATTCCCTCTTGAGTTTGCCCACGTCCATGCCCGGGCAATCGATCTGGACAGGGTTCAGGATATCCACGCCGCCTTCAATCAAATCGGGAATCAAATCGTTGACCGCGCCGCAACTGTGCAGCATCACCTTGGCGTTGGTGAGCTGGCGAATGCGGTTCCAGAGGGCCCGGTGGCGTTCCTTGAAGAACTCGCGGAACATCTTCAAGGAGACCAACGGACCCTGCTGGCCGCCCAGGTCTTCGCTCAGGGCCACGACGTCCACGTAGGGGCCGGCGTATTTCAGGAGCTTTTCCAGTTCCTCCAAGTGAATTTCCACCACCCGGTCGAGGAACTCGTGCGTGCGCTCGGGTTCAGCCCCCATCATCATGTAGAAGTTGTCGGCGCGGTAGAGCCATTGCCCCAGTTCCAGCAGATGGCCGCCGTAGGGCAGAATAATGGCGCGGTCGGCGGATTCGTAAAGGCGGCGGATGGCTTCGCCGAATTTCCTCGATCCGTCGGGCAGGTTCAGCGTGGCGGTATAGGGTCCCGCGACGCCGGTGAATTGGAAATTGTCAATGGCGGCGCGGATATCCTTATCGGTGAGGGAATCGTGCTCGGCAAAGGGGTAGTTGACGGGCTCGAAATTCAGCACCCCGTCAGGACGGTGCCCCACGATCTTGCCCGTTACCGAGCGCAACACCCAGACGCCCTCGTGCTTTTCCGGTGAAGCCCAAACGGGGTATTGGCAGGGAGTGCCGTCGGGCAGCACGCCGTCCTTCCAGCATGCATCCTCATGGTCGAAGATGCGTCCTGCCTGCGCCGTGTCCACGCCGAAGCGGGTGAGGACATCTTCATCAATGACGGCGAGGACCTGGTGGGGATCATAGACGCGGATGGGCTTCTCCTCCAGGTCCAGGTAATTTCTGAGGTTACGGTAGGCAATGGCCGCCATTCCGGAAGCAAAATAGCCGGCCAGATCAATTGGGATCTTGTCGGTTTCCTGATGGTTAACGGCGGCGCGGATTCTCTCGCGGGAAATCATTGGAAAGTCCTCCTTGCGTAGGGTGCGGATGACTTCCAGCCTCTTGACGAGGGGTGGGCCCGCCAGGAAGTTGCGGGGGCAGAGTACCGGGAGAAGGGGAAAGCGTCAAGGGGAACCGTAGGGGGGAAAGCGGGGACCCTGGGGCGGGTTGTGGGGCCGCCCGCAAAGGTCCCCGGGATTTTAAGTGAAGCTGCCTGTGAGGCCTTGGAAGCCCCAAACGGTATGTGGATGCACGACCGGTTGAAAGGTTTTATGGAAAAAATCAGGGTTTTCGGATGCGCCTTGACAGCGCCACGGATGGGTTCTTATAATCCAATTTGTGCTATGCTGGTAAGTGGTTTAGCACGGGTGAGCGGGAGTAGCTCAGTGGTAGAGTGCGACCTTGCCAAGGTCGATGTCGCGGGTTCGACCCCCGTCTCCCGCTCCAAGAATTTCAGTGACAAGCGAAGAGTGACGAGTGACGAGCAGGAACTAGTGGTGCCAGGCCTTGTGCTAGCCACTCATCACTTGCCACTCTTCACTGTTCTTAGGGGCGCGGTACCCAAGTGGTAAGGGAGAGGTCTGCAAAACCTTTATGCGTGAGTTCGATTCTCACCCGCGCCTCCAGCATTCCCCGACACCTGCCTGACGTGGTTTAAGCGAGCCTTCCGGATTAGTTTCGATTAGAGCAAGTGGCCGATCACCAGGCCCACCGCGGCCCCGCCCAGAATCAACAAGCCGCCAATGAAGATCATGGCAAATGCCTGGAGTTTCAGGCTCCTCTCGAGTTTCTCTTCGGTTTTCGTCGAAATCAGATAGGTCTTTTCGTTTTCGCCCTTCTTGATGAGGTTGCGGTCGTCCTGGTTCGAGGGGTTGGGGTTTTCGGTGCAGGTGCCGAGCACATGGGTGGGCCGGCAGGCCGGTAGGCAATATTCCGTAAAACGATATGGGCGGTTTCCAAAATCCATGCTGATGCCGTCCCCACCCAGCGAGATCCCCAGCATTTGCATCTTCTGCGCAATCGCCAGCCCCGTGTCCAGTACCTTGGCCCCAGGGATATTGGAACCCTGCACTGCCGTTCGCATCTGGCTGAACTGGCCGTTTAAATAGCCACGCAAATGCTCGTCCGTGGGAGGCGCAACCCCCAGCGAGGGATCAACCTTGCGGGGGGCCTGGCCGAAGGAGAGCAGAGCGGGCGGCCGCAGTTCACCCCAGAAGGATTGCGGCACGTTATACTCCGCCCTTTCCGGATTGACCAGAATATAACCTGTATCGTCTTGCACATAGAAGGGAACTTCCGCCCTCTCCCGATGGGTTTCTTCCCACGTCTCCTGATTGTCCTTCTTCACCTTCGTTTCCACCCGCACTTCGAAGTAGTAGCAGGGAACCTGCGTGAGCGGACTCACCAGCGGCTGGCCGCCGGTGGTCGTCCCCGCCACATGGGACAATCCCATGGAGACGCTGCGAATGGGAACTTGCGGCGTGTCGGCCAGGACGCGATACTCGCGGTACTTCACGAAGCCAAAGATGAACAGAATGATCCCCACCACGATCAGGATCACCGAGAAGAGGGGAGAAAGATGACCGGGCGAGAGTGCGAACGTCAGCGCCAGAATGGGCATGGGCGAAAATCTCCTTTAAGACCTGGGTTGATGTGCTTAAAGAGCTTGCCATTATCCTACACGCGGCCCCCGCATTTGTCTATTTTTTCGCCAGCTCCATGGCCTACCCGCAGTGCTTTCCCGGCGCCGGTCACTTTCTTCCCAGCAGCCGGATGCGCAAGATGAGGGAGTGTCCCTGGGCATCTGAGAAGGTGAGGAAGTGCGGCGAGTTGACGTTGGAATCCACGGTGGCATAATTGCCACGGTCGGTGACATTGTTCACGCCCGCCCGCACCGCCCATTGGAAGCCAAAGATCGTGATCCGCCGTTCCACGCTGAAGTCGACTGAGAAATAGGTCGGAAAACGCCGCGCACCGGGTGCGCCCACCACCTCTTCCGAGTCATTCTGCAAGGTGAAGGGGAAGCCGTTGCGCCAATCGAGAGTGTAAGCGGCATCAAACTTGCGAAAGAGAGGGAGAAAGCCCCAGGACAGGAACCGATTGGGCGTATCCCAAGCCAGGGGTCCGCCCGCCTGCGGGCTGAAGAGCACGTTGTCAAGGTTGTAGGCGAAGTCCGCGTTGGTCAGCGCCCGCGATCGCGTATAAGAAGCGAAAACCACGTGGTTCTGCTTAAAAACGTGGCGAACGGTCACCCCGGCGGAGTCGTAGTGGTCGCGCCGGTCGTTGGTCAGGGTGAACTGTCCGGTGAAGGGACCGTCGGGCAAGATGGAAGCGCCGGGATTGATAAAGGTCCAGATATTGTGGGCGCGCCGGTCCATCAACTCGACGCGCAGGTAGGTGGTCTGCGGCAGTTTCTGTTCGAAAGCCACGCTCGCGTTGGTGACGTAGGAGAAGCGCAATTGGTTGGGGTCGATGGAGAAGGTGCTGAGCACGGGCGGCTGGAGCAGGTTGAGGCCGGTCGGGTCATAGAAGGAATCCGTCCGCGTGCCGGTCAGCGAGCGCGTGAGGATGTCCAGGTTGCTTGGGTCGCGGTAAATGCCGATGCCCCAGGAGAGCTTGCTTTCGCCATTGCGTTTCATCAGGAAGGTGGAGGCGAGGCGCGGAGAAGCCGCCACCCCGCGCACGATCGTATCGGCGTCAAAGCGCACGCCGGGTTCCAGCAGCAATCTGGGGGTCACGGACCAGCGGTCCTGCGCGTAACCGCTCCCCTCCGTGTCATAACGGGTGAAAGGCGGGGCGTCGGTAAAGGTGACGCGGCGCGAAAGCGTGCCGTTAACGCGTTCCACCAGGTAAGGCTGGCGTTGGAATTGCTGATAATCGTCCAGGCGGTCAAAATCGATGCCCAGCTTGAACTCGTGCTTTCCGGCCTCGTGCAGGGGCGGCAGGAACAGGTTGCTGATTCCCTCCGTGCGTCCGGTCTGGCCGTGGTTGGTCAGGTAGTAGTTGCCGGTGGTTCCGTTGGGAGTGACGATGTAGGTTTCAATGCCCTGGGGCGCCACTCGGGTGTAATAGCTGCTGGTGGCCAGTCCCCCCTCCAGCAGCATGCCGTTATGGAAAAGGTGCTGATCCTTGACGTCGAACAAGAAGGCATTGGTGGAGTAGCGCTGGGTGGTGGAAATGGGGTCGAGCGAGTCCAGCCCCGCATTGGGGGAAACCAGGGAGTTAACCAGGAAGCTTACCGTCAGATTGTTGTTTTGCGCGAGGTTAATTTGGGCCTTGGAAAGGTTGCTTCCCCGCCAGACATGGCTGCGGTCGCCGCCGGGGGGGAGGTCGGTAAAAACGGCCAGGTCGTACTCGCCCTCCAGCGCGTCCATGAACCACGCCTTGCCGGCACGGATGGGGCCTGAGGCCATGGCGCGCGGGGTCCAGCTATTCACGTTGATGCCCCGCCGGTCCTCGATGCCGGGAATAAAATCGGTGGCCGTCAGGCGCCAGTGGTCGTCGCCGGTGCCCGTGCGCAGGCTGATGATGCCGCCCGATGCCTTGCCGAACTCCGTGGAAAAGCGGCTGCTGGCCACGTCTACCGACCTTAGGGCGTCCACGCTGATGCGCGTCTGGAACTGGCCGGTGGCGGGATCGGAAACGTTGAACCCGTCGATCTGGTCGTATACCTGGCGCGTGCTGGCGCCGCTGACATGCAGTTGCCCGGTGGAATCCTGAAGCACTCCTGGCAGCAGCGGCAGCGCATAGCGAATGTCCCGGGTCACCTGGTAGGGAAGGTCAATGATCTGCTCGCTGGTCAGCGTTTCGCTTGCCTGGGTTTTGGCGGGATCGATGGCCGGCGGCGAGTAGACCACGTCAACATGCTCGGGGAATTCCCGAATGTGGTTCAGCGTCACCTCCGCGCTGGCCGTTTCTCCCACCGCGATGTCCGGCTCGGTAACCGCGAAGAAGCCCTCCTTTTCGACGTGCAGAGCGTAATTACCCGGCGGGAGGCCGGAAAAGTCCTTGCGGCCGGCGTAATCCGTTTCCCCATGCTGGGGGGTGCCGGAGGGGGGGGTCAGGGTGATGTGCGCGGAGGGAACCGCGGTGCCGTTCTCGTCCACCACATCCACGCGGAATCCCACAACGGGATGATCATTCACCTGTTCCGGGGGTTGGGG
Source organism: uncultured Acidobacteriota bacterium (assembly GCA_963730515.1). GTDB lineage: Bacteria > Acidobacteriota > Terriglobia > UBA7540 > UBA7540 > Bog-366. Next base: position 311,842 of record CAVSSA010000020.1, on the reverse strand, counting down.
TGCAGCCGCCAGCGCTGCGGCAGCCGGCAGCGAGAACATTGCCAGGAGCATCGCCAGGGCTACGGCTCCCACGACGAATCCCGAGACGTGCCTCCGATCTGGGATTCCTCTCCCCATCCCGGACATTCTCCCTCAAGATGCGGCGCGGCGAAAGTCTTCTTCAATATTTGGGCTTGGGGCACCGCCCACCGGGGTTTTTGCGGGATCAGCCGGGGACGCGTCCGTCATGAAGATCGCACGGCGGCTAGCGCGGCAGCGGGCGCAGGCTGGCGAGAAGTTTCTGCGGGGGAAGCGTATTGATCACCCGCGACTTTTCCATCCAGCCGCGGCGCGCGGTGATGACGCCGTAGCGCATGAGCTTGAAGTGCTGAGGGTCATGCGCGTCGGTGGAGATGACGATTTTCATGCCGCGATCGCGGGCCAATTTGACATGGCGGTCGCACAGATCGAGCCGTTCGGGGCTGGCATTGACCTCCAGGATGACGCCGTACTCTTGGGCGGCGGCGAAGACTTTTTCCAGGTCAAACAGGAAGGGGTCGCGCCGCAGAATCTGGCGGCCGGTGGGATGGCCGAGGATGCGCACGTAAGGGTTTTGGAGAGCCCGCAGCAGGCGCGCGGTCATTTCATCGGCGGGCATGGTCATGCGCGAATGGACGCTGGCCAGCACGATATCAAATTGCTTCAATAACTCGTCGGGATAATCCAGGCTGCCGTCACCCATGATATCCACTTCCGAACCCGCCCAGATTTCGATGCCTTTCACCTTTTTGCGCGCGGCATGAATGCGCTTGATGTGCTCGGCGGCGCGCTCTTCGCTGAGGCCGTTGGCCACGGTCACGGCCTTCGAGTGGTCGGTGATGAGGATGTACTGGTAGCCCAACTGCTTCGCGGCGGCGGCCATCTCCTCGATGCTGGCGTGCCCGTCGGAGGCGGTGGTGTGCATTTGCAGGTCGCCGCGAATATCTCCCAGCTCGACCAGTTTGGGCAGTTCACCTTTTTCCGCTGCCTCGATTTCGCCGAGGTTTTCCCGCAGCTCAGGGGGAATCCATGCCATGCCAAACTGGGCGAAGATTTCTTCTTCCGTGCGGCTGGCCAGAATTTTATCGCCCTGGAAAAGGCCGTATTCATTCAGCTTCCAACCGCGGCGCTTGGCGCGGTCGCGGAGGGCCACGTTATGATCCTTCGAGCCGGTAAAGTAGTGTAGCGCCGCGCCATAGGCGGAGGGCGCGATCAGGCGCACGTCAACTTGCAGGTCGTTCTTGAGCTTCACGCTGACCTTGTCCTCGCCCTTGGCCAGAATCGCGGCGATGCCCGGAAATTTGATGAAGTGGTCGGCGATGCCGGCATGGTCGCGGCCGGTCACCAGAAGGTCAAGGTCTCCCACTGTTTCGCGCCCGCGGCGCAGCGAACCGGCGGGAGTAACCTCCTCGACGGAGGGGCAATCGCGCAACCAGGCGGCGAGCACTTCGGCCGTTTCGTATGCGGTGTCCAGCCGGAAGCGCCCGGCCGCGCGGCGGAAGGTCTCGACCGCCTTCAGGATGTTCTCCTCGGACTTCTCGCTCATTCCCGGCAGGGTGCGCAGGCGGCCTTCCTTGGCGGCGGCTTCCAGCTCATCCACGGTGGTGATGTGCCCTTGTTTCCAAAACAGCTTCACCTTTTGCGGGCCGACGGTTTGCAGTTGCAGCATGTCCAGCAGGCTGCGCGGCACTTTGGCCAGTTGCTCCTGGTGATAGCTTGATTGGCCGGTCGCGATGATTTCAGCGATCTTCTTGGCCAAATCGGCGCCGATGCCCGGAATGTCGGTGAGTTTGCGGCTGGGGTCGCGCGCGATGTCTTCCAGACGCTCGGGGTGGCTTTCAATGGAGCGCTTGGCGCGGTCATAGGCCACCGCCTTGAAATTCCACTTGGGATCGTCCTGAAGAATCTTGATCAGATTGGAGATTTCTTCGAAGACCGCGGCGATTTCACGATTTTCCATGTGACCTCCCGGCCGGATAGTCAATTCCATATTTTACTGCGAAAGCAAGTAGCGCGAACCTGCGGTGCAAGGTCCGCGGCTTTTGGGCTTTAGATGCGCGCATGCACATCGAAGGGAAGCGGGACGCGATCGATGCGCAGGCCGCAAAACCGTTCTTGGTCCTCCCCGCTAACCCCCGCGAATTCCCGCATGCTCGACCACTTCCAGTCCTCGGGTTTCTGTATTAATCCCCGGCGCACCGGGTTTAAATGGATATATTCGACCTTCTCGTGATATTCCCGCACGGTGCGAAGGGCCCGGTCGAAAAAGCGTTCTTGCCACAGCTCTCCTGCCTCTCTCCGCCGGACGTTGATGCCAATCATCGAGCTCGTCTTCACCGACTTCAGCACGGTGGAAATGGTCAGGGGATACGGGGGATGAATAATGGCGTGCCAATGATCGGGCAGGAAAACCCACGCCGTCAGCAGAAAGCCGTGTTTCTTCCGCATGCGCGTGTAGGAGTTCGCCAGGCGCTCGAAATCCCCCTTATCCAACCTTGTCCTGCACGGCAACAATTTTACCGTCACAAAGATGAATCGGTCGAACAGAAACGGCCGGCGCAGGCGCGACATGGCGATAATCTACGCGCCCGGGCAACGGCGCGCAAGCTCAAAAGCCGCGGACCTTGGAAAGCAGGTCCGCGCTACGATCTCTTCCACACCCCTGAAGGTTGCCTTCCGCCATCACCAATGGTAGCTTGAGTATGCTCGGGGTGAAGGAAATGTTTGGGCGCCTGAGTTTGCAGGTCAAGATTATCGCCATCTTTGGCATCACCGTCATGGTGGTCCTCGGCGTGTCGACGCTCCTCGCCACTTACTTGACCCGGGACCCCGTGGAGAGTGAACTGTATCGGAAGGCTCTGAGCCAGGCGCGGCTGACGGCTCACCAGATCGCCGCTCCCGACACGCTGGCCCGCCCCGACGTTCTCGGTCCGGAACTGCGCCAATTGCAGCACGATTCACCGGGCATAATTCAGGCGGACGTTTATGTGCATTCGCCCCAGCATCACCTCGTCGCCACCACCAATCCGCACGGCCAGCATTTGGAGCTCGACAACATCCCCAAAGTGGAAAGTTACAATGAGTATTGGCGGCCCAATGAGGATCAGGAGAGCATTGAAACGGAGGACAGCCGGTCGTGGATCATCAGCACGACCATCAGCGCGCAGGGCCAGCCGATCGGGTGCCTGATTCTTACGGTTTCCCGGTCCAGCCTGAACGCCGTCACCTGGGACCTGGTGATGCGGAACCTGCTGCTGATGCTGGCGAGCTTTGTGGTGGTGGTCCTGGTGATCCACTTCTTTTTCCTGCGCGCCGTGCGGCGGCCGGTGAAGGAAATGATCCGGGTCATGCTGTCGGCGGAAAGCGGGCAGCTCAATGTGCGGGCGCGGCTGCAAAGCTGGGATGAGATCGGATTGCTGGCTGCACACTTGAATCGCATGCTGCGGCGCATCGAGAATTTCAGCAACGAACTGGGGCGCAAAGTGGAGGAGGCCACCGGCGAGGTGGCGCGCCGCAACGAGGAACTGCGGCGCATCAACAAGGAACTATTTGAAACCCAAAAGACTCTGGCGCGCTCGGAGCGCCTGGCGGTGGCCGGACAGCTTGCCGCCAGCCTGGCGCATGAAATCGGGACGCCGCTGAACTCCATTTCCGGGCATGTGCAGTTGCTGGCGCGGCGCAAGAGCAATGATGAGGCCACCGCCCGCCGCCTCCTGGTAATCGAAAAGCAGGTGGAGAACATCGTGCGCACGGTGCGCCAGTTGCTTTCCTGGACGCGCAAGTTTGAGCTGCGGCTGGAACTGGTGGATGTGGGGCGCGTGCTGGAAGATTCCGTCCTGCTGTCGTCGCCGGCCTTGGAGCTGAGGAAAATCCGCGTGCAAATGAACCTGGCAATAAACTGTCCGAAGATTTACGGGGATTCCGGCTACCTGCACCAGGTTTTCCTGAACTTGATCAATAACAGCACCGACGCCATGCCGCGCGGCGGCGAGTTGCGCATCAAACTGCGGGCGCCCGCTCCGGAGCAGCCGGATGTAGCGCCGGCCTTGAGTCCGCCAGACGCCGAATCCGCGCCAAAGTCTAGCGGTACGGTCCGCGAAGTGGAAGTGGTGATTGCGGACACGGGCACGGGGATGGCGCGTGAAACCCTGGCGCACGTTTTTGACCCCATGTTTACGACCAAGCAGATCGGGACGGGCGCGGGGCTGGGTCTGGCCATCTGTGACCAGATTGTTCGCCAGCACGCGGGGACCATTCGCGCGGAAAGCGAACCGGGCCAGGGGACCACGTTCACCATCCGGCTGCCGCTCGATTGCCGCGAAAAGGTGGAAGCGCCGGCGCTGAGTGCAGTGACCAGTGACAAGTGACGAGTGATGAGTGACAAAGGACGAGTGACGAGTGACGAGAGTACTGCAAACATTCTGGTGGTGGACGACGATGCGGACACGCGGGAGTTGCTGCGCGAACTCCTGAGCGAAGAGGGATACCGCGTCAACACCTCGGGAAGCGCCGAAGAGGCCATGGAAATCGGCCAGCGGGAACTCTTTGATGTCATCATCAGCGACATGCGCCTGGGGACGAATCTCAATGGTCTGGACGTGCTGCGCGCCTACAAAACCATTCAGCCGGAGTCGGAGGTCATCCTGATTACCGCCTTTGGCTCGATGGAAACCGCCATCGAAGCGGTGAAGGCCGGCGCGTTCGATTACATCTCCAAACCCTTCAAGATTGACGAAGTGCTTTTGCAGGTGCAGCGGGCGCTCGGGAATCGTAAATTGTTGCGCGAGAATCGCAGCCTGAAGCGGCAACTGGGAACCCAGGCAAAACTCTCCAGCCTGGTGGGCAACTCCCCCAAGATGCTGGAGATTTACAAGAAAATCGCCATGGTGGCCGACTCCCGCTCCACCGTGCTGATCTGCGGCTCGAGCGGGACCGGGAAAGAATTGGTGGCGAAGGCGATTCATTACAACGGCCCGCGCGCCGAGCAGTGTTTCTATGCGGTCAATTGCGGCGCCCTCACCGAAACCCTGCTGGAGAACGAACTTTTCGGGCATGTGCGCGGATCGTTTACCGGGGCCACCGAGAACAAGCGCGGAATCTTCGAAGAGGCGAGCGGGGGAACGGTCTTTCTGGATGAGGTCAGTGAGATGAGCCCGGCGCTTCAGGTCAAAGTGCTGCGCACCCTGGAAGAACAGGAGGTGCGGCGCATCGGAAGCAATGAAGTCGTCAAAGTGGATGTGCGCATCATCGCCGCCAGCAACCGCAACCTGGTGGAATGCGTGGAGGAAGGGAAGTTCCGGCAGGACCTTTACTACCGCCTGCGCGTCATCGAGATTGACATCCCGCCGCTGGCCGAACGGATGGAGGACATCCCCCTGCTCGTCGAGCATTTTATGAAAAAGCTGGGGCGTGACCGCGAGCACGCGCTGGCCATTTCGCCCCAGGCACTCTCCCTGCTGATGAGCTACGCCTGGCCGGGCAACGTTCGGGAGCTTGAAAACGCGCTGGAATCGGCCGTGGCCCTTAACCGCACGGGCATCATCGTGCCCGATGACCTGCCGGATAAGGTGCGCACCCAAACCGGCGAGATCAAGCGGCTGGAGGATTTCTACACGGATTTGCCGCCCATGGAAGAGGTGGAGCGCCGCTACCTGGCGCACGTCCTGAAGGTCACCGGCGGCAATAAGGTGAAAACCTCGGAAATCCTGGGCATCGACCGGCGCACCCTTTACCGCAAGGCGGAGAAATACAAGCTGCTGGTTTGAAAAAGCCGGGATTAGGGATTAGGGGTTAGGGATTAGGGCACCAATTGGAACGTCCTATTCTTGCCGCGCCCGCAGTCCCGGTCGGGCTGATTAGAGTGCCAATTGCGATCACTCATGAAGGTCCTGGTCACAGGAAGTTCCGGCCACCTTGGCGAGGGATTGGTTCGCACCTTACGGGACTTGGGGCGCGAGGTTGTCGGCCTTGACATCCTTGATTCCCCATTCACGACCCACGTTGGCTCGGTCACCGACCGCTCCCTGGTGAGGCGTTGCATGATCGGCGTGGAGATGGCTTTTCACGCCGCCACGCTGCACAAGCCGCATGTCTCGACCCATAGCCGCCAGGATTTCATCGATACCAACATCACGGGCACGCTCAACCTGCTGGAGTCGGCAGTGGATGCGGGGGTGCGGTCATTTGTCTACACGAGCACGACAAGCGTGTTTGGCGACGCCCTCATCCCGCCCGCCGGCGCTCCGGCCTTGTGGGTGACCGAGGAAGTGACGCCCATTCCCAAGAACATCTACGGGGTCACCAAGGCGGCGGCGGAGGACCTTTGCCAGTTGTTCCACAGGAACGAGGGGCTGGCCTGCATCGTCCTGAGGACTTCGCGATTTTTCCCCGAAGAGGACGACAACCGGGACCAGCGGGAAGCCTATGCCGATGACAACCTCAAGGCCAATGAATTTCTGTTTCGGCGCGTCAACATTGAGGACGTTGTTAGCGCGCACTTGTTAGCCGCTGAGCACGCTCCGGCCATCGGATTTCGCCGTTATATCGTGAGTGCCACCACCCCCTTTTCCGAAGGTGACACGGCGGATTTGCGGGCTGATGCTCCGCAAGTGGTGCGTCGGTGCGTACCTGAATATGAGGCGGAATACGCGCGCCGGGGATGGAGGATGACTCCCAGCATCGAGCGCGTGTATGTCAGCGACCGGGCCCGGCATGATCTGGCCTGGCAACCGCGCTATGATTTCAGCTTCGTGGTTGGCCGCCTCAAGGCAGATCAGGACATAAGAAGCCCTCTCGCCCGGCTGGTGGGGTCAAAGGGATACCATGCCGAACAATTTACCGAAGGGCCTTACCCCGTGAAATAACCCCCCTCATTCCTTCCGGTTCTCCTGCGGAGGGAAAAGTTGAGCGCGGAAAGGCAACTTCGATTATCCTGAGAGTGGGGCGTTCGCAGCACGGGGCACGAAAACTCTAAGGGATCGCAAGGTCTGGGGCGCAGATTCTGCGGCGTGCGTCAGGGTCCGCGAGGTTGATACCGCGGAGAAGGTATTCAAGATTATGAGATATTCGTATATCGTCAAATCGGCCGCCAAGCACCTCTGGTCAGGATTCAAACTGCCCTACATGGTGATGTTTGAAACCACCCTGATGTGCAATATGTTTTGTGAGTATTGCATCTTTGGCGAAGAGGGCAAGTTTAACGACCTGCAAACCCGCGCCACGCGCGACCGCATCTTCAAACGCATTGACGAGTTTTGCGAGATGGGAATTTTCGCGCTCAGCTTTTCCGGCGGCGAACCCCTGCTGAACCCCAGCACCTGCGACTACATTGCCTACGCCGCGGACAAGGGCATGTGGACCTCCATGCCCACCAACGGTCTGCTCATCAAGAAATACGCGGACGGCGTGGCGCGGCTGGACATGCTGGAAGTGTCCATCGACTCCCTCAACGCGCAGCGGTTCGCCAAGCGCCGAGGTGTGGACAGCCTGCCGCGCATCATCGCCAACCTTGACCACGTGCTGGCCAAGCGCGGGCCCTTCACCACGCAGATCAACGCCGCCGTGAATATCGAAAATCTCTACGACCTTCCCGAATTGGCAGAGTTCTGCAAGCAGCGCCATCTGGTGATGCACCCCGAGGCGGTCCACAACGTGATGCGCGACGGTGAATTGCTGCCCGACTCGGAACTGCATGGCAAAGATCTCGATAAGGTGGAATTGTTCTTGCGCGAGCTGCGCATGTCTTATCCGCAGAATGTTCGCTTTTACACTCACTATTACGATTTCTATCGCCAGGGGGGATTCGGGGTCAGGTTTCCCTGCCGGCATCCTTCCAAACTCATCTCCATGAAGCCCGATGGCGCCATCCACCTGCCCTGCGCGTTCGTAACCTTGCATAAGTCGCAGGCGCCCCTGAAGGAAATTTTCGCGTCGGAAACGGCCCGGAAAATCATCGCCCAGGAAGCGACCTTATGGGATTTCTGCAAGGGGTGTAAAATTGGCTGCCCTTATGAAGTCAGTGCCTATACCAACAGTCCCATGCTGGCGCTTGAATCCGGATTGAACTTTCTGCGAATTCTTTGAGGAGGCCGAGGGGAGAAGTGAGAAGCGAGAAGTTAGTTAGAATTCTGAAGTGCGGAGGTTGGTGGCTTCGTTCTAACTTCTGGCTTCTCACTTTTAGCGTCTAGCTTCTCACTTCTGACTTCCCAGTGGAACATGGTCCTGACCGCAGTGCTCACCATTGCCGCAGTGGGACTGGCGTTTGGCCTGTGGTTCTGGTGGGCCTGCGTAACACCTTCGTCCACCTTTTTTCGCCCCGTGCTGGATCGAGGTCCGCTGGAAGGCAACCGCATCTCCCTGACATTTGATGACGGGCCATCGGAGCATTTCACCGGGCAGGTTCTCGATATCCTGCGGGAGCAGCACGTTCCCGCCACGTTTTTCGTTTGCGGCAAGAATGTTGAAGATCATCCCGACTTGCTGCGCCGCATCGCCAGCGAGGGGCATGAGGTTGGCAACCATACCTACTCGCATCCTTATCTCTGTTTCAAATCCCCGCGGCGCATCGCGGTGGAGATCGACCGCGCCCAGGCGGCCATCGAGAAGGTCATCGGTTTCCGCCCCAGGTTTTTTCGGCCGCCCTATGGCGCGCGCTGGTTTGGGCTGGTTCCCACCTTGTTGCAACGAGGCATGCACCTGATCCTCTGGTCCGCCGCGGGCTACGATTGGAAGAAGGATGTGCGGGGGATCATTGAAGCCACTCTGCGCGAATTGAAGCCGGGCGCCATCATCCTGCTTCATGATGGAAGGGAGACGCGTTCGGGGGCCGAAGTCGATCGCTCCAGCACGGTTCTTGCCTTGCCTGGAATCATCGCCGGGGCGCGTCAGCAGGGGTACATTTTCGCACCTCTCAAGGATTTTCTACCCTCCACCTAACTTTTTTTATTGTGGCATATTGCAACAGCGGGGGACCTTCCGGATTCGAAGATGGATAAACCTGCGTATCCCGGTTATAGGAGATAATGCGTGCATCGCCTTCCAAATGGCGAATTTGTGGTTGAATTGCCCAGTTTCGGACAATAATTCCATATTATGTGGCAAAATGCCACAGTAAGAATGTGATCATTGACATCGATTCTAGCTTTCCATCCTATCCTCATTAAGAAGTTCTAATTAAATCAAGGGGATAGACACATTCGCGCAATTTGGCCCCCACATTGCCTAAGAATACGGTTGGTCTACAGGCAGCCATGGACAAGCTCTGGCAAGGGATCGGGTTGTCCGCAGGGAGCCATGGACAAGATTCTGGTAGTCGATGACGATCAGGAAAGCCGCGACCTTCTCTGTGAGGTTTTGGAGGCCAACGGCTACGCCCCGCAGGCGGTGGCCGATGGCTTGGCGGCGCGCGAGGTGCTGAGCCGGGATGGCGGATTCCGGATTGTCATTGCCGACCTGCAAATGCCCCTTGAGTCCGGTTTGGAACTCCTCCGCAAGTTGCGCGCACAGAATTCCAAGCACGAAATCATTCTCATGTCTTCATTTATGACCGGGGCGGAGAAGCAGGAGGCGAAGGCGCTGGGTGCGCACGCCCTGCTGGAAAAGCCTTTTCAGCTTACGGAATTATTGCAAACGGTTGCCGGCCTCGTGGCGCAGGATCCCCTCCCACTTTCTTCCTAGGGAAAACCTGTGGCGGTGGCTGGCATCCAACTCATGGAAAGACAAGGAGTCAAGATGGACGTTGCACCGAAGGTCATCGAGATCATTGTCCGAGAGCAGCATCTGGACCCCGCAAAAGTTACAATCGACTCGACGTTTGCGGAACTCGGCATTGATTCCCTGGATGGCGTGAACATCCTTTTCGCTTTGGAAGAAGAGTTCAAGCTCGATATTCCCGACACCGTTGCCCAGAACATGCGGAGTGTCCGTCAGGTGGTGGACAGTCTCACCCGCGTCCTGGAAGGCAAGGACGTGTCTGACCTGGTGGCCATGGCCAAGGGTGAACCTACCGCCACCGCCAGTTAATCCGCGGCATTCAAGGGGCTCATCGTGAGGAGAGTGGTCATTACCGGGATGGGAGTGTTTGCATCCACCGGCAGGAACGCTGACAGTTTTTTTACCAACCTGGCCGCGGGGCGCTCGGCGATCCGGCGCATTCAGCAATTTGATCCCACGGCGCTCAGCGTGCAGATCGCCGCGGAAGTTGCCGATTACGACCCGCTTGCGCATTTCCCCGCCAAGCGTCTCGACCTGCTGGACCGCTTCAGCCAATTCGCCTTGCTTGCCTCCCACGAAGCCATGGATTCCAGCGGCATTCAATTGCGCGATGAGGAGCGGCCGCGTTTCGGCGTGGTGACGGGCACGGGCATGGCGGGCGCCACCACTTTCGACTCCGGTTATTACAACCTTTACGCCAAGCAAGCCGTCCGCCTGCATCCTTTCACCATCCCCAAAATCATGCACAACGCGGCCACCTCGCAAATCTGCATGGAGTTCGGCGCGCAGGGCCCCGCCATGACCACGGCCACCGCCTGTTCCTCCTCCGGGCATGCCATTGGCGAGGCTTTCCACCTGATCAAATTCGGGCTTGCCGACTTGATGCTGACGGGGGGAAGCGAAGCGCCCATAACCTTCGGGATGATGCGCTCGTGGGAGTCGGTGCGCGTGCTGGCCAGCGGCAATGGCGATCCCAGCAAGGCCTGCCGGCCCTTTTCCCTCGACCGCGAGGGACTGGTCATGGGGGAAGGGGCAGCCATGTTCCTGCTCGAGGAGCTGGAGCACGCCCGCGTGCGCGGCGCGAAGATTTACGGGGAGATCGCGGGCTTTGGAATGAGCTCCGACGCCAGCCACATCACCCAGCCCTCGATTGACGGGCCGGCGCGGGCGGTGCGCATGGCGCTCGAGGAAGCCGGCGTGAGTCCCCAGGACGTGGATTACATCAACGCGCACGGCACCGGCACGCGCGTCAACGATGTTACGGAAACCCAGGTCATCAAGGAAGTGTTCAAGGACCACGCCCGCCACGTGCCCATCAGTTCCACCAAATCGATGCACGGCCACGTGATGGGTGCAACCGGCGCCGTCGAGCTGGCGGCCACGATTCAGGCCATCGACCGCGGAGTTATCCCCCCCACGGCGAATTATACGCAGCCCGATCCGGAATGTGATTTGGACTATGTGCCCAATCAAGCGAGGGAGAAGTCGGTGCACGTGGCGATTTCCAATTCCTTCGCCTTCGGCGGGCTGAATGCGGTGCTGCTGGTGAGGCGGTTGGAGTAGAGCGGGGTTCGGGACTCGGGACCCGGGACCCGGGACCCGGGACTTGGGACTTGGGATTCGGGACTCGGGATTCGCGCATTGTTGGGTTCCAACCCTCGCCCTCGCCGGGTGAAGGCGATGTGAGGTTTAGAATCATCACCCTCGCCCCCGCCGGGTGAAGGTAATGTGACGTTAAGAATCTACCACCCTCGCCCCCTTGGGGGAGAGGGTGGCGCGGTACCGGCGCTTTCACCAGCCGGGCCGCGCCGGGTGAGGGGGTCAAAACCCAAGCGCCTAACCGGAATTTGAGCTTTGGCAATCATATTGGCGCGAACCCCCTCACCCCCAGCCCCTCTCCCCCAAGGGGGCGAGGGGAGACTAGATTGGGTTAACGCTTCTCCCCCCCAAGCGGGTGAGGGGAGAGGCAATTTGGATTTAAAGCCTCCGCCCTCGCCGGGTGAAGGCGGTGTGAGGTTTAGAAGTACAACCCTCGCCCTCGCCGGGTGAAGGCGATGTGAGGTTTAGAATCATCACCCTCCCCCCCTTGGGGGAGAGGGTGGCGCGGTACCGGCGCTTTCACCAGCCGGGCCGCGCCGGGTGAGGGGGTCAAAACCCAAGCGCCTAACCGGAATTTGAGCTTTGGCAATCATATTGGCGCGAACCCCCTCACCCCCAGCCCCTCTCCCCCAAGGGGGCGAGGGGAGACTAGATTGGGTTAACGCTTCTCCCCCCAAGGGGGCGAGGGGAGACTAGATTGGGTTAACGCTTCTCCCCCCCAAGGGGGCGAGGGGAGAGGTAATTTGGATTTAAAGCCTTCGCCCTCGCCGGGTGAAGGCGGTGTGAGGTTTAAAATTATCACCCTTGCCCCCGCCGGGTGAAGGTGATGTGAGGTTTAGAATTATCACCCTTGCCCTCGCCGGGTGAAGGTAATGCGACGTTAAGAATCGACCACCCTCGCCCCCTTGGGGGAGAGGGTGGCGCGGTACCGGCGCTTTCATCAGCCGGGCCGCGCCGGGTGAGGGGGTTAAAACCCAAGCGCCTAACCGGAATTTGAGCTTTGGCAATCATATTGGCGCGAACCCCCTCACCCCCAGCCCCTCTCCCCCAAGGGGGCGAGGGGAGACTAGATTGGGTTAACGCTTCTCCCCCCCAAGCGGGTGAGGGGGTCCAGACTGTGGCGTCAGAGCGAATGACAGTTACAGCAAAACCCGAACAACTGCGCCGGAAGAGCCGATCATTCGAGCGCGGGGCGCTGCAGATCGACAGAGCCCGCGACCTTCGCCAAAGCGAGACAGAATCCGAAAAGGAGGCTTGGCGTTTATTGCGGACGAGCCGGTTCAAGGGCTTCAAATTCCGCCGGCAGCAGCCGCTCGGTCACTATATCGTCGATTTTTATTGCCCGCAGCGGCGCCTGGTCGTTGAACTGGACGGCAGTGTTCATGGCCAGCCGAGCCAAGCCCGGCGGGATACGCGCCGGGACGCAGAGCTTGAAAGGATGGGATGCACGGTTGCCAGGTTTTCGAACGGGATGGTTCTCAACGCCCCGGACCTGTTCGTAGAGAAGGTACTGGATCTGGTGAGGTCCCTGACGGTCGCCTTTGTGGATGAGGAGTGATTAGGGGATTGGCGTGCCGACCCCCTCACCCCCAGCCCCTCTGTCGCCGCGGCGACCGAGGGGAGAGTAGATTGGGTTAACGCTTCTCCCCCGAACGGGGGCGCGGAAAGTAGCTTCCGATTGACCCACGTGCCGGACGCGTTGGGTTGAAACGTTCGGATGTTGACCCCCTCACCCGGCCTGCCCCGGCTGATGAAAGCGCCGGTTGCAGGCCACCCTCTCCCCCAAGGGGGCGAGGGGAGAGTAGATTGGGTTAACGGTTCTCCCCCAAAGCGAGCGAGGGGAGAGTAGATTGGGTTAACGCTTCTCCCCCGAACGGGCGCGAGGAAAGTAGCTTCCGATTGACCCACGTGCCGGACGCGTTGGGTTGAAACGTTCGGATGTTGACCCCCTCACCCGGCCTGCCCCGGCTGATGAAAGCGCCGGTTGCAGGCCACCCTCTCCCCCAAGGGGGCGAGGGGAGAGTAGATTGGGTTAACGGTTCTCCCCCAAAGCGAGCGAGGGGAGAGTAGATTGGGTTAACGCTTCTCCCCCAAACGGGGGCGCGGAAAGTAGCTTCCGATTGACCCACGTGCCGGACGCGTTGGGTTGAAACGTTCGGATGTTTACCCCCTCACCCGGCCTGCCCCGGCTGATGAAAGCGCCGGTTGCAGGCCACCCTCTCCCCCAAGGGGGCGAGGGGAGAGTAGATTGGGTTAACGGTTCTCCCCCAAAGCGAGCGAGGGGAGAGTAGATTGGGTTAACGCTTCTCCCCCGAACGGGCGCGAGGAAAGTAGCTTCCGATTGACCCACGTGCCGGACCCGTTGGGTTGAAACGTTCGGATGTTTACCCCCTCACCCGGCCTGCCCCGGCTGATGAAAGCGCCGGTTGCAGGCCACCCTCTCCCCCAAGGGGGCGAGGGTAGTTGGTCTAAAAGGGAATCGGGAAATCAAAGTTCGTCCCGTAACCCGTATCCCGAGTCCCGGGTTCCGGGTCCCGAACCCCGAGTCCCGGGTCCCGAGCCCCGAGACCCGGGTCCCGAACCCCGAGTCCCGAGTCTCGAGTCCCGAGTCCCGAGTCCCGAGTCTCGAATTTGGAGCATGGAATGATTCAAAAGCGCGTCTGCATTCTGACCCTGGGCGTGGGCTCGGGGCATCTGCGTGCTTCGGAGACCGTGCAACGCGCACTTTATGACGGAAACGATCCCATCGAAGTGAAGGTGGTGGATGCGCTCGATTCCGCGCGCCGGTGGTTCCACTGGCTTTACGTGGACCCTTACTGGTGGATGCTGCGCAAGGCCCCCTGGATGTGGCGCGGGCTGTTCGATTGGCGCCAGCGCAAGCGGCATCACGGCACTGCTCCCCGTTGGGTTTTTCGCCGGGGCTGCCGGGAGGTCCTGCGTCAGCTCAAGACCTATGCTCCCCACCTGGTGATTGTCACGGAAATTGGCGCGGCGGAAATCGCTGCTCTGGGGCGGCGCGAAGGGTGGTTCAACGCCCCCATTCTGGCCGTGCAAACCGATTTTCAGACGGAGCCTCCCTGGGTCCAGCCGGAGATTGACGTTTACTGCGTGGCCAGCGAGGAGGCGCGCGGGCAATTGATCGGATGGGGTGTGCTGCCCAATCGCGTTCTGCTCTGCGGTATTCCCGTGGACCCCGCCTTTGCCCTGCCTTTTGACAAGCCGGAAGTGAAGCGCGCCCTGGGACTGGACGCGCGCCGCCCGGTGGTTCTGGTGATGGGGGGAGGCAGCGGGCCGGTGCCCCTGGATCGGGTGCTCTCCAGCCTGGAGTTTTGCAATGTGCCCATGCAGGTGATGGCGGTGGCCGGCCACGACCGCTATCTTCGCCAGCGCATGGAAGCGCTGCGCGGTCGCCTGGCCATGGATCTGCATCTGTTTGGTTGGACGGAAAATGTGCCGGAACTGATGGCGGTTTCCGATCTGCTGATCACCAAGCCGGGAGGTCTGACGGCGGCGGAAGCGCTGGCGGCGGGATTGCCGATGATCCTGACTCATCCCATTCCCGGCCCCGAGGAGCGGCACGTGAACTACCTGCGCCATAACGGCGTGGCCGTGCAAGCCAAGACTCTGGACGACATTCCGCGGCTGGTATCGCGGCTGCTTTCCACTCCCGGCGAACTCAATGAAATTCGCCATCGCGCCCGGGAGTGGTCGCGCCCCGACGCCGCCCATGCGATCGCCCAGGTGGCGGTGGCTTTGCTCGAAAAGGCCACGTATATCGATCTGCTCGCCACGCCCCCGCCGCGCTCCGGGGAGTCGGCGTATCTGATGTAGAAGGTCATCAGTTATCAGTCGTCAGTTATCAGTCGTCAGTTATCAGTCATCAGTTATCGGTCATAAGCTTTGAGGGGTTAGATGACTTCAAGACTTGCCGAATCGCCGATGGAAACCGGAAACTAAATACTGATAACTGATGACTGAAAACTGATGACTGAGAACTTGATTTTATGCTGAAACAAGTCCGCAAATTCGTTGAACGCACTTTGATTGGTGATTCCGTGCCTGCCCTGGTGCGGTGGGGAAAACACGTTCCCCCTTCGCTGATTGAGAAGATACGCGACGAATCGTTTGTGGAAGTTGTGCGTTACGCCGCGCAGCACCAGAAGTTTTTCGCGCGCAAATTGTCCGAACACGGCATTGATCCCGGGCGCGTTCGCTGTCCCGAAGATTTGGGCGATATCTTCACCACCCCCGACGATTTGCGCCTGCTCCCCGCCGAGGATTTTCTGTGCCGCGAGCCGGAACTGGTTTTTGAAACCACTGGAACTTCGGGCGGGCCCAAGCGCGTCTACTATTCCTACGAGGAACTGAATTTCGCCGCCCGCTACGAAGCCGCCGCCCTCTATGAGAACGGCCTTCGGCCCGGCGACCGCGTGGTTTGCACCTTTGATGCGGGCTACTGGGTCAGCAGTTGGTCCAGCTTCCTGGCCTGCAAACAGCTTGGCGTGTTTTGCTCCGCCATCGGCAAGCCCCATCCGCGCGAGGTCTATTCGCGTTTGGGCGAATACCGGTACAACGTGATTATGGCCGACCCCACGTGGCTCGTCAGCCTGAGCGAAATCGCCGAGAAGGAAGGCACTTTTCCCCTGCGCCTGATTCTGGCTGCCGGCGACCGCATGACCGATGTGTATCGCCATTACGTGCAGAGCGTCTGGAAGTGCCCGGTGCTGCTCGCCTACGGCTCGACCGAGGCGGGCGGGGCGGGCATGGAATGCCGCCGCCAGGACGGATATCACCTGGACGATTACAATATTTACTTCGAGGTTCTCGACCCCGATGAAAGCGGTTATGGGGAGCTGGTGGCCACCACCCTCCAGCGCCGTACCATGCCCTTCATCCGCTACCGCGTTCACGATGTGACCCGCTTCATCGACGCGCCCTGCCCGTGCGGCGCCCCTCTGCGGCGCATCGATCGCATCCGCGGCCGCCGCGATGAAATGGTGGTGATGGGGGCGGGGAACATGTATCCGGAAATTTTTGAGCGCGTCCTGGACGGAGTCGAGGGGATTAACCACAACTGGCAGGTGGTGGTGCGCCAGGAAGGCCTGCACGATGTCCTGGAGTTCCGCATGGAGTTGACCAACGGCCGCAGTGAATCGGAAATTGAGACGGCGGTGCAGGCGAACCTGAAGACCCTCTACCCCGATGTCTGGGCCAACCAGGCCTGCGGCATGTATCAGCTCCGCTTCCGCTTTCTTCCCCCGGGAAGCATCCCGCAGGGAAGGAAACCTCGAAGGCTGGTGGATGAAAGGGCGGCGTAAAGCCGCAATTAAGAATTAGGAATTAAGAATTAAGAATTACGATTCTAAATGCTGAATTATGAATGCTGAATCCGGAATCCGGAATTGGGAATTCAGAATTCAGAATTTATAAGTCGATTTCGAAAGGATGTTTATTTACAAGATGATTAATCAAACACAATGGCGCGAGGGTTCAAAGGGCGAGTTTTCGCCCATTGTCTTCTGTGATTTCGACGGTACCATCACCAAGCTTGACGTGACGGACCAGATCCTGACGCAGCTTGCCCACCCCTCCTGGCAGGCGATCGAGCAGCAATGGATGCAGGGGACGATTGGATCGCGGGAGTGCCTGGAGCGGCAGATCGCTCTGGTGGACGCCCCCGCCCGGGAACTGCACGCGGTCATTGATGCCATCGCCGTCGACTCGGAGTTCAAGGCCTTCTGCAAGTTTGCGCGCAAACAGAAACTCCCCCTTTACATTGTGAGCGACGGGTTTGATTATGTGATTCGCCGCATTTTGAAGGTGGCGGGAGTCCATCGGCATTTCCGCAGTGGTCAGAACTTGTTTGCCAGCGGGCTGCGCCTGGAGGGCCGCCGCCTGGTGCCTTCCTTCCCGCACTCGCCCCAACCTTGTGCGCACGGGTGCGCCACTTGCAAGTCGGCGCTCATCCGCCGCCTGCGGGAAGGCCGCCAGCCCGTTATCTTCATCGGGGACGGCATGTCCGACCGTTTTGCCGTCGAGGAGGCCGACGTGGTGTTTGCCAAACGGCATCTGCTGGCCCACTGCCGCGAAAACGGCATCGCCTGCCATCCCTTCGAGACGTTCAAGGACGTGCAGATAACGCTGGAGAAACTGCTGGCCCCCGCACCCGCCGGGCGATATCGCCAGGCCATCGTCGCGGTGTCGTGACCGTGAAAATCGAGATTCGAAACTCGAAATTCGAAACTGGAAAATCCAAATTCGAGACTCGAAACTGGAAATTCGAATCCGTAGCGCGACCTCCGCTTTTGAGGTCTGCGGTTCTTACTGTGCTGAAGCGGTGTCACCTTGGCAGGACGGGGTTATAATAAGTTCCTGGCGGAACTGGGGCAGGAAGCTGCGGCGGTTCGAGGATTGAGCAAGGATGGGGAGATTCAGCTATGAACGGAACTTCGAGTCTGGAATTGCCGGCGGAACTGAAGCTGAGGATTGAGAGCGTGGCCAAGCAACGGGATGAAGCGCCGGCCACCCTACTTTCTAATGCTCTTGATTCATTGCTCATTATTGAAGAAGCGCAAATTGCTGAGGTGCGGCGGAGGGACGCGACGGACGCCGGCGAGATGTATAGCAATGAGGAAGCCTTCGCGCGCCTGGACTCCTTTCGCCCCAGCCGGAGGGATCCGTCGCCCAAATGACCATCCTTTGGTCCAGGAAAGCCTACGACTAAAGTGCTTCGCCCATCGAAAATCGGCAATCGCAAATCGAAAATTATACGGAGGCCCCAAACCCTTGGCCACATCTGAATCCACAACCCGCACCGCGGAACTGCTCGCTCTCGAGCGCAAGTACTGCTCGTTCGGCGACACGGTGCATTATCTTGATCCCCCAAAAATCTTTGTCGATTGCGAGGGCTGTCATTTATACGACGAGCAGGGAACGCCCTACCTCGATTTGCAAATGTGGTATTCGGCGGCGAGTTTTGGTTACAAGAACGCGCGCCTCGGTGAGGCGCTGAAGCGCCAGGTGGACCGCCTGCCGCAGCTTGCCTGCCAGTACCTGCACGCCGAAAAGGTGGAGGTGGCGGCGCGCATTGCCCAATACTGCGAGAAGCGCTTTGGCGTGAAAGGCCGCGTGCACTTCAACGTGGGCGGCGCGCAGGCCATTGAGGACTCGCTTAAGCTGGTGCGCAATTACACCGGCAAGAACCTGATGTTTGCTTTCCAGGGAGGTTACCACGGGCGCACGCTGGGAGCTTCCGCCATCACTTCCAGCTATCGCTACCGGCGGCGCTACGGCCACTTCGGCGACCGCGCGCAGTTTGTCTTTTATCCCTACTGCTATCGCTGCACTTATAAACTGAAGCCCGAAACCTGCAACCTCTATTGCCACGATCAATTCGCCCAGCTCTTCTCGAACGAATATAACGGGGTGTGGGACGCCAAGGCGCAGTCCGCCGAATTCGGCGCGTTCTACATCGAAGCGGTGCAGGGAACCGGCGGGTACGTGATTCCTCCCCGCGGCTACTTTGAGCGCTTGCAGCAAACCTGCCGCGAGCGCAAGATCCTGATTGTCGACGATGAAATCCAGATGGGTTTTTACCGCACCGGCAAATTCTGGGCGATTGAGAACTTCGGCATCACCCCGGACATCATTGTGTTCGGCAAGGCGCTCACCAACGGGTTGAATCCCCTTTCGGGAATCTGGGCGCGCGAAGAATTGATCACCCCGGAACTGTTTCCCCCCGGCTCCACGCACTCCACTTTCTCCTCCAACACCCTGGGCACCGCCGTGGCGCTGGAGGCCCTGAAGATGATGGAGGAGGAGGACTACGAAACGCTGGTGAATGAAAAGGGCGCCTACTTCCTCGCCGGCCTGCGCAAATTGCAGAGCCGGTACCCGGGGATCATCGGCAACGTGGAGGGCTTGGGCCTCGCCCTGCGGCTCGAGGTTTGCAAGCCCGATGGCATCACCCCCGACCGCGATCTGACCGACCGGATTTTTGCGGAAGGCATCCAGGGAAATTTAAAGGCGCGCGGCCGCAATTACGGCCTGGTCCTCGATGTGGGCGGCTATTACAAGAACGTCTTTACCCTTGCCCCGTCCTTCACCATCACTCGGGAAGAGATGGATCTGGGGCTGGAGCTCCTGGATCAACTCTTCCGCAAGTGCGTTTGAGCTCGGGGCTCGGGATTCGGGGTTAAGGACACGGGACTTGGATTTCGGTGGGGTTTTTAATCTCCAACCCTCGCCCCCTCGGGGGAGAGGGTGGCGCGGAACCGGCGTTTTCACCAGCCGGGCCGCGCCGGGCCTCTGCCTGCCGAAGGGATCTGATGTATCGTAAAGGAGTACGGCTTCGGCCCGCAGGCAGGTGAGGGGGTCAGAACTCTGACGTCGGATCGAATGACGAGTACAGCAAAACCCGAGCAGCCGCGCCGCAAGTACCGATCGATCGAGCGTGGGGTAGTACAAATTGATAGAGCGAGGGACCTGCGCAAGACTGAGACAGAATCTGAACAGGCCGCGTGGCGCTTATTCCGGTCTATAAGGTTTAAGGGCTTCAAGTTCCGCCGCCAGCACCCGCTCGGTCAATACATTGTCGACTTCTACTGCCCGCAGCGGCGCTTGGTCGTGGAACTGGATGGAAGCGTGCATGGCTAGGCGAGCCAGGTCAAGCGGGACACGCGCCGGGACGCACAGCTTGAAAGCATGGGATAAACGGTCGCAAGGTTTTCGAACGGGATGGTGCTCAACGCTCCGGATTTGTTCGTGGAGAAGATGTTGAATCTGGTATGGTCGCTCCCGGATGCTTGGTGATTTGCGCAGACGGTTTGGACCCCCTCACCCGGCCCGCCCCGGCTGGATAACGCGCCGGATGCGGTCCACCCTCTCCCCCAAGGGGGCGAGGGTTGTAAACTCGAAACCCCACCGAAATCCAAGTTTTGGATCCCTAACCCCTAACCCCGTAACCCGAGCCCGGAGCTCCCGAATCCCGAGCCCCCGAGCCCCGAGTCCCGAACTTGACGGAGGCAAGGAAACCTGCCACATTGATACGACATCATATGTTTGTTCGTAAAGGATTAACCGTTACGTGGGGGCGAGACCCGTGTCCCGAGTCCCGAGTCCCGAGTCCCGTATCCCGAATCCCGTATCCCGTACTTCGAGGTGAACATGAAACGAACTCTTCTCTCGCTTCTGGCCGTGTTGATGGTGGTGGGAATTCCCCGCACGGGCGCTGCTCAGGATTTTGTCACCATGGCCCTGTCGGGACTTCCCCCCCAGACCCTGCGCGTGGAATATTCCAGTCCTGCCCAGCTCCGCAAGCTACCCAATTACCAAACCCTGCGGCTGAAATTTCTGGGACCGCGCTTACAGCAATTGGAGGCGACGCTCGATCAGATCGGCATTCATGAGGACAACATTGACGAGCTGATGACGGGATGGAAGCCGGGCGACAAGGAAATGGATCTATACGGCTATGCCTCAGGGCACTTCGACCAGAAGGAGGTGGCGAACCGCGCCGCCGCCCAGAACCTCACGCCCACTCCGATTTCAGGACAGCAGGCGTATTGTTTGACGGCGGGAGTGGCGGGAGTCTGCGTGGTGATACTGGATAATTCCCTGGGGGCCTTCGGGCCGCTCGGCACTTTGACGAACTTGCTCGACGCGCATAGCGGTCAGGCGCCGAACCTGAACTCCGATCCGCGTTTTGCGAGTCTGCTCGGCGACGTGGATAAGAGCTCGCCGGTTTGGGGAGTCGCCGTGGGACCCGCCGTCGCCGACTGGTTCGGGGGATGGATGGCGAATCAAAACACTTTGAAATTGGATTGGGGGCAGGTTTTCGCCAAGGTGGATTCCCTCACCTACAGTATTGATGTCGCCGACAAGGTCAACCTGGCGGTGAAGCTCAACTGCTCGGCGCCTGCCGATGCCAGCACCCTCCGGCAGATTCTGGACGGCTTGAAAATGGCTCAATCGCTTGCCTGGCAGGCGCAGAATCCCAATAATCCCAACCCTTTCTCCGCCATGAATATTGACTCGCACGACAAGCAGATTGCCCTGCAAATCACCATGGCGTACGCCCAGTTGACCCTGGTGAGCGGCGTGGGCACGGCGCAGAATTAATCTGTTTGCGTAGCGCGGGCGCCCTGTCCCTCAAGGAAAGATTCACCACGGAGACGCAGCGGCTCACAGAGAACAGCCACGGAGATGCACCGCAGGTCGATTGGGCAAGGAATTAGAATTGCGGCCAGTGCAATCAGATAGGCCTTTCTCTGTCAGCCTCCGCGCCTCCGTGGTGAAATCTTCTCCCCCCCCCACAAAACCCCCTTCTACCCGTGGACGGTACTAAAGTACTACCCTGAAAGGGGTCAACATGTACTATCGAGCATCACTTATCTAAATAATTCCCCGCACGAATTACTTGGGGTGCTGCTTCGCAATAACACCATATGTTCGGTAAATTTCCCGAAATACACCTATAACCACCGGAAAAAACCATAAGAAACCCCCCAAAACTAACAAGATAGTTCTTGACAGGGAAATAGGGGGCAGCGTATAAGCGCATCAAGGCTCGTCATCGGGAACGAAGGCAAGTTCCCCATTCCGGATTGGATATTTGGGATGGCACGATTGAGTGGAAGGTAACAAGCATGCCAGAGACAAGAGAGGTCATGGATATCCGGGAAGCTTCCGAGTATCTCGGAGTTTCGCGTGAAACCCTTTACAAGTACGTCTTCGAGAAAAGGATTCCAGCGTTCAAGCTCGGCAACCGCTGGAAATTTAAGAAGACCGTCCTCGACAGTTGGATGGAGAAGCAAAGCGCGCAGTTCGAACTGCCATCGACTCGCAGGGTGCGCGCCACCGTTCGGTAGGGAGCATTGCCAATGTTTGGGTTAGGAAAAGTCAAGAACCTGGTGGGACTGGATATCGGCTCGAGCGCCGTCAAAGCGGTCGAGCTGCGCAAGAAGGGCAACTCCTATGAACTGGTGAACCTGGGCATCGAGCCCCTGGGCCAGGATACGGTGGTGGATGGGGCCATCATGGATGCGCTCTCGGTGTCATCCGCCATTGAAAAAATCTTCAACGACAATCGCATCAAAACCCGCAACGTGGCCACTTCGGTTTCCGGCCACTCGGTGATTGTCAAGCGGGTCACGGTGGGGGCCAATTCCGAGGAGGAACTTTACAGCGCGATCCCCTACGAGGCGCAGCAGCACATCCCCTTTGATATGGCGGATGTCAATCTGAGCTATCAGTCGCTGGGGCCGGCCCCGGCGGGCAACGGCACCGACGTGATGCTGGTGGCGGTGAAGCGCGAAAAAATCCTCAATCACACCAACGTGCTGAGCCAGGCGGGGAAAATTCCCACCGTGGTCGATTACGATGGGTTTGCGGTCTACAACGCGTTTGAAGCCAACTACAGCGTGGCGACCGACCAGCTTGCCGCGCTGCTCAACATCGGCGCCAGCATCATGAACATTGTCATCGGGCGGGGCGGCGTTCCCCTGTTCACCCGCGACGTCTCGGTGGGTGGAAACCAGTACACGGACACGCTTCAGAAGGAACTGGACTTGAGCTTCGAGGACGCGGAAAGGCTCAAGCAGGGATTTGATGTTCCCAATGTGACCCAGGACCAGAAACTTCCCCACCTGCATTCGGTCACGGAAATCCTCATGCTGGAAATCCAGAAGACTTTCGATTTTTTCCGGCAGACCACGTCAACCGAAAATATCCAGCACATCTATGTTTCCGGCGGGACCGCCAAGATCCCAAGCCTGGTGGAACAGCTCAAGGCGGAATTCAGCATTCCCGTGGAGATCATCAATCCGTTCCAAAGGGTGTTGGTTGATGGCAAGCGGTTTGATGTGGGATACGTGGAGGAAATTGCTCCCCGGATGAGCGTTGCGGTGGGGCTGGCTTTGAGGAGCTTTGACTAGCCATGATTAAGATCAACCTGCTGGGAGTTGCACCACCACCGACCAGGATTTCGCCCGCCGGACCACCGGCGGCCAAGGCCACCCAGGTGATGATTTTTCTGGGCGCGCTGATCATCTGCTTTGGCCTGGTCGGGGTCTTTTATAAGATCTGGAGCAGCAAAATCGATGACCTCCAGAAAGCCCGGGTTCGGGAAATCGGCCGGCAACAGGAACTGGCCGTGGTCAAGGCCCAGAACCAGAAATATCAGCAACACCTAAAGGATCTGGAGACCCGCATTAATACCATCCAGGCGTTGCAGAACAGCCGCACGGGCCCGGTCGAATTGATGAGCGCGCTGGGCAACATCGTGAGCCGGACCAACGACATTTATCTCTACACCATGACCCCCATGGGGGAGGCTTTAACGCTCAAAGGTCAGTCGAGCACGCCTGAATCCATGGCGAATTTCCTGTCCTACATGAAGAAATCCGGCTCCTTCGACGACGTGCATTTGGACCAGTTCTATCAGGATGACCTGCACGAGCGCCTGACTTACAAGTTTGCGGTGACCTGCCAGTTCAAATCACCGAGCGGGGGAGTATCCCCCACGTCGGGAGCGGCGCCGGTGGTGGCCAGCGGCCCGGCAAGCGGCGGACCACAGGCCGGACCGGCACGGCCCGAATTGCCGACCGGGGGCGGGCCGCAGAACGGGCCGCAGAATTTGCCCGGGCAAGTGCAACAACACCTCATCAGGTAGGAAAGGCAGGAGAGGGTAAGAAGATGGCCAAGTCCTTCAATGATCTTCCCGCTCCCCTTCAGGGAGCGGCCTTTGTGGCGGTGGCGCTTATCGCCGCGGGGTTGGTGTTCTGGTACTTCGTTTTGCCCTTGAATGACAAACGGGATGGTTTGGACAAGGAAGTCTCCCGGCTCAAGGCGGAGAACGACCGCAACGAAGCTTTCCGGCAGCAGCAAACGGAGTACTTGAACCGCATCAAGCAGCTCGAAAGTCAGTTGGTGACGCTCCAATCCATCGTTCCGGACGAACAGGCCACCGATGAATTCATTCGCACCGTGTTTGCCGACGGGACCGGCACCAATACCCAGATCCGCACCTTCATTCCCAAGGCCCCGGTGATGAAGGATTCCTATGTGGAAGCCCCCTATACGGTGCGCTTGGATGGAACCTATTACGATTTGCTGAGCTTTTTTGATCGGCTTGCGCATGAACAACGAATCATGAGTGTTTCGGGCCTCTCTCTGGGTACACCGGAGGGCGGCGGCATGGGGGCTTACAAGGTAGCGTCCAGCGAGACGGTGGGGGCGAATTGTGTGCTGACCACTTATTACAACAAGCCTCTCAACGCGCTCGCGCCACCTCCAAGAAAGAAGAAATAGTGGGCAGGATGAAGAATATGGCTAAGCATCGGTTGGAACTCACATTCAGGAAACAGGCAACGCGGCCCTGGCTGCTGGCGGCTCTTGTGCTCGGTTTGGGGGTATCGCTCGGGTGGGCGGATCAGATATCCCCCACGGCTCCGCGGCCAGGCATCCGGACGGCGCAGACCCCCGCACCGAGGACGGCAGTAAGGCCCGGGCGGCTAAGAACCGCCAGGACCCCGGCCGAGCGCCCGGTGAAAACCAGGACTTCCTCCAGTTCGGAAGCGGCGGGGAAGCGTGACCCCTTCAAGCTTCCGTCGTATATGACCGCCAAGGGCGGCGGCTCCGAGAACGTCATGGAATCCGAGCCGGGGGGCGTTTTGCCGCCCGGAAAACGGGGTTTGGTGATTTCACATCTGGTGCTGCAAGGCGTCGTGCGCGAGCAGACCTCGAACAAAATGATCGCCGTGGTCAACAACGAGACCAAGGTGGCGCGTTTCCTCTATGAGAACGATGAGTTGTACAACGGCGTAGTCAGCAAGATCACGCCGGACGCAGTTTACTTCAAGGAGAACGTCCTCGACTCCCAAGGCCGGGTGACGACTCGTGAAGTGGTGAAGCGACTGGGTTCGGCTCCGGGAGAAGGAAGATGAAAAGAAAAGCGATTGTTCTGCTGGCGGTGACAGGGCTCATGCTGGGGATCGTTTGCACCCCCGCGAGCCGCACATGGGCAGCCTCGGCAGCGGCGACCTTGAAGTCGATCACCGTTTCCGCGAGCCCCACGGGCCCCCAACTGGTTCTGGATGTGGACGGGACATTCTCCTTTACCACGTTGCAATCCAGTCCCCGCACCCTTTTCATCGACCTTGCGGGGGCCCGGATGGGGGGCATGGTCCGCAGCCAGGATTGGGCGGACCCCGTGTTCT
Organism: uncultured Acidobacteriota bacterium; assembly: GCA_963730515.1. GTDB lineage: Bacteria > Acidobacteriota > Terriglobia > UBA7540 > UBA7540 > Bog-366. The sequence goes on along the minus strand of CAVSSA010000020.1, from coordinate 286,298 downwards.
CCGGCTACAGGCTCATGCCTTACCAGGGCGGCTCGGGCCAGACGGTTATGCGCGTCCAGGTGGACACCAATCACCCTTGCCCCCTGGTTGTCCAGCAAGACGGCTCCAGACTTCGGGTGTTCCCGGGAAAGGGACAATTAGTCGGAGTGGCGGCAGCCCCCACCCCCCCTGTATCCTCCCTTCCTTCCCCAACACTCCTCAGGTCAGCTTTGCCTTCCAGCGGCCCGCTGCTGGTTTCCAAGGTCACCTTCGATAAGCAAGCTTCGGGGGAGACTTTTGTGGACGTCTCCACCTCCGGAACCCCCATCTATCGAGTGATGACTTTACCCAGTCCGGCGCGCCTGGTAGTGGACATTGAAGGCGCGGAGAATGTATCCCCCCTGAAGGATTATCCCGCCGGCACGGCGGTGTTGAAGGGGGTTCGCATTGGACAATTCCGCGCCAAAGATCCCGCAGTGGTTCGCGTGGTTGCCGATTTGGATGGGAATCCGGCCTTCGACGTTCACTCGACGCCGGCGGGCCTGCGCATTGAACTCCGTCCGCGCGCGGCGGTGAAGCCTGCCCCGGTTGCCCACCAGGTTCCTGATCCGCAAGTGAAGCCCGCGGTCAGCAAGACACTGGAAATTGCCGTTGTTACGCCGCCTTCTCCGGCGGTTCCCAAAGTGGCCGCCCCGCGTCCCGTGGTGGCCGTGATTAACCCCAAGCCCCCGGCTGCGCCGCCTTCTCCGAAGTTCACGGTCAACAAGCCCACGGAGATTGCCGTCGTTACGCCGGCCCCCCCGGCGGTTCCCAAAGTGGCCGCCCCGCGTCCCGTGGTGGCCGTGATTAACCCCAAGCCCGTGGCTGCGCCGCCTTCTCCGAAGCCCGCGGTTAGCAAGCCCACGGAAATTGCCGTCGTTACGCCGCCTCCCCCGGCGGTTCCCAAAGTGACCGCTCCGCGTCCCGTGGTGGCCGTGATTAACCCCAAGCCCGTGGCTGCGCCGCCTTCTCCGAAGCTCGCGGTTAGCAAGCCCACGGAAATTGCCGTCGTTGCGCCGCCTCTTCAGGTGGAGAACCGGGACGCGATGAAGACGGATGTTCAGAGCACGTTGCCGGCGGTAGCCAATTCCAAGGAGGTTGTGGCCGCTCCGCTTCCGCCTTCAACCAGTGCCACCCCCCAGGCATTGCGTGCTGCGCATGCCGCCCAATCCCTGATTTCCGACCAGCAGGGCACTCCTCTGGCCGCGCCGGGAGCCTTCCCGGCCTCCCCCGAGGAGTCCAAACCGGAATATACGGGCGAACCGATCTCCGTAAATTTAAAGGACGTTGACCTCAAGGATTTCTTCCGCTTAATTCATGAAATCAGCGGACTGAATATTATTGTTGATCCCAACGTAAACGGGTCCGTCACCATGGTGCTGGATTCTGTTCCCTGGGACCAGGCCCTCGATATCGTTTTGAAAAACAACCGTTTGGGGCGGGTTCTGGAGGGCAACGTTCTGCGCATTGCCAAGATCGAAACCCTTACGGCGGAGCAGGATGGGCTGACCAAACTGGCCGCGGCGCGCATGGACGCCGCCCCGCTGGTCACCCTATTCCAGCACCTTAATTACGCCAAGGCGCAGGATATTGCCACCATCCTGAAGACCTGGGCGGGAGGGGGGGCCCTCAGCCGGCGCGGCACCGTACTCGTCGATGCTCGCGGCAACACCCTGATTATTTCCGATGTCCAGTCGCAGATGCCGGTTATCGCGAACATCCTGAGCAAGCTCGATAAAAAGGCGAAGCAAGTCTCCATCGAAGCGCGGGTGGTGCTGGCTACCGCCGACTTCACTCGCACCCTGGCATCAGCCCTGCTCGGAGGTTTCGAGAACAGATCCACGACGGCGACCGGTCTTACGGGTTCGCCCACCAGTTCCATAACGATCCCCACACCCACCTCCGCCAGCCCGATCCCGATTACCACCGCAACCAATGCCACTGCCACCGGATTCGGCGTTGCTTCGGTGGTGAACGTGGGCGCGAATTACTTTATCAATGCGGCTATCTCCGCCGCCGAGGAGCGCGATCAGGCCAAGACCATCTCCCGCCCCAGCATCGTGACCCAGAATAACGTGCAGGGAATGGTCCAGCAGGGCGTGCAAGTCCCCGTCCAGACCTCCATTAACAACACGGTCACCGTTCAGTACGAAAATGCCACCTTGCAGATGCAGGTGACGCCCCAGGTGACCGATGACAACAACATCTTTCTGGTCATCAACGTGAACAACGCCTCGGTGGGGGCGGCGATCACTCAGGCCGGTCCCAGCATTAACACCCAGCAGGCCACCACCTCCGTGCTGGTTCCGGACGGTGGCACGGTGGTCTTCGGGGGAATTACGGTCACCAGCAGAAGCAAGTCTGCAACCTACGTTCCCGTGCTGGGGAACATCCCGGTCATCGGGCATTTGTTCAAGACCGCCAACAATTCCGACCAGGACCAGGAGTTGCTCTTCTTTGTGACGCCGAAAATACTTCCGGGCTAGCTTGTTCGCCATGCTCGCGTCTTGGGTCAACCGCTGCATTCTTGGGGAGGAGACCTCGGTCTCCTCCTTTTTGCATTTGCCCATGGATCCAAAACAATCCCCATCTCCCTTCCGAGCCCGCCAGGACCGGCTGCGTGCCCTCATGGAAACCCGCCGTGTTCCCCTCATGCTGCTGACCCAGCGGGCGAACATTCGTTACCTGACGGGGTTTACGGGCAGCGCCGGCCTGGTCCTGTTGGGCTTGCGGACCGGAAGCCTGTGGGTGGATCCCCGCTACACTCTCCAGGCGCATGAGCAGGCGGAAGGTGTGGAGGTGATCGAGGAGAAGGAGGGAATCCTCAAGGGGGCGGCAAGCTGGTTACGAAAGAATGATGTGCGGGAGGTCACTTTTGAGGCCTCCAACCTCACCTATGAACAATTCGATCTGATCCGCAAGGAGGCGGGTGACGCCCTCAGGCTGGCGCCGGCGGGGGATCTGATTGAGGAACTCCGCATCGTCAAGGATCGAGGGGAGATTCAGGCCATTCGCAGCGCCGGAGAGGTGACGGCGGCAGTTTTCGCGGAGCTGTTGCCGCACGTCCGGCCCGGCGTGAAAGAACTGGACCTGGCGGCGGAAGTCGAGTATCAGATGCGCAAGAAAGGGGCGGAAGGCGCGGCGTTTGAAACCATCGTGGCGTCGGGGCCCCGCTCCGCCTACCCCCATGCGCGTCCCTCCTCCAAGGTCCTCCGTGAATGTGAGTTGGTTATCTTCGACCTCGGTGCTATACTCAGCGGCTACGCCGCAGACATGACGCGGACGATCTTTCTCGGTGAACCGACTCATCGGGTCCGCACACTTTACTCCGCGGTGTTAAAAGCCCAGGAAGGGGCCATCCGCCTGATTCATGATTCGGCCCCCACAGGTGATATTGACGCCGCCGCGCGCCGGATTTTGGCAAAACACCGGTTAGCCCGGTATTTTACCCACAGCACCGGGCACGGTGTGGGCTTGGAGATTCACGAAAGGCCGCGTCTGGGAAAAGGCGAAACCACTTACCTGCGGTCAGGTTCGGTGGTCACCGTCGAGCCCGGCGTCTACTTAGAAGGGTTCGGCGGTATTCGCATCGAAGACACCGTACTGGTGGGCCCCGAGGGCGCCGAGATTCTTACTCCGGCCTCGAAGGAACGCTGGGTCATAAGCTAGAGCGGGACTCGGGGCTCGGGGTTAGGGATACGGGAAAGTGAGAAAGGGTATAGGAGAAAGGGTAAAGGACAAGAGTGGCCCCTATACTTCCAGCCTGCCTCGCGGGGGAATGGCGAGGATGTGATTTAACCTTTACCCTTTAGACTTTACCCTTCGGTTTCGGATCCCGAATCCCGAGTCCCGAATCCCGAATCGACGGCAAATGTTAGTGGCAAGGGAGCAAACGAATGCCCGGTAAGACTTCCAAGGCTAATCTTCCCGAGCAGGGGCGGGTCTGGAACCTGGACGACATCCAGGAATTGCTGGACCTCCTGGCAAGGAAGGAAATCACCGAATTTGAATTGGAGCAGCAAGGGGTCAAGATCCGCGTTTGCAGGGGGAATGCGCACGCGGGGAACGCCACGGGCGCCAACGGATACCTCATTGCCCCGGGAGGCCTCCCGGCGGTAGCGTCTGCCCCTCCCGCTTCCGTGACCCCGTCGCCGCCGCCTGCCCCAGCGCCAGCGGGCGCCGAGACCGCCACCGAATCCACTGAAGGTCTTTTCATCATGAAGTCGCCGATTGTGGGGACCTTTTACTCTGCGCCCTCTCCCAATGCGCCGCCTTTTGCCTCGGTCGGCGACACCGTCAAAGTCGGCCAGGTTATTTGCATCATCGAAGCCATGAAGTTAATGAATGAACTGGAAGCCGAAGTGGCCGGGCAGATTGTTCGCGCCTACGTCGAAAACGGCCAACCGGTGGAGTACGGGCAATCCTTGTTCGCCATTGAGCCTGCGAGGAAAAAATAGTCAATAGTTGATAGTCGACAGTTCATAGTTGATGGTCGAAAGTTAATAGTCAATAGTCAAGACAACAATGTTGATGGTTTAGAGTTGCTAGCTCATAGGCATGAAGCTCGGTGGCGGTTGATAGAAGACGCAGGCATAATCGTAGGGTGCCTTGCTATGGACTATGAGCTATCAATTATCGACCATCAACGAACGACTCTCTGAGGTGTTTCCGTGCAGCGGTTCCAGGATTTGCAGGTATGGCAACGGAGCCATGCGCTGGTGCTTGAGATCTACGGACTAACGAAAGATTTCCCCAGTTCTGAGCGTTTCGGCATCACTTCACAACTCCGCCGGGCGGCAGTTTCAGTTCCGACGAATATTGCCGAAGGAACCAAGCGCCTGGGCAGCCAGGATTACGTCCGATTCATAAACATTGCAGAAGGGTCACTTGCTGAGACCGAATATCTGATTACTCTGAGTCGCGATTTAGGGTATTTGTCGCCTGAGGCCACCGCCAAGCCTTTGGCCGAAATTACTGAGATTGCCCGGATGCTAAATGCTCTGCGAGCAAGAGTTGAACAAGGACTTACCCTCAAGTCTCCGAGCCTCCGGTCGGTGAGGGAGACCCCGCCGAGCAAGTAACTTCGCCTCGGTCGCAAAGCGATTACCGGATAAATCGAGCAAGCCCAAACTATCGACTATCAACTATGAACTATTAACTTCTCTAGACCCATGTTCAAAAAAATCCTGATTGCCAACCGTGGGGAAATTGCGCTGCGGGTGATTTGCGCCTGCAAGGAATTGGGCATTCCCACGGTCGCCGTGTATTCGGAAGCTGACCGCAACTCCTTGCACGTGCGTTTTGCCGATGAGGCGGTGTGCATTGGCCCGCCGCGCAGTGCGGACAGTTATTTGAATGTCGCCAGCATTATTTCCGCGGCGGAAATTACCGGCGCGGAAGCCATCCATCCCGGCTACGGCTTCCTGGCGGAGAGCGCCTATTTTGCCGGGGTTTGCGAAGCTTCCAATCTCACCTTCATCGGCCCCCGCCCGGACGTCATCAGCCTGATGGGCGACAAGAACCGGGCGCGCGCTCGCATGCGGGAGCTGGGCCTGGCGGTTTTACCCGGCTCGGAGGTGATCTCCTCCGAGGAAGAGGCCTTGCGTGAAGCCGGGCGCATCGGCTACCCGGTGATCGTGAAAGCCTCGGCGGGTGGGGGCGGCCGGGGAATGCGCATTGTGAACTCGGCGGAAGACCTCCCCCACCTTCTGCGGACTGCGCAGAATGAAGCCGCCGCCTCTTTTGCCACTCCCGATGTTTACGTGGAAAAGTACGTTGCCTCTCCGCGGCACATCGAGTTTCAGGTCCTGGGCGACCAGCACGGCAGGGTGGTCCACCTGGGCGAGCGCGAGTGCACCATTCAGCGCCGCCACCAAAAGCTCGTGGAGGAATCCCCCTCCACCCAGATGGACGCGGAAACACGCCAGCGCGTGGGCCATCAGATCGTCGTGGCCCTCGAGGAAATAGGTTACACCGGGGCGGGCACCATTGAGCTGCTCATGGACGAAAATCGCAACCTCTATTTTATGGAAATGAACACACGCATTCAGGTCGAGCATCCGGTGACGGAAATGGTGACGGCGCTCGACCTGGTAAAGCATCAGATCCGGATCGCGGCGGGCGGGCATGTGCCTTTCCAGGGTGAAACCATCGGGCTGCGCGGGCATGCCATCGAGTGCCGCATCTGCGCCGAGCATCCCGAGACCTTTGCGCCCTCGGCGGGAAAGATCACCGTCTTCCACGAACCCGGTGGAACCGGCGTGCGGGTGGATACGGCTGCCTATGCCGAGTCGGTGATTCCGCCTTATTACGATTCCCTCATTGCCAAGCTCATCGTGCACGGCAAGGATCGCGAGGAGGCCATCCGCCGCATGAGCCGAGCACTGGAAATGTTTGTTATCGAGGGCATCTCCACATCGATTTCAGTTCAACAGAAGATTATGGCGGACCCGGATTTTCAGGCGGGGAACTTCGATACCCATTTCTTGAGCCGATTCACACGCAACGGCGACGTATGATTGGTTCATCGGTTCATCAGGTCACCGGGCCATCGAAACCAATGGCCCGGTGACCCGATGACTCAATGACCCAATGATTCGATGATCCGATGATCCAATTACCCAATGCTTTGGTTCCCCGCCTTTACGCGATCATTGACCCTGCCCACAGTGGCGGCCGCTCTTCCGGGCAGGTTGCGGCGGCGCTTCTCGAGGCGGGCCTCCGGCTCATTCAACTTCGCGATAAGCAAGCCTCTTCCGGCGAACTTTACGCGAGTGCGCAGGAAGTGGCGGGGTGTGTGCGGAGCGGGTCAGGAATCTTCATCGTGAACGACCGTGCCGACGTTGCCCTGGCCGTGAACGCCGACGGCGTGCACGTGGGGCAAGACGACCTGCCGGTGGAGTCGGCACGTAAACTTTTGGGTACCGGTAAGGTCATCGGTTATTCCACGCATAGTCTGGAGCAGGTGCGGGATGCGGATCAATCCTCGGCGGATTACGTCGCCTTCGGTCCCATCTTCCCCACCGCCAGCAAGGAAAACCCCGACGCCGTCGTGGGCCTTGCCGGCCTCGCCGAAGCGCGCAAGGCAACGCGCAAACCCCTGGTTGCCATCGGAGGAATAACCCTCGAAAACGCGCGCGCTGTCATCGAGGCCGGGGCCGATTCCGTAGCCGTCATTCGCGCCCTGGTGGGGGCAATGGATATTCGCAAGCGCGCGCAAGAATTTCTTGAGCAAGTGGCAGGCGCCAGGTGCTAGGTGTCAGGTATCAGGTGCCAGGTGTCAGGGGCCGGAAATTACGAAGGGCAAAGTGTGAGGGGTAAAGGTTAATAGCAGAGCTTTTTTGCCCTTTACCCCTTATCCTTTACCCTTTAACCTTTAACAGAACCCAACCTTTATGGAAACAACTCCCGCGAACGCCGCTCGGCAACCGTCCGGCCTGGTTACGGGCCTTGGCCTGTTTGATTCCACCACCCTGGTGATGGGCTCAATGATTGGCTCCGGTGTATTCATTGTGGCGGCTGACATCAGCCGTCAGGTGCAATCGCCGGGCCTGTTTTTTCTCACCTGGGTCATCAGTGGAGTGATGACGGTGATTGCCGCCATCTGTTACGGGGAACTGGCGGGCATGATGCCCAAGGCGGGCGGCCAGTATATTTACCTGCGCGAAGCCTTTGGCCCGCTTTTTGGATTTCTTTACGGCTGGACGCTCTTTCTGGTGATTCAGACCGGAACGGTGGCCGCGGTGGCGGTGGCTTTTGGTAAGTTCCTGGGGGTCTTTGTCCCCTGGGTTTCCGCCCATACGATCCTGCTCAACCTGGGAACCGTCCCCGTCTTCGGCCACCCCATTGCCCTGACCGTTTCATCGCAACAACTCATTGCCATTCTGGTGTTATTTTTCCTGAGCGTGCTGAACATTTTCGGATTGCGGACCGGCGCGGGGGTTCAGAACGTGTTCACAGTTCTCAAGGTGGCCGCGCTCGCGGGAGTGATTGTGCTGGGAATCTGGTGGGCTTCGAGCCATCCCGTCCCGGCATCCTCCGGAGCGGGAATCTGGCAGGGCGCGAAATGGGATCTGGCCACCTTGACCCTGGTTTCCGTGGCGCTGGTGGGGCCGCTGTTTTCCTCCGACGCCTGGAACAACGTCACCTTCACGGGCAGTGAAGTGATCAATCCCAAGCGCAACCTGCCGCTCGCGCTCTTCGTGGGCACCACGGCGGTCTGCATCATTTATTTCGCATGCAACTGGGCGTATTACCGCGCGCTGCCCTTCTTCGGCGCGGCCCAGGGCGGACTGATGGCGCAAGGAATCCAACACGCAGCGGAGGACCGCGTTGCCACCGCCGCCGTGCAGGTTATGCTGGGCGGAAAGGGCGCGGGACTGATGGCGGCCGCCATTATGATCTCCACCTTCGGTTGCACCAACGGCATGGTGATGGCCGGCGCCCGCGTCTATTACGCCATGGCGAAAGACGGCCTGTTCTTCCGCTCGGTGGGGAAAATCAATCCCAAGTACCACACGCCGGCGGTTTCGCTGCTGGTCCAGGCGGTTTGGGCCTCCATCCTGACCCTTACGGGGACTTACAATGAACTGCTGGACTATGTCATTTTTGCAGTCGTTATCTTCTATATTTTGACCATCGCCGGCATCTTCCGGCTGCGCCGGACGCGCCCCGACGCGCCGCGGCCCTATCGGGCCTGGGGTTATCCGGTTCTGCCGCTGCTGTATATTGCCTTCGCCTCCTTTGTGGAGTTGGCCTTGCTGACCCATAAAACGTTGCGAAGTTTTGCCGGTTTGAGTATCGTTGCCATCGGCATTCCCGTCTATTATTTGTGGCGAAGGCGCGGGGCGGGCGATTCGAATCCATAACCGCCACCCTCAAGGAGACCTATACACCTCATGGCAAATCTGCTGGCGAAGAAGACACTGGAAATGATTCAGGAGGAAGGCGCCGAGCACGGTGAGCACACCCTGCGGCGGGTTCTGGGCCCTATCAATCTGATGACCCTGGGAATTGGCGCCATTATCGGGGCGGGCATCTTCGTTCTGACCGGGGCGGCAGCGGCTCGATATGCGGGCCCGGCCATCGTCCTCTCGTTCATTCTGGCGGCCACGGCCTGCACCTTCGCGGGCTTGTGCTACGCGGAGTTTGCCTCGCTCATCCCCATCGCGGGTTCGGCGTACACTTACGCTTATGCGACCTTGGGGGAGCTTTTCGCCTGGATCATCGGCTGGGACCTGATTCTGGAGTACGCCTTCGGCGCGGCCACCGTGGCCTCCGGGTGGAGCGGCTACGTGCTCAGCTTCCTTCAGGATTTTGGAATCCGCATTCCCCCGCAGATCACCAGCGCGCATGGCGAACTCCTGGTGAATTACCACGGCCACTGGGAACACCTGGAACGAATCAAGGCCACTCTGGCCTCCCAGCATATCAACCCCGATTCCCTGGCGCATACGGGCGCTTACTTCGATCTGGTGGCCTTCCTGGCCATCATTGCGGTTACCGTGGTTCTGGTCATTGGCATCAAGGAATCGGCGAATTTGAACAGCGCCATCGTGATGATCAAGCTTGCCATCGTTCTCGTGTTCATCGGGGTGGTGGGCTTTTACGCTCTCGGGCATCCGGCGCTCTTCTGGGCGAATTGGCATCCTTTTATTCCGCGCAACCTGGGAACCTTTGGGGCTTTCGGCTGGTCGGGGATTGCCCGTGGGGCGGGGGTAATCTTTTTCGCCTACATTGGGTTTGACGCGGTTTCCACGGCCGCGCAGGAGGCCCGGAACCCCAAACGGGATATGCCCATCGGCATCCTGGGCTCCCTGATCATCTGCACGGTTTTGTATATCCTGGTTTCCGGACTGCTGACCGGCGTGGTCTCTTATACCGCGCTCAACGTATCCGACCCCGTCGCCGTGGGCATTGACGCCGTACCAGGCGTGCGGTGGGGAAGCTTGCTCGTCAAAGTGGGCGCCATCTTCGGGCTGGGCACGGTGATGCTGGTGATGCTGCTCGGCCAGTCGCGGGTTTTTTATTCCATGGCCCACGACGGATTGTTGCCGCGCTGGGCGGGCGCCATCCATCCCCGTTTCCGCACCCCCTGGATCTCCACCAGTCTGGTGGGCTTCTTTGTGGCCATCTTCGCCGCGTTGATTCCCATTGGCATTTTGGGCGAACTGGTCAGTATTGGGACGCTGCTGGCCTTCGTTATCGTCTGCGCCGGAGTCTGGGTCCTGCGGGTCAAGCGTCCCGACTTGCCGCGGCCTTTCAAAACTCCTCTGGTGCCGCTGGTGCCCATCCTTGGCATCATTGTCTCGATGGGATTGATGGCGAGCTTGCCGGGAAGTACCTGGTTGCGCCTGATTATCTGGCTGATCGTGGGCATGGTGCTGTACTTCACCTTCGGCAGGAAGCACAGCCGCGTGCAGCTAGCCGCGGAAGCGGATTCCGCAGCCGCCCGTCCGGGCTCGGCGCGTTAAGCGGGCCTCGGAACACTCGTACGAGACACGAAGATGGAATTAACAAATTCTGAATTCTGAATGCAAGGCCTCTTGGACTTGCTCCGGGTCAATTGAGATTTGAGACCTTAAGCGTTCAGAATTCATAATTCAACTTCGCCGCGTACACCGAGCCGCAGAGGCTCTCATGCAAGCGCTCGAACTCCTACTCCACGAATACCGGATGCACCGCCTGGCGCGGTTTACCGCGTGGGTTTTGGCCTATGGTTCTGTCCTGTGGGTTGTGGACCTCCTGACCCGCGCCGGTGGAATCCTCGGATTATTCTGGTTTGTCTTCTGGGTTGGCGCGCTCGTTTCCGGCGTCTACTACCTGGTTCGCCTCCTGCGGTTTATCCGATCGCGCGTGCTCTGGCGACTCCGCCGGCGGCTCATCGTGGCGTACATCCTCATTGGCGTCGTCCCCATTTCCCTCATCCTCCTTCTGGTCCTTCTGGGCGCCTTCATCGTCAATGGACAGTTCGCTGCCTTCCTGGTGGTCCTGAAACTGCACGACCACTTCGATGAAATCGAGCAAGTCAACCGCGTGGTGCTCAATGAAGCGCGTTACGGCGGTGAAAAATCTCCCCCTGCCCTGCTGGCGGGAATTCAAAAGTTCTACCTCACCGAAGTGATCAGCTACACGAAGAGCTACCCGGGACTGGTCATTACTTTGCACCTGGAAAACGAAACTCGCTCCTTCCTCCTGGATGGCAAGCCCGCGGATAATCCCGCCGGAGTTCCAAGCTGGGTGAAGGGCGATGAATACGCGAACATCGTTCTCGACCATGGCCAACTTGCTTTGCGCTCCGTGGAGCGCACCGCGACCCCGGCGGGTAACTTGACGCTCGTGCTTTCGCAGCCCTTCACTCCGGAATTGCTGGACCTGGTGGGGGAGGGGATTGGGCCGTTGGGGGTTGTGGTCACCAGGCCAGTTGAGCCCGGTGTGGCGGAGAATGCCAGGATCTCGATGAAGACGCCCCAGGGGTTCTATGTCCCGAATGTGTCGATGAACTCCAAGTCCGTGAGGCTTCCCGACCCGATGAATCTCTTCGATTTCAGGGTCATTGGCGCCTCCTCGCTCGATCCGGTCATTTGGGGCGGTGACCATGAGGAAAAATCCGCGGCGCCTGCATTAGTCTATGTTTCGTCCCGAATTGGAGCGCTCAACCGCCCTCTATTGGCCCAGTTAGGAGAATTTTTGAAAGTGTACGTCGATCTGTTTAAAGCGGTGGCCGTCATTTTTATGCTGATCGAAGGCGCCGCGCTGATCATCGGCATCCGCGTGACGCGTTCCATGACGCGCGCCGTGGACACCCTCTACGACGCCACGGAGCGGGTGAAGGCGGGGGATTTCTCCTACCGGACGCACTTTCCACCCCGCGATCAATTGACCGCCTTGGGTGAGGCGTTTGACAGTATGACGGCGTCAGTCGAGCGGCTCATGCAGGAATCGCAGGAGCGCATGCGCCTGCAAAGCGAGTTGGACATTGCTCGCGAAGTGCAACACCGCCTCTTCCCGCAGTCGGCGCCAAAAATCCCGGGCCTGGATCTCTTTGGGGTTTGCAAGGCGGCGCGCTCGGTAAGCGGGGACTACTACGACTTCTTGAAAATGGATGAATTCCGGGTGGGGCTGGTACTGGGAGACGTCAGCGGCAAGGGAATCTCCGCGGCTCTGTTGATGGCGGCCATTCAATCCGCCCTGCGCGCGCAATTTTACGATGGACTGGCGGGCGGCCAGAATTCCACCCTCACCCAGATTTCCACTGCCCAGGTGGTGGACCGCTTGAATCGCCAGATTTACGCCAACACGCCGCTGGAAAAATACGTGACCTTTTTCTTCGCCATCTACGACGCCCGCACCCGCAAGCTCTCCTACACCAACGCCGGCCACCTGCCGCCCATCCTGTTCCGCAACGGCCGGATTGATCATCTCCGCACCGGGGGGACGGTGGTGGGTCTGTTTCCAGCCATGAAGTACGAGGTGGGAGAAATTCAGTTGGAGGCGAACGACCTTTTGCTCGCCTATACGGATGGCATTACGGAGCCGGAGAATACCTTTGGAGAGGAGTTTGGGGAATCCCGCCTGCTGGAAGTGGCGAAACGCAGGCTGAATGCATCGCCGGAAGTTCTGGCTGAAACGATCTACAAAAGCGTGGACGAATGGACGGGCAGCCCGGAACTTCAGGATGACATGACCCTGCTGCTGGCGCGGGCGCGCTAGGAGCAGGATAACACCACCCGAAGGCGGTGGGAAATCGCGCCGATGGTCCGTGGTGGGCCGATTTGTCTGTTGACAAAACGAGCCGATGGGTTTAGGCTAGATATGCCATGAAGGCGCGACGCATTTCGGCCACCCCCTCGAAAACCCCTAAAACTCACCTGGGCGGTCTTGAAATCAGCCAACACAAAAAGATGTTAAAAATGAAGGTTGCTCTGGATGAGTTATTGAAAACAAAGGGGCAAAAAAAGTGCTCTGGATGGGTTGATGAAAATAAAGGAGTTAGCAATTTTTCAGGATTACTTTATGAAGGATAAGGAGTTAGCGCCAATTTTCACCCTGATCTCCAGCGCCGATGAGCACTTATTGGGGGGTTATCGCGGTTGATCTGATGCGCCGGGGGGGAGTTGATCCGTCAACCGGCCGGCCAGCGGGCGGCGTCCCGACCGGATGGGGACAGGGGCCGCCGCCTCGACATTCCTTTGGCCCGCTCCCCAACGGTCGCGTCAAGAGGTTGCGTGTCAAGGGTTGCCCTTCGCAGGGAACTCCGGTAGACTTTGGCGTTAAAGCTTGCAGCAAGGAGTTGAGGCGTGGCTCTCCGCAATCGCGTTGCCCTGGTAACTGGAGCCTCGCGCGGCATCGGCAAGGAAATTGCCCTGGCGTTGGGGCGTGCCGGCCTGCGCGTGGCGGTGGCCTTTCGCACCAATAAGTTGGGCGCTCAAAAGGTTTTGGCGGATTTGCGCGCGTTGGGGGCAGACGGTCTGGCTTTGGCCACCGACGTTACCGATCCCGCGCAGGTCAAGGAACTGATTGAGGCGGTCACCAAACAATTCGGCAGGCTCGACGTGCTGGTGAACAACGTGGGCGGCTTTGAGTGGAAACTGGTTGCGGAATCGACCGTGGAAGCCTGGAGCAGCATCATCACGTCGAACCTCCACAGCGTTTTCTACACCACCAAGTTTGCGCTGCCCACCATGCGCCGGCAGCGCTGGGGACGCATCATCAACCTGGGCGCGGTGGGCGCCGAACGCGCCTTTGGGCAGGCCAAAATTTCCGCCTACTCCGCCGCCAAAGCCGGACTGGTGGCCTTCACGCGCTCCGTAGCGCTGGAAGAGGCGCGCAATGGCATTACCGCCAACGTGGTGAATCCCCCCGTGATCGACGAGAAGGAACTCTCCTTGGAGGAGGCCCAACGCCTGACCGACGTGCGCTTCCCCGTGGGTCGGCCCGCCACCGGCCGCGATATCAGCGAGGCGGTAAAGTTCTTTGCTTCCGAGGAAGCCGCCTTCATCACCGGCCAGGTGCTCAACGTCAGCGGCGGGTGGATGCTGTAAGAGCAGGGGTTGGGGATTAGGGGTTAGGGATTCGGGCGAATTTCCGATTTCCGAAGCCCGATGGTTCGAATTTGAGCAGGGAGGGCACCGGACGGATTCGAATCCCTAAACCCTAAACCCTAACCCCTAATCCCTAACCCCGAGTCCCGAATCATGAAAATTCTCACTGCCTCCGAAATGCAGCGGGTCGACCAGCTCACGACGGAACGCTTTGGTGTTCCCAGCCTGACGCTGATGGAGAACGCCGGCCGCCGAGTGGTGGAATTTCTCGCGGCGCGTTTCGCTCCTCTCGCGGAGCAGCGCATGGTGGTCCTTTGCGGGAAAGGGAATAATGGCGGCGATGGCCTGGTGGTGGCGCGCCTGCTACGCGGGCAGGGTCTTCACCCGCGCGTGCTGCTGTTTGCAGACCCCACAGGGTTGCGGGGAGACGCCGCGGCGAATTATGCGCGCCTCGACTCATCGGGGCCGCCGGAAATCATTCCGGACCACACGACCTGGCAAACCATTGCTGGCTCTTTAACCAACACAACCCTCTTTGTCGATGCTCTGCTGGGGACAGGGCTCGCCAAGCCGCTGGAAGGATTCCTGCTGGAAGTTGTGCGCGACATCAACACGCGTTTTCCCGCAGCGCGCGTGGTGGCGGTGGATTTGCCCTCAGGAATTTCGGCCGATTCAGGCGAGCTCATCGGCGAACATCTGCGCGCCGATTTCAGCGTGACTTTCACGGCCCCCAAGATTGCCCACGTGTTCCCGCCCGCCTGCGAGCGCGTGGGTGAATGGGTGGTGGAACAGATCGGGACTCCCACCGAAGCCCTGGCGAGCGACCCCAGCCTCTCCCTGAATTATGCATGCCCGCAGGACGTGGCTTGGATCGGAAAGCCAAGGGCTGCGGGTGCGAACAAAGGTAATTTCGGGCATGTGCTGATTCTGGCAGGCTCGGTCGGCAAGACGGGGGCCGCTGCCCTGGCGGCGCGAGCCGCATTGCGGGCGGGCGCGGGACTGGTGACGGTGGCCACCCCCAAGAGCGCGCTGCCCATCGTCGCAACCCTGGGGATGGAGTACATGACCGAGGCCCTGCCCGAAACCGAGAAGGGCGCCATCTCCCTTCGCGCCCTGGAGGCCGGGCATTTGGATCGGCTGATGGTGGGAAAAACCGTGCTGGCCGTGGGGCCGGGCATCGGAGCACACCCCGAAACCGCGGAGTTCGTGCGCACCGTGGTCAATAAATATTCGCTGCCCCTAGTCCTCGATGCCGATGGGCTGAACGCTTTTGCGGGGCACATGGAGACCTTTCGCCAGGACGTCCGGCCGGCGGGCTCGACGGTTTTTACCCCTCATCCCGGCGAGATGGCTCGCCTGACGGGTAAGACAGTTGGCGAAATCCAATCCCGCCGCGTGACTGTAGCGCGGGATTTTTCGCATCAATTTGGCGTCACCCTGGTCCTGAAGGGCTTTCGCACACTTGTTGCCTCTCCCGATGGGCAAGTTTGGGTGAATCCCACGGGCAATCCCGGAATGGCCAAGGGCGGAACCGGTGATGTGCTGACGGGCTTGACGGCGGGACTGCTGGCACAATTTCCTGCACATCCAGTGGGCGAAGTTGTCGCGGCTGCGGTATACTTGCATGGACTCGCGGGCGACCTTGCAGCAGCAGAGTTAGGGCAACATTCCATGTTGGCCGGGGATCTTGTGGAAAAGATTCCGGCAGCCTACAAAGAATTGTAGAGTGTCGATTGAGCATTGGCGATTGATGATTTGTGATTGGTGATTGGTCATTGTCGATTGACGATGGGCGATTGAGAATTACTGAGGATTGATTGACGATTGATGATCGAGAACAAGGGAATCATGCCTGCTTTCAATCACCAATCGCAAATCACCAATCACCAATGGTAAAGCTTGCCGAACGAGTGACCCATTCGCCCGAGGAAACCGTAAGTTTTGGGCGGGAAATAGCGGTGTACCTTCAGCCACCCTGCCTGGTGCTGCTGGAAGGCGATCTGGGCGCGGGGAAAACCACGCTGGTGAAAGGGATTGTGGCCGGGCTGGGCGCGGCCAGCGAAGATGAGGTCACCAGCCCCTCATTCACCTTAGTGCATGAGTATGGCCCGGGCGGCAGAGTATTTCATGCGGATTTGTACCGGATCGAAGGCCCCCGCGATCTGGCCACCCTGGGCTTGGAAGATTTGTCGAGCGAGGCCGCTACGGTTCTTGTTGAATGGGGAGAGAAGCTTGGAGATAATGTCCCCATACCTTGCGTCAAAATCCGAATGGAGCATCAAGGACGTGATGATCGCCGAATCCTCATTGAACGTGTGGAAGCGTAGCTTTCGAGCCCCTGCGTTGGCAGTTCTCGGGCTCCTCGGGATGTTCGTTGCCGCTGGATGCGGGGGCGTTCCCAAGACTTACTACTACACCTTGCAAGTGCCCCCCGCGCCTGCGCCCACCGATTCCAGAACGAGTTTCATCCTGGGCGTGGAACATTTCCGCGCACCGGAAATGTTGCGGGACGATCGCATCGCCTATTATGTGTCCCCCACCCAGATGAATTTCTATGAGCATCATCGCTGGGGATCGGATCCGGCAACGCTGCTCTCTGAGTACACCGCCCAATGGTTGGACTCCACCGGGGTCTTCACCCAGGTCAAGATGCTTCCCGCGCACGAGCGCGTCGATTACACCCTGGGCGGAAGCATCCTGAGTTTTGAGGAAGTTGATGCCGAGGGCAGCGCCAAGGTGCGCCTGGGGTTGGCGCTTTCCCTGGTGCGGACCAGCGATCATAAACTCGTCTGGTCGGGCGAGCAGCGGCAGGAAGTACCTCTTCAGGAGCATGGCGTGGAGGGCGTCGCCAGTGCCTTAAATACCGCCAGCGCCCAGGTTTTGCGCGATATGGTTCCGGGGCTTACCACCCAGGTTGAACAGGATTATAAGAGCAGTGGTAAGTGATGGAAGGAAGCTAACAGCTTACAGCCAACAGCTCACAATTACGATCATCTGTTAGCTGTCAGCAATCAGTCCAGCGGAGAAACTCTAACCATGACCGAAAATGTGAGCCCCACGCCGTGGGGCTTGGTGGTGGGTTCGTCGAGCGGTTTTGGCGCCGCCGTCAGCCTGGAATTGGCGCGCTCCGGACTCAATATCTTTGGTGTGCATTTTGATCGCCGCCAGAATATGCCGCAAGTTGAACAGGTCATCGCGCGCATCCGGGAAACCGGCCGCGACGTTCTTTTCTTTAATATTAACGCGGCCGATCCCGGGAAGCGGGCGGAAGTCCTGAACCAGATGCAGGAGCATTGGAAAAAGGCGGGCGGCCAGCATTTCGTCAAGGTCCTGCTCCATTCAGTAGCGTTCGGTTCGCTGAAGCCTTACCTGGGCGAATCCCCCGACGAGGAACTGACCCAGCAGCAGATGGATATGACCGTGGACGTTATGGGTAACAATCTGGTTTATTGGGTGCAGGAGCTTTTCCGCAGAAAAATGCTCGCCCAGGGAAGCCGGATCTATTGCATGACCAGCGCCGGCGGGCACAGTGTGATCCCCAATTATGGGGCGGTTTCAGCGGCCAAGGCGGTCATGGAATCGCACATACGCCAACTTGCCTACGAACTCATGCCCTTTGGCATTACGGCCAATGCCATTCAGGCCGGAATCACCCTGACCGCCGCTTCCGGCAAAATCCCCGGGATCGAAAAGCTGGCGGAGTTTGCCAGGCTGCGCAACCCCGGCGGGCGGTTGACCACCCCGGAGGACGTTGCCCAGGCCATTTCCGCCCTCATGAGCGACAAAACCCATTGGCTAACGGGAAATGTGATTCGTGTGGATGGCGGCGAGGATATCGTTACTTAAGGAGTCAGGAGAGGCGTAGCAGGGACCTGCTTTATGGGTCCGCGGCTTTCCCGTGCAAATTCGGGGCGAACCTCGGACCTATATGGCTGGCGCTACACCCTTCTAACTCCTAGCTTCTGACTTCTGATTTTCCCGTCAGCCAGTTCTTCCAGTCCTCGGGGAGAGCGGCGAGGCTGAGGAGATTCCTGATTTGCTCCCGGGTGGCGCGCTTCGCCCGATAAAGCTCCACGAATTCAGCAATGGTCACGCGCACGTGTTCCCGGGACGGCAAGGGATAAATCGGATCTCCCGCCTGGATGCCCCCTTCCTGAAGGACACGCAGATAAAACCCCGTGCGTCCACTTTCCATGAATGTCTTGGTGATGCTCGGCGTTTCCAGTTTAAGCGCCAGCTTGTAGCAGGGAAGGCGCGGCTGGGTCACAACGAAGCGGGCCGTCCCCATCGCGAGCTCATCACCGATGGCGACTTCACTTTCGCCCAGTCCTTCCACGGTCAAATTCTCGCCAAACGAACCCGGCCCCAGATCCTCGCGATGCAGGGCCTTCTTCCAGTAGAGGATGTGATCCTGGGAATACAGATAAACGGCCTTGTCCGGGCCGCCGTGCACGGAAAGGTCCGCCTGCCCGTCACCTTGCAGGTTCAGCTTGTTGACCGCGACGGGTCCGGGGACGGGGGTTTTGTAGATACCGCTTTCAAATTCGCGTCCATGCACGTTAACGACGCGAGGCAACGCAACGTTGATAGAAAGAATTTTCATGAGCGCGTCTTCTGTTAGCAATGCTCGGGAACCGCCCTGACCGGCCACCGACAACCCCTCATGATAATCGAATTTTGACGAAGCGAGCCGATTCCTATAGAATTGATTCTTGGGTTCCCCTGTGGGCAAGGGCTTAATCGAGAGACGAAGATGCCAATTAAAAAAGTAGTGTTAGCAAAACCGCGAGGATTCTGTGCGGGTGTCGACCGCGCCATCGATGTTGTGGAGATGGCTTTGCGGCTCTACGGGTCGCCGGTGTACGTGCGCAAGGAAATTGTCCATAACAAGTACGTCATCCGTTCCCTCGCTGCCAAGGGGGCGATCTTCATCGATGAACTCGACGAAGTTCCCGATGGCGCGGTGGCCATATTCAGTGCCCACGGGGTATCGCCTGAGGTGCGCGCCACGGCTGCGGCGAAAAATCTGAAGGTCATTGACGCCACGTGTCCGCTGGTTACCAAGGTCCATATGGAAGCGGTTCGCTACGCCAATGAGAGCCGCTCTATCATTCTGGTTGGGCACGCCGGCCATGACGAAGTGATCGGCACCATGGGAGAGGTACCCGGCCAGATTCAACTGGTGGGCAGCATCGAACAGGCGGAAAAGATTCAGGTCCCCGACCCGGAGCGCGTAGCGGTGACCACCCAGACCACCTTGGGAGTGGATGACGCCAACGTTATCATTGACGTTCTTCGCCGCCGGTTCCCGAAGTTGATTACCCCGACAAGTGATGACATCTGCTACGCCACCCAAAACCGGCAGACCGCGGTAAAACTCCTGGCCGAGGATGTTGACCTCGTGCTGGTTCTGGGTTCGGATAACAGTTCCAATTCCCGCCGTCTGCGGGAAGTTGCCGAGGGCGCTGGGGCCAAGGCTTTCCTCATTGATGATGCCTCGGAGATCCAACCTGAATGGTTGGAGGGTGTCGAATGCGTCGCCATCACCGCGGGGGCGTCCGCGCCGGAATATCTGGTTCAGCAGGTTGTGGACTATTTCCGGTCACTGGGGGCCGATCAGGTGGAAGAAGTGATGGCCATCGATGAGAAGGTGACTTTCCTTCTTCCCCCGGAACTTACCCGCGAAATGAGCGCGCGCGGCTTGACCCAGATCAACTAAGAGAAATTTCCGGCGTTCCCTCTTTCCTTCCGGGCCTAGCGCACTCCCACCGCGGCGGCTATTCGTGCAGGGTTTCCATTCCCATTCTCGTCACCACCAGCTTATCCAACCCGGCCACCAGCCCATAGAGCAGGAATCCCAGAACCGAGCTGAAGAGAATGGCGCCGAACAACTGAAGGGTATCCACGCGCATGGAGGAGTAGAGCACCAGGAAGCCCAGGCCTTTCTTGGCTCCCGCCAGCTCCGCCACAATCGCGCCGATGACGGCAAGCGTCGCTCCCACCCGCAGGGAGGCGAAGAAGTAGGGAAGGCAATGCGGCACTTGCAGCTTGGTGAGGAGCTGCCACTTGCTTGCCCCATAGCTGCGGAAAAGGTACCACGCATCTTCGTTGAAAGAGTGAAACCCTTTGAGCGTGGTCACGAAGATCGGGAAGAAACAGATCGCCGCCGCCATTACCACTTTGGACATGAGCCCGTACCCGAACCAGAGGATCAGCAGCGGCGCGATGGCCACGATGGGAACCGTTTTGGCGGCGATGGCCCAGGGAACAATGGCGCGCGCCGTCGCTTCGCTCATCACCGATACGATGGCAAGCGTTACCCCGATGGCAATGCCCAGCACCAGCCCCAACGTGCTTTCCACCGAAGTGATCCAGAAATGCCCCAGGAAGTCGGAGAAGTCGCGCAGGCAATAAACCACCACCGCCGTCGGCCGCGGCAGAACGTAGTCCGGGATGTGAAAGGCCCGCACCGCGATTTCCCAGGCCATCAGCACGGCAACGCCCAGGGCCGCGGGCGGCAAGTGTTGGCGGGCTTTGGCCAGAATCCTACTCTTCATAAAGCACGTCCCTGACCTCGGAAATCAACCGCATGCTTTCCACCGACTCGAGAAACTTCCTGCTCCCTTCGCGCTCCAGCGGGTTCGCAAAGGTCTTCTTGATGCGGGTGGGCCGCCCGCTGAGCACATAGATGGAGTCTCCCAGATAGCACGCCTCCTCCACCGCATGGGTGACCACGATCAGGGTTCTCTCCAGTTGGCGGCAGAGGTTGCGGACCTCTTCATTCAGGCGGCAGCGCGTGACTTCGTCGAGCGATCCAAACGGTTCGTCGAGAAGCAGGATGGGAGTGGAGTCAATTAGCGCCCGCGCCAGCGCCACGCGGGAGCGCATCCCGCCGGAAAGCTGCCGGGGACGGTTCTTTTCAAATCCCTGCAGGCCGACCATTTCGATGATGGACGCCACGCGGGCGGGATCACACGGCTTGCCCTTGATCTCGAGCGGAAGCAGGACGTTCGCCACCACGTCGCGCCACGGCAACAGGCAGGGATCCTGAAACATCAGCGCGCAGCTTTCCTGGAACCGGTGGGGATTCTCCTCGCCTTGAATGGCCACTCTCCCCGCGCTCGGGCGGATGAGGCCCGCCAGGATTTTCAGGAATGTGGATTTGCCGCAGCCGGAGGGGCCAATCAGCGCCACGTGCTCGCCCGGGCGCAATCCCAGATCGATTCCCGCAATCGCCGGCAGCAAGCCGCGCTCCGGGTGGGGGAATTCCTTGCTGACATTTTCCGCTACAATCGCGTAGCTAGGGCTGGGCGGCATGGATCTTCTCAATGAATCTTGGGTCATAGAGCCTGCTCATTTGCACGGGCGGCTTCAGCAGCCCCGAAACCAGCATCATCGTGAACATGGCGTTCCATTTCCGTTTGTCGAAAGATCCCACGGGCACCTGGCCCGCCTGGATCAGGTCCAGCGTGGCTTTGAACATCCGCGTCTGGTGGTCGCGGTCGAGGTTGGGGCTTACCTTCAGAGTTTCTGCTACCGCCACATCCGGATGCTGGATGGCGTAATTCCAGCCTTGAATAACCGCCTGTAGAAACCCCATAACTTTGGTGGGATTATCCCGGATGAGTGTTTCTGTTGTGAATATTGTATCGCCGACGGCAGGCACTCCCCAGTCCGAGCAGAAAATCTCCTGCACCGGAATGCCGTGCTCTTCCGCCGCCAGCGGTTCGTTCAGGCTGTAACCCGACCAGACGTCAACTTCCCCCGAAAAGAACCTGGGCAGGTCGAGCTTGATGGGGACCTCCTTGACCCGCGAAGTGTCCACGCCGGCGTTTTTCATCATGACCCGGTAAAAGTATTCGACATCCATTCCATACTTCAGCCCCACCGTATGGCCCACAAAGTCTTTGGGAGTCTTGATATTTTCCGATTGTCGGGCGATGAAGACGACCGGATTTTTCTGGAAAATGGTGGCGATGGCGACTACCGGCACGCCGTGGCTGCGCGCCTGGATGATGTCGGTGGCGGGGGCGACGCCGAAGTCGTCCGAGCCCGAGGCCACCAGCAGCACGGGGCTTACATCCGGGCCGCCCGGCTCAATGGTGACGGAGAGCTTTTGGGCATGGAAAAATCCCTGTGACTTTGCGACGTACAGGCCGGCAAACTGCGCCTGGTCCAGCCACTGAATGCGCACCGTTGTGGGATCGCCTCCATCGCTGGCAGAGCGGCAGGCGGTCAGGCCCCCCACCAAGGCGGCCAGGAGCATGAGTATGGGTATTCGCAAGCGCAAGCGGCCGGGCATGGATTCACCTTTTCATGGACCATGTGCCCCCCTGGATTTCGCGCCATCCAGCCCCTCATGGTACATCGATGCTTGGTAATTTCCCTAGCGGATCTGATTCCGTGATGCTCAATCCCATTTTACTATTTCCTTGGGAAACGGGACACGGGAAACGGGACACGGGGTATGGGATCGAGGGGTAAAGTTTAAACGGTAAAGGCTAAAGGGTAAATCGCATCCTCGCCCTTTCCCCTGGGGCCAGGCTGGAAGTATAAGGGCCACATTATCCTTTACCCTTTACCCTTTGTCACTTTCATGAACCCCGAGACCCGTAACCCGTGTCTCGTACTCCGAGTCCCGTGTCCCGTTTCCCGTATCCCGAGCGCCAAATTGGCATACAATGATCGTCCAGCGTCAAAACCAGGAGGGAATTGTGGTCAGCATGGATCGCAGGGACTTTCTAAAATCGGGAAGCATTGCCACCGCGGGAACCTATCTTGCAGGGCCAGTGCAGACGCATTTGATGGCGGCGCCGGACGAGAAGCCCGCCAGGCCCGTGGCCGCCAACGACCACATTCAAATTGCCCTGATTGGTGCGGGCGGGCAAGGCCAGACGGACACCAAGCTGGCGGCGCAAGTGCCCGGCGTCAAGGTAGTGGCGGCGGCCGATTGTTATAACGGGTGCCTTGAGCACTGCCGGGAGTTATGGGGCGACGATATCCTGACCACCCGCGACTACGCGGAGATCCTCGCGCGGAAGGACATTGACGCGGTCATTATCGGCACTCCGGACCACTGGCACATGCAGGCTTCGGTGGACGCGATGCGCGCCGGCAAGGATGTTTATTGCGAAAAGCCCATGATCCACCTTTACTCCGACGGGCCCCGGATCATTGACGCCTGGCGCGAGTCAGGCCGCATCATGCAGGTGGGCAGCCAGCGGGTGAGCTCGATCGTCTACCTCAAGGCGAAGGAACTTCTGGCCGCCGGAGCCATCGGCAAGCTCAACATGGTGAGCGCCTGGTGGGACCGCAATAATGCCCAGGGGGCGTTTGACTACACGGTGCCTTACGATGCTTCTCCCATCACCTGCGATTGGCCGCGCTTCCTGGGCACGGCGCCGAAAATTCCGTTCAATGCCGAACATTTTTTCCAGTGGCGCAAGTGGCAGGCTTACGGAAGCGGCGTGGCGGGCGATTTGTTTGTCCACCTCTTCAGCGGCATCCACCTGATCACCGACACGCACGGACCCATGCGCGCCCTCGCCACGGGCGGGCTGCGCTACTGGAAGGACGGGCGCGATGTCCCCGACGTGCTGATGTCGCTCTATGACTATGCACCGGGCTTCAATGTAAGCCTGCACACGAATTTTGTGGATGGCGGCGCGGAAAGTGAAGGGTTTGTTTTTACCGGCGCGGAAGGCTCCATGACCGTGAATGGAAGCGGCGTCAGCATCTCCCGCGTTCCCCGCGAGAAGGAGCCGGGGGTTCACCTCGACCCGTTCTCCGCGGCCATTCAAAAGCGCATGCTGGAAATTTACCACGAGAAATATCCGGTGGCTTACCCCCTTGGGGAACCACTGCTGGGTGAAGAAAAATACATTCCTCCCAAGGGTTACAGCGACCACTACCACCACATCAAGAATTGGATTGACTCGATCCGCACCCGCCAGCCCGTGGTGGAAGATCCCGTCTACGGCTTCCGGGCCGCCGGCGCCGCCCTGCTCAGCAATCTCAGTTACGAAACTGGCAAGCCCGCCCACTGGGACCCGGAATCCATGAAGGTGCTGTAGTGCCGGGGTGGTTACACTCCTGAGGCGTTTTTCCGCAACCTGTTGAGGCCGGCACGCGTCCCCCTACGTCCCCGGCGCCCCCCACAACTTTCTCAGGGCGTGGACATCCCCATTAAACTTGTCGCGGTCGCAGCGCCCGATGCCGGGAACCTCATAGGGTGGAGCCCCCTCCGCGCCGTTGGTGTATTGCCACATCGTCCAGGCCGTCCAGTTGGCGGGCACGGTGGGCGTGGTGGTGTATTGG
The DNA here is from genome assembly GCA_963730515.1 of uncultured Acidobacteriota bacterium. Classification (GTDB taxonomy): domain Bacteria; phylum Acidobacteriota; class Terriglobia; order UBA7540; family UBA7540; genus Bog-366. Next base: position 261,921 of record CAVSSA010000020.1, on the reverse strand, counting down.
GCCAGCCACAACCAGCAGTGGGCCAAAACCGCATCGGAGGTGGCGCCCAGAAGTTCTCGAACGTAGTAGCCGGAGTAGAGGCCGGGGAATCTGCCGGCGGACTGGTGAACGCGCGTCACAAAAGTGCGGGCTTCTTCCAGGGTCATGCTGGGCCCCTGTGGGTTCCCTTCAAAGTCGAGAACTAGTAGATCCTGGGGTCCGGGCTCGACCACTTTCAAGAAGTGATCGGCCTGAGCCACGGCGTCCACGCCCACGCCAAAGTGATACGCGCCCCAAAGGAGTCCGGTTTTTAGGGCTTTTTCCCGGTTGGGGTGATAGAGCGGATCGACAAAGGTGGTTCCCTGGGTCGCCTTATGAATGACGCCCATAATCCCCGCCGCCTTGACCTGGGCCAGGTCCACCTTGCCGTTGAAATGCGACAGGTCAACGATGACGTTCAAAGGGTCTGCCACTCGTCACCCCCTAATGTTGATTGGGCGGTACGTTGGAAACGCCTTTGCCCACCAGGTAGCCCGCCTGGCTGACCCCGGTCAGCATGGCGATGCTGGAGTCCACGTTGGGAAGCGACGCGACGCTCGGATCCAGGCTGGCAAGAAACAGGTAGACGTAGATGAAAATCGCGATGACCGTCCAGCCGAACATCTGGAATTTCATCAGGCTGAAGTTGCGCGGATTCTTGTCGTCGCGGAAGAGGTCGGCAAACTCGTAGATGACTTTGGCAGGGCCTAAAATCAGGTTGGGCGACTGCCCGCTGAGGTCGTAGCAAAGTTTGCCGGAGGGGGTTTCGATGGTGATGTCCTGATAAACCTGCCCGGCCGGCACATCCAGCAGAATTTCCGTTCCATCCTTCTTCCACAACAAGCAGGGCAAGGTGGAGGTTCCCCGTCCCTTCATGCTCACGCGCACTTTGCCGCCGTTTCCGAGATCTGTCCCGGTAATGAGCAGGTAGCTGGGGTTTTGCGGTCTCTGCACCCTTTCAAACTCCCCACCGGGGCCGAAATTGGGATCATCGGCGGGAATGGGTCCGAACGAAGTGATCTGGGCGGTGGCCTGGTCGCCATTGACGGCGGCGATCAGGCTGGAGAAAACTCCCGTGCCAATGGCGATGCCCGCCAGCGCCAGAACCGGATTGGGAATTTGCACCCAGGCGGCCGCCGCATCGATTTTGGTATGGATGGCCATGGCCGCGAAGAACGATCCAAAAATAACCAGCGTCCAGGCAAATGCCTGAAGCCGCGACAGGCTCAGGCGGTTGTCGCTGCCCACGATGAAGGAGAGAGCCTTGGCGCTCGGCCCATGCCCCCGGTTGGCGAGGGCGCCGAGCAGCCAGATCAATCCCGGAACGAGAAAAAAGAGCACGATACAAAGAGCTTTCGGCCAATTCATGAAATTCCTCCTGTGCCGACGTGGTGGTACGGGCACGCCATGGCGCATCCCTTGTAGTCGTAGCGCCGGGCCTGAGCCCGGCACGTGCCGCCCTCCAGGTCGGCGCTACGTTTCCCTGCCGCCCGCCAGGACGGTTTTTCATCGCCGCCTTACGAGGTTGATCCCGTTGTGCCGGTGGGGGCAGTGGGGGGCGCCGTGGCCTTCTGCACCGCCTGGACCAGCCCGTCCATCGCCCCGGCTACCGCCGCTCCCGATACGGCCGGCGCCATCAAGGCGGCGACAATCCCCACGGCCGCCCCGGCGATGGCGAACACCGTGGTGATGTCTTTAATCACCTTGAGCGCATCCTGCGCCTTCTGGGTGGCCGCCTTCAGTTCGGCAACCGACGTCTGGAGCGCCGCCAAAGCCGCCGTCACCGCCTTGTGTTCGAGCTGGTCGGACGCTCCCACTACATCCGCGACCTGGTCATTGTACTTGCTTCCGAGTTTCGGATCGGTGATTAGGTTGCTCACCCGCCACTGGACCATCCCGGCGGCCAAATCCGAATAGGCGTGGGCAAGACTCTTTAGGTCATCGGGGGTCATCGTTTCCCTCCTCACTTAAAGGCTTTGTCCATGGTTGTGGCAGCGGCATTGAGCTTAGAGATTTGCGGGACAAGATACTTCACGAGTTCCTTGGTATTCCAGATCTGCGGTTCGCTCAATTTCGCGTGGGTTTCCGCGATCACCTGGAGGGCATCCTGGTACTTCTTAACCGCTTCGAGCTTTGCCTTCCTGCTCCGCTCGTCGTCGGCGCACTTGATGGTCAGCAGCTTGACGGCCACCGGCTCCGCCATGGAGGTCGAATTATCGACGCAGAACTCCGCCTCAAGAATTCCTGTATTGGTAATCATCTCGGCAGACTCGTCCGCGGCATATCCGGAGAGAAAGGCCACAACATCCTGGACCGGCCCATTGGTGTCATGAATGATTTTCTCCAGGCGGCGCTGCTGATATCTGCTGGCCACCACCTGGGCAAGCGCGCGCGTCAGTCCCCCCGCGGCCGTGGCCCGATTCTGGTCCGCGGTGCTGATCGTGCTGTCGGCCTTCTTGAGGTCCGCCGCAACGTCTTTAAACGGGTTGGTATTGGAAGTTGGCGCGGCCAGCTTGCCCAGGCTGGCGATGTAGGCGCATAGGGCATCGTTCACCGCGGTAAGCTGGGGTTCGAGGTCTTTGTACCTGGTGCAGTCGAGCGGAGTTTTGCCCGGCGGGAAAAAATCGTGCGCCCACTGGCAGGTTGCCAGGGTGTCGTCAGCAAGGGATTTGAAACTGCTCCCCACATCCGAACTGGACTTGGCGAATTTCGAGACTGAATCCAGGTCAACGCAGGAACACAGTGTGAGCGACGAAAGCAAAACCCATGCCAGGATCAGCAAAGACCGGCGGCGGCGAAAACCTCGTCCGCTTTCTCCCTCCGCGCCACGCAGCGGGGAAATCGAGTGGGGGGTTATCAGTCCACAATCTCTATCCGTCCACATACGTGCCGGCCTCCCTTCCAGCGGGTTCGAATATTGTTCACTCGAGCGTTGGGCCGTAGCGCCGGGCTTGAGCCCGGTACGTGCCGACCTCAAGGTCGGCGCTACATTCACGTGCCGCCCTCGCCCCCCTTCGCGCGGACGATGACCCTCACCGCTTCTGCTCCCGCGGAAGCCAGGCGCCCGGGGGCGGAAACTTCTCCTGCTGCATAATGGGATTGGGGACTTCGCCTTGCGAAATCGGTCCTTCCTCTCCTGAACCACTTCCGGTTGCAAACGAATTGTCACTGGAGGGGCTATTAAACGTGCGGGCAATAGGCCTGTCAAGACTTAATTTTGGTTTGTGTAGTATCTTATCCTGGGGGCAACACTTTGCAGCACCCAGCGGACCTCTTGCCAAAACTCCGCTCGGGAAACTGCCCTTGTACGCAAAACCGACTCAAACCCTTTTGTCCGGAGAGTCGCAGAGGGTGGCCAGGGGGCACTCGGCGCAGAGCGGGTTGCGCGCGGCGCAAATTTTTCTGCCGAACCAGATCAACTGATGCGCGAAGGAAACCCAGCGGTCTTGGGGAACAAGTTTCATCAAATCCTGCTCGACTTTTTCCGGCGTCTTTTCCTTGGTGAGTTTCAGGCGGTGGGTGATGCGGAAGACATGCGTATCCACCACCACGCCGCTCGAAATTCCGTAAGCCGTTCCCAGGACCACGTTGGCGGTCTTGCGCGCCACGCCGGGCAAGGTCAGCAATTCTTCCATCGTTTGCGGAACCTTCCCGCCGAACTCCTGCACGATCTTAGTGGCGGCGCCGCTGATGCTCTTTGCCTTGTTGCGGAAGAAGCCGGTGGAGTGAATCAGCTTCTCCAATTCCTCCTGCGGCAAGGCAACGAATTCCTGCGGGGTGGGATATTTGCGGAAAAGTTCGGGCGTGACTTTGTTCACGCGCTCGTCGGTGCACTGGGCGGAGAGAATGGTGGCGACGAGAAGTTGAAAAGCGTTCTCGTGCCGCAGGGCGCATTCTGCCTGCGGGAAAAGCCCATCGAGCGATGTGAAGATCTTCTGCAAGCGAGCGGGGGCGGTGTAGGATTTTCGATTTTGGAATTTCGATTTTGGATTGGCGACCCTGGAGGATTTAGGATTTAGGATTTGGGATTTAGGTTGCGCCGCTGCTGCGGCCTTTGCGCGAGATTTAGCTTTGGTTGGCATGGCGAAGCATTGTAGCACCGGCGATGGGGAACATTGAATCATTCCGGAATGGCCGCATGTCAGGGCGCACCAACTCGCGCCGGTTCACCTTGTTTCTTGTGAAGATGTTTGCCTGCAAGAGGTCCGGCGAGCAGGCGCCTGAGGCCGTGAATCCAAAATCCAAAATCTAAAATCCAAAATAAATTTCACCCGCCCAGCAGGTCCAGCACTTCCTCCAGTTCGCGGTGGATGCAGGTAAACGTGGGGGTATCGCGAACGGTGTAGCTGGTGGCCTCACTATGGCGCAGTTCCATGACCAGATCGACGAAGTGTTCGGGCTTATCGCTCTCGAACGCCACCACAAATTCCTGGTCATCCAGGCCGAAGGAGTAGGTGGTGTTCAAGCGCACGGTGGGGTAGCGGTGGCCGATCTCAATGTGCTCGTCCATCATGCCCTGCCGGGCGTGCTTGGTGAGGCGATACCACCCTTTACTTTTCACAAAAGGATAGACGAAGAGGAATCGGAACTGGCCGGGAATCAGCTTGAGCCGCGTCCCTTCCTGACCCACATGGGTGTGCTTGTCCACGTAAATGGAGCGCTTGGTCATGGACAGGAGCGAATACGGCGTGGTGAGATATTTCCCTAAATCCGTCTCCAGCAGCCTGGCCATCATCTCCTGAAACTTCAGAAGGTCGAACCCAATGCGCCAAAGCATGAAGTCGCAGTCGCCGCGCACCCCGATCATCGAATAGGCAATGGTCATCACGTCCTTTTCATAGCTCTTAACCACGTCGATGAACTGGCGCTTGCCGCGTTTGCGGTCTTCCTCCGGCAGGCGGCGCCAGGCGGGATCAACTTTGTAGAATCCGAAATTCACGTATTGGCGGCGGTCGTCAACGCTTGCCGCTGCTGCCTCGGGGTGTTTATGTTCACTCAAGTCGCGCACTCCTTAGTGGTTGGATGGCTAAAATGGCGAGCCCTGACGAAATTCCAATATAACATGAAAAGAGCAGGTGTCAGGTGCTGGGTGTCAGGCGTCAGCAGGTGTGCGTCGGCTTTACGGCAGAGGGGCAGAGACAGGCAAAGGTGTGGGGTGTCAGGTGCCGGGTGTCAGCAAAGTCCTTCCTCCCTGACACCTGACACCTGACACCTGGAACCTGACACCTCTTTCCGGCGCCTCCGCATTGATTCTTCTGGGAAATGGCGAACTCCTTGCAATAATGATTCGACAGGGGCTATACTTTCAATTGGCGAACGCACATAGTGGGCGAAAGCCCACTTTTTTGTTAGGTTGCGGGTCGGGTTCGCTCGGGCGCGGACTCGCCACCGGTGTGGAGTGTGCAGACGCCGCGCGTGATGGTGGATCTGGAAACAATCCGGGAAATGGCGGAGCGGGTGGCGACCTCCGAAGGCTTGCATTTGGTGGATGTCGAACTCAAGGGGGGCAACGCGAATCAACTGTTGCGTGTCTATATCGACAAGCCCGCGGGGGTATCCCACGCGGATTGCGCCCTGGTCAGCGAGCAACTGAGCGCCATGCTGGATGTGGAAGACCTTTTCCCGGGAAGCTACGTGCTGGAGGTTTCCTCTCCGGGGCTGGACCGGAAACTTACCAAGCCGAGTGATTTTACCTATTTCGTGGGGCGGCGGGCTCGCGTGGTATTGAAGGAAGCGGTGGGCGATCAACAAAAGGTTCTGGAAGGCCGCCTGGCGGGGTTTGAAGACGGCCGGGTGCGATTGGATCTGGGGGAGAGCGGCCTGCAAGAACTGGATCTTGCCAATATTCGGAAAGCCCAGTTGGTTGTGGAATTGTGATATCGGGTCATCGGATCATCGGTTCATCGGGTCATCTAAATGAAACACACCGATGGACAGATGAGCCGATGGGTAGATGAGCCGATGGACCGATTCGGAGAAGGGAAAGCTCGTGACGACAAGTCTTTTGTTCCAAACGATTGATCAGTTGAGCCGCGAAAAGGGTATTGACGCCCAGATCATTATCTCTGCGGTGGAGGATGCCATCCTGGTTGCGGCGCGGAAATACTATAAGACTGCCGAAGACCTGCAATCGCATTTCAACAAGGATACCGGCGTCGTGGAAGTCCACGCCGTCAAGAAGGTGGTCGAGGAGGTCGTAGACCCCGATCATGAGATCAGCTTGAAGGATGCGGGAAAATATAATCCCGAAGCGGCCATCGAGGGCGAGGTGCGAATTCCCAAGCCCACGGACGTGCTGGGCCGCATCGCAGCGCAGGCTGCCAAGCAGGTGATTTTCCAGAAGGTTCGGGAGGCGGAGCGCGACACCGTTTACGCGGAATACAACCAGCGCGTCGGCGAGCTGGTGAACTGCACCGTGAAACGCCTGGAGGGGCCGGACGTCATTGTAGATCTGGGGCGCACCGAAGCGCGCATGCCGCGCAAGGAGCAATCGCGCCTGGAAACCTACCAGATTGGCGACCGCATTCGCGCCGTAATCAAGGAAGTTGATCGCGCCGCGCGCGGACCGCAGGTGGTGGTGTCGCGGGCCGACGCCCTGCTGGTGCAAAAGCTCTTCGAAATGGAAGTCCCGGAAATTTACGATAGCACGGTGGTGATCAAAGCCATCGCCCGCGAGGCGGGAGAGCGCACCAAAGTGGCGGTTTACTCCAAGGACCCCGACGTTGACTGCGTGGGCGCCTGCGTGGGCATGAAGGGCATGCGGGTGCAGTCGATTATCCGTGAACTGCGCGGGGAAAAAATCGACATCATTGAGTACAACGATGATCCCCTGGTCTTTGCCGCCAACGCCCTGAGCCCGGCGAAAATCAACCACGTTTCCGTCCTCGACATGGCGCAGAAACACCTGGAAGTCATCGTGGACGATACCCAGTTGTCGCTCGCCATCGGCAAGAAAGGCCAGAACGTGCGGCTGGCCGCCAAGCTTCTGGTGTGGCACATCGACATCAAGAGCGAGGAAGAGAAGCGGCAGGAAATTGAATCGCAGATGGCTGCCATGGCCCTGCGCGGCGCGCCTATTTCCGAGTTGGCAGGACTGGGTGACAAGACGCTCGGCAAACTGCGCGAGCACGGCATCGAAAGCGTCGAGCAACTGGCGCAAATGACTCCCGAAGAGCTCATGCAGATTCAGGGCGTGGGAGAGAAGACCGTGGAGCGCATCCGCCGCGTGGTGACGGATTATTTTGAGCGCGACCAGTCGGGTGAAGGCGCTGCCGCTGAAACGACGGAAGCCCCCATTGAGGCGGAAGGCGAGATTGCGGAGTCGGCAGAAGCATCCGAGGATCCGGGCGCTGAGGCCGCGGCCCCGGGTGTCCCATCCGAAGACGCTGGCGCCACTGGGGAATCGGAGGATCCGGTCGAAACGGCGGGGGCGGAACCAGCGGAAGCGTCTGCGCCTGCCGGGGAAACCGGCAAGATTGAGCCACCCGGCGAAGGTGAATCCAAAGATCCGGAAGAGGTTACTCCGGCGGAATCAGGAGGTGAAGAAAAATAAATAAGGCTGCCAGGGCTTTTATCGAACCGGCCGGCAGATTTCTGGCGCCCAACATCTGGGCAACGGTAAGGGAGAAAGAGACTTACGCATGGGGAAGATTAGGATCAACGAACTGGCACGTGAACTGGAAGTGAAGAGCAATCTGGTCATCGAATACCTGGCCGGGCTGGGTATTCCCGACAAGAAATCTCATTCCAGTGCGCTTGATGACGACCTTGCGGACAAAGTGCGGGCGCATTTCCGTGCCGGTGATGAATCGGTCAGTGAAGCTGTAGCTGAAGCTGTCGCCGCCCCCGCGCCACCTGCGCCGACGGTGGAAACGCCGCATGTGATACCCGGGCTGGACCTCAAGAAGCTGCACGACTTTAAGGCTGACCTCCACCCGCTGACCCGCTCGATTGCGGACATCAAGGCGACAGCTCGAAAGGCTGTAGTAGCACCGCCGCCGCCCAAGCCCGTTGTTCCACCGTTAGCGGCCGGGCCCGTGACTTCGCCTGGCGCGCCCAGACCCGCACCTCCCGTGGATCGGCCCCTGGAAAAGCCATCCCCCGTGGCGCCCGCCGCGCTTAGCAGCGCCAGCCCGGCGACCCCGGCCGGAGTGCGCATTTCGGCTCCTTCGCCTGCTCAAACTACTAGTGGACGGCCAATGCCGCCCCGCCCCATGCCGCCCGGGTACCCGGTGAAAGGCGGAGCGGAAACTCCCGCAGCTCCCGTCGCCCGGGCGGGTGGAGCCATGGACATTTCCATTCCCGGCAAAGCACCGGTGATGCCTCCCCCGGCGGCGCCTGGAACGCCACATCGAGGCGGAGGGCGTCCTCAGCCGCGGCCTGGCCGGCCAGGATCTCCCAGTTCCAACCAGCCGATTTATCCCCACGCGACCGTACCGAAACCTGCGCAGGCACGCCCGGTTACCGTGCGGCGCCCGGGCGAGCCCCGCCCCATGCATCCGACCTCCTCGCGCCCCGCCGCCGGCGGGCAAGTGGCCCCGGGAGCAACTCCCCAGGGTCGCCCACCGTATGGACGTCCCCAGCCCCCCATGATGCGGCGCGGACCTTTGCCGACCATGGCCCCGCCCCGGCCGCTGGTTCCGGAAGAGGTTCCCATTACCCGGAAGATCACCATCAGCGAAGGGATCGCCATCAAAGAGCTCTCCGAAAAGCTCGAGACACGCGCCAAAGATGTGATCAAGCGGCTTTTGGACAAGGGGATTTTCGCCACCATCAACCAGACCCTGGACGGCCCCACGGCGGTGGACATCGCTCGCGGCTTTGGCGCGGAAGCGACCATTGTCAGTTATGAGGAGGAAGTCCTGCAAGAAGTCGAAGAGGCGGATCGCTCTGAGGATTTGACCCCACGGGCTCCGGTGGTCACGGTCATGGGCCACGTCGACCACGGCAAAACCTCGCTTTTGGATGCCCTGCGCGAGACCAATGTGGCTGCCCACGAAGCGGGTGGCATCACGCAAAGCATCGGTGCCTATCAGGTCGTGGGACAAGGGAAAAAGGTAACCTTTATCGATACCCCCGGTCACGAGGCCTTTACCTTGATGCGCGCGCGCGGTGCCCGGGTGACGGATATCGTGGTCCTGGTGGTGGCGGCCGATGACGGCATCATGCCCCAGACCCTGGAAGCCATCAATCACGCCCGGGCCGCCAAGGTGCCGATCGTGGTGGCCATTAACAAGATTGACAAGCCTGACGCCCAGCCGGAACGCGTCAAGCGCCAGCTTGCCGACCTTGATTTGATGCCCGAAGAATGGGGCGGGCAGACGGTGACGGTGGAGGTTTCGGCCAAGCAGCGAAAGAACCTGGACCTTCTGCTGGAAATGATCTTGCTCGTCACGGAAATGCAGGCCTTAAAGGCCAACCCCAAGCGCCTGGCGACCGGAACGGTTTTGGAAGCCAAGCTTGACCGGGGGCGCGGCCCGGTGGCCACGGTTCTGGTTCAAAACGGGACGCTGCGCATCGGCGACTCCTTCATTGTGGGCGCAATTTACGGCAAGGTGCGCGCCATGTTTGATGACCACGGACGCCCGGTGCTCGAGGCTCCTCCTTCCACCCCCGCTGAAGTCCTTGGGCTGGAGGATGTTCCCCAGGCCGGTGACCGCGTCCAGGTGATTGAGGATACGCTGAAGGCGCGGCAGATTGCTCTGCACCGGCAGGGGAAACTCCGCGATGCCGCCCTGGCCAAGACCGCGCGGCTTACCCTTGAGCAATTGCACGCGCAATTGGCGGCGGGCGATGTCAAGGAACTGCCGCTGATTATCAAAGCGGACGTGCAAGGTTCGGTGGAGGTTCTTTCCGAAACCCTGGTCAAGCTCAGCACGGACAGGGTTAAGATCAAGGTCATTCACGCCGGCGCCGGTGCGATTACGGAGTCGGACGTGCTCCTGGCCTCAGCTTCCAACGCGGTTATCATCGGCTTTAACGTCCGGCCGGAACGCAAAGCGACCGACCTGGCCCAGCTTGAGTCCGTTGACATCCGCTTGCACACGATTATTTACAACGTCACCGATGAAATTAAGAAAGCCATGGTGGGGTTGCTGGCCATCACCTATAAGGAAACGTCGCTGGGACGGGCGGAGGTTCGCGACACCTTCCGCATTACCAAGGTGGGAACGGTGGCGGGATGCATGATCCAGGACGGGAAAATCTCCCGGGATTCGCAGATCCGTCTGGTGCGCGACCATGTGGTGGTTCACGAGGGGAAAATCCGCTCCCTGCGCCGCTTCAAGGATGACGTGGCGGAAGTCAAGTCGGGAATGGAGTGCGGAATTTCTCTCGAAAACTACAATGACGTCAAGGTCGGCGACGTGATCGAGGCTTTCGTGAAGGAGCGGGTTTCCGAGCCTGCCATGGCCTAAAGCTGGGGCCAGGTGCTGGGGGCTTGACCCCGGGGAATAGTAAATTGTGAATAGTAAATGGTGAATGGGATCTGGTTTCTTATTCACTATTCACTATTTGCCATTTCTTCAATAGCGAGCATTTCTTCCCCAGAACCTTGCCCCCCAGAGGGGCTAACGCGATGCCGGTTGGCGTATTAACCCTGGAAATTCAGATCCCCTACGCGCATTCACTCAAAGAAAAGCGTGCGGTCCTGCGAAAAATACGGGACCGCCTGAGGGCGCGCTTTAACGTCGCCGTGGCCGAACTGGACCATCAGGACGTCTGGCAGCGCGCCACGCTGGGGGTAGTTTCGATTTCCGACAGTCAAATTTTGCTGGATTCGGTTTTCCGCCAGGTCCTCGCGGAATCGGAAAATATCCTGGGGGATGATGTTGCCGACCATTATTTGGAGTACTTCTAAGAGAAGTGACGTGTGACATGTGACGTGTGACGAGCACGCGAAAAACGAAGCTCGAAACTCGGCGCAATTTCGAGTTTCCAGTCTCGATTTTCGCGTTTCGGTAGTTCATCACTCGTCACTCATCACTCATCACTCATCACTTCTCTCGTGACTAGGTTGACTCATGAGTTTACCAGGACGCCGGGCAGAGCGGTTGGGACATCAGATCCGCGTGGAGTTGGCGGAGTTGATCGCGCGCGGGGTGAAGGACCCGCGAATCGGGTTTGCCACCGTGACGCGCGTGGAGATGACCGCTGACCTGCATCATGCCCGGGTTTATGTTTCGGTGCTGGGGAACCCTGAGGAACAAAAAAACAACATCGAAGGATTGTCCTCGGCGGCGGGATTTCTCCGCCGCGAAATTGGCCACCGCCTGGCGCTGCGGCGTGCTCCGGAGCTGGAGTTTATTCTGGACCTCGGCGCCGAAGAGGGGGAAAAAATCGAGAAGATCCTCCAGGAAATCCACAAGGAAGAAAAATAAAGGTTAAAGGGTGAAGGGCACAGGCAAAAGTTTAAAGGGTAAAGTATAAGGGTTAAAGGGTAAAGGGTAAAGGTCAAAGCCAGGAATGAGTTGCCGTTCGCTTAACGAATTATATATATTCAATTATACCCGTGTGAGTCATATCCTCCAGCGTTCACCCTTTACCCTTTATCCTTTACCCTTTAACCTTTACTCTTCCCCCTTCAGAACCCTTTTAGAGATGACGACAACCACCTCCCTTAAACCCGAACTCTCCGGCGTCCTTGTTATCGACAAGCCGGCGGGCATCACTTCCCACGACGTAGTGGCGCGAGTCCGCAAGATTTTGCACCAGCGCCAGGTGGGCCACTTCGGGACGCTCGACCCTTTTGCCACGGGGGTTCTGCCGGTTTCCGTGGGCAAGGCCACGCGATTCGCGCAATTCTACCTGAAATCGCGCAAAGCGTATGAGGGCACGATCCATTTCGGTTTCAGCACGGACACCTACGATGCCACCGGAGAAGCCATATCGGAAAAGATCGATGCGGCTCCGGAATCCTCCGTGTTGGAGGACTATTTCCGCCAATTCACCGGGCGGCTGTTGCAGACCCCTCCGTCCTACTCTGCCAAGCGGGTGGGGGGAGTGCGCGCCTACGAGTTGGCGAGGCGGCACAAGCCGGTAAACCTGGCGCCGGTGGAAGTGGAAATCTACGCCCTGGAATTACTGGGCCTGCTAGGTGCGCAAGTACGTTTTGCCGTGGAATGCTCCGGCGGGACGTACGTCCGCTCCTTGGCTCACGACCTTGGGCAGAAAATGGGTTGTGGAGCGCATCTAGCCAGTCTGCGTCGCACCGCGGTGGCGGAGTTCAAATTGGCGCGCGCCGTCACTTTGGAACGCCTTCTGGAAGCCGCGGCGCAGGAATCCCTTGAATCCTGCCTCGTCCGGATGGAAGCGCTTCTGCCCGATTGCCCGGAGTTGGTGGTGCGTGGCCGCGAGGAAACTTCCGTGCGGCACGGCCACGCGTTCGAACTTGCCCAGGCTTTGCGGCCCGGCCGCGGCGGCCCCCCGGGCCTCGCGCCCGCTGCGCACCTGCTCAAAATCCTCGGCCCGGAGCGCCGTCTGATCGCCGTCGCCAAACACGTCTCCGGCGCTATCTACCATCCCAACCTGGTTCTGGTCTGAGGCTCTTAAGGAAGCTTTGATTTGAAAGGTTGTAGAAACTCACCATCATATTGCCATCTGCGGCGGCGGCCCGCCAACAAGGTGCAATGCTTCCTCGTAATCACCGCCGAAATCAACCCGAGTGATTTCCCGTAGCTTGTACTCCTCCGGGTGCTTGTCCCATTTTGCGTCGGGTGTAATTTCAAGGAGGGAGGCGCGGTCGTTGACGATGCCGGTCACTCGACCGATGTAGCACACCGCTGGATCGGTCTTTTCAACGTGAATCGTTACGAGCGGGAATGCTTGATTTGCCGTAGTCAGTAGCTCTCCCAAGCTATCCAAGTTAACGCGCGGTTTCTTTGGCCTGCGTTGGCCGCGCTTCCTCAATGCGGCCTCGACAAATGAGGAATATTTATCAGGCACCTGAACATTTCGGATGTCTGATAAGCGGAAACATTGATAACCGTTAAACCAAATGTCGTCACTTACCAGTGCAACAGGCACAAAGCACTGGACAACGGCGAGCACATAGCCTCTGACCCATCCCTTCTCAAGTGGGCGAGTAAACCTCATGAGACACCTCTTGCGTAGTGCTAGAGCGAGTCGAGATATTTGGACTTTTGGTATATGCAGACCACCTCGCTGTTGAATCTGTTGGGAGCATCTAGCCAGGATTGCAAAATATAATGACATTCAATCCTCGATAGAAACAATTACCACAACTATAAGAACAATTCCCTCAAGAATTCATCGCAAACTGCCGATAAGTCCAGCAGGGAAGTGTGTTCCCCATCGCCGCGCCGCCTCCCCCCTAATGAGGCTATCGGCGGAATTTACCCTGCGCATGAAACGATCTGCGTTGCCGGGTGGACGCGAAGTGTTGGGCCGAGTATGAGACCGGCATGCGCCGCCGTGGACCAGGAAACAATTCCCTCAAGAATTCATCTCAAACCGCCGATAAGTCCAGCAGGGAAGTGTGCTCCCCATCGCCGCGCCGCCTCCCCCCTAATGAGGGGTATCGGCGGAATTTGACCTGCGCATGAAACAATCTGCGTTGCCGGGTGGACGCGAAGTGTTGGGCCGAGTATGAGACCGGCATGCGCCGCCGTGGACCAGGAAACAATTCCCTCAAGAATTCATCTCAAACCGCCGATAAGTCCAGCAGGGAAGTGTGCTCCCCATCGCCGCGTCGCCTCCCCCCTAATGAGGGGTATCGGCGGGATTTAACCTGCGCATGAAACAATCTGCGTTGCAGGTGTCCGATGGTTCGAACCGAGGCGGACCTGAAACCGGACCCGCCACCGGGACAGCGGGCAAGATGCCCACGCTGCGCTCGCGGTTGTCACCAAATTTTGAAATTCTCACTAGGTCATTACCCGCACCATGGCGCAGCCGCGATTGAGCGGAATCTTGAGCGTGATGGCTGAATCTTTCTGGCGAAACGCGCACTCTGTCCACTCCGTGTCTCCCGGATGGATGATCTCGCACTTGACCTTCTTCCCGGCATCAATTTCCGGAATACTCCGCAGCGTAAGGTTCGAGCTGGCCGCGGACCCGCCCAGGGTGACGGGGATGACATATCCGTCGGCAACCTTGAAGAGATTTGCCTTAGCCGCACCCTGGTCAATCTGGAGGACGCCCGGCAGAAGACACCACTTTCGCCCCCGCATGGCCGTAAACATTGGGCCGTAGTCCATATAAGTCTTTTCCCCCTCCGCGCTAGGTAGGATGCAGTGATCGTTCTGGGGGAAGGGCGCCATGGGAAACATTCCTAGGTACAAAAACCGCTGCATGAAAGTATCGGGATCGGGCTTGAACTTGGAAGCTTCCTGCACCCACTCGATGGTGGGCTTGAACATGCCCAGCAGCGCCGTCAGGTTCTTGGATGGACCGTAGTCGCCGTGCTCATCGAACAATCCATCCACCTGCTTCAGGATGTCGATCCGCTTGATGTGATTATTGACGAACAGGGCTTGTCCGGCGTTGTGTTGAAGCGGCCCCAGCTTTTCTGCGAAATCTTTCCAGGACACAACCATGGACCGCGCCGGGCCGTCGAACCAGGTGACGCCATCATCGCGGCGAAAATTATACAGCCTCACGAAATCCAGCCGGTCGATGCACATGCCCGACGAATCGGGTATTTTCTCAATCAGCTTTTTCGCCTGGTCCAGCAGAAAGTTCTGCCACGAGGGTTCACCCCAATCGAGAATGAAATCGGCCCATGGCCATCCGACTTGCACCGGCCCCGGAGCGCCGTCGTCGGTGGCTTGCAACTGGATCCTGGGTGACACCTTTTCCGAATGAAAGAGGATGGCGTCGGCAAAGTTGGCGTAGAGAAAATCGTTCGGGTCCTTCCAGAAATCCGGGTCAGAGGGTGACCGCCTGAAGGGGGGAGGCGGATAGATCATGTGCGTGCCGAACTCGGCGAAATCGTAGTAATTCAGGACATACAAGCCCGCCTGGCGCATCTTGCGTGAGTACTCCGCCATCTGGGGTACGGAGGTGGAATGTCCAATGTAAAACCTTGGCTCATCCGACCACGGTTTCAAGCGGGTCCACTTCACGCCGTCGGGCACGGGCGGCATCCACAGCCCTTGATAGGGGTAATCGAAGCTGGCCTTCCAATTGACGGTGAAGGCCATGCGCTTCATTTTTTCCGCGTCCAAATCGCCCTCGTAGCTGGAGTAGGCGCCCGTTCCGCCCAATTCATCGGCGCTGGCGAGCGGCGGATGGAAATATTGCGGATAGCGTTCCGTCATCCAGCGCAGACCGCCGCGCCAGTCCGGTTCGTGCGCGGTGAGGTCCATCGCATAATCGACCGGGCCTGACTCGGAAATGCGGCGGAACAGGCGGCTGAATTTGATGCCGCCCGCCAACGTGGTGTTCATGGTCATGTCGAGCAAGACATCGTCCGGCGACAAGGCGAGGCTCATGCCCACATCGTTTTCTTCCTCCACCACCGTTGCCAGGGGAATACAAAATACGTCGCCAAAGATGGGCGTGTAAAAATTCGTGGTCTGGGAGTAATCATAGGTGACGGCCCCGTACCAGAATGAGCGGTTGCGGAAGGGTTTGAGGACAAGCGGGTCAGCCCACGCCGGGCCGTCCTTGCTATCCAATAATTTGAAGGCGCCGAACATGACTCCGGGCCAGCCTTCAGACTTCTGCCACGCTTTATCGGGCTCGGGATCGCCCCACGTCGTCCAGAACTTCTTTTCTTCCGCCCCGGCAAATTCCAGGCGTGTTTCGATGGGCGTGCTCCACGCTGCTCCGTGACCATCCAGCCGCATTTCCCAGCGCACGGAGTCCTGGGTGGGGAAGAAGCTCTCGTAAAGTGTGACCTCTTTCCGAACTCCGCCGGATTCGCCCACCAACGTTTTGGTGAACCCCACGCCGCCACCCTTTAGCTCTTCCACTTGGACGGGGCCTTCCACCCGGCAGCCGGCGAGAGCTGTTCCACCCTGAACCGGCCAGCGAATCTGCTTCTTTCCCAGCACAAGGCCAATGATTTCGCTGTCGCGCGAGAGTTCCACGGTGAGGTTCGGCGACTCGATCCGAAAGGCGGGTTTCTCACTGTTGGTCGTGCTGCCGCCGCTAACCTGTCCCCAAAGCCGGGATGCGAACCCCTTGGCGGCCGCGCCGCCCGCCGTCAAGGCTCCCAGAAATCGTCGCCGGTTGAGTATGTTCATGATGATTGATTCTCCTTGAGTCAGACCAAAAGACGGACCATCGCGCAGCCTCGGTGCAGTGGCACCTTGAGCGCGATTGCCGACTCTTTCTGGCGAAATGCGCACTCCGTCCACTCTGTGTCTCGCGGATGGATGACCTCGCACTTGGGCTTCTTCCCTGCCAGAATTTCCGGCAGGCCCTGTAAAGTCAGCCCCGCGCTGGCAGCATACCCGGCAAAGGTGATGGGAATGACGTAACCACCCGGAACCTTGAAGAGATTTGCCTTGGCCTCGCCCTGGTCAATCTGGATGACTTGCGGCAGGAGCACCCATTTGCGTCCCCGCATGGCGGCGAACATCGGCCCGTAGTCCGTGTAGATTTTATCTCCCATGACGCTGGGCTGAATGGAATGGTCGTTTTGCGGGAAGGGCGCCATGGGAAAGGTTCCGAGGTACAGGTATCTCTGCATGAACGTGTCGGCATCGGGCTTGAACTTATCTTCCTCCCGTGCCCAGCCAATCGCGGGCTTGAAGATGCCCAGCAGCGCATTCAGATTCTTGGAGGGCCCGAAGTCGGCATGCTCGTCGTACAATCCATCCACGTGCCGCAGGATATCGAGCCGTTTGACGTGATTGTTGACAAACAGGGTCTGACCGGCGCTGTGCTGAATGGCCCCCAGCTTTGCGGAGAAATCTTTCCACGAGGTAATCAGGGAGCGCGCCGGACCGTCGAACCAGCTTACCCCATCATCCCGCCGGAAATTGTAAAGTCGCAGGGGATCCAGCCGGTCGATGCACAAGCCGGCAGAATCGGGTATTTTCTCAATCAGTTTCTTTGCCTGGTCGAGCATGAAGTTCTGGTAGGAGGGCTCACCGCAGTCGAGAATGATGCAACCCCACGACCAATTCCCGCCCAGCGGCCCGGGCGCGGCGGAGTACCCTGCACCCCATTGAGAGTCTGGGGGCGCCTTCTCCGATTGGAAGACGATCGCGTCGGAGAGATGCGCGTAGAGAAAATCATTCGAGTCCTTCCAGAAATCCGGGTCGGAAGGCGATCTCCGGTAGGGCGGGGCGGGGAATTTGACGTGGTCGCCGAACTCCGAGGCATTGTAATAATTCAGGACATGGAAGCCCGCCTGGCGCATTTTGCGGGAGTAGACGGCCATCTGCGGAGCCGAGGCGAAGGGGCCGATGAAGAGCTTGGGCTCATCGGACCAGGGCTTCAAACGGGTCCACTTTTCGCCATCCGGCACGGGGGGCATCCACATCCCGATATAGGGGAAATCCGACGCCATTTTCCAATTGACGGTGAGCGCCATGCGCTTGAACTTCTCCACGTCCAGGTCGCCTTCATAGGTGGAGTAGGCGGCTGTCCCGCCCAGTTCGCCGGCGCTGGCCAAGGGTGGATTGAAATAGTCGGGATAGCGCTCCGTCATCCAGCGCAGGCCGCCGCGCCAGTCGGACTCGTGCGCGGTCAGGTCCATCGCGTAATCCACCGGGCCTGACTCGGAAATGCGGCGGAACAGGCGGCTGAACTTGATGCCGCCCGCCGCCGTGGTTTCCAGGGTCATGTCAAGCAGAACGTCATCCGGCGATAGCGCCAGGCTCATGCCCGCATCGCTCCCTTCATCCACCACCGTGGCCAGGGGGATGCAGAAGACATCGTTAAAGATCGGCATGTACCAGTAACTGGACGCCCGCGCGTATTGGTAATACACCGATCCGTAATACAAAGTCCGGTCACGGAACGCCGTCAGAACGAGCGGGTCGTTCCACTTGGGGCCCTCCGGAGCTTCAAACCATTTCAGGCTTTTGAAGAACACATCCGGCCACGGTTCCGTCATCAACCGTGGATCATCAGGTTCAGGATCGCCCCAAGCCGTCCAGAATTTCTTTCTTGCCGCGCCGGCAAATTCCAACTGCGTTTCGATGGCCGTGCTCCACGCTGCTCCGTGTCCGTCCAAGCGCATTTCCCAGCGCACCGAATCTTTCGTTGGGGAGAAGCTCTCGTAGAGTGTGACCTCTTTCCTAACCCCGCTAAATTCTCCTGTTAACGTTTTGGTGAACCGCACCCCGCCGTCTTTGCGCTCTTCAACCTGGGGAGTGCTTTCCACCCGGCAGCCGGCGAGAGATGTTCTACCCTGAACCGGCCAGCGAATCTGCTTTGCCCCCAGCGTGAGGCCAACAATTTCGCCCTGGCGGGAAAATTCCACGGTGAGGTTCGGTGACTGAACCCGGTAGGCGGGCTTCTCACTGCTGGCCGCAGTGCTGCCGGTGACTTGTCCCCAAAGCCGGCTCGCCATTCCCTTGGCGGCCGCTCCGCCCGCTGCCAGCGCGCCCAAAAAGCCTCTCCGGTTGAGGATGTTCATCATGTTTGGTTCTCCTCTTCTATTGTCTTTCGCGACCGCTCAGCCAAGGGGACTTTGCGCGCCCACGGGCATAAAGTCACGGGCGCCGCAATGGAAACCCGCGATAAATCTACTCGCGATGCCGGGGGGAAGCAATGCTGAACCGAGCCGGCCATTACGGGCCGCCCCGAAAAGCCGTGGTTTTCAAGGCGAGTCAGCGGTACACTTGCCGCGCCCTTCCGGGGGGGCGTGAATAACCTCTGCTATTCATGCAACCCGGCACACAAACGTTCAACGCAACACCCGGCGAAATGGAGCTTTGCCATGTTCCCGCTCAAGCGGTTTTTCTTATCCGTCCTGGTTGGATTCGCAATGTTGCCCATGGCGCGCGCGCAGGTTCAGCGCATCGACATCATTCACCTGGCGCACATGGACATCGGGTTTACGGATCATCCGGCGGTGACGCGCGAGATGCAGAAGGAATACATCGACATGGCGATTGACGCGTGCGCCGCCAACCCGGATTTCCGGTGGACCACCGAATCGCTGCTGGCGGTCACCGATTGGTGGCAGGCTGCCTCGCCCGCGCGCCGCGAGCAACTGGTGGCCGCCATCGAGCGCGGGCAGATCGCCGTCGCCGCCCTTCCCCTCAACAACGCGCCTTACCTCGACGATGATGAATGGCGCCAGATGCTCCACTGGCTTCCCGACGATATGTGGAAGCTCCTGCACCCCAATTTTGCCATCCAGGATGATGTGAACGGATTTCCGCGCGCCGGCGCCATGCAATTGCTCGACCACGGGATTCACCGATTGCTCATGGGCCTGAACAACGATAGCGGCGGCCCGCCCTTTCGCCGCCCCACGGCCTTCTGGTGGCGCATGCCGGACGGGCGCCGCTTGTTTGTGTACCTGGGCGACAGCTATCCCATGGGGTACAGCTATTTTCACGATACCGAGTGGCGGCGCGGCCCGGTTCCGCGCGTCGCCGAAACCACCTATCGTCCCCCGCACGCCGGCGACTTTTTCAAGACCGATGAGCAGTCGTTGCGCGCGGCTCATGAAGTCTGCCTGAGGCGCCTGAAAAGCCTGGAGGCGGGCGGTTACCCTTACTCCACCCTGCTGCTGTCCTTTACGAACCAATGGCGGATGGACAACGACCCGCCCTTTCCGCCGCTTGCTGACTTTGTTGCTGCCTGGAACCGCCTGGGGCTGAAGCCGGAACTGCGCCTGGTGACGGCAGCCGAGGCGCTGGAAAAATTTGAAGTGGAAGCCGGTCCCTCACCTGCCCGAGTACTCGGGAGAATGGCCGGACTGGTGGGCGAACGGTCCCCAGTCCGCGCCCCGGGAAGTTGCCGCCTCGCGCTTTGCCAAGGCTTACCTGCGCGATCTGGCCTCGCCCGTTTTCGGCGAACCGGATGCCAAAACCACCACGCTGATCGAGGAACTTCGCAAGGACTTGTGCCTGATCGACGAGCATTCCTGGGGAGGAGCGAACGCCGTGGCCCTTCCCGACAGCCTCGATTCCATCGGTCAGTTCATGGAGAAGGCGCGGCTGGCTTATCGCGCCATGGCGCTGGGTGAATGGCGGCAGGCGGAACTGGCCCGCCACCTGCTTCGTGACGCGGCTCCGGGCTTCTACATCATCAATACCGCCCCGCTTCCTTACACCGGTTGGGCGCCCATTCCCACTCGGGCGATGCGGGTCGATGTTCCCGGCCTGGATCATTACGAACCGGGACTTCAGCAGTGGATTCGGCCCCGAACCCCCGCCGACGTTTCGGAGGAGAACGACGCTGCCGACTTTGCCGACATGGCGCCCAAGCAAATTTCGGAGTTTTGGGTGGAGAACCTGGCGCCCAATTCCGTGGGGCTGCTGAAGGGCGCGGCGCCTGTTCAGGAGGCTCCGGAAGTGGTGAAGGACTCCGCCGGCTGGCCCGTTTCTGTGCGCTGGAAGGGTATGGCGCGGCCGTTGTTCACCCAGGGACTGGGCGATTTTCTCTCCGCCCGGCCCGTCGGTTTCTCGCCGCATTGGGTCCTGAAGGATATGTCGCTGGGAAAGCCCGGGAAGATTGAGCAGATCGACGCGACGCCGGGTAGTGAAGTTCAATTCACGGAGAACGGACACACCCTGGTCTTCAAGCAGCGATTCTCCCATCCCAGCCTGAAACGCGGCTCGCGGACGCTTGAAGTCTGGAAAAATGAGCCACGCGTGCGCCTGACCCTCAAAATCTACCGGCGGTCATCCGACGACCCGGAGAGCTTCTACGTGGCGTTTCCCTTGCCGGTGCAGGGGACGCTTCCCCACCTTTCGGAGGGGGGACTGCCCTTTACGCCCTACACCGATCAACTGCCCGGCAGTTGCCAAGATTACTTCGCGATCGACGGATGGGCGGATTATGAAACGAAGGACGGCCATTGGTTTTGGGTAAGCCGCGATGTTCCCATGGTGATGTTTAATCAGCCCGAAATCTGGACACGCCGCACCACTCCCGCCCCCGCGGACCGCATTCTGGCGGTACTCTTCGACAACTTCGCTTATGCCGGATACGTCGGCAACGAAAACGGCGCGATGGAGTTCCAGTTCGACCTGGTGTGGAAGCCGTCCATTCCCGACCCCGAGGCTCTGGCCAACACCGTGGTTTCCGAACCGGTGGTCGTGCAGAAGTGAAGGTACCGCCGCGAGGAAAAGATGTACCACGGAGCGCACAGAGGCTCACGGAGAAAAGCCCATCGGATTGCACTGCCCGTGATGGTGATCCCTTCCTCAGTTGACCTGCGGTGCTTCTCTGTGGCTGTTCTCTGTGAGCCTCTGGGCGCTCTGTGGTGCGATGTTCTTTCCCCGTGTTATAACATTGTTATACCAAGGGAGGCGACCATGATCACGGCGATTCGACGTTTGGGTAACTCGCGGGGAATCATTATTCCCAAGCTGATGCTGAAGGAAGCCGGGCTGGACGAGGAGGCCGAGATCGCCCTCGAACGCGGCGCCATCGTTCTTCGCAAGCCGCGCGTCGCCCCTCGCCAGGGCTGGGCGGAAGCCAGCCGCAAATTGGCAGAGGCAGGCGATGACAAGCTGATCTGGCCGGAGTTTGGGAATCGGGATGACGGAGACCTCAAATGGTAGCTCGCGGCGAGGTGTGGCTGGTCACGCTCGATCCCGCGGGGGGCTGTGAGATTCGCAAGACCCGGCCGTGTGTGATCGTTTCGCCGCCGGAAATGCATGACTACCTGCGCACGGTGATGGTCGCTCCCATGACCACCGGGGCCCGGGCTGCCCCCTATCGCATCGCCGTTACTTTTCAAGGGAAACGCGGGTTGATTCTCCTGGACCAGCTCCGTACGCTGGACAAGGTCCGGCTCGTCCGACATCTGGGAAACATCAGCCCGGCAGCTTTGGCTTCGACGCTGAAAACCCTGCAACATGTGTTCGCGTGACGCCGGCGGTCAGCCCTGCGCCGCCTCGTAGCGCGGGCGTCCCGCCCGAGCCGACAGGGGGCCGCAACGCGATTTCCTGCCGGTAGGAAATTACGAAGGTGATTTGAGATAATTCGTCGCGCGGAGGGGAAAAATTGCGCCCCTTTCCTTCGCTCTGGTCGGCGAAGTGCTAGCCTCTTGGTTGGAGAAAGGGGGTAGCGTGGATTCACGCAGGATGGTCAGACGCGAGGCGCCGGGTGTCGAGGGCAGATGGTACGCCGAAGCTGGGACGGAAAACGCCATAAAGATGTTAAAAATGAAGATCGACCCGGATGAGTGTATGAAAACAAAGACAAAAGACAAAATGTACACTGACAAAAGCGGCGTTTTTGCACGAATTGTACGGATTGAGGGGCAATTTAAAGGAATTGATCGAGTATTTTGGACGAAAATACGGAATTTACGCTCGACTCGGACAATCCGAACCGTTTTGTCGCCTGGGGACGGGCAAAAATTCCCGGGAAGATTACCGCCAGCGCTGGGCTCGACCTGCATTGCCCGTTTCCGTGCTCGGCGTCAGACGGCCTGCAAATTACATAGGCCAAAATAGTAGTCTACTGTTTTCGACCCGCCTGTCCCTGGACTGCCGCCTCTCCAGGGGGGGCGCATCAAGTTCATGGCCCTGATCGCTTCCAGGGCGGAAGACAGGGCATTGGCAAGGGAGTTGCTTCATTCAATGGATTTGCAGAAATCAGCCAGAACCTTTGCGGAGGAATACCATGCGTTCCCTGGAAAGAGTCCGCGCGCTCATTGCCGGCCAACCCGTTGACCACCTTCCCGTTCAGCCGGTGGTGATGATGTTTGCCGCCCGGCATCTGGGCATTCCCTACATTGACTACACCCGCGATGGGCGAAAGATGGCGGCGGCGCAGAGCAAGCTGGTTCGCGACTTCGGCATCGATTGCCTGCTCACCTGCTCGGACCCGGCCCGCGAGGTGATCGATATTGCCGGAGAGGGAAGCATCGGCTGGTACGAGGATCAGGGACCCGCGATTTGCGAAGAGCGCGCGGCCCTGCTCGATAAAGCGCGCCTAAAGACCTTTACCATCCCCGACCCGCTGGGCGGCGGCCGCATGCACGATCGCATCAAGGGGATCGAATTCATGCACGAGGAGTTCGGGGGCGAGGTTTCCATCGTCGGATGGGTGGAAGGCCCGCTGGCACTGGCCGCCGAGCTGCGCGGCTTGACTCGCAGCATGACGGATTTCCTCGACGATGCGGCCTTCATGAAGGACCTGCTCGATTTCACGGCGGAAGTGGCCGTGGTTTACGCGGAGGCGGAAATTCAGGCCGGCGCTGACACCATCGGCATGAGCGATGCCGCGGCGAGCATGATGGGTCCCAAATACTACAGCGAGTTCCTGTTCCCCCGGCAACGGCGCGTGGTGGAGTCCATTCGCCAGGCGCACCCGGAGGTCATCGTGCGCCTGCACATGTGCGGCAACACCGATCCCTTGATTGCGCAGATGAAGCAACTGCCCGTGCAAATCTTCGAACTGGATTCGCCCACCAACCTGGCGGCGGCGCGCGCCTGCCTGGGGCCCGACCGGGTGATTCTGGGCAACGTCGCGACCATTACCGACATGTTGGAAGGAGATTCCGCGCAGGTCTACGAGGCATGCCCGGCGCTGCCACGAAACCTGTGGGAAGTTCCACATTGTGGGCACCGGGTGCGAGGTGCCGCCCACGACGCCACCGGAAAATCTACACGCCATGGTCCGGTATTCGCGCGAGCACTCGACGTAACTCAAGCGATTGCCGGTTCGTGCCAGACGCCATCGGGGAGTAACAATTTGGCGGGTCGCCGCCAGCTCACGGCGTGTGAGCTGCCAGCCAGTTTCTGGCCTGCTTGACCTGGGGCAGGTCAGCGTCCGCGTACTGCCAGCTTTTCAAGAAGTCCTGATACCCCTGGGTGGCCTTGGCCGCGTCGCCCGCGAGCGCATACGACCTGGCAATTCCATAGAGAGCGTGGCCGCTCTTGGGGCGTTGGTTCAATTCCTGCTCAAAGGCCTCGCGGGCTTTATCCCAATGGCCGGTTCGCAGGTATGCGTAGCCGAGACTTTCCTGTTCCGGACGGTAAAGATGCGGCGGTTCGGAGTAGCCCAGACTCTTTTCTTTGTTGATGGCCTTTTGGAAAAGCTTGACGGCCTCTTCGTCTTCGCCCTCCAGGCTATAAATATTGGCGCGCAGATCGAGCGACAGGGTTCCCAGAAGATTCAACACCCCGCTGGGATCATCCACCTCAGGTTTGGAGTTTTTATCATTATTGCTATCCTCGTCCTTATCCTTCTCCTCAGGCTTGGAAGCCTCCAGGCGCCAGAGCATGGCATCGAGGGCGTCGGACTGCCTGCCGGCCTGCTTCGCGTCGCCGTGTTCGATGGCGGCCATGCCCCTCGCGTAGAGGCTGAGGCCTTCGGCATAATCCCGAGCGGCCGGGCTGGCGGAGTCCACACTCGTTCCGAATTCAATCTCCTCCTTCTCCTCGGCCTTCCAATCGCTGAATCGAATGCGCAGCCGGGCCACGCTTCCCCCGGCCCAGACCACAAAGTAGGTGGAGGTCATTCCCGTGGGGGCGGGCATGCCACGCAGTTTCGCGGCCCATTCCAACCCTTCCTGGTAGCGGCCCGCCTCTGCGCACGCCGCAATCAGGTAGGCGAGATTGTGGGCGTAATTCCAATCCTCCTCGGGGCGTATTTGCTGCGCCGCCATATAGGCTTCATTGACGTGCACCGAGGCGATGAAGGATTGCCGCGCCTGCTCGTAATCCCCCACCCGCCAGTAAATGTGCCCCGGCATGTGGACCATGTGGCCGGAGTTGGGCGCCAGGCGGGCGAGGATAGCGGCGCTGCGCAACGCCTCCTCCGGCCGCGAACTATCCTCCATGGCGTGGATCCAATAATGATTGGCGGCGGCGTTCTCGGGATGGGCGGCCAGGATATTGCGAAGCAGGGTCTGGGAGTAGATTTCGCCGTCGCGCGGATGCCCATTAGTTTTGTAGCCGCCCATCTCTTCCAGGGCCAGGAACGCCTGGGCATCCAGATCGTCCGGGTAGCGATCGATCAGGGTTTCCATCACCTTCCGATATTCGGCCGAGCCGTGCGCATCGTCGGGGTTCTCCTCGTGCGCCGCCGCCCGGATGTAAAGCTGTTCGTGGTCGGAAGCATGTTCCGCAAGCGACTTGGCCTTCTCCAGCGCGGCTTCCATTTCCTCCTGAATGCTGCCGTGCCGCCCGGTCATTTTCAGAGCCTCGTACTCCCCCCAGTACGCCATGGCTGCGGACGGATCCAGGCGGGCAGCCTCCTTGAAGGCACGATAGGCCTCAAAATCCCAGAAGCAGTGCAGCAGTCTGAGGCCCTGATTGAAATAGGCCTGGGCTTGCTCGGAGTTCGTGGTAATTTTCAGGCTCGCCTCACCAATGCCTTGCATCAACGGGGGTGGTGGAAGCTCACGGAATTTCGCTCCCGTGTCCGGTGTGTGATGGTGGAGCAAGGCGGTCTGCGCCGAGGCGGTGGCGCACGCCACCAGCACGAGTCCAAGCAAGTATCGCAATCGCATCGTGGGGACCTGCCATCGAATGACGCTGTAAATTGTGGTGCCCTGTCCGGGACAAGTGTACCAGACTTCCCTTGGGCAGACCGGTCATTCGTGGGAGTTCGGGTGATAGGCGGATGGAGTCATGGGGTTTAATGGAAATCAGCGCCGGTCTTCAGGGCGGCGTTTGGGCGTGGTTGGTTGAAGACCGGCGCGTAATCGGGATCCTTGTGCTTAACTTTGTGTCAACCCGGAAAAGTACTCTATGCCTTTAAGGCCGCAGCGGGCTCACCTTGTGCACCTGACTCAGGGCCGCGGACACGGCCGCCACCGGGCAAACGTCACCGCTGAATATAGTCTCAATCACATTGGCGAACGTGTTGTTGCCCGCAATCGTATTGCCCGTCCCGGTTCCCAGCAGGATTCCCGCGCAGGCCTCATTCACGGTGTTATCGCTGACCTTGTTGCTGTTACCTGTCGAACCACAAGTGCTGTCCAGGTGAATTCCGCCGCCGGCACTGCTCACGATGGAGTTCCCGGTGATGGTGTTGCCGTTGCTGCAAACGTCGATCCCGTCGCCGTACACGGTATTCGCCACGTGATTGTCGGTGACGGTATTGTCGTTGTCCGGGTAAAGGCCATCCGTCACGATCGGTATCCCGTTCTGAGTCGAGGTCACGGAATTGCCCGTGATCGTTGTGTTTCCGGAATCGTAGATGAGAATCCCCGAGGCGGTGCCTGCGGAGGGAGTACTTGTAGAGATATCATCCGCGACGGTGTTATTTTCAACTCGACCCGTGGCTCCAAACCCCACTTGGATGCCATTCTGGGCGATAAGAATCGGTCCTACCCCGACCACCGTGTTGCCCGTAATCGTGGCGGTGGTTCCCACCTCATCAGCGGTGATTCCATTCTTCAGGTAGCCGCGGACAGTGGTGTTCTCGATAGTAACCTTCGAAGTCGAAGGGCTGGCGCTCTCCACGTAAATGCCAAAGCCTATATCCTCTGAGCAAGTGAGGGATCCTGGCTGTTGAATCTGGTTGCGAGCGACGACCTCGTTGATGGTTCCCGAGGCATCCTGGTAGTAGATTCCCACCAATGGGGTTGCTGCGCAATTCGCCGCGTTGTTGGTCCCATCCACCGCGATATTGCTGATGGTAACATCCTCCGTCCCGGTGTTTTGCACCAGAATCTGAGCGGCAAGGGGCTCAGCGTCATAAAGGTCCGTGGTGTTCGCCACGAACCCGTTTACGGGCATCACCACCACCGGGTCATCGGCGGTGCCATTGGTAACCCCTTCCAGGGTCAGATTCTTTTCGATCACCACTTGCTCGGGATAATTCCCGGGGCAAACTTTGATGGTTGATCCAGCCGCGACCGCGGTGACGGCGCTCTGAATTGTGGTGTACTGGGTCACGCCGGAGACGCAGGTCCCCACCGCTACGGTTACGGCACGCGCCATCAATTGCTGCGCGCTGAGACCGGCGAAAATGGCAATTGCCGCGGCAGCGAGGGTGGCTCTCTGCCAGTGTCCGATGGGTTTGGTCATTGTGTCTCCCTTAGGTTATGGCGATGATTTATATGAAGGGCGCCGCCCGGTGCGAACCCTTGAGTCAGTACTTGCCTAATGAGATTAGCGATGCGTGCGTCCCATAGTCCATGGTACCCAAGTACCTCATGAAAGTAAATGAGTTTGAAGCCCGGATAGCTCGCCGGCCCGCGACCCCGGCTCAACTCGTGGTGGGTGGCGATTCGGGCCACGCGGCCGTCAGGAGCAATCCGACCATGATGCCTAGGGAGATTTCAATGAAACGGTGCGTGGCAATGATCCAGGGAGGCTGGGTACGGGCGATGAGCATGACGATCGTCAGCGCGATTCCAGCGTAACGATAGGCGTTTCGTTCGATGTGAAGGATCGCGCAGATCATTCCGCACAGGAGGATGCCCGCGCCGAATATAGCCACATTTTTCCCCGCGTAGGTTGCGAGCAGGGCTCCCATTGCCGCGCCCAATGCCGTTCCCGCCAGGCGCTGTTTGGAGACGGAGAGCGCCGCCCCCAACGTCGATTGCATCACGATCATCGTGGTAATGGCGGCCCAGTAAGATTCTGGAAGCTTGCACAGGCGCGCCAGGAGGAGGGAAACCACCGCCGCCACGGTGGTCCGCACGGAATGCACCAACTCCCTGCGTTCCGCGCGTGGCCAGGTCAGGTTCCACTTTCCAGTCGTCGTCATCAATACCTCCTGGAGACTTTGATATTCCAAGGTTTCGCCCTGATTCAGTGCAAAGATTATCTCATACTGGAATTGCCCCGTGGACTGCACCGAGAGGTCAAATGTATTTACAGTTGGGAGATATCCTTGTATGATCCAACCTTCGGCACACAACTGACCTTTTCTCCCCTCGGAACCCAGCATGGCGACGATTATCGGTAATCTCGATATCGGATTGGTGGCGGGTTTTTCCGTCGGGATCATGTCGTTTTTTCGTGGCTTCCGTGCTTACCGCAGGTCTCGGCTCCTTCAGGACACGCCCAACATGGCGACGATTATCGGTAATCTCGATATCGGATTGGTGATGGGTTTTTCCATCGGAATCGTGTCGTTTTTTCGTGGCTTCCGTGCTTACCGCAGGTCTCGGCTCCTTCAGGACACGCCCAGCACGCCCATCCGTAGCATCGCCATGGGCTTTGTCCGCATTCACGGGAAGGCCAAAAGCGACCAGCTTGTTAGCAGCCCCGTCACGCACACCCCCTGTTGTTACTACATCGTGCAGATCCATAAATGGGAGAAATTCAAGGATAGCGGAGCATATTCTTCGTATGAGGAGAGGGGGCCGAGGGGTGGATGGATGCCTCATGGAGCGGATGCGGACGGCTTCTGGTTCTATCTTGAAGACGCCACGGGGCACGTCTTGGTGGATCCCCATGGGGCAATGTATGAGCTGGACATGACGGGGACGCGGGAGGTTGATAGCATGACGGCTTCCAGCTTAGCCACCAGCGGCGTTTCCGACGGGGAGCTGCTCGCCTACGTGGCCCGTGTGGGTAGGACTCCCCAGATCCCGGGGGTCGGCTCCGCGGGAGCGCTAAAGATGCTCCGTTCCACGATGGAGCAGCAGCAGACGCATGACCGCCAAATGCTGGAGGCAGAAGGGCCACAATCCGATCCCCGCATCGAGGAGGTCCGGCTCGCCAAGCTTGAACTCGCTAAAATTCCCATCTGGGATTCAAAATATGGACCGATGAGCGTTCGCATCACCAAAATGCAGGAGCGGAATAGAAGGCTGGGTCTGTATGCTGGACGGCAACAGCCAAGCCCGCCGAGTACCGAGGCGGTAGCTCCGGTTGCCGCTTCGCCGGCCGCCAATTCTCCGCTTGCTTCCAACCCGCCATTTTCCACTGACCGTCCGCTCGCGTCGGGAAGGTATCGTCTCATCGAGCAATGTATCCTGCCGGACCATGAATATAATATCAGCGGCACTTGCGAGGAAAATCGGGGCGCCAAGGATATGAACGACCGCAATCTGATTCGCAAGGGGAAAAACGAACGCACCTACCTCATTTCCTGCCTGCCCCAGGGACAGGTCAACGCCCTAATGCAGCGGGGATCCATGTTGATGGTTTACGGAGGCGCCATCGTGGCGGTCTTTTGCCTGTGGCTCCTGCTCCTTCGCTTCGGCATTCTTTGAGCTAACCCTTGTTCTTCCCAGCGTGAGCTTGAAGGTCAAACCCGCGAGGGCGGCGCCTGGGTGCGCCCCGGCAATGCTATAGTTTGAGCGGGGAGACGGATTGGGCAGACCCATCGGAAGGAGCGACCAGCGGATCCAGCATGATCGCAACCGTCACTTTGAACCCGGCAGTCGATAAAAGTGTGACCGTGCGAGGTTTCGAAATCGGAAAAACCAACCGTGGCGAGGTAGACTGCGTGGACGCCGGCGGGAAGGGAATCAATGTGGCGAAGGTACTGAAGCGCCTGGGCTGCGAGGTTTGTGCGCTGGGATTGCTGGCGGGCAGCAATGGCCGCTTCATCCTGGACGCCCTTCACGCCGAGGGGATTGCGGCGGACTTCGTCAATGTCCCCGGTGAGACGCGCGTCAACCTGAAGATTCATGATTCGCAGATGGAAACGGAGACCGAGCTGAACGAACCCGGGTTCCGGATTGCCGCCGATCACCTGGAGGAATTGCGGCGGAAGATCGAATTCCACGCGCCCCGTTGCGAGGTGATGGTTTTCTCCGGCAGCCTGCCCCCCGATGCGCCGCCAGAAATTTTTGCGGATTTGATTCGCATTGCCAGGGCGCAGGGCGCTCAATGCTTCTTGGATACGGCGGGACCGGCGCTGAAACTCGGGCTTGCCGCCGGGCCATTTCTGATCAAACCGAACCGCGCCGAGGTGGAAGACCTCCTGAAGGCCACGCTGGGAACGCACCGCGAACTGGTGGAAGCAGGCCGGGCGTTAATCACCATGGGATGCGAGCAGGTGTTGATTTCTCTCGGAGCGGAGGGAGCGGTGGGGGTGGCGGGGAGCGATGCGTTGTTTGCGGCTCCGCCGCCTGTCAAGGTGCGGAGCAGCGTGGGGGCGGGTGACACCATGGTGGCCATCATGGCCTTTGCTGCGCTTGAGCGATTGCCGTTCCGCCAGGCCTTCCGCATGGCCGTGGCCGCCAGCGCTGCAACCGTGGCCCTGGAAGGAACCAAGGTTGCGGACCTTGCCGCCGTGCAGGCGCTGGCCCCGCAGGTCAATTTGGAAGATGTGGGCGGGTGAAGGGCGGAATCCATCGGGGCACGGCGTGGCAATAGTCTTCGTAGGGCTGGCCGAATCGCTTCCGTAATCCAGGCTCTTCCACCAGAACCACGAAGGTGTGAATTAGCAGGAATACCGCCAACCCGTAGAGAACCATCGAGACCGATTTGAGGTAAAGCCCCCATCCGAGCAGCATGGAGACGCCGCCAATATACATGGGATTGCGGACGAGCCGGTAGGGGCCTTGCGGAACGAATATTTTCGGGGGATCAAACACTGCGGCGGTGCCGCGCCCTTCAAATATGAAGTAAACGATCGTGGTGAATGAAAGGGCAGCCCCCGCTACTCCCAGCGCGACACCCGGACCCGCCAGCCAGCCGGGAAGCCGCAGTGGAATGTCCTTGTCCAGGCCATGGCACATCCACCCCACCGAGGCCCACGCCGCCAGGAACAACGCCGCATAAACAATTGACCGCACTCCTATCCAAAGCCGGCTCATCCGCGTTCTCCCGGGATTGATTTTTCGCCGACGCGGAGTTTCAGGCCCATGAAGGTCATCCGCGGGATCTCCAGCGTGCTTTCGTTGCCCCCAGTGTACACCGTGTTTACCACGCGCGCCCAATTTCCGAGGTGGAAGAGCGGGCGTAGCACCGGCGGGCGTTTCCCCTGTCCACGGAATTTCTGCCCCCATCTCGAACCGCACGGTGGGGGTTCCTTTTGCGGCAACAGTTCTGATAGAATTCGTGTCACCCTGGGCTTTTATCGGCGACTATGAAGACCTGTCACACTTGTCATCAGAGGTACGCAGATGATCTTGAGTTCTGTCCGCGGGACGGCGCTCGCCTCCGCGCTCACGCCACGGAAGCCGAGGGGCGCCTTGCCCGTCAACTCTCTCGCCGTTTTCGCATTATTCACTCCTTGGGCGCGGGGGGAATGGGTGCGGTTTTCCTCGCCGAGCAGATCGCGGTCGGCGACCGTCTGGTGGCCATCAAAGTCCTGAACCGCAAGCTGCTGGATGATCCCGAATTCCTGCTGCGCTTTCAGAATGAAGCAGCTTCCACCGGGCGGGTTCATCATCCCAACGTCGTCACCATTTACGAATCGGGCCAGGCTGATGACGGCACGCCCTACATCGCCATGGAGTATCTCGAAGGTGAATCGTTGCGTCAAGCTCTCCAGCGGCGGGGAGCGCTTCCCGTGCCCGAGGTTGCCCAAATTCTCCAGCAGGCGGCACGGGGGTTGAACGCCGCGCACAAGCTGGGCATCATTCATCGTGACCTCAAGCCCGATAACATTTTTCTGGCGCGGGGCGACGAGGACGAAACGATCGTCAAAATTCTTGATTTCGGCATTGCCAAGCTGCGCGAGTCTTCCCTCCACACCAGGACGGGCATGGCGCCCGGCACTCCCGCCTACATGTCCTACGAGCAGGCCTACGGCATGAGGAGCGATGAGCTTGACGCGCGCTCCGATGTTTATTCGCTGGGCGTTGTGGCCTATGAGATGCTATCCGGTCGAGTGCCCTTTCAATCCGACACGCCCATGGGATATGCGCGCAAGCACATTACCGAGGCGCCGCCACCCTTTCGCACGGTTGCCCAGGGTTCGGGAGTGCCTCCCGCCGTCGAAAGTGTTGTCTTGAAGGCCCTAACCAAGGATCGAAACCATCGTTATGCCTCCGCGCTCGACTTTGCGCATGCCTTGACCAGTGCTGCGACGCCTTCGCCCCAAGCCGAACCCCCTGTGGTTTATCCTTCCACCCAAATTGCGCCGCTGCCTGCAAACGAAGCCGGCGCGGCGCTCCCGTCCACGAAGATTGCCACACCAGCGGCGGCTCGGGAGTCTGCTGCGCCGACACCGCAATACCCGCACGTGGCGGCCATGGACGACACCACCGTTCAAGTCCCGCCGCCCCTCGGTTCGCCAGGAAGGGCGGAGGCTCCCAGTGCGCAGCCCCAAGGGAGCAAACCCGTGGTTCCGGGCGGCCCGCTTGCACTGTCCAAGCCGCCAGCCCTCGATCTTATCATTAAGCGTCCAAACTGGATCCTGTACATTGTTTTGGGATTGGTTCTGCTGGCGGTCATTGCCGGCGGTATTTATCACTTCTTAAGGCCGGTGTCACCTCCCCCGCCCATTGTAGTGAGCCCGTCATCGGTGGTGCCTGGCCCGACCGGAACAGTCATAATCCAGACCGCGCCGGGGGCAGAAGTCTTTCTCGATGATTCGAGCCTGGGCCCGGCGGATACGAGTGGACAACTTACAATTCGGGGAGTAACCGCAGGCTCGCACGAGCTGCGAATAACCGCGCCGGACAAACGAGATTATCAACTGAAGATTACCGTAGCCGCAGGTCAAGAGGCGAGGATCGAGGCGGCGCTCGTAGGAGCTGAACCAAAGCCGGCTCCCCGGCGCCCTGGCAAACCGAATAGGCTTTCCGTCGAGGGTAAACCCAAGAGGCTTTCTGTCGATGATATTCTCGCCCTGCTTCATGATCAAATTCCCAATCAGCAAATCGTGTCGCTGGTTAAGGGGCGAGGGATCATTTTCTCGCCCACAAACGATGATCTAAGGAACATTCGCGCGGCGGGTGGAACTGGGGAGCTGATCCAGGCGATCCGGCTGGCGGCGCCGGGGGGTGCGCTTGAATCGAAGGGAGTAAGCGAACAACAAATTCTCTCCATGCTGCGAGAGGGAATTCCCAGTTCGCACGTTGCCGAGATCATCAGAGAGCGCGGAATCAATTTTTCGCCCTCTGCTGATGGTTTGAATCAGATTCGGGCGGCGGGAGGCACTCAGGAGCTGATCCAGGCGCTCCTGCAGGCGGCGACAGGTGGTGGCTGATTGCTCAACTCCAATCGGACTCCCATTCCCGCAATTCTTCTGATAAAATCCCATTCACCTCCAGTTTGCGTAGGGGCTCATGAAGATCTGCCGCACTTGTCAGCACACCTATCCCGACGACCTCGAGTACTGTCCGCGGGACGGCACTCCCCTGGCCCGCCAGATTCCTCAACCTGAAGCCCAGCTTGCTGCGGGATTGTCCCGCCGCTTTCGCCTGGTCCGCCCCCTCGGCAAGGGCGGCTTCGGCACCGTCTTTCTCGCTGAACAGATTGCGGTGGGGAATCGCCCCGTGGCATTAAAGGTTTTGAACGGACAGCGTCTCGACGAGCCCAGACACCTCAAGCGGTTTCAGGACGAGGCAGCCTCCGCCGGACGCATTCACCATCCCAACGTCGTTACCATCCACGATTACGGTCAGGCCGATGACGGCACGCCCTACATCGCCATGGAGTTTCTCAAGGGGGAGTCCCTCCGTGAGACCCTGCGCCGGAGGGGAAGGCTTCCCGTGCCGGAGGTGGTGGAAATCCTTCAGCAAGCGGCCCGCGGTTTGAACGCCGCGCACAAGCTGGGGATTATTCATCGCGACCTCAAACCGGATAACATCTTCCTGGCGCTGGATGACGAGGATGTGCTGACCGTCAAAATTGTGGATTTCGGCATTGTCAAGTTGCTGGAGGGCGCTGACGCCAACGCGTCCACGGGCTTTGTCGGCACGCCCGCTTACATCTCGTACGAGCAGGCTACCGGGATGAAAAGCAGCAACCTTGACGCGCGCTCGGATGTCTATGCCCTGGGCGTGGTGGTTTATGAAATGCTCACCGGGCGTGTGCCCTTTCAAGCTGACAGTCTCATCGGCTTTCTGGAAAAGCACCGGAGGGAGCCGCCCCCGCCCTTCCGCACCGTCGTCCCCCCCTTGGATGTGTCTCCCGAGGTGGAGAGCGCTGTGATGAAAGCGCTGGTGAAGGACCGGGATAAGCGCTATGCCTCGGCGCCCGATTTTGCTCGCGAATTGAAGCAGGCCGCCCAGCCCCCTTCCCCCTCCGGAGGTGCGGTAGGCATTCCCCCCACCGAGACATTCCCAGACGTCGTCAAGATTGATCTGCCGCGCGATACAATCGACCCCTCCCATCTGAAACGCCACCAGCCTCCTGCGTCCGCGCCGGACGCCCACAGTGCGCAGCCCCGGGCCGGTGTGGGGGTTCAAACTCCACCGCCTTTGCCCCCCGAAAAAATCGCCGGAACTCCCGGTGAAACGCGGGTGAATCCTCATGATGGGCTTCCCTATGTGTGGATTCCGGCCGGCAATTTTCATATGGGCTGCTCGCCCGGGGATTTTGAGTTTCGCGAAGATGAAAAGCCACGGCACGAGGTGATCATCACCAAAGGTTTCTGGCTGGGGCAAACGAGCGTCACCGTGGAGGCGTACAAACGGTTCGCGAAGGCGGCAGGGATCGAGATGCCGAACCCGCCGGCCTTCAATCCCGGTTGGAGCCACGGCCGGCTGCCGATCGTCAATGTCGGATGGAAGGGCGCACACGCCTATTGCGCGTGGGCGGGAGGCCGGTTGCCCACGGAAGCCGAGTGGGAATACGCGGCGCGGGGCGGGTCGAGCGAACCGCGCTACGCGCCGATTGACGCAATTGCCTGGTACAAGAGCAATAGCGGCTGGAAGGCCCACCCGGTAGGTGAGAAGCTGCCCAATGCCTTCGGCTTGTTCGATATGTTGGGAAATGTGTGGGAGTGGGTCCACGACTGGTACGATGAAGGATACGGCAAGGACATGCATGTTATTG
The DNA here is from genome assembly GCA_963730515.1 of uncultured Acidobacteriota bacterium. GTDB lineage: Bacteria > Acidobacteriota > Terriglobia > UBA7540 > UBA7540 > Bog-366. The sequence continues at coordinate 226,981 of CAVSSA010000020.1, read as the reverse complement.
ACCCGCGGGGCCCCGCAAGCGGCGAGTTTCGCGTTCTGCGCGGCGGATCATGGGGTGGGGCAGCCCGCTACATTCGCGCCTCCAGCCGCAATGGAGTCCTTCCGGGGGACTGGGGCCACGGCGTCGGGTTCCGCTGCGCGCTCGATGCGATTTCTTCCTGACCTCCCACCGCCATCGGCAATGACCAACCGATAACCAGAAATTCCCAAGGGTCATTTCCAAGAGGTCGATTTGAACTTGACGCCTGGGAAAGCTCGGTGCTAGCTTGCCTGATTCCGGCATTGACCCAGATTGAGCTTCAACAAGGGTTCAACCAGGGCTCGAAAGTTGAAATTCCGACGATGCGACTCAATCGAGCGTGGGGCGGCAAGGCCATGGCAGCGGGGGCATCCCTGTGCTTCCTTCTTGCTGCGGCAGCAGGCCCGGCTTTTGCGCAAGTGAATACCCGATTGCTCCTGACCACCGGCACGGAAGTTCCCGGGCACGGGGGTTTGTCCTTCGGCCCGTTTATAAGTTTGGCGATGAATGGCAATGATGACGTCATCTTCCTTACCAGCCTGCACAGCCCGCGCGCGGACATGCGGGCGGTAGTGCGTTCGACGGGAGTCAGTTTTTCCGTGGTGGCTTTCCAGGGTTTGCTGGGGCCTTTCCCCCGCACCACCTACGACGCCTTCAGCGCCCCCAGCATGAATGATTCCGGCGTGATGGCCTTTACCGCCACGCTCGATACCGACCAGGCGAACGTGCCGACGGCGGTGGTGGTGCGGCAGGAAGGCTCGAAGCCCCGGGCGGTCGTGACCAATCTGGACGAGCCGCCCGGCCAGCCTGGTGCGAAGTTTGAGGAATTCTCCGCTCCCCTGGTGACCTCGGACGGCAGCTTGTTGTTCGGAGCGCGCTGGTCGGGAAAGGACGCGGGCAGCGGGTTGTTGCTGTGGAGCCCGCGCGGACTCCAGGCACTCTCCCTGCCGGCGGGATTGCAGCTTGCTCCCACGGAACTGCTGGAGCCTTTTTTCTTTGGCCATGATGAGGCGGCCTTCCTGCGCCGCGGCGTATCGCCCGACGTCGCCACCGAACAGTTCTTTCGCGCCATCGCCATTCAAACCTATCAGCAATTGCAGCCTCCGCCCGATCCCGCCCACAGCGCGGAACTGCTGGCGGCGCGGCCGGACGTGCCGCCCGTGCAAATGCTGCTGGTCTACCTTGAAAACGGCAGCTTCCAGACCACCTTGCTGGCCGGGGATGCCACCCAGCCAGTGATGGTCAAACAGTCTTTGAGCACTACGCCCGTCAAGCCGGTGGCGAAAATCATGAGCCTTACCATCGGGTCGCGCGGCAACCTGATTTTTGCCGCTGCTCCTGTGGACACGCCCAACGATCTTGCGCTCTATTGCAACTGCGATGGTCAAGTGAACCGGTTGACGACCTCCGATGATTTCCTGCCCATCACGGTGGCCGGGCCGGGAAAACCCATCTTCTCCCTTACTGGCGACGCCCAGCAGACCATTGCCTTTATCGCGCCCGGCGCCACGGGCGACAACACCGCTATTTATGTCACAGGAATTCACTGAGAACAGTTCATAGTTGATAGTTGGTAGGCTTAACCTTCCAACTGGACTTGCAGAACCTCTCCCGGAAGTCTCTGCATTCGGCTTCGGGACGCGGACCGAGGGCGGCCGATGACGTCTGCTGGTCGGTGGGAAGCTGCCGCCGGGGCGGAAATGCCCTCTGCCTTTTCCCAGGAATCAACGCCTTCCCGCATTCTCTCCATGCGCAGCCCAAGGGTGCGTTCGAGCTGCAACAAGTCAGTGTGCTGGTCGCGTGCGAAGAGGGTGGAGGCGACGCCGCGTTCGCCCATGCGTCCGGCGCGTCCGGCACGATGAATAAAGGCTTCCGCGTCGGCGGGCAGGTCGTAGTTGATGACGTGGGCGATGTCCTGCACGTGGATGCCGCGGGAAGCGACGTCGGTGGCCACCAGCACGCGGTAGCTGCCGCGCTGAAATCCGGCAAGCGCGGCGGTGCGCTGCGATTGCGTGCGGTCGCCGTGAATCATGGCGGCGGAAAATCCCTGGCGGATCAAGGTCTTCGCCAGGCGCTCGGTGCCGCGCTTGGTGCGGGCGAAAACAAGGCAGCGCCCCGTCTCGCGGGTCAGCAGGCGCTCCAGCACTTCCTGCTTGCGGTCATGGGAAACTTCGAAAGCCTGCACTCGCACGTTCTCCGTGGGCTTGGTGGTCGACCCGAAGGCCAGACGCACGGCGCCTTTCTGGTAATCGTTCACCAGACGCGCCACCTCGGGAGCCATGGTGGCGGAGAAGCACATGGTCTGGCGTTCGCTCGGCAGGGTGGCCACGATGCGGCGCAGGGCGGGAAGAAATCCCATGTCCACCATGCGATCGGCCTCATCGAGAACCAGGATGCGCAGGGCGCGGAAATTAATGAGCTTGCGGCCGAGGAAGTCCTCCAATCGGCCGGGAGTGGCCACCACCAGGCGCGCGCCTTTGCGCAGGGCGGTGAGTTGCGTCGCCTCTGCCAACCCTCCCACCACCAGGGCGGCGGGCGCCAGGCGCTTGCCGCGCAGGGCGTTGTACTGATCCACCACTTGCATGGCCAGTTCGCGCGTGGGCACCAGCACCAGGGCGGCGATTCCGGCTGCCTCATGTTGCAGCAGATTCTCGATGATGGGAATCAGGAAGGCCAGCGTCTTGCCGGTCCCGGTTTGCGCCGTGGCCAGCACGTCCTTGCCGGCGAGCCCCTGCGGAATGGCCGCGGCCTGCACGGGAGTGGGAACCGTGAACCGCGCGGCGGCCAGGCGTTCCTGGAGGTATTGTGAAATCGTGAGTTCTGTAAAACTTTGCATTGCTATTTTCTTCTTTTCTCTGGCCGAAGGTACTGACCGGCGCGCGACTACAGCTACGCACACAGCCACCTGTGTAGCCAGACTGTTTTAGATTGCGCTGAAGACTTACGGAGAGAAACCGGAGGCGGAAATTATCAACTCAAGTACGTGACCCGAGAGGCCGCACCACACAACCGCGGTAATAAGCGCTAATGAAGTATACCACAGTTGTAGGCTTTTGCAAGAGGTTACTGAAGGGGGAGCGCGGCAACCTCTTGAGGCGCTCCCCCACAGCTTAATCCAACGGCCTTTACCCTTCAGCCTTCACCCTTTAGCCTTTGCCTTTTATCCTTTCCCCTCCTCCGCCACCGTCAACTTCCACGGCGCGCGGTATTCGCGGGTGATGAGCTTTTGTGCGGCCGGGCTGCCCTTGATGAGTTTCTGGTCGGAAACGTCCCACTCCAGGCGTTCCTTGGTGCGCAGGGCGACGTTGCCCAGCAGGCAGGTGCTGCTGCTGCGATGGCCGAATTCGATGTCCGAATGCGGGTGTTTGCGATCCCGCATGCAATCCAGCAGATTGCCCACGTGGTTCAGCAGGCCGTCATCGACCACTTCCATTTTCATCGCCGGCGACTTGCCGTAATCGGCGGGCACATCCTTGTCGGTCGCCTTAGGGTGATTGTCGAGGAAGTATTTGTGCGACGCCGGTTCGGGGAAGACCTCGAAGCCCTCGCGGTCAAGGAACATGGTGGCGTCGGTGCCGTGGAACTCGATCCCGTAATCCTTGCCAAAGAGGGAATTGTTGTTGCACTGGCGATTCTCGTAGGTGGCGATGAAGTTGGGGAACTCCCAGGTGATCACCAGCGTGTCGGGAATCTCCGTGTTGTCCTGGATGAGGTGCCGGGACCCGGTGGCGGTGATGGCGGTGGGGCCTTCCACTTTCATGGCCCACTGCACGATATCCATCAGGTGGACGCCCCAGTCACCCGGCCAGCCGTTGGCGTAATCGTAGAAGTAGCGGAAGGTTGACCAGCGGCCGGGGGCCACACCGAAGCGGTTAAAATTGTATTGAACTTTGGGGGCGGGGCCCAGCCAGAAGTCCCAATCGAGTCCGGGCGGCGGGTCCGAATCCAGATACGTTCCATAGCCGTCCGGGAACATGTTGTTATAGTTCCAGGTGCGCACAAAGCTGACCTTGCCCAGCGCGCCGCTCTGCACGATCTCCACGGCCTTCTGGAAATGCAGGTTGGAGCGCTGCCACAGCCCCACCTGCACGATGCGCTTGTACGTGCGCGCGGCAGCCACCATCTTGTGGCCTTCCTCCACCGCCACGCACACGGGTTTTTCCACGTAAACGTCCTTGCCCGCCTTACAGGCCTCGACGGTGGGCAGCGGATGCCAGTGGTCAGGCGTGGCGATCAGCACCACATCGATATCTTTCTCGTCCAGCAATTGACGAAAATCCTTGAAGGTTTTGGCCTTGCCGCCCGCTGCCGCCAGGCCCCTATCGAGATTGGGTTGATAGACGTCGCACAGGGCCGCGACTTCCACCCCATAGCTCATGAAGGCTTTCATATCGTCCACGCCCTGATGCCCCGGGCCAATCACCCCCAACCGGATGCGGTCGTTCGCGCCAATCACCTTGCCCGAACTGAACCCCGCCATCGACAGGCTCATGGCGCCCGTGGTTAACGCTGCTCTCTTTATAAAACCTCGCCGACTGATTTCTTCCATGGTTGATTCCCCTTCTCTCTAGCCAAAAAGAATTTGCGAACTTGCCCGCTTGCCTTTGACCCGCCGTTTATACCGGGAAGCGAGATGGATTTCAAGGATAAAGGGTGAACGCTGAAGGTTGAAGGGGAAAGGGGGAAGGGTAAAGGATGAATGTATGGACCCGGCCCCCCTTACCGATCTTCCTTGACCCTTCATGGTCGTTCCTTCCAGATTTATTGCGCCAATCGGCATTTTCGGTCAGAAAGTTCGTTCGATTCCTGTGAATTGCCTCCCAAGCAATGCAATTAGTACAAAAAAGCTGCATTTCGAGGTGTACATATTGTCCGCAGCCGTTTGTTTTCATAGACATAGTCGGATCGATCGTCATTTTTTAACATCTCTTGGCCTTTTTCCATCTCCCGCCCTCGAGCTGGCCCCTGCCACTGGCACTTGACCCCCTCGCGTCTAACCGCCCTGCGTGAATCCACACGGGCAAAGTCCTCCCTATAAGAGGCTAGCACGTTGGCTACCAAGTTGTTGGGTTTCCGCCGGGGAGGGGCAATAACCCAAATTCCAGTTTTCTTAGCGAGAAATTTGGGATTCCAGTCCCCAGAAGAAAAGCTTCACCACAGAGACACAGAGGCTCACAGAGGTCGGACACAGAGAAGAACCGGAGGGGACCAACATCCAGGATGCGGAACCTTTTGCGACGGCCCTCTCCTTCTCTGTGTTTGCTCTCTGTGAGCCTCTGTGCCTCTGTGTTGAAGCCTTTATTGGGTTGATTCCCCACCGCGCTGCCCCCGTGGTGAAATTCATCGCCCCCCGCCCATGATCAACCGGGTGATCAACAGTATCCAATTGATCGCCTACCAACGATGGATCAACTTGACAACCAACCCTTGGCGATCAAGGATCCGAATGGGGGCGCTTTGGCAGCGCCACAATCCATGGCAGAAACTCAACCCAACGTCGCCGATGTCGGACGCCTGCTGCCCGAGCCGGTCTTTCACGATCCGCAGCACCACGTAAAAATTTACCAGGGCGGTTGCCTGGAGATTCTGGCCGCCATTCCCGGCGACTGCGTGGACCTGATCTTCGCCGACCCGCCCTATTTCCTGTCCAATGACGGCATCACCTGCCACGCGGGCAAGATGGTGTCCGTGAACAAGGGCAAGTGGGACAAGTCGCAGGGGCCCGACCTCGACCATGAGTTCAACCGCGCGTGGCTGGCTGCCTGCCAGCGCACCCTAGTCGTTGCCGCTAATATGTCAGCAGTAGCCGGTCGTGGACGACTTCGCCTTCAAGGGTCTTGCCGTTCATCTGGAAACGTTTAAGCATTGATCGTCCGCACTCGATGAAAACCTCCCGTTCGAAGAGGCCCGTAGGGATTGGGATATTACAGACCATGTTTCCGGAACGCTTTGTACCATCGATGCTCAATGCAACGTAGACTCCCCGCTTCTTGCATTCGCGGATTACCTCCAAGAGACGGCTTAGGTCGAATGACTGGGCACCGTAAAGAATTGACTGGGTGAACGAGTAGGGGGGGTCGCAATAGATCAAGTCGCCCCGAACTGCTTTCGCCATGGCCGCTTCATACTCTTCGTGGAGAAAAATAGTCCCTGCTGTGCGTTGATGCCACTCGTCAACTCGGGCTGCGAACGACTTAGGAGGAATTGGTTTGTGCACGCCACAGGGTGTAGACATATAGCGGTCAGCTTGACGAAAACGCACGACTCCCCCATAGCAAGAACGGCTCAAGAACAGAAGGTCCATGCCATTCGGGTGGGCGTTGTATCTTGCTTTCAACTTTTCGTACTCGTCAACCTTGTTTCCCGCCATCATGATATACCAACGCTCCTCGTAGCCATTTTTCAGGGCCCGGGGATCGTCCTGGAGCATTTGCCAAATCTCAACAAGGGGTTTGAAACTGTCCGACGCCACTCCGCTCTCCGGGGCCAGCGTGCCTAAGACAGCCCCGCTGCCAAGGAAAGGCTCCCGATAGGTTTTCATGTGTTCCGGGAAATAGGAGACAATTTCTTGCGCGAAGCGATGCTTATTGCCTATCCACTTGAGGAGCTGTCCGGCAGCCGGTGGATGACGGTTGCAGGGGATGAACAGGATCTGCTGTTGCGCTTTAGCCATAGGTCCAATTCTAACATACCAGAAGCATATTCTATTTTGGGATACGAATCAAGCTCCCTTAAAGTCTACCAGGAAAATGTCTAGATTCATTGGCACGCCGGAACAACGCCGACTTCGGGCTCTGCTCCGTCAGGTCCGCAACGAAGCGGGCTTGAAGCAAGTGGAATTAGCTCGAAAGCTGAACCAGTCACAGTCTTTTGTCAGCAAATATGAAAGCGGCGAGAGACGCCTCGATCTATTGGAACTGCGCAGCATTTGTACAGCAGTGGGCATCCCTTTAAGGGAATTTGTTCGGAGGTTTGACCGATCATTCCATGAAGCCCAACCCAAGCTTTCTAAACCAGCCAAAGTTCTTTTGGGCGAACGTCCGGAGCGTTAGCCAGCACGCGGGTTACACGGAGAGGGGCACTGGGCGAATCATGGTTCCTGGATTGTCCGAGATGAGCCGTGCGCTTAATGATCTTGGGCTGGGTAGTTCGCACATTGTCGACAGCAGAGGGAAGGCGACCGAACTTGGATCGAACCTCGCGGCCTATTTTGAGTGCCGGGCCAAAATGCTTAACAACGATGTTCGCACCAGCCTCATGAGCGTCACCAAGGCAAGGAAAACATTCAAAGATCTGTATACAAAACTTCGACCGCGCTGCCCCCTACCGCTCAATAAACAAAAGGGAAAGAAAAAGGGTAAAGCCTTTTTCACCTGCATCATCAATACGCTCATCGAGGCAAACTCCCAAGACCTCCCTTGCGATTATGATCCCAGGGGACTGACCACCATTACTTCCCGCGGGGCGCCGCTGCGCACGCTTTCTCGTCGCGTGGATGGTGCGTTTCCCAGCACCATCAATCCGATCGCCGTATGGGAGATTAAGGAGTATTACTACACGACGACCTTTGGGAGCCGGGTCGCCGACGGCGTATACGAGACCTTGCTCGATGGAATGGAACTTGAAGAGCTCCGCGAGCACGAAGACATTCAGGTCAAACACTATTTGATGCTGGATGATTACAATACTTGGTGGAACATGGGCCGTTCGTATCTCTGTCGCATAGTGGATATGCTACACATGGGATATGTTGACGAGGTTCTCTTTGGTTCGGAAGTGTTGGAGAGGTTGCCCCTGATTGTAAAAGAATGGGTGGCAATCGCCAAGGGGCTCGCAAAGCAAGCCTAGTCCATATTTCAGTCTTTTAGCTCTGAGGTTACGCATCCGAACCGTCGTAGAACCGGAGCCTTGGAAATTCCGAAAGCATTTCCTTCCAAGCAAGTCGATCCGCTTCCGCGTCAGTCTTGCCCTCGTCCAGATAATAGCGGAAGGCAAAAACCCAGCAGCGGTCTTCCCGTGGCGTGAAGGTTGCCCGCCGTTTTCTCTTATGCCGACCATCTCCAGCCACTGGCGTCCTCCTCAGTCAGAATACATTTTCTATAATAATCGGCAATTTTTCGGGAAACTTTAATTCGCGGCTGGACGCTCGATATGCTCAACGTCGTCCGGGGGCTCAACAAGCAAGAGTTTGCGCTTCAGGAGGTTTACGCGTTTGCCGGCCAGCTTCAGAAACTGCATCCTGACAACCGACACGTGCCCGACAAAATCCCCCCTCCGGCCCATAACCCATGCAAACCCGCGTAAATCGAGCAGGCCTTCGGGGGGGCAGGCCGGCAGCAATTACAGGTTTTGCGCGGTCAAGGGTTTGTGGAATTTCTGGGCGGGGGGCGGTACCGCTGTATGTAGCGCAGCGCGGCGGAGCCGCAACCAACGCGTCTCGTAGGGGCACCCCTCGTGGGTGCCCATGTTGGAGGGCACCCACGAGGGGTGCCCCTACGAGACATGCAAATTGTTTGCTAAAAAAACAAACATTTACGCTATTGCATTGCAGTGCCCGTGGCACGTTCCTGCGGCGTGCCATGGCCATCCTGGCCATGCCCGAGCACGGGCAGGATGCCCGTGGCACGCCTCCGTGTTGACTTCAAGGTTGACGTTATGTGCCGACGGCCATCTCTTAGGGTTGCTTTTTCAACACGCCCATTTGCGATTCCAGTGGCGCGGCGAGCGACCCGTTGGACTGAATCGTGAAGGGATAGATTTGGGCCCCGCAATTGACTTCGAGCTGCTTGCCGTCCACCTTGTAGGTGCAATCCACGGAGGAGTGGCTCATCATCGCCGTCACGGTGGCTTTTCCACCCGACTTGATCTCCACCTTGAGGACACTATCGGAATCCACGTAGGTTCCTTCCAGATGACTTGAGGTGCAGGCGTTACAGCCGGTGAACCAGAGGATCGCCGCCAAGATCAGGGTGCCGGGGATGGTCTTGCGCAGAGCAAGTTGATGCATCGCAGTCTCCTGTTTCTGCGGGGAGAGCCCGCGAACTCTTGTGTTTGTAAGCAGAATTTCCGTTGTCAGGTTTTGCCCAGCGAGTAATCTACACCCGAGCGCCTGGGAATTCAAGGTCCAGTGGAAATTGTTGGGCCAGATAGTTGGCAAAGAGCTCCCGCCGTCCGCCGTCCTCATCACCAATTCACCATTTTCTGACTCCTGAGTTCTGACTCCTGTCTCCTGCTTTCCCCCAGGTGTGGCAGAAAAGCCACACATTTTGCGTTCGTGCAAATTGCTTTTTGGGCTTTGAAATACCGCAAGTCAATCATTAGAAAATGGGTCATTCGTCGCAGGGAAAAGTGTCAGTTGGTCATTAAGTCAACGAGATTTCACAAATGGAACTATTTGTCAGCTTGTTAAGTCCCTTTCCGTTCAGATTATTAGCACACTGTTAGCCCCTCCATGTCCCTATTTGGCTCATGGTTTGCAGAACTAATGCCGAAGGGTAAAGGAAGCGGGAGAACGCCTTGCGGGGAAAGCGCAGGAGGAGTGTGAAATGGGAACGAGTTTTCGGAAACCGGTTGCGCCCTCAGCAGATAAGCGCTGGAAAATCGTGGAAGCTTCCATGCGGCGCTTGGGCAATCAATCGCATGCGTTGATCGAGGCGCTGCACACCGTGCAGGAGGCGTTCGGTTATCTGGATGCGGATTCGCTGCGGTTCGTGGCCACCAGCCTGCGCGTGCCGCTAAGCCAGGCATTTGGGGTAGCGACTTTCTATCACTACTTCACGATGAAGCCGCCCGGCAAACACACCTGCGTGGTCTGCACGGGGACGGCCTGCTACATCAAGGGGGCGGGCAAGTTATTGACGGATATGGAAGAAAAGTACGGGATCAAGCCGGGCGAGACGACCGCCGACGGCAATGTATCCCTGCTCACGGCGCGCTGTTTGGGTGCGTGCGGGTTGGCTCCCGCCGTGGTCTTCGACGGTCAGGTGGCGGGGAAGGTGAATTCCACAGACATGTTGGCAAGAGCTGGGAGGTGGGGGCAATGACGCCGGAAGAACTTGGCGAAATAACCGCCAAACAAGAGGAAGCGGAACGGCAATACAAGCACCGCCTGCACGTTTGTACGGCGGCGGGTTGCCTTTCTTCCGGGAGCGACAAGGTCAAAGCCGCGCTGGAGAAGGAAGTGAAGGACCGGGGCCTCGAACACCAGTGCAAGGTGAAGGGCGTGGGCTGCATGGGGCTGTGCGCCAATGGTCCGCTGGTGGCGGATAAGCCCCGCAATGTGATGTATCAGAACGTGACCGCAGACGACGCGGCGGACATCGTCAAGAGTCTGGACACGGAGCCCGTGGCGCGTCTCGAATGTCCCACCGAGATGCCGTTCTTCCGCCGCCAGGTGAAAATCGTGCTGGAGAATTGCGGCCGCGTCGATCCCGAGCAGATCGAGGACTACATCGCGGCGAGCGGTTATGAAGCGTTGGTCAAAGCCCTGACGGAGTATTCACCCGGGGAAGTGGTGGAGCAGGTTCTACGCAGCGGGTTGCGCGGACGGGGCGGCGCCGGTTACCCCACCGGCCTCAAATGGGGCACGGTGGCCAAAACCGATGCCGATAAGAAGTACGTGGTGTGCAACGCCGACGAGGGCGACCCCGGGGCTTTCATGGACCGCAGCGTGCTGGAAAGCGACCCCCACCGCGTGCTGGAGGGCATGGCCATTGCCGGTTACGCCGTGGATGCCGCGCAGGGTTACATTTACGTGCGCGCCGAGTATCCCCTGGCCATCAAAAATTTGAAAACCGCCATTCGCCAGGCCCAAAACCTGGGACTGCTGGGGAACAACATCTTTGGCACCACCCATAGCTTTCATGTGGAATTGCGCCTGGGCGCCGGGGCCTTCGTGTGCGGTGAGGAAACGGCGCTGATTGCTTCCATCGAAGGCAAGCGGGGAACCCCCCGTCCGCGGCCACCCTTTCCGGCTGCCGAGGGACTCTGGGGTTATCCCACGCTCATCAACAACGTAGAGACGTTCGCCAATATCCCCCCCATCCTGCGCAACGGTGGCGACTGGTTTGCGCGCATCGGAACGGAGAAGAGCAAGGGAACCAAGGTCTTTGCCCTGGCCGGCCGCGTCAAGAATACCGGCCTGATCGAAGTTCCCATGGGCATTACCCTGCGCGAGATCATTTTTGACATCGGCGGCGGCGTCCCCGACGGGCGCAATTTCAAGGCGGTGCAGACCGGCGGCCCCTCCGGTGGGTGTATCCCGGCGGAGTTTCTGGACATGCCGGTGGATTACGAGTCACTCAAGAAATTGGGATCCATCATGGGTTCGGGAGGCATGATCGTGATGGACGATACCTCCTGCATGGTGGATGTGGCCAAGTATTTCATGGAGTTCTGCATGTCGGAATCGTGCGGCAAGTGCGTTCCCTGCCGCGCTGGAACCTACCAGATGCACGAGCTCCTGGACAAGATCACGGCAGGCAGGGCCACCGCGCAGGATGTGGCGGTGCTGGAGGAATTGTGCGACCTGGTGATGAATACCAGCCTGTGCGGACTGGGGCAGTCGTCCCCCAACCCCGTGCTCAGCACCTTGCGGTATTTCCGCAACGAATACTTGGCGCATGTGGAGGAGAAAAAGTGCCCATCAGGCGTTTGCACACTGCGAGCTGACAGCTGACAGCCGACAGCTCACAGAAAGAGAGCCACCGATGCAGCATTTCAGGAACTTGAAGGTTTGGCAACGGAGCCACCAACTGGTCTTGGAATTGTATAAATTGACCACCAGCTTCCCGAAAGATGAGAGATTCGGTCTGATCTCCCAACTTCGGCGTAGCGCTGCCTCGGTCCCCACGAATATCGCTGAGGGTGCCAAGCGCTCAGGTCAACAGGATTTTGCTCGTTTTCTCAACATCGCCGAGGGGTCTTTATCGGAGACTGAGTACTTGGTGGTATTGAGCTCAGATTTGGGATACCTCCCCGCTACACGGGCTAAAGACCTGCTCGAGGAGATTTCCGAAATCGCGCGAATGTTGAATGCACTTCGAGCGAGGATCGATGAGAAGGCAGCATGAATTAAGCTGACAGCCGACAGCTAACAGTTGACAGCGAGCCATTGTTTTGGACCACCGACCGTCAGCAAAATGGAGTTTGGACTGTAAGCCGTTAGTTGTGAGCTAAATGTAGGTCCGACTGTCGGCTGTGAGCTGTCGGCAGTTAGCTAATTCAATGGAGGTAGAGGCTTGAGCCAAGCGGTTCGCGTAATCACTCTGAACATGGATGGGCGCGACATCAGCGCGCGGGGCGACCAGACCATCCTGCAAGTGGCGCGGGAAAACAACATGTACATTCCCACGCTCTGCCACATCACGGGCCTTTCCCGCGTGGGCGCCTGCCGCCTTTGCCTGGTGGAAGTCAAAGGCGTCAACAAATTGCTTCCCGCCTGCGTGACGCGCGTGGAGGAAGGCATGGAAGTGTCGCTGAGCAGCGAGCGCCTGAACAAGTACCGGAGATCGATTCTGGAATTGCTCTTTTCCGAGCGCAACCATGTGTGCGCGGTCTGCGTCTCCAACGGGCACTGCGAATTGCAGACGCTTTCCCAAACCCTGCAAATGACCCACGTGCACTTTGCCTACCGGTATCCGCGCCTGGCGGTGGACGGCTCGCATGAGCGTTTTGTGGTGGATCACAACCGCTGCATCCTGTGCACGCGCTGTGTGCGGGTTTGCGATGAAATCGAAGGCGCGCATACGTGGGACATGCTGGGCCGGGGCGTGAATGCCCAGGTCATCACCGACCTCAACCAGCCCTGGGGGGATTCGGAAACCTGCACGGGGTGCGGCAAGTGCATCAATGTTTGTCCCACCGGGGCGCTTGTGGAAAAAGGCAAGTCGGTGCGGGAGATGACCAAGAAGCGGCAATTCCTGCCCTATCTGACGTTAATGCGGGAGAGACGCTGGTGAGTAAAGCACGCGTTGCAACTTTATGGCTGGATGGCTGCTCGGGTTGCCACATGTCGATTCTGGACATGGACGAGCGCCTGCTGGAGCTGGCAGGAAAAATTGATGTGGTTTTCAGCCCTCTGGTGGATCAGAAGGAGTTTCCTGAAAACGTGGATGTGGCGCTGGTGGAAGGCGCGGTGAGCAGCGATGAGGACTTGGAAAAGATCCGCAAGGTGCGCGCCCGTTCCCGCCTGCTGGTCTCGCTGGGTGACTGCGCGGTGACGGCCAATATCCCCTCCATGCGGAATCCCTTCAAGGTGAAGGACGTGCTGGACCGGGCCTACGTTGAGAACACCACGCTGCGGCCGGGATCGCCCTGGGAGAATGTTCCCACCCTGCTGCCCCAGGCGCGGCCCATCCACGAGTTTGTGAACGTGGACGTGTACGTGCCGGGCTGCCCTCCCTCCGCCGACACCATCTTCCTGGTGCTGACGGATCTTCTGGAAGGGCGCTGCCCGGACTTGATGGCGAAGACGAGGTTTGGAGCGTGAGATTGCCGATTTGCGATTGTCGATTGAGCACAAGAGAAATTCTCAGTCTTCGATTCTCAATTCTGATGGAAAGTCGATGCGGATCATTGAGACCCAATGACGGAGAACGGCCAATTGAAAATCGACAATCGTCAATCGCAAATGCTTGACAGAGAAGGATGGCGAAGCGAAAAGCGATGAGCAAGCAGACGTTGGTGATCAATCCCGTAACGCGCATTGAAGGCCACGGGAAAATTACGATTCAACTCGATGAGCAGGGGAAGGTTGCGGACGCGCGCTTTCACGTGACGCAATTCCGCGGCTTTGAGAAGCTCTGCGAGGGCCGGCCGTTTTACGAAATGCCCTCGCTGATGGCGCGTGTCTGCGGCATCTGCCCGGTGAGCCACCTGGTGGCCTCGGCCAAAGCCTGCGACGCGATTTTGGCGACGCGCATTCCCACCACCGCCATCAAGCTGCGCACCATCCTCAATCTGGCGCAGATTGTGCAATCCCACGCGCTCAGCTTCTTCCATCTTTCCTCCCCGGACTTTCTCCTGGGTATGGATTCCGATCCGGCCCGGCGAAACATTTTTGGTCTGGCGGAAGCCCATCCCCAGATGGCTCGCGACGGAGTGCGCCTGCGGCAAATTGGGCAGCAGATTATCGAGAAGATGGCGGGGAAGCGGATTCACCCCGCCTGGGTGGTGGCCGGGGGAGTCAATGAGCCTCTGCCTGTGGCCACGCGCGACCAGATTCTGGCAGTGCTGCCGGAAGCCTTGCAAATCGCCACGAAAGCCCTCGACTGGTTCAAAACGATTCTGGATCAATTCCGCGAGGAAATCCGGACATTCGCAAATTTCCCCACCTACTTCCTGGGACTGGTGAGTTCGACGGGGGAGCTTGAGCATTACAACGGATTCATCCGCGTGGTGGATTCGCGCGGCAATGTTGTGGCCGACAAACTGGATGTTCTCAACTACGCGGACTTTATCGGCGAAGCTTGCGAGCCCGACAGCTACCTGAAATCGCCTTACTACAAGCCGCGCGGCTATCCCGAGGGTATTTACCGCGTGGGGCCGCTGGCCCGGTTGAACATTGCCGACCGCTGCGGCACCCCGCGCGCCGACCAGGAATGGGCGGAATTTCGCGAGCTCGATCGCGGCGCCGTGCTGAGTTCTTTCTATTATCATTACGCCCGGCTGATCGAAATCATCTACGGGATCGAGCGCATGGAGCAATTGCTTCAGGAGCCCGACATCCTCTCCAAACACGTGCGGGCTTTTGCCGGAACCAATAACCCGGAGGGAATCGGCGTCACCGAAGCCCCGCGCGGCACCCTGATTCATCACTACAAGGTGGATGACCACGGGCTGATCACCTGGGCCAATCTCATCATCGCCACCGGCCACAACAATCTGGCCCTCAATCGCGGCGTCCTGCAGGTGGCCAAGCATTTTGTGAACGGCGAGAAGCTTTCCGAAGGCATGCTGAACCGCGTGGAAGCGGTGGTGCGCGCCTTCGACCCCTGCTTGAGCTGTTCCACCCACGCGCTGGGACAGATGGCCCTGGAAATTCGGCTGCTGGCACCGGATGGGGAAGTTTTGGATGAGTTAAGGCGGTAGTGAGGAGCTAGAAGTTAGGAGATAGAAGTTAGAAGTCAGGAGACAGCAGCCAGTTGGCAGGCGGCGAAAGGCCGCAAGTAGTAGGAAGCAAACGGAAGATAGTAGCCAGAACGTATTACGCTGATTCCTGACTCCTAACTCTTTCAAGGAGAATTTCCATGGCAACTCTAACCTCCCTTGCGCTGGCGGAGTCCGACCAGCAATTCCTCGACAAGGTGATCGCCGGCCAACGCGGCCGCCCCGGGGCTCTGCTGGGCATCCTGGAAGCAGCTCAGGACCACGAACCCCGCAAGTTCCTTTCGCGTGAAGCCCTCGAGTACATTGCCGCCAAGACGGATACGCCATTGGCGCGGGTCTACTCGGTGGTAACGTTTTACGCCCTCTTCAATCTCGAGCCGCAAGGGAAGAACACCATCTGCATCTGCCGCGGGACGGCCTGCCACACCCGCGGCTCGCGCGAACTCCTGGAGAGCCTGATGTTCAAGCTGGGGTTCCACAATCCGGATGAAGAACTGACGGACAAGATCGCGCTCAACACCAGTGACGGCAATTTTACGATTCGCACGGTTGCCTGCTTTGGCCAGTGCGCGCTTGCTCCGGTGGTCGAGGTGAATCACGAAGTGCACGGCCACATGAATGAGCAGACGCTGCACCGCGAGATGAAGCACCTGTTGGGAAGGGAGACGGCAAAGAAATGACGCGCATCCGTGATTTGAGCACGTTCAGCACCGTTCGTGGGGCGGGCATGGCCAAGCTGCTGCCATTCCGACCGCGCATTGCCGTGGGCATGGGGACTTGCGGAGCCGGCAATGGCTCGGAAGGGGTTTTTCATGCCTTTGCCGATGCCATTGACAAGCGCGGCCTGGATATTTACCTGGCGCGCGTGGGCTGCTTCGGTTTCTGCGCGCAGGAGCCCCTGGTGAATGTCTGGCTGCCCGGCCGACCGCTGGTGATTCTCCACCGCGTGCAGAGCCAGCACATTGACGAGATCCTTGATGACGTCATGATGGGGAACATTCCCACCAGCTTGGCCCTCTGCAAGATCGAGGACTGGGACCACATCACGGCGCAAGTCAAGTATGGGAGCGGCTACGCCAACCTGCCTTCCTGGCGCGACATCCCCTTCTTCCGCGGCCAGAAGAAGATCGTTCTGCGCAATTGCGGGCTGATCAACCCTGACGACGTGGAAGAGTACATCGCGGTGGGTGGTTATCAGTCGCTTTACAACGTGCTGATTGATAACCGGCCGGACGTGGTGATTGAGCAGATCAAAGCCGCCAAATTGCGCGGGCGGGGAGGCGCGGGATTTTCTACCGGCCAGAAATGGGATTTTCTGCGCAAGGCGGTGGCGGAGAAAAAATTTATTATCTGCAACGCCGATGAGGGCGACCCCGGCGCCTACATGAACCGCAACGAAATTGAGAGTGACCCCCATTCGCTTCTGGAAGGAATGCTGATTGCCGGCTTCCTGACCGGGGCCACCATGGGCATCATCTATGTGCGCGCCGAATATCCCCTGGCGGTCCACCGTCTGGAGCGCGCCATCGAACAGGCCAGGGAATATGGATTGCTGGGCGAGGATATTCTCGGACGCGGGTTCAATTTCAACATTGAACTGGTAGAAGGCGCCGGCGCCTTTGTTTGCGGCGAGGAAACCGCGTTGATCAGCTCCCTGGAAGGCCATCCCGGGCGTCCCCGCCCGCGCCCGCCTTTCCCCGCGCAAAAAGGCTTGTGGGGTTTTCCTACCAACATCAATAACGTCGAAACGTGGTACAACATCGCCCCAATCATCGCCAAAGGGCCGGCGTGGTTCACGGAAACCGGAAGCGCCAAGAGTCCCGGAACCAAAGTCTTTTCCCTGGTGGGCAAGGTCAAGAACACTGGCCTCGTGGAAATGCCTCTGGGCACCCCCCTTAAGACTTTCGTCTACGACGTGGGCGAGGGCACCTCCAGCGGGCACCCCGTCAAGGCCGTGCAAACCGGAGGGCCTTCGGGCGGTTGCATTCCTCAGGAGATGTTTGACACCCCGGTGGATTACGAGACGTTGGCCAAACTCGGCTCCATCATGGGCTCGGGCGGCATGGTGGTGATGGATGATGACAACTGCATGGTGGACGTCGCCCGCTACTTTATCGAGTTCACCCATTCCGAATCCTGCGGCAAGTGCGTACCCTGCCGGGTGGGATTGGACAAAGGCCTCCGCATTCTCAACCAGTTCACCCGGGGGAAGGGGACGGAAGAAGATTTGACCGCCCTCGACGAGCTGGGCCGCATGATTCGCGATACCTCTCTATGTGGGCTGGGGCAGACAGCGCCCAACCCGGTGCTCACCACCATGCGCCATTTCCATCATGAATTTGAAGACCATTTGCGCGCCCACCGCTGCCGCGCGGGGGTTTGCCAGAATCTGGCGCTCTCCCCCTGTGAAAACAGTTGTCCGTTGCACATGAACATTCCCCGCTTCCTCGAACTCTACAAGGAAGGCAGGCTGGACGAGGCTTTTGAATCCGTGATCCTCGATAATCCCCTGCCGGCTTCCACGGGCCGCGTCTGCCAGCACCCCTGCGACAATCGCTGCCGCCGTCATTCCATCGACGAAGCGGTGAACATGCGCGAGGTGCATCGGTTGATTGCCGACAGCATCTTTCTCTCCGACCGTTTTGACGAAATGGCCTCCCGCGTCCAGGCGCGAAAAATGGCGGCCACCGGCAAAAAAATCGCGGTGGTGGGCGCCGGCCCCACCGGCCTCACCGCAGCTTTTTACCTCGCCCTGTTCGGGCACGAAATCACGATTTACGAGTCGCATGCGGAGGCGGGCGGAATGCTGCGGTTTGCGCTGCCCGAATACCGCCTGCCCAAGGCCGTTCTGGCCAAGGAAATCGAACTGATTCGCCGCCTGGGCGTCAAGTTTGAGTTTAACAAGAATGTGGGGACGGACATTTCCCTGAACGACCTCGGCCTTGATTACGACGCGGTGTTTCTCTCCATCGGCACCTGGAAGGAAGCTTGGGTTTACCTGCCGGGCACGGAACTGAAGGGGGTGATGCCCGCTCTGCCGTTCCTGGAAGGCATTGCCAAGGAGGCTGCCGTGCCCCTCGGACAGCGGGTGGCGATTATTGGCGGTGGCAATGCCGCCATCGATTCGGCCCGCACCGCTCTGCGCCGCGGGGCGACGGTGACGGTGATCTACCGCCGCGAGCGCAAAGACATGCCGGCCATCCAGGAGGAAGTGGAAGCCGCTGAGCAGGAAGGCGCCCACTTTGCTTTTCTGGCCACACCGCATCGCATCGTGGGTGAGAACGGCGCCGTTAAAGCCATTGAGGTGGTCAAGACGCGCCTCGGTGAATTTGATGCTTCCGGCCGCCGCCGCCCCATTCCCACCGAGGAGATTCAAAGTTTCAAGTGCGATACGGTGATTCTGGCGGTGGGCGAGGCGGTGGACCGTGATTTCTGCAAGGCTTCCGGTCTCAGCATCACCGAGCACGGCACGCTGGAATATAACCGCTATACGATGGAAACCAGCCGCGAGAAATTCTATGCGGGCGGCGACCTGATTTCCGGCGCTTCCAATGTTTCGAACGCCATGGGTTATGGCAAAAAGGCGGCGCGCTTTATCGATCACCGGTTGATGGATGAGGTGCGGACCCAGGAGTTCCTGCCGCACTTTGAGTACGACCAGAAGCCGCCCGAGCACGTCAGCGAAAGCCGGCGCCATCACCCCCACCCGCTGCCCGCCAAGCAGCGCGTGAAGGACTTCGTGGAGTCGGTAATGCCGCTGACCGGTGAGGAGGCCATGGAAGAGGCCAGCCGGTGCCTGCGATGCGATATCAAGGAAAACGGCGTGGTGGCGAATCACCGGTAGGAAAGGAAGTACTCAGTTTTCAGTCGTCAGTTATCAGTGGAACCCGCACAGGAGGACTGATGAATGATTGATGACTGAGAACTTGTTAAGGAGACATCGAAATGCCTCAAGAAATCTCAGTTCGAATTGACGGCGAGCTTTGCCGGGCCAGTGAAGGCCAGACGATTCTGGACGTGGCACGCGCCAACAAGAAGTACATTCCCACCCTCTGCTTCCTGGAGGGGTTGACGCCATCGGGCTCCTGCCGCCTTTGCCTGGTGGAAGTGGCCGGAGTGGGGCGCCTGCTTCCCGCCTGCACCACGCCCATCCAGAACGGCATGTCGGTGAATACCAACTCCGAAAAGCTCCTGCGGCATCGCCAGATGGCGGTGGAATTTCTGCTGCTCGAACGCAATCATTACTGCGCCATTTGCGTATGCAACAATCATTGCGAATTGCAGGCTATGGCCCAGCGCTTGGGCGTGACCCACGTGCATTTTCCCTATAACTATCCCCGGCTGCCCGTGGATGTGTCGCATGAGCGCTACATCCTGGATCACAACCGCTGCATTCTCTGCACGCGCTGCGTACGCGTTTGTGCGGAGGTGGAGGGGGCGAATGTATGGGAAATCAGCGCCCGGGGCATCAACTCGCGCCTGGTGGCGGAGCTTGACCAGCCCTGGGGAGACTCGAAAGCCTGCACCAAATGCGGCAAGTGCGTGCAGGTGTGCCCCACCGGAGCGCTGGCGGAGAAAGGTCTGGCGGTGGAAGAAATGACCAAGAGCTATGAAAACATCAAGTGGCTGGCGGCCAAGCGGGGAGTGCATGCGTAAGGCGAGCCCCAAGTCCGAGGTCCGAAGTCCGAAGTCCGGACTGCGCTCTTCCGACTTCGGACCTCGGACTTCGGACCTTGTTCTTGAGAGGAACACATGAAGAAAGCGCGAGTTGCTACATTGTGGCTTGACGGTTGCTCCGGTTGCCACATGTCAATTTTGGACATTGACGAGGCCATTGCCTCGGTGGCGCAGAAGGCCGACATCGTGTACGGACCGCTGGTTGATGCCCAGACGTTTCCAGAGGACGTGGATGTGACCCTCGTGGAAGGCGCCATCAGCAGCCAGGACGACTACGAAAAAATCAAGCACGTTCGCGAGAATACGCGCCTGCTGGTGGCCCTGGGGGATTGCGCGGTCACGAGCAATGTGCCCGCCATGCGCAATTCCATCCCGGTCAAGAAACTCCTGGAAAGTATTTATGTGAAGGGCGTCGATGAGAAACCGCGCATTCCCATTGACGGGGTTCCGGCCCTGCTCAAGCGTGCCGTGCCCCTGCATGAGGTGGTGAAAGTGGACCTGTTTGTGCCCGGATGCCCGCCCCCCGCCGCCGCCATCGGTTACGTGCTGGGCGAACTGCTCGATGGGAGGATGCCGGACTTGGGGGCGAAGGTGAAGTTCGGCTAAAAGAATCGGCTCATCGGTTCATCGGGCCATCGGGTCATCGAGATATTGGGTCATTGAATCGCTTAACCCTATGGTGGTTTGAAGCTTTTCAATGACCCGATGACCCGATGATCCGATGGCCGGATTCCTGAAATGGAGTTCTGATGAAGAAAATCACAATCGACGCTGTAACCCGCATCGAGGGACATGCCAAAATCTCGATCCAGCTTGACGATGCAGGCAAGGTGGCGAGCACCCAGTTGCACATCACCCAGGTGCGGGGGTTTGAGAAGTTCACAGAGGGCCGGCCGTATTACGAGATGCCGTCCATCACCGCGCGCATCTGCGGGATCTGCCCGGTGAGCCACCTGCTGGCTTCCTCCAAGGCCTGCGATGCCATTATGAGCGTGCGTATCCCGGAAACCGCGGCGCTGCTGCGCGAAGTTCTCCACTGCGGCCAGTTTGTGCAGTCCCACGCCCTGAGCTTCTTCCACCTTTCCTCGCCTGACCTGTTGCTGGGATTTGATTCCGACCCTTCTACCCGCAACGTGCTCGGTGTGCTCGATAAGTTTCCCGACATCGCCCGCGACGGCATTGCCCTGCGCAAATTCGGGCAGGAAGTTATCTCCGGCCTCGCCAAGGAACGCATTCATCCCTCCTGGACCGTTCCCGGGGGTGTGAACGCCCCCCTGCAACCCGCCGTGCGCGACAAAATTCTGGCCGGCCTGCCCGACGCCAAGGCCATTACTCGGCGCACCCTCAAGTTTTTCAAGGGCGTGCTGGATCAGTTTAAGGAGGAGATCGAAAACTTCGGCAACGCCCCCACCATGTACGCGGGCCTGGTGGATGGAGCAGGAAAGCTCCAACTTTACGACGGCGGCATCAGGTTTAAGGACGCCGAAGGCAAGATCGTTGCTGACCACATTCCGGCCTGCGACTACCATAATTTTATCGGAGAGGCCACGCTGACCAATTCCTACCTTAAAGCGCCGTACTACAAGCCTATCGGTTTCCCCGCGGGCGTTTATCGGGTTGGACCCCTGGGGCGGCTGAACGTTGCCAAGAGTTGTGGAACGCCTTTGGCGGAGGCGGAGTTCACCGAATTCCACCAGCGGCTGGGAAAAATCGTGCCGAGTTCCTTCCATTTTCATTACGCCCGGTTGATTGAAGCTCTTTATGGGCTGGAACGCATGGAAGCCCTGCTGAATGATCCGGCCATCCTGGGCACAAAGATTCGCGCCCACGCCGGCGTGAACAATCTGGAAGGTGTGGGCATGATTGAAGCGCCGCGCGGCATTTTGATTCATCACTATAAGGTGAACGAAGAGGGCGCCATCACCTGGGCGAACCTCATCGTCGCCACCGGGCACAACAATCTGGCCATCAATCGCAGCATCGATCAGGTGGCCCGGCACTTCGTCGACGGCAATCACCTTCAGGAGGGCATGCTGAACCGCGTCTCCGCCATCGTCCGCGCCTATGATCCGTGCTTCAGTTGCTCCACCCATGCTTCCGGACAGGTTCCGCTGCGCATCCAATTGCTGGGGCCGGAAGGGGCCGTGCTCGATGAGTTGAGGACTGAATGAAAAAGTCCGGAGTCCGAAAGGAAGAAGTCAGGAGCCAGAAGTCAGGAGACAGAATACGGAATTCTGCCAACGGGGAAAGTCCCGTTTGCAGTCCAAAGGGTCCCCCTGCTTCTGACTCCTGGCTCCCGACTCCTGACTCCTGCCTTCCCCACCCCGGACGCCGAACTTTGATTGTCGGCTACGGCAATCCCCTGCGAAGTGACGATGCGTTTGGCTGGCACGCCAGCCGCTTGCTGGCCCAGGCGCTGGCCAGCCGGGACGTGGAAGTCATCACCTGCCATCAGCTTACTCCCGAGCTTGCTGAACCCCTTAGCCAGTCCCGCCGAGCGGTGTTTATTGACGCTGATGCTGCGGGCAAACCGGGTTCCATCCACCGCCGCGCCGTCCGCCCCCAACCTCCTGCATCTTCAGCATTTACCCACACTTGCACGCCCTCCGGGCTGCTAGCGAGCGCCCAACAGTTATACGGCCGCCCCCCCCAAGCCATCGTCATCACCGTTTCCGCCCAGTCCTTTGAATTCGGAGATGCCCTCTCCCCCGTCGTTTCCGCCGCCCTCCCCAGGGTGGTAGAGTTGGTCTGCCAGTGGGTGGGAGTTCCGCTACCCATTCGGTGGGCCGAAAAACCGTGAAGTAATCACCTGAGAAGCTTCTCACCGCCGAAGTACAGAGACGCAAAGGTTGAATACAAAAGGCTTCCCTTCGCCTCTCCGCACCCCTGTGGTAAGACATAAATCGTGTGATTTAACCCAAAGGGATGGAGGCAAATTTTCCCCAGGTGGCAAAGTCTGCCGCTTTCTTGGCGGATCCTAATTCGAGTGGGTGTGGAGCGGTCTGCTGAGAAATTCAACGAATCCTGATTATCACCCAGGGAAGTCCACAAGTTGCCACCATCCCTGTGGAACAATTCAACGACAAATTGGGTTCGTATCCATTTTCTGTTGTGGGCGAACCCAAAACATCTCAAAACGATTAAATGTTCCTCACTTTTCGACAAAGTGGCCGTGTTGCTTTACCTGACGTTCCTCATGGCCCACGCCTTGCTTGCAGTTGTCTGCTAGGCCTGTCTCATCGGGGGTGTAGAATTGTGACGATTTTGGCCACGCCCGCATACCTTCGGTCAATCCTCGCACCCCTCTCCACCGCACCCTACAGCACCTACCAGACCCGTTGCCAAAACTCACCCGCGAATCAGGGGAGGAAATCCGCATGGCGGTGAAAAGTCTAATCAAATACGAGATTGAACGCGACCCAGTGTTCGCCAAGTGGGTCACTGGCGTCATGGGCGGAGAACGCATCCGCAACTGCATTCAATGCGGATTGTGCAGTGCCAGTTGTCCGCTATCGCCTTACATGGACCTTACCCCCCGGCGCTTGATTCACATGGCGCGGGAAGGGTTCAAGAAGGACGTCCTGGAAAGTTTTACGATCTGGCTCTGCACGAGCTGTTACTCCTGCACGGTGGAATGCCCGCGGCGCATTCGCGTGACCGATGTCATGTATGCGCTGAAGAGACGGGCGATCGAAGATGGTGTCTATCCGCGGCGCTTCCCCATTCCGGTTCTTGCCAGCGAGTTCGGAAACATGATCCGAAAAAACGGCCGGGTGACGGAATCCTGGCTGGTCACGAAAGTCTTCCTGAAGACCGCGATCTTGCGGTTGCTGGGAATGACCAGGTTGGGAACCAAACTCCTTCTCACCGGGCGCATGGGAATCGTGCCGGAGACCATTCAAGGCCGCAAGCAGCTTCAAGACATGCTGGACGCTGTTGAGGCGCATAAGAAGGAGGTGGCGGCGTGAAGCGATACCTCTACTACCCTGGTTGTTCGTTGCGCGGGACCGGCAAGGCGTATGAAGAATCCCTGCTCGCGGTCTTCAAGGCGCTGGATATCGAACTGGAAGAGCTTGAGGATTGGAATTGCTGCGGGGCCACGGCGTACATGGCGATTGACGAGGTGAGCTCCTTTGCCCTGGCGGGGCGGAATCTGGCGATCGCGGAGAAGAAGAATCTCGACCTCCTGGCGCCGTGCAGTGCCTGTTTTCTGGTTCTCAACAAAACCCAGCGTTACATCAAGGAATATCCCAAGGTTGCCGAGACCCTGGAACACGGTTTCAAAGCCGCCGGCCTGACTTACAAGGGAACCGTCAAGGTCCGGCATCCCCTGGATGTTCTCATCAACGACATCGGCCTGGAAAAGATCAAGGCGTGCATGAAGAGGCCGCTGACCGGCCTCAAGGTGGCGCCGTACTACGGTTGTCAAATCGTTCGCCCTTACGCCACGTTCGACCTGATGTATTACCCCGTCACCATGGACAAGCTCCTGCGGGCGGTGGGCGCCGAAGTGGTGGACTATCCCCTGAAGACGCGGTGCTGTGGGGGAAGCCAGAAAGGCACCCTGCCGGAAGTGGGCCTTTCGCTTATTCACATTCTCTTGAAGGAAGCGCACCGGCGCGACGCGCACATCGTCTCCACGATTTGTCCTCTCTGCCAATTCAATCTGGACGCCTTCCAGGGCGAAGCGGGCAAGAAGTATGGCGACTTCTCGATGCCGGTCGTGTATTTCACCCAACTTCTCGGCTTAGCATTTGGCTTCTCCGCCAGGGAACTGGGGTTGGAACGAAACATCGTTGCCGCCAAACAAATTCTGGCAAAATTCGCGCCGGCGGCGGCGTAACGACGGTTAACCACGTCTGTTGAGGAGATACCCATGGAAGCGGGAAATGGCGATCTGCGAATCGGTGCCTACATCTGCCATTGCGGAACCAACATTGCGGCCACGGTGGATGTGAAGGCGGTGGCAGATTACGCGGCGACCCTGCCGGGAGTGGTGGTGGCGCGCGAGTACAAGTACATGTGCTCTGACCCGGGGCAGGAACTGATCCGGCAGGATATTGAGGAGCTAAAGCTGAACCGGGTGGTGGTGGCATCCTGTTCACCCTTATTGCATGAAGAGACTTTCCGGGGCGCGGTAGCGAAGGGGGGCCTGAATCCCTTCTGCTTCCAGATGGTCAACATTCGTGAGCATGATTCATGGGTGCATCAGGACCACCAGAAGGCGACGGAAAAGGCCATGGCCCTGCTGCGCGCCGCGATCCGGCGCGTGGCCTTGCACAAACCCCTGGTGAAAAAGCGGGTGCCCATCAATCCCGGGGTGCTGATTGTGGGCGGGGGGATTGCGGGGATTCATGCCGCTTTGACCCTGGCCAACGCCGGCAAGCATGTTTACCTGGTTGAGCGCGAGCCCACCATCGGCGGGAACATGGCGAAATTTGATAAGACGTTTCCCACCCTCGATTGCGCGGCGTGCATTCTTACGCCCAAGATGACAGCGGTGAAGAAGCACCCCAACATCACCCTGTGGACGCTTTCCGAGGTCACCCAGGTGGAAGGCTACGTGGGGAACTTTGAGGTCTCCGTCACGCGCCATCCACGCTACATCCATGAGGAACTTTGCGTCGGCTGCCTGGAATGCATCGAGGGTTGCGTTTACAAGCAGGCCAAAGTTTCCGATGAGTTCAACCTGGGTTTGGGGAAGCGCAAGCCGATTTACATTTCCTTTCCGCAGGCCGTACCGCAAATACCGGTTATTGACCCGGAAACCTGCATCGAATTCAAGAGCGGCCGCTGTAAGAAGACATGCATTGAGGCCTGCGGAGACCGCCATGCGGTGGATCTGAAGCAGCAACCCACCCTGGAAAAGATCAAGGTGGGCGCCATCATTCTGGCCACGGGATACCAGCCTTTCGATGCCCGCAAGGTTCCGGATTACGGCTACGGTGTTTACCCCAACGTGTACACGGCGCCGGAAGTGGAACGCTTGATCAATGCCTCGGGCCCGACCGGTGGGGAAGTGATTCTGCGCGACGGCCGTAGGCCGCAAGCCATCGGAATTATCCATTGTGTGGGTTCCCGCGACGAAAACACCAACAAGTGGTGCTCGCGGGTCTGCTGCATGTACAGCTTGAAGCTGGCTCACCTGCTCAAGGAGCGCACGGGAGCGGAAGTTTATCAATTCTATATCGATATGCGGGCGCCGGGTAAAGCCTACGAGGAGTTCTACCACCAGCTTCTGGCTGAGGGCGTCCACATGATCCGCGGACGGGTTGCCGAAGTCACCGACTGGGCGATGACCAAGGAAGAGGAAGGGAAGCTGGTGATGCGCGCCGAGGATACGCTGATTTCCTTCGTGCGGCGCGTGCCGGTGGATATGGTGGTGCTCTCGGTGGGACTGGTTCCCCAGGAAGACGCCAAGGATGTGCGGCGTCTCTTCAACATCAGTTGTTCGGCGGAAGGCTGGTTCTTGGAGCGCCATCCCAAGCTTGCTCCCGTTAACACCTTCACGGATGGAATTTTCATTGCCGGCGCCTGCCAGGCTCCGAAGGATATTCCCGATTCGGTGGGGCAGGCAGGTTCCGCGGCTGCGGAAGCGATGGTTTTGATTGATACCGGATATGTCGAAATGGAGCCCAACACCGCCTACATCGTGGAAGAGGAGTGCTCGGGCTGCAAGACCTGCGTTCCACTCTGCCCTTACTCGGCCATTTCCTTCCTTGCTGACAAGAAGGTGGCGCAAATTAACGAGGTCCTTTGCAAGGGGTGCGGAACCTGCGTGGCGGCGTGCCCGTCGGGGACCATCAGGCAGAATCTTTTCGAAGACGATGAGATTTTCGAAGAGATCCAGGGAGTGCTGGCCTGAAAACATGGTCCGGTGTCCGGAGTCCGAGGTCCGAAGTCGAAGTCCAGGGGGAAAGCGGCAATGGCTGAGTCGAAAGCGGAATTAGTGCAAGTGAAGACGAACGGTTTTGAACCCAGGATTGTGGCGTTCTTCTGTAATTGGTGTACCTACCTGGCAGCGGACCTGGCGGGTACGTCCAGGGTCAAGTACGCCCCCAACATTCGGGTAATCCGCACGATGTGCTCGGGGCGGGTGGATCCGCAGTTTGTGCTGGATGCCTTTGCCCGTGGCGCGGACGGCGTGCTGATTGGCGGCTGCCACCCGGGCGATTGCCACTACCAGGAAGGCAATTACAAGACATTGCGCCGCGTGCGGATGCTGCGGCGCGTCTTGCACGAGATGGGGATTGAAGATGCGCGCTTTCGCCTGGAGTGGATTTCCGCCTCGGAAGCCGAACGCCTGAAAGCCGTGGTCAACGACATGGTGGAGAAGGTTCGGGCGCTGGGACCGCTGCAATTGAAAGTAAAGCCGGAGCACTTTCCGGAGGAGGTGGCGGCGTGATGACGGAACCTGCACCAGTCCGCGAAAATGAAAAACCCAAGGTTGCCTTCTATTGGTGTGCCTCGTGCGGCGGCTGCGAGGAGACGGTTCTGGACTTGGACGAGAGGGTTCTGGATGTCGTCGCGGCGGTGGACATTGTCTTCTGGCCCGTCGCTCTGGATTTCAAGCGGCACGATGTGGAAGCCATGGCGGACGGGTCCATCTTGGCAGCCTTCGTGAACGGCGCTGTCCGCACCAGCGAGCAGGAGGAGATGGCTCATTTGTTCCGCAGGAAAGCCAAGGTGCTGGTGGCGCTCGGTTCGTGCGCGCAACTGGGCGGGATCCCGGGTTTGGCCAACCTCTCGTCGCGCCAGGGTATCCTCCAGTATTCTTACTGTGAGTCGCCCTCGACGGTCAATCCGGAGATGACATTCCCGCAAACTGTGCACAAGGAGAATGGGTTTTCGGTAAGTTTGCCGGAGCTTTACGAGACCGTCCGATCACTCGACCAGGTAGTGGATGTGGATTATTACCTGCCCGGCTGCCCCCCGACCCCGAAGATCTTGTGGGAAGCCGTTCACGTCCTGCTGAGTGGCAACCTGCCGCCCAAAGGCACGGTGCTCGCTCCCGATCGTGCCCTCTGCGACGAATGCCCGCGCAAGGACACTCGCCCTGAAAAGCTCGGGCTGAAGGAGTTTAAGCGGCCTCAGGATGTGATCATCGATGAGCAAACCTGCCTGCTGGCGCAAGGGGTCGTGTGCATGGGACCTGCCACCCGCAGCGGGTGCGAAGCGCTTTGCCCGCAAGGCAACATGCCGTGCACGGGATGCTTCGGCCCTACCAGCCGGGTTCGCGACTATGGGGCGAAGGCCTTGTCCGCTATTGCTTCCATCATCGACAGCAACGATGAAGCGGAAATCGAAAAGATCGTCCAAACCCTTCCCGACCCTGTCGGGACGTTTTACCGCTACAGCCTGCCGTCCTCGCTGTTGAGGCGGAAGAAGCTAGGAGCCTGTCGGAGATAGATTTTGATTGTAATCAAGTTTTTTGTGTATCGCTTTGTTTAGTATTGACATGCGCGTGTATGTGTGTAATATGAGGTTATGAGCAAAAAGTTTCGGAACTGCGATCTAAACCAAGCCTATCTGCTGCCTCCCTCCCTGCAAGATTGGCTGCCGGAAGGCCATCTGGCGCGGTTTGTGGCGGAGGTGGTGGAGGCCTTAGACCTGGCGGCGATTTACGCGACTTACGAAGCAGGCGATGGGCGGGGGCTGGCGGCGTACCATCCACGGATGATGGTGCGGATGCTGATTTACGGCTACTGCCGGGGGGTGGCGAGTTCGCGGCGGATCGAGCGGGCGACGTACGAGGACGTGGCGTTCCGGTATTTGGCGGCCGACCAGCATCCGGACCACGACACGATCGCGACGTTCCGGCAGGAACATTTGGTGCCCTTGGCACAGTTGTTCGTGCAGGTGTTGCAGTTGTGCCAGCGGGCGGGACTGGTGAAATTGGGGCACGTGGCGCTGGACGGGACGAAGATCAAGGCCAACGCCTCGAAGCACAAGGCGATGAGCTACGAGCGGATGGAGAAGGCGGAGAAGGAACTCGCCGCGGAGGTGCAATCGCTGCTGGCCGAGGCAGCACGGGTAGACGCGGAGGAAGATGGAAAATATGGGAAGGGTAAGCGGGGCGACGAACTGCCGAAAGAACTGGCGCGGCGGGAGAGCCGGTTAGAGAAGATTCGGGAGGCGAAGGCGGCGCTGGAACAAGAGGCAAAAGAGGGGGCGGAAAAGAAGGAGGCGGAGGTGGCGGCGCAATTAAAGGAGCGGGAGAAGCAGGAACGTGAACGGGGACGGAAGTTCGGGGGACGACCGCCGCAGTCGCCGGACCCGGAAGCGACGAAGCCGGAGCCCCAAGCGCAACGGAATTTTACCGACCCGGAATCGCGGATCATGAAGGACGGAGCGACGAAAGAGTTTGTGCAAGCCTATAACGCCCAGGCGGCGGTGGACAGCCACGCGCAAGTGATCGTGGGGGCGGCGGTGACGCAGGAAGCCAACGACAAGAAGCAGTTGGTCCCGATGCTGAATCAAGTGCATGTGCAGATGGGGCGCCCGCCGCAGCGCGCGACGGCGGACAACGGGTATTTCAGTGAGTCCAACATTACCGATGCCCAGTTGCAGGAGATCGATCTGTTCGTAGCGCCGGACGGGCAGAAGCACGGCGAGAAACCGCCCGCCACGACCGGGCCTCCGCCCTCCGGGGCCAGCGTGGCGGAGCAGATGCGGCACAAGCTGCGGACGGCGGAAGGACAGGCGGTTTATAAACTGCGCAAGGCGGTGGTGGAACCGGTTTTTGGGCAGATCAAAGAGGCTCGAGGGTTTCGGAGATTTCTGCTGCGCGGGCTGGGGAAAGTGCAGGCAGAATGGCAGATGATCTGCGCCACCCATAATCTACTGAAACTCTTCCGCTCCGGGTGGATTCCCCAGAGCACTTGAAAGCGCTGGCCCAAACTGCAGAGATCGTCTTCCCGGCAGCCCGGACAGTGCCTATGGCCAACATACGACCCTCGCAACCGAGAGTCGGTAAAGGTAAGATTTTAGAGCCTTATCTCCGACGGGCTCCTAGAGGAAGCAGCGACGATCAAGCAGTGAGGAGCAAGAAGGGACGAGTGACAAGTCGCGAGTGATGAGCCAGCGAGTTTCGAATTTCGGTTGCTCAACACTCGTCACTTGTCACTGCGCTTATGAGATGAATTGACATGCCTGATGCCGAAACCAGGAAGGCGGAACGGCGAATCACGATTGATCCTATTACTCGCCTCGAAGGCCACGGGAAGATTGAAATCTTCCTCGATGAGCAGGGGAGTGTGGAGCGGGCGTTTTTCCAGGTTCCCGAGTTGCGCGGATTTGAGAAGTTCGCGCAGGGGCGTCCCGCCGAGGAGATGCCGCAGATTACCTCGCGGATTTGTGGTGTCTGCCCCACCGCGCATCACATGGCATCCACTAAAGCCCTGGATGCGCTTTACCGGGTTGCGCCCCCGCCCGCTGCCAAAAAGATTCGCGAGCTGTTTTACTCCTGCTTTGTAGTCGAGGACCACGCCCTTCACGTGTACTTCCTGGGAGGCCCCGATTTCATTGTGGGACCCAAGGCTCCGGCGGCTGAACGCAACGTGCTCGGTGTCATCGCCAAAGTGGGTATTGAGGTCGGACAGAAAGTAATCGGAATGCGCCGTAAGCTCCGCGAAATCATGACGGCGATTGGCGGCAAGCCCGTCCATCCGGTATTGGGATTGCCGGGCGGAGTGGCCAAGCATATCAGCTTTGCCGAGCAGGAAAAAATCAAGCAGGTCGCTAAGGAAGCTGTCGATTTTGCCAAATTCACGCTGGAAGTATTTCAGAAACTCGTCCTGGAGAACGGCGAGTACGTCGAAATGATCCGCTCCGACGCTTATACCCATCGCACCTACTACATGGGGATGGTGGATCAAGCCAACAAAGTCAATTTCTACGATGGCTCCATCCGCGTGGTCACACCGGCCGGCGGGGAGTGGGGGAAGTTTGCGCCCGCAAAATATCTTGACTACATTGCTGAACACGTGGAGCCCTGGAGTTACATCAAGTTCGCCTATCTGAAACCCCTGGGCTGGAAGGGATTTACCGAGGGCGCAGAGAGCGGGGTGTATTGCGTGGCTCCACTCGCCCGTTTGAATGCGGCGGAGGGAATGGCGACTCCCCTGGCGCAGGAAGCCTACCAGCAGTACGTGAGCATGCTGGGCGGCAAGCCGGTTCACCACACATTGGCGAACCATTGGGCCCGGGTAATTGAACTGCTTTACGCAGCGGAGCGCCTGGAAGAACTTGCGAACGATCCGGAGATTACCAGCCCTGAAATCCGCACCCTGCCCACCGAGATTCCGCGCGAGGGCATCGGCGTGGTGGAGGCGCCTCGCGGAACTTTGATCCACCATTACCAGACTGATGAAAAAGGACTGATCACCAAGGCCAACATGATCGTGGCCACCCAAAACAACGCTGCGCGTATGGCGATGAGCGTCGAGAAGGCTGCAAAGGGGTTAATTTCGAACGGTAATGTCTCGGAGGGCCTCCTTAACATGGTGGAGATGGCCTTCCGCGCCTATGACCCCTGCCACGGATGCGCCACCCACTCGCTGCCCGGAAGTATGCCCTTAATGGTGCGCGTTCACGATAGCCACGGCAATGTCCAATCCACCCTGCGGCGCGATTGGGATGGCATTATCCGGCGGAGCTGACGACTGAGTCCGATGTCCGACGTCCAATGTCCGAAGTCAGAAGCCGAATTCGAAACTCGCCCGCGAGCTGGGCGAATTTCGAGTTTCAATTTTCAAATTACGATCCGGGACCTCAGACCTCGGACTCCAGACTCCGGACTTTCTTTATGATCCGCATCCTCTGTTTAGGCAATGAGTTGCTCGCTGACGACGCCTTTGGTTTAGCGGCAGCGGAGGAACTTCGGCGGCGTTTCCCCCAGATGGACGTGGTTTTCACCACCGATTCCGGCTTCCATCTCCTTGATTATCTTGCTGAAATTGAGCTTCTTGTGGTTGTGGATAGTATTCAAACGGGCAGCGTCCCTCCCGGAACCCTTTACGCACTGCGAAGTTCAGACATGAAGTCCCCCTCAGGGCCGTCACCCCATTACGTCGGTCTGCTCGAAACCCTCCAATTGGCCAAGGAATTGCTACTTAATGTCCCGAAAGATGTCATTATTCTGGCGGTAGAGGCGGCGGACTGTTTGACTTTGGGTGGCAAGATGCACGACGCGGTGGCATCGGCCGTCGGGATGGTTGCCGATCTCGTGGCCGAAATCGTGCAGAATTGGGAGCCCGATGGCTCCCAGGCTCAGGATTCCGGGGACGGTTTAAGGCGGGCCATTGCGGTCGTGTCCACCCGCTGGGGTTCGGATCGGCTTGTGGTCATATAACGTCCTCGGAAGTTCTCCCACCCATTATCCCCTCTACCCAGAAATGAGCGAATATGTGCCTGGCGATTCCGGGGAAAGTTCTGCACAAGGAAGACCGCGAGGGCGCGCTGATCGGCCGCGTGGATTTTGGCGGCATCGTCCGCGAGGTTCAGTTGGACTTTGTCCCGGAGGTGGAGGTGGGCGAGTACGTCATCGTCCACGTGGGCTTTGCTTTGAGCCGCCTGGACGCGGAAGAGGCCGCGCGCACGCTTGCGGTTCTCAAAGAGATGGGAGCACTCGCCGACGAGGGGCTGGAAAAAGAAATGACGAGTGATGAGTGACACGCAAGATTGCCGATTTTCAATTGCCGATTGACGATTGGCGAAGAGCGAATTCCGTCAATCGAAAATCGTCAATCGACAATCAGCAATTCCCCCCGGACTCTGGACCCCGGACTTTCTTTTATGAAATACATCGACGAGTATCGTGATGCCAGCCTGGCGCGGCCCCTCATTGCCGAGATTGCGAAGCGCGTCAGTCAACCGTGGGTGCTGATGGAAATTTGCGGTGGCCAGACGCACACTTTGATGCGCTATGGCATCGACGAAGTTCTGCCTCCCCAGGTCGAACTTGTGCACGGCCCCGGCTGTCCGGTCTGCGTAACCCCGCTGGAGGTGATTGACAAGGCGCTGGCGATTGCCTCGCTCCCCAACGTCACGCTGGTCTCCTATGGAGACATGTTGAGGGTGCCCGGTTCGCACTCCGATCTTTTTCACGTAAAAGCCAGCGGCGGCGACGTGCGCGTGGCGTACTCACCCATGGAGGCGGTGAAAATTGCCCGCGCCCATCCCGCGCGCCAGGTGGTTTTTCTGGGAATTGGTTTTGAAACCACGGCGCCCGCCAACGCCATGGCGGTCTGGCAGGCGGCGCGTGAGGGCTTGAAGAATTTCTCCATGTTGACGTCGCAGGTTCTGGTGCCTCCCGCCCTGCGCATGTTGCTCGCCTCTCCCCAGCACCGGGTGCAGGGATTTATTGCTCCCGGCCACGTATGCACGGTGATGGGAATGGAAGAGTACGAGGATCTGTGCCGCGATTTTCATGTCCCCATCGTGGTGGGCGGGTTCGAGCCGGTGGATTTGCTCGAAGCCATTTCCATGCTGGTGGCGCAACTGGAGGAGGGGCGCGCCGAGGTGGAGAACCAGTACGTCCGCTCGGTGACGCGCGAAGGGAATCGCCCGGCGCAGCAGATCATGGCCAGGGTCTTCGAGGTCTGCGACCGCAAGTGGCGGGGCATTGGAGTGATCCCTCGCAGTGGTTTGAGTTTGCGCGAAGAGTTTGCAGCCTTCGACGCGGAAAAGGTTTTTGACGTCGCCGCGCAGTCGACAGATGAGCCCGCCGAGTGCATCAGCGCCCTGGTGCTGCAAGGTTTGAAGAAGCCTCCCGATTGCCCCGCCTTTGGCCAGCGCTGCACGCCCGCAAACCCGCTCGGCGCGCCCATGGTTTCGTCCGAGGGCGCGTGCGCCGCGTATTATCAATACAAAGCCCGAAGTCCGAGGTCAGCAGTCGAAATTCGAAAAACGAAAACTGAAAGCTCGCCACCGGCATAGTAGATTTTCGAGTTTCCATTTTCGAGTCTCGATCCGGGGACTTCACGCTCGGACTTCGGACTTGCTCTTGCCACCCCAGACTCTGCTAAAGTTAACGCATGGAATCGATAAAACCTGACAAAGCGGAAGGCTCGACCTCGGACCCCGAATCTCCGGCTTCGGACCCTTCATTGGAGAATCTTGCCTGCCCGGTTCCTCTGCCCGCGCAGGAAAAGGTTCTGCTTGGGCACGGCAGCGGCGGCCGCTTGAGCGCAGAATTACTGCAAACAATTTTCCTGCCCGCCTTTCAGAATCCAACTCTGAACAGCCTCAATGACCAGGCCCTGGTGAGTGTGGATGGAGTGCGCCTGGCCTTTACCACCGATTCGTTTGTGGTCAAGCCGCTGATCTTCCCGGGGGGAGACATTGGTTCGCTCGCCGTCAATGGAACCATCAACGACTTGGCCATGGGCGGGGCCGAACCCTTTTACCTCAGTGCGGCGTTTATTCTGGAAGAGGGATTGCCCCTCGCGACGCTCCAGCAGGTGGTCGAGTCGCTTGGCCGGGCGGCGCGGGAGGCTGGGGTGGTGGTAGTTACGGGCGACACCAAGGTGGTGGAAAAGGGAAAGGGCGATGGCCTGTTCATCAACACCTCCGGCATTGGCCGCGTGCTTCCCGGCATCAATTTGTCGGCTGACCAGGCCCGGCCCGGCGACGTGATCATTCTGAGTGGATCGATTGGCGACCACGGCATCACCATTCTCTCCCAACGCGAGGGCCTGGAGTTCGAAAGTCCGATTGTGAGTGATTGCGCGGCGCTGCACACGCTGGTGGCGGCCATGCTGGAAGCGAGCCCGGCGATTCGGTGCATGCGCGACCCCACGCGCGGCGGCCTCTCCAGCGCGCTCAATGAAATCGCCGCCCAGTCGCGCGTGGGCATGGAACTGGAAGAATCCACCATTCCGGTTCAGGAAGCCGTGCGGGGAGCGTGCGAACTCTTGGGGCTTGACCCCCTCTACGTCGCGAATGAAGGGAAACTGGTGGCCATCGTGGATCCGGGGCACGCGGACCGAATTCTGGCTGCGATGCGCGCGCATCACCTGGGCAAACAGGCGCGCATCATTGGGCGAGTCACCGAGAAGAATCCCGGCCTGGTGCTGATGCGGACTTCACTTGGAACAACCCGCATCGTCGATATGCTCTCCGGCGACCAATTACCACGGATTTGTTGAAATGGTCATCAGTTAACAGTTCTCAGTCGTCAGTATGTTGACCGGGGGTGGAGCGGGGGGCTTAACACCGGCCCGGACTAACTGAGAACTGAAAACTGACGACTGACGACTTTCCTTATGCATGAACTGAGCATAGCCGACGCTATTCTCGATGCGGTCCGCCAGGAGGCGGCGAAGCACGGCAGCGCCCGCGTGACCAAAGTTTGCGTGCGCGTTGGGGTATTGTCCGGGGTGGAGCCGGAGGCACTGAGTTTTGGTTTCAGTGCCCTCGTGCAGGGCACGGATCTTGAGCCGCTGGCGCTCGTAATCGACACGGTTCCCCGTCGCCAGCGCTGTCCCGCTTGCGACATAACTTTTGAAGCCGCGGAGGACAGCCTGGCTTGCCCCCGCTGTGCAAACGGTGAGACGATCTTTGCGGGTGGCGATGAGTTGAATATCGCATACCTGGAGATCGAAAGTCCGTAGTCCGAGGTCAAAAATTCAGTGATGAGTGACGAGTGATGAGTGACAAGTGATGAGGGACGAGCTAACCAGGACGAGCTTTGCTTTTCGGTTGCTCGTCACTCATCACTTGTCACTCGTCACTGTACTTGGGAGGCTTGATGGATCGTATTCCGCTCGAGAAAAAAGTTCTAAGTGAGAATGATCGAATTGCCGGCCGCTTGCGTGAAAGCTTCCGCGAGCATGGAATCCTGTGTGTGAACTTGATCAGTTCGCCCGGATCGGGCAAGACCTCGCTGCTGGAGCGAACCCTGGAACGCTTCCCCAAGGGCGAACGTGTGGCGGTGTTGACAGGAGATATCCAGACGGATAACGATGCCCGGCGCCTCGGGCGGTTCGGGTTTCCGGCGAAGCAAATCACCACCGGAGGCACCTGCCATTTGGACGCCCCCCGCGTGGAACGTGCGCTCGGGGATTGGCCTCTGGAAAATCTGGATCTTCTGATTATTGAAAACGTCGGGAACCTGGTCTGCCCCTCCAGCTACGACCTCGGCGAGGCGGCAAAAATTGTGATGCTGAGCGTGACCGAGGGCGAAGATAAGCCCTTGAAGTACCCTTCCATTTTCGCGAAATCCGAATTGCTCGTCTTGAACAAGATTGATCTGCTTCCCTATGTCCCATTTGACATCGCCCGAGCGCGTGAGTACGCGCGGCAGGTCCATCCCGGCATGGAAATCGTGGAGGTCTCCTGCACGACTGGCGCGGGATTGGACGAGTGGATGAGGTGGCTCGAAAAACGCGGAAAGGCAGTGACAAGTGCCAAGTGACGAGTGACGAGTAAGCGAAAACCGAAACTCGCAGCGAGTTTCGATTTTCGAGTTTCGCTCCGTGCCTGTTGGTCACTTTTCACTCGTCACTCTTCACTGTTTTTATGCGCAAAGGGTTAGAAATTACCGGGATCGTGCAGGGCGTGGGATTCCGGCCGTTTATTTATCGCCTCGCAACGGAAAACCAACTGACGGGTTTTATTACCAACACGGAAGCCGGCGTTTCGGTTGAAGTGGAGGGCTCTGCGGACGCTGTCGCTGCATTCCTTGCTCGTCTTCCCAAAGAAGCCCCGCCAATCGCGCGCATTACTAGCATCGTGGTTACGGACCGGCCATCGAACCACGAGGTTGATTTCCGCATCCTGCCCAGTCGCGCCGGCGATGATCGCCGGGTTTTGATCGCGCCCGATATCGCCATTTGCGGCGACTGCCTGACGGAGTTGTTCAATCCCTCTGACCGGC
The DNA here is from genome assembly GCA_963730515.1 of uncultured Acidobacteriota bacterium. Lineage (GTDB taxonomy): Bacteria > Acidobacteriota > Terriglobia > UBA7540 > UBA7540 > Bog-366. Next base: position 190,299 of record CAVSSA010000020.1, on the reverse strand, counting down.
GATTTCATTACCCCTTCATCAACTGCACCAACTGCGGGCCGCGTTACACCATCGTTCGCGATATCCCCTACGACCGCGCCAAGACTTCGATGGCAGCCTTCCCCATGTGCCCGGAGTGCCAGCGTGAATACGACGATCCGCGCGACCGCCGTTTCCACGCCCAACCCAACGCCTGCTGGAATTGTGGCCCGCAGGTTGAACTCTGGGATGCCGCGGGGCGGCGACGCGAATGCCCGGACCCGATTGCCGAGGCCGCTCGCCTGCTTGCCGCCGGAGAAATTCTAGCCGTGAAGGGCTTGGGAGGGTTCCATCTTGCTGTGGACGCGACGAACGAGGCTGCCGTGGCGCGCTTGCGGGAAAGAAAGCGGCGCGTGGAAAAGCCATTTGCCATCATGACACCGACGATTGCCGCGGCGGAGGAATTCTGCCATCTGGATGGAGTCTCCCGTGAACTGCTGCAAAGCCCGGCGCACCCCATTGCGCTTCTCAAGAAGAAACCGCCTGAACCGGCAGCGCCGTCCGTAGCGCCATTCAACCGTGATCTGGGAGTCTTCCTGCCTTACACGCCCTTGCATCACTTGCTTTTTGCCGTGCAGCGTTTTACCGCGCTGGTGATGACCAGCGGAAATATTTCGGAAGAGCCCATCGCCATCGACAATACGGAAGCCGTGGAGCGCCTGCGCGGACTGGCCGATTACTTCCTTGTTCACAATCGTGAAATCCTGTTGCGCGCCGATGATTCGGTCGTTCGCGTCACGGGCGGACGCGGACGGCAGGTGCGGCGGTCGCGTGGCTACGTGCCGGCGCCCATCTTCCTGAAGGAAGAGCTGCGGCCGGTGCTGGCGGTGGGCGGCGAATTGAAAAACACCATTTGCCTCACCCGCGGCCGCGAGGCTTTTCTCAGCCAGCACATCGGCGACCTCGAAAACCTGGAAAGCTACCGGTTTTTCGAGTCAACAGTTGCCGGACTCAAGCGCTTTCTGGAAGTGGAGCCGCGGATCATCGCCTATGACCTTCACCCGGATTATTTCTCCACGCGCTGGGCGCTCGCGCATGAGGGCGTGGAACTCGTGGGGGTTCAGCATCACCACGCCCACATCGCAAGCTGCATGGCGGAAAATCATTTCGAGGGGCCGATCATCGGTCTGGCGCTCGATGGGACGGGCTTCGGGTCGGATGGAAAAATCTGGGGCGGGGAAGTCCTGGTGGCGGATTACCATGGGTTCCAGCGCCTCGCCCATCTGGATTACGTCCCCCTGCCGGGCGGGGCAGCGGCCATCGCCGAGCCCTGGCGCATGGCGGTGAGTTACTTGTTCCATTACTTCGGCAGGGACTTTTACGAGTTTGATATTCCCTTCACGCGCCGCCTCGACGGGCCGCGAACCGATACTCTCCTGCGGATGATGGAAGGCGAAATCAATTCTCCCCTGGCCTCCAGCGCCGGCAGGTTATTTGACGCGGTCGCGGCGCTGGTGGGAGTTCGCGAACAGGTCAACTACGAGGCCCAGGCCGCCATCGAACTGGAAGCGGCTCTCGAAGACACGAGCGATGACGCAGGCTATCCTTTCGCGATTCAGGCGGACAATGGCGGTTGGATTATGGATGCTCGCCCTATGTTCGTGGCGCTGGTGCGGGATTTGCGGGAAGGCGTTCCGCGCGGCGTTATCAGCCGTCGATTCCACCTGGGCTTTGTGGATGTTCTCGTGCGCGCGACGGAAATGGTTCACGGGCGCTGCGGGGTCAATCAAGTTTGCCTGAGCGGCGGGTCCTTCCAAAATAGTTTTCTGCTGGAGCATACCTCCCAGCGCCTCGCCGCGAGTGGCTTCGAGGTGTTCACCCACGCCGAGGTTCCTTGCGGCGACGGGGGCATCAGCTTGGGGCAAGCCATGGTCGCCGCCCACCGCAGGCAATAAAAGAGGTCAAGCCTGCGCGTCCCACATCCAGACCTCGCTCGCAATTCTGCGTGACGTACAAGCGCTTTATTTTCAAATATTTGGTTGGTTCCGAGGAATTGAAGTTTTGTAACTTGCTTGTTTTCTGTAGTTTGGTTGGGTAGATAAAAACTTTGCGGTTTTTTTCGGATTTCGAGGCCCTAAAATCGTTCTATCTCATTTATTTTCAAATATTAATAGCTGTTTTTCGATAACTCGTTTTTTTTCAGGTAGTTGGTAGGGTAGGCCATTTGTCAATTTTTAAGCTGCTTGTTTTCAACTACTTGGTTGGAGCACTCTTCATTTTTAACATCTTTTGTGTTTTTCCATTCCCCACTTGAATTACATCAAAAAACTGGCCGCTACTGCCTCGGGGATCGGCCACCCGCTGCCCAAGTCCAGAGCCTTTCGCGCGCGAAGATCGGGTGAGTGATTTCACGTAGGCCACGCCCTCAAGCCAGGAGGCTAGCACCTGGAGGGCCAAAAGATAGGTCCCGCTACGCTTCTCAGGCATTGACGGTAGGAGCCAGCAGTTCGTCATCGACGAAGCGCTTATCCCCGGGATTGGGCACCTTGAAAAACGTGGCCTCACCGTCCGGGTCAGGAAATTCCGTGAGGGTCAACGTGTAAGTGGGTTTATCGAGCGGGTACCATCCTCCCGGCCGCCAGGCTTTGACGCGAAATGCCAATCCCCCGGGTCGCACCGATTCATCCGCTACGGGACCTTCGAGGGTATCGGGGTCGATGACCAGCAGGCGCAGGTCAATCCCTTCCAAATCCGGATGCCAGGAGCGATTGAGGCAAAAAAGCTGCGGCCCTTGCATCAAAGCAACGCGGCCCGATTGCGATTGCCGTCCCTTCACCCAGCGGGGGCTCATCGGCAGGTCGAGTTGCACCTGATCGCCGGGTTTCCACTCGCGCTGGAGGACCAGACATTGGCCGGGCATCGGCGGGGCATCACTCGCTTGCCCGTTGACGGAGACGCGGGGAATACCGCACCAGGCGGGGATGCGCAGCGAGAGGGGGAAACTTGCCGCGCGCGATGGTTCGACGTGTATGGTCACTTCTCCCGCGCTCGGGTAACGGGTTTCCTGCCGCAATTTGACACTCAACCCGTCCTCCATCGCCACCTGGGTGCTTGATTCCGTGTAGAGGTTGATGGCCAATCCGTTTCCAATCCGATAATAAACATGATCGGGAAGGGTCGCGATGCCGCGGCGGAAGTTGTTCGGGCAGCAGTAAGTGTCTTTGGGGAAGTAGTGCCGGGGGCCGTCAAGGGCAGTGAAATAGCGGAGGTGGCGGCCCTCGGGCGACTGGGCCCCGAAGAGGGTATTGAAAATCAGGCGTTCCATCACATCTCCATACCATGCCTTGCCTTCGCGGCGCATCAACTCATCGAGCCAGAAAATTGCGTAGACGGATGCGCAGGTCTCGCCCAGGTTGATCGAGCCCTCTTGGGTATCGTGCCAGCATTCCAGATCGCCGCAGGCCCCGGTGATCGGCATGCCGTTGCGGTTCCGCAGAAAATCGATAAGGTTGCGGGTGGGAACCAGCAATTGCGGGTCGGGTTGCAGACGGTCCAGGCGCATCATGCCTACGCTCTGGGCGAGGTAGGTGTAAGCGTGGCCTTCGATCTTGCCCCAGCGGCCGAGGACGATGCGATTGTCCCAACCGGCATATCCGCGAATATTGCCCAAAAAGGTAATGTACTTCGGGTCTTGGGTCTCCTCGTAGAGGGCCAGCAGGGCATTGTCAATCCCCGCCAAAGGCATCTGATGGGTGATGTCATCTTTGCCAAAGATTTTTTGCGGTGCGGCATTCCAGCGGGAAATCAGGTAATCGCCAAGTCTTCTCGCCCCCTCCAGGGAAGCGGTTTCGCCGTAAAAGCGATGGTCCATGGCGAGGCCATAAAAGATATAGACCATTTCCTGGAGATCCCAGAGCGCCCAAACCCGCTTTTCAGGCAGAAGATACCCAATGTAACCGTCCTTCTCCTGTGTTTTCAAAACCTCCGTAATGAGGCGCCGCTTGAAAGCCAGAAGGCGCTCGTCCCCTGTGTAGAGGCTGAAACGGACGGAAGCATCAATGAATTTGCCCAACCCCACGTAACCCTCCGCCCAGTTGCGTTCGCGGAGTGGTTGCAGAAAATCCCTTTCGACCTCCAAGGCCAGCAGATTGTCATTAATCGTCACGTCGATGCGGCGCCCCATCTCTCCGCCCACCCGCACACTGCCTGGGGGCAAAGCAACGGGCTGCGCGGGATGATTAGTGGAACCATTGGTGTGAAGGTCCATGGCCGCTCGCGGCGCCGCTCCCCGCCCTTTCATGGATTCCGCCAGTTTCGTCACGCCGGGAGCTACCGCGGCCGCTGCCAGAAATTCCCGTCGATTTACCATATGCCCTCCATAACGCACCACTCAGCCCAACCCACTGTAGCGTGGGCGTCCCGCCCGCTGTCGCGGGAGCGTCTCGCTCCCGCCGGATTGCACGGGCAGGATGCCCGCGCCACAGCGGGCGAGACGCCTGCGCTACGTCCGCGGAACCAGCTTCCAATTCTATACGCCGCAGCCCCAGAATTCATTGCGAGTTTTCGCCGGTAGGCTTGGCGAAGGATTCGTTTCTATGCGCGCATAAATAATCCAGCAGTTTTCGAAACGCCGCGCCCCGGTGGGAGACGGCAAATTTTTCTTCGGCACTGATTTCCGCAAAGGTTTTTCCCAGGGGCGGATAAAAAAAATAAGGGTCGTATCCGAAGCCGCCCGTGCCCCTCGGGTCATCGATCATCACGCCATCCACTCGCCCTTCCGTGACGGTGAGCACCTGGCCGGCCTCCGCCAAAGAGATGACGCAGATGTAATGGGCGGCTCGATTGAAGAGGTGGTGCGGCCGTGGGGTGCGGACAGCCTGGGCGAGGCGCTGAGCTTCAATCTGGTGAATTTCCACCAGCAGACGCGCGTTGTTTTGCGCGTCGGTGGCTTGAGGACCTGCCGAGCGCGCGGAAAAGATTCCGGGAGCCCCGCCGAGCGCGTCCACACACAAGCCCGAGTCGTCAGCGAAGATCCATCCCGGGCACTGCCGGCTGTAAAAAACCGCTTTCTTGCGGGCGTTCTCCTCGAAGGTTGAGCCATCCTCGACGCAGGCGGGCAGTGCCGCGAAGTCGGGAACGACCTCCAGCGCCACACCCCGCGCGGCGGCCGCTTCGCCGAATTCCCGCAGCTTGCCGGGGTTGGAAGAAGCAAGGAATAGTGACGAGTGGCGAGTGACGAGTGAGGAGCCAGAGCTTGCAGATGAGGAGGTCGCACTTCGGATTGCGGCTCCCCAGTTTTGTTGCTTGTCACTCGTCACTCGTCACTCGTCACTTTCCACCCATCACGACCTTTAGAATCGATTTCTGAACTTCGACCATATGTTCGATGGCGGGGCGGGCCAGCTCAATCAACCTGTTCAGGTCTTCCAGGCTGAAGGTGCGTCCTTCGGCGGTGGCTTGGGTTTCCACCAACCGGCCGGCACCGGTCATCACCACGTTCATGTCCACCTCGGCGGTGGAATCTTCGGCGTAGCTGAGGTCCAAGAGCATCTCTTCGCCCACGATGCCTACACTGATCGCGGCCAGATAATCCTTCAGGGGATTGGTTTTCAGCGAGCGCTGCGCTTGCAGCTTTTGGATGGCGAGGCCGAGCGCCACCAGCGAGCCGGTGACGGAAGCCGTGCGCGTCCCGCCATCGGCGCGGATCACATCGCAGTCAATCCACACCGTCCGCTCGCCCAGGGCCTCCATATCGACCACGGCGCGGAGCGAGCGCCCAATCAGCCGCTGGATTTCCATGGTGCGTCCGGACTGGCGTCCGCGGGTGGACTCGCGCGGCGTGCGGGAACTGGTGGCGCGCGGAATCATGGCGTATTCGCTGGTAATCCAGCCGCGCCCGCTGCCTTTTTGAAAGGCGGGGACCCCGTCATCCACCGAGGCGGTACAGATCACCTGGGTTTCACCCAGGCGAATCAGCGCCGAGCCCTCCGCGCTGGAGATATAGTTGGGAATGATTTCCAGCGGGCGAAGTTCCGTGGAGGAGCGTTGGTCCGGCCGAATCAGCTTGCCACCGGAGTACAGAAGACCGTTTAAAGTTCGGGGTGTGGGCATAAAACCTCATGGAGTGGATTTGATGCGAGTGGGATCCGGGGAAAAGGGGGCGGTAAGATCCGCGTGCCCATCCAGGGTCTCAACCTCCTGCCCCTGGATGAGAAACCGCACCCGCTTCACCGAGGGGATATTAATGGTTATAGAATTTACAATGGAATAAATGGTGAGGGTTTCGGTCTGAATGCCCGGCTCAAAATCGCTCAGCATGTCGTTGGACAAATCGACATACGCCGTGCCGTCGGCCCCCAGGAAAACGGCGCGCACCGTGGTGGAGGCGGCAAAGGCGCGGCCATATCCCTGCTGCGACCCTTCCGCCAGGGCCAGCACCACCTGGCGCACCCGGTCCGCGTCGCCCTGCGCCCAGGTGATGGGACGGCTTTCCGGCACGAGCTTTCCCTCGTTCAAGGCGGGAAAGTAAAGGGTGGCCAACTGGGTGGTGCCATTGTTGGGCTGCAAGGCAATCTGATCCAACTTGGCGCGCGCCGCCGCCTCCGCGCGCTGCGGTGGCTCATGAAAAAGGCGCTTGGCGAGTGAACGCAGGTAGAACCCTCCGGCGGCCAGCGCCACGATAAGAACGACGAGGAGGATTTTGGCGCGGGTGGTCACAGCCTAGGTCCCCCCCTTCTCGAAGTTGGCCAGGGCTTGGACGATCGCCGCGGCCACCTGCTGTTGGAAGGCGGCATTGGTGAGATCGGTCGAGTCGGTGTCGGTCGCCAGGCGGCCCAGTTCGATGGCCACCGCAGGGGCATTGACATTGCGCAAAGTGCGCACCGGGGCGGCGGCGGGCGCATCCACTTGCGCGCCATTGATGAGGGCGAATTGCTGCTGAAGGGCAAGCGCCAGTTGCTGGCTCTGCCCCAGCCGCGCTTCCTGCACTTGCCCCCACGGCACGAAGACGGGGGCCGGTTCGTCGCTTGCGGCGGGAGGCGCGACGGTGGGAGGCTCGAGGGTGAAGACGGCGATGTGGGGAGACTCCGCGCCCAGATCGCCGGCGTGGAAGCTCAGGAAATAAATCGCGCTCGAAAGATTCGATGTCAGCGCGCGCTGTTCGGCAGTGACATTGATATCGCCCATGCGTGTCAGCACCACGCGATATTTGGCGGTGGCCAGCAAAGCCGATTGCACCCGGGCCACATACTGCGCCACCAGGTTCTTTTCCAGTACCCCGTCGTGGCTGTGGCCGCCATTGTCATTGCCGCCGTGCCCGGCGTCAAGCGCCACGACGGGAAGCGGCGGACCCGGAGGAACCGCTGGCGGCGCCTCCGTGACCGTGGGGGTGGGGCCTGCCGTTTGGGGCGGACCGGGCGCGGGCGCTGGTGGTGACTCCGGCTGAGGCCCCGCTGCCTGGGTGGAGGAGGCGGGCGCAGGTCTTACAACGTCGGCCAGCAGTATCTTTCCGCCTTCGGCCATCTTGGGGTAGAAATTCAGACCCGCTGAAGTAGGGGAAAGGATGAGTTTGGGCACGCCATCCTGATCATCAAACCGCAATTCGCTCAGGTAGGGATTCTGGAAATGATAGGACGACTCCATCGGTTCCATGGGGCGGTCGCCCAGGAACATCACCCACTTGCCGTTGCTGGAGGCCGTCTGCACGGCGATTTTATCGGTGAATTGCACGGCCAGCCGGACTCCGTTCGAGAGCGGGTCAAGGCGCACGGTGAAGGAAGCGGGCCTGACATCACCAATAAAAATGCGGTTGGTTCCTTCCTGGTATTCCACCCCCTGATGCGTCAGGTGAGGCAGCACGGCGGTTAGGAAATCCACGGGCACCATCCATTGGCCGCTCGAGAGGTGCACGACTTGGGTCATTTCGTAGGTGGCTTTCCCCACCTGGACCCGCGCCTCATTCTGCCGCAATTCGATCTGAGTGGAAGCGAAGAAGACCTTGAGGGAGTTCTTCTTTTCCTGAATTCCCCCCACTTTGCCCACCATGTTCAGAATTTGCATGAGCGGCAGGTACCGGGCGTTTCCCACGCTCTCCAAGGGAAGCGAGTGGCGGCTGGAAGGAAAGTAGAAAATGAAGTTATTGCTGCCGAGGTCGTGCGCTGGCCAGAAAAATACGGTCAGGCCAATGAGAAAAATTGCCGGAGCGAAAAGCCGGAGTCGGGAAAGTCGCCGGGGGAGGGAAGCAGGCAATTCTTCGTCACCTTCGCGCCTTGGATGGGGCGCACCGTGCATGGGCATTTTGCTCAAAGGGTGATTCTATAAGAATCGGCCGAAGGCGGCAATGAGGTTCGAAGTTCGGCCCTTACTGCATGACGGGAGTGAACCCTGACATTGGCCTTGTCACGGCGTGGATTTTTGCCCAAAAGGGGAATAGAATGAGGGTGCAACCTAAAGGATGTTCCACGGCACTTGGATTACAAAGGATTTCGCGGGTAACTTCAACAGAGTTGAGGAATCGCGTGCCGGTTCGGTTTGACTCCCGCAGATGTGCGCCCGGCTATCGGGCGGCAAGCTGAGGGAATTACCGCCGCGAAAGGCTCAGTGATTTTGTGGCGGCCGCAAGCGGTGGTAAATGCGGAGGGAGGCAAAAACATGAATAATTTCGAACGTGGCAAAGGGTTCTCAAGTTCACTACGCAGCATGCAGATTTTATTTCTCCTTTTGACGTTGGGATTGGTCTTCCCCATGGGGCCCCAAAGCCTGGACGCGCAAGCGCCGCCGGAAGCCCCGCCGCAAGGCCCGCCGGGAGGGCCGCCGGGAGCGCCACCGGCGCCTGGGCAAGGGCAGCCTTACACGCAAGGGACTCCCGAACAGTTGCAGCAGTTGGTGGCGCCCATCGCGTTGTATCCGGATTCCCTGGTTGCGCAGATCCTGGCCGCGTCCACATTCCCCGATCAAATCGTCGAGGCGGACCGTTGGGTGCAAGCGAATCCGGGTTTGCAGGGTCAGGCATTGGGTCAAGCGGTTGACCAGCAACCCTGGGACCCGAGCGTCAAGGCGCTCACGGCATTTCCATCGGTGCTGGGGAATATGGATAAGAACCTGGCGTGGACATCAGCTCTTGGCGACGCCTACTACAACCAACAGCAGGACGTCATGGACGCCATCCAGGCGATGCGCCAGCGGGCGGAAGCGGCCGGCAATCTCAGGACGACGCCCCAGCAAGTCGTATCGAACGATGGCCCAACCATCGTCGTTCAACCCGCTAATCCCGAGGTTGTCTACGTTCCTGCCTACGATCCTTGGCTGGTATACGGGGGGCCCATGGTGGCCTGGCCGGGATGGTATCCCTATCCGGGGATTTGGTTCGGAGGTCCGTACCTCTCGTTCGGAATCGGCTTCGGAATCGGCTTCTTCGGCGGATTTGGATGGGGCTGGAATCACTGGGGGTTTGACTGGCACCATCATTGGGCAACCTATGGCGGCGCCCGGTACTATTCGCGGAGCAACACATTTTATTACCGGAACTCCTACCGGGGTGGAGTGGCGCGCGGCGGCGCTTACACCCGCGGCGGGGGCCCCCACGGTGAAGGTTTCAGCCGCGGCAACTTCAGCCGCGCCCCGGCCGCACCCTTCAACGGAAACCACCAGGCAGCGCGAGGATACGCTGCACCCCGCGGCCAGACCGGCGTTCGTTCCAATGCCTTTAGCAGCATTGAAAAGGGCGGACAGGCAAAGACCTATTCGTCACGCGGCAGCACCAGCTTCAGCAGCGGAGCATCGCACGGGGGAGGCGGTAGCGCCCACGGTGGCGGGGGCGGTGGATCGCACGCGGGCGGTGGCGGGCATCATTAATCCCCAGCCGGCCAGGTTCCTCGTTGGTCGCAAAAATTTTAAATGGAGAGGTGCCCCATGTGGCAAGCAGAGCAGAGGTTCGACAAGTTTTGCAGGGCCAGCCTTCCGGTATTTGCGGCGTTAGCGATCATCTTAGCGGTGTGCTTTCCCATCCGGTCCATGGCGCAGCAGGGGGGGCAGAAGACTTTTTCCTCACCGGATGAGGCGTGCAAGGCGCTGGTCACGGCGGCGCAAAATAATGACGAAAAGGCAATGCTGGAAATCTTCGGCCCGGCCGGAAAGCAACTCGTCTCGTCCGGCGATCAGGCTGAAGACACCCAGAATCGGGCCAATTTCGTAGCGAGATATCAACAAATGCACCGGCTGGTGAGGGAGTCGGGTGGAAACACCGTCCTGTATGTCGGTGCGGAGAATTGGCCAACCCCCATTCCCCTCGTGAATCGCGGCAAGGTGTGGTATTTCGACACCAAAGCGGGCATGCAGGAAATCCTGTTCCGGCGAATCGGACGGAATGAACTCTCCGCGATCAAGGTTTGCCAGGAACTCGCTGCATCGCAAAAGGAGTACTTCTCCGCGCAGCACGGCGAGTATGCCAAGGTCATCTACAGTGCGGAAGGTCAGCACAACGGCCTTTATTGGAAAGCCGCTGAGGGCGAACCCCAGAGTCCCATCGGGCCGCTGCTGGCGGCGGCCTTTACTGAGGACCAAGGCCATGCCGGCGCTCCGACTCCCTTCCGCGGCTACTACTATCGCCTCCTGACGCGTCAGGGCAAGACGGCCTCACGCGAAGCGAAAGATTACATCGTCGACGGCAAAATGACGGGAGGATTTGCTTTCCTGGCCTATCCGGCGGTGTATCGATCGTCCGGCGTGATGACTTTCATCGTTAACGAGGATGGCGTCCTGTATCAGAAGGATCTCGGCCTGAAGACCGAGACCCTCGCCAAAGCGGTGAAGGAATATCAAGTTGATCCCAGTTGGCAAAAGGTGGAGGAGCAGGAGGAGCAGACGGTCAGCGAACAGAAGACCAAGTAAACGGATTCAATTCGATCACGCTCACAAACCCGGACGGAGGGGCGGGCCACCGCCCTTCCCCGAGGGAATAATAGTTTGCGACACATCCGAAGGTTATGTTAGCCTTGGATTTCTATCAGTTAACAGGGCACTGATCATCCAAGTGAATTAAAGAAAATGGTTGGAAAAAAAATTCAGAAATTCCTTCCTCTTATCGTCATTTTCTGCATCCTGGGATTAGAGACCTTCCCGCGGCTTGGCCGGACCCAGAATGCTCCCCCAACCAATGTCCCCAAGGTGGATTACTTGAAGGACATTCAGCCGATTCTGGAGAAGAACTGCTTCAGTTGCCATGGCGCTTCGGTGCAAATGAGTGGTCTGCGCCTGGATAGCCGCGAGGGGTTCCTGGCGGGCGGCACGACGGGAAAGATCATTGTGCCCGGCGCGGCTGCGGACAGTTCGCTTTACAAGCGAGTGGCGGGAATTGGCGGTCTCAGCCGCATGCCCTTCGGCGGTCAACCTCTGGCGGCGGCCGAGGTCGAATTGATTCGCGCCTGGATTGATCAGGGTGCGGAGATCCCCGCCACGGTCACGGCCTCTGCTGCCCCGGAAGCGGCGAAGAAGCACTGGGGATTCATCGCGCCGGTGCGGCCTGCCGTGCCCGTGGCCGCCCACAAGGCTTGGGTTCGGAATCCCATTGACGCGTTCATCATGGCGCGCCTGGAAAAGGAGGGTCTTTCACCCTCTCCCCCGGCTGCCCGCGTCACCCTACTGCGCCGTCTGAGCCTGGACTTGATTGGTTTGCCCCCCACGCCGGCGGAGGTTGACGCCTTCCTGGCCGACAAGAGTCCCAACGCTTACGAAAAGCAGGTTGACCGCCTTCTCAACTCCCCCCATTACGGCGAGCGTTGGGGCCGCATCTGGCTTGACGCGGCTCGCTACGCGGACTCCGACGGCTATGAAAAGGACAAGCAGCGGCGGGTGTGGTTTTATCGCGACTGGGTCATCAACGCGCTCAATCGCGACATGCCTTACAACCAGTTCATCATCGAGCAGATTGCCGGTGACCTGCTGCCGCACGCCACGCAGGACGATATTGTGGCCACGGGTTTCCTGCGCAATTCCATGATCAATGAAGAGGGTGGAATTGATCCTGAGCAGTTCCGCATGGAAGCCATGTACGACCGCATGGATGCCATTGGCAAAGGCATCCTGGGCATCACCATCCAATGCGCGCAGTGCCACAATCACAAATTCGACCCCCTGAAGCAGGAAGAGTACTACCGCATGTTTGCGTTTATTAATAGCGCCAACGATGCCAACATCGCGGTCTATACGCCGCAGGAGCAGATGAAGCGGGAGGAGATTTTCCGCAAGACGCGCGAAATCGAAGCCATCCTCCAGCACCAGCACCCCACCTGGCAGGCGGACATGGCCAAATGGGAGGAACAGGCGAAGCAGGGTCAGCCGGAATGGACCGTGATACGACCGGACGTCAACGACATTTCCACGGGAGGGCAAAAGTACTATATCCAGAAGGATGGTTCCTTTCTGTGCAAGGGTTACACGCCCCCCCATAGCCGCGTGAAGCTAAGCGTAAAGACAGAGGCGCAAAACATCACGGCTTTTCGCCTCGAGTTGCTCACTGACCCCACCCTCCCCCTGGGTGGTCCGGGGCGGTCGCCGAAAGGCATCAGCGCTTTGACCGAATTCACCGTGGAGGCTGCTCCCACGGACGCTCCCACGAAAATCACGCAATTGAAGTTTGTAAAAGCCACTTCCGATTTCGAGCCGCCGGCAAGGCCGCTTGACCCCATCTTGAATGACAAAACCGGCAAGTACATCACGGGTCCAGCGGAATTCGCCATTGACGGCAAGGAGGAGACCGCCTGGGGAATTGATGCCGGCCCGGGCCTGCGCAATCAGTCCCGGAAGGCTGTCTTTACATTGGCTGCGCCCATTTCCTACCCCCAGGGAACCATCCTGACGATTCACTTGTCGCAAAATCATGGCGGCTCGGCCACTGACGAAAATCAAAACAACACCATGGGCCGGTTCCGCCTGTCGATTACCAGCGCCCCGAACGCCACGGCTGATCCTCTGCCCAAGGACGTCCGTGACATCCTCTCCATTCCGGCGAGCGAGCGCACGCCCCTTCAGGTGCAGACCGTCTTTGGTTATTGGCGCACCACCGTCCCCGAATGGAAAGCGCAAAACGAGGAGATTGCCGAAATCTGGAAAGGGTACCCGGAAGGGTCGGCGCAACTGGTATTTCAGACCCGCCCCGGAGGGCGGGAAACGCACGTCCTGACGCGCGGTGACTTCCTGAAACCCACCAAGCTGGTGGAACCCGGGGTGCCGGCGTTCCTGCCTCCGCTCCCCGAGGATGATTCCTGGCAGAACGGCCAGCCCACCCGCCTCACTTTCGCGCGATGGCTCGCGGCGCGAAATTCCCCCACCACGGCGCGCTCCATTGTCAATCGCGTGTGGCAGGCTTACTTTGGAATCGGCATCGTGGCGACCAGCGAGAATTTTGGCACGCAGGGTGAACCGCCTTCCCATCCGGAACTGCTCGATTGGCTGGCGGTCAATTTCATGGATCAAGGTTGGAGCTTAAAGAAACTGCACCGGCTGATCGTGACCTCGGCGACCTACCGGCAGTCCTCGAACGTGACGCCTGACCTTCAGGAGAGAGATCCGTACAATCGGCTGCTGGCGCGCGGTCCGCGGTTCCGCGTGGACGCGGAAGTTGTGCGCGATATCGCTTTGAGCGCCAGCGGCCTCTTGGACGCTGCGGTCGGCGGGCCCAGTGTTTTTCCTCCCGCCCCGGATTTTCTATTCCTTCCTCCGGTGAGTTACAGCACCAAGGTCTGGATTGAATCCGCCGGCGCCGAACGCTATCGCCGGGCAATCTACACTTTCCGCTATCGATCCGTTCCTTATCCCATGCTCGAGACGTTTGACGCTCCCAACGGCGACATGTCATGCGTCCGGCGCGTCCGTTCCAACACCCCCCTTCAGGCTTTGACCACGCTGAACGAACCGATATTTCTGGAATCGGCGCGAGCGCTGGCGGCGCACGCGCTGGTGGATGGCGGCAGGACTGACGATCAGAGGATCGATTACGCCTTCCGTCGATGCCTCTCGCGAACCCCCAGCAAATTGGAGAAGGATGACTTGCTCGCCTTCCTGCAAAAAGAGACACAGCGCTATCAGGACGGAGAGTTGAATCCGTGGGATCTGTTGGGCGGCAACGACGCGCTCGCCCCGCTGCTGCCGAGGAATGTGACCCCCGCGCAAGTGGCGGGATGGACCGCCGTTTCCCGGGTTCTGTTGAACCTGGATGAGACGATAACCAAGGAGTAGTGCAGCGAAGCTGCAACCAAGTGTTATCAGCTGGCGAAGTGACCCCTCACCCGGCGGCGCATGGCCGCCACCCTCTCCCCACGGGAGAGGGTAGGGAATATCTATCCTTCTCCCTTGGGGAGAAGGTGGCCGACGATTGCAGACCGGCTTTTCAAGGTTCACGGCTCTTCAGCCGAACCATCGAGGGACAAAGTTATGAGTTGCTCAGATCACCTATATCGGAATCTCAGCCCCAAGGAAGTGTCGCGGCGCTGGTTCCTGCGGCAATGCAGCGTGGGGCTGGGGTCGATCGCCTTTGCCCAACTGCTGGCCGAAAGAGGGTATGCGGAAACGACCCGGCCCGATCCGCTGGCCCCCAAGCAACCGCAATTTGCCCCCAAGGCCAAGCGCGTCATTTTTCTCTTCATGGCCGGCGCCCCCAGCCACCTGGAGTTGTTCGACTACAAACCGCAACTGGCAAAGTTTGACGGCACCCTGCCGCCGCCCGAACTCCTGAAGGGCTATCGCGCCGCTTTCATCAACCCCAACTCGCGGTTGATGGGCCCCAAATTCAAGTTTGCCAGGTATGGAAAATCCGGTATCGAGCTTTCGGAATTGCTGCCCCATCTCGCCAAACAAGTTGATGACATCACGGTGGTGAAATCTCTGGTCACCGACGCCTTCAATCACGCACCCGGGCAGCTTCTGATGAATACCGGATCCATGCAGTTCGGGCGCCCCAGCATGGGATCGTGGGCGCTCTACGGACTGGGCTCGGAAGCCCATGATTTGCCCGCTTTCGTGGTCTTCAGCTCCGGGAAGAAGGGGCCCAGCGGCGGGAATTCCTGCTGGGGAAGCGGCTTTCTGCCCACCGTTTACCAGGGAGTGGAATTCCGCAGCAGCGGCGACCCGGTGCTTTACCTTTCCAATCCCCAGGGTGTGGATGCGGCCGAGCAGCGGGACACCCTTGATGAAATTAATAAATTGAATAAAATACGCGAAGATATTACTGGCGATCCCGAAATCGCGACCCGCATCAACTCATTCGAGATGGCGTTTCGCATGCAGACGAGCGCCCCCGAGCTCATGGATCTCTCCAAGGAGTCCAAGGAAACGCTGGACCTCTATGGCGCGGTGCCGGGAAAACCCTCGTTCGCCAATAACTGCCTGCTGGCGCGGCGCCTCGTGGAGCGCGGCGTGCGCTTTGTGCAACTTTATCACGAGGCCTGGGACCAGCATGAACACCTGGTGGAAGACATCTCGGAGAATTGCCGTGATACTGACCAGGCGTGCGCAGGATTGATTCTTGACTTAAAGCAGCGCGGCATGCTGGACGATACGCTGGTAATCTGGGGAGGGGAATTCGGCCGCACCCCCATGGTGCAGACCAGCGCCGCGGGGGGAGGCGCCAATGGCCGCGACCATCACCCCAACGCCTTCAGCATGTGGCTCGCCGGCGGCGGCGTGAAGCGCGGGTTTTCCATCGGGGAGAGCGACGACCTGGGCTTCAATGTCGCCCAGGACAAAGTTCACGTCCACGATCTTCACGCCACGATCCTGAAACTTTTGGGGTTCGACCACACCAAGTTTACCTTCAAATTTCAAGGGCGAAACTTCCGGCTTACCGATGTGAGCGGCAACGTGATCGACAAGATGTTGGCGTAAAATGGCGCTTACCGGTGCGCGACGCTTTCCAGCTTGGGGCGGTTCTGGATAATCAGGTTCCGCCCCTTGGCAACCACCATCTGTTCCTGGCGGAAGAAGCTGAAGGTGCGGCTGATGGTTTCAGGCGAGAGTTCCAGCACCTCGCTGATTTCCTGCCGAGAAAGCGGCAGGGTCATGGCCGTGTTTCCATTGACGGCCACGGCCGGGTCGGTGGTGGCGAGCGAAAGCAGGAAGGTCGCCACCTTCATGCGGGCGTCTTTAAAGCTCATGTCGGTCACTTGCGTCCGGATGCGTTTCAACTCCCCCACCAAAAAGCGCACCATGCCGATGGCAATCTCCGGATTGGTTCGCATGTACGTAGAGAAGTCATCGCGGGGTGCCGCACAAATTTCGCAATCGCGCAGGGCCACGGCGGTAAGGGGGTAGGCGGCATCGGTGAGTGATTCCAAGCCGAACAACTCACCCGGAAAGAGCACCCCGGTAATGCGGTCCTTGCCGTTTTCCAGGGATTTCACGATTTTCACCAGGCCGGAGTGCAGGGCGAACAGATGCTGCGCGATGCCCCCTTCGAAAAAAAGGATCTGGTTCCGCCGATAGCGCGCCGGCCGGAACACGCAGCCGATGGCCTGGATCTGCTCTTCCGACAAACTGCGAAAAAGCGAATTCTTCAAGACGGGGCAATTCGAGCATCCGGGTCCCATGCTACTCTCCTCCTGGGGTGGTCCCATACTGACTTTTCGCAGAATGGCAGGCAGTCTACATCCCATCCCCGGTGACCGGCCTTAGGCGGTCGCTGGGGCCGTGTGAGTATTCACTCCGATTCCGGGGTGTGGGAGGTTAATCCGGGCGCCCATCCTCGGCGCGCCCTCCTCCCCACCGCGCAGCCATTCAGGCTGCCTGGGCCGTTCCCAGCTCGGAAAAATGCGCCACAAATGGCCGGGTCATCTTGGCGAAGTCGGAGTAGCGCATGCGGATGCAGTCTTCGTGCGTCCCCGCGCAAAACACAATCTTTTCGGTGCTCGCCACCGCCCGGTCCACCCATACGTCAATGCCGTACAGGTTGCCGATGGGCGGGATCGCGCCAATGTCGCAGTCGGGAAAAAGTCCTACCAGTTCGCCTTCCACGAGCATTTCCAGTTGTTTCACTTTCATGGCTGACTTGAGCTCTTGAAAGTTCAGCCGGTGCGAAGCTGGCATGACCACGATGACGGTCTTGTGGTCACCTTCGGCGACCACCGCCTTCACGCACTTCTTTCCGGAAACATGGAGGGAATGAGCAACCTCCTGCGCGGTAAAGGCTTGAGAGTGGTGAATCGTTTCGTAAAAGACATTTTGGGAGTCCAGAAAGTCGCGGATCCGTTGGGGTATGGCCATTTTCCCCTCCTTTAAAACGAATGACGACTGTTCCCAGTGGAGGAGCAAGGCAATCGCCCTGCCAGAAATGGTGGGCTTCCGAGGCTTGGGAGGTGGTCGGCGAGGCATGGATTTTGATGTGCTACCCTTTTGTTTTGTACATTTATCAGATTGCGTAAAGATTTAATAAAGACGTGGGCCGCGAAGGCTAATCCTCCCGCCAAACTGATGCGAAATTCAGCGCATGACGGGCGAGGGTTTTTTCTCTGTAGTATGTCATACGACACTGTGTAGTAAGCTCCGGTACACGTCGGCATTTTGTCATTTAAGCTTCGATCTGTCCGCGCGCCGCGCCTGCTCTCGGGAAAGCTGTCCATCCGTGTCTTTCGGACACAATAACCAATCCATACATAATCTTCTTGATATGAGGAGTGTGCAACCCTTAATTTTGCTTGGAGGCTACCGTGCTTGTGTGGCATGGAGTAGGACGAGGCTATGGCTTGACACGGCCGGCGCTTCCCAGGCCGAGTTGGAGGGGGCGGATTCCCGCTTTACCCCCGGCGGAATGGGCGGCGCGGGAAGAGGCGCGCCAGCTTCTGGAAAATATCCTCAACCGGCAAGCGGCGATTTTCGCCGGGCAGCGTCAGGCCATTCTGAAGGAGTCATTGGCGGGTTCGTCGCCTTATGAATGGGCGGCGGAAATCGCCCTCGCCAACCTCGAGGCGGCGCTGACGCAGAGGATGGAAGAGTCCAGCTTTCGGCAAATCTGGCGGATCACCAACCTGCTTTTGAAGATCAAAAGCCATGCGCGAGAGTGCGATTCCAAGGGAAATCCCCCCGCGAGGCGGGAATGTTGATGAAAATCCAGCCGCTTAGCGAAGAGTCGGAGATTTTGAATGGCCACCTTAAAAAATCAAGTCGATGAAAATGCGGGAGTTATGAATTCTTGTCCTGGCGTGGATGAAAGACCGGAGAGAGATGCCAAAATGAAGGGATTACCGGGAATGTCTATGAAAACAAAGGGACGATAAAATTGAAAAGGGTCAAATTTCCCCGGAAGCGGGAATGTTGATGATAATTAAACTACTTAGCCGCGCTAAGCGGGAATGTTGTTGAAAGGAAATGAGATAGGAAATGAATCGGGTCACCGAACCATCGGTTCATCGGGCCATTGAAGAACGGGCAATCGCCCGCAGTCAGGGGCTTCAGGCCTTCGGTTGTCGTGCACCCTTGCAATCGAGAACTGACGACGGGGGACGGACCGCGGCCGGCATTTCAATGACCCGATGACCCGATTATTTGATTGCCCGTTCTTCAATGACCCGATGATCCGATGAACCGATGCCCCGATTCGTTGATGGCCCGATGACCCGATTCATAATGACCGTGTATAATGGACACTTGCACAGGCGATTTTGCGACAAGGGAATCTGACCATGACCGTTTCCTCCGAGGCGCGCACCAAATACGAGGCGGTAATTGGCCTCGAGGTGCATTTACAACTGCGCACGAAGACGAAAATTTTTTGTTCCTGCTCGACGCGTTTTGGCGACCCGCCGAACTCCAATGTCTGCCCGGTGTGCCTGGGTTTGCCAGGGGCGCTTCCCGTGCTGAACCAGGAAGCCGTGACCATGGCGATGAAAGCGGCGCTGGCGCTGAACTGCGCCATCAATCCCCGGTCGCGTTTTGCCCGCAAGAACTACTTTTATCCCGACCTGCCCAAGGGTTACCAGATTTCGCAATACGATGAGCCTCTGGCGGAGAATGGCTGGGTGGAAATCGAGGTGGGCGGAACTCGCAAGCGCATCGGTGTGACGCGCGTGCACATGGAAGAGGACGCGGGCAAATCGCTCCACGAGGGTTTTGCGGATTCCGATTGCAAGTCCTACATCGACCTGAACCGTTCGGGGGTGCCGCTGATTGAAATTGTGAGTGAGCCGGACCTGCGCACTCCCGACGAGGCGTTCGAGTACCTGACGTGCCTGAAAACCCTGCTGATGTATCTCGATGTCTCCAATTGCAACATGGAGGAGGGAAGCCTGCGCTGCGACGCCAACGTGAGCGTGCGCGTGGAGGGCGCTGCGGCGTTCGGTGTCAAGACCGAGGTGAAGAACCTGAACTCCTTCCGCTTCCTGCAAAAAGCCCTGGGCTATGAAATCGACCGGCAGATTGAAATTCTCGAGGGGGGCGGGGCCATTCACCAGGAGACGCGCCTCTGGGATAGCCGCGAGCAGCGCACCTACGGCATGCGTTCCAAGGAATTCGCGCATGACTACCGGTATTTTCCGGAACCGGACCTGCTGCCCCTGGTGATCACGGAAGAGTGGAAAGCGCAGGTGCGCCGGTCCCTGCCGGAACTGCCGGACGCCCGCCGCCAGCGCTTTATCAGCGAGTACGCGCTGCCCGAATACGATGCCGGCCAACTGACCCTGTCAAGGCCGCTGGCGGATTACTTCGAGGAAGCCGCCCGGGAAAGCGGCGAGTCCAAACTGGCCGCCAACTGGGTCTTGAGTGAACTGCTCTACCGGCTCAAGGAAGCGAATCGTGAAATCACCGAGTCGCCGGTGTCTGCCGCGCACCTGGCGGAATTGCTGCGCCTGATGGCCAAGGGATCGGTTTCCGGCAAGATGGCGAAGGATATCCTGGCGGAGATGTTTTCCACGGGAAAGACCGCGGGGGCGCTGGTGAGTGAAAAAGGTCTGGCGCAAATCACCAACGCCGACCAGATCACCGCCGCGGCCCGCCAGGTGATCGCCAGCAACCCCAGGCAGGTGGAGCAATATCGCAGCGGCAAGACCGCCACGCTGGGCTGGTTCGTGGGGCAGGTGATGAAGGCCACGCGCGGCCAGGCCAATCCCCAGATGGTGCAGGAGTTGTTGAAGAAAGAATTGGGATGAATCCTTGTCCGTGGTCCGTGGGAGTTTTGCGGAATAAACCGATGGATGAACCCCCTCACTCGGCCCGCCCCGGCTGATGAGACCGCCGGTTGCAGGCCACCCTCTCCCCCAAGGGGGCGAGGGCGCAATTTCAATTTACCTCTCCCCTCGCCCCCTTGGGGGAGAGGGGCGGGGGTGAGGGGGTCTTTGAAACTCAATTTTTCAGTAATCAGGAGGTTCCCCATGCTCAAAGTAGGTGATCAAGCCCCGGCCTTTTCGCTGCCCGACGACTCCGGGGGGAAGATTTCGCTGGACGATTTCAAAGGCAAGACGGTCGTTCTCTTCTTCTTCCCCAAAGCCGATACCCCCGGTTGAACGAGCGAGGCGAACCAGTTCCGTGACGCCAAAAAAGAACTGGACAAATTGGGAGCAAGGGTTTTGGGAGTCAGCCGGGATAGTGTGGAACAACTGCAAAAGTTTCGCGACAAGTACAAGCTGAATTTTCCCCTGGCGGGCGACACCTCGCACGCCATGCTGGAAGCCTACGGCGTGTGGCAGGAAAAGAACCTCTACGGCCAGAAATCGATGGGAATCGTCCGCACCACTTACCTCATTGACCCCAAGGGGAAGGTCCGGAATGTTTTCCCCAAGGTGAAGGTGGAAGGCCACGCCCAGGAAATTCTGGCGGCGCTCGGGTCGTGAAGGTGCGGCCGGCCCGCCGCCCTAGGGGGTGAGCGGGGGAAGGGCTGGGGCGATCGATGGGCTATTTTGATGGCTATCCGAGGGGTGGCGGCTATAGATTACCCGCAGCGTTCCGCTTTTGAGGTGGGGAAAGGGCACCACCTCCTGCGCCCAACCTTGCGGCTTGAGGAGTTCCGCAAAGGGGCGGATTTCGGCCCCGCGGCGTTCCAGCACGTCGCTTTGGAACTGGCGATAGGCGTGCCTGCCCAGAATCACCACGGTCTGCAGGTTGGGGAAATGCTTCAGTTCATCACGCAGGTGCCGGGCGCAAAAGCTGAGGGCCCTTTCCGGGACATTCTCATATTGCACGTGGCAGCGCATGGCATCGGTCAGCACGAAAGCCTTTTTGAACTCCTCAAAGTTCTCCACCCCCAACATGGCGTAGAGCGCGGTGTTGAAGCTGCTGGGACGGTCGGGATTTTTATAAAGATAGCGGTCAGGATTCATGGGGGAGCCGCGCCCGATCACCAGCACGCGCACCTCGTTCAGGTCAGGGTAGTCACGCTTCAAGTATTTGGCCATGAATTCGCGGGGAGGAATCGTTACGGAGGAAAATGCGGCGCAATCACGGCAGGCGGAAATTCGGCGGACCAGAGCCTCCGTCTCCAAACCGGGAAGGCGCGCCCCCGCGTCAATCACCTGGCTTGCCGAAAAAGCCATTTGCAGAAGGGCATCGGGGCTCGCTCCGGGCGGGCCAAAAATCAGGTTGTCAATCAGGCGCACGGAGCCCAGGCGCGCCGCGATAAGGGCCACGGTGCCTGCGGACACGCGCTCCACCGGCTGGAGCCGGGACGGGTCGACCAGCGCCAGGTAATCCAGGGCCACCAGGGGTTGATTCTCCAGCACGGCCCGCATGGCTTCCAGCAAATTCGCGGCATGGACTTCTCCGGCATGGACAAGCGATTCGCCGCGGCGAAGGCAACGGTTCAGGAATGTGGCCGCCTGGCGCGCCTCGCGGCTGAGGAGGGCATTACGGGAACTCAGCGCCAGGCCGTCAGCCTCCCGCACGATGGGGCAAATCACCAGCCGCACGCCGAGGTTGAAGTCTTCCACGAGGCGGCGGATGATCTGGACCTGCTGAAAATCCTTCTGCCCGAAGTAGGCCACGTCAGCCTGCACGAGGTTGAACAACTTCAGGACCACCGTGGTGACGCCGCGGAAATGGCCGGGCCGCGAGGTGCCTTCGAGCATCGTGGCGAGACTGCCCGGCTCGACATAGGTTTCGAATCCCGCCTGGTACATGTCCTCGGGTTGCGGGGCGAAAACCACGTCCACGTTGAGGTCGCGGAGGATCGCGGCATCCTGCTGGAGGTCGCGCGGGTAATTCGCCAGATCCTCGCGGGAGCCGAATTGCGTGGGATTGACAAAGATGGAAACCACCACCGCGTCGCATTGCTGCTTGGCGCGCCGAATCAGGCTCTGGTGACCCTCGTGCAGGGCTCCCATGGTGGGAACCAGTCCCAGGGTCCGGCCGCGGGCGCGCGTTTCGCCCAGGCAGCTTTCCAATTCCGGAATCGACGTGATCAGACGCGTGTTCATAAGAAGACAGTGGCTAGTGATGAGCGGTTAGTGGCCAGCCTCTATCCACGAACCACTAGCCACTTACCACTGCTGTTCACGCCGGGCGGGTGGATTCCTTCTCGAACTGCTCGCGCACGGCGGAGGTCCAGTGATAAGACTCGACGTCGCCGGGGTAGCCGCCTTCCTGAACGTCGATGCGAAAATCCACCAGCGCCTGGTGCAGGGTTTCACGAAGATTGGCGTAATGGCGCACGAATTTTGCGGGAGGAGTGTAGCTGAGCCCGACGAGATCATGGAACACCAGCACCTGGCCGTCGCAGTCCGGGCCCGCGCCAATGCCGATGGTGGGAATGCGCAAGCGGCGGGTGACAATGGCGGCCAGTTCACGCGGAATTCCCTCCAGCACCAGGGCGAAGGCTCCGGCTTCTTCCAGGGCTTCGGCGTCCGCCAGCAATTCGGTGGCGGCATCCAGCGTTCTGCCCTGCACCCGGTAGCCCCCCAGGGTGTTAATGGATTGGGGCGTCAATCCGATATGACCCATCACCGGGATTTGCGCTTCCACAAGTTTGCGGACCAACCGGGCGCGTTGGCGGCCGCCTTCCAGCTTGACAGCCTCCGCTCCGCCTTCCTTGACGAAGCGCAGCGCACTCGCCAGCGCCTGTTTATTGCTGACGTGATAGGCGCCGTAAGGCAAATCGACAATCAGCAGAGCCCGGCGCACGCCCCGGCGGACGGCCTTTAAGTGATGCAGCATTTCGTCTACAGTTACCGGCACTGTCGAGTCATAACCCAACATGGTCTGGGCCAGGGAATCGCCCACCAGGACCATTTCGATTCCGGCTTCGTCCACCAGGCGGGCTGTGGAGTAATCGTAAGCCGTCAGGCAGGTAATCTTTTCTCCCCGCAGCTTCCTCTCGAGGATGGCGGGAACGGTGACTTTGCTCACGGCCTGGAAGTTCTGGTCCATGGCGTTGCTCCTTGTTCCGAAAGTAGGCGCTCCATCGTGATGGGTTGCGCGCGCAAACACAAGACCCTCTCCGTGGCAGCAGGTTATTCCAACGCTAAGCGCGTAGCGTCCGGGGTCCGGGAGGACCTCCACCCGCCTGCACAGAGAGGGTCTCTGAACTTTGCGGCTCGTTCAGCGGCGCAGCCCGGGCTGCCCGTTCCTGGTCGCGAGCCGTTCGATCTACCCGTCTCAGTCCGCCGATGCGGATCCAAGCGGCAAGAAGTACTGTGTTCCCGTCACCGGCTGGGTCAAGCGGTGCAAGAGTTCCTGCAATTCGTCGTTCCGGTCGACAAAATCGATCTCGGACGTTTCAATCACCAGCAGGTCACTCGATTTATAATGCAAGAAGAAGTGCCCGTAGGCCTTCACCACCGCTTCCAGGTACTCGTCGGAAATATGCGGTTCGAACGGCGCATTCTTCTTTCCAATACGCTTTCTCAACGCCTCCGGTTTCGCCTGTAAGTATATCACCAAATCCGGAATGGGGACTTGCTCGACAAACATTTCGTAATACTGATTGTAGATCTTGAGTTCGGCATCGTTAAGATTCAGATAGGCAAAGATCTTGTCTTTTTCAAAGATGTAATCGCTGATGATGACGCGGCCGGCTTGTGCCCCCCTGTCGAGGGCATGCCACTGCTTGAAGCGCTGGATGAGGAAGTGCATTTGGGCCAGAAAAGACGCGCCCGGCTGCTCGCGGTAGAAGGATTCCAGAAAAGGATTGGCTTCGTCATCGCGAATGCGCGATCCGTGTAGACGGTCCGCAAGGAGGTTGGCAAGAGTGGTTTTTCCCACGCGGATGGGGCCTTCGATGGCGATGAAGTGCAAGGGCTCGCGTGATTTATTCATTGGATCATTCATTCATTGAACCATTGACATAATATGCCAGCGAGTCTTTGCCTTCGATATCGTTCAATGACTCAATGATTCAATCACTCAATCCTGTACCGAATCACCTGGCTCAGATCGGGCGTGTCCGTGAGGATCTCCGCCACCGTTCTTTTGCTGACCGGATGACGCACGGCCGGTGCCAGTTCCCGCAATGGGACCAGAACAAACCGCCTCTCATGCATGCGGGCGTGGGGGATGGTCAAAGCCGCCATCCGGACCACCACATTTTCATAGAGCAGGATATCAATGTCAATCGGCCGCGGCCCCTTGCTGACCCCGGGGCGCCGTCCCAGAAGCCGTTCCACGGATTTAACCGCCTTCAGAAGCTGCAGGGGCATCAGGGAGGTCAACGCTTCCACGGCGCAATTCAGGAACCATGCCTGCGGCCCGAAATCAACGGGCTCGGTTTTGTAAAAAGACGAGACGCGCTGGACTTTGACCCCGGCATGGCCCAGCTCCTCCATGGCGCGCCGAAGATTGGCGGCCCGGTCACCCCGATTCGAACCGAGCGAGAGGTAGACCTGCTTGCCGGCCCCTAAATCCGGGTGAGCGGGTGGCATGCCGGGATTTGGCCCAACCAACATGATGGTTTCACTCAAAGAGCGAGCGTGCCCAATTTCATGTATCGTCGGAATTCCATGCCTCCGGGTTAATCAACTGGGTCCGATTTCTCAAAGGGTAACTCCGCATCCATGCTGGCGAGTGGTCGAATGCCCAGGTGTTCGTATGCCCGCCTGTTTGCTCTGCGACCGCTCTTGGTGCGGCTAATAAACCCCTGCTGCAAAAGGTATGGTTCAACCATGTCAACCAGCGTATCGACTTCTTCATTGAGCGTGGCAGAAAGTGCCTCAACGCCCACAGGTCCCCCATGATAATGTTCGATGATCACCTTGAAATAGCTGCGATCCAGGTCGTCGAGGCCAATCTCATCCACGCCTTCCAGTTGCAGGGCTTCGCGGGCGACCGTCGCCGTGACATCGTGCTTGGCTTTGACCTCAGCGTAATCGCGAACTCGTCGTAACAAGCGATTTGCGATACGCGGCGTGCCACGGGAGCGGCGGGCGATTTCGGTGGCGCCATCGTCTTTGATGTTTACAGCCAGGATGTGTGCGGAGCGTAGAACAATCTTGCGAAGTTCCTCCAGGGTGTAGAAATCAAGGTGGTAGGACAGGCCGAAACGGTTGCGTAGGGGCGCCGAGAGACTGCCCGCCCGCGTCGTGGCGCCAATAAGCGTAAACCTCTTCAGGGGGTAAGGAACCGTCCTCGCATAGGGTCCCTTGTCCACAATGAAATCGACCTTGAAGTCCTCCATGGCCGGATAAAGAAACTCCTCAAGGGTGACAGGCAGGCGATGAATTTCGTCAATGAATAGGATGTCTTTTGGGCCCAGGTTCGTGAGGATGCCCATTAAATCACCTGTGCGCTCCAGTGAGGGTCCGGAGGTGACTTGAATCTTCGATCCCATGGTATTGGCTATAATGTGAGCAAGAGTTGTCTTGCCAAGGCCGGGCGGGCCGTGGAAGAGCGCATGTTCCAATGCTTCACCCCGCCCCTTCGCGGCCTGCAGCGCAATAGTTAGCTTTTCTACAACCTTCCTCTGTCCGACGTATTCGTCGAGAGTCGGGGGCCTGAGGCTTTGGTTAAAGCTCTCTTCTTCATTCGAAACTGACTGGGGAGAGACTACGCGCTCCCGTCCCTTGACTTGATTTTTCGCAGGCGCAAGGGGGAGACCAGCCTGTGGTGACACCTCCGCTGCGGGCACGAACTTTTTCCGCTTCGCCTTCGCCGAATGGTCGCGGGTGTTCTCTTTGGTCATTTTTCCTTCTGCTCAAAGACTTTTCGCAAAAACTCTTCAAGAGATTTCAGATTCTTGTTTTGGCTGAAGATTTGCGCAATCATGCGTTCCGCTTCTGCGTGCGAGAACTCGAGTTGCTCCAGCGCCTGCAACGCTTCATCCCTCAACTGCGAGACAGGTTCATGCTCAACGGAAAGCGGTTCCTCCGCGGGGGCCAGCGCAAACTTCGCCATCTTGCCATGCAGTTCGGTAATGAGTCGCTCCGCGATCTTCGGGCCCACTGAGGGTAGCCTCCGCAAGAACGCTGAGTCCCCCCGCTCGATTGCACGCGCAATTTCATTGATGGGTCGAATGAGACATTTCAAAGCCTTCATGAATCCCACGCCGGGGACGGTGGTAAAGGTTTCAAAAAACTCCCGGTCGAGCGGGTCGAGGAACCCCACGAGCTTGGGAGTCAGGTGACCGCCGCCCAGGCCGCCATCGATGTAATAGATTGTGTAGAAGGTCAGGGGATTGCGGCGCTCGCCTTCCGGCGCGGTGCGCAGGCGTGAGGCGATCCCCGAAGGCACGAAGATTTCGTAGCAGATCGACTGCACGCGCACCAGCAGCGAATGGCGCTGAATACGGTCGTATAGAACTTCACCGGTTAGTTCGGAGATCATCTATGAGGTCCGTAGTCCTTTGTCCTTGGTCCGTTGTCCGTTGCCAGGATAAAGACGAAATTCGAAGATCGAAGTTCGAAAGTCGATGTCTCACCCGCGAGTTTCGAATTTCGAATTTCGAGTTTCGCTTCTGGCACCTGACACCTATCTTTTCCGCATCGCGTTCACATAACACAACGCGACGGCGAGGGCGTCCGCCACGTCGGGTGGGTGCGGCGTGCGGGCGAGCGAAAAGAAATTCTGCACAGCGCGCTGCACCTGTGATTTTGACGCGTTGCCGCTGCCGGTCACCGACTGTTTTACGCGCTTGGCGGAAAAACTCAATACGGGGATTCCCTCCAGCTTCGCCGCCAGGCAGATGACGCCGCGCGCGTGTCCCATCAGAATCGCCGTGCGCGGATAATCCGCGTGACTGTAAACTTCCTCCAGGCACATAGCCCGCGGTTTGAATTCCGTCATGATCTCCCGGAGTTCGTGAAAGAGCGACTCCAAACGCGCCGGCAGATTCTCCCCTTTGCTGGGCGGCAATCGGATCACGCCCGCTTCCAGCAGTTCGACCTCGCTCCCGCGGCTCACCACCACGCCGTACCCGGTGATGTTCAGGCCCGGGTCGATACCAATCACGCGTGTTGGCTGCTGGAAAGCGCTGTGCATTCCCCACGATTGTACCATTTTGGATTTTAGATTTTGGATTTTGGATTAGGCGCGGCGGCTGCCCGCCCTTCTCCCAATCTAAAATCCAAAATCTAAAATCCAAAATTGATGTCACCGCGGCGTCGAATCCGGCAGTCCTCCATCCACGGGAATTGTGGCGCCCGTGGTGGGTGTTTGCCGCGTCGCGAAGTAGAGCACCGCCTGCGAAACGTGCTGGGCGGTCACTGCCGCCTTCAGAAGATTGCGCGACTGGTAGTAGGATTCCAGCCCCTTCTCATCCAGGCCGCGCGCCCGCATGCGGTCCGGGCCGACTTCCGCCCACAGTCCAGAGCGGCGGGCGCCGTGGGAAAAGACGGCGTCCGGGGCCACCATGTTGACGCGCACGCCCATCTCCGCCATTTCCTGGCTGGCGATGCGCGCCAGTTGATGCGCCGCGGCTTTGCTGGCGCTGTAGGCGCCGAACTTGGCCCCCGGCATAAACACGTTCTTGGTGGAAATCAGAATGATGTCGCCGCCGGTTGCCTGCGCGCGGAAGTGGCGTGCGGACTGGCGCAGCAGCAGGAGCGCTCCCTCCACGTTCACCCGTTCAACGCGCTGGAACGCCGCGAAGTCCATCTGCTCGAGCGCTGACACCATGGCGAGACCGGCGTTGATAATCACCAGGTCCACCCCACCCCAGATTCTGCTGACCGCGTCGAAGCCTTGTTCCACCGATGTGGGGTTGGTCACGTCAAGCGGCGCGGTCATCACCCGCTCGCCGAAGTGCTTTTTCAATTCCTCGCCCAGATTGTCCAGAGGCGCTCCGGCCAAGTCAGTAAGCGCGACGTGGCAACCTTGTTCCAGCAAGCCTTCGGCGATGGCCGAGCCAATCGCTCCGGCGGCGCCCGTTACCAGGGCCACTTCGCGTCCCAGCGGCGGTTCATCCGTCTGTAGCTTGGCGTGTTGCAGCGTAAAGTATTCCATTTCGAAAAGATGGTCCTCCGTGAGGCCGCGATAAGTTCCCATGGCCGCGATGCGAGCCTTGGCGGCGAGGGTTTGCGCCGTGATGTCGTGCACGATGCGTGCCGCGTGCGCGTCCTTGCCCGCGCATAGTGCTCCTACCCCCGGCAGCAAGACAACTCGCGGCAGGGAATCAAAAGGTTTCATGCCCGCCGGCTTGTGCGCGGCATGGCGGGCGAGATAAGCCTGGTAGTTCGTCGCATAGGTCTCCAATCCCTTCACAATCTGCCCGCGCAATTTTGCCGGGTCGCTGTAGTCGGGCTGATCAATCCATAGGGGCAACGCTTTGGTTCGGACCAGATGGTCGGAGGTGAGCGTGGGCGTCAGGGCCAGTTCCTTGCCGCGATCCGAGCCGAGAAAATCGAGAATTTCCTGATTGACCAGCGGCCGCAGGACCATGCGGCGGTAAGGGCGATCAGCGTCGCCACTGGGCTGCGCAAGCAATCCGCGCACCACGGGCGCCACGGAGGCCAGGCGTTTTTGCGCCTCCTCCAGGGACGCCGGCATGACCACGACCAGCGGTTTGGAAGCGCGCTGGGCGGCAAACTCCTCCGCGCGCGTGACGAGATCAATCATGGCGGAATAGGCTTCGCGCGCCGTCTCACCCCAGGTCATGATGCCGTGCTGAAGCCACACCAGGGCTTTCGATTCGGGATGGGCATCGTAGGCGGCCATGACGGCCTTGGTCAGCGTGAAACCCGGCTTCACGTAATCGATCAGCGCCACGCCCTCTCCCAGCGCTTCGCGAATCAGCTTGTCGCCCTCGGGCTGGTTGGTGAGCACCAGAATGGCGTCGGCGTGCGTGTGGTCGATAAACTTGGCGGGAATGCAGGCGTGCGAAAGGGTTTCAATGGAAGGGGGCGCGGCGTTGGGCACTAGGCGATGGGTGAGGAACTCGCCCGCCATAGCGTCATCGGAGAGCTCCGGGAGGGCGCACAGCCGCTTCAGGTACTCCAAGTCGAGAGGCGTGTGCCCTTCCGGCTCGATCGTCGCCAGATTGAACCCGGAAGCCTTCATGAAGAGCGCGGGAGTGTCTTGTCCAAAGACGTTGCGATGCGTTCCCTTAACGGAAGTGTTGCCGCCCCCGTGAAGCACCAGCGCTTCCTCGCTGCCTAGCAGGCGCGTGGTGTAGGTGCGCAGCGCCAGATCGGCTCCCCAAGTCGCGGCGTATTGTGCGAGGAATTGATCAGCCACTCGATCAGACCAACGATTTATCATGGGTTTCCCTGTGTCGTCATGGAATGAAAGTTAAAGGATGAATGCGATGATCTCGGACTGGTCTTGATTTCTCACAAAGATTGGAAGTCCATAGGAGGTTGATCATCGTAGCGCCGACCTTGAGGTCGGCATGTGCTGACCTAAAGGTCAGCGCTACATTCTCTTCGGCCTACCGGTGGCTATGCACCGCCGCCACGGCGTCGAGCATAAAGTGCGCATTGGCTTCCGGCGTCTTGCCGTCGAACACCGCGCTGCCGGTGACGATCAGGTCCGCGCCGGTGCCAGCAATCTGCGCGATATTGTCTTTGGTGATGCCGCCGTCCACGCCCAGAATAATGTTTCTGCCAGATTCAGCAATCATGCGCTGAACACGGGCGAGGCGCGCCGTGGTGGCGGGGATGTACTTCTGCCCGCCCCAGCCGGGATTCACGGCAAGCAGCGAGATGTATTCCAGTTCATCGAGCAGCGGATCAAGCGCTTCCAGCGGAGTGCCCGGATTCAGCGCCACGCCACGCACGATGCCGCGTTCCGCATCGTTCGAGTTCGAGAGGCTCGCGAGCTTTTGCAGCACCCGATGCGGGTTCGAGCATGCTTCCACGTGAATGGTGACGATGTCTGCGCCGACGGCCACGTACTCCGCCACCTTCTCCAGCGGTTCCTCGATCATCAAGTGCACGTCTTTGAGCAGGGAAGTCTTGATGGCCTTGATGAAGGGCGGCCCCACCGTCATCATGGGGCAGAAGCAGCCGTCCATGACGTCGAAGTGAGCCAGCTTGGCGCCGGTGCGCTCCAGAAGTTCGATTTCCGTGCCCAGCGAAAGCAGGTTGGCGGTGAGAACGCCGATACTGACCGTGGGCGCGGAAGCGCGCAGCAGGTCGAGAGCTTTGGTTTTTGCCATGGGATTTCCTTCGAGCCGACAGCCGACAGCTAACAGTTGACAGTAAGGCGGCTGGAACGGTGTGACTGTTAACTGTAAGCTGTCAGCAATCTCCTCACGTTGAGCCAATAGCCGACAAGTAATTGCCGACAGTAAAGAGGCAAGAGCGGTTTGACTGTTAGCTGTGAGCTGTCAGCTAACTTCTGACTCCCGCCAACTCATGCCGCATCGTCTGATAGAAGTCGTAAGCCTGTTCCGGCTTCATCCGTTCGTGGACCACTTTTCCCACGGCCTGAATCATGGCGGTCGGGGCGTCCGCCTGGAAGATGTTGCGGCCCATATCGACGCCCGCGGCGCCTTCGCTGATGGCTCGATAAGCCATGGTGAGTGCGTCGAGTTCCGGCAGTTTCTTGCCGCCCGCCATCACCACGGGCACGGGGCAGGAAGCGGTGATGGTCTCAAACCCTTCGGAGACGTAGTAGGTCTTCACCACCTGCGCTCCCAGTTCCGCGCACATGCGGCAGGCGAGGCGGAAGTACTTGGCGTTGCGCACCATGTCCTTGCCGACGGCAGTGACGCCCAGGGTGGCGATCCCGTAGCGCAGGCCGGCGTCCACCAGGCGCGTCATGTTGTGAATCGACTGCGTTTCATATTCGCCGCCCACGAAGACCTGCACGGCCATGGCGGAGACGTTCAGCCGCGCCGCGTCCTCGACGTCCACGGCGATGTGCTCGTTGGAGAGCTCCTTCAGGATGCTCGGGCCGCCGCTCGCGCGCAGCACCACGCCGTTGGTGAACGCGGCGGGAATGGTGGAGCGCAGGATGCCGCGCGTCAGCATCAAGGCGTTGGCGTAGGGCAGCAGCGGCACAATGTTCAGGTCCACGCGCTCCAGGCCGGTGGTGGGTCCCTGGAAATAGCCGTGATCGATGGCCAGCATCACGGTGCGGCCCGAGGCGGGATTGAAAATCCGCGCCAGGCGGTTCTGCATCCCCCAATCGAGCGCCCCCGCGCCCTTCACGAAGAAGGGTTCGTGCTTCACCGGAATGTCGGCGTAAAATTGCTTGGATTCTTTCTCATCAGCTTCTGGCATGGCGTATAAATCCTTTCGAAAGGTGATGGCAAAAGCGTTTTATAGAACCTGAGATTGTCCCCGCTCTCGCCGCCTTTGTCAATGCTGGCGAGGGGGTGTCAGGTATCAGGTATCAGGTGTCAGGTATCAGGTGTCGGGTATCAGGTGTCGGGTGTCGGGTGTTAGGGTTCTACTGGCACCTGGCACCTGGAACCTAACACCTCCTTTGCTCTGTGTCTCAGTGCCTCAGTGGTGAAGACAGCAATTCACCTGTTTGAGGTAGAATCTGGCTGGCGCAACGTTTTGCGAAGTCGGCCAACCTTCTCATCGAACATGCCCAAGCGCCGCGGGCCGCCACCGCGAGCCCATACCTCTTGCTCGAGGGATCAGAATGCGCAACCACAATGTCGTCCTCCTACTTACCATCGTCACTATCGCTCTGATAGCCACGGCTGAGCGGCAGTTTTCCCAATCCGGCTCACCTGCCGGCCGGAATTCGTCTTGGCCGCAATTAAGGAACAGTGAGGTGATCACAGGTTTCGAGTGGATGGGAGAAGAGGTCGCCTATCCGCCTCCGGGGCCGGGAGAGGACGCGAAGCTTCTCGGCCCGGTCAAGAACTATTTCGAGAAGGCGGGGTATCAAATTCATGGGGACACCTATCCGATGACGTGGGCCGATGACGACGAAATCTACGCTTCGGCGGGCGATCCGAATTGGGGCGGCAAGAACGACGGGCTCGACATCGAAAAGTTTTCCGGGACGCCTCCCCAATACACGATTACCCGGGTCAACCGGATGTCCGATTACGTGGGGTATGGGGGCAGCGGGGTGAAGCCGTCGGGCATGATCTGCGTCAAGGGAGTGCTCTACCTGGCGTTCCAAAACCTGCTGGGGGATAAGCCGCCCGCCTACGGAACCAAGAGTCAGCATGGCAGTGACGCCATGATTGTCAGGTCCCGTGACCACGGAAAAACCTGGACTCCCGCCTTCCACGACATCAAGGGACCGATGTTCCCCGGAAACACTTTCGGGGGCCCGGCCTTCGTCAACGCCGGCCGCAATAATGCCGACGCGCCCGAACCGTACGTTTATGCGGTTTCGACAGAGCAATGGGACAATGGCAGCCATTTGCGGGTGGGGCGCGCGCCGGCGGATCGGATCGAGGACGTGGGTGCGTGGGAATGGATTGCGGAACTGAAGGATTACAGCCACCCGCGGTGGACCCGAAATCTGCAATCGGCCATTCCGGTGTTCACTGACGACCGGCGGATCAGTCTGCCGGACATGACTTACATCGCCACGATCCAGCGATACGTGTTGCTGACTTGGCGGCTCTACAAGGACTACTCGCCGGACGATGGAACGGAACTGATGATCTACGATGCACCGCACCCGTGGGGGCCATTCACCCTGGTGCATCACGAGGCGATGTGGGAATCCGTGGACATGAATCCCTATTGCCCACGCCTCCCCCTGAAGTGGTTGCACACCACCACCGATGGTTTGGTGGGGTGGATTCAGTTCTCGGGGAGCTATCGCCGGAACAGTATGGAATATCGCTCCCATGTCCGCGAGTTTAAGATGAGTGTGCGGAAACGGAATTGAGGGGTGGGCTGGCGGCGGGGCAGACAAATAGCCTTTGGGACACCCCGTTGGATTAACCGCAGAGGCGCAGAGAAATTATGAATTCTGAATTCTGAATTGTGAAGCTTCTCTCTGTGCCTCAGTGCCTCAGTGGTGAAGATAGCAATTCACCTTGTTTGGAGTAGAATCTCCCCATTGGAATTTTCCCGGTTTGCCGCGGGCGCGCGAGGTGGCAATGCGACTCCCAAAAACGCTGACTTTTCTCATTCTGGCAACGGGGCTGGTCTTTGCCCCGCCTGCCTGGACACACGCGAAAATTGTAGCGCCGGCCATGAGGCCGGCACCAAAACGTGCCACGGGCATCCTGCCCGTGAAGGGGCATGGCCAGGACGGCCATGGCACGCGGGTGAGCGCCGACCTCAAGGTCAGCGCTACGACCGCGGCCGGAAAGAGTCCCGGCATTGAGGGGAGCCCGGCAAAGCCCTTTACCCAGGAGCAGGTCAGCAAGATGGTGCAAGCCGGACTGGGAGATGATTCGGGATCAAAGCTGATCGAGCAGCGCGGAATTGATTTCGCCCCGTCTGAGGATTTTATTCAAACCCTCAAAGCCGCAGGCGCAAGCGAGGCATTTTTAATCGCCCTGGGCACAGCCAAACCTCCCGAGCCCGCGAGCGCCAGGAAGCCGCTGAACCAGGTCCAGGTTTTCGCCCTGCTGGCGAGCGCATACGTAGGACACAATGTATGGAGTGCCAGGAAAGTCTGGCTGATCTTGTAAGCTGAAAGGAGCTTACCTTGTAATTGCCCATTCAACAGGTAGCCGAGCCCGCGTGGGGCGGAGCAATCCGTGACACGAAGCCGGGCGAAGCGAACTCATGAGCCGTAGCGCAAGCGAACCCGATTCGGCCTCGTTATGCAAACTGAGAGCGGCCAAGCTGCCATACGTGACGAAGCCTGCCACTGGTGGTGAAGCAATGGGGCAACAGCAGCCACCGGGCTCTCCGGGGTGGTTGGGGGC
Source organism: uncultured Acidobacteriota bacterium (assembly GCA_963730515.1). Classification (GTDB taxonomy): domain Bacteria; phylum Acidobacteriota; class Terriglobia; order UBA7540; family UBA7540; genus Bog-366. The sequence goes on along the minus strand of CAVSSA010000020.1, from coordinate 156,203 downwards.
GGCGCGTGGGGAGAGATCAGTCGAGGAACCTGGGAGACCCGGCGGAGTGGTCGGCGCAAGCCAACCAACGCCCGAGGGGAATGCATAACCCTGGGGCGGCTCGGTCGGGAGTCGGACCGGCTCATAGTAGCGGCGAAGCGGGTAACGACCGTGGAGCGAAGGGGCCGGAGCAGAGACCTGTGGAGTCAGAGGAGGGGAGAGCCGCTTGGATGAAAATCCCACTACGGAGAAACCGCAGGCTGCGGAAAGGCTGCCGGAAACGGGGCAGGAACGGAGCTTGCCGGAGAAACTCTCTCAACTGAGACAGAAGCTGGGCCAAAAAGCCAAGCAGGAGCCGAAGTTCGGGTTCTATGTGTTGTACGACCGGATTTATCGGCGGGACACGCTGGAAGCCGCTTGGGAGCGGGTGCGCGCTAATAAGGGCGCTCCGGGCGTGGACGGGGTGACGATCGCACAGATTGAAACTACCGGCGACGGGGTGAAAGGATTTCTGGATAAACTTCAGGAATCGCTACGCGCCCACACCTATCGCCCGCAAGCGGTACGACGCGTCTACATCCCCAAGGCGAACGGCAAGCGGCGACCCTTGGGCATACCGACGGTGCGCGACCGAGTGGCGCAGATGGCTACCTTGCTGATCCTGGAGCCGATCTTCGAGGAAGATTTCGAGGATTGTTCTTATGGGTTTCGGCCGGGACGCTCGGCCCATCAAGCACTGGAGGAGATACGCGGGCACTTGAAAGCCGGGTATCAGGCGGTGTACGACGCGGACCTGAAGGGATATTTCGACTCGATTCCGCACGACAAACTGCAAGCCTGTTTGCGGATGCGGATCGCCGACCGGAGCGTCTTGAAGCTGATCCGGCAGTGGCTGGAAGCAGCGGTGGTGGAAACGTCCGAGGAATCGGGTGGACCACCTCGAATCAGCCGGCAGAAGCAGGGAACGCCGCAGGGCGGAGTGATTTCGCCTTTGCTGGCTAACCTGTATCTGCACTGGTTCGACAAGGTGTTTTACCGGGCCAGCGGACCGGCCCACTGGGCCAAGGCTAAACTGGTGCGTTACGCCGATGACTTTGTGGTGCTGGCGCAACAGCAAACGCCGCGCCTGGTGGGATGGATCGAGACGAAGCTGGAATCCTGGATGGGGCTGGAGATTAACCGGGAGAAGACACGGGTGGTGAAGCTGAGGCAGCAAGGAGCCAGTTTGGACTTTCTAGGATTCACGTTTCGGTACGACCGGTCGCGCCCCGCGTGGGGGCGGCATCGCTACTTGAATGTGATTCCGTCCAAGAAAGCCTTGGCGCGGGAACGGGCGAAGTTGCGCGACATGACCAGCGCGCAACAGAATGGCGTCCCGATCCCCCGGTTGCTTGGGGAGTTGAATCGGAACCTGAGAGGCTGGGGCAACTACTTCGGTTGCGGCTATCCGCGGCACGCCTTCAACCAGATCAACAGCTACGTAAACTGGCGCCTGTGGAAACATCTGCGGCGCCGTAGTCAGCGACCCTATCGACCCCCAAAAGGGATGACGGTTTACGCCCACATGAAACAACTGGGCCTGATCGCCTTGTAACTCGACGGGGAACAGCCTGTGCATGCTCGCGGCGAGAGCCTCTGCGAGAGCCGGATGCGGGAAACCCGCACGTCCGGTTCGACGAGGGGAGAGGTGCGAGGTCTTCAATCGCTCCCTCTCCTACTCTACCGCAAGCCGGGAAATTATTAATGGAACGTGCTATGCTCCAGCCAGCCATTCAACGTATTGCTAACAGATCGGCAATGTGAGGTCCCGCCACTATGACAGCCAGTAGGTTTGAAACGAGCATATTTGAGATTTCCCAGCAAGTGGGGTTAGAGATAGTGGATACGATGTTGCTGGCTTCCCGTGCGGCAAGATATGCGCCAGTGCCGAACGCTGTGCATCCTGCGGTGAGACACCTTCTTGAGAACTCATATCCTGGCGGCCTTTACTGTCATCAGGCGCAAGCCCTGGAGGCAGTGCTAAATGGGGATGATGTTTGCCTGGCGACGTCAACCGCCTCTGGTAAGAGCGACGTTTTCATTTCCGCTGCTGCGCACCTTCTGCAGCAAGACGGCTCGGCGAAGGTATTGGCGCTCTACCCTGCACGCGCCCTAATCCAAGACCAAGTAGAGAAATGGGAGAAAGCTTTCGAGTTTCTGAAGATGAGAACCGGCTATATCGACGGAGGCGTGGCAATAGAGGAGAGAGCGACGATCCTTCGGAGTAGCCACGTTGTGCTCATGACGCCGGACGTTGCCCACGCCTGGTTAATGAGCCACCTGCGTGAGAAGGAAGTAAACAGATTCATGGGAGCGCTTCGACTCTTAATCCTCGACGAAGCCCACGTGTATGATGGCGTTTTCGGTACCAACATGGCGTATTTTCTCAGAAGGTTCCAAGCCGCTTCCGCGGAGCATCAGTTGATATGCAGTACCGCGACTTTGGGGAGGCCGGCGGATTTCGTGGAGCACCTCACCGGAAGGAAACCTCGCACCTTCGGCCCGGACGAGGACGGCTCGCCGAGCCCCCCCAAAACGATCCTTTTGGCTAGGAGCAAGACTGAAAAGCACTTCGAAACCCTGGTCAATCTCATTTCCACTTTGGGACGCAGGGACATAGGATTATTCTTGGCGTTTGGAGATTCACGGAGAATGGTAGAACAGCTAGTAGCCGCGGTTCATCGGCCCGTAGAAGCACCGGGCGAAAGCTCTGATTCTGCCGGTGATCAAGAGGAGATCCCCGACATTGACTCAGGTCCCCAGGTGCATGAAAGCAACGGCCTGCTGCCAAGCCCTCGGGTTCTTCCTTACCGGGCCGGTTACGAAGCCGAAGACCGTTGGGAGATCCAACGTGCACTATCTGGCCGACAACTTGCAGGCGTGGTCTCTACAAGCGCCTTGGAGCTAGGGTTAGATATCGGCGAAATCGATTTGGTGGTCTTGCTGGGGCTTCCCCCCTCGGTAAAGGCTTTCTGGCAACGGGTTGGCCGCGCGGGTCGGCGCAATCCTGGCGTATGTCTTTTAATAGACAACCGTGGTGCGCTCGTGGGGAGTGCGGATGGGCTGAAAACGTACCTGGCAAGAGAACTCGAAACGAGCTGGCTGTACTTGGAGAACCGGTACATTCAGTACGCAAATGCATTATGTGCGGCGTATGAGGTCGGTGAAATAGGAGGACCCAGCCTAGATTTGAGCCGATTCACATCCCTACCCACTTCTTTCCGCAGATTCCTTGACAATGAGATCAATCCGACCGAGGTAGTCCCCAGGGATCTCTACCCGCTCAAACAGAGAGCCCAGGGCGGTCCACACCGTGAGTTCCCGATTCGAAGCGGGATGGAACCAGACTTTGATGCCAAAACGCCCCAAGGGCTGAGACTCGGGAATCTGAGTTTTTCCCAGGCGCTCAGGGAGGCTTATCCCGGGGCGATTTACTATTACATGGCCCGGCCATATAGGGTCTACCGTTTCGACTACCGCAAGGGGGCGATCTTCGCAAGGCAGGAAAGGCACTGGGTAACCAAGCCGCTAGCCCAGACGATGGTGTTTCCTCGTTTTCAAGGAGGGGTGCTACGTTTATCCCGTTCTGAGACCGGCTTCCTAGCGGAGGCCGAGATGCAAGTTAGCGAGAGAGTTCTTGGTTTCACTGAGCGGCGGGGTTCCGCCAAACCCGAGGAACACCGATATGGCCCTAGCTCGCCATATTATCAACGGGAGATCAACCGCTTCTTCGAAACGACTGGTGTATGTTGGTATTTCGTAAACGTCCGGTAAACCCATTTTTGTAAAGGGGCGCAATCGTTCCCGGCGACGTTCTCCCGGTGACTTCCCGGTAAAGTTTAGCTAGGTCCCCACGATGGGGAGCGATACGCTGCCAAGCTTCCGGATTTTATCCGCAGTGATTGCAATTGTGGAATCACCAATAGATCGGATCTTTGCAGTTGTTGGCTTCGGAGAACTCGCTCGGTACCCGCTCATGTCCCCAGATCTTTCGCCCGGCACGCTTCGGGCACCGAACAAAAAACTCGTTCCGTTCTCTGAAGTAGTGATCGATTGCCTCTTTCGCAGCATCTGTGGACGGGTAGTCACTGTTGTGAATGATCCCTTTAGCCATTCCACTGAAGACCGATTCGATTACGTTGAGGAACTGCGCTCCGGAGGGCAGGGGTGCGGTCTTCACGATGGGGAACCCGTCTTGATCTGCCTGCCGGTTAACTTCATCCAAATGTGAGAACAGCTTCTTCGATATGTGCCATGAGGCCGCGTCCCACGACAGATAAATCGTACGACAGGTGCGGTACTCGGCGCGCAATAGATCCGCCATCTTGATCATCTCCTCGGTGTTCTTTTTCAAGGAGTAAAAATGGGTTACTTGATTTCTGGAAAGTTCGAGCGCAGCCGTGAGGATCAACCAGCCCTTCGATTTTTGATACTGCGGGACCACATAATCCTCGCCGGGACCGACCCGCTTAGTCCCGCCCCTTTGCTTAATTGCAAATGGGCCATACTCGTCGATGGAGAAGAAGGCTTCATCACTTTTCAGGTTCGATAGGATTTGGTTGATGATCCCCACTTTGGCGTGGTACTCGGGATCACTGCTGGTAAGGGCAACCTTGGCCTTCCGCCATTTGAATCCGGCCATCTTGATAAAGGTACGTATGCGCTTCTTCGATGTGCCATGACCACTCGCAGCCATAATTCGGTAAAGATCATCCATCCTCCAAGTGGTGCGGTTGATCCCGTGGGCAGAGGGCGGCGAGTGAAGTACCGAAAAAAGGAACTGCTCGCGCTCTGGATCCGGTCTCGGCTTGGTCACCTTCGGCGACACGAGTGCAGTGAAGCCGTCGTTTGTAAAGCGGGTGAAGTAGCGGCCGATCGTCCTGCGCGACATCTGGAGACACCGAGCAATCACAGCTTTGCGGATGCCCCTCAGGCGACCGATAACTGCTAAGGCCTTCTTGCGATCGCGCAGTCGGCCACGCTTGATGACTCCGACGAGGTTTGACGGCAGATCGGCCCTGAATTCTTTTTCAACGATCCGCAGAGCCGCGTCACTATGGAGTAGTTCCATCATCCAGGCAGCTGCGGCCTGAGAAGACATCTGTTGCCCCCCTGCACCCACTGCAGCCTTCCGCGCTCGCACATGAGTTCGGACTGTCGATTCCCCGATATCGCATATGGGTATTTCGCTTCGAATGCGGCGCCAGATCTGATGCGCTGTGTGTCGCTGGTAGAACGGTGCTTTCAAGTCGTTTTCCAGGATGGCGTCGATGAACGGAATGGCCACCGCCATTTTCGGCCGCTTTCTTGACGTCACTTTCCGCTTCGGTGGCACGGGGTTCCTCAATGCCGCCCTAACGGTCCGACGATGCACTCGGTATTTTTGGGCGACACCGTTGATGGTTCCCAGCCCGTGTTCGTATTCCCGTCGAAGTCGTTTGTAGAGATGCATTCTGCCCTCCAATCATCCAGTTGGATTACATAGCTGTTATTCTTACTCAATTGGGAATAAGGCGACAAAGATGGTTGGAGGTTAACAGTTCCGAGCGACCCCGGTGCGAGCCGGGTTAGACGGTGGCGGCAGGTCGCCGTGTAACCAGCCACTGGTCGGGAAGCAGTTCGCCCAGTCGGTTCTTGGGATGGCTACTGATACGTTCGAAGATGTCGCGCAGGTACGCGAATGGATCGATGGTGAATCTTTTGGCGGTGGCGATCAGACTGGTCAGCACGGCGGCAGTCCGTCCCCCACGATCGCTGCCGTAAAACATCCAGTTCTTACGCCCTACCGCGACTCCGCGCAGGCTGCGCTCCGCGCCGTTATTGTCGATTGCTAAATTACCGTCGTCGCAGAAGCGGACCAGCGCCTCCCAATTTGACAACGTATAGGCGATGGCCTCTCCCTCGGGACTCTTCGGCAGCACCCGTGGCTGCTCTTGCTCCAGGTAGGCGTGGATGTCTTCCAGAATCGGTTTCGATTTCTCCTGCCGCAGCGCCCCCCGGCCCGCTCCGTCGAGCTTTCCATCGCGAGCTTCGCGCTCCACGTCATAAAGCAAGCGGATATAGGCCAGCATCACCGTTGAACGCATCAAGTCGGAAGATTGCGCCTCGAAAAAGCGCCGCCTCGAATGCGCCCAGCATGCCACCTCGACAATGCCGCGGTTGGGCTCCTTGTAGAAATGATCGTATCCGGAATACGCGTCGGCCTGTAAGAATCCCCGAAACTCCTTCAGGAACTCCTCCGGTCCGTCGCGACTGCGGTTGGGGGTGTAGTCATATACCGTGTAGGGATGGTCGTCATCCCCCACATACGTCCAGATTCGGCCCGTGCGCGTGCGGGGCAACGTCGGGTCCAGCACGGGGACCGGCGTGTCATCGGTTTGCACCGCTTTCGAGCCCAACACGCCCTGTTTCATCAGTTCATAGAGCGGGCGGGCGAGATCGGCGCAGGCACGCATCCAGTCGCACATCGTCTGGCGTGATATCTCCACCCCCTGGCGGCGAAAGATGTCCGCCTGCCGGTGCAGAGGCAAGTGATCCCCATACTTGCTCACCGCCACCTGCGCCAGCAACCCCGGCCCCGGCAAGCCTTTCTCGATCGGCGCCATGGGCTTCTCCGCAGTCACCACCGTGCATCCCTTGGGGCAGGCGTACTTCCGACACACTTCCTCGATGACCACCAGGGAGGCGGGCACAAACTCCAATCGCTCGCTGACCTCTTCCCCCATCCGCTTCAACTCGCCCTGGCATTGGGGACACTGGCGTGCGCCTTCCCCCAGATCATGGACCACCCGTTGCCGTGGCAAAGATTTCGGCAGCGCCCTCCGGCCATGCCCGGGACGCTGGGGCGTCGACTTCGCACCCGCAGGAGGCGCTTCCGTTTCGCCGGAGGCCGGAGGAGTCTTCTCCGCTCGGGCCATGATCTCGGCGGCAAACATAAACAACTGGTTTTCATCCACCCGCTCACGCCTCGGCCCATACCGCGCCCGCAGCAACTGCTCCACCCAATGTTGCAGTTGCCGCAGTTTCCGCTCGCGCTCCATCGCTTCCCCGAGCAACCCCACCACCATCTGCCGCAAGGCCGCCGGATCACTGGGGAGTTGGTTGGGATTAATTTCCACCGGCGTGTTTCTCCTCCGCCCGCTCGGCCTGCTCCCGCTCCACCTCCAGGTCCACCCATTCGTTCAGCAGTTCCCGGAAGCGCTTGTAGTTGGCCACCTTCCGTTGCATCCCCTCGATCTGTTCCGGCCGCACGAAACGCGTCGTGCTCTTCCCCCGCCAGGTGTAGCTCAACTGATAGTACGGCCCATGCTTCTGCGGCTTCTTGGGATCTTTGCAGCGGCACGCGGCCTTCCCGCACACGTTGTACTGTTCCCCCAGACTGCCCGGGTGCATCGGCCCCAGGTGGGTCAGACGGTGCTGGATGGCTTCGATGCGCCGCTCGATTTCGGTAAGATTCATGTCCGATATCATAATAAAGCTATCGGAATCTGTCAACAAAAAAATGCCTTCGCGATGAAAAAAGATTCAGGAAGCGCCGGTCTCCTTCCCGGTTTTTTCCCGCTCTTCCTCCTTGTTCGCCGCCGGCAGGCTGTAGCGCTTGCGGCGCTTTCCCTGGCTCAAATCAATGCCCTCCAGCAGCACGGCCAACTCCCAGGCCGCGATCTCCCTCCGCCCGGTCTCCGCGAAGGGAAATTCGAACGTCCCAGCCTCTAACCGCTTGTACCAAATCGCCCAGCCATCGCGATCCCAATATAAGATCTTCACCCGGTCCGTCCGCCGGTTCGAGAACACCAGCAGGTGGCCAGCGTAAGGGTTGCACCCGATCACATGCTCGGCCATCATCGACAGGCCGTCGAAGGAACGCCGCATGTCGCACGGCACCGTGCACAGATACACCTTGATCGCCGCCGGAAAACTCAGCATCGCGGCAGCTCCAGAGCCGCCAGGACGGTGCGCAGCGTCTCTTCATCGACTCCCTTGGTAATGCGCAGCCGCCGGCCCCCGCTCAACACCAACTCGATTCCCGCGTCCGTCGCTCCGGAGTCCTCGCTCACCAGAGCAAAACTGGTCGGTCGCCCGTGGCCACCGGGTTTCGACGTCGTCCCGGCCTGCCGACTGGCCTTGAGCTTGTGCTGCCACCAGTAGAACTGACTCTCTTTCAGCCGACGCTGCCGACAAAATTGCCGAATCGATATCCCGCTCTGCGCCGCCTCGCTGATGGTCCTCTGCCAATAACGTGCCTTCTCCGCGTCGCCCTTCCCGATGTCACTCATTCCACACCTCCGCGTTTGGCTACCACATGCGCGCTGTACGCATGTCCTGGAGTTCATTTGTCGGGGAAGTATCAGGCAGGAACTTCAACCGCGGAAGATGGGTTCACCGGTCGGATACAATACCATCACTCCGCCGATTACCCGACAATCCGGTCGTACTCCGCGTGAGGTCCGATCCAGAACCAATAAACTCCTTCTTTGACGTCAGTTCCAAGCGCCCGGTAATGTTCGCCGACGCGGACAGACCAAAGATTGCTTAGCCTTTTGAAGTGCAGGGAAGGGTGACGCGGATCGGACTTGAGGAGGGCAAAGTTCTTGCCAGCGAGCACCCGGATCTCGGCCGGCAACGCTTCATATAATGTCCAGAAGCCTGGGGAGGTAAGGTGACGATAACTCATCCCCAGCATCCTACACACATAGGCCGGTTTTTCAAATTATTTCGATAGCCGGGACCAAGTCACAGTTCGCGAGCCTTCCCGGCTTTGTAGTCGGCAAGAGCTTCTTTGATGAGGCCATCCAGCTTGCCCGCCTTGGCGTCCGCCTCGATCTGAGCGTCCCAGACCCGGGCGTCGAACTCCGCAAACCAAGCCCGAAACTTGGCAAGGTCCTGCGGGGGCAGACTCTCGATTCTCCGCTCCAGTTGCTCAATTTCACTCATGAGACGGCTCCTTTAAAGCTGCGACAAGATTGATTCTACCCCCGTTCCCCTTATTCTGCGAAGGATATTGTATATATCCGTATAATTGGGCGGGCTGGCGCAGAGCCGGGTTTCAAGCTCTGCAATTCAATTCTATCCTTGCCGGCGTCCCCGATATGCCGAAACGCAGAGCTGCACTGTGCGCCAGCCCACCGGGGAGATTCGTCGCTCCAGACTATTCTTGATGCTGGCAATGAGTTGGCGGACGGCGGGGACAAGGTCATGGGGGACCTTCATTACGGTGTCGTCCTGTTCTGTGAATGCCGCTTCATCCTCGGCCACCGCTTCTTCCGGCGTCTGCTGCTCATAGTGGGCAAGGACGCGCCGAACTCTCTCTTCGTCCCATCCCGGGGGAAATCTAGTTTGGCTCATGCCTGTCTCCTGCGCTGGCGTCTCCGGCGGGCTGGCGCAGACCCGCACTCCGAGGGCTGCGGCTCTTCATGCGCGCTACGCCTGCTCGTGTCGCGCTCATGAAATCCGGCTTTCGCTCACACCCGACGCGCCGCTTCCAGCCGGCACATATCGTTTGATCGAGATGTCCCGCGCGTGCTCTCGCGTTTTCGCCACGTCATAGGCAAGCTGCATACGGAGAAGGTGATCCATGTCCGGGCCGAAGGCCTTTTCGATGCGCAGGGCCATTCCCGGCGTCAGTCCAGCCTTGCCGTGCAGAAGATCGGAGAGCGTGGCGCGGCGCACTTTCAAAATCTGCGCCGCCTTCGACACGCTGAGGCCGAGGGCTTCGATGATTTCAGTTTTAATCAGGTCGCCCGGATGGGGCGGATTCTTCATGGGCATTTCGGCCTCCTAATGGTAGTCGATCAGGTCAATATCGCTGGCGGTGTTGCTCGGTTCGTCGTAGCGGAAAATCAAGCGCCAGTTACCCGTGACCGTCAGACTCCATAATCCTTTCAGTTCACCTTTAAGAGGATGCAGCTTCCAGCCGGGAAACCGGGCGAGTTGATCCAGGGTCACAGCGGTTTCGAGGCCAAACAGAAGCTTGCGCAGCTTGTCGGCCATCGCGGAGGGCACCCCTTTGGTGTTTCCCTCCTCGTGGAGTTGCCTTAACCCTTTGTGGCGAAAGCGGACAAGTTGCATGTTATCCTTTCACCCTCCCAGTATGTACGGTTATACCGTACACGTCAAGCGTCTTATGGCGGGCGGGCTGGCGCAAAGCCGCGTTTCAAGCTCCGCGATTCACATCTATCCTAGCCGGCGTTCCTGATATGCCGAAACGCAGAGCTGCTCAGGCGTGCACGCCCGATTCGAAGCGCCGGCCTCTCCCCGCAAGTTCGAGTATTTGCCACGAAGAACCCGCGGTCAGGAAAGGTCTCCGCGGCGACACCGCGGCTACCAGGCATCCGGCGTTCCGCAGGGTGAATGGGGAGTCAAGGGGGCGGGTCGCCGCAGCGACTCCCTCTACTGCGCCAAGCATAATGGGAAGGGTTGCTTCCGCCGAGGGTGGTGCCGTATACTCGGCTTATGCCAATCATGAAGGCTGTCGAAATTCAGGGCGAGATTGACGACCAGCACCGGCTCCATGCCGACGTCCCCCAAAGCTTGCCGGCGGGTTCGGTGCGCGTCATTGTTTTGATCTCCGAGGAAGACGAAGGCGGCCCCGCGTGGGCGGCTGGGGTGTCATCCGAATGGTCAGTGGAATTGAACGACCCCGCGCAAGACATCTACACCCTCAACGACGGACAACCTCTCGATGCGGCCCGGTGAAATCTATCTCGCCAAGTTTCCTTTTGGAGATGCGCCGGGGATGAAGATTCGCCCGGTCTTATTGTTGAATGGCCCGGTGGGGGCCGTTCCGGAGATACCGGTCGCTTGCATATCTGGTTCCCTCGCGGCTTCTGCCCTCTGACCTGCTCCTCGATCCGGCCCTGCCGGAATTCCGCTCCACCAACCTTAAAATCTCATCAGCGCTTCGCCTGCACAAGCTCGCCACTATCCATTGCTCCAGCTTGGCCCGATATCTGGGCGTCATTGATGATCATGCCTGGAGCGCCGTGGCATCAAAGCTCAAAGAACTTCTGCGCTTGTAGGACGATCCCCACCGGGCTGGCGCAGAGCCGGCTTTCAAGGTCTGCGGCTCTTCTCACCGGCCGTGCCCAATTGACGCGGACCTACAGCACAGGTTCGCGCCACTGCCTGTCGGCTCTCCAAAAGCAGGGAAGTAGGTGGCGTGGAGCAGAGGTTTAGGGCGAGCGCCGAAAAGCGATATTTTGACCCGCACAGCCCCGGACAGTAACGGCACTAATTCGCGAAACTTTGCCAGGTCAGCTTTGAGCCGGCCGGAAAGCTTGATATGGACAAGCCCAAATTCCGGTTAGCGCTACAAATTTGAAGCCGCCAATCCTACGCGTAAATCCCGCGCACCTTGATGCAGGTGGCCACGCGGTCGATGGCCAGCATGTAGGCGGCGATGCGATTATTGACGTTGTGCTTTTGGCCGTAGCCCACCACCCCGTCGAAGGCGCAAACCATAATGTCTTTCAAGCGCTCGTTGACCATGGCTTCCGGCCAGAAATAACCCTGGCGGTCCTGCACCCACTCGAAATAGGAAACCGTAACCCCACCGGCGTTGGCGAGGATGTCAGGGATCACGAACACGCCGCGATCAAACAGGATGTCATCGGCGGAAGGCGTGGTGGGGCTGTTGGCGCCCTCCACGAGAAGTCTTGCCTTCACGTTGTGGGCATTCTTGCCGGTGATGACACTCTCGGTGGCGGCGGGCAGCAGGATTTCGCACTCCTGCTCCAGGATTTCCTGCGACCCGATACTTTCCCCGCCCCGAAATCCATTGACCGATTTATTCTTTCCCACGTATTCGAGGAGGTGCGGGACATTGATGCCGGAGGTGTTGTAGATGCCGCCGGAAATATCGCTGACACCGATGATCTTGTAGCCGGACTCGTACATCAGGCGGGCAGCTTGCGAACCGACATTGCCACAACCTTGAACGATCACGCGTGTGGTTTCCCGCTGCCAGCGGAAGCGCTTTAAGGCCTCGTCAGCCGTGATCATGCACCCGCGGCCCGTGGCCTCGCGGCGGCCGAGCGATCCCCCCAGCGCGAGCGGTTTGCCCGTCACACTGCCGGTTACCGTGTGGCGCATGTGCATGGAAAAGGTGTCCATGATCCAGGCCATCGTTTGCTCATTGGTGTTCATGTCGGGCGCCGGCACATCGCGGTCCGGACCAATGTAATCGAGAATCTCCGCCGTATAGCGGCGCGTGATGCGTTCCAATTCGCCCATGGAGAGTTTGGCGGGGTCGCAGATAATGCCGCCCTTGGCGCCCCCGAACGGAATATTGGCCACCGCGCACTTCCACGTCATCTCAGCGGCGAGCCCCCGGATTTCGTCCAGGGTCACGGTTGGAGCGTAACGCAAGCCTCCTTTGCAGGGCCCGCGCGCAATGCTGTGCTGCACGCGGAATCCGTCAAAAACCCTTAATGTGCCGTCATCCATGTCCACGGGGATGTGAACGATGATTTCCCGATTGGGCGTGCGGAGATAATTCGAAAGGCCTTCGTCCAGTCCGAGCTTGCGGGCGGCCACATCGTACCGGGCCGCCATTGATTCATAGACACTCAGTTCCTTCTCTTTTTCCTCAATGCTCATGTCGCCCCCTATTTTGGCCCTGGGGATTCCACCTGCTGCGGGCGGTTCTCCCCACGGGGCCGGGCCCAACGGCCCAGCGAGAGTATAGCAAACGACTTACCATCCTTCTACTTTGACGGTTTTGGGTAAAAGATTGTTCTTGGGGGGCTTGGGAAAGGTTGAAACGGGACCATCTGCCGCCCAATCCGGGACAATTGGTCGAATTTTATGAAAGCGCGTCTAAGCTCCGCTTGTGGCAAGTTCGGCGACGGCAGAAATGGGGGCGTTTAAACGGACCGGCTGGCTCGTGGTGAGCGTCCAGCACTCCTTTTGGCGCAGTAACTGGGAAACCAATTGGGCGTGCATGGCGTGACCCGCCCGGTCGGCAACCACATGGCCGATCAGGGGATGTCCAAACAGCGATAGGTCGCCAATCAGGTCCAGTATCTTGTGGCGGCAGAATTCGTCGGGGAAGCGCAGTCCTTCGGGATTCATCACGCGCTCCTGATCCAGGACCACCACATTGTCAAGCGATCCGCCCTTGACCAGCCCGCTTTTCAGTAACATTTCGACCTCGGCGAGGAAGCCGAAAGTCCGGGCAGACGCTACATCGTTTTCGTAGGAATGGGCGCTGGGAGCGAAATCCAGCGATTGCGCCCCGATCACAGGGTGGGGGAAGGAAATCGCATAGCTGGTCGCAAAAGTGTCTGAGGGGTAGACCGCAATCCTCTTGAATCCATCCACCAACTCCAATGGCTTGAGTATCTTGGCGTAGGTTCGGCGCGCCCGTTGGGCTCGTAGGCCAGCTTGGCGAATCAGCTTGACGAAAGGGAGGGCACTGCCGTCCACGATGGGCAATTCGAGATTGTCGATTTCGACGATGGCGTTATCCACCCCCAGTCCCGCCAGGGCGGAAAGCAGGTGTTCGGTGGTGGAGATGAGAACGCCCTTTTTCATCAGGCTGGTGGCATAGCTGACGCGGGCGACGTGGCGCGATTGCGCCTCAATGACGAAGCCGTCCAGATCAGTGCGCTTGAAGACGACTCCCGTGTGGGCAGGCGCGGGGCAAAGCCGTAGATTGACCGTGACCCCGGTGTGCAGACCAATTCCCGAAAGCGATACCTCTGAAGCCAGAGTATGTTGTTGACCCAAAATCCCTCCCCGACGCAAACCTACAGTAGTGCAGCCGAATCAGTAGTGCAGCTAAACATCCATCTGAGTGTTAAATAATAACATATTAAAAATCTGTAAGTTGCGTCAAATATGTAAAGTTTTTCGATTGCTGAAGTGTGGTAATAACGCCACAATATTGCAGGCTTACAGTGTCTCACATGCCGCAATTTCGGGCTTTGTGCCCTATCAGGCGATGGTGATTTTCAGAGTCTGACGGACGATGGGCAATGCCAAGCAGATGACGCTTGGGCCGATCCGCTTTGAGTGATCCACAAGAAGTTTCAGCCTACCTGTATCTCCACAAATTGGCTGAAACTGATGATGTGGCCCGTGAACCGGTTGCGGATAGAGTAAAATGCCAATTTCGCCCACTTGACCGCCCGGAGGAAGGTTTGCCCCAAGCCGCCAATAAGCTTTTTCTCATCGATGCCATGTCGCTGGTCTTTCGCGCTTTTTTTGCGCCCATGCAAATGGCGCTGGTCTCCCCCAGCGGGATGCCGACCAAAGCCATTTACATCTTCGTCCGCACGCTGCGCAAGCTGCTGAAGGATCATCAACCCGATCACATCGCTGTGGCCTTCGATCTAGCTGCTCCAACGTTTCGCGACAAGCTCTTTGAGGAATACAAGGCCAACCGGCCGGAGTTTCCACCCGACCTCGCCGTGCAGCTCCCCTACGTGAAGCGATTCTGCCGCGCCCTGGGTTTGCCGCTGGTGGAGCTGGAAGGCTTTGAGGCCGACGACTTGATTGGCACGCTCGCCCGGGCTGGGTCAGGGCAGGGGGCGGACGTCTTCATCGTTTCCGGCGATGAGGACCTGTTTCAGTTGGTGACTGACCGGGTCCGCGTGTTGAAGCCATCGCGTGCGGGAAGCGATGGCGAGACCCTTTGTGATACGGGGAAGGTGAAGGAGATCCTAGGCGTTGAGCCCACCCAGGTGGTTGACTGGCTGGCGCTCACTGGCGATCCCAGCGATAACATTCCGGGCGCGCGCCCGCTGCCCGGCCGCGAACCGGTGTTGGCGGAAGGCGAGAAGAAGCGCAGTTACATTGGCCCCAAGGGAGCGACGGAGCTGATCCAGCAATTTGGCACGCTCGAGAAGGCGCTGGAAAATTACGCGCAGGTCAAGAAGCAGAGTTACCGCGACGCCCTGCGCGACTTCCGCAGTGAGGCGCTGCTGAGCCGCGAGTTGGCCACGATTCGCACAGACGTTCCCGTGGAAACCTCCCTCGCTCAGTTGCGGGCGGCGCCTTTGGATGTCACCGAACTGACGGCGCTCTGCCAAGAATTAGGATTCACCTCGCTGCTGCGCGAGTTTCTGGAAGAGGCGCCCGCGCCGGTGGAGGCCGCCGCCGAGTCGGAGGAATTGACGGCGCCCGAATCCGTCGAGCGATGGCTTGGCTCGGTTGACTCGAGCGCGTTGCTCGCCATTGCAATGCATGTGGAGGGCGATGAAGGTTATGCCGGGCGCCTGGCGGGGTTGGGACTGGCGGATGGCCAGCGCCTCGCCACCGTCGCCGTCGGAGGTTTGGGCGGTCTCGTCCCCGCGCTCGCACCGGTGCTTGGGGATGCCGCGCGCCGCAAGGCCGTGCACAATTCCAAGCTTCTGCAATTGCTGCTCGCGAAGCAGGGAATTGCGCTAGCGGGTGTGGCGGATGACACCATGCTCTATTCCTACCTGCTTGAGCCGCTGGCCTCGAGCCACGCGCTTTCCGACGTCGTTCTGCGGCGGCAGGGGCGCAAAATGACTTCATCGCTGGCGGAAGCTGCCAGCCGCACCCATCAATTGAGCGGCCTGCTGCGTCCGGAAATTGCACGCGAGGATTTGCAGAAGCTCTACGATCAAATTGAGCTGCCCCTGGCCGCGGTTCTGGCGGAGGTGGAAGCCGCCGGAGTGCGCATTGATACGGCAATTCTGGCGCGCATGTCGGGCGAATTCGATAAGGAGCTGACCACGCTCACGCACCAGATCTACGACCTGGCGGGAGGGGCGTTTGACATCGATTCACCCAAGCAGCTCGGCGAAATCCTGTTCGAAAAGCTCAAGCTCCCGGGGGGCAAGCGATTGAAGAAGAGCGGGCAGTATTCCACGGATGCTGCGGTGCTGGAAGGGCTGGCCGAGAAGCACGAACTGCCGCGCCAGATTATCGAATACCGCACGCGCGCCAAGCTGAAGTCCACTTACATCGATGCGCTGCCAAGATTCATCCAGGCAGGAAGCGGCCGACTGCACACGACGTTCAACCAGACCGTGGCCCGCACCGGGCGGCTCTCCTCTTCCAATCCCAACCTTCAGAATATTCCCATTGGCGATGAGTTCGGACTGCGCATTCGCTCCGCCTTCGTGGCCGACCCCGGCACCCAGCTCATCTCCGCGGACTACTCGCAGATCGAGCTGCGGGTGCTCGCGCATCTTTCCCAGGACCCGCTGCTGATCGAGGCTTTTACGCGCGACGAGGATATTCACTCGCGCACGGCGCTGGAGATCTTTGGTGTTCCGCCCGGCCTCCAGAACCACGAGCACCGCCGCATGGCGAAGGCCATCAATTACGGGGTGATTTACGGGCTCAGTTCGTTTGGACTGGCGGGCCGCACGGGCACCAGCCGCACCGAGGCGCAGCGTTACATTGACACCTACTTTGAGCGCTACAGCAAGGTGAAAGTGTATCTCGAAGGTCTGGTGGAGGAAGCGCGCTCGACCGGCCGCGTGCGCACGGCGTTTGGCCGTCTCCGGCCCATGCCGGAAATCAACAGCGCCGACGTACAGGCGCGCAACCGGGCCGAACGCGAGGCCATGAACACCCCGCTCCAGGGCACGGCCGCGGACCTGATGAAGCTCGCCATGGTGAAAGCCCAGGCGCGCCTGAAGCGCGAGCAGATGCAAACGCGCATGATTCTGACCGTGCACGATGAACTGGTTTTTGAGGCGCCGGAGCCGGAACTGGAGAGGGCGCGCCAGATTGTGCGCGAGGAAATGGAAGGCGCCTATACCATGCCCGTGCCGCTGAAGGTTGATCTGGGGGTGGGGCAGAATTGGAAGGAAGCGAAGTAGGGAAAACAGGTTTCAGGTGTGAGGTGTCAGGTGTCGGGTGCCAGGTATCAGGTGGCAGGTGCCAGGCGTTAGTCGTAGGGGCGGTTCGCGAACCGCCCCCCCCACGCGTTCTTACTGGAGTTTTAGAAGTGTGACCCGCGACGTGTCATTCCCCGCGTGATCGAAGGAGATCATTCCTGAGGCGCCGGCGTAGGCAGTAACTTCTGCCAGAGCGTCGCGCAGGCGGGCGCGATTTACGCCGGACTGGCGGATTGACGCGGCGAGGATGCGCACGGCATCATAGGCCTCGCGGGCGCCGAGGCCGGGCTCGATGCCGAAGCGCTCATGATAGCGCTGGTTAAAATCGGCGCGAGCCTTCTCGATTTCGGGCGTGGCGGCGATCCACGGAACGACATTGCTGTTGCCGCCGGCAGGATTCGCAAAATTCCCATCGCCTTCCGTGGCTTTGCGGCACAGGTAAATGGGGACATTGGGCTGAACCTCGCGCACGCGCGCGACAATGCGGCGGGCGGTAGGGGCGTCAGTCCAAATAACGACAGCCTGGGCATTCTCAATTTCCTTCCCGAAGTTTGCTCCCTCGAGTTTTTCGGGATCAACCACGATTTGACGGGGCGCGACGGCATTCAACTCGCCTGCCGCTTTCGCAAGCGCCTCTCCACCCAGACGGCCGTCGCGGTCGTTTTGGCTGAGCAGGACAACTCGCTGCAATCCGCGCTTTTGATAGATATCGCGCGTAAAGGCCTGGGCCTGCGCCGCGTCGCTGGGGCCCATGCGGAAAATCCAGGGCAGATTGATTTCGGTGGTAGTGCTATCCGTGGAAAGGGTCAGGATGGGCACGCCGATCTTGTTTCCCACCTGCTCGGCCAGATGGGCGGCGTCCCCTTCCGATGAGGTGATCAGCGCCACGGCCTGATCGTCGAACAGCAGGTGCACAATTTGCGTTGAAGCCTGGCCCCACGGGCCGGTTTCGTCGCGGATGACGAGCAAGATGCGGCGGCGGCCGGGCAGGGAAGCGGCGTTTTCTTCATCGATGGCCATTTGCCCGGCGCGCTCGAGCGATTGGCCCTCTTGCTGCCGCGGTCCGGTGAGCGGTGCTAGCAGCCCAAGGTGAATTTCCGATCCCGCCAAGTCATGCCCGGCGTCGCGGCCCGGACCGTTGTAGTTCACCGCGGCGCGGTTGATGGCGGCGTAGGGAAGCGACTGGGCGAAGCACGGCGCAGCGAGGAAACTCAGTAGGCAGTGGGTAATCGGCAGTAGGCAGGCCGGGAAAGCAAAAGTCAAAAGGCAAAAGCCAAAAGTCAAAAGTGGTTGGTTTCGCCTTTTGCCGAGGCTTTCCTTGAGTCGGCGGAAAAATTGGCAGAAGAACAAGGCAAAAGTCAAAACGCAAAAGTCAAAAGTCAAAGGTGACTTGCTTCCCCTTTCGGCTTGCCCCTTCCGGTGCTGGCGACCAGGATTAATTTGAATCAACGCCGTTTGTCCTAAACTTTTGCCTTTTGACTTTTGCCTTTTGACTTCGCACTTCCGGCCTGCCTACCGCCTACTGCTTACTCCTTCGTGCCCCGACTGTCGCGGGGCGAGCCAGTAGACGAACTTGCCGTCCTTCACGCGTGCCAGGTTGACGGGCGCGAGGTTGTTGAGGGTATGGTCAAAGTAAATGGGGCCGACCACGCCCTGGTAAGTCTTCATCTGGTAGGTGCGAAAGACGTCCATGATGCGACCGCGGTTGAGGCCGGTTTTTTCGATGGCGGCAATCAGCAGGTTCATACCGTCGTAGGCATACGCCGCGTAGTCGATGGGCTCCTCGTTGAACTTCTGCCGGTAGGCATCGCGGAAAGCCACCCATTTGGGGTCGGTGCGTGTGGGGTCGAGCGCGGCAGTAACCACTAGCCCTTCCGCGGCGGGTCCGGCGATTTCCAGCAGCGGCGTATGAGCGATGCGGCTGCCCCCGAAAACCGGCTGTTTCATGCCCATGGCGCGCATCTGTTTCAGGATCAGTCCGGCATCCGCGGCCTCACCCCAGAGCACCACGCCTTCCACCCGGGCATCGCGCAGCATCTGGAGTTGATGGGTAAAATCCTTGTCGCCGCGCTCAAATTTGACTTCCAGCACCGGCTGGCGGCCCATGCGGCGCGCTTCGTCGGTGAATTTTTCCACGCCCAGGCGTGCGTAGCGCGTCTGGGTGCGCAGCACGCCAATGCGTTTCAGCTTGAGGGTTTTGAAGACGTAATCGGCCAGCGTGTAACCCTGTTGGCGATCGTCGGGGAAGTCGTGAATGAGCCAGGGAATGCGCGTTTCGGTCACGGTGGGGTCGGTGGTGCCGACGTCGACAATGGGCACTTCGATTTTCAGCGACACGCGCAGCGAGATGTGGCAATTCTGCCCGTCCACGCAGCCGAGCATGGCCCAGCAGTTTTCATCGAAGCGCATCTTCACCAATTCGGCCGAAGATGCTCCCCACAAAGCCGATTCGTTGTGAATCTTCAAAGCGTAGGGCTTGCCATGATATCCGCCCCGGGCGTTGGCTTGCTCCAGGGCCAGTTGCGCGCCGTGCAGTTCGGGAAGACCGAAGATGGATTCAGGATTGTTCTCAATGGGGCTCATGAAACCGATGGCGATTTCGCTAAGGCCCGCGGCATCACCGTCGGGGCGCAGCTCGGCCGCACCGTGATACTCCAGGGTATCGTCGCGCGTGAACCAGTCGTAGTAGGGCTTGGTGAAGCGGCGGTAAGGCACGGCCTCTTCCGGCATGTTGGCGTAGCGGCCCCCCGGCTGGACTGTCTCATCGCGCTTGATGACGGCGTCCTTGGGAGTGTCTTCATTGTCTTTGTATTGTGCGGCTGCAGGCAGTGCCACGGCTGCCAGAACGAGTGCGGATAGAATTGCTCTCTTCATATGTTGTACCTTATTCATATTTCCGAAACGGGCGAAGAAAAGATTCAACATAGAGACACAGAGGCTCACAGAGGGCGGACACAGAGATGACGACAAATGCCCGGATGACAAAATTCTCAAATAGTTGTTTCCGTCCAGTGGGTTCACGAGTTTCTCTCTGTGGCCGATCTCTGTGAGCCTCTGTGCCTCCGTGGTGAAATGCCTTTTTGATTCCGCCTCAATCGTGCCGGAATACTCACGCCGCGGCCTGCTGCTCCACCAGCAGGCGCTCGTGTTGCTGGCGCGCGAACTTGGTGATGCGCGCCAGGGTTTCGCCGTTGATGGCCTGATCGGCGTCGCAGCGCGGCCTTCCAGTGGCGAAGTCAGCCACTTCAATCATCAATCCGTGCGCCCCAAACTCCAGTGCCGCGCGGCTGGCGGGTTCAACCATGGTGGCCACTCCCGTGGCGTGGCTGGGGTCGACGATGACGGGCAGGAACGTGTTGGCCAGCACGGCGGGAATGACGTTCAGGTCCAGCACATAGCGCGAGTACTCGCCGGCCGCGAAGGCCTTGATGCCGCGCTCGCAGAGAATGATATCAAGGTTGCCTTGCTTCGCGATGTACTCGGCGGCGCCCAGCCACTCGCACAGGCTGGCGGCCATGCCCCGTTTCAGCAAGATGGGCTTTCCGGCGCGCGCCACTTCCTTCAGGAGCGTATAGTTTTGCATGTTGCGCGAACCGACCTGAAGCATGTCGGCGTACTCGGCCACCTGCTCCACCAGGCGCGTGTCCATGACTTCGGTGACGATGGGCAGGCAGGTTTCCTCGCGTGCGATGCGCAGGATGCAGAGCCCTTCCACGCCGGTTCCCTGGAAGTCGTGAGGAGAGGTGCGAGGCTTGTAAGCCCCCCCGCGCAGCATGTCGGCGCCGGCGCGCTTCACCGCGTGCGCCACGGCCATGGTCTGCTCATGGCTTTCCACGGCGCAGGGCCCGCCGATCACCACGGGGCGGCCGTTGCCAAAGCGCACGCCGCGCACCTCCACCACGCGCGTCTGGTCCTCGCCGTATTGAGGGTTGGTTTGGCGGCAGAGGAGTGGTGCGATTCGCGGCAGATCATCAATGGTAAGTTGTCCGGCTATTTTCATGGTCGCTCCTTCAAAGCTCTCAGCTTTCAGCTTTCAGCTCTCAGCTATCAGCTTTCAGCTCGAGCGGAGCCGGACCATCGATGGCGCCTTTGCCATCGAGGTCTCAGCGGACAGCCATCAGTCATGAACGCGCGTGGAAGCTGATAGCTGAGGGCTGAAAGCTGACAGCCTCTTTTTCACGCCGCGGGCTTCAGTTCCTCACCGTTTTTGCCAGCGCCGCGGTCAGACTCAAAGATTGCCATCGCTTCGATCTCAATCAGCAGGTCCGGGCGGCACAGGATGGCCTGGATGCCCGTGGAGGCGGGCAGCGGATTCAAACCCAGGTCTGCGAAAAATTGCGTCCGAACCTCGTTGAACGCTTCGTAGTCGCGCTCAATGTCGCGCAAATAGCAAGAAGTGCGGACGATGTCTTTCCACGTGGCGCCCTCGGCCTCGAGCAACTTGGTAATGTTCTGATAAGTCCTCCAGGCCTGGGCGCGGAAGTCACCGATGTGAATGGATCTCCCGTACTCGTCAACGCTGGCGGTGCCCGAAATCAGCAGGATGGTGACGCCTTTGATGTCCAAGCGCAGCCCGCGCGAGAACGAGGATGGCTTCGGGTAATCAAAGGCTTCGTTCAGGGTCTCCGGCGCACTAATGGCCTTTTTGGGAATGGCTTGGTGTGACGTTTGCGGTACTGCGAGAGTTTCTGACGTTGGCATATAGTTGAGTCTCCTTTTGAGGTTCGCGAATTCCGTGGCTCAGCCCGAGAGCTGTCGCCACCCAGATGTCTTCCCCTTGGAAATCCATATTCAAAACGTAGTTGTGCGCAAGTGCGGTGGGTGTTGCGAGCTTATCTTTCTTTCCGTCCGGCCAGGTGATGGCAATGACCCCCTGAGTCGTAGGACCGCCCTTTGAGGCGGCAGTCGCAGCGCCGACCTTGAGGTCGGCATGTGCTGACCTCAAGGTCAGCGCTACGTCGGGCTTTGCGGGCCAGTAGCTGACCCAGGTGTTGGTGGAATAGTCGAGCATGCTGAGCCCCTTGTCCGTGCACGCCCACACCTCGTTGCGCCGCGACTTGGGAGCGTTGATGAAGTCGGAAGCAAGGCCGCTGTCCTTCGTGAGGTAGTTGTGCCAGTTGCGGCCGTCATAACCGCTCAAGCCGAAATAAGTGGAGGCCCAGATCATTTTGGTGTCGGGATTCCAACTGACTCCCGACACGATGATGTGGATGAGCCCCTGGTTCTTGAACAGCACGATTTCCATTTCCTCGTCGGGGTCGGTGTAGGCTTTCATGTACCCGATTTTGTCGTCGTATTCGATCAGGCCGCCGCCCCACATGGCGAAGTACACCTTGCCGATTTCCGGGGCCAGGGCCACGCCGTAAGTCCAGGGTTCGTGGAACGGCGCGTTCTTCTCACTCCAGTCCGTCCATTCGCCGGTGTCCTTGTTGTAGCGGCTGATGCCCGCCGTCGTGGCCACCCAGACGAACTTGCCTTGCACCGAGATGGCGTAGCAGATGTCGTTGAGCAGGCCGCTGGTCAAGTTGGCAAAATTCTCAAAGTGCCCGCCGGAAAAGTGGCTGACGCCGTGGAAAGTGGCGAGCCACAAGTCGCCGGTTTCATGATCCACGGCGATGCCCATCACCACCCGATGCGCGAGGCCGTCCGCGGGCCGGTAAACTTTTGCCACCTTGCCGTCTTCAATGAGCACCAGGCCGTCTTCCGTCCCCGCCCACACGCGATTGCCGTCCACCGTCACGCAGAAAACCTTGGCGTCGGGCATGCCGTTCGCAGTCGTGTAGTTTTCCCAGCGCGTGATGAGATGCGGGCGGTCTGCCCCGAAGGAGAAAGAGCAGGCCAAAAGGCAAAAGGCAAAAGTCAAGAGGCAGAAAATACGGGTTACGGGACTCGGGACTCGGGACTCGGGAAAAGCGGCTCCCTCTCTGCCGAAAGCGCAGGGATCGTGGTTGTCGATCCCGTCCGGTTTTTCTCTGTGTCCGGCCTCTGTGAGCCTCTGTGTCTCTGTGGTGAATCCGTTCTTTGAGTCGTTTTTCATAACCTGCCATTGATGTAACGGTGCATAGCGCGTTTTTTCCGTCATATCCTTTAGCTTTGATCCGAGAAAGGATTCAACACAGAGACACAGAGGCTCACAGAGAGCGAACACAGAGAAAGGCAGGACTATTACCAAAGGTGCAGTACCGGCGGATGTTTGTCCCTCCGATTTTTCTCCGTGTCCGACCTCTGTGAGCCTCTGTGTCTCTGTGGTGAACCTGTTCTTTGTGGTGAAACCGTCGTATGTCGCATTCGGCTCCCGCATTTCTTCCCGATCAGTTGAACCAGTAAGCATTGGGGTCATTTCGCAAATCACCAATCCAAAATCCAAAATCTAAAATCGTCACAGCGTCTTCAAAAACTCAATCAAATCATTGAGCTGCTCCTTACTCATATCCGACGTAATGCCGTGCTTGTCGTCGTTATTGAATACCGTCCAGATTTCCTCCAGCGTCAGCGCTTCGCCATTGTGCAGGTAGGGCGCATTTTCGTAGACGCGGTCAAGTTGGGGGATGTCGAACAATCCGTTGGTGTCGTACTTCGTCGCCGAGCCCACTTCTGTGCTGTAGCGGGCGGTGTAGTGGGTGGCGGCGGGGTGGCAGGTGTCGCAGCGATTCTGAACGGAAATCACCCGGCCGTCATTGGTGGTTTGGCGGTAGAAGATGGCTTTGCCGCGCTCCTGCGAATCGCTCAACTGCCCGTCGGGAGCCAGATGCCGGTTGGGCGCCAGCGGAATGTTATTCAAATAGGTAATGAGGGCTTCCAGGTCTTCGGTGCCGAATCCCTCGGAGCGGAAAAAGTACTTGGCGATGCGCGGTCCGCATTGCGTGGCCAGGTCGGGATTGTGGCCGTTCCACTTATAGGGCGCGGTCTCGCGAATTCCCCGCAGGGTGCGATTGGCTACGCGGTCGCGGCCGAGTTGCGGGGTCTCGATATTCCATGCGATTCCGTCCAGGTGCGAGTTGGGATGGCAGGTACCGCAGGCGAACTGCCCCTGAAAACAGACCTTCGCGGTGTGAAACATCTGCTCGCCGTGCCGCATCAGGGTGATTTCCCGGGGGCCGCCCAGCTCGATGGTGGACGCCACTTTTGCCTGCGCCAGGTCCACGACGGTGACGGAATCGTCGAGGCGATTGGTGACGTATGCCCAACGGCTGTCCGGCGAGACGGCCACGGAGGTGGGGTTGTGGCCAGTCGGCAGGCGCTTGACCACGAAGGTGACGGCGGAATCGAGGCGGTTGGCCAGTTCTTCCGCCGGGACTTGCCGCAGCCGCTGGGCGAAGCGCGCGGTATCCAGAATGGAAACGATGTCGGCATCGGCCGAGGTCACCACGGCGCGGCGTCCGTCGGGCGAAAACGCTACGCCCGAATTGGTGGCAAAGTAATAGTCAATGTCGTCCAGCACCACCTGGGTGACCTTCGATTGCGCTTCCCCAATGGGCGCGTTCAGGGCGGGGCGAATCACCGCCATGCCGTGGGTCATCATCCATCCCTGGGGAACCTGAATGAGCGGGCCCAGGTTCTTGGGGCGCATCAGCGGAACAAGCAGATATCCGCCCAGAGCGGGCGGCGCCTCGGCGATGTGGCGCAGTTCGATCGAGCCGGGAATCAGGATGCGCTCCGCCACCACCTGCCGCCCCGTGTCGAGGGAAAGCAACTCCGAAACCGGCGGCTGATCGTAAGGCCCCAGATGCGGCAGGATGTTGGAAACGTATACCCGCCGGCCATCGCGCGAAAGCATCATCTGCTCTGGATATCGGTGCGTCACGAAGCGCTTGATTTCCTCGCCGGTGGCGAGATCGATCAGCGAGACGCTGTCGGCAATGCTGTTGGCAACGTAAAGGGTCTTGCCCGCGCGGTCGGTGACCAGGCCCACCGGCCCCCAGCCCGTTTTCAGCGTGCGTTTCACGGTGAAGGTGGCGGCATCAATTTCGCTGACCGTGTCGCTCCACTCATTGGAAACGTAAAGCGACTTGCCGTCCGGAGAAATCGCCAAACCCTTGGGCTTGTGGCCCACCTTCACGCTTTGCACCACTTGCTTCGTCTCGGTGTCAACGGCCAACAACGAATCGCCGTCTTCGCAGACCACGTAGAGCCGTTTGCCGTCTGCGGAGAGCTTTATTTCGACTGGCGTGAGATAGGCAGACTCTTCGGGGGCTACCGTTTGCTGATTGATAGGGGCTGCCATCGGGGAGGGCATGCGGACAGTCAACAGGAATGCACCCAACGCAATCCCGACTATGATGAGGCGTGTCCTTCTTTTCTGGCGATTTGTGGCACTAGCTTTCATCTTATTTTTGGCCACCGGAAAAAGATTCAACACAGAGACACGGAGGCTCACAGAGGTCGGACACAGAGAAAAACAGACGGGACCAATCCACGCATCTTCGGCGACACCCCCGCCCTTCTCTGTGTTTGCTCTCTGTGAGCCTCCGTGTCTCTGTGTTGAATCTTTTCTTTGTGAATCTTTTCATAAGCTACCATTGATATAGCGCTGAATTCCGTCCTTCACCGCCGGGACATTGAAATTAATGAGCAATCCCAACTTGCAACCCGATAACTTGAGGTACGTGAGGATTTGGGCCCGGTGGATGGGCGCCAGCTCATCGACGGATTTGATTTCAACGACCACCGCCCCTTCCACCACGAGATCGATCCTATATCCGCATTCCAGTTTCACCTGCTCATAGACGAGGGGTAAGGGCTTCTGCTGCTCCACATGAAGATTACGTTTCGTCACCTCATGCGCCAGGCAATGTTGATATGCCGATTCCAGTAAACCCGGACCAAGAGCTTTGTGAACCTGGATGGCCGCGCCGATAATGCTCTCCGTGATGCCGTTCAATCGCTCTTTCTCGGTCATTGATCAGTGCCCTTCTCTGTGTCCGGCCTCTGTGAGCCTCTGTGTCTCTGTGTTGAATCTTTTTCCCGACTGCATGTATAGCATCATTGCACCCTGCCGCCGCCGGGTTCTGTCACCATCAAAATCTGATCGGCTTTGACGTTTTCCAGAACTTGCGATATGCCGCTTGGCCAATGAATAATCAGCTTGTCCACCGAGGCGTGCTGACCCAGGCCGAAGTGTGGGCGCGGGTCTCCCTGCGAGAGATAGCCATTCTCGGAAACCGCCTGAATGTACTGATGCGAGTCGCCGGCGATGGCTTCCAGGCTGGCTCCATATCCATCCCGATTGCTCTTGGTCCCCACCAGCTTCAGAGTCAGCCAATGATTGCGCGGGCCGGAGGCAGGAGGCTTGGCGTGCAGCAGAATGCCCTTGCCGCCCAGCGTTACGATGAAGACGTCCGTCAAGCCATCGTTGTCGTAATCGCCAAAGCAGGCGCCGCGCCCCACCTTCTTGAACTTGAAATAGTCGCCCGCAAGCGATGACACGTCGGTGAAGGTGGAGTCGCCATTGTTGCGGAGCAGGGAATCCTCCATGGGAATCAACCAGTGCAGGCCGCCGTTGACGATGAACAGATCCTTCCAGCCATCGTTGTCGTAATCGTAAAACCCATCGCCCCAGGCCACGTATTGACCGGAAACCGCTGCCACACCCGTCTCCACCGTGGTGTCAAGCCAGAAGCCCTTGGCCCCGGGATTATGAAACAAGCGGTGATAGCGCATGTCGGAGACAAACAGATCCTGCCAGCCGTCGTTGTCGTAGTCGCCGAAGATGGGGTTCATGGCGGAAGTGGCTTCGCCATTGGCCCCGAACGCCGTGTTCACGTCGGCGGCCACGTTGGTGAACGTGCCGTCGTGATTGTTGTGGTACATGTAGCTTTCCATCGTGTCGTTGGCA
This sequence comes from uncultured Acidobacteriota bacterium, assembly GCA_963730515.1. Classification (GTDB taxonomy): domain Bacteria; phylum Acidobacteriota; class Terriglobia; order UBA7540; family UBA7540; genus Bog-366. The sequence goes on along the minus strand of CAVSSA010000020.1, from coordinate 129,536 downwards.
ATGTAGATGTCGGGCCAGCCGTCATTGTCGAAATCCCCGGTGGTCACGCCCATGGCGCGGCCCTGGGGATTGTCGATCCCCGCCTGGTGCGAGACGTCGGTGAACGTGCCGTCTCCGTTGTTGTGAAAGAGGCGGTCGGCGTCGCCCTCGTAGTCAAGGGGCCCCGGGAAGCCTTCGGCGGAAAAGAATTCGCGCTTGGCGTTGGGGTCAAACTTTAAGTAATTGCCCACGAATAAGTCGAGCTTGCCGTCGCGGTCGTAATCAATCCAGGCCGCGCCCGTGCCGAAGTGCGGATTCTCCACGCCCGCCTTGGCCGTTACGTCCGTAAAAGTCCCGTTGCCGTTGTTGTGGTACAGAATCGAGGAGCCCCAGTTGGTCACGTAGAGGTCTTCGTAGCCGTCGTTGTCGTAGTCACCCACCGTCACGCCCATGCCGAAGCCTTTGCCGCCTACGCCCGCCTGCGCGGTGACGTCCGTAAAAGTGCCGTCGCCATTGTTGCGATAGAGATGGTTGGTCGCATCTGCCCCGTCAGGCTTGGAAAACTTGGTGACCCCGTCAATGTAGCGGCCGCTCACCACGTAGAGGTCCAGCAGGCCGTCGTTGTTATAGTCAATCCAGGCACAGCCGGAACCGGTGGCCTCGAGCATCGAACTGAGCTTCTGCTCGCCAAAAGAGTGCTTAAAATGAATGCCCGCCTTCTCCGTGACGTCTTCGTAGGTGACGAGCGAAGAGGGGGGAGGAGTTTTGGGCGCGGGGCTCTGGGCGGGGGCTTGGAGATTCACCCAGAGCAGGCCGGCGGCGGCTGTTGCAAGGACAATTTGTCGGAAAGAAATCTTCATTGCTACCTCAATGAGACCCCACCGGACCTCTTGCCAAATCTAATCTCGTGGGGGTGTCAAAACGTCGTAAAGCCATCGGCCAGCGATTCTCGGGAGCCAAGGCGTGGTCCTCGTGACACCCCACACAACCCCGTTCCTCCCCGAAACGCGCCCATATCCAGCTTGACTGCGCGCGGACCACACGGCCCGCGGCGTCGAGCACCTCGAACCGCACCGGCTGGTCGGACGGCACTGCGATGTAGAACGACCCGTCTTCCTCAATCGGACCGTCACCCAACACGGTCTCCTGTTGCGTTTGGGCATTCAGGGTTCTCACCCGAACGCGCGCGAGCTTGGCGGAAATTTTTCCATTGGCAACGCCCTCGGCCAAATGGGCGTCGAGGCAAATGAAAAAGCCCCGATGAAGGTCGGGGTTCATGGTGCTCCAGTACCAGGTGGGTGCTTCATGGGCTGCCACGGGGATGGCCTCCACCGCGGAGGTATGGGGGTCTTTGTAAAGCAGTGCGCCGAATTTCCCCGCGGCCGCGTCGAAGGTGTAAAGCGCTGACCTCGCTCCCGCCGGCGTGTGGTTGGAGATTTCCCGCGCCACTATTAATTCCTCGGCCCCCATCGGATGCGGCGATGAAGCAACGATGGGCGGTGCGGTGACCGGTTCATTGTGCACGGCGCCGCGGCGAATCCAGGCGAGTTGCCCGCCATCGTCATGACTCGCGAGCGGCGCCTTCACAAAGACCACCGCGCCATCGTCAAGCTCCTCCGCATGGCTGCGAATCGCGGGGTGCTGATGATCGCAACGCAGGGTCGCCAGGGCAGTGCCATCGATCCGCAAGGTATAAAGCTCGCGGTCAGCAGGCTTTCCATTGGAAGGCAGAAGCGGGGAGCGCGCCGTGGCTAGAATCATGCCATTCTTCAGGACCGTCTCCACCTGAAAGTCTCCCGGCCCGAAGGTAATGGGGTGAGATTCCGATCCATCCAATTTGCTGACCCAGAGCTGCGAAGCGGCGCCCATCAAACTTGCCGAAGCTGATTTCGGTGCCGAGTGCATGACGGCGCCACCGGATTGAACCGCTGGCTCCGGTGAATGCGCCGTGAACACGATCAGGCCCCGCGGCAGATAGGCGGGCTTCAGGCAATCGCCCGGGCATTCGGTGATCTGCCGTACCGCAGTGCCGTCCACGTTCATTTCCCAAATTTGCCAGACGGAATCCGCCATCTTTCTGCCAGAAAAAAGCACACGGGCGCCATCAAAGGAAATTTGGGGATCTGCGGCGGCGAAGAAATCTGGGGTCAACGTGCGGGGACTGTGGCCGGCTGGATCGAGCATTGCGAGCTGGCTGCCTTGGGGGAATCGCCCGGAGAGGGCGCCGGGACGAACCTGGGGGGCCTGCACAATGATAAGGTCAGGTAGAGTTTTGGCGACAGGTCCGCCGGGTGCCGATGGATGTATCATCACCGCCCGATTCTGAACAGCAACGCCGCGCCCGCTGGGGCTTTTCGTGGTTTGCGCTCCAACCACGCCGGCGTGCAGAGTGAGTGACACTCCCAGCACGAGGATGAAAACCGTGCGCCAAGCGCGTATAGAATGGGTCATCGACAAAATGAACCTGCTCAAACCGTCTATGGAAATAGAACCTGATGTTCCATGCTTGTCATCCAAACTTGAGCACGCGCTTTCCATGCGGTTCAAAGAACCCCTTGCAACCCGACGCGAGATTTGACGCTACCGTGAGAACATCTGCATGTCGATGACCCTTATCAGGAAAATGCCTGATTATTGTCAATATTTTGGATGTAGTTGTTTTATTGTTCCGGCCTAAAGTTTTGTATTACCAATGAGATAGGAATAAGCCTAAGGAAACGGAGTGTTGAGGTCGGCGCGGACGCGGAAGGGGACATTTCCCCCCTGCAAAACCTGTCCAGGATTTCTATTGACCTGCCCATGTCCGCCAAGTAATGATTTGACCTGACCCCAGTGTACTTACTGTTCCGGAAAGGCGATTCGGGCGCAGACGCAGTCGGCTGGCAAGGCATACCCGAGCTTGGGAAAACCGGTCTCATGGATAAGCGCATCCCCCCCGAACTTCATGGCATCTTTGCGGCCTTGCCCACGCCGTTCGGGCCGGAGGGTGAGCCATTGTGGGAGGCTCTGGACGCGCTGGTGGATTTTGGTCTTGCCCACGGGCTCGCGGGTTTCTGTTTGGGGGGAGCCACGGGTGAATACGCGGCGTGCAGCGTGGAGGACCGCCAGCAGGCATTCCAGCGGGTGGCGCGCCGGGTGAATGGCCGCGCGCAGCTCATCGGTGCGATCGGAGGCGAGCACGCCGGCCACGTTCGCCGCTTGGCCTTGACCGCCGCTGACTGCGGTGCGATTGCGCTGTTGTTCCCAACCCCTGCCTTCCTGCGTTATGAGCAGGAGGATTTGGTGGATTTCATGGGGCAGGTCAGCGCCGATTTGCCCCTGCCGGTTCTGATCTACCACCTCCCCCAGTTCACGCGCGACCTGGGGATAGCGAATGTCCTCCATCTCATCGGCACGGTCCCCAACATCATCGGGCTCAAAGACAGCTCGGGCCGCCGGGCGAATCTGGAGGAAATTCAAGCGGCGCAGTTGCAGGGGCCGATGGTGTTCATGATCGGCAGCGACGATCTGCTTCTCGAAGGCTTCGAGCACGGCGCGGCAGGCGCCATCTCGGGGATCGCCAGCGGCTGCCCGGAGCTGGTTCTGCCCCTGTATCAGACGTTCCGTGCCGGAGATTTGAGTCGAGCGCGTAACGCGCAAACCCGCCTGAATGAACTCATGACCCGCCTCCAGGGACTTCCCGTTCCCTGGGCCATGAAACTGGCCTTGCAGGCGCGCGGCCTGGAGATGGGATCGATGCCCTGGCCGATGGCGGCAAACCTCCAGCAGAAAGCCCGCGCCTTCCAGCAATGGTACGCCACCCAAATCGCCGTCTCAAGGACCGTCCCCGCAGCGCGGCGGGTCACTGAGGATGGTTGATTTTCGCGGTCCGCAAATCGATTCATTTTCCCGCCGATTCTGCCGATAGACGATGCGGGGGAGTGTGGGCGCCCGGGCTCATCAAGCGCGCCCGGCCCGCAGCTTTTTCGCCCTCATCCCGAATCTCCATGATGCCGATAGACGATACGGAGGAGTGTGCGCCGCGCGGCGGAGGGAGGATGCCCCGTGGGCCGCCGGGGATGGATCAGGCGTGCGCCGCGGGGATGGGTCAGGCGTGGGCCTCGGGCGATGGATCAGGCGTGGGCCTTGGGCAATGGATCAGGCGTCTCGCCCACGGTGACACGGGCATGCCGCGAGGTAGCACGAGCACTCTTGCCTGTGTCGAAGCATGGGTCAAGACGGCCGTGCAGCCGATGTGTCGTGGGCGTCCCGCCCGTGAAGGGGCATGGCCAAGATGGCCATGGCACGTTGATGCAGGGCCGAACGCTGTTCGGCCCCAAAAAGTCCATTCATCGTCCCGGCTCCAACCGCCGATAACGATGCGGGGGAGTGTGGGCCGCGCGGCAGGGGGGAGAATGCCCCGTGGGCCGTTGGGGGATGGATCAGGGGTGCGCGCCGCAAGCACTGGATCAGGGCGGGGCCGCTGGGGATGGGTCAGGCGTCTCGCCCACGGTGACACGGGCATGCCGCGAGGTAGCACGAGCACTCTTGCCTGTGTCGAGGCATGGGTCAAGACGGCCGTGCAGCCGATGTGCCACGGGCGTCCGAGGGTGAGAAGGAATCCCCGAGCGAGCAGAATTATCTCGCGCAGAGGGCGAAATGAAAATGAAGGAGTTGTTGATTGTGAGTCTCTGCGTCTCCGCGTCTCGGCGCGGGTTGGCTTATCTTTTCACACCTTCTCCCGCCCGTGCCGGAAGCGTAGCGCGACATGAGGTCAGCACTTGGCGACCTCATGTTGGGCGCTCCCATTTCCTTGCGGCCCCGCTTATATAGGCTACATTATCTTGCAAAAATGGCCCGAGGAGGGTGAAAATTCACGGCAAATTGAAACTTTGGATCCGTCTCTGTGGGTTAACCTCTTTCGCTTCATCAACATAAGTGGAATCGTGTATGTCGTTTATTTTCATACATATCGTGTCAAATTCTCGAAAGTGACTATTTGTCTTAAAGATTTCCCTTTATTTCCAATAAGATCCCGCGACGACTCGCGATTTTTTTTATTTTTTTCTTGCCGACTCTTAGGAATTTTAAACTAACTATATTTGAATCAATACCCTACAAAATAAGACATTTTGCCGTCATCAAGATAAGTCCCTTTGTTTCTGATACATCGTGGCAAAGGTTCGAGTATTACTGGAGGGCAGGCCGTTGTGTAGCCTTTTTAAGGGGTGTCGCGGGAGGTTTCGTGATTGCTGTCCACCGCTCTGTGGCATCCTGGAAGCTCCATCATCGGAGGGGGCCTGAAACCCCCCAGGGAAGCGCTTTCCGCCATGCGCCCCCCGAATTGCCGGGCTAAACATTCTGAACCGGGGGGACAAATCCGCTCCCGCCGGGCGGCCACGGGCGTTCGCCGGCGCCCTCTGGCCCATAAACTAGTCTACCATAAATATTCGCTTTGTCAAGTACAAGATGAGGCACTCAACCCCGTGGGAGTTGGGCGATTCGGTCAACGCGCGGCAATCTTCCTGAAGTGGCGCCGCGCTTGATGGATCGGATTCCGGTTTCCACTCTGTATTGCAACCTCGTAAATGCCTGCTTTTTTTGGCAAACATTTTTCGACTTCAGCGGGGCAATTTCGCCCGCCCATTCCGGGGAGGCTAGGGCTTGGGCATGCGCGCAGCGCCTTGGAGTGCGGTCGCGAAGCTGCCGCCTTGCGCTTTGCCGCCCATCTCCAACACCCCCGCGCCGGGATGGTGACAGCAGGTAGGATGTTGCCCCCCCGAACAACGAAAAGGCGGCAGCTTCGCGGCCGCACGCTCCAAGGCCGGCTGCGCCGGCAGAGGGTGGAAAAGGTACCGGGAAGCTTTTCTCCCTTTGCGGTATGATCAAGTCTGAACGGGGTGAATCCTTGTTCCCGTGAGGTCATCGTTCATGTGCAGGAATATCAAAACACTTTTCAACTTCGACCCGCCCGCCACGCCCGAGGAGATTCGAGGGGCGTCGCTCCAATTCGTGAGAAAAATTAGCGGTTTCAATGCCCCCTCGAAGGCGAACGAAGCCTCCTTCCTGGCGGCGGTCGATGAGATTGCCGGCATTTCCACTCGACTGCTGAATTCCTTAGCCACCAACGCCACGCCCAAGAATCGGGAGGAAGAGGCCGCCAAAGCAAAGGCTCGCGCGGCCGAGAGATTCAGCACTTGAATCGGGCACCCGTTCCATCTGGTAGCCCGGAGTCGTGCGCATTCTGCACGACTCTGCGGTTCGTTAATTGAATGGAAAAGGCGTACCTGGAAACTTTTCGCTGGAACCTTTTCGCCTCTTGTAAGACTCTTCCATTCTCTACGGCATGCCGGTTTATTCAGGCGCACTACCTGACACCTTTTCTCCTAAGGTATGATAGCCGAAGCGTTTCACCCCCCGTCCGGGAGGGAAAATAGAATGAGCGTCAAATGGCGCGAGGTGAAGGGGCCTGCCTATGAAAAGCACACCGCAAGGGTCATTGCGATTGTTCCAGTACTCCGGCATCGAGGTCTTCCTACATTGGTCCTGGTTTCTCGTGGCGGTGATTGAAATTGAATGGCGGGGAAGAAACTATTCATCCATCACCTGGAATATTCTGGAGTACCTGGGACTATTCCTCATTGTCTTGGTGCATGAGTTCGGGCATTCGCTGGCCTGCCGACAGGTGGGAGGGACGGCGAACCGCATTGTGCTTTGGCCGCTCGGCGGAGTGGCTTACGTGAACCCCCCGCAACGCCCCGGCGCCACGCTGTGGAGCATCGCGGCGGGGCCCCTGGTGAACGTGGCGTTTCTACTCATCTCGGTGGGCCTCTGGTTCGCCAGCGGAGAACCTCCCCTGAGGAATGCCGTGTTGGATTCCCAGAAACTTCTCTGGGCGCTGGCGGGCATTAATCTCGGCTTGCTCATTTTCAACCTGCTGCCCATCTATCCGCTGGATGGCGGCCAGATTCTACGCTCCCTGCTGTGGTTTATGCTGGGACGCGGACGCAGCTTGATGGTGGCCGTGGTGATCGGTTTTGTGGGGGTGGCCGGCCTCATTGCTCTCGCCGTTTGGACGCGCGATGCCTGGCTTGCGTTGATCTCCGTATTCATCCTCATGAACTGTTGGAACGGGCTGAAGCAAGCGCGGGCGTTGTTGAAGCTGGCCAAGCTCCCGCGCCACCCGGGATTCGCCTGCCCTTCGTGCGAAACCGCGCCCCCCATCGGCGCTTTTTGGAAGTGCAGCAAATGCGGACAGGCTTTTGATACCTTCCAAACGGGCGCCGCGTGCCCCCACTGCGCCGCACAGTTTCCCGTCACCATGTGCCTTGACTGCCGCGCTCTGAATCCCATGAGCAAGTGGATTGAGTCGGCCGTCGCGCCGATCGAGTAGGCGTGTTGCGCCGTCACTCGGGGGAAAGCTGAGGTATGCGCAAGCGGCGGGGAAAGGTGTCAGGGGGAAAGTGTCGCGGTGGGGACGACCATTGCTGACCGCCCCTGCATAACTCGAGGCAGCGGAGCAGTGGGCGTCCTTGGCCCTCCTCCGGAACGCTCGATCTGGAAATGACCGCTTGGAGACGCGGCCGCCAAGCGTATCGTGCGCGGCTGAGCGGCAAGGTTGGGGGCTGCACCGACGCGCCACCGGCGTGCCATGGCCATCCTGGCCATGCCAAGGCACAGGCAGGAGTGCGTGTGCTACGCCGCTGCCCAGGCACTCGCGCATTCCCTTGCCTTGCGCGGTGAACTTCCCGGATACTAGTTTGCGTCCCTCTTCGGGGGGATCCCGAAGAGGCCGAGGGGATCCTACCATCAGGAGACCGAGCATCCCTCAGGAGGACTCTGTGCGCCACTATGCCGCTGCTCTCTGCCTTACCCTCTTCTGGATATTCGCAATTGTCCCTGCCGTGCGCGGTCAGCAGGGCACGCTGGATGGGTTGCTAGACCGCGAGCTGCCGTCGCTCGTTTCCACCTATAAATCGCTGCACGCGGCGCCCGAGCTTTCCCATCACGAGGAAAAGACATCGGCTTTTGTCGCGCAGGAGCTGGGCACGCTGGGATACACCGTGACCGACCACATCGGCAAATACGCCGGGCATCCGGAATGGGTGGGCTACGGCGTGGTGGGCGTATTGAAGAATGGCGCCGGTCCGACGGTGTACGTGCGCACTGAGCTCGACGCGCTGCCGGTTGAGGAGCAGACGGGACTGCCTTACGCGAGCAAGGTGCGCGCCAAGGATGACTCCGGGCGCGAGGTGGGGGTGATGCACGCCTGCGGGCACGACATTCACATCACCGCATTTCTGGGTACGGCGAAAATGCTGATGGAGCTGCGCGGCCAGTGGAGCGGCACGCTGGTGATGCTGGCGCAGCCCGCCGAGGAGGCGATCAGCGGGGCGAAAGCGATGCTGGATGACGGCCTTTACACGCGTTTTCCGCGGCCCGATTACGTCATCGCCCTGCACGATACTCCCGCCATCGCAGCGGGCAGGGTGGGGTACACGCCGGGTTACGCCCTCGCCAGTTCGACGAGCGTGGATATCACCCTGCGCGGAGTGGGCGGCCATGGCTCAGCCCCCCAGGCGGCCAAAGATCCCATCGTGGAAGCCGCCGAGTTTATCCTGGCGATCCAGACCATCGTGAGCCGCGAGGATTCGCCCTTCGACCCCGCCGTGGTGACGGTCGGTTCGATTCACGGAGGCACCCGCTACAACATCATTCCCGATGAGGTGCATTTGCAGCTCACCATTCGGACTTACAAGGAAGAGGTTCGGCAGCACATTCTGGCGGCGCTGGAACGCATGGCGCAAGGCATCGCCGCGACCGAAGGCATTCCCGCCTCACGTGCTCCGATTGTCACCACCAGCGACAGTGAGTATACGCCGTCAACTTACAACGACCCGCAATTGACCCTGCGACTTGCACAGGTTTTCAGACAGGTATTGGGACCGGAAAATGTTGAAGAAGCGCCGGCGGTGATGGCCAGCGAAGATTTCTGCCGTTTCGGTCTGGAGAATCACCAGATCCCGATTTGCCAGTTCGCGCTGGGCGCGGTGGACCCGGCACAGCTCGCGGAGAGCCGACGCACCGGCGCGCCCCTGCCCGGATTGCACTCCAGCCTGTGGGCGCCCGTCCCCGAACCGACGCTGCGCACGGGGGTAAAATCCATGACCAGCGCCGTGCTGGAGTTGATGAAAAAATAGCGAGCGAGAGTTGTTCCGCCTTTTGGAACTACTCTGCGGCTTTATATCTTTTTACAACATCCTCACATTAACAAATATTTCGCATGTTACGGACCGCAGAGTAGGGCAAACGACGCCCAACTCTGCGCTACGATTGCGGGGGCGTGGCTTCGGGGGTTGGCTCGTGTTGGGCGGCTTCGGCGGGAGGGAAGGATTTGAGCGCCGCTTCCACGCTGTCGTAGACGTCGAACACGGTGACCAGCTTGGTGATGGTCAAGGCATCGCGCATCTTTTTGGTCAGATTGGCCAGTTTAATTCCGGCGCCGCGGCTGACGCAGGCGGTGCGAGCGGCAATCACCGCCCCCAGGCCGGCGCTATCGACGAAACCCAGGTTGCCCAGATCGAGCACGATGCGCGTATTCCATCCCCACTTTTCCTTAATCCAGTCGCTCTTTTCGAGCACCTCGCGGATTTTGCCGCGGAAATCCATGCTCTCCTGCCCCAGAACCAGGCGGCCCGTCAACTCCAGGACGATGATCCCGTGTATCTCCTTCTCGTTGATTTGAAGCGACATGGTTTCTCCTCCCGGAGCCTTGGAATGGCGAGAAATGGTGTGGTAACTAGCCAGCCGAACCCGCCTCTATGATGATCGTCTCCATGTTAACCTAGGGTTACGCAAATGTGAAGCTTGCCTTCCCAATCGCCCCACTTCACGCCTACGCACCGGGCCGGGCACTTCCCGAATCAGCAGTTGACGGTCCACCGGCGATGTTGCCCACCACCACCGCGTTGCGGATCTGCTCAAAGAATTCCATCATTCCACCAGGGCTGTGGGGCATCATGATGGTATTGGTACGCGATGACGCGCCAATCTCCTTGAGGGTGTCAAAGTACTGGGTGAGCAGAACCAGGGTCATGACGTCCTGGGCGGAGGTGCCCTCCACGCTCGCCTTGAAAGTCTCCACCGATTCGCGCAGGCCGTCGATGATGGCTTTGCGCTGGTTGGCGATGCCTTGTCCCTGAAGCTGCTTGCTCATGGCCTCAGCTTCCGCCTGCTTCACCTTCAGGATCTTTTCCGCTTCGCCCCGGGCATTGGCGGCTTCCTGCTCGCGCCGCGCGGCGTTGATATCGTTCATGGCCGCCTTCACCTTGGGGTCGGGGATGATATCGGTCACCAGGGCCTTGACGATGCCATAGCCGAAGCCTGCCATGACGCCGTCCAGTTCCTGCTTGACGGCGGTGGCAATGGCGTTTTGCTGCTCGAAGGCTTCGTCCAGAATCATCTTGGGCACGTGGCCAAGAATCACATTGAAAACGAACGAGGCAATCTGCTCCTTCGGGTCGGAGAGCTTGTAGTAAGCCTCATAGACAGATTCCGGCAAAACGTGGTATTGAACCGAGACGGGAATGCTGACGAAAACGTTGTCTTTGGTCTTGGTCTCCATTTTCACGTCGAGCTGCTGAACGCGCAAGTCAACTTTGGCTACCACCTGCTCGATCCAGGGCACCTTGAAATTCAAGCCCGCGCCCGCCACGCGCACGAACCTGCCGAAGCGCTGCACCACCGCCGCTCTGGCCGTCGGCACCGTAAACAGCCCGGAAAAGAACGTGCCGATGCAGAAAAGAATAAACAGCACGAAGAGAAAACCCATGAACGCTGCCATTGTAGTCCTCCTGGAATTTCCGCCTTCACTTACAGCGGTAACCCTGTACACGCTGCTGGCCCACCAGCCGCCGCACTTTTCGTTCGGATTGCCGGGGCAGCCCAGGTTGCAGCGCGACTCGGGAAGCTGCCCATATTTGCCATAGCTGTTGCCGCAGAAGCACTGGCCGCCCCATTGCATGCCCGCGTAGAGGAACCCCTGCTTGCCGCAAAGGGCTCGACAGGCAGCGTTATCGGCTGCCGAGGCCAGCGGCCCGGGAAGGTCACGGTCCTTCGTGTCCAGGTAACAACCGAGGTATGCTCTCCCGCTTCCTTCGGTGGTTACGCCCGAGGCGCCGGCGGGCGACTGCGCCGGGGACTCGGCCCGCACGTCCGGGGCGGGGAATCCCAGCACCAACGCTAGTCCTGCCAGCAAAACTGTAAAGTGTCGCATGGTACTTTGGGGAACCAGAACGGCAGCAGTATACACCTCATAGGCGTGTTTCCAGCGCAAAAGTCGAAATATCGACCAAATTCACCAAATGGCAATTCGCAATCTGACCTACGACATGGACAAGCCTGGGAACGTGTGCCTACCATGCACAGCAGGCAACGCCTCCTTGACGAATGGTGTGCGGCGAGCGAGAGGCCTTGCCTTGAAATGTCGGTGTCATCACATGAGATGCCGCCGTGGTGGGCAAACTCTGACCGACCCTGCTCTATCCCCTCATGACCGGCCTTCCCCACCTGCCCATCGCGCCCACAAAAATATGAGGCGTTTTTTCGCTGCTTTGCGCTGTCAAAGTGGGGGGGCAAAACGATATGTCCCTTAAATAAGAACAGAATGCAGGCTTACGAAGTATTGGAAAGAGCCAATTCCCGATGACAGGAGGTTCGTAATGAAGGATTTGCGAGGTATGGGGTGGCGCCCTGCGGTTTCCGGCCGGGGCACAGGACCGGCGCTGGGATTTCGACGCCCGGAGGAAAAGCTGGCTCGAAAAGCGGTCTTGCTGCTGCTGGGTAGCGTGCTGATGCTCCTGGCAGGGGTTTCAGTCGCCGGGGAGCGCTTTGACGGCAATTGGCTCACCAAGCTCACCTGCCCTCCCAAAGGGAACACATCGGGCTACACCTGGGAATTTCCCAGCGTCATCCAGAACAGCAACCTGCATGGAGAGCGGGGCACGGCCGGGGAACCAGGCTACCTGCTGATTGAAGGCAAAATCGCCGCCGACGGCAGCGCCAAGCTTTCCGCCTCCGGCATCGTTGCGTCCCGCAAGTATGCGCGGGGAATCACCGCCCACCAGGGCGAGGATTATAGCTACGACATCAAGGCCCAATTCAAAGAGAAGGAGGGCACCGGCGTCAGGAACGTCGGCATGGGCTTCGTCGGTCGCCCTTGCACGTTCGATTTTGTGAAGCAAGAGGCCACAACCCCGGCGGGTGGACACTAGAGGTCTGAGTCAGAAATTCGCGATCAAAGGCGACCCCCTCACCCGTCCCGCCCCGGCTGGTGAAAGCGCCGACTGCGGGCCACCCTCTCCCCCAAGGGGGCGAGGGAGCGAACTTAACTCTCCCCTCGCCCCCTTGGGGGAGAGGGGTCGGGGGTGAGGGGGTTTTTTAATACTCAAAGAATTTCTGACTCAAGACCCTAGATGGTTTCCTGTCATCAACGCGAATGCGAAGCTCAGGTGGAGCATTCTTCGCACAACTCCCGGGAACGCCCGGGAAGACCCAACGAGGTGTATTTCATGCGCAATTATCGGCGTTTTCCCTGGTTGTTAGTTTTGTTCTTTGTCGCGATCGGCTGGCTTCCAGCGGTGGCGCAAACCCCGCAGAATACTAACAATCCCCAGGCCGGCAATGTCGTTTACGGAGTGATTGGCGGCGCCACCACCCCGGCGGATGCCATGGGCAAAGTGCTGCGCGTCGTGCATAACAACTGCGGTGAAAGGCCGCAAGTTGGAAAGGTCTTCAAGATGCGCGGCACGAATTTGGACGAAGCCTTTTTCACGGTGGTCAACCACCTGAAAGGGAACAAACCGCTGGCGGGCATGGTATTCGCCATTGCCTCCGGACCCAATCGCATTGAAGCGGCCATGATCTTTGACGATGCGTCGCGCTTTAACTCGACCGTGAACCCCATGCTCACCAAGCTCTTTAACCAGTGGCACCCGGCCGGGGCGGGGCAGTCCTCCGGGCCCGCCACCGGCGGCAGATCGGCTCCAGCCGCGCCGCTGCACCAGGTGGTGGCCCAGGACAGCTCGGCCAGCGTCAGCATTCCCAACGGGTGGACCTTTAAAGGTACTCAGGGCACGATGATTGTCAACGGGCCCCATTCCGAAGTGGTGGGCCTCAACTACACCCGCCTGGCAGCCAACCCCATGGCCCAGCGCTACGGCAGTCCCGCCGGCAACAACGGCAAGATTGTTTATCCCTCCAACGTGGATCCGGTCCGGGCCTTTCCGGATCTCTTCCGGCTGTTTTGGCGTGTGAATGGCGGCAACCCTGACCTCCGGGTTGCCCAGGTCCAGCAGGTGCAAGCTCCAAGTGGCCAACGCTGCGTCCATGCTACCGGACACGCCGTGCTGGGTGGCCGGGGCGGAGCGGAGCAAGACATGCCGGAGATCGAAGCGCTGCTGTGCACCACGGCGCCTGGCCCCATGGGTAATTACTTTGTTGCGCTTTCCATGAGCCTGATTCCCCCCAACCTTGCGAACCAGGAACGCGCTACGGTGGGCGCCATTCTCTCCAGCTTCCAGGTCAACCAGGGGGTGGTCAGTCAGGAGGCCAATGCCATGGCCGCTCCTGCCATCGCCCAGATTCACGCTATCGGTCAAGCCGCGATGCAGCGGGCACAGGCAGATTCCGAGGCCCATGAGCAACAAAACCGCACCTGGGAGGCTCAACAGGACAGTCAGGACAGGCGCGGTCAAGCCTTCAGCAACTACCTGCTCGATCAAACCGTCCTTCAGGACAACGATATGGATGGCCACGGCACGGTGGGGCACGGCACAGTCTGGAACTCCACCGCCGACGCGTTGGTGAAAGCTGATCCCAATCGCTACGAAATTGTGGACACCCCCTATTTCTGGAAGGGGGTGGATTACTGACCCCGGGGTCAAAGGCTTCAAACCCGGGTCGGAGTGCTCGTCAACTTATAGGAAGCCACCCTCTCCGCCGGCGCGCAGATGGAAATCCCGGCGAATCCCCGAGTTTCCGGGTAAACAAGAAATGAGGTGAGCATCATGTGCAAACATCAGCGTTCTTGCAGGTCCTTGGTTCTCTCACTTTTCTTGGTTGTGATCGCTGCGAGTGGGGCATGCGCCCAAAGCTCGCTCAAGAACATTGACAACCGCGACGGCAGCAAAATCTTTTACGGCCTGGTGGACGGCGCCACCAGCCCGGCGGCAGCTATGGCCCAAATACTGCGCAACGTGCAAAAAACCTCCGGGGAAAAGCCGCAAGTGGGAAGAGTCTTCCGGGTGCGGGGGAGCAATTCTGATGCCGTCTTCGTAACCGTCGTAAACCACTCGATGGGCAACAAGCAGAGGGCGGGCCTGCTCATCGCTGCTTCTACCGGGCCCAATCATATGGAGATTGGCTTTGTGCTGGACGATGCGGCGCGTTTTAACTCGAGCATGAACTCCCTGCTCAAGACGTTATTCAGCGTGTGGCATCCGGGCGGGACGGCGGCACCGGCGGGAAAAGCCTCGGCGGGGGGTGGCGGAGCGCTTCCCCCCATGCACCAGGTTACCCTGCCTGACGATACCGCCACGCTCAACCTTCCCGACGGGTGGAACTTGGGCCCTGGAAGCAAAGGCGGGACCGCCTTCGTCGTAGGTCCCCAAGGGGAGGCCATAGACCTAAACTGGTACCTTCTCGTGCAAGATCCCAGGTCTCCAGACTACCAGCGCCAAATGCGCATGGGGATCAAGCCCCTCCCCTCCATTCATATCTTCTGCCCCTACAACCCCGACTTGACAAAGGCGTTCCCCGACATTTATCAGCGCATGCAGGCTGCGGCTGGCCTGGGCACGGCTCCCCCTAAGGTTGATAGCATCAAGCCCGTCGAGGGGACACAAGGACAATGCGTAGACGCCCTTGGCCAGGTCAATCTTGGCGCCAAAGGTATGAAAGAGTTTAGGGAGTTGATGTGTGGGACGCCGCCATATCAAAACGGCGTATACGAATACAAGGTTTCATTTTATTGGCTTCCCCCGGGCGCCACGAGCCGGCAACGTGCCATCTGTGATGCCATTATGGCTGGTTACCATGTGGATGAGCAGCGCGTTGACGCTCAGGCAGCCCCGTATATTCGGATTCTGCAGCAGTACACGCAGGCTCTGATGGCGCTCACTCAGCGACAGATCGCCATCAGTCAGCAGAGGACCAACGCTACCCTGGCGCGGGCGAAAGACGAGGAGATCCAGCACGACGCGCAACACCAAAGCTGGCGAGAGGGCGAGGACATGCAGTCGCGGCAAGTCCAAGGCTTCAGCAACTACCTCCTCGATCAGACCGTCGTGCAGGATAACAACATGTACGGCAACGGCACGATCGGCCATGGCACATTCTGGAACAACAAAGCTGACGCGCTGGTGAAGTCCGATCCCAATCGCTATGAGTACGTGCCCGAACCGAATTACTGGCGAGGCACCGATTACGTTCCCTAAGGCCGTGCCCCGCGACAACGGCAGATGGAAATTCCCGCGAATCCCTGAGATTCCGGGTAATCAGGAGATGAGGTGACGATTATGCGCAATTATCGCAGGTTTTCCGTTTCCGTAGTTCTAGGGCTGTTTTTGGTCGCGGGCTGCTCTTCCGTTCCGCGCGCCCAAACGCCCCTTACCACTCTTCAGGGTAAACAGGGCGGAACGATCGTTTATGGACAGGTGGGCGCGGCCACCACCCCGGCTGCGGCCATGGCCCACCTTCTGCGCATGGTGCAGAACAACTATGGCGATAAACCGCAGATTGGCAAGGTCTTCAGGGTGCGCGGAAGTAATTCTGACGCGGTCTTCTTCACCGTAACGAATCGAGCACAGGGAAACCAAGCGGTAGCGGGTGAGCTCATCGCCACTCCTACCGGGCCTAATACTGTCGAAGCGGCTCTGGTGAGCGACTCCGCGGCACGTTTTGGCACCACCATGAACCCCCTGCTGAACCAATTGTTTGGCGTGTGGCACCCGGGTGGGGGAGGGGCAGCGGGCGGCGGCAGGTCAGCTCCCGCGGAACCGCTGCACCAGGTTTGGAACCAGGACCATTCGGCTCTTGTTGCCGTTCCCAACGGCTGGAAAGTACAAGGCAATGGGGGCACCACACTCGTCATCGAGGGCAATTACAACGCGATGATCAACCTCAACCTGGTCCGGGGGGCAACCGCCAATCCTAATTACCGGCCCTACGGCGGTATGACCACGGGGATGGGCGTAAAAATGGTCTACCCGGCCAACTGGGATCCGGCCCGGGGCTTTCCCGGCTTTCTCAAAGAGTTCTATCGAGTGAACAACCAACGCATTGACTTTCGGATCGCCCAAACCGAGCAGATGGCCGGACCTCCCGGCCTGCGCTGCGTCCATGCCGTCGGGCACGGGTTGCTTTTCGGGGCAAACGGGCCCCCGCCTAACATAACGGAGAAAGATTACTGGGAGATGGATGCGCTGGGGTGCATGACTGCTCCTAATCGGATGGGGGACTACACGGTCACACTTTCCATCAGTGAGATCGATCCCCGGTTCGCCGACCGCTACCGCGCCACTATCGCCGCGATTCTCCAGAGCTATCAGGTGAACCAGGCGGTGGTGGGTGGGGAAGCAAACGCTATCGCGGCCCCGGTAATCGCTAACATTCATCGAATCGGCGCGGAGGCCACGCAGCGAATGAGAGACAACGACATTCGCAACGACCAGCAACACTCTGACTGGAGAGCGGGGGAAGAGAACATCTCGCGCCAGACGCAAGGCTTCAGCAATTACATCCTCGATCAAACCGTCGTCCAGGATAACAACATGTACGGCAATGGGACGATTGGACATGGCACTCTGTGGAACAACGAGGCCGACGCGCTGGTGAAGCACGACCCCAATCGCTTTGAGTACGTCACCGTACCGAATTACTGGCGAGGAACCGATTTCGTGCCGTAGAGTGCTCTGGCATGCGCGCACAAAATGGGAAGATGCCCGCGGGTGCCGCTGGGTGCTGTGGTGAAGATCGCGGCACCCCGCGTCACCGTGGTGAACGATGACGAAAGGGGATTTTTCGCAGATTCCACAAAGGCGTTTTATAATGGGTGGCCCATCTTGCTGACCCCTGGCGTGTCGGAAGGGCGGCGGATTGAAAAGGACGGCTTTGTGGACTTGCTCTTATCGGACCCGGAAGTGCGCGTGCTGGGCGCCCTGATCGAAAAGGAAATCACCACGCCGGACTATTATCCGCTCTCGCTGAACGCCCTCACCAACGCCTGCAATCAGAAATCGAACCGCCATCCGGTGATGGCGATGGATGAAGGGGCGGTGCGCGATGCGCTCGACTCGCTGGGGCGGAAGTGGCTGGCCGCTCCCACCTCCACGGCGGAAAGCCGCGTGACCAAGTTCGGGCACCGCTTTCAGGAAGTTTTCAATTTTGACCGGCGCCAGACCGCGCTGCTCTGCGAGCTCATGCTGCGCGGCCCCCAGACGCTCGGTGAACTCCGCTCCCATGCCGAACGCATGTATCGCTTTGAGGACCTGGAGACGCTGGAGGTGGTGCTCCTCAAACTGAGCGAGCTCGAGCCCCCCTGGTAAAAAAGCTGCCCCGCCTGCCCGGCACCAAGGAGCCCCGCTACGCGCACTTGTTGGCCGGCGACAACCCGGAATGGGCGGCGGCGGCGAAGCCGGCTGCCGTAGCCTCCCCCCAACCCACCGACGACCGCATCCTCCGCCTGGAAGCTGAGGTGGCGGACCTGAGGCAGCAGTTGACCGACTTGCAACAACAGCTCGCCCAATTCAAAAAGCAATTTGAATGATGCCGGTGCGGAGGGCGGCAGCGGACCGCAACCCAGTGAGTCGGGGCCAGCCGGTAGTCTCTCAGTTTGAATTTGCAGCGGCGAGTCAATTTCAGAATTGTCCCAATCAGGCGTTTGATACTGCCAAAAGATGACCTCGCAAAGGTTTGGGAAGTATTGCCGTTACGGCCCGGACTGCGAAGGCGTCAAAATGTCGTTTTTCCGGCCTCGGGATTGATGCTTGGCGCCTCGGCAGTTCCATCCGCTCATGGGGACAGGGGGCAGTTCCGACCGGGACCTTCCGGCCGGCCCGAGGGGAGAAACATCGGACAAGAAGGACCTAACCCATCAAGCGGGGGCCGCGCCGTAGGCCCCTCCAGGGTCGAAGGGAAGGTCGCGCATGCCGTCCCGATCTGGTTCAGTTTAACCCCTGCGCCGGTTGATGACTCCGCCGGTAAGTGACCGCAACCGCGTCACTCGCCATCAATCCCGCGATTGTTAAACCAGCGCAAACTTCCTCGAAGGGGACTTCGAGGGAATCAGGGGCTACGCTTATACGGGGTAAGGCCGTCAGAACGGCCAGTGTATGTCATTCGGGTGTTTCACAAAGGGTCCTTTGTGCGACGGGACAAGGACGCATGATTGCGTTTCGCGACCGCTTCCGAGAACTCGGCCTTAGGTGAAAAGTCATGGGGCCCGGCTGGAACGCGTGTTAGTCTATGATGCGAGGAGTGGGTTGTGAACTTCGAAGAATTCGCAGCGAAGATGCGGGAGGCGGACAAGCAGTTTCCCCTCCATCTAGCTGCTCGGGATGGTGACTTGGCGCGCGCCGAGGATCTAATCCGGGCTAATCCGAATCTTGCTATCCAAAAAAATTACATGGGCGACACGCCCCTGCATAAGGCTGCTCAGTTTGGTCGCGGGAGAGCCGCGCAGATGGCCAAATTGCTACTGTCTCTTGGCAAAGCCGATGTAAATGCCCGAGACAGCAGCGGGAAAACCGCTCTTCATCGGGCGGTTAATAATTATGAAGAGGAGATCGAAGTGGTGAAGGTGCTGTGCGAAAACGGAGCCGATGTCAGCGCCAAAGATTCCGATGGGTTTACGCCGCTGCACGAGGCGGCCGGTGGGAAAAAGGATATCGTTGAATTGCTGCTCGCATATGGTGCCGACCCAAACGCCGAGGATGAAATCGGCGTCACCCCTCTGCGCAACGCCAGGGACGACGAAATAGCGCAATTGCTGCGTCGGCATGGTGCTCGCGAATGACTCCGAAAAAAGCGGGAGGAACGACTGGTGGGAGTCTCAAAAAGGGTCCTTTTTGCACCAAGGCCAAAATCAAATCACCCTCGCGAGCCCGGTGGTCAGAGCGGCGCGGAGGATGGTATGTTAGACTTCCAAGGAGGGAATCATGGCGCACCAGAATTTGCCCATTCGCTTGAAATCCACTCTGAACGGTTTCCAAGCCACAAAATGGATTGCTATTTGGTCAACATTCGTTGTCGTGTGGTTGGCACTGGCGACGTTTACTTTTGGGCAAGAAGCCGTGCCCACAAAGAAGGTCATCCAGGAAGCACAGCAACAGCTTTCGGCTCTCGGCTACGAGCTTGGATCAGCCGACGGAGTAATGGGATTAAAGACCATTGCAGCCGCGAAGAAGTTTCAATCAGATCATGGCCTCCCCGTCACCGGTGCACTTGACCAGCAGACGCTGAACGCTCTGAGGGTCGCAAGGTCCTCCGTGCCCAGTACCAGAAAGGTCGGAGGCTCAGAACCGGCCGAAGCTCCAGCAGGGCAGATAATTCACTTCGATCATCCACTCCATGCTGGAGACATACTGCCGGCAATGGGTGGCGACAACGGTATTCAAATCATCGGAGGTGCCGGGGTTCAGGAGGCTTATCCCGCTCAGAAGGCGGCCGATAGGGGTGACTTGGAAAGCCTAAAGGCACTGCTCAAGAGCAATCCCCGTCTGGTCTCCAGCCACAGCCAGAGCCCCTATGAATACGGCATGACCCCCTTGCACTGTGCGGCGCGGGCGGGCAATAAGGAGGTCGCGCAATTCCTACTGGCAAAAGGGGCCGACGTTAATGCCCTGGAGAACGGCAATGGCACCCCATTGTTGTTTGCGGCGATGGAGAACCATAAGGACGTAGTGGAACTGCTGCTGGCTCACGGAGCTAGGGTCAATCTCAAGACCGATGATGGCTGGACGCCTTTGCACTACGCGGCGCAACAGGGCTACTACGACATCGTGGAACTGCTACTGGCAAAAGGGGCCGATGTTAATGCCAAGACCAATAACGGTTGGACGCCTTTGGGCGCGGCGGAAAGCCAGCACAGGGACAACGTGGCGCAATTTCTGCGCGAGCACGGCGGCCACGAATAAAACCGGGGCAAGGTCGGCGTGGATTTCACAAAGGGTCCTTTGTGCAAATTCTGCCCCCCCGCGCGAGGTTCACCTGTGGCCCGCTTGTTTACGAGACAGATTTTATTGGACAAAAACGAAAACCGGCCAGGATGGCAAGAGCTATAGCTCAAAGGGAAGGAGAAACATCCTGAGCACCAAAGCGCAGGCAACGCGGATCGGCACCAAAAGCATTTCTCTCCGGAACGGGCTGCCAAATGAGCGATACAGATGCACGGGTTCAAGCACGACGAACAGTACAGCCACTACGCCAGTGTAGCAAGCGATCCACACGAGCGGGACAATCATGATGGCCACGCCGAGTAGTATCATGAGTATGAAGACGAGCAATCCTCCCGTGAGCATCGCATACAAAGCAAATGCGTCAACAGTGCCCTCATCCAACGAGACCCCGCCCTTCATTACGTACCAACGTCCCAACCAAAGCGTGGCTAGGCTGGCCACGAAGTAGGACGCCCATCGAATGAATCTGCTAAATAGTGTTTGGCTGTCATTCTGGTCTTTGAAGAGACAGGAACCGAGCTCGTCCTTTACCCTTTCCAGAAGGCGCTCTTCGACTATGCTCTCCATGGGTTGATATGTTACCACCAATTTATTGTGACCGGGTGTGGGCCCCCCCAGTGTGCCGATGCTACAGACGGGTGAGGAATGTGCTTCAAGTTTTTGGGGCGGCGCAGTTTCCGTTAATGCGACGTGACGTCCGCCGGAGAGAACCCTCCGTCTCAAAATTGGTAAGCTTTGCAACGTTAACGGGAGACCCTGAAAACCGGAGGCTCCAACGTTGCAAAAGTCAGTTGCAAATCGGGTACCGAAAACAGGCTCCTATCGGCCAGTCATTGATGCCTGGAGCGTGGCGAAACTCTGTTGCAAAAGTCGATAGTCGGCATGTCGCGGAAGTACTTTCGTGGACCGGACTCCATGATAGCTGTCGAACAGCCCTTCCCACCAGCAACCGTGCAAACTCCCGAGATACGGGGTTCGAGGAAATAGCTCCTGCCATATCGGCAAGGGTTTAGCGATCGGTTGGGATGGGGTTCAAACTGACCGACCGCCCCCCGGCGGTCAGAGACCGCCGCTACAAACCTCAAACTGTACCACTGCCGGCCAGCCAGTAGTGGTACAGTTTAATGTAGGCGGCTTTACGCCGCCATATGGCCAGGCCATGTGCCGTCCGGCACGTGGCGAGGTAAACTCGCCGCTACAACAGCAAACTGAGCCGCTATCGGCCTGTCGCATCGATTGACAGGCGCTGGCGGAATCCTGTACGCTCAACACTTCAACCAGAATGAGCGGATGGACCTCATAAAAGGAGAGCGAGAAAGAAAATGAAAAGCAAACCCGTAATCTTACTAGGGCTGGCTCTGCTCCTTGCGAGCACCCTATTTGGCCAGGCGTCGAAGGGCCAGACGACAAGCCCCCCACCCAGCACCGAGACGCCGGCTTCGCAGTTGCCGACCACTCCCTCGTTGGGATTGCCGACCACGGGGTCGACGACGCCCACGTTGAACGCGCCGCCGGCGCCCATGACCGATAAGGAAGTCATCCTGGAGCTTAAGAAGGAGGGCGCGGCCAAGCTCCTGGCAGACCTTAAGGCGCGCGGCGTGGATTTTGAGATGGATCCCGATACCGAGAAAAGATTGCGCAAAGCCAAGGCGACGGACGAGGTGGTGGATGCCGTAAAGGCCGCCGGCCCAAGGAACGGGAGGCAGCGCTGAGAGCGTCGGCCATGGCCACCGGCGCCATCATGCTCCCCCCGGAGGAACTGGCCGCCTTCAGGGCGATTCAGGGCGAACTTGACCCCGACAAGGCCATTTCCCTCGCCGAAGATTTCGCAAAGAAGTATCCCAAGAGTGAAGTGATCAGCGATGTTTATGCTTATGAAGCCAGTGCCTACCAGACGAAAAATAACGCCGAAAAGATCGTGGAGTATGCCCAGAAGAGCCTGGATGTGAAGAAGGACAACCTCATGGGCATAGGGATGTTGGCCTACGCCATTCCCACGCCGCAATTCCTCAAACTGCACCAGGCGGATGAGCCGGCCCAGCTCACCATCGCCGAGAATTATGCCCAGAGTGGCTTCAAAGTTATGGAGACCTTTAAGAAGCCCACCACTGAGTCGGATGCCGACTTTGCTTCCCGTAAAGCCAACTTTATTGCCGACCTTCACGCTGACCTGGGAATGATCCATCTGGACCGCGCGCAACTCGGGCTGCTCTCGCTCGATAATGACGAGCTGATCAAGGCGGTTACCGAATACAAGCTGGCCACCACCCTTACGGAGCACCCGGATCCGCGAGCTTACTTCCGGCTGGGCGATGCCTACCGGCTGCTGGGCAAGGTGGATGAGGCTATTGCCGCTTACACCCACGCCAGCCAGCTTGACACGGGAGTGTTGAAACAGTACGCCGACGCGCAGATCGCCGCACTGCAAAAGCAGAAGGCCGCGCACCCCGAGCAGCACTAGACCGATGGCTGAAAACAATCCCGACCAATTTCAGGATGCGGTCGGATACCAATTTCATAATTTGCAGTTCCTGCTGGAAGCGCTTACCCACTCCTCATTTGCCCAAGAGTCGGCCAGCCGGCCGCGCGACAATGAGCAAATGGAGTTTCTGGGTGACGCCGTGCTGACCTTTGTGGTCAGCGTCATCCTGGCGGATGCCTTTCCGGAATGGGAGGAAGGCAAGCTGACGCGGGCGCGCGCCCATCTGGTGGCGGCGCCCCACCTTTATTCCGTGGCCGCCCGCTTGAATCTTGGCCAGTACTTGCGCCTGGGGCGGGGGGAGGAGAAAACGGGCGGGCGCGAAAAGCCCGCGCTGCTGGTGAACGCCCTGGAAGCCGTGGTGGCCGCGCTCTATCGGGATGGGGGTATTGAGGCCGCCCGCGATTTTATTGCCCGTTTTATCGTGCCCCAGGATCTGGGCGCGGCGGCCGGCGATTTGTTCGCGATTGATTATAAATCGACCCTTCAGGAGCATTTGCAGGCGGAGAGAACCCTTCCGGCCGAATACCGGGTGGTGGAGGAATCCGGCCCCGAGCATCAAAAGACCTTTACGGTGGAGGCCCAGGCAGGCGACAATCTTATGGCTCGGGGGCGCGGCGGCAATAAGAAAGCCGCCGAACAGGAAGCGGCACGATTGATTCTGGAACAACTGGCGAGGAAACTCGATACGAATGGACGATAAGAACAAGAAGTCCTCAACACGCGATACGTTTGAGTCCCTGGTGGTCACGGTAATTCTGGCCATTTTTGGCACCACCTTCGTCCTCCAGGCGTTCAAAATTCCCACCGGCTCCATGGAAAATACCCTCTTAATCGGTGACCACCTGCTGGTGAACAAATTCATTTTTGCCCCGCCGGTGAGATTCCTGGGGCGCCTGCTCCCCTACCGCGATTTGCGCCGGGGCGATGTGGTGGTGTTTAAATTCACGCCCACCGACGACCAGTCCGAACCCGGTGAGCATTTCGTGAAGCGTGTGATTGGCCTTCCCGGCGACCAGATTCGGATTTTTCACCGGCAGGTCTATGTGAATGGCCAACGGCAGAATGAGCCTTACGTTCGTCATGACCCCGCCACCGCCGACGAGCTTCGCCCCGGTGACGATTTCCCGCCGCTGGACGAAGAGTTCCTCTCCGGGGCCACCTCGACGTGGGAGGCGGAACTTTCCAGCGCGGTGCAGAACGGCGAACTGGTGGTGCCGCCGGGAAAATATTTCGTCATGGGGGACAACCGCGAGCAGAGCTGGGACAGCCGGTTTTGGGGTTTCGTTTCGCGCAGCGTGGTGATTGGCCGCCCCGTCTTGATTTACTGGTCGTTTGAGACCGCTCACGACGAGTACATGCACAACTCGCTCAGCGACCGCATCTCCCAGGTCGTGGATCTGATCATTCATTTCCCGACCAAGACCCGCTGGCGGCGCACTTTCAACTTTGTACGCTAATGCTTTCCCGCAACCGCCGACGCGTTCGGATTGTCACGGTCGCCCTTCTGCTCCTGGGAGGGGCGGCGTGGATTGTTCCATCCTGGCTCAGCGCTGAACGCTATCGCCACCGCCTTCAGGCCGGGTTGGAGCAGGCCCTGCACCGGCCGGTCAGATTTGGATCCCTTTCATTCCGTCTGGTTCCGCGCCCCGGATTCTCCATTGAAAATGTGGAAGTTGACGAGGACCCCGAGTTCGGTTCGGAGCCCTTTGCCCGCGTCGATCACATTGATTGCGCCCTGCGCTGGCACAGCCTCTGGCGCTCGCGCATGGACTTCGCCCACCTGCATCTGGATCATCCCAGCTTTAACATCGTTTTGAATTCCCGCGGCAAGTGGAATGTGGAAAAGTTGCTTCTGGAAAGCGGAGTAACCGCGCCCGCCGGACCCCGGGCAGGGGGAAGCCCTGCCGCGGCGGCGGAGCCGTTGGACCTGACCGTCGATGACGCTCGCGTCAACTTCCAGGTCGGTCCCAATCGCAAGGCTTTCGCCCTGACGGATGTCCAAGCCCACCTGGAGGTGATTCCCGCCGAGCGCCAGGTGCAGTTTCAGATTACCGCCAGCCCCGTCCGTTCCGACCTGACTCTTCCCACTCCGGGCCCGGTCGAGGCCAGCGGCGCCTGGACTCCGGGAGCCGATTTGCGCGGCCCCATCGAGGCCCGGGTGCGCGCCCGGGGCTCCCTGCTTTATGATTGGATTCCCGTCATCACCGGCCGGGACCCCCGAATTTATGGCGTCATCGATTCCGACTTCCGCGTCAGCGGATCTTTGCCGGACCTTCTCATCGAAGGGGACGCGACCCTTTCGCAACTCCATCGGTGGGAGGAACTCCCGCCCTCCGATCCCATGCCGTGGACCGTGCACTTTCGAGGGCGCCTGGTGCGCGGACACGAGCGTGTTCAGGTGGAAAGTCTGGATGCCTCTTTTGCCGATTCGCACCTGCACTTTTCCGGCTCGGTCGCGAACCTGCAATCCGCGCCGCAACTGGACTGCGTCGTGTCGCTGGAACGCTCGCGCCTGGAGGACGTGCTGGCGGTCGTCCGCCGCTTATGGCCGAGCGCCGGCGCCTGGAATGTCAAGGGCCGGATTGACGCCATGCTGGCCGTTCAGGGGCCCTGGAAAGAGCGGCGCTACGGTGGTTTTGTGGGCGCCCGGGAGGTCAGCCTGGAAACCCCCTCCGGCTCATTCCCACTTTCCGAAATCGCCGTGCGCATCGATAATCACGGGGCTGTTCTGGCGCCGGTGCAAATTACCCTGGCACCTCGGGTGAGCCTCGCGGCGCAGGGCGCGATTGAGCGGACGATCCAGGGGCCGCAATATGAGGTAACCCTCGCGGCCAAGGGCATCCCTTTGAGCAACGCCGTGGCCTTGGGGCGCGGGCTGGGCATCCGCGCCTTGCAAGAGATTGGCGCCACGGGTTCCCTCACCTTGATCGTCCATTTGGCGGGTTCGGCGTGGCCCCCGGCGCGCCCCGTGCTGACGGCGCACGCGGAATTGCGGGCCGCGCGCCTGCTGATTCCGGGCCTCACCGAGCCGCTCAACCTCCCGCGCGCTATCGTGCAAATCAATGGCGATCAGATGATCGCGGACCCGGTGGTGGCGGTTCTGGGGACGAGCGTCTTCACCGCCCGGCTGGCCCACCATGGCCCGCGTGCCAATCCTTGGAAGTTTGACCTGCGCGCCAGCACTTTGAAGCTTGAAGAGGGCGCGCTGTGGTTCGATGCGCTGGGCCTGCGCCGGGCGCTGCCGCTGCTGGAGCGCTTGCCGGGGCTCGCCTCGTTCACGGCGCGGCGCGTGGCGGCCTCGCAAATCTTTGGCAGCCTGAATGCCGAAGGGCGGTTCGCCACCCCGGCCCTGAGCTATCGGGGGGTAACGCTGAAGGATTTTCAGGGGACTTTTGAGGTGGGGGGCCGTATGATTCGCATGACGACGGCAGCGTTCCACGCCGGGGGTGGCCGCGGCGAGGCCGAGGGCGCCGCCGATTTCACCAACTCCCCACCCCAGCTTTCCGCCCGGGCGTCGCTCGAGGACGTTCCCGTGCAAACCCTGACCAACCTTCTCGCCGGCCCGGTGCGTGAAATGCGTGGTTCGGTGAGCGCCACCGGAAAATTCCAGACGCTCGGCCTGGCGCGCGAAGAGCTGGCGGAAAACCTGACCGGCCAGGTGGATTTGCGCGTCCGGGATATTTCCTTTGGGAATTTCGATCCGCTCGGCATCCTGGTGCAACGCGCCAATTGGGGAAAACTCGATCCGGTGCGCGGCCCGGTCACGGCTCTGCCCGCCACCCTGAATCTTGAGATTCAGGACCGTCGGTTCATTCTGAAGCCCCTGGCCGTTGACCTGAATGGCGCGCGCTTGCAACTCGATGGGACGTACACCTGGGCCGGAGCCATGAATCTGAATGTGCGCGCGGATTTACGGCGCGTTCGACGCCGCTGGCTGACGCGTGATGAGGCTCCTCAACCCTCCGCGCTCCTTCCGGAGGTTCGCCTGGGCGGCCCGATTGATCATCTGATCGTCAATCCGCAGGAAGCGGTGGCGAGGGTGGGGAGAAATCGGGGAGGAAATGCGGTACGCTAAGCTTACAATCTACTACGGGAGGACACATTGAAAAAAAGCGCGAATGCAGATTTCACCAACGCCCGTCCGGTTTGGGGCCGCACCACAGGGCAATTTCCCCGCGTCGTTGCAGCCGCCGCTTTGGGCGTGGTCCTCGTGGTCCTCGGGGCCGCGCGGGAAGGGGGCAGTGCGACGTTTGATGCCGACACTCTGGCCGCCTCCAAGTCCATGGAAGCGAAGATGCAAATTTTGGAAGACAAGAGCGAGCACCCGACTTACCCGGCAGTGGTGGCCACCGAGCGCGAAGCCAATGCCTGGCTGAGAGTTCACTCGGGAGAATTCCTTCCTGCGGGCGTGGGCACTCCCTCGATCAATGTACAACCCGAACACGCGGTGGCTTCGGGAGATGTGGATTTCGATAAACTGGCCCGCCTCTACCCCAATCCCAATGATATGGGGCCGAAAATCCTGGCGGCGATGTTTCATGGCACGCAACACGTGGTGATCACGGCGACCTTCCAATCCCAGCCCACCGGCGAACTGGTGCAGATCGAAAACATCGTGGTGGGAGGCACCACCATGCCAAAATGGCTGGTGGATTACATGATCCAGAATGTCTTGCAGCCCAAGTATCATTTCGATATGAGCAAGCCCTTCCCGTATCCCGATCACGTCCGGCAGGTCGTATTGGGTTCGGGCACGACCACGTTCCTGCGCGGCCCCAAGTAGAAAATGGGCAGTTAGCAGTAGGCGGTTTATGGCGCGTCGTTACAAGTTCTACGCGGCGGAGACGGGCACGGCGTATCAGTACTTTTTTGCTAGAAGCCGGCGGGTAAACCGCCCGGAAGGCCAGGGGCCGGGCAGCGACTATATCTTCGTGGTCACTCCCGATCAACGCCCGCCTTTCGTGCTGCGGGTGTTTATTTCGGAACGGGCGCTCGTGGCCTGGCGCCAGACCCGCGGCCGGGAACTGGATTCGAACGAAATGTACGCAGCCGCCAAGATGCGCTTGTTTCGCGCCTTCGATGAGATTGATCGGCTGCGTGACGAAGGGCTGAGCCTGCTCGTGGATGATTCGAACGTACAGGAATTGCTTGCACCGCTGGATCTGTAGGCACGCGGAATCGCGGCTGAGGTTGTATACTGTTTCAGGGCGCCCATACAAAAATGACATACCTGCGCAAATATCGCGTGTTCCTCTATGCCTTCGCAGCCGTTTACCTGGCAATTTCGGCCGGCCTCCTCATCGTGATGCGGCGCCCGATTATATTCAGTGAAGTGATGCGCCATGTTCCCGATGCGACGATGATGATTTTTCCCTTCAAGCCGCTCTGGTACATGGCTCGATGGGGAGGGCTGAGGGTGGGCGATCCGGCTCCCCCCTTTAATTTGCCGACGGCCGACAATCAATCGTCGGTTTCCCTTGCTACGTTCCGCGGCCAGAGGCCGGTGGTACTGGTTTTCGGGAGCTACACCTGACCACCTTTTCGCCGGGAGGTTCCCGCGCTGAACAAACTCTATGACCAATACAAAGACCGCGCCGCCTTCTATGTGGTCTATATCATGGAAGCCCACGCTCTTGACGCATGGCAGGACGAAGACAATCAGAAAGACAAAATTTCGGTGGCGAGCCCCCGGACTTTGGCCGAGCGTTGTGCGGTTGAGGGAACTTGCGCCACCAAGCTGGCGCTTCGGATTCCCGCGGTCATTGATGACCTCCAGAACTCCACGGAAGAGGCTTACACCGCGTGGCCTGACCGCCTCTATGTGATCGACCGGGAGGGCCGCGTCGCCTTTAAGAGCCGCCCGGGACCCTTTGGATTTAAGCCCGCGGATATGGAAGCGGCCCTTAGAAGGGTTTTGTCCACTTCGCCCCCCCAAACCCAGGTTACCCAAGTCCGATAAAGGTTAAAGGGTCAGAGACAAAGGGTAAAGGCTGATGGACCGAAAGTTTTTGGGGGATGGGCTTTAACTCAGCACTTGCCGACCTGATAATCGGTACTGACCAGCTCTCACTTTTACCCTTTAACCTTTACCCTTCACCCTTTATTTATTCCTTGCGCAACTCCTCCGCAATAATCGGAATCCAGTAGGTCTGGGCCTCGGGGTGGATGGTCTGGGCGAAGCGCAGGGCATTTTCGAAGGCTTGCCGCGATTCCGCGCTGCGCCCCGCGGCCTTGAGCGCGTGCCCCAGGGAGACTTGCACGTCAACCGACTGGGGCTCGAGCGACTCCGCGGCGTGCGCTTCCGCGATGGCCGCATCATACTCCCCGCGGCCCGTGAGCGCCGCCACTTTTCCCAGACGGCTGAGCGCCGAGGCAAGCGGCACCGGAAAGCTTCCCTGGTAAACGAGGATGGATCCGGCCAGGCAATCGTCAGGGCGCGCGAGCCGGAACTGCTCGTAGGGGTTGAGTTCCCCCGGCCCCCAGAGTTGGCCCGACATTTCCGTGGCGCTCACCAGCACCGTTCCGTCGATGACGGGCGGGATTTCCTCAAGCGACCGTTCCCAGATCCCCGCCAGGTGCACGGGAAGCAGCTTGCAGGGAATATCGTAACGGGCGGGATCCACGCTGCCGAAATAAGCCATCCAGCAGGGCGTGGCGGCGTGAGTTTCAAGATACTGCTTCGCCGCCGGCAGGCCCTGCCCCCAATCCACGTTCGAATCGGTCAGCACGCGGTAAGTCCGGGAAGGTCCGCCCCACAATTCGTTCGAGTAGGGCAGGTAGTTGGGGAAGGCGCGCAGCGAGGAAGCCGCGTGGATGAGCACGGCGCTTCCCACGATGAATGCCCACGCCCGCCGCCGATTTGCCAGCTTCCAGGCCCCCGCTGCCGCCAGGACGCACAGGCAGGGATAGATGGGAAGGATATGTCGCAGGCCGATATTGAGGTTTGAGGTCATACTCGCAGCGAGATAGACGGCGGCGGGGACGAGCATCCAGAGGATTTCACGGCGCTCCCGGCGCGCCCGCAGCGACAAGGCAAAAGGCGCGAGAGCGAGCAGGACCATAAACCCCAGGGTCGATTTAATGGCCATGGCCGTGGGAAAATAGAACCATACCCCGTGCACATAGCGCGTGCCCAAAAGGTAAGTGGGGCGCGAGGCGGTGGCAAAGAAAAATGCCAGGCCGTCAAGAAAAGCCTCCGGCAGCAGGTGCGCCCGCGCCGCCACCGCCAGCGAAGCGGCGGCGATGGGGCTGCGCACGGCGCCCAGAAGGGGAACCAGGGAAGGGGCGGGTGATCCCGCCACGGGGCTATAGCGGAAATCGTAAAAGCCCCAGAGCACGGCGATGGAAATGGCCGCCACCACGATGAGCGCCAGCAGCAGGCGCAGAGCGCGCCGGTTGCGGCGGGCGGGCGGCGAAGCTTCGGGTGATTCCGTTCCCTGGTTCGCTGCGGGCGGGGTCAGCAATTCCACGAGTGCCAGCAGAAACAAAATCGGAAAGACGATGATGCCGGAATGTTTGGACGCCAGGGTCAATCCGCCTGCCAGCCCGCAAACGGCCAGACGCCCTACGCGGGGATGGGCGGCATAACGCCAGAAGGCATACACTGCGGCGAAAAGGCAACAGGCAAGGGCCACGTCATTGGTGATTAAGGGGCCATGCGCCAGGAAATTGGGCTCGAAGACGATCAGCGCCAGGGCGATAAAGGCCGGGCCGCTGCCGAACATTTCCCACGCCGCCAGAAAAACCAGGACGGCCATGAGCAGGGGAAACACCGTCATGGCGGCGCGCGCCGTAAAGAGCAACTGGCCGGCGCGATTCGCATAAAGAAAGATCTGGCCGCTGCGAAAGTCCGAGATTTCGGCCACCGTCATGGGGGGGACGACGGGGCGCAGGGCAAGCAGGGGCAATGCGCCCACATCCTTGGTCAAGGGGGGATAGGCGGGGCAGATGGAAAAGTTGCCCGCTATCAAGTGACCGTAGCCCGCAAACAGGTTGTAGACCTCATCGGAAGTCTGCGACTCCCCGCGCACGGAGAGCAGCATCGCCGCCTCCATGACGGCCAGCAGGCCAATCACCGCGGCCACGGTCATAGCGCGGCGTGAGAATGAAGTCATCAATGTTTGCTCCCCGGCCCTTCGTGGGACGGAATCCAGCCCGCGTGAATCATCTCCAGAAGGGCCATGCTGCAACGGCGAGGATTCTAACATGACGGTCACCCGCGCTACGTTCGTTTGTTTGGCCTCTTTGTCGAGCACCGAATGCGCCGGATGGCGGTTGGCTGTGTATAATCGGAATACCGCAGGGGGTGGAAAAAGATGAGTCAATGCGTTCGAGGTTATCTTGGATTGCTGTTAGCCGTGCTGGCCGGTGTGGCGCTGGCGGGTGCGCAGCAGGGGCCCTTCACCCTCGAGCAGGTGATGAGCGCGCCCTTCCCCAGTAATCTGGTGGCGTCGCCCGCAGGCGGCAAAGTCGCCTGGCTCTTCGATGCCTCCGGCGGGCGAAATATCTGGGTGGCTGAACCGCCCGATTACAAGGGGCGGGCGCTGACCTCTTATCAATCGGATGACGGCCAGGAGATCGACGAACTGGCGTGGACGCCTGACGCGCGCTCCATCGTATATGTCCGGGGCGGTGATTTTGAGACCCAGCGCGAGGCGCCGAATCCCCGCAGCTTTCCGCAGGGCGTCGAGCAGGATATCTGGGTGGCGGCGCTTGCCGGCGGCCCGTCCCGCAAGTTGGCGGCAGGGCATTCTCCTGCTATTTCACCCAAGGGCGACGCGGCGGCTTACGTTTACAAGGATCAGGTTTGGCTGGCCAAGCTCAGTAGCGATGACAAGCCGGTGCAGTTGATCCATGCGCGCGGAAAAGCTGATAATCTGCGCTGGTCTGCGGATGGCTCCCGGCTGGCGTTTGTGAGCATGCGCGAGGACCACAGCTTTATCGGGGTATATGATTTTTCCACACAGAGTTTGCACTATCTTGATCCGAGCGTGGACCACGACCAGTCGCCGGAGTGGTCGCCGGATGGCAAGCAGATCGCTTTTGTGCGCATACCCGCCACACCTTCGATGGAGTTTGGTCCCCGGCGCTCCGGCCCACCCTGGTCGATTCGGGTTGCCGACGTTATTACGGGAAAAGGCCGCGAGGTTTGGAAGGCGCGCGAGGGGCAGGGAAGCGTCTTTCATTTTCTGGCGGCGGAGCAGCAACTGTTTTGGGCGGCTGATGACCGGCTGATTTTTCCCTGGGAAGGCGACGGCTGGACGCACCTTTATTCGGTTTCGCTCGGTGGCGGGGCAGCAACTTTGATGACGCCGGGAAATTTTGAAGTCGAGAATGTGGCCCTCTCCCCTAACCGTCGCGAAGTGATTTTCAATTCCAATCAGGACGATGCGGACCGCCGGCACTTGTGGAGGGAAGCGGTTGGAGCAACTCAGCCCACGCGCGTGACCAGTGGTCAGGGAATTGAATGGTTGCCGGCGGTGCTGAGTGACGGGCAGCGCATCGCCCTGCTGCGCTCTGACGCCCAGTGGCCGGCGCGGCCCGCACTGGTTGACTCGGCCGGCGCCCTGCGCGACCTTGCCCCGGATTCAATGCCCAAGGATTTCCCTGCCGCGCAATTAATCGTGCCGCAGCCGGTGATACTCTCCGCCGCCGATGGTTTGAAACTGCATGGACAGATCTTTCTCCCTGCCCAAGCACGGGCCGGTGAGCGGCACCCGGCAGTGGTCTTCTTTCATGGCGGTTCGCGGCGGCAAATGCTGCTGGGCTGGCATTACATGCAGTATTACCACAATGCTTATGCCCTGAATCAGTATCTTGCCAGCCGTGGATACATCGTGCTTTCGGTGAATTATCGCAGTGGAACCGGTTATGGGATGGAATTTCGCGAGGCGCTGAACTACGGCCCCACGGGGGCGAGCGAGTTTAACGACGTGCTGGGAGCGGGACTCTACCTGCGCTCGCGGCCGGATGTGGGCCCGGCCCGCATCGGCCTTTGGGGCGGTTCCTACGGAGGGTACTTGACGGCCCTGGGCCTGGCGCGGGCCTCCGATCTTTTCGCCTGCGGGGTGGACTTTCATGGTGTGCACGATTGGAATCTGGAGGTCCCGCGCACGCTCAACGCCGAAGATCCCGAGAAACTTGAGGAGTGGGCGCGGGTGGCGTATGCGTCTTCGCCACTGGCGGATGTGAAGACGTGGCGCTCCCCCGTGCTGTTGATTCAGGGTGATGACGATCGCAATGTGGCCTTCTCCAATATGGTACAACTTGTGGAAGCGCTGCGGACGCAGGGCGTGGAGTTCCAACAGATCGTGTTTCCCGACGAGGTGCACGATTTCCTGACGCATGAACATTGGCTCACCGCTTACCATGCGGCGGCGGATTTCTTCGACAGCCATTTGAAGGGCGGCAGGTAGGCAAGTTATAGGGCGGTTCGCGAACTGCCCCTACGGGCCGCCAGCGGTGCCCCTACAAGATGTCTCGATGCTCCCGGCGGGCGCTATGAGGCTTTCGCTTGCGGCGATTCCTGAATGTCGGGATCGTAGTTCAGGTTGGGGCGGAGCCAGCGCTCCACGGCGCGCAGGTCCATACCTTTGCGGCGATGGTAATCGTCCACCTGATCGCGGTCGATCTTTCCCACGGCGAAATACTTGGCCTCCGGGTGGGAGAAGTAGAAGCCGCTCACCGAAGCGGCCGGTGACATGGCGAAATTCTCCGTCAGGTAAATGCCGGCGTTCTTCTCCGCCTGCAAGAGGTCGAACAGTTCGCGCTTCTCCGTGTGGTCCGGGCAGGCGGGATAGCCGGGGGCCGGCCGGATGCCGCGGTAACGCTCGTGAATCAGATCTTCGGGCGTCAAGTTTTCATCCTTGCCATAACCCCAAAACTCTCTCGCCCGTTTGTGCATTAACTCGGCCAGCGCTTCCGCCAGGCGGTCGGCAAGGGCCTTGGTCATGATGGAATTGTAGTCGTCGTGATCCTGCTGGAAGCGCTCCAGCAGCGGTTCAATCTCGGCGCCGGCGGTGACGGCGAAAGCGCCGAGGTAGTCTTCCACGCCGGTGCGCTTGGGCGCGATCAGGTCGGCGAGCGCCCAGTTGTAATGTCCGGGCGCCTTCTCCATCTGCTGCCGTAAGGTGTGAAAGACGGTCAGCACGCTGGAGCGCGAGGCATCGGAATACACTTCAATGTCGCCGCCCACGCTGTTCGCGGGGAAAAGGCCCATGACGGCGTTCGCGGTGAGGAGTTTCCCCTCCACGATGCGGGCAAGCAGTTCTTGCGCGTCTTCCAGCAATTCGCGCGCCTTCGAGCCCACCACCGCGTCATCTAAAATCTTAGGATACGTGCCCCGCAGCTCCCAGGCTTGAAAGAACGGCGACCAATCGATGTAGGGAACAATCTCGCCGAGCGGCACGGTGGGAAAGGCCCGCACTCCCGTAAACGCCGGGCTGGGAGGATGCACCGATGTCCAATCGAGGGGCGGTTTGCGCCGGCGCGCCTCCTCCAGGGTCAGCAATTTTTGTGCCGCGGGCTTGTGAGCGGCGCGCAGCTTCGACTGCTCCCGAAGGTTTTCTTCCTGGAAGGCCGGCCGCGTCTGCGGATTTTTCAGTTGACTCACCACGCCCACGGCGCGTGAGGCATCCAGCACATGGACCACCGGTTGGCGAAAGTGCGGAGCGATTTTTACCGCCGTGTGTACGCGGCTGGTGGTGGCGCCGCCGATGAGCAGGGGAATGGTGAATCCCTCGCGCTCCATCTCTTTGGCCACGTGGACCATTTCATCGAGCGAGGGAGTGATGAGCCCGCTCAAGCCGATCATGTCGGCGTGGGTGTCGCGCGCGGTTTGCAGAATCTTCTCACACGGGACCATAACACCCAGGTCGATAATTTCATAGTTGTTACAACCCAGGACCACGCCCACGATGTTCTTGCCGATATCGTGCACGTCGCCCTTCACGGTGGCCATCACAATGCGGCCTTCCGCGCGCGCTTTTCCGTCCCCCCCTTTTTCGGCTTCCATGAAGGGGAGCAGATAGGCGACGGCCTTCTTCATCACCCGGGCGCTCTTCACCACCTGGGGCAAGAACATTTTCCCCGAGCCGAACAGGTCGCCCACCACGCTCATGCCGGCCATCAGCGGGCCTTCAATGACGTTGAGCGGCCGGCCAAGCTTCTGCCGGGCTTCCTCGGTGTCGCTCTCGATGTGGTCAGCCACACCCTTAACCAGCGCATGCAGGAGGCGCTCTTCGACGGTGCCCTGCCGCCAGGCGTCTTCCTGCACTTCCGCCCGCCCCCGTTGCTTCACCGACTCCGAGTACGCCAACAATCTTTCCGTGGCGTCGGCGCGGCGATTCAATAACACATCTTCCACCAGTTCCCGCAGGTCGCGGGGC
The DNA here is from genome assembly GCA_963730515.1 of uncultured Acidobacteriota bacterium. Classification (GTDB taxonomy): domain Bacteria; phylum Acidobacteriota; class Terriglobia; order UBA7540; family UBA7540; genus Bog-366. Next base: position 94,476 of record CAVSSA010000020.1, on the reverse strand, counting down.
AGTTCCTCGTATACGGCAAGCTGCCCGGCGTTCACAATTCCCATGTCCATGCCGGCGCGGATGGCGTGATAGAGGAAGGCGGAGTGAATGGCCTCGCGGATGGCATGGTTGCCGCGAAACGAAAAGGAAATATTGCTGACGCCGCCGCTCACCTTGCAATGGGGCAGTGTGCTCTTGATTAATCGCGTGGCTTCGATGTAGCTTACCGCGTAATTCCGGTGCTCTTCCATCCCCGTGGCCACGGTGAGAACGTTGGGGTCAAAGATGATGTCGCAGGGATCCACGCCCACTTCATCGGTGAGGATGCGGTAGGAGCGCGTGCAAATCTCCACGCGGCGCGCTGTAGAGTCCGCCTGCCCGGCCTCGTCGAACGCCATCACCACCATGCCCGCGCCATAACGTTTGATCAGCCGGGCGCGCTGTTTGAAGACCTCTTCGCCCTCTTTGAGGCTGATAGAGTTGACAATGCCCTTGCCCTGGATGCATTTCAGCCCCGCCTCGATGACGCTCCACTTCGAGCTGTCGATCATGAGGGGGACGCGCGCGATGTCAGGTTCGGAAGCAATGAAATTCAAGAAGGTGGTCATCGCCTGCTCGGAATCGAGCATGGCTTCGTCCATGTTGACGTCGACAATCTGCGCGCCGCCTTCCACCTGCTGTTTGGCGACAGCGAGCGCCTCCTCGAATTGGCCGCTCAAAATCAGCTTGGCGAATTTGGGCGAACCGGTGACGTTGGTGCGCTCGCCGATGTTGACGAAGTTGGTTTCCGGGCGGATCACCAGCGGTTCCAGGCCGCTGAAGCGCGAGTAGCGCTCGACCTGAGGAGGCACGCGCGGTGGGAAATCCTTTACCGCTTCGCGGATAGCGCGAATGTGCGCGGGCGTGGACCCGCAGCATCCCCCGACAATATTCACCCAGCCGTTCGCGGCGAAGTCGCGCAAATCCGCCGACATGATCTCGGGCGTCTCGTCGAACCCCCCGAAGGAGTTGGGCAGGCCGGCGTTGGGATAGCAGGACGTAAAGATGGGCGCGAGGCGCGAAAGCTCCTCGATGTGGGCGCGCATCTGCTTCGCGCCCAGCGCGCAATTAATACCCACACTCAGCAGCGGCGCCCCCGATACGGAAATCCAGAAGGCTTCGATGGTTTGTCCGGAAAGCGTCCGGCCGCTCAGGTCGACAATGGTCACCGAAGCCAGCAAAGGCAGGCGTTTTCCCGTGTCCTCAAAATACTGCTGGGCGGCAAAGAGCGCGGCCTTGCCGTTCAATGTGTCAAAGATGGTTTCCACCAGCAGCAGGTCAACGCCCCCTTCCACGAGGCCGCGGATCTGTTCGTAGTAGGCGTCGCGCAACTGGTCAAAGGTCACGGCGCGGGCAGCGGGGCTGGCGATATCCTGGGACGCCGAAGCGGTGCGGCTGGTGGGTCCCAGAGAGCCCGCCACCCAGCAGGGGCGCGAGGGGTATTCGCGCTGAAAGCGCTCGGCAGCGCGCCGCGCCACTTGCGCTCCGGCGCGGTTAAGGTCGTAGATAAACCCTTCCAGCTTATAATCCGCCATGGAAATGGCGGTGGAGTTGAAGGTATTGGTTTCAATGATGTCCGCGCCGGCGTCGAGATATTGCCGGTGGATGTCCTCGATGATCTGCGGCTGGGTGATGTTCAGGACGTCGTTGCACTGGCGCAAATCACGGCCATGGCGCGCGAATTCCTTGCCGCGATAGTCGGCTTCCTCCAGCTTGTGGGCCTGAATCATCGTGCCCATGGCGCCGTCGATAATGACAATTCTGCGTTTCAGGGTCTCCACCAGGGAGTTCTGACTGGGACTGACATCATTCATGCTGAAGAAGGTTTCCTCCTGATTGCCGGTCTTGACAGGCCCAGCAAGCGCCTATGAATTTCACTTTCGGTGGTGTTTTGAAGCTCGTTCCACCGTGCTGCATCGAGTTGCCCTGCTAATAGAATACCATGCCTTTACGATTCGCAGGCAGGACGAGCTTAATAGGGATTGTCCCGGTCAGAAGTGGAGCGCTGCCAGCGGTGCGGGTGGTCCCCGTAGCATGTAGTCCAGGGGTTGTTTGGGGTGGGTGACGGGATTCGAACCCGCGACGTCCAGATCCACAGTCTGGCGCTCTACCAGCTGAGCTACACCCACCAGATCGGCGTGCTGCGCTGAAAACAGCGGTATTCCTTTTGTAACATCGGGTGGCAAAGGGTGTCAACTGGACCGAGGGGCTCCTATCTCTCCACGGGGATTTCCTGGAGTTCGGTGGGCTGCTGGCAGCAGACGCAGTTTCCGGGCTCCAGGGCTACGATGTTGCACGTCGCGCAGAAATAGCGGACGCGAAAGAGTCGCCCATTCTTGACGGTAAAGAGCCATTGAACTTCGAAGGAGCCATCGGGTTGTGCGATGCCTTCCAGACGCACCTCGCGGCCTTCCAAACGCTTGTCCTGCAGAGTGTGGAGGAGGTAGGGAGTGTTGGCCGAAAGGGCCAGCTCGCGGTCTCCGGTTTTCAGCATGGGACAGTCTCCCCGCGTGGTCAGCAGCTTGCCTTCCAGCGCCGTCAAAGGCCTGGTCTGCTCAGCCAACAGGACCGGGGCGAACAGGGGAGCGAGGGCCGCAATCAGAATCCAAGTCTTGCGCCACCGCCACGGATTGATTGCTGCGGATATCATCTTGTTCTGAGCAGTGACTTGCACCCCAACCCAAAATCACCAATCACCAATCACAAATCACCAGTGCTTTTATCCTTCCCACTTACCGACCACGGTGAAGGCCAGGGGCAAGTCGCCGCCGCTCGTGTGGCCTTTGAGTTGGAGATTCCAATGGCCTGAGTCGTCCTTGGCGACGGAGGGGAAGGCGTCGCCGCTCACCGGAGCTCCCACGAGGAATCCCGGGTGAGGGGTGCCCGAAGCCTGACGGCTCAGCTTCACCAGGTCTTCGAAGGAGAGCGTCTTTGCCGGGTCCTTGTCGGCAGTGACCGGCGCCAGCACGAAAGCGTCGCGATAAGGATTGACGCCCGTGTGGTTTCCGTCTTGGGGGATGAGGGCGAACCGTAGGGTGTAGTATCCAGCTTTGATGGTCTGACTGCGAAAATCCGGAGTGTCGTTGGGGAAGTGCAGCACGCCCAGGAGAGCGCCCTCGGTCAAGGTTCCATAGAGGATGTCTGACTCCGGGTTGGCGGCCGCATTGGTGGGAAGCGACTTGGTCAACCACACTTCGCACAGGGTGGCGCCCTGGTCGGTCGACACGCGCTCGCCCTGGGTATCGAGAGTGCTCAGGATGGCGGCGGGAACCTCCGGGGGCGCGGCGCCGATCGTTTCAGCTTTGTAACTTCCCTGTGCAAAAAGGCTTAAGGCCACTCCTAGTTGAAATGCCACAAAAAGGGCGAGTTTGCGGTGAAGCATTATGGATAAACCCCCTATCCCCCATACAGAAGCGAGCAAGACAATCGATCCCACCATGGCAAAACGGGAACCTCCGTGAAGCCAGGGCTTCCACCATTCAGAGTTAATGTTACAAAAACTAGAAGCTGCCGACGAAGGCGCTGCGTTTGTCGACGTTTTTCCATACCTCACCCAGACCTTGGCCGGAAAATGAGCTGTCCAGCGTAAAGGCCGGCATCGAGTGGGCGAGCGAAACCAGCGGCGGGTAGTAGATCGATTCGTTCCCGCACAGGTGGTCGCCCTGGCAGAGGCTGCGGGTCTCGATTCGGGCAAAATTACCGGCCACCAGGCGGGCCGCGCCGTGCATCTCCCCCTGTTCAACCGTCATCCGGATGGGCGCCGTCTCCACGCGCATGACGTGGTCCAGCAGATCGCCGGCCATGGAGGCGGCAAAGGCGGTGAGAGCAGTCCGTTGCTGGCGGTTGGCGCGGGAATCCACAATCAGCACGGAGCGCGCCGGGTAGGGGTCGTGATAAGGATCGCCCAGCGTGGCGCTCGCCCTGACCACGGCAACCACGCTAAGTCCACTTAGGTCAATGCCTTTCCATTCGCCCTGGCGGATTTTCCAGGCCAGAATGGCTTCCTGGCCGGTCAAGCCCACTTCGGAATTGGCAAAGCAGGGGCCCGTGTAAACGTCGGCGCTGCGGGCCTCAAGGTAATCGCCCTGCACGGCCGCGCGGGCAGATACAGCCCAAGCCGCAAGCAGAACCAGACTTAACGTCGCTGGGATAAGGATCTTTCTCATGACGCGATCCTCCGCAGGGCAAAGTGTCATATACCGCCCTATGGATATTTTATCCCCTTCCACCGGAGGATTCAACCCACGAGCGGCAAAAGCTGCGGGGGCGGGTGAAAGGGAATTCACTGGGACGGTCGAACAACCCGTCGGGAGAGCGCAATTCCCGATAAATTGTGCCTCAAAATCTTAAAAGATCTGGAAAAAAGGCCTTATTTTCTCCAAAATGTCCGTAATTTGTTCGGGCATTTTGTCTATCGACCCTTTGTTTTCATAGAGTCTTCCGGGTCGATCTTCATTTTTAACGTCTCTTAGGGGTGGTGGCGGTCCCGCAGTGACTTTTTGTTGATTTAAGTTGTGTCCGATTTGCCACGCAGGGCGGAATCTGGAGTTTTCCACGATCGATCGCGGCCCGGACCCATTATCTCTCCGGGGCCATCTCCCACTTTCATGATAACTAAATAAGTACCTTGCTGTCAAGGGAAATATGAGGCGGGAAGCCATCGACGGCGCTTTTCTGTGGGCTTTTCCCAGGCGCGATACCCCACGGGCGTGGTCGGTAAACAATCTTGAATGGTCAGCCCATAGGTCGATCAAACGTATCGAACCGTGCCCAGCAAGTTAAGGTGGGGCCGAACGGAAGAACCCGCGGTCAGAACTGCACTGACCGTGCCGGCTGCACAAAGCAGCGCCGAAAGCGATCGCCGGGGAAAAGGGGCGTGCGGCGATAAGCGCTGGCGGTAATGAATGGGAGTTGACTGCGACACTAAACACGGTGGTAGGCAGGCACAGCGCAGAAGAGTATACTGGGGACGGTGCGGAGGTCAAAAGAGAGCGTCCCTCCCCGATCCGCCGATAAGGGGCGGCTTGGGCAGGCTGAGCCGGGGTGCAGTGATGGCGCCGCCTGTAGACATGGGCGACGGGCTTGGGGGGAAGAAGCGAAAGGTTGTAAGATTTTTCACCCCCAGGGTGTGAAAATTGCTGAGGGTTTTCTCCTATGCGCAAACTCCCCAATCCTTCACCCACGGCCTCGCCGTTGCTGTTCGAGCTTGATCCCGAGCCTCTGCAAGAAATCCTCACGGCGCTGGGAGGAATCCCGCTGGTGGTACAGGCCTTCCGTTCGCTGGGGCTGCCGCGGAGTGTTCAGGAACACGTGCGGGTGAAACAGCGGCAACGCGGCTACGACGACGCGACGTTTGTGGAGAGCTTCGTGATCCTCAATGCCGCAGGGGGCGAATGTGTGGAAGATTTTGAGCGTCTGCGGCAAGACCCCGGGCTGGCGGAGATGATCGGGCACGCGCTGCCTTCACCGCGCACGGCGCTGGAATTCTTGCAGGCCTTTCATCAGGAGGAGAAGATCGCGGAAGCCCAGCAACGACGCTTACCTGAGCAGATCGCCTACATCCCCGAGGAGACGGCCGCACTGGAGGGGCTGGGCAGAGTGAACCGCGATCTGGTGCAGCGCTTCGGGGAACGCGCCCCCGACCAGCGCCTCGCCACGGTGGATCAGGACGCGACGATCATTGAGAGCCACAAGCAGCAAGCCTTAACCACTTATGAAGGGGTGCGCGGCTATCAGCCGATGCTGGCGGCGTGGGCGGAGACCGGCCTGGTGCTGGCCGATCAATTTCGCGATGGCAACGTGCCCGCGCAGATGGAGCCGGTGGAAGTGGCGCAACGGGCCTTTGCCGCCCTGCCGAGCACGGTGCAGGAGTATTATTACCGGGGCGATTCGGCGTGTCATGAAAGCGGGTTGGTGAATTGGTTGCGCGATGAACAGCGGCCCGAAGGACCGGGCGGGCGCATCGCGTTTGCGATCAGCGCGCGGATGAGCGAGCCCTTGCACGCGGCCATCCAGGCGCTTCCCGAAGCCGCCTGGGAACCCTACGGCGAGCGGCATCCGGCCGAAATCCGCGAGTGCGCCGAGGTCCCCTTCGTGCCCGGCGAGAAAGTGGAGAAGAAGGATGCGCAACCGCTGCGCTACGTGGCCATCCGCATTCGCAAAAAGCAAGGAGAACTCTTCGCGGACGGGAGCACGGTGCGGCACTTCGCGCTGTTGTCGAACCGCTGGGAGTTGAAGGCGGCGCGCTTGATCGAGTGGCACCGCGAAAAGGCCGGCACCATTGAGTTCGTCCATGACGTGATCAAAAACGACCTGGGGGGCGGCGTGCTGCCCTCGAAATATTTCGGCGCCAACGCGGCTTGGCTGCGTTTGGCGGTGATCGCACACAACGTGCTCCAGGCGCTGAAGCGGCTGGCCTTGCCCGCCGAACTACTGACCGCACGACCCAAGCGCTTGCGCTTCCTGCTCTTCACCATGCCGGGGCGGCTGGTGCACCATGCCCGAAGACTGATGCTGCGAGTGGCCGCGCTGGGCAAGTGGGCGGCCGCCTATGGGGAGGGCCTGCGGTTGCTGCCGGTGATCACGTGAACCTACCGGCACCAAAACGTCGTCCTTATCAGCGGATTATCCTAACCCCCTTCCTGAAACTTCATGCGGCGTGTCTTCCTCTCGCGCACTGCACAATCTGCTGTGGCCTCCTGCCTTCTCTTCGGGCCGTAACGACACTGCGCCTACCATGAAAGGATGTCTCCACAGTGCCGATTCCCTATTCTTTTATCCAAAATCCCTACCGCCCGTTCGTTATCGGCGGATTAGGGTCCCTGCGGGAGATCGCAGAGCCCCAAGGGAGGAGCCTGATGCGCCAGCCGGCCTTTTCTTTGGCTCGGGCAGTGAGAAGTTCGGAAAAGGTACCTGACACCTTTTTCGCCCCGACCAGTGGCGATGTCCACCTGGACAGCGTGGACCCCTTTGCTGCGGGTATCCCCGGGTCACTCGGGGTGCACGGATTGTTAGATGTCGCACGCTTTAATCCAGGTTCTGAGGCATGTGGACACTAGTATTGGGGGTAGCATGGGCTATTATATAGGAGGGATTGGTGTTGCTACGAGGCATCATCCGAAAAAATGTTTGGTCATTTCTTTCCTTGTTGATTAGTGTTGGTGACGCAGTTCTGATCCTCTGCACAGTGTGGTACCTCGATTCACACGGCCAATGGGAGACCTCCCCGCCGCCACGGGGACAAGCGATCTTGGGTCAGTGGGGAGCGTGTTCAGTTGTCCTCTCGTTTGCTGCTTCAGTATGTGCCATCACGTGGGACCGGTCGAAAATACTCGCTGTCGCAGTCATGTCGGTGAGCTTACTCAGCTTTTTTCTGTACCTGCAGTAACCTCGGACGAAAGGGGAAACCCACGATATTGCCCACTTCGCTCTGGCATTTTGACGCGGGGGGGCTGGCGCAGACTCCTGCCTTGGGGAGCAGGTAGCGCTGAGGTGCGCGTACTGTGCGCTCCTCAGCGGTTCTCCCCAAACACGACGTGCGCCCACAGGCTATTAACGTAAAAAATGAAGAGCCGCACAGGAACGCAAAATACGCGTACCTGTGCGCTACATGCTTTCCCTTCGATGACGAAGCCACGGCTGGCTGGCGCAGGGCGAGCGCAGCCCTGCGATGCACTCATGGCCAGCGGCCCAATTTCTGATCGGAATGATCCGTCCGACTCGACTGTAAAGCGTCTAGCATGATTCGCCCAGAGTCGCAGGGCTGAGCTCGCCCTGCGCCAGCCCGCCAATCAGTTTCGGATAACTTGCGCCACGGCTTTACAGCGTTTCCCGGGTTTTGCCATTTACAAGTGGTTCAAACCATCCTAGAATGGCATTATGACGACCAAGGTTTCTCTCGATAAAGCCGGGCGGCTGGTTCTTCCCAAGACCCTGCGCGAGGAGATGCAGCTCGGCGCCGGCGACACGCTGGTTCTGGAAAGTGAGGGCGAACGCATCACCTTGCGCCCGGTTCGTCCGCAGGCGTTATTGCAAAAAGAACAGGGCATCTGGGTGTATCAAGGTGAGCCGAGCAACGCTTCCATTCCCGATCTGATTGACCTCGAACGCTCCCGGCGCCTGCGCCAAACGTTGTCCCGATGAGAGACTTCTTCGACACGTCGGTTCTCGTCGCGGCCTTTTGGCGCGGTCATGGGCAACATGCCGCCAGCCTCCGGCTGTTTGCGGCGGCCCGCAAGGAGCAGTCCGCCTGCGGGATTCATACCCTGGCCGAAGTGTACGCCTCGATGAGCGCTCTACCGGTGAAGCCGATGATCCCTTCCGAGCAGGCATTCCTTTTTGTCGAAGAGGTCCGCCAACGGCTGACTCTGGTCTCCCTCAGTGAACGGGAATATCTCGCCACGATTCACCAAGCGTCGGAACAAGGCCTGACCGGCGGCCGCATTTACGACGCGCTCTTGTTGCGGTGCGCGGAAAATTGCGCCGCCCAGCACATTTACACCCTGAACCTGAAACATTTCCAAGCCATTGCTCCCCGCCTCGCCTCCCGCATGCGCACTCCCTAGAAATCGCAGCGCTACGGTTGGTTCACGTCGGTCGGGTTTCCCCACGGGGTTCACTAGGGCCGCAAACACGGTGGTAGAGAGGCACGGCGCAGAACAGGGGGTAGCCACGGACAGTGTTTTTCTGTCCGTGGGCTCTTCTCGCGCAGACGTTCCCAATCCACAGCGCTCACCTTCGCCGGAAATCACCTTATTTGCATGGAAGAACCCACGGACAGAAAAGCACTGTCCGTGGCTACCTTCTTACAAACCTTCGAAGCAAGGCCGTTCGGAGTTGCAGGCCTCCAGGGTGACGACCTGGCCGTCGGGGCCGATGCACTTCTGGGTGTGGACGCACCAGCAGAGGCTCGAGCCGGAGCGGGGCACGGTGGGGTCGGGTTCCGCCTCAATGAACATCCACTTGTGGCGGATTAACCGGCACTGCGCCTGGGTCTGATCAGTTTGCGGAGCAGATTCGGAGATCATCAGGCCTCTCCTTCCAATTCTATTTCTTGGTTAGTGCGCACGGCGCTCGGCCAATTTCGTGCCATGGCCATCCTGGCCATGCCCCTTCACGGGCGGGACGCCCGTGGCACGTTTCTGTGCCGACCTCAAGGTCGGCGCTACGCCACTGCGCGCAGCAGGGCGCGCTTGACGGCCACGCGGGCCAGTTGTACTTTGTAGGCGTTCCTGGAGAGTGGCGTCGCCTTGCCCAGCGCGGATTTGCCCGCCTCCCACGCCACATCTTCATTCAGCGATTTGCCTTTCAGCGACTCTTCGGCTTCGGGCGAAGGCCAAGGCACCGGCGCGACGTGTCCCAACACGACGCGGGCGCTCTGCACCTTGCCGCCGTCGAGCTTCACGACCACAGCGGCGGCGGCGAGGGGCCAATCCAAGGCTTCCTTCTGCCGCACCTCGTAGACCGCCATCTTGGCGTCTCCGGGATTGGGAATCTGAATTTCCGTGACGATATCACCCGGATGCAAGGCGTGCTCAATCTCTTGGTCGTTCCGGGGAGTGACAAAGAACCCCTCCGCGGACATGTTGTCCTCCCCTGCTATACCTTGGATTATCACCCGGGCGCGCAAAGCCATCAGGATGGGTGCCAGGCTGGAGGGGCTGACGAAATAAGCCGGCCCGGAATTCCCCAGGATAGCGTGGTAGCGGTTGTCGCCGTCGGGAACCAGCGGCTTGCCCTTATAAACCCCCAGCAATCCGAATCCGGCGCGGTAGTACCAGCAGCGCGGGCGCTGGCAGAGGTCGCCGCCCACCGTTCCCATGCTGCGGATTTGCGGGCTGCGAACGCCTTCCGCCGCCTGCACCAGGGCGGGATAGTGCTGCCGGACCTCGGCGTTCTCGATCAATTCTTCCAGGGTCGCGCCTGCGCCCAGGCGCAGCCCGGATTCTTCGTTGAAGGAAATTTCCTTAAGCTCCTTGACGTGTTGCAAGCTGACCAGGCGCTTGGGCCTCGCGACGCCGTCCTTCATCAAGCTGAGGAGGTCGGTGCCCCCCGCCAGCACCAGCGCTTTGCCCTCCGCGTGGGCGAGCAGCTTGATGGCCTCATTGATTGACGTGGGCCGCGCGTATTCAAAGGCTTCCATCAGGCAACCCCTCCTTTCGCGAGTGCCGCCAGAACCTTATCCGGGGTCAGGGGAATAGTCGGCACGCGCGCGCCGATGGCGTTGGCCACGGCGTTGGAAATGGCGGCGCCCGGAGAAATCACCGGAGGCTCGCCAAGGCCAATCGTTCCGCGCTCGTCGTAGCCCGGTCCGGTCATCATGTGGACCACCAGTTCGCCGATGTCTCCGATGCCCGCCAGCTTGTAAAACTCCATGTTGTTATTCAGCATACGCCCGGTGGCCTGGTCCATGATTCTTTCTTCGAACAACGCGTAGGTGATGCCCATAATCAGCGCGCCGTAGCACTGGCTCTCCGCGGTTTTCAGGTCGATGATCAAGCCGCAGTCCTGCACGGCCACCATTTTGTTGATCTTGATCAGGCCGGTTTCCGTATCCACGGAGACGTCAGCGACCTGCACACCGCCCACGCCGCTATCCCCCAGCTTGCACTGGCCGGGGTTCTTGCCCGTGGCCTGAATGGTCTTCACCTGGAGCTTGGCGCAGGCTTCCTTCCAGGTGATTTTTTTGGACGCATCGTTGATGGCTTGGATGTACCCATCCCGCGCCACGAGCTGGTCGGTCGAAACTCCCAGGCTGGGAGCGACGGCCGCAAACAACTGGTGCAGGGCATCGACCGAACCGCGCCGCGTGGAAGCGGACACGCCGCCCACCGTGGTGCTTCCCCCCGAAGGGCCCGAAGCGGGGAACTTGCTGTCGCCGATGTTGACGGTGATGGCTTCCACCGGCAGCCCGAAGGTTTCCGCCGCCACCACGGCAATCACCGTCCGCGTGCCCGTGCCCAGGTCCTGGCTGCCCAGGGTGACCTCCACCGAGCCGTCAGGGTGAATGCTCACCAGGCACGTGCTGTTGTGGCCGCGCCCGCCCCAGGTGTGCAGGCTCACCCCCAGGCCGCGCTTGATGGGGCCGGCGCTTTTGTCTCCCCGCGGGTGCCAATTCTTTTTCCAATCGCTGAGCTCGGCGGCCTTGGCAAGTTCTTCCCGGTAGACTTTCCCTCGATCTCCTGCCGCAAGGTCGGCGTTTTTCGAGAAAAACTCGATGGGGTCGAGGTTGAGCTTGGCGGCCAGGTCTTCCAACGCGCACATGGTTAATGCCGCCGCCTGCGGATGATCCGGCGCTCGCCAGGCGCGGGCCGGCCCGGTGTTGGTGCTTACGGACGTGTGCTGGGTGGAGATGTTGGGGATGGCCAGTACGTAGGGCAGGGGCGGCATCCCCGTTCCGGTGGGACCTCCCGTGCCCCACGAGTGAGAATCCCATGCCGCGAGCGTGCCGTCTTTCTTCGCTCCCACCTTGATGCGAGCGTAGGCGGAAGGCCGCGCCCCCGCCGCTTCAAGTTCCATGTTGCGATCGAGGATCAGTTTTACCGGCTTGCCCGTGGTCTTGGCCAATTGCGCCACATGGATGCCCCATTCATCGGGAGAGAACTTGCTGCCGAATCCTCCCCCCACGTAATTGCAAATGGTCTCGATACTGTTGTTCGAAACGTTGAGGCCCTGCTCGCGCAGCGCCTGCCCAATCTGCCCGGGGAGGCCGGATACATTCTGGGTGGAGGAGTAGGTGAGCAACTTTTCCCCCGTCCACATCGCCACATTACCGTGGGCTTCCAGGCAGCAGTGGGTGATGGATGCGATGCCGTAATAGCCTTCGGAAATCACCAGGTCGGGATCGGCAAAAGCCTTGGCGGGATCACCCGTTGTCTTCCCCCCAGCGGGCTTGGCAAACGCACCGGCTTTCTCCAGATTTTCTTCCAGGGCCAGGTAGGGAAGTTCCTGGAATTCCACTTTGATTTTGCCGAGGGCATCCTCGGCGATGTCTTCACTCTCGGCCACCAGGGCGATAATCTCATCACCCACCCAGTGGGTTTCATCTCCCACACCCATGATCGCTTTTACGGTCTTCACGCCGGGCAGTTTTTCCGCTTCGGAGGTGTCCATGGCGGTGATTTTGGCGTGGGCGTAAGGAGAACGATAGATTTTGCTGATCAGGAGGCCGGGCGGATTCATGTCGTACGTGTACTTGGCGCGGCCGCTCGCTTTGGCGGGCCCATCGATACGCTTGATGCGCTTTCCGATCAGGCTGCGTTCGCCCGCGGCCGGCCATTCATATTTGCACTTATCCATGGGCGCGACCTCCCTTCAGGGTCTGGGCGGCCTCGAGCACCGCCTCGCGGACCCCCGCGTAGGTGCCGCACCGGCAGAGGTTGCCGCCCAGGCCGTGTTCGATCTCTTCTCTTGTCGGGTCGGGATGCTTGTCGAGGAAGGCCTTGCAGGCCACCACAAAGCCTGGCGTGCAGAATCCGCACTGTTGGGCATCGTGCTCGACGAAGGCGGCCATTACCGGGTGAAGCTCCGATTCCGATCCCATCCCTTCGATCGTTTCGATGCGGTGGCCTTCGGCTTCCACGGCCAGCACGTTGCACGCATACACCGGGCGGCCATCCAGGATCACCGTGCAGGCGCCGCAGACCCCGCGGTCGCACACTTTCTTGGCCCCCGTCAGGTCGAGCTGATTGCGCAGGGCGTCGAGCAGGGTCAGGCGCGGTTCCACTTGCAGGCTGTGCGCTTGGCCGTTGATCTGGAGGGTAATGTGCACCGCTCCCGGCCCCAGCACCTCGGGCGAGGGCTCCGGCGTTGCCCCCCCGGCTTTGGGCGTCGCCAGCAATCCAGTGGATGCCGCCAGGCTCGCGCCCTTTAAGAAATCGCGCCGCGAAAAGCCCTCTGGGGGCTCACCTGCATTTTTCCTTTTCCCACGCATCTTGCGCTCCTTGCGAATGAAAATCGAAATTGGAAGAACGAAACTGGAAATTCGAAACTCGAATTTCGCCCCATAGACTTGGTTCGCGAGTTTCGAGTTTCCAGTTTCTTTTATTTCCTGAATTATTCCTTCGCCCGAACCCGCTCATCATATCACTGGAACGTGCCTTTGTGCATTCCGGTTGATGGGTGCGGCATGGCTCCGCGCGACCTGCTTATGTTGCGGTTTGCTGATTGCGGAAATGACAATAGACATGACTTTTGTTAAGGCCTGTAAATTCGGGCGGAATGAGATGGTCAAGGAACAACGTGGCCATGGCTCGCAGCATCAGACAATCCGGTAGCACAAATTTATTTTTCAGCGGAGGCTTCGCATGCGCGTGAGAATTCCTCTTGTTGTCCTCCTGCTCTGCCTCGCGTCCTCCGCACGCGCCCAGAATGTGGAGGTCTTTGGCGGTTACTCATACTTGGGCAGCACCGCGCCCTCCAACCTCGTACAAACCAGCGCTAATGGGTGGAACGCCGCCGTCGCCGCGAACTACAAGTCGTGGGGGGTGGTGGCGGACTTCAGCGGCCATCAATTCAGCGCCAGCCCCAGTGACCTTAAGCCGGTAATTGGCAGCGGAGGGTCCGGAACTATGTTCTTGTTTGGTCCGCAGTATTCCGTCCGGCGCTTCCCCCGCGTTACGCCGTTCGTTCACGCCCTGCTTGGCGTGGTGCAGGGTTCGACAGTATCTCCTGGTGAAACTGTATGCGGGATCGCCTGTTTCACTACGGCGAGCACCATATCACCGGCAACCGTTTTTGGGATGGCCCTGGGGGGCGGGATTGACCTCAAGGTGCGCAAGCATGTGGCGATTCGACTCATCCAGGCCGATTACGTCCGGCAAGACTTCAGTAGCGGCGCCGTAAGCGCTCCGCGTATCTCTGCCGGCATCATTTTCCGCCTTGGGAAACCATAAGCGCGCGGGTTGTAGGGGTACGGCTTGCCGTACACTCTTCATTCTTGTCACGCAAACGAACCAGGGGTGTACGGCGAGCCATACCCCTATAACAGCTTTTCCCGCGCCGACCGATGGCCTTGACATCCCCTTTCGCCACGCGAAATACTCTCACCGGCGCTATGCGGAGGAACTATGGCTGGGACCACGATCGAACCGATAGGGCGCATGCCTTTGCCCAAAGGCTCACTGCGAAATCTATTTTTTCCACCCCGAAAAAGGGAGTACGAATACTTCAAACGTGCGCGCGACCACGCGTTTGCAAAAGGTGGCGAGATCGTCAAGGCGGCATGGGCTGCCGACGCCGCTTTGCTTTCCTATGCGCGTTACGGGACCCGCCGGATGGCGGATCAGGAACTTCAGGAAAACCTTGAGCGAGGTGGTTTAACCCTGCGCAGGAAAATCGGGGAAGACCCGAAGGATTGGAATGCCCCAGGCACCCAGGCGTTTTTTGCCACGTCCGATGGGTTTGCTTTTCTGGCTTTCCGCGGCACCGAGATCGACGACCCGCGGGATAAGATGGCGGATTTGGATATTCTGCTCGTTCACGAGCGCGACAACCGCTCTTCCGCGTCAACGTCCTTTTGGCACTTGCCCACCATGGGGGATCTGCTCTCCATGCCGTGCCTCGTTCATCGCGGATTTCAGGGGGCGCTCGACCGTGTGTGGGACCAGGTGGTCGTTGAGTTAACCCGATACCGGCGCGAGAGCCCGGAAGGGGAAATCTGCCTTACCGGGCACAGCCTGGGAGGCGCGCTGGCCCTGCTCACCTATTCGCGGCTTTCCGATCCCAACGTGGCCGCCTACACGTTTGGGTGCCCGCGCGTTGGCGATACTGCCTTCCGTGACCGGGTGCTGGCAAACCGCGGCAAGGGGCATTTCCGCTGCGTCAACTTTAATGATGTGGTCGCGCATGTCCCCCTGGAGAGCATTCTCTACGTCCATGCTCCCGAGAGGTGCCACCGTTTCGATGACGGCGGTCGCCTGGAGTGCGAGAATGAGGGAACGATTGCCGATGACCTGAAGGTTATGGGACACGCCATCCACGGTCTGCCCGCCGATCTCCGCGGTAGTCGTAAGAATCTCGATAAACTCCCCGCCCCGCCCGGCGCCATGGATCACTCCCCCGCGCGCTACTGCATTCGCCTATGGAATTGCGTGGGTTGAGCAAATTGCATCTAACCCCGATCCGCCGATAAGGGGCGGCTTGGGCAGGCTGAGCCGGGGTGCAGTGATGGCGCCGCCTGTAGACATGGGCGACGGGCTTGGGGGGAAGAAGCGAAAGGTTGTAAGATTTTTCACCCCCAGGGTGTGAAAATTGCTGAGGGTTTTCTCCTATGCGCAAACTCCCCAATCCTTCACCCACGGCCTCGCCGTTGCTGTTCGAGCTTGATCCCGAGCCTCTGCAAGAAATCCTCACGGCGCTGGGAGGAATCCCGCTGGTGGTACAGGCCTTCCGTTCGCTGGGGCTGCCGCGGAGTGTTCAGGAACACGTGCGGGTGAAACAGCGGCAACGCGGCTACGACGACGCGACGTTTGTGGAGAGCTTCGTGATCCTCAATGCCGCAGGGGGCGAATGTGTGGAAGATTTTGAGCGTCTGCGGCAAGACCCCGGGCTGGCGGAGATGATCGGGCACGCGCTGCCTTCACCGCGCACGGCGCTGGAATTCTTGCAGGCCTTTCATCAGGAGGAGAAGATCGCGGAAGCCCAGCAACGACGCTTACCTGAGCAGATCGCCTACATCCCCGAGGAGACGGCCGCACTGGAGGGGCTGGGCAGAGTGAACCGCGATCTGGTGCAGCGCTTCGGGGAACGCGCCCCCGACCAGCGCCTCGCCACGGTGGATCAGGACGCGACGATCATTGAGAGCCACAAGCAGCAAGCCTTAACCACTTATGAAGGGGTGCGCGGCTATCAGCCGATGCTGGCGGCGTGGGCGGAGACCGGCCTGGTGCTGGCCGATCAATTTCGCGATGGCAACGTGCCCGCGCAGATGGAGCCGGTGGAAGTGGCGCAACGGGCCTTTGCCGCCCTGCCGAGCACGGTGCAGGAGTATTATTACCGGGGCGATTCGGCGTGTCATGAAAGCGGGTTGGTGAATTGGTTGCGCGATGAACAGCGGCCCGAAGGACCGGGCGGGCGCATCGCGTTTGCGATCAGCGCGCGGATGAGCGAGCCCTTGCACGCGGCCATCCAGGCGCTTCCCGAAGCCGCCTGGGAACCCTACGGCGAGCGGCATCCGGCCGAAATCCGCGAGTGCGCCGAGGTCCCCTTCGTGCCCGGCGAGAAAGTGGAGAAGAAGGATGCGCAACCGCTGCGCTACGTGGCCATCCGCATTCGCAAAAAGCAAGGAGAACTCTTCGCGGACGGGAGCACGGTGCGGCACTTCGCGCTGTTGTCGAACCGCTGGGAGTTGAAGGCGGCGCGCTTGATCGAGTGGCACCGCGAAAAGGCCGGCACCATTGAGTTCGTCCATGACGTGATCAAAAACGACCTGGGGGGCGGCGTGCTGCCCTCGAAATATTTCGGCGCCAACGCGGCTTGGCTGCGTTTGGCGGTGATCGCACACAACGTGCTCCAGGCGCTGAAGCGGCTGGCCTTGCCCGCCGAACTACTGACCGCACGACCCAAGCGCTTGCGCTTCCTGCTCTTCACCATGCCGGGGCGGCTGGTGCACCATGTCCGAAGACTGATGCTGCGAGTGGCCGCGCTGGGCAAGTGGGCGGCCGCCTATGGGGAGGGCCTGCGGTTGCTGCCGGTGATCACGTGAACCTACCGGCACCAAAACGTCGTCCTTATCAGCGGATTATCCTAACCCCCTTCCTGAAACTTCATGCGGCGTGTCTTCCTCTCGCGCACTGCACAATCTGCTGTGGCCTCCTGCCTTCTCTTCGGGCCGTAACGACACTGCGCCTACCATGAAAGGATGTCTCCACAGTGCCGATTCCCTATTCTTTTATCCAAAATCCCTACCGCCCGTTCGTTATCGGCGGATTAGGGTCTAACAACATCGCTGGCAAGATGCGCGCCGATGCACTATACTTCGCCTCCTTTTCAAATCGGGACGCAGCGGCCTGCTCCCCGCGGGATTTCGGCATGTGGAAAGAAGAACTGGCGGCAGATTGGGAGAGAATCCGGCGTCGCGGCCTGAACCGCCGCCACATGGCAAGCCTCTTTCTTTCCAGCGCGCGCTACCTCTTTGAGACGGAGGTCCACGCTTATGCTTTTTCCATTGCCGCCAACGCCTATCTTTCTTTTTTCCCCTTCAACTTCATTTTGCTGGCGATTTGCCGGCGCTGGCTCCACTGGGAAAAGGCCTACTTACTGGTTCTGGAGCTTCTGCGCGTTCACCTTCCGGTGGGGGCGGATTCCATCGTGCGCAACCTGGAGGCGGTGGTGCAAGGCCGGCCGCGCTTGCAGGTAGTGTCCGTGTTCATGCTCCTGTTCACCAGTTCCGGGGTGTTCCTGCCCCTGGAGATCGCCCTGAATAAAGTGTGGGGCTTCCGCACCAACCGCAATTTTCTGAAAAACCAGATCATGTCTTTTTTCCTTGTCCTGATTTCAGGCGTGCTCGCCCTGAGTTTTGTGCTGGCCATGACGCCCGTTCAATCCGAAATCAATTCCCTGATCGGCTGGATGCCTTCCCGAAGCCTGGTCACGCTGGTGTCGCACACCGTTCTGGAGGTTGCCACCGTGCCCTTGGTGGCTTCCATTTACTTCATGATTTACTATGTTTTGCCCAACGGGAAGGTTTCCGCCGCCCGAGTTCTTCCCGCCGCCATCGCCGCGGGAATCTTGACGGAATTGGGGAAAGCGCTCTATTTCCTCACGCTGCCCATGTTCCGGTTTCGGGAGGTTTACGGGCCCTTTGCTCTGTCCGTGACCCTGCTGTTCTGGGCGTATGCGGGCGCTATGATTCTGCTCTTCGGCGCGCACCTCTCGGCGCACATGTTCGTGGCCGATGAGGCCGCCCCGGAAGTTGCAGCGGTGGAAAGTGAGGAACTCCGGAGTCAGGAGATAGAAGCCAGAAGCCAGGGGTCAGAAGTCAGGAGTCAGGGGTAAGGAGCCAGGAGTCGGGTGTAAGAAGAAAGGAGTCAAAAGCAAGAAGGTAGAAGTTGGGAATTGGAAGCTAAGTGGTAGAAGTCAGGATTGAGAAGCTACAAACGAGAACCAAAATTCTAACTTCTGAATTCTGCCTCCGGAATTCTGACTCCGACTCTTGGCTTGTGACTTCTTCCTCCTGACCCCAAGGTCGAAACCTATGACCACCCGCCAACAAATCCAGGAAATCCCCGGCGCTTTGCGCCTGACACTGGAAACGGCACGCGCCGAGTATGGGGCGGTAGTGCGCCGGGTCCGTTGGGGTGACGGCCCTGTGTACATCTGCGGGGCGGGGGATTGCGCCGCCCTGGGTGTGGCGGCGGGATATGCGTTTGAAAAATTTCCCGGTTGGCCTGTGGTGGCGCGCCCGGTGGAGGTTTTCCAGAACTACGGTCTTTCCCTCCTGCGTCCCCGCTCGGTGCTGCTCATGATTTTCGGTGCGGGAGAATGGCCGGATGCCCAGGAACTGGCGCGCGCGGCACTGGAGCGCGGGTGCTCGGTGGTAGCGTTGACCAATACTCCGGACGGCCCCCTGCTGAAACTGGCGGATTACGTGTTGACCGTTCCCGCCACCGGCGAAGCGGGATCGCCCGCGGTGGCGGTGGCCATGCACGCGGCTCTCAATCTCCTGGCGTTCGAAGCCATGCGGGCGCTGAAGAAACCCCAGCCCTGGTGGGAGCCGATGGAGAGAGAATTGGGTCAGCTCCCGGAAAAGCTGGAGTGGGTGTTTGCGCAGCTTCCCTCAGCGGTCCGGTCGCTGGCGGCGGAAATGGCGCGTCTTGCCAGGCTGCGCATTGTGGGGGGAGGCTTTTATCATTTTCCCGCCTCGCGGGCGGCGCGGCAAATGCAAATCCTGACCGGCCTTCCGGTGGAGGGTCTGGAGGCGTCGGATTTTGAGAGCGGGGTCGCCCACTTCGCCCGCCCCGGGGACACCCTGCTGTTCCTCTCCGGCTCCCATTCGAAGATGAAAAAGGTCGTTCATCGCTCGGCGGCCAAGGCGCGGGCGAACGGCGCACGTGTCCTTTCCCTTACCGATGGTAACGACCGGGACCTGGCCGAGGGCTCCGACCTGGGAATCCTGGTACCGGAGTTCCAGGAAGCCCCGGCGTCAACGCTTATCCTGTTTATGCTGGAGTGGCTGGCGATGGAAGCACTGCGCGCTAAGGAAACTTGAAAGAAAGTCAAGAGTCAAAACGCAAGAGTCAAAAGACAAAAGTCAAAAGGCTGTAGATCCTATTTTTTCCGCGAGATAGTCAAATTGACAACGGGGCAGGGGTTATCACATTTACATTTTTACTTTTGCGTTTTGACTTTTGACTTGTTCTTCCGGTACTACCCTCCTGTGCCCCCTCCGCCTCCCTTTACCTGGGTTCACCTTTATAAAATGAGTCATCAGACCGGTTGGGGGTAATTCCCGATGTGCAAATCGGCATTTGGGAGCTATCTTTATCGGAAAGCACCAATCAGGTATCTTGATGGATTTAACAAGGCGTCAGAATATTAAGTTAATACGGTTGACATGGGTTTCTGAATCTGCTCTAATTGAGCTATGGACGTAGGTAAACGATTAAGACAATTACGTGAAGTAAAAGGTCTCTCGCAAGGCGACATCGAACGGCGTTCCGGTCTCTTGCGCTCGTACATCTCTCGTGTTGAAGGCGGATACACAGCCCCCTCCCTGCAAACTCTGGAAAAATTTGCCAAGGCATTGGAAATTGAGCCCTACCAATTGCTGTTCCAGGGTGAGGGAAAACCGTCCTCTCCCAAGGTCCCCGATCAGGTCAACCTGGGTAAGCCGGTAAAAAGGCTGATCAAGTCTTTTGAGGCGATGTCGAGCACCAATCGCAGGCTGTTGCTGTCGATGGCAGACAAACTCGCTCGGCATTGAGAAGACCCAAACTGTTCCGCGCGCCATGCTCGCGGTTCCCCTCTTCAGGCCCCGCCGTGAAGGTGTGTGACGGGTTTTGGCGATGTCGCCAAATGACCTGCCAGCGTCTTTAGGCCCGGGGATGGAGTCTGGGGTGTACAGCGAGAGGGTGCATCACTGTGCGCCGGACCGTTCCCGATCCTGTAAGCTCACCATTTGAAGCATCCCTGTTTCGAGCGAGCGGTCGCGGAAAATTGGGGGGCCTTATTTTCTTTGCCGGTCTGCGGGCGCGTGGGCGCAATCGCCCCGGCCCGCGGTGGCGTAATTCTGCCATTACCTGCCAAGGGGCTGCCCTGCAGCGAAACAACCCCAATCCAGGAAGTCTCATTTACAAAAATTCCCGGAAGGGTGCAAGATTGAGTTGTGGACTATAATCATTATTGTCCACTATTAATTCCGCCTTCATCATCGCACTCGCCTCAGACTGTGCAGACTTGCGCATGCTTGCTACTGCGTGCAGCTTGCGGTATCGTTTCTTGCCAAGCGCTTCACGTTCCCGGGCTCCGGTGACGTTGGCCATGAACGCAGAGCTCAATCAGACGAAGTTTAAGGCGGCGTCCGGAAGATCATATGCATCCCTCAGACCCCACCCAAAACCAGCGCGAGAATTTTGAATCCTCCCCCTCTGCCCAGGATGCGCCTGACGGTCACGTGGAAGTGTCCGTGGTTATCCCCTGCCTCAACGAAGCGAACTCGGTCGGGCGATGCATCGGCAAAGCGCTGGCGGCCTTTCGTGCGTGCGACGTGCGTGGCGAAGTTGTGGTGGCGGACAACGGCTCGACCGACGGGTCAGCGGAAATCGCCCGGGAAAACGGCGCCCGAGTGGTGGGTGTGGAGGCGCGAGGTTACGGCAACGCCTTGCGGAAGGGCATCGGGGAAGCGAAGGCGAAATTCATCATCATCGGCGACGCCGACGACAGCTATGACTTCTCCGATGTCCCGCGATTCCTGGCCAAATGGCGTGAAGGCTATGATCTGGTACTGGGCAACCGCTTCCGGGGAGGGATCAAACCGGGTGCGATGCCCTGGCTGCATCAGCATTTCGGCAATCCCGCCATTACCTTGATTCTGAATTCACTTTTTCATGGAAACATTGGTGACGCCTACTGCGGCATGCGGGGCTTCAGTAAAGCCTTGTATGAGCGCGCCGACTTGCGCTGTACCGGCATGGAGTTCGCCCTAGAGTTCACCATCAAGGCCCTGAAACTCGCCGCGCGGATCGCCGAAATTCCCATCATCCTGTGGCCGGACAAGCGTGGGCGCCGGCCCCATCTGCGGACCTTCCATGATGGCTGGCGCAGCTTGCGTTTTATGATGCTTTACGCCCCCAATTGGCTTTTTCTCATTCCCGGTACGACGCTATTTTTGTTGGGAGTGGCGATGGTTCTGTGGCTGCTCCCGGGGCCCCGGCGCCTGGGTCGGGCGGAGATCGATCTTCACACCATGATATTTGGAGCGATGTTTGCGCTCACGGGCGCGCAGATTGTTTCGATTGGGCTTTTTGCCAAGGTTTTCAGCTTGACCGAACGATTTTCGCACCGTCATTACAGTCTGGAAAGATGGCTGAAGCGTGTGACCCTGGAGGAAGGACTCATTGTCGGCGCCATCCTGGTGCTGGCGGGCGGCTCCGGGGCCGTTTGGCTGCTCGAGCAATGGATCGCCAGTGGATTCGGACCCCTGGGTCACCTTCGCACCGTCATTCTGTTTTCCCTCTGTTTCTTGCTGGGGGTTCAGGTTATCTTCGCTTCGTTTTTCATGAGCATGTTGGGGATCAGTCGAGGTACATACGTTGGCGATTATGACGCCCGCTAAGCCGCGAGCAGCGGCGCGGTTGGCCAAGTGGTTTCATGGGCGATGGGTGCTTCGGCGAAGAGCCCGCGTTCTGTCGGCGCTGCTTACCAACCTCGTCCCCGCCGGGGCGGTCCTGCTGGACGTGGGGTGCGGGGACGGGAGGATTAGCCACCTCATTGCGCAGATGAACCTAACCGTTCTCGTCCGCGGACTTGAGGTGGTGCCCAGACCCTCATGTCTGATCGAGTGCGCGGGCTTTGATGGCGTCAGCATCCCGTTTCCCGATGATTCGGTTGATGTCTGCCTCTTCGTGGATGTTCTTCACCATACCACCCATATTGCGGGTTTGTTGAGTGAGGCAAGAAGAGTAAGTCGCCGCTTTATACTGATCAAAGACCACTTTTGCGAAGGGAAATTCGACCGCGCCGTGCTGAGCTTTATGGACTGGGTGGGGAATTGTGGCTATGGTGTGAAACTGCCCTATAATTACCAGAGCAAGGTTCAGTGGCATCAGATCCTTACTGGCTCCGGGTTGCGGTTCGTCAGCTTGAACGAAGCGCTCTCCCTTTATCCCCCACCATTCGACCTGTTGTTCGGACGAGGTTTACACTTCGTGGT
Source organism: uncultured Acidobacteriota bacterium (assembly GCA_963730515.1). Classification (GTDB taxonomy): domain Bacteria; phylum Acidobacteriota; class Terriglobia; order UBA7540; family UBA7540; genus Bog-366. Next base: position 72,089 of record CAVSSA010000020.1, on the reverse strand, counting down.
TCTGTGCGAAAAGCTGCTGACGTAAAGTCGGCGCGGAAATCCCATTCGAGCGATCATTATCATGAACCTGCATTCCTTACTGCATATGCTGACGACGCCTCTGAACAGATGCGGGTGGGGAATTTGCGCGGCCATAATTCGCGAAGCTATTCTAGTCATCGGTGCTGCTGCGGCCGCCTGGATGTTTCCGGAGGTGGTCGCAAATTGGTTCCGCAGGGTTGAGCGATTGTTAGGCAGGTTGGCGCGAAGGCGTCGGTTGGCCGTGCTGGCCGTGGGGGTCCTGGCGCTCGCGGCGCGCACTGCCGTTCTGCCCATCGAGCCCATCCCTCAGCCGACGGTCCATGACGAGTTCAGTTACCTGCTTGCTGCCGACACCTTTGCGCACGGGCGCCTGACCAATCCCACCCACCCCATGTGGATCCACTTCGAGAGTTTCCACATCCTCCAGAAACCCACTTACATGTCCAAGTTCTACCCGGCGCAGGGGCTGGTCCTGGCGGCAGGGCAGGTGGTATTCGGGCATCCATTTTGGGGCGTGTGGCTGAGCGTGGGACTGATGTGTGGCGCACTCTGCTGGATGCTGCAAGGATGGATGCCGCCGGGATGGGCCCTGCTGGGGGGGCTGCTATCGGTATTTCGCCTGGCAATCTTCAGTTACTGGAGCAACAGCTACTGGGGAGGGGCCGTGGCGGCCACCGGTGGGGCACTGGTACTGGGGGCCTTGCCGCGGCTTAGGCGGACCCCACGCGTGCGCGACGCTCTCCTTCTAGGGTTGGGATTGGCCATTCTGGCCAACAGCCGGCCATACGAAGGCTTCCTTCTGGGTTTGGCTGTGGCAGTCGTGATGGCGCTGTGGCCGATGGGAAAGAGGAGGCCATCGTTAGGAGTGATAGCCAGGAGAATCGTGGCGCCCCTGCTCCTGGTGCTGGTTCCCACGATCTGTGCCATGGGCTACTACTTCTGGCGTGTCACCGGCAGTCCTATTCGCATTCCTTACTTCGTGTACGCGGCCACCTACGACCCTGTGCCGAATTTCCCCTGGAACTCGCTTCACGCCTTTCCGGAATATCACCACCCGGTGATGAAGAAGTTTTACCTATCACTGTCCATGGAGGATTATCAGGATGCGCGTCAACATCCTCTCAAATTAGCCATCCAGAGTTCCCTGGACCTTGCCAACATTTTGTTGGCCCCTTTATTGCTGATGCCCTTTGGCGCCCTGCTGCTCGCTTGGCGCTGGAAGTTCTTCATCGGTTTCGCCCGGCCCGGTAAAGCGCGCTCTCTGCTGGTCCTCTGCGCCATCCCCCTGGTGGGAATGGCATTGCCGGTGTATCACTTACCGCATTATGCGGCGCCAATAACGGGGGCTCTTTATGCGCTGGTCATCTTGGCGATGCGTCACCTGCGGTTGTGGCATTGGCGAACCCGCCCCGTCGGCCGGCAGATGGTGCGGGTGGTCCCTGTGCTGGCCGCATGGCTTTTGGTTGTGCACGCGAGCATCTTAGGAAGACAAAACATTCTTTTTCACCACCCTCAGGGCTTTGGTCGAAGCGGTGTCGTCGCTCAACTCAAGCGCTTTACTGGTGGCCAACTCGTCCTCGTTCACTACAGTCCGGACCACACGCCAGACGACGAGTGGGTTTACAACGACGCCGACATCGATGCCGCCAAGGTGGTTTGGGCACGGGACATGGGAGCTTCCGGAAATGAGGAGCTGACCCGGTATTTCAAGAACCGGCAGGTCTGGTTGCTGGAGGTGGACGACGAGTCGTCGCCGAAACTGCTGCCTTACGCCCCCGTGGAAGGGAGCGCAGCAGCCTCGCCCTGAGAGCCACCCGCCTGGTGTAAAATAAATAAAAGCAAGGGGTTAGTTGGCGCGCCTGGGGTGGCTCGAACACCCGACCTACAGATTCGAAGTCTGCCGCTCTATCCATCTGAGCTACAGGCGCGAAGTGAAATCTGCGAACTCCTAGTCTAATACAACGGGATGCCCGTCGCAAGGCCGCTGATGCTCGACGACTGCAACGCCCATTGAAGGTTATTAGATCTCTCCCCCTGCGCAAATTTTCCTTCCATTTATCGCCGTAACCAGAAGAGGTCCGGGCGCATGGGGAGCGTTGCCATGACCCCGCGGTTGTCGCACGGAGGCTGATCGCCACGCTGGGCCCGGACGCGCCGCCGCCCGAGCACCGCCCCGGGTTCTTCGCCCGCCATTACCGCCTGCCCCCGGGGTCACGATTCCCGCCGACCTTCTGCGCCTCTCGCGGGCCTTTGTGCGTCGGCATGGTTTGCCCGACGGCGTCAAGGCTGGGAGGCTTATCAAGCGCGGACTCCTCTAATCGGGCCGGGCAAAGATGAATTGCTGCTTTCCGTCAAAAAAACCTTGTTCCCGCGCAAAATCTCCCATGATTCTTCGCCTTTATAGATGAGGAACCTAATCGAGGCCCTTTCCCATGGATTTTCATGTGGAGGGAAGTGTGAGCCGAACTTCCCGGTCGAATAAACCCGATCAGGAGACAGATTAGTCATGAGCCGGAACGAGAAGTCGAAGCAAGCAACGCAGATGCCCGATGCCAAGAAGCTGGCGCCGAAGAAATCCGTTTCATCCGCGAAGAGCAGTGGCGAGTTGAACGACGAGCAACTCGAACGCATCTCCGGCGGCGCGATGGCCTACTCTTATCACACCGAGAGTTAGCGGACGGGCTCGATGGGAAATGCCGAACAGAGCACAAGTGCGGCCACACCGCCTGGCGCGTTCGTCCTGGGGAACCCGGGGCGTGTCGTCGAGTGGGTCACTGTTCGCGAAGCGCTGCCGGCCCTCGATTCCAACCCGCCGGGGACCGCAATTCATGGGAATGGGAGTACTCGAGTAATTCAACGATTGTGGGCTGAGCCGCAGGGGCAGGCCCAGGATGCAGAAGAGGTCTTATGAGCAAAAGCATAGCGGTCATTGGGGGCGGAAATTGGGGCAAGAACCTCATCCGCGGTTTCCATGAATTAGGTGCGTTACAGGTCATCTGTGACACAGATCCGGAGACCCTGAACAGCTTAGCCGGCAAGTACCCGGAAGTGGCGCTGACGAGTTCGTTCGAGGATGTGCTCTACGATCCCTACATTGATGCGGTAGTGATTGCCACCCCTGCGGCGACTCACTACGCCATGGTTAAAGAGGCGCTCTATGCCGGTAAGGATGTCTTCGTGGAAAAGCCGCTGGCGCTCCGCCGTTCCGAAGGCGAGGAACTCACGGCACTGGCCGAAGATCGAAAACAGGTTCTGATGGTGGGGCACATCCTGCAGTATCACCCCGCCGTCCGCAAAATTAAGGAACTCGTTACGAACGGCTATGTGGGCAAGCTCCAGTACATTTATTCCAACCGCCTCAACATCGGGAAAGTCCGGTCGGAAGAGAATATTCTCTGGAGTTTCGCGCCGCATGACCTTTCCGTCATGTTGATGTTGCTCGGAGAATTGCCCACGAGCGTCAATGCCCAGGGGGGCAATTACCTGAATTCCCATATTGCGGACGTTACCATGACGACGCTCACCTTCGCGAGCGGCGTGCGCGGGCACGTGTTTGTAAGCTGGCCTCACCCCTCCAAGGAGCAGCGTTTGATTGTCGTCGGCGATGAGAAAATGCTGGTTTTTGACGACTCCCAGCCTCGCGACAAGGTTACGGCCTTTGCCCATCAAGTGGAATGGCTCGATCGCAAGGCCCCGGCTCATCAAGCGGACCCGGAAGTGATTCCCATCTCCGGCGATGAGCCGCTCAAACTCGAATGCTCGCACTTTCTGGATTGCCTGACATTACGCTCGACCCCGTTAACGGACGGGAGGGAGAGCATTGCCGTCCTGACGGTACTGGAAGCATGCCAGGAAGCGCTCGACAAGAACGGAGCCGCCGTGCCGGTGGGGCCAACGCTTGCCAAGCCGGACTATTTCGTTCATCCCTCCGCCTATGTCGATGCGCCGTGTGAAATTGGGGCGGGAACGAAGATCTGGCATTTCTCCCACGTGCTCAAAGGGACGAGCATCGGCAGAAATTGCTCGATAGGCCAAAACGCTTCCATCGGGCCCGAGGTGAGGATTGGAAATAACGTCAAGGTCCAGAATAATGTGTCAATTTATCAGGGCGTCACGATCGAGGACGAGGTTTTTTGCGGCCCTTCCATGGTCTTCACCAACGTGATGAATCCGCGCAGCGGAATTCCGCGAATGCACGAACTGCAACCCACGATTGTCAGGAAGGGGGCATCGATAGGAGCAAATGCCACCATTGTGTGCGGCCACACCCTGGGGAGGTATTGCTTTGTGGGCGCCGGTTCGGTGGTGACCCAGGATGTTCCCGACCATGCTCTGGTATACGGGAATCCCGCCAGAATCCATGGTTGGATGTGCGAATGCGGAGTCCAGATGGAATTCCAAGTCATCGGGGATACGGAAATCGCCTCTTGCAAAAGTTGTTCGATGATCTACATGAAACACGGTGAGACGGTTCAGGCGCTCGAGCAGGAGTTCGCGCTTGAATCGGCGCGATGACGAGAACCCTTGAACAGTTAAAACAGCTTTGCCGAAGGCCTTCCGTTCACGCCCCAAAAACAACGTAGAAAATCACCGCCTTCCCCTCGAGGCTCAGGGTTGTTTGGCTGGCGCCGGGGTAGTTGCCCGGGGCGGATGAGTCCTGGTGCTGCGCTTCGGCGGAGGCGGTGGCACATAGTGCTGAAGCCGCAGATAGGCAGTGGCGGCGCGCACGCGCACGGCGCTCTTATTATCATCCAACAGGGGGATCAGGCTCTCCCGAAATTGGGGGAAGGGATGGGTGGCCACCAGGTGGGCGGCCGCGGCGCGCACGGACCACTGCTTATCCGACAAGGAGGTTCCCACCGCGTCGGCAAGGCTCGGATCGTGCGTTGCTCCGATAAGCAGCAGCGATGCTGCCCGCGCTGAGGAATCGGGATCGGAGATGATGCCATTCACGGAGGACAGTCCGAATCCCAGGCCGGGCACGGGCGCGAAGCCTGCCGCCTCGATGGCGATGGTCATGAAAAGCTTGTTGGGAGTGTGCAACAGGCGCAAGGCGCTCCGTTTTTCCTTGCTGAAATAATTGGACGAGGCCTTTGACTCTTTGCTCACCACGGCCAGCATAAATTGCTCGCCATCGGGGTCATGGAGCTGGTAAAGCACCTTCGCGGCGGTAAAGTCCACTTCGGGAACGGGATCCAGGAGGGCTTTCTTGATGATGGGGAGCATCTGCTTATCCCGGAAGTCCCCCAGGCTCACCACCACCGCGATGCGAACCGAGACGTCGTGATCGTCGAGCATCGAGGTGAGCAACTCCCGTGGGTTGTCTTTAATCCCCAACAGGCTGATGGCCTCCGCTGCCCCCTTACGCACGTCGGGATTATGGTCGTGGATGGCGATGTCCAAAATGCTTTTGCACTTTTGCACATTATCAACCGGAGGAGCAGGAGGAACAGGAGGAGTCTGTCCAAGCGTCAGCGTTGCGCCCAGCATCATCAACATCAATATCCAGATCCGCATAAGTGTGAACTCCCTTGAGCGTGGTAGCTTCCAATACGGGAATACTTCAACGAAATCATGCCCTGTAAGCTTATTGCTATTGTACCCGTAAAGGTGCATCCCATGGGCTGTCCTTTGGGACCAGCCATTCTTATCAAACCCAGTGTCTTTTTCAAAAACTCCCTGGCGCGCCCTTCCGCACACCTTCCGGCAGGGTGAGGAACCCGGGCGAGGCACAGCGGAACCTGTTGAACTACCCTCCGCACCGTGGCAGTATGGGTGAGCCATTGTGAACTGACCGGCTTCACCAAAATCTGCGGCGCCCAGGGAGATGCCCGGGGGTGTCTGCGATAACCCTTCCCGGGGAATCGGCGAGATGAATTTGAAGCGGGGGAGAGCCGCAAGGATATTCCGGAATCTGCGCGCGGTGTGGGTGCTGCTCAAGAAGGCGGGCATGGCCTGGGCAAAGGACAATGCCCCCAGCATGGGAGCGGCGCTGGCGTTTTACACCGTTTTTTCGCTCACGCCTGTCCTGATCGTCGTGATGTCGGTTGCCGGCCTGGTCTTCGGGCGAAGGGTCGCGGAGGCGGATTTTCTGTTGCAACTTCGGGGTTTCGTGGGCGAGGCCGCGGCCCGCGCGATTCAAGCGATCCTGCAAAGCGCTGACAAGTCCGGCCTCAGAATCTTCGCGAGCGCCGTGGGCATCGGGACTCTGATCATTGGCACCTCCGGCGCGTTTGTGGAACTTCAAGACGCGCTTAATAAGATCTGGAAAGTCGGGCCGGGCTCAGAAAACGTCTGGATGCGGGCGATTCGCGAGCGCCTCCTGTCGTTCGTCCTGGTTCTGGGATTGGGGTTCCTGTTACTCCTGTCATTTGCGGTGAGCACAGCGCTGGCCAGCGTGAATAAGTTCCTCGTGCCCCACATGCCCTGGCCGGTTCCTTGGCTGGAATCAGTCAATTTTCTCCTCTCGCTGGCAATGATTGCGCTGCTCCTCGCCATGATTTTCAAGATTCTTCCTGACGTGCCGGTGGCCTGGGGGGATGTGTGGATTGGCGCCGCCGTGGCGTCCATTCTCCTGACAACGGGGAAAGCGCTGATTGGGCTGTACCTGGCCAGGTCCACCGTCGCCACAGCTTATGGAGCAGCTTCGTCCCTGGTCATTCTTCTCACCTGGGTTTATTACTCTGCGCAAATTATCCTCTTTGGCGCGGAGGTCACGCACGCTTACTCCGATCAGCACGGGTCGCGGGCCGCAAGAAGTCCGGCGCATCGAAATCTGCGCTGACGTTCCGGCCGGCGCCGGGGTGGTGCTGATAGCGGTATTTGCAGTCCTCACTTGGGGGTTGCAGGGGCAGGGTCGGCGACCGCCGGGGGGGCTTTGATCAACAATTGCCGGTAAACAATTCGCAATGTTGCCAGCATTGGAACCGAAAGAAAGCTGCCGGCCACGCCCGCGAGCGAACCTCCCGCCAGGACTCCGAAGATGACCAGCAAAGGATGAAGCTTCATGCCGGCGCTAAGCAGATGCGGCGACACCACGTAATCCTGGAAAAAACGAAAGGCCACCAGAAAGAAGAAGAGCACGAGCAGATGGTGCGAGCCGCTCAAGCCCGCCACCAGCAGGACGATGGTGGCCCCCGCCAGGGGGCCGACCATGGGTATGAATTCCAGGGGAAAAGCCACGGCCGCGAGCAGAATCCCATAAGGAACGCCGATGACCGAGAAGAAGAGCCCATAAGCCACCGACGCCACGACTCCCATCAGCACCAACGCCCGCATGTATTGGGCCAGCAACACGTGCAGATCCGCAGCAATTTTCTCCGCCTTGGCGCGGTGCGGGCCGTCGGCAAAAAAGCCGAGCACGGAACTGCGAATTTCGCTTCCGTCTTTCAGAAAAAAGAAACTTAGAATCGGGACCAGAACGATAAAGACAAGGTTTCCGGCGCGCGCAATGACACCGAGAGCGGCGCTGGGCAGCAGGGCCAGGAGTTCCCGCGAATGTTGGGCCAGTTGCTGTTGCACTGTGGAAAGAACCGTGGTCTTCAGCGTTGGTTCGGAGGGCAAACCGGGCGGGACAAGGGGAGCCTGGAATTTGGAAATCAGGTCGGGCAGGCGGACGGCCAGGGCGTTGGCCTGTTGGACGACGCGCGAGCCGACGGCAATTCCCACGACAATCAGAAATCCCACCAGCGCGAGGTAGACCAGCGTGAGGGCCAGCACCTTGGAGCGCCCCGGCAGCCGCCGGTCAAGAAACTTTACCAGGGGCCAGAGCAGATAGGCGAACAGCAGGGCCACGACAAAAATAAACAGCGTCTCGCGGATAAAGTAAAGCAGCCCCACGAGGAGGAGGATGAAAATCGCCGTCCATGTGTAACGCGCGGCGTTTCGGTCAAGACCCAGCACGAGGAGGCTCCTTCCAACGTCCTGCGGAGAGTGTCGCGATGTTGCCCACAGATAAATTACTGAATCGAAGCGGGGGTTCGCCACAAAAATCTTACCGGCAATCATCCGTACCGGGCGCGGGTGCGATAGGCTGTGGCGAGGGTTTCCAGCAGAGCCTCGGGATGGCGCAGGTCGTCGGGGCTGAATTCCAGGCGGCCCGCGAGGCGGTGGAGGATCTGCCGGGCAGTTTGGGTTCGTACCTCCGCGGCGAGTTGATTCCGCCTCAGCAGGAAAGCCTCAATCAACTGGAATTCCTCCGGGGCAAGGCGTGAAATATCGTAGGGGGAGTTGACCGAAACCTGGGGAGAGTCCCATCTTACCCCGGTTTCAAGCGTCGCAGGTTTTTCATGAACCACCACCGTGCCGGCCACGTAATCGCCCAAACGCTTGCTCTTCGCGCTCAGCAGCGCGCTGATGATCGCCACCCCATAGAAAGCCGGGATGCTGTCGACAATCCGCAGCAGGTTGCGGGCGATGGCCTCGTACGCGGAGATGGGCCGGCCGGAATCCTCGATCACCCGCAAGTGGGTCAGGCGTTTGCCGGGAGATTGCCCGTTCCAGATCGCTTCGAAGAACGCGAAGTACCCGAATTGGACGAGAAACCAGAAAAGCCCCACAAAAGCCAGTACCCACGGGCGGTGGGCTGACAGCTTGGAGCCCCTCAGCCCCGCAGCCATGGCGATGGCGCCCAGGCCCACGCCCGCCGCCACCTGAATGATCGTATCCACCGCCAGGGCCAGGAACCGGCTGCCGATTCCGGCCAGCGGAAATTCCAGCGGGATTTGTTCGGGCGTATCAATGACCAGATGATCCATGGGAAGTCAGATTCCAGCAATCCATTGGAGTGCACGGGCATGCCACCCGTAATGCCAAGGCCTGGATGGCTGCACCACAATTGCAAGAAAGTAACACTTTCTCCGCTTGCTTGGCGATAGAATACAGGGGTTGCTTACGAAATTCACGGGGTCACGATCGCCCTGCTGCATGGATCGCCGGAATTCTTCATGATTAGCGCACGCTGGTTGGCAAAACGCAAGCACCACTGGGACCGGCTCGGGGCGATCATCAAGAAAGCCGGACATCGCGGCTTGGCGCCGCTCGCCCACGCGGAACTTCAGGAACTGGGATTGCTTTACCGCCAGATCGCCGCTGACCTGGCCACCGTGCGTGAAGATCCTTTGAGCCAGCCTTGGACGGAATTCCTGAATCAACTCCTGGCGCGCGCCCATAACCTGATTTACATGGGGCATCCGGTCCACCCGCGCGGCATCATGGGATTTTACCGGTTTGACTTCCCCCGCATTTTTCGCGAGACCTGGAGTTACACCGCTCTGGCGTTCGGGCTTTTCCTGGCGGGGGCGCTGGCGGGTTTCTTCGCCTGCCTTGCCGACCCGGCCTTTCAACGCTTCTTCCTCGGTCAGCAGATGAGCGACACCATTGACCGGCGCGAGATGTGGACGCATTCGGTGCTCACCATCAAGCCGCTGGCGTCCAGCCTCATCATGACCAATAACCTCAGCGTGGCTTTTACCATGTTTGCGGTCGGAATTCTGGGCGGCATCGTGACCATTTATCTGCTGGCGATGAACGGGGTGCTGTTGGGTGTCATCGGGGCGGCGTGCTGGCAGGCCGGCATGAGCCTGCAACTTTGGTCATTCGTCGCCCCCCACGGGGTATTGGAACTGCCCGCGATTTTTATTGCCGGCGGTGCGGGGTTGCTGGTGGCCCGCGGCTTGCTTTTCCCCGGTGAACTCCCCCGCCGCGAGGCGCTGATCCTTTACGGAGGCCGGGGCGTGCGCCTGGCGATGGGAATTGTCCCGCTGCTCCTGGTGGCGGGAACGCTGGAGGGATTCTTCTCGCCCTCCAACCTTCCGGTGCCCGCCAAATTCGCATGCGCGGTGGCAGGCGGCGGTCTGCTGATCCTCTACTTGGCCCAATGTGGACGGAAGCGTGTGTAGCGTGGCCGGGGCGCAAGAGCAAGTCAAAAATCAAGAGGCAAAAGTGAAAGCAGTTAACGCGGCCCGGGTTCCTGGGTCCGCGGCCTTTTCGTGTCAATTGAGGTAGAACCGCATGGATAAAAAGTATACGGTCAAGGTCGATGATAACTTTCACTATATGGAGGAGAGCGAGAGATACGACGCTGGTTCCTACTCAAATTTGGAAGAAGCCATTGAGAAGTGCAAGGAGATAACCCTTCAAAGTTTGAAGGACTGCTACGAAAAGGGGATGGAGGCTGATCAGCTAAAGGCTCAGTGGCTGGCGTTCGGAGAAGACCCTTTTGTTTTTGGCGAGGCAGGGAAGCCGCCGTTCTCGGCCAGAGAATTTGTTTCCCGAGAGCTCTGCACCCGCGTCATCACCGAAATCGAGCGGAAAAAGCCATAGCCATCCTCATGCTCTGCCCAGGGCGTGCGGTAGCGCAGCGGGTTCCCGCGCACCCCCCATTACAAACGGATCGGATAGGCGCCATACTCCCAGGTGGCCTCGCGCATCGCATTGAAGTTCTCAAGGGATACATAGCGAGTCACGCCGGAGCCCGATGCTACAGCGTACCCTCCTCCGGGCGCCAGGTCTTTGATGCGCTGCCGCACTTCGGCTCGCACATTCTGCGGCCGGCCCTCTCCGCGGACCAGCCGGTAGCCCATATCAATGTTGCCGAAAATCGCCACGCGCTTGCCGTACCGCCGCTTCAACTCGTAAATGTCCATGGCCTTGGGCTCAATGGGGTGCAGTGCCTGGACGCCCAGGGCGATCAGATCATCCATCACCGGCCACAAATTCCCGTCGCTGTGCATGATGAATGGCAGGCCGGCCTGGCGGGCAATACCGGCCAACTCTTCGATCCACGGGAAGAACCAGCGTCGCAGGATTTGGGGTGAGACCAGGAGGCCTTCGGTAAACGCCAGGTCGTCCCCGTACCAGACGGCCACCACGCCGGGCATCCTGACGAGGCGGCGCAAAACCGCGCATTGAATGCGTCCCACCTGCCGCGCCACTCGCTCCACCAGTTCCGGCATGTCGGAGAGAGAAAGGCAGAAATGCGGATAGCCCAGGATCATCCAGGTGCGCGTGAAAACGCCGCCCACACCGGTGATGATTCCCATGCCGGAGGGCAGGGAAGCGCCCGCCTCCTCCAGCGGGGATACATTGACGCGCGCCGGGTCGGGCCACGCATAGGTGTCAAAATCCGCCAGGGTCTGGACCGGTCCGGGCTGGTCGGTGCTGACCGATTCCTCCTCGTGGGCAGCCGCGCTGAATTCCCAGGAGCGCGGGGTTCCGGTGGAGACGACTGCCGGCAAACCGTCGAATTCGTAGTCCGCGCGCAGATAGATGAAGTCAAAACCTGCCGCAGCCTGGAACGCAAGGTGATCTCTCACGCCGTGCAGGGGCCTGCCCATGAACAGGTTCTTGATGTACGTGTCCACCTGGAACTCCGCCAGCGGCACACGGTCCGGCTCCTCGTGGCGAAGGGTTTTGAGCAGGCGTCGGAAGTCAGGTTGAAAATCCATAGGTGCGCCGGAAATCCCGAGTTCAAGCGCGGTCCCGGCGCGAAAACCATACGCCCGCTGCCCGCGCGCGTCAAGTTTATCAGCGGCACGGCTGCCCAAAAGGGAAGAGAACCTTCGCCAGATATTCCCCTTGACTTGGAGCTTTTTGGGTGTAGACTTTGGTTTATACGGAGGTCATCAATGGGCTCTACGCTTGAATCTATGCCATTGTTGACCTGTATCTATTCCGGGAAGGGCGACCTTCCCATCGTCCGCGTATCTGACCTCTACCGACAGACGACATCTTGTTCATGGCAAACCTCATTCTTCCCGTGTACACCCTTGTGTCGCCGATTTATTGATCGTACGGCAGCCGCCCCCACAGTTGGCGAAACTTCTTCGGTGCAGATGATTTAACGAGGGACCAAATAACTCCTGATGCGCTCGACCACTCAGCGCTCGATTGAGCGAAGGCGGTGTAATTGGAAATAGGGACAAAAGGTCCCACGGAACGGCCCGGAAGGTGAGTTTCTCCCGCGCGAGGGAGGTCCGGGTGGCCAACCCTGAGGAGGTGACCTATGGAGCCGAGAGGCATGGAGCAAGGGAAGAATCTACAACCTCTTCGTGTTCCAAGGGCGAAGGCGCTCCTGGTGCACGAAGACCCTGGCGGCCTACGTTTTTACCGCGACATTCTCGAGCGATGTGGGTATTGCGTTCAGGCATGCAATTCTTATCAGGAGGGTGTCCGACGCCTGGCGGACAAACCTTTCGACTTCGTCATGGTGAGCCAGGGGACCCCCAAGTTCGAAGGAAGCTGTGTGCTCAAGCGCGCCACAGAAATCAACCGGAGCCTGCCGGTGTTGGTGGTGGCGCGTTGCGTGGATATGGGTTCCTACCTGGAAGCCATGCAGTTGGGTGCGGTGGATTACCTGGCTGAGCCGTTGACCGCTTCGGAATTAGGCCGGGTGCTGAAAGATCATCCCCCGGTTCAGAGCCGGAGGGCGATGGCCGGAATGGGCGGTGCGGTGCATTAACCGCGGATTCGGGATGCAGCGCAAATGCGAAAAGCCGCCCGCGGTTTGAGTTGCACCCCCTGTTCAGGGTTGTTGCAGAGCGCTTCAATATCACGCAGGGGGGCCACCCTGGTGCTGAACTGAAAGGGCTTCTGATTATCTTAAAGTCGCTGCGGTGGACCGAGGTTTAAGCAAGTCTTCCGCTTCCTCCGATTTTGCCGCATCTTTTTTCCGATTCAAGAATCGATCTACGTACAGCCAAAATATTCCGGGCAGGGGAGGAAATCACCATGGACCGGCTGAAGGGGAAGCGCGCCCTCATTACGGGGGGAACGAGCGGCATCGGCCTTGAAACCGCTCGTCAGTTCTTGAGCGAAGGCGCCCGAGTGGCGATAACCGGCAGGAATCCGGCGACGCTGGAAGCGGCTCGCCAGGAACTCGGCAGCAACGTACTGATCATTCCCGCCGACGCAGGTGAGGTGGCCGCGCAGAGGAAAATTGCAGAGGCGCTTCACCAGGCGTTCGGAGGACTCGACATCTTGTTCGCCAACGCCGGGACGGCCGACCTCAAGCCGGTCGAGCAGTGGGATGAAGCGGCATTCGACCGTTCCCTGGCGATCAACCTCAAGGGACCGTACTTCCTTGTGCAAGCCTTGTTGCCGATCTTCGCAAACCCCGCCTCCATTGTGTTCAACGGATCGGTGAACGCGCACATCGGAATGCCCGGCTCGAGCGTCTACGCAGCCGCCAAGGCAGCGCTCCTTTCGCTGGCTCGCACCCTTTCCGGCGAGCTGATTGGGCGAGGTATCCGCGTGAATGCCGTCAGCCCCGGGCCGATCTTGACTCCGCTCTATGGCAAGCTCGGAATTCCCCAGGCCGATCTCAAGAATGTGGCGGCTTCCCTCGAAAGCCAGATTCCCGCCCGGCGCTTCGGCAATCCCATCGAAATCGCCCACGCGGTGGTCTTTCTCGCATCCGATGAAGCGCCATTCACCGTGGGAAGCGAACTCGTGATTGACGGTGGGATGATTAATATTTGACGCGAGAGGAGGCGAGATGATCGAGGACCTCAGTCAACCCTGGAGCCCCCCGAAAGAACTTCTGGCCCCCACTCCCCGCCCTGTCAAAGGCAAGCAAGCTGCCATTAATCGCAACGTACGAATTGCGGGCGCCAGTTTTTTCTCCTTGGCGGGGGCGGCGCTGTTAGGATGGATTCTGTTCGGGCTGTGGCGGCAGCCTGGTGGGACCCTCGGGGCTAAATGGGAGGGGTTTGAGGTCACCGGCCAGGCGGACGTTTGGCTTTTTCTATTTGTTTTGATTTACATTTTCATTCTTCCCGGCTCGTTGTTGGGGTACTTCAAGATGGTACGCGACCAGCGGTGCCTCAAGTGGGGTAAGCCGGCTCGCGCAATTGTGACCGGTGTTCAATCTCGCGTGATCCGAAAAAGATACTCCGCGTACATGAAATATGAATTCGCTCTTGAATACCAGGACGATGCGGGCACTCTCGTCAAGAGCAAGGTTGCTTCCAGCACACAGCGGTTCTCTCAAAACGAAGTTGTAACAGTTCTCTACGACCCGCATAAGCCGTCGAATTGCGTAGCTTACCCGGCCCCTGGGTACGAGATCGGGGGGACGGAAGGCCCCTGAGTCACACCACCACTTCCGCCTCGGGCGATCTCGGCGGCTGGCGTAGACCGTCGCTTTATAGCGTCTGCGACCCCCCCCCAAGGGACGCTGCTCCCGCAAGGATTTTGCGCGGGAATATCCCCCGGCAGCGGCCATTCTGCAAATTTTCTCAGGTTAGCTGTCAGCTTCCACAAGTCCCTGCGGGAACTCGCAGACCCCAGAGAACAGGGTCGCGCCAGCCAGCCTAGAAAACAGGTCCGCGCTACTTGCTTGCTTGGTCCCTAGCACCCAGAACCCAGTCCCTACCCGCGATTCGCAATTCTGGATTCCGGATCACTTGCCCCGGGGCTCAGTTCGGCGTGACGCGTTGCCAAACCACTCGCAGCGTCTGTTCCGCGCCTCCTACCGCCAGGGGCGGTGTGCGCAGGATGAGTTGATTACCGGAGAATTCGAAAAAGCGCTCCTGGTTCCCGCCTGTCCAATTGGGAAACAGGCTCTGTTCCAGGTGGTGCACCACCTGGTCGCCCGCCACATCATAGGTGCCGCAGTAAGCGAAGTACGAGTCAAACGCCGACTGTTTATCCTCCAGGCTTCCCTTGCGAAGGTCTTTCGCGACGAAGCGGGTTCGGTCAGGCCCCATGATCGTGCACGCCACGTGGCCGTCTTCCGTGTAGATCAAGTGGCCGGTGGCATCCTTGCCGAAAGGATGGCTGACGTCTCCCTCCGCGTTCTTCGATTCGTTGGAAATTAAGTGCCAAGTCCCTACAAACGGATTTGTCAACATGGACCACCTCCTTATCGGGCTTCAACCCTGGACCAGAGTTGCCGCACAGAATATCCCACTGCTTAATGAGCGTGAGTGGCGCCTGAATATCGTACCGTTCAGACGGCGACGGCTCTTCACCTCGCTTAACCGGCACACTTCGGCGCGCACGCTGCGACTGCGGGCTGTGCGAGTGCCTTTACTGTCGTAGATAACCGTCCTTGCCGTCGAGCCAATCCTGGCGAATGGGGCTGAAAACGTAAAGCATCACGCAATCCTCCAGCGCCATCACCGTATGAGGAACGTTTGAGGGGACGTACATGACCTCATTCTTGTGGACGATGATTTCCTTGCCTTCTACCTCAACTTTGGCAGTCCCTTCCAGTTGGCACCCCATTTCCTCACTCACATGATGATGCTTTGGGATCACACCACCCTTGGCCAGATAAATCCGGGCGAGGGTCGACTTCTCACCGTTGATGACTTTGCGGCCGATATTTTCACTGAGCTCTTCCTTCTCGATATTGTCCCACGAAAAGAGTTGCATAGCGCCCTCCTGCCGCCGGAACACAGTAGGTTTGAGTAGCTGCATAAACCGAACGCACCTTAGACCAAATGCGGGTCAGAGTATACATCCGTTTGCTTCCGCCGGCCCCCCCCTCTCTGTTTGAGTCCGACTGAGTGGTATCCGACTAAGTGGCGCAGGGCGCCACTCTCGCCCAGTACCTGAAACCCGATCCCTGACACCAATTCCTAGACACATTCTCGCCCCGCCCTCTATAATCAAAATTTATCCTCACGACGGAGGACGCATGCACGGGAAGGAACCGCTCGACCTTAAGGCAACGATCAACCTACCCAAGACCTCATTTTCCATGAAAGCCAACTTGCCGCAGAACGAGCCCAAGTGGCTGGCGCATTGGCACAAGGAGAATCTGTACGGCCAGATTCGCGAGTCGCGCAAGGACGCGCCGATTTTCACGCTCCACGACGGCCCGCCTTATGCCAACGGGCGCATCCATCTGGGCACGGCGATCAACAAGATTCTGAAAGATTTTATTGTCAAGATGAAGACCCTGGAGGGCTTCAACACCCCCTATCTGCCGGGTTGGGACTGCCACGGCCTGCCCATTGAGATCAATGTGGACAAGGAACTGGGCGGGCGCAAGGCCAGGATGAGTCCCGTGGAGGTGCGCCGCGAGTGCCGCAAGTTCGCGCAAAAATTTGTGGACATCCAGCGCCACGATTTTATGCGCCTGGGCGTTTTCGGCGAGTGGGAGCACCCCTATCTGACCATGGGATTTGAGTATGAGGCGCGCATTGCCGAAGCGTTTCTTGACTTCCTGCGGGGCGGCTACGTTTACCGCGGGCGCAAGGCAGTTTACTGGTGCATTTCCTGCAAGACCGCGCTGGCGGAAGCGGAAGTGGAATATGAAAATGACCGCAGCCCGTCGATCTACGTGCGCTATCCGGTAACGTCGGACCCGGGTCAACTCGATCCGGCGCTGGCGGGGCGCAAACTCTGGGTGATCATCTGGACCACCACGCCGTGGACCCTGCCCGCCAGCATGGCCGTGGCGTTCCATCCAGATTTTGAATACGTGGTGGTGGGCGATGACGATCCGCACGGCGACGCCTACATCATCGAAAGCCGCCGCCTGGGGCCGGTGGTGGAAGCGACGGGCTTGAATGCCCCCAAGACCCTGGCGCGCCTTCCTGCCAAAGCGCTGGAGAAGATCGCGGTCCGCCACCCCTTCCTTGACCGCGCCATCGTGCCGGTGATGGCGGATTATGTGACCGCCGAGGACGGCACGGGCATCGTCCACACCGCTCCCGGCCACGGGCGCGAAGACTATCTGACCGGCATGCAGTACGGGATCGATATCTACTGCCCGGTGGACGAGTCGGGGAAAATCTTTGAAGGTTTGCCCGAGTACGTGGGCAAGCGGGTGTTTGACGCCAATGCCCCCATCATCGAATTGTTAAAGGCGCGCGGCGTGCTGATGGGACCGGCGGGCACGCTCGAACATTCGTATCCCCACTGCTGGCGCTGCCATAATCCCATTATTTTCCGCGCCGCTGAGCAGTGGTTTATCAATCTCGACCACAAGGAACTACGTCAGCGCGCGCTCGACGAAATCAAGAAGACCCGTTGGGTTCCCGCCTGGGGGGAAGAGCGCATTTCCAACATGATCGCCGAGCGCCCCGATTGGTGCATCTCGCGGCAGCGCGTCTGGGGCGTGCCCATCACCGTGTTTCACTGCGATGACTGCCACAAGCCCATCATGGACGCCGATCTGGCCCGGCACGCGCTGGAACTTTTCTGCAAGGAGGGCGCTGACGCCTGGTACGCCCATACGGTGGCGGAACTGCTTCCGGCGGGCTCCTACTGCCCGGACTGCAAGGGATCGAATTTGCGCAAAGAGACTGACATCCTCGATGTCTGGTTCGATTCCGGGTCAAGCCAGTACGCGGTTTTGGGACACCGGCCGGATTTGCCCTGGCCGTCCGATGTTTACCTGGAAGCGGGGGACCAGTATCGCGGATGGTTCCATAGTTCGCTTCTGGTGGCCCTGGGAACGCACGGCGCCGCCCCCTACCGCCAGGTGTTGACGCACGGGTGGGTGCTCGACGCGCAGGGCCGCGCCATGTCGAAGTCGATTGGCAACGTGATCGAGCCGCAGGAGGTCATCAAGACGCACGGGGCGGAGGTTTTGCGCCTGTGGGCGGCGTCGGTGGAGTTTGGCGAGGACGTCTCCATTTCGCCCGATATGCTCGCCCGCCTTTCGGAAGCCTATCGCAAGCTGCGCAACACCTTCCGCTACTGCCTGGGCAATCTCTACGACTTCGATCCTGCACGTGATTGCGTGGACCCAAGCCAGCTAGAGGAGATCGATAGCTGGGCACTCGCGCGGACGGCGGAATTGCTGGAACGCGTGCAGGCTGCTTACGACGAATACGCCTTTCACAAGGTTTATCGCGGCGTATACGACTTCTCGACGGTGGACCTGAGCAAGTTCTACTTCGACATTCTGAAGGATCGGCTCTATACCGCGCCCGCGCGCTCCGCGCGCCGGAGGGCCGCACAAACCACCCTTTACCGCATCGCCGACGCCCTGGTGCGCGTGGTGGCGCCGCTGCTCAGCTTCACCGCGGACGAAGTGTGGACGCACCTTCCCGCTCCGCATCTGCGGGAAAAGAGCGTGCACCTGGCGCGCTATGTTTCCCCCGCCGACTTGCGCGCGGGACTTTCCGGTAAGCATTTACAGCGAATGGAGAACTGGCCGCGCCTGATTGCCCTGCGCGAAGAAGTGCTGAAGGCTCTGGATGCGGCGCGCGAAGAGAAATTTATTGGCGGCGCGCTGGAGGCGCGCGTGGTACTCGCGGCGGGCGACGATCTTCTTCCCCTGCTGGAAGAGTATCGCGCCTTCCTGCCGCAGTTTTTTATCGTGTCGCAGGTTGAGGTTTCTTCACAGCCGATTGCGGGCGCCAATGCCACGGGCCTTGCCGGCCTCAGCGTGAAAATCGAAAAGGCGCTGGGCCGGAAATGCGACCGCTGCTGGAACTATTCCGAACACGTGGGAGAGGACCAACGCTATCCCACCGTGTGCGAACGATGCTCGGCGGCGCTGAAGGAGATTGAATCATCGAGCCATTGACCAATTGGGCCATTGGGTCATTTCAAGAGCAGATCGCCCAATGCTTCAATGAACCGATGAACCGATTGCGAGGGGAGTCCAAAATCCAAAATCTAAAATCCAAAATTTCGATGGCCGTTCTCGCTGTGGCCATCTTTGTGGCCGACCAGGTGACCAAGGTCCTGGTGGAGCGCCGCGTTGCCCCGCGCGGAGTGGTTCCGGTCATCGCGGGCTTTTTCAACCTGACCAACACCAAGAATTCCGGGGCGGTGTTCGGAATTTTCGCGGATTCGACGGTCTGGTGGAAGATCCCGCTGCTGGTCGTCATTTCCATTGTCCTGCTGGTGGTGGTGGTCTGGCTGGTGGCGAAAACCCGGAACCTGCATTGGGCAACCGCCCTTGGCCTCGCGCTGGTGCTGGGCGGGGCGCTCTCCAACCTGTTTGACCGCATGCGCTCCGGCATGGTGGAGGACTTTCTGGATTTTTACTTCCGCAATTATCATTGGTACACCTTCAATCTGGCGGATAGCGCCGTCGTGGTGGGCACGGGGTTCATCGTTTTGCAAGTGCTGTTCGGAGAATAGGGGAGCGATGGCCGAAGCCCGACAATTCATCGTTTCCAAAGAGGCGGCGGGCGACCGTCTCGACCTCTTCCTGGTGCGGCAGATGCCGGACTGGAGCCGGAGCCAGATTTCCCGGTTGATTCGCGATGGCTTGGTGATGGTGGGCCCGGCCTTGGCGAAGAAGCCCGGGGAAGTGGTCGAAGCGGGAACATCCATCATCGTCAAGGCGGAGCATGTGGAGTCGCACGCCACCCCGGAAGACTTGCCGCTGGACATCGTCTACGAAGATTCCGATATTCTCGTGGTAAACAAGGCCGCCGGGATGGTGGTGCATCTCGGCGCCGGAGTAAACTCTGGAACCCTTGTGAACGCCTTATTAGCCCACATGAGCGGTTTATCCACAATGGGTGGCGAGCAGCGGCCGGGAATTGTGCACCGCCTGGATAAAATGACTTCCGGGCTGGTGGTGGTGGCCAAGAATGACGCCGCGCATCGCCGCCTGAGTGACCAGTTCAAATCGCGGGAAGTGCACAAGACCTACATCGCTCTCGTGCATGGGCGCATGGCCGCGGACAGCGGTGAGATCACTCGGCCTGTGGGTCGCGACCCGCGGCGGCGCACGCGCATGAAGACGGGGGGAATTGCCCCACGTGAAGCTTTGACGAAATACCGCGTGTTGCGGCGCTTTGGCCATTTCACCCTGCTCGAGGCCATGCCGCAAACCGGGCGCACCCACCAGATCCGCGTGCATCTGGCCAGCCTCGGCCATCCCGTCGTTGGCGACAACACCTATGGAGCGCCCGCGCGGCTGCGATTCGGGGCGAGTGAGGAGCCCACCTTGCCGCGCACCTTTCTGCACGCGGCCAAGCTGGCTTTCGCTCATCCTGTGACACGCGCGCCACTCAAGTTTGAAGCGCCGCTGCCCGGTGAACTTGCGGCGTTCCTCGCGCATGTGGAAAGTTGCGCGGGTTAAGCTGCACGGTCCAACAGGAGGGACTTTTGAGCGTGTCGAGGACTTCCTTCGCTTGCTTGTTGGCCTTGGTTTCATGCGGTCCCGTTGGTCGTGCGACCAGTTTGCTTCTCCGTCGGCTCACCCACCCGATCGCCTGATCACCCGATTGAAATGATCCGATGATCCGATGACCCGATGGCTCGATGGCCCGATATTACTTCAAGGGTTCCAGGGGATAATCCCCGCTGCGGTTGGGCGCGATTCTTTCCGTGTAGGGCGCCAGCGGCGGCGCGGGGTGAGCTCCCTCCTGATACCAGAACGCCACGCTGGTGTATTCGTCGTGGCTGGGCACCTGGCCGTTAGCGGCGGCGCGCTGGTTCTGGATATCCACGTCGAGCGATTTCTGGAAGCGCACGGGGTTGGCCAGATACCACCGGTACATTCTGTTCTTGCCATCCTCCATTTGGATATAACCACTGTAGATATATGAATAAGTGTGTCCAAACCCCCAGCAGGAGCCGTATTCGTCCTCGGTTCCCGGGGTATGGGTCATCGCCTGGCCGTCCACGTGAAAAATCGTGTCGCCTTCCCCCCACCAGCCCGGCCAGCGGGTATCGACCTGAAGGAAATTGCCAATGTACTGGCCCCGGCCGGTGACCTCCAGCAGCCGGTGCATTCCATCAGTTGGATTCGAGCGGTTCCATGCGGCATGCAGGCGGCTCTTCTCGCCCGCGAAGGCGGGGTCGCTCTCGTAATCGACGCCGTAAGCCACGGAGCGTTTGTACCGCTCATCGCCGTCATTCGCGAGCACCAGCCGCGCGTGCTGGGAGAAGGGCATGGGCAGATAGCACATGAAGTTGTAGTGATTGATCTGCATGGCGAGCGACTGGTAGTCGAGCGCCTCGCGTCCGAACACCCCGAAGAAGGCCCACAGGGGCACGCGGATGCTGGGCTCGGGAGAGTTGTCCCAGTACACCTTGAGCACCAGGCCCTCGTAGAAGGCTCCGGAACTGTCCGTCGAGTGATGGAAGCTATCGTCGGTGAAATAGAAGTAGGTAATCTTCCCCGGCCCCTCGAGGTCGGCCAGCACGAATTCCTTGCCCGGCGGCAAATCGATTCCATGGTACTCCACGTGCGTGGCAGAGGAGCCACTGGTGATACGGAAGACATCGTTCACCTGGGCCTGCGCTAGGGGAGGCGCACCCGCTACCAGAATCCATATTGCCGCGAGCAGCGCGGTCACCAGCGGCGGCGGCGCAAAACCACGGCTGCAGCCAGGAACGCGGCCGCGATACTGCTGGTGGGCGCGCCATCGGTTCTCGGATTGACTCATAAGTTTTCCCCCTCGAGTCCGTGATGAATATCAGATAACCCGGGGGGATTGCAACTGTGGACCCGCGGGTTCGATTCTGGCCATCGTTTGGCGGGCGATTTCGCGGCGAAAATTCGTGTTATCTCCTTTATTTTCATAAACTCACCCGAGAGAAAAGTTAAGTGCTTTGTTTTCATCAACTCATCCGGAGCACTTTTTTCGACCCTTTGTTTTCAATAACTCATCCGGAGCACTCTTCATTTTTAACATCTTTTTGTGTGCTGGACTTCCAGCCTGATCCCCTTGGGCAAAAACGCCTTCCAGCGTGCGCCCACTTGACTCGCCCCTGCCCGCCGCGGTCAGTCTGTCACCCTCTCCATGATTTCCGGAATTAAAGCCCGACGGAGGGGGCACGGAAACCTTCGGGATCTCGTCATCGAGGCTTGGTTGGACATGGAGGACACCGAGACACCGCCGCCCGTTGACGCGATTCGCAGTCTGCTTCGCTTCCGTCATTTTGGATATTGGGATCAGGGGCACGGAAACCTCTTGGCGTTGGGACCGGTCGTGGCGGCGGCCTCTCGAGTCAGCAGGTGCTGGCCTCACAAACTAGCGTATATGTGATTGTTAGCTTTGTCAAGAACCATTGTAAGCCTACGCGATTAACCTACATAGAAGGCAAAATGTCATAAGGGGGCGGAAGCACGTCACAGTTCGGCGAGCCTCCATTATAATATGGCCTGATTACACTGGGGAGGGAGTGCCGATGCAACGGATCTTTGCAGTCATACGGACGCGGGGTAAAGCCTGGGACCATTCGCGTCCGCTCGAAGGGCAGGAGGATTGGAATGCCCACGCTGCCTTCATGGACGCCCTGCACGCCGAGGGTTTTGCCCTCCTCGTGGGGCCGCTGGAGGGGACGCAGAAGGCCCTTCTGATCATTCGAGCCGAGGATGCGGAGGAGATCAATACACGCCTGGCGGAGGACCCCTGGACGCGCAATGGCCTGCTGTGGACCTCCGAGATTTCGCCCTGGACGCTGCGGCTGGGATCGCTTGGGGAGGTTGACTCCCTGATGAAGCGATTGCGCCACGTCAAGGCGGGCCGGCCCTTTGGCCGGGACGAAATGAATGAACGGTAAGTTCATTCTTGACCCAAGATCTTCGTCTATTTACGAACTCTTTTTTGTAGCCGACCTGCGAGCACCCGGCCAAAAAGGGCACGCTACGCCCTTTGTTTGCTTGCCGCGCCGGCGGCGCGTTTTTTCGGAACGACTTTTCCATCTATAAGGGCAGTATGTGTGCCGTCTGGTTCCTCGACCAAGGTGATTGCACCTAGTTCGCGTATTCTAAAGGTGGGGGGGGAGATATGCGCCTTGCCGATCCTCAAGGTCGCAACCGCCCAGCAATCGCCTGTATTGAGGAAGCGATAGGTAACATCGCCTTTCTTGAAGCTGCGCTCCCGGATTTCCACGACATTGTCGGCATTACCATCTTTGCGCAGGAGTTCCCACCAATGTTCCACCCGGGCGCGATCAATTTGCCATTCCTTATGCTGTTCCATGAAAAATTGACGACAGTCGCCAAATCCCCAGCAAAACAAAATGGCGGCAAACAGATAGGCACCCGCGTTAGACAATATGTGCTGGCGGCTGGGTGTGGTCAAAAGGAGAAGCGCCGCTACCGTCGTGAATTCTACCAAGGCAGCGGTAATCTTTCCATACCGGTTACGGAACCACAGCATGGCAGTGGCCGCCGCCGCGCCCCCGACAATGACAAACCCGACCCGGGGTTTCTGGAGCCAAATCTCCGGAAAGGCTAGCAAACCTATCCAAACGCCACCGTAAAGGAAGAACTGGTAACTGGGCTCCCGAATCAGGATGGTCCACGCTATCGAATTCAACCGCTTAATTTTCGTAAGTTCATGTTTCATGGGTTCGCCTTATTTCTTGCTATTTGTAATGACGCGCCCGTTGACGATGGCCCTTATCGGCTTGCCTGGTTCATCCAGCAAAGTGATGGCCCCAGGCTCGCGAACTCTAAAGTCGGACGGGCGATTATCTTCTTTGCCTGTTTTGAAAATGGCTATGACCCAGCAATTGTGGGCGTTAAGGAAGCGATACGTATGCTGGCCCCTAACGAACGTGCTTTCCTGAATTTCAATCACGTTGTCGTCTTTCCCATTTCCTTGCAACACTTGCAGCCAGCGCTCCACTTGATCGCGCTCAAGGTCCCAGCCGGGGGTGTAGACCGCGGCAAGACGTATGCCGGCCCGCAAGAAAACCACCCCAAGCAAAACCCACGCGAGGGAAAATGACAGGTAGTACACCCAGTCAAAAGGTGTATGGGAATAGAGAAAGCCTAAAAGACGCCAAAAACCGGCAATCACGAAGTTGGCCAAAGCTATAGCAAGAACCGCGTAGCGATAACGCAGCCAGACCATAATTGTGGGTACCGCTGCAACCACTGCAATAACCGACCAGCTCCAAATGTTACCGGCCCCGCGGGCCGCCGCCCAAGAGTATGACGGCGCCCAGATCCAGATCTTTAAGATTGGGTACCAAATGAAGAGAATCCCGCCCCAAGAGAAGAGGCCGATTGTTACCATTGTCTTGGCCGCCCAATCCAGGCGCTCAATTTTCGTGAGTTTATGACCCATGGCTGACTCTAGAACCTCTTGGCGTCGGCGCGCACGCGGTCCACGTACTTTTCTGTGGCCACCTCCACGCGCACGGTTTCACCCGGCTTGATGAACTGGGGCACCATGATTTCGAGGCCATTTTCGAGCGTGGCCGATTTGTAGGTATTGTCCTGCTGTTGGTGGACGGGCTGCGCGGTTACCGAAACCTTTGCCTCCACGATGGGGGGAAAGACGATGCTTACCGGCCGGCCCTCATAAAACTCCACGGGAACCTTCATTTCGGCCTGGAGAAATTTGGTAGCCGTGCCAATCGCTTCCCGGGGAATGGAAACCTGCTCGTAGGTTTCCGGGTGCATGAAGGTCACCGAATCGGCATCGGCGTAAAGGAATTCCATATCCTGCTTCTGGAGTTGCGTCTCCTCCAGGCGCTCTTCCGGCCGGAAGCGGAACTCCTTCAGCGTGCCGGTGATTACGTTGTGGGCGCGGGCGTGGACGCTTCCCGGCATCTTGCCCTGGCCGATATGGTAAGTCGATTCAAAGACCTTGAAGACGTCTTGACCCATCTTCAAAACGGTTCCCGGACGGAGTTGGGATGCGATGACCATGGGGACCTCCAGGGGGGGCGGGTGGGGGATTAGGCGTGCGCAGCGTGGCAGGGAATCCCCGTCTCCAAGCCGCTAAGGGTAACGCTACAAAGCGGCAAAAGAAAGTCAAAAGGCAAAATGCAAAAGTCAAAAGGCAAAAGTTAGGGGCGGGGCGGCCGGCGGTCGAGGCACTCCAAGAAAGGGCTTCACCACAGAGGCACGGAGTTCACGGAGAACAAGCACACAGAGACCTACGCATCCACAAATCTGAAACCTGAATCCAATCCGCGCAAACCGAGGTTCTTACCTCTGTGGGGCTCTGTGCCTCTGTGGTAATCTTTTTGACCAAAGCGCGTGAAGAATTGATGAATGAGCAGGGAAACGCGGGCTCCCCGCACATCCAAAACGGCTGAAAAAAATAAACTGAAACCACGCGGACGCCGGTTCAGATGGAGTAAGATGGAGCGCTTGCAACCCAACGACACGGAAGGGAGAATCAACCACATTGAAACTCGCCGCATGTGACTACACATTTCCCAAACTGCAATGGGAGCAGACCCTGCTGATGGCCCGTGAGCTGGGCGCGGAGGCGGTGGACATCGCCCTGTTCGCGGGGAGGTCGCACCTCGATATTCAGCAGGTGTTTTCCGACGTGCCGCGCGCCGCCAAGCGCGTAAACGATGCGCTCAGTGCCCACGGCCTGCGCATTGCCGACGCCTTTGGCCAGCCCGGCAGGGTTTTTGAAGAGAATGCCGTGAACCATCCCGACGCCTCCGTGCGCCAGTCGGCAACGGAGTTCTTTTACCGCCTGCTGGAGTTCTCCCTGCGTTGCAATGGCGGCCACATGACCCTGCTACCCGGCGTGCATTTTCCCTCCGAGAGTGAAGAGGATTCCTTGAAGCGGTGCGTCGATGAGCTTGCCTGGCGCGTGCAGGCGGCCGCCAATGTGGGCGTGGTCATGAGCGTCGAGGCGCACCTCGGGTCGATCATCCCCACCCCGCAGGCCGCCCGCCGCCTGTTGGACCTGGTTCCCGGCCTCACCCTGACGCTCGATTACACCCATTTCACCTATCAGGGCATTCCCGACGCGGAGGTTGAGCCGCTGTGGAACCGGACATCCCACTTTCACGCTCGCGGCGCCTGCCCGGGAAAAATTCAATCGACCATGACCGAAAACACCATCGATTACGACGGCATCCTGCGCGCCATGGAGAAGGTGAAATACCGAGGCTTTGTAGTGCTCGAATACGTCTGGACGGAATGGATGGATCTCAACCGGGTTGACAATGTGAGCGAAACCATCATCCTGCGCGACCTGCTGCGGCGGCTGGAGACGGCATCCCCCGCCTCCCCACAGTAGGGCAGGACACCGCATAACGCAGGGACTTTTTACGGCGGCAGCCAATCCGCTGCCCGGTGCAGTGCGGATGGGGCGTGCGAGATCAATAATCCGTGGGGGTATTGCCGTGTTGCTGAACTTAGCGTGGAAGGATGCAAAAAGATTCCGCCGCATCGTGCTGGCTCTGGGGATTTCTGCATTCGGTTTAACTTCTCTGTTGGCTCAACAGCCAAACGTTCCAGCTCCGACGGGCGGTGGAGTCGCTTCGGCAGAGCCTTCGATTCACCTCGTCCGATCAATCTG
The DNA here is from genome assembly GCA_963730515.1 of uncultured Acidobacteriota bacterium. Taxonomy (GTDB): domain Bacteria; phylum Acidobacteriota; class Terriglobia; order UBA7540; family UBA7540; genus Bog-366. The sequence goes on along the minus strand of CAVSSA010000020.1, from coordinate 45,906 downwards.
CGGGAGCAAGGGCTCGCAAATGGGTGACCATTTTGTAATGGAAGATCCGCGCAGCGTGTTCTACTTGCCGGAAGACAAACAGGTCATGGTCTACTTTGAATGGGAGGGGGCACCTGGGCAACATCACTTTGAGGGCTTCTGGAAGAACCCCGAGGGCAAAGTCGTGGTTCTTTCCGACTTCTCATATGAAGCGAAACAGAAACGCTTTGCGGGATATTGGGCGCTCCCTCTAACCGACTCCATGAGCCCTGGAATATGGGTGATGGAGGCCCATGTGGATGGCGAATTGGCGGGAAGTTACAATTTCCAAATTGCCGTTGCGCCGCGCCCGCCCTTGCCCGTACCACGGCCGATTTTTACGGCTGCGGATCTTTACAAGCGGTTGCTGCCGGGTACTGTGTGGGTGGAACGGATGGACGCACAGCGTCGGGGCATCAGCGTTGGTTCGGGTTTTGTCGCTAACGGCAATCTGATCGTAACCACCTTTGAAAATATTGAGAGTGCAAGCTCCGTTCGCGTCACCTCAGCCAATGGCGTCACCGCCGAGCTGGACGGTTTGGTGGCGTGGAACCGCAGCGAAGATTGGGCCGTCTTGCGCTCTCCTGCGCGTCTTAGCGGCGCGCTTCCCCTGGCCAAGCCGGGGTCGTGGCAGATCGGTGACCTCTGCTATTCGCTGGATTCACCCCAGGAGGGGAATCGCACGATAGTTAGCGGCAATATAACCGGAAACCACCGATTCCCCGATGTCGGCGAGCGCTGGAACCTGAACTTTCAAATGTCCATGCGCGCGGGTGGGTCTCCGGTGGTGACTGAGTATGGTGAAGTGATCGGCATTGCCTCCACCGCCAGCCTGATCCCGGGCTTGAGTTCCCTGGCGTTGGCGAAGGCCGGGGAGTTCCCAGAGTACCCCCTCAACCTGGCGGGCCAGGATCTGACACCGGGTTTCGGAGATGAACTCTTGCTTCCTATGAATATGATCAAGCTCCCGCAGCCCGAAAACACGGGCACGACCTTCGCGGATATGGCGAAGTCCGGCCAGTTTCTGCCCAACCTGGTCAGGAACGAAAATTTGATGATGGGATCACTGGGCAAGTCAATCGATCGTCAACATCAAGCGATGACCATCAAGGATGCGAGATTCGAATACCAACGGCGCGACGGGCAGTTGAGCGTGCTGATCACCTGGAATCCCCAAGGGAAGCTCAAGTCCAGCGCGCTCATTAAGGTTTATGATATTAACAACAGGTTGGTGGGTGCGTCTGAACCCGTCAAAACTAATCTCTCCAAAGGACAACTGGCGTACACTTCCTGGACCTTTGCGGTCAGCCAGTTTCCCACCGGTTTCTATCGCGTCGATATGCTGCTGGCTGACATCCCGGTTTGGCGAACGTTTTTCCGGATAACGGAATGATGAGCAGGCGTAGCTCCAGACGTGCTCCTCCTGACACCTGATATCTCCGTTAATCATAGCGGCCGTACTCGCGGCCCGCCTCGGCGAAGGCCTGCATGTTTTCGTACGGCAGGCCGTCAAAGGGAAAATCCGTCGTGCAGAGAACCCAGTTTCCCCGGGGCTTTACCATCTCCAAAAGCTCGCGGACGCGCTGTTTAATCTGTGCGGGGGTGGCGTTGCGCAGGAATTCCACCTGGTCAATGTTGCCGCGCAGGGTCATGCTGGGGCGAATGATGTGCAAGGCGTCGTCAAGAATTACGTCGCCGAAGGGGGGGCCGGTGAGGTAGCCCCACATGTCGATCTCCATGTCGTTGTAAAGGTGCATGATGAGCTGGGCGTCGCCGCAGTTGTGATAGACGACGAACGCGCCTGCCGCATGAATCTGGCGCGCCATTTCGTTTTCGTAATCGCGGACATAGCGCCGGAAATAGTCGGGCCCCACGCAACTGGTGGCCATGTTGCCGCCAATTTCGATGCAGTCCGCCCCCGCCTTGATGACCTCGCGATACGCCTTCATTTGCCAGTCCAGAAGGAATTGAATCATGGTCCGATAGAACCCCTCATCCGAGATGGGGTCCATCATCACATCCTCGAGTTTGCGGAACTGGGCGACGGTGTTGAAGGCCCCGTGTGTGCAGGGATTCACCAGGCCCTTGTCACCAACCGCCTTCCGGGCGCGACGCACCATGTTGGGATTCATGAACTCGGCGGGGGGAACGTATTGGGCGAAGATATCGAAATCCTGGCGCGACTCGATTAAATACTTCTCCACCGCCAGCACAATCATGTGGGGGGAGCTGCGCTCGAAGTTCATGATCTGCCGAAGCTCGCCCGCCGGCGTGCGGACCGTGGTGATGCGGTGCTGCTTGTTCCGGTCGCCTTCGCGGGTTACGGCGACATCCCAGTTCTCCGCGGAAGAGGGAACGTAGCTGTCGCCGCTGTGCCCCTGGGTAAACAGCACCTCGCAACCGAAGTGGTCATGATAGGCGACGAACCTTTCCGCCAGGTCAAAGTCCGGCGGGTCGAAAAACGTGTCGATCTCCGGGATGTAGTGAAACATTTCGTAAATGTTGTTGGGGGCGATGAAAGGGGAGACGGGCACGCGGTCAGTCCGTTCACCCCGTAAAGTCGCGGTCAAAAGCTCTCTGCCGGTCATGACGGGCATCCTTCCATGGGCTCGGAGAACGTTGACGTGCCATGGCCATCTTGGCCATGCCGGACTCGTGCCATGGCCGTCCCGGCCATGGCTGAGCACGGGCTGGAAGCCCGTGGCACGATTCGGTGCCGACGCCAAGGTCGGCGCTACATTCCCCACCCGACCTAGCGGTCGGGGCGAGCCACGCACCCATATATACGCCACGGGAGGCGCGCGTCAAGTGTTTCCAGGAAACGGTCATTTTGTTTGTATGTTGCGCCCGGATGATAATGTCCCCTTCTGTCCCGATTAGAAATGTCCCCTAAACTGAAGGTCTCCAGAGGAGGCCGAGTTGAAGAGGACAGGGATGAGTGAGCGTGAGATGAAGCGGGCGGCGGTGCTTTCACGGGTAGCCGAAGCGGGGTGGAGTTTGGGGCAGGCGGCGGAGCGGATGGGGTTGAGTTATCGACAGACGAAGCGATTGTGGAAGCGCTACCGAGCCCGCGGGGCGAGGGGGTTAGTGCACGGGAACGTCGGGCGGGTTTCGAACCGAGCGAAGCCGAGGAGTTTGCGGCGACGGGTTCTGAGTCTGCTGCGGAAGAAGTATGGAGGAGAGGTGGGGGAACGTTTTGGGCCGACGCTGGCGGCCGAGCACTTGGCCGAGGAAGACGGGATTGAACTGGGGGTGGAAACGCTGCGCGGTTGGATGTTGGCGGAGGGGTTGTGGAGCCGGGACCGGCGGCGGCGAGTGCATCGGCAGCGGCGGGAGCGGAAGGCGCACTTTGGGGAGTTGGTGCAACTGGACGGGAGTTTTCACGACTGGCTGGAAGGGCGGGGTGCGGGGGGCTGCCTGATGAACATGGTGGATGATGCGACGGGGACGACGCTGTGCCGGTTGGGGAAGGAGGAGACGATCTGGGCGGCGGTGGGAGTGTTGCGGGCCTGGATTGAGGACTACGGGGTGCCCCAAGCGTTGTACACGGATTGGAAGAATGTGTATGTGCGGGAGCCCAACGCGGGCGAGCGGATGCGGGGCGAGGTGCCGGTGACGCAGTTTGGGCGGATGTGCCGGGCGCTGGGGATCGAGATCTGGGCGGCCAGTTCACCGCAGGCGAAAGGCCGGGTGGAGAGAAATCACGGCACCCACCAGGACCGTTTAGTGAAGAAGTTGCGGCGGAAAGATATTCGCACGCATGCCGACGCCAATCGCTACTTGGGGCAACAGTACTGCCCGCAGCACAACGCTCGTTACGCGCAGACGGCGGCGGCGCCCGAGGACGTTCACCTCCCGAGCCCGGGGGCGCGGAAGCTGGCCAAGATCTTGCGGCTGGAAACCGAACGGGTGCTGAGCAACGACTGGGTGGTGCAGCACGAGAACCGTTTCTATCAAGTGCAACGGCAAAGCCAGCATCACGCGCCCGCCAAGGGCAAGGTCAGGGTGTGCGAAGAGGAAGATGGAAGTCTGGAGATTTATTACCGGGAGCAGAAGCTGAAGTGGAAAGAGATTGCCGCGCGCCCCGTGCCCGCCAAGGGAGGGAAGGCAACCCCGGCGCGAGCCCTTCCCCCAACCGTCCTGAACCGGAAGTGGAAACCGGGGCCCGAGCATCCCTGGCGCCGAGGTTACCCCGAACCTCATCTCGCCCAGCAGGCGTTGCCTTCCCCCGGCGTTCCGGCGTCGTCGTGGGCCGCGGCCTCCGCTCCGCCCTAAACGCTCCGCCCTTCGGGCTCCGCAGGGCTGCGCTCCGGCCGCGGCCCACGACGGGATGCCACCACAGCACCAACGACAACCAGAACAAAAGACAAAAAATCATGAGAGAACAAAAACATAGAAAGCCAGAACTCAAAAAGGGGACACTTCTAATTGGTTAAGCATGGGGACATTTCTATCCGGGCTTGACACGGTCATTTTGTTTGTATTGTTTGTAAACCCAATTCGGTGTATAGTGGCAGCGGCCTGAAGATTGAGCTGCCAAGGGCAGCTTTCGCACCAACCGTGCCAATTCGAGCCCCACAAAGAACTCAATGTGAGTCTCACTCCTAGGATGCTCCACGTGCGGACCGGCCGAAGTGGTTTCCTTTCCTGAGGGCAGGAGCAAGGCAATAGACATAACCCTATTGTACTCACACTCTGCTGGAGGACTGCCCGGGTGGAAATTCAGATGAAAGGATCGTCTATGATCCCCACAGCCACTCTAGCGCAGGAAGCGACGGTAACCTTTCCTCCGCTCGGCAAGAAGATCAAAGCACTGCTGGTCTGGCCCAAAATCCCCAATTCCTTCTGGGCATTCAACGGGATGCTCGAATTGCTCCCTGAAAAGGCGGTGATGCCGCCCCTGGGGCTTATTACCGTGGCGGCGCTCTGCCCTCCCGACTGGACGATGCGGCTTGTGGATCAGGCGGTGGAGGAGCTGACGGACGATGACATCCTCTGGGCCGACCTGGTGATGGTGGGGGGCATGGAAGTTCAGAAGGAGGGGATGCACGAGGTTCTGGTGCGCGCCCGGCGCCTCGGCCGGCGGACCATCGTAGGCGGCCCCCACGCAAGCAACGAACCGGAGCGCATACTGGCGCTCGCCGATCACGTGGTGGTGGGTGAGCCGGACGAAGTGTTTGGGCAGATTGCCGCCGACCTGGAAGCGGGAACGGCCAGGCGGCACTATGAAATTACCGAAAAACCGGAGGTCACCAGCACCCCGATTCCACGCTTCGACCTGCTGAAACTTGACCGCTACGCCTCCATGTCGATTCAGTTTTCCCGCGCCTGCCCGTTTCAGTGCGAATTCTGCGACATCATCATTCTTTACGGACGGAAGCCGCGCGCCAAGCTCCCCCGCCAAGTCCTTGCGGAACTGGACGCCCTGCTGAAGCTGGGATGGATGAAGCAGGTCTTTATCGTCGATGATAATTTCATCGGCAACCACGCGCGCGCCCTGGAATTGTGCGTGGAGCTGGAAAAATGGCAGAAGGCGCATGGATTCCCCGTGATGTTTTACACCGAAGCTTCCATGGATCTCGCCAAAAAAACCGCCCTGCTGGATGCCATGGTGCGCGCCAATTTCTTCTATGTCTTCCTGGGAATTGAGAGCCCCTCCAAAGAAGCCTTGAAGGAAACCAAGAAATTCCAGAATCTGGCGATGGACCCGGTGAGCTGCGTGGAGATGATTCATGAGCGGGGATTGTGGGTGACGGGCGGATTCATTGTGGGCTTTGACTCCGATACTGACGACATCTTTGAGCGCCAGATTGAATTTATTGAGCGCACCGCCATCCCCTGGGCCATGCTGAATTCCCTGCACGCGGCCCCGCGCACTGCCCTGTATGATCGCATGCAGAAAGAAGGACGCCTGCTGGAGGATTATCAGTTCACCAGCGGCGACGCCAATCCCCCCAACTTCCGCACCAAACTACCGGCGGCCGCCTTGCTGCGCGGACAGGCGCGAACGCTCAAGGCAATCTACGAACCGAATGCGTTTTATGAGCGCGCGTGGCGCTCCATGCAAAGGTGGAAGATCCACGAGAACCAGCGGGCCACCCGGCAACCCGGTCCCCTCGGCATTGCGGCCATTGTGATGCGATCCATCTGGCATCAGGGCATCAAATCATCCTACCGCAAAGCCTACTGGAAATACGCGGCGAGAATCGTCAGCCACTACGCGCTGAAACCCTCCAAGCTCTGGATGGCCGCCACTATCATGATTTCCGGCCATCATTTCATCCCTTATTCCCAGGAAGTCGTGGCGAGCATCGAACGCACCGTGCAGCGGGTGGAAACCCTCCAGGAACTAGTCCCTGCAGCCGCGGGGGATTAGCCTCGGGGAGGAAGTGCAAAAGCAAGTCGAAGATCAAAAGTCAAAAGGCAAAAGTGAAAAGCCTTTTGCCCAGCACACGTCGCTGCCTCAGCCCTCGATCTTCTGGTATTCTCTGTTGAGCTGCTAAAATCAATCCGTAGCGTGGACCTCAAAGACGGACGCCCTACACTTGCTCCAAGCTTCACACCCAGGTTCGTTGAGATCCGTGCAGCGGGGCGGCAACCCACCAATCAGGTCGTGTATACTTGCAAGGTGGGTGGTTGGGCCATCGGCACTTGCCCCTTACTCAATTTTCCGGAGGAGAACCCTTGCGTCGAGCTGGAGCGAGAGCCCTTGTCCTGATGGCCGTCCTCGCCGCCCTGGCCCGCAGCCTGCCGAACGACCCGCCGGCGCTGCGGCCCCATCCAGGAACGGGCCTGTTCCTGATGCTCTCCGATATTCACTTCGATCCTTACGCCGACCCCGCCATCCTGAAGCAACTGGGGGCCACGCCGCTGGCCGCCTGCCAGGTTGCTACTCCCACGGAATTCTCGAAATATGCCAGCGATACCAATTATCCTCTCCTCAAGTCGATGCTCGATAACGTGGCGGCGACGGCCGCGGCGAACCATTTTCATTACGACTACGTGATGGTTACCGGCGATTTCCTCGCGCACGATTTCGATGATCGTTTTCGGCAATGCGTGGGGGGCGGCCCCGAAGCCTTTGAGAAGTTTGCGGCGAATACCCTAATCTTTGCCGACGGCATGATCGCCAAAGCCCTGCCGGGAGTGCCGGTATTCGCCGCGCTGGGAAACAACGACAGCGACAAGGGGGATTACAAGCGACCCACCGAATCGTTTCTTCAGAGCGTGGGGAAGGACTGGAGCCGCGCGTGGGGAAAGCTCCCCGCGGGGCGCAGGGAAATTGCCCTTGCTTCCTTTGACAGGGCAGGGAATTACGCGCTGCCCCATCCCGGCGTTCCGAACCATGAATTCGTCATTCTGAACAGCAACCTCTGGTCGGCCAATAATACCGGCGCCTGCGGCGATGCCGATCCCGATCCCGGCGGGCAGTTCGAGTGGCTGGGTGAGGTTTTGGGACAGGTCAAGCGCGCGGGGGGAACGGCCACCTTGATCATGCATATTCTCCCCGGCATCGACGCCCAGAAATCCGCCATGGGCAAGATCAAAACCCTCTGGACCGATCTCTGCACCGAGAAGTTTATCGATAGCTTGAGCGGTTTCCGCGGGGTGGTCGGCGACATTTACGCGGGCCACATTCATCGAGAGGATTTCCGCATCCTGCCGGACCGGGAAGGGAAACCCCTCCTGGCGATTCACGTGGTTCCAGCCGTCAGCCCCATTTACCTCAATAACCCGGCGGTGGAAATTGGCTGGTACGATAAAGCCGATGGCGAATTGCGGGACTACGCGCCGGTCTATCTCGATTTGGGCAAGCCCCATCCTGACTGGGCCACGGAATATGTGTTTACCCGCGCCTATGGGTATCCACGGCCCAACCTTGCGGCGCTGGAGGAACTGAGTGAAGCCATCCACGCGGGCAACCTCCAATCCGGGCTGGGCAAACAATACGCCACCGACTATGGGGCGGGAATCGGCTGGCTAATCAGTCCGGCGACTTGGCCAATTTTCTCCTGCGCTCAAACCGAAATCAGCCTTTCCCGCTTCACCCAATGCAAGGACGCCACAGGTAGTCCCAGGCCCTGAAAAGTCCCGCTCAACGCGGGGGCGTTCGGGGGCGCGCGAAAATAGGACAAAATTCCCGATACTTGCAGCTTAGGAACCAGCTATCGGCACCTAGCGGACCCGTTGCCAAAGGTGGATGCAATACTTGTCCAAATTGGGCAGCAAAAATCTTCCTGAACTCTTGGATTTTTGTTACGATGAACGGCCGCCGGAGAAGACCCTTACCGGCGTGAAGCTGCGAGGCACTCATGCATGACGCATTAATCGTTGATCGCCTGCATTTCGCTTACACCGTTACTTTCCATTATCTGTTTCCCCAACTCACCATGGGTTTGGCGCTGCTCATCGTGATTTTAAAAACCCTGGCGCTGCGTACCGGCGACGAGCATTACAACGAAGCGGCGCGTTTCTGGGCGCACATCTTCGGAATCAATTTCGCCATGGGGGTAGTGACGGGCATTCCCATGGAATTCCAGTTCGGCACCAACTGGGCGCAATTTTCCCGCGCCGCCGGCGGGGTGATTGGCCAGACCCTGGCCATGGAAGGCGTGTTTTCATTTTTCCTGGAATCGAGTTTTCTGGGCCTATTCCTGTTCGGCGAAAAGCGTCTGGGCCCGAAAGGCCATTGGTGGGCGGCCTTCCTGGTTTTTCTGGGCTCGTGGATGTCGGGCTATCTCATCGTGCTCACGGACGCGTGGATGCAACACCCCGTGGCTTACCGACTGGGCCCGAACGGCGAAATTATCCTCACGAGTTTCTGGGGATTGCTGCTGAATCCCTGGGGAATCTGGCAGTACGCGCACAACATGAGCGGCGCCGTCATCACCGGAGCGTTTGTCATGGCCGCAGTGGGTGCGTTTTATCTTCTGACCAAACAGTTCCATGCCCACGCGAAGGCCTTCGTGCGCATCGGCGTCATCGCGGGCCTGGTGGCAACGCTTTTTCAACTGATCCCCTCAGGCGATGCGCAGGGCCGCATGTTGGCCCATCATCAGCCGGTAACGCTGGCCGCGATGGAAGGCATGTTTGCAACGCAGAAGGGCGCGCCGATTGCCATTGTCGGCCAGCCGGACGTGGAGAACCGGCGCTTGGACAATCCCCTGCAAGTTCCGCGGGCGCTCAGTTTTCTCACCTACCGGCGCTGGATGTCAGAAGTGAAAGGTTTGGACGCCTTCCCGCCGCAGGATTGGCCCGATAACATTCCGCTGCTCTATTACAGCTACCACATCATGGTGGGACTGGGCACCATCTTCATCGCCATCATGTTGCTGGCCGCATGGAAGCTGTGGCGCGGCACCCTTTACGACTCGCGGGGCATGCTCTGGGCGCTCATGCTCTCGCTGCCTTTCCCTTACATTGCCAATACCGCCGGCTGGATGACCGCGGAATTCGGCCGCCAGCCGTGGTTGATTTACGGGCTCATGCGCACGCCCGCCGGCATCTCGCCGCAGGTGTCCTCGGGCAATGTCTGGTTCACCCTGATTGGCTTCATGGGCATGTACACGGTGTTAAGCATTCTGTTTTTGTTTATGGTCTATCGCGTCATCGAGAAAGGACCGGAGGCAGTGAGTCACTGATTCACTGCTTCACTGGGTCAATAATTTACTGATTCACTGATTCAGTGATTCAGTCAGATGGAGACGCACTCATGCAAACCATTTGGTTTTGTCTCGTGGCCATCATGATCGCGATGTATGTGGTCCTCGATGGATTTGACCTCGGCGCGGGCGCCATTCACCTCTGGGTGGCGAGGGATGAGGGCGAGCGGCAGCAAGTCATTCGCGCGATCGGCCCCGTGTGGGACGGCAATGAGGTTTGGCTGCTGGCGGCGGGCGGCACCCTGTACTTTGCCTTCCCGGCTCTTTACGCCTCCAGTTTCAGCGGCTTCTATTTACCTCTGATGATTGTGCTGTGGCTGCTGATTCTGCGCGGCACCGCGGTGGAATTCCGCAACCATTTGACCAGCCCCATCTGGCTGAAGTTTTGGGATGTGGTTTTTTCCGGGGCAAGTTTGTTGCTGGCGGTCTTTTTCGGAGCGGCATTGGGAAACGTGGTGCGCGGCGTGCCCTTGAACGGCCAAGGTTATTTCTTTGAGGCCTTGTGGACCAACTTCCGCTTGGGTCCGAACGCCGGTGTGCTGGACTGGTATACGGTCATCGTGGGAGTGGCAGCTCTTGCCACCCTGGCCCTGCACGGAGCGTTGTGGGTGGCGTTGAAGACTGAGGGGCCCGTGCATGATCGTTGCATTCAACTCGCGCGCGCCAAATGGTGGGCCGTCATGGTCTTTACCATCGTCCTTACCGCGATTACGTTCAAAGTTCAGCCGGAAGTTACCGCCAATCTCACCAGCCACCCCTGGGGTTACATCTTCCCGATGCTGGCGCTTTCGGGCCTTGCGGGGATGGCATGGTTCATGCGCAAGCAGGACGATCTGAAAAGTTTCCTGGCGTCCTGCGCGTACATTGTGGGCATGCTCACCAGCGTCGTCTTCGGATTGTATCCTCTGGTTCTGCCCGCCAGCACCAATCCCGCTTTTTCCCTGACCGTGGACAACGCCAAGGCCCCCGATTACGGTCTGCGCATCGGCCTGGCCTGGTGGATTGTGGGCATGATCCTGGTGGCCATCTACACCCTGCATGTCTACCGCAGTTTTGCGGGCAAGGTGAAAATCGGTGACAGCGAAAAGGGGTACTAGCCGGTTTGCGTGACGATACTCCGAGCCCGTCAGTTGGTGGTGACGATCGGCGTAGCGGTGGATTTTTTTTGTGCCCAAAACAGGCTTTCCCCGCCGACGCAAGCTGGATATCCCGAACAATGCCAAACAAGCAGGGTTATTCCCGAAAGGGGGGCGATGGTCAAAATGTCATTTTTCTGCGCGTCCGCCTCCTGCTGGTAAAGGCCGCAATTCTGCGAGAAATTCCCACCACTGCCCATTGCCGCCTTTGATTCATATTGATATCCTCACCGGGGAGATTCTGGAGATTCATCGTCTATGGATAACCGGGACCGAAACCAGGTTGCGAATTGGCTCAAACGTTCGCATAAATTTGTACAGTCATCAGGAGAGGAATCATGTCATCGACCCCAAGAAGGGATTTTTTGAAGACGGTTGCGGCGGCGGTGCCGGCTTCGGTGGCTCTTCCCGGCTACGCGGCCATGGCGGCCCCGCAGCGCAAGAAGGTCAAGATCACCGACGTGAAGGCCATGATCGTCAAAGGGAACACGGCCTGGAACATGGTGAAGATCGAAACCGACAGCGGGATTACCGGCCTCGGCGAGGCGTACTGGGGGCACGGGGTGAAGGACGTGATTTTGGGATATCTTCGCCCGCTGCTTTTGGGCGAGGACCCGCTCAATGTCGAGCCGCTTTACACCAAGATGATGCTCTCCACTGGGGGTGCCGGCTCAATCGCCGGAGTGACGGTTACGGCCATTAGCGGCGTGGAAATCGCCTTGTGGGATTTGGCGGGGAAGATTCTGGGCGTTCCAGTTTACATACTGATGGGGGGGAAATACCGCGACGGAGTCCGCGCCTATTGGACCAGCGATGCCAAGGACATCCTCGATCCGGCTTCCTGCCGGGAGTACGCCTCCATGATCAAGGGCAGCATGCTGGGCATCACCGCCATTAAGCCCTCCTTCTATTCGCTTAAGGCCCTCCCCAAGCCCTGGAAAGCCTCGCCGGACCGCCTCCAGGGGTTGCCTACCACCCACCTCACGCGCCAGGTTCTCTCCCAAATTACGCGCGGCTTCGAGAACCTGCGTGAGGCTTTTGGGGAGGATTTCGACATTGCAGTGCACTGCCACTGGGAATACGATTTGATTGACGCGCTGCGTCTGGCCCGGGCGGTGGCCCCCATCGACCCCATGTGGTTGGAAGACCCCATGCCGCCGGCCTTTTCGGAGTCCTGGGTCAAGCTGACGCAGGAGTCTCCCGTGACGATCCTGACTGGCGAGAACCTGTATAAGTTGGAAGGCTTCGCGCCCTTCATTCTCAACCAGGGCGTTCACAAGGTTCAAATCGATATTCCCAAGGCGGGCGGGCTGCTGGAAGCCAAGCGCATCGCGAATCTGGCGGCCCTCTATTACCTGCCCATCACCGGGCACAATGCTTCCAGCCCCGTGGGGGCCATCGCCTCGGCCCACGTGGCGGCGGCCATGCGCGACTTCCGGGCGCTGGAGTTTTCCCCCGGCTTCGCTGACAAGTATTTCAGCGCTGTGAACTACGATGGCCCCATCATCAAGGACGGTGAGTGGCAGATCCTCGATAAACCCGGCCTGGGCATTGAATTGAACGAGGATTACGCCCGCGCCCACCTGCTGCCGGGCGAAACCTGGTGGGGGTAAGCGTGGAGTGCAGCGCCGACACTGCGGTCGGCATAGAAGCGTGCCACGGGCGTCCCGCCCGTGCCCGGGCATGGCCAGGATGGCCATGGCACCTCGGTGTAGCGCCGACCTTGAGGTCGGCACTCTGTTTGACGCCGGCCATAAGGCCGGCCTGCGAGTGCGACCTGAAGGTCAGCGTTACACCCGCGGGTGCGTGCGGGGTCAAGCGCCGTTCGGTGCTAAACCCGGATCGAGCGCCCTTCGGCCCTACAACTCCCTTCATCGTCCTGACCCCAACCGCCGATAACGATGCGGGGGAGTGTGGCCGCCGGGGATGTGCCACGGGCGTCCCGCCCTTGCCCGGGCATGGGTCAAGACGGCCATGGCACGTTGATGTAGGGCCGAGCAGCGCTCGGCCGGCGCAAGATGTTTCGTAGGGGCGGTTCGCGAAATGCCCTCATAGGCCATTGCGCGCGATTGCGGGCGGTTCGCGAACCGCCCCTACCTCTGTGACTGCCCTCTGTGAGCCTCCGCGACCTCAGTGGTGAAATCCTTTTAACTCATCGTCCCACCCCCAACCGCCGATAACGATGCGGGGGAGTGGACCGCGCGGGTGGTGATCGGTGCGGGCTCACCCCCTTTTCGCTTTTCCGCACCTACTCTTGCTGGTCACTCGACAGGAGCCGTCTGTACCTCGGCCGACCAACTCCTCTAACTATTGCGCTTCGGGGCGTTCCGGTGTAAGTTAGCGCTCTATAATGGGAACCTGGTCGGCAGCCTTCCGGGGGGCATGGAATGCTATCATCAAGGTGGAGAATAATTTGCGCGTTGGCGCTTGCCCTTTCGTTCAGCAGCCTGGGCGTGCTGGCAGGTGACAAGTCGGTCTCGATTGATACTATCCCGCCAGGAGCGCAGGTCGCGATGAACGGCAGCGTAGCTTGCGTCACGCCGTGCTCCATCCCCTTGCCTGGCTATTACTTCGGCAAGAAGCACACCGCGTATAGCGCCCATGGCACGGAACCGGTTCGCGTGAATTTAACTAAAGAGGGCTTCGTCCCCAAAAGTGTCGAACTTACCACCGGCCCCATTCACTGGTCGAGCCTTAACGGCGTCAACACCTACGACTACTACCTAATCAGTTCCGACCACTTTACATTTCAGCTCGAGGCCGTTGCCGGAGGCCCTGTTGCGCCCCCGCCACCGGGTCCCCAGATCCCCGCGCCAGCCTCTTCCCCCGCTATCGTTCTGGCCTCGCCTCCTGGCGTGAGCCCCAATCAAACCGTGGAATTCGCCGGGTCGCCCCTGGTCATCCGCGGCGTGGCCACCGATAGCAACGGCATCCTGATGGTTACCGTTAACGGCTCGCCTGCCAACATGCGCCCGCAGAACTCCCAAGCAACCGAGTTCTGGTCAGACCCCCTGCCGCTCAAGCCTGGTGACACCGCTATTGAGATTACCGCCTCGAACTCGGCGCACGTGGAGACCACGCTGGCTTTCACCCTCCATTACACCCCCAAAGTGGCGCCCCCCAATTCCCGGGCATTGAGCAAGGAAGAGATTGTCTCTTTGCTCAAAGGAGATGTTCCCAGCGCGCGGGTCGAGCAACTCGTCAATGACCGCGGCATCAAGTTCACCCCCACCGCCGCCGACCTGAGCGAAATTCGCCGGGCGGGCGGAAGCGCGGAGTTGGTCCAGGCCATCCAGCAAGCAGTTCCTTCAAACTGAGGGGTAATGCATGGGGATGCGACGATTGCTCCACAGCGCCACCAGCCCCAGGAAATCCTTCATCCCATCCCCCCAACCGCCGATAATGATGCGGGGGAGTGTGCCTGCCGGAGAGGTAGCACAGGCACTCCTGCCTGTGCCCGGGCATGGGTCAAGACGGCCATGGCACGTTGATGCAGGGCCGAGCAGCGCTCGGCCGGCGCAAGATGTTTCGTAGGGGCGGTTCGCGAACCGCCCTCATAGGCAATTGCGCGCGATTGCGGGCGGTTCGCGAACCGCCCCTACCTCTGTGACTGCCCTCTGTGAGCATCCGCGACCTCAGTGGTGAAATCCTTTTAACTCATCGTCCTGACCTCAATTGCCGATAACGATACGGGGGAGTGTCGGGGGCATTGTGAGCGGCGTAGCGCAGCGCGGCGGAGCCGCAACCAAAACGGATGACGCTCCATGGCGGTTTCCGTCATGATGTTTTTTGGGCAAACGTCATGGGGAGGGCCGTCATGGAGCGTTTTTTGAAGCGGCATGCGAGCCGCATCCTGGGAAGCATATCAGGATTTGACCGGGTTTTGTTTCGCGGCGTGTTGCGTTCGATCAGCTATGTGCAGGGGCTGGATTATTTCATGGGAAGTCAGCGGGTGGGGTTTAAGGATTTTGAGTGGTTCGTGCAGAAGTTTTCGGCGGGCATTAAGAAACGCGCCGAGCAGATCGCGCAGCGGGCAGGGCGACCGTTCCAGTTCGTCCCCTCGGGAAAAGCGAGCAAGGAAGCACTGGTGAGAAAGCTGCTGGAAGAGAAACCGGTAAAGGAGGGGCTGATCTGCGTGTTGTCGTGTGTGGAACCCTGTCAGACCTTCACGGTGCGGCGCGACCGGGAGAAGCGCCAGTTGCGGTTAGTGCCGCGCCAGGCCCAGTGCTTGCATTTTTACTTTTATTTTCTCGACCGCGACTTTGGCCTGATGCACATTCGGCTGCAAAGTTGGTTGCCGTTGGCGATCCAGGTGTGCGTGAACGGACGAGAATGGCTGGCGCGGCAGATGCAACGGGAAGGGATTGCCTACGAGCAGAAGGACAACTGCTTCACCTCCATTGGCGATCTGCCGCGGGCGCAGGCGCTGATGGACCGGTTGGTGACTCTGCCCTGGGCGTCGATTCTGAATCGGTGGGCACAGGCGGTGAATCCTTGGTTGGCGGCGGGGGCGCGTCCCCGCCTGCGCAGTTACTACTGGACGGTGCGGCAGGGGGAATACGCCAGCGATGTGATGTTTCGCAGTCCGCAAGCGCTGGCGGAAGTTTATCCCGCCCTGTGCCGGCACGCCCTGGAACAATTTTCCTCGCCCCAGGTGCTGCGCTTTCTGGGGCGACGCACCAACACGCGGTTCAACGGAGAGGTCTGCAGCACGCACGAGCGCCGCATCGAAGGGGTGTGCGTGAAACATCGGGTGGAAGAAAACTCGATCAAGATGTACGACAAGCAAGGGAGCGTGTTGAGGGTGGAGACCACCCTGAATAATCCGTCGCGGTTTCGCGTCTACCGCGGCGTGAGGCGGAAGGGCTGTAAGGTGAAAGGCTGGTATCCCCTCCGCAAGGGCATCGTGGACCTGCGTCGGCGCGTGGAATTGAGCCGCGGCGCCAATGCCCGTTATCTGCAAGCCTTGGCGGTGGTGGGCGAGTCTCAACCCGCCCATCGCATTCTCGATCCGGTCAGTCAGCCGGTAAAGACCCCGCGACCTTATCGCGCCCTGCGGCCCATCAGCCCGCAAGAGAGCGGCTTGTTTGCCACCATCTTGCGCGGGGAATTCCACCTGCAAGGCGTTCGCAACCGCGATCTGCGAGAGGGGCTATCCCCTTCTCCTCCCAACGACTCCGCGCACCGCCGTCGCGCCGCCGCTCGCACCACTCGGCAGTTGCGCTTGCTCTGCGCTCACGGATTGATCCATCGCGTCGGACGAACTTACTATTACCGCCCCACGCAGAAAGGCCAACAGGTTATGAATACCGCCTTAAAATTTCGCCAAACCGATTTCGCTCTGCTGGCAGCCTGAAAAGCTTGCCAAAAAAACAAGAATTTACGACCTTGCAATGCAGAGTCTCGCGTTTCAGAGACTCTGCGGCTTTTCGGTTCCAGGGGCGGGTGACGGGAGTATAATGCGCCGCGAAGTTCATGTGGAGCAAGGCCGCGCTGGGAGGAATTATGCGTGTTTTATCATTGATCGGACTGATGATCTTGCTGGGTACCCCTGCCATGCTGCCCGGCCAGACGCGAGACGACAATGTGAAGCGGTGCACAGGCGCCGATCCTGATCTTTCCATTGGAGGGTGCACGGCACTCATCCAGTCAGGCCAAGAGACGAATGAGAACCTATCGCTAGAATTCTTCAACCGGGGAAACATGCACCGGAAAAAGGGTGAATATGACCTTGCCATCCAGGACGACGATCAGGCCCTGCGGTTGAATCCCAGCTTTACGCAGGCGTTCTACGGCCGGGGAATCGCGCACTCGAAGAAGGGTGAATATGACCTCGCCATCCAGGACTACGATCAGGCCCTGCGGCTGAATCCCAGCTATACGGATGCGTTCGTCAGCCGGGGCGTCGCGCACTGGCACAAGGGTGAATATGACCTCGCCATCCAGGACTGCGATCAGGCGGTGCGGCTGAATCCCAACGATCCGGATGCGTTCGTCAACCGGGGAAGCGCGCACTTTGGCAAGGGTGAATATGACCTTGCCATCCAGGACTACGATCAGGTGGTACGGCTGAATCCTAGCTTTGCCTCGGCCTTCTACAATAGGGGAAACGCGCACCAGAAAAAGGGTGAGTATGACCTTGCCATCCAGGACTTCGATCAGGCCCTGCGATTGAATCCCAGCTATCCGCAGGCGTTCAACAACCGGGGAAACGCGCACTTGAACAAGGGTGAATATGACCTTGCCATCCAGGACTACGATCAGGCGCTCAAGTTAAATCCAGGTTATATGTATGCGTTCTGGGGCCGGGGCTCAGCCCACTTCTGTCTGGGCCAATTCGCAGCGGCTCAGCCGGACTTTGCGGCGGCGCTGAAGGCAAATCCCCGCGACGCCTATTCACCCTTGTGGTTGTACCTGGCGGAATCCAGGGCAGGACAGGACGGGCGCGCCGGACTGGCGCAGGATACCGGCCAGATCAAGCGGACGGCATGGCCAGGGCAGGTCATTGACTTATATCTGGGAAAGGCTGATCCAACGGCTATCTTGTCCGCCGCCGGGGACCCCGATGCGCAGAAGGATCGCGACCAGCGTTGCGAGGCCGATTTCTTTCTTGCCGAGCATGCCCTGCTGGCAGGCCAGCGGACTGAGGCCAAACGCCTGTTCCAGCAGGCGATTGATACCGGGGCGACATACGAAATGGAATACGCGGGAGCCCGCGAGGAGCTGAAGCGCTTGCAGACGAGCGAGGCAGGGCCAGGCAGGTAGAAAGGCGAGCGGGGTGGCGCTGCGCCCGGGCATGGCCAAGACGGCCATGGCACACCGTTGTAGCGCTGGCCTTGAGGTCAGCACTCAACACCGGCCTCAAGCCGGTGTCGAATGGGGTGGGCCGACTCATAGTGACATGACTCGGCGAGGATGCGTCAATCCCCGCCAGCAACTGGAAAATCGAGGTCCCGTGGGTGTACCGAGAGCTACCGGGATCCCAAAAGGGAAGTCCCGGCCTATCGTACGATCGCGGACCAGGGCGAACCCCAAGACAATTCCCTAACAGCGGAGGGTAAATGCCGAATCCTCTGGAACCTTTTCCATCCATGGCACAACCAGGTGCCGCTGCCGGAGGA
The DNA here is from genome assembly GCA_963730515.1 of uncultured Acidobacteriota bacterium. GTDB lineage: Bacteria > Acidobacteriota > Terriglobia > UBA7540 > UBA7540 > Bog-366. The sequence goes on along the minus strand of CAVSSA010000020.1, from coordinate 27,969 downwards.
TGGCTATGCCCAGGTACTTTGCTGCGCTGACCCTTGTGCTGGTCGTGGGAACGGTATTGGTTCGGGTTCTCATGATGAGAAGAAAAGGGATTCGGGCGATGAAATTTGGCGAAATTGACAAAAGGGATTTCCTGATTCCCCCGTTTGCCCTCTTTTACTTCTATTGCGTGCTTGCGGCGGCATTTCATCTGCCCTCCGTGAGCAAACAGGAGTTCTTCAGGTCCTGCTTCGTCTCCTGGGTGGGTGTGCTCTTTTGCCTGATGGGATTAGCGCTATTATTTTTGAGCTTGGTTTCGTTCGGAAAGAGCTTCCGCGTCGGCATCGACCCGGACCACCCCGACAAACTGGTGACAACCGGCATTTTTGCTTTCACCCGAAATCCCATTTATGTGGCGTTCGGGTTCATTCTGCTTGGCGAATTCGTGGTGTTCCCGAATTGGATTCTCCTCGCCTATCTGGCCGGGGCCAGTTGGCTCATCCACCGCCAGGTGATGCGTGAGGAAGAGTTTCTGAAAGTGCATTATGGCCATCCCTATTCAGAGTACTGCCACCGAGTGCGAAGGTATCTTTAGGACGCAACGGGCAAAACCGGGACGGGACAATCCGGGGGATGGACATAGGTAGGCTGGCGCAGCGGAAGGTGAGTCGCAGAGCTGAGCTTGCTCTGCGCCAGCCTGGCGTGCTTGCATTTTGTGCCTGCATCGCCTACACTATTTGCATGCAATACACCATTCGAAAAGTTTCAAACACCCTCGATACGATTCTGCGCCGCTGGGCTCGGGAGCAGGGCAAGAGCCTCAACGAAGTGGCCATCGAAGCCATGGCTCGTGGCGCCGGCCTCACCGGACGCACGGTACGACAGCGCGACCTTCACGACATCGCAGGAACCTGGCGGGAAGATCGCGCCTTTGATCGCGCCCGCGCGGCGCATGAAGCGATCGAGGCGGAGTTGTGGCGGTGACGCTCGCCCTTGACACCAATCGCTACGCGGATCTGTGTCGCGGGAACGCTCGGGCGGTGCAGATTGTTGAGGCGGCCGACGCGATCTGGCTGCCGTTCGTCGTCGTGGGCGAGTTGCGGGCGGGATTTGCCGCCGGAACCCAGGGACCACGGAACGAAGCGGTGCTGCGACGGTTTCTCTTAAAACCGGGAGTCGGAATCCTTTACGCCGACGAGCAGACAACCTACCATTACGCCTCGGTTTACCGGCAACTGCGGAAACAGGGTACCCCCATCCCGACGAATGACATGTGGATCGCAGCGCTGGTTCTTCAACATTCGCTCTCCCTGTACGACCGCGACCACCATTTCGACGCCCTTCCACAACTCCTGCGGGTGGATGCGACGACTGGCACTTCTTAGCCTCAAGGCGAAGGCGTGTTGGCATTCAAAGCCGCCGCTACCTGCTACTGAGCAACAGGGGAGAGATATCCATGGCGGCGACCTCGGGGGAGGTGGCGGGGGAGAGGTAGACAGTGCAGGATTGCCTTAGTCTCCAGGTTTCGAAAACCTGCACCACCGCCTGCCCCAGCTTCATCACGAAGGGGCCGTTAAAGTGGACGCCGTCTTCCACGTAATCATCCTTGGCGGCGTTGATGTCAAAAGCTGCAATCGAGGCCGATTTCAGCGCCGCGCGCTGCACGCCATTGATCATGCTGTTGTACCGGCTCAAGTACCGGTTATTCTCATAGGCGGGCTGAAGCAGCCAGACGGTCTCGTTGCACCGCGTGGCTTTGAGAGTATCCAGCAGGGACTCGAGCCGGTCTTGATAGATGCGCTGCCAGTTCGGCGTGCCCACCGTCAAAAAGGTGTTGGGCCCGATGGCGATGCTTTGCAGATCGTTGGCCCCCAATTGCACCACACAGAAGTCCGCCGTGCCCAGGTCGTCGTTCTCGCGCAACCAATCGAGGTAGTCGAACTGGTCGGTGCGTGTCAGCCCGGTGTTGGCCCGGCTCCAGCGCACGAGGTGAATGCCATGGTCCTTGAGAAGCCGCGGTTGGGCGCGCATCCCGTACCACACACCATCGGCCATGCTATCGCCCACCGTGGCGATGGTGAAGGTCCGATGCTCGGATTGGACCGGTTGCTTGCCGGCCACACCCTGTACATTCCTGGGCGGCAGCGAGGCGGGCTCCGCATCCTGTACCCTCGCCTGGAAATCTGAAAACAACCCGGCGGCGATCAAGATGACAACTTGGAATGTGATTATGAGTGTGCGGCGCATCGCGAAGGTCCCCGAAGAGGTTTACGGCATCGAGTTCTTCGACAATCTACCTGGTCCCCGGAAGCGCGGGCGGCACTCCTGGGCGCCGCCCGGCGCGAGGCTTGCCTTATTGTACGTCCGTCACCTTGCCATCAATGAAAGTCACCTTCAGGTCTTTGTAAACGTAAATCTGCTTGGACCCCAGATTGACCATCTTCTCCGGCTGGCCAAGCGCCGCGACCACCTGATCGATGGTTTCGCCCAACTGGATGGACGCGGGTTGTGACGGTGCGGGGGTGGGTTGCTCGACGGCGGTTGGCGCCGCTGGGGGAGTTGCGGCGGCCGCAGTGTCGAGGGTGAAGACCTTAGCGATGGTATCTTCGACATCCGGGACACTGGTGGTTTGCAGCGTGCCCTTGGGAAAATCAAAGAAAACGTCGGACTTGTAGGATGAAGGCTGAGCGACTCCGTTACACGTGTCACATTCGATAATGCGGAACGCGATTCGGTCTTTCTTCAGATTAACGTCGAGCTTGGTGACGTATACCTTGTCGCCGACCGGGAGTTGGCGCGCGTTCTTTCCGGCCATCGAAACGGCCAGGCCGGCCGGGGCATGGAGGCTTCCATCTTTATAGGTCGCCGGAGCCAGGGTCATGCTTATAGGGGGAACGCCCAGAATCCCCGCCAGCTGAATGACCAGGACGGTCCCGGCCTCCGTAATCGTGACTTGGCCCGATTTGAAGCCGGTCTTTGTGACTTTGTATTGCGCTCCGAGCTGCTCCAGGAGGGATGGGGGCGCGGCATTCTGGGCCATCGCCATCGGCACGGCAAGCGCGCCGGCGGCTATCATTACGAATAAACATGCTGAAAATTCGGTGATGCGTTTCATGGTGAAATTCTCCTTGTGATGAAAGTTACAAAAACTTGACAGGACGTGCTTCCACGGACATCGGATTGAGGAACACGACCGGCGTGCCCCGGTGAACCCGAGGACCGAATGCCGTTCGGCCCTCGGGGGCGAGGGACGGACATTTATTGGTTGGCGGGCGGAACTTCCTGCTGGACTTCCGCCTCGGTCTGGGTAGCCTGGTTCTGCTGCTCGGTTATCTTCGCGTTGACGTTGCCATCGGGCGTGGGCGGCGGAACTTCTCCTTGCGTCGTCTGAATATCCGGAGCCTTGGGCAGGCCGCCGGTTCCGGACTTCTGGGCAAGCGTCTGAAGTCCCGTGTCAAGCTGCGCCTGGAAGCTGTTATGCATCTCCTGCAAGTCGGTGACGGCCACCAGGGGCATCGCCCCCATCGTGCAGTCGCTCGGCTTGCTGCTCGTCACGCTGACGCGCACCTTGTTGTCACCGTTCGGGGTGTCATCAAGGCGCATCAGGACGTCGCCGGCCGTGAGCGCGCATTCCTGGCCATCGGCCGAGGCCACACTGAGACCTTCCGACACCACAAAAATACGCTGTTTGGGATCCAGAGCGGGGGGTGGGGGCTCGTTGCCGCCCGCCACCACGCCAGGGTTGCCCGGTGAGGACTGGGATGCCGCGTTTTCCTGCGCAAGCTGCTGCTGCACTTCGGCATCAATCATTTGCTTTACTTGCGGGCTGAGCGGGGCGGCAGTGGTGTTTTGGGCGTCGCCTTCAGGGGGCGCCTGGTTTTCCGTCTGGGCACGGGCGGCGGCCTCCTGCCTTGCGTCATAGTCCTGTTTCAGATTCTCAGCAAGCAGGAAATCCGTAAGCCAGAGGGAGGCGGAAGGGTAGAAGGGAGATGGAGCGAAGTAGCCGCCGTAAAACCAGGGCGCCGGACCCCAGCCCCAACCGTAATAAACCGGGGCTCCCCAGGGATTGTAGGCCCAGCCGTAGAAGGCCGGGTGGTAGTAGTAGGCCGGCACATATCCGTAATAACGCACGCCCCGGTAGTCGTACCCCCGATAGGCGCGGGCATAAGCATGGCCATCCCGCCAGTAGGTCCGCTGGTAATAGGTGTGGCCATTGCGGTTCAGATAGGCCCGCTCCATGTAGCCGGAGTGCGGCCCTGTGGAGACCAGACGCCGGCCGTTCTGCTCGGTTACGACTCTCCTCTCACCGGGCCGAGCGCCATGCTCAATGGTCATGCCGTGTTTGGCGTCATGGATTTGGGTTATTTGTCCCTTGGAGCCAAACTTTGCCTCCTGACCGTCCTTCCCAACGAAATGGGTCGGTTTGTTGTTGGCGCCCATTTCCACGTGCCCGCCGTTGCGCGTCATGACCGTGTGCGTGACAGGGGTGTTTGGATGGTAGCCACCGGTGTTTCCGGTGCCGGGGCGATAGGTGGGATTTCCTCCCGTGGCGGGCCGATTCACTGCACCTCCTCCCGTGGCGGGGTGATAGTTGGGAGTTACTGTCCCCGTGGGTGTTCTATTAACTCCTCCTGTGTTGGTTCTGTTAACCGTCGGGGTAGGTCGGGGTTGTGCTTGTGGGGCAGGCCTCGCCGGGGCCGCGGGTCTGGGGGGCGGAGGTGGCGGCGGGGGATTGTTGTTTTTTTTCTGGTCGCCCCTGGCGAACGCGGATGAGACAATCAGGACCAAAAATATCATCGACATCTTTAATGTCTTCTTGTTCAGCATAATTAATCTCCTCACGATCTATTATTTGTCTGAGTCGTATTTGGCGACTTCACTTGCGAGAACGGATGAAAATAAGAAATTCCACAAAACTTTCTGAATCATCATGAATTTTTTTATTTCGGCGGCGCTGATAGTTCTCCCGGGCCGGCGACTTGTTCATAAACCGCGGCATCCGCAGGCCACATATCGAGCACCTGGCTCACGTGAAAATCCACCCCTCCATTGGCGCCGGGCGTTTCGGCGTTCATATCGCCGGTTCCTTCCTTCAATCGGAAGCGGACACCTTGAACATCCAGCTCGGTAACGGTCAGCGACGTCTGGCCCTGGCTCATTGCTCCTATTCCCATGACCTCCGCACCCTTGTCGAGGGGAACATGTCCGGGCTGGGGGACGGGGAGCAACAAGGTTCCGTGAAATTGAAATCTCCCGTCCGGCTGGAAGTGGACCGTGCTCACCACGATTAAGAGGCGGCCCGTGGGGTTAAGCCAAAGCTTGGCGAGAGGACGGGTAACGGTCGGTGTCTCGGCGTTGCGCGGAGTCGAGGGCGGTCCAGCAGGTCCGGACTGGGCGGATGCCAGCGGATTGCCCGGACCCGCCTGAGGGTTGGAAGCCGGATTGTGGGGAGGTGTCCCCGTGGCCGCGGCAGTTTCCGTGGGGAGATTGCCGGTCGTCGGTCCGGCAAGTGGAGTAATTCCCCCCGGTCCGCCCACCCCTGGTCCTTGAGGGCTCTCGGGCTTTACGGGGAGCTTGTTCCCGCCCGTTGAATGCACTCCGGGGCGGGAAGCCACCTGCCCTTGCGGCGACGGCGCTTGCCGGTATTTCAGCCACAAGGCGCCATCTACGATCAGGACCAGCACCAGCGCCGCGCTGAGCGACCAGAGGATCCGGCGCGGCGTGAAGAAGCTGGCAATACTCTCCCAGCCCGTAAAGCTCCAGCGCCGCCGGCCGGATTGGGCGGCGAGGGAGCGGCGAGCCTCCTGATGAAGGAAGCCCTGAAGCCAGTTATCAAGGCGCGTCCTCGTCTGGTTCCATACCGCCTCAGGCTCGGGCGGGGCTTCATGTTCAAAGCCGAGGAGGCGGCTGTGCAGTTCGGCGCAGACCGCGCAGCGCGCCAAGTGCGCCATCACCGCATCTCGCTGGGGCGGACGGGCTTCTCCCTCGATCGCCGCACAGAGGGTGGCGGCGTCCGGGCAAGGATCGAGCGCGCGGCCTGACTTCTGCCGCAGTTGAGGCGCGAGCCTTTCCAGGAAATTGTCCTCGCTCCAGTCGCTCATCGAAGTTGACTGATCCCTTTCGTCTTCAACCACAACATTCGCCGCCCGTTTTGCAGGTTGGACTTCACGGCATCAACAGAAAGACCAGTGCGAACCGCTGTTTCCTCATAGGAGTAGCCCTGGACTTTCATTTCCAGGCAGCGGCGCTGATCGGGGGGAAGGGAAGTCATCTCTCTCCACACTTCGTCGACGATCAAGTGCAAATCGGGCGTTCTGTCCATCGCTATTACGGCGGTCCCTGCGAGCGGAAGTTCATCCTCAATCCCTACTTCCGGCCGGCGTTTCCGCCACAGGTCGATGCAGACATTCTTTGCGATGCGCATGAGCCAACCGGCAAAATTGCCACCCTGAAAGCTCCGCATGCTCTGGTACGTGCGCAAGAAGGTCTCCTGGGTGGCGTCCTCCGCGGCGGCGCTATCGGTAAAGAACCCTCGGCACGCCAGGAACACCCTCTTGCGATGCCTCGCGAAGAGTTCCGCAAAGCAGTCGTTGTTTCCCGTCTCCTGAAAACGGCGCACGATTTCCTCGTCAGGAATCGAGGGCGCTAGTTGTGCGCTACTGGACATAACGTATCAACTTTGAAAATTCCATAAAGTACCGGCAAAAAAAATTCCGGACGGACCCGTGCCGTCGTCTCAGCGACTTACACGTGCCGTCTGAAGTCAATTGGTCAAGGAACGGGTTCGTCCTTTGGCCCTGCTGGTCGGGTGGAGTTGTGGCGAATGCCTCCCATATTGTCCACGTAATAATGCTCGATACCTGTTACTCCGGGTGTAATGGGGTCGGCTTGCACCGAGTAGGCATCAAACCCCAAGGCGCCGGGACGTCCTGGGACGTAGGTGAACCGGTATCCACTCCTCATTCCCGAAGCCAGGGAAGTGTCGATGAGGCTGGCGTAGCTGGGATCCGGGGCGTGGCTGCGGGGAGGCGGACCGAGTTGCCGCAGACTGGCCGCATAGCCTTTCCCCCTTGCGCTGTAAAGCGCTTCGGCGGCGTTGATGGCCCACAGGCATCCGATGGCGACTCGCTCCTGCGTCTTAGCTTTCGAGGTGGGGGCTGCCGGGGTGGACCCCTTGGCCGCCGACAATCTCATTTTCTCGGCAATGGCCTCCGGCATGTTCTCGAGTTTCACATAGACTCGCGGATAATCGAGTTGGTGGAGTCCGTCTGGTTCGACCCTCAGTTGGTAGGATTCACCCCCTTCAATCTGGAAGGTGATCATGTTCCCTGCAATCTTGTATCGGCCCGGCTGGAGCCCGTCGGGGGTCCCGTTAACGAAGCTGCCATCGGTTTTAAGTTCCATATAAACTTCCGACGGGGCTTGCGGGTCCCCATAGCCCCCCACCACGGTCTTGGCTAATTGCGCCGGCGCGGCGGAATGTGCCGTTGGCAGTCCCGACTTTTTCTGCGCAGTGTTCGTTTGCTGAGCAGTGGCTATTCCTGAAATGACGAGAAGCATCAAAACGAAGTTAAAGACGTGGGCAGGCAAGATTCGGGGCCCGCAGCCCGATGACGAAAACGTTTGCTTTCCCTTTGACCAATGCTCCAAGTGAAACATGGCGCACTCTCCTTTCCCTTTGACGCTACTCACGGGTACAGTTGTTTCACAACCATGGTCAGCTTGCGACGGCAGGCAGAAGGACGCAGACTTATATAAAAGCCACCGCGTGTGAGACGCCCTGCGTCTCGTGCCGCCGCAGGACATCCCCCCGATTCGAGGCCTGAAGAAACCTCGGGAAGCAGGGGGTTCGCATCACTCGCCGATCCCCTCAAGTTAACTCGCTGCTCTACCTTGACCTTTTCAGCTCGCCACGCGTCGTCGTGGCGATTAAGTTGTACTGCACGATGTTCTACGGATGCACCCCGGTTCTTGCAACCACCTTTCCATCCATGCCTATATACGCGTACCCAGCACCCAGCCCGACCAGAGCCAAGTCACCGGAAAAGCTGGAGGCACTCGTAAACTGGGGAGTGATCCTCATGTTATCCAGCGTATCGATATACCCCCACTTTGTTCCGACGCACACGGCAGCCAGCCCACCCGAGAACTCATTGGCGGCATCATACTTTGGCTGAATAACGACCGTGCCTTTCCTGTTGATATACCCATACTTACCCGCCAACCCGACTGCGGCGAATCCTTCCGAAAAACTATCTGCAAAGGTGAACTTGAAATCGCTAATGACTCTCCCTGTCATGTCAATATAGCCCCACTTCACGTTTGCCATTTCGCCTGTCGCTACCGCCGCATAGCCTTCCGAGAAGGGGTTGGCGCTGGTAAACCTTGGCGGTATGAGTGTTTTCCCATTTCTGGTCAAATACCCGTATGTGCTTTCAGAGGATCCTTGTTTAGGGCTGAATTGGATGACTACACGGCCATCATTGAACTTGCCCGTAGCCGAAATCCAATGGTCGCTGTCCTCACGCGGTGATTCAAGCACGAAGCTTCCTGTTCTATCGATCCAGCCGGGCTTGCCGTTCAGATCACAGATGAATGCCAAGCCATCGGAGAAGTCGTTGACGTTCCAGGGCATCGCCCTCGGCCCCTCCCCAATCGTGGGCTCGATCACGTACTTGCCTGTCCTATCAATGAAACCGCTCTTTCCGCCCGCGGTAACTCTGGCCAGACCATCGTGGAAATCGCTCGCGTCCGGAAATCCTATTGGAATAACCACCTTGCCGCTCGAGTCGACAAACCCGAACATGTTGTTGGAAGAATGCACCCTGCCGAGGCCTTCAGAAAAAGCTTCCGTTCTTATGTAGATGGTGGGGACAACAACCTTGCCCATTGAGTTGATATATCCACAGCGATGGGTGGATTGACAAAAGGGGAATATGGGCTCCCTCGGCTGAGGCAATCTGTCGTAGGTACTAAACTGAATCTGAAGGGGCGGATCGGGCTGCCCAGGCCTATCGAAGATGATGATACGGACCTCGTGTCCTCCGAAGGCGGCTCTCTTCTGAGGTTCACGAACGTTATCAACGAAGAAGAGTTCCCACTTTCCCGGGGGAACGGTGACGTCCTTTTGGAGGCCCACCGCAAAGCCCGGGCTTGGCCCGAATCGGGCTAGAAGCGCCAGGGGAGGTGCATCTCCCGCAGGGTACTGCCATGCAGCCGGGGAGTTCTTTGCCGAGCCTGCGTGTACTAGCCCTACGGGTCCGGCACAATGACGGAAGGCGTCACAGGCCCAACTTTGCGGATTCGGTTCGAACCTTACGATCTCCCCTCCATTAACGAATATCCCTGTTTGCAGCCAATCACCATAATGGGCGGTCACTCGCACCATGATGTCGTGATTCAGCGGATCGGTTATCGGTCCCGTAATGCTTGCCCCTGGAATTTCCTGGGGCTCAGAGCCAGACTGCCCGCCCGCGGCATTTGGAATTGCTGAGTTATTGCCCAAATGGATGAATTTGCCACCCCGCGGTCCATACGACCACTCATTCAACCGGGCCAGCGTGCGATAACTCTCTTTACCATGCGCCGCCCCTTGGCCGTGGAAGGATAGCGGGGCTATCAAGGTCAAAAGTCCCAGTCCTAATAACAGTCCGGTGAATATACCAGCAGATGAAGAGCGAATCAGCATACTAGCCTCCTTACACATCAAAAAGTGTCGTTGACGGTTGGCCTTTGCAGGCGATTGCGTGAAGCGCCTGGAGTGTGGTGGCGTCAGCAGCCGTCTTAGTGAGCTCGTCGTCGCGGAGCTTTTCTTGCCTCTCCATCGCCGCCTGAGCCCAACACCAAGGCCGTGGCTCCGCTGCTGCACTCCAAGGTCCAGCACGACGGGACCTTCCGGGCAAAAGCAGATACTTCCTTTAATCGACCTTGATTTCCTCGACACGCCAGCCGTCGTCGTAGAGTTTCAGCAGCGCCTCTCCTTTCACAGGGTACTGTTTCGGTCCCAGGAAAGGTCTCACTTCTTTGGGAACATTCTCCCAATCCCATATGAATTGGACGTCTTTGATCGTGGCGGAGGGGCCCCCTGCCCCCGGTCCATCCGATATGCCCGTTACCTCAATGACGTGGCGGGGTAACCGCTTTGGTTCTAGAGATTCCGACAATGGATGGGAATGGAAGTAGGTCTTTCCCTTCGGAGTGAGGGAGCCACCTTGATCCCAAAGGCCTTGCTGGAGGCCGACTCGAACCAAATCCTCCGGCAGGAAAACCCATGGGTACGCACCTGGTGTGAACTTGTCTGACGCCTGGATGACTTTCTCGGCCTTGCTGCGGCTCAACTCTGACTTCCCGCCGCATCCAACCATGGAAAAGAGAACTGGCAGTATTAGGATTGCAACAATCATGGTGCGACACTTCATAGTTGGCGCCTCCTATATGAGTTAGTTTCGATCGCGTTCCGCACTTCCCGCTTAAAATGGCCCTTGTGGAAACCATCTTGGCGCCGTTCCGCGATGACTCCAAAAATCGGCGGATTTGCCGAACCGGTCCGAGCTGCGCCTCCCTAGTTCTGCGGGTTGAACGGCTTTTTGTCCGATCCGGTTCGCACCAACCGTCCGCCGATCAACTTGAATCTTGCCGTGACCTCCCAGGTGGGTTGCGCGCGGGGCCCGCCGGTGAGGTAGCCGACGACAAGCTGCCCATTCTTGACTTGCACGTCCGTAAACGTAAATGCGAAATCATGGGAGGGGGCGCCCAAGTCCGACGCTGAAAGCTTGGCAAGCAATTTGGGGTTAAGGGTGCCTACTCCGAACACGAATATTTCGTCGTGCGCTTCGGTGCTTACCGCAAGCCCGCAGCTCGTGCGGACTACGGCCTCCTCCCGTCCGTCTCCGCTCACATCGCCGTAAATGGGCTTGTTGTTGCCAAAAAACACTGCGTCATCCCGCGAGCCGTGCTTCCACACCCCGTTCGAGACGCGAATGACACCTGGAAACCCGGAGTTGGAATAAACTTTCGAGCAGTCTGAGGGATAGTCGGCGTTGTTGAAATCGAAGCGGTGAATGCCCCCCTTCTGGGGCGCCGCCGAAAAACCGGTCATGATCCCAATTCCGACCACAATAATGAATTGAACTGCGCGTGCGAATGTCCGTCCCATCAATCAAACCTCCTCAAAGCGGAATTCCCTCAGTTGTTCAAATGCCGGGCAACTTCGGCCGGAGAGAGCCGTATGCTTTTGAGAGCAATGACAGCTCTCCCTGCCGAGTCTTAGTGCTGAACAAGCCGGTAATCGTGTGCGGCGAACGTCCCTTCATGCCGCTTTTTTGTGTTCCTCGATGCTGACCCCGCCGGATTTCGCCATCAGCCGGATGTTGCGGGCGATATCCACGATGACCACCGTGGCCTCGGCGAGGAAGTAGAAGACCACCAGTGCGGCAAAGGACGCGAGCGCCGCGTACAACAGGAACAGCACTCCGTCCACAAACGTGCCGCCCGTGACCGTGGGCAGCAACTGGCTTGCTCCGGGCAGCATTTGCGCGGGGTTCAGGCCGGAAAGCCAGATGAACAGGCACCCGCCCAGACCCACGGCCACTCCCGATGTGGCGTAGATTTCGCCGAGGGTTCGGAACAGGATCGAGAAAATCGGAATGACCGTAAAGGGCGATTCACCCAGATCACGGACGCTCTCGGCGCGATAGAATAGAATCTGGGTGATCGCGGCAATCGCCACAATAAAGATGACCGCGAACACCAGTCCGCCGATGGTCCCCTGCGTGGGAAGTTGGAAGGAAAGCTTGAGGATTTCAACCAGCATGTAGATCCCGCTCAGGACGGTTAGCACTCCCAGAACGCGGAGAGCCAACACCACAGCGGTGCGAATAATGTTCCCGCGGTCCAGCGCCGCGAGGATAGGATGGAAGAAACGAATTGCCCACATAACAGCCTCCTTTTGAAGTGGGTTCGCTGCGCGCCTGCCGGAACGCAGGTCACGGGCGGACCTTCTGCTCGGATTTTCCGGGGTTCTGACATTCATTTCGACCGGGGCGCGCCGGGCATTCGGCTGTTTCGCCGATGCCGCGGCGCTCCGGCATGCGTAAGAACTTGCTCAAGATGCCGGCTGAACCACAATCAGCGGGTCGGCGCCCGCGGAATTAATCTGCCATTTGTACGACCCCAATAAACCAAAGAACATGGGCTCATTGTCGGCGTTCTGCTTGACAACCTTCACCCCACTCGCAATCGAAACACTCAACGTTCCATCGACCTTCGCGCCGATGGAGTCCAGTTGCTTGATAGCCTCATCGTCGGGCCGCACCCCCTTGACGGTGAGGGTCCCGTCCTTGTGGGGAATGATGGAAACAATCTTTTCTTCGTTCGAGATGAAGTAATAGGCTTCGCCGACCTTGCCGTGTTTCTCAACCAGAACCTTGTATCGCCCGTTTCCTTGGTAGTCGACGCTTTTGAATCCAGGCTCTTTCGCCATCTTGGCGGCTTCTTCTTTGAGTTCCGCTTCATCCTTGGCTTCGAGTTTGCCTTCCTTGGCGGCTGCCAAAGCAGGGGCGAAGGTCAGCGTGCCGTCGTAGGTGAAGGTGTAGCTTCCATCCTTGTTGATGTTGACCGTCGCGATGAATTGTTCCGGGATCCAGCATGAGGATAAGGTCACGCCGGCGGCCAGCAGCATTCCAAGCAGAAGGAATCGCCGGTTGGTGAGAGGTGAAATCATTCGGCCCTCCTTTGGGCGAGAATATAGATATTCAAGGCCACGGCCCTTAAGAGCAGAATGACCACCGCATAAGAATCCGTCGGGTGACAATCTGCTTGCTTTACTCTCCACCAAGCGCTCCTTTCCGAGGTTCAGGGAGGGTGCGAATAGGTTGGGGGATAGCGGGGCTACTCCGAAGGACTGCCGGCGCGTGGTCAGAGCCAGGCATGCTGAACTCCCGCGAGGGGACAACAGGAAGGTTCAACTCGTGATTCGTCTAATTTCTTCCCCAAGCCGGACGACAGGGGGAGAAGCGCAGCCACCATATACAAGCGCCATAAGGTTGTCAATAGTACGTAACTTTGAGTATTACTTATAATATAGTATATACATATGTATCGATGGCGTGTGTATTTCCGGCGTGGAGGTCGGAGAGGTGGAGCAGGAAAGGCCAAATTGGAAAATTATGAATCCCCAAGGGTACCTGCCCCTGTCTGCCGAACGAATGGCCATTGAAATTCGAAACTCGAAAATTGAAACTCGAAAATCAATGGATCATCCGATCGCCCGATCATCCGATCACCGGATCCCCCCATCCCACCCCCTTCCTTCTGTCTTTTCATTCGGCGGCCAATTGAGTACTCTTAGGGATGGGGAGTGGCGGCCGCGGCGATTGGCCCGGGCCACGCATGCTCACCATCAGGGCGAGGGGTTTAGGGGCGGAGTTGAGCCATCACCTGCACTCAAGGGGAAATTCATGTTGCGAATGCACCGGTTCCAGCCGTCGAGCTGTCTTGCAAAGATCCGCAGTCTTGCATTTCTGATGGGCGCAGTAACCCTGCTATGGGGGGCGCCGCTCCTGGGCGCGGGCCCTGTGGCTGTGCCGGCTTCGAACGTCACCCGAGCCACACTCGATAATGGGCTCCGCGTGGTGATTGTGCGCGACACCCTGGCCCCCGTGGTGACCACAGTCATGAATTATCAGGTGGGCTCGAATGAGGCCCCGGAGGGGTTCCCGGGAATGGCGCACGCCCAGGAGCACATGATGTTCCGGGGCAGCCCGGGGCTTTCGGCAGATCAACTGGCGGACATTGCGGCGGCGATGGGCGGCAACTTCAACGCCGACACGCAGCAGACCGTGACGCAGTATTTCTTCACGGTCCCCGCCGAAGACCTGGACGTCGCCCTGCACCTGGAGTCGATCCGCATGAGCGGGTCGCTGGACACGGACGACCTTTGGAAAGAGGAGCGCGGCGCCATCGAGCAGGAGGTGGCGGCGGACCTCTCCAATCCGCAATACGTTTTTTACACCCAGTTGCTGGACGCCATGTTTCAGGGAACCCCTTACGCCCACGACGCGCTCGGCTCGCGGCCGTCCTTTGACCAGACCACGGGGCAAATGCTCCACCAGTTTTATGACACCTGGTACGCTCCCAATAACGCCACCTTCATTATTGCCGGCGATGTGCAGCCGGAGCACGTTCTGGCCCAGGTAAAAGCGCTTTTTGGCGGCATTCCCAAAAAGTCTCTCCCCGCACGCCCTGCCGTCAACCTGGAAGCGGTGAAGGGCAAAGCGCTTTCGCTGCCCACCGATCTTCCCTACGGGCTGGCGGTGGTTTCCTTCCGCATGCCGGGGTCGAATAGCCCGGACTTTGCTGCCACCCAACTGCTTGCCGATGCGCTCAGCAGCCAGCGCGGTTCCCTGTATGCTCTGGTCCCGGAAGGCAAGGCGCTCTACGCAGGATTCCAGCTCTCCACCCTGCCGGAAGCAAGCCTGGGATACGCGCTCGCGGTTTTCCCGGAGGGCGGCAGCGGGGAGGCCATGATCAGCGAGATCAAGAAAATCCTGGCCGACGACATCAAGAGTGGCTTGCCCGCGGATTTGATTGAAGCGGTAAGACGGCACGAAATTGTTGACGCGGAATTCCAGCGCAACTCGGTTTCCGGTTTGGCCATGGAGTGGTCGGAAGCGGTCGCGGTCGAGGGGCGCGAGTCCCCGGACGAGGACATTCAAGCCATAGCTAAAGCCTCCACCGAGGATGTGGGCAGGGTGGCCCGCCAGTACCTGAACTTCGATGCGGCCATCACCGCCGTGCTGACCCCCCAGCCTTCCGGCAAGCCGGTATCCTCCAGCACCTTTGGCGGGCAGGAGTCCCTGGCGCCCACGCAAACTCACCCGGTGGAGCTTCCCGAGTGGGCCGCGAAGGCCCTCAGCCGTCTCTCCGTGCCGGAGTCCAGCGTGCGGCCGGTGGTCACCCTGTTGCCCAACGGTTTGCGGCTGATCGTTCAGCCGGAATCGGTCAGCAACACGGTGAGCGTTTGGGGCCAGATCAAGAACAATGCAAATGTTGAAGCGCCGGCGGGCAAGGAGGGCGTGGAGGGCCTGCTGAATCAGCTCTTTGAATATGGAACCACCCACCTCGACCGGCTGGCCTACCAGAAGGCGCTGGATGACATTGGCGCGGAAGCCAGCGCCGGCACCGCCTTTTCCGTGCAATCTCTACCCGCGCAGTTTGAGCGGGGCGTCCAGCTTCTGGCCGAAAACGAACTGAGCCCGGCCCTTCCCGAAGAAGCCTTCAAGACCGTCCAGCAGCGGCTTGCTCACGAAGTGGCCGGCCAACTGAAGAGTCCCGATTTTCTGGCCCGCCAGGCGGCCACCACGGCGCTTTTCCCCAAGGATGATCCGAGTTTGCGGCACGCCACCCCGGCCACGGTTGAGTCCCTGACCTTGCAGGATATCAAGGACTTCTACCAAAGGACCTTCCGGCCGGACCTGGCCGCTATTGTGGTGATTGGTAATATCACTCCGGATGAGGCGAAAACCGTTATTACCAAGTATTTCGGAAGCTGGAAGGCGGTGGGCCCCAAGCCGCATACCGATCTTCCCACGGCCCCGCCCAATAAGCCCGCTACGACGGCCGTCCCCAATGAGCGCCGGGTTCAGGATAATGTCACCCTGGCGGAGACCCTGGGCCTCAACCGCTTCAATCCTGACTATTATGCGCTGGAATTGGGCAACCACGTTCTGGGAGGCGGATTTTACGCCACCCGCTTTTACCGCGACCTGCGGGAAAAAGGCGGGCTGGTGTACACCGTCTCCTCTTCCTTCAACGTGGGGCGGACGCGGGGAGTTTACGAGGTCCATTACGGTTGCGATCCCCCCAATGTTTCCAAGGCGCATAACATTGTGGCCCGCGATTTGAAAGACATGCAGACGGCGCCGCCCACCGCGTACGAACTGGAGCAGGCGAAGGAACTGCTGTTGCGGGAGATTCCCCTTTCCGAATCGAGCGTGGATACGATCGCCGCGGGCATGCTTTCCCGGGCCATTACCGGGCTTCCTCTCGATGAGCCCGTCCAGGCCGCACGCCGTTATGTGGCCCTGACCCCGGAGGACGTCCGGGCAGCCTTCGCCAAATGGATTCGCCCTGATGATCTGATCCAGGTTACCCAGGGCCCCGCCCCGCAATAGGCAGGGCAGCGCAGCCCGAGGGGGCTGCAAAAATTCCAAGAGGAGGGACCTCAAATGCGTGTTCTCTTTTCATTGGCAATTCCCCTCATTCTCTTAGGCGGGATGGACCCGGCCTCGCCCGCCCACGCACAAAACTATGGCTCCCAGGCTGCCAGAGCTTCAGCAAACACCTGCAACATGGCTCAGCTCGACATGGAGATCCGCCAGAACCCGCGCAACGTCAACGCCTTAATCACGCGCGCCGCGTGCAATCTGAATTCCTCGCCGGGTGGGAACCGCAAGCCACCCCTGCACAACGTTGAATCCGCCGTCGCGGATTTGGAAGCCGCGCTCAAACTGGACCCGCAAAACTATTATGCCCATCACAATTACGCGCAAGCCGCCTATCTGCTCGGCTTCGATGACTACGCCGCCGCCGAATACACCAAAGCCATCTCGCTGAACCCGCGCGGCGGCAGAAGCTACCTCGGGCGCGGCTGGGCATATTCCAACGTTTGCCAGATGAATGATGCGGCCGCCGATTTCGCCCAAGCCGTGCGCCTCGATCCCAACTTGCGTTCCGAAGTGGAAAGCCCCCAGCAGATCGCGCAGCGCCGAGCCGAGTGCTCGCGGCCGGCGCCCACCGTCCAAAAGCCGCAAAATTGCCCGAAGGCCAATATTTTCGCCTTCAACCTGAATGCCAGACTTGCCCTTCAATACCAATGGCAGAGGCGCCATCCGGGTTGTCCCATATGACCGGCGGGGCCGCCCTGAGGCGTGCCATGGCCGTTTTGACCCATGCCTGCGGCACGGGCGGGACGCCCGTGGCACGTTTCCGCGCCCCCCTCGAGCCCAGGATTTGTGCTATGATTCCGCTCTTGCAAGGGAGGAATTTTACGCGTGCTTAATGCCTACGGACCGATCGTCATTTTTGCCGCCATCGCCGCGCTTTTCGCCCCGGTAACTTTGTGGATTTTCAAATTCATCCGTCCCTCCTTCCACCCCACGGCCGAAAAGGTCATGCCCTATGAGTGTGGCATTACGCCGGAGTCCGACTCGCGCCACCGCTATACGGTGCGATTTTACGTGGTGGCCATTCTGTTTGTGGTTTTCGACGTGGAGACGGTTTTCCTCTATCCGTGGGCGGTGCAGTATCAGGCCCTGGGAGCTTACGGACTGGTGGAGATGCTGATCTTCCTCGGCATCCTGATTGTGGGTTACGTTTGGCTTTGGAAATACGGCGCGCTGGATTGGATTTAGCCGGTGCGGCTACTGGCCCGTCCTCGCGGGCTGCCCAAAGGATTCCTTCCCGCCGCACAAATTGCCCATGCCCCCATGGGGGTCTGGAAAAAGACTTGACATTCGCTTTTTGTTCGCCTATCATTCCTTCCCGTTAACCCAGGCAAACCGGGGCATTACAAATCTCACTTTATGGAGGAGCTTATGGCACTCAGCGCAGCATTGCTGGCGGAGTTTGACAAGGAAATGGCAGGAACCCGCAAGACTCTGGAGCGGGTTCCCGACGACAAATTCGATTGGAAGCCGCACCCGAAATCGATGACCGTGCGGCAACTGGCCTTACACCTGGCTTTGTTCCCAAGCTGGATGATCGAAACGATGAACAAGGCCTCGCTTGATTACGCCCCGGTGGGAGGCGAGCCCTACATGCCGCCGGCGGTGAATTCGCGGCAGGAACTCCTGGAGATCTTCGACCGCGATGTCGCCAAGGCGCGGGAAGCTTTGCAAGGGACGAGCG
This sequence comes from uncultured Acidobacteriota bacterium, assembly GCA_963730515.1. Classification (GTDB taxonomy): domain Bacteria; phylum Acidobacteriota; class Terriglobia; order UBA7540; family UBA7540; genus Bog-366. Next base: position 10,085 of record CAVSSA010000020.1, on the reverse strand, counting down.
ACGCGGATTTCATGGAAACTTGGAGCCTGCTGGCGGGAGGGAAGACCGTCTTCGCGATGCCGCGGATTGCGGTGCTGCGGGGCATGGTGATGAACCACATGATTCACCACCGCGCCCAACTGGGAGTCTACCTGCGGCTCAATGATATCCCAGTGCCGGCGCTTTACGGTCCGTCGGCCGACGAGCAGGGGTAATCGCCCTGCGCGGGGGGTGGCGGGCCCATCCGGCGAGACTGGCCCACCACCCGCGCCGGCCGGGTGGTCTGGGGGGGTCGCCGGGGCAGGGAAACTCGTTGACAGGTTCTCACCGCACGGCCAAACTAGAGAGGGTAAGCGCCTGCCGGAAGCGGTGAGGGAAGCATGGAAGAAGCAGAAGGGCGCGTTTCGCGCCGTCCTCTGGAACAGGAGTTGATCTCGCGCGGGGTGCGCATGACGCACCAGCGGCGCCTTCTGGTGCGGATTATTCAAGGGGCGGATGGTCACCTAGACGCCATCGCCCTTTGGCAACAAGCCCAGGACCAGGACCCCACCATCAACAAGGTCACCGTCTATCGAACCCTGGGCATGCTCAAGAAACTCGGCTTGGTGGATGAACTGGACCTGATGCACCTGGAGGGCGGGAAGCATTACTACGAGGCGAAGACCACGCGCGACCACATCCACCTGGCGTGCCTGAAGTGCGGGCGTATTCAGGAGTTTGAAAGCTCGCTGTTCGAAAAATTGAAAGGCCAGATCGAGCGCGAACGGCAATTCCGGATCGGCACCGTGCGCGTGGAGGCGGGCGGCCTCTGCGACCGCTGCAAGTAGGCGTCTTCAGCCGGCCGCCTGCCTCCTCCGCAATCAGTTCCCCTTCGCCTTGAGCTCCTCGTAGGCTTTCTGGTAGTCGGGATCTTTGGGATTCAAATCCGCGGCCGTGCGATATTCCTGCAAAGCGGCCTGGACGTTGCCCTTATTCTCGTACATCAGGCCCATGTCGTAATGCGCCAGGTCATTCTTGGGATTCAGCCGGACGGCCTCGCTATATTCGGCGAGGGCTCCATCGTAATCCTTCTTGAAGGAAAGCCGGTTTCCCAGGTTGATGTGCGCCTGCTCGTAGCGCGGGTTGATGCGAATGGCTTCGCGATACTCGGCGATGGCGCTGTCCTGATCGCCCTTTTGGGAGTAGGCCACGCCCAGAGTGAGGTGGCTCTCGTCATTGTTGGGGTTGATGCGCAGGGCCGTCTTGTATTCGGCGATGCAGCTATCCCAATCCTTCTGGTCCATGTACACATCTCCGAGGGCGGTGTGGGCATCTTCGTTGTTGGGGCTCAGGCGGACCGCCTCGCGGTATTCGGTGAGTGCCCCATCCGTGTCTCCCTTGAAGCGCAGCCGGTTGCCCAGGTTGATGTGGGCCTGGTCATTGTTGGGGTCCAGGCGAATGGCTTCGCGATATTCGGCGATGGAGCCGGCCTGGTCGTTCTCGTTGGAAAGCACGATGCCGAGGTTGAGGTGAAGGTCGGCATTATTCGGATCGAGTTGAAGCGCGGCGCGATACTCGGCTTCGGCCTGCGGGTATTGCTTATTCTGGAGGAACTCCCCGCCGCGCGCGGCGTGCTTCTGGACTTCCTCCTGGTTGGCCTTGGAGGCGGCAGACACGGCGCCGGGTTTGGTTACCTTGGCGACCTTGAGGGCCGCGATGATCTCATCATCGGCGCCCGCCAGTTTCATTTCGCGCAGGAACGTTTCATTCGGTTCAAAAGCCAGGCCGCGAACCTGCACCAACTGGGCGATGTGGTGGTGAGGGATTTGTCCTGCCACCAAAGTGAGAATCTGGATCTGGGTCATGGGCGCGTTCTGCGAAGTCTTGGACTGGGCAGCGCGCAAAGCGCTCAGAAACGCTTCGTTGGCGCCCGCTGATTTGAGGCTATTGATGACATCATCGGTAAGTGCAAAAGCGATGCCGCGCTGCGCGATCAGCTTGGCTCCGGTTTCATCGCCGATCCCACCGCGAACCAGCTCTTTCACCTGGTCCAAAGTGAAGGGTTTCTGCTGTGCTCTCGCGGGCCCAGCAAGAACCAGAACAAGCATCAACATCACCACAGCTCTCAGCGGTCGATAGAGCATATACCCCCCTCCCAAACGGAATGAATGCCAAATAATCGTGCCATTGTAGCACGGAGTACAATGCGTGCGGAGTTTCTTCATAGTCAAGCAGCGGCTGCGGAATGGTTGGTCCGCGGAGGGAGCTGACCCCGCCGGTGGCGCGAAGGAGGAACTTGCCAGCGTGGCGTGACGCCAGTAGCGCCGGGCTTGACGCCGGCGTGTGCCGCCCGCAAGGGCGGCGCTACGGCATTGTGCCATGGCAATCCTGGCCATGCCCGAGCACGGGCGGGACGCCCGTGGCACGTTTCTGTGCCGCCCATGAGCCCGGCATGTCCCGCCCTCAAGGGCGGCGCCACAATCAAATCACGACACTACCAGCCTTCAGTCTCCCCTGCTGGCTTCGGGGGTAATTTCAAAGAGCTTGAGAATTTTTTCGAAGATGCTTTTCTGCTGGTGCTTCATCATCTCGGCGCGGGCGCTGGCATCCAAGTCGTGGCGGACGGCTTCAATTTCCACCTTGCGGCGCGCCAGCAATCCGGAAAGGTATTGGGCAATTTCCGGGCGGCCGTGCAGGATATCGGCAAACGCCTTGCGGTCCAGGCGGTAGCACTCGGAGTCGTCGAGCGCCTTCAGGGAAGCGCTGCGCGGTTCTCCGGTAAGCAGCGACATTTCGCCAAAGAAGTCACCCGCGTGCAGGACGGCAACGGTCTTATGCACTCCGGCATCGGTGGAGACGATGACTTCGCCCGACCCTTTGGTGAGGATGTACAGCCAGTGGGCCTCGGCGCCCTGCCGGGTCATCAATTCCCCCTTCATAAACGGCGCGTACACCAGGCGCTCCGCCAGCTTGTGCCGCTCATCATCGTGCATTTCACGAAACAGCTCCACCTGGGCGAGATCCAGGGCGCTGAGGCGTTGGGCGATTTCCCGCTCGTGGTGAAGTTTGGCCCGCTCCTGGTCATGCTCTTCGACAAAGGCGGTTAGAGCGGGAACGGAAAGCGGGATGCCGGCCCGCTGGAGGGCGAAGTAAATGCGGCAACGCACCAGCGAATCGGTGGGGTCGTCCTTGGCGAGGTCGGTCAGCCAGTAGCGGGCGGCATAGGAGCAATAGCTCTCTTTGAACGCCATCAGGACGACGTTGGGGGGAGGGTCAGCGGCGGAGCCCGCCACCGGCTCGGCGGTCAAGGCATCGGTCACCACGCGCATGACCTCGGTGGGCGGAACGCGGAAATCCACATTGAACCAGACCCACCGGCGCTCTTGGATGGGCTGTCCGGAGCGCTCTCCGATCACCGTAAACTGCGATTTGATCAGGACGCTGTTGGGAATGATGACGGTGTCCCAATTGCGTGTTTCGATGGCGACGTGGCGCCAGGTAATCTCCTTCACGGTGCCCGCCGTATCACCGATCTTCACCCAATCGCCCACCGAGAAGGTTTCATCAATTTGCAGCACCAGGCCGCCCAGAATGTTGGAGAGGCTGTCTTGCAGCGAGAAAATAATGACCCCGGACATCACCGCCGAGGTGGCTACCAGGCTGGAGAGCGTCACGCCATTGCGCGAGAGCAGCCAGGCGCCTGCTCCCATGTATCCGGCGAACACGATGAGATCGCGCACCACTTGCTGGGGACAGAGGGGAGTGAGGCGCAGCAGGCCGTCGAAAAGAATAATGCTGCTGAGCTTGACCACTGCAAAGCCGATCAGCAGGAGCGCGGCGGCGTGCAGGGTCTTGGCCGCGGTTGTCCACCCCAGAGCGGCCGGAGCGGCGGCCAGAACGAAGAGGAAAAGCGCCAGCGCGTACAGGGTCAGCGCGGTGCGCACATGCGGACGCTGGCGGCGCGACACTACCGCCAGCAGCACGGAGGTTCCCACAATGATGACGGAAATCGGAAACAAGCTGTCGTGTTGAGCGCTCTGCTGGAAGCTTCGCCAGACATCAATGAGTGGATCCGCGTGCGGCCATATTGCGGGAAAAACCCAGGTGTTCATCCTCTTCCAATCCAAGGCGGTAGCTGGTCCCCGATTCTACCGTGAGTTGCGCAGGGAGCCAAGGGGTTTCGTGGCGGGGGAGTCTTGTGGTTTGAACGTAGGGTGGTGCTGAACCGGGGAAAAGATGGGCGGGGCTGATTGCGGCCACGCCAACGAGTTTTCCCGCAGCCTGTTGAGCCCGGCATGTGCCGACCTCAAGGTCGGCGCTACAATGCTCGTGGCCGCCTGGCGGCGGCCGGTCAGTTTGAACCCCGGTTGAAATCGAGGTCCAAGCCCTTCAGGACATTTATCGGTGGGGGCTGGAGCCACTTGAAAATATCGTGCATTACGTGTGTAGTGCAGTCGTATATCTATTTGTAATGCACGATAGATTCAGGATGGCTAAGCGGTCGGTCCAAGAAGGGCGAACGAGCGAAATGGTCGGCCTAACCTGAAGTGAACATGGGTTCAATTAGGCGATGCCTGGGAAGGTGGAGGGGGGATAACCTACTGCTCATCACAAAGGAGAGGCTCAGTTTCCCCGGCGCGGTCATTTCTGGCGAGAAAATACGCTTCGAATCTCTTATCCTTGGTGATCCATCCAGGCAGGTCATGGCCGGCCAGCAACTCGGGGGAGTGATGAGCGGCGTCCCGCAGAATCAGTCCTCTGACATATTCTGCGAGGATCTCTGCGCCTCGAATGGACCTCAGCAATCTTCCCAGTTCAAACAACTCGCTGGTCACCCAAATAGCGTTTTGGCGGGTTTGTTTTCCCATTTGCAGCACTCACACTCTGATAATCGCTGGTTATCTTAACCATTCAACCGCCGCTGCCTGATTCGAAACTACGGCGATTTGTACCCCTCTGTTTCGAGCGACATTCTCGAAGAACCGGTTGAACCCCCCCACTGGGGATACAATTGCGACTTTGAGCGCCTGTTTCCAAAATCGAGCGCAATGCTCGCCCAGCACCATCATGTCCAGGATAGGAATGGTTCCCGCAACCTCGGTGATATCAACGATTACTCTCTGGTTGGCACGATTTTCACTCTCTCTTTTTACCCGGTCGAATAGGTCGTGGAGACTCGTCAGACTGTATTGGCCCACGGCTTCTATTAAGATGTGGGTTTCTCCCACATGGATCTGCGTTTCCAAACTCATTCTCCTCCTTTAAGTTGATGGCTTGGTTCCGGGTGGGGCCGGCCCGCAGGTAAATCTCTATCGGCGCCGGAATGAAAATTGACCCTACGAAGAACATTCGGTGTCGCTGAGCGCTGCGAGGAAGATGCGGAGCATCTCCACTTCCCGCTCCAAGTCCAGGCTGGCCCTTTGGACGGACGGCAAATCCCCCATGCGCGCCATCGCTTCGAGTTGCAGGGCGGACTCATAAGCCCTTTTCGCCGAGACGTTTCGTGCCGCCGCTTTGGCCAGGCGCGCTGTCGTCTCGACGGTGCGCAGGTCTCCCCAGGCGATCCCACTCCGAATGTCCGTCAACAGGGTTGGCCACGCCGCTTGCGTGAGGCCGACAAGTTCGGCGAGAAATTCCTGGTCACCACCGACGCTGCGCAAGGCCAAGCTCGCGTCAAAGACTTCGGGGTATTTCTCCCTCGTCTCCATCATTTTTTTCCAGTTCTCAGACAAGTTCACTCACTCACTGCCGAGGCCCAACGCTGCTTCAAGTTGCGGCCGCATCGGTCAGCATTGATCTTTCTCCCCCTCATCCAAGCTACGCGGCCAATGCCCAGGGCGGCAACGGACAAAGCGGGCCATGGCCTGCGTGGCCGCGTTTGGCCGCACTTGGCCATAACTCCTGCCACGGCCCGCTTGGTAAATTCGTACATTTGCTTTGAAGCTTTCCCGGAAATGTTCTAAAGTTATGGCAACGCGAGTCCTTGGAGCTTCAACTTGTCAAAGACAGGAACGTCCCCGGAGCCGAGCATGGTCACTCCCGCGCCCGGACTGCGACTCGATTCCTGGAAGGAAATTGCGGCCTATCTGAAGCGCAGCCCGCGGACGGTCCGCCGCTGGGAGCGGGAGGAGGGGTTGCCCGTCCACCGTCACCTCCATCATAAGAAAGAAACGGTCTATGCTTTCACCGACAAGATTGATGCTTGGCTAAAGAGTCGCGGGAGGGCGGAAAGTACGGCTCATGGCCCGGGGCCCCGCACCTCAGGCCTCTTGCCAACACGCGCTGGGACCTCAAAACACGAACCCTCCTCAGGGCGGCCCCTCATGATTGCCGTCCTTCCCTTCAGAAACCTTACGAGCAATCCTGCGAAGGAAACTTTCGCGGACGCCCTCACCGATGAAATCATTTCCGAATTCGGCCAAATGAGTCCCGGACATCTCCGGGTCATCGGTTTCACCTCGGTCGTAAGCTACAAGCAATCGGCGAAAAGCATCGAGCAAATCGGGAAGGAATTAGGTGTTGATTACGTGATGGAAGGAGGATTGCGCTGGCACGGGCGGCAGGTGCGTGTGACCGCACGACTGATTGCGGCGCGCGACCAGGCGCAAGTCTGGGCAGACAGTTTTGAAATCGAGCTCCCGGCTTTATTTTCACTCCAGCAAGGGTTGGCACGGGAACTTGGTGGCGCCCTGTCCGCCAAGCTCGGCTTGCCGATTACGCAGAACCCGCATCCGCAGACCACCTGGATCCCGGCGGCCCATAGTGCCTACCTTTCAGGGACCCTGTTTTTCCAGTGGTCGGAGGCGGATATCAAGAAGAGCATGGATGTTTTCAGCCGGGCGGTTGCCATCGACTCGAATTGTGCTCCCGCGTACGCCGAACTCGCCGCGGCCTGGTTTCGATTGGCTTTTTGGTACGACTATCCACCCGCCGCCGCGTTGTGGGCAACCAGGGAACTTGCCCTGAAAGCCTTGGACTTGGATCCGCAACTCTGCCGCGCCCATGCCACGCTGGCGGCATGGAACCTTTGCGGCGCCTGGAACGTGCCGGAAGCCGAGGCCAATTGCCGTCGAGCCATCGAGCTTAATTCCAGCGATGGAATCGCGTGGCTGTTCCTGGCCGCGTGTCACTTGGTTGTCCATAGGGCTGACCAGGCCGCCGAGGAGCTGAGACAGGCGCTGCGGCTCGACCCCCTGTCGCCGGTGATCGGCTCGGGGCTGGCCGTTCTGGGAATCCTCACCCGGAGTTACGATCTGGCCATCGAGGTTTGCCGAAAACTACTGAGCCATGATCCCTCCGCAGCCCAGATCCACATGATGCTGGGAGTGTGCTTAGCACAAATGGGCGATTTCGCTCACGCCCTTACCCATTGCGAGCAGGCCAGAGCCCTCGCCCGGGGCCAGACCATATTTACGTCAACGCTCTGTTCTGTCTATGCCTTGGCGGGCCAACGAACCTCCGCCGAGCGCCTGCTGGAGGAGTTGGCCACCCTGAGCAAACAACAATACGTGCGCTACATCTTTTTGGCCCAGGCGGCGGTCCACCTGGGAAACAACGAATGCACCTTGGGGTGCCTCGAAAAGGCCTACGAGCAGCACGACCCGCTTCTGATTTTCCTCAAGGCCGACCCGAGGTTTGAATCCCTCGCACGCTCGGCTCGCTTTCGTAACCTGCTAGGGCGGATTGGGCTCCCAAACTGATCCTGGCCGCCCTTAACGTTCTCCACCGACAGCGAGCGTCCAATTTGCCGATACACCCACCGAGCCACCCCGTCTCAGGTGACTCTCGCTGACGCCCAATCCCGAGGCGCGCTGGAACCTGGCTGCATAACTTGATTCGCTGCAGCCGGAGGCGAAGTTGCAGGCCCAGCACAGGATTCGGAGTGAGAAGTTGCCTTCACCTCCATTGGGTGCCACTTGCCGAATTGCGCCCGACTCGGAGAAAAGCAACGCATGGCTGCGCGTAAGTCCCATTCGAGGAGGTTTGCGCTGGCTTGGCAATTGCCGCATTGGTTGCGAGTAATGCGGTTGTGGTCGCTTACCGGCGGAGCTGTCAACCGGCGCAGGGGTTAAACTGAACCATCCGATGCCCGCATAATTCCAACTGTACCACGATCCGCCGCCCGGCTATCACCGCAGCGAGCGCTGTTATCATACAAAGTTGCATTCATAAAGATACTAATATAAACTCCTTCCGATTATTTTTACGCGGAGGGAGAAATGCGACCACCTCGACCTTTTCCAGAAGGAACGCTCGAGCGGTTACAACAGGGGTTGAAGGAAGCGCGCAACAAGGCCGAATTTCAGCGGGTGCAGTGTTTGTGGCTGCGAGCGGCGTTGGGGTTAAACGCCAATCAAGTTGCCCAAGCCCTGGGATGGCGACCGACCTCGGTGCGGCGTCTGCAGGCCCAATACTGGCGGCAAGGCGAAGCGCTCTGGCAGCGCCGGGGGCGCGGAGGGCGACGCCACCAGAACCTGCCTGTGGCGGAAGAGGCCCAACTGTTGGCAGGATTTCTGCAGCGCGCCGAACGCGGTGGGTTGTTGGAGGTGAGCCGGGTGCAACAGGCCTATGAACAGGCGGTGGGCCATGCCGTGCCGAAATCGACGGTTTACCGCATGCTGGCCCGGCACGGCTGGCGCAAGTTAGCTCCGCGGCCTCGCCATCCCCAGGCCGACCTCGCCCGCCAACAGACTTTTAAAAAAACTCCCCGCGACCGTTGAGGAGCATCGCCTCGCCGGGCGATCCCTGCGCTTGATGTTCCAGGATGAGGCGCGGTTTGGACGCATCAATGATCCCCGGCGCTGCTGGGCGCCGCGCGGCGTGCGTCCCCAGGTCTGCGCCCGCATCGTGCGCGAGTACACCTATGTTTTCGCCGCCGTCAGCCCGCATGACGGTACGCTCGATACCTTGGTCCTACCCGAGGTGAATGCCCTGACGATGTCCTTGTTCCTGGCCGAAGTCGCCCGGCGTCACCCCCAGGAATTCATCCTGATGGTGCTGGACGGTGCGGGGTGGCACCGCGCCAAGGATTTGCAGATCCCGGAGAATATGCGGCTGCTCCCCTTGCCGCCCTACAGTCCGCAGCTCAACCCGGTGGAGCATGTCTGGGAGGATATCCGGGAAAAGTGGTTCCCCAACCTTGTCTTCGACAGCCTGCGGGCGGTGGAGGATCGTTTGGTTGAAGCGCTGGCGAGTCTTGAAAATGACCCGCAACGAGTGGCCCGAGTCGCCGGATTCGATTGGATCATTAGTATTCCGATGAAGGCTAATTAGTATCAAAGGGGAATTATTGAGGATTGCATAATTTCGTGACGAACTGTTTTCGTAGCGACGTCTCGCCCGCTGGGGCGTGGGCACCCTGCCCATATGCGCTAAGATAAGCTCCGCAATCCTGCTTTTTTCTTGCTGCATCGTTCAAAGTATGCCGGCTTCTATGTTTATCTAAGCACTAATGGGCAGAATGCCCGCACTACGAAGACCGTTCGTCACTCTGTCTTTCAATCCTCGATAGAAACAATTTCCGCCACTATGAAGACAATTCCCTCAACTGCTCATCACAAACTGCCGATAAGTCCAACAGGGGAGTGTGTCCCAAAGCGTCGCGCCACCTCCCCCCTAATGAGGGATATCGGCGGAATCTAACTTGGGGATGAAACAAACTATGTTCTAGGGTGGAGATGAGGTGTGGGGCCGAGCACGAGACCGGCACGTGCGGCCGTAGCCCCGGAGAAAATATCCTCAAGCATTCGTCACAAACTGCCGATAAGTCCAGCAGGGAAGTGTGTCCCAAAGCGTCGCGCCGCCTCCCCCTAATGCGGGGTATCGGCGGAATTAAGTCTGCGGATGAGACAAACTCCGCTGCACGGTGGGCAAGAAGGGTTGGACCGAGCATGAGGCCGGCATGTGCCGCTGTAGACCTGGAAATAATTCCCTCAACTTTTCACCCCAAACTGCCGATAATCCCAGCGGGATAGTCTGCCCCCTACCGCCGCGCCGCGTCCCCCGTAATGATGGGAACGACTTACTTGACTCATCCAGGTCAGAGGACAGGCACGTGGAAAGGCCGCGGTTGAATCTGGACTGCGAAGGCCACAGCCGTGGATCCATGCCCTCGGACATCTCCAGCC
>CAVSSA010000019.1:0-157002 GCA_963730515.1 uncultured Acidobacteriota bacterium | reverse complement strand
GGTCACCAGGCCGATGTCGAAAATAAAGTCCGCACCCGCCGCTTCCATGTGCTCGAAGCTGAGGTAAGTATCCGTGGTGTCGGGGAAGCCGCTGCCGATGTAGGTGAACACATCACTCGCGGAGCCCGTGTGAAAATCTAGAATATTGCCGGTGCCGTAGGGGGGTTCGATGGGTGAAACCGAATTGGCCGGGATGTTGGATACGCTCGAGCCCGCGCCGCTGGCCGACCACCTCGCCGTGGAACCATCTTCGGCGTTCTCGAGCACCGTCGAAGCCAGAAATTCCGGCGCCGCAAGGAACGCATTTAACTGACTGATGACCTTTTCCGCCGCGGTGAAATTTCCTGCGGAGCTATACGCAAGGATGGCCAGGGCGCAATCGTAGATGAAGCTGCGATTCTGGATCGCAGGAATGTCTGTGCCCCCGGGATTGGGAACGTAAAGCGGATCGCTGACGGGAACGTCGAATGAGCGCGGCAGGTCGGAATAGGCCAGTTCGGCCCCCATCGAATCGAAGACTTCCGTCCACCCCACCACCGGATCGTTATAGAGAATGTGCACTTCCGGCGTGCCCGGCGTGGCCACCAGGCTGGAGCCGGCGCGCGCATGGAAACCGTCACTCTGCACGATGATGGGGATGTTGTCTTCCAGCAAATATTCAATGTCGGTCTTGATGAAAACCTGCGCCTTGTAAGCCGCCAGCTTGCCGCCCCGCGTGGCTCCCGCCTGGGGCACTTGGCAAACGCCCGTGTTGGTGTGCGCCACCCAGCCCGGCGGAATCGCCGAACCGTACCAGCCGCTGGCCGGCGGAGCCACGCTGGTGGGATAGAGCGCGGCGATCAGCAGCCCGGAGCGCACGCCCGCCAGACTCCAGGTGTATCCACCGGCATAAGCGCCGTTTCCGGTGGGAACAGTGGGTTGCAATCCCGAACTGCCCTGGTAGTACCATTCGTCGGTACAAACAAAGACATCCACCCGGTAAGCGCTCTGGGGGTTCAGCAGATTGAAGACATAGCCCATCGCCACCCAGTAGGTGTTTTGATACCCGAGGGTCATGAGTTTCCAGACTTGCGTGTTGTCGCCGGTCAGGGCGCCCAGCGTGGTCGGCCAGTTGGGAGGATTGCTGGTGTTGACGGTGACGCCGTTGTAGAGCGCCATTTGCACGTTGTCATTGGAATCGACGATGAGCGCGCCGAAAGGATAAACGGTATTGGACGTCCACTTGGCGATGACCCCCGGCGTCTGCGGCAAACCGGGCGTAACCCAGGTGGAGTTGGCGTTATAAAGCAGCGTGCCCACCGACTGTTCCATCTCCGTGGTGACCACGTAACCGTTCACGATCAGATTGCCCCAGGGGAGCGCCTGGCCCGATTCATTGATCGGATAACCATCGGGGCCCAATTGATTGTCCGCCCACATCCCCGGAGGCATCGCCGCCACAATCGATTCAATCTGCGTCATGGCCATGGGCGTTTCCTGCGCGCCACTGACGGTCAGGCCGGTCAGGAAATTGACCTGCGAACTGATCCCACACTCCACCAGGCCCGTGGCGGGTTCTACGGTTACAGCGGTACTTCCAGCACCCTGCGTCAGGACGGCGTTGCCCAGCCAGTTGCCCGCGGGGCTCGATTGCCGCCCGTACAACCACGCCAGCGATTGATTCATCGCTTGCCAGAAATTGCCGGGCCAGTATTGAGAGACATTTGGCATTTTTTTATCGGGTCATTGGTTCATCGGGTCATTGAATCATTGAAAGGCAAAACACGTTCTTTCAATGATTCAATGACCCGATGAACCGATGATTCAATTCCTAGGTTCCCCACCCGCCAACCCCCCAGGTCATCACTCCATATCCAGTCTGGGTGAGGGACTGGATCTGCGACTGCGTGAAGCTAGCGAGCACGACCCCGAATTGGGGGATTTGCAGAATGTAGAGCGGCTGCTTCTGCGGTGAGGTCAGCCCGGTCTGCCAGGTTTGGTTTCCTAAAATCATGTCCCTTGTCTTTGGCCCCTTGTCCTTGGTCCTTTGTCCGTTGCAACTGACAAAGGACAAACGACCAAGGACTAAGGACGTCTCTACGAAACAACCAATCTAAACTTCAAATGAAAACTGTACTGTCCGGCCGCTTTGTACGCCGCGGTCCAATTCGTATCTTCAAGCCAATAATTCGCAAAGCTGTCTTGTGAACTATCCGGATAATAGGCAAAGACTCCGCCCTGAAGCGCGTAGCTCATGAATTGCGCCCAGGCTTGCACGTCGCTGCCCAGACCCACCCACTCCATATCCAGGTCGAGAAAATTGTCGATCCGTTCGAGCACCGATTCGCGCACGCCGCTGGACGCCACGTTGTCGTGCCGCACCGCCACGGCGGAATAAGCAGGCACACGCCGCGGCGGCCGCTGGAACTGGAGCGTTGCGGAGTTGTCGCCATAGGGATAAACGATTGCTGGATTTGCCATAAAATCGGTTCATCTTCCCATCAGCTCATCAGTTCATCAGTTCACCGCCTGGAGATAGGCCGATGAACGGATGGGCCGATGAGCCGATTCTTCAGTGCCCTACCGGGCTCCCGCGCTGTGCGCTGGTTGCCGTCACGTTCACTCCCCGCGCCACCGCGCCATTGACCGCGCCAGCCACGTAGTTTTCAAAGTCCTGAGTGCCGCGGATGATCACCACGCCGGATCCACTGAAGCGCGCGCCTGCTCCCGCGGCGCCCGGTGCCAGCGCCGCCAGCGGCGTGGCAACAGCCGATCCATCCGTACCGGACCCCGGGCGGCCGTAGCTGCCGGCCCCGCCGCTTGCCCCGCTGCCATGGCGATGGCCGCCCGTTCCGGCCAGCAGTGCATATTGCGCCGCCGCTTCAAAGTGCAGGCCAGCGGCCATGATGGCGGCGGGGTTGGGCGGCCACGTTCCTTCCGCCAGCAGCGCGATGCCGCGCGCCGTTTCCCAAACCGCCTCCACCCCTGCCTGGGCCTTGCGGCCGGCCACCAGGCCCGCCAGTCCAGTGCTCACCAACTCCGCGCCGGCGGCCGTTTGCGAGCGCAGCGCCAAAGCCCCGCGCTGGATGGCATTCGTCTGCAAATCCGTCTGCGATGTGGAAGTGGTAATTTCCGGGGTAAGCGCCTGGAAGACCTGATGCATTTGCCGAAGCGGTTCGACGGCCAACTGGCTTTGAGTGTGCAAGCGGGAAAACTCCGCCACGGCTTTCTGCTGGGCCTGTAAGGCTTTCAGAACCTCCGCCGTGTGCTCGCTCATGGCCTTGGAGTCTTTTTCCAACCCCGTCGAGGACGCGTCCAGGATTTTCAGCGCCGAATTCGCGCGCTGCGGATGGGCTCCCAGTTGGAGCAGCAGGCTCAGGATGTTGTTTCCACTTTGTCCCATATGAGTCTTCAGTTCTCAGTTCTCAGTTGTCAGTTACTGAGGACTGACGACTGACAACTGATGACTTCCTTTCTCACCATTCGAGTACGCTCTCTTCCTTCTCAAACTCGCCATGGTCGCGGGCGGCAAGGGTTTCAGCCGCGGTGCAATCCAGCAGATATGCCGGCATCCCGGAGATTTCCAGGAGTTCGCTCGGGCGGCAGTGGCTGCGTTTCGCCACCTCCGCCAGGTACAGCAGCCGCTCCTTGTCCTCCAGGAAATCGGCCGAGGTCTTCGGCTTCGGGACTCGGGACACGGGTCTCGGGGTTCGGGGAAGTTCCCGAGTCCCAAGTCCCGATTCCCGAGTCCCGAGGCACGAACACCTCGCCTCGCAGCCAGCGGAAAATGAATTTCAAATCGTCAATCAAAATGTCGGCTAGCCCGATTTCGTCAGCGGTGGGAGACGTGGCAAAGCGCGGTTGCACAAACAAACGCGTGAGGGTCTCGGTAAGCCACTGGGTGAACTTTTCAACATCTTCGGTCTTAACTTCCTCAGGCTTGGCATCGGTAATCTTGGACTGCAACTCGGTGCCCGCCCGGCCTATCGCCAGCGCTGCAAACACCGGCGGGCGGCAAAGCCGCACGGCGAGTCCGCTTGCCGGCAAGACTACCTGCTCGACGTTGGAACGCTCGACCGCTTTCTTGAAATCTCCTGCTCTGGCAATTCCATTGTCTGACATCACAACCTCGTCACTTTTGACCTTTGCGTTTTGACTTTTGCCTTTTGACTTCGCCCTTGGGGAAGAGCAAGTCAAAAGGCAAAGCGCAAAAGTCAAAAGTCAAAACTAAGATCTAAACCTGCCGATACACTTTGCCGCCGCGGTCGCCGACGGGCCGGTTCAGGTCCGCAATCGCCTGAAAAGTGATCTTGTAAGTTGTCTCTTTGCCGCGCTGGAAGGGCAGTTTCACCGTTTCTTTTTGATAGGCGCGGTAGATCTGGGAGACGACGAACTTCACACTCTGGTCCTTGCGCTTGGAAATCAGCAGCACGCTGAATTTGGGCACCGTCTTCAGGCCGCCAAAGGCTATTTCCTCATAAGCCTGCGCACCGGCGGGCAGCGTGATGTCCGTGCCCGTTGCGTAAGTGCCGTGGGGAACGAGGAGCTGAAGCTTGTTGCAGTCGGATTCCTTTAAGGTGACCGCGATCGAGTCCACTTCTCCCGTCATCACGGCGTCGATGGGAAGGGTTTCCTGGTCGGCGGTGGTTTCTTCAACCTTGGCGCCGATATCGAGGTCGGTCACACCTTCCAGAGCGCCCGCGAAGAGATATGCCGGCCCCAGCGCCACGCACGTCCACACCACGGTGGACCCGTCGGTGGTCGTCGCGCCGAGGGTGTTGCCCCAGGCGGCGGGCACGTTGGCGGATGTCGTGCCTCCGGTGGTGCACTCCTGGATGTTGCCGTTCGAATCCACGATCATTTGCCCGGGGGCGACGGCTTGCGCGGCCTGCCAGGCAGGTTGCGAGGGCGTGCCGTCCAGGCCAATGATGTGGCGATGCCCGCTGGCCGGCGCGCAGACATTGAGATAAACCCAGCCCGGGCCTTGGTGAATCAGGGTGGGAGTAGGGGTTCCGAGAGCCATGATAAAGCCTCCTTAAAGAATCGGTTCGTCTGCCCATCGGCTCATCTGCCCATCGGGCCGGTGCTTTTAGATGATCCGATGAACCGATGGACCGATGAGCCGATCAGATTTCCTCCAGCTCAAACACCACCGCGAGCGTAACGCGCATAATGGGAACGTCCATGCCCGGCACCGAGACCTGGCCCGGAACATGGGACTCCACGAAGACATCGTTCACGGTCCCGCAGGCGTTCGGAATGGTTGTGCCGCTGGACACCGTCTCATGCTGAATGGGCAGTGAGGTGGTCCAGTCGCCGAGGGAGGGCCAGGGACCGGCGCTGGTAATGATCATGTCCAGCATGCGGGCATAATCCTGCGCGTCCTCCTGCGCCATCTCCTGGTCGTACTGACCGGTGTCGAGCGCCAGGTTGATACGCAGGTCGTGATGCCGGGTCGCCTTGTCATCACTTCGGTTGAAGTTGGTGGGACCGATTTCCAGGTAGAGCCATGGCCATCCCGAGCGCGCCCCGGGGCCTTTGTGGAATTCCGCAATGGGGACGAGCGCTTGGTTGCCGTCCGTCGAGCGGGCGTTGTTGATGACGGCGAGCGCCGCGGCCTGGTCGCGCTGGATAATCGCGATCAGTTGATTAACCAGCGGCTTGGCGAATTGAGCTTGGTAAGCTTGAGTCCACGGCATGGTCCCTTGTCCTTAGTCCTTGGTCCTTGGCCCCTTGTCAGTTGCAACGGGCAAATGACAAAGGACCAGGGACAAAGGACAGCAACTAAAACTCGCGTCTATCCCATTTCTTGAACGTATTCGTCGAGTCTTCGTTGGAAGTCTCGCTGGGATACTGGTCTCCGCCGGCCACGCCGCCCAGTTGCGGGCGCGGCGTTTCGACTTTAGCGAGAGGATCGAACAGGCAGTCGTAATCACCGCCCTGGGTCAGCGGCTTGCCGTTCGCGTCGCGGGCATTGAGCTTGTTGGACATTTCGCGGAAATCGTCCTCAAAACTCTTTGCCGCATGGGCCGCGGCGGTGATCCCGGCAGATTCAAACACTTCGGCAAGCTGCGCGCAGGCGCCGTAACGGTTCAATTTCTCCAACATGTTCAACTGGTCGGTGGTGAAGGCTGCCTGCCAGGCGCTGAAGCCCACGCTCGCATAGGCTTCTTGAAAGCGCCGCTGCAGGACAGCGTCAATTTCCCCGGCCACGTCATCAATGTAATTCTGGATCAGCGGGTCGCCGGGCCCCTTCGGCCCATTACGCGTAAATGTGGGAAACATTCCGGCGACTTGAGCGACGGTTGTATAAGACATATTGATAGTCCTTCGTCATTCGTCCCTTGTCCTTTGTCCCTCGCCACTCGTCCCTCCCGATGACGCCGACAAAGGACAATTGACAAAGGACCAAGGACGTTTTTCTACATGGTCACATAAACACTAATGGTCGTTCCGCTTCCGGAATCGACGGTGTAATAAAGGTTGGTGGCGTCCGCCGCCTGGGTGCGATGCACGGCCACGTACGAGGTGAGCAAGACGATCTCGTCTTTGGGCGTCTCCCCCACCGCCGGGTTGTTGGGCGCCATAATGCCGTGGGGAATGGTATTGGCCCCGCTCGCGAGGCCCGTGATGTCCACGCGGATCCGCCGCACAAGCTGCCGGCGATCCAGGCGGAAGGTGTAAAGCGTGGTATAGGTTGCTGAAGCTGCCATTTGTTAAGCTCCTTTCAAAACCATGCTGTCAGCTCTCAGCTATCAGCTAGACTGGCCGCCAGGCACAGGGCCTTAGCTGACCGCTGAAAGCTGATAGCTGACAGCTATTTCTTCTTTGCTGCCTTCGCCGCCCGGAACGCCACAAACTCCTCGTACTCAGCCCGCTCGGCGGCGGCCTTGGCGGCGGCTTTCTCCGCATCTTCCCGTGCCCTCTTTTCGCGGGCTTCCGCGCCGCCGATCGGATCGGGCTTACCGTCAAACAGAGGCACTTGGCCGTAGATGAGGACGCATGCTTCATCCTCGGTCAGTTCAATCTCGCCTGAGGCTTCCACCGGGATGGGCTTCCCATGGCCGGCGCTGGGTAATTCTTTTGGGCCAACCGTGCCGCCGGGAACGTACAGAACGTTTTTCTTCTCGATGGGTTGGAGCACTTGGTATTTCGGCATTCAATCCTCCTGGTTTAACTCACAGCCGACAGCCGACAGCTCACAGTTGTTACTGTTGGCTGTAAGCTGTTAGCTGTTAGCATCCGCGGTCGTTACGCAACCGCCGACTTGAACACGTACATCGCACTCGGCACGACCAGCTTTACGCAGTAGTAGGTTTGGAATTCGATCATGTCGCCACTACGTTCTTCCACCCGATAGCGCTTCACGAGCATCCCGCCGTTTTGCGGAACTCCGTAGAGCCAGCGGAAAGTTGTGCCCGGCGTGATCATCGACTGTCCCTGGCCACTCGGAACGTAAGCCAGGATGGCATTCTTACCCCACAGGTAATTGAGGTTGTGGGCTATACCCTGTTGGGCCGTGTCATAAAGCGCCTTGGCAACAATGAAGTTGTCAACATTAAATAATCCTGCAAGCTGTTGATCGGTGGGATAGCCGAGGGGCAGCGCGTGGTTCTTGAAGCGGTCGAGGATGATGGGGTGCTGGATGAGCTGCAACCACACGGGGTAGCCGAGCAGGAGGGTGTTCGGTTCCTTGGTGCTGTTGAGGAGGATGTTGGAGCGCTGTGCGGTAATGGCGGCAATGGGATCCGAATTCTGAAAATCGCTCCACTGCGCGGTTCCCGTCAGCGTCGTGCTGGGCACAGAGGCGGAGTTCATGATCAGGTTGAAGACCGTAAGTTCACGCTGCTTATCGATGATGTCGGCAAGGGTTTCGGTGGTGAAGACCTCGGGTCCGGTGGAGAGATCCCACTTGGCGCGCAGTTCGTCGGGGATGAGTTGCTTCTGCGCCTTGCCGTCGCAGTAGTACTCATCATTGGACATGCGCCAGGCGGGAAGTTCATTGGCTTCGCTGCCCGGCGCGCGCTCGGTCTGGTAGGCCTTGAATCGTTCGAAGCCAAAGATCGGGTAGCGATCGTTTTGCTTGGAGACGGGGAAGTCGGGGAAAAGCCGTCCCGCCACAAAATCCTGGTTGCGGTAAACGACGGAATAATTGGTCAAAAATTGGTCAAGATGGGCAAGACTAACTTCCATGGAACACTCCAGGTGCCAGGTGTCAGGTGCCAGGTGTCAGGCAACGAGAACCAAGCATACGCGCAGCGAGGTAGTCCGAAGATTCCCCGCCGGGCGCTTAGAAGGAGGTACTGGGTGCAAAGTGTCAAGGGCCGGTGGCGGGATGCTTTTCCCTGACACCTGACACCTGATACCTGACCCCTGCTCTTACAGCTTCACCTGCTGCAGGAACACGGAGATCCGAATGCGCTGATTCACCGCGGTGGACGGGTATTTCGCCCGCCCCACGCAGTAGTACATGGTGCCGGTGACGCCGTTGCGGATGGAGGTCACGCGGCCATAGGCATCGGCCACGTAGACCAGGTCATCGGCCTGGATGGTGGTGTCGGCGGCAATCACTTCCGCTTCGGCTGCCGAGGTGATCAAACCCCAGGCGCGTCCCTGGGAAACAAACGGTGAGGGCGGAGTTGAGCCATTAATGGCGCTGCCCGTGTTGGGGTCAAGCCACAGTTCCGAGGTGAGCGGGTAGCCGGGCTCCACCACGTCCTGAGCCAGGACGCCCAGGGGTTGCACGTTCGCGCCGGTGGGCAGTCCCATATAGAAATCTGATTCCGTCGAGAGGTTGGTGACCGGCAGGCCCATCACGGTGCCGCGCAGGGCGCGGATGTTCGTGTCGAACTTGGCGGCCGTCATTCCTTCATTTCCAAGCATAGTTCCTCCTTAAAGACAGTTTTCAGTTCTCAGTCATCAGTCATCGGTAACAGCCTTTACTGAAGACTGAATAATGACGACTGATGACTTTTTCTTACGCGCTTTTGGCATCAGCGCGGTAGTTCTTGAGCAAGTCGGGATTATTCTTCGCGACCAGCGCCCCGGCCTTGCGATGGGCGTCCAGTTCGTTGAGTCGCGGCTCCGCCTGGAGGAGTTGCTGCTTCTTTTCCTCCACCAGGCGCGAGAAGAGTTGTCGCGGTGATTCGCCGGTTTCTGAACCCGTGCCGCCGATGCCGACCACGGAGTTCGGCTTGTACATCGCAGGCCGGTCTTCCACCAGCGACTTGAAGGCCGCGCCGTCAGAAAGCGCCAGGCGCAGCGGTGCGCCCGTTGCCATCATGGCCGGCGTGATCTGGCCGCGCTGGAAGGCGCCGAGGACGCGTTGTTCGGCGTCCTTGGCGCGGCGCCATGCCGAGCGGGTGATCCTGCCGCTGTCATCGAGCGCATCCAGCCGCTGGGGGTTCAGCCGGCCGTCCGCGCCGGTGCTCTCGCACAGCAGAGTGACCTCGGCCTTGGGCGGATGAAGCGCCAGCGCCACCAGGTTGCGGATTTCTTCCGGTGTCCGCCCCTCCGCGCCCACTTCGCTTGCGAACAGGGCATGGGCGTCGGCGCTCAAGGTTGAGATGCCCGCGCCACACGCGCTCAGATTGTCTTGATTTGCTCCCCCCTCTCGCGCCACGTGCTTGGCCACGTAGTCGCAGAGATGGTCGTTTTCGATTTCACCGACTTTACGATCTCCGTCGTAGGCTTCGTGCGTGCCTTCGGCGGAGCACTTCAGACTCAGATGGGGCATTGTTCCTCCTTGTTCCGCCGAGAGGCGGGAAGACATTTTGGATTTTGGATTTTGGATTTTGGAATCAGGGCCAGACCCGCTGGCACCTGGCACCTGACACCTGACACCTTCTGTCGACAGCCAGACTTCCGGCAATTCATCCAGAAAAGGTTGATTGGTCAGCGCCACGCTGGTGAGCGTCAAGCCCTGGGACTCGCCCGTTTTGCGGTCGGGATAGTCCTTGGCGAAGGCTGCCGACACATAGCGATATTCGCGGCTCTTGATCAGTTTGCGCGCGCGGTCAGTGGGCTCGTAGCGGCCGTACAAAATCCATCGGGGCTGGGGACTGGCGGCGGGGGATGGGGTTTTTCCCGTATCCCGTGTCCCGATTCCCGCCTGCGGGCCGTAGCCCTTCGGCGGGCGAAGGCCCGAGTCCCGATTCCCGCCTGCGGGCCGTAGCCCTTCGGCGGGCGAAGGCCCGTGTCCCGCATCCCGGAATTCCTCCGGCTGATCGAGCTCGACGATCCTTCCCGCGCTGGGCGTGGGTTCGCCGGCGGCGCGCTCCAGATCCTCGCAGGCGTGGTCGTAGTCCACATTCAGATCGTGGTTCGAGAGTTTCTGGAAATTGGCCACGGCTTCGCGCAGTTCGTCGCGGGTAAAGGAAACGTCGCGCCCGCCCTTGACCCAGTTGCCGGTGACCAGGATGGGAATGCGCGCCAGCCCCTCCGCCGGCACGGCGCTGAGCTGGGAGATGAAGTGAAACTGATTTTGGTCAGGCATGGTTTTGATCCTCTTTGGCTGACAGCTCACAGCTAACAGCCAACAGCGATCTGTAAGCTGTCGACTGTCGGCTGTTGGCTTCATTTGTAAATCGCCGTAATGCTCACCGGCGCGCTGCTTCCGTAGCTCGAGCAGGCGAAGGTGTACTCGATCAACTGGCCGAAGCCCGGCGCTGCCGTGCTGCTGACCGCGGTGGTGGTGACGCCGCTCGAGGCGGGGGCCTGCTGATAGAGGTCCCAGGCGTTGACGGCCGTGCTCGAGACGGTGACGGCCGCCGCCCCGCCCAGATTCAGCCAGTTCGCGCCGTCGTAGCTGGTTTTGGCCTGCACGGTGCACGTGGAATAGGTCCCCGCCACGGTTCCGAAGACCCAGGTGACGTGCGCCGTGCTGACGCCGGTGATGGACGTCGGATTGGTGGTAATTGCCGCCCCGGCAATCGTCAGAAAGGGATTATCCAGAATATAACCTATGGGCGGAAAGTGGCGCGAGCTGTAGGCATCCGCGCTCACCTGCGGCGGGCGGATGCTCTCCACCGCCACCAGCGCTAATACCGCCGCGATGCAGAAGGAAAACACCAGGGTGTTGCGCACAATTCTCATAAACGCTCCTTTAAATAATCGGTTCATCGGTTCATCGGCTCATCGGCTCTCAACCTACCTGTCCATCGCTTTCAGATGAACCGATGGCCCGATCGCCCGATGGCCCGATTCTGATGGGTTGTCCGCCTTTGCCGCTGATCTGGCCGCCGGGGGTGGCGATGGTCTCGCCGCGGACGGAGACCACGTCATCGTCGGCGAAATCGGTGAAGCCCAGTTCATGCCGCGCCTGGTTGATGCTGGCGCGGTCGGAAATCCATGCCCCCGCCTGGGCGAGCTGGGCGATGATGGCGGCCATGGTATCGATGGAGCGCGCCTGCACATTGGCGGGAATGAGGTAGGGCAGCGGCGCGTCGGGGCCGAAATTAAATTCCACCAGCCGCCGAATCGTCGAGTTGCGGATGCGGTGCGCGATGTAGTCGGCGGTGTTCTGCGTGGCCAGCAGGAAGAAGTCGCTTTGCGATTCCCCCAGCGCCCGCGAGCCGGTGGCGGTCTGGCCGAGTTCCATGAACATGGCCAGGCACGACGTGGCGATCTGCTGTTTGTGGTACTGGAGGGAGGGCAGGATTTCGCGAATGCGCCCCTCGATGCCCACCAGCTTGAATTCCGCGCCGTTGGGCAGGCTGAGCCCGGTCTTTTCATGCGCGGCCAGTTGCGTCACCCAATTCTGCGCAGTCTGCACATCCTGCTTGGAGGGGTTGGGGGGCAGCATGATCATGGGCACGCCCAGCGAGTTGCGCTCGCAGGCGATGGCGTCGATGCGCTCCAGATGTTTCTTGACGAACCAGTGCGGATACATGGCGCGGGTCAGCGGGATGCCCCAGAAGTTGGCGCCTTCCTGCTCGTGGGTGAAGATGCACGCCTTGTCGGTGGGCAGCAGGACGTTCTCAAAGCGGTTGCCGCGATACCCCCACTGCTCGAGCGCGTAGAGCGTTTCGCCGTCGTCATAAACAAAGGGCGGCAGGGCGGGATCGACCACGTGCGGGTCGGTGTGCCAGCGGTAAAAGGTGAGCGCCTGGCGGTCGCACAGGCGGCGCACGCGGATGCGGTCGCCGTCGATCGACATCACCTCTTCGTAGCAGGCCGCGCCAAAATCCTGCATGCGCAGCGCGTAGCGAATGACGTCCCGCCAGTCCTGCGTGTGCCACGAGCCGTAATGGTCCTGCCACTCGAGGCCGCTGAAGAGATTGGCGCGAATGAAATCGGCCACTTCCTTGGCCTTTGACTGCGTGGTGTGGCCCGCCCCGGTGTTGGAAATACGGGCAGATTGTGAGGTAGGCAGTTCGGTGGAACTGTTTTTGCGACCTGCCCATCTGCCCACCTGCCCACTGCCAGGTTCTACGCTGTCGCCGGGCACAATCTCCCACTTCGCCGATAAAATGGGAAGCTTGCAGGCGCGCAGCGTGCCCGCCACCTGCCCGTCGCCGCGCCGCATTTCCTGGTACGTCCAGATGCCGTTCACGCCTTCCAGCCTGGGATTGTATTCCCCCAGGTCGCGCACAAAGCCGCTGGTGATGGGGGTTCCGGGAACGCCCATCACCGGCACCCATCCCGCGCGAATGCGCTCCGTGTAGGCCGTAACGGAAATCGCTTCGGGCTCGGGAGTGGGGGGAACCGCACTTTTGGGCGCCACAGGAATGCCGGAGGAGATTGCCGATTGTCGATTGTCGATTGCCGATTTGCGATTTGCGATTTGCGATTGGCGATCGGTGATTGGCGATTGGCCGCCTCCGGAATTCGGAATGCTGAATTCGGAAGGCTGAATTCCAATCTCCCGGTCGGCGAGCGCCACCGCGCGGTCAATCTGCGATTGCAATATCTTGGAAGCCGATTTGCCTTCGCGAATTAATTGGCGCATTTGATTTCCGTTTCCCGAACTGTGAGCTTCGTTTTTTTTCACCATTTACTATTCACCATTCGCGAATTGCCGATTTTCGATTGTCGATTTTCGATTGACGGCCGCCGATTGGTCTCCAATCGACAATCGTCAATCGGCAATCACAAGATTGCCGTCATAAATCCCAGGGTCACGGGACCGCCGACGCATGCCCCCACGTCTTCAAAGTGCGAGACGGGCTGGCTCGCGGCGTTCACCACCAGGGCGAGGGCCCAGAAGCGGTCGGCGTGGCCGCGATCGGTATGTTCAGCGTCAAAGCGCACGTTGCCCGCCAGGGTCACGAAGCGCTTGACGGAATTGATGTCGGCGCGCACCTCGCGATTATCGGGAATGCGCACGGTGCGCTCCTCGAAGGCCTGTTTCACCATGGGGGCCAGGCGCTCCTTCAGGGGCGCGGTGAAGGTGACGGGCTCCACCATCCCCCCGTATTTCTGCACCAGGTGTTCGGCCAGCATCATGCCGATTCCCGACTGGTCGACGCAGACGCGGCGAACCATTGTCGATTGCCGATTGTCGATTGCCGATTGGCCGTTTCCCTCGATGAGGTCGCAAATCGCCCTTTCCTGCACATCAAAGGAGACGCCCTTCATGACCTTCAAATACCGAGACCACAGCACGGGTCCAACTTTCTCGAACAGCCAGGCGATGGTGAGATCCCGTTTCCTGCCTATGTCCACACCCAGATAAAATTGCCGATTGTCGATTGTCGATTGTCGATGGGCCACTCCCCATTGGCTATTGCTGGTGGAGGATGGAAGGTCGGAAGATTGGTTTCCAATCGGCAATCGACCATCGCCAATCGGCAATTCCGTGCTCGCTTCCTCGTGCACGCAGGTGGAAATCAATTCCACGGGAATATAGTTCTGCGCGTCGGAGAGGAACTGGCAGCCGTATTCCTGCATCCACGTTTCTTCGTCGTCGCAGCCGGCACGCAGCAACTCGATATTGGCGGGCAGGCCCTGGGCCACGGCGTCGTAAATGTCAACCTTGTGGCCGCTCCAAATTGCTTGAGAATTGCCGATTGTCGATTGTCGATTGTCGATTGCAGATCGCGGATTGGGAGATTGGTTTTCAATCGAAAATCGACCATCGGCAATCGGCAATCCCACCAGTCCCGCGCTTTTCGCAATTTCATAAAACTTCCCCGCGGTGCCATTGGGGGTGGAGATGACCTCAATGGAATAGCCCCGCGTGATGATTGGAAAGCAGGCGGCGAAGATTTTGTGCGCGTCGCCGTGGAAGGCGAATTCATCCAGCACGATGTGGCCCGAGTAGCCGCGCGCCGTGTCCGGATTGGCGGGCAGGCCGATAATGCGCGAGCGGGTCTTCGGGAAATAGACTTCCATGGTTTTGTCGTCGGTATTCAACTCAGTGAATGCCGGGAGCGCCTTCAATCTCTTAAAGAACACGCAGAAGTCTTTGACTTTTTCCATGAAGAGCCGCGACTGGCGCTCGCCCTTGGAGAGGATGATGTATTGCGTGCGGCCCGCCATGCACTTGAGTACGGCGCGCAGCGCCGCGGCAAAACTTTTGCCACTCTGCCGGCTCCACACCGCGATCTTGAGTTGCGATTCGTCCAGGATCCAGCGGTCCTGGTAGGGGAGAACGGGAACCGACTTTTTCGCCAAAGTGCGCAGCCGATCCATTGGGGTCTCAGGCAGCCCATCAATTAAATCCGCAACCGGCTGATCGGGTGATTCCGATTGGATGATCGGTTCATCGGTTGATCGGTTGATCGGCAAATTGGCACGTTTACGTTTTGGCATTTGCTTTTTACCTTGCTCTTCCCGCTGTAGCGGCGGCCTCCGGCCGCCGAAACCTCGTAGGGGCAACCCTCGTGGTTGCCCAAGGGCGGCCACAAGGGCCGCCCCTACGGAAGAACGAATCGTCGATCGGAGATTGACGCTACATCGGCGTACCGCAAGCCTGCTTTTGAAAGTCTGCGGCTTTTCTTACGGGCCCTGCCGAAGGGCCGCGGACCTACAGAACAGGTCCGCGCTACTCACCCTCTGCCTGGGGCGGGATAAACCTCCGGTGAGGGCGATTCATTTACCGCGCCGAGGAGCTTGTGAACGGGTGGAGCGGTTGCCGTCGTCCCGATCCCGAAAATTTCCTTGGCTTGTTCCACCATTCTTCGGGCCGCCTCGAAATCCTCGACCACCTCGATGTTGCCCTTGCCCGCTTGCGCGCTGCGTTCCTTCATCTTCTGGCGGTGCTCCTGGGCGTAGAGGGCGAACTGCTTTTTCAGCAGCGCCACCTTGGCGCTGTCGTTACAGATTTTCTTAAAGGCCATCAATTGCGTCGCCGTCATGCCCTGGAGTTCCTGCCAGAGCAAGGCATTCACTGCGGCGGTCAAGCCGTCTTCGCCGATCATTTCCGAGATGGCGGTCATCGCCGCTTTCTGCTCCTGGACCATGTCTTTGAACACTTGCCAATGTTTTATCTTGTAGTTCCGGATGGCGTTCAAACTGATGTCTTCGTGGTAAACGCGCGCGATCATCGAGTGGACCTTGAGCGCCGATGCATATTTGTCGAGCATCTTGTCCACGGCATGCAGGATGTCCTTGTGCTTGGCGCTGAGGATTTGCAGTCTGCATGGATAATTGTTGGCCACTTAATTTCTCCCCTCGGCTACCCATTCCTGGTGGGCGGTCATGGCCGCTCGTGCCGCCCGATCGCGCGTGCGGCGCGAGTTTATAGATTGCGTCTTGTATGCCCAAACGGTCGTGTGGCTGATGCGTTCGCCATATTCGTCCTGGATCATTGCCGTCACCTTGTTTATGCTCAGGAAAGCGTCAAACATCGCATCCACCTTCTCCAACAATCCCGGATGACGGATATCAAGAGTCAGCACTTTCCGTCCGCTAGGTTGTCCCACCGCAGTTAACCTTTCTTGCCACCGGGCCACCGGTCCATCTGGCCATCTGGCCATCGGTTCATCGGGCCTTCGCCCGCCGAAGGCCCGATCGCCCGATGGTCCGATTCATCACTCGGCCGATCGCCCGATTCAGCACTGGCCTCGCGGCTCTTTAAATGATCCGATGACCCGCCTGCGGGCCGAAGCCCTTCGGCGGGCGAAGGCCCGATGGGAAGATGAGCCGATTCACTGCTGGCCAGATGACCCGATTTCCGAGGCTTCTTCCAGATATCCCGACATTCGATCCGGTAGGAGCGCAGGGATGTGGGGCCGATGTACTCCCCGTACTGAGCCTCGAGCACGGCGGAAATTACGCGCACCGGGATGCGTTCCTTTAACATGGCCTCGATCTGCCGACACGTCCCGGGATGCCCGTCTTCGAACTCTTCCAGTTTCGAAAATCTGTGTAGTGGCATGGCAAAACACCTCCGAAAGAATCGGCTCATCTGGCCTTCGCCCGCCGAAGGGCTTCGGCCCGCAGGCGGGTCATCGGTTCATCGAATCATTGAAAAGCAACAGCACCATCAGACGATGATTGGGTTGTTAAATGGCCCGATGACCCGATGGCCACATGACCCGATTCCTTAATGGCCCGATGGCCCGATCGTCTGAGCCCCGGCCCGTATTCGATCGCGGTCTGGGTGACCGGTTCCAGGTGGCTGCGCTCGTCCAGCAGGAAGTACGTCGTGAGTTTGACGTCGTGCGGGGCGAGGCGCGGCGCGAGGCGCGGCTCGAGGTATGCCCGCATCTCCAGCTCCTGGAGGGCCGCTTCGGCCACCTGGGCGAGCGCGAGCTGATCGCGGGCCATCTGCCGGTCGCGCATCCAGCGCCGCGCCCGAAAGCTCCCCACCGTCGATCTCGGCACCCGGAGACCAAACCACTTGGTGAGGAGGTCCACCACCCTTTGCGTGCTCAGTCCCTCATTGAACCAGGCACTCACCTGGTCCGCGAGGCCGGGAAGCTTCTGGTCGAGTTTTTCAATCCGGGTCAGCGTTTGCACGTTTCATACCTCTTGGCATGGGGAGATCGGTTCATCGGGTCATCTGGCCATCGGGTCATTTGAAGATTGATTCATCGGATCATCGATTCATCGAATCATTGAAAAGCAACAGCACCGTCAGCCGAGGATTGGTTCTTTAAACGGCCCGATGGCCAGATGACCCGATTCTGTGTTACCTTGCCTCGCCTAGCGCCGCGCACCTTCGGTCGTACTCATCGACGCCGTTGGCGGTGATGCGTGTCCAGCGAATGACTTCCGGCAGGCCCACTTTCTTCTCGATGCCCAGCTCCACCCAGCCACGGTCGCGCATATAGCGCAGGTGAAACTCCACGCCAGGCAGGCTGACGGGCCGCAGGCAATCGTCCAGATAGATGAGAATGGTTTTCGGGGTCACCGGTTGAAGTCCGCATTCATTCAAGTAGCGCAGAATCTCCGTCCGGTCGAACTCTTGCTCGGCTTTCGTTTTCACCTTGGACATATGTGTTCCTCGTTTGTTCCTTGAGCGTTGGAGAGGTGGTGTCAGGTGTCAGGTGCCAGGTGTCAGGGCGGAGGTGTCAGGTGTCAGAAGAGCAGGTGTCAGGTGCCAGGTGTCAGGTGTCAGTGCGGAACTAACTCCCAGCACCGGACACTGGCCACCGAACACGTGTTCTTCTATGCCGTGACACCTGATAACTGACACCTGAAACCTTCCTTCCTGACACCTTGCTCTTCTGACACCTGATCCCTGGCACCTGACACCTGACACCTGCACTTCCAATCACTTCAGTTCATCCATCGCATAGCAGCTAAACCCTTCGATCTTTCGCGACATCAGGCGCAGCTCGCGGCCAATCTGCTCGCGCTCGTTCCCCATCTTGATGATCTCCTCGCGCGTGGTCATCAGCAGACCCTTCAACTCCATCACCTGGTCGGAAACCGCGTTCTGGGTCTCGACCGCCTGCACCACCCGCTCCAGGCATTCGGCGCCCTTCTCCAGACTGCTCGGAACCCGCAACATGCCGCGCGTGGTGGCGGAGAAGAGCTTGTAAGCCCCCACCCCCGCCATACAGGTCCCCAGGAAACCACCCGAACCGAGCAAAAGCGCTTGTACCGTGGAAGCGGAAATCATGATGAGTTCTCTGTTTTCAGTTCTCAGTTGTCAGTTCCCGAACCCCGACAACTGATGACGGGTTACTTGCCAGCTTCCTCTGTGCGCAACGGTCAGTTGCTGATAGCCGATAACTGACAATTGCTCACGGTTCTTACTAATGACTGACAACTGACGACTGATGACTGACGGTGGGCACCACATGCCTCCAAAACCCGTCGTACAGCACATGCTGGGCGGCGAACTGGAGAACCACCGACACCAGGAAGGTGGCCCCTCCGCGCACCAGCGTGGCCGCGTCGGGCCAGCTCACCGTAAGACTGTGCGGGGCGTGAACAATTTCAATCCCCATCGACGTCGCCAGCGCCGCCGCCCCGCTGGTGAGCACGCAAACCTTCGGCTTGTTCTGATCAATCCAGGCAAAAGCCGCACTCTGGCTGCGCTTGGCGAGCTGAATCAAGAGCGGCATGATGAAAGTTATTAATGCTTGTACTTGAATCGAATTAGAATCCATATCGGTTATCCTTAGTCCTTTGTCCTTAGTCCTTGGTCCTTTGTCATTTGCCCTTAGTCCTTCGTCCTTCAGCTTTTGTCCTTGGTCAGGCGGCCGGTGCGCTTAATGGCTCATAACAAGAGCACCAGGGGCAAATGACCAAGGACCAAGGACTAAGGACTAAGGACTAAGGACTAAGGACTAGTGACTAATTTCAAATCACTCTCCAGCGTTTCTAAATCAAGCCCGCTGGGCGCCACTCCGCTCGATTTCAGCCAGTCCTTGGAAACCAGCGCGTAGGCTTCACTGCAATACTTCTCGAACCACGCCCAGGTCATCTTCTTCACCTGGCCCCAGGTGATGCAGGTCAAAAAACCGGGATACGGGATACGGGACACGGCATGCGGGACTGGCGACCCGGGGCTCGGGGTTGGGGATTCGGGGCCTGAAGCTGGGGATTCGGGACCTGAAGCTCGGGATTCGGGATTCGGAATTCGGAATTCGGAATCTTCCGTCCCTAACCCCGAACTCCGAACCCCGAGTCCCGAGTCCCGAGTCCCAAGTCCCGAGTCATATCCCACCAGGTACACCGCATGCCCGCCCCAGGAACCCGGTTCGTCATTGGGCCCCGGGTTTTTGGGCACATCCCACACCTCCTGGTTCTGCGCAGTGATGGGCAGTTCCACGCCAATGTATGCTCCCCCGAAAAGCCAGATGGCGGTGGCCACGTCGGGCAGGGGGGCTGGGGGCTGGGCGCTGAGTGCGGGAGGATGGACACTCAACGTGGGTTGGCAGGCGGGATGGGCACCAGCCCCCAAGCTTGTCAGTGCGGTAGCCGGATTTCGGATTTCGGAATCCGGATGGTTGGTTTCGGAATCCGGCCGGCTGCCTTCGGAATCCGGATGGTTGGTTTCGGAATTCGGCCGGCTCATTTCGGAATTCGGAATTCGGAATCCGGAATTCCGGGTGTTGACCCTGGGCTGCGGCTCCTGGGCTCCAATTCTCGGCGCTCGCCACTCATCACTCGTCACTGCCTTTGCAACCCCGGGCTGCGGACCTCGGACCCCGGGCTCCGGACTCCCATCTCCGGACTTTAAATCGATGGCGACGTAGGCATCGAGCGTTTGCCCGTTAAACCCCTGTTGCCGCCAGTTGTTCAGGACGTCGAGCTCCACGCCGCCCTGATCGCTGGAGGGATTGGCGGGGTTGTAGCCGTCCCACTGCTCGTAATATTGCAGGATGACGGAATCGGGCACGGTCAGCTCGACATCGGCATTGGCCGTCCAGGCTTGCACCGCGTGCCCCACCGCCGCGATCGTGCAGCAGCCAAGCTGGTCGTTCAGCATCATTCCCCAGGTGGTGATGCCGCGCGTGTAGTCCACCGAGGCCGGCGGCTGGAGGGGCGCTTGCCCTGCCCCCGCCAGATATCGCGCCATCCGCAGAGTGCGCGCGTCGTGCCGCCTGGGGCGCTTCCCGAGATGCATAGTCGAGTGATCGATTGACATGTGATTCTCTGATCGGTTCATCGGTCCATTGGGCCATCTGGCCGGCTGGCCACCGATTCATCGGGTCATCGGTTCATCGAATCTTCGAAAACTACCAGCACCATCAGCCGATGAGCGGGCCTTTAGATGAGCCGATGAGCCGATGGACCGATGGCCCGATTATTTCAAGGGCTTGAACCGCGGGTCGCCCTTCACGATGGCGTTGAACTGCTTCTTGATTTCACGGGCATTCCAACCCTTGGCGGTCAGGGAATTGGGCGCCGAACTGCGTACCGCGAGCCCCGAGGCTGGAGGCACTTGCGCGCCAATTTCCGTCACCACCTGGGTAAGCAATTGCACGATCGCCGTGATTTTCGCATCGGTGGCGGGATTTTTGATTTGGGCGGCCGACTCGAGTTGCGCCACGTTGGCATCAACAGCCACGAAAGCCGCCTGCACCGCCTGGAGATTGGTGGCGGTCGGTTGCGCCTTGTAAGTGTTGAGAGTGTTCACTAGGGCGGTAAAGCCGTTTTCAATCACCGTCACCAGGGGCCCCAGCGACGGGTCAATCACATCCACCAGGCTGCCGGCAATGGGCGCCGCCGTCTGGGCGTCCGCCATCACCGTGTTCACCCACGCGGGCACCGTGCAGGCCCCCAACCACATCACACTCGCTAAAACCACTGCCAGATAAACGCGTTTCATAGTTGCTCCTTTTTTGTTCTATCCATTTGGCCATCTGGCCATTCAAAGAATCGGATCATTGATTCATTGAATCATCGGTTCATCGAGTCATTGAAAAGCAACCGCAACATCAGCCGATGAGCGGGTTTTTAAATGATCCGATGGACCGATGGTCCGATGAACCGATGAATCGATTTCCCGGGTCTTCCCCCGTGGCCAACCACTGAAGGACGCGGGGGTCGTTCAGGCGGTACAACTCCACCAGCCTGATAAGCTCCGCGGAGTAGCTGGGGTTTGTGGAATACCCACAATGCTCCGAATCTAGCAGGGAGGTTTTGGGTCCCAGCCGCTCCGCAAACTGTTTCCAATCGTCACGCACCGCAAAAGCCGGCTGGTAGCGCGGGCTTTTCAACAGTTGGGTGTGCGCAAGAAAGGCTTCACCTAAATTGGGAAAGCGCCGGAACCGGCCCATCACGAACTTGTCCAGCCCGTTCACCAGCTCCCAAGCCTGCGCGTCAAAAGCGCCGTAGGCTTCAGGGTCCGAACTCCGAAGTCCGAGGTCCGAGGTCAAAAGTTCGGCGTCCAGAGTCCGGGGTCCGAAGTCCGAGGTCGCACTCTTCTGACCTCGGACTTCCCGTGTTTGGCTTGGGGCTGCGGAATTCGGAATCTGGAATCCGGAATTGGCAATCGGAGAGTCCGTTGGCTGAGGTTGGCGAAGGTGTGTCAGTGTTTCCCTTCCCGAGTCCCGAACCCCGAGTCCCCATTCCCGAGCCCCGAATCCCGAGTCCCGAGATCCAAAGTGCTCGTACGTGATTCCAAAGGGATTGTTGGCCAGCCGGAAGAGCGAACTGCTTCCCCAGCCGGCGGACGTGGCGCTTTCCAGAATTGCCTGGGCAATGGTCAGGCAGGCAGGAATCGCATGCTGGCGCTGGCCCTCCAAGGCCGGGGGCGCGACCCGCAGCAGGAATTGCAACCGCTGCGCGGTTAAATGGAGAGAGTCGGCCGAAACTCGGGAAGGGTTGCCGGAAGCCGGCAGCGGGGGCTGCAAACTTGTGAGTTGCGAATTTCCAATTGCGATTGTTGTTGGTTGCGGGTTGTCAGTTCGCATTCAGGGCAGCGGCAGCGTGTGCACCCGCCGCCGCCCTCACTTGCGCTGATCAGGCGCAAGTAAACTGGAATCTGGGCAAAGCCTTAAGTTGTTCCGCCGCATGGTGCTCCCCCGGGAGGCGGGGAGCGCGACCTACACCCCTAGTCATCGTCGGGGTCTGTATCCTTGTTATTAGTTTGCGCCGCGGCGCTTGCCCCCCGCCCGCATCCAGGGTAGGACCGGGGGTCCGTCAACCAGCGGCGGGAGAGGTTTTTCAGGTCGTCCGCTGCGCCGGCGTTCGCTGCCAACTGCCTGGGCGTCAGCAGCGGCCAGGGTTCTGGGATACGCGAATGGCCCGCCTGGCGGCGCTCGTAAGGGCGCATGACCCGCACAACCGTGTCGCGGGGAACGCCCAGCGCGATGGCCGCGCGTAAGGGTGTGCCCGTCCGCCGGCATGCCCGGAGAAAAATGGCCTCCTGGATCTCCTGATAGGGTATGCCCAAGGGGACGTCAATCTGAAGCGCGGGGACGGGAGCGGTCGGGCGGTTGCCCCGGGGGGCGGCTGGGGTGCGGGGCGGGCGCCGGAATGTCGATTCCTCGTTCATTACTCCACCATCTTACATTAGACCGGAGGCTATTGTCAAGTTAAATCTTGCCTACATCGATAGCTTTTGGACAAAAAGTGCAATATTTCTTTCGGTGGTTCCGGCGAGTGCGGAGCGACCCGCCGACTCCCCGCGTTTACCCCTCGCGGCTAGTCCTCGAGGCGCTGGCCGGCCCCTTGCTGGCCTTTTTCGCTAGACACATAGTCCAGACATGTGCCAGGCCGGACGATTTCCGGGGGCGCCCCCCCTCCGGCTTACCGTTCAGCCGCCTGGGTTTGGCGACGGACCTGCTCCCCTGGAACCCCGCCCGCGCCTCCTCCCGGCTCGCGGGGCGGTCAGAGGAGACCGAACCACCGTCGATGCAGGTTGCCCGCTGCGTATCTATGGGATCCTCCCGCGAACCGGCGGCCGGAGGGGATGGGGCGTCCCGGTCATGGCGGCGCGCGTTCGGGCGCACGGGCCGTGCCCTCCACGCACCGGCAGGGTGTGCGCACAAGTCGCAAAAGTAATGCCACAAGCGCCGCTGGTGCAAGGGCGGTCACGAAAGGCATCACGCCTTTCGCTAACTTCAGTGCGGGCCCACGTTGGGGGCACTGCATAGGTTTCCCTTGGTGGGAAATTGATGGTTTGAGGATTCCTTCACGCTCGTGCATGGGGTAATTCGCGCTTTGCTAACTAGCCGAATGGCGAACATGTGCCATCAGGGAGGTATGCTTCAAGGCTCCCGCAGCAATGGCCACCCACGGCCACACCCATCAGCACGGGGCGGACCCGTTGCCAAAAGTGCTTGCTGGAAATTTCCATAGGGCCCACGCTCAACCAACAATCGGGGGGCGAAGAAGGTCGAACTGTAATGGAGGTTTCGCCTCTTGTCAAAGACGTCCACTTCCATTTGCAATTGTTGACAGCAATTTTCAGAGGCCTTAGGCATCGTTTTCTCCTGAGGGTTTTTGGGTTCAACTATCATAGTGGACCTTCCATAGCCGCCATTTCGCGGAGTGGGCAACCCTGAAAAGTTAGTGCTCCGCAAACCTCCTCAATGGCCGCGGTGATTGCGGGGGCGGAACGGTTGCTCTCGCGGGCGCGGTCTAGAATCCGAGCCGCCCCCGCGGCATTAGGCAGAATGTATCTTCCGGAAATTGGCTCCTCGCGAATTGCGCGCCGATCTTTCACAACTCATCGAAAGTCGGAAAGGAACGGGAACCCGACATTACCGAGAACCACATCGGGCACGGAGAGGAAATGAGTTGCAATCTGAAAAGTTGATCAGGCGGATGATTTCCAGTGCCTCCCATGGAAAAAATGCATCGTGAGAGGCGAAGGGAAGATAGGCAAAAATCCAGGCGCAGTAGTGATGGGCGGGGCAGTGAGGGGATATTGGCGGAGGGTTAATGGCTTGGAATAATGCAGAAATAAATAGGGGTAAAGGGGGGAGGGACCGCCACGCCCACCACTGCTGCGCCTGGAAGGGCGAAAATCCGAATGCTACTGATTTTGTGCCGTCATGCATGCCGGCAATTCTTAATGGGTAGAGCGCGCCGGAAATGGAATGCCGGTTAAGCCCAGGTTGGCGCGAACCCGGCGGTTGCAGAGATTGACGCTTCCCAGGGGACCTTTCCATGGAGTGCGGGCAGTAATATATCGTTATTGGTAAACTGGTAATCGCTGGCGAGAAGAAA
This sequence comes from uncultured Acidobacteriota bacterium, assembly GCA_963730515.1. GTDB lineage: Bacteria > Acidobacteriota > Terriglobia > UBA7540 > UBA7540 > Bog-366. The sequence continues at coordinate 132,999 of CAVSSA010000019.1, read as the reverse complement.
ATGCGGCGTGAAATTCCACGTCTCACAAAAATTATCCATAGAAGGGATGCGCGATTTCCCTGACAAACGGGCCCGTGACAATTCCGAACAGGCGGCTGCGCAGGTGAAAGAGATTGCGCCCGGGAGAAGATAGGAAGAAGGTTAAGTTCATGGAAAACCTGGGAACGAGGCGGCCAGCAGTTCCCGTTTTATTAGGCTACTTTTTGTGAGCCGTGATGAGCTATCGCTCTCGCCTCGCATGCTGGCTTTGCACGTTGGCAGCCATGCTTTCCGAAACCTCACGACTGGCGATCATGCCCAACGCGCAATGCTCTGTTCCACCGGCAAAGGTCTGATATCCAAGAGGCTACTTGTAAGGCCCAAATGATTCACGTAGCGTGTAGGCCCGCAAGGGCGCGCGGCGTCCCCTCCGAAAGTAAGCAGCCGGGGGTGTGGCCACCCAAATTGCCGAGCCGACACCCCCCTGAAATCACGGCCAATCCGTTCGGAACCCAAAAGCACCGGCCACATGCTGACCAGAGAGTGTTTTGGAGTGTTTTGGGGATGAGGCCGGCGGTTCACCTTGAAAAGGGGAACAAAATGTCGGGGAAAGGTTTGTCCTTACGAATGAAGCGATTGGACATTCTGTCTCTTGACGGGAGGGTTAGCCCGGACTTGCGTTTTCCCAGGCGGAGGGATGAGGGGTCCGGGATTCCGAATTCCGGATTATGGGGATTCCGAAGTCCCGGTTATGGGGGTTCGGCGTCCCGATGTCCGGGATTCCGAATTCCCGATCATCGATTTTGGGTTCCGGATTCCTGAGGCACCCCCGACGCAAAACCACGGGACGAACCCTTACCTGCCAATTCCACAGCCGGGTAATATATTGGTACATACCTTGAGGGCAGACGCAAATAGGTGAGTAACCCCATTAGAATACAGGGGTATTGAGCAAATTAGCGCACCTTGCTGCATTTCACCACACAACGCCGGAGCTGAAAAAATCGCTGCTTGGAACATATAGAAAATTAACGGTTTCTAAGATCCGAAATGGACAAAGAATTCACATCTTTGGCTAAGCCCTTGCAATCTAGTTCCCGCTTAACAGGTTTCAAGGCAATGTTTTTAGAGAACCATTCTCCCAAAATCCGGTCAGCGGAAGGCTCCCGCAGCGGACTCTTGCTCCTCCTCGTAACATCGGCAGTTTGTGCGTCGAGGGTTAGCAAACTTTCTGCGGAAGATGCGACGGACCAACATTATCTTGAAACCGTGGATCACCCCTCCCTTGAAACAAAAGACTTGAAGACTGAGACCTGCCTCAAGTGCCACCCGGCGAAAAACCAGGAGAAGTTTGTGCATACCGCAGTGGGCATGGGGTGCCAGAACTGCCACCGTGCGGCGTCTGCGCAAGGGAAAACCACTATTACGCTGGTGGCGACAGGTGGGGACTTGTGCGCCAAGTGCCATGAAATCAAGAAAGATCCCGTGATCCATGGGCCATACAAGGCAGGGCAGTGCTTAATCTGCCACAACCCACACACCAGTGCTTATCCCGGGCAAACTCGCACCGCGGTAAACACGCTTTGCCTCAGTTGCCACATGTTGAATCAGCCCGAGGCCAGCGTGAACCCCCAGGCAAAGATTTTAACTCTTTTTGATGGTATTGTTTACGACATCACTTCCTGGCAGATTGCCCCCAAGATTGGCGAGGGTCACCCCAAGAACGATTTGCCCGGCAAGGAGGGTGCAACCGTCACCCCCACCGGGTCCGGGAAGCCTGGCGCGACGGCCGATTGCCTTACCTGCCACGACCCCCACTCCAGCAAGGCGGAGCATTTGATGCACAAAGCGGGTGAGGCAAAGGGCGCGGCCGCAGATCTCCCCGCCATAAACGACCGTAACTTTAAGATATCAAGCTGGGTTCCGCGAGAAGCCACCCTGGCCCAGCGCTCATTTTTCGGGGGGCTTCTATGAAGAGGGTGCTGATGCTCGCCCTCATTGTCGGGATCGGGGTTCCGCAGCTCATGGCGGCGAAGCACCCGGCGCTCGATCCGAACGTTGAAGCGGCAAAGTGCATTACGTGCCACGCGGACAAGACAAGCGCCAAGTCAGCCCACGCCAAAGCCCCAATCAACTGCCTGAGTTGTCACGAAGTGCGCGTTAACAAAGACATTACGCGGGTAAAGCTGATCACGCCCACGCCCGCGAACTTGTGTTTCACCTGCCACAAAGACAAGAATCCCGCCACCCTCACCGGCAAGATCCATCCTCCTGATGCGCGCGATTGCCTGAAGTGCCACGACCCGCACAAGTCTGAAAATTCGGCGCTGTTACTGAAACCCATGTCGGGCGGCGAGAAGGAAAACCTCTGCCTGAATAGTTGCCATGACGTGGGCATTCACGTCTCCAAGGGCGGCAGCCGCCACCCGGCCCTCGACGGCGGCTGTGACACCTGCCATCTTATTCACAAGACTGGAGATCCCGGGCAGCGCGAATTCGCCTACCACCTGACCAAAGACGCCCCCGGGCTATGCACGGACTGCCATGACGTCAAGGACGAAAAGCTTGTGAAGGCCCATCACGGCCAACCCTTTGAGACGGCCGATTGCATTCAGTGCCACGACGCCCGCCAGTCCAACTCGCCGCACCTGATGCAGGCGTTTCTGCACAGCCCGTTTCAAAATGAGGAGTGTGACGACTGCCACGCCCCCGCCAAGAACGGCAAAGTGGTGCTGACGCAGAAAGATGTGAAGTCCACCTGCGGGATGTGCCATGAGGAGCAAGCCAAGCAGATTGCCTCGGCCAAAGTGCCTCACCCGGGCGCGCAGGAGGATTGCACCGTCTGCCACAACCCTCACGCCGGTCAGACCCCGGGCTTTATGCAACCCGGTCCGGTGACGGCATGCCTGGTCTGCCACCCTGAACGGGCCGAGGATCTCAAGAAGAAGCATGTGCACCAACCTGCCTCTGACCTGGGCTGCGCGACCTGCCACGAGCCGCACGGCGGCAACAACGCTCACCTACTGCGCAAGGCAAACGTCAATGAACTGTGCCTGGAGTGCCACGGGCCCAACGCCAATCCGCAAAAAGTGGAAGGCCAGCCCCTGGTGACCATCTTCGATGGCAAGGTCAAGCTGCCGGTAAATTACTTTAGTAAGGTTCCCGTCCTGCCTTTGAAATATGGATTGGGCCATCCTACGGAAAACCACCCGGTCAGCGATGCCCTGATCCCGAAAAACCAGAAGGTGTTTCCCATGAACTGCCTGACCTGTCACCAGCCGCACGCGAGCAATGAGCCCGGAATGCTGGTGAAGGACCAGAAGAATGATATGAATTTTTGCGCAAGCTGCCACAAGAACGGATTGAATCTGGCGGATGTTGAAGTGGGAGGTAAATGAAATGCGGCCGTGCCAGACTACATTGCTTCGCCGGGGGAAATACGGTCTAGCAGCGGTGAGCTTGCTGGCGCTCGCCATGGCTTTGCCGCTTCCACTCCTTGCCGGCAAAAACAAGAACCAAACCTCTACGCCTGCGATGAACCCGGCAGATCAGCGTTCAACGGGCTATTTCGACATTTCCAAGATTGTCTGGCCGGGCCCGCCGGAGATCCCGCGCATCGCTTTCAAAGATCTCTACACGGGGGAAAAGATCGATCCCGGCCTCTTCAATGCCAAAAAGCGCAAGCAGACCTGGATGGACCGCCTGGCCGGGGCGCAATCCAATGACCAGATCAAGATTGACAAACTTCCTTTCCAACTGATTCGCACCTACGGAGTGGGGGTGGACTCGAAGGGGAGGATTTACGCGGCAGACCAGGCGGTGGGCGCGGTCTTCATCTTCGACCCGGAGAATAAGGCGCATGTGGAGATGATCGCCCACGGCCGGCAGGCGAACTTTGGCCTGATTTCGGGTGTGGCGCTGGATGATGATGACCGGCTGTTTGTCGCGGACGCCAAACTGCGTCGCGTCCTGGTGTTCAGCCCCCAGCACGAGCAGATAGCGGTTTTCGGGGGCGACGTGCTGATTCGCCCCGCCAATGTGGCGATCGATCGGGAGAACCGGTTTGTCTATGTGGCCGACCCCGGCAACGACGTCGTGGATGTTTTTGACGCTGACAATTTCAAGTTATTGCGGCACATCGGAACGCCCAGTACCCGGCACACCGCCACGGATCCCGGACTCTTTTCCCTTCCCGAGGGAGTGGCCGTGGACGGCGACGGCAACCTCTACGTCGCCGACACCTTTAATGATCGAATCGAAGCCTTTGACGCCGACGGCGAGTTCATCAGCACGTTCGGCAGAAACGGCGACGGCCCCGCGGACTTTGAGCGGCCCCGCAGCATTGCCGTCGATGGCGACGGCCACCTCTGGGTGGTTGATGCCGCCCAAGACCTGGTGAAGGTGTTCAATAAGCAAGGCCGGCTGCTGATTTACTTTGGCGGGCCGGGGTATTATCCGGGCCAGTTCATGGGGCCGTGGGGAATTGCCATCGGCCCGGCCAATCAGGTGGTGGTTTCAGAGACGTTTCCCGGCCGGGTGCAGGTTTTCCGTTATATCACGGACGCGCAGGCGGCCGCCGAGAAAGCGCGCCGCGAGGCCGCCGGGCAGAAACCCGTGGTGACGCCGGCATCCGGCGGGCCCGGGACGGGCACGACGAAGTCCCCGGCCGTGACCACGCCGGGCCAGAAGAGCCCGGTAACGGAAGTGACGCCCGCCAATCCGCAATTGGCGGCCCGGAAGAATTTCGCAGCGCCATAACGCTGCCCCAAGTTTCGGTTGTCGCAAGACAACGAAAACGCCGCCCTGGGTAAAGCCCGGAGCAGCAAAGCGGTTAGAAAATAATCTAGGAGGCTCATTTACTGACATGAGGAAACTATCTTTACTAGTACTTATGGTATTAGCCGTTGCCGGGTGGGCAATGGCTCAATCGTACGCTCCAAACCAGACCCAGGACATTCTGGGCGCGCACAACAACAACGGCCGCGGCTGCGTCATGTGCCACGCTCCGCATAGCGGCGTGCTCGGAAACGGGGCAGGGGTAAGCGGTGATCCCCAGAACGGCGAGGAGGCTCTCTGGGGCCAGAACCTTACTCCCCTCTACGGCCAAACATTACAATTCGGCAACGGCGGCTTCCCGGTCACGCTGCCCTCTATCCTGACAGAAACTGGCACTGTCTGGGCAACACCCGGCACTAATGGCACTGCCAACGGCCTCACTGGCCTAAATTCGCCTTTCAATGCTGAAACGATCGTCATGTTCTGCCTGAGTTGCCATGACGGCGTTTTGGCAAAGGGTGCGATGATGAAAGGCCAAACCGTTGAGGCCCTGCCGGTGGTGGGCGGGACTGCTCCGACGTGGCTCGCCGCGGCCAAGCCAGCCGCCGGCTTGGCCTATAACAACGACCATCCGGTGGGCCCATCCGCGACTTACACCTGCGGTGGGAATAACTGGGACTGCACCGGCGGCGGTGCCACCACTGCGATCACCGCCGTGGGACCCAACCAGCTCCTCTATATGCAACACTATCCGGCTTCTCTCTGGAATACTAGTGGCACGGCGGGCTTCAAGGCCCCCTTCAGCACCTCGGCAACGGGGATTAAGAACGTTGTCACCTGCACCACCTGCCACAACCAGCACAGCATGACGGCCTTTAGCACTTCAACTAACTTTAGCAGTACTGTAACAAGTTACACCTTTTCTACGATGTTCTTCATCAAGGGCTATTACAACCCCACGGCGACAAGCAACTCCGTGGCACAGTTTTGCCGGAACTGCCACGCCAGCGTGTCGAACGAACTGAACGGTGCGATGAGTGTCGTGACCCAATAGGCAGCTTTTCCGAATGTTTGATCAGGGGGAGTATATTCTCTCCCCCTGATTTCTTCCATCGATTGGAGAGGGCATAAGAGTATGAACCGCCAAACGGGCACGAGAATGAACCACCCCGCCACCCAGGCAGCAAAAGAATCACGCGAAAGGTCGCAGGGAACAGGGCACGGCAATCAACGGGCCTTACCTGTTGCTGCCGGCCGCATTTTATCAGTTGCGTGGATGGTTTTGTGTCTGGGTATCCTGGTGGTGAGTTCCGGTAAAGCGCAGGTTGCCTCGCACGCTCCCAGCGTTAATCCGCCAACCTTCATCAGCACGGCGGCCTTCCAGCCCGTTGGCCGGCCGGTGGTGCGGGTGAACGGCGCGGTGCTGACGGATCGCGACCTGCTGCGCGAAATGTACTCGATCTTCCCGTACGCGCGCCAGCACAATGGGTTTCCCCAGGCCATGGAAGCGGATATCCGGGCGGGCGCGATGAAAATGATTATTTTCGAAGAACTGGCCTACCAGGACGCCAAGCGCCAACATATGAGCGTGCCGCCGGCGCAAATGGCCCGCGCCATGGCGGATTTTCGCCAACAATTTCATTCCCCCCAGGAATACCAGCAGTTTCTCCAGGCGGAATTCCAAGGTTCGGAAAAGCTGCTGCACACCAAGGTGGAGCGCTCGTTGCTCATTGATAAGTATCTGCAACAAGAGATTACGGACAAGGCGGCGGTGACCGCGGCGGAAGCCAAGGCTTACTACGATCAGCATCCGGAAAGCTTTCGCACGCCCGAATCCTTCTCATTCCAGAGCATCACCATTCTGCCTCCGTCGAACGCCTCGGCCGCCCAGTTGCAGGAAGTGCCCAAGCGCGCCCAGGATGCGCTGCGCCAGGCGCAGGCCACCAGGAATTACGACCAGTTCGGCATACTGGCTGAAAAAATTTCCGACGATGATTTCCACGTGATGATGGGCGAGCACAAGGCCGCGGACCGCTCCAAACTACCCCCCGCGGTCGCGAACGCCCTCGAGACCATGCAGCCCGGCCAGGTGAGCGGGATCATCCAGTTTGACGCCAACGCTTATACCATCCTTCGCCTGACCGCTCATGTCCCCGCCGGCATGCAGAAATTTGATACCGTCCGGGACTCGCTGCGCGAGCAACTGACCAAAGAGAAGACCGAGCAACTTCGGCAGGCCCTGGCGGTCAGGCTGCGCAAGACGGCCAAGATTGAGACGGCGTGACGACGGTCGATTGATGATTTTGGGACCTGTGGGATGGCGGCCTCAACCCCGCCGCGACAAGGCCTTCCTGATTATTTCCGTGCCCCGCACAACTTTTGCCGGAATAGGGTGCGAGATTTTGAGCGCAGTCCGCTGCATGTAATGCCCCGCTCTTTCCAACCCGCAATGAAAAATCGAGCGGGGCCTTTGGAAGAAAACGTGCGGAAAGTCATAAGCTGTGCGTAAAAATGTCGTCATTCTCGCTCTGTTTTTCCTGGCACTTGCCCCCCGCGCCTCGGCGCAGGTGACCGAGGGGGACAGCACCTTGTCTCTGAACGCCGCCATCTCCGCCGGATACACGGACGACTATACCAACACGCAAGGTTCCGACCACAGCATCGGTGGCGCCGGCGTCGCCGACCTCAACGGCTTTTATCACAATCCCAATTTCCTCTCCTTCCAAGTCCAGCCCTTTTACAACCAATCGCGGCTCAACTCCAACTTCCAGTCAATAACGGCCGCCAGCGGGGTAAGCGCCAGCGCGAATATCTTCGGGGGCAGCGAGTTTCCCGGCTCCGTCAGCTACTCCACGACCTATAACGGCAGCGGTAATTTCAATGTTCCGGGCCTCGCCAACTACACGACGCATGGGAACAACGATATTTTTGCTGTTAACTGGGGAGTGCGCCTCCATGATTTGCCCAGTTTGAATCTCAGTTTCTCGGACGCCAATAGCGACTATTCGGTTTATGGCGAGAATGCCCAAGGCAAGCTGCATTCGCTGTTATTTTCGGCCACTTCCACTTATCAAATTGCGGGTTTTAACTTAAATGGCGGCTATCAATACGCCGGGAACAAGACCTTTACACCGGAGTTTCTGGTCGGAGAAGTGGCGGGCGAATCCGACACCGCCACCAATTCCTTTTTCTTTGGCATAGGGCACGTCTTACCTGCGCACGGAAGCTTTTCCGCCTCCGCCAACCACGTAGACCTCAACTCGGATTTTGGCGAAAGCGCCTCGGGCGATAATTACAACACGAGCATCGACACGCTGAGCGCCTCGCTCAGCTTCGCTCCCGAGCGGCACTTGCAAGTGGGGGCCAACACCTACTATACGGATAACCTGGCAGGAACGCTCTATAACACCTTGCTGTCGTCGGGGGTCGTGGTGCCGGAGAGCGAGGAGGCGCAGTCGTCGCACAGTCTCAGTCTTACGGGTTATGGCAACTACGAGATGCCGGAGCAACATCTGGATTTTCAAACCTTCTTCGAGCGACAGCAGCAATCCTATTTAGGGATTTCGATCGCCAGCGACGCCTACAACGGAACCGCCACTTATTCCAATACCCTGTTGGGCGGATCCTTCACCGGCGTCCTGGGGTTGACGCGGACCACTTTTGATACGACCCACGAAAGTACGCTGGGCGTGATCACCTCCGTCAACTACACACATCAGCTTCAGCGCTGGAGCTTTGGGGGCGGCTTCGGGTACTCGCAGGGCACGCAGACGGCGCTGATCGCCTATACGGCCTCGGGTTACAATTACAATGCCAGCGTGGGGCGCCATCTCGGGCGCAAGTCTCATTGGGGGGCCTATGCCAGCGGCGCGAAAAGCTATCTGTCCGACGAGCCCGGCTCCGCCAATGAAAGCCACAGCTACTCCACCTCGCTTTCCTTGCGGCAGTTCAGCATTGACGGTTCCTACTCAATGTCCAGCGGGAATGCGCTCCTTACCGCCACGGGCCTGGTCAGCAATCCTCTCCCCCTGCCCGCTGTCAATCCGGCATCGGTGGTGCTCTTTAACGGCAAGTCGTTTTCGGTGGAGCCGCTCGAACCCCATTCGCGGACTAACCCTGACCGCCTTGTACTCGAAGTCCTTAAGCATGTCCCAGAGTATTGGGACGAACTCGAATAATAACAGTGATATCATGAGTTATATTATTGCTTACAATTTTCGCAAATTGAATTTCAATGCGGGGTACAGCAGGTTATTGCAGGGATTCACAGCCTCGGGAACCCCGCCCGCCCTGGTTGGCTCGTTCTACGTGGGAGTTATGCGCTGGTTCAATTTCTTTTGAGGGGCTCTCCAACCTTGCCATGAACATCGGATTTTTCTAATGACTTACAGCGTTGGCACGGTGGTAGGATCGTTCTGTGTGGAGAATCGGGAGATCAGGAGATCGGGTGAACTGGCGATCGGGAGAGCGGGAGATCGGGAGATCAGGTGAACAGAAGTCCACCCGGTCTTCCTTGCTCCACCGGTTGCCTACTGCCTACCGCCGGCTGCCTTCTGCATACTGCTTACGGCCGACTGCCCTCTGCCTGCTTGCCCTCCTGTTTTTTCCCAGCCTCGCCGCGGCGGGCTCAAAAACCAAGACGGCAGGCCCCGTGACCCTGCCCGAACTGGAGCTGACCGGCGGGCGCAAGCTCTTGTACGAAGGCAGCCTCAGCTCCGAGCGGGACGTCAAGAACAAGCCGCGATTTTGGGGCCGCGTGCTCAACGCCGTGGCCGGTGAACCCGCTTACCACGCCCTGATCAATCCTTACAGTGTGGTCGCCGATTCCCAAAGCCGCATCATCGTCACCGACCCCGGCGCGGGCGGGATTCACATCTTTGATCCCGTCCAGCACAAATACAAGTTCATCTCCCGCAGCAAAGACGTCGATGGGATGTCTTCGCCCCAATGCGTCGCCGTGGACGCCGAAGATAACATCTACGTAACGGATTCGTACGAGGGCAAAATTTTTGTTTTTGATGCCAACGGAAAATTCCAGAAGGTTATCGGCAGCATCAGGGGGGAAGGATATTTCAAGCGAGCCACCGGAATTGCGGTGGATTCCTCCGCCCAGCGGATCTACGTGACCGACACCTTGCGCCAACAGGTCTGGGTGCTGGATCTGCAAGGCAACGTGTTGCAAAAAATCGGCACGGCGGGCTCGGGCGAGGGGCAATTCAATTATCCCACCGAATTGCGGCTGGACGGCCCGGACCTGCTGGTGGTTGACGCCATGAACTTCCGGGTGCAGGTCCTGGATCGCTCCGGAAGGTTCGAATATGCCGTCGGGCAGATGGGAGGCGACCTGGGGAGCCTGTATCGGCCCAAGGGAATCGGCAGGGATTCCGAGGGGCACCTTTATGTGGTCGAAGGGCTGAGCGGGTTGGTGCAGGTCTTCGATCGCAAGGGGCAGTTGCTCTATTACTTCGGGCGGAAGGGCACGGGTTTCGGAGAGTTCCAGTTGCCCACCGGTCTGTTCATCGATCGCAACGACCGTGTCTTGGTGGTTGATTCCTACAATCGTCGCGTGCAGGTTTTTCAATACTTCGCGTTGGGAAAAAATGATCAACACTAAGAGACAAAGGCGAGGAGCCAGGAGTCAGCAGTCAAAAGTCAGAAGGGGGCTGCCTTTCTCCCGGCTCCTGACCCCTGACTCCTGGCTCCTCGCCTGCGCGTTGATGGCAGTCTTTCTTGGTCTTTCCGCCGGCGCGGCGGTGGCGCAGACGACCGATGTGATTGGCATGCATGACCTGTCGACCCCGCCGATTCAAGGGGCACTGGGCGGCTCCTGCTTGTATTGCCATGCTCCCCACTCCGGGTTGAGTGGCACGGGCGGCACCGCCCCATCTCCACTCTGGGACCAGAAGTTCTCCAGCGTCCAGGCCTACACGCTCTACGGCGCGAGTGGGACGGGGACGACGACGAACCCGACGAACGGCGCGCTGACCCTGGGCACCAACAGCACCCTTTGTCTTAGTTGCCATGATGGCACCGTGGCGGTCGGCACCCTGGTGCCTTATGGGAATGTTTCGTTGGGTGGGACAGGGATGTACTCACAGGACGTGCTGGGCGTCAACCTCTCCTCGATGCATCCGATCAACTTTCAGCTTCCCCTTCAGGCGGCTCCGAGTTTGGTCCCGTCTCTAACCGCCTCTCCCCCCTCCACCGCCGATACCACGGGGAAGGTGCTGCTCATCAACGGGAATGTGGAGTGTGGGAGCTGCCACAATCCTCACGTGCAAAACACCGACCCCGGCGGTTATTTCCTGGTGATCAACAACACCAGCGGGGCGCTCTGCCTGGCCTGCCACAGTCCGGTCCCTACGGGAACCGGGATGGGCCTGACCACCGAGACGGCGGGCCAAAGCGCGCTGCGGTCAGGGGTAACGTCCCTTGCTTCGACCAGTAGCGCGCACAAACCGAATCCCCTTGCCGGTTGGTTGACGAGCATCCACGCCACCTCCTCCAACCGGGTGCCCATCCAGATTACCCTTGAAATCAATTCGGCAACTTCCAAAGGGAGTAGCACCAGCAAGTCACAGACAACTCTGGGGACCCACGGTACCGTGGCCAGGAATGCTTGCACGTCATGTCATGCCACCCATAACTCCCAGGGGGCGAACTCGCTGCTGCGCGCCGCAGACGACCAAACCTGCATCGTCTGCCACAACGGGAGCTCGAATATCTCTCCCGCCATTCCCAATGTTCTTGCCGAAATGACGGCGCCCAAATATGGTCATGCGTTTTCGGTGGGAAACAGCCCCCACCTCCCCAATGAAGCCGTGTTGTTGAATCAAAACCTGCATGTCACCTGCGCCGACTGCCATAATCCGCACGCCGCCATTCGGGTTGGCAGCTTTTCCGCCGCGCCCGCCATACGCCTTTCCCAGAACAATGTTGCGGGGATCAGCGGCTCGGATGGGAAAACCGTGATCAATCCCTCGGTCAACCAATATGAGAATTGTCTGCGCTGCCATGGCACGAGCACGGGCAAGAAAACGAGCATTAACTTCGGCTATATGCCCTTCCGCGTGGTTGCCCCCAGCGACCGCCTGAATGTCATTCCGGAATTCAGCACTCTTGCGACCTCGAGTCACCCCGTGTTCCATCAACGCAACAGCATCTACCCGCAACCCAGTCTGCGGATGACCATGCTGAATCTTGACGGCAGGACGCTGGGGCGCAGCATGGGCGCCCAAATCCTGTGTACCGATTGCCACAATAGCGACGACAATCGGGAATTCGGCGGCTCGGGAGCCAGCGGACCGCATGGATCAATCTTTGCGCACATTATGGAGCGCCGTTATGAATTCAGCCAGGCGGCGCTTCCCGGCAGGCTTGTTACCAACCTGTTCCCCAACCCGAGCCTGAGCGCCGAGGGCGGCCCCAGCGGCGGCCCCTATGCCTTGTGCGCCAAGTGCCACGACCTCAACCAGATCATGAATAACACCAGCTTCAGCGGACACGCCCTCCACATCAGGCAATATGGATTCTCGTGTTCGGTGTGCCATACGGCCCACGGCATGGGCGCCCAATCGGGCACCATTTCCGGCGATAGTTTGGTGAATTTTGACGCCAACGTCGTCGCCCCCAACGGCGCGGTTCCCATTTCTTACAACCGCGCCACGAACTCCTGCGCCCTGGTTTGCCATAATCACGCGCACCAGCTTCGGACCATCGGCGTTGCTGCTAAACATTAGAATCAAGCCAGAGGTTTAAAGTAAGGAGTAATGCATCCGTATTCTGGCTCCTGACTGCTACTACTATGTTCTCATCCCGCACCAACTGGCCTCTGACTCCCAACCGCCTGGCACAACTCCTGCGCGAGCGCCGGGAGCGCGGCTTGTCCATCCTGGACATGACGGAATCCAATCCCACGCGCTGCGGCTTGGCGATGGAAGCGGAGGAGATTCTTGCGCCGCTGCAAAATCCCCGCGCCCTTGCCTATGAGCCGGACCCGCGCGGCCTGCGCGTGGCTCGCGAAGCGGTGGCCCAGTACTATGCCGAGCGCGGCGTTCAACTTGACCCTGACCAGATCTTTCTCACTTCGAGCACCAGCGAAGCTTACTCATTTGTTTTCCGGCTGCTCGCCAACCCGGGGGACAGTATCCTGGCGCCTCAACCGAGCTATCCCCTGTTTGATTTCCTCGGCGCTCTGAATGACGTCAACGTGCTTCCCTATCCCTTGATCTACGACGATGGCTGGCAGGTGGACTTGCCGGCGCTCGATTCGGGATGGGATTCACGGTCGCGCGGCGTGCTGGTGGTTCACCCCAATAATCCCACCGGGTCCTACCTTCGAACCAAAGAACTGGAGCGAATGAAGGAGATCTGCCGCCGGAATCGGGCCGCCATTATCGCCGATGAAGTCTTTGCCGATTATGGCATCGGCGCCGATCCCCATCGGGTGGTGACCCACGCGCAAAGCTCCGACGTTCTCACTTTTACCCTGAGCGGGCTCTCGAAGATCTCCGCCCTCCCGCAGATGAAGTTGGCATGGATTGTCGTGAATGGCCCGCCGGAGTTGCGGAGCGAGGCTCAGGCGCGCCTGGAGGTGATTGCGGACACTTACCTGTCCGTTAGCGCGCCTGTGGCTCTGGCCACCCCTCCGTGGATGGCTGGCCGGCGCAAGATTCAATCGCAAATTATGGATCGGGTACAAACCAATCTGCGCAAGCTTGATGAGCTTCTCACCCCGGGCCTGCCCGTGACCCGGCTGAAAGCCGAAGGCGGCTGGTATGCCGTTCTGCGGGTGCCTTCCACGCGCGGTGATGAGGACTGGGCGGCGGAATTGCTCACTCAAGAAGGCGTCTCCGTGCATCCGGGGCATTTCTACGATTTTCCCTCGGCAGGCTTTCTTGTTCTGAGTCTGCTCCCCGCGCGAGAAGTTTTTGAAGCGGCGATGGGCAAGGTCATCTCCCGAATCTGCGCGCGGAGCTGATCCCCCTAATTTCTCCTTCCGTTCGCAGGCGCCGCGAAAAGGGATTCCCGACTTTCCTACATTGCGCCTCTCCGGGCCGCTTCGACGAGCTTGCGTACAGGTTCCACGATCATCAGCATCAATTCCGCGTGGGGTTTGGCGGCCAAGTCCAGCAGCACACCCTGCTCCCGTACCCACTCTGGAGGGGCAGGCTTGCCGGAGTCGAGGTAATCCAGCGCTTCCAGCCCAGCCCCCGCTACCGCCGACAAGTCTTCCCCCAGGGGAATATCTTCTTCAAGAAGCGGCGACCGCTGAAGGACCGGGATGAGGTTCTTGCGACAGTCGCGCCAGGTTAGAAGCAGGCAGCGAACCGCGTCTTTGTGGGCGCTCAGGTGATCCATCATGCCGGCAAAGATCCGCGCCTTTTCACTTTCCGGCTGCACGGCATCAACCAGGCGGTTGAGCGGCGTGAGACTGGTGTACTCGCGCGCGTCCTGGCGCTGATATTCCTTGATGGGTTCCACAACGTCCGCCAGTGCTTCGAGCGTCTGCGCTGAGCTCACCCCTGCCAACCGGCCCAACATCAAGTGATAGTTGGAAAGGTGCGTCAAGCCCAGCTCCTGCAGTTCGCTGCTGACGATGGCGAGCCGCAGATACATGGAATCGACATCCTTTACATCTGCGGGGGACCAGAGCCTTTCCGCGATGGCGGCGGTGGAGGGCCAGATGCGCGAGTCGATGTTGTCCGGAGTTACGAGTTCGCTCCACATGCAGGCTTCGCCGCCCCGGATGCGCGCGGCCTGCTCGGGCGTAAGGCTCGCGGTGGCGCCCGCCAGGGGATCGACTTGGTAGTAATCGGCGGGCGCCAGCGCGTAGTCGAGGTAGTAGCCATGGGAAAGAATGCTCATGTAACCCAGCCGGGCTGCCTGGGCTAAAGTCTCCTGCCCGCGCCAGGACTGCACGACGATGTCTTTGGGAAGGTCGGGGCTTAAGATCTCATCCCATCCAATCATTCTCTTGCCGTATTTCCGGACAATGGGCAGCAGGTGACGATTGAAGTAAAGCTGCAAGTCGGCGTTGTCTTTCATTCCGTGCGCCTGCTTGAAAGCCACGATCCGGGGGTTTGTGTTCCACTCCTTGCCATTGACTTCGTCGCCGCCCACGTGCAGGTACTCATCGGGAAAGAGCGCGGCGATCTCGCCAATCAGGCCATCGAGAAATGTGTACGTTTCTTCGCGGGTGGGGTCAAGGGTGGGGTCGAAAATCCCCCACTTGCGCTCGATTTGAAACGGACCGGGCGCGCTCGCCAGCTCCGCATACCCCACAAACCAGCTTGTGGAGTGGCCCGGCATCTCAATTTCCGGGACGATTCGAATGCCGCGGTCGCGCGCGTAGGCGATCAGCTCCGTCATCTGCGTTTGAGTGTAGTAGTGGCCGTCGGAGCCCAGCCCTTGCAGCTTGGGATACTTTCTGCTCTCGATCCGGAACCCCTGATCGTCGGTAAGATGAAGGTGCAGCACATTGAGTTTTACGGCCGCCATGCCATCCAGGTTGCGCCGAAGCACTTCGAGAGGCATCCAGTGGCGCGAGACATCAATCAGCAAACCGCGCCAGGGATACCGCGGGCGATCGGCGATGTCCACCGAGGGCACGCTCGATCCCTGCGCATCGCGCTCCACAAGTTGGAGAAACGTCTCGATGCCCCGCAGTATCCCCACGGGCGTGGGAGCGGTCAGTTGCGCCCTTTGCGGGGTAACATCGAGCTGGTAGGATTCATCTTCGTGCACGGATTGGACGGGTTCGCCCGCGTGATGACAAAGCAGCACCAGGGTTGCTCTGCCGGCCTCGTTCTCCAGGCCTTCGGGGAGGGGAATTCCCGTTTGCAGCGAGAGACGCCGAGTCAGCCGTGCGGCAGCGGCCTCCAGACGCGGCTCCTGGTACCCTTCCAGCGCCACGCGAAAGCTCCCATCAATCGCCAATCGGCCCGAGCCAGGTCTGATCTCCGCCGGCTCCGGCATCAAGTGGAAAGACTGTGCCGGAGCGGACGAGTGGCTCAGCGTGATAACGGCGGCGAGCGCCACCAGTAATTTTCCCCCGTGGCCTTTCATGTTTACCCTTCCTTTGCGGCTTGCGTCATGGCGCTTGGCGCTCGCCGCGGCGGATGGAAATGGCGGCCCTGGCCTGCATGACGTTAAATGAACCGATGGACATTTGCAACCCCACGGAGCGTGCGACGCAGCCCTCCTTTCTGACCCAAATTGCCTTCTATGGGGGTAAAATACTCGGAGGGGCTGCTCAACCTCATTCTCTGGATCCCCCCGGCGATTTTTGGGCAGCGGCAGCTCCTGCACCGTGGAAATTTATGGCCAGAGGTTGGGAAAGCAAGTCGGTTGAATCGCAAATGGAAACCTCGCAGTCGAATCGTGATGAAACCGCCAGGCAGCGCATGACTCCGGAAGCGGCTGCGGTGCTGCGCAAGAAGGAAACGCTGCTGCTGGCTCGCACCCACCTGCTGCAACAGGCGGAAGCAACTCAGCATCCGCGCCGCCGTGAGATGCTTCAGAACGCCCTGGCGGATTTGGAGAAGCAAATCGCGGATCTGGGAGCCCTACAACGTGCCGCAGGCAGCTCCTGACAGGAATCGTGCCCGCCTCCACGAAATCACCTCGAAAGCGGTTAGAATGGGGGCCGGAACGCCGCCGGCTTATCATTCGCTCTTTATAAACTTGAGGGCGACGGAATTGATGCAATAACGAAGGTGCGTGGGCGGGGGGCCATCCTCGAACACGTGGCCAAGGTGCGCGTCGCACCGGGCGCACAGCACTTCCGTACGCCTCATGCCGTAACTCATATCCGTTTTCACTTCGACGTTCTGGGACTCCGCCGCTTCCCAGAAGCTTGGCCACCCCGTGCCCGATTCGAATTTCTTTTGAGAGTGGAATAGATCAGCTCCGCAACAAACGCAGCGAAAAACCCCATCTTCGTGATGATTCCAGTATTGGCCGGTGAAGGCGCACTCGGTGCCCCCATGGCGGGTTACCTGGTACTGTTCCGGAGTAAGGATTGCCTTCCATTCCGCATCCGATTTCACCACTTTTTCCATGCTCACAACGCCCTCCATATGGCGCGGAGTGGTGGAAGCTTCTGCTTCCTCCCCCTGCTGCCCCAGGTTGAATAAGTTAGCTTGCGCCCTTAACAAGAGATGGACGAGATGCCTGGTTGGTTACGCCTTCTGCCGCACGTGCCGGGCCGCGCTCGAAATTGCACGGAATTCTGAGGTTGATGGAATGCGGTGAGGCCCGTCAACTCAGCGCAGTCCCCTCGCGCGGGAACACCAGGCTCCGCGCTGCATCCCATGTGACATAGACCTTTGTTTCGCCGCCCGGAAGCGACTCGCGAGAGGCGTTCAAGTCCCGCACCACCACTCGCTGGCCACTGGATATTCGCACCGCCCAGCGGCGCCTTCCTCCCTCGTAGATGGACTCGACAAGTTCGCCTTCCAATAAATTGAGCGGGCCGCCGTTCTGAGGGGGAGGGCAATGCGTCAGGCGCACGCACTCCGGCCGCACCGCCAGCGTCGCGAGCGAATGCTGGGGGAGGTCCGCGGAATTCGATGCCCAAAGAGCATGTCCGTCCTCCAACTCAAACCGCGTGCCTTCCGGAGTGTGCGCGGCGCAATTCACCGCAAAGAAGTTTTCCACTCCCATAAAATCGGCCACGAAATGAGTGCGCGGGCGTTCGTAGATTTCTTCGCTCGCGCCCACTTGTTCCAGCCGCCCGCGATTGATCACCGCCACGCGGTCAGACATCACCAGGGCTTCTTCCTGGTCGTGGGTCACAAAAATGAACGTAATTCCCAGGCGCGCGTGCAGGCGCTTTAACTCCACCTGCATCTGTTGGCGAAGTTTCTGGTCGAGCGCGCCCAGCGGCTCATCCAGCAGGAGCACCGCGGGCTCCAGCACCAGGGCGCGCGCCAGGGCCACGCGCTGTTTTTCGCCGCCGCTCAGTTGATGCGGATAGCGATCTTCTTTGCCGGGCAGCTCCACCATTTCCAGAATGGCGCGCACACGCGTGCCAATCGCCTCCGGCGCAACATTCTTCTGCTCCAGGCCGAAAGCGATATTGCGGAAAACCGTGAGGTGGGGGAAGAGCGCGAAATGTTGGAAGACGGTATTGACGTTGCGGCGGTAGGGTGGCAGGGCGGACGCATCCCGCCCATCAATCAGGATCTGCCCATCCTGGGGCAATTCAAACCCCGCCACCAGGCGCAGCAGCGTGGTTTTGCCGCTTCCGCTGGGGCCGAGAAGCGTCAGGAATTCGCCCCGGCGCACCTCAAGCGAGAAGTTTTTCAGGGCAGCGTGTTCCCCGTAGCGCTTACCGACGTTACGAAGCTCTACGATGCATTCCGGCGACGCGTCCAATTCTTTGGCTTATCCCGACCTCCCTGCCTTGATTTGAAAGCGATGCTATCCTCATCTCCCCAGCTTGGCAAGGGGTGATTGAAGAGGGGTGATGGAAGAGGCGAAATTAGCGCTGCCGCTCGAATTGAGCGCTGCCCCCGCGGGTCGCCGCACCACCCCCGCACCGCAGACGCTGGGTTGGCGAAATTGCTTCGCCAGATCCCCCCGTAAAGCCGCCTCGACATCAATTCGATCCGCGACGGTCCACCCCGGAGGTTACTTTTGCTTGCTGCTGTCGAGCGAGCGAATGTAAGTGACCAACGCATGGATCTGGTCGTCGTTCAGCGAGGACCCGAAGGGCGGCATGGCCGTATCCTTTTTCCCGTTCTTGATCACCTGGGTCATTTCTTCATCCGTCAAGGAAGCCTGCACTTTGGGATCAGTGAAATCCGGAGTGTGCAAGGCGGAATAACCTTTGCCATCGGGGCCGTGGCACATCGCGCACTTATGCTTGAAAAGATCGCCGCCATCCGCCTCCGGACCGGCCTGAAGCGCCATGGTGAAAGTGAGCAGGAAAGATGCCACTACCAAAAGCTTGAAAAATGTTGATACCTGAAATCGCATGGGGCTCCTTAAAATTTGGAATTTCGGTTCAAGATACCTGCTCGGATACACATCCCTTGAAGGAATCAGACTTCTCACTTCATGGGAACGTAACCCGGCACATGCGCCGACCCTTCGCCGAAGAAAAATTGCTCCATCTGGCCGGCAATGAAATCCTGGGCTTCCTTCGTCGAAGGCACCAGGCGATATTCATTGATGAGCATTCTTAAAAGGTTGAGCCACTGGTTCCATGCTTCCTGGGAGACGTTATCGTAAATCCGTTGGCCGAGTTCTCCAAACCAGGGAGGCTCCTCAAGGCCGGGAAGTTCCTTATGAAGCTTTGCGCATTTCACCATTCGTTGTGCCATAGAAACCCTTCTTCCGGAAAATCACTCTCTGAATTTGAACAGCCTATTGCCCGCCTGCCATTTGATTATACAAGAAATCCGGCTGATTATTTCCTGCGGCGGATTTCGATCTCCACTTCCTCGCCGTCATAGAGCGGTAGCTGCGTGTGCGGATGGAGGACGCCATCCTGGAACGTGGCGGCAATCGGTTGGGGCTTTGGCGGGGCCGCCTTGGGAACATGCGGCGCGTGGGCGCGCGGCGCGGGTTCGT
This sequence comes from uncultured Acidobacteriota bacterium, assembly GCA_963730515.1. Lineage (GTDB taxonomy): Bacteria > Acidobacteriota > Terriglobia > UBA7540 > UBA7540 > Bog-366. Next base: position 113,664 of record CAVSSA010000019.1, on the reverse strand, counting down.
GCCGCAGGACGCCGCGCTCGGCATCGTCCATGGCTTGATTCGCCAGCCGGTCGGCCTCCCGGTTCTGCTCGCGGTAGACGTGCCGAATCGAGAAGGACTCCAGGCGGGATATCAACGCCTTGGCCTTGTCGTATAGGGGCTTCAGGTCGGGGCTGCGAACTTTGTAATGCCCGGCAATTTGCCGCGCCATCAGTTCCGAATCCGTCATCACCCGCAGACGCGGATAATTATGGTTCAGTGCGTATTCCAGGGAAGCCAGCAGACCTTGGTATTCGGCGACGTTGTTAGTGGTTTCTCCAATGAATTTGCCAAACGCCGTGACGGGCTGGCCCTCGACCGTTTCGATGGAGACTCCATAAGCGGCGGGGCCGGGATTGCCGCGCGATCCGCCGTCGATGTGCGCGATGATTTCAGTGGAGTGTGGCATGAAAGATTTTGGATTTTAGATTTTGGATTTTAGATTAGAAGGGAGCACCACATCATGACCTGGGGACCAGCGTCAAGAGCTTGGGACAAGCGATTGGCGCGGCACATCATCCCGAATCCCGCATGCGGTAGCTAATCCAAAATCCAAAATCCAAAATCTAAAATTGTCTCACGACATCGTCACTCGCGTGCCCTCCCCGCCTTCGGTCTGCTCGCCGGTGGAGGGCTCAATGTAATACTGGATGCGGCTGCAATTCTCGCAGGTCATGACGGCCAGTCCGGTGCGGACTTCGTTGTACACCTGGGGCCGTAATTGAATGTTGCACGCGGTGCAAAGACCGTCGCGCACTTCTGCGACCGCCGGCCCGGCTCGATAACTACGGATGCGCTCATAAAGTTCCATGACGGAATCACTGAGGATGCCGGCCACTTCTTTGCGCCGCGCTTGCAGGCGCTCGCGCTCATCCACGTCCTTCTGCCGCTCGTCCTGAAGACGTTTGATTTCTGCCGCCACGCGCGCCTTCTCGCCGTCCAGCCGCGCCGCTGCCTCCTGCACGTGCTGCTGGATGTCTTCCGACTCGATCATCTTTTCCAGCACCTGGTCCTCAATCTTTCGGATGTTGGCCTCTTCCCCTTCAATCTCTTTCAGCATGGCCTTGTATTGGTCGTTGGTCTTGACCTGGTAGAGTTGGTCTTTGTGCTTGGTGATTTTCTCCTGGATGGATTTAATGTCTCCCTCCAGGTCCTTGCGCTCTTTCAGATTGGCGGCCAAACGCTTCTTACGCTCTTCGTGGGCGTGGATGAAATCATCCAGTTGCGCTTGCAGGGTCAGAATCTGTTTGGGCAGGGAATCGATCAGCGCCGTCAGCTCCGCAACCTGCTGGTCAAGCTGCTGGACCTCGACGACGGCTTTAAGGTCAGGATGCACTTACTCTCCTTCGATTTGCGGTGTCCCCCGAACCGGAAGGCGGGCGCTCCATTCTTTATGCGCTGCACGTTCGGCCACGTAACATTTTTGCATACTCCCCACCAGCGCGGCAAGGAAATGCGCGGGACGGCCGGCGGATCACTGCTTGGGCGCGCTGAAATCCACCTTGGGCGCCACGCGCGCCGCTTCCGTTGCCGCAAAGTAGTCATTATTCCGGTGAAATCCCGCCCACCCGGCAAAAATGCTGTTGGGAAAGAGGCCGATGTAGGTGTTGTAGTCCTGGATGGCCTCGTTGTAGCGGCGGCGTTCGACGGCGATGCGGTTTTCGCTTCCCGCCAGCTCGTCCTGAAGGGCCATGAAGTTCTGGTCGGCTTTGAGATTGGGATAGTTCTCGACAATCAGCAGCAGCCTGCCGAGGGCGCCATCCAACTGGCCATTGGCGGCGATCTTGTCGGCGGGCGTCTTGGCATTCAACAGACCGGCGCGGGCGTTGGCAATGTCGCCAAATACTTTCTGCTCGTGCTGTGCGTAGCCTTGCACGGTGGCCACGAGGTTGGGGATCAGGTCGGCGCGCCGCTGCAGCACCACGTCCACCTGCGACCATGCCTGCTTGATGGCTTCATTCTTGATGACCATCTGGTTCTTGCTGCTGACGTACGATCCCCCCACGACCACGCCCACCAGCAGGAGCAATGCCACCACGATTCCCACCACAACCAGCAGTATCTTCACGATTTTTTCCTCCAGGTTCCCTGAAGGGGAACAATTTCATCAGCCCTATTCGATGCGTAGGGGCGGTTCGCGAGCCGCCCCTACAGGTCTTATCCAATGGCCAGCCGGCGGTCCATTTCTTCCGCGACCTTCGAGACCCTGTCCAAGTAGGCGTCGAAAGTTGCCTGCACATCCACATCACGTCCGCGCTTTCGCCCCTCACGAATATCAAAGACAGTGTGAAAGGGCGAGGGATCAAATCCCAGTGCGGTTCCCAGGCGGTCCATCGTGTCGCGCTTGCTGGACGGCCGCTCCTCGCCCAGGGCCATCAAGGCATGACGAAACAACGCCGCAAACGAGGAAATGGATGCGGTCATCAGTTCCAGGGTCTTGCGGGAGTCGGCGGGATGCATCAGGTAGTGTTGACGCAAGCGCAACGTGTTGTTCCGCAACTCCCTTTCCACGTTCAGGCGGTGCAGGTCCATGGGAACGTGGAGCGCGGCCACCACATCATCGCCATGAAGAATCCGGTGCGCCGCCTTGATGTCCAAAAATTCGATGGCGAAAACATCGGCGGAGTGATGAAGCTCATCAAGGGTGAAGAAGAGAGGCGCGGGGTGCCCCTTCTTGGCCCACCAGGCGGACGCAGCGTGCAGCTTGCCTAAATCGTCCCTGCCCAGACTTTGCACGACGCAGAGAATATTCAAGTCGGAATGCCCCTCGTGGAACTCTTCCGTTGCCGCCGAACCGTAAAGTATTACGGACAGGAGGTTGCTCCCCGCAGCGTCTCTCAATTTATTGACCAGATCTGTCAGGTCCTGCTCTTTGATCATGGTTCCTGCTCCCGGAAAGCTCCTTTGTGAGGATTGTTGCTACCAGCTTCCGCCGGCGCCGCCCCCACCTGAGGAACCTCCCCCGAATCCACCGAATCCTCCGCCGCCTCCCCCTCCGCCAAATCCACCGCCACCCCATCCGCCGCCACGCCCTCCGCCTCCCATCAAGAGCGAGATGAAGAACCATGGACCCAGGAATTTGAATAAGAAGGGCACCACGACAATGAGAATGATGACAAGGAAAATAATTTCTCCCCCGGTTAGCTCGGTTTTCTCCCCCGCAGTCGGAGGGGCGGTTGATATGTCTGAAGAACTATCGATGGAAACATGACTGTCCTGCGCAATCACCTGCGCGATCTGGGACACCATTTGCAAGGTGGCGTCGTTGTAGTCATTCTGGCGCATCAATAGAACCATGCTGCGTCCGAAGCTGCCCACCTTGCCGTCAGGAAGAATAGGTTCCAGACCGTAACCAACCTCGGTCCAATATTTGTGGTCATCTGTTGCCAGCAGCACCATCGCACCACGGTCCGTTCCCTTGCTGCCCACGCCCCACTTCTGGAAAAGGTGATTGGCAAAATCTTCCACCGGTTCATCTTCCAGAGTCTTGATCGTGACCACCGCAATCTGGGCCTTGGCTTTTTGATCGACCTCCGTACACACTTGGGTGAGTTTTTCCACCGTCGTCGCATTAAGCACGCCGGCAAAGTCGTTGACGTACCCCTGGAAGTTGAGCTTTTGCCACTGTTCTGCACGGGCGGGTTCAGCGGAAATTGCCGCGAGAAGCAGGACGAATACCGCGAGCGGACTGCACCGTAAGCGCATTGCTATATTGCTGCTGAAGAATCGCAACATTCCCCTGCGCGCCGGCACTGGAAAGCGATTTGTCGAGACTGCATGAATGTTCATGAGACTTTGGATCGCCCTCGCAGATAACTTGCCTTCAATCGTACACGGCATCGGGGGGAGGCGCAACTCGCGCCTTGCAACGGTGTCGCGGAATGGATGGCTACCCGTACGATGACCTTCACAAAGCCCGGAAACGCGAGAGTCGTAAAGGATCGCGCCGGGACGGTTCGCGAATTGCCCCTGCGAAAGCGTCCGGGGCTATAATGCTGTGCGCACGGAGTGTGTGCATTTCCGATCAAACCATTGACGGAGGGGGACCCGTGGGAAAAGTACTGGCGACGGTGTTGATGATACTCCTGGTGGCCACAGGGGGCGGTGGCCAGGAACTTGACCCGGTTACGAAGTGGGCGACGATGGCCTTTAATGAGTTCCATGTTTCCTCGAACATTGTTTATCAACGCGCGAACAACGTTAGTTTGAAGCTGGACTTGATCACTGCCGGTCCCACTTCGACCGCGAGGCCGACCCTGATCTATTTCCACGGCGGCGGCCTGGTGGAAGGAAGCAAAGACACCGCCCTGCTCTACACGCTTCCCTATCTGGCCCGGGGGATGAATGCCGTCAACGTGGAATATCGCATGGCGCCGGATTCCCTGGCTCCGGCGGCGGTGGAAGACAGCCGTTGCGCCCTGCACTGGGTATATGACAATGCCGACAAATATGGATTCGACACCTCCAAAATCGTGGTTGCCGGGCATTCGGCGGGCGGCTACCTGGCCTTGATGACCGGAATGCTTGATCCCAGCTACAATTTTGACAACGCCTGCACCCGGGTTTCCGACGATTGGCGAAAGGGTTCCATCCAGGACGTCAAGGTTGCGGCGATCGTCAATTTTTTCGGGATTACTGATTTCGTCGATCTGCTGCAAGGCACGAATGCTCGAAACTTCGCGGTGCGCTGGTTCGGCGATTTGCCGAATCGCCTGGAACTCGCCCGGCAGTTGTCGCCGCTCACCTACGTTCGCAACGGCCTCCCGCCGATTATCTCCATTGATGGTGACCAGGACCCCATCGTGCCCTATCAGCAAGCCGTGCGCCTGCATGGAGCGCTCACGCGCCAGGGAATTCCCAACCAGCTTGTGACGATTCAGGGAGGAGGCCACGGTGCCACGACCCCCTTCGCCTGGACTCGCGAACAAAACCTCCAGGCGCAGGAAGCGATTTTTGAGTTTCTGGTCAAGCATGGAATTCTCACGCCTGCCGGGGGGGCAGGAAATTAGCGTTCCGCTGCGGCACGAGGCGATGCAACAGAACATTGGAGCCGGCCATGAACAGACGCAAATTCCTGAAGAACTCCTTGACGACATATGCTGCTTTGGCGATAGCTTCGCGAGTGCCGGCCGCGGGCGCCCCAGCGACGGCGGGCAAGATCAATATCCAATACATCCGCAAAAACATTCCGCATTTTGAGATATCGTCGTATCGAGGGAAATCTTACGAAGACAAGGTGCCGGACACCCTCGACCTCGCCGAGCGTATAAAGCTCGGGCTTCATGGTTTGACCGGAATCGCCGACCCGCAGGCGGATTATGAGATTTACTGGCTCGCTGACTTCTTCCGCAATCCTCCCGTCATGGCGCATGACTTCAACGACTGGGTGCAAATACAGGAAGGCCTGATGGAAGCCCTGCCCCTGCTGCGTCTGGCCACGGGCGACAATTTCAACAGCCAGGTAGACCCAGCGTGGATGGCTTCCATGCTCAAGTCCGTGGGACCGGACGGGCTTGTCTACGTTCCCTTGAACGGCCGCCCCTGGGGCCGCATCAAGGCAAGTGGCGTGAAACCTGTGTGGAAAACGGATGGCAGCGCAACCGATTTCGCCGATCCCTCCGTGAGTCAATTCACCAATGCCGCCTCCTGCGGAAGGGCCATCAGCACCATGATGGTGTACTACCATCGGGATCAGAACCCAATGTGGCCGGCGGTGATCGAGAAAATAATCCAGCGGCTTTCGCAACTCACCCTTAACCGCGGGGACTGGTGCACTTTCCCGCGCGGGGTGTTTGAGCCCCAGGCAACGACCGATCCCGGCGCAGAGATGCCGCGGGGGAGCCTGTGGGGGACCACATGCAATGTTCGGGTCATTCAATCGTTGGGGCAGTATTACCGGATGACCAGTTACGAACCTGCCCGTCGTCTTGCCAGCCGGTTGGTTCCTTATGCGCGCTACCAAGGCGGGATTTTCGACTCCGACGGGCGCTGGCTTCTCGATCCCCAGGTGAAAGGGAAAGTGTGGAAATCGCGAGGCGTCGCAAATAGCGCCCAAGGCCAGCGGAACGGAGGCAACCTCGGAGAGCAATTGGGCCAGGGCGGAGTCATCGGATACAACGTGGAAGGATTGACGCTGGGAGGCCAGGCGCATGGACACTCGATTGCCCTGTTGAGCCTTCTTGATTATGCGCTTGCCGTGGGCGACAAGGACCTGATCGCTCTCGTGAAGGCCAGTTTCGACTGGATGCTGCATCCGGGACCTGCCTATGGTGTTTCCAACGTAGTGGGGTGGTTCCCCGAATGGTATGTGCCGGACTTTCCTGCCTGCGAGAGTTGCACTCTGGGCGATTTCGCCGGCATCGCCATCAAGCTGAGCGAGGCGGGCATGGGGGATTATTGGGATGACATCGACCGGTGCGTGCGCAATCATTATGCCGAGGCCCAGCTCATAAGCGCGGATTGGATCTATCGCCTGGCTGAAAATCAGCCTCGCAAGCCGGTGGCCTTCAACGAAGCCGCCGAACATGCGCCGGAAATGAATATCGGGGCATGGTCCGGTTGGGCTGGCGTCAATGAGTGGGCCACGTGGTTGGGAATCCAGCACTGTTGCACGGGCAATGCGGCGCGCGGGCTTTACTACATCTGGGAACATATCATCGACTGCCATGATGGTGAGTTGAAGTTGAACCTGCTTCTGAACCGCGCCTCGCGATGGGCGGACGTGTACAGTTACATTCCCTTTCAAGGCCGCGTCGACCTGAAGATGAAGGAGCCTTGCGGGAACGTGAGCGTGCGGGCGCCGGAATGGGCGGAGATGGGCAGCCCCCAGATGGTGTGCAAGGTAAATGGCGCAAGCCGGGCACCACGTTGGAGTGGGCGTTACGTGAACGTGGGAGCGGTGCGGCCGGGCGATAATGTTGTGGTGACATTTCCGATTTCCGAACGGACGGTGAAGGAGAAAATCGGTGCAGGGACGTACACGCTCGTGATGAGGGGCAACACCGTGGTGTCGATTGACCCCGCGGGCAAGGATGTGCCCTTGTATCAGGACCGGGAAAAATATCGAACTGGGGAAGTTGCCTGGCGATCCGTGCGGCGCTTTGTTTCCGATGAAACGATCGAATGGTAAGCATGGGCGCCCACTAAGAGCATTAATCTAGCCTATAATAAAAGGCGGACGGGAGCGGGCGCCCTTCGCCCCTTCCGCCTGGCGCAGCATCCGACAGCACACCTCGATACTCTCCGCCCCCATCACTCCTTCACGAAGGTCACGGCGCCTTCGGACGCGGAAGAAACCAGCGCCGCGTACTTGGAGAACACCCCGCGCTTGTAACGCGGTTCAGGAGCCTTCCACTTTGCCATGCGCGCCTTAATTTCGGCGTCGGAAACTTCCATATCGAGCCGGCGCTTGTCGACGTCGAACACCACCGTGTCGCCTTCGGCCAGTGCGGCGATGGGCCCTCCGCACGCCGCTTCCGGCGCCACGTGACCCACCATCAGGCCGTGGGTTGCACCGCTGAATCGGCCGTCGGTGAGCAGCGCCACCGAACTGCCCAGGCCCGCGCCATAAAGTGCCCCGGTTACTCCCAGCATTTCACGCATGCCTGGGCCGCCGCGCGGACCTTCGTAGCGAATCACCACCACATCGCCGGCCTTGATGCCATTACTGGTCACGACTTTCATGGCGTCTTCTTCGCAATCGAACACGCGGGCCGGCCCGCGATGGTGCATTCGTTCCTTGCCTGCTACCTTGAGCACGCAGCCTTCCGGCGCCAGGTTGCCCTTAAGGATCACCAGTCCGCCGGTTTTCTTGATGGGGTTGGAAAGGGGGCGCACCACCTCCTGCCCGGGCGTCTCGGTAACGCGCGCCGCTTCCTCGGCAATCGTCCGGCCGCTCACTGTGATCTGGGATCCATCCAGCAAACCAGGCTGTTCCAGCAATTTCTGGGCGATCAGGGGAATTCCCCCGGCGTGATGCACATCCACGGCCACGAACCGGCCGGCGGGTTTCAAATCCGCGAGGATGGGCGTGCGCGAGCTGATGACATCAAATTCCTCAATGGCCAGGGGCACGCCGGCTTCGCGCGCCATGGCGAGCAAGTGCAGCACGGCATTGGTGGAACCGCCCGTGGCCGCCACGCAGGCGATGGCATTCTCGAAGGCCTGGCGGGTCAGGATGTCGAGCGGCTTCACCCCGCGCTTCAGCAGATCCATGACGATCTGGCCGCACTGATAGGCGGCTTCATCCTTCTTCGGGTCGAGCGCGGGGATGCTGTTAAATCCCATGGGCGACAGGCCGATGAATTCCATCACCGTGGACATGGTGTTGGCGGTGAACTGCCCGCCGCAGGCGCCGGCGCCCGGACACGCGTGGTCTTCCAGTTGTTTGAAATCCTTGTCCGTCATCAGCCCTGCGGCATTCGCGCCCACCGCCTCGTAAACATCGCCAATCGTCACATCATGGTCCTTGAATCTCCCGGGGGCGATAGAGCCTCCGTAAAGCAGCACGCTGGGGACATTCAGCCGGATCAGTGCCATGGCTCCGCCGGGAATGGTCTTGTCGCAGCCCACCAGCGCCACCATGGCGTCAAACATGTGGCCGCGCCCCACCAGTTCGATGGAGTCCGCCACCACCTCGCGGCTGACGAGCGATGCTTTCATGCCCTCCGTGCCCATGGTCACCCCATCGGAGATGGCGATGGTATTGAGCTCCATGGGCGTGCCGCCGGCCGCGCGCACCCCTGCCTTCACCTTTTCCGCGAGCGCCCGCAGGTGAAAATTGCACGGCATGGTCTCGATCCACGTATTGGCAATGCCCACGATCGGCTTGGCCAGGTCTTCATCCGTAAACCCAATGGCCTTGAGCATGGAACGCGCCCCAGCGCGGTCGCGACCGTCGGTGATGATGTGACTGCGATGCTTCAAATTACTCGGCATGAATGCCTCCTTTATATAATGATCGCCGTGTCGTTCAAACCCGCTATATTCGCAGATTTGGAGGATGGGGGCAAGCTGCCGTGCGCTTGGTAGTGTCTCAGTTTGAAGTAGAGGGGGCTTTACGCCGCCGTGTGGCGAGGTAAAATCGCCGCTCCGCTTCCCCGCGGCCGGGGGATCGGTTGCCGGAAAATAACGCGAAAGAGCCGTTGCCAACCGATTGCAAGGTGCAAATCGACCCCTAAAACGCGAAGATTTTTGCAAAGTCGGCTTCGATTGTGCCCGAATGTCCGACATCCTAATCGACATTTTGTCGTGCATTCCTTTGTTTTCATACACTTTTCCGGATCGATCTTCATTTTTAACATCTTTTTGGGGTGGTGGTGGCCCGGGAGTGACTTTTTGTTGGTTTAAGCTGTGGCGGAATCGCCCTGCGGAGCGGAGTCTGGAGTTTTCCACGTTCGATCCGGACCGGGCCCTCTTGCCCCCGGCGCCGGCTCCTACTTTTACTATACCTACAAATCTAGCTGGCTGTCAAGGGAAAATCGAGGCTACAGGTCATTACCCCATAGAGGCGGTGGAATTTATCCCGTTGCCATCGGGACGCCGCCATATGGCGAGGTTAGCTCAATCCTGGCCAAATTAACGGGAGAACACGGCGTTGGGTGGGGGCTCTGCCCCGCCGCTATGTGGAAAGGCGGCGCCTTTCCGGACCACAATGCCAGGTAGTGCAGAAGAAGGTGGAGTTGTATAATCCCCAGCCGAATCTTCGCACAAGATTCCGCAGAACATGGAAAGCAAAAAGGCAGGTGTGATCATGATGCCGCAGCGTTGTTTAAGGGTTCCGGGCGGAGAGATGGCGCGCTGGTCCGCCCTGGTTATTCTGGTCTGCATCACCTTGAGTCCCGCGGCGGCAGCGCCCGCGGGGCGCAAATACTGGGCTGCGGACATCCATCAGCAACCCCTGCCGGGAATCCGTCTCGCCTCCGGCTTGACGGTTTGCGATGAGGTTCTGTGGAAGGGCCGCTGGGTGAACCGCTATTGGCTCTCCACCGGCGTCATCGAGCCGGAGTTCCATTATGCAACGGCGCTGGAGCATCTGGCAGGCTTGCCCGTTGACGGCTTCCAGCTTGCCATGGAAGGGCAGGACCTGGCCGGAACCTGGCGCTGGGTCAAGGCGGAGAAGTCGGAGGTTCACAATCCTGACGGCCTGCTGGTGACCCTGGAACTGGCCAGCTCCGTGCGCCCCATCACCGTAAGAATTCACACGCTGCTCTATGGAGGGCCGGTGATGGTGCGCTGGCTCGAAATCATCAACACCGGCTCCCAGCCCACGGCCATCACCGCGGTCTCCCCCTGGTCCGGCCTGATTTGGAACACGCCAAATTATCAGGAGCGCCTGCCCAAAGGCACAGCCAGCCCTTTCGAAGTGGGTTACGCCCGGTACGAGGCTTGGGCGCATGAAGGCGCTTGGACCCTGGAGCCCGTGGAAAACACCACACGAACAATTTCCGGGACGCAGGGGAGATCCGGATGGGGGCATCCGACTTTCTTCGCCCACAATAAGGCCACGGGCGAGTGGTTTGTGGCCTCACTGGGCTGGAGCGGCAACTGGACGTATCAAGTGAGCGGGCAGCAAAATTCCGACACTGACCGCGCCACCTTTCTCTTCCGCATGGGGCCGGCAAGCGTGGACCCCGCGCTCCGCGTCGTCGCTCCGGGCGAGGCGGTGGAGACTCCGCGCACCCACGTCCTCTGCATGCGCGGGGATTTGGACAGCGTCATTCAGGCCCTGCATGAGCACGTCCGCCGCGAGGTCTTGCCACCGGCCATACCCGGCCGCGACATGCTGGTGGAAGCCAATCATCGCGGTTACATTGTCGATCACGAAAGCGAAGAGGGCATCGACCGGGAAATTGATTTGGCAGCGGACGCCGGGGCGGAGATGTTTGTGATTGACGCGGGCTGGTACGGGCCGGAACCGAACCACTGGGACGTAAATGTGGGCGATTGGTATGCGGGCGCCTGGCTGCCGCACGATCTCAATCCCATCCGCGAACACGCCCGCCAGAAAGGCCTGCTCTTCGGCTTGTGGGTGGAGATTGAAAGCATCGGCAGCGCGTCGAAATTACGGCAGCAGCATCCTGACTGGGTTTTGACGCGCGATGGCAAGCCGGTGGCCGGCGGCCGCCAACTCGATGTTTCGAATCCCGCCGTCGCCGCCTGGATGGAGTCGGAAATCAGCCGCATCATCAAGAAGTACGACCTCGATCTCTTCCGCATTGATTACAACACTACGGCGGGGGAAGGCGGGAATCGGCTGCGCGATGGATTCGTGGAAAACACCCAATGGCGCCACGTCGAGGCCCTCTACGCCATGTTTGACCGGCTGCACAAACAGTTCCCTCACGTCATTTTTCAAAATTGCGCGGGAGGCGGAGGCAGGCTCGATCTGGGGATTATGGGCCGCTTCCAGAACACCGAGCTTTCCGACTGGATGCGCGCTCCCCGCGGTTTGAAAATTGAAAACGGAATGACCTGGATATTACCGCCGGAGATTCTACTGCGAACTTTCGGCACGGAGACCAGCGGCGTTCCCTCCGATGCCGACCTGGTAACGCAATTGCGCGCCACCACCATGGTCCTCCCGATTTTTCGCGGCTTAAGCCCCTCGCCGGAAGATTTCAACCCGTTGCTCAAGGATGAGGTGCTGCGCCAGATCAATCTCTATAAACAGATGATCCGCCCGATCTTGAAGGACTGCCGGGTTTATCACCACACTCCCATCACCCCCCTTCTGGAGGGAAGTCCATGGGTGGTTCTGGAATATGCCACACCTGATTCCCACGCGGATTTGGGTTGGGTGTATCGAACTTCCGAATCCGCCGATTCCACCTACTGGTTCAGGCCGCGCGGCCTCGACTTCAGCAAGACTTACCAGGTGACCCTTTCGAACAGCGGCCAGACGCTCGCCATTTCCGGAGATCGGCTGCTGCAAGAGGGAATTCCCGTTCGCCTGGAAGGAGATTTGACTTCCGAGCTTTTGATCTTTCGGGCGCAGTAGCGAGCGGAAGGCGCTACATCAGCTCCAAAGAAAGCCTCTTACCTATGGCGACTGAACAACAACTCCGCGAGAAATTACGCAAGATCTCCGCCTTGTTTGAAGGTGCAACGACCTTCGGCGAACGCCAAGCGGCGGGGGCGGCCATCACGAGAGTAAAGGAAGCCTTGGCGGCCATAAAGCAAATCGAGCGGCCGGTGGAGATGCAGTTTACGCTTCCCGACCTCTGGCAGCGCCGCCTGTTTACTGCACTGTGCCGTCGCTATGGTCTGGAGCCCTATCGGTACGTGCGGCAGCGCTACACCACGGTGATGGTGCGCGTTCCAAGGTCGTTCGTGGACAGGACCCTTTGGCCCGAGTACCTGCAGATCAAGAAAGCGCTCGATGATTACTTGACCGAAGCTACCGAACGGATTATTCGCGAGGAGGTCTACCGAGACATCCGTGAAGCGCCAGAACGTACTTCTTGAGTACCTCAGACTCGGGTGTTGTGGCCCGCCCATGCTGCCAATTCGCTGAGAAGAGGCGTGCCTTTCAGTTCCTTCTCCCATTGGCGCGAGAGATAAGCCACGCTCGCCCGCAAGGCGGGAAGGGGATCCGCTCCAGGGGTCATGGCGGCCACTTCATCGCGCAGCCAATCCAGGAGGTTATCCAAATTCTTGAAGCGGTGCGGGGCAATTGCCTCGCGAAGCCGCGGAACGGTGTTGCGCTCGAAATCCTGTTTGCGACCGATGTCGATGATATCGGGGAGCAGCAGACCCGGCTCACCCAGGTGCAGATCCAGGCGGGCCAGCAATTCCTGATAAACCGCGCGCGCCATCGATTCGACCCGGTACGTCAAATCGCGCATCAACTCCATCCCCCGTAGCGAAATGCCCGCGGTCGGGTCCTGCGGTTCTTCAGACGGTACGAGCTGACAATAGAACTTCAATTTGGGCTCGGTGCCGGAAGGGCGAACGGTAACAATGAAGCCGTCAAGAAAAAACTGGAGAACGTTGCGCGAGAGCTGGTCCGTGCTGCTTTGCAATTTACCAAAAGTGATTTCATCCCAGTAATCCACAACTTTGCGGACGGCGCGGCCGCCCAGCGTCTGGGGAAGGGAGGCGCGGAGTGAGGCCACGATGCGGTCCCGCTGGATTCCCCCTTCGGCCCCGGTCATGACAAGGGAGCGGCCCGTGTCCGCGTATCCGCCGAGTTTTTCCAGTATTTCGACGTAGTAGTCGAGCAGGTTCCGCCCCTCCTGCCGGAGCTTTTGATAGAGGGCGGCGAGGAACATGCACGCGGGGGCAGAATCCTTGTCGCGAATCGCGGAGGTCAACATCAGTCCATGCGCTTCCTCGGCGGCGAGCACCAGCGATTCGGGCCGTGTGCAGGCGTTACCCCAGCGTCCGCGTTGTTCAAGGACTTTGAGAACGTTGGCCATGTACTTGAACCCCACCAGCAGGTCATCGATGATCCAGGAGTCGCCTGCCGTGGCGGCGATCTGGCCCAGGATTTTCGTGGTCACCAGGGTTTCCATCACCAGTCCGCGGCGTTGCGGTCCGTCGGGATCGAGCATCAGGTAGTAGGCGAGGAGGGTGGCAATCTTGTTGCCGTCGAAATGGTACCAGGAGCCGTCGGCGAGGCGGGCCTCCAGGCCCACGCGGTCCGCGTCGGGATCGCTGGAGAGGACCACCCCCGAACCCGCGGATTCCGCGAAGCGCGTGGCAGGGACAGTAGCCTCCGAAACTTCCGGATTGGGCGCCCGGAAGGGAATGGGAGCGAAGGTTCCATCCGGCCCCTGATCGGGCGGTGACAAAACCGGAAAGCCCAGCTTGCGCATCACCGCGCCGGCCGAGCGCAAACCGCAACCACACAGGGGTGTATAGACCACGGGGAAATCGGGCCGGGGAGTGAAGACACGCTCATAAAGCCGCACGTATTCCTCGATGTACTCGCTATGCATGGCGGAGGGTATGGGGCGAATGAGCCCGCGGCGGAGCGCTTCGTCAAAGGGAACTCGATGCACATCCGCGACCTGGTCCATGGCGTCGGCCAGGCGCTGGTCCTGGGGCGGGATGGGCTGGCCGCCGTACTCGTCGTATACCTTGATGCCATTATCGTCGGGAGGATTATGCGAGGCGGAAATATTAACCCCGCCCAGTGCGCCCAGTTTGCGGATGATGAAAGACAGTTCGGGGGTGCTTAAGAGCGACTGGGCGGCTTGCGGCTCCGCCAGGTACGCCACCACGCCATTGCCGGCATAGATTTCACACGCCAGCTTGGCGATCGACCGGGACGATGTTCCCAGCAAGGGGTGATCAGTTCCCAGGAAACGGTAGGCGCCCGCGAAATCGTTGAACACGCGAACGTCGTTGGCCACGACGACGGCGAGTTCCCGGCCGGGGAAGGCTGCCGACAGGTAATGGCAGTGACCCTGCACGGTCATGGCCGCAGTGGTCGGGTTAAATCGATTGGGCCCGTAGCCAACCCGGCCGCGCCGTCCGCCGGTGCCAAAGGGAAGCACCTGCCAAAAGGCGTCGAAGAGCAGCGGCACATGCTGCTCCTCCAGGTGCCGGGCCACGACTTCCGGGAATCCCATCGGAACGGCGCCTTCCAGCCAGGCTGCCATTCGCTCGGCGGCGGCTTTTCCCTGCGCACCGTACCTTTCCCTTAATAGGCTTGAGATTCCTGCCAGGGTTTTGAATTCCGCCATAGGCTTCTCTCGCCCCGAATTATCGCGTGACTTGTGCATTTTCGGCTACAAAGCCCGGAGGATTGTTGTCGATCATCGCATAATGAGCGCATTTTCGCGCAAAAAGCTGCATTTTTGGCATGACATTTTGTCGTGCTCGCTTTGTTTTCATATACATAGTCGGGTCGATCTTCATTTTTAACATCTCTAGGCTGATTTCGAGATCGCGTTCGGAAATTTTGTAGGTTTTCGTGGGGACCGTGCTGCGCCGGGCGTTCATCGCATCTCTAGCCTATTTCATGTGACTCACTTTGTCAAGAGAAAAACTGCAGACAATATCAAGATGTACCACTGCCGGACGCTGAAAAAGCTTTTGCCATACTGGGATTTGGAATAGACTGTCGCCACCTTAACTTGGGAGATGCTCGGTATGGCGGGAACAATCGAAGTGGTGATTGGCCCGATGCGCAGCAACAAAACGGCGGAATTGATCCGGCGCGTTGCCATGCGCGAAGAGTTCGCGCACCAATCGGTCATCCTTTTTAAACCCAAGGATGACACCAAGAGCGCGCAAGGGGTGGTGGAAAGCCGCAACCAGCTTAGCCATCGGCAAATGGAGGCGGTGGAGTTCGATTCCTCCAATCCGTGGGAGATGTTCGCTTTCATCGCCGAGCGCGAAAGAATCATCGGCAAACCGGTCAATTGCGTTGCCATCGATGAGGGCCAGTTCGTGCATGAGTTGTTCGACTGCGCGCGGGCGCTGCTGGAGCGGGGCTATGACCTCATTGCCGCGGGTCTTGACCTGAATTTCCGCGGGCAGCCCTTCGGCGACATGCTGGCGCTCGTCTGGCTGGTGAATGCCTATGGAGGGAACGTCACGTGGTGCATCGCTTACTGTGAGTGCGGGGCGCGAGCGTTTTTTTCGCAGCGCCTCATCAATGACCAGCCGGCCTCCTATGAAAGCCCCACTTTGATGGCCGGAGATTCCTACCGGCCGCGCTGCGCAAAACACTTTGTTCTTCCCGGCCGGCCGAAGCGCGCGCACTTGCCCGTTGATGACCAAGCGCCCTAAGGTCGGGATACGGGATACGGGGCACGGGAAACGGGATACGGGGCACGGGATACGGGATTCGGGGAACGGGGAACGGGACACGGGAGCGCAGTGCCTAATTAGGAGTTCAGCGGTTTGGGTGACGGGCTGCACCCGCGCTACGGCTCCGGTATTCCGTATTCCGTATCCCGTATTCCGTATCCCGTACCCCGTTTCCCGTATCCCGTATCCCGTGCCCCTTATTTCGGAGGAATTATGGCCAAGCAATCGAGAATTTCGGTGGTAGGAAGCGCCAACGTTGACCTGACGATCTTTAACGACACGTTTCCGCGGCCGGGCGAAACCATTTTCGGGAAGAAATTTGACCTGGGCTTTGGCGGAAAGGGCGCCAACCAGGCGGTGGCCGCACACCGCTGTGGCGCTTCCGTGAGCATGGTCGCCAAGGTTGGCAACGACTTGTTCGGTCCCGCCACAGTGAAGAATTTTGAGTCCCAGGGCATCGATGCCAGCCACGTGCTCATCGCGGAGGGAATCTCCTCCGGCGTGGCGCCCATCTTCGTGGATTCCAGCGGTCAGAACCGCATTGTGGTCATCAAGGGGGCGAACGAAAGGCTCTCCCCCCAGGATGTGGATGCGGCGGCGCCCGTCCTTACCACAGCGGACACCATTCTTCTGCAATTTGAAATTCCGCTCGCCACGGTGTATCACACGATTCATTTCGCGAGATCGAAGGGCATTCGCTGCATTGTGAATCCTGCGCCGGCACTGCCCCTGGATTTTAAGGAAATTGCCGCGGCCGATTACTTCATACCGAATGAGAGCGAAGCGGAAGCCATCACGGGCATTCCGGTTCACACCCTTGAAGAGGCCAGGAAATGCGCGGCATATTTGCTCGCGCGCGGACTCCCCCGCGTCATCATTACGCTCGGGGAGCGCGGATCACTCCTCGCGACTTCAGAGGGTCTGGAAATGATTCCCGCCTTCAAGGTCGATCCCATTGACAGCACGGGCGCCGGTGATGCCTTCATCGGCAGCTTCGCCGTGTTTCTGGCGGAAGGCCTGACGGACAAGGAAGCGTTAACGCGCGCCAGCCTTTACGCAGCCCTCTCAACGATGCAGGTGGGGACGCAAAATCCTTTCCGAACCGGGAGGAGTTTGATAAGGAATGGAAGAAGCGGAAATTATGAATTATGAATTCCGAATTGAAAACGAGCGGAGTGTGGATCTGCTTCCTGCATGATTCATAATTCAGAATTCAGAATTTCCGTTCGTCACCATTTCCCGAGCAACCGGCGGCAATCCTCCAGAATGTCTTTGGTCCGCGAGGATCCGATCCGCGAAGCTCCCAGGGCGCGGAAGGCGAGGAGTTGGTCGAGATTGCGAATGCCTCCCGCCGCCTTCACCTGGACATTTTCGGGTGAATGGGCGCGCATCAACTTCACGTCTTCGACGGTGGCTCCCGATGTTCCGAATCCGGTGGAGGTTTTCACCCAGTCAGCGCCCAGCACCGCGCAGATTTCACATAACCGGATCTTGTGCGTGTCCTTCAGGTAGCAGTTTTCAAAAATCACTTTCACTTTTTGATTGCGGGCATGCGCGACAACAATGACGGCCTTCAACTCCGCGGTTACGAAGTCCCAGTCGCCGCTCAGAACCTTGCTGATGTTCACGACCATGTCCAATTCCTGGCAACCATCGTCCAGGGCCCGCTCCGCTTCCGCCACTTTAATGGCGGTCGTGTGGCCGCCGTGCGGAAACCCGATGGTGGTGCTGGCCTTCACCGTGCTGCCCTGCAAAATCTCCGCACATCTTTTGAGGTAATACGGCATGATGCAGACGCTAGCACAGTTGTATTCCAAAGCCATGCGGCAACCGTATTCAAGCTCCTGGTCTGTCAACGAGGGGGGCAGCAGCGAGTGGTCAACCATCTTCGCAATATTTTCGTAGGTATAATCCATAGGGTGCTCCGTCCTGGCGCGGCGTTTCCTTTCCCGCGCGGTGCGGGAATGCTGGCTTTCAATGTTCGCCCGATTTAGAATTGTATGCCCACCGGGCAGAAACGAAAATCTAAATTCGCGAGCCTAACTTGACGGGATAGCGGCATGTTCCCTGTGAAGTGGGGAGAGGTTGAAATGGAAAGCCTTAGGGGGGCAATAAGAAGTTGTATACTTCATTCCCCCGCTGCGCCAGGAGAGCAAGTTGCGGGTGACGCCCAGGCAAGGGCCCTCCCATCTCATCATGGATACGCCTGAACTAATCCGGAAGAAGCGCGACGGCCTTGCTCTGGCCAGGGAGGAGATATGCGAATTTGTCGCGCGTTACACGCGGGGCGAAATTCCCGACTATCAAGCCTCGGCATTGTTGATGGCGGTCTATTTTCGCGGCATGGACCGTCGCGAAACGGCGGACCTGACCGAGGCCATGCTGCGCTCTGGCCGGGTGCTCGACTTTTCGGCCCTGCCTGCAGCCAAGGTTGACAAACACTCCACGGGCGGCGTGGGCGACAAGACCTCACTGATTATTGCCCCGGCGGCCGCGGCGGCGGGAGTTCTGGTGCCTATGATTTCCGGCCGCGGCCTTGGGCACACAGGGGGCACCCTGGACAAGCTGGAAGCGATCCCCGGATTCAATCCCCGCTTGTCATCCCCGGAGTTTCACCGCGTACTGGAGTCCTGCGGCCTCGCTTTCGGCGCAGCGACCGAGGAATTTGCACCCGCGGACCGGAAGCTCTATGCCCTTCGCGATGTGACCGCCACGGTGGAATCCATCCCCCTGATTACGGCGTCCATCATGAGCAAGAAACTGGCGGAGGGCATTGACGGGCTGGTGCTGGACGTCAAAACCGGTTCGGGGGCATTCATGCAAGAGCTGGAGAATGCCCGCGCGCTGGCCATCAGCCTGGTGAATACGGGCAGCGCGCACGGCAAGCGGGTTCACGCCTTGATTACCGACATGAGCCAACCCTTGGGAAACGCGGTCGGGAACGCCTTGGAGGTCATCGAGGCGGTCGAAACACTCAAGGGCCGCGGGCCGCACGATTTGGTTGAGCTTTGCCGCGAACTGACCGCCCACATGCTGATATTGGGAAACGTGACGGATTCTCTGGACGAGGCGCGCGCCCGGTTTGATTCCGCCATTGCCAGCGGGCAGGCCCTGGAAAGGTTCGCGCGCGTAGTGGCGGAGCAGGGAGGCAATGCGCGCGCCCTGGAAGACTACTCGCTCCTGCCCCAGGCCCGGTACGAAGATTCCATCGTGGCGCGCGAGGACGGTTACGTCGCCGCACTGGAAGCAAGAGTGATGGGCGTGGCGTCGATGATTCTGGGCGCGGGGCGGGATCGTGCGGACGCCGCCATCGACCCCGCGGTGGGCGTGGTATTCGAGAAAAAGGTGGGAGACGCCGTCCGCGCCGGCGAGCGGATTTGCAATCTTTACTCCAATGACCGCTCGCGTGTGCCCTGGGCGCTCGATATGATCCGCGAAGCGATTACCCTTTCTCCGGACCCGGTCGTTCCGACGCCCCTGGTTATGGAGCGCGTGCTGCATTCCGAAAGCATGGCGACTCCGACCGAGCGGATCGTGGAACTTTAACGGATTTGGCGATTTAGCGATTGCGTGATGGGGCGATCTTTGAAATTATCGAAGCGCATATACTTGGTAACAGGGAGAGATGGATTGCGGGGTTGATCGGGCGGTCCCTGCCAAAACCCCATCGCCAATTTTCAATATCACCAAATCGGAAATGTCCATGACACGGTTTATCCCCATACTCGGCATGCTGGTCATCCTTGCGGCGGCCGTGCTTTTTTCCAAGAACCGCAAAGCCATACCCTGGCGCACGGTGCGCATCGGACTGGAATTACAAATCCTTCTGGCGTTATTCGTGCTGCGCACGGGTTGGGGCTATACGCTGATGAGCAAGGTTTCAAGCGCCTTCGTAAGCGTGCTGAATTGTTCCTTTGCCGGCTCGGAATTTGTTTTCGGCGATCTCGGAAAACATCAAAGCAGTTTTGGTTTTGTCTTTGCGTTTCAAGCCCTGCCCATGATTATCTTCGTGGCTTCGCTGATGTCCATCCTTTACTATTTGCGCATCATCCCTGTGCTGGTAACGCTGACCGGAAGGGCAATGATGAAATTACTGGGCACCAGCGGAGCGGAGTCCCTGGAAGTCGCCGCCAGCATTCTGATGGGGCAGACGGAAGCGCCGCTGGTGATCCGGCCCTATCTGGCGGACCTGACGGAATCGGAGTTGATGACCATTATGACGGCGGGGATGGCCCACATTGCCGGTTCGGTGTTCGGCGCGTATGTTCTTTTCGGTGCAGAGGCGCGCCACCTGTTGACCGCGGTGGTGATGACGGCTCCCGGAACCATTGTGATGGCCAAGATTCTTGTTCCTGAAACCGGCCACCCCAAAACCTCAGGCAATGTCAAACTCACCGAGGAGGGGATGCCCATCAACCTCCTGGACGCCGCATCCCGAGGGGTTTCCGACGGCCTCCACCTGGCGCTGAACGTCGCCGCCATGCTGGTGGCTTTTGTGGCGCTGATTTACCTGGTTAATATGGGCTTGACCGGCCTGCTTCACACGACCCTTCAAACTGTCCTCGGCCATCTTCTGGCGCCGGTGGCATGGTTGTTGGGCGTTCCCTGGAAGGACGCTGCTGCCATCGGGAACTTGATGGGGACTAAAGTTGTCGTGAATGAGTTTGTGGCCTTTTCCATGCTTGGTCCGATGAGGGGCCACATTGCCGAGCGTTCTTTCACGATTGCCACTTTCGCACTTTGCGGGTTTGCCAACTTCTCTTCCATCGGGATTCAAATTGGGGGAATTGGCGCCCTGGCTCCCACTCGCAAGCAGGACCTGGCCCGATTGGGATTCCGGGCGCTGATGGCGGGTACTCTCGCCAATTACCTGGCGGCCGCCATCGCCGGGTTGCTGCTGGGGTGATAGGGAATAGTGAATGGTGAATGGTGAAACAAAACGGGCTCTCGCGATCCCGTCCACAAGATTGGCAAAGTACAATTCACTATTCCCAATTTACTATTTCAGGTGAAACCCATGCCACGTCGCACCTCGCCTTTAACGCACCGCTCGCCGCATGGTTTTGAAGAGGCGAAGCAAGCCGCAGAGTTCATTCTCTCTCACGGCTTTGCCCCGCGTGTGGCCATCACTCTGGGATCGGGATTGGATGAGGTGGTGAGCCGGTTGCATTCGCAAGTGCAAATTCCCTACAAGCGCATTCCCCATTTTCCCGGGACGAGCGTGCAGGGGCATGGCGGCACCCTGCACCTGGGAAACTGGAAAGGTGTGCCCGTGGCCATTCTGGAAGGGCGCGTGCACTGTTACGAAGGTCATGCGCCGGCCGCCGTGGTCTTTCCCGTGCGCGTCCTGGCGCTGGCGGGGGTCGAGACCTTCGTCCTGACGTGTGCGGCAGGGGGCATCGCGGCCAAATCAAAGCCCGGGGGCTTTATGGTTTTCTCCGACCACTTGCACTTGCAAGGGGTGAATCCGCTGGTGGGGATTCACGACCCGCGCTGGGGAGCGCAATTCGTGGATTTGACCGAAGCCTACGATCCCCGCTTGCGCCGTGTTACGCGCCAGGCGGCAACCCAACTGCGTGTGCAGTGCTTCGAAGGCGTGTATGCGTCATTGCTCGGTCCAACGTACGAGACGCCGGCGGAAATCCGTGCCTTGAAGCGCATGGGGGCAGACGCGGTGGGGATGTCCACCGTGCCGGAGGTGATGGCGGCCCGCCAGTTGCAACGCCGCGTACTGGCCATCGCCACAATTTCCAATCGCGCCGCGGGACTGGCGGGAAAGCCCCTGTCGCACGAAGAGGTGCTCACTGCGGGACGGGCCGCCTCGCGCCGCCTTGCGGATCTTCTTGACGTGGTGCTGCCAAAAGCGGGTGAGGGGGTGACCGGCCATGAATCCTGAAGAACTCATCGCGCGGGCTACGGAGGTGCGGGAAAACGCCTGCGCCGACTACTCCCATTACCAGGTGGGAGCGGCACTGGCGGCCTCGAACGGCAAGATTTACACGGGTTGCAACGTCGAAAATTCCACCTACGGCCTGACCGTCTGCGCCGAGCGCGTAGCCCTGTGGAAGGCCCTTTCGGAAGGGGAAAGGAAATTCACGCAGATCGCCGTGGTGACTTCCAGCGAGCCTCCCGCTTCACCGTGCGGCGCGTGCCGGCAGCTCCTTTGGGAATACTGCGGCGACATCGAAGTCATTCTCGCCAACCTTCACGGCTTCCGAAAAACCCTGTACCTCGCCGAGATTTTCCCCCGTCCCTTCGATCAAAGCGCTCTCTGAGCCACGGGCCGGGCAAAACCCATGCTGACACCGAGCCAAGCCCTTTCCTGCGGCGTGTCAGACCCCGCCGACAGGCAAGCTTTCGGGGTAACGAACGCTGGCATAACCCGGTTTGATGGCGGTATAGATGATGCGGATGCGCTCCGCATAGGGAAGAAAGGAACTCTTCATGGCATTGATGGTAATTTTTTCGAAGTCATCCAATCCCAGTCCAAACGTGTCCATTGCCACCTGGAATTCATTGCTCATGCTGGTGCGGCTCATCAGCCGATTATCGGTGTTGAGTGTAACCCGGAATTGTTGTTGATAAAGCACCTTGAACGGGTGTTCGGCGATCGAAGGAATCGCCCCCGTGTGAACGTTGCTGGAGAGGCAGATTTCCAGGGGGATGCGCTTATCGAGAACGTACTGCGCCAGCCCTCCCAACTTTACCCCTGCTCCGTCCGTCACGGCGATGTCGTCAATCAGCCGCGTTCCGTGGCCGATGCGATGCGCCCCGCAGTACTGGATGGCCTGCCAGATGGATTCCTTCCCGTAGCCCTCGCCCGCGTGGACAGTAATGTTGAAATTCTGACGCTGGATGTAGTGGAACGCGTTGACGTGTTTCTTGGGAGGATAACCGCCCTCTTCACCTGCCAGATCAAACCCTACGACGCCCCGGTCGCGAAAATCCACGGCGAGTTCCGCTACTTCCAGCGAGATTTTCATGTTGCGCATGGCACAGACGATCAATCCCGTCGGGATTTTGAAGTCTCTTCGCCCCCGCTCCAGGCCTTTAAGAACGGCCGCGACCACATCCATGTTGGTCAGGCCTTTCTTGGTGTGGAAGATGGGCGCGAACCGCGTCTCAAAGTAAACCACCCCATCATTCTTCAGATCCTCCACCTGTTCGTAAGCGACCCGCTCCAGGGCTTCCGCGGTCTGAGTTACTGCGATGGTATGCGCAAAGCCCTCAAGGTAGCCCGCCAAATCGCCGCGATACGCTCCCTGATAGAACCAGTCCGCCAGCGCTGCCGGATCGTCCGTCGGCAGCTTCGTGTACTTCGCATCTTTGGCCAGTTCAATGATCGTCTGCGGACGCATGGAGCCGTCCAAATGTTCATGCAGCAAAACCTTGGGAATAGCCTGTATCGTGGACTTGTCCAATAACATTCGGGGATACCTCCACCGCCCAGTGGGGCAGTAACCATTATATGTTATTCCCCGGCGGTGGTTTGGTTTGATGTTGGAGCGGCGAGTATGCCTCAAATTGTCCAAATCAGGCGTTGGCCACCGAAAGCAGGCTGGATATCCAGAAGTATTGCTAATCATCGCGGCTAATGCCCGGATCGGGCAGGCGTCAAAATGTCACTTTTCGGGCCCCACGGTCAATTCTTTGCACCTCTTAACCTCCTTTCGCTCAGAGGGATGGCGAGCAGCCACGGACCTTCCCGCCGCCGGCAGGGGAGTGAAATCGGACAAAAAGTGCATAACGCTTCAAATTGGAGCCGCCCGTCCCTAATTTGGAAACCCCTGAGTTCACCCCCCAATGGGGGGCACAAAGCCGCGTCTGAACCAAGCTGGGGCGCCCCCCCCCCCCGCATTTGCGTTGGCTTCGAGCGCAAACCGGGGTAACCTAAGCTAGTCGAGTTGCAGGGATCTCAATATGGAATTCGTGACGGGACTCCAATGTGTCTTTTGTGGCGCGACGTACTCAACGCGCATTCCCTACACATGTCCGGCGTGTGGAATCACCGGCATGCTGGACGTTCAATACGACTACGCGGCGATCGCGAAGCGCCTGACCCGGCGAAGCCTGGCCCAGCGCCCCGAATATTCCCATTGGCGTTACCGCGAGTTGCTGCCCATCCGCAAGGATGCGGTGTTGCCGAGCCTACAGATCGGATGGACGCCCGTGGTGCCCGCCGCGTCTCTGGCGCGACACCTGGGCTTGAAGACTCTCTACCTTAAAGATGACGGACGCAATCCCAGCGGCTCTTTGAAGGACCGTGCCAGCTCGGTAGGCGTCGTCAAGGCCAGAGAGAAGCGGCAGAAGATTATCGCCTGCGCGAGCACCGGCAACGCCGCCTCATCGCTCGCGGGCATGGCGGCGTCGCTGGGGTTGCAGAGCGTCATCTTTGTGCCCGAGCGCGCGCCGGAACCCAAGGTCACCCAACTCCTCATTTTCGGCGCCACCGTCCTGCGCGTGCGCGGCAGTTACGAGGACGCTTTTCAGATGTGCCAGCGCGCCTGCGAGCGTTGGGGTTGGTACAACCGCAACAGCGCCATCAATCCCTACCTGGTCGAGGGCAAGAAAACTGTGGGGCTGGAAATCTGCGAGCAGCTTGACTGGCAGGTTCCCGACTGGGTGGCGGTTTCCGTGGGCGACGGCTGCACGATCGCCGCCGTGTGGAAGGCTTTTCATGAAATGAGGACGCTGGGTCTCATCAAGCGTACCCCCAAAATGCTGGGCGTGCAGGCGGCGGGCGCAGCGCCGGTGACCACCGCGTTTCGCTCCGGCGAAGCGCTCAAGCCCATCGAGCCGCAAACGATTGCCGACAGCATCGCGGTGGGCGTGCCGCGCAACTGGAAAAAGGCCATACTCGCCATTCAAGCTTCCGGCGGCACGATGATCAATGTCGAGGACGAGGAAATACTCGAAGCCATGAGGTGCACCGGCCGCTTGACCGGCATCTTCGCCGAACCCGCCGCCGCCACCGCCGTGGCCGGGGTGCGCCGCGCCGTCGAAGACGCCGTGATCGGACGCAAAGAGAGCGTCCTCGCGGTGGTAACCGGCAACGGGCTGAAAGATATCCGCAGCGCCCAGTCAGCGGTCACCAAGCCTTTCGATATTGCGCCGGATGGAACCGGGCTGGAGGCAATTTTGAAGGGAAGGGACCTGATTTCGTAAGGGCCACCAATCGGGACGGTAGGGGTAGGGCTTTCCCTACCCGTGAAGTTTCCACATTTCCGGTGGGCGCGTTCCCCCCAACCGAAGCCTCAGCAATCAAACCGCAGACCAGCAGATGCACGATTTGGCGACAAACCGTCGAGTGAACTGCGCTGTATAGATTCTGCGACTTAACTCATGGGATAGTCGCCGATGACGGATACTTCTGCTACAATCCTACATGAACGTACGGTACTTCAATGGCTAGGCGCAATACCCGGGGTTTCCCGACACCATTCGGCCAGCTCGCTAAGGGAGCCCCGAACCGGATACATGGCCACTCGAGGGGACGCTTGCTAAACTCACAACTTGCAAAATCCTTCGTCGAGCCGATCAAATGTCTACAAGGTCGCGTCTTGGATGAAAGTGCATAGAAATCTCCCGATTGGGATAGACCTATTCGCCGGTGCAGGTGGCATGAGCCTAGGCTTCGAACAAGCGGGTTTTGACGTGGCTGCGTCGGTTGAGTACGACCCCATTCATTGCTCTACGCACGAATTCAACTTTCCCGATTGCGCTGCGATCTGCCGGAGTGTGGCCAACATCGATGGCCAGTATATCCGGCGCAACTCACGGATAGGTGACCGCACCGTGGACGTAGTATTCGGCGGGGCTCCGTGCCAGGGCTTCAGTATGATCGGCAAGAGGGCGCTGGATGATCCACGCAATTCCCTCGTCTACCACTTCGTACGACTCGTCGTCGAGCTAAAGGCCTCTTATTTCGTGTTCGAAAATGTGCGTGGCCTGACGATCGGAAAGCACAGGCGGTTCCTTGAGGAGATCATTCAGGAATTCCGTGGGGACGGCTATGAGGTCCTCGAAGATTACCAGGTCCTCAACGCCGCTTATCACGGCGTTCCGCAGGATCGCAAGCGTCTTTTCCTTCTCGGCGCCCGAAAGGGATTTCCCCTTCCTCGCTATCCCGAAGCCACGCACTCTTCGGCTAGTAGTGACGCAAGCCTCTTTCTTGAACATACGCCGTCCGTCTGGGATGCGCTCAAGGATCTGCCCGAGGCTGACGATTACGACGAGTTGCTCGAAAGAGACTGGGTAATGGCGAAGTTCAAGAAGCCGACCAATTATAGCGCGCCATTACGGGGAGCCGTGGCCGATGAAGGCGATCTCTCGACGCCGCGTCAGTTCGATCCGATGCTCCTTACCTCAAGCAAGAGAACGGTCCACACCGATCTATCAAAAAGGCGGTTTCTGGAAACGAAACACGGCGAGACAGAGCCCGTAAGCCGGTTCTTCAAGCTCGACCCGAACGGCATCTGCAATACGATCCGCGCCGGCACCGCCAGCGACCGGGGAGCGTTTACATCGCCGCGACCGATACACCCCTACTCCGCGCGGTGCATTACCGTTCGGGAAGCAGCGAGGCTCCATTCGTACCCCGACTGGTTCCGCTTCCATGTCACGAAATGGCACGGATTCCGGCAGATCGGCAACTCCGTCCCTCCCCTTCTTGCTCGCGCGGTGGCCGCGAGGGTCAGAGAATCGATACGCGACGACGTGCAAAGCAATGGCCACCGTCAGATCCCGCTTGGCGATCCTGCGCTCTTGTCCTTAAATATGTCTGAGGCCGCTGCCCATTACTCAGTTCCCTCGAACACTGTTCCCCAACGCATCCGGCGAGAAAGCGGGGAACATGGGTAAGAAAGCCCCCGAGCAAAGCGTTCACAAGCCCAACCGCTACGCTGCCATTATCGAGGAGATTTTCTCGCGTCATTTTGGACCTGGCACTACCGAATTCAAATTCACCCGTGACGAGTTTGTTCAGATCGCGAGTGAGCTTGGTATTGTCCTGCCGAAAAACCTCGGCGACTTGCCCTATACGTTCCGCTTCCGCGTCAATCTTCCGAAGGCCATCCTTGAAACGGCAGGTCCGGGGCGGGAATGGATCATCGAACTTGCCGGGCGCGCCGTCTATCGGTTCCGGCTTGCGAAGCTCGCGAACATCCTGCCGAATCCGCATCTGATGGCCATTAAGATTCCAGACTCCACGCCTGAAATCATCGCATCCTACGCGCTCACCGACGAGCAATCCCTTCTCGCGAAGGTCCGTTACAACCGCTTGATGGATATTTTTTTGGGCCTCACAACGTATTCGCTCCAGAACCACCTGCGCACAACCGTCAAGGCGATGGGCAACACCCAGATCGAAATCGACGAGGTTTATGTCGGCGTCAACAAGTACGGCGAGCATTTTGTGCTGCCCGTGCAGGCTAAGGGAGGGTCGGATAGGGTCAGTGTTGTGCAGACAACTCAGGACGTCACCTGGTGCAAGGAGAAGTATCCGCTCCTTACTTGCCGGCCCGTATCGGCCCAATTCACGACGGACGATATTATCGCTCTGTTCGAACTCGCCCTTGACGGCCGGGAAGTGAAAGTCGTCGAGGAGAAGCATTACAGGCTGGTTCCCGCCGAGGAAATTACCGGCGACGACCTTAAGAAATACGCGAAGAGGTAAAATCGGGGTGGCGTCACATGGACCACGTCACCAAGAAGGTGCGCTCACGCATCATGGCCGCGATCCGCTCTCGCGGCAATACAACCACCGAACTGCCGATTGCAAAGCTGCTCTGGGCTGCCGGTGTAAGGGGTTACCGCAAACATTGGCCGGTAGTCGGTAAGCCCGATTTCGCTTGGCCGGGCCGTAAGGTGGCAGTTTTTGTGGACGGCTGCTTTTGGCATGGTTGCAAATGCAAGTACCTGCCACGGACCAATACCGAATTCTGGCGCAACAAGATTGAAGCGAACAAGCGTCGCGACAGGCGGGTCTCCCAATCCTTGAGGCGCCACGGGTGGACTGTTTTGAGAATTAGGGAATGTGCCGTGCGGAGACCCTTGGCCATTGCGCGAATCGTGAGAGCGCTTCGCAGCATATGATGATCCCCACCGCCAAGGCAGAATGAAGCGCAGCGGTACGCGTACTTTGGGTTCCGCTGCGGTTCTTCATACGCCCCGCATCCACATCCTCATTTGGAAATACGAAAAGCCGCAGACGAAGGCAAACGGCGCCTGCGTCTGCGCTGCCGGCTTACAAGCTTAAGAGCAGTGGTGAGTGGTTAGTGGCGAGTGGCGAGGGGGGGCGCGGGGGATTCAAGATGGCAGATTCAAGATTCAAGACTGGGGGAGAAAGGGTGTCAGGGGGAGAAAGGGTGCGAGGGCGGGACGCGGGATTCAAGATGGCAGATTCGAGATTCAAGGCTGCCGGTTGCGCCTACCCGCGTGTGGTGCGAAGGGGCTTAGGCTTTATGGCACGGCGCGGGGCGCGGCTCGTCGGTTGCACCGCCTTGGCCGGTTCGCGATCTAAAGGAATGTTCGTGCGGGCAAGCTGCATGAGCAGGCGCAAGGCTCGATTGACCGACGCTGAATCGGCGAACGCTTGGGCCACATCGGGATCGAGAAACACCACATTCGTGCCGGCGCGGTAAGCCTCATAGTGTTTCCCACGAACCCCGCGCGAGAAGTCGTACTCGGGTCGAATTTCGTCGTTATGGTTTTTTCGTGCGACCAAAAGTCTTGATGCAGCCATCCCAACCCTTAGTGTACCGCAACTGCAAGCCGGACACTCCAAAAGAACAGCGGGTGACCTCAATCGGTGCAGCTCTGCCTGCGGGTTCTTCCTTGAGCGAGAAGCGGGCGGCGCAGCGGTATGCGGACTTTGCGTTCCGCTGCGGTTCTTCATACAGCCCGCATCCACATCCTTATTTGGAAATACGAAAAGCCGCAGACGAAGGCAAACGGCGCCTGCGTCTGCGCTACCGGCTCGGGCCGTCCACCACTTGTCGTCAGCGAGTGCTATAATATGTTCTCCGGGAGGATGGGCTGCCCTCTATGCCGACGACTGTCACATCCCACATCGAAATCGACGACCATGGTGTCGCATGGATTACTGGCGCGAACACCAAGGTGATCGAAGTCGTACGCGATAAGCTCGCGCACGGTTGGAGCCCGGAAGAAATACACCGTGAACATCCGCATCTTTCGCTCGCGCAGATTCATTCCGCGTTCGCGTATTACTACGAGAACAAGGCGAAAATGGACGGGGAAATCGACCGTCGGGAACGCGAGGCCGAAGAAATAGCAAGGCAGGCTGCCGACCCCGCTCTCCGCTCCAAACTTCTCGACCTCAAAAGCCAACCTTGAGCCTTCGATTCTACATGGACGTCCACATCCCCTATGCCATCACCAGACAGTTGCGCGGCCGTGGTGTGGATGCCTTGACTTCACAAGAGGACGGCACGCAGAGGATGGACGACTCGAGTCTGCTAAACCGCGCCTCGGATTTAGGCCGGGTGCTGGTGACTCAGGATGATGATTTGTTACGCGAGGCCGCATCACGCCAGGATCAGGGACTACCCTTCGTGGGCGTCATATATGCTCCTGCCCTCCGTGTTCCCCTTGGAGAAATGATCGCAGACTTGGAAATCCTTGCACATGTTTCGAGCCAGAACGAGTGGGTCAGCCGGGTCGAATATCTGCCCCTAAAATGAGCCATGACCAAACCTAATCCCGCCAAACCATCCCTGCTCATTCGCGACATCCACACACTAATTACGATGGATGCAAACGACACCGTTGTACGCGGCGGATTCATCTACGCCGAGGGTGGAGAAATCAAGCAGGTGGGCAAGCACCCACCCACGCGGCTGCGCGCTGACCGCACGATTAGCGCGCGATTCGCGGTCGCCCTGCCGGGATTGATCAACACCCACCATCATCTCTTTCAGACGCTGACGCGCGCTTGCGCGGCGGCTGCCGATCTGGAATTGTTCGACTGGCTCCGCACGCTTTATCCCCTGTGGGCGCGGCTGGATGAGGCGTCCGAATATGTGGCGGCGATGGCGGGCATGGCGGAGCTGCTGCTTTCCGGCTGCACCACCACCACGGACCATCACTATCTGTTTCCACGGGGCCAAACAAAACTGATTGACGCGGAAATTGCCGCCGCGCGCAGAATTGGCATACGATTTCATCCCACGCGGGGAAGCATGAGTGTGGGCCAAAGCCAGGGAGGCTTGCCGCCGGATTCCGTGGTGCAGGGTCAGGACGAAATTCTGGAGGATTGCGAGCGGGTGATACGCAAGTACCACGATCCCGCGCCGGGATCGATGCTGCGGATTGCCCTGGCGCCGTGCTCGCCGTTTTCCGTGTCGGAAGAACTGATGCGCCAGACTGCCCTGATGGCCGAACGCCACCAGGTGCGGATGCACACCCATCTTGCCGAGACCCGGGACGAACAGGACTATTGCCTGAAGCATTTCGGCAAGCGCCCTCTGGATTTTATGGCGGATGTGGGCTGGCTGGGTCAAACCACATGGATCGCGCACGGGATCCATTTCAACTCCCGCGAGGTCAGGCGCCTGGGGCGCGCCCGCGTGGGGGTGGCGCACTGCCCCAGCTCCAACATGCGCCTCGGTTCCGGCATCGCCCCGGCCCTGGCGCTCCGCCGTGCCGGCTCGCCGGTGGGGCTGGGAGTAGACGGCAGCGCTTCCAACGACAGTTCCCACATGCTGGCGGAAGCGCGCCAGGCCTTGCTGCTCAATCGCCTTGCCCATGGGGCCTCGGCGCTCAAAGCCATGGAGGCGCTGCGTATGGCCACCGTGGGGGGCGCCGAATGCCTGGGGCGCGATGACATCGGAAGCCTCGCCGTGGGCAAGCGCGCGGACATTGCGCTGTTCGATCTCCGTGACGTGGGTTACAGCGGGGCTGAAGATGTGGCGGCGGCCCTGGTCCTATGTGCTCCCACCCAGGTGGAAACCCTGGTAGTGGAGGGGCAAGTGGTGGTGGAAAACCACGAGCTCAGGACTGTTCCGCTCCGTCCCCTCCTGAGTTTTCATCGCCGTTACGCTGCCAAAATGGTTGGAAGCCAACGGCTGCTTTGATATACTCCGAATCATTGATGCGAGTGAAGAGTGATGAGTGATGAGTGATGAGCAAAGAGCAAGAAATAACCCAGGAGGTTTTCTTGCTCATCACTTGTCACTTATCACTCTTCACTTGTTTTAACAGCTATGTTTGACCATATCGAGCATTTCTACCAACCCACCAGTGTTCGCGAAGCGCTGCTGTTGCTTCGCAAAGTGGGGAAGCACGGGCGGATTGTGGCGGGCGCGACGGACCTCGTCACCCAGGCCGACCGGTCAACCCGTTTCCTCGTCGACATCACTCGCCTGGGCTTGGATTATGTCCGGGGAAACGGCCGGGGATGCGTGATCGGCGCCACCACCACCATGGCGGCGCTGGAACGTTCGCCGATCATTCGTTCCCTCGCGGGTGGAATTCTGGCGAAAGCTGCCTCCACGTGCGGCTCCATTCAAAACCGCAACATGGCCACCGTGGGAGGGAATCTGGCCAATGCGTCGCCGGCTGCCGATACCGCTGCGGTGCTGCTGGCCCTTGACGCCCAGGTGGTGGTGGCCAGTTCGGGCCGCCAACGAAAGATTGCGCTGACGGAGTTTTACAAGGCCCCGCACAAGACCGTTTTGAAGGGCGAATTGCTGAAGGAAGTGGTTATTCCTGCCCTGCCCGGCGGCGGGCACCTTGGCTGGTCATTTCAAAAGCTCGGACGCACGGAGACGGACATTTCCCTGGTTAACGTCGCGGCGGGGTTGCAGATCGACCCCCGGGGCCGCATCAAGTGGGCGAGCCTCGCCCTGGGAGCGGTGGGACCCACTCCCTTGCGAGCCCGGAATAGTGAAGCCTTGTTGCTTGGGAACATCTTCAGCGAAGAATTGTTGACGCAGGTGGGGGAAGCGGTCATGCAAGAGGACCGCCCCATCAGCGACAGCCGGGCCTCCGCCGAATACCGGCGTGAAATGAGCGGGGTGTTGGCGCGGCGAGCTCTGCGCGAGTGCGCGGCCCAGGCTGGCCTTAAGCTGTAGAGGCGGCTTTACGCCGCCATTTGGTCCGTCGGCTGACGGATGAACTCGCCCCTATAAAAAGGTGAACGCATCGGACTTGGGACCTCGGACTTCGGACTTGTTGTTATGAACAGTTTCCAACTGGACCTTAAGGTGAACGGTGAATCGAAGCAGTGGACCATCGCGCCCGGCGACCTGCTGCTGGATGTGTTGCGCCGCGAGGGTTACTTCGGCGTAAAACGCGGTTGTGAATCGGGGGAGTGCGGCGCCTGCACGGTGCTGGTGAATGGCAAACCGGTCAATTCCTGCCTGATGTTTGCAGCGCAGGCGGGGGGTTGCGAAGTCCTGACCATTGAGGGGGTCGAGCACCACGGGAAATTGGATCCCCTCCAGGAAGCCTTCTTGGAATATGGCGCGGTGCAATGCGGGTTTTGCACGCCCGGGATGATTCTAAGCGCGAAAGCACTGCTGGCGGAGCGCCCCGATCCCACGGAAGCGGAAGTGCGGGAAGCACTGGCCGGGAATTTCTGCCGCTGCACCGGCTACCTCAAACCGGTCGAGGCGGTGCTGGCCGCGGCGAGCGTTTACCGCGCACAGGCGGCAAAAGCAGGGAAGGCAAAAACAAGTCAAAAGTCAAAACGCAAAAGTCAAAAGGCAAAAGTAACGAACCCTTCGGCGCGCTTATAGAACGCGATTGGCTGGAATTATAAGAGTCCCTCCTACGGCTTTGACTTTTGCGTTTTGACTTTTGACTTGTTCTTCTCTCCGGTGCGAACAGTGAGCTTGGGAGCAATGATTCGATGAGCGGAAAGCATTCCATCGTCGGAAAGAATCTTCAAAAGGTGGACGGGTTCAAGCTGGTCACCGGCCGCCCGGCGTTCACGGACGACATTCATCTCCCCGGAATGCTTTACGGCAAGATTCTTCCCAGCCCCCACGCGCATGCTCGCATCAAGCGGATTGATACCAACAAGGCCAAGGCGCTTCCCGGCGTGCGTGCCGTTCTCACTTACCAGGATGTGCCGCGCGTGCCCCACACCACGGCCGGTCAAAGCTGGCCGGAGCCCTCCCCCTACGACACCTATCTGCTCGACTCCAAGATGCGTTTTGTGGGTGATCGCGTGGCGGCCGTCGCGGCGGAGACCCGCGCCATCGCGGAAGAAGCGCTGCGCCTGATCGAAGTGGAATATGAAGTCCTGCCTGCCATCCTGGAAATTGAGCAGGCCATGGCCGACGGCGCGCCGGTGATCCATGACGAGCCGGATTCGAAGGGCATTCACGACGCCCAGCACAATCTTGCCGGATATATTCTGAAAGAGATCGGCAACGTCGAAGACGGATTCCGCGATTCCGACCTTGTCATCGAGCGTGACTTCCGCACCCAGCGCCAGCAGCATTGCCCGCTGGAGCCGCACGTGACCATCAGTTGGCTGGACTCCGACGACCGTCTCGTGATCCGCAGCAGCACCCAGGTGCCTTATCACACCCGCCGCCAGGTGGCGATGATCCTTCAGCTCCCCGTGCAGCGGGTGCATGTGATCAAACCCCGCATTGGCGGCGGCTTCGGCGGCAAGCAGGAGATGCTGCTGGAAGATATTACCGGGGCGTTGGCACTCGCCACGCGCCGGCCGGTAAAGATCGAATACACGCGCGAAGAAGAGTTCTACATGGCGCGCACCCGGCATCCGCAAATTCTGAATATCAAGATGGGCGTGAAGCGCGATGGAACGCTGATGGCCAACAAGATGACGGTCCTCGCCACCACCGGGGCGTATGGCAGCCACGCCAACACCGTGCAGGGAAATACCGGCAGCAAGGTTCTTCCCATCTATCGCACCGCTAACATGCGGTTTGAGTGCCATGTGGTTTACACCAACACGCCGGTGGCGGGCGCATTCCGCGGATATGGCTGCCCCCAGGGTTACTTTGCGCAGGAATCGGTGATGGACGAGATTGCGTACACCTTGGGGATGGACCCCGTTGAGCTGCGCAAGAAAAACATGATCCGGCTCGGCGATATTGACGAACTCTCCGCGCAACTCGGCGAGGGCAAAAAGGGGCTGCCGCGGCACATTCGCAGTTGTGGCCTGCCCGAATGTCTCGACCGTGGTTCGGCGGCAATTGATTGGGTGCGCAAACGGGAGACGTTGCCGGAAAGGAGCGGCCACTTGCGGCGCGGCGTGGGGGTGGCCTGCTCGATGCAAGGCAGCGGCATTGCCGGGGTGGATTGGGCCGCGGCCTCGCTGAAGCTCAATGAAGACGGCTCCTTCAACCTGCAAGTGGGCGCTGCCGACCTGGGAACGGGGGCGGACACGGTCCTGGCCCAAATTGGCGCAGAAACGTTGGGCGTCACTTTGGACAAGATGATCGTCTGCTCGGGTGACACTGACTTCACGCCCTTTGATGTGGGCGCCTATGCATCCAGCACCACCATCATTTCAGGGGGCGCGGTGAAGAAGGCATCGGAAAAGGTCCGCGACCACGTGCTGCGCCTCGCCTCCAAAATGCTGGATATTCCGGTCGATAATCTGACCTGCCGTGACAACATGGTGGTGACGAAGTGTGAGTGTGAGAAATCGGTGAGCATGGAGGATCTGGCTCACTACGCCATGTACAAAGAAAAAGTGCAGGTGATGGAAAATGCCTCGCATTGGAATACTGACAGCCCGCCGCCCTTCTGCGCGCAGTTCGCGGAGGTGGAAGTGGATACGGAAACCGGCTACATCCGGGTGATTCACCTGGTGACCGCCGTGGACCTCGGTGTGGCCATCAATCCCATGCAGGCGGAAGGGCAGAGCGAAGGCGCCGTGGCGCAAAGCTTGGGATATGGGCTGACGGAGGAGTTGTTGCTCGATCGCTCCGGCCGCCCCGTCAATCCTACCTTCCTCGATTACAAAATGCTCGGGTCGAAGGATATGCCCAAGCTGACGACGATTCTGGTGGAAACGGACGAGCCACTCGGGCCTTACGGAGCCAAGTCAATTTCCGAGATCCCCATCAATGCCCCGGCGCCGGCGGTGGCCAACGCGGTGTTCCACGCCATCGGGGTGCGCTTCCGCAAACTTCCCATCCGGCCGGAAGATGTGTTGCGTGCCCTGCGCGAACAGGAATTGCGATTACCGCAGAGGCCCTGAGAAGAGGTGTCAAGTATCAGGTGTCAGGTGTCAGAGAAAACAGAACTTGAGTCGCTGACACCTGATACCTGACACCTTCTCTCATTAGAAAGGAAACATTCCAGTCTATGGCCAATGCACCTGAAGCAATCCTCCTCAATCGTGACCGCATTGCCGCACTCGCCCAGGAGTACGAGGGGCAGATGGTCGCGTTTCTGCGCGATCTGGTCGCTATTCCCGCCGAGAGCAGCCACGAGAAGCCGGTGATCGAACGCATCCGCCGTGAAATGGAGAAGGTGGGATTTGATGAAATCCGCACCGACCGCATGGGCAACCTGCTCGGGCGCATCGGCTCCGGCAAAAAAATCATTATGATGGATTCGCACACCGACGCCGTGGGCGTTGGCGACCCGAAAGAATGGGCCTGGGACCCCTACAAAGGTAAAGTTGAAGATGGATTTGTGTATGGGCGCGCCTCAAGCGATCAGCGCGGCGGAATGGCGAGCTTGGTTTACGCGGGGAAAATGATCAAGGAACTTGGCCTCGAGGGGGATTACACGCTTTACGTAGTGGGGTCTGTAATGGAGGAAGACTGCGACGGCCTGGCTTGGGTCTACATCCTGAAGGAGGATGGCATCGCCGCGGATTGTGTGGTGCTGACTGAACCCACCAACCTGCGCGTGTACCGGGGGCATCGCGGGCGCATGGAGATGGAGGTGCATTTCCGCGGACGGTCGTGCCATGCCAGCGCCCCCGAGCGTGGTGACAATCCGATTTACAAAATGACGCCTCTGGTGCGGGAGATTGAAGCCCTCAACACACGATTGCGGGACGATGCATTTCTGGGCAAAGGGACGATTGTGGTGACGGACATCCGCTCCATGTCGCCGTCGTTGTGCGCGGTGCCCGGAGCGTGCTCCATCCACCTGGACCGGCGCCTGACCGCTGGCGAGACGAAGGAAAGCGCCGTCGCGGAGGTGAAAGCGCTCTCGAGTGCGGAGGGCGCGGAGGTGGAAATCCTGAATTACGATGTGCCCAGTTACACGGGTCTCAACTACCCGATGGAAAAGTACTATCCCACATGGGTGCTGGAGGAAAATCACCCGCTGGTGCAGGCCGGCGTCAGCGCGTATGCGGCCTTGCATGGCCAGCCGCCCGAGGTCGACAAGTGGACGTTCAGCACCAACGGCGTGGGGTCCATGGGATTGATGGGCGTGCCCACCATCGGCTTCGGGCCGGGCGAAGAGGATGTGGCGCACAGCGTCCTGGAACGCGTCCCCATCCGCCACCTTGTGGAAGCCGCCCAGTTCTACGCGGCGTTTCCATTGACTTATGTGAGCACAGTGGCTGGTGGTTAGTGGCCAGTAGCTAGCCACTGCCCACTAACCACTGCAATACTATGGCTGAACTTGTACCCATCCCACTCCCCCTGCTCCTGCGCCGGGCATTTCTGGAATACGAGCGGGAAGGGAAGATCTTCGACTTGCCGAAGGCCAAGTTCTTTCGCGGCATTCCTGGGCTTGACACCTCTGTCCACTTCCACGGCCACTCCGCCTCAACGCCTTTGGGTCCGGCCGCCGGGCCCCACGATCAATTGGTGCAGAACATCGTGCTTTCGTGGCTGGGCGGTTCGCGTATCATCGAGCTGAAGACGGTGCAGATTCTCGATGAGCTGAAGATCCCCCGCCCCTGTATCGACATCATCAACGTCGGTTACAACGTGGAATGGTCGCAGGAGTTGCGGCTGGAGCAGTCGCTGCGCGAGTATGTGGGCGCGGCGATGTTCATTGAGATCCTGAAGGCCTCAAGGCTTCTGGGGGAAGATTTCCCCGGCGCCTGGGGCGACACCATCTTCGACATGAGCGTGGGTTACGATCTGAAGGGGATCAGCTCACCGCGCGTGCGGGAGTGGATGGCATGGATGATGGACGCGACAGCCATCGTGGATGAATTGCGCGCGACGCTCACCGGCCCCTGGGCGCGCTATCGCGATTTGCCCTTTCCCACCCGCATCAGCGACACCCTCACGCTTTCCACCTTTCATGGCTGCCCGGCAGGCGAAATCGAAGGCATTGTCAGTTTCTTGCTGACGGAAATGGACCTGAACGTCTGCGTCAAGCTGAATCCCACGCTGCTGGGGAAGGCCCACGTGGAGCACCTGCTGCACGATGTGCTCGGCTACCAGGAACTGCTGGTGACGCAGGAAGCTTTTGACAAGGACCTGCAATTTTCCGAAGCGATGGAAATGATCCCGTGCCTTGATCGCCTGGCGCGCTCGCGCGGCAAGCGCCTGGCAGTGAAATTCAGCAACACGCTGGTGGTGAAGAATCACCGCACCTTTTTCACCGATGAGGTCATGTATATGTCGGGCGCGCCGCTGCACGTTCTCACCCTGAACCTGGTGCAGAAGTTTCGCGAGCGCATGGGCGCGTCGATTCCCATCTCTTTTTCGGCCGGCCTCGATTCCAACAACATGGCGGACTGCGTGGCCATGAATTTTATTCCCGTCACCACCTGCACGGATTTGCTGCGGCCCGGCGGCTACGCGCGGCTCGTTCGCTACCTGGAGAAGCTGGGAGACAAAATGCGCGCGGGGGGGGCGGCGCGACTGCCGGACTTTGTGGTTCGCCACGCGGGGCAGGGCTTGGCGGCGGTTGATCAAGTGACTCAACCGCTCAAGAATTCTCTGCGCGAACAATTTGCCGGTGCGGATTCAGAACAGATGTGCCGCGTCGAATCATGGCTGGAGGCAGAAGTCGCCGCACCGCTGAGGGATTTCGTTGGGGCAGGCGGCGGCGAGCCCTTACGCGATGTATGCCAGCAGATTGCCGCTAAGTTCGAGGGTAGAGGCGGGCATGGCGATGCGCTGCTGCCAGCCGCCATCGTGGACGCGCTGCGCTGCGCCATCGCAACACTTGAGCAAGATCTGGTGGACGCGGCCGGCGTGCTCAACACTCCCCTCCTGGTTAAGCAGGCGACCGAAAATCCGCGCTACGCGTGGGAGCACAACAAGGGCGTGCCGCGCAAAATCGGCTCCAAGCTCTGGCTCTACGACTGCATCAACTGCGACAAGTGCGTGCCGGTGTGCCCCAATGTGGCCAATTTCGTCTATGAAACCTCGGCGGTGGAGATTGACTACACCAACCTTAAATTCACTCCGGATGAACCCCCGCAGCGCGTGCCGGGGGGTGTTTTCAAGGTGGGGAAGGCGCATCAACTGGCCAACTACGCCGACGCCTGCAACGATTGCGGCAACTGCGACGTCTTCTGCCCCGAGGACGGCGGCCCCTACATCGAGAAGCCGCGCTTTTTCTCGAGCCTCGAAACCTACCGGAAATATGCGGGCCGCAACGGTTTCTACATCGAATTTGAAGGCGACCAGACCACCATCTACGGAACCATTGCCGGCGCGTCCTACGAGTTGAGCCTGAACCCGCTCATCGACCGCGCCTGGTTCCGCGACGCGAACGCCGAGGTGGAAATCGAGCCCGCCCATGGTGTGGTGGTGGGCTGGAAACTGAAGCCGGAAGTTTCCGGGAGCCAATATGAGATCAACATGCTTCCCTATTTGCAGCTCAAGCTGCTGGTGGAATCCATCCGCGACACCCGGCGCGTGAATTTTGTGAATGTTGGGGGCATGTGATAGGTGTCAGGTATGGGGGGCGAAAACCGAAACTCGAAAATCGAAATTCGGTACCCAATTTTGCAGTTTCTAGTTTCGATTTTCGGCCTCTCCTGACTCTTGAAACCTTGCACAAGGAGCAAACCCATGATTACCCAGCAAGCGCTCTTCTTCGGCAAGGATTACATTACGACCGAGGAGTGGACACTGGCGGAGATTGAAACCCTGCTGGAGGTATCCGCCGACCTCAAGCGCAAATTCAAGAGCCGCATTCCGCATCGCCATCTCCCCGACAAAACGATTTTCCTGATGTTTTTTGACAAGTCCACTCGCACGCGCAATTCCTTTGAAGCGGGCATTACGCAGTTGGGCGGGCACGCGCATTTCCTCACTGCCGACGCCATGCAGGTGTCGCACGGAGAGAGCCCCAAGGACACGGGCATTATCCTTTCGAGTTACGGGCACGCCATCGCCATCCGGCACGACTTGATTCCCGGGGAAGGGAACACTTATATCCGCGAGGTGGCGCGCTGGGCCACCGCGCCGGTGATCAACATGCAATGCGATGTGGATCATCCCTGCCAGACCCTGGCGGACCTGATGACGATCCGCGAAAAGCTGGGGAGGAATCTGCGCGGTCGCAGGCTGGCGGTAACCTGGGCCTACGCGCCCAGCTACGCCAAGCCGCTCTCCGTGCCTCAGGGACTGATTATGCTGATGCCGCGATTCGGCCTGGACGTGGTGCTGGCCAATCCGCCCGAATACGGGCTGATGCCGGAAACGGTCGAGGCCGCACGCCGGAACGCGCAGGCGGCGGGCGTGAAATTCGAAGTGATGGACAACATGGACGACGCCTTCCGCGACGCCGACATCGTGATCCCCAAGAGTTGGGGCTGCCTCGACACGATGGGAAGCAATCCGCAGGAATCGCTGCGCATCGCCAAGCAATATCGCCACTGGATTTGCGACGCGCCGAAGATGGAATTAACACGCCCCGATTCGCTCTACATGCATCCGCTTCCCGCCGACCGCGGCAACGAGGTGACGGACGAGGTCATTGACGGCCCGCACTCCATTGTTTTTGATGAGGCGGAAAATCGCCTGCACACGGCGAAGGCGATTATGGCCCTTACCATGGCGGATGCGCCGGTTAGTTACGAGATCGAGGAGTGAGCGGGGCGGAAAGCGGAAAGCAGTAGGCAGAAGGCAGGCATGCCATGATTATCCGCAACGCTCGCGTGATCACTTTGGACTCTGCCAACCGCGTGCTCGATTCCGGCGCGGTGGAGATTCTTCCCGATGGCTCGATCGGGCAGGTCGAAGACACCTTGGTGGGGCTTAGGGGCGCGCCATGGCGTGCCCCTACCACCCCGCCTCTTACACCACCCCTTGATCCCCTCCTTATCAAGGAGGGGAGTTCAGGCGGCCACGAAGTCATCGACGCGGGGGGCAAGCTTTTGA
Source organism: uncultured Acidobacteriota bacterium (assembly GCA_963730515.1). Lineage (GTDB taxonomy): Bacteria > Acidobacteriota > Terriglobia > UBA7540 > UBA7540 > Bog-366. The sequence goes on along the minus strand of CAVSSA010000019.1, from coordinate 73,615 downwards.
TGCCCGCGCTTATCAATTGCCACACGCATCTTTACAGCACTCTGGCGCGGGGAATATCGCTGCCCGGGCGCGCCCCCCGCAACTTTCCGGAAATTTTGAAGAAGCTCTGGTGGCGGCTGGACCGCGCATTGAATCAGGATGATGTTTACTACAGCGCGCTGGTGGGGTTGATTGATTCCGCCAAGTGTGGAGTGGGCACGCTGGTGGATCACCATTCCAGCCCCAACGCCTGCGCGGGAAGCTTGGACAGGATCGAGCAGGCTTTTCGGGAAGTCGGCTTGCGCGGGGTTTTGTGCTACGAAACTTCCGACCGCAATGGCGCGACGCGGGCGGAGCTGGGCATCGAGGAGAATGTCCGCTTTCTGGAGCGATTGTCAGCCGGGTCGGGCGACGGCCTGGTGGCCGGCAGTTTTGGGTTGCACGCTTCTTTCACCCTTAGTGACCGCACCCTGCGCCGCTGCATGGAAGCGAATCAATCCTTGCAAGCGGGGTTCCACATCCACGTGGCGGAGGACCGCTGCGATGTGAATGACTCATACCGGCGCTGCCGCAAATCGCCGGTGATGCGTTTGCGCGACCTGGGGATTCTCGACGAGCGGTCGCTGGCCGCGCATTGCGTGCATGTGAACGACCGGGACATTGGGGCGCTGGCCCGGCGGCAAATCAATGTGGTGCACAACCCCCAATCGAACTGCAACAACGCGGTGGGCATGGCGCGCCTGCTGGGGATGTTTGGCAAGGGAGTGCTGGTGGGGCTAGGCTCCGACGGCTATTCGCCGCGCATGTTTGAGGAGTTCAAGGCGGCCTTCCATGTGCAGAAGCTGCGCGAGCGGGATCCGCGCGTGGCCTATGCGGAAGCTTACGCCGCGGCGCTGCTCAACAACCGCACCATTGCCAAGAAGATCTGGGGATGGGAAATCGGCCGCATTGAAACCGGCGCCCGGGCCGACCTCCTGCTGGTGGATTACTTCCCCCCCACGCCGCTCGACGGCAGCAACCTGTTCGGCCACTTCCTGTTTGGCATTGCCAACGCGCCGGTGGATTCCCTCCTCGTCAACGGGCGCTATGTGCTGCGCGGCAAGGAGTGTGTTACCGTGGATGAACGCGAGGTGGCAGCGCAGGCCGCGGTCCATGCTCGCGCCATGTGGAGCAGATTTTAAGAGCTTGATCTCTTGACCGCAGAGGCGCCGAGGCGCTGAGGAGGGGGAAGAAAGAACAAGTCAAAAGTCAAAAGTCAAAACGCAAAATGCAAAAGTAACGGATTTGCGTTTTGACTTTTGCACTTTGACTTTTGACTTGCTTTCCCTCCGCGCCTCTGCGGTGCGATCCGCCGTGAGGAATTACATGTCGAGTTTCGTTCCCGGTCCCACCTACGCAGAAATGCTCGACCCCGCGACATTGCCCCCCGCATTGAGGGGCATGGCTTTGGCGGCGGCGCAGGGCAATGAGCTCGACCCTGCGAATCTATTCAACATCACCTGGCGAGGGCCGGACCACGGCGTTCGCCACGTCGTCCTGCCCAGGGAGTTGACGGGGGTGAAGGCGAACATTGTGGTGATGGTGGGGCACTTTTTCCCCTCCGGCAGCCACAAGGTGGGGCCCGCTTACTCCACGCTGATGGAAGGGGAACTGGCGGGGGAAATTGTGCCTGGCAGCTGCACCACCATTGGCCCCTCCACCGGGAATTTCGGAATTGGGGTGGCGTATGTTTCCCGCCTCAAGGGTTATCCCGCCATCGTCATCATGCCGGAAGGGATGAGCGCGGAACGCTATGCGCGCATTCGCCATTACGGCGGAAAGCTTGACCTCACGCCCGGCTCGGAGAGCGACGTCATCCTGGTGCTGGAGCGCACGCTGGAATACCGCAAGGACCCGCGCAATAAAGTTCTGGCGCAGTTTGAGTTGCTTCCGAATTACCGGTTTCACCGTTACGTTACGGGGCGCAGCGCCATCGAGGCGGTAAAACCTTACGGAAATGGCCGCATTGCGCTGTTCGCGGCGGCGCCGGGCTCCGCCGGAACGCTCGCCGCGGGCGATGAAATCAAGTCATCCTTTCCGGAATGCCAGGTGGCGGCGCTCGAACCCCGAGAATGCTCCACGCTTTTCAATAACGGGTTTGGCAGCCATCGGATCGAAGGGATTGGCGACAAGATGGTGACGCTCATTCACAACGTCCTCACCACCGACTACGTGGTGATGATCCACGATGAGGATTGCGTGCTGGGACTCGAGTTGCTGGAGCGCCGCCAGCACGGCATTGAGCCGTTCCTTGGTTTGGAGGCCGGATCGCTCCGACCCTTGCAGGGAATGTTCGGAGTGTCGGGCATCTGCAACATCCTGGGGGCGATTCGCATGGCCCGGTTCCTTGACCTCGGCCCCGATGACAATGTGGTGACCATTGCCACCGATGGTTTTGACCGCTATCCCTCCGTGCTCGCCGACCTGGAACAGCGGCGGCCGCTCCGCTTGAGCGAACTTGACAAGCGCATTGAAGAAGTATTCCGGGGTGGAAGCGCGGAGGAAATCCTGGATGTGCGCCCGCGGGAGGAGAAGGAACGGCTGTTCGGCTACAAGCAGGAAGTCTGGACCAATTTCGGCTATTCCCTGGCCTACTTGGATGGCATGAAATCCCAATCTTTCTGGGATGAAGAGTTCAATAAAATTGGGCAAATAGATGCGGAATTGCTCAAGGCGCGGGCATTATAAAGGGTGAAGTTTAAAGGGTGAGGGGTGAGGGCTCAAGGGTGAATTTTCAAGGGTAAAGTTTAAAGGGTAAAGGATGAAAGGCAGAGGGTGAAGGATAAAGGGTGAAGGGTAACGCAGTCCCCATGGGCGCCTGTCTCGATCAGATTGCTTAAGCCAGGTTCTGTTTTACCCTTTAGCCTTTACCCTTTATCCTTCACCCTTCAGCTCTTAACCTTTAGCCTTTACCCTTTAAACTTTGCCCTTTGTGCTTTACCCTTTACCCTTTAAACTTTACCCTTTAAAGCGGAGCGTCCGAATGGAAAATGTAAATGCTAAGCCCAAGGTTGCCGAGGTCCGCGAGAAAGCGCAGTTGATGTCGGCTTCGGAAATTGACCGTACCCTGGTGCGGCTGGCCAATGAAATTCTGGAGCGCAATAACGGCCTGGCAGGAGTCGTTCTGGTGGGCATCCGGCGGCGCGGAGTCCCTCTGGCGGAGCGCTTGGCCAGGAAAATGACCGAAATCGAAAAGACCTCGCCCCCGGTAGAGACACTTGACATCACCTTCTACCGCGACGACCTCTCGACCGTGGCGCAGAAGCCGGTGGTCCAGGAAGTGCCTTCGGCGTTTACCGTGGAGGGACAGACGGTGATCCTGGTGGACGACGTCCTCTATACCGGCCGCACCACGCGGGCCGCGCTGGACGCCCTGCTGGACCATGGCCGGCCGCAACGCGTGGACCTTTGCGTTCTCATCGACCGCGGCCATCGCGAGCTGCCCATCCAGGCCAATTATGTGGGCCGGGTGATTCAAACCTCCGACACGGAAGTTATTGAAGTGCGCCTGCGGGAGATCGATAACGAGGAGAAAGTAAAGCTCTGCGAGCGCCTGGAGTAAGAACGGAAGGCGGCAGCTTTGCGGCCGCACTCCAAAGCGCTTCGCCAGGATTTCGCGCTCAGGATTTGGGGTATTTGCACGTGAAAAACCGCGGACCTCAAAGGCGGAGGTCCGCGTTACGGCTACTCTCCCGCTGCCTTCTGCATTCTGGCCTACTGTCGACTGTCCTTTTACGCGCCTGCGGCTTTTTCCGTGAATCGCGGCACGAATTGCTCGGCGACAAATGTCTCGATGGAGGTGGGGGTGGAGTTCTCGGGCGAGCGTGGCTCGAGGGCCTCCATGTATCCCGAGTTCAAGGACTCTGCCATTTCCAGGATCAGGTCAGCCAGGTTGGAAGACATGCCGGCCTGCATCAATGCGGGCTTGCATTGCGGGGGCGCGAGCTGCATATAGCCGAGGTCGGGTTCGCCAATGGCCTTGCCGATGATCGACGCCACTTCCGTATAGGTCACGTCGCGCTGCCCCAGGAGTTCCCGCGCCTGCTTCCCCCGAAAATCAAGATTCAGCAATGCCGCAGCGGCCGCAGCGCCAATGTCCTGGGTGGCAATCATCGGCAATTTCAGGTCGCCGCGCAACGGACCTCCCGTCACTCCGAAGCCCTTGATGACCATGGCCTGAGGCAATAGATTCTCCATAAAGTAGCCGGCGCGAAAATAGACAGCATGAAGTGCGGCGATACCATTCAGTTTGTGTTCCAGATTGCGCAGGCCAATCACCGGCCCCGTCTTGTCCGGTTTGTCGGCGCCAATGCTGCTCAAAACCACGGCATGCTCGACACCGGCATTTTGAACCGCCGCCACGAGGGCGTCGCTCACCCGCTCCTGGTCCTCCCGCACATTGGGAATTGCCGGGTTGGGCGGAATCATTACATAAACCGCCTTGGCTCCGCGAAAAGCCTGGGTCAGCGCGGCAGCATCGGTGACATTGGCAACGAAAGCTTCCGCGCCCATCTGAACAAGACCTTGCAGACGGCGCGCCTCGCGCCCAATCACTCGAACCTTCTCGCCATGGGCCAGCAGCTTGCCGGCAACGACCTTTCCCGTGTTCCCGCTTGCTCCGATAATTGAGTACATGATGACACCTCCGTTCTTCTATAGATGTCGGGAACGCCCCGAGGGTTCATGCCCTGAAAGAATTCACTGCGGGTCCCTGGTAGAGCCTGCCGCGGACCGACCGAACGGTCGGCGGCACATCAGCTCCACGCTGCGATCCGTGAAATAAAAACGCAACATTCGTGTAATGCATGTTTCTTATTGAGCCTGCACGATATGGGGAAATGGAGCGTTAATACGATATGTCATAGGGCGAAAAGGCCGCGACGGGAACGTCGGAAATGGGCTCATTTAGTTTCAGCGGCTTACGGCAGCATACAACTTCCATGAATTTTGGAAGCAGGTTTGCGGGTGTTTTCTGTCATCCAAGCAGTACAAATTTAACAGGGGCGGAAGTAACCAAGATTTGACAGGTTGAGGCACAAATCTTAACAGGCCCCGGTTTAGATATTGATGTGACCCAGGGGGGAGCGTGCAGGGAAATCTATGGATTCCGGATCCCGCCCTTGAGGGTGGGAGTGTACGAGGAGGACTATGAAGCAAAAGACGCACTACCAGTTCAGCTTGTTGCGGAACCGCTGGGTGGTCGCCGCTTTGATTCTGTTGTTGCTCATCGTTTCACAAGTTCCCGGCCGGGCACAACAAACCGTTGGGTCCATTGCCGGCACAGTCCTTGATAGTTCGGGCGCCACGGTAGGCGATGCCGAGGTGAAGGCGCGCAATGTGGCCACCAATTTAGAGTTGGCGGTACACTCGAAGTCCAACGGCTCCTACTCCATTTCCAATCTTCCCATTGGAAGATACGAATTGAAGTTCACCAAGACCGGCTTTGAGACCGAGACCCACACCGAGGTTCTGGTGGAAATCAACCGCACCACCACGGTGGACGGCGCCCTCAAGGTCGGCGCGGTCAGCACCACGGTGGAGGTGACTGCGGTGGCGCTCATGAACCAGACGGATGCCACGAACGGTTATGTGGTGGACCAAGCCACCATTCAGGATACCCCTCTGGGCACCGGCAGCTTCACCCAACTGGCGATTCTGACCCCCGGCGTGCACGCGGATTTTCTGGGCGGTGGAGGAGCCCAAACCGGGTTGGGCAATCAGGCCATCTTCGCTAACGGCAACCGCGACACCAGCAACAGCTTTTCGCTGAATGGCGTCAGCACCAACAACCTGTTCAATGGTAACTCGACGAGCCAAGTGGGGGAGAACCGTTTTGTGCTGAACACGGGCGAAAACTTCGGCCCGGGTGGGTCGGTTCAAACCAGTTCCTCGGTTTACGGCGCCATCGGCCAGGCCCTCCCCACGCCTCCCATTGACGCGATCCAGGAGATTGCCGTAAATGCCGCCATGTATGACGCCACCCAGGGGAACAGTAGCGGCGCGCACATCAGCGTGCTCACCAAATCGGGCACCAACCAGTTGCACGGGTCGGCTTGGGAGCAGTGGCAAAACAGCACGCTGAACGCCGCGCCGTTCTTTTATAATGCCGCGAACGTCCCCAATCCCTTCATGAATCGTAACATGTTCGGCGCCACCTTCGGCGGCCCCATCAAAAAGGACAAGTTGTTTTACTTCTTGTCTTATCAGGGGGTGCGCGTTTCCGATGCGTCGTTGGCAACCCAATACGCGACGGTCCCCCTGGGTCTCACCGACGACCGCAGCCCCGGTGGCATCGCGGCCGCCGTCAACTCGACCTACGGCACGACTTCATTCTCCCCCAGCCAGATCAATCAGGCAGCCTTGGATCTTTTGCAGGCCAAGCGTTCCAACGGACAATTTCTGATTCCGAGCGCCCAATACAATGAGACAGAAGCCTACCAGCTCGGGGGCGATGCATTGGTCCAGGGGACCAACTCCCATGCCAACGTGGACCAGGGGATTGCCAGTCTTGACTATCAGGTGAACGATAAGGACCGCGTATCAGGAAAGTATTATATTCAAGACAATCCCACCACGAATCCCTTCGGCTATGAGGAGAGCCTTCTGGGCTTTTCTCAGGAGCTTTCGGCAGGCAGCCAGGTGGTGTCCATCATGAACACCATGATCCTGTCGCCGACGATCACTTGGGAGCTCCACGGCGGGTTCACCAGGCTCCGGGCGTATGGGACGACAGAATCACAATTCAGTCCCAGCGCGCTGGGCATCACGATGCCGAGTACGCCAACGTTCCCCTTCCTTGAAATCGACACCCCCGACCCGAACCTGACCAATGAACTGGAGTTCGGCGTCAGCCCCAGTTTTGGCAATGCCGGGATGTACCAAAATCAATGGGAAGGCGAATCCTCGGTCAACATGGTCAAAGGAAGGCACACGATAGCCGTGGGCGTACAATGGGACCCGACGCAACTCAATATTATCAACAAGAATACGGACACGGGGACCGTCGAATTCAGGTCCTTTGAGGACTTTGTGGAAGGGGATTTGGAGGATGGAGAAGCCTTGGCGGGTGCGGCCAACCGCTATTATCGATCGAGTACGGGGGGCGCGTATATCAACGATAACTTCAAGCTGCGCAGCAATCTGACATTGACGGGCGGCGTGCGCTGGGATTATGACGGGGCGATGTCCGAGAAGTATGGCAAGCTGACCGGATTCAACCCCAATCGGTATGCCTATGATGCGGCCTCGGATACCATTACCAACTCGGGACTGGAAATTGCAGGGAATAACCCGAATTCCGCCACTTCGGGCGCCAGCAATTCCTTGATGAATCAGCGCCAGTGGGGCTTCGCCCCGCGCATCGGTATCGCTTGGACTCCGTATTCGAAACTGACCGTGCGCGCGGGTTATGGGATCTACTACGACCGGGGCGAACTGTTCAGCTACTTTTCGGCTCCCGCCGGTTCGGGCTTCAACGGTCCCTTCGGAGTGACGCTCGCGCCACCCTTCGTCGAGCCGGATGAGGCGTTACGGGGTGCGTCACTTTCCGCGCCGTTTGGCACAACCCCCATCCCGCCGCCCTCCGGCAGCGCCGCCAGTTTTCTCAGTCTGTTGCCCAACGTGTCACAGACCGCGTCCGGATATTGGCCCACGGGAAACCTGTCTGGCCCCTTCCTGTTCAGCGGTTATGATATCAACAACAAACTGCCTTACACGCAGAACTGGACCCTCGATCTTCAGTACCAGCTCTCCAATAATTGGCTTTTCGAAATTGGCTATGTGGGAAACCACGGATTACATGAAGTGCTGCCCGTTCCATTCAACCAGGCGCTCCTCGCTACGCCCTCGCATCCGGTGAACGACCAGATGTATTCTTACGGTGGCTTGAGCCAGTACAGCGTGTGCAACACTTATTACAATGGCTATACCCCGCTCGACGACGAACCCCTCTGCCCGCCGCCGTATTATTCCGGCAACGCGGAGGTCCGCGTGCCCTATATCGGCTATGACTACAATTCCGTGACCTACAAAGCTGAAGGCATCTCAAACTACAATGCCTTGCAGGTTCAGGCGCGCAAGCGCCTCTCCAACGGTTTGCAATTTACTGCGTCTTACACCTGGTCGCATGCTCTGGATGAGCAGAGTGGACTGGGCCTGTTTGTGACGGGGAACAACCCTCAGGTTCCCAGGTCAAATTATGCTTCGTCGGACTTCGACCAGACGCATGTGTTTTTAATCAATTACAGCTACACGTTTCCAAGCCTCGCTAAGAGCAATAAGGCTCTGAAATACTTGGCGAACGGCTGGATCTGGGGCGGGCAGACCGTGGCCGAAAGCGGCCAGCCCTACAGCCCTTACGATTATCATGGATCCGTGGCGGGGATTTATTACGGCACGTACGATGAATTGGGCAACCCGATTATCCCGCTCGCGCCAAACGTAACAGCTAAACAGGCGGAACTCCAAGGAACCACCGGAATCAATCCCAGCAAGCCCGTGCTCAATCCCAGCGCTTTTCTCCCCCAGTTTCTTCAACCCGGCCAGGACGGAGTCCCCCCGTGCGATGCCACCGGATGCGACGATTGGGAGTCGGTGTTTGGGAGCTCGGGAAGGAACATGTTTCGTGGTCCTTTCCAGGTGCGCTTCGACATGAGCTTGGCCAAGCAGTTCCCCATCATCAAGGACCGCTTCAACCTGCGCTTCGAGGCCGACGCTTTCAACATCTTCAATCAACCCGATTTCGACACCCCCAACAACGATGTGGATTTCTTCCCCAACTACGACGGGCCACCTTCCATCCCTCCCCATGGAAGCCTTGGGGTCATTCAGCATACCATCGGCAGCCCGCGCTTCATGATGCTCGGACTGCACCTTGTGTTCTAAAGCCTCGTTCCGTGGCGGCCGGCACATCGTTCACCTGTGCCGGCCGCTCCGGCTCCCGCCTTCCCGCCGCGTGGTTATCTCCGCGTTCTCCGCAACTGGCCAAAGGTTCACACGAAGGCCGCGCGAGCCTCTCATTTCAAGCGCTGCCATTATCACACTTGATAATCAGTTGCATTAAGTCGCGGCCGGGAGTACCTTTGGAGTAGCGGAAATCAGAAAATGGAAATCCCCGATATTAAGTCGCGACTGCCGAAGGAGCAGCCCATCACGGCTCTGCTTCATGAGTTCGCCTTGGGGGACAAGAGCGCGCTCGACCGCCTGGTGCCGCTCATCTATCCCGAACTGCAAAAGCTGGCGCGGGGTTACATGCGAAACGAGCACCCCGGACATACGCTGCAACCCACTGCCCTAGTACACGAGGCCTATGCCCGACTGGTCAAGCAGGAGCACCCTGATTATCACAGCCGTGCCCACTTCATGGGGGTAGCGGCGCAGGTCATGCGCCAGGTCCTGATTGACCACGCGCGGATTCGCGACGCGGGTAAACGCGGTGGCGGAGCGGCGAATTTGCCCCTGGAAATGGCGGCCGCCGTACCTGGCCGTGAGCCCTCCTCGATCATCGCCATTGACGATGCCTTGGAGCGATTGGCGCGGAATGATTCCCTGAAGGCGCGATTAGTTGAAATGCGGTTCTTCGGAGGGATGACCGCGGAGGAATCGGCCGAGGTTTTGAAACTTTCCGTTGTCGAGGTGCGGCGTCATCTCCGCGTGGCCCAGGCATGGTTGCAGCGTGAGCTGGATCAGCACCCCGCCCCTGACGAAAAAACCTGACCCCGGCTGCAAATTTCCCTCAATTTTTCGCCTGCCGAGTGTGGATTTCATCGATCCGAAGGAGAGCAAGTGTCCGGCAACAACTGGGAGCGAGTCCAGGAGATTTTCTTCAATGCGGTGGATTTACCGGCCAGCGAGCGCGACGGGTTCCTTGAGCGCGCCTGCGGCGGGGATACCGGGCTGCGCTCCGAGGTGGAGTCCCTGCTGCGTGCGGACTCGGCCGACGGCTCCGCGATTGCCGCCGCCATCGGCTCGGAAGCCAGTGCGCTGCTCGACGACCACGCGCCGCTGGCCGGCACGCGCATGGGTGCGTACCGTCTGTTGAAGGAAATCGGGCGGGGCGGCATGGGTGCGGTTTACCTGGGCGAGCGTGACGACGGAAACTACCGCAAGCTGGTGGCCATCAAAGTGGTCAAGCGCGGTATGGACAGTGCGGAAGTGCTGGCGCGCTTTCGCCATGAGCGCCAGATTCTGGCAGGCCTTGAACATCCCTACATCGCTCGTCTCATCGATGGCGGCACGACTCCGGATGGCCGCCCGTTTTTTGTCATGGAGTATGTGCAGGGACAGCCTATTGACGGCTACTGCCGCGATCAGAACCTCAATTTGGAATCGCGGTTACGCTTATTCCTGCGAGTATGCGAGGCCGTCACGTATGCCCACCGTGCGCTGGTCGTGCACCGCGACCTCAAACCGGGGAATATTTTTGTGTCCGCGGAGGGAATTCCCAAACTGCTTGATTTCGGAGTGGCCAAGCTGCTGGATCCCGGCAATGACCCCGGTCTCACCCTCACTTCTGCGGTGATGGGCCCGCTCACCCCGGAATACGCCAGCCCCGAGCAAATCCGCGGCCTGCCGATTACCACGGCGGCGGACGTTTATGCCCTGGGGGCGATTCTCTTTGAGCTGCTGACGGGAACCCGGGCGCAGCGGATTACCACTTCCACGCCGGCGGAAATCGAGCGCGTAGTGTGCCAGACGGATACCCCGCGTCCCAGCACGGTGGCTCGTGCGGCCGGGACGCCGCACCGGCTGAATAGTGATCTGGACAACATCGTTCTCATGGCGATGCGCAAGGAGCCGGAGCGGCGCTATGGTTCGGTGAATCAGTTTGCTGACGATATCGGGCGCTATCTGGACGGCCGGCCCATTCACGCCCGGCAGGATTCGGTGGTATATCGCGCCCGCAAGTTTGTGCGGCGCAACGCCCTGGCGGTGGCGGCGGCCATCCTGGTCTTTCTCAGCTTGCTCGGGGGGATGGCTCTGGCGGAGCGACAGGCTCATCGAGCCGAAAGCGCGCGCCGCTTTGCGGAAACCCAAAGGCAAACGGCGGAGCGCGAGCGCGAAAGGGCGGAAGCTCAAAGGCAACTGGCCGAACAGGAACGGGCGCGGGCGGAAGCCGAAACCCAGGTGGCCAGAACCGAGCAGGAGCGCTCCCGGCGCCGACTTGCACAGATGCTGGAATTGGCCAATAGTTCGCTCTTCGACGTGCACGCCGCCATTGAAAAACTGCCCGGATCAACCGAAGCCCGGCGCCAGATCGTTGTAACCACGCTGCGGTTTCTGGAAGATCTCTCCAAGGATGTCGCCGATGACGAGCAATTGCAATTCACGCTGGGCGCCTCTTACTATAAAGTGGCAAACGTCCTGGGTTTTCCCACACGGCCGAATCTGGGTGACACCCAGGGGGCGCTCGCGAATTACCGGAAATCGGCGGCTTTCCTTGCCCCCCTCTTGGCTAAAGATCCGGACCGCGGGGATTACGCCTTGCAATGGGTGCAAACCAAAATCAACTGGGCGACCGTGCTCGCCGCCACGGGTAAACAACCGGAGGCGGTGCAGGTATTGCAGGACCTTGTGCCCACGGCCCACCGGCTCAAGCGCTTGTGTCCCAAAGACACCCTGTGCTATCGCGCGGAGGGCGATGTGTACTCGGGGCTTGTGGATATCCTGATCAATCAGGATACGGACGCGGCCCTCCATTACTCCGAGCTGCAGACACAGGACATGGAAGGCACTCTGAAGGTCTTCCCGGGGGACAAGGATATTGAGGTTGATCTTGGGACATCCTACAGTCAGCAGGCAAAGATATTGTCCGCCCGCTATGAACCCCGCGAAGCGGTGAAACGATACAAACAAGCGGCGGCGCTACGCGAAAGGGTCCTGGCCAGCACCCCCTCCGACGTCCTGATTCGCCGACTTTTGATGATCACTTACGGTAACCTGGGTGGGACCTTGGGGAGTCCGCTCCTCCCCAACCTCGGTGATACGGCGGGAGCGCGCGAATACTACGGCAAGGCGGTCGCCATCGCCCGCGATCTGGCTCGTGCGGATGGCAAGGACCGGCTCGCACAATTAGATCTGGCCACCAGCCTGGTGTTCTATGCGACTTTGGACCTGCCCAAAGATCAGTGGGCCGAATCCCTCGCGAATCTGCAGGAGGCCGAGGCAATCCTTCAGAAGATGGTGGCGGCTGACCCTCACTTCATTAACGGATGGCGAACCCTGGCGTTGGCCCAGGAATTTGAGGCTACACGCCTGGAAAGCATGGAAAGAATTGACGAGGCCGTCGCCAAAGGCCGTCAGTCCCTTGCCGCGGTGGAGAAGGCGCTCGGCCATAGCTCCACCGACATGGTCGTGATCTCGCAGGAACTGGCCAGTGAGGAGTGCCTGGCCGAGATTCTCGCTCGTCATTGCGATCAGGCCGCGGCCCTTGAAATGGCGCACCAAGCGCTTTCCCAGGCGGAGCGGCTTCCCGTGACCGATTCTGAGCGGGATCGCAGAACCCGGTCCACGGCCATAGCGTCCACCAGCCTTGCCAAAGTGGAGGGAACTTTTGGGAACTGGACCGAGGCCCGCGTTGACGCCCAGCGCGCGGTTGACGAATGGCGGCAATTGACCGCCGCCGGAAGCCGCAGGGTCGACCCCGCAAAGATCGTTGCGGCAGAAGCCATGCTCAAAGACTGCGACGCCCATCTGCGTTAGCATAGTGCCCCCAAACAAGAGCACATTTAATGGCGCGTTGAAAGCTCTGGAATAGTTGTCAATCCGAAGGAGAGCAAGTGTCCGGCAACAACTGGGAGCGAGTCCAGGAGATTTTCTTCAATGCGGTGGATTTACCGGCCAGCGAGCGCGACGGGTTCCTTGAGCGCGCCTGCGGCGGGGATACCGGGCTGCGCTCCGAGGTGGAGTCCCTGCTGCGTGCGGACTCGGCCGACGGCTCCGCGATTGCCGCCGCCATCGGCTCGGAAGCCAGTGCGCTGCTCGACGACCACGCGCCGCTGGCGGGCACGCGCATGGGTGCGTACCGTCTGTTGAAGGAAATCGGGCGGGGCGGCATGGGTGCGGTTTACCTGGGCGAGCGTGACGACGGAAACTACCGCAAGCTGGTGGCCATCAAAGTGGTCAAGCGCGGTATGGACAGTGCGGAAGTGCTGGCGCGCTTTCGCCACGAGCGCCAGATTCTGGCAGGCCTTGAACATCCCTACATCGCTCGTCTCATCGATGGCGGCACGACTCCGGATGGCCGCCCGTTTTTTGTCATGGAGTATGTCCAGGGACAGCCTATTGACGGCTACTGCCGGGATCAGAACCTCAATTTGGAATCGCGGTTGCGCTTATTCCTGCGAGTATGCGAGGCCGTCACGTATGCCCACCGTGCGCTGGTCGTGCACCGCGACCTCAAACCGGGGAATATTTTTGTGTCTGCGGAGGGAATTCCCAAACTGCTTGATTTTGGAGTGGCCAAGCTGCTGGATCCCGGCAATGACCCCGGTCTCACCCTCACTTCTGCGGTGATGGGCCCGCTCACCCCGGAATACGCCAGCCCCGAGCAAATCCGCGGCCTGCCGATTACCACGGCGGCGGACGTTTATGCCCTGGGGGCGATTCTCTTTGAGCTGCTGACGGGAACCCGGGCGCAGCGGATTACCACTTCCACGCCGGCGGAAATCGAGCGCGTAGTGTGCCAGACGGATACCCCGCGTCCCAGCACGGTGGCTCGTGCGGCCGGGACGCCGCACCGGCTGAATAGTGATCTGGACAACATCGTTCTCATGGCGATGCGCAAGGAGCCGGAGCGGCGCTATGGTTCGGTGAATCAGTTTGCTGACGATATCGGGCGCTATCTGGACGGCCGGCCCATTCACGCCCGGCAGGATTCGGTGGTATATCGCGCCCGCAAGTTTGTGCGGCGCAACGCCCTGGCGGTGGCGGCGGCCATCCTGGTCTTTCTCAGCTTGCTCGGGGGGATGGCTCTGGCGGAGCGACAGGCTCATCGAGCCGAAAGCGCGCGCCGCTTTGCGGAAACCCAAAGGCAAACGGCGGAGCGCGAGCGCGAAAGGGCGGAAGCTCAAAGGCAACTGGCCGAACAGGAAAGGGCGCGGGCGGAAGCCGAAACCCAGGTGGCCAGAACCGAGCAGGAGCGCTCCCGGCGCCGCCTCGCCCAGATGCTGGAATTAGCCAATAGTTCGCTTTTCGACGTGCATAAGGCCATCGAAAAGCTTCCCGGGGCTACGGAGGCCCGGCGTCAAATCGTGGTGACCACGCTGCAATTTCTGGAAAACCTTTCAAAGGATGCCGGCCAGGACGACGATTTGCGGTTCGTGTTGAGCGCTTCCTATTTTAAGGTCGCGAATGTTCTGGGTTACCCCTTTCAACCGAATCTGGGCGACACCAAGGGGGCGCTTACCAATTACCAAAAATCCGTGGATTTAATTGGGCCGCTTCTGGCCAAAGACCGCGATAATTCGAAATACCTTTTGCAAAGCGTGCAAACAAAAGTCAATTGGGCAACCCTGCTCTTCTCGACGGGTGAAGCGGCGCGGGCGGCGGAGATGATGCGCAACACCGTACCGGCAGCTCAAGAGCTTGCGCGCCTGTGTCCACATGACTCTCAATGCTCCTTGGCGGAGGGCCAGGTGTACTCGACGCTGGCGGATGCACTGTTGTCTCACCATATCAGCGAGGCTCTCCCCATCGTCGAACTCGAGATCCAAGCCATGGAAAGAGCAAGGCAATCCTCTCCGCGCAACCGAGACATTCAAATCGATCTGGGGACAGCTTACAGCCAGGAGGCGAGAGTCATGACCATGCAGGGGGATCTTCAGAGAGCTGTGGTGCGATTCCGCCAGGCGGCGGCCCTGCGGGAAGACGCCCTGGCGCAGAACCCCTCCGATGTCCTGACGCGACGCAGCTTGATGATTACATACGGAAACCTGGGCGGGGCCTTGGGGAGCCCGCTCTTTCCCAACCTCGGTGACACCCCGGGAGCGCGCGAATATTACGGAAAGGCGCTCGCCATTGCCCACGACCTGGCGAAGGCTGACCCCAATGATCAGCTTGCCCAATATGATCTTGCCAATGCCCTGACGTTATATTCCACGTTGGACCTCCCGCAGGAGGAGTGGGTGGAATCCCTGGCGAATCTTCAGAAGGCGGAAGGAATTCTGCAAAGACTTGTGGCGGCTGACCCTCGGTCGATTACCAAAGTGCGAGCCCTGGCGTTGGTTGATGAGTTCGAGGGGAAACGGCTGGACGGCCTGGGAAGAAGTGACGAGGCCGTCGCCAAAGATCGCGAGTCCCTGGCCATTGCCGAGAGGGTACTGGCCCGCGACCCCTCTGACCTTACCTTGGTCGTTCAAACCTTGAACAGCGAGGAGACCCTTGCGGAGGCCCTCGCCCATCACGGCGATCATCCCGGAGCCCTCGAGATGGCGCAAAAGGCGGTGGCGCGGGCGGAGCGGCTTCCCGTAACCGTGTCCTCCAGCCGGGCTCGCACGACCCGTACAATTGCTGTAGCTTACCAGACCCTTGGCACCGTGCAGGCAGCCTTCGGGAACTGGAGCGAGGCCCGGGTCGCTGCCCAGCGCGCCTCCGACGACTGGAAGCAAGTGATTGCCACCGATAGCCGGCTCGCCGACCCTGCCAGGATGGCCCGCACCGAAGCCCTGCTCAAAGACTGCAACGCCCATTTGCACTAAAAAAATATCTCTTCCCGCGCAAATTTCCCCCTGATTTTTCGCCTTAATAAGTAAGGACCCGAATAAAGGTCCTGGGCTTTCCTCCCGTTAACACGAACCTACCCCGCTTCGGGCGGGATGAGTCCGCGGTATTTGATCGTGAAGAGAAACAAACATGTGGATGTTTGTTCTGTTAAACGTCGCGGGGTAGTGCACTACGCACCCAACTCCGCATTACCTGCTCCTCGCTGGTCCATCTTCTGCAATGTCCGCGTTGCGTGAATAATGGTCAGTATAGGGTCGGGCAAGAAAGGGTTTTATACAAAGTTGCATTCATAAAGATACTAATATAAACTCCTTCCGATTATTTTTACGCGGAGGGAGAAATGCGACCACCTCGACCTTTTCCAGAAGGAACGCTCGAGCGGTTACAACAGGGGTTGAAGGAAGCGCGCAACAAGGCCGAATTTCAGCGGGTGCAGTGTTTGTGGCTGCGAGCGGCGTTGGGGTTAAACGCCAATCAAGTTGCCCAAGCCCTGGGATGGCGACCGACCTCGGTGCGGCGTCTGCAGGCCCAATACTGGCGGCAAGGCGAAGCGCTCTGGCAGCGCCGGGGGCGCGGAGGGCGACGCCACCAGAACCTGCCTGTGGCGGAAGAGGCCCAACTGTTGGCAGGATTTCTGCAGCGCGCCGAACGCGGTGGGTTGTTGGAGGTGAGCCGGGTGCAACAGGCCTATGAACAGGCGGTGGGCCATGCCGTGCCGAAATCGACGGTTTACCGCATGCTGGCCCGGCACGGCTGGCGCAAGTTAGCTCCGCGGCCTCGCCATCCCCAGGCCGACCTCGCCCGCCAACAGACTTTTAAAAAAACTCCCCGCGACCGTTGAGGAGCATCGCCTCGCCGGGCGATCCCTGCGCTTGATGTTCCAGGATGAGGCGCGGTTTGGACGCATCAATGATCCCCGGCGCTGCTGGGCGCCGCGCGGCGTGCGTCCCCAGGTCTGCGCCCGCATCGTGCGCGAGTACACCTATGTTTTCGCCGCCGTCAGCCCGCATGACGGTACGCTCGATACCTTGGTCCTACCCGAGGTGAATGCCCTGACGATGTCCTTGTTCCTGGCCGAAGTCGCCCGGCGTCACCCCCAGGAATTCATCCTGATGGTGCTGGACGGTGCGGGGTGGCACCGCGCCAAGGATTTGCAGATCCCGGAGAATATGCGGCTGCTCCCCTTGCCGCCCTACAGTCCGCAGCTCAACCCGGTGGAGCATGTCTGGGAGGATATCCGGGAAAAGTGGTTCCCCAACCTTGTCTTCGACAGCCTGCGGGCGGTGGAGGATCGTTTGGTTGAAGCGCTGGCGAGTCTTGAAAATGACCCGCAACGAGTGGCCCGAGTCGCCGGATTCGATTGGATCATTAGTATTCCGATGAAGGCTAATTAGTATTAGACATCATGCAGGAAGTGTGCCAAATGATCCCTTCCGACGTCCCTTCGGGGGTCCGACAAGACTCCGGTCTTACCGCCCTTGAACGCCAGGTCGTCGTACTGGTTGCCGCCGGCTATACGAACAAGGATCTTGCGCGGGAGCTCGGGATTAGTGAGAACCTCGCTCAATATTACCTCGGCAACATTTTTGACAAGCTGGGAGTTGCTAACCGCTTGGAGCTGGTACTCCTTGCTTTTGACCAAGGGTTGACTGAAGAGGATTAGTTTTGTCCGCCACCACCCAAGGGGCGAGCTATCACCGTCCAGGCCCCCAGCCTGGGACCCAACTGCCGGGAGGTGAACTATGTTCGTGGCCGCGTTGATCTTGATGGTGTCCACGGGTCTGTTTTTCTTTTACTTCCAGGTCGTTTGCGAGAAGCTCTTGCGCCGGCTGCTGCTACGGAGTTCTCTATGGCGATGGTGAGCTGGTAGCTGCGAAAAGCGAAACTGGAAATTCGAAAATCGAAAATCGGCAAACGAAGATCGCCAATCCTTCAATGGCCCGATGAACCGATCTCCATCTCTCCCCCTTTTCCACCGTGCTAAAATGAATTGAACACATCCCCATGCGTGAATTTCCATCGCCGCAGGAAATTCTGAAGGTTTTTGAGCGCGAGCCGGGCAGGACGTTCCGGCTGCGCGAGCTGGTGGTGGAGCTCGGCTTGCGTTCCAGCCAGGCGCGTGAGCTGAAAAACGTGCTCAAAAGTCTTGCCCGCCATAAACGCATCGAGTATCTGAAGAAGAACACCTTCGCGCTGGCGGCGAAGGGAAGCAAAGGCGCAGAACCGCGGATGGGCGACGCACGTGCCGATGGGGCGCCAATCGGCACTCGACATTCGCCAATCGGCAATGACCTGGGGACGGCGCGGGCGCGCGGGGGGGACGTCACCCTCGGCCGCCTGATCAGCCATCGTGATGGCTATGGCTTCGTGGTGCCCGAGGCGCCGGTGAAGGGCACCGACCAGGACATCTTCATCCCTCCTGACGCCATGAGTTCCGCCATGAACGGCGACCGCGTGGAGGTGCAGGTGCTTCGCGCCAAGCCCGACGGGCGCTCAGAAGGCCGCATCCTGCGCGTGATCGACCGCGCCCAGAAGACCGTGGTGGGGCAGTTCCATTGCGGCCAGCGCTACAACTTTGTGATGCCTTTCGATCAACGCATCCCCTTTGAAATCGTCATTCCGCGCGGGGAGGAGTGGCCGGGTGGGGAGGGTGCTGCCGCGCAGCCGAGCCGCGACCGCCAGTTCGGGGGCGAGTCGGAACATCACGTCCAAAATCCGAAGTCCGAAGTCCGCAGCACGCGGGACCTGGAAGGCATGGTGGTGGACGTCGAGATGACCAGCTTCCCCCGCCCGGGAGCGTTGCCGCGCGGCCGGGTGGTGGAAATTCTCGGCCGGCGCGAGGATTTCGGCGTGGACGTGGAAATCGTCATCCGCAAATTTCACCTGCCGCATCGCTTTCCCGTCGAAGTGCTGGCGGAGGCCGGCGCCGCGCCGCAATACATCCCGGAGCCTGACCACCAGGGCCGCCGGGATTTCCGCGGCCCGCCGATTGTGACCATTGACGGTGAGACGGCGAAGGATTTTGACGATGCGGTTCTGGTGGAGCGCCGGGCGAATGGAAATTATCTGTTGCACGTTCACATTGCCGACGTGGCCCATTACGTGCGCCCCGCGACGGCCCTCGACCGTGAGGCGCGCCTGCGCGGCACGTCCGTCTATTTCCCCGACCGGGCCGTGCCCATGCTGCCCCTCGACCTTTCCAACGGTATTTGCAGCCTCAATCCCCACGTCGACCGGCTGGTGATGTCGGCGCTGATGGAGATCGACCCGCAAGGAAATATCGTTGAGTACGAGCTCGCGCCGGGGATCATGCGCAGCGCCGAACGCATGACCTACACGGCCGTGCGGGACATCCTGGCGGGCGATCAGGCGGCTTGCCGGCGCTATGCGGCCCTGGTTCCGAACTTCAAATTGATGGAGGACCTCGCCCTTATTCTCAATCGCCGGCGCGTGCGGCGGGGCTCCATTGATTTCGACCTGCCCGAGCCGTTGATTGAGTTTGACCAGTCCGGCCGCATGGTGGGCATCACCCGCTCGGAGCGGAACATTGCCCACCGCCTGATTGAGGAATTCATGCTGGCCGCCAACGAAGCCGTGGCCGGGTATCTGGAGCGCCGCGGCATTCCTTCGCTCTATCGCATCCATGAAAAGCCGGAGGCGAAGAAGGTGATGGAGTTCGAAGAGATCGCGGCGACGTTTGGATACTCCCTGGGAGTGGAACTGCCCGCCGCCCAGCGCCTGCGCACCGGCAAGCGTGACGAGCGCGACCGCCACCAGCGCTTCCTGGAGCGGGTGGAGTCCAAGGAGCTGGAAATCAGCCCGCGGCACTACCAGCGCCTCACCCAGCGCCTGGAGGGCAAGCCCGAGGAGCGCATCCTTTCCTACCTGATGCTGCGTTCGCTAAAACAGGCGCGCTATTCGGAGGAGAACGTCGGGCACTTTGCGCTGGCGGCCGGGACTTATACTCATTTCACGTCGCCCATCCGCCGTTATCCCGATCTGATCGTGCATCGCATTCTCAAGGCGGCGCTCGAACGGGAGGGCGGCAGCGCGCGGGTGGCGGGCGATGCGGAGGATCATTTCCCTTCCCAGGTGGTCAAGCCGGGAGCGCCCTCAAAACGTCGCGGAGCGGCCACTAAGAAGCCCCACGATGCAGCGTTCATCAAGCCGGACACGGTCACCGCGGGGCAAACCCTCCCCGGCGGCGCCTTCATCGTTCCTCAGGAACTGCACGCCCTGGGACTCGCCACCTCGGAGGCTGAGCGCCGGGCCGCCGACGCCGAGCGCGAACTCCTCGAATGGAAGAAAGTGGCCTTCATGGCGCAGCACGTGGGCGACGAGTTTGATGCCCTCATCATCAGCCTGATCAAGTTTGGATTCTTCGTGGAGCTTACCGACCTGTTTGTGGAGGGCTTCGTGTCGCTATCCACGCTGGGAGACGACTTTTACGTCTACCGCGAGCGCCAGCGCGCCATCGTGGGCGAGCACACCCACCGCGCCTTCCACCTGGGAGAGCGTGTGCGCGTGCGCCTGGACCGCATCGATCGCTCCGGCAACAAGCTGGAATTCTCGGTGGCAGACAACGGATGAGAGCCAACAGCCGACAGTTGACAGCTCACAGTAATGAACCGATCGCTAACCCTTACTTGGCATCTACCGACGCTTGGAAACTGTGAGCTGTCAACTGTGAGCTGTTAGCCGCTTCCTGTCAGCTTTCCTTATAGAAAAACCCGGAAACCAGCGTCGCCAAAATTGCGCCCACCCAGAGGTCGAGCACCCACCCCGCCGTGATCCCCCGGCCAAAGGGCGCCCAGGCCGCCATCGACAAACCCAGGGGGAAACTGATGATGAAGCCCATCAGCAATCCCACGCGTGCCGCGGTGACCGGTCCCGGGCCAAAAGTGGTGCGCGCTGACGCATACACCCAGGTCAGGATGTAGGTCAGGACGAACAGCGTTACGAACCAGTAGGCGATGAAAAAGTGGTAGCGTGGTTGGGACAACATGAGATTGTTCGCTTGCGCATACTTGTACCTGGGCATCAGGAGCCACATGCTGACGATCGTGCTCCAAATTCCCCAGACAATCCCGCCTGCCAGGGTACCCAGAAGGGCACGACGCAATCCGATTGCAGCCATAGGAGAACCTCCTCTCCAAGGTCCATTCCGGAGAAACTTCAGATGCCGGGCATCGTACCGGCGCACGGAAGGGAAGTCAAGCCATTGCCGCGTTGGGTGTCAAGGGAGAATATTAGGCGCGACTCGGCACGCTCGGGCGAAGCGAACGCCGGCAAGGTGTGAGTTTATGGCCCAGCCGTTCGTTATCGAGGAAAGGGAAAGGGCATGTGCATTGGGTGGCACGCGGGCTGCCGTCGCTCAGACGGCCGGCGTGGCCGGCCGCCCGAACCAGCGCTGGAGCCGGCTGGATCCGAATTGGGCCTTCTCGGCGACGAGCGCCGCACTGGGCTCCTGAAAGGCGCCCGTGGGTTTGGGGCCGCTCAAAAAGTCCACGTCCACGCGTCCGACCTGACCGTGGCCGAACTCCACATAGCAGGAGCCCGCCCCCTTGTAGGCCTCGGGTGACGGCCCGCCGCGAAGCTGGGCGATGATGGCAGCCGCCACGATGCGCGCCGCGCTTTCGGCAAAGACCCCCGCCTTGGGAGTGCCCACCCCATTCACGTCACCCACCGCGTAGACACCGGGAAAGTTCGTTTCCAGCGTCTTCTTGTTCACCGGCACCCAGCCGTAGGCATCGGCGGCAAGCCCGGACTCGACGACGACCGGAGGCACGCGATGCACCGGCACGCCGAGAAACAATTCGTAGGGCATCTCGGTCCCGTCGCTCAGCACGGCCACCTTCCGGCCCGGGTCGAGTGCCTTCACCAGGCTGTCCTTCACGAATTTGATGCCGCGCTCCGCGAAGGCGGCGAGAATCGCCCGCGAGGTGTCGGGGGAAGGGGGAATGGGCGTACCGAAGGGCATTACCACCGAGATTTCGGTGGCCTCGCGTCGCCCGCGGGCGGCTGAGGTAATCGTGCAGCAGCAGGGCCGTCTCGCTGGGAGCGGGAGGGCACTTGAACGACTTCCCGGTCACGCCGATGATGGCCGGGCCCCGCTCGAAGCGCGGGAGCACGTCGCGCAGTGCGAAGGCTGCGGCCACCGAGTAGAACTCGTTGCCGCCTTCCACCAGCCCGGGAGTGGCTGCCGGATCGAGGTCGGCGCCGAGCGCCACCACCAGCACGTCCGCCTCGAACGTTCCATCGTCAGTCACCACGCGCCGGGCAGCCGGGTCGATGGACCGCACCGTGGACTGGAGAAACCGCACGCCCGGTTTGACGATGTCCCGGTAGGGATGACGGACGTCGGCCGCCCTCCGCCGTCCGAACATCACGTCGAGTTTCGAGAAGCCGAAGACGAAGGTATCGCTCTTGTCGATGAGCATGATGTCGATCGCTTTGCCGAAGGCGTCCGAAAGAATCGTCGTCAGCTCCAGGCCGCCGAAGCCGGCGCCCAGCACCACCACATGTTTAGGCATGGGCGCAGTATAGCAGTTTCGGCAAGGGCCCGTGCTTCGATTTCTGCTCCGTCCGGCGGCTCCGGGTGGACAACACGCGGCTGCCCGCCGGCTGGCGCAGAGCTGGGCTCGCTCTGCGCCGGTTGGCCGCGACATCTCAGAATTTCCGATGAAGCGTAGTACAATGGTTTGTGGTCGATTGGCGCCGATTCAAGCCGGAAGATTTCGAATATGATTTCGAGCGCGACAAGCTATCCGAGCATCGAGTCACTTTCGAAGAAGCCGTCGAGTGCTTTTTTTCGGATTTCGAAGTTCGGCGCAACAAGAAATTTCGCGATCGCTATTAGTTGATCGGGAAAACATTGGGCGGACGGAAGCTCAAACTGATTTTCCAGGTGAAGCCTGGCAGCATTGTTCGCATTATTACCGGCTGGCCATTATGAAGACAATCGAGAAGAAAACTCCGCTACGGAGTCAAGAATCCATCGACCGGCGGGTGATTTCACAGTCGGAAGACGATTCCGCCTGGGAAGCCCCGGTCCGAGTTAAACGAGCCAAGCCCGCCTCCCTGTCGATTCCTGGCGACTTGGCAGCACGGGCGGCTTTCCTGGCCCGCTTGCATCGCGCCACCGACCTGGAGAGTTGGGTCGAACGCGTTCTGCGCGAGCGGGTCGAACTGGAAGAGTCCGCCTTCAGCGAGGCCAAGAAAAACCTCGCGCCGTAATCGCACGCAACTATCTCCAAGCGGACTGTTCCCCCATGAGGGCCGGTGGCGCCGAGGGATCACCGCTCCGCGGTTCACGTCTCTGACCCCCGTCCTTGGTCATTTCTGTATTGCCAAAACGCAGAGTTTCACTCTGCACCAGCTTGCCCATTCAAGCTCTTAGGACAATTTGTCTCTTGACAGAGTAGGTCGTTTAGTATAGGCTAGAATGGAGATGAAGGTCCGGCGCAACACGCCCCCCCACGACACCAACCCCCTAAGTTACCGAATCGCTCTTGAAATCAGCCCACACAAAAAGATGTTGAAAATGAAGAGTGCTCTGGATGAGTTATTGAAAACAAAGGGGCAAAACGAGTGCTCTGGATGAGTTGATGAAAACAAAGAAGTTAACGTAATTTGACGATGAGTTATTGAAAGGAAAGCAATTAGGTGAAAAAACGCATGATCGGTTCATCGGATCATCGGGCCATTGAAGAACCGGCGTCGTCCGTCCTCAGTAGCTTGAGACTTTGGACCTTCGCGCATTTCTGGCAACGGACAACTGACCACGGACTACGGACGGCTTTTCAATAACCCGATGATCCGATGAACCGATGGCGCTCTGGCTTGCGGCACCCGGTGAAAACCGCTATTCTAACTTCCGCTGATTTTACCCGCAGGCTTTGCCCATTGTCGCCGCCTCGGATCGAGAAGCCGTCGTATGAAGCAAATTCTGATTCTTCACTACCATGAAATCTGGCTGAAAGGCGGAAACAAGAACTACTTTCTCAGCCGCCTGCGCGCCGCCGTCCGCCAGAGCGTGGAGGATCTGCCCGTCGAGTCGCTGGAATGCGTGTCCGACCGGTTCATCCTGACTCCCGCGGATGAGGCGGCGCTTCCCCTCATTCTGGAACGCTTGCGCCGGGTTTTGGGCGTCGCTTACATTGCCCCGGCGCGCGAAGTGCCCAGCGTGGTTGAAGCACTGGGGCCGGCAGCGTGCGCCATGATGGAGGAGGCGAGTCCACGCAATTTCGCGGTGCGCGTCAAGATAGCCGATGCGGCCTACGGCATGACTTCCATGGAGTTGGAGCGCGAACTGGGGCGCCAGGTGCTGGAACACCTGCGGGCGCGTGATGCCAGCGTGCGCGTCAAGCTGGACGACCCGGAGGTGACTTGCCAGGTGGAGATTGTTCCCGGCAAGGCGCTGATCTACGCCCGGCGCGTGGAAGGCCCCGGCGGGCTGCCGGCGGTAACCGGCGGACGCCTGGTGGCGCTGCTCTCCGGGGGATTCGATTCTGCCGTGGCGGCTTATAAAATGATGCGCCGCGGCTGCCACGTCAGCTTCGTTCATTTCTTCGGCACGCCCTCGCCGGCGAGCAATTCCTCCACCGGGGTGGCGGAGGATCTGGTCCGCACCCTCACGCCCTATCAATTTACCTCGCGCCTGTTTCAGATTCCCTTCGACTCGATCCAGCGGCAGATTGTGGCAGGCGCCCATGAAAGCTACCGAATCTTGTTGTACCGCCGCATGATGGCGCGCATTGCCCGGGTGATTGTGCGGGCCGAGCGCGCCCACGGCCTGATCACGGGCGATAGTGTCTCCCAGGTGGCCTCTCAGACCCTGCATAATCTCAAGGCGATTGATCAGGGGCTTGACCTGCCTGTTTACCGCCCTCTCGCCGGCGACGACAAGGAGGAGATTCTCCGCTTGGCCCGGCAGATTGGAACCTATAAAATTTCCTGTGAGCCCTTTGAGGATTGCTGCCCGCGCTTTATGCCGCGTTCGCCGGCGATTTTCGCCCGTCCGCAGGAGTTGGACGACGCGGAACGCCAACTGGATATTGACGCACTGGTTCGCCTGGGTCTGGAGGGCGCCACCTGCATTGAATACAAGTTTGAGCGCGGTCAAGTCACGGCGCACGAAGGTTCCCTGCGCCGGATTGAGAAGATCCTGGAGGGCCGGAAGGCCGTCGAAAGGCAACCGGCCGTCCACGACGCGCCTGCCAACTGAAAGTGGCGCCGGGCATCAGCCCGGGATGTGCCGCCCTAGAGCGCGGCGCTGAGTTCTTAAGTGGTGAAGTGGGGAGCGCCGCTCACGGATGTTCGTTGACGCCTTACGGGGCGCTTCCTATAATTGTTTGCGGCATACGGAGTCATTCTATGTTGAAGAGAATTTTCGCCATCCTGATTGTGCTCTGCGGGCTTTCGGGATGGCTCCCGGCGCAGGAGGCCAAGCCCGCCACGCCCTCCAGCACGGAGCCAGTTACCACCAGTCCCCAGGTCATCAAAGTACCCGTTTACCTGGTCAACGTGCCGTTGACGGTGACTGACAAGAAGAATCGCCAGGTCCTCTTGATGACCAGAGATGACTTCAATCTTTTCGAGGACGGCAAGCCGCAATCCATCGAGTACTTCAGCCGCGAAACGGACCTGCCTTTGCGCATCGGGCTGCTCATTGATACCAGCAATAGCATTCGCGATCGCCTGCGCTTTGAACAGCAGGCGGCCACCGACTTTCTCTCCGACACCATTCGCAGGGGAAAGGACCAGGCGTTTGTGGTGGGCTTCGACGTCGAGTCAAAACTGGTGCAGGATTACACGGACAACGTGGAGAAACTTGCCAACGCCATTCGCACCTTGCAGGCGGGAGGGGTCACCAGTCTTTACGACGCGATTTTCTATGCCTGCAAGGAGAAACTGTACTTCTTCCCGCCCCCCGAACCCTACCTGCGCCGCATGATTATCCTGATCAGCGATGGTGAAGACAATCGCAGCGAGCACACCCGCGAGGAAGCCCTCGCCATGGCCCAACGGGCGGAGGTAACGATTTTCGCCATCAGCACCAACCGCACCGGGGCGGAGAGCCGCGGCGATAAGGTGCTCAAGCGGCTGGCGGAAGAAACCGGGGGGCGCGCCTTCTTCCCCTTTGAAGCCGGCGATCTGGGAGAGGATTTCCGGGTGATCGGCCGCGATCTCCGCACCCAGTTCCTGCTCAGCTACACCTCAACCAATACCCTCCGGGACGGAACCTTCCGCAGCATCTCGATTTTGCCCACCAATAAGTCCCTGCACGTTCGCGCCAAGTCGGGATATTTCGCGCCCTCCCAATAACCGTGCCTAACCTGCCGGCGCATAATACCCGCGCCGGGCGTTGACCTTCACATCCTTGTTGGGAACTTTGACCTCAATTTTGCGAAAGGTCCCATCGAGCTTGGTGTTGCTCGGTGTGTACCCCAGCAGATACTGCGTGCGGAGTTCGCTGGCAATCCTCTGGAAGGCGATGGAGGTGTCATTCTCGTTCTTTACCTGGATCACCCGGCCGCCCGTTTCCCCGGAGAGCTTCTGCAAGACGGAGTCTCCGCCATACCCCAGGCCTTGCCGGTGGTAGAACGCCTCATCGCTGATCGCGATGGAATAGATGATGACGTCGGATTTTTGCGCCGCTTGGAGCGCCGCTTCCAATTTGACTTTGCTTCCCTGGTCCTCACCATCGGTCAGCAGGATGAGAACTTTGCGTCCCACCTCGTTTTTCAGCAGCTCGCGCGCCGAGAGATAGACGGCGTCGTAAAGGTGCGTGGCCCCGGCGGCATCGCCGGAAGGGAAGGTTCCGGTGGTGCGCATACCTCCCCCATTGATCTCCGTTTCGTCGATGGCCTTGTTGAGCAGGTGCAGGTCGGCCGTGAAGTCCTGGAGCAGTTCCACCTCCACATCGAAGTGCAGGACGAAAGTGAGGTCCTTGGGCCGCATGACCTCTTGAAGGAATGCTTCCGACTCTCTTTGCTCCACCGCCAGAACGCGGCCCTGGCTGGGACTGGTGTCCACCAGGATGCCCATGGTCAGCGGCGTGTCTGTGTCACGCGCAAAGTAGCGAATGACCTGCGGCACATGGTCCTCTTCCAAAGTGAAATCGTCCTTGTTGAGGTCGGAAATCAAATGGCCGTTCTTCTGCCGCACCACGGCATAGACGTTCACAACTTCCGAGGTGACCTTCAGGGTTGTGCCCGGCTGAAGAGGCTCCTGCGTCTCCTGCGCCCCGGCAAAGGATGCGGCGATCAGCAGAATCGAGAGCGTGCGGATGATATCGCCCATAATTCTCAGGTGATGTGGGGGAGATGCGGGTGTTGTGTGCATGGTTGTCCTTTGGCCGCTTTCGGCCCTTTTGCTTTGGATGCAAACTCCGGACGACACGTTAGACCCGTTTTTCAGTGGATCTTTGCGAATGACGCCTTCCATTTTTCTTCCGCCATGCAATTTTACCCTGAATGAGAGTTGAAAAGGCGGCCATCGCTCTTTCCACCTGCTGATCAAGCGCCCCCCGCCGCCTTTCATCAGGTCACCGCCGGGCGCGAAATGGCTTTTGAGATCGACGGATGATCCCGTTTTTTTCACGGCGCTTCACTTTTTTCGTTATCAAATGTCACTTTCCTCTTGACAAGATAATTTTGTGACTCTATACATGAGATGAACACGCGCTCCGCCAGCAACGCTGGCGGAAAAATCTAATGAGTTCGGAGGAGAATAGAATGGCAGCGAAAAAGAAAGCCAAGAAAAAGAGGTAAGCCTCTTTCGGAATTTTGAAAGGAACTCACGGGGGTGCAGCGATGCACCCCCTAAGTTTTTTAGGGGTGAATTTGAAGTGAGGAGCTAGAGGCGAGGCGCGAGAAGCTCGCCGGCTTTTCATTCTCCCTCCTGGTTTCTTCCTCCTGACTCCTCACTTCCACCTTCTGCCTTCTGCTCTTTCTCAGGCGCTTCCAGCGCGCGCGGCACTTCATCCACAGGTTCAAGTACAGGGATATCCTTCCCGGTGGCTGCCCCAAGTTCTTTGAATCTTCGCGCGGAAACCAAGAGGCGAGATTCCATTGAACCTGCGGCACTGTTATAAGATTTAACTGCCCCCGTAAGCGAGTTGCCCACATCCTGGAAATGTTCTAAAAACGTGCCGATGCGGTCGTAGAGTTGTTTCCCCAGTTCGCTGATCTCTCGGGCGTTCTGGGTAATCTTCTCCTGCTGCCAGAGATAGGCTGCCGATCGCAGCAGCGCGATCAGCGTGGTGGGGGTGGCGAGCACGACTTTCTTCTGCATCCCATCGTCAATCAGTTGAGGGTCCCGCTCGAGTGCGGCGCTGAAAAAAGATTCGCCGGGCAGGAAGAGCACCACCAATTCCAGTTCCGGACCCACTTCTTCCCAATACTTGCGCTCGGCAAGCTGTTTCATGTGGCCACGCACCAACTCCCCGTGCTTGGCCAGCGCTTCGGCTCTCTCGGTTTCGGATTTCTCCTGATCGACCGCATCGAGGAAAGCCTGCAAGGGAACCTTGGCGTCCACGGCAATGCGGCGGTTGCCGGGAAGATTCACAATCATGTCGGGCCGCTGCCGTCCGGATTCTGTGGTGATGGTTTCCTGTTCCGTAAAGTCGCAATGCTCCGCCATCCCCGCCAGCTCCACGACGCGGCGCAAGGTGAGTTCCCCCCAACGTCCGCGCGCTTTCAGCGGGGCGCTTAGGGCGCTGCGCAGGTTCCTGGTTTCTTCCTCCAGACGCTGGTTGGCCTGGGCGAGGGTGCGTAACTGTTCATCCAGCGTTCCATAAGCCTTTTGCCGGGCCTTTTCCATTTCCAGGATCTGGTGTTCGTATCGGCCCAGGGATTCCTTGAGGGGCGCGACGAGGCCATCGATGGCCTTCTGCCGCGTGTCCAGATCGCCCTTGGCCTGTGCCTGCAACGTTTCAAACTGGCTACGCGCCAGCGCAATGAACGCCTGATTATTGCTCTTGAGCGCTTCGGCGGAAAGCGCCTGGAATGCCTCCACCAGATTTTTCTTGGCGTCCTCCAGAAGTTTCTTCTGCTCCTCCAGGTTCGCCTGGGCCTCGCGCAGTTTCGTTTCGGCGGCGACGCGCAATTCGCCTTCCCCCTTCAAACGCTCGCGCAACTGGCGGGAATCATCGGCGGCGGCCCTCGAGTTTTCGAGCTCGGTTTGCGCCTTGACCTTCTCTCCGCTCTCTTCGCGAAGCTGTTGTTGCAGCGCACCGAGTTCCCGCTCGCGGCCTTCCAGAGAGGTTTGGAGTGCGCCGGCCTGGGCACGAACCTCCTGAAGCGTGCCTTCCGCCGCCTTCACGCGTCCTTCCGCATCCACCTGCGATCGGGTCAATTCCGACTTCGTGCGCGCCGCCGCCAGCAACCAGCCAATCGCTGCGCCTAATACCACGCCAAGCACGGCCAGCAGGATAGAGTTCATACGGACCACCTTAATTTTGGATTTTAGATTTTGGATTTTGGATTAATGCCCCCCTTCTTTGGCCCGGATTATTCATGAATCTCGGCGAGCGATGGCCGAAGGGAACGCGTTCACACAGAGTTCACCGAGTTTGGGCACAGAGGACACGGAGAGGTTTCTGAGAATTTCTCTGTGCGCTCTGTGAGCAATGATATCCGTGATCCCAAGGGTCATGCGCTCCGTGAACTCTGTGTGAAACGTTCTTCCCTCCGTTTGGCCTTGTCATCTTGATGAATAATCCGGGTTAGGGATGTCGTCGGAGGGCCGCGTATATTCTAATCCCCACCCACCAATCCAAAATCTAAAATCCAAAATCCAAAATCAGAACGTTTCCTCGTGGGCTGGGCATATTAGCTCGTAATCGCAAAATTTGCACGCAAAGCCGGGCTTGGGGGGAAACAACTGTTGGCGGATTTGGACGGCCACGCCGTGAATCTCGCTGACCACCTGATCCAGGGTCTTGGCCGTGCGCACGGTACGCACCGGCTCGTTCTTCGTCAGGCTATAGAAGATGAGCCGAGTGGGGTTGAGGTGCAACTGATCGCGCGCCGCCAGGGCATAAACCGAAAGCTGCAGGCTCTTGTCCGCGTCTTTTTGTGAAGGTGGCCGGCCGGTCTTGTAATCGACCAGTTCCACGGAATGGTCGGGGAGGGGATTAATCTGGTCAATGCGTCCTTCCAGAAGGACATCGCCCAGGTCGAGCGAGAAGTGCGCCTCGGCGGCCAGGGGAAGAAGGGTGACGTTTTCGTGCCGGCTCACGAAAACCCGCAGTTGTTCGAGCCCCGCCTTCTTGTAAGCCTGCTCCTGGTAATCGTCTTCGAAGCCCGCGCCTTTCCAAATCTGCTCAAAATACGCCTGGAGCGCCTCGAAGGCCACCGCGCCCTGCCGCCGCAGTTCGAAGTAGCGGCGCACGCACTGGTGCATGATATTGCCGAAAGTCAGCGCCGGCTGTGGTCCGGTGGGAATTTTCAGGTAATGGCTGAACATGAATTTCTGCGGGCAGGTGTCATAAGTCTCCAGCGCCGAGGCGCTGAGCTGAAGCTTTTCCTCCGGTTTGATCATGGCGGTGCGGCTGGCCCAGGCGGCGAGGGG
Organism: uncultured Acidobacteriota bacterium; assembly: GCA_963730515.1. Taxonomy (GTDB): domain Bacteria; phylum Acidobacteriota; class Terriglobia; order UBA7540; family UBA7540; genus Bog-366. The sequence goes on along the minus strand of CAVSSA010000019.1, from coordinate 43,300 downwards.
CGGATAGATTCCCGGCCCCTCCGTCGCCTCCCCAAACAGGCTGCCTTGCGGTGGGGGGGCGGAAGGGTGTTCGGGGAGCAGGGCTTCGGTTCCTGGCGTCCGTGGCGCTTCGGGGGGAGCCGCCGGAACCTGAATACGCTCCATGTCGCGCGCTTCCACAGCGGGATTGGAGGTGAGATCGCTGATGAAAACCGAGGGTTTCTTGCCGGGCTTGGCCACGCTGGAAACGTACAGGCGGTCTTCCGCGCGCGTCAGCCCCACATATAATAACCGCCGCTCTTCCTGTTCGTGAATGTTGGCGGGGGGCGGGGGGCCCTTGCGCAGGGATTCCGGAAACTCGATGACGGGCTTCTGCTCGCTGTGCGGAAAGCGCCGCGCAGCAACGCTCAGGATGAAAACCACGGGGAACTCCAGGCCCTTGGCGGCGTGCACCGTCATCATTTGCACGGCATGGGCGCTTCCCGTGTGCTCGGGCGCTTCGATCTGTCCCCCCGCCTCGCGGAAATACTGAAAGTACTCCCAAAAGGCATCGAGACTCCATGATTCGCTCTTGCCTTCCCACTTTTCCAGGAATTTCCGGAAGGCTTCCACATACGCGCTGTCGGGATCGTGCGGCAGGAAGTTAATTTCCAGCCGTCCGATCAACCTTTGCAGCAGCGCCGCCACCGATGCGTGCCCGGCATATTTGCGCAATTCACCCAGCAGGCGGTGCAGATGGGGCCAGCCCGTGCCCGTCAGCCGGTGGGCGGATCCCGCCTTTCCCCAGGATTCCAGTACGTCATAGAGCGAGCAGTGGTCGCGGAGGGCCTGGCGGCGGGCTTCCAGCGCCAACTCCTCCGGGAAATTCCATCGCGGGGTCAGCAGTACCCGCGTCAGACTGACGTTGTCGTGGGGGGAGTGGATGATATTCAAGTATGCCAGCAGGTCGCGCAGGATGACGGTGGAAAGAATCGACAGCCCGCGGATGGCAAAAGGAATCTTCCGCCGTCGAAATTGCTCCACCAGCAAGTCGCGGTGGTTGTGCGCCCGGTAAAGCACGGCGACATCGCCCGGCGGCGTCTTGTGCTCGATGAGCCGCGCCACCTCGCCGGTAATCCACGCCGCTTCACTTTCGAAGTCCGGCGATTGCGGCAGGTAAACCGGCGCGCCCTCTTCCCGGCTGGTGCGCAGTTGGGGTTTGGCTTCGTAGCGATCGTTTTTCGCGATCAGCACTTCGGCCACCCGCAAGATACGCCGGGTGGACCGGAAATTGGTGTCGAGAAACACCGTCTCGTGCCCGCGAAAGGCCTCGTCAAACATCTTGAAAGCGCCATGCGAGGCCCCACGAAACCGGTAGATGGCCTGGTCATCGTCGCCCACGGCCGTAATGTTATAGGGCGGCTTCACCAGGCGCTTCAGCAGTTCCACTTGCGCGTAATTGGTGTCCTGGAATTCATCCACCAGGACATAGCGAAATAGCTGGCGATAGGATTCCAGAACCTCCGGTTCACGGTCGAAAAGGCGCACCGTTTCCGGAATCAGGCTGCCGAGACTGGAGCTGCCCGCTTCCTCAATCAGCTTGCGGCTGTTGCGAAAGACGCGCGCCAGTTCCCGCTTCTTCTGGATATCCTCCAGCATCAGCGTCCGTTCGGCGGGGTCGAGAGTGGGGGCAATCACTTGGAAGTCCATCTCCATTGCCACTGCGTAACGTTCAAAATCCGGCGGTTCGATCAATTCATCCTGGCACCGCGAGAAGAATTCATTCAGCGAATGGAGAAATGCCCCGGGCTCGGCGAGCTTCTGATAAAACTGGAGATCCAGGCTTTCCATCCTCTGGCGGAGGAAGATCCACACATCGACTTTGTCCAGCAATTTGCGCTCAAAATGCCGCTTGCGCAGCACCTCGTAGCAGAACGCATGGAAGGTTGAGATGTGGGGAAGGGATTCGATATCGGGCAGGGATTCGCGGACGCGGCGCTGCATCTCGCGCGCCGCCTTTTCCGTGAAGGTGAGCGCCAGGATGTTCTCCGGCTGAATCCCTGTGGCCGTGGATTCATCACTGGCCCGCACCGGAGTCCTGAAATCCGAGAGCAAAGCGGGATCCCGGGCGGGGCTTCCCGCGTCCGTCAACAGGTGGACAATCCTCTGCGTGATGACGCGCGTCTTGCCGCTGCCGGGACCGGCAATAATCAGCAGCGGGCCCTCGCCATGCTCGACAGCTTTCGATTGTTCGGGGTTCAGCTTGAACGCCGGAATCATCAGCCCATTATTCCGTGAAGCCTCTCCCGGAAGCAAGCGAAGAAAGGTGAAGGCGGCCGCGATTTCCATTTGCGGCGCACCCCCGTCTTCGCTAAACTCGGGTCATCATGCGCGCCATGCTGCTGGAGAAACCGCGGCCGGTGGAGGAGAACCCGCTGCGGCTCGCGGAGCTTCCCTGGCCGGAGCCTGCCGCCGGGGAAATCCGCGTGCGCGTGGGCGTCTGCGGCGTCTGCCATACGGATCTGCACATTGTGGAGGGAGATTTGAACCTTCCCAGGCTTCCCGTGGTCCCCGGCCATCAAGTCGTCGGCACCGTGGACGCCCTGGGGGATGGGGTAAGCGAATTTCGCGAGGGTGACCGGGTGGGCGTTCCGTGGCTTTATTCCACCTGTGGGGAGTGCGCCTACTGCCGCAAAGGACTGGAAAACCTCTGCGAGCTGGCGCGATTCACGGGCTTTCACGTCGATGGTGGATATGCCGAGGCTATGGTGGTCCCGGCCGCTTTTGCCTATGGACTGCCGGGGACTTTTTCGGACCTGGAAGCTGCCCCTCTGCTCTGCGCCGGGATTGTTGGGTATCGCGCCCTGATGCTCTCCAATATCCAGCCCGGCGAACGCCTGGGCATTTTCGGCTTCGGCGCCTCCGCCCACATTGTCATCCAGGTCGCGCGTTACTTGCATTGTGAAGTCTGCGTCTTCACGCGCGCCGAATCCCATCGCCAATTGGCCCGCCAACTGGGCGCCGCATGGGTGGGCGCGGCGGGTGAAGCGCCGCCCACGCCGCTCGACGCCGCCATCATCTTCGCCCCGGCGGGCAAGCTGGTTCCCGACGCGCTGCGCACTCTGCGCAAAGGGGGAACGCTGGCGCTGGCCGGCATCACCATGTCGTCCCTGCCGGAAATGGAATACCGACTGCTCTATCAGGAGCGCATCCTGCGCAGCGTGGCCAACAGCACGCGGGACGATGCGCGCTCCCTGCTCCGCCTGGCAGCGGAAATTCCCCTGCGCACGAAGGTTGAACCTTTCCAGCTTCCCGAAGCCAATCACGCCCTGCAAAATCTCAAGGGCAGCAAGATCGACGCCGCATGCGTGCTGGTGATCTAGCGGTAATGTCAGATCTAAATTATCAAATCTGAAAATTTCAAATGGAAAATCTGGCTTCGGAAATTTCAAATCTGAAATTTCCAATGGAAAAGCGAAACTCGAAAAGCGAAACTTGAAATTCGAAACTCGGAAATCGCCAATGACCCAATGACCCGATGATCCGACCGCCCGATGACCCGATTATTCGGTTTTCTCCGGCTCCTTGGCTTTGCGTTTGGCGGGAGCCTTGCGCTTTGTGGTCTTTGCTCCCGCCTTGGGGGCGCGCCCCTTGCGTGCTTTGGGTTGAGGAGCGGGTTCCACAGGCGCGGCCACAACCTCCTCAATCACGGCGGGCGGGGCGGGCTCTTCGGCTTCCGGAATTTCTTCCGTTAACTCTGCCGCTTCCCAATTCACATCGGTTTCCACCGGCATGAGGAAGTCCGGCTCGATTTCCTGTTCCAGCCCCTGCTCCAGTTCCGGTCCCAGTTCCAGCGGAACCCCAGCCTCCACGGCAACCTCGGAGGGCGCGGCCGGAGCCGTGGCGGGGGCTATACCCGCAGCGGGGAAAACACGCCAAACCCCTTTGCGATCGCGATGCAGCCGCAGCCAGCCTTCCCGCTGCGCCTGGTGCAGAAGATCCAGAAGGCCTCGAAAACCCGACCGCTCGTCAATGGAGCTTCCGGCCGCGCGCAGGAGTTGCCGAATCTGGCGGAGGTAGACCGGCCGATTGGGCGCTTTTTCAAAATGGCCGGGGAGGGCCTGCCGTAATGCCGCCAGGGATTCCTCCACACTGGAGAGGGGAGCGGCTGGTATGGGCGCGGGCAGGGGAGCAACGGTGGGCGCAGCAGCCGGCGGTGCGCCGGCATCGGCGGCAACCTCACTCGCCGGCGGAGCTTCCGCCACCGCCACCACTGGGGGTTCGGCCTCCACGGGGGCAGGCTCGACCACGGGTTCGGCGGGCGTTTCGCGCGGAGCTTCGCCCTCCGTCACCTCGACCAGATAACCGCGGTCCGTCCGGCGCATTTCCACCAGGCCCGCCTTGCGAAGTTTCTGGATGAATTCCAGAAACGACCCGGCGCCGAAGTCGCGCTCGCTGAACGTGGCGTCAAGCTGCAAGAGGGTGCTTTTCAGCAGGCCGAGCTGCGGGGCAACCTCGCGTTCCGCCAGAATTTGCAGCGCGCGCTGGATGTTGGGCATGGCCGTGGGCAGCGAGCGGGCTTCCGCGCTCCGGCTCGCGGTGCGCTGCGTGCGCGGGGTGCGCGCGCTGTCACCGCCGGTTTTCAGCAGGTTCTCGTAGGAAATAAACTCGTGGCAGTTCCTCTGCAGGATGCCGCTGGTAAACTGGCGACCGCCCACCACGAACACGCGCTTGTCATATTGTTTCAGCTTCTCCACCAGCGCGATGAAGTCGCTGTCGCCCCCCACAATCACAAACGTGTTGATGTGGTTGTGGGTAAAAGCCATTTCCAGCGCGTCGAGCGCCAAGTTGATGTCCGCGCCGTTCTTATCGCCGCGCGGCGTCACGCTGCGTTGCACCATGTGGATGGCGTGCTGGGTCATCTCGCGGCTGTACTCGCTGGCGCGCGGCCAGTCCCCATAAGCAACTTTGCTCACCACCTCTCCCCGCTCCTTCAGCGCCTCGAGAACAATGGAGACGTCAAAGTCTTTTCCCAGTGTTTCCTTTACTCCAATTTGAATATTGTCAAAATCAACGAATACTGCAATCTTCAGCCGTTCTTCAGCCACAAATCCTTCTTTCACCTGGGTCTCCGCCATCGCTTACACCGCGGCGGGACTCCTCAGGAGGTTACTTTGCCCCTCTTATAATACTCCCACAGGCGAGATCTTGGCACTTCCTGAATTTGCCGCCGCCGGCAGCCCAGTCATTCCGGTTCACGTAAAACCGATCGCAGGGGTTGGAGAGGTCAAGGCCAGAGCCACGCCGGCCCCCGCCTGAGCCCCGCGTTGCGCCCAAAATTGCCCGGGAGCCAGGATGAACATTCCTGGCGGCTCGCCCGTCCCCGTAACTTTGCATGATTTTCTTTGTTTCGCATTGCTTCGTTTGTTATCGCGTGCCCCCGTGCCCTTTTGGCTCTAGCGGCGAAAGGTGTCCGGGCACGCAGAAATTCAGCCTTATTGCCCGATTTTGGCGGGCTCCGCTCAGGGCTACAAGCCGGACAATTTTTGTCAACACCTATTCCACTCCGTGTCCGGTTGTGCTAGCATGCATTGAAGCGGGGGGTGCAAGGCCCCTGTTTTCAAATGCCCACGGCTTAAGCAGAAATGGAAGGTTGGTAATCGACGTGCTCCTAACGAGGTCGGGACGGTTCCAGCGGTCCAGGTGTTACGGCCAGTGGCGTTGGGTCCTTTGGGGAAGGAGAGCAGGCCATGCGTCATGAGCAGCGGGGTTTCTCGCTCATCGAATTGTTAATTGTGGTGGCGATCATTCTTATTATCGCCGCCATTGCCATCCCCAATTTCCTCCGCAGCAGGATTGCCGCGAATCAGGCCTCGGCCATCGAGAGTATGCGGACTGTTACTACCGCCGAAGTAACCTATTCCACGACCTATGGCTCCGGTTACAGCATAAATCTTGCGGTGCTGGGCCCTCCTGCTTCCGGACAAGGGGTGACTTCAACCGCCGCGGGTTTGTTGGATGATGTGTTAGCGTCCGGGTATAAGAGTGGTTACAGCTTCTTTTTCACGCCCACGCAGTACAATGCGGGCACAAACACGTATTACGGATACACCCTGCTCGGCAACCCTTCCACTCTCGGCCAGACGGGCGGGGTGTTTTACTATTCTGACCAGTCGGGGGTCATTCGCGCCAACGCGGTGAGCACGGCTGGCTCCACGGATTCGGCGGTTGCTGACTAGTGCCGCCCGCTTTCTGCCAGCGTGAAAAACCCACGAAAACCCGGATTTGAAATTCGAAACCCGCCCCTCAGGGAGTTTCGAATCCGGGTTTTTGCGTCTTTCCTGAACGCCCACGCTTGAATCACGATCATCACATGCAGGCGTGGTTGGCGGCCGGGTGAAATCCCTTCTCCCTCGCCTGTTTCTGCGTCATGAACTCGCCTTGCTGGGTCTTTCCATACCATCTTGTGCCGGGGCAATGGAATGTCCCCGAATTGGTGTTGACCCACACCTTCACAGTGGGATCTTCCACTTGCTTGACGGGGGGGATCACTTTGGCAGCGGTAATGGTGGATACGGATTGCTGGCCGAGCCGGAGGATGCGGACGTGCCGGAGATAAATCCCGGCGAGCATCAAAGTGCAGAGCGCCACCGCTGCGCCCGCTACCCACCATCTGCGGCGGCGCGGCGTTGCGGGGGGGGCCAGGGTGATCTCGGCGGGTACGGCTGCTGTTGCGGCGGGGAGCGCGGGCAAGGGGGGCGGGCCGGCTTCGGGATTCGTGGGATGTCCCTCCAGCGCGTCGGCGATTGCGCGCGCTTTGTGCAGGCGGGCTGCGGGGTCCTTATCCAGGCATTGGCGCAGCAGGGATTGCAGGGGTTCGGGCACTTCCTCCAGCCGGGACGGCGTGCCCACCATGATCTCCACGCTGAGATCGAAGGGGGTGATTCCGCGGAAGGGCAATTCCCCGATGGCCATCTGGTAGAGCAGCACGCCGAGCGCCCAGACGTCGCTCTGCAAGCTGGTAGGATTGCCGCGCAAAACCTCCGGCGCGAGATAGGGCAGGGTTCCCGCCGTGGCGCCGGCTTCCGCCAGCGGCAGGCAGGAACTGGTGACCTCCGCCATGCCGGTGCGCGGGATGCGGCGGCCCAGGCCGAAGTCCAGCAGTTTGATGTTGCCTTCCGGAGTGACAATGATGTTGGAACCTTTGAGATCTCCGTGCAGGGTGCCCTGCCCGTGGGCGAAGGCCAGGGCTCCGGCGATCTGGGCGGCATAGCGGTCCACCTGCTCCCGCGGCATGCCTCCTTCGGGGATGAGGTCAGCGAGCGGCAGGCCCTCAACGTATTCCATCACGATGTAGGCGCGCCCGTCCTCTTCCCCAAAATCGTAAATGGCGGCGATGTGCGGGTGGTTTAACTGGGAAACCAGGCGGGCCTCACGCAGCAGCCGCGCCCAGGCGAGCTCGTCATCGCGCAGCGCGTCCGCCAGAACCTTGATGGCTACGGGGCGTTCCAGGCGCAGATCGCGGCCGCGATAGACCACGCCCGAGCCGCCTTCCCCCAGGCAGTCTCCAATCTCGTAGTGGGCTAGAGTCTTGCCAATCATGCGGACCGGGGGCTCCTCAAAACGCCATGGTATGCCCAAGGGGGAGCCTAAGTCAAAACAGTTATTGTGCAAATTGCCATTAAACCTAAAATAGCCCCACCGCTCGACGATTTGTCCATTCCGGACAGGGCTTTGCCGCACTGGCGGCGTCTGAAGATCGAAACTCGAAAATGAAAAATGGAAATTCAAAAATGGGGAATCGCGAATTTATTGGGGATTGCAAAATATAGCGACGAGCTGCGTTGGTATCGCGGGTCGCCTGCCCGCGCTGGGGGTGAGCGGGCTCGATTTGAGGTTCGATCCGGATCGCACCATCGAACTCCTGCAACCGGAGACGCTCCCAAGACAACGACCAAGATGCCGCTACGCACGGTTGCTGTCGCGCTATTCCGCAATGCTCAATAGGTCTACAGCGGCAGATGCCGGCGGCATGCTCGGCCAACGCTTCTCATCAACCCGGCAGGGTGATTTGTTTCATCCGCAGGTCAAATTCCGCCGATATCCCACATTAGGGGGGAGGCGGCGAGGCACCCGCGGATACACTCCCCTGCCCGGCTTATCGGCAGTTTGTGATGAAAAGTTGAGAGAATTCTCCCTGTTGAACATTGCTGATTCATGCTCGGTCCAACGCCTCTCATCAACCGGGCTGCGTATATTGTTTCATCCGCAGGTCAAATTCCGCCGATGCCCCACATTAGGGGGGAGGCGACGCGGCGGCCGTGGGCACACTCCCGTGCTGGCCTTATCGGCAGTTTGTGATAAAGAGTTGAGGGAATTGTTTCTTTTGAGGATTGCTGAATATGGTGACGAACTGATTTTGTAGTGCGGGCCGCCTTCTCCGATCCGTCGGGGTCTCGCCCGCTGGGGCGTGGGCACCCTGCCCATAAGCGCTAAGATAATGCTCGAAGAAACCCTCTTACCATGAGCAAAAAGGACTTCACCACGGAGACACAGAGGCTCACAGAGAACAGCCACAGAGATGCACTGTTGGTCAAATGAGCAAGGAACAACGATCGCCCCCCAGGCATTCAGAAGCGCTCTTCTCCGTGAGCCTCTGCGACAGAGCAGTGGCGAGTGATGAGTGACGAGTGACGAGCAGGAAAGGCCTGGGTCAGAAGCGACGAAGCGAAATTCGAAGATCGAAAATCGACAATTCCCCGATCACCCGATGGCCCGGTTCCTCAAAGTCTTTGTGCCGCCGGGCTCGGCCGCGTGGTAAAGTACAAGGCGACCTCACGTGCCCTCGCAGATGAGGCAAGGATGGAAACCCCAAGGGGGGCCGGGCCGCGTGCAGTAGCGGAGGAACCGAAGGCAAGCATGAAGCCGGCGGGCCGCCCCAGCCCCAAAGTTCTGCTGACCAGTGTTTGCCGCCCACTCGGCCCCGCGCACGGAGACGCTCCGAGCGTGGGCTACGAAGTTCTGCACGGACAAGTCACCCGCGCGCAGGGCATTTTCAGTCCCCGCTCCGTAAATTACACCTACGGCCTCGATTACATTGCTGCCAACCTCGATGCGCCCGCCGTAGTGCTCCAATACCCCTCGCATGGCGAGTTGATCCGCGAACTGAAGAAGGGCCCCGACTACGTGGGGGTATCCTTCAACCTGGTTTTGTTCCATCGCATGAAGGAAGTGGTGGCGCTGGTGCGGCAGCACGCGCCGCGCGCCAAGATCGTGCTGGGCGGCTATGGAACGGTTCTGGACGACGCCACGCTGGCCCCCTATGGCGACTACTTCTGCCGTGGCGAGGGTGTGGCCTTCTTCCGCGCGTTGCTGAATGAACCGCCCCGGCCCATGCCTTACGACCATCCCCTGGTGATGCTCAACTTGAAGGTTTTTTCCATCCCCATGGACCGCACCGGCGTGATTTTTGCCGGGCTCGGATGCCCCAATGGCTGCGACTTCTGCTGCACGTCGCACTATTTCAAGCGCCGCCACATTCGCCTGCTTCCCACCGGCGATGACATCTTCCGCGTGGTCGAGCGCTACCTGGAAGTGGACCCGCGCATGAGCCTGGCGATTCTCGACGAAGATTTTCTGCTCGCCAAGGACCGCGCCCGGCGCATGCGCGAACTGGTGCTCGCGCGCAGCACGCCCCTTTCCATGTTCGCCTTTGCGTCGGTCAAAGCCCTGAGCCGCTACACTCCCCAGGAACTGCTGGAGACGGGCGTGGACGGCGTCTGGGTGGGGTACGAAGGAAAGCGCTCCGGTTATTCCAAGCAGCAGGGAAAACCCATCGAGGAATTGATTCCGGAATTGCGCTCGCACGGCATCACGGTGCTTTCCTCCATGATGCTGGGCTTTGAATATCACACGCCGGAGATCATTCGCGAGGAGATGGCGGAATTCCTGGCCCTGCGGCCCACCTATCCCCAGTTCCTTATTTATGGACCCACGCCCGGCACGCCCTTCTACGAGCGGATCATGCAGGAAGGACGCATGCGCCCCGACATGGCGGCGGACCCCGAGCGTTATTACCGCAATTGCGATGGGTTCACTTCCATGGTGGTGCATCCCACCATGCAGCCCGGGGAGATTGAGGGCTTGCAGCGCGAGTGCTTTGCGACGGACTTCCAGGTGAATGGACCGTCCATCGTGCGGTCCGTGGAGGTCTGGTTCCAGGGTTGGAAGCGCTACCACAATTCCGATTCTCCCTACCTGCGCGCCAAGGCACAGCGCTGGGCGGAGGAGATTCACTTTGCCTTCCCGGTTTTCCGCGTGGCCCGGCGCTCCGGACCCACGCCGGAAGCGGCGGCGCGCCTGGAGGCGGAGATTCACGCCGCCCTTGGCCCGCCTCCGATGGGCGCGCGCGTGCGCTCGTTCCTCGCGCCGGCGGCGGCGGCCTGGACGGGATTTACCCTGCGGCACAACCTGCTCCAGCACCCCAAGCTGGTTCGCCGCGCCTATCGCACCACCCGCTGGGCGCTGCGTCCCGGCCAACTGGGCTCGCTGCGCGTTGACCTGGAGCGCGCCCTGCACAGCACGCTGGTGAAGGTGGAAGGAGTTTGGGACCGCGCCAGCGCCAAACGCCTGGCCGCCGGCATCCGCGCCCATTTGTATCACAACGATGCGGACGTCAAAGTGGTGGTGGCGGGGGGGACGCAAGCCGCGTCCCGGTATCTGGAACTTCTGGCCAGGGAGCTCGGGCCGTTCCGCCACCGGGTCTCGATTTCGGTTTTAACCGGACCCACAACCGGGGAATACCTGATGAGCGCCTGACCCGCCTCGTGGTCTTGTGCGCGGGTGTCCACACCCGCGCTTGATTTACGTTCCCCTGTCGTGAAAACGCGGGTGGGGACGCCCGCGCTACAAGCCTCCCTGGCGGCGAGACGAGCCCTCCCCCTACAATGGCCGGCACGGCTATGGCGGTAGGGCAATTCACTAGCTTATCCAAATTACGGTCCGCCCCATGAGGAGCGGCCTGCGGCTCCGTCCCGGTCGCCACGGCGACAGAGGCTATGCCGTTTCAGCCCCGCGCCCGCATTTTCTCCTCATTCCTGCATACCTAGTAAGCCTTTCTTTTTCAAATACTTGGTAGGGTTCGCGGAAAATACCATTTTGTAACTTATTTGTTTTCTGTAATTTGGTTGGTTGTGGAAAACTTTGCGGGTTTTTTTGGGATTTTGAGCCCTTAAAATCGTTATATCTTGTTTATTTTCATAAAGTAAAAGCAATCTTACGTTAAGTCTTTTTGTTTCAATACTTTGGTTGGATAGTCAAAAATGTCGCTTTTTATAGCTTTGTTTTCAATACTTTATTGGGAGCACTCTTCATTTTTAACATCTTTTGTGTTTTTTCATTCCCCACTTGATCTACATCAAAAAACCACTGATTGCGCCCCCGGGATCGGCTACCCTGTAGCTCAAGTGCGGAGCATTTCGCACGCGATTTTAGGGTGCCTGATTTCACGCCGGCACCGCTGCCGGTGTCCGCGCCGCCCTGCTGTCCCGAGTCACGCATCTCTCCACCTGTCGGAGGGTCATTTCCCGAAGTTGCCGCTCGGCCCGCGCACCGGTTCCGGGCAGGGAGAATAACCACCTTTTCATTCTACGCGCCATAGGCTACAATGTCAAGAAGATAACGCGGGCAACGGCCGGCGCAGAGCGGGCGCAGTTCTGGCCAGCCAGCCATGAGGGGAGGGCAAGCCCTCCCCCTACGCTAAACCTTGGAGTGAACGACGCGGACCGAGGGCATGCCGTCGGGCTCATCCACGAGTTCGATGTCCTGGAAAATGTTGGGAGATTCTTTCTTGAAGACGCGGAAGACCTCGACGGCCAGCAGGCGGATTTCCGTATCGGCGTGGATGCTGCCGCGCAGTTCGAGGAAGTGGCGCCAGGCGCGGGAATTTCCGGTGACGAAAATCTTGGTTTCCGTGGCATTGGGAAGGATGGAGCGAGCCGCCTGCCGCGCCCACTTGCGCCGGTCGCGGGGAGCCATTTCCGGATGCTTTTCTTGGACGTATTGCACGGTGGCCTCGGCCAGTTCGGCATACGCCTTGCGCAGGGATTCAATGGTCTGCTGCCATTTGGCGCGTAGTTCGGGGTCTTCATGGTAAAGCGGCGGCACCACGTAGCGGGCGTCGCTTTCGTCCACATAGCGCTGGGAAAGCTGGGAATAGCCGAAGCCGGCGCGATGGCGGACCAGTTCGTGGGTAAGGGCGCGGCTGACCCCGGTGATCAGCAGGCACCACACGGCGTGTTCCAGCACGCTGCCGTGCTTGGAAGTCAAAATGTTGTCCAGATACTCGCGATTGCTTTTTCTTCCTTTGCCAAACGACATGTAGCAAACGCGTCCGGCGATTTCCGCCAGGGCCTCGCCGGCGGCGGGAGCGTCGGTCGAGAACACCATGCCCTCGTCCGCCAGGAAGCGCGCCAGTTCGTCGTCAGCAACGTGTTGGCGCCCCACCAGGTAAACCTTGGGCTTGGAGATGTAGGGATCGAGGGGTGGAATCGTGGCCATCCGGCTCCCATCAAGCGGAATTGTTTGGTGCCCTGGGTACGTCGGAAATCGAAACTGGAAATTCGAAATTCGCTGGCAATTGGCACCGGCCTTGTGGCCGGCGCGAAACGTAGCGCCGACCTTGAGGTCGGCACGGAAGCGTGCCACGGGCGTCCCGCCCGTGCTCGGGCATGGCCAGGACGGCCATGGCACATCGCTGCAACCGTCCGTTACGCCTTGGGGCTGGCAGCCGCCGGGGTCGCCTTCTTGAATCCGGCGTATTTCCGTTGGAAGCGCTCCACGCGGCCGGCGCTGTCAACCAGTTTCTGCTTGCCCGTAAAGAAAGGATGGCACTTGGAACAGATTTCCATGTGCAGGATGTCGCTCTTGTAAGTGGAGCGCGTCTTGAAAGTGCTGCCACACGCGCAAACCACCATGACCTCATGATAATCCGGGTGAATCTTTTCCTTCATAGGACTCCTTGACTGCCTCTAGTGCAAACCTCCATTCTAACTGCATCGCAGGAAAGTTTCAATTTGTGTTTTTCGATGCGGGCAGCCAGTCAGGACAGTTCGCCGCGGCGACTCCGCCTGAATAGAGTCTCTTTTTTCCGGAGCGCTGGTTTGTGACTGCCGAATTCCGCGGAGCCGGGCGGCGAGGGATCAGCCGCGCCCCAACACTGGAACGGCCACGGAACGCACCGCACGGGCGTCGTCGCCCAGCAAAAAGCGGATGACGCGCGCCACATCGTCGGTCGAGACCCACTGGGAGAAATCGGCCTTGGGCATGGCGCGGCGGTTGGCCTCGGTATCCATGGTTCCGGGCAGGATGCAGTGGGCATGAATATTGTAGCCTTTCAGCTCACTGGCGAGAATTTCAGTAAACTGGAGCACTGCGCCCTTGGAAATCGCGTAGGCGGCAACGCCCGCGCCGCCACCGTTTAGAATGGTTCCACTCGATGTGGTAATAATCCGGCCAAAGTTTTGGCGAATCATCAGGGGAACAACCGCACGGGCGGCAAGAAAGACCGTCCGCAGGTTCAGATCGAACATCTTGTCCCAGGTTTCATCACTGGTTTCGTGAATCTTGCCGCCCGCAAAGCCGCCAGCAATGCAGACCAGGAAGTCCACCTGACCCCAGCGCTGATTCACGTCGGCAACGAACTGCTCGACCCCGGCGGCCTTGGTCAAATCGGCTTTGGCGCCCCAGAGTTGTTCCCTCGCTGCGCCCGCGCGTTTCACGAGCCCTGCCCAATGTTCATCGACATTGTAGGGCACTGCCACGCGGACTCCATTTGCAGCAAGATCCAACGCGACGGTACTGCCCAACGCGCCGGATCCTCCGGTGACAAGGGCAACTCGACCTTGAAATTCCACAATGGCACCTCGCTTCCGATAGTTTCCCGGGGAAATGATAGTGGTGCAGTTTGATGTAGAGGCGGCTTTATGCCGCCATTTGGCGAGATAAACTCGCCGCTACAACCTCAAACTGCACCACTACGGGGGAAATGGAATGATAGCAGAGAGAATCCGTGGCCGCGTCATGAAAATGCGGCTTCGGTTGTCCTAGATTGCCGGTTAATGGGGCAATGCCCGGTGGATCAACTGGGGGGCAGGGCGACGATTTGGACTTCGTTAAGAATGCGGAACAGGCCGGGGCAGACCTTGGAGGAGCAGATGATCGGTGCGCCGCCGGAATATTGAACGGAAGTGAGCAGGCCCGGGGACCCACATCGCGGGCAAGCCAGCACGGCTACGAAATTGGGGGCGAAAGACTCCCGCAGGTAGGCAAATTCGTCAAGAAACAGGATGTCGCCCGGGGCCATATCGGATAGCGTTGGTCGGCTCGACAAGCGCAGGTCAGTGGGGAGTTGCGCACCCTGCCCGGAGGTTGAATCTCGCCGCTCAACTTCATGGCTTGACCCGGCGCCCGGTTTGCGAACCTTGCTGCTTTGTTTCACCTCTGCCATAAGAACATCCAATCTGGAACTTTCGTGCCATTTCGGGAAAAGGCATGAAAGTCCCAACTACTCGGGCAAAACGACTGCCAATTCCTCGATCGGCTTCGATTCAATCCCTGAGTCAGCCGCTTGGATTGAACCTGCCCAAAGCAACTTTGCCTTCCGCCCTAGCCGCGGGGCTCACCCAAGATACCTTGCTACCGACGCTTGAAGAGAGATGGAACCGGGAGGCGCTGGAGCAGAATCCCGCTTGCTGACCCCCATCCGGCTCACGCTTCTTTCCTCACGCCTATCTATCGGCCGCTTGGGTTCCAATCTTGAGGGGCTTTGTCAGAATTTTGAAAGCGATAGCAAAGTTTGGGCTGCAGCATCGATGGAAAACGTTGTCCCGATTTGGAACGGAATGGCGGGCCCCAAGGGCTTGCCAAGAGTGGGCCGCCAAGAAAATTTCGTGCATCTCTCCGGCTCTTCCGGGAACAACCGCCACCTTGATCTTCCCGCGCCGCACCCGCCCCTGGCCTTTGGCGCCCCACGCCTCTAATGGCCGGGGATGGGTGCAACCAATTGAAAATGCGCTTGTTACTTTGCGGGATTCACTCTTGTGCCGCTCTAAACCCACCCCGCCCTCATCTTATCGGTGGGCATTCGATCCCCATTCCTGGCTTCCGCAAAGAGGGTAAATGATGCCGGCTGCACCCGCGTCTTGAGTCCCGGCAGGATTGGCCCAATCTTTGCAATTTCTAAGGACAGCGCAAGGACCCCAAGGGTGCAAGGCGGCGAACGAAGCGCGGAGCCGCAAGCTCCACGCCGCAGGTGAAGTGTTGCCTGCCGCCGCCGGGAATGAAACCCCAGGTCAAAAGCGCTGCCCGCCGGCTGGCGGACATTCAAGAGTGAGCGAGGTTATTATGGCAACCCAACCGATCCCCAGTTACGAACCCATGAGCAACGTGGTGGCGCCTGTTGTCCGCCGCCGTCTGATGACGCGCCGCCCCTTGATGGTACCCAGTGTCAGCACCGCCGCGCGGAGAAACGCCAAGCAGGCCGAGGATAGGCAGCGGCTGCTGGTTGAAATGCTTCCCCTGGTAAAGCGGATGGCCTTTAAGATTCGCGAACACCTGCCTTCGCATGTGGAAGTGGATGATCTGATGGGCAACGGAGTCCTGGGGCTAGTTGACGCGGTTTCCAAGTTTGACACCGCCAAACGGGTGAAGTTGGAAAGTTACGCCCGCCACAGGGTGCGGGGAGGGATCTTGGACGGGCTGCGCAGCGTTGACCCCGCCTCGCGCGATTTGCGGCGCAAGAATAAGAAAATCCAGAAGCTCTATCGCGAACTTGAGGCTAAGCTCGGCCGTCCGGTGAAGGATGAGGAGATCGCCGCCGCCCTGCGGATGAGCCTGCCGCAATGGCACAGCACCCTCAATGAGATCCAGAGCGTGGGATTCGACTTTGGGGGGCGCGTTATTTCGGCAGGACCGACCACCAAGCGGCCCTCTGCCGAGCCGGCGATGCTGGCGGGTGACGACGCTGATCCCTTCGATCTTTGCTACCGCCGCGAGCGGCAGCAAATCCTGGGCCGGGCGCTTTCCCACCTGCGCGAGCGCGAGCGCGAAATCATTGCTCTTTACTACTACCAGGAAATGACCATGAAGCAGATCGCCGAGCGTCTGAATGTGGACGAATCGCGCGTCTCGCAACTCCATTCTGCGGCCCTGGCGCGCCTAAAGGCGAGCGTGAATTCCATCCTGCACCCACGTCAGGCGCATAAAACCACGGCAGCCGCTGCACTATCGATGGCGGTCGGCGCCGGGGTCTAGACCCGGAATTGCCGATGGTCGATTTGCGAATGAACCAAGCGATATTTGGCAATCGCCAATCGGCAATCCCCGTACCCTCGATTCGGACCGCTTGCATCCATGTGACGCGGATGGTAGCCTCAACATGGAACCGTGGAGGGGTAGAGCCAACGTCAATTTCCCCGCCCGGGTTCCCTTGGCTAGGAAAAGCGCGATCGTTGGCGTCGGCATGTGGTCAAAGAGAACCTATGAATCGATATGAGAACCAGGTGTTCGAGAATCAGCACGTGATTTTGGATGAAGGCGTCTATGTGAACTGCAAGTTCAAGAACTGCAGCCTGGAGTATTCCGGCGGGGACGTCTACGTGCAGAATTGCCAGGGCGAAGGCTGCCAGCTCGTTTGGCGAGGCGCCGCACAACGCACCGTCCTGCTTCTGCAAGGCCTCGGCCTGATGGTGCCGCCCGCACCGCTGCCCGGTACGGACCCGGCCAGCCGGGTTAATTGAACGCATTCCGCAATCTGCCGCAAACCGAAGCTTTGCTTGTCGAGTCGGCATAGCTGCCCGCATCAGGAATTCTCTACAGCTTCTTCGGACTCTCTCAGCCCGCACGATAAGCTTTCGAATGTGAGAATCTGGTGATCCAGCAGAGCGGTATTCTTACCCATTGAGGGCCGGTCGCTCAATTCCACTTGGTAATTCCCGCCTTCTCTCGTTTCAAGCTTTAGTCCTTTAATCATAATGGCTTACGGCAACAGTTGGGAGCAGGTTGCGACCTTTGACCGGGCGTGGGGAGCCCCGCCGACCCATTTCTCTTGCCTTTTCACCACCAAAACCTTTATATTCAATCGTTTGAGCCGCTGGATTTCCCAACGTTGAGGACGCAATTTTGGCCAAGCCGACCGCGCCGCGCATTTTTGTGAGTTTGGCAGCGCCCACACTGAGCGCCATGGAGGCCCTCGCCATCCACGTGGCGGGGGTACCTGTCGGCTACGAGTTGCGCCTCGATTACCTCCAGGACTTTTCGCAATTTGAATCGCAGCTTCACCTCATGCTCATGCGCCTGCATTTTCCCCAGACGATTGCCACGTGCCGGATGGCGTCGGCGGGAGGGATGTTCCAGGGGAGCCTGGCCGATCAGGCGGCAATTCTTGCTGCCGCCGTGCGTGCCGGTTGCCAATGGGTTGACGTGGAAATCGAATCGGTGCAGAAGGCCGGTGGGGCGCCGCTCAAGGAACTCCGGCCCGCCAAAATCATTATTTCCTATCACGACTTTCAAAGGACTCCACCGCTCGCCTCGATTTATCGCCGCATGGTGCGCATGCCCGCGCAGGTAGTGAAGATTGCCACGCAGGGCCGCTATCTTCGCGACAATCTGCAAATTCGCCGCCTGCTCAAGACCCATGGGCGGCGCAATCCACGATTGGCGGCGCTGGCCATGGGGGCATCAGGAATCCCCTCGCGGCTGCTTTCCCTGCGTTGGGGGTCGGCGTTCACTTTCGCTGCGCCCCACAATCATTCCCCGGCCGCCGCGGGCCAAATCGCCGCGGAAGTCATGCGCTCGGTCTACCGGGTGGAACGCCTTGACAGCCGCACCGAGCTTTACGGAGTGCTGGGTTCACACGCTTCCATGTCCCTATCGCCGGCCATGCAGAACGCGGCGTTTCAGGCCAAGCACGTGAATGCCGTTTTCCTGCCCTGCCAAACCAGCAAGCTGGCGGATTTCCTGGCCTTCGCGCGCGAATTGGAATTGCAGGGATTCGCCATCACCATGCCTTTCAAGCGCGCCATTCTGAAGGCCCTCGACTGGGTTGATCCGCTGGCCCAGCGCATTGGCGCGTGCAACACCGTGGCCTTGCAGCGCGGGCGATGGCTCGGGTGGAACACCGACGCGGCCGCCGTGGTGGAAGTTCTCACCAAGCGTTTGCGCCTGGCGGGCAGTCGCATTCTGATTGTCGGTGCGGGGGGCGCAGCGCGGGCGGCCGCCTATGCCGTGCGCGCGGAGGGCGCGGAGGTGGTCATCACGGCGCGGCGCGAGTCGGCGGCGCGGGCCCTGGCGCGGGGAGTGGCGGCGCAGGTGGTGCCTTGGGACAGTGAAGAAAGCCTGGAAGTGGATGCGGTCATCAACGCCACTCCCGTGGGCATGTACCCGCACGTTGACAGCGCCCCCTTCGACTTGGGGCGCTTGCGGGTGCGCGTGGTTTTTGACATGGTCTATTATCCCCTCGGCACGCGCTTCCTGAATGAGGCGCGCCGTCGCGGGCTGACCACCATTTCCGGTTTGGAGATGCTGGTGGCGCAGGGGGCGCGGCAGTTTGAAATCTGGACCGGCCTTGCCGCTCCTCGCGCCTTGATGGAGCAGGCCGTCCGCGCGGCGCTGGGGCACCCGGGGGAGTGATGGCTTTCCAGTGCGGGCGCCTGCAAAGTTTAGAAGCCAGTCAAAAGGCAAAGCGCAAAAGTTAGAATGAAAAATTGCGTGAAAAATTTGAATGGAGACGGGAAAGCGCCAATTCGAAGCTGGATAACGAGGTGTTTCTCAGTGTTATGACGAGTTGCCGAAACGAAGAATCATAGTCTTCTTTCCGCGAACGAACATTTTGTCACAATCGGGCCTCCCTCCCGAACCTCGGTTTTTTGACTTTTTGTCATTATCTGGTGCCATGAGCAATTCCAGCCCCCATTTCGCCGAATTCCAGCGTTTGGCCCGCCGGGGCAATGTGGTGCCGGTTTATCGCGCCATGGTGGCGGACCTGCTGAGTCCGGTTTCCGCCTTTCTCAGTCTTTCGCCGCAGCACGGGCGCGAAGCGAATCTGCACCCGCACAGTTTTCTTCTGGAAAGCGTGGAGGGTGGCGAGCGGGTGGGCCGTTACACCTTCTTTGGCGTCGATCCCTTTCAAATCGTCTCCTGCCGGGGCGAGCGCATCACCGTCCGGCGGGGGGCGCGCTGCGAGGAGCACACCGGCAACGTGTTCGAATTCCTGCGCCAGGTGGGGGCGCGCTATAAATCCGTGGAGATTCCCGGCCTGCCGCCCTTCACCGCCGGGGCAGTAGGCTATTTGTCTTACGAAGCGGTGCGCATGCTGGAGCGCCTGCCCCCGCGCGTCGCCGCCGACGTTGACGTGGACGACGCGGTCTTCATGTATTTCGCGACGGTGC
This sequence comes from uncultured Acidobacteriota bacterium, assembly GCA_963730515.1. Classification (GTDB taxonomy): domain Bacteria; phylum Acidobacteriota; class Terriglobia; order UBA7540; family UBA7540; genus Bog-366. Next base: position 23,897 of record CAVSSA010000019.1, on the reverse strand, counting down.
TGGCTTTTGACCACGTGCAGCACCGCCTTTTTCTGATTGCGAATGTGCTGACGGAGGAGGGGAAGGGAAGTTTGAAGTCGAAGTACGACGCCGCCTGCCGCCACCTCGATCAACTGGAACGGCGCCTCGGCCGCCCGCTGAAACTCCCGCGCACGGCCAAACCGAAAGGGCCGCTGCGGGTGCGTCCCAACATGCCGCGGGCGCGCTACGAGGCGATGGTGGAGCGCTCCAAGGAATACATCCGCGCCGGCGACATTTTCCAGGTGGTGCTTTCGCAGCGCATGGAAGTTCCCGTGCGCGTTCCCCCCTTTGACGTTTACCGCGCCCTGCGCGCCGTCAATCCCTCCCCCTACCTGTATTACCTGCGTATGGGAGAGGCCACCGTGCTGGGCTCATCACCGGAAATGCTGGTGAAGGTGGCGGGCCGCCGGGTGGAGTACCGGCCGATAGCCGGCACGCGCCCGCGCGGAAATTCCGAGGAAGAGGACCAGCGCCTGGAAGCAGAACTACGCTCCGACGCGAAGGAGTGCGCCGAGCACATCATGCTGGTGGATCTCGGCCGCAACGACGTGGGCCGCGTCTCGGAATTTTCCTCCGTGCAGCCCGTGAACGTCATGTTCGTCGAGCGCTACTCGCATGTCATGCACCTGGTCTCGCAGATCACCGGGCGACTGCGCCCCGACGCCGATACCTACGCCGCGCTCGCCGCCTGCTTCCCCGCCGGAACTTTGACGGGAGCCCCCAAGGTGCGCGCCATGGAGATCATCGACGAACTGGAGCCCACCCGCCGCGGCCTCTACGGCGGCGCCGTGCTCTACCTCGACTTTTCCGGCAATCTCAACTCCTGCATCGTCATCCGCACAGTATTGATTAAAGATAAAACCGCCTACCTGCAAGCGGGAGCGGGCATTGTCGCCGACTCCGTCCCCGCCCGCGAACACGAGGAGTGCCAGAATAAAGCCCGCGCCGTCCTTCGCGCCTTCGAACTTGCCGAAAAAGGGCTGTAGGGGCGGTTCGCGAACCGCCCTTACAAAATCGCTTCGAGGGTGACGATGTCCGCCAGGCCGGCGCAGCCGTAGAGGGCGGGCAGGATTTGGCGGGCGGGGTACTGGCGCCGCCACTCGGCGACCTTCTCCGTTCCCGCGCGGTAGGCGGGCAGATACATGCGGCCCAGCAGCGGATGCTGGCCCCAGGCGCCGGAGAGTTTGTCGGCGCGCTCCTCGGTGACCAGGAATTGACTGCGCAGTTGGGCCACCACTTGTTCGCGCGGCGCTTTTTCTCCCCACGTCAGGTAGGAAGACTGATTCTTGGCATCGTCCTGGAGCAACGCCAGCAACACGCCGATTTGCAAATCCTCGTCGGGAAGTTGCTCGACTTCGGTTACGCCATGGGCGATGAGAATCGCATTGTTGGCGATTCCCTCGAACAGGGTGGCGGAGCGGGTGTTCATGGTCAACACCGTGGCTTCGAAATTGACCTTCCCGCGGACATAGAGGTCCTGCAAGTAGGCAAATGTGGTCACGTGGCCGGGCACCACTTCATGGCTCACCAGTTGCTCGAACTCCGGCACGGAGATTTGCAGCGAGGCGTTTATCTCATAGGTGGCTTCGTACCGCGGCCTGCCATCGGCGGTCCGCGCCCGCCCCAGGTAGTTCATCGAGCCGGAAAACCATGCGTCCTTGATGGGCAGGAATTCAATGTTGGCGCGCGGCACGGGCACGAGTTGCGGGGGAAGATGGGGAAGCAGGTTGGCCTGGCTCAAGCGGTCGTAGTGGGCGATAAAGGCAGCGCCCAGGGCGCGGACCGACGCCATGGGCACCACCCGCTCGCGCCGCCACGCATCGATTGCCCCCAGCAGGCCGCCCGACCCCGCGGTCGCATAACCTGCCCGGCCCAGCAACTCCGCCACCCGTTCGCGCTTGGCTTCGGGGTGGGAGGGTTCCGGCGGACGGCCGGTGGAGGCCTCCACGCATCGCTCGTAGGGAACCGGTTGGCCTTTCCCCAGCACCTCCATGGCAAGGTCCCACATGGTCTCGAGCGAAAGCGCCATGCCCGCAAGATACTCGCCGCGCCGGCCGCCCAGCTTCCTTGCTTCATCGCGAACCCCGGCGATGGCTTGCGGCAAATCCACCTGGGCGAGATACTCCTCCACCGCCGGCTGGTCAATCTTCTTGCCGGCCACCCCGCCGCTCGCCCGCACCGGCGCCGCCGCCGGAACCGTGTAGGCCGCCGGCAGCGGCTCACCCGAGAACCACGAGTCCGCAATGAATCGCCCCGTGCCCGAGGGACACATGACATCGCCACCCCAAAGCGTGTCGATCCCGAGAACTGCATCTGCGACGGAACGTCCTATCGTGTCCATTGATCCCTCCTCACTTTTCTGCTGCGGGTATTGTCCGCAGCGGGTAGCGCCGACCGCAAAGGCGGTGGTCCGCACTGCTTGCTTGCTCCCCAATGCGCGCATCAGCATCGCGCTATGCATCCGGGAACGCCTCCCATATTCAATTCCTTACTTCGTCAGGCCTGCCTTCTCCAGTGACTCCGTTACGAAAGTGGGCTTAAACTCTTTTCCCCCTAGTCGCATGACCTTGGTGTAAATCGCGACTTCCCTTGAGTATCCTGGTCTTTTACAACTTATGAACGTTTCTTTGTAGTCGGTTTCCGGCTCTGACGTAGTCAGGGCCTGAACGAGACACGCGCTGGGCAGCCCCTCCGTAACAGATGTGACCGCCCCATCTATCGCCGAAGCAACATCCGCCGCCGTATTTTCCCTCTGCTGCAATAGCCAGTGCTTTTCCATCTTCACGAGTCTTCCGCCCGAAAACGTGAGAGTTCCGTATACTTCAATTCGATCTGCCTCAGCATTCTCGAACGAGATGTTGGTTATGAGTCTTTCTCCATTGTCGCCCTTCTTATTCAAAATACCGTACTTCGATGTCTCGATTTCTGCTTCACGTTCCAGCATTCCAAGTTTGTAGGTGCAATCGTTTATCTGAATCTGCTGGCCGTGGCAGAGGGGCGTGTGTCCGAGGAGAAACAACAGAACCGTTGTGCTTGTGGGGAGCAGCTGTTTTGTCCTCATGTACCTCCTAAATTACCCCAATGCGGACTTTGAAGCAGCGTAGACGCAGGCGCAGCTTGCCTTCGCCTGCGCCTATCACGTTCAGCGGGTGGCGCAGCGCGGCGGAGCCGCAACCAAAACGGATGACGCTCCATGGCGGTTTCCGTCATGATGTTTTTTGGGCAAACGTCATGGGGAGGGCCGTCATGGAGCGTTTTTTGAAGCGGCATGCGAGCCGCATCCTGGGAAGCATATCAGGATTTGACCGGGTTTTGTTTCGCGGCGTGTTGCGTTCGATCAGCTATGTGCAGGGGCTGGATTATTTCATGGGAAGTCAGCGGGTGGGGTTTAAGGATTTTGAGTGGTTCGTGCAGAAGTTTTCGGCGGGCATTAAGAAACGCGCCGAGCAGATCGCGCAGCGGGCAGGGCGACCGTTCCAGTTCGTCCCCTCGGGAAAAGCGAGCAAGGAAGCACTGGTGAGAAAGCTGCTGGAAGAGAAACCGGTAAAGGAGGGGCTGATCTGCGTGTTGTCGTGTGTGGAACCCTGTCAGACCTTCACGGTGCGGCGCGACCGGGAGAAGCGCCAGTTGCGGTTAGTGCCGCGCCAGGCCCAGTGCTTGCATTTTTACTTTTATTTTCTCGACCGCGACTTTGGCCTGATGCACATTCGGCTGCAAAGTTGGTTGCCGTTGGCGATCCAGGTGTGCGTGAACGGACGAGAATGGCTGGCGCGGCAGATGCAACGGGAAGGGATTGCCTACGAGCAGAAGGACAACTGCTTCACCTCCATTGGCGATCTGCCGCGGGCGCAGGCGCTGATGGACCGGTTGGTGACTCTGCCCTGGGCGTCGATTCTGAATCGGTGGGCACAGGCGGTGAATCCTTGGTTGGCGGCGGGGGCGCGTCCCCGCCTGCGCAGTTACTACTGGACGGTGCGGCAGGGGGAATACGCCAGCGATGTGATGTTTCGCAGTCCGCAAGCGCTGGCGGAAGTTTATCCCGCCCTGTGCCGGCACGCCCTGGAACAATTTTCCTCGCCCCAGGTGCTGCGCTTTCTGGGGCGACGCACCAACACGCGGTTCAACGGAGAGGTCTGCAGCACGCACGAGCGCCGCATCGAAGGGGTGTGCGTGAAACATCGGGTGGAAGAAAACTCGATCAAGATGTACGACAAGCAAGGGAGCGTGTTGAGGGTGGAGACCACCCTGAATAATCCGTCGCGGTTTCGCGTCTACCGCGGCGTGAGGCGGAAGGGCTGTAAGGTGAAAGGCTGGTATCCCCTCCGCAAGGGCATCGTGGACCTGCGTCGGCGCGTGGAATTGAGCCGCGGCGCCAATGCCCGTTATCTGCAAGCCTTGGCGGTGGTGGGCGAGTCTCAACCCGCCCATCGCATTCTCGATCCGGTCAGTCAGCCGGTAAAGACCCCGCGACCTTATCGCGCCCTGCGGCCCATCAGCCCGCAAGAGAGCGGCTTGTTTGCCACCATCTTGCGCGGGGAATTCCACCTGCAAGGCGTTCGCAACCGCGATCTGCGAGAGGGGCTATCCCCTTCTCCTCCCAACGACTCCGCGCACCGCCGTCGCGCCGCCGCTCGCACCACTCGGCAGTTGCGCTTGCTCTGCGCTCACGGATTGATCCATCGCGTCGGACGAACTTACTATTACCGCCCCACGCAGAAAGGCCAACAGGTTATGAATACCGCCTTAAAATTTCGCCAAACCGATTTCGCTCTGCTGGCAGCCTGAAAAGCTTGCCAAAAAAACAAGAATTTACGACCTTGCAATGCAGAGCAGGTAGCAGGTAGCGAGGACCGCCGATTTTGCGGTCCGCGTCTTTTCGGCCGCAATCACGTCCACAGTGTTGTAGTGTAACGCCGGGTCGAGTTTTCGGTGTCCTTTTGTTCGGACCGATATTTCGTCATCGGCGTGCGCTTGCACCCGCGGCGTACCAGGAGAAGAGACGCGGACCGCAAAGGCGACGGTCCGCGCTACTTGCTCCATCACGAGGGTGAAGAGACTACCCGCTGCGCCCGCGCGAGGCGGTCATCGACGTCGTCACGCAGGCGTAGTCGCTGATCCGTTCCAAGGCTTGAGGTCGCCGGAATCAAACAAGAACAGATCTTGTTTCTCGTCGGTCCAAGAGGCCAGTTGTGAGATGTCGTGCACGCCTGAGAGATATTTCTGAAAATACTCTGCGTTGTCCGGTTCATTGAGCTGCTCCGGATATTCCAAAAAAAACTGGCGAGCTCTCAACGCCGCCTCGACGACTTGCTCTGACGATCTTGCACTGGCGATTAAGATCTTGAGGCCAGCCATTTGTCCGGCTGTGGCACTTCTCCTCTCCGAAGCCTGCCGCTCAAATTGCATTCTCGTCTGTCTGGTGGCGGCCCAGAGCGTACACAGTCCACCGATGGCCGCCCCGACCAAACCAGCTATCGCCGGTATCGCCCAGGCGGGATCAATCCAAGATTGGGAGAGTGTCACTTTACGCCTCCAAGGTTTGAAATTACGCCATCATAACTTACCTGAAGCGACACGCGGCCGGCGCAGAGCAGGGTAGCGCAGACTCTCGCATCTCAGAGAGTCTGCGGCTTTTCCCCCGGCCTTGGCGCTACCCTGCTGTGCTACAACTTGGCACAACGCTAGGGAAAGATTTCCTCCACGTCGCGTTTGCCGTGGATGACCCGCAGTACAAGTATTTCTTCGGCTGCGGCAAGGCGATAGAAAACAACATACGAGCCCACGGGAAAGCTGCGATAACCGGGCCGGATTTCATCGCGCTGCCGGCCTAGATAAGGGTTGTTGGCAAGGCGGGAAAAGAAAACGCCAAAGCGATCGAGGAGCAACTCGGCGGGTTCGATGCTTTGGCTCTCCGTAGCGACGTAAAGCCAGATATCGTCGAGGTCCGCCTCGGCTTCTGAGGAAATGTGCAGATCGGCCATGAGAGGGTGCCGGTCAACGCGGATTATTCAGGCGAGTTCTTCCGCGTCGCTTCACGCCCGCGATAAACTCCGTAATGGATTCGGGGCCAACGCGACGGCTTTCACCGCGTGCGAAAGAAGCCTCGGCCGCGTCGAGTTCAATCAGCAGCTCAGTGCGGCGTCGCTGGCGCTCCTGCCACAGGTGGAGTGCTTCGCGGGCGGCGTCTTCGGCCGTCGCAAAGCGGCCACTGGCGATACCCTCGCGGATGAAGGCTTCTTGTTCTGGGGTAGCGACAATGCGTACTTCCATGGGTTCGATTGTGGTCCGCCTTCTTTGCCTTGTCAAGGCCCGTCCCCAAACGCCTGGCAGGTCCTCACGGCCGAGGCCGATGGCAGGCACCTCGTTGTCGAGTTCGTAGCGCGGACCGCCCCGATCTGATCGGGGTCCCCGTCTTTTCGCCCGCCATGATCTCACAAACTGTTGTAGTGTAGGGCCGTGTCAAAGTTGCGGCGTCCTTTTCCCCGATATTTCTTCATCACCGTGCGCCTGCTTCCTCGGCGTACAAAGTTGATGGAGAAGAGACGCGGACCACAAAAGCTGCGGTCCCCGCCATCTGCTCCTGTCACTCATAGTGCGTCCACATTCGCAGCACTTTGATTGTCCGGCGCTCTGGAATGACCTGGTACACGAGCCGGTGCTGAATATTGATACGTCTTGAGTAGGCGCCGGCCAAATCGCCTACTAGCTTTTCAAAGGGTGGGGGTTTTGAAAAAGGATCTTTGGTCAGCAAGTCGAGGAGCTTTTGCCCTCCCGCAGCCCCGACGCCGCAAGCCGTTTCGCGTCCTTCTGCGCTTGCCTTGTGTAAACAAGATTCCAATCGTTCACCAGCCGGGCTCTTTTTCACATTCCTCAATAGGAGTTTCCAGTCCCGCCCGAATGGATTCACGCAGGCCCGGCATCGACAGAAGGTAAAGGGTCTCCTGTATGGCGTTCCAATCTTCCTCGGGCACCAACACGGCACTCGCGCGCAGACTGGTAATCAAGACAGGTTGATGCGCTTCGGCCGCCTCGTCCAGAATCCGGTCAAGCTTTTCCGCTGCCTCTTTGGCATCCAGAGTGTTCATGCTGTAAGGTTACGCTCTTTCCCAGTTCACGGCAAGCGAGTTGCATGGCCACGCCGTGCTCGGTGAAGGCATGGGGGAGATAGCGGCGGCCCCCGCGACCCTTCTTTGAGGTTTCAAATTGAAACCTCAAAGAGCTGACCGCTTCTTTCGTAGGTTGAAAACTGACGTCTTCAGGAAAGCGGTCCGCGCTGCTTGCTATACGCTTTTCTTCAGCGAGCCGAACCATGTATACAGACACAGACCCACAAACAGCAGGGCGGAAACGCTTTGCGACACCCCATCGTGCGCGTAGAAAGGCGTCTGAATCCACTCTTCCTTGAAGTGTGGCAGCACGCGCAGCGCCGCCCCAATCACTCCGCCCAGTGCCCCGCCCGCCATCAAGCCGCCGGCGATGATGATGCCGCGCTCGCGGATGGCATTGCCGTGCTCGCCGCCCACCTTCTCCCCACGCTTGTTCACCAGGTGGGAGAGAAATCCGCCCACCAGGATCGGCGTGGTCAGTTGCAGCGGCAAATAGACTCCCAGCGCGAAGACCATGGAGGAGAGGCCCAGCATCTCCATTACCACAGTAATCATGGCGCCGATGCCGAACAGCATGTAGGCCACCGGCTGGCCGCTCATGAATCCCTCCACCACGGCTTTGAGCGCGGAGGCCTGGGGCGCCACCAGCACCTGCCGCAGGTCGCCGGGGACCGCCTCTCCGAATTGAAATGCCTTGGCCAGCAGGATGATGGTTAACCCCGCGGTGATGGCCGAGGCGACGACCCCGATGAACTTCACCTTTTCCTGCGCGGAAGGCGTGGAACCGAGCCAGTAACCGGCTTTCAGGTCGGTAATAAACTGTCCCGAGGCGCAGAGGGCTACACAGACCATGCCCGCCAGCGCCATTACGAAGAACATGCCGGTGGTCCCGGAGAGCCCGAACTTCAGCAACACCACGGCGGAGACGATGACGGTGAGCAGGGTCATGCCGCTCGCCGGGTTGTTGGCCGTGGTGGCAATGGCGTTGGCTGCCACCGTGGTGAAGAAGAAGGCGAAGAGCAGGGTCAGCGCCAGGCCCACGGCCACCACCGTCCAGGAAACATGCAGGCGTCCGAAGAACGCGGCCACGGCGATGGCCCCCACCACCACGCCGAGGACGATGGCGAGGATGGGAATGTCGCGGTCGGTGCGTTCCGTGTGGGGCGCTTCGCCGTGGCGGAAGGCGTGCAAGGCGATGCCGAACGATCCGGCCACCACGCGCAGCGACTTGAGGATGCCCACCAGGCCGGCGGTGGCGATGGCGCCCACCCCGATGAAGCGCACATAATAATGGTAGATGTCGGAGGCGGTCATCTGGGCGATGGGGATGGTGGCAGGATACACCGTGGCGCCGCCCATGTGGCTGCCAATGAACCAGATCATGGGGACGAGCACGAAGTTCACCAGAATGCCGCCCGCGCAGAAGATCAGCGAAATGCGCAGGCCCATCACGTAGCCCAGGCCCAGGACGAAGCTGATAGCGTCGAAATTGAAGACCATGCGCCCGCGCTCGGCCAGGGAACGGACCGCGGGGACGAACTGGAAGTTAAGGTACTCCTTCCAGACGTGGAAGGTGGTGACAAAGAAGTCGTAAACCGCGGCGATGACGGTGGCCTGAATCAGCAACCGGGCCTGGGAGCCGCCCTTCTCGCCGGTCACCAGGACTTCGGTGATCGCCGTCGCCTCCGGAAAGGGCAGCTTGCCGTGCATTTCGCGCACAAAATAGCGCCGCAGCGGAATGATGAAGAGAATGCCCAGGCAGCCGCCGGCGAGGCAGATGAAGATGGTCTCGACCGGATGCGGGTCGAGGTGGAGAATGTAGAGCGCCGGCACGGTGAAGACGGCGCCCGCCACCACGCTGCCCGAGGCGCCGCCCATGCCGGTGATGATCATGTTTTCGAGCACGGTGGAGCGCCGCCGGTAAACGCGCGCCAGACCGATGGCGAGGATGGAGATGGGAATCGCCGCCTCCATTCCCTGGCCGACCTTGAGCGCGGAATAGGCCGATGCGACGCTGAAGACGATGCACAGCAACGTGCCCCACAGCACCGCGCGCCAGGTGACCTCCGGTGGCGCCATGCCGGTGGGCACCAGTGGCACATAGATTTCGCCGTCCTTGAGCGGTTTGTAGGCGTTTTCCGCGAGCGACTTGGTTTCGATTTCGGCCATGGGTGAGCGAGCCTCCTCGCCGGGGGTCAAGCGCCGGGCCGTCCATCATGGGCCTGCCGCAGACCTCCCGGCGAACAAATCGGCCAGCCATTATCCCATAGGAGTCAAGTATCGCCGGCGCGGGGCACAGCAGTGACAGAGGTCAAACGGAGGGATATTTTGAGTTGAGCCGCGGCGCGCTAAGAGTTTATTGGGAAGAGCTGTGGCCGGCGCATTGCATCACCCCAAGGAAGCGGCCCCACGGACCCACGGCCTCGCGGTATTGGTGGGCCATCACCCTGGAGATTTGGTGCAAATGCGTCAAGTCATGAGCCGCCCAAGTCGCGAGTAGTTCTGAGAGCGTGACGACTCCGAGGGCGGGATGACGTCCGCGCCGTTCGAGGTCCTCAGGCCGCAGATTCAAGGCGCGCAGTCCTTCCAGGTTTTCTGTCCGCAAACGGGCGAATTCATCCAATAACTGCCCCAGCGACTTGCCTTGACACTCGCGCATATGTCCCCAACGGTCAAAGGGCTCAAACGTGCGCGTTTCGCCAAATTGCAGGATCATCCTGGCCCTCGGCACCCAATCCGTGCGTTCGCCATGTATCAGATGGCCAACGATATCAAATGCGCTCCAGGTGTTTTCACCTTCATTCCGGAACGTCCACGTTTCCGGCAGATCACGCAGCAGCGTATCGAACGCAGCGGGGGTGCGAGTAAGGAGCGAGATTGTGGACTCCAAGCTATGTTCCATGGTGTTCCTCAATTCTTTGAACGACGATTTCCCCGAGACTCTGATTCTACTAGCTCTGGGGCGCATCCGTCAGCAGCCACTGGTAGCACAGCCGCTCCCGCCAGTGAAGGGAAAACGGCACAGGCAGGAGTGACTGTGCTACTTCGGCCGCATCGACACGGGTTCGGCAAGCTGCTAGAATTTCGGCCATGCAACAGAAACGCATGCACGCTCACGGGCGGACATGGAAATCGCGCTACCGGCGGCTCCCGCTTGGGTTCCGAATGGCCAGGGGGGAGAAACGCATCTGGTGGTGGCTCAGCCTGGCCGCACTGGGGTTGGTGTTTGGCGCTTCTGTTCCGCGTGCCCCTTTTGCGATCCAGAAAAGTGCGGAGGGGGTGGGCGCGCCGGAGGACGAATATCGGCAGGCCCGGGAGCGCTTTGTGCATGAGGAGATCGAGGGGCGGGGAATTCGGGACCCTCGCGTGCTGGCGGCCATGCGCAAGGTCCCCCGGCACCTGTTTGTGCCACCGGATCAACAAAAGTACGCCTATGAGGACTCGCCCTTGTTTATTGGCTATGGCCAGACCATCACCGAACCGTACCTCGTGGCCTTCATGACCGAAGCGTTGGAGCTGAAGCCCCACGACCGGGTTCTGGAGATTGGCACGGGGTCAGGTTATCAGGCGGCCGTACTGTCGGAGTTGGTCGAGGAGGTCTATACCATTGAGATCGTCGAGCCTCTGGCCAAAACGGCGGAAGAGCGTCTGCGGCGCCTGGGGTATTCCAACGTGCATGTGCGGGCCGGTGACGGCTACCTGGGGTGGCCGGAGGCGGCGCCGTTTGACGCGATCATCCTGACGGCGGCGCCGCCGGAGCGCGTGCCCCCGCCCCTGATCGAGCAGCTTCGCGAGGGTGGGCGCCTCATCGCCCCGGTGGGGGGTTCGGAACAGGACCTGACTCGCCTCCACCGCACGGCGAAAGGTGTGACCGAGGAAGTTCTGCTGCCGGTGCGTTTCGTGCCCATGACCGGGGAAGCTGAGAAGCCGCAGACCCACACACCCTGACTCACCCGTGCTACTGCGGCGGCGTCTCGGACTCGGGCGGTTCTTCCCCGGGCCGAATTTGGTGCATTTCCTGGTAAAGCTCGTGGATCGCTTTCGTTGAATTTTCCGAATCCTCAAAGATTTTTGTCTCTCTCTCGGCGTCGGCCGTTTGCCCCAACCTGTCCCCCGAGCTGGCAGTTGGGTCGGCCGCAAACGTAGCGACATTTTGTCCTTGACCGGGTGCGTTCGGTGGCGGTCTAATTTATTCATCCGGGCCGCGAGGGCGCCAAATGAGCTGTTTCCAAAACAAGGGGCGGCCGATGGGAGGAAAATTCATGTCAAACTATTCCCGCCGTCATTTCCTGAAGGCTGGACTGGCCGCCGCAGCGCTGGCGGGCGCCGGAAGCCTTCCCTTGGGGGCGGCGCGCCAGAAAGCGACGGATTGGGTGACGCTGGGCAAATCCGGGGTCAAGGTGACGCGGCTCGCCTTTGGCACCGGCACCGCCAATGGGAAAGTGCAGCGCTCGCTGGGCGGGCAGGAACCCTTTACGAGGCTGGTCCGCTACGCCTACGACAACGGCATTCGCTTCTTTGAGACGGCGGAAGCCTACCCCGAAATGCACAAGATGCTGGGTCTGGCGCTCCAGGGCATTCCGCGCGATACCTATCGCCTGATGACGAAGCTGACCACCAGTGAGGGCGTGGATCCCATGCAAAAGATCGACGAGTTGCGCCAACTCGCCCGGACCGACTACTTTGACATCGCTCTGCTGCACTATCAGCACGCGGCCACGTGGCCCGTGGATAGCGCGCGCTGGGAAGACGGCATTCTGGAAGCCCAGGAGAGACACGTGGTGATCGGGCGCGGCGCTTCGGTGCACGGCCTCCCCGCCCTGCGCCAGGTGCCGGGGAACGCGTGGCTGCAGGTGGCGATGATCCGGATGAATCATAAAGGCACCAGCATGGACGCGGAAGACTATATGACCAGCGGTTTGGGAAACGTCAGCGAGGTTACCACCCACGTGAAAGAGGCCCGCCAGAAGGGTATGGGCGTCATCAGCATGAAACTGGTGGGAGCGGGCACGTTTACGAACCGCGATGATCGCAGGTCGGCGATGCACTACGCGTTCCGGCACGCGGGCGTGAATTGCGTCACGGTGGGTTACAAGAGTCCAGCGGAAATTGACGAAGCCATCGAGAACGTGAACCTGGCGCTGGCCTGACCAGCGGCCCGCAAGTTCCCCGCCGGCGAGCGACGAAGTTTGCCAAACCCCCAGGTGCAGACAAGGTTGACACGCTGCCCCACCCGTGCCAGACTAAAGAGTGGTTGGGAAGGCGCGGCTTTCCCGGCCGCATCACACCGTGTGCGCCCGTAGCTCAGCTGGATAGAGCACTTGCCTAAGAAGCAAGCCAAAGCCGACAAGCAAGTTGAATGCCATGAACGATATCAAGCCTGGAAACAATTACTTGCAAAAAGTAGTAACATTACTACTCAACAAGCAGGCCATCCAAGGTCCCCACAAAATCCCCCACAAAATGTCTTTAGCAAAAGCACTTGCCCTTCCCCAGCCATCCTCACTTGTGTCACAACGCTCGATCCACTTTTAGCTATCAAATCGTGGGGGGATTTCCAAATCCAAGCATCCAGAATGTGTGACATTTGAGAACCCGCAGTAGCAATGGGAACGCCAAATCACCCGCCAGTGGGGACACCTCTTCGCCTACCCCCAACAATGGCAACGGCAGTTCCGGCTTCAACCAACTCCGCAACGAGTTTCTGACAACGGCACGCCGAGTTGCCACGACTAAGAAGCAAGCTATTGGTGAAGTGGTGGAATGGGCAAGCGGTGGCGTCTTCAAGTACGGTGACGTCGGCCGCATGACGGAGGCTGATATCCCGAAACTGCGAGCGGCCACTAACTTAGTGGCATCAACCCTCGCGGGCACATCCTGCTGACCCGTCAGCTTGACCCCTCCCTCCACGCTAACTTTCGAACTGGTTTGCGTGATCGTCTGTAATGGATAGCCTTCAATGCACAATGGGCTGAGATGTCTGCCCGTGGGGCGGCCGCTTCGTCAGGGCGATCAGAGGAATCAACACGAGAGTTAGCATTCCGAGATACTGAAAAACGCGAACCAGCGCCACCATGGTGGCTTCGCGCTGCACCAAGCCAAAGAGGGCAGCGTAAGCTTGCTGGTCAGCCCAACCTGATCCGGAACCTGCAAACAAACCCCTCAGCCCGCCGAACCATCCGAGCGCCAAAGAGGAGGTCGGGGTGATATTGGCGACCAGCAAGTTGGTGTGCTCCTGCCCCATGCGGATCAGCATGGTGCCGACTGACGGAAATGCCCACTCCCCCACCGATGTTCCGCATCATGTTGAACAAGCTCGTAGCGTTCCCCATCCTTTCTTTGGGGATGAAAGCCATGGTCAGAACCGTGAGCGGCACAAACACCAGCCCAAGCGAAAGGCCCTGAATGAACTGCGGCCAGAATACGTCCCAGAAACCGACATTTAAGTTGAACCCCATCAACCGATAGAACGAGAACGTGAATCCCATCACTCCGCCCACGAAAACCTTGCGAGGATCAAACCTTTGCACCAACGAGGCGGCCATGGGCATGGCGAGAGCCGCCCCTAACCCCATGGCCACCATGGCTACGCCCGCTTGCACCGACGGATAACCCATCAGCGTCTGGAGCCATATCGAGATGGTGACTTGACTGCCATACATCACGAAGCTCTGGAGTGCCATCACCATGGTGCCGGCGGCAAAGGGCGCCTGTCTGAACACGCGCAGGTCGGCAACCGGATCCCGTGTACTCAATTCGCGTACCACCCAGGCCAGGAGCCCAACCACAAAGGCCACCGCCAGGACCACGATGAACCGGGAATCAAACCAATCCTCTTCCTGCCCTTTGTCCAACATGATCTGGAGCGCGGCCACCCAAATAACCAGCGTCACCAGCCCCCAGGAATCAATGCGTGCTGAGGAACGCCGGATATACGGTGGGTCTTTCAGGAACGATTTGATCATCAACACGGAAATCAAACCCACCGGCAGGTTGATGTAAAAGACCCAACGCCAAGAGAAATTGTCCGTCAACCAGCCACCCAGAACCGGTCCGAGCACCGGCGCTACAATGGCCGCCATCGCCCAGATCGCCATGGCTTTGCCGTGTTGTTTGGGAGGAAACACCTCCAGCATCACGGCCTGAGAGAGGGGTTGCAGTGAACCCCCACAAGCACCCTGAATAACCCGGAAAGTCACCAGCAGGCCCAGGCTGGGAGCGATGCCACAGAGTAAAGAGGCCATGGTGAAACCGGCGGTAGAGACTATCAACAGATTTTTCCGTCCAAAGTGATTGGCCAGCCATCCCGAAATCGGAATGACAATACCGTTGGCCACCAGATACGAAGTGAGCGCCCAAGTAGCTTCGTTGGGTGTCGCTGAGAGGCTGCCGGCAATGTGCGTCAAGGAGACGTTGACGACGGTGCCATCGAGTATTTCCATGAAGGTCGCGAGCATGACGGCCGCAGTGATGAGCCACGGGCCCTCAACAAGGCTTGCTACTCGACGGGTTACCGCCGGCGGTCTGTCCTGCTGACTTTGCGAGAGAACGGTCATCGGCTGGCCCCTTCGGCCGGAATCCCAAGACGATCACAGACGGCGCGAGCGAACGGGGAGGTGCATACGAGACGCCGATGCGCCTGCCAGAGGGCCAGAAGGGCCTGCTCACCGGCGTAGTCCGCACAAGTGATGCCGTCGAGATCAATCTCGACTTCCTCTTCCGGACAACACTGGGCGATGGTTTTCGGCAGACAATCTGCCCATTCCCCGACAAGTTGTCCGTTCAGGACAACCCTGACCCGATCTCGCAAATAGAGGATGGTGGTTCGTAGCACAAGCAGAACACATGCATGCTCCGTACCGTAGTTTGCTGGACGATAACTGATTGGACTTTAGGCACTTAGATGTGTTCGTGGGGTCATACGAAAAGCCCCAGGTGCCCGGACAATGGCAGACTGCCCAATGGAGGGCAGTGGTTAGGATGGTTTCGAGTGATCAGCCGGTTTAATGTTCAGGACACGCATGCGCGACTGCAGGGTTGTGCGCTTGAGACCCAGCAATGCTGCCGCCCCTCCTGGACCGCTAACCCGGCCATTCGTTTTCCTCAGGGCTTCCAGGATCGTCTCGCGTTCAACTTCGCGCAGGTTGAGGGTCCGGCTTGTCTGTGACGAATCTCGATCCGGCCGTGGGGAGGGTAGTTCTTCGAACGGCACTTCGAGGCATTCTCCGCGCGTTAGAATCACGGCCCGCTCGATGAAATTCTGCAACTCCCGGATATTCCCGGGCCAGGACCACGCGGCCATCGCTTCCATCCCCCGCGTGGGAATTTCTCTAATCCTCTTCTTCATGCGGTGCGCGTAACGGCCCACGAAGTATTCAACCAGCAGGGGAATGTCCTCCCGTCTTTCACGTAGAGCAGGCATATGGATGGGAAACACGGCAAGCCGGTAATACAGGTCTTCACGGAACTCCCGGACCGCGACCATTTGGGAGAGATCGCGGTTGGTAGCCGCGATGAGGCGCACATCGATTTTCAGCGTCCGGTTGCTTCCCAGCCGTTCGAATTCCTTTTCCTGCAAGACGCGCAGGAGTTTGGGTTGAAGGTCCAGGGTGATATCCCCAATCTCGTCGAGAAACAGGCTCCCATGATGGGCCAACTCAAACCGCCCGGATTTTGTTGTCACCGCGCCTGTGAAGGCTCCCCGTTCGTGGCCGAACAGCTCACTCTCCATGAGTCCGGAGGGGACCGCCGCGCAATTCAACTTCACAAACGTGCGGTCCCGGCGTGAACTGTGGTTGTGAATGAACCTCGCGATGAGCTCTTTCCCGTTCCGGTTTCGCCCGTGAGCAGGACGGTGGCGCCGGTTTCGGCAACCACCTCCGCCTTACCCAGGGTCTCCTGCAAGGCACGGCTCTTGCCGATGATGTCTTCAACGTTGTGGTCGTAGCGGATCTCGTCTTCCAGGTAGGTTTTCTCGGTAGTCAGTTGGTTTCGAGCCTCCGCCACCTTCTCAAAGGCCAGAGCATTTTCGATCGCCAGCGCCACTTGATTGCCCACTTGCACCAAGAAACCCAACTCATCTTGCTGAAAGGTCGATTCATCGGTGCTGGCAAGCGACAGGATGCCCAGGGGCTTGGATCCTGCGACCAAAGGAATGGTGACCCCGGAACGAAGATTTTCTTCCCGTGCCGGCGAAGCAAATTGGGGCGGGAGTTGGGCAATATCCTCTTGTTTTATGAGCCGAGGGAGGCGAGCGCGGACATCCGCAACTTCTTCCGGGGTCAGATCCGCCGACTGGATCTTCTCCATGAACCCCCGGGTGCTGGGGAAGTCCATGCCCACGCAGCGCAGTTGGGCGGTGCCCTCCTCAAAAAGCCACAGGCCCGTGTACTCATGGTGGAAGCAATCCCGCAAGGCGGACGATACGGCCTGGAAAAGATCCCCAAGCTCCAGATGCGAGATGACATGGTTGTTGACTTCCAGCAGCAGCCGCAGCCGGTCGCGCTCCCGGAGCAAGAGCTGCTGATAGGAACAGGCATCCTCAAAATTCCGGGCATTCTCCACGGCCACCGCCACATGGGCGGCCACCGTCGTCATCAGCTTCAAATCCTCAGCGTCATAATCTTTCTGGTAAGTCGTTCCAAAAACCAGCACTCCGATCTGCCGCCGGGCAGAGGTAAGCGGGAGGAGGCACATCGACCGCACTCCGTAAGGGCGCGCCGGTTCGACGAGATCGGCAAACCGAGCCTCTTTCTCGGTATCGTTAATGATGATGGGCTTCTGGTTTTCGAGGATAACCCTCACTGAGGAATCGGATTCAGGAATTTCCGTTCCAACCTGTGACTTGGGCGACACACTGCCTTCGAGCGCGTGCAGGCGAAAGACATGCCGCTCGGCATCGTGGAGAACGACACCGAGGAATTCAAACTTTACCACCGAGGCAAGAAACCGGGCGAGGTCTGCCAGCACCCCGTTTAAGTCCGCCCGGGACGCGATAATGTTAGAGGCTCGCCGCAGCGCCTCGTAGCGCGCCTGCTGGCCTGCTTCTCCACCATGGTCATTCAGTTCCAGAGAATTCTCCTCTGCCTACCAAAATTTCTCATACTCTAACATGGAAAAAGGGTGCAACTCCAAACCCTGCGTGCGACCAGCGCTGACGACGACTCTGCCACCGCAAAAGCATCAAGCCATCCATCTGAGAGTTGTCCCAATTCTGTTGCTGGACAACTATCGTTTCATCATCAACATGAAGTAGCGGTCCCGTCCACCAGGCTTCAGGAAGGAGAGAATGCAGCATCTTCGTTTAAGTGTGCCTGCCTGCGTGGTGGCCGATTACTTCCGTTTTTTCGTCAACCGCAGGGCCTACACCCTGCAATCCACTAGGCCGCATCCGGAAAGCGGTCGGCATTACTACTACCGGCCCAAGGACAGGAAGACCGGCCAGGGGCTCAGTCTGACGCTGGACACAATCCGTCGCCACCTCGAAGGCGAAATCACCATCGGTCTTTACTCCCTCAACCCCGCCACCCAGTGCTCGAAGTGGGTGGCCATAGACGCGGATTATCCGGATGCACTCAAGGACCTCGCCAGGATTCGTTCTCAACTGAAGCACGATTGCGTGGAATCAGCGCTTGAGCATAGCCGTCGTGGCGGACATCTGTGGATATTCCTGGCGGAGCCGCTCCCAGCACGGGATTGCCGAATCTACGTTTGCGGTCTTGCCCTGCGGCTTGGTATCCCGATCAAGAGGGGCAGGCAGGAAGGCATTGAAATCTTCCCCAAGCAAGATGTGTTGAAGCCCGGCAGGTACAGCAATGCCATCCGTGGACCGTTGGGCATTCATCGTGCCGCAGCTCAGCGCTTCTGGTTCGAGGGTGCCGGTGAAGACCTTGAGAAGCAGATTTACTACCTGAATTCGCTTCCCAAGATGCCCCATGAGCACCTTGCCCGATTGGTTGCGGGGAAGGGCATGCCACCTCAACTCCTGCCACCAGAGCCGAAGGCTGAACCGGCGATATGGAGACCCATGGCTGGGCAGGAATTCCACATCCTCGACCACATTCACACCCCGCTTCACGCGGTCGGGCACAACAACATTACCCGATGCCCATCCTGCGCTGAAGAGGGGCATGACCGCAGCGGCGACAACCTATCAATTTCAATTGAAGACCCTCACAAGTACATCTGCTGGGCAGGCTGCACGAGCGACATGATTCGGTCAGCGTTGGGTTGTCCACGGGTTCACATACAGAATAAGGAGGCATCGAATGTCGAAATACAGTGTCAATCAGACGGTCTTGCGCGAGGAGAAATACCTTGTGGAGGCTCTCAAGGAGATGGGCTACGAAGTTGAGGTTCACCCCCAGGGTGTCAACCTGAATTCGTATTACTCAGAACAAGAGGGAAAGACCGCAAACATTATCATCAGGCGACAGCACCTACGCAGAGCCTATGGCGATATCGGGTATGCGCGCCAGCCCGATGGTCGGCTCACCCTCATCGCAGACGAACTTGACCAGTACCGCGGCTACGGAGCCAAGTGGGTTGGTCGTGTTCAGCAACTCTACAAAGAGAAGCAAACGTTGGCCATGGCAAGGGCAAAGGGTTACACCCTGAAAGGACGGGAAGTGATCCAAACCTCAGAAGGGCAGCAGGTGCGACTCCAATTTGTCGCCCGGAGGTAACCCTCAGGCTAGGCCGCAAGATTCCACCCCTACTCGCTGATATTGTCCGTGGCCTCTATGCCATCGGCAGGGAGAGTGGCGATGAACTGGCACGCGTACTGGGCGAACGTCAGGCTGCGACCATTGGGCCGGTCGATGCCCTTTTCCAGGCCCAACAGCTTTGCGAGGATGGCCTGCTGCTGTACTCGAACGCCCACAGGTTCTGGAATGACCCCGGAGTGATGCAGGGGATATGGGACCTGCGAGATTCGTTCAAGGCGACGGGCCGGATGCTGGTATTATTGGCAGCACTTGGCGCCACACTGCCGCAGGAATTGGGTCAGGACGTTCTCATCCTTGATGAGCCTCTGCCGTCAGCTTCTCACCTGGAGCAGATTGTTCGGGAGACATTCAATGCCGCCAACCTGAGCGAGCCCGAGCACCCCGTGATTGCCAAGGCAGTTGACGCTCTGATTGGCTTGGCGGCATTCCCAGCAGAACAAGCACTGGCGATCTCGTTGGTCAAACGCCAACTCAACACGGAAGACCTTTGGGAGCGCAAACGCCAAATCATTGAGCAGACACCAGGTCTGTCAGTCTGGCGAGGTGGCGAGACCTTTGAGGACATTGGCGGGGTTGAGAACGTCAAGACCTTCCTGCGAGCGGTGCTCGCAGGTATTGAACCTCCTCGCATAATCGTCTTTATTGATGAGATTGAGAAGGCATTCGCCGGTACGGGCACTGA
The DNA here is from genome assembly GCA_963730515.1 of uncultured Acidobacteriota bacterium. Taxonomy (GTDB): domain Bacteria; phylum Acidobacteriota; class Terriglobia; order UBA7540; family UBA7540; genus Bog-366. The sequence goes on along the minus strand of CAVSSA010000019.1, from coordinate 4,362 downwards.
CCTCTCAGGGGTTAAGACGGAAATGACGGGGACCATCCTAACGTACATGCAGGACCGTGAGGCGGATGGCTTGGCATTTGTCGGTCCAGCCGATCCTGTGACATTCTGCCTCCTTTCGCTATGTGGTTGAAAACAATAGATTCTCATCTGAGCCAAGGCGTGCGTGCGGAGCACGGTTTGGCTCCTTAATGGAGGCGACCGCGCGCCGCACAGCATCGGTTTCCAGCGACTCGCGCGGAATCCACCATGGCGCGCACGGAACAACCTGAGTTCCTTGGAGGATTTTCAAATCCACCAGCTTACGCGCCGTCGTCGGACAGATGCCGAGAACGCGGGCGGCCTGTTCTAGTATAAAGTTTCATTAAAACATGTTCACATCACGTCAACAAAGCGTCGAACTTCTTCCAGCGATGAACCACGGGGGCGGCGTTGATTTCCGAAACCCCGAGCAGGATTCGATTCCGCAACTCCTCCCACGATTGCACGCGAATGTGCCGCAAGAAAGTTCGCGCCATTTTGCCGAAAAGCGTCTCCACGATATTCAGCCAGGAACCATGGGTGGGCGTCAGCACATACTTGAACCGATTGGGACGGGTGGCCAGGTAGGCCTGCGTCTCTTTGGAAAGATGTGCCGAGTGATTGTCCAGCACCAGACGGAGTGTGCACTCGGGGGGATAGTAGCGATCCAGGTCCTGCAGCAGGGCAATGAACTCGCGACTCCGATGGCGATGTTCGACCCGCGCCGTGACATGTCCGGTCTGCAGGTCGAGCGCGGCCAGAATCGATGCCGTACCCAACCGCTTATATTCGTGATCGCGCCCCACGGTGGGGTGCTGACCCGCTACCGGCGGCAGATCGGGAGCCGTATTCGCCAAGGCCTGCAGGCCCGGCTTCTCATCGACGGAAACGGTAATCACGCTGGGCGGGGCCTCGGGAGCCCCGCGGCTTTGGCTCTGCAACATCACTTCTTGATAGACCAGCAGCACTTCGCGCATTTTGGTCTCAAAAGCCGGGTCGCGCCGCTCCAGATAATACGTCACCTTGTCGGGGCGCAAAGCTTGTTGGGTCAAGATTCGCTGCACGGTCGCCTTGGCCGCCCTCGCCAACGCCGGGTGCCCGGCCGCGACCGCCTGTCGGCGCACGTGCTGCGCCAGCGACTGCCGCGTCCACAGTTCCGCCGCGTACCCGTATTCCTTGGGCTTCGAGCAGGCCAAATGTACCACCCAAGCCTTGGCCGTCTCGGTGATCACCGGTTCCCGCGACCGATGGTAGGCGTCTTTCAAGCCGGCCGCCAAGCCGACCTTCAGGGCCTTTCCGACCCACTTGGCTACGCTGGTCCGCGTCATGGAAACCTTACGAGCAATCGCCGTGATGGTTTCGCCGGCATAATAATCCCACAGAATCTCAGCTCGCTGCACCTCGCGCCGTGGCGCCGTTTGCGAACGACGCAACCGTTCCAGTCGGTCGACTTCCTCGGGGGCCAACACCAACTTTGCACGCTTCGATTTTCCTGCCATGCCGCGAAGCATAACAGAAAAGCAGGCCCATGTGAACATCTTTTAACGAAACGTTATACTAGTGTCAGCACGTCCGGTTTTTGCTCTGTCGAAGAGTATGCGGGCCATTCATGGTAGCAACGTAGGGTAGCGACTCGCATGGGAGTCCACGTATTCCCGGCGCCAGTACGAAGCCCAAGACGGTTTAGGGTTGTGGCGATTTGTCTGTCCGGAAATAGGCCTGCCATTTGCCGGACCACGTCGACTGCGTCCAGGCTGGTACATCGACCGTGCCACCCCGCGGCGAGCTTTGGAACTCTCAACTCTGAGTGTTTGCCGCCTGCCCAGTGAATGATGAGCACGATTTCGCGCTTTTCCTCGTCGACGTCCACCACAATTTCCTTGATCAGAATTCGCACGATGCGTTGTTTTAACCGAGGTTCAGTCGTGGGAGAGCTCCAAACAGCGGGGAGGTCCTGAGCCAAACTGGACAGCAGCGCCTTATCCGGCAATGGTGGCCCAGCCGGGGCCAGATCGAACTCTTGAAGCTGCCCCTCCAGCTCGGCCACTCGTTTCAGCGCTGCATTCCACCGGAGCTCGAGTTCGCCGGCAACGAGTCTGTTATCGGGATCGACGGCCTCATAGCGACGAGAGGCGAGGTGCTCCTCGTAACGCCCCTGCTGCAATTCCAGCACCAGCGTTTGTCGACGATCGCGCCGCTGCTGCAACGCGTGCTCCACCGCCTGCACAGCAGCCTCAATGGCGTTACCCGCCACGGCTCGCAACACTTCTTTGGACACCGCCTGATCGATGGCCAGGCTGCCGAAGCTTATGCACCGCTTTCCGCCATAAGTGAGTGCTCCCCAGCAGTAATACCGGCCCGTCTTCCTGTCATTCTGATACCAGGTATGTAACATCACCCCGCAGCGGCGGCATCGCAACAAACCTGCCAGTAGCAATTGTCCTCCACGTCCAGCTTTGGGTGTAGCCCCCGGTCCCATGTGCGCGTTCTCAGCGATGATATTCTGAGTACGCTCGAATTGCTCCCACGTAATGTAACCGGGATGATGTTCCTTTAGCAAGACGGTCCAGTTCTGCTGGGGCTTTCGGTGCCCGTCCGTCTTTCGCGCATGGCCGTCCACGACACGAGTTCGTCTCTCCGTCCTACCGAAGACATAGGCGCCCGCATACGTCGGATTCCTGAGGATAGCCAGCACATGGAAGTAGCCGGGCGATTTCCAGACGGTCCCGATGCCGAAAGCGCCGTGGGTAGAAACGGGCAACGAAACGTGCTCATTGCGAAGCCAGATGAGAACCTGCCGCACACTGCCCAGTTCGGTCATCTTGGTGAAAACGAGGCGCAGCACTTGTTGGACTCGAGCGTCGGGATCCATCTCGATCTTTCCATGCTCCGCCCAGCAGTATCCAGCCGGCACGCGAACCCGCAGCTCGCCGCGGCCGGCCTTCTGCCGAATGGCCTCCATCGAACGTTGTCGAAATAGGTTCAGTTCGAACTCCGACATCGTGCCTTTTAGACCCAGGAGAAGCCGATCATTGATGAGCGACGGGTCGTAAACCCCGTCGGGATCGATGACCACGGCGGCAATCAACCCGCACATTTCGATCAGGTGGTGCCAATCACGACCGTTACGCGCGAGTCGTGATGCCTCAATGCAGAGGATGGCTCCGACGTTACCGCTACAAACCTCAGCCACCAAGCGTTGAAATCCCGGCCGCTCCACTTGCCCACCGGCAGAGCGACCCAGGTCATCGTCGATCACCTGAACGTCGCGAAACCCCAGCTCCTTGGCACGATCCACAAGACCGTACTGTCGCAGTTGGCTTTCTTTGTTGTAGAGAACCTGACCGGGTGTGGATTGGCGAATATACACGATTGCACGGCGATCTAGACGTTCAGGCGTCAATTTTGGATTGGTCATCAGCAGCCTCCTGACTTTCCAAGCGGATATCGCTACCGGCAGCGCGGAGCAACAAAGTCGCCAAGGCAAGCGCCAACTCGCGTTCCCGGTCTTGAGGTAACTCCACCGGCGGCCGTTCGGCCGGCCAAGAGAGATTCAGTTGTGCGAGTGCAAGCTCACGATTTCGAGCCATCGATTTCCTCCTTTATCGGGAGCCCGTTCGGGCCCCGAGACTCTGGTTACGTTCAAATTACGCGGAGATCTCCAATGATCCAAATAGCAAATGATTTCAAGCAGGTCATGAAGGCCGCACGCCGTGTCTCCACCCCTTTGATTGCGGTGCGAACATTCGATCCGGCGAGTGCTATCGAAGTCGCATTGACGGTTCTCCATACCGAGCGTGATGACGCTCCAGCTCTTCATTGGGATATTGTGCGCGGGATCAGCTCTTTGAACGAAGCAGGCAAGGGAGTCATGGCGGAGATTTTGGGCGGCCGTGAACCGGAGACGCTGGGACCCGCCGAAATTCTGGCCTTGGGCCGTCGATTGCCGGGAGATTCGATCATAGCGCTGGCCCATTTCCATCGGTTCTGGAACGATCCCGCGGTCATGCAGGGAATCTGGAATCTTCGCGATGCCTTCAAGGCGAGTGGCTGCACGCTCTTGCTGCTGGTAAGCCCGGGAGCCAGGCTGCCGGAAGAGTTGGCACAGGATGTGATGGTGCTCGATCAGCCTCTGCCCAATGTAACGGAACTGGAGAAGATCGTTGGCGAGACGTTCAAGGCGGCCGGTCTCGGCCACCCTGCGGATGAAGATCTCGGGCGGGCTGTCGATGCGATGATCGGTCTGGCAAGCTTTCCAGCAGAACAGGCGCTGGCGATGTCGCTTACCAAGACGGGGCTTTCGCTTGACCAGCTTTGGGAGAGAAAGCGTCAGGTCATTGCCCA
>CAVSSA010000018.1:0-267434 GCA_963730515.1 uncultured Acidobacteriota bacterium | reverse complement strand
GAGTCGAACCCGCCTCGACTGATTGAAAATCAGCCATCCTAACCGATAGACGAACAGGCCATAAAATTTGGCGGTCTGTACGGGATTTGAACCCGTGATCTGTTCCGTGACAGGGAACCGAGGACGACCTGACTCCTCTAACAGACCGTACCCTCGGCGGAAGTCGAATCCGCGTCCCCTGATCGAGAATCAGGAATCCTGCCGCTAGACGACGAGGGCAAACTTGGTAGCGGGCACGGGAATCGAACCCGCTATCTTCGAGCTTATGAGGCTCGCGTGGTTGTCCGTTCCACTCGCCCGCAATAATCTGGTCGGGAAGGCGGGATTTCGAACCCGCGATCTCCGGTACCCGAAACGCGCGCCTTTGCACTAGGCCACTTCCCGCAAAGCTGGTCGGGATGGGAGGATTTGAACCTCCACCGCCCTGCTCCCAAAGCAGGTGGGCTCCCGTTACCCTACATCCCGAAAATCTGGAGCGGCTGGCCGGAATCGAACCGGTCGTCGAGAGTTTGGAAGACTCCTACTCTGCCATTGAGCTACAGCCGCAAAATCTGGAGCGGTCAGCGGGAATCGAACCCGCGCCCCGACACTGGCAATGTCGGATTCTGCCACTGAACCATGACCGCTCAATCTGGTGGACGCGGGGGAAGTCGAATCCCCACTTCCGGTTTGCAGGACCGGAGTGCTCCCGTTATCACTACGCGCCCAAATCTTGGTGCCCAGTCCGGCTTGGGATTCCGGGACCTCTGGTTTGTAGGACCAGCGCTCATAACCCATCTGAGCTAACCGGGCAAATCTTGGTGGGAGCGGAGGAACTTGAATCCTCAACTCGCCGGGTAAGGGCCGGGTATGTTGCCACTAACACCTCGCTCCCACATGGAGCCGACGCCGCGAATCGAACGCGGGTTTCGTCCGTACCGGGGACGCGCTCTGCCACTGAGCTACGCCGGCTGGAGGCCCTGATCGGATTTGAACCGATGACCTGCTCCTTCGGACGGAGCCGCGCTCGTCCGCTGCGCTACAGGGCCGAAAATTGGGGTGACTGACGGGAGTCGAACCCGCTAAAACCTGATCCACAGTCAGGCCCCGCACCGTTTGGGTTCAGTCACCGTGGAGCTGCGACGGAGAATCGAACTCCGCTCTGCTGGTTACGAATCAGCGGCTCTGCCACTGAGCTATCGCAGCGTGGTGGGGCCACCGGGATTTGAACCCGGACTTCTCCGCTTAAAAGGCGGGTATGCCGCCGGTAACATCTTGGCCCCGCAATCTGGCTCCGGCCCTCCGAATCGAACGGAGATCATCTCGGTTAACAGCCGAGCGCACGACCGTTGTGCTAGACCGGAATATTCAACTTGGTACCGGGCCGAGGACTTGAACCCCGATGTTGCGCTAATCGGGCGCACATCTTGCCGTTAGATGAGCCCGGCATGGAAGGCGCGGTGAGATTCGAACTCACATATCGCCAGCTTAGGAGGCTGGTGGCCGATCCGATTGGCCGCACGCGCCCACAATCTTGGTACCCCCGAGAGGATTTGAACCCCTGTCTCCACGTTCGTAGCGTGGTGTCCTGATCCATTGAACGACGGAGGCGTAAACTTGGTAGTGGTCCAGAGAATCGAACTCTGCCGTGCACCCTCGTCCGGGGCAATTACAGGCTTATAAGGCCCGCCCGCACACCAGTGCTGACCACCGTGGAGGCGCGGCTCGGAATCGAACCGAGGTTGTCTGCTTTGCAGGCAGATGCCTTTCCACTTGGCTACCGCGCCCTGGCAGGAGCAGTAGGAATCGGACCCACGCCTGCGGTTTTGGAGACCGCCGCGCTGCCACTACGCCATGCTCCTGTGCTGCTTGGTCTTTCAGTTGTCAAAGAGCAATAAAAAAGCCCGCTTTTTTGGGCGGGCTGTTTGGGAATCCGATTGTGCTCTGGATTCTACCCGCCCCCGCCGCGCCCTGGATTTGTCGCCATGATGGTGTTATCGACGACTTGCCCATGGGCGCACACAAATATGCCGCCCGGCCTACCTTGCCGTTCGCGCATCGTTTCGGGTTTAAGGAATCTCAACATTTTCAACTCTGGAGCTGACGACTGGATTTTAACCAGTGATTTCCTGCTTACAGGGCAGGCGCCTTGAACGCTTGGCTACGTCAGCAAAGGAACATTCGTCAAAGAGCAATAAAAAAGCCCGCCTTTTTTGGGCGGGCCGCTTAGAATCCGAACTGTGCTCTGGATTCTACCCACCCCCGCCGCGCCCTGGATTTGTCGCCATGATGGTGTTATCGACGACCTGCCGATGGGCGCACACAAATATGCGGCACGGCCTACCTTGCCGTTCGCACATCGTTTCGGGTTTGGGGAATCTCAACATTGTGAACTCTGAACCTGACAACCGGTTATTCTCCGCTAGTTGGAATCAAAATGCAAATAAAAATATCTGGTCGGGCGCACGACATAGAAGTTGCATGATTTCAGGAGGAGTGAAAAAAAGGGTTGGGTTTCGTGTTCTGACAGCGTATAATGCTGTCAGAGAGGAGAAGCCCATGTCCCACCCTTCGCAGCTCGAGGTTTTGCAAGTCAAGCGTGACCAGTTGAAGGCACGGCTGGTAGAAATCGGCGATATGCGTCCGGGCTCTTTGGTCGAGCGTTTCCGCAAGTGTGGCAAGCCCACCTGCCATTGTGCGGAGAAGGATGCGCCCGGTCACGGACCTTGTTATTCGTTGACCCATGCGGTCGAAGGCAAAACGGTGACTCGCGTTATCCCCAAGGGAGCGGCCGTCGAGCACACCCGCCAGCAGATCGCCGAGTACCATCGCTTTCGCGAGCTGGTGCGGGAGCTGATCACGGTCAGCGCCCAGATTTGCGATGCGCAGATACCCTCGGCGAGGGCTCCAGACCAAGTCCCGGTTAAAAAAAACTTCGCTCGCCGCACTGCTGGCCACCGACATCGTGCACGAGATTGAGGCGCTCGTGGGGCGCCAAGCCGTCGACGCAACTGGACCTGGAGGCGCTGGAAATGGCCGTGCGCCAACAGGCCTTGCAGTTGGCCGCCCGCGCCGTCGAACAGCGCCTCAATGCCGACACCTCCGATAACGCCGGGCCTCGCCTGCCCTGCCCTTGTGGGGGTGAGGCGCGCTACGCCGGGCGCCGCTCGAAACACTTTCACAGCGCGCTGGGTTCCCTCCATTTGCAACGCGCCTACTATCATTGCCGCTCCTGCGGGGGTGGGTTTTGTCCGCGCGACCGCACCCTGGGGCTGGAAAACTCCTCCCTCTCTCCGGCCGTCATCCGCATGGTCGGCACCGTGGGAGCGCTGGTGAGCTTTCAGGAAGGCCGTACCTTGCTGCAAGAGTTGGCTGGGGTGGCCGTCGACGCCAAGCAGGTGGAACGAACGGCGGAAGACTTGGGAGCGGAGATCGCCGCCGACGAACGTCAGGACACCCTGCCCGCCCACGAGGATCTTCCCCTTCCCGGCACTCTCTACCTCGGCATCGATGGAACCGGCATCCCTCTGCGCGCCGAGGAATTGGCGGGACGGACGGGCAAGCAGTCCGACGGTTCGGCGAAAACGCGAGAGGTCAAGCTCTGCACCGTGTGGAGCGCCGAATCTCGCGATGAACACGGGACTCCCGTGCGCGACGAAGGTTCGGTGACCTACTCCGCCGCCATCGAGAGCGCCGCCACTCCTGATACCGCCTCGCAGCGCTCGGCGTTCAGCGCGCGGGTCTGGCGCGAAGCCACGCGCCGCCGTTTCGCCGCAAGTGGCGCGCCCCGTGGTCTTGGGGGATGGGGCTCCCTGGATTTGGAACGTCGCCGACGAACTGTTTCCCCAAGCCCGGCAAATCGTCGATCGCTTCCATGCCAAAGAGCATCTCAGCAACCTCGCCAAAACCCTTTATGGCCCCGCCGACCCGCGCCCCCCCGCCTGGGCCCAACGGCGACATCAAGAACTGGACACCGGCCGCTTCAACGCTCTGCTGGCGGCGGTCCGCCGCCATGCCTCCACCTGTGAAGATGCCCGCCGCACTTTCCACTACTTCCAGACCAACCGTCACCGCATGCGCTACCCCGAGTTCCACGCCCAGGGTCTGTGCACCTCCACCGGCGTGGTCGAAGCCGGTTGCAAGGTGGCCATCGGCACTCGCCTCAAGCGCGCTGGCATGCACTGGTCCTTGCGCGGATCCAATGCCATTATCGCCCTGCGCTGCTGCAAGCTTAGCGGACGCTTTCAAGATTTCTGGGAGCGCCGATCTACACCAAGGACTGCCTGATGGATTCCATCACTTTCCTGACGTGCACCCATATCTGGTCCGGGCGGCTGGACTCGAACCAGCAAAACCGAGGGTTTAAGCCTCAGATGTCTGCCGTTGCATCACGCCCGGAATGCTGGCGGAAGGTAGAGGATTTGAACCCCTGCGGCGGTTACGCCGTCGCCGGTTCTCGAAACCGGAGCCTTGCCTGACTCGGCCAACCTTCCGTGGCGGAGGGAGCGAGATTCGAACTCGCGGACCTTGCGGCCTCCTGTATTCAAAGCAGGTGCCTTTAACCACTCGTGCCATCCCTCCGTAAACTGGCGGAAAGGGCGAGGGTCGAACTCGCAACGGTTTTACCCGCACACGCTCTCCAGGCGTGCCGCTTGCCATTCGCGCACCTTTCCGAATTTGGCGGAGAGAGTCGGATTCGAACCGACGACGCAATCGCGTTCCGCGTTAGCAGTGCGGCGCCTTAAGCCACTCGGCCATCTCTCCAAATCTTGGTGCCCATGAGAGGATTCGAACCTCCAACATCCGCCATCTCAAAGCGGCGTGTCTGCCAAGTTGCACCACATGGGCACTGGTCCGGTCGGTGAGATTCGAACTCACAGCAGGCGGCTTCTGAGACCGCTCCGTCTACCAGTTGCGGCACGACCGGAAATCTTGGTGGGAGAGGAAGGATTCGAACCTTCGACGTTTGCCCAAGGGCTACCGGTTTTACGGACCGGCGCAACACCGCCATCGTTGCCGCTCTCCCGTGCGCCGAGAGGGAATCGAACCCCCAGGAAGGAGTTTTTGAGGCTCCCGTGTCTGCCAGTTGCACCATCGGCGCAAATAAAAAAGGCCACCTTTTTAGGGGTGGCCTTCTCGAGCAACTATTTTCTCGAATTACCTTACACGCCACCCCCGATTTGCAGGCTGAGATAACTCAGCGAAAGGGATGACGATAATAGGGCCTGTTTCCGCACGAAGGAATTATAAGGGTGTGCCATACTAAAGTCAATAAGTCTCATCGCGTTTGCACAGCTCCTGCCCGGCAGCTCGCTAGAATTAGTGCTCCGGCCCACGCTCGGGATTTGGACCTGGGAAGTCGCCTTCCCGACTAATGATCGCGCCGCTCACTTGATATATACGGCCCTACTCGTAGAATCGCAATCCGTGGCCCTCCCGAAGGCCCTTTCGAAAAAGTTGTGGCGGCATAGCACTGGCGGGGATTGATTGCGAATATCGCCGTGGGGTAGAACGGTGTCGATCAATTCCTCAATCGCATTCGGAAGTCAATTTCCAGTACCAGCGATCCATGCCTCTTGAGAATTTGCTTGGACCTGTGCCATGCTACGTCATCTCCGGCAGACTTCGAGCAAGCAATGCGGACGCAAGGTAGAATTCGTTCACTTCATTCGCTCGAACGGCGAATTGAAGATGAAGCCCGGGCCGAGGCCGAACGCCAGGCTCGGAGGGTCCCGTGGCTTACCCTCTTGGAATACCGGAAACAGCACATTGAATGGGAAGCCTTCACGCTTTGGGCGCATGCCATTGAGGAGGCGGAACACCGCGCTCCCGGATGGCTGTGCCGCATGGTTGAAGGTAGTTGCCCTGGCATAAAGCTCTCAAAGGGAACGAAACTCTGGAAGTGCATGGACACCTGGAAGCAAAAAACGATTTTCGCCAAACCCATTCGGGAAGGCTGGATGCGCGGAGTCAGCTTCTTTGCAGTGCGGGACCTGGCATACTCACGGAACTGGGCATATTGGGGGTACTGCGAGAGGCATTGGTCAGTCCGGCGCCCGGCTTCCTATCCGTCCCTTGAGGAATGGAGGTCAGCCGCGGACAACTGTCCTGACGAAGTCTTGGATTCGAGCGGACTGCGCGAGGAGCGAAAGGAATTGGTCAAAGCGGCTCGGCGCGGAGGCAGAGAACGGCTGGAGGCGGCGGTCGGAAAATATCTTGAGATCGAGGCTTTCGCTTACTGGCTCCGGCCGATTTTGGACGCGCGCCTGCCACTTCCCGGTGGCGTGCGCGATGAGGTCAAAAATCGATATCCTTTTCTCGAAGTGTGTGACGAGTGGAATCGGGATCAGATGTGGGACTGTTTGAGAAACTCACATTTTCAAGTGGCTCAGGCTGAAAGATGGTTTGATGCGGTTGTCTACACCGCTGAACTCCACCCGCGGCGAGTGAAAGTCATCGATTACTTTTCTCTTTACTGGTCCGGTCATTGGCGCAAGGGCAAGCCGGAATTGTACCCCTCGTTTGAGCTATGGCGCCGTGAAGCCGAGAGTTACACGCCGGATAGCTGCGATCCTCAATCCGCTTCCTCTATTTTCTCATAGGGTTAATACCCCCAGGGGTTGTCAGCTTTTTTGGTCGCGGCCGCCTTCTTAGCGCAAGCCCTTAGGTGGCGGTGAAAGGAATTACCATAGACCTTTCGGCCACACCGGTCGCAAACGTGCAACTTCAAACTTTGCTTCCGTTTGGTAAACCACAGCGACGAATGGGCAGCATCCGCATGGAAGCCGAGGTCCTCCAACCAAATCCTGACGTCACTCTCCAAGCGTCGGGTATCAATTTCATCGCTGTGTCCTTCCAGGAATCGCCTTATGGATCTGTCTATTACTCGACCTTGATACAGTGTGAGCCAACCCAGCCGAACCCAGTGCCGCACTTTTCGCCTCGATAAATGGAGCGCTTCAGCGAGTTGTGCCTGAGTATATCCATCCTGGAATTTCGCACTTTCACCTCGCCGCAAGAGTAGCAGGTAGATGGCCCTGGGGGTTCGTCCCAGGCGTCTTGCGAGGTCATCTACTGGCAATTCGCGCGCGTTCTCAAGGACGTAAGATCTGTCCTCATCGCTCCAAGGGGTTTTCCAACTGGTCAGCCTTAATTCCGCGGTTCGCTTCAGGAGCCTTGTAAGGCTCAGGTTGGGGTCCTGCTCCCTGATTTGTCGTAGAGATTTGTCCAACCGGGAAGGGCCGAGTGCCGCGCCGGATTTGAGTATGGCGTCGATGGCCGGATTCCATTTGCCTTGACGCTTTTGTTCGTGAATCTGAGATTGGCTGCCCAATCGACCTCCTTTCTGGACACGTACGCGGGCGCGGCCTGTTGATGGCTTAGCGATGTGCGTGGTTCCGATGGGCTGGGAATGGGCGCTAAGGGTTCGAGTCTAAACCGGCCCCTTTTAGCGGCTCGGAAGAGCGACGATCACCGATGGGAGTGCTTCTTGATGCAAAGCCTTGAAATTGAGTCACTTCTCCCCACCGTTCCCCGACCTTTCCCCACATTCGGATATTTCCCCCTACATATTGGTAGAGGCAAAAAAGTCCGCATTTCTTAAGAAGTTTGTTTCAATCTGTGTCGCCTGAGCCGGGGAGGCAAGGGGTTCCTGACCTGTGTAAAAAAAAGATGGGGTGGTGTTTAAGATTTAGCGGTTTTTTGGACTCTATATAGTAAGGGGCAAATAATCTGAGGTTTTTAGTGCGCGCAGGAAGGTACTCCGGTAAGGTGGATATTGGGACTGGACAACGGCCATGGGTGGGCATTTCGAAGCTGATACTCCTGACTGGACCTGGCAACGGGACGAGTCCGGCGCCTCGATCGAAGCGGATCTGGTCGAAGCTGCGCGGCGTATCTGGACACGCGTGCTCGCATACGCCCGTCGCCAGCAACAGGACTCGGCGCGGGCTGCCGACATATTCGAGGCCGTCCTCTTCTCGCTCTCCAGAGCCAGGACGACAAACGGAAAGCTTTGCCGCCCTATTCGAAACCTGGACAATTATCTCTATTTGGCCTTTGTTCGAAGGCTTACCCGAGAATTGGACAAGGAGCCTCATATCGAAACCGTAGGTTCCCTCCACGATCTGGAGGCCCGCAGTGGGGTTCAAACGCCCCCTGAGTTGCTTTTGGTAGACAATAACCTGCTCATCAAAGAGTTAATGGGTTACATGGACGAACGGACCAGGCGAATGTACTCTTTGAGGCACATGGGCTATTCCTGGAACGAGATCGCCCCAGTATTCAAAAATACCGCCAACATTGCGCAGGTCCTCTTCAACCAAGGCGTGAAGAAGGTCCGAAGAAACGTTATGAAACTGAAGGGCAAGAAAAACACCTCCGGCACAGGGGGTGAAGCCGATGAATGATCGAGCGCTCACAAGAAGGGAAGAAGCAAGATTGCTCAAGGCTGGGCAACGCGCCCTGTTGCAAGGGGAATTTCCGAACCCGGATCGCTCCGGTTGCCCTGACGAAGGGACTTTAAGAGCGATCGCCACCCGCAAACTCAACCTCGAACAGGTTGTGGAATGGGTCGACCACGTAGGTTTCTGCTCTCCCTGTTACGTGGAGTACACCGCGCTTCGCCGACAAGTTGTGAATCGGCGATGGATGCAATTTGGAGCCATCGCGGCGGGCATCGCTATAGTGGTTGGCCTCGGGATTTGGGCTTGGTTTGGCGGCTGGCGTCAGCATCCGGTCGGCAGAGGAGGCGAAGTCGCGCATAGGGAGGCTGGGACGTACCAAGTCTGCCGTCTCGATCTCAGAAACAGGTTTGTCCTACGTGGCGGAGGAGAGCAAAGCCCCAAGCCACCGGCTGCGCCCTTGGAGCTGAGCAGAGATCGTTTGGATCTTGAGCTCGATCTGCCCGTCGGAAGTCGAGAGGGGCGGTACGAAGTTCAAGTACTTGAACAACCGGGCAAGCCAGCGGCATCTGCCAGCGGCACGGCAAAGATCGAGAATTACGTCACAGTTCTTCAGGTCAAGGTTGACCTTCGAAACTTCGCCCCGGGGCCTTACCTTCTAGGAATAAGGCGTCCAGAGTTGGATTGGACTTACTATCCCGTCCTGTTGAAGTAGGGTTCCTCGAATACCAAATCCGCTACGTCTTTGCCAATTCAATAGCCTTCTGTAACTGATCGTCCCGTTTTTGTTTGAGGGTTTCATAGGGGAGATCCACAGCAACATCGGGTGTCACGCCCTTGCCTTCAATCATCGTGCCCTGCCAAGTCAAATAGGCGCCCACAGGCAAGCCTAATAGATACCCATGCTCAACCTTGAATGCAGTCCCGCTAAGAAGGCGACCCGCCGTCTTCACCCCGACGATCATCGCAAGAGAGTTCTCTTGTGCAAAGGCCGCGACGATTTCAGCAGCGCTGGCTGTGTGTTGGTTTACAAGTATCACGACCCGACCGTGAAACCTCTGAGTGCCCAAGCCTTCGGTCACCACCACAATCGATTTGTCGATGAATCCGTATCGCAGAGCAAGCCAGATCAATGCAACTTTGCTTGAAGGAATCTTGCCGAATCGGGGGAGCTTTTCTTTTTGGTATCCCTTCTCCGCACGGCCTTTGGTCAAACTGTATCCCACCGGAATCTTGTCGGGGGTCAAATAGCTCATTAGCCTTAGTCCGCCAATTCCACCGCCAGTATTCCCTCGCAAGTCGATTATGAGGCGTTCGCAATCCCGCAATTGATGGAAAGCCTCGTCGGTTTCTCGGGCCATGTCGATCCCCACCGCACCAGGGAACATGTTGATTTTGAGGAAGCCGGCGCCATCCGCGAGCCGCTGAAAGAGAACGGACCTTGGCTGCGACACGGGGTGCTTTCTGTCTTTGGGAGTGGGGACATTGAGCCTTGCGACTAGTTCTTTTCCATCCAACTTGCGCAGCGTGAGCGTCGCAGGTTCTCCCATTTTGAATACAAGTGGCGTGGGTGGCTTAATTTCGGTATTCCCAATCGCCAGGACAATGTCGCCGGGATCGATTCCTGCGGCAGCGGCTGGCCCTCCCTCATGAACGTCCTGGAACATCCAACGTTGATCGCCATCGACTACCAAATTCTCCACGGTTGCATTGATAGCCAGCCTTGCAGGAATGTTGCGAGCGCTTCGATGGAAGAAGCCAGTATGGCTGGTCTTAAGCTGCGAGACCATCACCTGCATTTCCTTTTCGAAGTCTTCGGGGCCTTCCGTATCCAGGACTCGGGAGGTATGACTTTGAACTGTCGAAAGCCAGTCCACGCCGTTCAGCTTGGGATTGAAGTGTTTCTTCTCCACAAGCCGCGATACTTTATTGAGGATCTTTTCCTTCGCGCTGCGTGTCAGGTCCATCAGTTTCTCAAGGGGATGCCAGACGAGCCATCTCCAACCAGTATAAAGCCGGCCCAGAAGAAGGGTGCGGCCTGTTTACCGTATTGTTTTAGTAGGTCAAGTTGGGCTTCGCGCAAGGCCGAGGCTTTGTCCTCCCCCTGGGAAATATGGAAGTAAAACCTCTCCATGAGCGCGCTCGTGGATTGGTCCTCGGCAGGCCACAGGCTAGCTACAACAGCTTTCGCACCTGCGAACAGAAAGGCCTGGACAAGGTTGGTGACCCCTTCCTCGCCTTGTAATCTTCCTACTCCTGTGTCGCATGCCGACAACGTAACAAGGTCGGCCCTGAATGCCAGATTGTCAATTTCCCTGACCTGCAGTAGGCCGTCATCGTCCGCATGGTCACTTCTTGCCAGCACCAGGGCATCTCGTTCCGGGAACTTCAGACTCGTTGCAGAATGAACCGCGAAATGGATGACTCGAAAATCGCCCAATGGTTCAGCCCTAAACGCGGATTTTGTCGCACCAGGGCCAAGGAGCACAACACTCTTCGGGCCAGCAAGTCGGCCA
The DNA here is from genome assembly GCA_963730515.1 of uncultured Acidobacteriota bacterium. Lineage (GTDB taxonomy): Bacteria > Acidobacteriota > Terriglobia > UBA7540 > UBA7540 > Bog-366. The sequence goes on along the minus strand of CAVSSA010000018.1, from coordinate 256,537 downwards.
GCGTAAATAACTTCTTCCTTGGATTGAGATAGGTTCGGGAGTTTGATCCCGGCGAGGTCACCAAGACCCCGCACGACTCTTCCTGGAATCGAATCAGATCGGGCTACCTGCGCGAACATCGTCTCTTGGCTGTCGTAAATAACCCCTCCCATGCCCAGAAACGGTCGACTTGCAATTTGCTCGTTCTGACGGCTGCGAAGGATGTTCAAAACCGTCGCCGATGGAGAGTAGGAAAGCGTATGGGTATAAACCAAGTACTGCCCGGCTTGGTCTACAAGAGCCTCGAACGGGAGCAAATGTAGTTCCCCATCGGCGACAATGGTCAGGCGCTGTTTTGTGGGAGCCTCAGCAATGGGGCCCAGGAGCATGGAATATAGATCCTTCGCCTTATCTAAATTTGGGGGCAAGCCTGCTCCAAGACTTTCCACATATTGCTTTGTGGCTTCTTCGATTTTCTCGCGGCCTGCTGGCAACGTGTATATCTCAGCCCGGCCTCTGGTTATCGCGAGACAAAACGATTTTGGTTCGTTGAGCACATACTCCAACAGCAGCTCGTCGAGGGCCAATGCGCCCTGAATGGCTTTCATCGGGGCGGGCGTTTCCATTTGAGCTCGGCTCCCAATCTGAACTGCTCGCCCTCGCGCGTATGCGAGTCTTTCTTCCATGCTAAGCAGACCTTCACGGAGTTGCGATCTTTCGTCGGCAGACTGCGATTGCATGAGCCTTACCTGGAGAGCTGAGATGTCCGCCTCGATAGATACAGTAGCAGGCGAATCAGACGCACCCTTGGTGGGCCGGCTGCGCAGCCGGTCAGCAAGTGTCCGCCCACGTATCCGCTCAACGACATGGAATGCCTTGTCGACTTCGTTCTGATTGGCCACAAGTTGAAAATGCTTTAGGTAGGTCTCACTCATTGAATTCGCGAGTGAACTCTCACCATAAGGTCCCGGCAGGTTGGCCAGGATTGCATCGATCACGTCTTCCGCCTGCTCGTACAGGCTGTCTGCTTCCGAGGTTTGGCCCTCTTGTGCTTTGAGATCGGCCAGTCCAGTCAGATCCCGGGGGAGAAAGTATTTGTCGCCAATTCGCTGGCTTGCAGCCAAACCCACTGTGAGACGCGCATCCGCCGTTGGAATGTCCCCCTTTTTTCCGTAGATCCTGGCCAAGTCAAACATCGTTTGGCCGACCATCCGATCATAGCCAAGCTTGGTCCCAATCGCCCCAGCCTGCTCCAGATATTGGATTGCGCCGTTACGATCGCCGATTTTCTCAGAAAGCTCACCTAACAGCATAAGCGCTTGGGTTTCGTGCCCTTTCTTGTGCCGCTGTCGTGCCATTGCGAGGGCTTCCTGCAGCAGAGCCTTTGCTTGATCCGCATTGCCGAGTGCAAGTAAAGCGTCCGCTTTCCCTTCATAGGAAAGAAACGGGAAGCCGGCGTCGGGCGTTTTTTTGGCAATGCTCATGGCGCGATCAAAGAAATAGAGCGCATTTTCGTATCTTCTCTCCTCCTCCAGCCCGCTACCGATCATTTCCAGGAATCGGACTTGGCCGCCGGTGTCCCCATAGGCCATTGCGGACAGAAAAGCGCTACCGATCAACTTGGCTGCCCTCGTGCTGTCACCCTCCAAGAACCCGAATATGGCAAGTTCACCGTCCGCCCTTTCCACCCATTGCTTCTCACCGAGCTTGCTGGCGATTTCGCGCGCCTCTTCCCACTCCTTCTTTGCGGCCGACGGATTAATTTCAATATCCGTATAGCCTTTGGCTGCGAGAACCCACAATCTCAATCGTGGATCGTTCCGTACCACCGGTTTCTCGAGCTCCTTTGCGAGGGATTGGGAGATGTCGACGAATGACATCGTTTCAGCCTGAGCTCGAATCAAACCAACCCGGGCGTGAATTTCATCCGCTTCATCGCCAGACTTGGCAAAGAGTTGTTCGGCCCGCGCATAAAGCGGCTCGGCGGCCTGGGAATTGAACACCCACGCCAAACGGTCAGCTTCGGTAAGGATTTCCCTGGGGTTGTTGGTGTCGATGAACCTAGGTTTTGCCGCTCGCACTGAATTGTGGTAGTCCCAAATCAACGGGACGGCAAAGTGCCACGTGCCAAAAAGGAGCAAGGCCCATGCGGCAAGCCCCGCCGAACCAAGTAGAAGGAACTTGAAAGAATGGCTCCTCATGAGATTGATCTCCGGGGCAACTTGTTCTACAACCCGAAAGATCTGACCTAGCCGTCTTCCCCAATTCGGCTTCTTTGAGTATGTGCCTGGTTTTATTTTGCCCTGAAACAAGGATAGAACACATTTAAGGCTGAAACAATACACATTTAATACCCCAATGCGCTAGTCTCCTGTCCCATAAATAAGTGAACTAATTCGAGGCCTCCGGTGTCTAATATGTAGGAGCCTGAGATGCGAACCGGACGCCCCAAACGACCCTTGGTTTTGACCGCCGATGAACAGGAGCGACTTCAATCGTTGGCGCGTCGAGCCCGCAGCCAGTCGGTGCTGGCGCGGCGCGCACGGGTGATCTTGGCTTCCGCCCAGGGCCTTGCCAACCAGGACGTGGCCAGGCAAGTGCGCTGCTCGGTGGGCATGGTGAACAAGTGGCGCTCCCGCTTTTTGAAGCAGCGGCTGGAAGGACTCTATGACGAGCCCCGACCCGGAGCGCCCCGCCAAGTCACCGATGCTCAGGTGGAGAAGGTTGTGATTCAGACATTGGAAAGCATGCCGCGCGGGCAGACGCATTGGAGCACGCGCAGCCTGGCTCAGGCCAGCGGGCTCAGCCGCATGACGATCAACCGGATTTGGCGCGCCTTCGGTTTGCAGCCGCATCGCACCGAGACCTTCAAACTCTCGCCCGACCCTCTGCTCATCGAGAAAGTGCGCGACGTCGTGGGGCTGTACATGAACCCGCCCGATCACGCGGTGGTCTTCTGCGTGGACGAGAAGAGCCAGATTCAGGCGCTGGACCGCACTCAACCGCTGCTGCCGATGCGACCCGGCCAGGCCGAGCGGCGCACCCACGACTACAAGCGACATGGGACTACGTCGCTGTTTGCAGCGCTGGAATTGAAGACCAGCCGCGTCATCGGTCAACTCCACCGCCGCCACCGCTCCTCCGAATTCCGCCAGTTCCTGGATCTGATCGAGGCCCAGGCGCCGGCCGAACTGGAAGTGCACATCATCATGGATAACTACGGCACCCACAAAACGGCGATCATCTGAAAGTGGTTCGCCAAACGTCCCCGCTTTCATGTGCACTTCACTCCCACCTACGCATCCTGGATCAACCTGGTGGAACGCTGGTTCGCCGAGATCACCAACAAGCGCATTCGGCGAGGCGTCTTCCGAAGTGTGAAAGAACTGGAAGCGGCCATCCGCGAGTACATCGACGTGCATAACGAGAGTCCCAAGCCTTTCGTTTGGACGAAAAGGGCCGACCAAATTCTGGCCAGCATCGCCCGTTTCGCTCAGCGTACCTGTCCAACTTCAACACATGGACTTACTTCACGAATCACTGGGACAGGAGACTAGCCGACCCCCTGCTTGTCTCACTCTGTTAGCGCAGGCCGGAGGAGGTAAGCCATATCTGGACTTCCATGACTCACGAACCTTGGGGGGTAGCGGCCTTTGAAAGGGGCGTGGATGGCTAACGGTGGGGCCGCTTGTCCCACAGTGCCTTCTGTTGACCGGAATGCACAAACGAATGAGGGGGATAAACCCTACTTGTGCGATTGGCGGCATGATCCCCGGCGAATATTTATTGGTGGTTCAATCGTTTCCCAGCCCGTAGTTGCTGAACGAACCGGGATTTGGTTGTCGGTTTACGTTTGGCGGGCGACCCTCGTGTGGTCACAGGGTCAGTGCTCTGCCGTCACACCGGCGTCGCATGTTAGGGGCCAAATATTTTTCACTGGTCCAATGGTTTCTCAAGACTCAATTCCATCCGAGGAACCGTAAGCAAATCCCTCTATAAAACGTTGATTTAAACCATCTTTGCCGAGGGTAATATCCTGTGCAGACAACTCCACAAGGATGCTGACCAGAAAGACGAGCTTGTAAGCTCTCAGCCGAAAGCGAAAGTCGATTGCCCCTCTAAATGGCTGAATTCGGGGTGATTACGGTGCAATGTCCCTTTCCAGCGCTTCGTCAGATGTCATATACCCCTCTACTTGCTCGAGTATCCGTGCGGCCGTTTGACAGGAAAAAAAGTTCGGCTTACTAAACTTAGATGTCGAACCGGTGGAGGGCGAGGGCACCCCCCCGGGCCTTGGGAGTTCCGGGGCAGGGTTTGGTCCTTACCGCCGCCATGATCGAACCAGTGGCTGCGGTCAGAAGGCGATCGACCGGAGAAGCCGATGAGAGAAGTCAAAACTCGATCTGCGGTGCAACCGGTGGTTGTTCCCACAGACAAAATCGAGCGTTCAATCATGCTGATTCGCGGCCAGAAGGTCATTCTCGATACGGATTTGGCCGAACTTTACGGTGTCAGCACGAAGGTCTTCAACCAAGCGATCAAACGGAACAAGAAGCGCTTCCCTTCAGACTTCATCTTCCGTTTGACTAAAGAAGAGAAGCGCGAGGTGGTCACAAATTGTGACCACCTCGCGAAGCTCAGATTCTCCCCGATCCTGCCCGCTGCCTTCACAGAACACGGGGCGATCATGGCGGCGACGGTCCTCAGCACTGAGCGGGCAATCAAAGTTAGCGTCTACGTCGTGCGAGCCTTCGTGAAGCTCCGGGAAATGCTTGGGACCCAAAAGGATTTCGCCCACAAGCTCGAAGACCTGGAAGAAAGACTCGTTGAGCACGACGAAAAATTCAGTATCGTGTTCGAGGCTATTCGAGAACTCATGCAACCATTAGCCGTTCCTCCGAAGCGCCGCATAGGGTTCTCATCGCCGGAGGAGCAGTAATCGTGCCTGATGAGGTTCTGACAGTTGCGGAGGTTGCAACTGAGCTCCGGTGCTCGAAGGCGCACGCATATAAGGCCATCAATGGAACTGTGCCCGGCGTTTCGCAGCTTCCGGCGATCCACATGGGCCGGAGGAAACTGGTTCGGCGCAGTGCTCTTGAGAGATGGAAGAGGGCCAACGAGAAGGGTTCAATCGATGATATGATTCCGGTGTCGCCGGAAGTTGACGCCGTCAGATCCATGGGAGGAGACTCTCGTGCGTCGTAGACGGCATCGACAAGGAAATTTGAAAGTTGTTCGGGGACGGCACGTCGCCCAGTGGTGGGAGGACGGACACCGCAGAAACAAGGTACTTGGGATGATTTCGAGCATGACGAAGTCCCAGGCACTTGACGAGCTGGCGGTAATTCTGGCCTCCGCCAACGCTAGGTGGCAAGGGCCGTCGGACAGTTGTACGTTTGGGGATTTTGTGGACCACGTGTATTTACCTTTCTACCGCCGCAAGTGGAAAAATTCGACCACTGCTTGCAATGTGGACCGCCTGCGGCATCACCTCACCTGTGAATTCAACGGGCGCACTCTCGGCTCATTCACCCGAAGCGAATTGCAGGGTTTGTTGGACCGGAAGGCGGCGAGTGGCCTGTCATTCAGCACAGTGGACCATTTGCGTTGGGACCTAAAGCAAATTTTCGAAATGGCCCTCGCCGAGGATTACGTGCGGAAGAGTCCTGCCGCACTTATCTTTACTCCAAGCCAAGCAAGGCGCGCTACACGGCGCGTCATGACTTGGCAGGAAGTCGGAGTTCTCTTCACGACCCTTGAGTTTAGAGAACTTGCCGTCTGCATGCTTGCCACTATTGCAGGTATGCGGCCAGGAGAAATCTTCGGTCTCAAGTGGCAGCACGTCAGAGCAGACCACATTGAGATCGAACAACGGTTGTACAGAGGAAAGATTGACTCTCCGAAAACGAACCAGTCCAAACGGAGCGTCGCCCTGTCTCAGGGCTTACAGTCAGTGATTGAGAAATGGAAGTCGTTTTTAGGTAACCCCGGCCCGGAGGCGTGGGTTTTTCCCTCTGAAACTCTGAAGACACCTCTGTCGAAAGACAACTGCTGGAGGCGATGGATCGCACCCAGGCTCAAGACCACCGGCCTCGAAGGGGTAAACTTTCAGGTAATGCGCCGCACACACGCATCCCTCATGCGCGAACTGAAGGTCGATCCCAAGGTCGTAGCCGATCAGCTTGGACATTCAGTGGACGTGAACTTGAACGTGTACAGCAAGACCGCGCTGGGTCTTCGCAAGGAAGCAGTGGACGCGCTCGAAAGGCTGTTGGAGCAGTCGAACACTGTTGGATCAGCCTCGCGGATCATGTAATTGGAGTACAAACGGAGTACACTTTTGAACTGGGTTTCCTAAGTTATTGAAAAGATGGAGCGGGAGACGGGGATCGAACCCGCGACGTCCAGCTTGGGAAGCTGGCATTCTACCGCTGAATTACTCCCGCTATTCTACTTAATCATAACAACAAACTGGACTTGATTGCAAAGCAAGAATCTTGCGACCGAAGACGCCGGATTCTATCGCTGAATTGCATCGTCTCTTTGTCGAATATCGACCTAACTGAATAGGACCCGATCCTTCCCATGGGAAGACTGGCAGTTCCTGTTTTCACCCGCGGGGAAGAACTTGTCCTGCTACCCACACACCAAAGTATGAGCCCTTAGGATGCGATTGGAGAGAGATTCATCCGCATTTCCGTGGGAACGTTTCGGGACAGGCGGATTGTGGGGAAAGGGCGACAGCCAGGCGTAGGGGGGAGCACCCCGGCTATTCAGGCAACCGGGGGTCTTCAGGAGCGGCCCCGATCCTAGGACCTCCCGTTTCGCGGGCACGGGCTGGCCCAGATGGGTGGCCAGATGGCAGGAGTTCACCTTCGGCCTAGAGCCTGTTCATGACTGACGTTAGGGTTAGGGGACGGTGGCGGCAGTTTCGGTCGAGGCCACACTCTGGGTATCATCGTTCGAAGCCAGGGCCGTAACCACGTAGTAGTACGTCGCTCCTGCCGTGACACTCGCGTCCGTAAAACTGGTACTGTCAATCGGCGTGGAATTCAGCGGCGTGGAAACCTCCCCACCGGAGGTCGTCCCCCGGTAGACGTAATAGGCCGAGACCCCGGCGGTGGCGCTGGGGGTCCAAGACAGATTCACGTTGTGGATTCCCGTGCCCGTCAGGCTCACCGTTTGAGGGCTGCCCGTGGCGCTGTCCGCGATGCTGAGGGCAGCCGTGACCACCCCGCTGGCGCCAGGCGTAAAGAGCACGGCAATGGTGCAATTGGCGCCCGCCGCAACCGAGCTGCCACAGGTGTCGGTAACGGTAAAATCGCTGGCATTGGCCCCCGTGAGTGCCAGGCTGGTAACGCTCAAGGCGGCGCCGCCCGAATTGGTCAGGGTGGCGGTCTGTGCCGTACTGGTGATATCTATCGCCTGATTGCCGAAGGCCAGGCTCTCGGCGGAGAGGGTGACTGCAGCCGAGGCGGTGGTGCCGGTTCCGGAGAGACTCACGGTCTGGGGGCTGCCCGTGGCGCTGTCCGCGATGCTGAGGGCTGCCGTGAAGGCTCCTATCGCGCTTGGCGTAAAGGTCACGTTGATCGTGCAGTTGGCTTTTGCCGCCACGGAGTTCCCGCACGTATTGGATTGGGCAAAGGCGCTAGGGTTGGCGCCCGTGAGCGCGAGGCCGGTAACACTCAAAGTGGCGCTGCCCGAGTTGGTCAGGGTGAGGGTCTGAGCCGTGCTGGTGGCGCCGACGGCCTGGCTCGAGAAAGTGAGGCTGGCGGGGGAAAGACTGGCGGCGGGCGCAGTGCCCGTTCCGGTGAGTTTTATACTCTGGCTGCTGTGGGAGGACCCGTTGGTGAGGGTGACGTCGGCAGTAAAAGATCCCGTCGCGGTGGGCGTAAACGTTACGCTGATCGAACAACTCGCTCCTGCCGCGACGATCGAGCCACAGTTATTGGTTTGCGCAAAGTCGCTGGTATTAGTGCCGGAGAGCGCGATGCTGGTAACGCTCAAAGCCGCGCTGCCCGAGTTGGTGAGGGTAATCGTATGAGCTGTACTGCTCGTGCCGACGGATTGATTCCCAAAGGTGAGGCTGGTGGCGGAAAGGCTGGTAACGGCCGCCGATTCTTTCCCATTGTGGCCTACGGTCTGGGCAGCGGTTCCCCACCCCGGGCTGGGTGTGGCCAATATGGCCATGGCGATCAAGAATGCGGCGAAAATCATTGCCGTGCGGCGGTCGGGTCCAAACTCTTCCGTGTCCATTGGCGCTCACTCCATTTCTCTCACCCTGTCAAATTACTGGTGTTGCCTATGAACGTCTACAGTACGGGGGTACTCTCTTTAGAAGTATTTTTTCTTTAGATTATGCAATATCTTGTGGAAGCTTTTTAGAACTATGCTATATGTGGTAGTGTTGAGTTCATATTGTCGATGAAATTTCGTGAGGCCATTTGGGCTGGCTGGAAGGGAATCGCACGGCGGAGACGCGTGGCCCACCGCGCTTCCCCAGGAACGGACGGCGTCTTAAGTTATTTTCATGAGGGCTTACTGAATTCAGGGAGCAGGTCCCCTATCAGGTCCTCGCCGCCTTTCGTCAGCGGCGAGGCATCAATACCAGGATCAGGGAATGGTTGCGGCCCCCTCGTTGGAGGCGGCGCTCTGGGTAACACTATTCGAACCTATCGCCATAACCACGTAGTAGTACGTCGCTCCTGCCGTCACACTCTCGTCCGTGTAGCTAGTAGCGTCAAGCAAGGTGGAATTCAGTGGGGTGGAACTCTCTCCGCCGGAGGTCGTTCCCCGGTAGACGTAATAGCCCGTGACCCCGGGGGTGACGCTGGCGGTCCAGGACAGAATCACGTCGTGGCTTCCTGTGCCCGACAGGCTCACGGTCTGGGGGCTGCCGGTGGCATTGTCCGCGATGCTGAGTGCCGCCGTGAGCGCGCCGCTAGCGGAGGGGGTGAACAGCACAGCGATGGTGCAATTGGCACCCGCCGCCACCGAACTGCCACACGTGCTGGTCTGAGCAAAGTCGCCGGCATTGGTGCCTGTCAAAGTGAGGCTGGTAACCGTCAAGGCCGTGCCGCCCGAGTTGGTCAGGGTGACGGTCTGTGCCGTACTGGTGGTGTCTACGCTCTGACTGCCGAAGGCCAGGCTGGTGGCGGAGAGGGTGACCGCAGCCGAGGCGCTGGCGCCGGTTCCAGATAAGCTGACCGTTTGGGGGCTGCCGGTGGCGTTGTCGGCAAGGGTGAGAGCGGCGGTGAGAGTTCCCGGCGCGGCCGGCGTAAAGGTCACGTTGATCGTGCAATAGGCTCCTGCCGCCAGGGAGCTTCCGCACGTATTGGCCTGGGCAAAGGCGTTGGCATTGGTACCCGTCAAAGTGAGGCTGGTAACCGTCAAGGCCGTACCGCCCGAGTTGGTCAGGGTGAGGGTCTGTGCCGTACTGGTGGTGTCTACACTCTGACTGCCGAAGGTCAGGCTGGTGGCGGAGAGGGTAACCGCAGCCGGGGCGCTGGCGCCGGTTCCAGACAGACTGACCGTCTGAGGGCTGCCGGTGGCGTTGTCGGCAAGGGTGAGAGCGGCGGTGAGAGTTCCCGGCGCGGCCGGCGTAAAGGTCACGTTGATCGTGCAATAGGCTCCTGCCGCCAGGGAGCTTCCGCACGTATTGGCCTGGGCAAAGGCGTTGGCATTGGTACCCGTCAAAGTGAGGCTGGTAACCGTCAAGGCCGTACCGCCCGAGTTGGTCAGGGTGACGGTCTGTGCGGTACTGGTGGTGTCTACACTCTGACTGCCGAAGGTCAGGCTGGTGGCGGAGAGGGTAACCGCAGCCGGGGCGCTGGCGCCGGTTCCAGACAGGCTGACCGTCTGGGGGCTGCCGGTGGCGTTGTCGGCAAGAGTGAGAGCGGCAGTGAGAGTTCCCGTCGCGGCCGGCGTAAAGGTCACGTTGATGGTGCAATTGGCCCCCGCCGCCAGGGAGCTTACGCACGTATTGGTCTGGGCAAAAGCGTTGCTATTCGTCCCCGTGATGGTAGTGCTCGTGATGTCAAGCGTCATGCCACCGCTGTTCGTAAGGGTCACAGCCAGGGCACCGCTCGTAGTCCCGATCCCTTGGCTTGCAAAACTCAAACTGGTGGGAGACAAGTTACCGGAGGGTGGCGCTACACCGGTCCCTGACAACGAAATGGTGATTGTAGAGGGGACAGTAGTGACGATAGAGAGTTTGCCCGTCACCGCGCCGGCGGCGGTGGGAGCAAATTCAACTTGGAAGGTTGCCGCGTCGCCTTCCCCTACAAAAAGGGGAAATGCCGCCCCGCTGATGCTGAATCCCGCTCCGGTTACGGTAGCTGCCGATAACGTCACGGCGCGAGATTCATGATTTGTGAGGGTTACCGCCAAGGTGTTGTTGCTGCCCACCGTGACGCTGCCAAAGTTGAGACTGCTGGAACTCGTGGTGACCCGCCCGAACGCTGCGGCGTCCTTAGCAAGACCAAGGGACAGAATAAAGAGAAGGACAGAAAGTCTGAATGGGGCAGACCCTCCCCCGCACGGATGATTTCGACGGTCCTTAAAATGACGTGGGCGAGGCATAATTCTCCTCTCAAGCCCCCCAACGGTCCAAGAGCCGCCAGGAGGTTTGTGCATCAGTCCTCAGCGCAATCGCCGCAATAACCGGCGCACCTACAGGAGATGCCAACCCTCGTCATGTCCAGATTGGGTTACCGGTAGGAAGCTTTGTCACCTTGAGAGTTCGTAAGAGAAGGATCGGGAGAGGAAAGAGTTGCCCGCTCTTTTTAAAATTGCTGAAATGAGGTCACCGAAACCCTGTAAAACATGAGCGCCACCCCATAGGTACAAACAACAATTCACCGGAACTAATGAAGTTTCGGGGCGCAGCGGGCTGGTTACGAATGGTTCTCATCGGTTGACTTCCGCCTCCGTCGTGGACACACGTATACCCGAGATTGAATCCCGTCGTCCTCCCGGCTCATGAGGGGCGAGCCTTCGTTGTGTCAGCTTAAACGAATCATGGATCTAAAATGCCCAGGTCCAATCCTCGGCCCGAGGTGTAGCATCATGGCTGGTGCAAACGGCAGGCCAAACTATCGCGTCTTTTCCAGGTTTGGATTTGGCAGGAGCGGACTGTCGCATGGGTCTATTACTAACTGATTACTGATGTTCACATTGCACACAGTTCAAAAATAATTAGCACCAGAAAACTAGAGGTGACGAATAGGCAATTTGTTATTTCGTGTGCTTTGTCTTATGACTGAGCCAAATGGAACTAATTCAATACACCCAGTAGCCTGAGTACTTTGGCCCAACCTCTTCTGCGTATAATTCACCAACCCTCCTTATTTTTAGTTCCTTGAAGTCGATGGCTGGGGGTCAGCTTATGTAAAATGAGGTAACGTACGGAATGTCCTCCTTTGAACGGGATCAGAAGTGGGATGGCCTACGTTGCTTATCGGCTGGCGATGACAACTCAGGAAGGGCACGATCAATTTACATCAGGTATAGGTCACCGGGGTTAGGGGACGGTGGCGGAAGCTTCGGTGGAGGCCGCGCTCAGGGTAACCCCGTTCGAACCTACCGCCTTAACCACATAGTAGTACGTCGTTCCTGCTGCCACACTCGCGTCCGTGTAGCTGGTACCGTCAAGCGACGTGGAATTCAGTGCGGTGGAACTCTCCCCACCGGAAGCCGTCCCCCGATAGATGTAATAGCCCGTGACCCCGGCGGTGGCGCTGGCGGTCCAGGACAGAACCACGTCGTGGCTTCCGGTGCCCGACAGGCTCACGGTCTGGGGGCTGCCGGTGGCATTGTCCGCGATGCTGAGTGCCGCCGTGAGCGCACCGCTAGCGGAGGGTGTGAACAGCACAGCAATGGTGCAGTTGGCGCCCGCCGCCACCGAACTGCCGCAGGTATTCGTCTCGACAAAGTCGCTGGGATCGGTACCCGTGAAAGTGATGCTGCTAACGCCCAAGGCGGCGGCGCCCGAGTTGGTCAGCGTAACGGTCTGGGCCGCACTGGTAGTCTTGATGGCTTGGCTGACGAAGGTGAGAGTGGTAGGGGAAACGCTGGCGACGGGAGCGGTGCTGGCGCCCGTCCCGGAGAGGCTCACCGTCTGGGGACTGCCGCTGGCATTATCCGCGATGCTCAGGGTGGCCGTACGAGATCCACTGGCGGCCGGCGTGAAGGTGACGCTGATTGTGCATTTGCCTCCGGCCGCCACCGAGCTTCCGCACGTATTGGTCTGAGCAAAGTCGCTGGCATTGGTACCCGTGAAATTCAGGCTGGTAACGCTCAAGGCGGCGTTGCCCGTGTTGGTCAGGGTGACGGTCTGCGCCGTACTGGTGGCGCCCACGGATTGGTTTCCAAAGGCTAGACTGGTGGGGGAAAGGCTGGCGCCGAGAGCGGCGCTGGCGCCCGTCCCGGTGAGGCTCACCGTCTGGGGACTGCCGCTGGCATTATCCGCGATGCTCAGGGTGGCCGTACGAGTTCCACTGGCGGCAGGCGTGAAGGTGACGCTGATCGTGCAGTTGCCGCCGGCCGCCACCGAACTGCCGCACGTATTGGTCTGAGCAAAGTCGCTGGCATTGGTACCCGTGAGCGTGAGGCTGGTGATGCTCAAGGCGGCGTTGCCCGTGTTGGTCAGGGTGACGGTCTGCGCCGCACTGTTGGCGCCGACGGGTTGGTTTCCGAAGGCTAGACTGGTGGGGGAAAGGCTGGCGACGGGAGCGGTGTTGGCGCCCGTCCCGGAGAGGCTCAGCGTCTGGGGACTGCCGCTGGCATTATCGGCGATGCTCAGGGCGGCCGTGCGAGATCCACTGGCGGCAGGCGTGAAGGTGACGCTGATCGTGCAGTTGCCGCCTGCCGCCACGGAACTGCCGCAAGTATTGCGTCTGAGCGAAGTCGCTGGCATTGGTACCCGTGAGCGTCAGGCTGGTAAGGCTCAAGGCGGCGTTGCCCGTGTTGGTCAGGGTGACGGTCTGTGCCGCACTGGTGGCGCCCACGGATTGGTTTCCGAAGGCTAGACTGGTGGGGGAAAGGCTGGCGACGAGAGCGGTGCTGGCGCCCGTGCCGGAGAGGCTCACCGTCTGGGGGCTACCGCTGGCATTATCCGCGATGCGCAGGGTGGCGGTGCGCGCCCCGCTGGCGGAAGGCGTGAAGGTGACGCTGACGGTGCAGTTGCCGCCTGCCGCCACGGAACTTCCGCAAGTATTGGTCTGGGCAAAGTCGCCGGCATTGGTACCCGTAAAGGCGAGGCTGGTAACGCTCAAGGCGGCGTTGCCCGAGTTGGTCAGGGTGACGGTCTGTGCCGTACTGGTGGAGCCGACGGCTCGACTTGCGAAAGTGAGACTGGTGGGAGAAAGACTGATGAGGGGAGCATCTTGATTCCCAGGGAGGCTGGCGACAGCTACCGCCACTCCGGTTCCATTCAAAGTGACCGTGACCGGGCTGCCGCTAGCGTCATCCGCGATACTGAGGGTTCCACTTTTTGTTCCTGTCTCAGTAGGTGTAAAGACCACACTGACTGTGCAATTTTCTCCCGCGGCGACACTCGTCCCGCAGTTGTTCTTCTGACTAAAGTCCCCGCTGGTGATAATGCTCGAGATCGTTAGAGTCCCACTGCCGGTACTAGTCAGCATGACGGTCTTTGGCGCACTCGGCGTACCGACGGGATCGTTGGGAAATGCAATAGTGGTTGAACTTACAGAGATGCCTGGTGTAGGGGCAGGAATGAGCGCACTGCTGCCCCCACCTCCACAGGATGTGGCCCAGAGGACCATTGTGGCGCAGGCCGCGGTGAAAATAATTTTGAAATCGTTAGATGAAAACAAAGGAATCCCCGTGAATTCGTAAAAGTAATATATAAAAACCGCAGTTCCACTAAGTTACAAAGAGTCGGTCCAACTTACGCGCAAAATGTTAAATTCATGTGACAACTGATTGCCACGAAGCCTCTTCGGGAGCTTCCGCAAGTATTGTTCTGGGTAAACTCGCTGGCATTGGCGCCGGTCACCGATTTGAGCGTGAAGGTCAAACTTGCATTCCCTGTGTTGGTCAGGGTTACGATCTGAGCCTCGCTGGTGGTGTTCACAGGTTGACTCGAGAAAGTGAGACTGGTCGGAGAGAGATTGATGGCGGGAGCATAACTCGAAGCGAGGCTCAAGGAAGCCATCATCACTCCTGCCTCTCCAGTCGAAGTGTCCGTTTCCGTATGGAGGATTCCGCTTCGCGTTCCCCCAGTCGGTGTAGACCTTACATTGCCAGCCGGTGTAATCCTTACACCACGTGTGAAGTTTTTACCGGACGTGCCAATCGTCCCGCAGTTCTTCTTCGGAGTGAAATCACCGCCAGAGGAAATACTCGAACCCGTGAGTGTGCCGCCGCCCCTGCTGGGCGGGGCGGGAAGCGTTGCTGCACTCTTGTTATCAGCAGAGCCGTAGCCGAATGGTTCGCTGTTGAAATTTAAAGAGATGCCTGCCGCGGAGACAGTAAGGACTGGGCTGGTGCCCCCATCCGCACAGGATGTGCACCATAAAACTGTTGTGGCGCAGGCCACTGCGAAATTCATCCTGAAGTCGTTACATGAATTCAATGGTGTTCGCGTAATTTCTTAAATTTAAATTAGAGCTGCAGTTCCAATAAGTTACCAAGAACTGTTGGAGCTTATTCGCAAAGTATAATTTTAGTCGGGCAATTCACTGCTACGAAGCAGTCTCAGTAGTTTGTATAATCTGTAATCTTGAAATCAGACGGTCGCAGATCCAAACAAGCGATTTGTTCGGCACGTGTACTGCCAAATTCCAACAGGGTTTTGTCGCGTGGGAGATCAACCCGCTCCGCCTGCCCTCCATAGCTTGATAAGGAGGCCGGGGGTGGCCAAAATAGGAGGAGATGAAGTCCGCCCCTCCCCGGCTGCCTAATCGAAAGAAGAATTTTCTTATATGGCCGGGGTTTATTAGATCAGGCGACTTCGGCCATGGGGAAGGAGCCAGGAATTAATTGTTGGCTTGAAATATAGAGAGCATTTGTATAAAATTCACAGGATAGGTAGTTCATGGGCCCATTGGGGGAACGATGAGGGTAGCACGCGCGGGACACTTATCTTGCTCCAGACGCTGCCGCTCTAGGATGAAACGGCATTTCGTCCTTCCTGGGAATCTCTAAGAAGCTCATGACACAAGGTGAAATAAGAAGCTAGAGTCTTCGTCCGGCCGAGTGCCAGCGCTGCTGCGAGGTACGTTAAGCGAGATTGTTGCTGAATATTGTAATGCTTAGTTAAGGTTTAATCGAGATTGTAGTTATTATACTTCTTGCCAACTGCGGTCCGGCATGGAGATGTTTCTGCGCGCCGCGCAAGTAATCTGTCCCTCACGCATTGCGGCGAATACGGGTGCCTGCCCATGGAAGAGTCTTCAGCAACGGTTGACATTGTCATTTCAGACGGCCAGGAAATTTTTCGGGCAGGTGTACGGAAGCTGCTCGAGGCCGAACCGGGATTGCGGGTTGTCGGTGAAGCGGCAAATTCTGAAGAAACCGTCAAGGTCGTTCGCCAACTCAACCCGCACATCCTCCTGCTGGATCTCTCGCCGCCCAAGATGGCAGGCTTCAAGGCCCTCGAAGAGCTGAGCAAACTGGGGCTCCCCACCCGCACCATAATTTTGACGGAAGCCATCAAGAGGGAGCAGGCCGTTAAGGCCCTGAAATTGGGGGCCTACGGCATCGTATTGAAAGACTCCACCATTCAGGTGCTTATCAAGAGCATCCGCTGTGTAAGCGCCGGTGAGCATTGGCTGAATCATGAGCATGTCGCCGACGTCATGCGGGAAGTCCGGTCGGTGGCGCCTCCGCCGGGGGCGGGCGCGGTCATTGAGCACTTGGGGCTTACCGCCCGGGAAATGCAGGTCATAACACTTATCGTGGCCGGCTACACCAATAGGGACCTGGCGCGAAAGCTCAAGATCAGCCAGAACACGGTCAAGCATCACTTGACGAACGTATTTGACAAGTTGGGAGTATCCAACCGCCTGGAACTCGTCCTCTACGCCATCGATAACGGCCTCGTCAACAGCGATTAGCTCGGCCCACCTTTGAAATCTCCTGGAAATCACTACCGATGGGTAAAGTCCGTCGCGCCGGAGCAACCCGGGGGGGGCCAATGATATGACTCCTATGGGCCATATCAATGGCACCATCGGGTCATTGTCAAGGTATGAGAATCCGCTAAGCTACATCATGCGGCGGGGCGGCCTCGCCGCAACCCGGATTTCTTATAGTTGGTGGGTACGATCGCAGAAGCGGCGGCGGGTGTAGTGTTTTGTCCCTGCCGCAAATCCGGAAGACGAAATTCTTAGGCACGAACGCGTGGCGGGACGCATATCGCGCCCGGCAGACCGCCCTTCGAGGATGGCGGCTCGCGGCTGTGGCGTCTGGATTAAGGTGCGCCGGGTTCGTGCGCTTTTGCAGATTTCCTCCTCGATAAAAATGGAAGGCTTACAGGGAATGAAAATCTGTAAGTCACAGGGCGGAGCTTTATAGTAAGAGCGATGGAGTTGTTCAAGAATCATGGCTTCCTTTTTATATTCTGCTTCTGCCTCGACGGATCGTTCCCGGAACATACCGCTTCGCCATCCCACCCACCCCGAATGTATAGCCCATATTTCCAATCCCCGTGGATTGGGGTATGCGGTGCACAAGTAGTCTGTTGTAAATAGTGCCCAAAACGCCCTTAAGGGGATTCTGCCTTTATGACTCAAAAAACTTCACCTACCACCGAAGGCCGTGCGCGTCGTTACGCGCTTCGTTTCCAGGTCTACTTTCGCCAACAGGACAGTCCGGAATGGTTTATGGGAACGACGGAGAATATGAGCTACACGGGGGTGCGATTCCTTTCCCCCTCTCCCTTGGCCCTGAAGACCATGCTCGATCTGAGGCTGCCGCTTGCAGTCGGCGCCAAGAAGGGCAAGGGCGCCGCGGAGATCCAATGCAAGGGGTCGGTGGTGCGCGTCGAACGCAGCCAGCGGCCGGAAACACCCATTGCGCTTGCGGTGGCGATACGCGATTATCGAATTGTCCGCAACGCTCAGTTACCGGGATCCCCGCGGGGGATTGCCTGAGAAACCTGTACACTAATCTGGCCGACTCCGGCCAGATCTCAAGACGAGGGAAAGAGAAAAGGTAGGGATTGATGACCAGGAACGAAGAAATTGCCAGTCATGCCGAAAGCCCGTGTGCCTCATGGTGGCACGCGCTTTACACCCGGCATCA
Source organism: uncultured Acidobacteriota bacterium (assembly GCA_963730515.1). Taxonomy (GTDB): domain Bacteria; phylum Acidobacteriota; class Terriglobia; order UBA7540; family UBA7540; genus Bog-366. Next base: position 239,290 of record CAVSSA010000018.1, on the reverse strand, counting down.
GCACGAGAGAACCATCGCCCATACCCTGATGACCAAGGGATTTGAGGTTTTTCTCCCGGAGTATCGAGCCGTCCATCGGTGGAAGGACCGTCAAAAGGAACTCCTTCTCCCGCTTTTTCCCAATTACCTGTTCATCCGCGGCGGCCTCGACCGGATGTTGAGCATTGTGACCACTCCCGGCGTTTACTCCTTCGTGACCTTGGGCGCCCGGCCGGCGGAAATTCCCTCGGAAGAAATCGAGGCGGTACGCCGCCTGGTGGAGAGCCCCTTGCAGATCGAACCCCACCCTTTTCTAAAGTATGGAGACCGGGTCCGGATCAAATATGGGCCACTGGAAGGAATTGAGGGAATCCTCGTGCGCAAAGCGGGACGGGATCGATTGGTCCTCTCCGTGGAAATGCTCGCCAAGTCTGCTTCCGTGGAAGTGGACTTGAATGTGGTCGAGCGCATATCTGCTGCCGATACAATTCGACGCGAAGGGTCAAGGGGGGCGATGGGAGTTTCCTATCCTCAGGGGCATCGTCCTTGCGCCCTCGCCGCCGGATAACCGGCAAGCCCTGGATCGATCCTCCGGAAACCTTCCTCCGCACTACGCATGGCGTCTGATGAAATTGCAGTCTTGATCACATAAACGCAAAGGAAAAGAAGTAGAATAGGCATATGAGGACTAACCGCACTGGTCATTGGTTTTCCAGATTTGTGCTGCTGGCATGCCTGGCATTCCCCGTCACCCCTGCCTGGGGAGCTGCGACCGCGAAATATGCCGAAATCCCGGTCGCTACCAGGGCCAGTTGGGCGGGGCAAGGTGGGGGGGAAACGCGCAAGCAACCCACCGTACCGGCCAGCAAAGTCAAAGTCGTGGATGATGATTACATCATCGGGCCCGCCGACGTCCTGGCCATCGATGTGTGGAAAGATGCCGAGCTCACCCGGACGGTGCCCGTGCGTCCTGATGGCAAGATATCACTCCCCCTGATCGGTGAAGTGCAGGTGAGCGGGATGACCACTACCGAAGTGCAGCGCCTCGTGACCGAAAAGCTTCAGGTGTACATTTCCAAGCCCATCGTCACCGTGATCGTACAAGAGGTGAAGAGCCGGACGTATGTCATCGTCGGCAAAGTCGCCAAGCCCGGATCTTATGATCTGTCAAAGCCTACGACCGTACTGGAGGCCATCGCCGTCGGGGGCGGTTTCCTGGATTTTGCCAAGGTCAACAAGGTTTACATCCTCCGGCGCCGGGAAGATGGTTCTCGTTTCAAGATTCCGTTCGACTATAAGAATGCCATTGAAGGCAATATCAGCAAAAACGTTGAGCTTCAGAGTGGCGACACGATTGTGGTTCCTTAGGAAGGAAATGGCGCGCCGTAAGCTGCTCCGGCCGGCGACGCAGAAATCCCTACGGGGGGTAAAGTCCCTTGCCTGAACGAGAAATGAGCTTTGACGAAAGTCTCAGCACGTTGCTGCAAGTCGCCAAGCGGCGGCGCTGGTGGATGCTTATCCCGGCGACGGTGATTGCCCTGGGCGCCTGCGTTACTTCCCTGCTGCTCCCCGCACACTACGAGTCCGAGGCGACCATCCTGGTAGAACGCCAGCAGGTGCCGGAACGCTACGTTACCGCCAATTCCACCATCGATGTCCGGGAAGTGCTTTTGAGCATGACCGACGCGATTCTTTCCCGCACTCAACTGCTCCAGATTATCGACGAATTTGGTCTGTATCCCAAGGAGCGGCGGAATTTGGCCCCCGAGCAACTGGTGGAGCTGATGCGAAGCGATATTGAGATTGAACCCTATCAGAAAAACTCCCAGGGCACCGACCTGAACGCCTTCAAGATTTCCTACACGGGCCGTGATCCGCACACGGCGCAAGCAGTGGCCACCAAGCTCACCCGGCTCTTCATCGAAAAAAGCGATAAGTCACGGGAAGAACAGGCAACCGGAACGACCAGCTTCTTGTCGGACCAACTGGCGACGGCGGCGGTGGACCTGCAGAAACAAGAGAGCCAGGTTCGGGAGTTCAAGATGCAGGCACTCGGTGAACTGCCCGAGCAGCAGCAGGAAAATCTGGCCATCCTCGCCGGATTGCACGCCCAACTTCAGAACACCATGTCGACTTTGGCCCGGGCACGCGAGCAGCAGGTTTATCTTCAGTCCCTGCTTTCCCAGTACGAAAGCCTGAGTCCTGTGCCGGTGGCGTCCCCGGCGGCGGGCGCCGCCAATCCCCAGGACGCGCTCCGGACGGAGTTGAACCAACTGCAAAATGAAAGAGCCGGTCTCCTGGCACGGTATACGCCGGAGTATCCGGATGTGGTGAAACTCGACGGAGAAATTAAGAATGTTAAAGCCATGCTGGCAGCGTCTACGAAGGCGTCAAAATCCTCCACGGAGGGAACCGACAGCGGTACGCCGCAGGCTGGACCCACGGGAGGAAATGCCACCACCGCCCAGCTCAAGAGTCAGTTGGAAGCCAACCGCCTGGAAATTCAGAATGCTTTGAACGACCAAAAGCAAATCGAAGACCACATTGCCGACTACCAGCGACGCCTCAATCTGACCCCGGTTCGGGAGGAACAACTCGCGGAATTGCTGCGCGGCTACGACCAGTCAAAACAGCACTATGACGACTTGCTCAACAAGAAGACGCAATCGGAATTGGCCACCAGCCTGGAGAGGCGGCAGGAGGGGCAGCGATTCAACATTATTGACCCGCCCAGCCTGCCCATGAAACCCTCCAGTCCCGATCACGTGAAAATCAGCCTGGCCGGCTTACTGGCGGGGATCGTGGTGGGAGCAGCCCTGGCTTTCCTGGTGGAGAGCAGAGACCACTCTCTCCGGGACGAACAGGACTTGCGCTGGACTTTTTCCTTTCCGCTGATGCTGGGTGTTCCGGTCCTGCTGAGCAAGGCCGAACAGCGGCGGCGGTCGCGAATGGCGGTGCTCGAATGGTTGCTGGCAACCACGTTATGCTTGCTGATTTGCGCCACGGAATTTTATGTTTATCGCCGGGGTTAGGAACCCCCTCCGCCCGTGAGAATAACCGAAACCTTCATGGAGAAAAAGGGTGTGGGCTCCAGGCAGGCCATTTTCGGGCCTGGAAGCCGGCCGGTCGCCCAGCGAATCGGCGCTCTGATGAGGACACCGATAGGAGTTGATGGCCTCTATGTATGACGGCAAACTAAACCCCGAGATTGAAAAGGCGGAAACTTCCGCAATATCCCCGGAAGATTTCTTCCCGACATCGGACAGTCCTGACCTGTTTTTGCCCGTCGAAACAGTTGTCAGCCCGGTTACTGCGGAGAGTCGTGTAGTTGTGCACACCGAACCGAGGAGTGCGGGGGCGGATCGGTTCAGATTAGTGCGGCTCCGCCTCAAGAGCCTTCAGGCGACCCGGGGGCTCAAAACCCTGCTGATTACGAGCCCGCTGCCAGGGGAGGGAAAGTCCACCGTTTGTTTGAATCTTGCCACCGCCATGTCCGAAAACGGAAAGCACGCTGTGCTCTTGCTGGAGGCCGACATCTTCCGGCCCACGCTCGTCAAGAAACTGGGGCTCGATGCGTGGCCCGGACTAACCGAATCCTATCGGCGTGGGAGTGACCCGAGGATGGCCATCCGGCGAATCGAACCGCTGGGTTTCTATTTGTTGCCGGCCGGGCAGCCGTCGGATGATGGCAGCGGTCTTCTCCTGTCGGGCTTCACACCGCAATTAATCAAGGATCTCGCTGCGAGTTCCTTCAGTTGGATCCTGATCGATTCCCCCCCTTCCACGCCCGTTGCCGACATCCTTGCCCTCAAGGCCAACGCCGACGCCACTCTGCTGGTCGCCCGTGCGGGAAACACCCCGCGCGAGGCGATCGAGGAGGCGGCCACGAACCTGGGGCGCGATCACATCATGGGAATAATTCTCAACGGCGTGGAAGGGCTCGATCGTAAGTACTCCAAATACTATGGATATCAGAACCCCGAAAGCCGAAAACCGGAAAAGGGCAAGGGCCTCCGGGGATTGGGACTGAACCCCCATGGGAAGTAAGCCCACCATGATTAGCTATGTACTCTGGGGAGTGATGATCCTTGCCTGGGCGGCCCTGATTTTCTGCCTTTCCACCCGCACTTTTAGCCCCAGCTTTACAAGAGCATTGCTTGCGGGGATACTCCATTTCTTCCACCTCCAGGTCTCGTGGCGCACATTTAATTTTCTTCACGCGCTGCTCCGCAAATCCGCCCACTTGGCCGAGTACGCCATCTTCGCCCTGATGCTTTACAGTTTTCCCCACGAAGATGCCCGCGGGTTCTGGCAGCCAAGGCGGGCACTCATTTGCGTAGCGATGGCCGCCGCTTATTCCCTGACAGATGAGTTTCACCAGATGTTTGTTCCGGGACGACACGCTTCTCTGCTCGATTGCGAATTGGACACCCTCGGCGCCGTGCTGGCCATGCTGGTGCCCTACACCCTGAAACAAATCTCGTTCCTGCGATCGACAACGTCCTCGCTGCACCCTCGGACCAGGGTTTGAACGTCCTGGTGGGTTGGTGCTTGCCCATACGACGAGATTTCCATCGGAAGCTTGTGGTTGATAATGAGGGGAGGGGGCAGGTTCAAGAAAAAATGACGATGGGCCTGACCCGCGATTTGACATGCTTAAGAGAAAACTGAACCGAAAACATGTGGTTGCAGATCGGAAACCTATGAGCCTCTTCCGGAGCGAGCCCCGCTGGGCCATAATCTTCGCGCTGCCTCTCATCGCTTTGTTCCCCGCCGGCGCGGCGGCACAAACCTCTTCATCCGCCGCCCCGGCCCCCGCCCCGACCGCCGCCCCAGTGACGCTTTTTGGTTCCGGCGTTCAGACCCCGCTTCAATTCGAGGGAGAATCCGCGAGCAACAATCAGGTCTCATTAAGCATGGGAGCCTCGTTCCTTTACGACGATAACGTTTTGTCCAACAACGCCGATCGCCTGAATGACGAAGCGATTGCCTTCACCTCCCACCTCGGCGTCGCGAGGCAGACCGAGAACCTGACGTTCAGCTTTGATTACTCGCCCTATTTCCCGGTCTACATGCATCTTGACCAGTTTGACCGCCTCAACCATCTTGCCGCCCTGAATATTGCCTACAAGCTGAGTTCACACTTCAGCGTAGGCGTGTTTGACACGATCAGCTATCAAAACGGCTTCAACGCATCGATCAGCGAGCAGCCCATTACCTCGGGGCTGGGCTTGCCCACTGCCCTGAACCAGACGATCTCTCCGTACACCATCAGAACGTTGGGAAATACTAGCGGGCTCAATCTGACCTACGAGATGAGCAAGCGGATGTCTCTTACGTTCATGGGCACGTATGCCGAGCGCAAATTCGGGAGCCAGGGCGAAGCCAATGAGCCGTTATATAACAGCAATGGCGGAAGTGGCGGCGTTGAGTTTCAATACCGGGCAACTCAGCATACGGACATCGGGATCCTTGTACTGCATCAAGATACAACTTACCAGGGAGGCGATATTTTCGGAAGCCGCGTACGCGCGCAAATTGAAAGCGCTCTTTTCTCTGTGGGATCTCGCCTGGCGCCGACCGTTACCCTGACCGTTTATGGCGGCCCGCAATACGTCCACCTCCTGGGTCTTAGCACGTCCGAAGCCGGCATCAGCCAGCAGTGGCAACCCACCGGGGGCGCAAGTATCACCAAGGAAGTTCGGAAGACGGCCCTGGACCTGTCGTTCCAAAGATTCGTTTCTGACGGGGGGGGCATCTATACGTCCGTGATCAATACCAGTACAACTTTCGGAGTACGCCGGCGGTTGGGGGGAAAATGGGAAGCCAATTTCCACGGCGGGGGCGGAGAGGCTGACGCCTCCCTCTTTCAGCTTGTCAATGGAAAGACGGAAGCGGTGCTGGGGGGAATTGACTTCAGCCGCCCGGTGCGCCGGGGATCCCTGTTGCATATTTCCTATGACACCACCCACCAGGTGAGCAAGGGCACGCTGCCGATTTCCTCGGATTATGACCGCAATCAAGTGTCAATTGGTTTCGATTTCGGCGTCAAGACCCTTCCCTGGGGGCAGTAATCCCACAGACGAATTCGCAATGGTTTTTGGAGCCAGAAACAGTTCCCCAAGTCTGAGATTTTCCGCTTGCTGAGGTCTTTGGACCTCTTGAATGATCTGCTTTCGTTCTGACAATCAGCTAACCCTCGCACATCTCATGACAGCGGTTTGTAGGCGGCCCCAAGTACCTACTCCCCGCCGCCACGCCTTGCCAGACCGGGAAAACGGGATGGCGATCGTGGAGATTGTCACCTTGAGAGAATTTCAAAAACCAACCCAAGTCGAAGGATACAGATGAACAATACCCAGGGATACGCTGGCCGAGTTGAGGATGGCAATCCGACATTCGCGTCGGAGGGCATGTTTAGGAAACTGCTGTCTTTAGAAAGAAAAAGGAGCGAGCGCTCTCGCCGGCCTTTTGTGCTCATGCTCGTGCATATTGACAAGCTTCTCCAGGCTGAACGGGGGGAGGCTAAGCTGAGCGCAATAACCAAGGCCCTTTTCATATCTATTCGGGAAACGGATTTATGGGGCTGGCACGAAAAGGACAGGGTGGTCGGCGTCATTTGCACAGAGATTGGCCCGGGAAGTCTGAGCTCCATAATCAGCACTCTGCATTCCAGGGTCACCACCGCTCTGCGCAACGACCTCACTCTGGAACAGATGAACGTGATCCACATTTCCTTCCATGTGTTCCCGGATGATCTCGACCTCGAGAAGGGCGGCCGTCCCGCAGACACCAGCCTTTATCCTGACTTGGAGCCAAAGGAAAAGGTCAAGGTGGTGTCTCGAGGGATCAAGCGAGCGATCGATATCCTGGGCAGTGCGTTGGCGCTTCTCGTGCTTTCTCCCCTCCTCTTCGTCATTGCCGCCTTGATCAAGTTGACATCCAAAGGACCGGTTCTCTTCAAACAGCAGAGACTGGGACAGTATGGAGTTCCCTTCACGTTCTTGAAGTTCAGATCGATGCATTTCCAGAGTGATGCCAAGATTCATCGGGATTACGTCCAACAGCTCATTTCCGCGAACGGAAACCACCAGCAGATGGAGGGCTCGAAAGGGGTCTTCAAAATAAAGAACGATCCCCGCGTGACACGCTTGGGAAGATTTCTCCGCAAGACCAGTTTGGACGAGCTTCCGCAATTGCTCAATGTGCTTCGCGGTGAGATGTCGCTGGTGGGACCGCGGCCCCCTATTCCCTATGAAGTTGAGGCGTACGATATATGGCACCGGCGCCGTTTTTTGGAGATTAGGCCCGGGATTACAGGCTTGTGGCAAGTTGAGGGTCGCAGCAGAGTAAATTTTGATGATATGGTCCGTTTGGATATTAGGTACGCCAGGACATCGTCTCCCTGGCTTGACATCAAGATCCTTTTGCGAACGCCTTGGGCTGTCTTCCATGGAGACGGCGCCTATTGAAAATTCCGTTCGCAATCACTTCCTTCCTGTTTCCTCATCCATTGTGCCGAATGGGGCACGAACCTGCGTGGAGAAATTATGATAAACATCGGGGTTATTGGTCACGGCTACTGGGGTCCAAACATTGTCAGAAACCTGCACGCCCTTGATTCTGCCAAGGTGGTGGTAGTATGCGACACAAATTCTGAGGCTCAAAAGCGCGCCAAACATGCATTTCCGGATGTGAATGTTATCTCCGATACCACGGAAGTCCTGCATTCTCCCCGCATCGACGCCGTGGCCATCGTTACCCCCGTCTGGACGCATTTCGAGCTTGCCAAGGCTGCCCTGGAAAACGGCAAGCACGTTTTCGTTGAAAAGCCTTTCACTTCGAATTCGACCCAGGCGGAGGAGTTGATCGAATTGGCAGAGAAGCGTGGCCTCAAGATTATGGTGGACCACACGTTTCTTTTTACCGGGGCGGTGAATAAGATGCGCCAACTCATCGATCAAGGTGAACTGGGGGACCTTTACTATTACGACTCCACCAGGGTCAACCTGGGCCTTTTCCAGCACGACATTGATGTGATCTGGGATCTTGCCCCTCATGATTTGTCCATCATGGATTATCTCATCGGAAAAGAACCCGAGGCTGTCGTCGCCACCGGCCAGGCACACCTGAATGGCCATGCCGATGTGGCATTTCTCACCATCTATTTCCCGGAAAGGACTATAGCTCACATCAATGTGAACTGGCTATCTCCCGTGAAGGTCCGCACCACCCTGATCGGGGGAGAGAAAAAAATGCTGGTCTGGAATGACTTGGAAGCCGACGAGAAAATTAAGATCTACGACAAGGGCGTGCAGATGACCAGCCGGGAAGGTGTTTACGAATTGCTGGTCAGCTACCGCTCGGGAGACATGTGGGCCCCCAAGATCGAGCAGACCGAAGCGTTGAAGGTCGAATTGGCGTACTTTTTGGATTGTATCGAGAACGGCCGGACGCCCTGCAATGACGGCGTGGCGGGATTACGAGTTATCAAGTTGCTGGAAGCAGCTACCAAATCACTGCAACTGAGAGGGGAGTCCGTTTTGGTATGAATGACTATCAATGCATTTCCCCAGACGTCCGGCTGGGCCAAAACGTCAAGCTCTCCAAATTCATAAACCTTTATGGTTGCGAAATTGGCGACGGGACGAAGGTGGGCAGCTTTGTCGAAGTGCAGAAGAACGCCAAAATCGGGCAGAGATGCAAGATCTCCAGCCACACGTTCATCTGCGAAGGCGTGACCATTGAGGACAATGTATTTGTGGGGCACGGCGTGACGTTTATCAACGACACCTACCCGCGGGCCGCCAATCCTGACGGGTCCTTACAAACCGAGGCCGATTGGAAAGTGGAAACCACCCTGGTAAAGAAAGGCGCCTCGATTGGCTCGGGGAGCACCATCCTTTCCAAGGTGACCATCGGTGAAAACGCCATCGTGGGGGCAGGAAGCGTAGTTACAAAAGACGTTCCGGCCCATGCAATCGTTGCGGGAAACCCTGCCCGGTTCCTGCGCAGAATTGACCAGTAAGCAACGGAGGCACGCATTCATGGAAAAAAAGCGTATTCCCTTTCTTGACCTCGTCTCCCCACATCGGGAACTGAAAGACGAGTTGGCGGCGGTGTTTGCTCATGCCCTCGATACGGCAGGGTTCATTGGCGGCCCCCCGGTTGAAGACTTCGAGCGGTCCTTTGCCAAGTACTGCGACGCGCAGTACTGTGTGGGCGTGGGCAGTGGCACCGACGCCCTGCGCTTTGCCCTGGTCGCCGCAGGCATTGGCCATGGCGAGGTTGTGGTAACGGTACCCAACACCTTCATTGCCACAACGGAAGCCATTACCCAGGCCGGGGCCATCCCCGACTTTGTCGACGTCGACCCCCGGACCTACAATATGGATCCGGAAAAGCTTCGCAAATACCTTCAGGAAGAGTGCCGCACCGATGGAATTACGGGGCGGGTGTTCAACAAGAGACTTGGCCGGCCGGTGACGGCCATCGTCCCCGTCCACCTTTACGGACAGCCAGCGGATATGGATCCCCTCCTGGACCTTGCCGAACGCTTCGGCCTGCGCGTGGTCGAAGATGCCTGCCAGGCTCATGGCGCAGAGTATTTTTCCCGGCGACAGAATCGCTGGATGAAGGCCGGATCAATGGGTTGCGCCGCGGCCTTCAGTTTTTATCCGGGCAAGAACCTGGGGGCCTGCGGCGAGGGGGGCGCGGTCACGACCAACGATGGTGATATCGCTCGCCAAATCCGCATGCTTCGCGATCACGGCCAGGCCAAGAAGTACTATCACGAAGTGGAGGGGTACAACGGCAGATTGGATGCAATTCAAGCCGGCATTCTGCGCGTCAAACTCCCGTTCCTTGCGTCCTGGAATGAAAGACGCCGGGAATGTGCGCTGCGATACCAGAGGCTTTTGGGCGCGATCGCGGAGGGGATAGAGATTCCCTTCGAGCCGGCATGGTCGAAGGCGGTATTCCACCTCTATGTTGTCCAGATTAAGAACCGGGATAAACTCCAGAGTCACCTGAGTGAAGAAGGTATCGGCACGGGAATTCACTATCCTATTCCGCTCCACCTGCAACAAGCATACAAAAACCTCGGGTACCGGGAGGGTGATTTCCCGGTGACTGAAAAGGCCGCTTCGCAGATCCTCTCACTGCCCATGTTCCCCGGCTTGACTTACGAGCAGCAGGATCGAATTGCTCAGGAGATCATGGACTTCGTTTATGCGGAGACCCACTCGGGGGGCATCATCGTCGGTTCGTGTGCAACCTTGACTGCCCATGGCGGATCATGAAGGTTCGCGCTGACCGTCTCGCAACCTTGTACGTGTTCCGCCAGCTCCTACGGATTATCCCGACCGGGGGTATCCCCATCCTGATGTATCACAGCATCCGGGAGGGGACCAACGGTCGTGCTGCCTACTATGAAACGAACACCTCGCCTCTGGTTTTTGCCGAGCACATGAATTTTCTTCGCGAGGAGGGTTATCAGGCCCTCAAGCTGACCCGAGAGTGTTTGGGGAATGATGGCAGTGTAGGTCCGAAGTCGGTAATCATCACATTTGACGATGGATACTCAGATTTCTATCGTTACGCATTTCCCATCTTGACGGAAATCAATTTTACCGCCACGGTGTTTGTGATATCTGGCCGTCTGAAGACCCAGCGGGAGTCTTTCAAAGGGATAGACTGTCTGAATTTATCGGAGGTTCGCGAGTTACACTCCGCCGGCATCGACATCGGCTCGCATACCGTTTCGCACCCTGAACTCCACCATTTGCCGCCGCAAGAAGTGGAAAACGAGTTATCCGGGTCGAAGCAAGCCCTGGAGGACGCTTTGGGGGCTCCCATCAAATCCTTCTCCTACCCGTTCGCGTTTCCTGAGGCGGATCGCGGGTTTGTGCGCAGGCTGGCCGCCCTCCTGGAGGGTTGCGGCTACCAGAACGGCGTCACCACCATTCTGGGAACCGCCCATGCCGGCTCCCCGCGGTGGTTCTTGCCGCGCTTGCCGGCCAACTCCTGGGACGATCCCGGTTTTTTCCGCGCCAAGCTGGAGGGGGCCTACAACTGGATGCACGCCCCGCAGTATCTCTCCAAGGTCCTGGGCGGCGCCCGGCATGAATGAATTCGTGGTGCCGGAAGGCGGGCCGCTCCCGGGTGACAGGCTAGCGGTCTGTACTAGTACTTTGGTTTCGAGACCCGGTGGGTTATCCTCCATCTAATCTGCTATACTTCATGCGGACCGGCAGAGTTTGGTGGGGAGGGATTGAGATGAAATCGCAATTTAGGGTTTGGGTATTCCTGGGGGTATTCCTGGGGCTCTTCCTCGCACTGCTCATGGGCAGCAAGTCCGCCTCGGCATCGGCGAGCAGCATTTATATCGGGCAAAGCGCTATCGGAAGCGCCAATGGCGCTGATTGTAATGACACCTATGCATACACTTTCTTCAACTCGTCCAGTAATTGGGGCACGGGGGCGAGCCAGATCGGCCCCGGAACTACGGTTTACCTCTGCGGCACCTTGACGGCGGCAGCGGGCGCCAGCGGGTATCTGGTGTTTCAAGGGAATGGAACCAGTGGAAGTCCCATTACCCTCGCCTTTGAGACGGGCGCGGTGATCACGGCGGCGTATTGGTCAGGTCCGGTGATTAACTTGAACGGCCACAGCTATGTCACGGTGAACGGCGGCACCAATGGCACCATTCAGGCCACCGCCAACGGCTCGGCCCTCGCCAATCAAAAGGACGATGGAATCTGCGTGAACAACGGCACGCCGGGGGGAAACTCCTCGAATGTCACCATCGAAAACCTGACCTGCTCCGACCTCTACGTGGAGGCGTCGGTTTCCGACAACGGAGGGGAGAATACCTATGGCTTCGACATCTGGAACGTGTCGAACCTCACCCTTCAGAACAACACCATCCACGACGTGAAGTGGGCGATTCGAAATTCCTACATGATCGGGGACACCTACACGAACGTTCTGACCATGACGGGCAATAATATCTACAACATCGACCACGGATATTTCATGACCGATAACGACTCGGGGGGCACGGCGACCGCGTCCGGCTGGCTCATCTATGGGAACACCTTTGGATCGATGGCCAATTGGGATAACACCGCCGACGACAATCACCATGACTGGATTCACCTGGCCACCAACAGCACCACCAGCAAATTCAGCGGCTTCTACATTTACAACAACACCTTCTCGGGCGATGTGGGATTGAATGCGAATGCGGGTCTGTTTGGCGACCCGAGCGGCGGCACATCCAACATCACGGGCGTCTATTACTTCAACAACGTTATGGTGAACACCGCCACCGATCACTGCTTTGCCAATGGTTTTATTTCCTGGTATCTATCAGGGGCTTTGACGGAAGTGAATAACACCTTTATCAGCGATGATACAGGGGGGTGTACGAACAATAAGCAGAGCACGCCGGGCGACAATGGCATGAGTTATGAGGCGAGCATCAACCTGATCCAGGAAAATAACGTCATGGAGACGATGAAAGACAACTTCGTCTATACCGCCGATGCATCTTCGGTCACCACGGTTAACTATAACGATTACTATACGGGGGGCGGGTGGACGTGGCTGGCGTCGGAGACCAGCGCCTTCTCGACTTGGAAAACCGCCTGCTCTTGTGACGCGAATTCGATTACCAGCAGCCCCAACCTCAGCGCCACTTACGTTCCCGATTCCGGTAGCCCGGTGATTCAAGCGGGAGTGAACCTCTACAGCACCTGCAACGGCCAAGCGAATCCCGGCCTGGGGGCTTTGTGCTCCGACCGGAATGGCGTGGCGCGGCCGACCAGTGGTGCGTGGGATATTGGCGCCTCCCAATATGCCACAGCAACCGTCGTCCCGCCCACCGGGCTCACGGCCACACCCCATTAGGAAGACCCGGCTGGCCGAACCCGCCAGCCGGAATTTGACGGAGGGGAAAAGGGCGTCATCAGGGTGGCGCCCGATTCTTTTTACCAGCTTTCTAGTGCCCACCAGAACCTCGAGAGATCCATACCAGCCCATCCCGCACTCTGCCGGCATTGGGGTGAGTCGAACGCCGTTGTACCCGGTTCGGGCCGCTCAAGACGCAAACCTAACCGACCGGTAGGAATCCCATTGTCGAGCACCAACCTTTCACCCGACCTGTCTTCCGATCGCCATTTGGCGGCTATGATCGGGAAGAATACTGTCTTTGGTGTCCTCGCCAGCGCCGTGCAGGTGGGCAGCAGATTCATCATGGTTCCGGTGGTGATCTACCACCTGGGCCTGGGGGGATACGGAATCTGGGCCATCGTCATGGCCACCGCCGCCTACATGCGCTTCGGCACGGCGGGAGTCAAATCCGCGTTCCAGAAGTACGTGGCCGAGGCGGTGGGCAAGCGTGACTTCGCGGCCGTCAACAAATTGCTGAGCACCGGGAGCCTGTGCATGCTGGGGCTTTCCGTGGCCGGCCTGATTCCCCTGGCGATTTGCTCCCAGCGGCTGGCCCGGGCGGGCGGAGTGCCTCCGCAATTTCTTGCCGCGGCAGCGGGCTCCATCACCCTGCTGGCCATCATCATGGTGGTTTCAAATTTCGGAGCCGTCTTCGAAGCGATTGTCATGGGCGGGCAGCGCATCGATCTCACCCGGACGTTCAGCATGATTACGATGGCCGGCGAGGCGGTGGCGATTATTACCTTGCTGCACTTTGGGCACGGCCTGTTCGCCATGGCCGGCACCATGGCCGTCTCGGAACTCGTATACATCACCTGCTGTTTCTTCGCATCGCGCCGCGTGGTGCCGGAAATCCACATCCGGCTGATGAGCTTTTCGCGCGGCGTGTTGGGTGAGTTGATTCGCTACGCGGGCAGCTATCAATTGGTGAACATCCTGGAAGTGCTCTACGGCATGCTCCTTCCGGTGATCATCCTGAAGCATTTTGGCGCCGAACTGGCGGGCATTTACGCGGTGATCACCCGGCTGGTGATGGCAGCCCTGATGGGGCAGGACGCCCTGATCCTGCCGCTGCTCTCCGGCGGCACCCTGATCCTCGCTTCCGGCTCGGCCGAGAGAATTGGCCGGTTCTTCCGGAAATCCTTCAAGACCACTCTGGCTGTTAGCTTGCCTCCGCTGGCCTTTATTGCGGCTTTCGGGACGCTGCTGGTTCTCGCCTGGACGGGCGAGACCGCCCCCCAGTTTCGCCCGGCGATCTGGCTCTGCTGCCTGGGCGGGTTATTTGTAGCGGTCTCCCGCCTCCAGCTTATTCTTTACCGCGCCTCGGGGAAAACGCTGCACGACAACCTGCGGCAGGCATTTCGGCTCGGCGTGCTCGGGGTGCTGGGTTATTTGGGCGGGACGTTGGGGTTCTACGGTGTGCTTGCCGGCCTGGCCGCGGCGGAATTCGCCGGGGTTGCCTATATGTTTTTTGCCATGACCCACGAGATGCCGGAATTCCGTCCGCGCAAGCTGATTCCTGATAACTTGCGGGTGGCGGCGGCGACCGTCCTGATCGTTGCCGCGGGCCTGGTGGCGGCATTGTTGCCCGTTCCGTGGGGGCACACGGAGCGCGCCGTGGCGGTGGTCAAGCTGGGCGTCGTCTCCCTGGCGTGCCTGATGGCCGCATGGCCCGCCGTGGGCCTGACGGGGTTACTTTCGCCAGAGGAGCAGCGCACCGCACTTGACCTGTTGGCCCCCTGGCGAAAAAGTGCGCCTGCACCTAACGCCGAGTGCTGCCGCACCTTTTAAATCCGAGCACAATACAACAGGATTGCTCAGACGCCGCCGAAAAGAGCCCCCGGGAAACCCTCTCAGCGATTGGATTAGATCTGCCCTATAATTAGCATTGTCCGCTTGGTTTTGCGCAGGGAACAAGGATAGGTTGAATGAACTTTATCGACCGGATGAGTTTCGGCGGAGGCGCAACCTCGACGGTTATGCACCCGGCCGTCGCGGTCATAATGATCGTCGCCATTATTTTAATGTTTGTGTTGCCGCGACGATACGTTGTCATACCCTTTTTCCTCTGCGTGCTCTTGACTCCGGACGGCCAACAGATACTGGTGGCGGGCGCCCACCTCTATGTTCCCCGCGTACTGATTCTGACCGGTTGCCTGCGGCTGGCTGCGAGCAAATTTTCTGGGCGGCGCGTGATGTTCGCGGGCGGGTTTAACACGCTGGACAAGGTATTTCTGGCCTGGGCCACTCTGGAAGCAGTGGCCAATATCCTGCTTTTCAAGGAAATGGGGGCCGTGGTCAATCAGGCCGGTTTCTTGTGGGATGCCCTGGGCGGATATTTCCTTCTGCGCTTCTTAGTTCAAGATGAGGAGGACATTCTCCGAGTCATTAAGACCTACGCGGTCGTGGCTCTTATTTCCGGACTCGCGATGTTGCATGAGCATTATACGGGGATCGACACATTTGGATTTCTGGGCGGTATCCGGCAAATGTTGGAGGTCAGGAATGGCACGCCTCGCGCCCAGGGGCCCTTTGCGCACGCGTTGCTGGCGGGGACCTTTGGCGCGACCTTGCCCCCGATGTTATTTTGGCTCTGGAAGGGTGGAAAGGCCAAGTTTCTGGCGGTGATGGGGATGGTCGGGTGCACTCTGATGGCCTCCACCACCATGGCCAGCTCGCCGGTTTTGACGTATATGGCAAGCCTGGGGGCGATCTGCCTCTGGCCGATCCGCAACCGCATGCGCTTCGTCCGCTGGGGCCTGGTTTTGGCCGGTGCCGGGTTGCAGCTCGTCATGAAGGCGCCCTTTTGGTATGCGATTAGCCACATCGACTTAACGGGAGGTTCGAACGGCTGGTATCGCGCCGCCCTGGTGGACAATTTCATCAAAAACTTCAATCAGTGGTGGCTGATCGGCACCACCGCCAACCGGGATTGGGCAAATGGGGCCATGTGGGATGCGTGCAATCAATTTGTGGCCGAAGGGGTGGGCGGCGGTCTTGCCACCCTGGTTTGTTTCATTGCGCTGATCTGCATCTGTTTTAAATGGGTGGGGAAGGCACGACGGTCGGCGCAAGGCGATAAAAAGCGGGAATGGTTTTTCTGGCTGCTGGGCGCCACCATGTTTGCGCACGTTGTGGCGTATTTTGGGATCGACTACTTCGATCAAATGAAGTTTGTCTGGTACGCGCTGCTGGCCATGACCGCGGCGGCGGCCGCCCCGGCCCCGGCCAGGGTCACCGTCCCTTCCCCATCCTTACCGGTCGAGGTCAGCAGATGGCAAGTGGAACCGGAGGAACTCGGGCCAGGCCTGGAAGCGGAGCCCGTGACCAGACCAGAAAGCCCCTCGAACCGGGAACCGGAGGGGGATCACGCCTGGGACTTTAGCGTGATGCGGAAAAAGTGACGGAAGCCGTGCAGAGACACCAGCACCTCCCTACAGCCGGGGGAGGAAAAAAATCGCTGAAGGACTGAAGCTCGAGCGCGCAGATTGGTCATGAATAATCTGATTCTCTCTCCTCAATACGTGGTGATTTCTCCGGTTCGGGATGAACAGGCCCACTTGCGGCTCACTTTGGAGAGCGTGATCGCCCAGACGATCCGCCCCCGCGAATGGGTCATTGTGAACGACGGGTCCACGGATTTGACCGGAGAAATCATTGAAGAATACGCCTGCCGGCATCCCTGGATCCACGCCGTTCATCGGAAGAATCGCGGGTATCGCAAGTCGGGCGGCGGGGTTATCGAGGCCTTCAACGACGGCTACGCGGCGCTGGCCCGCGGCGAGTGGGATTTTATGGTCAAGCTGGACGGGGACTTGTCCTTCGAGCCGGATTATTTTGAGAAGTGCTTCAACTACTTCGAGCATGAGCCCCGCCTGGGCGTGGGGGGTGGGGTTATTTATAACGTGATGCCCGATGGCACCCAGCAATTCGAGCCCGGGGGACCGCAGTTTCATGTGCGCGGAGCCACCAAGATTTACCGAAGGGCCTGCTGGGAGGAAATCGGGGGGTTCTGGCCGGCTCCCGGCTGGGACACCCTGGACGAGGTGAAGGCGAACATGCTGGGGTGGACCACCCGCAGCTTTCCCGACGTGCCCCTTCGTCAGCATCGCTGTACCGGCGCGGCCGATGGCCAATGGCGAGACCTGGTGAAGAATGGAAGATCCGACTACATTTCCGGGTACCACCCGCTTTTCATGCTGGCCAAGTGCGTGGCGCGTCTGCGCTCCCGGCCGTATGTGGTCGGGTCGATCGCGCTGCTTTACGGATTCCTCGCAGGTTATCTTCAGCGCCTTCCCCAGGTGAACGACGCCAGATTGATCGCATACCTCCGTCAGCAGCAGCTCGGACGACTTCGGGGAGGCGAAACGATCTGGCGGCAGAGCCAACCGGGCGAACCCAAACCAGGAGTCGGGCTCCGTCACTAAGATTTATCTGTCAGCATCATGGAAACCTATATCGGGCAAGTCAAATCGTTCTTCACCGATTGTGATTGGTACCTTCAAAAGAGACGCTTCAACATTGCGGTGCGCGCCGAAACCGTCCAGGAGTTTCTCAAGAACCAACACTTTGATTCAATCCTGGACATCGGCTGCGGCGACGGTTCGCTTTCCTTGCCCCTGTTGAACTCCCACCGGCAGCTCACCTTGCTGGATCTTTCGAGCAAGATGCTCTCCATCGCCCAATCGCGCGTGCCCAGCGAGCTTCAGAAAAACGTGGGGATCGTCAATGATGAGTTCATGCAGGCAAAGCTTGAGAAGAATTCCTACGATCTGGTTATCTGTGTCGGGGTCCTGGCCTTCGTTAAATCGCTGGATGATTTCATTTTTCGAATCACCTCATTGCTCAAGCCCAATGGGGCCGTCATCATCGAGAACTCCGACGCCGGCCATTTCTACACGTCCTTCGTAAGATTCTCCCACCGGCTCCGTCGCGCGTTCGCAGCCAACGGATTGCCCACCAACGTGTATTCCAGCCAGACCGTCCTGCAAGGTTTCCGGAAACAAGGGATGGAGTTATCGGGAATGTACCGGTACGCCGTGGTATTTCCTCTCGTGCAGAAAATGATGAGCCAGGGATTGCTCTATAAGGTAGTCCGGCGCTGGTTCGGGACGGCCGAGCGCAATCGCCATGCCTGGATGGGCAATGAGTGTTTGTACTATTTTCAAAGATCCAGCGCGCCGGCAACGAAGCCATCGTTACCAGGAAGCGGATTTGACCCACAGTCTGAATGCCAGGGGAGTTGAATGATGGCCGCTGAAACCGTTGCAAAGCCCTACAAAATGCAGGGCGCCAAGGAAATGCTGAGGGCGTTACGATCGGAGGCTGACCCGCTTTCACAATCCTTCGCCAACGCGGTAGAGCAATTTCTGAATCAACGCACTTCTCCGCAAGAGGAAGCGTATATCGAAAGAATCGAGTCCTTGCGAAAGAAACTCTCGGATTCTAACGAACAGATCTCCGTGGTCGATTACGGAGGAGTGCCGGCGGAGGGGGCGGCGCCCCTCGCGGCGGCGGCTCGGGGTATCACCTTCCAGCGCACCGTCGGGCAGACCTGCAAAGCGGGCAGCATGCCGGCGATGTGGGGGTTGCTCTTGTTCAAACTCATCCGCGAATTCAAAGCGGTTTCCGGGCTGGAACTGGGAACATCGTTGGGGATTTCCGCCGCCTACCAGACTTCGGCGATGGAGATCAACGGTTCAGGAAAATTTGTTACGCTGGAAGGATCACCGGCCCTCGCGGACCTCGCCCGCGCAAACCTGCAAACGCTGGGACTCCAAAGGGCCACGGTGATAACGGGACCCTTTCAGGATACCCTGGCCGGCGCGCTGAAGGAATCCGCGCCCATTGACTATGCCTTTATAGACGGCCATCACCTGGAACAGGCAACCTTGAAATATTTCGATCAACTCTTTCCCTTTCTTGCCGACAACTCAGTGGTGGTATTCGATGATGTCTCCTGGTCACCCGGGATGCGCAGGGCTTGGAAAAAAATCCTTGCCGATCCCCGGGTTCAGATTTCCGCTGATTTTTCCAAGCTGGGAATCTGCGTGATGGCAAGCTCCGAACGGCGGAAGCAATCCTTCCAGTGTCGTCTGAGCTATTGGCAAAAGGCCTTGGCACGAATGGGCGTCGCTGCCTCCGCGCACTAAACCGCTATCTTGCAAATTTACCTCATGACCCGCAAGCGGCGTCTTCTTCGACGCATTTGAGAAGAAAGAAGGGAAAGGCCCGGACCATGAAACTCTCCATCGTGATCATCTGCTGGAACGATTTGAAGGTGATCGCGAACTGCTTACAGTCGATCTTTTCCGGCACGCGTTCCACTGATTTCGAAGTCATCATCTCGGATAACGGCTCAACCGACGGGTCACCCGCATTCATAAGGCATCACTACCCGGCCGTGAAAGTAATTGAAAACCGCGCGAACCTGGGCTTCGCGAAGGGCAACAACGCCGGCATCGCGGCGGCTCAGGGCGATTATGTTCTCATCCTGAACCCCGATACGATTATTCATGATGGGACGCTTGACCGGTTGGTGGAATTTGCCGACCGGCATCCCACGGCCGGCGCCTTCGGATGCCGCGTGCTGAACCCGGACGGCTCCTACCAGGTGTCCGCCCGGCCTTTCCCGTCAATTCGGGGCCTCTGGTTAGCCGCCCTGTGGCTGCGCCCCCTTGCCTACATCTCGGACGCGTTCATTCCGGACATGTACATAAGGTGGAAGGGCGGTAGCGAAAGGGCGGTCGACTGGCAGTCGGGCTGCTGTGTGATGTTTCGAGGCAAGCTGCTCAAGGAGCTGGGCGGTTTTGACGAACAGTTCTTCTACCATTACGAGGAAGTCGATCTTTGCAAACGCGTCCACACCGCCGGCTACCCGTTGCTGTTCACGCCCCAGGCCACGATCACCCATCTGGGGGGACAGTCGGTAAACCGCTTTCCCATAAGATTTGCATTGGAAAAACTGCGCAGCCGCTACCGCTACTTTTACAAGCACCATGGGGTGAAAGGGGCCTGGCGATGCCGCCGGGTTTCGATGGCATCGGTTCGTGCGCGGCAGTGGGGATATGGGCTCATCAAGCTGGTCAGACCAACCGATAGTATACGCGGACGGCTGGAGATGTATCGGGTTCTCCTGCGCTGGAACAAGGATCTGGATCCGGTCCGTTTTGTGGAAAAGGGCGAAGAGCCGGAAGTGGGCAGCGCGGGCCCGGCCCCCGCGGGCGATAGTCGGCCTACGGTGGTCCGTCCGAGCTTGTAAGGAAAATGGAGGAGAATACCCGCATGTCGGTTTCATTGGTCACGGGAGGGGCGGGCTTTATTGGCTCCCATGTTGCGGACGAACTGTTAAAGCTGGGCCATCAGGTGGTCGTCCTCGACGATCTGAGCGGCGGTTATGCCGACAACGTTCCCCCGGGAGCGCAGTTTGTGAAGGGCTCTATCCTCGATCATGAATTGATTGACCACCTCTTTGGCGAGCATCATTTCAACTACGTCTACCACCTGGCAGCCTACGCGGCCGAGGGGCTGAGCCACTTCATCAAAAGGTATAACTACGAGAACAATTTGATCGGTTCGATCAACCTGATCAACGCCGCGATTAACTTTGGTGTGAAGTGCTTCGTCTTCACCTCATCGATTGCAGTTTACGGGGCTGGGCAGGCGCCCATGCGGGAGGATATGACCCCCGTCCCCGAGGATCCCTACGGAATCGCCAAGCTGGCCGTGGAGGGGGAACTGCGGGTGAGCCACGAAATGTTTGGTCTCGACTACGTCATCTTCCGCCCCCACAACGTCTACGGAGAGAGACAGAACATCGCCGACCGCTACCGCAACGTGGTGGGCATTTTCATGAATCAATTGCTGAAAGGGGAGGCCATGAGCATTTTTGGCGATGGCAGCCAACAACGCGCCTTCACCCACATTCGCGACGTGGCTCCCATCATCGCGGCATCCGTAAATTACCCCGACGCAATGTGCCAAGTGTACAACGTCGGGGCTGATACCCCTTACACCGTGAATGAGCTGGCGCGCTCGGTCGCCAAGGCGATGGGCAAGGAGTGCCGGGTTAACCACCTGGAGGCGCGCAACGAGGTCAAAATCGCCTTCTCGGACCATTCCAAGGCGGAGAGCGTCTTCGGAAAACACCAAACGACAACCTTGGAAGAGGGCATCCAAACGATGGCCAAGTGGGTTACCGCGCACGGAGCTCGCCAAAGCAATATCTTTGGGAACATCGAGATCACGAAGGGTCTGCCGCCCAGTTGGGCTTCCGTCCTGGCGGGCTGATCGAGACGAAGCCAGGGGCGCCCGAAACGAATTATGTACGAGGCAGAGGCAAACAACCGGATCGAACCGGCCAGTCAAATTCCTTCGGAAGTGCTGTCGGCCTTTGCACAAGTTGACGGCAAGGTGCTGGGTCGCACGCTGCTTCCCTGGAGCGAACACTGCACCGAGTGCGTCTGGCCAACCTGCTACGCAACGTGCGACCTCTATTCTCCCCGCGAAGATCTGAGGTGCCGGCGGTTCGTCGATGGCATGGTGCGGATCGACTGCCCGGCCAGCTTGAATTCCTACCTGCTGAAGATCCGCTTCAAGCGATGGGGGAAGCTCTGGGCCCAGGGCAATTTTCGCCTTTACCCGCTTTCCCAGGCGGCGGCACGCGAACGGCGGGACTATCGCATTGGCCAAACCCTGGTTCAATTGCCCTTGCCGGCGGGGTTGAAAAGGGTGGTCACGGACAAGCGCTACAGCTTCAAGAAGCGGATGGCGAAGCGGGGCGTCCCCCAAGGCGAGCCCCCCAGCAGTTTCTTGTTGGAATGCTACAATCCGCAGGATCAGGTCATCGCGCTTTCGCTCACCATTCGCTCTCTCCAGGCCGAGGCCCGGATACCGTTCCTGAAACTCATTCATCTCGCGCCCGGCTTTCAGCGCGTCCGGATCGCCATCGGTGAGATTTCCAGTGTGCTCGATATGCATTCGCCGTTTTCCATTGAGATGATTCCCAACGACGTGCCGGACGGCGCCACGCTGTACTTTGGGGTGATGGATTTTGTGCGGGAGGAGCAGGTCAGCACGGAGAAGTCGAAAAAGGTCAAGTGTGTGGTTTGGGACCTTGATAATACCCTGTGGGAGGGCATTCTGGTCGAAGACGGTCCGGAAAAATTGCGCCTGAAACCCGGCATCGTTGAGGTCATCCAGGAGCTTGACCGGCGGGGGATCCTCCACTCCATCGCCAGCAAGAATAATCGGGAAGAGGCCCTCCAGGTCTTGAAGAATTTCCACTTGGATGAGTACTTCCTCCATCCACAGATCTCCTGGAGCCCTAAGAGCAGCGGAATTAAGGCCATCGCCTCCCGGCTGAACATCGGAACCGATACCCTGCTGTTCGTCAACGACTCCGAGTTTGAGTTCCAGCAGGTGAAAGCAATCCATCCGGAAGTTCGCACCCTGTCCGCCGACCAATACCCGACACTCCCCGAGCGTAAGGATTGCCAGGCCCCGGTTACTGCCGAGGCGGCAACGCGCCGGAAGATGTACCAGGTTGAGGCGAATCGGCAGGAAATCGCCGAGGGCTTCGGCCAGGATTACATGGCTTTCCTGAAGCATTGTGACATCCGGCTGAATATTCGCTCCCTGGCGGATGAAAACTTTGACCGCGTGCACGAACTCACCCAGCGCACCAATCAGATGAATTTCTCCGGCAACCGCTACGACCGGGAAGTTTTGAAAAGGATCCATGCCACGCCGCACCTGGACACCTATGTCCTGGACTGTGAGGATCGCTTCGGCAGCTATGGCGTGGTGGGGTTCTGCATCGTCGATCGGCGCGAGCCGCGCATGACGGACCTGATGTTCAGTTGCCGTATCCAATCCAAACGTGTTGAACACGCCTTCCTTGCCTTCCTCATTGGGAAGTATTTGGCGGAGTGCGGCAAGGACTTTTTCGTCAATTATCGGGAAACCGAGCGCAATGCGCCTTCCGGCCGGGTATTTACGGATATGGGCCTACGCAAGATTGAAACGAGGGAGGGGGTTTCCTCCCTGGTTTTCCCGAGGGATCAGACGATTCCTGATGACGGGATCGTGCGCATCTGCGTTCCGGAAGACGCTCTGCGTATTGGGTAAAGGATGAGCCTCCGTTCCGCGTTGGGAAATGTCCGCAAGCACATCCTGTGCTCGCTTCACCGCCGCGAGGTTCCCCTGGGAAATGGCGGTCCCTACGTGTCCGTCACTTTTGATGATTTTCCGCGCACCGCTTTTACCGTAGGAGGCGCAATTCTAAGGAACTACGGGGTCCGGGGAACGTACTATGTGGCGATGGGGTTGATGAATACCTCGAACGCCCTGGGCGACCTATTCCGGGTCGAGGACCTGCACTCAGCGGTAAACGATGGACACGAATTGGCCAGTCACACTTTTAGTCATCAATCGAGCCGGAAAGTCTCGTGTGCAGCCTTTCGAGAGGATGCCCGCAAAGGCTGGAGCGCAATTCAGGACATGGGGGGCCATGTCCCCACCCGCAATTTTGCATTTCCCCGGGGCGAAGTCACGCTATCGGCCAAACTCGCCTTGGGAAACGAGATGGCGAGCTGCCGGGGAATATATGGGGGTGTGAACGGCCCTCACGTCGACCTCAATTTGCTTTTGGCCAATTCCCTCTACGGCGATGGGCATAATTTCGAGAGGGTGGCGCAGTTGATCCGGGAGAACCAGGAGCGCAAGGGTTGGTTGATCTTCTATACCCATGACGTATCTCCGGCGCCTTCGCGCTATGGTTGCAGCCCGAAATTCCTTGATTTGACCGTGCGTATGGCAGTCGAGAATGGAGCGAAAGTTCTTCCCGTCGCAGAAGTCATGGCTCGATTGTTATCGGAAACTCCGGCTTAAGAACATCGGAGAGTCTTTACCGGAAAGCAATACGATCTTTTCCCTGGCCCGAGGGCTGAGGGTTCCCATAATCCGGTGATGAGCATTACCAAACCACCTAACCAGGTGATTGTCGATCACTTTCGATGCCCCGAGGAGTTTATCAACATCGGAGTTGGGGGAGAGCTTTCCGCGGAACCCGGGTTCTTCAAGTTCGGGAGCGATCTGATCTGCTATGGGAAATGCTCCGCTTTCGCCCCAAGCCCCACCTTCAGCCGGCCACTGCGGGACGCTTTCGAGTTCGCGCGTCTTGATCAAGATGTTTTGTCACTTCCCTTTCATCCGTCCGAGGTTATCGAGACCCTCCGCCGGGAAGACTACACCGTCGCTTTGGGGCATAAGGGTCCCAACTGGGCGCAGAACCGCTTCCTCCGAATGGGCTATTACAGCGCCCGGCCATTGCTGCCGGTCTCGGTGCGCAAGTATTTTCAAAGGCTGGCATTGCACGGATGGCGCACACTCCCCTTTCCTCGCTGGCCGGTGGATACGACCGTCGAAGAAATCGTTGAAGCCATTGTCAGATTGGCCCTCGGAAACGGGGAAGGCCAACCTATACCCTTTATCTGGTTTTGGCCGGAAGGCAAGCGGTCCTGCGCCATCATGACGCACGACGTCGAGACGAGCATGGGCAGGGATTTTTGTGACCGTCTTATGGACGTCGATGACTCCTTTGGGATCAAGGCGTCATTCCAGGTTGTTCCGGAATCCCGGTATAAGGTTCCGGAGAGCTACGTCACCAACATCGTACAACGCGGATTCGAGGTGAATGTTCAGGATCTGAATCACGATGGGCGGCTCTTTGACGATTACGCGGAGTTCCAGCGCCGCACAAAAGCCATCAATGAGTATGCCGGTCTTTTCAAGGCGCGGGGGTTTAGGTCCGCCATCCTGTATCGGAATGTTGATTGGCTGGACTTGTTGCGCTTTGAATATGACATGTCGATTCCCAATGTTGCTCACCTCGATCCCCAGCAGGGAGGATGCTGTACGATTTTTCCCTATTTCATCGGAGGGATCCTGGAGATTCCGGTAACCACCACCCAGGACTACACGCTTTTCCACATTCTCCGGGATTATTCCCTGGATCTCTGGAAGGAGCAGGCCAGCCGCATCCTGGCGAGAAATGGCGTGCAGAATTTCATAATCCATCCCGATTATGTCACCGGGGATCGGGAAATGAATGTATTCAAGGACCTTCTGGCGTATCTGGCGGATTTGCGTGACCAGGCCGGCCTGTGGACCCCGCTGCCTTATGAGCTCAACCAATGGTGGAGGCAGAGGAGCCGCATGAAGATTGTGAAAACGGCCGAGGGATGGAAAATTGAGGGAGAAGGAAAAGAGCGGGCGCGTCTCGCTTACCTGCGATTGGAACAGGGCAAGCTGATCTACGACCTCTGATTTTCAAGGTTTCGCGGGAAGGACGTTCCCCCAGGAAATGGACGGCGCTTCCAACATACCGTCAACGCATCGATATCAGAACGGCAGTTCCCAGTCCTCGGGATGGGCTTTGCCACCGTCGGGGGCTTCGGGATGACCCCGCTTCTGCCCTTCATCCTCTGCCGATTCGCTGCTTACCTCTTTGCTATGAGTGAATAATCGATGCATGTTTGTATGCTCGCCTACACATTCTACGAATCTGATAATCGCGTAAGGCGATACGCCGAGACATTAGCCCGCCGGGGCGATAGGGTCGATGTTATTGCCCTGAGGGGAAATTCCAGCCCGAAGATGGAAATCATCAACAATGTGCGGCTGTTTAGAATTCAGAAGCGCGTAAGAAATGAGACGGGCCGATTCAGCTACTTGTTTCGGCTCGTGCAGTTCTTTTGGCGCTCGATGTTCTTCCTGGCGATCAAGGAGATGAAAGATCACTATGACCTGGTTCACGTTCATTCGGTCCCGGACTTTGAGGTGTTCGCAGCTTGGTTCCCCAAGGTGCGAGGAGCAAAATTGATTCTGGATATCCATGATCTCCTTCCCGAATTTTACGCGAGCAAGTTTGCAGCCAGACCAGATTCTCGATTGAACCGGCTATTACTGCTGGCAGAGCGTATGTCCGCACATTTTGCCGACCATGTTATCGCCGCAAATCACATTTGGGGGGATCGCCTCCGGGCCCGCTCCGTGCAACCCGCAAAATGCACTCCTATCCTCAACTACCCGGATGGATCGATTTTTTACCGCCGGGGACGGGTGCGGACCGATGGGAAATTCATTATGTTGTACCCTGGCTCGCTGAACCGTCATCAAGGCATGGACCTGGCGATCCAGGCCCTTGCCCGTATAAAGGACCAGGTCCCCCAGGTCGAACTGCACATCTATGGGGATGGGAGCGAGGCGGGTAACCTCAGGAAGCTGGCCGGGGAGTTAGGACTTGCGGAAAGGGTCAAGTTCTACGAGGGGGTGAGGATAACAGAAGTCCCTCACATCATGGAGAACGCCGATCTCGGGATCGTCCCGAAGCGCACCGACGGGTTCGGAAACGAGGCGTTCAGCACGAAGGTGCTTGAGTTTATGACGCTGGGAGTTCCCGTAATAGTCTCCGATTCCGCGGTTGATCGGTATTACTTCACGGACCGCGTGGTGACATTTTTCAAGGGCAACGACGAGGAGCATCTTGCCCAATGCGTGCTCGAAATGATCCAGGACCCCGCTAAAAGAACAGCTCAGGTTGAAAGAGCCAACGAATTCGTTAAGACCTTCGATTGGGACCTCCGGAAAAATGAATACTTGGGGCTGGTGGACAGTTTAGTTCATTCGGCATAGGCTGGCGCAAACCGTTCCGGCGATCCTGCCCTCTCCCGGATAATTTCTGTAAGTCATTTTCAACTCAATGTATGACGATGATGAAGCTGTCGATTGAAATGGACATGGCTGACTTGAGATTGGAGAAATCTGAGGGTGTCGAGGGGGACGGCGCCCAAGCCGGCGGGGACATTGAGGTCGTCCAGCCGGGGTTGGTCGAAGAATGGGATGCGCAAATGGAATCCCTGCAGGGGGCTACCCTTTTCCACACGTCAGCCTGGGCAGCAGTGTTGAAAGAAACGTATGGATTCGAGCCTGCGTATTTTGTGCGCCGCCGAGGCGGCAGGCCTGCCGCGGTCGTGCCGATGATGAAAGTCGCAAGCTCTTTCACCGGCCGAAGATTCGTTTCCCTGCCCTTTTCAGACTGCATTGACCCGATTGGAGAAAAGGGGACGGACTTCGCACCTCTCCTCAAGCTGATGATTGAACAGGCACGGAACCAGGGGTGCAAGTACATTGAATGGCGAAGCCGGCAAGCCCTCTTCCCGAACGAACCGGTCTGGAACACCTATTACGGGCACGCACTTCCTCTTGACGAGAACGAGGACTCAACCCTCCGCCAATTGAGCAGTAACACCCGGCGCAACATTCAGAAAGCAGAGAGGGAGAATGTCCTGGTCCAGTTCGGCGAGGACCTAAACTCCGTGCAAGAGTTTTACCAGCTTCATTGCCGGACGAGGAAAATACACGGCGTGCCGCCACAGCCGTTCAACTTCTTCCGTAAGATCTGGGAGCATGTCATTCGGGGAGGGCGCGGATTTGTAATTCTTGCCCGGCATCACGGCAATTGCATTGGCGGCGCTGTGTTTTTCCATTTTGCCCATGGGGCGATCTATAAGTTTGGAGCGTCCGACAAGCGGCATCAGGCGGTCAGAGCCAACAACCTCATCATGTGGGAAGCTATCAAATGGTGCCACCGGAACTCCATTGTGAGTCTCGACTTTGGGCGCACCGATTTATCCGCGGAAGGCCTGAGGCGCTTCAAGCTGGGATGGGGATGCGCAGAATTTCCGATCCTCTATTACCGCTTTGATCTGTCGCGGAACCAGTTCCTGGCAGGCACGGACCGGCAGCTTCCCTTTACGGGCTTGGTCCGGCGCATGCCCGTCTTTCTTTTGCGGCAGGCGGGAAAATTGATCTATAAGCATATTGCCTGATCAGCACAAGGGTCAGGAGTATGCGGTCTAACCACTCATGCCGGGGGGTTAACGCGGGGGTGCCCGGTTTAGAACTCGTCGTGACCGTACCCGTAGTTTGCTGGTGTCCACAATCTACGATCTGGGGTAGATATGTTGAAGTACTACCGATTTCTGAACGGGTTTAGAAATTTCAACAAAACACGCATGAAACCCGATGAGGCGATTGTCCTGGCGCGGAGTTTCATCAAGGAACGAATGGCCGTTCGCGAGGATAATTTCTTGAAACTCGTCGAGAAGGGCATTTTTCTGTATTCGCGCAGCCCGTATTTGAAGCTTCTACAGGCTAAGAAAATCACCTTCCTGGATCTCAAGTCCTGGGTTTCAAACGACGGCATTGAAGCAAGCCTTCGCGTTCTGGAACGAGAGGGCATTTACTTCACGGTGGACGAATTCAAGGGACGAGTGCCGGTCAAAAGGAATGGCATGGAGTTCCGGTGTGATGCGGGAATGTTCGATAACCCCTTCATGTCTGACGTCTATGAAGTTCGAAGCGGCGCAACCCGAAGCGCGGGAACCAGGATTCGGATTGACTTTGATTACCTTCATCAAAGATCCCTTTATGATGCCTTGCTGCTCGATATTCACGGCTGCCTGACGGCGCCCGTGGCGAACTGGTTCCCGGTATTTCCCGGAGCGCCCGGTATCAATTCCAGCCTGCGCTTCGCCCACATTGGCAACCCCGTCCGGCGATGGTTTTCTCAAGTCGATGAGGATAAGCTCACCGTGGGCATGGAGAGGAAGTGGGGAAAACGGCTGCTTTACTTCCTCAGCAGAATTTATCGGTCCCCCCTGGCGCAGGCTGAATATGTTGGCTTGAATGATGCTCGAACCGTCGCCGAGTGGGCTTCTCAGACGGTCAGTTCGCACGCCAAGTGCGTCGTTTATACATTCGCTGCATCCGCGGTAAGAGTCTGCATTGCTGCGGCGGAGGCGGGCCTGAATATCAAAGGCACCAAATTCCTGGTGACGGGTGAGCCCCTTACCGCCCAAAAGAGAAAGGAAATAGAATCGGCAGGCGCCTCGGCCGTCTCGGTCTATGGAATTTCAGAAGCGGGCGTCATTGCTGCGGGATGCAACATGCCATATCCCCAAAGCGATCATTGTCACCTGTACGGGGACACCACCGCAATAATTACCCAGGAATACACTATCCCGCAGTCGGACTCCACCGTGGACGCATTCCTTTTTACGAGCATTCTATACGAATCGCCGAAGCTGCTCCTGAACGTGGGGATGGGAGACTTTGGAGACATCCAGTCACACACTTGTGAGTGTGAGTTTGGGCAGGTTGGCTTCAATGCATGCCTCAGCGGCATACGCAGCTATGAAAAGCTCACAGGTGAGGGAGTAACCTTTGTGGGTACGGACTTTGTCTGGATCATCGAGAAAAAACTTCCCGACATTTATGGCGGGCGGAGCACCGACTATCAGGTTGTCGAGGAAGAGGATGCAAATGGAATGACCCACCTGCGATTATTGGTCAGTCCGCGCGTTGGCAATGTCAACGAATCCGAAGTTGTGAAAACATTTTTGCGGCTCTTAAAGCGGGCGGAGGACCAGGGGTGGGCGCAGTCGGGTACGGAGATGTGGAAGCAATCGGGAATGGTGCGGGTCGTTCGTGATTTTCCTATCGCGACGGCGAGTGGAAAGATCCTGCCCTTTCATCTGTTAAAACCCCGGCAACCCGTCGGGTGAATGAAATCGGAAGAGCAATGGAGATGCCATGGGATTCCCAGTACAAAGATTGAGAAGATTGCGACAGAATGAACAGTTTCGACGGCTGGTCCGTGAAACCAGCGTCTCTGTGGACGATTTGGTTTGGCCACTTTTCGCCGTTCCGGGACACGGGATTCGGCAGGAAATCAGCGCCCTTCCAGGCAACTATCACCTGTCGGTCGACTGCCTGGTCGAAGAGGCCAAGAAAGCAAGCGACCTGGGTATTCCGGCGATTCTCCTCTTCGGTGTTCCGGAAGCCAAGGATAAGGATGAACGGGGATCGGGGGCTTACTCGCCGGCGGGAATCGTGCAGGAAGCGGTGCGGGCTCTGAAGAGCGGCGTTCCCGATCTCCTGATTATCACGGATGTATGCCTTTGTGAATACACTACGCACTCCCACTGTGGGATTCTGGAAAATGGTTACTTGCTGAATGATGCCACGCTGGAACTGCTGGCCAGGACCGCCGTATCTCATGCCGAGGCAGGGTGCGACCTGGTTGCACCCGCCGCGATGCTGGATGGACAAATCCAGGCGTTGCGGCAAGCCCTCGACCTCCAGGGATTCCACAACCTGCCCATCATGGCCTATGCGGCAAAATATGCGTCCAAGCTCTATGATCCGTTTTTCAAAGAAGGGACGCAGTCCGCATTGTCCCAGGGGGACAAGAAATCGCATCAAATGCCCGTCTCCAATTCCGACGAGGCGATGCGCGAAATCGCCTTGGATGTGGAAGAAGGGGCCGACATCATCATGGTGAAGCCGGGGCTCTTTTACCTGGATATCGTTTATCGCGCCAAGCAGGAATTTGCCATGCCGCTGGCGGTCTACAACGTGAGCGGAGAGTACGCGATGATTGATGCGGCCGCGCGGCTTGGACGTCTCGACAAAAAGGCGATCATGATGGAAGCCCTGTCGTGCTTCAAACGCGCCGGCGCGGACATCATCATCACTTACTTTGCGATGGACGCCGCGAAATGCCTGGGGCGACAAGGATGACCTTGCCCCTGAACCCTCCCCGTTCCTGAGTTGCCATGGAAATCATTCTCATCGGATTGAGCCACCATACGGCCGCGGTTGAGTTGCGCGAGCGTGTTGCCTTTAGCATCGAACAGGCATGCCGCGCCGCCGACCAATTGCGCTCCGCTGGCATTCTGAAGGAGGTTGTAGTCCTCTCCACCTGCAACCGCAGCGAATTGTACGGCGTCCCGTGCCAACCTGCCGCCGACAGCCTGGGAGCGGTGGAGTTATTCCTGACGTCCTTTCACGGGATGGAGTCGGCGCAACTGACCGGGGCGCTTTATCGGCGCCGGGGCTTGTCCGTAGCACGCCACATCTATCGCGTCGCTGCCGGCTTGGACTCCATGTTCCTGGGAGAGGCAGAAATCCTGGGTCAAGTGCGTGAGGCCTACCGCGTCGCGTTGGATCATGGCTCCACCGGGCACGTCCTTAACCGCCTGTTTCAGGATGCTCTCGCGGCGGGCAAACGTGTGCGGGCCGAAACCCGGATAAGTACGCTGCCGGTGTCCGTGGCCTTTGCGGGGGTCAAACTCGCGGAACGGATTTGCTCCGGGCTCGATGGCCACCGCGTGCTGGTCCTGGGGGCGGGCAGCAACACTGAACAGGTCTTGCAGCATCTCCGCGATCGCGGATCGCCGAGGGTGCGAATCTTAAACCGGACGGTTGAGAATGCCCAGGCCCTGGCCGCCCGGTTCGGGGGAGAGGTTGTGCCCTGGGAAAATCTTCCTCTCGCGCTTGAATGGGCGGACCTGGTCGTGGCTTCGGTGTCCAGGCCAGACCCCATCATCACGCATGAGTTGTTGCAACGCGCCATGGAAGCGCGGGGGAATCGAGCCTTGATCCTGATCGATCTCGGCGTCCCTCGCAACGTAGCGGCGGCCGCTGTCGGCCTTCCTAACGTCCATTTGTACAACGTCGATGACCTGACAGAAATCGTTGAACAGAACAAGAAGGCCCGGGAAGCGGAGATCCCGCGCGCCGAAGCAATCGTCGAAGAACATCTTGAGAATTTCGTACGCTGGCACGATTGGGGCAAGGGCGAATTAGCGGGCCGCAAGGTGCCCTGCCAAGCCAACCGTCAAGCCTGATGCCTTCCCACGAAAACGAATCGAAATTAAGCCGGGATATCCGATCGTCTGCCGGATGAATCCGTCATCCCTGCCTGCCCATCCCTACCCGCAATTAGGCCACCTGCACGCCCACCGCTCGAAAGCCCTCCGCCCCGCCGTTTAAACCTGACCTCAGCACCTCATTTCCACTAATACCCGCTCGCTTGCCTGCACAGGGTTTTATCGGGCGAGTGCGCTTTCTGTAGGGCAAGTGTTTCCGCAGGACGCCGCCCCACCACCCGGCCGCGCAGTCGGGCGAGCGCGGTAAGTGTAATCCATGGCCATGCGCGAGCGAGGAGCTTCAGGGCGTCCGCATAGAGTCCTGCGCGCAGCGCCCTGCCCACGACCATCAGTACCGGCCCCCCAATCAATAGGCAGGGCACAGAGCGGCGGGATCGGGCGAAGTAATACGCCCTTGACCGATCGGCGGCGACCAGCCTGAGGCTGCCGGCAATCATTCCGCGAACATTGTGATTGGTATTGTTGGCATGGACTCGATACAGGACGGGGGACGGCGCCAGAATTTGAACCGCCCGCCCTGAGTAGGCCAGTTTCACGGTCAAATCATAGTCTTCCATGAGACCAAAATCGCGGGTCCACCCATCCACTTGCCGAAAGATCTGATGCTCGATCACCAGCGCGCTGCCGCTCATCCTCGAGCTTCTATCTTTCTCCACCAGATTGTTGTATCTCACCATCTCGAATTCAGCGGGGGTGGCTGAGTTAACGACCGGGGGAGTTCCTTGAAACACCTGGAGGCTGCTCAGGATGAGTTTGGGCCTGCATTCATTAATAACGCGCCCGTAGAGGGTTAGAGCCCAGGGTCGCAGGATATCATCGCCATCGAGAAAGACCAGATACTCCCCCACCGCCCGGGAGGCCCCGGCATTGCGCGCCCCGCTCCTTCCCTGATTTCGCTCATTCTTGACGAGTCGAATGGCATCACCGTAGCCTTCCAGAATAGCCAGCGAACCATCCGTCGAACCATCGTCAACAACGATGACTTCACGGCGCGAATCATCCTGCGATAGTGCCGAATCTACGGCATCGCGAATGAAGCTCCTCTGATTGTAAGAGGTGATGATGATGCTGAAGTGAGTCTTTGCCATGATTGACTTCGCTCAAACCGAATCACCGGGAAGTTATCAAACCGGTCTTTCGTGCCGAAGAGCCCACGGGAGGCGACACCACAGTGGCAATCTTTGCGCCTGTCTTTCTAAATCGAAAATTTCCTAAACACCCTGAACCCCGGACCTCAGAATACGCCCCGGCATTTCTGAAAGCAATTACCCAAATGGGTGATGTCTCAGTTTGCAAATCCGGGCTAAGATAGCTTTGCGCATACGTGCGCAGTACAGTGTAGCCAACCTGGACCGAGCACGGAGACGGGAGACAGCGGAGCCTGGCCCTGATTCCGATGACGTTTCCTGTCGCAGAGGTACTTGATGCGGGAGAACAACAAAGATGGAACTGCGGGAATTCATTGACCTCTTGTCCAAGGAACGCCTTTTGCGGCGCGTGGACCGGGAAGTAGATTGGCGATTTGAGCTCGGGGAGATTTCGAGGAATAATCAGGTCCCGCTGCTGTTCGAGAGAATCAAGGATTATCCCGGGCACAGGGTATTCACAAATGGAATGAGCAGCATCTCCTCGATGGCCATGGCCCTCGGTCTTGGCCCTGAGAAGCGCTGGAGGACACTCATCACCGAGGCCCGAAGGAAGGCAGCGGCTTTGATCGAGCCGACCGTGGTCGATCAAGGGCCCGCGCTCGAAAATATCGTTCCGGCGCCTGAAATTGACTTCCTCGACTTTCCCATTCCGCAGTGGAGCAGCGATGATGGCGGACGCTATATCGGCACGTGGCATATCAACGTGACCCGCGATTTGGAAACGGGATCCCGAAATCTGGGAGTTTACCGGATGGAGGTTTTGGGTCCGAATCAGGCGACGGTCAGCACCTCCCCCAACAGTCACTTGGCTCGACATGTTGCCAAGGCGGAGAAAGCGGGCCGGCCCCTGGAAATGGCGGTGGCTATTGGGACCCCTGAGGCCGTCATGATGGCCGCCGCGGCGGGTGCTCCGTACGAAATGGATGAATATGGCCTGGCGGGGGGGTTGCAAGGGGAAAGCATCAGGCTGGTCAGATGCGGCACGGTGAACCTCGAGGTTCCGGCGGATTCGGAGATTGTGATCGAAGGCCTGATCAAGCCTGGCGTCCGCGTGCAAGATGGACCCTATTTCGATTATGCCGGAACCGCGAATACGAACCCCTATGCTTTCCTGTTTGAAGCGACGCGGTTGATGTTTCGGACCAACCCCATCTTTCGCGGTACGGCGGTGGGGCGGGCGGGCGCGGAGGATCAACAGGTATTCTCTGTGTTGTCGGAGTTGGGCCTTTTTGATTTTCACGGCTCCCGGCCAAAACACCATATCCTCGCTTACCTGGTCAAGCGGAGGTTCTTCGAAGCTTTCCAACTTGCGGGAAGAACCGGATGGAAGAACCTGATGAAGGGCCTGAAATCCCGGAGCTCCCTGAAGCCCCGCGTCAGGCAGCCCTAAGCCCCGGCGAGCGCGCTGTCCAAATCCGCAATCAGGTCGCTTACGTCCTCAAGGCCGACGGAGACGCGAATCAGATCCGGCGTGATCCCCATTTTCAACTGCACCTCGCGGGGCATGGAGGCGTGGGTCATGGTGGTGGGGTGTTCAATCAGCGATTCCACTCCGCCCAGCGACTCCGCCAGGGTGAAGACTCGGCAATTCGCAAGAAGGTGATTCACCGCCGCTTCACCGCCGCGCAGGCGGAAGGAAAATGTTCCCCCCGATCCCGTGGTCTGGCGTAGCGCCAATTCGTGCTGAGGATGGCTTTCGAGCCCGGGGTGCAAGACGGCCGCCACCTGGGGATGCTTCTCCAGCCATTGTGCGATGGCGAGCGCGTTGCGGTTGTGCTCCTCCATACGCAGGGCCAGCGTTTTGACCCCGCGCAGAACCAGGAAGCAATCCTGCGGGCCGGCGCAAGTGCCCATGGCGTTCTGGAGAAAGCCGATCTTCTCCGCCGAGGCTCGGGGTCCTTCACCACCACCGCGCCGCCCACCACGTCGGAATGGCCGTTGATGTACTTGGTGGTGGAATGCGTCACGATGTCGGCGCCCAGGTCGAGCGGCCTCTGGAAATACGGCGAAAGGAAAGTGTTGTCACAGATCACCCGCGCCCCATGCTGGTGGGCAAGGTCGGACACGGCGCGGATGTCCACGAGGTTCATTAGGGGATTGGTGGGCGACTCGAGCCACACGGCCTTCGCACCGGCGGCGAGCGCGGCGTCAAGTTTGGCGGCGTTGCGCAGGTCAACGTAATGCGCGCGAATCTGCTTGCTGGCAAAAACCGACTCGAACAGGCGATAGGTGCCGCCGTAAAGGTCGTCGTGCACGACAACGGTATCACCGGCCGAATACATCATGAGCACGGTGGCTTCCGCGGCCATTCCCGTGGCAAAGGCGAACCCCGCCGTGCCGCCCTCCAACTGCGCCAGGCAACTCTCCAGCGCCTGGCGCGTGGGATTGCCGCTGCGCGAGTAATCGAACGGCCCCGGCTCGCCCACGCCCCGGAAGGCAAAAGTGGAGGTCTGGTAGATGGGCGTCATCACCGCGCCTTGATGCTCCCGGGGATTGTGCCCGGCGTGGATGGCAAGTGTTTTGAAATTCATGAACTCTCCTGAAAAAGAGGTGTCAGGCGCCGCGCGGAACGGCCGGATTGCGATGCAATAATATCGCATTTGTTATTGCAGCATTAATTTCGGCACAATCCTTGAAATGCGAATTCCGGATCCCTGAGCGACCCTCGAAGTGGTCTCTTCGAGCGTAGGCGAATCGGCGTAAACTTGTCAATCGGGCCAAATTTGCGCGCCCTTCACCCGGCCATTGCAGGGATAAGGAAGGGCATTCCCCACCTTCTCGCGCGGGGAGAGGGTGGCGGCCCTGCCCCGCCGGGCCTACCCCCGCCGAAGGATTGCTTGAGGGCCGTAAACAACTTCGGCTTCGGCCCGCAACCGGGTGAGGGGCCAGTTCACCGAGTTTGGTTGCGGCTCCGCCGCCCTGCGCGATGTGCTCTCGCCCGCACCGGGATTTTTCACTGCATCTCTGCCTTTCCGGCCCATAACCCATATTTCCCCTCCTCCGAGCCACCGATTTCGCCGAATACTCACCGCAAGAGCCTCAATCAAGGCAAATTGACCACCGGATGATCGAATCTTCAGGTCAACTCTGCACTTATGTCCGCCTTTTAGGGTGACATAATGTCCGCGTTTCTATTGTTTTCATACACATAGTGGCTTTGATCGTTAAAAAAAGAATTCTTTTTTTGGGGGATGCCCTCAAAAGTGACTCTTTGTTGGTTTAAGGGATGACAAAATCGCCCTGACGGGCGGGGGCTGGAAACTTCCTTCTTCGGCATGAGGGTAGCCTTTCATCCGAAGCTACATACTTCCGCCTCCAGCATAGCAACATTGCTAGCCTTTGTCAATAACAAACTGAGCCGTCAGCTGACGGACACCTCCTCGCTATCGCTACCATCGGGCGAGCCGCTCATGACAGCCAATTGTGCTTGCATCATTCCTAATGTGGTGTGCTAAAGTGCTGTTATGGAAATCAAGGTCGTTGTCCCAGACGAACTCGCCGCACAGGCTCGGGCCCGTGGCCTGCAGCCGGAAGCGTACGCCGAGGAAATTCTGGCACGCGAGGTTGCTACGCAGTTGGCCGTAACCCGGCAAGCGCCGACTCCCGAAGAATTTCGTGCCTGGCTTGACTCCGTGGCCCAGTTCTCCAATAAGATCCCGCCGCTTCCCGAAACCGTCTCCCGCGAATGGATTTACCAGGACCACGATTAAATGGATATCATGTCGTGTGTGGTAGATACCAACATCCTGCTTCGTATAACCAGGCGCGCTGATCCTCACCACCAACTTATCGTAACGGCCCTCACTCAACTAGCCAGCCAGGGCACTATGTTTCACTATACGCATCAGAATATCGCGGAATTGTGGAACGTGATGACGCGGCCGCTCAGTCGCAACGGTCTGGGTTTGACGGTCAATGAGGCTGAGATCGAAGTGCGAGCCATCGAGCGGGGAATGACTTTATTGCCGGACGGCGAACCCGTTTACCAGGAGTGGCGGAAGATCATTTTGCGATATGGTGTATCGGGGGTCCAAGTCCATGATGCGCGGTTGGCAGCATCTATGTACGTGCACAATGTGGCCCACATCCTGACACTTAACGTGTCAGATTTTAGTCGCTTCAGGGGTCTCACCCCAGTCCACCCAAACCAACTCTAATTCCCTTTCCCTATCTCCCGACCATCGGACGGCGGGGAGAGCCGCCTTCCCATCACTTCTCCAGCAATCCCAGGCCGCGCAGCCAGTTGATGAGGAGTTTTGGCCACTCGCCCAGGGCGGGATCGCCCAAGTCGAGTCCGACTCCGTGCGGACCCTTTTGGAAGATGTGTAGTTCCGCAGGCACATGGGCTTTGTGCAGCGCCAGGTAGAATGCCACGCTGTTTTCCGACGGAACCGTGGTGTCCGCGCTGGTGCTGAAGATAAACGTGGGAGGCGTCTGGGGAGTAACCTGAGTTTCGTTCGAGAGGTATTCGAGCAGCTTGGGGTCCGGTGATTCGCCCAGCAAGGCCTGGGCGGAACCGAGATGGGAATAAGGCGCCGTGAACGATACCACCGCATAGCAGAGGATGGCGAAGTCCGGCCGCGAGCTTGCCCGGTCGATGGGATCGGGAGCGGCCGGATTCCCGTCGTCAAAATGCGTTTCAGCGGTGGAGGTCAGGTGCCCGCCCGCCGAAAAGCCCATCATGCCGATGTGGTCAGGCTTTACACCGAAGTCCGCCGCATGCGTCCGCACCAGGCGGATGGCGCGCTGCGCGTCACCGAGTTCAATGGGGTGGTGATAGCGGGGTCCAAGGCGGTACTTGAGGACAAACGCGGTGATGCCGGCGGCATTGAGGTAATTGGCGATTTGCCGCCCCTCGTAGTTCATTTCCAGGCCGAGATACCCGCCGCCCGGGGCAACAATGATCGCCGTGGGAGCTCCATGCGCAGCGGGATAGTAAGTCAGGGTGGGAATGTCACTCGCATCGTTGCCCAGCGCCCCGGAGCAGCCCCTCCCAAAGCGGAAATGTGCGTAGTTCCGGTACGCCCGCAACCTTGGCGGGCGCGGCTATGGGCTGCTGAGAATAAGCGAATGACGCCCCCAGAGTTACCAGCACCATCATAACGGCGATACAAACATGTCTTATCATAATATCTCCTTGAATCGACCGGGGCACGTAGCAACGCAGCCCCGACCTTCTGGCCGCCGCTAGTGTGTTGTCCCGCGTAATATTTGACAATGGCATATTGCACGGACCCCCTCACCCCCCGGCCCCTCTCCCCCAAGGGGGCGAGGGGAGGGTTGATTTTACTGCCCTCGCCCCCTTGGGGGAGAGGGTGGCTCGGCGAGGCGTTTTCATCAGCCGAGGCGAGACGGGTGAGGGGGTCCCGCCCGTTGTAATCTCTAAGATGGGACACCACACTAGAATTGCCGGGCGCTACTTGATGTCCATTGCCGCCACGGATTCCCCGCGCGGTTCAACGATGTGGGTGGCCAGCAGAATCACCACCAACGCGGTCATCACCGCGCAAAGGGTGGTTACGGCGGCGTACCCGGATCGCTGGAAGAGCACTCCACCCAGGTAAGCCGTTGCGCCAATTCCCATTTGCGAGGAGATATTCCGTAAGGCAATGAAGGAGCCGCGCTGGGCGGCGGGCACCATTTCCGTCATCAATGCTGTCAAGGGCCCCTGCCGGAAGGCGGCGCCCAGGCTCGCGAGCGCAAACAGTCCCAGCAAGCCCAGACCCCACGGCAGGAAGGGGATAAAGGCGACCGCCGCCGCCAGCAGAATATTGCTGGCCATGGAAACGGCGCGCTTTCCCCAGCGGTCCGAGAGGATTCCGCCCGCGGGCGCACTGCCCACCGCCACCATGCCGCCCAGCATGAAGACCCATCCAATGGTGCGCGTGGGGAGGCCAAAACTGGTGTTTAACCACTGGCCGATGTAAGTGAGGAAACCCACCAGTCCGCCGGACACCAGGAAGGCAATCACCAGCGCCGCGGCCGTGTCGCGCCGGGTCAGAAAGGATTGAAAGGCCTTCATCGCGGTGCGCAACTTTTCTGCCGAGGGCTGAGGGTTCAAGCGCTCGCGGGGCAAGCGCAGCGTGGCGATCAACACCACTACAGCCAGGCCGGCGAAAAAAAGAAAGGCGCGCCGCCAACCGAAGCGGTCGGCGATTTGCGCGGCGATCGGCACCCCGAGAATGGGGGCAGCGAAGTAAGCGACGGAAATCAACCCGATAGCCCGCCCGCGCACGTTGTAGGCAAACCAGTCGGCGGCAAAGGTGATGGAACAGGTGGAAAGCGTGCCGGCTGCCAGGCCCGTCAGCGCGCGCGCCAGCATTAACTCATGAAAGGTTCGGCTTTGCGACGCGCCCAAGGAGGCCACGGCAAAAAATGCCACACCCACCAACAGAAATCGCCGCCGGCCGTAGTGGTCGGAAAGCGTTCCGGAAAAAAACGCCGCCACCGCTGCCGCCAGGGAATAAACCACCACCAGCAACCCGGCGGTTGAAACGCTGATGTCCAGTGACTTGACGAGCGACGGCAACAGCGCGGCGATCATCTGGTTGTCCGCTAAACCCAGGAAGAGCAGAAAAAACAGGTTGGCGATCACCAGGAAGTCCATAGAGGCTCGGGACACGGGACTCGGGGTTCGGGACTCGGGATTTGGATTCAGGTAATTTGAAGTGGTGAGAAACCCGCCATCAGGTTTCCGCGAACTCGCTGCCAGCGGGAGTATTGCAATTTCCGCCCCCGGCACTTGTCCCGAGTCCCGAGTCCCGTATCCCGAGTCCCGTATCCCGAGTCCCGGTTTTATTCGAAATGATGCAAGTCAAGCTTGATGGCCGCCTTGTCAGAGAAATCCATGACCCCGGCAGCGGCGATGCCCACGGCCACCACGATCGCATCGCTGATTTCGTGCTTGGTGGCCCCCAGTTCCAGCGCCTTTTTGATGTGGCCTTCCAGACAGCCTTCGCACTTGGCCACCAGGGAACAACCAATGGCAATCAACTCCTTGGTTTTCAAATCCAGCGCGGAGGGTTTGAAATAGCTTTCCTTGTAGAAGGACAGGTAGATGTTGCGAACCCGCGGCTCGATCATGCTCATCGAGGCCGGGGGATTTTTCTTATCCTCGGGCCCATCATTCGCCATAGGTGATCCTCGCTCCTTGATGTTTTAGTAAGAATACCGCCCCGTTGGTCTTTTGGAAACCCCGCAAATACTTGTGTTTGATTCCATTCTCAGGAGGAGATGGGCGCAGGTTCCACCGGCGCCGCCGGAAGCTTGGTGACCAATTCGGGAATTTCAAACCGGATGGCGGTTCCCTTCCCCGGCTGGCGATCGATCTTCAACAGGAAATCCTGGCCGTAAACCACCTTCAGCCGCTCCCGCACATTGCTGATGCCAATCCCGCTGCCATAACCTTCCGTCTGCCGCTGCTCGGAGATGCCCACCCCATCGTCGATCACCTCGACAATCAATCGGCCCTTGCCCCGCTGGGCGCGCAGGGTGATGGTGCCACCGTCGATTTTGGGGGCAATACCGTGCCGCAGGGCATTC
The DNA here is from genome assembly GCA_963730515.1 of uncultured Acidobacteriota bacterium. Taxonomy (GTDB): domain Bacteria; phylum Acidobacteriota; class Terriglobia; order UBA7540; family UBA7540; genus Bog-366. The sequence continues at coordinate 198,870 of CAVSSA010000018.1, read as the reverse complement.
TCCACCAGGGGCTGCAAAATCATGCTGGGCAGCACCATATCCAGCGTCTCCGGATCGATCTCTTTGCGGATATGCAGCTTGTCGGGCCCGAACCGCACCACTTCAATATCCAGGTAATCGTCGATAAATTCCAGTTCCTGCTGGAGGGAGGCAAAGTGCACCTGCGCCTTCAGCCGGCGGCGAAGAATGTTCGACAGCTTCAGCAGCACGGTGCGCGCCGTGTCCGGATCAAATCGAATCAAGGAGGAAATCGTGTTCAGGGTGTTAAAGAGAAAGTGGGGATTGATCTGGCTGATCAAGGCGTCCATGCGCGCCTGGAGCAGGGCTTTTTCCTGCTCCACTAGTTTGCGCTCGATGCGCGTGGTATTCCAGATCCGCACCGGCAGGCTGACGCCAATGAGCGTGCCCAGAACAATCAAGACGCGCGTCCAGAAGTGCGGCGAACTGGGGTAAAACAACGAGCCATTGGAAATGGGCCCCACCACGACCATGCGAATCACTTCCAGGACAATGCAGATGAGCAGGAAGAGGACTTGCCAGTCAATGGCCGGATGCTTGAATCGCTGCTTAATGGAGCGGTAAAGGCTCAGATCAAAGGAAGGCGAGAATTTCCAGATTTCTTCCTTGTCGGGACAAACCCAGCGCGCCGTGCCCGCGGCCACCGCATAAAGCGTGGCCATGAGCGGCGCCAGAAGTTCGGGGCGGTAGTACGGAATCAGCCAGGGCGGGGCGCTTCTCGCCAAGTCCGGAAATAATGAGAGTATCGCCACCCATAAGGCTATCAGCAGAATCGGCAGGTTGACAATCAAGGCCACGGCCAGGCCCACGATGGTTCCACCCAGCAATCCTGCCAGTACGATCACCTCCAGACTCAGGTCGGTGGTGGGGTATTTGTCTTGGGCCACCAGGCGGGCAAGGACTCCGATCATGAACGGCAGGCCCAGAAACACCGCAAACTGAATCTTCTCGCGGGGGCCGCGCTGCTCAATCATCAGCAGGTGGCGGAACATGCTGAAGCGCGCGATAAAGCCCGCCAGCAAGGCCATCACCGCCAGCTTGAGCAGCAGGTCAACGACCGTGAAGGGCGCGGGGATGTGGGGAACAAGGTTCATGTTTTTGAAGCCGACAGCTCACAGCCGAGAGCTGACAGTTTTTACTGTCGGCTGTGAGCTGTCGGCTGTCAACTATGCTCCGCCCCGCCTCCCACAAAGTGTACCACTTCCAACTGGTCGTCAGGCTGGATGATGGTCTGGTCCCAGGTGGAGCGGGCGGCAATCTGGCGATTACGCTCCACGGCCACGCGGTCGGCGGGGAGCTTCAACCAGTCGAGCAGGGCGGCCAGGGTCAGGTTCTCGGGGACTTCACGCACTTCACCGTTCAGATAAATGTTCATTCCGGGGGGCTCCAATTCAGGCGGGTCCTGCGTGCTCGACGGCAGGTTTGATCTCCCCGCCGCGGATGCGCGCAATGATGAGGCGGTGTTGTTCCTCCAGGCGGTGCTGCAATTTATCGTCGCTATAGTCGGGTGAATCCAGCAGGTCCTGGTAGGAGCTCTTGAGTTTGTGAATGACGGCGCCCCGCGTGTAGACAGTGGTGTCAATCCCGGCATCCTTCCGAGGTTCCGTCTGAATGTGATAGACCACGCCGTCGTGTTTGATATCGGTGTTAAACCCCATCACCATGGGCATATTCCCCGCAAGCAAGGCCATGCTCTGCGCTGATAAGCTTGATGTTACTGGCTCGCCCCCCACCAGGCAAGAAAAAACTTGACACTCCTTGGAGGCGCCCCGTATAGTTTCTTATTACGGAATCGCACATCAAAGTCCTTCTAAGTAACTGTAATGGCTAGAGTTTACATCCCTATCCTGATGCATTTCATAGCTGTGGTGGCGCTTGCCGCCGGCATGCTGGGCTTGTCGTGGTGGGTGGGGGTGAAACGGCCCTCCAAGGAAAAACTTTCCCCCTACGAGTGCGGTATTACCCCCGTGGGCGATGCCCGTGGCAGTTTCTCCGTCAGCTTTTATCTCATCGGGATGCTTTTTATCCTCTTCGATGTGGAGGCCGTGTTCCTCTATCCCTGGGCCGTCGTCTTTAAGAGCCTGAAGCCCATGTGGCCCGGCTTCATCGAGATGGTCTTGTACGTCGCCATCCTCCTGGCGGGCTACATCTATATTTGGAAGAAAGGGGCCCTCGACTGGACCCGGTAGGAATCGGGAGATCCGAACATCGGGTGATCGGGTGAACAAAGTGCGAAGCAGGTTGGTAATTCACCCACTCAAGTAATCACCCCGTCCATTCACCCAACCGCCCGATTTCTGGATGTCCAGATCTCCCGATCACCAGATTACCCGATTTTTCTATGGCCGATCTTGAATCCAACCTGGCTCTCCAAAAGCTGCGGGAGTATGCACCCCAGGCGGTGGAAGATGCCCGCATTTTCCGCGATGAGGTAACGATTTACATTCGGCCGGCCGATTTCATCCGCGCCTGCGAGTTCCTGCGCGATGAACCCAGCCTGAAGTTCAGTTTTCTCTCGGACGTCACCGCCCTGGACCTTTACCCCCAGGAACCGCGCTTCGAGCTGGTGTACCACCTGCTCTCCATCGCGACCGCCCAGCGACTGCGCCTGAAGGTTCGGGTGGGGGGCGAAAATCCGCGTTTCATGACCGCCGTTCCTGTTTGGCCCTCCGCCAACGCCTTTGAACGCGAGGTCTTCGATCTCTTTGGAATCGTCTTTGAGGGACATCCCTACCTTCGCCGCATCGTGCTGCCGGAGGAATGGGAAGGCCATCCGCTGCGCAAGGACTATCCCACGGAGGGCTACCGCTAGATGCCCGTCACACTGGAAAGAATTCCGGGCACGGAAGACCGGGTCATCCTGAGCATGGGCCCTCAGCATCCCTCCACACACGGCGTGCTGCGCCTGGTGCTGGAGCTTGAGGGCGAAACCGTGTTGCGGGCCATTTACGACATTGGCTATCTGCACACCGGCTTCGAGAAATCCTTTGAGAGCAAGACCTACTCGCAGTGCATCACCCTCACCGACCGCATGGATTACCTCGCGCCGCTTTCCAACAATCTGGGGTTCTGCCTGGCGGCGGAGAAGTTGCTGGGACTGGAAATCCCCCCGCGGGCGCAATGGATTCGCGTGCTGCTGACCGAATTGACGCGCATCCAGAGCCACCTGGTCTGGCTGGGAACGCACGCCATCGACCTCGGCGCCATGTCGGTTTTTCTTTACTGCTTCCGGGAGCGCGAGGAGATTCTGCACATCTTTGAGGCCGTCTCCGGCCAGCGCATGATGACCAGCTATTTCCGCATTGGCGGGCTGGCCATGGAGCCACCGCTGGGCTGGCTGAAGGGCGTGCAGAAGATTGCCCGGACTTTTCCCGCGCGCTTCGACGAGTATGAAGCCTTGCTCACCCGCAACCCCATCTGGCTGCGCCGGACGCAGGGGGTGGGGTACATTTCTCCCCAAGACGCCGTCGCCTGTGGCCTTTCCGGCCCGTCGCTGCGCGGCTCCGGGATCGATTTTGACATCCGCAAGAAGCAGCCTTACTCGAGCTACGAGAAGTTTGATTTCAAGGTTTCGACCCGGCCGGAATGCGATGTTTACGGGCGTTACCTGGCGCGCATCGAGGAAATGCGCCAGTCGCTGCGCATCGTGAATCAAGCCATGGAAGGCCTGCCGGAGGGGCCGGTGAAAGCCAACGCCCCGCACATCGTCATGCCCGAACGCGAAAGCATGAAGACCTCCATCGAAGCGCTGATTTACCACTTCAAGATTGTGACGGAGGGCTTCCACCCGCCGGTCGGCGAAGTCTACCAGGCCATTGAATCGCCGCGCGGGGAACTGGGGTTCTATATGGTCAGCGACGGCTCGCCCAAGCCCTTCCGCTGCCACGTCCGCGCGCCCTCGTTCGCGAACTTGCAGGCTTTGCCAAAAATGATCGAAGGGCGATTGATTGCCGATGTGGTGGCTTGCATTGGAACGATTGATATAGTTTTGGGAGAAGTGGATCGTTAGAACCGGTCGTCAGTCGTCAGTCATCAGTTTTCAGTAAGAGCTCCTGCGCGTACGCGCGTGATGACCGGGAACTGATGACTGAAAACTGACGACTGATTGACATGCTTTCTGACTCGTTGCTGAAAAAATTCGACCAGCTCATCGCGCGCTACCCGCTGAAGCGCTCGGCCCTGGTTCCCTTGCTCATGTACGCGCAGGATGAAGTGGGACACGTGAGCGAGGAGGTCATTGCCGAGGTGGCGCGCCGTGTGGACGTGCGCCCCATCGAGGTCGTGGAGATCGTCGGTTTCTACTCCATGCTCCACCGCCAACCGGTGGGCAAGCACCAAGTTCAGGTCTGCACCAACATCTCCTGCATGTTGCGCGGGGCTGACGAAATCTTTGAGCACTGCTGCAAGAAGCTGGGAATCAAGAACAAACAGACGACCCCGGATGGCCTGTTTTCACTGGAAGAAGTCGAGTGCCTGGGAGCGTGCTGCGGCGCGCCCGCCATGCAGGTCAATTATGATTTCTACGAAAACCTGACGCCGGAAAAGTTCGACGCGTTGATCGATGAATTGAAGAAAAAAGAGCCGCGATCAAAGATGTAAGGACGAAACTCGAAATCCGAAAATCGGACGCAGCACGCCGAATTTCGAGTTTCGAATTTCGAATTTTGAATATGCCTGGCTACAACAACCCGATGGGCAACAGCCCCCAGGAAGTGAAGGTCATCAGCAAGCGCTTTGGCCTGCCCAACTCCACTTCGCTCGACGTGTTTGTGCAGCACGAGGGCTATCAGGCTTTGAAAAAAGCCCTTTCCGCAAAGCCCGAGGACGTCATTAACGGAGTGAAGAACTCCGGCCTGCGGGGGCGCGGGGGCGCGGGTTTCAACACGGGCATGAAGTGGAGTTTTGTCCCCAAGCAGTCATCCAAGCCCAAGTACGTGGTGTGCAACGCCGATGAGAGCGAGCCCGGCACGTGCAAAGATCGCCCGCTGATGGAATACGACCCGCACCAGATGATTGAAGGCATTATCATCGCCGGCTATGCCATCCAGTCCCATCAGGGATTCATCTACATCCGCGGCGAGTATCGTTACCTGCTGGACATCGTGGATCGGGCGCTTGAGGAAGCCTACGCCGCCGGTTACTTGGGCAAGAACATTCAGGGCTCGGGATTCGATTTCGACCTTTGCACGCACACCGGGGCGGGCGCTTACGAGTGCGGCGAGGAAACCGCGCTGCTGAATTCCCTCGAGGGCCTGCGCGGTTATCCCCGCATCAAGCCGCCCTTTCCCGCGGTGGTGGGGCTGTATGGTGGGCCGACGGTCATCAACAATGTGGAGACCCTTTCCAACGTTCCCCACATCCTGCTGAATGGGGCCGACTGGTACTCCAAGCTGGGCTCTCCCAAGAATGGCGGCACGCGCCTCTTCTGCCTGAGCGGCCACATCACCCGCCCCGGCGTTTACGAATTGCCCATGGGCTTCCCGTTGCGCCGGATGATTGAGGAAATCGGCGGGGGCGTGCTGGGCGGCAAGAAACTGAAAGCGGTGATCCCGGGGGGCTCGTCGTGCCCGGTGCTGACGGCGGATGAAATCGACGTCAACATGGATTACGACTCGGTGGCCAAAATCGGCTCCATGCTGGGTTCGGGCGGCGTCGTCATCCTGGATGAAGACACCTGCATGGTGAAAGTCGTGAGCCGCATCATGCGATTCTACGCGCATGAATCCTGTGGCTGGTGCATTCCCTGCCGCGAAGGCACGTCCTGGCTGAAGCATCTGTTTGACCGCTTCCTGGGGGGCGGCGGCTTGAGCGGCGATCCCGACACGGCACTGGATGTCTCCTACAATATCCTGGGCAAAACGCTGTGCCCGCTCGGTGATGCCGCGGCCATGCCCACCATCAGCATCCTGAAGAAATTCCGGGGCGAGTTCGAGGAGCACCTCAAGCTCGGGTACTGCCCGCACGAGAAGAAGGCGGTGACCGTCGCATGAACGAGCGGACGCACGATTCGCGGTTCGTCATCCTGGACATGCCCCCCCGCCAGGAAAATCTCCAGGCCCCGGTTCCCTACACGCGCAGCCCGAGCCTGTCTCCCCGCGTCAATACTGCCGCCGACCCCGTCACCCTCACCATCAACGGCAAAGAGGTGAAGGTGCCGCCGGGGACGCTGGTCATTGAGGCGGCAAAGCAAGCGGGCATTGAGATTCCATCTTATTGCTATTACCCCGGCCTCACCCTCCAGGGCGCCTGCCGCATGTGCCTGGTGGCGATTGAGAAGATGCCCAAACTCCAAACCGCCTGCACCACCATTGCGACCAACGGCATGGTGGTTCTCACCGAAACCGAGGAAGTGAAGAACGCGCGCAAGGCCATGCTGGAGTTCCTCCTTACCAATCACCCCCTCGATTGCCCGGTTTGCGACAAGGGCGGCGAGTGCGAACTTCAGGACGCGGTGTTCCGCTACGGCGCGGCGGAAACGCGCTTCATGGAAGCCAAGATGCACCATGATGAGCGCCAGTTTTCCAAGCTGGTCTACTACGATTGGCCACGCTGCATCCTCTGTTATCGCTGCGTGCGGGTCTGCGACGAAGGCCTGGACGTCAATGCCTACGGCATCGGCTTCCGGGGCGCCCACAGCGAGATCATTCCCAACCAGGGCGAGAAGCTGGAGTGCGAAGAGTGCGGCATGTGCATCGATATCTGCCCTGTCGGCGCGCTCACCAGCGGCACCTATCGTTACAAAACGCGCCCCTGGGAACTCACCTACACGGGCACCATCTGCAACCACTGCGGGGATGGCTGCAAGACCACGCTGGCGATTCGCAACAATGAAATCATTCGCGCCAATAACCGGGATCACTCCGGCTTCAACGAAGAGTTTCTGTGCGTCAAGGGCCGGTTCGGCTGGGATTTCGTCAATCATGACCAGCGCCTCACCGCACCGCTGATCCGCAAGAACGGCAGGCAGGAATTCAGCACGTGGGAAGAAGCCCTGGAAACGGCAGTTGGACGCCTCAAGGGCGTTTTGAAGGAGCATGGCCCCGCGTCCATCGCTGTGATCGGTTCCAATCGCACCACCAATGAGGAGAATTATCTGCTCGGCCGGTTTGCGCGCACGGTGCTGGGAACGAATAATCTTGACCACCACCGCACCGCCGACTTCCCTTCCCTGGTGGGCGCCTTGACCGCGGCCAAAGCCGACGGCCGCTACGCGACCATCGAGGATATTGGAGCGGCATCGAGCATTTTTGTGGTTGGCAATGACCCCACTCACCAGCACCCGCTGATTGCCTACCAGATCCGGCAGGCGGTCCGCCAACATGATGCTCACCTGTACTTGCTGAACAGCCAGGAAATCAAATTGCAGCGGCAGGCAAAGCAAAACGTCACCGTGCCGGCCGGGGGAGAGGCGGAAGCAATTCGTATTCTGACGGGGAAAACATTGCCTGGAACGGCGATCCCCGGTGAACTGGCCGCTTTGCGCGAAAACCTGGCGAAGGAATCCCGGACGATTATCATTTTCGGGGACGAGATTCGCGGCCAAGATGTGGCGGACCTGGTGAATTGGGGCCTGACGCTTCCCGGCCAAACCCGCTTCGTGGCGCTGGGCGACTATGCCAATTCCCGGGGCGCGGCGGACATGGGGCTCTTGCCCGACGTTCTGCCCGGCTACGGGTCGTTGGCTGACACCGCATCGCGCGCCAACCTGGAATCCGCGTGGCAGGCGAAAATCGCCGAGGCTCCGGGCCGCCATATCCGCTCAATTTTGCAAGGCGTGGAATCCGGCGAGATCAAGGCGTTGCTGGTCTTTGGCTCGAATCCCGCCAAGACCTTTCCCGCCGTCCGGGAGCATCTGAGCAAGCTGGATTTCTTGATGGTTGCCGAGCTCTTTCCAACGGAAACCACGGAAGCCGCCCACGTGGTGTTGCCCGCCACCAGCTTCGCGGAAAAGGCCGGCACAGTGACCAACACGTGCTGCCAGGTGCAAATCCTGAAGAAAACCATGCGCAAGGCGGGAACGCGCAGCGACCTGGAAATTTTGCTGGCGCTGGCCAGGTTGCTGGGGCACACGTGGAGCTACCGTTCCGCCGACGAAGTGCTGCGGGAGATCATTGCCCGCGTGCCGGGTTACGCCATCGCTCTGCCCAGCTTGCTGGTGGGCCGCGCCGTCATGACGCACCCGGCCGGCGCGCCTCCGGCGCTCGCCAGCAATGATCTGGTTTTTTCATCGCGAGATTCACTCTTCACATCAGGGACAGTTAGCCGGTATAGTTGGGCGCTGAATTCAGTGGACGAAGCCAAGAAACCTCATGGGCACATTTTCTGATCTGGCCATTCTGGTCATCATTGCGGCGGTGAAGATAGCACTTGTCCTCTTCATCCTGCTGACCGGCATTGCCTATACGACGTGGCTGGAGCGCAAAGTGGTGGCGCACATCCAGGCGCGTTGGGGGCCTTATCTCGTGGGTCCGCACGGATTGCTGCAACCCCTGGCAGACGGCATAAAGTTTATTCTTAAAGAAGACATCATGCCCCTGGACGCCGATAAGTTCATTTATTGGCTGGCGCCCTTCCTGGGATTTGTGCTGGCGTTTCTCTCCATTGCCGTTATCCCCTTCGGGGGGAGCTTTACGCTGTACGGACGGCAGATTCAGTTTCAAATCGCTGACCTGAATGTGGGCCTGCTCTTTGTTTTCGCCGTCACTTCCCTGGGCGTGTACAGTATTGCGCTGGCGGGATGGTCATCCAACAGTAAATATCCGCTATTTGGCGGGCTGCGATCGTCCGCGCAGATGATCAGTTACGAACTCTCGCTGGGACTGGCTTTGATTGGCACGCTGATGATGGCCGGGACGCTCAGCCTGCGGGGTATCGTTGACGCGCAAAGCCACACCTGGATTATCCACGGCATCAACACGTGGGTTCCCCATTGGTATATTTTTGCCCAGCCCCTCGGCTTTTTCGTTTATTTTACTTCGGCGGTGGCGGAAACCAATCGTGTGCCCTTTGACCTTCCCGAAGGCGAAACCGAGTTGGTGGGCGGATTCCATACCGAATACAGCAGCATGAAATTCGCCATGTTCTTCATGTCGGAATATGCCAACATGGTGACGGTTTCCTGCCTCGCCACCATTCTGTTCTTCGGCGGCTGGCATGGTCCGGTGTTCGGGCCCTTGATCGTGCGGATTTTTCTTCCGGTCTTTTGGTTCAGCCTGAAGGTATTTTGTTTTATGTTCTTTTACATCTGGATGCGCGGAACGCTGCCGCGCTTCCGGTATGATCAGCTTATGTCCCTGGGCTGGAAATTTCTGCTCCCCCTGGCATTGCTGAACATTCTGGTGACCGGATTCCTGCTTGCCTGGAGAGGGTAACGAAAAGGAGTCAGGAGTAAGAAGTCAGGAGCCAGAATTTAGAAGTTAGGAGTTAGAAGCTAGAACTAAGAATCTGGCTGGTAGAATGCAGGAGCCAGCCGTTGGAATTCAAGAACTGGAAGCCGGAATGCGTGCGAACCGGACACTGTCAGTAGTCATACTGACTCCTAGCTCCTGCCTTCGAGATTCTAACTTCTAGCTCCTGGATTCTGTTTTTATGACCTTTCTCTTTTACATTTTGGCCGCCGTCACCGTGCTTGCCGCGCTGAATATGGTGATGCAGCGCACGCCGGTGTACAGCGCGCTTTCCCTGATCGTGGTGCTCTGCTCGCTTGCCGGGGTGTACCTGCTGCTTGGGGCGGAATTCATGGCGGTCATTCAGGTCATTGTTTACGCCGGCGCCATCATGGTGTTGTTTGTTTTCGTCATCATGCTGCTCAATGCCGGGCATGAAACTCCGAGCCACCGGAGCACCATCGCCAAATGGCTCGGCGCTCCCCTCATCGGGGCCTTCACGGGAGTGATGCTGATGGTCATCTGGGCTCAATTTCCACCCGGTGCCACAGCTTCACCGGCGCACCTGGACGGGAGTCCGGCGGCCATCGGCCACCTGCTTTTCAAGAGTTACGTGCTGCCCTTTGAAGTGACTTCCATCTTGATTCTGGTAGCGGTGCTCGGCGCGGTGGTTCTGGCGAAGAAGGAATTCTGAAGGGCAGAAGCTAGAAGTCAGGAGTTAGAAGCTAGAATGTGACAGACCCGCGCGCGTCTCTTGAGGTTGCAGAGACTGCTGGATTATCGGATTTCGGATTCTAACTTCTAGCTCCTGGCTTCTCGATTCCAAGGATGTTTATGGTTCCTCTCTCACATTATCTGGCGCTCAGCGTGATTCTTTTTGTCCTCGGCGCCGCCGGGTTCATCTTCCGGCGTAATATCATCACCGTTTTCATGTGCATTGAATTAATGCTCAATGCGGTCAACCTGGCCTTCATCGCCTTTTCGCGATTTCGTGGCAACCTTGACGGCCAGCTTTTCGTGTTCTTTGTCATTGTGGTGGCGGCCGCCGAGGCCGCGGTGGGACTGGCCATCATCATCGCGCTGCATCGTAATCGCAAGTCACTGAATATTGAAGATGTGGATTCAATGAAGTTGTAGGGCTCGACGGCGTTCGGCCCCCGCGCACGGCCGACGGATACATTTTTTACTCGATACTTTCATGAACCTGGAAATCCTCCTCCTCCTCATGGTGTTGCCCCCCCTGGCGGGTGCCGCCCTCAACGGCATCCTGGGCCGGCGCTTTTCGCAGTCGATTGCCTCGCTCATCGGTTGCGGCGCGGCAGGGCTTTCCATGGTTTTCGCGATTCTCTCGGCATGGACGTACTCGCACTTGCCAACCCAACCGGAGCCATTCGTCCATCCTTACTTCACCTGGATTCAAGCCGGTGAGTTGACCGCGAAATACGCGTTCTACTACGACCGCCTGACCCTGATCATAACCCTGACGGTCACCGTGGTGGCCTTCCTGATTCACCTTTACTCGCGCGGGTATATGGAGCATGAAGGCGGTTACTACCGTTTCTTCACGTATTTGAACCTCTTCCTATTCATGATGCTCACGCTGGTCACGGCTTCCAGCTACCCGCTGATGTTTGTGGGCTGGGAGGGCGTAGGGCTCTGCTCGTACCTGCTCATTGGTTTTTACTTTAAGAAACAATCCGCCTCCGATGCCGGTAAGAAAGCCTTTATTGTCACGCGCATTGGGGACGCCGGCTTCACGGTGGGTGTTGCCCTGCTCTTCTGGACTTTCCGTTCGCTGGATTTTCAAACAGTTTTTAAAATGGTCAAAGATCTGCCCGCCGGTGAATTTGGGGGCGTGTTGACGGCCATCGGGCTGCTCCTCTTCCTGGGCGCGGCCGGAAAATCCGCGCAGTTGCCCCTTTACGTGTGGCTCCCCGACGCCATGGAGGGCCCCACGCCGGTTAGCGCCCTGATTCACGCGGCCACCATGGTGACGGCAGGCGTTTACCTGGTGGCCAGGTCGAGCATCATCTTCGCCCACGCTCCCGTGGCCTTGGAATGGGTGGCGGGCATCGGCGCGGCGACAGCGTTCTTTGCGGGAACCATTGCCCTGACCCAAAATGACCTGAAGCGCATGCTTGCCTACTCCACCATCAGCCAGCTCGGATACATGTTTCTGGCCTGCGGCGCGGGCGTCTTCGCAGCCGGCATTTTCCACCTGATGACCCATGCGTTTTTCAAGTCACTGCTTTTCCTGGCAGCCGGCAGCGTAATGCACGCCATGGGCGGCGAACTGGACATGCGCAAGATGGGCGGGCTGCGGCACAAGTTGAAAACGACCCACGCAACGTTCCTCATCGCCACGCTGGCCATCAGTGGTGTCCCCATGTTTGCCGGCTTCTTTAGTAAGGATGAAATCCTGGCGGGGGCGTACGAAGGCCCCCTGGGTAAACCCATGCTCTTCTGGCTGGGGACGCTCACCGCCGGGCTTACTGCTTTCTACATGTTCCGCGGGCTAGCGATGACCTTTTATGGGAAATCCCGGGTCGAGCCCGAGACCGAGCACCACCTGCACGAGAGCAGTTCCAAAATGACGATTCCGCTGATGGTGCTGGCGTTTTTCTCCGTCGTCGCCGGATGGGTCAGTTGGCCCAGAGCGTTGGGTGGTAGTGAAGCTTTCGATCGCTACCTCGACCCGGTATTCAACCCGGCCACCGAGGCTCTGCGCAACATTTCGCCCAAGCATGTGCCCGGGATCGGCCCGGCAGGACTGATGGGATTTTCCATCCTGGCAGCCGCAGCGGGCATTGGGATCGCCCTGTGGTGGTATCTGAAATCAACGAACATTCCCGACCGGATGGCGGAACGCTACGCCGACCTTTACCGGATCCTGACTCACAAATACTACGTGGACGAGTTTTACAACTGGCTGATCGTCCGCCCGCTGTGCATCGTTTCCGACAAGTTCCTGTGGCGGGTTGTGGACGCCGGCGCCATCGACAACGTCATGGTGAACGGCGCCGGCGAAAGCACGGCCGGCGTGGGCAACGTCCTGCGGCGAATCCAATCCGGCGATATTACCAGTTACGCCACATGGGTCCTGTTGGGCGCGCTTTTGTGGCTATTGTATATCCTTGCCCCCTACCTCTAGCTGGGTCGGCAAAAGTCCTTGCCAGCGTTGAGGGGCAGGTAGAAGTCCGATAGAAGCTATCTATGCATTGGTACACTGCGCATCTTCTCACGATCATAACTTTTCTTCCCCTTCTGGGCGCGGTGGTCATCGCCTTCCTGGGGCGCGAACGGACCTCGTCCATCCGCTGGGTTGCGCTGCTCTTTTCCCTGCTCACCTTCCTCATCACCGTCTGCCTCTACTCGCGCTTCAGCCCCCAGCGCGCGGGCATGCAATTTGAGGAAATGCGTCCATGGATAAATTTGCCCCCGGTCAATTATCATCTGGGCGTCGATGGCTTGAGCGCGCTGATGATTCTGCTCACGGGATTTCTGACGCCGCTTTCGGTGCTGGTTTCCTGGAAGAGCATTACCCAGCGGAACAAGGAGTTCTTCATCTTCCTCCTGGCGCTGGAGACCGGGATGATGGGGGTATTTGCCTCACTCGACATGATCCTCTTCTTCGTATTTTGGGAAGTGATGCTGATTCCCATGTATTTCCTGATTGGCATCTGGGGTCACGAGCGGCGCGTGTACGCGGCCATCAAGTTCGTGCTTTTCACCATGGTCGGTTCGGCCTTGATGCTCACCGGAATTATCTACCTCTACAACCTCACACGCACCTTTGATCTGCCCCGGATACTGGATTACCTGGGGTGGGCCGCGATTTCGCCGGTGGCGGAACGCTGGCTCTTTCTGGCCTTCTTCATCGCTTTTGCCATCAAGGTTCCACTGTTCCCGTTCCACACCTGGCTGCCCGATGCGCACGTCGAGGCGCCCACGGCGGGCTCCGTCATTCTGGCGGGAGTCCTGCTTAAAATGGGAACGTACGGTATGCTGCGCTTCTGCCTGCCGTTATTCCCGGAAGCGTCACGGGAATTTGCCCCCGTCATTTGCGTCCTGGGCATCGTGGGAATCATTTACGGCGCGCTGGTGGCCATGGTGCAACCCGACTTGAAGAAACTCGTGGCATATTCCTCCGTTGCCCACCTGGGGTTCTGCGTGCTGGGAATTTTCGTATTCCGCCCGGAAGCCATGGAAGGCGCCATCTATCAGATGTTCAGCCACGGGGTTTCCACGGGAGCCCTTTTCATTCTGGTGGGGATGCTTTATGAGCGGCGGCACACGCGCCTGATCAGTGAGTTCGGCGGCCTGGCCACCTCGGTTCCCGTCTATAGCACCTTTTTCCTGATCGTGGTGTTATCCTCTCTGGGCCTTCCTCTCCTGAATGGTTTTGTCGGGGAGTTCCTGATTATTGTGGGCTCGTATTACAGCCACGCGTCTTATGCCGCTTTCGCTTCCGCCGGAGTGGTCCTGGCTGCGGTTTACCTGCTCTGGATGTACCAGCGCGTGTTTTACGGGGAGATCAAGAACGAGAAGAACCGCACCCTGCCCGATTGCGACTTTCGCGAGAAATTAATCCTGACCACCATGGTGATCGTGATCATCGCCATGGGGGTTTATCCCCAGCCTTTCTTGCGGCGCATGGATCGGACTGTGGATTCCATTATGCTTCGCATCAGTAAACACTCCCTGATCTTGACGGAGCGCGCCGCCCCCCGGCTGCCCACTGCCTACTGCCCACTACCTACTGCTTCTGTAGGGGGTGGCCGATGACCACATTCAATACCCTCGACATGGTGCGGATTCTACCGGAGATCACCCTCTCGGGCTTTGCGGTGCTCATCATGGTGCTGGAGCCATTTGTGGGCGCCGCGCACAAGAAACTGCTGGGTTGGATGGCGCTGCTGGGAATCTTGGCTGCCGGCGGCGCCGATGCCCAACTTAATTTCCGCCCCTGGCCGGGGATGGGACCCGCCTTTGGCGGAACCGTAGCCGCCGACGACTTCAGTTGCTATTTCCTCTATCTGTTTCTGCTGGTGGCAGCCCTGGTGATTCTGGGCTCCATGGATTACCTGGAACGCGACCACGCCCAGCACGGCGAGTTTTATGCCCTGGTGCTGATGGGAACGGTGGGGATGTGTTTTATGGCCTCCTCCACCGACCTCATCATGATCTTCCTGGGGCTGGAAATTTCCTCCATCGCCACTTACATTCTGGCCGGTTATCGGCGGGGCGACATCCTCAGCAACGAAGCCTCGCTGAAATATTTCCTCCTGGGATCGTTTGCCACAGCATTTTTGCTGTATGGAATCGCCTTTGTCTACGGCCTGACGGGAACCACCAATCTTCTGGCCGCCGGCACAGTGCTTGGCCAAACGCCGCAATGGCCGGTCCTTGCCCAGGCGGCCTTGATTCTGATGTTCGTGGGGCTGGCCTTCAAACTTTCCGCCGCTCCCTTCCAGATCTGGGCGCCCGATGTGTACCAGGGGGCGCCGGCGCCGGTAACCGCCTTCATGTCGGTGGGCCCCAAAGCCGCCGCCTTCGCCATTCTTCTGCGGATTTTCCTGGGAAGCTTTTCTGCGGGGAATGGCGTCAGCTTCTGGATGATCTGGATCTCCGCCGCCCTCACCATGTGCGTGGGCAATCTGGGAGCATTGTGGCAGCCCAACGTCAAGCGGCTGCTCGCCTACTCCTCGATTGCTCACGCCGGCTATGTGCTGGTGGGAGTGGCCGCGGGGGGGGCAGAGGGAATATCCGGCGCCCTGTACTATCTGATGGCGTATGCGCTGATGAATGTCGGGGCTTTCATTTTGATTGCGTATCTGGCGGGGGCGGGAGAACGCCTTGTCCAAATCGACGACTACAAGGGGCTGGCTTCCTCAAGGCCGGCCGTGGCCGCCTGCCTGACCGTATTTTTTCTTTCGCTCGCAGGATTCCCCACCACGGCAGGATTCCTAGGGAAGTTTTTCATTTTCCGGGCCGCCATCCACTCCCACCTGGTCGGCCTCACCATCCTGGCCCTGCTGAACAGCGTGGTCTCCGTCTATTACTACTTTAGGATCATCGTGGCGATGTATATGCACGAAGGGAAGACGGAAGCCTCCGATGTCGTCCTGCCGTGGCCGGTGCGCACCGCCCTGGCCGTCTGCGTTCTCGGCATCTTCTATCTCGGCCTCGCGCCCAATGGTTTCGTGGGGCTGGGCGACCTGGCCACCAAAGCGCTGATGAAGTAATCCCCCAATACAAAGGGGAGGCCGAAGCCTCCCCCTTGCCCGAGCTGGCGCAGAATGCAAACTATTTGACTTTTACGAAGACTATCGCGAACGTGTAAAGGGCCAGCGATTCGATCATGACCAAGGCAAAAATCAGGGCGAACTGAATCCCCGCGCGGGCTCCCGGATTCCGGGCCAGACCTTCGCACGCGGACGACGCGGTTTTCCCTTGTCCAATGGCGCACCCTGCTGACGCAATCGCCATGGCAAAACCAGAACACAGGGCCACCCAGTTCACGCCTCCGCTGGCGGCGCTGGCAGGTCCCCCCTGAGCGAAAGCCGGGGCAGCGATCAATAGCCCCGCAATCGCAGTCAACCAATATATGATGCTTCGTTTCACGTGCTTCTCCTTTGGCCGCCCTGCTCCGAACGAGACAGGAGGCTGCGATGAATTACCGGCAGGAGGTGGTGCCCTGGCCTCCCTCGAACGGACAGGACTCACACTGCCGGCCTTACCCGGGGGCCCCGGAGTTTCCGGGACCCGCCAGATCTTTAGTGCTCCGATGAAGTCGACAAACTTATATAGACTGCGGGTAACAGCATGAAAATATATGCTTGTAAAAGTGAGACAAATAAATGCAACGCCATAAATAGTGCCGGCACACCGACCGGAGTTATCGCCGCAACCACCTCGGCCAATATTTTATGTTGTCCGAAAAGTGCCGCGAGGGCATTGGGGATTGAACTCGTGAATACTCCCTCCAAGACATCCCCCACAAACATGTTGGCATAAAGACGAACGCTGAGGGACAGCATGCGGAAGAGGTTGCCGAAGACTTCAATGGGAAACATCAGAAAGCCCATCAGCAGCACGGGCCCCCACAAATGCTTGAGATAACCAAAAACTCCATGATGGCGAATCGCCTGGTAATTGTAATAAACGAAGGCGGCGACAGCGCAGCCCAAAGTCACTTCAATACGGCCGGTGGGAGTATCCAAAGTCGGGATCAAGCCCATTATGTTGCAGAGCAGGATGAATATTCCGAGCGTGCCCACCATGGCGAGATATCGCTCGGAACCATGACCAATGATCTCTTCATTCAAGTTGCTGACGAATTCCACCACCGATTCCATCGCCTGCTGAAACGTGCCTGGCGACTCAACAGACAGCTTCCCGCGCAAAAGCGCCGCCATGACAACAATCACCAAGGCCGCCAGGAACTCCATCGCGATGTAGTTGGGAATGGGATGGGCGGCATTGGCCGCGGGGAAACCCAGGCGAGTCAACAGAGAATCCACCGGCCCGCCCAAAAGTTTATTTAGAATCGCTGTAAACCAAAGTTCATGTTCCATAGAAAAAAGAGCCTTTTTCCTTTACCCTTTAACGCTGATTTCCATCCCTTCGCGCAGCAAGACCACCGCCTCAATCAGAACTCCACCCACTGGAACAAAGAGTCCGGCCAAAACTGCGGCGACGGGAAGCCATCCGGTCTTGTAAAAAAAGAAGACGCCCGCAAACATCAAGGGATAGCGAATAATGACCTTGAACAGCGCGGACTTCGGAGGCCGAACCGTTCCGGCATTCACCAAAGCCTCAACGATGTTATGAAGCCAGATGTAGTTCAGGATGCCCAGTCCAGAGCCAATGGCGAAGCCAGCGCCGAACCTCACATGCGCGAAGAGAAGGATGCCGAGCGTCCCCACACCGGCTAATGCGAGCATCCAGCGCGGCAAGCGCGCCTCAGCTTTCTCCATGTCCATCATTTCGGTCATCCGCTTCATCTCGTGCTTCTGCCCTTTTCAGCAGCCGCAAAATGTCGACCACCCCTACGGCCGCTCCTGCCAAGCCTAAAAGCAAAGCAAAAATTGGAGAGGTATGCAACCAGCGATCCAGCAACCACCCCAAGCCGAAGCCACCGGCGACGCCTGCCGGCAGAATAAATCCCATCCCGGAATAGTAGGCAACTTTCGCCCAAAGTCCCATTCGCGGTCCAGTGGGTCCAGGCACATCTCCTCCGTTACGAGAAGAAAGGCCGCACGGCCTCGCGCGCAATGGTGATGACCGGTTGCGGATAAACACCGATCAGCAGGGTCATCGCCAGCGTCACGCCCAGCACCACTCTCAACCCCATGCTGGTGGCATAAGGAACCTCATCCAGAGGCCGCTTCATAAACATGACGACGACGATCCGAAAATAATAGTATAACGCGACAACGGCATAGGCGACACCCAGAACTGCCAAATAATAGTGCCCGGTTTCGATCAAGGAAAGAAAGATATAGTACTTGCCGATAAAGCCCGCCGTGGGGGGAATCCCGGCGAGCGAGAGCAGGAAAATCATCATGAGAATGGCCAGGGCCGGGGCGCGGGACATCAGGCCGGAGAGGTCGCCAATTTCATCGCCGATGATATCCTTGCGCCGCATCATGATGATCACCGCAAAGGCGCCAAGGTTCATGAATGCGTAAACAATCAGGTAGATCACGATGGCCCGCAGTCCCACCTCGTTGCCGTTTCCGTCGGCGGCGGCCACCAGCCCCAACAGCAGGTAGCCCACGTGTGAAATCGTGGAGTAACCAAAGAACCTTTTGATGTTGGATTGGGTAATGGCCGCGAGGTTGCCCAGGGTCATGGTGGCAATCGCCACGCCAATGGTCAGGGCCTGCCATTCCACGCGCAGAGGCCAAAGTCCCATGAACAGAATCCGGATGATGAAGGCGAAGGAGGCCACTTTGGGCGCCACGGAGATGAAGGCGGTAATCGAGGTGGGCGCGCCTTCGTAGGCATCGGGAGTCCACTGGTGGAAGGGCACGGCGGCGATCTTGAAGTACATGCCGGCCAGCAGGGTGATGAGGGCAATCCAGGCGAGGGGGTCGGAGGCCGGCCGGTCGCGCAGGCGTTCCGCGATGATGCTCAATTTCGTCGAGCCGCCGATTCCATAAAGCAGCGACATGCCATAGAGCAGAAGGCCGGAGGAAAACGCGCCGAGCAGGAAGAATTTTACCGCCGCCTCGTTGGATCGCCGGCTGCCGCGCAGGAAGCCGGTGAGCACATACTCGCAGAGGGCCATCAGCTCCAGGGCGATGAAGAGCACGATCAGGTCAACGCCCGACACCATGAACATCATCCCCACGGCGGCGAAAAGCAGCAGGGCGTAATACTCTCCCAGGTCCGCTTCCTCAATCTCCAGGTATTTCACCGAAAGCAGGACGACCAGGGCGGTGGCCAGCACGATGACGAATTTGGCGACAATGGCGAAGGAGTCGAAGGCGAAACTGCCGTCAAATCCAAAATAGGGAGATTGGCCGAACCGCGGCCCCCAGAAAATCCCCAATTGCAGAAGCGCAAACCCCAACCCGATCAGGGCCAGGACCGCGTTCAAATACTTGTCGCGCTTATCCAGCAGGTAATTGAAGAGCAGCACCGACAAGCCGAACATGGTCAGAAGGATTTCCGGCTTGATGGCCACGTAATCGTGCGGATTGAAGAATGCGTTCCCCATTAATGGGTTGCTCCTGCGGCGGGGATGGACACGTTCGTATTGGCGGGGGGACCGGCGGACACTGCGGACGTCATGCTCGCCGCTTGCGCTGGCCGGAAGAAATTGGGATTCACCCGCTCGACGATGGCATTGACCGGTTTATCAAGCAGGTTGAAAAAAGGTTTGGGGTAAATGCCAATCCAGAACGCCCAGATGATTAACGGCACCAGGGTCATGATTTCCCGGAAGCTTAGGTCCTTCAAGATCTGGTTCTTGGGATTGTCGCACGCGCCAAACATGGTGCGCTGGTAAAGCCAGAGCATATAGGCGGCGCCCAGCACGATCCCCGACACGGCCCAGGCGGCCCAATGCCAGTTCGCCTCGTATGCGCCTTGCAGAATGGTGAACTCGCCGATAAAGCCGTTCAAAAGCGGCAGCCCGATCGAAGACAGCATGACGATCATGAACAGCGTCGCGTAGACGGGCATGACATTCGAGAGCCCGCCGAATTCCCTGATCTCGCGCGTGTGGCGGCGCTCGTAAATCAGCCCGACAATCAGGAAGAGCGCCCCGGTGGAAATTCCGTGGTTGATTTGCTGAATCACGCTGCCCTGCAAGCCATGCGGGTTCAGGGCGAAAATCCCCAGCGTGCAGAATCCCAGGTGGCTCACGGAGGAGTACGCAATCAGCTTCTTCATATCCTTCTGCATCAGAGAAACCAGCGCCCCGTAAACAATGGCGATGAGCGACAGCCACACCATCACCTTGACGACGGTGGGATTGGAGCTGGCGTCGGGCAGCAGGGGCAGCGAAAAGCGGATGAAGCCGTATGTGCCCATTTTCAACAATACGCCGGCCAGAATCACCGAACCCGCTGTGGGCGCCTCAACGTGCGCGTCGGGCAGCCAGGTGTGGAACGGAAACATCGGCACCTTGATGGCAAACCCGATGGCGAAGGCGATAAAGACCCAGACCTGCATTTGCAGCGGCCAGGAATGCGAGTGCTTCATCAGTTCGGTGAGGTCGAAGGTGTGAGTGCCGTCCGGCAGCGTGTAGTTCAAATAGAGGGTCAGGATTCCCAAAAGCATCAGCACCGAACCCGCCAAAGTGTAAAGAAAGAACTTGATGGCGGCATAAAGCTTGCGCGGCCCGCCCCACACGCCGATGATGAAGTACATCGGAACCAGCATCACTTCCCAGAACACGTAGAAAAGGAAAAAATCGAGCGACATGAAAACGCCGAGCATGCCCACCTGGAGCAGCATGAACATGGCGTAATATTCCGCCACGCGTTCCCGGATGGATGTCCATGACGAAAGAACGGCGATGAATCCCAGCACCGTGGTGAGCATGATCAGCAGAAAGCTGATGCCGTCAATGCCCAAATGGTATTGCGCGCCGATGGAAGGAATCCAGGCGTGCTGCTCAACGAACTTGAACGGGAGGGAGGGCGTTTCACTCGCGAACCAGAAAACCAGCGGCAACGAAGCGAGGAAGTTGACGAACAGGACGATGTTCCCCCACCACCGAATCGCTTGCTTGTTCTCCTTGGGGATGAGGAATAACGGGATCATTCCCACCAGAGGGATAAACAGAATGATGCTCAGAATATGGTCATGAAAAAATTGCATGCTCACCCTCGAACGGACGAAAAAGCTAGGAGCTAGAAGTTAGAATCGAGAAGTCCAACCACCCCGCCCTTCGGGCACCCCTCCTTAACCAAGGACGGGAGTTGTAGAGCCGCGCCCCGGTAATTCCCGTCCGATCCGGTAATTCCCCTCCTTAACTAAGGAGGGGTGCCCGAAGGGCGGGGTGGTTGCTTCTAACTCCTAGCTTCTAACTCCTGACTCCTGCCCTCTCAGTGCCACAAATAGTAAAACATAAACACCACGACCCCGGCCGTGATGAACCACGCGTAATTCTGCACCACGCCGGTTTGCACAATTTTTGCGGGGTAGCTCAGGATTTTCACGGTGACGGCCAGGACATTCACCGCGCCGTCGATGACCCACGTATCCCACAAACGCGAGGCTTCCGCGGACATGCGCGTGGCCCAGCCGACGCCGTTGACGCCGCCATCCACCACGCCCAGATCAAACGCCGCGAGCGAGCTGCCCAGATCTTTAACGCGGTTCACGAACAGGGCATCGTAGATTTCGTCAACATAATACTTGTGGAGCAGAACCCGGTGCAGACCCGAAAACGCCCCCGCCACGCGATCCGCCAGCGCCGGCTGCTGAACGTACATTCGGTACGCAACGCCGATGCCCACAATCGCCGTCACCACCGAAAGCGCCATCAGGAAATATTCGATGCTGGGTCCCACGGTGCGCGCCGGCACTACGGGATTGCCTTCGAAGACCGGCTCCAGGAATTTCCCGAACCATTCCCCGCCCCCCAGAGATTTCGGCCAGCCGATGAATCCCCCCACGATGGAAAGAATCGCCAGCGTGACCAGCGGGTTCAACATGCTGCGCGGCGATTCATGAATGTGGTGCGCAACTTCGGGCTCGACCCGCGACTCTCCCCAAAAAGTCATGAAGATCAGCCGGAACATGTAAAATGCCGTAAGGCCCGCGGTAATCCAGCCGATGGCCCAGAGCAGCGTGTGCCCGTAAGGTCCGGCAAAGGATTGCCACAGAATTTCGTCTTTGCTGACGAAACCTGCCAGGGGCGGCAGTCCTGAGATCGCCGCCGCCGCAATCAACATCGTCCAAAACGTGACAGGAATCTTGGACTTAAGTGCGCCCATCTTGCGCATGTCCTGCTCGCCGCTCATGGCGTGAATCACACTGCCAGCGCCAAGGAACAGTAGGGCTTTGAAGAAGGCGTGGGTCATCAGGTGGAAGACGCCGGCCGCAAACGCGCCCACTCCGCAGGCCAGAAACATATAACCCAACTGGCTAATCGTTGAATACGCCAATACGCGCTTGATATCGTTCTGCACCAAGCCGATGGTTGCCGCCCAGATGGCCGTCGCCGCGCCAATCCCCGCGACCAGCGCCAGGGCCGTCGGGGAAAGCGCGAACAAGGCATTGGAGCGCGCCACCATGTAGACGCCCGCCGTCACCATGGTCGCCGCATGAATCAAGGCGCTGACCGGCGTGGGGCCTTCCATGGCGTCAGGCAGCCAGATGTAGAGGGGTATCTGCGCGGATTTTCCCGTGGCGCCGATGAAGAGCAAAATGCAGATGGCGGTAATCACTCCGCCGGCGACGTGGAAATTGGGGTTGCGCGCCGCTGCGGTAATGGAATGGAAGTCGAGGGTACCGAAAGTGACCACCAGCAGCATCACACCCAGCAGGAACGCCGCGTCGCCAATGCGATTGACGATGAATGCCTTCTTGCCCGCGTCGGAAGCTGACCTGCGCAGGAAATAGAAACCAATCAGCAGATAAGAGCAGAGGCCCACGCCCTCCCAGCCGACGAACATCATCAAGTAATTGTCCGCCAGCACCAGCACCAGCATGGAGAACATGAAGAGGTTCAGGTAACCGAAGAAGCGATAGTAGCCGCCTTCATGCGCCATGTACCCGATGGAGTAGACGTGGATAAGAAATCCCACTCCAGTCACCACCAGCAACATGACGCAGGAGAGCGGATCAAGCTGCATTCCCACATTGACGTTGAGGTTCCCCAACGTGCCGTTTGATAAGTGAAACGCCCCCGCGGGCAGCCACGTGTATATATGCTTGAAGAAAACATGGTGGGCGGATTCCGGAAGACCCAGGAACTGCGTAAAACACCCAACAGCCCAGATGAACGACAGGCCCGGAAGCCCCACAGAAACCGCAGAAACCGCCTTGTTTGAAAGACGCCGGCCGAAAAACAGTTGAATGGCCGCGCCCAGGAGCGGAAGAATCGGAATGAGCCAAATATGATCGAGCATCGTTATTATTTCGTAGGGGCGGTTCGCGAACCGCCCCTACGCCTTACCATTTGAGCAAATCGATCTCATCCGCGTTGACCGTCTCTTTATTGCGGAACAGCGCGATGATCAAGCCCAGGCCGACAGCGGCTTCGGCGGCGGCGTCGGTGATCACGAAGATGGCGAAGACCTGGCCATCCACCGACTTGAAATATTGCGAGAATGCCATCAGGTTGATGTTGACGGCGTTCAGGATCAGCTCAATGGACATCAGGATGATGAGCACATTGCGCCGGGTCAGCACCCCGACGACGCCGATGATGAACAGTCCGGTGCCCAGAAAAATGTAGTATTCCGTGGGAATCATTCCACTTTCCTCTTGGCCATAATCACCGCGCCCACCATGGCCACCAGCAGCAAAAGCGAGGCGATCTCCACCGGCAGCATATAATTCTGGTAGAGAGCCATGCCCACCGCCTGGGTGTTCTGGGCAGGAGCAACGATCATGGGACGGGCCGGCAATCCCAGCCCCTTGGAACGGTTGTAAAGCGCAAAGCCCAGGATGGCGAGAAGCAGCGCCGCGGTCACCAGGGCCACGGGCCATTGCCGGGCGAAGCGCGCCTGCTTCAATGCCACATCGATATCCACCAGCATCACGACAAAGAGGAACAACACCATGATGCCGCCGACATACAGAATGATCTGCACCGCGAATAGGAATTCGGCGTGCTGCAGCAGAAATATCCCGCCCACCGAGGCCAGCGTAACGATCAGCCAGATCACGCTGTGCACAGCATTCCGCCGCGTGATGACGAGGATGGCAGACCCAAGCGTGACAACGGACAAGACGAAGAATGTGGTGAGTTCTAACATAGGGATCGAGTTCAGGAGTCAGGAGTCAGAAGTCAGGAGCCGGCACGATCATCTCCGCGGATTCTGGCTTGCCTTCGCGTGCAGGCTGAGAAACAGGCTCACCTCTTCTAATGCTTCGTGAATCCATTCTGACTTCTGACGCCTGACTTCTTTCTCCTGACTCCTGACTCCTGGCTCCTGACTCCTTACCTCGTATACCGCACCGGCTTGGGACCCTCTTCGAGCGCTTGCCGGTCCCAGATCATTCCTTCGCGGGTATAATTGGCGATCTCAAAGTCCTGGGTCAACTCCAGCGCGTCCACCGGGCAGGCGTCCTCGCACAATCCGCAGAACATGCAGCGCGAAAGATCATAGGTGAAAATCGTCAGGCGCTTCTTGCGGTCTTCCGTGCGCGCCCAGCCCACCACAATCAGGTTTTCCGGACAGGCAATCGAGCAGAGATTGCAGGCAATGCACAGCGTCTCACCCGATTCGGGATGATTGTTCAGGCGCGGCGCTCCCCGGTAGCGCTCCGCCACCGGCGGCCGCTCCAGCGGATATTGCTCCGTGTAGGTGGCGTCCGGACGCTGATAGGAGAACGTCAGGCGCAGGCCCTTGATCAGATCGATCAGAAATATCCGTCGGAGAAAGTCCTTCCAGTCCATCGTTACCTCACTGCTTGTCGTGCCACGGGCGTCCCGCCCGTGCCGGGGCATGGGTCAAAACGGCCATGGCACATATGCGTGCCACGGGCATCCTGCCCGTGCTCGGGCATGGCCAGGATGGCCATGGCACATTCTACTCACTGCCCCAGCCACGCCACGGCCTTCACTGCGTGGTGGGCTATCCAATAATACCGCCCCACCGCCGTGATGATCAGGTTGGCGAGGGCCAGGGGAATCATCCACCGCCACCCCACGTTCATCAACTGGTCGTAGCGATAGCGCGGGAAAGTGGCGCGATACCAGATGAAGGCATAAAGAAATACGAGCACTTTCGCGCCAAACCAGAAAATTCCCTGACTAGCATTGAGCACCGGCGGATAAGCCACCAGAACCCCCAGCACCACAAAACTCGCGGCGAGCGCCACGAAGAAGTAACGCTCGAGCGCGATCGAGCTCTTCAGACCCAGCCAGAGCACAAACACCGCCGTTCCCACAAAGGCCACGATGGGCGTGTACTTGAGGAAATCCAGGGCGGCAATGCCGGCAAACGGCCGCAGCCACCCTCCCAGGAACAGGGTGACGGCGATGCACGACACCACCACCATGTTAGTGTATTCCGCCATGAAATACAGGGCGAAACGGAAGCCGCTGTATTCGGTGTGAAAACCCGCAGTCAACTCCGATTCGGCTTCGGGCAGGTCAAAGGGGTTGCGATTGGTTTCCGCCACCGCCGCGATCACATAAATCACAAAGGCGACGGGCTGAAGGAATACGTTCCAGACCCCCATGCTGAACTGGCGATTGACGATTTCAACCATGCTGAGGGAATTGGAAAACAGCAGCACCCCCACCAACGCCATGCCCGCGGCCACCTCATAACTCACCAGTTGCGCAGAAGAACGCAGCGCACCCAACAAGGGATAGTGGCTGTTGGACGCCCACCCTCCCAGAATGATTCCGTAGATGCCCAGGGAGGAAACCGCCAGAATGAATAGGAGGCCGATGTTGATGTCGGTTACGAAAAAGTTCCCCGCAAAGGGGATGGCGGCAAAAACCGTAAAGGCGGCGAAAATGCTGATGGCCGGCGCCAGCAGGAAGAGCCACTCGTCCGCGCCCGCCGGAATGATGTCCTCTTTGAGCAGCAACTTCAATCCATCGGCGATGGGTTGCAACAGTCCCCACGGCCCCACGCGCATGGGTCCCAGCCGCGCCTGCATAAAGGCCAGAACCTTGCGCTCCATCAAGACAAGATAGGCGACAATTCCCGACACCACGCCAAACACGATGAGAATCTTGATCAACGCGAGCAGCAGTGGGTTGGCGAGAATGAATTTGGTGGCGCTCACGAGCATGTTTAAGTCCATCAAGAATTGGTGATTTTCTTATTGGTGATTTGTGATTGGTGATTGGTGATTGTCTGCGTGACCCTGAGGGTTGGAAGTACTTCAGGGTATTAAGCAGTCAATCACCAATCACCAATCGCAAATCACCAATGCTACCGGTCCACTTCCCCCAAAACAATGTCCAGCGTTCCGATGATCGCTACGATATCAGCAATCAAATGGCCTTTTGACATCGTTTCGAGCGCCTGCAAGTTGATCAGCGAGGGTGGGCGCACGCGCACGCGGTATGGATTCACCGTGCCGTCGCTGACCACGTAATAGCCCAGTTCGCCTTTGGGGGCCTCGATGGAATGATAAACCTCCCCCACCGGCGGCTTGATGACCTTCCCCACTTTCCCGAAAATCGGCCCGGGGGCCAGACGCTCGACGCATTGCCGGATGATGCGCACCGACTGGCGCATTTCCATCATCCGCACGATGTACCGGTCGTAAGTGTCGCCGTGCTCGCCGATGGGCACCTCGAATTCCACCTTATCGTAGGCCTCGTAGGGCTGGGCTTTGCGAATGTCCCACTTCACGCCCGAACCGCGCAGCACGGGGCCGGTGACCCCCAAGGCGATGGCGTCGTCCGCAGTGAGCACTCCGATGTTGCGGGTGCGGTTGATCCAGATGCGGTTCTTGGTGAGAAGCTGCTCGTACTCATCAATCTTGGGCGGGAAGTAGTCGCAGAATTTCGTGACGTCCCTTTCAAAGCCATCGTAGAGGTCGTATTGCAGGCCGCCAATGCGGAAGGCGTGGGTGGTGAGGCGCGCCCCGCAATATTCCTCGAAGATTTTGAGGATCTCCTCGCGCTCGCGAAAGGTGTAGAAAACCGGGGTCATTGCGCCCAGATCGAGCGCGTGCGTGCCGAGCCAGAGCAGATGGCTGGCAATACGTTGCAATTCCGCCAGAATCATCCGCGTGTACTGGGCGCGCGGCGGGATTTCCACCCCCAGAAGCTTCTCCACCGCCTCCACGTAGCCCATGCCGTTGGTCACGGCGGCACAGTAATCCATGCGGTCAACGTAGGGGGCAAACTGCGCGTAGGTGCGGTTCTCGGCGATTTTCTCCACCCCGCGGTGCAGATAGCCGATGATGCATTCGGTGCCCAGCACCCGCTCCCCGTCCAGCTTCAGCTTGACGCGTAGAACTCCATGCGTGGCCGGGTGCTGCGGCCCCATGTTGATGACGAGTTCGTTGGAGTCAAGAAAGGTTACGTCCTGCATGGACTAATGCCTGTTGTCAGTTCCGGGTTTTGCTTTATGGCTTGTCACTCGCCACTGCTCTTGCCGCGCTCTTGCTCTTCATCCGTCACTTGTCACTCGTCACTGCTCTTATTGTGCGCTTTTGCTCGTCACTCGTCACTAGTATAAAGTTTCATTAAAACATGTTCACATCACGTCAACAAAGCGTCGAACTTCTTCCAGCGATGAACCACGGGGGCGGCGTTGATTTCCGAAACCCCGAGCAGGATTCGATTCCGCAACTCCTCCCACGATTGCACGCGAATGTGCCGCAAGAAAGTTCGCGCCATTTTGCCGAAAAGCGTCTCCACGATATTCAGCCAGGAACCATGGGTGGGCGTCAGCACATACTTGAACCGATTGGGACGGGTGGCCAGGTAGGCCTGCGTCTCTTTGGAAAGATGTGCCGAGTGATTGTCCAGCACCAGACGGAGTGTGCACTCGGGGGGATAGTAGCGATCCAGGTCCTGCAGCAGGGCAATGAACTCGCGACTCCGATGGCGATGTTCGACCCGCGCCGTGACATGTCCGGTCTGCAGGTCGAGCGCGGCCAGAATCGATGCCGTACCCAACCGCTTATATTCGTGATCGCGCCCCACGGTGGGGTGCTGACCCGCTACCGGCGGCAGATCGGGAGCCGTATTCGCCAAGGCCTGCAGGCCCGGCTTCTCATCGACGGAAACGGTAATCACGCTGGGCGGGGCCTCGGGAGCCCCGCGGCTTTGGCTCTGCAACATCACTTCTTGATAGACCAGCAGCACTTCGCGCATTTTGGTCTCAAAAGCCGGGTCGCGCCGCTCCAGATAATACGTCACCTTGTCGGGGCGCAAAGCTTGTTGGGTCAAGATTCGCTGCACGGTCGCCTTGGCCGCCCTCGCCAACGCCGGGTGCCCGGCCGCGACCGCCTGTCGGCGCACGTGCTGCGCCAGCGACTGCCGCGTCCACAGTTCCGCCGCGTACCCGTATTCCTTGGGCTTCGAGCAGGCCAAATGTACCACCCAAGCCTTGGCCGTCTCGGTGATCACCGGTTCCCGCGACCGATGGTAGGCGTCTTTCAAGCCGGCCGCCAAGCCGACCTTCAGGGCCTTTCCGACCCACTTGGCTACGCTGGTCCGCGTCATGGAAACCTTACGAGCAATCGCCGTGATGGTTTCGCCGGCATAATAATCCCACAGAATCTCAGCTCGCTGCACCTCGCGCCGTGGCGCCGTTTGCGAACGACGCAACCGTTCCAGTCGGTCGACTTCCTCGGGGGCCAACACCAACTTTGCACGCTTCGATTTTCCTGCCATGCCGCGAAGCATAACAGAAAAGCAGGCCCATGTGAACATCTTTTAACGAAACGTTATACTAGTGTCCTAAGTCAGATCTCCGCTATCAAAGTTGTCCTTAATTGGCCGGAAGGCGACCCCCTCACCCGGCCCGCCCCGGCTGATGAAAGCGCCGGTTGCGGGCCACCCTCTCCCCCAAGGGGGGAGGGTGGGAATTCAACTCTCCCCTCGCCCCCTTGGGGGAGAGGGGCCTGGGGGTGAGGGGGTTCTCGAATAATCAACGAACCTCTGACTCAGTTCACTCGCCATTGCTTTTACCGCGCTCTTGCTCGTCACTCGTCACACGTCACAGGTCACACCTCACTGCTCTTACTGCCCGCTGTCAATTCCCAGATTGGCCTTTACCCAGGCTTCATCCTGCCGCAGGATGTCGTAATCCTTGCGCAGGGGGTGGCCAACCCACTCGTCGGGCATCAGAATCCGCTTGAGGTCCGGATGGCCGGTGAATTCCACGCCGAACATGTCGTAGATCTCGCGCTCCAGCCAGTTGGCCGTGGGCCAGACTCCAGTGACCGACGGCACCTTTTCAGCGGCGGCCACTTGCAGGCGCAGACGCAGGCGGGTGTTATTTTCAAACGAGTACAAGTGATAGACAACGTCGAAGCGCTTTTCGCGCTTGGGATAATTGACGGCGGTTTCGTCAGTCAAAAGAATGTACGCGCCGCCCTCCGGGCTCTTGAGGAACTGACAAATTTCAAGGAAAGCTGCCGTGGGTTCAAGGATGTTGACCGAGGGCATTCCGCGGAAAATCACCGCCTCGCCAATGGCTCCCGGAAACCGCTTATTGAGCTCATCCAGCAGCGGATTTGACCACGGATCGGGCCTGACAGGGGCTTTGGGAGCGGCAGGAGGTTTGGGAGCAGCCGGGGGTTTGGGGGGCGGGGCGGCGGGCTTGGCAGTAGCCTCCGGCGCCTTACCCGGCTGCGCGGGGCCGGGAGATGACGGGGCGGCGGGGGGCTTGGCTTGCGGGCCAGCCGCGGCACTCTCCGCCACAGTCTTTGGTGTTGGGGTTCCGGCCCCCTCCGCCGCCTTGGGCGGCTCATTCTTTTCGTTGGGCATGGGCCTACAGTCAGCGAATACGGGTGAGTCGTCAGCTACCGCCGTTAAGCGGAGAATTCTCGCACACGGCAACCACCCTGTCAATAACCGTAAGCCTAAACGTCGTTAGCGTGTCAGGTAGGCAAATGGCGAAGGAATGAACACGACTTTTTGTCGCAGGGTTGCAGGCCGTCGTGGTCGATTAGGGACAATGTGTCACGCGCACGTTCACCCCTACACTCCATGTTCTCGCGAAACACTCTCAGGTCAGCTATTTCCCCATGAGATGCGAGAATTTATTTTGTTAAAGCCAATTCGGGAACAGAAGGTTGAGGCAAGGCAATCTGCACCAGGCGCACGCCGTTCGGAAGGCTTTGGCCCGCCGCGGCTTTGGCCAGCATGTTGGCGGAGGGAATCCCGGTGCGGGCAAATGATTTTTCGCAGTCCTGGGTTGAGGGCCCGCGCATGCTGCCCTCCTGGAAGGCGAGTCCCGGGCAGCGCGTGCAGGTGCCCACGTGCGAGCAACTTGAGCAGGTGGGCAGGTCGCGGGCGTGGATGGACCGCACCTCGTTCATTTGTGGGGAGTACTTCCAGATATCCAGGAATCTCTGTTTGCGCAGGTTGCCGGTGGGCAGCGGGAACTGCACGCAGGGGTAAACATCCCCATAAGGTG
The DNA here is from genome assembly GCA_963730515.1 of uncultured Acidobacteriota bacterium. Taxonomy (GTDB): domain Bacteria; phylum Acidobacteriota; class Terriglobia; order UBA7540; family UBA7540; genus Bog-366. The sequence goes on along the minus strand of CAVSSA010000018.1, from coordinate 168,707 downwards.
AAATGTAGCAGAAGGTATGGCTGGCGCTGCAGGGGAGATCATCCATGACATCTTCACCCGCGGCGGGAGGCGGCGCGCAGAATTCCTCCACGTTGCCAACCAGTTCCGGGGTGCGGAAAACCTGCTGGAGTTGTTCCTGGGTGATTCCGAGGCTGAGGATGGAGCGGTCGCCGTCCATCATGGGAGTGATGGTGGGATCGATGGTGTAAATCGCCCCCATTTCCTTGGCCAGCGCCACCACCCCGGGATAATCCATCAGGTTCTGCCGCATGAGCACGTTGGCGAAGATGACCTTCATTCCGCGCTCGCGCAACAGGCGGATGCCCTCCAGCGTGCGCTTCAGCGAACCCGGCAGTTTGGTGATGGCGTCATGCACTTCCGGGCGATGCGAGTAGACGCTGACTTGCACGGACCCCACTCCCAATTCACACAGGCGGTCCGCCTCATTTTCCCGGATCATAAAGGCATCGGTTTTGACTTTGACAGCGAAAAGCAGGGAGCGGGCGTATTCGAGAATCTCGAAGAAGTCCATCCGCATCAGAACTTCGCCGCCGCTGAAGGTGAGGAAGAAAACGCCGGCCTCGGCCAGTTGATCGAGGATGTCCTTGATCTCCGCCGTGCTCATCTCGCCGTAATCGTTGTGGTCCAGGTAGCAGTGGACGCAGCGCTCGTTGCAACGGTACGTCACATCGAAATGCACGCCCAAAGGCACGCCTGCATCAAGCGCGCGCTGACTCATTTCCTGTATCAGATTGCCCATGGGCCCTCCGCCCGACTCTCGATTGCCGAAGGCACACTTTCGCTTTTCGATTGACCCTCAGTCCTGGACGATCTTAGGATAACACGAAATTATGATCATAAGCCCGTAATTCATCAATTTAGCCCGTGCCAATCATCAATCGCAAACTGTCAATCGACAATCGAAAATCGTCAATTTATTTAGCGGGCTGATCGGAAAGCCGCAGGATGCCGTGCGCGGCCAGTTCCCGAACCAGGGCTTCGGCGTCCTTGAAGGCTTCATCCGGCTCCACATCATATTCAGGGCAAATCTTCCGGGCGACGATATCCTCAAGCGAGGTGGCGCCGTCGGCCGCCTGCCAGATAATCGTGGCCACCTCGTTCAGGCTGAACAAACTCGACTCGTGCGCGGACATGATCATCATTTCGCCGTCCAGCACGCGCGCGGCAATGTCCTTGCTCCGGCTTAAGTATAGAGGGCTCATTGGATCAACTCTCCCCAGGAATTGCTGATTTTCGATTGCCGATTTTCGATTGCAAAACTGACATGGCTCGCGCCTTTTCTTACAATCGACAATCGAATATCGGCAATTCAACCACCTTTTCACTGTCCGATCAAATTCCAAACGCTCGCGTCCTTGGTAAACACCAGCCGGCGCACCGGAACGCGCTTCACAAAATCGCAAACGGTCCCGAAAACCATCCCCACCAGTTCCCGGTCATGGGCAAAGAACAGTATGTGGCGCATCAATTCCCGCACCGCCTGGGCCTCACTCACCGGCTCGATGCGGTTCTCCGGGCCCTGCTTCAACAGGTACAACCCCGCCAGGGGCGCGCAGACCTTCACGCCGATGCGGGCCAACTCCCCGGCAAAGGGAGTGCCGTAGGCGGAAAAGGCAGGTGTCAGGTGCCGGGTGTCAGGTGTCAGGAACTCGGGACTCGGGGTTAAGGATTCGGGATTTTCGATTTGCGAATTGCGATTGGCGATTTGCGATTCCGCCTGTCCCTTTGATTCTAACTCCTCTCTCCCGGCTCCCGGCTGCTGACTCCTTACTCCTGACTCCTGAGTTCCAAGCCCCAGCCCCCAGCCCTCAGCCCCTAGCCCCTGCTCTTCCGCCCCCGGCTTCTGCCCCCTGACATACGAAATCTCATCGGTAAGCAGGGTCACGTCCGGCGGGGCAAGCTGGGCAATCGTGGTTTTCCCGGTGCCGGAGACGCCAGCGAAGATAAACGCCCGGCCATTTCGCACAACGCCCGCCCCATGCACCAGAAAGCCGCCCGTGCGGGCCAGGATCAGCGAGTGGATGATTCGCAGCACGCAGTCAATGGAATACGGATTGACGGTCTGGCGCACCCATCCCCGGTTGCGGGTCAAATCCCATTCGGCGTGAAAGTCGCCCCGCTCCATAATCCAGCGGACGCCTTCCCGGCGCACGGAAACGGCAGGCTCGGAGTCTTCGAGGTCCGGAGTCCGGGGTCCGGGGTCCGGAGTCCGCAAGTCTGAGTTCGAAATGCTTTTGAATGAGTCAGATGCAAGGTGTCCGGAGTCCGGAGTCCGGATCCCGAATTCCGAATCCCTAATACCGAGCCCGGGCTTTTCCCCCACGAAGGCCAAATCCCGTGTCCCGTGTCCCGTACCCCGTATCCCGTCTTCTACCAGTCTGATTTCCAGTTCCATCACGGCGCGCGAAGTGTTCACAGTTACAAACTCGCCGTAGCGGTCCGCGAGCAGGCGCGCGAATCGAGCGCTGTCGGTGCGGACAATGATCGGCATCCCGCCGATGTCGAGGGTAACGTCGTGGATGGCTGTGGTCATGGACATCGGAATACGGGATTCGGGGTTAGGGACTCGGGATTCCGGATTCCGGATCCCGGGGGGAAGGCTTCCTAACCCTATCGTCTCTTACCCTTGGCCGTCAGCAGCGCCTTCACGCTCGGCAAGAAAATTCCCGCGGCCAGAAGGCTGTAACTTTTCGATTGTAATACATCTGTGCCCTGAAAGTTGGAATCTGGAAATCAGACGTCTTTGCGCCGAACCCTGTGTCCCTAACCACTAATCCCTAACCCCGAGTCCCGAGCCCCGAAGCTTTACCACCACACGTGTGGCAAACTCCGACTGGCGGAGGATCCGGGAGGCAAGGCGGGTGGCGATGGACTGACGGGGTTGAAGTTGGCGGGAACCTCGCTGGATGGAGACGACGCGGCCGAGCAGCTCGTGGCTGGAAACCGGAGCGTCGTTGCAATCCAGGCGATCGCCCCGCGTCACCAAGGTCGGCATTGGTTTATGCTGATGGGGGGTGGGTAATTGCTCCTGGCTCCTGACTCCCGACTCCTGACTCCCGACTTCCACGACGCGGTGGGCGATCAAGCGGCCGTTGCGGCCGAACAAAACGATGTCACCGGGTTTGACCTGGCAGGGATCGTGCCTGTGAACCAACAAAATGTCCCCCGGCCACACGGCGGGCAGCATGCTGGAACCCTGGGCCCGGAAACGCACTTTCCCAAAGGTGCGTACCACTTCCGCCGCCAATTCGCAGGCCACCACTTCTTTGGGGGAGGAAGAGCAGGGGCTAGGGGCGGAAGAGCAGGGGTTAGGGGCTAGGGACTCGGGGCTCGGGACTCGGGACACGGGGCTCGGGGCGGAAGAGCAGGTGACAGGTAACAGGTTACAAGTAACAGGCGACAGGGACAAGGAGTCAGGAGCCAGAAGTAACGAGTCCGGGGGCGGAAGCGAGGAGTTTGGCGCTGAAAGACACCAGGAGCCGCCAATCGAAAATCGAAAATCGAAAATCGAAAATGGCCAGTCCCGTTTCCCTTGCCCCCAGGCCCTAGCCCCCGCCTTTGTCGTCGCCGGGGTCATGATGTATGCTTATTGTGGGCGCACGATTCCTGGGTGGTTTGGATCTTGCCGCAGGCGAGCGCGCTGGTTTCAAAGACCTGCTCGTGGCGCACGGCGGGCTTCCGATAAGGCTTGCGGGCCGTCTTCTGTTCCCCCATCGGAGTGGCTTGCCGGTCCGTGTCCTCTCGCTGCCTCATATTTACGACCTCCATTTGAGAATCTGCCTGCCACGATATGCAGGTTTTCAGCCTGAACCAGCAGGGCAACACCTGCTTCCCACCGCGCCCCGTTCCTGCCGCTCACATTATATCGGCAATTTCAAGAAACTCGTGAACTTTAACAAATCCCCAAGCCCGGTCGCGTATCTTAATAGTTTCACGCTTGGGCCAAAATTACAAGAGTACTTCGCGCATTTTGTCCGACACTGGGTGCTGGGCACCTCGTTCCGGAGGATTTCCCCCAGCCCCCACCAAACGCCCTGCCCTGGAGAGTTGGAACTGTCCTAGTCCAGCCCCGCCTGCGATAGTTGAGTTGCGCAGCCTCCTTCATAGGTTACCGTCGCAGATTGCAACTGGGTGGCTGCGGTGGTGCCCAGCACTCCGCGGCTGACCGTCAAGGAGTACACGGACGGGCTGCCGATTGGTGCAGGGGTAGCCGTGACCTCCATGAGCTCGGTGCCAACCAGGATGTAGCCATTCGTAAAGGAGCTCGGCGTCGAGGCGACCAAAACGGGGAAGGATACCGGCGTTGCACTCGACGCGGAAGCCGACGTGGTGTCAAACGCTCCGCGGTTGACCGTCAACGCCGTCCCCCCGGTGCCAGCGGTAGCCGTGACCTCCATAAGCTCCGAGCCAATCAGGATGTAGCCATTCGTTTCCACGTTGGTTCCCGAAGCCACCAGAACGGGGAAGGATACCGGGTCTCCACTCGAAGCGGCAGCCGCCGAGGTGCCATCCTGTGCGCGGGTGACCGTCAACGCATTCGCGGTGCCGTAGGTATTGCTCGCCGTGGTCTCCATGAGCTCCGAGCCCACCAGGATGTAGCCATTCGCAACGTAGTTCGTTCCCGAAGCAACCAGAACGGGAAAGGATACCGTGGCTCCATCTGAGTAGGTAGATTTTGTGGTGCCAAACGCTCCTCGGGTGACCGTCACCGAGGTCACGGTGCCGACTGTAGAGCTGGCCGTAACCTCCATGAGTTCCGTCCCCACCAGGAAGTAGCCATTCGAAGCGACGCTGGTTCCCGAAGCCAGCAAAACGGGAAAGTATACCGTCGCTCCACTCGAGGCGGCAGCCCCCGTGGTGCCGAACTCAGTGCGGGTGACCGTCAGGGCGTTCGCGGTGCCCTCTGTAGCACTGGCCGTGATCAGCATGAGTTCCGAGCCCACCTGGATATAGTCATTGACAGCGACGTTCGATGCCGAAGCCACCAAAAGGGGATAGGATACCGTCACTCCACTCGACTGGGCAGCCGGCGTGGTGGTAAACGCTCCTCGGGTGACCGTCAACGAGGCCACGCTACCCACTGTAGACTCCGCCGTGGTCTCCATCAGCTCCGAGCCCACCAGAATGTAGCCATCCAATTCGTAGCTCGCTCCCGAAGCCACCAGGAACTCAAAGGTTACCGTCCCTGGAGTCGTCGAATGGGCAGCCGCCGTGGTGCTACACGCTCCGCGGCTGACCGTCAACCCGCTCCAGGTGGAGAACGCAGTGGGGGCAGCCGTGACCTGCATGAGCTCCGAGCCAATCAGGATGTAGCCATTGGTAACGGAGTTGTTCGTTGAGGTAAGAACCATAACGGGAAAGGCTACCGACTGCCCACCCGACTGGGCGGTTGCCGTGGTGTTCTGCTGGGCGCGGGTGACCGTCACCGAGGTCGCGCTCGCGCCGCTGACGGTACTGTTAGCCGTGACCGCCATGAGCTCATGGCCGTTAACATAGATGTAGCCGCCATTGGCGACGGCCGCGTTCGATCCCCCATTAACCAGAAGCTCAAAGGTTACCGTCGCTGAACTCGCGTGGGTAGCGTTCGTGGTGCCGAGCTGCGTGCGGCTGACCGTTAACCCGCTCCAGGTGTAGAATGCAGTAGCGGCCGCCGTGACCTGCATGAGCTCCGTGCCAATCAGGATGTAGCCATTGGTAACGGAGTTGTTCGTTGAGGTAAGAACCATAACGGGAAAGGTCACCGACTGTCCACCCGACTGGGCGGTTGCCGTGGTGTTCTGCTGGGCGCGGGTGACCGTCACCGAGGTCGCGCTCGCGCCGCTGACGGTACTATTAGCCGTGACCGCCATGAGTTCAGTGCTGTTAACATAGATGTAGCCGCCATTGGCGACGGCCGCATTCGATCCCCCATTAACCAGAAGCTCAAAGGTTACCGTCGCTGAACTCGCGTGGGTAGCGTTCGTGGTGCCGAGCTGTGTGCGGCTGACCGTCAACCCGTCCCAAGTGCTGAATGTAGTAGGGGTAGCCGTGACCTGCATGAGCTCCGTGCCAATCAGGATGTAGCCATTGGTAACGGAGCTGTCCGTTGAGGTGAGAACCATGACGGGAAAGGTCACCGACTGCCCACCCGACTGCGCGGTTGCCGTGGTGTTCTGCTGGGCGCGCGTGACCGTCACCGAGGTCGCGCTCGCGCCGCTGACGGTACTGTTAGCCGTGACCTCCATGAGTTCAGTATTGTTAACATAGATGTAGCCACCATTGGCGACGGCCGCGTTCGATGCCCCATTAACCAAAACCTCGATGGTTACATTACTCGTTCCACTCGACTGGGCAGCCGGCGCAGTGCTTAACTGTCCGCGGGTGACCGTCAACGTGTAATCAGTGTTCTGGGCGCCGACCCTGCCGCTGGTCCCGACCAGCATGAGCTCCGTGCCCACCAAGATGTAGCCACCCGTAACCACGTTCGTGTTGGAAGCAACTATAACGGGAAAGGATACCGTTGCTGGACTGGTGTAAGTACTTGCCGTGGTACCCAACTGTGCGCGACTGACCGTCAGTGAGGTTGAGCCAGTGGTAGACGTGACCTCCATGATCTCGCTGCCAATCTGGATGTAGCCATCGTGGACGATGTTTGTACCCGAACTCACCGTAAAGGTAGTTTGGCTGGTGGTGGTGATGTTTGAACTGGTGGTGGTTGTAGCGCTGGAGGCAGCGATTGGCCCAATGAGGTTGGTGGTTTGGTTGCCGGTGGTGCCGGTGCCGATGGCCCCAATGAGCGTGGTGGCAGTGCTGGAGGTGCCCAGGCTCCCTTCGAGGGTAGTGGTTTGGGCGCCGGTGGTCCCGGTGCCGATGGCCCCAATGAGGGTGGTGGCAGTGCTGGAGGTACCCAGGCTCCCTTCGAGGGTGGTGGTTTGGGCGCCGGTGGTGCCGGTGCCGATGGCCCCAATGAGGGTGGTGGCAGTGCTGGAGGTGCCCAGGTTCCCTTCGAGGGTGGTGGTTTGGGCGCCGGTGGTGCCACTGCCGATGGCCCCACTAAGTGTTGTGGAAGTGCTGGAGGCGGCGATGGGCGCACTGAGGGTAGTGGTATTGTTGGCGCCGGTGTCAGTGGAGTTGATGGGCCCATCGAGGGTGGTGGATGTGCTGGAAGCGGCGATGGCCCCATAGAGGGTGGTGGCAGTGCTGGAAGCGCCGATGGGCGCGCTGAGGGTGGTGGAATTGTTGGCGCCGGTGTCGGTGGCGCTGATGTCCCCCTCCAGGGTGGATGTGGGGCTGGCGCCGGCAGTGTTGGTGTTTCCCGGACAGGTCATGGCCGTCAATAAGGGGGTAAAGTAAATCTGGGAGCCCGTCACGTTGGCGGCTATATTGTCGATGATCAGCGCGCTCGTCCCACCCGTTTCCACCGCCACGTATTCGGGCCCAAAGCTGATGGTAAAGGTTGGGCTGGTGATGTTAAACGACATGAGGCAGCCGCTGCCAACTCCACAGGATATCGGGGTAGTCGTTTGGTTGTTCCCCTGCACGCTGAGGAAGAGAAAGTCGTCAGTGCCGTTGTCGAACTCGGTGAGCGGCGAGCAGTCGGTGGCGCCGGTGGCCAGGGCAGGGCCGGTGAGGGGTGTGCCCATCGTGGTGTTACCCGCGCCGGTGATGGGTATCCGGTATAGCGTGGGGATTTGGCTGCCGGAGGCGCGCCCGCAGACGTAAAGATGGCCCGATCCAGGGGTGTCGTAGTAGATGTTGTCAAAGGCCCCGGTATGAGCGTACCCGTAAGTAGCACCCTGGCCCAGCTCCTGACGTGCGCCGGTACTAGCAGACGCAAAGGGGGCGGGAAGCTGATAGACGGAGGCGTCGTGGGGTGTGGCGCTGGAGTCGTTGACAAATACATAGACTTCCTCCGAAGAGGAGTCGACGATGGGGGAATCGAAAATCTGGGTGGCGCCCGTGGCCAATTCACCAGAGAAGGTGACAGCGCCGGTAGTGGCCAAGACTTCCGCCAATTCCCCGTTGCCGGAAGCGGAGGCGGGGCCAATGTAAACGTATCCGGAAACGGAGTCATAAACGGGGCTGGACGCAGCCGCAGCCCCCGAAGTGACCAGCGCAGGCCACGTGCCCGCGCAGGGCCCCGCGGCGTTGGAACTGGTGCACTCTCCGGGGCCGGTGCCGGCGCTCGTCCCTTCGAACACCCCCGCGAATTTGTGCAGATAGCCTGAGTTGTCGCCTACGTAAAGCGTGTCGGTGCTGTAATCATAGTAGGGTGACGAGGTGAAGTCGGGATTGAGGTCCGCCTGAAAGGTCACGCTGATCATGCAGGAGCCCGCAACCGAGCAACTGCTCGAATTCCAAGCCCCATTGCCGCCGGCGCCATAATACGTGTTCGAAATGCTGTTGGCGGGAGCGACCGGGGTGCTGTAATCGCTGCCGTCGCCGGGGTTCCATTGGATAATGCGGAGAGTTGCCGCTCCGCTGGCGGGGGTCTCAATGATCGCCACCTTGGTTCCATCCCCGGAGATCACGGGGGAGGTGACCACCGAACCCGATCCGGTGTTGTATGCCCAGTAGACATTGGGGATCGGCACCGAGGCTCGTCGAGCACCCGGTGTAGAGGTTGTCGTAAGCGATAACCGTCGCTTGCGAGCCGGAGCCCGCCAAACCCGTGTTGTAGACCGCGTAATCGGGAGTAGGGTCAGAGTCGCAGTACGCGGTGGTGCCGGTGCTGAACGAATACTTGGCCGGGTACCGGCCCAATCCCACACCGGCGGCGCCGAACACGCCAGTTCCCAAGGAGGTGCTAGTCCATGTGGTACTTTCATGGTTGAAGGTAGAGGTGAGCGCGACTTGGTTCCCTGCGGATCCAGGGTTCAAAGCGCTAATCGTGAAGCTGGTACCTGAACTAGTAGCCGTAACCCCCACAACTCCCCCGCAGCTCGGAAGAGCAATCACTTGCGCGAGCAGATTAACCCCGTAAGGCGAAGTGCCGCTCCTAGCGAAAGTCGCGGTCGCGGCCCCCGCGGTGTAGGTGCAGGAGGCGGAGGTGGAGAACAACGTACTAATGGTTAGTGTGCTTCCCAGACCATTGATCACCAGTGAGCCTGAAGTACTCTCGGCAGTGAAGGAGTTCGAGGCGCTTGCCGGGACGCCGACGGGGGCCGCGTTCATGGCCCAAGCCCCCCCCTCGGGCTTCGGCTTTGTCGGCGGGGGCGGGTTTTTGGAGGGCTTGCTGGCGGATTTCACCGCGCTCGTCGTGGCCGTGCTGGTAGCGCTCGTCGCGGCCGTGCTGGTAGCGCCAGTTGCCACACTTCCCTCGACCCCTCCATTGCGCTTGAGCTGCTGGAACTTGTACCGGGGGTCGTTGACAATATTATTATATTGCTCGAGCAGGCCGGCCGCCGTCGCCTCCTCGGCTGTGCCGGGGTTGGAGAAAATCAAGTGGCGGAAACTCCAATCTTCAGGTACTCCGGTGGCTGGCGACGAGGCAGTTTGCCCGGAAATCAAAACCGAAGAGATCGCCACCAGTATGCATACCACCGCAGCGAGGGACAGATTGCGAAACCAGCTCTTTTTGGGACTCATGCTCTGCTCCTTGGAGTTAAATCTCGCCTGGCAAGATGGGTTGCCAGTCCACTTTTTCCGGTCACCCGATTCATCAATGTCGCTTAGATTACGCATCCTGGCCGTGGGCGCGCGGAGATGGCGCCCTATTATACTTTTGAGCCCGCGCCGGATGTGCCGCGCCTTCGTCTAGGCGGCTTGCCGACGCCTTCCCAGAAAATCTCAATTCATTATTAGGTGCGGGACCCGCAGTTTGACCCCGGAAAATCCCCAGGAATTGCGGCTTACGGCCATCTCCTCCATGTACAATTATCCGCGAGCGTAAGGTGCGCCAAATTTTAAATTAGAGTGCGCTAACAATCGAGCGCATTTTGCATTATTTTACCGAGTTGCGTCAAGTCCCAATCGTACTATTGCCTGAAGTGTAAACCTGTCCAACCCCAATGGCTAGTGTGGTTTACTAATCTAGCCCCCTCGGGGTGGTGGGTGACAGGCCGCAGGCAGGGATAGACCAAAGGGTAAAGGGGGAAAGGACAAAGGGTGAAGGATAAAGGCTAAAGGCCAAGGGTGAAGGGTAGGGGGTAAAGGGTAAATAAAAACTGAGCGAGTCGGGGAGTGCCGGCGCCGACCCGATGCTTCGGGGGGCTACGGCCCACATTCCCCTCTACCCTTCAACCTTTCTCCCCCGCCTACGGCCCGCTGCCCTCCGCTTTTACCCTTTACCCTTTAACCCTTCTTCCTGCCTACGGCGCCGCCTGGGTCACTTGAATGGCGCACCCCGCGGTGGTGGTGGTGCAGGGAGCCCCATTGGTGGTGGCGTTGGTGGTGAAATAAATATTGCTCCCGTTGGCGGCGGAATTATCCACAATGATGGCGCTGGTGCTGCTGGCGGTTCCGGTGTTCTCGGGAATCTTAAAGCCATAGTTGGGAGAGGCCGCGGTGGTCCAAGTATAACCCGTGGATGTCCCCACGATGAAGCTGTAAAGGCAGGCGTCGGCGGTCCCGTTGGCGCACCCGCTGGGGGCGGTGCCGGTGGTATCGGCATGGCTGGCGACGCTCAGGAAGATATAATCGTGCCCCCCGGATACGTTTTCCGTCTGCGGGGAGCATGCCACCGCGGCGTTAGACACTCGCTCGTAAACGTCGCCCGAGACGCTCGAGTAAAGCTTTCTTCCCGCCGAAAAGCCCGAAATCTTGATCGGATTGAAGTAGTTTGCCGCAGCGAAAAAGTTGCAGGTCGTAATGTAGCCCGTGGTGTTCGCTCCCGCCAAGTCCGCCGCGTAGTGGGTGTTATCGAATGTCCCAACGTATTCCGGGACGGTGGTGGATCCCGTACCAAAATAGACTTCACTCGTGGGCGTCAAGGCGGGGGTAGGAAGCTGCATCACGCTGGAGTCCCCGCTGGGGTCGTCGCCCAGGGCAACGTACAACACGGAATTGACCACATCCAGCAGGGGCGCGTCGATGAGTCCCAGGCTTCCCGAATGCGTCAGCGTGGCGCTGGAGGCTTTTAATGCCCCCGAACTCGCCGTGAAGGCATACAGGATTCCGTTGGCGCCGCCCACGTAGACGTAGGTGCCGTCGTAGACGGGGCTGGCGAGCACGGTGGTGGCCCCGGTTTTCGCCCAGGGAGCGCCCACTTCAACCGCATCGCCGTTAAAAACCGGTTGGAATTCGTGCAGGTTGCCGCTCGCGTCCCCCGCCCACAAGGTGTCGCTGGAATAGTCGTAATACGGCGAGGAAATGGTGTCATCGCCGCTGTCGCTGAACTCTAACCTGAGCAGACAGCTCCCCGTCCCGGACTTGCAGGAGACGTAGCCCGCTCCGGTGGTGGAGATGGTGGCGGGGGCTACCGGGTGGGCATAAGCCGTGCCGTTCCCCGTTCCGGTTTCGAAGCGCAGCAAATTCAAATAGCTGTGAGTGCCGTCGGTGCTGACGAAGGCAATCTCCGTTCCGGCCAGCGAAAACGTCGCCGAGGTTACCACCTTGTCGGTGGCGTCTCCGTCGCTGGTGTCGTAGGCGAAGGCAACGGTGGGGGAGCCGGTGCAACTCAACTCGCCGCTGGGTGCGCCGTCATAGAGATTGTTGATCCCCATCACCGTGGCTGTGGTGGTCGAGCCCGCCTCGCTGGTGTTGAAGATGGCGATATCGCTACAGCTTGGAGCGCTGTTAAAACTGAACTTGGCCGGATAATTTCCCCCGCCTACCCCGATGGGACCCACATCCACATTCCAGTCGTTCGTCAGGGTCCCAGGCGACGCGGTCTTGGCGCTGGAGAGGACGTCGGAACTCGCGGTGGGAGCGCTCAACAGGGCCATTCGCGACGCAAAATCCGTCGCCCCAGACAGGGTGTGCGCCAAAGGATTGCGCTTCATCTGCTGCATGATGTAGCGGGGATCGTTGACGGTCCGGTACCAATCCTTGAAGCGGCCCTGCGCCAGCGCCTCAGCGGCGGTGCCGGGGTTGGTAAAGACCACATGGTGAGTACTCCAATCATCCACCACTCCCACGATGAGCCCCGGGGAGGGTAGTGCGGAAATCAGAACATTCAAGCCGGCAAGCAGGCCAACGGCCACCCCGAATACCCCAAAGGCTACAATCGACTTGGAAATTCTCGCACACCCATAGCGCATGGCAATCTCCTCATGAAGGATTCATCCCCTTGAACGCCCAGTCTTGGCTTTCTGGCCGAAACCAGAAATAATAGGACTTTACCTGACCGCCCCTTGCCAGGTCAAGTCCTGAAGACATTCCCCGATCCGCCGATAAGGGGCGGCTTGGGCAGGCTGAGCCGGGGTGCAGTGATGGCGCCGCCTGTAGACATGGGCGACGGGCTTGGGGGGAAGAAGCGAAAGGTTGTAAGATTTTTCACCCCCAGGGTGTGAAAATTGCTGAGGGTTTTCTCCTATGCGCAAACTCCCCAATCCTTCACCCACGGCCTCGCCGTTGCTGTTCGAGCTTGATCCCGAGCCTCTGCAAGAAATCCTCACGGCGCTGGGAGGAATCCCGCTGGTGGTACAGGCCTTCCGTTCGCTGGGGCTGCCGCGGAGTGTTCAGGAACACGTGCGGGTGAAACAGCGGCAACGCGGCTACGACGACGCGACGTTTGTGGAGAGCTTCGTGATCCTCAATGCCGCAGGGGGCGAATGTGTGGAAGATTTTGAGCGTCTGCGGCAAGACCCCGGGCTGGCGGAGATGATCGGGCACGCGCTGCCTTCACCGCGCACGGCGCTGGAATTCTTGCAGGCCTTTCATCAGGAGGAGAAGATCGCGGAAGCCCAGCAACGACGCTTACCTGAGCAGATCGCCTACATCCCCGAGGAGACGGCCGCACTGGAGGGGCTGGGCAGAGTGAACCGCGATCTGGTGCAGCGCTTCGGGGAACGCGCCCCCGACCAGCGCCTCGCCACGGTGGATCAGGACGCGACGATCATTGAGAGCCACAAGCAGCAAGCCTTAACCACTTATGAAGGGGTGCGCGGCTATCAGCCGATGCTGGCGGCGTGGGCGGAGACCGGCCTGGTGCTGGCCGATCAATTTCGCGATGGCAACGTGCCCGCGCAGATGGAGCCGGTGGAAGTGGCGCAACGGGCCTTTGCCGCCCTGCCGAGCACGGTGCAGGAGTATTATTACCGGGGCGATTCGGCGTGTCATGAAAGCGGGTTGGTGAATTGGTTGCGCGATGAACAGCGGCCCGAAGGACCGGGCGGGCGCATCGCGTTTGCGATCAGCGCGCGGATGAGCGAGCCCTTGCACGCGGCCATCCAGGCGCTTCCCGAAGCCGCCTGGGAACCCTACGGCGAGCGGCATCCGGCCGAAATCCGCGAGTGCGCCGAGGTCCCCTTCGTGCCCGGCGAGAAAGTGGAGAAGAAGGATGCGCAACCGCTGCGCTACGTGGCCATCCGCATTCGCAAAAAGCAAGGAGAACTCTTCGCGGACGGGAGCACGGTGCGGCACTTCGCGCTGTTGTCGAACCGCTGGGAGTTGAAGGCGGCGCGCTTGATCGAGTGGCACCGCGAAAAGGCCGGCACCATTGAGTTCGTCCATGACGTGATCAAAAACGACCTGGGGGGCGGCGTGCTGCCCTCGAAATATTTCGGCGCCAACGCGGCTTGGCTGCGTTTGGCGGTGATCGCACACAACGTGCTCCAGGCGCTGAAGCGGCTGGCCTTGCCCGCCGAACTACTGACCGCACGACCCAAGCGCTTGCGCTTCCTGCTCTTCACCATGCCGGGGCGGCTGGTGCACCATGCCCGAAGACTGATGCTGCGAGTGGCCGCGCTGGGCAAGTGGGCGGCCGCCTATGGGGAGGGCCTGCGGTTGCTGCCGGTGATCACGTGAACCTACCGGCACCAAAACGTCGTCCTTATCAGCGGATTATCCTAACCCCCTTCCTGAAACTTCATGCGGCGTGTCTTCCTCTCGCGCACTGCACAATCTGCTGTGGCCTCCTGCCTTCTCTTCGGGCCGTAACGACACTGCGCCTACCATGAAAGGATGTCTCCACAGTGCCGATTCCCTATTCTTTTATCCAAAATCCCTACCGCCCGTTCGTTATCGGCGGATTAGGGACATTCGGTGCAAATGGCGCAGGATTCTTGCTGAAGCGAACGAGAACAGGCGAGCTGGCAATCCAAGGCAAAGGGATTCTCCGCCGCCCGAGTGCCTCTGCTATAATTTAATTTTCTATCGCCTCAATCGCCATTTGCATCTTATGGCGGCGTAGTGGCGGGTTTATCCCGCCACGTGGCGGGGTAGCGGCGTTTACCTCGCCATAAGGCGGCGTCCCGATGAGATCGAGATAAATTCCGCCGCCCCTACATCAAGGTTTCACCCAACGACAGCAGCACAGGGAGCATGCATTGTTACCGGAGATCCAGCAGCGGATACAGTCCAAGTTTGTGGAGGCGGTGCGCGCCAAGTTCAAGTTGGAGGTTGGCTCTCCCGCGCTGGACTCGCCGCCCAACCTGGAGATGGGGGACATCTCTTTGGCCGGGTGCTTTGAGCTGGCCAAGCCGTTGCGTCAGGCGCCCCGCAAGATTGCCGAACAGCTTGTCCCGTTGGTTTCGGGCGTCGAAGGGGTGGAGCGCGTCACCGTGGCCGGGGCCGGCTACCTGAATTTTCATCTGCACCGCGGGCAGACGGCAGCACGGCTCTTCGCCCTGCGCGAGGGATCAGCCGGGGGCCAAACCCCCATGGGCGGTAACCATGCCGTCGCCGAAGGCCGAACGGGCGCCGCGGCGCCCCCTGCAAATACGGCACGCGGCAAGATTCTGGTGGAACACACCAGCATCAATCCCAACAAGGCTGCCCACATCGGGCATCTTCGCAACGCGGTTTTGGGCGACACCTTTACCCGCCTGCTGCGCTTCACGGGCGAGAACGTGGAGGTGCAAAACTACATTGACAACACGGGCGTCCAGGTGGCGGACGTGGTGGTGGGCTTCCTCCACGTGGAGAAAAAAACCGTGGCGGAAGTCGCAGCCCTGATTCACGCCACCACGACGCCGGGCATCGCCCCCGCCGGGCGCTTCGACTACTATTGCTGGGACCTTTACGCGCGCGTCTTCCAGCTTTACGAGGAAAACCAGGAAGCCAAGCAATGGCGCGCCCAGGCCCTGAAGGACATCGAAGAGGGGCATGGCGAAACGGCCGCCATGGCGGAGCTGATTTCCACCGCCATCGTCCGCACCCACCTGGGAACGATGCTGCGCCTGAACATCGAGTACGATTTGCTGGCCCAGGAGAGCGAGATTCTGAAACTCGACTTCTGGAAATCCGCCTTTGAACTGCTCAAGGAAAAGCAGGCCATTCGCTTCGAAGAGGCGGGCAAGAGCGCGGGCTGCTGGGTGATGGATTTGGGCGACGCCCCGGAGGCAGAGAGCGAGACCCCCGACGCCGACGATATCAAGATCATCGTGCGCTCGAACGGCACCGTGACCTACGTGGGCAAAGACATTGCCTACCACCTGTGGAAGTTTGCCCTGCTGGGAAAAGACTTTGGATATGCGCCCTTCTATCGCTACCCCGATGGCCGCTGGGTGTGGCGCACGACGGTGAACGGCGAGGCAGGCGCGCCGCCCTTCGGCCGGGCCGGCGCCGCCTACGCAGTGATCGATACGCGCCAATCCTACTTGCAAAACATCGTCAAGGCGGCCTTCCACACGCTGGGATACCACGAGCGCGCCGCGAACCTTCACCATTTCGCCTATGAGGTCGTGGGACTTTCCTCGCGCTGCGCCGAGGAGATGGGAATCACCCTCAGTGACGAGGACCGCCAGCGTCCCTACGTGGAGGTCTCCGGGCGCAAGGGCCAGGGGGTCAAGGCCGATGACCTGATTGACACCCTGATCGCTCGCGCCGCGGAGGAAGTGCGCTCCCGCCAGATGGCCCAGGATGAAGCGGAAGTTCAGGACATCGCGGGCAAGATCGCTGTGGCCGCGCTGCGCTATTTCCTGCTGAAGTTTTCGCGCCGGGTCATCATCGGTTTCGACTTCAAGGAAGCCCTGGCCTTCGAGGGAGAGACAGGACCCTACCTGCAATACAGCATTGTGCGGGCGCGCAATATCATTCGCAAGTTCCAGGATGTGAACCCGGAATTTGCGCCCGCGCACCTCTCAAGCGCCTTCACTGAAGAACGATTGCAGGAGTTTTTCAAGGGAGAGGATGGCCCGGCGTTCTGGGAGCTAGCCCTGTTGGCCGCGCAGTTGGAGATGATGGTGGCACAAGCCATCTCTAGCGAAGAGCCCGCCGTGTTGGCCAAGTTCTCGTTCCGCCTGGCGCAAGGCTTTAACAATTTCTATCATCACTTCCACATCCTGAATGAGACCGACGCGGCGCGCCAACGCTTCCTGCTCTACCTCGTCCACCTCACCGAGCGCACCCTGACCCTCGCCACCGAACACATGGGCATCGAAATTCCCGACCGGATGTAAGCGGGGCATTTCCTACACCGAAAGATCCGTCAGCAATTGCACCAGGGTACGCACGCCGTGGCCCGTGGGCCCTTTGGCGCGGTAGGGTTTCTCGTCATTCGACCAGCGCGTGCCGGCAATATCCAGATGCACCCAGGGAGTATCGCCGGCGAACTCCCCGATGAACATGGCGCCGGTAATGGCTCCCCCGTAACGCCCGCCGGTGTTCGCCAGGTCGGCGATAGAACTCTTGTAGAGGTCGCGGTAATCGTCGTCAACGGGCAACTGCCACATCTTCTCCCCCGCCGTGCGGGCAGCAGCCAGCACGCGATCCACCCATTCCTTGTTCCATCCGAAAACGCCAGTGGTGATGTTGCCAAGCGCCACCATGCAGGCGCCCGTCAGGGTGGCGGCGTCAATCAGCACCGTGCAACCAAGCTGCTTGGCGTAGGTCAGGGCATCGGCCAGCACCAGGCGGCCTTCAGCGTCGGTATTGAGGATTTCGATGGTCTTTCCCGACATGGAGGTGATGACATCGCCGGGCTTGAAGGCATGGCCGCCGGGCATATTCTCCGTCGCCGGAATCAGCGCCGTGACCCGGACGCAAGGCTTAAGCTGGGCAATCGCCTGCATGACGCCCAGCATGGTGGCGCCGCCCGCCATGTCGGTTTTCATTTCATGCATGTTTTCGCTCGGCTTGATGGAGATTCCACCACTATCAAAGGTAATTCCCTTGCCGATTAAACCAATGACCGGCTGGGGTGGAGCATCCTCCGGGGCATAGCGGATCACCATGAAGCGGGCAGGCTCCGACTGACTTCCCTGCGCGACCGCCCACAGGGCGCCCATTTTCAGGCCCCGGATTCCCTCCGGCCCCAACACCTCGCAGGGGAGGCCGAAGCGCGCCGCCATCTCGGTGGCCCGTTCCGCCAATTTCGTGGGGGTCATGAGGTTGGAGGGTTCGTTCACCAGGTCGCGGGTGAAGTTTTGCGCCTCGCCCAGAATGCGGCCGCGGGCGAGGGCGGCTTCCGCCTCCGCCGGCAGCGGCTCGCCGGCCGTCACCAGGCAGAGGTTGTCAATTCCCTTCTCCGCGTTACGCTCGGTGCGGTAGCGGTCCGCGTCGTAATCGGCCAGCAGCGCGCCCTCCACGACAGAGGCTATCGCTCCCGGATCGAGGGAGCCGAGAATCCACGCCAGTTCCTTCACGCCGCGCGCCCGCAGATTCCTCACCGCCGCACCCGCCAGATGGCGAAGGCTTGCCTCGCTGAATTTTTCGCGCTTTCCGGCCCCCACCACCAGAAGCTTTGCCGAGGCTAATCCGTTGGGCCGATGGAGGGTGGTGCATTCGAAGGCCTTACCGGTGAGCTCGCCGGCCGTTTGCAGTTCCTGCAACTGATTGCGCACTTCCTCCGGCAGGCGCTCCACCGTGCCGCTGGAGCTGGGCGAATCCTCAAAACCATAGACGGCCAGGGCCGGGATGGAAAGCTGCGCGAGCGGTTCAGTACGGAATTCAATTTTCACGGTTCGAATCTCCTTGTTGGGATGGCTCACGTCATGGCCGCCATGGGCTATTGGTGCCGCCGCCGGTGCTCATGGATGTCCTGCTGGGTTTCACGATCGATGGTGCGCTGCCGCGAGGTCTCGCGGTGGTCGTAGATCTTCTTGCCCTTGGCCAGGGCAATCTCAAACTTGATCATGTTTTTCTTAAGATAGACGCGGGTTGGAATCAGCGTGAAACCCTTTTCCTGAACGCGGCCCGCCAGCTTGTCCAACTCCTGGCGATGGAGCAGAAGGCGCCGGTCGCGAAGCGGGTCATGATTGGCGTAGCTTCCCGCGGTATAGGGGCTGATGTGACAATCGATCAGCCACGCCTGCCCCTTTTGAAGGTCGACATAACTGTCTTTGAGGTTGATTTTTCCCTCTCGCACTGACTTCACTTCCGTACCTGTCAACTCCGCCCCCGCCTCATACCGATCGAGCAGGTGGTACAAATGCTGCGCCTGGCGGTTGACGGCGAAGTGTTTGGGCGCGGGTTTGGAGGACGCGGACATGGCTAATCCCAAGGCACGAAAGCGTTCTGTTGAGTACAAAGAATTCTAGCACAGCGGGACGCAACGTGAATGGCGGGCGCTCTCCTTTTTCGGACACAGTGTCATTGGCAGTCCCATGTATTTGATGGTAGCCAGTGACCATGTTGCAAAAGAGATCGAGACTGGTTTTCAGTGCGGCCATGCTCACTGCGTCTGCCGCGGCCTATCCGCCAGTTACCCGTAAGTGCTGAGAATTGAGCTTGGGATGACATGGCCGTGCCCGGAGGAGAATTCGTGCGTTGCGGCTACGCCTGGGGACAAGGTTCCCACGCCAATGTGTTGCCAGTGACTTAGAGCCCAGTATAACTTTGCTAAACATTAGAAAACATTAAAATTCTTGACGCAGGCATGCGTTCATGGTAGAAAAGCTTTACTTGAAAGAATGCTAAGACTGCTAGAGGAGGACCGCTGCGCCCGGGGGGGGCGTGGCTGGGGGTAAGATATAAGTCGACTAAGTTTTATGGGATATTGAGTTAAGAGTACCTTGAAAAAGGAGTGCACAATGAAAAGGCCGCTGTGGTTGTCGATCGCAATTGCAATCCTGACCTGCACAAGTGCCCTTGCAGCCGCGGAGCCGAATACCCCATGGCTCGGAGTATTGTGGACGAAGGGAACAGTATCCCTGGGGAGCGCCAATGTTCCCAGCGGGACAACAGTCCTCCCGGGCGACAAGATTTATACCTTTCCCGGAGCATCGGCGTGGATTCGCTTCCGATCTCCTGCTTCCACGACTCTACTGGCTGACACGGAAGTGGTTCTACTGGCCAGCGACGCGATGCCGAGTTTTATGTTGCGCCGGGGCACAGTGATCGTCGACGAGATGGTAGTTGATCCCATCCAAGTCGCCGTTCCGGGTGGATACGTGCTCGTCAAAGGCGACCCACAGAGCGGGGCCGAGTGCGAGATGACAACCGTCGGGAATGCTGCCACCGTTACGGTAAAGCGCGGCTTGGCGGAGATTCGTTCCCAGGGCGCACCGGTGTTTCTGCACTCCGGGCAATCGGCGCGGGTGGAGGCCAGCCCGGAAGGCAACGGGCAGGTGGCGGGAAAGGTCAACAAGGAAATCCCCAGCGGAATGATTGAACGGGAAGGTCAAACGCAGGAACTCCCCATGTCGTTGAATGAAGTCGTCGATTGGAACGATCTGATACACACCCTCGAAACGGGGCGGGCGCAGATCACCCTCTTGGACGGATCGACCTTGAATGTGGGCGCGCGCTCGAAGATTAAGATCATCAAGCACGACCCACAGGCGCAACAGACCGAAATTGAACTGATCTCGGGAAGAATCCACGCCACGGCGGAGAAGATAACCACCCCCGGCGGAAAGTTCGAGCTGCGCACCAAGAGCGCCGTGGTGGGAACCATTGACACCTCCTATGTGGCGGAGACGAATGACCAGGGCACCGAGGTCTGCGATGTGGAAGGCACCACGAAGGTCCAAAGCTCCGATCCGAACATCCAAGGGTCGGTTATCTTGAAGCCGGGCGAGTGTACCTGGGTAGCCTTTGGAGCAGCTCCTACTCCCGCCGTGGCCAATCCTGGCATGCTGGCGAGCATGCTGAGCCTTACCAATATCGCCAATCTTGGAACAGTGGGAGCGGCAGGAGCGGGGGGAGCTGCTACCAGCGGGTTCCCCTGGGTTTGGGTGGGCATTGGCGCAGGAGCGGCGGCGGCAGCGGGAATCGCCGCGGCCGTTGTGACGTCGTCCGGCCCTCCGGTATCACCCTCCAGGCCCTGAAAATCGTGGGAGTCAGAGATTCCCGGGTAAAAGAATGCGTCCTGAAATGAGTTCGGGACGCATTTCTCTTTTGGGCGGCATGATTGCCGGCAAGTTCCCCGGCGATGGCCTTTATGGTATGCTGGCGCTCGGCCCTTAGGGGCGGCAAGCTTAACCCAATTCATGCCTGGAAAAATTCCACAACTCGCCTCAAGGACGGCGGGGTTCGGCCGGCAGCATCGTGCGTCTTTTCTGATGAGCTGTACGCTATGCGTGGTTAGCCTGGCAATTTATTCGGCCACCTACCTGCGGTCCGACCCCGGTCCATTCTTTCAATTGCTCAAGAACATCGAGCTGAAGACTCTCGACGTGCGCTTCCAATTCCGCGGGCCGCGCCGTCCGGGCCCTGCCGTGGTGATCGTCGGCATCGACCAGAAGAGCCAGGATTTGCTGGGCCGCTGGCCTTTCCCGCGCAGCACCTTTGCCAAGGCCATTAACTTCCTGAACAAAACGCATGCCCGCGTCGTCGCCTTCGATGTCAACTTCCCTCAACCTGACACCAATTCCGCTCTCGAGGCGCTGCATTCCGTACAGGAAGATTATGATCACATGGTTCCCGCACCGGCGCACACGCCGGGCTTCGAAGCGGACCTGAAATCACGGGAGGCCGCTGCCGACAATGACCAGCAGTTCGCCGACGCCCTTTCCCACTACGATAACGCTGTCTTGGGTTATTTCTTTATTTCGCCGAAAGAGGCCGAAAAGCAAAATCCGGAACGCTTGAAAGGCTTCCTGGACATTCTTTCTTTTCAAGCCTACCCGCAAATTGTGCACCCCGAGTACGCGAAGACGTTTGAGGGCACCGAAGCCCTGGCCCTCTCCCCGAATCTACCGCTGTTTGCCAACTATGCGAAGAACTTCGGATTCTTCTATACCGAGCCGGATCCCGATGGCACCGTCCGGCGCGCCCCCACGGTGGTGAAATTCCAGGGGAGCTTTTATCCTTCGCTCGACGTAGCCGCCGCCCAAGCTTTCACCGACAACTCGCTTGACCAGGTCAAGCTGGTTTTTGGCCCCGCCGGGGTGGAAAAGATCGCCCTCGGGAAATTGGACATTCCCACGGATCGCAAAGGCTTCGCGCAAATCGATTTCGACGGGCCTGCCCAAACCTTCCCCTGGTACTCCCTGGCCGACGTCGTGCAGGGCACTGTGGACCCGTCAGTGTTTCAGGGCAAGCTGGTGCTGGTCGGCATCACCGCCACCGGCATTGGCGATATGGTGCTCACTCCCTATTCCGAATCGACCCAGGAACAATATCCCGGCGTGGAAGTCCACGCCAACATGATTGACAATATTCTCTATCAACACTTCATCCGGCGTGGGCTGCGCGAGATCATGATCGACTTCGCCCTCATCATTCTATTCAGCCTCGGGGCGGGAATCATGTTCAGCATGCTGAGCCCACTGCGCGCCACGGTGCTCCTGTTGTTCTCGCTCGCCGCGGCATTCGCCGGGGTCAATTTCCTCTTCTCGCATTACCGGATGTGGGTGGCGGCTTTCCTGCCCATGACCACGCTGTTCCTCACCTATGCCGGAATCGTCAGCTACCGGTTCTTTTTTGAGGAAGGGGAAAAGCGCCGGGCGCTTTCGGCATTTTCGCAATACCTGCATCCTGCCGTCATGCGGGACATGCTCAGTAACAAGGATGGCGTCCGCCTGGGGGGTGAAGAGAAGGAGCTCACCGCCCTGTTCGCCGACATTGTGGGATTCACGACCCTCTCGGAGAAGGTTACTCCGTCGCAGTTGGTGGAACTGCTTAACGAATATCTAAACACCATGACCGGCGTGATTATCAAGAACTGGGGTACACTCGATAAATATATTGGCGACGCTATTATGGCCTTCTGGGGCGCCCCCTACCACCAGGATGACCAGGCTCTGCGCGCTTGCCGCGCGGCCCTGGAGATGGCCCAGGCTTTGCAGCGCTTGCAGGAGGGATGGAAGGCGCGCTCGGTTCCCAGCATTGACATTGGTGTGGGCATTAATACCGGCC
This sequence comes from uncultured Acidobacteriota bacterium, assembly GCA_963730515.1. Taxonomy (GTDB): domain Bacteria; phylum Acidobacteriota; class Terriglobia; order UBA7540; family UBA7540; genus Bog-366. The sequence goes on along the minus strand of CAVSSA010000018.1, from coordinate 146,363 downwards.
CCATGGTGGTGGGGAACATGGGATCGGATAAGCGCAAAAACTACACAATCATGGGCGACAGCGTAAACCTGGCGTCCCGGCTGGAAGGCCTGACCCGGAAATTCCGGAACCGTCTCATCATCAGTGAAAGCAGCTTTCTGCAAGTGGAGGGAAAGGTGGTCGCCCGCGAGCTTGACCTCATTCGCGTGAAAGGAAAAACCCAACCGGTCAAGGTCTACGACCTGCTGGGCATGGCGGCCGACTCCGCCCAGTTTGAGGATTTAGTCAGCCGTTTTGAAAAGGGTCTGAAAGCTTACCGGGATGCCCAGTGGGAAATGGCCATCGAGATCTTCCAGGAACTGGTTCGCGATTATCCGCAAGACGGCCCGAGCCGCGTCTTTATGGAACGATGCCAAGAATATCTTGCGGAGCCCCCGGAAGGCGCCTGGGACGGCGTCTTCGTGATGAAAAGTAAGTAGCTGGACAGTTCGGGTAAGCGAGCCTGAAAGACAAATTTTTTACTGGCATTTCAAATCCCGATTGAACAATTCCTTGGGTCCAAAGGGCTCGCATGTCGTCAATTTCATTCAAGACGGTGTCCACAACCGTTCGATTATAGGTTTCGCAGTATGCAAAACCATCGAGGCTGTCCAAGTTCTTATACCGCCAGCCAGCTTGTGGGGCTGCCTTCACCTCCGCAGGCTTCTTGCGCTTCCCGCTTGATTCCATAATGATCTCCCGTTACACAGCCTGAGCTGCCCCGTGTCGAGATGATTGGGATATAATCAGTCGTTCGGACAGCCTGCCTTTTTGAAATGGGGCGGTCGAATTACTTGGCACTCCGCGTTCCGTGTTTTTGTCGCCGCCAGGATTACTGACACCAGAACAACTGCTGGACTGTTCGCCGGATTCGTCATTGGAGAAGAAATCGCGAAGCTATGAATGCGCCACCGAAATCTTGCTCAGCGCCGAGTAAGCCAAATTTACCCTTGTCGAAGACGATCTTCACCTTGGTTGGCATGTCCGGAAAATCCTGGGTGCGCAGCCTGGTCACGTTTGCCGCGGGGTTGGGATTGGTAGCATTGCTCTGCCGCCGACTAGACTTCAACTCGACATTCGTGCTTCTGAAACATACTTCCCTTCCCCTGCTTGGACTTTCCGTGGCCGGGCTCTTTGCGTTCTACATCCTGCGGGCCTTGCGGTGGGTGATCATTCTCAAATGGAAGGTTGGATTGCTGGCGCTTTTCGTGTACTCCTCCATCGGCTATCTGGTCAGCTCTGTCGCGCCGGCGCAAGCGGGGGAACTCGTCAAACCCGCCCTCGTGAGGGCCCGCCACGGCCTTCCCTATTTCGCCACCGCCGCCTCCGTGGCCGTCGAACGATTGCTGGATGTCGCCACACTTGTGCTTCTGGGGGTGGCCGCGATGTTTGCTCTACCCTCCCGCGCCTTGGGGCCGGCATGGATTGCGGCAAGCTTGCGGATCGCCGGGCTACTCTGTGGAATGGGTTTCCTGATTCTAGCCCTTAGCAGTCGGTGGGCTAGTGGGGTCTTGCGGATCGTCTCGAAGGTTCTCCGCCTGTTGCGTCTCCCACCCCACACCAACGATCGCCTTACCGGCATAGTAAGGATGTTCTTGCACGGGGCGGGTGGGGCATTGTCACCGCTCACGCTCTTTTACGCGATGTTGTGTAGTGTGGCGGTATGGGGGGTTCATGCGGCAGCCGTGGCGGTAATCTTTTGGGCCGTTAATGGACACGTGGCTTCTCCTGCCGTGGTTTTGTTGGGCTTCACGGTTTTCTCCTTTGGAATGGCAATACCGTTGACTCCGGCAAATATCGGGCAATATGAGGGCCTGTGGCTGATCGTATTCACGGCCCTGCACGTGGCGCGGGAGGGAGATGTCCTCCCTGCGGGACTTCTCTGTCATGGTCTCGTTCTTATGACGATCGCCTTCTTCGGGTTGCTAAGCTTCGCCATCTTGCGGGTGTCGGGTGGTGCCGAAAACCTCTCCCCAAAGAGCTCGGAGATGATACCCGGGTCTTAGCATAGATCGGCTCGGCTGGACCTTGCGGCGCATCCCGCCAGCCATCCGCGGGCCGCAAGAGACGGCGAGCATTTAATTCCACGCCGCCGATCGAGATCACCCACGCCAATTCGGCTCCTTACATTACCCACGAACGTGAGGTCTTGTAAGCAGCAATCCGTTCGTGGAGCCGGTCCTTCAATCGAGGCGCGAGGTAGAAGCGCGGCCAGAGCAGGTCGTCGTCCGGCCGGATCATCCCTTCGGCGAGCGCGGTCGAGGCCAGTGGAGTCTCCGGGTAAATCCTCACGCCGACTGTGACTTTCAGCGCGTCAAGATGCAGCGAGTCAGCAAACTCGAGGCTCTCCTCGACGCTCTCCGGGGTTTCACCCGGACCTCCCATCAACAGGAAACCCCGGCGGAAGATGCCGGCGTCGGCAAACATCTTTGCCACCGCTTTCACTTCGTCGGTATTGAACATCTTGTTTAAGCTGGCCAGCATGGGGTTGGAGCCACTTTCGAACCCGAGGCTAATTTCGCGGCAGCCGGCCCGCGCCATCAGTTCCACCAACTCCGCATCGACCCATTTGGGGTAGATGATGCACCAGAAGTTAATCGCCAGGCTTCGTTCCACGATTATCCGGCACAGCTCCTTGGCGTAATCGGGGGGGAGGTTGAAGGTGTTATCGACGAAGTTGAAGTTGGTGAACCCGTTTGAGGTGAGCTGTTCCAGCCAGGTCACGATGGCTTGCGGAGAGCGTCCGCGGAGGGCGCGTCCTTCGATGGCAGCGGTCGAGCAGAAGCTGCAGTCCAGGGAACAGCCGCGGCGGCTTTGGACGGGAACCCAGAAATCCGAGGGGCTGTGAACGGAGGGAATCCAGAGTCTTGGTTCCGGAAGCGGGAGAGCATCCAGGTTCCTTGCAAAGGTTTTTTCGGCAGACCGCTCGCCGGGAAGGTAGAGGCCCGGAATTCCCGACGCCGGCACGCCCTTCGCCAGGCGATCGAGCAAAACCGGAGAGGATGCTTCTCCCTCCCCCTGAATTCCCATGTCGGCCCCGAGATAGCCCAAGGCGCTCTCCGGGAAAATGCTATAACCTGCCCCGCCCACGATAATCGGAGCATCACCCAGGCTGCGGCAGGTCTTTACCACTTCGCGAACCGGCGGCAGGAGGAACTTCGGATCGGCCATATTCTGGTCATCGATATTGCGCACCGAAATGCCGATGGCCTCAGGCCGAAATCCATTGAGGCAATCCTGGATGGCCGAGGGCGGGTCTTGCTCAAACATCAGGTTGAGCAAAACCACCTCGTGTCCGGTTTGGCGGCAGGCGGCGGCCACCAGCGCTGGCCCCAGCGGCAGCGGGAGGATGTTCATCCTCTCAATGTTCGCGGAAATGAGAAGAACCCGCATTTTGTTATTCAAGGGATGGCCGCCCCTTGCTTGCCACATCCGGCCAGCAAAGGCAGCGCCGCATCGACCCCGTTGGATGTTCGGCTGGCGCCTTTATGTCATTTTGGCGAGTTGGTCGATTTGGCGCTCTCTGCTCTCACCCTCCTCCCCATCCGTTCGCCCAACGCCCAGATCGAGGGCCCGGAGGATGCCCTTCTTCAACCTATCCGACCATTTCTGCCAATAGATACTCCCTCCGGCTTGCGCGGGGCCATTAGCCAGCATCTTGAGTTAGGTTTGGCGGCTAATTCGGGCTCCACATTCGCAAGCGCAGTATACACCCGACTGGCTGCCCAGACGCGGTGTCTTGAGTCCGCCAATGCGGCCTACTGCAACGTGGTTGGCAGTCATTTGAACACCTAATGGGGGACTCAGGGATTACTTGCCGACGAGCGCTCAGAATTCAGCCGAGGTTCCGATTTCGGCCTCTTGACTGTATTGAAAAATCAGGGTGTGGCCCGGCCTGGAGGTAGTTCGCGGCGGCCTGGGATGCGCCGGCTAATGAATCCCGGCATTATGTATCGCTGCGATGCCCGACGGAATTCCGAAAAGTATGGGAACTAATCTCTCCGCCCGGTGATGGCCGCTCCGATGCATCAGATAGGAAATTCCAACTCCAGTGCCCACGGCGGCCACCTTGACGGCAACCATGGACTCCGGGGACTGCATGAGAGGGTTCACCTCGCGCGTTCCCGGCTGTTCTAAGGCTCGACGGGTGGTGGCCAAGTCAGCCGCCATGATGGCGGCGTTGAGGGCAAAAAGGCCAATGTTCTTGCCGTCGAGAAAGCGACGTACCGGCGGAGGGGACTGAATCACAGCGGGATCGGCCCCGGCCTTCGCCATGGTTGGAATCAAGCAGATCCCCATAGCAATAACCAGAATGGAAATTTGTTTGTTAGACGCCATCTTATCCTCCCAAGGAGAATCGGCGGGATTTTGGGAAGAGGCTTCTGCCTCTGCCGGGCCGCGCGCGGTCTCGAGCAATAAAGGGGGAGCCCGGATTCAGTCCGGGCACTAACGAACTTCGAAATCTCGGAGCGACTCCGAAGAGGTACGCCATCTGCGAGAACTGTCCAGGGATTGCAGAGAATTGAATCAAGCAGGAGGAATTGTGGCAACCAGTCAGCGGGCGGAGGGCAGTCATCGCATGGTGACAACCATGGCTGCTGGGCTCGCTCCGGACGCGGGAAATGCAATTGTTGGCGGCCATAAAACCTTCCCTAGATGTGCATTGATTTTTCATGCACACCCGCTATATCGGCACAGGGGCTAATTTCTTAAGGGAAGGGGGGATCGTGAGGTTTTAAAAACTGTGCAAGAACTGGCGGCCGCGCTTATCCGGTCGCCGATAAGGATAAGGAGGGCAAGCCGTGGGTCAGAAGCGGCCCCAGGTAATGAGGCAAAAGGCAGCAAGCAAGTGATGGAACGGGTAGGTGGATAAGTGGCTATGTTTTTCCGGCATGAGGGCTTGCCGAATGCCAATTCCAGGCATCCTGAACGATGGCGTCCAGGTCGGAGCGCCGTGGGGTCCAACCCAAGGCCTCGCCTGCGAGCCTCGGGTCGGCAACCAATATCGGGGGGTCGCCGGCGCGCCGGGGCCCTTCGCGAAAGGGCACGGAGCAGGGAGATACTTTCCCCACCGCCCGGATAACCTCACGCACGGAGTAACCCTGCCCTGTTCCCAGGTTCAGCGCACGGCTTTCTCCTCCGCCCGCCAGGTATTCCAGCGCCCGCACGTGGGCGTCCGCCAGGTCTGTGACATGAATGTAGTCGCGGATGGCGGTACCGTCAGGGGTGGGATAATCCGTGCCATAAATCTCGACATACGGCCGATGCCCGAGCGCCGCCTCGATGGTGAGAGGAATGAGGTGAGCTTCAGGGTCGTGGCTTTCGCCCAATTCGCCGTCCGGATCCGCCCCCGCCGCATTGAAATATCGCAAGGCAACCCATCTCATCTCATAGGCGTTTCCGTACCACTGGAGCGCGCGCTCCATGGCCAGCTTGGTTTCGCCATAAGGATTTACGGGTTCTTTGGGGTGATTCTCCGGAATCGGCACCTTCTGGGGATTGCCGTAGGTGGCTGCCGAAGAGGAGAAAACTATGCGCCTTATTCCCGCCTCCAGCATAACGTCGAGCAGGCGGAGCGTATTGACGACATTGTTCCAGAAGTACTTTCTGGGGTTCTGGACGGACTCGCCCACCAACAAACTTGCGGCAAAGTGCAGGACGGCCTCCACCCGTTCCTTTTCGAGGAAAGGGCGGAGACCTTCCGAATTCGCGAGGTCCCATTCAAGGAGCGGCCCCCACTTGACTGCCCAGCGATGCCCGGAGCTGAGATTGTCCAGAACTACAGGCTCGTGGCCAGCCATCGCCAAAGCCTTGGCGGCATGACTCCCGATGTAGCCCGCCCCCCCCGTCACTAAAACCCGCATAGCTTGCCCTCCGACCGTTCTGCACGTCGCCTTATCAACATATCGTGGTTGAGCCTCGCGGCGCAATATTCAGGAGGAGGGATTTCCGGCCTTACGGAAGGTTTCTCAATCTGGTACGCCGCGCGCCATCATCAAAAAAATTGTCCGGCGCTCGATCCGGCTTGATTTTGGCACGCACGGGTTTGCGCGAATCTCCAAGCCGTTTCGGGGAACGGTGCTGCTGTTAAGCCTACCGCCTGCTGCGTGCGGCGTTTTGTGCTGCCTCGATAATGGCGGTGGTCGAGTAGCCGGACACGATGGGGATGGGAACCACCCGCCCGCCCGCAGCCTCTACCTCGTCGCGGCCAACGATTTGATCGAGAGTGTAATCCCCGCCTTTGACCAAAACGTCGGGCAACATGCGTGCCACGACCGACAATACTGACGGGTCGTCAAATATGGTGACATAATCCACGGCAGCCAAAGCCGCGATGATCTCGGCTCGCTCTGCTTCTGGTTGTAAGGCCCGCTTCATCCCTTTGAGCGCGCGGAGACTCCGGTCGCTGTTCATGGCGACGATCAAGACATCACCCAGCCTTCGTGCTTCGGCAAAAAGACGCGTATGGCCCGGATGAATCAGGTCAAAGCAGCCATTGGTAAGCACTACCCTCAGGCCATGCCGTTTGAGCTCATCAACCTTAAGGTAGGCCATTTCGAGGGGTAGTATTTTTTGGACCCCCATGGGGCTATCTCCCTCCCTGGAAGGCCCGCTGCCACAACTCTTCGGCTTGGGCAGAATCCGCTCGCGAGATGGTTTGGAGTGAAATCACGGGATTATTCTAGTTTATCTTGGCAATGTCGTCTACTTGGTAGGGCACACGGTAGTGTTCGGGGTTGCCGTGCAGCGCCGGACTGGCCGGATGCGCCACACCGAAGTGGCATTGGAGGTAGCATCATACGATCGCCTCCTCAATTAGGGTTCCATCAATTCCCCCTGCCGCTATGCAAGGATTGGGCCTTACATTAAAATGCTTGGAGTGAGAAATCACCCTATGGTATAAACTTGTGTAGACCTTTTCGAAAAAGAAGAAGGTTGCGGGTCCCGACGGGTGTTGGAGCAGCCCGCGACGAAAGAGACGGGGAGTACAATGTTCTTACGCTCTTGCGCGTCGCGGGAAGTAGTTGCAAGAATTCGCTGCACGGCAATTTGGTCAGTATGTCCATGGGTATTCACGATTTGTACGCGCTATGACATCTCTAGGGACGGATCAACTCCTGCAAGATGAGCGTGGCGCTATTCGTGCGAAATGGCTTCCTGCGCCGACATATTTAGGTTGAAAGAGATTTGAGAGAGAAAATAGGATTCATTTGTTGGCAGGGATGGATTGGATTGATCAGTTGTGAGGCGGCCAGCAAGTTGCCGCCGATGACTTGGCGGGTGTCAGGTGGCTCAAGGAGCGAGAAACTTCTGGGAGTCAGAGGGCGGAGCTGTATAATAGCTGAAGACACCAAACGCCTTGCGGACCGGCGGCGGGAGTAAAATGGTTATCGATCCGTACTAGACATCAGCACCAGCGCAGGGCGGCGCATTCGCTGGCTCCAGGGGAATGGGGTTGCACGTGGGTCAACACGCCAGGGTCGCCAGTGGAGTGATCGAACCAAGAGACTTACCGCTACCCAAATTCTCTGCTATCTAATTTAGCAAGAGGGATTAAGCTGAACATCACTATCCTAATCATGCCAGGGGCTCAGGATTTTGGTAGAGTTTGTGGAATTGCCGCAAGCCTTGCTGGCGTGGAAATTGACGTTTCGCCTCGAACCAAGAGATATTGAGTTTTTGGCGAACCCAAGCTGTTTCTGAGGGGGGATTGACTTCACGCGAAGTGTGGCCGGCATAAAGGCCTCCAGGAGCCCCTGCGTGCGCAATTAGAGCCGGTTCTGCCTGCTGAGGGAAGGCGGCCTCGTTTTGCGATTTGCGGCTGCGGAAGTTGTAGAACCCGTGGAGAGTAAAGCTAAATTGCATTGCTCGCGACCTTCCAATAATAGATTCAATCCCCGCCCGAGCTCCGGAGGGATGGGGGGTTCTTATCTCTGCTGTGCTGACGCGGAAACCATATTGAGGAGATACCCCACAGGCGAATGATTTGGAGGCGCGAAATGATAGTGTTGGCAGGAATTACGCAGAATTGCCCCGGAAATATAATAAGAAGCCGGCGGTTGGTCGTCTGTGTGTTTTTCTTGGCTTGCTGCCCCCTCCTGGCCGCACAGGCCCCTGCCCCCATTGGCCGCCAATCACAAGTTGTACCGGAACCAGCAGAAGTCGTACCGGGGCCAACCTCGTTGACAGTTTCCTCCCCGCCAATCCCGGACTATATCATTAGGCCAGACGATGTCCTGAGCATCAGCGTCTACGATGCTCCTGATGTAACTGGAGAGTTTCGTGTCAACCCCAATGGTCTGATCGCCCTCCCTCTCCTCTCTGCCCCGATATTGGCAGCAGGGCGGACGGAAAATCAGCTTGCTGAGCTTATCGGCGAGGAATACGAGAAGGCGGAAATCTACAGTCATCCTCGCGTATCGGTGACCGTCAAGGAATCTCGCCTCCGCGGGGTCACCGTACTCGGGGCTGTCAAGCAACCCCAAGTCTATCCCATTTTTGGAAAGATCACTCTACTGGACGCCATATTACAGGCAGGCGGCCTTGCGGATAATGCCAGCAATTTGGCAATCATAAATCGAGGGGCGATGGGCATGGAGGTCATCAACGAATCCGAAGCCTGTAGGGCCCCATCTAAACCGGCCTCTTGCGAACCCACCTTGCGCGTGGACCTCAGTCTCCTGACGGATACTGGCGACCCAAAGCTTAACGTCGATCTCTACGCTGGCGACAAGCTCACCATTCAACGCGCCGGAATCGTTTATATCGTGGGCGCGGTGAATTCATCGGGAGGGTATACCATCAAAACCGGTGAGGATATGACCGTCTTGGAGGCAATGGCACTTGCCGGAGGTTTGAAGTCAACAGCCAAGGAGAAGAGCGCCATGATCATTAGAAAAAATCCGGCGGCGAAGGACGGACGCGAAGAAATTGCCGTGAACCTGTCGAAAGTGCTTGCCGGCCACCAACATGATATCCGGCTACAGGCCAACGACATTTTCTTTGTTCCAGACAGTACCGTCAAAAAAGCATTGCACCGAGGCGCCGACGTCTTTAGCTACGTAGCTATTGATGCGCTGATCATCCACTAATTAGTAATATGCAATGTCCTCAGGACGCTCCTCTAACGAAAAGCATTTTCCGAGGTAAAAGAAATGCCTGAAAATGAATCGTTGTCCCGCCGCCGGCCAGATTTGCCGGGAATACCACACATACCCGCTGGCCAGGGCGCTGGTCCCGATGCCGAAGCATTCGACAGCTTCGCCTACATGCAAACTTACTGGACCGTCATCAACAAGCGTCGCGGGACAATCATAAGTATCGCATTTATAGTGACGGCCCTGGTCGCGATTGCCACTTTCAGGATGACGCCAATTTATCAAGCCACGGTGCGCATGGACATGGAGTCTGACACGCCTCAGATTCTGTCCCTGAACGACCTCTATCGGGAAAACCCGAGCGACGATGAATTTATTGGAACGCAAATTCAGGTTCTCGAAGGGGCCACCCTGGCAGAGATCACGATTGATCAACTCGGCCTGACGACTAACCCAAACTGGGTCGCAGCTCTCCAGGACCGTAGGCCTTCGGGTTTGCCCGAACCCCCTACGACGCCGGACAGCCTTGTAGGGGCATTTGAAGGTTGTATACACATCCAGAAAGTGCGTGACAGTCACGTGGTCAATGTGAGATTCGAGACCGCGGACCCTGAGCTCTCCGCCAAGCTCGCAAACTCGCTGGCGGACAACTACATCGAAAACAACTTTCGGCAGAAGTACGATGCGACCCGCCAAGCGTCGGGATGGATGGAGAAACAACTCGATGAATTGAAGCTCAAAGTCGAGAAATCCCAACAGGCGCTGCTTGATTACGAAAGGCAAAACTCCATTGTCGATATCAGCGGCAAAGAGGGTGTCACCGACCAAAAAATGTCGGATCTGAGTCACGACCTGACCGCCGCCCAGACTGACCGGTTGGAGAAAGAGTCGGTCTATGATCTGGTGCGCACCAACGAAGGGCAGGTCGCCTACGTAACCCAAGACCCCCTCTTACAGCATCTTGAGGAAAAATATGATGACCTGAAGTCGCAATATACCGATACGGTGGGGCAATCCGGGCCGAAGCATCCTAAAGCCCTGCGGCTACAGGGTCAGTTGGATGACGTCCAATCGATGATCGACAAAGAGCGAAAACGAACTGTTGAAAGGATGCGGAACGACTACTTGGCCGCCTTGGGGCGGGAGAAGCTCCTCGAGGGCGCCGTCGCCAAAGAAAGAGCCGGGGTGGAAGCCCTCAATCAGCTTCTGATCCAGCACAATCTCCTGAAGCGGGAGGCGGAGACGAATCAACAGCTCTATGATAGCTTGCTTCAGCGGCTCAAGGATGCGACGGTTTCGGCGGGGCTGCGTGCGACGAATATTCATGTGATCGACCGGGCCAAACCTCCCGGCGGGCCAATTCGACCTCAAAAGGTTCGCAATATCCTTATCGGCTTGATGGTAGGACTCGTTCTCGGCCTGGCATTCACCTTCATAAGAGAAGCCGTGGACACTTCCATCAAAAGCATTGACGAGGCGGAGAGATTGGCTAAGGCTCCGACATTGGCTGTGGTCCCCATGGCGCATGAGACTCTTCGGCAACAGTTTCCAGCGATTGCGGGAGGCAACGGTAACTCGCGCGGCTCGCAAGGATTAGCGCTCTTGTCGCGGCCCTCCTCGGCAATGGCCGAATCCTTCCGAACGCTCTTGACCTCGGTGGTACTTTCGATGGCTCCCCATCCACCCCAGGTAATGTTATTGACCAGCTCGGTTGCCGGCGAGGGGAAGACGACCACCGCTCTCAACCTGGCAATAGCACTCGCGCAGAGGGGGGAACCAACCCTTATTATTGATGCTGACCTTCGCCATCCAAGGATCGGTAGCGCACTCAACATCGTCAATGAAACAGGCCTGGCAAGCTTCTTGACCGGAGCCCACAACCTCCAGAAGGCGATGGCGCAATTTCCCCAGGTCCCCACGCTTTGGGTGATGCCCGCCGGCCCAAGCCCCCCAATCCAACGCAGCTTCTTTCCTCCTCAACCATGGAATCAATGCTCCGGGAAGTACGCAAGCAGTTCAAGTTCATCGTGATCGATTCTCCTCCTTTGCTTCCCGTAGCGGATTCGATGATCCTCTCGACCTATGTGGACGGAGTGATTTTTGTGGTCGCCAGTGGAGTTACCGTCCGGGGAGCGGTGACGCGGGCACGCAAGGTCCTGCAAAATAGCGGCGCAAACCTCTTGGGCATCGTGTTCAATAAGGTAGACCTACGCTATGACGGATATTATGGATCTTACAGCCATTATAACTTCTACTATACCCCCGAGAACAAATGGAAAAAGGATAGCGCAGATGTGGCCAGCTCAGAACCGTCCTCGTAGAGACCCGCGGGTACGATCTTCTGCTTGCCTCGTCGAATCCCAGATTGAACAATAGGCATGTAATTCCTGAGCAGGCCCGCTGGACAAATTGATTTCATTTCTGCCAGTAATGTGCCCGAATCTCTGCCCAAAGGTTAAGTTCGCGAGTTTCTGGTTCTCAACGATGCTGCCCTTCCCCACAGGGGAATTCTTCCGTGGCCAAGCCGCAAGGCGGGCTGCCTTATAGCGATCGGTGCTGCGCATTGATTTCAGCCCCGAAACCCCCTTTTGCGTTGACGAACCTTAAACTGCCTCGTCCGCTTGCCAGCTTCGAGAATGTCGGTGTTTTGCCGGTGGAACTCCCAGCATATGGGCCAAGAGAAGCCACCCCGTGCCTTGGTTGGAAAGCTGGCGCGGTCAAAGCGAAGGACCTAATGTGGTAAAGAGCAACCGATCGGCAATCGGGGCGATGCTTAGGGCGTTTATTCTGCTGCTTGCAGCTTACTCAATTCTTCCAATGGATTTCGCTCAGCAGCCCGAGGAACAACCTAGCCCGCCAATCCCTGCCGTGCGCGCGAAGTCTGAAGGCGGTAGCGTGCCAGACTTCTGGCCGAGGGCGGGCAGGGGCCTTGTGCTCAATCTCTCCGGCGGGAGCGCTTTCTGTGGCAACCCACGCGAATCGGTGCATTTTTCCGGCGGAACGCTCGTGATGACGCCCGACTCAAAGAACTACGTTTACCTTGACCCCGCCGTGTCGTGCACTCCGGATTCCAATACCACGGGCTTTGCGGCAGGCCAGATTCCGCTCGCCATAGTCGTGACCGACACATCCACCATTAACAGCGTCACCAACCTACGAGACCCGTCCGCTGACCTCAGCATCGGCGACGGTGTACTACCTAGGCAGGAGTTCAACGTCCTTGCCTACGGCGCAAAGTGCGACGGCTCGACTGACAATGCTTCGGCTTTTGCTGCCACACTTGGCGCCATGGCGGGTTACTCCGGCGCGATTATGCTTATTCCGCCCTGTCCCAATGGGGGGAAGTACGTTCTGAGATCGGCGCGTCTCGCGGTGCTTCAGTCTAATGTGAAAGTAAGCGGATACGGAGCTGTCATCGTGTGCGCTGTGGCCGATGACTGCATCACGTTGGGGAGTCTCTCAAACCCCATTGCCAACAACAACATCACCATCGAGGGGGTCACCATCGAGCCTGGCGCGGGCTCGCAAGGCTCCTCCTTGGGTAATGGTTACACGGCAATCCGAACCAACTCCCAGTCAACGCATGTCGTAGACATTCGGGCGGTTGCAAATGGCTCGCACTATTTTAAGAACTTTATCCAGAATGACGACGACCAGTCCATGAGTGTGCGCGGTTTGAACTATAATGCGGGGGTCGTCGAGTGCGATGCAACTTATTGCGGCAATGCCATCTATTGTCCCAGAGGCGGCGCTTACTCTGGGGTGGGTTGGATTGCTGATTCGCTCATCGACCCCGAGTGCCATGGGAACGGCATTGACTGGGAAAGCGGAAATGATTTGCAGGTCAAGGGCACCGTTATCCAAGCCTACAATCAATATGGCATCCGCCACATTGGGGGCATTACCACCAAAGCGAACATTACCCAAACCCATCTCGAGGTAGGAAACTGCCGGAATCCTTTGGGGGTTTATTTAGGGCAAGCAGGAATCATCGGGGTGTCGGATACCATCTCTGTGATGGGGGGCCAGCCGGGGGGATTACAGCTTCCCTTTCCGGTCGCGGGGACGGCGGGGAAGACAGCATACACTTACTATCTCATCGTTAAAAACACTTATTTGTCAAAGTCCTATCCGCTCCCAATGGGCTACGTGACCAACGCGAAGGCAACAATTAACAGCACCAACAGCGTGGCGTTGACTTGGAACGATCTTGAAATCGGTAAACCAACTTGGACTTATGATATTTTGCGAGTCCCGACCCCAGCAAGCAGCCCTTACACCGGACCATACGGGACAGGAAACTGGGCAGTCGCCACGGGTCAAACAGAGTCCTCTGTTTGCTCGGGCGGGGTTTGCTCATTTACTGACAATGTGACTACCCCCTCTTCCTACACTATCCCGACACCGGCATATATAGGAAACAACCGCGAATGGCAGGTTTTCCCAGAAATCCGCTTATGGCCCGGCGCGGTAGTTCTGTCGTCGTTTTCCGGAACATGCGGCGGAGACTACTACGGGGATGCATTTAACCAAGGGGGGTTCGTCACGGGCTGCGGCACCGCGACGTTCTTTGGCGGCAGCACATACTATGCAAATCCGCAGACCAGCCCAGCCGTGAGGGTTTACGCCATTGGCGGGTCGGCTGATATCCCCATGGCCCTCGTGTTGAACGGTAATCCATACGGAAACAAAGGCATCGTGAATCTAGGCACCACTGCCCGTTACCCGGGCGGGAACGATAAACTGACTATTTGGGATTCGAACCCCGGAAAGACTGCCGCAACCCCCTCGCTTGACCCGCAGGCGGACACGGCGGACTCAGCCATTGGCATCGATTCCCAATACGGTTGGATGGCATTCCGGTCAGCGAACAGCATATCATTCTATATCGATCACCTCTTTGACGGCTCGAGCTGGCTCGAACGGCTCACCCCTAAACTGGAATCCTTTGCGGTTCCGGTTAGTGCGCCAAGCTACAGCAGCGGCGGTACGACATTTAGAGTAAGCGGTTGCAGCGCCTCCAGCCCCCTGGGTGGCGCGACCGCGGGCAGATTCACGAGCGGCGCCAAGGGAAATTGCACGGCAACCATTACGATGGGCGGCAGCCAGACCGCCCCGCACGGCTGGACGTGCTGGGCCAATGACCTGACAACGCCGGCGGACGTGATTCACCAGACCGGAGGGAGCACGACAACGGCAATTCTGAAGGGCGCCATGGCGTCCGGCGATCTTGTTAATTTTGGATGCCTGGCGTATTAATCATGCAGAAAATGAATGCGCATTCATGAGGACGACGGAGTTGCCAACACCGCTAATTGAGGTGCCGGAGATTGACATTACCCCGCCGAGCGGGTGGTTCGATATTAATTTTCGCGAGCTCTGGCAATTCCGCGAGTTGTTGTATTTCTTCGTCTGGCGCGACATTAAAATTCGTTACAAGCAGACCGCCATTGGGGCAGCCTGGGCAGTTCTTCAACCCGTCATGACCATGATGGTGTTTACCCTGTTTTTCGGTCGCTTGGCCAAGATGCCGTCGGGGGGAGTCCCTTATCCGATCTTCTACCTCAGTGCTCTGCTCCCCTGGACGTATTTTTCCGGGGCGCTCACCAACGCTACTCAGAGCATTGTTGAAAAACAAGGGGTCATCACCAAGGTGTACTTTCCCCGGCTGGTCCTTCCCTTGGCCGCGCTGATTTCAGGCCTGCTGGACTTTGGCATCGCCTTTGTGGTGCTCCTTGGGATGATGGCTTACTACCGGATGGTTCCAGGCCCCGCCATTCTGCTTTTTCCTTGCTTCCTGCTGCTGGCGGTCCTGACGGCGCTGGGAGTGGGGCTGTGGCTTTCTGCCCTCAATGCCCTTTACCGCGATGTGCGCCACATCGTTCCGTTCTTGGTGCAGTTTTGGATGTTCGCCTCACCCGTAGTGTATCCCAGCAGTTTGGTCCCAGCGCGTTGGCGCTGGCTTTACGGGCTTAATCCCATGGCCGGAGTCATCGAAGGCTTTCGTTGGGCGATCACCGGTCGCGCCCAGCCACCGAACGTGATGCTGGCCGCTTCCACAGGCATGGTCCTGCTCCTGGTTGTCGGCGGCGCAATGTTCTTTAAGCGGATGGAAGGAACGATTGCCGACGTGGTCTGAACCGG
The DNA here is from genome assembly GCA_963730515.1 of uncultured Acidobacteriota bacterium. Classification (GTDB taxonomy): domain Bacteria; phylum Acidobacteriota; class Terriglobia; order UBA7540; family UBA7540; genus Bog-366. The sequence continues at coordinate 131,103 of CAVSSA010000018.1, read as the reverse complement.
AGCTTCGTTTTCACTTTCCGGGCCACCCGTGATGTATGATCGAGCACCTTGGAAAGCGAAATTCGACCGAATTTGTGGCGTTTTTGCCCCCCCTCCCAAGTCCATTGTGGATAAAGGGCTATTGGGTGTTAATAAGAACGACAAGCCGATCATTGCATAACAGTGGTTGATACCAGTTTAATTCGGAAATCCGGACTAATAGCCTGAAATTTGAATGCGGAAGCCGCAGAGAGAAAACTGATAATCGCCATTATGTCCGATTTGGGCATTGCAATAAATCCCGGCGCACCATATTCTACCCCCGGGCGCCTCTCCCCAGTGCTGGCTCCCTCCTTCTGACCTTCCTCATGTCTGATCCCGTTATTCATGTTGAAAATCTGGGCAAGCGCTACCGCATTGGCGAGCGCCAGCGCTACGTTGCCTTGCGTGACGTACTGGCCCGCGCCGCGTCCGCCCCGACACGTCTCTTCCTGACCCGCAAGCCCTCTTCCCCGAATGGTATTTTCCCCCACATCTGGGCTCTGAAGGATGTCTCCTTTGACGTCCGTGAGGGCGAAGTGCTAGGAATCATTGGCCGCAACGGAGCCGGCAAGAGTACCCTGCTCAAGATTCTTGCCCGCGTCACGAAGCCGACAACAGGCTTCGCCAAGATTCGCGGGCGCCTGGGCAGCCTTCTGGAAGTTGGCACCGGCTTCCACCCGGAATTGAGCGGCCGCGAAAACACCTTCCTGAGCGGCGCCATCCTGGGAATGACCAAAGCGGAAATCCAGCGCAAGTTTGATGAGATAGTAGCCTTCGCGGAGGTCGAGAAGTTCATCGATACCCCCCTCAAGCACTACAGCAGCGGCATGCAGATGCGCCTGGCCTTTGCGGTCGCTGCCCACTTGGAACCGGAACTCCTGCTGGTGGACGAAGTGCTTGCCGTGGGGGATGTAGCCTTCCAAAAGAAGTGCCTGGGCAAAATGGGAGACGTGGCTCGAGCGGGCCGCACCATCCTCTTTGTTAGCCACAATATGCACGCTGTCCAACATCTTTGCAGCCGCTGTTTATTGATGAACGACGGTGGGGTGGCGCAACTGGGCGCGGTTAGCGAGTGCGTTCAGACGTACCTGCGCATAGGGCGAGCCGAATCGACCGAAGTTGGCCGGGCAAATCTGTCGCTCGCGTCAGGGGTGAAGAGGCGGGGAAGCGGCGCCGCGCGCTTTGAAAGCGCCGAGTTAATGACCCTGGACGGGGAGAAAACCTCCGAGGTCTGTTTCGGTCAGGCCGTACGCGTCAGGCTTGAAGTATGGGCAACCAAGCCCCTGCCGGGCACATTGCTGGGATTTTCGTTTGTGGCGGTGGACGGCGCGGAAGTGCAAGGAACCGCGGCACATGATGGTGGCATATCGCTTGGCCTCCAACCCGGCTTGCAGGTTTTTGAATGCTGTGTCGACCCGATGCTCTTGACGCCCGGGCGGTACTTCCTTCGCGCGGCAATGTTCTCACACACGGAGACTTACGAGCACATCGATGAGTTTCTGCCATTTGACGTGATTCGGTATGGCGACGGAACGTCTGACCGCATTCCCTCGAGCCATTACGTTGGGTACACATACTATCCCTATAAGTGGCGAGAAGTACCTTCAGAACTCACGCCTGTGGGGCCAGGATCGAGAACGGATGAGCGGCCTTAGCGCCCGGATTTTGCCCCTCGTGCGCCCATGGTGCCCGGAGCCGGCAAAGGAGATCTGGCGCAAGCTGCGCTGGCGGCGGGAGTTCCTCAAGACGGTGCGGGACGGGGTCGTTCCCGCATTTTGCGATTTCGTGGGTTATGAGACGCTAGTGGAGATTCTCATGGGGCGCCGCATCATCGCTCTGCCCGGGAATTTTATCGAAATTGGAGCATTTCTCGGCGGCGGCACCGCCAAGCTTGCCAAGATCGCGGCTTTATGCGGTAAGAAGGTCTGGGTGGTGGACATCTTTGATCCCAATTTCGACAAGACGGCCACGGTTGACGGCATGGCCATGAACGATATGTACCGTGGCTTCGTCCGCTATGCTTCCCAGGAGCAAATCTTCCGATGGGTCACTGGCCCTTACGCGCAGCATCTGAAGGTCCTGAAGGGCGACTCCCGGCTGGTGAAGGTTCCCCTCCATGCCCAATTCAGTTTTGGGTTTATCGATGGCAATCACGACCCTGCCTGGGTGGATAATGATTTTTCTCTCGTGTGGCAACGCCTGGTACCGGGGGGCTGGGTGGGTTTCCACGATTACGGTGGCGACCTTCCGGGCGTCACCGCGACCATTGACAGACTTATGAAGGACCACCGGGCCGCCATTGACGATGTCGTGACGGTCAAAGAGAAAACGATTCTCCTGTTCCGCAAAGCTGACCTCACAGAGGATTGCAAAGTATCGTGAGAATTCCGTGTGTAGCTCGGGCAATTTGTCCGTCGTCGTGGCAGCGTCCCGCTCCCGCCAGCACGCGGGCAAAATGCCCGCGCGACAGCGGGCGAGACGCCCGCGCTACGAAAGCGTCGGAGCAAACGCCATGATTCTGGGTGGCGGGGTGACGGGCTTGGCCGCCGGGGTCGCCTCATGGTTGCCCATCTATGAAGCCTCGGCAGTACCCGGCGGGATTTGCAGTTCCTACTATATGCGCCCGGGGGAGCGGGAATTACTCGCGCAGGCGCCCGCCGATGAAGAGGCCTATCATTTTGAAATTGGCGGCGGGCACTGGATTTTCGGTGGAGACCCCGCCGTCCTCCAATTCATTCGGAGCCTCGCGCCCTGCGGTACATACGAGCGCCGGTCGGCGGTGTACTTCCGGCGGCGGGATCTCTACGTCCCCTACCCGCTGCAAAATCATTTGCGCTTCCTGAGCCCCCAGGAACGGGTGCAAGCCCTGGTGGAGATGACGCATCCGGGCGGCCCTGACACCACCATGTCCCTGTGGCTGGATCGCCACTTCGGCCGCACCCTCGGGGGGATCTTCTTTCAGCCGTTCAATGATCTCTACACGGCCGGCCTGAGCGCGGTAATCGCGCCGCAAGACGGATATAAGTCGCCGCTCGACTTCGGCCTGGCATTGCGCGGGGCGTTCGAGGCCCCACCCGAAGTTGGCTACAACGTGAAGTATCTGTACCCTCGCGAGGGGCTGGACGCGCTGGCCCGCCGCATGGCGGATCGCTGCGAAATTCATTACGGAAAGAGGGCGGTGAAGATTCGCACCGCGGACCGGGCCGTGGAATTCGCCGACGGGAGCACGGTTCACTATGACCGGCTCCTCTCCACCCTGCCCTTGAATCACACGTTGGAAATGTGCGATGTGAATCCGCACGTTGAGCCTGATCCTTATACCTCCGTGCTGGTCCTCAACATCGGCGCGGTGCGCGGCGTCAGGTGCCCGGCGGAACACTGGCTCTATAACCCCGACGCGAGTTCGGGTTTCCACCGCGTCGGTTTCTACAGCAACGTGGATGCCCTGTTCCTGCCCAAATCGGCTCGCGCTTCCGGCTCGAAGGTGAGCATCTATGTCGAGCGGGCTTTCCGTGGAGGCCAGCGCCCGACCGAGGCCGAGGTGGCCGCCTACACGCAAAATGTGATCAAAGAGCTTCAGGATTGGGAATTCATTGGCGCGCCGGAAGTTGTGCACCCCACCTGGATTGACGTGGCCTATACGTGGACGCGGCCGGGCTCGCGCTGGCGGCAGAACGCCATGGCCCTTCTCGAGTCCCATGGAGTTTACACCGTGGGGCGGTACGCCCGCTGGGTGTTTCAGGGCATTGCCGACTCGATTCGGGATGGTTTCTCGGCGGGTGTAGCTCTGGGCAGCGACAGGTCGAGAGCTGCGCAGCCGAACACCGAGGTTTTGCCGACCCCGTGCACGAGTTGATGCCTGGGGCCAAGAATCTATTTACCACATTACACTGCTACACATTAAGCCAATATATGTGTTGACATTTTCGGTTCGGAGGGTATTACATATCTCGCGTGATACCTATTTTCAGTCGCACCCAATCCGCTTCAACCCATGAGCCCTTATGGTCTGTGATGATTCCAGCCTACGAGGGCGGCTCTTACCTGGGAAAAACCCTGAACAGCGTTTTGGTCCAGGACCCCGGTCCCGAGTCGATGCAGATCGAGGTGGTGGATGACTGCTCCCCGCGCGAGAACTTAAAGGAGCTTGTGGAGCGCGTAGGAAAGGGTCGCGTCGGGTACTATCGGCACCCCGGGAATGTGGGCGCCATCGCCAACTTCAACACCTGCGTGGAGCGCTCGCGCGGCCGGTGGGTGCACATTCTCCACGGCGATGACACGGTCCTCCCGGGATTCTACCTTCACCTGCGCGCAGCCACCGCGCGGCCGGAAGTGGGAGCGGCCATCTGCCGGTATGTTTATATGGATGGGGACGACCATTGGCAATGGATCTACCGGCTGGAGAAGCGGCAAGCGGGAGTCCTTGACCGGCGGTGGGTGGAAGACCTGATCGTATCAAACATTGTCCAGGCGCCTTCCATTGTGGTGCGAAGGAGCGTTTACGAGGAAATCGGCGGGTTTGACACGGGCCTCTTCCATACCGCCGACTGGGACATGTGGAAGCGAATTGCCATCCGCTACCCCGTCTGGTACGAGCCGGCCGTCCTGGCCTGTTACCGGCAGCACGGGGAGTCGGATACCTCCCGACTGGTGCGCACGGGCCGCAATATGGAAGACACCCGTCACGCCATAGCCCTGATGGAGGAGCGGTTGCCGCGAGACTCGGCAAGGCGGCTAAGTGATCGAGCACGCCGAGAGTCGGCTTTGCTGGGTATCTCGATAGCTAACAATTTGCTGCAAAAAAGGGACTACAGCGCTGCTATGGCGCAAGCTCGGGAAACGCTGAAGACGTCGCGCTCACTGGTCATCTTTAGAGGCATTGCGGGGCTGGTGCTGCAGGGGGCCAAGAGGGTACTCGGCCAGGGATTGAGGGGCGGCCGACCCCATGCCCGCCTTAGCACTTCGGACCGAGGAGTTGAATAGCGATGGGTTTCCCTGCGGTCTCCGTAGTGATGAGTGTTTATAACGGTGAACGCTTCCTGCCAGAAGCCATTACCAGTATTCTCTCGCAAACCTTCAAGGATTTCGAGTTTGTTATCATCAATGACGGCTCGACCGACGGGACGGCGGCGATTCTTGATGCGTCTGCCCGAACCGATTCCCGGATTCGCGTCTATAATCATGCAAATAAAGGGCTTATCAAATCACTCAACCGTGGGTGCGGCCTGGCGCGAGGGAAGTATATCGTCCGCTTGGACGCCGACGACGTGGCCATGCCCGACCGTCTGGAGCGGCAAATCGGGTTCCTGGAAAATCACGAGAATATCGGCCTTCTGGGGGGAGCCTACGAGGTAATCGATGAGCAGGGCGGGCGGATTTTCGTCGCTCACCCACCGCTGGAAGACGAGTCGATTCGTGCCGCCTTCCGCGCCGTAACATTAGCCTTTCTTCATTCCGCCGTGGTGATGCGCAAACAGGCCTTCGACGCAACGGAAGGTTATAGGGCACAGTTCTTGCACGCCGAGGATATCGACCTTTACCTCTGCATCATGGACCGGTGGAGGGCGGCGAATCTGGCTGAGGTAGTGGTGCGCAGAAGACTCCATTCAAAGCAGATTTCCGTTTCTCACGTCAGGCAGCAACTTTTCTCGATTTACGGCGCTGTGGCAGTGGCGTCAGCCCGGCAGCGCGATTCGGTTGAACCACCTTTTGCCGAACCGGTAATCACCGAGGGGGTTTTGGAAAAACTGGGGGTAAGCCAAATCACCCAACAACAAGCCCTGTTCAGTTACTATTCCTTTTGGGTTGGGGAAATGTCTGGAGCCTCTCAGGATGATGCCGTTGTACGGTTGGTCGATGAATTGATCGATCTGCCAAGGACCGGCCCGGCCGGCAGAATTACCGTTGCCAATGCCTTGCTCACCGCCTCTCAGAGTCACTACCGGCGGGGAAGGCCCTTTCGCGCTCTGGTTTCCTTGGGACGGGCGCTCTTGACTCGCCCCGTCGTCGCCGGGCGGCCCCTAAGGCGGGCCATCAACTCGCATTTTGGCAGATCTCGGGCGACGGAACGCCCAGTAGAAGTGTAGTTCACGCCGGCAAGATCGGCCACTTCCCTATCAAAACTGCGAGCAGCAACGGTAGCGTTCGCCCCCTGAAGGGACGGCGCTGCCCCCCTACAATCCAAAATGGCTTCTAACTTTCTGACTCCTGACTTCTGACTCCTGGCATGTCCGATGCCATTTCCCTAGGAGGGCAAGCTCATGATCCGGCTCCGACAGATCTTGCGCCCCTTGGTCAAGCAAGGATACACACGCTCGGCTCTTAAGATCTTGGTTCCAGATGCGTACTATGACAAGCTACGGCGGTGGTATCGGCAGGAAGGTTTGTCTTGGTGCGCCGTTGTAATGTACCGCGAATTCGAGCAGTTCGTCTGTTCTCTGGACTGTCCTCGTATAGACACACTGGAGATCAGTGGCACCCGGTCGCAGGGTCGATTCAATTTCAGGAGCTACCAATCGACCACATTTCCTGATTACGACATCTGCAAAGGACCGCTGGCTCAGGAGAAATTTGACCTCGTTATCGCGGAGCAAGTTTTCGAACACATTTTACGGCCTGATTTGGCAGCAGCGCACGTGTATCAGATGCTTCGACCGGGCGGCGTCTTTGTGATCAACACTCCCTTTCTCGTGAAATTCCACGAGGTTCCCCTGGATCTGTATCGTTGGACTGAACGTGGCATTCGACAACTGCTGGAAACGGCAGGCTTTACCGTCCTAACCACGGGGTCCTGGGGCAATTTGAAATGCCTATTCGCAGATATGACCCCAGGGATGACTTGGACGGTGTATAACCCTCGGCGGCACAGCCTCCAGAATGACCCGCAATTTCCGATAGTCATCTGGGCTTTCGCTCAGAAGCCAAACTGAAGGAAGGCTCCCGGTCACTTAACATTACGCAGGGACCTTTTATCACCGACTACGAATCGAGTCACAATTTTGAGTTAGTTCTGGCTCATAACTTCTAGCTTCTGGGTTCCAATTCTAGCTCCCGCATGTCCGACATCGTAATCCACGTTGAGAATCTGGGAAAGCGCTACCGCATCGGCGAGCGGGAGCGTTACGTTGCTTTGCGCGATGTCCTGGCCCGCGCCGCGTCCGCCCCGGCACGTCTCTTCCAGGCCCGAAGGCCTCCTTCCCCCATTGGTGATTCCCCCCACATTTGGGCTCTCAAGGGTGTTTCCCTTGACGTCCGCCAGGGCGAAGTGGTGGGAATAATTGGCCGCAACGGCGCAGGCAAGAGTACCCTTCTCAAGATTCTTGCCCGGGTCACCAAACCCACAACAGGCTTCGCCAAGGTCCGTGGGCGCATGGGCAGCCTTTTGGAAGTTGGCACCGGGTTCCATCCCGAGCTAACCGGCCGCGAAAACGTTTACTTGAGCGGCGCCATGCTGGGAATGACCAAGGCGGAAATTCGGCGCAAGTTTGATGAGATTGTAGCTTTCGCCGAGGTCGAGAAATTCATTGATACACCCCTCAAGCACTACAGTAGCGGCATGCAGATGCGCCTTGCCTTTGCTGTCGCAGCCCACTTGGAACCGGAAATCCTGCTCATCGATGAGGTGCTGGCGGTGGGAGATGCCGCGTTTCAGACAAAATGCCTCGGTAAGATGGGGCAGGTTAGCCGTGAAGGCAGGACCGTCCTCTTTGTCAGCCACAATATGAGCGCCATGATTAGCCTCTGCACTAGAGCCTATCTACTTGATCAAGGGAGTCCCATCGCGGAAGGCAAGCCGGGGGATGTCCTACAGTTATACATGGAAAGGTTGGAGGCGCCGACTCCGGAAGATCTGACCCACCACGCGGTCCGTGAAGGGCACGGCCGGGTGCGCTTTTCGAAGGTGTGGTTGGAGGACGATAAGGGGCGGCTAATCGACAGCGCAACCTCCGGGCAGACTGTGATTGTGGCTATGGAGTACGGTTCGCAACAACAAGAAGCTCTTCCGAACAGTCGGGCAAGCGTTGCTGTGGAAAATCTTCTCGGCCAGCCACTATTCGTCTGCTCGACCGAGATGATTTCCAAAGAGGTTATCAATCTGCCGCCCACAGGAGTAATCCGGTGCGTAGTTCCCCGTCTGCCCCTTACCGCAGGAAGATATCGCCTGACGTTGTTTCTGGAAGTCAATAAAGAAACCCAAGATGTGCTGCCCTCGGTCGCATCGTTTACGGTAATCGACGCAGACTTTTATGGCACCGGCCGCCAACACGCTGAAGGTTGGAAGGGCAAGTGTGTTTTGGTCCCTCATCTATGGAGCTTTTCGTCAAATGATCAGCTCATTCGCGCGCCGGCTGTGGAATCTCCCGGAGCGGTTGAAGACCCGCGTTCGCATCTGGCGCGACTACCGTAACGCGTTGCAGCAATCGGTGCCCGTCGTCCAGGATTCGTATGGGGTTCGTTTCATTCTGTATCCGTGGAACCGCCCCAACTTCTCCGAAATGCTTCGCCGCGAGCACGACGTGGGTGAAATGACAGCGATCCCCCTCCTGGTCCGTGACGGAGACACCGTCTTCGACATTGGCGCCAATATTGGGGCCTATGCCGTCACATTAAGCCGTCTCTGTGGTTCGGGGGGGCGTGTCTTTGCCTTTGAGCCGGTTCCGGACACCTATTGGACACTGTGCGAAACATTGGCATTGAACCGCTGCGAAAACGTTATCCCCTCCAGGATGGCCGTCTCCAGCCGGAGTGGCCGGAAGACGATGAACCTTTTTGAGCCTCGATTCGCGGCTTGGAATACTTTTGGGACGCCGCGCATGTTAACTCCCGAGGGAAACCTGGTGGAGCCTTCGAAGTCGATTGAAGTCCCCACGATTTCCCTGGATGAATTTTGCGCGCGCCGGCGGATCGAAAAAGTCAACTTTCTCAAAGTCGACGTTGAGGGTTTTGAGACCTCGGTATTTGAGGGCGCCGAGAGGCTGCTTTGCCAACACCTCATTGACACGGTGTGCTTTGAAATCTCACAGGCGCCGTTACGCGGAGCAAACGCCAAGAGTGCTGATACTTTCTTCGCATTAGAGCGCCATGGGTATTCTGCGTACCTGTTTAACGCCAGGACGCGAAGGTTTGAGGGCCCAATTCACGACACAACCGAGGAGTTCGGAAATTTCTATTCCTCCTATATGGATCTCACCCGAGTTGTGAACAATGATGCCCCCGCAAAGAAGAGCAATCTGGTGGTGAGTTGAGAATCTGGGCAAGCGTTACCGTATCGGCGAGCGCCAGCGTTTTTTTCCCGGCGCGACGTGCTGGCCCGCGCCGCCGTGGGCTGGCGAGCCTGTAGGCGAGTTGCCAATTGTATTGTCGGACAAATTGTCCAACATAGTACTTATGAAAAGTAATATAATATACTACTTGACAGATACGGATGGGTGCATGTTAAATATGCCACGTGTTACTAGAACGCCACCTCGCCCAAGCCAGACCAGCCCAGAGTCCGGTTTGCTCTGTTGTCATGAGTGTTTATAATGGCCGTCGGTTCCTGCGCGAAGCCATCGAGAGTATTCTGTCGCAAACCTTCTGCGATTTCGAGTTTATCATCGTTGATGACGGCTCGACCGACGGCACGGCGGCAATTCTTGATTCCTATACGCAGAGCGATCCGCGGGTGCGCGTTTACCACCAGGATAACAGGGGGCAGTGCGCGTCTGACAACCGCGGGTGTGGACTGGCGAGGGGCAAGTACATCGCACGGATGCATGCTGACGACGTTTCGACGCCGGACCGCTTCGAGCGGCAGATCCGGTTCCTGGAGGATCACGAGGAAGTTGGGCTGCTGGGCGGGGCGATTGAGGAAATCAACGAGCAGGGGATGCGGATTTCCCAGTGGCAGCCGCCTCAGGAAGACCAGCGGATACGCGCGGGGTTGCGCTCCTTTTTATGTCCCCTTTGCCATCCCGCGGTGGTGATGCGCAAGCAAGCCTTCGACGCCACGGGAGGCTACCGGGCTCAATTCCTGCACGGAGAAGATTACGACCTGTGGCTTCGTATCATTGAGGGCTGGAGGGTGGCGAATCTGCCCGATATGGTGCTCCGCAAGAGAATCCATGCGAAGCAGATCTCCACCGCCTACCTGCGACAAATGGTTTTCTCGTGCCTGGGCGCGCATGCCCTTTCGTCGGCCCGGCAACATGATTCAGTTGAACCCCCTTGCCAGGTGCCGGTGATCTCGGAAGGGTTCCTGGAGAAACTGGGAGTCAGCCAGGTCGCGCGGCAGAAAGCTCTTATCAAGGGCTATGTTTTCTGTATCGGATCGATGCTACAGGCCTCGCAGGAGGTCGCCGCCCTGCATTTGGTGGACGAATTGATCGGTCTGTCCAAGTCCGGCCCCGTCTCCAAAACTACCCTGGCCAACGCACGGCTTTCGGCGGCGCAGGCTTACTACCGGCGAGGGGACCCTGTTCGGGCTCTGGGGGCATTGGGGCAGGCGCTCCTCACCCGCCCTGTCGTTGCGGGGCGCCCCCTAAGGCGTGCCGTGAACTCCCTCTTTCGCAAATCGCCTGCGGGGGACAGGCCGAGCGCTATCGCCATCCCAAAAGATAGCCACGGCAATGTGCGCGCAGGTTTTGAGGCAGGCTCACTTACCGGACTTCACCTTCCATGAGATCTCATCCAAGTTGCCCAGCAAGCTGTGCCCGCGAAGAAGACTAATCCGGGGGTGAGTTGAATACCATTCAAGCTGACGCCCGCGGCCAGAAGCGTCTTCTCTTTTACTCGGATATTGCCTTCTACAAGCCCTTTTATTCGGTCTTTGAGGTTCTCAAAGCAAAGTTCGATGTGCAGGGGTACGTTATAACCCATGAGAACGCCAAGGTGCCGAGAGTCTATTCTCCCAAGGGTTACCTGGACCCGCAATCAGCAGGATTTGAAAAAACACCCGATTTCGTAACCGTTTTGCCCGAGAGCATTCCGCTCCAAGAAAAGGTACGCGCCCTCAAAAGCAAATTGGGTGAAATCCACCCGGACTATATTTGGGCGCATGTGGAACCCACCGAGTACTTTGTGAATCAGATGCTGCGCTGGTTCTATTTCCAGAGAAGCCCTCGCATTGTGGCGCCCGTTGTCGAAAACATCTGGCGGCTCCCCGGCGGCCTCCGCGCCCACGCCGCGCATTTTCGACGCTGCCTCTATTGGCGGCGTTATGCCGCAGTTTTGGCCTGCGCGTCCAAATCACGGGAAGCCATCCGGAAATTCGGTATGCCTGATAAAGTTCCCATTTCCATTGCCTGGCTGCCGCATCTAGCACCTCCCCCCGCCGCCAAAAATGGAGCCGCCCCGTTCCTCCCGGGTAAATCGCCCGGAGAATTCTTTGTGGGCTTTTGCGGTCGCGTGACGGCGGCCAAAGGGTGGAAAGTCCTTTTGGCGGCAATGCAGTTGCTGCCCGCATCGTTTAAGTGCCTGATCGCGGGAGCGGGAGGCGAAGAAGACGAATTGCGACGCTTGATTTCGACCCCTCCCCTTCAATCGCGGGTGCACTTCGTCGGCGTATTGGAGAAAGAAAAGCTCTGGAATTTCTATCGGGCCCTCGACGTATTAGTGCTGCCTTCGTTGACAACTCCCACCTGGACCGAGCAGTTTGGCTCCGTCATGGCGGAAGCCATGGCGTGCGGTATTCCGGTGATCGGGTCAGACAGTGGAGCGATTCGCGAAGTCATCGGCGACGCCGGCATCGTCGTAGAGGAGCAAAACCCGGGCGCCCTGGCGGAGGCGATCCGCTTGCTGGAATCCAACTTCGACTTGCGGAGATCGCTGGGGGAAAAGGGAACTTACCGGTTTCAGCAGGAATTCACTTGTGAAGCCTATGCCCGGCGCGTTGCGGACGCTTTCGGACTGTGCGCAGTCGCGAGTGCAAATATCGAAAAGGATTCTGTGCGTTCGGCCATTGGTAAGGAGCGGGATTGATGCAAAGAGAAGGCCTATGATAAAAGCGCATCACATCCGGCACCCCGTAAGGGCCGCGCGGAGGTTGAAAAGCCGGATAGAACGGGCCATCGCCACCCGGCGGGCGAATCAACTGGAAAGTACTTTGCCAAGAGAAGTCCGCGATGCTTGTTGGTGCGGAGGCACGCTGCTGCCATTTCATTGGCACTCGAGCTACGGGGTCTGCGCGGAGTGTGGATGCTACGTCAATCGACGGCCTCCGCAAGCAAAGGCCTTGAATACAATATACACACTCGACGACTACTGGCGCCATCGCCAGGTCAGCAAGGGCATCCCTCCCATCGAAAAAAGGGGTGATTTGTACAGGAAAGACGGGCGCCTTGCTTATTGGCTCACCCTCGTGAAGCGGTTCGGACCAAGTGAGGGGGAGGTCATTGAGGTCGGATGCGCTCCGGGCGTCTTGCTGAGCGAGTTGCGCCGGATAGGCTTCCGGTGCCTTGGGGTCGAGGCAAGCGAAACAGTCGCGGTTTGGCTGCGGAACACTCAAGGTCTGGACGTTCGAACCGGCATCTTCCCGGGGGTGGTGCTTCCGGCCTGCGAGTTGTTACTGGCCTTCGATGTGGCTGAGCACACCCCCGCCCCTGCCGAATTCTGGAAGGAGATCGGGCGCCTGCTTCGCCCCGGTGGCACAGCAATCATCCAGACACCGATTGAATGTCACGATTTCGAGCATCCCTTCAAGACTCGAGCAGATTGGTTCGATGACGTTGAGCACCTGTTTCTCTATACGGATAAGAGTGTTCGCCGCTTGGCGGCGTTAAGCGGGCTCGATATCATTGCCCTGGAAGACACCCCGCTGCCTTTCAATTTGGGTCAGGTGTGCGTGCTGAGGAAGGCGGGATAGGCTTTGTCAGTAAGCGCATAAGCTGCGGGCGGAAACTCGACAATAGAAACGGAAGCTTCAGTGTAACCTTTCTTTTTACCGGCGTATTACACCAGAACAGATGAATCTCAAACGACCCATTGCTCGCCTCCAGGGAGTTTGGCGGGAGATGCTTCATGGTTCCCATCATGAGACACCCCGTGACTCATACCCAAGCGGCCTGAGTGTCCTATTCACAGCTCTCACCGGTCTAGCTGTAATCAGTGCCGTCTTTGTGAGGTGGAGTGGCTTGGGGTCTCAAAGCCTTTGGTGGGATGAGGGTTACACTGTCTGGATCTCACACTTCCCACCGAAGGAAATCTGGCGAGGGGTTCAGACAGATACTTCTCCTCCCCTCTACTACCTCCTGCAACATATATGGGATCGTTGGTTCGGAACTTCCGAGGCATCACTGCGGGGGCTCTCTGCCTTCTTTGAAACGCTTTCTATTCCCATCTTCTATCTACTTGCTAAAAAAATACTCGTCGACAAAAGGGTCCTGACCATGGCGACGTGGCTCTTCGCCCTGTGTGCATTTCAGGTCGAATACGCCCGCGAAGCCCGATTCTACGGGCTCCTTCTTTTCCTTTCACTGGTAGGGTTGTATTCAGCGGTAGTATTTCTCGAGAAATGGTCGATCCTTTCGTTTTCCTGTTTGGTCATCTCCTTGTCTGCGGGCTTGTATACCCACAATATGATGTTGTTTTATCTTCCGGGCATGGCGCTCCTCTGGTTCATTTACCCTTCGGATCTAGACGCGAGTCGGCGCTTTATGCATGGATCCCTCTGCGCGGCCATCGTTCTGTTTTCATACTCACCATGGCTGCCATACCTGCGGAGACAAATGACATCCGTTGAACACCAGTTTTGGGTTTCCAGGCCCGACGTAGGCAGTTTTGTAAAGAGCCTAAGCACGCTTTCGGGCCTCGCGCAGGACCCCCTGTCAATCGGGGCCCGGGCCGAAAGACTCCTACCATTGCCGGACCAGTTCGACCGGGAACAAAGCGCGAGTCAATTCGCGAAGCAGGCCGATTCCTTGCCGTCCTTGTGGAAAACCAGAGTCTTACAATGCCTGGGGGCAACGATCGTTGTGTGTTGTGCTTTGGGAGGACTCCTGCGTATCGCCCCCATCAATCGAAGGAGGACCGCGGCGCTGCTCGGCTATGTGTTTGTTCCAATCTTGCTGGTCTTTTTGGTGAGCCGTATTTCGCAATCTGTATATCTAAATCGAGCCTTTATCGCTAGCTCACCGATCATTCCAATCCTGCTTGCGGCTCCGATTGCTTTTCAGACAGGGAAATGGAGAAGGCGCTTCATAGTCATTAACCTCGTGGCGCTAATGTTGATTTCAATCGCGTTGTTCGGTTTTCTTCGACACTCCCAGAAAGAGGACTGGCGAGGGATGACCAACTACGTCATTCAGGATTCAAGTCAGCGAAAGCTGGTGATGTTTGCGGGCAGTTTTGGGCAGGTCATGTTCGACTATTACAGCGCGAAATCGTCGAATCCATTTCCGAAAGAAGGAGAGGCAGGGCTGCCGACGACGATTGATTGGTCGAATCCTAACATCCTACCCGATGGAACCTTGCAAGATGAGATGCTCATTGCTCCACTGCGGGAAGCAGCGGAATCAAAAGGATATGACGAAATCGATGTTGTAGTCTCCCGTGCACCAGACCATCTTATTAAATGTGCGATGGAGTATTTCGCGACGCACTGCGCTTCGCTCAATGAAGTCGACTTTGTCGGTCCGAGAGACGTCCAATGTGGTTTGCCGTCCGCGGCGGAAATGAATCGCGGCACTCACTGAGAAGCGTCGGGTTGACCTGTACTGGGATTCCAAGAACTTAGACCTGGAATCGGACCGTCGCTAACCGAGGGTTGACAGCAATGATGGCAACGGAATTCCCCCTGGCCGCAGGTCGGTTATGGTATGCCCTGGCGGGCAGGCGTCCCAGCGGAAGGATCGCGCTTGAGAACCTTACCTCCATTCTGGTGGTGCGCCTCGATGAGATTGGGGATGTCGTCATGACGACCCCGTTTCTCCGCGAACTCCGCCGCCACGCTCCTCATGCCTGGATCACCTTGGTCGTAACCCCCCAGACGGTCAACATCGTTGCGAACTGTCCGTATGTTGACGAAATACTGACTTTGGACTTGAGCCTGCGTGGCCTGTCGGCGGGAACACGGAGGCGGCAACTCCGCGCACTCCGACTGGCGGCCACGCGACTCTGGCGGCGGCGATTCGCTCTCGCCGTCATCCCGCGCTGGGGACCGGACTACTATGAGGGAATGCTTCTTACCTACTTGAGCGGCGCTCGACGCCGGGTGGCGTATTCCGAGGGAGTCAGCGACCGGAAGCGGCAAATCAACGCCGGCTATGACCGTTTGCTGACAGATGTCATCCACGATGCAAGCGCCAAACACGAGGTGGAACACAACCTGGATGTAATCCGTTTCCTGGGTGGGGAGGTGACGGACGCCCGCCTTGAACAGTGGCTGGACCCTCAGGATCGATTATTCGCATCCAAACTCTTCGCTGAGCAAGCGATCAGGCCGGGCGACCCGGTCACCGCACTCGTGCCGGGCGCGCGGTTCCACAGGAAGCAGTGGCCAATCGAGAGATTTGCCGAGTTGGGACGCCTTCTTCTGGCTGAATACCAGCCCTACCTCGTTGTGGTAGGCGGACCGGGCGACCGCCCTTTGGGTGAACGCTTGGAAGCTGAATTGGGCACCCGCGTCATCAATATCGCAGGACGCACCACGCTGCGGCAAACAGCGGCGGTGCTGGAGCGCTGCTGCCTCACCGTGAGCAATGATAGTGGCCCGATGCATTTGGCTGCCGCGGCGGGAAGCGCGGTGGTGGAAATCGCCTGGCACGCGTCCAGCAGCCCGTCCGGGGACCCTGAATCTCCGATTCGATTCCATCCCTGGGGCGTGCCGCATGTGGTGGTCCAGCCTGAACACGCCGCCTCCCCCTGCCACGATGCCTGTGAGTCGCAAGAACCGCACTGTATTCTCGGGGTCGCGACAAGCAAGGTGTGGGACGCGGCGCGCGGTCTTCTCGCCGCAGGGACCAGAGTAGGTGCAGCCGCCGGCGGGCAGCGTCTCATAAGTTAGACTTGCGAGGTCGGCAGACGACGAAAATGATGAAAATTTTGGTGACCGGAAGCAGCGGCCTGATCGGCTCCGAAGCAGTTGAGCACTTTGACCGCCTAGGGCACAGCGTCATTGGCGTCGACAACAACATGCGTCGCGAGTTTTTCGGCCCGGCGGGTGATACCGCCTGGAACCTCGAGCGGCTGAAGGCCGGCACGCGGAATTTCCGGCATTTTCGCGCTCGATATCCGCGATCGCGCCGGGATCATGGCCCTCTTCGAGCAGAACCGGTTTGACCTGGTCGTCCACTGCGCGGCGCAACCTTCTCACGACAAGGCCAAGGAAATCCCGCTGGTTGATTTCGAAGTGAATGCCCTAGGTACCTTGAACCTGCTGGAAGCCACGCGCCAGCACTGCCCCGAGGCGGTGTTCATTATGATGAGCACCAACAAGGTCTATGGCGACGCTCCCAACGAGAAGCCCTTGAAGGAGCTCGCCACGCGCTATGAATATGCGGACCCCGCGGACTTCGAAGGCATCGATGAGACCTGCCGTATTGACCGCACCCTGCACTCCATCTTCGGCGCTTCCAAGGTGGCGGCAGACGTGATGGCGCAGGAATATGGGCGCTACTTCGGCCTGAAGGTGGGAGTCTTCCGCGGCGGCTGCCTGACCGGCCCCAGCCACTCCGGCGTGGAGTTGCACGGGTTTCTGTCCTACCTCGTCAAGGTTGCCGTCACCGGCCAGACTTATACCGTTTACGGCTACAAGGGCAAGCAAGTTCGCGACAACATCCACAGCTACGACGTGATCCGGGCCATGGAGGAATTTGCCGCGAACCCACGCCCCGGCGAGGTCTATAACCTGGGCGGCGGCCGCGCCAACAGCGTTTCAATTCTTGAGGCTATCGAGCGCATCGACCTAATAACCGGGCGCAAGCTCAACTGGGTTTACCAGGACCAGAACCGCAAGGGCGATCACATTTGCTACATCAGCGACCTGCGTAAACTTCGCACTCATTTCCCCAACTGGACCATCACCCGCAGCCTCAATGACACTCTCGAAGAAATAGTCAAAGCTCAGGCGCACCCGGTGGTCAACCCGGGGTGAGTACAATATGCTAACGATTTTCGCTACGCCCAAACCATTCCGGGGCCACTGGGATGTCATCCAGCGCAACGCCATCAAGAGCTGGACATTGCTGCACCCCAGTATCGAAGTCATCCTATTCGGCGACGAGGAAGGCGCGGCGGAAGTCTGCAAGGAGTACAACATCCGGCACGAACCTCTCGTGCGGCGCACGACGGGTGGTGCGAAATACCTGGACCACATCTTTGCGGAGGCGCAGCGTACCGCCCGCCACCCAATTACTTGCTACGTCAATGCTGACATCATTTTGCTGAGCGATTTCATGAAGGCAGTGGAACAAGTCGCCTCATGGCGTAACCGTTTTCTGATGGTTGGCCGAAGGACAAATCTCGACGTCGATCAGCCCCTGGACTTTGAGTCTCCGGATTGGGAAGGGCGGCTGCGACGCCTGGCTTCCGAGAAAGGCATCGTGGCTCCGGGAGACTGGATCGACTTTTTTGTCTTTACCGCCGGCCTCTATCCTTCCCTTCCTCCTTTCGCTCTAGGTGGGCCGGCATGGGATAATTGGCTTATTTGGCGTGCCCGGTCATCGAAAGCGCCCGTCGTGGACGCCTCTGCTGTCGCCGTGGCTATCCACCAGAACCACGACTACTCTCACCATCCTCAGGGTTTGGCAGGAGCTAGATTTGGCGAGGAAGCACTGGCGAATCGTAAACTAGCGGGAGCGGATCACGGCTGGACTCTTGAGCATGCCAATTACAAGCTCACCACAAAGGGAGTCAAATGGTATCCCCGTGGGGCCACTTGGCCGTCGAGGGTTGCCCTCTTGAAGGTCACGGGGCCCATTCGCCAACGGCTGGGCCTCCGCCGGGACCCCATTCTGGGCTTGATGGCCCGCCTCGGTCTAAAAAGAAGGTAGCGGTTCGCCATCCCTCAAAACGTATCGCTAAGATGGATCCCCAATCTCATATGGGCCAATCAACCCGGAGCGCTATGGTGAGTTCGCTCGAATCAGCGCATAGGAGTATACCGCTCGTCTCCGTGGCCATGGTGGTGTGCAACGTCGAACGATTCCTGGCGGAGGCGATCGAGAGCATCCTCAATCAGACGTTTCGCGACTTCGAATTCATCATTGTCGATTTTGGGTCCACTGACGGAACGCCCTCCATCGTCAAACGCTATCAGGAAAAAGACAAGCGCATTCGATTCGATGTCATACCCCACTGTAACCTGGCGGAAGCCCGAAGCGCCTGCTGCTTCCGGGCGCAGGGCAAATACCTGGCGTTGTTGGACGCTGACGACGTTGCCTTGCCTGACCGTTTGAAGTTGCAAGAGGAGTATCTCGAAAATCATCCCGACATCGGAATCCTGGGTGGGGCAAATGAAATTATAGATGAAGGGGGGCGCTGGCTGGGGACCGCTGGAGAACAAGCCAATGACCAGGAAATTAGAAACGCCCTTCCGAAGGGTAGTCCCTTCTGCGCAAGCACTGTTATGATGCGCTTTGATGAGTTCCGCGCGGTGAACGGTTATCGAAAAGCATTTGCCGGAACCTCGGGGCCCGGAGATCACGCCTCATACGCTGAAGATTACGACTTGTGGCTAAGAGTGATGGAACGCTGCCGGGGGGCGAAACTCCGCGAGGCGGTCGCGCGCTACCGGCTGCACACCGGCCAGGTGACGTCCCGGAAGCTTCGGCAAATCAGCATCGGGTTCTGCGCCGCGCAAGCCTCCGCCGCAATGAGAAGTCGAGGCAAACCCGACCCGCTCGATGCAGCCGATTCCATTACCGCTGATCGGTTGGCGGAATTGGGGGTAACTGAGGAAAAATTGACGAGTACTCTCCTGACGTTTTATCGCGGCCGGGTGCTGAATACGCTGCGCGTGGACGGGGGCGCGTCGATTTTACCCATTGTCAATGAGATGCTTGATGTGCTGGCCCACTCGAAGTCTGTCCGTAGCTCGGTGGCGGCTGAGGCATGGTTCACCGCGGCTCGCGCGCATTGGCAACAGGGCAATCTCACACGCTGGGGTGCGGCGCTGACCAAGGCGGCCGTGACCGACCCCGCATGGGCGATACGGATACCTTGGCGAGGAATTCGCCGGATGGCGCGAAGCGTGAAGTAAATAAAATCGCTGCTTGACTTGGCGAATTGGGTGCAACGTACCCCGCATGGCAGCGTGATGGAAAACCGAGATGAGAGTGGTAGTCGCGAGAACCCTTAAGGAGGGTCTGGGGAACGAGATGCTCCCCTGGGCCAAGGGATGGATCGCCAGCCAGGTACTGGACGCGCATTTAGTGGGCCCCTCGTGGGGGCGGAACGTTCGCAGGTACTACCGCCATTTTGGCACATCGCGACTGGACTTCTTGCTGGAAAGGGCCCTAATGCGCCTGCCGCACCACGCCTTTACCGAGCAGGACTACCGCGCCACCGGTGAAGTTGATTTCGGCCGAGCTATCGAGCGCTGGGGAGCAACTCGGGGTGTAACTCGCCAGGGTTCCTTCATTGTAAGCGTGGACGGCATGTACGGCGGCTATCCGTCAATTCGCGGTGCTCGACAGTTTCTGCTCGCGAAGCTGCTTAACAGCCGGGATGCGCTTCGAAACGTTTACGAAGTCCTCTCTAAGCTGGACCGGAATAAACTCTTCGTGGCCGTGAGCATGCGCTCGGTGCAAAAGGGGGGATTTCGCAAATTGGACCCGGGCGAGAGCGTTCGTGGCAAGTGGAATATACAGGTCCCCGTCGAGTGGTATCTGGGGGTTTGCGAGGCGTTGCGGCAGCGCTTCGGGGAAGTCCTCCAGTTCCGCATTTTCACCGACTGCCAAGATGCTGACTCCGATGAACTTGTGCGACGCTTCAACCCGGGGCAAACTCGCCAACAGGGCTTGACGGACTGCAGCAACCTCTTACTCATGGCGCAGGCCGATCTTCTTATCTGCGCGATCTCGTCATTTAGTTTGGCAACCGCCTTTCTTTCTGGCAATCCCTACCTCTGGTACGAACCCCAGCTCACTTTGACCGACGGACTCTACAGTTTGTGGGGGTATGAGACGTATCAGGAAAAGGGAGGTTCGCTAACCCGCCGCAGCATGGAGTATGTTTCCAGCTTGGTGTCTGCTGCTGCGGGGCAAGTCTCGCCTGTCAGTTACCTGGGCACAGCCATGAATATCGGAGATCCCCTGCCGGATGGCCTTGTGGAACTGCTCGAGCAAAGGCTCCACACCCACGATCCGCGGACCAATCTGATCGAGTACGGCTGCCTGCCGGCTCTTCCGCAAAATTGAATGTGTCTCGATTTAACCCTCAGCGCCCACAAGGATATCTCTGAGGGAAACTGGAAATGATTGAAGGAACGGCTCCACTGGTTAGCGTCATCATTACGACCCGGAATCGCGTCCGGGTCCTTCCACTGGCATTGGCGAGTGTCTACGCACAGGACTACCCACGTCTGGAAATCCTCGTTCTCGACGACGCTTCCCAGGACGGCACGTCGGATTATGTTCGTTCGCACCATCCCGACATCCGCTTATTCCGGTTTGATCAAAACAGTGGCCAAACCGTAGGCCGCAACTTGCTGATGAAGGAGGCGAGGGGGGAGTACGTAGTCTGTCTGGACGACGATGCATATTTTCCTCACGACGACACTATCTCTAGAGTCGCAGCCCGAATGGAAGGAGAAGCGGAACTCGCCGTCATCGCTTTTCGGGTGGTGACACGCGATGCGGAAGCCCCTGATAAGGCAGAACGGGAGTATTACACTAATTGTTACTGGGGATGTGGCGTCTGCATCCGAAAAGCGGTCCTTCCCGAAACCGGATATTACAGGGAGTTGGCCTGGGGAGTGTCCGAGGAGTCAGACCTCGCGCTCCGCATCATTGACAAGGGGTATCGTCTGGTTTATTTCCCGAGGGCCACGATTGTGCATGGCGTTAGTGTGGCGGCTCGTAGCAACCTGGGCGAGGTAGCGGCTCTTGCCGCAAGACTCCGTTTGCTCCATGCCTGGCTTAATGAGCCTTTCCCCTGGTGGGTCATGAGCACCTTGAATGCTCTTATTAAGTATTCGATCCAAGCGGCATGGAGAGGGAGGCTCCGCAACGTGTTAAGAGGATTTGGGCAGGCGGTAAGGGAATTTCCGGTTTTGAAGTCCAGCCGCCAGCCCGTCTCCTCCCGCGCGATGCGCATCTACTTCACACTCAGCCGGGGGAAGAAGATTTGTGATGACACAGCAATCCGGGCTCTCTATCTAAATCCGCCCGGGGCTTTCGGAATTCTATTGCGCCTTGGATCGTAGAGACTCCGACGGGCATTGCGGGGAGGCCGGCAGTGACACATAGTAGCGGAGATCCCCGATACCAGTGAGGCGAGTTTTTGGTGGGCAGAAGACCCGCAGGCTAAGTCGCAGGTTTTTCAGGCGTTCGCCAAGACGGGGGCAAAAGCTGTCGTTGCAGACAGAATACCAACTCCAAACTGGTCTGCGGACTGGCAACAGATTGGGAATACCAAGTACTTTGTGCATTTTCTGACCAGGTGAATCCAGGATGAATTGTTGAGCTTCAAAATAGCCATCGATTCAACTTTTCTCAGCAAAAAAGGGAATCGACGGCGATAACCTGATGGACATCCGCGTGTTCACAGACCTTCGTTTCATCTCATATCCGAGGCCGACAGGCGTCGGCAGGCATATTTTTCAGATGGTCCACGGTTTGAGCCAGGTCCGGTCCAACGAGGTTTCCTTAATCGTAGCTCGGGATCAAATCAGCCTTTCGGGCTCACTTTCCTTCCTTCCGATTTGCAAGATGCCCATGCCCTGGAAAGTGGCCCAGGCGGCCTGGATGCTGACAGGCTTTCCCGCGGCCGACCGCTGGTCCGGAGGCGCGGACTGGGTTTACTGTCCAAAGAATGATTTCATTCCAGTCCGCAAGTCCAGGGTCGCAGTGACCATCCACGGGGCCTACGAATTAGATCCGGATTTCCCTAAACGCCGCGACCTTCCGGCGCGCATCGGGCGTCTTCGCAGCCGCGCCAATTATGGGCACCTGATCCGACAGGCCGACCTGATTCTCACAGTTTCGGAATTTCTCAGACGGCAGGTGGTCAAATGGTTTGGCGTTGACGAGGGGAGAATCCGTGTGGTCGGCAACGGCGTAGAAGCAGATTTTTTTGATGCGGCAAAAAAACCGCACGGTTGCTCCGGTGAGGCGTCAAACCGACCGTTCATTCTTTGTGTCGGCGGGCTCAATAACCTCGACGGCGGAGATAGGATTATTAATGCTGCCCATCTCCTGAATCGGAGAATGCCGGATTTGAGGCTTATCGTGGCTGGCTGCCAGCATGAAGAAGAGATGAGGAAATCTGCGACGCAGTTGCCGAATGTAACGCTCCTGGGTTATGTGGACTCACGCCGATTGGCGTGTTTCATGCGTGACGCGCTGGCTCTGCTTTATCCGACCCGGTATGAGACGTTTGGCATCGCCGCGGCAGAAGCCATGGCGGTCGGTACCCCAATCGTAACCTGTCGCTCCACAGCGGTTCCCGAGGTGGTCGGTGATGCAGCGATTTACGTTGATCCGGATCAACCAGATTCAATCGTCGAAGCGATGACGGCCCTGCAAGGTCCATCTGCTTTCCGGGACGACCTTATTGGCCGGGGCCACCGTCGGGCCGAGGGTTACACATGGTCCGCGTGTGTCAGCCGATTGCAGCAGGCACTGGAACAATCTTGAGGGCTGAGACCAACATTTCTGGCTCCCACCCTTCCAGCATCCGTCTTCGGTCACGGGACCCAGAGGCTGTCCCTCCAACCGGGCGAACAAGTTGTGAAGGTGTTCAAAAGCGTCGCGAGCCTCCTTATGTCGGCACGCCGCCAGGCGAGGAGACCTTGGCGATTTACCACGCTGGCGCGAATTAGAGCAAGATCCAATGGCATGATGGAGTCCCCGGCGGCCGGGCGGGAAGGTTATCGACCGGATCGCCGGAAATCCCTCGCTTATGAATCAGCTTGGCGGCAAGCCAGGCATGGTTCTCAGATCAATCCCCTAAGGAGTCACCCTGACCCCACTAAGGCCCCGATAATAATTATGCCAAACCCCACTCGATCTTTCTCCGGCCGCATCCCCACCTCGTTCGCGGCATACTCGCCCTGGCCGCTTGGCCGCTGGCAGTCTTGCCCCTCAATTACTATAGGGATGGAGGTCATTTGAACGAACTCGCTCCGCTTGCCGCCGCCGCGCTGGTGGTGATTGCCGTATTCGTCCCCCCCCAGCACCTGATCTTATCCACCCTGGTAGCTTTCTTTGGCGCTTCGATACCGGTCATGAACCCAGGCGGGATTTGGAATCAGTTCCGCTGGGTATTGCTCATTGCGCTGGTCATGGGTCTGATTTTGCGCAGCGCTGTGCAGCAAGGTAGCGCCCGCTGGCATGTTGTTCATTTCAGTGTTTTATTTTTCGTGGTTTATGCCGCTGTCTCGAGTTCCTATTCGATCAATGGCCTGCTTACATTCCTGAAGGCATTGTCTTTTGGCGCCTTGATTATAGCTGCATTCCTGGCGGGGAGACTGGCAACCCAGCGCCAAACAGCAAGCCTTTTCAATATTATTGAAGTTTTTTTTTGGTCCACTTGTCTGGTGGCGGTAGGTTGCGTCCTGGCGCTCGTCCACATCCTACCTTATGGGCTGCATTTTTTCCAGGGACCTTTTGGAAACCCCAACAGCCTGGGGGCTTTCATCCCTCTGGTCGCACCCATCTTGTTGCTCAAGGCATTCCACTCTGCTGGTCAACCGCCGTTCAAGCGCGCGCTCTACATTGCCCTCCCCATAGCCTTTACGGTCTTCCTGTTAATGTCAAGGTCGAGGGGAGGCATAGCCTCTACCTTCCTGGCCGTGGGATGGTGGCTCTTTTTTACCTCCCGTAAAACCCTGGTATGGCTCGCGGCCATAACTTTTGTTGGTGGAATTGCTGTTGCAACGTACTCCCCTGATTATGTACAGAGCTTGAATGAAACGTACGTGTTGAAGGGGCACAGTTACATACTTGAGTCTAGGGAAGAGTTGTTCGCGGAATCCTGGGACGCCGCTAGGGAGAGTCCGGTGATCGGAGTCGGGTTCGGGGTCAGCAGAGGGCATAGTGAGGACTGGACCTTTGGATTCGAAACGGGGGACACTCGCGAAAAGGGGAACAGTTACCTCGCCTTGGTGGAGGAGGTGGGCGTCGTCGGCGGCGCATTTCTGGTGCTGCCCTTTGCCTGGGTGATGATCGCCTCGGCCCTGCGGATAATGGTCCTCGGCAGGTTATTCCCATCATCAAAACAATATTGGGAAATCCTGACGCTGTCAGCTTGCCTGGCGGGAGGCCTCGGTGATGTATTTTTCGAGGCCTGGCTTACGGCGGCAGGGTTCATTGCGACCGTAATGTTTTGGATGCTTTTTGGCGTCTTGGTCGCGCGCCTGGCTAATCCCATCCGTGTTACTGAATGAAAAAACGTGTGGCCATCTTGGTGGGCGTGCCCACCCCCTACCGCGAGCCCTTGTTCGAACGCCTGGCAAGGTCGGCGGACTACGATATTCAAGTGTTCTACTGTCGCGACCACCAACCGCGACAGCCCTGGCGCCTGGGGCCGCATCCCTACCCGGCGCGCTACCTCAAGAACCTGGCGCCGGAAAGCTGGCACGGGCGTCTCTTAACAGGGGCCATCAATCTCGGTGTATGGCGGGAACTGGGCGCTTTCCATCCCCATGCCCTAATCGTCTACGGTTACACCAACGTCACGACACTGCTGGCGTTTCTCTGGGCGGCCACTCACCGGATTCCGATTTTGATGCGGACGGATTCGAACGTACTCGAAGAGCGGGGGAAACCACGCCTTAAGCTTGCCCTGAAAAAGTTTTTTCTGAAGCGGCTCACCCGCCGGATTTCCGCTTTCCTGTCCGTCGGCACCCTGAATTCCGAGTACTGGCAACTTTACGGGGCGGCGCCGGAGAAGATCTTCCTGGCGCGCTATGCTGTGGATAACCAGTTTTTTCAGATTCAGGCGGACCGTTATCGCGCTTCCCGCCAATCCACTCGGGACGAAAACGGCTGGATGCAGCCTTATTTGCTGCTTTACGTGGGCCGATTAGCCGCGGAGAAATGTGTGAATCTTTTGATTGAGGCTTACCGGCAGCTTTCCACCAAACGATCCGATATCGGATTGGTGATCGTGGGGGGCGGCCCCGAGCGTGAACGATTGGGACGCCTGGCGCAGGGGATGCCCAACATCCACTTCGCCGGCTTTCAGGACCAATCGCGTCTACCCAGGTACTATGGCACGGCCGACCTCTTTGTTCTTCCTTCGGTGAGTGAACCCTGGGGGCTGGTGGTCAATGAAGCCATGGCGAGCGGGCTGCCGGTGGTCGCCACGCGCAAGGTGGGAGCGGCACACGACCTGATCATCGAGGGAGAAAACGGATACCTGGTACGCGAGGACGACCCCGCGGCTCTGGCCGCGGCGATCGATCGAGCCTGCGAGTCGGAACAGCGTCTTCTCCTACTGGGTGAGCAGGCACGGCGCACGGTGCAAAAGTGGAATTTCGATTCCACCCTAGCCGGATTTCAAGACGCCCTGCGCAAGTGCATGGCGGCAGAAAATTCTCCCGCGGATACCGATTTACGCCAAGCCAGTTCAGGCATAGGCACCAGTTAGGACTCTTTGCTATGTGCGGAATCTTCGGACTTATCGGCAAGCACAACGACAAGCTCTGTTGTGCGCTCAAAGCGGGCACGCGGGCTCTTGCCCATCGCGGGCCGAACGACGAAGGCACGGAACTGCTTCCAGTGGGCTCTGACCCGGGCACCTGCGTGGGACTCGGCTCGCGCCGTCTTGCCATACTCGACTTGTCCCCCGCCGGGCACCAACCCATGCACGACCGGCAATCGGGTAATTGGCTGGTCTTTAACGGCGAAATTTACAATTTCCGGGACCTCCGCGCCGAACTCCAAAAACATGGCCATCAGTTCGTCTCCTCCGGCGACACGGAAGTCCTTCTGAAAGCTTATGAGCAGTGGGGAGAGGGTTGTCTCGATCGGCTCACAGGTATGTTTGCCTTCGCGGTCTGGAACGCCCGCCAGGAACGCCTTTTCGTGGCGCGCGACCGCCTGGGAGAAAAGCCCCTCTACTATTATCAGGGGCCGGGGTTATTCCTGTTCGGATCGGAACTGCGCTCCCTGCTGGCCTCGGGCTGTGTGCCTCGCCGCCTGGACACCGCGGGTTTAGCCACCTACCTGGCCTTCGGCGCGGTGCATGACCCGCTGACGATCATAGAAGGCGTCCGTTCCTTACCCCCCGGCCACACCCTGGCGTGGGAAAATGGCCTTTGCCAGGTGCGCAGTTACTGGAGCCTTGCCGAGGTTGCGGCGCGGCCTCCTGCCACTCACTCCCCCCAGGAAGCGGTAAAGGCTATCCGCCAACACCTGCTGGACTCTGTTGCCCAGCGCCTGGTCAGCGATGTCCCCCTGGGCGTGTTCCTGAGCGGGGGGGTTGATTCCAGCTCCATCGTAGCGCTAACCCGCGAGGTCCGCGACGACCCGCCCGATACGTTTTCCGTGACGTTCGGCGATTCGGAGTTCTGCGAGGCGGATTTTTCCAATCACGTCGCACTCGTGTTCGGTTGCCATCACCATCAGATCAACCTCACGGAAAGCAAGCTCCTCAAGGCCATCCCTCACGCCCTGGCTTGCATGGATCAGCCCTCCGTGGACGGCATTAACACCTACGTGGTTTCTCAAGCGGCCAAATTGGGTGGAATCACCGTGGCCTTGAGCGGCGTAGGAGGGGATGAGTTGTTTGCGGGATATGGCAGCTTTGATTCGGTACCGCGGATGATGAAGTTCCAACGCTACGCGAACTGGTTTGGGCCCCTCGCCAGAGGGATGGGCGCCCTGCTGAATGGGAGCCAGACCAACCGGCTGTCCAAGACTGTCGCACTGACGGGTCGCGCCTACTATGGCAACCACCCTTACTTCCTCTCCCGCGCCCTATTCCTGCCGGGAACCGTCGGCGCCCTCCTCTCTTTTCCTTCTCAAAACAGCAACCCGACGGAGGCATGGAACCTGGGCGAGTTGGCGGGAAGTGTTCGTAATCTCGACGCCATCAACCAGGTTGCCGTCCTGGAGGGGTCCACGTACATGGGCGATACGCTCCTGCGCGATACGGATTGCATGAGCATGGCCAATTCGTTGGAAGTCCGAACCCCCTTGCTGCACCACTCCCTGTGGGAATATGTCCTTCCCCTGGCGGGCCGGCTAAAGATTGATTCCCGCCTCCCCAAACCTCTCCTTTTGCGCGCCGCCGGCCAACGCTTGCCCAAGGAGGTCTACCAGCGACGGAAGATGGGTTTCACCCTGCCCTTTGAGCTCTGGATGAAAAACGGATTGAGGGCTGAGTTGGAGCGTGAACTTCTTGACCCGAGTCCGCAAGAGCTGTTTCCACTCGACGCCCGGCAGGTCACCAACGTCTGGAACGGCTTCCTGGACGGAAAGACCAGTTGGTCACGCCCGTGGGCTCTTTACGCCCTGAAACGCTGGATTCGTCGAAATATTGGGGAGCAACTTGAAGATCGTCATTAATGCCGCTTCGGCCAAGATGGGTGGGGCGGTAACTTACCTGTCGAACCTCTTGCGACATCTGCCGGCCCTGGAAGGTAGGAATCAGTTCTTCGTTTTCCTTCCCAACGAGACAGCAAAAGGGCTGCCGGATCTGCCTGCCAGCATCCGGCTTTGTCCCCTCCCCGACCAATATGCCGGCGGGTGGAGACGTTCCTGGTGGGAGCAGGTTACGCTCCGCCGCTTCCTGGTGAGCGAGAAGATCGACGTTTTATTCTCCACCGCCAATTTCGCCACGTTTCGTTGCCCGGTACGCCAGCTTCTCCTAGTCAGAAATGCGCTCTACTTTTCGAGACTCTACCAGCAGATGTTCCTCTGCAGGCACAACCCAAGGATGCAAGTTGCTTTCCGCCTGCGCCGCTGGCTGATTTGCCGGAGCGTCAGGAGTGCCGATATCGTCGTCACCCCCACCCGAGCCATGTTGGACGAGGTGCGCGCCTACGTTGACATCCCCGATTCCCGGAGGTTGGTAAATCCCTACGGGATTGAAGCTCCCGCCGCCCCGGCCCGATTCGCGATCGAGAGCCCGCCCGGCGCCGCAGTCAGGCTGCTTTACGTATCACTCTACGCGGAGCACAAGAACCTCCACACGCTGTTGCGGGCACTGCCCCTGCTGAATGAAGATGGCGGGGGTAAATTCCTGCTGCAAACCACCGCCGATCCCGCCTGGGAAGGGGCCGCCTGGACGGTCACGCATCGCGAGGACATCGCCCTGGCCCGGGAGCCCGGCGTGGCGGCGTGGGTGAGATTCGTGGGGCCCCTCTCCAAGGAGCAGACGAGCCGCTTGTATCTTGATTCTGACGTCTTCGTTTTTCCCTCCCTCGCCGAGTCCTTCGGCCACCCCATGGCCGAAGCCATGTCCTACGGCCTGCCGATTGTCGCTGCCGACACGCCGGTAAACCGCGAGGTGTGCGGTGAAGCGGCGGTCTATTTCCGTCCGCTCGACCCCGAGGATCTGGCGCACCAAGTTCAACGGGTGGCGTCGGACGTTTCCCTCCGGCAGCGCCTGAGCATGCGGGGGCGGGAAGATGCGCACAGCAGATTCTCCTGGGACAATCACGTACGGAACATCCTGAGCGCCGCGTCAGGAATAGGCAGACAAGCCCTCGAAGCGCGCCAGCCCGCACACGCAGTTGAATAGCCCAACCCGGCGAGGTCGGTTGCCAGTGCCCTGCCCTGTTTACCTCACCCGCGCACATGGTGCGCGTAACGGGAAAGGACAAATCGCTAGGCCAATTATCCCAATATGGGCTGCGGGCGGGCATGGGCAGGACCATCGCAAATGAGCCAAGGTTAGATCATGTCAGTATTGCGGTCCCTTGCAGAACGACTTACTCACAACATCTTAATAAAGCGCCGGCTGCCTTCGCGGTTTGGCAGCGTTCCCTTATTTGTCTCAAGCGAAGGCGGCTTAGCTTATTTGCTCCGACCAAGCCTCGAGAACGTGGCCCCGGGGCTTTTGAAAATGGTTGACGAGCTAGTTACCCCGGGTGATGTGGTATGGGACGTCGGGGCTAATGTGGGAATCTTTACCTTCGCCGCTGCAGCACACGCAGGTCCAATAGGAAGTGTGTATGCCATTGAACCTGACACATGGCTGGTCAATTTGCTTCGTCGTTCCGCCTCTCTTGAACAGGCGAAAAAAGCGCCGGTGAATATCCTTCCTGTGGCCATCTCCGACGCTGTCGGTATTGCCCGCTTCCATATTGCGAACCGTGCACGATCAGCGAATTTCCTAGATTCGTGCGGGTCGACTCAGACCGGTGGAGTACGTGAAACCCAATGGGTGATGACCGTCACTCTTGATTGGATGCTGGAGCAATTTCCGCCGCCAAAGGTCCTTAAGATCGATGTTGAGGGAGCAGAAGGCCGGGTGCTGAGGGGGGCGTCGAAACTTCTTTCCAGATTTCGCCCCAATATCCTCTGTGAAGTATCCTATGAGAACACCGAAGAAGTTTCC
This sequence comes from uncultured Acidobacteriota bacterium, assembly GCA_963730515.1. Classification (GTDB taxonomy): domain Bacteria; phylum Acidobacteriota; class Terriglobia; order UBA7540; family UBA7540; genus Bog-366. The sequence continues at coordinate 101,436 of CAVSSA010000018.1, read as the reverse complement.
AGGATATTACATTCCTTCGGCTACACCCTCTTCGATGGCTCTATTGATCGATCGAAAAGACAGCCCGTAGAGAATGCTGTCTGGGACACGGTGGCGTATCCAAACGCCAGGCCATGAATTTTTCACATTCGGCCATGGGGTGGAACCTCGAATTCTTTGGGGGTTGGGATTAGCGTCTGCCCACCATGAGCACCAGCATTAGCGTTCTAATAATTACGGGAAATGAAGAGCCAAATATCGCCGCCTGCCTCGCGAGCCTCGGCTGGGCGGGCGAAGTTTTTGTGGTCGACTCGCTGAGCACCGACCGGACCGCGGAGATTGCGAAAAGGATGGGGGCTCAGGTGTATCTCCATTCTTTCGAAGGTTATGCCGCACAGCGCAACTGGGCGCTCAAAAATCTTCCCTTCTCACACGATTGGGTTCTGATGCTCGATGCCGATGAGCGAGTCCCCCAGGCTCTGGCGGAGGAGATCTCGCGGGTCATTACCGACCCTCGCCAGGAGTATGCCGGCTACCACGTCAAATTCCGGCACATCTTTCTGGGCCGATGGCTCAAGCATGGCGGTCTTTATCCCACCTGGCTGCTGCGGTTGATCCGGCGTGACCGGGCCTGCATTGAAAATCGTCCCCTCAACGAGCACGCCATCTTGGAGGGCAAATCGGGCTACCTGAGCCAACCATTTGACCATCAGGATCAGCGGCCGCTCTCCGACTGGATTGCGAAACACAACCGTTATGCAGACCTGGAGGTGGAAGAGTTCCTTCAGGAAGAGCTTCATGGTGGATATCAGGGCGCCATCGGAGTCCGGTTCTGGGGAAAACAGGCCGAGCGCAAGCGCTGGATCAAACTGAAAGTGTGGAATCGCTTGCCGCTGCTCGTCCGGCCTTTCCTGTTTTTCTTCCGCAATTACTTTCTCAAGGGAGGGTTTCTCGACGGCCGCCCAGGGTTCATTTACCACGTGCTGTGGAGTTTCTGGGTCAGGTTTCTAATCGATGTGAAAATTATCGAACGGCAGAGTCGGCGGGGAACGGCAGGGCTCAGCGCGGGGACCCAAAACACCGAAACCACAGCCTCTCCGCCGTCGCAAGCTGGTGAGGTTGAAGGGCAAGAAATCCATGGAAACGCCGGCGGCTAATGACGTTCGGAGACTCTTTAACCACAAGGCGCGCTCCTGGCAGAGCAAGTATGGTCCACGAGGGAAGCTCAAGTCCCGTGTGGAACAGTTCTTCGGGCGGCTTGCAGAGCATTGCCTCCCGCATAGTGAAATCCTTGATCTGGGCTGCGGAACGGGTGAGATCGCGACCGCCCTGGGGCAAAGAGGCTACCAGGTAACCGCCTGCGACTTTTCGGAAGAGATGCTTGACCTCGCCCGGAAAAATAGCTCCGGAACAAGGGTAAATTGGGTTTGCCTCGAGCCGGATTGGGAAGTTCTTCCCTTTGCAGATTCAAGTTTCGACGGTATTGTGGCCTCCAGCGTATTTGAATACCTCGATGACGTACAAAGCGTGGCGGCAGAGCTGGCCAGGGTCCTGCGACCCGAGGGCCTCATGCTCCTGACCGTCCCAAATCCTTTTAATCGTGTGCGCAAAATCGAGGCTTGGCTGCAGTCGATGTTCATGAACCACCACCTTGGGCTGCTTCATCGCGTGCCGCGAATTGACTCGTACGCCGCCTATTTGCGGCTTTCAAAGAATCGATTCGAAGGGCAAGGATGGCAAGCGGTTCTGGGAAAAGCGCACTTTGCCGCCTTGGACGAAAGAGACTTCTCCAAGAAGGCCTGGTTGGACCAAGCCAAGGCTCCCTTAATACTTTTGGGCGTGAAAAGAGTGGCGACGAGTGGGAGTGAACCATTTGCTGAGGGGGACATCGCGCCCTCCTCTGGCGAGGTAAACCCACCGTAACCGCGACAATTTGTCCCGCTCTTCCTCGGCCTCAGTCGCCGCCATTCGCCCGGTACGCCGCCCATTCGCGGGTTATCCACAATGAAATCGCCCAAACCGGCCTTGGAAACAGAAAATTCGGAGGGCGCCAAGTTCGCCAATTCTCTAACCGCTCCTCGCGTGAAAGCACCCACCGCGGCGAGCTACTTGCGAACCTTGTCACACCTCCGCTGGTCGCAGATTGGTTATTTGGCCCTGCGGCGGGTCCTGCCTCGGTCGCAATCACCAGCCAGCGTAAAGGGGCCCGTGGTTCTGCACCACGTGGCAGGCCCATGGAGATTTCCCGACTGGCAGCCGGAGACCTCCCGCAAAATGATCGCGGCGCGCGAATTCACCTTTCTGAACAAAACTGTGGTCAGCAACGGGTCCATTCCCTGGAACGACCGCCGGCATGCAAAGCTGTGGCTCTATCATCTCAACTACTTTGACTTCCTGAATGTCGGTTTCGCCCTGCCCGAGGACGAACCGATGCTGCGCACCGCTCTCGAAATCGCGTTGGACTGGTGCGCGCGAAATGGGCAAGGAACAGAGGTCGGATGGGAGCCTTACGCGTTATCGGTCCGCATCGTCAACTGGTTGAAATTCCTGGCCCGGCACGAACCCTCGCTGGAGCTCACCGAAGAGCGCGAAAAAATCGACACCCTGCTGGAGAGCCTGGGCGCGCAGGCGGCAACGCTTGAACGTCGGCTCGAAAAAGACCTCCTGGGAAATCACTTCCTCAAGAACATCAAGGCCCTGCTATTCGCGGGAGCATTGCTCGAAACTTCCGGCAACGACAGATGGTGGGCAAAAGGGGAAGCGCTGTTGGAGCAACAACTCTACGAGCAGATTCTCCCGGATGGGGGGCACTTCGAGCGGTCGCCCATGTACCACTCGCAGGTCCTCGAAGACTTCTTTGAAATCCAGATGTTGTCAGTCGCCACGGAGAAGCGGCTTGCTTGCGCTGACCTGCTTTCCCGGAAGATCGGATCCATGGCGTTATTCTTGAAAGGGATTCTCCATCCTGACGGTGATATTCCACTATTCAACGATTCCGTGTTGGGCGGGGCCCGCCAGCCTGCTGAGTTGCTGTCCGTGGTGGAGACGCCCGACGCCGAGAACATCAAGGGCGAGTCGAAGGTAACATTGTTCCCGGAAACCGGATACGGTGTGATCAGGAACCCCGAGTCCCGCAGCGCTTTGATCTTCGATTGCGGCCCCCTGGGGCCGAACTATCAGCCCGGCCATGGCCACTGCGACGTGCTGAGCTACGAACTCTCACTTCAGGGTCAGAGGGTGGTGGTTGATTCAGGGGTCAGCACCTACGAGCCGGGTCCCGAACGCCACTACGAGCGATCGACGTCCGCACACAATACCCTGCTCATTGACGACGAAGAGCAAGCGGAAATCTGGGCGAGTTTCCGCGTGGGCCGGCGCCCGCGGGTGGGGCAAATAAGGGGAGGTGAGGACGGGGGTTTCCCTTTTGTGAGCGGCGAACACGATGCCTATCGGCGCCTGGGCGTGGTTCACGCGCGCAAAACTCTGTTGTGCCCGCCGGATACCTGGATTGTGGCCGACCTCCTTGCGGGCAGGGGAACACATGCCATCGAGTCGTTCCTGCATTTCCATCCCCGGGTCCATGTTGAACCTGTGGGCGGCGCCGTGGAAACCATCGCCGGCCTGCCCATTCACCGCTGGACCGCGGAATTTGAGGGCCAGTCCTATTTACTCAGGACCTACGGGAACGGCCAGTTCGAGCTTAAGAAGACCTGGTATGCGGAACAATTCGGTAATCGCCAGCCCTCGACTGCGCTTCGTTGGGCTTGGCGGGGGACCATGCCTGCGGGGATGATTCATGTCTTTGCCCCGGCGGGCACTTCCCTTCCCCACCTTGTTGGGGATTGGTCTGCGAATTGGATTGAAATCGCCGGCCACAAGATTCCGATCCGGCAAGCGGGAAGGCTGACTTGATCGAAATCCTTTACGTTTCGCAATACTATCCGCCCGAAGCCTGCGCCCCCGCCGCCCGTGTGGATGGCTTTACCCGCGAGTGGGTTCAGTCGGGCGCGAAAGTCAGGGTCCTGACGGGCTTCCCCAATCATCCCGAAGGGATCTTGCATGCGGAATACACGAAACCCTGGCGGCGAGGCTTCATGCGCGAAGAACGCGAGGGAGTTAAGGTTTACAGGACGTGGCTCTACCCTTCCGCCAATCGAAAACTGTGGGGCCGGGGGATGAATTTCACTTCCTTCGCGTTTTCCGCCGCCCTGACGGGACCCTGGGTGGCCCCGCGGAATGGCGTGGCCATCGCCACGTCGCCTCAGATTCTGGTGGGTATAGCCGGGTGGGTCACAGCAACCTTGCGCTCCCTGCCCTGGGTGTTCGAAGTAAGGGACCTCTGGCCGGAGTCGCTGGTGGGGGTGGGACAGACCACGGACGGCTCCCTGCTCTACCGAAGCGTGGGGAGGGTAGCCAATTTTCTTTATCGCCACGCGACGCATATTGTCGTGGATGGTGAATGGAAGCGCCGGCACCTGATCAGCCAAGGTTGGGAAGAGAAAAAAATCTCAATCATCCGCAATGGCATCGAGGCGGATTTCTGCCTTGCGCCCAACTCCCCCGAGGCCATGGAGGCCCGCAGCCAATTGCGCCAAGAGTTGCGGCTCGGTGATCAATTTCTTCTTCTCTACGCCGGAACCCTCGGCATGGCCCACGGTTTGGAAACGGTTCTCCAGGCCGCCGAACGCTTGCGGGATCGTGACGACGTCATATTCCTCATCATGGGGGCGGGCGCCGAGCGCGGGCAACTCTCGCAACGCATCAATGAGTTGCAGCTATCCAACGTGCGCCTCCTGGAAAAGCAGCCGCGGGAGAGAATTCCGGCCTTCCTGGCGGCCGTGGACGCCTGTCTTGTGCCGCTACGGAACCAGGAAGTATTCAAGAGCGCCATTCCCTCCAAAATGTTCGAGGCGATGGCAGCGGGAAAGCCGGCGATTCTGGGCGTCGAGGGCGAAGCCAAAGAGATCCTTCTGGATAGCCAGGGTGGATTGCCCGTGCGGCCGGAAGACCCCGAAGCTATGGTGGCGGCAATTCTCAAACTGCGCAACGACGCGCCGCTTTGCCAGGCCATGGGCCGAAACGGGCGGCAATCGGTGCTCGAAAAGTATCTGCGGCCAACGCAGGCTGCACGGTATCTGGACCTGCTCGGCGAATTGCGAGCTCGCGGCAAGCGCGTGGTCGCGGCGGAGCCCATCGCGCTTCCGGAAAAAACCGAATTCCGGACTTAGAATTAACCCATCAACCGAAGGGGCTCAAACCCTTCGCTCCGATCAACCATGAAGCAACTCTTTCAGGATCTGCAAACGCATCAAATCGCCGTGGAGGAAGTTCCCTCCCCCGTGTGCCAGCCGGGTGGGGTTTTGGTGAGAACTGTTGCCTCACTGATCAGCTCGGGGACGGAGCGCGCCACGGTGAAGCTGGGAGGCATGAGCCTGCTGGGCAAGGCGATGGAGCGCCCGGACCTGGTAAAGGCCCTGTTCCAGCGGCTGCGCACCACCGGGCTGGAGAGCGTCATGGCCACCGTGCGCGCCAAGCTGGACCGGGCGCTGGCCCTGGGTTATAGCGCGGCGGGTGAAATCCTGGAGGTGGGAGAGGGCGCGCCAGAGTTCAAGGTGGGCCAGCGCGTGGCTTGCGCAGGCATGGGTTACGCGAGCCACGCCGAACAGATCTGGATTCCCAGGAACCTGTGTGTGCAGATTCCGGAAAATGTGGATTATGAAAGCGCGGCCTTCGCGGCGCTCGGCGCGATCGCGTTGCAGGGCGTACGCGTGGCAGAGGCCAAGGTGGGCGAACACGTGGCCGTTCTGGGCCTGGGATTGGTGGGCCTGGTTACCGCGCAAATTCTTCAGGCCGCGGGGTGTACGGTGTGGGGAGTTGATCCCGATCCCGACCGCGTGGCCCTGGCGCGGGAGCTGGGCGTAACCTTCGCAGTCCCCAATTCCGAGCTTAGCGCCGAGGGCGGCCTGCCCCGGGCGGAAGGGGCGGACGCGGTCATTGTCACTGCGGCAACGAAGTCGAATCAACCCATCGACCTGGCCGGGAAGATCGCTCGCGACCGGGGAATTGTGGTGGTCGTGGGGGACGTTCGCGTCGATGTGCCCCGCGAGCATTACTACCACAAGGAATTGCAGGTGCGGTACTCGCGCTCCTACGGACCCGGCCGCTATGACCCGACCTACGAGGAAAAAGGAATCGATTACCCGCAGGGTTATGTGCGCTGGACGGAAAAGCGAAACATGCAGGCATTCCTGGACCTGGTGGCCGCCCGAAAGATTGACCTTCTCCGGCTGGTAACCCATCGTTTTGAGATTGCCCGAGCCCCCGAAGCCTACGACCTGCTTACCGGCAAGCGGCAGGAAAAATACCTGGCCATTCTAATTGAACATTCGAGTTCAGCGGCCTCCTCCCATCGGCTGGAGCTTCGACCGCAGCGTGCCACAGGGACCGTCCCCTCTCCCCGGCCGGGGAAAATCCGAATCGGCTGGATTGGAGCGGGCAGTTTTAGCCGCGCCAAATTGCTTCCGGCGCTGAAGAAGCTCACGAACGTCGAAATGATGGGCTTGGCGAATGCCACGGGCCTCTCCGCCAGCCGCGTGGGAAAAAGCTTCGGCTTCGAGTACTGCACCACTGACGCCTCGGCGGTTCTGCACGACCCGAACATCGACGCCGTATTCATTGGCACGCGGCATCACCTGCATGGGCCGATGGTTCAGGCAGCGCTTGAAAACGGGAAGCACGTCTTCGTCGAGAAACCTCTGTGTGTAAATGAACAAGAGCTGGGTGATATTTCGAAGCTCTACGCGCGCTCTGACCGCATTCTCTCGGTGGGTTTCAATCGCCGCTTTTCACCTTTTGCCCGGCAATGCGAGAATTTTTTCAGCACCGGGCGGGGGCCGCTTTCCTTCATTTACAGGGTCAATGCAGGGCGTTTGCCGGAGGGGCACTGGGTGCAGGATCCCGAGCAGGGCCATGGCCGTATCATCAGCGAGGTTTGCCACTTTGTGGATATCTTTGCGTTTCTGAGTGGAGCCCTGCCCATCCAGGTGGAAGCCTGGGCGATGGGTGAAAGCACAGACGAAGGCAATGTCCACATCCAAGTGTCGCTGGCCGACGGCTCGAAAGGTGAAATCCTCTACCTGGCGTCCGGTGACGCGAGCGTTTCCAAGGAGCGGCTGGAAGTCTTCGGCCGGGGACGTACGGCGGTTTGTGAGGACTTTCGAAAGTCCTATTTCCATCATTCCAACCGATGCGATGCCAAATCCCTGTTTCAGCAGGACAAAGGACATGCCGAAGAGTTGCGGCGCTTCATTGACGCCGTAGCTGGCAACGCTCCGGCCCCCATTCCCTTCGAAAGCCTTTGGGCAACCACCTTGGCGACGTTTCGGATTCGCGAGTCATTGCTCCGCGGTGGGGCGCGTACAGTGACCACCGGGGGCGATGAAAGTGGGCAGGATCAAGGTCCGGAGATCAACGTTCTTTGAACCTGGGGATCGCAAGACCCCCGGCAGTAGTCCCCAAGACAATCTCAAACCAGCAGACAACATGGGTAGAACGCCAATCCGCATTCTTACCGTAGTGGGAACACGGCCCAATTTCGTCAAGGTTGCGCCTCTCCTCGACGAAATGAGCCGTCATCCCGAGATCGAAGCCACCCTGGTCCATACCGGCCAACACTACGATTATGAGATGTCGAAAGCGTTTTTCGAGGACCTCGCCATCCCCGCTCCCCACCTGAACCTGGGCGTGGGTTCCGGCACAGCGGTCGGGCAAACAGCCGAAATCATGATGCGCCTGGAGCGGGTAATGGCGGAGGGGCGACCCGATGTGGTGGTTGTGGTCGGTGACGTCAATTCCACCTTAGCCGCGGCCATAACCGCAGGCAAGATGGGCCTGCCTCTCGCCCATGTGGAAGCCGGATTGAGAAGTTTCGACCGAACCATGCCGGAAGAGGTCAACCGCGTGCTCACCGATGCCATATCGGATTATCTCTTTGTGACCGAACCCAGCGGCGTGGAAAACCTGCTCAGCGAAGGCCGCCCCCAGGAGAGAATCTACCTGGCAGGCAATGTGATGATCGACGCCCTGCTCCGCTTCCTCCCCCAGGCGAAGCGCCATCCGATCCCACGGGAACTCCAGGCGCGAGAGAAATCCGGGCTCAATTTGACGCGTCCCTATGGAATGGTCACCCTTCATCGGCCATCGACAGTGGACAACTTGACAGTCTTAAAGATGACCTGGGGAGCGCTGGAAGAGATTGCGAAGGAAATCCCCCTGATCTTTCCCGTCCACCCCCGCACCCAGGAGCGTATGAAGGAAGCCGGTCTCTCTGACGCTGGGCTAGAAGCCTCCCACCGCATCTGGGTGGTTCCGCCCATGACCTACCTGGAGTTTCTGAAACTCTCCAGCGAGGCCGCACTGATGATAACGGACTCCGGGGGAGTGCAGGAAGAAACCACCGCCCTGGGAATTCCGTGTCTCACCGTCCGGGAGAACACCGAGCGGCCTATTACCATCAGCATGGGTACGAACCTGCTCGTAGGATTGAATGGCCGCCGACTGGTTGAAGAAGCCCGCAAGGTCCTGCGGGGGAAGGGGAAAAAGGGGCGGGTTCCCGAGCTCTGGGATGGCCACGCATCCTCGCGCATTGTCCAGACGCTGATGGATCAAATTACTCCCTCGGGAGGTACCGAAACCGTTGAGCGCGCCACCTCCCGGCCCTAACTTAGCGGAGTGGCTCAGATTGCCTTTGTGGTGGTCCCTCACTACCGCTGTCTAAATGTGCGGGCGACCTTGGCGTAATTGAGGCTTCGCCGTCTGCGGCAAGGAGGGACTCTGCCCTTCCCGCCCATCGTTACCGTTTTCCACACAACCGCGCGGCCTGGAAGGCATCCCCTTCCCAGCCGCGCGGTTGTGTTTTTTGGGGTTGCCCCACCAGGACGGCCACCGCCAAAATGAGGGGAGGTGCTTATCTGGATATTGAGACCAAAAGGCCAAAGTAAGGAAAAATGATCGGGATTAATTTCTCCTCATTTGGTATAATACCTTCGTCAAGTGAGAAAGCTAAAAATCTCTAATGGGACGTCGAAAAATCTGTCGGCTTGAACTCAACGCTACGGCGCCGCTCTCATAGCTTTATATCATTTTGCTGAAGAGGGGAGCCCCGCAGAAATTATGGCGACCTTCACAACCAATTTACGCAAATCCGACCTTCCGGGCACGTTTTCAGCCGTTGATGTGTCCTCCCTGTATGGGCGACGTGTAAAACGTTTTTTCGATATCGTATCGGCCCTTGCCGGCTTGGTAATCACCAGCCCCTTTATGCTTCTAACCGCGCTCTTGGTGCGCCTGACCTCGCGTGGGCCGGTGCTATTCCGCCAGACTCGCATAGGGTATTACGGTCGCCGGTTTACCGTCATCAAGTTTCGAACCATGATGGAGGGATCCGAGGCGCTGGGATCGTCGGTGGTAATTAGCCGCGACCCGCGCCTGACTCCCGTGGGAAACTTCCTGCGGCGCACCAAGCTCGACGAACTACCGCAATTCATCAATGTGTTGCGCGGCGATATGAGTCTGGTGGGACCGCGGCCCCGGGTGCCGAGTGAGATCGATATGAACGACCCGAGCGAACGCATCCTGCTGGGCGTCCGGCCGGGGATTACTTCCTACGCTACCATTCACCATCGCATGGAAGCTGACTACTGTGCCCGGCATCCCAACCCGCAGGCTGTCCATCGCACAGACCTGTTACAACAGAAACGTTCCCTCGACTGTGAGTATGTGCAAAATCTGACCTTCCGCCTGGACTTGGAACTGCTTTTGCTCACTTTTATGTTGGTCTGTGTTCCAGGAAAGTCCCTGGCCAAAGGGGTACGAATAATGGGACGGGAAGTGCGGCCGTATGGCCGTGGCGGGCAGGTGCTCCTGGAACTTGCGGTGTATATGGGGGCGGCATGGTTGGGCTATACCTTTCGATTTGAATCGGGTCTTTCGCCTTTCTATCACCGGCAGATGTGGTTATACGTGGCCTTCATTCCCCTCTTGCGGGTCATGGTGAACAGCTTCATGAGGATTTACGACATGATGTGGCGGTACGTTACCGTTGACGACGCTGCATACTTGGCGGTGGCGCTTGCTCCCCCGACGCTGGCCCTGTACGCCCTCCGCCTGGGGATGTCTACCAGTTCGCCGGCAGCGGCGATGGCCCACGTCCCCTTGAGTGTCATTACCCTTGAATACATGCTCGCCCTGGGTGGCAGCCTGGGATTGCGCGGTTTGCGCCGCATGCTTTATATGCTCCACCATCGTTACCAACCTCTTCCGGAAGGAGTGCGCCGCGTCCTGATTCTTGGCGCCGGCCTGCTGGGTTTGACCACCGCCCTGGATATTCGTCCGTACCCACACATCAATCTGGTGGGGTTTCTGGACGATGACCTCGCCAAGGATGGGAGATCCATTGCGGGATGCCGAGTTCTGGGAAACTCCGAAAGCCTGGAAACTCTTTGTGTTCGCCACAAGGTCACCGACCTGGTGATCTGTGCCAAGTCAATTGATCCTCATAAGTTGCTGGAACTTTACCGGCGCTGTGAACTGGTCGGAATCAACATCCACAGGCTTCCCCGTCTGGACGAAGTGCTTCGCGGCGAGAGCGAACTAATGCGCGTGCCTTTTTCCCTTCCCCGTCAGCGCACGGCAGCCGCCGAATGAACCCGCCCCTTATATCTGCCTTATCTTGTGAACGAGGAAGAAACTCTTTGCCATAGGCGGTGAACTCCGGCCCGAAGGATTAGCCAGGCCCACTTGATGGTCAGGCGGAGGGGGCGGAGGACAAAGTACAGAAAACTCACCGCAGCAGGAAACCGGATAAATTCATGATCGGCAAGCCGGGGAACGAAGACCGTCTCCGCGACCCAGCGGAGCCTTTCCGATGGCCGTTTAAGCAAACGCGGGTGGAAGAGAAAAGCCGCCAAGGGTTTGGGAGGCTCATGGGAATACGGAAAAAGCCGGATTCCGGGGGGAATCGGACGGCAGGGTAGATTGGGAGGAATGGGGGTGCCGAACAGCGTGGAGCAAGCTGTGAGCCCGGGTCCTAACGCCAGATCGAGGTCGAAGCGTTCGGATTTCTCCCTGACCTGTTGCCAATCCATACTTGCCGCGAGGCAAAGCTCATGAAGATCCGCGAGCCATTTGAGCAGTTCCCATCGGTGATTCGAGGCATGGTAAGCCAGGTAGAGAAACTCCCACTCCGGGGTGAGTGCATAAGCTGGAACCCCGAGGGTTTCCTTAGGCTTAGCCAATGACCAGAGGTCCTGCATGGCCGCTTGATCGTTTGAGGACTGATGGAGTAGAGTCCAATGGACCTCCAGTTGGTAACGCTGGGAATCCGACTTCGGGAAGAGTGGACACTCATCGGTGCTGTGGAACAGGTGCTTGAGGAAAAACTCCTCCATAAAGGGACTGGTGTAACCATTTTGCAAAAGCAGACGGAGCGCCCGCGGAGCCTCGTTCACGGGGACAAGAATGTCCATGTCGGTGCAGACGCGGTAGGCCCGGTCACCGTACAACGACTCTGCCAACGTGATTCCCTTCAAGGGGATGACTCGCAAACCCGCCTCACCAAGCAGGCGAAGCACGCGCGCCAGTTCATTAGAGAGAAATTCATTGCGAAGCGCGTTGACTCGGAAGGCGGTGGCAAGCTGGGCATGCGGCTCCGAGGGGACCCCACGGAATTCCAGGATGCGCAGATTGCGGTAGATGAGGGGCAGGACCTGGTGCTCGCGGGCCCTTTGCAAGAGGAGATCCCAATGCAGAGGCGTTTCCAGCAATTCGAGCGCCCGGTATCGCAGTTCCGGCGAGAGTTCCCCGCGCGCGAGGCATAAGCATAGCTCGTCTTCCGCAGATAGGACCTCGGGCATGATTCCTCAGAAATGGGTGAGCGTGCCGGTGATCCTTGCCCAGCGAACCCCCCAATAAAATGCCAGCAGGCTCAAAGGTAATCCTCCTAGACCGAATGCGGCCAGGACAGCAATTTGTGGGGAAAGTGAGGCTGCGGAAGCATGTTCCAGCAGGGCCGCACGCATCGCGATGAGCGCATGGGTAATTGGCAGCAATTGCGACGCCCCGCGGAGGAAGCGCGGGAGGACATCAGCAGGGTAGTAGACCCCTCCCAGCAACCAGGAAAGGCCCCCGAACAGCCACAGCAACGGGTCGCCACGCTTGAAAACCAGGGTGAAGGTGGCGGAAAGGATTCCGATGCTGCTAAAGGCAAACTCCGACAGGATGAAGACCAGCAACGCCACCGGGATATTCACCCTGCTCAGCGACAATCCCATCAGCAAGCCGCCCAAGAGGTAAAGGAAAGCGTCGAATCCGGCCCGCACCAGGGGGTAAATAGAGGAATAGAGGACAAAACCCACCGGAGATGTGGGTGTGGCCAAGACCATTTTGAGCGTGCCCAGAGGATGGCTGCCGCGAATGGAATGCGAGTAGCAGATCAGGGACGTGCTCATGTAGCCGTTGACAGCCACCCCAACCAAGAGGAAAGGGAAAGGCCGGTAGCCGTGAAAGGCGCCCGGGCCGATCAATCGCGCCAGGAAATAGTATGCTCCAAGACCGATCAGAACGTCCACGATCTGGAAGGCAAAGGAAAGTTTGTAGCTGAGATCAGCGAAAAAGTCGCGTTTGAAGAACCCCCAGGCTTTCCAAACTATTGGCATTCGCCCCCCGTTACGGCTCGCTCAAAAGCGTTGGCCAGGTCGGTTCCCCCCAAGCTGCGTTTGACCTCGTCAAGGGTCCCAACCTTCACAATCTGACCGCGATGAAGGATCGCCACCCGATCGCAAACTTGTTCGGCCTCCGCGAGACTATGCGTGACCAGCAGGACCGTCTTCCCTAATTGCTCCACAAGTAACCTGCGAAGGAGCTTCCGAATCCCGGCTTGCAGCAACGGGTCCAAGCTGCGGGTTGGCTCGTCAAGGAGCATGACGGCGGGATTGGTCAGGAGGGCTCGCGCCAGGGCCAATTCCTGCTTCATGCCATCCGAGTAACGTTGATAAGGAACGTCGCCTTTGAGGGAAAGCCCGACTTGCTCTAATACGACCTCAATTCTTTCCCTGGCAACTCTCGGCGACAAGTCGTTGAGGAGTGCGAAAAATTCAAGATTGCGGCGAGCACTTATGCGGGGATAAAAATTCTCAGAGGCGGCAGCACAGTAACTAATAACCCTCCTGACCTGGGATGCCTGACGAACGACATTATGACCCGACACAAACGCCTGACCGGCGGTCGGGAGCAAAAGGGTCGAGAGGATCTCGATCAAGGTAGTCTTGCCTGCGCCATTTTGTCCCAATAATCCCAACACCTCCCCCTCATATACCTCCAGATTAACCCCTCTTAAAACGTATTCATCCTTAATTGCGGCAAATGGGCTGTTGTCAAGCTTCTGGAAGTGTCTCCGGAGCGTGTAGGACTTTGTAAGATTCTGTATTGAAACGCTAACGGTTCTCACAATTTGTGTTTTCTGCGCCTGCTGCACCGCTCCAGCGCCTTCAGATAACTTAACACGCGGATGAGATTCGCTCAACCGGGTGGGAGGGACTGGGTAAGACTGCTGGGGCTATTCCCCGGCTACCTCCCGGCAGGTGTAGTGCCACACCTCGATTCGATAACGCACTCGTTGGACTCCCGGAAAAAAACGCTCCTTCAACCTGAAGCCGGAGTCCGGGAGCATTTGGTCCACATTCTCAAGAGCGCAGCGGCCTTCAAGCCCATGTTCAACCTCATCCGCTGTTTCACCAAAAGACACATCTTTGACGACAAGAACGTTGGCCGCAACTGGTCTTCCACTTTGCAGCCAGCTCATGTCATCATAAACGTGCGGTATCCCTCCTTCGTACGGCCATACCCCTGAAAAGTCAAGCCTGCCACCCTTCTCCTGACGGTCCAATTCATACGTGAGATAGAAAAAAAAGGAGGGGTGGCTGGCGATGATGACCCCACCGTCACGCACCACTCCGGCCATCTGCTTCGCAACTTCATCCCAAGGCTCAATGAACCGCGGAGCGGCATAATAACGCCTCGCCACCGTGCCAAACCAACCGACCGCCGCGATTACTATCAATGAAGCACTCAGGCAAACCTTCCCTCGGCGGGTTTGAGTAGTTCCCAGGCAGAGTCCGACGGGAAGAACAACCCAAGCGGCAATCAAGAGCAGGCGTTTGGTTCCAAGAATGCCAAGCAACAACATCCCAACAATAAGCAGCAAGGAATAAATAAACAACCGGCGTGCGGCGGGTGGCGCATACAACAGAACAGAGACCGCACACACCGTAATGGCCATGCACACGGGAACGCCTAAGGCCCAGTGCCAGGGTGCGACCGATTCGCTGGCAAACAGCGCATAGAAATTGAATCCCCCGAACAGGGCAGTCCCCAGAACGGAGCTTTGAGTCCCTCCCCGTGCCTCAATTATGGCAAAGAAGGCACGTACCAAAGGCGAAAATGCCATCACCAAGAGGAGTACGGTAAACAACACCTGCGACCATCGCTGGCGCAATTCATGTCGGCTTTGCAGCAGAAAGTCGAACAGTAAGCATGCCAGGATTGCCCACCCAAAATAATTGGTGTAGAGCAAAAGTATGGCGGGGATAACCATGCCCAGCCAATTCCTAAGCGTGCGCGCAGCCAGAAAGGCGAAATACCGGAAGGTCAGAATTGCCACCAAAAGAAAAGAAAGGCTATACCAGGCAGCAAGCCTCCCAAAATGGAATCCGAATGGCCATAGGACGCTTACCCACAAAACCGTGTTTGCCGCGTGATTACCGCAAAACCCCCGCGCCGCTTGCATGAGGACCCAGATGCCCAAGAGGTAGAAAACTATAGACGGCAACCGTAGCCAACGTACCTGGTTGCCCGTGAGCCGTAGCCAGATGTGAAGAAGCAGGTCGTACAGCGGCGGGTGCTGGAATTGCCCAGTTCCATGAACAAACAAATCTACGGTTTGCGCCATCGGGTGGGCAGCGGCGCTGATAATCTGAACCTCATCGTCGATAAACGTGAAGTGCGGATCCGAAATCACCATGACCAGGCCCAGCATGAGGAGAAGGGCTGCGGCCGATACTTGTAATGATTCCCTCATCTTCAAGGAGGTGATCCAGGCAGGGGAAATCATATCGGATTCCCGGACAAACAGAAGGCCCCCATGGACATACAGAAGAGCTCGCTAGAACCTAGCGTTTGACCACAGGCTGCAGTCCAGATGCCGTGTTGCAGCATGCCCCCGGTGCAGTTCATCGTGCCCGCATATTCGAAAAATCTAACCACGCGGGTCTGGTCGGGCAGAGTTTTCGTTATGCCGCGTTTGCGCGGTTTCAAATGGGGCCTCAGGCTATACCGGGGCAAACTTGTTCTTAAATTTCCTGGCCTCGGGCATTTTCCCTACTGGGGCGATCCTTCGGCCAGAAAGGCTTGCAAGGCCCCCACAGAATGCAAACCAGGCAGCGTTGGCGGGAATTTGCAAGTTGAAATCGAAAAGGCTGTGGATGAGTAAGCCGCAACAGGCTATCCCCCCGCCTAGTTGAATCCAGCCTGGCTCACGTTTCAGCCGGACCGCCAGGTTACTGAAGGTGATACGGATAAACAAAACCAGCGCCGCGAGGATCAGGACCCCGCCGAGAGTTCCCGTCTCGGTTAACGCTTCGACATAATCATTGTGGGCATGCTCAGTCACCAAATCCGACGCTTCCGTTTGATACACAGGGTAAACCGTCGGGAAGCTGCCCATTCCCGCACCGGCCAACCAGTGGTCCCGGAAGATTCCAATGGAGTCCTTCCAGATTGCCACCCTCCCCACCTTCGACTCGGAATACTTGTTCGCCGTTTCGAGTTTACTAAGGACATTGCCAGGTACAAGCCAGAAGAAAAGCGCCGCCACACCCACCAACGCCAACCCCATCGCGGCAGCTCGAATTCGACGACCCGGAAGGGGGTTCCGCCATATCAGGATCCAGGCCAGTATCGCTGTTTCTAATAAGAACGAGGCAATGCCTCCGCGCGAGCCGGTGAGGAGTAAGGAGACGACCGGAATCAAAACGGCAAACCAGAGAATACCATTCAGCGGATCGCGTTTCGGGCGGGAGAGAACGTAGGCGGCAGAAATGGGGATGAGCATCTCCATCAAACCCGCGTAATGGTTACGATTCACGTAGGTGCCAAAAGGTCCTCCCACATCGTGGCCGACCCCGAAAATCCTGGCGGGGTTCCAGAAAAATTGGAGAATCGAAAGAAAACTGAATAGAAAACCGAAAATCAGGACGGAAAGTCCCACCTTGCGCCAAACTTCCTCTGAGGTCACGGTGAAAAGCTGGATGACGACGAAAAACAGCGCCAGGTCTGTGGCGAGCTTGAGAATCGATTCCTTCGTGTCGGTGGGGGTAAAGGTCAGATGAAAAGATAACTGGGCGCATCCGAGAACAAGCATCAGGGCGATAGGCAGGTAAAGAGGTGAATAGCCTACTTTAAGCAGCCCTTTCTGGATGCTCCCCACCGCCCACAAAGCCAGGACCGCCAGGGTCAAAATGGTGATGGACCCCCAACCCCAGGCAAAAACGGCGCCAAAGGGGAAAGGCGCAACGAAGAGCGTCACCCCCAGCAGGATCCAGGCAAGGGAGAACGTGCGACTTGCGGGTGCGCTCATCGTGTCATCAGGCTCCGGTAAAGGGTGTGTCATCTTGATCAAGAAGGCCGTGCCCGCGATTATTGGTCGGACGCTGTACAAACACTCTCACTTGCCGGCCCCAATAACTTAAGAACAACGGTGTCGAGCCAGAAGCTTCCTGTAATCTCCGTCGGAAAAGTTCGGCCACGCTCCCGCATCAGGGCAACCCGCACGAGTTTTGTTGCGGGTCCGGTACAAAACTTGAGGCTAATCTGGTGCCAGGAAGTCGTTCCTACCGTGGTCTGGCTTTCCACTTGCGGGACCGTCCAATGGAGCGGGTCCAATACCTGCAACCGCGGTCCACTGTCAGACGTGATATCCTGCGAGCGCCCATAGGCGGTCAGGAGATACGCCTGGCTTGGCACCACCGGAACTAACTGATATAAAAGTAGATGCTCTTCGTTTCGGCTGACCGTAAAGTCTACCCGCACACACCGCTGGCCAGAGTAAGCAGCCTGGTCCTCTAAATCAACGGCGATAGAACGCCCTGGCGGGTCGCGCCAATCCAAACCGCTATTCGATGGTGTCTGTTCAAAATCCCCGTTAAAGATCAGATTGCCCTCTTGGTCTTTGCCAGGGTTCGAGACCACACCTAACTTTTCCAGGTCCCGCCACACCCCCTGAGCCTCTTCACCCTGGCCGAGACTTAGCAAATGCTCGAGGTAAGGCTCGGCCAAAGGAAGCGGAATGGGAGTCCCCGTTCCCACCGCCTGGGCCCAGACTTGGCGAGCCTGATCATCCAACTCGTTCGTAATCAGGAAATCAAGGTAAGCTATTTTCAGCCGGGGGTCCTTCCCGGGAGGTAAGACCTCATGCAAGATGATTTGAGGATCTCCCAAGGAACCCACGCAAATGTGAAAGGTGGCTTGCGCGTATGTCGGATCCAACTCCAACAAGCGGCGAAACTCTGCCATGGCGGCAGCCCTTTGGCCCGTGCGCAAAAAGGTGTTTGCCGCCGCCCAATGCACTTGTGGCGTCGCCGGACTGAGCTTAACCGCTTGCTCAACCGCATGCGTGGCGCAGGCCGTGTCATTGGATAATTCGCATATCCAGGCCAGATCAGACCAATAGCCCCCCACCAGCGGATTCAATTCTGTGGCGCGGCGGAGGTGCTTTAAACCCTCTGTCCGGTCAATCTCTCCAAAAGAGCCGCAAAGGATCATCCCCAAGCGGTGATGGAGTTCAGGATTGGAAGGGTCAAGCGCCACGGCCCTTTGGAGCGGCCCCACCTGCAAAGATTCCCCGAGCATCTCCACAAAGGCGGTGCGCAAAACCTCTCCGCCCAGCAACACGGCGACTAAGCCCATACCCACGAAGAAAATCCAGCTACGCCACCGGGGTAGCAATTCGAGTTCGAAGGTGCGAAACCGCCGCCACAGGGGAACAGAACTCTGGGTCGTCTCCGCCCCCCTCCCAAGATGTCGTTGAGATTGATCCTGAGTCAATTCGAGCGGACTCCTAGCAAAACGGGTCGGGCAAGAAAAACGCATTGCCCTCGAAAGGAATTATTACATACAAAGAGGAAGTCGGCATCGTATTTTATGCGTCGAGCGCTGGTCAGAAGACCTTTTCGCGATGCTCCAAGCTGCATGCATGCTATCTCTTGCTGTACCCGGGGCAGGTAATTCCTGGTCCAGGCGCCGCTGGAATGGCATGAACCCCTGGCACGGAGACTGATTACTGCGCACGTCTTGGATTGACCCGCGCACACAGCGGAGGGCCTGCCCGGGTCGACCCTTTGACCCATGGAATCGCCTTGACGAATCCCTGCCTGGACTATTTATCTAGCGATGCGATCGAGACATCCGCCCCGCGGGGGAATGGGCCGAAAGGCGATGGCCCCTTAGCGCCGGGGCGGGAAGCCATTTCCTGCGGGCAGAAAATGAGCAAGAGATTTGGGCCCTTTTGTCGCAAAGATATGAGTCTAGCCCACTTTTTGCTTGACAATAGGCTATTGATTATTGTACGATGTATACGTGATGAGCGAGGCAATTACAACTCAGCGCGAGTCCGTACTTCCAGCTTAGCTCGCACCTGATCAGTGCGAGGGAGGGCGGCGGCGGGTGCACACGCTGCTGCTGCCCTGAATGCCAACTGGCGAAAATCAGAAGACCCCCATCGAAAAAGCCCACTCGCAACTTCATGGCGCGCCGGCCGCGTCCGCGCCAGCTCTCTGGACGTCCAGGTCGAGGGCAACCCTTCGAAAAACCCCGTCTCGATTCTGTGGGCTATCGATTACTTTATCGGCGCGATTGAGTGAAAGGACTAAGGCAATGCACACATTCACTGATTGCAAGCAGAGGAGAATTGACAGGATATGGCGAAGCAGGATGGCAGGTTGTCTTATCCTATTGGCAGCCTGTCTTTTGCCTGTTCCGGGATTGGCCCAGATAAAAACCACAGTGGCTGACAACCTGCTTGGGCCGGATGGCTCGTCCGCCTCGGGAACGATGACCATCAGTGCCGCGGGGGCGTTCCGCAGCGCCGATGGTTATAACGTCGCGCAGGGTTGGCGCATTCAAATCCCTGTTGTGGCCGGCAGTTTCAGCGTGAGCTTGATACCCAATCAGGGGGCAACTCCTACCGGTCAAAATGATACTTACACGGTCACCTACAACCTGACGTCCTCTCTGGGCTCCTCCTATTGGACGGAAACGTGGTTTGTGCCCTCCGCGGGCCCGGTGGGGCTAGCCGCCGTGCGGACCCTGCCGGCCTTCCCCGCCAATTTTCTTTCGCCGCAGACGGCCAACACGGTGCTGGCGGGGCCGGTGTCGGGCAGTGCCGGAGCGGCCAGTTTTCGGCCCCTGGTTTGCGCCGACCTGCCGGGCGGCTGTAGCGGCGGCGATGGGGGAAGCATGACCTGGCCAACCTCAGCCGGCATTCCCAACTATTCCGGGTCGTCGTCTTGGGGGGCATCCTACAGCGCGACGAATCTGATTCCCGCGTCCATTATTCCCGTGCTCAATCAGAACACCACCGGCAACGCTGCGACGGCGACCTACGCCACCTCTGCGGGGAGCGTTCCTTATAGTGGACTGACCGGCTCGGTGCCGACTTGGAATCAAAACACCTCCGGCACAGCTGCGCTGGCGACGGCGCTGGCGGCCACACCCACCCTCTGCTCGCCCGGCTACGCTCCTGTGGGGATTTTAGCTAACGGCAACGCTACGGGCTGCGCGCTGCTCGGTGGTGGGAGCGTGGCCAGCGTGGGGCTGTCGTTGCCCTCGATATTTACTGTCACCGGCTCGCCCGTGACCGGATCGGGGACTCTCGCCGCGACATTGGCAAGTCAAACCGCCAACCAGTTTTTCGCGAGCCCCACCGGCAGCGCCGGGGCGCCTGGGTTCCGATCTCTCGCCGTGGCAGACCTCCCGACGCTGGCGTTCTCGAACCTTTCCGGGTCGCTGGCGATTGGGCAAACGCCTCTCACCAGCGCCGGAGACATACTCTTTGCCAACACGACGCCGGTCCTCGCACGCCTGGGGATTGGGAGCACAAACCAATTTCTGGGGATAAGCGGGGGCCTTCCAGCCTGGGTGCAACCGTCCTTTTCAAACGTATCAGGGTCACTCGCTGGCAGCCAGCTTCCGAGCGGCTGGAACCCCGTTACGTTACCGAACGGGGGCACGGGTCAGACGAGCTTTTCGGCAGGACTCTTGAGGTCAAATGGAACGGCCCTTTCCTCTGCGGAATTGAGTGGAGATGTCACAACTTCGGGCTCCAATACGACCTTAGTCGGAAAAGTCAACGGCGCAGCGGTTCCGGCCTCGGCATCGGTGCTGGGCAGCAACGCCTCCAGCCAGTTGGTGGCGGTGACGAGCGCTCCCACTTGCACGAAGTACACAGTGGCCTATAACAATTCCTCCCTCAACGTGTCATCCACCACAGCCTCGGTATCGCTTGTCACTTTGGGTTCGCGGTCAGCGATTACCGGCATTTTCATCACTACGACGACAGCATTTGCGGGGACAAGTCTGACCGACGGTACGGTATCCATTGGGCCTTCCACGGCGGGAACGTGCTCCGTGCAAGCCACCTGTTATGCTCCCGCCTATGACCTCTTTGCAACAACCGGCAGCACCAACTTTTGGATTGATGGCGGCATGTTCATCGCCACCACGGCAAGCCATTCAATTTACGCGAACTTTACCTCAGTCGGGGGCAACTTAAGCGCCCTGACAGCAGGGAGTGTGGACATAGACGTATGCTCACTCACACTACCTTAAAGACCTGGTTGGCTATTCTCCTATTTGCCGCAACAGGCTTCGGTCAGAACTACGACCCGAGCGGCCTACGGGTGTCGTGGCTGCACAATCACACCGCCATTGTGGGACGCGGCGCAGCGGCGATTTACGATCTAACCTCGTCGCCAATTGTCGCGGGCGTGCCCACGCCTGGATATGACCTTTCGCATTCCGGCAATTCTGCGACGGTGGGAAGCTCTGCTAATCCATCACTTACCGGGATTAAGGGAAACAACGGTGAGGCCGAGCTCTGGACCTTCGGCACTGGGAGTACCACGGCCTTTTCACCGGCCACGGGAACGGGCTTGACCATGCTGGGGGCGGTAAACATACCCTCCGGCGGGGTGTATAGCAACTTTATGGGCAAAGGCGTAAACCCGACGGGTTATTTCTTCGGCCTTAACACCTCGAATGATCTTTATATAAGCGTAAACTCGGGCTATTACGGGACAACCACCTCCTACGACACGAACTCCAACGACACCTTCTCCGGGGCCTTGACGTGGACGGGTTCAACCTATACAGGGCAGCTTTGGAAAAACGGCGTGGCTGCTACTATGAACGTGGTGAGCGCGTCGAGCACCCTTTCAAGCTATACCACCGCCCCTTTTTCGGTGGGGGCGAATGCGTACGGATCGGGAACGGGATACGTCGATTTCACGGGTAGGATTTTTGCCAGTGCAATATGGCCCTACACCTTATCCGCGGCAGATATCAGCCTCGAAAGCACCTATGTTGAGGCGTGGTCGAAGAACGTCCAGAACTGGCTCTGCCCTGGAGCGCCGACCTCCGGCTATACCTTTGCCGCGTTCGGTAATGCAACCTACCTATCGGACCAGAACCTTTACATATACTGTTCACCGGACGGAGTGGCGATGTCGCAGGTTGCCAATACCCCGTACGCCGGGGCGAGCCTGGTCCGCAATCCCCAGCCTTACAAGCCGAGCGGTGGGGGTATAGTCTACGTGGCCGCGCAAAACTGCGTGACCGAACCTTGCTCCACCTTTACGATTTCCAGCAATTCCAATCCCTATGTTTCCAGCAATAGCTGGAGCAGCGCGACCATCACCTCTTCGCTCTCCAATCCCTACGACCTTTGGTGCTGCTCGGGGTATTGGGACGGGACAAACCAGACGATTCTCATGTACTACTCCCCCAACACAAACGAGGGTATTCACCAGATTTACTATTATCAGACCACGAATCTCGGCGGGGTGTCCGGCACCATTACTCCAACGCTGCTCCCTCTCAATGCCTCCAACGACTACATTGACGCATGGCTTGTTTACAATCCCAGCGCCGCAAGTCCGTGCAATCTGTTCGTGAAGAACGATGTGACCAAAGAGATGGAGTGGTGGGTATCAGCTACGTCCACAGGAGCGCCGGGATGCCTGCCGGGTTCCTATTCGCAGTCAAGCGCCAATGTCAAGCCGGGGGGGACGACCGACAATATTGAAGCCTACACCGTCTGGAAGCTTGCCAATGGCAACTGGGAACTTATTTTCTACGATGTGACCACGACCCAAACTTACTACTGCTTCAGCACCAACAATTTCGCATCGTGGACAACTCCCGTGCAAATGTCCCCGACCCGGCCGAGTGTACATGTGGCATTGCCGTGAAGCGATGGTGGTCGTGAAAAAACCCTAGGCAGGGACCATCGACCACCGTGGTCTGAAAGCGTCGCGGCCAGGTTCCTGCCTTCCCCTTCCGGCAGGCTCGACCAAGGCAGCATCCACTTCCACCGCCACCGATCGCTGCAACATCTCGATCGACAGGAGGAGTTTGCACCAGTTCTTCTTGCGGACCAGCAACCCTTCCAGCCCACGCAGCGGACCTGCTGTAACTCTCACCCAGTCGCCACATTGGAGGTAGGGGTGCGGCTCTACTCGGGCAGGGCTCTCCACCACCGTACGAATCGCTTCGATCTCGGCGCTGGATATACCAGCCGGTTGTCCCCCGCATCCGACCACATTGTGAACACCGGGAGTTGTAAGGACGGGAAGCCAGCGATCGAGGGGTCCACGCAGGAACACGTAACACGGGAAGAGGGGGAGCGAAACCCGCTTGACCCGGTCTTTCCACTGGTGGGCGGTCGTGTAGAGGGGCAGGAAAGCTTCAAACCCTTTCCCGGTCAGGGCTTGATGGACACACTTCTCGTGTTGATGGCGAGTATAAAGGGCGTACCAGAAGTTTCGAGTGTCTAGGTCCGTCACCGGTCCCTCACGCTGATCAATGCTCAGCCAGCTGCCCTGCCGGAATTACAGGGCTCCATCCAGAAGCTAGAATACCAACTCCATTGCCGAATCTTCAAGTCCCTCACGAAGTATTATCTGCCCACTCATCAAGGCGGGTCAATCCATCTGAAAAAGGTGAATTCAGTCCAGCCGGAATCGTTATAGCCCGCCGAGGGGAAGGCACCACCGGCCAAATTTAGCAAATGGAACCTCGCGTCCCGCCAGCTCGTTGTTTTTCCCCGATTCCGGCCTTTTCTACCTTGAGATCGGATGAAGGCACGGCGGAGAGCTGTGGCAAGAGATGTGCTCCGGCTACGGCGAAACATTCTTGGGAAGCAAGCCGCGCACTCGAAACCAATTCTCCAACAGCTTCGGCCAGGTGGACAACACGGGATCATCCAGCGCCAGACCGACCCCATGCGGACCGTGCTCGTAGATATGAAGTTCGGCGGGAACCCCCGCCTTGCGCAGGGCGGAGAAGAAGGCCACGCTGTTCTCTACGGAAACCGACGCGTCGTCGTACGTGTGGAAAAGAAAAGTCGGCGGTGTTTTCGACGTCACATGCTTCTCGTTTGAAACCAGATCGGCCAACCCGGGATCGGGATGCGGTCCCAACAAATTTTCGCACGACAACACGTTGAGGAAAGGCTGGGAACAGGTAATCACGGGATAGATGAGCACCAGAAAATCCGGGCGCGCGCTCATGCGGTCAATCTCATCGCCGGGAGTGGTTTTGCCCGCCTCGAGGTGCGTTGCGACCATCGCCGCCAAGTGCCCTCCGGCCGAAAAGCCCATGATGCCAATCTTGTCTTTAGCGATATTGTAAAGGGAGGCGTTGGAACGGATGTAGCGCAAGGCGCGTTGCGCGTCGAGAAGTGGCACGGGATAGTGGTACGCAGGCGCAAGGCGGTATTTCAAAACAAAAGCAGCAATCCCCAGATCGTTCAACCACTCTGCGACTGGCAGCCCATCGGAGTCCAAGAAGGGGGATGCGTAATTGTCAGAGGGACAGATGAGGATCGCCGGGGTGGGCTGTTGCGAGGAAGGCAGATAAAGGAGAACCGCCGGGGTATCGTCCGGACCGGCTCCCTGGGCAAAGGGAGCACCCGCCGGCCAAAGGGGAATTTGATTGGTTTGTTGCCCCGGTGCCGGACCCACAAAAACCAGACAAGCAGTTAGCACCCATTGGACCAATTTTATCCATTGTTTGGAGTAGTCCCCGCCCATATCCCCTCCTGCCGTCAGGTGCGCGACGGCGGGCTTTCCCTCGCCTTCCGATCACGAACCTCGTTGGACCGCCCCGACAAACTTGCGAACAGACTCCACGATCATCCGCATTTATTCTGCATGGGGTTTGGCCAGGCAAT
The DNA here is from genome assembly GCA_963730515.1 of uncultured Acidobacteriota bacterium. Lineage (GTDB taxonomy): Bacteria > Acidobacteriota > Terriglobia > UBA7540 > UBA7540 > Bog-366. Next base: position 76,898 of record CAVSSA010000018.1, on the reverse strand, counting down.
TAAAGAGTACAAACTGTTCCCACACCCAAGCTTGACGGGTAGGCTTGCCGGAGTCAAGGTAATCCTGTGGGGAGTGGGGCGGTTTGACGTCGAGGCGGCCGCAATGCTGTCGGGATGGCACCCGATGGCGAGGTAAACCTCGGGTCACAATCTCAAGCTGTTCCACCATCGGAAGATTGATATCGTGGACATGGGCTGCGGTCACTTATAAAATAGACTGGTTTCCGCCACGCGCGTCCAGCCGGGTATGAATCCTGACGGCAATCTTGCGCCAGGGAAATGTACCCCAGAGCGCCGCCGGAGGCGCATATGCGGGGTGGCGGGATCCAAGGAATCGACTGTCCCGCTGCGATCTCCACTGAAGAGTTGGGCTGAATGAGGTCGCGGGCGACGCGAAAATTGCCGGGCCTTGGTTCACCGACTGCTTTCCAGTGAAATGGGAAGAGAGTCAGGTTATGCCCGGCATAGGTGGGAAAATTTGAAATCGAAAAAATCCATCTTTACCCTTTATTCGCGGCTGACCCGGTTCTACGCAAATTTCAATTGGAGTCCACTTGCGTATTATTGGTGGAGTGCGGTTGTCCTCTTCTCCGTGAAGAGGTTTTGCCCATCGTGCCATAGCAGAAACATTCACAGATCATGGCGCCGGGGATTTTTCGATTTTTTCGTCTTCCCTTTTTTCCTGTTGCGCCCATTTCGCTGTGAGCGGTGCGCCTTGCGCTTCCACGGGCTGTTCTTTGCCGTGCGGATCGATGAGTCTGGAAAAAAACTTCAGGCCAAACCAACTCAACTTTGAATGCTGCTCCCCCCTTCCGCCCCGGCGCTTCGCCCCTGGAGGCAGCCGGTACTACCGGCACTCAAGGGGGCTCCATCTCCTTTGCCTTGCAACGGAGCCCCCATGGCTATGTCCAATTAACACCGAACAATCTTGTCGCGATGGTGCACGACCCGGGCAGTGGCGTTCCGGGTGTCCACTACGAGAGAGCTCTCCGCCACGACGAGCTCATAATCAACGTTGCTGTGGGCAGTCACGATCAACGTGCAATCGTGTGCGCGAAGCGTTTGCGCGGTCAGCGGAATGGATTCGAGACCGAAGTCATATTTCCGCATCTTTCCCAGGCGCGGGACAAAGGGGTCGTGGTAGGCAACCGAGGCTCCCCGCGTCCCGAGCAATTCCATGATTTTTAATGCGGGCGATTCCCGGGTGTCATCGATATCGCTCTTATACGCCGCTCCCATGACGAGGATTCGCGAGCCCGGCAAGGTCTTGCCTCGCTCGCCCAGCGCCAGGGCCACATGATCCACGACATGGTGGGGCATGGCCGTGTTGACTTCGCCCGCCAGCTCGATAAAGCGCATGGGGAATTCATATTCCCGCGCTTTCCAGGTCAGATAAAACGGATCGACCGGGATGCAATGTCCCCCCAATCCCGGCCCCGGATAAAAAGCATTGAACCCGAAGGGCTTGGTTTTTGCCGCCTCGATGACCTCCCAGATATCGATGCCCATGCGCATGCAGAGGAGTTTGAGTTCATTCACCAGGGCGATGTTTACCGAGCGGTAGATATTCTCCAGGAGTTTCGTCATCTCGGCGGTGCGGGAAGAACTGACCAGGTGGGTGCGTTCGAAGATGCTCTGGTATAGCGCGTGCGCGGCCCAAGCGCTGGAACCGTTCACGCCCCCGACAATCTTGGGGACCTGGTAATTCTGGAATTGCTTGTTTCCAGGATCTTCGCGCTCGGGGGAAAAAGCCAGGAAGAAATCCGGTTCTGGCCCCTCCGCTGCCGTTACCGTGGCGCCGTCGGTGACGTAAGGGGAAATAGGACATTTCAGCCCGGATTTCTCCAGGATGGAAAGCATGTCTTCGTCGGTGGTTCCCGGGTACGACGTGCTCTCCAGCGCAATCAATTGGCCCTCCTGCAAATGTGCGCTTACCATCTCCGCCGTCTTACTGACGAAGGAAAGGTCGGGCTCGCGATGCTTGTCAAGGGGGGTGGGAACGCAGATGATCACCGCGTGCATCTCCCGGAGCCGGGTGAAGTCGTTCGTGGCCTGAAAGCGCTTCCCTTGGACGGCCTCGGCAATGCTGGAGGCAGGGATGTGATGAATGTAACTTTCGCCCCGCTGGAGCTTTTCCGTCTTGCCCCGGTCGATGTCAAATCCCGTAGCCTGGAACCCTTCCCGGGTGCACAACAGTGCAAGGGGCAGCCCCACATAACCCAATCCGATCACGCCGATGCGGGCCGTCCGATTTTGAATCTTCGCGCAGAGCTCCGTCACCGGCGCTCCCGGATTGAATGACCCTTTCCCGATCTCCATGGTGTTCCCTTTCTGCCCGGCTGGCTGCCGTAAGTTCTTCGCTGCATACTCCCCCGCGGGAGGGAAGAGCATCGTGCACAGGCGGCGACTGCCGGTCATTTACCGCGGGCAATCGCCAAATCCGACTCGACCATCATCCTGACAAGTTGCTTGAAATCCACCGTGGGCTGCCAGCCAAGTTCCTGACGGGCCAGGCGCGCATCCGCGCGCAGATCGTGGATTTCTCCGGTCCGGAAAAACCTCGGATTGATCTCCACCCATTCTCCCAATGACTCCGGCGCCTTGCCGAGCTCACCCATCGCCGATATGGCCTCCCCCAAGAAATCGGAGACGCTCTTCGAAACCCCGGTGCCGAGCACGTAATCCTTGGGTTCGGTCCGTTGCAACATAGCGTGCATACCCTTAATGTAATCTCCCGCGAATCCCCAATCGCGGCGCGCCTGCAGATTTCCCAATTGGAGCTTGGTGCGGTCCCCGAGGAGCCAGCGCGCTGCGGCACGAGTGATCTTGCGCGTTACCATTTCCGGTCCGCGGCGTGGCGACTCGTGATTAAACAGGATTCCACCCACCACGTACAAACCACGCTGCCGGTACACCTCCGCCAACCGATGCGCTGCCATCTTGGAGATTCCATACGGGGACGTGGGCCGGAGGGGCGTCTGCTCATCGCACATTCCGTCCCCATTACCCATCATTTCAGAACTGGAAGCCTGGTAGATCCGTGTGTCGCGCTTGGTCCGCTCAATGATTTGCAGCAGCCGGAGGAACCCACCCACATTGATATCGAACGTCTCTGCCGGGCATTCCCAACTGGTGGGGACAAAAACCTGACCGGCGAGATTATAAACTTCATCGGGCCACGCCTTTTGAAAACCCACACTGAGTGATTCGGCATCCCGGAGGTCCCCGTAAACCAGTTCGATTTGGCGCCCAATGGGTTCCAGCCACCGCATCGACGCTGGTTCACGCCGTACAAAACCCCACACTTGATACCCGCGCTCCAGCAAATACTCAGCGAGGTAACTTCCGTCCTGCCCGGAAATTCCCGTAATCAATGCCGACTTCACCTTGAAATATCCTCCTTGTGTGTTCCGGCGGCAAATCCATCTTAGCTCGTATCCATTGACGGCACAGACCGTTCGGGGCTGCGAAAGGCTCTTGTGCAGGGGCGCCGAAGTGGGGTAAGAACTTTACCGCTGCATCAATTCCGTAATCTCGCGCACGATTCGTTCAACCGACGGTTGAATTTGCTGGTCCAGGGTGGGGCTGAAAGCATGGGGCGCTGGAAGGGAGCAAATGCGACGCACGGGGGCATCCAGTTCATCCAGGGCTCTCTCGGCCGCCAGGGCGGCAATCTCCGCCGCAAATCCACAGTTGGCGTAAGCCTCGTCGACAATCGCCAGGCGGCCCGTCTTGGCCACCGAATTGAGAATGGCGGCTTCATCGAGGGGGGCCACGGTGCGCGGGTCGATGACCTCGATGGAAATCCCCTGTTTCGCCAGAATCTCCGCAGCCTCCATGGCGCGCAGAACCATCAGGCTCACGGCCACCACGGTCACATCGCTGCCTTCCCGCCGCACCACTGCTTCCCCGAAGGGAATCGTGTACTCTTCCTCGGGAACCGGCCCCTTGCTTCCGTACAGGCCTTTGTGCTCCAGGAAGAGCACGGGGTTATCCTCATGGAGGCTGGTTTTCAGCAGACCTTTGACGTCATAGGGGAAAGCGGGCACCACCACCTTGAGGCCGGGAACGTGCGTATAGAATTGATACAAGGTATGGGAATGGTGCGGACCGGCGCTGCGCACTCCTCCCATGGCGGCGCGAATCACCACGGGCACTTTAAACTTTCCATTGGAAATGTAGTGGGTCGTGGAAGCCTGCTGAATGATCTGCCCGGACGTTTCCAGCATAAAATCCATGAAGACGATGTCCACCACCGGCCGGCTGCCCGCCATCGCCGCGCCAATGCCCAGACCGGTCTGCCCGGTCTCGGAGATGGGGGTGTCGCGAATGCGTTCGCCGCCAAATTCCTTAAACAATCCCCGCGTCTGCTGCCAATTTCCGCCGCGCACGCCAATGCCCTGGCCAATATAAAAAATTGAAGGGTCCCGCCGCATCTCTTCCCGCAAGGCTTCAATTCCCGCCTCAACGTAACTGATGGTGCGCATCTTGGAGCTTTCCTGGTCGGCGCCGGCCTTGGTCGCTACACTGCTGTTGGGCATAATCTTCTCTCCGTTTGTTTACTTGACATAAACATGGTCCAGCACCGTTTTCGCATCGGGTTGGGGGCTGCTTAGCGCGAAATCCGCTGCCTCATCAATGAGCTTGCGAACTTCCGCGTCGATGGCGTCGAATTCATGGGCCTCCGCCAGTTTCGCTTCCAGGACCTGGGCGCGCAGCTTGGCCACGGGGTCGCGCGCCTTCCAGGCTGCAATCTCATCCTTGGGCCGGTAGCCCGTGCCGGCGTCGCCCACATGGTGCCCGAACCAACGGTAGGTGAGGCACTCGAGCAGCGTTGCCCCTTCCCCCCGCCGCGCTCGCGCAATCGCCTCACCGGCTTTTTCATACACGGCCAGCACGTCCTCACCATCAACTTCCACGCCGGGAACGCCATACGCCGGGCCGCGATTGGCCACATGGGTGTTCTTGGTGGCGGCGGTGAAAGGCGTCTCCGTGGCGTACATGTTGTTTTCACAAACCACGATCAAGGGCAGGTTCCACACGCCGGCCAGATTGATCCCCTCGTGAAAGGCGCCGTTACTCACCGCCCCGTCCCCCATAAAGGCCACCGCCACATGATCGGTGCCGTGCAATTTGGCGCTCAAGGCCGCCCCCGCCGCGATGGGGACTCCCGCCGCCACCACGCCGTTGGTTCCCAGGAAACCCACCGCAGGTTCGTAGAGGTGCATGCTTCCACCGCGCCCGCCGTTGCATCCGCCCACCGTGCCCAGCAGTTCCGCCATCGCATGACGCGGCGCTATTCCCTTGGCCAGAGCGTGCCCATGGCCGCGATGGGTGCTGGTCACGTAATCGTCCTTCCGCAGATGGGCGCATACTCCCGCGGCCACCGCCTCTTCTCCCACGTAAAGGTGGATGAACCCCGGCATCTTTCCCGAGCGAAAAATCTCGTAGGCCTTGAGCTCAAACTCGCGCTGCTCCTGCATGCTGCGGTAAAGCCCTAAAGCCAATTCCTTGGAAACATTCATGGCGAATTCCTTTCTCTACCAATCGCGCGCGAAGCCTGCCGTCCAGCCGCCATCAATCACCAGCACGGTGGCGGTGACGTAACTGGCATCATCGGAAGCCAGGAAGAGAGCGCCCTTGGCAATATCCTCCGGCGTTCCCGGCCGGCCCAGGCAAACGTGCGACAACAGGCTGTCGCCCAGTTTCTTGCCTTCCGGGCTGTAGAACATTGACTTCGTTCCTTCCACAAGAATCGAGCCGGGGGCGATGGCATTCACGCGAATTCCATACTGGCCGACCTCCAGGGCGTGCGAGCGGGTAAAATTGATCACCCCGGCTTTGGCCGCCGCGAAGGCCGATTGCACGCGCACCGGTACCACCCCGAAGGCCGAACTGATGTTGATGATGGTTCCCTTTCGGCGTTTTACCATGCGCGCCGAAACCGCCCGCGAGCAGTAGAAGAGCCCGTCCAGGTCCACGCGCAGGATACGGTGCCAGTCATCGTCCAGGAACTCATGGATGGGGTGGCGCTCCTTCCCCAGGTTGATTCCCGCATTGTTCACCAGAATATCGATGGGTCCAAGGTCGTCTTCCACGGCCGCGACCATGGCGTTTACAACATCCACGTCCCCAACGTCTCCCTGGTAAAATTTCGCCTTCCCTCCCCGCTTTTGAATCTCCGCAACGGTTCCATCACCGGTGGGTTTAATATCATTCACGGCGATCGTGGCGCCGTTTTCGGAGAAGGCGTAGGCCATGGCCTGTCCAATTCCCTGCCCGGAGCCGGTTATAAGCGCAACGCGTCCCGCCAAATCAACTTTCATGGAAATTCCTCCGAAGGTTCTTGCCGCCGGCCTGGTCGCCTGGGGGGGAGCGGTAAATCAGGAAAGCACTGTTTCGTTCAAGATGATGGCAAAAAATGGTGCTCGCCCCCCGGGTCGAAAATCTATCCTGTCTGGCGGCCCAAAGTCAAGCGAGCACAACGCGTCGAAACGCCAACGCCGCCCCCTGATCGCTCGCATAGTGGTAAGTCTAAAGGTAATTCGCGCGCGCTCATCCGGAAAACTTTCTGGTTTTGGCGGTCTGACCATCTGACGTGCGGCCAACTGGTCGGCGCTCATAATGCCTTCCCTCCATTTGAGTTTTTGGACGCTGAAGAGTAAGTTATGGGTTCCTTGACCCGTGGTCGCAGGGATTAAAACAAAGGAGCTGCCATGAACCAAAACCGCAAGCCTCGGCTTTACCCTATCTGCCGCGCCTTCCTTCGGGCCTGGCGCGACGGGGGAGGCAAGAGCGTCGGATGGCCATTCTGTTCGCCCCTCGCCGCGATCGTGTGCCTTGCCGCCGCCTTCTTGCCGCTCGCGGATCAAGCCTTTGCGCAGGCGGGGGGCCCCGTGGCGCGGTGGTCATTTGACAACAGCACCGGCTCCACACTCCACGACCCGGTAAGCGGCATGGAGGACAAAGTTGGGGGTTTCTACAAATACGTTGCAGGGGTTTCCGGAAGTGGCTTGCGCTTTGATGGATATACCACCAGCGTGGTTCGCAAGGCGCAAGACGCCCCCAAGCTGCACGGTTCATTCTCAGTGGAAGCGTGGATCGCGCTGGATACCTACCCTTGGAACTGGATTCCCGTCGTTGACCAGGAGAAGGACCAGCAAGCCGGTTACTTCTTTGGCGTGGACGCGATGGGCCATGTGAGCCTCCAAGTCGATCTCGACGGCGTCTGGCAATCCGTAACCTCGACGGCGCAGCTTCCTTTAAAAAAATGGGCACAGATTGTCGGCGTTTACGAGGAGAATCGCGGGCTGATAATCTTAATTAACGGAAAAGAAGCGGGAAGTTTAGCGGTGCGCGGCGCCCTGCTCCCCGCCCCCAACCAGGACTTGCTGATGGGCAGGGTGCGCGAGCCCTTGCCTCCCTTCCCTTCCTTCTCCCTCAACCCGTGGAATCCGGTCTGGTACTCGCTCGATGGCATTCTGGATGAGGTCGCCATTTATGACCGGAGTTTGAGCGGAGAAGAAGTGCAGAGCGCCCTAGCCTCCGCTCACGCACCGGGCGGGGAGGTGATTCCCTGGCCCCCGCTTCCTTCCGGTCCTCCCGGAGCGGGGCCTTTCGGCGCCTACTACACCACCCTCCACTATGAAGACACGTGGGACAGGCTGCGGCGCATCGGGCCTGATTCCGATGTAGTGGTGCGCTTCGATGATTCCCCAGCGCGCCTGGTCTTCTGGCAGGGGACCGGCTACGTGCCTCTCTGGATTACTGAGAATGGCACAGGGTACACAGACGAGTTCCTGGAAGGGTACGCTTCCGAATGCCCGGACCACGGGGATTGCGAGCCCATGTCCGACAAGCAGGACAGGTATTCACACGTCAACATTGTGGAAAGCAGCGACGCGCGCGTGGTGGTTCACTGGCGTTATGCGCTGGCGGAGGTGGAACATTACTTGGGCGCCGAGCCCGATCCCTTGACCGGGTGGACTGATTGGGCCGATGAGTATTGGACGGTCTACCCGGACGGAGTGGCGATCCGCAAGCAGGTCCTGCATCCCACCGACCTGACCAAGGGGTTCGAATGGCAGGAAACCATTATCGTCAACCCGCCCGGCCGCTCCCCGGACGAAGATATCAACTGGGACGCACTCACCATCGCCAACATGAAGGGTGAAACGGCCACTTACACCTGGCAGCCCAAGCCCCCCGGAGAGTACGGGTGGATTCGCCAACCCGAGAAAATCGATAAGCCGGACAACCCGAATATCCAGGTGGTGAATTTGAAGTCGGCTTGGAAACCCTTTCAGATTGTCTCACCCGTCCACTCCCGGATAAAGGTCTTCACCCGGGCGCAGTCGATCTTCTCGTTTGGCTGCTGGAACCACTGGCCCATCACCCAAATCGCCTCCAGTGCGAGATACTGCGTGGCCGCCGACCGCGCCTCGCACGGCTCGCTTTCCCATATTTATTGGGACGATTACGAAAGGGACGAGAGTTCGATCACGAAGATCCTGATGGATGGCCTTACCACGAAGCCCGCAGGGGAGCTCACACCGCTGGCGAAATCGTGGTTGTCGGCGCCACCCTTGAGCCTCGAAGGTGAAGACTACCAGAGCGAGGGCTACGACGAAGCGCAGCGGGCCTTTGTGGTGAGCCGCAAGACTCCGGGAAAGCCGGCGGCATTGGCGCTGACATGGCAGGCCAGCGATACCTCACCGCTCGTAAATCCGGCGATCGTAATTAAGAATTGGGGAGAGGCGCCGGCGCAGATCAAAATTGACGGGAAGCCGGTGAATTGGGGTAAGGATTTCCGCCGCGGCTACATCAAGCACCTTGACGGCACCGACTTGGTGGTGTGGATGCGGCAAACATCGTCGGCGCCCGTGCGCATCGAGTTGACGCCGGAACGGTGAACGGGCTGCCGGAAGGTGGGATTTATTTGGCGGGGTCGCCGCTCAGTACCCTAAGTTGCGCGGAGTTCAAGCTCTTACGTGCCCAATGCCTCACATGAAAGACCCGAACCTTGCCTGTCGAGGGGGTTCTCTGCTGAATCGAATAATACACTTTATACTTGCGGTTCCGTTTTCCATAAAGCAGGAGGTGCACCTCCTGCTCGAGATCTTCGGATTCATCCGCAACCGGACAGCGGTTGGGCAGGTCTTCCAGCGTTCGAATGGCCGCAAAGATGCCCTGGAACCACTCTTCGGCCTGCTCGAAGCTTCCCTGCTGCCGGATGTACTGTGCAATTTCGTCCAGGTCGTGGAAAGCCCGCGGTGAAATCTCAACGCGAAAAGCCATGTCTTTTTCGGAGTTGTCGCTCCGCCTGCTCGAGGGGTATTCCTTCGCCTCGTTTGAACTCTTCCATCCCTTGACGTATTGCGGCCACAGTCTCGGCACGCTCCAACCGATCGAGCAACGCCTGATAACTGCCGGCATCCTGGACAATGAGCTCGGCCCGGCCATTCACGGTTAACACCAAGGGGGTCTTCCTGGCTTTCAGCCGCCCGACGTACCCCTTGAGATTACGCTGAAACTCGGTCACCGAGCGAACTTCGCGAAGGTCAATCATACCGTGTCTCCATGAGAAAGCATACTTTAAGCAGATAATTACATGTTTCCAGCGGATAGGTCAAGCCCCATAATTTGACAGGGAGTCCACGCCATGAGGTGACGGAATCGTGATACATTCACGGCTCGGCCCCAGGGCTGTTCCAGGTTCAGGGAGAAGCGATGATCGAAATCAAATCCGAGAGGCTCGGCAACGGACTAGGCGATAACAACGGCCTATCGTGGCCGGGTGGCTATGCGCGGGTGGTGGGCGAGCAGGAGCCGGTGGTCAGCCCGCGGGATCGAGCGATCATCCGAGAACATGCGAAACGCGTGGCGGAAATCGCCGCCGACCCCGCACAGGAGATCAAGAAGCAGCTTTGGCTCACGCACAATGCCCTGGAGGAGACGCGTCCCCTCATTTTCGCTGACCCGGAGAACGCGTGGTATGAGGTGATCCCGGCCGCCCAGCTCCAGTGCGAAGGGAACCTGGCACGAATTTGGGAATTCAAACTCCTCAAAGAGATCTACTGGGCAGAGAGAATCCGGGACGACCGGGTCATCGAGCCTGCCTTCCGGATATACCGCGTCTTTGAAGAGAGCGAGCGGGGCGTCGAGGCCAAGATCATCGGCGGGGAGGGCGGCGGGGCTTACCGGTGGGAATCACCGCTCACCGACTACGCTGACCTGGACAAACTCAGGTTCAGGACCATCCAAGTCAATGCGGAAAAGACTTCAAAGTTCCATGACCTTGCCCATGACGTCCTGGGAGACATCCTCGCGGTGACACTCGAGGGCATCTGGTGGTGGTCGCATGGAATGACCTCCGACCTGATCCTGCTGCGGGGCTTTGAGCGAACCTTATACGACATGAGTGACAACCCCGAGGGCCTGCACCGGCTCATGGCCTTCCTGCGGGATGAAACCCTCGCAAAGCTGGATTTTCTCGTGGGGAGCGGCCTGCTCTCCCTCAACAATGGCGGCGACTTTGTGGGGACCGGCGGATATGGTTGGTCGAGCGAGCTCCCCGCGGCAGATTTCGACGGCCGCCAGGTAAGAACCCGGGACATGTGGGGCTTCAGTGAGAGCCAGGAAACCGTGGGCGTCTCACCCCAGCAGTTTGAGGAGTTTGTGTTTGCTTATCAATTCCCCATTCTGGAGCGCTTCGGTTTGAACATCTACGGGTGTTGCGAACCGCTCGACAGCCGGTTCGAAATCATCAAGCGCATCCCCAGGCTGCGCAAGGTGACGGTATCGCCATGGTCGGATGCGCGCGGGATGGCGGAGAAGCTCGGCAGGAACTACATCTACAGTTGGAAGGTCAACCCGGCGGAGATCGCGCCCCCCCTCATCGATGAGGGGCAAATCCGGCAAGGGCTCCGCGGTGCGTTCAAGGCGACGTCCGCAAACCACTGCCGCGTCGAGGTTCTGATGCGCGACGTCATGACCCTGGGAGGAAATCCGGAAAACATCATCCGCTGGACGCAAACCGCCCGCGAGGAATCAGAGCGGTAATGTTGTAGCGAGGGCACTCTTGCCTGTGCCCCAGGCTGATGCACCCCATGCCTAGCCCACAGGCAGGAGTGCCTGTGCCACCTGCCCGCGCGGACACCCGTCATGGCAACTTGAAACCAAGAACATTTCTGAAACCCACCATGGCGGCAGAAGCCAGTACTGCCGCGACGAGGGCGGCGGGCCAAAGCACGCGCCGGTCGCGCGGAATCGTGTCGCGCAGTGAGTAGAGAAGCAGCGGCGCGATGGGCGTCAGAAACCTCGGCAAATCTCCGTAAACGGGGCCATAATTGTAAGATATGAAGAAAAGCGTGTAAATCGAGGCAAACCAGATTTCACCCTCAGCGGGTGAAAACCTCGGGCGGTTGCGCGGAAGCCACATCACCACGATGCCCGCCAGCGCCGCGACCAGCCAAATTGTGGATAAAACAAGATTCGGCCAACGTGCCCGGTGCATAGCGATAAAGCTGGGAATTAAAGCCCCGAAGGGATAGGTCAGCGGAAATCCTTGCTGCCCCCAGTCCTCCCGGTAGAGGGTGAAGTTGGCGAAGGGGTTTCCCAGGATGATGCATACCGGAATGAGGTAGGCCACTCCAATGCCCACTCCAATCAGGGTGATGACCGCCAACCGGCGATAGCTCCTACGCAAGAACAGGGCTATGGCCAGCCCCACCAGGGCAATAACTCCCACCGGCCGGACCGTGGTGCCCAGCGCCGCCAGCAAGGCGGCGAGGTTCCAACGGTCAGACCGCGCCGCAAGGAAACAGGCAAACACCAGGCACATAAACAGCGGCTCGCTGCCCCCCTCCACCGAGGTATAAATCCACCGATAGTTAAGAAAGCTGTAGAGCGCAAGGGCCACCCAGCCCCCGTACAAACGGCGTACCAGCAGGCACACGGCCAGTGACGACGACATCGAAATCATCACCAGAGCCCCCAAGGGTGGTATTGAAAACAGTTTCGAAGCCCCGGCAATAGCGTAGGGAAAGCCCCAAAAGTGATGAGGCATGTCTCCACTGGGGATAGAAAGGTGCCAATGGCGAATGGTGTCCGCGAGGAGCAAATACCACGGATTATCGTACCAACCGGACGCCACGTACCAGAAGCTTGCCGCCCTCGAGACAAGCAAAATGTGGAGGGTGAACACCAGGACAACCAGCAGAAAAAGCTCAAGCCAGGAGGGCTCGGGGGCAGGCGTATGCGTTGGTTGCGGCGACTTCACCTTCAAACCTCACTCGAAACCAGGATTTTACTTGGGCGCTGGCGAGAGGTTTCGCCCGCCATCTCTTTCCATTCACAATCGGTAAACTGTATGGGGAGCTGGCGGCTCTCGTCAACAAGATTGAGTCAGGACTTCCTTTTTACTTTCCCGGCACAGTTGTTAACCGACCCATGCCTGGCCGCTCTGCTTGATTTCATCAATGTACTCGGCCAGCGCCACCTTCCAGTGGGGCAGCAGGTCCAGATGGGCCTGCGTCAGTGCCCGGTTTTCGAGCACCGAGTTGGCGGGCCTCCGCGCAGGCCGGCCGGATTCTGCGGTGGATATGGGCAGCACTTGCACTCCCTCGAGCGGCCAGAGATCCACAATGGTCCGGGCAAATTCAAACCATGAGCAAGCTCCCGAGCTCGTAATGTGGTAAACACCGAAGGCCTGGAGATCCAGCAATTCCGCAATCTTCGAGGAAAGGTGCCGGGTGAAAGTGGGGGAGCCCCGTTGATCGTTCACCACTCGGAGAATTTTCTGCTGCTGGACCGATTCCAGAATCGTGGTGACGAAATTCCTGCCGTTCGGTCCGTAGAGCCAGGACGTCCGGACGATGAAATACCGGTTCAAAATGGCTCTGACCTGCTGCTCACCCAGCAACTTCGTACGGCCGTAGACGCTGAGCGGGTGGGGAGAATCGTCCTCCCGGTAGGCGCCGATGCTGGCCCCGTCGAAAACATAATCGGTGCTCAGGTAGAGCATCGCCGCGCCCATCTCCGCGCAGGCCGTAGCAACATTTCGCGTTCCAACCGAATTGGTTTCCTCCGCAATCTGCGAGTTTGACTCGCAGCCGTCCACGTCGGTATAGGCCGCAAGGTGGATGACTAGTTCCGGCCGGCGGGCGCGCAAAGCCGCCGAAATCGCGGTTGCATCACGGATGTCGCAATCCTTGCGCCCCAAGCCCCACACCTGGTGATGGTTTTTGAGAACCGGCAACAGTGCCGTCCCCAGCATTCCATGGGCGCCGGTTACGAGAATTTGCAAAGGTTCTAATCCTCACGTTCCAGGGCGAAATGCGCACACCGGCGAATAGCTTCCACCCAATCGGCGTGCTCGCCATACCACCGGATTGTCTGCTCAAGTCCAGGCTGGAGGGGAATCAGCGGGCGCCAGTCCAGTTCCCTCTCCACCTTCGAGCAATCCACGGCGTATCGCCGGTCATGGCCGGGACGATCCGCCACATGGCGGATGAGAGACTGCGGCTTGCCCATGAGCGTCAGCAGGCGCGCAGCAAGCTCGATGTTTTCGAGCACGTCGGTACCCCCCAGGTTATAAACCTCGCCCACCTGTCCGCGCTCCAGAACCGCCATCAGGCCGCGGCAGTTGTCCTCCACGTGCAGCCAATTCCGCTGCTGCCGCCCGTCTCCATAGACCGGCAGCGGCTCGCTGGCGAGGGCGCGCGTGATCATCAGGGGCAGGAACTTCTCCGGGAATTGATACGGCCCGTAGTTATTCGAGGGGCGTGCAATCAGCGCCGGAAATCCATAGGTCCTTACATAGGACCCGACCAGCAAATCCGCCGCGGCCTTGGTGGCCGAGTACGGACTGCTGGGCGCAAGGGGCGAGTTCTCGTTCGCAAAGGCCCCGGGCGGCAGGTCACCGTATACCTCATCGGTGGAAATATGCAGAAATCTTCGCACCTTGAGGGCACGCGCCACCTGGAGCAGAACAAACGTCCCCGTAATGTTAGTCTGGATAAACGGAGCAGGCTCCGAAATGCTGCGGTCCACGTGGGACTCGGCAGCAAAGTGCGCGACAACTTCGCACCCCTCGATGGCCGCGGTTACGGCGTCAACATCGCAGATATCGCCTCTCACGAACCGGTAATGGGGATGGTCCGCGACCGGCTGCAAGTTGGCGAAATTTCCGGCGTAGGTCAGCTTGTCGAAATTGACAACGCGATGATCGGCGCCGGCCGAAAGCACATGGCGGATGAAATTCGAGCCGATAAAGCCTGCCCCACCGGTGACGAAGATTTTCACGAGGGCGACTCCCCGGCAGGGTGCCCGCGCTCTCCTGCCGGACCAGACGGCTTGTTGGCGCCCGTTTCTGCCACAAAATTATTCGCGCGCAGCAAGGATTCAAAGGTTCCCGCATCCGTCCACCATCCCTCGAGAACCTCGTAGGTGAGAGCGCCTTCCTCAAGGTAGAAATTGTTGACGTCGGTAATCTCCAATTCACCCCTTGCGGAGGGCTTCAGCCTTCGGATTTTTTCGAATACGGTGCGGTCGTAGAAATAGATGCCGATGACGGCAAAATCCGACTTGGGGTTCTGCGGTTTCTCCTCGATCTTCACGATCTTGCCCCCGCGGATTTCCGCAACTCCGAACCTCTGCGCGTCGGGGGCCTTCTTCAGAATCAACTTGGCCCCCCTGCCCTGGCGCTCGAAGTTCCGGGCCGCCTCGCCGATGTTGTTCTCAATCAGATTGTCACCGAGCACTACGCAAATGGGGTCCTGATCCGCAAAATCTTCGGCCAAACCGAGGGCTTCGGCGATTCCACCTTCCCGCTCCTGGTAGGTATAGTTCAAATGCTTCAGGCCGAACTCCTTGCCATTGCCAAGCAGGCGGAGGAATTCTCCCGCATTCTCACCGCCTGTCACCAACAGAATCTCCGTGATGCCGGCGTTAACAAGCGTTTGAATGGGATAGTAGATCATGGGCTTGTTGAATACCGGCAGCAAGTGCTTGTTGGTCACTTTGGTGAGGGGAAACAGCCGGGCGCCCGTTCCTCCTGCCAGAACTACGCCTTTCAATTGACACCCCCAGGTTGGAGATCCATTTTTCCGGCACCGTCCCCATCAATTCGCATCGAACTGCAATGCCGCGGCTGGCCCCCAGGTGACGTCCGGGGGAGCGCCAAACCCGTATTATTCATGAACAGGCGCCAATCTGCAATTAAGCACTCCGGCGCGATTATCCTTCCTTCATTTCACGCAATCGCGCGGCGGCGGCTTCGGCGGTGAGGTCGCGCTGCGGTGCGTCCAGCATCTCGTAACCCACCATGAATTTCCGCACGGTCGCCGAGCGCAGCAGGGGCGGGAGGAAGTGCGCATGCAGGTGCCACTCGGGATGGGGTGCGCCGTCAGTGGGGCGCTGGTGGAAACCCATCGAATAGGGAAAGGGCACCTCGAACAGGTGGTCATACCGTGTGGTCAGGCGCTTCAGGATGTCGGCAAGGCCGTCCCGCTCATCCCCGGTCAACTCATCCAGCGCCGCCACGTGCCGGCGGGCGATCAGCATGGTTTCAAACGGCCAGACGGCCCAGAAGGGCACCAGCGCGGAGAAATGGCTGTTCTCGGTGATCACCCTTTCGCCCCGGGCACGTTCCAGTTCCCAATAATCGCAAAGCAGGCAACAGCCTCTGGCGGCATGATAGGCGCCCAGGGCGGCGGTCTCTTTCGCCGGTTCATTGGGCACTGAGGCGTTGGCCCAGATCTGGCCGTGCGGGTGAGGATTGCTGCAACCCATCATCGCTCCGCGATTCTCAAAGATCTGGACGTGATGGATGAAGGGCAGCGCGCCGAGTTCATGGTACTGGTCAGCCCAAACATTCACCACGCGCCGTAAATCAACCCGATCCATCTTGGCCAGACTCAGGTCGTGGCGCGGCGAAAAGCAGACCACACGGCAGATTCCAATCTCGCGGCGGGCAACCAGCAGGCCACCCTGATCGGCCGCCGGGAGTTCGTCATCATTTCCGGCTTGCGGCCTTTCGTCCCCGGCGGGTTCGGGCAGCAGGGCAGGATAATCATTGTCGAAAACCAATGTCCCGGTATAGGCAGGGGTATGGGCGCCGGTAGCACGGCGATTGCCGGGGCACATGTAACAATTTGGATCGTAGCGGGGCAGGGACTCGGGCGGGAGTTTCTCCACCTGGCCCAGCCACGGCCGCTCGGTCCGATGAGGTGACACCAAAACCCATTCCCCGGTCAGCGGGTTGAAGCGCCGGTGGGGATGTTCTTTCAGGTCGAATGAAGGCATCGATGCGGTTAAGGCTCCCTTGTAAGTTGAAATGGTCCAGCCGCCGTCCGGCGCCGCGCAGCCTGCCGCCTAAGCCCGGACATCGATTCATCCCACGGTATCGCGGGGCAGCAGAAGTCATTCTGCCACCTCCCGGGCCGTTCCGAAAGTGCCTTCGCTTTCGGGCAGGGGCAGTGTCCTGGTTTGGAGAAGCAATTTGGATTCATTCCGAGTAAAATTATGGGAGCAGCAACGGGGCTGATTTTTGGATCGACAACATCATAGGAATTCCGTTCCTGATACTGGCATTGCAGGAGGTGTCTCCATGGAATTAGGAATGATTGGCCTTGGGCGGATGGGCGCCAACATGGTGCGGCGCATCATGCGGAGCGGGCACCGGTGCGTGGTTTTTGACGTGAATCTGGAGAACGTCAAGCAGTTGGCCGGGGAGGGCGCGGTGGGGGCGGCGTCGCTCGATGACTTCGCGGCCCAACTGCAACCCCCGCGCGCGGCGTGGTTGATGGTTCCGGCCGGGGTGGTCGATGCGACCCTGAGGGATCTCGCCGGCCGCCTTCAAAACGGGGACATCATCATTGACGGAGGCAATTCGTATTACATCGACGACATGCGGCGGGCCAAGGAATTGGAGCTTAGAGGCCTGCACTATCTGGACGTGGGCACGAGCGGCGGCGTCTGGGGGCTCGAACGCGGTTACTGCATGATGATTGGCGGCGGGAGCGAGGCGGTCCGCCATCTCGATCCGATTTTTAAAGCGCTGGCTCCCGGCCGAGGCGACATCCCCCGCACTCCGGGGCGGGAGAAGGCGGTGGGAACGGCCGAAGAAGGTTACCTGCACTGCGGGCCCTCCGGCGCCGGGCACTTTGTTAAAATGGTCCATAACGGAATCGAGTACGGCCTCATGGCCGCCTTCGCCGAGGGGCTCAACATTCTGCGGCACGCCAATGTCGGCAAGCGGGCCCGGGAGGTTGATGCGGAAACGACGCCGTTACGAAACCCTGAGCGCTATCAATACGACCTTAATCTCGCCGACATCGCCGAGGTGTGGCGCCGCGGCAGTGTGGTTTCCTCCTGGCTGCTCGATCTGAATGCCGGCGCGTTGCTCGAGCAACCTGATCTGGCAGGGTTCTCCGGCCACGTGTCCGATTCCGGAGAAGGCCGCTGGACGATAACCGCGGCGATTGAAGAGGGCGCCCCGGCTCCGGTGTTGAGCACGGCGCTCTACCAGCGATTTACCTCGCGGGGTGAAGAAGACTTCGCCGACAAGCTGCTTTCCGCCATGCGTTACCAGTTTGGCGGCCACTTGGAGAAGAAATCATGAATGCCACTTCCGCAACGAATTCCCTGCCCGTCCTGGTGATTGACGTCGGAGGAACACATGTCAAGGTGTTGGCGAGGGGGCAGCAGGAAGGTCGCGAAATTCCCTCCGGCCCCACCCTGACCGCCAGCCGCATGGCAGGGCAGGTGAAGCGCCTCACCGCCGACTGGAAATATGAGGCGGTCTCGATTGGCTATCCGGGCCCCGTGACCCATGGACGGCCCTTGCGCGAACCTCTCAATCTCGGTCCAGGCTGGATGCACTTCGACTTCCGGAAGGCTTTCGGCTGCCCCGTCAAGGTCATCAATGACGCCGCCATGCAGGCGCTGGGGAGTTACGCAGGGGGGCGCATGCTCTTTCTGGGGTTGGGGACGGGGCTGGGCTCCGCCATGATCGTGGACGGAAGGCTTGAGCCCATGGAGTTGGCCCACCTCCCCTATCGAAAAAAAACCTATGAGGATTATCTGGGAATACGCGGTCTCAAACGGTTGGGGAAGAAGAAGTGGGAGCGCCACGTGTTCAAAGTAGTTGAAATGCTTCGCGAGGCGCTGGAAGCCGACTACGTGGTGCTGGGCGGAGGGAACGTCAAGAAGCTCAAAACGCTGCCTCCGAAAACCCGCCGGGGCGACAACCATAACGCGTTTCTGGGGGGATTTCGCCTGTGGGACCCGTCCCCAGGTGCGACCGAACAGGGATAGACTGGATTATTTTGGAGTCAAGATGGAAGCAAGCCTGCAACCCACCCGCCGCTTTCCCTCGGGAAGCAGCAGCGAGTAAACGCGCTGCAAGGCCAATTCGCCTCCGAAAAGGGTGGGGACTTGGAGCTGAGCTCGGAAAGTCTCAGGCAAATCTATTTGGTCGACCAAAATACAGACCCCTCCGCGGCTTGCATCCAAAATTTTGACCGTGCAGCTCTTTCCCCCCACCCGGACAATGCCCATTGTGGGTGCGCCCTCCAGTCGAATCCGCTCAAACTTCCGGCCATCGAGGGCGTTTTCAGGAATCTGAACCTTCTCCAAAAACCCTTCTGTATCCGCCGGGGCAGACGGATGGGGAGGGCGATGAATGTGATGGTGAGCCTGTGCAACCTCTTTCTGGGGAGCGGCTTCAGCGGTATTCGGCACAGCATCCTGGGGTGCGGCCGTAGGCCCTTCTGACCGATCGCGGGGCTTGCATTTGCTTGCGTAGAGGCGACGGTCAGCAGCCGCGATCAGGCTGGTCGTGTTCTTTCCATCCTCAGGGAAAATGGCAATTCCATAATCAACCCCCACCGGCACGCCTGGGGCAAGGGAACGGGCGGACTCTTCGAATTTGGATGCAATTCGTCCAGCCAGCACCTCCGCTCCGGGTCGGTCGGCTTGAGGAAGAATGACCGCAAACTCGTCCCCCCCACCCGGCACGGAATGTCAGACCCGCGAAGGTTCTCGATGCTGGCGCGAGCGAGGCAGCGCAGAATTTCGTCTCCCGCGGCATGTCCGTAGATGTCGTTGACGCTCTTAAAACTGCGCAGATCAAACGAGAGCAGCGCAAACGCAGATCCATAGCGGGTGGAACGGTCGATTTCTTGAACTAGATATTCTTCAAACATGCGACGATTATTCAGGCCCGTAAGTGAATCCGTCGCCGCGTTGTGACGTAGTTTCTTGAGTTCGTCGTACTCCATCAGAACAGGGTTCCGCAAGATTCTGAGGTCCTCAACATAATCCACCACTGCGGTCCTCAGCGTCACGGGACGACCGAGTTTCTCAGCCCACTGAATTTGACGGGCCAAAATTCCTTCCCAGTAGGTTATGCTCTCTTCCTCAGAAACGCCTCGCCCGACAAGACTCTGGAGAAACTTTTGCAGGAACGCCCCCCGCGCCCCTACATCAAGTTGCGCTAAAGTGTCGGTGACGAGATCCAGCCAATACTCCGGCATTCCTCCACTGCCCTTGGACATAGTACCTACCTATAAGGTGTACCCAATTGTCTAACCCTTACCTTCACGTTTCGTACGCCTACCAACTATATGCGCCTACTCACCCCTCCGGCGTCAACTGCCCATGTGGACTAATCCTTTTGGGTAATAGCGCGGCGGGTCAAAAGGGGTTATGCTGTGGGCACCATGAACGAACTCGAAACCAAGCCAGTCCGAACCGCTCCGCGCTTTCGCCTGCAGAACCCCGTTCGCCTGCACGCCTGCGCACTGCCGCTGGTAGTGGGACTAACCGGCAAGTCGCGCGTCGTCGATGGGCACGTTCAAAACATCAGCTCCGGCGGGTTGTGCGTCCTGGCGCGGAAGCGCCTCAAGGTCTCCGAATTGCTGTGGGGAGAAATTGCCGTTCCCGGCACCCGGGCCAGTATCCCCACGCTCCTGCAAGTGCGGTGGCTGCACAAGAATCCCGTCGGACCACGCTATCGCGCGGGTTTGCGCTTCGTTCTTCAGGCGAGTATTGCCGCAGCCCTGCAAACACCCACAAAAATCCCGGATCTCACGGCCACGGGCGAGGGCGTCAGGCGCATCTGACCCAAGAGCACAGGTTGGGAAGGAGAGTGTCGGACCTGAGGCAGGCTAGCTGCTGACGAACTTGCCGATAACTCCGGCGCGCGTGGTGACGCCCATTTTCAACATAATCAGCCGCAGGAAGACTTTGACGGTATTGGGGCTGATCTGCATGCGTGAGGCTATTTCCTTACTGGTTAACCCATCCAGCAGGAGCCGCAAGGTTTCAATCTCCCGGCTCGTCAAATTGTACTGATTGCAGACGTGCGCCAGTTTCAGCAGCACGTGATGCCCGCGCTCGATGAGCAGAGCATAGGCCGGCTGATGAGGGCGCTCGCGGTGCGAATCGAGATAAAAAGCCCGCAGCAGGTAGCGCCTCTTGCCGGAGGGAAATTCCACCAGCGAGGGGTTCCCCAGGGAAGGAAGGTGGCCCCGCAGCAAGGGTTTTATCCGCTTCTTTATCGCTTGCATAACCGCCTTCGAAGACTTCGGCGCCGTGGGGTAACAGAGGATGCGCATCGCATCCTGGTTGGCGTAGATCGGCTGCAGCGAGGAATCGAGGAGCAAGAAGCCCGCGTCAGAGGGTTTGAGTGGCGTTTCATCGACTTCCGCCTGCCGTGCCGGAGCGGCGGTTGGCCATTCTCCTTCCGCCCAAACTCTTCGCATGGAAGTTCGATTTTGCATAGCGAGATTAATTCCAAGTGCTCAAGGTTTGGCCTAGTATATCTGCACACGCAGGCAGAACCAAGTAAATGTATCGCGCCAGGAGGCTGGACGGGCAACCCCCGAGGAACTGCCCATCGTCCGGTCAAGACGGAGTCAGGCGCCGACTGAGGCGGGTCACCTCGCATAACAGTTTACCGCGATGGTCAAGGTTTAGTAATTCTCCGCAAGGATTATGGTACGCCTGGCAGGATTCGAACCTGCGACCTGTTGCTCCGGAGGCAACCGCTCTATCCATCTGAGCTACAGGCGCACTCGCAAGGAGTTTAACCCCACGATGGGGGCGTGGTCAAGCTCGCGCAGGGTTCGTGCCTGATGCGCAGACAGACCACCGTCCCGGGGGTTTCAGTCCCCGGGAATTCCCATGAATTCAATTCCCGCGAATTCAACTTGCACGCCTCCGGGCATGATGTTATAAGTGGCCGCACCAAAATTATCTGTGCGGAAGAAATCCCGATGTTGATCCCCACTGCGCTGAAGTTCTCACTGTTGTTTGCGGTGATCGTCACTCTCCCCGCCTGGGCCCAGCAGGAATCCATTTCCCCGGCCCATCAACTGAGTCTCGATGCGGCGGTTTCCCTCGCCATGGCCAACAACCGCCAATTGAAGCAAACCGCCCTGGAGGTTGAAAAAGCCGAGGATGCGGTGGAGGCCCTGCGCACCGAGCGCCTGCCGCAATTCAATTTGACTTTGCTCGAGTCGGAACTGCTGACCCCTCTCAATTTCCAGTTCCCCGAGGGTACGTTTGGAACTTTCCCGGGGATCGGACCTATTCCCGCGCGCAGTACGGACATCACCACCCCTCTCCGCCCCACGACCTATATCTTTCAGACCGCCACGCAGCCTCTTTCTCAACTGCATCGGATCGGCCTGGGAATTCAGGAGGGAGAAGTTAACATAGAATTGGCCCGCGAGGCTTTGCGGCAGCAGCGGCAAAAAGTGGCGGACGACGTTAAGCAGGATTACTACTCCATTTTGCAAACCCAGAGTGCGCTGGAGGCGGAGAATCAAGTCGTAAAGTTCTACACGGAGTTCGGCCAATTGACCGAACGTTATCTGACACAAGAGGTTGTCCTCAAGTCGGACGTTCTGAGTGTCAAGACGCAGCTCGCCAAGGCCCGGTACGAAGTGGTGAAGCTTCAGGATGGCCTGCAAAGCCAGCAGGAAAACTTGAATGAAGTCATGGGGCGAGACCTGACTACGGAGTTTGCCGTGCAGGCAATTCCCGAGTTGGCGGCTTACGAATTGGACCTGGCGGAGGCTCGCCGGCGGGCGCTCGACCAGCGGCCGGAAGTGCGGGAAGCGGGCTTGAAAATGAAGCAAGCGGAGCTGGATGTGCGCGCCCAGCGGGCCGAGTACATTCCTGACGTCAGCCTATCCTTCAACTATCTGTCGCCCTTCAATGTCGAATTCCTCCCCAAAAACATCATGTCGGTCGGGTTCATGGTGAATTGGGATATCTGGGATTGGGGGCGCAAGAAGAAGGAACTCGCCGAAAAGACGCTGACCGTCAAGCAGGCGGACCTTTCCGAACGCGAAATCGAGCAGCAAATTCTCGTCGAAGTGGGCGCACGCTTCCGGAAGCTCGCGGAATCACGCGCGCTGGTCGAGGTTGACGAGTTGGCGCGCCAAACCGAAGAAGAAAAGCTGCGGGTGGTCATGAATCAATACCGGCAAAACGCCGCCCTGCTGAAGGACACCCTACAGCAGGAAGCGGCGGTTTCAACGGCCAATGCTCAGTACCGGGAGGCGCTGCTTTCCTTCTGGACGGCCAAGGCTGACCTGGAGAAAGCCTTGGGTGAGGAATAGGGAATGAAACCGACGATGGGGCGGGCAGGCGCCAGAGCGGGTGCTGTGGCACTCTTGGTTTTAATAGCGCTTGCCGGCGGGTGCCGGCACGAGCAGGCCTACCAACCGCCTCCCACCCCCGTGCAGGTCACCGCAGTCGGCACTTATCAAGGCAGTGCAGGGGTGACTTACTCGGCCAATATCCAGGCGTATTCGCAGGTTGCCTTGGGCTTCAAGTCCGGCGGCTACGTACAGAGCATTCTGCAAGTGAAGGGTGCGGACGGCCGCATGAGGAACGTCCAGGAGGGTGATTGGGTGGAGCGCGGTGTGGTGCTGGCGCAAGTTCGGACCCAGGATTATGAGAACCAGGCGAGCGCTGCGAAGGGGCAACTGGCGCAAGCCGAAGCAGGGTTTGAGAATGCCAAGCTGAACTATGACCGGGCCATCGCCCTCTACGCGTCGCAAAGCTTGACGAAGCCGGATTTTGACGCCGCCAAAGCGAAATACGACTCGAGTGTAGCGTTGGTGGCAAGCGCTCAGGCGCAGCTTGCCCAGGCGCAACTGGCCCTCGATGACTGCGCCGTCCGCGCTCCCCTCGGCGCTTGGGTGCTCAGCCGGAATGTGGAGGTGGGCAGCCTGGTCGGCCCCTCCAGCCCCGGTTTCACCCTCGCCGATCTGCACCTGGTGAAGGCGGTTTTCGGAGTGCCGGATGTTGCCATCAAGAATGTGGCGCTGGGCGCTGCCCAGACCCTTACCACCGAGTCCCTCCCCGGGGAGTTTCATGGCCGCATCACCGCCATCTCCCCTGCTGCCGATCCCAAGAGCCGGGTGTTTTCCGTGGAAGTCACCATTCCCAATCCCCAGGGCGTGCTGCGGGCGGGCATGGTCGCCACGCTGACCACCGGCGGTTCCGAGTTGGCAACCCCGGTGGCCGTCATTCCTTTGAGCGCGGTGATCCGCTCAATCCGTGATCCCGGCAAATTCGCTGCCTTCGTCGTGGAGGAGCAAACGGGGAAATTCGTGGCGCGCTCGCGTGACATTGAAGTGGGGGAAACCTGCGGCAACCAGATCAGTGTGACCCAGGGCCTGAGCGCGGGAGAAAAGGTGATCAGCGTCGGCGCCACCATCACCCGGGATGGGGAACAGGTCCAGGTGATGCCGTAGGGGTTGGCGGGAAGTGCCACGGGCGTCCCGCCCGTGCTCGGGCATGGCCGGGACGGCCATAGCACACCGCAGGAAACGTGCCACGGGCATCCTGCCCGTGCTCCGGCATGGCCGGGACGGCCATGGCACGGCGATGTAGCGCCGGCCTTGAGGCCGGCACCCCCGTTCGACACCGGCTTGAGGCCGGTGTTGAGTGCCGACCCCAAGGTCGGCGCTACAGTTTCCTTGCGGCCCCGCCGTGCTGCCACCTCTGTGCTTGTGCGGGGGGAACCGGTCGCAGTAATCATCCGAAGAGCCTTGTTACGGCGGGGTTGAACCCCCCTTCCAAGGGCCACAAATAATATCGCTTACGAATGAAATTAAGCACCAAGCAGTAGGCACTAACCCATGGCGCATAAAACTGATGCCGAACTCATCGCTACCACCCACAATACGGCGCGTTTCTTCACCGAGCACCGGCAGATTTCCGTGGTGGCCCTGGCGGCGGTGTTTGTTTGGGGATGGTTCGGCTACACCCACATGCCCAAGCGGAAAGATCCGGATATGCCGGTGCGCATGGCGGTGGCGATGTGCGCATGGCCGGGGGTAAACGCCCAGCAGGTCGAGCAACTCGTCACCCGCCCGATCGAAGAAACCATCGCCCAGAATAAGAACATCCACCCCGGCACCGCCGCCGACATCGGCATCACTTCCACCAGCCTGCCCGGACTTTCGATCGTAACCGTGAATCTGGCGGAAACCGTTTCCGACACCAACACCAAGACGCAGTTCAGTGACATCAACCTGAAGCTCTCTGCCCTGAACGCGCGGTTGCCGCAGGGCGCCGGGCCCATCCTGTTTCAAAGTGATTTTGGCGACACGGCGGCGCTGATGTTGACGGTGGCGAGCCCGCCCGCCAGCGAACTGGAAATTGCCCTCCGCGCCCACGACATAGAACGCGCCATACGATCCGCCCGCCCCCGGGTTCACGGCGCGGAAACGCGCGCCACCGTGGTCTATTGTTTCCCGCAATCGGTGTCGGTGGATGCCGTGCGCCGCGAAATCCTTCGCTTCGCCCGCTTCGCCGAAGGTGACCACATCATCCGCGATGTCCACATTTTTGAAGGATCAGCCTTTATCGGACTCGACGCGGCAACGGATTACGACGACGACAAGTTGCTGGCTTATATCTACCGATACATGCAGCAGCATGTAACGCAGTCAAACCTCCACCCCGACGCCTGGCAACCGGCCATCATTCGCAATCCCCAGGACACCGAATCCAGGCTGGCGGCCGCGGCCAGGGAAAAGTACAGCTATCGTGAACTCGACGACTTCACCGACCTCATCAGCCGCACCCTTTTGAGCATACCGCAGGCTTCCAAGGCGCAGCGGGTGGGGGTGCTGAATCAGGCGATTTACCTCGATTACTCGCAGGAGCGCCTGGCGTCTTATGGCGTCCAGCCCTCCGATTTGAGAAATCTCCTTTACGCCCGCAACATTGCGCTCCCCGGCGGCCAACTGGATCTCGGCCAGAAGAACCTCATCATCGACCCCTCCGGCCAATTCGACAGTGTGAAGGCGATCGGCGATGCGATTGTGGGGGCGTCCGCGGCCGGGAGCCCGATTTATCTGCGCGACATGGTGGACATCAGCCGCTCCTACCAGAGCCCCGCCTCTTACCTGAACTATTACACCTGGCAGGATTCCACGGGCCGGTGGCGCCGCAGCCGCGCCATTACCCTCGCCCTGTTCATGAAGTCCGGCGAGCAGATTCAAGCCTTCGGGCAGAACATTGACCAGAAACTCGAAGAACTCCGCAAGATCCTGCCCCACGACTTGATCATGGCGCGAACCTCCGACCAGCCTCGCCAGGTGAGCGAGAACCTGGATCTGTTCATGGACGCGCTCTACGAGGCGATCGTGCTCGTCATCCTGGTGTCGCTCATCGGCTTCTGGGAATGGCGCTCGGCCCTGCTCATGGCGCTCGCCATCCCCATTACCCTGGCGATGAACTTCGGGGTGATTTACATGCTGGGAATCGACCTCCAGCAGGTATCGATTGCCACCCTGATCATCGCCCTGGGCCTGCTGGTGGACGATCCCGTGGTGGCCGGTGACGCCATCAAGAACGATATGGCGGCGGGCCATCCTCCCCTCATTGCCGCCTGGCTGGGACCGAGCAAGCTGGCCAAGGCGATTCTCTACGCCACCATCACCAACATCATCGCCTACCTGCCTTTCCTCCTGCTGACCGGCAACACGGGGTACTTCCTTTACAGCCTGCCTATTGTGATGGCCAGCGCCCTGGTGTGCTCGCGGCTGGTCTCGATGACGTTTATTCCCCTGTTGGGATACTACTTTCTGCGGCCGCGCAAGAAGCCCGCAGCCTCCATTGAAGAGCGCCGGGAGCGCGGGTTCACGGGGTTTTATTACCGCCTGGCAGGGGGGGCCATCCGCCATCGCTGGCCGGTCTTCCTCGCCTCCCTGCTCTTCCTCGGGATGGGCGCCTTCATCGGCAAGGAATTGAAGTCGTCGTTCTTCCCGGACGATGTCCAGTACTGGTCGTACCTCGATATCTGGCTTCCCAATGATGCTTCCTTTACGGCCACCAATCAGGCCACGCAAGCCGCCGAACAGGTGGTTCGCCAGGTGTGCGAGCAATACGGCCGGGATCATCCCGCGAAGGATGGCAAGCCCCGCCCCATCCTGAAATCCATCACCTCATTCGTGGGCGGCGGGGGGCCCCGCTTCTGGCTGTCCGTAAGCCCCCAGCAGCAGCAACGCAATTACGCCCAGGCGATTATCGAAGTGACTGACAAAGACGATACGCCGCCCCTGGTGGGAGCAATCCAGACCGCCCTCTCGCGCGAGATCCCCGGCGCCCGCATTGACGCCCGCCAACTCCAGACCAACCCGGTGGATCTTCCCATCCAGGTCCTGCTCTCCGGGCAGGAGGACGTGACGGCCACCGACGAGGTTCGCGACATCCGCACCCTGCGGGGACTGGCCGGCCAGGTGCAAACCATCCTGCGCTCCTCTCCCTGGGCCACTCGCGTGCGCACGGATTGGGATGTGGAAAGTTCCGGCGTGAAGCTGGAGATCGACCCGGACCGCGCCAACCTGGCGGGCGTGACCAACCTGGACGTTGCCAACTCTTCCACGGCGGCGATGAGCGGCTCTACGCTGACGGCCTTTCGCGAAGGCGACAAGCTGATTCCGGTGGTGGCCCGGTTGCGCATCGGCGAACGGGCGCAGCTCTCCGACATTCAAAACCTTTACGTCTACTCCTCCACCCAGGCGGGGGTCTCCGTGCCGCTGCTCGAGATTTCCTCGATTAAGCACACCCTGGAGACCCAGCGCATCAACCGGCGCGAACATTTCCGCACGATTTCGGTGGCGGCGTTTCCCGTGCCCGGACACCTGAATTCGGAAGCCCTGAACCCCGTGCTTCCCGCCTTGATGCAGTTCCAGAAAACCCTGCCGGCCGGCTACAAGATGCAAATCGGCGGAGAAAGGGCCAAGCAGATGCAAGGCTTCGCCAACCTGGTGGTGGTCATGCTGGTGATGATCTTCGGCATCTACATGGCCCTGCTGATTCAGTTTGACAACGCCATCAAGCCGGTCCTGGTTTTTGCCGCCGCCCCCTACGGCGCCGTGGGAGCGCTCATCTCACTTTTCATCATGGGTGTGCCCTTCGGGTTTATGGCTTTCCTGGGGATCATCAGCCTGGTGGGGGTCATCATCAGCCATGTGATTGTGCTCTTTGACTTTATTGAGGAAATGCACGAGAAGGGTGAACCCCTGGAGGTGGCGCTGCGTGACGCCGGCATCCAACGCCTGAGGCCAGTGATGATCACCGTCGGCGCCACCATCCTGGCGCTGTTGCCCCTCGCCCTGCACGGCGGCCCGCTGTGGCAGCCGCTTTGCTACGCGCAGATCGGCGGACTGGCGGTCGCGACCTTCATCACGCTGCTACTCGTCCCCGTGCTCTACAGTATCTTCGTTCTCGACCTGAAAATCGTGAAATGGAACCCCCCCAGCCACGAACCCTCCCCCCTCGGGGCCGAACCCCCCGCGGGAGGCCGCTCCACCGGGACGGATGCGACAAATTAACCCCCGAGGCCTCAAAAGCGACATTTTGACGCCGTCGCGCTCCGGGCAGTAACGGCAAAACTTCCCATTCCTCTGCATAGTCAGCTTTGTCCAGCTTCCAAATCCCGATTCGGGCAATTTGGAAAATCCTGGAATTAACCCGCCGCTGCAAATTCAAATTGCAACACTACCGCCCTCCGATTGCGTTTCCAATTTCAATCATGCTAACGTGAGCTTGCAGGGCGAAGCGTGCCCTTAGTGATGGCGGGGCGACGCTGCCGATCCGGTTACAAAATTGTCGATGCATGGTGGCGACACTCGGGCGAGACTGTGCCCGAAAGGCGCGCCGCGGGCTTCCACGAGCCAGGGCAGCAACTCATCAAATATTCCCAAGGAGACGAACCACCATGATTCGCAGCGCCGC
Organism: uncultured Acidobacteriota bacterium; assembly: GCA_963730515.1. Classification (GTDB taxonomy): domain Bacteria; phylum Acidobacteriota; class Terriglobia; order UBA7540; family UBA7540; genus Bog-366. Next base: position 48,623 of record CAVSSA010000018.1, on the reverse strand, counting down.
CCGATTGTTCCTGTGTTTGTGTGTGGCCGGGCTGAGTATGACCTTCTTCACTTCTGCTCGCGCCGCCGATGCCATGAAGACGATCAACAACCCGGGTGGCGGGCAGATCGTCTACGGACCGATGGGGCCGCAGACCTCCCTGCGAGGGGCGATGGGACAAATGCTGCACCAGATCCATGGCCAATATGGCGACCGGCCCCAGTTGGGCAGACTGTTCCAGGATCGCAACGGCCAATCGCTTGCCGCCTTCTTCAACCTTACGGCCAGGAACCACGGGGGGCAGCGCATCGCCGGGCTGGTGATGGTCTCCTTGCCCCGCGGCGGGCAAGCCAGCGCCGCCATCCTTACCGATGAGGCCCAGCGTTTTCCCAAAACCGTCAACCCCATGCTGAAGCGGCTGAGCGCGGAATGGAATTCCAACCCCGGCTCCCCCAAGGCCCCGGCGGGCGGATCCGGACCGGCGGGAGTGGCGGCGCCCCTCAATGAAGTGAAATTTCCTGACGGGAGCGGCAGCGTCGGCCTGCCTTCCGGTTGGCAGATGACCTCGGCCCATGGCGGCGTGTGCGAAGCTCATGGCCCTCACGGCGAGATGATCGTTTTCGGCGTCCACGCGAACGCCATCGACCCGACCAACCCGCAGGCGCGATACCAGCTCAACCGGGAAACTCAGGGCGGCCGCCTGCCTCTGCCCGGGATGTACGTCGCCATTCCCTACAGCATGGACCCGGGGCAGGCATACATTTCTATGGCGAACCAACTTGCCCAGAAGCACAGACGGGCCGCGCCCTCCATCAAAATCACGAAGGTGACGCAAGGGCAGGCTCAGGGCCGCGCCAGCATCTACGTCATCCAGGCGGATGTGGACGCTCACGACGGCAAAGGAGTAATGTCCATGGTAGCGCAGGTTTACCGGGTGCCTCCCTTCGATGCCCAAGGGAATTGGGGGATGACAGCCTATGAAGCCGATGTCCCCAAATCGCTTGCCGCTCAGGAGGGCGCCACGATCGCGGCCATTTTCAAAAGCTACAATGTCAACCAGCAGGTGGTCGCGGGCCAGATCCAGCAGAAGATCAAGCTCAACACCGAATACACCAACGCCGTCCTGGCCCGCGCTCAGGAAAGCCAGAAGGAATTTGACGCCAAGCTCGCCCACGATCGTGCCAATGAAGATGCGCGGGATCGATCCAACCAGGCATTCGCCAACATCCTCCTCGACCAGACGGTGATTCAAGACTCCGAGCATAATGCCCGGGGAACAATCTCCAATGACTACGCGGACGCCCTCGTGAAGGGCAATCCGAACCGCTTTCAGTATGTCCCGACACAGGGCTATTTGAAGGGCATCGATTACTGAGAAGGGTTTGTTCCAGGAACAAACCTGGGGGAAAGCCCAATGGCGCTGCGCCATCCATTGCCGTTCGCAGGGTTGAGGTTCTCAATAAGCATGGCACTGGTTTGCCTCTGCCTCACGTCCATTCTCTCCTGCCGCACCGGTACCCTCCTCTCCGAAAATTTCGACGAGCTTCCGGTGGCGATGGCAACGACGTCGGCGGGAGCGTTCCACACCATCAACGGCACCAACGTGGACCTTGTCGGCGGAAACGTGTACGGTTTCTTGTGCCACCCCCCGGCGTCCCGAAATTGTATTGATCTTGATGGAACGGGCGGCCATCCGCAAGGCCTCTTGCAAAGCGTCAATTCGTTCATGCTTGAACCAGGAATGAAGTATTACCTGAGTTTCAATCTCATCGGCTCGCAGCGCGGCAACACCACCTCCACCACCGTAACTTTCGGTCCCTACCATCAGACCTTTGTGCTGGCGAGCAATGATGATTCGAGCGGCATTGTCCGCAACGCCCCGGTGGCTGTCAACGTGCCGACGCCGGCCTTCCTCACTTTTTCCAGCAATACGCCCGGCGACATGGGCGCCGTTCTGGACAACGTCTCGATTACTGCTTCCCCGGTCCCGGCGTGGGGGTGGCTTCTCGTGCTTCTGCTTTTTGGCGTCCTCATTCTTGGCTGGCGGCTGGGGCGCAAACGCACAAAGACGTAAGGGACCCGCGAAGCGATCCGGACCTGTGTCGGCAATTTTCCGGGTGGCGATGACGCGGAGCATGTAGAGAGCCGGCCGGTTTTGCGGTCCGGTGATTTCCGGGAAGGAGGCGAACCCACATGATCCCTGACGCGGCCAGATCGCTCGTGTTTCTGTGTATCGTTTGGGCGGGCATGGCAACGGTCTTTCCTGCCCGCGGCGAGGATGCCATGAAAACCATCAACAATCCGGGGGGCGGGCAGATCCTTTATGGGCCGATTGACCCGCAACCCTCTGTGCAAGCGGCCATGGGCGCCATGCTGCGCCAAGTCCACGCCCACTACGGTGAACGGCCGCAAGTGGGCAAGTTCTTCCAGGACCACAATGGCCAGTCGCTGGCGGCCTTCTTCAACGTGACCGATCTGAAAGCCGGCGGCCAGCACATCTCCGGCATGATCATTGTCGCTGTGCCCCCCGGCGGACCGCCCAGCGCGGCGATCCTTACCGATACTGCGCAGCGCTTTCCCCAGACCATTAACCCCATGCTCCAGCGCCTGAGCGCCGAATGGAATGCGGACCCCGGGTCATCCAAGGCCCCGGCGGGCGGACCGGCGGGGGCGGCGGAACCCCTCACGGAAGTGAACTTCCCCGACGGCAGTGGAAGCGTCGGCCTGCCTTCGGCCTGGCAGTTGGCGTTTGCACACATGGGCGCGATGGAAGCGCATGGGCCGAACGGCGAAATTCTGATTTTCGGCCTTTACGTTCCGGTGATGGATCCCAATTATCCCCAGACCCGCTACATGATGAACATGGAGACGCAGGGCGGGCGCGTGCCGCTGCCCGGATTGTGGGTCGCCATACCCTACACCACCGATGTGGGGCGGGCGCTTATTTCCTTGACGGCGCAATTTGCCCAAAAGCAGAATCGTCCCGCCCCCACCATCAACATCACCAAAATAACCGACGGGCCCTCGCAGCGCCCCGTGATCGTCAAAATCATTGAGGCTGACGCGGACAACCACGACGGCAAGGGATTAATGGCGCTGTCTCTGCAACTTCAGATATTACCTCCCTTTGACGGTACGGGAAATTGGGGGATAACGGTCTATCAGGCGAGCGTGCCCAAACCGCTTTTCGAACGGGAGACCCCCACGCTGCTCGCCATCGTCAAGACCTACAAGGTCAACACGCAGGTGGTGCAAAACGAGGTGCAGCAACAAATCCAGGTGACCAACGCGTACACGCAGAGCGTGCTGGAGCGCTCCCGCGCAAGCCAGGCCGCGTTTGACCAAAAGCTCGCCCACGACCGCGCCAATCAGGAAGCAAGGGACAGATCCTTTCAGGCCTTCGACAACATCATCGTGGGCCAGAGCGTGGTCTTGGACTCCTGGCACAATGCCCATGGGACCATCTCTAACGATTATGCGGAGGCCCTCGTGAAGGCCCATCCCGAGCGCTTCCAGTACGTCCCGACCGAGGACTTTGTGAAGGGCATTGATTATTAGCCGAGGATGGACCGCCCGGCATCACGGCTCGGTCAGCACCTTCACGTCATAGGGAGGAATCTGAACCTCCAGGGGCTCCGCCTTCCCGGTCAGGGCGTTCGTGTAAGCCTGTTCAAGGGGTACCGTTTTTTCCGTGCCGGTGTAATTCAACACGAAGATGATTTTCTTGCCGCCTTTCTGGCGAATGGCCACCTCTACCCCTTGGGGAATCTGCCCATTCAATGCCACGAGGCTTTGACGGGCGGCGAGGGCAACCAGGCGATCATAAAAGAAGGGTGATTTGGATTCAGTCCCCACATAATACACCCGGCCTTTTCCCACGTTGTTCACCGTGACGGCGGGCTTGCCCGCGTAGTAGCCCTTCCCGTAGGTGGCAAGGACTTTTGCCGAGGAGGGCGTAAGGATGTCGGACCAGCAGCGAGCGGGATAGCGCGCTTCGCCCGGACCCACGATTTCCTGCTCCTCATTCATTTGCGGATCAAATTCGTGGATGGCCACGCCGGCGAGATCCGCAAACGCGCCGGGAAGCGTGCGGTCCGTCACCACGTTGTTTGCATCTTTGACGCCCGAGCGAAACGTGAGGAGCAGCGTGCCGCCGTTCTGCACGTAAGCCGTGAGCTTATCGACCAGTGCCTGATCGCTCACAAAAAGGGCGGGCGCCACCACCATGCGATAGGCCGCGAGATCGCTGGGCGGGAAGGCCACGTCCACATTCACCCCGGCGCGGCGGAAGGCGTCGTAGTAATCCTGGAGCTGCTGGTCGTACTGGAAGTCCTCCACGCCCGGCTGGTTTTGGAAGGCCCAGCGGGAATCGGGGGAATTGAGCAAGGCCACCGAGGACACCACCTTCGATCCGTGCAGCAGGGGCGTGAGCTGCTGCAATTCCCTTCCCGTCTGCTTCACCATGGCATAGCGCGCGTTCGGATAGCTGTCCTGGTCAAGAATCCCCTGCCAATACTGCTCGGTGCCGAAGCGGGAGGTCCGCCAGCGGAAATAGCAGACGCCGTCGGCGCCGTGGGCCACGGACTGGTAGGCCCAAACGCGATAGAGGGCGGGGTCCACCTGGCGCCCGATGAATGTTGCCCAACCACCTAACCCTCCCTCCTCCTCCATCATCATGAAGTTCTGGTTGTCCTTGGAGCCGCGCATGACGTCGTGGGCAAGGCCCGGAATCGTGTACTGGGTCAGGTCCTTGTACATCATCGGGTAGTTATCCCACCCCACAAAATCCAGCGAGCGGTTCAGGTCGTACCAATTGGTTTCCTGAAACATCCCCATTTCGTTTTCGGTGATGGCCTGGCGGGGCGCAATTTTGCGCAGGATCGCCGCCTGAAAGTCCAGATAGTCGTGCGTTGAGTCGCTCTGGAAGCGGTCGAAATCGAGCACCAGGCTGGGATTCCAGGTGTTGAAGAGCGTATTCCAGGGCAAGGGAATTTCTTGCCAGTCGTGATAGGTGTGGCCCCAGAAGATGGTGCCCCAGGCGGCGTTCAGGGCATCCAGGGTTTGAAATTTGCGCTGGCACCACGCCTGGAATGCCGCCTGGCTGATGGGGTCGTAACACTTCGGGTCGGACAGCTCATTGTCGATTTGCCAGCCGATCACTCCGGGATGATCCTTGTAATGTTCCGCGAGCGCGGTGACAATCCGCGCCGTGGCGGCCCGGAAATCCGGGTTGTGCAGGCAATAATTGCGGCGCGAACCGAAGCGATAGCGCACCCCGTTTGCGTCCATGACGGCAATGTCAGGATATTTAGCATACAGCCAGGCGGGAGGCCCGGCGGTGGGCGTGCCCAGTACCGCCCGGATGCCGTGGGCGTTCAGAATCTTAAGAGCGCGATCGAGCCAGGCAAAATCGAAGTGGCCCTCCTGCGGCTCCATCTTCACCCAGGCGAATTCCCCCATGCGCACGAAGTTGATTCCGGCCTCCTGTATCATCTCCGCGTCTTTTTCCCATTGGCTCTCCGGCCACGCCTCGGGATAATAATCCGCGCCATTAATGAATTTCCCGCCGTTCCACTCGATCAAATCGAAAGACTTCCCTGCCGGCGCCTGCTGCGCCCGGACCATGGTCCCCGCAAGGAAGCAGGCGCTCACCAGTCCGATTGCAACCCCTGTCCACCATCGATTCATAATTTTGACCTCGCTCCATTTTTTGCCCACGATGCTAACCGGGATTTCAAAGTAAGTCGATGCTTTCCACCTTTGGGTAAAATCGTACAATTTGTCGACAGCCGGAAATGGCGAGTTAAGTGCTGTAATTTCCAGGGGAAACCCATCATTGCGGAAAATTCCTCCCCGGCTTTGGACCGAGCCTGGAATCCCAAGGAGTTTTGATAAATGGAGAAGGAACAAGACTTTACACGCCGCGACTTTTTGAAGGCGGCCACCCTGGGGGGGGCGGCCTCCTCGTTCACGAGCATGGTTGCCCCGCACATCATGATTGCCCAGAGCGTGGGCCATCCCACCCGCTATGGATTTATCGGCACCGGCACGGAGGGCTGCAATCTCCTCAAATTTCTGGCCACGATTCCGGAAGGGCGGTGCATCGCCACGTGCGACATCTATCCGCCCAACCTGAAGAAAGGCGTGGAGACCATCGGCTCCAATCCGGAGACGTATACGGACTACCGCAAGATGCTCGAGCGGAAGGATATGGATGCGGTCTTCATTGCCACGCCGCTGAACCTGCACGCCCAGATGGTGGTTGACTCGCTCGCGGCCGGCAAGCACGTGTTCGTCGAGAAGACGATGTACTTTAAGGAAGAAGAGGGCGACCTGATCCGCAAGGCAATGGACGAACACCCGAAGCAGGTCCTGCAAGTGGGATTGCAGCGGCGGTCGAGCGTCCTCTACCAGGTGGCCATGGAGATGATCCGCAAAGGGGCGCTGGGCAAAGTCATGACCGTGCGCGCCCAGTGGGATCGCAACAGCAACTGGCGGCGTCCCGTGCCCGACCCCAAGTATGAGCGCCTTCTCAACTGGCGCATGTACAAGGAATACTCCGGGGGCATGATGGCGGAACTGGCCTCGCACCAGATTGATGTCGCCAACTGGGCCATCGGCGCGGAGCCTCGCTCGGTCATCGCCACCGGGGGCATCGATTATTGGAAAGACGGGCGCGAGACCTGCGACAATGTTCACGCCGTTTACGAATATCCGGGCGGCCAGAAGATGATTTGGAGTGGGGTCATGAGCAATGCCCACTTTGATTTCAGCGAGCAAATTATGGGCGACCAGGGAACCCTGATCATCACGCTCGGCAAGGGCCTGTACTTTCGCGAACCGATGGCCAAGGTTTCGAGCGGCAACGGCAAGGAAAACTGGTGGGCGGGGGCCACGGTGAGCAATGCCGCCGCGCAGGTGGGCGTCCCCATTTTCCCCGAAAAGGGCGCGATCAACGAGCTCGGCTTCATGGATCGTGAAATGCGCTACGCCAAACACTGGCTGGCGTCGATGGGGATCTATAATTACGAAGAACCCCACGACCCCTGGTGGACCGAGCTCTACAACTTCCTGATGAGCGTCCGCGAGGGCAAGCCGATCATCGCGCCATTCGAGCTCGGCAAGGCCGACGCACAGGGCGTCATCTACGGGAACCGCGCAATAGAGACTGGTGCGAGAGTATACTGGCCAGGCCAGGAGCCGGAAGCGGCCAAGGCTAAGGCCGCAAGGGCTAAAGCGTAAGATGGAGGCGCGATGTCGCGAGACAATCCCATGACGCCAGCACAGGTTGCCGCGCCAACCCCGCGCGCACGTCGCACCCCCTGGAAGTTGATAGTTAGTTTGGTGGTGGGCATCTTCGTCCTCTTTATTTTGGCTGCCTGTGGATTCGTCTACCTCATCATGTCGATGTTGAAGGGTTCGGAAGTCGCCCGCGAAGCTATGAAAAGGGCGACTTCAAATCCTGCTGTCGTGAGCCAACTTGGTACCCCAATCATAACAGGCTGGCTGGTCACCGGTTCCATCAACTTGAACAATAGTTCGGGCGACGCCGATCTTGCTATCCCCATCTCCGGCCCGAAGGGCAAAGGCACGATCTATTTGACCGCACACAAGAGCGAGGGGAAATGGACGTACAGCGTGTTGGATGTTGTAATCGATGGAGGTGGGGAGAGAATTGATCTGTTATCGCATGTGAATGTAACTTGCTTGCCTAAAACTTGGCCTGCCATTCCATCTTCCGCGCCGGGACAACGTGCTATTCTGACAGTTGGGTCCTGATTTGATAGTTCGAGTTCAATCCGCGAAATTGCCGATTTGCCTGGCTGTGCTTGCCTGCTTGTCACTCATAGAGGCGATGGCACAGACAGCCGCCCCGAGTCCCGAACCGGTCCGCTACGAAGCCTCGCATGAGGCCATGGGGACGATTTACACCGTTGTCGCCTATGGCCGCGACCAGACTTCCCTTTCCGAAGATGTGGCCGCGGTTTTTGAAGAGATCGACCAGCTTGACGATCAGATGAGCAACTACAAGCCGGAGAGCGAACTCTCCGTCATCAATCGCGACGCCGCAAATCGTGAGGTGACAGTTTCTCCCGAGCTTTTCAACCTGATTCAATATTCCATGCGGGCGAGTGAAGCCTCGGGCGGCGACTTTGACATTACCGTGGGCCCGCTCATGAAGCTCTGGGGGTTCTTCCGCGGCCAGGGCCGCCTGCCCACTCCGGCGGAAATCGCCCAAGTGCAGAAGCGGATCGGGTACAAGCATGTCCACCTGGACGCGGCGCGCCGCACGATTCATTTTGATGTGAGCGGCATGGAACTCGACCTGGGGGGCATTGCCAAAGGCTACGCGGTGGACCGGGCGGCGGACATCCTGCGCGCCGATGGCGTCACCGCCGCGCTGATTTCGAGTGGCACCAGCAGCATTTACGCGCTGGGATCGCCACCGGGCGAGCGCGGGTGGAAGATCACGGTGCGGGATCCCTATCATGAGGACAAGCCCGCCGATGTCCTGCACCTTCAGAATTTCGCGCTCTCCACTTCCGGAAATTATGAAAAGTTCTTCGTCATTAACGGCAAAATTTATTGCCACATCATGGACCCGCATACGGGCTGGCCGGTGCAGAACATGCTCTCCACCGTGGCGGCGTTTCCCACCGGCGTGGAAACCGAGGCGCTGACGAAAACGTTTTTCGTGGGCGGTGTGGAGAAGTCGCGCCAGTTCCTTCTCACCCATCCCAATGCCATCGGCATCTGCTACCAGCCCGGCGCCAAACCTAAGACATTCAAGCGCACCATCCTGCGGTCGACGACCTTCCAAATTCCCCCCGGCAGCATCGCCGAGCTTGAGAAGTGACGGGGCGGACCCGCAATAAACAGCAAAATGGCAAAGTGCAAAGCGCAAAAGTGGAATGCGTTTGCTGACGGTCGTTCAGAATTCGTTGGTTGGAGATTTCGCTCAAGTTAAGTGTTAGGCAATCGAATTTCGCCGTGATCTTCCGAAACCGGCGACGCGTATTTGGCCAGACCGCAGTGGACACATCGCCGGGCAAAGCTGTTGTGATACCACCATTTAGCGAAGAACCACTTCTTGCATCTCGGACACTTAAAGCTCTCGCATCGAAGGCTCGCCACGGCAAAGAAAATCATCCAACCACCCGCCACGACGAATCCGGGTGTCAAACTGTGTAAGAGGCGTTCGGCTGCCATCGCGATCACAAACACGAACGGCATATAGCCCAAAAAAGCAAATAGGGTCAGGTTCCGACGCCTGCGGTACTCCTGCCAACAATCAACGGGCTCGCTCATATGCCCACCCACTTCTCACTTGCTGCTCGCCGCTACTTTCGTCCCTTACCGAAGAAGACCGATGGCGAAACATGGAAACGCCGGCTGAGCCGCGCGATGTGGTCGCGGTTCAATTGACGCTTGCCGGATAAGACCAACGATACCGTGCTCTCGCTGCCTAACTCCAGGGCAATATCCCTTTGCGAGAGCCCATTTTGCTCGAGAAGAAAGCGTAGGACGTCGATCGGGTCGGCGTCCGGGACGGGGTAGCGTTCCGATTCGTAACGCTCAATCAGAAGCGTGAGAAGCTCGATGGCTTCTTCCTCAGCCGATGTGGGGCGAGACTTTGCCGTTAGCTTGAAGAGTTCTTCCGTGTACTTCGCAAGCTCCTCATCCGAGTGGATCAGCCGGGGCGCTCCCTGCCTGATCATTTCTGCTGGATTCGCCAGTGCGGTGCTCATCGTGTAACCCCTTTATCCCAGTTGGCAGGATTATTGTACTGTTTGTGCGTCAGGAAAGACCGGATATAGATGTGGCCTTCGGTGATCCTGCTATCCTTCACGCGCGAGTAATGAATGATGGTAAGCAGGCGGTATCGGTTCTGGAGCACATTGAAAACTACATACCCCTTCACAGCATCGGCATCCTTGAAAACCCGCCGGACTTCCATGAAGTTCCGCCACCGCGCGGCCTTCGCAATTTTGCGCCAGGCCATTATTTGTTTGGCGGCATCGGGATATTCCTTCATAGCTTGCTTCAGGTGCTTTCCCGTGACGACATGCATGAAAGCTCTTTCCCATTCCCTCCGCAGCACGAATCGCCATACACCTCAAGTTACTTTGCAAATTGCAAAGTGTCAACAGAAGCTTTGCTTTCTGCAAAGTCTGTTTACATTTTATTGAACCGCTCAGCGCCTCCGCGCCTCTGCGGTGAAGAGCATCTGTCGCCGGACGTGATAAAATCAAGGGTTCGAGGCGGTCTGCAAATGGTCTCCATAGCGCGCAAGAATCTCTTTCACGACAAGACTCGCTTTGCGGTGGCGCTGGCGGGCATTTCCTTTGCCGTGGTGCTGATCACCGTGCAACTGGGGGTATATCTCGCGTTTCGCTCCAACGTCAGCGTGCTCATCGATCACACGGAAGCGGACATCTGGATTACCGCGCACGGCCTAGAGAATTTCGATTTCGGCCGGCCCTTCAGCGAAAAGAAACTGTACGACGTTCGCGAGGTCCCGGGCGTCATGTGGGCCACCAAGTACATGCTGACTTTCGGTTATTGGAAGACTCCCGCTGGCAGCCAGGAAACGGTGCAGATGGTGGGCTTCGATCCGGAAACCATGGTGGGCGCGCCCTGGGACATCGTCAAAGGGAATCCTCAGGACCTGAAGTATTTCAACTCCGTCTTTTATGACGAAGCGGAGACCAACCGCCTGGGCAATATCCCCATCGGCGGGGAAACCGAACTTAACGACCATCGCGTGCGCGTGGCGGGCTTCGTGCGCGGCGCGCGCTCCTTCATCCAGAGCCCTTACATTTTTACTTCCTACAAAAACGCGGTGGCGCTTTCCCGGCTGAACAAGGGTTATACGGTTTACGTGCTGGTGAAGGTTGCTCCTGGCTATGCGGTGCGGGACGTCAAGCGGCGCATTCAGGAGACGGTGAGCGACGTGGACGCCTACACTTCGCCGGAGTTCAGCAAGAAGACGCAGGACTACTGGATGATCAACACCGGCACGGGCGTGGCGCTGCTGGCCGTGGCCCTGATGGGAGTGGTGATTGGCACGGTGATTGTGGCCAACACCATCTACACTTCCACCACCGAACACCTCAAGGAGTTCGGCACGCTCAAAGCCATCGGGGCGTCCAATTGGGACCTCTACGCGATCATCATTGAACAGGCCCTGATCAACTCGGTCATCGGCTTTGCCGTGGGCATGGCGGTCACTTACGTGGTGATTCAAGCGATGAAGCAGGGGCACCTGCCCATCCTCCTGCCGGTGCCGGTGCTGGTGGGGATTTTCGTTCTCACCGTGATGATGTGCCTGTGGTCGTCGCTGCTGTCGATCTCCAAGGTGACAAGAATCGATCCGGCGATGGTGTTTAAGAGCTAGTCATCAGTTTTCAGTTATCAGTCTTACGGCGGTGATTACGAGCGTATGTTGCCCGAAACTGAAAACTGATGACTGAGAACTGAAGACTGAAAGCTGATGACTTCTATTGCTACCCAAACCGTCCTCCGGCTCGACCACGTCAGCAAGACTTATGGCGAGGGGGAGTCGTCTGTGGAGGCCGTACAGGACGTGTCGATGAACCTCGATGCGGGAAAATTCATTTTCCTTATGGGGCCGTCGGGCAGCGGAAAGACCACGCTGCTGATGCTGATGGGATGCCTGCTGCGGCCCACCGCCGGGTCAGTCCACGTCTTCGATGAAGAGGTGAGTTCGCTCGCCGAGGGAAGGCTGCCGCGCGTGCGCCGCGATCGCATTGGATTTATATTTCAGGGATTCAACCTGTTCCCCGCCCTCACCGCGCTGGAAAATGTTGAAGCCACGCTGAACCTGAAAGGCCTGCGGGGCGAGGCAGGGCGCGCCGAGGCGCGCAAACTGCTGGGGCGCGTGGGCCTGGAGAAAAGGATGCACCACCTGCCGGAGGATTTGAGCGGCGGTGAAAAGCAGCGCGTGGCGGTGGCCCGCGCGCTGGCCGGAAATCCACCGATTATTTTGGCCGACGAGCCCACCGGCATGCTCGACTCCAAAACCGGGCGGTTGATTTCCGAAATCCTTCGCGATCTCGCGCATCGGGAAGGACGGCTGGTGTTCATGGTGAGCCATGATTCCAGAATCACCGGACTGGCAGACGAAATTTTTAATATTGAAGATGGAGTGTTGAAAGGGCAGCAGGGAGAAAGCAGGAGTTAGAAGCTAGAAGTTAGAATCCAAGAACTGGATGCGCACTGAAAGGCCAAGGTAAGGGGTCGGGAGAAAAATGCCAATCGAAATCTGCATTATTCTAACTTCTAACTCCTAACTTCTATCTCCTCCGACTATTTATGTCCAAGCCAAACCGTAACATCTATATGTTCGCGTTGCTGGGGGCGGTGCTCGCGGCGCCTCTGGTGATTTTCCTGCGCTCGGTCTCGCACGATTCCTCGGGTTATACGAATTGGGTCAAGGTCGCGCGCGGGAAAATTGATTCCCACATTGCCGCGCGCGGACGTGTGGAGGGCGCGACTTCGCAAGATATCAAGTTGGCTTCGCGCGTGGTGGGCAGGCTCCAGGAAGTGCGGGTGAATGACGGCGACCTCATTCGCAAGGGGCAGGTGGTGGCGGTGCTGGAGAACAACGATTTACAGGCGCAGGTGGAGCAGGCGCGCGCCAGTGTGCTCCATGCCCAGGCGGCGCTGGAAAGGCTGAACAACGGGGCGAGGCCGGAGGAGCGCGCCGCCTCGCGCGCAGCTATGAACGAGGCGCAGGCCGCTGCTGACAATGCGCTGGAAAATTACCAGCGTTCGCAGAAGCTGTTCCAGCAAGGTGGCATTATTTCCCAATCGGTTCTGGACCAGGATGAGCGCGACTGGAAGATGGCCGAGGCGCGCCTCGAATCGGCGCGCCAGAACTACAAGCTGGTGATGGCACCGCCCCGCGCGGAGGACGTGGCCCTCGCCCAGGCGGAGTTGAACCTGGCGCGCGCCCAGCTTGACCAGGCGCAGGACAATTACGACAACACCTTCGTGCACTCGCCCGTGGACGGCGTGGTGGTGAAGCGCTACATGAATCCCGGCGAGTCCATTTCTTATGAATCGCTCTATCAGCCTATTGTTTCCGTCTCCGACACCACGCGCCTGATCGTGCGCACGGAGATCGATGAGACTGATATCGGCAAGGTCACGATCGGCCAGCGCGCGGCGATTCGCTGCGACGCTTTCCGCGGACAGACTTTTTACGGGCGCGTGGTGCGCATCAGCGGCGGCCTGGGCCCGAAAAAAATTCAGACCGACAACCCCACGGAAAAGATCGATACCGACGTCCTCGAAACCTTCGTGGAAGTTGACCCCGGCACGCCGCTGCGCGTCGGCTTACGCGTGGACGTTTACATCGAACTCGCCCGCAAGGACGACGTGCTGGTGATTCCCCTGCGGGCCGTGGAGTTTCAGGAAGGCGTGGCCACCGTGCACGTCAAGACTCCCGGCGGCGTCCAAGCCCGCCAAGTTCAGTTGGGCGCACAGGACGGCCTTAACATCGAAGTCGCGGGGGGCCTGCGGGAGGGCGAGGAAGTTGTTTATTGACGGCCCCCGCAGGGGTTTCCTCTTTTAAAAACATCATCAACGGTGCTGTTACCTATCTAAGAACTAAAATTTTGCGCGAATTCTGCATTCCCGGTGCGGTTTTCGTTGTTAAGTTGTTTATTTTTCTTGGATATAAAGGGAAACCTGCAGGTCCTTTGTTTTCATATATATCGTGGCAAAACTGCAAAAGTTACAAATTGCTGGATAACTTGCCGTTTGTTTTCAACAATATAACTTCTTGACCTTCAATTTTTTTATTTTTTATTTTTTTCTTTGAACGAGGTGAAAATAACTCATTTAGCTTCAATGAGATACATTCTTGACATTTTCGGCCACGAACAATAACTCACCTTGTTTTGTGTCACATCGTGGCAAAGGTTCAATCATGACTTTAACTGGCCGTCCCATAGCTTCCTCTTGATGCTGCCGCCCCTTGGTTTTCACGCGCGAATTTCTGGTTCGTGCCGCCTCTTCCGCGCCAGAACCCTGACCTCCCCTCCATCCTATCATCAATAGGCTACAGTGTCAAGAACATAATGAACGCGCGGGGCACAAATGCCCGTGGCACTTTACTGTGCCGACCCAAGGTCGGCGCTACAGTAGCGTGCCATGGCCATCCTGGCCATGCCCGAGCACGGGCGGGACGCTCGTGGCACATCCCGGTGCTGACCTCAAGGTCGGCGCTACAGCGGCTTGCCATGGCCGTCTCGGCCAAGCCCGGGCACGGGCGGGACGCCCGCGGCACGTATCGGTGCTGACCTCAAGGTCAGCGCTACTTCTCGCTCACCGCAGCGGCCCGGGGGGGCTTCAATTACCGCGGCAGAACCGGCATGACCGGCCTGTCATCGGGAATAGGTGGCAGCGGTGGAGGACCTTCCATATTATTGCCCGGGCCGGTGCGCATAAAGAAAAAGTTATGCTTTCCCTCCTCGGCAGCTTCGAGGGATTTCAGCTTCTTCCACTGCTCGACGGACAGCCACCGGCGGATGTCCAGCATCATCATGGCGTTTTCTTTTTCCAGCCTCCCGCGCGCCGCGGTGATCAGGTCGATCTGTGCGCCCACCTTGGCCGCGTCGGGCTGGTCCACATCCATGAGGGGTTGCAGGCGCAACTCCTGTTTATCCAGGTCTGCCTGAAGATCGATGAGCTTCAGTTTATGGTCCAGGAAAGTCTGGCTGATTTTCTTGACCTGGTCATCAGAAAGCTGGAGCTTGGATACGATTTCGGAATTCTTCCACCAGGCGCCCAAGCCCATGCCCGGTCCGGGGTTCATGGGAGGCATGAAGCCCGGGTTCTCCGGCCCGCCCGAGTCGATGAGCCTTCGCTGAATCAAAACCCTGGGCGGCGGGGAGGAGACCTCGCCCTGAACCTGGGCGGCAACGGCGGGCCCGCCCGGCATCTCGCCAGGATTGGGTGGAGGTGGCTGCGGGGAATTGCTTTGCGCCCACGCCGCGCAAGGCAGCAGGAACAAAGCGATGGCAATAAGAGTTCGAAGGGGTTTCATGATCATTCTCCTTGTCAGCAATTAGTCAGGGATTATGCCGCGCTGACGCCGCGCGATCCATTTCCTGGGTCAGCAGAGCCGCCGGCCGAAGCGCCTGCGGAAGATCACTATGGATGGACTGCTGCACGCTGAGCAGAAGCACATCATCGGGATCGGTCTGTGCCTGGGCGGGCGCGGGTGGCGCATCGTTTCTGGAAAGCAGGGTGGAGGACAACAGAATCAGGGTCACCGTCGCCGTAATCCAAACCCACCGCCTCCACGGATGGGCAAAATCGCGGGCACGCAGGCGGTGGCTGATGCTTTCCCGCTGACGCTGCCAAAAGGCCTCCGGCCGCTCCGCCGCTTCGCGCGCCTGCGCCTCGATGGCGACCGCGACGACCGCGAAAGATTCTACTTCCTCGCGGCAGGCGGCGCACTCCGCCAGATGATTGATCACCGCCGCGTCATTCTCATGGAGAACCGCGCCGGACCATTGTTCATCACTCAGATGCCCGTTCATTTCCGCCTCTGCTCCTTCAGTTCTTTTCGGACGGCGCTGACCGCCCGAAAGAGGTGCGCCTTGACGGTCCCGACTTCGAGTTGCATGGCCGCGGCGATCTCCTCCAGGGTCATTTCCTCAAAAAATCGCAGCGAGAAGGCCAGGCGCTGCTGCGGCGAAATATTTTCCAGGACGGAATTCACGGCGGCCAGTCGCTCGCGAGCCAGCAGGGCCCTCTCCGCCGAAGGGCCGCCGTCCGGCAAATCGATCTTCGCCATTGCGGTTTCGGGCGCCGAAGTCCACGGCAGGAGGTTCCGCCAAAACGCCAGACGGCGATTGCGCGCGTAGTCGCGAACCAGATTGACGGCGATGCGGATGAGCCAGGATTCCACACTGCCTTCGCCGCGAAATGTGGCGCGCTTCTGGTAGGCGCGCAAGAAACAATCCTGCGTCAGGTTATCGGCAAGCTCCCGGTCCCTGACCAGCGAGAACAGCAGCCGGAAAATGCGCTGCTGGTGCGCACGGACGATATGGTCGAATTCCCCGGCGGCAATGCCTTCCGTGCGCCCCCGGGTGGCGGCCAAATTCATCGTGGTGGTGAGCGCGCTTTCCATGGTTTCGCTGCTGGTGCTCGCTATTATAGACGCCATCGAAATGGAAAGGTTTACAAATGCCCGGTTGGGAAGGTGCGGCGCTTTGGATCGCAAGCGGCGGGCCTTTTGTATTACAATGCCGGTTTGTTCAAAGGAGGAGAAAATGGCGAAGAAATCCATCGGCGCAAAGGTGTGGCTGATTGCCGACAGCTACCTGCCGGATCGCAGCAACGGCGACCTGGAGAGTCATGAATCGGCGTGCGTTCTCAATACCGGCCGCCGGCCCGCCAAGCTGAAATTCACGGTCTATTTCGAGGACCGGAAGCCGCTCAAGGGTCTGGAAGCCGTGTGTCCTGCCCAGCGCACCGCGCACGTGCGATTAAAAAGCCTGAAAAACCGCCGCGGTGAGGTAATTCCCATCGCCAAGCCCATGGCCTTGATGGTGGAGAGCAACGTGAACGTAGTGGTTCAGCACACGCGGCTGGACACCTCGCAGACGGCATTGGCCCTGATGACCACCATGGGCTTTCCCCTGAAGTGAGGGCGGGAAGGAGTGCGCGTGTTCGCCAGGAAAGTGCGAGTGGAAGTGTTGACCCCGGAGGGCCGGCGCGCCTGCCCCCTGGCATGGTTGGATAACTATTGCATGCGGAGTTTCACGGGCCGCGAGGCTTTTGATGAGACGCTGCCCGTAGCTGACGGCATGCTGGAAGTGAGCTTCCAAGTGGACGCGAAGGGCTTAGGCGCCGACATGGAAGATTGGTTTACCCGGAAGTTCGGTGAGGGAAAGCCCGTGAAGCTCGTATTTACAGAAGGCGGCTGACCGTTTTCCTGAATCCCCCCGTCCCCAATTCTCAAGCCGCAGATTTATCGTCGATAACCTTGATGGCCAGCATGATCTTATCGTCCATGTGCGTCCCGCCCTTGGAGAACACGTTTACGTCATCGCACACTTTGAGGACGATCTCTTTGGCCTTCTTGTCAGTCACCGGGCTGACGCTCGCGATGAGCCGTTCCGATCCAAATTCCTCGCTCTCCACATCCATGGCTTCGGTAATGCCATCCGTGCACAGCAGGAGGACATCGCCGGTCTGGAACTTCACGTGGCCGCGCTCGAACTCCACATTTTCGAAGAGGCCGATGACCATTCCCCCCTCGGTGAGCTGAATGGGTTGACCGCCCGGCCGCACGATGACAGGCGGAACGTGCCCGCAGTTGATGTAGTGAATGGCCTTGCGGCGGAGGTCAATGAGCCCCATGAACATGGTCAGGTACTTCTCGCCGCGCGTATCCTTAAGGATCATCCGGTTGACATTTTCAGCGATGTCGTTGAGGGAATGCAGATGGAGAACCAGCGCCCGCAAGGTGGCCTGGAGATTTGACATCACCATAGCGGAGCTGATGCCTTTGCCCTCGACATCGGCGACAACCACCAACAGGGTGTGGGGGCCCAGGGTGAGGAAATCGTAGTAATCGCCGCCCACTTCAAAGCAGGGTTCATTCAGGACCGCGATGTCGAACCCGGGAATAACCGGACTCGTTTCCGGCAGCAGGCTGCGCTGGATGCCGCGCGCCATCGCCATTTCGCGCTCCAGGCGTTCCTTTTCCAGGAGGTCATGGTGGAGTTGGGCGTTTTCCAGGCTCATTGCCATCTGCCCGGACAGGGTCAGCAGGACGTCCGTATCCTCGTCGGTGAAGCTGCCCGTCGACTTGTTGAGCAGTTGCAGGGCGGCGATGATTTTGGAGGCCTTGTTGCGAATGGGCAAGGTCAGAATATTGCGCGTCCGGAATCCTGTTTGCTTATCGACCTCAGGATTGAAGCGGTCGTCGGCGTAAGCATCGGGAATGTTGACGATTTCACCGGTTCGGGCAACATGGCCGGCGATCCCGCGGCCGCGGGGCAGGCGGATTTCCTTATTTTGCATTCCCTGGGCGATCAGCGACCAGATCTCATCGGTTTTTTCATCAACCAGAAAGAGCGTACCGCGCTCGGCTTTGGTGAGGTTCTTGGCAACATCCAGAATCTTGCCTAAGACTTCCGAGAGATCCAGGGTGGAGTTGAATACTTTGCTGGCCTCCACCAGAGCCTGGAGGCGGTCCAGATTGTGCTGCAAACCGGCGACCATTTCCGCGTCGCGCCAGGCGGCGTAAGCCAGACGCGCCTGCAAACGAAGGAGCGCCAGCAGGGGCTCGTCTGGGACTTGGGGAGCGGCCACCAGCAGAACTCCGCCCGTGCTGGAATCATCCGCCAGCGGGTAGGTGGTCAGAAATCGGAATTGGTTCTGTTCCGCCCACAAAGCCAACTCGTCTCCCTCGGCAGCGGATCCCGTGTAAGTCTGGGGCAACTTCGCTTGCCCGGCCCGGCCCAGGGCGGAATGGCTGGCGGAAACCTCCCGCAGGGATGAGGGGAGAGCGGGACCGCCGGAAAAGGCCGCAAGCGAAAAGCGCGATTGACCGGCGTCCAGACGCCAGACTCCCGCGGCAGCCGCTGCGTAACGGCTGGTGAGGCGCGTGACCAGCGCTTCCATCACTCCCTGAGGTCCACGGGGCGCGCGGAAATCACCACTCAGTTCGTCAATTTCCTTGATCAGGTTCATTTGCAAGATCTCCGCCGTGATTCATGAAAACAGAACCCGTGCAATATCCCCTGAGTCATAACTTAAACCCTAATGGGAATGTGTTAAAGCGCGAGGAGATGCAGTATATAGCTTCTTTGCTCCCAGTGTAAACCGAATTTAACCGAACTCGGGGCTACACTCCGCCCCTCACGCTTGCCTCGACAGGAGAATTTTATTGGGAAGAGGAAGGAGGAAGTGGATAATTCCGAAAAACCGGGACTACCCACTTCCCCAGGTAGTCAATAGAATTGAATTACTTATATAGACGCCCGAGAGGGTGGAAAGGTTGCAAAAAAAAGTTACCACGCTGGCGCGGGAAAACATTTTGTCCGACGCTCGGATCGAGGGCTCATTGTTCTTAGCTTGTCAAGTTGTCCGGTTTTCATAGCAAGTGAACTGTCCGGTTTTGGTTTTTCTTCTCCTGCCCAATGTTAAGGGCCACCGCCGCCGCCGTCGCTGTGGGAATGTGGGAATCCGGCGTCTTTTGCCGGATTTCCAAGCGCGGAGGGAAGGGTGGAAAACTCGTCCTTGGAGTTTTCCACGCTTTCCTCGGCGCGTCATTTCCACAGCGTGGGGCGCGCGCTTTTTTTAACTTCTCCAAGACTTCTCCGGACGCCGTGTAGCGCCCCACCACGTGGGGTCCGTGGGCAATCGTGACGCGGCCGTCCAGGTGTTCACAGATGGTCACGCGGCAGCCGGCCAGCGTGCCGCGCCAGGACGTGCGCTCGATTTGCCAGGTCCGATCTGCGAGCCGTACGGTATTGTCCTGGGCTACGGCGCGCTCGTGCTGAACCGAAAAGATGAGGTCCAAGTCCTGGCCGCGCACCGGCGTGAACGCGTGTCCGCTCTGGGTGGCCGGCACGCTGAACTTCCGGTTCATTTCCCCGATGTAATGCTCACGCAGAAACCGGTTGGCTTCCTCCAGCCCGGTGATTTGGGCTAAGCGCAACTCCTGCGGCAAACGCCCTTGCCAGGTGCCAAACCGTCGCTCGCTGCGCCCCCGCGCCTGCGGCGAGTAAGCCGCGATCATCTGGATCCCCAACCCCTGCAGCGCCCGTCCCACCTGGCTCAGCCGTTCGCGGCTCACCGGCCCACCCGCCGCCGGCGTGTGAAAAAAGTGGCTGGCCCGATCGCTGTAGAGCGCGCAGAACCGCCCTTTCCGTTCGATCACTTCCCGTAACCCGGCCATCACCGTACGCGTCGATTCCTCCTCCACCAACTGCGCGTAGTAGGTCTCGCTGGTGGCGTCATCGATGATCTCGATCAGGTCATACCAGCGCTCGTCCTGAAACCACTGATGCCGGCTGCCGTCCAGGTGCAGCAGCATCCCCGGCAACGGACGGCGCGCACGGCGCTTCCGATGTACACCCCGCTTCCGCCCTTTCTTCACCAGCCCCGCCCCTTGCAGCGCCAGCTTCACCCACGTGTAGCTCAGCTCGATGCCGTGCTCTTCCCGCAGCTTCTCGTGAAAGTGCCGTACGTTCAGGTCCGCATACTTCTCCTGATATAACCGCAGCACTTCTTCCGCCTGCCCCAGGGGAACCCGCTTCGGGCTCGGCTTCCCCCACCGCCGGTCCAGCAGCCCGTCGTATCCGTGCTCCACGTAACGCTGCCGCCAGCGTCGCATGCTGCGGTCCGACAACCCGATAATCTCCGCCGCTTGCCACCACGTGATCTTCTTCGCCATCGCCCGCAATATCACTTCTTGTACCTTCATCGCCCGCTCCCAGGCGACCGCTGAGTATTTTGGCATCCTGCCTCCGGCCTCTTGGATGCCTCAACTCCTCGCCGCCTTCAGCGGACAGATCACGTGCTAATTGAACCGGACAGATGACATGCTAACGACACGGATCGAGGGCTCATTTGTCTCGATGCGAAAGCCGGTTTATAATGCAGGTTCAAACCCCACAGGGGTTCAATTCCGGTCGCCTGGATATATCACACTATGAGCTATATTATTACGCCCTTTGAAGTTGCATCGCAAGCACTTCCCCGCCCGGTGAAGGTTCGATTTGTGCACTTGTTCTCTGCCATCGCCACCCGTCATAGCGACACCATCGATTGCGTCTTTCTTGCGGATGGCCGGCACGCAACGGTTTCCATTTCCTGTCCCGCCCTCACCAAATTACGGGAAGAAAAAAAGTATTTGAGTGATCAGCAACTCGCCGAGATCGCCTCGCTCCATTTGCGCCGCACCCTAGAGCACGGATACGACGCAACGCAAGCCGAACTTTTCGTGGATGAAAACCTGCTCCGCTCCCTGGGCAAAGAATTGGGCTGCCTCTGACCATTCCAGCAAGGCCAGGACGGTAATGGGCACTGGCCAGGAGGTGGTTCGATTACCTCCCATGCGGCTCGCTGCGCCCCCCTCCCCCGGAAGGCCGCGAGTTGTGCTGGGATTCGGAACGCGCTGGGGCGTGGCGGGAGGGCGCTGCTCCGCGGGAAGCCTGGTAGCGGGGCGCAGAGGTGGAGTGCGATTGACGAGTGGCCTTTGGGTGCTGCCGAGTGTTGAAGCTGCGTGAAGGGGAGAAATTTCCGGCCGTGCGCTGGGGAGTACGGGCGCTGCCGTGCTGGGTGCTGGAGAAGCGGGAATAGCCCGTGCTCCGGGCCGCGCTGGAATTGCGGATTTCACCGCGGCTTGCGGTCGCGCCCACCCCCGGCCGCCCATGGTTTACGGAGGCAAACGCTGAGCGGTCATTGTGCGCCGCCATTTCATGGTTTCGCTGCAGGGAGGTGACGGCAATGTGACGTTCATGCTCCGCGGTAATCTCCCCGGAGGTCGGGCGGGTGCGCAGGCCGCCCACGCCGCCGTTGTAGCTGACGCGATTCGCCGCGAAATGGTTCGCCACGGGACGGTTATAAACGTTGGCGAAGCGCGCCCCACCAAAATTGTTCACGGAGCGGTTATAGAAGAAAGTCCCACCCCGCCAGTACCCCCCGACATAACCCAGGCCGTTGTAGCCAAAGCCATAGTTGATGCCTCCGTAGAAACCCACGTGCAGACCCCAATAGCCTGCATGCCAGATGAAGGCTGCTCCGCCCCAGCCCCAATAACCCGGCGTCCACAAGAAACCCACTGTGGGCGGCATCGCCCAAATGCCCGGAACCCAGTAGTAGCCGTTAACAGGATCATATGCCCAGTAACCTGGAGTCCAGATGTACCCGGGTCCAGGGCAAACTGGCTGCGCATAAACGGGAAGCTGCGGAGGCGCGATCCCAACCGATATGCCCACGCCAATTGATGCCGCCCGCGATGGGGTGGGCGCGGCGCAAATCGCCATGGCTAATAGACCCACCAGGAGCAGGCTTGACAACATCTTTCCCTTTGGCCGCTGCCGCTGTCCCGGGCTCGATGACCACCCGGCGGTTGGGCCTTCGGATGGATCGACCTGCATGGCCCGGCCCAACCTTGTTCCTGTTCTTGTAGTGCCGGATGAATCGAACCGCTTGAACTCTGCCTTTCTCTTCATGGCATACCCCCAAGGTTTCATTTGGCTTGAATTGCCCCCCACAGTTCCTGCCTTCCAAGCCGATTCGCCCCAATCGTCCTATAAAAAAAGAGCCTTAAGAGGTGCGCAGGCCTTTTCCGCCATGGTGTTCCTGACACGCGCCCGAATGCGCCCCTCAGCTCCGGGCCTTGTAATCGCAATTCCCCGGCCAAGCCCCACGGCATTTATGTATCTATATTTTCTTCAATAAGTTATAGGGTTATTGAGGTGGGGAATGGGGCCAAATCTTGTGTCCCGACCCTGTAATTCTTATATACCCTAATTAGGAATTTTAATGATGGCGGTTTAAAAGGAAAGACCCGTCCGGCTCAGGGCTTATCAGGCAGGATTGTGGGGTTGCTTAACAAATCCCGGACGGGTCGGTGGGCTCGCTGGTAGCACGTTTGGTTTACGTGGTTCTTACCTTACCTCCTACCAAAACTTGAAATCCTCGGAATCCTGCTGCCAGGAATCAGGCTCTTCAGGTCAGGCGCTCTCCTCACTGGCCTTGCACGGGGCACCTTGTCGACCTTTCGCCCGCCTTACTTTCACCCTGGAGCGCCAAGGCGGCCACAACTCATGGCCTTTTTTTCTCCCTTGCGCCGTCTGCCGCCTCGCGTGGGCAGCCGAACCAGCAGGACTCCGGAACTACTTCAACTGCTGAACTGAGAGTCGATCCGTTGCTTATTCGCTCCTCAACAACCATACTCTTCTTTACAAAAGTGTCAAGGCCGTCAGGCCGTGTAGGGCGATTTTATTACATATATGTTAAGATTAAGGCGAATTGGTCAAAAGGAGGTCCCGTCGTGAGCATCGGCACGCGCATTATTCAGCTTCGCAACCAAAAGGGGCTGACCCAGCAGCAATTGAGCGACCTCACGGGCCTTGCACCCTCCTACCTTTCACGCATCGAGAATCGGCGGCTGGAGCCTCGCCCCCACACTTTGAGCAAGATCGCCTCGGCCCTGGGAGTGCCCATGAGCGATATTTTCCAGGAGCGCCCCGCCCAACTGGGCACCCTGCAATGCGTCATCACTTCCTCGGGGAATTGCGTTATGAACATGCTCCATTCCGCCCACGGAAAGCGCGCCCCGTCCGTCGAGGAAGGTTACGACCCCCGCCAATTGCAATTGCTGCGGATGGCAAACTATCTGATTCAAACGGCTGACAAACGCCTGCTTGATTCCCTGGATCTACTATTGGGCGCCCTGTTGAACGCGGAACGCAACAAAACCCCTGGCAAAACCCCAACACCGCCGACTGGCCAGGCGGGCGGCGGTGATGATGGCGCCGGGCAGATGGCGGAAGACGGCCCATGGCCTGCGCCGCGCTGAGTGGTCTTTGATTGACAGGGCCTTGCGGGCTGCATACCATACCGGCAGCGTGCTGTGGGCGATGAGCAATGATCGGGAAAACGATTTCTCACTACAAAATTGTTGAAAAGCTGGGCGGCGGCGGGATGGGTGTGGTGTACAAGGCCGAGGACACCGCGCTGGGCCGTTTTGTGGCGCTCAAATTCCTGCCCGAAAATCTGTCCCGGGACCCCCAGGCGCTGGAACGCTTCGGGCGCGAGGCGCGCGCGGCTTCGGCGCTCGACCACCCCAACATCTGCACCATTTTTGAAATCGGAGAGTACGAGGGCGAGCCTTTCATCGTCATGCAGCTCCTGGAGGGACAGACCCTCAAGCACCGCATTGAGTCCAAGCCCCTGAAGACCGACACCCTGCTTGACCTGGCGATTCAGATTTCGGACGCCCTCGATGCCGCGCATGCCAAAGGCATTGTGCATCGCGACATCAAGCCCGCCAATATCTTCGTGACCCAGCGCGGCCAGGCCAAGTTGCTGGACTTTGGTCTGGCAAAGGTGGCGCCCTCCTCCCGTTCCTCCGGGGGCACCGGCATTTCCACCATGCTCACCGCGCCGGCGCACGAAGAATTTCAGACCAGCCCGGGCGTCACCCTGGGAACGGTGGCCTACATGTCTCCCGAGCAGGTGCGGGGAGATGACCTCGACGCGCGCTCGGATATTTTTTCCCTGGGCCTGGTGCTCTACGAAATGGCCACCGGTGTGCCCGCCTTCAGCGGCAACACCTCCGGCGTGATTCAGGAGGCCATTCTCAACCGCATGCCCGTTTCTCCGCTGCGCCTCAATCCTGACCTGCCCCCCAAGCTGGAAGAGATCATTGCCAAGGCGCTGGAAAAAGACCCCGACATGCGCTATCACAACGCCTCCGACCTGCGCACGGACCTCAAGCGTTTGAAGCGCGGCACGGATTCCTGGCGCTTTGCAGGCCGGCAGCAGGTGGCGGAGACGAGCGGTTACCTGCCGGCCGCAACCCGCGAGTCGCGGCCTGGCGGGCACACGGAAATGGCGCCTTGGCCTCCGACGCCACCGGCCGCGAGCGGGGCCATGCAGCCGAGCGGACCCAGCGCCGCCGCGGTTGCTTCAAGCGGCCCGCGCGCGGCCAGCAATCCCCCCAGCGGGCCGAGCGCGGGTACTCCTGCCACCCCACTGTCCGATCCAGCGGGAGCGGCCGTTCCCTTGCCCTCCATCCCGGCCGAGAGGCGCCTTGGCAAGTTCCTGATTCCCGCCGTCGGGACTTTGCTGGTCATCTTGTTGTCTCTGGGCTGGTGGCTCGAGCGCCACCGCACTGCCCGGCCGGCCGCAGCGGAAGGACACAAATCTCTGGCGGTCCTCTATTTCTCCAATCTTTCGCAAGACCCCTCACTCGATTGGCTCAATCGCGGCTTGACTGAGATGCTCACCACGAATCTGGCCCAGGTGAAGGGACTGGACGTGCTTTCCACCGAGCGCATTCTGGCTGAGGTTCAGCGGATGGGAATGAAGGATGTAAAAGAGCTCAACCCGGCGTCAGCCGTGGAAGTGGCCCGCAACACGGATGCCGACGCGTTTATCACCGGCACGCTGCTGCGCGTCGGCCCCCAGCAGCTTCGCCTCGACGTGCAGGTTCAGGACGCCAAATCCGGCCAGATTCTCTTTTCCGACAAGGTGGAGGCCCCCGACGTCCAAGGCATCTTCAGCATGGTGGATGCGATAACGGGCCGCGTGGCGCAGCGCCTGGCGCCTGCGTCCAATATGGCCACCGGCGCTCCCAGCATCGAGGAGGCAGCCACCTCCAACCTTGAAGCCTACCGGCATTACCAACTCGGAGTTGATCTTGCGCACCGCTTCCTGATTCCTGAAGCGGTCAAGGAGATGGAGGAAGCCGTCCGGCTGGACCCCCAATTCGCCCTTGCCTGGTGGCGGCTGGCCGGCGGCTATGCCGCCATGGGTGACCTGCACAAGGCCCAGGAACTGTGGCCGAAGGTACAACAGTTGCAATCCCGGCTGCCACGACAGGACTTGCTGGAGTTCCAGGCGCAGGAGGCTTTCCGGGCCGGTGACACCCCGCGCGGGGACCGGATTCTGGAATCTCTCCTCCAGGAGTTTCCCCGCCAGGACGATGCCCGCGCGGCGTTGGCACAATCACTCTTCGGGCTCGGTGAAAACGACCGTGCCGTCGCGGTGGTGAAGGCGGGCTTGCAACTCGATCCCCGGAATGAAATCTTCCTCAATCAGTTCAGTTATGCGCAGGCGGCGCAAGGAAATCTGGCGGGCGCGCTCCAGGCCAATGATCAATACATCGCCCTACGCCCCACCGACCCGAACCCTTGGGACTCGCGCGGGGACATCCTGTACGAGTCCAGTCACGATGATGAAGCGGTCGAGGCCTATCGGAAAGTCCTGGCGCTGAAGCCGGATTTCGTGGGCTATCAGGACTATCTCAAACTGGCGATCGTTTACGCCGATCAGAAGAAATTCCCGCTGGCGGATTCAGCGCTGGAGGAGTACGGCAAGCGAGCCACGGGCACGGCCAAGCTCTACGTTTCGGTATTTGCGGGGCAGTTTCAGGAAACACGGGGAGACTTGGACGGAGCGCGCACGAGTTACGAGCACGCCGTCGAAGAACTGGCTGCCTCGGGGCAATACCAAAGCGCCGGGGATGCGCTCCGTTCCCTGATGACGATTGCGCTTCTGACGGGCGAGGGATTGGCTTCCGATCTGGCCTTCGCCCATCGGCAAAAACTCTCCGGCATGGAGAATGGGGCGATAGGGTTTCTACAGGCCGCGCAAGGTGATACTGCGGCCGCCGACCACAGTTTTCAACTCTTTGCGGCAGCGCGCCCGGAACTTGGCCCGGAAGGCATCGAAATCCTCCGGAATTTCCGCGACCTGTACGCCGCCCTGGCGCGCAACAACGCGCAAGCGGCGATGGCGGCGGCGGCCCGCCTGCCCAATTCCCGAAGCGCCTTCCTCTGCTATCCGCGCGGCTGGGCCTACTTACAAGCCAAGGACTATGGCCGGGCGGAGCAGGATCTTCGAGCCTCGATCATCGATGTGAAACTGCTCAACAATTTCAACGCCATGCGCACCCGCAGCCCGCTGATCGCCGTCCTGGCCCACTTCTACCTGGGCCAGGTCGAGGAAGCGACGGGAAGGCACGATCAGGCCATCAACGAGTACCAGGAATTTCTTTCCCATTTCGAAGACTCCCACGCCCACCTTCCCCAAATCGCCATTGCGCGCGCTGCCCTTCAGCATTCCCTGCCCTGAAAATCCTTCTCGGTCAATGCGGCCACTCGCCGAAGTGTCTTGCGTCACGCGGGCCGCGTATCTTCTTCTTCCTTCTCCCCGTTTATTTCCGGTACACTGCTAAAGGGATCAGGGTATCCAGTGGTTTGATGCAGCCTGGAGTTTCAGCTTCGCTGTACCTTCGTGGAATCCTCCAATACATCGAGTGGGGTGGTAATCCAAAATGAAATCAGTGTGTATGACTTGGGCCTTTCTCGCCTGCGCGGGGCTGATGCTGGCGGCGCAGGGGGGCGGAGCCGCGACCAAAATCGGTGAACTGACCCCTCACCCGGCGGCGCATGGCCGCCACCCTCTCCCCACGGGAAAGGGTGAGGAATCTCTTTCCTTCTCCCTTGGGGAGAAGGTGGCCGAGGTACGAGGTCGGATGAGGGGTCACGTAATCCCTGAATTGTTTGATAAGAAAACAAACATCTACGATCTTGCATCGCCAGGGCTAATGGCAGTTGCGAACGCGGGGCAAGAGGCAGAGTTAGTGACAGACCTCGCTGCGTCCTTGCCGGGAATGCCGCCGGTCACCGACCCGCAGGATATCTACGCGGCGGACCGGCCCGGCGATCTGAGCCCCAGCGTGAAGGACTATCCCTCCCGCATCTACGTGCCCAACAGCGGCAGTAACACTGTGGACGTCATCGATCCTGCCACCTACAAAATCATTGGGCATTTCCGGGTGGGCAGACAACCCCAGCACGTCACCCCGTCCTATGACCTGAAGACCCTCTGGGTGCTCAATGACCTGGGTGATAGCGAGACCAAGATCAATCCCGCCACCGGAAAAAAGGGCGAGACCGTCAAGGTGGAAGACCCTTACAACATGTATTACACCCCGGACGGCAAATATGCCATCGTGGTGGCGGAAAGGAAGGAGCGGCTTGACTTCGTGAATCCCCACAGCATGAAGCTTGAGCACGCACTCTCCTTGCCCTGCCGGGGCGTGGATCACATGGACTTTTCCGCCGACGGCCGCTACCTGATTGCCAGTTGTGAATTCTCCCGGTCGCTGGTGAAGGTCGATGTGGAGAAGCAGTCCCTGCTGGGAGAGTTGAAGCTGCCCTTTGAGGGTATGCCCCAGGACGTGAAGCTATCTCCCGATGGAAAGATCTTTTACGTGGCGGATATGGATGCGGATGGGGTCTACGAAGTGGACGGCGACACATTCAAGGTCATGGGTTTTATTCCCACCGGCAAAGGCGCGCACGGTTTGTATACCAGCCGCGATTCGCGCGTGCTCTATGTTTCCAACCGGGGCGAAGGAAGTATTTCCCTCATCGGCTTTGCCGAACGCCGCGTGATTAAGAAATGGGAACTACCGGGAGGAGGCACCCCCGATATGGGAGGAGTTTCCGCCGACGGGAAAGTCTTGTGGCTGTCAGGACGCTATAGCCGCGTCGTCTACGCCATCGACACGACCACGGGAAATCTGCTGGCCCGCATCAAGGTCGGCAAAGGTCCCCATGGCCTCTGCGTCTACCCGCAGCCCGGCCGCTACTCCCTCGGCCACACCGGTATTTTCCGGTAGGAAACGATTGCTGCTCGCATCGTTGATATCGCCTAGGTGAGCAGCTTAAACGCGTGAACCCAGTCGTTGCGCAGGAAGCCGGGGATGCACCAGAGCATGCAAAGCGGTTCGATGGCGCGCGGCTTCGGCGCGGCCCATGTCGGCGGTCTCCCAGCCAAACTGGTTGAGAATCCCCACGACGCTCTGCTTGGCAGCGTCATCATTTCCGCAAATGAACATGGTGGGCTTTCCGCCCTTGAACTGCGGATTCACCATGCATGCGCTGCCCACGGAATTAAACGCCTTCACGAAATGCGCGTCCGGAAATTCCTGCTGGAGGCGCTCCATCAGCGACTGGTTATGGTCGGTGAAAAATTGCAGCACCCCGTGGGTGGCGCATCGGCGATCGGATTGGTGGCGTCAATCACCGTCTTGGCCATGCCCCAGCACGGGCGGGACCCCCGTGGCACTTTTCCATGCCCACCTCACGGAGGTCTGGGCATCATTAACACTCACAGCCGGCGCTACGGACTCCCCGTCCGCCATTTTTTGTAGGCTCTCCTGCTTGTTTTTACTCTTGACAATAGTATCGTAATGGTATATAGTGGAGGGCTGTTGATCGTAGGCTGCGTGATGCCCCTGCGCAAGCCCCCCACGCTGACTCCCGCCCTGCGGGTTGCCCATCGCCGCCTTGCCCTGAAGGCCTCCATGTGCCATGCCGCCTCCGGTGGCGGGAGTGTGATGCTCCGATCCGAATCGGACCTGAAATTGGACCCAGCAATGCTCAAAACGTGCCATGGCCGTCCCGATCAAAAACATCGGGACAGGTATTGGCCATGCCCCTTCACGGGCGGGACGCCCGTGGCACGTTTCTGTGCCCACCGCATGGTCAGCACTGGTCAAACCGGGGAGGGCGAGGGCACGGCCTGGGGCACAAAACGCGCGATCTCCATTATGTGTAAGATAATAAATATGTTATGAACTAAAATGGAGGGTTTTTCGAGATCCCATCTCATTCAAAAGAAAAGGGTTATTTTTTCGTATGCACAAATGCGCGGGAAAATGTGTTTGCCATTATGTAGCAGAAAATAATGGAGATGGCATTTTATGCTCAAAAAGTCATATCTTTATAAATCACTAAAAGTAAAGGAGTTACATCGATTTTTTGGCCAAGAAGGAAAAAACTGGAGGGCTTTTTCCCATTATGTTACAGAAAATAAAAGGATTAGAAGTTTTCTGTCAAAACCAACCAAGTCTTCATATGATTGACAACAAAACAGTTATTTGCCGAGCCCGGATCGCGAAAACAAAACATGAAAAACCCCGAAAATGAAGGTAACCTCCATTATGTTGTTGAAAACACATATAGAAAAAATGTCAGTTTTCGCCTCTCCATTATGTTGATGAAAAATAAACTAGTTATTGGTTACCCTCCATTATGTTGATGAAGATAAATATAGTTACTTCAGAGTAGTGGCGAGAGATCAGCGATGATAAGGCTAGAGTCCGAAGTCGAAGGCTCAAGAGCAGTGGCCAGTGATGAGTGATGAGAAATTGATGAGGGCCAATGACGGAAAGGACGGCGGAGCCGATTGGCCCTCTCGTGACACGCACTTCCCCGCTTCGGTTATCGGTTGAAGGCTGGGGCCGGTTGAAAAATGATCCGAAATTCAAAATTCAAGATTCAAAATGACCCGATCACCCGATGGCCCGATCACAATGACCGCAAGGGGGGCTTGCCAGCGGCGAAGGGGTGAGGCATTATCTCTGGCGAGCCAATGCCGGTAAATTACGATGGCAAAAGGATACCAACCTCATGAACACGAAACTTGCATGCTTGAGAACGCAATGGAACGGCCGTGAAGCTTACACCCTCAGCAATGACCTGGTGCAAATGGTGACTCTGCCGGGAGGCGGTCACATCGCCGAGTTTCAGTTTCTGAAAAGCACGGGATTGCCCGTCCTCAATCCCCTCTGGGTTCCACCGTGGAAGGGTATCGAGCCTCATCAATACCGGGCGGAAAAACACGCCGCGGAATACGGTGCAATCAACGATGGGAAGCTGCTGGCGGGAATCGCCGGGCACAACATTTGCCTGGATTATTTCGGCCCTCCCTCCGAGGAAGAAGCCGCCCAGGGGCTTTCGACGCACGGAGAGGCGCCTTCCGCCCTTTGGCGAAAGACCAAACTGCGGGCGACGGCGGAGGAGGTCGGCCTGACCCTCGCCGTACCCCTGCCGGTGGCGGGCCTGCGCTTCAGCCGTGAGCTTTGCCTGCGGCGGGGCGAGTCCGTGGCCTATTTTACCGAGACTGTGGTCAACGAGAGGAAGGCCGATCACTTCTTTCATTGGACCCAGCACGTCACCCTGGGCCCGCCCTTTTTGGATAAGGAAACCTGCCGCATCGCCATGCCCGCCACGCGGGGCAGAACCCTTGCCGGCGGTTACGGGGGCAACGATTTGCTCGCTTCCGGCCGCAATTTTCATTGGCCGTTTGCACCGGCGCGGAACAGCGGGAGCGTTGATCTCACCATCCCCCTGACGCAACCGGGACTGGGATTCATCGCCTCCGTCCTGCTGAATCCCCGCCGCAAGGTGCAGTACGTTACCGCCCTCAACCAACCCAACCGCCTGCTGTTGGGTTATTGTTTCCGCCGCAGTGATTTTCCCTGGGTGGCCATTTGGGAGGAAAACCAGTCGCGAGCCAACGCGCCCTGGAATGGACGCGCCCAGACGCGCGGGCTGGAATTTGGGTCCACGCCCTCTCCGGTGACGCGGCGGGAGGCGTTTGCCGTCGCCCCGATGTTCGACACCCCGACTTTTTCCACGGTTCCGGCCAGGGGGAAGATGACGGTCAACTACGTCAGCTTTCTCACGCAAGTCCCGGAGGATTTTGGCGGCGTGCGCGACGTCCAGGTGACCCAGAATGAAATCCTGATTCAGGGGAGCGGCCGGCGCTCGTCGCTGCACCTGCCCGCTTCCGGCCTCGCCGACATGGGTTGGGAATAGGATCAGGTCGCGATGACGCCTGGATGGCGGGACCAACCCGCCGCTCCACCCGCCGGAAAGGGCTGAGCAGAGGAGGCAATGCCGCGCTACTTGCCGTGCGTCAGCTCATTTACGGCGGGAAGTTTCGTGGTGTTCCAGCCGCCCCCCAGCGCCTCCACCAGCAGGACGCTCGAGCTCATGCGGCGCGTCAGGATATTCAAGGCCTGCACCTGGTCTTGCAAAAGGATGGCTTGCTCGGTGATAACCGTAAGGTAGTTAGCGACACCGGCTGTGTATTGATAAGTTGAAATATCCAGCGAGCTTTGCGCGGCTTTAACGGCCGCGTCCTCGGCCTGCGCTTCATTCTCCAGCACGCGCAGCGCCGCCAAGTTGTCTTCCACTTGCTGGAAGGCGGTGAGCACGGTCTGGCGGTAGTTCGCCACCGTGGCGTCATAGGCGGCGATATCCTGATTCAAGGTCGCGCGGCGCTTGCCGGCATCATAGACGGTTTCCGCCATGCCCGGCCCCACGGACCAGAACCGGCTGGGCCAGGAGATCCAATGCAGGAAGGACGTTGCTTCCAGCCCAATGGGTGAGCTGTTGGTGGTGAGGCCGATGGCGGGGTAATAGGCGGCTTTGGCGATGCCGATCTGCTCGTTGGCCGCGGCCATCTGGCGTTCGGCGGTGGCGATGTCGGGCCGTCGCTCCAGCAAGGTGGAGGGAACGCCCACCGGCACCGGCGGCGGCGTGATCTTGATGGGGCTGTAGGAAATGGAAAGCTCCGCCGGCGCCTTGCCCGTCAGGACGGCAATGGCGTGCTCATACTGCGCGCGCGCCACGTCAAAATCGATCAACTGGGCGCGGGCGGTTTCCAGTTGGGTCTGGGCCTGGGCAACGTCCGAGCCCGAGGCCACACCGTTATTGAACCTGTCCTGGGTGAGCTTGAGGTAAACCTCATAGGACTTCACGGTCGTTTCGAGCAATTGCTTTTCGCCATCCGTGCCGCGCAGCTCGAAGTAATCCTCGGCAAGCTCCGCCTGGTAGGACAGCCGGGCGTTTTCGAGCTGGGCCTCACTCACTTGCGCGCTCTCGGCGCTGGCCCGGATGCTGCGCCGGATACTTCCCCAGGTGTCGGCCTCCCAGGTCACCGCCACCGGCAGGTCGTAGGTGGTGCGCGCGCTCGGAGTGAAGTTTTCAACACCGCTGGAGGTGGTAACCGACGATCGCCCGTTCACAATGGAAGGCTCGACGGAAATCGTCGGGTACAGGTTGGAGCGCGCAATCTTGACGGCGAATTTGGCTTCGCGGAATTGTGCCTCCGCCTCTATCACATTCTGGTTGGAGAGGCTCACCTGCTCTTCCAGGGCATTGAGCTCCGGGTCATTGTAGATTTCCCACCATTTGCCGCGGGCGATGGCATCGTTGGGCTGCGCGGGCGACCACTCCGACGCCTGGGGCGAGGCCGGGGGCGGGAGTTCCTTGTACGTCGGCGGCGCGGGCATGGGCGGGCGCTTGTAATTGGGACCCACCATACAAGAGGCCATGAAAAGCACGGCCCCCGCCAGGGTGATACGAGCGAACGCCGGAAGGCCTCCCACGCTGCCAACTTTGGGGCGCGGGGGTTTTGCACATTTTGTGGTCATCCGCGATATGAGCATAGGGTTCAATTTTCCGTGCCGGTGGCGAGCCGCCTGGCCACTTCGGGATCCAGCCCGCGAACCCGGTACCACCAATTCTGTAGGCGGTCGAAATAGAGATACACCACCGGGGTGGTGTACAACGTCAGTAGCTGGCTCACGGCCAGCCCGCCGATGATCGAGATTCCCAGGGGACGGCGGAATTCCGAGCCCATGCCCGTGCCGAGGGCGAGTGGCACGGCGCCGAGCATGGCCGCCATGGTGGTCATCATGATGGGGCGGAAGCGCAACAGGCATGCTTCGTAGATCGAGTCACGGGAAGACTTGCCTTCGTTGCGCTCGGCGGCCAGAGCAAAGTCAATCATCAGGATGGCGTTCTTTTTCACCAGTCCGATCAGCAGAATGATTCCGATGATAGCGATCACCGTGAGCTCCGTATGCGTCAACATGAGCGCCAGCAGCGCGCCCACCCCGGCGGACGGCAAGGTGGACAGAATGGTCACAGGATGGACATAACTTTCGTAGAGGATCCCCAAGACCAGGTAAACCGAAATCAGGGCAGCTAAAATCAGCAAAGGCTCGCTGGAAAGCGAATCCACATACGCTTGCGCATTGCCTGCGAAACCGGTGTGGATGGTCGAGGGCAAACCAATTTTAGCGGCTTTGGCCAGAATAGCATTCGCCGCATCCCCCAGGGGCACGCCGGGTTGGAGGTTGAAGGAAATCGTCACCGAGGGTGAGAGACCCTGATGATTTACCGCGAGCGGCGCGGTGATGGAACTAAAATGCGAGAAGGCGCTTAAGGGAACCTCCTTCCCGTTCGGCGCATAGGCATAAACCTGGTTCAAAAACAGGGGATTCTGCCAAAATTCGTGTCCCACCACCATGACCACGTAATATTGGTTGAGCGGAGTGTACATGGTTGAGACCTCGCGCTCGCCGAAGGCATCGTACAGGACATTGTCAACAAGTTGCGACGATACACCGAACCGGGCAGCCGTGGCACGATCCACGTCCACGTAACTTTGCAAGCCGTTATTCTGCTGATCGGTATTCACATCCACGATCAAGGGGATTGCTCTTAATTCCTGCAACATGCGCGGCCCATAGACTTGCAGGTCGCGCAGATTATCGCCGCGCATGGTGAACTGGTATTGAGCGGCGCTGGAGCGTCCCCCGACGCGGATATCCTGGGAGGATTGCATATAAAGCGTGGCGCCGGGTACACGCGCCAATTTCGGGCGCAAGCGTGCGATGACCAGGTCGGCGGTAATCTTCCGCTGTTCGGGAGGCTTGAGCATGATGAACATCCGTGCCTGGTTGATGGCTCCGCCACCTGGGCCGGAGCCACCGGTGAATCCACTTACCGCCTGCACCGCCGGGTCATCCTTGATGATATTGACCATCTGCTGCAAAATCCTGTTCGTGGCCTGGAAGGAAGTGTCCTGATCGGCCATGATCGACCCCATCATGCGCCCGTTATCCTGTTGCGGGAAGAAACCCTTGGGAACATGAATATAGAGGTAAAAATTCAGCGCGATGGTGGCAAGCAACACGGCAAGAGTTGTGGCCGGGAAACGCAGGACGACGGCCAGGGTCCTTCCGTAAGACTCCACCACCGCGTTGAAGGCGCGTTCGGAGATCCGGTAAAGCCTGCCATGGGACTCGTGCTGATGGAGGAGATGCGCGCACATGGAAGGTGTGGCCGTCAGCGAAACCACCAAGGAAACCAGAATGGCCGCGGACAGAGTCACCGCGAACTCGCGAAACAAACGACCGACAATCCCTCCCATCAGCAGCAAGGGGATAAACACCGCCACCAGCGAAATGCTCATGGTCAGCACGGTGAAACCAATCTCCTGCGCGCCGCGCAGCGACGCCGCGAACGGCGTCATGCCCATCTCCAAGTAGCGCGTGATGTTCTCAATCACCACGATGGCGTCGTCCACGACAAATCCTGTAGAAATACAGAGAGCCATCAAGGAAAGGTTATCGAGACTATAGCCCAGCAGGTACATGATCCCAAAAGTCCCCACCAGGGACACGGGGACGGCGATGCTGGGAATGAACGTGCTCCGCCAATTGCGCAGAAAGACGAAAACCACCAAGATCACCAGGAGCACCGAGATGATGAGCGTGCGCTCCACATCCCGCACCGAACTGCGGATGGTCAGGGTCTGATCCATGGCAAAGGTCGTATCGATGGACGGGGGGATGTCGGATTTGAGCTGCGGCAGCATGGCCCGGACGCGGTCTACCGTGTCGATGATATTCGCGCCCGGCTGGCGAAAGATGACGAGCAGTACGGACGGTTTACCGTTGGTATAGGCGGCGGCCATGACCGTCTGCGGCCCATCCACCACATCCGCAACATCGGCGAGGCGTACCGGCGAACCCTTGCGGTAAGCCACAATGAGCGGCCGATAATCAACTGCCTTGAACAATTGATCGTTCGCCCCCACCTGCCACATGCGTTGACCGTCGGAAAAGTACCCTTTGGGGGTGTTGGAATTGGCGTTACTCAACACGCCCCGGACTTGCTCCAGCCCGATCCCGTACTTATTGAGCAGGGTGGCGTTCACTTCCACACGCACCCCGGGCAGCGCGGCGCCTCCCACAAACACTTGACCCACCCCGCTCACCTGCGACAACTTTTGCGCCATGATCGTGGAGGCATAATCGTAAATCTGGCTTTTGGAAAGGACGTCAGAGGTCAGAGAGATGATGAGAATGGGCGAATCCGCCGGGTTCACCTTCCGGTAAGTCGGGTTGCTGGGAAGATTGGTGGGAAGGTATCCGCGGGCGGCATTGATGGCGGCCTGAACATCGCGCGCCGCCGCGTCAATATTACGCTCCAAATTGAATTGCAAGGTGACGCTGGACGTCCCCAGGGAGCTTGCAGAAGTCATCTCGCTGATCGCCGCAGTGCGCCCAAACTGGCGCTCCAGCGGGGTGGCGACCGAGGACGCCATAATCTCCGGACTTGCCCCGGGCAAAGCTGCCGAGACCGATATGGTGGGAAAATCCACCTGGGGCAAGGGCGACACCGTAAGCAGGCGAAAGGCCACCGCCCCGGCCAAAAACACCGCAACGACAAGGAGCGTTGTAGCAATGGGCCGCCGGATAAAGGGTTCAGAGATGTTCATGATACTTTAATGGCCACTGACGAGATTGCATCTCGCTTATCACTTGTCACACATCACTGGTGATCGCTTTTCTTAGTCGGCCGGGACGGGTGCAGCGCCCTGGCTCCCCTCGCGCCCCCCGGAAAACCGCTGCGCCAGGCGATCAAACCAGAGGTAAATGACCGGGGTGGTGTAAAGGGTCAGCAACTGGCTCAGGAGGAGCCCGCCGACCATGGTGATCCCCAAAGGCCGGCGCAATTCTGAGCCCATGCCGGTGCCCAGCGCCAGGGGGACGCCTCCCAGCAAGGCCGCCATAGTGGTCATCATGATGGGCCGGAAGCGCAGCAAGCAGGCCTGATAAATGGCATTCACCGGGGTCATGCCTTCCTTGCGCTCCGCCTCCAGGGCGAAATCGATCATCATGATGCCGTTCTTCTTCACAATGCCGATGAGCAGGACCAATCCAATCAGGGCGATCACGCTGAAATCAGTCTTGACGATCATGAGCGACAGCAGGGCGCCAACTCCCGCCGAAGGCAGTGTGGAGAGAATGGTGATGGGATGAATGTAGCTCTCGTACAAAACTCCCAACACGATATAAACCGTAACGAGCGCCGCCAGGATCAAGATGGGCTCGTTGGAGAGCGAGGCCAGGAAGGACGCCGCCGTTCCCTGAAAAGCCGCCTGAATGGCTGGCGGCATGTTGCTTTCGTTCTTGACCTTGTTCACGGCCTCAATGGCGTCTCCCAGCGAGGCCCGGCGCGCCAGGTTGAAAGAGAGGGTGACCACCGGAAACTGACCCTGATGATTCACGGTGAGCGGAACATTGGTCTCCTCCACGTGCGTGAAGGCCGCCAGCGGCACTTGACCGCCATTGGGGAACGGTGACGTAGAAGCGATCGGTCCTCCCCCAAAGGCGTTATTCGAGGCAATGGTGGATGAAGAGTTCGAGGACGAAGTGGAATTGGAGAGGCTGGTGGTGGCCGCGGTTAGCGAACTGGTCGGCCCATATAACTGGGTGGCGGCCGAGCCCCCCGCGACCAACCCCGAGGAGCCCGTGGAACTGCCCGCACCGGTGCGGATGAAAAGGTCGCGCAGATCGAGGGGATTTTGCCGGTAATCCGGATCCACTTCCAATACAACATGGTATTGGTTCAACTGCGTATAAATAGTGGATACTTCCCGCTGCCCGTACGCGTCGTAAAGCGTTTGGTCGATGGTCGAGGGCGAGATGCCCAAGCGGTAAGCGGTGTTCCGATCGAACACGATCCGACTGCACAGTCCGCCCACCTCCTGGTCGCTCGCCACATCGCGCAACAACGGGGACTCGCGCAGTTTTTCAACCATGCGGGGGGCGAAAGCATAGAGCTCATCAGCATTCGGATCTTCCAAAGTGTACTGGAACTGCGTGCGGCTGACGCGGTCCTCGACAGTTATATCCTGCACCGGCTGCATAAACAGGGTGATTCCCGGCACATTGGCCAATTCCGGCTGTAAGCGGCGGATGACCTCGCTGGCGTCGATCTTGCGCTCATCGAGGGGTTTGAGGTTGATCAAAATGCGCCCGCTATTCAGCGTGGTATTGGTTCCGTCGATCCCGATGAAGGAGGACAGGCTTTCGACGGCCGGATCCTTCAGAATTATTTTGCCCAGCTCTTGTTGCAATGCGGCCATTTCCGGAAAAGACACCGTCTCCGAGGCCTGCGAGATGCCTTGGATGACCCCGGTATCTTGAATCGGGAAGAAACCCTTGGGAATGTAAATATAGAGCAGAATGGTGAGCACCAGCGTCCCGGCAGCCACCAGCAACGTCAAGGTTTGATGGCGCAGGACCACTTGGAGGGTGCGGTCATAAAAGGAAATGATGGCCTTCCAGCCACGCTCGGTAACCCGATAGAAACGGGTCTGATCGGCTTCCGGGGAATGCTTGAGCAGTTTCGAGCACATCATGGGCGTCAGCGTCAGTGACACGATGGCCGAAACCAGGATGGTGACCGCCAAGGTGACGGCAAACTCGCGGAAAAGCCGCCCCACAATATCGCCCATGAACAAGAGGGGAATGAGGACCGCAATCAGGGAGATCGTCAGCGAAACAATGGTAAAGCCGATCTGCGCCGAGCCCTTTAGCGCCGCCTGGAGGGGGGGCTCGCCTTCTTCGATGAAACGTGTGATGTTTTCGATCATCACGATGGCGTCGTCCACCACGAAGCCGGTGGAGATGGTCAAGGCCATCAGGCTCAGGTTATTCAGGCTGTACCCCAGCAAATACATCACTCCGAAGGTTCCCACCAGCGAGAGGGGCACGGCAACGCTGGGAATGACGGTAGCGGCTAAGTTGCGCAGGAAGAGGAAAATGACCATCACCACCAGAGCTACGGTCAGCATCAACTCAAACTCGACGTCACGCACCGAGGCGCGA
The DNA here is from genome assembly GCA_963730515.1 of uncultured Acidobacteriota bacterium. Lineage (GTDB taxonomy): Bacteria > Acidobacteriota > Terriglobia > UBA7540 > UBA7540 > Bog-366. Next base: position 10,078 of record CAVSSA010000018.1, on the reverse strand, counting down.
ATCGTAGTCGTCCGGTCGGTCAGAATGCTGACCTTGACGGAGGACGGCATGGATTTCATGAGTTGGTCGAGGAGGACCTTGACGCGGTCCACCACGGCAATGACGTTGGCGCCCGGCTGGCGCTGTATATTCACGATGACGGCAGGCGTATCGTTCATCCAGGCGGCCTGGCGGACGTTTTCGACGTCGTCCTCGACCTTCGCCACGTCGGTCAGCTTCACGGGCGAGCCGTTCCGGTAAGCAATAATCAGGGGGCTGTAATCCGCACTGGAGTTCAACTGGTCGTTGGCGCCAATCTGATAGTTCTGGTGCGGGCCGTCAAAGCTGCCCTTGGCCTGGTCCACGTTGGCGGACACAATGGCGTTGCGCAGGTCCTCCAGATTGAGGCCGTAGGAGGCCATCAAGGTGGGATTGGCGCGAATCCGCACGGCCGGTTTCTGCCCGCCACTGATGCTCACCAAACCCACTCCGGGCAACTGGGAAATCTTCGGCGCCAAGCGGGTATCCGCGAGGTCCTCAACTTTCGGTAAGGGCAGGGTTCCCGAGCTGAGCGCCAGGGTCAGCACGGGGGCGTCGGCAGGATTGCTCTTACTGTAGATGGGAGGAGTGGGCAGGTCGGGAGGCAGGTAAGTTCCCGAGGCATTGATAGCCTCCTGCACTTCCTGCTCCGCCACGTCGATATTCAGGCTGAGGGTAAACTGGAGGGTGATGATGGAACTCCCGTTCGAGCTGGTCGAGGTCATCTGCTGCAGGCCCGGTACCTGGCCGAACTGACGCTCTAAGGGAGCAGTGACGGATGACGCCATCACGTCCGGGCTGGCCCCGGGGTAAAAGGTGATGACCTGAATCGTGGGATAATCCACCTCCGGCAGCGCGGAAACCGGCAACTGTTTGAATCCTACCGCGCCCGCCAGCAGAATGGCCACCATGAGCAGCGACGTCGCGATCGGCCGGAGGATAAAGACTCGTGACGGGCTCATGAATTTCCTTTGGGACTCCTCTCCGCGGATTTTGGTGTCCTCACCTTGCTTCCCTCTTGCAGCCTGTCGACACCCGTCATAACGACCTCATCACCGGGAACCAAACCGGAGGTCACTTCCGTATTGTCCCCCTCCTGGGTGCCGGTCGTAATGGTCCGCACCGTGACACTGGAATCAGGTTTGACCAGCCAAACATAAGTTGCCTGCGCGTTCCGCTGTACCGTAGCCGTAGGAATCAGGGTTACACCGTGCTTTTCTTCCACCAAGAGTCGCGCGTTGACAAATTGGTTGGGAAACAAGCTCCCCGCACGGTTGTCAAAGTTCGCGCGCAACTTTACGGTGCCAGTGGTCGGATCGATCTGATTGTCGATCGTCTCCAGCCACCCTTCGCCCACCTTCACCTGCATATCCCGGTTATAGGCTTCCACTTTTAGTCGCGCCCCCGCACGCATCTTGGCGAGGATGGGAGGAAGTTGATCCTCGGAAAGGGTGAAAATCACGGTGATGGGATCGATTTGGGTGATCACCACTAATCCGGTAGCCTGGGTGGGGGTCACGTAATTGCCCGGATCGACCAGCCGCAGGCCCACGCGGCCCGTAATCGGGGCGGTGATGTGGCAATAGACGAGGTCAAGCTTGGCAGTATCAATTTGCGCTTGATCCGTTGCCAAGACTCCTTCGTCGGACTTCACCAACGCCTCTTGAGTTGCCAGTTGTTGTTCCGGAACAGCGCGCAGAGGGACGAGGGTCTGATAGCGTTTCAAGTCTACTTTGGCATTGTCCAGATTGGCCTGGTCCCTGAGCAATCCCGCCTGCGCGTTCTCCAGCATGACTTGATAAGGCCGTGGATCAATCTCCACCAGCGGATCGCCCTTGTGAACAATCTGACCTTCTTTATAGAGAACCTGCATCAGGTACCCGGCAATTTGACTCTGAACGGTTACCGTGTAAGTCGGAGTCACCGCTCCCAGACCTGTAAAATAGACTCCGATGTCCCCCTTGTGCGCGACTGCGGCCACCACCGGAATCGCCCCCGAGCCGCTTCCCGGCCGCCCGCCCGGCACTTGGCCGCCGCTCATGGTCGCATTGCCGGAACCCGACGCCGGTCGGAAATGATAGTAGACGCCCAACCCCACCAAAACCAGGATGACCAGCCACAGCCATCCGTATCTCCGGGGTTTCCCGGAATGGGAAGATCCGGGCGTTTGAAAGCTTGGCAAGGTTTCCTGCAGGTCTTGCCGGTCCAGCGTGTTGGGTGGTTCCAGATTCATGATCGCCTAACCTCTGTCATTGCTGGGGAAAGCTGACCCTGATTCGCCGTATAGGTATTTTTGCAAGAGAGAACCCGGATTGCCACCCTTGGACGGGCCGCTGCCTTAAACTAAGGGCAATAGCTCTTCTCCGCTGGCGCAATAAGTGTGGTCGGGGATAAATGCGTAAATTGTCTTGCTTGGGTTCACCGCGGTTGCCACTGCTCCCATCTCATTTCCAGGAAGCCACCTTAATCCTACCCTTACAAATTTAACACCTTAATTACGACGATGCAGAAGCACTTCTGGTTACCTTCCCTCTACACAGCGTTATTTTACTACCTGCGGGCTTACAATTTCCCCAGGTGAAAGACAAATCCTCCCTCATAAACAAGGTCGTCGGCGCGTCCCTTGATGGGATAAGACGCAATACTATTCGCAGTGGGCGCAAACGGAATGCCGAAAAGGGGCGAACCGGTGACGTGATCCCGCAAATCGATGCGGAGGGAAAGCCGCCGGGTTAATTTGCGCTCGAGACCGGCTCCCATATTGAATCCGAATTTATCGTTGTGGTTCATGTTCGCCGTGGCCGCCGCAGCCCACCCGTTATAATAGGCATAGTCAATCGCCGCCTGCGTGGGGCTGAATCGGTCGTACTCCACCCCAACCTCCCCATAAGGTCGAAAGTGATGGAAGACGAAGGGCGCGTGGACCACGGCGCTGAGGTTGCCAATGTAAGTGTGCGACGCATACACCGTGCCCACGTGCGGGAAAACGTAGAGATCGCTCAAGACCAGGTTATTGGGCCCGTAGGTGTACCCCGACTCAATGCTGAGGTATTTGTTGTAAGGGATCGAGACGCCAAAACTGAATTTGTATCCCGGTTCCATTCGCGTATGGAAAAGTCTGCCCGCCGAGGTAAAATCCTGCGCATCCACGATGGTTGATCCCCCTCCCATTCCGAAAATATCGACCTGCAAATTTGCAAGGAGGTCCCGGGCCTGCACGCGTCCCGTGCTCCACAACAATGCGGCCAGCACCATGAATCCCTGCACTGTCTTCTTCATCATGATCGAATGGACCTCCTGAGTCTCGTAACCTGATTTTTTTACCACGGGTCTCGAAGGCCGGGGCTTCAAAAGCCCGGGTAAAATGCGCAGATTGCCTTCATCGCGATCGATCGGCTCATTGCTTCGATGCCAACTGCCCTCGGGCCGTTGGATTAGCCATAGCAGAGGGCTGCCCGAAAACGCCGCGCCGCCCGTGGGAAGCGGGAATTCACACTTCCCTCCACGCCGTCCTGCGCTAAGCCGAATTGAACAGTTTACTACGTGAAGCCACAAATGAACTATGGCGGATTTTGGAATATGTGAAAATGGACAAGCGGGAGGAGGTGTGAATTACCCCCCGGGTTCGACGCGCCACCCCTCCGGAATCAGGAGGGGGGATCTGCCGTTTTTCACTTTTGCCCTTTGCACTTTGCCTTGCTCTTCCCTCCCCCGCTATACTGGGCGCATGCTGCTCTGCCCCGTTCGCGATTGCCATCTGGCCCTGATGCGCGAGGGGCGCCGGCTGCTCTGCCCGCGCGGACATTCCTTTGACGTCGCGCGCAGCGGCTACGTCAACCTTCTTCAGCCGCAGGAGCGGAGATCACGGCGACCGGGCGACACGGCGACGGCCGTAAGCGGGCGGCGGCGATTGCATGAGCGCGGCGTCACCGCACCCCTGCTGGGCGCCCTCGCCGAGATCCTGGCCGCCTCCTCCCGCGATTGCGTTCTCGACGCCGGCTGCGGCGAGGGTTTCTACCTCGGTTCCCTGGCGGAGCAGACGGGCTGCGATGCCCACGGCGTGGATATTTCGATTCCGGCGATTGACGCGGCGGCGCGGCGCTACCCCCGATGCGAGTGGGTGGTGGCCAATGCCGATCGCTTTCTGCCCTATTCGGACCGCGCGTTTTCGGTGGTCATTTCGATCACGGCGCGGATGAATGCGGGCGAATTCCGGCGTGTCCTGCCCGACAGCGGCCGCCTTCTCGTCGCCATTCCCGCCCCCGATGATCTCCTCGAATTGCGCGGCCAGGGGCGTGATCGCGTTCCCCGCACCGTCCAGAGCTTTGCGCCCCAATTTACCCTCCTCCACCATCGCCGCGTATCCACCGCCGCCCATCTGGACGCTGCCGCGATAAACGACCTCCGGCATTCGATCTACCGGCCCCTGCGCTCCACCCCCGCCGCAGCGATGCGGGTGACGTTCAGTCTGGATCTGCTGCTTTTCCGGCCCGCCTAGCCATTTTCCATTTGGAAAGGATATGATGGCAGGCAGTGCGGCCCGGGAGCCCCCGCGAGGGGTTTTCGGGGGGAGGACTTGATGGATCGTCCCAGAAAAATAGCGGGTTCTGTTGCTGGTCTGGTCATCACCGGAATGCTGGCGCTCCTCGTGATGGCGTTATTCCTTGCGAGCAGGCGGGCGCGGGCTGCCAATATGGCTTCAGCGCACGTGGAGGAAACGCCGGGGGTGGAAAGTTCCTCCGGGGCGGCGGAAAATGGCCCGCCCGGCGCGGGCATGATCGCCGTCAAGAAAATCAGCAACCAATACTGCCAGGCGCTGGCGCCCGACGGTTGGCGGATTGCCGATTCGGACCCATACGGCACCACCTTCGACCTGGTATCCCCGGACGGCGTCATGAAAGCCTCCTACGGATCGCTCGGGATATCGGCCGACATGCAGAACACGCCGGCCACGGTTGAGGCCATGAGACAGTTGGCCTGCAGTGAGGGGCTGCCTTCCTGCAAGGACCTCAGCCAGTTGACGCCCGAACAGGTGGGCGTGCAGTATCAACAGGCAACCAGTACCGTCGAATACGTCGTGAATCTGGCATTGGGAGGCAATGTGCATTTCGATGCGGCCCCGCAACCCCAACGTTTCGAATATCAGCTTCTCAATTTCACCGGCGGCAGCTTCCGCGGTTTTGTGTTGTATCGCGCCTATTCTTTCAGCGCCAGGCACGGCCACGCTCATACGCCTGGCCGTCGGCAGCACCGATGCCAGTGACCGCACGGTGGCCATCGCCGGCGCCGTCGCCACGTCGATCGAGTGCCACCAGCAATTACGGCCCCCGCCCCCACACAATCCCTCCACCTATCACTCCGGCGAAAAACCCGCCGAAACGGGGACTTCCACGAAGTGCCAGGTCTGGTCGCCCAACTGCAACGACGCCGATTTTGCAGGCAGTTACAACGCCCAACTGGGCATCGGTTACGTCCATTCCGAAACGTGCCAGAATTTTGTGGCCAGCCCGGACAGCGACAAATGGGAAACCGGACCCGATGGGCCCGGCTATTACCGCAAAATCGGGGGCAATCTGGTAAAACTTCTGCCCGGCCGCTGCGACTGACGCCATTCGAAACTCGAAATTCGCTCGATTCCCCCAGGACCCAATGATTCGATGATCCGATGGCCCGATTTTCCGATGCCAGCCAGTTGACTTTGCGCCTGTTTGGAACTACGTTGGAGTGGACAAGTAAAGTGCCTGGGCCTTGTGGTAGGCAGATGAGGGTCAGGATATGAAGCATCGGGTCACCACCGCACTCACCATGGTTTTGCTGGCAGCGTGGTTTCTTGCATTGCCCGCATTCGCGCAGAGGGGCTCCGGGGGAAAATCTGCCCCCGCCGGCCGCGGCGCGTCGGGAAGTTCTTTTCGGGGAAGAGGCGGGGGAACTGCGCGCTCCCCGCGCCTTGCAAGCCCCTACTCTCGCGGCCGGGGAAGTGGTTGGGGTTGGTGGGGACCGGAATGGGATTCGGGATTTCCACCCTACCCGGAGGACTACGACTATTCCGATAACCAACCGTCCGTTCCCCCGCCGGTGATCCTGGCGCCCCCGGAGCCGGAGAGAGTGATTCAGCCCATGGTGCTCGAAAGGCGTGGCGACCAATGGGTCACCCTCACCAACGGCAGTCCGTCGCCCGGCCCTTCGCCATCGGCAGGGACGGAACCCCCAGGCCCAACCTCTTGGCGCGCCGCCCGGCCCAGCCCCGCCGAACCCGCCCGCGAACTTCCCCCCGCCGTCCTGGTGTTTCGCGACGGGCATGAGGAAGAGTTCAAAAGCTACACCATCATCGGCGGCACTCTGTATGCGAAAACCAATTATTGGAATAGCGGCACGTGGACCAGAATCATCCAAATCGCCAACTTGGACGTTCCCGCCACCCTCAAGTTGAACGCCGAACGCGGCTCAAATTTCCGCCTGCCCTCCGGACCCCAGGAAGTCATGATCCGGCCGTGATTTCCTATTTAATAGCCCGAGCGTAAGGCCGTAGAGCGTTTCCCCCGGACATGCCCGCAGATGTAGCACTGAGCGTGGCTACCCACTCTACTACCGGCTCTCTCCGTGTCGAATGTAGCCTCTTTTACATTTGCCGAGTTAGGTAGCCATGAAATACTAGCTTAGGATGACCGTTGCCAATGGCTAATGGCAAGTGGCGATTAGGCAGGTGCCCATGACAAGCAAAGAGCAGAAAAGTCATAGAGCGAAAAGGCGGGCAACTCCGCGCCCTCACGATCAGCCGGGCCGCCCACACTTCTCGGCCCATCGGCTCATCGGCTGATCGGCCCATCGATCACTCCGCCGGGCGAGGAGATGATTTTCAAATCGCCCGATCAATGGATGGACCTATGAATTTATGGATCAATCGCAAATCGCAAATCGAAAATGATCCGATGGCCCGATGGCCCGATTAAGATGACCCGATGAAAGGTCGTCCTGGTGGCCGGGAAGAACCGGAACCCGGGAGGAGAATCCCCATGAATTCACTCCTGCAAACCCGTAGCAGACGAATCGTGGCCGCCGTTGTTTCCGGCGGTTTGTTCTATTTTGTGTTTGGCCTGAATCCCCTCTGGCTGGCGGCCTGGCTCGCGCCCATTCCCCTGCTGCTGGCGGCCTTCCATGCCGGGGGACGTGAGGCGCGCCTGCTGGCCTGGCTGGCGGTGGCGATTGGCTTGATCTCGGAATTTGCGTATTACTGGAAGACCACCGGGCCGGGGGCGACCATTGTCATCGTCATTCTGTTCGTGTTGGTGTGGGGGTGGTTCATTGGCCGCACGCGCGCGGCCGTTGTTTCCTCCGCTCACTGGCTGACGCTGTTTGCCTATCCGGTGATTCTTGCCGCCGTAGATACTCTCGTGTCCTTCTTTTCGCCCCACGGCTCGGCGGGCAGCATGGCCTTTGGACAGATGGATTTCCTGCCCGTCGTGCAGATTGCCTCGGTGCTGGGCGCGCCGGCCATCGTTTTTCTGGTCAGCCTTTTTGCTTCCACCGTGGCCGTGGCGCTCTATCGCGGACGTGGGCTTTCCCGCCCATGGCTTGGCTACGGGTTGGCGGCGGCCATTCTGCTCTCATCGCTGGGATGGGGAGAATACCGTCTGCGCACCACCGCTCCGGAGCCCTCGGTCAAGGTCGGACTGGTGGCCATTGACGAATTTGTTGGCCCCGGCATGCCTGCCCACCGCATCTGGGAGGGCTATGAGCAAGCGATCCGAGATCTGGCCGCGCAGGGCGCCCACATCATCGTGCTGCCGGAAAAGATTTTCTGGGTGGACCCTGATGACGTGGCGGACTTCCAGAACAAATTTTCGTCACTGGCACGGGAAGCCGGCGTGTACCTGGTCGTGGGGATGCGGCTGAACCAGCCGGATCGGAATCGCAACGTTTCGTGGCTCTTCAACCCGTCGGGAGATCTCTTGGCGGAGTATGACAAGCAACACATGGTGCCGTACCTTGAAAACGACCTCACGCCGGGCCACGAGAACATGGTACGCCCCATCGACGGGAAGCCTTGCGGGTTGGTGATCTGCCGCGACATGTTTTTCACCCGCCTGACGCGGGCGTATGGACGCCTGGGCGTGGCGGCGCTGCTGATCCCCGCCTGGGACTTCAATGTGGACGCTTGGTGGGCTTCGCGAGTGGCGGCCCTCGGCGGCGTAGAGGGCGGTTATTCCATCGTGCGTTCCAGCCGGGAGAGCTACCTGGCGGTGAGTGACCAGTATGGACGCGTGCTGTCCGAAAAGCGCAGCGCCAAGCTCCCCGGATCGAGCCTGCTGGCCGTCATGCCTCTTGGCCCCGCCACCCCCACTCCCTACGCGCGCTTCGGAGATGTCTTCGGCTGGATTTGCGTGGCGTGCGCCGTGCTCGCCGTCGTGTTGCCCACACGTGGTTGGCCGCGAATGGCCGTCAATTTGACCGGCCACTCCGAAAAATGAGCGGTCGAGCAGGATTTTAGTAACTGGTCCGTGAACCATTTCGTCTGGAGAATTGTAAAGGGATGTAAAATCCTGGCAGGAGGCCAGCCGTGAGTGACGATCGAATACGACGTGTACTCGTGGTTCTGGTCGCAGGGCTGCTTTTCCTCCCAGCAGCTCTCTTCAGCCAACAATTGAACCCTTCGCCGGTCCGCAAGGTGCAGATAAGTTTTGTGCAGGGCACAGTGACGGTCAAGCGCCATGGTGCGGCCGAATGGGAAGTAGCCCAAACGCAGACCTCTATCGAAGAAGGCAGTGTGTTGTCGACATCGAATGATGGCATTGCGACCGTGAAGCTTGAAAACGGCTCCACGGTTCAAGTGGGCACACTCAGCAAAGTCATCTTCACGCAATTGTCCACGGATGCGGGTGAAAACAATCTAACGGTCGTTACGCTGAAGCAAGGGCACGCCGTTTTTCATCTTCATCCCTGAACAACAGGACGCGTACCAGGTGAAGATTGCTGACGCCACGCTGTCTCCGCATGGAAGGACTGAATTCCAAACGCAAATATTCGTAGGGAAGGTTTGGCTGCACGTGGTGGCGGGCACCGTGGTAGTCTCGACGGGATCGAGCGCTCTCACCCTGGCTAAAGGAAAGTTCATGGTGTACCGCCCGTCGGCCGATCCGGAGGTTGGGAAATCGCACGCGCGCGTGGTGCGCCTGAGTTACGCGTCGGGTACGGTGACGGTCAGGCGGCCCGGTTCGGCGGAAGCGGAGCCGGCGATGCTGAACACGCCGATCCAGGAGGGTTTCGAGCTCGCCACTGCGCAAGCGCAGCTATGCCGAAGTGGAATTTGAAAACGGTTCCACGGCCCGCCTAGGCGAGCAATCCAAATTGCTTTTTTATCAATTGGCATTGGGTGCCGATGGCAACAAGCTGAACGGCATGACGTTTGAGCAGGGATATGCCACTTTTCATTTTCTACCCGAGCATAGTTCTCGGTCCTCGGGCATTAAACACGGTGAGGATGGCACGATCCACTTTCAGCCCGCCTACCGCGATGTTTCTCGCGTCAAAATTGCCGACGCGACGGTGACAGCAGATGGCAAGTGCGAATTCCGCATCGACCTGGACCATGACCACTTTCGCGTGGAAGTCTTCAGTGGCGCGGTCGATGTCGCCACTCCCACCCTGTCCTCCCAACTCGGCGAAGGCAAGATCCTGGAACACAAGTCCGGCGGCACGGAGTTGGCTTTCAACACCCGGAAAGGAATTGTCAAGGACGCGTGGGATCAGTGGACAGAGGCGCGGGACAAGCAGGTGCTGCTTACGGAAAAAGACGAGCCCGTCCATGCGGTTGGACCGAGCTATGGATGGAGCGACCTTGACACCTATGGCGAATGGGTGAGGATTCCGGGCGGCGGATACGGCTGGTCGCCCTACGCGCAGGCAGGTTGGTCGCCATATACCAATGGCCAATGGGAATGGTATCCGGGATTTGGCTGGACATGGATTTCCGGCGAACCCTGGGGCTGGCTGACCGACCACTGCGGCACGTGGGATATCGACCCGCAAGTCGGCTGGTATTGGATGAATCCCCTGTTAGCCG
>CAVSSA010000017.1:0-79780 GCA_963730515.1 uncultured Acidobacteriota bacterium | reverse complement strand
AGAAATCCCCATTTGCGCCTTTCTCCTGCTACAATATCGCCCGGCCGCTTGGGTCTGGGTGCGGCCACCGATTGCGACTAATAAAAGGGGGAAGTTATGGCTCGCGTTTGCCGATCGCTCATCCTCATGTTCTTCCTGGCTGCGCCTCTGGCCGTTTCCGCAGGAATGCCGGAGGGCCGTCTGATGCGGTTTGCCGACATTTACAAGGACAAGATCGTTTTCAGCTACGCCGGTGATCTCTGGCTGGTATCTTCCGCAGGCGGCGAGGCGCGGCGCATCACCACCGATCCTGGCCTCGAGCTTTTTCCCAAGTTCTCCCCCGATGGCAAGTGGATCGCCTTCACCGGGCAATACGATGGCAACTTCAACGTCTACGTGATGCCCGCCGACGGCGGCGAGCCCAAGCAACTCACCTTTGAACCGGACGTTACCGTGGTGCCCGAACGCATGGGACCGAACAACATGGTCATCAACTGGCTTCCCGACAGCCGGCATATCCTGTTCCTCTCGCGCCGCGACACGTTCAACGACTGGTTCGGGCGCCTATTCAAAATCAGCATTGACGGCGGCCTGCCGGAGCGCCTGCCCATCGACAAGGGAGGGCTTACCGCCTTTTCGCCCGACGGCACCAAGATCGCCTACAACCGCATTTTCCGTAATTTTCGCACCTGGAAGCGTTATACCGGCGGCATGGCCCAGGACATCGCCATTTACGATTTCAAAAACAACACCTACGAGCGCATCACCGATTATCCGGGCACCGACACTTACCCCATGTGGCACGGTGACACGATTTATTTCGGCTCGGACCGCGGCCCCGAGCATCGCATCAACATTTACAGTTACAGTCTGAAGACAAAACAAACGAAACAGCTCACCGACTTCAAGGACTACGACGTGGACTGGCCCAGCCTGGGGCCGGACGCCATCGTGTTCACCAATGGCGGCTATCTTTACACCTTCGACCTGAAAACCCAGAAGGCGAAGAAACTCACGGTATATCTGGCCGGCGACCGCGACCTGGCGCGCCCGCATTGGTCGAACGTCGCCCGCTTCGTGACCGACTTCGACATTTCCCCGGAAGGTAATCGCGCCGTCCTCACCGCGCGCGGCGACATCTTCACCGTCCCCGCCAAGGAAGGCAGCATCCGCAATCTCACCCAAACGCCCGGCATCCGCGAGAAAAACGCCGCGTGGTCGCCGGACGGCAAATGGATCGCCTACCTTTCCGATCGCAGCGGCGAGGAGGAAATCTACATTACCTCGCAGGACGGCATGGGCAGCGAGACGCGCATCACCACCGACGGGAAGATGGCGCGCATGCCTCCCGTCTGGTCGCCCGACAGCAAGAAGCTGCTCTTTGCCGACAAAGACCTGCGGCTGTTCTATGTGGATATTGACCAGAAGACCCCGGTGCTGATCGACGAGGGCAAATACTTCGACATCACCCAGTACGCCTGGGCGCCCGACAGCAAGTGGGTGGCCTACGCTAAAATGGAAGAGAATACCAACAGCACCATCAACCTCTATTCGCTTGCCGACAAGAAAATCACTCCCGTCACCACGAGTTTCACCAGCAGCAACAGTCCCTCCTTTGATCCGGGGGGAAAGTACCTGCTCTTTCTTTCCCAGCGCGACTACAACGAGGTGATCGGCGTATACGATTTTGAGTTTTCGAATCCCAAGGCCACGCGCGTCTATGTGGTGACGCTGCGCGCTGACCTGCCCTCGCCCTTCGCTCCCCAGAGCGATGAAGCGGGCAAGAAATCCGATGAGTCCGCCGGCAAGGACCAGGAAAAATCCGGCGATAAGGAGAAAAAGGAATCGGAAGACACCGCCAAAAATTTCCACATTGACATGGCGGGAATTCAGGATCGCGTGGTGGCTCTACCCATGGCGCCCGCGAATGTCGTCACACTGCAAGCGGGCAAGAATGCGGTCTATTACTCCACCTCGCCCGTCTTCGGCCTTTCCGGGCCGCTGCCCGGCGAGCTCCCCGCCATCCACGTGTACGACCTGAAAGAGCGCAAGGATGAAGTGCTGCTCACCGGCGCCACCAACTTCGCGCTCTCCTTTGACGGCTCCAAGCTGCTCTATAGCGCATCGCCCGGCGGCGAAGCGGAAGCGGGCGATGACTCCGGACCTCGCGACCTGACTTTCGGGATCATCGACGCCAAGCCTTCCGGCTCCCCGCATCACGTGGGCGATGGCGCCTTGAATCTCGCTTCCCTGGAGATGCGCATTGACCCGCGCGCCGAATGGAACCAGATGTTCGACGAAGCGTGGCGGCAGGAGCGCGACTTTTTCTTCGAGGCCTCGATGAACGGCGTCAATTGGGCAAAGGAACGCGAACGCTATGCCCCCCTGTTGCCCGACGTGGCGGATCGCTACGACCTTAATTACCTGATCGGGGAAATGGTGGCTGAGCTGAGCAACTCCCACACCTACGTCGGGGGCGGGGATTATCCCAATCTGCATCCGGTCAATCTGGGCCTGCTGGGCGCGGATTATGAACTCGACGCGGCCAGCGGCCTTTACCGCATCAAGAAAATCTATGCGGGAGAAAACTGGGACGCGGGATTGCGCTCTCCGCTGACCGAACCCGGCGTGGTGGTGAAGGAAGGCGATTACCTGATCGCCGTGAATGGGCGCGACCTCAAAGCGCCGCAGGCGCCCAGCGAATTATTCGTGAACACCGCCGGGCAGAACGTGACCCTCACCGTGAATTCCCAACCCACCGCCGCCGGCGCGCACACCGTGGTGGTGAAACCCCTCTCGAGCGAATACAACTTGCGCCAGCTCGATATGATCAACACCAATCGCCGCAAGGTTGAGCAAGCCACCGGCGGGCGCGTGGGGTACGTCTACATTCCCAACATGGAGGACGACGGCCTGAACGCCTTCGTTAAACAATTTTTCCCGCAGGTTCGCAAAGAGGGGATGATTATCGACGTCCGTTACAACGGCGGCGGCTTTGTGGACGAACTCATTTTTGAGCGCCTGCGGCGCATTCTGATCGGCATGGACTCCGCCCGCAACTTCTCGAGCAATACCATCCCCGACGTGGTCTTTAACGGCTCGCTGGCCTGCATCACCAACGCTTACGCTGCCTCCGACGGCGACATCTTCAGCTACTACTTCAAGAAGTATCACCTGGGCCCGCTGATCGGCATGCGCACCTGGGGAGGAGTGCGCGGCATTCGCGGCTTCATGCCCTTGATGGACGGCGGCTATGTTACCCGCCCGGAATTTTCCGTCTACGGCCTCGACAGCAAGTGGGTGGTGGAAAATTACGGCGTGGCGCCTGATATCGAAGTGGATAACACCCCCGACCTCGTCATGAAGGGCCAGGACCCGCAACTTGAAAAGGCCATCGAAGAGGTGATGAAGGCCATCCAGGAGCACCCGAAACATCTGCCCGCGCGGCCGCCCGATCTTCCCGCCTACCCCAATGGCCCCGGGTAGAGAGGTCGGCAGTAGGCAGTAGGCACCGGCATTGTGCGGATCTATTTTCTGGGTCCGCGGCTTGTCCTTATTGGCTTGGAAAGATCGCCGATCTGCTGAACAGGTGCGCGCTACGATTTCTCGGGCCGCAGAGGCGTGAAGGGGATTTTCAATGGAACCCAGGAGGCCCGCAATGCAACGCTCGGATAACTGCCTCGCCAAGCTCGATCGAATGAAGAAGACTCTCCGCCACGAGGAGGCCGATCGCGTCCCTATCAGCGACTTCTACTGGGGAAGTTTCCTCGATCGCTGGCGCCGGGAACTGGGACTTGCCCCCGACATCGATATCTACCGTTATTATGACCTCGACTGGCGCAACTTCAATCCCAATGTGGATCCCCACATCAAACCCTTCGAGATCCTGAAGCAGGACAATGAAGAGGTGGTGGTGCGCACCGGGTTCGAAGCCGTCCTCCAGAAGAAGCTTGACTATCCCATGCCCGCCTATCTGAAATTCGATACGGACACCGTTGAAAAAATGGAGGCGTTCGAGTTCGATGATCCCTGGGACGAGCGCCGCTACTTCCATGCCGGGGACGACCAGCTCAACGGTGTGGGCGATGGATTCGTGCCCAACATTGCCGCTTTCGTCGACCGCGTGCGCGAGTCCTATGCGGATTTCCCCACTTTCGGCGGCGTTTGCGAGGGCCACGAAATGCTGTGGCGCATCCTCGGCTCTGAGCACACGCTGCTTTGGATCGGGTTGTATCCGGATGCCATTACGCGCTTCGTGGAACGCATCAACGCCTGGTCGCTCGAAATCCTTCGCGCCCAGATCAAGGCGGCGGACGGCATGCTGGACGGCATGGTGGTGTGGGGTGACGTCGCCTACAAGAACGGGATGCTCTTCTCCCCCGACTATTGGCGCAGAACTTTCAAGCCCGGGGTTAAAGCTCTCGTCGAACGAGTGCCACCAGCACGGTTTGCCGGTCATCTATCATGGCTGCGGCGATGCCAGCCGGATTTTTCAGGATTTCATTGACATCGGGGTGGACTCCTACAATCCGCTGGAAGCCAAAGCGGGACTGGATGTTGTCGACCTGCGCCGCCGCTTCGGCCATTGCATGGGGTTCTGCGGAAATATGGATGTGGTGCTCTGGGCAAACGGGACCCGGGAGGAAATCAAAGCTTCCGTCCTCACCAAACTCAATGCCGCCAAGGGAGGCGGGTTCATCTTCCAGTCGGACCACTCCGTACCCAACAGCATTTCAGGCGAAAATTATGATTACGTTGTGCGCCTGGTCAGGGAGTACGGGAAATACCCTCTGCAATTGGGCGAGTATGACATCGCCATTCCGGCCGCGGCGTAAACCTGTTGGGGCTATGAAGCTTTCAAAATCGCCCCATCCCGAGCGCCAAATTCTTTACAATATTCCCGTCACAACTTCGTCTACACTAGTTGATGAACGAAGGAAATTCATCAAACTCTATGCCCCAGTCCACCCCCATTGATTCCGGAACGATTCGTACCCGGGAGATTTACCGGCACTACACCATGGGTGCCTCAGTCATTCGCGCCGTCGATGGCATCACCTTCGCGGCGCGGGGGGAGAATTCATTGCCCTGCTGGGAATTTCGGGCTCGGGAAAATCCTCGCTGCTGAATCTGATCGCAGGCCTCGACCGGCCGACCTCCGGCGACGTGGAGGTGGACGGCCGCAGCCTGGCCGAACTCTCGAGCGAAGAACTGGCGCGCTACCGCCGGCAAAGCGTGGGGATAGTATTTCAGGCTTTCAACCTGGTGCCGGGCATGACCGTGGCGGAAAACGTCGAACTGCCTCTGCGCCTGGCCGAAACTGACCGCCGCGAGCGCCTCACTCGCGTCCGTGAAACTCTCGACCAAGTGGGATTAAGCCAACGGCTCACCCATCGGCCGGGAGAACTCTCAGGCGGCGAGCAGCAGCGCGTGGCGCTGGCGCGGGCTCTGGTGAATTCTCCCCGCATCCTCCTGGCCGATGAACCCACCGGAAACCTCGACAGCAAAACCGGAATGGAAATCATGGAGCTCATTGGAGACTGCAACCGCCGCCTGGGCATGACCGTGCTGCTGGTCACCCACGAACGCGCCCTGGCGGAGCGCCACGCGGGGCGATTGTTGTTCCTGGCCGACGGCAAACTGGTGGCCGACCAAGTCAGCTCGCCACGCGCCGCATCGAGCGGAGAGGCCCCATGAAGACGCCCGACCTGCTGGAACTTGCCGCTCGCAACCTGCGGGAGTCGATGCTGCGCAATTCTCTCACCACGCTCGGCATCGGTGTGGGAGTGGCGTCGCTGGTGGCCATGCTCTCCCTCGGCGTGGGCTTGCAGCAGCTCGCCACCCGGCGCCTCGAAAGGACGGGGCTGTTTGATACTGTAATCGTTTCCAGCCGCGATTTTGGCGGCTTCGCGGCCCGCCGTCGGCCCGCGGATGCGACCAGCGACAACCGCGTGCTCGATGAAGACGCGCGGCGCGAGATTTCGGGCTTGCCCGGGGTGCTGGAAGCCGTGCCCGACCTGCGCATGATGACGCAAGTGCGCCTGGACGACAAAACGCATCGCGTCATGGTGGCCGCCCTCCCCATCTCGGCGCGCGACCGCGAAGCTTTTGAAAATATCCAGGGGAAATTTTTTACCTCCGGCGACGCCGCCGAAGTCATTGTGCAGAGCCACTTCGCCGAGGAGTTATTGGGCATCACACCGAGCACCGATGAATCCACAAGCCCCAGCGGACCTTCGCCGGCTCTTCAGCCACTGCTCGGCAAGGATTTGGTAATGTCTTATGCGGAGCGCGTTCCCGCTGCCACCGCCCCAACCGGCAAGCCGGGGGCCGCAGGGCACTTCACCGCGCCGACGCGGGCTTCCACCGCAACTGCCGCGCCGCCCCCGACCGGCCCGGACGCCGATCTCTCTTCCTTCACGATATTGCCGCACTCCCAGAACCTGCGCATCGTCGGCATCATTGCCGATGATCCTGACACTCTACGCGGCATGGGTCGCGCGCGCGCCTTCATCCCGCTGGATTTCGCCCAGGGGCTTCACATCATGCTGCCCTCCGACCTGCGAGAGGGCAGCGGCCTGGGTGATCGCACCTACACGCAGATCAGCGTGCGGGTACGAAACTCTAGCGACGTGCTGCGCGTCGAGGGCTCGATCAAGCGCATGGGTTTTAACGCCTTTTCCGTCCTCGATGCCTCGCGCAATTTGCAGAGCTTTTTCAAAGTGCTCGACATCTTCCTCGCCATCTTCGGCAGCCTGGCGCTAGTGGTGGCCTCACTCGGCATCGTCAATACGCTGGTCATGGCCATCCTTGAGCGGCGGCGGGAAATCGGCATTCTCAAGGCCCTGGGAGCCAGTGACCTGGATGTGAAGAAGCTCTTTTTCGCGGAAGCCGGCGCCATGGGCATCGTGGGCGGGGTGCTGGGAATTACCATGGGTTGGATGATCGGCAAAGTCATCAACGCTGGAACCAACGTTTACTTGCATCGTCAGAACATACCCTCGGAAACCTTCTGGTCCGTGCCCTGGTGGCTGGTGGGGGGCGCCCTGCTTTTCTCTCTGATCGTCAGCCTGATCTCCGGCCTCTACCCCGCAGCGCGCGCCGCCAAACTCGATCCCGTCAAA
Source organism: uncultured Acidobacteriota bacterium (assembly GCA_963730515.1). Lineage (GTDB taxonomy): Bacteria > Acidobacteriota > Terriglobia > UBA7540 > UBA7540 > Bog-366. The sequence continues at coordinate 72,677 of CAVSSA010000017.1, read as the reverse complement.
GCCTTGCGCTACGAATAAAACGCTCAAGCGTGCCATGATCGCCTTCCGCGCCGGGAACCATTTGGGCGAACCCATAGAGCGAAGTTTTGGAGTGCGGCAGCTTGCTGCCGCTTTTGCGCCTGCCAGCTTGCTGGCGGGTCTGAAGCGCCAACTCTCATCGAGAAAGCTGGCTGGCGGGAATTGTGAACCGTTCGAGGTCCCCGCGAGCAAGCTCGCGGGGAGGAAAGCGGCAGCAAGCTGCCGCAGTCCAAAGCTTCGCTCCCTGCGTCCACTCCCTACCGAACCCGGTTGGGCCATAAAATATTCGGATTCCCTTTTCGTTTACACTACTGGATGGACCACGCTCTCAGCCTCGAAATCATGACCGACGAGCAGAACCGCCGCATCACGGAGACCGTCGAGCGGGAACAAGGCCGCCTGCGCAACTTCATCCGCAAGCGCGTTCTGGATGACAGCGAGGCGGAAGACATCCTGCAAGAGGTCTTCTATGAACTCGTGCAAGCTTACCGGGTGATGAAACCACTCGAGCAAGTGGGCGCGTGGCTCTTCCGGGTGGCGCGCAATCGCATCATTGACCGGTTTCGCAAGCGGCGGCCGGAGGCGGCAAGAAGCGATCCGCCCGCCGGAGATGAGGCGGGGGAGTTGTTCCCGTGGGAAGAACTGCTTCCCTCCCCCGACGCTGGTCCGGAGGCAGCCTATGCCCGCGAGGTCCTGATGGAGGAAATCGATGCGGCATTGGATGAGCTTCCGAAAGAACAGCGCGAGGTGTTTGTCGCCCACGAACTGGAAGGCCGCAGCTTCAACGAACTGGCGGCCGCCACCGGCCTTGGCGTCAACACACTGCTCTCCCGAAAGCACTATGCGGTCCTCCACTTGCGGCGGCGATTACAGGCGATTTACAGCGAATTCAAAACATTGTGAGGGAACAACCATGAAAAGGTATCGGATTTTGCGAGGATTGAAAATTTTCTTCTTCGTTCTGCTGGCAGGAACCGTATTCACCTTTGGCGTCATGTGGCTATGGAACCGGCTGATGCCGGTTATCTTCGGCCTGCATGCCATTAGCTTCTGGCAAGCCTTGGGCCTTCTGGTTCTCAGCAAGATCCTCTTTGGAGGATTCCATGGCCGCCACGGCTTCGGTGGGGGGTGGCGAATGCGCTTGATTGAGCGCTGGGAACAGATGACGCCGGAGGAACGGGAGAAGTTCCGGGCCGGTATGCGCGGTGGCTGCGGGCCCTTTGGATCGTCACATACCCCACCCGTAGCATCCGCGCCCAGGGAATAGTGGCGAGGGCGACCAGTAGATCGAGATCATAGGTCGTTAAGGAGGATCGTTTATGAAGTGTGAACCATCAGCTATGCAGAACCACCCATCAGCCCATGCCGGCTTTACGAAAATTTACGCGGAGACTAACCCGCCTTGGGATATTGGCAAGCCGCAGCCGCCCTTCGTGGCGGTCGCCGACCAGGTGGTAAGTCCCGTGCTTGACGCCGGGTGTGGCACGGGCGGCACGTCTCTTTTCTTCGCCGCCCGGGGGCTACGCGTTACTGGCATCGATTTTGTGGAATTGGCAATCCGGCGCGCTCGGGCCAAGGCCGCGGAGCGCGGCCTGACGGTGGATTTTATAATCAAAGACGCCATGACACTCGGCGATTGGGACAAGCGCTTCTCAAGCGTGATCGACAGCGGGTTGTTTCATATCTACGCCGGAGACGAACGGAAACGCTATGTTCAAGGGCTGGCGCACGTTCTTACGCCGGGCGGGCGGCTCTTCTTGTTCAGTTTCAACGATGATCCATCGTGGCCTGGCGGTGGGGTGTCCCGGCGGGAGTTGTACTGTGCCTTCGCCGATGGTTGGGAGATCGAATCGCTGGAGTTGGTGGGGGGCGAGTTGAACCCGGCATTCGCGGCCGAGTTCCCGGAGGCATTCACGAACCGGAAAATGTGGTTCGCGATCATTCGCAGAAAAGAATGAATCGCCAGCAGAGCTGAATGGACCTTTTGGAAAGTCAAGGCTTCCTGGCACCGCCCAACGGAGGGCGCCATGAGGATCACGGCAATCGAGAAATACTTCGTCAACAGACCCGGCCACACACAGAGGGTAGCAAGCCGCCCCCAGCGACTCCTGGGCGGGCACCTCATTCGCTCCGCGGGGTTCCCATCGACCAGCGCGCTCGACTCGCGGGCCGCGTGGGCCGGGCTGGTCAGGATCCATCATTCGCAGCAGCCCGGGCAGGTGGATATGATTTGGCTCAAGAAGGACTGAGGACGCCCCCCACCCTTCCGCGGCGGGGAAAACTTTTGACCTCTGCGCCCCCCAGAATCCGAAACCCTCCGGTCGCAACAAATGGCCCGAATAAATGTATTGACAAGGCGCTTCGATGGGGATATCTTCGGGGCGTTACATTATGACTGACTGGTCAGTCATTTTATGGAGAGGCAGATGAAGCGTGTGAGATCCGGGCAAGTGAAGATTGCGCAATCCTCCCCGCGCCGCCAGGAGCAGAAAATACAGCGCCAGGAGGAAATTCTGGCAGCCGCCTTTGAGGTGTTCGCCGCTCATGGCTATGAGGCTGCCCGCATTGACGATGTCGTCCGCCAGGCGGGCATTGCCAAGGGGACGCTTTACCTCTATTTCCGGGACAAGGAGGAGCTCTTTCGGGCCGTGGTGCATAATCTGCCGCAAAAACGCTTTGACACCATCCCGGCGGGCTTCCAGGGGACCGCGGAGGAACTGCTGCGCGAATTCCTGTCGCGCATGTATAGCCAGATCATAAGGAATGACAAGGTTCGCTCCATCGTGCGCCTTCTGATCGCCGAAAGCGGAAGGTTTCCGCAACTTGCCGAAATCTATCATCGCGAGATTATTGCGCCCGGTATAAAGGTGATCCGCCGGGTGATTATGCAAGGGATCGCATCGGGTGAATTCCGGAAAACCGCGGCCTTGGAATTTCCCCAGCTCCTGGCAGCGCCGGGAGTGCTGGCGATCATGTGGAGGATCTTGCACGGGGAACGGCACCGGCTTGACCTTGACGCTTACAGCAAGGCACACCTGGAGTTCATTCTCGGCACCCTGCGAATGCAAGCGGATGGAAGGCCGCGGAATGAATAAGGAAGCGCGGCGAAGGAGAAGGTCCATGCGGTCGAGAGCAGGATGGATCACGTTGATAGCGGCATTATTCCTGGCAGGTGGTGCGCGGGTGGATGCGCAGCCGGCTGACGCCCGGCGGCTCACGCTGAGGGACGCGATTACCCTGGCGCTCAAGCAAAACCTCAATGTGCTGGTGGCCAACGCGCAGGTGGAGCAACTGGAAGGCACGCGCGCCCGGCGGCTGGCTTCCCTGCTGCCGCACGCGAGCGGGGACGCCTTTGCCAATCGCCAAAACATCGATTTGGCCGCCCTGGGGATTTCCTTCCCGCAGGTTCCAGCCGTCGTACCGGCTTTTACGCACTACGATTTCCGCTTCTCGGCCAGCCAATCGGTGATTGACCGCCACGCTTACCACAACTGGAAGGCCAGTGAAAAGCAGGAGGAGGCCGCCAAGCTCGATTATCAGGACACTCGCGATCTGGTGATTCGCGAGGCTGCGGGCCTCTATCTGGATTCCCAGGCTTCCGCCGCGGAAGTGGAGGCGGCCGGATCCCGTGTGACCACCTCGCAAACCCTGGCGAACCTCGCGCACGACCAGCACGCGCAGGGACTGGCCACTGCGGTGGACGAGGTTCGCGCCCAGGTGCAACTTGCACGCGATCAGCAAACCCTGCTGGTGGCGCGCGACACCTACCAGACTTCCCTTTTCGCCCTTGCCCACTTCCTCGGCCTGAGCCCCGGCGAACCATTGGAACTGGCCGAGCCTTTGAAATTCCATCACGTGGAATCCGCCGACGCCGAACAGGCGCTGCACACCGCTCTCGAGGCGCGATCCGATTACGCCGCGCTTCTCAAACAACGCGATTCACTCGCCGAGCAGCTCAAGGCCTCACGGGCGCGCTATTACCCCACCCTGTCGGTGAATGGCGACTACGGAGCGATTGGGCGCGGGTTCAACTCCATGGCGGGCACCGGCGAGATTCAGGGTACGCTCACCGTCACTTTGTTCGACCGTGACCGCTCCGGCGAAAAAACCGAACTGGAAAGCCTGGTGAAACGCCTCAACGCACAGATTGACGACCTTAACCGCGAGATCGAGCAGGAACTGCGTAAGGCCATCCTGGACCTGGAATCCAGCGAGAATCAGGTGACCGTCACGGAGGCGGCCCTCCACCTCGCCGAGCGCGAGCTGAGCCTTGCCCAAGACCGCTTCCGCAACGGCGTGACGGACAACATTGAGGTCGTGACTGCGCAGTCCAGCCTGGCGAGTGCGCAGGATGATCGTATCGCGGCCCTGGCCATGCACGCCGACGCCATCATGGCACTGGCGCGCTCGCTGGGCGGAACCGAAAAGATTTATCAAACCTACCTCGCCGAGCCCTGAACGAAGGTGGGCAGTCGGCAGTAGGAATTAGGCGGTTATTCATTGATAGTAAAGAATCAATTACCACCATTATTACGCTGGTGACGAGCAAGAAACTCGACGAAGAGGTTGAAGAGTCATGAAACGCGCAATTCCGCTTCTGGTCCTCCTGGCAATTGGCGGCACCGTGGTCTACTTTCATCCAGAGTGGTTCCACAAACCCGTCGATCAAAATGTGCTTAAGCTTTCCGGCAACATTGAAGCGCATGAGAGCCTGGTGAGTTTCAAAGTGGCCGGCCGGATTGTTGACCTGCCCGTGGATGAGGGCATGACCCTGAAAGCGGGCGATTTGCTGGCGCGGCTCGACAACGATGACTACCGCCAACAAATGGCGGAAGACGAATCAACGATTAAAGTCCGCGACCGGCAGCTCGCCCTTGGACTGGCCGGCAATCGGACCCAGGATATCGAGGCCGCGAAGCTGGCAGTGCTTGACGCGCAGGCCGACCTCGAGCAAAAGAAGAAGGATTACGCGCGTTACCAGGCGCTCTACGAAAAGGACGAAATTCCCGGCCAGACGCGCGACCTGGCCGTCACCAACGTCACGCGCGCCCAGGCCACCTATGATCGCGCGCAGCAAATCCACAACGAACTGCTGGAAGGAACGCGCAAGGAAGAGCTTGCCGTCGAGCACTCCAATGTGGGCCAGGCGGACCAGAACCTGAAGATGTCGCGCATCCGGCTCTCTTATACGATCCTGCGCGCCCCCTTCAACGGAGTGGTCCTGGTGCGGCAGGCGGAGTTGGGAGAGGTGGTCTCACCCGGCACGCCCATCGTGACCCTTGCCGATATGGATCATCTGTGGGTCCGCGTTTATGTGCCGGAGACCGACCTCGGGAAAGTGCATTGGGGGCAGGCCGTCGATGTGCAGACCGATACCTACCCGGGGAAAATTTATGATGGCCGGATTTCATTTATCTCTTCGGAGGCCGAATTCACTCCCAAGAGCGTGCAGACGGAAAAAGAGCGGGTCACGCTGGTTTACCGGGTCAAGGTGGACGTGGAGAATCCGAACCGGGAACTGAAGCCCGGAATGCCGGCCGACGCTATCATCAAACTGAAATAGAGAACGCATCGTGAGCATCCCTGCTGCCATCCTCGTTTCCTCGCTCAGCAAGCGCTTCGGTGAAGTGCGCGCCGTGGAGGGGCTTAGCTTCGAAGTTCATGCGGGGGAAATCTTTGGCCTGGTCGGTCCCGACGGGGCCGGCAAAACCACCACCATGCGAATGCTCGCGGGGGTGCTTTCGGCGGACTCTGGATCGGCGCAGGTGGCGGGCTGCGACGTGGTGCGCGACCCGGAACGAGCCAAATTTCAGCTTAGCTACATGTCGCAGCGGTTTGGGCTCTATGAGGATCTCACGGTTGACGAAAATCTGCGGTTTTATGCGGACTTGTTTGGCGTGGTTCGCAAACAGCGCGAGCGGCGGTCGCAGGAGTTGCTGGCCGCCGCTGGTCTGGGCGATTTCCGCAACCGCCTGGCGGGAAACCTTTCCGGCGGGATGAAGCAGAAGCTGGGGTTGGTGTGCGCGCTCATTCATACCCCGAAAGTGCTGCTTCTCGATGAACCGACCAACGGGGTCGATCCAGTGTCGCGGCGCGATTTCTGGCGGATTCTGTATTCGCTGCTGGGGGAAGGCGTGGCGATTCTTGCCTCCACTTCCTATCTCGATGAAGCGGAGCGCTGCCATCGCGTGGGGCTGCTGCACCAGGGACACATGCTCTTCTGCGACCGGCCGGAAGATTTAAAGCGCCAGTTCCCCGGGGAAATCCTGGCGGTGCACACGCCGCAGCCGGGGCAGGTGCGTGCGGCGCTGGAGGGCGTGCCAGGGGTGCGCAGCGCCCTCATGGTGGGCGACCGCGTCCATCTTTTTGTGGACGAAGCCGCGCGCCGGTTGCCGGATCTGCGCGCGCGCCTGGAATCCACCGGCGTCGCTTACGATTCCATCCAGCCCGTCGCGGCGACTATCGAGGACCTATTCGTATCGGCGGTGGAATGGCACCACGCGGTCGCCGGGGAAACGAATCCTTCATGAATGAATCCGCAACCTCCGTGGTGGTTGAAGGCCTCACCAAGCGCTTCGGGGCCTTTGTGGCCGTGGACAGCATCAGCTTCCAGGCGCACCGCGGGGAGATTTTCGGCTTCCTGGGCCCCAACGGCGCGGGTAAATCCACCACCATTCGAATTCTCTGCGGCCTGCTCCAGCCCACCTCCGGGCGAGCGCTGGTGGCGGGCGTAGACGTCGCCAAGCAGCCGGAGGCGGTGCGCCAGCAGATTGGCTACATGTCACAGAAGTTTTCGCTCTACAACGATTTGAAAGTCATCGAGAACCTGCGGTTTTTTGCCGGATTGTACAGTGTGCCCGGCAAGGTTCTTCCCGAACGATTGGCCTGGGCGCTGCACATGGCGGGACTGGAAGGCCGCGAGCAAACTCCCACGCGAGCGCTGGCTGCCGGATGGAAGCAGCGGCTGGCGCTGGGATGCGCGGTGCTGCATCGCCCGCCCATTGTTTTTCTCGACGAGCCGACTTCGGGGGTCGACCCTGTTTCGCGCCGGCAATTCTGGGAATTGATTCAGCAGATGGTGGGCGAGGGCGTCACCGTTTTCGTTACCACGCATTACATGGACGAGGCGGAGTATTGCAATCGCCTGGTGCTGATCGATCGTGGGCGCATTGTGGCCACGGGCACTCCCACGGAACTCAAGACCGAGCACATGAAAGGTCAGCTCGTGCTGGTCGAGTGTGACCCTCTGGGACCCGGCCTGGAGGCCCTCGAATCCGCGCCGGGCGTAATGGATGCGGCAGTCTTTGGAAACAGCTTACATGCCGTGGTCGCCGATGCCCAGGCCGCCATGCCGGGGATCCGGGCGGCCCTGGAAGCGCGACAGGTTCACATCAGCCGACTGGAACAGATTTCACCCAGCCTCGAAGACGTGTTCGTCTCTTTGACCGCGGGGCGCGAGGCGAAAACCGGGAGGGCAGCGTGAGCCTGCGCCGCATCCTGGCCATCACGCGCAAGGAGGTGATCCAGATCCGGCGCGACCCTCGCAGCCTGCTGATCATTATCGCCATGCCGTTGATCCAGCTTTTTATTTACGGCTACGCAGTGAACCTCGATATCCGGCACATCCCCCTTTGCGTATACGATCGCGACGGCACCCAAACCAGCCAGGACCTGCTGAAGCGGTTTCAAGCCACCGATTACTTCGACATCGTGCGTGTCGCTCCAAACTACCCGGACGTTCTCCGCAACATTGACGATGGCACCTGTTCGGTGGCCGTGGTGATTCCGCCGCAATTCGCGGAAACCCTGCATTCCGGCGGGCAGGCGAGCGTCCAGGCGCTGCTCGACGCCAGCGACAGCAACACCGCCAACATAGGCATGGGTTATGCGCTCAACATCGTGCAGGCCTACTCTCAGCAGGTACAGATCGAATGGCAACAAGGGCGCGGAATGGCCGCGGCAGCGCCGAACGTCACTTTCGAGCCGCGCACCTGGTTCAATGAAGATCTGGCGAGCATGGCGGACATCATCCCCGGGGTCGTGGCCCTGGTGATGGCGGTGGTAGGCGCGTTTCTAACCTCGCTGACCATCGCCCGGGAGTGGGAACGCGGCACGATGGAGCAGCTTATATCCACCCCGGTGGGCAAACTGGAAATTGAGATCGGGAAACTGGGCCCCTACTTCGTCATCGGGATGCTGGATACGGCGCTGTGCGCGGGCATGGGGGTGTATTGGTTCGGCGTTCCTTTCCGGGGAAGCTGGGCGCTCATGTTCGGCTGCTCGATGCTGTTTCTGATTGTAGTGTTGGCGCTCGGCTATCTGATCTCCGTAGTCGCCAAATCCCAGCTTGCCGCCAGCCAACTGGCCCTGATCACCACGTTCCTGCCGGCATTTTTGCTGTCGGGCTTCGTATTTCCCATTGAACAGATGCCCATCGTGGTGCAGTGGATCACTCGAATCCTGCCGGCGCGCTATTATGTCTCGATCCTCCGCAACGTCTTCCTGAAGGGCACCCCGCCCGGCTTGATGGCGGGACAAGTGGCGGCCCTGGCCATCATTGCGGTGGTGGCTATCACGCTCGCCACCCGGGCTTTTCAAAAGAGGCTGGAATGAACTTTATCGCTTCTCTCAGGCGCATCCATCATATGTTGAGGAAGGAATTCATTCAAACGCTACGCGACCCGCGCACGCGCTGGATGCTCGTGGGCCCGCCCCTGATCCAGATGTTAGTGTTTGGGTATGCGGCCACGCTGGACGTGAAGCATGTGGAACTGGCGGTGCTCGATCTCGACAATACCCAGGAAAGCCGCGAACTGATTTCACATTTTTCCGCCAGCCGCTATTTTGATATCAAGACCTATGCGGCGCGGCGCGAGGATCTTCGCGATGGCATCGACCGGGGTGACGTCCTGGCCGCGCTGGAAATTGATTCCGGGTTCGCGCAGCGCTTGCGCAATGGGAAGGGTGCTTCCGTGCAGGTGCTGGTGGATTGCTCGAACTCCAACACGGCGCTGGTGGCCCTGGGGTATCTCAACCAGGTCGGCGCCCAATTCGCCCAAGTCTATCAACGCGACCAGATGGAGCGCACGGCCCCGCAACTGGTGTCATTCCTTCCCCAGGTGGACCTCCAGGCCCGCCCGTGGTTTAACGAAGGATTGGAGAGCCGCTGGTATTTCGTTCCCAGCGTCATCGGCAATCTGACCCTGATCATGGTGATGATGCTGACCGCCTTCGCCGTGGTGCGCGAACGCGAGATTGGCACCCTCGAGCAGGTCATGGTGACGCCCATCCGCCGCTGGGAATTCATCATGGGCAAGACAATTCCCTTCTTCCTCATCGGCTGCTTCGATGCGGCCATCATCGCCCTGCTCGGCACCTTGTGGTTCGGCGTGCCCTTCCGCGGAAACCTCGGCGTGCTGGCGCTTGGGGTCATCGCCTTCATCTTCGCATCCCTGGGGCTGGGTTTGCTGATCTCCACGGTCTCCGCCACCCAGCAGCAGGCGATGATCACCTCCTTCTTCTTCACCATGCCCATGATGACCCTCTCCGGATTCGCCACCCCCATCAGCAGCATGCCGCAGTCTTTCCAGGAACTGACCTATCTCAACCCCATGCGTTACATCATGGTGGTCCTGCGCAGCGTCTACCTCAAAGGCGCCGGCCTCGACATCCTCTGGCCGCAGATTGTCGCCATGGCCGCCTCGGCGGTAGTCCTTTTGGGTGTCAGCGTCCTGCGCTTTCACAAATCGCTGGAATAAGCTAAGCCCGTCAAGGAGGAGGCGCCAGGGGCAAAGCAAATAGCCCCACCCATCAAGCAACCTCCTGCCCATGAATGAAATCCAACTTGAAAGTCTCTGCGATTTGGGGAGAATTTCATAGCGATGCGGAAGGTTTCTTCGAAATCTTCAAGAGCAGGTGGCATGACGGTTACCAGCGGCTCGACGGGGACGATGTTGAAGCTTCGCGCGAAATTAATCCGCTTGCCCGGGGCCTTTGTGCTTCTTGCACTGATGGCTCTTTTACCCTCGACGGAGGCGCCAGCAGGATCTCCTAGACCGAGGATGGACTCACCCACTCTTCCGGCAGGGACGGTCCTGTATTTGCGTCTCCAGACTGCCGTCAGCACCAAGACCTCCAAGCCCGGGCAGCCCATCACCGCAAGCCTGGCGCGGGAAGTACAAGTCGAGGACGGAGTCGCCATCCCTTTTGGCGCCACCTTCAAGGGCACGATTGAAAAGTGCTCCCAGCCCATCACCACCGAAACTTCTGATGTCCGCGCGCAGCTTCTTTTGAACTTTGGCCAGCTTGCCATTCCGGGCGAGGGCGGTTTCCGTCTGAAAGGACAAGTCAGCGGAGTCATCAACGCGCGGGAGACCCTGCTGGCGGATGGCACCATCGTGGGAGTAATCCAATCGGATTCGCAGCCCGCCTCGCTGCTGAGCAGCGTCCTGGTAAAATTGGGCCAGATCAATTCCGATGTCAACGACCAGATCCAGCGGCAGAAAATCGGCCAGGTTAATACGGGGATCGAGCTTCCCTTGGGGACGGACGTTCAATTCACCCTGAGCGAGCCGGTGAGCCTGAGGGGTCTTATGGTATCCGCCGGCCCCCCGCAACTGCCTGAGGACTTGCGTGACTCCGTCGACATGGTATTGAGCAATGCGCCCCACCGCGTGGAAAGCAAAACGAACAAACCGGGAGATCCCGTCAACCTGGTATTCGTGGGTACGGCGCAGCAAATTGAGCAGGCGTTCCGCCAGGCGGGCTGGGCTGAGCCGAGGAGAAAAAACCAGAAATCGATTTGGAAAACCGCCCAGGCGGTCATCAACGACGATGGGTATAACCAGGCTCCCGTCTCCGACCTCTACCTGTTCGGACGGAGAGAGGACCTGGCATTCGAAAAGACGCTCAACACCTTCAACAAGCGCCATCACCTGCGGCTATGGCAGACCTCGTCAACCGCCCCCGATGGCCGCACCATCTGGTTGGGTGCAGGCACGCACGATGTGGGGATTGATTATAAGTCCGGTTCGCACGCCACCGACCCCGACCTCGACGACGAGCGCACGCAAGTGGGCTGCGACCTCTTTCTGGGTGGCGTAGTGCAGGCCACTGAATTGATCGCCCCTCCCAACCCTCTCAGCAGCGGAATGACCGCCACCGGCGGAGCATGGCACACCGACGGCAGATTGATCGTCATCGACCTGAAGGCGGGGCCGGGCTCGGCGATGTAAGGCTTTTCTGCGCCTCGATCCACCGGTCCATATTGGCTTCCAACACATCCAGGGGTAGCGGCCCGGCGCCGAGCAGCGCATCGTGGAAGGCGCGCAAATCGAAACGCGGTCCCAACTGCTGCCGGGCGCGTTCCCGCAGTTCCAGGATCTTCATCTGCCCCAGCTTATAAGCCAGGGCCTGCCCCGGCCAGGCAATGTAGCGGTCCACTTCGGCTTCGATGTTGGGCTCGTCCATGGCCGTATGCTGGCGGAAATAATCCACCATCTGCTGGCGCGACCAGTGTTTGTAGTGCATGCCGGTATCCACCACCAGGCGGACGGAGCGCCACATTTCACTTTCCAGCCGCCCGTACTCGCTGTAGGGGTCCTGGTAGAATCCCACCTCCCAACCCAGCCGCTCCGCGTAGAACGCCCAGCCCTCGGAGTAGGCATTGTAAAAAGCGTATCGGCGGAACTCGGGCAGGTCAGTCTGTTCCTGGGCGATGGAGAATTGCAGATGGTGGCCGGGAATCCCCTCATGGTAAGCGATGGCTTCCACGTTGAGCACCAGGCGATGTGTCGGATCGTATTCATTGACGTTGATGCGCCCGGGACGCGAGCCGTCACCGGCGCCAATCCCATAATCCGCGGGAGCCGAGTTGGCCGCGCGGAAGGCCTCCATGGGAACCACTTCCAGCTTGTTTTTCGGCAACCGGCCGAAGAGTTGGGGAAGCTTGGCGTACATCTGGTTGACGTAATGCTTATACAAACTCAGAAGTTGGTCGCCCGAGGTCGCGTAAAAGTGCGGGTCGTTGCGAATATGCGCGTTGAAACTGGGTAAGTCGTTGTAACCCTGCTGGCGGGCGAGCTTGAGCATCTCCGCCTCGATCTCCGCCACCTGCTTGAGGCCCAGTTGATGGATATCCTCCGGCGCCATCTCCGTCGTGGTCAATTGCTTGATGTAGAAGCGATAGCGGGCATCGCCATCGGGCAGCGCCCAGACGCCATATTCGGTGCGGCCCTGGGGCGCGTACTCAGTGCGCAGAAATTCCGCGAACCGGGCGTAGGCAGGCGCCACCTCCTGCCGGACGGCAGCGAGGACGGCCTCACGCAAAGCTTTTTGATCGGCCTCGGAAATGCCCGCAGGAAAGCTGTGGATAGGCTGGGCAAAGGCGCTGTCTTCCGGGGACTTATCCGCGATGTCCTGGGTCTGAACAACCGACTTCTCCAGAAGATAGCGGGGCGGCATCAAGTGATCGGGCAGCCCGGCTCGCATGTTGACCGTGACCTGCTGAAGAACACGGGGGATTTGGCGCAAACGCGCGATGTAATCCTGATAGTCTTTCACCGTGCGGAAGGTTATGTAGGAGGGCAGGCTCGCCAGGCCCAGTTGCACTCCCTTAAATTGGTCAACGGGCATTTCCCAATCTTTGAACTGCACCGATTCGATCTGCTCGCGCAGGGTACGGACCATCAGGTCCCTGCTCAAACGGTCCTGCTCCGGAAAGCCCGTAGTGTCGATCGACTCGAACGTTGCAAGCGCCCGCCGCTCGTGCTGAAGCTCCTGCGCGACGAATTCCGCCGAATAATCGCTGAGACGGTCGTTATAACGAGTGTCGCCGACCTGCGTGGCCAGCTCAGGATAGATGTTCAGTTGGTGTTCCCACTCTTCATGAAGCGCGGACTTCAGGCGCGCCCGCCGCGCCTCGACGGAGTCTCCACCCGGCGTCTGCGCCATGGCCCCCACTACGCACGAAACTGCCACCAGCACGGAAAACCAGCTATTCATGCAGTCCCCTCCTCGGTACAGGGCTATGATACCACTGGCCGGCGGCGATTCCCTTGGCGGCAATTTTTCTGTTAGAATCCGTGGCCTCATAGGGTTTCATTGGCGCTCATGAAAATCTGCCCAACTTGCCAAAAGACTTACCCGGACGCTTATTCACTTTGCCCGCACGATGGGACTCGCCTTGCCACGCAAGTAAAGGAAGTCGATACTCAACTCGCCGCTGCACTCGCGCGCCGTTATCGCATTGTGCGCCGGCTGGGGGCTGGGGGAATGGGCACGGTGTTTCTTGCCGAGCAGATTGCCGCGGGCAATCGCCCCGTCGCGTTAAAGGTTCTGAACCGCAGATTTCTCGACGATCCCCAGTTTCTCCTGCGATTTCAGGAGGAGGCTGCCTCAACGGGACGCATTCGCCACCCCAATGTCGTGACGCTCCATGACTCCGGGCTGGCGGACGATGGCACGCCCTACATCGCCTTGGAGTATCTGGAAGGTGAATCCTTGCGCCAAGCGCTCAGAAGGGATGGGGCTATCGCCCCCACGGAATGCGCGGGAATTCTGATGCAGCTCGCGCGGGGGCTGAACGGCGCGCACAAGCTTGGCATCATCCATCGTGATCTCAAACCTGATAACATCTTTCTGGCGCGCGATGACGAAAATGAATTGATCGTCAAGGTCCTCGATTTCGGCATTGCCAAGCTGCGCGAGTCCCCCCTCCACACCCAAACCGGCCTTGCGCCCGGGACGCCCCAATACATGTCCTACGAGCAGGCATACGGCATGAGGAGCGATGAACTTGACGCGCGCTCGGATGTTTATTCGCTGGGCGTGGTCGTTTACGAGATGCTCACCGGGTCAGTGCCCTTCCATTCCCCCACACCGGAAGGATTTGTGCGCATGCATTTAACGGAGCCGCCGCCACCTTTCCGCGTCTTCGCGCCCGGCTTGTCCGTGCCCGCCGAGGTCGAAGCGGTGGTGATGAAAGCTCTGACCAAGAATCGGGACGAGCGCTACTCGACTGCGCTCGAGTTCGCCCGGGATTTTGCTCGCGCGGCTTCCGCACCGAAACAAGAAGAAGACTTAGGCTTTGCTCCCACCGTACCCGCTCCTACCGTTAAGGTCGAGACGCCCGAGCGCGACCACGCCGAGCAGGAGCGGCTGGCGCGCGAGAAGGCAGAGGCCAGTCGCCGCGAACAGGAGAGGATAGCAGCGGAGCAGGCGGCACGGGAAAAGGCCGAACAGGAGCGGTTGGCGCTAGAGAAAGTGCAGGCCGACCGTGCGGCGCGCGAAAAGGCGGAAGCCGAGCGCAGAGAAATTGAGAGGGTTGCGGCGGAGCAGGCGGCACGGGAAAGGGCCGAACGGGAATGGCTGGCGCGCGAGAAAGCAGAAGCCGAACGCCGGGAACAGCAACGAATGGCGGAGGAGCAGGCGGCCCGGGAGCAAGCCAATCGGGAGCGGTTGACGCGCGAGAAAGCAGAAGCCGAACGCCGGGAACAGCAACGAATGGCGGAGGAGCAGGCGGCCCGGGAGCAGGCCAATCGGGAGCGGTTGACGCGCGAGAAAGCAGAAGCCGAACGCCGGGAACAGCAACGAATGGCGGAGGAGCAGACGGCTCAGGAAAAGACCGAACGGGAGCGGCTGGCGCGCGAGAAAGCAGAAGCCGAGCAGCGCGAAAGAGAGAAGGCAGCGGCCAAGAGGGTGGTGCGGAAGTCGGCCGACAAGGTCAAGTATGTTGCCCTAGCGGCAGTTGCGCTGATTTTAATAGTTGCCGCCGTCTGGCATTTTTCGCTGTCGGGCAATCCCGTTACCGTACGCGAGAATCCGAAAGACGGTTTGAAATACGTCTGGATTCCCCCGGGGAGCTTCATGATGGGCTGCTCGCCTGGAGACGATGAATGCCTCGACGCAGAAAAGCCATCGCACCTAGTTACAATTACTCCGGGCTTTTGGATTGGGCAAACACCGGTCACGGTCGGCGCCTACAAGCGCTTTGCAGGGGCTACGGGACGGCCGATGCCTCCTGCTCCAGATTTCAACGATGGCTGGGCAAATGAAAACATGCCAATCGTCAATGTGACATGGGACGACGCGACGGCATATTGTGGATGGATGGGTGGGCGTCTGCCCACGGAAGCAGAATGGGAATACGCGGCGCGAGCGGGCAGCATGAAGGCACATTATGGCAATCTTTATGAGACCACGTGGTTCAGCCAAAATAGCGAGGGGCATCCCCACGACGTAGCCCAGAAGCGAGCAAACGCCTTCGGGCTTTATGATATGTTAGGGAATGTTTGGGAGTGGGTAAATGACTGGTACGACGAGCATTATTACCGGAGCAGCCCGTCTCAAAACCCTGCGGGTCCGGCGGGCGGGGAGTTGCACGTTCTACGGGGCGGGTCCTACTTCAATAACTTGAAGGACATTCGCGTTTCGGGCCGCGATAGATACACCCCTACCGGCACGGTCAAGAGTTTTGGTTTCCGTTGTGGCGGGGAAGTTTTCGCTCATTGACCCTTTTTCCTTTTGCCTTGACAGGAAGTACCGGGGACGCCAGCCCCCGGCGGAGCGCATTTTCGGAGATCTGCTCGGCCAGCTTGCAAATTCACGCTGGGTATGGGACCATGTAGCTAGATTGGCTAGATTAAGGAGAAGCTCGATGCCCTGGCGACTCGCAGATGCTAAAAATCGTTTCAGCGAAGTGGTAAACCGTGCTCTCGGCGGAGACCCGCAGGTGGTTTTGCGGCGCCGCGACGCCGTGGTGGTGGTCGCCCAGCGCGATTACGAAAAACTAACCGGTAAACGCCTGAGCTTTAAGCAATTTCTCCTCGGGAAAGGTCCAAGCCTCCAGGGACTCGATCTCGAACGCGACAAATCCCCGATGCGAAACGTAAAGCTGTGAAAGTCTTGCTCGACACGTGCGTGTTGTCGGAGTTGCGTCACCCAAAGGGGCATCCCGCGGTTCGCCAGGCCGTAGCGGCCCTCAACGAGGAAGAACTTTTTGCCAGCGTCTTGTCCATCGGTGAAATCCATAAGGGAATCTGCCTTCTCAAGCAAAGCCCCAGAAGACTTGAGCTTGAAGCCTGGCTCGAAACCCTCCAACGTAACTACGACGATCGGCTTCTGGGGATTGATCTTGAGATTTGTCGTCTGTGGGGCGAACTCACCGCAAAGGCACAAGGGGTAGGCCGAGTGGTCCATGCCCCGGATGGACTTATCGCCGCCACGGCGCTGCGCCACGGCCTCCGCCTCATGACCCGGAATACTACTGATTTCGAACCCACCGGAGTTTTACTGCTTAACCCGTGGGAGGGATGAGCCCCCCCAAAGGGCAGCACTCCTTTGAGGCGGCTTGACGCCGCCATGGCGAGGCCATGTGCCGTCCGGCTCGTGGCGAGGTAATCTCGTCGCTACGTCAGCGTCACAAGAAGAGGAAGCCACCGTCAGCCGGCGTCGGTCTTAGCAGGCGTGGTTATTCTGCGCCGGAGCGCGAAGTTGTAGCTTGCACCACTTCCTTCCCGGAGGACGCGTCAGGGTGTGCGCTTTTCGCCTTCTCCGCCGGCTTAACATAGAGTTCCGGGTACGAGTAAGTCCCCCGCTCCGCTTCCGGTTTTTCCTCTTCCACAGGGATGCGATGGGCATTGGCGTAAACATCCTGGCGGACGCCGGTAACTTGCCAGGAAACTTTCCCGCCAGGCTTGCCACCCGCAATCTTGAAGTGGTTGTCCGAGACTTCTTCGGCGACGTAGAGGTTGGGACCGGGAGCGCCGATGGCCGTCAGTTGATAGCGGAAGTCCTTATTGAGCGCCTCAAACCACTTGGGCAATTCGACGACGGCTTCGCCTTTCCCATCCAGTGTGGCGTTGCCGTTATAGATGTTCATCATGTCGGGCGACTCGACGAAGGAGTGGTAAAGGTACTTGTTGGTGGGGTCCAGGGGATCATCAATCTTGAACGAACCGGCGTGCTTGGAGAGCGTGCCGCTCACCGTCAGGTCGCCAGTAATGGTGACCGCGCCGCCGGCGGCGATGTACATCTCGTTCGCGTTCGCCTCCCGGAAATACATCCCGCCGCCGCTCGGGCGGTTCAGAATCGTATTCGTGCCTTCACTCAGCAACGCGTAATGCGCGCAATCCGCAAAGCTGCCCGATCCGATCCCGAGGCCTATGAACCCGCTGCTGCAGCCGGTGGGGCTTCCCAGCAGGAGGGTGTTGGTATTAATCTGGGTGTTGAAGAGGGAGCCCACCTTGACGATACCGTCAAAAAGGGCCGCATATCCTTGTTGAGCGGTGGTCGTTCCCGTCCCGCCCCCGGCATAAAGCCCTATGCCCCCTACGCCGCCCGAATTATCGGTGCCGCCCGTAGCCCACACCCCGAAACCACCCGTCTGCGTCGGGTCAGTTGAAGTGCCCCCTATCCCTACCACTCCCGATCCGGGGGTAATGTCGGTGTTGGAGTCTGGCCTCCGTACGAAATTATTCCGTTAGCGGATTCACCGTCGGTGCCGGAGCTGGCGCCGCCCGTCACATAGATTCCGTACCCGCCGGCGCCGCTGTTGACCGAGCTGTTGCCGCCTGTCACCGTGAGTCCATACCCGCCGCTGCCACCGGTGGAAGCGGTGTTGGAACCCCCAGCGAAGCTGCCGGCGGTGCCCCCGATCGAGCCATAGGCGGTGATGGCCGTGGCGTTGGTACTGGGTGTGACCGTGAGGATGCCACCGCTGATTGTTTGGTTCCCCGTCAGGCTATTCCCACCCGTCAAGTGGGCATAAAGGCCGTTGGTGACCACGGTGTTGAGGCTCAGCGTGGGGTCTGTGCCGCCGGTGCTCAGGATACCGCTGCCCGCCGTTATTCCCGTCAGAGTTCCCGGGAACGTCTGTCCGGACTTGAAGGTTATCAAGCCATCAAACTTCGCCGTCCCGTTCACTTCTAGATTCGCGCCGGGGGTGGTGGTGGCAATCCCCACGTCGCCGGCGAAGTAGTTCTTGCCTCCCGCCGAGTACAGCCCGTAGGCTCCCGAAACCGCCGAGGGACTGGCGATGTACACGCCGGTGTAACTCGTGAATGTGCCGCCCCCGGAATTCACGGGCGCCGACACGTACACTCCATACCCGCTGGTGATCTTGCCCGTGGAAAGGTTGGACAGGGCGGTGTTGATCCCGTAAGCACTGGTAATGGTCCCGGTGGAGCGATTAATCACCGTTCCGTTCAGCCCGTAGGCGGAGCTAAACGCGCCCGTGCCATAGTGGTCAAACTCGGCATCGAGGGCATAGACCTTGCCGGTAAAGGACTCCGCGTTGCCGCTCGCCGTCAGGGTGTTGGAAAACAATCCATCGACGGACATCGAGGAAGCGGCGGTAGGCGCCAGGCTCGAGAGCACGCGCTGGCCGAACACCGTTCCCGATGTCGCGGTGGAGCTGAACTGCACATCCAGCAAGGCTCCGGGCGTGGCCGTCCCCCCCACGGCGACGGCCGTGCCGGTGTCCCGGAGCAGGGATTTTTCAATGTTGCAGGCGGTGGTGAATTTGGCGATCTCATTGGCCGCCGCCGTACCGTCGCTGGTGACCGCCGTGCAAGCCGTCAGGGGTTGCACCGCGGCGGGTTGGGCTGTCGCTTCATCCTGATGGCTGCCGGGCTGAACAGGGTTGGCAGGCGCGCCCACGCCTGCCACTTCCACCACCGTTGGCGCTCCCGCCAGCGCGTAAGCAGAGGCCGGCTTACCACCTAGGGTATCGGAGTCCGACGCCTTCAGTGCATAGGGAACAGCGACGAGCAGCACGCGCGGCAATTCGCCGGCTCCGGACAACTGCGGTTGGACACCTAACCACAACGCCTTGCCGCTGGTAAAAAGGTCAAGGGGTAAGCCCGCCGAAGAAGTGGCCCCCAGCAGCACCGCGTAGCGGCCTTGCTCGTCGAGCTGCACCTTCTGCGTCTCAGACCAGAGCGGCGTACCGCCCTCCTGAAGCTCATAGAGTGAAAATGTGGCAGTGACGAGGGCTCCCGAAGCACTGCTGCTGGGGCGATTCAGGATGGCCGGCGCCGTCATCGCACCGTTGAACCGGATGAGGGGAGGCACGACAGTGGGAGAGGCAGGGGCAGCCTCTTGGCAACGGAGGGCGGCAGACGTGCCCACCAGGCCCAAGGCTAAGACGAGCATAATGGCGACAGATACACTTCGGGCGACGCATTTCATCGGAGTCTCCTTGGCTGCAGAGATGTAACTCTTCAGCCTGGTTGTTTTGATTACAGACAGCAACCCCGAGAAGCCATTATGTGAGAACTAAATCATTCAGCCCTGACTACCCATCAAGGGCCAGTACAGCGTGAATCAATTTTGCCACTGATGAATATCAATTTCAAGAGGAGATTTCGTGGAGAGAGCAAGGTGCCGGTCCTTGGGGCTGGCGGGCCGAAATTCTACCCGTTCTCGCGCGGGAGATCTGCCCTAAACTTGCCTCGTCGATGTGGAGACCGCGCGTGAATGCTGCGGGAAGAACCGCGTGGCGGCGTCAGTATGTGGCCCTGCCGCGCGTGCTGAACCTCCACCGCAATAAATTCCGCCGAATGATCGCTGAGGCGGTCGTTACATCGGTTGTCGCCAGCCTCAAGGTCGGCGCTACAGCGGCGTGCCATGGCCATCTCGACCCATGCCGGGGCACGGGCAGGAGTGCCTGTGCTGGGTCGCGGGATGCCCGGGCATATGTTGGTGCCGACCTCAAGGTCGGCGCTACGTCGATGTGCCATGGCCGTCTCGGCCATGCCGGGGCACGGGCGGGACGCCCGTGGCACTTTTCCATGCCCACCTCACAAAGGTCTGGGCATGAAACACGCGAGGCCGGTGCTTCGGCCTCCCCGTCCGCCATTTTTTGTAGGCTCTCCTTCTTGTTTTTGATCTTGACAATAGTATCGTAATGGTATATAGTCGAGGGTTGTTGATCGTAGGCTGCGTGATGCCCCTGCGCAAGCCCCCCACGCTGACTCCCGCCCTGCGGGTTGCCCATCGCCGCCATGCCCTGAAGGCCTCCATGTGCCATGCCGCCCCCCGTGGCGGGAGTGTGATGCTCCGATCCGAATCGGCCCTGAAATCGGACCCAGCCATCCCCAAAACGTGCCATGGCCATCTTGACCCATGCCCCCTCACGGGCAAGATGCCCGTGGCACGTTTCTGTGCCCACAGCATGGTCAGCACTGCCCAAACCGCAGGGCGAGGGCACGGCCTATGTCACAAAGGTCGCAATCTCCATTATGTGTAAGATAATAAATTTGTTATCGATTAAAATAGGGAGTTTTTCGAGATTCTATCTCATTAAAGGGAAAAGGGTTATTTTTTCGTATCCACAAATGCGCGTGAAAATGTGTTTGCCATTATATAATAGAAAATAATAGAGATAGTATTTTACGGCCAGAAAGTCGTGTCTGTATAAATCATGAAAAGTAAAGGAGTTATATCGATTTTTTGGCCAGGAAGAAAAAAACGGGAAGGCTTTTCCATTATGTTACAGAAAATAAAAGGATTAGAAGTTTTCGGTCAAAATCAACCAAGTCTCCATATGATTGACAACAAAACAGTTATTTGCCGAGCCTGGATCGCGAAAATAAAACATGAAAAACCCCAAATATGAAGGTAACCGCCAGTAGGTTGTTGAAAATACATGTAGAAAAAATGTCCGGTTTCCGGTCTGCCACTATATTGTTGTAAAATGAACAAGTTATACGATGCTTGCCAGTATTTTTATGAAAATAAATGGAGTTGCAGATTCGCCAGGAATTCGCAAAGCAGGGACCTTCGGTGCCCGGTTCGGACCTCGAGAATACGTGCGGCAAGGCCAAAATTGCCCTCGACCCATCCCCGGCGTGACACGCCCTCGCTTCGGCTATCGGCGGAAGCAGGGGCGGGTTGAGGGGTGATTCAAAATTCAAAATTCAAGATTCAAGATCACCGGATCGCCCGATGCTTCAATGGGCCAATGATCCGATGATCCGATGACTCAATAACCCAATGTCCCGATGGCCCAATGCTTCAATCACCAATCACCAATCGCCAATCACCAATGACCCAATGGCCCGATGCCCCGATGGCTCGATCCCCAGAAGGCCGAACGGCCTTCTGGGTTATACTAAACACGGAGGAACTTCTGACCGCTTTGAGACTTCCGGCACTGATATTACGCACTGCTTTTCTCGCTACCCTGCTTTTCCTCGTCTCCGCCGAAATGTACCCACAGACCCCTGCGGCCCCGCGTGATGAGGTGACCGCGCAAGCCCTAAGGTTCACAGCGATTTACGGCGCCATCGAGCACAATTACGTTGACCCGGTCGATCCCGACCATACCCTATTCGACGGAGGGATTCGCGGCATGCTGTCGGCCCTTGACCCCTTCTGCGCGTTTCTCGATCGCGATCAATTCGAAATGTTGAAGCAGCAGGCGCGCGGCGAATCGATGGGATTTGGCTCAATCCTTTACGTCTCAGCGGGGAAGGTGCTGATCTTGCAGACGACGCAGGGTTCGCCCTCGTTTCGAGCCGGCCTCGCGCCCGGGGATGAGATCGTGGCGATCAACGGTGAACGGGTCGCCTGGATGGATTTGCAATCCCTGGTGGACCTGCTGAGAAGCTCCCGCTCGCGCCCCGTGCGATTGGGAGTCATCCATCCCGGCCGGCTGGTTCCGGAAGACTTCAACCTGCGCCCGGCGGAGGTCGCTCTGCCCTCGGTTGACAAGGCGTTCCTCTGGGCTCCGGGCATTGCTTATGTGCACATCGCGAGCTTTGAGAGCAAGACCCCGGAGGAAGTGGTGGCCGCGCTTGATGGCATGGACGCGCCCCACCTGAAGGGTCTACTTCTGGACCTTCGCGACGACCACGGCGGCATGGTGGATTCCGCCGCGGCGGTGGCCAGCCTTTTTCTGAAGCAGGGGGAGGTGGTTCTGACCACGCGCGGTCGCAAAATGCCGGAACAGGTGATTCGCGTCCCGGCCATGCCGAGTCACTACGATCTACCCATCGTCACGCTGGTAAACGGTGAAACGGCCAGCGCCGCGGAACTGCTGGCAGCGGCGCTCCAGGAGCACGACCGGGCGGTGATTGCCGGCCTTCCCACTTACGGCAAAGGGGTGGTGCAAGCCGTGGAGCAACTCAGCGAGCAGACCGGCCTGGCAATTACCGCCGGCCAATATTTTACTCCCAGCGGACGATCGATCCAGCGGCCGCTGGCCGGCACGGCGCTGACCTTCGCCTCCCTCGCGTCATCGGCCGGGGGGAAAACGGGCGACCCGGGCAATGACCCGGCCCATCCGCACGGCGCGCCGTTTCACACCGACGACGGCCGCCCGGTGACGGTGGGCGGGGGGGTCACTCCCGACGTCAGCATCGCTGGCCGTGCCGAGGATCCCTGGCTCACCTTCGTCAATCAACGCGGCTATGCGACGAGTTATGCGGAGGCTTACCTGACTACCCATGGCAAGATATCCGAACCCTTTGAGACCACACCGGAAATGCTCGAGGAATTCAAGGATTCGCTCCTCCGCAACGGCGTGCGCGTTCCTGACGAATTCTGGTCAAAAGATCAGGACATTCTGAAGGTGGAAATCCAGGTGGAACTTACCAGTTTGGTCCTGGGACTGGAACGGGGCCAGAAACTGGCCACCCAGAGCGACCCGCAGGCGCAGCAAGCCGCCAGCCTGTTCCCGCGCCTGGCGGAGATTTTGAAGGGGCCTTAGCGGTGCGAGAAAGGCACGGGCTGGAGCGAACCCTCTCCTCTGCCCTTTCGGGCCGGTCAGTCCAACCCCTGAACGGTATTGCTCTGGAGACCAAAGAAGGCAGGAGAAAAGGCAAAAAAGTCAATTATTATTCGTTGCAAAGCTCGTGCCAAAGGTGTATAGTTGAGATGCTTGATCAGTTTTTGTGACCGAACGCCACGTTCGTCGAAGGCCGCAAAACCAGTGATTTTGCGGCTTTTCTAGTTTGGGGGGAGCGGTTGCAGGACAAGAACAAGTTAAATTTCAACAATCAAAAAAGGAACACTGAAACAATATGGATAGAGAACAAGGTGTAGTGAAGTGGTTCAACAACTCGAAGGGCTATGGATTTATCCAGCGCGCTTCCGGAGATGATGTGTTTGTTCATCACTCTGCCATCCAAGCGGAAGGATACCGTTCGCTCAACGAGGGCGAAGCGGTGGAGTTTGCCGTCACCAAGGGCCCCAAAGGCTTGCAAGCTGAGAGCGTCAAGAAACTCTAAGCATTACCCCACAATCAGCGTACCGCCCGCGCGTTGCTCGCTGGCAATGGCGCGGGCGGCGACCCTCAATCCCGGGAGTAAACCGCAATGCAAATCCAATATGTCGGATTTCAACTGAAAGCCCATGGCCGGGATTACACGTACAAAGTCATCAACAAACAGGCGGAGGACCGTGAATTTATCTTCACGATCTCCAACCGCGCCTTTACTGAAAAGCAGCTACCCTATCAGGACGCAGCCTCCCTGTGCTATCAGAAACTGCAAAAAGCCCTCGATCTCGAGACCGCCGAAAACCCCTTGCCGCGACGCACAACCCTTTCTGACCTTGAGCTGGAGATCTACCGCGAATCACGCCGCCCGGCGCGCAAACGCTCATGGTAAGATTCCGGCCTTCCCCGATCGTGCTATAATGCGCCGTCCAAGCGCGTCTTGGCACGAAGGAATGAGCAGGGGTGGGAAAATCAACCATGACCTCCAAACAGAGAATGCTCGCGGCGCTGGAACACCGCCCGGCCGACCGTCTGCCGGTCACCACGCATCACATCATGCAGTATTATCTCGACAAGTACGAGGGCGGAATTTCCACCCAGGAATTCTTTGACCGTTACGGTCTGGACCCCATCACCTGGGTGGTGGAGCACAAACCCGCTCCGGGGACGGGCGATTACTATGATCCCTACCAGGGTGAGCCGGGCTTTCTGGAAGCGCGCCGCATCTGGTCCGCCCAGTGGCGAACCGAATGGGAGGACGTTCCGGACGATACGTACAAGACTCGGCGTTACCGGTTTGTGACGCCCAAGGGCACGCTCACCATGACGACGCAATCGAACGATCAAACCACCTGGGTCAGCGAACATCCCATCAAGAACAAACCCGATATCGACCTGATCGGCGAATTCGCCACCACTGCCTGGTGCGACGTGGAGGCGGTGAATCGCGCCGCCGCCGCATACGGGGAGCGTGGCCTGGTGCGCAGCCACATTCCCTGCTTTGACGTTTTCGGGCAGCCCGGCTGCTGGCAGGACGCCTGCTGCCTCTACCCCACCGAGCAACTCATCCTCGCCACCTATGACGATCCCGCCTGGGTGCACGAGTTTCTGCGCATTCTGCAC
Organism: uncultured Acidobacteriota bacterium; assembly: GCA_963730515.1. Classification (GTDB taxonomy): domain Bacteria; phylum Acidobacteriota; class Terriglobia; order UBA7540; family UBA7540; genus Bog-366. The sequence goes on along the minus strand of CAVSSA010000017.1, from coordinate 48,316 downwards.
CGGCGCAAGAAGGTCTATATTCAATCCATGGCGGGAGCCAAACTCGATGTGGTGGAAATGGGCGGGGGTTCAGCTTCGTCCACGGTGATCTCCCCCAAACTCTTCGAGGAATTCGTGGCGCCTTATGACACGGATCTGATCGCGCTCGCCCACCAGTCCGGCCAACGGATCGTCTACCACACCTGCGGCGGCATGATGCCCATCCTCGAAAAAATCGCCGACATGAAACCCGACGCCATGGAGACTTTTACTCCCGCCGGCATGGGGGGCGATGTAATTCTGGCGGAGGCCAAGCGGCGCATCGGCCACCGCGTGTGCATTATCGGCGGCTTCGACCAGTTTCATTCCCTGATCAACACCACCCCCGAGGCCACGCGCGCTGCCGTGCGGAGTTGCTTTGAAGCCGCCGGCGAAGAAGGCGGCTATATTCTCTGCCCCTCCGACCACTTCTTTGACGCCGACCCCAACCTCGTCCGCGCCTATGCTGACGAAGGCCAACACTGCATGTACACACAGTCAAGCGTCAGGAGCGCGGCGCCGCTCAGGGACACCACGCCTGCAAAGTTTCATGAAGGCAGCAGCAGCGCCGATCAGGGTAAAGGGGGAGTGGTTTGAGCGGTGGCTTTCTTCCGGCGTCTGGCGGCTTGCGGTTTGGGCGGGGGACCTTCGTTGGAAAGTTCGACCACCATCAGTTTAGTGACGAATTTTTTGGGTCCGTGCAGGTGGAAATCAATGGAGGTGCGTTCCGAATCCGACTGGGTAACGACGCCAAGTCCGTACTGACCGTGTTTAACGAACTTGCCTTGGGTAAGGGTATTCATAAAAAGCCTCCTTTTTGTAGAAAGGATCGATAAGTCAAAACCTTCGCGATTATCCCGAGCGTTAGGTTGCCTTCCACCTTAGCGTTGAAACTTAGTTCAGCGGATCCCGGCCTCAAGGTGGACGCTACACTCCTTCGCCCCGGCACAACGCTTGCCACCCACCTTACTTGGCGGCGGCGAGGGCTGGCTCCGGGGCTTTGGCCATCAGCAATTTTCGCAACTCTCGCATGTGTTTGCGCAAAAGAGTCTTGGCGTATTGCTGCCGTCCGAACCTGGCCTTATCACCGTTTTTTTTCGACATGATTCCCTCCCGGGATAGCACTGGAGATATCTGTGGCGAAAATGCAGTGCCAACGGCGAATCAGATTTGGCAAGGAGTCCGCTGGCTCCTGCTTACGGTCTGCACTTTGCGATACCGGCGCGCTAAAGCATGCGGAGTCAGGGCCTCCGCCTGCCCACGAGTCATTTTGTCTTCCCACCGCTCGCCGCGTGGCTGGAAGGGGGAGCTCCCCGGGTCTTGCCCCGACCGGACGGATTCAGATGACCTGAAATAGTTCAGATAACCTGGAAGGAGAGGGAGAGGGCTCAACTTCTTAACCAGTTTAAGTGAATTCGCTTGAATTGTCAACCCGAATCTGCCATTGTCAAAGGCAGGATAATCACCTTTAGTTAAGTCCAGGAGCACTTCATGGATCTGGCCCTCGTCCTTCGGCAGCGGCTCGACCAGTTGGATCTCGAGCAGCGCGATTTGGCGGTGGCCGCCCAAGTCACCGAATCCTTCATCTCCCAACTACTCTCAGGAAGAAAGGCTCCCCCGGCGCCCGCGCGCACGGATATTTACGACAAGCTGGAACCCTTGCTGAAGTTCCCCACGGGAGAACTCGGGCGCATGGCTGAACTCCAGCGCCAGCAGGAGATCAAGAAAAAATTGGTGGCCTCCCCCGCCCCGCTCTTCCAGGAGGTTCGCGAACTGGTCCTGGGCAAATGCCATGCCGGCAAGAAAAAGCAGGTGCGCGCCATCTTCGAACAGCAACCCTTCGGGGAAATTGAGCGCCTGGTGACGCAGAAACTGCTGGAAGTGGCCAAGGAAATCGCCAGGAAGGAACTCGCCAACGAAAAATGGCTACGGCAGGTAGCGCAAATCAGTCATCGCAGCTATGAACAGATGCGCGTCAACATTCTGGAGTTTCTGGATGAGGATGTTTTCCACCTTTCGCCCCAGAATTGCGTGGCCTTTTTGCAGCCCATCATTCAATCATGGGATATCGACCTGAAAACTTTTGGCATGGACGTTGTCCTTAACCATCGCGTGGCCCGGGGAGGCGCCCGGAAATTCGAGTTCGTGGAAAAGGAGCCTGAACCGGCGCAGCAGGAAGAACCAGGGCTCACCGATTTCCTCCAAAGCCCCACCCTGAGCCGCGATGCCACCGCGGAGGAGATCGATTTCTTAAGGAAACTGCGCTTCAACGGGAAAAGACCCACCGCTCTCTACTATTACCGCGAAATTCAGAACCTGCGCGACCCCCTGCATTTCCAGGAGCCGTAACCGGAGACGTAGGGGCGCCCCTCGTGGGCGCCCAATGTTGTGGGCACCCACGAGGGGTGCCCCTACGTCCTGATTGTCTGTGCAGTTATCCCTGGGTTATTCGGAAGGTGCCGGAGGTTTCTCGACGGCCTGAATCTCCACCACCGTATAGTCGGGGGGCACCTGGAAGAGGTCGGCGGGTGGTTCGTCGCGCACGAGATTGGTGACGTGCATCACACTCTCACCGAATCGCGGATCATTGGTGGTCCTCATCATCGTAATTATTAGCGCTGGTGAATACCAGTTTTCCCGGGTGACCTGCATGGGTTGGTCATTGCCTTCCGCTCCCGCCGGGATGGTTGTGGTGATGCGTGTACCCTTCACCTCAACACCTTCCATCTCTTGCGTGCCGAGGTCTTCACGCGTGGATTCCCGCGAGGCCGGTGGCGCGGGGGTGGGATTGCCCGAAACGGTAGTCGTCGGGGTAGGCGTCGGAGCGGTTGGGCGTCGCATCTCAGTCTTCTGAGCCGTGTGGTCGCGAGGATTGAGCAAGTAGCTTACGCCGGCAAGGGGGTCAACAATGCGCACCGACTGAGGTGTATCCTCCTGCCCCTCCGATTCCGTTTGAGCCCGAAAGTACTCGCGGCGAGTGCGACCTTCACTGTCCCGGTATACCTTCTCCAGGCGCTTGCGTTTGATATGAGTCCCGTCGGAAAGGGTTTGGGTTGTTTCGGTGACTTCCTCTGCCGAGTACGGAATCCCTGTATTTCCCCTGACGCACTGGCAGTTTGCCCCACCCACCGTGACCCCTGGTGATTCGAGCGGGGACACCTGCTGGGCAGCCAAAGGGCGACTGCTTCCCCCAAGAACCAGTACACCTATGACCAGGAAGGATCCATGAAATTGTCGTTTCACGATTTCACCTCCGGCCTTAACCGTTTTTGACAGTCGCGGTTGCCCTCTGGTTGCCCGCCCCAGGGATTTATCATTGATAAAACCCGTGGGAAAGGCAGCCTATCCAAACTCCTATCCATCACCCCAGCCACCACACCTGATAGGGCTGGAGTTTGGCATTGCCGGAAACGCTGCTTCCGGTCAGGCGCTCGGAGCTGGTCCGGGCAAGCTGCACCGGCATTTCCTGTGGTGTGGTATTGACCACGAACAGGCTATTATCGGTATGGGGGACGGCGATCACCCCTCGCGGCACGGGCCCGGAAAAGAAGCTCTCGTGGCCGGGAACGAGCTGTTTGATCAGATGCAGCAAGGCATCGTCTTCCGGCCAAAAGGCCATCTTCACCACCACGCCGCGGCCGAGCTTTCTTTGCGTCACCGCAGCGCGGCCATGGAGAATCGCCTGGGCGCTCTGGAAAGTGCCGATCGTCTCCGCGGCGGAGTCCACTTCCAGAAATTCGCAGAACCCTTCGAGGCCCACGGGCGAAAATTCAACAAGTTCCCTGTCCCTCCACTCCACGACAGGATCCGTTCTCGCTGCCGTAGACGACGATCCCGATGACCGCGAATCCCCCTTCCCCGGCCAACCCGTGGAACCCATCCACCTCACCGTACGAACCACACATCGGGTCAGCTCCCACAGGTTCGCGGCAAACCCGTCCCCGCGAAAGATGCCATCCTTATCCATGTAGGAAGTGAAAGGAGTGATGATCACCACTCCCCCGCCCTGTGCGAACTCCTGCAGCGAAGCCGTCACCTGCGGGTCGTCCAGCGCGGTGGCCGCGGGAATCAGCACCAGCGAGTACTTTTTCAGATTCGTCGGCAGGGCGGCGGTGGCCAGGTTCACGCTGTCCACACCGATTCCCAACCGGTGCAGCGCATCGAAGCATTCCGGCAGCACCGTGTGACTCGATTTGATGTGCGGGTACACGTCCAGAGCGGCGCGCTGCTCAAAGTCGTTCAGGATGGCGGCCGTGGCCTTCACCGGGTTCGCGATGAGCTGCTTTCCCCATTTCGCCAGAATTTTTCCCAGGTCCACGGCCCAGTCAAAATCCGGTTCGGGATGGCCCGACCAGTCGAGCAGCCCGCCCCAGTGCGGCCAATGGCCTCCCCGCCAGCGGTTGCCGGACCAGTACAACAGACCACAGGTTCCCATGGCCGCGGCTTCCAGCCCCCACATCAGAAATTGCTCACGCGGGGGAGCGGGGTCTTCGATGGCCGTATCGCCGATCACCCCAAAGCGATTTTCCGTAGTGATGAAATGCGTCCGCCCATAGCATGAGCGGTGCATATCCTGATGCCAGGCATATTCCGTCCAAGCCTGGGGAGTGTCAGCCGGGTGTTGATAGTGGTTCAGACCGGCAATATCCATGCTGCGGGCCGCCAGGGGATCATCCGCCACGGCGTTCCAGGCGACGTTCCAGTCGGTCAGAATCCATTGCTCGACTCCGGCTTCGCGCAGCGCCTCCGCCTGCATCCGGAAGAAATTCAGGAGCACGTCGCGCCGGAAGTGGCGGTGCGCCAGGGTGAGGGCCGCGAGCGCCGCGCCGCTCTCTTCCACCCCTTCGCCGGGTTGCGGCACAGCATCGAGCGAATCAACCTTCATCCCCCAGCTCACCAGATCGAGGCGACGGTTGAACTCCTCCGGCGTGCGGTAGGTTGCCCTGAGCCATTCGCGCCAAGCCCGTTCGCAGGCAGGGTTGTAACAGATGCGCTCAATGCTGCCCTCCTCTTCATTTCCCAACTGCCAGCCCACGACCGTGGGATGATCCTTGAATTCCCTGGCGAGCGAGAGGATGTACGCGCGCACGGCGGCGCGATACAGGGGATGGTTCAGACAAGGCGCATGCCGCGCCATGGGATGCGCTTTCACGCCGGGGTGAAGCTGTACCAGAATCTCCGGCCGCGTGGCCGCGAGCCATTGCGGGGGAACGTAGGAACCGGTGCCCAGAATGGCGCGCATTTTTCGCTTGTCCAGGTCGTCCAGGAAATTGTGGAGCCACCCAAGGTCAAAATGCCCGGAAGCCGTCTGGAGGTTTCCCCAGGACGACTCGGAAACGCGCACACAGTTCATCTGCGCCCGCTGGAAATGGTCCAGCATGGCGTTCCACTCGGCGCGGGTTTGCAGTTCCGGGTAAACGCTTGCGCCATAATGAAATTCCGTGATCACCCGGCGCGACTTTGCCGCTGCCGGGGTGGGAGACGCGGCGGCTTCACCCGGAATTTCCACGGCCCCGGGAATCGAAAGCAGCGCCTCGCCCACTACTATCTTCCCCGTGCTGGAAAGAAATTCTCTTCGCGATGGTTCAGGATTGTTGGACATTGGCAGGGTTATCCAGCTCACTCCCTCGCGCGGATCCAATCCTCGGCGATCAGGCCATAGACCTCAAGGTCCAGGTAGTGGTCGTCAAACGCCTGGGCGTGGCGCAGTAACCCTTCTTTCAAAAAGCCCAGCCGTTTGGGAACAGCGCAGCTCCGGGCGTTGCCGACGGCGCAGCGGATCTCAATGCGGTGAAGTTTCAGATCCAAGAACAGGTAGTCCAGCAGGGCGCGGCAGGCGCCGGTCATCAAGCCTTTTCCCTGGTAGGTCTCACCCAACCAATAGCCAATTGTCGTCGAGCGGTTTTCCCAATCGATGTTGCCCGCGCCGATGATTCCCGCCAGATGGCCCTGCCACCAGATCCCCAGGGTGGAACCCCCGTTCGCCGCCCACCGCTCAAGCGAGGACCTGATAACCGTTTTGCAATCCTCCAGGGACTGCTGCAAATCCCACTCCGGCAGCCAGCGGCGCAGGTAGGAGCGGTTGGATTCAATCAGAGTGAAAAGTTCTTCCGCGTGATGATGCTCAAGCAGCCTGAGTTCCGCGCCTTCGGCGAAGGAGTAGGTCAACATAAGCGCTCATCGGCATAAATGTGATCGAGCGGAAGGGCTGCCGGCTCAGGCTACGGCTTCGGCTTCAATTTCCACCAGCATTTCCGGGTCGATCAGGCGGGCCACGCCAATCAAGCTGGTGGCTGGATGAATCTGGCCGAAAAACTCCACATGGGCCTTGGCGACTTCCTCCCAGCGATCGATTTGGGTCACGTAAATGCGGGTGCGGACCACATGCTCCAGTCCCAATCCCAACCGTTGGAGGGCGCCCTCGATATTGCGGATGGTCTGCACGGTCTGCGCGTACATATCACCCGGGGCCAGCACTTTGCCGGAGGGGTCGGTGCCCGTAGTGCCGGAAACATGGACGACGTCACCCACCTGCACGGCGCGCGCGTATCCCACTTTGGGTTCCCAGGGGGTTCCGGAGAAAGTCTTGTTCCGCTTGATTTTCATCTGTAGGCCTCCGATTTCATCTGCGCAGTGGTTCATGAATCACTGCGGGGTACGGGCGTTTGCTAAGCTTTTTCAAAGTAGCGGCGATGGGCGCGCGCGGCAAGGGCAAGGCGCTGCTCGCGCCTCGCCAGCGCCTCACGATAGCGCCGTTTCTCTTCCCTGGTGTGCGGAATCAGGGGAGGAACTTCCTGCGGTTTTCCTGAGGGATCAAGCGCCACGTAGGTTACAAAAGCCGAATTGGTCTGTTGCCGGTGGCCCGTCAGGTAATCCTCCCGGTACACTTTGACTTCCACTTCCATGGACGTCCGAAACGCCCGGGTGATGTGGGCGCGAAGCACCACCAGTTCCCCCACCCGTATGGGATAACGGAAATCCAGGTTGTCCACCGCCACGGTCACCACCGGTGACCGCGAGTGGCGATGTGCGGCGATCCCGCCGATGATATCGATCAGGTGCATCACTTTGCCTCCCAGCAGGTTTCCCAGCGGATTGGCGTCGTTGGGAAGCACCAGTTCCACGGTTTCGGTAAAAGATTCGGCAACGGGTTTGCCCTGAAGCTTTGCCATATTATTCAAACATCAAACCTTAAATTGCGGCGTGCTGCTTGAGCCGCTGGGTGAAAGGCGCCGAGCGAAAACGGGCTAACCCCGTTTCCGGTTCTTGCAGGGAACTGCCCGCTCTCGTTCGGAGTCCCGCAGCCGGACCCCGTTCGCGACCGTTATGCCCCGCTCCCAACGCCCCGCCGCAGTCCGCCCGAAAGGTTTTGCCTAACCGGGTCCGTCCGCCTATACTATTCGAGCCAGTGGGGCGTTGCAACCGGAATCAACGGCAGCGGGCCATTATCAGAGGATAAGGCCATTTAACTGGCTGCGCCTGCCTACCGGCGGGGCACCCACGCTGGCAGGCCTCCATTAATCAGAAACCGAGGACCCCACTATGTCTCCGGATGCGGAGAAGACCCGGCGCGAGTTCCTGGAAGAGGCGCTGCGCCAGGATCCCGACAATACTTTTGCTCGCTATGGACTGGCGCTGGAGTTGGCAAAAAGCGAGCCGGCGGCCGCCTGGACCCACTTCACCTACCTGATCGAGCACCATCCCGACTACTCGGCCACCTATTACCAGGCGGGCGCCTTCCTCATCAAGCAGGGACGGATCGATGAGGCACGCCAAGTCCTGACCGCCGGCGTGGAAGTCACCGGCCGCCAGAACAAACAGCACGCCCAGGCGGAACTACGCGCCGCCCTGGACGAACTCGAGGAAAGGAATTGACTCATCGGGTCATTGAGTCATCGGAACATCGGGTCATCGGTTCATCGGGTCATCGGGCCATTTAAAAGCCGATCACTCTACGGCCTCACGGTCTAATGCCAAATGGCCAAATGACCCGGCAAATCAATCCCCTCAATGATCCGATGACCCGATGACCCGATGTTCCGATGTTCCGATGACTCAATCCCCTCATCCAAGCGCCAGCACGCTGAATGATTACAGCCGGGAGAAGCAGTCGGTGGCGCTGACTTCCGTCGGGGCAGCGGTATTGCTCACCACCCTCAAGTTGACGGTGGGAATATTGACGGGTAGCCTGGGCATAATTTCCGAGGCCCTGCACTCCGGCCTGGACCTGGTGGCGGCGGCCATCACCTACGTTTCGGTGCGGCTTTCGGATAAGCCTGCCGACTCCCAGCACCCCTTCGGGCATGGCAAAGTGGAGAACCTCTCCGCTTTCATTGAGACCGGCCTGCTCATCGCCACCTGCGCCTGGATCGTTTGGGAGGCGGCGCGGCGGTTCTTCTTCCGCGATGTGCACGTGGAGCCCTCCCTGTGGGCCTTCGGAGTGATGTTTATCTCCATCACCATTGACACCTTACGCTCGCGCGCGCTTTTTCGCGTGGCGCGCAAATACAACAGCCAGGCCCTGGAAGCCGACGCCCTGCACTTCTCGACCGACGTGTACAGCTCCACGGTGGTGATTCTGGGATTGGTCCTGGTGTACGTTTCCGAGCAGAACCATGTTCACTGGCTGCGCAAAGCCGATCCCGCCGCGGCGCTGGTGGTGGCGGGAATCATTGTCTACATCTCGCTGCGCCTGGGGAAAAAGACGGTGGACGCGCTGGTGGACGCGGCGCCGACCGGAACCAGCGCCTTGATCGCGGAAACCGTTTCGCGGGTGGCGGGCGTGCTCAGCCTCGACCGCATTCGCATCCGCGAAAGCGGCAGCCGGCTGTTTGTGGATTTGCGCCTGACGCTGGCCGGCGACATTTCGCTGGAGCACGCCAAGTCCGTGGCCGATGTGGTGGAAGGGGAGGTTCACAACCTGTTCCCCACCGCCGATGTGGTCATCCATACCACGCCGCAGGAACCCTCCTCCGGCGACGTGGTGGCGAAAATCCGCGCCGTCGCCCATCGCCGCAACTTCCTTGTGCACGAGGTGCGGGCCTACGAGGTCAACGGACGCGTTAACGTTCACCTGGACCTGGAGGTGGAACCCCAGTTGCGCCTGTCGGAAGCCCATGACCGGTCAACCCTGCTGGAGAGCGAAATCAAGGCCAACCTTCCGGAAGTGAATGAGGTCAACGTGCACCTGGAGCCCCTCCTGGCAGCGGTGGAAACCGGCGACGAAGCGGGCATGGATCACCTGGCGGTGGAACGTAAGGTGGAGGAGCTGGCGCGCGAAACGCCGGGGGTCTTGAATTGCCACTCCGTCGAGGCCCATCAGGTGGGCGGCAACGTCGTGGTCAGGCTGCATTGCACGCTAGAGCCCGAACTTCCTATCGCCAAGGTCCACGACATTACCGAAACCCTGGAATTCAAGTTCCGCCAGGCATTCCCCCAAATTTCCAAAATTACCATTCACGCCGAGCCCCTGGGCAAGGCCTGAACACGGCTGTCCAAATTAACCGTCGATCATGGGGTTGGAAGGGGCTCCGCCCTGCCGCTGTGGCGAAAGGCTCCGCCCTGCCGGCGGTTTTGGCCTGCTCCCCGGCGCCGGGGCCGGAACAGGCAAACCCCACCCCCCTGTGGCCACGGGGATGGGAGGAGGGGCCTTCCAAAGGTATAACACGCAGCGGGGGCGGCGACTAGGGTTTGGGCTTGGACACCGGCGCGGCCGCATGGGTGGCGGGCTTGGGCGCCACTGGGGTCGGGGCCGCCGCCACTGGGTTCGCAGAGTCATAAAGCTTGATGATCTCGGCGGTTACTTCGATATCTTTGGAGGCGAAGTAAACAGGAATCTGGGCGTCATCCATGATCAGGGAAAAGCCATTCTGCTGGGCATATTCATTGATGACCTTGACCATTTTCTGGCCGATGCGGTTAACGGCTTCGTCGCGATCACGGTTAAAATCGTTTTGCGTATCCTCGGCGGAGCGCTTGAGGAGTTTCTGTTTCTCTTCCGCGTCACGGTTAAGGCGGGCCTGCTCGTCGTCGCTCAAGGTGGTGACCTGCTTCGTCAATTGGTCCTGAATCGCCTGGATTTCCTGCTGGAGGCGCTGCAATTCCTGTTGACGGGGAAGATACTTTCTCTGCAAATCGGCAATAACTTTCTTGCCCTCAGCAGTATTGGCAATCGCCGCCTGAATGTTCAACACCCCGACTTTAGCCTGGGCGGGCGGCGCACTCTGGGCCTGGAGGCAGACTGAACCTGCCGCCATGGCCAGCAGCGCGGTAAGCACCATCAATCGGTTCTTCATTCTAACTCCTTCAAAATTCAAATATATCACAACGTTTTCGACTGCAAAACGCCCAGCCGCTGGAGGGCTGGGCGATAGCGCATCCGTCCTCCTTACCGGGACAGGAAGGACGGCCAATCTTCATGCCGGGGCCGCAAAACCTGCTATTTGCTTGGCGGCGGCGTGGCCGGGGGTTTGGGAGCTGGTGGCGCTTCCGCGACCGGGTTTGCCGCATCGTACCGTTTCACGCATTCCACCGAAATATCAATGTCCTTGGAAGCGTAATAGATGGGGATCTGGGCGTCATCAATGATCAGGACAAAGCCGTTTTGTTGGGCATACTCGCCAACAATGCGCGCCATCTTCTGGCCGATCTTGCGGACGGATTCCTCCATATCGGCATTGTAATCACTTTGCGCGTCGTCGGTCGAACGCTTCAGTTCCTTCTGTTTTTCCTCAAGATCGCGCTGCAAGCGGCGCTGCTCGTCATCGCTCAAGGTGGCGGATTGCCGGCTTAACTGATCCTGAATGGCCTGGATTTCCTGCTGCAATTTTAACAGCTCCTGCTTGCGGGGCAAATACTTAGCCTGTAACTCCGCAATCGATTTCTTGCCTTCGGCGGTGGTCCCGATCGCGGCACTGAAATTGATGACCCCGACTTTTCCCTGGGCATGCGCCGCCAGCGGAACCGCCATGATGGCCAGGAATAAAATAAGAGTGGTCAAACGATTCTTCATGCAAATTCCTCCGGATATTGGCATTGCAAACCAAGCCGACATTCTAACTCATTTCCCTCGCCCTTAGAAGGTGCGTACCACGGTAAATCCGAGGCGCCCGGAGCGCTCCTTCAAGCGGAAGGGAACAAAATTCCTCAAAGCATCAATGTAGGTCGCCTCATTCGGAAACAACGATTCGGGCGGCAGCGTCTGCGGCGGCGTAATGATGTCATTCACGCGCAACAGATTATACCCATAAAAAATATGGATGGGAGCATTGACCACGGGGAGGAGAAGCTGCAAATCAAACCCGGTTGATACGCGGGGCCGGTAATTGGTTACGGCGACGGGCTTCAACTCCGAGGGAATGGGGAAGTAAGTGTACTGGCTCTCGATCGAACTCAGGGATCCCGCGGCCAGTTTGAGCTGATTGGGGAACAAAGCCATATTGGCGCCCGCGTCAACAAAGTAAGCCAGGCTGGCCGTCGAGCCCACGATGGGGACGCGGTATTCGAAGTTAAAGACTGCCTCCGTATCGCCGCCGGGGAAGATCGGAGAATTAATGGGGAAACTGGTGGAAGATCCGCAGGTTCCGGTGGATTTTCCGTTCTGGTTCGTCCCGGTAATGGGATTTCCATTATTATCACGGTTGCATACCGACACCACCGTGGGGTAGAAGGCCATGGGGCTTGCGGTGCGGATATCAAAACCCCGCACATCTTCCTCGCCGCCAATGTAGAAGCGGGAGAACGGGGGAACCACCCGGCCGCCGTAACCAATGACGCTCGACACCAGCAGGCGCATGCCGATCGAGGTGGGGTGATCGGAGCGGACGTTTTGAACGGGCTTGAAATATTTCATTTCCACCACGGGCCGGATGGTGTTGACGTTCCCGCCGATGGCGCTGCCCGTGAAACCAATGGCGGCATAAAGGTACTTGCCCCGGGTCGGCATCCAGGAACTGTTGATGGTGCTGTAAAGGTACGTCGGCATGATCTGGCTGGAAATGATTCCGCTGAGGGAGTTGGGACCTGTCAGCCCGCTGAAGTTGATGGCTTCGAAATAGGATTCGGAGGCGGAACTGAAGGCCTGCAAACTGCTGCGCGAGAAGCTGTAGGTCAAACCCAGCCGCGCAAAACTTCGCCGCAGCGGATAGGAGGCAAACATCGTGAACCCGTCGGAATTCTGGGTGAAGTTCTGCCCGTAGTATTGACCGTATTGCGACTGCGCCAGAAGATTGGGATTGATGCCGCTGTAGATCGCCAACTGGCGAATCTGATTGTAGTTATAATCGCTCTTGTAGACAGTGAATCCGGCGGTGATGGGCTTGTCAAACAGATAGGGCTCGGTAAACCCGAAGGAGTACATTTTCTGGAAGGTTCCCCACTGCAAGCCCAGGCTCAGCGTGGCGCCCAGGCCCAGGAAGTTGTTGGTGGCATAGTTCAGGCCCACAAAGTTCCCGGCCAGGCCGCTAATGCCGCCGGAAAACCCAATGGAGTTCTTTCCCTTCTCCTTGACCTTTACCAGCACGTCAACCGTCTTATCCTTGGCATTCTGCTTGATGTCGTAATCCTCTTTCTTAATCTCGTCAAAAAAGCCCAACTGGTTCATTTTTAAGACGCTGTATTCCCACATCTGCGAGCTGAAAACGCTGCCTTCGTCCACCAGCAATTCCCGGCGGATGACCTTGTCGCGGGTCTTGGTATTTCCGGAGAAATCAATGCGGTGAACCCTGAACTGATTATCTTCCTCAAAATCCAGCGCCAGATTGATTACCTTTCTCTTATTATCCGGCTCGATGTCCGGCGACGCCGTAAAGTTGATGTACCCCCAGTTGCCGTAAAGCTTGGTGTAGTTTTCGATCGCCTTGCGTACTTTGGAGAGCGCGAAGACATCCCCCGGTTTCATCCCCAGGACGGTGGCGAGCCGATCCTGGGGGAAAAGCTTGTTGCCGCGGATGTGGAAGGTTCCCAGGCGGTATTGCACTCCCTCTTCGATCCCGATCTTGATGTCCACCCGCTTGCCATTCCCCCAACTCCAAAAATAGAAGGGCCAGCGCCGCCCCGTGTCCACCATCTTGGTTTCGGGTTCTTTCGGCAGGGCGTAAAAGTAACCATGATCGCGGTAAAGGTCGCGAATGTTTTCCAAGTCGCCTTCAATGCGGTCCTTATCGTAGGTCTTGTGGAACCAGTAGAACCAGGGAGGCGCACCCGAGGGGCGCGAATACTTCATCGCGCGCACCAGTTGGTGGTCGTTAAAAACCGTGTTGCCTTGAAAGGCGATGGTGCCGAGCTTGACCTTGGGCCCCTCCACCACGATGAAGGTCAGGGCCACCGAATTCGGGGGGATGTTGCGCGTGCGGTGACGAACCGTCGCGAACATTTTGCCATGCGCGGCCAACAATTCCTGAAGCACCACTTCGGCGTGTTTGATCACCACCGGATCGTATTGGGCTTGGATGGAAAGCCCCACTTTTTCCTTTTTGAAAGCGTCCAGGACGTCGGACTGTTCCACACTGGTCAACCCTTTGTAATCGATGCTGCGCACCAGCTTCTTTTCCCGGACATAGAAAGTGACAATCTTGTTGCCATTCGCCGGGTCATCGGCCACTTCCAGGCGGACATCATCAAGGAAACCGGTATTCCACAATGCCATGAAGTCGCGTTCCAGGGCGTTTTCGTCGTAAACGTCCCCGGCATGCGAAAAGATGCGCGCCCGCAGCGTGCCGACCGGAATGCGCCGCTGGCCGCGGAAACCAATCGATTCAATGAGGGGCTTGTGCTCTTCCGCAGGAGGAGTCGCCGGCGCCGCGGGATTCCCCAGTTTCGGCGGCTGCTGGGGCTGAGCCTCGGGTTTGGCGGGCGCTTCCGGGGTTTCCAACTGGAGCTGCCCCGGAGCGGCCTCCGGGGCCTTCTTTTCCTCAGGTGCTTGTGAAGGCGCAGAGGGTTTTGACGGGGCCGGCGGGGGATTCTGAACTTTTTGCTCCGCCGGAGGGTTCTGCGCCGCCGCCCAAAGCGGCAACCACATCATCAGTGCCAGGGCGGGAGCTCCCAGCCGATAGTGCTTCCCTCGAAATCCAGGCACCCACAATTTCATCTTTTTCAAGAGAAAGCGTTCCCCCCCTCGCACGCGCAAAAGCTAAGACAGTCCGATGCCGGGATTCCGCCGGGAGTTGGCCGGAGACATTCTTCCACCGGAAAGCTTCTCGCCCGTCCGGGAAATTCCAGCTTCCCAGGAACTGGGCGTGTGAATTGTCCTCTTTGCGGCCGGGATTACCGTGGCGACTCGCCCTAGCACCATTCCCCTTCTATGGTTCCACACCTCAACAACGGCGACCCCGGAATATTCTTGCTCCCTGAGCCGCGATGCATGGCCCCAGATCGTTGGAACGTCACTAGTGGGAGAGCGGTGTGGCGCCAACCAACTTATCGTTCACGGAACGATAGTAGAGCGCCTCGTTCTCGACGATAACTTCCAAGACCGCCGGAGGATGAATCTCACCCTGGATCAACGCCTCCGACAGTGGGTCTTCCACGTACTTCTGCAAAGCGCGCCGCAAAGGCCGGGCACCGTACGAACGATCCACACAGGTTTTGTCCAGTATCCACCGGGTGGCCTCGGGCGAAAGTGTCAACGAAATGTTCTTCTGCGCCAGATTTTGGTTCATCTGCCCGACCAGCAGATCCAGAATCTGAATGAGGTCAACATCCGACAGGGCATTGAAGACGATGATCTCATCCAGACGGTTCAGGAACTCGGGATTGAAGAGCCGCTTCACCTCGCTCATTACCAGCTCTTCGGCCTTTTTCTCCGTGGCGCCTTCCGCACCCGACTGGAATCCCATGTGCGAGCGGCGTTCCAGATAGCGCGCGCCGATATTGGAGGTCATGATGATGATGGCATTCTTGAAGTCCACCGTATTGCCGAGCCCATCGGTCAACTGCCCATCCTCGAAAACCTGAAGGAGGATGTTGAACACATCGGGGTGGGCCTTCTCAATTTCGTCGAGCAGAATCACGGAATAGGGCGCCCGCCGCACCCTCTCGGTTAGCTGGCCGCCCTCTTCATAACCCACATACCCCGGGGGTGAGCCGATTAACTTTGAAACCGAGTGCTTCTCCATGAATTCCGACATGTCAAAGCGTACCAGGGCGCGTTCCGAGCCAAACAGGAAGGCGGTGAGAGAGCGTGCCATTTCCGTCTTGCCCACGCCGGTCGGTCCGAGGAAAAGGAACGAACCCACAGGGCGGCCAGGGAGCTTCAGCCCCGCCCGCGAACGGCGGATGGCGCGCGCCAGGGCGGAAATTGCCCGATCCTGGCTGATGATGCGCTTGTGCAGCTCTTCCTCGATGCGGAGCAGCTTGGCGCTTTCCTCTTCCTTAATGGACGTTACGGGAACGCCGGTCCAGCGGGCCACCACCTCTTCAATGTCTTCCTGCGTCACCACGCCCATGGCGGTCTCATCGATATTATACTTTTCGCGCAGCAGGCGGAGGTTCTCACGCTCCTTGCGCTCTTCGTCGGAATAGAAACGCGCCTTTTCAAATTCGTGGTTGGCAATGGCGTTCTCCATGCGGTGCACCACAAACTTGATGCGCTTCTGGACGTCAATCATTTCCTCCGGCAACGAACTCTGCCGCAGCTTGACGCGCGCCCCCGCTTCGTCGATGAGGTCCACGGCCTTGTCGGGGAGGAAGCGGTCGGGGATATAGCGGTTGGAATGGTACACGGCCCCATTCAGCGCGTCATCCGTGTAGGTCACAGCATGAAATTTCTCGTACCGGTCCTTGATGCCAAAGAGGATTTTGATGCCTTCGCTTTCCGAAGGCGGCGGAACCTTCACCGCCTGAAAACGCCGCTCCAGGGAACGGTCCTTCTCGATGGACTTTCGATATTCCGCCGGCGTGGTGGCGCCGATGCACTGAATTTCGCCGCGGGAAAGGGCCGGCTTTAAAATGTTGGCGGCGTCGAGGGAACCTTCCGCCGAGCCCGCGCCCACCAGCGTGTGCAACTCGTCGATAAATATAATCGCGTTCTGCGCTTCCATCAACTCCTTCATGATGGTCTTCAGGCGCTCTTCAAACTGGCCGCGATACTTGGTGCCCGCCACGATCAGGGAAAGATCAAGCGCCAAAATCCGCTTGTCCGCCAGGAAAGACGGCACGTCACCATCGGCAATGCGCTGGGCCAGGCCTTCCACAATGGCGGTTTTTCCCACGCCCGGCTCACCGATCAACACCGGATTGTTCTTGGTGCGGCGGCAGAGGATCTGAACCACCCGCTCCAATTCCGCTTCCCGGCCCACCAGCGGGTCCAACTGGTTTTCCATCGCCGCCTGGGTCAGGTCGCGGCTGAACTCCCCCAGGAGGGAGGTTTCCTTGGGACGGGCGGCGGCCGCCTTGTCGTTCTGTACGCGGCTCAGCTCTTCGCGCAGGGTGGAGAGGCGCAAGCCCCGCTCGTGCAGGATTTCCGCCGCAAACGACTTGTCCTCGCGCAGCAAGCCCAGCAGCAGGTGCTCCGTGCCAATGTGCTTGTGGGTCAGGCGTTCGGCTTCCTCGGCGGCATAAGCCAGCACGCGCTTGCATTCCTGGCTCAGCGGCAGATCCACAGAGGTCGAGACCTTCTCGCGGATGGGCGTCCGCCCCTCGATCTGCTTGCGAATCGACTCAATCGAGGCATGGGACCGCAGAAAGCGATTGGTCAGAGCCTTATCTTCGCGCAGAAGCCCCAACAGCAGATGTTCCGTTTCAATAAAGGGGCTGCCGAATTGACTGGCTTCATAGCGCGCGAAAAAGATAACTCGCCGGGCTTTTTCAGTGTACCTCTCGAACATAGCTCCTCAGTTCTTCTTGGAGCCCCGCCTTCCCTGCTACCAGTCGTAACGCGGGAGGTTCGGGGGTCATGGAACTATTGGAACAACCCACTCCGTCAGCTTTCCATTCGCCAATCGCAAGGTCCGATTGGCGCGACGGGCCAGGTCCAGGTTGTGCGTTGCCAGCACCGAGGTCAGGTGATGCGCCCGGTGCAAGTTTTCGAGCAGGTCAATCACGCGTTCCGCCGTACGGTGATCCAGACTTCCCGTCGGTTCATCTGCCAATAAAAGCGCAGGCTGATTGGCGAGCGCCCGGGCCAGAGCTACTCTCTGCTGCTCTCCGCCCGACAATTCCCCCACCCGCCGCTGTGATGCGCTTTCCAGACCGACTTCGTCCAACAATTCCCGGGCGCGCGCCCGAGCCTCACTCATCCCACACCCGCGAATCAACTGCGGAATCACCACATTCTCAAGTGCACTGAATTCCGGCAACAGGTAATGCATCTGCCAGACAAAGCCTATCTTCTCATTGCGATACAGAGCGCGTTCGTCTTCGCGAAATTCGCTCAGTTTCCGTCCCTCAAAGTATACCTCACCCTTCGTCGGAGTGTCCAGCGCAGCCAGCATGTGCAACAGGGTCGTCTTCCCCGAACCCGACTCCCCCACTAGAGCCACAAACTCCCCCGCCCGCACTTCGACATTCAAATCATCGAGAACGGTGACTTCTTCCCTGCCGGATCGAAAGGACTTCGTAAGCTCGCGGGCAGCCAGGAGGGCGGAATTTGTTGATTGCGTCATGAGGTCACTCGTACCGCAGGATCTCCACGGGACTAAGCTTCGCTGCCGCCAGAGAGGGATAGAGCGTTGCCAGAAAGCTGATGGTGATGGCAGCAGCCGCAATCCACACGCCGTCCAGCGGGTGGGCGTGGAAAGGCACCGACGAAAGCGCGTACACATCCGCCTGGAGGGGAATCAGCTTATAGGTATTGCCGAGCCACGCGAATCCATAGCCGAGAAGCAGCCCCAGAAGGGTGCCCAGACCGCCGATCGCCACACCGTGGAGCGTGAACACGGCCCAGACCTGCCGCTGCCTGGCCCCCATGGACATCAGCACAGCGATGTCGCGGTTTTTCTCCATCACCATCATCACCAGCCCGATAAAAATATTCAGCGCCGCCACCACCACAATGAGGCCGATGGTGAAGATCGTCACCAAGCGCTCCAGGCGCAGGGCGCTGAACAGCGAATGGTTCTGCTCAATCCAGGTGGTAGTGTCGAAGCCGCTTCCCGCGGCGCGGCGAATCTCTTCCGCCACTTCCGGGGCGCGGTAAACATCATCAATCTTGAACCCGATTACCGAAACCTCGTCGGCAAGGTCAAACAAGCGCTGGGAGGCCGCCAGGTTCGTGAAGGCCCAGGTGGCGTCAAAATCGTAGAACCCCGAATCAAATACCCCCACTACTCGAAAGTGGCGGAACTTGGGTACAACCCCCTGAGGAGTCAAATAGCCTTGCGGACTGGTGACCAGCACCGTGTCACCCACGAAGACTCCGAGGTTGGTCGCTAATTCCTTGCCGATGATGATGGGATCAGCGTTGGGAAAGGTCTGTGACAAACCCTGGAGCGATCCCTCGCGCAAGTGCCGCAGGAGGGTCCCCACCTTCACTTCCTGGGCGGGTTCGACGCCCTTCAAAAGCACGCCCTGCGCGCGCGAACTGCTGGAAACCAGGGCTTCCTCATAAAGCGAGGGCGCCGTGGCCACTACATGCGGGAGGCGCTCCAGTCGATGGGAAAGCTGGTCAAAGTTCCGAATGCCTGCTTTATCCTTGCTGACCAGATTGATGTCGGCCGTGGCGCCCAGCAAGCGGCTTTCCAGTTCCTCGCGAAAGCCGTTGTTAATGGCGAGGGAAATCACCAGAGCGCAGACGCCCGCCGTCACCCCCAGCACGGAGATCACGGTGATAATCGAAATCGCCGCCTGCCGCCGCTTGGCCTTGAGGTAGCGAAGTGCCACAAAGAATTCAAAATTCATAGGCGTCCACATTATCATCAAGCGCGCACCATGCGCCAAGCAGAAATGGAATGGAAAACCTCATGGGGACATTTCTATCCGGGCTTGACACAAAATGGAAAACCTCGTTGACAGTCCCCAGGGCAGCACTTAAGATGCGAACTTCGGGGCTGCTTCCAATGGCCAAGCTCGCGCATACCGGTTTGGATGCCGCTACGCTCGCGCCAATGGGGACGACAATGAGATTCAAAGCCGCCCGCGCAGCCGGCGCGCCAGCGGAGCGTCAAGCTCCGCACTGACGAGGTCGAAGGCGGAGCCGACATGGGAGAAATACCACGATGGCGGTCTTTTACGAGCTTCAGCAATTTGGACCTGATATCACCGTGGCGGTCCTGAATGGCCAGTTGAATTTGGGGAACCGCCTGATGGAATTTGAGCACACCATCAAGCAGCGCATCCGGGAGGGTTCGCGGAAGATGATATTTCTTCTGGGCGGGCTGACCTACATCGACAGCGCCGGATTAGGCATGGTGGCCACTTGCGCCGGCGTCATGGCGGAGGCGGGGGGCAGGCTGGTGGTGGTCAGCGCCGGCGGCAAAATCCGCCACATGTTCGAAACCACCCGCCTTGACCGCGTAATCGATTTCTATCCCGATTTCGACTCCGCCTGCCAATCATTTTCCAAGCCCCCGCAAGCCACGCAAGGCTAAGCTTGAAGCTTCTTACTTAGTCCCCTTTACCCTTTACCCTTGCACTTCCTACCCGCTGTGCTTCTCCGGGCGAAGCAGGGGAAACAGAATAACGTCGCGGATGGAGCGAGAGTTGGTGAGCAACATAGTGAGGCGGTCGATACCAATGCCTTCCCCGCCGGTGGGCGGCATGCCGTAGCTGAGCGCGCGGATGTAATCCTCGTCAATGGCATGCGCCGTCAAATCGCCCTTCTCCCGCAGGTGCTGCTGGTACTGGAAGCGATTGCGCTGCTCCTCCGGATCATTCAGTTCGCTGAAGGCGTTGGCGATCTCCATCCCACCGATGTAGAGCTCGAAACGCTCAACAAAATCGGGGTTCTCAGGCTTCTGCTTGGAGAGCGGAGAAACCTCCAGCGGATAGTCCACAATGAAGGTGGGTTGAATGAGGTGCTCCTCCGCCACGGTCTCAAAGAAAAGTGCCAGCAACTCACCGGAGCGCTTGTTTTCGATGGCCTCCGCGGCGAGCGGCGCCACACCGCGCGACTGCAACCACTGATTCAGGCCGGGAACCCGCTCAATCATGACGCGAGCGTCATCCAGTTGGGACTTGGTCAATCCCTCCACGCCGTCGGGCCAATAGCGCAGCACGGCCTCCTTCATCGTCAGCCGCTCAAACGTCGCGAAGGAGATGTGGTGATCACCATACTCAAACTCCACGCCACCCAGCACCGCCTCCGCCACCCGGCGCAGCAGGCGCTCGGTAAGGGCGATCATATCGTGGTAATCCGCGTAGGCCTGGTAAAATTCCAGCATGGTGAACTCGGGATTATGCTGCGTGGAGATCCCTTCGTTGCGGAAATTGCGGTTGATTTCATAAACACGGTCAAGACCGCCCACGATGAGGCGCTTCAGGTAGAGCTCCGGAGCGATGCGCAGATAGAGGTCAATGTCAAGCGCGTTGTGATGGGTGATGAAAGGCCGGGCCATGGCTCCCCCCGCCAGGGGCTGCATCATGGGAGTCTCAACTTCCAGATAACCTTCCGCCTCCAGGAAATCACGGATAGCGCGCACCAGCTTGCCGCGGCGCTCAAAGACCGTGCGGACTTCCTCATTCACCATCAGGTCAAGGTAGCGTTGGCGGTAACGGATTTCCACGTCAGTAAGGCCGTGCCACTTCTCCGGCAGCGGCAGCACCGCTTTTGCAAGGAATTGTAGACGCTCGGCATGAATGGTAAGTTCGCCCGTCCGGGTGCGGAACACATATCCTTCAACCCCGATCAGGTCACCCAGATCAAGGAGCTTGTAAAGCTCGAAGTCACGCTCCCCCACAGCGTCCAGGCGGACGTAGATTTGCAGGCGCTGCCCCCCTCCCGCCAGATGCGCAAAACCTGCCTTGCCGTGCGGGCGAATGGTCATGACGCGGCCCGCCACCCGGACCGAAATCTTGCGCGCCGCGAGATCCTCCCCCGAAAGCGGGGAGTTTTCCGCCACGATTTGCGGAATCGTGTGCGTGACGTCGTACTTGCGCGGGTAAGCCTCAAAGCCCAGGTCAACGATCGCCTGCAGCTTTTTCTCGCGTTGCTGAATCAAATCTGACTGTTCATTCTCGGACACGGGGAATACCTACAGTCTATGGAGAGTTTTGACTAAATGATGTAACGGGCATTATAGGGGGCAGCCGAAAACAGTGTCAAGAAAAGGGCGGGGCAGGACCCGAAGTAGTTGGGCTGGACAACTGTTGGATATCATTTTCGCGGACGGTGACAAGCAAGGTCATCCGTGACAAATATAGTTTCCCTCGTGGCGGGATGGGAGCAACCGGCTTGATTGAAATCATGCTAAAACTGGGGCGCCATCATGACAAAAACTTAATCTTCGAAAGGCAAATTCAGGCGATGTTGTTTATTCATAAATACATGCCTACAATAGAACTAAACATTTGGTTTAAGTTCTGACTTGAAGTCTGGATGGCAATTCCCTATAGTTTAGAGAATGCGGTGGTTCATTGCCGGTCTGACTCTCGCGGCGGTAGCTTTGCTAATGCGCCGTATCCTGCATATGGGCGCCAAGGGGAAGACCCCGGGCGTCGGCTTGGGATTTTTGCGCGAAGATATTCGCTACATATTCCATCCAGTGGCGCAGGAGATTGAAACACATACGGCCATCCTCGGAATCACCCTTAACGAGGCGTTTGGCGAGCGGGAGGCTGCGCGGCCTGAGATGGCCTGGCATGTCATACGCCTCGCCGTGGGAGAATGGGAACGCCTTACCGAACTCGTTGTGGGTCTGCAAGGTTTACTGGCCAAATTCCTTCCCGCCACCCAGGGAGTTGTGGTCGTTCGCCGCATCGCGGTGAGCCACTTCAAATCACGCGCCATTATTGAAAACGTGGCGCTTTATGAGTTTCTGGATCAGGTCCTGTTCAGCTCCAAGCGGCGCTTTGCCCTGCAACTGCGGCTGTTGTTCCGGACCAGCGGAATCCTCAGCAAGGAGTTCCGGAACGCCTGCCATGAGGGCCAGCGCACACTCGATTCTTCCGACGAGTTGTGGACCCGGCTGGATTACTACTTCCACGATTTCGACCTGATCGCCAAGGAAACGCTGCTGGCTTTTCGCACCCTGCTGATTTGTCAATCCGCGGAGCGAGCGCAAGAACTCGCGCTGCACCTCCAAACACTTCTCCAGCGGGAGAAGCGGGTTTCCGTATTGCTCACCCGTCAATAGCCCCTCTTCACCACAATTAATCGTCCGCATGGCCGACTTTCCGGATGACCTGACCGTGTTTTGGAGAGTATTGCCGTCTTTCCATATCCGGATTCGGAAAAATTGTCCCTTTTTCACCTCGCTTCAAAAAAATGACAAATCTCCCGCGCAAATACCTGCAAACGCAAATATAATCTCCACCCAGGGGCCATGGGCGAGGGAAAGCCTGAGGAAGGGAAGACTGTGGCAACCCAGCAATTATAAAAGGGAGGAGACCTCATGGATAAGGACGGCTTGACCATTTTGGACAATCGCACCAACACAACCTACGAGGTTCCATTTTACAAAGGAACGATCCGTGCAATGGACCTGCGGAAAATCAAGACCGGCCCGGACGACTTCGGCTTGATGACCTACGACCCGGCGTTCATGAACACCGCCTCATGTCACAGCTCCATCACTTTCATCGACGGTGACAAAGGCATTCTGCGCTATCGCGGCTACCCGATTGAGCAGTTGGCGGAAAAGTGCACCTTTCTTGAAGTCGCCTATCTGCTGCTGAACAGGGAGCTGCCCACGGTCTCACAATTGAAAGAATGGATCAACAACATCACCTATCACACGATGCTGCATGAATCCACCAAGCATTTCCTGGAAGGCTTTCGTTACGACGCGCACCCCATGGGAATGTTCATCAGCACGGTGGCGGCGCTGGCCACGATTTATCCCGAGGCCCGCAACGTGCATGATGCGGAAACGCGGCGGCTCCAGATCTACCGCCTGATCGGCAAAGTCCCCACCATTGCCGCCTACACGTATCGCCACGGCCTCGGATACCCCTACGTTTACCCGGACAATGATTTGACCTACAGCGAAAACTTCCTGAACATGTTGTGGAGAATGGCGGAGGTCAAATACAAGGCGAACCCGGTTCTGGCGCGCGCCCTTGACATCCTCTTTATCCTGCACGCCGATCACGAGCAAAATTGCAGCGCCAACGTCATGCGCTCGGTGGGCAGTTCGCAGGCCGACCCCTTCGTGTCCACGGCGGCAGCGGCAGCGGCGCTTTCCGGCCCTCTACATGGCGGCGCCAATGAAGAGGTGCTGAGAATGCTCGACGAGATCGGCTCCAAGGACCGGGTTCCGGCTTACATCGAAGGCATCAAGGCGGGCAAAGGGAAGCTAATGGGTTTCGGCCATCGCGTCTACAAGAACTATGACCCGCGCGCCCGCATCATCAAGCAAACCGCTGAACAGGTCTTTGCCGTCACCGGCAAGAACACCAAACTTGACATCGCCCTGGAATTAGAGCGCATCGCGCTGGAAGATGAATATTTCGTCAAACGCAAGCTCTATCCCAACGTGGATTTTTATTCCGGCATCATTTACCAGGCCATGGGCTTCCGGCCGGAACTGTTTACCGTGCTGTTCGCCATTCCGCGTACCGCCGGATGGCTGGCGCAATGGGAAGAGATGGTCACCGATCCCGAGCAGAAAATCGCCCGCCCGCGCCAGATTTATACCGGGTACGAGCAGCGCGACGTTATCCCCATGGAGCAGCGCCAAGCCCAAAAGACCGCCGGCGGCGGGCAGTAGGCGGGAATCGGGCCATTGGATCATCGGATCATTCAGTGATCGGTGATTTGCTGCTTTCGGTTTTGGTTTTTCGCTCTGAGATTCGCGGGCTGGCGCAGACTTCTGCCTTGGGGAGTCTGCGCCAGCCGGCGAAGAGCAAGCTGTTTCATGACAAATCCACATCTAGTCGGAAATGTGTTGACATTCTTATTAAATACACTCCTAATGGTCTTGCAAAGGGCAAATTCATACCATCACTCTTAATCTCTTTAACCGTTTGACAGCCCCGTCCCTCTTTCACGCGGCCAAGATATCGGTTAATGACTCGACAGGCCTTATCAAGCATTTAAGAATGCAACTTTGGCCCCGTATCAAGTGGCTCGGGTTTAGATTACTCGCCGGGCGAAGACTCAAAACGGAAATTCTGGTTAATTGGTTTCTTCGGAGGTTTACAAAGATGGGTAATTCAGTAACTCGCACCATGAAACCTATCGTTGCGATGATTTTTGTTGCAGCGAGTCTTGTCGCCATGCGCGCCGCCGTGCAGCCGGCCAGCGCTCCCGCGCAGAGTGCACAGATTCCCGCCGCTCCTGCCGGGGGAATCAATCCGTCCAAGCTGCCCGATATTCAGGGCATCCACCTCGGGATGTCGCCTGATGATCTCATTCCCAAATTGAAGGTTCTTTACCCCACCGGGAAAGGTCCTTTTGCCTTTGGATTGAAGCTTGCGAATGCGCAATACATACACGCCCCGGACAAGCCTTGGGTAGCCAATATCATTGCGACTCTCGATTGCCGCAGCGGCAACTGCGGCTCCGACCAAACTCGCGTCATATTCAGTGCGCCTCCCAGTAGGCAGGTGGCCGTGTACATCCAGCGGGCTATTGGGTTTCAGAGTGGCAAGTTCCCCACCCAGCAGACCCTCATTGCTGCGCTGACTCAAAAGTACGGCCCGAATCCGATTCTCGCCATCCCGGCCTATCCGGGCATTCTGACCTGGGCCTTTGACGAACTGGGACAGCCACTCGTGCCGGCTCCGCCGAAAAATAAGGCGGGGGCGGGATGCGTTACCGGCACCATTTTGTCGCCTGCGAATTCCATGGACAGGTACATCGGGGGAATTTTCCCGCTCTCCCAGGCCGACGTCAATCGACTGGTGACCGTAAAGTGCGCATTGGGTGTCTACGTGGTTGCGGATTTGGGCCAGGGGAAGGGCGGGGTTGTTCCGTCTATGACCGTCACGATGGTCGAAAACAGCGAGGATCTGCGTGACGCGATCGCGGGGCAGCAATACCTTGATAAGGTCGCCGCTGCACAACAGCAGCAGCAACTCAAGAATGCCCAGCAGCAGAAAGTTCCAACGCTGTAAGCACTTTGGGGGCAGGCCATGAACTTGCAAAATGAGAGGAACACGACAATGCGGCATAGCCCGATTCGGACAATTCAACTTATCGGTGCGGTGATTTTGGCTGCGGCGGCCTTTGCCGGCTTGCACGCGGTAGCGCCGGCCTCCAGCGCACCGGCCGTTGCGATCGATCCTTCGAAGCTGCCCGATATTGAGGGTGTTCATCTGGGGATGTCCGAACCGCAAGCGATGAGTGTGATGACGAGCCTTTTCCCCGGCGCCAGCTTGACGCCCCATCCCTCCAAATTCACGAATGCGCGGGATAAACCGTGGATCACGCGTATCGAAGGGCTGGTACCGCAAACCTGCAACAGTCCGTGCTCCGACCAACTCGTGGTAATTCTCAGTCTGCCCCCGAACCAGCAGCAGGTTGTTTCCTTGCAGCGGGGCATTCTTTTCCTGCATGGCAAGGAACCCACGCTCGACGCCATGCTGTCTTCGCTGCGCCAAAAGTACGGCCAGGAAGTGGCCCCAACCAAGCCGCCTCGAATGGGTTGGCTGTTTGATGAGCAAGGGCGGCCGCTCACCCCGTCGAAAACATACTTGCCCGACTGCGCCTGCCAGATGGTCGAGACTTCGGCAGGGGGGCTAGATATGAAGGATCCCGCATCCCTGGGCGGAGTCTTAGGCACGCCGCCAATCACCGCGAAAGATATCGCCGCTCTGATGGCCCAACCTTGCCGTTCGCACGTCTACATCCGCGCGGAAATGGAGACCTACCCTGTACAAGGGGTTAGCGTTGTCAGTCAGTTGCATATCTACATGAGCGAAAACGATCTGGATACTCGCGACGCAATCGCCTCCCAGCAATACCTCGACGGTATTGCTGCGGCACAGAAACAGCAGCAAATCAAGCATGACCAGCAGATCGGCGCTCCCAAGCTATAAGTTTTTCATCCCTCCGAGGAACTGCGTGCAATGGGATGGTTCGCGGCATTCGCAGCGAATCCGGTCGCCCGTTTTCGAAATATTGCATGAAGACTTATCAAATGGTTGTCAGAGGGGGGAAACGGAGGGGGAACGGTGTCAGAAACGTGTGAAAAAATTAGCCTTTGTCCCCTTATTCACACTGTATATTATTGAAAATACAGAGCGGGTAGCCACGGTCAACGCATTCTTGACCGTGGGCTTTTCTCTTGCCATTATGGTGATCATTGCATCCCGCGCCGTCGCGGCAACAATTCAACTGTGCTCGACATCCAAGGGAGCGCCCACGGTCACAAGAGCAGTGACCGTGATGGCTACCCGCTTCCCCCATTGCGGCACCGCCTACGACGAGCGGTGCGTGTGGGATTGAAAGGGATTGTCCCGCCCCTTTAGGGCTCGGGTATCGGTCGGGGGGCCGTTGACCCAGGCCGTTGGCCTGGGCTTTGCTAGGGCGCCCCTTCGGGGCTCAAAACCCAAGGCGGCATCAGCGCGGGCGGGGTCAGCGAGTTCTCCGTGACACCTAACACCTGACACCTAACACTTGACACCTGGCACCTGACACCTGCTCCTCAATACTTCACATCCGTAAGCCGCCCGGTGGTTTCGCCGCGCAGCCACACGTAAATCGGCGCGTGCGGCGAAGGTGGTGGCCAAGGCAGTTCCACCTTCAGTGTCTGCTCCTCAGGGCCGCCGCCCGGCACCGGGGTGGGTATTCCCTGCGCGGGAAATCCCGTTTTGGAGTCCCATCCCGTCTTTTCGATGATTTGCAGATCAACACCCGCCAGGCTGCCGGCGTACAGGTTCGGGCCAAGTTTCTCCTCGCTCAGTGCAAACTTTTCAATACGCGGCAGACGAATGAGGCGGCCCAGGACGGTGGGGTCTGAACTGCCTGTGTTGGTGGTGAGGGTCGCGGCCAATTGGCAGCCAGACTGGCCAACCACACCGGGATCCACCGAAAGGAAGAGCCCGTCCTCACCAGCAAAGTCCAGTTGCGCGCTCGCTATTCTGTCTCCCGGATGCAGCAGCAACTGCTGCCGCACGAATCCCTCATTGGCGCAGGTCAGGCTGAGCGCGGGGTGGGCATCAACATTGCGGGTAAGCAGCGAAAAGCTTACGGCAGTCCCTGCCGGAATTTCCCCATCGCCCAGGTGGATGTCCGGCTGTTGGGCGAGCGACATGCTAACCCCCCCAATTTTGGGCCGCGGGCCCGCCACTTCCAGCGTCCCGGGCAGGACTATGGGGGCCTCGATGTCCTGCACGAAAACATTGGCGGACATCAATTCTCCGATATGTGCCGTCGCCAGGAGTTTTACCGTGGCTTTACGCTCCAGCAATTCGTGGGGCTCGGCTTTGACGGCGGAAAGATCCCATAACGCACTGGGAGTGGCAATGTGCGTGATCCGTTCCAAGTCCTTTCCCCGCAAGACCACAATTTGTTCCGATTCGCCGACGTTCACACGCAGCGGCAAATTTTCAAGCGTGGGATTGGGTGGATGAATGATCAGAGGAACATCGTGCGTGGACCCGTTCGTCTGGGTCAAAATCAAGTGGTAGCTGCCCGCGGGCCAGGCCGAGGTGTCCACATCCAATTCCATGGTCTCCTGGTCGCCCTGGGCCGTGCCCTTCGGTAGTGCAAAGGTAATCTCTTTGGGCGTGGCCTTCTTATCTCCCGCATTCACCATCGCCACTTTCTCGACAAACTCAAAATCCGTTCCGACCACTTCCGTTTTAATCAGACCCGTACCTTCCACCAGGTGGTCAGCGGATTCCTGCGCCACCTTCGCCTTGACAAAGTCTCCCATGGGCCGCAGGTCCACGTCGCCCTTCACCGTCAGGTGTTGCCAATCCCACATCGCCGCCAATTGGTATTGTCCTGGGGGCAGCCTGACTTGCGACAGGTCAAGATCCAGCGTATTGCCGTGCGGCGCCACGTGTACACTCACTGGAAGGTCGGCGTGCTGCTTGGCGGCAACCAACTCCCACCGCCGCGCGCGCAGTAGCAACCGGGATTCCGCAGGCCTGGCCGCGGGAACGGTGATGAGGGCTTTTCCCCCGATGGGCACGTAGGCGGGCCCCTCCAGGGCTACCGTGGGCGGCAGCGCATCAGGAACTTTCATCATCCACAGGTAAGCGGACCGCATGTGGGGTTTGTCCGGCTCACTTTTTGCACACAGAGCCAGGCCGGTTGCCTCAAAGGGCTGCGTAAAGGCGGAGCGGAAATCGGTGTCAGGAAAAACCATGGTGCGCAGATTCAGGAGCAACTCCGCGCCTCCGGCCGCCACTCCCACCGGCGTACCGAAAAACATCGAAGCCACGACGCCCGCCAAACCCGCCGACTGGGCAATCAGTCCCACGGTGTTGGACGTCGCGGGATCCAAGCTCTGGAACGAGGGTACAACCGCCTGCATCAGCACCGCGGCCTGTAAGCTTGCCGGCTGGACGGTGTTGATCTTGGGGATGAACACGTCGTAATCGCTCCCAAAACCCGCGAGCGCGGCATTGAGGTCCAGGCTCGGATCAGAGCGTTGCTGGTATTCCTGAAGCGCCTCCACCAGGGCGCCCACCTTGGTGGTCTGCTCGGCGTAATCGGTGAGTTGCGGAATCAGATCGGGATTCTTGACCACCAGGGAGTTGACTTTTCGTGCGTCCAGTCCGTGCGGGCCGAAAACCAGCCCCACCACGCTGGCGCGGACGGGAATTTCCCACTCCTGCACGTCCTTGGCCGGCAGCGGTTCTAACACGTGGATATCCTGCTTCGCCTCTTTCATCTCCTCTTTAATCAGCGCCGGCGTCTCCGTTTGCTCATCCTGCCCCTCCGCGGGCTTTATCTTCGCTTCCTCGGACGTGGGGACGGCCACCACGATTAAAGCCACCTTGGCGCTGTCGCGGATGACGGGTGGAATATGCACAGGTTCAAACTTTATCTTCTGCCCGGCCTCAAGAACGTTGATGTTCTGGACGGGCAGCGGTGCGCCACCGTCCGTCGGCACTACCAGCAAGCGAAAGCGGCAGACGTTCATTGTCCCCGGGCAGGGCGGCATGGTTGAACCAAAAGACTGCGCAGATCCGGCGAGGAAGAGCAGAAAAGACATCAGGAACAACGTTCGGCCCTGCAAAGACACAGTTGCGGATTTGTTCATCATCACCCACCGATTCATCAAGTGATTTTGCATCTCAATTATAGTTCGATGCGAATTAAAGGCGGCAGGTGGTTCCGTCACCGCGCCCGCCGCTCAAATCCTCGCGCCCTTTGGGCATGAAGTCAATCATTTCACCCGCGTCAAACGCAGGGTTTTGATCTCCCACGGCTTCATGTGAAAATGAATCGTTGTTCCCTCCCCCACCGGTCCCACGTTGACGTCTTCCAGCAGGGTGGTTTCCGTGGCGCGGACCCGGCGAGGAAGATCAACGCTAACGTCGCCCTCCCGCCCTTCACATTCCACGAAGCGCGCGATGGCATCCGTATCGTAAAAGCCCTCCATCTGCTTCAGGGCATACAAAACCACGTGGTCGCTTTGGGTCTGGATGAAAGAGTAGACGTCGGGCAAGCCCCCCTTATGGCTGGCCCACTGTATTTGGGGGCTGGGGTGCTGGGGCTCCTGCATGGCCAGCAGCGGCGAGTTGAACGCCAGGGCCTGGAATTGCACCTCGCCCTCCCGCCAGCCGCCGCGATGGGGATAGATGGAATAGCTGAAAGCGTGTTCGCCCTCATCGGCGCGCGGGTCGGGACCCCACGGCCCGCGAATTACCGAAAGGTGAATGGCATTATCTTTGGCATCATAACCATTGCGGCCGTTATTAAGGATGGCGACACCATAGTCGGAGCTGGAGATGTCCACCCATTTTCCCATAACGGCTTCTTCGCCAGTCTGGTCGCGCTCAATGACGCCGTAGGGAATTTCCGCCGAAACTTTATTGGAGGCGATGTCGATGGGAAAGCCCGCCTTGAGAAACGCCTCGCGCTCGTACCAATCGAGCGTCATGACGACGTCCACGCGCGGCACGCCGGCCGCGAGGCTGATATCCTGAGTGAACTCCGAGTCCCGAAAGCGATGCACCACGCGAATCGTGGCGCGCACCGGGCCCTGCTCCGTGATCTCCACGCGGACGGCCTTGTCAATTTCCCATTTCTTGCCGGTCAACCCGATGTCCCAGGCCGGTCCCGCGTATTCTTTGGAGACTTTGCGGGCCTGCTCCGCCGTATCTTCCCAGGCGGTCAGGGAATTCCCTTCCCCGCGCAGCGCCTCGCGCTTATTCAACTTGTCATAAAGCCGGGCGATGTTACCGGTTTCAGGATTAATTTCCACGCGGAAAAATCCGTTTTCCAGCCAGGGGCGGGGCTTGGCCCCTACGCGCAGGAGCGGAATCGCCGCCGGGGGGGCGCCCGTGTCCGCCACCAGCCGGTAGAGTTTCAGTCCCATCTGCGGAACCTGCTGCGCCACGAACGCCACCGTCGCCGTTTCGCGCGCCCCGGACTTCACCGGCGCTTTCAGAATCTGGACCGGCGCCCTTTCCCCTCCGTGCACGGCCACCATGCGCATCGGCAATGAAAAGGCGGAAACTTCTGCGGTGACCAAATCGCTGCGGTCAA
Source organism: uncultured Acidobacteriota bacterium (assembly GCA_963730515.1). Lineage (GTDB taxonomy): Bacteria > Acidobacteriota > Terriglobia > UBA7540 > UBA7540 > Bog-366. The sequence goes on along the minus strand of CAVSSA010000017.1, from coordinate 17,595 downwards.
ACGACTGCGGATTATAAACCACCAGCGGCACGCCCTCGCCGCGCGTATCAAGTTGGAGCCCCAGGTTTTCAAGCGAGAAATTGAGGGCGCGATAACCGCGCTCGAAAATCTCCTCGTACTGGCGCGCGGCGTCGGCGTAAATGGGACCGATTCCCGACCCCGCCGCCAGATCATGCGCCTGATTGAGCATCGCCAGCTTCCAGGCCGAGCTGATGTCGCGCACCGGATAGTAGTCGCGATAACCAAAGAACACCGCCAGCTCCGACATCTTCTCCGCGTTCAACAGAAGCTGCTCCGCCTGACGGTTGTGCCGCTTCATATCCACCTGGGTGGTGTAGCAGCCGGGGAAAACCGGATTCAGCTCCTTTTCGTAAATGGGAAAGTCCTTCTTTTCCGTCAGCAGGAGATCAATGTAGTTGGCCACGTTTGTGGGCTCCACGCGCACATCATCCGGCGAGGCGTTCAGCCGGGCAATGCCGGCGATGTCTTCCGGATTGGGCCCGCCGCCGTGATCGCCCTTGCCGTAAAGCACCAGTATATTTTTGACTCCGGCGCGATCGGCGCTGCGCATACCATTGACAGTGATGTGCGGGGGATCGAGCGTCTGCGTATACTCGCCGGGCGTGGAATAACCCAGCACGCGGCTGCCGTCCAGGCCGGTCCACCAGATGATGGGCGGGCGCGTGGGGTCATGAGGGCGGTTGAAAACGTAAAACTCAATGCCCGCTTTCTGGGCAATCTGCGGCATGGTGACGGGATGGCCGAAAACGTCCGGCTGCCATGCGAAGCGAACGTAATGGCCGAATTTTTCCTTGCTGTACTTCTGGCCCATCAGGAATTGCCGCACCAGCGATTCGCCGTCGCTGACGTTTTCATCCATCTGCACCCAGCCCGAGGTGGCGGGGATGAAATTGCCGGTCCGCGCCTTCTCCTGAAGCGCCTTGAAAACGTCCGGATAGAAGTGCTCCATGGAGTCGAGAACCACCGCCTGGTCCTGCGCAAACGTGTAGTCGGGATTGGCGTCCATCAACCGGATCTGGTTGGTGAAGGTGTTGTACATGATGTCGTGAATGGACTCTTCCCAGCGCCACAACCAAGCCATATCCATGTGGGCGTAACCCACCACGTGGGCGGTGTAATCCTTGGGATGAGATGCGGTGGTGGCCGGGGTTTGCGCCCGGAGTGTGGAAGCTAAACAGCATGCCGCAATAACCGTGATTACGAGCTTTCGCACGAGCTTTCCTCCGGTTTAAACCTTTTTTTCCCTCTGCCCCTAGTGGGGAGGGGTAAGAATAACCCTCTGTAGAGCCACTGAATATATACCCTCCCCAAGCCGGGGGCAATTCCCCGCATCGAGATATTGGGGACTCCCTATCGCGGCGGTCGAAGGGGCAAGGGCAGGAAGGCCAAGCCTATGTCGCGGCCCATGTGGCTGATCCGCTCACCTTCCAATCCGTCATAAAAAAGGGCCAGACGGTTGCCCACTTTCACCACCGAAGGCAGCCCGACGACCGAATGAGACCACTTGCAATTCCTGGAATCAAGGACGACGGCCTTCTTTGCCACGTCCCATTTAGTCAAGCTTTGACTCCAATAGACCCAAATGGCGTCCGTGTACTCATGCCCATTCCTGATCCCGACGTGATTGGTAAACAAATACCAGGTCTTGTCTGCTTCCTGGTAGTACACCGAGGTGTTCTCAACCTGTTCGTCCAAGGGGAATATAGGTTGGGGATCGATGCTCCACGCGCCTTGCAGATCTTTCGTGCGGGCGATGCCGATGGTCCTTTTGATTCGTTTTGGCGGGCCGTCCTCGTGAACAGAGGGGCTGAAGAATTGCAGATATTCTCCGCGATACTTCACAACGTAACCGGGGCTCGCCGTGGCACTGTAATAGGTTCCAGGCTGGGGGCGAAAGGGAACGACCTCCGGCTGTTTCTGCCACGGACCCGTGGGAGAGGTGCTCCACGCCTTCATTGTCAGGTAGGGAAACATGGGCACTCGGTCCGGAGGAGGCGAGGCATTTGGCGTACCCATGTAGAACATCTGCCAAACGCTGCCGTCGAAATAAGTAACCCCATAGCTGGCAGATTGGGAGTCCTCCGAACCGGGCTTGCCCAGGTCAAGCACCGGACCTTTCTTCGTCCAGTGTTCCAAATCCTTGCTGGTGGCTAGAGCGCACAACCACCCCTTGGGTCCCGCGGCATCGTAATGCATGTAGTACTGTCCCTTGGCTTCAAAGACCCAGACATCGCGAGCACCGTACTGATCGCATTCCTGCGGCCCGCCGCCGTGGCGAAGCACCACGCCGTCGTCACGCGCCTCCAGGCGAAGTGTTGCCTGTGGGCGGCAGTCCTCGTAGGGCGCCTGCACATTGACCATCCCGGACCTGTTCCCCGCGGAGTGGCCCGAGGTTCCCCAAACTGAAATTGAACTTAGCAGGGCCAACCTCACCAATGTCTTCATTGCACGAACCATCATGCCTCCACTGTATCTTGTAGTATCATACTCCTCCCAACTTGCCGCGATGACTTGGAAGCAAGGAGAACGCAGATGGCCCTCGATGAAAAAATTCACGAGGCTTTGGCGCGCGTTGCCAAAGCTCCCATTCCCACTGACCGTGAAGCTTCGCTGTTTGACACGGGCGTGATCGACTCATTCGACCTGGTCGATTTCGTCGCTGACCTCGAAAAGGAGTTCCAGGTCAAGGTACCGGACAATGACCTTCACCCTTCCAAGTTCGAATCGCTCGCCAAAATTGCTGCTTACCTAAGCAGCCATGGGGCCGCGTAGATGTCGGCGCTGGCTGGATTCGGGCACTCCCTTCCCGCGGGCGTGTTGACCAACGAAATGCTGGCGGCGGAATTCCAGGTTGACCCGACATGGATTGTCAGCATGTGCGGGATTGAGACACGGCGCGTGGTGGCGGAGGGGGAAACCGTCTGCGACCTTGCGGAGCGCGCGGCACAGGCTTGTTTGCAGGATGCCGGTATCACTGCCGACAAGCTGGGAGCGATTATCGCCTGCACAGGCACGCCCCACCGGCAGTTCCCCGGCGTCTCGGCCGAGGTTCAGAAACGACTCAACGCTCCGGGAATCCCTGCCTTTGATTTGCACCTGGCTAGCATCTCCGGGCTGTTCGGCCTGGCGCTCGCCAACCAAATGTGCGAGACGTGGGGACCCACCCTGGTGGTGGCGGCGGAAACCATGACCCGCGCCCTGGCGCAGGGCCCCCGGGCCAAGGAAACCGCCATCCTGTTTGGCGATGGCGCCGGCGCCTGCCTGGTCACGCCCGGCGATGCACCGCTGGCCCTCCGCGATATTCGCGTGGCGAGCGACGCCGCTTTCTCCGAAGCCCTGCGCATGGATTTTGGCGCCACGCTGGAAATGGATGGCCGCACCATCATCATGCACGCCGTGCGCAAGCTCGTTCGGGCCGTGGCGGAATTGCTGGAAAAGCATTCCTTACCCGTTGAGCAGGTTGGCCTGTTCATCTTCCACCAGGCAAACCTCCGGCTGCTGGAAAGGATCATGAAAGAGCTCAAGATTGACCCCCGCCAGTGCTTTGTAAACATTGGTCAATACGGAAATACTTCCTCCGCGTCGTGGCTGATTGCGGCATCGGAAGCCAAGGCCGCGGGCCTGCTGCAATCCGGGATGAAAGTGGTGATCGCCGCCTTCGGCGCGGGCCTGAGCTGGGGCGCGGCGCTGGTGGAGGTTTAGATTCGACCAGGAGGAATGGTGGCGACTCGTCATTACCAAGTTTCGCTCGCACTTTCATTGCTCATCGGAGTCCTGGCCATTGGGCAGGCACGGGGCAAAGTCATCGATAATGGACCGCAGAGTCTCAGCCAGATTTCCACGATTGGGGAGTCGCTGCGCAACGCCGGGCAGCGCCCGCTGCACATTCTCTACGTGCATGGAATCGGTGCGACCGGCGCGGGAGGGTCGCAGATTTTTCAGAAGGCGATCTGCGGCTTTCTGAAGGATTGCACCGCCCCGGCGACGCCGCTGGCCAGAGACTACGCAGACACCGGGGTGTTTGCCAAGGACGTGGACCCGCCGGCCTTCACCTACCTGGGGAGGCCGGTGTGGAGGAGCAAGGAGGAGTGGAGCGCCTCCGACCCCTTTGTCGATCACTACGTGCTCGAACGCGCCCATGGCGGACCGATCGTCGTGGATGAAATCAACTGGTGGCCGCTGGTGTATCCGCTCAAGTGCCGCGCCATCATGACGGGGGAGTCGCGGCTGGCCGGACCCAACGCCACCCTGCTCAATTTGTGCTCGGAGGCCGCGGAACCGGACCCCTCCAACCCGGGCCGGTTTCGAGCGTACACCTGGATCAGCCCGGACGAAGCAAAGAAGCTCGAATCCAACCGGCCCCGGGGAGCGCTCTTCAATCGCTGGTTGAAGACCAGCATTCTGGATTGGGGATTCTCCGATGCCATGATGGCCGTGGGTTCCCTGCATGACCTTTTCCGCGAGGGCGTGCGGCAGCTCTTTCTGAAATCGGTGCAGTTCAACGCCAATGGATCAAGAACCGACGCGTGGCAGCAGCAGTTCAAGGAGCCACAGGGGATTGATCGCGAGTTCATCGTGGTCTCCCACAGCCTGGGAAGCTATCTGGTCTTTTCAACTCTTAATATGGAGCTGCCCGAAGCGGCGCCGCTGAAAGCGCCGGCAGTGCCCAAGCCCGGCCAGGCGGCGGAAGACGACGCTTCCCAATACATCCTGCAACGCACCTCCCTGGTGTATTTCTTTGCCAACCAGGTTCCCCTCCTGGAGTTGGCTAACCTGCAAGGACCCACGGCGGCGGGACTTTCGCCGGACGTGGTCACGGGGGCCCTCAACCTGATGATGACAAAGTGGAAGAATCTGCGGGAGGCATTTGCCAGGCAACGCAGCGGCGCAGAAGGGTTGACGGCGAAATCACCGCAGGTAGTAGCGTGGAGCGATCCCAGCGATCTGCTGAGTTGGCGCCTCCCCGCCATGGAGGGTTTGGTGATCACCAACCTCTACGTCCGGAACACGGCATGGCATTGGATTATCGCCAACCCCGCCGCCGCGCATGGTAATTACGCCGTCAACAAGGAAGTGTTGCGGATCATGTTTGGTCCAAGAATGTCTGCGGCCAAAGAGTAAGGGCGCCGAGCAAACCGCAAGGCGCTCCGCCCCACCCGGCGCGATGGAACGCGAACGCCTGGAGCAGCTTGCGGGGCGGCGCCGTTCATGGTAAAAGTGAGGCCATGAATGAGGCGTCAACAGATCCGCAAGATTGGGTAAAGCTTTACCACCGCGCGTTTGAAGAGTATGGAGTATCGGCGCTGTGGAGCAGCAGACCGGTGCCCAACCCGACCCCCGCCGACGCTCTGGCGATAACGCACAGCCTGCGAGTTGAAGGCGATCTGGAGGCCCGGCGATTGGCGGAACAGATCGAAAGACTCTGCCATGCCGCTCACTAAGATTCAGAGCGATATTCTCCGGCTTCTCGCCGCGCACCGTGACCCGGAAAGCTATGTTGCCGGAAGCACGCCGCTCACTCGGGATACCGCCCGCTATTCCGGCGATATTGACGTTTTCCATGACCGGGAAGAACGCGTCGGCCAAGCCGCCACACAAGATATCGCCACTCTCGAAGCGCATGGCTATGCGGTGAAATGGACACGGCCCGGCCCCGGCGTGTACACGGTCATTGCCGGGCGAGAGGGCGCATCAACCAAGCTGGAATGGGTTTCCGACAGCGATTTCCGGTTTTTCCCCACCGTCCGGGATGAGATTTTTGGGTATGTCTTGCACCCGGTTGACCTCGCCACCAATAAAGTCGGAGCAGCCTATGGGCGTCAGGAGCCGCGCGACGTGGTGGACTTGTTGACGATCCATGAGCGGATCTTGCCGCTGGGCGCCGTAGTATGGGCATCGGCGGGTAAAGCCCTGGGCTTCACGCCGGAAGGAATTATCAACGAGATTCGCCGCAGCGCGCGCTATACGGATGCGGATTTCCGGCGCATTGATAGCGATCCCCCCGTTGATCCCATCGTCACCATGACCCGCCTCAGGGAAATTCTCGGCGAAGCCGAAACGTTTGTTACCCGCATGCCCACGGAAAAGGCTGGGTTGCTCTTCCTGAAAGACGCGCACGCCGTGCAACCCGACCCCGATTGCCTGGAGGAGTATCAAACCCATGCCGGGAAAAGACGCGGCCACTGGCCGGGCAATATCGAAATCACTGCCGCCATGCTGGAGCACTACAACAAAACGTCGGACGGGAGCGAGGCGAAGCGCTAGTTTTTCGCAAAGGCCTGACTGGCGCAGGCCCTTTTCCGCGCTGCCTCTTCTAGCTATTGTTTAAGCAGCATGAACCGCCAACTTACATCAGCCGAGGAGCAGATCATCCGTTGGATGCTTGACCATGGAAACCCCGAGGCGCGAGATTTTCTGCCACAGCTTGAAAAGGCGCAGGTTACTCCTTTCCGGTGTCCGTGTGGTTGCGCGAGCATCAATCTTTCAATCGAAGGCTTTCCAGTTCCATCGGGTGGACTTCATATTTTGGCGGATTTCGTCTTTGGCACTGACAGCGATCTGAACGGCATCTTTGTTTTTGAAAAAGGCGGCGTTCTCGCCGGTCTTGAGGTTTATGGCTTGGCTGGCGACGCGCCCAAGACGTTGCCATTATCCGGTTCTTTGCGACCGTTCCCAAAGTGAGACGACAGGTGTCTCGCAAAGGGTAAGTTATGCATCATTGCCGAAAGGCCCGTAAATACAGGGTGTTGAGTGTTGCAAATGTCTGGTGTGCATTGTGGACAGGAAATACGTTTAGCGAAAGGTGCCGACCTCAATGTTGGCGCTACGTCTCACTTTTGCCTTTTGACTTTTGCCCTGTGTTTCCTGGCTTGCTTTTGCGGACTCGCGACGGCGCCCGGCGCCTGCTGGTTCGTGCTTTCTGCCATCTGCTCTGCGGCGGGCAGGGTGGTGGGCGTGCAGGGCGGGGCTCCCTGGTCGCGTTTATACTCTGCAAACCCTTTCATTAAGGCGTTGACGAGCATGGCGCCCAGTTGTTGGGCTCCGGTATAGGTGGGGTGGGTAAAATCACCGGTCACCAGGCGGGGGGAGTCATCGTACCAGCGCGCCATGGTTCCCATGCCTCCCATAGCGGCGAAGGTGTTAAAGAAAGCCACGCCCTCCGTCTGAGCGGCGCGCCGCTGGGCAGCGACGAGAATGGGAATGCTGGGGATGGTGACGATGTCGCCGTCGTCGTCGCGCGTGCCGCGATCCATGGGCGACATGATCAGAATGGACACACCGGGCAGCGCCTCCCGGATGCGCCCAATCACCACCGCGTAGTTGTGGAGATATTCCGGGTAGGGCAGGTAGCCGTAATTACTCTCATTTGTGCCAAAGTTGAGAATAACCAGATCGGGCTTGCGGTTGCGGAGATCCTCGATCCAGGCATCCTCGTGGAAGAGGGTAAGATGATGAACCGTGCCGCCCAGCATTCCCAGCGTGTCGTAAACTACGCCCGGGGTGGTGCGTTCCAGAGCGACGCCGTAAAGGGTAACCGGGCCATCGCCCTCAGGCGTAATTTTGAGCTTATGGACACCGTCCTCCACCGAGATCGACACCACTGCGGAGGCCTTGGCGTCGGCCTGGGTCGAGAATTCCTTGGCCTCTTCCCTATCCACGTAAGCGAGAAAAGACCCGCCATGCGGTTGGGCGCGATAGTAAATCTCAAAAACGCTGACCGCCGAACCCTCGCCTTTTTTCATAGTGCGAATCTCGGAATAAGCTGAACTTGAGGCCGCGGTAAAGCTGGCGCCGCCCAGGCCGCAAGCTCCGGCAGTCCCGCCTGGAATCACGGGGGAATTCACTTTCCATCCCTTGCCCTCCATCACTACGCCCTCGTGGTAGTAGAAGTCCCAGGGCTTGGAGGCAAGGATGAAACCGTGCCCGGAGTCTCCGAACTTTTCCTGGAACAGGGTGCGGGCCTCGCCGGAAATCAGGTCGCCGCTGATGGGAGAATCACCGAAATGGCTGATGCGAGTGATGGCGCCGGGCTGTTTCTGCTCGGTGCGGGCGAGCGCCGCATAAAAGTGATTCATCCCGCAACCGTAATCCTGAATCGCAACGCTCTCCGCCGGCTCCTTCAGAATTTGTTGAACGTCCTCCCGCACCGGCCAATTTTTCCCCACATATTCACCGGTCAGGAACGAGGGAGGAAGGGGCACGGCGGCGGCGCTGGCCGCGGGGGCCTGACGGGCGGTGACGGTGGCGAGGCCGGCGTTCACCTGGCGCGGCTTCAGAAACACTCGCTCGAAGGCGCCGGGCCTCCACGCCGTAAAGGTGGCGGAAACGCGGCGAAAATCCAGAATGCGGAAGCGTTCCAGCGGCGGTTCAAAATAGGGTATCACTGCCGCCAGGCAGAATAACGCGATCGTGATCCAGGTCTTCGGAAGCTTCATCGAAAACACTCTGTTCTTCCCTGGACTTGCATTCCCCGCTTGCGGAGCGTCGTTCGTCTTCGAGATTCCCGGTATTGCGTGTGAAGAGCCGCGGACCCCAAAAACGGGGTCCGCGCTACGGGGAACGGGTCAAAACTTAAAATAAATAAACTGCGTGACCGCCGTATGGCTGGTCCAGGCAATCAGCATGGCCACTGCCGCCAGCGCCGCGGCCTGCGCCGTCGCCGGCCACCGGGCAAACCCATTTTCGGCGCGCTGGTACCAGTTATCGGGCAGCCACTGCGCGAGCATCGCCAGGACCAGCATCACGGGCACCGGCCAGGGAATGTTGATCCATTCGGTCGAGCCGCGCGCGATGCCGGCGAGAATTTCCCAGGCCTGCTCGGCGGAATCGCACCGGAAGAAAATCCAGGTGATGCAAACAAAATGGAAGGTCAGCACCACACCCGCGATGCGGGCGAGCAGGTGCCTGGGGCGCGCTTTTCCCCGTCGCGGCCAAAGCGCTTCCGTCGCGTGATTCACCGCCAGTCCAAAACCGTGCATCAGTCCCCAAATCAAAAAAGTCCAGGAAGCGCCATGCCAGATTCCACCCAGGGCGAAAGTGACGATCGTGTTCCAGTAGAGCCGCCACTTCGCACGCCGGGCGGAGGGCAGCGCAAAGAAAATGTAGTCGCGCAGCCAGGTGGAAAACGAGATGTGCCAGCGCCGCCAGAATTCCACCAGGGATTCTGAGCGGTAAGGGGCATTGAAATTGTCGGGCAGGCGGAAACCCAGCAATTGCGCCACGCCAATGGCGATGTCGCTGTAACCGGAGAAGTCGCAATAAATCTGCACCGCGAACGCGTAGACGGCAATCAGAATTTCGAGAGAGGAGAACATGCGGGGCAGCTCAAAGGCGCGGTCCACGAGGTTGACGGAAAGGTAGTCGGCAAACACCATTTTCTTGATGAAGCCCCGCGCAATCATCATCAGCGCCCTGCTGCCCTGCGCGTCCGTAAGCGGCTCGGGCGGCTGCTGCAATTGCGTCAGCAGCACGCGGGCACGGGTGATGGGACCGGCCAGCAAAGTGGGGAAGAAGGATACGAAGGCGAAATATTCCATGAAGCTGCGCGCCGGTTTCTGCTCACCCCGGTAAACATCAATCACGTAGCTCATGGATTGAAACATGTAAAAGGAAATTCCCACCATGAACACCACGCGGAAAGGCGCGGGGGGCAAGGCGCGTCCCAGGAGCGTGTAGAAGGGCGCGGCGCTATCGTGCAAAAAGTTGAAATACTTGAAGACGGCAAGAATGCTGAGGTTCAGAAGGATGTCGACGGTGATCAGGAGGCTGCGTGTCCGCGCGTTCGTAGAGCGCACCAGCAGTCGCGCGGCGTGGTAATCCAAAAGCGCCGTTGCGGTGATAGGGAGACAGTACCAGGGGTTCCAAGTGGAATAGAAAAAAAGGGAAAGCGCCACCAGCACGAAGGGCCGCAGGGTTTGGGTGCGCGCCGTGGAGCGATAAAGCAGACAGGCCATCAGCGCAAACAGAAGAAAGGCCGGTTCAACGAGAGCCATAAACAGGTGCCTGAAGAAGCCGCTGGATACAGATTACACTACTCAGACGCTTTGGCCTTCTGAAAGTTACTGTACTCGGCCATGATTTGATCGTAAAGCATGTCAGCCAGTTTCTTATAGCCTGCGCTGGAAAAGTGGACATAGTCGTAGTTGGCCAGCCCGGCCCGCACCCAACGCGTCATGGAGCCGCGTCCCCCCATGGCGGCTTGTTCATCCCAATAGGCACAGCCGGCACGGAGCGCCGCCTTGCGCAGGGCAGGTTGAAGCTCCGCCTGCGCAGTCTGAATGAAGGCCCGCATTTTCCTTCGCGGGCTGCCGCGGTCCGTCGGGCCAGTGACCAGAATGGAGGCGTCGCCCGCGTCTTCCTTCAGCTTGCTGAGAATCTGGAAGGCTCGCTCCTCGTACTCGCTGGAGGTAAACCCTTTGGTCCCAATGTCATTGGTTCCGTATGAAACGATAATCAGGGTGGGATGGGACCCTGCGAGCAGCGCCTTCCGTAGCGCCGACAGGGGTTTTTCAAGATCCGTCAAACGCGCCCCATTCACACCATCGGTATCGTACAAGACACCCTTTACGCCATTCTCAAGCTCCACCCCCAACAAGCGGGCCTGGCTTCCACAGTTGCTGCGGAGGGAAATCGTATGGGGGCCGGCAGCCAGCGGCGCTGCACTCGAAAGCTCCAGAAGATCGAGGGGAGAATCCGGCGGCCAGGGCTTGAACGGCAGTGCTGGAGGCGTGGTCTTTCGGCGCTTCCTGCTGCGCTTGACAGGAGCCAGAGGACTGGGAGGATGAGGCGGATCGCCCGCGCCACCACCCAGGGATTTACTGCTGGGTTCGGGAACCACCTCGGTTGGGGGGGGTGGTGCGGTTACAGGAACGATGTGCTCCGAATTCGAGGTAATGTCTTGAAAATCTGCGTCATCCACCTGTACCTGGAAACAAGCGGCGCCGGGACTGGTGGCGGCGAGAATTTGAAATTGGGTGAAAGAGGCAAAGGCCGAGGCGGGACTCGCCTCACGATCACTCTCCAAGCTCATGCCGCCGAGGCCCACCACTCCGTCATTCTCGGTGGACCTTAGTCCATCCGTGCGCCAGCCCTGTCCGTCAAGCGATTTGGCTTCCATATAGCGGATGCTTGGCCAGGGGCGGCCGGGAAGAACAAAACCCGGGCCTGCATCACCAAAGCGCTCCTGAAGTTTTTCCCGCAGGATCCCCGCCCAGTAGTCGGAGGCCACGTGCGAATCCCCAAAATGGATAATGTGCACCACCGGCGGCTGCGGGGCATCGGGCGGAGGGGATTCAAGGTCTGCCAGCCCCTGGAAGAAGGTATCCAGGGGGGTTGGGTTTACCTCCCCGGTTTCAATCGGCACAGGCGCCAGTTCACCCAAAGGGACAGGCTTCCGAGGTTTTGGCTTGGGGTGATGCTTCTTGTGCTTGGAGGTGGAAGCCTGCTGGGCTGACGAAGTGGAGGTTTGGGCAGCACGGGCGCGGAATGGCTGGAAGTTGACCGCGAATAAGAGAATGGCAGCGATCCCCGCAAAATACCCGCGCCAAGTTGATCGCTCCATGACTACCATCGCTGGGTATTATCGCAAGGGGTGGCTTTGTGGCGCAACAAGCATCCTGCTTCCTCGGCGCTGATAAGCCGCCCCTGGCGGTCGTCAATCATGGAAACATCATTGGTAACTACAACTTGGCCATCAGCGCGGAGGAAATAATAAATTTCTGAGGACGAGGAAGAAGGCTCGGCAGAAGTTCCGCCGCCCTGCCCCGGCGGCAGATTTGCGGTGCTGGTTAACTGCGGATAGAGCGGAGGGAGAATCTCGCCAGGACGCCCGCTCGCCTCAAGTTGTGAGGAATCCGCGGCATCCGGTCCTGATTCGTACAACTTCATGATTCCGCCCGCAATGAAACGCCCCAGTAGGTTGTAACCCTGATTGGTAAAGTGGGTCATGTCGGGCCTGGCCAAGGGGGGCTGAACGGCAGCCCAATGTTCGGCGGATCCCGCGCCACCCATTGCCGCGTGCAGGTCCATCAAGATGGCGCCGTCCCTCCAGGCCACGTTACGTTCTGCTTCGATAACCTCCTGCAAGATCTGCTGGACTCGCTGCTCCTGACCGGGGCGGCTATCCCCCCGATCCGGGGGAGTGAGAAGGATAACCAGCGCCCCGGGAGCAGCGCGATGGATGCGCTCAAGGATCGTCGCGAGAGCAGATTCATAAGCGTTCACATCGAGATAGGACCCGCTGGATTCATTTGTCCCGTACCCCAATATGACAAGGTCCGGACGCTCGGCGGAAATTTGGGCGGCGAAGGTTTCTTCGCGGCATTTCAGCAGGTACTCCGCCCGCGCCCCTACCATGCCCAGGGCGCTATAGACGACCCCGGGAGCGGATTTCTCCACGGAGACCCCTAGAATCCGGACCGGGCCAGAATCCAGGGTTCGAATCTCAAAACGATGGGACGCTTCGGGCCCCGGCGCCTGAAAGCGCATCACTTCGACGTGCGGGACGCCGGCGCTCATGCTTCTCTGCCTGAGGAACTTGCCGTCAAGCAGAAATTCGGCTTCGCCACCTCCCGGTTGCACCAGGTAATCGACGCGAAATTCGCTGCCCGTCGCCTCAATCCAGGCAAGTTGATTGGGCGATTGAGCTTCGATGTAAGCGAGTGACAGGCCGGTGTCTTCAATGGGGCTGTTGTAGGTTGGATGAGAGCGCTGCCAACCGTACGTATTTCCATAAGTAAAGTTGACGGTGTAGAGGCGGGGTCCTCGCCAGGGAAGCACCAGGCCGGGACCGCCATCTCCGAACCGGCCTTGCAGCGAAGACCGAACAATGGAGCTTTCGTTGTCGGATGCAATGTGCGAGTCGCCGAAATGCAGGACGCGGACCTTCCCGGCCCGCATTGTCTCCAGGGAGTGCAATGAAAGCACAAAGGCTTCAATGGGTTGGGGAGGGGCTCCGTCAGGCGAGCACCACTTTGCCGGGCCTACAACCGCGATGATCAGCGTCAGGACAAGGAGCATGCGTCGCATCAACTCCCCCTGTCGCAAGAATCCAGGGACCCGAATTTGCCCGCCGACCAACAATGTCATCCATTAACCTCAAAAACCTCGGAAGTGAGCCTCTCGGCCCAGTAACCTATAAGAACCCAGTGATTCCGGGCCGCACACCACCCCGGTCGTAATTCTGCGTTGTCCAAAACCCACTAGCGATGGAACTGAAGCATAAAAAGGTGGTCAAGTTTGATTGCCTTGACCCTATGAAATTCGTCCGCGGCAAAAAGGCCCTCAAAATTAGTTGACTAATTATAACCCCATTTGCCAGTTCGGGCAAATCCAAGGGCGTCCGTCCCAATGCCGCTGGACTCCACCTGCTAACTTCGCTAAGATGGGGCGCAAAGAGTCAGAAGTGTCAGCCGATCAAGGAGAGTATCGTGGGAGGCCGTTGGGGACGCTTAGTTCTGTTGATGGCGATGAGCTTATTGCCCGCGTCTCTGTTGGCTCAGGGTCAGGCTCCGGGTCAGGGGGCGGGGGTAGGCAGCCTCGGACAGCTCGGCGGCCTCAATCAGATTCCTGGAATGGGCGTCCAACAGGGTATGCCCCTTTGGGGCAAGGTCATGAATTCCCAGGGTGACCCGTTGAATCACGCCACGGTTGAGGTCCTGAACAACGCGGGAGTTCAAAGCCGCGTCCTCCTCACCGACGCTGAGGGAAAATTTAATACTGAGATCATGCTGTTCAATTCCGATGGGTTCTCGGTGGGAGACCATGGACCCTCCGACGTCAGGAATTTTACTGTGTGCCTGAGGATCTCCAAGAAGGGTTTCCAGGCAACGCATCGAATTGGCGTGCTTCAGTCCGAAAAGGACCTGGGCCTCCTGATTCGACTTCTCCCCACTCAGAAAGAGGATCCGGCCCTCCTCTCTCCGGCCGATTTAATCAAGGGCCTGGCCCCCCGGCTGAGGCAACTCGGACCCGGTGATGGACTATCCGCCAAGGATGCGAAAGACTACGCCCACGCCGTGCAGGATTTTCTCGACCACAACCACATGGAACAGGCAGTGCCGCGCTTCGTCAAGGTGGCCCGGCGCAACCCGTCATGCCTGAAGTGCCGGACCATGCTGGCCCTGGCCGAGCTCGGCTGGGGGGATGAGGAAGATGCGCAGCGGGAGCTGGGAGAATCCGTCAACGCCCTGATCACGGACCGAAACCTGGCCAGCGCCGAACCCTTGCTTGCTTTCGGAGTCCTGATCAGTTGGAGGCGAGATCCCGAAAAGGCCGGCGCCTACATTTATGAAGCGCTCAAGTACGCGCCGAGCAACGCCTTGGCGCTGCAAGAAATGGGGCGCGAGCAATGCCTGGACATGGACTGGCAATCCGGCAGTGAGTCTCTGAAGAAAGCCCTGGCCGCCGACGCGGGACCGCAGGCACGGCTTCTCTACGCCGAGTCCCTCTTGCACGTGGGGACTCCCCGCGAAGCCAGCGACGAGTTGAATCACTACATGGATGGCCGCGAGTTCAAGAGCATGCCGCCCGAGGCCCGGAGCCTCTGGGTAAATATCCAGCAGCGGGAAAGTGACGACGAGGCCATCCGCGCGGCAAAATTAGCGGCCCAGACCCGCGGCATCGCACCGCTCGACTATCTTCATAATCCTCCCAAAAATCTTGCGGATTTTGAACCGGCCACCGACCAGGCCCCGCTGGCGGCTATCCTCGCTGCGGTGGGCAAGAATGTTTCTGATCTCTTCGCCAACCTGCCCAACATCTGTTCGGTGGAAAAGGTCCATCAGGAAATACTCAGACGCAATGGAAAAGCGGCCTCGGCGCGGGAACACAAGTACCGCTATCTGCTCTTGACCCCCGATCAACGCTGGGGACCTACCGTGGAAGAATATCGCGCCGATACGCAGGGCCAGGTAACTCCGCAAACGGAACCGTCCGACTCTTACATGCTGACTTCCGGATTTGTCTCGGCCCCCCTGATCTTTCATCCCGCCTACCAGCGGGGCAGCACCTTCCGCCTGCTCGGGCGCCAGAAAGTGAAGGGCCGTGATACTTATCTGATTGCCTACGCCCAGGAACCCGCCAAAACCCGATTTTCCGGGCGCTTCATGATGGGGTCGGAGGGAACCACAACCTACACCCAGGGAATCGCCTGGATTGATGCGGAGAGTTACCAGATTACCCGGATTTCCACCGATCTGTTGAACCCTCTGCCCCAAGTCAAGCTGATGAAGGAATCCACGGAAATAAACTTCAGTCAGGTCCACTTCAAGCGGCCGGCGCAGGCATTCTGGCTTCCTGATGTGGTGACCGTCACCCTCGATTGGAATGGAAAAATTCTCCGCAATCAACATGCCTATTCGGAATTCCTGTTATCAAACGTGGATTCCACCCAGACGATTAAGAACCCCAAAGTGCCAGAGAAAACCGTGGAAGAAACCACCGAAGAAACAACCGATCCGGCCCCCAATAATGATCCGCAGCGAAGCCCTTCGCTGTCACTCGTTCCTCCCAAGTGAGGTTGATATGGCGCTTAAACCGCAAGCCCTGGGGATCTGCTGGTTCGTGGTTTCTCTGGCCCTTGCGCCCCCGGCCCGGGCTCAAGAAAGCTGGCAAACCATGCGTCCGGTCATTCGCGGACGGCAGGCGGCGATAACCTCCATGAAAGCTGAGGCCACCGAGGCGGCGCGGCGCATTCTGGCAGAGGGTGGAAACGCCTTTGACGCCGTCGTGGCTGGCCAGGCGGCACTCGCGGTGACGGACTTCCCCCTGAACGGCGTGGGCAGCGATGCGGAGATTCTCATTTATGTCGCCCGCGAAAACAGGGTGGTCTCCATTAACGCTGAACCGCGCGCTCCCCGGCTTGCCACCATCGATTGGTATGAGAAGAACCATGGCGGCACCGTCCCCGACAGCGACGGCCTGCTCTCGGGAGGAATCCCCGGCGTGGTTGATGCGTGGTACATCCTGCTGGACCGCTGGGGCACCATGAGCTTTGCCCAAGTGCTCCAGCCGGCCATCGATCTGGCGGAGAACGGCTATCCCCTCAGTGAAGTTCGCGCCCACATCATCTCCAGCACCGATAAGATTCGCAAGTATCCCACCACCGTGAAAATTTATTTGCCGAATGGACAGGCCCCCAAGCCCGGCGAGATTTTCCGGAACCCCGACCTTGCCCGCACGCTCAAGAAGCTGGTTGAGGCGGAAGCGAAGAACAAGTCGATGGGGCGCCACGCGGCGCTCGAGGCGGCGCGCGACCGTTTCTACAAAGGCGACATCGCCCGCGAGTTTGCCGCCTTCTCCGAGTCGAACGGCGGACTGTTCCGTTACCAGGACTTTGCCGAATACACGGCGGAGGTGGAGACGCCGGTTTCCATCGATTATCGCGGCTACCAGGTTTACAAGAATCCCTCCGCCAGCCAGGGGCCGGCGGAGCTGATCGCGCTGAACCTGCTCGAAGGGTACGACCTCAAGGCGCTGGGCCACAACAGCGCCGACTTTATTCATCTCAATGTTGAAGCCATAAAATTGGCGATGGCCGACCGCGAGAAATATCTGGGTGACATGGACTTCATCAAGATTCCCTACGCAGGACTGCTGTCCAAGGATTACGCGCGCGAGCGGCGCAAGCTTATCGACCCGTCCAAAGCTTCGCTCGAATTGCGGTCGGGGAATCCCGAGCAGTTTATGAGTGGCCTCTCCCCTTCGCAGCGCGAGGTGCATGCGGTTCTCGATGGCCACGCGGACCACGATGGCGACACGAGCTACATTGCCGTGGTGGACAAGGATCGCAACATGGTGAGCTTTGAGCCGAGCCTGCACAGCCGATTCGGAACCGGCGTGGTAATGGGAGACACGGGAATCATCTTCAACTGCCGCGGGGATTACTACTCGCTGGTCCGGGGTGAGGCGAATGCGCTGGAACCGGGCAAACGGCCGCGCAGCACGCTGCAAAGCACCTTGGTGCTGAAGGATGGGAAGCCCTTCGCGATCATGGGAAGCCCCGGCGGCGACGACCAGGTGATGCGCACCATGCAGACGCTCATTAACCTGATTGACTTCGGTATGAACATCCAGCAGGCCATTGAAGCGCCGCGCTGGACCACCACCAGCTTCCCCTCTTCGGTTTTCCCGCACACCATGTACCCTGGGTTTATGGCGGTGGAGTCGCGAATCCCCCCTGCCACTCGCGAGGCCTTGATCGCGCGTGGCCACAAGGTGGCCGTGGCGGGGCCATGGTCGCTGGGGTCGAACGGGGGCATTGTCGTGGATGAAACGACCGGCGTGCTCAGCGCCGGCGCCGATCCCCGCGTCGAAGCCTACGCCTGGGCGTGGTGAGCGTGTCGAGCAGCGCGGCACGGCCACCCGGAACGGGAATCTCGCGGCAGGTTTCCTATTTTCATATCACCGGCACAACGCTATTTCCAATTTACAAATCATTGTTGCCAGGCCAGGCGCCCGTCGCGGGGCTGGCGCGCTTTGCCCAGCTCCTGGGCAAGCATTGCCCGCATGGCAACCGGCGCCGAAAAGTACGCGGAAAACATTTGAAAATTGGAGCCTGGTATTTCGACTAACCGA
>CAVSSA010000016.1:0-26894 GCA_963730515.1 uncultured Acidobacteriota bacterium | reverse complement strand
AAACGGCTTTCGAAAGGGCGTTTTCGCTGGTGGCCGGAAGGACGGAGTGCGCGCGAGGTAGCGCGGAGTCTGGCGGCGCATCAACTGCAAGTGTTGTTGGCGGCGGGTGATCCCATGGCGACCCAGGCGGCCCCAGCGTGGCGGCCCGTGAGTGTTTCGAGTTGAGAAAAAGAGCGCGCGGCTCTTGCGTTCTAAATTCTTCTCTGCTACCCTCGGGAGCATGGAAGAAGAGTTTCGCTACCGAGGCCGTGTCGTTACTGCTGCGGAAGTGGAATTCATCCGCCAGTTGATCGCAACCCATCCCGAGGCCAATCGGCGGCAACTTTCGTTGCGGCTGTGCGAAGCGTGGGGATGGAGACAGGCCAACGGGGCGCTGCGCGACATGGTCTGTCGCGGGCTGCTGCTGGAACTCGCACGGGCCGGGCATCTAGAGTTACCATCCGCGACCCATGTACACCGCAACCCGACCGTCCGGCGCGCCACGAGCGGGCAAGCGGTGGCGCCGCTCCTCCTGGATACGACTCCTCTGGAGGTACCCCTGCGGGCGCTGCGGCCCTTGGAGTTTCAGCAAGTGCGGCGCACGCCGGACGAGCCGCTGTTTAATTATCTCGTCGCACAGTACCATCCGCTGGGCTACGCGCGGCCGGTGGGGGAACACCTCAAGTATCTGGTCTCGGCGGCGGGCCGGGTGATTGCCTGCCTGGCCTGGTCGTCGGCGCCGCGGCATCTGACGCCCGCGACCGCTTCATCGGCTGGTCGGCGGAGGCGCGGCGCCGCGATATCCGTTTTCTCGCCTACAACCCTCGCTTTCTCATTTTGCCTTGGGTCCGCGTCCCGCATTTGGCGTCACACGTTCTCGGTCAGATGGCGCGCAGAATCGCGGCCGACTGGGAACGGATCTACGGGCACCCCATTTATTTTCTCGAACCTTCGTCGATCCCGAACGCTACCGCGGCACCTGTTATCGGGCGGCGAACTGGGTGGTGATGGGGCGGGCGACAGCGAAAAAACGACCAGACGCACCGGCCGAATCGTTCCCTCAAGGAGGTTTTGGGGTATCCGCTCACGCCGCATTTTCGCCAGGGGCTGACGGAGGTGTAGGATGAAGCCGGAACGTGAGGTGATCGAGGTGAATTTTGCAGAGCTGACCGCGCTGCTGGAGCGGGCGCGCCAGGGCCCTTGGGAGAAGAGGATTGTCAGCGGCTGGAAGGTGCGATCCAGGCGTTGAGCCATCTGATCGAAAGGATCGGGGAGAAGAACACGACGATCAGCCAACTGCGTGCGCTATTGTCCAAGCCCGGCACGGAGAAGACAAGCAAGGTGCTGGAGCAAGCGGGCATCAAGGCCCCGCCGAAAAACAGTCCGCCTGCGAACGCGCCGGGCCCGCCGAAGCCGGGGCACGGTCGAAACGGCGCCCAGGCGTATGGCGGGGCTCGCCGGATCAAGATCGCGCACGCTTCCCTCCAGCCGGGAGACGGTTGTCCGGAGTGCCAGAAGGGCAAGGTTTCGAACAGAAAGAACCCGCTCTGCGCATCCGGGTGGTGGGGCAGGCGCCGATTGCGGCCACGGTCTATGAACTGGAACGTCTCCGTTGCAACCTGTGCGGCGAGATTTTTGAAGCGGAGGCTCCGGCGAGCGTGGGCGAAAGAAGTACGACGAGACGGCGGCTGCGATGATCGCGCTGCTGAAGTACGGTAGCGGGGTGCCTTTTTACCGGTTGGAAGGGCTGGAGGCGAGTCTGGGGATTCCCTTGCCGGCCTCGACCCAGTGGGAGATCGTCGAGGAAATAGCCGGCGTGATCCGGCCCGCTTGGGACGAACTGATCCGCCAGGCCGCGCAAGGCGAGGTCTTTTATAACGATGACACCAGCATGAAGATCCTGGCGCTGGCGAGGGCGAGCCCGCAGCGCGCGGAGGAGGAAGCCGCGTCGAGCCCCAAGGAACGGACGGGACTGTTCACCTCCGGCATCGTCTCGACGACGCGGCAGGGGCAGCGGCCGTCATGTTCTTCACGGACGAAGCCGCCGGGGAGAACCTCGCCCGCGTGTTGATCGAGCGGGCAAAGGACTGGCGCCGCCCATACAGATGTGCGATGCCTTATCGCGCAACCTGCCGAAGCTGCCGAGAAACTGGAAATCCTCTTGGGAAACTGTAACGCTCATGCTCGGCGCCGTTTTGTGCAGGTGACACCCAACTTCCCCCAGGAGTGCCAATTCGTGCTGGAAAGCTTGCGCGAAGTCTACCGCTATGATGCCGAGGCGGAGGCGCAGGGCCTGTCCCCGGAAGCACGACTGCGGTTTCATCAGGAGCACAGCCAGCCCGTGATGGACACTCTCCACGCTTGGTTCGAGACCCAGTTCGCCGAGAAGAGAGTCGAGCCCAACTCGGGGCTGGGCGAGGCCATCACTTATTGCTTGAAACGGTGGGATCGGCTGACCCTGTTCCTCCGCGAAGCTGGGGCGCCGCTGGATTCGAACCTCGTCGAGCGCGCCCTGAAGAAGGCCATCCTTCACCGAAAAAACTCTTTATTTTATAAGACCACCAACGGCGCCGAGGTGGGCGACCTGTTCATGAGCCTGATCCATACCTGCGAATTGAATGAGATCAATCCCTTCGACTACCTGATCGAATTGCAGAAACACGCCGAGGAACTGGCCCAGCACCCGGCGGACTGGATGCCCTGGAATTACCGGCAGGCACTGCAACCGGCCGGCACCAGTCATCCTCCCGCTTAAATCCCGTTGAAGTAGAATACGTTCTGCCTGGCCGAAAACGATCCTCTGCGGCCAGGCCGGAGCGGCAGTCGAAAATGGCCGTAAAACGGGCCTCCCGAAAACGGAAATCGCCAGGGGTTTTTGGCCACCCCTCTCGCCGGGCCAAAACACCGTTTCGGGCAGGCCTCTACGCCCGCGTTTCTACGCAGGATCAGCAGACCATCCCCATGCAGACCCGTGCCCTGCAGGAATACGCCACTCGCCGAGGTTGGACGATCGCCCTGCAGGCCAAAGAAATCGGCTCGGGCGCTTCTCAGCGGGAGCGGCGAGAGCAACTGCTGGAAGCGGCACGTCGCCGTGAGATCGACGTGGTGTTAGTCTGGCGGCTGGACCGTTGGGGCCGCTCGGTAACCGACCTGCTGGCGACCCTCCAGGAACTGGAGCATTTGGGCGTCGGCTTTGTGTCGCTAACGGAAGCGCTGGACCTGACGACCCCGGCCGGTCGCGCCATGGCTGGCCTTTTAGCCGTGTTCGCGGAGTTCGAAAGGGAGATTCTGCGGGAACGAGTTCGGGCCGGCTTGGCGCACGCCCGTCAGAACGGCCAACGCCTGGGGCGACCCGCTACGGCAGGTCTCCACGCTGATAAGATCCGAAAGCTCTACCGCGCGGGCACGAGTAAATCCGAAATCGCCCGCCGGTTGCAAATCGGCCGCACCTCGGTGCGGCGCATATTAAAGACGAAAAAGGCATCCTGATGGCGAGAAAGAACAACCGTGTCTTGTATCAACTCAAGGTCACACTGCAAGAGATCCCTCCGCCCGTCTGGCGACTCATCCAGATGTGGGAGGATGCGACGCTGGCGCAACTGCACCGCACCCTGCAGATCGTCATGGGGTGGGAAGATTGTCACCTCCACGAGTTCGCCATTGGTCGTCGCATCTACAGTGTGCCCGACCCGGACGACGATCTGTACGAGCGGGAAGTAATTGACGAAAGCCGTGTGCGGCTGAAGGAAGTTCTGCCGCGGGTCGGAACCCGTTTCGAGTACTTGTACGACTTCGGCGATAGCTGGCGGCACGACCTGCGGTTGGAAGCCATCGTCCTGCCGGATCCGGAGGCTTCGTATCCTCGTTGTCTCGCCGGGGAGCGCCGTGCGCCACCCGAGGACGTGGGCGGATCGTCCGGGTATGAAGACTACCTGGAGGCGATGGCCGACCTTGGGCACGAAGAACATGAGAACGTGCTGCAATGGCGAGGCCCTTTTGACCCTGAGGCATTCTCACTCACTGCCGTGAACCAACAACTGCAAAAGAAGTTTCGCTCGGTTCGAAAGACGCCAACCGCCCACCGCTCGACCTCATAACTACCGCCCCGGCTCACTCATCAGACCCGGTGCTGCTCCCTCCCCCCGGCATCCTGCCGTCAGCGCCTCAAGCAACGCAGCCTTGCCGAAAGCTCACGAATGATCCGTCCGACGGGACTGGAAAGCGGCTTACGTGATTCGCCCAAAGTCGCAGGGCTGGGCTCGCCCTGCGCCAGCCCGCCAATTAATCTTCATATGGGTCCCTTGGCGGGTCCGCTGCTCGTGGTGGAATCTCTTGGACGCTCGAACCGAAGCAGAGTAGGGCAAACTGCGCCCAATTCTGCGCTACCCCGCTTTCTCAAGGTCAGATTTCTGTCGTCGGGATCCATGTGATGCGGCAACCCGGTCGTTCGGCCGCGGGCTCTAAGCTGCCCTGAGCTCATCCTGATTCGCGTAGACTCCACGGTACCCGGGTGGCAGCAAGGCAGCGACCTGCGCCATGATGCGATCGGTGTAAAGGCGCATGGTTTCCGCCGACGCGGCGCCCTGGGGAAAGCGCAAGGGAGTTCCGGCGCGCACGTGGATGGGGATACGCCCGAAGCGTCTGACTCGCTCCCGCCATTTCTCTTGCCCCCAAGCGGCCACCGGCACCACCGGCACGTCGATCTGGGTGGCGAGCCAGACTACACCCGGCTTTCCCTGCATCAAGCCTCCGGTCTTACTGCGCGTCCCTTCCGGCGCGACAATTAACATGCCGCCTGCCTTCAGCACCGCCATGGCGCGCTGCAAGGACTCCTCGTTCATCTGATCGGGCGTCACGTAGATGGCTTGACCCATGCCGGAAAGGAACCAGCGGAGAAATCGGTACTGCTGCAAACGGGCGTTCACGACGGGAATCGCGCGGCGTTTCAACAACGTCAGAAGCAACGGACCATCCGCCATGCTGAGGTGATTGACCGCCAGCAGGCACGGACCGGCCTTTGGAATGTTCTCCAGGCCTTCCGCCGCGACCCGCCCAAGTAACCGGTAGCCCGCGGTAAACGCCGTGCGGACCACCTCTTGGGCCGGAGTCCAATGCCCGTAATCGAGCGCGCCATAGTCCATGCCGTTCTTTGCAGGAGCGACGAAAGGCGCTTCCACCACTGGGATGGGCCGCGCAGGTTCGGGTAGCGTCGACGGCGCGGGTTCGGGTAGGGTCGCCGGTGCGGAGGAGGGAGGGGGCGGCGGTGCAGTCGTTCGCTCCAGCTCACCATCGAAGCCCAGTAAGCCGCGAATCTCCTGTGCCAGCGCGCGCGTGCTGATGCCGCTCAAAAGTTTCGTCCCGGCGATCCGGACATCCAGATCGCGCTCCAGCACACCGGTCAATTCGGCGGCGATCAGGGAGTCGAGGCCGAATTCGGTGATGGGCCACTCCGGCTCGATGGCGGAAGGCAGCGCGCCCAGCAGGGTCGCCACCTGTTCCCCCAGATACTGCTCCAGCCGCACCCTCCGCGCCGCCGGATCATCAGCGTCGAGCAACGACTTCAGCGAGGCCTTTCCGGTCTGGACCGCTCTTCCCTCCGGTGACGGGATGAAATGCCGGAAGCGGGGGGAAGCGGCGGCGCGCGGGCTGAACTCGCCTACCAGTTTCCAATCGACTCGAGCCGCCATAAGCTGCACGGCGTCGTGCCGCAACAAGTCGGATAGCACTTGCAGGGTCTGTTCTTCGCTGAAGCTCTGGAAGCCCTGCCGGCTTAAATGCTCGATCAATTCCGCGCCCTGCCGCGCCACCCAGCCGGAGCCGCCCAGCACTCCCCAGTTGATGGTGGTGGCCGGAAGGCGCCGCGCCCGGCGATACACCGCAAGGGCGTCGAGAAATGCGTTCGCCGCCGCATAATTGGCCTGCAACGGATTCCCCAGCAGCGAGGCAATGGAAGAGAACAAAACGAAGAAGTCAAGGTCCTCGCCCACGGTTTGGCGGTGCAGATTCCATGCACCATGCACCTTCGGCGCCATGACCCGGGTCAGACTGCTTTCATCCAGATCCGCGAGCGGAGTATCCGACAACACCATAGCCGCGTGCAGAATCCCGCGTAAGGGCGGCAGATGGGCGCGGATGAATTCCAGAACGCGCGCCACGTCCGCCGGCTTCGACACGTCCGCAGCCAACGCTTCGACGCGCGCGCCCTTGCCACGCAATTCCCGGAGTTGGCTCTCCGCCTCGGGCTGCGGCGAATTTCGCCCCATCAGCACCAGGCTGCGCGCCCCTTGCTCCACCAGCCATCGCGCGGTAAGCAAACCGACTCCGCCCAGACCTCCGGTGATGAGGTAAGTCGCGTCGTCGCGAACCGGGGGACGATCCAGCAGCGGGGCACGCACCTCCACGGGAGCCTTATTCGTTACCACCACCTTGCCGATGTGCTTCGCCTGCGCCACGAAGCGCATGGCTTCGCCGAGTTCCTGCATCGGAAATTCAGTGTAGGGAATCGGGTCGAGCGCGCCGGAGGCCAACTGATCGGCAAGATCGTTCAACAACATGCCGGCAAACTCGGTGCGGCCGGAGAGGATCGGCGCGAGATCCAGGGCAAAGAATGACAAATTTCTCTTAAAGGGCAGGAGTTGCAGGCGGCTGTTCCGATGAATATCGGATTTTCCCACCTCCACGAACCTGCCAAACGGCGCAAGGGCCGCGATGCCCAGCTCCATCGCCTCGCCGGGCAGGGAATTGAGAACCACGTCGACTCCGCGGCCGCCCGTCCGCTCGGCAATTTCGGCAGCGAAGGTGAGCGATCGGGAATCCATGACATCGGCGATGCCCAGCGATTCCAGATAGCTTCGCTTGGCCGGGCTGCCGGCGGTGGCGAAGATGCGCGCGCCGCAGGCTTTGGCAATCTGAATCGCCGCGTGGCCAACGCCGCCCGACGCCACGTGGATCAGTACGCTTTCCCCTTTCGAAAGCCGCGCCAGATGGTGGAGCCCGTAAAACGCCGTAAGAAACGCGACAGGTATGGTGGAGGCTTGTTCAAACGTGAGTCGCGAAGGTTTGGGAACGGCCAGCGCCGCGTACGTCACCGCGTAAGAGGCGAAGGCCCCCTGCGTAATACCGAATACATCGTCGCCGGGACGCAAGTGCCGCACGGCCGCGCCGCAACGCGTGATGACGCCGGCAAAGTCGCTGCCCAGCAGGGAATTATCGATCCCCGATTCCTCCACCGCCCCCATGCCCACGACGATGTCGCGGAAATTCAGGCTGGCGGCGTGGATTGCGACCTCAACTTCATTTGGCGCGGGATTCCTGCCGGCGTTGCGCCTCAGGCTCAGCGTGTCGAACGAGCCGGTGGCCATCTCGGCATGCCATCTGTCTTCCGGCTGGGCCTCAGTAAGGGGCGCGGCGTCGGCAATCTGCGCGAGCGTCATCCGGCGCAGGCGGCGAACCAGGCGTTCGCCCTTGCGCAATGCTACCTCCTCTTCGAAAGCGTCCTCCCCGTTGTCGTTCATAATCTCTAGCGCGAGCGCGGCGATTTCCTCGTCCGAACAAGCCCTGCTCAGATCGATCATCCGGCAGCGAAGATGCGGCCATTCCTTGCGGATCACGCGGCCGAGCCCCCATACGGGAGTCTGCAACATCGCGGGTTCCTCCCGCCCGCCGGGCCATTGCGCTCCGGCGGTCACCAGAACCAGCGCTCGTTCCGCCAGGGGCGAATCCTTAATGAGGCGCTGGAGGATGGAGAGCACGCCCGCGCAGCCCAGTTTCTGGGCCGTTTCGAATGCCTGGGCATCCTCGGCGGCCGTCTCATCGAGATGGGGCGCATCGAGAGTCCAAAGATGGACGATGCCCTCGAAAACTCCGGACCGCGCCTCTTCGGACAAGGCGGAAAGATCCGCGTTGGCGGCATCAACCAGCGTGCAATCAATCCCCTGTCCCGCAAGCGCCGAGGCTAAGCGCTTTCCCACACCGCCTTGATCCGCGAAAATCAGCCAGCGCTTCACCGAGTGCGCGACGGGTTCGACCCCGCGCCGGCCGAAAATGATGGAATATGCAGGTTCGCCGGGCGCGCTATCGGCGACCACCGCCGGCGTTTCAAAATGGCATTCTTCGAGAAGGCTCTGCCACTGGCGGCCAGTCATCAACGCGTGGTTGGGGCGTCGCTCGCGGTCTTCGAACTTCCACCAGCCATCCATCAAGCCGAAAATGATATCGAGCCAATAACTGGCGGGGTGGTTGGTAACCTCCGCCAGCATCAGCGCGCCGCCGGGCGCCAGCAGGTCGCGCAGGCGCTCCACGCAGGGTTTCAGCTCCGGTGTCGCGTGCAGAACGTTTACGGCAAGGATCAGGTCGAACGATCCAGCTTCGAAACCCTGCGCCGGCGCGCTCCGGGTGATATCGAAGAGGCGGGTGGAAAGAAAAGGGTAGGCAAGGGCAAATTTAGCGCGCGCCCGATCCAGAAAGAGCGGAGAAACGTCGGTGAATACATAGCTGGTATTGCGCGCGTTCAGCCGGGGTAGAATGTACGCCGTCGTGCCGCCGGTTCCAGCGCCGACTTCGAGCACGCGCAGGGGCCGCGCGCCGTCAAATGCGGGAGCAAAATCCGCAACCAGGTTCGCCGTCAGAACGTTGTAATAGGCCGATCCCGGGGCTTCATTATAAAACTGCTCGAGCAGGCCATAACCCTCGCCGGAGAACAGAATATCGACGCCATTCGCGCGCCCCGCCACAACGTCCGCCAGATGCGGACCGCAGCGGCGCAGCATTTCGACAATGATCCGTTGCGTGGGAAAATCGCGCAACAGCTCCGCGCTCAGCGTGGCGGAATCCGCGCGCGGCGGTCCGAACAGTTCGAGGATTTCAAGCAATTGCCGTGCCAGCAAGCGCCGCCAGCCCTCGGGCGCCGTGGTTTCGCGGGTAAGCGAAGCTTCCGCCACATACGCCGCCGCCAGTTCGTTCAGCCTCTTCTCAACCTCCCCGTAGTATTGGGCCCAGCCCATCTCCGCGGCTAAGCGGTCCGCCCGCCGGCGAAATTCCTCGAGGTCCGCGGCGAGGGGCAGACGCCCGCTCACTTCCGCCACCGAAGAAGCGGCGGCATCGTGCGGCAGGGGCTCCCAACGATAGTCGTAGATCCATTGGTCGATCGAATCGCTCGATGCACGTTCCGATTGGTCCACCGACCGCGCCCGCAAATCGTGGATTTCCACGCACAGATTTCCGTCTTCGCCGACGATCCGCACATCTCCGCTGATCGCTGACGCGTGCGCTCCGGTGACTTTGGAGATGACCCAGAAGCGGCCACCCGGCGGCGCATGGAAACGAAGCTCGCCAAGATTGGTGGGGAGAAACATCCGCCGCGAGATGGTCCGCGTGGGATCCGAATCGACCACGGCGATTAGCGTTTGAAATGCGGCATCGAGCAGTGCCGGGTGCACCGCGTAGCCGGAACAGTCCAGGCCTTCCACCGTAATGAAGGCGTAACCCTCCCCCTTGGCGGTCCAAAGATTCCGTACTCCGCGAAAACTGGCGCCATAGACCAGGCTGCGCTCTTCCATCCACGAATAAACCTCCTCCGGGTTCACGGAATTCGGGATGCGCTCGCGCACCGGATCGAGATCGACGCGCGTCTGCTGGACCCCCTTGAGCGGCGTCACCCTGCCGCGCGCATGGCAGATCCAGGTTGTCCCATCGCCGACCGGAGAAAACGCTTCGAAACGTCCGTCCTCGGGGTCCAGCGTGAATTGGATGCGAGTCGGGCCATCGCGCTCGATGAGCAGCGGCTTTAGAAACTCCACATCGCGGACCAGAATTCCCGATCCCTCGCCGGCCGGCATCCGCGAAGCCAGCGCCATCTCGACATAGGCCGCGCCAGGATAGACGGGCGACCCCTGCACCAGGTGCTCCTGCAAGTACGCCGAATCATCCGCGCCAATGAGGCTCTCCCACAAGGGGTGCGCGGACCGCATCCGCGTGCCCAGCAGCGGATGATCGCCCGCTTTGCGCTCAACAGCGGGCCCCCACACCGAAGCTTTGGCGCTGGGCTCGAACCAGTGCCTTTCGCGCTGCCACGCATAGAGCGGCAATTGTGCAACCTTGGCCCCGTCTTCCCTGAAAGCGGCCCAGTTCACCTTGCAGCCGATGGTGTAAAGCGCCCCCAGCGAACGCTTCATCACCATTCGTTCGTCTTCGTTCCGACGGATCGTGGGCAACACCAACCCTTTCACGCCGCGCGCATTCATGCACTCCTGAAGGGACGTTTTGAGCACCGGATGCGGCCCGATTTCGACAAAATCCGCGATGCCTGCGCCGAGCAACTCATTGATGGCATCCTGGAACCGCACCGGCTCGCGCAGGGCGTGCCACCAATACTGCGCATCGCATTCTTCGCCGCTCGCCCATTTTCCGGTGAGATCCGAAACAAAGGGGATGCGCGCCCGCTGGCCTCGCAGTCCCGCAATTGACGCGAGAAATTCGTCCTTGAACTTGTCCATCAAGGCGCTGTGATAGGCAATGGTGACGGGGAGCATTCTGGCGAAGATCTGTTTCTCCTCGAGCAACGCGCGGATCCGTTCCAGCGCCGCGCCGTCGCCGGTCAAAGTAATGGACGCCGGTCCATTTACCGCCGATACAGCAACCAAGCCCTCCGTCCCCGCGAGCAGAGGCTCAATATCGGCATAGGGCGCGCCCACCGCGAGCATCCGGCCCGCATTCGAAGGATGTCCCGCCAATCGGCTGCGGTGATAAGCCAACCGGATTCCGTCTTCCAGCCCGTACATGCCCGCGGCGTATGCGGCGGCCATGGCGCCTCCGCTGTGGCCGATCACCGCGTCCGGCGTGATACCCCAGGAGGCCCACAAATCCACCAATGCAACCTGCAAGGCGAAGTTCGTCACCTGCGCGAATTCCGGTGCGCCCACGCGCGAGGTCGCTTCCTCCGCCGCGAACTCGTCCAGCAGCGACCATCCCGAATGCGGCCGCAGGGCGGCATCGCACCGCTCCAGAGCGTGCCGGAAGACAGGTTCGGTGGCGCGGAGTTGTCTTCCCATGCCCCACCACTGCGGTCCCATCCCGGTGAAGACGAACCCGATTTTGGGCGGACCAGCCGTTGCGACGCGGCCCGACGACACGCCGGCATTGGTCGCGCCAGAAGCGAAATCCGCGAGCAGCGCTGCAAAGTCTTCCTTCCTGATCGCCGCCACGGCGAGACGGCAATCGTGGTGCGCGCGCCGTTCGGCGGCCGTGTAGCAGAGGTCGCCGAGCCGGAGGTCTTCGCCGTCAGCGTTCCGCAGTCGCTGCGCATAGGAGGCCGCCAGTTCTTTCAGCGCTTTCGGAGTCTTGGCGGAGAGGGGCAGCAAGCGTGGAATGGCTGTTTCGACGGGCTCGCCGCGGGACTCTTCCGGCGGCGCCTGGAGAACCGCATGCGCATTTGCGCCACCGAAGCCGAAGGAGTTGATGCCGGCAATGGGCAGATGATCCGAGGCCGGCCACGATTCCAGTTGGGTTACCACGCGCAGCCGGTGAGCGTTGAAGTCGATGGCGCTGTTTGGCTGGTGAAAATGCAGGGACGGCGGAATTTGCCGGTGGCGCAGCGCTAAAGCGGTCTTGATCAGGCCCGCCACTCCGGACGCGGCCTCGAGATGGCCGATGTTGGTCTTGACCGATCCGATGGCGCACCATTCGTTCTCGCCGCGGCCCTGGCTCATGACCGAGCCGATGGCAAGCGCTTCGATGGGATCGCCGATCGGGGTTCCCGTTCCGTGCGCTTCCACGTACTGCACATCGCGGGCCGCGATGCCGGCTTTCGAAAGCGCTTCCTCGATCATGGCCTGCTGCGCAGCGGCGCTCGGCACGGTCATCCCCTGGGTGTGCCCGTCCTGGTTGACGGAGGTCGCGCGGATGATGGCGTAGACCGGATCGCCGGCCTCGCGCGCCGCGCCCAACGGCTTGAGGACGACCACCCCGCCGCCTTCGCCGCGGACGTATCCGTTGGCTCCGGCATCGAAGGCGCGGCACTCGCCGTCGGGCGACAGCATCGAGGCCTTACAGAATCCGATGGTCGTTTCAGGCGACAGGAGCATCTGCATGCCCGCCGCGAGGGCAACGGTGCACTCACCCGAGTAGAGGCTCTGACAGGCAAAGTGCACGGCGCTGAGCGCGGACGAACATGCCGTATCGACGGTGATGCTGGGACCGCGCAAGTCGTAGAAGTACGAAACGCGGTTGGCCAAGATGGCGGTGGCTACCCCGCTGCTGGTGTGCATTCCGATATCGGCACGATGCTGCGGGTACATCTGGAAGTCGCCATACTCGCGCGTGGAGGTGCCGACGAAGACCCCCGTCCGCGATCCCGCCAGCGCGGGAGGGGGGATGCCGGCATCTTCGCAGGCTTCCCACACCAACTCGAGGAGCAGACGATGCTGGGGGTCGACATGCGCAGCCTCGCGAGGCGAAATGCCGAAAAACTGCGCGTCGAAGAGATCGACGCGGTCCAGAAATGCGCCCCAGCGCGAATACGTCCGCCCGGGCTTTTTCGCATCCGGATCGAACAGGTCCCGGAATCCCGGCCGGCTCGCAGGCGCTTCCGTGACGGCGTTGAATCCCGCTTTCAGCAATTCCCAGAATGCCTGCGGATCGTTCGCACCGCCCGGGAACCGGCATCCCATCCCCACAATCGCAATATCCCGGTCAAGATCCCGCGCTGCGCCATTTTCTAATTGTGATTGCATGACTACTCGCTCCTTGGACTATCGTTTAAGAGCTTTCGTTGGCGCCGCCTGGCAGATCCCACAAGCGGCGCGCGGTGTGATTCTCCCCTGACGCCACAATGCGACCCATTGCCACAAATTCGGTCAGGGTATATTCGGCGTGTAAGCGGGATGGTACGCCCCGCACAATTCACCTGTCAAGCGAGAGCAGGAAGGGGGGAACTCCATCCAGGGCACGTCAAGTTGGCCTGGATTCGGGCCGTATGGTTGCTCCGGCCTCGCCGAACCTGGGCGAGGACGCCAGCCAATCCGCGATTTTCTCCGAGGAATATCGGTAGGCAACTTCCGCCATCTCATCGGCGCGGTGGAACTCGGTGCGCCCGAAGCCCTCGACCGGCGGCGCAAGGTACAGATCGGCCATTTTAGCAGTTTGGGTCCTGCGAGCCGCACTGCCGAGCTCGATGATTCGCATGAGCACGCCGAAGATGCCAGGGTAGCGCAGTCTTTTCGAAGCCGGTTTGAAGCGCTGCGCCAAGGCTCGCCAGCCCGAAATCCGATCTCCATAATTGCAAACCTCGGAGGGGTCGTAGACGGAGGAGACATCCGAGGCGATCACGGTACCGCAATCCGCATATCCGCGCATTACATCCACCGGCACGTTGTCGATGATGCCGCCGTCCACCAGGAGATCTCCGCCCCAGAGGATGGGCGGGTAGACCGCGGGCACCCGCATGCTGGCCAGCAGGCTCTTAAGCAGCGGACCCCGCCGGTGGACCTGGATGCTGGCGCGTGTAAGGTTTGCCGAGACACAGAAGAACGGCAGCCAGAGGTCTTCAATCTGTGTCTTTCCCACCAGGCCGTTAAAGCAATCGTCGAACTTTTGGCCGGACAGAAGAGAAACCATGGGAATGGTCCAGTCCTTCGACATCGTGAGGCACGCCGTCATGATGGCGTGTACCATCCACTGGTGGTCGTGTTCCAAGGCGGCCGCCGCCGCCACAGCGGCGCCCGCGCTGGTGCCGCCGACGATGTCGATGGGCACGTCGGCTTCGCGCAGCGCTCGGATGACTCCGCTGTGACCGGCGCCGCGTATCCCGCCTCCACTCAGCGCCAATCCCACCGCGCGCCCGGTCAGACACCGCGCCATTCGGCCGAAGTCCGAATCCGAATCCGGGCGGACGTGGTAATGCTGGTCCACTTTCCTTGCGGCGAGCCACGCACTGGTCCCGGAGGGTAGTTTGACGGAGACCGGATGAAGCAACGCTAAACTCGCGGGCCGGCCACGCCGGTCGATCAAGGCGCTGGTGACATAGGCCTCGGCGTCCTCGCGCGGGTCTCGAGCCGCATCGCCGACGATCAGAATGTGATCGCATTGGCGCAGGCAAAGGCGCGACCAGAGGGAATCAGAAGCATCCGCCTGATAAATCAGGTAGCGGTGATCGGTCTCCAGCTTGCTGAGCAATTCGATGATCCGGCCATGACCGGCTTGGTGCTCGTTGGTCTGCGCCGCGCCCGGTTTCCCCAGGTACGTGTCCAGGAGGGCGCTCCCTAGCAAGAGAGTGGGCCCGTGGGTCGATAGGGTGCTGGCAAGCCGCGCGCAGAATTCCTGGATCGGAATGCCCGGCGACGCCGGCGCCACCGCGAGGATCGTGCTCGAGGGTAGGGGGCGCCCAGGCGCTCGGTCTTGCGTTCGTAGGCGCGCCACCAGCTCCCGCGCGATGACCGCCAGCAGTTCCGGGCGCCGGGAAGACAGGCGCTCAAACGCCTCTTTGGAAAGTCTGGCGAGGTGCGAGTCGCGGGTGGCGACCACGGTTGCGCTCCGGGGCTTCCCATCGAGCAGCGCCATTTCCCCCACCGTTTCCCCGCAACCCAGCTCCGTCACGAAGCGCGGGTCTTCGTTGGACAAATCCACGGAAACCCGCAGTCTGCCGCTCACCACCAAATAAAGCGCGTCGCCGGGGTCACCCTGGCGAAAGAGCGTGGTTCCCGCCTCGATCCATTCCGACTCCAGCTCCGCTTCCAGCTCACGCAGGGTGGGCTCTGCGAGGTCGCCAAACATCCCTGATACTTCCAGCGCCACGGCAAGGCGGTCCTTGCGCAGCCGGAGTCCGACAAATCGATCGACCGCCTCGACCGCCTCCGGATGATCCTTGGCAAAGCGCTCGAAGCCTTCCCGGGTGAGTTTCAACGCGCGCACTGGGGAGACGGTGCGCACCGTGGCCGAACGAACGCCGCCGGTCCAGAGAGCGAGCTCTCCTACCGCCTGACCCGGCCCCAGTTGCGCCAGCAGTTTCTCCGGGTGGCCGGGACTGACGTCCAGAACACCCACCTGCCCCGAAACAATGAGGTACATGGCATCGCTGGGATCGCCCTGGCGGATCAGCGTTTCTCCCGCCTCCAGATGAAGTTCTTCGACTTGGGTGGCCAAGTCCACAAGGGCTGCCGGGTCGATGTCGTGGAAGATTTCCGTGGAGGAAAGAAATGGAACTCTTTCAGTGTCTAACGTATTCGCATGGTCCATGGCACGATGCTCCTCGAGAGGGTACACTTTCGTTGCCACAGCTTCGCGCGGAACTCTGAATCGTAACCATGATGGCGTTGGCGGTTTGCATCCGCCGGCGGAGACGCCTTGCCAAATGACGGGCGGCCAGCGGGCGTGCCGTGCCGCTTGAGCCGCTAATCATCGACTTCGGCCACGAGGATACATCACCCGAAAATGGCCACAGGACGGGCATTTCCGCCCCTTCTCCGCTACTCCCCCTGGAATTTTTTCCACCCGCTGGGGAGTTCTATTTGATAGTGGGTGGCTGGGTCGAAGGCGACAAAACCGGAAATTTCCTTCACCCGGCTTTCCAGGTATTTCGAGACCTTTTGAGCGTCGGCTTTGTCGCTGGGGGAGAAGTCGGGAGGATAGTCGTAAGTCACGCGGACGGTAATCCGCCCCACGCCCTGGGGGGGGATAAAGGAGGGTGCGCTCACGCTGATTTTCGACCCCGGGGAATTTCCGAACTCCTCGGTGAGCGCATGGCCCTCCGCCAGGGTTGCCATCACCACGAGGCTCGAGCCCTTGCCAATCAGGTAATTCGTGTCCGTGGTATTTTCGAGGTCGTATCCAAACTGCACGGGCAGATTATCGAGTCCCCCGGTTAAATCTAAAGACGCAAAGCGGGCTTTGATGGCCCCGGTGCTCCAGGGCTTGGGACGCGAAGCGTGCCAGGCCATTGCGCCCAGCAAGAGGGCCACGGTGAGGGCCGTCCCGGCGCCCAGACCGGCGCTGATGGAAAACCATTTCTTCACGTGCAGAGTTACCGGGGCGCTCCCGCCGGCGGCGGATGGAGTTTTTTCCAGGCGTCGCTCACCGCCTCCCTTGTCACCACCGGCCCGCTCCATGCAGTCGATAATCCGGCTCTTTTGCTTTGCGAAATTCTCATCGGCGGCTCGCCGAAGTCCCTGCAAATGCTCTTTTGACCGGCGGATCATTTCCTTGCGGTCTTCGTCAAGAAGCTGCCCGGTTCTGGCCAAATAGACGGGCATTGGCTGATTCGCATCCCAATCCCTTTTCAGTTGGCTGCACGGGAGGCAGCAAAGGACTCGATTGGATAATTGCCCTTCCAGTTCCGGGTATTTGGACTTGGGCAGCAAGTCGTCGAAAGTTGCGCAAAGCGTGGAAGATGATGCGGCCGGAAAGATCGTCTCGATCCTTAATCAGGTCGCATCCACAGTAAACGCAATAGAGATCATCGCGCATGCAACCGTAGAGGTCCTCAAAACTCCACCCACCCATTTCGGGCGTGCCCATTTCGTCCTTTAACTTATTTGCACATGCCTTGGCAAGCTCCGCGTCCATAGCGCACCCTTTCTGTCCCTTCTCGATTCTCGCCCGGAATTACATTCCTGCGGATGCTAGACTGCCACACTTTTTGTTCTCACGCCACTTGCAACCCCGCCGGGCAGCCACGAGCATCGTAGCGCCGACCTTGAGGTCGGCACCTGCCGGCATCCTGCCGGCTTTGCCCCTGTGCTGGCTGGAAGCCCGGCGCTACGTTCAAACCCGGGCACTCCCCCCGCCCTGAATCGCCCTTGCCCTTGGCCGCATCCATCAGCTTATACTCATATCAAGGAGAAATTTTATGGCAAAGATGATGAAGGCGGCGCAAGTGACCCGGCCGGGAGGGCCATCCGGCACCGCCGCGGACTTCGAAGATACGCTCAATTTTGCCCTCCTTTCCGGGGTGCGGCCCATGATCGAAACCTTTCCCCTGGACCGGGCTCCCGAGGCTTACGAGCGCATGATCAGCGGCAAGGCGGAGTATCGCGTGGTCCTCACCATGTCCGCGGCTTAACGGGGCGCGCATGGCCTTTTCCTACCGGCGCTATGGTTCCGCAGCGGCCGGGACAAGTATTTTCTTGTAGCGCAGCGAAGGGGTGGCTGTGCTACGGTGCCGTGTTGCGCATAAATTCTCCAAGGAGCAAGCTTGAGCGACAAACGAAAGCACCACCGGCGCCGTGAGGGCCGTACGCGCATGGACCGCCGGGTGGGCGACCGCCGCGCCGATGGCGTCCCCCCCGCCCCCGACACGCCGGCACGGCGCGACACCGGCCACCGCCGCCGCAGCACCGATCATAAGGCTCCGGCTCATCACGCGGCTCCGAAAACGCCCCGGAAGTCCCCTGAGAAACCCCGCCGCCCCTGACGTGCCATTCAAGGATTGGCAATAGTGAACGCCTCGCCTCACCAGTCTTTCGGCCGCAGCCGGTTCGCGCACCTTGCCGCCGGCGCCATACTCGAAGTATGATAAGCGCCGATTTTGAGCCACCGCCATGCCGTTGGGTGGCCAAGGCCTCGCCCGAGTGCGATCGTGTTAATGGCCCGCCCAATCTCGAATATCCTCCCCAAAGGTGATCCCATGACCCTGCGAAGACGGATTTATGTGCTGTTATCTCTTGTTATCTTGCTCATTATGGTTTGCGCCGCCCTGCAAGCCGCCGAGAATCCCGCCAAAGTCGCCGTGGATTGGAATAATGTTGCGAGGATTTCCCGGATGACGCCCACTTTTCAGGTGGTGGTTAATCCCCCCTTGCGGCGCGGTTCGACAATCCACGATCCCTCCTTCCGCGCCGTGCATGACCTGGGCTGCGACGTGGTCCGTTATGTTCCCTGGCTGCCTTATCCCAAGCTGGCTGTGGCGGAACTGGAACCGCCGAAAGACGGCAAGACTTCCTGGGATTTCTCGCTGATCGATCCCATGACCGAGGACTTTATGCAAGCCACCGCCGGTCATTCGGTGATGTTGAATTTCAGCACCATCCCGCAGTGGATGTTCAAGACTCCCAAGCCGGTTCCATACCCGGCCGATCCCGACCAGGTGACCTGGGATTACACTCAGGGCAATGAACTGCGCGACCCCAGCATGAAGGAGCTTACCGATTATTATGTGCGCCTGGTGAGCTGGTACACGCTGGGCGGATTCAAGGATGAATACGGCGCCTGGCACAAGTCGGACCACCACTACAAAATCGATTACTGGGAGGTCTTCAACGAAGTCGACATCGAACGCCACATGACACCGAAGGAGTATACGGAGCGTTACGACGCCGTGGTGCGCGCCCTCGAACGCGTGGCTCCCCACACGAAGTTTGTAGGTCTGGCTCTGGCGTATCCTTCGGGGAGGCCCGATTTTTTTGAGTACTTTCTGAATCACACTCATCACCGGCCGGGCATTCCCCTGGATATGATCTCCTACCATTTCTATGCGTCGCCTACGGCTGACCAGACACCGGAAATCCAGCAGTACACATTTTTCGATCAGGCGGATCGTTTCCTGAACACGGTGCGTTTCATTGAGGCCATCCGCCAGCGCCTTTCTCCCCAGACGCAGACGGATGCCAACGAACTTGGCTCGATCCTTGCCGATGACAATCGCAGCGGCCCCATCGTGATCCCGGACTCTTATTGGAACCTTTCCGGCGCGCTTTACGCGTACGTCTACGCAGAATTGGCCAAACTGGGCATCGAATACGCGGGCGAATCGCAGCTTGTGGGATACCCCACGCAGTTCCCGTCGGTGACCATGGTGAACTGGGAAACGGGGCAGCCCAATGCCCGCTACTGGGTTTTGAAATTGCTCCATGATAACTTCGGCCCCGGCGACAAGCTGATGGATACCCGCATTGACTCGCCTTACGTTTACGCGCTGGGAATTATCACACGCGAGGGCCAGCACAAGGTTCTGCTGGTGAACAAGCGCGACCGGTCTTTTGTGGTGACCGTCCCCGGCGCCGCCGCCGGCCATGTGGATGTGGTGGACCAGCAGACGGCCTTTCAGCCCCCCGCCCGCGGACAACTCTATAGTGACGAAGTGACCCTGGGAGGTTTGGCGGTGGCCGTGGTGACGCTGGGGAAATAGCCGTACGAACTTATCTTGACGTGGCTGGCAGAGCAGGAGGAAAAGATTCACCCCAGGGCGCACAGAGGCTCACAGAGAATAACACCACTGCACGCCCTGGAGGTGATGGTTGTTCTCTGGTATGTGGCCCCGCCGTTGTTCTCTGTGGCTGTTCTCTGTGAGCCTCTGTGCGCTCTGTGGTGAAGTCCTTTCCCCTCATCCAATAGGGTGAGCAGAGTTCCTCCGGGTGGCTGGGCGGTTTCTGGCCGCTAACTTGCGAGCCTACAGCGTGGTAAAGCGCGCCGGGGTGAATTCCCCCACCAGAAAATTGGGTGCCAAAATCAGGCCCGAAAAACCGGCGACAGCCGGCGCCCTCCAAAAGAGTTGAATGAGTCATCAACAAGCTGGAATGCCACGAGAAGATG
Organism: uncultured Acidobacteriota bacterium; assembly: GCA_963730515.1. GTDB lineage: Bacteria > Acidobacteriota > Terriglobia > UBA7540 > UBA7540 > Bog-366. Next base: position 7,397 of record CAVSSA010000016.1, on the reverse strand, counting down.
CCCGATGGCAGCGGGGAGCCGACAAAATGCCCAATTTAGTGAGCTTTAGGCTGATGGATTTCGGGTTCAAACCCTCGCCATGCCAGGGCGACAATCGCCTTCTGAAGGTCAGATTGGGGAGCTCCCAAAAAAAGAATTCTTTTTTGTACGTTCGAAGCGGGAATGTGTATGAAAACAAAGAAAACTCAGGCATTTAGTCCCTCAGAGAAGCAGACATTTGTGCCGAAACCGCACGCTTGGGGTGGACAAAAGTGCATTTGCGACCGCTAATTCCCAGGCAAATGACCCAATTTGGCGACAATTTACCGCAAGAACGCCTTCCGAATTGCCGAATCGTGGCCCGCTTGGGCCGTTGGGCCAGAAGACGCAGGGACGGGCTTGTGCTGCCGCGCTTGGGGCTTTTGCAGCCTGCCATGCCCAGCTTCACCACACTGCGGCAGGGTGCGAACTTGTCTTGACGATGAGTACGTCACGGCATAGACTCTCTAGTCCTTGGAGGAAAAACATGACTACTACGGCTCAGACTGAACGGATTCATAAAGCGCTCGACACGTTTGCCATCGAACTCCCGTCCTGGGGGTTCTCGAATACCGGCACGCGTTTTGGGAAATTCATCCAGGCCTCGGCGGCCACCACCACGGAAGAGAAGCTGGCCGATGCGGGGCAAGTGCACAAATTCACGGGCTGCTGCCCCACCGTGGCGACGCACGTCCTTTGGGATTTTCCCGAGGGCCTCAAGAGCACGGCGGAGGTGATGGCCTCGGCGGCGAAGGCGGGGGTTAGGCTTGGGGCGATCAACCCCAATGTCTTTCAGGACCAGATTTACAAGGACGGGTCATTCGGCAATCCCGATCCGAAAATTCGCCAGGCGGCGCTCGATCACATCCTGGAAAGCATCGAGATCGGCAAGCAGACGGGCAGCCGCGATGTCTCGCTCTGGTTCGGGGATGGTTCCAGCTATCCCGGCAGCCAGTCCATTCGCCATCGCAAGCAGTGGTTTGCCGAAGGCTTGAAGGCGACGCACGCGCACCTTTCTCCCCAGCAGCGCATGCTGGTGGAATACAAGCCTTTCGAGCCGTATTTCTACCACACCGACCTGGGCGATTGGGGGATGGCGCTGATTCAGGCGCGCCACGCCGGGCCCCAGGCCAAGGTGCTGGTGGATACCGGGCATCATTACCAGGCGCAGAACATCGAGCAGATTGTGGCCTGGCTGCTGAGCGAGGACATGCTGGGCGGCTTCCACTTCAACGACCGCCGCTATGCCGACGACGACCTCACGTTCGGTTCCATCGATCCTTACCAGGTGTTTCGCATTTTCAACGAGGTGATCGGTTATGAAAGGGAGACCGGCAAGCGCGCCGACATCGCCTACATGATCGACCAGAGCCACAACCTGAAGGACAAGACCGAGGAGATGATCCAGACCGCCGTCACCGCGCAGGAACTTTACTCGAAAGCCGTGCTGGTGGATCACGAGAAGCTGACCCATCACCAGATGAAGGGTGAATTGCTCGATGGCGAAGAGTGCCTGAAAGCGGCCTTTTCAAGCGATGTGCGGCCCGCCATTCGCGAGTGGCGCAAGAGCAAGGGATTGGCGGAGGAACCGCTCGCCGCCTTCCGCGCCTCCGGCTACACCAAGGAAGCCGCGCGCCTGCGAGGGAAAAAGAATCAAGGAGCGGTGGCCAGCTACGCGTGAAGACCCCAGGCTGTCGCGGGCCGGGCAGAGATCAACGCGAATGCACAACCAAGTCTTAGTATGGTTCTTCCCTCGCCCCCTTGGGGGAGAGGGTGGACCGCAAGGCGGTGGGTGAGGGGGTTTGTGCCAACATGGATACTATGGGGCGGGGGAGGACGCGCAAGGCAAAAGGCAAAGTGCAAAATGCAAAAATGAAACCCCCTGCCCTCGAACGTTTTAGTAAGAAAGCGGGAAACCAAGGGTTGGTGATAGGTGATATGAGGGGATGAATCGCCACAGTTTTTGACCCCCTCACCCGTCCCGCCCCGGCTGATGAAAGCGCCGGTTGCGGGCCACCCTCTCCCCCAAAGGGGCGAGGGAAGTAGATTCCAATTAATCCGCGCGAGTAGCAGTTTGGTTAGGGCGCAGCCGTCCTGCGCAGTCGGGCGGCGCACCCGCGTTAAACCTTCGAAGCAGTGGAGGAGTTGGCCAGCCGTGTTCTTTATCCCCGCCCTTGGCATTCTGGTGGAGGCGTTTCCTCAATGAACAACGCTCGAAATGTGGTGGCGGTGGATCTGGGGGCGGAAAGCGGCCGCCTGGTGCTCTGCCGGTGGGACGGCGGGGAAGGGACGCTGGAGGAAGTCCATCGTTTTCCCAACGCCCCGCAGCAGGTGGAGAACCACCTGGTGTGGGATCTGGACCGCATCTGGGAGGAGATTCTGCGCGGCCTGCTGAAAGCCGCCGCCAAGACCCGGGGCCATATAGACAGCATCGGCGTGGACGGGTGGGGGGTGGACTACGCCCTGCTCGACGCCGACGGCGCGCGCATCGGCCATGCCCTTTGCTATCGCGATGCCCGCAACGTCCCGGCCATGCAGAAGGTCTATGCGCGCATCCCCCCGGACCGGATCTACGAAATCACCGGCATTCAATTCATGCCTTTCAATACGATTTACCAGTTGACCGCGCACCTGGAGGAATTTCCCCACGAGTGGGAGCGGGCGGTGCGCTGGTTGACCCTGCCGGAGTATTTCCAGTACCGCTTGACGGGGGTTGCCGTCCAGGAGTATACGGAGGCCAGCACCACCCAGTTGCTGGACGTGCGCACCCGGGCGTGGTCGCCGGAAATAGCCTCTGCTCTTGGCCTCGACCTGAATAAATTCCCGCCCATCGTGCAGGCCGGCACGGTTCTGGGGAAAGTGCTGCCGGAAGTCGGCCGGGAAGTGGGTTTGGAAAACACCCGGGTGATTGCCCCGGCGTGCCACGATACGGGCTCGGCGGTGGCCGGCATTCCGTTTCCGCACGAGGGGCTGGCCTTTATCAGCTCGGGCACCTGGTCGCTGGTGGGTACGGTGCTCCTCCATCCGGTGGTGCGCGGGGATCAGGGCAGGAATTTCACCAACGAGGGCGGGGTGGCGGGCAGCATCCGCTTCCTCCAGAATGTCATCGGCCTGTGGCTTCTTCAGGAATGTCTGCGCGAGTGGAATGCCCAGGGTCAAAACCTGACGGCGGCGGGGCTTGCCGCGCTATGCATGGAAACCAGCCTGGAGGGCCCCTACTTCCACGCCGAGGAAACCGCTTATCTTGCCCCCGGCAACATGGTGGAGCGCATCAACGCCGGACTGCGCGCCGCGGGCTTCGCCGAAGAGAGGCGCCGGCCGGAACTGGCCGCCATCATCTTCCGCAGCCTGGCGCGCCGTTACGCGGCCGTGGTGGGTGAACTGGGCAAACTCTCCGGCAAGTCCATCAAACGGATCTGCATTGTGGGAGGCGGCGTGAAGAATGAAGCGCTGAATCGGCTGACGGAACTCGCGACGGGGGTGGAAGTGGTGCGCGGGCCCAGCGAATCCACCGCCGCCGGCAATATCGCCGTGCAGATCGCCGCCCTTGAAAAGGCCGTTTCGCTCGAGGCGATTCAGGCTATCAGCGCCAAGCTGAAATTCGCATCCCCGCAATAGCCCGCCTTGCGGGGGGACGGCTTGCCGTCCCCTCCATGCGGATTGCCACCGAACCAGGAAGGGCAGGGCAAGCCCTACCCCTACATGATCCGCTTGCCTTGTGGGGACTGGCCGGGAAGAAGAAAGGTCTTGATCAATTCACCATCGCCGCAGACGGTCATCCCGGGAAAGGGCTTATACCATGCGCCTTCCGGGACTTCAGGTTCGGTATCGAGCCAGTGAGCGAGTAGTTCCAGTTGAGAGGAAGGAATTTTACGTTGCTGAATGCGGTCGAGCAGGTGCTGGAACAGCGCGGGAGGAATATTGTGCCGGCGAATCTTGGGCATGGTTCTTCACGGTTGTTGCAGCACAGACTTTACAGATCAGATTCCGTAGAAGCCCCGGGTGATGGATTCACGGATGCGTGCGGCCTCGTTGGGGCTCTTGGCGTTCGCCAGCCTTTTTGCCAATAGCCCAAGCTCGTCCGGGCCCAGTCGATGGCCTTTGGCTTCGAGTGATGCGAGTTCCGGAGTCTCCAACTCAACCTCTTCTCCAGAGGGCTTGCGAGCCACCACCCTCGCCCCCGTCACGGCATGACGAACAAACCACTGGTAGACGGCCAGCGCATTCTTGATGACGTCCGTTCTCTTCGACTGGGTCAGTTGGGCGACTTGATCCACTAACTCGGATTCCATCTTGGTGAGTACCGGCTGGATTCTGGCCATTCCGTAAACTCCTCTTTTCCTACTCAAGCATGCATCATAATTGAGTCGAAATCAAGGCCCGCAACAGACCGTAGGGGCACCCCTTGTGGGTGCCCTTACCGAAGGGCCCCACAAGGGGTGCCCCTACGTCCCGATATCAAACCTGCGGGCAGACCTGCGTCATGGTGATTTGGGGTTTGGCTAGTGAAGGGCCGCGGACCCCCAAAGCGGGGTCCGGGCAACCGGGCGGCGTGAAGGGTGTCACGCTATTGGGCATCACCGGGAATTACTGGTGCGGAAATGGCGGCATCTGCATCTTCTGGGGCTCGCCGTGAATGTGGGAAGTTTCGCCGGTCAGGATTTTCTTCAACACCATGGTCGTTTCCGAGCTGGTCATTTTCACCATGGCGTAGGGGGTAACGTCCGTGGAGATCCACATATCGGTGGTGCCGTACTGATTCTGTTTCCGATAGTGCTGGCAGGTAAAAGTGCCGGCGGGGACGGCAACGCTCTCCGTGCCCACCAGATCCCCCTTCCCGCCATCCCCGCCGCCGCTGGGTGCTGTGGGATGAGACTGGTTTCTCTGCATCATGTTCATCATCATGCCATCCATTTCAATGGCAGGCTTACCGGGCTGCTGCATGATCATGCGTTTTACCCCGGCTTGCTCTCCCGTCGCGACCGTCAATGACTTCATGACCATCTCACCGCCCATTTCCGCGCTGGTCATGCGCATTTCCATCCAAAAACCGGTCGCGCCATCCACATCTTCCTTGCCCAGGGCGACTATGGAGATGTCACTTTCCTTGCCCTTCGAGGTCACCAGATATTCCGAGCCGGAGCCCACGGTGGGATTCGCCAAACCCGGCATGGACGGCATGCCGCCAAACATGCCACCCCCGTGGGGGCGCTGCGCCCAGAGCCCGCCGGTCAACGCCAAGGCCACCGCCAACATCATCACAGCTCTTTTCGTATTACACATAGACGCTCTCCTTCATTTTTTGTTGGCCGGGGAGCACACATGCATCCGCCTCGGGCCAGAAATTTTCAACAAATCTGCCTTGCCACTGCCTTGTTCCTACCGCCCATTCATGTTCGAGATAACGAAGGCTGAGGTGCATTATAACAGAAAGTTTGCGGCGAAGCGGAAAGTGCGCAAGGGAAGCTCACAGCTTACAGCCGACAGCCAACAGCGACTGTAAGCTGTCGGCTGTAAGCTGTCAGCTCCGGAGAGTTCACTCGCTGTGCGCGCCGTAGGCCATGAAGCGTTCTTTCTTGAATTCTTCCCAGGCGGCGGGCTGGTACTGGTCCTTGGGAATAAATTCCTTGTGGAGAAAGGCGATGCCCAGTTGGGCTTCGTCCACCTCCGCGTCCTTTTGGGGAAGGAAGTCGAAGACGCTTTTGTTGGCTCCGTAATAGGCGCAGAGCCACACGCCCTCGGGGTTTTCCACGGCGTACAGGGCGCACACCAGGGGCAAAGGGCGGGTGGCATCCACGGAAACCTTGACCACCGTATCGATAATCTTGCCGGCCACGCGCGGAGCCGCGGCGGCCGGGGTTGCAGTTGGCGAAGACATGGTTGACCTCTAATAATATCGAAAATCCAGAATCTAAAATGGTTCACATCGCCGCGGAAGTTTTCAGTTCAATGACCAACAATTGGCCATTGGTGGTCCATGTGCCCCCCGTGGCGGTTTTCCCTTCGGTGAGGGGATTGGGACGCGAGACCAGGCGTTCGGCGGCCACCAGCCCGCCCGCCTCCAGGTCGGCGCCCACCTTGGCGCGTTCCGCATCCAGGTTGGTATCAATCTCGTGTGAGATGACGGCCCCGTGCCTATCGATGCCGATGTCATGGGTTGACGCACCCAGCCAGATTTCGCGGCCGTCGGGGGCCGGCACCAGGGTTCGCCATAGGCGCAGGTGGTGGCGTTTCAGAAATGTATTCAGAATCTTTTCGAAGGCCAGATCCTCCGCGCGGCCAAAAAGGTAGAGCTGGGAAACGGGGGCTTGTTCGTAGCTGTTGTCACTCACCATGGCGCGCATAGTTCCCACCGCCGTCACTGTGCCTAATTTCCTGGCTTCCTCCCAACCGGCTTGTTTGAAGGCGGTCAGAATCTGGTCCGCACTTCCCACCACAATCAGGTTGAGCGGATCTCCGGGCTTCTTGGTCTTGCTTTGGACGCGCTGGGGTGCGCCGGCCAGCATGTTTTGCACCGCTGCGGCCAGGGCCGGTGAAATTTCCGTGGCCGCGGTGGGGGGCGAGGGGGAATCGACGGTGAGAGGCTGATCCAAAGCCAATTCCAAGTCGGTGCCCGGCGGGTAAGTGACGGAAGTATCGATCTTGCCCAGGGTTTTTCCCGAGAGCTTATCCATCTCGTTGCCCGGCGATCCCAGCTTGGCAAAGATACCGTCCACGCGCCCCTCCGCCGCATCCTTCTCCAGGACTCCTTGAATGGTTCCATCGGGAAGGACTTTTTCTCGTGCGTTCTCCACCTCCGTCAGGTGCGCGGTCAAGCCGAACGAGGGGTGATGGGGGATGGCCACCTGGTCGAATCGGATTAGCAGGCGCGCATGGTCCGAGGGATCGAGTGGGGGAATCACTCGCACGATTTTCCCGGTCACCTCCGAGCCAATGGGAACCATGACCCCCTGGTGGGTCGTGGCATCCCGCACCACGCGGGCGGTCACGACCTGATTGAGATGCGAGGTCTTGGTGCTGACGCCGACCTCCAGGCGGACATAAAGTTTAGTTCCGGCGGCCAGAGTGTAAGGCGAATCCGCCCGCAGGCAGGTCCGCCCAGCGGCCCCCAGGACGACGGCCAAGGTCATGATAAAGATAGTGATGCTTGGCAAGGATGTGCCCCGTCGGGGGCCTTGTCCGGGGGGAAAGTGCGCGGCTTCGGTCGAAGCGGAAGGGGTGCTCAGGGCTTGATGGTTCACGGTCCACCTCGAATAAATTTGCTACGGACAAGTTGACGGGGTTAAGACCTTCGAGAACCTGCCCCATCACCTTATGGGATTAAAACATTCGAGAGAGTCCCAACGCAAGCCGGAACTTGGGCGGTAGGGGTCTAACCG
>CAVSSA010000015.1:0-261958 GCA_963730515.1 uncultured Acidobacteriota bacterium | reverse complement strand
CATCGCGTCAGGCAGGCAAGTGGATGACCGTGAGGCCCTCGCTGCTGCTGCTCCATGGCCGGGCTGCACACGGCCGCGTGGGAAGGAGGCGATTACACCACTCCCTGGGGCGGTGATTGGACCTCGGGACTTGTGGACACGCTGCGCGACTTCAACTTCCCGCCAGAAATGCTGGCCAGGGTCAATGAGCCGGTTCACCTGGCCCTAGTGCCTCTTCCCAGTGTTGCCTACGTGGGGAGCAAGGTGGAAGTGAACGCGACGCTGATCAACGAAAGTCAAATGAGGGGACCGGCACGGCTGCTGCTCCGGATGACGGCGCCGGACGGGAAGGTCCAGACAGTTTCCGACACGCAGGTCGAAATTGAGGGAGATGCGCTGAAATTCGTCCAACCGCTGGTGCACGCGAGCGTCGTTCCCCTCGGCCCCAGCGGATATTACCGGCTTCATGCCGAACTGCGCTTCGACGCCTGGCAAGGTACTTACGGGCGAGCAGGCCATCCTGGCCGAAGACGCGGCCGATTGGAAACTCCCCGCCACGGGACTGCAAGTTGAAGATCCCACCCACACGCTGGGCAAGTATTTTGAGGCCAAAACGATTTTCTATCCCGGCAACTTGAGCCCTTCCGAATCCTGGCAGCCCGTTCTGCTGATTTACAACCCGGAGGGCCACGATTATGACTCGAGCCTTTGGACGGCCGAGCGGCTGACGCGGGAAGTTTCCGAGCGGGGCAGAACGGTGCTGTTTTGGGCCACCGATCCCGCCCACGGGGAAACCGTCACCGAGGTGTTGCGGCAACTGCGCCTTCTGCCCGCCAGTGCCCAAGTGGTTCCCTTGAATGTCGATTGGTGGGGCGGGTGGGAGTTCAATACTCCTCATCCCATTTTTGACGGATTGCCGGCCCCGGTCATCTATGACCAGTACCTCTCGAGCGCCTTTGCCTACTGGGGAATTACCAACTTCCCGGGGAAGATGATCGCCGGTTTGCTGAACGCGCCGCCCGAAGTGGCCGTGACGGTGGGCGAGTTGCCCTTCGGCAAGGGGAAAATTCTGATCTGCTCGATGAACCTGCTTCCTTACCTGGATAAGGACCCCGTCGCGGACCGCATCCTGGCGCAAATGCTGAATTACGCCGTGAATTCATCGGCATTTCACCAAGGTGTGCAGGCGAAGTGAAGAAGTACCTAAGAACGGGGGCCTTGCTGCTCCCGCCCACTTAGCCTTGCGGTATACTCTTGCCATGCGACTGGGCTGGGTCACTGATATCCACTTGAATTTTGTATCCTCGCCGAAGCGTTCGCAATTCTACGCGCAACTTCGCCGGCACGACCTTCAGGGGCTTCTTCTGGGCGGAGACATCGGTGAAGCTGATTCCCTGGTAAAATTTCTCACGGAAATCGCCGACGACCTGTCCATTCCAATCTACTTTGTGCTCGGGAATCACGATTTTTACCGCGGCACCATTGCCGGGGTCCGCGCGCGGGTGGCCCGTAAGCCCTCGGAGTCCCCCTTGATGCATTGGCTTAATTCGAGCGGGGTCATTTCGCTCACCGAAAACACCGCCTTGATCGGCCACGATTCGTGGGCGGACGGGCGCCTGGGCGACTTTTTCCGCTCCGACGTGATGCTGAACGATTATCTGCTCATCGGGGAGCTCAGCGGCCTGGAGAAGCAGCAGCGCTACCGCAGGATGAATGCGCTGGGCGATGAGGCGGCCGAGTTTATCGCCAATCGAACCCTTGAAGCTCTGGCGCGGCACAAGAACGTGATCGTTCTGACGCACGTGCCGCCTTTCCGGGAATCGTGCTGGCACGAAGGCAAGATCTCGAATGACGATTACCTGCCGCACTTTGCCTGCCGCGCCGTGGGAGACCGCCTGGCCGACATCATGCGCGCCCACCCGGACCACACCATGACGGTGCTCTGCGGCCACACGCATAGCCCCGGCACTGCCCGCATTCTCAATAACCTGCTGGTGCGCACCGGAGGCGCCCGGTATGGCGCCCCCGCCCTTCAGGAAGTGATGGAGATTGAATGAAGAGGATTAGCCCACTTGGGGTTTGGGCGCCGGCAACGCAGCGATTACAGAGCGCAGCAGGGCGTTGACAGCCTCCGAAGACGTGAACACGGCGGCAACGTCAGGTTCAAGGACAACGGCCACAGCATTTTTCGCCATTTTTGGGGCAAAGCGATTGGGCTTGGCATGGCTATAGTCGAACCGATACTCCTTGCGCATGGGGTCGCGCGGAGTCCGACGTTTCTTACTGACGGATATTTTCCTCATCAAAATCAACACCGTGACGGGCGCGATTCGCTTTGGCCTTTTTCGGGTCCCACTCAAATTCGAAACTCATTGTTCATAAATCATAGCATGAGGGCCGGGCGGCAAGGGGTAGGACAACGCGGCGGAGCCGCAAGAAAATTGTAGCCCTGACCTTGAGGTCAGCACTCCGTAGCGGCGGCTTTACGCCGCCATGGCGAGGTAAACTCGCCGCTACGTCCGCGGGTGCCGACCTCAAGTGTACGGTGCCATGACATCCTTTACACTTTGGCTGGAGATCCTTTACTTTCAATGCGTGAAAATCCAGGCCCGGGGAAAGGCATAAGAGACTGTAAACACTAACGAGTCCTATAATCCTTAGGGCGGGCCTGCTTAGAAAGCATTCTCATTCGTGACCTGGGAAAAAGTGTAAAGGATGTCTTGGCACTAAACACTCAAGGTCGGCGCTACATAAGAGGCCGAACCCCGTTCGGCCCTCCACCCGGGCTAACCGCCAGCCATTCGCCTCTAATCCCTAATCCCTGATCCCTAACCCCTACCCTTACCGCTTCACCGTAATCAACACCACACCATGCGAGGGCACATCGGCGGTGAACTGCTCCGCGACTTTGCCCAGGTCTTTATGGGCCCAGAGATCGCGCACCGTCAATTTGCCGTGCAGGCCGAGTTCCTTCCACGTGACGCTCATCTTTGCTGCGGCAGGTCCGCGATTGAACAGCCCCACGGCCCAGGTCTTCTCCTTGAGCGGACGCGCCGCGACCACCAGCGAGCCTTGCTCGGAGATTTTCTTCACGGGATGGAAATCGGGGTCCTGGTCAACGGCAATGACTTCCTTGTTGATGAGGATCGACTTGTCTTCCTCTCTCATGGTTCGCAGGTCGTTGCCTGCCAGCAGCGGCGCTGCCAGCAGCGACCACAGGCTCATGTGGGTGCGGTATTCGTCCGCGGTCATCCCGCCGTTGCCGATTTCCAGCATGTCGGGATCGTTCCAGTGGCCCACCTGGGGATAGGAAGCGATTTCAAATTGCTTGAAGCCGATTTCTTCCATGCGCTTCCAACTATCGTTAATGTCCCCGGTGGTGCGCCAAAGATTGCCTCCCACCTTGGCTCCCCACTTCCAACTTTCGTCATCGCCGTACTGGCACAGGCTGAAAACGATGGGGCGGCCGGTGGCGAGCAGGGCATCGCCCATTTTCTGGTAGACGGGGCGCATCTCAGAATCCTTGTAAATGCGGCCCGCGCTGCACCAATCGTACTTGAGGTAATCGAAGCCCCAGGCGGCGTAAGTTCTGGCGTCCTGCTCCTCATGGCCGAAGCTTCCCACGTAGCCACCGCAAGTGTTGGGGCCGGGCGATGAATAGAGGCCAATCTTCAATCCCTTGGAGTGGACGTAATCGGCCAGGCCTTTCATGTTGGGGAATTTCAGATTCCCGGTAATGTTTCCCTGGGCGTCGCGAGGGCCCTCCCAGGTATCGTCGATGTTGATGTAGGTGTAGCCCGCGTCGCGCATGCCGCTGGCCACCATGGCGTCGGCCATGGCCCGTACGGTGATGTCGTCAATTTTCTGGGCGAATTTGTTCCAACTGTTCCAACCCATGGGAGGAGTGCGCGCCAGGCCATTATCAGGCACGTCGTGCAGGGCAGGAAGGGGAAGGGGGGGCGGCAGGGCCAGGGCTTGCGGCGTCGTGCGCTCGGCAATCGCCGTCCCCACCACATCGTCCGAAAGGTGCACCGTCACGCGGAGTTTATTTCCCAGGACCGTGCCGTCACAATGGCCCAGGGGCGGCGGGGTGGCGGTCCACAGAATGAAGGTGAAATGCAACTTGCCGTCGTGAATATTCCCTTCACGGATGGGCCTTTTGTAGAAGTCGTACCATAGGGCGCCGGAAATCTGTTCGCCGGACTGCTTAAGGTCCAGATAGGTCTTGATCAAATTGCCGTCGCCGGTGGGAAGGTCAAGGACCCAGACGCCGGAGACGTCGGTTTGCGCCGCTAGGGAAATCGCGCCGAAAGTCAGCGCGCATGCGAGCAGAAGAATTTGAATAAGGATAGCGCGGGTAGTGGGTTCGAATCGTAACCTGGTGCAATCTTTCAAGTCTTCCTCCAAATATGTGGGATGGCGGACGCGGCACATTTTAGCGCGAACTAGGATTGATTCCTCCCGATTTTTCATCTGCCGCGACGAACCTTGAAATAGCTGATGGTCAATTGCCGATTTTCGATTGCAATCGTCAATGGGCAATGCCAAATCGAAAATCGGTAATCGAAAATCGACAATGATTCTTACCCGTGCAGTTTCCGGAACGCCACGAGGCACCGCTGTGCCGCCTCCATTTCCGGGTAGTCGCTCACTTCCTGTTCGATCAAGTAGTACTCGATTCCCCCCACTTTTTCGGCCGCCGCGAAAATCTCCGTCCACGGGGCAATCCCCTCGCTGAAGAGCACCTTGTACTGCTTCTCGGGCGACCAATCCTTCAAATGCATCGACCGGATGCGGCCGGGGTGGCGATTGATCCAGTCGACGGGGTCACTGCCGGCGGCGACGCAGGTTCCCACATCCAGTTGCAGCATGATGCTCTTGTCCAGCGTTGCGGCCAGCAACTCCATGGGCTTTTGGCCATCCACCGGTTTCCATTCGGCGTCGTGGTTGTGATAGCCCGCGTGCAGATCCTGCCTGGTGAAGGTGTTGTTAGCCTGGTTCAGGGTTTCCGCCACGCGCTTCCAGCCATCCAGGCCGCGCGGCTCGCCGGGAGAAGCCAGCACCACATAGCGGCTCCCCAGGATTTTGTTGAGGTCAATCGCTTTGCCCATCCCTGCCGGGGTGAAGGAATCGAGCGCGTTGTGGGTGGAGTGGCACCTGATGCCGAGTTCATCCAGTTCGGCGCGCACCTGGCGGGCAAACTCGGGCGTCCAGTCAAAGTAAGGCGCGAAGAACTCCACGCACTGGTAGCCCATCCTGGCCACGCCCCGGACGGTGGCCGGGAGGTCTTTTCGCAGTTCGTTGCGGACCGAGTAGAGTTCGAGTCCCACAGGAATCGGTCTCGAACGCGCCGCGCCGGCTGCCAGTGGCGTCACGGCCAAAAGGTTTAGAAAAGAACGGCGTGAAAGGACATTACTTGTATCCATGGCGGGGACAACATATCACAACCTTGCCCCGCGGCGGTTTCCACGGAAGGCTGCGGGGCGGCAAGCCGCGGGGAGGGGAGGGCCCCGCCAGGGTTTGTCCTCCGGGCGCCCTGCGAAGACAGGCTCAAGGTTGAATCCTCTTCCGCCGATAAGAAAACAGAGAGGACTGGAGATGCTGGACCTTCAAAACCCGGAAATCTTTCGGGCCGCGCTGGAAAGTCTGCAGACGGGCGTGTGCGTGGTCGATCGCGAACGCAAGATCAATTTTTGGAATGACGGCGCGGAAAAAATCACCGGCTATTTGCGCCAGGATGTTGTGGGGCGCTTTTGCGGCGGGATCCTCTTGATTAAATTCCATGAAAGAAAGGTGGCGTTCTGCGAGCATTCCTGCCCCCTGGCTGCTGCCATGCGGGATGGGCACCCCCGGGAGTCGCGAGTTTACCTTCACCACAAATCAGGATACGCCGTCCCCGTCAGCCTGCGTGCGGTTCCCATCCGTGACGAGCACGGCCACGTAGTGGGCGCGGTGGAAAGCTTCGTGGAAAGGCCCTGGGCGTCCAAACGGCCGCGCCCGGGCTCTGACCTGGTGGTTGGACATGGTTTGGATGCGCTCACCCAGCTCCCGGATTATGCTTTCACGGAAACCTATCTGGCGGATCGCCTCAAATTTGCCTCCGAGCACGTCATTCCCTTTGGTTTGCTCTGCATTCAGCTAGACCAATTGGAAACCCTGACCGCTACGCACGGCCTGGATGCGGCCGAGGCCATCTTGAGTGTTGTCGCGCACACCTTGCGCAACGGCCTCGACCCCATGGACTTCGTGGGTCGTTGGTCAGAAGACCAGTTTTTGGCCATTGTCGCCAATTGTAGTGAAAGCGACCTATTGAGCACCGCCGAGCGCCTGAAGCGCCTCGCCGTGGCTTCGGAGATCGCGTGGTGGGGCGATCAATTGTCGGTCACGGTATCCGTGGGGGGCACGCTTCTACGGCCGGGTGAGCCCCTGGTTTCCCTACTGGAACGTGCCGGCAGCGCGCTGAAACAGGCGACGGAAAAAGGCGGTAATTTCGCCAGCATCCTTTGTGAAACCGATACGCCGCAGGTTAAGGAGAAATAACACCGGTGTTTGCGATCATAGGTATCGTGGTGGTGTTCGGAGCCGTGATGGGCGGCTACTTGATGGAGCATGGCATCATCAAGGTGCTCCTGCAGCCGGCTGAACTGCTCATCATCGGAGGAGCGGGCGCGGGAACCTTGCTGATTTCCAACCCTCTCCACATTCTCAAGAGCATCGCCGCTGGGCTTCCGGGCATCTTGAAAGGTTCCAAATACAACAAGGCCTGGTACCTCGATTCGTTGAAGATGATGTACGAACTCTTTGGCCGGGCGCGCCGGGATGGATTGGTGGCGCTCGAAAGCGACACCGATGATCCGGAGAAGAGCACGATCTTTTCCAAATACCCGGACTTTCTCAAGGACCATCATCTTCTGTGCTTCGTCTGCGACACTATGCGTCTGGTGGCGAGCAACGCCGTGGAGGCTTTTGAGCTTGACCAGATGGTGGAGTTGGACATAGACGTTCATCACCATGACTCGACGGAGCCGGTGACGGCGCTCAGTACCATGGCGGACTCGCTGCCCGGGCTCGGTATTGTGGCTGCGGTGCTGGGAGTGGTGATCACCATGGGGGCTCTGGGCGGCCCGCCGGAAGAGATTGGGCACAAGGTTGCCGCGGCGCTGGTGGGCACGTTTCTAGGCATTCTGCTCTGCTACGGCCTGGTGGGGCCACTGGCCGCCAATATGGCCAAGACCGCCGATGAGGAACACGCTTACCTCTACGTGCTCCGCGTGGCCATGGCTTCATTCATCAAGGGAACCGCGCCGATCATGGCGGTGGAAGTTGCGCGGCGGGCAATCCCCGGCCACGTCCGGCCCACCTTCCAGGAACTTGAAACCTATTGCCGCAACCGCGGCGATGCGGCCGCGCCCAAAGAGGCGGCGGCGTGAGGACGAGCGAGAAGCCAGGAGTGAGAAGCTAGAAGGGCGGAGACAGGAGTCGGCATCGGGAGCAAGAAGGTAGTGCCAGCCGCGAGAAATTGCGAGGTTCGCCCCCACATTCCGAGGGTTAGCTTCTAACTCCTAACTTCTAGCTCCTGACCAGCTCTTCGCTCCTGCCCAGGTGGCAGATCATTATGGCAGCAGCGCGTCCGATTATTGTCATTAAGAAGAAAGGCGGTCATGGCGGGCACCATGGCGGCGCCTGGAAGGTGGCCTATGCCGATTTCGTGACGGCCATGATGTCTCTCTTTATCGTTCTCTGGCTCATGAACAGCAGCAAGCCGATCAAGGAGGCCGTGGCGGGATATTTCAAAGATCCCTCGGGGACCACCAAATTGACGGGCGGCAATGGCAAGGGGCCGGGTGAAAGCCCCGGCGAGGGCCCCGGGGATACGATGACCTTATCCAAAGACAATATGGCAAAACTGAAGGACAACCTCCAAAGCGCCATCCGCAAGATCGAAAGCCTCAATAAGCTGGGGGGCCAGATTGAGATGACCGTCACCTCCGAAGGGCTGCGCATTGAACTTTTGGAATCGGCCAAGGGCACCTTCTTTGACAGCGGCAGCCCGGAGCTGAACGACAGCGGCAAGGAAACCCTCATGGCGCTGGCCAAGCAGCTAGGTGGTGTTCCCAACAAAATCTCGATCGAGGGACATACCGATTCCAAGCCCTTGATCCGGAATGGTGGCGAATACGGAAACTGGGAGCTTTCCGTGGACCGCGCTAACGCCGCCCGGCGCTTGATGCAGGAGAACGGTCTGCGCCCGGATCAGGTGACGCAGGTGAGAGGTTACGCCGACCAGAAACTCCGCAGGGCCGACGCCCCTGAAGACCCTTCCAACCGCCGAATTTCAATCCTTGTGCAGTACACGGAAGCGCCCCAGCCCAAATAGGGGTCAGGTTTCAAGGGTCAGGTGTCAGGTGTCAGGTCCATCACTTGGTATCCGGCAGATCGCACCTATTGAGGATTGCAAAAAATAGTGACCTGTTGTTTTCGTAGCGCGGGCGTCTCGCCCGCTGTGGCGAGGGCATCCTGCCCGCGCGCTGGCCGGAGCGGGACGCTCCCGCGACAGCGGGCAAGATGCCCGCGCTACGAACTTAATACACAATTTATTACCCGTAAGACATCGTACCTGAAACCTGAAACCTGACACCTTCTCTTCACCGCGTGGAGAATTTCCAAACCGTCACCGAGTGGTAGGTTTCCCCGGGCCTTAAGATTGTTGACGGGAAGTTGGGCTTATTGGGCGAATCAGGATAGTGCTGGGTTTCCAGGCAGAAGGCGTCGCGCTTGTTGTAGATGTGTCCGTGCTTGCCGTGCACGCCGTCCAGGAAATTGCCGGTGTAGAACTGCACTCCCGGCTCTGTGGTGTCAACCTCCAGAACCCGTCCGCTGGTGGGATCATAAGCGCGGGCCGCCAGCACCAGACCCGGGCCCTGACGGTTGATCACGAAATTATGGTCGTAGCCGCCCCCGAAAACCAATTGTTCATAATGGTCATTGATGCGGGCGCCGATGGCGGTGGGCTTGGTGAAATCGAGGGGTGTGCCCTTGACGCTGGAGATTTTCCCGGTGGGAATCAGCGTCGAGTCCACCGGCGTGTAGTGGTCGGCGCTCAGCATTAATTCTTCGCCCAGGATCGAGCCGCTTCCCTCGCCGGCCAGGTTGAAGTAGGTGTGATTGGTGAGGTTGACGGGGGTGGCCTTGTCCGTGGTGGCGTGGTAATCGATGCGGAACTCGTTCTTGTCGTCGAGCGTGTAGGTGACGGTCACGTGGAGGGTTCCGGGATAGCCTTCTTCCCCGTCCACGCTGGTGTATTTCAGCACGAGCCCAACCGCCGAGCCTTTCTCAAAGGAATGCGCCTGCCACACCACCTTGTCAAACCCCTTCAGGCCGCCGTGCAAAGCGTTGGGGCCATTATTTTTCGCCAGGGTGTATTCCTTGCCGTCCAGCGTGAAGCGGGCGTTGCCGATGCGATTTCCATAGCGTCCCACCAGCGCCCCGAAAAAGGGGTTCTTGGCAAGGTAGGCATCGAGCGTATCGAATCCCAGCGTGACGTCGGCGAAATTCCCCGCCTTATCGGGGGTTTTGACGGACACGATAATGCCGCCATAGGTCATCACGCGGACTTCCATGCCGTGCGGGTCGGCGAGGGTATAAAGTTCGACGGATTTGCCGTCGGGCGTGCTTCCAAATGCTTCTTTCTTAACCATGGGCGCTCCCGGTGCGGAGGATGCGACTCCAGAACCCGTGAATAGCGCAAGTGCGGTCAGGCACGTCAGGAATAAGCGGGCAGTGTGGCGAACCATGTGCATCCTCGGGTCGTTGGAATCGAAAAGGTCAGGCCGTGAGCAATCGCTGTGAATTCAGGACGGCGATCAAAACATCCGGCCGCATGGAATTCTCTTCGCAGTGCGGTTCTGAGTCAAGGGCCGTTTGCACCGGGGTTATTTGCGGCCCATGCGTCTGCTCACCCCCCCCCGCGCCGAGGCGCGGGTCTGATATGATGAGGCGGCTGGAATCGTGATGAGCGAGGGTGGCCGCCATGGACGATCCCAAACTTTCAGAGCTTCGCAACCTGGTGGGCCAGCATGACAAGCTCATTTACGAAGCCGTCAAGGCCGGGATGGTGGACGAGCTTTCGCCGGAGAACCAGTACGTGGCGCGGGCGATCCAAGAGCACATGCACCTCAAGCATGTTCACCATGCCCTGGAGTTCGCGGACCTTCGTGAAGGCGAGCCCTACGAAATCACCGTAGATGGCAATCCCGTGAGTCCCATGGCCCACGTCACATCCCATGCGGCGGTCAAAGGGCAGATTGCGGAGGACCCCCTGGTAAGGGCCGCTTTTGAGAAAATGGTGGCCACCGGCACGTCAGCCCACCATGCCGAACACGTTCTTGCCGCCATGTTCATGGAGTTGACGTGGGAGTACGGCCGGGCTGGCGACTCCGAGGGTGATGCCGAAAAGGTCAAATCGAATTACTATCGCAAAATCAAGAAACTCACCTGGGATTCCGCTTTTCGCAAAAAACTAACCCGAAAATTCAGCGACGATCACTCGGTGTTTGAATAGAGCAACTCTCCAAGGCAGAGCGCCATTGGGAAACCCCGGAGAAGTTACTTGGCCGTAAAACGTACCTGACACTCTTCCCTCCGCTACCTTGAGAGGACGGCCAGCAGCGTCATGTAGCCATCCACCAGCAGGCCCTCGTAGCCGTAGGGCTTGCCGTCCCAGGACTTCCAATCGTAGGAGCGGCCATTCGCGGCCGACCACTGAAATCCTCCATCTTCAAACGACTTCAGCATGGGGAACAGGATGGCGTCGGCCTCTTGGTGGCGGCCCAACTGGTATAGGGCCTCGATCGTAAAGTAGGCGTAACAGGCGGTGGCGCCGCCGTTTTCGTAAATCTGGAAGCCGTCGGAGCCATCCGCTTTTGTGCCCCCGCCCCACTCCTGCCGCGCCTCCAGGTAATCGTCGCGGCGGATGGGGATCAGGTTGCCGGGCAGGCCGTATTCGAAATGGGTGTAGCCCACTTCCTTCATTTTGGCGAGCAGGCGGCCCATGATCCGGTTCGCCTGCTCGCGCGTCACCAGGCCGTAGGTGATGGCCACGCTGTTGACGAAGGTGAAGTAGTAGTCGTGAAGCTGGCCGTCGGAACTCTTCCACCCGGCCAGGACTCCGGTGGCGGGGTCGTAGAACGTCTTGTAGTAAACCGCGCGCAGTCTTTCGGCATGGGCGGCATAGAGCGCGGCGTCGTCCGGGCGGCCGGCGCGCTTCGCGAGGTCCGCCATATCGAGCAGCGATTTGTAGGCGAGCGCGTTCGAGTAGGCGTCGAAGTGGCCAAAGCCGATGTCGTCCCACCAATTGGCGGCGTGCAGGGTGAACTTCTTATCCCAGATGCCCGAGTTGCCGCTCACCGGGTATTCGATGAGGCCCGCGCCGTGATCCATGGCCAGCAGTTTGGTGGCCCAGGCTTTTATGCCCGGATAGTTCTTCTTCAGCCACGCGTCATCGCGGCTGCCTCGCACGTAGTCGCTCGAGGCCATCAGCAGCGAAGGATAAGTGTCGGAATAATCGTCGGAGAGCGTCGGGTCGTTGGGGATATAGCCCGCCATGCCGTACCCCTTCATGCCGGCGAGGTAGCGGTCAAGGGTGGCGCGGATCAGGTCAAGCGCCGTCAAGCCCGGGGCGAGCGGCGGGGTGCGCGCCGCCACGGCCGAGTACTCAAACAGGCAGAAGGCGCAAACGTCGCTCGCCGCATGATTGGCCAGGGCGCGGAAACGCGGGGCGAGCTGGAAGATGTCCAGCCAGTCACGCCGGAAGCCGTCAAACCGCGGGTCCTGGGCAAGCTGCGGGGGGCCGGGGCAGATATCCACCACCTCCAGCCTGTAGGCCACGTGCGGATGCGACGCCGAGGCTCCGAAAATCGTCACCGTGACGAAATCGCGCGAGCGCGCCTGCTTGTCCTTGTGGCGCAGGGCGTCGTAACCGAGCGGCAGCCCCTCGCCGGGCGGGGCGGTGATGCGGAAAGTGCCCAGATTCGGCAGGTGCAAAAGCGCCGGCAAGCGGATGCTTCCATCATCGTTGAAAAGGCCCAATAATGTGCCGCGGCTCACGTGCGGGTTGATGTCGAGTAACAGCGGCGGCGGGGGATAATTGGCCGACCAGGTGGAGTCCAGCTTGATTTGCCGGTCGGAAAATTCAAATGACCACGCCGAGGCGATTGAGGTTACACCGGCCGGACGGTATTCAAACCGCTTCCCCACCTGCCGAAGTTCGTAAGAATGGGGCGGCTTTGCCGGGGCTCGCAAAGGATTCTTCTCGAGCTTTTTCTTACCCAGAGAATCCACCGTCAAAACCGTGAAAGCAGGCTGGTCCGGGGCCAGCTCGACGCGCAGGAAGGAGGATTGGAATTGCGGCGCGGCGGGGTCCTTCGCCAGGCCTGTTGAAAATAGAAATAAAATCTGGATGAGAAGTGCCAGTCGTTTCAGCATTAAACGCTCCTGGAAGATTCAAAAGTCATATCGCGGCCCGGAGTATAGGTGCCAGCGCGCCACGAAGTCAACGCCCCATGTGCCTGCCTGTCAAGCCCCATGTGCCTGCCCCAAGTGCCCGGGCATGGCCGAGACGGCCATGGCACGTTGTTGGGCCGAACAACGTTCGGCCCCGTGTGTAGCGCCGACCTTGAGGTCGGCACATGCCGGCCGCAAGGCCGGCATGGAATCGTGCCACGGGCATCTTGCCCGTGCCCCTGCATGGCCAGGATGGCCATGGCACGCCGGCCATGGCGAGTTGGTGATGAGGGCGGGGCGCCTCCGGCAGACGGACATTGAGTCCGAAGAGGGTCCATGGGCCATGTTTCAGGACAAAATGTCGTGGCACGGCCTGCGGGCTGAATTCAGGGACATTTAGTCGCCGCCCGCCCGCCGGAAACTCGTCAAACATCTCCCAACATCTGCGAGGTCATCTCTGGGTATTGGTTTCTGCCACAAAAAATTCGACGTAGGGCAACGATCCTGCTAAATTGGCGCGTTAAGTTGCCGATTGAGTGTCGCCATCCGGCGCGGGAGTGGCGGCGCCATTCAGGCGGTGACTTCGATGCCGCCGATTGCACGCCGATGACGGGCTGAAGGGAATCACCTCGAGGAGGATTGCCGTGAGAATTCTGATCCCCAACCTGGGCTCGACCTCGCTGAAGTACCAACTGCTGGAAACCGAAAATGAAACCGTGCTGGCGCGGGGAAAGATCGACCGCATTGGGGGTCAAGAGTCGCAAATCATCTGCTGGGAAACTGGAAGCGCCCAGGAGTCGAGAAGCGCCGCGCACGTAGCCGATCATCGCGCCGCCATCGGCATCCTGCTTGATCGGCTCGCGCCCCTGGGCATTGGCGCCCATGGGCACGAGGGGCTCGCTGCCGTGGGCTTTAAAGCCGTGCATGGAGGCCCGCGCTATTGCGGAAGTTTTCTCGTCAATGACGATCTGCTCGCCGCCATGCAGGAGTTTGTTCCCGTGGCCCCCGTGCACAATCCCGTCTACATCCAGGCCATGCAGATCTTCCGTGAAGTCCTGCCCGGTGTACCCATGGTGGCGGTGTTTGAAACCGGTTTTCACGCGACCATTCCGGCCCACGCCAGCACCTACGGCACACCCTATGAATGGCGCGAGAAATACGGTGTGCGCCGCTACGGCTTTCACGGCTCATCGCATCGATACGTGGCGCAGCGTGTTCCCAACCTGCTCTGCCGCCCGGAGAAGGACCTGCGGCTGGTCTCCTGCCACCTGGGCGGAAGTTCTTCGGTGACGGCCATCCTCAGTGGCCAGTCGGTGGATACCAGCCTGGGTTTCTCGCTACAATCGGGGCTGGAGCAATCCTCGCGTTCGGGCGACCTCGACCCGTTTGCGGTCCTCTACGTTATGGACAAGGAAAACCTGACCACCGCCGGCGCGAGGCAACTGCTCTGCAAGCAAGGCGGACTGCTGGGCATCTCCGGAATCAGCAATGACGTTCGCGATTTGGAAAAAGGCGCGGAGGAAGGAAACGCGCGCGCCGCCCTGGCGCTCGAAGTGTTTATCTATGAAATCAAGAAGTACGTGGGCGCCTATGCCGCCGCCCTGGGTGGACTTGACGTGCTGGCCTTCGCGGGGGGCATAGGTGAAAACTCCTCGCAGGTTCGCCAGCTGGTTTGCAGCGGCATGGAGCACCTGGGAATCCATTTGAACCCCATTGCCAACCGCGCCCCAGATCATGGCGATCGGGTCATTTCACCGCCCTGTTCGCAAGTGGCGGTGGTGGTGATTAATACCAACGAGGAACTCATGGTGGCGCGCGAGACGGCGAGAGTCTTGGCGGCCTCTTCATGAATATTCCGGTCAGGTTACCGGAGCAATTTACTTGACCATCACATGGTATCAATCATAAGGAACATCCAACCATTAATACTCTGCATTTTCAAAATTTATTTTTGAATATCAGATGTGGGGGGGGCCTGAAATGCATTATGGATACTCCGCAACTCCCTGTGATTTGCCGGACGTCGTCAGCGCATGGAAGCAGCATGGGCTTGGGCAATTCATAACAAAACTACCGCAATTCCCTAACCTCCTACCATCAACCACATTGAGGGAATGATTGAGGGATTGGCTTGCATCAAAGTTTCCCTCTATGTTATGCTCACCTCGTTACCATGCAACAAGCGCACAGGTCTAATGGGTAATGGAAGGCGAACTGGCCATGGATTCGGCGCCTCGACTTCGCGTCTTGGTGGTGGATGACGACCCGGCGATCTGCAAGCTCTTAAGCACCAAACTGAGAATTTCCGGCTTCGATACCGACTCCTGCACAAGTGGCGAAGCGGCTCTGAATCTCCTCTTGCATGAATCCTTTGACGCTATTATTTCCGACCTGAACATGCCGGGAATGTCCGGGCTCGACCTCCTCGCGGCGGCGCACCGGCTGGTCCCGGGCACGGCTTTTCTGATGGCGACGGGGGTAAGTGACGTTGCTGTTGGGGTAGCCGCCATGAAGCAGGGCTCCTCCGACTACATTACCAAGCCCTTTCAGATGGAAGCGGTAGTGGCAAGTCTTCGCCGGGCGCTGGAGATGAAGCGCATGGAGAAGGAACTGGAGGAATACCGCCATCATCTGGAGAGCATGGTCGAGCAGCGCACCAGCCAGCTCCAGGACGCGCTCCGCAAGGTTGAACTCGCTTACGACGAGACTCTGGAAACCCTGGCCTCCACCGTCGACCTCCGCGACAATGTCACGGCCGATCACACCCGGCGGGTCACGCTTTACTCCATGGAGATCGCGCAGCAACTTGTGGTTTCCGGCGACGACCTCAAGCAATTGGAAAGGGGCGCGCGTCTGCACGATGTTGGTAAGATTGGCATTCCCGATTCGATCTTGCTCAAGCCGGGAAAGCTGACGCCGGAAGAGACGGCCATCATGCAGACCCACGTGCGCATTGGCTATGATTGGATGAACCGGGTAGCCTTTCTCTCCCCTGCCGCCCAAATTGTCCTCGCCCACCACGAGTTTTTCGACGGCTCCGGATACCCGCAAGGCCTGCGTGGCGAAGAAATCCCCCTGGGAGCAAGAATTTTCTCTATCGCCGACACGATGGACGCCATGATGTCGGACCGCCCCTACCGCCGCGGACGCCCCTATGATGTCGCCCGCGCCGAAATCGAGCGTGAGTCGGGCAGACAATTTGACCCTCGCGTGGTCGCCGTCTTCCTCGCCATCCCCGAAGAAACCTGGATTCAAATCCGCGCCGAGGCCGCCCACAATCCGCCCCGGCATCGGCAAGGGATGGCGGACCAGCTCAACTCGAGTTCCGATCCCGCCCCCGTCCGGGCCCTGCTCGAAAAGGACGCCCCCGCCAGCTAGGCAGCCCGCGAAATTCTTTCATCGTCCCGACTACAACCGCCGATAACGATGCGGGGGAGTGTGCACGCCGGGGATCTAGAGCGTGCCCGTCACGACTTAGCACAGGCACTCCTGCCTGTGCGCATGCATGGCCAGGATAGCCATGCCACCTGCGGAGTGCCACGGGCGTCCCGCCCGTGCCCCGGCATGGGTCAAGACGGCCATGGCACATTGGGAGGGCCGAGCTGCGCTCGGCCCAGGGTCAGACGCCGTTCGGCCGTGCCGGAATGCCCTTCGCCCACAAATCCCCTCATCGTCCCGGCGCCAACCGCCGATAACGATGTGGGGAAGTGTGTCCGCCGGGGACCTAGCGCGTGCCCGTCACGACTTAGCACAAGCACTCCTGCCTGTGCGCATGCATGGCCAGGATGGCCATGCCACCTGCGGAGTGCCACGGGCGTCCCACCCGTGCCCCGGCATGGGTCAAGACGGCCATGGCACATTGGGAGGGCCGAGCGGCGCTCGGCCCGGGGTCAGTAGGGGCGGTTCGCGAGCCGCCCCTGTCAGGCCTAGCAGGGCAAGCCGTCGGCTGGCGCATCAGATTTCTGGCTTGGGGAGTCTGGGATCCCGAAAACATCTGAGTTCAACTCAACGCATCCGATCCTTGCGAAGAATTGACGCATCCTGCTGAGAGTAGATTCTCCAACTTGACCACGGCCAGTCGCCGGGGGAGCTCACCCGCACGCGCGTCACCGGGTTGTTGTGCAGAAAGCCCAACTTCTGTGGGCCGGCCGCAGGATTCTGCCTGATCAAAAAGGGGGCGGGGCAGGCTCGGCTTTTGGGGGGTGCGGCGATAGGCGCGGGTGGTAGCGAATGGGAGTTGAACGGGACGGTAAACGCGCCGGTAGAAGGGCAGGACGCAGGAGAGTATACTCCGCACGACGGGGGCCGAATGGAACGTCCCTGCGGGAGATCGCAGAGCCCCAAGAACCGGGCTCTGCGCCAGCCGGCCAGCCGCCCCTCGAGTTTTCCGCAGAAAGGGGACATCATCATGGCGAAGTGTCCGGTCTGCGAGTGGCCAATGCACAAGGAGGACGTGCATCGCGGGAGCTTCCGATGTCCAGGGTGCAAGGCGATGCTCCGATGGGAAGACAGTGTTTGCGCCACTCTCCTTGCGCTTCTTGCGAGTTTCCTGTTAGCGTTTCTAACCCCTTATTGGGCAGGCGCCCGTGGCAATAAACTTCTTTGGGTGCCGCTGCTCCTCATGATGCCTGTGGCTTCCGTATTGGGCGCGCTCAAGGCCTTCCTTTTAGGAATGAAATTGCATGTGCTTGCCGACCCAAGCGACGGCACAATACTGCATCTTTCTGAACCGTCCGATCCACGAGCAAAGGGTTCTCCGGATGCAAACCCGTAATTCCCGGCCGGCTGGCGCAGACCTCAGCCCTTGGAGGTCTCCGATCCCGATAGGACACGCATGATTGAACATCGCGGAGATGGAAGAGAACGTCCCTGCGGGAGACCGCAGAGCCCCAAGAACCGGGCTCTGCGTCAGCCGGCCGCAAGAAAATTGCAGCGCTGACCTTGAGGTCAGCACGTGCCGACCTCAAGGTCGGCGCTACATAAGAGGCCGGAAGCCCTTCACTTTTTCTGCTGAAACGTGCTGAGAGAATACTTGCGTGCCAGAAGCTGGGCCTCATCGCTATCGATTGGATCCAAATTGATGTCAATCGCGCTATGGGTCAATTGGCCCCCAACCTTAAAATAATAAGTCCTTCCGGCCTCTGCGGTAAAATGGGCCGCCACCGTCTTGTGAGTGGCATTCACACCCGGCCCCAGCCAATTTTGCCAGCTTGCGCAAACGTGATGTTCTCCGGGATCAACAGAAGCATAGAAATACGAATTGCGCTGGGTTGCGCCCACCCACACGCCATCGATGCCCGCGCGCGTCGTAAGCTTGTCGATCACACCATTTGATGGCGAATCGTCAAAGAAATAAACCAGCGCCTTGTCTGCCTCCGGCTGTCCCGCCGGATTTGGATTCTTCGCCGTTTTCACCTCGAACTTGATTTCATCGGGGCCGCAACCTGGGGCGATCCGCCTCTCCTGGGATTGGGCTTGAGTAAGAACTGAACAGGTCATAAAGGACAGGACTACGAGGAGTGCCGTTTTCATTTTGTCCCCCGCCACCTTCTTTACAATTTCTTTACAGTTGCAGTGACGGCATGAGAACTCGATGGGTTACAATGGGCGGCCCAAATGGTTTCAACGGGGACTGCCATCCGGGCATCAATCAGGCCGTGGAAGGGCCACGAGACAGGTGGCGCAGCCGAAGGCGCGGTTGGCCTCCGCTACACTCGCTCGCCCCCCAGGTTTACGCGAAAATAACGATGCGCAAATAACGATTTACGGACGCCGGCTGAGGGCCTATAATATGCAGCGGTCAGCGGGCCGTGGCCCGCCCCCTCAGCATACATGTATTTAACGCCGCGCGGTAGAACTTGAGCCGCGACGGGATGAGAAGCCGGGTAGCGCATCAGTGCGTTTCCCCTTGCCGATCCTGACCGCTTCCGGGATCCGCAAGGGGAAGAGGCTGGAGCGCGCGTGGGTTCACGCACCCGCGGCACGGGAGGGTTCAAATCGCCAGTCAGGGTCAAAAGGCATACGACCGTCAGCAAGGTTGTCGAGGGGATAAGGAGCAAACCATGAAGAAGTTTGTGGTTTTGCTTGCTTTCTTGTTCGCAGCACTTCATGTGGGTTGTAACGTCTCCTCCAATCAGAGACCGGTGGGCAGCAGCACCGCCAGCCCCTCGGAATCGGGAAACGGCGCAACGTCACCCACTGCAACCTTGTCTCCCACCAGCTTGACTTTTGCCAGCCAGGCGCTCGGGACCACAAGCAGCGCGCAAACATTGACGCTCATGAATGGCGGGGGCGCCACGCTGAACATCTCGAGCGCGGTGATCACGGGCGCGAATGGCAGCGCCTTTGCCCAGAGCAATACTTGCGGCAGCTCCGTGGCGGCAGGAGCCGAGTGCACGATCAGCGTGACCTTTACGCCCACCGCGGCGGGAACGCTCACCGCGGCTCTCACCCTCACGGACAACGCCACCGGCAGCCCGCAGACCGTGAGCCTCTCCGGAACCGGCGCCAGCGCTTCGGCTGCGGTCACCCTCTCCGCCACCAGCTTGACGTTTGCAGGCCAGGCGCTCGGGACCACAAGTATCGCCCAAACTGTGACCCTCACGAACAGCGGGGGCGCCACACTGGACATCTCGAGCGCGGTGATCACGGGCGCAAATAGCAGCGCCTTTGCCCAGAGCAATACGTGCGGCAGCTCCGTGGCGACTGGAGCCCATTGCACGATCAGCGTGACCTTTACGCCCACCGCGGCGGGAACGCTCACCGCGGCTCTCACCCTCACGGACAACGCCACCGGCAGCCCGCAGACGGTGAGCCTCTCCGGAACCGGCATAAGCGCTTCGGCTGCGGTCACCCTCTCCGCCACCAGCTTGACGTTTGCAGGCCAGGCGCTCGGGACCACAAGTATCGCCCAAACTGTGACCCTCACGAACAGCGGGGGCGCCACGCTGAACATCTCGAGCGCAGTGATCACGGGCGCAAATAGCAGCGCCTTTGCCCAGAGCAATACGTGCGGCAGCTCCGTGGCGGATGGAGCCCACTGCACGATCAGCGTGACCTTTACGCCCACCGCGGCGGGAACGCTCACCGCGGCTCTCACCCTCAGCGACAACGCCACCGGCAGCCCGCAGACCGTAAGCCTCTCCGGAACCGGCGCCAGCGCTTCGGCTACGCTGAGCCTCTCCGCCGCCAGCCTGGCCTTCGGCAATCAGGCGATAGATACCACCAGTTCGGCCCAGACCGTGACCCTTACCAACTCCGGCAGCACCGCACTGAGCGTTACCAGCTTCACTTTAACAGGTACCAATGCCAGCGACTTTACTCAAACGGATACCTGCGGCAACTCGGTGGCGGCGGGCGGCCATTGCACCCTTGCCGTGCTCTTCACACCATCTGCCAGCGGGGCGCTCGTAGCGGCACTGAGCATCACGGACAGTGCCACCGGCAGCCCTCAGACCGTGAGCCTTTCGGGCACGGGAAGCCATGACGTGATTCTGTTCTGGAGCGCCAGCGCCAACGCTGGAGTCACGGGCTATTACCTCTACCGGGGGACGACCTCCGGTGGAGAAAGCGCCTCCCCGCTGAATTCCACACCAGTTGACGGGACCCGCTACACGGACGCGAGCGTTACAGCGGGAGCGACGTACTACTACGTGGTTAGGGCGGTAGCTTCGAACGGCGTTACCCAGAGCGCGGCCTCCAACGAAGTTGCCGCCACCGTCCCCTAACCCGGGTGTGGGTTCCCGTTAATTCTTCACAACGGCGCACTTCCTGGTTGAGAAATTTGACAAACTCCCGGCCGCGAGGGCGGGGCAGGCCAAAAAGCGGGTGGCGAGTACCGATTCTTAAATGGGTAATAGTATCGTGAGGATGTTTTGAAAAGATAAAAGCCGCCGAGTGGTTCCCATGGGCGGAAGAACCCGGCGCGGCGGCCACAGGCATCGTTCATCCGGGAGCCTTGGAGCCGGGGCCGCCGGCCACTCTCCCTCCTTCCACAGCTTTTCCCAATTCCAGATTCCGGCCCCCACTTTGACCGGCAGCGGGAATCCGAGCTGATGCGCAAGCATGCAAACCTGCCCGCGATGGTGGGCTTCGTGGGAAAGCATGTAGCACAGCATTTCCACTCCCACCGGCCAGGGCTGAGCCCAGCCGTCTCGAAGGAACTTCTCGATGCGGCCACCGCCGCCGCCCAGCGCTTCGGCAAGCATCTCCGCGCAACGGGCGGCGCTCTCCGCGAGTCCCGCCCGGGCCTGCTGCGGCGTGCAGTGCGTGCGGTTGAGCTGTGATGGGACCTTCAGGTGCGGAGCGGTAAGCCTGATCCACTTGCAGCGGACGTTGTGCAGGTGGGTGAAGATGGCCGCAATGGTGCGCACCTTGCCGGGCGGTTGGGCTCTCCACGCGACCGGGTCAAGATTCTCGATGAGAATCTGGTTCATGCGCTCGTTGGCGGCAAAGATTCGGGCAGCGGCTTGCCCGAGGTGAGTGTAAGCCTGGTGTGGACGCGTGGCCATGGCTCCTGCTCCTTGGTTCCCATATTCTACGCACAAATTGCGTTGAATAAGCGGGTTATTCACCGCAAGCCGGGTAGTAGGGGGGACGGCTTGCGGTCCCCTGCTTGCAAATTACCGCTGAACCATGAGGGCAGGGCAAGCCCGCCCCTACGTCAGGCGGGTTTGGCAGGGGCGAGCAATTCTTGGAGAGCCTCAGGGGTTTGCACGGGGGGGTGGCAGGCGGAGCCTTCGCACACCAGGGCCACGGGAACGCCGTCAAAAGGCAACTGCGGCAGGGTGGAGACCAGGCCGGCGGGCAAGTCTCGGGCCTGCACGGTGGCGGGCTCAAAAGTGAAGACGTGCTTGCAAGCGTGCGGGGCATCATAAGCAGCGCGAAGAAGTTTGACGGTGCGTTCATCGTCAGCGCAGCCCACCACCACCACGTCGGTCGGCGCGCGCAGGTGATGGAGGAGCGCCAGGCCGTAGGATGCGGCGAACATACCATACTGCCCCGCCTTGGACGCAAACAGCGCCAGGGTGGCGGCCGCCTTTTCGCCGAAATCTTCGCGGTCGGCAAGCCCGTCGAGGCGATCGAGCACCATCACGGCCACAGCATTTGGCGCCGGCGTGGGCGAATCCTGGAAGGGTTTGCGCGGGGTGGTCAAACTGCCGTGGCGGTCGGCCAGGTCCTGGGCGGTGTCAAAGAATCCGCCCTCCTTCTCGTCCCAGAAGCGGCGCACGGTGGTTTCCATCAGCTCGAGGGCGCGGTCAAAGTAAGCGCGGGTGCCGGTAACCTCGTAGGCGTCGAGCAACGCCGCAATGATGAACACCTGGTCTTCCAGCAAGCCCTCGATGCGCGGAGCGCCATCCACCAGGTTGTGGTACATGCCCTTTTCAGGGTCGTAAGCTTTGCTCATCAGGAGGTCGAGAGTGGCGAGCGCGCGGTCCCGTTCGCCCGCCGCGCCCAGAACCCGATGCGCCTCCAGCAGGGAGGAAATCAGCATGCCGTTCCAACTTGTATAAATGGACTTGTCGATGAAGGGGGTCTGCCGCCGGGTGCGCGCCTCCGCCATTTTGCGCCGGGCGCTGGCTACAAGCTCCGCCACGCGGGCTTCGTCCATTTCGAGGCGCGCGGCGATGGCGCCCACGGGCTGGTCAATGAACAGCACGTTTTTCGCGGGGTTGTGATGCATCTCGCCCTGGGCTTCGATGTGGTAATAAAGGGCGGCAACGCGCGCCTCCGGCCCGTCTAGCACCGCGTTCAATTCGTCGAGTGTCCAGGTGAAGTAATCGCCGTCATCATCAAGGTTGATATCCGCGTCCTGGCTCGCGTAAAAGCCGGCGTCGGGATGCGACAGCACGTTCTCAAGGAAGCCGATAATTCCCAGGGCGATTTCGCGAAAGAATTGATTGCCGGTGAGCTGGTAGGCGCGCAGGTAATTTCCCAACAGGCCCGCGTTGTCGTAGGACATTTTCTCGAAATGGGGAACAATCCAGCGCTCGTCCACCGAGTAGCGGTGAAAGCCGCCGCCAATCTGGTCGTACACCCCGCCCTGCCCCATGTGTTCGAGGGTGGAGGTAACGATTTCGAGCGGCCAGTCCTGGCGGGTCTCCAGATAAACTTCCAGGAGCAGGTCAATGGCGGTGGGATGGGGAAACTTGGGGGCGCTGCCGAACCCGCCGTTTTGCTCATCGAACATGCGCCCGATGTTTTCGACGATGGCTTTCACAATCAGATCGTCGGCCGCTTCCTCGCCTCCCTGGAAGTGGTCCACTTCGCGCAGAGCCTCGGCAATCTTGGCGGCGCTCTCATGAACGTGGCTGCGCTGCGTGCGGTAATTGTGGGCGATGGCTTCCAGCAGGCGCTTCATGCCCGGGCGGCCGCCGTGATCATCAGGCGGGAAGTACGTGCCGCCAAAAAACGGCCGCCCGTCGGGAGTGAGAAAAGCCGTCAGCGGCCAGCCTCCCTGGCCCGTCAAGGCGCTGATGGCCACCTGGTAGCGCGCGTCAATGTCGGGGCGCTCATCGCGGTCCACTTTTACGGGGATGAACGACTCGTTGATGATGCGCGCCACCTCGGCATTTTCGTAGCTTTCGCGGTCCATTACGTGGCACCAGTGGCACCACACGGCGCCGATGTCGAGCAGGATGGGCTTATCCTGCGCCGTGGCCAGGGCGAAAGCGTCGCCGTTCCATTCGCGCCAAAGCACCGGTTGATGCGCGGCGGAGCGCAGGTAGGAGCTCGCGGCCTTCGCCAGTTCGTTTGCGGGGTTCTCAAGGCTCATGGGTTGTATCGTGTCTATTGCAGCCGGGGCCCCTGCGGCGGTGTGCGCCCGGTGCCGGGATCATCAAGCGGCTTGCGGCCCGTAAAACCCTCGTCAATTCCATGCCAGAAGGCGATATGCTCTTCGCCCAGCTTCCAGCAGAGGTAAACCTCTTCGCCTTCCAGCAGGCTGGGGAAATCAATCAAACCGACATCCACATCCTTCACCAGGACGCCGGTTTCCTGAATGCGCTGGACGATTTCTATCAAGTGCTCGGCCGCCTCGTCGTGCACGGTCTTTTTGCGCAGTAAATCAGCCAGCGGAGGGGAAGTCCCCCCCAGCACCATAATGCGTGAGGCCACCTGCGCGAGTTCGGTCTTGAAGGCCTCGATTTTCTGGTTCTCGCCCCGCGCTTCCTCCAGCCAGGGGGTGAGGGTGACCAGAAGTTCTTCCGCTTCTCGACGATCAAAATATTTGTCGGCCATAATTGAAGTCAATAGTTGATAGTCGATAGTCGAGAGCCGAAAGTCAAGGGCGGAAAGATCGAGCAGGATACTCTGCCTTCTCCTGTCAACTTTCAACTTCTTACTTGATCTCCAGCATCCGGTCGAGCGCCACCCGCGCCCAGCGTTTGGTCTCCGGATCAACGCTGATGCGGTTCACCACCTGGCCGGCGCACAAACTTTCCAGCGTCCAGCAAAGGTGCTGGGGCGAAATCCGGAACATGGTGCTGCACATGCAGACGCAGTCGTCAAGCGACAGAACGAGCCGGTCCGGGTATTCCCGGGCGAGGCGGCGAATCATGTGAATTTCCGTGCCCACCGCCCAGGTGCTTCCCGGGGGAGACTCCACGATCCGCCGGATGATGTATTCGGTCGAACCCACCTCATCGGCGGCCTGGCAAACCTCCCAGGAGCACTCCGGGTGGGCGATCACCCGAATGCCGGGATGGGTCTGGCGGGCGCGCTGCACGTGCTCGGGCTGAAAACGCATGTGGACGGAGCAGTGGCCCTTCCACAAGTAGATCCGGGCGCCTGCCATCCCGCGGTCGGTAAGTCCACCGTCCTCTTCACGCGGATTCCAGACCGCCATCTCGTCAAGTGAAATTCCCAAGCCGTAGCCCGTGTTGCGGCCCAGGTGCTCATCCGGCATGAACAGGGCCTTCTGGCCATGCGCCAGCGCCCACTCCATAACCTTGCGGGCGTTGGAGGAGGTGCAAACGGCGCCCCCGTTCCTGCCCACAAAGGCCTTGATGGCCGCCGTGGAATTAATGTAAGTGATGGGCACGATCTTGCCGACATTGGCCGCCGCGAGCGCTTCCCAGCAAACCTCCACCTGCTCAAGATTGGCCATATCCGCCATGGAGCAGCCGGCATGCAGGTCTGGAAGAATCACCACCTGGTGATCGCCGCTGAGGATGTCGGCGCTTTCCGCCATGAAGTGCACGCCGCAGAAGACAATGTACTCAGCCTCGGGGCGGCGGGCGGCGAGCTGTGACAGGCGCAGGGAATCGCCGCGATGGTCGGCGAACTTCACCACTTCATCGCGCTGGTAATGATGGCCAAGGATCACCAGCCGCGAGCCAAGAGCCTCCTTGGCCCGCGCAATGCGCTCATCAAGCTCCTGCGCCGGGAGATTCACGTAGTTGGCCAGGAGCAGATCGATGGTTGCCGTTGCCATAATGACCCTGCTGCTATTTTAGCAAATTCGGGACGCGGGATACGGGGTTAGGGATTCGGGGTTCGGAATGCTGAATTCTAAATTCTGAATTGGCATGTCCCCCTCCGGCAGCGATTTCCAAGGGCTGAGCCTTGATCACGGCTCCCATATCTTGATTGACGAGGCCGGATCCCGAGTTCCGTGTCCCTTACCCCGTATCCCGTATCCCGTTTCCCTTGTCCCTAACCTCGAATCCCTAACCCCCAATATAGACCATGGTCCGCGAGGGCTGAACGAAATCCGGCTCATTGATGCGGTGGCCGGGTTCCTTCTGGTGCACCACCTTTTCCAAAAATCGTGCGATCTGGTGGTCGTCGGCCCCGTTGCGAACCAGGTGGCGCACGTCGTGCTCGGTAAGTGAAAACAGGCAGGTGCGCAGTTTGCCGTCCGCCGTGACGCGAATGCGGCTGCACTGCCCGCAAAAAGGAATGGAAACCGGGGCGATGATGCCGATTTCACCCTGGCCGTCCGCAAAGCGATAGCGCAGCGCCGTCTCACTCGGCGTATTGCGAGGGATTTCCTCGAGCGGAAACACCGGCTGGATGGCGTCCACAATTTCCTTTGCCGTTACCACCAATTCGCGTTTCCAGGCGTGATCGGCGTCGAGCGGCATAAACTCGATGAAGCGCACCACAATGTCGCGGCGGCGGGCGAGGCGGGCGAAATCCACAATCTCATCGTCGTTAAAGCCCCGCACCAGAACGATATTCACCTTCACGGGGCGCAAGCCCGCTTCCAGAGCGGCGTCAATACCTGCCATCACCTTTTCATAGGAGCGCGGCGTGCGCGTGATGCGGGCGAACTTTTCCGGATTGGTGGAATCCAGGCTGACGGTGACGCGCGGCGCCCCGGCCGCGGCAAGTTCCCGCGCCATTTCCGGCAGCAGGTATCCGTTGGTCGTAATCGCCACGTCCTCCAGCCCGTCGATTTGGCGAAGGCGCGCGATGAAATCCACCACCCCCTCGCGTAACAGCGGTTCACCCCCGGTCACGCGAATCTTGCGAATCCCCAGGCCCACCAGAACCCGGCTGAGACGCAGGAATTCCTCCCAGGTCAGCAGGTCGCGATGCGGAAAGTAGCTTTTTGGGTCGGCAGACTTGCAGTAAACGCAACTGAAGTTGCAGCGATCGGTCACCGAAATGCGCAAGTCGTGAATTTCGCGCCCGAATTTATCATGCAGCATGGTTTCGCCACACCCATGGATAGCGGCAGCGAGAAACCATCCCTGCAGCCAGCCGGGTGAAGAGTATTACGGTTCTGCCACACGCCCTGAAAAACCCATCCAGCGGAAGAACCCCTTTATCGTAACGTGATTTGAGGCGCTCAAGCAAGCGCGGTTGGATTCCGCGCCCTAAACGAACTCCCGCCCGATCAGGCGCTCAATGCGTTTGCGAATGGGCGGGTGGGTGGAGAACAAGTTGGAAAACATCCCTCCGGAAAGGAGTGGCTGAAGAATGTACAGGTGCGCCATGGAGGGCGCAACCTGCATGGGGATGCGCTTGGACCACTTATCAATTTTGTCGAGGGCGCGGGCCAGGCCATGGGGATTGCCGGTGATGCGCGCGCCGGTAGCATCCGCCTCATACTCGCGCGAGCGTGAAATGGCCAACTGGATGAGCGTGGCCGCCAGCGGCGCTAGAATCATCATGGCCAGCATCGGGAGCGCGCCGCCCCGCCGGTCGTCGCCCTGGCCACCACCGCCGCCCCACCCTCCGAAGATCTCGGCGTACCAGAGCACGCGTCCGATCAGGGTGATGGCGCCGGCCAGGGTGGCCACCACGGCGCTTGTGAGAATATCGCGATTCTTCACGTGCCCGAGCTCGTGCGCGAGCACCCCTTCAATTTCCTCGTCGTCGCAAATGTCCAGAATCCCGCGCGTTACTGCCACGGCGGCGTGGTTGGGATTCCGGCCCGTGGCAAAAGCGTTGGGCGAATCGGTGGGAATAAAATAAATCTTGGGAACCGGAATGTTGGCCTTGGCCGCCAGACGATCGACAATCTGGTAAATGCGCGGGCCGTCCTCGCGGGAAATCGGCTGGGCGCCCGAAGAGGCCAGCGCGATTTTATCGGAGAAGAAATAACTGCCCAGATTCATTACCGCGGCGAACACCAGGGCGAGGATCAGCCCATTCTGGCCGCCCCACCACTCGCCGATTCCGAGCACTAGACCGGTCATGGCCGCAAGCAAGATGGTTGTTTTGAGATTGTTCCACATGGTCGTCTTTCCCCCTGGCCTATACGCTGATTAGATGCAGGCGAGGACGCGCCGGTCACTTCCAATCTATCAGCTTTTCAAACGGCCGGCGGCCGGAATCTATGCCTGCTCCGTACCCTGGCCGTTCCCGCATCCCTTCGGGAGATCGCCACGACGCAGTTGCAGGCTGATTACGAGTTACGTTGACTCGGAGAGGACTTTCACCCCTCCCACCAGGTGCGCCCTCGGGCGCACTGCCATGGCCATCCTGGCCATGCCCGAGCACGGGCATGATACCCGTGGCACACGGCTGTCACGCTGCCGCTGCAGCTTGCGACCAACCCGAGTTATACTTTCGCTGTCATGGCACAATTCAATGAAGAAGAATCGAACGTCGCGAGGCATTACGACGAGGCGGCTTTCCAGGCAGAATTGACGCGGTTGCCGCAGGATTCCCCCGTGGAGATGGGGGTGACACTCCGCTGGCTCGGGCGGGTGGCGAAGGCTGGGGACGTGGTGGCGGAGATCGGCGTGGGGGGCGGTCACTACACGGAATTCCTGGCGCGCGCTGGTTGCCGCCTGCACCTCGTGGACATCTCCGCCCGACTGCTGGACGCGGTGGAAGAAAAGCTGACCCGCGCCGGCCTCGCAGAACATTTAGCAGGCCGCCATCATGTTTCCGGAGTCAGGCTGGAAGGGTTGCCCTCCGCAAGCGTTGACCTGGCCCTCCTGATGGGCCCCCTCTATCATTTGCAGTCGCTCCCCGAACGCCAGCGCAGCGTGGAGGAGGCGGCGCGAATTTTGAAGCCGAGCGGCATCCTTTTTGCCGCGGGGATCAATCGGCTCGCCTACCTGCGTGACTTGCTGCGTTTCAAATTCGGACTCGCCTCCGAGCGCGTGGCTTTCCACCAGCAATACCTGCGCGATGGCAATCTGGACCCTGAACACGCGCCCCCCATCGGCTACGCCCACTTGACCACCGCGGCGGAATTCCGCGCGCTGTTCAAGAACCGCTTCGAAACCATAGCGTTTCTGGGCGTGGAATCCTTCACCGCCGCATGGCAGGACATCTTCGGTACTCTTCCCGCCGCCGAAAAGGAACGGTGGCTCGACATCGTGGAAGAGACCGCCCAAACGCCCGAGGGCATCGGCCAGTCGGATCATTTTCTCTTCGTTGGAAAGAAGGGGTAGAGGCATTACGCTGGGCGCAGGGGTCGCCGCGGCTGAAGGACCGCCAATGTTTTTGGTGGGCACTCGTCCGGCCGGAATCCACCAGCATTGCACCTGCTCGCTCAGATGCCCCCTCTGAATTGACACCCACCGCGCGTCCACCTATACTCCGCACCGACGTAAGATCCTTCAGCCTTCATGTGGAGCGACTCATGCTGAGGCGACTGACACTACTCATCTTTGTCTCAATCATTTTCACCCTGGGCTTGGCCATTGAGCCCGCCTCTCGGCCACAATACCAATCGTCTTTCGTGCGGATCGAACTCGCCCCGGACCAGCCTGCCTTCACGGTCTTGACGGTAGATTCGTTGGGGAAGAAAAAGCTCACCAAGAATCCCCTCCGTATGCCCGGCAAGTCCGGCAAGGTCTATGAAGTGCGCCATGCGGGAAAGTGGTTCGAGTACCGTCCCGCGGGCCAACCTTCTGCCGCGCCGGTCTGGTCTTTCGCATTCTCCGACCGGCAGATTCAGCTACGGTCTTCTTATTCGGCGGACAATCCCCCGCCCCCCCTGGTGCTCAACATCAATCCCCACGTGAGCCGGGGAACGTTGCTGGGCCTTTTCAACAATGATGGGACCATCCGCCTCCCGGCGCTTTTACACCTGCCGAACCTGGGGACTTTCCGTATCACGCCCGCTCCGAGGGGGTTGGCGCTGGGGTACGACGCCTATCGCAACAAAAACAAGCCGATGCGAATTAACGATTTCGTGACGGTGAGCATTCCCGGGGCCTCGGCGGCCATCCCGCACGTTGGGTATACGCTGGATGTGGTGGATATTTATCCCGGCCCCCCGGAACTGGCCCAGGACCCCCGATTCGATGGCTTCCGCCGCGATTGGCTGGATATCTTTCAACTCAGCCCTCGCTTTCGCGCCCTGGCCAATCATGCCGCCAGCGATGTCTGCGCCTTCACCGTGTTTCATTACTCGGCGTCGGCGCTTCGCACTCCGCCGCTCGCTCCGGGGCTGACCGCGCTCGATTTGATTCGCGCCACGCTGGACCAATATTTGCTCGGCATGAAGGCCTATGGTCTTTCGGGATACTATCCCACCGCCGGATATGACAATGACCCGTCGCTACCCTACGATTTCGTGGACTCCTACCCCTCGCTGCTAATTGCCTCCTCCGACTACGTGCGCGGCAGCAGGGATGAGGTGTGGCTGAAGAAGAACTATCCGGGAATTAAAGGGTGGGCCATCAAGATGCTGGCCATGGATCGCGAGGGAATCGGCCTGCTGGAATATCCCGTCAGCGGCAACTACGGCATATGGGATAAGAAGTTCTCGATTCACGCGGGCAATTGGTGGGATGGCATTGGCTTTGGCCACCTCGACGCATATTCGAATGCCGTCGCCTATCATGCCTTGCTGGGGATGGCCGATTTGGCCCGGCGCGTGAACCAGACTGACGATGCCAAATTTTATGCCGCACGCGCGGAGAAACTGCGCTCGGTTTACTACGATACTTTTTACGATCCCGCCACTGGAGTGCTGGCAGGCTGGAAGAGTCAAGACGGCCAACTGCATGACTATTACTTTACTTTCGTGAATGGCACGGCCATCACCTACGGCCTCATTCCTCGCGACAAGGCGAACAAGATCATGGACCGCCTGCTCGCCAAAATGAAGGACGTGGGCTATACCCATTTCGAATATGGCTTGCCGGGGAATCTGATTCCCATCCGGCGCGGGGATTATCTGGAACCCCGAGCGGACTGGGGCGGCGGCCCGAAAGAGGATGGCTCCGACGGCTTCCAAAAGTACGAAAACGGCGGCGCCACCGCCTGCTTTGCCTACTTTACGATTGAGGCCTTGTACCAATTGGGCCGGCG
Organism: uncultured Acidobacteriota bacterium; assembly: GCA_963730515.1. Classification (GTDB taxonomy): domain Bacteria; phylum Acidobacteriota; class Terriglobia; order UBA7540; family UBA7540; genus Bog-366. The sequence goes on along the minus strand of CAVSSA010000015.1, from coordinate 231,751 downwards.
TAAAGAGGCTGATGCGATTCTGTTCCCAATGCTGCGCTCGTTTGAGGAAGGCGATTTTCAGGGGACCGCACCGAATGGCAAGTCCTACGATTGGAAGTCATGGGATGGGAAACCGTATGGCTATGAAGGCCTGCTCGTGGATGGGTATTTGACATTGCTGGCAGTCCTCTCGCGATGAGTTCCGTGAGCCCCAAGGGGGTTAGGATGGAGCACTGACCCTGAGTCAGCGCTGGAATCGAATTCATAATTATGGAGATGCAATGGCAACTTTAGGTTTAATCGAATACCTGGACGCCAGCCCGGAAGTGCGCGCCGTCTATGATGACCTCATGGCGACGCGGAAGACGGATCGCGTTAACAATTTCTGGAAGGCGATTGCCCACGACCCTGCCACCCTGCGCCGCACCTGGGAAAGCATCAAGCAGATCATGGGTGCGGGCGCCATGGACCCGCTCGTCAAGGAGATGATTTACGTGGCCGTAAGCGCCACCAATCAGTGCGGGTATTGCATCGCCTCCCACACCGCCGCCGCACGCAAGGCCGGTATGACGGATGCCATGTTCGCCGAGCTGATGGCCGTAGTGGGCATGGCCAATGAAACCAACCGCCTGGCCAGCGGCTATCAGGTGGAGATTGACGAGCAGTTTAAGTAAGTAGGTGTCAGGTGCCAGGTATCAGGTGTCAGGGCAGAAGCAAGGGAAAGTCTAAAGTGTAAAGGGTAAAGTTTAAAGGGTGAAGGGTAAAGGCTAAAAGCGAGCACCGCACAGAACGTTTTACCCTTTATCCTTTAAACTTTACCCTTTAGCCTTTACCCTTTACCCTTCGCCCTGACACCTGCCACCTGATACCTGACACCTTCTATTCCTTCTCCCCGAAGTGCAGCCAGTGGTGCTCAATCTGTTCCAGGGTGCGGCCTTTGGTTTCAAAGACAAAGGCGTAGCAAAAGAAGAAGGCCGCCACCGAGATGATCCCGTAAAGCCAGAAAGTATGTGCCGGGCCAGCGTTATTCAAAAGCGTCAGGAAGGTCACGGCCACCAGCCAGTTTGATCCCCACACCGAGAGCGTGGCTAAAGACATGGCTTTGCCGCGGATTTTGGTGGGGTAAATTTCCGAGATCAGCAGCCACATCACCGGCCCCAGGCCGATGCCAAAAGCCACGCAATAGGCGACGATCTCGAAAAACACGACAATGCCCCCGGATTTCATTTGGAACGCCCCGCCGATCAAGCCCAGGGTCAAGGCCATTCCCGCTGTGCTGAGCAGCAACAGGATCCGGCGGCCGATGCGGTCCACCACGGAAATGGCAATGGCTGCAACGATGATGTTGGCCAGCCCGATGATCGCCGTGGCCAGGATGGCAGCCTTCGCCGAAGGGTAACCCGACTTTTGCAGGATGGCGGGGGCGTAATAGATGATCGTATTGATGCCGGTGATCTGTTGAAAGATGGCAAGACCCACGCCGACTAATACCGCCACGCGGAATCCGGGGCGCAACAGAATGCCAAAACCCTCCTCCTCCTCTTGCAGGGTGCTTTCCACTTCCGCGAGTTCGGCTTCCGCCTCATCGCCCCGGCCCAGGCGGTGGAAGTTCTCCAGGGCCTTTTCCCGAAACCCCTTGCGCGCGAGCCACCGCGGGCTCTCCGGCAGGAAGATCATCCCGATCAGCAGCACGGCGGCGGGGAACACGGCGCTCGCGAACATCCAGCGCCAACTCCCCGAGGACGCCAGGGCGTAATCCACGAAGTAAGCCACCCCAATGCCGGTGCCAATGGCGAGCTGGTTCAGAGACACCAGCGCGCCGCGAATCCGCGCCGGCGACATTTCCGCGATGTAGAGGGGCACGGTGAGCGAGGCGATGCCAATGCACATTCCCACAAAGAAGCGCGCGATGGAGAACGACACCAGACCCACGGCCAGTCCGCTCAAGACCGAAAACAGGCCGAAACCCAGGGCGGTGATCACCAGCATCCAGCGGCGCCCCCAGCGGTCCGTACAGTATCCGGCCAGGGCAGCGCCCACCAGCGCCCCCGCCAGCGCAATGGCCACGGCAAATTCCACCTGAAAGTCGGAGAGGTGAAAGTCCGTGCGCAGAAACAGCATGGCGCCGGATATCACGCTCGTGTCATACCCGAATATCGCACCGCCCAACGCTGCCACCGCCGCGGTCAGCACCACGACCGCACGGCTGGAAACGGAAACCTTCGCGGCCAGGGCCGGTGTTCCAATTCCCGATGATGAGTCTTGATCCATGAAATCCCCTGCAAACAATCCAATCGCCCCGATGAAGGTTCCTGCCCGTCGACAAGGCGTCAGCAGTTTACCGGAAAAACGTTTCCTTGCGGGAAGGTACTTTAATATCCCGGGGGTTTCCTCATCCCGGTACATTCTTCATCCTTGAATAATTTTTCGTATGGATTATTCTCTGTGGCCCATGCCGAGGTGCGGTATAAATGCTTATGGCTGATGCAAGTAGCGTTTGGGGAAGAAATTGCATCATATCTATGAGGTCCAAAACGCTTGAGCACTCAATTGGAGGCAAGAAATATGCGAAAAGTGGCAATTCTCTACTTCATGCTGACCCTAGCGGTGTCCCTCGCCGCACGCGCCGGTTCGAACCGTGCAGCCGATGTCCACCGCATCGAGGATTCCGCCGAGATTTTCCAGGAAATCATGGGGACCCCGGACCGGGCCATTCCTCAGGACCTGCTGGATTCGGCGCAGTGCATCGCCATCATTCCTGCGGAAATGAAATTCGCCTTTTTCGTGGGAGGGAACTACGGAAAGGGCTTGGTAACCTGCCGCGCTCCCCAAGGCTGGAGCGCCCCCGTGTTCCTGACCATGAGCGGCGGGAGCCTGGGTTTCCAGTTTGGCGGCTCTTCAACGGATCTCATCCTGGTATTCCGTGGGCGCCGGGGACTCGAAAAGCTCCTGGGCAATAAATTCAAAATCGGCGCTGACGTATCCGCCGCTGCCGGACCGGTGGGGAGAAATGCCCAGGCCGGCACGGACATTACCCTGCACGCTGAAATCCTCACTTACTCGCGCAGTCGGGGAGCCTTTGCCGGGATCAGTCTGAGCGGCGCCGTGGTGCAGCCGGACGATTCGGGCAACATCGCCATGTACGGCCCCGCGCCCAACCAGGACAATATTCTCGATGGGAAGGTGGCTATTCCGGCCGATGCCATGGTCTTAGTGCAGGCGGTCAGCAAAGCGACGCGCACCCCCCTGGCCGCCAACCCGCCTCCGCCGACCACCGCCGCCGCCAAGCCCTTGTGAGCTGCGGGTGGAAGGGCAACGGCCCACAAAGGGCCCATGGCAAGATCCACGAAGCGGCGTAGCCCGGACCCCCGCATTTGGGGGCCGCGGTTCTTCCTTTGCAAAGTCCACGAAATTTCAATGGCCGGAGGCCTGTCCGCGGGTTTGGTGCGCGATCCACGGCAGAGCTTGTGGCATGACCGCTTGACTTTTGGTTCATCTAGACAGATAATCTAGATGATTGGGAGCGTTTTATGACGGTCGGGATATTTGAAGCCAAACAAAAGCTCTCCGAACTCGTCGAGCGTGCCGCGCAGGGGGAAGAGATCGTCATCACCTGCCGGGGAAAGAAACGCGCCCGACTCATCGGGGCCACTGCTCAGAGTAAGCGAAGCTTGCAGGAAATCTTCGACTCGTTCGCCCGAGTACGCATGAAGTTGCCCAAAGGCACGACGGTCAAAGACCTGATCGAAGAGGGCAGGCGCTTTTGACAACATTTGTCCTCGACGCCTCCACCGCTCTCGGCTGGATGCTTGACCGGCCCGTGCCCGCGCGCGCATCACAGTCGCGGAACCATATTCTCGGGGGAGCGATTCCCATCGTCCCCGCTCTTTGGCTGCAGGAGGTTTCAAACGCCATCGTAATAGCGGAACGGCGCGGACATCTAGGCGCACGCCAGGTGGCGCCGCTCGTAGCCGATATTGAGGATTTCCTGCGGGTCGTCGAGGTTGACCCAATATTGGTGCGCGTCTCCGTCCTGATCGAAACTGCGCAGCGAACCAGCCTGACTGTCTACGACGCGACGTATCTGGAACTGGCCTTGCGCCGGAGGGTGCCCTTGGCGACACTCGACGAGAAGTTACGGGAAGCCGCACGGCGGGAGGGGCTGGCGTTGATCTAGCTCCGATGCGGAGCAATAAAGATCGGGTGCGATTCTCCCTTTCACAAACCCTGCGAACCCGGTTGTTCCTCCCCTTACCCGCCCAAACGCACGCGCGCATCAACGGCGCGGAAGTCGCTTCCCTGGGGGAAGACGAGCAGCGGGTTAACCTCAATTTCCGCAATCTCCGGAAAGTCCTCGGCGAGCTGCGAAAACCTTTGCAGGATTTCCGCCAGCGCGTCGTGATCCACCGGAGGTTCACCGCGCACCCCGCGCAGCAGGCTGTAGCCGCGAATTTGCTGAATCATTTCACGGGCTTCCAGGTCGGTGAGGGGCGGCACGCGGAAGACCACGTCTTTCATCGTCTCCACGTAGATGCCTCCCAGCCCGAACATCACGACGGGGCCGAACTTGGGGTCATGGGTCATACCCACAATCACTTCGCGGCCCCCGTGCACGTATTCCTGAATCAGAAAGCCCAGGCCACCCGCCCCCCCCTTGTCACTCCGATAGCGGGCAACGGACTCCGTCATCCTTTGCACGGCCGCCCGTAATTCCTCCGGGCCGCGGATATCCACCAGCACCCCGCCCGCGTCCATTTTATGGACGAGATCCGGGGCCACCGCTTTGAGGACCACCGGGTAGCGAAGGCCGCCGGCCACGCGTTCCACCTCTTCCCGGTCGGCGGCGGCAGTCGACTGGGCAACGGGGATTCCGTAATACCCCATCAAGCGCAGGCTTTCTTCCGCCGTCATTTGTGCCCGCCCCTGGCGCTGGCACTCCTGAATCAACTCGTCCGCCATCCCGCTGCGCACATCAAATCGCTTCACCTCGCCCACCGGCTTTTCGCGCCACACCCGATAGCGATCGAGGGCCACCAGCGCGTTCACCGCCGACTCCGGGAATATGTACAGGGCCATGTGGTTGGGATATTCGCGGTTCAGCTCCACGAAGAAATCATCCGTCGCCATGATCACCCCCACCACGGGCTTCAGATACTTGGGGCGCAACTGTTCCAGACCCCGGATGATGTCCATGGCGTTGATCAGCATGGGAGGAACAAAAACCACCAGCAGCATGTCTATGCCTTCGTCTTCCAGCAGAATTCGCGCGCAGGCATCGTACTTGCTGCGATCCGATTGGGGAGTCATGTCCACGGGATTCTGAATGCTGGCCTCGGGAGGAAGCAGGCGGCGGATATCGTGGCGGGTCCGCTCGGAGAAATTCGCCATGCGCAAGCCGTGGGCAATGGCTGCGTCGGTGGCCATGATGGCGGGCCCGCCGGCGTTGGTCAAGATTCCCAGGCGGTTGCCCCGCGGCAGGGGATTCTTGGAAAAAGCCAGCGCCAGGTCAAACAACTCCTCAACGGTGTTGACGCGGACCACTCCACACTGTTCGAATAGCGCGTCGGTGGCCACGTCCAGTCCCTGGCGCGCCACCAGCGCTCCGGTGTGGGAGGAAGCCGCGCGCGCGCCTGCTTCCGTGCGGCCCGATTTCACCACCAGCAGGGGCTTGCGCTTGGAAATCCTCCGGCAGATCTGCATGAAGCGCCGGGCATTTCCAAAAGACTCGAGGTACATCAAAATCAATTCGGTCTGCGGATCGTCCTCCCAATACAACAGCAGGTCGTTGCCGGAAACGTTGGTCTTGTTGCCCATGCTCACGAAATAGGAGAACCCGATGTCGAGCTGCCGCGCGATATTCAGGATGGCGATGCCCAACGCTCCGCTCTGTGACATGAAGGCAATGCGCCCCGTCAGCGGCAGGGTGGGGGCAAAGGTGGCATCCATGCTCACCGCCGGGTCGGTATTGATAACGCCCATGCAGTTCGGCCCGATCATCCGCATGCCGTATTGCCGCACGCGTTCACCCAGCCGGGCTTCGAACCGCTTCCCTTCTTCGCCGGTTTCCGCGAAGCCCGCGGTGATCACCACCAGGCCCGTCACCCCCTTCTTCGCGCAATCATCCACAACGCCCAGCACCTCTTCGCGCGGCACCACGATGACGGCCATGTCCACCGGGTCGGGAATCGCCGAGACGGTAGGGAAAGCCTTTATGGAGTGAATAAAATCAGCCTTGGGATTAACCGGAAAGAGTTTTCCGTGGTAGTTAAATTCCACGAGCTGGTGCAGGATTTCGCGGCCGATGGATCCCTCGCGGCGCGAGGCGCCCACCACCGCGATGGATTTGGGCCTTAAGATGGCGTCCAGGGGATTCACAGAAATTCCTTTCCTACGGGCGAGTCCGGGCGAACTATAGGGCCGGCGGTCCCCGGGTCCCATGCGCAGGCGTACACCGGCAGGCCTTAATTGAAAGCCCAATCCCGCAAGTTGTCAACGCCCGAGTAGACAAGGCGGTCATCTTGTCCCTCAGCCGCCTGCCGGAGGGCAAGCCGCGAGGACCACTGGACGCGCCTCCCCTGGAAATCTATAATCCTCCCCATCACCTTTGGGCAGTTGATTCATCTGGAGGGGGAATTTCATGCGCGACACGGGCAGAATCGCGACCCTGGGGAAAGCATTAACACACGCGTGGCTGGCGGCCTTGATCGCCGTTGCCTGGTGCGGCTGGGCGCCCAGCCTGAGGCTTGATGGGTGTCCGCAGGCTTCGTTGCAGGCCGTCACCGACCGCATGACTTACAACGCGGGCGAGCCGGTCCGGCTCAGAATCATATCTCCTTCGCCCCAGGTGGAGCCGCAAGTTCATTACCGTTTCACCGTGCGTTATGCCGGTGAACAGAAGGCGGTGGCGGATGGATTGGTCCTGGAAGGCGCGGACGGCCATCCCCAAGTCTACCATCTGCTCTGGAAGGTGCCCGCCAATTCCCGCGCCGGTCGATACGAAATTGACTTGCGGGAGCAAGATCCGAATTCGCAGCAGGTCACGCAGGAGATTCCCCGCATCTGCACCTTTGTGGTGCATCGCCAGGTGGTGCAGATCGCCTCTGTTGAGGTCGGGCGGCGGGACTATACTTCCGGAGATGCCATCTCCTGCCACGTGGAAATTTCCAATCTCAGCGACCGGCCCATCGGGGGTCTACGCATCGAATTCTCCGAGCGTTACTGGCCGTGGATCGTGCAGCAAAAGGAGCACATCGGAAGCGGTATCGTCAAGCTGGGGGGGGAACTCGACCTCAAGCCGCATCTGGGAGCGTACGCCAACTCTGGCGCCTGCGCGATGGCCGACAGCGTCACTCAGCCTACGATCAAACAATACGCCGCGGTGGTTTGGGATCGCGGCCGCAAGAACGTTCTCGCCATTGCTTTCTCTCCACTGGTCTTCATCAATCCGCCGGGAGTGCCCGCGCCGCGGCCTTACCCCGCGCAGTACATCTACCCCAGCCTGGACAAGGTTGACACCTCAAGCTACCGGCATTTTCATCCCGAGCCCCTGGGAGCGGGCGCCATCCAGTTTGATACCCGCCACACCCAGTTCCCCACCGGGGCTGAAGCCGCCGTAAGGTTTACCCTGGCCAATCCCACCGACGCCGCGTGGCTCCAGGCAACGGTGCGGGCGCGACTGCTGGGTCCGGATGGAATTGAGCGGGGGAAGCAGGTGGTGGCAGAAAAAGTGGACTTGACCCCGCAAGGCTCCAAGCTGACGCAGGAAGTGAAGTTCCCGCTTCCCGCGGGGGTGAGCGGGCTCTTTCACGTTGAGGTGGAAATAACCGGCGCCTCCGGCCAGATGCTTGCCTCCAACATCCTGGAACTCGGCGTCAATCCTCTTCCCAAATCCGTGCTGGTGTTCGCAGCGCATGAGGACGACGATGGCACCCAGATGGGTTTCATCCGCTCCCTGGTGGAGAACCAGGTTCCCCTCCACATGGTCTATTACACTAGCGGCGATGCGGGCGCCTGTGACCGGTACTATCAGCGATCCTGCGGACCGGCGGAGGCGTTAAACTATGGCGCCGTCCGCATGCAGGAAACGCGCGCAGCCATGGGCCATCTGGGTGTGCCCCCGGAAAACATTTTCTTCATGGGATTACCGGATGGCGGCACGGGCAAAATCTGGTATGACCACCCGAAATCCAGCGACCCTTACCTGGCCGTGCTTCTGGCCAGCGATCATGCGCCGTACGAGGGCCTTTTCCGGCCCAACCTTGCCTTCGCGCGTGATGCCGTGGTGGAAGCCACCGAAGACATCATCAGGAATTTGCAGCCCGATGTCATCTTCACCGTGCATCCCCCGGCGGAGGGCCACATCGATCACATCGTCAACAACTTTTTCGTGGTCAAAGCGCTTCAGGAACTGCTGCGCGCGGGCGCCATCTCCCCGGATCTGGAAGTGAGGGTGGATAGCATCTTCGACCCCAAGGAGCATCCCGCCACTCCCTATCATTATGAGGATCACGCGACCTACGTCTCCGGGGAAGCCGCCGCCCTGGGGCAGGAGGCGGGGTGGTTTTACCAGTCTCAGGATGGGAACCAAGACGAAGGGAATTTGCGCACGTGGGATCAATTGCCGCGCACCGAAGGTTACCGCAAGGTGTTAGACTGGAAGGAGCACGAAGGTTGGAACGAGAAAGAGTGAGGGATGGAAACTCCAAGCGAATGGGCCAAGCGATTCAATCAGCCCAAGACCGATGAAAAGGCTGACTTGCCGAAGAACACCGAAGCCGTGTCCGTCGATGCTGCGGCGGCGACGGCGGAATTCCCCAGCGAGCCGTTTCCCTGCCCGGCTTGCGGCCAGTTGCTGGGCCCCTCCTGCCGGGTTTGCGTCTCGTGCAAGCGCCCCATCAATCCCGCGGAGATCGCCCGTCCCCGCGAGGTGGCGCTATCTGCCGCGTACGGGCCCACCCAGCAACTGCCGCGAACGGAACAGGTGCGCTTTTCCTGGCCGATTTTCTTCGCGGTTCTGGGAGTCTCTTGCCTTATTGCCTTGATCCTCCAGGGCCTGTTGAAGGACCAGCAGCAGGTTCTGCTGGCCATGGGTGGAGTGCAGACCCTGGCCGGTGTCTGGGTGTTTTTTGATGCCCAACGGCGGGGTGTCCCGAATCCGTTGCGCTGGTCAATTTGCACCTTGTTCCTGCCCATGGTCATCTTTCCATGGTACCTGACGCGCCGAAGAACACCCCAATTGCCGGTTCCCTTCCTGGAAGCAGTGCCCATTGCGCGGCTCCTGCTGATTGCCTTGCTCTTCTTTCTGCTATTAAATTTAATTGTTTATATCGTGCAAGGTCCGCCCCACGCTCCCCCGCAAACTCCCCAACCCCAGATTCAAAAGTCCGTCGAGACCCCCCCCACGAGGATTACCGGCCTTCGCCCCTGGAAGGCTGGGGGCCCGCGAAATTGGCCAAGTGAGGAGTCCTGCTTGAGGTTGGCCGCAGCGAGCGCTCAGCCCGCAAGCCTGTCCAAGTTACGATTCGGTAACTGAGGAGCGCGCAGCGGCTCCGGTCGTCGCGGCGACAAAGGCTGCGCCTTTCCGTGGCGTGAAGCCTCCCGTAAACCTCTTCCGCGCGCCTGCCTCGATTCATCGGGGCAGGCGCCTGGAGTTTCTACATTTCCGACGGGCGCGTCCCCCCCCACCGAGGCCTCAGCGCTCAAACCGCAGACCAGATGTACGATCTGGCGTCCAAGTGACCCAGGCGGTCCTGCATCTCCCCACTATCACTGATGGGCGTTTTTCGTTCCTAATCCGTCGTTACTGATTCCCCTGCCTTCTGAATCGTGAGGTCAAGCGCGGGACACCTCTTCCGAAGCGGCCCTTGCGCGGCTGAGCGATACCGGCTTGCTCCACCCGCCGGCTTTCCAGACTCCCATTTGAACACTTAAGCTCCAATTTCGATCTTCGAATTTCCAATCTCGTCACTCCATGGGAAAGAAGAATCCCGCACCCATCAGCCCACAGAATACGGCCATTGCGATACAGCACACGCCAGTGGCAATCGTCGATGCCGCCTTCTTGCGGAGACTTTTTCTCTCCTGCTCTTGGGTTTCTGAGCTAATGAGGATGGGTTGCTCCTTCTGCCCGCTCATGATGAGGGTCCGGTTGACCGCATCTTTCGGGTCCGGGTTCTCCGCGTAATACCCGAGGACGTTGCACTCGCGATCGGCCGGCAAACAAAATTCCGAAAACCGATATTTGCCCTTGCCCCATCGAGGTTCGACTATTGCCAGCAAATCCTGGTCTGAAGGCCCCGTCAATCCGAGCGCCGGATGGACGTAACGGGACGACGCCCGGCCCGTCCGGACGCGAAACGTTTCCGCCACCTCGTACTCAGCGCTTTGGGGATTTACTAGCACCCTGGCCGTCCCGTCATCCAAGTAGAATTGCCTCTGCTCGGTCTCTTTACCGACCACCGTCCAACCAGATCCTCCCTTGGACCCAAAGGAGAAGTGTTTTGTTACCTGGACCTCGTAGTAATAGCACGGCACTTTGGTCAAAGGGCTGGTCAATCGATCGTCGCCGGTGGCCTTGCCCCGCACGTGGGCTAACCCCGCAATGATGCGATTGAGCGGAACGATCGGTGCGCGCTCCGATGTCTTCGATTCTGCCCAAGTTTTGATTCCGGAAATAATCAATTTCACGCCAATGAAACCCAAGAGCGCGGCCAATAGATAAAGCTTAGTTCGGAATGAAGCGTCAGAGGATGGATGAGTCGCGAACAATATGGCCATGGGGAATACTCCTTGGCAAATTCTCGATCCGAAATTTCCCTTCGCTGAGCCCGTCCGTTTATAGACCTAACCATGTATCGGTGCAATGCCCGGGAAGCTCTTTGCAAATGACGGATGTATAACGCCCTAACCGCGCCTTTGGCTCACACTTTCAGCTGCTGCCCGTTCGTCTTCGCAAGCCACATGTAACCCAGGGACATCAGGTGATTTCCGAACGTGTAGGGAATAAATCCCCAAACATGGCCGGCGGCAACGGCCAGCCAGAGGAAAGCGGGAATCCCCAAAATGGAAGGCAGGTAAGCTTTGACGATGCCGCTACGAATGCCCGGCCATTGTGGGTCTGCGCCCGCTTTCTTAAGTAGAGAGAATTGGACCCACAGGCAGACGGGCACCAGCCAATAAAGGTCCGCAAGGGAGGTGCTCATAAACGTTTCCGCCACGTCAGGCAAATATCCGGAAGGCATGGACAGGGAAACGACGAAATTCGAGAGGAGAAGCAAACACTCTACGCCCACAACGATGAGCAGGGCGAGGGCAAGCTTCGATTTGCGGACTGAACTGCTGCGCAGCGCGAGGCCAGCCGCCAGAACTCCGATGCCGGGAATAACAACCTTGGACAGGCCTGGGAAGGCTTTAGGAACAAACAAGAGCGATCCATACAGAAGAGCGCAATAAGTAGCATTGCTCAGGAGCAGCAAAGATATCGAGCCGGCCGCGCCGAAAAGGGCTCTGATTGAAGCGCCGCCGCGGAGATTGGCCAATTTCGCGCCGGGCAGAAGCGCGATCAGGATGGCAACCGCCGACAACACCAAAGTAACGATGTAGAGCCACAGCCCGCTGGAGCCAGTCAGCAGGCTGATCAGCGGCAATTCACCCGACGCTCCGCGAACGAATGCCATTCCCGTTCTGGACGGACCGCAGCTCTGGTAGGCAACGGGAATGAAAAGAGTGAGGAGAACCAAAATGGCTCCGCTGAGCAAAGAAACCCGGGGATGGATTCCACCTGTGATCGAGCGGACGGCGCGCGTGACTCGATTTGCGTCGTGGGGGGGGACCGCCGACGGCATGGGTGCGACCACGGGAAGCTGAACCGGGGGGCCAGTGGTTGCCGGACGTGGCGTTGCGGCGCTAACGAAGGCGCTGCCTGGCAATGGAGCCGGTGAGCGGGCAGCCCCCGGAGGTTGCACCTCGCGCAGCGCGGTGGCCATGGCTACGACCCTGGTTGGTCCGAGTTCCGGTAGGGCAAGCGCCGCGCTGAAGTCTTCACAGGAAGCGAACCTTCCATCCGGCTTCTTCGCCAGCGCTTTCAGGATTGTCGTTTCGAGAATCGGAGAAATTTCCGGAACCCAGCGGCTGGGGGGAAGAGGAGATTGATTGATGTGGGCGGCCAGCACCGGGAAGTCGCTGTCGGAATCTTTGCTTCGCTCGAAGGGCACGTGGCTGGTTAGCATCTCGTAAAGCATGATGCCCATGGAGTAGATATCCGTCCGCTGGTCCAGTTTTGTGCCTTCAATTTGTTCCGGCGACATGTAAGCCGGCGTGCCCAGTGCTGTCCCCGTCCGCGTGAGTTTGGCGCTATCGAGCGCCCTGGCGATCCCGAAGTCCGTGAGCTTGGCCACGCCCTCGCGCGTCAGCATGATGTTCGAAGGCTTAATGTCGCGGTGAATCACCCCATGGGCGTGCGCGAATCCCGGGCCTCGCAGCGCCTGGCAAAAAACGGGGATCGCATCACTCGACGCCATGGGCCGGCGCAGGCGCCGAAGGGATTGCGCAAGCGTCTCGCCCTCGATGTATTCCATCACGATGTAGTACTTGCCTTGTTCAATCAAGAATTCGCGAAGCTGCACGATGTTCGGATGCTGAAGCTTGTACTGAATCTTGGCTTCATTCATGAACCGTTCGCGCAGTTCCGGATTGAGGGTCAACTCGGGGAAAATCGCTTTGATGGCGACGACTTGGTCGAAGATGGTGTGCACGCCGCGATATACAATGCCCATGCCGCCGCGCGCAATTTCGTCTTCCAGGCGATAGCTCGAAACTAGTTCAGGCATCCTGAGACTCGATGTGCCAAACAAAATGTTGGAGGTCAGCCCCACGCAAGAGGGGAATTATAGCATACGATGGCGGTCTGGATGAGCGGCCAGTATGGATGGTCGCAGCAAAGTGAGAAGTTCCTATCCAAGCAAAGAGAAAAGTTCCTGTAAGAAGCCGTCAGACTGGCGGGTTGAGAAAACAGGAGATGCTGGCGATGTAGGCTCTCCCCCTTGGATTGGTACAAAGTCCTGCTCGGCTCACAAACAATTCCGGCGCTGTTGGGGATTCGGCCTAGGAAGCCGCCTTCGCGTCAAGTGGGCGCCACTTGGACTTATAACGTTTGGCCGAGTGTACTGTATCGCGCCCGTTCCTTCCCCTTGAATCCTCTTAGGCTTCTTGCCAACACTTGGGTGGCGGTAGAGTAGGAGAGGGAGCGATTGAAGACCTCGCACCTCTCCCCTCGTCGAACCGGACGTGCGGGTTTCCCGCATCCGGCTCTCGCAGAGGCTCTCGCCGCGAGCATGCACAGGCTGTTCCCCGTCGAGTTACAAGGCGATCAGGCCCAGTTGTTTCATGTGGGCGTAAACCGTCATCCCTTTTGGGGGTCGATAGGGTCGCTGACTACGGCGCCGCAGATGTTTCCACAGGCGCCAGTTTACGTAGCTGTTGATCTGGTTGAAGGCGTGCCGCGGATAGCCGCAACCGAAGTAGTTGCCCCAGCCTCTCAGGTTCCGATTCAACTCCCCAAGCAACCGGGGGATCGGGACGCCATTCTGTTGCGCGCTGGTCATGTCGCGCAACTTCGCCCGTTCCCGCGCCAAGGCTTTCTTGGACGGAATCACATTCAAGTAGCGATGCCGCCCCCACGCGGGGCGCGACCGGTCGTACCGAAACGTGAATCCTAGAAAGTCCAAACTGGCTCCTTGCTGCCTCAGCTTCACCACCCGTGTCTTCTCCCGGTTAATCTCCAGCCCCATCCAGGATTCCAGCTTCGTCTCGATCCATCCCACCAGGCGCGGCGTTTGCTGTTGCGCCAGCACCACAAAGTCATCGGCGTAACGCACCAGTTTAGCCTTGGCCCAGTGGGCCGGTCCGCTGGCCCGGTAAAACACCTTGTCGAACCAGTGCAGATACAGGTTAGCCAGCAAAGGCGAAATCACTCCGCCCTGCGGCGTTCCCTGCTTCTGCCGGCTGATTCGAGGTGGTCCACCCGATTCCTCGGACGTTTCCACCACCGCTGCTTCCAGCCACTGCCGGATCAGCTTCAAGACGCTCCGGTCGGCGATCCGCATCCGCAAACAGGCTTGCAGTTTGTCGTGCGGAATCGAGTCGAAATATCCCTTCAGGTCCGCGTCGTACACCGCCTGATACCCGGCTTTCAAGTGCCCGCGTATCTCCTCCAGTGCTTGATGGGCCGAGCGTCCCGGCCGAAACCCATAAGAACAATCCTCGAAATCTTCCTCGAAGATCGGCTCCAGGATCAGCAAGGTAGCCATCTGCGCCACTCGGTCGCGCACCGTCGGTATGCCCAAGGGTCGCCGCTTGCCGTTCGCCTTGGGGATGTAGACGCGTCGTACCGCTTGCGGGCGATAGGTGTGGGCGCGTAGCGATTCCTGAAGTTTATCCAGAAATCCTTTCACCCCGTCGCCGGTAGTTTCAATCTGTGCGATCGTCACCCCGTCGACGCCCGGAGCGCCCTTATTAGCGCGCACCCGCTCCCAAGCGGCTTCCAGCGTGTCCCGCCGATAAATCCGGTCGTACAACACATAGAACCCGAACTTCGGCTCCTGCTTGGCTTTTTGGCCCAGCTTCTGTCTCAGTTGAGAGAGTTTCTCCGGCAAGCTCCGTTCCTGCCCCGTTTCCGGCAGCCTTTCCGCAGCCTGCGGTTTCTCCGTAGTGGGATTTTCATCCAAGCGGCTCTCCCCTCCTCTGACTCCACAGGTCTCTGCTCCGGCCCCTTCGCTCCACGGTCGTTACCCGCTTCGCCGCTACTATGAGCCGGTCCGACTCCCGACCGAGCCGCCCCAGGGTTATGCATTCCCCTCGGGCGTTGGTTGGCTTGCGCCGACCACTCCGCCGGGTCTCCCAGGTTCCTCGACTGATCTCTCCCCACGCGCCGCCCCCAACCACCCCGGAGAGCCCGGTGGCTGCTGTTGCCCCATTGCTTCACCACCAGTGGCAGGCTTCGTCACGTATGGCAGCTTGGCCGCTCTCAGTTTGCATAACGAGGCCGAATCGGGTTCGCTTGCGCTACGGCTCATGAGTTCGCTTCGCCCGGCTTCGTGTCACGGATTGCTCCGCCCCACGCGGGCTCGGCTACCTGTTGAATGGGCAATTACAAGGTAAGCTCCTTTCAGCTTACAAGATCAGCCAGACTTTCCTGGCACTCCATACATTGATTTTTATGTATGCGACCCGCGGCGTCGCCGTGCGACCTCGCGCGCCCTTGGTTCAGCGCAGGCGATCCATCGCCGAAATGGAACGACCCTCCGGAGCTGCAAGGGGGCAGTCTAACGCAAGGGGGGAAGTGCCGCATACATAAACTGCAATGTATGCGCCACCCAAGCATTTTGGGATTCCCCCGCAATTCGCGATCAATTTGACGGTAAGTCAGCAAACCGTAGCTGTGCTCTGCGCTGGCATCGCTAAGGGTCTGGTCGGGGAGATGCCCATCAGAAATGTAGAAACTCCAGGGAAAGGCAGGCCGTTCCGCACAGCAGCGGGGCGGAGCCCCAGCGAACGCCTTGATCGCCCGTTAATTTGGACAGCAGCGCTCAGCCGGAGACCAGCGCCCCATCCGATGCCTGGCAGACGTAGACCTCCGCCTTGAGGCCGAGCGCATCTTCATAACCCCTGGTCACCGCCCGAGCAAAATCCTCCGCCGCCTCGGCGCGCACCAGGTTAACCGTGCATCCCCCAAAACCCGCTCCCGTCATGCGGGCGCCCAGAACGCCGGGTTGCCGGCGGGCCAACTCCACGAGCGTGTCCAGCTCTTTGCAGCTCACTTCGTAATCATCGCGCAAGCTCTCGTGTGAGGCATTCAGCAGCTCGCCGAACCGTTCCAAATCGCCGCTCTCGAGAACCCGGACGGCTTCCAGCACGCGCTCGTTTTCCGACACCACGTGGCGGGCGCGGCGCCACAGCAGGTTGTCCATCGCACCCCGCGCAGCCACCAGACGCAAATACTGCACGTCGCGAAGGGACTTTACCGCCGGCTGCCCGGTGGCGGCGATCTTCTCCACCGCCGCGCGGCACTGCCGAAGCCTGACCTCGTACTCGGATTGCGCCAGCGCGCGCTTCACGCCGGAATTGCAGACCACGATTTTCACGCCGGCCCGCAGCGGCACGTGGCGATAGGTAAGGTCGCGGCAGTCGAGGAAGAGGGCGTGGTCCCGGCGACCGAGGGCGGAGATGAATTGATCCATGATCCCGCAGGGCACGCCCACAAATTCGTTTTCGGCGCGCCGCGCAAGTTTGACCACGTAGACGGGATCGAGCCCCAGGCCCTGGAGGTTGTTCCAGAAGGCCGTCGCCCCCACCTCCACTGCCGCGGAAGAACTTAACCCCGCCTCCCTTGGAACATCGCCGCCGAAAACCATGTCCGCTCCGGCAAGGCGATGGCCATCCGCCTCCAGAAATTTCGACACCCCGCGCAGGAAATTGCTCCAGGTGTTCAGCGTGTCTTTTTGAATGTCGTCGAGATCGAAATCGGCGGAGGCTTGAAAGTCGCTCGCGTAGACGCGCACGCGGCGGTCGGCGCGGCGGCGGCCCGCATAGGTGATCATCCGGTCGATGGCCGCGGGAAGGACAAACCCCTCATTGTAATCGGTGTGCTCGCCGATCAGGTTGACGCGCCCCGGAGCGCGAACCACCACTTCCGGCGGCGCACCGAACTTTTGTTGGAACAATTCCCCGATGGTCACATTAACCGCGGTTGAGGGCGGACAGGATGGGTCATGGCCGCCGTTTGGGCATCACGCTTGGCGAAAATTGAACCGGCCTTTCGCAATCGGCGTTCCCACCACTTCAATTCGCTTCAAATCGCGGGAGCCCACGCCCAGTCCCTCTGCCAGCGCCAGGGTGTTATCGGAAGTTTCGAAGGGCGCCGTGCCCCGGTCCGACATGGGATCAAATCCCATGAGCGCCATGCAAACCGCATCGGCGTTGACGCAGTTGGTTCCCGCCACGAGCAATCCCGGCTTGACCATCCGGCAATTCGGAATCCACGGACCCTCTCCGCCGGAAATCGATTGGATGCCATCAACGATGCTCAGATGCACGGGACGCGCCGCCACCAGGTCCGCCACCACGCGCGGCACGCGGTACCCGCCCTCCTTGGGACCGTTGGGATTAATCATCTGGGGGGCGCTCTTGGGAGGTTCGCGATTCCCCGCGTGAAACGGGCCGCGCCCACCCTGGGGAAGCAGGCTCGGCTCATCCGCAGGTGCTGAGTCGCCATAGATCGTGCAGGGGGTCGCGCCGAAGCAGTTCTTCATGGAAAGGGTCACGCCGGCGGTGAAGTGCTCCTTCAATTTCGCCAGGGACACGAAAACGTCGCAGTCGGCATAAGAATGGTTCAAGTCGTAGCCCGGGTACATCAGGGCATGGCCCGGCACCATGAAGCGCGTGTACTTCTTTCCGTAGCCCAGGAAGTTGGTGTTCTCAAACTCCACTTTGGTCCCCAAGTTCTGAAAGTCACGGGGCTCCCAGCCTGCCGCCAGCATGAATTCTTCCAGCGGCTCCGCCGAATTCATGGGAGCCTCCAGCAGGCGAACCCGCCGCGCTCCCGCCTTGGCCAGCAGGCGGATGGTGGAGCCGACCACGTCGGGGTGCACCCAGTAAGTGTCCCCTTGGCGGAAATGGTCCAAGCGGGAGTAGGACACGCCCGTGAGGTTAAGCTTGATGGCCACGGTTTTTCCGCCCACCAGTTTTTCGAGGCCCCCAAGCTGGTCGAACATCGAAGCCAGGGTCGGGGCGATGCCCGGGCCGTACTGGTGGCACATGCCCACCGCTACCCGCCCGGCCGGGGCGGCATCCGCCAGCAGCGAAAACGGCCGGGCCACCGCCAGCGCGGCGGTCGCGCCCATCGCACCCAGGAATTTCCTGCGTGAACAATAAGTTGTCATCAGTCCTACACCTCGATTTCCAACCCACAGCTAACACTGATGGGGGGCAGCCCGAAATCTGTTCCGGGCGTGGCGGCCACGCCTTTGATGGTTTCCGGCTCCTTGGTTCCACAATTCCAGAACCGCGCGGCGCGGGCCTCCGTGTTCACCCAGAGGGTGACGTAGTCGGCGGTGGCCGCGGAATAATTCAAAATCTGCACCAACCGTTGGCGGTGAACCGGGTCATAACTGCAATGGCAGTTGGTGGTGGCCGGGTTGTAGAGGCGCGCCAGGTCGTTCCTCCGGCTCACCAGCAGTTGGGTGTCCAAGGCCACCTGGTACGGATCCTGAAATCCTTCACCCGGCACTGCAATTTGCCCCTGCCCAACATTATACACTTGGTAGGCAAGGGAAGGGTCTCTCCGGCCCGGCTTCACTCCCGCCGGCCCCCAGTAGGTGGGAGCAATCAGCAGCCCGCCCCCGCGCACAAAGGCGAGTGACTTGGCCGTCTGTTCGGCGCTGGGCGCGTCTTTATCGAGCCAGAGAAGCGCCTTCTCACCGGGCATGGGGATGAGCAGCGCTTTCGATCTTTCCATGACTTTGAACTGGACGTGGCGCCGGTTCAGCAGGTTCATCGTCTCGCCGCTCAGGAAGGCGTTATCGCCGCGAAAATCCGAGATGACCGTCAGGATGCCTTGCGACTTGTACGCTCTCCAGCGTGCATGGGTTTCAAAGAAGGCCAATGTTTCGCAGGTCTTCGCCCACGTCGCCGCAGCCTGGGGAACACCTTTCAGCAGCGCGCCGCGCAAATTGTCGTCCAGGGAAATGACCCAGCGGCTGCCATAAACCTGACTGTCCGAGACAGCCAGGGGGTAATTCGCGGGATGGGCCACGGTGGATTCTTCCGGTGGATCAAAATCCAGCCAAATGGTTTTTCCCGGCGCCATCAGCGGCGCGAGCAGGGAGAACCAGGCGTTCGAGTTGACCCAGGGCACGCCCGTGGGGCCGGCCGTAGCAGTGTCTCCCTTCATGGTGTCCATCTGCACTCCCGGCCAGACGTTGTCCGTAACACAAAAAACGGGCGTGGCGGACTCCCACACCACCTTGTCCCGCGGAGATTGCAGGATGGCAGGCAGATCCCAATTCGCGCCGGCGGGTTCGGAAACCATCAGGGCATCGAGACCCGCGGCATGCGCGGCGGCCGCGGCGGCGGCGACGTCCTTCGCGGCCACCGTTCCCACAAAGCTGATTCCCTTCGCGCGGCCGGCCGCAACCAGAGGCTTCAGCACCTCCTGCTGCGCCGCGTCTTCCGGAGCCCCATCTGCCCATTCCACCACCAGGCAGTTCACCGGCGTTCCCTTCAGAATTTCCAGGGCGGCAGGTTGAGCCCAGGCGTCAAGCGTCTCCTTCAGCCCGGCATCAGGCTTCTTTCCCTTGCTTCGCCGTGCCCATTCGAGCGGACCGCACGGCCACTTCATCGGTACCCACTTCGGATCCAAATTCATAGGTGATCACTCTTCCCGGGTTCTTTGCTGCACTCCATGACGGAAAGCTCTACCCTTGGTAAAACCCAGTGCGGCAAATTTACGGTAAAGGCTGGCAGACCTTGAAGTCAAGACGATAATACCTAATAATTGTTAACCGCTTTCACCGCCCCTGCCGGCACATGGGCATCAACCACAAAGGCTTTTGCGGAGTCGTGCAATTCGTTTCCGACCAGGTAGATTTTCCGGCTCGTGGCGCCTTTTACACCCAGAAAAACCTGCGTTCCGGGCCGGGCGCGGGAGTTCGAGATGGCGGCATCCTCCACCTTGTCAAGAACCACGGCGGGATCCTGACTCTGCGGTCTGCGCCGGCCCCCCCACAAAGTTGTCCACGCGCAAGCCCGCCACGTCTTCAAAGGCGAGGGCGCTTTGCCATTTCTCCCACGCCGGCTTTCCCCAATTCACCTCCACGTCCTTCACCTTCAGGTTTTTGGCATACTGAAAATACATGGCGTGAATTGACTTGTCGTAAGGAGAATCGGGATTGGTGGAGATGAACAGCTTCACGTTCTCCAGGCTGATGTCATCGAGCCAACTCGTGGGATGGCCGGTGATCAGGCAGGTTCCCTGGCCGTGGGCAATGATGTTGCGAAGAATGACGTGGCGAATCGACCCGGCGGGGCGATCATTCGCCTGCTTCTCGCCGGTTTGCTCGGTCTGCGTTTCGATCATGAAGTAAATCGGATCGCCATCGCCCCACCAGAACCAGTCATAGCGGTGGGTGTTCACCACCAGGTTCGAGAGCACCACGTTTTCGACGTAACCGCCCATGGTGAGCATGAAGGCGATGCCGCGATTTGAGTCGGTGATGACGCAGTTGTCCACGGTGACGTTGCGGACGCAGTTCATGTTGCAATCGCAGAATTTTAACGCGGTGGAGGCCGAGGTGAGCCGGCAGTTGGTCACGGTGATGTTTTCGCAGGGCAGCGGCGGCCCCGAAATATTGTAGGAATAAAACACAATGGAATCATCACCGGTCACGATCGTGCAGTTGGCAATGCGGACGTCCTTGCAACCGTCGGGGTCGATGCCGTCCGCCCACACGGCTTCATAGGGGTTGGTGTAAATGTAGACCCCGTCAATCACCAGCCGTTCGCAAGCGTAAGGATAGATGGTCCAACTGGGCGAATGCAGGAAGGAAAGCCCGGCAATCCGCACATCCTTGCAGCGGCGCATGAAAACCATGTGCGGGGTGGCGCGGCCCGTCGGATAGGGGCGCATCAGCGGCTTGTGGCGGGCGTCTGACCAGGCCTGCGCCATGATCCGGTTGATATCGATATCGTGATAGTGCTCCTCGTTCTTTCTCCACTCATAATTCGCCTGGCCCTCCACCGTCCCCCGGCCTTCGATGGTGATGTTCTGCGCGTCTTCCGCGTAGAACAATCCAGGCTGATCGTAAGGGGCGGGGTCCGTGGAGGCGTAGAGCGTGGCGCCCGCATCAATAAAAAACCGCACGTGGCTGCGCAGATGGATGGTGGCCGAAGTGTACTCGCCGGGGGGGAGATAAACCGTCCCGCCGCCGGCCTTTGCGCAGGCCTCCACCGTCTTCTGGATGGCCTTCTGGGCGTCGTCGGTCTTGACGCCGGTGGCGCCGTAGTCTCGGACATTGAAAATCCGAACGCCCTCCTCGGCGCGCGCCAGCGATGCGCAGAGAAAGACCAGGGCCGCAAGGCCTGACCCGCAAATGATCCTGATTGCCTGTCGTCGCATGTTTGAACCTCCCGATTGACGTGCCACGTCGCCTGTGCCATGGCCGTGACGTGCCATGGCCGTGACGTGCCATGGCCATCCTGGCCATGCCCGATCACGGGCAGGATGCCCGTGGCACGCCGCCTGTGCCATAGCCATCTTGGCCATGCCCCTTCACGGGCGGGACGCCCGTGGCACGTCTCGCCTAGAAATTGTTGACCGCTTTCACCGTCCCTGCCGGCACACCCGCCTCAACCACAAAGGGTTTCGCGGCGTCGTGCAATTCGTTTCCGACCAGATAAATTTTCCGGGTCGTGGGGCCTTTGACCCCCAGAAAGACCTGCGTTCCCGCCTTGACCCGGGAATTGCAAATGGCAGCGTCTTCCACCTTATCCAGAACGATGGCCGGCGTGGTCGATTGCGGTTTCGCGGGCCCTCCCGTAAAGCTATCCACCTTCAACCCGCTCACGTTTTCAAAGTAGAGCGCGCTCTGCCACTTCTCCCACGCGGGCTTTTCCCAATTCACTTCCACGTCCTGCACCCTCAGGTTTTTGGCATATTGAAAAAACATGGCGTGAACGGACTTGTCATACGGGGAATCAGGATTGGTGGAGATAAACAGTTTGAGGTTTTCAATGCTGACGTCGTCGAGCCAGCTCTTGGGGTGCCCCGTGATCAGGCAGGTCCCCTGGCCGTGGGCAATGACGTTGCGAATAATGACGTGGCGAATTGATCCAGCGGGCGGCTCGCCCGGCTTGTCGGGCTCATGATTGCTTTCGCTGCGGCGCTGGATGGTGAAATAGATGGGATCGCCGTCGCCCCACCAGAACCAGTCAAAGCGATGGCAGTTGATCACCAGGTTCGACAGAATCACATTTTCAACATAGCCGCCGTCGTAGACCATGAAGGCGATGCCGCGATTGGAGCCGGTGATGACGCAGTTGTCCACGGCAACGTTGCGCACGCAGTTGATGTTGCCGTCACAAAATTTCAGCGCCGCGGACGCCGAGGTGAGGCGGCAATTGGTGATGGTGATGTTCTCGCAGGGCAGGGCGGGACCGTACCAGTTCATCGAATAGAAGACGATGGAATCGTCGCCGGTCTCGATCGTGCAATTCATGATGCGCACGTCCTTGCAGCCGTCGGGATCGATGCCGTCGGCCCAGACCGCTTCGTAGGGGTTGGTGTAAATATAAATGCCGTCAATCACCAGCCGCTCGCAGCCGTAGGGATTGATGGTCCAGCTCGGCGAGTGCAGGAAGGAGAGGCCGGCAATCCGCACGTCCTGGCAGCGGCGCAACTGGATCATGTGCGGGTATTCCTGGTTGGGCTGCCCCTTGGGATAGGGGCGCGTCAATTCCTTCCCGTGCCGGTCCGCCCATTGCTGCGCCAGAATGCGGTTGATGTCGATGTCCACGTAGTGCTCTTCATTCTTCTGCCACACGTATTGCGCCTGGCCCTCCACCGTCCCCCGGCCGTCAATGGTGATGTTGTGGGAATCTTCGGCATAAAGCAGGGCGGGCCGGTCGTAATGGGAGGGATCTGTGGACGCATACAGCGTGGCCCCCGTGTCAATATAGAACCGCACGTGATTGCGCAGATGGATGGTTCCCGAGGTGTACTCACCGGCGGGAACATAAACCGTCCCCCCGCCCGCCTTCGCGCACGCCTCGACGGCGCTCTGGATCGCCTCCTGCGCGTCATCCGCCTTGTTTCCCGTCGCGCCGTAGTCTTTTACATTGAAGATCCGGATTCCCTCTTCACCGCGCAAGAGGGGAGTGAAAAGCAAACCGATGGCGGCAAGGGCTGCCCAACAAAGCATCCGGGCTGGCGGTCGCGGCATGATAAATCCTCCAACGGGGGGTAGTTTTTGAAGAGCGCAGAATTATAGCACTGATGCTGGTCACCCCGCGGCCCTTCCCTTTTGCAGTGTCGTTAGCATGTCATCTGTCCGGTTCCATTAGCACGTGATCTGTCCGCTGAAGGCGGCGAGGAGTGGAGGCATCCAAGAGGCCGGAGGCAGGATGCCAAAATACTCAGCGGTCGCCTGGGAGCGGGCGATGAAAGTACAAGAAGTGATATTGCGGGCGATGGCGAAGAAGATCACGTGGTGGCAAGCGGCAGAGATTATCGGGCTCTCGGACCGCAGCATGCGGCGCTGGCGGCAGCGCTACGTGGAGCAGGGATACGACGGGCTGCTGGACCGGCGGTGGGGGAAGCCGAGCCCGAAGCGCGTTCCCCTGGCGCAGGCGGAAGAAGTGCTGCGGTTATATCAGGAGAAATATGCGGACCTGAACGTGCGGCACTTCCACGAGAAATTGCGGGAAGGGCACGGCATCGAGTTGAGCTATACGTGGGTAAAGCTGGCGCTGCAAGGAGCGGGGCTGGTGAAGAAGGGGCGGAAGCGGGGCGTGCACCGGAAGCGGCGAGCGCGCCGTCCGCTGCCGGGGATGCTGCTGCACCTGGATGGCAGCCGGCATCAGTGGTTTCAGGACGAGCGTTGGTATGACCTGATCGAGATCCTCGATGACGCCACCAGCGAGACCTACTACGCGCAGTTGGTGGAGGAGGAATCGACGCGCACGGTGATGGCCGGATTGCGGGAGGTCATCGAGCGGAAGGGGCGGTTCTGCGCGCTTTATAGCGATCGGGCGAGCCATTTTTTTCACACCCCGGCGGCAGGTGGGCCGGTGAGCCGCGAACGGTTGAGCCAGGTGGGGAGGGCGCTGCAGGGGTTGGGAATTCAGATGATCGCGGCTTACTCACCGCAGGCGCGGGGACGCAGCGAGCGGCGGTTTGGCACCTGGCAAGGGCGCTTGCCGCAGGAGTTGCGTTTGGCCCAAATCACCGGGGTGGAGGAAGCCAACCGATTTCTGCGGGAGCGTTACATCGGGGAGATGAACCGGAAGTTCAGCCAGCCGGCCGCCCAGAGCGGGCACGCGTTTACCCCGGTGCACGGCCAGGACTTGGACATCATCTTTTCGATCCAGCACGAGCGCGCCGTGGCCCCGGATAACACCGTACGGCTGGCGGATCGGACCTGGCAGATCGAGCGCACGTCCTGGCGCGGCACGCTGGCCGGCTGCCGGGTGACCATCTGCGAACACTTGGATGGCCGCGTCACCATTGCCCACGGACCCCACGTGGTGGGGCGTTACACCGCGTCCGGGGAAGTCCTGGAGAAATCGGGAAAAGCGCGCGCGCCACGCTGTGGAAATGACGCGCCGAGGAAAGCGCGGAAAACTCCCAAAGCGAGTTTACCGCTCTTCCCTCCGCGCTTGGAAATCCGGCACACCACGCCGGATTCCCACATTCCCACAGCGACGACGGCGGCGGTGACCCTCAAAATTGTGCAAGAGAACAAAAAACGAAACCGGACAGATCACGTGCTATGAAAACCGGACAACTTGACAAGCTAAGAACACCCTTCCCTTTTGCAGATAGTGGGTCAATTTGGTGTAGAGGCGGCTTTACGCCGCCATATGGCGAGGTAAACTCGCCGCTACAATTTCAAATTGACCCACTACCCTTTTGCATTTTGCCTTTTGAATTGCTCTTTCCGGGCGTGGCGTTCACTAGCCCACCACGCGCCGCGCGGTGGCGACGATGCGGACGGGCCCCAGCAGACCCGACTCCATCAGGGGGTCGTCCTTTGACCAGAGCTTCCATGCCGCGAAGGTCACATGGCCGGTGGGGCTGGGCTTGCCATCCAGCAGCCACTGCGGCCATTTTTTCAGCACCCAGCCGTGCGTGGGCGGCACGGGGTTTCCCGGCTGGTAGTTCGGTATCCAGTCGCAGTCGGGGGGCAGCATGTCATCGCCGATCAACCGGTTGGGCCACAGGTTAACTACATTTACAACAAGCTCGTTTGCGCCCGCCTTGAGCGCCTCGGTAACGTCCACGCGGAAGGGCGGCTTCCACAGGATGCCGAGATCGTGGCCGTTGAGTTTGGCCGCGGCGATCACCTCGACGCGCCCCAGGTCAAGGTAAAAGTCCCGATCACGGTCATGCTCACGCTCACGGGCAGCGAACCCGGCGGGCAATTCAAACTGCCGATGGTAAGTGGCGGTCCCGGAAAAATACTTCACGCCAGGATCGGGATGATCGGTCCAGGAAATCAAGCGTTCCAGCGTGACGCGATCCGGCGCTTTCCAGCCTTTGGGAAAATCCAGTTCCCACGGCCCCTTGATTTCGAACGGGTCGGGCAGCGCGGCGACATCCACACTGAGCATCCGCCCTTGTGAAGTCTTGAAATCGTATTTTCCTTGCTGTGATACTTCAAGGTAGTACGTGGCCTCGGGCCTAACCGTCACGAGTGCGGCTTCGTGCTGAAGTTGAATGGAAGGAATGGGCCGTGGGGCGACGCCGGAAATCTCCACGCCGTCGCGCCGGATAGAAATCACCCGTTCCGGCTGCTCAGTTTCATCGTGCCGGAAAACCACGAAGACCGATCCGTAGGGATCGAGCGCCAAGGGCATCACGGTAGTGTTTCCCGCCTGTTCGTAGACGGCGACAGATTCAATCCGTCCCGTATCCGGCCACCAGAGTTCCGGCTTCTTGCTTTTGACGCGGAAAGTACACTGAAAGCGTTTCGCCTCCGGGAAGGCGCTGGCCACAAAGTAGATGTCAGCCCCGTGGTCATGGCGATGGATGTAACGAATCTGCTCGTTCACCGCCACATTTTTGCACGTGAAGTCCGGCGGGGTGTCGAGCGCCCCCAGAACATCCACGAGAGGTTTTCCCCACACTACTTTGCCCTTGCCGTAATGGCTTTCCGAAATACTTTCGCCATCGCAGTCGCCCCAGACTTCGGCCGCAATGCGCTGCACCTCGTTGTCACAGTGCGGGTAATCCGCGAGGCTGGGGGACGCGGTGGGTGGAGGGCCCACCACGGTGGCCCCCGCCATCACCAACTTCTTGATTTTCGCAGCCAGCGCGGGCGTCATGGTGCGCCCCGGCGGCAGCACCAGCACCCGGTAGCTCATGCCGCTGGGAATAACCACGCGGCCATCGCGCACGGTCATCTGGTTCAGAACAACTTCCGGCGGCATGTCGTCATAATCGTACCCCGGCGGTATCGAGGGGTCCATCAACTCCCTTCTGGGGAACATGTGCGGGGCATTCTCCGTGCCCATGCAGGCCACGTCGGCAACAAACGTTCCGCGCTGCAGCAGAGCCTGGCAGCGGGCCAGGTAGGCGTGCCACGCGCGCGACTGCTCCCACCACGTGTTGGTGCGCTCGTAGTGCAGGCCGAAGGGGCCGAAGGTCATGCCGGGCTTGCGGTCCAGCCACGGCTGCATGGAGTAGCGATGGAAAACGAACCGGTTGGTGCCCAGCGTGTAAGCCGTGTCGCCCAGCGGCTTGAGCGAGAACGGATGGTTCTGCCACTTCCCGCTGACGGCGCCGGAAGTAAAGGATTCCGCCGCACAAATGGGCTTGCCGTAAACATGGGCAGCCGAGGGCATCTCCTTGCAAAAAGCCATGATTTCGTCCGCGAAGGAAGGCGGCCCCGTCCAGAACTCGCACATGGGCACATCCACGCGGCCGCCGTAGGCAACGTCCTGGTAGGGCCCGTCGCCGTAAGCTTCAATCGACAGCTTGAGGCCGTGCTGGTTGCAAAGTTCGCGCATCCGCTCGGCGTAATTTTCCAGCAGAAGATCGGCCACCGTGCGGCGCAGGTCCCACAAAAAGCGCTCGGTGATTTCGCGGCTCTCCACCGGCCGCCCCGTGAGCGCGGGCAGGTAACCAATGGGATCATACCCGCGCCGTTTTGTGAACTCTTCGCGAAAGCCAAGCGTCCAGTTCTGCGTGCCCACCTCCCAACTGTCGATGTGGGCCATCTTCAGAGAATCCCCCCCCACGGCGGCCTGATCGTCCAGCAGTTTTTGCAGAAGATTGGCGAACTGCACCTCGATGGCTCGCTTGCTGAGCTTGTCGCATTCGAGGCCAATGCTTTCGAGAGGCGCGGGATGATTGGCCTTTCCCGTCGAGGTGTGCCCGATGCGCAGAACCGTCCACTTGCCGGCGGGAACATCCCAGGTGAGCCTGGCGCTATCCATTTTGCTGCTCAGGTCAACGATGTGGCCTTGCGGAACCACCCAATCGGGAGACCCGGCGGGCTCGTTCGAAAAATCCTCCTGGCGCATGAAAAAGGCCTTTCCGGAAATGTCTTCGATCTTTCGAGTGGGTTGAAGCTCCACCTCGCTGAGCGGAATTCCCTTGGCGAAGCGGTTGAAGACCCAGTCACCCGCGGGGTCGAGAATGGTGAATTGAATCCGGAAATGGCGCGCCGTCACCTGGGGAAAGTTTACGGATGCAACCGGCCAGCGTGCGGTGAACTCGCGCACCATTTCGTAATGCTGACCGTCAACGGAAACCTCGAGCGCCGCGGGGATGGCGGTGTTCCAGACGTCGAGCCCCACCGTCAAGGATTGCGCGGTCAAGGGTTCGGGAAAATCGAGGTTCAAATACTGCGTCAGGCTGGTTCCCGCGAGCGGCACAATGGCCGCGGTGGCGGGATTGCCATCGAGCAGATTCGCCGCGTCAAAATTCCGGGGCTCAACTCCGTAGGTGATGCGCGGAGCGTGCTCAGCCATGCGCGCGGTTTCTCCTGCCGGCGTGGGAAAGGCCAGCACGGCGATGTCCTGGTAATAGTTCTTGACGGTCTTGGGCTGAGTCAGCGTCCCGGCAAAGGGTCTTGCGCCTTCCAGCGTGGTCTCACTCCAAGTGAGCATCTGCATGGAAAGCTCCGGCGTAATCCAGGGGCCGCCGCTGCCGGAGTAGCCGCCGTCGTCGTTCATGTTGATGGTGATGCCGAGGCGAGTGGCTTCCTTCACCGCGTGCTGAATGAGCTCCCGCCACTCCGCAGTCATGAAGCGCACCGGACCCTTGGGCATGAACAAATCACATTCCATGTAGATGAGCCCGCGAATGCCCACCCGGCGCATCGCTTCGAGATCGGCGGTGATGCCTTCCTTGGTCAGCATGCCGTCGGTCACCATCCAATAGACCCACGGCCAGGCGGCCTCGGGAGGCTCAAGAAATGCGCGTCGGAGCTCATCCGCCGCCACCAGCGCATTCGCCTCGTCTTCCGTAATCGCCCCCCGGCCCGCCAGCGCCGGCAGGGCGGGAATCGAGATCGCCCATGCCGCCGAATGTTTCAGGAACGTGCGCCGATTGGAGATGTAAGTCATAATCTCACCCACCCCTAAGAATGCCTTCTGCCATGATAATGAACCGGCCAAGATAGCCCAAATCGCGTCCCGTGTCTCGCATTTTGTTGCGGGGAATGGACGCTCGCAATCTGTTAATGGTATGCTTGGATGCAAGGGCAACAAAAACCAAACCGTTTTGGCGGATTAACGCATCGAAAGAGAGGGGCAGATCATGACAGGATTGCGAATTCATGGCCTTCCGCGAGGCGGGCAGTTGCTGTTCACGCTCTTCGCGTTAAGCATCCTCGGGTGCAGCGCCGTTCACGGCCAGGTTCCGGAATATGCGGGCGCCGATGCGCTTGCAACAAGTAAAGGCAAGGAAGTTGCGGTTCTCGCCGGGGGATGCTTCTGGGGCGTGGACGCTGTATTCAGGCACGTGAAGGGAGTGAAGGAAGTCGTCTCGGGTTATTCGGGCGGCGACTCGAAGGCGGTGGATTACGAAACGGTCAGCACTGGCACCACCGGGGAGGCTGAATCGGTGCGCATCACCTTCGATCCCGCCAAGGTCAGCTATTCCCAGTTGCTGCGCGTTTTCTTTTCCGTGGCCCTCGACCCCACGCAGTTGAACCGCCAGGGTCCTGACGAGGGACCGCAGTATCGTTCCGTGATCTTCTACGCCGACGACGCGCAGAAGCAGGTTGCCCTCGGCTACATCGACCAACTGAACAAAGCCGGCGTTTTCTCCGGGCCCATCTTGACCCAGGTCGTACCGTTCGTGCACTTTTATAGAGCCGAAGATTTCCACCAGAATTACCTTGCGACGCATCAAGACAATCCCTACATCGTCGAGAACGATCTGCCCAAATTGCGCGCGCTGAAAAAAGAATTCCCCGGCCTCTACAAGCCGTAAAAAAAGATGACCTGACAGTGTTTCAGAGAGTTTGGCTGATTAAGGTGCGGCCGGCTGGCGTGAGGCGCCGCACCGGGTGACGACTATTTGTCTGGATTTTTGGCCCCGCCTGCGTTAATAAATAAGGTGGATTGATGCCTCGACTTGCGGCGTGTGCTTCGGTGTTATCATGTTGCCATTCGAGGCGGGGCTGGTGGCACATCCTATGGGTAGAAGGGCATTTTTCGGGGTTTTGAGCGTTTCTCTGCTGGCGGCTTTGTGGATTTCCTTCGCGGCGGCAGTTCCTGCGCAAACCAACGACGACACCGGCCGGGCAGCGCTGGCCATTCTGGACAAAAACTGCATTTCCTGTCACGGAGCGGCGCAAATGTCCGGTTTGGACATGCGCCAGCGCGACGGATTGTTGAAGGGAGGCAAGCGCGGCCCCGCGATCACGCCGGGAAAGCCTGCCGCGAGCCTGCTTTATCTCTCCGCGGCGCACCAGGGAGCATTGAAAATGCCCTTGGGCAGCACCTCCCCCCTTCCCGACGAAGACCTGAAGGTCCTCAAAAAGTGGATTGAGCAAGGCGCGCCTTGGCCCGTGAACTTCGCCGCGGCGAGGCCCGAGCCCACCTGGTGGTCGTTCAAGAAGCCGGTGCGTCCCCCCGTGCCTCATCCCAAAGCATCCAACCTGGTCGAAAACCCGATTGACGCCTTTGTTTTAAGCAAGTTAGAGGAAAAGGGGTTAACCCCCGCGCCGCGCGCCGACAAGCTGACGCTGGTCCGCCGGGCCTATTTTGATCTCTGGGGTCTCCCCCCCACCCCCGAGCAAGTGGATTCTTTTCTGAAGGATACCTCTCCCAACGCGTGGGCGAATCTGATTGACACCTTGCTCGCGTCGCCGCATTACGGCGAGCGCTGGGGCCGCCGCTGGCTCGACGTGGTGCGTTATGCGGATACGGCCGGCTTCGAAGCCGACATGTATTACCCCAACGCCTGGCGATACCGGGATTACGTCATTAATACTAATTAGCCTTCATCGGAATACTAATGATCCAATCGAATCCGGCGACTCGGGCCACTCGTTGCGGGTCATTTTCAAGACTCGCCAGCGCTTCAACCAAACGATCCTCCACCGCCCGCAGGCTGTCGAAGACAAGGTTGGGGAACCACTTTTCCCGGATATCCTCCCAGACATGCTCCACCGGGTTGAGCTGCGGACTGTAGGGCGGCAAGGGGAGCAGCCGCATATTCTCCGGGATCTGCAAATCCTTGGCGCGGTGCCACCCCGCACCGTCCAGCACCATCAGGATGAATTCCTGGGGGTGACGCCGGGCGACTTCGGCCAGGAACAAGGACATCGTCAGGGCATTCACCTCGGGTAGGACCAAGGTATCGAGCGTACCGTCATGCGGGCTGACGGCGGCGAAAACATAGGTGTACTCGCGCACGATGCGGGCGCAGACCTGGGGACGCACGCCGCGCGGCGCCCAGCAGCGCCGGGGATCATTGATGCGTCCAAACCGCGCCTCATCCTGGAACATCAAGCGCAGGGATCGCCCGGCGAGGCGATGCTCCTCAACGGTCGCGGGGAGTTTTTTTAAAAGTCTGTTGGCGGGCGAGGTCGGCCTGGGGATGGCGAGGCCGCGGAGCTAACTTGCGCCAGCCGTGCCGGGCCAGCATGCGGTAAACCGTCGATTTCGGCACGGCATGGCCCACCGCCTGTTCATAGGCCTGTTGCACCCGGCTCACCTCCAACAACCCACCGCGTTCGGCGCGCTGCAGAAATCCTGCCAACAGTTGGGCCTCTTCCGCCACAGGCAGGTTCTGGTGGCGTCGCCCTCCGCGCCCCCGGCGCTGCCAGAGCGCTTCGCCTTGCCGCCAGTATTGGGCCTGCAGACGCCGCACCGAGGTCGGTCGCCATCCCAGGGCTTGGGCAACTTGATTGGCGTTTAACCCCAACGCCGCTCGCAGCCACAAACACTGCACCCGCTGAAATTCGGCCTTGTTGCGCGCTTCCTTCAACCCCTGTTGTAACCGCTCGAGCGTTCCTTCTGGAAAAGGTCGAGGTGGTCGCATTTCTCCCTCCGCGTAAAAATAATCGGAAGGAGTTTATATTAGTATCTTTATGAATGCAACTTTGTATAAGTCCTTCAACGACGACAAGCCTTATGACCGCTTCGTGCAGGAGCAGGTGGCGGGCGACGAACTCTGGCCCGACACCCTGGACCTCTACGGCCTCTACGGCGTGCCTCCCCAGGAGCTTGAGCACCTGGAAGCGAGGGTGGGCACTAGCCTCTACACCTTCGGGCCGCAGGTAAGAGAGGATACCCTGGAAACTCGCAAATTCCAGTATGAGTGGCTCACCGACACGGTGGACACCACCGGCTCGGCGTTTCTGGGCCTGACCTTCAAGTGCGCGCGCTGCCACGATCACAAATTCGACCCGATTGCGGAGAAGGATTACTACCGGCTCCAGGCGGTATTTGCCGCGAGCCTGCCGGGTCAAATTCCGGTGGTCACCGACTTATCCGCCGGCAAGCACGACGAAGCTGAGATGTATCTTCTGGCGCTCGATGAGGCGCGCACCGCCTATCTGAACTTCCAGAAGCAGGTCATCGACCGGGCCATGAAAGTGAAGGAAAAGGAGTATCCGCCCGAGGCCACCACCGCGTACGACCTGCTGGCCATCTTCCGCACCCCCCACCAATCGGCCATGGCCAAGCCCCTGGATGAATACGCGAAGACCCTCAAGGTGGAAGATCTGATGACGCCCGCGGAGAAGGCTACGCAACTAACCCTGACCGAAAATATTGCCAAGGCGGTGGTGGCCATCCCGCTCAACACCGGTTTCGACGGGAATGTGAACTACGAGAACTTTTACGATGTGCCCTCGGCGACGGTTCTGAAGGATCTTCCCTTGGAACTGCTCCCCACCACCTGGATGTACAGCCGCGGCGATGTGAAGATCCCGCTGGAAAAGGTGACGGCCGGCCTGCCGGGCGCGCTGCTGGATGATCATGACCCCTCCGACCTCGCGATGAGTCAAGGCGGGCCGCGCTTCCGCAAGCAGTTGGCGCTGTGGCTCACCAAGCCGGACCACCCGCTGACCGCCCGCGTCATGGTGAACCGCATTTGGGAAGGGCATTTCGGCGTGGGCATTGTCTCCACCGAGGACGATTTCGGCCATCAGGGCCAGCCGCCCTCCAATCCCCAATTGCTCGATTGGCTGGCGACGGAGTTTGTGCAGAACGGCTGGAGCATTAAATCCCTCACCCGCGAAATCATGCTGTCGAACACCTATCAGATGACCAGCCGGTATATCAATGAAGCCGATCGGCGCATCGATCCCGAAAATTCCTACCTCTGGCGGATGAACCGCACGCGCCTGGAGGGAGAGGCGATTTGGGACTCGCTCCACATGGCGGCCGGGGACATTAACTTCAAGATGGGCGGGCGCCCGATCATGCCCCCGCTGACCAAACCGGAACTGATGGGCATCCGCGAGCTTGCCGAGTGGGTGCCGCCCGCCGACCCCACCGAAGACAATCGGCGCGGCATCTACATCCTCATCCGCCGGGATTTTCCCTACCCGCTGTTTGAGAGCTACGATATGCCGGAGAATGCCGAAAGCTGCCCGCGGCGCGACGTCACCACGGTCGCCCCCCAGGTGTTGTGGACGCTCAATAGCCACGTGGCGTTCGATGAGGCGCAGCAGTTCGCCGCCCGCCTGGTGAGGGAATCGGGCGATAACCCGCCCCTGTGGATCGATAAGGCGTGGCGCATTGCGCTCGCCCGCGCTCCGAGTGCCGAGGAGAAAAAAGAAGCCATGGCCATGATGACCCGGCTCGAAGCCATCCCTCCCATCAAGAGGGACGCGAGCAACCCGCTGCCCCCTGAACTCGTCAAGCTGGGAGAAGCCCGCGCCGAGGTGCTGACCAAGCTTTGCTTGACCATCTTTAATTTGGATGAGTTTGTTTATGTCGATTGATTCGAGAAAATTCAACACAGAGACACAGAGGCTCACAGAGAACGGCCACAGAGAAGTACTAAGGATTAATGAACAGGGCACAACCATCGCGGCCGATACAATCTAATATGCTCATCTCTGTGAGCTTCTCTGTGAGCCTCTGTGTCTCTGTGTTGAATCTTTTCTCTGTGTTGAAATGTTTTTAGCATTGGTTCGGGAATCGAGGTTACCTTGAATAACGCGTGTTGTAATTGACGAGTCCAGGTTCGCAGCCGCCGCGAGTTTCTGCAGAAATCGTCCTACGGATTTGGCTCGCTTGCCCTGGGGTATCTGCTCAACGGGGCGAACGCCCTGGCATCGACTGGCGACGCCATCAATCCCCTGGCTCCGAAAATGCCTCCCTACCCCGCCAAGGCCAAAAACGTCATCTTCCTTTTCATGGAAGGCGGGCCCAGTCACATTGACACCTGGGACCCCAAACCAGAAGTGAACCGCCTGGAGGGCCAACTCCTTCCCCCCAGCTTCCTCAAGAAAAATATTCAGGTGGCCCAGATTGACGCCAGCCAATCCAAGCTGATGGGCTCGCGGCGCACTTTCAAGCGCTATGGGCAGTCGGGCATGGAAATCTCCGACGTGTGGCAAAACGTCGCGCAATTTGCCGATGACATTGCGGTGGTGCGCTCCTGCTATCACGAATCGTTCATCCATGGGCCGGCGCTCAGCCTGTTGCACAGCGGCTCGATCCGCCTCGGTTATCCCAGCCTGGGATCGTGGGTGCTTTATGGATTGGGAAGCGAATCCCAGGAGCTGCCCGCCTACATGGTGATGGTCGATACCTTCATCCGGGGCAGCAAATCGCTGTTCGGCTCCGGCTTCCTGCCCGCCACCTATCAGGGAACCCTGGTGAATACCCAGGGATCGCCCTTTGAAAACCTCGTTCCCCCCGCGGAGATGGACGCGCAGAGTCAGCGCGTGGTGCTGGACCAACTGAAGACGTGGAATGAACGCCACCTGGAAGCGCGCTCCGACGATACCACCTTGCAGGCGCGCATCAGCAACTTCGAGCTGGCGTTTCGCATGCAGACGGCGGCGCCCGAGTTGAACGACCTCAGCAAGGAACCGGAATCCATCCGCAAGCTTTACGGGCTCGACTCCGAACCTACCGCCCGCTACGGACGCATGTGCCTGCTGGCGCGGCGCATGGTGGAGCGCGGCGTGCGCTTCGTTCACCTTTACAACAACGATTGGGACGGCCACGCCGAGTGCGATCACAACCACGTGGAGAACTCGCGCAAGACGGATATCCCCATTGCCGGCCTGCTGGCCGATCTGAAGCAGCGGGGATTGCTGGAGTCCACCCTGATTGTCTGCGCCGGGGAGTTCGGGCGCACCCCCGTCATGCAGGGAAATCTGGGACGCGATCACCATCCCTACGGCTTTTCCATCTGGATGGCGGGCGGTGGAATCAAGGGTGGGAAGGTCATTGGCTCGACCGACGAACTGGGCTGGGACGCGGTGGAGGATCGCGTGCATGTGCACGATGTCCACGCGACCATACTGGCGTTGCTGGGGTTCGATCACAAAAAACTGACGTTCTTCAATTCCGGCCGCGACCAGCGCCTGACGGGAGTGGGCGACGAGGGCAGCCACGGCTTCGCGGCACGATTGCTGGCGTAAGGGCGAGCCTTGCGCGGGGGCGCAATAAGAGTCGTGCCATGGCCATCTTGGCCATGCCGGGGTACGGGCAGGATGCCCGTGGCACGCCGCGGGTTTGCGTGGAGGCGCGGCTTGTAAGGGGGAATCTCCAGCCATGTCATTCATGTGCTCCATCGGAATACACAGGTGGAGTGGCTGCAAGTGCGCCGTATGCAATAAAACACGCGACGAGGGTCACGAGTGGAGTGGTTGCGAGTGCTCCGTGTGCACAACCACACGCAACGGGGGTCATGAGTGGAAGGAGACAAATTTCAGGGATCCGGATGACCAATTCGAAATACGTGACGAGGTAGTTTATTTGCGAACCCTTTACAAGTGTAGCCGGTGTGGCAAAGAGAAAATGGAGGAAATGGCCACTGGCGCGAAGAGATCGTAGCAGACCTGCTGTCCAAGGTCCGCCGCTTTTCCTTGACCACAGGGGACGAGCTTAAATGCGTGGGGGCGGTTCGCGAACCGCCCCCACAAAGGGCATCTGGGAAAAAACTCTATGGCTTCAATCTGTTTCATCCTCGCCTTATTGAGCGCGCCCGGCGCCGCACAGAAACCCGCGCCGTCGTTCAGCAATCTCATCCAAATTCCCGTCGACCTCTACTCGCCCGAAGGGGTTCGCCTTGCCAAGGGCCAATACAACGTCGAGGTGAAGCAGGATAACGGTCAATACACGATTGTCTTCCTTCAAAACGACAAGGCCATAAGCACCGTCAAAGGCGAGGTTCCGAAGGACGACGCCGGCGAGCCGCCCACTACCCTGCCGCTGATCGGAACGCAATATCTCCGCTCCTCCGATGACCCGGTGGGAACGGAAGCGGAACGCCATTTCAGCAAATCCGGCCTCCCTCGCTACGAGGAAGAGATGCGCCCCTGGAAGGCGGCGCTGCGCGTCTACCCCCTGACCGATCAAAAAACCGTGCTCTGGCTGTTCGAGGAGAAACTACCCGCCGGCAAGCGGTCCCACGTGGAGTTCAAGCTGTATTTGAGCCCGCAATAGCGGAGGAAATTCACCACTGAGGCACTGAGGCGCAGAGACCATCATGAAAAGCAACTCTAATTCCCCAGGTGAAGCTCACCTTATCCTTGCTTGTTTATCCAAAGCTTTTTCCTCGACTGCTCTTCGTAACCTCTGCGCGTCAGTGCCTCTTTGGTGAATTGCCTTTGCTCGTTTAGCCGAGTGGGACGTGTTCATCTCCGGCATTTCATCGCCTTCGCGGGGAGGCTTTCCGCGCCGGCGGCGCATGATTTTATCGAAGGCCTTGAAGTCGGCCCGCGCTTTTCGATCCGCGAAATACTGGGCTGTGCGCAGTGCCGAAACCTTTTCCGCCACCGCCATGGCCACAAACTGGTTGATGCTCGTTCCCTCTTCCCGGCTTAACTGCTCGACGGTCTCCTTGAGCGACTGGGGTAGTCGCAGCGGATAAGTTTTAGTGGCCCTCATAGGTTGATCCTCCCAATGGCTTCACGCGGAAGCAAGATTTCCACGCCAAACTTCTCCGGGACCGTCCCGAAATCCCGCACGTTAAACGTCACCAAGGCGTCGGCGCCGCCGTTAATGGCCGCTTCCAGAACCATTTCGTCGGCCGGATCTCGAAGCTGCGGTCGCCAGAGAAAATGGGTGATCACCGGCTCGGCCAAGGCCACCACCGCCGTGATAAAGGCCTTCACCTCGTGTTCGGACAGCCCTGCGGCCAGACGGTGTTCCGCCCGGCTGCATACCGCTTCGTATTCAAGAGCTAGAGACATGCTCAACAGCAGCGTTGCCCGGCCCTGCCGTACCGCCCGCAGAATTGCCGCTGACGCTCCGCGCGGGCTGCGCATCGCCGCTACCACCACGTCGGTGTCCAAAACCACCTTCACGGCATAGACAATATCATATCATGGGTGATATCACAATGGCATGATCGAGGTGGGACCAAACGGCAAGATCGGGAAGTACCGACTTGAGGTCGGCGCAGAAACGTGGCACGGGAGTCAGGGCCTGTGAAGAAATCGCATTCCAACCGCAGAGGCGCTGAGGCGCAGGGAAAAAGCCGTTTATTTTCATTCCCCTGCGCCTCCGCGTCTCTGCGGTAATGTGCTTCTGGGCAATTTTTTCACACGTTCTCCCGCCCGTGCGCATGGCCGGGACGGCCACGCCACTAAGCCGGGGGGGGGCGCCGGACTTCCCGGACGAGGTTTTCCACGCGGGGTGGGTCAATTAGCACAATAAAGTCCCACTTAAAACCACCCAAGCATTGAAATTTTGAACAAACGCACCTCCAAACGGTCATTTTGCCCCATACCGGAGTTCGTCTGTTTGGACCCAATCTTGCCCCCCATTTCGGCAGATTTGCTGGCGGGTGGCCCTTATCTCGCCGCAAATGCGGACAAATATACCGCTTGGGATGGGGGTTGGCATTGAGTCGCTTTCTCCGAGATTCGACACACCTGATTCGACCCGCGCTGGTCCTGCTGGCGGGAGTCGTCATCTTCCTCATTATCCGCGCCGCCGTGGTGCCCAAAGACTTTGGGAAGTATGGACACTACCGGCCGGGTGCGCTTGACATGATCGCCGCCCTGCCGGTTGCCTATGCGGGGGCAAGCCAGTGCGCCCTCTGCCACCCCGATGAAGCCAAGGTGCATGACGCGGGGAAGCACGCGAGCGTGCGCTGCGAGGCCTGCCACGGCCCCCTGTCCAAACACGCGGACGATCCCGTTGCCAATGTTCCCAAGCTGCCGGACGTGGCCAACCTCTGCCGGCGCTGCCATGAAAAGGACGCCGCCAAGCCCAAGACTTTTCCCCAGGTGGATACGGTGGCGCACTCCCAGGGCATGGTTTGCAACACTTGTCACCAGCCGCATAACCCGCACCTCCAAGGTTAGGGTTGTGCCACGGACATCCTGCCCGTGAAAGGGCATGGCCGGGACGGCCTTGGCACAAGGGAATCACGGCCAGGATGGCCGTGGCACAGCAAGGAGCACGAAGCATGGAACTCAGCAGGCGTGACCTTTTCAAGATCGGCGGCAAAATCCTGGTGCTGGCTTCCACCGGCGCCACGCTCGAACAGATCATGGGCGCAGCCCCAGAGCCGGAGGCTTACCGGCGGGCCGACCACTGGTGGGGCATGATCATCGACATCGATAAGTGCATTGGCTGCGGAAACTGCGTGCGCGCCTGCTCCCAGGAGAACCACGTGCCCGCCGGGTATTACCGGACGTGGGTGGAAAGGTATCAGATCGAGGAAGGCAAGCAGCCCCAGGTGGACTCACCCGACGGCGCCATGCAGGGGTTCCCCATCGCCACGCGCGAGGGCATCAAAAGTTTCTTTGTTCCCAAGCTGTGCAATCACTGCGCGGATTCCCCATGCGTGCAGGTCTGCCCGGTGGGCGCGACGTTTGTGAGCCCCGACGGCGTCGTGCTGGTGGACGAGACTTATTGCCTGGGCTGCCGTTATTGCATCCAGGCTTGCCCGTACGGCTGCCGCTATCTGCATCCGACCAAACATACGGTGGACAAGTGCTCGCTCTGCTACCACCGCATCACCAAGGGACTCACCACCGCCTGCTGCGAGAACTGCCCTACGGGGGCGCGCCAGTTGGTGGATTTCAAAAACCCCAAGGACCCCGTGCACGAGTTTCTACGCAACAACAAAGTCGAGGTCCTGAAGCCCTACATGGCCACGGGAGCCAAGGTCTATTACAAGGATCTGGATGGAGCGGTGCGATAAAGGAGTGGAGCAATGATTCCTGGCGTTGAAGGATTCATGTACCCCAACGAGGTGGAGTTGCAATGGAGCCTGCTCATTGTGCTCTACCCATACATCACGGGCCTGGTGGCCGGCGCCTTCATCCTGGCGTCGCTGGAGCGCGTTTTCAAGGTGGAAGCCGTGCGCCCCACCTACCGCCTGGCGCTGCTGACGGCGCTCGCCTTCCTGCTGGTGGCGCCCCTGCCCCTCCAGTTGCACCTGGGCCACCCGGAGCGCTCGGTGGAGATGTACCTCACGCCCCACCGATCCTCCGCCATGGCCATGTTCGGCTTTGTATACTTGTGGTACTTGATGGTGGTGCTGCTGGTGGAGGTTTGGCTGGAGTACCGCGTGGACATCGTGCGCCTCTCCCAGACCACCACCGGGATCCGGCGATTCCTTTACCGGGTGCTCACGCTGGGATCGGATAACGTCAGCCCGGAGGCGCGGCGCATTGACGATAAGGTCAGCTACATCGTTACCGTCATCGGCATCCCCTCGGCGTTTCTGCTGCACGGCTACGTGGGATTCATCTTCGGCTCGGTGAAGGCCAACCCCTGGTGGTCTACGCCCCTCATGCCCGTCGTCTTCCTCTTCTCGGCCATGGTTTCTGGCATCGCCGCGGTTCTGGTGCTGTATATGGTCCTTATGAAGCTCGAGAAGAAGCCCCTCGACATGCCGTGCGTCGACACCATCGCCAAATACCTCTTCTACACCTTCGTCATCGACTTTTCGCTGGAAATGCTGGACCTCGTGCACCGCACCTACGAGGCCGATGAATCCTTCCGCTCTCTCGATTTCATGGTGCACACGCGCTTGTGGGGATCGCAGGTGGTTCTCCAGATCATCATTGGCACCCTGGTGCCCCTGGCGCTGCTTGCCGCCAACCAGCTTTGGCGGTTCTCGGAAATCCGTCGCAAGACGATGTATCTCATTGCCTCGCTGCTCACCCTGGTTGGCATCTTCGCAATGCGCTGGAACGTGGTGATCGGGGGCCAGTTGTTTTCCAAGAGTTTCCTTGGGTACACCACTTACAAAGTATCCTTCGCCGCCAAGGAAGGCCTGCTGCCGGCGATCGGATTAATGATTCTGCCCTTCGTCATCGTCGTTGCCCTGGTGAAGCTGCTGCCCCCCTGGGAAGGGGAAACCAGCAAGGTCTAAAGGTACTGCCATGTCGCAGGCAGATCTGGACGAATTACGCCGTCAAGTTCGCGAGCTTGCGAACCGCATCTCTCGCCTGGAAGAATCGCTCGCCGCTCGCGAGGGCGTGACGTTCTCTCGGGAAGCGGCCTCCCCCGCCCTGCCTGAAAACCCTGACGTTGTTCTACAAGCGCCCGACACCACTTCCGTCCTCCCCGTCCTGGGTGCAGGGCTTCTGGGACTCGCGGGCGCCTACCTGCTTCGCGCCATTGCCGAATCCGGAGTTCTTCCCGCGCGGGCGGTCTTCACCCTGGGAACCCTTTATGCCGTGGCCTGGCTGCTCTGGGCGGCGCGGGTTCCGGTGGAACGCCGGCATGCGAGCACCGTGTACAGTCTCACCTCCGTGCTTATCCTCTCGCCGCTGCTCTGGGAATCCACGCTGCGCTTTCATCTCGTCACCACCGGGCAGGCCAGTGTGATTCTGGTGGCCTTCACGCTGATCGGCCTGGCCGTGTCATGGCAGAGGGATTTGCTGATTGTGGCCACCATCTCCACCCTGGCAGGACTGGGCACGGCCGGGGCGCTGCTCATCGCCACGCACGATGCGCTGCCCTTTACTTTTGTATTTCTGGCCATCGCGGCGGCGGTGGAAGTGTGCGCCTGCCTCAACCACTGGTTGACGGAGCGGTGGATCGCGGCCGTCGCCGCCAATCTCGCCGTCCTGCTGGCCACCTGGCTCGTCACCAATCCCCGCGGCCTTCCGGAGGTTTATGCGCCCATTCCCACAGGCCAACTGTTCGCTGCGCAATTGGCGCTGCTGGCCATCTACCTCTCCAGCGTGATGGTGCGGACGCTGCTGCGCGGCATGGCCTTCACCAATTTTGAAACCGCGCAATGTGCGCTGGCCTTTCTGCTTGGATTGGGCGGCGCTCTTCGCCTTTCCGCCGGGGGCGCATCCCTCGGTCCCGCCATCGGGGTGTTCGCCCTGGTGTGCGGTGCGGCTTGTTACGCCATTTCTTTTGTGGGAATGGAACGGCACGGCTCGCACGGCCGCAACTTTTACACCTATTCCACCTTCGGAATTCTCCTGGTACTGATCGGATGCCGCATTTTGTCGAACAATGGCGCGGCGGGAATCATCTGGTCAGTGCTGGCGGTGGCGTGCATCGCCGCGGGCGGACTTTGGACCAGCCTGACGCTGGAAATCCACGGCGGCATCTACCTGCTGCTTGCGCTGGCGCTCACCGGAGCCTTGCAACAGGCCGCGGGTTTCCTGCTGGGGAAAGAACTCTGGATGGGTTCCGCTCATACCGCCCTCTGGAGTGGCGCCGCCGTGGCCGCAGCATGTTACCTGCTGGCCATGCGGTTCGCTCCGGCGCTCGGGGAGGGCTGGAACCTCCACGCATTCCGGCTGGCGCTGGCTGGGGTTCTGGTGTGGGAGGTATTAGGCCTTTCCGCCGGCGGGCTGACCGGTCTTTATCACGGGCTGTTCGGCGTTGCCGGTCAAGGCCCCTATTGCGCCACCTTGCGGACTGGCGCGGTGACCGGCGCTGCCGTGCTGGTGGCGCTTGCCGGCGCCCGCCCCAGGTTCCGCGACCTTGCGCAGATGGTTTATCCCCTCATGCTGCTGGGCGCTTATCGCCTGGTGGCCGACGATATGCACCAGGATCGCAAAACCGTGCTCTTTCTATCCCTGCTCCTGTACGGCGCCGCCCTCATCGCCATCCCCCACCTCCGCCGCAAAAGAGCCGCCGCCTGATACGGTCGTTGCCAACCTTCATAAAATGACATAATATGAAGATATGCCCATGACCTCTCTAAACATCTCTTTACCTGAAGTGCTTAAAGCCTACGTGGAAGGCCAGGTTGCTTCCGGAGACTGGGGCACGCCGAGTGAATACGTCCGGGAGTTGATTCGCCAGGACAAAGAACGCCGCATGGCCAACCTGGAACAGGAACTGTTGGCCGCTGCCCGAGGCCCCAAGATTGAGGTATCGATTGCCGAAATTCGCAAGAAAGGGCTCATCACGGCACTACGCGAGCGGGTACGGACCCGGTGAAAAGGCCCCAGGTCACGCTCAGCGAGGCGGCGGTCGCAGATATCTTGGAGCAAGCCGAGTAGTATGAGGCCCAAGCAGGCAAGAAACTGGCCAAGCGATGGGAGAAGGCCGTAACGTCGACGCTCCTGCGGATATCCCGACGCCCAAACGCTGCATCACCGTGTAACTTTAGCGCCACCGAACTACGTGGTGCCCGTCGCCTGCCGGTCACAGGCTTTCCTAAACACCTCATATTCTACCAGTCATCCCCAAATGAGATTGTTGTACTGCGAATTGTGCACGGCGCGCGCGACCTTGAAAGTTTGTTCCCCCTCTAGCATACTTACCCTTGCTTAAAGTGCTCTAGCCTGAGGTCTTGCCGCTGTGACTGAGATCGACCCCCATCTCGCCTCAAGCCTTGCGAGCCGCTTCCGGCTGGTCCGCCAATTGGGGGCGGGCGGCATGGGTGCAGTCTATCTCGCCGAGCAGATCGCGGTGGGCAACCGCCCGGTGGCGCTCAAAGTTCTGAGCCGCGAGCTTCTTGATGATTCTGACCTCCTGCGGCGCTTTCAAGACGAAGCCGCGTCCACGGGCCGCATGCATCACCCGAACCTTGTCACCTTTTACGAATCCGGCCAGGCCGACGATGGCACGCCCTATATCGCCATGGAATTTCTGGAAGGCGAATCGCTCCGCCAGGTCTTGACGCGGCGGGGTCCGCTTCCCGTGCCCGAGGTTGCGGAAATTCTCCAGCAAGCGGCGCGAGGTCTGAGCGCCGCGCACAAGCTGGGCATTATTCATCGTCAGCTCGATCCTGTGAATATTTTTCTGACGTATCCCGACGACGAGGCGGCACCCCGGGTGGATGCCCACGACGCAAAGACAGACATCGTGCGTACCCTTTCCTACCACATTCCTGATATCGGGCGGGCACAAGACCCGCCCCAACGGCTCGCTTTGGTCAAACTCCTCAATTTCGGCATTGCCCCTCTGCCGGAACCCCCCGACCCTGACCGGCCCAGCCCTCCGCTGTCTATGTATTGGTCCTACGAGCAGATTATCGGCATGAGGGACAACCAACTGGATGCCCGCTCCGACATCTACTCCCTGGGTGTGGTGGTTTACGAGATGCTTACCGGGCGTCACCCTTTCCAAGCCGACACGCCGCTTGGCTATTGTTACAAGCAATTGACGGAGGAGCCGCAGCCATTCCGCACCGGGAAACCGGATTTCCCTGCCCTGCCCGGACTCGAAAGCGCGGTGATGAAGGCGCTCGCCAAAGACCGTGATCAGCGCTACAGTTCCGTGCTCAAATTCTCACAGGCGTTTGTCCAGGCGGCGGATCAGCGCCACCCGCGAATTTAGCGCACGGCCCGACATCATCCTTGCAGATTGGTCCTAATGGCAACATCCTAACAACGTTTGGGAAACCATGAGGGGGGGCAGGGCGAACCCGAATCTTGCCTTTAGTGCGGTTTCGATTTAAGTGCTTACGAACCCTGTGGCACTCGCCACTAGGACCTTAGTGCCATGGCCATCCTGGCCATGCTCGAGCACGGGCAAGATGCCCGTGGCACGCCTTTGGTTGCGGCTCCG
Source organism: uncultured Acidobacteriota bacterium (assembly GCA_963730515.1). Lineage (GTDB taxonomy): Bacteria > Acidobacteriota > Terriglobia > UBA7540 > UBA7540 > Bog-366. The sequence continues at coordinate 188,401 of CAVSSA010000015.1, read as the reverse complement.
CCGCGCTGTATACACTTAGAGTAGAAACGCTCTAGAAGCGTCCGCGAAAATCGAAGAGGTCGTCAAGGGAAAGCTGCCAGCCGGGAAAGTGGTTGGAGGTGAGGGAGTGATGGCTGGCGTAGGCTGCTTCGACCATGTATTTCGCTCCCTGGAGGGTCAACACCTCGACGGTTTTGGCCTTGGGGTCAATGAACCACACCTCGGGCACGCGCGCCTCGGCATAAATCGGCAGCTTGGTGGCGCGGTCGTGTCCGGCCGTGGAAGGGGATAGTACCTCCACGGCAAGGTCCGGAGAACCCGCAATCCAATTCTCCTGAATGATCCCGGCGCGCGCATCGGAAATGAAAATGAGGTCCGGCTGCAATACCGTTTCCGCACCCAACCGCACGTCCAATGGCGCCAGGCATACCTCACCCAAGTGGTTCTTGTGAACGTAAGGCCCCAAGCTCTCGTAAAGGTTTTGCAGGGTAAATTGGTGGAGAGTGGCCGGAGAAGGAGTCACATGCACCTCTCCATTTATAAGCTCATAGCGCTTTCCGTCCGTGGGAAGCTCGCGGAATTGCTCGAAGGTCAGCTTGGGAATGACTTCGGCGCCCATAGGCTTATTATACCCCCACGGGAGTGGCGATTACTTTGCATTTTATCGATGCACCCCACGACTGCGTGCGACATCTCTATCGGCACGTGCAAGCGTTGCCGGTCAATTGCGTGGGTTGGTGTACAGCAGCAGCTTGAGTTCCTCTTCTGTCGCGGGTTCCGACGCAGGGTCGCGGTTCAACTTATCCCGCAGGCTGTCGGTCATTTCTTCGCGCGCCTTCAATTGATTGGTAAACGAGGTCTCGCTGCCCAGCTCGCGCGCGCGTGCCTTGAGTCTTGCTGCGAGCAACTGCTTTTCCGCCTCTTCGGTCCGCCCGCCGTCATTGGAGGTCCCCGAATTCTTCTGCTGCCCGGCAAGTTCGGCGGGCGACAAATCTCGGATGGAAGCTGTGGTGATGGCTTTGAGCCGGGCTACCAGGGGAAGAGCGGCGCCCCGCGCCTGTCCGTTGGCGTAGTACATTTGCAAAGCCTGAGCCTGCGCGTAGGTTAGGCAATAAGCGTCGGTGATTTCATAATCGAGCGCGCGCAGGCGCTCGCGGTCAAGCTGGCGAAAGCTACCGACGCCCATCTTCTCAATGCGTGCTTTGAGGGCCGCAAGGCCGTCCTGGGTGGCGTAGATGACGCTCGAAAAGTGCCTGTCGCTCTCGGCGGGGGTGCGCGCGTGCGCGGAGCCCGTGAGAAAGGCCCAGGTGGCGCGCAGCGCGATGGCCTTGCCGATCAGGGTAAGATCGGCCCCGTTGCGGATTCCCTCCATGGCTCCGCCGATGTCCGCAAACATTTCCGCGCGATGCTGCTTGACGGCGCCCTCCAGCCCGTCGCCCGTATCCTGCATGTAGCGGATATCCAGGCAATGCCAGCTCTCATGGGCATTCACGAAATCATCAAATTCCTTCGTCGTCATTTTGATCGCGACGGTTTTCCCCGCCAGAAGGTCGGTGGGCCCCATCCGAAAACTCGCCGAATAAAAACTGTCAAAGCTGATGCCGGGATATATCGGCACCACCAGGCAGCTTCCTCCGCCGCCCTTGGGCATGACAATGCCCTCCGCATCCAGACTATTCATGGCGGTCGAGAGCAGATCAAGCGTGGGCGCGTCATAGCTGCGCCCGGTCCTCACCAGCAGGTAGTCGCCGATGGCTTTGGCCACCGTGGCGGGGCCTTCGCGCAGGCCGTACCAGGTGGCAATCTTGTCGTAATCGAGGTAAACGATGGGGGAAACGCCGGACGGCAGATGCGGGTTGAAATCGGCCTCCAGACTTTTCAGGTGCTGCGAGGCGGCGGTGTTATAGTCCCGCATGATCGTCGCCAGGGTGGCGGGCGCGTCATGCCCCCACGCGCGTTCCCTGCCAGAGTTCGTTCCGCGGCCATGGCAGGCATCGATCAATGCCAGGCTTGCCGTCGTAATGAGAAGAATCTTGCGCGCCCTGTTCATGCCATCACGCGGTCTGCCGCACATCTTGACCGACCGGCACTATATATCCGCCGGAGCCCGGGTGCAATCGCCATTCGCTGGTAGTGCGGGCGGCAGGCCCCCGCAACCTGTGCAAGGGCTTTGACTTTCGCCACTCCCTTATGCAAGAATCCGCCCATGGATAGCTCATATGGATCACCTTGGCCGGCAGGCGAATCTGCGCCTCCAGTGCCGACTCCTGCTTATACACTGTTTGATTCCCTTTCGGTGGCCCTGGCGACATTCCTCGGCACCCCGATTGCCGGAACCATTCTCATGGCGGTCAACTACCGCCGCTTGCAAGAGGGAGGCAAGGCCGCCGCGGCGGTCGCCATTGGAGTGGTTGCAACGATCCTGGCGATCGTGTTCGGAAACATCATACCCGGCGCCTTTTCCACCATCATCGCAGTCGGTCTGCTGCTGACCATCAGGAGCTGCGCTCAATCCTTGCAGGGACCGGCGGTAACCCAGCACGTCAGCCAGGGGGGAACGCTGGGCTCGCGGTGGGCGGCCGCGGGCGTAGGAATTGCCGTGTTGGCAGTGTTGGCGGGCGGAGTCTTTGCGGTCCTGATGGCACGCCAGCTCACGCGTGGATCCAAAGTGACTATTGGCGCCCACGACGAGGTGATTTACACCAGTCCCGCCACGAAAGCAGAAGCCAAAATGGTGGGCGAAAAGCTGAAAAGCATCGGCTACTTCACGGACAAGGGCGTGACCGTTTTCCTGTCGAAGGACCAGGCCGGGCCCGTGGTTTCGTTCACGGTCAAGGAAGGCTCATGGAATAAGCCGGAGATGGTCAACGCCTTTGAGGAAATCGGGAGCGAGATGGCTCCCCTGATGGGTGGAGACACCATTAGGGTGCGCATGGTGAACGCGGCGCGCGAAACAAAAATGGAAACCACCGCCGGGAAAGTGATGATTGGCAGCAAGGACGAAATTTTCTTCTCCGGATCCGTCACCCCGGCAGACGCCCGGGCCCTTGGCCAGGCGCTCATCGGCGTCGGATACCTTGTGGACAGCGGAGGCGTCGTGCTGTATTCGAAAGGCGGCGGCACGGTGATTTCCTTCGTCGTAGACCCGGCCGCATGGGAAAAGCCAGAAAACATTATCCCCTACGAAAACACCGTACGGAAGGTGGCATCGTCGGTGGGGGGGCTTCCCGTCAGCCTCCGCTTGCTGGATATCCGGCTTGTTCCCAAGGAACAAGTGGTGGTCCAATAATCGCCCCGCGCCAGGCGCCCCATGCGGGATCTACGATAAGGGGAAACTTCATCAAATGAACTTCCCAAGGGTTTTGCACCGCAGGAACTTTCTGAAGGGCATTGCCGCGGCTGCGGCCATCGGGTCGGGGGCGCGTTCATTATTTTCGGAAGAACCAGCCTCCAATTCATCCCGGGAAAAACTTTCGGTCTTTGCCTACTCGGAAGTGAAGCTCACGGGAGGCCCGCTGAAGGCGCAGTGGGACCAGATCCACGCCTCCTACATGCAGCTCGATGAGGACCGGCTGCTGAAAGTGTACCGGCAGCGCGCGGGTCTTCCGGCCCCCGGCGAAGATATGGGCGGATGGTACGATGCGGATGGCGCCGGGCCCGGTGAGGTGTTGGGGCAGATCATCTCCGGCCTGGCAAGATTTTATAGCACATCCGGCGATGCCGCCACGCAGGCCAAAGTGCAAAGGTTGGTCTCCGGGTTTGCCGCCACCATTGATTCCGATAACTACTGGTACCCCTCGTTGCGATCCTCCACGGCCAACGCCGCTTATACTTTGGACAAAATCTTGGTAGGGCTGCTGGATGCCGGCAATTTAGCCGGCGTGTCAGGGGCCCGCGATGCAGCCGAGCGCTGCGTCAGCGGGGCGATCCCTTACCTGCCCTCCCGCGCCTACGACCGTTTTAATGCCCCCAAGCAAGCACGCTACGACGAAACGTATACCCTGCCGGAAAACCTCTTCTACGCCTACGAGACAACCGGGGACGAAAATTATCGGGAGTTGGCCAGAAAATATCTGATGGACGGGACATATTTCGATCCCCTCTCGCGGGGTGAAAACGTGCTGCCGGGCTTGCATGCTTATAGCCATGTGAATGCGCTGTGCTCCGCCTCGCGGGCGTACCTTGTCCTGGGCGAACCCAAGTATCTCCAGGCTGCCCAAAATGCCTGGGAGATGATTACCAAAACGCAATCCTATGCGTCAGGCGGTTGGGGGCCGAATGAGGAGTTCGTGGCTCCCAACAAGGGATTGATGGGGGCGAGCCTCACCGGCACGCGCGAGCACTTCGAAACGCCCTGCGGCACCTACGCGCATCTGAAACTTACTCGATATTTGCTGCGCTTCACCGCGGAAGGCCGATACGGCGACAGCCTGGAGCGCGTTTTGTACAACACCATCCTGGGTATCAAGGAACCCAAGGGCGATGGGCACGTCTTCTATTATTCGGATTATCACCCCGCGACGCAGAAAACCTACTATCCCAGCAAGTGGCCCTGCTGCTCGGGGACCACGCCGCAAGTAGTGGCGGATTATGTCATCAGCGCTTATTTTCGGGCTGCCGACGGAATCTACGTGAACCTCTTCACACCCTCCGAGGTTGACTGGAAGATTCAGGGCGCCCCGGTGAAGCTGACGCAGACCACCGCCTACCCGGAATCGGATTCCACCGAATTGCGAGTGGATGCTGCCGCCCCGGTGGAATTCACAATTTACGTGCGCATCCCGGGATGGCTGCGGTCTCCCGCGCAAATCGCCGTCAATGGAAAGCCGCTCTCCCTCGATGCGCAGCCGGGAAACTTCGCAGCGATTCGCCGCCGCTGGCAGACGCATGATGCCATCGAGATCCAGTTTCCCTTCACTCTCCGTCTGGAACCCATCGACGAACAGCACCCGAATACGGTGGCGCTGATGTGGGGGCCGTTGATGCTCGTAGCGCTCGACTCGCCCCTGGAAATATCTCGCCAATCAATTTCAGCTTCCACCGGAGGACTGAAGCCGGCCGGGCAGGCGCCCCTCGGGTTCGAACTGGCCCGAGCCCCGGGCACGCAGCGTTTCGTTCCCTTCTATCGCGTGCAAGATGAAACCTACACAACCTATGTTGAGGCGACCTAGCGTCGCATACCCCTACAACCCGCGGAGGTGAAAAATGATTTCGGGAGCGCACATGGTGATCCACAGCGTGGATGCGGAGGCGGATCGGGCCTTCTTCCGCGATGTGCTGGGTTTTCCTTCCGTGGATGCGGGCGGGGGATGGCTCATCTTCGCCCTGCCGCCGGCCGAAATCGCCTGCCACCCCGCGAAGGAGAATGGCAAGCACGAAATCTATCTCACCTGCGACGATGTGACCGCCACCGTTCGACAATTGAAGAAGCACAAGGTGAAGTGCGAGCCGGTTACCGACACAGGTTGGGGCCTTTTGACGTACGTGTCCTTGCCAGGTCGCGGCAGGCTGGGCTTGTACCAGCCGAAACACCCGACACCATCACATAAAGATGCAACCCTGCCTTTGTTGTAATTCGGCTGGGGCATTTTTACCCTTTTGCACCATAGGCCCGTAAATATTACCTGCCCGGAAATCCCCTGTCGATCGTCCCGAGAGACCTCTAAGTGTCAAAAAGTAAAGGGCTTGGCACGGATGCAGGCGATTTGGCGATCATCTTGCCCAATCAAACGACGGGGCCATATTCACCAGGTAGGAGGATATCAGCCATGCTTCATGCTCATTCGAATCTGGCAGGCGATTTCCGAGTTGGACAACCCGAAAACAGGGAAGGACTGTTCGTGAGCGATCTCCCTAACGGAGCCGTGGTGGAAATTGAAACTCAAGATAGCCACTACCGGCTCGTTAAGGGCGCCAATTCCCACGTGTGCATTTCAGGTCATCCTAGGTTTTGCCCGGAACCCGTGGAGGTTGAGATTGAAGGATCCATCGGCGGCGGCTCCGCTTTTCTGCCCAATCCCGGTTTCATCGGGCGTGGGATGCGCTTGATGTTCAAACATCCGCAATTCGATCTGGTCACCACTTCCCGAATCCGCGAAATCCACACCCACGGCTAACTCGCATCCGAATCCCTCTTGGCACGGTCACCCCAGCAGCGTCACCGCATAAAATCGCTGCGGGGCTTCCGGCGGCGTGGTGATTATTTTCTTCGTGCCGCCCGCCTCCACTTCTGCCGCAACGTAATAATCGAGCAAGGGCCCGGCGCTTTCACGCCACGGGAGATCGGCTGTGTAAGTCCGCCTTTCCACCAACTTCATGGGGGCCGAGCTCCATGTATGCGTATCCTGCGAGCGGGTGAAGAGGGTTGCGCGCACGACTTTGGCGGGTCCCGGAACCACCACGTTGATGTGAACGTGTTCCCCTTTGCGCAGCACGGTGGGGCGTGTGGGCACAAAGGCCCTTGGCGCGGCATGGGCATCGGCCTCGCGCGATTCCGCGAATGCCTGTTCCACTTCCGGCGGCAATTCCCCCAGAAATTCCTTCATCGAGGCGCGCAGCCGGTCGAGCGCCAGGCGTTCATACTTGTTGTGCATCGAGGCCAGTTGGCCTTGATCTTCGCGCGTACTCACGATTTCCTGATAGTCGGCGAAAACTTCATGGACTTTAGGCGCGATCTGCAACCAGAGCGGCACGCCCTCGGTCAGAATCAATTGACGCGCTTCTGCTGCCTTGTTTTGCTTCTTCAATTCGCTCGCCTGTTGCAGCTTCAAGTGCAGGTTGTGGGCTAGCGTCCAGGACTGGGAATAGGGCGTAAGGAATTCCACAAAGCGCGCCAGGTAATTCAGCCGCTCGTGTTCGGCCGGGCTGGACGCAGCATCCGTGAGGGCACGAAGCTGCCTCGCCACCCCCGCCTGCGATTTCAAAATGCCTTCCGAAGGCACGTGGTCGTCCCAAAACGTGAATCCTTCGGCGTAATCGCCGGAGTATTCATTGACTTCGCTGTGACCGTCTTTCTTGAGTTTCCCCGTCCATGAGCAGAGAATCAGCCGGTCGCGGTCGGTGTCCTCAAGAACTTTGGCGAGGGCGGCAGCACGGGGCGCGCGCGCCTGGGCGGAGGCGAATCGCTGGAAGAACTGGCCGGGGGCGAGTCCCTTGTCCCACGAGTTGGCGGCCTGAAAGCCCGCGTCCACATCCATGATCCGATGCCGCCAATGAATCCCCATCAGTCCCTGGCAGCCGTATTTTTCCGCCAGATCCATATCCCGCACAAAGCGGTCCACGTGGAACTGCGGCAGCCACATCGCCGGATCATCTTCGAGCCAGGGAATCGGCCAGCGGTCGCGGCCTTCCAGTTTTCCGAACTCCTCACTGACCGGGTCCCAGCCCAGGTTGTCGCTCAAGGAGGAGAAAACCACATCCTCCGGCAACGCTTTATGAAAATACTCGAAGTGCCGCACCACCCCGCCCCAGCCCGAAATCACCATGCGCTTCTGCGGGGCGTGGCGCTTCAGGAAATCGTACGCCTGCTTGAAGGGGGTGACGGAGAGCGGCACGTTCCCGTTCTGGCTGGCCCAGTTCATCCCCTCGTCTTCCCACAGCCACACGTAATCCACCATGGGATAAGCTTCCAGCAGGCTGCCCAGGCGCGTTTCCAGAATATCTTTTGCCGCCACCGATTCGGGATCGATGCGGGGACCGGGAGTTTTGGGAAGATCCGGCCGGGCACCGGGAGCCTGGGTATCGGCGCGCGCTTCGGGCGGCGTCGCGGTGTAAATCTCATCGGGAACCATGTAGGGCTCAAACCCCACGCCGGTGCGAATGCCCAATTGCTTGGCGTACTCGAAAGCCTCGCCCCAAAGCCGCTGCGCAAACTCCTCCGCCTCCCAGGTGTTGCGCGCCTGGGTGGTGGCCTCCGACCCGAAGACCTCGTCGGCGAAGAAGTCCGCCCCACCCACGCCATAGCGCGAGGTTCGCTCCGGCAGATATCCCCAACGGTTCGTCGCCGTGGTGTCAGTGTAGGCTTGGTGCCCGGCCCCGGCGTATTCAAAGGATAGGAACGACTCCGCCCATTGGTTCGGGCCGGAATAAACATGCACGCCCAGGGTGTTGAAACGCATGCGCAGCATGGCTTCCAGATAGGCGCGCCAGTCCTCGCGATTGTAAACCGTGACGCAATTCAGAAAGTCCGGCCAGGGCACGAGTCCGCGCGTGGTGAAGCGCGGCTGTGCCTGCCAGGGCCGGCCGGCGGCGGGCAGGTTCAAAGCGCGCGCCGGTTCGAGCGGGTAGACCTCACCGTCCAATCCAAAAAACGCTCCCTGCCGTTCCAGAAAATCAAACACGCTGTAGAGAATCGCTTGCTGCGTGGCTCCGGTGAATTCAATGCGCAAGGGTTCACCCACCGCCGGCGCCGTGGAGATCTCATAGGATTCCGGAATCCGAATGCTCTCGCGGCTGGTGGATAAAGAGAAGATCAGGCACGCGGCGGGAGGCTGCCCCTGCCCGGCGACCGCCTGGATCGGTTCCCGCACCAGCCCCAGGTTGCGAAGGCCGCGCGCGAGTTCGCGTGACGCCAACTGCTGCTCAAACCCCGAGTTGGGCTCCCGCACAATCCAAACCGGGAGCTTGCCTCCGAACGTGGCTCGCGTGGTGAAGGTGTTCGAATTCATCGCCGGGCCGTGCGTTGCCTGTGACGCGTTCGGCGGCGCGGCCGATGAAACTCCCGGGATCAGAGGTGCGACTCCCAGGCCCAGGGCGGAATTGCGAAGGAATTGACGGCGTCCAATGCGGAGAAAGGGATACATGGTGGACTCCTTGTGAAGTTATCAGTTATCAGTGGTCAGTCGTCAGTGTTCAGGAGGTTTTTACTTACGACTGAAGACTGACAACTGAGGACTTTTCAGTGCAACAGCTTGATTTCCTGCAAGGTCATTCCGTAGCCGCCGCCCGGAGGATTGTCACGGTAGTGGGTGCCCAGGTAACCATTCTTAAAATTGGCCGCGTAGCAGAGCCACGCGGACCGGCCATCCTGACTGATGAACTTGGAGGGAATATTCACGAAATAGGCCTGCTCGCCGAACGCACGCATGTACACAACCAGCTTCCAGGGGCCGGTGATTTGACCAGACTCCAAAATATACGTATTGAACTTGGAGATGGTGTTGCCGCCGTCAGTGATGCACATCAGGAATTTCTTGAGTGGCGCATCATAAGTCATGGTGACACAGCCACAATTGTTGTTCCAATCCACAAGCGGCTTGATCCTGGCAAAATCCCGAGTCCAGATGGGGCGTTGCCGGGCATCGTAACCGGCGAAGAATTCATACTTCGCACGATTATTCATATTTTGAATACCGGGTTTGACGCGAGCCAAGAAGATCTGATCTCCAGTAATCCAACTGAGATTGGCGGGCCGGGGGCTGGGGTCGGGATCGGTGGCCCCATGACCCACCAGGTAGGCCTTGCCGTCCGGGGAATACTGCATGTCTTTTCCGAAGTTGACGAAGTGTGGCGATCCCATTTTTACTTTCCCACCCGGCGCGGCAGGCTCGCCAAACAAGGGGTCAGACGGCGTATGCGGCGTGTCGTGCCACGTCTTGCCGCCATCCCGCGAGTAGCGGAATCCCACGAGCGGGCCCAGGATATCCCAGTTCAATCCCTTTCCCGGGGTTTCCAGCAGGCAATAGGTTCCGTAGTACCACACCCCGTGATAGACAAGGCTGCCGCAGGGGTAGCGTCCCCCGTACGGGGAGGGGTCGCCAGGGTAAACGCCCACATCGGTTATTTCCAGATGCAGAGGGTCGTCGCCCAGAATGGTAGCGTAACCCGTGGTTGCCTTTTTTCCTGCGGAACTGGAGCTGACGCTGCCGACATTCCCATCCGTCCAGGGTGAATACATGTTCCCGTCGGCGGCCCAGGAGGGATACCAGGTGTCCGCGTTGGCGTAGCGAATGTGCCGCCCCGTGAAAGCCACACCGGTTATATCGGTGGAATTTTGGAAAGGACAGCCCGCCGGCGTCTCGGATCGCCATAGGGTAGGAGGGGCTTGCGGCATCCCGGCCGCGCATACGTGTCTACTCGGGAAGTTCCACAAAGTTGTGGCCGCGCTCACAATTCCCAATGCCAGGAAAATCCGGAGAGCAACGAAGCATCGGATGCGGTTTCCCGACATGATATTGAACCCTACTCGTTTCGCCGGACGATTACGCAATTCGAATCGCATGCTTTCCTCGGTCCCGAGCCGCAAATCTCAACTTTTCTTCCCTTCCAGCACCAGCACCCAGTCGGCAAACGTGGGAGTGATGGGAGCGGGCCAGGCGCCCGTGGAATCCGGTATCGCGCCTCCCAACTCATGCTCCTTCCCCGACTTGGGATCGAAATAGAAGGCGCGATAGGCTACACCGGCCTCAAGACTCTCCACGCTTGGGGGGTTCCAGGAAGGCGGAATGAAAATCACGCGGACTTCTCCGGGAATCCCCGCGGCGTAAGGCTTCTGGTAATCCTCCTTGCTCCAGTGCGGGTCAACCCACTCGGGGTGGGGTTCGAAGCGCCACCACGCGTAGCGCATCAGCAAGCCCTTGCCAAGGCCGATGTGCCCGGAGCCGGGGAGATCCGCCGCCACGTCCCAGGGCACATCTCCCCAAGTGCGGCCGTGCGGCGAAGGACCGTAGGGCCGCTCGCGCGTGTTCACCTGCCAGATGCCATTCGCGCCGTAGGTGTGGCCACCCGCCCCGTTCAGGATGCAAGTCCAGAACATGAAACGTTGAATCTCCTGCCGGCTGGCTTCCATGATTCCCTCGTAGCACACTTCCCCGTCCACCACCGGCATGCGGGGGCTGCCCAGTAACGAGCCGGTAATTTGATTCTCCGTGTTGGGAATGCTCCGGCGATCGCTGTGACCGGTTTGCAGCATATCGAAATCCAGCACCGATGGATCTTCCACCTGATTGCGCGCGTTGTCCGTGGGATGAATCGTTACGGCATGGTGGTAGGGATCGATGCTGCGTACATATCTGGCCACTTCCGTCCAGCCCGCCTTTTGCGCGGCCGCGTCCTCCTTTTTGGTTTTCGATAAGTAAAAGGGCATGGTCCCCTCACCTGCCAGGCACCAGACCACCGGATCAGCCCCCCAGCGCGCCACAAGATATCGCCAGTGCTTTTTGATTTTGGGAATGCCCATGATGGGCAGGAAGTAACCCCAGCAGGCCACAATGCAGGGAGTCAAGCCGGACTCCACGAGGCACCGGATGCGCAGGTCGGCGGCATCAAAGTAGGCGGGATTGATGCGCGCGTATCCCTCTTCCCAGGGATATCCCGCTTCGTTTGCGCCCCGCGGGTCGAAAGGCGGCATGTCAGGATACAGCCCGGCGATGATTTGAATCACCGTAAAGCCTTTCTTCACGCGGTCCGCCGCCAACTGCTCGAAATCTTCCGGCCAGCGCATGCGGCTGCATAGGCCCATCCACCACGTGTCGCCCAGCCAGAAGAAAGGCGTCCCGTCGGCGTGCTCAAAATGACGCTGGTCGGCCGCAACGCGCATCGGGCCGTGCTTGCGCAGCGGGTTGCTTCCTTCGTATGCCGAGACCTCCAGCACGCCGCGGCGACCGTGCAAATCCCCCTGGTCGCTCGCCACGGTTCGGTAAGTGTAGCGGCCGGCCGCCAGGGGTGAATAGCGGATCCGCCAGGTTTGCTCGCCCGCCCAGAAGGCCGGCACCGTTTGCTCATGGCCTTGCGGGTCCGTGAACACCACGTCCAATTCCACATCGTTAAAGGGGTCAGCGTAGGCTTTCCCTGAGTTGTAGGACCATTCCACCACGCAGCGGGCAATCCCAAACCGTGAGGGATCCTCAGCATCGTGAGGCTTCCCCTCGGTGCTTGCCTTCCCTGCACCGGCACCACCCGCGGCGTTCGCCATCGCGGGAACGGATCCCGCTGCGAGCGTTACCCCCGCTTTTTCCAGGAATGACCGACGGTTGACTTTGTCCATACCATCCTCTTCAGCGGGCGCGCTGGTAAAGTCGGCCCTCTTCGGGCATTAAGGGAAAACTGATGGGTTTCCGGTCGCGCTGGGAGCGATAAAGGGCCTCGAAAATTTCCACGGTTTTGCGGCCTTCTTCACCGGGGATGGCGGAATCGCGGCCCGCCATCACCGCCGTGAGAAAATCAGAAATCTGAAGATCGTAATAGTACTCAATGGGATTGATGCTTTGGAAGAAATCCGTGTCTTCCTTCCGCCACTTTTCCAAAAGTGCTTCTTCCCCGGGCACGGTCCACAAATCGTTGAGGGGAGGCTCGGTTATATTCGACATTCCGGCGATAAACATGGCCCCGCCCTCGCTTTGGACCCCGATAGATGCCCCGTTGCCGCCGTGCACATGAACTTTTCCGTAAAGCGCGGGGTTTTGAGAATTGCTGACCACAATGTTGCCCAGCGCCCCGTTCTTGAAGCGCAGGACGGCCACGGCGGTGTCCTCAACCTCGATGTAAGGGTGGTTGAGGTTGGCCCAATACCCGAAGAGTTCTTCGACCTCGCCCATGTACCAATGCAGCAGGTCGAGTTGGTGGGGCGCCTGATTCACCAGGACTCCGCCGCCTTCGGCCTGCCACGAGCCGCGCCAGGGGTCGCTGCGGTAGTAGGCCTCATCCCGCCAGCCATACATGGCCACGGAACCGAGGATTGGACGGCCCAGCTTGCCCTCCACGATCGCCTTCTTGACCCGCGCGCAGGGAGCGTAAAATCTCCGCTGTGAAATCATCCCCACCTTCACGCCGTGCTCTTTTGCCGCATTAAGTATGGCGTCCGAATCCTCCAGCGACGAGGCCAGGGGCTTTTCGACAAGGATATGCACGCCGGCCCTGGCGGCTTTGACGGCGTGCAAGGCATGCAGCGGGTGGGGAGTGCAGATGCTCAGCGCCTGCACGCCTTCGCGCGCAATCATCTCCTCCACATCGCAGTACGCTTTAACGTTGTAGGTTGCGGCAAATTTCTCAGTGCGCCCGAGGTCCCGGCCGCAGACGGCCACAAAAACCGACTTGACAGCGCGGCGGAGGGCTTTGGCATGCAGGTGCCCCACTTTCCCACAGCCCACGATGGCGGTTTTGAGTGCTTCAGCTAACATTGCAATATTACCTTTAACAATCCAGGTTCACGGTCATACAAGCGATTGAACCACGCGGCGCCTTCCGCGAGGGGGGGAGTGGCGCTGACCAGGGCATCCGTTTTGATGGCCCCGCGGCCCAGCATCTCCAGGCAGGCGGGAACTTCTCCGCTATTGGCGCACGTTCCCGCCAGGGTCAATTGCCGCGTCACCACGGCTTGCAGCGGGATTTCCACGGACGGCCGGAAATTCCCCACCAGGGTCAGCCACCCGCCTTTGCGCAGGCTGGCCACTGCTGAGTTGATGCTGGGAGTCAAACCAATCACCTCCAGGGCAACGTCCGCACCACGGCCCTGCGTCTGGCTTCGCACCTCTCGCGCCACGTCGCAATCGTCGGCCTTCAGGCCGATGTCCGCGCCCAGGGTGAGCGCCAGCTTCAACTTCTCCTGTTCCAGATCAACCGCAATGATTTTTCCGCATCCCGCCACGCGCAGGGCTTGCACCACCAGGAGGCCGATCATGCCGGCGCCGACCACCAGCGCCGTGTCCCCCAGGGAAACGGGCGTGCGTTCCACGGCGTGCACCGCCACCGACACCGGCTCGACCATGGCGGCTTGTTCGAAGGAGACGGAGTCAGGCAGGCGGTACAGAATGCGCTGGGGCAGGGCCACGTACTCGGCAAAAGCGCCGTGTTGGCGGTAGTCCTCACAAGAGACCCCCAACACCCGGCGATGATCGCACAGATTGATGAGCCCGCGTTGGCAATACCAGCAAGCGCCGCAAAAAACCGTCGAGTCAAAGGTTACACGATCGTCTGGCTTCCATTCCGTGACGTGCTTTCCCACCCCGGCGATGACCCCGGCGGCTTCGTGGCCCATGATAATGGGCGGAAGGCGGCGTCCCGTGGACCCGTCCATTCCATGCACGTCGCTGCCACAGATCCCGCACGCGCGCACCCGGACTAGCACCTCATCGTCCGAGACCGTCGGGTCGGGCACATCCCCATAAACCAGATTTTTGTAAGCCGTCAGCGTTAAGGCCTTCATGATGTTGGGAACCTTCTTCCTTCCAACTCGCGGCGCGGACGATGGACTGTTGCTAAATCAGTTACAACAGCCGCCGAACACTATACCCCAAAACTTGGGAAGGGTGGAACTTCCGCCCGGGGCCTCCACAAGGCGGGTGCGACCGGGACACCGAACTGGCCCACGACCAGCTTGTCAATCCCCGGATGGCGTAAGTCTCCGTCTCGCGCGGGCGCTAGGATGCGCAGATTTACACGAAACCAAGGCAAGGTTAGAGGAATGGATTAACGACTCGGATGCCGGCGATGACCTGTCCGTGCCTTAAGTCTTCGCTGAGGAGTTCGCGTGCGCCGTCTTGTTCCGCGGCGGCGAGGAGCATGCCGTCCCAGAAAGAAATCCGCCATGCTTCACCGATCTCGGAAGCCCGAACCAGCGTCGAGGCGGTGATGGCGGATTGCACCCAAAGGCCGTAGTTCCGGATGATTTCCCGCGCCAAACTGCGGGCGAGGGGCTTTTTGATCTTCTGCGTCGTGTTGACATAGAACTCCTGCAACACCTGGGTACTGAGCCGCCCCTGGCCGTTGCCCCAAAGTTGCTTGAATCTTTCCGCCGCGCGTTGCTGCTTCGCGCCCGCGTCGCTGTCGTGGGCGTAGATGAGCACATTCGAGTCAACGAAGACCTTGCCGGTCATGGAGCGCCTCGCGGTTTCGAATTCCGGCTCCGCCCAGATGATAGGGATTTTCCAGGTGGGCCAGGGCTTTGGTTTTGGCCTCCGTGTATGCCGCCTCGCGGTCCACCAGCCTCGCAAGCTCCTGGCCCAAAAGCCCGCTGATGCTGGTTCCGCGCTGAGCGGCGATCGCTTTGGCGCGCTTGAGCAGGGGTTTGTCAATCGCCAGAGTGATGTTCTGTTTCACCGATCACCTCCGGGATCAGTGTAACACGTAAAATGCGTGAAGGCTTGGCGCCGCGGGGGGCGTCCCGAGGCCGGCTGGCGCAGGGCGAGCACAGCCCGGCGTTTCGAGAAACGATCAAGGCCGCGAGGGCTCGAAATGAAATCCGCCGATCAGCCTAAACAACGGTTCCGAGCACGTAGCGAGAAACGTGAGTCGCAGGGCTGGGCTCGCCCTGCGCCAGCCGGCCTTCCCCCTGTTGATCGGAGTTGTCACCCAAACTCCTTCGGGCGGGCATTTTGTCTGCCGTGTAGGCATCATAATGTAGGCTCACAATTTCATTGACAAAGCCTAGCGATAGCAGCATATTAATCTGGGGACTCGGGACTACGACTCGGGATGCGGGGTTAGGGATTAGGGGTTCGAGAAACCGTGGGCGGGGGATGAGAATTAGAGCGGTCAGGGATTCGCGTGCAATGAAGGACTCCGACCTTCGCCGGATGTGCGGACTCATTTATGCTGTCGGGAAGGTCCGGCAGGGGATACTCCCAAAAAAGATGTTAAAAGAATACGAGCAAAGCCAGTATGTATATGAAAACAAACAAATCTATGACAAAATGCCCGGGAAAAAGTCGGACATTCAGGGTTAAGATTCGGACATTTACGTCTAACCGACACAATTTTTGCAGAAATTTGGGGTAAATTTACTGTGAAGCGACGGCAATTTCTCGCCCGATCCCTGGCTGGGGGCTCGCTGGGTTGTGCGTTCAACGCGGACGTCACTGCCCTGCCGGGCGGGACATCAAATCAAAACGCGCCTGCCGCCAAGGAGGGTTATGCGCGCTTCGAAGAATTAAACGGCGCGCTGGACCGTGCCGCCATGCAGCGCGGGTGGTTAACGCGCGTGGACCCCAGCTATCAGCACGCTCCGCAGGCCGCCCTCGAGGAATTCAAGGACCGCAAATTCGGCATCCGCATCCACTGGGGCCTTTATAGCATGATCGGAAGCGATGCGTCATGGGCGCTCGCCGGAGCCAACCAACAATTTTGGGACAACTACAACGTCCTCTACCAGTTCTTCAATCCTACCAGCTTTGATGCGGACGCGTGGATGGATTTGTTCGCGCAGGCGGGCATCAAGTATTTCACCTTCACCACCAAGCATCATGACGGGTTTTGCCTGTGGCCAACGCAAACGATGCAGGATTCCATCCGCCTGACTCCCAAGGGAGTGGGCTTTGGCGGGGTCGAATATACGGAGAAGGTGGTCGAGAGCTACGGCATCCAGGACGGGCCGTACAAGAAGGACATCGTCCGCAGCGTGGTGGAGGCGGGCAGAAGGAAGGGGATGGGAATCGGCCTCTACTATTCGCACGTCGATTGGCACGACCCGGCCTTTGCGTGGGACCCCTTCAACCAATACTACGATCCGCATTTCACCGCCGAGTCCGATCCCCTACGCTGGCAAACCTTCATTGCTCACGAGCGGGAACAACTGCGCGAACTGATGGCGGATTACGGCAGGATCGATTACCTCGATTTTGATATCGGCTGGCCGCAGGCTGCTGCCCCGGACCTCGCCGCCATCACCATGATGGTCAGGAACCTGCAGCCGGAGGTCATCATCCGCGGTCGGGGAATCGGCGCCTATGGCGATTATTACACTCCGGAGAGGGAGATTCCCGGGGGGCCGTCGCAGGGCGTCTGGAAGGTCATCTACCCCTGCGGGCAGGCCTTCTCCTTCCTGCCCAACGACCTGTACAAACCCGCCGAGTGGATTGTCGAAAGCCTCATCGGGATAACCGCCAAGGGCGGCAATTTTGAAGTCGGCTTCGGACCCATGCCCAGCGGCGAGTGGCCCCCGGAAACCGTGGAGCGCTTGAAATATGCGGGTGACTGGCTGCGCGTGAACGGCGAGGCCATCTACAAGACGCGTCCGCGCAAGATTTTCAGCGAGGGAAAGAACGTGTGGTTCACCTCCAGCAAAGACGGCCGGTACGTGTACGCCATCTGCCTCGGGTGGCCGGGGGATATCTTTACCACACGTTCGGTGCGCGCCGTGCAAGGGTCGCAAATCACCATGCTGGGGGTGGATCAGCCCCTGGATTGGCGCCAAGATGGCGCGGCCCTGAGCGTTTCCATTCCGAATTCCCTCGCCCAGCACAAGCCGTGCCGCCAGGCCTATGCGTTCAAGATCCTGGCGGAGCCGGAGTAAATGCAGGATCGCCTGCACATGCGGGTGAGGGGGCGCGCTTTCGCCACGCGAGGAATTTTCAGGCGAGCGGCGCATGGTACTGTCCTAATTTCAATTTGCCATCAGCTGATTTTGGCACTCAGCGTGCTCACAGCGTCAGCCATTTTGTCGGTAGTGATATGCCTTTTGATTTGCGAAGGGAATGAAAGGGGGATAAAGTTTCCAGCATATTTCGGTAAAGCAATCGCAGCATTAGAAAGATTCTTATGGCCAAACGAATATGCCAAGTGTTGCTCTGGGTTATTACCGTGGTGGGGGTGCCCGTGCTCGTAGTGATCCTATCGCTTCCCCCAGATCAAGTAATTTCTAATCTTTCAAAATGGATGCACTGGATTGGAATATCAAATGTTCCGAAATGGGTATCTAATCCCAGCGTAGATCGGATAGTAATTCTTTCGATTGTGCTGATTTATGTTGCTGTCATTATATGGAGAGTGGTTATATGGCGGCAGGCGAGCAAAATACCCGCCATTGAAGTCATTTTCGATACTAAAAATGGTGGACATCAATTTTGGCAACTTAAAAATGATGTCAATGGTAATTCAGGGATTCAATATAGGGCCAAGGTTCTAAATAGAACAAATAAAACCATGCGGGAGGTGAAGGCCACCATAGAGTCTGTTGGCCAGATGGGAATTATGCCCGCAAGGTTGATATTTGACCAAACGGGGGAATCCACCTTCACTTTAGACCCAGGCGCCGCCGCATTCATAAACTTGTTTTTCGCGTTACTTCCAATAACACAGCCGGGTACGCTGGTGGCAGAATCTGCTACTGCTGCTTATGGGCCAATCCGAGTCACGGTCAGCGCCCTGGACATCGAGGCCGTTGAAAGGCTATTTCAATTCAAGCCGATAAGTCTTGGATTTGATCCGTATGAGGAGCCAATGATTTCTTAATTGTAATACGCAAAGTTAACAAAACAAGACTTGACAAACTTTGATTATTGTATTACACTTATTTCCATAAGGAGAAAGAAACTTATGGCAAACGTCCTCGACAAAGACAAGCAGATTGCGGTAATCGGGGCGCTGGCGGAAGGGTCAAGCATCCGGTCAATCGAGCGCATCACGGGCGTACATCGGGATACGATCATGCGGCTTGGCGTGAAAGTCGGAAAGGGTTGCGCGGGTCTGTTGAACTACAAAATGCGCAAGCTGAATTGCCAGAATATCCAGGTCGATGAAATTTGGGGATTCATCGGAAAGAAAGAGCGCCATGTGCAGCCCAATGACAATCCGCAATACGGCGACGTCTGGACGTTCTGTGCCATTGATGCCGACACTAAGCTGGTGCCAGCGTTCAGGGTTGGAAAGCGGGATGCGCGGACGGCTAACGCCTTTGTGAGTGATGTTGCCACACGGCTCAGGAATCGCGTGCAGCTATCAAGTGACGCCTTGCGGGCTTATGTGGATGCCGTGGAACTGGCGTTCGGGTCGGAAGTGGATTACGCGCAGATCATCAAGACCTATTCGGATGACTCGCAGGGACCAGAGCGCAAATACAGTCCTTCGGAGTTCGTGTCAGTTGAGAAGCGTCGCGTAACCGGAAATCCCAATATGAGGCTTGCCTCAACGAGCTATGTCGAGCGGCTGAATGGAACGACCCGCCTGCACATGCGCCGCTTAACCCGGCTCACCTATGCATTCAGCAAAAAGTTGGAGCACTTTGAGGCAGCCGTGGCCCTGCATTTTGCTTATTACAATTTCGTCAAACAGCACGGCACGCTCCGTATGACGCCAGCGATGGCCGCAGGAATCGAGCGGGATTACTGCACCGTGGGAGATTTGGTGGAGGCAGCATGAGAAGAACACTTCAATACCTGTTTATCATAGGTTTATTCTGTTTCCCGCTGTTCGCACAGACATCTGATGCTTGTCGGGCAGACCTCCAACATTTGACTTTGCCAGCATCCGCCCAGATCAACGATGGCAATGGTCAGACGGCCCTGGAGTTTCTTTTTACAGAGGATGGCGACGATATTTATTCTGCAACATCGTTTGATCCTAGGGTTTCTGTTTCACATTTTATGGACAGTAGCTGGGGTCCGAACACGGGAATGATATTTATCGTAGTCTATCAGGATGAATCAGCACGCCAACAAACAATTCAAAATCTGCTACGACCCAACGTCACCGTTACTTTCGCTAAGGGGATACATCATGCCCCTCTTGATAATCTTAAGTTTGCAACAGTTCATGTCAAGGCGGACCCTTCCTTCGATGACGCATTCTACAGGACCAAACCTTCCGTAAAAGACATTGAATATCATGAACTCATGACCGCGAAATGGTATATCGCAGACATCCAGTATTTTGAACCGCAGTCCTGCGAAACTCGTACTAGGCAAGATTTATGCATAGGAAAGTCTGGGCAGATGATTCCCTGTATCTTGCCCGGCCTGCACGCCAGCGATAGCGATCCCAATTGGATTACGGCCCTAAATATTGATCCCAATGCAAAGAGGCTAGAACCTTATAGCGATCCTCAATATGCCAGAATTATAAAAACGATGCAGGGAAAACTGAGGGAATTCATGGCCCAAAAGCAACGTCGGTGATACGGGCAGCCAGGAAGGATTTTAACAGTGACCGCAGAGAACAGGCTCGTAGCTAAGCTGAGTGACATCATTCTGGTGCGTTTTGAATGCCGCAAGTGCCACGCGGTATCCGCCTGGGAGCCCTCGCAGTGGGAGCGTATACCCTTTGCATGTCCGAACTGTTCTGAGGTTTGGTTGGTTCACGGAAGTATTGATGAATCATTCATCCAAAATCTAAAGATGAACATTGGGCAAATGGCAAGAACGGGTAGCAAATATCCGTTTGAATTCACCTTTGAATTTGATGGTAAGGCAGAAACCAAATGAGCGGTAAATCACAGACTCCCGCCATAAAGGAATTGGAAGACACCATCCAGCGCTTGCACGGTGCGAGGGCGAAGCATGTAAAAAGCGTCCCGGTTAAGGAAACCTTCCAGGGCCAGATCGTGTGGCTGGGAACTGTCGAAGTGTTCAAGCTGAAAGGCCACCCGAAAACCGACAAGGTGTATGCCTGGGCGCATGAGACAGACGATCCTCTGCACCCCATACAGCAAGTCACGGTATTACATATCCCGCCCATCACGTCGCCAGAACTGGCGGTCAGGGCCGCAATCGCAAAGGAGTATAGGGACCGTGAACAACGGCAAGAAAACTAGAAGCGTGGGAAGGCCAGCGCTACCGAAGGGTCACGCCAAGGCGAAGATTGTCCCGGTGCGTTTCAACCCGGAAGAATTCAAGGCGATGAGCAGGGCGGCCAAGGCTGGTAAGCAAACACTCTCGGAATGGATTCGCGGCACGCTGAATGCCAAACTTATAGCGGAAAAAGTGGCATGATTTTCAAATTAGGACACTACCCGGCGCATTATATCCTTGACAAATGAGCCGAATTCACTTACATTGGTTAATGAGAACAGCCTCTCTTAGACTCACCTTTAGTCTTCTGAACTAAGTCCGGTTATCTCGCACCACAATTTTTACAAGACAACCCAGGAGGTTGTCATGAGCGTCCGCCATATCTCCATGTCGTTTACACGGGATGGCGTTGAACGTTATTGACAATTAGCTTGCCCTGGCGAAAGCAGCCGGAATCGCACGACGGGCCATGGGAATGACCTTCCCCGGGCGCGGCGAGCAGCAGTCCGGAAAACTCTAACCGAAAGCACGGGGAGCAGGCCCCAGAGGCCGCCCCCACCGAGAGGAATAGGGAAACATATGGCAACAAAACTTTTTGTAGGTAATCTGCCCCACAGCACCACGGATCAGGGATTGAATGAATTTGTGACCAATGCGGGCTTTCAAGTGGCCTCGGCCGTGGTCATTCGCGACAAGATGACGGGATCGCCGCGCGGCTTCGGCTTTGTCGAGCTCGCCGACGGCGAGGATATTCAGCGCGCTATCGCCGGCTTGAATGGCCAGGCACTGGACGGCCGGCCGTTGACCGTCAACGAAGCGCGTCCCCCGCGTACCGATTTCGCACGCCCCCGCGGTGGTGGTGGCGGCGGCCGCGACAACTTCAGCCGACGACGAGATTACTAAGACCGGCAAATCGCACGCCAAGGAGCCGGCAATTCAGGCGAGAGCCGCAGTTGGCCCTGTGGGTCGTTGGCCACCGGCGGAAAAGCCCGGCCCAGAGTCCCCGCAGACCCGTTGCCTGCTGTCGATGGCAGGAGGCGCAGGCTGCGGGAGAAATTTGCGACGCCCTGCAAGCCTCAAATGGGGGCACAGTTCCCAGATCCGATATCCGATTCACGCGTGGCTTCAGCCACGCGCCGGGCAGGGCGAAAGAGGGAGATCAAACATGGAACTTCCACAAGGCATTGACAGCAAGTTTCGATTCATCCTGGTGGCGGCCAAACGCGCCCACCAGTTGATCGGCGGGGCCAAGGCGCGCGTGCAGAGCGAAAGCAAAAAGGTCATCATCATTGCCCAGCGGGAAGTGACGGCGGGACTGGTGCCCTTCATGCTGAACGATGGTCATGGGCACGACCTCGCGAAAGCCGCGACGGTAAAGTTGGGATAGGCCGTTTTCGAGTTTTCTCCGTGGGGCGTGCCGATGATGTTCACACCGTCCCACCCCCAGTGAAGTCACCCTGCCCTTGCCGGGGCCCGTCCCAGGCATCAAGAAGCTATTTCCGCAGATAGTTATCCGTCCCACTCAACCAGTCGTAGCGGATGGGGCTGAACACTTCCGTGACCACCGAATCTTCCATGGCCAGGGCACTGTGCGGAATATTGGAGGGAATCACCAGCACCTCGCCGGCGCTTACCGTCACCTGTGTGCCTTCCAATTCAAACCTCATTGCGCCTTCCAGAACCATGCTGATTTGCTCGCTTTCGTGATGGTGAAGCGGCACCACGCAATCCTTGGAAAGCCCCATGCGGGCCACCATCACCTTTTCTCCGGTGACAAACTTTCTCCAAAGCTTGTCGTTCAGAACCTCTTTCTTGACGCCTTCCCACGTCGAGTGCTGCATCGCACGCCTCCCTCAGTAACAGTCCGGAGTCCGGGGTCCGGAGTCCGGCACAGGTAATATTATACAAAGTTGCATTCATAAAGATACTAATATAAACTCCTTCCGATTATTTTTACGCGGAGGGAGAAATGCGACCACCTCGACCTTTTCCAGAAGGAACGCTCGAGCGGTTACAACAGGGGTTGAAGGAAGCGCGCAACAAGGCCGAATTTCAGCGGGTGCAGTGTTTGTGGCTGCGAGCGGCGTTGGGGTTAAACGCCAATCAAGTTGCCCAAGCCCTGGGATGGCGACCGACCTCGGTGCGGCGTCTGCAGGCCCAATACTGGCGGCAAGGCGAAGCGCTCTGGCAGCGCCGGGGGCGCGGAGGGCGACGCCACCAGAACCTGCCTGTGGCGGAAGAGGCCCAACTGTTGGCAGGATTTCTGCAGCGCGCCGAACGCGGTGGGTTGTTGGAGGTGAGCCGGGTGCAACAGGCCTATGAACAGGCGGTGGGCCATGCCGTGCCGAAATTGACGGTTTACCGCATGCTGGCCCGGCACGGCTGGCGCAAGTTAGCTCCGCGGCCTCGCCATCCCCAGGCCGACCTCGCCCGCCAACAGACTTTTAAAAAAACTCCCCGCGACCGTTGAGGAGCATCGCCTCGCCGGGCGATCCCTGCGCTTGATGTTCCAGGATGAGGCGCGGTTTGGACGCATCAATGATCCCCGGCGCTGCTGGGCGCCGCGCGGCGTGCGTCCCCAGGTCTGCGCCCGCATCGTGCGCGAGTACACCTATGTTTTCGCCGCCGTCAGCCCGCATGACGGTACGCTCGATACCTTGGTCCTACCCGAGGTGAATGCCCTGACGATGTCCTTGTTCCTGGCCGAAGTCGCCCGGCGTCACCCCCAGGAATTCATCCTGATGGTGCTGGACGGTGCGGGGTGGCACCGCGCCAAGGATTTGCAGATCCCGGAGAATATGCGGCTGCTCCCCTTGCCGCCCTACAGTCCGCAGCTCAACCCGGTGGAGCATGTCTGGGAGGATATCCGGGAAAAGTGGTTCCCCAACCTTGTCTTCGACAGCCTGCGGGCGGTGGAGGATCGTTTGGTTGAAGCGCTGGCGAGTCTTGAAAATGACCCGCAACGAGTGGCCCGAGTCGCCGGATTCGATTGGATCATTAGTATTCCGATGAAGGCTAATTAGTATTAAACCGCAAGCCTCCCTTGTATCGTACACGCATCGGGCGGAATTTCGCGTTAAAATAGCGGAGGCTGAATCGATTTCGAAACTTAAGTTTAAACCCCACGTGCCCGCGGCTCGGACCCGGAACTTCGGACCTCGGACTTCTGACTTCGGACTTTCTTTTATGACTTCACTCACCACGGGCTTTCTTCACCTCATCGATGACATCGCCTTATTTTATCTGGTAATGCTTCTCTGGATTCCCTTCTTCTGGTTTGTGTTTCATCCCGCCATTGCCTTCTGGCGGCGGATGGGCAACCGCGCGTTTGGAGTGGCGCTGCCGGTATGGCTGATTTTCGCGGTGGGCATTATCGTCGCACGCCACGAGATTCTCGCGCGGCGACTGGAGCGCAACGCGCTGACCTGGGCCGTGGGTGGGACGCTTTTTATCGTGGCAAGCTGGCTCGACGCGCAAACGCGGCAGGCCTTCGGATGGCGGCGCCTGGTGGGTCTGACGGAACTCAACCCGCAACACCGCTTGTGCGGGGTGGTTCGCGGCGGAGTTTACGGGCGGGTGCGCCATCCGCGTTATCTGCTCTACATGCTGATGATTCTGAGCATGGCTTTCCTGACCGGAGCCCCGGTAATTTTTTTGCTGGCTTTTCTGAACATACTGTTGTATCAAATCCTCGCACCGCTTGAGGAGCGTGAACTCCTGAACCAATACGGACCGCAGTACGACGACTACCGGCGGTCGGTCCCACGGTTTGTGCCGCATCTTGGGCGGGCGCCCGCAACCCCGAGTTCGTTCTGAACGGGAGGTTTCCATGATTCAGCGTCTTTCCATCTTGCTTCTGGCCGCCATGTGCATGGCGACTCTACCGCTTTGGGCTCAGCAGCCCTGCCCCACCTTTGAGGTTACGGTGAACAGCGCCGAGGACCAACTGGTGCTCGCCATCAACGGCGCGGACAAGCCGGAGGATCAGCTTGCCGCCCTCAACGCCTTCGTCAAAGACCATCCGGACTCCAAGTTCATGCCTTGCGTCAACGAATACTATGCCAGCGTCAACGTGAAGTTGAAGGATTACGACAAGGCCATCGAGTTCGGAGAACAGGATCTGGCGGCGAATTACCAGGACTTGAATCTGCTCTTCAGCCTGATGCGCGCCTATGCCTCCGGCGCCAAGGTGAGTGACACCTTCTTCGACGTCATCGACAACCGGGTCCCGGCTCAGGCCAAGGTGGAAACCGGCAGTCCCCAGCGCCCCACCAAGGCCACCGACGAGGAGTGGGCGAAGATTCAAAAGGAGAGCCAGGACCTGGCCAAGGACAGCCACGATTACGCCGTGTGGGCGTTCTTCCAGGTGGTGCCACGCGTCACCGACCCGGCGAAACAGATTCCGGTGCTCGATGCTTTCCTGAAGGCATATCCTGACGAGGAGCAGAAGGATGCGGCGCAGTTGAACGCCATGTACTTCCAGGATTACCAGAGGATGGGAAATCTGGAGAAGACGGTGGAGTACGGCAACAAAGTCATTGCCGGCGACCCCAACAATGTGGCGGCACTCAATACCCTGGGCTTGATCTATGCGTTCTACATGCACCCCACTTCCCTGGATAAAGGCGCGACCTACGCGCAAAAAGCACTGACCGCAGCCCAGGCGCTGAAGAAACCTGATGGCATGGACGATGCGGCGTTCAAGAAGGAACAGTCCACGCAACTGGGCATGGCCAACATGACGCTGGGTTACGCCGCCCTGATCCGGGCAGAAAGGAGCGGGAAGTTGATGCCGGCGATCAACGAATTGAAACTCGCCAGCACCCAATTGGAAGGCAATCCCGCCCTCCAGGGTCAAGCTCTCTACTTTTTGGCCTACGCCTACGAGCGGGGTTACCCCGCCAACCACCGGGGAGCCATGGAGGCCTTGGAAAAGGCCGTAACCTTGCCGGGACCCATGCAAGGCCAGGCGCGCGACCTGCTCGCCAAGGTCCGGGCCGCGGTTAAGTAACATCAGCTCGCGAAGCGGGCGCGGACATGACCACGCCCGCTTCGCCACTTCCAGAACCCATACACGAG
The DNA here is from genome assembly GCA_963730515.1 of uncultured Acidobacteriota bacterium. Lineage (GTDB taxonomy): Bacteria > Acidobacteriota > Terriglobia > UBA7540 > UBA7540 > Bog-366. Next base: position 162,908 of record CAVSSA010000015.1, on the reverse strand, counting down.
AACCCCCACGCCCAGCATGACGGCGCCGAATCCCGCCTCCTTCGGTTCTTCCCACAGGGTGTTCGCCAGGAACCATGCCGAGCCCAACACGAAGACGATGGGCACCAGGGGATAACCGAACACCCGGTAGGGGCGGGGCGCATCCGGCCGGGTGCGGCGCAGCACTACCACCGCCAGCGCCGTCAGCGCATAGAACACAAACGCCGCAAAGATGGCGTAGGTAAAGAGCTGTTCGTAGGTTCCCGCTGCCACCAGGACAATCGCCCACGCTCCTTGCGCAAGCAGCGCCACATGGGGGGTGTGGAAGCGCGGATGCACGCGCGCGCACCAGCCGAAGAACAATCCATCTTTGGCCATGGCATAGTAGACGCGGGGGGCGGCGAGAATGCTGCCGTTCAGGCTTCCCAGCGTGGAAATGATGATCAGCAGGGAGACCAGGTAGGAACCGGTGCGACCAAAGATGCGCACGGCCGCATCCGCTCCCACGCGCGTCGAGGCCGCCACCTGGTCCATGGGCAGAACGTGGTAGTAAACCAGGTTCAGCGCCAGGTAGATCACAATCACTGCCATGGTGCCGAGGATCAGCGCCAGGGGCACGTTGCGCTCCGGGTTCTTCACTTCCCCGGCCGCGAACGTGCAGCAATTCCAGCCTTCGTAGGCCCAGAAAGCTCCCACCATCGCCACCCCGAAAGAGGCCACGAAGCGATGACCGGTGGGCGCGGCAAGGGCTGCCGGCCCGCCTGGCAATCCTTTCACCAGCACGTAACCCAGCAGGATGATCACGGCGATGGCGCCCACCTTCGCCCCCGTCAGAATCGACTGCAAGGCGCCGCCCTCCTGCACGCCGCGGTAATTGATGGCCGTCAACAGGGCAATGGCCGCAGCCGCGGCGGCCTTCTGCTCCCAGGGGGTGAGCGGAAGAAACTCGTGGGCGTATTCGGCAAAGCCTACCGCCAGCACAGCGATCCCTCCGGTTTGGGCGGCGACGAAGAATGACCATCCGCACAGGTAACCGGTCAGGGGCCCGTAAGCCTCGCGCAGGTAAACGTACTGCCCGCCCGCCTGCGGCATCATGGCGGCGAGCTCCGCAAAGGAGAGCGCGCCAAACAGGCTCAGCAGGCCGGTGACCGCCCATACGGAAAGTGCCGCGTCGCGCGTGCCCATGGAGCGGGTAATCTCGGCCGGCACAATGAAGATGCCGGTGCCAATCATGATGCCGATCACAATGGCGGTTGCTTGCCACCACCCCAGGGCGCGCAGCAATTGCGCTGGAGCAGGAACGGCAACGGCGGTGACCGGATCACAGTCAGGAGATATCATGGAGTTGAGAGCTTTCGCCCGGAGGCAAGTCTGGAAGATGGGATTTTAACCGCCCAGGCCCCACGGCGCCAGAAGAGATTTGGGGGCCATAAGCCTGTAAGGCACGCCCCTTCCAAGAGCTCCTAGCCGCATTGGCAAAACCGGTTCAGAAGCGTGCGGATTGATCCGAATTCGAGCCCCAAAAGCGGGTTTTCGATTCGTCGGCTCCCTTTCCCGCGAAGCGGGAAACCGTGAGTAGCCGTAGGTTTTAACCTACGGAAACAGCAGATCAGAAATGGTTCCGGCCCTGGAGGGGCCGACTGTGCGCCCTTTTTGCAACATGTATCGTTTGTCGAATGCAATCTGCGCCTCCACCGCATGTACCAATCCCTGCCGTCAACCCCGTTGGGGTTCAGGGGATTCTGGGGCACTGCGATCCGCAGGTTAAAACCTGCGGCTACTCACCGTCGGTCCCTTCGGGACCGTGTACGATCACTGCTTGGTTGCATATCCCCTTCCCACGAACCGGGACACTATGGGTCTTTTTACCTTTACTGATGGCTAGTCTGGACAGTAGGGGGTTTTGCTGGCTGGGGAACTCATTCTCCCTGCGGCCACACGGCGGGTCACTTCTTCATCAGTTGTCTTTCAAGTTTTTGTGAGCGTTCGTTCAAGTCGTTAATCTGGCGCAGGTCATCCTCGGCGGAGGTTACGGCGCTTTGAATACGGCTGAGGGCGGCGCTGCTGCATCCGCTGGTACCCGGGTCATGGCTGGTATCCATCATGCTGCCCATGGTGCGAAACTCCGCGGTGATGTCGCGATAGCGGCGGAGGATGGAGGTCAAATAAACTTCGCGGCGGCGCTCCAGGTCCTGAAGGCTGGAAATGGTGCGGGCCACATCGGCGGCGCGGGAATTGGAGGCGGCAGAGGAGGTCTTCATCTGGGCGTTATCGGTTTCGAGGGCTGCGGCGCGCTGGCGGGCAATGTCCGCCGCCGCCAGGGCGGCGTCCAACTTGGTTTGCAAATCCTGAAGCTGGGCCTGCTCATCCGTCAACTGCTTCTGGAAGCCCTGCTGGGCGCTGGCCAGGCCTTGGGCGTTCTGATTCTGGGCCGTGGAGAGTTGCGTCTGGAGATCGGTGATGGTGGCGCGGCTTTCGGCCAGCTCGCGATCGAGCCGGGCGATGACCGCTTCGCGCCTGGCGATGGCGGCATGGTCGTCACCCGCCGGCGTTTGCTCCATCACTTCGGGGGGAGCCATTTCCGGGCACTTCTTCCCCAGGGCCTGGCGGAGCAGACGCAGGGACTGCGCATCCGCGTCCTGGCGGTGTCGCAGGTCGGCAATTCGGCGCGCCTGGCGGAAAATCGCCAGCAGGGAAGCGATGAGCACCGCCCCCAAAATCAGCTCGAAAACAAATCGCATACGCAAGGGCCGCATCAACCCTCCTTGGGGCGCAGCCGGGTGCGCCAGGAAAGCCGCGCGTCTTCGCCACCGCACGGGGCACTCAGGTGGATGGGCGCGCTGTTATGAATCTTGGGAGGCACCTCGAGGGTCAGCCGCCAGGAGTTGGAAATACGCTCAAAGGCGGCGGCAATGGCATCCGGGATTTCCCCCACCGAGCGGCACACCTGCCCTTTGCCACCGGTGGCATCAGCGAGGGTCACGAGGCCATTCTGGTAAGATTCGTTGAGGGTGTCCCCGCGATAATTCAGATGGACGATAAACAAGGGAGCCTCCAGCGAATCGGCATCGTCCTCCAGCCTGGAGATCTTATCCTGAATCAGGGCGTCGGGAAAGACCCGGCTGACGTCGTGGGGGTCGCTCTCGTTAATCACCGGGTTCGTATAATCCTCGCGATAATTATAGATATTGCCGTCGGTAACATAAAGCACGGACACCCGTACGGGGGTTTTGCGCAGGAGGGTATCGGCCATGGTGAGGGCGGGGGTGACGGTCTCCAGCAGTCCGGGCTGGCCGGTGCTGGCAAGGTCCTGGATGGCGTTTAGAAGAGACTGGCGATTGGCGCTGGGATCGGCCAGCACATGCAATCCGTCCTGGTCGCGGAGGAGTCCCACCCAGGTGTTGGCGGGCAATTTGGAAATCTCCGCATTCAGCGCCTCCTTCGCAGCGTCCACCAGGGCAGCTTCGCTGGTAAAATCCAGAACCAGCAGAACAACTTGGTCGCTGCCCGGCCCCAACTGGGAGGTGACGGCGGCAGGCTTGCCATTGAAGGTGGCTTCGAACTTGGGGGCGGCCCCGCAACTCCCCTCTTCCACCCAGGCGGGAATGGAAATGCTGGCGGTCTGCGCGCGGAGGGTTCCGAGCGTGGAGGCGGCGACCAGGAGCGCGAGAAGCAGGGAGTAAGGTCGGAGCATCAGAAGCTGAACTTCAGACCCAGTTGGATAACGCGCCCGCCGTGGGAGCCGATAATTCTTCCCGCGTCGAGGTTGGGGTCACTGGCCGGACCAATCATGGTATCAGGATAGTTCCAGTTGGCGTGATTCAGCACATTCAAGGCCTCGGCGTTAAATTCCACGGCCCGCTCGCCGCCGATGGGGAGGCGCTTTCCCAGGCTGACATCTATGGAATTAAAGCCCGGCCCCAGAAGGCCCGCAACGGTGCGTGAACCGTTACCGGCGGTAAAGTCGGCGGGCTGCCCGAAAGCGGCGGGATTGTACCATTCCGCGGGCCCGGGATCGGGGAGGCGCGGGTTCACCCCCGGCACGTAGTTTACGTTAAGGGTGGAGAGGATGTCGCCGGTATTGTTGAATTCCGGGTGGGGAGCCAGCGGCGTACCGTCATTCCAGTAAGCGTTGCTGCTCAGCGACCAACCTCGAACCAGCGCGCCCCTGACTCCGGACAAATTCAGCAAGGGCTGATTGGGGCCGAATGGAAATTCGTACGCAATGCTCAGGGTCACATACTGGGGCGTATTGTTCACGCTCGCCGACCAGTCATCGCGCAGGTTGAAGAGATCCTGATTGCCGTAAGGGCCGGAATAATCATCAAGCTGCTTGGACAATTCATAGTAGGCCGTGAAGGTCAAGCCGAACGACGCGCGTTTCTCAATGCGGATGTGGAAGGCGTCCCGCTGGTAGCGGCCCGCCGGATAAAGTCCGTTAAGTTCAAAGCCGGTGAACTGGGGGTAGGGTTGGAGGGTGGAGCGAAAGGAATAATCATAGAGGTTATTCCCATACGCCATATCGGTCGGGGCGATGGCATTGGGATTGACGGCGCCGTCGCCCACCAGCAAGTCGCGGCCCACCGTATGGCCCGCTCCCGCCGAAAGAGCGATGGAGAAAGGAATATCCCGCTCGATGGAAAAAGCCACCGATTGATAGACCGGCTCATCCTTATTCAGACTCATATAATCTGCCGTGGTATTATCCGCAGCCGCGGGGCTGAGATCCGGCAGGGTCATGCCGAGCGGGGGGACGCCGGCGTTCAGGTCAATCGCCGGACTCAGTTCGGTGTCAGGGGAAATGAAGGTCTGAATCGCGTTGAAACCTTGTGTGGCCCATTGCCCGTCATAAATCGGCATCTGGGTATGCGACCGGCTGTAGGAAGCGTTCACCACGGTTTTGCTGCTGCCGCGCGGGTTCCAGACGATGCTCAGGGAGGGGTCGATGTCAAAATTCACCGGCCGCAGGCCGCGCGATATGCCGTCGAGGCCGGCAAAGGCCAGGGCGCCGGGCAAGCTATTCGATGGGTCAATCAGGTTGGGATCCACCGTACTCTGGCGGTTGTATTTCTCGGTTCGCGGCGTCCGGCGGCTGAAGGTGAGGTTGGCGGTGAGGTTCAAATCCTTGCGCGGGGCATACTGGTCCTGCACGGCAAAGCCCTGGTAAGTGTTGCGAAAATAGGATGGGGCGGTGGTGATGGTGCGCTCCGCCGCGGCCGGCAGGCCGAGGAGAAAGCCCGCGAAAGGATCGCCGGTATCGATGATCCCCGGCAGGCTGGTGATGTCCGGCGTGAACTCGAAGTAACCGGAAGGGTAGGTGGGATCAAAGGAATTCACCTGATAAAAATTGGCCTGGCCGGTGAGATGAAAAGAATGCTTTCCCCTCCGAGTGGACCACGTGTCAGACAGCGCCAGGGTGGTGCGGGCGTTCCGGGACATGGGTTGGGCCGTGCCCATCGACACGTAGTTCGAGAGGGAGTAAATGGGGAAAGCGGTCCCCCCCAGGCTGCCCGACTGCACGACATCGGTATTCAGGCCTATACTGGCAGAGTTCATGGTGTTGGCGCTGACGGTGTACACATAATTCACCCCCGAGTGCAAAGTGGAAAAATGCTGGTCGGGCGGGGTGGGGCTCGCATCGTTGGGGAAAAACCTGGCGGGGCTCAGATATCCGCTCGATATGGTGGTGCTAAAGGTCAGGCGATGCCGGTCACGGATAGGAGCATCGACTTTGGCGATGATGCCATCCGCGTCGTCAATCTGCGGCGAATTCGTGAAGAGGTTGTTCTGAAAAAACGGGCCGACATCCGTGTTGGGCACAGGGTACAAAGCCAGGGCTTGTTTGGCCACCATCGACAGACGATCGGGGGAAATGATGTTCTGTGGAAACTGCGCGCGCAGGTATTGAAGATTGCTGGTGGAAACCGCTTGCGCCGGATCGTAGTCAGGATTGGGAGAGGTCTGGTCCGGATCATAAATGGGCAGAATCTGGCCGGCGGTGTTCACCGTTTGTGAGAAGTCACCCTCGCGCTGCTGGAGGGTGGGGACGGTCAACAGGTTGGCGCGAAAGATGCGCTCGCGAACTCCCTCATACGACAGCATGAAGAACGCCTTGTTGGGATTGGTGACGAGGCGGGGGACAAGCACCGGGCCGGAGATGTTAAATCCGAATTGATTGCGGCGAAGCGGCGAGACGCTCTCTCCGTTCTGCTTCACCTCGTGGGGAATCGCGTCCAGCACGTCATTGCGGAAGTTTTCGTAAACCCGCCCGTGCCAGAGCATTTTAGGGCCTTTGTGCTCCTGGGCATTGGGCGGACTTTCGGGGCGAATCCCCAAATCCTTGGTGATGACCTTGAATTCATCGGCAGCCTGGGAAAGAGGACTGGAAGGAGTGGAAGAGGTGGGGGCAGCCGTCAGAACGCACACGTCCACGCCCACCATGAACCAGAGGAGAGTAACCCGCAAGACGACGCTCATCCAAGTCTTCATCAAACAATGCCGCAAATTTCATCATATACTTCAGGCGCACATGCCGCAACCCCTCGCCGTACGCCCCAGGAATGACGGCAGTTAATCTCGGGAGCCGGAGAACCCATGGACGACGAACAGGAACCCATTCGTATTCCCATTACCGACGTCTTTGACTTGCACACGGTGCAGCCCAGAGAGGTGGCCGCCGTGGTCGAAGCCTATCTTGAGGAGGCCAGCCGTTTGGGGTTCAAGTCCCTGCGCATCATTCACGGCCGCGGAATCGGGGTGCAACGGGAGATTGTGCGGGCGGTGCTGGCGAGGACCCCGCAGGTGACGGCCTATGCCGACGCGCCGCCCGAGGCGGGGGGATGGGGGGCCACCGTCGTCAGGTTGCGGTAACCCCAGGCTAGGCTAACCAGGGCCAACTCGCCCGCAACCATTTCTTAACGGTTCATTCCCGCGAACACCTTCATCAGCGTCTCAGGGTGGGTGGCCGCCACCAGATTCCTGGCGTCACCGACGGCGACCTCGTCGCCTCCGTTCGCCAACCCGGCCATGGTCTCGGCAATGAAGTCTTGCAAAGGCATGGGCTGAGGCCCGCCCGGGCCAGCCGACTTGCGTGGACCGCCCAACTCCGTGGCAACGTAGGGCGGAATCAACTCAATCACCTTAACTCCCGAACCTTTCAACTGGTGGCGTAGAGAGAGGGTGAAGGAATGAACGGCGGCCTTGGTGGCGCAATAAGCCGGAAAGCGCGCCATGGGAACGAACCCCAGCCCGGAGGAGACGTTGAGCAGCACGGCGTTCGCTTGCCCGGCCAAATGCGCGATGAACTCGTAGGCCACACGAATGACCCCCAGCACGTTGGTGTTCATCTCGTCCAGCAATCCCTGCTCATCCAGCGGTGTCCCGGGAGCAAGCACCAGACGCCGCTGCACGCCGGCGTTGTTGAACACGCAATTGAGGGCCGGGAATTCCGCCAACACCCTTCCGGCAACGGTACGAATTGCCTCAGGGTCCCGGACATCCAGGACGAAATAGCGCATGCCGGAATTCCGGGCGCAGATGTCGCGGAGGCGATCCTCGCGCCGCCCGCTAATAATGACCTGATTTCCCCGCGCGTGAAACGCCTCGGCCAGGCCCTGGCCAATCCCCGACGTGCCGCCGGTTATAAAAATGGTGTTCGCATTCATTTGCATCTGATCATCTCCGAAAATCGGGTTTTGGGACGACCAATGTCCGCAGGATCAATGCCACTGCGGACGACGGCTCCCCAATAAGGATATACCAATAAAATTGCAATCGTTGGCGTGCCGGTCGTAAACCATGGGACAATGCATTCGCAACTTTTGGAGGCGGTGGTGCAAGGGCACCTTTCTCTGACAGACCGCGTGGTTCGCATGGGCATCATCATAGCTCTGTTCGGCATGGTGATCGGCTATGTTATATTCGCCTTCCCATCCAGGAATGTCGATCCGGCCAGTTCCCTTGATTTTTCGGGGTTCTACTGTGCCGGGCTCATGCTAAGGCAGGGGCTTGGCCAACACCTCTATGACGGAGCGGCGCAGGCGCGATGCCTGTCTTCAGAGTCGCCGCCAGGAATAGTCTACTACCTGCGGCCGCCCTTTGAGTCGCTGCTTTTCATCCCCCTGAGCTATCTTCAATACCGCCGGGCGTATCTGGTGTGGACCCTGGCGAACGTGCTGATGTTGATTATCTCCGCGCATTTTATCGATCGGCTGACAGCCGCAAGCAGCACAATCGCTCATTACTTGAAAATCCGGGGGGATCATGGCCTGCTTCTGGGCCTATTCGTCACCTGCGCGCCTTTTACCACGAGCTTGCTGCTCGGGCAGGATGCCGGTCTGACCCTGCTGATCTACACACTTGTATTCGTTCTCCTGATTCGCAAGCTGGAAATCCGGGCGGGCCTCGTGCTGGGATGCGCGCTTTTCAAATTCCAACTGGTAGTGCCCATCGCTCTCTTTCTGCTGCTGCGGCGCAAGTGGTCCGCGCTCGCCGGCCTCAGCATTAGCGGAGCGATTATGGCGCTGATTTCGGTGGCCCTGTGCGGCCGGCCAGTGCTTGGGGAGTATCCGCGCTTCCTCCTCATCGCCGGCCCCTACCATAATCTGCTGGGATTGGATCCCTTGTATATGCCCAACATTCGTGGTCTGCTGACACTTATGCTGGGGCACGTCTCTTCACCCACCGGCATCACGGTTGTGACTCTCGCTATTTCGTTGCTGTTGCTTTGCTGGGCGGCCAGGTTCTGGAACGATAATCAACCCGAACGCTCGTTGGGTGTAGCGCTTCTCGCCTCCCTACTCAGCACATATCATCTGCACAATTACGACTTTACTTTGCTCTTGCTGGCCGTACCCATGGTCTGGAGCGAACGGTTATCGCGTACGGCAAAATGGGCCGTGCTCTCGCTCTTCATCCCCCCCCTGCACCTTTTTCTGATATCGCACGGCGTCTATGCCCTTATGCTTTTCCCCGTGGCAGCGGTGCTCCAGGGCGCGATTTCAGTGCTGCGGACGGAGGAGGCTTCCGCATCCAGCTCTTGAGTCATGTCAGAAAATGGACGGGGAGAAGAATTTATGATGAAGTCGCGCAAAGACCTCACGGGGCCGCATCCGGGGTAGTGGGTCAATTTGAAATTGTGGCGGCAAGTTTACCCCAAGCTTTTCCAAATTACGGTAGTGTCTCAGTTTGAATTATGCGCGGCGGAAGTTGTTGGTATTTCACCGTTACGCAGCCCTGTTCCCCGAAGGGGAAAACCATGAGTAGCCGTAGGTTTCAACCTACGGACACGCAGCCGCGAAAATAAGTCCCGGCCCTGAAAGGGCCGCACGGTCGACCCCGCCCGGGTCGAAGGGAAGATCGTCCATGCCGTACCGGTCCGTAGGTTAAAACCTACGGCTACTCACCGTTGGTCCCTTCGGGACCCTGAACTCTTTCGCCGCTTCATATTCAAACTGAGACACTACCCAAATTACGATCCGGTCGTCGAGGAGCGATCTGCGGCTTTGGTCGCCGCGGCGACAAAGGCTGCGCCTTTCCGTGGCGTGGAGCCCCCATAAACCTGTTTCGCTTGGCTGCAGAAGGGAGCGAATACGTAGATTCGCAGATCAGGGGGAAAGACAGGCCTTGATTTCTTTGACGAGTTTCCGGAGGTCGCGTTCGCGGGTGGTGTGCGTGAAGGAAATCCGTTCCACGCCTTTCACGGGGCGGGTATAGATGTTGTGGGTTCGAAGGCGGGTGGCAAGGCTTGCGGGATCGTGCACGGTGAGCGCGACAACATTGGTCTGCTGGGGATGGTCAATGAAGGGGATATCGTTCTCGCGGAGCAGCGCCTTGAGCGAAGCAAGCAAGGCGAGATTCTTCCTCTCGATTTCTTTGATTCCGATGCGATTCACCGCTTTAACCGCGGCATGCAGCGACACGATGCCGAGAAGATTCTCACTGCCATCCTGGAAGCGCGCGGCCGTTTTGCGCAGGACATAGCCGTGCTCGTCAAATCGCTCCACGCTGCGGATGCCCACATGCGAGTCCTTCAACTTCCCCATGATGCGCCGGTTGACGTACATAAAACCGCTGCCCACGATAGATCCGAGATACTTCTGGCCGCCGCAGACCAGGAAAGCGACGGCCGTCTTCTGCAAATCCAGGGCGCGCGCGCCGACCCCCTGAACCCCGTCCACCACCAGGTGCGCAGCGTATTTCCGGCACCGCCGCGAGAGGAGGGCCAGGTTGGGGAGATAGCCGTCATAATGTTGGCCCCAGGCGACCGCCACGGCTTTGGTTCGGGGACCGATGCGCCTCAACAGTTCCCGGAATCCCTGGTGATTGTCCCTTCCCGGAATAACCTGGACGTTGACTCCGTCCTTTTGCAGCTTGAGCCAGGGCATAAGATTTGCCGGATATTCGTTTCCGAGCACCAGGACTTCATCGCCCTTCCCAAGGGGCAGCGCTTCACTCGCCAGGATGAGCCCTTCCCCGGTGTTTTTCAGATAAATGACCTCGTCGGGCTCGCAATGAAGAAGCAGCGCCACCTCTTCAGAAAGTTTGCGGACATAGCCCTGGTACCTTTCGATAACCTGGGGAGGGCCGAGCTTTACGTAATCGCGCAGGAAGCGCGCAATGGCGCGGCGGGACGCTTCACAAAGCGGGGATACGCCCATGTAACTGAAGAACAGTTTTTTTGTGGTGCGGTGGGGCATGGGTTATCGTTCCCAACTGACCTTGGGAAGAATGAGGGAAGGGTCGATGTTGTTTTTATACCTTTCTACAAATGCGATCATGCTCTCGAGCTCGCGAATGAATTTCTCTTCTTTTCCGCGGTGCGCTTCCCGGAGCGAGGGATGCACCTCGATCTGTCTGGCCAGAGCCGATTCCGATTCCCGCCGCGGATTCTGCAAATAGGTTATTTGGACTTCCGGCCGGAGTTTTCTCACGGCCTCGGCGATCTCCCCGATCGAGAGGCGGTGGGTATAATTGTGGATGACGCGGTGCTCGCCGCGCCCGACGTCGAGATTGAGCAAATTGATGAAACTGTTCACGGTGTCGGACAGGCTCATCAGGCCGGTCCGCTGATTTCCTTCGCCGTAGACCGTGATGGGATGCTTGATGACCGCCTGGCAAACGAAGCGGTTCAGCACCGTGCTGAAAACGTGATCGTAATTGAAGCGGGTGACGAGGCCGCGGTGGTCTTCCGCTTGATTTTCCTCCACGGTCGCCCCGAAGATCGTGGCTTGCTGGACCGTCATCACGCGCAGCTTCCAGAAATCCGCGCCGAGGTCGTCGATCATAAAATCGGCAATCTTGGATTGGTGGTAGAAATCCGTTGCCTGCATCGGAAGCCAGCTTTGGAGAATTCTCCGGAGGCCGCCGCCATATTCAAAACTGAAATCGGCTTTGGTAAGCGGGATATAGTCGGTGTTCACGCCCCCGTAGCAGCCCGCCGACCCGAGCTTGATGTAGAGGATCGACTTGTCGACCTCGGCGAGCGCCCACAGGGTGTTCAGGTGACCCACGATATTATTGGTGAACGTTTCCGCGGCGTTCTGCGGACTCATCATGGAAAACGGCGCCGACGGTTGTTGCGCGGCATTCACGATGGCAGCAGGCCGATACTTGCGGATGACCCGGGCCACCGCCTTCTGGTCGAGCAGATCAACCTTCTCAAAAATGAGATTACGTTTTCGATAGATGCGCTGGTATTCGCTGATCCGTTGCGACGGCCTCGCTAGCGGCACGAGCAACTTGGCGCCCACTGCTTTCTCCCATTGGCGCTTGATCAGTTTATCGACGAGGACGACCTTACACCCGAGACGGTGGGCCATCGCAATTCCCAGCGACCATCCCAGATATCCATCCCCGCCCAACACCAGCACGGTCTGATTCTCTCGAGGCATGACGTTGGTTAAAGCTTAAATTACTCAGCTTTCCTGGCGATGGGTCTGGCGGCTCAATTCGCCACCGCCGCGCCCACCGGTGGGCCGCCCAAGGCACGGTTCCACCACGCGCAAAGTCTCCGGTGAAAGACGAGGGGTTTGCGCAGCAAAAGTCTACATATATAGAATCTACTTGTAAAGCTCTTTTTTCAGCGCCCGACTCTGGTACGAGTGGCGCGCACCGGCTTTTCTGGTCTGTGGTGATGGGCCTTCGGCCCGCGAAAACCCATGAAAAACCCCCTCATCCGACCTCCTCCCTCGGCCACCTTCTCCCCAAGGGAGAAGGAAGGGCATTCTCTCCCCTCTCCCTTGGGGAGAGGGGGGCGGCCATGCGCCGCCGGGTGAGGGGTTTTTCGACCCTGCGGATTCTCTCCACCGGGATTTCCATTTTGGGTTCCCGAACAGATGTCCGTACACTGCCCGGCATTTCATTTCCAAGCCGTAACTAACCAGTAAAACACTCTCGCGCCGTCGTGGTCCGTATCAAATTGCCCACTTTGGCCAATAAATTTTTTCGGAGCCGATGAGCCGGATGGCTGGATCAGGGCACAGCCGCTCGGCGCCGTTCACGTCCTCGTACCCGACCAAGCGACTGTACACCGACGGCCGTAGCAGGCCGGCGAAGTGGCGTTCAAAATGGAAATATGAGTTCAGGCAGCGGGGACCGAATCGTGGGCGCGAACGCGGGATATTTCCAGTTGATCTCCAACCCGGGTTTCGGTGCGGAAAACCGTATGGACAGGAAGTTCCAACACGCTGTTTGATTTGAAGCTTACCTTGGAGATACGAAAGGGGCGAACATGCTCCTCAACATCCACCACAACATAATTGCGGTCGAGAAAGACCAGATCGAGCGCGTACAACATGCCGATCGTGTGCACGCCGTGGGAAGGGACAATCCACAACCCCGTCCCGGCGTGCGCCCAACGCCGGGTTGTGCCTAGCAAGCCCACAAGCCGGCTAAAATAGCCGTCTGCCACCCGGGCGTGCGTGGCAATGAAACGCTCGCGGGTCTTGTTGTAAATACAAACGTAATTGCCTCCAAGGGGGGCGGATTCACCCACAGGTAATCCCTCGCACTTCGAAAATTCCGGGGTTCGACCTTAAACCCGTCTACTTGGAGGACTTGTTTTTGCGGCGCCAGACGATAATGATGATGATGATGATTACCCCAATACCCGCGAGAATCCGAATCATATGTGTGTCCATCTAAGTCCTCCTCGAGATATGCGAACCAGGCTTACGCCATGTTTTGGAAAATAAAGTGGGGCCATGCCGAGAGCCGGGCCATCATTTCAGGTGCGAAAAGGTTTGCATCATGGTGATCACGGCCGGGCCCAGAATGACCACAAAAAGCGCCGGAAATATGAACAAAACGAGCGGGAAGACCATCTTGACGGTGGTTTTTGCTGCCATTTCCTCAGCCCGCTGCCGGCGCTTGACACGCAAGTCATCAGAATGTATCCGCAATGATTGAGCAACACTGGTGCCAAACCGGTCGGTTTGAACCAGGGTGGCGACCAGCGCCTGAAGGTCTTCCACACCTGTTCGAGTGGCAAGCGAACGCAAGGCATCAATTCGCGTCTTGCCCACGTGCATTTCGGCATTGACCATATCGAATTCTTCGCACAATTCCGGGTGCGCAAGCCTCAATTCCTGGCCGACATACAAGAGCGCCTGATCGAGGCCCAAGCCCGCCTCCATGCAAATGACGAGAAGATCAAGGGCGTCGGGCAAGGATAAGCGCAGGGTTTGCTGACGGGCCTTGATTCTCCGGCTTATCCACATATCCGGCAGAATAAATCCTGCGGCGGCAGCCACCAGAGTGAGGACCACGGGGTTGTTCTGGTAGAAACCCGTGAAATAAATCAGGGCCTCCAGCGCCAAGATCATAATGATCTTGGCGGCGCGAAGGGCCGACACCGCATCGGGCAGGCGGAAGCCTGCCATGACGAGACGCGGGTCGGCTTCCGTCACCGTGGCGCGGGAGGTCGTGAAGAGTTCTCCGATCCAGGCAAGTGCCTTCCCCGTTGCTCGCCGTTGCGCCTGCCCAAAACCCACATTCGATGGTGAGCTTCCGGGACCTTGCCAGAGACGTCCCAGCCGTTTGGTGACCGGCAATGCTCCGCCGGAAAGGGCGTAGGTCAAAGCGAAGGCGATGAAGACGATCGACGCAAAAACTATAATGGTGATGGTTACGGGCATAAAACGACTGACTTTCCTCCCGATTTCAGACCTTAATGGAGACAATCCTCCAAATGATGAACCCTCCCACGATTTGCATGATGCCGGCCGCGATGAGCATCATTTGCCCCAAGGGTTGAACAAAAAGGATCTTGATATAATCAGGGTCCAGGAAATGCAACATCAACATCATGATCAAGGGCAGCGCCATCAGGATTACAGCGGTAAGGCGGCCCTGCGCGGTGCGAACCCTCACCTCTCCGGCAATTCTGAACCTCTCCCGAATCACGTGAGCGAGATTGTCGAGAATCTCGACGAGATTTCCACCCGTCTCCTTTTGCACCAGCAAGGCAATAACAAAAAGGCGGACGTCCACCAGCGGAACCCGATCACAAAGGTTCAGCAGCGCGTCGCGCAGGGGCAGACCGAACCGCTGTTCGTCAAAGGTGATTTTGAATTCGGTTGAGACCGGGTCGGGCAAATCCGAGGAGACAATTTCCAACCCCGAACCAAAGGAATGACCGGCGCGGACCGAGCGCGATAGGAGATCGATGACTTCGGGAAATTGTCTCTGGAAATCCGCCATGCGCCGCGCCCGTTTAATGGCGATAAAAATCAACGGCAAAAGGAATGCGGGGATAGCGGCGGCGAGCGCTATCAGGAAATTATCGTACACGGCGTCGGTGACTTCCAAAGTCGCCAACCCCAGCGCGGCCCCAAACAACATGATCTTTCCGGGGCGCACCTGCATGCCGGCCTGGGCGACAAAGTTGCGCAGGCGGGCGGCCCAGCCCCAGCGGGTCAGCAACTTATTGAAGGCCGGGATGCTGCTGAGCAGTTCATCGCGAATCAACTCCAGGTTCAAGGCGTTCTTGGCAAATGCCGGCCCCTTCTCAATGGCCTCCAGGCGGTTCCGGATAATATCGGATTGCTTCTCCTGCCCCACAAATGCCAGGATTCCGCCAAAGATGATGAGAAGAATCACGAAGACAAGGGCGGCAAATAGGAACTGCATGAGGCAACCTCTTCCTAATGGATCCGGGTGGATTCAAACATGGAGGGGGGAAGGTTGACGCCGGATGCCGCCAGGCGCTCCGTCAACCGGGGGCGAATTCCGGTGGCGGCAAAATCCCCCAGGACCGTACCGTTTTCAGCCAAACCCGCCTTCCGGAACGCGAAGATTTCCTGCATGCTGATGATGTCACCTTCCACCCCGGTAATTTCGGAGATGCTGGTGACCTTCCTGGTACCATCGCTCATGCGGCTGATCTGGACGACGACGTCAATGGCAGAGGCAATCTGCCGGCGGGTAGCGACTTCCGGAATATTCAAATTGGCCATGGCAATCATGGTTTCCAGGCGGCCGAGCGCGTCGCGCGGCGAGTTCGCATGGATGGTCGTCAGGGAGCCGTCATGGCCCGTGTTCATGGCCTGCAGCATGTCGAGGGCTTCCTCGCCGCGGACTTCACCCACGATGATGCGGTCGGGGCGCATACGCAAACTGTTAATCACCAACTGCCTCTGTAGAACCGCGCCCTTCCCCTCCACGTTGGGCGGGCGGGTTTCGAGCCGGACGACGTGATCCTGATGAAGCTGCAATTCCGCCGCATCCTCGATGGAGATAATCCGTTCACGATTGGAGATGAAGGACGACAGCACGTTCAACAGGGTGGTCTTTCCTGCGCCCGTGCCACCGGAAATTATCGTATTCATACGGGCATAAACGCATCCTCGCAGCAAAGCGAGCATGCCCGAAGTCAGGGTCTGGTTGCGGAGCAAAGCATCCACATTCAAGGTCTCCCGCCCGAAGCGGCGAATGGAAAGGCAGGGGCCGTCAATTGCCAGGGGGGGGATGATGGCATTCACACGCGAACCATCGGCGAGGCGCGCATCGACCATGGGTGAAGATTCATCAATGCGGCGTCCCACGGCAGAAACGATGCGGTCAATGATCGCCATCAAATGCGCTTCGTCACGAAATTGCACGCTCGTCCGTTCGAGCATGCCCCGGCGTTCCACGTAAACATCCTTATGCGAGTTCACCAGGATATCGGAGATGGAGGAATCCTTGAGCAGGGGTTCGAGAGGGCCCAATCCAAATACTTCGTCAAGAATCTCCTGGGCAAGGCGTTCCCGCTCCGGCAGGGTCATCGGCGTGCTTTCCGCCGTGGTCATACTCTCGACGAGCTGCACCACTTCGGAACGGACCGTATCCCGATTCAATTCCGTAACCCGATCCAGATTTAATCTCTGGATCAGCCGGCGGTGAATCGAAGCCTTGACTTTCCCCAAGTCAGGCGGACTTGTATAGAGATCAGCCATCTACGCCTCTTATCCCTTGCCCGAAAATAATCCGAGGAAGTTTCCTTTCTTAGGTTCTTCCCCCGTCGACGGCACCCCGGAAAACTGGTCGGCGATGTGGCGAAATTTCTGCACCAATTGATCGTTTTGGCCCCGCGAAATTTCCGAACCAGAGTTTATGGCCCGGCTCACGGCCCGATAATCATTGGGAAGGCGCTCGAAGATGGGCAGCTTCACTCGTTTCTCGAAAGCCTGCAGAGGCTCCTCATCCGCCTTGTGCCAGCGGTTGGCCACAAGCCGGATACGGTTCGGATCCACACCCAGGGAGCGCAGCAAGGTAATCTGGCGCTCCAAACTCCATAAGCTGGGCACATTGGTCTCGGTCACAAGGACGAATTGGCGGCCCAGACGCAATACCGGGGCCCAGTCGGAAGATAATTGCGGTCCCACGTCAGCCACCACATAATCAAAACTGCTTTGCGCCACATTCACGACCCGGGCGAGTTGCGCCGGGGAAATTCGGTCCCATTCATCGGCATTGGTGGAACCGGCGAGCACCTGCACACCGCTCTTGTGGCCGGCCAGCAATCCGCTGAAGAGGTGACTGTCAAGGCGGTCAAGGCTTTCCACCGCGGCGCGGAAGGAAAAGCGAGTTTCCAGATCGAGCAGCAGGCCAGCGTGTCCCAGGGGGCGTCCAAGGTCAAACAGCACAACGTTCTTCCCGGCGCCTCTTGCCAGTTGCACGGCGAGATTGACCGCAACGGTAGTGGTCCCTACCCCGCCTTTTGCCCCGCCGACGACGAAAAGTTTTTCGGTTTCGGAAGGAGGCAGCCCCCGCTGCTTGACCAGCCGCTCCAGCATCTCCCTTACCACCATGGGGTCAATGGGATGGGAGAGGAATTCCCGCACGCCGCTGCGCATCGCTTGCATTAACAGATCCGGGCCTGGTTCCTGGTAAGCGGAACAGGCAATGATGCAGGAGGCGGGATTGAGCCGGTTCAAGCGGGCAGCAAATTCCAGTGGGGATTTGGCATCCCGTCCGATTTCCACCAACACCACATCGGGAACACCGACTCGTGAGGTGGGGCCATCCCCAGCCATCAGGTCCCACTGTGCTGCGGGTTGCACCAGACCGGTCTGCTGCAACATGGCCAATAAGGCCGCGCTATTCTTGGTATCAAGACTGACCACACCCACCGTCAACATGCTCCGGATCCTTTCGTGCCGTTCTGACCCTATCGTTCGATTGAAATTGCCTCACTCCTACTTTCCGCCCGGAGGAGATTTTTTCGGTGCGGACGCGGGCGCCAGGAAGGTGGCGGGGAACGGCGGAAGCGAAGGTTGTTTCGGAGGCGAATCTAATCGCACGATGTGCGGCGTCACCATAACCAGCAACTCGTCCTTAGTCTTCGAGACTGACCGGCTCTTAAAGAACTGTCCGAGGATGGGTAAGTCCCCCAAACCTGGAATCTTGGAAAATTGCTCGACCACCTGGTCATTCACGAGGCCCGCAATCACAAAGCTCTGTCCATCTCTTAAAATCATTTCCGACTTCACACTCCGCGTTGCAAGGGAGGGGATGGTAAATCCCTGGATGACCAGGGCATTGGTGTAATCCAGCGAACTCACCTCGGGAGCCACCTTGAGGTGGATCAAGCCCTCGGGGGTAATGTCGGGAGTAAAAATCAACTTCACGCCGTATTCACGGAATTGCACGGTAACCACCGGCACGCCGCCTGTGGCCCCCTGCACAACTGGATAAGGAAATTGTCCCCCTGCCAGGAAGCTCGCCTCTTTGCCGGTTTCCGCCAGCACGTTGGGCTCAGCCAGAATTTGCACGAGATTCTTTTCTTCCAGGGCCTGGATCACCATGCCCAGGTTAATGTCGGAGCGGAAGATAAAGATATTCAGCAATTGCCCGAGGGTAATGGGGATCCCGGCCGAACTGACCGCCGCCGTGGAAGTCACCGTGGAGGTCCCGGTGATCGTCTCGCCCGATTGAATGGCCGGCGGGGAGAACTGCCCGGTGGTGGTGGTGAAAACCGTTTTCGCGGGGGAAGTGCTGAGGAGGTTCGCGCCAAACTCACTCAAGGTGGAGCGGTCGATGTCGGCAAATTTGACCTCCAGCAATACCTCGCCGCTCTGCGGGGTAGGCGCCTGCAACAAGCTCACGACATTTTCTTTGCGGGTCGTCATGCCCTGGGCAATGGCCAGCGCATGATCGGCCACAGCCTGGGAGGAAACCGCGCCAGATAAGGTGATAACCCCCGCCCGGGCCTCCACCTGTATCTTTTCGGCGGGCAGGATCTGGCGGATTTTCGCCACCAATTCGGACACGTCGATATCAACGTATACGTCGAATGTCTGGCTTTGGCTCGACTCATCCCAGATCACCAGGGAAGCTACCCCGGGTGACTTGCCACTGATCAGGATTTGAGTCGGACTGACCGCCAGAGCGTCGACAATGGCCGGGTCCGCCACGGAAATTCGGAAGATGCGGGATTGGGAGGAAATCACAAGAGATCGTCCCACCAGCAAGTGGAGCGCTTCAGCAGAGGCCGAAGAGGGAGCAACCTCCACGGTTTCGGCTGTGCCGGCCTGCGCCGCAAACACCCCCTTCCCCCACGGGCTCGAAATCGGGAGGGCCAGGAGAATGACCACCGGAATCGTGGCCGCCAGCGTCAGCATATTGTATCGCGTGTTCGGGACCTTCATGAAGCCGCCTAGTTTAGTCATTCATCGAGGGAAAGTTTGGGTTTCAACCTTGTCGCCGTGGATCACCTGCATCACAAACGGTGCAGGAGCCGGAGGAGCAACCTTCGGAGCGGGCTTAGACACAATGGCCCGGGGAGCAGCCACTGGCGGTGCCGTTCCCTGAAAAATATTGGAACCAAAAACGGGTGGGGGATTGGCATCAGCCGCGTCAACGGTATTGCGCAAAGCCAGATGGATCCTGCCATCTGACGCTGCGAGCGTCAATTTCTCGCCGTCCTCGGGAGTCACCAGAAGAGTAACCACGGGAGCCGATTGCGGCTTTCCGTTTTCCGTCTGCAACTGCTGCCCGACGGCCAGCACCCGCGTGTGTTCCAAAATGGTGCGGGTGATCGGCCCTGCCGGTCCCGTGCCCGTCACCAGAACGTCCACCACGGTGCCCGGGGTCACAAACCCAGCCACCGCCACGACGTCATCGACGCCCACGGAAACCGCGCGCATGCCTGCGGGGATGGTCACGGGCAAGCCCGCACCCTCACCGGGCTTCGCGACTTCCTGGTCCAGGATAACCTCGTTTTGCACCAGGGGAACAAGGACGGCACGGCCGACACAGTCCTCTTTGCGCGAAAACGATCCGGCCGGCTGCATTCCCTCTGGCCAATCCATCAGGTTCACATCCGAGGCCGTCAGGAGTTGACCCAGCTTCAGGGGGCCCGCCGCCACCACCACCTGAACCTGTTTGGCGGCCGTCCCCCCCTTAGGGAGGTGCCGGTAAACATATGTGCTCGCCAGTATTGCCACTACCAGCGCCGCGCCCAATCCGAGCAACATCCGATCACGATTCATGCGTTCATCCCAGCTTATGGAAAAATCGGAGTGCAAACATTATCACAAAAAACGTACTTGTGGAAAGCGCTGCGGCCACGCCGAAGGGAATTTTGAGCAGTCCCGGATTATCCAGCGAGATCGCACGAGCATTATTCACGTGAAAAGTAGAATATGCAACAAAAAGAACCCAAAGATTTTTCAGCGTCTCCACAACCTTCCGTTGGCGGATAACTTCAACAATAGCCATTACACCGGCAATAAGAATTGTGCCAATAAGCACAAGGAGAACCGCATAAAACCCCAGAAACGCGCCGAGTGCTCCCATAAGCTTCCAATCACCTGCGCCCAGGGCTCGCATCAATACAAACGGTAGAAGGACACCCAGACAGATCCCCGCGCCCTCCAGAGAGGCCTTCCATCCCGGCAGCCTGAGAATCGCGCTCAAAACCAGACCCACGAACATCGCCGGCACGGTCAGCCAGTTGGGAATCTTGCGGAACCGCCAATCCAGCCAACCCGCCCATCCTGCCAAGACCAACGCGCCCGCCCAAATTACAACTTCTTTCCACAGGCCACTATCCATTCGATATCGCCAATACCTAGTTCGACCGGGCTGCCCGCAGGAAAGCGTACCGCACTATACCAGCCGCCACTAAGCTCAGAGCCCGCTTCCAGCGCCGTGGCATCTGGACTTGCCCTTCCTTGCCCTTCAATGCAAAGCTGAAATCCTAACGAAGACAGCCATCTTAATATAACTCACAGCCACCAAGCAAGACAATCTGATCGACCGGATGTAATGCTAGTCTGTGCTCGCCATGTTTAATGTAGCACTGCTCAATGTAGCGCTGTTGGAACTCGCCAGACCTTTCAGCGAGACAAAGGAAATCAGAACCACCAGGAACAACTTGCCGTAATCCAAGAGATCGTGGCCAACGACATTCGCCACCTTGACTCAAACGGGCGCGTGGGAATACCAGGGGGCAACCATGAGGCCCGGATATGTCCCACATCCTGCCGGACCTCCCCCCAAGCGCATCCACCGTGCTACTCGTTCGGCGGCAAACCCATTTCAGGGAGAGGGCACACTGACTGCTTCTGGCCAAACGTTGAGCCACGACCACCGCAACGGTCCAGACCAGCCTTGACAGGCCGTCGATCAAGGCGGTCCCTCGCCGAGTCAGCAGGGGAAAAAGCTGGCCGAACCATCCGGGCTGGCCACCCCCCTTGCCGAAACCCCTTGAGGCATGAACAAAAGCCCCTGGCTTCGATCAGAAACCGAACCCATCGCGACGCATCACTGCACCATTCTCCCCGATCGATCGTCGCCAAGCTACCCTTAATCGGCCAACCTGCCAAGCCGATCCGCCTACTAGCTGGCGGCAGTGGTCAAGCTCGTTGCAGCGCTGTTAAACACTGCACTGATGGCACTTGCTATGCCTTGCATTGAGGCGATCGCGGAAAGCGCGACCAGAAAGATCAGCAGACCGTATTCCACCAAGTCCTGCCCATCTTCCTCTTGCCAGAGCCTCTTCGCAACTCGCGAGATTGAGATCTGAGCCATCAAGCGGTCAAAACTCGTTTGCTTTTTCATTGATCCTCCCATGGCAACAAGTGCCGTCAGGTTATCGAACCTAAGCCACTGCCGCCAGCCAGGCCGCCCTAGCTGGCCGCAGTGGTCAAACTCGTCGCAGCACTGTTAAATACTGAGCTGATCGCACTCGCCAAGCCCTTCATTGAAGCGATGGCGGCCAGAGCGACCAGGAAAAGGAGCAGGCCGTATTCCACCAAGTCCTGTCCTTCTTCATCGTGCCAAAGCCCCTTCACGACTCGAGAGACTGAGCCCCAAGCCATCAAGCGGTCAAATCCCCTGTGCTTTTTCATTGATCCTCCCACGGCATAATGCCTTCAGCATGTCGAACCCAAGTCTGAGCCACCTACTAAAACGTCCTAGCTGGCGGCAGTGGTCAAACTCGTCGCAGCGCTGTTAAATACTGCGCTGATCGAACTCGCCAAGCCCTTCATTGAAGCGATGGCGGCCAGAGCGACCAGGAAAAGGAGCAGGCCATATTCCACCAAGTCCTGTCCTTCTTCTTCCTGCCAGAGCCGTTTCAAAAGATTCTTCATAGCGAAACCCTCCCAAATTTGTTATTTGTGGCACACCTGCGCCCTTAAAATACTACCATCCCAGTAGGCAGGTAAACTGCCAAAGTCTCGACTTGCCGCCCCAAAATAGCGCTCGCTGAAAATAAAGGTGTTAGCACGATAACGCCCCAAATGACAAGATTCAATAAGGTGCTCCACATTATGGTGTCATCATTTAGTGACACATTAAGGGTCAATTTTCGACCTTCCGATGACTTCCATTTTTGGGCTGCAAGCTACTGCGATTTCATCTTATCGGATATTAACCCCTCGTGGCAAGTTGTCAAGGATAAATCTTTGGAACCCCTCCCGGCCTGAGCGGAAACAGGAGATTGCCGGATGTGGAAAATCCTTTAGTTGGGGTAAACTGCAAGGAGGTTCACTTGCTGGCACTCATGGAGAACGACCATTGCTGAACGGAAAGAAAGTCTTTGTCGTAATGCCTGCTTACAACGCCGCCCGCACCCTGCGGCAAACGTGCGCGGAATTGCCGCGGGAGATCGTGGACCAAGTTCTCCTGGTGGACGACCACAGCTCCGATACGACAGTGGAACTGGCACGGGAGTTGCGCTTGACCACCTTCGTCCACCACCAGAATCTGGGATACGGGCGCAACCAGAAAACCTGCTATCGAGAAGCCTTGCGCCGCGGCGCGGAAATCATCGTGATGGTGCATGCGGACTATCAGTATTCACCGCGACTGGTAGCCGCCATGGCCAGCATGATCGCCTTTGGGGAATATGACCTCGTTTTGGGGTCGAGGATTCTGGGCCCCGGAGCCATCCGCCAGGGGATGCCTATATACAAATACCTTTCCAATCGGTTTTTGACCTTTTATCAAAACATCTTGTACGGCCGCAAAATGTCGGAGTACCACACCGGATACCGGGCCTATTCACGCGAGGTGCTGAGCGCCCTGCCCCTGGAAGAGAATTCCGATGATTTTATCTTCGACGGCCAGATTCTAGCGCAAGCCCTTTTCCTGGGCTATCGCCTTGGAGAAATTTCCTGCCCGGCACGCTACTTTCCCGAGGCGTCGATGCTTGATTTTTCCAGTTGCAGCAAGTACGGGTTGCAAGTTATGTGGGTCACGCTGCAGTACTGGCTGGAGAAAAGAGGGCTGGGGCACTTTCGCATGCTGAATCCCCAGGGGCGAAGATTGCCGGAAGACTATTACCGGGAAATTATTGACGGCCTCCCGCAGGAAACACACTCAGAAAAGCTCATCTTGCGACAAGAATAGACATCCCTATTACTATGCGCTTATAGTGTGCAAGGCACGGTCATGGCGGCCCCGGGGCCAGCCTGAGGGTTTTCAGGATCGACAATTCTTAACGCCACCCATTGATTCTGGAGAGCACAGGACAATCGTCCGCTCGGTAGTGTGCCATGTTGACGCCAAGCAAACCTGAGGTTGCAGACTTCCGACCCACCCCGATGGGTGGCAAATCCCCATGGCGACAGGTTTTCGTGCGGCGGCTTCAATCTGTCCGCCCCTTCTACCGGCAAGCCGCCATTTTCCTGGCGTCGTTCGCCATCCTTCTATCGCGACGGCCCGATGCGATTTTTCGGCCGGAATTCTTTATCGAGGACGGTCCGGTCTTCTACGCCCAAGCCTATAATGCGGGCTTGTTGCACCCGCTGTTCTGGACCTATAGCGGATACCTTCACACTTTTCCGCGCCTGGTGGCCGACCTCGCCCAGTTTATTCCCCTGATCTACGCCCCGCTGCTTTTCAACCTGGCGGCGATGGCGCTGCAGATTCTGCCGGTTCAATTGCTGCTTTCCTCGCGCCTCTCGGCAATCGGCAGCCTGCCGGCGCGCTTGCTGCTGGCATTTCTTTATCTTTCCCTGCCCAACAGTTCGGAAATCCACGTCAGTCTCGCGGGTGCGCACTGGCGCCTGGCGATCATCGCTTTTCTGGTGATCATATCCTCCCCACCTCGGAACAACGGCTGGAGAGCTTTTGATTTTCTCGCCATCTTGATGTCTTCCCTGACCGGACCTTTTGCGATCATGCTCACTCCCGTCGCCTTCCTGGCCTGGCGAAATAACCGCGAGCGCTGGAAACTGATCCTGACCTCGGCGCTAGCCGCCTGCGCCGCACTCCAGGGAATTCTGATTTTGCATGCCGGCCAGTCAAATCGCATCAAGGAGCCGCTGGGCGCCAACTTCATATTGCTCATCAAGGTACTTGCCAATCACGTATTCATGAGCACGCTGATGGGACGAAACATGCTCTTCCACACCCATCCCGTGGGGGCGCTGGTGGTCGTTTCCATGGGAATGACGGCGCTCGTCTACGGCCTCTTGCGGGGCTCTCCGCCCTTGAGGCTCTTCCTCCTCTTCGCGTTTCTGGTTCTGGCCTGTTCGCTCGCCTCCCCGATGATGCCATGGCCCTTCATCAGCGGAATCCCGGCGGGGATCCGGGTTCCGGGATGGCAGGGCCTGGAGACGGGGCTTGGCCAACGCTATTGGTTCATGCCGATGCTGGCGTTTGTCGCCGCGCTGCTCTGGCTGCTGAGGCCGGCCGCCCCCAAACTGCTCCACCTGGGAGCAATCATCTGGTTGCTGCTGATGCCGTTTGGCGTGGTCCGGGACTGGCGCAATCCGCTGCCCCCGGACCGTCATTTCGGCGAATATGTGGAAAAGTTCAGGAAAGCGCCACGCGGAACAGCCTTGGTGATTCCTATAAGCCCAGAGGGGTGGTCCATGCGTCTGGTAAGACATTGACGTCCTCACCCCGTCGGCTCGATACTTTGGCGGGGCGTCATCGCTTATTTCTACCGCAGTGACAAGTACGGGCTTCAAGTGCTGGTGGCTTCGCTGAAGCTTTGGCCTTAGGAAAGTCGTCGGGAACGCTTCCGCATGCTGAAACCCCAGATGCAAAGGTTTGCAGGATCACTACACGGAAATTGCGGACGTTAGCAGCGGAAAAATCGCTTCTAAAGCCGTGCCCGGCGACACGGAGGGGCATTCCTCCTGTCATGGGCGTTTTGTGAGCAAGTGACGGTCGCTGACGCCGCTGAGGCAGGCCCCTGGGTTTTCGGGATTGACAACTCCTGATTCGGGCCATTTCACGCTGGAGAGCACCGATCATTCATCCGCCCGGAGGTATGGCACATTGACACCAGGCGACTCCGCTGCTTTAGACCGCCGACCGGCGCCAATGGATGGCAAGACGACGCTCTGGGACAGCTTAACGGCGCGGGTTCAAACCGTCCCTCTCTGGTGCAGACAAGCCTTCATTTTCCTGGTTTCGTTCATAATTCTCGTATCGCGACGGCCCGATGCTGTGTTTCGGCCCCAATTCTGGGCCGAGGACGGCTGGTTGTTTTACACCCAAGCCTATAATGCGGGCTTGCTGCACCCACTGTTCTGGACTTATAGCGGATACCTTCATGCCTTTCCGCGTTTGGCCTCAGTCCTCGCTCAGTTTCTTCCCTTTATTTATGCCCCTTTGCTCTTTAATCTGTTGGCCTTGACGGTGCAAATTTTGCCGGTTCAGATGCTCTTTTGCGCGCGGCTCTCGGCAATCGGCAACCTGCCGGCTCGACTGTCTCTAGCCTTGTTGTATCTTTCCCTACCGAACAGTTTCGAGGTCCACGCCACCATCAGCAACGCGCACTGGCACTTGGCAATAATCGCCTTTCTAGTGATCATGTCCTCCCCTCCTCAAAATATGGTATCGAAAGTTCTCGATTATCTCGCGGTTTTGATGTGCGGGTTGACGGGACCGTTCGCGATCATGCTCAGCCCCACCGCCTTCCTGGCCTGGCGCAAGGGCCGTGACCGTTGGAAACTCATCCTGACTTCGACCCTACTCGCCAGTGCAGGGGTTCAAGGCACCCTGATTTTTTTCGCAGACCGCTCGGCTCGCATGAAAGAGCCTCTGGGAGCTAACCTGGCATCGCTCATCGAAATGTTAGCGGATCACGTTTTCTTGGGCGCACTGGTGGTACGCAACATTTTCGTTCATACTCATCCCTTGGGCGCACTCGTAGTGGCTACCCTGGGAATCGCAACTGTCCTGTACGGACTCATCCGGGGCCCCCTGCCCCTGAAGTTTTTCATTTTGTTTGCAGGTTTGGTCTTGGCCTGTTCCTTGGCCTCACCGATAACATGGCCAATGGTCAATGGCGTAGCGCCGCGACCCCGGGTTTCTGAATGGCAAGCGCTGGTGGTAGGGGGGGGACAACGCTATTGGTACCTGCCCATGCTGGCCTTTGTCGCGACGCTGGTCTGGTTACTGAAGCCTACCACCCCAGCGGTGCTCCACTTGCTGGCCATATTCTGCTTTGTGGTACTGCCCTTCGGCGTGGCTCGAGACTGGCACCTTCAAGCGCCGGTAGATCTCCATTTCGAAGAATACTCGCAAGAGTTCAACCAAGCCCCTGTCGGAACGGTTTTGGTGATTCCCGTAAATCCACCCGGGCAGTCCATGCGCCTGGTAAAACATTGGGGCCATCACTTTGTCGGCCCGCTACTTTTCCATGACGTCATCGCTGAATCTGGCACGCGGCGCCAAGTACGCGCGCAGCGTGTCACCTCTGTGTGGCACCCAGGCGCAAGAGGGTCATCGATCCTTGAGGCGGAAATCAACTCGGGAATAGCCTGGCTGTTAACGTTCTTCCTCATCCAGCAACCTCCCTGCCAACATTATCCCCGGTCCTGTCGGCCATGAGACTCGAGTCATCAATCTTCGAAATGGTTACTTATACAAAGTTGCATTCATAAAGATACTAATATAAACTCCTTCCGATTATTTTTACGCGGAGGGAGAAATGCGACCACCTCGACCTTTTCCAGAAGGAACGCTCGAGCGGTTACAACAGGGGTTGAAGGAAGCGCGCAACAAGGCCGAATTTCAGCGGGTGCAGTGTTTGTGGCTGCGAGCGGCGTTGGGGTTAAACGCCAATCAAGTTGCCCAAGCCCTGGGATGGCGACCGACCTCGGTGCGGCGTCTGCAGGCCCAATACTGGCGGCAAGGCGAAGCGCTCTGGCAGCGCCGGGGGCGCGGAGGGCGACGCCACCAGAACCTGCCTGTGGCGGAAGAGGCCCAACTGTTGGCAGGATTTCTGCAGCGCGCCGAACGCGGTGGGTTGTTGGAGGTGAGCCGGGTGCAACAGGCCTATGAACAGGCGGTGGGCCATGCCGTGCCGAAATCGACGGTTTACCGCATGCTGGCCCGGCACGGCTGGCGCAAGTTAGCTCCGCGGCCTCGCCATCCCCAGGCCGACCTCGCCCGCCAACAGACTTTTAAAAAAACTCCCCGCGACCGTTGAGGAGCATCGCCTCGCCGGGCGATCCCTGCGCTTGATGTTCCAGGATGAGGCGCGGTTTGGACGCATCAATGATCCCCGGCGCTGCTGGGCGCCGCGCGGCGTGCGTCCCCAGGTCTGCGCCCGCATCGTGCGCGAGTACACCTATGTTTTCGCCGCCGTCAGCCCGCATGACGGTACGCTCGATACCTTGGTCCTACCCGAGGTGAATGCCCTGACGATGTCCTTGTTCCTGGCCGAAGTCGCCCGGCGTCACCCCCAGGAATTCATCCTGATGGTGCTGGACGGTGCGGGGTGGCACCGCGCCAAGGATTTGCAGATCCCGGAGAATATGCGGTTGCTCCCCTTGCCGCCCTACAGTCCGCAGCTCAACCCGGTGGAGCATGTCTGGGAGGATATCCGGGAAAAGTGGTTCCCCAACCTTGTCTTCGACAGCCTGCGGGCGGTGGAGGATCGTTTGGTTGAAGCGCTGGCGAGTCTTGAAAATGACCCGCAACGAGTGGCCCGAGTCGCCGGATTCGATTGGATCATTAGTATTCCGATGAAGGCTAATTAGTATTAGAACTCGAGACCACGCCTGATCTCCGCGCGAAGAGCACCCACATTTTATCGCCAGATACTCTTCTCCATTCCGGTGAGGCTTGCAGGAATGTCGCGAGCGCTCCCTGGGAGGGAATGAGGCAGGATTGCAGGTGATATTTTTGGAGCAGCCAGGGGGTAGCCGGATCTAGTTTCATCATCTTCAGGTAGTCTGAAAGAACCCCAGTGTACTCAAAGATGTCGATCCGGCAGTCCATAAACACACGCCGCTCGGGGCCCAGGGAATAAAGCATGTAACCACCCCAGGTAAGGTCATTCAGCATCGGCTGGGGTTGCGGGTGCGCGCGCAGATATTCCATAGCTCCCTGGGGAACACTCTCGGCTATCGCGCATTGGAGTTTTTCCCGCGATGGGAAACCCCGCATAATCCCCAGGGCGATCAGGAAGATGAAAATCGCGTTAAGGCTGCGAAGATCTTTGCGCGGCTCGTAGTTGGGAACCCAACGCTCCAGAAGGCTCGCCAATTGCGGCGCAAATATGATCACGAATAGGGGAAGCGCTCGTGTATGAAACGTGGTCATAACCACCGCCAGGTACAACAGCGCCAATTCCTCGATGCGGACGGGCGGTTGAAATGCCGCCATAGCCGCAAAAAACAGCAGAAGGAAAACCAGAAATAGCTGACCATGCCAGATGTTGAAGGGAATCGGCTGCCAGCTCTCCATGGCCGCATTCATTTGGGGCTGCATGAAAAAAACCTCAGCGGGATAGGTGAGAAGGCGTGTGCCGTAAGGCGTTATGCAGCACGCCAGCAACGAGACAAGCACCACTGCCGACATCTGAATCCGCCCGCTAACCGGCCAACGATCCGCCAACAAGCTCCCGGCGCGAATATTCACCAGCCCGCCCAGCCAGTAGATACCCAGCGCACAGAAACCAAAAACAAAGGTCCCATGAGTATTGACCCAGAACAGAAACACCAGCGGAAGCAGCCACAGCACCCATCGCCGGCCCTGGCGGAAATGCTCCAGGCAGATCAGGGTGATGGTCAGTAAAACGTACCCGAAGAGCTGGGGATGAAGAGTGAACCAAACTCCGGCCAGGGGGAAGACCAGCGCGGTGGCCGCGCAGGCTGCTTTGGAATTCCGGCATCGTAGGTAAGCGTAATAATAAATCAGCAAGACGAGGCAACTGGCCAGGCCGAATAGAAGCCCCATCCAGCCGCGCAGCCCGCCCATTCGCATAACCTGCGCCAAGGCTATATCTGCCAGCCATTCGTAGGCCATCCACCCCGTGCCCGGCGCCGTAAATGAATAAGTATCCGTCTTAGGCCAGGAATGCGTGCTGAGGATGCGCTGGCCCACTACTTCGTGCAACCATGTATCGGGGTCTACCCGAAACGCCAGCGTTACCACAAAGGTGGCGAGGACCAGCAGCGCCCCCAACAGGACGGGGTAGGAAGAAAGCTTCCTCACGAGCGCCCAAAACGGAACGCGCCGCACCGCCGCCGGCCCTTCCAATTTATTGAGAATAGCCATGATCTTGCGGGCTTGCCGCCCCGGCCCGAGTCACTCCGCTTGCACATACTTGCCACTCTGCCCCACTTCGGGTGGCAGACGCGGTGCAAACTGTTGAAGGTGAGCAATGAGGGCTCTCTCCTCGGAGCTATCGACGGCGTAAAAAGACACTGAGTCTTCAGGCCCCATGCAGTTATCGTAGGACCTCCAGCGGCCCACTCGAATCCACTGCGCCGGAAGGCCGCCGCTCCCAATCGCCTCGCTATTTCCGTCATAGAAAATGCCGTCGAAGAGGATTGCGATTTTCGTTCCCTTAGACCTAGTCATCTGGTCTATTTTTTGGGGTGTGAGCGCACCCTCGGCCCTCTGCTTCGCTGCATCCAGACTGCCGAGTCCCCACAGGTCCTCCAGGTGCGGCTCTCCCAGATAGCTCACCACGCCGATATCGGTGGCGGCGACCGGGGCGCCCCGATAGAACTGGCGCAGGAACAATCCCATTTGGTACTGTTCCTCGTAAATGTTATGAGAGGCCTGTGGGATCAGGCGTAACGAAATGAAGCCGCGCCAGCCCACCACCGAGAGGGGCACGAGCAACGAATATCCCAGCCACCAGCCGGCCAACATGGTCTCAAACCTGCCGCTCTTGCGCCCTTGAAGCCCCGACAGGTACTCAAAAGCGCCGATGGAAAATACGAGCAGGCTGAGAGCGATCAAGTATGCTTCGTACCTGAAAAAATTTCCAAACCTGGCTAATTTCATGTGCAGTCCTGCCGCTATGATGACCAGCACGATCATGACGCTGCTTTTCCTCCAGACCGTTCCCTGACGATAAATCAGCAGCGCCAACAGGATGAGGAGAGCCAGCGTGGTCGTCGAGACGTCCAAGGTTCTTGTCCATCCTTCCCAATGGGAAAGAAAGGACAGAAAATGTTGGTTCCCAACTCCATGGGGCAGGTTTGCTTTCAGGTAAACCGGGTTCGGCAGCCAATACCACCCGTGACTGGCGGAAATAGCCCCGTAGATGGCTGGCGGGATTACCGCAACCAGACCTAAACCAAAACCTTCCACCCATCGGCGGCGCGCTAAGAAAAGCAGGCAAGCCCCGAGAACCAGAAAAAGCCCTTCGTAACGAACCAGGGGCAGGAAAGCGGCAAGCGCCCAAAGCCAGGGGGAGCCTCCAGCCCTTGCGCCCTCTTCTTCAGCCAGATCTCGGGCCGCAACGTACACGAAGAGGATGGAAATGACGATCTGAAGAGTATGTTCCATCCCCGAGAAAATTATGGCGGGGAGCGGGGCCAGGAACAGAACAGCCCCAAGCACAACCGCCTGAAGCCCTTGCGGCAGTCCCGCTTTCCTGAGGATCACATAAACCGCCAGAAGGGTGGCTCCGCCCAGCGCCACGTTCAGGAGCAATGGGATCAGCTCGCCGGTTCCTCCCAAAGCGTAAGTAAGAGCCAGCAGAAGCGGCCAGATAATAGTGGAAGTGGATGAACTGAACTCGTAAGGGGTCACGCCCCACACCCCATGCGCCACCAGGTTCCGGGCCACCGACATGATGATATAAATGTCGTCGATGGCGTAAACAAACCGGCCACCATCCGCCCGCAGACACCGGCAGAAAACGATGGCAACCACGGCGCCCAGAACTCCCAGCGCCGCGACCAAGGGCCAATGCCGGGCCCATGCACCCTTCATGAATCTCTCCTCTACCCTGCAGGGGTTGCGGCCCGCCGCATTCCCACTACCGGGCAGTACTACCTTTCCGTCCGAATGAGATATACGCTGAGCTCGTCCGCGTAAGCCCTCTGCCAGCCAGGCTGAGTTTCGAGCCAACCGGCAAGCGCTGATTCCCGCTTGAGCAGGCAGGACTGAACGTTGTACTTCGCCAGCAACCGCACGGCGGGCGGACCCGCTTGAATTATACGCAAGTAATCGGCCAGCACGCCGGAGTATTCATACACATCGAAACGCCCATCGATGAACACTTTGTGCGCCGGCCATCGGGTGTAGATGAGGTAGCCCCCCCAATCGGAGTCGTTAAACATGGGCTCCCGCGCCGGGTGCGCATTCAGATACTCAACCGCATCCAGCGGGACCCGGTGCCGCATGGCGCCGGCCAACTCGCCCGTGCGGGGAAGGAACGCCACCACGCTGCCGCAGATCCCCAGGATGAGGGCGGCGTTCAGAACATAGCGGTCGCGCGTTTCCGCGAGGGGAGGCACCCAGCGGGCGAGGAGCGCGGCGAGCATGGGCGCGAAGACGGGAACGAAAAAAATCAGAAACCGCGCGTGCCGAACTGTCGCATAGACCGCGAGCAGCAACAGCACAAGGTCCTCCAAACGGCAAACCGGGCGATAAAGGATTTGTATTGCCAGGAAAGAAAGCAGCAGGAGCACAAACATGATTCCGTACCACTCGCCCCATT
Source organism: uncultured Acidobacteriota bacterium (assembly GCA_963730515.1). Classification (GTDB taxonomy): domain Bacteria; phylum Acidobacteriota; class Terriglobia; order UBA7540; family UBA7540; genus Bog-366. The sequence goes on along the minus strand of CAVSSA010000015.1, from coordinate 131,068 downwards.
CCAGACCCCGCCATTCGTGCAGGATCGATACCGTGAGGTGCTGCGAGAGGGCCATCTGAAACGGGTAAAATGCCAGCCGGGTCCCATACGGCGTAAGCGTAAGGGCCAAAACCGAGAGGAAAGAAATAACCCCGAGTTGCCGCCTCTCGCCGGAACTCCAACGCCGTGCTTCCACTCCCCCCCACCGCCCCTCCACCAGCCCGCAGACCGCATAAATGGACAGGGCCACGCACCCCAGAACAAATGAACTATGGGTGTTGACCCACACCGCAAGGGCGAGGGGGAGCGGCCACAACGCCCACTGGTGGCCCTGGCTAAAACGCTCCAGGCAAATCAGTGTGACCAGGAACATGACACTCCCGAATTGCTGCGGACGGAGGACGGTAAACTGGAACGCCAGAGGCAACATCACCACCGCCGCCAGAAACGCCGCGCGGGCATTGCGGCAGCGAAGATAGGCGTATAAATAAATCAACAGAATGATAACCGACTGAAGCGCGATAAAGAGCGCCGCATGTGCGCGCAGGCCGCCCAGGCGCTCCACCAACGCCAGGGCAATTCCCCCCAGCCATTCATACGCGATCCACGCCGTCCCCGTCGCGGTGAAAGAATAATGGTCGGCAGCCGGCCAGGTGTGGGTGGCCAGGATTTGCTTTCCCGTGGTGATGTGCCACCAGAGGTCGCCTTCCAGAAAAAATTGCGCCGGGCTCGAGCCCGGACTCGTTCGCACCGCATCGAGGTTACCGCGAATGGCGATAAAGGTCGCGGCGACCAGCAACGCCCCGAGAAACACCGGGAATGAGAAACATTGGCGCCACTTTTCCCTTGCGGCCGGGCTCAGGGGCGGCGGCAGGTTAGTCGGCATGCGGGGATCATCCATGGGCGTTCACACCTGACGCCGCACCCTGGTCAGCATGGCCTCGTCCTGCTTCCCGCGCTTGAATTGGCGCGCGGCTGCCGGCCATCGCTGCCCATGCTAGCAGAACGAGGAGAACCGGGGTAAGAGAACTAAGATGAATCCAAGCGAGATACAGGGGAATCGCATACAGCGCGGCGATGACGGCCGTCCGGGCCGGACGCCAGGGCGATCCCTCCGGGTAGCGCGCGGATCCGAGGATAAGTAGTAATGCGAGCAGGGTCAGGCTTAGGTCATAAATCAGAATATGAAATGCTATGACCTGCGAGACGAGCAGTGCCGCGGCAAACATTAAATCCAGAAACTCGCCCTCCGCCGCGCCCAGGTGGCGCCACCGCCAGGCCACATACCCGATGAGAAAAATTGATGTCAGTGCAACTGCGGCGTTAACGGCCATTCCCGGGAGCACCGGTGTGAAGAGGCCGTGGAAGAAGCCGCGCAAATTGGGCATCATCGAAACATCGCTGCCGGAAGGGATATTAATAGGGTGTTTGGTGAGATCGGTGAGCAGGTGAACGTAACCCTTCATCCCCTCAATTCCAACCGCGAGGAGCGACGCCAGTCCCAGCAGGAAAGCGGTTCCGGCAAATCCGGCGACGACCCTCCACTTGCCCTTCAGCAGGAAAATCAAGGCCAAAGGACCCGCGACGGAAAACTTGACCAATCCGAGACCCACAAAGACTCCCGCCCAGCCCTCGCGACGACGCTTTAAGCATACAAATGCCGTGGAAAGGAAGACCAGGAGGAGAATCGATGTCTGCCCCTGGTTCAGCGCAAACCAGAGCGGAAAGAAGACAAAACACAGCAAGAGGTACTGGAGTGGATGGCGCGGGACCGGCGCATAGGGACGGATGAGGTATACAAAGAATATCCACAGCGCAATGTTGATCGCTCCCCAGACGGTGTAGGCGGCCGTGTAAGGGAGCATGGAGATCGGAACAAACAACCAGGCCTCGAAGGGCGGATGAAGGAAGGCGAGCAGGTGCACTCCGGGGACAACCGATGCCTCAACTTGCGCCTCCTTTTGCAAGTCGTAGACCCTCGAGCCTTCCCCCTCCCTCACGATTCGGCCGGCAGTGTAAAAAGTGGTGAAATCACGGATGGAGGTGGAAGCCGCGTGCGCATTCACGAGCACCACCGCGAAAAGTATCGCGGCGGATATTGCCGCGGCGATCTTCACCTGGTTTTCCGTCGGGACGGGAGGGGCAGGCAAGGGTTACCTCACCCTCGTGAAGCCGCCCACCCACCCGAGCCCCGGCCCCGGCGTCTTGGAATCTCGCAGCATTAATTTCCCTCCAACAGCTTCCTTCTGATTCAAACGTAGTCCGGGTTGCGCGGGATCTGAGCACGGGGCGATCAAGTCATTCCCGAGTCAAGGGATTATCACATCGCACCTGCGTCGGGTCAATCCGGCTCCTGCCATCCGATCCACGTGAATGCCGCGCGAAACCATAGATTCCCAGAATGCACGTGGGCGCTACGGTTGCTCGCGAACAAACAGCACGGAAAGATCGTCCATGTAAATCAGGCGCCAGCCCGGCTGAGCACTCAGCAGGGTCCGGAGCGAACCGCTCCGCTCAATCAGGCAGGAGCGGATGGCGTATTTGTTGAGCAGGGACAGCGCTTCCGGAGCGGGTTGTATAATCCTGATGTAATCGGCAAGCACGCCGCTGGACTCATAGGCCTCGGAGCGCCCGTCAATGAAAACCTTTTGCTCTCCATCCGAAGCCCAGATCAGATACCCCCCCCAAAAATCGTCATTGAACATCCGCCCGGCCACCGGATGGGCGCGCAGGTAATCCACCGCGCGGCGGGGTTGATTCTGATCGATGAGGCGCTGCAATTTGGCCGTGGACGGGAAAAAAACTACCATGCCAGCCGCGAAGCAGGCGATAAGCGCGGCATTCAGTACCGGCGCATTTTTCTGCGGCTCGTAGGCGGGGAACACCTCCGCCAGCAGGCCCGCAATCACCGGCGCCGTGACCATGGCGAAGAAAACCACAACGCGTTGATGGCGGCACGCGAGGCCTGCGGCAAGCAGCACCAGGACCACCGATTCCACCCGCTGAGGGCGGCGCAGTATCGCCGCGCCCACCGCACAGCCCAATAAGAGAACCAGCAGCCAAATCCCCAAAGAGTCATGAAAGGAGAGCGGCTGCCATTCCTGGGTGTAAGTCAGGTTGACGGGCTGCGCCGCAAATCCCAGTTCGTAGCGCAGCAGGCGCGGGCCGTAAGGGTTCACCAGAACCGCCGCCACGGAAAGCAGAAACACCAGCCCCAGGTGCTTGAGGCGGCCCGGCAGCCAGGCCTTGCCCTCCAGGGGACCCAGGCGAAAATCCTTCAACCCCGCCAATCCATAAATCGCCATCGCCACCCAGCCCAGCGTGAAAGTGCCGTGGGTGTTAACCCAAATGACGAACATCAGCGGGAAAATCCAAAGATTCGTCAGGTCGCCCCGGCGATACCGTTCCAGGCAAATCAAGGCGATGAGCAGGAAAATGTATCCCAGAAGCTGCGGCCGCACGCTGAAGCAAGTGCCCAGCAATGGCAGGATCAGGGCGGCGGCCGCGAAGGCGCTTTTGGGATTGCCGCCCGCGAGACAGCCCAGATGATAAACCAGCAGAATGATGATGGAGACCAACACGGTGAGCAAGGTCATGAGGGCGCGCGGTCCGCCCAGGCGCGAGGCCACCGTCATCAGCACCTCACCCACCCATTCGAAGTCGATCCATTCGGCCCCCGGGGCGGTGAACGAATAGTAGTTGGTGGTGGGCCAGTGGTGGGTATCGAGGATTCGCTGCCCCGCCGCCATATGCCAGTAGGTGTCGCCCTCCACAAAGGTGGCGTGCCATTGTCCGGCGAGCAGCGTCGCGGCGTTGTCAAGGCGCAGGTGGAGATTCAGGAAAACGGCTGCCACCAGCAAGGCGCCAAGAAAAACGGGAAATGAAAATACGCGGCTGGCCCGTGCCAGGAATGGCCCCTGATCACTCGTCACTTGCCACCCGTCACGGTGTTTTCCTCCGCCGGGCGGGGCCTTCTTACATACAGCACGCTGACCGGGTCGTTATAAGTCTTCTGCCAATCCGGGGAAGCATCCAGGAGGGTCACCAGGGATTCATCATGTCCCATGAGAACCGATTGGATGCCGTAGGCCTTCAAAAGGAAAGGTGCGGGGAACTCGACCCGGGAAATGTCGAGATAATCCTGGAAAACACCCGTGCGCACGTAAATATCCGCGCGCCCGTCGATGAACACCTTGTTCACATCCGACATTTGCCAGATCAGATATCCGCCGTAGAGGTAGCTGTTGAGCATCGGCTTGGGGGCCGGATGCTGCCGCAGGTAGGCCACCGCGCGCACCGGCCATTTGTCCTGCACGATGCTTTCCAGGCCGGCCCGCGAGGGGAAAAATCCTATGACCCCGGCCACCACAAGGGCCATCAATCCGGCGTTCAATGCGAACTTATCTTCGGCGGGCTTATAAGGTTCAATCCAGCGCGCCAGGATCGCACCAAACAACGGCGCAGCAAAAGGCACGAAGATCATCACCAGCCGGGTGTGCAGGCAGGCCCCGATGACCCCGCTGAAGAACAACACCAGTTCCTCCAAACGCCAACGCGGCCGCAGAGTGACCTGCGCCAACAGGAAGGCCACAACAAAAAACAGGAAAATCTCCCCCACGGGCTTGCTAAAACTGATGGGCTGCCATTCAATAATATTAGCCACCATGATCTGCTGGGAGTAAGCCAGGTCCAGGGGGTAGAGCAGTAGCTCGGTGCCGTAAGGGGTGATGGTGAGGGCAATCAGAATGAGCAGCGCCACGAGTTCCAGGCGCACGCGCTCCGCGGTGGTCCAGCGCCGGGACTTCACGTCTCCCCATTCAATCTCCACCAGCCCGCAGGCCCAATAGATGCCCAACGCAAAAAGGCCAAGGGTGAATATGCCGTGCGTGTTGATCCACACCAGAAACAGCGGCGGAAGAAACCACAGCGCTCCCCGGCGCCCCTGGCGAAATCGCTCAAGAATGATGAGGGTCAGCAGCAGGAACAGGTAGGCAAGCATTTGGGGGCGCAGGCTCAGGGACGAGTAGACCAGCGGCAGGAAGAGCGCGCAAACCACAAAGGCCGCTTTGGATTTTCCGCAGCGCATGGTGACCAGCGCGTAGAGCGCGGAAAGAATGGCAGCGGCGAGAATCATGTCCAGGGCCATGAGCCCGCGCAGGCCCCAGTGGTCGGCAAACAGGGCAATCACCACTTCACCCAACCATTGATAGGCGATCCAGTGCGCGCCATGAACGGTGAAAGAATAGGGATCTGCCGTGGGAAAGTGGTGGGTGGAAAGAATCGTGGATCCCACCTTGATGTGCCACCAAACGTCGGGGTCAACCCAGAACATGCGCAGGGGAATGAACATGCCTCCCGGCAGCAAGACCGCCAGCATGGCGGGAAAGGAAATGATTTTCTTCCAGAGGGGCAGGGCGGGGTCCCCCTGGGACGCAACCGGCGCTTTATCAGAATTCACTTTCCAGCTCCTGAAATTTTTTCCCCCGGGGATGAGCGCGCCCGGTTGAAGGGCATTTGATTCTAACCCGTCGCCGCAAAAGTTGGAAGCATGGCGAGGCGCGCGCGTCGGGGGGTGCTTGCCGCATGCCCACACAAATTTGCACACCCTACCCCATCATTTCGGCATTGCAAAGATGACCTGGGAGATGTTCGGAGATGTTTGGAGATGTTAGGTGCTACGGAACACCCTAGAACGTGGCATCTCGGCTTCCCAGGTTGACATTTTGACCTAAATCACGCCTTATCTGCCTGCCTCAGGCAAGGCGCCCCTAAAATGTCTCGACGAGCTTCTGGAAATTGGGCAGCACCGCGAACGGGGTGCGGACGCTCTCCACGCTTGCGCCAATTTGTCGGATTTTCTCCGCCCCCACGTGTCCCAGCAGCGCTCCGGCCTTGGCCAGGTAATCAATCCGTTGTGGTTTGAGGCCCATCACCCGCGCGCACGTGGCGTCGACGGCCACGGGGTCGTCGCCCAGAATGAGCACGCCGCTGGACCGCGCCGTTCCCTGGATGGGGCCGTTCCCCTCCATTCCCACAATGCCGTCCACAATGGCGAAATCCGGCCGCACCGTGCTGTTGATATCGAGAATCGAGGGGGTGATGCCGGCCCAGTGCAGAACGTTCTTCGGCCACCCATAGCAGCATCCCGGCACGATGCCGAACATGTTCTTGAGGGAAAGCGTCACCCCCACCCAGTGGTGGGTTTTAAGCTTGGGCAGGGAAACGATGTAGTCCGCCTCCAGAACGGTGCGGGGAAAATAAAGCTGCCGGAGGCGCGACGCCCGGGTGCGCAGGTTCACGGGGTGAACTTCATCCAGGTTCAGGTCCACAAAGAGCTCGTGCAGGGGGCCGAGGAAATCGCGCAGGCGGATGGTTTCGACGATGGCTTCGCTGTCGCGTTCATGGCCGGGACCCTCGGCGACGCGCACCGACTGTGCTCCCAGGCGCAGGAAAGCTTCGCGTACCGCCCCCACCACCGCCGGATGGGTATTGATGATGCCTTCCGGATCGGGTTCAACAAAATTGGGCTTTAGCAATACTTTCATACCCTTGACAGGTAATGCAAACTCCTGCAAGGCTTCAAAAATGGTGGCGTCGAGGTTCCGGCCGTAATCGCGGGAGCGGACAATGGCCACGCGCGAGGGAGGCCGCGTAAAGGAAGGCATCAGGCTGGGCTGGGCGAAACTCATAGAAAAGGTGTCAGGTGCCAGGTGTCAGGTGTCAGTCCTCAGTGATCAGTCCTCAGTCTTCAGTCATCCAATTTGTTTTCTTCCTGCAATGCCAAAACTGCCCACGCCAGTGTTAGCACATTGTCAAAAAAACGGTTATGGGAATAAAGCTCGCCGAGGATAGGAGCGAGCGGCGAGACAGGCCGCCCATACGCCAGCAGGCAGCGGTGCGCCAGGACCCGGGACGCGCCACCGCGAATGCCCGCGTAGGCGCCTTCGAGCCAATCCAGGCTGGCTTGAATCTCCGGGCGCCCGGCATGATCCCGCAGCGCCAGCAGCGCCCAGGCGGTGGGGCCGATGCGCGGCACCCCGGCCACCCCATAAATCAGCGGGTTGCCGCTATTCCATCCTCCCCCCGGACACATGCGGTTAAAAAGCATCCGTTCCGCCAGGCGGCGGCGCCGCTCCCCCAGGGAAGAGAGCTTTTCCGCAGGCAGCGCGCGCAGAAACAGCAGGGCGTGGGCGGTGGGTTCGACCCAACTGGCCGTGCCGGGCGTCCAACTCCACCCGCGCAAGGAACTGTCCTGCGCGGTGACACGGGAGGGAAATAAAGTTTGGCGCAGCCGCCACCAGAGCGTGCCTTCTGCCGGCCACGCATCGAGAAGCCAATGCAGGCCGCGCTCCACGGCGGCGGGCGCCCCGCCTTCCAGGTGCAGCGCCCGAGCGGCAAGCGAGGTAACCCAACATCCCTGCGGGTGGCCGGGAAAGGGCGGCCAGGATCCGTCGGCCCGCTGCGCGGCAATCAGCCAATCGCGCCCCCGGGCGCAAACCTCCGCTGGCAGGGCATGGCGCGTAGCCCCCAAGGCCATCAGTGCCCATGCGGTGGCTTCCACGGCGCTGGGCGAGGCAGGGTGGGACCCCCACCCACCATCGGAGTTTTGGATGGTGAGAAGAATTTCGGGCACAGGAAAAGGCAAGCGGGATTCGGGACTCGGGGTTCGGGACTCGGGGTCCGGGACTCGGGCTTCGGGATGCGGAGTTTCAGACACGGGATTCGGGACTCGGGACTCAGGACTCGGGGTTATGGGTTCGGGGCTGGGGACCAGACAAAATTCTAAATTATGAATTCTGAACAAACCGAATTTTCCGCTGCGTCAGAGTTGGCCCGAGAAGCTTTGTTTTCAGAATTCAAAATTCCGAATTCAGAATTCCGAACCCCTAATCCCTAACCCTTAATTCCGAACCCCTAACCCTAACCCCTAATTCCGAGTCCCGTTCTCTACATGACAACCCGCGGAGTGACAGACTCTTCGGAATCGGCGACCAGCACGGTCTCCTCGGAATGAATCTTGAGGTCGTGAATCAAGCGGTGCAGGTAGCCGCGCGCCAGTCCCAGTACGCGGGCCGTTTCCGCCTTGTTGCCGTTGCATCTTTGCAGGGTTCGGATCACCAGGCGGCGTTTGAATTCACGCAATTCGTCGTCATAGGACCGCGCCCCCGGCGCTTCCGCGGCGCCTTCGCGCATTTTCAGCGGCAAATGCCAGGCTTCAATGGTGGACCCCTCCGCCAGGACCACGGCGCGTTGAATCGTGTTCTCCAGTTCGCGGACGTTTCCCGGCCAGGCGTATTCATCCATGGCTTCAATTGCCTGTCGCGAGAAGCGCACCACTTTCCTGCCGAACTCCTGGTTGATGATCCGCAGGAGGTGATGGGCCAGCATGACGATGCCGCCGCCCCGTTCGCGCAGGGGGGGCAGGTGCAGTTGAATCACGTTCAGGCGGTAGTAAAGGTCCTCGCGGAATTCCCCATTCGCCACCATTTGCTCCAGATTCCGATGGGTGGCGCAGACCAGGCGGACGTCCACCGTAAGGGGGGTATTGCTCCCCAGGCGTTCGAAGCTGCGGTCATTGAGCACGCGCAGGAGCTTGGATTGCAGTCCCAGGGGCAGATCGCCCACTTCGTCCAGGAACAGGGTTCCGCCGTCGGCGGCCTCAAAGCGCCCGCGCCGCAGCATCAAAGCCCCCGTAAAGGCCCCCTTCTCATGCCCGAAGAGTTCGTCTTCCACCAGGTGCTCCGGCAGGTTGGCGCAGGAAAAAGCAATGAACGGGCCGCCGCTGCGGGGGCTGAGGCGATGCAGGGCGCGGCCCAGAACGCTCTTGCCCGTCCCCGTCTCCCCGGTGATCAGCACGTTCACGTCGCAGGAGGCCACCTTGCGGGCCATGGCAAAAACTTCCTGCATGTTTTCAGTGTAGCCCACCAGCTCATCGAGGCGGTGCGGCGAGGCTTGCTCGGTGCGCAGCCGCAGCAACTCCATCTCCACCCGATGCAGGCGATGGGCGCGGCGCAGCACCCAGCGCAGTTCCTGAATATTGGGGGGGCTGGCCAGAACATCGTAGGCCCCCGCATCCACCAGCCGGCGCGTCAGGGCGGGATCTTCATCGCCCGCCATGACGATGATGGGAGGGGAATAGTCCGTGCGCCGGAAGCGCTCGAATTGCTCCTCCCCGTCCTCCCCCTCGGCGCCGGCGGCGAGGTCGCGCAGGTCCAGCAGGACGCAGTCGTACCCCGGCTCCCCGCCGGGGCCGGCAACCTTGCCACAATCGCCGAACAGGAGTTCAAACCCTTCTCCCAGGGCCCGGCCCACCACTTCTCCGAAGTCCGGCTCCGGAGTCCAAAAGCAGACACGAATAGTCTCGTTTTCGGTCATGACGATTTCCCCAAGGGGTTGACGAGAGGAGGACCCGCTCCGCATTGCCCTGCCCGGGCCGCGGACCTTTATCTCTTGGTAAAGTCGGGCGTTCCTGGAGCCGCAGTCGAACTGTCCTGGCCTACCAAGGGTGACATGCCTTGCCTGATTTCCTGCTACTGCGCCTGCTGCGTCAGCTTGACGGCGCTGGAAGATCCAACGGTTGACCAACCGGCCGTCGCACCGGACACATCGAAAGAATAGATCGAACTGTACGATCCGCCGGATGATACATCGAAAGAGTACAGCCAACTGACCGTCGCGCCCGTTCCGGCGGTGACATCGAAATTATAAGTGGTGAGGCCATACGTGGAGCTGGTTATGTAGAACGTATAGGGCCACGTGCCCGTTCCACTGCTGGAATCAAACGTATAGACCGAACTGTACGTGGCAGGAGTGGCGACATCGAACGTGTAGGGCCACGTGGCGTTTCCGATGCTGGGATCGAACGTGTAGGCCGAACTGTACGTTCCGCCGGACGCGAAGGTATAGGCCCACGTAGCCGCTCCACTGTTGGGATCGAACGTGTAGGCCGAACTGTACGTTCCGCCCGACCCGAAGGTATAGGCCCAGGTAGCCGTTCCGCTGCTGGGATCGAACGTATAGGTCGAACTCGTACCGTACGTTGCACTGCCACCGAAAGTGTAGGCAAAGGTGGCCTTTCCGCCCGTTCCGTAGGTGTATGTGCCGTTATTCGGGTTTGAAGTGCCGGTGAACGTGAATGTGGTTGCGGTTACGCCGGTGACGACATGTGCTGTGTTAACTAGGCTAAGAGACTCCGGCAGCGTGCCGCCGCCACTGGTCACGCCGGCAATCGTCACAGAACCATTGACGACCAGGCCGTTGGTGGCGCCGGAGGCAAGGGTGGCCGTGTACACCGTAGGATCACCACTGAATCTGCCGGGGACTGTCAAACTCGAGATGGTGACGGCGTTCCCCCCCGTGTTGGTGGTGCTGGTGAACGAGAAATGCGTTCCATCTACAACGGTGATCGTCTGTGATCCGTTCGGATTGATGCTGGACGTACCACTTGTGCAATTTGGGGCGGGGGGAGTAGCCGTCCCAGCAACTTCGCATTCCGCGCCGGCAATCGTAACGACTTCGCTGGTGGTAAGGGCGCTTGTGGAAGCCACGGTGGCGGTGTACGTGCCGCTGTTGTCAGGGACGGACAAAGCCGAGATGGCAGTGGTCGTAGTCCCACTGTTCGTGGTGCTGGTGTAGGTGAAGTGGGTTGAGTCAGGTACGCCGAGGACGGTGAACGTTCCGCGCGGCTGGAGGTTGACGCCGCCCACCGAGCAAGGCGGAGTGGTATCACCCGGCGACGCGCACAGTACGCCGGCAATCGTAACCGGAGTGGTACCGGCCACCAGGCCGTTCGAGGAACCGACCGTGGCCGTGTAGGTGGAACTGTTGAACGGGACGCTCAAAGCCGTGATGGTCCCGATGTTTTCAGTGCCGGTGAACGTGAACGTCGTCGATGAAGGCACGCCGGTGATGGTTACCGCACCGATTGGATTGATGCCGCCAATCGAGCACCCTGGGGTGCCACCACCCACGCAGGTCGTCCCGGAAATCGTAGCCGTACTATTAACGACCAGGCCGTTCGTGGAGCCCACCGTGGCCGTGTATGTTTGGCTGCCGCTGGGGACGGTCAAATTCGAGATGGTGCCGCCATCCCCCGCATTGGTGGTGCCGGTGAACGTGAACTGAGTCCCCGAACCTACGGAGGCGACGGTCACAGTGGCGTTTGGGGTGAGGCTGGATGCGCCGCTCGTGCAAGACGCCGGGCCCACCGGTTCGCACTCCACACCGGAAATCGTAACTTGACTGGTACCCGCGGTAAGGCCGTTCGTGGAGCTAACCATGGCGGTGTAGATGTTGCTGTTGTAAGGAACGGTCAAAGCCGAGATGGGCCCGGAGTTTTCGGTGCCCGTGAACGTGAAGGTCGTCCCCGTAGGCACACCGGTGATGGCTTGTGCAGCGTTCGGATTGAGGCCGCCAATCGAGCACGGCGGGTTGGCGCCACCCACGCAGGTCGCGCTGCCAATCGTAGCGCTACTCGTACCGCTTACCAGGCCGTTGGTGGAGCCCACCGTGGCCGTGTACGTGGTGCTGCCGCTGGGGACGGTCAAAGTCGAGATGGCGCCGCCATCCCCCAGGTTTTCAGTCCCGGTGAATGTAAACGTGGTCGTCGTAGGTACGGCAAGAATGGTTTGCGTGGCGTTCGGACTGAGGCTGGAGGTGCTACTCGGGCAAGGTGTGCCGGAACCAACCGAGCCGAAGGTTTCGCACGTCACGCCGGCTAGGGTCACGGTGCCGCCCGCCCTCATGCCCGCCGTGGTGCCGGTGGCAACCGTGCCGGTATAAGTGGTGCTGTCATAGGGGACGCTCAAAGCGCTGACGGTGACGGCGTTCCCACCCGTGTTGGTGGTGCTATTGGTGTATGTGAAAGTGCTCGTCGTCGGTACGGAGGCAACGGTGGTCGTTTGGTTGGGAGTGAGGGTGCCGCCGCTCGTTGTCGTGCAAGGTGACGCGCTGCCCGCACTGCACAGCACGCTGGCAATGGTTACGGGAGCGCCCGGCACAAGGCCGGCCGTATTGGCCACCGTGGCGGTGAAGGTGTTGCTTCCCTCCGGGATGCTCAAAGCCGTGATACTGCCGCCATCCGCGGTGTTTTCGGTGCCGGTGAACGTGAACGTTGACGAAGTTACGCCGGTGACGGTTTGCGCGGCGTTGGGATTGAGGGTGTTAGCGCCAGTAATCACACAGGGTGTGGGGCCCACCGGTTCGCACTCCTCGCCGGAAATCGTAGCGGTATTATTGACGGCCAGGCCGCTCGTGGAGCCCACGGTGGCCGTGTAGGTGGTGCTGTTGTGGGGAACGGTCAAGGCCGTGAGGGTCTCGCTCCCCCCCGTATTGGTGGTGCCGGTGAACTGGAACTGGGTCCCCGAGAGGATATTGGTGACGGTTTGCGCTCCGTTGGGATTGAGGTTGGATGAGCCACTCACGCAAGGGACGCCGGTATTGCCGGAGCAGGTCACGTCGGCCAGCGTCACCGCATTGTTAGGGGGGCTGGTGGAAAGTTCGGCTGTGGAGCCCACGGTGGCCGTATACGTGGTGCTGCCGGCGGGGACGGTCAAAGTGGTGATGGCGGACCCGGTGCTTTCGGCACCAGTGAACGTGAAGGAATTCCCCGTGACGGCAATGGTCTCCGTTGCGTTGGGGAGCGTGGCGGGGCCACCCGCGCAAGGTGCCGCGGTACCCGGAATGCAATCCACCCCGGCAATCGTGACGCTACTGGGAAGGGTGCTGCCGTTGGCCACGGTTCCCGTGTAGGTGGTGCCTTGGAAGGGCACCGACAAGCCCGTGAGGCTCATGCCGGTCGTCGTGTTCTCGGCGGCGCCCGTGAACGTGAACTGATACGGCGAAGTCGTGGTAAAGGTGCTGACGGTTTGCGCTCCGTTCGGATTCTCGCCGGCGCCGCCCACCGGGCAAGGCGTGGTAGCGGGGTTGCTCGCGTCCGCGCAAAGCACCCCGGAAATCGTTACGGTATTAGGTGTGCCGGTGGTGTTGTCGGAAACGGTGGCCGTATAGGTGCTGCTGAGGTAGGGGACGGTCAAAGCGGTGATGGTGCCGCCGCCTCCCGTGTTGGTGGTCCCGGTGAACGTGAACTGATCCCCATTGAGAGTGATGGTTTGCGTTCCGTTCGGAGTGAGGGTGGACGAGCCACTCGGGCACGATGTGCCGCTGCCCGTATCGCACAGCACGCCGGCAATCGTAACGCTAGCGGGCATTCCGGTCGTGGAAGATACGGTGGCCGTGTACGTGCTGCTGCCGCTCGGGACGGTCAAAGCCGTAAGGCCAAGGCTATTGTTGATCGTGGGCGGCAGGAGGCCAAAATAGAGGTTCGACGTGTCATTGTTGACGGGTGCGCCTTCCTGGATATCCACGGCATCGTTGTCGATGATGATGCCGCTCGTCCCGGAGCCTACAGTTGATGTAACAGAGCAAAAATCGGAAGCACAATATGAAATCGGGGCTTGCCCGGTGCTCGTCAGCGGCAATGTCCAGGCGTATAATCCCGGGTAAGTCGTGCCATAGAACACTTGATCCGCCGTAGGGGCCACGGCCTGTGCGGCACTAAGGTTGCACTGGCCAGTGGTGATGGTGGCGGATACGGGGCTCGTGTAGCTAAATGTTGCGCCGGATGCGGGAGCCGCCGTAATCGTGAACTGGCCATTGAGGTCAGCCGCCGCCGTGCCCACGCAGCCGCCGGTGCCGGCCACTATGCCGCTCATGGTCACCGTCGTGCCGAGGAGGAATCCCAAAGTATTGGGCGTCACCGTCACGGTAGTTCCGGATTGCGTAAGGTTGGTTGGGGTTTGTGGATACTGAGCGCCCGCGAACTCCGTGAGTGGCGAGCAGGTGAGGCCGGCAGCCGGTTCAGATACGGCGTCAGGGTTCGTTCCACCGGTCGTTTGGCTCATGTTCTTCGACGTGAACGTGAAATAGGCAAAATAGGTGGAGGCTTGGGCGCTGGTGCCGGTGTAGCACACATACATAAGGCCGTTGTTCGCGGTCGTCGCCGAGCTGATTCCTTCGGCATAGTAATTGTTATCCGGCGTAGGGTCGTGCATCGGAGCGGAGGCAGCACACCCTCCGGTACTGAGGGTGGCGTGCTCCCTTAAGGTCAGGGTGGTGGCGGTGTAGTTGAATTGGGCAATTTCCGAATGCCCCCCAGTTCCGGTGCAACCTGCCACAACGTAACCCACCTCGTTCGTCGAGTCGATGATGGGGCCATCGACAATGGCGCCCGCCGGGGGGTCGATGGTGCTGCCCACCGTCAACGTCCCTTCCGCCGTCCCGGTCGTGGAGTTGAAGCTGTGAAGGATACCCTCGGAATCCCCCACAAAAACGTTGCCGGTATTGCCCACATCCACCACCGGGGCGGACAGTTTATAGGTGCTATTCACGGTGAGCGGCCAAGTCGCGTTCGGAAACGTCGGGGTCGCCCCGTACGTAGCGTAAATGAGGTACAGGTAACCGTTATCGTCGCCCACGTAGGTAAAATCGGTGGAGTAGTTAGTAAACGGCGCCGAGTACGTGTCTTTTCCCGTGGTCTGGGAGCCGACTTTCGAGTACGCATAGGCGGCCGCGCCCAGGGGAAGCATGTAGTCCGTCGCGTTGCTCCCCGAGGTGCTGCCGGGTATGACCGGGGCGGTGGCGCAAGTCGGTGGCGAACCATTGGTCATCCCGTTGTTGTCAGCGGCGCAGGCGCTTCCGTACTCGGTGCCGCTCCCGAAGGTCAGCACGTGGAAGATCGCCCCGATGTTCGGGTCGTTCTCGACGTAGGCGATCTGGGTGCCGCTTTCCGAGATGGTGGGCGAGGTGGCCACCGGTCCGACGCCCGAGGCATAGGAAAAGATAAAACTCGGATAATACTGCGGGCAAAGGGACGTCGTCGGATCATTGCTATAGAGCTCATTGATGGCCACGATGTTGGCCTGGGAGCTGCCGCTGGTCCCCGCCGTGATCGTAAAAGCGCCCAAACCGGTTACGCTATTGGTGGGCACGTTGAGCGTCACTTCGCTTCCCGCCGTCAGCGCATAGACGGTGACGGTTCCCGACGAGGCAATGGCCACCATTTCGTCCAGCGCGTTGCTGGAGAGATTCCTATTGATGGCGGCGGCCAGATTGGCGCCTTCCGTCGTCGCGTTGGCGGTGCTCCCGGTCGTGAACACCTCGAAGTTTAATCCGGTATTCACGGTCGTGCTGGAGGTCAAGGTAAGAGTAAGCGGGGTTCCACTCGTGGGAGTTACCGTGAAAGCTACCTGCCCGCCACCGGCGGAGGGGTTGGTGCTGAACGTGGCCACGGCGCTCGACCGCGTGTTACCGGTGGAGGAATTGATGGGATACGTTACGTAATCGCCCGTGCAACTCGGCGTGGCGTTGGTGTTGAAGACGAACTTGGCAGGATACTGGCCCGCGGCCACCCCGCCCGCCCCCAGGGAAAGGTTCCAGTCGGTGCTGATCGTCCCCGCCGGCTTTTTCTTCTTCGTAGCGGCGGGAGATGCCGCGCTGGTGGCGCTGGTTGTGGTGGTAGCGCTGGTCGCGGTGGTGGCTCGGGTGGTGGCTTGCGGCCGGGAAACGGTGGGATCGCCAATGGCTGCCGCCGCCCTGGCCAGCGCCGGATGCTTGAGCATCTGGACGTAAAACCGCGGATCGCTCTGCATCTTCGATCCCTGCTCCCGTGTGAAGCCCACGGTATAGATGAGGTGCTGGTCGCTCCAATCCATGGGAAGCGGAACGGTTCCATCCGCACGCTTGAAGTCCTGTCCCCACACTTGGGCGGTAAAGCAAGCCGCCAACCCTAGTGTCGCCAACCCCAACAGTCTGAAAGTTTTGCTCATATGTCTCTCACCTGGTGAAAGGGAGATGCGATGTTCCTCTCCCTTTACCCGGACTATGGATTGTCTTTTCACCGGCAGGATGTGTCCCAGGCCCATCCACCCGTGCCAGAGGTGAAAGCCTTGGGTCGCGCTTGGTCGTAAGGGGCAATCCCCGCTTGCTCCGGCCCCCGGCACTCTGGGGTGCCGTAGGCGCCGGAAAAAAGGTCCAAAGTTGCACGCGCCATGTGCCACAAGCTATGTGCCACGGGCGTCCCGCCCGTGCTCGGGCATGGCCGAGACGGCCATGTCACAGCTTACTTGTGCCACCGGCATCCTGCCCGTGTGAGGGGACATGGCCAGGATGGCCATGGCACAAGCTCCGCGCGGCCCTCCTCCCGGGAGGGCGTTTACTGTGTGCCGATGGGGATCAGCCGGGCTACCGTGAGATCCCCCGCGATTTCTTTGAAGATATAGGTCAATTCCGTGTTCGATTGCGAGCGCCCGACGCACGTCGTGGTGCCTCCCGTCGCCGAGTAATCGGAGAAGAACCTCGTCGCGTTCGGGGTACCGTCGGGGTTGGTGGCAATGTCCTCCATCGTCTGGCACGGAGTGATCGTGGGTGCTGTGTCCGTGGTGCAGCCTGACGACTCCGCGCCGTAAGCCACCGTGTAGATCCATGTGTATTGCCCCAACGCGTTCGGCTGCACCGCGTTTTGGGCCGCCGTGATCGCCTCGTGGCACTGCTGCTTGGCGGTGGAGGTGTCCGTGTAGCCCGATTGCGCTTCGCCATCGCTCACCAGGATCATCACGTTCTGGGCATTCCCCCTCCCCGGCTGAGCCTGTTCAGTAACGAGCGCAGCTTGTGCCGCGGTGATGATGCCCGCATAGTAGGTTCCCACGCCGCCCTTCACCCACACGCCGGAGCCTGCCACGTTGGTATTCGTGCACTGCTTGTTGAGCGTGCCGGACACCCCCATCGCCCTCGAGATGTCGGCGCTGGGATTCAAATAGGGGGTGGTGTCGTTCGTGCGCCACACCAGATCAGTCCCCGTCCACGGGGTGATCTGGTACACCGCTTTATCCGCAGCCTTGTAATCCTGCACCGCAGGCTCAGTTGTCCCGCACCAATCGTCCGGCTGTTCGGCAGTGGTGGTCAGTCCGGGGAACGTCCACAGGCTGACCACATTGAGCGGCAACACCCCGCTCGCGTTGCAGGCTTGGCCGGACAGCGGGGAGCAGGGGTCGAGGTTTTCCAGCAGCGCCTGGTAGCCGGCCATGGCGCAAGTAATTCTCGCCGTACCGCAGTTGCTGGTGCCGGAGTCTGTACTGGTCATCGAATCCGTCGTGTTGACGATCAACGCGATGTTATAGGGGCCCACTATTCCGCCCGCGGCGCTTGCCCACGCGGTCGAGGTGATGGTGAGCGTGGGAATGCCCACCAGCTTGGCAAAGATGGTATTGAGCTGCGCGGTCTCCTGCACCTCAATGGCGTTGGCGCCGCTAGCGGCGCCGGTGGGGTTATAACAGGCCACGTTGGTCGTGGTCAGGCACGGCGGGACGGTGACCGTGATCGACGTAACGTCCAGCGTGGAACTGTAGTTGTAATCGCTCGATGCGTCGGCACTGTATTCCTTCGCCTGGGTCGTGGCAGCCGTGGCGCCGAAGTTGACCAGTTGCTGCGCTCCCCCCAGCGCTGCGGCCTGGGTGGCCGTGTTGAGCTTTTGGACGGCGATGTAGTAATTGCCCAGGTCAACCGTTAACGCGCCCAGGGCTAGAAACGTCATGATGCAGACCATGACCAGCGCGATCACCTGGCCACTCTCGCTGCTTCGTACCCGGGGGACAAGAGATTCGCTGTGAAGCTTCATTGTACAACCTCCGACACAGATGATGTAAGTGTGCAGGCGGCCCCGCCGCAGAGTTTCATACCATAAATGGGGAGTGAAACGGGGTAGGTGACTTTCAGGGTGGCTTCCTGGCCGGCGGTCATATAGCCCGCTCCCCCTGAGCACGACCAATTTACCCCCGTCCCGGAATAGGGATACGATTGGGTCGAACTGGTATAGATCGTAATCGTATAACCAAGATTAAGACCCGAGGTGGTATTCGAGATGGTCGGCGAAGCATTGTGGAATGCCAGCCAGGCCGACATGCACGGGTCTACGGTGGTGGTGCCGGGGACGTCCTGATTGCGGCTGATGGAAAGGGCCTGCGCCGCCACGTTGGCTCCATTGGAAAGGGTCAGATAAGTGCTGAAGCCAATCGCCATATAGATGATGCCCGTCAGAAGAGGGAACAGGATCAGGGCCGTTATAAAGGCGAACTCCACCAGCGACTGGCCCTGCTCGCCGCGCGTGCGGCGAAGCGCCCGGCGCACTCTCCGCCACAATCCCCTTGCGGCAGCGTTGCGGCTCCCTAAGTTTTTTCCCATCATCTCTGCCTCCATATTCGTCCCTCCGGTCAACCCCTCGACACCGCGTGTTGACCCGCGCCTTGGTGAGCTTCCCCCCGAGTTGTGTTTTTCCGTGAAAGAGAACGAAACGAACGACGGGTTATTATAAATTGAGGGGCAACCCCTGTCTAGTCCCATCGCGGTTAATATTCCCGATCGAACCTTCCCGGGGGCGCCACCCCCCGCATGGTGGGTCTCGGAATGGAATTTGGAGGGATCGGGGTAATTTTCCGGCGAGTTGGCAACCCTCAGCATGGCATGGCACGGAGACGCGAACCGGGCCCAGTCCGTGTCGCATCTCGAAACCTTCGATAAGTAGCCTACTGCCGGATCAGAATTCCGGTGCGCGGCGCATCAGGGGAGGGCTGTTGCGCGCTGCCCCCCATGGCATCGCCGTACCCCCCCCCATTAAAATGAGCCAAGCTCTTTGATTTAACAATTTGCACGAAAGCGCGGCGCGTGGCGGCGCTCCGCCGGTCAAGCTATACAGAAAGACATAAGTTCTTGCGCATTCGGCTGTAGCGGCGCTCTCTGAGCGCCGGGGTTGTAGCGGCGAACTCCGATCGACGACGGCGGTCTCCGACCGCCGCTACCACCCACTGCGCAAACATTGATGTCGCTCTGTCTAGACCAGCCTGGGCGGACCTTCACGCTGCAATTTCAGACATTTTGTCGTGAGGCTGGAGACGGACTGGCCGGTGTGCATTCCGGGAAGATTCCGGACATTACGTCCCAGTGCGCGAGGGGGATACACAGCAATACTCTCCCAGTCACGGGATAGTCATCTTCAGGCCAGCAGAAATCGGCCAAAGTCGCAAACTCAGATTTCGTGGAGGGGTCAGATGGAGTGTGTTTGCCATAAAGAACCGGGGCCCCCGGCACGGAGTCCGCGCCACACCACCAGGCATGCGGGGGTAAAGGGACCTTCAGGGGATTCCCACCAGAACTTCAAGTTCCACGGGGACTCCGGCGCGGGTGGCGGGTTTGAACTTCCAGTGCGAAAAGGCGATAATGGCGGCGGCATCGCTGACCGGATCGACACCCTGAAGAACCTTCAGATCGCCTACCGACCCGTCATCACGAATGATGCCGTGCAGAACGTATCCAACATTGCCAGGGTCGGTTGACACCGGGCGATGAAAGTCCGATTGCACGATGGGGGCGGGAGCAACCAGGGACGGCTGCATGTGAAACTGCACGACGCGGGAGGCGGGAACCTCCTGCGCGGCGCGATCGTGGACGCAGTACTGTAAAATCCAACTCCGCCCGGGCATGGAAAAGTATACGGAGTAGATTTTATCCCCGTGCAGAACGCCGAAGATGCGCAATCCCCCGCCGCCGAATGAACCGCTGCTCACCACCATGGTGGGGGCCTTGGCTTTGGGGGTATCGGGCTTTACCGGATAAACCAGATCCTCCGGCTTCAGTGGGGGGAGCGTCCCCGCGGTAATTCCTGCGCCACCCGACGGCCCGGATATGCTCAGGCCGAGCTCCGCTGAGGGCTTGGACGCGGGACCACCTGAACCTCCGCCCCCCGGAACTCCCTTGCCATTTCCGACCGCCAGGCTCCTGTCACCGCCGGGGCCGGGGCCTCCTTCGCCCCCCTCCGGCGACCCGCCCGGAACACCGCCCGGCGATCCCCCCACCTTCCCCGCGGGACTAATGGAGAAGGCACCGGCGTGTCTTCCTCCCGGTATCGAGGAAAGATCCGTAAGCGGGACGGGATTGACGCTGAGGGACACAATTTGTGGTCCGCCCCCGGGCTTTTGAGTTTCGCTCGTGCCCGTCCCCCCGGATTTATTGTTGGGAGACGACGAGGGAGACGATGACGGCGACGACTCCGGGGTGGGGGGCGCAGACTGCTTGGAGGCGGATTCTGGGCGCGAGGGAGCGGGCTCGGGGGCAGATGGGGCCACGCTTTTTTCAAGCGGCGTCACTGGAGGGGGAGGCGGGGGTGGAACCTCCAGATGCGGTGCAGGGAGATCAGGTAGAGCAGCCATTAACTTCAATTCGGGGGGAGGGGGAGGCGGCGCCACTGGCACCGTCGGCGTGATCGGTACGACCGGAACGGGCGGAAGCTTGGGAGCGGTCACGGGGATGGGCTTTTCGGGCGCGGGGGTCTCCACCTTTTCGGGGGTGGGTGGCGCAGGTTTTCCCGCTTCGGGAGTAGGGGCCGGGCCCCCGGAAATTA
The DNA here is from genome assembly GCA_963730515.1 of uncultured Acidobacteriota bacterium. GTDB lineage: Bacteria > Acidobacteriota > Terriglobia > UBA7540 > UBA7540 > Bog-366. Next base: position 110,643 of record CAVSSA010000015.1, on the reverse strand, counting down.
AATCGGGAATTTTCAAGTCCTTGGGGGGCGTGGGGTCCGGCGGTCGCGTCTCGTTCTTAAGGGTCAGGAGGGAGTTGTCCGGGTGCGGGGGGTTGGAAATGATGGTGACCCGCGGGTCAAAATGGCTGGCACCCAGGCGCGGACGTGCATGCGGCTTCGACCCGCGACCGGGAGCCTTCCCTTCCCCGCGCGGTTTAATGATCGGAAGGTAATCCGCCAAGCTTAAATGATTCAACTTAATAACGACGAGGCGGGGAGGAGGGGAAACCACAGATGGAGGCGGCCCCATAAACCATGCAAGGATGAGGGCAAAGGGAATGTTGTAGTAAAAAAATATCAACGAAGATTGAATGAGGGTTGAGGTTAGAAAAGCTGGCGTAAACCGGCGAGTTCTCGGCCAAGGACCACCGGGCCCAAGCCTTATGGGATAGACTGGGGGCTCGGTTTCCCAAAGCCCACGCCATGCCGCGGAGAGCTTGCGCCGGCGAGGGGGCGGGGCCTTGGGCATGAGCGAAATTTTAATCACTGGCCCCCCCAAGGGCAGAGCTTACAGGGTGGCGATAGGCGGAAGTATTAAGCGGAGTCGAACTGGCGGCTTCCTCCCTTTTTCTGCGATCGGAATTCTCCAAGCCCGAGGAACTCTCTGAGCCTGCCGCCCGGAAGCAATTCCTTTTTTATCAAAGTAGTGGCGAGTCCGCCCGCCCCAAGGACGGCCTCAATACAACGCTACTTTTTCCTCCCTAGACGGAGGACGATACCGGCCGACAGCCGAATGTTGTCCTGGCGCGCGCCGCTAAACCGGCTCATGAGGTAATCTGCTTGGATCAGGCGCAGGGAGATCATGGGAGAAACCTTTACGTCCAAACCGCCGCCTGCATATACACCAAAGCGGAATTCCGGCTGAGAAATGCCAAGATATTCCGGTCCGCCACGAACTCCACCCACCATCGCATGACCAAAAGGCGTAACGGTCTTGCTTTTTCGGTAGGTAAAAACCGGACCATAAGTTAGTGATTGCGTGTTGACTCTGAAAGAAGTGGTGGTCGTTGATAAGCCTGTAACGGATTGATTTTCTGAGCCGAAGTGGGTACTGAAGTCCAACACCCCGCCAAACCAGGAGTTCACGTTCTCCTGAACGGCAAAATTAACGCCGTTCATGTCAATGCTGGAATTGGTGAAATTGGAGATCAGATTGGAATAGCCACCAAAGACTTCCACTTTCGGTGTTTCTTGGGCTAAGGCCGACATCGGAAGAGCCAACAACGGCAACAGAATCAATAACTTTCTCATGAAATCTCCCTTCCCTTGGGTGCAGTTCCCACCCACTCGTAGGTTAAGAAACGCCCTGAAAAAACTCTCAACAGGCAAAGTGCCTTGTCCAACCGGCGGCACTCCATTTTGCGCTCTGCCCACCCAGGATTCAGGCGTGGTTGCGCCTGCGGGCGGACCCCATTGCAAATATTTGCCGGCTTCCTGCGGCAATCCCTGAACTCCCAACCCTGACTGACGCTCGCGTTTATTGAACCGTCAATGTGAAAGTTGTCGAGTGGGTCAGGTTCCCCGATGTGCCGGTTACGGAAATCGTGTATGTGCCCGCGGGCGTGCCCGTGGGATTACTGTAACCCGTGCCGCCGGAGCCGCAAGCAGCGAAACTTGCGATCCATAACGCGGCTACGGCAAGGACAGCCCAGCTCCATTGCCGCCGGTTCTTGCGCACCGCCACCGCCCACCCACCAAGCACCATCAGGAGCAAGGTCCACAGCAGCCAATTCCCCGGGTGCGGAAGCACCCCCGGCCCCGGAATACGGGGGAATCCGGTGGGGGGAACGGCGGTGCGGCGCGTGGTGGTGATGTTCAAAGTTGACGTGGCCGCCGTCGTGCCGCTAGGCGCTGCGGAGCCAGGCGAGGCGGTGCAAGTCGTCTGCGCCGGCAAGCCACTGCATGAAATTACGACACCCGAGCTGAATCCGCCGATAGAGGTCGCAGTTACAGTAGGGCTCGTTGAATTCCCGGCCGTAACAGTGGCGGAGGTTGGACTGACGGAAATGCCAAAGTCTGCGCCCCCACCCATCAACGCCACCATTTGCGGGCTATTGGGCGCGTTGTCGATCACAGTCAAGGTGGCCGTGCGCGTACCCGCCGCCGCGGGAGTGAAGATCACGTTAATCGTGCAGGACAATCCCACTGCCAGGGTTGCGCCGCAGTTGTTGTTCTGGGAGAAGTCGGTGCTGTTCGTGCCGGTCACCCCAATGCTGATGCCGGTCAAGGGGGCGGTGCCGGTGTTTGTGAGCAAGACCGACTGCAAAGCGCTGGGGGTATTCAGCGTCTGACTGGCAAAGGTGAGGGAGGTGGGAGCAAGAGTAGCGATGGGCTCGGCCGCCCCTGTGCCCGTAAGCAAGATGATTTGGGGATTATTGGGCGCGTTATCCGTCAAGGTCAAAGATCCGACACTCGCCCCTGCCGCCACAGGGGTAAACGTAACGCCGATCGTGCAATTCGAGGGCGGCGTCGTGGCCTGGAGCGGCTCCACGCAGGTGTTGCTGACTACCGCAAAATCGCCAGTGGCCACGGGGGTGGTCATGTTCAAAGCCGCCGTTCCCGTGTTGGTCACCGTGAGAAGCTGCGGCGCGCTCGTGACGCCCACCGTCTGCTGAGTACTGAAGGTCAAACTGGGTGACGACAGGCTGACGAGGGGAGAAGTGCCGGCGGTGCCGGTCAAATCGACAACCTGCGGACTGCCGGCCGCCGAGTCAATGATGGTGATTTGGGCGGTGCGTGTGGGTGGCGTAATCGAGGTCGGCGCAAAGGTCACCGTGATCGTGCAGTTGCCGAGGGGCGGCACAGAGGTACCACAGGTGTTCGTCTGTACAAAGTCACTGGCGTCGGCGCCGGTCACTGTAACACTGGTAATATCCAGAGTGGTGTTGGCCCCGTTGGTGAGGGTTACCGTCTGAGGCTGGCTCGTGGTCAGGAGGTCCTGGTTCCCGAAAATCAAACCCGCAGGAATGACCGCGACTCCACCCGCAGGGATGATCTTGGAGATAAAGACGTCGCAATTCCCACCCGGCGTGGGTTGCAGGGGGCTGGCCAGGGGGAAATCGAGCGAGCAGGTCTGGCCCGTAACATAGGCGTCGTCGCTGGTATCGATGGCAATGGCGGCGCCGGTATCCGTACTGCTGCCGCCAAGGTAAGTCGAGTAAATCAAGGCGGTGCTCGCCGGATTCGCGGGGTTCAACTCGGTCACAAAAGCGTCGGCGTTGCCGCCCCCGTAATGGGGTTGGAAGTCCACCCCGGCGATCGGGAAATTGGTGGAAACCGTCGAACCGGTGAGAAAAACCTTTCCGCTCGCGTCGACAGCAATGCCCGTACCCGAGTCGGCCAGGGAACCACCCAGGTAGGTGAAATAGAGAAGCGAGGCCGATCCGGTTTGTGTGGTGTCAAGCTTGGCCACAAAGGCGTCGCCTTCGCAATTATTGGAAGAATCCAAAGCGCAAGCGGTTTGATAGGCCCCGGTCGGCGGCGTGAACTCAAGGGTCGTAGAAGTTGTCGCTCCGGTGACGTAGGTTTTTGCCTTGGTGTCCACCGCCACGGCGTTGCCTTGCATCAGTCCGTTTCCACCCAGGTAGGTTGAGTAGGCCAGGGATGCCGATCCCGTCGCGGTCGTACTGACTTCGGTCAGGAAGGCATCACCCGCTCCGGAATATGTGGTCTGGAGGGCAGTCGATGCGGTGATCGGAAATCCGGTGTCGGAATAGGTCAGGCCGGTGATATACGCATCCCCACTGGCATCCACAGCGACGCCGTTGCCTACGGTTTGGTTGTCACCACCAAGATAACTCGAAAAGAGCACGCCGGAGCCGACGGCGTTAAACTGGGTGATAAAAGCGTTCGTGCCGCTACCCCCGTACTCCGTGCCAATGTTGTCGAAGGTCGGCTCAAAACTATTGGTGGTCGGGAAGGCCGGGGGATAGGTTGCAGGCGGTGTAATAGTCACCGTGGGGAAAATGTTGGGTCCCACCTCCCCCGTCACATAGGCATAGAAATTCCCGTCCACAGCAATAGCGAGGCCCTGAGTGATACTGTAAGACCCGAGAAAAGTGGAATAGACCAAGGCCGACCCGGCGATGTTAATCTTCGTGATAAACGCGTTGGGAACAGTCAGGCCTTCCACATTCCAAGTGGAACCGCAGCGCCCGTCACCACCGCACAACGTGTCAAAGGAACCGGCGGTTACGGGAAAATCCGCCGAGAAGGTTGTGCCGGCCACATAGGCGTTGCCGAAAGTATCCACGGCGATGCCGTTCCCCACATCCTGGCTCGAACCACCCAGGAAAGTGGAATAGACTAATGTGGAACCGTCGGCGCTGATTTTTGAGACAAAAGCGTCCTGGGAAAAGTCGTTGGGGCCACCAGCGTCGGGCTGCAAGGGATTAGCAGTGGGGAAATAAGTCGAAAATGTTCCACCGGTGATGAATGCCGAGCCATCCGGCGCCACAGCGATCCCGTTGCCCGCGTCGATGCTGGTCCCGCCCAGGTATGTTGAGTACCCCAAGACGGGATCAATCACCAAGGGCTGACGCGGATCGTACGAGGCCAGGCGAAATTCCACCTGGTTTTTCCCCTTCAGCAAGTACCGGACGGGAACCAATTGCTTGCCGCCCTCCGCTTTCTGGTAAGCGACGGGCCGATGGAACCGCAATTCTCCGCCTTGCACCTTCACCAGGAGATCGCCCTGTGAGTCAATGCGCAAGCCGCGCGCGCCTTCCAGCTCGAAACGAATATTTTTCGGGTCGGCCTTCGGAGCCAATTCGAAATCGTATTCCAGTTGGCCCTGATTACCGTGGTACACCAGATCAATTCCAGGGTAGACGCCCTTGGCGGCAACCCGGCCAAAGTTGGCCACATCGGTGTGCCACTGCGCCGGATCATTCCCGAGGAAGTAATTGCTCTTGCTGGACAGCGGGTCGAGTCCAGAGAAGGTGGGGATTTGATTGCCGCCGGAAAGGCGCATCCTCAGCACCACCGGAGAGGCCGCACCGGGAGCACTGTGTCCCAGCACCAGCACGGCTTCCGACGAGGTCAGAAAAAGCGTGTAGGAGCTCCCGCGCGAAATGTATCGCACTTCCCGCGCCTCGGGGCCCCGAACCTGGCCCACATTTTCTTCGAACCGCAGCGGCCAAGTTGCGGCCGCGGCGTTCACCCGCGCTCGCGCGCCGGCATCGGAATGAGGAAGCGCGGGAGTTGCCGCACGCTCCGCACCCGCCAACACAGATCCGCCTAGCGCCAAGAGCAGAGTTGCCCCGGCCAGGAGCGGAAGAATTCCGAAGCGACCTATTTTTCCCATTCTTTGCATACGATCAACCCACAAAGGTATTTTTGCCCGCATCAGTTTGTTCTCGAAATTTCCGGCCTGAAGATGGCCGGTAACCATCCGATCTCTTGAGGCGATGTCCGCCCTTTGGTTGTTACCGCGCATAGGTCCGCCATCCGATGATGCAGATGTATCGCTTAATAAGGTGGAACGACTCTAGAGCATAGCAGCTTATCGCAAATGTTCCAAGGAATGCTACTCGCATCCCGCAAATTGTCAAAGCGAATTCCCGGGCAAGCTTCTTCTCCGTGCCGACCTGACTGACCTGATCAGAACCAGCCTTCGCAGTTTCAAGGGGTGCTCAACATTCTCTTGCTACCGCCTTTGCGTTCCGCGACACAGGATTGAATATTACACTAAAGTGTTTGTTCGGTGAAATGAAAAGCCGCAATCTATTACGCCCCGAAGTGGTTCGCTCGTCCCCCCGCAGCCTAAAACCCTCGCGAGCATAACCTGTCGAAAGCTTGGGTGACCCGGCAAACATCTGGTGCTAAACACTTATCCTCTGATTCACATGCACATAGAGTGCCAAAATGCCCAAGACTTATTGCGGATGTATGCTCCAGGCATTTCAATTTCGCTCTTTGCCAGGAGGGGCTCGCAGAGTGCGTCAAAACAACTCGCTAGGGCGACGGCACATCCTCGATTAACCATTGTAAGCCGAAATTGCCCTCAACGGCAGACACAAAAGGAGCAAGAGATAATATTAGAATCAGGGAAAAAGTCGATGGACCGGGCAAGGCGTCGCCCGCGTGTGTCATCTTTTAGTTACACATTTAGACTTGTGTCCGCCACGCCTCTGTCACACGGGAGGCAGGATATCAAAGTCGTACTGGTTAAGGAAATTGCCTTATAGTTGAAGATCGGATTTCTTTCGCATTGGCATTTCGTTGACATAATCTCCGATCAATTCGTATAATGGTCGTTTTCAGGAAACAGGAGAAAAGAAATCTATGTACGCTATCTTCAGGACAGGCGGAAAACAGTACAAGGCTTCACCGGGTGACGTCATTCGCGTGGAGCGGGTGACGGGTGACCCGGGCTCAACGGTCGAATTCAACCATGTGTTCGTGGTGCGCGCGGAGAAACTCACCGTGGGCGCCCCGCTTGTTGAGAACGCCAAAGTGAAAGGGCAAATCCTCACCCACGACCGCGCCGCCAAGGTGCGCGTGTTGAAATACAAGCGCAAGAAGCAATACCGGCGCACGATTGGTCATCGCCAACATTTCAGCCAGGTATTGATTCAGGACATCGTTACGGCATAGGGGTTAGAAGTTAGAACTTAGAAATTAGAAGCCAGAATCCTTCAGCTCGAATCGCCGCCCAAAGGACACATTCCAACTTCTAGCTCCTGGGTTCCCGCTTCTAAACTCCAGATTTTGGTTCTTACAAAGGAAATTTCCTTATGGCACATAAGAAAGGTCAAGGAACATCCCGCAACGGTCGCGACTCCAACGCCCAGCGCCTGGGTGTAAAGCGCTTTGACGGGCAGACGGTGTCCGGCGGGTCGATCCTGGTTCGCCAGCGCGGCACGCGTCTGAAGGCCGGTGAAAACGTCGGCGTCGGATCCGACGACACCCTTTTCGCCAAGGTCTCCGGCGTCGTGCGCTTCGAGGACAAGGGACGCCTGGGCCGCTTCGTTAGCATCCTGGTCCCATCAACCAACTGAAGATCGGGAGATCGGATGGTCCGGTAATCGGGTGAACAAAAAGCCAGGCAGGCCAAACCGCCTCTCGCTCACCAGATTACCCGATCACCGGGTTACCCGATCTACTCACCCATTTCTGTACACCCGATCGCCTTTCATTCGATCTCCCAATCAAATGCTATGTTCATAGATGAAGCGAAAATTCACGTGGCCGCCGGCGGTGGCGGAAACGGCTGTGTGGCGTTTCGGCGGGAGAAATTCGTGCCGCGGGGTGGTCCCAGTGGCGGCGATGGCGGGCGCGGTGGGGACATCATTCTTTTGAGCGACCCCCACCTGAACACTTTGCTGAAGTTTCGCTATAACCCCGAGTACCGGGCTGCTCGCGGAGGCCACGGCGAAGGCTCCAACTGTCACGGGAAAAACGGCGAGGATACCACGGTGACTCTCCCCGTGGGCACGGTGGTTTACGATTTGACCAGCGGAGAAAAGCTCTGGGATTTTGACACGCCGGGCCAACAGGTGATTGCCGCCCAAGGCGGACGCGGTGGACGCGGCAACGCGCGCTTTGCCACTTCGACTCACCAGGCGCCACGCAAAGCCGAACCCGGCACGCCGGGAATCGTGCGCGACCTGAGGTTGGAACTGAAGTTGCTCGCCGATGTGGGTCTGGTGGGCTTCCCCAATGTGGGAAAATCCACGCTGATTTCGCGGCTCAGCGCGGCACGGCCGCGCGTTGCTGACTACCCCTTCACCACCCTGGCGCCCTGCCTGGGCGTGGTGGGGTTGGACGGAGACCGCTCCTTCGTGTTGGCCGATATTCCCGGGCTCATCGCCGGAGCGCATGAGGGCAAGGGCCTGGGCATACGCTTCCTGCGGCACGTTGAACGGACGCGCCTGCTTCTCCACCTGATTGACGTGGCGGAGCATTCCGGCCGCGATCCCCTAGAGGATTACGGGGTCATTTTGAACGAGCTCGAAAACTTCAGCCCCCTGGTCGCCGACAAGCCCATGCTGCTGGTGGCTTCGCGCATTGACGCCGTGGGCGAGAGTGACCGCCTGGCGCGCCTGCGTACGTTCTGTGCGGAGCGCGGGCTTCCCTTGCACGAAATTTCCTCGGTGACCGGGGAAGGGTTGGACGAATTGAAAGAGGCCGTCTGGACCAGGCTGGAGCAAATTCCGAAATCGGGAGGCCCGGTGATCGGATAATCGGCCCATCGCTTCATCCGGTCATCGGTTCATTGAATCATTTCGGGATTGGGGAACTTAGAGTTTGAGTCTTGATCTGATTCCAACCTCCGCCCTCGGTGATATCGACTGTATATAAAGAGTCTGAGTGGTGCGCGGCACGCTATAATGAGCTTTTACAATGGAATCATGAATCGCCAGATCGCTAAATCGCCCGATGAACCGATGAGCCGTTGGGCCGATCTCCCGATCTCCTCCTTCTCATGAACATCGCAATTTTTGGCGGAACGTTTGACCCCATCCATGCCGGGCACCTGGCGGCGGCGCAGGCGGCGCAGCGGCGTTTTCATCTGGATCGCATCCTGTTCGTTCCCACCGGCAATCCCCCCCACAAAATTCACGACCGCCTGACCGAATATGCCCAGCGCTATGCGATGGTGGCCGTCGCCTGCGCCCATGAGCCGCGCTTTATCCCCTCCACCATCGAGGCCCCCACCGTGGAGGGATCGCCGCGCTATTCCATTGACACCGTGCGGGCGGTGCGACGAAGGCTGCGCCAGCACGATCGGCTGTTTTTCCTGGTCGGCGCCGACGCTTTTCTCGACCTTCCCCACTGGAAGGAGTTCCGGCGCTTGCTCGATTCGGTGGAGTTCATTGTGGTTTCCCGTCCCGGCTTCGAAGTGGACGCCATCCGCCAGGTCGCCCCGCCCGACCTGCTGCCGGCGCGGCGCCTCGCCCCGCGCGATGGAACCATTCGCTTGCGCCACGGCGCCATCCACCTCTTGCACGGTGTGGATGCTCCCGTCGCCTCCCGCGACATCCGACAAGCGGTGCGGGCACACCAACCCATTACTGGCCTTGTCCCCAAGCTTGTGGAAGAATACATTGGAAAGGAAGGGTTGTACGGCCCCAGCGCCGGCAGGAAGCGTTTGCATCGATGACACCTCAACTCCGCGAAGCGATCCGGGCGGCCCACGATCGCAAAGCTTTCGACGTGCGCGTTTTGGATCTGGAAGGAATCTCTTCCTTCACCAGCAACTTCCTGATTTGCAGTGGAACCTCCACTCGCCATACCCAGGCCATTTGCGATGGCATTGTGGAGGGATTAAAGAAGTCCGGCTGCGCGCCCACGCATGTGGAGGGCTACTCGCAGGCGGAGTGGATTCTGGTGGACTATTTCGATTTCATCGTCCACATTTTTGTGGAGCGAGCCAGGGAGTTTTATGACCTCGAGCGCCTGTGGAAGAACGCGCCGAGGGTTAATATCGGGTGAGGCGGTGAGCGGTTCATCGGGCCATCGGGCCATCGAGCCATTGAGCGATTTAGTGATTGAAAACAAGAGAGACTTCTGATCCTCAAATAATGGCTTGTTCCATCGATGACCCGATGACCCGATGACCCGATGACCCGATGACCCGATGACCCGATGACCCGATGACCCGATGACCCGATGACCCGATGACCCGATGACCCGATGACCCGATGACCCGATGACCCGATGACCCGATGACCCGATGACCCGATGACCCGATGACCCGATGACCCGATGACCCGATGACCCGATGACCCGATGATTCGATTCTTTAAGATGCGCATTCGAATTCTGTTTGAGGGCAGGACCAGGGATTCGCACTTGCGGGCGATTCAGGAGGAATTGGCAGCCCGCATCGAACATTTTACCCCCTTGAGCCTGGAAGAACTACCGGCGCTGCGGGGAGCGAGCCATGCCCGCAAGGCCGGGTTGACCTCGGTGGAGCGCGCGCTGCTGGAAAAACTGCGGGGCGCCACCAAAGTCCTGCTGGACGAACGCGGGCGCGAACGGACTTCGCAGGAATTCGCCGAATGGCTCGGCAAGGAGGCCCTGCGGGGCGCGCGGGAGCTGGCCTTTCTGATTGGTGGGCCGGATGGCTTTTCCGCGGCCTTCCGCGAAGAGGCTGACGTGCTGCTGGCCCTTTCGCGCATGACGCTGACGCGCGATTGGGCGCGCACCCTGTTGCTTGAGCAGATCTATCGCGGCTTTACGATTTTGCGCGGATATCCCTACCCAAGATAATCGGTTCATCGGCTCATCGGTCCATCGCTCTTGAATGTCAAGATGGCGGAAAACGGGATGGAAAACAAACATGAAAGAGGCCAATGAACTCTTGGCCATCTTTGCTGCCTCCCAACACACTGCGAAAACTCGTTGAGCCGAGATCGTGCACGACGATGGGCCGATGAACCGATGAACCGATTGGAGCACCTCTTGCCAGAAGAGCGAAAAGGGTTGATTATCGTCCATACAGGCCCCGGCAAGGGAAAGACCACGGCGGCGCTGGGAACGGCAATGCGCGCCGTGGGACAAGGCCTGAAGGTCTTAATGGTACAATTCATCAAGGGCTCGTGGCATTATGGCGAATTGGACGCGGCCAAGATGCTGGGCGACGAGCGCTTGAAAATCCTGCCCATGGGCCGGGGGTTTGTGAAAGTCGGCGCCGAGAAACCCGACCCCGAAGATGTGCGGATGGTCGAAGAAGCCTGGCAATTTGCCCGCGGCGCAATCCTCGGCGGGGAGTACGATTTGGTGATTCTCGACGAAATCAACTATGCCGTCAGTTACAAAATGCTGGCGCCGGAGCCGGTAGCAGAAACTTTGAGGAACAAGCCGGAAATGGTGCACGTGATTTTGACCGGGCGAAACGCCCACCCCCTGCTCGTCGAATTGGCCGACCTGGTAACGGAAATGCGCGAGGTGAAACATCCCTATCAAAAGGGCATCCTCGCCCAAAAAGGGATTGAATACTGAGGATCGGTTCATCGGGCCATCGGCTCATCGGTTCATCTGGCTATAGAGCCATTGCGTGATCTGGTGATTGAAAACAATAACGATTTGTGATCCTCAAATAATGGCTCAATCAGTTGATGACCCGATGACCCGATGACCCGATGACCCGATGACCCGATGACCCGATGACCCGATGACCCGATGACCCGATGACCCGATGACCCGATGACCCGATGACCCGATGACCCGATGACCCGATGACCCGATGACCCGATGACCCGATGACCCGATGACCCGATGACCCGATGACCCGATGACCCGATGACCCGATGACCCGATGACCCGATGACCCGATGACCCGATGACCCGATGACCCGATGACCCGATGACCCGATGACCCGATGACCCGATGACCCGATGACCAGATGACCCGATGACCCGATGACCCGATGACCCGATGGACAGATCTTTATGACTTGGTTCCGCAAAGAAAAGCAGCCGCTGGAGACACCCAAGGAGAAGCGCGTCCAAACCGAGGGGCTTTGGGTGAAGTGCGACAAGTGCAAGCAGATTCTTTGGAAAAAGGATCTGGAGGCCAACCTGCAGTGCTGCCCCAAGTGTGGCCATCATTTCAAACTGGGCTCTCACGCGCGGCTGGACATGCTGTTTGACGATGGCCGCTATACCGAGCATGACGCGCGCCTGGCCTCCACCGATCCCTTAAAATTTAAGGACACCAAACCCTACCGCGATCGCCTGAAGCAGGCGGAGAAAGTCACCGGCATGAAGGATGCGGCGCTGACCGGCGAAGGGCTGATCGAGGGCAAGCCCGCCATCATCTGCGCGATGGAGTTTCAATTCGTGGGCGGCAGCATGGGAGCGGTGGTGGGTGAAAAGGTGACGCGCGCCATCGATCGCTGCATCGAAAAGAAATTGCCCCTGGTGATCATTTCCTGCTCGGGCGGAGCGCGGATGATGGAAGGCGCCATCAGCCTGATGCAGATGAGCAAGATTTGTTCGGCGCTGGCGCGCCTGGACGAGGCCCGGAAACCCTACATCTCCGTGCTCACCGATCCCACCACCGGCGGCGTTACCGCCAGCTATGCGATGCTGGGCGACCTGAACATCGCCGAGCCCGGCGCGCTGATTGGTTTCGCCGGCCCGCGCGTCATCGAGCAGACCATTCGCCAGAAACTGCCCGAGGGTTTCCAGCGCGCCGAATTCCTCCTTGAACACGGCATGATCGATGCCATCGTTCCGCGCAAGGAACTAAAAGGTTACATCGCGCGTGCTTTTCGCCTCATGCGAGCCTGGGAGTAATCGGGCCATCGGATCATCGGTTCATTGGCCCATCGGGTCATCGGCTCCCCTGGCGATTAATTGATTTGGCGATTGAAAGCTTTGAGATTTCCGGCCGTGGCTCGACCAACTCATGGTGAAATCCCGACATTACTTAATGACCCGATGGCCTGATGAGCCGATGGGCCGATGAATCGATTCGCATGACTTACGACGAATGCCTGTCTTACCTCGCCGGCCTGGGCCAGGAATTGCACGGGTTGAAGTTCGGCCTCGAGGCCACCTCTCAAATCCTGGCAGAGTTGGGCCGCCCGCACGAGCGTTACGCCACCGCCATCGTGGCGGGAACCAATGGCAAGGGCTCCACCTGCGCCATGCTGGCGAGCATTCTTGAGCACGCGGGTTACCCCACCGGATTATTCACTTCACCCCACCTGGTGCGCGTCAATGAGCGGATGCGCGTGAACGGCCGGGAGGTCTCGGACGCCGACTTTGCCGCCGCCTTCACCGCGGTCGCCGGGGCCGTCGAGCGCCTGGTCGGCCTGAAAAAACTGGAGAAGCCCCCCAGCTTTTTTGAATTCTTGACGGCCACGGCCTTCCAGTATTTTGCCCAGGCGGGAGCAAAGTTTGTGGTGCTGGAAGTCGGTATGGGCGGCCGCCTGGACGCCACCAATGTAACCGACCCGGAAGTGGCCTTGATTACCAACATCGACTTCGACCATATGGAGTTCCTGGGTTCCACCCTGGCGGCCATCGCCGTGGAAAAGGCCGGCATCATCAAACCGCATCGCCCCGTAATTTCCGGAGTGGAAAATGCGGAAGCCGCCGCCGCCATCCGCCGCCGCGCCGAGGAGTGCGAAGCGGAGCTGCTGGAATTGCAAGACCTGGCCAGGATCACCAATCTGCACGCCCAGCAGGGCCGCTACTCATTTGACTTGGCGCTCGGCCAGGAATCCTTCGCCGGACTCGCCTGCCCGCTGCTGGGAAAGTTTCAAGTGAAGAACACCGTGGCCGCGGTGGCCGGTGCCTGGCGCTTGCAAGCCGGAGGATTGGAGATTTCACGCCACAGCATCCTGCAAGGATTACGTTCCGCCCGCTGGCCCGGGCGCCTGGAGCCCATCTGTACCCAACCACTGGTTCTACTCGATGGCGGGCACAACCCGGGCGCCGCGCGTGAGGTGGCCGCCTTCATCCGCGAAGAACTGCCTGGACGCCGGGTGCGCCTGGTGTACGCTTCGATGCGCGACAAAGCCATCCACGAAATTTGTTCCAGCCTTTTCCCCTTGGCGGAGGAAGTTTATCTGACCCACCCGGAGCACCCGCGCGCCGCCACTCCTGGGGAGATTCTGGCGGCGCTGGATTCCCCGCCTGCCCGGCTGTATATTGAAATTGAGCCGGCCCGCGCGCTGGAAAAGGCGTGCCGCTCGAGCTCTTCCGATGACGTGGTGCTGGTGGTCGGGTCGCTCTTTCTGGTCGGCGCCGTCAAGAAAGCCCAGCGCGAAGGAATTCTAAACCTGCCCGATTCCGGCGGAGCCGGCGCGCCCGTGGCATGAGACTTCCATGGATACCGCTTCACCCACGGCCCCACCCCACCCCCAGCCAAGCGGGCGCCTCCGCTACCTTCTGAGCTACGCGCGTTCCCTGCTGCTCACCAATCCCCTCCTTTATTTTTACACGGCGGTTTGTGGAACGGTTTCCCTTCTCGCTTCCCTTTTCGATTCGCAGGGCAGATGGCAGCATGCTTGCGCCCGAACGTGGTCCTGGTTGATTCTGAAAACCAGTGGAATCCGCGTCCGCGTGGAAGGGCTGGAGCACCTTCACCCCGAAAGGGCCACAATTTATTGTGTGAATCACCAGAGCGCCATGGACATTCCGGTTCTGTTCCTGAGCCTGCCGGTGCAGTTTCGCTTCGTGGCCAAGCGCTCGTTGTTTCATTGGCCCTTCGTGGGCTCCCACTTGCGGCGCTCGGGCCATATACCTGTTGACCGCGACCGCCCGCAGGAGGCCATGAAAAGCATGAAAAAGGTGGCGCAGGAGATCCGTGCGGGAAAGTCCGTGCTGCTCTTTCCGGAAGGCCATCGCAGCCGCAGTGGCCAGTTATTACCCTTCAAGGCAGGCAGTTTTTACATCGCCATCATGGCGGGAGTTCCCATTGTGCCCATTACCATCAATGGCACGCCTTACGTCCTCAAGCCCGACACTTATCATGTGCGGGCGGGACAAACGGAAATGATCGTACACCCCGCCATCATCACCGCTGGACTGACCCTGCATGATGTCGACGCCCTCTCCCAAAGGGTGAGAAACGCCATCGCGTCGCGGTTTGTGGCAGCGGAATAATCGGGTGATCAGGTGATCGGGTGAACAGATCATCAGATCAAGCTTGTCGCCGTACCAGAAATCCCACATCACCGGCCTTACTTTAATTAGCGGGGGTAGCGGTCCAGGCTTTGGAGTTGCGCCACAGAAGGCCGTGGGGGAGAATGAACGGGGGAACGGTTTTGTTCATCCGACCGCCCGATCACCGGATCACCGGATAGCTGGAGAGTGCATCAAAATCTGTGGAGGAAACTACCCCGTGGTCAAATCGTTTTGCACAAAGACCTTCTTCACCTGGACACTCGCTTTGGCGCTCGGTGTTGTCGCAGGCGCCATGTGGGGGCAGCAGCCGCCCGCCCCGCAGATTCCCCGGCGCGAAGATCCCGAGGCAAAACAACTCCTCGACCGCACCATTCAGTCACTGGGAGGCCAGGCGTTCCTGACAGCCAAGTCCCTGACCTGTAGGGGGCGCATGTTCTTTTTCGTGGAAGGAAGAACTGCCGGCATGCAGCCCTTCGAGAGCAGATTCGTATACCCCGACAAGCGCCGCCTGGTCATTTCCAAGGCAAAGAAGAATATTTCCATGGATACCGGCAACGTGACCTATGAGGGCGAGACCAAGCCGATTACTCTGATCAACAACGGCGACAAGGGGTGGGAACTCGATCAAATGGGACTGATTTCCCAAACGGATCAGCAAGTGCACGGCTGGATACTCGCCAACCGCTACAGTCTGGAGAACCTGCTGCGCCTGCGCATTAACGACCCGGGGGTGCTCATCCAAATGGGCAAGATGGACTTTGTGGATAATACCGCGACCCAGGGCATCGAAATCATCGCCGCGGGCGGAACCAGCGTGCGGCTGGACTTGCACCGGCAAACCTACCTCCCCTCCCGCATCACCTACCGCATCAGAAACGTCAAGGAGGACGACTGGGATGAGTATTCGGACGCATACGCGGACTACAAGACGTTTGACGGCATCGTAACCCCCATGCACATCACTCGCTACCTGAATGGGGATCGAATCGGGGAAACCTTCCGCAACTTCGCCAAATACAACGAGGACTATCCGCCCAATGACTTCACCCCGGAATGATGCGGGGGCATCTGCTATAATGATGGGGGTGGAGCAAGCGTGAAAAATTCCGTCAAGATTCGCAGTACCACGATTTTGTGCGTGCGCAGGGGCGGCCGGCTGGCCATGGGCGGCGATGGCCAGGTCACCATGGGCGAAAGCGTGATGAAGCAGAAGGCGCGCAAAATCCGCCGGCTCTTCAATGAAAAGGTCATCGCGGGATTTGCCGGCAGCACGGCGGATGCGCTTTCCCTGTTCTCCCGCTTCGAACAGAAGCTTGAGGAATATCACGGAAACCTGAGCCGCGCGGTGGTGGAACTGGCCAAGGATTGGCGCACCGACCGCGCGTTACGGCACCTGGAGGCGTTGCTGCTGGTGGCGGACGAAAAGAACACCTATCTCCTCAGCGGCAATGGTGACGTGATCGAACCCGACGACGGGATTGTGGCGATCGGTTCGGGCGGACCCTACGCACTCGCCGCCGCCCGCGCTCTCGCCAAACACACCGAAATGCCCGCCAAAGAAATCGTCCAGGAGGCCATGCTACTGGCCGGGCAGATTTGCATTTTCACCAACGACCAGATTGTCATCGAGGAGATCTAAGAAAGGGTAAAGGCTAAAGGGTAAGGGATAGGTGGGCAAATCCGGAAACTGATCTTTAGAACGAGGCTTTACCCTTTATCCTTTACACTTTATCCTTTGGAAAATGGTTTTCTATCTGCCTGAAAATATCGAAAATGCCCCGTCGCTCGACGATTTGACGCCGCGGCAGATCGTGACCGAACTCGACAAGTATGTGGTGGGCCAGGCCAACGCCAAGCGTTCGGTGGCGGTGGCTTTGCGCAATCGCATGCGCCGGCAAAAGCTCGCGCCGGAACTGGCCGAGGACATACTTCCCAAGAACATCATCATGATCGGGCCGACGGGAGTGGGCAAGACGGAAATCGCCCGCCGGCTGGCACGCCTTACCAATTCACCTTTTCTCAAGATTGAAGCTTCGCGCTTCACGGAAGTCGGCTATGTCGGGCGCGACGTGGAATCGATGATCCGCGACCTGGTGGAAGTCTCCATTGACATGGTGCGCGAGGAAAAGGTGGACGAGGTCGCGGAAAAAGCCGAGCAGAATGCCGAGGAACGGTTGCTCGATCTGCTTCTGCCGCCTCCCTCCACGATGCGCAAAGCGGACAGGGTTCCGGGCGAGGTTGACAACGGCCGGGCGGCGCAGGAGCAGTTTCAGCGCACCCGGGAAAAGCTCCGCGCCCAGTTGCGGGAAGGCAAGCTGGACGACCGGGAAGTGGAAGTGGAGGTGCGCGACCGGAGCATGCCGGCGTTTGAAGTTATTTCTTCGCAGGGCGTTGAAGAGATGGATATCAACATCAAAGATATCCTTCCTGGTCTCTTTGGGCAGCGCACCAAGAAGCGGCGGCTGCACGTCGCCGAAGCCATGGAATACCTGATCCAGGAAGAGGAAAACCGGCTGATCGACATGGATCAGGTCACGCGCACCGCGGTGGAGCGCGCCGAACAGTCCGGCATCATCTTTCTGGATGAAATCGATAAGATTGCGGGGCGGGAGCGGGGAGGTGGCGGGCCGGACGTGAGCCGCGAGGGCGTGCAGCGCGATATCCTGCCCATCGTCGAAGGCACCACCGTCAACACGCGCTACGGCATGGTCCGCACTGACCATATTCTGTTCATCGCTGCGGGCGCGTTCCACGTCACCAAGCCCTCCGACCTGATTCCCGAATTGCAGGGCCGCTTTCCCATCCGGGTGGAGTTGCATTCGCTCACCACGGAGGATTTCATCCGCATCCTGAAGGAGCCCAAGAGCGCGCTGGTCAAGCAATATATCGCGCTACTCGAGACGGAAGGTATCAAGTTGACTTTCAGCGACGAATCCCTGCAGGAAATCGCCAAGTTTGCGGCGGCCGTGAACGAGGCCACTGAAAACATCGGCGCGCGGCGACTGCACACCATCATGGAAAAGCTGCTGGATGAGATTTCCTTCGAGGGGCCGGACCTGAAGAAGAAGGTTGTGCGCATCGACGCGCTCTACGTGCAAAAGCAATTGGCCGACATCGTCAAAAATCAGGACCTCAGCCGATACATCCTGTGAAACCATCTCTTCGAGCCCAGCGCGCGGCCGCCCCCATCATCTTCCTGCCCCGAACCCGACTGCCCAAACGCATTCTTCAAGCCCTGCTACTCGCTTCCGCCGCCGGGTGGCTGTACGGATGTGGCGTGCAGGGAACTCCTCACCCCCCGCGGCTCGAGCGGCCAACAAGAATCACCAATCTCACCGTGGTGCAAATCGGGCAAAGCCTGGAAATCCACTTCAGCCTTCCCCAGTTGGCTACCGACGGCGAGCGCCTGGTGAAGCCGTTGGAGGTGGAGTTCCTTCGCGCCGTCGCCCCCCAAGGAGCAGGCCTCGCTAAACTCCCGGAGCCGGGAGTCTGGATGACCTTCACCCGGGATGAATGGTCCCCGTACGTTCAAAACAATAATATCTCCTACTCCGCCCATCTGACGGACCGGGAACTTCACGACTGGCGAGGCCAAACCCTGGTGGTGGAGGTGCGGACGCTCACCCGGGGATTCCGGCACCGGGCGCTCGAAAGTGATCCTTCCAACCGCGTCGATGTGCCCATCATCGACGTCTCGGGACCGATCGAAGGCATCCAATGCGTGACCACCGAGAAGGCCGTGGAAATTCACTTTTCCCCGCCCACCCGGACGCTTAGCGGTGAGCCCATCCATGACCTCGCCGGATTCCGCATTTATCGCAACTCAACCGGCCGGGCCGGCAACTTTGAATTGCTGGGAGAAACTGCCGCATCCCCCTACCGCGATACCCAGTTTGAATTCGGGCAGACCTACTTTTACCAGGTGCGGGCGATTTTTGGTAAGCCCGGCCATCTGGCTCTGAGCGATGCTTCCGCAGCCGAGAAGGTGACGCCCCGTGACGTTTTCCCGCCGGCCCCACCCCAGGGATTGTCGAGTATTTACGCCTCGGGGGCGGTAGAACTGGTGTGGAACGCCAACACGGAAGCCGATTTGGCGGGGTACAACGTCTATCGCCTGGAAGACCATACCCCCCTGCGGGTGAACAGGGAATTAGTGCGTACCCCCATCTTCCGTGATGCCACCGCGCCTCCGGGAAAGACTCTCATTTACTATGTGACGGCCGTTGACCTTTCCGGCAACGAGAGCAAGGCGTCGAAGCAGGAAGAAGTGGAAACGAAGTGAAGGGTGAAGGGTGAAGGGTGAAGGGTAAAGGTTAAAGGTTGAAGGTCCGTCATATCCTTAACTTTTTATGCATTAGACTTCAATCCTTGGGAATATAATTACGATTTTGGAAAGATTAGCGCTGTGACGCCTTCGGACGAGATGGGAATCGCCATTGCCGGATCAGCCGCGATCTCCTTTGCGGGAGTTTGGATTTGGAGAATCGTGCGCCGCTGGCGGCGGCCCAGCCCTGACGAGATCGAACGTTTGCGCCGCCTGGAAGTGAACGCTTGCGGGCGCATTGCCATGGGAAGAATCGTGGAGCTGGCAGAACCCCTGCAGGATGGCCCCGCCGGACCCGTCCTTCTTTATGATTACGAGGTGGCCGGGGTCACCTACGAGGCCGCCCAGGACCTGAGTGCGCTGCCGGAAATCGCTGCCGCCGCCCCCTTCCTTCCCGGGCAGACTGCCAGCGTGAAGTACGACCCGAAGCAGCCGACCAACTCCATCCTCGCCTGCGAGACCTGGTGTGGCATTCCTGACCTCGAATCCCCACGCAACGCCTTTCCGGAGCGGCCGGAAGAGCCCATCAAACCTCCCACAAATAAAGCTTCCTGAACAGGGCAAAGCAGGAGGCAAGACTTTCCCTGTTTTCGGGCTTGCCCTGGGCGGTTATTGCCCAGCCGCCCCAGTGCGCCTTTTCTTTGCTGCCAAGCCTGACCAATAACTTCCATCATCCCAAGTAGTTGCAAGACGGCGTCGCAAAGGCGCGAACGGAACCCGGCGTGCACTCCAAGCAAAGCGCAAGCAAGGTCCAGCGCCGCCGGAAGGCCACGGGCGACCCCAACGCGAGGGCCGCAATCGATATTGGAAAGTGCGTTTCGCCGGCGGCAAGGAGCCTAAGTCATTGGGGTTTTTGGATTGACGATGGGGGATTGAATACCAAGCCGCCGCACGCGGCCCTTGGACCTCACCCCAAATCCCAAACCCCCTTCGAGGTGGACCATGTCCGTATCGGCAATATCTTCCAATAGTACTCTGAGTCAAAGCTTGCAAACCTGGCAGGCGAAAGCTCAGAAGATTCAAAGTGAGTTTCAACAACTGGGGCAGGATCTCCAGGCGGGGAACATCACCCAGGCGCAATCGGATTTCAGCTCATTGAGTCAGAACTTTTCCGGCTCCCTGCAAAGCAACAGCTCCATGTCCCAGGCCTTCAGCGCGCTGGGGACGGCGTTGCAATCCGGAAACCTCGCGGCGGCGCAGAAGGCCTACTCCACATTGCAAAATGATGTTGAGCAAACCGGCTCGGGTCATCATCATCACCACTCCGCGGGGGGCAGTTCACAGACCACCAACGCTTCCTCGGGAAGCGAACTGGCGCAACTGTTCGGCAGCCTGGGGTCAGCCCTGCAATCCGGGAGTCTGTCTTCCGCCCAGGCGGCCTACTCGACGCTCGCGCAAGACATCCAGCAATTGACCCAGGGCGCGGGTTCCGTCGCCCAGATGGCCTCGGAAGCGGTAAGCTTTTTAGGTTGATCGATTCCCGGCGCTGCAAACCCTGCCGGGGGACTTCCGTTTGGGGCCGCAATCCCCGTCGCGCTCGCGGCCCCACCCGCTCTGGCCCCGGCGCCCACTCCTGCGTTCTGCCATTCACGCTAAGATAAATTGCCTTTGGCCCGGCCCCGGCAGGGGCATTCCGTGGGGTAGCCGCAGGTTTTAACCTGCGGACAGAGGAGCCCAGCCGACCTCACCAACCCCAACGGGGTTGACCCTGCGGATGTTCGGCCCCTCCAGGGCCGGGGACATTTTTCGCCTTCCGTTTCCGTAGGTTTCACCTACGGCTACCCATGGTGTCCCGCTTCGCGGGAATCGGACGCATCGAATTAACATGGCGATTAAAATAGCGGTGATGGGGACCCCCTTCTCCTTACGGATTCCGGCTACTAATTCCCATGCGGCATAGCGCCCTTGCCTGCTGCAACATTTCTCCGTTATAGTGCCTCTCAGGCTCAGGATGACTCGCGAACAAAAACTCGAAGAGCTTCGCCGGCGCCACTCCGCCGCCCAAGCGGGTGGTGGCGAGGAGCGGCGCGCCCGCCAGCACGCCGAGGGCAAACTCTCGGCACGCGAGCGCATCCTTCTGCTCTTTGACGAAGGCAGTTTCGAGGAGATTGACCAGCTTGTGGAGCACGATGGCCAGGACTTCGGCATGGCCGAGCAGCGCATCCCGGGCGATGGCGTGGTGTCGGGGTACGGGCGAATCAACGGCCGCCTCACTTATGCCTTTGCGCAGGACTTCACCGTATTTGGGGGCTCGCTGAGTGGCGCTAACGCCGCCAAAATCTGCAAGGTGATGGATTTGGCCATGAAGGTAGGCGCGCCGGTGGTGGGCCTGAACGACTCCGGGGGAGCGCGCATTCAGGAAGGCGTGGCGTCACTGGCGGGCTATGCCGATATTTTCCTCCGCAACACGCTGGCCTCCGGCGTCATTCCCCAAATCTCCGCGATTATGGGACCCTGCGCGGGCGGAGCAGTTTATTCGCCCGCCATCACCGACTTCACGGTGATGGTCAAGGATTCCAGTTACATGTTTGTGACCGGGCCGGACGTCATCAAGACGGTGATGCACGAAGACGTAACGAAGGAGGATCTGGGGGGCTCCCTGACCCACAACGCCACCAGCGGTGTGGCGCACTTCATCGCCCGCGACGACGCCGACGGCCTGGCGCTGGTCCGCGAGCTGCTCAGCTTCATGCCCCAGAACAACCAGGAGGACCCGCCCCGCGTGGAAACCCAGGACCCTATCGACCGGCGGGATGAAGCCTTGGACACGCTCGTGCCGATTGAGCCCGACAAGCCCTACGACATCAAGGAAATCTTTACGCGCGTCGTGGACGATGGTTACTTTGTGGAAGTCCACGAGCACTTTGCCAAGAACCTGGTGGTGGGTTTCGCGCGCCTGGGGGGGCAATCCGTGGGCATCGTAGCGAACCAGCCCGCCGTTCTGGCCGGCTGCCTCGATATCAACGCCTCCGTCAAGGGAGCGCGCTTCGTGCGCTTCTGCGACGCCTTCAACATTCCTCTCATCACTTTCGAGGATGTTCCCGGCTTCCTGCCCGGCACGCAGCAGGAATACGGCGGGATCATCCGGCATGGCGCCAAGCTGCTTTTCGCCTACGCGGAAGCCACTGTCCCCAAAATCACCCTCATCACCCGCAAAGCTTACGGCGGCGCGTATTGCGTCATGGCGTCCAAGCATCTCCGCACCGACGTTAACCTGGCTTATCCCACCGCGGAAATCGCCGTCATGGGGCCGGAGGGCGCGGTGAACATCGTTTATCGCCGCGAACTGCAAAAGGCCGAGGACCCCGAAGCCATGCGCCGCGAGAAGGCCGAGGAATTCCGCCAGCGCTTTGCCAACCCTTACATTGCCGCCGAGCGCGGCTGGGTGGACGCCGTCATCGAACCCCGTGACACCCGCCCCAAATTGATCGCCGCCCTGCGCATGCTGGAAACCAAGCGCGACACTCTGCCGCCCAAAAAGCACGGGAATATTCCACTGTAATTGTTCTGCGGGAAATTATTGGTGACCGGGATCCCTCACGCGGCCGGCAATGGCTTGGGGCAGGCGCAGGAAATCCCTGGCGTTCCATGTGTAGATGACCTCCGCCCTGGCTTTGAGGGCGCAGTGGCCGAGGATGGCGTCGTAAATCGCGCCGTCGGCGAGATGGGCGGCGGCGGACAGTTCCGCCATTTGAAAATACTCCTCCTCATCGAGAGCGACGACGGTCAGCCGCTCTCGGATGTCGCCGAGGAAAAGGAGGGCTTCGTCGCCGCTCGTGCGACGCCGGCCCGGCATCCCGGTCAGGGTGGCGTAGACCTCGGCGAGGCTGTGCGCGCCGCAACAGGCGTTTCTCTTCCCGAAGCGCAGGAAGAGATCGATGCTGGGGGAATGGTGCTCATGATCCGCGTAAAATGTGGCGATGAGCACGGAGGTGTCAAGAAAAGCTTTCACCGGCTCTCCCCGACGTTCTGGCGCTGGCGCTCGGCCCGGATGTTGCGGAGCGTTTCTTCGGTTTCGGCGGCGCTCAGTGGCTCGCCGGTGCGAAACACCCAGACGCCGCGTTCCCTTTGCAGGGTTCTCGAGCCGCGCCGCGGCCGTAAGGTGACCTCGTCACCCTTGACCGAGACATCGAGAGTGTCGCCGGGGGAGAGGCGCAACTCGTCCCGGAGGGTCTTGGGAATGACCACGCGGCCCGCTTGATCGAGGGTGACTTTGCTATTCATAATCCCATTATAGAACGGGTTTTCCCATTTGGAAAATGGCAATTATTAATCCCAGATAGTTCATAAAAAATGGGGGCAGGTACCCGGTCAAGAGGTGCCCATGGCGAATAATTGCCGCAAGCGCCAGGTAGTGAGGATTATCCATCCATGAGGCGGCTACATCCCAGAAATTGCGGGCTTTCGAGACGATCAGAAGATGCAAGGCGAACATCGTCACCAGCATAAGGAGGAATTCCCCCAGCGCTGGCGGCTTACCGTGAGAAACGCCTGAAACATCAGCGTCATGCGAAAAGATCGCCCCGTACCAGGATTTTCCCTCGGGGTTCATGACAAGCAGTGTGAATCCTTTCATCTGCTTGTTAATGCGATGGCAATAGTACCAAGTTGGCGACTGGCCAGCCCAAGAAAAATGCGCGGTCCTCGCGCCACAGAGTGAGCGGGTCCACGCCGCCTGCCTCCAAGTGTAGCGCTGACCTTGAGGTCAGCACCGAAACGTGCCACGGGCGCCCCGCCCGTGCTGGGGCATGGCCGAGACGGCCATGGCACATCGGTGTAGTGCCGACCTCAAGGTCGGCGCTACACTCCGGCGAGCGGCACTCGCCGGCGGCTACATTCCGATTGTCTCGCTTGCACCCCGCTAGACTTCTTATTCCAACACGTATATAATTAGCATATACAATGAACCTGCTAACTGAATGCGATGGCTTTGATTGGGATGCGGGCAACTCGGGCAAGAACTGGACAACGCACCGCGTCTCGGACTCGGAGTGCGAGGAGGTCTTCTTTAACAGCCCGTTCGTACTTCGCCGGGACCTTGAGCACTCCCAAGAAGAATCCAGATATTATACATTGGGGCAGACGGATCGAAGCCGTGGGCTGTTTGTCGTCTTTACGATTCGCGGAAAACTCATCCGCGTGATTTCAGCGCGCGACATGACGCGTAAGGAACGGAGAATTTACCAAACCCATGAGAAAACTGAAGAAAAAGGCTATTCCGAAATTTAAGTCCGAGGCACGCGAAAGAGCTTTTTGGGCCAACCACGATGCGAGCGAGTATCTGGATTGGACCCAAGCGCAGCGCGCGCTGCTGCCGAATCTGAAGCCTTCCACCCGAACGATTTCACTGCGCTTGCCCGAACCTCTCCTCGCCCGGCTCAAGGTTTTGGCCAATAAGCGCGATGTTCCCTATCAATCGCTGCTCAAGGTTTTGCTGGCCGAGCGCCTGAATCAAGAGGAATCGACACGAGCGCCCGGCTGAAGGCCGGGAGCGGGAAGGTAGCATGGCGCACCTGGCGCAGGACTTGCGAAGTGTGGCCCGCCTCCCGATCCCTGGTCCTTGCCACTCTTCCTGGCATGGCACGGTTAATAAAATGGGGAAACTCCTGCTATTTGTCTCTTGACAGCGCGAGCCAAAAGATATAGGCTAGAATTGCGATGAAGGCCACGCCCAGTGCGGCCGCTCTCCCGAAAACCTCCCCAACCCACCCCAGCGCTCTAGAAATCATCCAATACAAAAAGATGTTAAAAATGAAGATACCTCTGGATGAGTTATTGAAAACAAAGGGGCGGAAAAAGTGCTCCTGATGAGTTGATGAAAACAAGGCAGTTATCGTCATTTCCGGATTAGTTATTGAAACTAAAGGAGATAGATAAAAATTGGGTCATCGGATCATCATGGATCTGGCCATCGGGTCATCGAGTCATCGGTCATTGAAAAGCGGGCAATCGTCCGTCGTCAAGGGCTTCCGGACTTCGATTTCCGCGTATCCCTTGTAGCTGACGACAGACCAAGGACAACTGACAACGGCCAGCTCTTCATTGACCCGATGACTCGATGACCCGATGGCCAGATCCATGATGGCCCGAGTCCCCAAATCCCGGAGCAACCGTATGGGTGGGATCGCCCATCCCGGAAGCAGGTATAATCAGCAGTCTCTACAGCAGGGCATAGCATTAATAGGCAAGGAGCAACGGTGTTCCGCAAAATCCTGATCGCCAATCGTGGTGAGATCGCCGTGCGCGTGATGCGCGCCTGCCGCGAGATGAACATCCGCACCGTGGCCGTGTATTCGGAGGTCGACCGCAAATCGCTGCACGTGCGTTATGCCGACGAGGCTTATCCCATCGGCCCGGCGCCCTCCACGGAGAGTTACCTGCGCATTGACCGCGTCCTTGACGCCGCGCGCCAGAGCGGTTGCGAAGCGATTCACCCCGGTTACGGATTTCTGGCGGAGAACCCGGAATTCGCCCGCGCCTGCGAAGACGCGGGAATCGCCTTCATCGGTCCGCCGGTGAGCGCCATGGAATTGATGGGCTCAAAGACCGCGGCCCGCCATGCGGTGCTCCAAGCGGGCTTGCCGGTGGTTCCCGGCGCCGACCGCAATCTCGAAAGCTTCGAGGAAATCCGCCGCATCGCGGCTGAGATCGGCTATCCCGTGATGCTCAAGGCCTCGGCGGGCGGCGGGGGCAAGGGACTGCGCCTGGTGCGCGCGGAATCGGAGCTGGAATCCGCCTACCGCACGGCGCGTTCGGAGGCGCAGAACGCTTTTGGCGACGCGGCGGTCTACCTGGAAAAGTTCATCGAGCATCCCCGCCACGTGGAAATCCAGATTCTCGGCGACCGGCACGGCCACTTGATTCATCTCGGCGAGCGCGAGTGCTCACTGCAACGGCGGCACCAGAAGGTGATGGAGGAATGTCCTTCCCCCGCCGTCAGTGAGGATCTGCGCCGGCGCATGGGTGAAACGGCGGTGCGCATCGGCAAGCTGGCCGGCTACTGGAACGCCGGAACGGTGGAATTCCTTCTCGACCCGCAAGGGAACTTCTATTTTCTGGAAATGAATACCCGCTTGCAGGTGGAGCATCCGGTGACTGAACTCGCCACGGGCATTGATCTGGTGAAGGAACAAGTGCGCATCGCGGCGGGCCAAGCCCTCGAGTGGCGGCAGGAGGATGTGCAGATGCGCGGCGCGGCGATCGAGTGCCGCATTTACGCCGAAGATCCCGCCAACAATTTCTTCCCTTCGCCGGGACGCATCACGCGCTTGCAGGTGCCCGCCGGGCCGGGCGTGCGGCGCGACAGCGGGGTGTACGAAGGCTGGCAGGTGCCGCTCGAATACGATCCGCTGCTCTCGAAACTCGCCGTGTGGGCGCCGGACCGGACGGAGGCCATCGCGCGCCTCCAGCGGGCCCTGGGCGAATACGAAATTCAGGGCATTCAAACCAATATACCTTTCTTCCGCCGCGTGCTCGAGCACCCGGATTTTGTGGCGGGAAAACTGGACACGGGGTTCATCGATCGGGTACTGGCCGCGGGCCTGATGGAAGAGGAGCCGCCCTCGGAAGAGGAGGAGGCGGCGGCGCTGCTCGCGGCGCTGCTGGATGCCGAACGGAACGGCGGCGCGAAGCAGGCCACCCCTTCAACCGGCGACGGATGGAGGCAGGCGGGGCGGCGCGCCTCGCTCCACCGGCAGCCCTCGCGGGCGGGCGGGAGGTTGACATGAAATTCCAGGCGCGGCTGCAGCGCGGATCCAAAACGCTGGAGCACGATGTGGAACTCGATCCCAGCGAAACCGCCAACGGTGCGCGGAGATTTCGCATCGGTAATCGGACCGCCCAGGCGCACTGCGAGGAAATCACTCCGGGTGTGTACTCGCTCATGCTGAGTGGGAAATCCTACGAAGCTTTCGTCTCCAAACGCCCGGGCGACGCCCCCGGCCTCGCCGGCCCCTACGTGATTGAGGTAGGGCTGCGCCGGTACTTGGTGGAGTTGCGCGACCCGCGCCGGTGGCGGCGGTCGGGATCAGCCCTGGAAGCGGAGGGTCCGCAGGAAATCGTCGCGCCCATGCCCGGAAAGATCGTCAAAGTGCTGGTGACCGAAGGGCAGGAGGTAACCCGCGGTCAGGGCCTGCTGGTGATTGAAGCCATGAAGATGCAGAATGAATTACGGGCGCCGCGCGCCGGGCGCATCGAACGCGTCTACATGGAGGAAGGCCGGGGAGTGGAAAGCGGCGCGCGCCTGCTCCGCCTCGTCTGATGGGAGAGGCGTCGGGCACAGATCCCGAGCGCCGGGTTATACTGCTTGGAGAGAATTACCAATTTCAAGAATGGAGGATTTCATGGCTGAGACCCCTTCGACAATGCTTCCCCTTGGGACCAAGGCGCCGCCCTTTCGCCTACCCGATCCGAAGGGCAAGCTGGTGTCGTCGGACGACTTCAAGGATGCGCCGGCACTTCTGGTCGCATTCATCTGCAATCACTGTCCTTTTGTAAAACACATCCGGTCACAATTCGCCGAACTGGCCAGGGAATACCAGGGGCGCGGGGTGGCAATTGTCGGCATCAATTCCAACGATGTGGAGATTTCGCCGGGCGATACGCCGGAGAAAATGGCGGAAGAGGTTGCCGCGATCGGCTACACATTCCCGTACCTGTTCGATGAGAGCCAGGGGACCGCAAAGGCGTATCGCGCCGCCTGCACGCCCGACCTTTACCTGTTTGATCGCGACCGCCGGCTGGTCTATCGCGGGCAGTTTGATGACAGCCGTCCGGGAAACGGGCGCCCCGTCACCGGCGCGGACCTGCGCGTCGCTCTGGAGGCGGTTCTGGCAGGGCAGGCCGTCCCGGCCAATCAAAAGCCCAGCATCGGCTGTAATATCAAGTGGCGGAGCGGGAATGCCCCGGATTACTTTTAGGAGAAGGAGGGGCGCGCCAGGGGGGCCCCCCTGCCCAGTTCCCTACCCGGCATTGGGTGGCAGGCCGTTGGCCTTCACCACGGCTTCGGCAAAGTGATTGACCACCTTGGAGCGGTTGCGGAGCATTTCGATGTAAGCGGCTTTGAGGAGTTGTTCCTTCTCATTGCGCAAGGTCTGGCGGATGGCGCTCTGCACGCGCAGGTCGGTAAGGGTATGCTGGCCGGCCTCCTCCACGCCCAGGAGTTTGAAAATGTGGAAGCCGATGTTGGAGGGGATGATGGGGGAAATCTGGCCGACCTTGAGGGAGTTCACCACCTGCTTGAGCGCCGCGTTGAGGCCGGAGGCGGGAATGAAGCCCATGTCGCCCCCGCCGGCGGCGGTGCTGGGATCCTCGGAGTACTCCTGGGCGAGGGTGGCAAAATCCTCACCGCGCTCGAGGTTTTCGTAAAGGGCGCGGATTTTACGCTCCGCGTCGGCGGGGGTCTTGGCGTCGTCATTCTTCAGATTGCGGATTTCGGCATCCGGGCGGGGGGTCACCTGGATTTGCGCGAGGTGGTAGGTGGTTTCGGAAACATTGAAGTTCGCCTTGTTCTTCTGGTAGTACGCGGCGATCTCCGCGTCGGTGACGTCAATATGTGAGAGAATATCTTTATTGATAAGCTTCGTTAGGATAATACTGTCGCGTATCTGCCGGCGCAAGGCCTCGTTATCCATCCCCTCTTCCTGGAGCTTCTTCTGAAACTCCTCGGGGGTGTAGGGGGTCTTGAGTTCCGCCACTTTAGCGTCCACCTCCGCTTCCGAAGCGGTGATGCGCGAGTGGGAAGCGTGCAGGACCAGGATTTCATTGTTGATGAGTTCGTTCAGAACATTCAGCTTGAAACTGGCGGCCTCTTCGGCGGTGGCGGCTTCCGTGCCCTGGGCGATGCGCCCCTGGTAGAGCCGCTCCACCTGCTGGCGGTAAATGGGCTGGTCGTCAACCTCTGCCCAGACTTCCTGCCCCGGCGCGGCCTTGTGCATGCCGCACGCCGGCGCGAGCGCGAGGCCCGCTAAAAGCGCCAGCGCCGCGGTCTTCCGGAAAGATAAAGTGCGATTTAATTTGTCCATGCAAGTATTGTAACCCCATCGGCGCTTTGGCGATGGGCAAATTCGAGATTGTCTGCTAAGATGATTGATTGCGGTAATTCAGCGTTCGATTCGAAGAGGGGTGGGGCAATGGCTCGTACCTGCGACCTTTGCGGAAAAGGTCCAAAATTTGGCAATCACATCAGTCACGCGCACAACGTGACCAAGCGCCGATGGAATCCCAACCTTCGGCAGGTGCGCGCCCTGGTGCAGGGCACGCCCAAGACCGTCAAGGCCTGCACGGCGTGCATTCGTTCAGGGAAAGTTATCAAGGTCAGCTGAGAGAGTCGTCAGTTATCAGTCATCAGTTTTCAGTAGGAGCCCAAGGGCAATGCCGTTCTTACTGATGGCTGAAAACTGAGGACTGATAACCTGGCGTTTCTCATCCCTCGACTTCGGCGATGAGGTCGATTTCCACCGACACGTTGCGCGGCAGGCGTGCCACTTCCAGGGTGGCGCGGGCGGGTGGCGTGTCCCCAAAGAAGCGCGCGTAGACATCATTCATCATGGCGAAATCCGCCAGGTTCCTCAGATAAACCGTGGTTTTCAAGACCTGCCCCATGCCTGACCCCGCGGCGTCCAGAATCGCTGAGAGGTTTTGCAGTACGCGCGCCGTCTGCACGGCGGCATCACCCTCCACAATCTGACCGGTTTCCGGATCAAGCGGGATTTGCCCGGACAGAAAAACCAGGTTGCCGCAGCGAATCGCCTGCGAATAGGGGCCAATGGCGGCGGGCGCCGAAGGTGTGGAAATGGCTTGCTTGCTCAAGGGTTCCTCCGAAATTTGGTGTGGCAGCGCGCGGCTAAGGTTGCGTGACGCGTTCGACCTGATAAACGCCCTCAATTTTTTTCAGGGATGAAATGATCTTCTCCATGTGGTCGATATCCACGATGTTGACGATGACGTCGATGTTGGCGCGGTTGTCGCCGGTGCGGGCCTCAATGTTTTGAATATTGGAATGCACCCCGGCAATCGCGGCGGTGACATCGGCCAGCATGCCCTGGCGGTCTTCAGTGAGGAGGGCCAATTTGACGGCATAAAGGCCGTATTTGGGCCCTACCCACTCGACATCAATGCGGCGGTTCGCGTCGTAAAGCAGGTTTTGGACGTTGGTGCAGTGTTTGGCGTGCACGGCGATTCCCTTGCCGCGGGTAATATAGCCGATGATCTCCTCGCCGCGCACGGGATTGCAACATTTGGCGCGATACACCATGAGGTCATCCTGGCCATCCACCTGGATGGCCACGTCGGAGGCCACACCCAGGACGCGCTTGACCGAATTGGCCAGCCGCGAACCCTGCACCGGTTCAAGCTTGGCGGAAGGCGCCAACTTGGCCAGCACCTGCCGTGCCGCGAATTTCCCATAGCCGATACCGGCGTAAACATCATCAGCCAGCGTGCAGCCGTAGTCACGGGCCACGCGGGTGTAATCCTCATCGGAGATCTTTTTCAAAGCGATGTCGAACTTGCGCGCTTCCTTTTCCAGGAGGCGCTTGCCGATCTCGAGCGCCTGCTTGCGCTGCGCCAGGTTGATCCAATGCTTGATTTTGTTGCGGGCCCGCGAGGTGTTCACAAGTCCCAGCCAATCGCGGCTGGGGGCATGGCCCGCCTGGGTGATGACCTCCACGATGTCACCGTTGCGCAGGTGATACTTGAGGGGCATGATGCGCCCGTTCACCTTGGCGCCCACGCAGCGGTGCCCCACCTCCGTATGGATGGCGTAAGCGAAATCGATAGGGGTGGCGTCGCGCGGCAGGACAATGACCTTTCCCTTGGGGGTAAAGGTGTAAACCTCCTCCGGGTAAAGGTCGATTTTCAGGGTGGAGAGAAAATCGGCGGGGTCGCGCATTTCCTGCTGCCACTCCACCAGGTGGCGCAGCCAGGCGAAGCGTTCCTCATCCTGCTGGGTGAGGGGGCGGCCGTCCTTGTATTTCCAGTGCGCGGCGATGCCCTCCTCGGCGATGCGGTGCATTTCCTCGGTGCGAATCTGCACTTCGAAGGGCTGGCCGTGCGGTCCAATCACCGAGGTGTGCAGCGACTGGTAGAGGTTGGGACGGGGGATGGCGATGAAATCCTTGATGCGGCCGGGGACGGGACGCCAGGTGTTGTGAATGACCCCCAGGGCGCCGTAGCAGTTCTTGACATTGTCGGTGATGATGCGGACGGCGAGCAGATCATAGACCTGCTCAATGGGGATCTGCTGGCGGCGCAGTTTCAGCCAGATGCTGTACAGGCGCTTGACGCGGCCTTCCACCCGCGCCGGAATGTTCGTCTCCTTCATCTTGGCTTCCACCAGAGTGCGTACTTCCGCCAGGAATTCGTCGCTGACCTTGCGACGGCTTTCTATAGTGCGCTTCAGGTCTTCGAAGGCCTCGGGCTCGAGGTGGCGGAAAGCCAGATCCTCCAGTTCGCCGCGCACTTTCCCCATGCCCAGACGGTGAGCAATAGGGGCGTAGATTTCCACCGTTTCGCGTGCGATGCGCTCGCGGCGGTCAGGAGGAAGATATCCCAAGGTGCGCATGTTGTGCAGGCGGTCGGCGAGTTTCACCAGCACGACGCGAATGTCGTCCACCATGGCCAGGACCATTTTGCGGAAGTTCTCCGCCTGCTGTTCCTCCGGGCTCAGGAACTTGATGCGGCTGATCTTGGTGACCCCCTCGACGATGCGCGCCACCTCCGCGCCAAAATCCTGCCGCACCAGCTCGGCGGTGGTGTGGGTGTCCTCGATCACATCGTGCAACATGCCGGCCACCAGGCAGACGGTGTCCATCTTCATGCTGGCGAGAATGTGCACGACCTCGAGGGGATGGGAAATGAAGGGCTCGCCGGACAGACGCTTTTGGTGAGCGTGCTGAAGCGCCGTGAAATCGTAGGCCCGCCGGAGCACGGAGAGGTCGTCCCCCACCCGGTAGGCCTGGACTTCCCGGAGAATGTCTTCAAATTGGACAGTGCTCACAATTTACATTCTAACAGGTTGGTGGGGAACGGTGTAGATGAGGTGTTAGTTGTCAGATGTTGGGTGTTGGGTTCCGGAGCTTGATGGCTGAGCAGGAATCGAAACTCGGATATCGGTGCTGGGCAAACGAGTTTCGGTTTTCCCTGACACCTGGCGCCTGACACCTATCAAAAAAACAAAGGCCGGACTTGCCGCGACTTTGCGTGTCGAGACAAATCCGGCCGGAAGTGTAAGCCGGGAAATTTTCGGACTACTGGGCAGCCGATGGTGCGGCTTCACTCGAACCGCTTGCCGTCCCCGCCTTGCGGGCCGCCAGAGCCTTATTGACCCAATCCTCAGCCAGTTTCAAATCCCCCGGGCGATCGTCGTCCGAGTCAATCTCCGCCTTCTGACGATACATCAGGTTGAGATAGACCATCGAGTCCGCGTCGTTGGGTTTGAGTTCAACCGCCTTGTGCAAAGCGGCAAGGCCCTCCTCCACCAGCGGCCCATTCTTTTCGGCAAGATCCGCGCGAAGCTTATTCGGAATGACCGGCAGGACATCCGGATGATGGACGGGATCCTTGGGGAGGTCGATGTTATTGTCCTTCCGGACCTGCTGGGCGCGGGGGAAGGCGATGGCCCAATCCAGCACGCCAATCCAGTAGTAGGGCTCCGGATTGTTGGGCTCCAACTTGATCCGGCGCTGGTTGAATTCCTTCGCCTCGTCGAACTTCTTCATGTTGTAATAAATTTGCGCGATGCTGGCCAGTGCGGTGGTGGAGGCGGAGGTCTTCCCGTCATCCATCTTCAAAACATCCTCGAAGGCATTGATGGCGAGTTGAGCGATCTTTGTATTATCCGCGGATTCTCCCCCCGGCACATACTGTTGTGCGTAGGCGGTGGCCAGATAAAGGCGCGCGTTGAGCAGGGTGGGATCAAGTTTAACAGCGCTTTGAAAGTGTTCAATGGCTTGTTGGAATTGCGCGTTACGGTATGACTGCACTCCTTTATTAAGGTGATCACGCGCCTTCAACCGATTGCAACCGCTGGCCGCGAGCGCCAGCAGCAGCACCCCACAGAGCGGGGCGAGTTTGTAGAGTTTCATCAGGGTTCCTCCGTCCACGGAAGCAAGTGAGAAACTAGTTCCCTTCCTCAATCGCCTTCGTAATTAACCCAATCTTGTCAATCCCCGCGCCCTTGGCGACATCAATCACCTGTGCGACATCGCCGAAATTGGTGTTGGGATCGCCCTTGACGAACATCACGCGTTCGTTGCGGGTTTTGAAAATCTCCTCCAGCCGCGGACCGAGCGCCTGGAGCGTCGTTTCTTCCTGATTGATTTTAAGGTGCCCCATGGCATCGACGCTCACCACGATCGTCCGATTTTCGATATTGGGGTCAGGCGGCGTCTTGTCCTTGCTCGGCTGGGGAACCAGCGCGTCAAGCCCATGCGGTGTCAAGGGTGTGATCACCATGAAAATGATGAGCAGCACCAGCAAAACGTCAATCAATGGGGTGACGTTCATGTCCACGAGGGGACCATGCTTGCCACCCCCTACGGCCATAGCCATAGCACTACCCTCCTTCGGGTTAAAGCCTTCGAGCCTGCGAACTGCGCCGGTATCTATTGCAGCGGCGGTGCGGGCGCATGATGTTCTTCCCGCTTTTCAGTCAGCAGCCCCAGGGAGTCCACTCCCGCGGCGCGGACATTATCCACCACTGTGACCACCACGCCATACTTCGCGTCCCGGTCACTTTTGACATAGACCGTCTTGTCGAGCTTATCGGCGACCATGTCTTTCACTTTGGTGGTGATCTGATCAGGCTCAATGCGGTCCGACTGCAGGTAAATCTTGCCGTCCTTGGTGACGGCCAGCAGGACCGCATCTTCCTTATCGGCAGCCTCCATGTCGCGGGTGTTGGCGGCTCTCGCCATGTTCACGCTCACGCCATGCTGCAACATGGGTGTAATCACCATGAAGATGATCAGCAGGACCAGCATCACATCCACCATGGGGGTTACGTTAATATCCGAGACAGCCCCAAGCGTTGTGTATTTTTTGGCCATTTACTTCTTCCCCCGCGACGTCCGCTTGATGAAATAGTCAATCAACTCCGAGGAGGAGTTATCCATTTCCACGTCGAACGATTCAATCTTGGTGGTGAAGTAGTTGTAGATCCACACGGCGGGGATGGCGACGAACAGACCGAACGCGGTGGTGACGAGGGCTTCGGAAATTCCGCCCGCGACCGCGCCCAAACCGGTGGATTTGGCGGTGGAAATACCTTCAAACGCGTGGATGATGCCCAGCACGGTGCCGAACAGCCCGACAAAGGGAGCCGTGGAACCGATGGTGGCCAGGGTGGAGACGCCGCGCTTCAATTCGGCGTGCACGATGGCGGCAGCCCGTTCCAGCGCGCGCTTCGAGGCCTCGATGGTTTCGCCGGGAATTTCCGCCGAAACCTGGTGCGCCTGGAATTCCTGCAGGCCGGCGGTAACCACTTTCGCCAGGTGGCTGCGCTTGTTCTGTTCCGCGATGGAAATCGCTTCGTCAATCTTGCCATCCTTCAGCGCGCCCGCCACCGCCGGGGCAAAAACCCGCGACTGCTTGCGAGCGGAACTGAAGGCGATCCAGCGATCGATCATGACCCCGATCGACCAGGCCGACATGACAAACAGAACGATGACCACGATGCGGGCCTGGCCATCCCATCTGATGCCACATGGAAAGGGGGTCAAATCCCGCGGCTTCCCCTTCCTGAAACAACCACATCCCGAGACCCAAAAGGTTAGCAGCTAACATAATGTTCTTTTCCCTCCTCAAAAATTACCAGAAAATTCTGGTTATTCTGCTTATTCCGCCAACGTGAAGTTCACATCGATTTCGGTAGCCACCTCCACCGCATCGCCGTTCAGCAAGGTCGGTTGATAGCGCCAGCGCTGCACGGCTTCGAGCGCCGATCTGACCAGCAGCGGGTGGCCGGAGATAACCTTCAAATCTTGAATCGTGCCGTCTTTACTGATGATCGCGTCCAGCCGCACCACACCCTGGATACGGGCCATTTTGGCAAGCGGCGGATATTCAGGATGGGGCTGGAAAATCAAGCGCGCCGATTCCACCTGCCCGCCCACCCGGATGCGCTTGGGTGTCTGGGGCTTGGGAGGCGGAGGGGGCGGGGGAGTTGCCGAACTCAGGGCGCCGCCGATCACGCCGCCCAGGACGCCGCCAAACGATCCTCCCGGAACACCACCCACGACACCGCCCACCACGCCCACCGAGTTGGGAGGCGGCTCCGGCTCGTCTTTGACCTGGGCAATGGTTTTGGGGATGACCGTGGGAGCCCGCATGACATCTTCAACACTGATATGGCGGATCACCCGCACCGGAGCCACGGCCGCGGGCGGAGGCGGGGGCGGGGGTGGAGGCGGAGGCGCTGCCAGGAAGGTCATTAACTGGGCCTTGGGCAGGGCCTCGGTGTAAATCAGGGGGATCAGGACGAGCACGCCCACGATGATGCATTCAAACATGTAGGCAATGGGAATTGTGGCGCGCTTCCAATCACCCGTCTTTTTCGCGCTATAAATCAGGTAGACGGTAAAACTGATGAGCCAGCTCACCAGAATGCCAAGCACAAAAACCACTCCCATCCAAAGGCCGCGGTTGAAGCCGTTGCGTCCGGCATCCACCCAGACATAGCAGAGGATCAGGGCGTAAAGAGCGCTGTAAGTGCCCAAAGTGACCGCCACAAACAGAATTACGCTGGGGTCAGCGGCCGACACTCCAGGCAGGATAAGATTGTTCAACAACGGGACAACCACCAAGCCGACAGCGATCGAGATGAGCCAATACTTTAATGTCAAGATTGGCGCTCTTCTCGTCGAGGACTCCAGCAAGCTGTCATCAAACATGGATTATGGCCTCCTCAAGAACTACGCGCGTTGGGGCCGGGCCGCGGCAAACCGTCCGGGCCGGCACGCGCTCAAGCTACCTTGACCCTCGGATTCACCGGACCCACGGGACTCTTGCCATACCCCGGACTCCTGCCGTAACGCTGGTAAAAGTACACCACGATCGGGCTGGCGATAAAGATGGATGAATAAGTGCCAATAATCACTCCCACCACCAGGCAGAACGCGAACCCGTGGATGACTTCGCCTCCAAACAGGAAAAGGGAGAGAACTGCCAGGAAGGTCAAGCCTGAGGTCAGGATGGTCCGGCTCAGCGTCTGGTTGATACTGTGATCGACCAGGTTCGAGAAATCCGCGCGCTTGGTGCCGTGCACGTTTTCCCGAATTCGATCAAAGACCACGATGGTATCGTTCATGGAGTAGCCCACCAGGGTCAGAAGGGCCGCGATGACCGTCAGGGTAATTTCCTTATGGAGCAGAGAGAAAAATCCAAGCGTAATAATCACATCGTGAAATGTGGCCACCACTGCTGCGACGCCATAGATTAGCTCAAAACGAAACCAAATGTAAATCAACATGGCGCCCAACCCCGCCAGGGTAACGTAAAGCGCCTGGCGGCGCAGGTCCGAGCCCACCTTCGGCCCCACGATCTTGGTGTTGGTGACGGCGTAGCTGGACAGGTAGAAGTCCTTGGAAAGGGCGGAAATCACGGGTGGGGTGACGCCCGGCACGCTGCCCAGGCTGTCAAAATCCGCCAGCAGGCCGCCATGGGGGGGAGAGTCGCGGAACTTGACCGCCGCGTCGGCAAGATCGTGGTAGGTCTTGGTGGCAACGTCCAGACCTTTTACCCCCACGCCCAGGGGATCTTCCGCCAGCAGGTGATCGGCCACGGTTTGCAGGCTGGCGTTGTTGAAGTCCGTCTTCCCCTCCGGACCTTTCCCATAAAGATTGGAAAGGCCGGAGACAATCGCCTGCTTGCCGTTGTCCAGCGCATTACTGGAGGTGGTGGTCTGCAAGTCGAGGCCGATAATCACCGCGTGGTCGCTGGCCGGCCCCAAACCCTGGATGGTGGCGTTGCGCAGAGCGGCGCGGTCCAACTCCCGGCGGATGGCGTCCACGTTGGGGGCCTTGGCAAACTTTACGTCCACCAGCGTTCCGCCGCGGAAGTCAATCCCGTAAGCCAATCCGTGGTGATATACCATGGAACCAATCCCGATCAGCGCCAAGGCCAAAGAGACGGCTATGAAGTACCACTTGATTCCCATCCAGTCAATCTTTGGTTCGTGGAAAAACTCCATGGACCCCCTCACACCTCTCCAGTGAAATTGACACCGCAGGAACGTGGAAGTTCCCAAATTTTGTGGGCCGGCCTTGCAGCCGGCACGTGCTGACCTCAAGGTCAGCGCTACACCAGTCTGCTTGGGGTGCGGCAAACCCTCCGGGTGAACCCTTCTGCCGGCCGGTGCTTTATAACACAAATGCGGAATGCGTGCTTCAATAAGTTAAACCGGCGCCCGCCGTGGCGAAATGCCGCCTCTCCAAATCCTCATCGCTTAAATGCTCAGCGCCGCACCCTTTTCCCGCCGGGTCAGAACGTAATCAAAAATCACCCGCGAGACAAACACGGAGGTAAACAGGTTGGCCAGCAAGCCGATCGTCAAAGTCACGGCAAACCCCTGAATCGGCCCCGTCCCGAAGGCGAAGAGGATCGCGGCGGAAACCACGGTAGTAACGTGCGTGTCAATAATGGTTCGGAAAGCCTGCTCAAAACCCGCCGCTACACCCGCTCCTACGGCCTTGCCAAGCCGTAATTCTTCGCGAATCCGCTCAAAGATAAGCACGTTCGAGTCCACACCCATACCAACAGTCAGAATGACTCCCGCGATGCCCGGCAGTGTAAGAACTGCACCAATCGACGCCATGGCAGCGACAAGAATGAGCAGATTCAACGCCAGGGCCACATCCGCATTGATTCCCGAGCCGCGATAATAGACCAGCATGAAGCCCATGACAGCGAGTAAGCCCACAATCGAGGCAACCACCCCATGGCGGATGGAATCGGCTCCCAGCGAGGGACCCACCGTCTCCTCGGAAAGGTACTTGATGGAAGCGGGCAGGGCGCCGGAGCGCAACACCAGGGCCAGATCCTGGGCCTGCTGAGGTGTGAAGGTCCCGGTAATTTCACCGCGGTCGGAAATCTGGCCGTGGATTTCCGGGGCGCTGTAAACACGATTGTCGAGCACAATGGCCAGCATTTTCCCGATGTTGGCACCGGTCACCCGCTCGAAGCGCGCGGCACCATCGCGGTTCAGCGTGAAGTTAACGCTGGGACGTCCGGCGGTATCGTGGGAGGGGTCCGCGCCGGTCAAATCGCGACCGGTGACCGCGGCGATGCGGTTCAGTACATACCAGGCTTCACCGCCGCTATCGCGGTTGGAACCCGCCACCAGGTCGGTATCCGGCGGCATGACCCCGCCGTGGGCCGAGAGGGCAGCTTCCCGGGAGGGATAAGGACCGTCCTGCACCAGTTTCAATTCCAGCAGAGCCGTGGACTGCATTATGTCTTTGACGCGGGATGGGTCATCCACTCCTGGCAACTGCACCACCAATTCGAAATCCCCCTGGCCGTATTCCGCAATCGTTGGTTCCGTCACCCCCAGCGCGTCAATACGGCGGCGGATGGTCTCCATTGCCTGCATTAGCGCCTGGTTGCGAATGGTAATGGCCGAACTCGCCCGCAGGACCATCTCCCGGGACGACTCATCGCCAGGAACCCGTACGAGATCCCAGTCGGAGTACTGCCCGGTCACGATGGTTTGCAGGTCCGTGGCCCGATCTTGGGGAATTCCTTTGATAAGGATGCGATGAAGGGGTGGGTTCTGAGTCTTGTCGTCGTCCGGTTCGATATCCGCGTAGGGGAGATTTTTGGCTTTCAGCTCATCCTTCAGCCGGTCGACTGCCTCGCCGGCCGTAATGTTCACCGCATCCTCAACCTGCACTTGCAAAATCAGGTTGGTGCCGCCTTTCAGGTCCAACCCCAGGTGAATGCGGCCGCGCACATTATCCTTGAGCTCCTGGACGTTTTTGGGAAATCCGATAATTCCCAATATGCATGCCATAATCACGGCAAGAATGAAGATAGCCCGGCCTCGAATCTTGGTTTCCATGAATAAACTTCCTCAGTGCCCTTTCGAAATGGCCTCGTCAATCTGCGCTCGGTATACCCCTCGCAGGTGGGGGAGCGCTATTGTACCCTAATTCACCGCGGCAACGGAGTTTTTGGGGGGGAGGGTCGATCGACTCGCTTTCCCAATCTCTGAACCATCAACGCGCCACTCAGGGGGACCCGATCCTCGCGTGCGTTACTTCTTCCCTTTAGCCCCGGAGTCCTGCTTGCTTGCGTCGCTTGCCTCCTCGGTCACGACCCCCGTAATAGCCGACCGTGCCAAGTCGACCTTTACTTGATTGGCAATCTGTAACTGCACCGTACCATCCCGAAAACCCGTAATCGTGCCGTAAATTCCGCCGGTGGTCACTACGCGATCCCCCGTCTTCAGGCTGGCCAGCAATTCCTGAACCTTCTTGCGCTGCTGAGATTGCGGTCGCAGCACCAGGAAATACCAGATGGCGAAAAGGGGG
This sequence comes from uncultured Acidobacteriota bacterium, assembly GCA_963730515.1. Taxonomy (GTDB): domain Bacteria; phylum Acidobacteriota; class Terriglobia; order UBA7540; family UBA7540; genus Bog-366. Next base: position 71,163 of record CAVSSA010000015.1, on the reverse strand, counting down.
GCAAGCCAGATAATGAACGACGGGTCAAACGCACCCCCTGCGCCAGGGGCAACCGCCAGGACGATAGGATTTATCAAGAGGCACTCGATCAAGGCCGAGCCATTTTTCTAAGGATTATCAGGATGAGAAACCCGCCCGCAAGGTACGGGATGTTCTCGGTTCGGGCTTTCCAGATTCGCTACGGGTCTAATAACGCCTAAGGTTTCGAGCGCATCCTCGAGTGGAATTCCGCGAACTCTCCAAACAGCAGAGAGTGCCTGATTCTGCGCATGGTGTCAAGGTAAAAGTGCAGGTTGTGATGGGTGGCCAGCATGGGCCCCAGCATTTCCCCGGTCACAAACAGGTGCCGGAGATACCGGCGGGAATAGCGCCGGCACACCGCGCACGGGCACGAGGTGTCCAGCGGCCGCTCATCCCGCGCGTAGCGGGCGTTCTTAATAATGACCTTGCCCTCCGAAGTGAAAGCGCAGGCGTTGCGGGCATTGCGGGTGGGCATGACACAGTCAAACATGTCGATGCCCCGCGCCACGCCCTCCAGCAAATCCTCCGGCGTGCCCACCCCCATCAGGTAACGGGGTCGGTCGCGGGGCAGGAGGTCCGCCGTATGCTGCACCGTGTCGTACATCTCCGACTTCGGCTCACCCACCGCCAGCCCCCCGACTGCATAGCCCTCAAAGTCCAGATCGAGCAGCGCCTCGGCACTCTGGCGGCGTAACTCCTTGTCCGTTCCGCCTTGCACGATGCCGAAAAGAGCGGGGGCTAGGGGCTGGGGAGAAGGTGTCAGGGGGGATAAGGTGTCAGGTGTCAGGTGTCGGGTGTCAGGGGTCAGGTGTCGGGTGTCAGGATTGCCTGACAGGGTGCTGTTCCGCTGTGGGCCCTTTGCTTCCCTTAATTCGGAGTCTGGGCTGTCTTTACCTGACACCTGACACCTGGCACCTGACACCTGCTTTTTCGCCCGCTCGGCCCATCGCGTCGTCAGGCTTACGGAACGCTGCAGGGCTTCATGGCTGGCCGGGTACTCAACGCACTCGTCGAGGCACATCATGATATCGGAGCCCAGGGCCACCTGGATCTCCACCGCGCGCTCGGGGGAAAGAAAATGCGATGAGCCATTCAGGTGCGACCGGAACCACACGCCGTCCTCGGTCACGCGTCCCAGGGACTTCAGGCTCATCACCTGAAACCCCCCGCTGTCGGTAAGGATCGGGTGCGGCCACGCCATGAATCGATGCAGCCCCCCGGCCTCCCGAATCAGCCCATGGCCGGGGCGAAGATAGAGATGGTACGTATTCCCCAGCAGGATCTGCACCCCCAGAGACTCCAAAGCATCCTGGGTCATGCCCTTCACCGTGCCGCCCGTGCCCACCGGCATAAAGATGGGGGTCTCAATCACTCCGTGGGGGGTGTGCAACAACCCCGCACGGGCCCGCGTGACTTTGTCCTCAGCAAGGATTTCAAACTTGATGGGCATGAGATTTGAGGGGGTGGAAATCCTGCTCCATTTGCTCGGGGGCCGGTCCGCGCCCCGTCCTTTCAATTTAGCAGGGCACAGCCGTCAAGGGCCAATGCTATCCTATCAAGGCGATAATGCCGGCATGCCCCAGAACGATGACGATCCAGATCCCCAAGTAGGAGAAGAAAATCCCCGCCGTCCCCACTTTTTTCCCGGTAGCGGCGGAGAGGCCCAGGGATGAAAGGATGATGAACCACACGCGGAAAATGTCAAACGAACTGGCGATCGCGTACAGCGCCTTCGAGGTCTCCCGGGGGTCCAGGAAAAATCCCACGGTGGAGGGGATGGGGTTCTCCGGATTGAATTGTTCAACGTCGCCGAAGAAGATGAGGACCAAACCCAACACCACCCCCACTAGTAATACCAGATTGGCGTAGCAGACCACCGCAAGGCACGTCTTGAAATCCGCGGACGCTCCCAAGACCACGTTGACGATGAAGAGGCCCACCGCGGCGATAATCACCATGAGAATTGGCGGGCCCAAAACTCCCCGCAGGTGCATGCCAATGGTGGTGATCGGCGCCAGCCGCTGGACAGTCGAATCGAGTACTTCCGGGGACATTCCTGCAGCCTTACCGCTTAATTCGAGCGCTTGGCGGGTGATGCGCGCGGCGCCAACTTTCTGTAGCATGGCTTCGATCAGGACGATCGAGGCCACCGTCATGGTGATGAGCGGAGCGAGGAAGTTCGGACGGCGCGCGATCGAGTCAAAGGTCTGCCCGGGTGAGATGAACACTCCCGACGCGCGGCTAATAAAGGAATCCCCCGCCTGTTCCTCGGGCATGGAAGGCGCAATCCTTGTCTCGGCCATGATTCACTCCGGAATAAATTCACCTGCTGTCGAGGGGTCGAAAGAACACGCTTGATGGCCGTTCAGAAGTAATTCGCGATCCAACCGAAAATGTAAAGGGCCGCCCCGCCGTAAAGCAGCAGGGGCTCCGCGAAGGCGCGAAGGGTGACCAGGACAGGGAAATCGATGGTTGGCCAGGGACCATACCCGCCCCAATAGACCTTGATGAGCAGCCCCAGGACGATCATGGTAAGCCCGTGGCTGCGGATGGCCTTCGCGCGCGCCGGTTCCATCCAGCGGGTGCGGCCCTGGTAAACCGTGGCGCTCGCCGCGACAAAGGGACTATCACATTTGCGGCAGACGGTGGCATTGGCGTAATTGGAGTAATTACAGTAGGGGCAATTTTTCATCGCAGCGGCCCGCTTGCAACTTGCATGGGTTTGACCAATTCACTGCCGATGCCGGGGAGTGATTTCCCTCCGTTCCCGATGCCCGGGGGTGACTTCCCGAGGCGGCAGGATTACTCCCGCACCGTGGCATCAAGGAACGCCCGCAATTTCCGGCTGCGTGAGGGGTGCCGCAGCTTGCGCAAGGCCTTCGCTTCAATCTGGCGAATGCGTTCGCGGGTAACGGCAAAGCTCTGGCCGACTTCCTCCAGAGTATGCTCGCTGCCGTCGTCGAGGCCAAAGCGCATTTTGATGACTTTTTCCTCGCGCGGCGTCAGGGTTTTCAGCACCGACTCGGTCTGCTCTTTCAAATTGATATTGATGACGGCTTCCGCGGGCGAAATGACTCCGCGGTCCTCAATGAAGTCGCCCAGATGCGAGTCTTCCTCTTCCCCGATGGGGGTTTCGAGGGAAATGGGTTCCTGGGCGATCTTCAAAACCTTGCGCACCTTCACCACGGGGATTTCCATGCGCTTGGCGATTTCTTCCGAGGTCGGCTCGCGGCCGTATTCCTGCACCAGTTGGCGGGAGGTGCGGATGAGTTTATTGATGGTCTCGATCATGTGCACGGGGATGCGGATGGTGCGCGCCTGGTCAGCAATGGCGCGGGTAATGGCCTGCCGGATCCACCACGTGGCGTAAGTGGAAAACTTGTAGCCGCGCCGGTACTCGAACTTGTCCACGGCTTTCATCAGGCCGATGTTGCCTTCCTGAATCAGGTCCAGGAACTGGAGGCCGCGATTGGTGTATTTCTTGGCGATGGAGACCACCAGCCGGAGGTTGGCTTCAATCAGTTCGCGCTTGGCGATTTCCGCCTGCTCTTCCCCCAGCACGATGTTCTGGTAGCTGCGCCGCAGCTCCATGGTGGTGGCCTGAATGCGGACTTCAAACTCCTCCACATTCGTCCGGGCCTGCCGCAGTTCCTTGCGCAGATCCTTATTGCCGTTGGTGCGGGTGGCTTCCACGCGCTTTCCCAGGCGGCTGGCCTCGCGCTCGAGGGGGCGCATTTCATCCGCGGCCTGGCGGATGGTCCCAATCAACGCCTTGCGCTGCGTGTGGGTGAACTGGATCGACCGCAGCAACTGGGAAATCATAATGCGATGCTCGGCCACCGCCCAACTGTAACGGCGAAACTCTTTCGGCTTCTTGGTGCGCGGAATGGCGTCGCGCTTGCCCCGCAACTGTCCCAGCTTCTTGGAGAGGCGCTCCATCTCATCGATGGTGCCCACCACCTCCTTCAGGCGCTGGATGACGCGGTCTTCGGTGAGCTCGTCATCATCAAATACCACCACTTCTTTAATGGATTTTTCCCCGGCCTTGAGCTGGCGGGCCAGGGCAAACAGGGACTGTATAACCACCGGGGAGCGGGAGAGCGCCTTGAAAACCTTCATCTGGCCGCGCTCGATGCGCTTGGCGATTTCCACTTCCCCTTCGCGCGTCAGCAGCGGCACCGTGCCCATTTCCCGCAAGTACATCCGCACCGGGTCATTGGTCTTGTCGAGTGCTCCGGGGGTCAGGTCCAGCTCAACGTCCTCGCCCGCTTCGTCGCCCTTCAGGTCGTCCGTCTTGTCCAGCGCAATGCTTTCCGCAGATTTGCCCCGCGGGGAATCCACCACTTCGATTCCCTCGTTGTCGAACATGGAGAGGAGGTCACTGAGGTCTTCCGCCGAATGGACGTCCGAGGGCAGGAGGTCGTTCACCTCGTCGTAAAGCAGGTAGCCCTTTTCTTTTCCCAGGCTGATCAGTTTGTTTACTTGGTCGAACTTATCGTCAAAAGCCAAAGCAATGGCCTCCCCGCGGGCAGCAGACTCCAGTCATGCATGGAAATGGAAATGGGTGACACGCCGCACACTTCATCGGCGATGCCACCGTTGGCAATCCTGAAGCAAAATTTGACATAAGCCGTCAAATCTTCTACGGCTCCTATAAATTAGATGTACTATACCCCAAATCGTTTGCACCCGGCCGGATTTTTTTATGGCCGGGCCAGCACCCGTAATTCTTTGTCAAGATGGGACTTGGCGATCTGTAATTCCGCCAGCCGGGCGGCATCCTCCGCCTGCTCGGCCGTTTTGATCTCCTCCTGTATTTTATCACGCTCGCGCTTGAGGCGCTGGAGTTTGAGCGCCCGCAGGTAACCCTGCGCCTGTTCCAGGCTGGGTGGAGTTCCGAGCCAGAAGAGCGCTTCGTTCCCCAAATGAACCTCCTCTTTGTTCAGCGCCCCTCCCGCTTCCGTCAAATCCAACTCCCCATTCCGTTTCCGCGCCTCCCACAACTGTTTGAAAACATTCTCGCCTAATTGCCCGCTGACCGCGCCGCCTTCCACAATTTCCGGCAATAAGGCCTCCGCCGCCTCGTCGTTTTGCAGGCAGGCGCGGAGCAACTGCTTGACTGCGTGGCCCGCCTCCGGCCCCTCCTCTTGCATCACCTTCACTTCCGCGCGCTTCTCGCCTGCCGCGCGTCGCAGTTCATCGCGCAGCGAGCGCTCATCCACTCGCAATCGTTCTGCCAGACGGGATGCCAACTCGGAGCGCAGCAGAGGGTTGGGCACCTTGATGAGATAAGGAAGGACAGCATTGACCGCCGCCAGCTTGCCCTGCGGGATGCGCAGATCGTGGGAGGCCGCGGCGCGCTCCGTCAAGTAATCCAAGTACGAGGGGGCATTCTTCAGCAACTCGCCGTACGCCGCCCCTCCCTGTTTGCGGATAAACGCATCCGGATCGAGGCCCCCGGGCAGGGCAAGCACTTTGGCTTCAAACCCCGCCTCCAGCAGCAGGGTCAGGGAGCGCTCCGTGGCCGTCATGCCCGCCGAGTCCGGGTCATAATTTACCACAACGCGCCGCGTGTAGCGCCCCAGCAGGCGAATCTGCCCCTCCGTCAGGCTGGTGCCGCACGAAGCCACCACGTTTTCGATGCCGCTCGCCGCCACCGCGATACAATCCATATAGCCTTCCACCAGGATGGCGTAATCCAGCTTGCGCGTGGCCTGCCCGGCGCGGTCCAGGTGATAGAGCAACCGGCTCTTGGTGTAGATGGCCGTTTCCGGGGAGTTGAGATACTTGGGCTGGTCGTCGCCCAGCGCCCGGCCCGCGAACGCCACCACCTTGCCCGCATCATTCGAAATGGGAAAGATGACGCGCCGCCGAAAGCGGTCGTAAGTGCGCCCGCGCTCCGCATCCGCCTGGATCAAACCGCTCTTTTCCAGAGTCTCCTGCTCAAACCCGGCGCCGCTGAAATGCCGCACCAGGCCCTGCCCGTCGCTGGGCGCAAAGCCCAGGCGGAAGCGGCCCACCATTTCATCGGTGATGCCCCGATCGGCAAGGTAGGCGCGCGCCATGCGCCCTTCCGCCGTCGCTCCCAGTTGCGCGGCAAAATACCTGGCCGCGATTTCGTGCAGCTTCATCAGCGACGCCCGCAGCTTGGTGTTGGCGTCGTAGGTTTCACCGCCCGCCCTCTCCTCAATCTGCACGCCAACCTTCTCAGCAACGCGCCGCAGCGCCTCCGGGAAGGACAGGTTTTCAATCTGCATCACAAACTTGAAGACGTCGCCCCCCGCATTGCAGCCAAAACAGTGGAAAAACTGCTTGACCGGATGCACGTGGAAGGAGGGAGTCTTTTCCGGATGGAACGGGCAAATCCCCGTGTAATTCGCGCCTGACTTTTTCAGTTGTACATAGTCGCCCACGATCTTGACAATGTCGGCGGCCGCGCGAACTTGATCGACGTCGCTCATGGAAGAACAGGTGTCAGGTGCCAGGTATCAGGTGTCGGGGCTCTCCACCCCCGGGAATCCAACTGAACGTAGCGAAATCGGCGAGGTGCCGGCCCTGACACCTGGCACCTGATACCTGACACCTGGAATCTAAAGCAGCACGATATTCGATCCTGCCTTCTGAAATTCTTCCTTCGGGAACTGCTGGCGGATCAAATCCAGATAAGCGCGTCCTTTGGGCCGGCCATTGTCGTGCACGGCGCAAAGCTGGGTGAGGAAAATCAGGGCGTCGCGGACTTCGCTGTCGCGCACTGTGGCCATGCCCAGGCGCTGCGCCTCCTTTTCCCGGAATTCCGTAATGGCCGTCTTCAGGCTTTCGAACAGGGCGCGTTGCAGCGGGTAATCGAGAGGCTTTTCGTAGATGATCCCGCTGGCGGAGGTGCGATAGGCCTCGGCAAGAGTTTGCAAAGCCGCCAGGGTATCAGAGTCAACCACGGCGCGATGCTCGGCGGCATACTTGCAGATGGCGTGGTCAAGGTGAAACAGCAACGCCCCGTGGGTCTCCGCGAATCGGCGGTCGAACTTGCTTTCCGCGAAGGGCACCTTGGACCAATCGATTTCCAGCCGCGTCATTTCATACTGGCGGCTGGCCACCAGGTGCACGCAATCGGTGGGGCAATCGATCGTCACCTCGCGCTCCGTGCCGCAACAAATGGAACAGATCGTCTCCGTGCGCGCCGGACAAAACCGCTTCGCCTTGCGTTTACTGCAAATCGGACATGCCAAGTTAAACCCCTCTCCCCTGCCCCCACCTCTGCCGCCAATCGAAACCTCCATTATACACATCTCCACCGGCCCTTCGGGAAATCGCCAACCCCACCGGACGATATTTCGCTCAAGTACCTGGGCCTTGATCCCGTGATGTTGGACCAGCATGGACGAAGTCTTGCGAGCCGTCTCGGTTCAGGAATAAACTCTCCGTGTTCAGCCGTAAACCCAGCTTCGGGTTGGACGCTGATGGTGGAAGGCTCTATGGCTTGCTTTCTCGGAATCGACGGTGGCGGTACGCGGACTTCGGCCTGGCTTGCGGACGGTGCAGGCAACGTCCTGGGGCGCTCGGAATCGGGGCCGTCCAATCCTCACAAAGTTGGGCTGGCCGCTGCCGAGCGCGAAATCCTGAAGGCCTTTCGCACCTGCTTGCAGGAAGCCGGATTCCCTCGCGGCGCGGGGCGCGCATGGCGACCGCCGGCGCTCGGCGCCATCTGCGCAGGCATCGCGGGGACCGGCCAGCGCGCCTTCCATCGCCCGCTCCTCGCCTGGATGCGCCGACGCCTTCCGGCGCGCCGCCATCTGCTGACCTCCGACGCCGCCATCGCGCTGGCTGCGGCGGTGCGCGATGCTCCCGGCATCATCGTAAATGCGGGCACTGGATCCTTCGCCTACGCGCGTGACGATCAGGGCGAATTGCTGCGCGCCGGCGGGTGGGGCATCCCCTTTGACGATCGCGGCTCCGGCTACGATCTGGGACGCAAAGCGGTGGCCGCGGCGCTGGAGGCTTTCGACGGCCGCGGGCCGCAAACTCTGCTTACGGATTGCATCTGCCAGCATCTGCGCCTTCGGGAGATCATTGAGGTCGTTTCCCGACAACTCGAACCACAACAGGTCGCCGCGCTCTTTCCGCTGGTGATCGAGGCGGCCCGCCAAGGCGATCTGGCGGCGCGCCACTTGTGCGATGAAGCTGCCCGAGACCTTGCTGACCTCGCTGCCGCCCTTTTGAAGCGGGCCGGATGGACGCGCCGCCCTATACCCGTGGTCACCACCGGCGGAGTTTTCCAATCCAGCATCCTGATCCGCCGCGCCTTTACGCGCCACCTGCGCCGCTACTCCCCGCAGGCGCGCGTGGAAATGCTCCAGCGCCCACCCGTCGATGGAGCGGTTTGGCTGGCACGCACTTTGAACAAGAAACAACCTTGAGGAATAATCCCTACGGAGGAATTGCATCATGACCGTAATACGCGCACTGATCAGCACTTTGATCCTGACCCTGCTCATCGCCATCAACGTGGGGGCTGCGGACAACCCGCGCCCGTTCAGCTCTTCTGACCTCATAACCCCATCACAACTCAATAGCGAACTACCCGCCGTGAAAGCGGGGAAGGTCGTTCTGATTCAAGTGGGATTCCACAGGATGTACGAGATGGCACACATACCCGGCTCACAATACGCCGGCCCTGCGGCCAAACCCGAGGGCTTGGAGATCCTGAAAAAGCTTGTGGGTAAGCTTCCCCCCAACCAGAAGATCGTCATCTATTGCGGATGCTGTCCGTGGGACGATTGCCCCAATATTCGCCCCGCATTCGAAGCTCTGAAGGAGATGGGATTCACAAACTTCAAAGTGCTCGACATCCCGCAAAGGCTCGGCGATAACTGGACGGCGAAGGGTTATCCAATTGTGCAAGGGGAGTAAAAGCAATTTTGGATTTTGGATTTTCGATTTTGGATTGACGAACCGCGGACCTGTTCTTTATCGAAGATTGCAAAATACAGTGAAACGCTGTTTTCGTAGCGCGGGCGTCTCGCCCGCTGTGGCGAGGGCATCCTGCCCGCGCCACAATCGCTGCCGTAATCCAAAATCCAAAATCGGAAATCCAAAATAACCTTACGCCACCACGCGCTCATACTTGCAGCTATCGTTGGGGCAGTGGCGGGTGGTCTCGCCGGTCTTCTTATCGAACTTATCCACCAGGATGGGAGACCCGCAGTTGGGGCAGGGCTCGGCGACGGGCTTTTCCCAGGACGTGAACTTGCACTCCGGGTAGCGGCTGCAACCGTAAAACGACTTCTTGAAGCGCGTGCGGCGCGCCACGATTTCACCGGTGCAGCCTTTTTCCGGGCAGGGGATGCCGAGTGTTTCGCGCTTGACGTATTTGCACTTGGGGTAATTGCTGCAGGCCGTGAACTGCCCGAAGCGGCCGTGCTTGATCACCAGGTGGTTGCCGCATTCGGGGCACTTCTCCTCCAGCGGCTGGTCGCCCACCGCCGTGGCATTACCTTCCTTCATAATGATCTTCTTAGTGCTCTTACATTCTGGATAACCTGTGCAGGCGAGGAAGTAGCCAAAGCGGCCGCGCTTCACCAGCATGGGCTTGCCGCACTTCTCGCAGTTCTCCGCTGCCACCTCCGGCGCGGGCGGCCCGGCGCTGGAATACTTGGCGGCGAGATCCGGCGGCAGGTCGCTGGTGCCGTCGCACTCCGGATATCCCGTGCAGGCCATGAACTGCCCGTTGCGGCCCAGGCGGATCACCATGGACTTACCGCACTTCTCGCACTTGACGTCAGTGGGAATGCCTTCGCCCTTGATGTCCACCATGTCGCGCTCGGCCAGGCGCAGGTCCTTCTTGAACTTCGTGTAAAATTCACCCAGCGCATCGGTCCAGGAAAGCTTCCCGTCCTCGACCTCGTCCAATTCCTCTTCCATGCGCGCCGTGTACGCAACATCGAAAATATCGTTGAAATTTTTCACCAGCATGTCGCTCACCAGCATGCCCAGTTCGGTGGGATAGAAGCGGCCCTGGTGCTTTTCCACGTATTCGCGATTCTGAATGACGGAAAGAATGCTGGCGTATGTGGAGGGCCGCCCGATGCCCTTTTCCTCCAGGGTTTTCACCAGCGTCGCCTCGTTAAAGCGCGGCGGCGGCTCGGTGAAGTGCTGCTCGGGCAGCAGTTTGTGCAGCTTCAGGGGCTCGCCCTCGGCCACTTGCGGCAGGCGAAGCTTCAATTCCTCGTCCTCTTCCATTTCCGCCTTTTCGTCTTTGCCCTCTTCATAGACCTTGCGGAAACCGCTGAACTTCTCCACCGACCCGGTGGCGCGCAGGGTGTAATCGCCCGCCGCGATGTCAATGGTGGTCTGGTCGAAAACCGCGGGGGTCATCTGCGAGGCCACGAAGCGTTGCCAGATCAGCTTGTAAAGTTTGAACTCGTCGGGGCCCAGAACCTTGCGCAAAGAGTCGGGCGTGCGCAGGACGTCGGTGGGGCGGATGGCCTCGTGCGCGTCCTGGGCGCCTTTTTTGCTGCGGTAATGTATGGCTTCGGCAGGCAGATAATCGTTCCCGAAAGTATGCTGGATGTAACCGCGCACGGCGGTGAGCGCGCCTTCCGACACGCGGGTGGAATCGGTACGCATGTAGGTGATGAGGCCCACGGCGCCCTCATCTTTCAGCTCTATGCCCTCATAGAGGTGCTGCGCCACCATCATGGTTTTCTTGGCGTAGAAGCGCAGCTTGCGCACAGCTTCCTGTTGAAGCTTGCTGGTGATAAACGGCGGCACGGGGAATTTCCGCTTCTCCTTGGTGGCCACCGACTGCACCACCAGGCGGGCGGCCTTGATCTCGGCGGTAATCCGGTCAGCCGCCGCCTGATCGGGAATCTCCAGGTCCTTTCCCTGGTATTTCACCAGGCGCGCGTCAAACACCGGGGGATGTTGACCCTCCACGTGCGCGGTGATGGTCCAATACTCCTTCTTCTGGAAGGCCTGGATTTCCCGCTCGCGTTCCACAATCAGACGCAACGCCACCGTCTGCACGCGCCCGGCGGAAATGCCGCGCCGCACCTTGTCCCAAAGCAGCGGGCTGACCTGGTAACCCACCAGGCGGTCCAGGATGCGCCGCGCCTGTTGCGCGTCCACCAGGCGCGTATCGATTTCCTTCGGGTGCTCGAACGCCTCCCGCACCGCGTCGCGGGTAATTTCGTTAAAGAGGACGCGGTAGAATTTCGTCTTGCTCGAATTCAGCAGTTCGTGAAGGTGCTGGCAGATGGCCTCGCCCTCGCGGTCCGGGTCGGCAGCCAGGTACACCGCATCGGCCTTCTTTGCCGCCGACTTGAGGTCGGCAATGATTTCCTTGCGCGAGGGTATGGAGATGTAGGTGGGCCGGAAGCCGTCCTCGACGTCCACCCCCAGCTCCTTCTTGGGAAGGTCCATGATGTGTCCCATGGAAGCCTTCACCAGGAAGTCCGATCCGAGATATTTATTAATGGTTTTCGCCTTGGCAGGCGATTCCACGATCACCAGCGATTTACTCATAAAAAGTTGTCAGTCGTCAGTGGTCAGTTGTCAGTAAGATAACAGTCGAAAGTTGAAGGTCGAAGGCTTTTCCTTTTCAATTTTTGAGGCTGTGCCTTCAACTGACGACTGAGAACTGATAACTGATCACTGCCCTCCTTACCCTTGGACACTACCTCGTGCGCTGCATTTGATTCCTCAACTTGTTTCGAGGATTCCCTGCCCTACAGTTTACGGATAAAATTCTTTCCCGGCAACTGCCGGATCAATCCGTTCATCTCCAACTCGAGCAGCGCCGCCAGAACGCGCGGGTGGGGAAGCTTGGCGGCGCCCGCGATATCATCCACAAAGGACGTCTGGTCAGCCCGCAAAACTTCGAACACGGCTTTCTGGTCGGGCCCAAGCGATGCCTCAAAAAGCGTGGCGCCCCGCGCTCCCATTGGGCCTGCTTCCGATTCCTCCACGGGCGGCAAAAGCTGCATGCGGACCTCGGGCGGAAATTCTTCGACCACGTCCATCCACTGGTCCACCAGCTTCGCACCTTGCTTAATTAGATGATTGGGACCAAAGCTTTGGGCGGAAGTTATATTTCCGGGCACGGCAAAGACTTCGCGATTCTGCTCCAGCGCCAGGCGCGCCGTGATGAGCGAGCCGCTATACTCCGCCGCCTCCACCACGACCACCCCGAGGGACAGTCCGCTGATGATACGATTGCGGATGGGAAAGTTTTCCGGAGTCGGCCCCGTACCCATGGGAAATTCGGAAATCACCGCGCCCGATTTGGCAATCTCATCCGCCAGCTTCTTGTTTTCGCGAGGATAGATAACATCAATCCCGGACCCGAGCACGGCAACGGTTTTGCCCCGGGCTTCGAGCGCTCCCCGGTGCGCGCAAGAATCCACGCCGCGCGCGAGGCCGCTCGCCACCACTAGTTGGCGCATCGCCAAATCGTGCGCCAACCGGTGCGCCACGGAACTGCCGTAGGCGCTGGGCCGCCGCGACCCCACGATGGCCACCGCATACTGCGCGAGGACCTTCGCGTCACCCCGCACATAGAGCAGCAGGGGCGCGTCGGGAATCTGCTTGAGCAGGGGAGGATAGGCCTCGCTGTCAAAGGCCATCAGCTCACAGTCGGCCTTGGATATTTCCTGCACCTCCTTTTCGGCTTCTTTGAGGGCAGCTTGCGCAAAAATTGCCTGCGCCACCCGCGCCGGAACCCCACTGCTCTCCAGTTCGGTCAGCGACGCCATGTAGGCCGCCTGCGGCGACCCGAAATGCTCGATGAGCTTGTGGCAGCCGCGAATTCCCAGTCCTTCAATCCGCGTCAATGCCAGCCAGAATGGCAGGGTTTCACTCATCGCTCTTGCCTTTTTATGGACGCAACCGGGTGCTGCTGGTTCCCCAGCGTGCTGTGCTTCGACTCGCCACCCCGTAGCGCTGGCATCTTGCCGGCCGAATAAGCATGGGGCCGCGTTTCGACCCATTCCGGATGGGCTGCTTTCCGGGGGAGGCATTATATGGCCTTATAACCTTTCCGGGTCTTTTAATTTGGAACATCTCAAAACTCAAGCGCCAGGTGAGCCGATTTTAGAATCCATAACTCAGAACTCATCAGTTGCTCGACCAAGCTCTTTCTCCCCTATTTTCAATAACATTCCGGCTTCTGACGAATAAGTGGTTGATTTTTCATAAACATTCTCGCTTCCGGGTGAATCTGGCTCTTATCAGATTATTCGCCCCTTTCTTTTCATAAACATTCCCGGTAATCCCTTCATTTTGCCATGCTCTATTCCTTCCCTTAGATAGCCTATTCGCTGAATTGAAAACCATATTATTTTCAAGCACTTGGCCCATCGTCCCAGCCAAAACCACTCCTCCAATTCGCCGCTAACCTGCTTTGTTTTCATGAACATTCTCGCTTCGCGGGGAATATTCCCTGCCTGCCCTGTCGCAAGCCCAACAGGGCCCAACCAACAAGACACCAATTTAGAATGCTAAGTATCCGCCAGCGCGAAGCCCTGACTCGATGCTTTGGTTTTCTGGTGGTCATCTTCTCCCCATCCGCGTTGAAAGGAGCCGTTTCTGATAACTGAATGCTGACGACTCGCGACTTTCTGCCCTCTCGCAGGGGTCGTCGAGAGGCGCGGGTGGCCGGCAGGACCCCCCGGTCTCACCCTGATAATAACGCATCATGCAACCAATGTCAAGAATCATTCGAGGCTACAAAAAAAGCCTGCTAGCCCGCGGGGCGGAGGGAAGGCAGCGTGGCGCGGCAGAGCCGCAGGGAAATTGTAGCGCCAGCCTTGAGGTCGGCGCGTGTTGACTGGCCTCTTACGATGCGCTGTTCGTGGAGATTGCCATACGGTCGGGGAGTCCCCCGGCCACGCTGGATAAGAATCAGCGCGACGCTGCCCGGGCGGTCGGAGTGACCTGCTTGTAAGCGGCGAACGGAGCGCGCCCCCGAACAAGGCGTCAAGGCAAGAGGAAAAAGGGTCAAGGAGCGAACACTTCCCCGCCACAACGGAACCCGAGGTAGTTGTTCCTGCTGGCGGGAATGTGCCAGTCGCGGTACGATACGCGGACGTTCCTGGGATTGCCGTACCAGGACCCGCCACGCAGAACGCACAGCCCCCCGCTCGCCGGCCCTTTGGGGTCTTGAGAGGGGCTGTTCTGATAGTAGTTCTCGTCGTACCAGTCGTTCACCCACTCAGAAACGTTCCCCAGCATGTCGAACAACCCGAAACTGTTGGCACGCTTCTGGCCGACTTCGTGCGTCTTTTGGCCGCTGTTGTCCGCGTACCAGGCAATTTCACCCAGGTCGCCATATCGGGATGCGGTGTCCCCGGCGCGCGCTGCACACTCCCATTCCGCTTCCGTGGGCAGTCGCCCTCCTGCCCAGGTGCAGTACTCCTGCGCGTCCTTCCAACTAACATACACAATCGGCATCTGCTCGTTGCTCCATCCTGGGTTGAAGTCCACTGCCGCGGGCATGGCCTTTCCTGTCGCCCTTGCGAAGCGTTTGTACGCCCCCACCGTCACTTCCGTCTGCCCCAGCCAGAAACCTTTCGCGATAGCCACCCTATGGGGCGGTTTCTCGTCACTGGCACATTCGTTGTCTCCTGGCGAGCTGCCCATTTCAAAGCTGCCCGGTGGAATCCACACGTACTTTAGCCCGTCCTTGGGATTCAACCTCACCGCTCCCGGCACGAGTGGGGAAACGTCTCGAGGCTCTGACCTGGCCTTGTCACGCGCCGCCAGCGCATCCGCAACCTTCGCCGGTTCGCGACGCTCCGCTCCCCGCTGTTCGCGTGCCAACTTCTCCTGCCTGGCCCTTTCGCGCGCCGCTAGCTCCGCCGCAGCCTGCGCCAATTCGCGGCGCTTCGCCTCCTCTATCTCGCGTGCCAGCCTCTCCCGCGCCAACCGCTCCTGCTCGGCGAGTTCGTGATCCAGCGTCCCGACCTTGGCGGTGGGGGGAAGCTCAGACGCTTCTTTTGGGTTGGGGGCGGAAGCGGCGCGCGTAAAATCCGCAGAAAACTCGAGCATGGTCGGGTAGCGCTCGTCCCGGTTTTTGACGAGCGCCTTCATCACCACCGCCTCGACCTCGCCGGGCACATCCAAGCCGGGGGCGGAAGCTCGCAAGGGTGGCGGCTCCTCCAGCAGGTGCTTGCGCAGGTATCCGGCCGGTGTAACGGAATGGAAGGGCGCCCGCCCGATGAGCATTTCATAAACCACCACGCCGAGCGAGTAATTATCGGAACGCGCATCCAGTTCATCGCTGGTCATGCCGGATGCCTGCTCATAGGACATGTAAGCGGGCGTGCCGAGCACCATGCCGGTCTGCGTGTGCACGCTGGACTCGCGCAGCTTGGCAATGCCGAAATCGACGACCTTGACCTTGAGCTTCCCATCGCGGCCCCGAGTCAGGAAAATGTTATCGGGCTTGAGGTCACGATGGATGATGCCCAACTCGTGCGCAGCGTTCAACCCCTGCGCCGCCTGCTCCAGAATTTCCGCCACTTCGGCGACAGGGAGCGCCCCGCGCCGCTTGAGCACGTCGCGAAGCGTTTCGCCTTCCAGAAACTCCATGGCGATGTAAGGCGTTCCATCATCCGCCTGCCCAGAGTCGTAAATGGTGACCACGTTCTCATGGCGGATGAGTCCCGTGGAACCCGCCTCGTTCTGAAAGCGCAGTAGGAAATCGGGCTCGTCGAGAAGCTTGCGGTTCAGAACCTTGAGCGCCACCCGGCGATTGCCCACCCCAATCTGCTCGGCGAGGAAAACCGTGCCCATGCCGCCTTGACCCAGACGGCGGACCAGGCGGAATCGGCGGGCGAGCCCCGCGGCAAGCTGCACCTCGGTCTCCGTGGCTTGAGCGACCAGACGAGCCCCGTCGCGCGGACAAAACTCCATCTCATCCGAGTAAGTTTGCTGGCAAGTGTGGCAGATTTTCATGGGCGCCAGGGCAACTCTCCTGCGGCGCGGATTCTAGCAAAAATATTGCTATAAAGCGAATAGACGGGGCAACTTACCGCAGCTCAGGGCGGAGGGGCCGCGAGGGAATTGTAACGCCGGCCCTGCGATGGGCGCAGAAACGTGGCACGGGCGTCCCGCCTGTGATCGGGCATGGCCGTGACGGCCATAGCACATCGGCCAATGCACGCCGATGTACGGCCAACTGAGGCCGCAGGGGCTGGCCTCAAGGTCAGCGCGTCCAGGCGCAAGCGAAAAAGATGATTCATTTTGCCGTTCATTTACGCAGCCTGATCAGGAGGGAAATAATCATGATGAAATCCTACTGCTCACCAAATTCCGAACCTAGGGAAAGGAGCGCTCCCATGCGTAACAATGTTTTCAGTGGCGTCACAGCGTTTTGCCTCAGGGGGGCTTGCAGGTCACTCGCAATCCTTGTGCTTGCATTCATTCCGATGGCGTTTCTCTTCACCGGGCCCATCTCGCTTGCACAGGATTCCAACACTCCCGGCGTACTGCCCGCGCCATCCAGCGGCAAAGCCATGGTCTGTATCTACCGCACGTACAGATTTACCGGCTCGTCCTCGCACGACGAGCTTTATATCAACGGCACTCACCTTGCTAAACTCCTCAGCAGCGAATACGCCTTCATGGAAGTGCCGCCGGGTACGGTTGTGATTTCCGGATTGCCAAAAGAGTACTACGGAAGCGCCATCATGTCCGCCATGGCGGCCGCCAATCAAGCCAGGCAGAAAGAACACGAGCGCGCCCGGTTTGAGGCAGAGGCGGGCAAAACCTATTACTACAAATGGACCGCCGGAGCCGCTGCAACTGGGATCAAGGTCACGCCTGTGGATCCCGAGAAGGGAGCCAAAGAGATCAGCAAACTCCATCTCTCCAAGCCCGTTGACGACAAGGAAGAAGCGAAACCTGCCGTGCCCAATGAAGGCGCGAACGGCGCCAAGTGACTCGCGCCGGCCCAGCCAGTAATTCCGCCGGGCCGGAGTTTTTCCGGGTGCGGGCAGTGCCAGCATGGGCTTGCCCAATCTGAACTGCAGCCGAATCCGGGGGCAATCCCCGCGACCGGGATTGAGGGCTCTTGATGACAAGAAGTTCAGCGCCTCAACCGTGAAGGTCTGTGTTCCGCCTGCCGTAAGACGAGTTACAACGCCCACCTTGGGCCGAACGTTTGCCGCCCTGCCGGCCTGGGTGAAACCCTGGGCGGCGATTTTCTCCAACCAACCGGAGCGCTTTCCTGACCTAAAGCATAATTTGTCGCGCCTTCCGTCAGAAAAGATAGTTATAAGGGTAGCAATAGCATCGATAAATAACCTATTGCCACATTAGAGATTGACAGGTACACGTAGTGCGAGTTAAATGGCCGCCATGTACCGTTCTTCTTCCGCAGGTGCAACCAATTCGGGTCGGGCGGCAGGGATACCTTGCCCACTCTTTCAAGGGCAAAGCGGATCAGCCCCGCACTGACTTCGGCCTACATGTTGCAGGAGGTAGGAGGCCATGAAAAACCCACTCGCGCTGCTACTCCTCGTCATATTTTTGTTAGGCCCCGCGCCCATGCTGCTGGGAAGTGGTCACCCCGCTGGGACACCCGGTGGTGCGCGCGCCGGCCAGGATTCCTCTGCTGTTCTCACGAACAAGGATGTGGTGGACATGCTTAAAGGAGGGCTGTCAGCCGACATCGTCGTTGCCAAGATCAAATCCTCCAAATGCAACTTCGACACATCGCCCGCAGCGTTGCAGGCATTGAAGGGGGCGAGCGTGCCCGATAGCGTCATTCTGGAAATGCTCCGTGCCCCGGCGCCTGGAGGGGAGACTGCGCCCGTCAAGGCATCCACCTCCCGCGTGACCGACGAACTGACCGTACAGTTCAAGCGCTTTCAGAATAGCGTCGTCACGGTCTGGAGCGAGTTCGGCCACGGGACCGGCTTCATTGTGGACCCGGCGGGGCTGGTGCTGACGAACCAGCACGTCATTGGGCCGTCGGAATACATCACCGTTCAATTTGACGAAAAACGGAGGCTCCCGGCCACGTTGTTGGCGCAGGATCCGGAAAAGGACATCGCCGTGCTCTGGATCCAATTGTCACCCTTGCCCGAAGCGGTTATCGCTCCCATTGCCCAGCCCCAGAACGGTGAGCCGCTGGTAGTCGAGGGCGAAAGAGTCTTCACCATTGGCAGCCCCCTGACTCAACAGAAAATCCTGACAACGGGTGTCGTGAGCAAGGTCGAGGCAAGAGCAATCATTTCCGACATCAACATTAATCCGGGGAATTCCGGGGGCCCTCTCTTTAGTTCCCAGGGCTTTGTCGCTGGCATGACCACTTTTCACACGGGCGGCAAAGTTGGAGCGGGGCTGTCTGGAATCATACGAATCGAGGAGGTGGCGCCGCTTTTGACGGAGGCAAGGAACAAAATGGCGACCATCGCTCCCCCGCCAGCGACATTATTGCCCGTTGAGCCCACAGACACTTTCCCCCTGGACGCCATCAAGGCAGCCTTGTCCACAGGCAAATTGGACCAGCGCCCCTACCTCTTCCTGGACGGCGACTACAGTGTCGCGATCATAACCCCGATCTTCAAATATTACATCCAGGAAGGAAGCGAGGTGCGGGCTGAGAAAGAGAAGGAAAAACGCAACAAGGCAAGCAAGGGAGCTGCACAGGACACGTTTCGGCCTTTGGAAGATAT
Organism: uncultured Acidobacteriota bacterium; assembly: GCA_963730515.1. Lineage (GTDB taxonomy): Bacteria > Acidobacteriota > Terriglobia > UBA7540 > UBA7540 > Bog-366. The sequence continues at coordinate 52,465 of CAVSSA010000015.1, read as the reverse complement.
GAAAAATTGGGCTGAGTACGCGGGGGAGTATAAGCCGGTCCTCCAGATACAAGCCACCCCCAAGATCCGTGTGACGCAAAAGTCGCTATGGGCCCGAAGCCTCGCGCCAGGCATGCCGTTACGATTGAAATTCAAAACAGATTTCTACAAAATGCGCCTCATGTGCGGTGATAGGGAGATTCAGCCGATTCTCCCGGGCAAGGTGGCCGAAGTATCCGATTTGCGGACGGGGTTTGTTCAGTTGACCGATGCCACTTACCAGGGTCTTTACACCTACCCTCCTGGGGCGATCTCTCCGGCCTGCGGCAAAGTCATCTTGGAACTGTACTCCGAGAAAAACCCGAATGAGAAACCGACCGTCAAGGATCTGGGCCAAAAGACAGTAGAACGCGTTTGGGAGGACTTCGCGCCTTACAGGGACGCGCATCATTCGACCCCAGAGTTAGCGTCGCCGACCGATAATTCGGCAGCAGGTCCAACAGCGCCCGAGGCGCCGAAAAATCGCCCCCCTGGCCAATAAGCAGGATGGGGTCAAAGTGGGGACTGGACAGGGTTGCGGCGGGAAGGCTTGTGTTTCTTCCCAGCCGGACCTGTGCTTTTGAGACAATAACAAGCGCGACAGATCCATTGTTGCCGGGCAGCGGCACGTCTATTGCAAGTCAACATTCTTTTGCGACATGCCGATACGGCCGGGTGAAGTCCCTGTCCGCGGCGTGAGCCATTCAAAGGCGACACCTTTGGTCAATTGCCCTTCCCGTTCCAAAAGTAAAACAATTAACCTCAAAGGTCGAACAGGGTCCAGGCCGCGAGTAACACTGGCATTGCGTTGGCAAGCAGAATAGAATCTAACTTATGGGCAACCAGAGTTCTTTGGGAAGCTTCACTATTTATATTCCCAGTAAGGCGCGTTTGGAGGGTAGTTGCTGATGAATCCCAATCCTAAAGCCAGGCGCGGGCGGCGCGTGGGATTTCTCCTGCTCCTCTTCCTCAGCGTTCCCGGCATGGCGATGGCGAAAACCAAGAATGCCGTGAAGGGTGGAGACTTCGACCTCACCGGCATCCTCCGCCCTGATCTTGTGAATGCCCCGAGCGACCCCGCGCTGCGCTTCCCCGTCATGACGGGCGGGGGAGGGATTTTCGGCGTCACCTACGGGTGGCTGGACATCAGCAACAACACCATTCGCTACACCGTAGTGCAACCCACGGGGAAGTCCTCCCACTCTTTTGAAGTTTCCCGATTTGGCATCACCGACCTCCGTCTGGCCAACCCGTGGCTTATCTTCCGGAGTGACGGAAGACCTCACACGCTCACCTACCTCTCTCCGGACCGATGGGGAAGCGTGCACACGGCTCCCGGCATGGGTGCGGCGGCCAATCGCGAAACTTTGGGGACGTCATCCATTTACAAGACGCTGCTCAATTTCGATCGGGTGATGGCCATGGTGAATCCTCCTCTCCCTCCGCCCCCGCCCCTTGTTGTTCAACCCGTGACGCCCACGCCGCCGCCCAAGCCTGCGGCGCCCCCCGTTCCGCCCGCAATTGTGCTCTCCTCGCCCCCAGGCGCGGAGGGGAATCAGACCGTCAAATGGACGGAAGCCACCGTGGTGATTCGTGGGGCGGTCATGGATAGCACGGGCATCCCGGAGGTGATGATCAATGGCTTGCCCGCTAACATGCGCCCGCAAACAACGCAAGCGGCGGAATTCTGGTCAGACCCCATAACGCTGCAGGAAGGAAATAATGCCGTCCAGATTGTCGCCTCCAACTCCGCCCACGTGCAGACCAACCTTGCCCTGACCATTGATTACATGCCCCAGCCTGCCCCGGAAAAACCCAAACCGGCCGCCGAAAATAGCCGCGCGCTGGACCGCGCGGAGATCATCAGCCTGCTCGAGGGTGGAGTCCCGGTGACGCGCATCATCGACCTCATCAAAGAACGCGGCATCAGATTCACCCCCACCGAGGACGATGTGAGGGCATTTCGCGCCGCCGGTGGAACCGATGACCTGATCCAAGTCCTTCAGCACTCCGCTCCGCATCCCTAGCCCGGGTACCCCGATCCGCCGATAAGGGGCGGCTTGGGCAGGCTGAGCCGGGGTGCAGTGATGGCGCCGCCTGTAGACATGGGCGACGGGCTTGGGGGGAAGAAGCGAAAGGTTGTAAGATTTTTCACCCCCAGGGTGTGAAAATTGCTGAGGGTTTTCTCCTATGCGCAAACTCCCCAATCCTTCACCCACGGCCTCGCCGTTGCTGTTCGAGCTTGATCCCGAGCCTCTGCAAGAAATCCTCACGGCGCTGGGAGGAATCCCGCTGGTGGTACAGGCCTTCCGTTCGCTGGGGCTGCCGCGGAGTGTTCAGGAACACGTGCGGGTGAAACAGCGGCAACGCGGCTACGACGACGCGACGTTTGTGGAGAGCTTCGTGATCCTCAATGCCGCAGGGGGCGAATGTGTGGAAGATTTTGAGCGTCTGCGGCAAGACCCCGGGCTGGCGGAGATGATCGGGCACGCGCTGCCTTCACCGCGCACGGCGCTGGAATTCTTGCAGGCCTTTCATCAGGAGGAGAAGATCGCGGAAGCCCAGCAACGACGCTTACCTGAGCAGATCGCCTACATCCCCGAGGAGACGGCCGCACTGGAGGGGCTGGGCAGAGTGAACCGCGATCTGGTGCAGCGCTTCGGGGAACGCGCCCCCGACCAGCGCCTCGCCACGGTGGATCAGGACGCGACGATCATTGAGAGCCACAAGCAGCAAGCCTTAACCACTTATGAAGGGGTGCGCGGCTATCAGCCGATGCTGGCGGCGTGGGCGGAGACCGGCCTGGTGCTGGCCGATCAATTTCGCGATGGCAACGTGCCCGCGCAGATGGAGCCGGTGGAAGTGGCGCAACGGGCCTTTGCCGCCCTGCCGAGCACGGTGCAGGAGTATTATTACCGGGGCGATTCGGCGTGTCATGAAAGCGGGTTGGTGAATTGGTTGCGCGATGAACAGCGGCCCGAAGGACCGGGCGGGCGCATCGCGTTTGCGATCAGCGCGCGGATGAGCGAGCCCTTGCACGCGGCCATCCAGGCGCTTCCCGAAGCCGCCTGGGAACCCTACGGCGAGCGGCATCCGGCCGAAATCCGCGAGTGCGCCGAGGTCCCCTTCGTGCCCGGCGAGAAAGTGGAGAAGAAGGATGCGCAACCGCTGCGCTACGTGGCCATCCGCATTCGCAAAAAGCAAGGAGAACTCTTCGCGGACGGGAGCACGGTGCGGCACTTCGCGCTGTTGTCGAACCGCTGGGAGTTGAAGGCGGCGCGCTTGATCGAGTGGCACCGCGAAAAGGCCGGCACCATTGAGTTCGTCCATGACGTGATCAAAAACGACCTGGGGGGCGGCGTGCTGCCCTCGAAATATTTCGGCGCCAACGCGGCTTGGCTGCGTTTGGCGGTGATCGCACACAACGTGCTCCAGGCGCTGAAGCGGCTGGCCTTGCCCGCCGAACTACTGACCGCACGACCCAAGCGCTTGCGCTTCCTGCTCTTCACCATGCCGGGGCGGCTGGTGCACCATGCCCGAAGACTGATGCTGCGAGTGGCCGCGCTGGGCAAGTGGGCGGCCGCCTATGGGGAGGGCCTGCGGTTGCTGCCGGTGATCACGTGAACCTACCGGCACCAAAACGTCGTCCTTATCAGCGGATTATCCTAACCCCCTTCCTGAAACTTCATGCGGCGTGTCTTCCTCTCGCGCACTGCACAATCTGCTGTGGCCTCCTGCCTTCTCTTCGGGCCGTAACGACACTGCGCCTACCATGAAAGGATGTCTCCACAGTGCCGATTCCCTATTCTTTTATCCAAAATCCCTACCGCCCGTTCGTTATCGGCGGATTAGGGGGGTAGATCATCATTTGACAGCCGGCGCGGGTGGGATACAATAACCGTTCAAAGTTCCTGACCATCATGCCAGCCTTGCGCCTCTCGGTCGTTCAGTACCTCAACACGGTTCCCCTGATTTGGGGCATGCTGCACGGCGAGCAACGCGGTAAATTTGATTTGCAGTTGACCGTCCCCAGCGGCTGCGCGGACGCCGTCGCCGGGGGCCAGGCGGACGTGGGCATTGTCCCTTCCATCGAATACCAGCGGCTTGCCGACGCGGTGATTCTCCCCGGGATGTCCATCGCCTCCAAGCGCGAGGTGAAGAGCGTGCTGCTGCTCAGCAAAATGCCGCTCGAGCAGGTGCAAACCGTGGCGCTGGATGAATCCTCGCGCACCTCGGCGGCGCTGGTGCGCATTCTCTTGCAAGAGTTCTATTCGCTCGAGGTCAATTGCCTCCCTGCCGCGCCTGATCCCGGCGCCATGCTCGAGCGGGCGGACGCCGCCCTGCTGATTGGCGATCCGGCGCTCGCTTACCACGGTCCGGCGCAAGTCTACGACCTTGCCCGCGAATGGCGAAATTTTACCGGCCTGCCTTTTGTTTTCGCCGTGTGGATGGGCCGCTCGAACGCTCCTCTTTCCCACCACCTCACCGAGTTCCGCGCGTCGCTCGATTTCGGGCTCGCCCATCTTGACGACATCGCCGCTGAATATGCTCCCAAACTAGGCATGACGCCCTCCGCCGTGAAGGTTTACTTGAGCCGGAATATCGATTACTCTTTGGATGAAGAGAATGTGCAGGGGCTGAAGCTATTTTACAAGCTCGCGCACGAGGTGGGCTTGACTCCCGCGGAGAAGCCGCTGCGGTTTGCATGAGCCGGATAGAGGCCATCAACTGCCGCCAAACGTTGTTCAAGAACTCCGGACTTCGGACTCCGGACGTGAATCGTCATGGGTATGACCAAAGAACAAGCTCTCGACATGTTGCGCTCCGATGACCTGCTCGGCATCGGTATGGAGGCGGATGCCCTGCGCAAGCGCCTGCATCCCGGCAACGTAGTCACTTACCAGGTGGACCGTAACGTCAACTACACCAACATCTGCACCGAGTACTGCTCGTTTTGCGCCTTCTACCGCCCGGTGGGCTCGCCGGAGGGTTACATTCAGCCGCTCGACTCGATGTATCAGAAAATCGAGGAGACTATCGCGCTGGGCGGCACAGGCGTGCTGATGCAGGGCGGCCTGCACCCCGACCTCAAAATCGATTATTACGAAGACCTCCTCCGCAACATCAAGCGGCGCTTTCCGCAGATTCACCTGCACTGTTTTTCCGCGCCGGAAGTCCTGAACATTGCGGAAGTCTCCGGCCTCACCCTGCGCGACACCATCGTGCGACTGATGGATGCGGGTCTCGATTCCATTCCCGGGGGCGGCGCGGAAGTTTTGGACGACGAGGTGCGCCGCCGCATTGCGCGCCTGAAGTGCACCACCGACGAGTGGCTGCTGATGCACCGCACCGCGCATGAGCTGGGCATGCGCACCACCGCCACCATGATGTTTGGCTGCGGCGAAACGCTGGAGCACCGGGTGAACCACTTCGAGCGCGTCCGCCAGTTGCAGGAGGAGACGGGGGGCTTCACCGCCTTCATTCCCTGGTTCTTCCAGCGCGCCCACACCTCGCTTGGCAATTTCATCAAGGAAGAGGTAACGGCGGTGGATTACCTCAAGACCCTCGCCGTGGCGCGCCTCTACCTCGATAACTTCGAAAACGTGCAAGCCTCGTGGCTGACCCCCGGCCACAAAATCTGCCAGATCGCCCTACGCTTCGGCGGCAACGACGTGGGCTCCATCCTGATCGAGGAAAACGTGGTGCGCGCCGCGGGCGTCACCCGCACCTCCAGCGAAGAACAGCTCCGCCGCATGATCTCCGACGCCGGCTTCCGCCCCATCAAACGCGATACACTTTATCGGAATTACTTCCTGAACTGAGGCTGACCGCTGCCCCGCGGCAAGGCCGGCACCTTCCGAATCGTTGAACTGTGTCAACATTGCATGTACAATGTAAATAATGCGAAAATTATACTTTCAAAAAAAGGGTGAATGAAATGAAGCTGCAAAAAGGGACACAGATCATTCCCAAATTTGGCTCGGAAGCTGAGGAAGCCAAGTGGTATCACCGCCATCGCCGGACGATCGAGTCCGCCTTGGAGCGCCGGATTCAGGAAGGTTCCACCCTCACCCTGCAACAAGCCGCGGCCCGCGCCAGGACGCGGCCGGTCACTCTTCGGTTGGCCGCCGCAGACATCGACGCCGCCCGCGCCTTAGCCGCCCAAAAGGGAATTGGATACCAGACTTACGTGAAAATGCTCTTGCACGAGGCCCTGAGGCGCGAGTCCGCGAAGCAGTAAAAACGTGGTGCGCGCCGCCGGCGTCACCCGCACCTCCAACGAAGAGCAACTCCGCCGCATGATCGCGGACGCCGGCTTCCGCCCCATCAAACGCGATACGCTTTATCGCAATTATTTCCTGAACTAATCCCCGAATTCTACTACCATCCTAATGTAGATGTTTTGGGTCGACTGAAATACAATCACCGATGAAGTATCTGATCGAAAGGAACCCAAACGTGACAGTGACAAATCCCTTGCTGGCTTTGTTCAAAGAACAGCTTGAAGCCGAGTGTGCGACGCTCGCGAGTAAGCACCAGCTCAAAGAACGTGGCCACAGCCTTATCTATTGGTACTTCATCCGTTTAAAGGGATTTACAGATACGGAAGTTGAAGAAACATTCTGCGATGGCGGTGGGGATTTGGGGATCGATTCCATCTGGATCGACGAAGGGGACCTGGTTCATTTCCACCAATTCAAGAATCCTGAAGATGCTGCAAAGGGTTTTCCGGCTGGGGATGTTGACAAGACAATATCTGGATTGAAATTGATTCTCAGTAGGAAACACGATGAAATTGCGAACCCAGAGCTGAAGGCACGTGTGGAGGAAATCTATCAGATTCTCCCCAAAGGTTATCGAATTCACTTCATAAGTAGTGGACGCGGGCTGGAAAAGGAATCCAAAACGAAGCTTGACGCCCTAATAGCTGAGCTGAAGGGCCCATCGAGCAGCATTATTTCCTGGGATGAGCAGCCACTGGCCGGCCTTCAGGAGATGTTTTACCAACAGAATCTTCCCGCAGTAAAGGAACCGCTGAAATTCAACTCACCGCGTCAACCTTACACCGTGAGATCCGGCAAAGCGGACTGCTATCTTTTTCACGTGACCGGGCAGGTCTTGGCAGACCTTTACGACAAACACGGAGAAGGATTACTTCAAAGAAATATCCGGGTCGATCAAGGTGAAACGGCAACAAATAAGGCGATTGAAGGAACCTGTGTCGGCGACGACTCGTCTAATTTTCTCCATTTCAACAACGGAGTTACTTTTCTCTGCGAAAGTGCCGGATATGACCAGTTTCTGCAAATGCTAACGCTCGACAAGGCGCAGGTAGTGAATGGTGGTCAAACGATCCGCGCATTGTCCCGGGCAATGAAACGAGGATCCCTAAAAGCTGACGTGCTGGTTCCAGCGCGGGTTATCACGTCCAGTGGGGATAAGGATTTTGCAAATAACGTTGCCGTGAACCAAAACAACCAAAACCCAATGGGTGCATCGTTTTTGCGCTCGAATGATCAGAGAGTGGTCCAGTTAGACTTTGCACTTGCATCACTTGGCTGGCATTTGGAAAGAAGGGATGGAGAGCTGAATAACGCAACTCCCGAGGAAAAGGCAGCGATCGAGACACGAATCGGGCATCAGCTGGATGGCAGAATCATTAGACTGAAGGAGGGCGCTCAAGCATATACCGCAACGTTTTATGGGCAGCCGGAAGTCGCCAAGAAGAATCCCGCGAAGATATTCCTTTCAGTCAGCGATGGGGGCAATTACGAGAGAATCTTCTCTGCTGATTTGACGGCGGAAAAGATGATCATCTCCTATGAAATTAAGGCGTTTGTTGATGATTTCGTTCGGAAGTTCTCGTCGATTCGGCGAAAGCTTCAGGCTTCGGACAATATTGTCGCAGCGTATGAGCCGATCCTTGGACAAGAGATCGCTATTGGGTTCAAGGACGTTATTCACCAAGTCCTGCCGCAGTGCTCACTCTTCCTTTGCGGGACGATTTATAAAGACTTGGTGGACTTCCAGAAGAAGGATCCCTCCGACATTCCTAAGATGCTCAAGATTGCAGGGCATGATTTGATTCGAGAGCATCTCCTGAATATTTTGAATTACGCCAAAAACAACAAAAGCAAAGCGGACAAAAGCTGGCCTGTTCTTCTTAAGAGCAACGCGTTTTTCAATTATGTATGCGCCTATTTGGAGGGGATTCGGAGTGGAAAAGGATCCTCGAAGGTTGAAGGAATCCAATGAAATTAGAAATTTCGCCCCGACCGTCGCGAGAATCAGAAGGGAATATTGACGAAGCAAATGCACCTGAGGGGTCTCACATTAAAGCTGCTTTCTAAACCTCGCCGCGTTCGCCTGTTCGAACTTGATCTGTGCCAAATATTTCCCGCTTGACAATAGTCGTTATAACGTCTATCATGAGGTCATGTCACCGAAGCTCAAGGACGAAATCAAGCAGGGGAAGCCCTTTGAGAGCCTGGAAGCCGAGGTGTTCCTGAACCTGGCGCGGACCACGGATGCGCTGGCCCGCAGGGCGGAGGACATCCTGAAGCTGGTGGGGCTTTCGCACACCCAGTACAACGTGCTGCGGATCTTGCGTGGAGCCGGCGATCAGGGGCTCTGCTGCCGCGAGGTGGCGCAGCGCATGGTGACGCGCGACCCCGATATTACGCGCCTTCTCGACCGCCTGGAGCGCCGCAGCCTGCTGGCGCGCAGCCGCGATAGCCGCGACCGCCGGATCATCACCGTGCGCATTACCGCCGCGGGGCAGAAGTTGCTGAAGGACCTGGACAGGCCCATGGGGGAGCAAAATCGCAAACTCTTGAGCCATATGGAAAAGAGCGACCTCCGCAAGCTGGTGGAGCTTCTGGAGGCGGCCCGTGAATCTTAAGCGGTTTTTGTGCATCAAATAGTTGTTTGAACGAATATCGTCTGACAGATTAGCTTGAAAGAGCCGGGGCACAGGGTCCCGGCCGAGGCCAAAGAAACAGGAGGGATCATGCAAACGACGAATTCAGCAATCCAGGATCGACAGGAAACACACGGCGGCATCCACGAGCTTTTGGCGAGCCGCTGGAGCCCGCGCACCTTCTCGGCACGGCCGGTCGAGCCGGAAAAGCTCACACAGCTTTTCGAAGCCGCCCGCTGGGCCCCGTCGTGCTATAACGCCCAGCCCTGGAACTTCATCGTGGCGACGCGTGAAGACGCGGAGGGCTACAACCGCCTCCTGAGCACTTTAATGGACGCCAATCGCCAGTGGGCCGTGCAGGCGCCGGTTTTGATTCTCGCGGTCGCCAAGCTCGACTTTCCCCACAATGGCCGTCCCAATCGGCACGCTCCTTACGACCTGGGCCAGGCGGTGGCGAACCTGACCGTTCAGGCGACGGCGCTCGATTTGCGGATTCACCAGATGGGCGGATTTGACCCGAAAGCGGCGCGCGAGCTTTTCGCCATCCCTGCTGGATATGACCCCGTGGCGGTGCTGGCGCTGGGTTACCAAGAAGGGCCGGCGGCGGACCCCTCGGCACGGACGCGCAAGCCGCTCGCGGATTTTGTTTTCAGCGGAAGCTGGGGCCGGCCTCGGTGAGCTTGTAATCCAAATTCAGGTGGTGCCCTAATTCGAACGTAGCGCCGCCATCTTGGCGGTTCAGTGCCGGCAGGAAGCCGGCGCTACATCTGAAATTAGGACACTACCAAAATCCAAGGAGGGCGACATGTTTAAAAAAATTCTCCAAACTCCGGACGATAAAGTCATGACCCTGGTGCGGCTGGTGCTGGGCGTGATTATGTTCGCACACGGCTCGCAAAAGATGTTGGGCTGGTTTGGCGGGTACGGCTTTAAGGGCACGATGGGATTCTTCACCCAAATGATGCACATACCCGCTCCCCTGGCCTTCCTGGCGATTGCAGCGGAATTCTTTGGCGGGCTGGGGCTGATCGTCGGTCTGCTGACCCGCGTCGCCGCCTTCGGGATTACCGTGAACATGCTCGTGGCGATTTTCACGGTGCACCTGCCCAATGGCTTCTTCATGAATTGGACCGGCCAGCAGAAGGGCGAAGGCTTTGAGTATCACCTGCTGGTGCTGGCCATGACCGTGGCGCTGATGATCCGCGGCGCCGGGGGCTCTTCCATCGACCGCGCCATCAGCGGCGAATAAGCAATTCGCAAATTCTCAAACTGCCACCGCGAGCCTGTGGCGCACGGGTCGAGGGGAGAACTGTCCCTATTGACCCAGGGAGGAACCATGATCAAAACCATCAAATCAGATGAACGGCACCACGCCAACTTCGGTTGGCTTGACACGCACTGGCATTTCTCGTTTGGCGCGTATTACGACCCCTCGAATGAGAACTGGGGGGCACTGCGCGTTTTCAATGATGACATTGTCGAGCCCGGCCAGGGCTTCGGGACGCACCCCCACCGGGACATGGAGATCATCACCTATGTTTTGTCGGGCGAACTCGAGCACCAGGACAGCACCGGAAACAAGGGGGTCATCCATCCCGGCGAGGTGCAGGTGATGTCGGCGGGCTCGGGGATCATGCACTCGGAGCACAACCACTCGAAAAAGACGCCGGTGCATTTCATGCAAATCTGGATTTTCCCCCGCGCGGAAGGGAGCAAGCCGCGCTGGGAGCAACATCAATTCGGGCCTGCGGAGCGCAAGGGCAAGCTGCTGCCTATCGTCTCAAGCGGCAACCTCGGGGGGACGCTGAAGATCGACCAGGACGCACAAATTTATGTCTCCGCGCTCGCCCCCGGCAGCGAGGTGAAGCACCAGACGCAACTGAATCGCAAGACGTATCTGTTCACGATGGAAGGGGAAGTTGCGGTAAACGGGGTCAAACTCGCGGCGGGCGATCAGGCGCGGATGGCTCATGAATCGGAGTTAAGCATCAAGGCCACAAAGGATTCCGAGGTCATCCTGCTGGACCTCCCGGAATTGCAGAACTGAAGTCCGGGGATTATGCACCGCGGCACGGGCATCCTGCTCGTGCCGCGGAGTCAACGTTCTGGCCCGCCCTCAACACCTCAAACCGGCACCAAATCGCAAAATCGGTAGTGGTCGCGCTGCACGGCCTCCCCCACCGTGTGCTCAATCCGGTGTTTAAAGATGGGGCCGTCGAAGGCGAAGGAATGGAACTCACCGTTCTCTCCGCAGGGATCGACGTGGGGCGGAAGGTCGCGCAGCAAATCCAGGTCGTAGGGCCTTCCGGCGAAAGAGGGGTGGAGAATGGCGGTGTCGATGCAGACCAGCACCGCCTTGAATCCCAGGGCAATGAAGGTGCGCGCCAGTTCCGCCGAGTTGCGCTTCCAGATGGGGAAGAGGCCCTTCATGCCGAGTTGGGCCAGGTTTTTTTCCCGATAGATCTTGAGGTCTTCCAGAAAAATGTCCCCGAAGGCGACCGTGTCAATACCCTCGCGCAGACCCTGTTCCAACAGTGCGCGCATGCGGGCTTCATAAATGGCGTTGGTGGAGTCCTTGGGAATCAAAATCTTCTTCAGGGGCAATCCCAAAGCCTCGGCTTGCTGCTCGAGCAGTGCCCGGCGCACCCCGTGCATGCTGATGCGGTCATAGCCTTCGGTGATGGTGGTCAGCAAGGCCGCCACGCTGTGCTGGTTGGCTTTCTGAATTTCGTAAAGCGCCAGGGAGCTGTCTTTTCCACCGCTCCAGGAAAGGAAAATGTTTTTTGTCATGGTCGGTAATGAAGAAGTTAGGAGATAGAAGTTAGAAGCTGGAATCCACGCCCCACGCTAGGTGGATCGAATTCCCTGGTCCAACATCTAACTCGAGACTTTCAAATTCTCCTCACTGATTTCTCACTTCTAGCTTATCGATCCTCCATTCTAACTTCTAGCTCCTAACTTCTAATTCCTACTTCCCCCGCCCCGGGATATTAATTCTGAAACCGGCAAGGAAATTGAACCGCAATGAGGGGTAACCCAGGACTTCCTCGTATTTCTGATCCAAAAGGTTGCTGAGCCGGCCGTATATTTCCGTGCCGTGCGGCAGGCGGTAGGAGAATCCGCCGTCAAGACGGGCGTAGCCCTTGTCGGTGAACAAACAAGGCAGGTCGTATGAGCAGGCGCCCAGTCCGTCGTTGGGCTCCACATCCAGAACCGATCCGCGAATGTAAGCATTGGTATTCAGCATCAGGTTCTTATGCCGCCAGGTAAGATTGTACGCTCCGGCACTGCGCGGCTCATTGATTAATTGCTGGCCCACCTGCAAAGGCGCCAGCGCCAGCGATGATCCGGTGAGGGAGAGCACTGCCGTCGCGTCCAGGGTATACTCCGCCGACACCTCGAGCGACCTGAGGGGATGGACCTTGAATGAAATTTCCGCCCCCTGTGCGCGCGAGTTGCCGAGATTATCGGATGTGAACGAACTCAGGTTGGCGAGCGACCCTCCCAGCGTGACGATCTGATCCTTGAAATGATTGTCGAAGAAGGTGAAATCCAGCACCGCCTTGCTCTGGAAGAATCGCTGCTCAATCCCCGAATCGAAGCTGATGCTGGTTTCCGGCTTCAGGTGAGGGTTGTTGGTAAAAGCCAGGTCGAATCCATCCGGCGGGCGGATGCCGGTGCCGAAGCTCGCGTGCAGGCGGGTTCCATCCAGGGACCCGCCGTTTGAGTCTCGCAACATATACGCCGCCGCCACGCGCGGGTTCACTTTAACAACCGTGCTGGCAGGAAGCAGCGGGCGCTCGCCATAATCGCCGGCGGGCAGCGATTGGATATCCAAATCATCCACGCGGAACCCCGTGGTGAGGTAGAGGCGCCGCGTGGGGGCCGAGCGGTTTTCCGCGAAGAACGCCAGGCTGGTGCGGGGAAGGATAAAGGGCACACCATTGTTATCCGCAATGTAAGTATCTTCCACCTGTTCGCGGTTGTACTCGAATCCCGCCACAAAGAAATCCTTGCTCGAGACCGCCACTTCGCTGCGCGTATTCAGAACGCCGCGCAAATTGTTCGAGTAGGAATTTCCCAGGGGGGAGATGAAGAAATAATCGTTGGTGGAAACGCTGACCGAGGTAACTTGCTGGAACCTCGGGGTGATTTGTTCGGAATAGTCGCCGCCCCATCCGAACAGGTTCTGCTTATCGCGCGACGTGAGGCCCAATTGATAGTCCGTCGGGCCTCCGGGATAGATGGGCGCGTTGTAAAGCATGTCGGGATCGGAACCGAAAGGCCCGGGGGCTCCGGCGTCATTGGCGTTGCCGATGAAATGGAAATCCAACCGGCGGCGCGGGTTGCGGTGATAGCCAAGACTGAGAAATGCCGTTTGGTTGCGGTAATTGTCGTTCTGCACGACGCCGCCGGAGTCAAACCGCGAGATATCGAATCCCCAATCCAGACCGCGGGTTTCGCCGCTTCCGCTGCCCACAAAACGGCGGGTGGTAAAGCTTCCGCCCTCGCCCTGGAAAGTAAAATTCGGAGTCCCCTCGCCCTGAGTGGTGACGATATTGATCACGCTGGTGACCGCGTTGGGGCCGTAGAGGGCGCTTTCCGGACCGCGCGTCACCTCGACGCGCTCCACGCCATCGGCGGGGAGCGGAGCAAAATCAAACGCGCCGCCAAATTCGTTCAATTCCATGCCGTCCACCATCACCAGATTGTAGTTGGACTGGCCGCCGCGCACGTAGACGCCGGTCACCCCTCCGTAGCGGCCCGCCTGGCTGACCTCGACGCCGGGGATGCCGCTCAGGATATCCAGGACGTTGAGCGCCGCGCGATCTTCGATCTCCTGCCCGCTGACCACGGAAACGGAGGAACCGACCTGAGAGGCGAGCGAGTCTGCGAGTGAGTCTGAAACCACCACCTGCTGCTGCATCGCGCTCAACTTCAAGTGCAGGTCGAGCGAGTGAACTTCCGCGCCGCGAATTTCCACATCCTCCTGCGGTGAGGCAAGTCCGGGAGCGCTCGCCAGCAGTTGGTACGTTCCATCGGCGAGGCCGGCAAACCTGTAGGCTCCCTGGGAATCGGTCTGCCGCTGGTCCAGGACTACCGTGGATCGCAGCAGGGTGACGCGGGCTTGTGGAACTGGAATGCCGCTGGGGTCGAGAACGGTTCCCGCCAGCGTTCCGGCCTGCGCCACAACTGCTGACAAGAGCAGGAAAAATGCGCCCAGCAGAAGGGCGGCCGGGCGGGTGTGGATTTTGCCTTTTGAAGAAATGGCCGGGGCCCGCAGGCGCGCGTCCCGGTTCTTGCCATCATGCGACATCAAAGCAGACTCCTTCTCCCCGATCTCACGGCGGGGCAGGCGGAAGGAATCCCGAAGAGAGGCGAAAATAAAAAAGCCTCCCTATTCCTCAACACGGAATCGGAAGGCTTGGCAGTCTTCCCCAGGACTCTTTCCGTCGAAGAGTTAGGTTGAATGCAGGTTCCCGGGCAGGTTTCCTGGCTCTCGGGTCGTCACCGCATCCTCAGCCTTCCCATTCTGCGCTGGGCAGAACAGTGGCCGTCCGCCGGCTGGCGGACTGGGAGGGTGCGGCTCGCCGATCACAGTGGCGGGACCGCGGCCGATTTTGACGGCCTTTCCTTTTACCCCGTTGTACAAACGGGGCACCACAGGAACACACGCTGTCAAAACACCGACAACGTCATGCAAACTAACACCAGCAGGGCGGCGCTGTCAATGGGGGTTATTGCGCCCCGATCCGCCGATAAGGGGCGGCTTGGGCAGGCTGAGCCGGGGTGCAGTGATGGCGCCGCCTGTAGACATGGGCGACGGGCTTGGGGGGAAGAAGCGAAAGGTTGTAAGATTTTTCACCCCCAGGGTGTGAAAATTGCTGAGGGTTTTCTCCTATGCGCAAACTCCCCAATCCTTCACCCACGGCCTCGCCGTTGCTGTTCGAGCTTGATCCCGAGCCTCTGCAAGAAATCCTCACGGCGCTGGGAGGAATCCCGCTGGTGGTACAGGCCTTCCGTTCGCTGGGGCTGCCGCGGAGTGTTCAGGAACACGTGCGGGTGAAACAGCGGCAACGCGGCTACGACGACGCGACGTTTGTGGAGAGCTTCGTGATCCTCAATGCCGCAGGGGGCGAATGTGTGGAAGATTTTGAGCGTCTGCGGCAAGACCCCGGGCTGGCGGAGATGATCGGGCACGCGCTGCCTTCACCGCGCACGGCGCTGGAATTCTTGCAGGCCTTTCATCAGGAGGAGAAGATCGCGGAAGCCCAGCAACGACGCTTACCTGAGCAGATCGCCTACATCCCCGAGGAGACGGCCGCACTGGAGGGGCTGGGCAGAGTGAACCGCGATCTGGTGCAGCGCTTCGGGGAACGCGCCCCCGACCAGCGCCTCGCCACGGTGGATCAGGACGCGACGATCATTGAGAGCCACAAGCAGCAAGCCTTAACCACTTATGAAGGGGTGCGCGGCTATCAGCCGATGCTGGCGGCGTGGGCGGAGGCCGGCCTGGTGCTGGCCGATCAATTTCGCGATGGCAACGTGCCCGCGCAGATGGAGCCGGTGGAAGTGGCGCAACGGGCCTTTGCCGCCCTGCCGAGCACGGTGCAGGAGTATTATTACCGGGGCGATTCGGCGTGTCATGAAAGCGGGTTGGTGAATTGGTTGCGCGATGAACAGCGGCCCGAAGGACCGGGCGGGCGCATCGCGTTTGCGATCAGCGCGCGGATGAGCGAGCCCTTGCACGCGGCCATCCAGGCGCTTCCCGAAGCCGCCTGGGAACCCTACGGCGAGCGGCATCCGGCCGAAATCCGCGAGTGCGCCGAGGTCCCCTTCGTGCCCGGCGAGAAAGTGGAGAAGAAGGATGCGCAACCGCTGCGCTACGTGGCCATCCGCATTCGCAAAAAGCAAGGAGAACTCTTCGCGGACGGGAGCACGGTGCGGCACTTCGCGCTGTTGTCGAACCGCTGGGAGTTGAAGGCGGCGCGCTTGATCGAGTGGCACCGCGAAAAGGCCGGCACCATTGAGTTCGTCCATGACGTGATCAAAAACGACCTGGGGGGCGGCGTGCTGCCCTCGAAATATTTCGGCGCCAACGCGGCTTGACTGCGTTTGGCGGTGATCGCACACAACGTGCTCCAGGCGCTGAAGCGGCTGGCCTTGCCCGCCGAACTACTGACCGCACGACCCAAGCGCTTGCGCTTCCTGCTCTTCACCATGCCGGGGCGGCTGGTGCACCATGCCCGAAGACTGATGCTGCGAGTGGCCGCGCTGGGCAAGTGGGCGGCCGCCTATGGGGAGGGCCTGCGGTTGCTGCCGGTGATCACGTGAACCTACCGGCACCAAAACGTCGTCCTTATCAGCGGATTATCCTAACCCCCTTCCTGAAACTTCATGCGGCGTGTCTTCCTCTCGCGCACTGCACAATCTGCTGTGGCCTCCTGCCTTCTCTTCGGGCCGTAACGACACTGCGCCTACCATGAAAGGATGTCTCCACAGTGCCGATTCCCTATTCTTTTATCCAAAATCCCTACCGCCCGTTCGTTATCGGCGGATTAGGGTTGCGCATGGGGGGGACATCCGCGGGGAGGGGGATTTGGTGCAGGGGCGGCTCTCATGTAACCACCCCGGCGCTCGGCGCACCACCCCTCCTGAATCTGGAGGGGAGTTTCTGCCGCCGCTTGGGGCGCGTCAGTTCACCCAGCGGCCGGGTTTGTCTTTCTTCTCCTGGTCGCGCATGTAGACTTCGAATTTCTTGCGCAATTCGGCGCGGCGCCATTCCTGATACTGATGTTGCCAGCGATAAGGAAGGGACCAACCACGCAGGTAAAGGAAGCCGAAGAGCATTCCGCCCAGGTGCGCAAAGTGGCTGACGCCGGAACCGGTGTCGCCAAAGGAACTTATGAATTCGATGGCGCCCATGCCCACCACAAACCACTTGGCCTTGAGGGGAATGACCATGTACAGGTAAATAATCCGCTCGGGAAAAAGCATTCCGTACGCCAGCAGCAATCCATAAACGGCGCCAGAACACCCGATGGTGGCCGTGGGGATTCCCGGCCGGAATATGCTATTCAGAACCACATCCAAAAGTCCCGCGCCGGCGCCAGTAAGAAAATAATAGACGAGAAATTTCCGGCTTCCCCACTTGCTTTCGAGGTCGCACCCGAACATCCACAACGCGAACATGTTGAAGATGATATGAAACCATCCTCCGTGAAGAAACAGGTAAGTCACCAATTGCCAAAGGTAAAACCTGTGCAGCACCAGGTCCGGCTGAAGCGCAAACCAATAATAGGCGTAATCAACCACGGACGAATGGAAAATCTGGGCGGGAATGTAAGTAAGAACAAAAGCCGCGCTGGTGATGATGATCAACTTCTTGACCATCGGGGTGAGCGGCGGCCCGAAGGAGAAGGCGACTTGGCGATAAGAGGGCATCCATTCAAGCGTATCACAAGAACGGGGATCTTGGGTGGGGTCAGGGATGGGGCGCGGGGGAAGGACCAACGCCGGTCCAAAGGCGCCAACGCCTTGAACCGAGCTTTCGAAACCACGTGCCCCTGGACCCAGCCCCCAGCACCTGAATCTTATCCCTGGGGAGTGCGGTGCTTGGCCTGCTCCATGGCGATCTCATTGATATGGGTGAGCGCCCGGGCTCCCGAGGCACCCTCGATGGCTTTCACGGCAATTTCCTGCACCTGCCGCTTGGCCTCTTCCAGTTGCTTTTCGAGGGCAGTCAACTGGGCCGCCTGCCGGACCAGGTTTTCTTCCAGTGCTTTAATGCGGAGTTCCGCCAGGCGTTTCTCGCCTTCGCTATCCTTGCTAAGAAGCAATATTTGCTGTTCGAACTTCTGCGCAGTGGCGCGGGCGGCCTCAGCCCCCGCACGCTCGGACTCCTGCCGGAGCCGGGAGGGAAACTCGGCCGCTTCTTTGCGAAGACTTTGGACTTCTTCTTCGTTGGCCTTAAATGCGGCTTCGCGGTCGCGCCAACTCTTTTCAAGCACCTCCTGCTTCTCCTTATTGCCCCTCGCCAGGAGCTTGGTTTCCTCCTCGTATTTGTCCTGCGCCTTCTTGCGCTCCAGCGCCTTGCGGTACTCGTATTCCTCCCCCTCGCGCTGCCGCTGTTTCTTGAGGGATTCCTCCTGCTCCTTGCGCTCCTGCTCCGACTGCTTCTGCTCTTCCGCCCATGCGGTCCGTTGCGCCGTAATTTCCGCCTCCAGTTGTTCCTTTTGGCGGCTGTAGTCTTGAACAAGTTGGTCGATGGCGGTCGCGGCGACGTCAATCTTATGCAGCCGCTCCAACTCTTTTTGTTCCAGGGTGACGGCTTCGCGGACGGTTGCCAGACGGTTAACTTCCTGCGCGAGTTGGTCGGAAAGCGCGGCCAGCGATTTCGACACTTCGAGGCCCAGGTTGGAAATCTCGCCCACGACCGCGTCTACAGTGAGTCCTTCGACCGACCGCCGGACTTCCACTTCCTTCTGCTTGCGCAGTTCCTCGGCCTTGGGCTCCAGCATCTCGCGGGCGGTCGCCACTTCTTCCCGGATTTCGGCAAACTCCTCATCAATCTCGGCCTTCGAGCGCTTGGGCCGCGCCGCGGGCTTCGTCGTCTTTGCCATGAACTTTCACCTCCATTGGATACGTTGGGCAGATAGGGTAGCAGCTTTTCAGGGAATCAGCATATCTGTTCCTCGTGGTCATGGTGGGCGGTCCCTTAACACCGTCAATTTCCCGAAGGGACTATCTTCGCCGACGCTTTGGCGCGGCCGTCCTGACTCACGCCTCACATAATCGCCGTAGGCGGCGCGGGGTCCTCCGGGCGTCCGGAATTGGCCAGGGGCACAACGATCAGGGCGGCAATCAAAACCAGAAGCGCCATCGCCGCGAGTTCGACGGGAAGGTAGGGATGATTTGCCCCCCATGCCATGAGCGTCACATTATGGCCCGACCCCACCAGTCCGGCGATGCCCAAGCCGCACAGCGCCTCGCCGGCGATCAGGCCGGAAGCCGTAAGCACCCCGGCATTATCCACCCGGGCTTTCTGAGCATCGTTCAAGCGCCGACGGTCGCGCAGCTTGTCGGTGGCCCAGCGGATCACGCCCCCAACGAAGATGGCAAAAGTGGTCCCCAGGGGCAGATACATGCCGACGGAAAAGAGCATCACGCTTTTGACCTCGATCATGATCAAGACGAAGCCCATCAGGATTCCGACAATCACCAGCGGCCACGCCATGTCTCCGCCCACAATGCCTTTGGCGAGCATGGCCATCAATCCGGCCTGGGGAGCGGGCAGGGCGGCACTGCCGAAGTGGTAGGCTTTATCGAGGAACGTCAGGGGGAAGAAGAGCACCAGGGAGGCCACAACAATGCCGAACAGGTCGCCGACCTGCATCTTGGCGGGTGTGCCGCCCAGAATGTGCCCAACCTTGAGGTCCTGAAGCATCTCACCGGCCACGGCGGAAGAAACGCAGACCACCGCGGCGATGCCCAGCACGGCGCTGACGCCTCCGGTTCCAGAAACTCCCAGAGCCACCATCAAAAGGGCCGCGATCACCAGCGTGCAGAGCGTCAAACCCGAAACCGGATTGTTCGAGGAGCCGATCATGCCCACCAGGTTTCCGGAGACGGCGGCAAAGAAGAAGCCGAGCACGATCATCACCACCGCCGCCACCAGGGCGCCAGCGATGACTTTGGTATTGGTTAGATTTCCCGAGCTCCCGATGAAGAAGTAGTACAACGCGATCATCGCCAAAAACACCACGCCCACACCCGCAAACACTCCCCCCGACCTCAAGTCGCGGTCGGCGCGGCTGCTGGCGGCATGGGCAGCGGCGGATTTCCTTAAATCGGTGATGGCTCGCGCCATGCCCGCGCCGAGTTGCTTGCGCATCTTGAACAAGGTGTAGCAGGCGCCCACCAGCATTCCGCCCACGGCGATGGGGCGCACCACGGAGAAATAAATCGCCTGCGCCAGCAGCGTCCAATCGAGGGGTTTTCCGCTCGCCTGAGAGGCTTGAATCAAGGGGCCCAGCACGAAGGTCAGGAGCGGAACAAGCAGTCCCCACGCCAGTACGCTGCCGGCAAAATTCAAGGCGGCAAGACGCGGGCCGATGATATAGCCCACCCCCAGGTAAGCCGGGCTAACATCCGGCGCAGTGAAGAGGCTCGCGCCTCCCGTCATCGTGGTGGCCACGCTGGGATTGGTGCCGGTGCGCAGCAGCAGTTTTTTCCCCAGGGCGCTGATCTTGACCGGAAAGGAGTTCGTGGCATTATAGAGTTTGATAACACCAACGCCATCATGGTCACCGAGAAGGTACATCAGGCCGCCAAAACCCATATTCGCGAACAGGATCTTGGCCGCTTTGGAGCCCTGCTGGCCAGCCTTGTGAATTTCCGAGGCGGCAACGGATTCCGGGAACGGAAGCTCCGGATCTTCCACCATGACGCGCCGGAGAAGCGTGACAAAGAGGATTCCCAGCGTGCCGCCGATCACCATGAGGGCCACGGTGGTCCAGTATTTATCGCGGGTCAGACCCGGCCACAGCCCCGCCATCACGAAAGCGGGGATTGTGAAGATGGCGCCCGCCGCCACCGACTCGCCAATTGACCCGACCGTCCTGGCGATGTTCTCTTCCAGCAGGGAACCCTTCATCAGGCGCAGCAGCGCCATGCCAATAACCGCGGCAGGGTACGTCGCGGCGATGGTCATGCCGGCTTTCAACCCCAGATAGGCGTTGGCAGAGCCCAGGATGGCGGTCATGATGAGGCCAATCACCAGGGCGCGAAGGGTGAACTCTTTCATCTCCATGGTTTCGGGCACATACGGAGTGTGCTTGGCGGGGGCGCTTCCAGATCCGGCAGTGGATGGTGTGCTCATAGGAATTTTCCTGTGGTTAAAACCATTCGGGTTGCGGGTTGGCGGCGCGTGGGTCTAAAGAACAGGTCACGCGCCCAGCTTGGCCCGCACTTTCTCGCTGACACGCTTGCCATCGGCGTTCTTGCCGGCCAATCTGGCCATGGCCGCTTTCATGGTTTTGCCAACATCCTTGGCGGTGGTGGCGCCGCTCTCCGCGATGGCAACCGCCACCGCCGCGTCGATCTCCTCGTCACTGGCCGCGGCGGGGAGATAGGCTTCCACAATTTTGATCTCCGCCGCCTCCTTGTCCGCCAAGTCGTCCCTGCCGCCCTTGCGAAATGCCTCCACGGATTCGCGGCGCTGCTTGGCGAGCGTTCGCAGCACGGCCAGGGCTTCCGCGTCGTCAACAGGCTTTCCGTGTTCAACCTTCTTATTCATGAACGCAGCCTTGATCATGCGCAACACGGAAAGTTTGAGCGCTTCCTGCGCGCGCAGGGCCGCCACCAGATCCTTCTCGACTTGCTCGACGATTGACATAAATCCTTCCCCTCGCGGAAATCCCCGCGACTATATCACAAAGGCCCCCCGCGCGAGGAGGGTGCGTCGCGGGGGGCAATGTCCTGATTCCAGATGGAGCGCCGGGCTTGAGGCGGGCATGTGCCGCCCTCAAGGGCGGCGGTCCGTTCAAATTGGAAAACTGCCTTAGCCGAACCTTCGCAGCTGAGAACTATTTTGAGTAAGATTTGACCTGCACGTCGGTCTAACCTCTTCCTTGTCAACCCCGCCTTCTCGATAAGCCCTTGTAGTGCCGACCTACCCCCTTTACAGGGGCGTAGCGAATTTGTGACGATGCGTGCTGACGATGTTTCTGCGCAGCAAAAAACGGCGCAAGGACGGCAAGACCCACCGCTATTTCAGCGTGGTGGAGAATCGCCGGGTGCGCTCGGGGCGAGTGGTGCAGCGGCAGGTCTTGTTTTTGGGAGAGATCAACGATAGCCAGCAAGCGGCGTGGCGGCAGACGCTGGAAGTTTTTGATGAGGCCGAGCAGCGGGCGGCGACGCTGAGCCTGTTTCCAGAGGACCGCGAACTTCCCGCCGACGCGCTGGATGGGGTGCAGGTGAAGCTGGCGGAGATGGAGTTGCGACGGCCGCGAGCGTTTGGCAATTACTGGTTGGGATGCGAGTTGTGGCGGCAGTTGGGACTGGGCGCATTTTGGGAAGCGCGGTTGGGGGAGGGCCGGGAGGAAGTTCCCTGGGCCAAAGTACTGGAGTTGCTGGTGGTGAGCCGGTTGGTCTCACCGGGCAGTGAGTTTCGGTTGCACCGGCAAGGGTTTGACCAGAGCGCCATGGGGGATCTGCTGGGAACGGGCTTCGCGGTAGCGGAGAAGGACCGGCTGTATCGCTGCCTGGATCGGATTTTGAAGCATAAGGCCGCCCTGTTTGAACATCTGCGGCAGCGCTGGCAGGAGCTGTTTCAGGCGCGCTTCGACGTGCTGCTCTATGACCTCACCAGCACCTACCTCGAGGGCGAAGGAGAGGAGATTCCCAAGGCCCAGTATGGCTACAGCCGCGACCATCGCTCCGACTGCCGGCAGGTAGTGATCGCCTTGGTGGTGACGCCGGAAGGGTTTCCGCTGGCCTACGAAGTGATGGAGGGCAACACGTCGGATCGCACCACGTTGCGCGGGTTTCTCGCCAAGATCGAAGCACAGTATGGACGGGCGCGGCGGGTGTGGTTGATGGACCGGGGAATTCCCACCGAAGAAGTGCTACAGGAGATGCGCGCGCCGGAGCGGGAAGTGTTCTACCTGGTGGGTACGCCGCGGGGCAAGATTCAGCAGTACGAGAAAAAATGGCTGGAGTTGCCGTGGCAGAAAGTGCGGGAGTCGGTCGAGGTCAAGCTGTTCGCCGAGGAAGGGGAATTATACGTGTTGGCGAAGAGCGCAGGACGGCGGGCCAAAGAGCACGCCATCCGCCGTCGTAAGCTGGTGCGGTTGCTGTGGAAACTGCGCGACCTACGCCGGAAATCTCCGGCGCGCGATCGGTTGCTGCTCCGGATCGGTGCGGCCAAGAAGGACGCGGGACGTGCCTTCGGCTTTGTCCGCATTCACCTGCCCCAGGAGGGCGAAGCCGTCACGCGCCAAACCTTCACGTTTCAATTGGACAAAGACAAGCTGCAGAAGGCCGAACTCCGCGACGGGCACTATCTGCTGCGGTCGAACCTGGTGGGCGAGGATGCCGCCGTGCTGTGGGAACTCTACCTCCAACTCACCCAAATCGAAGCGGCGTTCAAGACCCTCAAGAGCGAGTTGGGCTTGCGGCCGATTTATCACCAACTCGAAAACCGCGTGGAGGCCCACATCCTGGTGGCCTTCCTCGCCTACGCTCTTTCGGTAACGCTGGGACAAAGGCTGCAAGCCCTGGCCCCGGGCCTCACCCCGCGGGCGGTGTTGGAAAAGCTGGCGACGATCCAGATGCTGGATGTCTGCCTGCCCACCACCGACGACCGTTGGCTGATCATGCCACGCTACACCCAGCCGGAACCCGATCAAGCGCTGATGCTGCACCAACTCAATCTCTCCTTGCCTTCACAACCGTCACCTCGCATCAAGGCCCAGGACGACCCGGCACAGACGGTGCAACCGACACTGAAAATGTAGTGCCGACCTTTGGGAACCCTTCGCTAAAAACAAACCACTTACAGCTCGTCTACTCCCTCAGCTGCGAAAGTTCGGTTAGAGTGGGCGTGTCCTATTTCGAGATTGACTTCAGTTCCCCTCTCCGGTGAGATTTGACGCGTGAAACCTCTGGAATTGCTCGGCGAGACGGTCACCCCCGACGGCACGGACATGAAGCTGGTGCGCCGCGACCGCGAGTACATCATTCTCGCCAACGGGAAGAGCCTGATGTCGAGCCGCATGCATGGCTCGGAAGAGGCGCTGGCCACGCTCGGCTGCCGGCGGGCGCGGACGCTGGAGCAGCCCTCGGTACTGGTCGGCGGCCTGGGGATGGGCTTCACGCTGCGCGCCACCTTGGATTGCCTTCCCGCCGGCGCGCGCGTGGTGGTCGCCGAGCTTTTGCCCGCCGTGGTGGAGTGGAACCGGAGTCACCTGGGGCCGCTCGCGGGACATCCGCTCAAGGATCGGCGCGTGCGCGTCGAGATGGGTGACGTTCGCGCCACGCTCGGCTCGAGCCACGGCAAGTTCGACGCCGTGCTCCTTGACGTGGACAACGGCCCCGCGGCGTTCAGCGCTTCGGACAACGCCGGGCTCTACGACGACCGCGGACTCGCCGCCGCGCGTGCCGCCCTCAAGATGGGCGGGGTACTGGCCGTCTGGTCAGCGCGCGAGAACCGAAAATTCGAGCAGCGCTTGCGCTATGTTGGGTTCAATGTCGAGGTGGAGCGCGTCCGCGCCCGTCTGAAAAAGGGTGGCCCCCGCCACGTAATCTTCCTGGGATTCAAGCTGCTTTGAAAAACGCACAAGCGCTTTATTTTCAAATATTTATTGGGGTCCGGGGAAATGAAGCCTTGTAACTTACTTTTTTTCTATAACTTATTGGCCTGTGGAAAATTATGCGGGTCTTTAGAGTTTTTGAGGCCTAAAAATCGTCCTATATCTTTTATTTTCATAGAGTAATCGGCATTTTTCGATAAGTCATTTGTTTTCAGTTACTCATTGGCTGTGGCATTTTTCAACGTTTTTTTAGATTTGTTTTCAACAACTTATTGGGAGCACTCTTCATTTTTAACATCTTTTCGCTTTTTTCATTCCCCACTTGATCTAAATCAAAAAACGGCACTCTGACCCTTCGAGAATCGGCCGCCGTGCTTTCCGCCGTCACGCATCTTGCCACCTGCCCGAGGATATTCTCCCGAAGTTACCGGTCGGCCCGCGCGCCGGTTCCGGCCCCGGGAGAACCACCGCCTTTCATTCTACCCGCCATAGGCTACAATGTCAAGAAGATTATATGCGTAGCGAAGCAGGTTTGTAGCGCGGGTGTCCCCACCCGCGCCCGCCGGTGAGGACACCGGCGCTACAAAAACGGGCCGGCGGGCACGCGGCGTGCCCGGCCCGGCGCCTTGGGGTGAATCATGCTGGTCGGTTTATGGTTCTGACGGGCGAATCATGCCGATCCGAAAATGGCCCGCCGGCCATGGGTGAATCGCAGGGGTGCGCTAGCTCTGCGCCAGCGGGACCGTCAACGCCGGTCGCACGCAGCGTGGAGGTGTACCTTATTCCCATGTTAGAGTGAGGGCGCGCTTGGCGGCTGACCGAGCGGATAGGGGAAGAGACGCGCCATGCTCACAAGTACCGTGGACCCTGGACCTAACCAACAGGAATTGGAGATCGAAGGGCGATCCCGCACCGGCCTCGCCAAGCTTCCACACCGAAACGTCCCGATGCTCGCAAGCCTCTTCGCTCGATCTGTTCGGAGGCCGCGCGAGGTGAGATCCATACCGGGACTCGCCATCCTTTTTTTTCTCCTGGCTCCCGTCCTGTCAAGTGCGGTTGAGCTCAAGCCAGAGACCCTTCACGCGTGGGGCAATTATGTTCGTGCCGCGAAGGCGCGTATGGAGGAGCGCGCCAGTGGAAAAGCTCCATTCCTGTGGGTGGACGAGGAGCGGGACCTGGCACAACAGGTGAGGGCGGGCGAAGTCCTGGTGGAGCCAGTGGATGGCGATAGCCCCCACCCGGTGCCGCACGGACTGATCCATGACTGGATCGGTGCGGTGTTCGTTCCGAAGGCCAATCTCGATGAGGTGATGGGCGTGCTCGATGATTACGGACACTATCCGGATTTCTATAAACCCATGGTGGCGAAATCCCGGCTGCTTGAGCAAACGGCGGACCATGAGAAGGTAACCCTGCTCATGGTGCAGAAGGCTTACTCCGTGACCGGCGCCGTGGAGACCGACGACGAAATCCAGATCGCGAGGCTGGGCGCCCATCGGGCGTACAGTTGGAGTATTTCCGTCCGGGTGCAGGAGATAGCCGATTATGGGCAACCCAGCGAGCGTCTGCTGCCGGAGGACCGCGGCCCAGGCTACGTCTGGCGGACGTTCGGGATAACGCGGCTCGAAGAGCGTGACGGCGGAGTGTATGTGGAGATTGAAATGACCGACTTGAGCCGCGGCATCCCGTGGGAGTTTCGCTGGCTGATCCAGCCGTTGGCGGAACGCCTGCCCCGCTCCATGCTGGTGACGACACTACAGGATACTCGGGAGGCAGTATGCCAAAAGATCAGGGCCTCTTCGTTGAAAACTGAGCCGATGGTGCACTGAAGGGCATCCGCTCCGCGCCGCGCTTGCAGCACGTGTGTTAGTATCTCGCCGCGAAGATTCGTTGCCGGGGGGACCATCGGTGTCTATACGTTTTGTTCTTTTCATTTCCGGAATTCTGCTGGCCGTCGCGAGCGTTGCGGCGCAAAGGGGTCAGGCGCCCCACTATCAATCGGCGTTCATGCGGGTCCAGCTTGCCCCGGACCAGCCAGCCTTCGCCGCGCTCGCTCTCGATTCCCTGGGCAAGGGAAAGCTCAGCGTGAATCCGCTGCGGCCGCCGGCGAAGGCCGGGGCAAGCTACCAGTTGCGAACAGCCGGCTCGACTTTTGAGTATCGGCCCACCGGCGCTTCTGCCGCCGCGCCCCCGGCATGGACGTTTGAGTTCTCCGCGCACCACATGCATTTGCGCTCAAATTTTGCGGCCGGCGGCCCACCCCCGCCGCTGGTGCTGAGTTTCGATCCCTATCTCAACCACGCCACGCTGCTGGGGATGATCAACGATGACAGCAGCGTGCAGCTACCGGCGCTTCTGCACTTGCCTGATCTCGGCACCTTGCGCATCACCTCCAGCATCCGCGGCGCGCCCCCCCTGGGTTACGACGCGCAGAGGTTGCACGGGCACGGGGCTCCGCCGGAAAACCCTGCCAACTGGATCCGCGTCACGTTTCCCGCGGCCACCGCGGCCATGCCCGAGGTTGACTACGATCTGGAAGTTGTCGCCATCCATCCCGAAGTTCCCGCGATCGCGGGCGGCGCGCGATTCGACGGCTTTCGGCGCGACTGGTTGAACATGTTTCAAATCATTCCCCGCGATCGAGTGCTGGGCAACAACGCCGTCAGCGGTCCCTGCCCATGCAGTGTTTATATGTATTCTTCCGTGGCGGAGCGCACACCACCGCTGGCGCCCGGCCTGACCGCGCTCGATTTGCTTCGCCAGACGCTCGACCGTTACCTGGATGGCTTCAAAGGTATTGGCATGGAAGGCTACGACAGCATGGCGAGCCACGGCTTTATGGATTCCTATCCCTCCCTGCTGATCGCCGCCACCGATTACGTTCGCGCCAGCAAAGATAAATCCTGGCTCGCGAGAAATTATGCGGGGCTGAAAGACTGGGCCGCGAAGATGCTGGCCATGGACGCGAATAACGATGGGCTGCTGGAATACCCGGAAAGCGGCAATTACAACTCCTGGCCGGAAAAACGTCTGCTGCGGCCGGCCAACTGGTGGGACACCATCGGGTTCGGTCACCAGGACGCCTACTCCAATGCCCTTGCCTACCATGCCCTGGTGGGAATGTCTGCGGCGGCGCGCCAAGCCAACCATCCTGAGGATGCGCAGATGTATGCGGCTCGCGCTGAAAAACTGAAGTCGGTCTACTTCCAGACTTTTTACGATCCTCGGACCGGCGTTCTGGCCGGCTGGAAAAGCGCCGACGGCAGCCTGCACAACTACTATTTCACCTTCGTGAACAGCATGGCCATCACCTACGGATTGGTTCCGCCCGACAAGGCCAATCAGATCATGGACCGCCTGCTCGCCAAGATGCGGCAAGTAGGTTACACGCATTTCGAATACGGCCTGCCAGGAAACCTGATCCCCATTCGCCACGGCGACTACGTCGTCCACGAAAAATACGCGGGGGGGGGACCCAAGAGGATGGCTCGGACGGATTCGAGATTTACGAGAACGGCGGCTCGACCGCGAGCTATGAGTATTACACCCTGCAAGCCCTCTACAGTCTGGGGCGGGGCAAGGACGCCGACGCGATGCTCTTTCCCCTGCTCGCGGCGTATGAAAAGGGTGGTTTCCAGGGCTTTGGGCCGAATGGCAAGTCCTACGACTGGAAGGCGTGGGACGGAACGCCGCACGGTTATGAGGGTCTACTGGTGGATAACTACCAGACGCTCTTGGCCGTCCTGGCGCGGTGAGCAGGACGCGTGCCCCGGCGCTTGTGCCATGGCCATCCTGGCCATGCCCGGGCACGGGCGGGACGCCCGTGGCACGTTCCGGGGCTGACCTCAGGGTCAGCGCTACAATTTCCGTGCCGCCCCGCCGCAGAACGCTATTGCCCGGCGCCCCCTGGCGAAAGTGCCGCGCCGCACTTGGGGCAAAGCGGTTCAGTCAAGCCCGCCGGTTGGCCGCATGAAGCGCAACGAACCTTCGCCCTCCCTACCGCCCATCCAAACAGGAAGAAAACCACGCCGCAAGCGCTAGCCATCAGTCCCGAGACAGCCAGGATGAAAGGTCCCAGGAAGAACCCAAACGTCAAGCCCGCGTCATAGCGAATGTCATACGGGTTGGCGGGGTTGTAACGAATCGGGTGATGCGTCCCGGGGGCGTAAATATCCACTTTCTGCTGCATCTCCGACCGGCTTGATGTGGAATAGTCGGAACCGGCCGAGGCGGCATACGTCTTGCCGTCCACCGTATACCGGAAGTCGATCAGCGCCTGATACACCCTCGTGGAACCGCCATTCGCGGATTGCGACCGGTGGCTGGCCAGTTCGCTGCGGACCACTTCGGCATCGACGGTCGGCCACTTTTTCAGAATGTTATATTGGTGGCTAAAATAGAATCCGGCGCCGACGAGGAGCCCCAGACCGAGAAGAAGAGGTATCGCGCCGAGGAGCTTGAGGATTAGCGATAAGATCTTGACCGTTTGGGGGTTGTTGGCGGCCATGCCTGCCTCCCGCGCGCCATACCAGATTGAAGCTGGATCGGCACTAATCTTAACACGCGGGTCCTGGCAGGCCTATCCCTAAACCGGCATCTCCCGCTTGCCGCATCGCCGCCCGGCACGCCACCCTCCGCGCGACACGCAAAGCCGGGACGTTGACAGACTTCCCGTGCCACGTGCGCCTGTCCAGCCAGTCAGGATTTGCGGGCGGACGAAGCCCCATTCATCCCCCCGAAAGCGGACAATGCGTCCGTTCTGATTCGGACAATATATCCATTTTGGTATATCGATAAGAGGAATTACTTTGCTAAGAAATTCTCCTGTAATGACCAGCGCATGCATGATATGCTTGCCAAGGTTACTGGACTATCTTCAGTGCTGTGGCCCGTGCCATGGAAGAGAAATCTCTCCAAAAGTTCGGGAAGTACGAGATTATCGCGGAACTTGGACGCGGTGGAATGGGGGTCGTGTATAAAGCCCGCGACCCCCTCATCGGCCGGCTGGTGGCGCTGAAGACCCTCTCTCCCGACGTGGCCTCGGAGCCCGATCTGCTAAAGCGCTTCTACCGCGAAGCGCAATCGGCAGGTAATCTGCACCATCCCAACGTTGTAACCATCTACGATCTCGGCGAGGCTGACGGCGTACCTTATATCGCCATGGAACTGGTGGAAGGCGAAAGCCTCCGCGATATCATCGCCCGCCGGGCCCCCCTGCCGCTGGCCCTGAAGGTGGGCATCATCCGGCAGTTCTGCCAGGGACTGGGCCATGCGCACCAGCACGGGGTGATCCACCGCGATGTGAAACCCGGCAACATCCTGGTGATGAGTGACGGCACCGCCAAAGTGGTCGACTTCGGCATCGCCCACCTGGAAAGCGCCGCCATGACCAAGAGCGGGATGTTTATCGGGACGGTCCTTTATGCGTCCCCCGAGCAGGTTGACAATATCAAGGTGGATGCCCGCTCCGACATTTTTTCGGTTGGTGTGGTGATTTACGAATTCCTCACCCACGTGAATCCCTTCTACGGGCCCACCATTGTATCGATGCTCAGCCAGGTGGTAGGCAAAGACCCCGCCCCTGTACGGCAGTTGGCCCCGGACGTCCCGGCGGAACTGGAAGCCATCGTCAGCCGATGCCTACGCAAGAATCCCGATGAGCGATACCAGACTCTGGAGGATATGCTCCTGGATTTGGAACCCGTCGCCGAGGTCCTGGGGCACGATTTCGCCCAACATATCGTCAGCCGGGTACCGGAATTGATCGCGCGGCATGAGTTCTCCCAGGCCCGCGAGGTGCTGCTGAAAGTTCTGACCATTGACCACAGCGACAGCGCGGCCAAGGGCCTGCTGGCGGAGGTCAATTCGGAACTCCGGCGGCAGGAATTGTCGTCCAAAATCGCCGATGGCCTGACGAGAGGGCAGGAATTCTCCCAGAAGGGTGATTATCGGGCCGCGGTGCGGAGCTACGAAGAAGTGCTGCGCTATGATTCCAAGAACGAGCAGGCTCACTCCCTCATCGAGGTGGCACGCCAGGAGTTGGAAAGAGCCGAGGCGATCCGCCAACAGCTTGTTACCAGCAAAAACGCCTATCGGAGCGGGGATCTAACTTCGGCCGAGGGCTCTCTGAACAAAGTGCTGGAGATGGACAGTCAGAACCCCGAGGCCCGGGAACTTCTCGCGCAAATCCGGGAAGAACGCGCGGCAAGGGAAAAGCACTTCCGGTTGCAGGAGGGGGTCTGGCGGGCGCGCAACCTGATCCGGCAGGACAATTACGAAGGGGCGCTCGACGCCCTGGCGGAACTGCAAAAGGAATTCGCGGCGGAGGCCGAGGTTGAGCAACTCCTCGGGGAAGCGCGGCAGAAGGCGGAAGCCCTGCAAGCTGCGGTTTCCGCCATTCAGGCCTGCCTCGCGGCGCGACAATTCCGGGAAGCTTTCGAGGGGGCGGGAACTCTGGCCTCAAAGTTCCCCGGGCGTGCCGACGTGGTCCAGTTGTATGAAGCCGCGCGCTCCCAATGTGAAACGACAGAGCGCCGGCTTCAAGAAGGTCTTTGGCAGGTTCGCAACCTTCTTCAACAATCCCTTTTCGAAGAGGCGCTGGCCATCGCGGTGGAACTCCAGAAGGAGTATGCCCAGGACGCCGGTGTTCAGCAACTCCTGGAAGAAGCTCGCCAGAAGGCAGAAGACCTGCAAAAGGAGGTGGAGTCCATCCAAGCTTCGCTGCAAGCGAACCGGCTGCGGGAAGCTTCCGCGCAGGCGGCGGTCTTGACGGCCAAATACCCGGGACGCCCCGACCTTGCCGAATTGTGCCAAACCGCGCAGGGGCAATATGAAGGGGCGGAGCGCCGGCGCGAGCTGGAAACGAATCTGGTCAAAATCAAGAGCTTGATGAAGCATAAGAGTTACGCGGCGGCGGCGGAACTCTGCTTTCTGTTACAGCAGAAATTTCCGGATAGCTCCGAGCTTTTGCAACTGGCGGCGGAGGCGGAAAACGAAAGACTGGCCGAAGAATCGCAGCGGCAGATTGCCGCCGCCACGGAGTTGGTGGAATCGCTCCTTGCCGATGACCGGTACGATGAGGCGGCCGCGCAGGCGGAGAACGGATTGGCTCAGTTCCCGGGCGACCCCGAACTTGCGCGGCTCATTGTCACCGCACGGCGCCGCCTCTATGCCGCCGCGCTCAAGTCCATCCGGGCCATGAACAAATCCGGGCGGTTCGATGAGGCCATTCTCCAGGCGCGGAGTTCACTGGAAAAATTCCCTGGGAATGCCGACCTTGGAAAACTCCTGGCAGCCGCCACGGAGGGCCGGGCGAGGCAGTTGGCCGATCAGCCTGCCGGCGCCGTGGGGCTGGCCGACGGGCGAGATCTTTCCCCGGCGCCGCCGGACATGATCCCGCCCTCCCCACCGGATGAATCGGCAACTCCTCTAGCCAACGACGGCAATCCCCCTTCGGCCGAAATGCCGCAGATGGAGCCCCCCGCCCCCAGCCGGGAGGGTCTGCCGCCGGAGCGGATCGGCAGCCCCCCGTGGTATCGAAAACTGGCCTTCCTGGGCGTGGGCGCGCTGGTAGTGATGGGTATTCTGGCCGCCGTGGGTGTCCGGGTTCTCAAACACCATGAACGGCCGCGCGTGGAAGCGCTGGTGCAATTGGAGATCCTTACCTCTCCTCCCGGGGCGGCAATTTCCATGGATGGCAAGACGCTCGGCAGCGCGCCCTTGAATCACGCTGCCGCCGCCGGGACCCACAAACTGGAGGCCGTGCTGGAAGGTTATCAGCCTGCGGAAAAATCTCTGATTCTCACGCTGGGAACCCCGGCGAGCATCACCTTACAACTGCAACCCTTCACCCCCAGCCTTCACGTCTTCACCGATCTGGAATCAGGCGTTGTTCAGTTGGAAGGGCGGCCCCCTGCCAGGTTGCAAGGCGGGGAATTCGCCACGGACCAGATTGCTCCGGGCAAGCATAGCTTACGGGTAACCAACCAGGAACAATCAGCCACTGTAGAGTTCGAAACGGCGGCGGGGACAATGCCGGTGCTGACCAAAGCTGCCGCGAGCCAAAATCTCTCCGTTATTGCCGTGAGCAGTATGAGCGGCCATGCTCACGTACTCTCCAACTCCAGGACGCTTCAGGTCAGCGTGGATGACCAGCCACTCCAGGCGGTGGGGCCCGATGGCCTGACGCTGGACAATCTCACCGCAGCTCCTCATGAATTTACTTTTGCGCAGGACAGTGACCGGGAGAAGAAATCCATTGAATTCGGCGTGGCGCCTTCCTTAACCATCTACCTCAGTTCAAATCGTAATGTGGGCACGCTGGTGGTGGTGACGGGTACGGACGGCGCGCAGGTGTCGCTGAACGGCAAGCCCCAACCCGATACGACTCGCAATGGCCAGCTTCGCATCCCCAACCTCAAACTCAACCCCTACACCATCGAAGTGACGGAAGATGGCTATGAAAAGCCGGCCAGTCAGACCGCCCATATCCAAAAAGGCGAGGAATTAACCCTGACCTTTGAACTGAAGCCGGTCCCGCACATGGCGGCGCTGTCCATCCAGGGAGCGCTGGCGGGGGCGGAAGTAAGTCTCGACGGTAAAACCCTGGGAACGGTCGGCCCGGACGGCACTCTCTCGGCCTCGGATATCGTTCCGGGGGAGCATACGGTTGAGTTTCGCAAAGAGGGATTCCAGCAGAAACAGGTGCACCAGCAATTCGATGCGGGTCAAATGCAGACCGTGAATGGGAATCAAGAGCAGTTGCTGGGAGCGCTGCTGCTGGATGTCTCACCGCCTGCCGCGGAATTGACCCTTCGCCGCCAGGGAGAGACCAGCGGCGTACCCATCACGCCGGGACGGCGGGAAATGCCTCCGGGGAATTACACGGTGACGGCCCGTTGGTCCAGCGGGCGCGAACAAACCCTGCCCTTGGCGGTGATGGCGGGCGAAATCCTTCCCGTCACCCTCAACCTCAAGCAGGTGGGCATGGAGGGTTGGCAATATCCCAAGGAGTGGAGCGCGGCAGGCAATTCCTATGTTCACAGGGGAGGCGGGATTGTCCTCTTCAACCCCACCCCCACCGCCGGTGCTTTCGTTTTCACGGCCCAGGTCTACAAAGGAAAACGGCTCGCCTGGGTGCTGAATTACAAGGATCACGACAATTATCTCTTGTTCGAGGTCGATTCCAAGACTTTTTCCCGCAAGGAAGTGGTGAAGGGCCAGGTCCGGGAGCTTGCGCACACACCCTCCGGGATCGGCAAGGGCGATTGCTGTTCGTTCCGGATCGATGTAACTGCCGGAAGCGTTATTCTTCAAATTTTCAACGGGCAGCAACTGGCGCCGCTCGATACCTGGAAGGACCCGGCGCGGAATTTTTCCCAGGGCAGGTTCGGTTTTGTGATCGCGGGGAATCAAGCCCTTTCCATCTCAAACTTCGGCTTCTCGCCCCAGTGAACCGGCGCTGTCAAAATGGCCAGGTCCGTCGGTTCTTTTTCCAGACGCAAACGCAGAATGAGCTGCAGTTTGTCATGGCCCGGATTTCTCATAAGGTCTAAGGAGGGCGGCGCGTTAGCCCCGCTCTTTCTCACCCGTGATGATAAAATCCAGCCAAGCGCAAAAATTCATCTTTAGCGTTACAATTGTTCTCCCCAAGGAGGGGGTACAATCATGGCCATCGTTAAAAATCATAGAGTGAACGCGCCGCACAAGCGTCTGCGGGCGGCCTTGCCCAAGATAGGGATTCGCCCCGCGATTGACGGGCGGCGCAAGGGGGTGCGCGAATCGCTGGAGAACCAGACGATGGGTTTGGCGAAGGCCGCCGCGGATTTCCTCACCAAGAACCTGCGGCACTCGAACGGACTGCCGGTGGAATGCGTGATTGCCGACACCTGCATCGGGGGCGTGGCCGAGGCGGCCGAGTGCGCCGACAAGTTTGCCCACGCGGGGGTGGGAGTCTCGCTGACCGTGTCGCCCTGTTGGTGCTACGGGTCCGAGACCATGGACATGGACCCGCTGATTCCCAAGGCAGTGTGGGGCTTTAACGGCACGGAGCGGCCGGGCGCGGTTTATCTGGCTGCCGTGCTGGCCGGGCACAACCAGAAGGGTCTGCCGGCCTTCGGCATCTACGGGCAGGACGTGCAGGATGCCACCGACACGGAAATTCCCGGCGATGTGCAGGAGAAGCTTTTGCAATTCGCCAATGCCGGCCTCGCGGTGGCGGAGATGCGGGGCAAGTCCTATCTCTCTTTGGGCTCGGTCTCCATGGGCATTGCCGGTTCGATGGTGAACGCGGATTTCTTTCAGAACTATTTGGGCATGCGCAACGAGTATGTGGACATGACGGAGTTCGTGCGGCGCATCGACGAGAAGATCTACGACCCGGAGGAGTTTGAGCGGGCCCTCGAGTGGGTGAAGGCGCATTGTCCCGAGGGCAAGGACTGGAATCCTCCCGCCCTTCAGCAGTCGCGTGACAAAAAGGATGCCGACTGGATGACCTCGGTGAAGATGGCGATGATTGGCCGCGATTTGATGGTGGGCAATCCGCGCCTGGCGGAGCTAGGCTATGCGGAAGAAGCCATGGGCCACAATGCCATTGCCGGGGGCTTTCAGGGACAGCGCCAGTGGACCGACCATTTTCCCAACGGCGACTTCATGGAAGCCATCCTGAACACTTCCTTTGACTGGAACGGCATTCGCGAGGCCTTTGTCTTCGCCACGGAAAACGATTCGCTGAACGGGGCCACGATGCTGTTCGGGCACCTGCTCACCGACACCGCGCAGATTTTCGCCGACGTGCGCACCTACTGGAGCCCGGCGGCGGTGAAGCGCGTCGCCGGTTACAAGCTGACCGGCAAGGCAAGCGGTGGGATTCTGCATTTGATCAACTCGGGGGCGGCCACGCTGGATGTCACAGGGCGAATGATGCAGGACGGCAAATCCGTCATGAAGCCCTTCTGGGAGGTGACTCCTGAGGACGTGGAGGCTTGCCTGGAAGCCACCCAGTGGGCGCCGGCCATGGTGGAATATTTCCGGGGCGGGGGCTTTTCCTCGCAATTTCTCACTTGCTGCGAATTCCCGGTGACCATGGCGCGCATCAACTGGATCGCGGGGCAGGGGCCGGTGCTGCAACTCGCCGAAGGCTACACGGTGGGGCTGCCGCCGGAAGTCAACAAGGTGCTGGATGAGCGCACCAATCCCACCTGGCCCACCACGTGGTTTGCGCCGCTGCTGACGGGCCGGGGAGCCTTCCGCGATGTTTATTCGGTGATGAACAATTGGGGCGCCAACCACGGCGCCATCTGCTACGGGCATGTGGGGGATAAACTGATCAGCCTCGCCTCCATGCTGCGCATTCCCGTGTGCATGCATAACGTGGGCGAAGAAAGAATCTTCCGGCCCAGCGCCTGGACCCACTTCGGCACGCAGGATCTGGAAGGAGCCGATTACCGCGCCTGCTCCAATTACGGCCCGGTTTATGGGAGAAAGTAAGGGGAAATAAGCCAGGAGTCGGGAGTCAGAATAAAGGCCGGCTCCTGACGCGAGGTGATCTTCCGAAAATTTGCGCCCCACCGAGCGGCGGGTTTATGCGTGCCCGATGTAATCCATCCTCCCGCCATTGACGGTCAGGGATTGAGCGGTAATGAACCCCGCCGCAGGAGACGCCAGGAAGGCCACGGCGGCGGCGATGTCTTCACCTGCCCCAACGCGTCTCAACATCGACCGTGACGCCATCACCTCGCGCGCCGCATCAATTTCCGCCGGGGTTTTCCCCCGCGTATTCATGCCGGTGAGGATATAACCGGGTGCAATCGCGTTCACGGTAATCCCGGAGGGGCCGAGTTCCATTGCAAATCGGCGCGTGAGTACGGTCACCGCCGCCTTGGTGGCCGCATAAAACGTCGTCCCGGCAAAGGCGGTGCCGATTCCCGCAACCGAAGTAATGTTCACAATCCGGCCATACCCGCGCTTCTTCATTCCCCCCACCACGGCGCGGGTGGTATGAATGACTCCGTCCACGTTGGTAGCGCGCATCCGGGCAAATTGCGCGGCATCAAATTGGTCCAAATCGGCAAGGAAGGCCAGCCCCGCATTGTTGACCAGAACATCGGGCGCACCAAGCTCGGCGGTGATCTTCGCGACCATCGCCCGCACCTCACGGGGCTTGCTGACGTCGGCCCGCACCACCATGGCGACCCCGCCCGCGCTGCGAATTTCTTCGGCCACCGTGGCGGCCTCCCGGGCTTGCTTGCGGTATTGAATTGCCACCGCGGCGCCTTCCTTGGCCAGTCGCACCGCGATTGCCCGGCCGATGCCGCCGGAAGCGCCCGTGACCAGGGCAACTTTCCCTCCCAGAATCCCCTTCGGCGGCGGCGTGGAATTGCGGTCTTCAAACTTCTTCACAGTTTTCTTGTTAACCATGGCGGATTGCACCCTTCCCTTGTGCGCGTCAGATGACGGCGGCCCGCGTTTTCACCTTCCATCAACCCATGAGCCGTCCGGTTTTGCCGCAAAACATAAGTTCCCGAAAATGAATTTCAAAGCGCGCTCCGGCAAGCCCAAAAATCGTGGCCCGGCCCTTTCAATGAATCGGCGATTTAGAATTTATGGTCAACGAGGGGTTGGTGTCAATCCATTGTCCAACCCCGTCAATGACCCCAAGGCAGGCCCACTTCCCCGCCTCCATAAAAAGCCCTATACTGGTTTCCATAGTGGGGTTCGTACTACAGGTTATGTGGTGACGAAAAGAAGCACGCCGGTGAAGCTGCGCTGGACACCCTTGAGCCGATGCCGAATAAGCTTCGCCAGGAGGAGAACCATGTTTCGAAGAACATCCCTGTCCTTCCTGACCCTTGTTGCGATCCTGTCGCTCCTGACCATGAACTCCCAGGCGCAGACCGTGATGACCCGTCAGGTGCGCGAGGTTTGCCGCAACGGCACGGCAAAGCGGATTGGCCGCCTTCCCGCATCGCAGATCTTGCATCTGAACATAGTTCTGCCCCTGCGCGATCCCGCCGGGCTGCAAGCGTTTCTGAAGGCTCTCTACGATCCGGCCAGCCCCTCCTATCGGAAATTTCTCACCGTGCAGCAGTTCACCGATCGGTTCGGTCCAACCCGGGAAAACTATGACGCCGTGGTGCGTTTTGCGAAGACGAAAAGGTGCACGGTCGTGGGCGGCACACGTGATGGCATGGAGGTGCAGGTCAGCGCCCGGGTTTCGGCCATCGAATCGGCATTACACGTGACCCTGCGGACCTATCAGCACCCCACCGAAAACCGCACTTTCTATGCTCCCGACAAGGAACCGACCACCAGCCTGTCATTCCCTCTCTGGCACATCTCGGGGTTGGACAACTACTCCCTCCCGCATCCTTTGTACGTCAAGAAGAGCGACTATGCGAAGGCCCATGGCATGAAACCGGAGGACGTGGTGCCCTATGCCACCACCGGTTCCGGCCCCTCGGCTTCCTTTTTGGGCAGCGACATGCGGGCGGCTTACTACGGCGGGACGGCGCTGACAGGTCAGGGTCAGAATCTCGGGTTGTTCGAATTTGAGGGCACAGACTTGGCCGACTTAACCACCTATTTCAACAATATCGGTCAAACAAACCACGTTCCGGTTACCCTCCTTTCCACCGATGGAACCAGCACAAGTTGCGTTAATTCGAGCGGCTGCGACGACTCGGAACAGACTCTCGACATGACTCAGGCCATCGGCATGGCTCCGGGATTGGCAAGCCTGGTGGTTTACGTCGGGGCCACCGACACCGCCATCATCAGCGCCATGACCACTCATAACCCACTTCCCACCACCATCGGCTGTTCATGGGGCTGGACGCCGGCGGATCCGTCCACCCTGGACCCGTACTTTGAAAGGATGGCGGCGCAGGGACAGACCTTCTTTGCCGCATCGGGGGACAATTCCACCTGGTCGGCAAGCAATGAGGCATGGCCGGCGGACGATGCGAATGTTGTTTCCGTGGGGGGCACGGACTTGATAACCGCCGGCGCGGCGGGCGCCTGGAAGTCGGAGACCGCCTGGGCAGACAGCGGCGGCGGCATTTCGCCGGACAGTATCCCCATCCCTTCCTGGCAACAACTCACCGGCGTCATCAACTCGAATAACGGGGGTTCTACAACCTTGCGCAACGGCCCCGACGTCGCAGCCAATGCCAATTTCACATTTTACGTTTGCGCCGACCAATCCACCTGCACGGCAAACGAATTGGGCGGCACCAGTTTCGCCGCTCCCATGTGGGCCGGTTACCTTGCCCTGGTCAACCAACAGTTAGCAGCAAACCAGCAGCCGCCGATCGGCTTCCTCAACCCCATCATCTACGCGCAGAATATAACGTCTACGTTTAGCGCCGGCTTCCATGACATCACGAGCGGCACATCCGGCAGCTTTTCGGCAGCATTGGGGTACGACTTGGTCACCGGCTGGGGCAGTCCCAACGGGACCGGCCTGATCAATAGCCTGAGCACGCCCAGCCCTACCACCGGGCTGCGAACTACCCCTCATTAAGGGCCGATCGGTACATTCGAAGTTAAGAGGGCAAACTTTTGTTACAAGGAGCAGCAAATGGGCACCCTGCGGGGCGGTGGGATGGGCATGAGCGCGCGCGCCGAGCGCATACCGCATGGGCGCGGAGGGGGAGCCGGGAAGGCCGATTTGCCCAAGCGCAAGCCCGACCTCAAGAAGTTGTGGCCGCAGGTGTGGGGGTTGGTGGCCCCGCGCAAGTGGCTGATCCTTTCCGGGCTGGGGCTGATGGCCATCAACCGCGTGGCCGGCCTGGTGCTGCCCTTCACTTCCAAACCGCTGCTCGACCGGGTGCTTTCGCCGCTGCATCCGCGGCCTGACCTGCTCCCCCGCATCATTGCGCTGGTCTTCTCGGCCATGGTGGTGCAGGCCGTCACTTCGTTTTCACTCACCCAGTTGCTCTCCAAGGCGGGCCAGCGGCTGATTGCGGAAATGCGCCGCCAGGTGCAGCGGCACGTGGGCCTGCTCTCCGTCGCCTACTACGATGAGAACCGGACCGGCACGCTGGTGGCGCGCATCATGACCGATGTGGAGGGCGTGCGCAACCTGGTGGGGACGGGCCTGGTGGACTTTGTGGGCGGCCTGCTCACCGCCGTGCTGGCGTTTCTTTATCTCATGCACCTGAGCGCCACCGTAACCCTGACGGTCTTCACCGTGATCGGCGGCTTCGTCTTTATCCTTCAGTACGCCTTCAAAATGATCCGTCCCATCTTCCGCGAGCGGGGCAAGATCAACGCGGAAGTTACCGGCCGGTTGACCGAATCGCTGGGCGGGGTGCGGGTGATCAAGGGCTATCACGCCGAAGAGCGCGAGGCCGAGGTTTTCTCGGGCGGGGTGGAGCGGCTCCTGCAAAATGTGATGAAGTCGCTGACCATGACCAGCACCCTTTCCGCCGCGTCCATGACGGTTTTGGGGCTGGTTTCATCCGTAGTGATGTGGCTGGGAGGGCACCGGGTGCTGGCCAGCACCTGGACGGTCGGTGACTACTTCAGTTATAACATGTTTCTCGCCTTTATGATTGCTCCTGTATTCCAGATCGTGAACATCGGGACGCAACTGACGGAGGCTTTTGCCGGACTCGACCGCACCAGCGAGATCATGGCGGAGTTGGAGGAAAATCAGAGCCCCGGGCGCACCGTAATCATGCCGCCCATCCGCGGCACGGTGCGCTTTGAAGATGTGGAGTTTGCCTATGACCCGGGCAAGCCGGTGCTGCACGGAATCAGCTTCCGGGCGGAGCCGGGAATGGTGACGGCGCTCGTGGGGTCCTCGGGATCGGGCAAGTCCACCATCATCAGCCTGCTGTGCGCCTTCCATACGCCCATCCAGGGCCGCGTGCTGGTTGACAATGTGGACCTTGCCCAGGCGAATCTGAACACTTTTCGCTCGCAGTTGGGCGTGGTGTTGCAGGAATCGTTTCTCTTCGATGGCACGATTCGGGAGAACATCATGTTCTCGCGGCCGGAGGCTACCGAGGAGCAGTTTCTATTTGCCTGCCGCACCGCCCGCGTGGACGAGTTTGCAGAGCGCTATCCGGAGACCTACGACACCCTGGTGGGCGAACGGGGTGTGAAGCTTTCCGGCGGGCAGCGGCAGCGCCTTTCCATCGCCCGCGCACTGCTTGCCGAGCCGCGCATCCTGATCCTTGACGAAGCCACCAGTTCGCTCGACTCCGAATCCGAGGCCATGATTCAGGCCGGGCTGAATCAACTGATGCAGGGGCGCACCACCTTCGTGATCGCCCATCGCCTTTCCACCATCCGGCGCGCTGACCAGATCCTGGTGGTGGAGCAGGGGCGCATCGTGGAACGGGGCAACCACGCGGAGCTTTATGCCCTGGGCGGCCGCTATTACGACCTTTACACAAGGCAGCACGGCCTGGAGGCGAACCTGTTCCTCGCCCCCGGCGAAGGCGACGTGGTGCCGGCGGAATAACCGGCGCCATGGGATATCGGACTTTTCTGGAATTCCGCGAGATGAATGGTACGCCCGGGGTGATTCGAACACCCGACCCCTTGCTTCGTAGGCAAGTGCTCTATCCAGCTGAGCTACGGGCGCACATTATTGTTAATAAACGACTTGTCTAAAACGTTAATCCTCAATTTCTTCGCCTTGTGGGGGATTTTGTGGGGACCGTTCTTCACTTTCCACGATCGGTACGCCCCACTCATCCTCCTTCGGTTTCAACTCTTCTGCCTCACGCTCTTCCTGCAACTGCTTAGCTCGCCGTGCTGCCTCAACAGAAGCCTGAAGCTTCGCCGTGGCTTCAATCTTCTGCTTCCGCGCTGCATGAACATAAATCATGGTCGTCTGAATGTTGGCGTGGCCCATGAGTTCTGCCAGCACCGGCAACTCTGTCCCGGCCTGTGAATGCCTCGTGCCATAGGTGTGCCGAAAAGTATATATCGTGAAGGGGGCATCCGGGAATTTATCTTCTATGACTCCCTCATGCGCCTTCTTGAGAGAGGTAATGTGCTCGACTTCACGATGCTTCGTCTTCGGACGTCTGACCGGCAAGACGTAGCCATTGGATGATGCAGCGATCCGTCTCTCCAAAACTTCCTTGGCGGCATCCGTTAATGGTACATCCCGCTTGGCCTTCACGTTCTTGGTCCCGGGCAGACTCACGGAGCCCTCGGCCAGGTGAACAGTATTCTTGTGCAGGGCTAGCAACTCCATTGGACGTGCTCCCGTGTCGAGAGCCAGCACCGCAAAATCCTTCAAATCTCCCTTGGCGGCACTCAGGTACTTGTCCACTTCCTCCAGGGTCAGGGCACGAACCCTGCCCGTTTCCTTGAAGTATGGCACATGCCTGACGGGGTTTCGAACGTTCAGGCCCATCGCATCGGCGTAATTGAAAATCCGCTTCAGGGTGGTCAGGTTCCGATTCAATGTCGCCCCTGAGATCTTGCCTTTGGCGTTCTTGCGATTCTGGCCCGCCCGCCAGACCTTGAACTCTTCGACGCTCTTACGGTCAATCTCATTAATTAGCTTACCACGGAAGAACTGCTTGAGCCTGTCAATGTTAACCCTATGGAGCACAACCGTAGCGTCTGCTAAGTTTGTTTTCGCCCACGTGAGGAATTGGTCGGCAAATTCAGCGAAGGTGGGTACAGCGGTGGGGTGGGGGATATCCTGGAGCGAGTTCAATAGCCTGGTACGCTTGGTGGCCTCAACTTTCAACGCAGCTTGGCGATTGGTGCGTTTTGTGCTTCCGCGATACCGCCGTCCGCCCAACTCAAACTCATAGTGATAGATGTGACCGCGCTTTGAGACAGCCATGATTAAAGTTTACCCTCTCTTGCCTTCCGTTTCAAATCTCTGCTCTCGTGGGCTATCAAGCCTGCCGGCTACACGGGCAATCGTACCCAGAAGAGCTTCTTAGGTCATCTTCCCGGGGTATCGCCCCTCCAGCCGTAGCCAGCCATCACCGCCATTATTGGGTGACGGGCAGACCATCAGGATTGAACCCCTCCGCCAATAGACTCAACACCCAGATAGAGCGTTGCGTGCAACTCGCCACTTTGTGAGGGTGGCCCACGAGGTCGCCCGCAGGGTCGCTGGTACGAAGCCGATTTATATGCCAGATGGTCACCTCTTTTGACGGCGTGTATTTCAGCCGGCTTACTATCTCCTGGGTGTAGCCCCTGCTTGGGCAACCCTTGAGGACGTTTTGTATCGCCCCCAGGGCTGCTCAAATTTGCTCGATGGTGTTCACTTTAACTTTTATGATTCCTCCTAATACTACTACGTTAAGTTAAGGTGGACGGTTTCGATTGCGAATTATCCTGCCACAATATGCCCACTCGCCGGGCCAGGTAAACAACAGGCGTTGGATCTCACGGCGCGTCTGTGGCAGGGTCCACCCAGAAGTTTTTTTTGCTCCGCAACTTCTCCAAGGTCAGGAACGCATGCGCCAACATGACCAGGGTGACGTGATGGTGCCAACCCGTCCAATGGCGGCCTTCGTAGTGGTCCAGCCCCAACTCCTCCTTGAGCTGCTGATAATCTTGTTCGATCTTCCAGCGGCTTTTGATGATGCGTACCAGCCGCCGCCGGGAGTAGTGCTCCGGCAGATCGCAAAGAAAATATTTCGTGGGCTCTTTCTCGCCGAGCGGCCATTCCACGAGCAGCCAGACCTCCGGGTGGGGCGGGTCTCCTTGGTCGAATCCGTGCGCGGGCTGGACACGGGTGGCGTAGAAGCGGGACTCCAGCCAGCCCTTGCTCCCTTCGCGCCAGCACACTTGCTTCCACCCCCGCGCCTTCTCCGCCACTTCCCGCACCGCGCACGGCCGCTGCTCGCCGTAATGGTAAACCGTCGGCCGGCGTGCGCGCCCCGCCGTTTTCCGCACCCGGGGCAGTTTCGTCCACACCCCCACGCTGGAAGGAATACCCAGCGCATACGCAAGGTGGCGAGTTTCCAGTCCCTGGCGAAATTCCGTGGTTTCCCCGTAGGCGGCGTCCCCCAACACCACCCCACACCGCAAACCCCACGCCCGCGCCTCGTCGATCATTTCCAGCGCCAGTTGCCACTTCGTCTGGAATTTCACCTCCGGAGGGATGCCCGCTTCGGTGCGCCGCGGCGCATCCTGCGTCCAGCTTTCCGGCAAGTAAAGCCGCCAGTCCAGGATGGCACTTTCTTCGGCTCCCACTTGATGCAGGCTCACCGCCACCTGGCAATTGGCCGTCTTGCCCAACGTGCCCGAATATTGCCGCGCCACTCCCACGGAATGGAGACCCTGCTTGGGAAAACCCGTGTCGTCGATGACCCAGACCGGATCGGGCGTCAGCTCGGCGGTCATCCGTT
This sequence comes from uncultured Acidobacteriota bacterium, assembly GCA_963730515.1. GTDB lineage: Bacteria > Acidobacteriota > Terriglobia > UBA7540 > UBA7540 > Bog-366. The sequence goes on along the minus strand of CAVSSA010000015.1, from coordinate 8,870 downwards.
GCGCCAACCGTTCCCACACCGGAGCCCAAGGCCAGGGACTTTGTCCGATCAGCTGCTGCATCGCCTGCACGTTGCCCTCGGGCAGACGCGCCGCCATGGGCTCGATCGATTTGCGTTCGCCGTCCAACAAGAGGCCGCGCACGTAGACCGAGCCCCAGTGACGTCGCTCCCGTCGCCCCAGGGGCTCCAGCAGGTCGGCCAAGAATTGTTCCAAGCGTTTTCGGCATTTCTCGATCTCGCTCTCGGTCATGCACCGGAACTTAGCACTCCTCCTTCGAGAGGTCAATAACTTAACGTAGTAGTACTAAAAGGGGATGACAGTGGTGTTCGGATCCTGCCCCCGTGCCCTCTTCTGTTTGTTTTCGTAGCGGCGGAGGGATCTGTAAAGCTTGTCCAACTCCGCCCAGTTAATGGAATAGTCGAGCTTATGGGTTTGAACATAACAGGCCAGGTGCTTGCCAAGTTCAGCATCGAGTTCCTCGGGCGAGCCGGTACAGGTGAGCGGTGTACTGAGAGCCGGGTTGTCGTCAGCCTTTCCATGGGGGAAAACGTTTACACGAAGTGTTTTGTCATCCACCTTGGCCACCGTGATGAGCACAGTGCGGCCCGCAAGTAGCGGCATGAGTTCAACGAACATGGATTCTCCTTTTCGTAACGTATGCAATGATTTTCAGCAGAGCTTTAGCAGTACTAGGTTAAGTTAATCTTGACATGTTTTTCTCGTGGCGGTAAGCTTCGGTCATGACGCCACGCGAAATGCAAGCTCTGGATCACAGGTTGAGTGCATTTCTCGAAGATCTGCTTGCCCCATTGGGTCGGAAAGAGCGACGCCATTGGGCGCGGATGTATATCCAAGGACTGCTGCTGGATGGCGAGCGCAAATCGATCGAGCCCTTGGCCAGCCGGATTCCCGGTGCGGATGTGCAGGCGCTGCGCCAGTTCGTGGGACAGAGTCCCTGGGACGCGGAAGCCGTGCAACAGTCCTTGGCGCGCAAGATCGTTGACCTGCTCAGCGAGCCGGAGGTTTGGATTCTGGATGAGACCTCGTTTCCAAAGGCGGGCGAGCACTCGGTGGGAGTGGCGCGGCAGTATTGCGGTGCCTTGGGGAAGGTGGCCAACTGTCAGGTGGCGGTAACCCTGCATTGGTCGAGTGCGGAAGCCAGTTGCCCGCTGGGCTGGCGCTTGTACTTGCCGCAGGTGTGGTTTGAGGACGGGAAGCGCGCCCAAGAGGTGAAGTTGCCCAAGGAGGTGGTTTACCGCAGCCAGAGCGAATTGGCCTTGGAGTTGATCGATCAAATGTTGCGCTGGGAAGTGCCGCCAATGCCCCTGGTGGCGGACTCGGCTTACGGCAATAGCTTTGATTTCCGGCAGCAGTTGCGGCAGCGCCAACTGTCCTACGTGCTGGCGGTGGAACCTTCCACGGTGGTCTGGACCCAGGACCCCAACCGCGTACCGGTGCCGCCCTCCGCTCCCACCGGTCGGCCCCGGCGCTACCCGCCGCTGGAAGCGACGCCCGCTCCGCAAGACCTCACGACCGTGGCTCGGCAATTGCCCGCCTCGGCGTGGAAGAAAGTGACTTGGCGGGCAGGAACGCGCGGTCCACAACGGTCGCGTTTCGCCCAGCTGAAAGTCTGGGCGGCGCACGGCTGGCGGGCCCAGGAGCATCCCGAGCGGGTCGCCGAATGGCTGCTGATCGAATGGCCGGAAGGAGAAGCGGAACCGACAAAGTACTGGCTGGCGCAGTTGGGACCCGGCCGCCCCGGTCTGCGTCGTTTGGTGAAGCTGGCACATGCGCGTTGGCGGATCGAGATGGACTATCGCGAATTGAAAGATGAACTCGGGCTGGATCACTTCGAGGGCCGTCACTGGTTGGGCTGGCATCACCATGTTACCTTGGTCACGCTGGCGTATGCCTTCCTGCGTTTTGAGCAAGCACGCCTTAAAAAAAACTTCTGGTGCGACCTTGCCGCAAGTGCGCAGGAGGCTGCAACGAATCCTGATTAGGCTCGGAGGTTTTTGTCCGTGGTGTCAAACACGGTTCCCCGAGCTGAACAGCTCTTAGATAACTTAACCTAGTACTATTAGGGACGCATGTTGCGAAAGCCCCGGCCCTGTTTGGAACCGCTGGACCAGGGCAATAAACCGATAGAACGCTGGAACCTCACGAAGGGTGTATGCTGTGGGGCGGTTGGGAGCTAAAAGGGAAGCTCCTGATCAATGAGGAGGCGTAATGAAGAGAGATCTTTCGCGGCGCAATTTCCTGCGCCTTTCGGCGGGCGCGAGCACGCTGACGATGAATGGGCTGAAGGGCTTTGCCGCCACCAGTTCGGGATCAGAAACCGCAGTGCCGATGGATCCTAAGGAACCCGACCGCCTGTTTTCGCCCGGTCTGAAAGGCGCGCAGTGGAACACTTTCAGTGCCGCAGGTTACAACAAGCCTGTCTCCGGAATCTGCTATCGCACCAAGCCTGAGGGCTACTTTGGCTTATACATCGATCAGCCGCTGCCTGTCTCCGGCATGCCTCTGGGCGGAATTGACACGGGAACACTCTATCTGGAGCCGTCGGGTCAATTGGGTTACACCTCCATCTTTAATCACCTGACGCCCGTTGGGGGTCCCCTGAACACTCCCTATTTGGCTGTCGTCACCAGCGCCCGGGCGTGGATCCTCGGAACCGGCCAGACCAAGCATTATGCGGGGAATAACCGGCCATCGTTTGATATCAGCGTGGGCGGTTCGATGCAGGAAAGCGAGTATTGGGGCCACTACCCCATCGCCGATATTGAATATAAGTCAGACGCGCCGGTTCACATTGGCGTGCGGAGTTGGTCGCCATTCATCCCTGGTGACGCGAAAACGTCCAACACACCGGGAGCGGTCTTTGAAGTCCACCTTCGCAATCAAGGAACCTCAGGCAACAAAGGCTGCGTGGTTTTCAGCTTCCCAGGCTTTGCCGAGCATCACACGCGCGACCGCTCACTTGGCTGGCCCAATCTGCCCAAGACGCCGGTCATGCCTTCTCCCCAGGTTTCACGCCGCGCCGCGCCCCCTGGAATTAAGGGCGTGTGGGTGGATGACAAAACGTGGGGAATGAGCTACGTCCTGGCGGCGCTGGATTCGGACGGAGTGCGCACCGGCGGGTCTCTTGGCATTGATGGGAGCATCTGGGATAAAGCTGAGGCACAACTCCCATCCACCGCCCAGCACGACGACGGTGGCTCGTCCCTGACCGTGGACTACAACCTGGGACCGGGTGAGGAGAAGGTGGTCCGAATCATCCTCGCCTGGTATGCGCCGGAGTGGGAAGGCAACGGCTTGCCAGGGACAGGCGGCGAGCGCATTTCCACGTATGCCCCGGAAGGGGAAACGCTCTCGACCACCGGCAAGCGCTTCACGCACATGTACGCCACGCGCTTTGCTGATGCCGGCGAAGTGGCAACTTTCCTTGCACGCAATCACAAGCAGTTGCTGAAGCGGATCATTTCCTGGCAATCGGTGATTTATGAAGACCCCACGCTGCCCGGGTGGCTGGCGGATTCCCTGATTAATGCCCTCTATTACTTCGCCCCCTGTAGCATGTGGGCGCAGGCCAAGGATCCCATTGGGAGCTGGTGCAGGCCGGAGGACGGGCTGTTCGCTCTGGAAGAAGCCCCACGATCTTGCCCGCACATGAGCACGCTTTCGAATGTGGCTGTGGCAGGGCCGACGCTTTCATTTTTCTTCCCGGGCTTGGCTTTGTCCATGTTGCGCGCCATTCGCTCCACACAGAGAGAGAACGGTGATGTTGCTCAATTGATGGGGCGGTGGGCGGATCCGGCAAACCCCATGTCGTATGACTATCAAGAGGTGGTTTCCGGATTCTGTTATGTAACCGCAGCATTCACGCACTGGAAGGTCACCGGCGACGAAGCCTTCATGAAAGACTTCTACCCTTCGGTAAAGAAGGCTCTGCAATATTCCTTCACCCAGCGTCCGGACCTTGGCGCGTCACAGATTATCGCCATGCCGCCACATCGGGAGCATGCCTGGAACGACATCGAATGGTATGAGGATCGCTCCATGTACGGCTACGTTACCCACCCTGGAGGATTGCGCCTGGCGGGAGCGGAAATGCTGAAGACGTGGGCCCAGGCCACGGGCGATTCCGAGGAGGTCGCATACCTGGACACGATGATAACTGCTGGTAAGGAAGCCATGCAAAAGTATCTGTGGAAGGGCGATCACTACCTGATCTACAACGATCCGAAGACAGGAAAGACGCTGGATGCCTTCTTTTCGCCGACGCTCAATGGACAGTATTACGCGCATTTCACCGGCGTGCCGCCGGTATTTCCCAAGGAGAACGTGGAGGGTGTTCTCGCTCTCTTGCGGGACAAGGTTTGCAAGATCAGCAAACTCGGGATGCCCCCCATCTACGCCGAGCCCGATGGGTCGAACTGGAAACGGGATAACACGGGGTACCTTTCAGGAGAATTCGTATACACCAACTTCCAGGTAATATTTAATGCTATTACCTTCATGTACGAAGGCCAGAAGGATTTTGGGCTCGAGTTGCTGCGCAAAAACCTTCACCTTAGTTACTGTGACTGGGGGTATACGTGGGATGGCACCTGCAGTTGCAGTGCGGGCGGAGATACGGGCGAAGTAAACTATGGCTGGGATTATTGGTTTAACTGGTGCATTTGGACGGCTCCAGCAGCGCTGCTGAACAAGGACGTCACGGCTTTGTCGCAACCCGGCGGCCTGGTGCACAGAGTGCTGCAAGCGGGAAAAGACAAATCGTAACTTAAAATCGGCCGCCACATGCTCTGGGAAATCGGAAGTAATCATCTTGGCTGCAAATGCCCATTCAGGAAACTGTCCCAATGTCGAAGGATGAGTTGATTGGGGACGGCTACAAGAACGCTAAATCCCCAGAATGGGGGGACTGGCTCCCAGGATGCCGGTCCAGTGAGAATTCCCAATTCCCCGGATTGTTTCGAGGACCCTTAATGACCTTTGTCGACGACTCATTCTGCCGATGTTCAGCAACCATCCTGTTAGTGCTGCTGCTGTTTCCCCTCTCTGTATTCGGAGCCGATTCTCTTCCGGTATTTGAGAAGGTGGATTTGAACCGGTATCTTGGCACATGGCATGAAATTGCACGGTTGCCAATGTTCTTTCAGCGGAATTGCGTCAGTGATGTTACCGCAGTTTATTCCCTCAGACCGGATGGTAAGATCGGGGTTCTGAATCAATGCCGGCAGAAAGATGGGACACTGAGGAGAGCCAGCGGTACGGCTCGTGTCGTGGATCAGTCAACCAACGCAAAGTTGAAAGTCTCCTTCTTTTGGCCTTTTTCAGGGGATTATTGGATCTTGCAACTTGGTCCAAATTATGAATATGCCATGGTGGGGGAACCACGCCGTAAATACCTTTGGATCCTCAGCCGTCAACCCGAGTTGGATGAACAGACTTATCTAAATCTTATGGCGAAAGCTAGACTCCTGGGTTTCGACACATCCCGACTTATCCGGGCATTTGGAAAGAAATAATCTGATTGCGGACTCGCTTTTCATCCCCCTTGGCCACGGTGATGAGTACAGTGCGCCCTCGGAAGTAATCCATTTTGCTGTAAACGCCCATTCAGGAAACTGACCCACTCCATGAAGTCATATTGCGAGTTTCCGGCATTCGGCCTCTAACTCGGCTGCGACATCTTGCGCGTATTTTATGAAATGATGCCCGGAAAGCAGGATCGTCATTCCCATGACCAACTTCGGTGGATTCCGCAACCAGCGCGCAAGGATTTGCACCAGGAACTTCCAGTACTCTCTCCGATAGGAGGAGAGGACGCCTTGACGGAAGATTGACCTGGCCAAAACGCCGAAGGCGAGCAAGATCGGATAGGGCGTCGCTTTCTGCTCCTCCAGTGTTTCCCACTGCACAAGCGAACGGTAAGCCCGATTGTAGAACGCCGAGGGAGAATAAAGGGAAAGAAGAGTTTGGCGCAAACCCTGCAACAGAACAGGAAGGGGGAGGAAGGTTCGAAAGTTAGGCCGGTTGAAATTGTTGCCGGTGTTTTCCGGCAGTAATCGCCCCTGCTGCAACATTCGATCGTGGAGAGGAGTTGTGGTCAGCGCTTGCAGGAACCCGGCCATGGCCCAGGGGATGGCCGCGCGCTCAATGAAGTCTCTTTGCCGCTCAAAGATATCTTCCGTAGGGGGGAGGCGCCAGATGCGTTAGAGCGACATCGACAAGGTCTTTTTGGGAGTCGCGGCTATTACTCGACAGCGCTCGCTGCCGGTTTCTGCCATAGTCTACCGAGCATGTTTCCAAATGGTAAGGTAATCGCTATCGTCAGCGCCATGGTCGTTCCGTACGAAATATCGAACATCCAACCATACGTGTGCTCACTTACGTCGAGCACAAAATGGTAGATCGTGAAGTACGCCACGGTGGCTAGGAGAGGCCGATGGGTGTGGGCAAGGGGCAAATCTGGAAAGGCCTCTGCACGACCACCTAAGATCCCAAGTACAAGACCTATCCCGGTTGAAATTGTGAACAATGGATGATGTACAAACAGAGGATGCTCAATTGTCAGGTGCAGATGTGGTTCAATGAGATATCCCAGAACGACCACCACGAAGGCAGCAGTGCCCACCCGTCGGGAGCCTCGAACTCCACAGAACACAGCGGCGAGCAGTCCCAAGCCCCAGCATGCGAAGACGGCTAAGGCCGTTGCAAGGCTACCTACCACCGACTCGGTAATGATAGACGCGGCGAGCGGCGGGGTTATAAGGCTCTCAAAGGAAGGCAATCCGAATCTAGCGATTCCAGACTTTTGAAGCAGATCGAGGAGCACTGCAGCTAGCGCTGTATATACGGCTAGCCTGTATAATATCCCAAAACTGATCTTTGAAAACTGGCGTACTATGCCAATCAGATACCCACCCGCGCTAGCGACGATGGAATACGGCGGGAAAGCAGGGGAGATGAGGATAAGCGCGAGCAGACCAAGGGCTACCGTGAGCGGTCGGAGCCGCTTTGCTTGCCGCGTGACCTGCGCCACTACGATAAAGAGCGATAAAAGCAGCACTATGCTGGCTGCCATGTTGACGAAACCTATAAAGGCTTCCATGTTGTAATCATTCAGGGAGCGCAACTACTTCATAACTGTCACCAGGTGGGTGTCGGTGTACTTCAGAAAAGGCGGAAGTGCCTGCACTTTGCTCCCATCCTCAAGCATTTCGGAATTGCCTGGTCCTGCGCCTGTAACCAGGAAGTACATGCCAGCGGGAATCACTGGGATTTCAGTCACCCAGATCTTGCCTCCAAACCCGATAGCTCCTCTGTAGTCTGATTTGGGCCGATGGACAACAAGCCAACTATCTCGGCTCTGAGCATTTGTGATAAAAACATAGAATGTGCCATCTGTGTCCTGGAACTTTGCGCTTACAAGTTGCCCCGGTTCCAGCTCCACCGCATGCTGGTCAGGGCCATCAACCGGCTTGAGGTCTTGCGGCGCGGGGCGATCGCATGCAGGAAGTTCGAGAGAGATACCCTTCAGAACGTGGGCAAAGTGCTCCCAGCCTTTGGACTCATAGCCTGTCCCGAAAAGGTCCACATAGGCCCAGTAAATTAGCATTCCGATAATGATGGCCAAACCAAGTCTCGCTGTGAATTTTGGCATGTTGGTATGCCTTTAGCTGGCTAACAATGATTAGACTGGGATTCACTTATTGGCGTTTCGACGCCTCAGAGTATACACCCGATCGTCTCCAACCGACCCCTTTCGGTGCATTTCCGTCCTCGTGTATGGTCAAAGCGACGCGGTGCTGTTTTCCGTATGCCATATGTGACTGCACTCATTGCCTCCTCCATCGTCCATTTTTCTCCTACCCCGGAGTCAGAGTTCCCTGGGAATCGTCAACCAAGCGATCCTGCCCAGCAGGGCTCCATACAGTCGCCTTCCCGATTGAATAGCGTTGGGTGCTGACCTCCCGAACGCATTCGTCGTCTTTACACCCGCATGAATATTGATGACGCGACGATCCGAAGATTGAATAATGGATTTCAGATTGCAAATGCTGGTTTAGACCTCTGATTTCGAGGGTGGCATGACGGTAAGCGGTCCGGTCAACTCCCTGATCACACGCCTGCCAGCCGTAGCGGTTTCCTCTTCGTAGCGGTATACACCTGGCGAGGAGGCGCTGATGAACTTCCCCGACGCCATCTGGCGTAGCGCCTTGATCTGCTCAGCCGCGGAACGTGAAACTGGCACGATATACCGAGATGCCTGGGCGAGAGTTATTCCCAACCGGTGTGCCTTCCGGCAGCACTCTTTGATTTCCGCACCAGTCCAGCCTTCATCATTTGGTAGCTCACCTGACACGCCGTACTTCTTGAGATAGATTCGCCAGATCGTCTCCCTCTCATCCGCCGTAGGTAGGTCGAAGAAGAACGTGCCCAGCGTAAAGCGCCTACGCAATTCAGGTGGCAGGCTGGCAATGGAATTACACGTCGCAATGAACAGCATCCTGCCTTGCGATACCGCGTCGATGATCTGGAGCGCTGTACGCAGCCGTTCGGTCGAAGCACCCACCAGAGAACTCTCCATAGCCGGCAAGTCGAAAGCAATCGTGGGGATTCCTGCGGTACCACCAGTGGCCTTGGCCGCTGCACTCTTGGCTGCCCCTGGAGAAACCCTCACATAATGCATATCGTCATCCGTATGTAACGGTGTACTACCCTTGGCACCCGCTCGCCGGGCGGCGTCTGCGCGTGCATCGGCGGGCGTGTGAATGGCGCGGCGATACACTTTTCTGCGAGTTTCCTGGAGAAACGCACGTTGCGATACCAGCCTGGATGACAGATCCTGGCGCAGCGT
>CAVSSA010000014.1:0-411348 GCA_963730515.1 uncultured Acidobacteriota bacterium | reverse complement strand
CGGCGCCATTGGGTGGGACGAGTGGTCTCCTCTTATTTGTTCGTCTCCAACCGGGGCCATCGATTGGATGGCGGAGAGATTCATCGAACGTTCTATGCGTTGTCTCGACAGATCGGCCTGCGGGGCCCCTCGGACAGTCACGGCCCTCGTCTGCACGACATGCGTCATCGGTTCGCGACGAACACCCTCGTGCGCTGGTACCGGTCCGGTGAGGATCCCGAGCGACGACTTCCCCTGTTGTCCGCCTACCTCGGCCACGTACACGTCGCCGATACCCAGTGGTATTTGGAAGGTTCCCCGGAACTCATGCGTGAAGCGATGCGGCGGTTAGAGCAGCGCTGGGAGGGGCGAGCATGAATACTCCCCTTAGCTTCGCGGCTCTGCTGGAGCGTTTCTTTACTCAACGCCTGATGCAGCAGTGCCAGGCGAGTCCTCACACCGTCAGTTCCTACCGTGATACTTTCCGCCAGTTACTGAAGTTCACTGAGCAGCGATTACACAAAGCACCGTCGCAGCTAAGCTTCCAGGAGATCGACGCGCCCTTGATCATGGCGTTTCTGGAGCATTTGGAGAAGCAGCAAGGCGTCAGCATTCGCAGCCGCAATCTACGGCTGACGGCTCTGCACTCGTTCTTTCGTTTTGCAGCTTTCGAGGTGCCGGCCCATTCCGTACAGATCCAACGTGTCCTGGCCATCCCCAGCAAGCGTTTTACGCGGACATTGGTTCATTTTCTCACCCGTCCGGAAGTGGATGCCTTACTGGCGGCCCCGGATCAGCGCATTTGGTCGGGCCGCCGCGATCACGCCTTCATCTTGCTGGCAGTACAGACCGGCCTACGCCTCTCGGAGATGACCGGACTCCAGCGTCAGAACATCATCCTGGGAACCGGTGCCCACGTCCGGGTAATTGGAAAGGGACGCAAAGAACGCTGTACGCCCATCGCCCGATCCACCCTCGTTGTCTTGAAGGCCTGGTTGCGTGAGCCACCACGAGGTGATGGAAACATCCTGTTCCCCAGCGCCCGAGGTGAACGACTCAGCGTCCACGGCGTGCAGTACTTGCTGAACAAGCATCGCATGACGGCTTCCCGCGTGTGTTCTTCGTTGAGAGACAAGCGGGTCACTGTCCATCGATTGAGGCACACCATGGCCATGGACCTTCTCCAAGGGGGTGTCGACCGTTCCGTGATCGCCTTGTGGCTGGGGCACGAACGTGTTGAAACTACGCAAATCTATCTCGAAGCGACACTTGCCATGAAGGAGAAAGCACTGGCGAAAACCTCCCCGCCGCAGGGAAAACGGGGGCGCTATAAACCGGGCGACCGCCTTCTCGCCTTCCTGAACAGCCTGTAATCGGCTCAAGACTATGTCGAGTAATGCCCGGGGCCTTTCCAGTGGCGCCCTGAATTCTCGGGGTTAAATTCACAAGGGTTCTCAATTACTCGACATAGTCAGGAAGGGCACATAGTGGCGCAGCGTGTGGGGATGCGCACTTTTCTTGAGACCGGCACGCTGCGCCGCATAATGGCAAGCCTGCCAGAGAGCCTTGGTGCCGATGGGCTGCGGGGCGGAATGCCAACGGTTGCCGGGGAAAAGCCAGACTTTCGGCTTGAGCCGGCTCCAGTGCTCGCGTAAGGCGGCTAGGAGGACGGGGCTGAGCATCACATCGCGGTCTTCCCGGCCCTTGCCGCCGCGGATATGGACGACCATGCGCGAGCTGTCGATATCGCCGACTTGCAGTCGCGCCACCTCGGCGCAACGCGCCCCGGTGGCGTAGAGAGTCATCAACAGAACCTGATCGAAGGGGTTGCGGGCAGAGTTAATGAGCTGGGCGACTTCTTCCTGACTGAGCACCAGGGGCAGGCGACGCACCGGTTTGGGGTAGGGCGTCTCGGCCACGCTCCAAGGCTTCCTGAGCGTCTTAATGAAAAGGAAGCGCAGCGCTGCGAGCTTCTGCGTCACAGTGCTCGGATCCAGTTTCCGTTCGCGGAACAGATACGCTTGGTATTCCCGAATGTGCTGGGGGCGCAACTGGTCCGGAGAACGGTGGAAGTAGCGGGCAAAATCCGCGACCGCACGCAGGTAACAGCGAATGGTACCGGGGGAGTAATTGCGACGCTGGAGTTCCTCCAGCATCATTTGGCGTAGACGGGTCATAGGGAGCCTCCTTATGACCCGACGATACCTTGATTAAGACAGTCCGCCTGGCATCACGCACGCGTAGCGTCCGCCGCACGGGCGGCTTCGTTCAAGTCGCCTTCCTGGATGCGATCATGAAACCGGAGTTTCATCGCACGTATCCTGTACACGACTTGGTTGCAACCGATAAGTCATTAATGGACAGTTTGATAGCTGGTGCGAAAGAGGGGACTCGAACCCCCACCCCTTGCGGGACCAGATCCTAAGTCTGGCGCGTCTGCCAATTCCGCCACTTTCGCACACCGTTGTAAGCGATTATTGCACAGCGGTTTGAGTCTCTACAACCGGCACAGTTGCAATAGGTTGAGGTTGCCCGGTGTCAGTTTTGGTGTCAGTTGACTTTGAAGATTGCTTGCCCCAGCCGTCTAACTTGCTCACGGCGTCCAATTCGTGCTGAGGGGCAAGGTGAGCATACCGGCATGTCATGGCCACCGTTACCCAGAGCGCGGCCTCGAACGAAATCGCGGCCGCCGTGCCCTCGCCCTAACCCAGTTTTCTCAGTGCGAACCAGCGGCGAACGGAGATATGCGGATTAGATGCCGGCCGAAATGTTGCGAGGTGGCATGGGCTCCTCCCCAATCTCAGCCTTCGAACTGCTGTTGGCAACGCCAATTCGTTTAACGCATCATCATCGCCGCGGTAAGAAACCGGAGTGTTATTAACCAGAGCCGTTACCGGCCGCTCGCCTGGTATCGGCCCAACCTAACTTCGGCGGACGCCTAACTTTAGAACAGCTTGCAATGGTTCCCCCCGCAAAAGCCGAACAGTGGTTCTGCGCTAGTGATGGCGCACTCCGAAACAATGCAGAGCCGGGCTTAACAGGATTGGGAACGAAAACGCGCATCCCGCGCCGGAACCCAGCCAGCCGCTAGGATTGTCGATGGGTAGGCGACTTTTCATTCACTATCCGCTGGCGGTGCTGTCGATCACCCGTAATCAATGGTGGAAAAGGGATTTCCCAACAATTATGGAAGCCGCACCGCTTTGCCACAAAGTCAAAACTGCAAAGCGACTGGTTGCGCAGGTTCCACTGGGCCGCCTGGAGGATGCAGAGGACATCGCGATAGTAGGGGTGTTCCTGGCGTGCGGCGATTCATCCATTACTAACAGTTCGGAGTTGGTTGTGGATGGTGGGACAATCGGTGCACCCATGGGGGCGCGGATGTTTCGAAGGTGAGGACTACCATTCGGTGAAGCTGGAAAAACCCGACAATTGAGCATAAAGTAAGTGTATCGGGTCAGCGGGCGAACATCATCCACGGTTATAACGAAAGGAAAGGGAGCGGCGGCGCAATGGGTGAATCGTCGGAGGGCTTGGCGAGGCTCGCTTGTTTTGAGCTATGGGGCGGGAATAGCAAGGTGGCTCATTCGATTGAGCTTCCCGGTTTGCAGGGTTGGATTTCCTGTTCCCCGTTCGGTCACACGGCAAACGGCGGCGACGTCCACTATGTGTCCGTGTGCAGCAAGGGGCAGCTCTCGCGTATTGCCCTCGCCGACGTTGCAGGGCATGGTGAATCCGCAAGTTCGGTGGCGGAACGCCTGCGTGGGGTTTTCCAGCAGCATACGGACAACTGGGACCAGTCAACCCTGATGCGCGAGCTCAATGAGGCTTTCAAGCGGGACGCAACGGGCGTGCAATTCGCTACGGCTGTGGTGCTAGGGTTCTATTTTGGAACCGGCGAGCTTCTTTTCACCAATGCCGGCCACCTGCCCTTGCTTTGGCACCACGCGGAGCTCGGGGTTTGGGACTGGCTTGAGGAAAGCACCTCTTATGCTAAGGATGTAGCCGGACTGCCCTTGGGCCTCATCAGTGGAACGTCGTACGCTCAGATCGGGGTTGAGATCAGCCCCGGTGACACGCTCGTGCTTTATACGGACGGGATTACCGAGTCACGCAACGAACTCGGAGAGGAGTTGGGCCGCGAAGGGTTGCGGGAACTTGTACGCGGTCTGACAATAAGTCCCCTGGATGGGCCCACTGCATTCGGCCAAGCCCTCGTCGCCAGGCTCAAGCGGTTTCAAGGAAACGGCCTCCAGCGAGACGACGAAACATTCATGCTACTCCAGCGGCAGAAAAAGGTCGGACAGAATGACTGAAACCCTCCAGGGCTGAGGTTCATCTAAACAGATATCCAAGTTAGGGGAATTAGGGCTAGTGTCCTGAGTCAGAAGTTCGCTATGAAAGTTGTCCCACAATTTGGCGGAGGGCGACCCCCTCACCCGGCCCGCCCCGGCGGATGAAAGCGCCGGTTGCGGGCCACCCTCTCCCCCAAGGGGGCGAGGGTGGAGATTGAACTCTCCCCTCGGTCGCCGCGGCGACAGAGGGGTCGGGGGTGAGGGGGTTCCCGAATAGTCAACGAACCTCTGACTCAGGACACTAGTTGCACCATGCAGATCTCCGTGGAAGCATTTATAGAGGATTGTGAAGGAAGATAAATGACTAAACCGGTGGTTCTGACGGTAGATGACGACCCCGAGGTCCTGCGTGCTGTTGAGCGCGACTTGCGGCGCCGCTACGCCGAGACCTATCGAGTGCTTCGGGCGGACTCCGGCGCGGCGTCTCTTGAGGCGCTCAAGGCGCTCAAGCGGCGGGGGGATTCGGTGGCCTTGCTTCTGGCCGATCAACGCATGCCGCAGATGACGGGGGTGGAATTTCTCGGGAAAGCGATGGAGCTTTTCCCCGGCGCCAAGCGGGTGCTGCTGACGGCCTACGCGGATACCGACGCGGCGATTCAGGCGATCAACAGCGCCAGAATCCATCACTACCTGCTGAAGCCCTGGGACCCACCCGAGGAGCACCTCTACCCCGTGCTCGATGACCTGTTGGAGGATTGGCGCGGGTCGTTCCGTCCACAATTCGAAGGCGTCCGAGTTCTCGGCACACGTTGGTCGCCACAATGTTACGCCATCCGGGATTTTCTGGCGCGCAATCAGGCGCCTTATCAATGGATCGACGTTGAGACGGCGGGGCAAGTCCCCGAGGTGCGCACGCTGGTGGAGGCGGCGGGCGCGACGCCCTCTTGCCTGCCCATGGTTCTCTTTCCCGACGGCACATCCCTGGCTGCTCCCACGACGGCGCAATTGGCCGACAAGCTGGGACTGCGCATCAAGCCGGGGATGCCTTTCTATGACTTCGTCATCGTCGGGGGCGGGCCGGCGGGCCTGGCAGCCGCCGTCTACGGCGCGTCGGAAGGCCTCAGCACGCTGCTGGTCGAAATGGAAGCGCCGGGCGGCCAGGCGGGAATGAGCTCACGCATTGAAAACTACCTCGGCTTTCCTTCCGGATTGAGCGGAGGCGACCTGGCGCGGCGCGCGGTGGCCCAGGCGCGGCGGTTCGGAGTGGAGATTCTTGCCCCGCAGCAGGTCACCGGGGTCCGCGTGGAAGGCCCCTCGCGCATCGTCAAGCTGGCCGAGGGGGCCGACATCGGTTGCAAGGTATTGCTGATCGCGACGGGCGTTTCCTACCGCAAGCTTGACGTGCCCGGGGCGGAGCGATTGCAAGGGTCCGGCATTTACTACGGCTCGGCCATGACCGAGGGAGTGTCCTGCAAGGATGAAGATATCTACATCGTCGGAGGCGCGAATTCCGCCGGACAGGCCGCGATTTATTTCTCCAAGTTTGCCCACCGCGTGGTGATGCTGGTGCGCGGCGAATCGCTCTCTGCCACCATGTCGCAATACCTGATTGACCAGATCAAGAAGACGCCGAACATCCAGGTGGAAACGCGCTCCCAGGTGGTGGAAGTTCACGGCGACACGCACCTCGAAGCCATTTCCATTCATTGCGCGAGCAGCGGCGAGACAACCAAGGCGCCCACCAACATGCTCTCCATTTTCATTGGCGCCGAGCCCAAGACGGATTGGCTGGCGGGCGTGGTGGAGCGCGACGAGCGCGGCTTTATCATTACCGGAATGGACCTGGTGCGGGGCGGAAAGCGGCCGGCGGGATGGCCGCTGGGACGTGACCCGTTCTGGCCGGAAACCAGTGTGCCCGGCATCTTCGCCGCGGGCGACGTTCGTCACGGTTCAGTGAAGCGGGTCGCTTCCGGCGTGGGCGAAGGCTCGATTGCCGTACAGTTCACTCATCAATACCTCAGTGAGGTGTGACTTGGCGGAAAACCCCACCAGCGCGACGGGCGCCAGCTTGATCGACGATTTGCGCAAAATCGAAATCTTCGCGGACCTCTCCCCGGACCAACTGGCCTGGCTGGCGGACAAACTCGAGGAACGGAGCTTCCAGCCGGGAGAGATCATGGGCCGTGAGGGCGAACCCTTGGACCATCTCATCGTGGTCCTCGAGGGGGAGATGCGGATCCAAAGGGGGAGCGCCGGAGAAGAGTCCATCTTCCGAGTGTTTGCCGGCCAGGTTACCGGCCTGCTCCCCTACTCCCGGCTAACCCATTACGGCGGCACCAGCCGGGCCGTGCTGGCCACTCGCGTCGCCGGTCTTCATCGCAGCCATTTCCCCGAGATGCTCCGGCGCATGCCGTTGCTCGGCCAGCGATTGGTTTCCCTCATGGCGGACCGCATCCGCGAGACCACGCGCGTCGAAACCCAGCGCGACAAACTGATGGCGCTCGGCAAGCTCTCCGCGGGTTTGGCGCACGAACTGAACAACCCCGCCGCCGCCGCCCAGCGGGCCACCGCCAGCCTGCGCGAGGCGCTGGAGACGGTGCGCGACGCCAGCATCCGGCTGGCTCGCCACGCCCTCTCCCAAGAGCAAAGAGAGATGATCCTCCGCTTCGAGCGCGAGGCGGGGCAATACACTCCGGCGATTCCAGCGGATCCGCTGGCCCAAAGTGACCGCGAAGAGCGTATTACCTCCTGGCTCGAAAGCCACACCATACCCGAGGCGTGGAAGATCGCGCCAGCCCTTGCCGACATGGGCGTGGATATCGCCAAGTTGGAAAATCTGGCTGCCCAGGTGGGTGACGTGGTGCTGTGCGATGCGCTGATTCGCATCGCGTCGTTGCTCACCATCTCCAGACTGATCAGCGAAATTGAGATCAGCGCCAAGCGCATCTCCCAGCTCGTCCAAGCGATCAAGGAATACTCCTACATGGACCAGGCCGCGATGCAGAATGTAGACTTGCATCAGGGGCTTGAAAACACCTTGACGATTCTCCACCACCGCCTCAAGGGGGGAATCAACGTCGTCCGCGAGTACGACCAGAATCTGCCGAAAATCTGCGCGTATGGCGGCGAACTCAATCAGATTTGGACAAACCTCATTTCGAACGCCATCGAGGCCATGCAAGGCAAGGGTGAATTGCGGGTGCGGACCACGCGCGATCTCGAACGCGTGCTCGTGGAAATTGGGGACAACGGACCCGGGATTCCCGCCGCTGTTCTCCCTCACATCTTTGAGCCTTTTTTTACCACCAAGGGAGTCGGGGAAGGAACCGGTCTGGGACTTGACACCGTGTGCCGAATCATCCGGAACCACCATGGCGAGATTCGCGTTGCTTCGCGCCCGGGCGACACTCGATTCCAGGTTTATATTCCCGTAACCCAGCCGAAGGCCGAGTCGGCTACTGCCTAGAGGAGGGCATCATGCCAGAAACCTGTTCGCACCTTGACCAAATCCGCTATCCATCGCCCAACTCCAACGGATGCGAGGAGTGCTTGAAGATGGGCGATTCGTGGCTGCACCTGCGCCTCTGCGAGACTTGCGGCCACGTGGGCTGCTGCGACGGTTCAAAGAATCGCCACGCCACAAAGCACTTCCGAAAAACCCAACACGCGATTATGCGCTCGATCGAGCCAGGCGAGGACTGGGGGTGGTGCTACGTCGACCAGGTCATGATTGAACCGTTCCCGCGAGACAAGGTGACGTCACGGGCGTAAGCACGGTCTGCGCGCACAACCAAATCTTTCCGACGCTTTGTTCGACTCATTTCCGCTTTTTCAGCATCAGGGGTGTAGTAAGTGTCGTTGGCTGGGGAAATACGCACGGAGGCTGCCGGATGAAAGTTATCGCCGGGCCGAAGGGCCAAAGCGGAAATTCCGGACATCCAGGGCTGAATGGCATGTTCAATAATACGGCCGAAACGCGATACTTTCCTGACCATCCCGCCGTACGGGATATCCTCCAGAGCTGCCCCCCGCTGGAAGGGGAGAGATATAAGGATGGTCAACTGGTGTTTCGACAGTCATCCAATCAACAAGCGCTTATGCTGGGTTGGCTGGAAGAGAATGTTGTAGCGCCCTGGGGATCCGAAACGATCAGGTTTTTAAGTATCGGAGCGGGGACTGGAATTTTCGACAAACCCCTCATTCAAGCATTTCTCAGGCGAAGTCTGCGGGTCCAATATGAAGGGCTCGATCCGAACGAAGAAGTGCTGAAGCTGCTTGTGAATAGTCTAAGGCTTTTGGCCGGTGAGAAGCTGACGGTTAGCACCCTTTTGAGCGATTTCGAGTCTTACCAAACTTCCCAGAAATTTAATTTCATTTTGTTGGTCCATACCCACTATTTTTTTTGCGATCTTGGTCAAAACTTGCAAAAAGCGTGGGATCTTCTGGATGAGGGCGGCAGTATTATTCTCTTTTCAGCACTCGATATTTTCCTCAGCCAATTTTTCAATGTGACCTTTCAAAGCAATCTTGGCCATCCGCCCTGGCTCAGTCATCATGTTCAAAAGACGTTGAAGACGTTGGGCATTCCGTTCCGAATGGAGTCCATTAATGCGGTGCTGGATATCACTGCCTGCTTTGGCGGGGATGAAAAGGCGGCGAATGATCTTCTCAATTTTATCGTTCACGCTGACGCTACGAATATATCCCGAAAGGATGTTTTGCTCGCCTGCTTGAAGGAAAACGCGGCAAAAGAGAACGACAGGTACCTACTGCCCCACACGGTCGATGTGTTTACTGTTCGCAAGACATGATTCTACAGGGGGAATCACGCCATGAATGCTACGGCAACCCAGCTCGACAACCGGGAACAGCTTTTGGTGCGCCTGGCCAAATCGCGGTCGCTGACCGATGGCCTGTTTCGCAGGGTACGCACGGACGCGCTGTATGACCGTCCGATTGCGGAAAGACACCGGATCGTTTTCTACGTCGGCCACCTGGAGGCCTTCGACTGGAATCTGATCGCCGGTCAAGCGCTGGGCCTCGGCCCTGCTCACCAGGAATTCGATCACCTCTTTGCTTTCGGCATCGACCCGGTGGGAGGCGGCCTCCCCACGGACGTGCCTTCCGACTGGCCCCGCCTTTCGGAGGTCAACGCTTATAACCTTGGGGTTCGAGAAAAACTCGATCACATCCTCAAAGACTTTTCACAGGCCCCCGCAAGCCATTGGCATTATCCCGAAGAAATCATTCTGAACACAGCGATTGAACATCGACTGATGCACGCAGAAACCCTGTCGTATATGCTGCACCAGTTGAGTCTGGAGCGGAAGATTGCGCCGTCGGGTTATCGCCCGGTGGCTCCCCCTCAACCTGGGCCGCCCATCGCTGCCCGGATGATCGATATCGCGGCCGGAACTGTGACGCTGGGGGTTCTGCGAGATCGGGAATCATTCGGCTGGGACAACGAGTTTGAAGCTCATTCGGTGGACGTGCCGGCATTCGCGATTGATACGTACAAGGTTACCAACGGCGAGTTCTTGCAGTTCCTGCGTGCAGGCGGATACGACGATCGGCGCTTCTGGAGCGATGCAGACTGGGCCTGGATTAAGGAGCAGCACATCGCCCATCCGCGTTTTTGGCTGGAGCGCCAGGGCGAGTGGTTCTATCGGGCCATGTTTGAAGAGGTGCCGTTGCCGATGGACTGGCCGGTATACGCGAGCCACGCGGAAGCTGCGGCCTACGCGCGTTTTGTCGGCAAGTCTCTTCCTAGCGAAGCCCAGTTCCATCGCGCTGCCTATGGCACATCCGAAGGTGTGGAGCGGGAATATCCCTGGGGTGATGCGCCACCCGATCCTGGCCGCGGCAATTTCAATTTTGAGCATTGGGATCCGGTCGCCGTGGGGAGTTACCCCCGCGGGCGAAGTCATTTTGGAGTTGAGGACACTGTCGGCAACGGCTGGGAGTGGACCTCCTCCCTGTTCGCTCCGTTCCCTGGCTTTGAGCCTTTCCCCTTTTACCCCGGCTATTCGGCCAACTTCTTCGACGGAAAGCATTATGTGATGAAAGGCGCCTCGCCGCGCAGTGGGGCGTGCATGTTGCGGCGTTCGTTCCGCAATTGGTTCCAACCCCACTATCCGTTCATTTACGCATCCTTCCGCTGTGTGAGCACCTAAAGGGGGCGATATGCTGATTCGAAGCGCCGTGTGCGATGTTGGCAGCTCGTTCGCGGAAGCTGCGCGCGATGGGCTCGGGCGGCCCGGACAGAAAGAGCTGCCGTCCATGTATCTTTACGACGATGTGGGCTCGGCCTTGTTTGAAGTCATCACCAAGCTTCCCGAGTACGGGCTGACCAGGGCGGAGGAGAGAATCCTGATGCGCCATTCCGATGCCATTGCCGAGCGGCTCGGCTCGCAGTGGATGGTGGTGGAACTCGGCAGCGGCAACGGCAGAAAGACGCGCCGATTGCTGGAAGCCCTGGCGCGGCATCAGTCGACCACGTACTGCCCGATTGAAATCTCCTCGACGGCTCTGGTGAGCTGCGAGCGCGAACTCGATGATTTGCCCCAAGTCAGCATTCTCGGATTCGAGTCCGAATACCTCGACGGCCTGAGCAGGGCGGTGGCTCGACGCCCGCCCGGCGAGGGCGTCGTGGTGCTTTTTCTGGGAAGTTCGATTGGCAACTTTGATCGCGCGCCCGGCGAGGAATTCCTTCGCAAGATTCGCCTCGCGCTCCGGCCCGGCGATACGCTGCTGCTCGGGACCGATCTGGAGAAACCTCTGACCCAGCTCATTCCCGCGTACGACGACTCGATCGGCGTGACGGCCGTCTTCAATCGCAACCTCCTGGCCCGCATCAACCGCGAACTCGGCGGCGACTTCGACCTCGCCCGGTTTGAGCACGTCGCCCTCTACAACGCGCCGCAGCGGCGCATCGAAATGCATCTTCGCTCGATTGAAACCCAGACCGTTACCATTAAAGAGGCCAATTTCCGCACGACGTTTCGGCGCGATGAAACCATCTGGACCGAAAGCTGTCATAAGTACCGAAAGGCCGAGGTCCCACAGATGGCCGAACGGACCGGATTCGAGTGCGTGGCGCAGTGGGTGGATGAGGAATGGCCTTTTGCCGAGAACCTGTTCGTTGCGGTCTGACTCGAGCGACGTTTCCCGCTCCCATCCTCCGCGAGATTATGGCGTTTTGCGATTATGATACGTGTACGATACTCCCATGAGCGAAGCGCCCGAAACCGTCATTGAATTTCGCCACGTATCTTTCCGCGCGGCCCCTAAGCACCTGCTCCTTTCGGACCTGAGCCTGACTGTGCGCCGGGGCGAAACCCTGGTGCTTCTGGGCCGCAGCGGGTCGGGCAAGACCACCACGCTCAAGCTCATCAACCGTCTGCTGGAACCGAGCGAGGGTGAGATACAAGTCGAAGGGCGTTCCACTCTGCAATGGGATGCCATTCGCCTGCGTCGAAGCATCGGCTATGTCATCCAGGATGCGGGGCTCTTCCCCCACTTTACGGTGGAACGAAATGTTGGCTTGGTGCCCCAATTGGAACGCTGGCCACCGGATAAAATTCACGCCCGAGTGAACGAGATGCTGGAACTTGTGGGCTTGCCACCCGGACAGTTTCTTTCGCGCTATCCGCGCGAGCTTTCCGGAGGCCAGCGGCAGCGCGTGGGGGTGGCGCGGGCCCTGGCGGGTGATCCGCCGGTTCTGCTGATGGATGAGCCCTTCGGTGCGCTCGACCCGTTGACACGGGCGGAAATCCAGCGCGAGTTTCAGTCGCTGCAAAAGCGCCTGCAGAAGACCATCATCTTTGTGACCCACGATGTGCGCGAAGCCCTGCTGCTGGCCTCGCGCATCGCACTCCTGGAAGCGGGGAAACTGGTTGGCGTCTTCACACCGAGCGAGTTTATGCACGCCTCCGACCCCATCGCGGCCGCCTACATCGCGGCATGCGGCGCGGGCGATGGAAAATCCAACTTGTAATTCGAGGTCACAGATGGAAACCCTTAACTTCTTCATCAAAAACCAAGACCAAATCCTTCAGCTCACGCTTGAACATTTGTGGCTGGTGGGAATCTCCATGCTGCTGGCGGTAGCCATCGGCCTGCCCCTGGGCATTCTGCTCACCCGGTGGCGTGCACTGAGCAAACCCGTAATCGGGGCGGCAAACATTGTGCAGACCATACCCAGCCTGGCGCTCTTCGGCTTCCTGCTGCCGGCTCCCTGGCTGGGCGAGCGTGCCGATCGACTGGCCATTACGGCCCTGGCGCTCTACGCGCTGCTGCCTATAATTCGCAACACTTATACGGGCATCCTGGGCGTAGACCCCGGCGTGCGGGAAGCCGCGCGCGGGATAGGGATGACGGACGGGCAGGTCCTCCTGCAAGTCGAACTGCCTCTGGCCTTGGGAGTCATCCTTGCGGGTGTGCGCGTGGCCACCGTCATCACGGTGGGTGTGGCCACCATCGCCGCCGCCATCGGGGCCGGGGGCCTGGGAGAATTCATCTTTCGCGGCCTCGCCATGGTGGATAACCGGGTGATCCTCGCCGGCGCCATCCCCGCCGCCTTAATGGCCCTGCTGATGGACCTGCTGCTGGGACTTGTGGAGCGCAAGCTGACCTACGCGCATTGAGCCGCGATCACAATTCGGCAGAAGTGCGCAGGCAAATCAGAAGGCAAAATGCGAAAGTCAAAAGGCAAAAGTGATTGGGCGTGTGGATTGGGGTTTAGGGCTTGCCTATGAGCTGTCGTGCACCCCGTTGGCTTTTTTTTGCGGCGATCCTGGGTTCCCTTCTTGCCGCATCTTCTTTCACGGCCTGCGGACCCTCGAGGCGCCAAACGCTGGTGATCGGGTCGAAGAACTTCACCGAACAGGTGGTCCTGGGCGAGATGCTCGCGCAGTATCTGGAAGCGAAGACGGGATTGCACGTGGAACGCAGATTTTTTCTCGCCGGCACCTATATCAGTCATCAGGCGCTGCTGGCGGGGCGTATCGACGCCTACGTGGAGTACACCGGCACGGCTCTCACCGCCGTTTTGAAGCTGCCGATTGAAAATGATCCCGGGAAGGTCTACGACAAGGTCAAACGAGAGTACGCCTCGCGCTACGACGTGGAAGTCATGGACCCGCTCGGCTTCAATAATACATTCGCCATGGTGATTCGCGGCGAGACCGCGCGCCGTCTGAACATTCACAAACTCTCCGAAGCGGCGCCCTACGCTCCCGAGTGGCGGCCGGGATCCGGTTACGAGTTCATGGAGCGCCCCGACGGTTATCAAGGGCTGGTGCGGACTTACCACCTGGCGTTCGGCCAACCGCCGCGCATTATGGATCTGGGCTTACTCTACCGCGCGCTGCTGGAGAAGCAGGTGGACATCGTAGCGGGCAACTCCACCGACGGCCTCATCGCCGCCCGCGACCTGGCCATATTAGAGGACGACAAGCATTACTTTCCGCCCTATCAGGCGGTGCCCATGGTTCGGGGCGAAACGTTGAGGCGCCACCCGGTGGTTCGGGAAGCGCTCAATCAGCTTGGCGGGAAGATCTCGGATGAAGAGATGCGGCGGCTGAACTATGCCGTGGACGGCGAGCACCGGGACGTTGGCGAAGTCGTTCGCGAGTTCCTGCGCGCGAAGCATCTCGATTAGCTCGCCGCCATGAAAGTGTTCACGGCAGCGTAACTCGCTGTCAGCGGCCATGTTGACTTTCTTCGGGAGAGAAATAACATGCGGTATAGGCCAAGGTGTTCGGCCTCAACCTTCAGTTTTCGGCAAGGCTGGGTTACCATTGCCCATAGGATTGGGCCCTCCGAAAGATCTTTTCCGGCGCTCGTCATAACTCGTTTTGGATTCGCATTTGAAACCCCACCCTCGGAGTAGTGTAGGTATGCCCCCCGCGGATTGAAAAGGCGGGGACACTTCGGGGACACATTAAGTTGGTTCTTGCCGCTCTTGGAACTCCATTCAGTCCGTCCGCGTCCTTGTCATCTTTCGCGGCGGTAACACATGTTCAAATCCCGTCAGGGACGCCCTGTTCAAATCAATATCTTGCAGGCTTTACGCGGTATTTTCATGGGCACAAATAGACACAACTTGCGAGGGACCCGCGGTGTCCTTTGCGCCTTCGGCGAACGCGCCACAAGACGCTTCATGCTCCCTGTGAAAGAGGGATACGACAGCGCTCTGAGCGAGTCGCTCCGCCGAGGTTACCGCTTGCGTATACGCGTCCATGGTCACACGGATCGAGGCGTGCCACAGCAGACTCGTTCTTGAACGGGTCGATCGCCCCGATCACGATCCGGCAGTGTACCCTGCGGCCATCGGACCCCGGCTCTCTCCATGGAAACGCCCGAACGTCCGGGTCCCGTCAACGGGGCACTCGCCTCAAGCTCCCATCTTGCATTGACCCCCTTTGGCCCCCCTCGCCTGGCAATTCGGGGAATACGCGCCGAACTCAGAATCGTTGTCGCGACAGGGCTGATTGAGATTACGGTCGAACGGGTACAAAGGGGTATTAATGTGAGCGCCATTAGATGTTTACAATTAATATACGCATCCAGGTCGAGGTTCATTATGCGGGCGAGGTGATGCTAGAGAGGTACGTCATCGCCAAGCACTTTCCCTCCTCTATCGTGGGCACAACCAGGGGTACAGTTGGGCGGTACAGATGCTTTCTAAACCAGACGCCAGCGAGTAGGTTATCGCTTTGGTGCGGCAAAGCCCGAAAAAAATGATATCCAGGAGGGCGACTTTTCAGGCCGAATCCCGAATAGTGTACAAACGATCTCCACCACCGCAACTTGCAGTGAAGCGATCGAAATAACTCCTCCACGACAAACCGGAAAGTACCTTCCGAATGCGACCACTCGTGAAGGTGCTAGTGGGACCCGAAAGGAGGGGGACGCTCGCTTCCACACCGACTGACATTCGCAACCGGCCAATAGCCCGCCCACACTGCTTCCTTTAGGGTATCGCATGGAATCTGCGGGGAATGCCCAGCCGTTGCGCAGAATTGGCACAGGATGCATAGAACGGTCCAAGGCTCACCCATTCCCTGCGAGCCTTGCTGTGCAACCGGAAGGAAAGTGTAAGGCATAGCTTTCCCTGAGTTGAGGAAGCCCTGAATTTCAACGTAGGGGGCCGCTCCGACGTTGTACACCTGCCGACGCGCCATGAAGCCTCTTAGAATGGCCCACCGTGCGCTCTGGCGTTACCCGGACGCACCCGAAGAGCTGTGCCTACACTCTAGTCCCATTGCATTGCAAATCCGCAACGAGGATGCCTGAATTGCCCAGAAAGGCCCGCCGTTGCGCAAAATCGGCCCAGGGCGCGTCGAAAGTTAACCGGCTGGGCCTGAGCGTCATAATCGCGTACCCCCCCGCTTTTGCCGATGTCAGTTGGTTTTATTTTTCGGTGCGTAACCGTGCGCTTACGTGCAAATGTGACTTATATGAAACCCGCATGACCACAGCCCATTTTCGCTGTGCTGCGTTTTGGTGCAGGATGGTGCGGGCGGCGTAAAACCCATCCAAAGTCTGGCGCGTCTGCCAATTCCGCCACTTTCGCGCGCTCCACATTATAGCGCACAGGGATTGAGGATGCAGGCGCGGTGACCCGGTTCGCCCCTTATCATTAAAGACAACAATCGAATAGGGAATGTTCTTAGCTTGTCAAGTTGTCCGGTTTTCATAGCAAGTGAACTGTCCGGTTTTGGTTTTTCTTCTCCTGCCCAATGTTAAGGGCCACCGCCGCCGCCGTCGCTGTGGGAATGTGGGAATCCGGCGTCTTTTGCCGGATTTCCAAGCGCGGAGGGAAGGGTGGAAAACTCGTCCTTGGAGTTTTCCACGCTTTCCTCGGCGCGTCATTTCCACAGCGTGGGGCGCGCGCTTTTTTTAACTTCTCCAAGACTTCTCCGGACGCCGTGTAGCGCCCCACCACGTGGGGTCCGTGGGCAATCGTGACGCGGCCGTCCAGGTGTTCACAGATGGTCACGCGGCAGCCGGCCAGCGTGCCGCGCCAGGACGTGCGCTCGATTTGCCAGGTCCGATCTGCGAGCCGTACGGTATTGTCCTGGGCTACGGCGCGCTCGTGCTGAACCGAAAAGATGAGGTCCAAGTCCTGGCCGCGCACCGGCGTGAACGCGTGTCCGCTCTGGGTGGCCGGCACGCTGAACTTCCGGTTCATTTCCCCGATGTAATGCTCCCGCAGAAACCGGTTGGCTTCCTCCAGCCCGGTGATTTGGGCTAAGCGCAACTCCTGCGGCAAACGCCCTTGCCAGGTGCCAAACCGTCGCTCGCTGCGCCCCCGCGCCTGCGGCGAGTAAGCCGCGATCATCTGGATCCCCAACCCCTGCAGCGCCCGTCCCACCTGGCTCAGCCGTTCGCGGCTCACCGGCCCACCCGCCGCCGGCGTGTGAAAAAAGTGGCTGGCCCGATCGCTGTAGAGCGCGCAGAACCGCCCTTTCCGTTCGATCACTTCCCGTAACCCGGCCATCACCGTACGCGTCGATTCCTCCTCCACCAACTGCGCGTAGTAGGTCTCGCTGGTGGCGTCATCGATGATCTCGATCAGGTCATACCAGCGCTCGTCCTGAAACCACTGATGCCGGCTGCCGTCCAGGTGCAGCAGCATCCCCGGCAACGGACGGCGCGCACGGCGCTTCCGATGTACACCCCGCTTCCGCCCTTTCTTCACCAGCCCCGCCCCTTGCAGCGCCAGCTTCACCCACGTGTAGCTCAGCTCGATGCCGTGCTCTTCCCGCAGCTTCTCGTGAAAGTGCCGTACGTTCAGGTCCGCATACTTCTCCTGATATAACCGCAGCACTTCTTCCGCCTGCCCCAGGGGAACCCGCTTCGGGCTCGGCTTCCCCCACCGCCGGTCCAGCAGCCCGTCGTATCCGTGCTCCACGTAACGCTGCCGCCAGCGTCGCATGCTGCGGTCCGACAACCCGATAATCTCCGCCGCTTGCCACCACGTGATCTTCTTCGCCATCGCCCGCAATATCACTTCTTGTACCTTCATCGCCCGCTCCCAGGCGACCGCTGAGTATTTTGGCATCCTGCCTCCGGCCTCTTGGATGCCTCAACTCCTCGCCGCCTTCAGCGGACAGATCACGTGCTAATTGAACCGGACAGATGACATGCTAACGACAACAATCGAATAGGGAATTGCATTCGCCGGCCTGCTCAGCTATCATCCCCGCTAAACTGAGGGGGGTTCACTGCTCCTTTCCCCTCATTGTAGCCCACTGCTGGTTGCCAAGGAGATCATGGCGGTCCCCAACGAACCCGTACTCACAGAAACGCGGCGCCCTTTCCACCGTTACCTTGCTCTTGTTTTGATGCCCTTCTTTATCATAGGCAGTCTCTCCGCCGCCCAGCAGGAAACGGGGGCCCCTGCGCAGGGTCTGCCCATTCTGAAAACCATTCGTGAACTCCGGGAACTTCCCTCCGAAAAGGCGCGGCTTGCCTATCCGATTCACCTGCGCGCGGTCGTGACCTATGCGCACAAAGCCGAGGGGGATTTTTTCGTTCAGGATTCCACGGCCGGCATTTTCGTTGAACGCCGGGCAAACAACCAATGATTTTCATTCCGGCCAATACGTGGAGATCGAGGGCGTCAGCGGTCCCGGAGATTTTGCTTCCCAGATTGAGAATCCGAAGATCAAAATCCTGGGTGAAGCGCCTCTGCCCGCCCCCATCAAAGTTTCGGGGGAAGAATTCAATACGGGCGTCGAGGACAGCCAGTATGTGGAAGTCGAGGGTATCGTAAGATCGGCAGCAGAAAACCAGGGCCGGTTGCTGCTGCATGTGGCCTCGGGTACCGCCATCATTCCCGCCTTCGTGTTGAATTACAAACCACTTCCGCAAGACCTGGTGGGGGCCCGGGTCAGGGTGCGGGGCGTATCCGGGGGGATTTACAATCCTCGCAACCAGTTCCTTGGCGCCACCTTGCTGGTGCCGGCATTGACAAGCATAGTCATTGAGGCGCCGGCTCCGGCTGACCTCTTTTCAATACCCGTGCGTCCCATCCACGTCGTGCAAAGGCTCGGTCCGGCGGGAGCCTTCGACGAGCGCGTGCACGTTCAGGGAATCGTCACCTTGCAGCGAATGGGAAAAGGGATTTTTATCCGGGATGCCCAGGAAGGGCTGGAAGTCGAGACCCGGCAGATGACCCCCTTACTCGTGGGTGACCGGGTCGATGTGGTGGGGTTCCCTGCGGTGAGGGGTTTCAGCCCCATGCTGCAAGATGGGGTCTATCGCAAAATCGGAACGGGCGCAGCTCCGTCCCCCGTGGTGGTGAATGCCGGGCAGGCGCTGGCGGGCACTTATGATTCCGAGCTTGTCCGCATCGAGGGCCGCTTGCTGGGCATTTCAGGGCGCAATAACCAGCAGTCACTCACCATCTCCACCGGCAGCGTCATTATCGGGGCGGAGTTGGACGGAGCAGCAGGACAAGGCGCGCTCCGGCAGGTGCGGAATAACAGCCTGGTGCAACTGACGGGGATCTGTAATGTCAAGGTTGACGAGAACCGCAGTCCTGTGGGTTTCACCCTCCTCCTGCGCTCCCCGGAAGATGTCCTGGTGTTGAAACAGGCGTCCTGGTGGAACCTGCAACGGGCGCTCATCCTGCTGGGCTTTACGGGCTTGATGATCGTGGGGGTTCTGGCCTGGGTGCGTATGCTCAGGCGTCGCGTGCAGCAACAGACGGAGATCATCCGGACCACGATTGAATCCACCGCGGACGGAATTCTGGTTTTGGATGCCATGGGGAGGGTCGTCACCTACAACGCGAAGTTCGCCGAGCTTTGGCGCATCCCCAAGGAAGCTCTGGTTTCCGGGGACGACCACAAGCTGGTGGAGATCGTTTCGCCCCAATTGAAGGATCCGGCGGCCTTTCTGGGGAAGCGGGCAGAGCTTGTACGAGGGTTCCGACACCCAGCGTGACGATCTGGTTGAGTTTAAGGATGGCCGGGTCTTTGAACGGCATTCCGAACCCCAGCGGGCTTGGGGGAGAAACATTGGCACGGGTCTGGGGATTTCGCGACATTACCGAACGGCGGCGGGCGGAGAAGGCAATGCAGGAAAGCGAAGAGCGTTATCGCCTCCTGTTCCAGCGCAATATGGCGGGGGTTTACCGCGTCAGTCTTGCCGGGCAAATCCTGGATTGTAATGAAGCTTTGGCGCGCATTTTCGGCTTCGCCCACCCCAGTGATCTGGTGGCGAAGCACGCCTCGGAGCTTTACCTTAGCCCGGCGGACCGATCGGAATTTATCTCCCGCATCCAGGAACGTGGCTCGCTGTCGAATTTCGAACAGTGCCTGATGCGGAAGGACGGCAGCCCGGTGTGGGTGCTGGAAAACGCCACCCTGGTTGAGGATGGCGAGCGGCTGATCGAAGGCAGCATGATTGACATCACGGCGCGCAAGCAGGGCGAGGAGGAAATGCACAAGGCGAAGGAGGCGGCGGAGGCTGCCAACCGCGCCAAGAGTGAATTTCTGGCCAATATGAGCCATGAAATCCGCACCCCCATGAACGGCATCCTGGGCATGACCGAACTTGCGCTCGAGCACTGACCTGACAGAGGAGCAGCGGGAATTCCTCACCATGGTCAAATCCTCGGCCGACTCTCTGCTGACGGTGATCAATGAGGTTCTGGATTTCGCCAAAATCGAAGCGGGGAAATTGGACATCGATTTAATCGAATTCAATCTGCGCGACAGCCTGGAAGAAACCGCCCGGATGTTTGCTTTCCCGGCCGACCGGAAGGGCATCGAACTGATCTGCGACGTGGCCGCGGAGGTTCCGGACGTGGTGGTGGGCGACCCGACGCGCTTGCGGCAGATCGTCGTGAACCTTCTCTCCAACGCCCTCAAATTTACGGAGCGCGGCGAAGTGCTGTTGCGGGTCGAATTGGAGAAGCTCACGGCCCGGATGATTCTTTGCTCCACTTCGCGGTCCACGACACCGGGATCGGCATTCCCTGCGGACAAGCAGCAGGCTGATCTTCGAGGCTTTTACGCAAGCCGATAGTTCCACCACTCGGCGGTTCGGCGGCACCGGCCTGGGATTGACGATTTCATCGCGCCTGGTGGCCATGATGCAGGGACGGATCTGGGTGGAGAGCGAGCCCGGCAAGGGCAGTACCTTCCACTTCACGGCGCGATTTGGACGGGCCCAAGCCGGAGTCCAGCCGAAGCGAACCGCGCCGGTGACGCTGCGCGGCGTGCCGGTTCTGATTGTGGATGACAATGCCACAAATCGGCGGGTGCTGGATGAGACGCTTTCCGCCTGGGGCATGAAGACCTGCGTGGCCGCGGATGGCATTCAAGCGCTCACGGCGCTCAAACAGAGCGCCGCGAGACCGGAGCCCATCCATCTTGTGCTCACCGATGCCCACATGCCCACCCTGGACGGCTTCCGGCTGGCCGAGCAAATCAAGAGAGATCCGGAACTGGCCGGCACGCATGGTCATCATGGTAACCTCCGGAGGCCAGCGCGGCGATGCGGCCCGCTGCCGCGAACTGGGGATATCCGCTTACCTCACCAAACCTGTCCGCCAGGTTGACCTGCTGGAGGCCATCGTCAACGTGCTCAGTTCGAAAGTGCAGGCGCAAGATAAAACTTTCGTGGTGACCCGCCATTCCCTGCGCGAGGAGCGGAGGGGCTTGCAGATTCTGGTTGCCGAAGACAACGTAGTGAATCAACGCCTGGCCGCGCATCTTCTCGAGAGCCGGGGCCACCACGTGACCATTGCCAACAACGGGCGCGAAGCATTGGAATTGATTGAGAACGCCAGACCTTTGACCTGCTCCTGGCGGATGTGCAGATGCCCGAAATGGACGGGCTGCAGCTTGCAGGCGCCATCCGGGAAGAGGAAAAGAACACCGCGGTGCATTTGCCGATCATCGCCATGACCGCCTACGCCATGAAGGGCGACCGCGAGCGCTGCCTGGAGGCGGGCATGGACGCCTATGTTGCCAAACCGATCAATTCCACGCAGCTTTTTGAAACGATCGACGGATTGAGGCGCGCCGAGCTCAAGGCGACGGCTGGAGGGAGAGGCAGGAGCCCCAGCAGGAAATCCTGAATGAGGCAGACGCTGCGGTCGCGATTCGAAGGGGAACCGGAGTTGCTGAAAGATGTGGTGATGCTCTTCCTGGATGACTGTCCGAAGCTGCTGGTCGGCTATCCGCGGTGCTGCGGAGCGCGGCGATGCGCTGGGGATGGAGCGGGCGGCGCACAAGATGAAGGGATCGGTTGCGAATTTTGCGGCCCCCGCCGCTTATGATGCGGCTTTGCGTTTGGAAGTGATGGGCCGCGAGCGGCCATCTGGAGCGGGCGACCGAAGCCCTGGGGCAACTCGCCTCAGCCCTCGGAGCAGTTAAAGCCTCTCCTGCTTGACCTGGTAGGGGCGTGAAACCATGAAAATCCTGGTGGCGGAAGACGATCTGGTAACCCGGCGGATCCTGGAGGCCTACCTCGAGAAGTGGGGTTATGAGGTGGTGATGGCGGCAGACGGCCAGGAGGCCTGGCGATTCCTCCAGCAGGACGATGCCCCCCGCCTTGCCATACTGGATTGGATGATGCCGGGAATGGACGGGACCTCCATCTGCCGGGAGGTGAGGAAGCTTAATCTCCAGCCTTACATCTATCTGATTCTCCTCACCGCTCGAGGCTACAAAGAAGATATTATCAAGGGGCTGGAAGCCGGCGCGGACGAATATCTCACCAAGCCTTTCGACCCTTACGAGCTCAAGGCACGGCTGCGTTCCGGAGCGCGCATCGTGGAACTCCAGGATAGCCTGATCCAGGCGCGGGAAGCCCTTCGCGAGCAGGCGATGCATGACCCTTTGACCCTTCTTCTGAATCGCCGCGCCACCCTGGATTTCTTAATGGCGGAATTGGTCCGCGCCGTCCGCGAACATAATTCCCTTTCGGTGATGATGGTGGACATCGACCTCTTCAAGTCGGTCAACGACCGGTTCGGGCATCTGACCGGTGATGAAGTCCTCTGCGAAGTGGCCCGGCGATTACGGACATCGGTGCGCACCTCTGACCTGGTCGGGCGCTTTGGCGGGGAGGAGTTTCTGATCGTGGCCCCGGCCTGTTGCGCGGCGGGGGGTATGGTCCAGGCCGAGCGGCTTCGCGACGCGGTGTGCTCCCCGCCCATCACCCTCAAAGACCTTTCGGTTGCGGTTACCATCAGCGTGGGAGTGGCGACGACCCTTGATCCCCACCGGCAGGAGATGGAGGGGTTGCTCGCCGCTGCCGACGAGGCCCTCTACCGCGCCAAAGCCGCAGGCCGCAATCGCGTGGAAGGAGAATCCGCTGCCACCCAGCATTCTCCCCAACCCGACCCGCAAAAGAACTCCGCCTCCGGGTAACTAATCGGCTCACCGGTTCACGAAGCCATCGGGCGACGGGGGAAACGAGCGCGGGGGGGCAAGTGAAACCTGCGGATCGATGTCCGAAAGCGCGCCCCCCGCGGAACGATGATCAGAAACCTTTCCGCTTTACATTCCACCCGTCGATTTCGAAGGCAGGAGACGTCCCGTCGAAATCCCTATGCCCATAGGTCGCCGTGATCTCCCGCTTTTCCCCTGGCATCAACGGAAAGTAGTTGTCCTGCCACAGTACGGGCAATTCCTCGGCGGGCAGGAAACCGTGCTCCTCGTCGCTAACGGCGTGTTTGTTGATGATTTTCAGGTGAACGAAAAATGCCAGGCTTGATGTTGGGTTCTCAAGGGTAAACCGCGTGACGCCTGCTTCTCCCTGAACAACCGAATCCTGCGAAACCTTCAGTTCGACTTGTGGCAAGGCGGCGAGAGCCGTGAGGTCATCGTAGGATTTCGTGGGGGTGTGGTACCACGTTGAATTCTCCCAGTCGATCGCGTCGGGTTTTGTGGAGAGCCAGTAGAAGTTTGAGCTTACCGTCTTATGCTCGGAATCTTCCAGCGTGAGGCGCAGAAAATAGGTAGAAGTGAGACCGGAAAGCTCGGGGATGACAAAGACACGATTCGTGCTGTCGGGCGCAACTTCGGCCGGCGCTTCGTTTGACCACTTCTCCGCCATGTCCAGGTTGTAGATTTGGGCGCGGGCCTTCATTCCGGGGAACGATTGGTAGGTGGAATTAACCAGCACAATGGATTGATCGTCATAGGAATACTGAATGTGGAGGGGCTCACAGGCCTTCTTGGCGCCGAAGTAGGCTCCTCCCGGGCGCAGATAATAATCGTAGAGATGAAAGATCATGGAGGGCCAGGCATTGTTAAGCATCCACTGGATGACGCCCGTGGCGGTGTACTTGTTTCTCCCAAAGGCTTCGAACATTGCCCGGTGCGCCTCATAAGCCATCACCTGGGCCTTTTCCGCGTAATCTTCCAGGCTCGTGGCTTTACCGTAGCGCGCCTCCATCGCCTCGGTAAGAACCTTGAGGGTATGGTACTTCCCGCCATCCGCATGGAAATCCCAATCCGAGTTGAGGGGCCAGAGATGGTCCTCGGGAAGCATCCGGCGCAGGCTTTCCACGGGAGGAACTTCGGGTCCCGGACCTGTCTCGGTGTTGAAACCGTTAGCGCCGCCGCCTTTCTTATTGAGCAGCCAATACGATGGGGCAACGTATTCGTAGGGGCCCGGCATGTTCAAGCCGGTCGCTCCGGAAACACTCGTGGGCCGCGCGGAGGCGGAGGATTGATAGGGGTTCGGCCAATGGTAGTCCTTCAGGACTTTGATATAGGCCGCCTCGATTTTTGCCGGCGGCGGGTTATCGCTGCCATTCAGCCAATCGAGCATGCAAGCGTGGCTCCGCAGACGGCGGATCTGGTCTTTGAGGGATTCGGTCGATACCAGGTAATTCTCCGGTTTCCACCTGTCCCACCGCTCCCATTGGTCGCAGCAGCACCAGCCGGCCATTACCAGAATTCCATATCGGTCGCAGAGAGCCAGAAAGTTGTCATCCTCGATTTTTCCTTCCAGCCGGATGGTGTTCAGGTGCATGTCCCGGACATAATCCAGTTCCGCCTCCATGCGCTGCGGCGACGACTGCATCATCATGTCGGGAGCCCAACCCGCGCCTCGAATCAGAATATTATGGCCGTTGATTCTAAAAAGGCGGTGCTGCCGCGCATCCAGTTCCGAGGTTACGGAGCGAATTCCGAATTGGATGGCCTGCTGGTCAGAAACCTGGCCATCGGCCTCAAATTGCAGACTCAAATCATAAAGGTTTTGCGGGCCCAGTCCTGCCGGCCACCAGACCCGCGGATGGGCAAGTGCCAGTTGCGGATACTCCTCGGGATCGAAGGATACGGTCTTCGACTCATGGGGGGAAAGTTCCACCGGCTGGGAAAACCGGATGTTCTCGATCTGCCCTTTGAGGATCCCCTTGACGGTCATCGAAGTGGAATTGTGAATTTCGGTCGTGACGATCAGGCGTGCCATCGCGAGGGAAGGCAGGTCCAGTTGAGTGACCACCTGGGGGAAGCGCAGCGCCACCGGGCCCGTGGCGGTGATGTACACACTTCTCCAAATTCCCAGGTCCTTGTCAGGGGGAGGGGGGTTCCAGTCCACAAAATTTATCCCCAAGTCGTCGGGCAGGGGAGGGAACACTTCGACGGCAAGACAATTGTTCTGGCCTGCCAGGACCGCCGGCGAAATGTTGAATTCAAAGATCCGCCAGGCTCCCACCATTTTCTCCGAGGTCGCGATCTGCCGTCCGTTGAGCCACACATTCGCGCGGTAATTGATGGCGTCGAAATGCAGCCAGACAGTCCGGGTGGAGAAGTCCGCGGGAAGCCGGAACTCCGTCCGATACCACCAGGGGACGCGGAAGGGGTTATCCGGAGACATGGGGAGAGTAGCGAAATATTGGTTTCCGATGGGGTAGCGGGCGCCGGGGATCGACCGGAGATTCATGCCGAAGTAAGGATCGGGATAGACTTCGTCGTGGACAAGCGCAGCTAAGACCGTGGAAGGTACGCGGGTTGGGTACCAGCCCACCGGCTGAAATCGAGAGCTGGAAAGGACTTCCCCTGTCTCCCGCACATCGGATGACGATTGAATCATCCACCCCTGGCCCAAGACGATTTTTGCTCCTGACTCAACGGCGCCTGACAAGTCGCGGGCCCCTGCCCAGGCGGGTCCGGGCGAGCTGCACAGCATCAAGGTCGAAAGGGTCAGCAGGAAAATCCGCATGCGGGAACTCCCGTGTTTGTCCTCATCTGAGGTGATGCGCCCCTTATCAGAAGATCAGTTTTAAACCGAGCTGGAAAATCCTGCCAAGGTGGGCGCCGGTGGCATGCAGGAAGGTGCTATTCTCCACGCAGCTTGGATCTCCCGATGAATCGCTGGGCCCGGCATAACAGCCGGTCGTAACCACGTTGGGATTGGCCAACGTGGGGGCGGTGACGTAAAGCTGTGGATGATTGAAAATGTTGAATGCCTCGGCCCGGAATTGCAGGTGGGCCTTGTCGGTGTGCAGCGGAATCTGTTTGAACAATCCCATATCCCAATTGAAACGGCCGGGATTGGTGAGAATATTCCTGCCGGCATCTCCGAACGTCAGGCCCTGGGGGGCTCCAAAAGCCGAGGGGTTATAAAGGAGGGGTCCGGGAATGTTCGCGACATTGGTCTCCGGCGGTGCAGAGTGAATGTTTCCGATGATGTCCGGAAAGGAAGCCGCCGTGTTGGCGTTGAGAGTAACGCCATTTCCCACCCCGGCATTATCCCCGATGACCCCACTCATCACCGTGAAGGGAGTTCCCGTTTGCGCGGTGGTAATCCCCGACAGTTGCCAATCGCCGAGGGCGTCATGAAGGATCCCGGCGTTGCCGACCGCCGGCAGGTTATAGACGTAGCTCACCTCCAGGACATGGCGTTGGTCAAAGTTGGAGTCGGCATAGGTCTGCCGGAGGTTATAGGAATTAACAAAGGACGCGTCATAGCGGTCCGAGGAATCGTCGAGCGAATGACTGTAAGTATAGGCCGCGCTGATGTTCAGATGGCCAACAGTTCGGCGCAGAGAAACCTGAAGGGCGTTGTAAGTGGAATTGGCCTGGGTTTCCAGGAAAGTTATATCACCATAGCCGGAAATGGGCCGGTACGGATCGGGATCGGCGCCGCAAGCTACTGCGAGGTTGTTGCCCGCCGGCCCGGTTACGGTCTGCCCGTTGACGACAAACGGCGGGCCGGAGTTGCAGAGGGTACTGGTAAGGGGTTGACCCGGTTGAAAGGGATTCTGCGAGGCGGGGACCGGATGTAACTGATTCAGGTCCCGCTCGTCAGTTAAATGCGTTCCCTTGCTGCCCACGTAGGCAACACTCAGGACGAATTTTTCGCCGAGATTGTGCTCCACGTCGAGGTTCCATTGCTGAGCGTAAGGCCAGCGGATTTGGTTCTCAATCGATGTGACGCCGAGGGGAAAGAGCAGGCCTGATCCCCCGCCGATGTTTGTATACCCCACGACGTCGTAGGCGGAGGGAGTCTGGGCCAGGGGCGGCGTGCCTTCCAGGGATTCGGCATTGGCTTCGTCGCCGTTGGTGTGCTCATAGAAGATGCCATACCCGCCGCGAATGGAGGTATTCCCTTTGCCCGTGGGATCCCAGGCGAATCCAAATCGCGGAGCCCAATTGAGGAGATGTCCCTTCATGCACCCCGCCGGAACCCCGTTCGAGCCGCATTGGACCATGCCGTCGAAGGGATTGCCGACGCCCGGTACCAACGCTCCCGCCTGTCCGGTGATGGATCCGTCAACGTCTATTTGCGGCGCGTTGGCGGGGTTGTACGCCTGCAAATCGAAGTTATATTCGTTGTCATATTTGGTTCGGAAGGTGCCGAACATTTCTACCCGCAGGCCCAGGTTCAAAGTGAGCCGGGGTGTCGCGTGCCAGTCGTCCTGAAGGTAAGGGCTCAGAATCTTGTAGCGGTTATAGTATTTGAGTTCCTGGTTGAGTTGCTGGAAGCTCCCAATGTTCCCCGTGAACATGTCGGCAAGGGCATTGCCCGTGGTGACTCCCGAAGAAGTGCTGAAGGTCAGGAAACCCTGCTCATAAGCCGAGGTCGCTCCGTTTTGTTCGTTCTTCTGGAAGGCTATAAAGTCGGCGCCAAAGGTCAAATTGTGATTCCCGATGATTTTGCTCAAGTAGTCGCGAAAGGTGTAGACCGGATTCGAATTGTAATTGGGATTGGCGGGATTCACAAATCCCGTATCTTCACCAAATCCGCTGCCCCCGTTGTCTTCCGCGTTGCAGCAGAGGGAAATTCCCGGCAGCGCCCCTCCAAACCCGTTGTTGAACAAGCCCGTCATGGTCATGCTCGACGGCCGCTGCCAGTAGCCCTCGTTGTGAACATTGATGTGGTCAACGCTGTAGCCGAAAATGAACTCATTCAGGAGGGTCGGGGAAGCCACGGCAGTCAGGTGCGCCACCATGCTGGCGCCCGGGCCTTTGAAATTCGTGGTGGTCGTGGGGAAATCGCCTGTGCTCCAAAGCGGTGTGGGGGTTACCGTCTGCCACGAATCGTGAATGTAGCGGGCCATCAGGCGCAGGTTGGGGGTAATGTTCTGGTCCACCCGCCCCAGTTCTTCCCGCCAATCGGTGGGGAAAGAAGGGGAATCCAGATAGTATGAATTCGCCCCACTGCCGAAGTTGGGGGCTGAAATCCTTCCCAGAAGGATCTGCGCGTTGGGGTCAATGGGCACCTGATTGCCGTTGAATGCTGACCCCGTGGCAGGGTCGATGGGGCAGTCCGGTCCCGGGCAGATATCGGAGAAATTACCTTGCCGCTCTTCGGCAGATGGCACCTGGACGTTGAAGGTGTTGGGATTTTCTTCCTTCCGCCATTCCTCGGACCAGAAGAAAAATGTCTTGTCCTTTTGGGTGTTATAAACCCCGGGAATGTAAAATGGGCCGCCCAGGGTGTAGCCAAAGTCATTTTTCTTGTAAGGCGGCCGGTCGACATCAAAAAAACTCCGGGCGTTGAAGACGTCGTTGCGATTGAACTCGTAAACTGAGCCGTGGAACTTGCTGGTCCCGGACTTGGTGACGGCAAGGATGGTTCCGGAAGCATCTCCACCATACTGCGCCCCGTAATTGGAGGTCAGCACATCGGTTTCGGCAATGGCGTCAATACTGGGGTAAACGTTAATGCTCCCGGCGCTGCCCGAATCCACGATGCCTATGCCGTCCAGTTCCCAATTGTTGTATTCCGTTCTCCCGCCGTTGACGCTGTAAGCGATGCTGCCGTAAACCCCCACAGTCCCTTCGTCCTGACCGGTTTGGTTGTTGACGCCAGGGACCAGGGATATGAGCTGGGTAAAATTGCGGCCATTCAATTCGAGTTGGGTAATCTGCTGCCCGGTCACGGTCCCGCCCAGTTGCGCCGTCTGGGTGTCAACCTGCGCGATGTTTTCCCCCTGCACGGTGATTTGCGTGGAAGTCGTTCCCACTTCCAGACTGGCGTCGGCGCGGGCCTTTTCCGCAGCTCGCAGGATAATGTTTTCGGCCCGGTACACTTTGAACCCGGGGGCGGAGATGGTGAGCGTATAATTGCCCGCCGGTAACCCCGCGACGAGAAATGCTCCATCGCCATTGGTCTGGGTGGTCCGCGTCAATCCTTGCGCCGAGTTGCTCACCTCGACCTGGGCATTGGGAATGATTGCTCCTGAACTATCGCGGGCTGTTCCGGTGAGGGAAGCCGTATCTTGTGCGCAAGCAGCCCGGGTGACACAAAGGATGGCAAGCAGCACCGCCAAACAAAAAATGCATCGCCGCATGGCATGACTCCCTTCACCATACTGATTGAGGTGCGCCGCGAGTATCATGTGGCATCCGTACGGTTTCCTGGCGTTTCGGGCTGTGCCCCGGGGGATAACGCTCGGGCGAAACTCCCCGGGTCAGTCGGGTTGGAACACTTAGTAAATACTCCTAATAAACCTACCGAGCTTTTATCACGCGACCCCGTGCCTGTCAAGAACTTTTAGGTGTGGTGTCGTTAGCATGTCATCTGTCCGGTTCCATTAGCACGTGATCTGTCCGCTGAAGGCGGCGAGGAGTGGAGGCATCCAAGAGGCCGGAGGCAGGATGCCAAAATACTCAGCGGTCGCCTGGGAGCGGGCGATGAAAGTACAAGAAGTGATATTGCGGGCGATGGCGAAGAAGATCACGTGGTGGCAAGCGGCAGAGATTATCGGGCTCTCGGACCGCAGCATGCGGCGCTGGCGGCAGCGCTACGTGGAGCAGGGATACGACGGGCTGCTGGACCGGCGGTGGGGGAAGCCGAGCCCGAAGCGCGTTCCCCTGGCGCAGGCGGAAGAAGTGCTGCGGTTATATCAGGAGAAATATGCGGACCTGAACGTGCGGCACTTCCACGAGAAATTGCGGGAAGGGCACGGCATCGAGTTGAGCTATACGTGGGTAAAGCTGGCGCTGCAAGGAGCGGGGCTGGTGAAGAAGGGGCGGAAGCGGGGCGTGCACCGGAAGCGGCGAGCGCGCCGTCCGCTGCCGGGGATGCTGCTGCACCTGGATGGCAGCCGGCATCAGTGGTTTCAGGACGAGCGTTGGTATGACCTGATCGAGATCCTCGATGACGCCACCAGCGAGACCTACTACGCGCAGTTGGTGGAGGAGGAATTGACGCGCACGGTGATGGCCGGATTGCGGGAGGTCATCGAGCGGAAGGGGCGGTTCTGCGCGCTTTATAGCGATCGGGCGAGCCATTTTTTTCACACCCCGGCGGCAGGTGGGCCGGTGAGCCGCGAACGGTTGAGCCAGGTGGGGAGGGCGCTGCAGGGGTTGGGAATTCAGATGATCGCGGCTTACTCACCGCAGGCGCGGGGACGCAGCGAGCGGCGGTTTGGCACCTGGCAAGGGCGCTTGCCGCAGGAGTTGCGTTTGGCCCAAATCACCGGGGTGGAGGAAGCCAACCGATTTCTGCGGGAGCGTTACATCGGGGAGATGAACCGGAAGTTCAGCCGGCCTGCCGCCCAGAGCGGGCACGCGTTTACCCCGGTGCACGGCCAGGACTTGGACATCATCTTTTCGATCCAGCACGAGCGCGCCGTGGCCCCGGATAACACCGTACGGCTGGCGGATCGGACCTGGCAGATCGAGCGCACGTCCTGGCGCGGCACGCTGGCCGGCTGCCGGGTGACCATCTGCGAACACTTGGATGGCCGCGTCACCATTGCCCACGGACCCCACGTGGTGGGGCGTTACACCGCGTCCGGGGAAGTCCTGGAGAAATCGGGAAAAGCGCGCGCGCCACGCTGTGGAAATGACGCGCCGAGGAAAGCGCGGAAAACTCCCAAAGCGAGTTTACCGCTCTTCCCTCCGCGCTTGGAAATCCGGCACACCACGCCGGATTCCCACATTCCCACAGCGACGACGGCGGCGGTGACCCTCAAAATTGTGCAAGAGAACAAAAAACGAAACCGGACAGATCACGTGCTATGAAAACCGGACAACTTGACAAGCTAAGAACAGAACTTTTAGGTGTGGTGCCGTTACTTCGATGTACAATGGCTCCGCATTGCGGGGTTTACTTGCCTTCCAGCCCCGAGGGGCGCACCATCAGAGCCCGGGGAACGGCTGGGGTTCAATGACCGGTCGCAGCCACAAGCCCTGAAAAAGGCGGGACGCGCGAGACTCTCCAGTGTCCTGCTGCGTTGGAAGAAAGCGCCGACGGAGATGTCATTTCCCTCCACGAGCCTCCAGAACGGTGACTGCGTTGCCATTGTGGGCGGTGGGCCTGCCGGTTCGTTCTTTGCCATCCATCTGCTGCGAGAAGCCCGGCGGCTCCATCGGCGCCTGGACGTTGTCATCGTGGAAAAGCGCGGTCCAACCGGTCCGGGCGCCGACGAATTTCAATGCAAGGGCTGCAACTTCTGCGCGGGACTTGTCTCACCGCGGCTGAATGAAATACTCGCGGCCAGCGGTCTGACGGTTCCGGATGAGATTATCCAGGGGCACATCGACTATGTGTGGATTCACGGGCAGTGGAAGAACTTCCGGCTGCGAGTGCCCAGGAACAAGCAAATGTACTCGGTCTTCCGGGGCTCATTGCCGGGTAGAAGAATGGGCCGTCCGGCGGGATTCGATGGCTTTCTGCTGGGGGAGGCGGTCAGGGAAGGGGCGCGCATCCAGTATGGTGAAGTGCGGGAGATGGCCTACGCTACATCGGGGATGCCCCACCTGACGGTAAGGGCGGCGTCGGGAGAGACCGTCTCCGTGGATGCGGCCTTCGCGTGTATCGCCACGGGAATCAATGCGCACTGCGGCTTCGATTTTCGTGACGATGGGCTGATTGCCTCTCTCCAGCGGATGAATCCCGCATTCCTGCCCGGGAAGTGCCGAAAGTCCTTCATTTTTGAGCTCGACGTGGGGGAGAATTATCTCGGGCGCAATCTTAACCGGGAAATTTATTTTATCGAGTATGGGTCAAAGCATCTCTCCATCGAGCATACGGCCCTCATTCCCAAGGGCAGATTTTTGACCGTCGCCATGATCGGCAAATGCATCGATGAGGCCATCCTGCCGCGGGATACCCAGCAGATCGTCCGCGATTTTCTGATGCTGCCGCAGATTGACCGCATCCTTCCCGGCATCGCCGCCGCTCCCCTCGCCTGCGCCTGCGCTCCCCGCATGACGGTCAGCGCGGCTACCTGCCCTTACGGTGACCGGTTTGCCATCATCGGTGATGCGGTGGGTTCGCGATTGAACAAGGACGGCCTTTACTCAGCCCATCGCACGGCAAGCCGGCTGGCGATGACTGCGCTCCACGAGGGAATCGACCGGCAGGCCATCGCCCGGGGGTACGGGAAGGCGGTTGACTGGCTGGTGGCGGACAATCGCTTCGGGCGAATGGTATTTGCCGCAAGCCGCGCGGCCTTCACCATGCCCGTGGTCAGCCGCGTTGTCTACCAGGCTTTTGCCACGGAAAACAAGGTGCGGGACGAGCGCAGCCGCCCCCTGAGCGGGGTGCTCTGGAAGATCGCCAGCGGCGCCGCCGACTATCGGGAAGTGCTCTGGGAAATGTGCGGCTACGGCGCGCTGCGATCCATTTTCGCCGGCGCGGTCGTCACGCTGAGGAACGTGGCCTTCGAGGCCCTTTTTGGATTGAAATGGGGCGAGTACGGACGCTATCCCACCGTGGTTCTGAAGGAAAAACGCGAAGGGCTCAAGCAACAGCTTGCCGCGAGCCTGGGAATGGAGCTGGGTCAATCTCCCGATTTCGAACGGATGTACGTGATCAAAATCCGCGGATCGGCGGAAGAAGTTATGGAGGAAATGGCCAAGTTCGGCCAGCCCCATGCGAAGTTTGTCCATCCGCGATTCTTCGACATTCGGCAGATCCAGGGTGTGCCCAATCAGGTGGGATCGGTGATCCGATACCGCGTGCCGCTCATTGGCTTGGGCACAATTCTGCAGCTTTCCCGGCGCGTGGGCTTTGAAACCCTGCTCTATCAAGTTGACGAGCGCCTGGTGGACCACGGCAAAATTATTTTCAACATCGCGCCCACCCGGGATGGAAACCGCCGGCTTTCCATTTATGCGGCATTCGATTACAAGAAGGGCAGGAATTTCGCGAGCCGGATCATGTGGCAGGGCGTGCGATTAGTGTTTCCGGGATTTGTGCACGACGTCGTATGGAACCATGCCCTGTGCACTATCAAGGAAGAGGTGGAGCGGGAGAACGACCACACCTTCCGGCCGTAGGAATTCGACCTCCGGCGAGTAGCGTCCGAGTTTAACGATGCAGCGGCAAGTTTAGGTCAAAATAGTCCAAATCAGGGGTTTCGGGCAAGAGCAAGCTGGATAACCCAAACAATCCCGAGTATTCTGGCTACAACCGAGACTGGGGCAGGGCGACAAAATGTCGCTTTTGCCCCGCCGACACTTTCCGCCGGTGAAAGTTTGCATTCACCTCCGCTCCAGTGTATCTTAGGTACTTCAGGCAAGTTCCATCCAAAGTCCATAGCAGGTGGGAGACGAATATGGGAACCGTGACTCGGCCTTCGTGGCTGCGGAGCTTTACGTTATGCACGCTGGCATTTGGAGCGCTGGGGTTGGTGGCTGCCGCCATCACGCCGATCGATCAAGACAAGCCCCAGGCGGAAGAAAGTGAGCCGCCGAAGCTGGACAAGAAGCAATTGGAAGCGAAGGCGAAGGAGATGGTCTCCGAAGGGGAAGCGCTGGAAAAGCAGGGCGATCTGGCCGGGGCCAATAACAAGTATGTGGATGCGGAAGGCATTTACTCCACTCACGAGGCCTTGAGCGACATCAAGCGCATCCACGAAGCCGAGGACCAGAAAATCACTGAGGCGCTGGCTTCCACCCACCACACCTTTGACGATGCCCGGTACGCGGACTGCGCTACGCAGCTTGAAGCAGCCCTGAAAATTGAGCCCGGCAATCCGCCCGTTCATTACGACCTGGCATTGTGCTACCTGAAGCTGGCGGAGCGCACTCGCGCCCTCGATCACCTGGATGAATCGACCACCGCGGTTTACAAGCCGAAGCGCCGCATGGAACTCCTGGAGCTGCACTCGCAGTTGCTGATGGGAACGGACCTCTCCGTGGACCCTCCCGCCGAGATCGGGACAAGGCTGGAGAGTTTCAACCAGGCCTATGTGGCCTCCGCCCGGGACCCCGGTGACATCACGACCAGCATTGACAACAAGGATACGGCAAACGGCCAGCACCTGTGCGGGACCGCGAAGGAGTTGCAGCACGACATTACCGATAACCCCGCAGTCGATTTCAATGAAGCCAAATGCGCCGAGGAAGACGCGCACCCGGAGGAAGCGGCGCGGCTGCTTGGTGAGTACCTGAGACTCGCGCCGAAAGCCTTGGATGCGGCGGCCGTTGAGGGGCGGCGGCAACAATTGATCTCACTGGCCGGTTTGCCGGAGGATCCGGGGAAGGTTGTCCGCCAGCACTACGCCACCGCCGCCCGTTACCTCGACTATCGGCGCTATGACCGCGCCGTCACCGAATACGAGGCGGCGCAAAAGGCGATGCCGGATTACGCGCAGACGGCGTGGAGGCTGGGACTGCTTTATGAATCGTACGGCGACGCCGCCAAAGCCCAAGCGAGTTTTGCGCGCTACCAGCAACTTGACCCCTCCCCCAATGCTAAAATCCAGGCCGATGCCCACCTCAGCTCCATGGATGCCCGCCGCGCTCTTTACGATGCGGGCGTCTCGGAGGCGCAGGAAATCCTGACCGAGCTTTTGCAGCACTCCATGGGAATCTCCACGCAGGGGACCAAGCATAAAGCTCATCTTACCATTCAGCAGCGGCGCTGGGCCTCCGGGCGCTACAAGCGAACCTTGTCGGCCTCGG
This sequence comes from uncultured Acidobacteriota bacterium, assembly GCA_963730515.1. GTDB lineage: Bacteria > Acidobacteriota > Terriglobia > UBA7540 > UBA7540 > Bog-366. The sequence continues at coordinate 376,724 of CAVSSA010000014.1, read as the reverse complement.
AGAAGCTCTCCGCGCCCTACGTAGAGCGCCAGCTCGAAAGGGCGCGCGATCTTCTGGAGAAGTCCAACGAAATTTTCCCCCTGGGAGTGGAGGCCAACGAACTGCTCGCGCTCATCTATCTGGAGGGTAATGACTGGCCTGCCGCGTTCCGCAGTTTTGATTCCCCCGCCGGGCGGAATCTCCCGGTGTCGTTCTACGCGCAAGTCAATTCGGCGCACGAATCCACCCAGGTGCGGGCCGCCAAAGTGGAGATTACCAGCAATACGGTGCGGTTCGTCTATCTGTCTTCTTACGACAATTCCAAGCACATTGCGGGCCCGCCCAAGAGCCCGGCAGGTGATGATGACCTGGGCAATCTGGTGGTATCCGAGCCGAGTGAGATAGCCAAAGATGCCGACGTGGTGACGGTGCCGGTGGCGGACATTGTGGGTGTGGAAACCAAGAACAATTTCGTGGTCTTGAAACTCAAGAACGATGATTTGTACATGGCGCCTGTTTACATGATGGGGGCCGTGCCTTTTGAAGGCCGCGCCTCGCGCACCTTTGGGAACGAGTACACAAGGTTGTTTGTCCGCTATCTGGGATACGAGGATGCCAAGCTCGGTATCGAAGGCATGTCCCCCGGCGATAAATTCAAATTGGGGCTCGCCATTGGTATCACCGGCTTCGCCGTCTTCAACACCGTGCGTACGTTCGGGGCGGGCTCGTACGGAGCATACGGAAGCGCCGTGCACGTCGCCGAGCTTATCCACGTCTTGATGGTGGCACGTACGGCCATGGTGGGTGTCCACCTGGCGATGACGGCCGAAATGACGGAACACCTCGTTCAAGATATCCGTATCGATACGGCCACCTTGCAGCGCACCGGCGCCGACCAGCGGCAGGTCCTGGAGGGACTGGAATTCAAGATCATCCCCACCGAGCCGCCGGACTTTGAGTATCGCGAGAAGCTCTGAACGTCACCCGCGCGGCCGCCCCCAGGAGAACGTAGCGCCGACCTTGAGGTCGGCATAGTAAAGTGCCACGGGCGTCCCGCCCGTGCAGGGGCATGGCCGAGACGGCCATGGCACAACGACGTAGCGCCGACCCTGAGGTCGGCACCGCGCTGACCGCAAGGTCAGCGCCTGGAGTATCTACATTTCTGCTGGGCATCCTCCGCACCACACCCTCCGTGATGACCCCGCAAACCCACCTGTGCGGTTACCCTCGTGACGCAGAACGTCAAGGACTTCGCCAGTCTTGGCGTCGTTCTTCTCAACCCCTGGGACGAGGTGTGAGTTCTAAGGCGAGCCGAACCTTTCCCGCTGAATACGCCAGCCATCCCCTCAGTGACTGGATGCCGAGGAGGCGATGGGCAAAGTGCTTCGGCTTAGAACTCGATTGCTGCTATGCGGTGCTGCATTAGCTCCAGCGGCCATTGTTTTGGTTCGCATGGAAGTCCAAGATATAAGACTTAAAACAGCTTCCGAAACTATCTGGTTCACTCCTGGTATGATTCCTCAGTCAATGGTTTACATCGGAGTCCTTTGCTTCCTTGGATTCCTTGTATCCCTCCTGCTCGATTTACGAAGACTCAGATGAACCATTGCTTTAAGCAGATAGTGGAGTAGTCAAATATATTGTTGCCCAAATTAGGACACTACCAAGAAAGGGCCTAAGAACGGGGCGCCGCCGGGGTTGTGTTATATTCATGACTCAGGCATGCAAACCTTCAAATTGGTCACTGCGGACGGGATCGGCTGGCTGGAATCGGTGCGGCTCAGCAAATTGCCCTGGCTGGTGCATGCGTTCAGTACGCGGCGGGGAGGGGCGAGCCAACCCCCTTGCGCGGGGCTCAACCTGGGGTTCGTGGCGTCGGACCGGCGGGAGCGCGTGGAGCAGAATCGGGCCCGCTTTTTCGATCTTCTCGGCGCGAAAGATTTTGCGCCTGCCTCGGTGCGGCAGATTCATTCGTCCCACTCCTTGGTGTTGGCACGCGGCCCCGCGGGGCAACTGGCTTACCATTTGCCGGGTATTGAGGCTTTACTTCCCCCTTCCGCTGACCTGCCGGCTGCTGACGGGTTGATGACGGCGGAGCCTGGCGTCCTCCTGACCATTCGCATCGCCGACTGCCTTCCGGTGCTGTTGGTGGATCCGCAACGGCGCGTGGTGGCAGCGGTCCATGCCGGTTGGCGCGGTGCGTTAGACCGGGTTATTGAGAAAGCGGTGGGGGATATGCGGCGCGCCTTCGGTTCGGATCCGGGAAAGCTGATCGCCGCGCTGGGGCCCTCCATTCGTGCCTGTTGCTACGACGTGGGTGATGAGGTTGTGGAGGCGTTCCACGGACAATTTGCGGGCGCTGAGCGCTTCTTCCAGCCGCTGCCCAATCGGTCCGAGGCGGCCGCCGACCGGCATTCTATTTTATTCTTGAGCGCCTACCCGCCTGGGCACGCTCCGGAGCACGTTGCTGCCGCGCGCCTCGACCTCATCGCCGTCGCCCATGATCAGCTCGCGAGCGCAGGGGTTAAGCCTGCCCGAGTCTCGGTGGCGGATTACTGCACGGCATGCCGCACCGATCTCTTCTTTTCCCATCGCCATGAAGGCGCAGGCACGGGGCGGCAAGTCGCAGCGGTTGGAATCAGGTGATCGGTGTATCGGATGATCCGATGAACCGATCTCCCGATCACCCGATGTTCAGGCTGAGCTGTCCGCAGGCGGCGCTGATGTCCTGACCTCGGGAGATGCGAATGAAGGTGGGGATGCGGCGGTCCAAGAGTATTTTTTGAAACGCCACGACGCGCTCAAACGGGGGCGCCCGGAAGGGGAGTTGCGGGCCGCTGTTGTAGGGAATCAAGTTGACCCGGGCGCGCAGATCGCCCAGCAGGTCAGCCACCCGGCGCGCGTCATCGTCCGCATCGTTGAATCCCTCCAGCATGACGTACTCAAACATCAAATGCTCCCACGAGCGCAGGGGATAAGCCCGGCACACGCGCAGCAGATCCGCCAGAGGGTATTTTTTGTTGATGGGCATCAGCGCGCTGCGCTGCTCGTCATGGGATGCGTTAAGCGAGATGGCCAATTTCGGGCGCATCGGCGCCAGCGCCAGTTCCTCGATGCGCGGCAGGATTCCCACAGTGGAGACGGCAATGCGCCGCAGGGTGACGCCCACGCCTTGGGGATCGGCAAGAATCCCCACGGCTTTCAGGACCTGGGGCAAGTTCAGCAGGGGCTCACCCATGCCCATGAAAACCAGGTTCAGCCGCGCCCCGCGGGGCACGTTCTGTCCGGCGCATACCGCCAGCACCTGGCCAATGATTTCCCCCGCGGTCAAATTGCGCTTGGAGCCGAGCAGGGCGGTGAAGCAAAACTTGCAGTCCAGCGCGCAGCCCACCTGGCTGGAAAGGCAGAGCGTGGTGCGATCCTCTTCCGGCATGTAAACGGTTTCCACCAGGTTGCCATCGGGGAGACGGAAAAGGTAACGGACAGCGCCGTCGCGGGAACAGAAGTGGCGCTCCGCTTGCGGATAGATGATGCCCTGATGAGGCGCGAGGGCGTGGCGGAAATCGCTGCTGAGATCGGTCAGCCCGGAAAGGTCGCGCGCCCGCCGGGCGTAGATTCCGTGGTAGATCTGCCGCCCGCGATAGCGCGGTTCACCGAAGCTCTCCGCGAGTTTTTGCAGTTCGTCCAGGTCGAGCCCCAGAAGGTTGCCGCTCTGTTCTGCACCTGCCATTTTTCCCCTGTTTCAATTCATGTTAACACCCGCCGCACAGGGGGTTCAAGGCTTCCCGGAGGGGGCGCACTACGGTGTGATAATACCTTTTTCTCTACGGTTTAACCCTTCTGCAAGGTGGATTGTATTTTTTCACCAGGCAGAGGGCAAGATCGAGGGTGGAATCAAGAGGATAATCTTGCCACTGGGTTATGATTTATGAGAGACTTAGCGCTGTCATACTTGAGAATCCCCCATGACGAATAAGGGGTCTTCATCTTTGGCGACAGCGGGGTTACAAGTTCCGTCGCAGCCCGATACACTGGCTCCTGCGAGCCTGAATACACATCGGGGGCGGCTCGACGGATGCCCCGCCCGCGCGTGCCCCAGCCATATGCCGAGTATCGCTTTTCCGCTCGGAATCTGATATAAGAGCCGTTCGCGCCGGTCAGCGTCCGCACGAATCTGTGCCGGGGGTGTGAGGCAGATCATATCCCTTCCACGCCCAGATTTGTTTGTCACAAGTCAAAATTTAATGGAGATCCTTCATGAATGGGGACATGTCAACGACCGTCGATGCCAGCCTGGAAACGACAACGACGGTCGATGCCGGCTTAGAAACGGCAACCCCGCGCCCGGGAATTAGTCCGCGACTGGTGGGGATCGCTTTTGGATTATGCTGCTATGTCAGTTGTGCAGCATTCTATTTTTTTAGATCCGGCAACCCGGTGGTGTCCTTCGGGCAAGCGCGATTTACCGCTGATTCCCTGTTGGAATTGTCATTTACCATACTGGCATTGCCATTTTTTGGTCTTGCCTACCTGTTCGGAATCCGGCACCACGGTGAAAATCCGGACTTCGTTGTCCCGGACCATCTCATTGACCTTCTGTTTGTGGCCGCGGTCGTCTGGGTGGCTATTGGGAATGGCATCCATCTTACCGCCAAGCTGGACGAACAGATGGTCTCCGTACTGAACGATCCACGCGGGCAGGGAATCAAGGCCAATTTCCATTATATCCGCCAGGTGATTGGGCACGTGTTTCCGCACATTGGCTGGCAATTATTGTTCGCGGCACTCATGCTCGGCCAACTCCGGCGGCCCTTTCGAGGTGAAGAGCACAAAGTCGCGGTCCAGTATTGTGGGATTCTCTTTGGTTTCTTGTTCGCCCATGGCGCCATAGCCGGGTCATGTACTCACCTCGGGTTTGCCTTGACGGCAATTTCCTGCCTCGGCTTTTCTTATTTGTGGCGGAAATCGAAGCTACTGCCGGGAGAAGTTCCAATCCTGCGATTCTTCATTTCCAGCCAGGTCACATTCCTTTTAACCGTGGTCGTTTACTGGCTGGTCTTCCACAGCCGCCCAATCTGAGGGTGGAAAGAATACGGAGTTCGATTCCGGGTTTAGGGGGCCCGCATGGCGGAATCCCCTCCGGGCTGACGAAACCTGACCAGGAGCAAGCCTTTCCGGGAAGCCCAGTACCGCGGATCATCACCTCATGCGGATTGCCCTCTTTACTGAAGCCTACGCGCCCCAGTTGAACGGGGTGGTGAGAACTCAGGCCGAGCTTGTCCGCTATCTTCGCAGGCGCGGCCACCAGGTTCTGCAAGCGGTTCCCTTCCACCGGACCAACCCCCGGGATGAACAGGTTGTAGAATTCCGGTCCGTTCCCTTTCCGCTTTATCCGGAAATGCCCATCATCCTTCCTCACTGGAGATTCCACCGCCGGGAATTTGCCCGGCTCGAAGCCTTTCGACCCGACCTGGTTCATCTGATGAGCCCGGGTGTCCTGGCCTATTTTGGGCAGGTCTGGGCAAGAAGGCGTGGATGCACGGTGGTGGCATCCTATGAAACCGACGTCATCCGCTATCTGCACTATTACGGTTTCGGCAGATGCGAGCCTCTGCTCTGGCGCTATCTGCGCTGGCTTTATAACCATTGCCAACACACCTATGTCCCTTCCTCGGTGACCAGGGATCAATTGATCAAGGGCGGCATTCTCGATGTGCGGGTTTTCGAACGGGGCGTGGACAGCGATCTATTCCATGCCGGCAAGCGAAGTGAAGCGCTGCGAAGGTCCCTGGGGGTTGAAGCGGGCGGTACACTGGTGCTCTATGCCGGCAGGCTCTCGAAGGAGAAGAGCTTGGACGTTTTGCTGAGAGCGTTCATCCGGCTGGCTGGCGACCACCCCAGCGCCCGTTTGGTGGTGACCGGCGATGGGCCACACCGGCGGGCTCTCAAGAGGTCGTTCCGGCATCCCGGGATAACATTCACAAGCTGGAAGCGGGGCGAAGAACTGGCGACCCTGTTCGCTTCGGCGGATGTCTTTGCCCTGCCTTCCACCACCGAAACCCTGAGCCTTGTCTCAATGGAGTCCATGGCCTCCGGCGTACCTGTCCTGGCCATGAATGCCGGAGGGGTGCGCACCGTCGTGGAGCATGAGGTCACCGGTCTTCTGGCCAACTCGGCGCCGGAGTTTGAGGTGGGTCTGCGGCGTTTAATCAAGGATGCCCCCCTGCGCGCCCGGCTCGCATTGCACGGCCGCAGGTACGCAGAAGGCAAAACGTGGACGCGCGCATTTGAAGGCCTGGAACGGAACTACCATGACGCACTGTCGGAACGGCAAGACCATGATCGCCAACTCGATGAAAACTTGCCGCTGGTGCGCTCTTCCACCCGCTGACCAGGAAGGGCTCTGACCCTTGCAACTCATCGCCTTCCGGGAATTTCGAATTCCCCTCTCCTGTCATAACCACCATTTTTGTACCGCGGTAAGTGTGAACCTCCAGCACCCCCTCCTTTCCCTCCACGGTCGTTGCCCCCTCGGTTGCGGTATTGAAAATTCTGGCGCCGGCGTTTTGCAAACTCGCGAGCGCATCCGGATTCGGCAGTCCCACCCCTCCGCTCGCCCCGTCCTCGAAGCTGACAATCGCGACCCGGGGAGCAATCCGCTCGAGGAAATCCGCGCCTGGTGATGATTGCGACCTGAAATGCCCCGACTTGAGGGCCTGGCTTTCCAGCGCGTTGGGGGAAGTGAGAATTCCTTTTTCTGCATCCCTGCCCGCGTCCCCCTCCAACAGGAAACTGGTTCCCCCCGCGCTGATTCGTATGACCAGTGAGCTGGCCTCGCGAGAACCAGCCTGGGAAGTTGGGTCAGCCAAAGGCCACGCGACCCGAACGGACGCGTTGCTAAAAGCCAGGGCATCGCCTGCCCAAAGCGTGCGAGTGGCAATCCCGCGCTCCGCCAGATTTTCCAAAAGTCCTGCGTACTCGGGAGTCTCGGATTCGGGGGCGTGCCAGACCTCGCCCACATGGAAATTTGCGAGGATGGCCGAGAGCCCGCCGAGGTGATCCGGGTCCGCACGGGTGAGCGCCACCACATCGATTTTCTTGAGGCCCAGCGACCACAAGTAGGGGGAAACAATATCCTCGCCCGAGTCCCAGCGCTGGCTCTGGAAGCCACCCTCGCGGATTCCTCGCGCCCGGCCGCCTCCGGTATCCACCAACATCGTAGTCCCATCGGGAAGAACCACGAAGACCGCATCACCCTGGCCGCAATCGAGCGCCGTCATTTGCAGCGCACCGCGCGCCAAGCGGGGAGCAAAGGGATGAACCGCCACTAGAATCACAAAAAACGCGCAGGCCGCCAGCGCTGCACCCACCGCTCGTCGCGCGTATCGAAGGGCCATGCCCGCCAAGACAAATGCCCCGCAAAATCCCCAAACCACCCACGTCGGCGGCGCTGGCATCCGGTAGGAGAGCCACGCCGCGAGCCCGGGCAAATGCGTCATTGCAAAGAGCGCGGCCATGACCACGCTCAATATCTTAGCCGGCCACGCTGCCGCGGCCGGGGATGCGACGCTCAGCAAGTTGGTGGGCAAGGCAAGAGCGAGAAGAACCGTCATGATGGGAATCGCCAGGGCGTTTAATCCCACCCCCGCCAGGGTCACGCGGTGAAAGGTTTCAACCATGGGCAGGAGCAATCCCAGTTGCAGGACGGCAGAGAAGAGCAGGATATTGGCCACCCACACCAGAAGCCTCAAGGGCGCGGTAACCACGAGGCGTGCAAGGGTGGGGAAACGATCCATAAAACCCACGCGGTGGCGTAACCCGTGGATCAGGCCGCGAACATCCAGACGGGCCTGAGCAAGACGCGGTGAAAAGTAATCGTCAAGCAGCACGTCGTCCAGTCTCCACAAAGCCCGGCGGTACGGTTCGGTGGTGCGCTCCAGGACGGGCACAGCGACGCCGACAATCAGCAGCGCGGCGGAGAAGGAAAGTTGAAATCCCGATTCAAACAGCCACGCCGGACGGGCATACAATAGAATCAGAGCCACTCCGCCAATGGCGTTCAGTGGGGAATGCCCGCGGTCGAGAATCCGGGCCATAAGGTAGAGGGTGATCATCAGTGTGGCGCGCAGCGTGGGCGCCCGCTGCTCCACCAGCAAGGAGTAAATCACGAGGAAGCCCAGAACCATGAACGAGCGGGTCACTCGCCGACATCCCAACCCCCGCAGAAGGAATTCCACCAGCAGCGTAATCAAACCTACGTGCAGTCCGGCAATCACCAGCAAGTGGTAAAGGCCCGTCTTGCGGAAATCCTCAATGGTGACGGAATCGAGCGACGTTCGGTCTCCCCACAACACCGCCTTCAACACCGCGCCATTACGCCCCTGGGCCGACCATGGCGGATAGAGGTCATCGATGCCCCGCAGCAGACGCTGGCGCACCCTCTCCACGAATTCCGCCAAAGGAAAGCCGGTGGCATGCCCGACCCTTTCCACCAGCCGGGAACTCCTGACTGTTCCCGTCCAGTACAGGTCCTCGATATCCTCCATCCAGCGGCGAAAATCGAAGCTGCCGGGGTTTAGATAAGAGTGCGGCCTGCGGAGGCGAACGAGGGTTCGAATCTCGTCATTGAAATGAATATCAAGCGGACCGCTGCCATGGGCCCCGTCACCCTCCTCCCAACCCTGCACCCGCAGGCGGACTTTCCCGGAGACAGGGTAAATGCGCTTGAGGTACTCGATCCGCTGCGCCTCCACGTCAAACTGCATCGCGTATCCGGTGCGATAAGGGGTGGAGATAACTCTTCCCTCAAGCCACACCGGGTCGTTCACATTTATGCCCAGCGATTCGAGATATCGAACATGGTTCAGCGGGAAGCGCTGCTCCCATCGGCGCGCGGCCGCCACCCCTGTCAATAGCAGGCTGGCCAGCGCCAAACTCACGGCCGTGCGCTCCCAGCCCACCCGCAGCAGGATGAGTCCAATTAGAATGCAGGTGGCAGCGCCGGCAAGAAACCAATGGATTCCGAGCGTGGCGCGGAAGGAATGCGCCCACACAATCCCCAGGGCAAAGCTTACCGCCAGCGCCGCCAGCGGAGATTTGAAGGGGGCTCGGGATTTGTGGTGAGTCAGTGGCTCCAACAAAGGGTCAATTCTCGCCAGGGGGGATCGCTCGCCGCCCGGGAGTGCAACCGGCGGGCTGCCGAAGCGCACATCCCAAGTCAGTGCTTATGGGGTATTGTTCCCAGCACCTGCTTCTTGGTCTTCCGAACCCAGAATATCGGGGCGGGTGCAGGGAACGAATACCGCCGTCGGGCCAAGGGGAACTGTCAGGGACGTTCCCTGCCAATTCGCGAGAGCCGCGCAAGGGATTCTATGTGGTAGGTATGAGGAAAGCAATCGAAGAGTTCCAAAGTGTCGAGACGGTAACCGTGTTGGAGTAAAATACCTAAATCGCGAGCCAGGGTGGGTGGACTGCAGGATAAGTAGTGCAGACGTTTGGGGCGCAAAGCCAGGAGAAGCTTCAAGGTCTCCGCTCCCACGCCGGCGCGGGGAGGGTCCATAACCACCAGGTCCGGGTCCATCTGTGCGCACCGCCGCAGGAAATCAAACGTCGAGCTGTGGATGGCCCGAACTTTCTTACCGTCCGTGGCTCGCGCGTTGGCGGCGAGGTCAGCGGCCGCTGGCGCATGCGACTCGACGGCAATAACCTGGTCGTACCGCATCGACAAAGGCAGTGTGAACAGACCCACGCCCGCGTATAGGTCCATCGCCACGGCGCCGGATGCTTCTCCTGCCACCGCCTCCACAAGCGCGGAGAGCATAAAGCGCGCGCTTTGAAAGAAAGCCGTCGGGCTGACACGGTAGGCAAAAGTCCCCACGCGATAGGTGAGGTGCGGCTCGCCCAAAACCCGCACCCCTCGATCCTGCACGATGGCGACGGTTGCTACGCCATCAAGGTCGGTCAGGCACTTCCGGGCCAACCATTCCGCTTCCTCCCCATGCTGACTCCCATAGAGCGTGAGCATGACCTTTTTGTCGCGATCATCGGCCAGAAGCTCTACCTCGCGGCACTTGGCGAATTGGCTGATCCAAGGTTCGCTGCCGAGCACGGCGAGCAGCGCGTTCAGGCGCGCGGAGAGAATCGGGCAGGCATCGATGGGGACCATGCGGCTTGATTCCGCTTCGAAAAATCCCAGCGCCGCGGCGCCTTCCGAGGACCTGCCGATTTTCAACCGCGCTTGGTTGCGATAATTCCATGCCGGGCCGGAATGCGCGGGAATGGCCCCCTCCCATTTCACATGGCCCAGGCGCCGCAGCGTTTCGCGCAGGATTTCAGTTTTTGCCGCCACCTGAGCAGAATAGGCTAGATGCTGGTACTGGCAGCCGCCGCAGCGGCCGAAATAGCCACAAGACGGTTCGACTCGCGCGGACGAAGGCTCCAGAATCCTGAGCGGGCGGGCGTGGATTACACCTTTTTGGCGGCGGACTTCCTCCACCTCGGCCCGTTCTCCGGGCAGAACTCGCGGGGTCAAGACCGTGCGCCCGGCCTGGAAGCCCAGCGCCTCGCCGCCGTAAACCATCTTGACCGGTGAAAATTCAAAAGATGAAGGCACTCGAGATTTTCCTCAATGAGGTGATAGGAATTAAACCGCGCCCATATTTTAGCCCGTGGGCGCAATTCCGTGGGGGCGAATTATCCAAAGTTGACAATTGTTGTCAGCCGCTGTAGGCTTTCCCTATGAATGCAAACTTGGGTCCCGTCCTCGAACATTTCGTAACCGAACTTCTTGAATCAGGCCTCTACCAGTCCCAAAGCGAGATCATCCGCGAGGGCTTGCGGCTCTTGAAAGAACGCGAGGACTTGAAACGGCTTCGATTGGACGACCTGCGCAGGGAAATTTCGCTGGGCAGTCAGCAAGCCGACGGGGGCGAGTTCGTGGACGGTCCGGCAACTTTTCGGCAAATTCGTGGACGCCGCTCCCCTCGGCGCGCTTCATGACCCGATTCATCCTTACCCGGCTTGCCCGCCGGGACCTTGAAGCGATTTGGGATTATTTGGCCGCGGAAAATCGCCAGGCGGCGGAACGCGTATTCAAGGGAATCGAAGCCGCCATCAGGAAATTAGCCAAAACACCCACGCTTGGCCACTTGCGTGAAGACTTGGCCGACCGCCGGCATCGCTTTTTCCTTGTTTACTCCTATCTTATCGTCTACCGGTCGGGTACCAAACCACTCGAAATTATTCGCATTTTACATGCCTCCCGAGACGTCCGTGATCTTTTGGGACTGGACGCTGATGAGCCCTGACCGTAGTGTTCTTCTTATACGGCTACAAGTAGAACAAGCTCAGGCGCGGGATCCGGTAATGCTCAAGCAGGCGGTTCTTGAGGTAACGGCGTTCCAGTGACTCCACTTCCGCTGCCGGCATCTTGCGGCGAAAGGGAATAAGGCTTCGATCCACTTCCGCCCGCAATCCTGCCAGAACTTCCACAGGGGTTCCGCGCATGAGCGATGCGTTCACCTTTTCTTCCAGCGCCGTCAGATGCCTTTCTGTTTCTTCCAAATCACCGGTGGCTTGACCCTGGACGCGCGCTCCAAAGGCTTGCAAATTGGCGGCTGCTTCCGCCAGTTCGTCGGCAAGGACTTGTTTACCCTCTTCGCGGGCCTGCCTGCCGGCGCTCTGCACGGCTCCCGCACACCGCGCGAAAAATTGCCCCATTTCATCCGTGGAAAAAGGAGCCTCCGCCTCCACCTTGGCAGGGCGGGGGGAGCCACCCTGCGCCGCCATGGCGCGTGATTCCTCGACGGCGCGGAATACCTCCTGCGAACAATACGCCAGCGTGTTCACCTTGCGATAGCTGCGTTTTCCCGCCTTGAATTTCTCGAACGAGCGCTCAATCCCCGCCAGCACGGCTTCCAGCGGGAACCCCTGTTCCTTCCAGGATTCGACCAGCGCCCAATCGAGCGGGGAAAGCAGGACGGGTTCCGAGCGGCACTTGCGGAACTGCTCCTCGATTTCGGTGAAGTAGTTGAAGTAGTTTTCCACGATCATTCCAGGTGTCAGGGGAAGAGCAGGTGCCATGTGTCAGGTATCAGGAAGAAACACTCCTGGTGAAGCTTTCGCTTTTCCTCACACCTGACACCTGGTACCTATTTTTTCCGCGGCCCTGACTGATTTCGATGATAGATGATGCGCAGGCCATCGAGGGTCAGGGAAGAATCAAGGGTCGGTTTGTATTTGGACGAACCCGCCACCAGCGGGGCCTGTCCTCCCGTCGCGATCACCTTGGTCTTTTTCCCCAGAATCGCGCAGAGGCGGTCCAGCATGCCGTCCACTGCGTCCACGGCTCCATAGAACAACCCGGATTGGATATTGCTGATGGTATTGGTGCCAATCACGCGGTCGGGCTCGCGAAATTCCACGCGCGGCAGCTTGGCGGTGCGCTGAAACAAGGCGTCCGCGGCGATGCCGATCCCCGGCATAATCACCCCGCCCAGGTATTCCCCCTTCTGTGAAATGCAATCAAAGGTAATGGCGGTGCCAAAATCCAGCACTATGCAGGGGCCGCCATACTTCTCAAAGGCCGCCACTCCGTCCGCGATGCGGTCCGCTCCCACCTCCTGGGGAGTATCGACCAGAATCGCCATGCCCGTGCGCGTTCCCGGCCCCAGAAACAACGCCTCCATTTTGAAATATTTCCTGGCCATTTCCGCCAGCACGTAATTCATGGGGGGAACAACGCTGGCGATCATCATTCCGCTGATTTCGGACGTCGGGAGTTTTTCCAGAGCGAAGAGGTTGTGGATCAAAACCCCGTACTCATCAGCCGTCTGCTCGCGGCTGGTGGCGAGCCGCCAGAGCGCCCGCAGGGTGTCCCCCTGGTACAATCCCAGGACAGTGTTGGTGTTTCCTGCGTCGATCACCAGGATTGTGGTGTTGGAGTGTTCCATATTTATTCGCCCTTGCTCTACTTCACTTCCACCACCTCGCCAGCTATCAGGGAATCCTGGCGGCCGTCGTCATACTGGATTTTCAGCGCGCCGCTGGGGTCAAGGCCGGTGGTGGTGGCCAAGGCTTCGCCCGCTGCCGTGGCTACGCGAACGCGCTTGCCGTGCGCGAAGGTTGAAGCCCCTTCCCAGCGTTCGGTGATCGCCTTGTTTCCGTTTTTCAGCAGCAATTGATAATGGCGCTCAATTTCGCGGAGCATGGTGACGAGCACCTGGATGCGGGAAATTCCGCGGTGCGCTTCCATGCGCAGCGACGTGGCAATATTCTCCAATTCCGGCGGCATCACGTTGTGATTGACGTTGATTCCAATGCCCAGCACCACGGCGTGCAAGCGGTCGACTTCGGCGCTCATTTCCGTCAGAATTCCGCAGACCTTTTTCCTCTTCACTAGTAGATCGTTGGGCCAGCGAATGTCCACGGCAAGACCGGCGACGGCGCTTACCGCTTTCTGCGCCGCGAGGCCAGCCATCAGCGTGAGGACGGGAGCGGCAGCCGGCGCCAGGGGGGGCCGCAGAATAATTGATGTGTAAATGCCGCTGGATTTTTCCGAGAACCAGGCGCGGCCCAGGCGGCCCCTCCCCGCCGTTTGCTCCTCCGCCACCACCACGGTTCCGTGCTCGGCCCCTTCTGCCGCAAGTTTGATCGCCACCCCATTGGTGGAGTCGGTGCGGAAGTAATGAACTATATTGCGGCCGATGGGGCATTCGCCCAGTTCGGCCCGCACCAGGCTGGGCGTGAGAATGTCGGGGATCGTCGCCAACTGATATCCTTCCGCCGGCACTCCCCGGATTTCCACGCCCAGGGAGCGGAGGGCTTCAATCCACCTCCAAACCTGAAAACGCGTCACGCCGATTTCCGAGGCAATCTTCGGACCCGGCACCACCACCGTGGCGTTCTTCACCAGGAGGTGAATCAGCTTGTCGATTCTGCGATCCGTGCTCGTGGTTGACATGGGCTCTTCTCAATTACGAATTACGAATTAAGAATTAAGAATTAAAAACGGTTGCTTTGAAGATTGAATGGTTAATGCCGCCAACACCTGTAATTCCGAATTCCTAATTCCTAATTCTTTATTCTCAATTCCCAATCCTTGATTCTCAATTCTTAATTCGTAATTCTTAATTCGTAATTCATTATTTACCCGAATCCTAAAGCGGCACAATGCGGAAGTTGATGTCCACTGCGGCGGCGGAGTGAGTGACCGCGCCGACGGAAACATAATCCACTCCGGCTTCCGCGTAAGCGCGGATATTACCTGCGTTGATGCCTCCCGAGACCTCCAGACGCACACGCCCTGCAGCGCGCTCAACGCACTTCCGGACTTCCGCCGGCGACATGTTATCCAGCAGCACGCCATCGGCGCCGGCCAGGATGGCCTGGTCCAATTCCTCCAGGGAGGTGATTTCCACTTCCACGTGATAACCCGCCGGGCGCGCCTGGACCGCGCGCTCCACCGCGGTGCAAACTCCTCCCACCAGGCGCAGGTGGTTCCCCTTGATCAGAATGCCGTCGTCCAAACGCAGCCGGTGATTTTTTCCCCCGCCCATGCGCACCGCATATTTTTCCAGGCTGCGCAATCCGGGCGTGGTTTTCCGGGTGTCAAGAAACTCCGCGCGCGTACCTGCCAACTCCTCTTTCAACCGGCGCGCGCAGGTGGCGATGCCGCTCAGGTGTTGTAGAAAGTTCAGCGCCACACGCTCGCCGGCCAGCAAGGGAACCGCCGCCCCGCAAATGGATGCCAGCGGCGTGCCCGGCGCAACCTCCGTCCCTTCTTCTATTCCATCCTGCCACTCCAGGGTGAAGTCGAGGACTTCAAAGACCTTTTTCGCGACGGGCAATCCCGCCACCACCAGCCGCTGCTTGCTGTGGAAGGTGCCCTGCGCCCGCATCGCGTCGGGAAGCGTGACGCGCGTCGTCAAGTCGCCCTGCCCCAGGTCTTCGGCGAGCGCGTGCAACACCAGATCCCCCAGGGCCTCGGAAGAGAAACTCAACCAATCGGCCGATTCGTCCGCAGCCGGAGGACTCAGGTAACCCCCCACGATTCAGCCCAACCTTTCGAGTGATTCAGAA
This sequence comes from uncultured Acidobacteriota bacterium, assembly GCA_963730515.1. Classification (GTDB taxonomy): domain Bacteria; phylum Acidobacteriota; class Terriglobia; order UBA7540; family UBA7540; genus Bog-366. The sequence continues at coordinate 361,667 of CAVSSA010000014.1, read as the reverse complement.
ACCTTGAGCAGATGCTCTTCGAGTTCCTTTAGCCGGTGCTCAGCGCCGCGGACAATTTCCCGCGGGGCGCGCGCCAGAAAATCCTGGTTGCCCAGTTGCGTCCGCACTTGCGCAAGCTGCTGTTCAAGTTTCAGTTTTTCTTTTTGCAAGCGCGAGCGTTCGGCCTCGTGGTCCACCTTCTCCTCATGCAGAATGCGCAGGTCGAAGGAAGCGCCCGAGCGAACGTCGGGCAAGTCCGCCGACAGGCGGCCCCGCGTCAAGTGCATGGCCTGCAGGCCGCCCAGGCGCAGAATGGTTTCTTGATGGGTGCGGAGGATTTCCAGCAGGCGCAAATCCTCGGCGGCCGCCTGCAGGCTGGGCTTCTGTTTTTGCAGACCCATTTCCGCCTTGGCGTTGCGCGCCGCGACCACCAGTTCCTGAACCTTTTCAAATTGCTTTTCGGATATGGGATCAGCCATGCGCTCGGTGACCAGGCGGAAATCCTGCAAAGAAATGGAATTGCCCACGCTCCGCTGGAGGAGCAAATGCCACAATTCTTCGGTGATAAAGGGCATGAAGGGGTGGAGCAAGTGCAGCGAAGCTTCAAAAACGTGTCCCAAATTGATCCACGCGGGCGCAACCCTGTCGCCCTCCGCCGGGCGGGTGATTTCCGGCTTGACCCATTCCACATACCAGTCGCAGAACTCGTGCCAGAAGAAGTGATAGATTTTGAATGCCGCCTCGTGGAAACGGTAATCCTTCAATGCCTCTTCGATTTCCCGGGTCACGGCCGCCAGGCGGGAAAATATCCAGCGGTCGGCCAGCGCCAGATGCTCAGCCGCCGCAATGGGCTCAAAGCCAAGGCCGGGAATCGGTTCCAGCGCCTGCCCCAGTTGGGCGCGCAGTTTTTCCGGCATATTTTGGAGGTTCATGAGGATGAAACGGCCGGCATTCCAGATCTTGTTGGCGAAGGCGCGGTACGACTCAACCTTGTCCTCCGAAAAAGCGATGTCCGTGCCGGGCGCGGCGCTGATGGCAAGCGCGAAGCGCACCGCGTCGGTCCCGTATTTCTCCGTGACTTCCAGCGGATCCAGCACGTTGCCCTTGGTCTTCGACATCTTCTGCCGCTCGGCGTCGCGCACCAGCGCGTGGATATAAAGCTCGCGAAACGGCACATCCTTCATGAATTTCAAACCCATCATGATCATGCGCGCGCCCCAGAAAAACAGGATATCGAAGCCCATGATCATCAGGGTGTTGGGATAAAAGCGTGACAAGTCGGCGGTCGAATCCGGCCAATCCAGGGTGGCAAACGGCCACAGGCCGGAACTGAACCAGGTGTCAAGCGTGTCCGCGTCCGCGCGAAAAGAGACGTTCGCGCACTTCGGGCACTGCGCGGGAGCCTCGCGCGCCACGATGACTTCCCCGCACGCGTCGCAATACCACGCGGGAATGCGATGCCCCCACCAGAGTTGCCGCGAAATGCACCAGTCGTAAATCTTGTTCATCCAGTCGAGGTAGATCTTCTTGTAATTGTCGGGCGTAACACGCACCCGCCCGCTTTCCACCACCTGAATGGCAGGCCCCGCCAGCGGCTTGGTTTTCAGGAACCACTGGGTGGAAAGCAGCGGTTCGATGACCGTCTTGCAGCGCTGGCAGGTCCCCACGCTGAGCGGGTAGTCCTCAATTTTCTCGAGCCACCCCTGCTCCCGCAGGTCTTTCACCACGGCCTCGCGCGCCTTATAGCGGTCGAGTCCCTGGTAGGCTGGTCCGGCGTCGGCGGTCATGCGCGCGTGCTCATCAATCACCACCACGCGCGGCAGGTTGTGCCGCAGGGAAATGGCGTAGTCGTTGGAATCATGGGCGGGCGTCACCTTCACGGCGCCGGTGCCGAACTTGGGGTCGACAAAGTCATCGGCGACCACGGGAATGATCCGCCCCATCAAAGGCAGCCGGATTTTGCGCCCCTGCGCGGACTGGTAACGTGCATCGGCGGGATTGACTGCCACCGCCGTGTCACCCAGCATGGTTTCCGGCCGGGTGGTGGCCACGGTCAAGTGCCCCTGGCCGTCCTCAAAAGGATAGCGGATGTACCACAGGTGGCCGGGGCGATCTTCGTGGATGACTTCCAGGTCCGACACGGCCGTGCCGCATCGCGGGCACCAATTCACGATGTACTGCCCGCGATAGATCAGCCCTTCTTCGTAGAGCCGGATGAAAACTTCCTGCACGGAGCGCGTATAAGCGGAATCCATGGTGAAGCGGTCGCGCGTCCAATCCACGGAGGCGCCCAGGCGCTCCATCTGCCTGCGAATGGTCCCGCCATTTTCTTCTTTCCACTTCCAGCATCGTTCGAGAAATTTCTCCCGGCCCATTTCGATGCGCAGGCGCTGACCCTCGCGCTGCCAGGCGCTCTTGGCCTGCGCCCCTTCGAGAGCGGGCAGGGCCGCGCGCCCCAGCTCCCGCTCCACAATCATCTGCGTGGCGATGGCGGCGTGGTCCGTGCCGGGCAGCCAAAGCACGTTCTCACCCCGCATCCGGTGCCAGCGCATCAGGATGTCGATTTCCGTGTGCTCCAGCATGTGTCCCATGTGGAGCGATCCCGTGATATTCGGCGGCGGAATCACCAGGCAGAAGGGCGGGCGGGCGTCATCGTCAGCGGGACGGTAGAGCTTTTGCGCAACCCAGAATTGCGCCCAGCGGGGTTCAATATCTTCCGGTGAATAAACCTTGGGGATCTCGGTTGGCAAAGGACCCTTCTCCTGAATAAATCCGGCAATAGAATGAAATCAAATTAATATACCGGCTGCGTGGGAGTGAGTCAAACCTCCGTGTGGCCCCGCCCGGCCTTGCCGCTGCCCTGAAGCTCCAGTCCCCCCAAAGTTAATTCATGCCCTCCCGATTTACGAAGAGGGACCTCTGCTTACCTTCTGGGAAGTATTTCTGGATGAAAGGAGCGTTATGCCTGGAGTGAATTGTTGGGAGTTCAAGCTGGCCCCCACGCCTCGCGCGCGAAGGCTTGCGGGGACTTTGGGGCGCACGGACAGGGCAGCAGGCCGGCCAAGAGTCAGTGATGAGGGGAGGACGATCCGACGGTGATTTCCGTGGCGATTTCGTCGGCAAGCCGCCGGGCAATTTCCTCCACAGCCTCCGCGGACAAGACGGCGGGCGACATTCTCGATACCACTTTGTGGATAATGCTGTAAAACAGGTCCCAGTCGAACGACGGCGGCGGAGCAGCAATCTCGGCCGCCGGCGTGGTGGGCGGCTCTTTCGCCGGGGCTTCAGGAGGAGCAACCTCCGATTCGACTTTTTCCGGCGGGACCGGGGGAGGAGCGAATTGCCAAAGGGTTGATTCGGGCACGGCCTCCGCCGGGGCGGCTTGCGTATCCACCACTTGTGGCGCGGCCTCCGAATGAGCCGCATGCGAATGTATCGCTGCCAGCACCCCTGCAGCAGCGATCCCCGATCCAAGCACTTCCGGCACGGCCTCATGCAGAGCGGTCTGCCAGAAGCCCCCCTCCGGCGCGGCCTCTTGAGGAGCAGCTTGCGCCTCAACCCCAATCGGTGCAGCCTCAGGAGTAGGGGCGTTTGACTCGATTGCCACCGGTGCCGCCTCCGGGGCAACGGCTTGCCGATGGATCTCTTCTGTCACGGCTTCGGGCGCAGCGGTCTGCGGCTCGATCGGTTCCGGCCCCGCCTCGGGCGGTGCGGCTTCAGGGGCAAAGGCGTGCGAAGGGATGGTTTCCGTCACGGCCTCAGCAAAAGCAGTGTATGGTTCAGTCGGTTCCGGCACTGCTTTGACAGGAGCCGCCTCTGAATCGACCGCTTCCATCGCGGCCTCGGGGGCAGCGGCGTGCGGCTCGACCGGTTCCGGTGCCGCTTCGGGCGGTGCGGCTTCAGGGGCAAAGGCGTGCGAAGGGATGGTTTCCGTCACGGCCTCAGCAAAAGGAGTGTATGGCTCAGTCGGTTCCGGCACTGCTTCGACAGGAGCAGCCTCTGAATCGACCGCTTCCATCGCGGCCTCGGGGGCAGCGGTGTGCGGCTCGATTGCCTCCGGCGCCGCTTCGGGCGGTGCGGCTTCAGGGGCAAAGGCGTGCGAAGGGATAGTTTCCGTCGCGGCCTCAGCAAAAGCAGTGTACGGCTCAGTCGGTTCCGTCACTGCTTCGACAGGAGCAGCCTCTGAATCGACTGCTTCCGTCGGGGCCTCGGGCGCAGCGGTGTGCGGCTCGATTGCTTCCGGCTCCGCCTCGATAGGAGCAGGCTGCGCGTCAACGACTTCCAGTGCGGCTTCGGGGGCGCCTGCTTGCGAAGGGATAGTTTCCGGCGCGGCCTCAGCAAGAGCAGCCTGTGAATCGACCGGTTCCGGCGCCGCCTCAACAGGCGCGGCTTGCGAATCGCCCCCTTCCGGAGGAGCCGGGTGAGAAGCGATTTCCGCAGCGGCTTCCTCCGGCATGGTTTCCGCCGGAGCAACCTGCGCAGCGGCACTTTCCATCTCGGTTTCCGCCAGCGCAACTTCCCTGTAGCCTCTCGTGGGCGCAGCCTCGAAAGGAGCCGCCTGTGAATAGAACGCTTCCGGCGCGGCTTGGGGAGGAGCAAAGTATGAATTGACCTGCCCCCGGGCGGTCTCCGGCGGGGCCATTTCCTCATGCGCCCCTTCCGGCGCGGCCTCAGGATGAGCGATTTCGGCCTGAACCGCTTTCGGGGCGGATTCAAGGCCTGCGTCGTCGGTAATGAGGACGGGCACGGCAGGCGCCGACGAGGCAATGTCCACAGGCGCGCCTTCTATCATCTCAGCGGCAAAGTGGACTTGTCCGGCGGCGGCATCGTCCAGGGAGAAGCTATCCAGGCTCGTGGCGGCAACGGGCGCAGCCACGGGCGAGGGTTCAGGGTGTGATTCCTGTGGCGTTTCCTCGGAAGCGACGGGAGCTTCGGGTTCGGGTGGCGGCGGCGGCACGGCCGCACCGAGGGGTTCGGGCGCCGGGGGAGCAGGGATCGGCTCATCCTTCCAAACCGGCTCCATCAGGTCGAGCGGCGTGCGAAAAATCATGGTGTGACTGAACGGGGATGGAGCGGGCGTTGCGGGCGCGCGCGCGGAATGGTCCTCGGGCTCCGCGGGCACAGGTTCCAGCCCTTCCAAATACGTGTGAGCAGGTTCCGGGAAAGGTGGATGGGGTGATGGCTCGGGCGGACTTGCCGCCGTTGATTCCTCCACGGCAAGCGGAGTTTCTTCGACAATAGCGCTGGGCGGGTGGGGAGCGGGTTCGGGATAGCTCTCGCTCTCCGCATGCCGTGTGGTAAAGGGCTCTTCCCCTTCACCCGGTTGGGATTCCAGAGAAAATGCCGGCGCCGTTTCTGCGGCGGACTCAGTGAATGCTACTCCGTCAGCGGCCGCGGAAAAATCCGGTTCGACCTGCGCCACCACGGTCGGCGCATAATCCGGCTCTTCGCTGAAAGCCGTGAATTCCCGAGTCGTCTCGCGTTGAGGGAGCGGTGCGGGGGGCGGGAGGGACGCCGCTGCAAACTGCTCAGCAAACCTGGTTACGGTGGAGGCCAGCTCCCGGGCCTCAAAGGGCTTCTTGATGATTCCGTCCGCGCCCACTTCCGCGCCCCGCGCCCGGTCATAAGGCTCCATATCGCTGGCGATGAGCAAGACCGGCACATGCGCCAGGTCAGGGGATTTCTTTACGAACTCGCAAACTTCGTAGCCATCCCTGCCCGGCATGGAGACATCGGCAAGAATGACCACCGGATGGACCACGGCCAGCCGCTTGATTGCAGCCACACCGTTGGAAACGGTCTCAACTTCAAATCCTTCACCCTTCAATATTCCCAGCGCGCGCTTCTGAATGGTGGGGCTGTCGTCGGCAACCAAAACAATCCGAGCCACAGGATTCTCCTATATTTTGCGCCAATCCTGAAATGCAAGAGAAATACCATGACGGCCCACGGAAGTCAATAGTACAACTGATTGGGAATCTTGGATTTGCACAAGCAATCCGGGGTATGCCTTGGGGGCGCGAAGGGAAGCTTGGTGTGCCGTCCGCTGCGACCAACCACCCTGCAAAGGTTTGCGGCGCGTAGCCGCCGGGGGGCAAGTCCGCTGGCCCATCGTCAGGAACCAGGCGTTACTTTGCGCCCGCGATCAAAAGGGGTCAACAATCTTTTTTAAGACGTGCAGGCGCCCCTTCTTCTTGGCCGGCGTTGCAGGGTTCTTCGCATCGTTCTGACCCTTGGCGGGCGTGCTCTCCGTGGCCTTGCTGCTGTCCTTGTTGGCGGCAGCGGTGGCCGGCGCGGCCTTGGGGGGTTCCGGACTCTTCTCAGGCACGGGTGTGGCCACCACCGCGGTGGGGATGGGCGTGGGAACTTCGGGCGCCTTGACGGGCTCAATGACACTGCCGGATCCGCCAATATGCACCGGGCCGTAAAGTGTTGCACTGGTATCGGGAGCGCCTGACATCAACACTTGCAGCTTGCCGATCCAGTCGCGCTCCACACGATGGGATGCATCCGCCTGGGCGCGTGCCAGCATGGCCCGGGTGGGCTTGGGGATGGGCTGCTTCATGGCGGTCAGACGCGCTTTGGCTTGAGGAACCAGAGGGCTTAACGGGAAGTCGGTAATTACGTGCGAGTAATACGGGACCGCCTCGCGCCCTCTCCTTAAGTGCTCCAGACTCTGCCCCAGGTAATAAAGCGCCCCGTCGCCTCCACTGAAATTGGGGTACTTGTCCACAATTTCCTGGAAGCGGGAACGCGACGCCAGGTAGGCTCCGCGCATGTAATAGAAGTTAGCGGTGTAGAAATCTCCCTCCGCCAGCACTTCCTGGGTTTGGCGCAATCGTCCTTTTACGCGGGGGATCATGGGGCTGTCGGGATACTTCAAGAGGAATTCCTTGAATTCCGCCTCCGCCAGCAAAGCTTCCGTCTGGTCACGGTCGGCCTTGGCCTCCAGGCGGGCATGCGACATCCCCACGCGGTACTGCGCCTCGGGGGCCTCCGGGGCCGTGGGGAAAAAGGTGATGAAGTCTTTATATTCCGATTCCGCCTGGGTGAGTCCGGACGTTCCACCTTCGTTGTAATAGGAATCCGCAATCGCCAGTTTGGCTTTGGAAAGATATTCACTGTCCGGGTAGGTGTTGATGAGAGTTTGCAGGGTCAGCCGTCCCACTTCAAATCGCGAGTGGACAATTTCGTGGGTAGCTTTCTGGTAAAGAACCTTGTCGGGCTGCTCACCCGGGGCAAATACCAATCCCGGGTCGGGGTGGTGGAGGTTATTCACGGCTGCGCAGCCCGGAAGGAAGGCAACGGCGAGCCCCATCAGGCCTGCGGTCAGGGCTTTTCGAGCGGTCATGGTGCTGGGTCGGTTGAACAGAAATCTAGCTCCTCATCGAAATCAAACTCTGGAAATCTGACGCCAGGAAGCGGCCCGGCGCACCAGATCTGCCAGTTGCGTTCCGGGGTCCTTTGGAAAGATGTCGGAACCGGCCACGAGGATGTCCGCCCCGGCCTCTACCAGCGGCTCAATCTGCTCCGGGCCGATGCTCCCCTCGACTTGAATCGCAAAATCCAAGCGCCTCTCGCGGCGCAGGGCACAGGCCGATTGCACCTTGGCGAAAGTCCTGGGGAGAAAGGAAGAATCGCCAAACCCCAGGTCTGCCGAAAGAATCAGCAGGTATGCAATTCCCCCCAGGGCGTCGGAAACCGATTCGATCGCTGTCGAAGGATTCAGCGCCAGCCCCGCCTTGGCGCCCCCCGCCCCAATCATCTCCAGTGCTTTGTGCAGGTTCGGGGTTGCTTCGGCATGAATGGCAATGCGGTCCGCGCCAATTTCGACAATTTCCTGGACGTACCGTTCCGGCCGCTCAATCAACAGATGCAGGTCCAAAACCAGGTCGGTGGCCTGGCGTAAACTCTTGATGACCGGCTGGCCCACGCTGATGTCAGGGACAAAGTGCCCGTCCATCACATTGACGTGAACCATGGGCGCCCCAGACTCTCTGATGAAGCGCAGTGCGTCTCCGAGCCGGGCAAAATCCGCCGCCAACAGAGAAGGGGCAATCAGGGCCATAAGCGATGTTCCACGACGAAGCTTCACGCCGGGAGAAGCGTCCCTTAGATTAACACAACTCCCCAGGGTTCGGGCAAGACATGCGCTGGACTTATACCTGGCATAAAAATAATTTAATCGCCTGACTACCGGAGATTTGAGCCATTGCCCTGGGGGAAGAGTATAATAGGCCTTAAACGGTGACCCCCCTCGCAGGGATGGAGGATGTACTCCATGGCACGCGAATTTACCACAATGCAGCTTTCCGATTTCCTCTTTGACCGCATTATTGTGAATTGCCCCAAGTGTCTTGACACCCGCTGCCTGAAGATTGCCTGCACGTTGGTGGCGGAAGAACTGATGGAAGAAGCCGACCTCGTTCACAAGTTGGAGCCGGTATCGGACGGCGGCGCGTAAAAGCTAGTCTGGAGTCCAAGGTCGGAAGTCCGGCCCTCTATGGCGCTGAGTCCGGATTCCGGGATTCGGACTGCGGACTCCTGACACCGGACACTTCTTTCCCCATCATCCAGGAGCCGAGCCACAACAACGCCACCGTGTCAATCATCCAGTGCGCGAGCATGGCGGGATAGAGATTGCCCCACCGCACCACCGGGTAGGCGAGCAGCGCGCCCAGCAGTGCGGCGCGGATCATGCCGGACCAGCCCTGGTAGAAATGCGCGAGTCCAAATGCCGCGGAAGACACCACCCAGGCCCACAGAAGTGAGTGGAGCCAGTCGTGGAACTGCGTCAGCAAAAAGCCGCGGAAGAGGAACTCCTCGCAAAATGCCGCCGTGGGCGAAACGATCAGGACCGCCCAGAGCTTCTCGCGTGGTGTTTCCGGAATCAGCAAATAAACCAGGCTGGACTCAGGCGGCAGCCATCCCCGCCTTTCACACCAGGTCACCAGGCCCAGGGCCGCAAGCGAGGCCCCGGCAATGCCCACCCCCCACTCCAGGATGGCGAGGATAGGCATCGCGGCAAAACCTATCACCAGGACCTTTCGCGCCACCAGGTACACCACTCCCACACCCACCCCGGTAAGAACCCACTGGGATACCACCGCGGAAAGGTAGAGATTCAGACGTGGAATATTCTTGATTTCGTTGTTTCGGGTGCTCGAGTAGGAAAGGGCCGGCACTCCCAGCAGCAGCACCAGGGTAAAGAGGGCGGCGATCAGCGTGGTGAACATGCCTGGGCTCGAAAGATCACGGATAATTAAGGTCGCTTCTCCAATGTCATGCGCAGGGTGTGGAGCCCCGCCCCCGCCGCCAGATTCAAAGGCTCAGCGTGGGGATTGTAACCCTGAAGGCGAAACTCGATTTGATGTTTACCCGGCGGCAGCTTGAGGATGGAGGGCGTGGTTCCATGAAACTCGCCGTCAATCATAATGTCGGCTCCGCTGGGAACAGAGAAACACTCGACCGTAATGTGCTCGGTGGGCTGGACGGTGGGAAGGGCGGGTACTGCCGGTGGCGCAGTCTGGGGCGTAATCACCGGCGATGCAGCCACGGGCGCGGGTGATTCAGTTCGAGTCTCCGGTTGAGGAGTCGCCGGGGCCACGACTGCGGGCGTTGGAGCAACTGCCGGTGGAGCGGGCACGGGCGTGGGCGGCGCCGACGGGGTCTCCCCTTGAGGAGCCGCCGGAGGAGCCACGATCGGCGGCGCAGGCAAGACCGCGGGTGGAGCAGTGACAGGTGCAGGGGATTCCGTGGGAGTTTCCGGTTGAGGAGTGGGGGGGGCGACCGTCTCGGGAGCAGGGGCAACTGCCGGAGGAGCGGCCACCGGCGCAACCACCGCGGCCGGAGGCGGCTCGGCGGGCTTGGTTGTATTTTGCGGAGTCGCCACCGGAGCAGGCGGCGCGGCTGACACCATTGCCGCCTCAAGGTTGACGTCCTGATTCAGATAGGCGACGAACTCGCTGCCCTTAGCAGCTCCCAAATCACTGCCCACGCGGGTTATAACGTTGATTTCATGCTTCCCGGGATTGGTGCTTTTCACCGCACTGACGCGCAGCTTTACGATTTGCTGGTTGGGAAGCCGAATTCCGTTGATATTGAAGCGCAGGGTCTTGCCCTTTTTCGCCGCCTCCACAGTGCCCCAGGCCACCGACCCCGGGGGGATCACCACCACCCCACGCAGGGAGACGGGTTGCGCGATCTCCATGTCCACTCGCGCGCCCACCGCGGCCCGGGAGCTCAGTAGGTCTTTGGTCAGGCGCACGCGAACTGCCGTGCCGTTGGTAAGCCGCACCACCGGCGCAACGGTCGCGGGCGCAGGTGCAACCGCCGGTGGAGCGGGCGCGGGCGGCTCGGTTGGAGTTTCCAGTTGAGGAGTTGCCGGCGCAACGGTCGCGGGCGCAGGCGTAACCACCGGTGGAGCGGGCGCGGGCGGCTCCGTTGGAGTTTCCGGTTGAGGAGTTGCCGGGGCTACAGGCGTGGGTACAGCCACAACTTCCGGCGGCGCGGGCGGCTCCGTCGGAGTTTCCGGTTCAGGAGTTGATGGAGCCACGGTTTCGGGCGTGGGGGCAACGGTGGGGAGCATGGGAGCAACGGTGGGGGCAACGGCAACGGGCTCCGTCACCTCCGGCGGTGGCGGCTCAGTGGGTTGAGTTGCAGATTCCGAAGCCCCCACCGGAGTGGGCAGCGCTGCCGCTCCCGCCCCCTCCACATCGACGTTCTGATTCAGATAGGCGATGAACTCGCTGCCCTTGGCAGCCCCCAAATCGCCGCCCACGCGGGTTGTTACTTTAATTTCATTCTTCCCGGCATTCTTGGTTTTTGCCGCACTGACGCGCAGCTTCACGATCTGTTGGTTGGGGAGCCGAAGTCCCTCGATATCGAATTCCAGGGTCTTGCCTTTTTTCGCCGCCTGCACCGTCCCCCAGGCTACTGACCCGGGGGGAATCGCCACCACGCCGTGCAGCAGGACGGGCTGCGCGATCTCCAGATCCACTCGCGAGCCCACCGTGGCGCGGGAGCTCAGCAGGTCTTTGGTCAGCCGCACGTGGACCGCCGTGCCGTCGGCGAGGCGCTCCGCTTGCGCCGGCGCCATCCCACCGGCGCAGACGACGAACAATCCCCATGCCACCAGCGCTTGCCTGAGTCTCATCGCCAACCCTCCGTACGGGGAAACACCGGCCACTGCCCCTCCGCTCGCCGCCACGCCGTGTTGAAATTTATCGCGGGGTAAGCGTCACCCGCAGCGATTGGTGCGATTCCGGATCCACCACCATGCGCCGCGCCCAGGTGCGGTAACCCGCCAGGCGAATCTCCACGTCATGCCGCCCCGGGGTTAAATGCAGGATCGAGTGGGTCGTCCCCAGCACCTTCCCGTCGATGACGATCTCCGCTCCATCCGGCGTGCTCGCAAATTCCACGGATGAGGTTTCCTCCGCATCCGGGAGGACGGGGGGCGGCGGGGCGACGGCAGGAACGGGAGGAACTTCGCCGCGTGCGCCCGGCGGAGCGGCGGCCGGTCCAGTTGGCGAGACGACTGCCGGTGAAGTCGGCGGCGGCGCTGCCGGTAAACCTGGCGAGGCAACGGCCGGTGAAGCCGGCGGGGGTACCAGGGGGCCCCCCGGGGCTTCCCCTACCACCCCCTCGGGAGAATTGATGGTGAACGAGCCGTTGATGTAGGCCTCGTATTCCTTGCCTTTGTCGGCCCCCACCACGCGCATGATTTGCCCTGGTATGGCAGCCTTTTCGTGGACTTCGGCATCCTTGCCCTTGGCCCCTTTTTGCCGGGTTTTACGGAGCGGCAGATCCTGCTGGTCGGCAGCGCGCACCGACAGGAACTGAAATACCACCTCCGCATTGACGTCGCGGGGTTTGTAGGCGCCCTTGACTTCCACAATTTTGCCGCGCGCCGCCGCTCCCTTGGCGATCACCACGCGCCCATTCACCACCACGTCGCTCGAAACTTCAAAGAGAATCACATCATCCTTCTGAACATTGTCCGTGGTGAGAACGTTGACGAGTTTAAGATTAACCTCTTGGCCGTCCTTTACCGGTATGCGCTCGGCATATCCGTGCAGGGGGGAGAGAGAAACGAGCAACAGGACGGCGATGCCTGCCCATAAGCGTGTTTGACCCTTCAGCCTCGGAACGCCTGCCGCACGCAAATTCCCAGGCCTGCCCATTGCCACCCCCAGCTTGAGCTGAGACCTTGCGGAAAGTACACGGCGCGACGCTGTCATGGCCAAAGTCTTCTCTCTCTGACGGAAACCGTAAGTTTCTCACCGTGGTGAGAAAGCGTCAAGGTGTCGGATCGTAAGTGTCGATTCGTAAGTTCTTAAGGTGGTGGTACAGTTGGAATGATCCGGGCCTCGGACTGTCTCTCTCGCCACTGCTGTCGCATTCAAGATGGTCTGTAGCTTTTCTCCGCTTGACCTCTCCCTTTTGCCGAGGTAGGGTGGATGTGGAGACCTTTTTGACCGGGAGGCGCCCATGACCCTTGAGATTACACGACCGGAAACCGAAGCCCGTATCCAACGCCACCTCCAAAGCGGTCAGTTCCACGACCTCGACGACCTCCTCACGAAGGCGCTCGATGCGCTCCCAGGGCCAGAGACGGCGGCGACTCCCCCGGAGCGCCGGACCGGGCAAGCGCTGATCGATGGCTTCGCCGAAATTCGTGGTTTGCTGAGCGACGAAGAAATCGATCGGATGTTCAGCCGCAACCCCTCGACCGCACGTCCGGTGGACCTGTCGTGAACGGCGGTTTCCTTTTCGACACCAATATTCTTTCAGAGTTGATGCGGCCGCGGCCGGAACCCAAAGTCCAGAACTGGGTGGCGGCTCAGGATTTGGGCGCGTTGTTTCTGAGCGTCGTGTGTATTGGCGAACTCGAGACGGGATTCACGAGTATGCAGGATGCCGTGCGTCGACCCCGCTTGGAGGCCTCGCTTGAGCGCCACTTGAGGTTCCTGTTTCCGGGGCGGGTTCTGCCGGTGACGCAGGCCATTGCGGTACGGTGGGGCCGACTGGGTGGAATGCGTGAGTTGGCGGGCCGGCCCTTGAGTGCCCCGGATGGTATGATCGCCGCCACGGCCCTTGAACACGGCCTGACCCTCGTGACGCGGAACGTCAAGGACTTCGCCGGCCTCGGCGTCGACCTTTTCAACCCCTGGGACAAGGTGTGAATCTTCAGGCCGCGGCGCTGCATTTATAGTGCTCTCAGCCCTCGCCACCCGTCACTGCCTTTCCCATTTCCCACAAGCCCCTTCGGGAAATCGCAGACCCCCCAACGACCGGGGTCTGCGCCAGCCCGCCAGTGACGAGTCCGCCAACTTGAAATCACAACTTGTGACTTCAAGTTGGGGCGGCGCGCGCCGTGCCACGCCTTACGCTTATACCGAGCAGGGCGTGGCGATGCTTTCCACCGTGTTGCACAGCGAGCGGGCCGTGCGGGCGGGCTGGCGCAGGGCATAGCTCGGCGATTCACGTCTCTCGCTCCTCCCCATGGTCATTTCTGCCTCGCCAAAAACGCCGGCTGGGGCAGACTCCCGTCCTGGGGAGTCTGCGATTTCCCGTCATATCCGCTCCGCGGGCCGTGCACTACACCCGCCACCTGCACATTTTCTCTAATCGGGCGATAAGAGCCGCAGACCTCAAAAACGGAGGTCGCTACGCCTCCGTGCCCTCGCGGCATACAGCCTACCGCCTACTGCCTACCGCCTTCTGCCTGCTGCCTACCACTCACGGCGTGGGCAGGAAAGTTAGCCCCACCAAGTTTCGCCGGGGGCCATATGTTGCCGCAGCCAATCCTCGTTAATTTCGAGGCCGAGGCCGGGGCCTTCCAGGTACGCCAGGACGCTCTTCCTCACCGCCGGCTCCTGGCGGGCGTCCATTTTCTCCTTGTAGCCTCCGGGCTTTCCCAGGACGTTCTCGATCTGGAAGAAGTTCTGAATCGCCCCGGAGAGATGCACCGACGCGTAGAACCGGATGAGCGAGCCCGGGCCGTTATGCAGAGCCACCGGGGTTCGCGTCAGGGCGGCGTAGTCGGCAATTTTCATGCACCCGGTGATTCCCCCCGAGTAGGCGACGTCGGGATGAACGATGTCCACGGCGCCGTTGTCGAGGAAAGGCTTGAAACCGCGCACCAGCTCGAGTTTCTCTCCGGTCAGAAGGGGCGCGCGCGTGGCCTGCCGCAGCTCCCGCCAGCCTTCCGAGTAGGGGACGCTCAGCGGGTCTTCCACCCACAGCGGATCGATCGGCTCGACGGCCCGACACGCTCCAATGGCGCTGCGCGTATCGAGCTGGCCGTGGCAGTGCATGGCGATGTCCAGATCGTCGCCCATCGCGGTGCGGAGATTCTGGAAGCCCGTGGCTAATTTCCGGAAGTCCGATCCATTCAGGGTCTCGGCAAACGGCCATGCGCCACCGACGCCATCGGCGGAAGCAATATTGAACTTGAAAGCCGTGAAGCCCTCGGGCGCCTCCCGAATCTTCTGGGCCCAGGCTCGGCACTCTCCCATGTCGAGGAGATTGTGGGGCCCGCCGTGCGAGTAAATGGTGGCCGCGGGGCGCATCGGTCCGCCCAGCAGCCGGTAAATCGGCTCGTCCAGAATTTTTCCCGCCAGGTCCCAGAGGGCAATATCGATGCCGCTGATGGTGGCGATGTTCCCCATGAAGGGATGCTGCTGGTCGGTCATCATGTGGAAATGGAGCGCGATTTCGAGCGGGTCCTGCCCGAGCAGCACCTTTTCGATCTCCGCGATGCGGGCGCGCGCCATGTTGGCGGCCACCCCGGCTTCACCATAGCCTACCAAGCCGGCGTCGGTCTCGATTCTGAGCAGGCAGCCGTCGTTCACATTGTCCAACCTCAGGGTCTTGAGGGCGGTGATCTTCACCCGCTGCGCGTGCGGGGCCGCCAGGGCCTGATATTTTTCCAGATAAATCCCCGCCGGCAGCACCAGCGCCGCCTTCAGAAAGTCTCGCCGGCTCCAATTCATAACGGGTTTCTCCTTGTCTCGGGCTTGCCGGAGTGCAAACGAGTTCCCAAGCCGGTCCGATATTAACGCAACCCGCCCGCGCAACCATACTTCGAATTAAGGGGTGAAGGACAATATGTCCAATGTTATTCCAATGACGGGGGCAGGAAGGTTCAGGCAAAAAATGTCCGCTGTCCAGGTGAACAAATGGAGCGCAGCGCGGCGGAGCCGCAACCAACGCGTCTCGTAGCGGCACCCCTCGTGGGTGCCCCTGCGAGACATGCAAATTGTTTGCTAAAAAAACAAACATTTACGGTATTGCATTGCAGAGGGGTGCCGCGAATTGACTGCGAGGCCAGAACATCGACATTTTGACGCTGGGGGCGTCTCGAGTAATCGCCAAAACTTTCCAATCCTTTGCGTAGTCATCTTTTGGCTAGGCGAAAATCATAAATTGGGCAAATTTGAGGAAAATTCGCCTCCCCGATTTTAAGTTTCCTGCGGGTAGGCGTAAAGGAGGTGCGCCACGGCGGGAGGTTCCTTCGGGACGTGGAAGGAGTTGGCGCGCTCCAAGATCTGGTGGTCGGCCACCGTGGCGCGCTCATGCTGGCGAAGGTGTTCGCCCCAGGACTCGACCACGAAGGTCTCCAGGTAGCGGCCGGGCGCCGCCACATCTTCGAAGAGTCCCCAATCCACCGCGCCGTCGCGCCGCCGAAAGCGGCCGAGTTCGAGCATGGCCGTGGTAAAATCCCCCGCCCGCGGCGGGTCAATGCGGTATTCCACGGTGATCAGCACCGGCCCCTGCTGCGCTTCCGGCTCATTCACCACCACTGGAACGGGCCGGGATGCGGGTGCGAGGTTAAGCCCTTCGCCGAAGCCGACGGGATAGCGAGTTGCTCCGAGCAGGCCGATCCCCAGCGCCAGGGCCGCAACCAGAAGCGCCCGCGGGATGCCCACATGCTCGGCGACGGAGCCCCAGAGGGCGCTGCCCCCGCCTAGCGTGGCGAAATAGGTGAGTTGATAAAAGGCCAGGGCGCGCCCCCGCACCCAGGCCGCGGTGTTAAGTTGCACGCTGGCGTTGAAGGTGGAAAGGGCCGTGGTCCAGGCAAAACCGGCGGCGAATGCCGCCAGGCACGCCACCGGGTACAGGCGCAACAACCCCATCAGCGCCAGCGCGACGACATTGAGGAGCGTGGTCGCGATCAGCAAACGCTTGATCCCCAGGCGCCGCTGCAGTTGCGGCAGAATGGATCCGCCGAGCACCGCGCCTGTTCCGAAAAATCCCAGCAGGACGCCGTAGCCTGCCGCCCCGCGCCCCAGGTTCTGGCGCGCATAGAGGGGCACCAGGCCCCAAAAGGCGCTGGCCCCCAGCAGGAACAGGCAGGCGCGGATAAGCGTGGAGCGGATGTTGGGAGCGTGCGCCACGTAGCGCCATCCGGCCCGCATCGCTCCCATCACGCGTTCGGCCGGCAGCACGCTCTTGCGGGGCTTGCGGCGCCAGCGGTAGAGCACCATGATGACGCCCAGAAAGGAAGCGGCGTTGAGCAGAAAGACGGCGCCCGAACCAATGGCGGCCACCACCAGTCCGCCCAATGCCGGACCCGCGGCGCGCGCCACATTGAAGCCTACCGAGTTCAGCGAGACGGCGGCCCCCACCTCGGCGCGGGGAACCAGTTCCGGCACGATGGCCTGCCACGCCGGTCCATTCAGCGCGACCCCGAGGCCGAGGAGGAAGGTGAAGGTCAACAGCAGCAGCGGCGAGGTGAGGTGCAGGAGGGTCAGCACTCCCAGCCCGGCTGCCGCCACCAGCATCCAGGTTTGGCTGAAAATCAGCAGCCGCCGGCGGTCCACAATATCCGCCAGGGCCCCTGCGGCAAACGACAGCAGGAACACCGGCAGGGCGCCCGCCGTTTGAATCAGCGCCACCATCAGCGGCGATGGAGCAAGCTCGGTCATCAGCCAGCTTGCGCCCACCTCCTGCATCATCGTGCCGATGTTGGAAGCGACGGAAGCAATCCACAGGATGCGAAAAAGTTCGTGCCCGAGGGTGTCCCAGGCGGACAAGCTCGCCTGGCGCTGGCCAGAGCCAGGCTGGACCGCTACGCTCACCCCGGCGGCGGGTTTCTCCGCATCCCTGTTGGTGTCAGACATCGTATCTCTAGAATACAACGAGCGGGCGCGGCTTCGCTCACGAGGCGGGGAAAAAATTTGCGGGGCCCGAAATAGGATAGGACTGTGAACTGCGCGCGCCCCTGCATTGCAAGCTCGTAAATTCTTGTTTTTTTAGCAAACATTTCAAGGATTACAAAACCCCTCATCCGACCTCGTCCCTCGGCCACCTTCTCCCCAAGGGAGAAGGAAGGAGATTCCCTACCCTCTCCCTTGGGGAGAGGGTGGCGGCCATGCGCCGCCGGGTGAGGGGTCAGTTCACCGATTTTGGTTGCGGCTCCGCCGCGCTGCGCTTACATCCCCAGGGCCGCAGCGCCTGCCACCGCTACGGTGTGATCATTCTCCACCGTGCTGCCGCTGACGCCGATGGCGCCCACGACCTCGCCCTGCGCGTTCTTCAGCGGCACGCCACCCGGGAAGGTAATCAGTCCGCCGTTGGAGTGCTCGATACCGAAGAGAGGCCCGCCCGGCTGCGAGAGCGTGCCGATCACGCCGGTATCCATGTCGAACCAGCGGGCGGTTCGCGCTTTGCGCTGGGCGATGTCGATGCTGCCCAGCCAGGCGCCATCCATGCGCACAAAAGCCTTGAGATTGCCTCCCGCATCCACTACCGCGATGTCCATTTTGGTTGCAATTTCCGCCGCTTTCTTCTTCGCCGCCGCCACGATGCGTTCGGCTGCTTCCAGGGTCAAGTCATGCGCCATGTCTTTCCTCCTTAAAGTTAAGTGGAATTGGTTGGGGGATTCACCTACCAGGTTTTACACCAAACCCCGTCGGCATGCAATACTCGAACCAGGTTTTGAGTGCAGGGGGGAAGGGTGTCAGGGGAAATGGTTAAAGCCAAGGCTGTACAAATTAGCTGCGCCGGGCGGTCCGCTCTTCGCTGCAAGCCCGCGAAGCGGGAGCGGTGATGTAGCCCACGGTGAGCCCGCCGTCGGTGAGTGCTTCCGTTTTCAGCGCAGCAGGTAGGCGCCCAGGACGGCTCGGCAGCGGTCGCGATAGGCTTCGATGGGCGCTTGGCTCGGCCCCAGCAGCCACTGAAGGCAATAGCCATCCACCAGGGCGCGGATGGTGGCGGCGGCCTCCTGGGGGTTGACGCGACGAAACTGCTGTTCGTGGATTCCCAGCTCCACAATCGCGGTGTCGCGGCGATGGCAGGCCTCGAAGAACCCCGCCAGGAGCGCGCGAAACCGTTCCTGGCGCGTCCCCAGGGCCACAAAATCAAAAAAGACCAGGTAGAGCTTGCGGTTCACCTCCGCGCTGTGAAAAAGCACTTCCAGTTCTGACACCAGTTTGCCGCGCGCCGAGTCCTGCGCTTGCAGAACTTCATCCAGCGTGCGGTTCAGTTGGCGCAGCAGCCACTCCAGAATCCCGCTCAGCAGGTCTTCCTTGGTGGGAAAGTAATAAAGCGCGCCGCCCTTGCTCGATCCCGCACGGGCAACTACGGAATCAAGGGTTGTCCCTTGAATCCCTTTCTCTAAAATCTCCGCATATCCCGCCCGTACCAGGACATCACGGCGGCGGTCAGCGAGTTCCGGGTTGGCACGACGAGGCGACATTTTGTCCCTTCTATATTAAAAAGACGTCTGGTCGGATTATTTATATTTGGGGAAATTTGTCAACAGGTATCAGTAACTCGTTTTGGCTCACGGCACGCCGCAGACGTCGCGCCGCAACCGTCGCGCCGCAACCGTCGCACCGATCTTAAGGCCGGGGAGTGTAGCGCCGACCTTGAGGTCGGCATTCGCATGCCATGCCGGCCGTTCGGTTGACACCTCTAGGATGTGCTATGGCCATCCCGGCCATGCCCCAGCACGGGCAAGATGCCCGTGGCACGTTCCTGTGCCGACCTCAAGGTCAGCGCTACGTTGTGCCATGGCCATCCTGGCCATGCCTGCGGCCCCGCCGCGCGGCGCCACGGCCTCCCGGCGCCCCCGCCTTGTAGGCTCTCATCGTTGTTTTAATTCTTGACAATAATATCGTAGTGGTATATAGTGGAGGGGCTTTTGATCCGAGGCCGTGCCATGTCCCTGCGCAAGTCTCCCACGCTGACCCCCACCCTGCTGGCTTCCAATCGCAATAACGCCAAGAAGTCCACCGGACCGCGCACCGCTCAGGGCAAAGCCAAGTCGCGCTTGAACCGTCTGCGGCACGGGCGGCGGTCGCCGGAATTTCTGGGGCTTTTGAACGCCCTGATGGAGGCTCCGCCCGGCCGGGTGGTGGCGACGGCGCGAGCGCTTCTGGCCTCCCATTCGATGCAGCACCCCCTCATTTTGGACACCGTGGCGATGAGTATTCAGGTGGAAAGGGAGATGTGCGAGGAGCGCCAGTGGATTCGTACCGAGGAACAACAGAAAAAGAATTCTTTTTTTTCGACGTTCAAAGCCGGAATGTTGATGAAAACAAAAGCCAATGAAAGCAGACGATATCGCCAACCCAACTAAGATTATGAAATCAAAAGACTTATACTGAATTGACGGGAAATGGCTATTAGTCTATGAAAAAACAGAAGTTAGATGCTGACCAATACCCCCAAAAAAGCCGCAAAGGGCCTTGTTTGTGCATGTTGTTGAAAACAATCCGGTTACTCTATTTCACCCCAAAAGGCAACTAAATTACTGAAAAGGCAAAAGTTATCAACCCTCCACCGGCCCATTTCCGGGCGATTTCTGCTACCCAACCAAATATATGAAAAGACAAGGGTTGTTGAAATCCTGTTCCCGACCCTGTATGGAAGTGTTTGATAATGTGGTAGATAATTTTTCGTCTGGCAATCCCGAACGAAGGCGCCAATCCAAGCTGTTTGGGGATCGGCTTTCATGCCTGGAGGGGGGAAGGCCGATGGGGGGCCGCCCCGTTCAGCATTCATAGTTCATAATTCCGAATTGCTGCTACGGTTCCGGCTCGATGAGCCCCAGGTGGCCGTCGGGGCGGTGATAGATGACGTTGACGCGCTCGGTATCGGGATTGCGGAAAACGACGGCGCCGGCGCGCGAGCGGTCGAGGGAGTCGATGGCCTCTTCCACGGTCATGGGCTTGAGCGGCACGCGCTCCGAGTGGACGATGCGGTGCTCATCGTGCTCCACCTCCCCCATCCCCAGGACGTTGAGAACGACGGCGGAGGTGGGTTTGGGGCGGCGCTTGACGGTGCGGCGGCGCTCCATGAGGCGCACCGACTGGCGCGCCAGCTTGTCGATGGCCCCGCTGATCGCGGTGCGGATGTCGCCGGTCTCCTCCACGCCCACCACCGTGTGCTGGCGGAATTTCAAGTTGAGTTCGGCGATGCGCCGGTGCTTTTCGGCGGTCAGGATGACGTGCAGATCAAACTGCTCGCCCAGAAGGCGAACGATTTTGCGCAGACGCTCCTCGGTGTAGCGGCGCAGGTCCGTACTGATTTCCACTTGCCGGCCGGTAAAATCAATGGGCATGACGCCTCCAAATCGGGACACGGGATTCGGGGCTCGGGACTCGGGATGCGGAACTCGGGGCTCGGGATTCGGGGCTCGGGAAATGGTGTTGGGGTTTTTGATCCAGGATTGGGGCCCACCTTGTGGGAGATATCGAACTTAGAAATTGAAGCACTGTCGCCTTCCCGAATCCCAAGTCCCGAGTCCCGTATCCCGGGTTTCACGCTTTAACCCGGCGTTGGTGGGTGCTCGGTATGCGCATATCCTCGCGATACTTGGCCACGGTGCGGCGCGTTACACAGTAGCCCACATCGCGCAAACGACCGGTAATCTGCTCATCGGTCAGGGGGTGCAGGGTCTCTTCTTCTTCGATCATTTTCTTCACGAGCCGCTTCAGATTGATCAAGGAGGTGAGGCTGCCCGCGGGTCCCTGAACCGCCTCGGAAAAGAAATAACGAAGCTCGTAGACGCCCTGGGGCGTATGGGCGTATTTGTTGGCGACGGCGCGGCTGACGGTGGACGGATGCACGCCGACTTCCTCCGCCACCTCTTTGATCATCATGGGCCGCAGTTGATCGATGCCCTTGTCGAGGAATTCCTTCTGGCGGCGGATGATGGCTTCGCACACCCGGATAATGGTTTGCTTGCGCTGCTCGATGTTCTTGATGAGCTGAATGGCCGAGGTGAATCGTTCCTTCACGTAGTTACGCACCTCGCGCGTGGTGCCGTCCTCGCCCAACATGCGCCGGTAGTGGTGGCTCAAGCGAAGCTGGGGTAGGCCATCCTCATTGAGAATCACCTGATAGCCGTCGCCGGCGCGCACGAAGGCGACGTCGGGCTCAATCAAGCGGGTTTGGGAATTGTTAAAGCGCTGTCCGGGGCGGGGATCGAGCTTGCGAATGATTTCCACACAGCGTTCCACCGCCTTCACCGGCCGGTCCAGGGCGCGCGCAATCTCGCGATATTGCTTGTTCTGAAGCTGCTTCAGGTGTTCGGAAACAATCTGCTGCGCCAGAGCGTTATCGGGGGCGAGGGTGCGCAACTGGATGAGCAGGCACTCGCGCACGTCCCGCGCCGCCACCCCCAGCGGGTCAAACATCTGGATCAAAACCAGAGCTTCCTCGACGTGGGCGGGTTGGTGGCCTCCGGACTGGGCGATTTCTTCCAGCGTTGCCGTAAGGTAACCATCCTCGTTCAGGTTGCCGATGATGGAATGGCCGGCTTCGCGCACTTCGTCATGGCAAATGGACAGGCTCAATTGCCATTCCAGGTGGTCGGAGAGGGAAGTGGGCTGCGAAAGGAAATTCTCAAACGAGGGTTTCTCGATCACCTCGGCGGCGGGAGACTTGAAACCCGGGTCGAGATAATCGTCAAAGAAAGATCCAAAGTCGATTTCTTCAAAAGAGTCCTGCTGCCGGTCGCCATCATGCGCGAGATGCTCGGCGGAGGGGGTGGCGGGGGCCTCCGCCTCGGTCTTCTTGGCCACTTCTTCGAGGGAAGGCACGTCCTCCGGGACTTCTTCCAGAACCGGATTGGAAATCATCTCCTGGTTGATCATCTCGCGCAACTCGAGCTTGTTGAGCGCGAGCACGCTGACCATCTGAACCAGGCCGGGCGTCAGAATCTGCTTCTGCGCCACCTTGAGATTCAAACCGATTCTGGGAGAAGGACCACCCATGTTTTAAGCTTTCAGCTATCAGCTCTCAGCCACTGCCTAGGTTCAAGCCAGTACTATGCACGATAGATGTTCGCGAAGCGCTTCTTTTCCCTGCTTGCTTTCAGCCGGCACCTATCAGCATTGAGCTATGGCTTTAGCTGATAGCCGACGGCTGAATGCTGACAGCTTCCTTACACTGCCAGTCGAAACGAGTCGCCCAGGTATACGCGCTTGACTTCCGCATCGTTGCCGAGTTCCTGGGGCGACCCGGCGCGGAAAATCCGTCCGTTGTTGATTATGTAGGCGCGGTCCGTAACTTGCAAGGTCTCGCGCACGTTATGATCCGTCACCAGCACGCCGATTCCTGATTCTTTCAAACGCACTATGATCTTCTGAATATCCAGAACCGTCAATGGGTCAATACCAGAAAAGGGTTCATCCAACAGAATGAAGGAGGGAGAAATCACCAGCGAGCGGGCGATTTCCACGCGCCGCCTCTCTCCTCCGGAGAGCAGGTATCCGAAACTCCGCCGGACCTGCTGAAGCCCCAAATCCTCGATCAACTCTTCCAGCCGCTCACGGCGCCGATCCGCCCGCAAGGGCCGCGTCTCAAGGACTGCCATTATATTCTCTTCCACCGTGAGTTTGCGGAAAATGGAGGGTTCCTGGGGGAGATAACTGATGCCTTCTCGCGCCCGGAGGTACATGGGGAAATTGGTGATATCCACCCCGTCCAAGAGGACCTGCCCGGAGTCCGGATTGGTCAGGCCCACGATGATGTAAAAGGTCGTGGTTTTGCCCGCCCCATTGGGACCCAGCAAACCCACTACCTCTCCCTGGGCAATCTTAAGGCTAATGTCATCAACAACCTTGCGGCCCTTGTAGGACTTCGTTAGATCGGCTGTGGCGAGAATCTGCATTGTCGCTCATTGTGCGACACGGTGCTTAGATACTGAGGGCAACTGGTCACCTCCATCCACAAAAAGCCTATCATCGTGAATAAAGAATGTCAAACGCTGGCCTGTCGTAGAGCCCTTTTCCTCATCCACCAGAGAGGGTGACCCGCCCGTCAGGATGATTTTCCCAGGCCCCGCGACATACTCGCCATGCTCCCCCGACCCGATACGGCCCGGCTGGGTAATTCGCACGTGGCCTTCTGCCTCCGCATGATCCACCTCCGAGCCCTCCAGCGTTGCCCCCTGGGTGAAATAGACGTCCAAACGATCCGATTGCATCGTGGTGCTTTCTGTCACCATGCGGACATTGCCATGGTATCGGGCGCGCCGCCCCTCATCGAAATAGTCCAGAAAGTCGGCGTGAATGGTCACGGGCCTTGCTTCTCCAGTGGAATGGGGCGCGCCCCCCTGCCCGCTGACGATGGCAGCAGGTTGCAGGAAGCTGGTCACCACCTGCGCACCCGAACTGACCCGCTTTTGCAAACGGCTCACATCGAGAGCGGAAGACTCCAGCACGTCTGTCCCCTCCCAGGCGCGGACGTGCCCCTCGTAGTGAACGGTCTGGCTCTGCCGCCGCGCCACCATCCGGTCCGCGAGCACATTGGTGGGCTGAGGCGGCGTCGAAGGCACGGGGGCGCCGGGCGCCGTGGCCGGCAAGTGAGTGGCTTGGACCTTGCCCTCGCCTGTGGATGTATTGGTGCGCATGTCAATGGTCATCTTTTGGGACTTAACCCGGCTGTTCGGGTCCCAAACCACGGGGTGGCCGAGAAGCACCAGGGTTTGCGTCTGAGCATCGTAATCTGCTTCATCAGAGTTCGCCTGGCGGTCGCCGTCGTGGTACTCGAAGTTCCCGGTTTGGCGGACTGTGCGCATCGTTTGTGTGCCCACATCAAAAAGTGCGTCCAGGCGGTCAGCCTGGCTCTGCTGCGTGGTGCTCCCGGGGGGGGCGCTCGCGGGCGGTCGGAAGAGTACTTCGGTAGGAGCGAGTCCGCGTAGCGATTCAATGCGGCTGCGTGCGTCGAACGTCATGAGGAATTGCCCGGCGGTGATGACCCTTCCGCCGGTTTTGGGGTCGGCGGGGGTTAAGACCAGCGTTCCGGGGCCGGCGGTTTCAACGTCCTTCAAACCATGAGTCTCGGGGCGGAAAGCAAAATGAACTTCGTTTGCCGTCAGAGTTTTCTTCTCAGTGCCGTTACCGGTTGCGGATTTCTCGGGAAGGTTCAGCACCGGCTGTGATTCCAGATTGATGTGGACGTTGCCCGTAGCCACACCCCGTAGCGGCTGAGGATGCTTGCCCCCCAGGTCCATTTCAACTCGTTCGGCGGTCAGACGGCTGGTGCTTCCTTTGCCTATGGATTCGCCCGCCACCTCCTTCTCGGCGGTAAGGTGATGCAATTGGCCGGAGGCGGGATCGAAATCCCCCTGCACGCGATTCGCGTTCAGCTTGACGCTGCGGAGCGCATTGACATCGAAAGCCTTCGCGTTCCCTTCCAGGATGACCCGTGAAACGCGATTTTGGCCGTTCAGTTCAACGTCGGCGTCATCCGATAAGGCGCGCCGCTCCCCTTGGATTACCTCCACGGGGCCGGTCAATTTTATCGTCCCGCCTTCCTTGTCGTAACGCAGCGCGGAAGCGGTCAGGTGGATCGGTGGTTGGGGAGCCTTTTCGGTTCCCTGTTGCAAGTCTGCGGCGACCGCATGGGACAACTCGAGCCAACCTTCGCGTGTGGCATACGCCATGCCCAGCGCGGTTCCGGACACAGGCCCCATGCGGAACTTGACCGGCTCCTCTGTTTCGGCCAACTGGCTTCCCTGATGGTAGGCAACCTTGGAAGTTTCGAGGAGGATGGGGTGTTTGCCCTTCAAGTCAGGTGTCGGGGAGTCCACCGCGTGTGCATTCAACTCGATTTGGACGGGCCCGGCGGCCAGGAAGTCTCCCGTTTGCGGGTTATATTCGCAACGCTGTGTGCGCAGGATATCGCCCCGGTCCCCCTTGCGCCCATAGACTTCCACCATGACATCTTCCAGCGTGGTGAACTTGTTTTCCTGATAGGAAACCGTTCGCGCGGCGTGAATCGTAAAGACCGGCCTGCCCTGGTCGTTGCGCGTGAACGTGTAGCCGGAAAGTTGCTGGTTGACATCGGGAGCGGGGCTGGGCGGGGTGGGCGCCGACGCAGTCCGCAGGTGGGTGCTGCCCCAATAGGTCAGGCCGACGGCGAGGGCGGTCACGGAAATGCCTCCCACCACCAACCCGGTCAGCCAGCCTTGACGCCGGGCCCGCTCCCTGCCTACTTCTCGGGCTGCCACGAATTCTCCCTTTCCCGTGTCGCCACAAGATCCTTGATGATCAGTTGCAGGCTGGCCATATCCTGATAGTTATTTTGTTCGAGGGTGAAGGCCAGGTCAATCGGCTGGCCAGCTTGAAGCTGCGGCACGCGCCCCGCCCAGCCCCAGCCCAGCGCGTCCAGGGTGCGTGCACCTGTTCCCACCCTCAGCTTTAGATGCTTTTCCTGAAGAATGCGTGGTGTGGTAGCCAGCCGCACACCGCAGGCCCCAAACACCGGCGTGGGGTTCCCCATCCCGAAGGGTTCAAGCCGGATGATCTCGTCGTAGAGCGGCCAATCCACTTCTCCCAAATCCAGCGGCGCGTCGACTCGCATCACCGGCTCCAGATCCGATGCGGTGAGGATGCGGCGCGCGTATTCCTCAAAGCGCCGGGTGAGCTCCCCAAGGTTCTCCACCGGCAGGGCGAAGCCCGCTGCCTGCGCATGTCCGCCAAATCGATCGAAAAGGTCGCCCACCGCGGTGAGCGCGTCCAGCAGGTGAAAGGGCTTGATGGAGCGCCCCGAACCCACGCCCACCCCATCCTCGATTCCAATCACCAGCGCCGGACGATGATAGCGCTCCACCACGCGCTGCGCCACAATACCGATCACGCCGCGGTGCCACTCCTTGCCTGCCAACACCAGGGAATATTGTTCGCCGAGGTCGGTGCGCTCGTCCAACTGGGCGACAATCGCCCGCAGAATTTCCTCCTCCACCCGCTGCCGCTCACGGTTCAGGCGTTCCAGCCTTTCGGCAATTTCGCGCGTGCGCGCCGCGTCGGCGAGCGTGAACAGGTCGATAACATCGCGCGCGTTCTCCATGCGCCCGGCGGCGTTCAGGCGCGGCGCCAGCCGGAATCCCACATCCCCGGCGTTAATTTCCCGGCCGGCAAGGCCGGAAAGTTCCATCAGCGCGGCGAGGCCCGACTGGGCAGGGCGGCGCAGCGCCTCCAGGCCGAAGCGCGCGATGACGCGATTTTCCCCCAGCAGGGGAACCACATCCGCAATCGTGCCGATGGCCACGACTTTCAGGAAGGATTGCAGCAGGCGCTCATTCAGCCGCTCACCCAGCAGCGCCTGCGCCAGCTTAAAGGCCACGCCCACTCCCGCCAGCGATTTCTCCGGATAGGGGCAGTCCGGCCGGCGCGGGTTCAGGATGGCGCAGGCGGGGGGCAGGTGTCCGTCGGGCAGGTGATGGTCGGTCACGATGCAATCCACGCCCAATTCGCGCGCCCGCTCCAGCACCGCATGCTCGCGAATGCCCGTGTCCACGCTGATCACTACGCGGAAGCCGTCCGCCGCGGCCCTCTCCACCACCGGCACGCGCATGCCGTAGCCATCGGTGAGCCGGTGGGGCACGTAAGCCTCCACTTCGGCTCCCAGCATGCGCAGGGTGGTGAGCAGCACCACCACCGCCATGGTGCCGTCCACATCATAGTCACCGTAAATCAGAATTTTCTCGCGCTGCTCCAGGGCTCGCCGCAGACGCTTGACGGCATCGCGCATGCCCGCCATAAGCTCCGGGGCGTGGAGTTGCCCGAGGCTGGGGTAGAGAAATGCCTGCGCGGCGGCAGGTTCCGTGAATCCCCGCTGTGCCAGCAGGCGCCCCACCAGCGGAGAAACCTTGACTTCGCGCTCGAGGCGCCGGGCCGTTTCTCGGTCTACAGTTGTTTCCAGCCACCGCATGGGCAAAAACCACCGCTGACACAGGCGCTTCTGCCTGCGCCACGCTGTTCCAGGAATCGAACCTTGCACCGCCCGGAGTGACGGTGCCACAGAGTCAAGATTCATGGTGACAGAGGAAGGCAAGGCTTGCAAGTGAGCATCCGCCCCCACGGTGAGCGCTGCTTACGGTGAATCTCGTACTCGAGATGGTTGAGATCCGGAGTAATGCCAAGTGATGAGGCCCAGAGGCGTGTGGGCTATTATTCCGACTTTTCCACGAACTCAAGCCCGGCATAGAACCACTTGCTGACCTCGTCCTCTCGAGCCCAGACGACATGGGAAGGGATGGCATGGGGGAATTCCCAGTTGGGCACAACTCCCACCCAATCTCCTACAACCAACCTCAGCGAGGTTCGAACCCGCATGCCGTTCAGGGAAATGTCAACAACAGTGGCTGACTTGTCAACTTTGAATTTTTCAGGTTTTAAGACAAGATTAACTTTGAGGCTTGAAGGTTGCCGTTCCCATCGGCGGGCATCCTTGGTGGTTGTCGGGGTATTGGTATCCATCCGGAAACCAACTCCTCACGCTTGCATCACCGAACTGCTGTTAGCTTTAGCACATTTATTGGGCAGAGTCAAATAGTCAATGCCCACGAACAAGGGTGCGGTTCTAAAGGCCGGCGGCGGGTTATGATTGCCGAAATCCAGGAGCTTAATAGCCGTCGGTTTGAGACGCCGCAGCCCAATATCAAACCCGACCAGTGCCGTGAAAAGGGTAATTACAATCGCGGTTAAATGGATGTATCATCAAGTTGGCCCCTTCATGTGCTCATAGGCTTCGCTCCATTCCGCCGGGAGCGCATGGCATATTTCGCACTGCTTCGATCTTTCAGCAGGCGATTGAGGCCCTACAGTAAGTCGAAACTGTCAACAACCGATAATGACGCTTTTGCGCGGATACAGGCAGGTGGCCATTAGCAGGCGGCCGGCGCCCATTGATTGATACCTACGAGGTTCCCGTGATGACGCATCGAAGATCAGCAGGTGCAGTCCCCATCAGTAGGCAGCCCCGCAACATTCGGTCTGAACGCGGCGAGGGCGGTCATGGCCATCGGGGGGCAAAGTGGCGGCTGTTTGCGGCGTTCCTGGCCGTGGTGAGTGCGGTGGCTTGCCAGGGAGGCGGTACGACCAAGATCGTCAACCAACCGGCCGAGCCTTCGGCCCAAGTTTCCATGACTGCCCTGTCGTTTACCGGCCAGACGGTGGGGACGGCGACCCCCAATCAGTCCGTCAATTTGGGCAACACGGGCACCGCGCTTATGGTCGTCTCCAGCATTACCGTCAGCGCCGACTTTTCCGAGACCAACAACTGTAACGGGAGCGTGGCGCCCGGCGGTTCGTGCGCGATCAACGTGACCTTCACGGCCCCTTACCCCGGCACGTTCACTGGTTCCCTCACCATTACCGACAACAGCAGCGGAGTGGCGGGAAGCACGCAGACCGTAGCTTTGAGCGGCACCGTCACCACGGCCGAAGTGGGCTTGTCCGCTTCAGGACTGAGTTACCAGGCTCAATCATTGAACACCACGAGCCCCGCGCAGACGGAGATAGTGACCAACACCGGGACGGCCAACCTGATGATCTCGACAGACGCGATCGGCGGCGCCAATGCCAGCGACTTTGCCATCAGCGCTGACACCTGCGCCGGAGCCACGCTTCAGCCCAACGGCACCTGCATGGTCAGCGTGACGTTTACCCCGGCCACAACCGGGAGCTTGAGCGCCTCCCTGGTTTTCACCGACGACAGCAACGGGGCGGCGGGCAGCACGCAGACGGTGAGTTTGACCGGCACTGGCGAGGGGCCCGCAGCGGGGTTGTCAGCCACGAGTTTGACTTTTTCCGGTCAACTCTTGGGCACGACCAGCACCGCGCAGACGGAGACGGTGACCAACACCGGGACGGACAACTTGATCATTTCCACGGCGGCCATCAGCGGCGCCAATGCCAGCGACTTTGCCAAGAGCGCCGACACCTGCACGGGTGCCACGGTCGCGCCCAACGGCACCTGCGCGGTCAGTGTGACGTTCACGCCGGCCACGCCGGGGACCATGAGCGCCTCGCTGATCTTCACTGACAACAATGACGCGGTGGCGGGCAGCACGCAGACGGTGTCCTTGAGCGGCACCGGGACGGGGCCTGCCGTGACCTTTTCCATCTCCAGCATGAATTTCGCTAACCAGAACATCAATACGGTGAGTGCCTTCCAGACGGTCACCGTCACCAGCACCGGCACCGCCGACCTTGACCTCACGACGGCGGGGCTGGCCGGCACCGATCCGAGCGACTTCGGAATCCCCAGTAGCGATTGCGCCTCCCGCATCCTCTCCCCCAACCAGTTCTGCTCGGTCACGGTGACGTTTAAGCCGCCGACGGTGGGGGGCTACAGCGCCACGCTGAATTTCACGGATAATGCCGCCGGCAGTCCCCAGATGGTGAACCTGAGCGGCACGGGGGTGGTGCCCACGGTGAGCCTGTCCACGACCAGTGTGAATTTCAACAGCCAGCCCACCGGCATGACCAGCGCCGCCCAGCCGGTGGTTCTCACCAACACCGGGATGGGGACCCTCAGCATCTCGACGGCGGCGATTAGCGGCGCCAATGCCGGCAATTTCGCCATGAGCACCGACACCTGCTCGGGCGCCACCCTGACGTACAACGGGACGTGCACGATCAATCTGACGCTGACGCCGTCGGCGACGGGGAGCCTGAGCGCCACGCTGACCTTCACCGACAACAACAACGCGGTGAAGAACAGCACGCAGCCGGTGAGTTTGAGCGGCACGGGGACAACGCCCCTGGTGAGCTTTAACCCCAGCGCCGGGCTAAGTTTCGGCAGCCAGCCGCTGAGCACGGCGAGCACGGCGCAGACGGAGACGGTCACCAACATTGGCGCCAGTAACCTGACGATTTCGACGGTGACGATGGGCGGCACCAACGCCGGCGACTTCACCAAGGGCACGGACGCCTGTACGGGAGCCACGCTTTCGCCCAGCGGCACGTGCACGGTCGGTGTGACGTTCACCCCGTCGGCGCTGGGGGTGCGGGCGGCGACGCTGGCCCTCAACAGTTCGGGGAACCCCGCGCAAACGGCCAATCTCGTGGGACTGGGGGAGGGTCCGCTGGCGGGAGTTTATACCCAGCGTTACGACAACGCGCGCACCGGGCAGAACACCCAGGAAACTTACTTGACCCCCTCCAACGTGACGGTGGGGCGGTTCGGGAAGCTGTTCGCGCTGCCCGTCGATGGGCAGGTCTACGCGCAGCCGCTGTACGTGGAAAACGTGGCGATTCCCAACCAGGGGGTGCACAACGTGGTGTACGTGGCCACCGAGCACGACAGCGTTTTCGCCTTCGACGCCGATGGCCTGTCGGCGATTCCGTTGTGGCAGACCAGCTTCCTGAATGCGGCGACGGGGGTGACGTCGGTTCCCGCGGCGGCGGCCTATCCCGGCTCCAGCGCGGACATCAAACCGGAAGTGGGCATCACCTCGACGCCGGTGATCGACCCGGTGGCCGGAACGCTGTATGTCACTGTCAAGACCCAGGAACTGCAGGTTCCCGGCTGCACGTCGGACTGCGCGTACAACTACTTCTATCGGCTGCATGCCCTGGACATCACGACGGGGGCGGAAAGGGCCAACAGCCCGGTGGCGATTGCGGCGAGCATGGCGGGCACCGGGTATGACAACGTCAGTGGCGTCATAACCTTCAATCCGCTGCGCGAGTTGCAGCGTCCGGGACTGCTGCTGCTGAACGGGACGCTGTACATAGCTTTCGGATCGCACGGGGACATTGACAACTACCATGGCTGGTTGTTTGCCTACAATGCCACCACGCTGGCGCAGCTCGCGTTCTTCAACACCACGCCCAACGCCCCGGTGGGAGGAGGGGATGGCGTGGTGGCGGGAGGAAGGGGCGCCATCTGGGGCGGTGGGGGAGGGGTCTCGGCGGATTCGAACGGATACTTGTATGTGGTGGTGGCCAACGGGACCTTCGACGCCAACCTGGGAGGAGTCGATTACGGCGACAGCGTGCTGAAGATGCAGCTCTCGGCGGGGCAGTTCACGGTGCTGGATTACTTTACGCCCGCCGATCAGGCGGTCCTGGACTTTCAGGATCTGGACCTGGGATCGTCGCCGGCGCTGATTCTGCCCAGCCAGTCGGGGACCAGCCTCAACCTGCTGGCCACGGGAGGGAAGGACGGGCGCATCTGGCTGCTCAATCGCGATAACCTGGGGAAATATACGCCCAATGACTCGGGGGCGGTGCAGGTGATTTCGGACGGCAGCGACAGTCTGTTCGGCGGACTGAGTTACTGGAACGGGAACCTCTACGTGCAGGAAGTGGGCGATTACCTGAAGCAGTACACGCTGGAGAACGGCACGGCGCCGAGCCCCACGACCTCCGCGGATGAGTACGGAGGATTCCCGGATGCCGTGCCGACCATTTCCTCGAACGGAACCAGTAACGGCGTCCTGTGGATGGTGGAAACGGACGCGTACAGCAATAACGGGCCGGCGGTGCTGCACGCCTTCCAGGCCACCGACGTGAGCAACGAGATTTACAACAGCACCCAGGCGGCTAACAACCAGGACCAGGCGGGGGTGGCGGTCAAATTCGTGGTGCCCACCGTGGCCAACGGAAAAGTGTACGTGGGAACCTCCACGGAAGTTGACGTCTACGGTGTGCTGCCCTGAAAACGCGGGACTCGGGACACGGGGCTCGGGAAGCGGTTCAATAATCTTTCGCTTCCCGCCTATCGCTTGCGACGGACAACTGACCACGGACGACGGACACCTCTTCAATGATCCGATGACCCGATGAATCGATGACCCGATAATTCGATGATCCGATGATCCGATGAACCGATAATTTGATGAACCGATTTTGCGCGTCCTTGCGTTGACGGGAGGCGCGGAAGCCGTTACAATAACTCATTGGGCTCTTGCGGGAAAGGACTGCCAGTTCTCCACCTGTTTCAAGCCCCACCAACAGCAGAACGAAGGAACAATTTATGAACGCAAATGATCTCCGCCCCGGAATGATCATTCGACATAACAACGAACTTTTTACAATTTACAAGGCCGAGCACCGCACTCCCGGCAATTTGCGGGCTTTCGTCCAGGCCAAAATGCGCAATCTGCGTACCGGCGCCATGAGCGACCACCGCTTCCGCTCGGAAGACAATGTGGAGAAAGCTGTCATCGACGATGTGGAAATGCAATACCTCTATGCCGACGGCGATTCCTACTACTTCATGAACACCGCGAATTACGAGCAGATCCGCCTCACCAAGGAAGCCGTAGGCGATCGCGCCGCCTACATGATCCCCGAGGTTATGCTCAAGGTAGCGTTCTTTGAGGGCCGCCCCGTGGACGTCGAATTGCCTGCCACCGTGGACCTGAAGGTGGTCAAGACCGAGCCCGGCATCAAGGGCGGGTCAGCCACCAACGTCACCAAACCCGCCACCCTCGAAACCGGCGTCGTCGTCCAGGTGCCGCCCTTTATCAACGAAGGCGAGGTCATCCGCGTCGATACCACCGAAGGCAAATACCTCGAGCGGGCCAACTGATTTTCGATTTTGGATTTGGTCCGCAAGGCTCTCGAGGCATGCCCCGCAAAAGTCCCGGAGGATGAGGCTGTGGCACGGTCGTCCCATGAAGCGGGAGCTGCCGAGGGACAAAAAAATCACTCCCATGCCGCAAAAGCGACAATTTGACGGCCTGGCGCGGTCCGCGAAGGAGCAGCAATACTTCGCATTCTCTTGGTTATCCAGCTTGGGTTGGTAGGGAAAGCCTGTTTTGGGCAATCTTGCCGCTCGCGATTCCCCTACCGCCAAGTTGTTCCCCGAAACATCTCCACTCCTTTTTCATATCCCTTGAATGAACAGCGTCGCGCCTAAAACCTCTCGTCCAAACTGATCTCGGCGAGAATCTTGTCGAGTTGATCCGCGGCCTCCTGCCGTTTGGCCGTGAGGGCCGTGGTTTGGCTGCGCAGCGCCGCGAGGCGATCTTCCTGCTCATCCAGTTGGTGCGTGTACCGTTGCACTAAGGCCCTTTCTTCCGGGCTGCCCTTGAGCGCTTCCATATTTTCACGAATCCTGCCCTGGTCGCTGGTAATCGCCGACTCTTCCTGCTCGCGGGTTCTGATCTGCGCATCCAGGGCGTCGATCACGCCTTTCTGGTCGAGCACCCGCTTGATGGCTTGCTGTAATTCCGGAGTCATCCGCTGCTGCTCGGTGAGCAGAGTGATCTCGTCATCCGAGACGTCGGAGAGTTCCACGCGCATGTCGAGCGGGTGATACTCCTCCACCACCAGTTGCGCGCCTGCTTTGGGTTCAACCTTCACACGGAAGCGCTCGAGTGATGCCGTGGTTTCTTCCGGCTTTGCCCCCTCCGCCAGCTTCCATTCCGGGCGGACGGGATGCTCGATAATGACGTCGCGCGGGGCGGCATCGGAATTGCTGATCGTGTAAGTCTTGGTTTCACGTTCCTCTCTGGTCATGATCATCGTGCCTTTGATGATTTGAATCCGGCTGAAGGGTTTTTCGGTGGGAGTCTCCAGCAGCCTGACGCGCACCGCCGGGTCGGCCGCATAGGAAATCAACCGCTTCTCACCAGGCCGCAAAGGGGCAAGCATACCCTCCCCGGCGAAGGTTCCGTCCTCGAGAATATTGAAGCTCCCCGCGTCGAACTCCAGGCCGCTCGTGTTGTTGAGCCACAGGGCGCGCAGGGGTTCGCTGCTGTCTTCGTTCCAGAGCGTGACTTTTTCCGTGTCGATACGGGTTTGCAGAATGGGCACCAACGCCGACTGGTTCTTGCCAATCGTGACCTTGCCTTTCAGGTCGTACTCGAAGAAATCGCCCACGCCTTTCACGGTAGCTTCAACATCCGGCGGTTTGAATATCTTGCTGTACATCTCGAGCCGGTCGAATTCATTCATCGACTGTGAGGGTTGCCCCGTGACCACCACTGTCTCCGTCACGTTACCCACTCCGAGAGTGGAATTGAACTGCCTGACCCGGCCGTTATAAAGGCGCAAGTCGTTCGTGGTGGTGGTCTTGAACCCCGGCCTCGAGATTATCAGGGTGAAATAGCCGGCGGGCAGAGTATTGAACTGGTAATTCCCATTGGAATCCGTGGAGGTGGTTTGCACGGCCCCGTTTCGATTGTTACGAATGAGCACCACAGCGCCCGGAATCACCGCGCCGGAGGGATCATTTACCGTTCCAGCGAGCACCGCATTCCCGGCGCCGCCCATTGCAAACCCGCCCCCGCCCCCGCCCGCGCCCGAACCGACGCCACCGCCCTCGCCAGGCGGCGGTGGCGGGGGAGGCGGCGCGGGCGCATTCATCGCGCTCTCATGCGTCTGTGGAGTGAGCATGGCTGATTCCGGCAGTGGCACCTCCGGTCGCCGGACGTACATGGGTTGCGAGATGTTTTGCACAAACGATTGCGGTGCCCCCGCGACGAGTGACAGTTGCACATCCTTCCAGTCCTCGCCGATGGTGTTGTCTACCACCGCCCAGCCCTGCACCAGGGGATTATTCAGGTGCTTGGGGTCCAGCAGGATGCGGTAGGTGCTTTTCCACACGGGCACTTCGCTGATGTAGCTGACAAAGATTTCGCGCTCGCCGGTGCCCGTAGCGGAAATGGTCAGGCGCCGCAGGTCTACAGCCTTGGCGGAGCCAATCAGATTGAGGTAGCGATTGACCTCATCCGCCAGTTCGCGGTCCGCAATGCGCAGAGAAGTTCCGGGTTCAAGGTCGAAGCTGCGCACCTCCCCGGCGTCGGTCACCAGCGTCAGGACCGTTACCTCTTCCACCTGTTCGGGTTTGGCGCCGAACTTCTTCACCACTTCGAATCCCAGGACCTTGCCGATGGTGCTGGTCGAGCCGGTACGGATTTCCACGCGCGTGCCCCGCAACGCACCCAGAAGATCGTTGCGGGAAGCATCCTCGCCCAGCGGCAGGCGGAGGGTCTTCAAGCGCTCGGAGAGCGGCGCCACGGAATTGAAGCGCACCCCCGTAATGTGCCCGTCGCCCAGATCTACGACGGTCAGCGATTTCAGCGCGTCGTTCAACTGCGCGGAGGTGAAATCGATATTCAAATCCTGCGTGCCGTGCACATGGGTGGAATGCTCGAAATATCCCACGCCGTTTTTGTAGAGCACCACGCGCTTGACGGGCAAGCGGCCGGTGGTTTGACTTGCCGCCTCCACCGGAGCCGCCGGAACTGCCGGTTGCTGCGCAGGGGCCAGGATGATGAATGAAAAAATCGCCAGAACTGCCGCCACAGAGTTTCTTTGCATATGGTCCTCCCGCGAATTACTGCGTGTCTATACCCTAATTTCTTGTTTAAACCTCAAACCGGCTCGTAGGGGCACCCCTCGTGGGTGCCCACCGAAATGGCGCCCACGAGGGGTGCCCCTACGAGACGCGTATTTCACAGCTTCGCCGCGACGCTATTATAGGCCCATGATTCGAGAGTTGCAGCCCGGATTGCCCCACCCCCAACTTGCGGAAGCTGCGGCGTGGTTGTACACTTATTTTTCAGGGTTGGTTCAGCAGAGAGCAGAGAGTGAGGTTGTCTTATGACGTCTCCGATTCGTGCCCCGTGGGTTGAGAAGCGCACCGGTCCCATCGTTACGCAAATGCATTACGCCCGCCAGGGCATCGTCACGGAAGAAATGGAATACGTCGCCCGGCGCGAAAGCCTTCCGGCAGAAACGGTACGGGAGGAAGTGGCACTCGGGCGCATGATCATTCCCGCCAACATCCGCCACGTGGAGCTGGAGCCCATGGCGATCGGGGTCGCCGCCAAGTGCAAAATCAACTCCAACATCGGCAATTCCTCCACCGCTTCCAATATTGACCAGGAACTGGAGAAGCTCCACACCTCGGTGCACTACGGCGCGGACACGGTGATGGACCTTTCCACCGGCGGAAACATTCATGACATTCGGGAAGCCATTCTGCGTGCCAGTCCCGTGCCCATCGGCACGGTGCCGATTTACGAAGCCCTCGCGCGGGTAAGCAAGGTGCGCGAGCTTACTGCGCCAATCATGCTGGAAGTCATCGAAGAGCAGGCCGCGCAGGGGGTGGATTACATGACCATTCACGCCGGCGTGCTGCGCGCCCACATTCCCTTGACCCAAAAGCGCATTACCGGCATCGTGAGTCGCGGCGGCGCCATCATGGCGCAATGGAGCGTGGAGAATAATCAGGAGAATTTCCTCTACACGCACTTCGAGGACATTTGCCGGATCTTTCAAAAGTACGACGTCTCCTTCTCCCTCGGCGACGGTCTGCGGCCCGGCTGCCTGGCCGACGCGAGCGATGAAGCCCAATTCGCGGAGTTAAAAACCCTCGGTGAACTTACCCGCAAAGCTTGGGAATACGATGTGCAGGTGATGATCGAAGGCCCCGGACACATTCCCCTGGATCAGATCAAGCTCCAGGTTGACAAGGAAAAGGAGCTTTGCTCAGAAGCCCCCTTTTACACTCTGGGGCCGCTGGTTACCGACATCGCCCCCGGTTATGACCACATCACCTCGGCGATCGGGGCGGCCATGATTGGCTGGCACGGCGCGGCCATGCTCTGCTACGTGACCCCCAAGGAACATCTCGGGCTGCCCAACAAGGATGATGTGCGTCAGGGCATCATTGCTTACAAGATTGCCGCTCACGCCGCGGACGTGGCCCGGCACCGGCCCGGCGCTCGCGACCGCGACGACGCGCTCAGTTACGCGCGCTTCCTGTTCGATTGGAACAAGCAATTCCAGCTTTCCCTGGATCCCGAAACGGCGCGCTCCATGCACGACGAAACGCTTCAGGACGACTATTACAAGGAAGCTGCGTTCTGTTCCATGTGCGGCCCCAAGTTCTGCTCAATGAATACCACCCAGGTTATGGAAAAGCACATGGGCGTTGACCCGAAGGTTCGCGAGCAGAAGTTTGTAGAGTTGTTGACCAAAGTGCAGGGCTGACACATTAAGGTAACGATTCAAAACACTCGGCCCGTTCCAGCTTGAATTGTCTGACGTTGCAGTTTTTGATCAGGGCTTGATCGAATAACAACTGAATGCTGCAGGGAGCCCGCAGAGTTTGTGTGCTCTCCAGGAGGATTCCCATGAGCCAGCCAACCGCACCTGAAGTTTCAAGAAAACCCCAGGGAGAACCGTCGGCGGCGCGTGCGGCGGCCGTTGCCATGCCCAACCCCGGGCGGCTCTTCCAGACTTTTAACGCTTACCAGCAGACTGCCGCCATGCGGGCGGCCATTGATCTCGATATTTTCACCGCCATCGGGGACAGGCAGACCACTGCTGAACAAATCGCCCTGCGCGCGGGAGCGGCCGAGCGCGGCATCCGCATCCTTTGTGATTATCTTACGGTGATGGGTTACCTCACCAAGCAGGACTCCCATTACGGGCTGGCCCCTGATGCCGCGATGTTTCTCGATCGGCGCTCGCCCGCCTACATGGGAAGCGCCGCGCACTTCCTGGACGCGCCCGAGATGCTCAAGGCCTTCGATGACCTTGTAGGGGCAGTGCGCAAAGGCGGCACCATGTGGGGCGAGGAAGGGACCGTCGGCATTGAAAATCCGATCTGGGTGGAATTCGCCCGTTCCATGGCCCCCATGATGATGATGCCCGCCGAGGTGATCTCCAAATTGGTGGAAGCGGACAAGGGTGGAAAATGCCGCGTGCTCGATATCGCCGCCGGGCACGGCCTTTTCGGCATCAACATCGCCCGGCACAACCCGCAAGCCGAAATCGTGGCGCTCGACTGGGCAAGCGTTCTGGAAGTGGCCAGGAAGAATGCCCGCAAGTCCGGCGTCGAATCCCGCTACTCCACCATTCCCGGCAGCGCCTTTGAGGTGGAATTCGGCGAAGGCTACGATTTGGTGCTGCTCACCAACTTCCTGCACCATTTTGACCCTCCTACCAATGAAGAACTCCTGCGCAAAGTCCACGCCGCACTCGCCCCCGGCGGGCGCGCCGTGACCCTGGAATTCGTGCCCAACGACGACCGCGTCACCCCGCCCGAAGCCGCGACTTTCAGCATGATCATGCTGGGTTCCACACCCCATGGCGATGCTTACACTTTCGCGGAATTCGAGCGCATGTTCAACCATGCCGGCTTCACGCGCAGCGAACACTTCCGCCAGCCCCCCCTGCCGGAGTCCGTGATCATTTCCTACCCATAGTCCCGAAGTACTGGATCATCCTTGCGGAAATGGCACCGCGGGCCGGCCCTCGCTCTGATAAAATCGCGGGCGAGGTTTTTCTTGAGATGACGATGCCGAACCGGGCTCCGGAGCTGCAGCTTCGCGAAGAATTCAACCGCTGGGCGGAAGCGGGCCGTGGGGAAGAGATGGAGAACCATCACCTCCCCATCGTACTTCCCACCCTGGCGCTCATGAACTTGCAGCCTGCCGATCGCGTGCTGGACGTGGGAAGCGGAAGCGGTTGGCTGGTGCGGCGGATCGCTGCGCAGGTGCCCGACGGATCGGTTGTCGGCATTGACGTGTCGGATGCGATGGTTCGGCGGGCGCAACTCGCGAACGCCCTCGTCCCCAACGCCCAATTCCTCCACGGAACCGCCGAGCAGATCCCCGTGCCCCCCGACTTTTTCACCAAAGTCATTTCCGTAGAATCCTCTTACTACTGGCATGATGTGGCTCGCGGCCTGGGCGAAATCTTTCGGGTGCTTGCGCCCGGCGGCTCCGCGTGGATCCTGATTAATTACTATCGCGACAATCCCGACTGTCACCAATGGCAGGCCCACTTCAAAATTCCCACCCGCCTGCTCTCATCCGCAGAGTGGCATGAACTTTTCGGCGCCGCGGGCTTCCAGGATGTTCATCATCGCCGCATTCCCGACCTCTCGCCCACCCCCAAGGTATACACTGGCCGGTGGTTTCGCGACGCCGCGCAAATGCAGCGCTCGAAGTCAGAAGGAGCACTGCTGATCACGGGTGTGAAGGCGCCGCCATAGTGACGGCCGAGACGATAATTTCGGCCGAAGCAGGGTTCGAATTCCGGCGGAGAATTTTTCGGATCACAGGATCAGTGAATCATGCAGGTAGAGACTTCCTCCGAAAATGCGGGTGAAGCGGGCTGGATCAGCAGGCGCGGGGTGGCGGAGACGCTCGCCTGTGCCCTTGCCTTTCTGGTGTACGTCCCCACCCTCGGCTATCAATTCGTTTACGACGATAAACCCCAGATTGTCCAGAATCCCGCCATTCATGCCTGGCGCTATCTGCCCCATTACTTTACTGCCCATGTCTGGTCGGAGTTGTATCCCAATGTCCAGGGCGATTACTACCGCCCGCTGTTCCTGCTCTGGTTTCGTTTGAACCACGCGATGTTTGGGATTGGACCGCAAGGGTGGCACTTGACCACGATCCTGTGCCATGTCGCGGTGACCTTTCTGGTGTTTGTCCTGGTCAGCCGCCTGACCGCCAGCCGCGCAATGGCCTTCGCCGCCGCGACGCTTTTCGCCCTCCACCCCGTTCACATCGAGAGTGTGGCCTGGGTGTCCGGCGTGTCTGATCCCCTCACGGCGCTCTCCGTGATTGGAAGTTTCCTGGCTTACCTGCGGTTTCGAGAGGGGAATCGGTGGGGCTGGATGGGTTTGGCTCTGACGCTGTTCGCGCTGGGGCTGCTTGAAAAGGAAACCACCGTGGTATTGGGCCCGCTGGTTTTCGTGTATGCGTGGCTTTATGCGCCAAGGCCTGCTTGGATTTCACGGCTGGCGAGTGCCGTCCAGCATTCCCTGGCGTTCTTCGTGCTCACCCTGATATACCTCGCTCTTCGCGCGCGCATCCTGCACGGGTTGTCGCACTCTGTTACCCCCCTGGGCTGGAAAAGCATGCTGTTGACCGAGCCCTCCATTCTCTGGTTGTACCTTCGCCACTTGCTTTTTCCGGCAGGGATCAGCGGGCTTTACGGTCTGCCCTACATTGATAACCCGGCATCCGCGGCGTTTCTGGTTCCCACCGCGACGTTGCTGGTGCTCCTGCTGGCGCTGGGTTGGGGCATCAGCCGCCTGGAAGACCCCCGATTGGCGCTATTTGCCTGCTGCTGGATTGGGCTGCCGATTATCCCCGTCCTCTGGCTCCGCACCTTTAGTGAGGGCGATATTGCCCACGACCGTTATTTGTACATCCCCTCCGTCGGCTTTGTTCTTTTGGTGTCGCTGGGCCTGGCGGTGATCGCCAGGCGCTGGCGCGGCCGGTTTAAGAATCTGGAACTCACCTGCCTCGCGGCACTTGCTCTGGCTTATGCCCTGGGGACGGTGACCCAACAAACCTACTGGGCCAGCGACCTGCTGCTCTATCAACGAGCTTACACGATTGCCCCCCACGACAATTTGATCTGCACCAATCTGGGCACGGCGCTACTGGATGAGGGTTACCCCAATGCCGCCATTGCTCTTTTTTCCCAGGTCTTGGCGCGGGAGCCGGACTATTGGCTTACCAATTATGATCTTGGCTATGCTTATTACAAACTTGGAAAGCCCCAGGCGGCGGAGATTTATCTGCGGCGGGCGCTCAGTAAGAACGATCAGGATTCCGACACGAACATTTGCCTTGGCCTCTGCATTTGGCGCCAGGGGCGGGCCGACGAAGCGATTCCGTACATCCAGCGCGCCATCCAGGCTCGACCCTCCGCGCCGGGCTATCATTTTGCCCTGGCGATGATCCGGCGCGAGCAAAACAATATTCCTGCCGCTGAATCTGAATTCAACCTGGAACTCCGCTACAACCCGGATTGCGCCGCCGCCCGGCAGCAATTGGCGGCGCTCGCTTCCGGGGCAGCAAACGAGCCAAAGCAGAAATAACCACATCCTCCCCGCGCACGGGAATTTGAAACCCCCCGCGCGCGCCCACGGTGGGGGCCCATCTGGGTTGCGGTCCACATTTGCCGGTGGGGAGCGCGGGAGGAAGGGATTCTTAGTACTATAGTGCCTTTGTCCTCAAACCATTTGTAGTTATAATCACCGTGGATTATCGCGCACCTCGCACGGGCCAACCAAGTGCTTCAACCCGGCGACATTGCCGCTATCTTTCTCGGCGTGAGGCCAAATCTTGCTCAATCACTGTAACCGATGGCTGCAAGAGCATCCGCGCATGGCCGGGGCGAGCCTGTTTCTCACCACCTACGTGGTTTTTTGCGGCACGCTTTCCAACCTGTTCGTTCACGATGACATTCCCCAGGTTCTCGAAAATCCTTACCTCCGAAATTCCGGGCAGTGGACCCGCATCTTCACAGGCTCAGTGTGGTCGTTTCGCGGGCCGGCGCAGCATGACAACATGTATCGGCCCCTTCAATTCATCACCTATTGGGCTTTGTATCGTCTGAAGGGCCCCAATCCCGTGGTTTTCCACCTGGCCCTCCTGCTTTTTTATGCGGCGGCGGTGTGGCTCGTTTTCCGACTGGCTGGCCAACTGCTGCCTAACTCCCTAGTGGCGTTTGCGGGGGCTTTGCTTTGGGCGCTGCACCCCTTGCACGTGGAAACGGTGGCATGGATTTCAGCCCTCCCTGATCTGGGCGCGGCGTTCTTTTTCGTGCTCGCTTTTCTGCTCTTTGTGCGCGCCGAGCGCTCGCCGGACCGCCCGCTCCTCCGCCATATCCTTGCCGCTGCCGCCTTCTTTCC
Organism: uncultured Acidobacteriota bacterium; assembly: GCA_963730515.1. Classification (GTDB taxonomy): domain Bacteria; phylum Acidobacteriota; class Terriglobia; order UBA7540; family UBA7540; genus Bog-366. The sequence continues at coordinate 319,808 of CAVSSA010000014.1, read as the reverse complement.
CGCCTTGTTCTTCAAGGAAATGGCGCTCACCTTCCCGCTCATCATCCTGGTTTACTGGTTTTTCTTCACTGGTGAGCATTCCTGGAAGAGCAAGGCTATTCATTGGTCGATATACGCGGGCGCGGTGGCAGTCTACCTTGCCATTCGCGTCGCGGTCCTGGGCAGATTTTCGGAGGCGCCCGAGTTGTTCAAGCCCTCCTGGCGCTTGGGGGCGGTAGCCGCGGGATTGCTCGGCCAGCATGCCCGCCTTTTCGTCTGGCCACGGTACCTTTCGGTTTTCCGATCATTCGATTTGCAGGCGAGTCTGCATTCGCCGTGGCCTGCGATCGCGCTGCTGGTTCTGGTTGCGGCGCTATTCCTTCGCCGGCGGGAGCCGATGCTGGGATTTCTGATGATCTGGTGGGGAGTGACCCTGTTGCCCTGCCTGGATATCCGCCAAGTAAGCTTTCCGGTGGCCGATCGCTCTTCATTTCTGCCCACCGTGGGGCCTTGCCTGGCGCTGGCCTATATTGCCTTGGATTGGCTGCCCCGTCATCTGTCGCGCCCCAAAACTGCTCCGGCGCTGGCGTTGGCGCTGGGAGTTCTGATGGCTTTATGGGTTGCTCAGGACGTGCGCTCGGTCGCGCGCTGGCATGATAATGTCTCACTTTGGGATCAGGCATATCTGGCCTCCCCGAAATCCGCGCTCGCCCATATGCTGCATGGCGTGGTGCTTCAGCAAAGGGACGGGAAGATGGCCGAGGCCGCCGGGGAATATCACCTCGCGATCAAGCTTAATGTGCAGAGTGAGCGTCCCCTGGTGGGGATTACCACGGAGTGTTACGTGCTGCTGGGCCAGGTTGCGAATCTTCAGGGCCATACGCAGGAAGCCATCGATGATTACAACCAGGCGCTGCGGGTGGCGCCCGGCTACAGCCTCGCTTACAAATCGCTGGGCATCATCTATTTCCCGCGTGGCGACTATGCCCACGCCAGGGATTATTTTGAGAAGGCGGTCTTAACCAATCCGCAGGAGGAGGAGTCACGGTTTTATCTGGGGACTTGTTATTTAAAACTCGGCCAGCCCCGCCGCGCCGCTGCACAGTTTCGAACTGCGCGCGAAATTGACTCGACTTACTATCAAGCCTACGAGGCGGAAGCGCGCTCGCTGGAGGCCGCCGGCGACAAAGGGGCGGCGGCGCAAGTCCGGGCATCAGTGCCAAAACATTAAATGCGATGCTGTTCAGATCGAGGGTTTGCACGCCCGCACACTTAACAGGGGAGTTGAATCTTGTTGATCCGCCTGGATGCTCTTTTTACGAAATACCGTGCCACGGCCAGTTGGATATTGGTTCTGGCGGCGGTGGCTGTTTACCAGGGAGCTTTGAGTTGCGGGTTTGTTTATGACGACGTTCAACTCATTCTAGAGAATCCCTTCATCAAAAATCCCCACCTCTGGACCCGCATCTTTCTGGGGCCGCTTTTTTCGTTCGAGGGTACCAGCACGCAGGGTGGTTTTTACAGGCCGCTGACCATTTTCTCGTATTGGCTTGTTTGCCGGGTGGCGGGCTTGGAGCCAGCCGCGTATCACGTGTTCCTCGTTGCCCTTTACGCACTTAGCGTCTGGGTCGTTTACCGGCTTGGACGAAAGATACTCCAGAGCGATCTGACGGCGTTTGCCGGCGCTTTGCTCTGGGCGCTGAATCCGTTGCATGTCGAAGTGGTGGCATGGGTCTCCTCGATATCGGACATCGGCTGTACGCTTTTCTGTTTGCTGGGATTCTGGATGTTCCTGTGGGCGGAGGAACACGGCCCGGCGAACTTCTGGTGGCACGTGGTAGCCGCGGCCATATATTTCCCCGCGCTATTTTTCAAAGAGATGGCGTTCAGTTTCCCTCTCCTCCTGCTGGCTTACTGGTTCTGCTTTTCCGGTGCGGAGTCCTGGTGGCGGCGCACGCTCCACTGGCTTCCCTATGTTGCCGCGGTCGCGGTTTGCGCGGTCATCCGTGTGGCGGTGATGGGCCACTTTTCCCAAACCTCCCCGCTGCGAAAGCTCAATGCGCAGGCAGTCTGGGCGGCCATAGGATTGTTGGGCCAGCATGCCAAGCTTTTTTTCTGGCCCGTCAACCTCAGTGAATTCCGCGATTTTAACCTGGCGGGCAGCCTGCGATCGCCCTGGCCCTGGGCAACGCTGCTGGTTATTATTCTCGCCTGCATTTACCGCCGGCGTAATCCCCGATTGAGCTTCCTGGTGCTCTGGTGGCTGGTGGCGCTCCTCCCTACTCTCAACTATCGCCAGCTTACGATTCCGATTGTCGCTGATCGATTCTCCTATACGGCGTCGGTGGGCCTTTGCCTGGCGCTTGGATACCTGGCATTTAACTGGCTGCCCCAGCGCTTTCCCCAGGCCGGTTACGCGCAGATGGCTGCCGGCGCTTTGGCCGTCGTGGCCATGCTCTGGGCGGTCCAAACCCTGCGTACCGTCCCCCATTGGCGGAACAATGATGCGCTGTTTGATTACTCGCTGCGCGTTTCCCCCAATGCCGCGGAAGTGCATGCGGTCCACGGGGTGGTTTTGCAATTTCGAAATGACCCGGAGGGCGCTGTCCGCGAATTCCGCACGGCTCTGCGGCTGGATGCGCAAAGCTTCCACGCGGCTCCCGGAGTGAGTTACAACTGTTACATTGGGCTGGGCCAGATCGCCCTCATTCAGGGACGCGAGCAGGAGGCGCTGGACTACTTTAATAAAGCCGTCCTGCTGTCGCCGGGCACCCACTTTGCCTATGATGTGCTGGGCTCGGTTTACTTTCCCCAAGGTGACTACACCCGCGCGGCAGCGTATTTTCAAAAAGCCGTGCGGGTTGATCCACAGGACGTGGAGGCGCGATTCTATCTGGGGACCTGTTGGATGAAAATGGGGAAGCCCGCGCAGGCGGCGGCGCAATTCCATGCGGCGCGCGAAGTGGATCCCGACTATGTGCAGGCTTATGGAGCGGAGGCGGGGGCGCTCGATGCGGCGGGCGACAAGGCGGAGGCGGTGCGCGTGCGGGCCTCGACTCCGAAAGAATAGCCCGCATCCCGTTTTCACAACCTGATGGTGGGTCCGCAAAGTCAGCAGGGGAGTTGAACATTGTTGGCCCGTTTGAATGATCTGCTCAAGAAGCATCATGCCATGGGCAGTTGGTTCCTGATCTTGGTGGCGATCGTCTTCTACCAGGGAGTTCTAGCCTGCGGGTTTGTTTCCGACGATGTTGAGCAGATCCTGAAAAACCCTTTCATAAAGAATCCGCACCTGTGGAGGCGGATTTTCCTGGGACGCGTGTGGTCGTTCGCGGGGGGCGGTGCGCAGGCCAGGTTCTACCGGCCGCTTCACATTTTCACTTATTGGCTCATCGCGCGGGCGGCGGGTTCGAATCCTTTTGCCTATCACTTGGTTCAGCTTGTCCTTTACGCACTGACCATCTGGATTGTCTACCGGATCGCCCGTGAGCTTCTCCAAAATGAATTGGCAGCATTTTCGGGGGCCCTGCTCTGGGCGCTGCACCCACTGCATGTTGAGGCGGTGGCGTGGGCAGCGGCGATACCTGAAATCGGGTGCGCGTTCTTCTGCATGCTGGGGTTCTGGATGTTCCTGCGGGCAGAGCGGCACTCGCCGCAAAATCTCGGGTGGCACGCGGCGGCGGCGCTCGTCTATTTCCCTGCGCTCTTCTTCAAGGAGGTGGCTTTCAGTTTCCCGCTTCTCCTGCTGGCTTACTGGTTCTGCCAACCCTCCACCCAGACATGGCGCCGGCGAGCGGTATGCTGGCTCCCCTATTTGGGGGCGGTCGCGGTTTGCTCGGCGATCCGGTTGTCGATTATGGGCCGCGTTTCATCAGCATCCCTGTTGCGCGATTTCAATCCGCAGGTTGTCCGGGCGGCGATTGGGTTGCTCGGCCAGCATGCCCGGCTTTTCTTCTGGCCTGTTCATCTCAATGTGTTCCGCACCTTTGATCTTGGCCCCAGCCTGCGTTCGCCCTGGCCCTGGATAGCGCTGCTGATGATTGCTGCGGCGTGTTTGTCGCGCAATCGGGAGCCCCGATTGTGCTTCCTCACCCTGTGGTGGATAATCACTCTCCTCCCATGTCTCAACTATCGATACCTCAGTATTCCGCTGGTTGCCGATCGATTTTCTTATTTGCCTTCCGTTGGCCTTTGCCTGGCGCTCGGATACCTGGTATTTGAACTGCTGCCGCGGCATTTTCCCCATGAGTACCTCGTCGGGGTGGCCGCCCCCGCCTTAGTGTTAGTGGCGGTGCTGTGGGGGGCGCAATCTATGCGCACCATCCCCCACTGGCGCAACAATGACGCGCTGTCAAACTACTCGCTGGCCGTATCGCCCAACGCCGCGGAGATGCATGTCGCCCACGGCGTGAACTTGCAGCTCCAGAAAAGAGATTTGGGGGGCGCCGCTCGGGAATTCCAGACTGCCCTGCGGCTGAATGCGCAAAGCATCCGTCCGGCGCCTGCCGTGATCTACAACGCTGACGTGGGACTCGGTCAGGTCGCCCTGCTTGAAGGCCGCGAGCAGGAGGCACTCGACTACTTTGACAAGGCCGCCCACCTGATGCCCAATTCACCCTTCGCCTACGCCGTGCTGGGCTCGGTCTACTTTCCGCGCGGTGACTACGCGCGCGCTGCGGATTACTTTCAGCAGGTGGTGCGCCTGGATCCGCTGGACACCGGCGCGCGATTCTACCTGGGAACGTGTTGGATGAAAATGGGCAAGCCGGCGCAGGCGGCGGGACAATTCCACGCAGCCCGGGAAGTGGATCCCTCATATTCTCAGGCCTATGTGGCGGAATCTGCGGCGCTGGAAGCGGCGGGCGATCAGGCAGGGGCCGCGCGCATCCGCAGGGAAACTCCCTTGCCATAAGTCAGGGGGCCGTTCGGCCCGCTAACCCTTACGGGCGCGCGATTGCGGGGAATTGACTCTCAATCTCTTTCATCTGCGCCGCCGCCGCCTTTTCCTCCGGGTGGTTGGCCAGCTCCTCCTTGAATTCCAGGAGAGCGTCTGCCATGTCACCCTGGGTTTTCAGCATGACCCCCAGCGCAAAATGATAGCCATACCGATTGGGACGCATCGCGATGGCCAGCCGCACGCAAGCCATGCCCTCGTCGACGCGGCCGGATTTGAAGCACGTCATGCCCAGGTAAAGATACGCGTCCGATTTGTTGGCATCCGTGCGGATGGCCTGGCGAAAATAGGTATCCGCTTCCGGCAGCTTTCCCATTTTGTAATAGGTGAGGGCCAGGTTGTAGATGGCGTTGTAGTAGTCCGGGTAGTGATTGGCGACGTCCAGGAACTCTTCGACAGCGGGGCCGTACTGTCCGTCCTCCGCCAGGAGGGTTGCATAGTTGGTCTCGGCGTAGGGATTGTCAGGCGCCTTGGTCAGGATGTATGCGTAAAACGTTAGATTGTCTTTGAAGTAGGAACCCTCGGTGATGGTTCCGTAACTCATGGCGGCAGTCAGGCACAGACCGGCGCCGAGCAGCGACGCGGGGGCTCCAAGCCAGACGGGTGGCCCCATGCATACTTTTTTCAAAAACATCGCCACGAGGACGGCCAGACCCGCCGAGGGCAGGTAAAGGTAACGGTCATGGGCAAAATCGTTGGCCAGAAAGACGCGGAGATTGAGAAGAGGGATTAAAGGCAGCACCAGCCAAACTGCAAAGAAGGAGGCCGGGCGCGAACGCCGGACGCCGGCGAACAACGCGAGGCCAACACAGAGATCAAAGATGGCGGGCAGAGTGAAATTCTTGAGCGTGGGATGAGTCACCGCGGTGAGATTGTAAAAGGTACTGAGGTCCACCGGCCAGAGCAGGTGGCGAATCCAGAACGCAATGAGCGACGGCCACGTAAAGACCAACTGCGCCGTACTGAAAGGTGTCACCACATGACTAAACCCTTTCAGAGCGTAAATCCGCGCGGGAACATAAAGGGCGATGAGCAAAAAGTAAGGCCAGATTTTTCCGAGACTTTCTCCACACCACGCGAGCATCCACCTTGCGTCGAGCGGCCTTTGCTCTTCCGTCCCAAAAATCCACTCGTAAACAAGCAGAAGTCCAGGAAGTATTAGTGCCGTCTCTTTTTCCAGCATGGCGAGAGCGAAAAGCGCCAGGGAAATTACTTTCCATCGGAGTGCATACGCTCCCTCGGCGCGCGACTGCGCGTAAGCCAGGAACGAAGCAATCAAGAGGATTCCCAGCAGCGGTTCGGTGACTCCGGAAATCCAGGCGACAGCCTCAATATGCGCCGGGTGAAGGCCGAAAATCAGCGCCGCCAACAACCCCACATCGCGATCGATTTCCAATCGCCCGGCGAGGAGGTAGACGAGAAGGGTGGTCAGGACATGGGCCAGAATGGTGGTGAGATGCCAACCCCAGGCCTGATTCCTAAACACCACGTCGTTGAATCGCACCCACAGAAGGAAAAGCGGGCGGTAATAATTCCCCAATTCCTCCGGCATTACTCCTGCCCACACTTGTGCCGTGAAGTAGGTGGGCACGGCGTGCCAGGAATGAACCGCGGGATTCTCCACGATCTGCCCGCGATCGTCATGTACGAATTGATAGCGGAGCGTGGGGATGTAAACCGCAAAGGTCAGCGCGAGGACAACGGCGATCCCCCACCATGCGGGAGGATGAAAAGCTGTGGCGGGAATTCCTGCGGGTTGACCTCCTTCCCGCGTCCGTTTCAGGGGGAGCACTTCCGAATTCGCTTCATTCACCATGCATTCCAACCTGGGTCCGGAAATGTTGTGGCTTGTCGCAATCCTTCCCCTAACCGCAGCGCGGACTGTAAATGTATCATTTTAGTAGACCCCTTGCTGACGGGAATTATTTCGAGCCGCCACCGGCCTCAGGGTATAATAACCGTTTGCAGTGCTTACGCCGGCCGGAGCGTCGGGCACTGGGGAAAAAGAGGTTGGGAATGGAAGCCATTGAGAATCGTCACGAGAAAAATTTGATCGTCACGTCCGTGGATTATGTTTTCAATTGGGCGCGAAAGTCGTCCCTCTGGCCGCTGACGTTCGGCTTGGCCTGCTGCGCAATTGAAATGATTGCTTCCACGACTTCACGCTTTGACATGGCGCGCTTCGGCGCCGAAGTCTTTCGCCCCAGTCCCCGCCAGGCGGACTTGATGATCGTGGCCGGCACCGTGACGCTGAAGATGTCGCCGGTGGTCAAGCGCATCTGGGAGCAGATGCCGGACCCCAAGTGGTGCATCTCCATGGGCGCCTGTTCGAGTGTGGGCGGGCCCTTCAACACTTACGCGGTTTTGCAGGGTGTGGACAAAATCGTGCCCGTGGACGTTTACGTGGTGGGCTGCCCGCCGCGCCCGGAAAACCTCTTTTACGCCCTTCTCAAGTTGCAGGAAAAGATCGACGGCATGACGGTGGGCAAGCGGCCCACGGATGTTCGTTTGGATCAGCGCATGCTTGAGGATTTCAAGAAATCCGTGCGAATCGGCAAGGCCGGGACGCCGGAATTTGTTCAGATTGGCTAAAACAACTTCTTTTATTCACAGATTGCACAGATCACACAGATAGAAAAGAAGGCGCAAAAGACAGGGCGTGCCGGCGCAAGGTTCTCAGTTGAGTCGGCGCGAGCTTTCTAGATTTGGCGCGCGAACCGCTAAAGTCACCCAGTCGGCGCACGGCCCTTGTTTTTGCTTGCCGTTCAGTTAGTTTAATCTGTGAAATCTGTGTAATCGGTGGATGATGAAAACGCGTCAAGGAGATTGACATGCCCAACTTTGTGAAAGTTGCCAGTACTACAGACCTGAAACCCGGAACGGCCAAGACCGTGGCCGTCAACGGAATGGAGATTGCCCTCTACAACGTGGGAGGGAAGATTTACGCCACCGATAACACCTGCCTCCATCAGGGCGGGCCGCTGGGCGAGGGCCTCCTGGAGGGCGAGGTCATCAGTTGCCCCTGGCACATGTGGGAGTACAACGTCTGCACCGGCGAAAAACTTGGAAACAGTTCCATCAAAGTGCAAACCTTTCCCGTCGAGGTTGATGGCGCCGACATCAAGGTGGGAGTTTAGCCCGCATTCGCGACGGCAGCGGGTGGGAGTTCGGCTCAGGACCATGCCTGCCTGACCGGCTGTTGAGGAGGATTGATGCGCCGCGGAATCTGTGTTCGGTTCGTGGGGCTGCTCATCCTTTTGGGATTGGCCCCGCTACTGGCGGCCGGAGCATCTCCGAATCCCGCTGCCGCGCTTGTCCAGGCCATCCAGCAGGGCCGGGTCAAGACCATCGATCTGACTTATCCGCTGGATGAGCACTCACCCTTTTGGCCGGAAGGGACCGCCCTGTCTCCCTTCCATGCCACAATAGCGGCCACTTACCAGCACGATGGATACTTCGCGCGCAGTTTGCAATTGCCCGAGCATTTTGGGACGCACATGGATGCCCCCCTGCACTTTGATGCGAAGGGTAAAAGCCTGGATGAAATCCCCGTGCAGGATCTGTTCCTGGGAGTCGTGGTGGTGGACGTCCGCGTGGCCGTGCGCGCGAACCCCGATTACCGTCTTACCGCCCGGGATTTGGAAAACTGGGAAAAGCTGCATGGACCGCTTCCCCAGGGGGGCGCGGTTTTCGTGCTCACCGGGTGGGGTTCGCGGTGGCCTTCCCAAGTGCGTTACATGAACCAGGACGCAAGGGGTGTCATGCACTTTCCGGGTTTCTCCCTGGAAGCTGCTCACTACCTGCTTGACCACGCCCGCCCAAAGGCCATCGGCATTGATACGGCCAGCATCGATTACGGGCCGTCGCCACACTTCGAGGTTCATCAACTGACCATGCGTGCGGGGCTCTATCATCTGGAAAACCTCGCCCACTTGGAGGAAGTGCCCGCCACGGGGGCCGTCGTCATTGCGCTGCCCATGAAGTTGCGCGGAGGCTCGGGAGGCCCCACGCGGGTTGTGGCGCTGGTACCGTAAAGAATCGGGATACGGGACTCGGGATACGGGGTTCAGGCGGATTGGCGATTGGTGATTGGTGATTGCATTCCCGTCGCCCGTATTCCGAACCCATTGAACCGAGTCGGTAAACAATCAAGGCGCGACCCGTGTCCCGAGTCCCGTATCCCGAGTTCCGAGTCCCGAACTATGCCTGAACTTCCCGAAGTTGAAACCGTGGCCCAGGGGCTGCGGCGGCGCGCCCTGGGGCGCCGCATCGCGTCGGTGGAAATTCGCCACCCCTCCGTTATCGCCGGGTCCCTAGAAGAATTCGCTTCCACCCTTGAGGGGCGAACGGTGGTTAGCGTGGCGCGCAAAGGCAAGGCGATCGCCGCCGAATTGGCGGCGGAGGATGGCTCTGCGCCGCGTTTTCTGATGGTGCGCCTGGGAATGACCGGCCAGCTCACCGTCGCCCCACGCGAGGCGCCTGTTGAGCCGCACACTCACGTCTTCATGCCGCTGGACGATGGCCGCGAAGAATTACGCTTCCGGGACGCGCGGCGCTTCGGCAGGCTGCGCTCCCTGACGCTGCCCGAGTTGGAAAAGGTTTTTGGAACGCTGGGGCCCGACGCCCAGAAAGTGACGGAGGCGCAGTTCCTCGCCGCCATGCGCGGCCGCCAAGGGGCCATCAAAAGTTGGCTGATGAACCAGAACTTGGTGGCGGGGCTGGGAAACATCTACGCCGATGAAGCCCTGTTTGAAGCCCGCATCCATCCCCTCTCCCAGCCCGGCCGGGTTTCTGCCGGCAAGTCCCATCAACTCTATAAGGCTGTCCGCAAGGTGCTGGACCGTGCCGTGCGGCTGGGCGGAACGACCTTCAGCGATTACCTCGATATCGAAGGCCGGCCGGGCGCCTTCCTCAGCAAGCTGCGAGTGTATCAGCACACCGGCGAGCCCTGCCGCCGTTGCGGCCACATCATCCGGCGCATCGTGATCGCCGGCCGCAGCAGCCACTATTGCCCGCGATGCCAGGTCAAGCCACGGGTCACCGCCAGAATGCGCGGTCCGCGGCCATCCACCGCATAGCACCCGCGCGCGATGATGGGTTGCCGGGATAACTGGGCGCTCGAGGATACTCGCTATCTGCTCTCGCTGAAACTTCGGGCGCCCGTGGGATGACCTTTTGCGCAGACTTCCCTCATCCGCAATGACGAAAAACCGCTTGTTGGTTTGCGCTGAAAAGATGATAAAGTGGGGAAATCGCAAATAAACTTGCTTGAGGTGCTGCCGTGAAGCCGGACTCCGACGCTCGACTTCCACGATCTCCCGATGATCCCGACAAGGTTCGTCGCCTGCGCGAAGATGCCTTGCGCCGCCTGGAAGAAGAGGAGCGATCATCTCCCGCTCCCGTGTACGGCGGACCTCCCCCGTTCCGCGGGGGGGGATCGATCACTCGCCGGCGAACTCTGGGGGGGCTGATCCTGGGGGCGCTGGGCGTGGTTGGGGCCGGCGTCGCCTGGCTCTTCCGAGGGCGCCGAATTGTTCCCCCTGACTTTGCGCTGACCGGGCCCCAGGCGCCGGTGTACGGCGGGCCGCCGATACCCATGCCGCAACCTGACGGCGGACAGCATGCACAGCAGACCTTGATCTGTGCGATTCAAACTCACAATGGTCATTTGCTGAGCGCCGTGAATGGTGGAGGACTCGGAGATCCAAAATCGGCCCCCCACGGAGTGGCGCTCTCCACCGGGGCGACCGCCGCTGGCCCCTTCGAGACATTTACATGGGTCTGGGTGGATAGGTCTGCGGAAACCTTTGCGCTGAAAACCTACGACGGCCACTTCGTGACGGCCGTGCATGGCGGCGGCATCGGCGGACCCAACAACGACCATTCTCCCCTTCATACCGACACGACGGATAACGGGCCTTGGGAAAAGTTCACCATCACCCTGCTGCCCGACAACCTGCACGCCACGATTCAGACAGCGGACGGCAGGCATTTCCTCAGCGCCGTGAATGGAGGAGGTGTGGGTGGCTCGAACCAAGTGCCCATTCGCACCGATGCCACCACCATGGGGGCGGGGGCAGTATTCCAGTTGGTGCCGGTTCGGCCGGTGGAGCGTCCCTCCGCGCCTGTGTACGGAGGGCCGCCTGCCAAGCCTCCCGAATAAAGAGACTCGGGAAGAATTCGGCGGTATTCCGAGCCCTGTTAAGTCCATCAAGACTTACTTGAAAATTTTCGTTGAACTCCCATGAAGCCTCTGCGCAACGTCTATGCCGTCTGGGAACTAACCTTGCAATGCAACCTCGGTTGTGTGCATTGCGGTTCACGGGCGGCCAAGGCGCGTGCCGGGGAGCTTTCCACCGCGGAAGCTCTCGATCTGGTTCGGCAAATGCAAGAGGCCGGGGTCACCGAAGTTACCCTCATCGGCGGGGAGGCGTTTCTGCGACCCGATTGGCTGGTCATCGTCAAGGCCATTCGCGCCGCCGGACTCGCTTGTACACTCACCACGGGCGGGTATGGCATTTCCGCCGCCACGGCGGAGAGCATGCGCGAAGCGGGGATTCAGCAGGTCTCCGTTTCCATCGACGGCACGCGTGAAACACACGACTGGCTGCGGGGGAAGAACGGGTCCTGGAAAGCCTGCTTTGCCACCTTACAGCACCTGCGGCGGGCGGCGATTCCAATTTCCTGCAATACCCAGATTAACCGGCTTTCCGCGCCGGAGCTGCCTCTGATCTACACCGATATTGTCGATGCTGGTTGCCGGGCGTGGCAACTCGCACTGACCGTACCCATGGGCCGCGCGGCGGACCGGCCGGAAATCCTGTTGCAGCCGTCGGAATTGCTAGACGTGTTCCCGCTCTTGAACGAGCTTGCCGGTTGGGCCGAGCGCGACGGGGTGCTTTTCTTTCCGGGTAACAACATTGGCTATTACGGGCCCTATGAGCGGCGTCTGCGCAACATGCAAGGCGCCGGTGCGATCTGGCAAGGCTGCCAGGCGGGGATGAACACCATCGGCATCGAAGCCGATGGCACCATTAAGGGCTGCCCCTCTTTGCCAACTTCGACCTACGTCGGCGGCAACATTCGAGAGAAACCGCTGCGGGAAATTCTTGCCACCGCCGAGCTTGAAATCAATACCCATCAGGGAACACCCCAGGGCGCCTCGCACTTGTGGGGCTTTTGCCGTGATTGCGAATACGCGGAGTTGTGCCGCGGCGGCTGTACCTGGACTGCCCACGTTTTCTTCGGCCAGCCCGGAAACAATCCGTATTGCCATCATCGCGCCCTGATGCGGCAGAAAAACGGTATTCGGGAGCGATTGATTCTTGAATCTCGCGCCCCCGGGCAGCCGTTTGACCACGGCCGATTCGCTCTCCATGAGGAGCCCTCGAGCGCTCCCTGGCCGGAAGCCGATCCCCACCGCTTTGCCGCGGAGCGCATTCAGTGGTCCCGCTCCCCCTCGGCGGCCCGTGCCTGGTTTCCCCTTCCCGGCTAGGGCGGGGGTGCTGATTTTTCTCTTGAAACTTCTCTTGCCTATGTAGTAGGCTAATGACGGCCGAAGCGCGCCTGAAAAAACCACGGTCAAAAAACCATGACCGTGGCTACTCGGGCGGGTGACCTCCCCCGGCGCTGATGCGCCGCCCCTACTGAGTGAGGAGGGGAGTTTTTGGCTCGGCTAGACGCGAACCCTCACCTCCGGAAAAATATCGCAATATGCGAGAATGTATATGAAAACACAAGGACTTATAGGAACCCGGAAGGATCGGCGGAAAATTGTATGTTGTTGGGAAAAAGGGGCTTATCGCGACGCGGCGGGTTTGACCCCCGTAATTAAAGCAATTCGACGAGCAAAGCCTGAATGTTATTGAAAACACATATTGGGAAAGTGTCGCTTTCCCGATATGCGAGAATGTTTATGAAAATAAATGACTTGTTTTCGAGAAGCGAGAATGTATATGAAAAGAAAGGTACTTGGACAAAGCCCCAGGTCGCAACCCGTGATGGGGAGCGGGTGCCGAAGCTACTCGGGTTTTGTCATTTTGGCCGATTCCATCCCCCTCCCGCACTGCGGATCACGGTGGGGTTGTAATCGAGGGGGGAGCTGGAAGTTGCTATAACCGAGCCGCGGAACGTTCACGCAATACGAAAGGGAGTAATGATGCCAAAGGCGGGAAAAGCCCTCTCCAATCTTGTTCTGGTCTGCGCTTTGACCCTGCTCGTGTCTTGGACCGAAGTCTTATCGCCCCAGTCCGTGGCGGTAAGGGCGGACGCCCAGGCCCACGCTGCCGAACTCCTCGCCGCGCGCGAGGAGGGTGAGACACCTTTGCTCGATGACTTGAGCGAACTTTGCGACGGCATCGGTGGCCGGCCGACGGGTTCACGGGCCTGCGATCACGCTGTGGATTGGGCCGTCGCCCGCTTCCGCGCAGCAGGAGTTGAATCCGCCTGGACGGAAACGTACACCATCCCCTCATCATGGGTGGGAGGCGCTGATCATGCCGAGTGCCTGGCTCCGGCGGAGTTTCCCATTCGGGTCGCTGCCGGTCCGTTTACCGTTCCCACGCCGGGAGCGAACGGTTTGGAGGCGCCGTTGGTCAACGCCGGGAACGGGAGCGTGGATTCGTTTGAGCGTCTCGGCGACAAGGCGCGGGGCTCCATCGTCCTGGTGCTCTCCCCGGAAATGAAGACGGAGGCCGATCTGTTTGCCGAATACGCGCGCGACGGCGCAACGTTCGCTGCCGCCCGGCGGGCCGGAGTCGCCGCCCTGCTGGTCGAGTCCAGCCGGCCGGGGGTGCTCCTCTACCGCCACCCCATGGACCTCGGCGGCGCGAGTTTGCCCATTCCCGCCGCCATTGTCGTCCGCGTGCAGGCGGCGCGCCTGGCTCGCTTGGCAGAGCGCGGCGAGGTTCGGGTACGGCTCAATCTTCCCAGCCGCACGGGCGGCGCCTATCAAGCCCGCAACGTGGTGGCGGAAATACGGGGCCGCGAGCGGCCGGAGGAGATCGTGCTGATCGGCGCCCATCTGGACTCCTGGGACCTGGGCACGGGGGCGGAGGACAATGGCGTCAATGCTGCCATGATCATTGATATCGCGCGCAGCTTTAAGGCGCTGGGCCTCGCGCCGCGGCGCACCGTGCGTTTTGTCCTGTTCACCGGCGAGGAACAGGGCCTGTTCGGCTCCGCGGCCTACGTAGCGCAGCACGCCGCGGAAATGGGCGGGCATGTGGCCATGATTACCTTTGACACGGGTTCAGGCCGCACCACCGGTTTCTATTTGAATGGCCGCGCCGACCTTCGCCATCCCGTGGACCAGGCTTTGGCCGCCGTGCCCGGACTCGCCGCGCCGGATGATTCCCTGGAGGCCATTGACGGCACGGATAACTTTGATTTCCTTCTCGCGGGTGTCCCCAACCTGATCGCGCGGCAGGAGTGGGCACCTTATCTTCCCAATTATCATGCTGAAACGGATGTTTATGATGCAGTGAACCCGCTCGAGGCCCGGAGGAATGCCGCTCTGGCGGCCGCGCTGATCTGGGGGCTGGCGGAAAATCCCACTCGTCCCGCTCCCCGCCAGACGCGGGCGGAAGTGGAAGAGCTTTTGCGCGATACGAAACTGGACGAGCAGATGAAAGACCTTGGCCAGTGGGATGATTGGGCGGCGGGCAGGCGGGGGGCGAACCCATGAGGCGCAAATTCGAACTTCCCCGGTCGCGCTCGCATGTCCCCGCAGGGTCGGGATTCGGGATGCCCTGCGGCGGGCGGGGAAGGCCGGCTTTTTCATGGCAGGGCAGGAAGAACCTGCGAGGCAGGAAAGGAGCGGAAGGGCGCCCGTACTGATTTCCCTGGACACAATGGGCGGTAGGGAATTCCGGATTATACAAAATATTGTGGTCATCCCGGACGGAGTCCAACAGGTTGTATGCTTCGCCGAATTATTTTAATTCCCTGGCGCTTAGCCCTTGACCGCGTCGCCGCACTTTTTTATTATAAAGACAATTGGGGCGCGCTTGACGGCCCCACACGAACCAAGTTCGTGAATCGTGCCAATCCTGTATTTGGAACGCGGGTAGGAGGGGATGGGTTCCAGTGGCGATTGTGAGGTCTGGTCAATGCTGCAGTTTGCAGCCAGATGGAGCGGTCGATCCCACCATGGGGACTTTCCTCTTGAAGTTTCCGGGTTAGCCGTGGGCGGAGGGAAGTAAAGCTGAGGGGCTCCTTTCCGCCGTTCACAATGCCCGGAAAATATAAGGCAAGGCTCAAGGGGCTTCCATCCAGGAAGCCCCTTTTTGCTGCCCGCATCGCTTCTTCCCATCGCCCCATGAAGTCGGGATGAACTCTCCTATTTATTCAATGCCGAGCCCGATGGCGTATAATCTTCTCCCCTTCCTTCGGCGCGCGGAAGGAAATGGCTGGGAGGTATAATTGTGCCTAAGACCACAAGTCTTCGAATCGGTCTGTTGATGGTGATCTTAAGCGCGCCTGCGGGGCTGGCGCAGACCCCGCCGCCCTTCGCCTCCACCGCAGAATACAAATCGATGTTGAATGAGCTCGCCCGCCCGGCGCCGCGCCCCAGCCGCATCGCGGGTGCGGGAGAACTGATAACCGGCAAGCTGCCGGATGGTCCCGTGGAAGAGATAGAGTCAGCCAACGGGCTCCGCCTGGAGGCCCAGGCCTGGACGCTGGAGGTTGCGAAAAATCCCTTCGCAATCACCTTTAGCAATAAATGGACGGGTGCTCAATGGAGGCTTGCCAGCGTCAACTATCAGGGCCGTGCGGGTGCCGGGTCAGCCTCGGCTCAGGGATCGGCAATTCAATCCCTTGGCAAGTTGGAGCAAGTCCCGGGCGCGCAGAAGGGGCGGGCCCGTTGGAGTTTTACCGGGTTGCTCACCGGCTCATCCCAAGCCGTCAAGGTTGAGGTCAGTCCCGTGGGGGCGCGCGCCGTTTGTATCTCCATTGACGCCGCAAGTCTGGGTGACGAGAACAATTCCGAATATCGTATTGCCGGCAGCGGGCCTTACTTTGGCCTGGGAGAGCAATACGCCGCGGCCAATCTCCACAACTTCAGGACCGACCTCCGTCCTGATGACAAGCCGGAAACGCCGGGCCACTTCTGGGATTACATGTCCGTCCCGTTTGTGTACACCCCGCGGGGGCTGGGAATCTATTTCGATACATCCTTTAACGGCCAATTTGATTCCACGGGGGGTGGACCGCCGGGATTCACCCTGCGCTTCGGCGGCGCCTCCATGGATTTCTACCTCATTGCCGCGTCTGATCCGAAGGGAGTGCTGGAAACCTACACCGGCCTGACCGGCAGAACGCCTTTGCCTCCGCCGTGGGCTTTTGGCGTCTGGCACAATTCCCTCGAGGGGCGCAAGGCGGTGGGGAAAGACGCCCAAAACCTGCGCAACGCCCGGATCCCGGTGAGCGCCCTGTGGGTGTCGGACCTTTTGGATCCGCAGGACAACATCGGCTGGCCCTTATGGACGGCGGGTTATTATGGGCCGCCGGGTCCCTTCACGGCGGAGATGCATCAACTGGGCTTTAAGGTTCTGGCTTATTTCTATCCGTACATTCGGCCGCTTTTGCTTCCTTATCCTTTGGAAAACCCCACCTATGCGGAAGCCGCGCGCCATCACTATCTGGTGACCGACGCGCAGGGCAATCCCATGGGTCCGGGCTTTGAGCCCACGGGCACGGGCAATGTCGATTTCACCAATCCTGATACCGTGAACTGGTGGCAGGAGAAGATCGAGAGAGCCATCCGCGAGTATGACTTCGACGGCTGGATGGAGGACTTCGGGGAATGGATTCGCGATGACCAGCGCTTTGCGGCGGGCAAGACGGGAAGGGTGATGGCCACCCTGAATCCGCTCTTCTGGCACAAGATTACCTACGAAGTCGCCCACCGCGCCAAGCCCGACGTGGTGGAGTTCGCGCGCTCGGGAGCCCCCGGATCGCAAGCCTTCACCCGCGTCCTTTGGGGAGGCGATCAGCAGATCAACTGGTCTTCGGACAATGGACTGCCCTCCGTGGTGACCGCCGGAATCACCGCCGGACTTTCCGGTTTCGCTGTCTGGGGGCCGGACATTATCAGCGCGGGCACATCCAAAGAGCTCTTCATCCGGTGGCTGGAATTCGGCGCGCTAACTCCCATCATGCGTGATCACCTGTGGAGCAAGCCGCAATTTGCTGTGGACCTCTGGTTTGACAGCCAGACAACCGACCTCTTCCGGCGTTACGCGCAACTTCACGTCTCGCTGTTTCCCTACCTCTACACCTGTGCCTACGAAGCGACCCGCACCGGGCTGCCCATCATGCGCCACCCCATGCTGGAGTTCCCCGGTGATCCCGCCGCATCGAACACGGACCACGAATACCTGCTGGGTGACCGGCTGCTGGTGGCCCCGGTCGTGACCGAGGGCTCCATTACCCGCACCCTCTATCTGCCCCGGGGAGCATGGGTGAATTACTGGAGTGGAGAGATTGTGCAAGGCGGCAGAGACTTGACTGTGCCCGCCCCGCTCGAGGAGATCCCCCTCTTCGCCAAAGCCGGGAGCGTAATTCCATTTACGCGCCCTGACCTTGACACGCTGGCAACCGATCTGGCGGGGGAAAAATACCGGACGCTCGATAACACCCTGATTTGGAGGATATTCCCCTCGCGCCAGGCGGCAACGACCAGCTTCGCGGTCTACGATGGCGCCAAGGTTTCCGTGGAGACCACGGGGACGGCTGTACGAGTGGAAGGCACGGCACCCGATCCGCGCCAGTACGACATCGTCATGACCATGGACAAAGCCCCCGGGGAAGTTCTGCTGTCGGGCCGCCGGCTGGATCAACTGGGTGACACGGCAGTGCGAACGCAGAAGACCGGCTGGACTTTTGATGCTCATACCCGGACGTTGCAAATCCTGTTTCTGGAAAGTGATTTCAAGCTGCAAGTGAAAGTTGGATGAGGGGCGGCACAGGGATCGGAATGGCCTATCACAGCAAACCAAATACGGCAAAGCTTGCGAACCCTTTTTATGTTAGGATACAATGCACTCAGACGGGTTAAAGCACATGAGCTTTTTGGAAAAGTACCTCATCGTATCCAAGTTGGACGAGGTGGAAACGCTGTCTTTTCGCGCGCAAGACACCGCGACTGGCCGGTCCGTCCTGGTGCATCAACTCTTGCCCGGTCAGGCGTCTCCTCATCAACCCGACTTGATGACCATGATCTATCAGTATCTCCCCGGGGAGGGCACGCCGGGAACCGAGCACTTTTTGGATAGTGGACAGGAAGATGATCGAATCTTCATCGTGACCTCGGATGTGCCGGGGTGCGTGAACCTGCGCGTTTGGCTCCAGTTGATTGCCGCTGCGCAAGGCGGCGGCGCGCCTCCCGCAGTCCCGTCCCCCGCCGCGCCGGAATCGACCGAAGGGTTTCTCGGGATAGGTGCGGATAACACCCTCGATGCCCCAGCCGAGCCGCCGGAAAGTCAGCAACAACCCGGCGAGTTCACGAGCATGTTCAGATCTTCCGGTGGTCAACCCCCGCCTCCTGTATCATCCGCACCGCCGGTTGAGGTTCCCGTTCAGCAAGCTCCACCCCCGCCCGGCCCAGAGTTCAAGCCGGAGCCGGTGGCAAGGACTGCTGAGCCAGCTCCCCAGCATCAGGTTCCGGGTGGATTTGAGGTGGTATTTCAGAGCCGCAAGCGAAAGACCAGTGTGGGCCCGACGCCGGAGTCCCCCGCGCCCGCCAGTGTACCTCCTGCGCAGGAAGTGGCGGAGGCGGGCGGATCCGGTGGATTCAACCAGATGTTCTCCGCCCACCAAGGTCAGGTCCCAGCGGCGCCTGTACAATCTCCTCCGCCACCCGACGCACCTCCCGCAGCAGGCCAAGGAGGCGAGTTCACGAAAATGTTTTCGAGCGCGGGGCCGGGAGGCCAGCCCCGTCCGAAATCGCCACCTTTAGCCCCGGGGGCAGCAAGCGAGGACACTTCACCGGGTTCAAGCGCCAGCCCCGGCGAGTTCTCCCGAATGTTTAAGACCATGGGCAATATCCCTGTCGGCCGGCCCGCTGCCCCACCGCCGGGTGCGCCGTCGCAAAGTCCGTCGGCGGAGAGCCCCGGCTCGGGCGGCTTTACCCAAATGTTCAGCGCTCATCAGGCAACGCCCCAGACCACCGGCGCCCAGCCTCCTTCGCCAGTATTGCCGCCGCCCTCGGCGCCCCCCGGTGGCAAACAGTCGGGAGAATTCACCGCCCTGTTCAAGGCGGGCGGCAAGGCGCCTTCCGCTTCCCCGCCGTCGGTTTCGGGACCAGGTCAAATGCCGGGCATGCCGACTCCTGCCGGTCTGCCGGGGTCCAAGAAGGGGCCGGGCGAGCTCACGCAGTTGATGCAAGGCTACAAGTCGCCCACCGCCACACCGGCAACTCCCTCCGCGCTGGAAGCTCCACCGCCTCCGCCTCCGGCGGCACCGGCTAAAAAGGAGCCCGGCGAATTCACGGCATTGTTCCGGGCACAGCACCCGCCCGCGGCCGCTGCACCGGCGCCTGGAGCGCCGCCGCCAGTCGCTCAACCCGCGCCGCCTCCGCCCCCGGCTCGCCCGGCGGGCGAATACACAAGCATGTTTGCGGCGCGCCCGCCTGCCACCACGCCCCCGCCTGCCGCTCCTCCCGCTGCTCCAGCCGCGGGCTTTGGTTACCCTGCGGCTCCGATGGCCGCTCCACCTCCACCTGCGATGCCGCCTCCGCCCGGATACCCGGCGCCGCCTCCCCCGGCGATGCCGCCGATGGGTTATCCGCCGGCTCCCATGCCGCCGGCGGCTCCGCAGTTTCAGCCACCGCCGCCCCCGGGTTACAGCATGGCGCCTCCACCCGCGCCCCAGGCGCCACAATTTCAGCCACCCCCGCCCCCTGGTTTTGCCATGGCACCCCCGCCCGCCCCGCAGCCCGCGCCCTCCGCCGGAGCCAAGAAACCGGCGATCTTCTGGGTGGTGGTCCTGGGCCTAGGAGGCCTGTTCCTCATCGCTGTTCTGTTGATCCTATTCTTTGCACTTAAGCATTAACAGGCGGGGATACACTCATCCTGATTATTTCCTTAGTAGTCTATTGCTGCGGGAGGACGCGCGCGGCGGCAGGTGGTTATTCGGCTTGCGGGAGCAGAATAATCAGTTCCAACTGGGGATTGGGAATGTCTCCGGGAACGTAAGCGGCAATGTTGCGGGCGCGCTGCACGGCCTCCCATGCCACTCCCGACTGGCTCAGGCTGAAATACTGATAGTTGAGTTTGATGGGAATGGAGCCGGGCGGCGAAGGGACGTGCACCATGGGCATGCCGGGAAGGGCTTGGCGGATGAGGGTTTCGATATGGGTGGCGGAGCAGAGCTTGACGAGTTGGGGAACCCTCTTGAGCAGGTCCGCCTCGTTCAAATCCGCGCTGATCGCCAGGTACATCCGGGTGTTGAACAGGTACTTGTCGTTGGCAAGCGCCGCCGCATAGATAGAGGGCTGGGTGAGTTTCAGCGGCAGGGAAACGACGTTGCTGGGCACCACGGTCTCCAGCAGCAGGCGCAGCTTCTCGTCGAGATCGGTAAAACAGGCGCCGAGATCCTCATGGTCATAGAGCGGCAGGTCGCGCGCCTGCACGGTCGAGGAGAAGGTGGTGAGCGATCCCGCCAGCGCCAGCATGGCGGTGTACAAGCTTTCGGGGTGCCCCTTCCGGGATTCAAACAGGTGCCGGAGAATGGGGAAATAGCTGTTGGCGGTGTAAAGCAGCCAGAAGTTGGCAATGTCGGAAGCCGTGAAGTCGGCCAGGCTCTGGTTCTTTTGCCGGCGCGTTCCCGAAAGGGCATTGGACTTGGCGGCCAGAATCTCCACCAGCCGGCGCAGGATGGCCATCAAGTACTCGCTGACCGAAAGATCGATCAGAGGTGGAATGAATTGCGGGTCTAACTGGTAGGTTCCCGCCGTGGTCTTCTTAATGCGCCCCACGCGCAGGGAAGTGCTTCCCTGCAGGGGCTCACCTTCCAGCAGGATCCGGAAATTCTTCTTGGCTATCTGCACCGGCCTTTCCGCCAGTCCGGAATTCTCATCGCGGAGCAGGGCCACTTCGGCCTGATAGCGCGTATCCCCGTTTCTCTGACCCATCGAGACATTGAGGCCGCGGTCGTGATATTGGGGAACGGCAAAATAGACATCGAGGGTGTCCTGGTCAGGTCCAAAAGCCTGTTCCAGCGAGCGCGCTTCCGGGGCGGGATCTGAGTCAGGGAATTCGAACGGCAAGCCATCGGGGAGAATCCCGGTGGCGCGAGACATCAGAAAGGTCCCCGTGGATAGCGCCTCACGGTCGATCTGGAGGTCTGCGAATCCCCACGGGCAGAATCGCAGGGCGCCTAATTTGAACTCCAGCACGCTTTCAATAAACCGGTCCTCGAGCTGCAAATGCTGCGGGGTGAGGAACGTCCCCTTTGCCCAAATGACCGGCTGAAGTTGTCTCATAGCGTCCCAAGCTAACAAGAGTTGGCGCTCAAAGTCAAACGGGAAACCGCACTTGCCCGTCTCGCGCGCAGACGCCCGAAGCGCCCTCCAGCGCCCCGGCAAATTAAATGTTTCCCCTTTTGAACACGACTGGACACAGTCTACCACATTCTGCCGTAAAGTGTACGGGGGAGACAGCCTGCGCCGTCAAATTCCGGCGTACCACGCGTACCCGCCTTCCGGCGACGCAGAGCCCAGGCCTTTGCCAAACCGTTTGAGGTTATCGGTGAGCGTGATCCGGGTGAGGTACTTGACGTTCTTATAGCCCAGTTGGCGGGGTACGCGCATGCGAAGCGGTCCGCCGAAGGGGACGGGAAGTTGACTCCCGTTCATTCCGGTGGCCAGGAGAGTTTGCGGGTGCAAGGCATCGGCCATGTCGATGCTCTCCCACCAATCGGGCTGAAATGAACGGTAGACAACGTAGCGGGCCTGGGGGAGAGCGCCCACGAGGTCGAGGAGGTGAGAGAGCGGCACGCCACTCCATTCGGCGATGTAAGACCAGCCTTCTTCGCAGGCGATCATGGTGATCTGGGTGCTATGGGGGAAGCTCTTGATTTCCGCCAGCGAGAATGATACCGGCCTCGCGACCATGCCATCCACCGCCAGACGCCAGTCCGCAAAACCTCCCGCTTGCAAGCGCTGAAAATCCGCGCCCAACGGATCGACTTCGTTGGCGAAGGGAGCTTTCGAAATCTGGCTGCGATCAAACTCGCGCGCCCGGGAGTGGCGAGTCAATATCCGCTGCGCCGCATAGGTCAGAGTTTCGCCCGCGCCGTAAAGGACGCCCGCATCGGGCGGGATCAGCCCATAGCGCTGGGCGAGCTTGGCAGCCGCTCCGAGCCCGGTGGCGCCCGCCGCGGCTAGCAGGCCGTTGGTCAAGAGTTTGCGTCTCGAAATCTTGCTCATGTGGGCTCTCCAGGTTTGGCAAGGCGCCCGGTGATCATGGCGCCCACCCGCTTCCGGAATCCGCCAAGAAAAACCATCATGACGTGGACCAGAAGAAAGAGGACCAAAAATATGGACACGAAGAAGTGCAGGGTGCGTGCGGACTGCCGCCCGCCCAACACCGTGACCGCGGCCGGAAACACCGAGTCGATGGCCGGCGACATGGCCAGGCCCGTCCAGATGACCAAGGGAAAGAGAACAAAAATGACGAGCAGATAGGTCAGGCGCTGTAAGACATTGTACGACCAGGCTTCTTCCTCACCCGGCCGCCGGAAGCGCAAATGGCGGCCAATGTCGATCGCGAGCCTCTTCGGGGAGAGGTCAGACGGAGCGGGAACGAGATTCCGCCGGAAATGCCCTTGGAAAATTCCGAAGGCGGCATACAGCAAGCCGGTTAATACGGCCAACCAGGCAGCTTCAAAATGGAGATAGCGGCTCCAGCCGTTCTGGTCAGGAAGCACGTAGCCGTAGCCGGTGGGGACAGTATCGCGGGAGGATGGGATGGGGATTTTGAATAAGGCAGGCGTGTTGACGTTGCCGGTTTCGCCCCAATAAAAGCGCGGGTGAGAGATGAGAATCTCCACTCCCGTCACCAGTAGGGCGAGGAAAGCCAAGGTGATCAGCCAATGCGTCACGCGCACCAGGGCAGCGTGGCGCGGACGAAATGCGTCGGTCATCCGGATAAGTGTGCCCATGGCGCGCCTCGCGTGCACCGCAAGTGGAAACGAGATGACATTGTCGGGACCGGCAGTCTGGCCGGTAATCGCGAAACCTGGCCGGAACTCCCCTGATGAGCCTCCGGCGCCACGGCTATGATACCTCCGGCGGATGTTGAAAACAATTGTCCACGACAAGGTGGGTGACATGGATCAGGATTTTCCCTCTTTGACGGGCGTCGCTTACTTAAGTACTCTCCCCCCCGTACTATTTGTCGCACCCGTCACTCCTGTTATATCTCGTATTGTTAATTCCGGCTTTCGGGAGGCTTTATGTCCCCGCTCGATGACGCAGGAAACCTGATTTGGAATACGATCTTCGGGATTTGGACGCCGGTCATTGTTTCGTTTTTGGTCTATGTGATGGTGGTTATGCTTGTCCCCCCGGTGTTTCACTTTATCCGCTGCCGAAACCTCGCGCATGCCCTCCACGACCTGGAGAAGCGGCGGTCAGAAATGAACACCCTAAGTCTTATCGAGCCCGTGTGACAAATGCCCCCGACCGCGGGCGCGATTTGTCGGTCTACCGGGTGCATGTGGATGGCCTTGGGGGAACGATTCGTCAGCGCGTAATTATTCAATGCAAGAATTGGTTGGCCAAAAGTGTCGGCGCCCCAGAGATTGCCATCTTGCGCGAACAGACAAAAATGTGGGAACCTCCGAGAGTCGACGTGTATGTGATTGCGACATCTGGGCGTTTCACGTCGGACGCCGTTGCACTAATTGAGAAACATAACAATTCGAACAGCGCACTGAGGATTGAAATGTGGCCCGAGAGTCATCTTGAACGCTTGCTCGCTAGTCGGCCTGCAATCATTTCGGAATTCTCGCTTCGATGAAAAACTGCTCTCAAGTGCAGCGCGGGCCGACTGGTTAGGTCCGCGGCATTTTGTTCTCGATTGGGGACAAACCCACTTTGACCTGATTTGTGTTTACCATCCAGAATTCATAAGAAGCTGCCAGTTTTCAGTCGTCTGTTGTCCGCTGCCAAGTCCAAACTTGCGCTGCGCGCCCGGCCCATGGTATTTTTCGACTATGAGCGCGAATGAAGTATTGGAGTACGTGAAGGCCTTGCCGCCTCGGGAGCGGCGGAAATTCTTCGAGGTCGTCCACGAACTAGAGACGGCGCTGGAAGGGGAGCCAGCGGCGCGACGCAAACGCCCGATCCGCTGGCCCGACGCTGCTGCCCGGCGGCGACGAATTTCCGGCGACAAGGTTTTGCCCAATTTAGTGGTCCTGGCGCGGGAACAGGAGCGCTACTAACACCGCATGAACCTTTACGCGGATACCAGTCTGCTCATCTCGTATTACATCAATGATTCCCACAGCGTGAGCGCCCAAGCCGTCCTTCACGCCACTGCCGACCCTTTGCCCTTCACCGGACTGCACCGCTTGGAAATGAGGAACGCCCTGGCTCTTGGGGTTTTTCGACGCATCCTCACCTCCGCTCAAGTCAGCACTGCGTGGTCAGATGTGGAGCGCGATTTGCGGAGCGGCCGATTGGTTCCTCAACCCGTCAATTGGATTCCGGTTTTTCGCGCGGCAGCACAATGGGCCGCGCTCCACAGTCCTCGCACCGGTTGCCGCAGCCTCGATGTGTTACATGTCACTCTGGCCAAGAAGCTCAACGCCAGGGAGTTTTTCACTTTCGACGAACGGCAGAAATCGTTGGCGCTGGCGCTAGGATTGGCTGTCAAACCATGAAACGGGGTTCGAGAAAATAACTCCTGCCTTGTCACCGCGGGCTTACTTATCGGCTGGGCTGGGATTCAAACTGACCAACGGCCGAAAATTCAAAGTGAACCACTACCCCAGCGCCGGTGGTGTCCTAGTTTGAATGTAGCGCTGCCCTTTAGGGCGGCACATGCCGGGTAAAGCCCGGCGCAACGCCCCAAACCAGGACGCTACCCTAGCGCCCCGGCTGGCTTGCAATTCCCGAATTTTGGGATAAACTGAAAAAAGGTTTGGCAAACGGCAGATTTAATTTCAGTTTAATTAGGACAAAAGAAGGGAGAAGGTCATTCACGTGGCGCTTGACGACCCTCAACTACCGGCACCCTCCGTCCCGACCCGAAACCTCTCGGCCCAGGTGGCCCCTCTCACCGATGTGGGGCGAAAGCGCGGGCACAACGAAGACAGCCACCTGATTCTTCCCCTGGAGGGCGGTGGCGGCCCGGCGAGTGGCGAGGTCGGCACCCTATCCCTCGCCCCGCCCGGCGTGCTGCTGGCCGTGGCCGACGGGATGGGCGGCCACCATGCCGGCGAGGTGGCTAGCCGATTGTGCGTGGAAAACCTGGCGAGAGAAATCGCCTCCCATCTCCAGGGCTCCGGCAGCGGCCGCCCCGATTTGGCCCTGGCCCTGCGCGAAGCCGTGGTGGATACGCACCGGGCGGTTTTCTCCTACGCCCAGGAATACGAGGACAGCCAGACCATGGGCGCCACCCTGACCGCCGCGCTCCTCTTCGGGATGCGCGCCGAGGTGGCCCAGGTCGGTGATTCGCGCGCCTACCTCTTTCGCGACGGTAATCTGTTCCTGTTGACCAAGGATCAGACCTTCGGCAATCAATTGCGCACCCGGGGTCAAGACACCTCCCAGGTGAATACCCGACTCAAGGAGTTCCTGACCCAGGCGGTGGGAGCACAGCCGGAGATCAAAGTCATCATGTCGGCCCTCGACATCGAACCGCAGGATTTGCTCCTGTTGTGCAGCGACGGATTGTACAAAATTGTTTCACCGGAAGAAATGGTGGATATCCTGGAGATGGAAATCCCCCTCGCCGAAAAGTCTCGCCAGTTAATCGCCCGGGGAAATGAGAATGGCGGCCCCGACAATATCACGGTCATCCTCGCCGAGATCGTTGGGAGCGGCGAAGAAAAGCCAGTGGTGCACTGATAATCGCAAAATTGAGTGACAAAGACCCCCTCACCCCCAACCCCCATCGGCGCTACTATAATCGGCGTTGTGGCATAGGAGACGTGGCGCCACCGCTCTCAGCCCGTGGAACGGGCGCCGTCCTGTAGCCCACGGCGAGCCGGCCGTGGGAATGCCGTCACGAAAAGTTACCTCGGGAGCCCTGTAGGGGCGACATCAGGCAAACGTATGACCGGATGTCGCCCCTACAGGGCTCGGGGAATACCACGGGGGCCGCGTGGACCCACGGCTGGCTCGCCGTGGGCTACAGGACCGCGCCAGCGGTGCGGGCTCGAAAGCTAATCGTGGGCTCATTTTAACGCCGATGCCCTTTTCCCCCAAGGAGGTGAGGGGAAAAGATAGCTTGAACTTACACCCTCCCCCATTGAGGGGATCCATGTGTCACCTTGTTATGAAAAGCCCACTAAGTACGCACGGCTTCGGCGGGTTCGTCCTTTTCAGCGTTCGTCAGCTCGCGGCTCCATTGCAGCGCTTGGCGGTACAGTTCGGAGAGCTTATCCTCTTGTAGCGCCAGCTTTTTTGCCAATAGGGAGAAATCCTCCCAATTTCCTTGCTCATAGCTGAGGACCGCCTGGAGGACGTCGCGCATCGGGTTCTGCTCCCCCATCAACGCGGCGCTCACGTCCGCGGCAATGGGCAACTCCCCGAGAATGACGCGCATGGGCCGCCGGAGCAGCACGTCGATGCTGGAAAGCAATCCCAGGAAGAAATAATCGGACTGCCGTTTGGCCTCTCCCAGCGCCGGCGCGAGGTATTCGCAGAAAGCCCCGCGAATGAGCGCCGTGGCGACCAGGATGGGGGGGCCGCCCTCGCCCAGGGCAGCCACCGAAATCAGCCCGATCCACTTGCGAAGCTCATTTTGCCCGAGCAGCAGGAGGGCGTGCCGGATCGACTTGATCTGTGAGTGGAACGCGAAGCGCGCCGAGTTCAGGAAGCGCAGCAACTTGTAGGAAAGGGCCAGATCGTGCTTGATCGTGCGAGCCACCTCCTGGATGTCGATTTCCGGCCGGGTGACGGCGGCCAGAACGAGCAGGTAAACCAGCTTGGTGGGCGTCACCTCGTAAGGCGAGTACGGTTGCGCCTTCAGGTAAAAGTGGCCCTGGAAATAGGAAAAACCCTGCTGCACGGCGGCTTGTAACTGCGTGCGCGTCTCCACCTTTTCCGCCACGATCATCGTGCCCTTGGGCCGATATTTGCGGATGAAAAGCCATTGCGCCCGGTCCGTCAGGGCGGTGACATCCAGCTTGATAATGTCGGCCACCTCGGCCAGCGGCTCCTCCCAGGCGCCGGTGTAATTCTCCAAAGCAATCCGGAAGCCGGCGTCTTTCAACTCCCGGCAGGCCGCCACTACCTGCGGATCGGGTTCACGGCTGGCACGGACCTCCAGAACCACCTGGTCAGGCGGCCAGGTTGCCGCGTAACCCCCGATCAACGCTTCGCGCGGGCATTTAATGAAGGCCCGCGTACCGTCGGTCAGCGCTTCCACCTCCTCAAAAGCCGAAGCCAGCGGGCAGGCCCCTTCCCCGGTTGGTCCGTCATTCCTGGGCGGCCAGATTTCCTCACCACCGGGACGAGGGAGAAGCTCGTATCCGTAAACCTTTTCGAAACGGTCCAGTACGGGCGACCGGGCGATGAACCTGTGCATGACCAAAAGCCTCTCCATCCCGCATGGGCTTCCGTTATTGAACCAGCCCTTGCGGAGTCGGCCTGACCTCCGTGTACACAGAGGTCATCCCTTTAATCGGCAGCGCCTTGGATAATCTTGAGCCAATTATCGATGCCAGGGGTGATTCCCCGAAACCGCCGGCGCGCGGAAGAAACGGCCTCTGAAATACGGCCCCCCCCGCAAGGGTCCACCCCCAGATTTGGCAAGGGGTCCGTTACATGCTGTAGGTTGTGGTCGACATTGTGTCCACAAAAGCCCCCGCCCCCAGCACACCCCCAGCGGCCAAAACAGGTGTGTTAGTATCAAAGAGCAGCGTTCTGTTTCGAAATATCCACATTGGGCAGAGAGGGAAGTGTGCTTCGTATCGGAATTGTGGGTTTACCTCAAACTGGCAAGACGACCTTGTTTCAAATCCTGACCCGCGCGCATGGCAGCGGGATTGGCTCCGGCAGGCAGGAGGCCCGGGTGGGCGTGGTGCGCGTACCTGACCCGCGCCTGGACCGCCTGATTGAAATGTTCAAGCCGCAGAAAAACGTTTATGCCACCATCGAGTACATCGATATGCCGGGCAGCGTCATCGAGTTGGCGCGCACGGGTGTGCAATCGCAGGCGCTGCGCGAGCTGGATGCGCTGGTGCATGTGGTGCGGGCCTTTGAAGATGACTCTGTTCCCATGGAAGAGGACACGGTTGACCCCAAGCGCGACATCGAGAATGTGGAGCTCGAGCTGATTCTCTCGGACCTCGCCGTGGTGGAAAAGCGGCTGGAGCGTCTGGACAAGGATATCAAGAAGCAGAAGAATCCGGCTCTGGAGAAGGAATTCCAGGTGCTCAAGGTTTGCAAAGTGGCGCTGGACAAGCAGACGCCGCTGCGCGAGGTGGACCTGGGGGGGAGGACTCCAAGGTGATTCGCGGTTATACTTTTCTTTCCCTCAAGCCCATGCTTTACGTTTTGAATCTGGGGGAAGGCGACGCGGCGAAGGCCAATCTGGCCGACCAATTCGCGGCCCAGGCGGGCTTGAAGCAGCGGCTGCGCACGGGCGTCAGCGCGATCTGCGGCAAGGTGGAAGCGGAACTGGCCGAGATGAGCGACGCGGACGCGGCGGAGTTTCTCTCCAGCTATGGACTCAAAGAATCGGCGACCTCGCGCCTGATCAACGCCAGTTATCAGCTCCTGGGTTTGATTTCGTTCTTCACCGTGGGAGAGGACGAGTGCCGCGCCTGGACGATTCGCACGGGCATGACGGCAATGGAGGCGGCAGGCGAGATTCATTCCGACATCCAGCGCGGATTCATTCGTGCGGAAGTGACCCGGTACGACGATTTGATCGCCACGGGGAGCTTTGCGGAAGCCCGCAATCGCGCCCTCCTGCGCCTGGAAGGCAAAGAGTACGTGGTGCACGATGGAGAGATTGTGCACTTCCGGCATGCGAGCTGAAAGAAGTTTTCAGTCATCAGTTATCAGTCTTCAGTCGTCAGTCATCAGTTCTCAGTCGGGAACAGCATCACCGCCCTTCGCGCAGAATGGCCGCGACCCTGCCGTGGCCGCTGAAGCGAGAAGACCGAGAACAGTTGCCTGAATACTGATGACTGACGACTGAGAACTGATAACTGATAACCGACAACTGATAACTGCTTCTCATGTCCTACCTTTGGATCAGCCTGGTGTTGGGAATCGTGGCGGGGCTCGCCAACTTGTTTGGGGGCGCCATCGTTTCCGCGCGTCCGTGGAGCCGCACATTTCTGGCGCTTTTCATTGCGCTGGGTGCGGGCTTCATGCTGGCGACGGCGCTGACCGAGATGGTGCCGGAAAGCCTGCTCCTCGCCCCCCGCCCCGCCCCGGCGCTGATCGTTCTGGGATACTTCATTGTTCACTACTTTGAACATGCCTGGCCGGCGCATTTCCATTTTGGTGAAGAGACGCACCGCGACGAGTTCGTGAACCCGCGGGTGGCGTACACGGCGCTGGGGGGCTTGACGATCCACACCTTTTTCGATGGCGTGGCAATCACCTCGGGATTCCTGATTTCCCCCTGGCTGGGCACCATCATCTTCGGCGCCACAATTCTTCATAATTTTCCGGAGGGGTTCACCATGGCCTCCATCATGGTGGCCGCCGGGCGCAGCCGCCGCGCTGGCATGGGGGCGGTGGGCGTCCTGGCCGTTTCCCGCGTTCTGGGAGTGTTGGGAATGGCGCTGGCGCATCGCTGGGTGAACTACGGCTTGGCGCTCTCCGCCGGGGTGACGTTGTACGTGGCGGCCTCGGATTTGATCCCCGAGGTCAACAAAATGAAGAGCCCGAAATATGCCCTGGCCGTGGCGCTGGGAGTGGCCTTGGTCCTGGTGATGAGGTATCTGTTCTTGACGATCTGAGGGTAGTTATCAGCCATCAGTGGCCGGGAAGCGCCGAAATTCGAAACTCGAAAATCGAAACTGGAAACTCCAAAATTGAGCCGAGTTTCGAATTTCGATTTTCGTATTTCGGTAGCGAGGGACCTCGGACTTCGGACCTCGGATAACTCCATGTATTCAGAAACACTACTCGATCACTTTCACCATCCCCGCAACGTGGGTGAAATCGCTGACGCCACGGTGGTCGTGGAAGCCTCCAACCCTATCTGCGGCGATTTGATGAAGCTGTGGGCGGTGGTCCGCGGGAGCAGGATTCAAGAGGTTAAGTTCAAGGTGGCGGGCTGCGTGCCGTCGGTGGCCTGCGGTTCCTGGTTGACGGAAGCGATTTTAAGCAAATCGACCGATGACCTTTTTGCTCTTACCCCCGATGATGTTATCTCCGGGCTAGATGGCCTGCCCATGGCCTCGCGTCATGCCGCCGTGCTCGCCGTGGATGCCTTGAAGCAACTGCTGGAGCAGGTTCGCAATTCCCTTCAGGGATAATGCAACAGTTGTACCGAGGCTTTGCCACAAGGAAATGCACCGCCGAAATTGAGGTTGGCACAGAAACGTAGCACAGGCACTCCCGCCTGTGTCCCGGCATGGCCAGGATGGCCATGGCACAACGCAGAAGCGTGCCACGGGCATCCTGCCCGTGCTCGGGCATGGCCGGGACGGCCATGGCACGTCAAAATTATTTGCCAAGAAATTAATAATTTATGGTGGTGGGCCGGCGGGTTGTCGCGCCTTCGGGAACGATACGGGGAGTTTAACCTTTTGAAAATATCATCAACAAGTTTGTTAACCATTTAAGAACTGAAATATTCCGCGATTTCTGCATCGGGAATGCGGTTTTCCTAGTTAAGTTATTTATTTTTCAGAGATATAAGGGGAAATCCATAGGTCCTTTGTTTTCATATACATCGTTTCAGGCTTGCAAAAGTGACCAAATGTCTTATTTCTTGCCTTGTGTTTTCAACAAGTTATCAAAATGAATTTCAAATTTTGCATTTTTTGTTTTTTGCATCGGAGGGAGCGCTTGTAAGCCATTTGAATCGAAATAGATAGATTTTTTCAATTTTGCAACTCGGAAAATAACCGGCTTTGTTTGCTATTACATCGTTTCAGAGGTTCAAGTATTACTTTAGCTGTTTGTTTCCTGGCTTCCATTTGACCCCGCTGTCCTTCGATTTTCATGCACGAATTTCCGGCTCACGCCGACCCTTCCGGCGCCGAAATCCCAACCTCCCCTCCATTGTACCATCCATAGGCTACAAAGTCAAGAAGATTATCAACGCAGTGGGGAAACGGGGCCCGGAAAATCGAGGATTGCACACCGGCTGTCAGAGCCGGCGCGCTGCGCGACGCGATGGGCAGGATCGAGATCTTCAAAGCTCGCGACGCCTAGGCCTTCAATTCCGCCGAGCAATAAGGGCAATAGGTGGCGCCCGCCTCGATGGTGCGATGGCACTGCGAACAGGCGGGGTGCAGATTGAACTTACACTTTGGACAGAAGTTGAACCCCGGATTCACGGTGGCGCCGCACTGGGGGCACTTGCCCCTCACGGGTTGACGGACCACGAAGTAGATGATGAATCCAATGGCATTGGGGATGAAGCACACCAAGACCGTCCAGAGCACATAGTTCATGCCCCGGCGCTTCGCGTCGCGGTTGACGTAACCCACGAGCAGTATGATCATACCCAGAAGGATTCCGACCAGGGTAGCTAACACTATTCGCACCGGCACCGGGGGGGCATGTGGGTCTTGAGGAAACAGGATTAGGTATAAGGGCACCTGGATGCCCACGAAAGCCAACACCGCCACCACCATCAGCGCTTTGGGGATCAGCCGGATTTCGTCACGGATGTCGAACTTTGTTTCGGAATTTTGATTCATTTTTATTTCTCTTCTGGCCGCTCGCGGCGGCCGGTAAACCATGAATGCATCTTCTCTTGCACTCCAAACAAGAACTTCACCACAGAGACACAGAGGCCACGGAGAAAAGACCCGCTGTTTTAGTACGCAGAAACATCGTTGCACCGCCGTACCCAATCGAGGCGAACCTAGCGCTCCCACCCCACCGCATCATTGCCCAAGCCGGAACGTTGCGAATGCTTCCACGCGACGAGGGCGCCCACCACGGTGGCCGGGGCAACCCAGAAGATTGCGAACCCGGTAATCCAGATCGCCGGTGAAAGTTCGTAATGGCGGCCCAACCAGGCCATGCCTTGCCAAAGCAAGGGCGCCGTCATCGTGCCCAGGAGCCAGGACAACCCGCACGAAATCCACAGAATCCGCAGGCGCGCCTGGTTTTCACGCAATTCGCGAGCCCGCAAGCGGACACGAGCCTTGACTGTGTTGACCAGTTCAGGGTCAATCATGACGCTATGCGAGCGCAAAGCCTGGAGGGTCTCGACACTGGCGCGCGCCCTCGACTGGCACGGTGAACACTCCGCCAAATGGGCTTCCAGCCACTGGCGCTCGGCGGGGGCAAGGCCCTCCACGTGCAGGGCGTCGATCAGGCGGCAGGCGCGCTCGTGAACACCGGGATTCATATTGCTTCCTTCTCCAGCAGACCGCGGAATGTTTCCAGACCACGATAGAGCCGGGATTTCACGGTGGAAAGCGGGGCTCCCGTCAGGTGCGCAATCTCGTTCAGGTTCATGTCCTCCTGAAAGCGCAAAACCAGCACCTCGCGAGCATCCGGGGGAAGACGCCGCAAGATGCCCCTGACGCGCTCGGACTGCTCGCCCGCCGCCGCGCTCTCAAAGGGCGTGGGGGATTCACGGTCCGGCCACTCGCGCGCCGCGCCTTCATCCTGGGGATGCAACAACGCCTCCAGGCTCTCGGGCTGGCGCCGGCGCACCAGGTCGATGGCAAGGTTCCGGGCAATGGAGAACAGCCAGGATTCAAACCGCCAGCGGGGATCATACAGATGGCCTCTTTCGAGTACCCGAATCCACGTCTCCTGGAACAGGTCCTCCGCCGTCTCGCGGCTTCCCGTGAGCGTCCAGAGGTAGCGGGGCAGGCGGAATTGGTAGCGGCTGATCAACTCGTCCAGAAGGTCAGGATCGTGCCGCCGCAGCCCCCGCGCGATTTCTCGGGTCTCTTGTTCCATCGAACTCACAAAAAGGCAAAGGCTGTTTTCCATTCTAGTCGCAATACGAATCAGCTCCCCAAAAAGACGCATGGGCGGAGATTATCCGCAGATTGCGCAGATTTCACAGATTAGGACTCGGGGCGGCGACGGCGGGTGCCGACTGCCCACTGCCGACTGCCTACTGCCCACCGCCTTCTACCAACCGCTGGTAGGCCGCCGGGTCGTCCACATCGATGAGAACCCCGGGATCGGTGACTTCCACGAATTGTGTCGTATCACGATATTTGCGGATGACCGTATTGGCAGGTGCTGAGGGCTGGAGGGCGAGCAACTCGGCAAACAGTTCCCGGCTGATGACGATGGGGTGGCCGCGTTCGCCCTGATGGGTTGGAATGAGGACGGGCGGGTGGGTGGACTGGAACTGCTCTGCCAATTTAACGATCACTTCCGTGGAGATGGCCGGATGATCGACGAGGCAGAGGATGACGGCTTCCGGTGAGTCTGCCGCCGCCGCCGCGAGCCCCAATTGCAGCGAAGACGTTTGCCCCCGCTGGTAATCGTTGTTGACCACCACTCGCACTGCCGCCAGGTTTACCGCGCTCCGGATGGCTCCGGCGTGATGGCCCAGGACCACCGTGACGTTCTCGATCCCGGCGGCAGCGAGATTATGGATGATATTTTCCAGGAAGCTGCGGCCGCGGTAGGTGAGCAGGGCTTTGTCGCGGCCCATGCGGCGGGATTCCCCGGCGGCGAGAATCAGCCCGGCAATCATGTGGTGTGTTGGACCTTGGGTTTATATGCCAGGGAAGGAACGCCGGGTGAAGTATTGCGCCGCACCGCGATCATCTCCGCGACGATGGACACGGCAATTTCCTCCGGGGTGAGCGCGCCGATATCGAGCCCGATGGGGGAATGCGCGCGCTCGAGGCGCTCTGCCGAGACCCCTTCGCGCTCCAGGACTTTGCAAATCTCGATGAACTTGCGCTTGCTGCCGATCATGCCGATGTAGCGCGCCTCCGTGGTTACGGCCCAACGCAGGCAATCGAGGTCCCCCTTGTGCCCGCGGGTTACCAGCACCAGGTAGGTGTGGTTGCTCGCGTGGAGCTTGGGAAAGATTTCTTCCCACGCTCCCGCGTAAATCTCCGAAGCTTCGGGGAAGCGCTCTTTATTGGCAAAGGCCTCGCGGTCGTCGGCCACCTCCACATCAAAACCCGCAATTTTCGCCACTTTGGCGACGTGCAGGCCCACGTGCCCGCCGCCCAGAATGAGCGCCGTGGGCGTGGCCAGAATGGGCTCCACAAAGATGTCGAGCGAGCCGCCGCAGATCAGTCCGTTGTCGTACTCGGGGTTGGCGTTCAGATTGAAATGCAGGCGCCGGGGCTTTTCCTCGCGCATCACCTCCTGCGCCGCTGACCATACTTCGGCTTCCACGCAGCCGCCTCCCACCGTGCCTACAAATGATCCATCATCGCGAATCAAAATTTTCGAGCTTTCATGGCTCGGGATCGACCCCTGTACCTCGACAATGGTCGCCAGCGCGCCCTTGCGTCCCGCCTTGCGCAACCGAACGATTTCTTCAAAAATATCCATGCCCGAATCCAGGAAGGCTGATGCCATTGTAGCGCCGACCTTGAGGTCGGCATGTGCTGACCTCAAGGTCAACGCCACAGCAAATGCTAGATTATGCGCCGAGGGCCGCAAAGTCAACGCGGGGCCGAGTTGGGCGGTGTTGGGACCCAATCGGAAGTTGTTTCTGGCTTGGGCGGGGTAGAGGGTAAAATCCAGTCTGAGAGGAGGGCACACCATGAAAGCCATTCGATTTCATGAACACGGCGGGCCGGAGGTGCTTCGGTACGAAGATGCCCCGACCCCGAAGATTCTGGCCAATGAGGTCCTGGTGAAGGTGAAGGCCTGTGCGCTGAATCACCTTGACGTCTGGGTGCGCGGCGGTGTGCCGGGGTGGCGCATCCCGTTCCCTCACATTGTGGGCGCGGATGTTTCCGGCGAGGTTACCGAGGTGGGGGCGCTGGTAACGCGCGTCAAAGCTGGTGACCGCGTGCTGCTCAGCCCCGGCATGAGTTGCGGCCAATGCGCGATGTGCTTTAAGGGGCTAGACAGTGCCTGCCGCCAGTTCACGGTGAGGGGCGTCTTCAATGACGGCGGGTATGCGGAGTATGTGAAGTCGGCGGAGATGAACGTCCTTCCCATCCCCGGCGACCTTGACTTTGATGAAGCCGCCGCCGTGCCGCTGGTCTTCCTCACCGCCTGGCATATGCTCTTTACCCGGGCGCAGTTGGAGCCTGGTGAAGACGTGCTGGTGATTGGCGCGGGTTCGGGAGTGGGCAGCGCGGCGATTCAGGTGGCGAAACTCGTGAACGCACGGGTCATCGCCACGGTGGGCGCAGATTGGAAGCTGGAAAAAGCGCGCGCTTTGGGCGCGGACGAAGTGATCAACCACACCGGGCAATCGATTGGCGAAGAGGTGAAGCGCCTTACCCACAAGCGCGGCGTCGACGTGGTGGTGGAGCACGTGGGCGCGGCGGTTTGGGAAGCTTGCTTTGACTCGCTCGCCACCCATGGCCGCCTCGTGACTTGCGGAATGACCACGGGCGGGGACTTGAAATTGAACGGCCAGGGGCTTTTCGGCCGCCAACGCACCATTCTGGGCTCGTTCATGGGTGGCAAAGGGGAACTGACGGACGCGCTGAAATTCATTGGCCAGCGAAAATTGAAGGCCGTCATCGACTCCGAATTCCCCCTGCGGGAAGCCGCCGCCGCGCAGCAAAAGATGGAGGGGCGTGAGTTCTTTGGCAAGATTTTGTTGCATCCTCAGGCCACTCGGGGTTGAAGAGTACGTCGCCACGTGGCATAATGAAATTGTGATTGGCGCACTAGAGTTAACAAACGAGCAATCCGGTTATGAAGGTCTGCTTTTCACGCAGCTTGACAAGGCGGTGAACTGGGCTCGTAAGTCTTCCATCTGGCCCATGAGTTTCGGCCTGGCGTGCTGCGCCATTGAGATGATGTCGACGGGCGCGGCGCGCTTTGACCTGGCGCGGTTCGGCGCCGAGGTTTTTCGGGGATCGCCCCGCCAGGCGGATTTGATGATCATTGCCGGCCGGGTTTCCCAGAAAATGGCTCCAGTGATTCAAAGGCTCTACGCGCAAATGCCCGAGCCCAAGTGGGTCATCTCCATGGGCGCCTGCGCCACTTCCGGCGGCGTCTTCAATAATTACGCCATCGTGCAAGGTGTCAACCAGTACATTCCTGTTGATGTTTATGTGCCGGGGTGCCCGCCTCGGCCCGAACAACTTATCCACGCCATTAACATGCTGCAAGCGAAAATCGAAAAGCAGCGCGGTTCCTTCAAGCAGGCCGTTTTCCACACCAAATAGTCGGGTTTGATTATCCCCTCCGCAGGTAGGCGGAAATCAGGACCACCACCACGCCCAGGATGAAGGCCACCAGCAGCCACATCCGGCGGCGGGCGCGCAGAGGTTCGAACAAACGGAAGGGAATCGTGATCCCCAGGAAAATGCCAAAGATGACGAAGGACAGAAGGATTTTAAGGGTCAGCAACCTCCAGGCCCGATCCCAGGGTTCTTCCCAATAGTAGCGGCGAATGTTGTAGAGGCCGGAGAGCAGCAGCAGAGTCATCGCGCTCCAGGTCACCCATCGGAAACGGCTGGCGATGGCTTTCGAAAACGCCTCGCGCTGCTCCGCGTTGAGCACTCCCAGCGAAGGAACCAGAATGAGGAGCAGGAAGCCCATCCCCCCCAGGCAAATTACCGCAGCCATTAAGTGAACCCATTGAATGATCGTCGGCATAATATTTTGTCCTCAACGCGGGTGGATTCTACGCGCTTTTTGCTCAGGAGGACAAGACTGTTGGTTTGGACATTGGCGAACCAGAAACTTCCCGCAAGCGAGGATGGCGAGATGAACATAGCCGCTCCACCCACCCTGATTTTCCAATCGCCGTTTGGGCCCAAGCAAGGGGATCAAGCGAGGGTGGAATGGATCTGGTCGATCTGCCTCGCCAAATCGAAATCCTTCTCCGTAACCCCGCCCTGGCTATGGGTCGAAAGACTGATCCCCACCACGTTGTAATTGATGGCGATATCGGGGTGATGCCCGGCGCGTTCGGCGGCTTGGGCGATCCGGTTGACGAACTCAATTCCCGGCAGGAACGATGGGAACGTAAATTTCTTCTGAAGGTCTTTCCCCTGATAGGCCCACCCCTTTATTTTCGTTAATTCCTGCTGAATTGCTTCGTCGCTCAGTGCGGCCATGGCGGCTCCTTTGGTTTCGAGAAGTTCTGCGCGCTTCGACGTCATGGTGCGCCCAAGCTCGCAAGACACCTGCCGGAGGCGAAAGACAGACCTGCTTTGCTTCCCCGGAGGGTGATGCCGTCGGATAGATGCGATGTTCGCCCTTCGAACAACCCTATTCGAGTATAAGAATCCAGGTTGCTCAAGTCAACGGGACAGCCGGTGGTGGGGTCATTTACTGCGAAAACAGGGCTTAAGAGCGTTTCACACAGAGGTCACGGAGAAGAAATCATTGACCACAGAGAATGCAGAGGAGATTTCGGATTTTCTCCGCGCTCTCTGTGAGCCAATCGCTGTGAACTCGATGTGAAACTCCTTCCAAGCCAATTTCAGTAGTACTATAGAACATCACGCGCGCGGCCAATTCAGAGGCGAAAGGTGAGCGAGAGTCGATGATTCATGAAATATTGCCGGTCGGGATGCTGGCCTGTAACTGTTCGATCCTGGGGGACGAGTCCACTGGGGAAGCTATCGTGATCGATCCCGGGGACGACATTGAGCAAATTCAGCAAATCCTGGCCAGGCATCACCTGCGGGTGAAATATCTAGTCGCCACCCACGCTCACATCGATCACGTGGGGGGAATTGAAAAGCTCAAACAGGCCACCGGCGCCGCCGTGCTCATGCACCAGAGTGATTTGCCCCTCTATGAAAACTTGGCATTGCAGGCCGAGTGGTTGGGTGTGCCGACCCCGGGAGTGACCGAAGTGGACCAATTCTTGAAAGAGGGCGACCTGCTGCATTGCGGGGCGCTCAGTTTGGAGGTTCTGCACACGCCGGGGCATTCTCCGGGCAGCCTCTCACTCCACCTGCCCGGAGAGAACCACCGGATTCTGAGCGGCGATACATTGTTTCAAGGGAGCATCGGTCGCACGGACCTGTGGGGCGGTTCCATGCCGGAAATCCTGCGCTCCATTCAGAGTCGCCTGCTGATTTTTCCCGATCAAACGCCGGTATTCCCCGGGCACGGGGAGCCCACCACCATTGGTGAGGAACGCGAAAGGAATCCGTTTCTCCAGGACTTGTAGCCCGGATGGCCCCTCATCCGTCTAAGAATAAAGCTATGGCCGTCAAACTCAAACAGTCCCTGGGCGCCTACGGCATTATTGCCGGCCTCAGCGCGTTGCTGGTGGTGTTGGGGGTGCTGCAATTCCGCTGGAGCAATCAGATTCGCACGGCGGAGGGGCAGAAGAAACAGGCCGCGCTCGAGTCCGGCATGAACGGCTTTCGCGAGGATTTCCGGCGCGAACTGGCCGGAATTTGCACCAGCTTCGGCTTCCGCCCGCCCGACCAGGCCCCCGCGATTGAGGACCTCTACGCCCAGGAGTGTGGAGATTGGGAGCGGTCCTCCGATCACCGGGAACTGGTGGCCAACTATTTCCTTTGGGAAAAGGGAAAGGGGGACACCTATTCCTTCCTCCAGTTCAATCCCCAGCAGAATGATTCCTTTCAGGCCACGGCTTGCCCGGACCGGCTGGGGGTTCTCTGCGACCCCTCCAATCTCAACGACACGCTGTCCGGGCGGGGGGGAGAATTCGGAGTGATGGGGTCACGGTGGCGGCTGCACGGTGAGTCGCTGGCGATGGTGCGTCCCATTCCCCAAACGGGCTGGCGCAGGCGAAGCCAGCGCGAAGGCTGTCCCCCGGATTGCGCGCCCGCAGGATTCATGATTGTCGAACTGAACCGCGAAGTTTTCCTGAAGCGATTTCTTCCCGAACTTGCCCAGAGGTACTTCGGGGGAGCGGACGGGCTTCTCTTTGACGTGGCCATCGTGGATGCCGCAAGTCCTCCCCGCTTCATTTACGCGTCGCAAAATCCTCCTTCCCCAAACCTGGTGAGTTCGCCGGATGAGTCGGTCCACCTGTTCAGCTCACGCCGGGGGAGGGGATTTGAGCCCCGCACGGGAAATTCCCGCGAACCCGGTAACCCGGAAAGACGCGAGTGGATTTCTCCTCCTCCCCCCTATCCGGGAGCCGGACGCGAGTTCTCTGGGCGCGCCCGGGGATTTTTCGCCACGCCGATTCTTGCCGATGCCTCCTCGGCGGAATGGCGGCTGGTGGTCCGGCATCCGGGCGGTTCCCTGGCGGAGGCGGCGGCGATGTTCTGGACCCGGGACTTGCTGCTGGGTTTCGGCGTGTTGCTGGTGCTCGCCGCGAGCATGGCGCTGGTTCTGGTGTGGACGCAGCGAATCCGCCGGCTGGCCAAGATGCAGATGGATTTTGTCGCCGGTGTGTCGCACGAACTTCGCACTCCCGTGAGCGTCATTTCCTCGGCGGCGGAGAATCTCGCCGATGGCGTGGTGGAATCAAGCGCCCAGGTGAAACAGTATGGCGCGCTGATCCGCAATGAGGCCCAGCGGCTGGCCGCCATGGTGGGGCAGGTGCTGCTGTTCGCGGCCACCCGCAACGAGAACCAGCATTATCAGCCGTGTCCGGTTCCCGTGGCGGAGACCATCGACTCGGCCGTGGCGGATTTGGCCCATCTCACCACCGCCAACGGTTTCACCGTCGAGAAGGAGGTGGCGCCTGACCTTCCTCCGGTTTTGGCGGATCCGAAGGCACTCGGGCGCTGCCTGCAAAATCTTATGACCAACGCCTTGAAATATGGCTCGGCGGGACGATGGATGGCGATTCGCGCCCAACCGGGGTCGGGACCGGAGGCGGGTGAGGTTTTGATTACCGTTCAGGACCGAGGGCAGGGAATTGAGCCCGCTGACCTTCCCCACATCTTCGAACCTTTCTATCGGGGGAACGCCGCCCGGGCCTCGCAGGCGCATGGCACGGGCCTGGGCTTGAGCTTGGCCAAGGAAGCCGCAGAGGCCATGGGCGGCAAGCTTACCGTGGAGAGCCGCCTGGGTGAGGGAAGCGCCTTCACGCTGCACTTCCCCGCGGCCAGTTGAAAAGTAAGGCCACTGGCAACGTTTTGCTCCATTTATGCCGTCAAAGCGCTCAGGAGAGAATGAGGATCGAATGAATTCCCACATTCTGTTGGTCGAGGACGAACCAGGGCTGGTGCTCACGCTGAGCGATCGTCTGCGCAGCGAGGGTTACACGGTGGAAGCGCTTCAGGATGGAACCGGCGCAGTGGAGCGAGCCACGCGCAACCATTTCGGGCTGATCATTCTGGACGTCATGCTGCCGGGCAAGGGAGGCTTTGAGGTGTGCCAGGAACTGCGGCAGCGCGGGCTCAGCACCCCGATCCTGATGCTGACGGCGCGCACCCAGATGGCGGACAAGATCAAAGGGCTCAAAATCGGAGCTGACGATTATCTGACC
Organism: uncultured Acidobacteriota bacterium; assembly: GCA_963730515.1. GTDB lineage: Bacteria > Acidobacteriota > Terriglobia > UBA7540 > UBA7540 > Bog-366. Next base: position 278,993 of record CAVSSA010000014.1, on the reverse strand, counting down.
AAGCCTTTTGAAATGGCCGAACTCCTGGCGCGCGTCGAAGCCTTGCTGCGGCGGGGAAACCGGGGGGTGAGTGAGGGGCCGGACTTTTACGAAATTGGCCCGCTCCGCATCGACATGCGGCATTCGGAGGTGTTCCGCGATGGCGCACCCGCCGCGCTTTCCACCAAGGAATTTCAACTGCTGCGTTATCTCGTGGAAAATCGGGGCAGAACCTTGAGCCGCGATGAGCTCTTGAAGGACGTTTGGGGATATTCCTCCGCGCCTTCCACCCGCACCGTGGATGTGCATGTTGCGTGGCTGCGGCAGAAGCTTGAAAATGATCCCAAGCAGCCCAAGTACATCATCACGGTGCATGGGCAAGGGTACAAGTTCGCTGCTTGATGGCCTCCCGCGCTTGCCGCCGATCATCTGGAGTTTCCATTCCCGCCCTCAGTTCGTCATGCCGGCGCCGCCGCCTTGTGGCATAATCTCGCCGCCGAATTTATCCTGACTCATGCTGGGGGAATCCGATGAACGATCGCGAACGCTTTCTGGGCACGATGAATTACCAACCGGTGGATCGCGCCCCGTTCTATGAATTCATGTGGCCCACCTGGCCGGAAACGGCGGAAAGGTGGGCCAGGGAAGGCGGGTACGTTGAACACCAGACTGACTTTGGCTGCGACAAGTGGTTGGTGGAATATTCCTGGTTCTGGCCTCAGCCGCCCTTCGCCCGGGAAATTCTGGAGGAGGATGCCGAGCACGTCACCTTTGTGGACCCGCAGGGCATTGTGATGCGGGAGTTCAAGAACAATCCCTTGAGTCTCCATGCCGCAATTCATCCGCTATCCCGTTGAAACACGCGAGGACTTCCGCAAGTATTGGCGCGAGAGAATGCAGCCGGACCTCACCCAGCGCATTGGGCCGGACTGGCGCCAGCGCCTCGGGGCCTTGCGGCATCGGGACTTTCCCTTCGTGATTATCGCCGACCGCTGGGGGGGATTCTTCGGCCCCCAGCGCAACCTGGTGGGTGTGGAGACCCTTTGCACGCTCTTCTATGACGACCCCGCCTTTATCGAGGAGATGCTGGACGCCGACGCGGATTTTCTCATCCAGATGCTCTCCCAAATCCTGGAAGTGACCGACATCGACGTTTTCGGATTCTGGGAGGACATGGCCTACCACACCGCGCCGTTGCTTTCGCCGAAACTGGGCCGCGAGTTCATGCAGCCCCGCTACCGGAAGGTCGTGGATTTCGGCCGCAGCCACGGCGTGCATCTCTTCGGGCTGGATAGCGACGGGAACATCGATCCCCTCATCCCCGTGTGGATGGAATCCGGAATCGATATCCTTTACCCCTTCGAAGTGCAGGCGGACATGGATGTGCTGGCCTTGCGGAAAAAATACGGGCGCGACCTGCGCATGTGGGGCGGCGTCGATAAGCGCACCCTGACGGTGGGGCGCGCGGCGATCGACCGGGAGTTGGAGCGCGTAAAGCCCCTCATCGACGCGGGCGGCTATATCCCCATGCTTGACCACGCCGCCACTCCCGACACCCCGTATGAAAACTACCGGTATTTTTTTGAGAGGTTGAAGACTTTCCTTTAAGAAAAAGGCGCAGAAGCGTAGCGCGGACCTTGGGTAAGTGGTGAGTGCGGGGGGGTGAAGATACAAACGGAACGTGAATCTGAAATTTGAACCGACTTCAAGGAAGAGTGCTGGCGTGAAAACTGGGATAATCTTGATGTTTCTGTGGGTCTTGTTTCCTGCTGGTATCGTTGGGCAGGCCACAACGTCTGCCGTGACAAGTGCGCAACACGAACCGAATTATGTATCAGCCGACATTTACGAAGCGGTTGTCCGTTTTCAAATCAAATCGTGGGAACTGGCCGCCGATTCCTACTGTGTCCAGATAAGAGGTAGAGGTGCAGAAAAGAGCTTTCTCAAGCGGTTCGACCCTTTGCCGGTGAAATCAGCATCTGGATGCCAAGAGCGGGGGCCATTTTCTGCGAGGCGCGTAGTGGATAAACGCACTAGGAAGAGGTCTGTGATCTTCGACTTGGGTGAAATTCGTTGGCCTAAACGGACCGAAGCGGAAGTGGATGGAGGTTATCTTTGCGGAAGCCTGTGCAGCGGTGAAGGTACGTTCCACCTGACTTGGGATGGGATACGCTGGGTCGTCACCCGCTTCGACCCTTCCGTGGTCTCGTGATCTTGTAGCACGTGGCCGTGGTCAACAATGTTCCGAACATGGGACCTTCTCGGGTTCGCGCTCCACGGGTTTCAACTAAACAAGAAGGAGAGCGATGCTGACCGGACTCGACCACATCATCCTCGGAATTAATGACCTCGACCGCGGCGTTGCCTGGGTGGAGCAACGGACCGGCGTGCGCGCCGCCTTCGGGGGCGTTCATCCCGGTAGCGGCACTCGCAATGCGCTGTTGGCGCTGGGGCCGGATTGCTACCTGGAAATCATGGCGCCCGATCCCCAGCAGTCCGCGCCATCATGGTTTACCCAGGTGCTCACCCTGCCGGAACCCCGGCTGATGGGCTGGGCGGCGCACACCCCGGATATCACCCTGCTTGCCCAAAGCGCCCTCGCCGCAGGCTTTGCGATCGATGGATCGCATGATGGCGCGCGCACCCGGCCGGATGGTAAACGGCTGGACTGGAAATCGTTCCGTTTGCGAAACGACCGTGGCGGGCTGCTGCCGTTCTTTATCGAGTGGGGCCGCGACTCGCTTCATCCCGCCGCTGACGCCCCCTCCGGATGCCGTCTCGAGCACCTTCAATTGCAATCGCCCCATGCGCAAGAGTTGGCACGCGCCTGCCGTGCGTTGTGGGTGGAAGTGGCCGTTGAGCCAGGTGAACGACCACTCGTGCTGGCGCGTATTGCGAGCCCGAAAGGTGTAGTGGAACTCACCTCGTAGCGCCGACCTTGAGGTCGGCACAGGGGAGTGCCACGGGCATCCTGCCCGTGCAGGGGCATGGCCAGGATGGCCATGGCACGCCGGAACCACGGCACGTCGCGACAACCTCACCATCAACCCGCCAGAACGAGGTGCACGACTTCCGCAATGTGCAGTTGCGGAATCGCCGCCCATGCGTATCCATCTTCGACCCTGAATGACGGCGCCTCCCCGCCCGCGCGCAGGAGCATCATCGATTTTGCCTGCCGTCCTTCCGGGATGCGGATCGCCACCTCGACATTATTTACGGGAATATATTCCTGCCGCATTCGGCCCGAGGCCGCATCCTTGAACCCCACATTGGCCAATACCCAAAGGGTCAATTCGCCACTGACTGCCCGCCGCAGCACTCCATAAACTCCCCTCGGGGCTTTGAGCCGGAAAGGCTGTGGAGTTCCCGCGCCCAGAAATTCCACGATCGAACCCAGTAATCGTAATGTGGACTTCACGCGGTCGCCGATATAATTTGCTTCCAGGCTGCCGCTGATGTAAATCGTCCGCCCTTTCCCGAAATTGTTCGCGACGATTGCCGGCCCTCGTACTTCACCCGATCCCATGCTCCATGACTCCGCCAGAATCCTGGCATCTCCCACGGCGGCCACGGGCACGATCTGGTTATCGCCTTCCACAATCGCCCCGGCGGCGTACTCCCCCAGCGCGGGATGAGTCTCCTTCACACGGTAATAACACTCTGGTTGGCTGCCGAGCGGGGCGCCTTGCATGTCAACGCCCAAAACCCTTTTCAGCGCGCCTCCATCCTTTCGCAATTGACCCTGGCCGTCATACAGACCCGTGTCATACGTGGCCAGTAATCCCCCTCCCGCGGCGACCCAGTTGGTCAGTTGTTCCGCATTGCGGTCCGACACACCGGAGGCTCCGCACAAGGCAATGACCTTTTGCTCGGCCAGCCATGCTTCGCTTATTTCCGTGCTGGGGTTCACATCCACGCTGATGCGCGCATCCAGCATGGCAAGGCCCATGGCCTGGCTCATGGACGGCCAGTTCCAGCTTGTCTTGCGGGTGCGCCAGAGTTGCAAGGCCTCCCACGTGGGCACGATGCTCACATAGGGCGCCGGAACACTATCCTTATGGACGGTCTCGACGCGCCGCATGAAATCAAACAATTCCCTCGCCGGCTGGGTGCTGCCTCCGCCGACTTTGAAGTAAACCCGGTTGGCCGTGGCGTAAATCGGCGTGTTCCCGCAGGCCAGGTTGACGAATCCCTCCATGAGGATTTCATCGCTGTCTTCCAGATTGGTGTTGTGGGTCGTCCAGTGGCTTCCCTGGAGCGGCTCACCAAACCACGAAATGGCGTAGCTGCCCAAATACATCTGCGCCACTTTTCGATACGGGCGCGCCATGGACGCGCCCTTCATTCCGGTCATCAGGCGGTCGTGAACTTCCCGGCTTGCCTCCACCATGAAGCCATCCGGGATGCGGTATTGCAGGGGCAGGGAATTGCCATGCCAGGTCGCGCCGTTATGGCACATCATGAACTTGCCGCTCGCGTGGATAATCCTGCGCAGGTCCAGCAGGTCCTCCTGCACCAGATGATCCGCCCACGCGTACCAGGCCTGGAGCGCCTCCAGATCGGCGTCCGGGGGAAAAGATGCGGGGTCGGAGTTCAGGCCCGGGCGGCTCCCGAATTCCCGCAGGCGGTCCAGATCCATGCCGGTGAATTTTCTGAAATTTGTGCGGCAATTGTCACAAAAACAGATTCCGGTGTAGGTGAATTCGCTTGGGCTGTCAAAATACATGCCATCGATGTCGTGGGCGCAATATTCGCGGGCCACCTGGCGGATTGCCGCGCGGTACACATCGCCCGTGAAGCAAATCATGCGCGGGGGCGGCGTCCAACCATAGTGCGAATAGGTTCCGTAAGGATTTCCATCGGGATCGCGCAGCAACCACTCATTGAATCGGGGATGCGCCTGGAGAAATTCGGGCTCCAGCATCAGGGCGAAACCGTAATTGGCATAGCAGTACAAGCGCACGTCGGCGCGTCGGCATTCACGCGAAACCTCCTCGATCAAATCGCGGCTGCCCAATTCGTCGTGGAGAGGAAAAGCCTGGCTCGGGTAGTAGGCGCGATAACCGATGGGCTGGAAGCGCAGCAGGTTTCCTCCCAATTCGGTCACCACTTCCACCAATCGCTTGGCGTCGAAGGCCTTCATGTGGGGGTAAAGGGGCGGTGAGTAGCCGTCAAAATAAACGGCCTGCGTGTAATGCAGCCAATCCGGGGGGTGGAATCCGTCACTCGCCAGGTCGGCGGGCAAAGGGGCAGCGGTGAACGCGACGCCGGACCGGGCATGCCCCAAACCTCCGCGCCACCCTGCCCACGCCCCGAACCCGCCTGCCGTCCCTTGCAGAAATGTTCTCCGTTTCATCTCTCTGTGTCCTCTATGCCTCTGTGTTGAAATGTTTTTGCTTTGAAAATCGCGAGATCACAAATGCATGATGTACTTCGAAAGAAAGCTCCCCTTACTTTCGCGTGATCGTGCGAAACGACAGCCCGAATGCGTTGGGATAATCCTTACCGCCCAGGGGTTGGGGTCCGAACACGGTGAAGCCATCATCCGGCGCGTGTCCCGAGGAGGCGTAAAGTTCAAAATAGTAATGTCCGCCGGGGTCAAGCCGCACCGGCTTCTTGAGATCAGCCTCGTACCACAGGTCGTATTGCGGGTACACATCCTGGGCAAGCACCGTGGCCTCGCCCAAGTCGGCCGCACCTTCCTGCGACCCGAAGCGCACCACCAGGTTCCCCGGATTTCCGATGCGGGCGAGTTTGAAAGCCATGCCCCTGAACACCGGCGACTCGGTGGAGACATAGAATTTCCCGCGGATTACCGCCTCCGGGCTCGAATCCAGAAGCTGCGTAATGTAGGGGAGGGGGGGATTCGCGTTCAGGTCGTAACCGTGGAAGTCCGGAGCCAGATTCTGGTAGCAGTAATGGTCATCCCGACAGCCATAATCGCGGCCGGCGGGGCGGGCAGGGCGCAGCCAGCGATCCAAGAAAAAGAAAGTACCGATGCCGTGAATGGTGTGGGGCCCCAGAAATTTTTCGTCCACGATCTTGCCCTGCACTCCCCACGACTCCGCGAAGGCGTTCACTTCCTGCCAGGCGCGCTGGTGCCACTCGGGTGCGGTGACCTGATCTTCCGATCCGTATTCGATGCACACCGGGCGCGGCCACATGGCGGCAATCATCTGGGTGTGGACGAAGCGGTTGAGAACGTTCCAGTTATAAAAGTCCTCGTCGGGGAGAGTCCAATAGGAATCTCCCTGTCGGGTCGAATCGGTGAGCATGGTTTGCCAGTCATTGAACTGCGCGGAGATGACGGTAAGTTTCAGGCGCGGTTCGAGCGGCGGCATCCAGAGCGCCGAATATCCGCCGTACGAAAGTCCATAATATCCAAGATGGTCAGGATCCACGAACGACAATGACTGCAAGAAATCGACCACCCGGTGGAGTTTGGCGAGTTCAATGCTCGTGCGCATCATCCCCAGGGTGGCCGCCATGCGCACCAGCGGGTTGACCAGATCCGCCCGATGGACCATGAAGTCGGTATGTTTCACCTCCGGCACGGTCAGGTAGGGGGCGAACACCACATAACCGCGTTCTGCCAGGCGCTGGCCGAAGCGGTGATAAAAATGGTCGTTGGATTCAAGGTCGTGCCCGACTCCGCTGACGTATTTGGGCGCCCCGTCAAAGCCGTGCTGGCAGACGACGGCGGGCAGGCGCTCATTCATGGCGCCACCCACAGCACGCGGAACCAGAAGCTGTCCGTAAACTTCCACTCCTGGAACCACATCCAGAAGCACGTCGTAAGCTAGGAGCTTGTCAGTTTCCCCCGCCAAGCGCGTACGGGCATGGCCGGGACTTTTGCCGACCGGAATCACGCCCTCCAGATGCGCCAATTCCGTGCGCAAGCTTTGGACTTTCTGCGTGCGATTCGCGGCGGGCGTGGAGGCGAGTTGCCAGTGTTGCTTGCGAACCTGGCTGCTGGCGGCAATGAGTCTCTGCAAGTATTGAAACCAGGATTCAAAATGCCGGTCGCGTGCCTCCTCAACCTGTGCAAAGGGAATTTGCAGCGCGAGTGCAGGGGGATTGGATTCATCCGCGCCGCCGAGCAGTGCCGTCATTTTCAGCGCCGCGGCCTCCAGCGTGGCGGACTGCGCCTCCAGCAGGGTTAAGTTTTCCCCGGCTTTCAGCCCTCTGTAGAATCGCTGGGCGCGCGCGAATTCCGCATGGACGCTGGCCGCCGGGATCATGCTTTCCGGCGAGGCACCAACCCATAAAGGGCGGGGAGCAATCAGGGCTGTCACTTCCGCATCTCCAAATTCATTGAGCTGTCCATACAGCACGCGGTCAACGGGTTCCTGCCAGCAATTCTCCCTTTGCTCGAAGTAGTCGAGGCTGGCGGCGCCCGAGAAATGCTTATCCATCGCCCCCGCATAAAGGGCGGTCATCCCTCCCTGGCCCTTGCCGGCGATGGCAATGGGCTTTGCGGCGAGTTCACGGCGCGCGGCGAGATACTGGCGCAAGGCCATCGCTTGCTGCACTTCCAACCCTACCAGGGTGCGGCCGACGATGAACCCCGCGCGCCACAGAACCCGGCGGCGGTCGTGTCCACCCGCCAGCCGGCAAATCGCATGATCATCGCGGCGCTCCACGGTGATAGGGATGGCCACCGCGACGTTTCGCGCAAGGAGCGCTGTGAGCCACGGGGCAGGCGCGGTCCCCTGCATGATCCCGGCAAACTCCTCGCGGCTTTCGCTCGCGGGAGGGATGGCGATGAGGGCACCCGCCGGCATCGCGGACTTCGGGAAAAAGAGCAAAGCGCGCGCAATGAATCCCGCGTCCGTGGGCAGGGTCAAGTCCTCAACTCGCAGACTGGCGGTTTCGTACAGAATTTTGGTTTGCGCAGTTCCCAGTTGAATATCGACAAGGCCCAGCATTTCGCGGAGATGCGCGCGATGCACCTCGACGGAGGCCTGGTACGCGCCCGGGGAAGAGAAATCGGGATGCCAGAGGGCGTCGCGCTTCGCCGGCGTGGCGGCAATTTGCGCGGTGAAGTAGCGGATGATCTGCTGGCGCTGCTCCTCGCGAATATCTTCCGTGATCGGCCGGGTTAGCAGCGCTGTCCCTCGCAGGGCGAAATCCGCCTGCCCTGTCCCCGACGTCTGGGATTTGCGGGTTTCATCGACGGCGGCACGCCCCAGGGGCGGTTGCGCTCCTCCGGTGGAGACGAGCCGCGCGGATGTTAACCCCGCCGCAATGATGGCAATCAAATAAAGCAGATGAATTTTGCGCACAATGCAGTTCCCCCAATTTCAGCACGGCGTAGATTCCATCCACAGCGACGCGGCATTCTTACCGGCCGCGTGCAGAGACCATGCGCGGGTATCTTAGCTTTCCTTCGATTGAATGGGAACAGGGAAGAGGGAGGGCGGTTCGCGAACCGCCCCTACTGAGAACTGAAAACAGAAAACTTCCTATTGCCCGATGACTTTCAACTCCAGGCCGGCGAGCCATGAAACCTTCCAGAGCTTGCCGAGGACGTGGCCGACGCCCAGCGCGCAGTGGTGCGTGGGCCCCTCGCTGCAATAGGCATTAATGAACGGCGCGGGTTCCAGCGCGAAGCGCAGGCGGCTGTTGGTGTTGCCGATCTTAAGCCGCTCGCCGGGGATGCATTCCCCCTCCGCGGCGAGAAGTTTCAGCTTGCCGTCGCACGTTTGGGTGAGGGCGAGGATGGTGATGGGGCCTTTGCGGACGCTGGCTTCCACGCTCACGCCGTATCCGGCTTTGCCGTGGTAGAGCCCCAGCCCGCGCAGGATGGGCCGGCCATCGGCGATGCCAAGGTGGAAGGGGCCGTCGTGCCCCATCAGAATGAAGCGCTCGCGGAAGTCCATGGCATAAAGTTCCGTGTAACTGCCGCCTGCGCCCAGCAGGTCCATGATCTTCATGGCCTGGCAGTTCTTCAGGTCGGCTTCCCCGGAGCAGGGAATTCCCCGCGCGGTGAGCAGCGAACATCCCAGGATCACGCCCGCCCCCAGCCACTCGTACAGGTTGCCGCCCACGCCGCGGTAGTAGTAGGCGAGGCCGTCGAGGTCGAAATCCTCCACCAGGTGATCAAGCCCCACGGCCACCCGGTAGGCCCAATCCAACTGTTCAGGGGCCGGTTTTTTTGCCAGCGGGTCCGACGGGCTGTCCTCGCTGATGTCAAAGATGTCCCGGGTTTCCTCCCCCTTGCGCAGGATCTCGTCATCGGTGGCGGCGGTGACGCGCGCCTCCAGGTCGCACATCTCCAGCACCTCGATGTGCGTTCCCAGTTGCGCCTGGTGCTGGGTGAAGTCGCTGTACATGTCGAGCATGCCGTGGAAAGGATGCCCGAGGTATCCGATGCGCGCCCGCCGCTGATGGTGGACCACCTTGGCGGCCTCGCACCATTCTTCGATTTCCGTCCACGCGGATGCGCTCGGTTCACTCACATCCGGTTCGGAATCGAGCATGCCCGTGACCTGCCGGAAGGGAATCGCGGCGCGGGCAAACGCCCCGGAAATCTCCGGAACGCAGCAGGCGGAGCAGTTGGCCAGCCATTCGGCCGTGTCGGTGTGGGCATAATCGAGCGCCGCGCGCGGTTGCAGGTTCAGAACCACCACGGGAGCCTTGGCGTGCTGGATAACCGGCAGGACCGTCGAGGAAGTCGCATAGGTGCCAACGTAGCAGAAAACCAGGTCCACGCATTGGCTGCGAAATGTTTCGCCGGCCTGGATGGCTTTGGGCGCATCGTCCACGAGGCCCGCGGAGACCACCGTGGCCCACTCGCCAATGCGCTCCTCCACCTTGCGCTGGTAGCCCTCCAGCCGCTCTTTGAGCCCCTGGAACTGCGGCCAGTACGCCGCGAGTCCAATCCCAAACACTCCCACCGTCGCCTTTTCTGCGTTTCGCACAAAGCCCTCCCCCGCTCGCCAAGCTGGATGGTTTTTTCCGGAAGATTTTCCCTGAGGTTCCAGCGTCATTTATTGATAATGCCAGTTCCCGGGATTGTCAAATGATTGCGGGGGAAAGCAAACTCGGGCCTGCAATAAAGGTCCGCCCAACACTTGTTTAGTAAGGCCATTTGAGTGATTGCAGGACCGCATCAAATGCGGGGATGGATTTTTGAAATTGCAATGTGGTGTCGGCCGTGAGAATCAACGCGAGGACAAAATGGTCAGAAGCATCCACATAGGCGACTCGTTCCTGGAATTGATTCGACGCGACAATTGAAAAGGGCGAGTCCGTCTGAATGAGGGGTTTGTAACTGATCGACTTCAGGATGTAGGAACGGCCGTTCTCAAGACGAGAACTCTTGTTCAACGATTCCTTATAATCCGCGACACCCTCCTGAACTTCTTCCTTATCATCTTCAACGACTTGATTGAAAGACCTGCCCTTCCTGAACATTATGCTGATGTACATGTTTGCCCCGGCAGCTCGCCACGCCTTGCCGGTAGGATAAAACACCAAAGGTGACTGTTCTTCCTGGCCTGCATCCACGTCAGGAATCCATCTCGGGGGAGCAGCGAGCGTGATCACCTCGGGGCCGATCGTGACGGAGAGGCTCCCATCGTTCTCTTTCCTCCCTTTGGGAATTGGAGGGCTAAAGCCCTTGGGGCTAAATTCATCTGCAATAGCCTGGCATGACTTATCGGGCAGGGCGAACAAACCCTGGCCGAAATTGCATCGTGTGATTTCGGTTCCGTTCTCGGCCCAGGAAATCCACTCCCCGATCTTACCGCTTCGCGTGAAGGTCCCCGATGCCCTCTTTCGGCCGGATGGGTAATAGAACGTGCAAGTGTTTCCTTGATCCGAGTAATCGACTTCTTCCTTCAACCAGCCACTTTCATCCCAGTACCTCCACAAGCCACGCTTCAGCCCTCCTTCAAATGCCCCGACCGACGACCGTTTACCGTTCTCGAAGTAGGAGGGCCACACGCCCACCGCGGAACCATGCACATAATATTCCTTGCCTTCCAATTTGCCGCTCGGATACCACCGCCAGACGGGACCATGGTACAAGGGACGCCCTTCACCCTGGACCTCGCACCACCGCACGATGATGCCCGGACTCGGACCCTTCCCTGAATCGCGAGCTCCAGCGGGACATATGAACTTGGCGGATTCAGCCTCCTCTATGCTTTTCGGAGGAGCGGTGTCCTGCGCCACCGAACTTTGGCTCATTACCAAAATGAGAAGGATTACAGAGGATGTCAGTGGTCGCATGGAGGAAAGCCACCTTCCTTGAACTCTGACTTTGCGAATTGTAGCAGGAAGAAGATTCATGCGCGAACGTAACGCCGGGTGGGCCGTGGAGAGAATGGCCGTGAAGGCATTTCGCGCCATTCCCTGTAATGGATAGATAGTAGCCGCTATCAATGCCTGTCCCTACTCCTGAATCCGGCGGGGAATTGGCAGATGCCGGAACTCCACAAAGCGGTATCCTGCGGGCAGGAAATGGCCCGACCCTCCGGCGATGTTGGGGGAAGGTTTCTGTCATGGTTCCGATATTAGACACTAATGCTCTTGACATAATATAAGCTATATTGATAGGCTACCACGGCGGGACAGGGCTGGGTGGGGGTGGCGGTCGCCGGCCTTGATGCCGGCACGGAAACGTGGCACGGGCGTCCCGCCCGTGAAGGGGCATGGCCAGGATGGCCATGGCATGTCGATTTAGCGTTGATCTTGAAGGCGGCGCTACACAAATCAGAGGCGGACGACAAGGTTGGCGCCACAAAGGCCCACGGTCTCCATTATGTGTAAGAAAATTTATGGGTCAATCGCCAATCACCCATCACAAATCGCAAATCGAAAATGACCCGATGGCCGGATGAACCGATGAGAAGATGCTCCGATGATCTCAGCCGATGATTCCTTGTCCGGAGAGCGCGATGTTATTGCGGGTGGAGTTCTTGACGATATACATGGCTTCGTCGGCTTTACGCAGCAATTCCTTGCGGGTGCGGCCATCGACAGGGAAGGCGGCCACTCCGAAGCTGGCGGTGACCTGCACATTCATTTTCTCTTCGGCGAAGAAGACGCGGTTGACCAGCAGGTCGCGGATGCGGCGCACCACCATCAGGGCGTTTTCCTTGGAGGTTTGGGGAAGGAGCACGACGAACTCGTCGCCGCCGTAGCGGAAAGCGTAGTCGATCATGCGCAGGTGGCCTTTGATGCTGTCGCCGATCATCCAGAGAAGTTTGGACCCCACCAGGTGTCCGTGCAGGTCGTTGACCTGTTTGAAATGGTCAAGGTCGATAAAGATGACGGAGAATTCGTAGCCGTAGCGGTTGGAGCGGTAGATTTCCGTGTCGAGGACGAAGTTAAGATGGCGGGCGTTGTAAAGGGCGGTGCAGTCATCGGTGATGGTGAGCTCGTGGATGCGCTGCACGTAACGGGCGTTTTCGAGGGCGATGGCGGCGTAGTCCGCCAGGCTCTTGAGGATGGGAATATCCTCGTTGCCGAAACTGGGTTTGCCGAGGGTGTTGACGAGTTCAATGACCCCCAGCACGTGATCGTGTGCCTTGATGGGGACGCAGACGATGGAGCGCGTCTCGGTGTGCGTCAGTTCATCCACTTTGGCAGTGAAGCGCGAATCCTTGCGCGTGTCCTGCACCAGGAGGGGTTCGCCGTGCTGAGCCACCCAACCCGCCACGCCCTCGCCGAGCTTCAAGCGTACGTCGCGGAGCTTGTCCGCGCCGCTGCCGATGGCGATCTCGAAGTACAGTTCCTGCGTGTCTTCATCCAGCATCAGGAGCGACCAGGTGTCAGGCTGGAGGAGGTCGCTGATCTTCTCCATGATGGTCTGAAGAATCTTCTGCAAGTCGAGGGTGGAGAAAAGCGCCTTCCCCACCTCGTGAAAGAGGGAGAGGCGTTCAACCTGGCGCCGCAGTTCGATGATTTCGTCTTCCGGACCCATTTCACTTCCATGCTAACTCGTAATAAAAACGTATCTAGACCTTTTAAACCATTGAGCCCGGCTTTTCAACCCTTTTGTCTGGGGCGGGGGGCCGGGGGGCTCCCGGGGGCGGCCCGGGGGGGCGTGTCGTTAAAGCAATTGACACTGTTATGCATTGGAAAATATGATGCAAGAGGCTTGATTGATCAGGAGCCCACAAGGTCCCCGCTATGTCCGCATTCGGTGATAATCTTCGGCGTGAACGGGAAATGCGCGGCGTGAGCCTGGAGGAAATTTCCTCCGCCACGAAGATCAGCCTGCGTTTTCTCGAGGCCATTGAACGCGAGGAATTCTCCAAGCTTCCCGGAGGGATTTTCTCGCGCAGTTTCATCCGCACCTACGCGCGCTACCTGGGGCTCGACGAGGACCGCGTGGTGGCCGAATACCAGCTTGCCGCTCATCCCCAGGAGGATTATGACCTGCACCGCATGGCGGCGGGCAACACCACTTTCAGCCGGCCGTCAACGCGCACGCCGCTGATATCCACGGTAGTAGTGGCGGTGCTCCTGGTGGGAGGCTATTGGCTTTTCCGTTATTCGCAACGCGCCTCGGAAGCACCTGTGCCCCCGCCCCCGGCTCCGGTGGCGACGCCCCGAGTGGTTACCCCTCCATCTCCTCCTGCAAATTGCGTTGATGCCACGGCTGTCCCCGTCCCCGCGCCGGTTGTGGGCGAGGCGCCGCCGCCGGGCGCGGCCCCTCCCCCCAAGCCCAATTGCGTGCCTGCCCAGCCGGCCTCTCCTCCTTCGGCGGGACAGGTGCCGCCGGGTGCCGCCTCCAATCCCCCGGCAGGACCGGGAGCAGGGGTGAGCACCGCAGGTCCCTCCAACCCTCCCACCGGTTCGCCAACGGGAAATCCGCCAGGAACCAATCCCCTCGGGGCCACGGACCTGGTGCTGCAAGTGGCGGTTACAGAACCCGTCTGGGTGTCTGTCGAAGCGGATGGGAAGATGATGATCCAGCGCTCGCTGAATCCCGGTGAAGTGCAAACCCTGAAGGCGCACACGTCTTTCGACGTGACGGCGGGGAATGCCCAGGCGGTAATTCTCACCTTGAATGGCCAGACCCTGAAGCCTCTGGGTGGCCGGGGTATGGTGAAGCATGTCCAGTTGACGCGCGACGATCTGAAGAGCGCCACCCCCTGAGGTCCGAATATTTCCCCAAGCCTGGTGGATTTAATCCGTTCCGGCAAGGCACCCAAGGTGATTTTTCGCAAAGGTGCGGAAGGAAATCTGCCCCTGCCGGCGGAGGACCGAATCGAGATTCTGTCGGTGCTGGCGTCCGACCCGGCAGGGGAGTGGCGCGCCCGGGCGCTCGCCACGCTGAAGGGATGGGACAGAGCGGAAATCCGCAGGGTACTGGCCAGCCCCCAAACGGCGCCTGAGGTGCTGCGACTGGCGGCGCAAGACTTGGTGCCGGCGCGCGAGGAACTGCGGGAAATACTGCTTTGGAACCCCAGCCTGCCGGGCGAATGCCGCGCGCTTTTGCAACCCCGGCCTGCCCAACCGGTGGTGACGCAGGCCGCCGAGCTACCCTCAATCCCGTTCACGCCGGAGCCTGCTCCTCCGCCTGCCCCGCCGCCGGGGGCCGGGCAGACCGCGAAAGAGGCTTCCGATAAGCAAGATAAAGAGCCTGCTGATGAGCTCGCCGGAGAAAAGGCGGCCGTGGAGATTATGGCCCGGCTGGCCGCGGGCGTGCGGTCTGCGGACGTGGAGGTCCCCGATGAAGCCACCAAGCGCGACGATGAACTTACCCAGCAGGACCGTGAAACCCTGATCCAGAAGGTCAGCCGCATGTCCGTGGTGGAAAAGATCAAGGCGGCGCTGACCGGCAACATGGAAACCCGGTCGCTCCTGGTCCGCGACGCCAACAAAATCGTATCGCGCGCCGTGTTGCAATCGCCCAAGATTTCCGACACGGAGGCGGAGAGTTATGCATCCGCGAAGAATGTCTCTGAGGAAGTGCTGCGTTTGATTGCCGTGAACCGGAAGTTCATGAAATCCTATCCGGTGATGCGTGCCCTCGTCAATAATCCCCGCGCCCCCATCGACGTCACCATGCCCCTGATCGGCCGCATCAACGAGCGCGACCTGAAGGGCCTTTCCCTGAACCGCAATATTCCCGATGTCATCCGCAGCCTGGCGACCAAGGCAATCAAGCAGAAGGAAGAGGCCGGCAAGTCGAAACTTCCGGGCAGGCACTGACGCTCGCGGCGCTCCGGCGTGAACCGTAAATCTGAGGCGAGAGTCACTGGGCAGGAGCATCCCCTCTTAAGGCTTCGAGGGCCTGATACTAATTAGCCTTCATCGGAATACTAATGATCCAATCGAATCCGGCGACTCGGGCCACTCGTTGCGGGTCATTTTCAAGACTCGCCAGCGCTTCAACCAAACGATCCTCCACCGCCCGCAGGCTGTCGAAGACAAGGTTGGGGAACCACTTTTCCCGGATATCCTCCCAGACATGCTCCACCGGGTTGAGCTGCGGACTGTAGGGCGGCAAGGGGAGCAACCGCATATTCTCCGGGATCTGCAAATCCTTGGCGCGGTGCCACCCCGCACCGTCCAGCACCATCAGGATGAATTCCTGGGGGTGACGCCGGGCGACTTCGGCCAGGAACAAGGACATCGTCAGGGCATTCACCTCGGGTAGGACCAAGGTATCGAGCGTACCGTCATGCGGGCTGACGGCGGCGAAAACATAGGTGTACTCGCGCACGATGCGGGCGCAGACCTGGGGACGCACGCCGCGCGGCGCCCAGCAGCGCCGGGGATCATTGATGCGTCCAAACCGCGCCTCATCCTGGAACATCAAGCGCAGGGATCGCCCGGCGAGGCGATGCTCCTCAACGGTCGCGGGGAGTTTTTTTAAAAGTCTGTTGGCGGGCGAGGTCGGCCTGGGGATGGCGAGGCCGCGGAGCTAACTTGCGCCAGCCGTGCCGGGCCAGCATGCGGTAAACCGTCGATTTCGGCACGGCATGGCCCACCGCCTGTTCATAGGCCTGTTGCACCCGGCTCACCTCCAACAACCCACCGCGTTCGGCGCGCTGCAGAAATCCTGCCAACAGTTGGGCCTCTTCCGCCACAGGCAGGTTCTGGTGGCGTCGCCCTCCGCGCCCCCGGCGCTGCCAGAGCGCTTCGCCTTGCCGCCAGTATTGGGCCTGCAGACGCCGCACCGAGGTCGGTCGCCATCCCAGGGCTTGGGCAACTTGATTGGCGTTTAACCCCAACGCCGCTCGCAGCCACAAACACTGCACCCGCTGAAATTCGGCCTTGTTGCGCGCTTCCTTCAACCCCTGTTGTAACCGCTCGAGCGTTCCTTCTGGAAAAGGTCGAGGTGGTCGCATTTCTCCCTCCGCGTAAAAATAATCGGAAGGAGTTTATATTAGTATCTTTATGAATGCAACTTTGTATGAGGGGACGCGAAGATCGTGTGGTCGTTGTGCCCCACGCCCGGCACCTCGACCAGGCGCCAGTTGCAGGGCCACGCGTGCGCTTGGGCGATGGCCCGGGCGGCGCGAAAGGTGTTTTGGCCACGCTCGTACCGCGTGCCGCCTTGCGCCTGCGCCGCAGCACTGTCGTCGCGGTTGGTGTCACCCACGTCTTCCTGCCCCAACAAAATGGTCACCGGCATGGCAAGATAGCTGCGAAGGGCGGCCTCGCGCTCTTCGGGGGCGTAAACACCTTTTAGTCCAAAGGGCGCCTCGACCTCCAGATCGGGAAGCACGTAGGTCGAGGGGTTGGCAATGACAATCCTCCGTGCTGAGTTGGGAATGAAGGCTGCAAACCGGCTCAGGAATTGCGCGCCGGCGGAATGGCCAATCAGAGAGTAAGGAAGCTGCGGTTGGCCTTCGGAATTCCGCACCCAATCGATGAGGAGCAAAATGAGATTTCCGGTCCACTCGGCGGGTGGCAGCAACGATCCTTTGTGAACAATTCCACCCTTTTGGTAGCGCCAGGAGGGGAATCTTTGCTCGTCAAACAACGGGGCGACTTCGATCGCGCATAACGCGTCGGCCAGCGGGCGCGCATCATCACGGTAGGAGTCGGCGTTGCGGCGAATTCCATGTAGGACCAGAAGGAGAGATGACGGCGTGCAGCCTTTGGGCCGGTAGGTGAATATCTCTTGCCGGACGCCCCCTAAATCCACAGTCTGGTGGCCCAACCCTGGGGGGATCGGCTTGGCGGGGGCCGGCACAGCAGATGCGACTATGAGGAGGAACGCCCATATGGCAATTCGGGCGGCCCTTGCCGGATGCATGCTTCGGTGATGCGCTTCAAGCTTGCTACATCCTGTCATGAGTCGAATTGCGGCCATAGGTTCAGCCCTCAGCCGGAAGCGTTCACTATTGCTGCTCGCTTTAACCCGCGCCGGCTAGCGGGTGTGCTGTGCCAGGACCTGGGCGAAGGCTTGCAACATCTCGTCGTGCACCAGGCCATTGGAAGCAAACACATCGTCGCCCAGGAGATTGAAAGTCGCTCCCCGTACATCGCTTACCCGTCCGCCGGCCTCGGTGACCATGAGCGTGCCGGCGGCTTTGTCCCAGGGATTGAGTTTGAGTTCCCAGAAGCCCTCAAAGCGGCCGGCCGCCACCCAGCAAAGGTCAAGCGCCGCCGAGCCGGCCCGGCGAATTCCGTGGGTGAGTTCGGTGAAGCGGAAATAGAACTGTACATTTAAATCGTGATTGGTCGCGAAAGGGGGAAAGCCCGTGGCCACCAGGCTTTCGCCCAGGCTTTCCGTGGGGGAAACATGCAAGCGCTGGGCGTTGAGATAGGCGCCCGCGCCGCGTTCGGCCGTGTACAGATCATGGCGGGTGGGATCGTAAACCACGCCCACAACCACCTCGCCGCGATAGGCGAGGCCCAGGGTGACACAATACACGGGGAAGCCGTGGGCGTAATTCGTGGTCCCATCGAGGGGATCGACGTACCAGCAGTAGTCGGAGGAAGACTGGTGGTTGCCACCTTCCTCCGCCACAATGGCGTGGTCGGGAAAGCGCTCGCGCAAATGGCCGACAATCAGCGCTTCGGAGCGGCGGTCCGCCACGGTCACCAGGTCCGCCCGGCGCTTATAACCAATATCCAGGGGCTTCGTCGATAGTTCGGCGAGAAGCGCTCCTGCTTCCTTTGCAATCTCGACTGCGGTAATGAGGTAATCCGGCATGAATTGCAACCACCTTTTATTAAGAGCAAGTCAAAAGTCAAAACGCAAAAGTCAAAAGGCAAAGCCTAAGCACAGACCCGAGTTTGTCTGCGCTTTCCCACTTTTGCCTTTTGCGTTTTGACTTTTGCATTTTGACTTGCTCTTCCCAATTTAAAAGCTGTTCAGCGGCCGGGCTCAATCAAAACGTGCGTCTGGCCTTCCCCTTCCGCCCAGACGGCGCCATCGGCAAAGAACTCCTTCTTCCAAATGGGCACGGTTTGTTTGAGCCGGTCGATGGCGAACTGACAGGCCTCAAAGGCGGCGCGGCGATGCTCGGCGGTAACGATGATGGCCACGCTGGTCTCCCCAATTTCCAGCCGGCCCAATCGATGAATCATTCCTATTCCATCAATCGCGAACTTCCGCTTCGCTTCCTCCCCCAGTTCTTCCATCTTGCGAATTGCCATGGGCTCGTACGCCTCATATTCCAGGTGGAGCGTGGCGCCGCCGCGCGAATGGTTGCGAACGATGCCCTCAAAAACCACCACCGCTCCGTCTTCCGGGGCGCGAAGCAGCTTGGAGAGTTCGGCGGCCAGAATCGGCTCGCGAGTGATGCGAAAGAAATCGCCGTCTGCTCCGCCACTGACGGGCGGCATGAACGCCACCTCATCACCGTCGCGCAAGAGGGTGGCCCCACCGGCGATTTCCTGATTGACCGCAAGGAGAAGCGCCCCCCCCACTGCTCGGAGAGGCGGGAAGCGGCTCTCAAAACGGCGCCGCAATCCCTCCAGCGTTTCGCCCTCGGGGACGTCCACCTGTTCCTGAGCGCAACCTGTCAGGTCGTGAGTAATGCCGAAAAAGAGCACCTGGACTTTCATGCTGAGCCTGATTCTCCGCTCCCCATCCGCAATTCTCGGAACCTTTAAGTATACACGCGGGATGCCGCGATGACATGGCGAAACCCCATCGCGCGGGGTCAGTTGCACGGCGTCGCGGCGTGCTTGCCTCGCCCGCCTGAGACGCGGGCACCCTCCCCTCGCCTATTTCCCCAGCACATGGCGAAGGGCGCCGCGGAGTTCAGGAAAGCGGAACTCGTAGCCGCTGGCGAGGAGTCGCGAAGGATTGACGCGGGCGCTGGCCAGAAGGAGTTCGTCCGCCATTTCTCCCATGACCATACGGGCGGCAAATGCCGGCAGGGGAAGGATCGTGGGACGCCATAAGACGCTGCCCAGGGCCTTGGTGAATTCCCGATTGGTGACAGGCTGCGGCGCCACGGCGTTCACCGGCCCGCGCAGGGAATCGGCCAGGATGGCGTGGGAGATGGCTCCCACCACATCATCGATGGCGATCCAACTCAGGTATTGCCGTCCACTCCCCACACGCCCCGCGATGCCCAATTTGAAAGGCCGAAGCATAGCAGCCAGGCCGCCCCCAGTCTTACTGAGGACGAACCCCATGCGCAGATTCACCACTCGAATACCGTGGCGCCTCGCGGGTTCAGTGGCGGCTTCCCAGGCTTTGGCGACCTCCGAAAGGAACATCGTGCCGGCGGGGCTGTCCTCGTCGGTCACCCGGTCGCCACGGTCCCCGTAGAAACCGATCGCGGAAGCGGATATGAGCACCATGGGGCGGCTGCGCAAATGCGCCAGGGCTTCGCAGAGCAATCGCGTCCCTTTGACGCGGCTCTCCAGAATGCGCGCCTTCTTCTCGGGTGTCCACCGGCCGACGATGCTCTCCCCAGCCAGGTGCACGACGGCGTCGAAGTGCTCAAGGTCTTCCTCATCGATGATGCCCGCGCCCGGATCCCAGGTGATTTGCCGGCCCCGGGCAGGGTTCTTCGACCGGGTAAGGCCGACCACATGATGGCCGTCGGAGGCGAGGTAGGTCAGCAGGGAATGGCCAATCAATCCGTGGGCGCCGGTCAGCAGAATGCGCATCGCAGTGACCTCCAAGCGGGTGGCGAGAGGCACGGAGGATTACGAATGAGGGCATAATACTTTACACGGTTCCAATTCGGAGTGAATGTGAGCCAATTCAATTCCAGATCGTCACCGTTTCGCCCCAATTTCGCCAAAATAACGCGAAAAACCTGCAATTTGCCCAATAATTGTGCAAGAAAATCAGACATTTTGCCACCCATTTTCTTTGTTTTCATCCACATTCCCGGTTCGTTCGACTATTTTTAACATCTTTTTTTGTTATGCTCACCTGCGGACGGGTTTCGCTCCAGGGACGCGATGCTCGAACGGAAGGATTGTAGTGCCATTTCACCCAGAAACTCTCCTTCACCTGAAAATGCCGCAATTTGCGTTCCGTTATTCGCAGGGACACTTGACCAAAGAGTAAAACAACCGGATCACCCGGCCAACCAATGTCCACAAGTATGTCGTCTGCGGCCGCCACATTCGCCCGGCGGGCAACCGGTGGCATGGGCGCCCACAGCAGGAATCAAACGAGTCAGTACGGTCGCCCGGCATCACTATTTCTCTTGCCTGTGGGATAATCGAGCCGTCCGCGGGCGCTGACTTGCCCCGGAGGCTTGCTGTGAGTTACATACTCATTGCCGGAAAAGATTGGCAAGCACGCGCATTGTTGCGTGCCCAACTGCTGGAGGAGGGATTTGAAGTAGGAGCCCACGAAACCATTCCCGATGCTTTGGCGACGATCGAGCTTGGAACCCACCTTCCGGAATTGTTTATCGCTGATATTTCCGCCAGCGACATTCCCTCCGCCGACGTGGATGCGCTCTCCACCTGGTCCCGCAAGATTCCCATCTGGATTATCGCCAGCCGGGCTTACATCGTCGAGAAAGGTTTGCGCGGCCATGGATTTGAAATGATCATGCTGCGCCCGGTGGATGTGGGTGAATTGGTGGATCAGATCAAGCAGCGGTTGGAAGAGGATTTGGAAATTGGATGAGGGCTAACGATAAGGCGCCGGCTGCTGTTGCGTGAGGCAGTGCAGAGTCCCCCGTCCCCACACCAGATCGACGGCGTGAATGCCCACCACCGGGCGATCAGGAAACAGGTCCCTGAGAACCCCCAAAGCGATGAAGTCGTTGGGGTCATTGAAAGTCGGGACCAGAACCGCGGCATTGGAGATATAGAAATTCGCATAGCTCGCGGGAAGGCGCCGGCCGTCGAAGTAGACGGGCGAGGGCATGGGCAGCGGTACAACCTCAAGCTTTGACCCGTCTTCCAGCCGCAGGTCTTTGATGCGCTCCCAGTTTTCCTGAAGGGAAGAATAATTGGCGTCGTGGGAATCCTTTTCCCAGCAGAGAACGACCGTCCGCGGGTTCACAAACCGGCACAAGTCGTCTACGTGACCGTGCGTATCGTCACCGGTAATTCCCTTACCCAGCCAGAGAACATTGGTTATTCCGAGGAATTGCCGGAAAACCGCGGCAATCTCCTCGCGGCTAAAGCCCGGGTTGCGGACTTGGGTGACTGGGTCGAGCAGGCATTCCTCCGTGGTCAGCAGCGCGCCGCGTCCATTCACGTCGATGCTGCCGCCTTCCAAAACAAATCGGCGGCCCTTGACTACGGGGTCGAACATTTGGCAGCGCAACGCCCGCGCGGCGCGCTCCGGCACCTGGCAATCTTTTTGCCAGTCCGGGTATTTCGCCCAACCCGTAAATCCGAAGCGCGTGATCGCCACCTCGGCGCCCGGGGGATCACGCTTCACGAACATCGGCCCAAAGTCGCGCGTCCATCCTCGATCGGTGGGAATGCGGAAGAACTTTACGCGCGCCAGATTTACGCCGATTCTTTTTAGAATGTGGCGGGCTTTCTCCTCATGGGATTTCGAGTTGACGAGAATCCGTACGACTTCGCCAGGAGCGATCTGGCGGACGATCTCGCCGGATGCCCAAGGGATGGGTGCGAACTTCCCCGGCCAGTCCGTGAGGTTGTGCGGCCAGCCGATCCAGGTGGCGTCGTGCGGCTCCCACTCGGCGGGCATGCGGTAGCGGCTTCGGGGCTCGGGACTCGGGATTCGGGACTCGGGAGACAAAGTCCCTGGCCTATCCGCACCCAATGCCGAGTTCCTGAGACCTAATCTTTTTTTTGCCACGGATCCTCGTCCAGAAAGCGGTTGGAAATTCCGGCGTAGGCGTCAATTCGCCGGTCGCGGAGAAAGGGCCAATTGCGGCGCACGTCTTCAATGCGGGCGAGATCGATTTCGGCGAGCAGGGTTTCCTCCCGCTCCGTCGAGGCTTCCGCCAACACCACGCCAAAGGGATCGCAGATAAACGACGTGCCCCAGAATTCCAGGCCGGGGCTCGCCGCGGAGGTCTTCTCCAGCCCCACGCGATTGACCGCGGCGACGTAGACCCCATTGGCGATGGCGTGGCCGCGCTGAATGGTTCGCCAAGCGTCACGCTGAGCGGCGCCGAATCGCTCCTTCTCCGCCGGATGCCAGCCGATGGCGGTGGGGTAAAAGAGAATGCTGGGTCCTTGCAGGGCCGCTAGGCGCGCTCCCTCCGGATACCACTGGTCCCAGCAGATCAGCGTCGAGATGCGGCCCACCCGGGTGTTGAAGGCGCGAAATCCCAGGTCGCCGGGGGTGAAGTAAAATTTCTCGTAATAAGCGGGGTCGTCGGGGATGTGCATCTTGCGGTAGAGTCCCACCACTTCGCCGCTCGCATCAATCACCGCCGCGCTGTTGTGATAAATGCCGGGGGCGCGGCGCTCGAACAGGGGGGCAACAATGACGACGCCCCGTGCCTGGGCGACTTTCCCCAGGATTTCGGTGGTGGGGCCGGGGACGGTCTCCGCCAGGTCAAACAATGCCACATCTTCGCGCTGGCAGAAGTACTGAGAACGGAATAGTTCCGGAAGACAGACGACCTCCGCGCCCTGCCGGGCCGCGTCTTCGACCGAAGCCGCGGCTTTTTGCAGGTTCTCGCCGGGGTTCGGTGAGCACGACATCTGCACCAGTCCGGCGATGTATTTCAGCTTGGCAGGCATCGGAATGAGCCTAACTCCACAAGCGGTCGGCGGAACTTTCATGGTCCCACTCGGGCGTGGGAGGGAAGTAACTTGTTCCCGGCAGCAGGTGGGCTTTCACCACGTCTTCGTTCAGGGTAACTCCCAGTCCAGGTTTATCGGGGACGGTAATAAAGCCATGGTGGACGATGGGCTTCTCGACGCCCTCCACCAGGTCGCTCCACCACGGCACATCGAGCGAGTGATTTTCGAGTGCGAGGAAGTTGAGCGTTGCCGCCGCGCAGTGCACACTGGCCATGCAAGCCACGGGTGTTCCGGCAAAGTGCATGGCCATGGGGACGCCGTATTCCCAGGCCATGTCGCCGATTTTGTGCGTCTCGAGGATGCCGCCGGAAGTGGCAAGGTCAGGGTGAATCTTGCCGACCGCGTGACTCTCACAGAGAACCTCGAACCCCTCCTTAAGGTAAATATCCTCGCCGGTCAGGATGGGTGTGGGGCTCTCGACGGCAATTTGCTTCAGCAGGTCAGTATACTGCCAAGGGATTACATCCTCTATCCAGGAGAGGTTGTATTTCTCGTATGCTTTGCCGAGCCGGATGATGGATTTCACGCCGAGGTGGCCGAGGTGATCCATGGAAAGAGGGATTTCCATGCCCACCGCATCACGCACCGCGGCAACGTACTCTTCGAGCAGCGCGATGCCCTTGTCGGTGACCTCCGCCGCCAGCAGCGGATGAGGTATTTCAATTTGTTCCCAATCGCTCAGGCCGGAGCGCATGGTTACGGTGCCCGGCTTGTCGGCAACGGCATCGACTCCCAAATCCATTTTGAGCCAGGTGAGCCCCATGACTTCCTTGCGTTCCTTCATTCTCTGGGCATAAATCTTGGGGTCCTCGGACTCGGTGGTGTCGGCGTAGACGCGGATTTTGTCGCGATGCTTTCCACCCAGCAAGACATAGACGGGCACGCCGTAAACTTTGCCCGCGATGTCCCACAGGGCCATCTCCACTCCGCACACGCCGCCCGCTTGCCGCGATGTCCCGCCGAACTGCTTGATCTTGCGAAACAGCCGGTCGATCTGGAGGGGATTTTCGCCGAGCAGCCGGCTCTTCAGCATCAAAGCAAAAGTGGGGCTGGCAGCGTCGCGGACCTCGCCGAGGCCGTAGACACCCTGATTGGTGTCGATGCGAATGATGGGGCAGGGGCCGGGGCCGGGCTTTACCACCGTGGCAATGCGCAGGTCGGTGATCTTCAGCGTGGAAGGGCTGGAGTTGGTATTGACGCCCTTGGGATAGGCCTCCGTCGGCTCACCGCCAAGGAATGCGCCCCCCAAGGCGGCTGCGGAACCTTTCAATATCCCGCGGCGGTTGATCAAGCTGGAATCGTATTTATTCATTGTATTTTCGTCTCCAAAACAAGAATGGGTCCCCGGAGTTCAATTTTCCGGCAACCGCAGTTTCAGGCCTTTCTGCCCCGCCCATTTATTGAATTCCTGAATCATCTGCGGGGTCCAGCTTCCATCGATCTGCCCTGGCGAGTACCGGCCCTCACTCAGCATCAGGTGTCCCCATTCATCATAAAAATGGGTGTTTTGAGCGATGTCAATGACTTCCTGGGCGAATTGGGGCGGAATGAAAGTTATCCCTTCGACGTCGCTCACCGCCACGTCACCGGGCAGCACGGTTACATGACCAATGCGGATGGGCACATTGATGCCCATGAGCATCACATCGTTCAATGTGGAGGGGTCAAAGTTGCGGACAAAGACATGCATGCCTTTGATTTCGGAAATGGCCGTTTCACTCCGCACGGCGCCATCCACCACCAGCCCGTTGTGGCTCTTGGCGAATACGGCGGTGGAGAGTTTGTCTCCCGCGTAGGTGCCATCCTGGATTTTACCGAAGAGGGCGACGACCAGGACGTCCCCGGGTGAAAGCAGATCGATCGGCCAGGCGTTCTGGGCGCCGACACGTCCTTCCGCCCTGCCCTGGGCATCGATGGCGGCGTTCACGTCGGGCCGCAGGGGCATGAAAACGGCGGTGAACACGCGGCCCACCATTCGTTCACCGGGATTGATCTCGCGCCAGCCGCCCGCGAACTGATGAGTATAGCCATGTCCCCACAACGCGCCCGTAGCTTCTTCGGCATCCACATCCTTCAAACCTTCGAGGACAGAGTCGGGCGCCTTGGGACGTCCATCAGGAAATCGTTCGCCCTTCCATTCGCGCGTCAGGGCAATGCGTTGTTGGGTTGAGAACATGCCCAGTTGCGGAAAAGCAGTCGTAGTAAAAGAGAGGGTAAAGGCGAGCAGCAGCGTCACTTGAAATCCTGATGTTAGTTTCATTCTCCTCATCATCATCCTGGGAAGGATTACCATCGGAAGGCACTGAAGTTTACCACAAAAGGGAACTCCTTTGACCGCTGCCTGCAGACCCGCCGCTGCGAAAAGACTCCACCACACGCAAGAGGCCGAAATTCTGATATTCTTCAAGGTTTTGCTGCCGCCTCTTACGAGGCCATCCAGAATCCTTCGGGTAATCTGGAAAGTCAACTACTATGTAAAGGGTCATGCCATGAAATCGCACACAGAGTATTTGTGGTTCAATGCGAAGAAGCACCGGGAGTTCATCAATATCACCGGTGAGGTTGAGAGGGCGCTGGCCAAGTCGCAGATCAAGGAAGGAATGATCCTGGTCTCAGCCATGCACATCACGGCGGGAGTTTACGTGAACGACGCGGAAGACGGCCTGATCGCCGATATCGACGAATGGCTTGAGAAACTGGCGCCCTTCCGCGCCGAATACCGCCATCATCACACCGGTGAGGACAATGGCGATTCCCACTTGAAGAGCTTGTTGATTGGGCACCAGGTGGTGGTGCCAGTCACCGACGGGAAGCTCGATTTCGGGCCCTGGCAGCAGGTCTATTACGCCGAGTTCGATGGCCAGCGCCGCAAAAGAGTGTTGATCAAGATCATCGGCGAGTGAGGTTCCGGGTGCCGCCCATAATTGAAGTCCAGGATTTGGTGAAGGAATTCCGCACCTTCCGCCGGCGCGAAGGTGTTTGGGGCGCCTTGCAGAACCTTGTGGTGCGCGAGTACATGACCGTGCACGCCGTGGACCACATCAGCTTTTCAATTGAACCCGGCGAGATGGTGGGTTATATCGGCGCCAACGGGGCGGGGAAGTCCACCACCATCAAAATCCTGACGGGAATTCTGTCTCCCACGGGCGGGCGCGTAGTCTCCAATGGATTTGTTCCTTATCGTGAACGCCGCCATTACACCAAACATATTGGCGTGGTGTTTGGCCAGCGCACCCAGCTTTGGTGGGATATTGCCGTCATTGAATCCTTCAAGCTGCTCAAAGAGATTTATGAGATTCCCGACGCGGACTTCCGGCGGCGCCTCGATGTGTTCGGCGAACTGCTCAATCTGAAGGAATATTTGCACACGCCGGTCCGCAAGCTGAGCCTGGGCGAACGCATGCGCTGTGATCTGGCCGCGTCGCTGCTGCACAATCCGCCCGTGCTGTTTCTGGACGAGCCCACCATCGGCCTGGACGTGGTGGCCAAGGAGCGCATCCGCGAATTCCTGAAGGAGATCAATCGCACGGAAGGGACCACGGTGCTGCTGACCACGCACGATCTCTCCGACATCGAGGAGCTTTCCAAACGCATCATCATTATTGACAAGGGGCGCATCCTGTTCGACGGCGACCTGGAGCAGATGAAAGCGCGCCTGGCCAAGTACAACCAGGTGAAGTTCTTCCTGAAGGACCGCACGCAGGTTCCCCGCCTGGCGCAGATTGAAACCGACGGCATCGTCTGCCAGCGCGTCGATGAACTCACCTATCTGATCCGCTTTGACCGCGAGCAGCATTCCAGCGCCGACGTGATTCGACAGATTGTGAATACCCTGCAAGTGAGCGATCTGCTCGTGGAAGAGGAGCCCATCGAAGAAATCGTCAAGCGCATTTACCTGAGCGGCGAGGTGGGCTGATGCCGGCAGCGGGAATCTTGAATTCAATTCCCCGTAAAGGGCCTTCGTCTTCCATCGGGAAAATCGCGCGCCTCTATTGGGCTTTCGCGCGCGTGGGCTTTATCAATACTCTCGCTTTCCGCCTGCGGTACTACACCGGAATCGTCACCTACTTTATCTATGTGTCGGTGTATTACTTCATTTGGAAAGCCATCTACCAGCACAGCACCTCGATCGAAGGCTTTGATTTCGCGCATCTGCTGACTTACATCGGGGTGGGATGGATCATCCGTTCGTTCTACTTCAACAATATTGACCAGGACCTCGCCTACCAGGTCATCGAAGGCCGCCTGGCGATGGATC
Source organism: uncultured Acidobacteriota bacterium (assembly GCA_963730515.1). Lineage (GTDB taxonomy): Bacteria > Acidobacteriota > Terriglobia > UBA7540 > UBA7540 > Bog-366. Next base: position 251,614 of record CAVSSA010000014.1, on the reverse strand, counting down.
TGATCAAACCGGTAAACATACAGTTGATGTATGTGTCACGCGCGGCGGGGGAATCGGTTTTCCGGCTGGCCCTGCTGACTATCCCCACGGGGGTGGTGCTGTTTCTGGTTTATCCCCTGCGCCTGCCTTCGAGCGTGGGAGCCGCGGGGGCATTTCTGGTCAGCGTTTGCTTGAGCTTCCTGATTGTTGCGGCCATCAATTTTGCCGTGGGCACGTTCGCCTTGCGCTTGCAGTCCATCCTGGGACTTATGCGCGCCAAATTCTTTCTGCTGGAACTGTTTTCCGGACTCCTGTTGCCCATGACCTTCTTTCCTCACATCGCCCAGAAGATCCTGGCGGTGATGCCTTTCGAATACATCAGCTATGTGCCCATGCTGATTTACCTGGGAGAGCTTCGTGGTCGTGGCGTGGCGTTCGCCCTGGCGATGCAGGTTTTCTGGGTGGCGGTGCTGCTGGCGATCGGTGATGGCCTGTGGCGCTGGTCAACCCGGAAAGTCATTATTCAAGGCGGATAGATGAAGAGACACATCAATCTCCTGGCTCAATATTTCGCTCAGTACGCCAAAGTGCGCCTGGCGTACAAGGCCGACTTCATCATCGCCTTTTTTTCCTCCATGGCCGCCACCGTTCTGGGCTTTGGTTTTGTGCTGGTCCTGTTCACTAAAATACCGAGCTTGCAGGACTGGTCGTTTAACGAGGTCATGTTCCTTTACGGTTTCTCCCTGATCCCCCTCGGCTTTTTCAACGTGATCAGTTGGAATCTCTACGATTTCAGCGAGATCTACATTGTTGAAGGCAAGTTTGACCGCGTCCTTCTGCGTCCCGTCTCCACCCTCTTTCAGGTGGTATTTGAGAAGTTCCGGCTGGAGTCGCTTCAGGAAGTCGTAACGGGCGCTGCCGTCGTGTCCTACTGCATCCAGCGTTTGCACCTCGCGATGAGAATCCCCGATTATCTCTGGTTCGCGTTGATGATTGTCTGTGGCGGCGTGATTTACCTGTCGGTTTTCCTCATCCTCACCGCCGTGTCGTTCTGGTTTGAAGACCGGGTGGGGATTGTGCCGCCGGTCTTCAATATGCTCAATTTCAGCCGCTATCCCCTGACGATTTATAATGTCTTCATTCAGTTTCTGCTGAGTTGGATCATTCCCTTCGGGTTCGCCACGTTTTACCCCACCACCCACTTCCTGAAGCGATCCGCCTTCACGGTCTATTTCCACCTAGTGCCTGTGGTGGCAGCAGGATTTATGACCCTGGCGATTTTGATTTGGAACCGTGGGGTGCGAAATTACAGCAGCACGGGAACGTAGCGTGCTGTCGAGTTGTGGGCACTTGTAGCGCCGACCTTGAGGTCGGCATGTGCTGACCTCATGGGCAGAATCGCGGCTTATTTCAAGATTTCAGAAATGGGCAATGAAAATCCGCGCAGCAATTCCGGCTCTTCGAACCGGTCGCCGGCTTTGGCACTGCGAACCTCTGGATCGAGTTTGCCCGCAACGTAACGGTAGGCGAGTCGTGTGCTGGGGTAGAAAAGCCAGACCGCCTGAACTCCCGCTTGCAGGTATTGCGAGACCTTCAAATTCAAATCATCGGCACGGTCGTTCTTGGATACGACTTCGATGGCCAAATCCGGAGCAATTGGTAAAGGGACGCGCTCAAGATCGATGCCCTCAAGGCGCTCTTTTCGGATGAAGGCCACATCGGGCCTGCGAACGACATCGCCGCCAAGCGTCATATCCATTTCGCTAATCACTTCCCCAAGGGGGTGAGCGTCGAGGAATGCCTGGAGCCGCGCGTTCAACCGGTCGCGAGTCTTGTTGTGGAAATAGTTGGCTGAAGGTGTCACGATCAACTCCCCCTCACTTAGCTCATAGCGCACGCCGACAGGTTCATCGAGGGCCGCATATTGTTCGATGGTCAGCAAGGTTTTGGTCGCCATAGATCAACCCCTATTGGCCTAAGATTACCACGAACGCCCTGCTTATTCGTGCCTATTCCGCGCCCTTGAGGAAATCACGAATCTTTTCAAAATCCTCGAGCAGGATCTTTTCTTCGCGGGGGTTGCGGAGGACGTAGGCGGGGTGGACGGTGGCGAGGGCTTTGGTGGAGCCAAAATTGTAGAATTGGCCGCGGATTTTGGTGATGCCTTCCTTGATGCCCAATACGGTGCGGACGGCGGGCGCGCCCAGGCAGCAGATCAGGCGGGGCTTGATGGCTTCGATCTGGCGATAGAGGAAGGGCGAGCAGGCATCGACTTCATCTTTCTCCGGTGTGCGATTTCCTGGCGGGCGGCATTTGACGACGTTGCAAATGTACACGTCCTCGCGCTTCAGGCCCACGGTTTGCATCATGCGGTTCAGCAGTTTGCCGGCCCGGCCCACAAAGGGGATGCCTTGCTCGTCTTCGTCGGCGCCAGGCCCTTCGCCAATGAACACCAGTTCCGCGTGCGGATTGCCATCGCCAAATACGATGGTCTTGCGGGTCGGCGCCAGCTTGCAGCGGCGGCAATCGCCCAGATCCTTTCGAATTTGCTCGAGCGTCTCCGTTCCAGAACGCGGCGCGGGAGGGGCTTCAAACAGATTGAATACCGGCGCCGGCGGTCGAATCACCGGAGCCGGCTGAGTTGTGGGCACAGTGGATTTCAGAGGCACGGAAGCCGGGGTTGCACGGGTGGGCACGGGTGGTGCGGCGGGTCTCGGTGAAAGAGCCACCGCGGGATGCGCAGGCCGAGCCGCCTCAAGATTGGGACGCGTTTCTCCCGCACCCGGCTTGCGGCGATAAAAGCCCTCAATGCCGAGTTCCTGGTAGAACTCCAGCCAAGCCGTTAATTCCTTCCGTGTTTGCTCGTCCATGGAATTACGTCCGAGGTCCTAAGTCCGGGGTCCGAAGTCTCAACCTATCCATTCCGACGGCCGACGTTCCATGTCCGATCCGCTACTTGCTCTTGACTTCAGACTTCGGACCCCGGACCTCGGACCCTTTTCTGATCTCCACGACTTGGTCCAGCACCCGGTTGGCGACGTCGAGCTTGCTCATTTTCTCCAATTCAATCTTGCGTCCATCGGGGAAGAGCAGAGTTGCAATGTTGGTGTCCGCGTCGAACCCTGCGTCCATGAGGGTTACGTCATTGGCAACAAGCAGATCCAGTTGTTTGGCGCGGAGCTTGGCCGCGGCGTTTTCCACCATGTTCTCGGTTTCGGCGGCAAAACCGACAATAACTTGGCCCTTCCGGCGGCGGCGTGAAAGACCGGCGAGAATATCGTCGGTGGGTTCAAACTTCACGACCGGCGCCCCGTGCTGCTTCTTGATTTTTCCCGGATGCACGGTTGCCGGCCGGAAATCGGCAACGGCGGCGGCCATCACAATGATGGTGGCGGCTTCGGCGTGGCGGAGGACCGCTTCCTGCATTTCCGCGGCAGTCCGAACCCTCTCGAAGGTGTCCGCCGCGGGCGGTTCAGTGCGTGTGGGTCCGCTGACCAGCAGAACCCGGGCGCCGCGCCGGCGGCTGGCCTTGGCAAGGGCGTACCCCATTTTGCCGCTCGAACGATTGCTGATGTAGCGAACCGCGTCGAGAGGTTCTTCGGTGGGCCCGGCGGTGACCAGAACGACTTCGCCCGCCAGATCTTCGCGGAGGCCCAGCGTTTCAAACACGGCCTGCGCGATGGAAGCGGGTGAAGCCAGGCGGCCGGCGCCCGTCATTCCGCACGCGAGGTATCCCTCATCCGGATTCACCACGCGCGTCCCCCGGCCGCGGAGGGTTTCCAGGTTTTGCTGGGTGGCTGGGTGCTCCCACATATTGACGTTCATGGCCGGAGCCACAATCACCGGCGCCTTCGTGGCCAGGCACAGGGTGGTGAGGAAATCATCCGCAATGCCGTGCGCCATTTTGGCCAGCACGTTGGCGGTGGCGGGAGCGATCACCAGGGCGTCGATTGATTGCGCCACCGCAATATGTTCGATGGCGCTGTCCACGTTGCTGGAGCCCTCGACCTCATCGAACATCCCGGTGATCACCTTGTGTCCGGAGAGCGCGGCGAAGGTGAGGGGAGTGATGAATTCACGCGCATTGCGGGTCATCACCACTTGCACGTCCAGCCCCTTGTCCTGGAGAAGCCGCACCAGTTCCGCGGCTTTGTAAGCAGCGATTCCACCCGAGACGCCTAAGGCCACTCGCATGAGTTTTGGAAATCCTTCAAAAGTTGTCAGTCGTCAGTCGTCAGTTGTCAGTTACTCAACCAACCCCTGCGCCCCACTTGAGAACGGCGGGTACCGTCGTTGCGCGGCTCCTCTCCTTGATTAAGGAGGGGTTCACGGAGGGCGGAGTGGTAGTTTCTGACTCCTGACTTCTGTCTCCTGACTCCTCTTACTTTGCCGTTTTCTTCTTCTGGCCCTTATCGGGGCCTACCAGCGAAACGAATTCGATGGGCACCAGTCCCGCGCCCACTTCCTGCTGTGCCACCCGCGTTGACCGTTTGCTGGGAGTCTGAATCAGCGGTTTGGCCCCTGATTGCAGTTGGCGCGCGCGCCGGGCGGCGACCAGGATGAAACGAAATTTGCTGTCCAGGTTCTGAGGTAGTTCCATTTACATTATCCTCCAAACGTGCCCATGATTTTCTCCACGCGCCCTGCCTGGTTGAGGCGGCGAAAACGCGCCGCTCGCACAACGGCCCGCAGCGCCTGCGTGGCATCTTTCAAGTTATCGTTCACAACCAGATAATCGTAATCACTCCAATGGGCAATTTCCTCGCGGGCCTTTTGCAGGCGGCGTTCAATCTCTTCCGGCGCGTCCGAGTGGCGGTCGCGAAGGCGCCGTTCGAGCTCGGGAAACGACGGTGGCAGGATGAACACGCTGACGGCCTCGGGAAGCCGCTTGCGAACCTGCTGATGTCCCTGCACATCGATATCGAGCACAATGTCCTGGCCCGCCTCCTGGGCGGCCCGCAGTTGCTTGCGCGCCGTGCCGTAGAAATGCCCGTGAACGCGCGCCCATTCCGCCAATTCGCCCCGGCCGACCATGCGTTCGAAAGTCCTGTCCGATACGAAGTAGTAATCCCGGCCGTGCTTCTCTCTAGGTCGCGGGGGGCGCGTGGTGTATGACACCGAGAAGCCCAGGCCCGGGGTAGCCGCCACCAGCCGCTTGATTAGGGTGGACTTCCCCGCGCCCGAGGGGGCCGAAATCACGATAATGCTTCCGCGCACCGCCGGGGTTTTGGGTCTCTTGGCCACGTTAAATGTAGTGACAAGTGACGAGTGACATTTGACGAGCCAGCAAGAACACGCCAGAGGAATTCGGGTTTCTTTGCTTGTCACTCGTCACTTGTCACTCGTCACTGCTCTTTTCACTCGATGTTCAGCGCCTGCTCGCGCAGTTTTTCAATTTCCGTCTTCATCTCGATGGCCTGACGGGTGATCTCCAGGCCCACCTCCGGCACATCGGTGGTCTTGGAGAGCAGGGTGTTGGCCTCGCGGTTCATCTCTTGAAGCAGGAAATCAAGCTTCTTGCCCACTTCCGAACTATCCTTGAAGAGGTGGCGAATCTGGTCCAGGTGACTCTGAAAGCGCGTCAACTCCTCGGCAATGTCGGAGCGCGAAGCCAGGTATGCCACCTCTTGCGCCAAACGCCCGCCGTCCATTTCCGCACTGCCTGCCAGGTCGCGAATGCGGCCTTCCAATCGTTGTTTGTAATATTGGGGCGCTCGATCCGCAAGTTGGCACACGGTGCTGCGCAGTGCCGCCAGGCGCGCCAATCGGGAGAGGATATCGCTTTCCAGCGATTCGCCTTCGCGGGCGCGCATCTCATTGAACTTTGCGAGGGCTTGGGCCATGGCATTCTCCATGGACTGGCGAATGTGCTCTAACTCCTCCGGGGCCATTTCGCTGCTGCCATTAGCGACAAGCCCGGGCACGCGCAACAGCGCCATAACATCAGGTTCCGCCGCCCCGCCGAATTCCTCTTTCAGCATCTGGTACCCTTTCAGGTAGGCCGACAGAAGTTTGCGGTCAATCTCCAGCTCGGCGGGTCCCGCCCCGGTGAATCCCACGGTAATTTCCACGTGGCCGCGCGCCACGTGCTCTTTCAGCAGGCGGCGCACCCCCGGTTCCAACGCTTCAAGGCTGGAAGGCATGCGCAACTGCGGATCGAGAAAGCGATGGTTGGTGCCGCGAATGCTCACCGTGAGGCTGAATCCCGCCTCCTGGACCTCCACCCGGCTGTACCCGGTCATGCTGCGGATCATATTGTTCCTTGTAGAGCTCACAGCCGACAGCTAACAGCTCACAGCAAACTGTAGGCTGTCAGCTATTAGCTGTCAGCTTCTTTCACGGTTCCGCATCCACAAACTGCAATCCATGCAGGCGCTGGTAAATGCCTCCCCGGCTGACCAGATCCTCATGGGTTCCGATTTCACAAATGGCGCCGCGGTCGATCACGACGATGCGCTCGGCGCGGCGCACGGTGGCGAGCCGGTGGGCGATTACCACCACGGTGCGGCCCGCCATGAGGTTGGCCAGGGCGCGCTGCACCAGCATTTCGGATTCCGAGTCCAGTTCCGACGTCGCCTCATCCAGAATCAGAATGGGCGGATTCTTGAGCAGCGCCCGGGCGATGGCGATGCGTTGGCGCTGCCCGCCCGACAGCCGCTGGCCGCGCTCGCCGATCATCGTCCCATAGCCCTGCGGCATTTCCAGAATGAAATCCTCCGCCAAGGCCACCCGCGCCGCTTCGTGCACCTGGCGCTCCGTGGGCAGGCGGCTGCCATAGCAGATGTTGTTATACACCGTGTCGTTAAACAGGATCGTTTCCTGGGTAACGATGCCAATCTGGGCGCGAAGCGATGATAGTTTGAGGTCGCGGACGTCGTGGCCGTCGATCGAGATGCGGCCCTGGGTGACGTCGAAGAAGCGCGGGATCAGGCTGGCCAGGGTGGTCTTGCCGGCCCCGCTGGAGCCCACCAGGGCCACCACTTCGCCCTTGCGAATATGCAGGTTGATGTCGCGCAGCAAGGGAACCCCGTCGCCGTAGTCGAACTCCACCTCTTCGAAGGCAATCTCCTGCGCGAAGGGGGGCAGGGTGAGGCTGCCGGGGTTGTCCACCATTTCCGGCTGCGAGTCGAGGTAGTGGAAAACCTGCTCGGAAGCGCCAATCGCCTGCTGGTAGGAGTTGCTGACGCCGGTCAGCCGCTTCACCGGCTCGTAGGATTTCAGCAGCGTGAAAATAAAGCCAACAAAGCCACCCGTGGTCTGCATGTGGCGCATGATGAGCTGGCGTTCGTAAAACAGCAGGCCGGCGATGGTGATGGCGCCCAGCACTTCCATGAGCGGGGAGGATACCGCCTGCGCCCGCACCCAGCGCAGACTGACCCTCAGCAGGCGGCGCGTGGCGGCCTTGAACTTTTCCACCTCAAACGCTTCCATGGCGAAGGCCTTGACGATGCGGATGCCCGAAAAGGTCTCCTGAAGGACATTGTTCAACTCCCCCATCTTGTCCTGGCTGCTGCGGCTGGAAGCGCGAATGTAACGTCCGAGTTTCGCCGAGGGGAAGACCACCAGCGGAATCAGGATCATGGAAATGAGCGCCAGCCGCCAATCGTAATAGAACAGCGCCCCCAACAAAAACACCAGGGTGAAGGATTGCTTCAGCATATCTGCGGCGGTCTGCGAAACGGCATACTGAATGCGTTCGATGTCGCTGGTGATGGCGGACATCAGGCGGCCCGTGGGGTTCCGGTGGAAGAAGGAAAGGGATTGCTCGATCAGCTTGGAATAGAGGAGGTTGCGTAAATCGCGTACTACCGAATGGCCGATGTAATTGATGAAATAGGTGGCCAGGAATTCCGAAATGCCTTTCGCCAGGGCGACGCCGATGATGGTGATCGCCACCACCGTCCAGACGTTGTGGATGAAATGGGGAAGGATATCTTCCAGGTAAAGCGTGCGATGCCATTGGGATATTTGGAACAGCACCACGCCGGAAACGGTGGCGTTGGGGGTGAGGACAACGTCGAAAATCGGCTTGATGAGAAGCGCCGTGACTCCTTCGGCGGCGCCTACGACCACCATCAGGCAAACCGCGAACACCAGGCGGAAGCTGTAAGGCTTTATGAAACCGAGCAGGCGATGGACTTGATTCATTAATTCTGCCGCCCCCAAGGCGGTTATACTCCTAATCCGCTGAAAATTGAAGATGTTAGTTACCGGAGGGGCGGTTCGTCAAGAAAATAGCAACAAGCGGGATAACCTTGAAACGTGTGCAAGATGATTTCCCTTATGTTTTCTTTTCGTTAGAAATGAAATTTCTTCGCCGCCGCTTATTTGTAAGTTAGTAATGCCAGACCATCCTTTCAAGCAGTGGAAAGAGGCGAAGGTGCGGCCTTTACCCGCCTTGTATTGACGCAGCATTTATGCCATGATGGCTTGCGAAAACCATGAACACGACACGACGGCAATGGTTCGCAACCTGTCTGGCGATGGCGGCGTGGCCTGACGTCCTGTCCGCCCAGCAGTACGCGCACAGGGCGGCGGGATCGCCAGCTCCGCAATTTGAAACGCTGGAAGCGGGCGCCGCGCGGGAGATCGAAGCCCTGGCGGCTCAGATTATTCCCTCCACCGGCGGCCCCGGCGCGCTGGAAGCGGGCGTCATCTATTTCATTGACCGCGCGCTTTCGACCTTCGCTTCCGATGAACGCGAGACGTATCGCACCGGCATGGCTGAGTTTCAGCAGAAACGCCAGGAGCTATTCCCGGATTCGACGTCGATTGCGTCGCTCGCCGGCGAGCAGCAAATGACCCTCATCCGCGCACTCGAGGCTTCCAATTTCTTCGACTTGCTCCGCACCCACACGGTGCTGGGCTTCCTGGGGAACCCCAGCTATGGCGGCAACCGGGGGGAAACGGGATGGAGGCAGATCGGCTTTGAGTATGAGAGGGCCTATCAACTGCCTTTCGGCTACTACGACGCCCAAATGCACGGGGAGAAGAAATGAGCGGCGTGGCATTCCCCACCAATGATGCGGTTGACTTCCTGGTTCTGGGGGCCGGCGCCGCGGGCGGCGTGGTCGCCAAGGAACTGGCGACTGCTGGTTTCCGGGTGGTCGTGCTCGAGCAAGGCCCCTACCTGCGCGAGGGAGACTATTCGCACGATGAGATCAAGTACACTATCCAGCCCGGCCTGACGAACGACCCGAAGGTTCAGCCCATCACCTACCGCAAGTCGGAAGCCGAACGCGCTCAGCCCATGAAGGCGATCGAGTATGGACGGCAGGTGGGTGGTGGCAGTGTTCATTTCACCGCCAACTACTGGCGCTTCCATGAGAGCGACTTCCGCGAGCGCAGCTTGTTCGGCGGGGTGAGGGGCGCCGAAATCAGGGATTGGCCCATCGCTTATGCCGATTTGGAGCCGTACTACACGAAGGCTGAATACGAACTGGGCATCTCCGGCCTTGCGGGCGCGAATCCCTTCGAAGCCCCGCGCTCCAAGCCCTACCCGCTGCCCCCCATGCCCGCCAAGTCGTCCGGCGTCCTGTTCGATCGCGGCGCGAAAAAACTTGGATTGCATCCGTTTCCCGCCCCGGTGGCTATCCTTTCCGAGCCCTATCAGGACCGCGCGGCCTGTGTGAATTGCGGATTCTGCGAATCGTTCGGCTGTGAGATGCGCGCCAAATCCAGCACCCTGGTCAGCGTCATTCCGATGGCCGAAAAGACCGGCAATTGCGAAATCCGCCCGGAGTGCTACGTCCGCAAGATCGAAACGGACGACGCCGGCCGCGTCACGGGGGCCATCTACTTCGATCGCAACCGCCGCGAGATCTTTCAACCCGCCAAGGCTGTCTTCGTTTGCGCCAACGGCGTCGAAACCCCCAAGCTGTTGTTGCTATCGAAGTCAAAACGCTTCCCCGAGGGCCTGGCGAACTCGAGCGGCCTGGTGGGAAAGTATCTGATGTGGGATAACGGCGCCGAGGCGGAAGGGCTGTTTGAGCATCCCTTGAATGAGTACAAGGGCATTCAGGTAACGCGGCTCATCCACGATTATTACGCCAGTGACCCCCAGCGCGGCTTTTATGGTGGGGGAGGCATCGACGCACGATTCGATTTTTACCCGGCCGGCTTCGCACTCCATGGATTGCCGCCCGACGCGCCCCGCTGGGGCAGCGAGTACAAGCAGATGTTTGCGACCTACTTCACCCGCACACTCACGCTCTTGTCTCATACCACGTCGCTGGCGCAAGCCAGGAACAGTGTTTCGCTCGACCCCGACGTGAAGGACGCCTGGGGCCTGCCCGCTATCCGCATCACCTTTGATTACCATCCCGATGACTTGGCCACCATGAAGTGGATGATGGCGAGGCAGATCGAAATCCTCGAGGCCGCCGGCGCCTTGAAGACGTGGAGCCAACCGTACGACGTGGCCAGCAACATGCCGAGCCGTCACCTCATGGGGACCTGCCGGATGGGCAACGATCCGGGAACTTCCGTCGTGGATGCCTACAGCCGCACGCACGATGTTCCCAATCTCTTCCTGGTGGACGGCAGCAACTTCGTCACCTCCGCCCGGCAGCAACCCACAGCGACCATCCAGGCCCTGGCTTACCGTGCCGCAGAATATGCCATCCGCGCCGCAAAACGCGGTGAACTGAGCTAACGCCAAGCGGCGTACCTCAGGTATCCGTCAGCCGACGGATTCCTCTGCGGTTCTTGAAATCGAACTCCCGACCGGCTCGTTGCCGCGCAATGCAAAAGGGCCGCCGAGGAGGGCCAAAAGCGCCCACCTCGGCGCTACCGGTGCGCCACGCCCCCTTGCCAAGGCCGTCTTGGTCATGCCCCATCACGGGCAAGATGCCCGTGCCACGTTTCGGTGCTGACCTCAAGGTCAGCGTTACGCCCACAGGGGTTCGGACAAACTGTTCTCCACTTTTTATCGGACATCATTACCAACCCATAAATAATCCTCTTGACACCCGCCGGCCCTCTGCCGTAATTTATGCTGGAGGCTATTTTCCTTGTATTGATGGGTGTGGCACGAGGCTATGGATTATGACCCTCATCGCCCCATCCCCGCACGCCTGGAGGTTCCGTATGCCCTTACGAAAGAAAGCACGGGCGGCGCGGGAAGAGGCGCGCCAACTTCTGGAGAATATCCTTTGGAGGGGAAATCCTCCGCAATATCCCGCGAAAAGCGGGAAAGTTGATGAAAATCCATCCGTTTAGCAAAGAATCGGAGATTTCAGATGGCCGCGTCAAGAAAACCAAGTCCATGTAAATGCTGGAGTTATCTTTTCTTGTCATGCCGTGGCTGAAAGACAGGAGAGAGATGCCAAAATGAAGGGATTACCGGGAATGTCTATGAAAACAAAGGGACGAAAAATTGGACACGAGCAAAATCCGCCGGGAAGCGGGAATGTTTATGATAATTAAGCTACTTAGCCGAACCTTCGCAGCTGAGAACTATTTTGAGTAAGATTTGACCTGCACGTCGGTCTAACCTCTTCCTTGTCAACCCCGCCTTCTCGATAAGCCCTTGTAGTGCCGACCTACCCCCTTTACAGGGGCGTAGCGAATTTGTGACGATGCGTGCTGACGATGTTTCTGCGCAGCAAAAAACGGCGCAAGGACGGCAAGACCCACCGCTATTTCAGCGTGGTGGAGAATCGCCGGGTGCGCTCGGGGCGAGTGGTGCAGCGGCAGGTCTTGTTTTTGGGAGAGATCAACGATAGCCAGCAAGCGGCGTGGCGGCAGACGCTGGAAGTTTTTGATGAGGCCGAGCAGCGGGCGGCGACGCTGAGCCTGTTTCCAGAGGACCGCGAACTTCCCGCCGACGCGCTGGATGGGGTGCAGGTGAAGCTGGCGGAGATGGAGTTGCGACGGCCGCGAGCGTTTGGCAATTACTGGTTGGGATGCGAGTTGTGGCGGCAGTTGGGACTGGGCGCATTTTGGGAAGCGCGGTTGGGGGAGGGCCGGGAGGAAGTTCCCTGGGCCAAAGTACTGGAGTTGCTGGTGGTGAGCCGGTTGGTCTCACCGGGCAGTGAGTTTCGGTTGCACCGGCAAGGGTTTGACCAGAGCGCCATGGGGGATCTGCTGGGAACGGGCTTCGCGGTAGCGGAGAAGGACCGGCTGTATCGCTGCCTGGATCGGATTTTGAAGCATAAGGCCGCCCTGTTTGAACATCTGCGGCAGCGCTGGCAGGAGCTGTTTCAGGCGCGCTTCGACGTGCTGCTCTATGACCTCACCAGCACCTACCTCGAGGGCGAAGGAGAGGAGATTCCCAAGGCCCAGTATGGCTACAGCCGCGACCATCGCTCCGACTGCCGGCAGGTAGTGATCGCCTTGGTGGTGACGCCGGAAGGGTTTCCGCTGGCCTACGAAGTGATGGAGGGCAACACGTCGGATCGCACCACGTTGCGCGGGTTTCTCGCCAAGATCGAAGCACAGTATGGACGGGCGCGGCGGGTGTGGTTGATGGACCGGGGAATTCCCACCGAAGAAGTGCTACAGGAGATGCGCGCGCCGGAGCGGGAAGTGTTCTACCTGGTGGGTACGCCGCGGGGCAAGATTCAGCAGTACGAGAAAAAATGGCTGGAGTTGCCGTGGCAGAAAGTGCGGGAGTCGGTCGAGGTCAAGCTGTTCGCCGAGGAAGGGGAATTATACGTGTTGGCGAAGAGCGCAGGACGGCGGGCCAAAGAGCACGCCATCCGCCGTCGTAAGCTGGTGCGGTTGCTGTGGAAACTGCGCGACCTACGCCGGAAATCTCCGGCGCGCGATCGGTTGCTGCTCCGGATCGGTGCGGCCAAGAAGGACGCGGGACGTGCCTTCGGCTTTGTCCGCATTCACCTGCCCCAGGAGGGCGAAGCCGTCACGCGCCAAACCTTCACGTTTCAATTGGACAAAGACAAGCTGCAGAAGGCCGAACTCCGCGACGGGCACTATCTGCTGCGGTCGAACCTGGTGGGCGAGGATGCCGCCGTGCTGTGGGAACTCTACCTCCAACTCACCCAAATCGAAGCGGCGTTCAAGACCCTCAAGAGCGAGTTGGGCTTGCGGCCGATTTATCACCAACTCGAAAACCGCGTGGAGGCCCACATCCTGGTGGCCTTCCTCGCCTACGCTCTTTCGGTAACGCTGGGACAAAGGCTGCAAGCCCTGGCCCCGGGCCTCACCCCGCGGGCGGTGTTGGAAAAGCTGGCGACGATCCAGATGCTGGATGTCTGCCTGCCCACCACCGACGACCGTTGGCTGATCATGCCACGCTACACCCAGCCGGAACCCGATCAAGCGCTGATGCTGCACCAACTCAATCTCTCCTTGCCTTCACAACCGTCACCTCGCATCAAGGCCCAGGACGACCCGGCACAGACGGTGCAACCGACACTGAAAATGTAGTGCCGACCTTTGGGAACCCTTCGCTAAAAACAAACCACTTACAGCTCGTCTACTCCCTCAGCTGCGAAAGTTCGGTTAGCCGTGCCAAGCGAGAACGTTATTGAAAGGAAAGGAGATAGGGAAGGAATCGGGTCGTCGAGCCATCGGGTCATGGGGTCATTGCAGAACGGTCAATCAAATGATCGGGTCACTGAATGATCGGGTCATCGGGTCATTGAAATGCGGGCCGTTGTCTCTCATCCGTTGCCCGTTGCAAGGGCGCAAGACAACCGAAGACATGAACCCCCAGGCGACGGGCCATCGCGCGTTCTTCAATGAGCCGATGACCCGATGGCTCGATGACCCAATTCCTTTCGCATTGGCGCGCGCCGCGGTTTGGGTTTAGAAATCTGTAGAATCGCTATCACGGCGTTGCGGCTGGCGATTTGGTGGTCAGTTTCTTCAAGTCAAGGGTGAGTGCCGCAAGCGCATCATCGAAATTGTGATCGTGGGTTTTCTGGAGATTCGCGGGGGCAATCGACTCCGTTAATGCCCACAGAATGTAATGCGTCTTCCGATCGAGGATGCTCAGCCGGAACATCGGCAGGGGGTCAGACGCGCCCTCTTGCTTGTTGGGGTTGGTGGGGCCATTCGGACCGATGAGTTGTAACTCGAATACCAGCTCGGCTTCCTCCGGATCGGCCACCAGTTCATATCGGCCCCACCCCTCGACCGCTGCATAAAACTGGTTGTAAGGGCGGTCGGGACTGCCGCTGAAGGGATGCGGAAAAAGCCCGCTGTCCGCTCCCGCATTCGAGACAAAGACCTTCTTTGCCGCAAAGATCAGGGGCGGCACGGGCGCCGCGCTCGTCGTCGAAACTTGTTGGGCGCTCGCCGCTAAGGCCGACAGAATCGTCATACCGGCGAGCCAAAGCGCTCCCACTCGGAAAGTCCTCGACATGTTGCCTCCTCGTGTAGGTACGGAATTGGGCCGGCAATTCGGAGCGGAGGGCGGATCAGCGCGGCTTTCCACCTCCGGCCTGGCGCTCACTCATTTCCTTCCAGCCCCATGGCCGCCGCCCCATAGAGGGGAGAATAGTTCCCCAAGGCCGCAGTGACGATTTCGGTGGAATAGGTGATGGTGGGTGAGGCGAGTTCAGCGAGCACGCCCCGCAAGCCGTCGAGGAGCACCACGCCAGACTGCGCCACTCCTCCGCCCAGAACGATGACGTCGGGATTGAGGATGCGGATGATCATCATCAGCCCGCGTCCCAGCCACTCGGTGGTCTCCTGAAGAATATGAAATGCCACTGCATCGCCTTCCGCCGCCGCCGCCATCAGGCCCTTGGCGGTAATGTCCGGGCCGCCGCTGAGCTCGAGCATCCGCGCCACGTGCTCCGGCCGGCGTTCCGCATATTCCCGCGCCCGGGCTTCCAGGGCGTCGCCGGAGCTGAAGCATTCCAGGCACCCGCGTCCGCCGCAGGAGCAGCGCGGGCCGGCATCGGACACGGGAATGTGGCCGATCTCGCCCGCCAGGCAATCCCTGCCGCGCAGCAGTTTGCCCTCATAAACGATGCCGCTGCCCATGCCCGTGCTGATGGTGACATAGACGAGCAGTTTCGCGTCGCGGCCCGCCCCATAGTGGTATTCGCCCATTGCGCCGGCATTGGCATCGTTATCCAGCCGGCAGGGGACGCCGAGGGTTTGCTCCATCCACCTTGCCAGTTCGAAATCCTTCCATCCCGAAGAATGAACGGAGGTCACCGTCTGGCGGCGAAAGTCCACGGGCCCCCCGAAGCTGATGCCGCAGCCCTTGACGGGAGCGTCCGTCTGGGCCATCAATTCGCGGCAGCGCGCGGCGAGTTCGGTGAGCATCCAATCGCGCCCCGCGGACCGATCCGTGTCGCCCTCCAGGACCAGAAGGCGCCGCCCATGCTCGTCAAACAGCCCGGTGCGAAAATGCGTGCCGCCGATGTCTACGGCCAGAACGTTATTCAAGCAAACCTCCGAATCCAATTACGAATTAAAAATTACGAATTAAGAATTGCCATTGCTGACTTCAGAAATCAGAGAATTGATGACAGAATTCATAATTCTAAATTCGTAATTCTTAATTCGTCCTTATCTTCCGATGTCCCGGTGCGAAACCTTGGTCTTGTATCCTTCGTGCAGCAGCGTATTGGCAATTTCCTCCGCCAGGCATACGGAGCGGTGGTGACCGCCCGTGCAGCCGATGGCAATCGTCAGATAGCTCTTTCCCTCCCGGACGTAATGCGGCAGCAGGTAGAGGAGGAGGTTCATCAACCGGGTCATGAACTCGTGCTTTTGCGGGAAGGAGTCCATGAAGCGGCGCACGCCGGCGTCGCGCCCGGTCTGGTTCTTCAGCCGGGGGACATAGTTGGGATTGGGCAGAAAGCGCACGTCAAACACCAGGTCGGCGTCGGGCGGGATGCCATATCTGTAGCCAAAGGAGACGGTGGAAATCAGCATGGAGCGCCGCGCCGCAATGCCTCCAAAGCGGGTCTGAATCAGGTCGCGCAGCTCATGAACGTTGAGGCGGGTGGTGTCAATCACCACGCTGGCAAGCTGACGCATGGGCTTCAGCAGCATGCGCTCCAGGCGGATGCCCTCGCGCACCGGCAAGTCGCTCCCCAGCGGATGCGGGCGGCGAGTCTCCTCAAAGCGCCGGATCAGCGCCTTGTCGGAAGCTTCCAGGAAGACCAGCGAGGGGCGCAGGAGTTTGTTGCGCGCGAGGTCGCGATAATGGGTGGGAAGTTGGCTCAGCGCCTCGCCGCCGCGGATGTCCACCACCGCCGCGGCGCGGTCAATGGTGCTGCCGGGCTTCTGGCACATCTCGGCAAACTTCTGGATCAGGTCAAAAGGAAGATTGTCCACGCAGTGGTAGCCGAGATCCTCAAAAGCTTTGAGAACCGAAGCTTTCCCCGAGCCGCTCATGCCCGTGATGAGCACGAACTGCTTGGGGTGCTTCTTCGCCGAAGGTTTTTTCTTCTTCATGGGAATATCAGTGGTCCATGATCCCTTGTCCGCGGTCCATTGCCACTGCCAGGGGAATTATGAATTAGGACGAGAGAATTATGAAGAGGATTCGTGAGGATCGAACCCGAAGGCGGATGATGAAGGTCACATCCTTTTGGATATTACGCCCTACCTCAAAAAATCCTGTCATGCCGGATTGCCGCGGCCCGAGGGTCCTATCGTTCCAGAGATTTGAGGGTGGAAAGGGGAATCCCCTGGCCGTTGTTCGTCTCGCCCGCCTTCAGGGTCCGGTAGAGGGTGCGCGAAATCTGGGCTCCGAAAAGTATGACAGCCGAGGATATATAAACCCAGGTCATAAGCGATACCATAACGCCGATGGACCCGTAAACGTGGCGGTAATTGAAGAAGGGCAGGAGGACCGTGAAAAGCCAGCGGGCCGCCTCCCAGAGGATGGCGGTCAGCAGGGCGCCGGGCCAGGCCTGGCGAAAGTTCATGGGGCGATTGGGGAGGCGCTCGAACAGGACAATGAACGTCACCAGGGCGACGGCGAAGGTGCTGGCGGCGGTGAGCAGGTGATAAAGGAAGACAACGAGGAAGTGCAAGGAGGGTCCCAGCAAGACCTCCAGCCGTTTGCGGAAGACAATCTCCACGGCCACGGATGCCGCGGCAATCAGGGTCAGGCAGCCCACCATGAAGGCCATCTCCAAAGCCACCAGGCGGCTTTTCCACCACTGCCGCCCCTGGGTGACTTCCCAGGCGCGATTCAGGGCTTTTTCCAGGGGCAGGAAGACTCCCGAGGAACTCCACAGGAGAAGCACAAAGGAGACCAGCCCGATTCGGCCGTAGGCCCGGCTGATGCCCACCATGTTTTGCATGATGATGTCTGTGCGGATGGGCAGATAACGCTGGAGGACCACGGAAAGATGCCCCGCCAGTTCGAAGCGGCTAATGTAAAGCCCGCTCAGCCCCAGCAACAGCAGCAGCAGGGGAAAGATGGCCAGCAGGCTGTGATAGGCGATCGAGCCCGACACCATCAGCGAATCTTCCTCCAGAAATTTCAGCAGGGCATGGTGCAGCGCCTGACGAATTTGTACCCAGCGCCTTTGAATGCTTTCCCCTTTTCCGGCCGAAGATGTGTTTGGCATTTTTGCGTGAGGCCGCTCCCACCCGGCGGCAAGGACGATCCTTCGGAGAGCGGGCCGTGAATTTAGCTTATACCCGATTTCCTTGCGCTGCTAGTGCCGTTCCAAGCCGCAGGAGGGATCGCGCCGGCACAATCCCCCGTCAATGCGCCGCACGGGGCTGGATGTTCCCATGATTTCGGAACGGGATGCGCCGCAGGGAAGCCGGGTGGAGGGGTGCTCAATGTTTGGGAGGCGGGGCGTTCTGCTTCGGATAGGTTACGGAGCGCAGGGTGCCGGTGATGGTGCCCGCCGCGATAATCGCCTTGATGCGCAGCGGCAGTTGCCGTCCGTCGGCGCTGAACCAGATGAGCATGCGCCCTTTCCTCTTGAGGAGGCCGTTGAAAACCTTAGGCTCCACCCGCCACGCGTCCAATGCTCCCATCGGCGTTTGGACTTTCTCGCGCGCTTGCACGTTGACGATGACGCGCTGGGTTTTCGAACCGTCATTCACCGGCAATTCCAGGGAGTGGCCGACCTCCAGGGGTTGGCGGCGAAGATAGTAGAAAGCGGTGACCACATCTTCAACGCAAGGAGGGATATCATTTTCGGCGTGTTTGGGAGGCGCCTGGGGCTGGTTCAAATCGCGTTCATTCAGGACAGCCAGTTTCCGCGCATAGTCAAAGGTAATCCGCGTGTCCTTGTGCCGGTGTCCTTCATTGACCTGCTTGACGATTCCCTCCGAACAAAGGGTTTGGGCGCTGGAGGTGGCGCGGAAGACGTTGTTGACGTCAAAGAGGAGAGATACAAAGCCCTGCGCGCGCGCCGTAGCGGTCACCTCGTAATCGTCGTGATTCCCGTCGCCGGTGGTCCGCAAAGTGGCGGTCACCTCGCCGGCGCGGAAAACCGTCCACGTCACATCATAAGTGAGCGTCTCGCCGGAAGAGAAAGGGTCATGGGAACTTTGCGCGTTCCCTGCGGCCGGCGCGACCAGCAGGAGCACGACAATGAATGCCGAAACCAGGCGCGAATGAGAAGTTTGCATAAGTCAGTTAGACGCCGAGCGCCCTGCAAAGGCAGCCTTTCACCCTTACGGGCCGTTCCATCTTATATCACCACGGAGCGGATCTTGTCTCTGTCGAAAGTTGCCTTCGGGCGAAGCGTAATTATGGGTCCAACAGCGTAGCAACCTTACTTGCTGAGCCATATTCTGAACGCCAGGAAGATCATTAAGGCAAGGTAGCCCAGAAAAGCCTCGTACTCATGGTTCTTCCGGTATTGCTTCCACTGGAACTTCTCGCGGCTTTCAGAACGGCGAAAGCGCGGTAGGAAAAGAGGAACACGCTGGGCGTAACGATCGTAAACCTCTCCGAACTCGCCGCGCAAGTAATCTTCTTCGCGGCGGATGACCGGCCAGTAGACTGCCGCGAAGAGAAGCAGGCAGCCCAGCGTCAGAATCCAGTTCCCTCCCGCCAGGGCAAGACCGGCGCCGATCAACGAACTCCCGAGATAAAGCGGGTTGCGCGTGCAGGCGTAAGGCCCGCTCATGGCGAGTTGCTGGTTCTTGGCAAGATGGCCCGCGGCATAGGCGCGCAGCGCCAAACCCGCCGCGGCCACGCCGCCGCCCGCCACGAGCAGTTTCACGGTTGGCCGGCAGAAAATCAGGTAGGCGAGGCCCAGAACAAATCCCAGCGGCACACGCCAGCGGGTGGCCCATCGAGCGTAGGGGCTATCCATGCGCCCTCGCCAGTCGTTTCTCCACCGCGGCCGCGACCGACGCAACGGAAATGCCGGGTAGATACGCGGGGTTTGCCCCGCGGCGCGTGTGGTTGATCGGGCCGCAGTTCGAGAGGGCGATATCATCGGCCGCAAACGGGCCGTTGCGCACCGGGTCAGTGGGTCCGTAAATGCCCACGATGGGTGCGCCGACGGCGGCGGCCAGGTGCAAAGGGCCTGTGTCGCCTCCCACGAAAAGCCGCGCGCGCCTGGCCAGGGCGATGAACTGCACCAGGGTGGTGGGCAGGTAGTGCGCGCCTACGCATCCCGCGTTTTGCAAGATTTCGCCGATCAGGGGTTCCTCCGGGCGGGAGCCGGTCAAAAGGATTTTTTCGGGCCGGGCCGCTGCCAATTCCCGGATGAGGGCTGCGTAATTCTCGGGAGACCAGCATTTCGAGCGCCAGCCGCCTCCGGGGTTGATAATAATAATGTCTCCCGAACCCAGCGCGGCCAGTTGGTCATCCACGTACTGGTCATCCTCATCGTTCCACGGCAGGGGGAACTGCCACTTCCTTGTGCGCGCTCCCAGCGGTGCAACCAGCGCCAGGTTTTCTTCCACGACGTGCACGTGCTCGCGCGGTGAAACCTGCTCGGTGTAAAGGACACCCGCCCCGGGCTCGCGCAGCCAACGATCGGCAAATCCAATGCGTTCCTGGGCGCGGCTGAACCACGCCACGACGGCTGACTTCCAGAGTCCTTGGAAATCCACGGCCGCATCGTAGGGGATCTGGCGCAGGTCGCCCAGCCCGTTGCCGATTTCGCACCAGGTTGCCCGCGAGGTCAGATGCCTGCGCCAATCCAGGGTGTCAAGGATCACGACATGGTGCAGGTGCGGGTTGCCCTCCAGCAGCAGCGCGTGGCGTTTCTCCACGACCCAATCGATCCGCGCCTGCGGGAACGTCTCCGCCAGCGCGCCCGCCGCGGGGAGCGCGTGGACAATGTCGCCGATCGAGCCGAGGCGGACAATCAGGAATCGCTGCGCCGGATCCGTCATCCCTCCCACCTGAAAAGAGTCGTGGCGCCTGCGGAGGCGGCGTTATCCTTCCTGCGCGCGCCGGGAAATCTCGGCCAGAAGTTCCCGTGTGGAGTGATCCTTGGCGTCGCCCACGATGCGCACCTCTCCGCCGAAACTCCTGACCACTTCGCGTTCCGGGACGGTCTCCTCGGTATAGTCGGGGCCCTTGCAGTGGACATGGGGGAGCAGGTCCAGCAGGATCTCGCGCGCCGTAAGCGCATCGAAGATCACGACGTAGTCCACGGATTCGAGCGCCGCCACCAATTCGGCGCGGCCCTCTTCGCGAAGAATCGGCCGCCCCTCGCCCTTCAGCGCGGCCACGGCGCGATCGCTGTTCACCCCCACCACCAGCACATCGCCCGCCCGCCTGGCCTCCTCAAGATAACGCACGTGGCCGACATGGAGAATGTCAAAACAACCGTTGGCAAAGGTAATGCGCCGGCCTTCCCGCCGCAGGCGTTCGCCCAGGGCGCGCACTTCCTCGCGGGGGATTATGGATGCGCTCATGCGTTGCGGACCGCCTCCGTGATTTCGCTGAGGGAAACCGTGGCGGTGCCGCGCTTCATCACCACGATCCCGCCGGCGCAATTGGCAATCATCGCGGCTTGCAGAAAATCCGCCCCGGCGGCTAGCGCCAGAGTGAATGCGGCGATTACCGTGTCGCCGGCGCCGGTCACGTCCACGGCATGGTCAGACCCGAATATGGTTAGGTGGCGGGGCGGCCGGCGCGGCTCGAACAGGGCCATTCCATCGCGCCCCCGCGTGACCAGCAAGGCCTGGAGTCCTTGGCGGCGCAGGAACTTTCTCCCCAGAGTGTGCAGCCGGTCCAAATCGTTGCCAATGGTCTGGCCGAAAGCCGCCTCGACTTCCGGTTCATTGGGCGTTGCCGCCGTCAGGTTTTTGTAGGTGAGAAGGTCGTAGCGGGAATCAATGGTGATGGGCAGCCCGTGACGGCTCGCACGCTTGCGCAGGGTATCCACTTCCCGAGCGTTGGTGGTGCTGTAACCGTAATCGGCAACCAGCAGGCCCGTTGCAGAGCCCAGCAGCGCCGCCGCTGCCCAGGTCAGGGCAGTTCGGACCTTTGCCTCCAGGGGTTGCGCCGGCTCCCGGTCAATGCGCACGATCTGCTGGCGCTGCCAGTGCGAAAGCCCCCCCAGGACCCGCATCTTGGTGGGTGTCAGGTAATTCTTCAAGCGCACGATGTGGCGGGTGGAAATGTGTCTTTCGCGAAAGTACTGGAGCAGGGCGTTGCCCGACTCATCCTCGCCCACGGCCCCCACGGGGGTGACCTTGGCGCCCAGCGCCGCCAGGTTGTTTGCGGCATTGGCGCCCCCGCCCGGCACTATCTGCTTTTCCCGTTCCTTCAGGATCAGCACCGGCGCTTCGCGCGAGACGCGCATAATCTCGCCATACACAGACTCGTCGGCAACGAGGTCCCCCAGCATGATGACGTGCTGGCGAGGGAAGCGCTCGACAAGGGCCAATAACGCCGTACGATCGGACAATGGACTCGTCATGGCTTTCATTCGCAAAACTCTGCGAGGTCATCTCCCCGGGCCCGCAGTCCGGCCCTTCCATCTGTGTGCCCCCGCGCATGGCAGCCTGGGAGTAGATTCTGCTCAACCGGAATGGTCATGCGTGATATTCCAACGCTTGACGAGTTCCAGGGTAGCTCGAAACACCTCTTCCACCGAGATGCCATTCATACAGCGAAAGTCAATTGGGCACTCGCGCCGCCCGCAGGGGCTGCACTCCACCGCCCGCTTGACGACGCGAATGCGCGTTCCCAGCGGTCCCGTGGTGCGCTGGCTCGTGGAACCGAAGAGGGCCACCAGCGGAACTCCCATCGCTGCCGCCAGGTGCATGGGGCCCGAGTCATTGGACACGATCAACCGGCACCGCGTCAAGAGCGCCATCAGTTGCCGCAGGGAAGTCTCCCCCGCGACGATGGTGGGCGTGTGCTCCATGAGGCTGGCGATGCCCTCCGCCAGGGGCTTCTCCGCCGCCGACCCGAAGATTAGCACATCGGCATTCAACGCTCCAATCAGGCGGTCAGCCAGTCCGGCAAAGCGCTCGGGCGGCCAGCGCTTGGCAGGGCCGAAGGCCGCTCCCGGGGCGAGCCCCACGAGGAATCGCGGCCCGCTCAAATCCAGCGCCTCCAGCTTTTTCGCTGCCCAGCCTTTCTCGGCGTCGGTGAGGCGAAGGCGGATTTCTTCCACGGGCGCGGGCTTGTCAATCAGGCCGGCGCGAAAGAGCAATTGCAGGTAGTAATAGACCTCGTGGCCATAGGCGGCAGGCAGGGGTGGTTCAATGGCGTCGTGGAGCAAGAAGCTGCGGCTGTCGCGCGCATACCCGATGCGCAGCGGGATGCGCGCCAGCCAGGCTATGCAGGCGGCTTGAAAGGCGTTCTGGAGAAGCAGTGCCGCGTCAAAGCGCTCCGCGCGGAGTTCCCGGATGAGCCTCAGAAATCCCAGCGACCCGCGGTGTTCCGTTCTGGGCTTATAAATGATCTGGCGATTCACCGCCGGATGATGCCAATAGAGTTCACTGACCCAGGGCTTGGAGAGCAGGACGATTTCCGCTCGCGGAAAACTCGCGCGCAGTGCCTCGAGGGCAGGAACCGACATCACCGCGTCGCCCACCCAATTCGTGGATCGCACCAGAATGCGCTGCACGTTCGCAAATTGGGAAGGAACCGTCATCAATGGACCTTTTTCATATACGTCAGCAGGGTTCTTTCGAAACTCTCTGTTTCCACGATCCGCGCCTCAATCTCGCAGGCGAGAAGGGGCAGTTCCGGAGCCCAATCCCGGGATGTTTTTACGGCATCCTTCTGGGTCGTCAACAAGGCCGCCGCTCCCTTCCTGCGGGCGTCCGCCATCAGCCTTTCCATCTCTCCGCCAGTGTATACGTGATGGTCGGGAAATGCATCCTCCGCGACCAGGTGGAGTCCCCAACGGCGCAGGTCGGCGAAGAACGCCTGCGGGTTGCCGATTCCGCAGAATGCCGCAACTTTCTGCGCCTGGATTAGGGCGTTGGGGACAGCCTCTCCGCTCCGCGTGTCCATCCATCCCAACAATTCCGTGCGGCTGCGAAAGACCTGGGCGGCGGGATGGGTCTTCCGCACCAGTTCCTCCAGGGGTTGCGGATCAGCAGAATCCGTGCGCGTGAGCACCACCACCTGGGCGCGCCGCAGGGCAGCGAGGGGTTCGCGTTGGCGGCCGGCGGGGAGCAGGAGCCGGTCGGAAACGGTTTCGGTCGCGTCAAGCGCTACCAGGTCAAGGTCGCGGGCCAGCCGCAGATGCTGGAAGCCGTCATCGAGAATGTGCGCGTTGACATGGAACCGCTCTTCCGCCATCTGCCCGCCGTGATAGCGGTCGGCGCAAACGACAATCGGAACCTCGGGAAGCAGGCGGGCGAGCAGCGCCGGCTCATCGCCAATTTCCCGGGCGTCCACCGGGCGGCCGGCTCCAGGTGCCACCACGATCATGGGGGCTTTGCTGCTGCGCCCATACCCGCGGGTGAGAATGCCGGGATTCCATCCGTGGCGGAGCAGGATTTTGGCAACGCACGCCACCAGCGGCGTCTTCCCGGTCCCCCCCACCGTGAGGTTGCCCACGCTCACCACGGGCCGCGCCAAGCGGTGGATTTTGAACCAGCCGCGTTGGTAGCCCGCGGTGCGCAGGGCGACGCCCATCCGAAAGGCTGCGGAAAATGGCTTCATGAGCAGGTTCACTTGACCTCGCGGGGGAGAGATTCCCGGCTTTGGGCGTCAGCATCCAGGTATTTCCGTAGGCGGTCGAGGGTGCGGGCGGTCGCGCCCGAGTGCTGTTCCAATACCTGCCGAGCGCGTGCGCCCATGCCTTCGCGCGCCTCCTGGTTTTCCAGCATCCGGGCGGCCTCGGCGAGTTCCTCCGGGTTGTGGACCTGGATTGCCGCCCCGGCATCCAGAAACAACCTGGCGATGTCGCGGAAGTTCTCCATGTGGGGGCCGAATGCGATCACCTTTGACCAGTAGGCGGGCTCAAGGATATTGTGCCCTCCGGTAGGAACCAGGCTTCCCCCCATGAAAACAAGGTCAGCCAGTTCGAAAATACCCGCCAACTCGCCGATGGTATCGAGAAGCAGAATGGCCGTGGAAGTCAACTGCCTCGATATCGCTGATTCTTCCACGGGCAAAGCGGTGCGGCGGACAAAGCTATACTGCCTCTGCGCCAGATCCTGGCTGACTTCCTCGAAGCGGGCGGGATGGCGTGGAGCAAGAATCAAGAGCGCCTGGGGGAAGCGTGCCTGAATCAAGTTCCAGGCTTCCATGACCAGCGGTTCCTCGCCGGGCATGGTGCTGGCGGCCACCAGAACCGGCCGGCGCTGAGCTTGCCCGAGGGCGGCCTTCAGGGCGCGCGCGAACTCGCCAAGCTGCGGAGGTTGGGAGTCAAATTTCAGATTTCCAACCATACTCACTCGGTCCGGGTCGGCGACGAGCTGGCGGAATCGCATCGCGTCCTCGGCCGTCTGCGCGCAGATCTCATCCACGTTGGCCAGCACGCGCCGCATGAAGGGCCGTGCCAGGCGGTAACCGCGCAGCGACCGGTTTGACAGGCGCGCGTTGACCATCACCACGTGGGCGCCCGCTTCCTGAGCGGCACGCAATAGATTCGGCCAGATTTCAGTTTCCACGATAACCAGCAGGGATGGTTTGATGCGGGCCAGGGCGCGCCGCGCCGTCCACCGCCAATCCAGTGGAATATAGAAGCGGCCGGCAATGCAGGGTAATCTCTTCTCCCCGGCTTCGCGCCCCGTCGGGGTCACGTGGCTCAGATAAATCCGGCGCCCGGGAAAGGTCTGCTGTATCTCCTTGATTAAGCCCGCCACCGCCAGCGTTTCCCCGAGGGAAACCGCATGGACCCAGATGGCGCCGGGGTTGGCTTCCTGGAACGGGATGCTCCCGAAGCGCTCCGCCCAGTGACCACGCCCCTGCCCCCGGCCCTTTCGCCACCAGTAAAATGGCGCCATCAGCACTACACCCACCGAGAATAGCATGCTGTAAATCAGATACATATGAGGAAGGGCAGCGAGCAGATTTCACGAATCCCGGCCAAGCCGGAAGCAGATTATATGCTGAAAGCCTGGTGCGGACAATGCCGGTAGTCCCGGCCGGTTCCAGGGATTAATGCTTTTTTTGTTGGTGTTTATGCTTGCCAACGGTACCCATTCTGATTATGATGAACCCCATCAATAACTCGGGGTAGGACAATTTCAATTCAGGAGGACCAAATGAAGAGGACGATTGTCACTTTGACCGTTGTACTTGCCGCCCTGGTTCTAGCGATTCTACTGGGGACACCCAAGGCGCAAAACTTTAACTCCTCGGCAGCTATCGCTGCCCCAGCCCCCGTACCTATGGCCGTGCCGATGCCGAACCACTGTCCGAACATCCACGGGGCACAAGACGCTCTCCGGTCAGCCAAGCAGGAATTGAAAGAGGCTGCGCACGATTTTTGCGGCCATAGGAAAGACGCCCTGGAAGCGGTGAATCATGCCCTTGAGCAGTTGCGTCTGGCGGAAAGTTGCGACAAGTGCAGGTAGGCATGTAGGCAGGCAGGAAGTGAGGAAATAGCCGGGAATTTGCCTCTTATTCACAGAGATTTGAGAGGGGCACGGCGTTCAACACTACTGAGCGTTGTGCCCCTTTGTTTTTTCCGGATGGGAGGGCAGCCTACTTCGGTTGATTGAGACCCCCTGCCAAAAGCCGCCAGCCCAGAACGGACGACTACCGATCGTCAGGCCACCCTTTCGAGAAGCTCTGCATCAGAATGATATGGGGTTATTCGCTCTCTGACCGTCTTCCCGCCCTTTTCAGCACCACCGCACAATCCTCCAAGCCCAGTTCAAATCACGCTATACCCTGCAAAAGTAAAACCTACTTAACACATGAAACTCCCAACATAACAGTTGCGTCTAACCGGACGAGAAAGGAAATGGCTCGACGCGAGTTGCAGGAAACGCGGAGAACGAAAATGGGCTGGGAAGATATGGCAAAAGCCCCCATTTGCGGCTCGGGGCAGATCAATCAGGAGGATGACCATGCGTAATAAACTATCAATTTTGGCACTTACGCTCGTGCTGGGGACGGGATGGGTCTGGGCAGCGCCGCCCCCCCCTGACACGCAGACGTTGGGAGACATTCAATCGCGCCTCGAAAAGGCGAAGGTGGATCAGCACGGCGCGGTTCAGGTGACGCTCAGCAACGGCATCGCCACGCTCACGGGCACCGTGGATAACCTGGGGAGCAAGCTTGACGCTGAGAAGGCCGCCCGGAAGGTTCCGGGAGTGACTCAGGTGGTGGACAATATTCAAGTGCGCGCGCCCGGCGTTGATGACCAGCAGATTGCGCGGCAGGCGTACCACGAAGTGGTCATGTACCCCTTTTACGGGATATTCGATTATGTTCAGCCGGAGGTTCAGAATGGCACGCTCGTGGCCACCGGGTATGTCACCCAACCGTACAAGAAGACGGACCTGGGGAGGTTACTTGAGCGCGTCAAGGGAGTGGCGGCGGTCCAGAACAATCTAAAAGTTCTGCCCGTTTCGCGCTTTGATGACCAGTTGCGGCTGCAATTGGCGCGGGCCATCTACGGCAACCCGTACTTCAGTATCTATACCCATATGGCCATCCCCCCCATTCGCATCATTGTGGATAACCAGAACGTGATCCTGGAGGGAGTAGTGATTTCGAACATGGATCGTACCGAAGCAGGGCTGGTGGCCAATCACACCGGGCTCGCCTTCTCGGTCGTGAACAATCTTCAGGTGGTTAAAGGATAACGGTTTGCTCGAACCATTCCCCCCTGCCTGCGCTGCGCAAGTTCAGCGCAGGCTTTTTTTTTGCCTAGGAGCGTGTCCGAGAATTGGCTTAAGGGGCCACAAGGCTTGGGTAGAAACATGATCGGTGGCTAAGAGCTGGGGAAAAGTTGGCGGCATGCACGGGAAGCAGCCGGTTGCACCGCGGGATGCCGAGCTTTTTCGCGATTTTTCCCACCCTTTTGCCCTTCCACTCATGCATAGCAGGCTCGATACATTTTCAAGATGTTGTGCGTCGCGCACACCAAGGCCCACTCCGCCTTCACTTTCTCGAATCCTCGCAACGAAAACCGCCGGAATCCTCGCGCCTCCTTGATCTGCCCGAATACCGGTTCGACGATGCCTTTGCGCGCCGCGTAGATGGCCGCTCCCGCCTTGGTCAGCAACTTCCGCTTCATCCGCTCGACCCGCGTGGCGCCTTTCGGTAACGGCCCGCGCGCCGCCACTCTGCGCTCCCCATGCTTCTGCCGTTCCGTGGCGATAAAAGCTTCGATGCGTCGCTCCGGTTCCTTCTCCGCTTCCAAAGTCTCCAGGTTCTTCTCCGAGCAATACCCAGTATCCGCGATCACCGCTTCCGGCCGCTGTCCGGACTGCGCTTCCACCACGGCCATCATCGGTCCCACTTGCTCTTTATCGTTGGTCGCTTGCGTCACCGCCTGCCCCACGATCAACTGCAGCTCCGGCTCCACCACGATCTGCGAGTTGTAAGCTTGCACAAATCCTTCGCTGTTGCTCGGCATGATCCGCGACTCGGGATCGGTAAAGTTGTACTGATCTTTCGCTTTCGGCCGCGCTTCCTCCACCTCCTGCCCTTCCTTGCCCTCTTTTTTCGCCTTCTCGCGGGCCCGCTCTTCCAGCGCCCGCTTCGCCTCCCGAATCCGCTTCAGCCGCGTCTCCCGCCGCTGCAACTCCTCCGGCAGTTCGTCCCCGGCGCGCTCCTTCCCGTACCGCTCATCCTCTTCCGCATCTACCGCCTCCGCCTGCGCCAACAGCTCTTTTACCTGCTCCTTAATCGCTTTCTCCTGTTCCTGCATCCGCTCATAGCTCATGGCCTTGTGCTTGGAGGCGTTCGCCTTCACCTTGCTCCCGTCCAGCGCCACCCGCCCCAGCTTCATCGCCCCCAACTCCAAAGCCATCTTCAGCACCTGCTCGAACAGCCCTTTCAGCACCTTCAGGTGCTGCTTCCGGAAGTCCGCGAGGGTCCGGAAATCCGGCGCGTTGCCCGCCGCCAACACCCGGAACGCCACGTCCTCGACCAATCGCCGCTGAATCTTCCGGGCGCTGTACACCCCCACGCAGTACCCGTACACCAACACCTTGGTCATCATGCGCGGATCGTAAGGTGGCTGACCCCGCTCGTCCTTCTCATACACGGCGTAGATTCCAGAAAGATCCAGTTCGTCCACCACCTCGCTGACGAAGTACGCCAAGTGCTTCTCGGGCAGCCAATCCTTCAGACTGGGCGGCAATAAGAGGTCTTGCTCTGGCTGGTAAGGCTTGTAAGTCTTAGACATGCCTTCTTATGCCATACCAGCAATGTGAATTCAAGAAAAATCCGTAATTCTCGGACACGCTCCTAGGGGATCCCGTGCATCAAATCGAAAATTAATTCCAGGTGAGAGAGGCGAGGTGGTTGAAGCTGTCCTGAAGCTGGCGGCCATGAAGCGCCCCGATGATGGCAAGAGGTAAGGCAGGATTACCGCCTCCTGCCGGGGCTCTTGCCCAGCCGTTCAAGCCGGGCATGACGAAAGCACTCCACGGTATGGTCGTTGACCATGCCTACGGCCTGCATGAAGGCATAACAGATGGTGGAGCCCACAAAATTGAACCCCCGCCGCTTCAGGCTTTTACTCATGGAGTCGGATTGCGGGGTTTTTGCGGGGACCTGCTGTGGTGTGCGCCAGGCATTCTGTCGGGGAACTCCCTCGACAAACTGCCAGATGTAGGTATCAAAGCTTCCAAACTCCTTTTGCACTTGCAGAAAGGCCCTGGCATTCTGAATGGCCGACGCAATCTTCAGCCGGTTGCGAACAATGCCGGAGTCGCCGAGCAATTGGCGGATTTTCTTCGGGCCGTAGCGGGCCACTACCTGCGGTTCAAAATTATCAAAAGCCGCGCGATAATTGTCGCGCTTCTTCAGAATCGTGTTCCAGCTCAGGCCCGCCTGAGCCCCCTCCAGAATGAGGAACTCGAAGAGCCGCTGGTCATCGTGCAGGGGAACGCCCCATTCCTCGTCATGGTAACGGATGGCATGCTCGTTGCCCGCCCATGAACATCGGCGAATGGCACGGGCGGATGATTTAGGAAGGGTCATCGCTTCACACCCTTGGCGTGCCGGATTCTCGCTTCATTCTAATTCCCCAGGATAGGCGCATCCTAATGCCTGCCCGGAATCGAAGTCAAGCCAAGGTTGACACGCTGACGACCATTTGGGGCATTCTCTGATCGAGTCGATTGCGTCGCGACCGGCGCTCCATTAAAATGCCTGGGGAAGATTTTCACCGCCTCCATCTTGGTTGATCACCCTGAGGAAGCGGTTGCCGGATGCAAGACCGTTTGCCTTGCTGCCAAGCCATGCCGGGTTTCCCCTGCAAGAAGATGTCAGCGTGAATCCTGCGCGCAAGGGCAGGGAAGCGCCGGGCCTCGGGCCCACTATTATCGGGAGATAAATTCATGAATGCCTCATTCAGTTCTCATCTGCGCCCGCTTCACGAAGTGGATCCGGAAATCGCGCGCGCCATCGATCTGGAAGTTGACCGGCAATCCCGCACGGTGGAATTGATCGCCTCCGAAAATTTTGTGAGCGAGGCGGTGCTGGAAGCCCTCGGTTCGGTGATGACCAACAAATACGCCGAAGGCTTGCCGGGCAAGCGTTACTACGGCGGGTGCGAATACGTGGACGTGGCGGAAAATCTTGCCATAGAGCGCGCCAAGAAACTCTTTGGCGCCGAGCATGCCAACGTTCAGGCGCATTCCGGCAGCCAGGCTAACCAGGCCGTCTACCTGACCGTACTGAAACCCGGCGACACCCTGCTGGGGATGAGCCTGGCGCACGGCGGCCACCTGACCCATGGCCACCCGCTGAATTTCTCGGGGAAGATGTACAAGATTGTTTCTTACGGGGTAAGCAAGGAAACGGAGACCATCGATTACGACGAGCTCGAACGCCTGGCCAGGGAGCATCGGCCCAAACTCATCCTGGCGGGAGCCAGCGCTTATCCGCGCTTTCTGGATTTCGCGCGTTTTGCCTCGATCGCCCGCGAGGTCGGAGCCGTACTGATGGTGGACATGGCGCATATTGCCGGACTGGTGGCCGCCGGCCTGCACCCCAGCCCCTTCCCGCATGCCGACTTCGTCACCACCACCACGCACAAAACCTTGCGCGGACCGCGCGGCGGCGCCGTCTTTTGCAAAGAGCAATTCGCCAAGGACCTCGACCGGATTGTGTTCCCCGGCATCCAGGGCGGGCCGCTGATGCACGTCATCGCCGCCAAGGCGGTGTGCTTCCACGAAGCCCTTCAGCCCGATTTCGCCGCGTACCAGAAGCAGATTGTTTTGAACGCCCGGGTGATGGCGGAAGCGCTGGCGGCGGAAGGCTTCCGCATTGTTGCCGGGGGCACGGACACCCACTTGATGCTGGTCGATGTGTTTACCAAGAAAGTCACCGGCCGCCAGGCGCAGGAAACGCTGGAGCGCGCCAGCATCACCGTCAACAAAAACGCCATTCCCTTTGACGCGAACCCGCCCGCCGTGGCCAGCGGCATCCGCGTGGGAACCCCTGCCGTCACCACCCGCGGAATGAAGGAAGCGGAGATGCGGCAGATCGCCGGCTGGATCGCCGAAGTCCTGAATAACCTCGAGGACGAATCCACCATCCAGCGCGTGCGCGGCCAGGTGGAATCGTTGACCGGGAAATTCCCCCTCTACGCGAACCGCCGCGTGGCGGTGGGATCGAAAGCGTGAGGGTAGCTAACGGATCATCTGCGGGTCCGGGGTACGCTCACCGGCGCGAAACCGCGTCCATGGCCCGGCCTTCATATCGCGAAGCAGGGGTGCCTGCCAGGCATATTCCGGATGCGCCTTGAGGAAGGGCGCGGCTAGAAAATCCTCCCCGCAGGGATGTCCCCGGCGGGCGTAGAAACTCATGGCCTTCGCCATCGCGCTGTCCATGGCCTTGCCGGTCACCGCCCCGCCGGGATAGTAGGGCGGCCAGTCCCAAATCGCCGCGCCGCGCGGCGAGCTTTCCACGTGGGCGCACAGTGAGCGTTCATCGGCGTCGATGCGCTTTTCAAACGCGTCGTAGTGATCGGCGATCAAATGCTGCGCCATGGTCACATCGATCCGTCCCTTGTTCTGCTCCATCAGTTCATCCCAGCAGGTGTGGCGCGCATTGGGAGAAGTGGCGGGGTTATGAGGATCGAAAGTGGTATCTTTGGCGATTACCTCCGGGTCGCGCGCGAAGTTTGATCCCACAAATACACCGTCCTTTGTTCTCCATACCCGGTGAGCCTTCAAGCCCAGCTCAAATTGCGCAATTTCCCCGGTCTGGTTATCTGCGAGCAGCCAATCATTTGCGTACCCGCCATTGTTGCCATCCAGCATGATCCGCACATAGTCGTCGATGGAGCGCGCATATTGCAGGGCTTTTCGCGAGCGCACAAACTCCGGTTTGCCGCTTGGATCCCAACCCACAAATTGCGTGATGGTGGTTTCCGTCACCATGAGGCCGGCGGAGTTGACGCCGAAGTCGTCATCGCTGGTGATGACGCCCGGAAAACCGTCCATCAGGATGCGCTGCCCATGCCGGGGTGTAATGTCAAAGATGATCCGCCAGCGCTCGCCGTCCAGGTAGGAAGTCCAATTGTTGTGTGCGATCACAATTTGATGATCGCGCGTGTAGGCGCCCGTCGCCACAAAGGCGCTACAATTGCCCGGGCTCACCAGATGCGGCGCATTCGCCACTTTATGCTGCGCGTCATACCAGGGAACATAATAATCCGCGACTTCCTCAAAGCCATTCAAGGCCACAACATCGTCCAGGTCCAGATTTGCGCCGTGGGCCTTCAGCCCTTCGGCGATGCCTTGCAGTTCCTCCTGATATTCAGGGTCGATCTTCGGCCAGAGCATTTCCCGCGCCGTTGCGCGGAAAAAGCTCCAATCGCGATGGGTGTCATGGGTGTCGCGCAGTTTAACGGCTTCGAAAGCATCGAGAATTTCCGGGGCCAGCAGATAACCGTGCTGATAACCGATTTGATGCGGGGAGCCCTCCAGGTGGACGAAGACCCAACCGCCTCTGTCAAATCGGTAGGCACCCTGGAGATCGGGAGATCGGATGATCGGGCCTACGCCCGCCGAAGGGCTTCGGCCCGCAGGCGGGTGATCGGGTGATTGTCCCGCCCATGCGCATGGAGAGAGCTCTCCCGGCGGCACAACGAACCAAGCGCCAATAGCCAAGAGGGTTGCATAAAGTGTTGCGGCCAAGACCTTCCGTCCGATTCTCAAATGTTCCTCCATGGGTGATAAATGCAGGGTGTAGAAGCCAGGTGATTCGCGATCAATTAATTGAAAATCACCAATCACCAATTCTGACTTCCCTCTTGCTAACCGTTTTTAAGAAGTTCCCGTGCCGCAGTGTAACCGCTTTGCACGGCGCCTTCAATGGTGGCGGGCAGGCCCGTGGCGGTCCAATCGCCTGCCAGAAAGAGGCCTGCTACGGGGGTGCGGGCAGGAGGCCGCAGCGGCTCCGCCTCCGGGCTGGGCGAAAAGGTTGCGAAGCGCTCTTTAATGACGAGCGAGTGGAGCAGTTTGGCTTTGCGCACCGCCGGCAATACGTCACTCAGTTCTCGCAGCGCGATGGCAAGCAGTTCTTCTTTTGACCGGCTGACGTGCTCGTGCGCCCCGCTCAGGACCAGCGAGATGTTGTGGCCATGGGCATTCAGGATGCGGCTTTTGTCGAAAAGCCATTGCACGGTCGTTCCCCGCATGCCCACAAACTCGAGGTCGGTAATGGGCGCGTCGAACCACATGTTGATGGAGATGATGGGCGCGGGCCGCAGCGCCAGGGCAGCGGCAAAGAACGGCTCGGCGCGCAGCAATTCGTCAGGAAATATGACGGGGAGTTGGTGCCAGGGCACGGAGGAAATCACGGGAACACCCTCGATCTTTTCCCCGTTGCCCAAATCCACACCCCGGCACGCGCCATCGTCAATCAGCAACTGCTTTACGCTGAACCCGGTTTGCACGCTGCCCCCGCGTGCTTCAATGAAGCTCGCGGCGGCGGCGGTGTAGCATTCGCTCAATCCCACGCGCGCGAAACCCAGCCGCGAATCGGCGGGAGAGGAAAACAACGCCAGCCGCAGCACGCGCTCAAAAAGCCGGGCGGAGGCGATGCTCGGGTCCTCATTCATGGCAGCGATGCAAAGCAAATCCCAGAAATTGCGTTGGAGCCCTTCCGATTGTCCCCGCCGATTGAGCCAGGCGGTGACGCTCTCCGAGGCCGCGGAATTCTGCCCGGCAGCGCGCAGGTCCTTTCCCAGGCGCAGCACTTCCAGTTTCTGCCAGAACGAAAAGCTTCCCGAGCGCAGCACGCCCAGGAGCAGATGCCAGGGCGAGGGCCAGTCCGGGCAGTCGAGGCGGGTGAGTCGGCCGTCGCGGTCCAGAAACGGTACGGCAAGGTCACGCTGAAAATGCAGCCGGTCGAGAGTCCCCAGGGTCTTGAGAAATTGGATGGTGGAGTGGTAGCACCCCATGAACAGATGCTGGCCGTTATCCACCGTCGAGCCGGTGGTGGGATCACGAAACGAACGCGCGCGCCCGCCGAGATGCGGCTTCTGCTCGAACAAACAGACCCGCTTGCCGGCTTCGGCCAGCGCCACACCAGCCGCGAGGCCGGCGAAACCACCACCGATGATAAGAACGTCAAAAGGCATTTTAGATTTTGGATTTTAGATTTTGGATTAGGTCTGGCACAAGTCCAGCGCGCCTCGCCGAAGTTCCGGGTTCATCATGTTATGTTCAGACCGAAATCCAAAATCCAAAATCCAAAATCTAAAATCCAAAATTCACTTCTGCCACTCCATCCCCAGGTACACCGTGAACGCTGTCCAGAGCTTCAGGGGGCGGGGGACGCGCACGCGCTTTCCGAACACGTTGTAGGAACGTTTTTGGATTCGCTTCAGGATGCCCCAGTAGATGGAAGCCATGATTTCCGCGGTCTTCATCGCGGGCCGGTCCTCGGGCGGAAGCATCTGGCGCGCCATGTGGAAGTAATGCCGGGCGCGGTCGCATTCAAATTGCATCAACTCGATGAAAGGGTCGTTGTAAGTGCCCGCGATCAACTCGCCGGGCCGCACGCCGAAGCGTTCCAGATCCTCCCGGGGAAGGTAGATGCGCCCGCGCTGGGCGTCGCGTTGAATGTCACGCAGAATGTTGACAAGCTGCAGCGCCTTCCCCAGGTTTTCGGCGTAATCGCGCGTGCGCCGGTTTTGATACCCGAAAATCTCGATGCAGATCAGCCCGATGGTCGACGCCACCCGGTAGCAGTAAAGGGACAAATCCTCAAAGGTCTCGTAGCGGGCGCCCCTCAGATCCATTTCAAGACCCAGGATCAGATCCTCGAAGGGCTGGCGGGGAATCTTGAATCGGCGGATGCCCTCCGCCAGGGCGCGCAATTCCGGGGAATCGAGGCGAGCCGAATCGCCCGCGTAACACGCCTCCAGCGCCTGCCGGTAACTTTCCAGGCCAGCCGCCGCCTCTGCCGGGGGAAGGCCGCTATCAGCGATGTCATCACCCCGGCGCGCAAAGGCATAAACGGCTTCAATGGCCAGGCGCTTCTGCTCGGGAAGAAAGAGAAAGGCGTAATAGAAATTGGTAGCGCGGGCGTTGGTGAAATGGGCAGTTCTTGAGGAGACGTTCATGATGGGATGGTAACCGTTGGAGGATGTACGACGCTTGCGGCGAGCGGCGACCGCCGGGCGCGCCAGTAAAGGCGCAGAAAATTCCATTTGCTGAGGGATGGCCGCCGGCGAAAAATATTGTAGGAAACCGCCTCGATTTTCGAAAGAATCTCCGTTCCCCCCAGCCACGTCAGGCGCAATTGTGTGCGCAGTTGGGAGTGCACTTCCTCCGGCAGGGCTCTTCCAAGTTCGAAAAGCTCGCGGGTGCGGGCGATTTCAAAGGCCAGCAATTCCCGCCAGCGCGCGTCGCAACACCCGGCGCGCAGGTCATCGAGCGTGTAATGGAAGCGCGTCATATCCTCCTGCGGCAGATAGATGCGGTCGCGCGAAAAATCAATGGCCACGTCCTGCCAAAAGTTGGTGAGCTGGAGCGCCGTGCAAATGTTGTCGGAAAGCTTAAACAGGTGTGGATCGTGATACCCGAACAATTCCAGCACCAGCCGCCCCACGGGGTTCGCGGAGCACGTGCAATAATCCAGCAGGGAGCCAAAATCCGCGTGGCGGCTCACCATTACGTCCGACTCAAAGGCGCGCAGCAGGTTTTCAAAGTTTTCGCGCGAAAGTTCAAACCGCTCAGCGCTATCGTGCAACGCGAGGAAAACCGGGTGATCGATTTCCCCCGCGTAGCTCGCGTCCAGCTTCGAGCGCCAAGCGGCGAGTTTTTCCAGGCGGTTCTCCACGCCCGGTTCGTCGGCAACGTCGTCAGCGTAGCGGGCGAAGGCATAAACCGCCGCCAGCGCGTCGCGCTTGTCGCGGGAAACAAGCCGTGACGCGGTGGGGAAATTCTCGTAATGGCGGCTCGCCAGCCGGCGGCATTCCGCATAGGCCGCTCTCAATTCGGTTTCAGAGGCAGACATAAATCAGGTCCCGAGTGTCATTATGGATTATGGATTATAAATTGTAAAAGGCTTCCCGCTTCGGACTGGCGTTGGGCGGGTATATACTTGGACACGTATCGACCCTGCGTCAAGAGCTGCAGTGGAGGAGTTCATGCAAACCCAAACCAAGAACATCATTTTCTGGACAGTCATGGCGGTAACGGCACTGCTTGTCTGGTCGTTGGTAAAATCCGGCAACAGCAATCCGATTCGCAATCTTTCCTTTACAGAATTCTCGCATGAAATTGCACAGGACAATGTGCGCGACGTGACGATTACGGCGCCGGGGAACGCCGGCATCTTCAGTGTCCAAGGGGTGCTCAAAAAGGGATACGTGGCCTTCAAAACCGCCGCGCCCGCGTATGATGCGGACTGGCTCAAGGCCTTGAACGAAAAAAACGTCAACATCACGTTCGATCCCGCTGAGCCCAACACTTGGCTAAACTGGATCGCCAACGGTCTCCCCTTAGTGCTGATACTTGGCTTGTGGATCTTTATTATGCGCAAAATGGACAAGAGTACGCGACAAAAGCTGCAATCTCCTCCCATGCCTGGTGCAAGTTGACGATGCTGAAACGTTTCCTTATATCCATTCTCCTTGCGGCAAGCTTTAGCGTGATGGCGGCGCCCCAGACCCCTCGTCCTCCCTTGTCCGCGGACGAAGTGCTGGATCTCCTGCACAGTTCGACGCCCAGCAAAGCGATCATTTCCACGCTCCAGAAATACGGCATCGCCTTCCAACCCACCCCCGAAGCCCTGGAGAAATTCCGCAAGGCGGGCGCTGACAAGTCCGTGCTGGCGGCTTTGCGGGAGGCGTGGCGCCCGGATGCCCCGAAGCCTCTTGGCGACACGGATATTCGGATGATGCTGGGCGAGGATGTTCCCAGCGAAGCCATTATCACCGCGGTGATGGAACGCGGCATTGACTTCCGGCCCAGCGACGATTACCTGGACGAGCTTCGGTCGCAAGGCGCCACGAATGAGTTGATCGAGACGCTGCGCAAGACCACGCCGAGGCCCTACAGCAAGCGTGAGCTGTTGCAATTGCTGGCCACCCGCGTGGATCAGGATTGGCTCGCGCAGAAGGTTGGAGAACGGGGCATTGATTTTGAACCGGACAAGGAGAACCTTCAGGCGCTCCAAAACCGCGGGGCTCTGGGGCCGCTCCTCGCCGCCCTGCGCGCCGCCAAACGGGTCAAGCCTTTTGTGCCGATGGTCCCCCCGCCCCCACCCGTGTCCCGGCCTCTCGTGCAAGGCGGGACAGCAACCCTAATCTGTGATGCGTCCGACCGCGACGTCCCCGTTCTCGCCGATCCCCAGGACCTGGGCAGCATTGCGGCGCACCTGCACTGCGGCGACCACGTCACCTTCGTGGGGCCGGCGGTCTCTCCTCCGGGCATGGACAAGATCCAATATGCCGGCGGCAAGGAGGGCTTTATTTCGAACTCCTATCTTGAGCTGCCCATTGCCACGCCGGGCGGAAGCGTTCATGCGCCCGCGGTGATCTACAAACCCGACCCCCCCTATACTCACGAAGCGCTCCGCGACAAGATTGAAGGCTCGGTTAAACTTTGGATTGTGGTGGACACGCAAGGCAACGTAACCGACGTGCAAGAAACTTCGGAGCCGTTGGGATACGGTTTGGATAAAAGCGCCATGGACACGGTGAAAACGTGGAGGCTCGTCCCCGCCACGCGCGGTGGGGCTGCCGTCCCCGTGCGCGTGATGGTGGAAGTCAGTTTTCGCCTCGGCAAGGGTGCCCCCTGAGGCTGTCGGGACTTGCGGGGATGTGAAACGAGCGGGGCAGTGCCTGATACCTCCGGGTGTATTACAAATCGGTAATAGTATTGTGAGGATTTTGTGAAAAGATAAAAGCCGCAGAGGAGTTCCCGATTGCGGAATCCCGCCGCGCTCCCCACTTTTCCTTGTCATCACGGTTTGTTATCTGCCGCGAAATCCGCTATGATAATGTGCTCATGGCACCCAAATCCCATTCCCACCGCAACGGCGCAAAGGAGCCCAAAGTGGATTCCCGCCCTGCGCCTGAGCCGCAGACTGCCGGTCCTGATGGGGACGCGCTGAAAAGCCCGGACCTGTTTTTCAACCGCGAGTTGAGCCTGCTGGAGTTCCAGTGCCGGGTTTTGGAAGAGGCGGAGGACCTGGACAACCCGCTGCTCGAGCGGGTCAAATTTCTCGCCATTCTCGGGTCGAACCTGGACGAGTTCTTCATGGTCCGTGTGGCGGGATTGATGAAGCAGGTGGCCAGTGGCAGCGCGGACGTGGGGCGCGACGGGCGGCCGGCAGCGGTGCAACTGCAACTGATCCGGGAGAAGGTCCGCCAGATTGCCAAACGCGCCCATGACCTCTGGCGGGAGGATATTCAGCCGGCTTTGGCGCAGCAGGAAATCCGGGTTGTTGATCTATCCTCCCTCGATGGTGGGGAGCGCGCCGCGGTGGATGCTTATTTTCACCAGCACGTTTTCCCCGTGCTCACGCCGCTGGCGTTTGATCCCGGGCGCCCCTTTCCGCACATCTCGAATCTCAGTCTGAACCTGGCGGTGGTGGTGCGCGACCGGGAAGAAGAGGAGCACTTCGCGCGGGTCAAGGTCCCCAGCACCTTGTCGCAGTTGGTTCCGGTGAAGACCGCAACCGAACCTTCCCCGGGGTCTGCGTCGAATCCCAAGGTTCTCAAATTTGTTTGGCTCGAGCAGTTGATCGCGGCCAATCTGGGCCTGTTGTTCCCGGGCATGGAGATTGTGGCGTCGTCCCCCTTTCGCGTTACTCGCGACGCCGAAGTGGCCGTGCAGGAGTTGGAGAGCGACGACCTGCTGGAAACTATCGAGGAGGCCATGCGGGAGCGCCGCTTCCTGGCAGTCGTCCGCCTGCAAGTTTCCCATGACATGCCGGAGAAGATCCTTTCCATTCTGACCCAGCAGATTGAGATTAATCCCCAGGA
The DNA here is from genome assembly GCA_963730515.1 of uncultured Acidobacteriota bacterium. Taxonomy (GTDB): domain Bacteria; phylum Acidobacteriota; class Terriglobia; order UBA7540; family UBA7540; genus Bog-366. The sequence goes on along the minus strand of CAVSSA010000014.1, from coordinate 212,708 downwards.
TGTTTACCGCATCGATGGGCCGCTGGGTTTCAGCCGGCTGATGGAACTTTATTCCCTTGACCGGCCCGAACTGAAGGACAAGCCGTTTGCGCCCATGACTCCCGCGAGCCTGGGCACGGACTGCGAGGAGGATCTGTTCAGCCTCATTCGCCAGGAAGATTTCCTGCTGCACCACCCCTACGATTCCTTTCAGCCGGTGGTGGAATTTCTGCGCCAGGCGGCGCGCGACCCCAACGTGCTCGCCATCAAGATGACCCTCTACCGGGTGGGGCGGAACTCCCCCATTGTCGCCGCCCTGCTGGACGCCGTCGAGGACGGCAAGCAGGTGGCGGTGCTGATGGAACTGAAGGCGCGCTTCGATGAGGAGAGCAACATCGAGTGGACGCGCAAGCTGGAAGAAGCCGGCGTGCACGTGGTGTATGGAATCGTGGGCATGAAGGTGCATAGCAAGATCGCCTTGGTGGTGCGCCGCGAGGGGGACCTCATCCGCCGCTATATCCACTTGGGCACCGGCAATTACAATTCGGTCACGGCGCGCCTTTACACGGACGTGGGCCTGCTGACCTGCAACGAAAAGATCGCCGCCGACGCCACCCACTTCTTCAACGCCCTCACCGGCTACGCCGCCAAGCAGGAGCCGCAGAGACTTCTGATGGCGCCCTCCAACATGCGCCAGCGGCTGGTGGAGCTGATTCGCCGCGAGATCGAGCATCAGAAAGCCGGGCGCAGCGCGCGCCTCCTTTTCAAGATGAACGCGCTCGAAGATCCGCCCATGATCCGCCTGCTCTATCAGGCTTCGCAGGCGGGGGTGAAAGTGGACCTGCTGGTGCGGGGCATCTGCTGCCTGCGCCCCGGCGTTCCCGGCCTCAGTGAGAACATCCGGGTGATCAGCATCGTGGGGCGCTTCCTGGAACACAGCCGTGTTTATTACTTTCAAAATGGCGGGGCGGAGGAAGTCTTCCTGGGCAGCGCCGATCTGATGCGCCGCAACCTGAGCCACCGCGTGGAGATTATCTTCCCGGTGGAAGACGCCCGGCTGGTGCGGCGGCTGAAAAATATCCTCAAGGTCTACCTTGCCGATGAAGCCAAGGCGCGGTATCTGCAACCCGACGGCAGCTATGTGCGCAGCCCGCAGCAGAAAGCTCCCCTGGCCCTCAACTCCCAGGCGGAATTCATCGGCTTGGGCATCGATGAAGATTCCAGCCCCACCACGCCATCCTTCGGCAGCGTGTAGCGCCGTCCGGCGGAACGGCAACCCCATGGGCCTTACCCATCGGGTTCGCTGCCCATTCAGGGACTATCCTGCGGGGTTCCGCTTTTCAAAATCTCCTCAAAACTTGCCGCGCCTGGCGCCGAGCAGCGGGCAAAAAAGGCTTGGAAATTGGCGCTTGCTATTTCGAATAACTCCATGTATTTTCATATACATTCCAGGGTCGCGGCGATAAGTAGGTGTATTTTCTATAACATTCCAGGTTCCGAGCGATTTTGACTTCGATCAAGTTTCTAACCAACGTATTTTCAACAACATAAGATTTTGGTCCGCCCTTTTTGTGTTCCCCTTTTTTCCGGCCGTTCGCCGCGGCTTTTTTGTAACTACCCCGTTGTCAATGCTATATAGATGGGCTAGATACTTAGCGTCCGAAGAAATTCTTCGCTAACCACCTGTTTTTTCAGCAACATTCCCGGTTAGCAGGACGCGTTTTTCGGAAATTTACCCCCGCCTCCGTGCCTCTCAACCAACTTCTTTATTATCAAACTCTTGGCTCTCCGCAAAATCACCAGACACATTGTCAGAATCCCTTTAACTCGTGTTTTTTCATCAACATTCCAGGTTAGCTGCGCGCTCTTCCCCGGGACAAATCCTGCCGCACAGGATACGCAGATTTCCGGAGCCTAGGGCCGCCCCGTCCGATCTCCCCAAAGCTCAAATTTCGAATCCTCCCCGCCCGCCGCGCTGGGGTCGGGGGGAGGGTGATTTCCGCCTCGCGCGGAGCACCGGCACTCCTACCGGTGTCCGCACCACCGTATTTTCCGCAATCTCGCAACGCTCCACCTGCCCGAGGAAATTCATCAGAAGTTGCCGCGCCCGCGCCGCCTCTTCCGGCACAAGGACGTTAGCCTTCACTTACTATTCTACGCATCATAGGCTACGTAGTCAAGAAGATTATATACGCAGCGGGTAACAAATCTTCAGCATGTCGCGACGGTCGCGCCGCGGCGGCACCGTGAGGGCTCCCCACTACCCGCTGCAAGGCACATTCTCTCCAATTGCGCAGTAAGAATCGGGGACCTGTAAATACAAGTAATTTATTTCATCCGCAGGTCAAATTGTGCCGATACCCCACATTAGGGGGGAGGGGGAGCGGCGCCCGCGGACAGATTTCCCTGCTGGAGTTATCGGCAGTTTGTGATGAAGAGTTGAGCGAATTGTTTCTAAACGCAGCGTCATAAGTGTTTGCGCACGCCCAAACCAGGCAGCCGCACAAATGGTTTTGGCTATCGACCCGGATGCGAGTTTATTTATGGCGTCGCGTTTATAAACCTCCTCTGCAATGCAATACCGTAAATGTTTGTTTTTTTAGCAAACAATTTGAATGTCTCGTAGGGGCACCCCTCGTGGGTGCCCTCCAACATGGGCACCCACGAGGGGTGCCCCTACGAGACGCGTTGGTTGCGGCTCCGCCGCGCTGCGCCTCCGGGAAGGCAACGCCTTTCCGAAGGCGAGGAGGAGGAGAAAATGTGTGCGCGGGGCTGGAAATGCAGGGCCTTTCCGTGGAGTTTCTACATTTTTCGGGCGGCAAGCAAACACGGCGAGGCATATTTCGGCGGTTAGGCCGTTTGTCCAAGTGGCGCCCGCTTGATGTGAAGTCGACCTTCCATTCCCAATGCTCCACAGTTAGTTCATGGCGGGGCTTTCACTGAACGCGCCCCCACTTTGACATCGCATTCGAGCCTGGCCGTCAGGCCATGGCGTGCTCGTCAAATCAGGATAGCCTTGCATGTCAGGTCTACGTGTCCTGCCCAGTCTGTGTTCATCCCCCAAACCATCCCTGCCAGGCAGAAGTGTCTCTTGACGGGCTGTCCTGCCAGCAACCCTTCGAGTAAGGATGCGCCTCCGGCATGGACAATCTCATTTAAAGGCAGTGGGTGACTTCGTCGCGACTCAGCGCTCTGGCCCTGGTTGGGGGTTCAAGAATTCGAATCCTGCCTGACCAACTTGGGCCGTGTCAGCCGTACCTACCCAAACCACGCGGGCTTTAATGAAGCTGGGGGGGGGCGGTAGCAAGAAGAAGGCCCACGGGCTGGCCCGGAGCCAGGGTGGCGTCGGATTGCAGCCGCAAGCCAGAAGGGGAGAGGTCAACGGTAGTAGCGTGTCCAGCCTCGTCATTCTCGATGACATGAATTACAGACATTTGGACGGGCTTACGCTCCGACGGACGCCTATCGGATTGTGAGTCCTCAGGCATGCCATCAGGATACATGCAGAAGGGCGGATAATCAACGTCTTAGGGTTCGATGACGCGACGGGAACTTTTCTAGAGATGCTCCGATGCTGGAGTTCTTCCCTGAAACCGTCCACAGTCAACCCGGATGGGGTGAGGTCGGCATGCAGTCCGGCCTTGAGCACAGTCTGCAACCCTTCAAGCACACACGCCCTCCAGGTCAGGGGGAACCCTGCACACCACCGAGCACCACTGGGTATGACGGATGTCCCCGCTCGAATACGACGACCAGGGTAGACAACCGCCTCTGCTTATCGCCGGAGGATGTCAAGGACTGATCTGGTACTCCCGTGCTATTGCCTGCAAGGGAGACTTGGGACATTTTTGAGCGCATGGATAACGAAAAGCCCCCAGCTCTATACGTTTGGTTGGCCCTGCCCGCGGCGCTTTGTGGTGCCGTTCTGGTTACGATTTACACCACGCTTGCCAGAGTGCTGCTGTGGCTCGGGCTCGCTCCTAAATGACGAGTCTCACCACCGACAGGGCGGTATGTTGCTCCCAAGGATCAGGTTGGAAATGACGAACCCCACGCGCGGAAACAGCTCCCTCGGATGATGCTCCCCTCTCGGGTCTCTGTTCCGATCCACTCAGTCTTCTTCCCAATTAACAACACGCGTGGCGCCTCTGCCATGAAATCGAGGAACTATGTTCGTTGAAAGCATGCCGCTTCTCACCGGCCGCACGGTGCTCATCACGGTGGCCAAGGTGGATGACAGAACAGTTCGTGTAAACGTCATCCCCCATCTAAAGGCCGACGACAACCCGGCACTCAGTACACCGCTAACCTGTGCCGGCCCGCCCGAGGAACTCGATGCTGACCTTGGCAAGCATCAGGCCAGCTATGTCCAAACTCACCGGCAAACCGCGAGCACCCTGGCCGAAGCCAAAGCCATTATGGAAGTTGCTGCCAAGGCAGCGCAGGAGGAAGCCAAGCGCAAGAAGGGAGCAATGAAGTCGCCCATGACTACTGTGGTTGAACCTGCATTCCCAACTCCTGGTGCCACCGCCCCGTCTTCAGCACCGATGGAACGACTCGGGTCGTTTCGGCCTGCCACAACCCAATCGCAAGGAGGTCTCGCACTATGATGGAGAGCCACGCCCGTTCTCGAATATTCGAATTTAATCGGCAATTGTCGTTTGGATGTTGGTGGGTTGACGGTATGTTGGAAGGATAGTCCCCATCCCCGGAGGAACGTCCTTCCCGCGAAACCTTGAAAATCAGAGGTCGTAGATCAGCTTGCCGTGTTCCAATCGCAGGTAAGCAAGGCGCGCCCGCTCTTTTCCTTCTCCCTCGATTTTCCAACCCTCTGCCGTTTTCACAATCTGCATGCGGCTCCTCTGCCTCCACCATTGGTTGAGCTCGTAAGGCAGCGGGGTCCACAGGCCGGCCTGGTCACGCAAATCCGCCAGATACGCCAGAAGGTCCTTGAATACATTCATTTCCCGATCCCCGGTGACATAATCGGGATGGATTATGAAATTCTGCACGCCATTTCTCGCCAGGATGCGGCTGGCCTGATCCTTCCAGAGATCCAGGGAATAATCCCGGAGAATGTGGAAAAGCGTGTAGTCCTGGGTGGTGGTTACCGGAATCTCCAGGATGCCTCCGATGAAATAGGGAAAAATCGTACAGCATCCTCCCTGCTGGGGATCGAGGTGAGCAACATTGGGAATCGACATGTCATATTCAAAGCGCAACAAGTTCAGCCAATCAACATTCCGATACAGGATGGCGGACCTAAACCCCCGCGCCTTGAAAAGACCGGCATACTCATTGATGGCTTTTGTGCGGCGCTGGAACTCCGCGTAATCGTCAAAGAGCCGCCCATCGTGATTCAGATCCTGAACATTCACCTCGAATCCGCGTTGTACGATGTTGGTGACGTAGCTCTCCGGAACCTTATACCGGGATTCCGGAACAACCTGGAATGACGCCTTGATCCCAAAGGAGTCATCGACGTCCATAAGACGGTCACAAAAATCCCTGCCCATGCTAGTCTCGACGTCGTGCGTCATGATGGCGCAGGACCGCTTGCCTTCCGGCCAAAACCAGATAAAGGGTATAGGTTGGCCTTCCCCGTTTCCGAGGGCCAATCTGACAATGGCTTCGACGATTTCTTCGACGGTCGTATCCACCGGCCAGCGAGGAAAGGGGAGTGTGCGCCATCCGTGCAATGCCAGCCTTTGAAAATACTTGCGAACCGAAACCGGCAGCAATGGCCGGGCGCTGTAATAGCCCATTCGGAGGAAGCGGTTCTGCGACCAGTTGGGACCCTTATGCCCCAAAGCGGCGGTGTAGTCTTCCCGGCGGAGGGTCTCGATAACCTCGGACGGATGAAAGGGAAGTGACAAAACATCTTGGTCAAGTCGCGCGTACTCGAAAGCGTCTCGTAATGGCCGGCTGAAGGTGGGGCTTGGGGCGAAAGCGGAACATTTCCCATAACAGATCAGATCGCTCCCAAACTCAAAAAAACCCGGCTCTGGAGAAACCTCCGCTCCGTCCCCGATGTTCAAAAACTCCTCAGGGCATCGAAAGTGATCGACAATCACCTGGTTACTTGGTTGTGTGATGCTCTTCAATGAGTTATGGGCGCCCTCAGCCCCTGGGCCCGGGGATATTACCGCTAATTCCCGATTGTTTACCCGCTGGCCTTGTTCCATACGCGTATGAACCGGTCATCTAAAATACCGGTATTAAAGGGGTGGGATTGGTGCACAATTCCTCCCCCTCTTCTTATTTATATCGGCAATATGCGCTTACAGGCCCGGTGGGGTCAATTGACCATATGGACTAATCCTTTTGGGTGACATGCGCGTGACCCCCTCCAGGTACACAGAGATTTTGTCTGAGAAAGGAGCCCGCCCTTGCACTTCCAAGGCAAAAGTCGACTCGGGTTCTACGCGACGGTTTGTTATTCCGGCAGTTTCATCTGAAGGTCAAGTCGCTAAATTGTACATCTGGTCTGCGGTTTGATCGCTGAGGCTTCGGTTGGGGGGACGCGCCCATCGGTAATGTAGAAACTCCAGGGAAAGGCAGAGCCTATCCGCAGAGCGGCGGGGTTTCCGCAGCCGGCTTGCCGATCCCTCACTGATCCGTTCGGTAGGTGTAAACGCGGTATTCGAAGGCGCTCCAGGGGATTGATGGCGCGATTTTCAGTTGAATCTTCAGTTGGGTTTTACCCGTGGTGAACTGGGCGGGGATTTCGAAGTCATCTTCCAGCCAGGCGAGGCGGGCATGGCGCGCGGCGGTGCGCCATTCTCCGGCGTCTTTCCCATCCACAAACACCTCTGCGACTTCTGCTGGAACAATCAAGGGTTTGGGCCGTTTGGCGAGTTCCTGGCCGGGGATATCCGCGGGCGCGTAGTCCAGCATGCGGCGAAGCTTGACGCCGCGATTGCCGGGAAGAATGAAGGCGGTGAACTCCACCGTTCCGGAGGAGCGCTCGCCGCAGGCACTCAGAGTTTCCGCCAGGCTTTCCCGTGTCCCGTCCTTCTGGTCGGCAATGTACGCGCGGGTGAACAGGGCTTGCCGGTCCCCTTCGAAGGGAAGATCGCGGCAACCCTTCCAGACTATGCTGCCGGGGCGATAGGCATGGGCCTGGCGGCTGGCGGGGTCCTCAAGGGTCAGCTTATCCGTCATGCTCAGTAGTGGTTCGTCGCGCTGATAGTAGAAGGCCGTGCCCGAGTAGTGCGAGGGTTGGGCGGCCTCAAATCCGGCGCCTTCTCCGCCGTGCTCCAAAGCGAAACGGAACGACCGGTAGTAGGGCACCATCTTGCTCAGGTGAAAGCGGTACATCACCGAGTTGTCCTGGCTGTCCGTATCGTGAACCGGGTAGCCATTGGCCGCATAGGAGAAGACCGAATCCCATCGGGCGATGTCGTAAAAACCCCAGAGGAAATACTCTTCCGTGCCGGTGCTGGCATTTGCAAAGGTCCGGTTGTCGTCGATGTAGAACCTCGCATCACCCTCCAGGTAGCCCCTTTGCGCGGTGTTGTGTTGGGCAGGATCAAACTTTACGGAAGACATCACCAGCACCGCGCCGAGGTAACGTCCATGCCCGCGAGTTTCGAGCACGGTGTAATCCCGGTGCACCAGCGTCGGATTCTCCTCGCGCCACTGAGCGTGAAAATACCCGCTGCCTTGCTCCGGCGCTCCGGGCGCCATCCGCACGGTGACCTTCACGTGATCCATGGGCGCATCGGTCTCGTTAAGAAGCTCCAGCCGGCTTGACCGGTAAAAGGGCATGGGGAACAGGCAGTAGAATCCATCCTCGCCGGCGCCCACGGGCAGGGAGCGGGTGGCGATGCGGCCCAGGCGCACGCCCACGCCATGCCGGTTCACGTAGCCGTAACGAGGCGCGGCGCCGGGAGGGTCGGGAACGGGCCAGTAACCCGTGCCAAAGAACGGTCCCAGCGGGGAATCCACGGCGGCCTCTTCCTGGCCGTCCCAGTACATCCTGATGCGGAGATGGCGCAACACCTGGTGAGTCATCTTCGGAACATGAATATACAGCCCGGTGATGGTTCCCGGTTCGGCGGAAGACCACACCGGCGCCTGGGCATAGGGGGGAAGGCTCACTTCACGGTCAACGGAGGATGAGGGCCGGGGATCAAGCGGTTGGCCAACCGCTTTCCAACGTTTAATGGCAGGGCTGACGTCCATGGCCGGCGAGTAGGCCTCCACCGGCACCCCGGGCGCATATTGGTTGTAGAAGATGTTCAGGAACAGGCCCGGCTTGTCGGTGGAAATTTTGATTCCGTCTTCGGAGCAGATGGGCACCAGGCTCCAGGATGATCCATGAACTTCATCCTCGTCGCCCACCAGCGGGGCAAGAAACGGGGCGCGCCGTCCGCTGTACAAGTCCGGGAAGGGAAGGCTGTCGGTGCTCTCCACTCCCCCCTGGCGAGTGCGAATCCACAGGGTGCCGTTCCATCGGTCGTGATGAATCACCCGGAACAGGGTGACGCAGCCCGCACCGCGGGTATCGAGCAGCACCCACCGGCCGTTTTCCATGTAGAGATAATTGAAAGCTCCGTCGAAACCATCGTCGTTTCCGCCGGTCACATCCTGACTGCTGATGGAATGAAACCAGACGTTGGCGGGCAGCAGAGGAAGGCGGCTGAGATCGGTCAGCGACTCCAGACCGTTGGGAACCCTGGTGATCTGCTGCGCCCAACCCCCTTGTGCTGCGATCAGGAATGCCACGAGCAAAAGCTTCTTCATCCGGTTTCTCCTTATCCCCCGTGGGAATGCGATTTTGGGCTGGCGACTCCTGCCCTTGGCTCACTTGCAGGAAAGGTGGGGAAAAGGTATCAGGTGTCATGACATGCTGAACGTACACGTGAGGTGGCACAGCATTCTTTTCGGTAAACTGTCCATGGCAAAGATGGCCATTTGCTTGCGGCTCCCGTCGCGCTACACCACCCCATCATTTGCAGGCGCCATTGGGACGCTTGTTCCACATCGCTTTCTGTTCAGGCGTCATTGAGGCCCACGCCGCGCCGCGCGAGATGTCATTGGAATAAGTCTTAAGGCAGGGAGGCGAGCTCACAGATTCGCGGCCGCACGGCGTAACCACCACGGAGCAGTCGCGCCCGCCGCGTTTTCGGCAGGCATTGGTGGCGGCCGATATGGCGTCCGATTGGTTAAGCCCGGACGAGGCCACGCCCCAGATGCCGTCCACCGCGCTCTCGGCCAGCGACATGCAATTATTACCGCCCGTCATCTCGACCTTGCAGTCCTTCTGCCCGCCCTTGGCACAGCTCAAGAGTGCGGAACGGTTGGCCGCTGCCTGGGTGGTCTCATGCCACGATGCGCCCCACGCCAGTGTTTTTGCCGACTTGGCGATGGCGGAATACCAGGTGCCGGCAAACACCGGCGCCTGCGGGCCCTTCACCTGATGTGAGCAGTCATACTCGGGCATCCCTGTACCAGGTTCAAAAGTCAAGATGTAGCATCCGTCCATGCTTTGCGTCCAGACCACCCCCGCGCCCAAAGTGAAACCAAGACCCAAGAGAGCCGCCAGCACGACGGTCATCCGTCTCACCATATTTGCCTCCCAGCCGGAATTAGTCTTTTGGGGTCCCGCCGCATCCTACTATACACCCGTTTGCCTTTAGTCGAGCCCTCCGGGCATTGTTCTCTGTCCCAGACAGCCACACCGCTTCCCACCCGCCCTTTTCCGGCCGGCTGGCGCAGAGCCCTGTTCTTGGGCTCTGCGATCTCCCGAGGGACGTTCATTTTTGACCCCCGCGTCGCCCAAAGTATACTCTTCTGCGCCCTGTCTCTCCACGCCCCCGTGTTTACAGCCCTGGTCAACTGCAATTCATCAGCACCCGCCCCCATCGCCCTGACAATTTTTCGAGCCAATATACTCGCCCCCGCCTCGGCGCGGGCCGATTATTGATCCTGAGATGCTGATCTCATTCCGGGCAAAGGCGCCAGGAGTGAGTTGTTGTCTTTTCAGGCGGCTGGATTTACTATGCTTGTTGATGATATGGCGAAGATGAAAAAGACCCCTAAAGGACTCCTCGCGCTGCTCGTTCTCCTTGGCGCGGCATCCCTTCCCGCCCAGACTCCCAAGGAAGAACAAGCAGCCCAGCATTTCCAGGCCGCCCAGGAAGCGGAGCAGGCGAAGGATCTTGATAAAGCCGTAATCGAGTACCGGGCGGCCCTTAAGCTCAAGCCGGAACTTGCTGAAGGTTGGGCCAACCTGGGGCTCGACCTGTACGTGTTGAGAAGGGATGACGAAGCCATTGCCGCCTTCCAGCAGGCGCTCAAACGGAAGCCCGACTTGCTGCCTGCCAACCTGTTTCTGGGCATGGCCTACTTGCGCAACAGCGAGTTCCAGAAATCCGTGCCCCCTCTGAAGAAGGTCATTGCCCTCTACCCCCGGGAAGTGCGGGCCTACATCAATCTGAGTTATGCCGACCAGCAACTGGGGCGCGAGGAGGATGCGGCCAAGGTCCTGCAACAGGCCCAGGCATTATATCCGCACGATACCGAAGTGCTTTACAACCTGGGGAAGACTTATACGAAGTTGATGGAGAGATCCTATAAGAAAATGGCGCAGCTTGACGATGATTCCTACCGTTTTCATCAAGTCATGGGGGACTCCTACGAACTGCGCAAAGATTATGCCCACGCCCAGGCGGAATACCTGATGGCGGTGGAAAAGTGTCCGGACCCTAACACTCCGGGGTTGCATTATGCTCTGGGTTCTTCCTACTGGATCGTGGGCAAGTGGGAGCCCGCCATTGAACAATTCAAGCTGGAACTGGCTATCTCTCCCGAGGACTACCTGACGACCTGGAAACTGGGAGATACCTACCTTTTTGAAAAGAAATATGATGAGGCTCGAACCTATCTTGAACGAGCCCTTCAGGAGAATCCCCGCCCGAGCCAGGCTAATCTCGACATGGGAAAACTCTGCCTGCAAACAGACCAGCCGGAGAAAGCCCTCGCCTATCTGCAAAAGGTCGTGGCCATGGACCCGGATGACCCCTCGGCACACTATCTTCTGGCCGCGGTCTACCGGAAGATGGGAAAGGAACCGGAGCTGAATGCCGAGCTGGAATTGTATGAAAAGCTCAAAAAGCAGGAAGAGGACCCCGCGACGAAACATCCTGACACCTCGACCCTGGGTGGGGCGGAATCCAGCAAAGCGCGGCCGCAGACAGAAGAACCCCTGGACGACCTGAAGAAGTGAATTTCTGCAATTCCTCCGCCCTCAGACCATGCCGCGGAAAAACCCTGCCCCGCTTGCGCCGCAAAGATCGGAGCATTTTTCGCCGGGTTTCGGACGGGGAGGATAAGGGATGGCTCAAAATGCATGATGGAATCAGCGCTCTGACAACTTTATTCTCCGGCGTCCCCAAAGCTCGGAGGGCATTGCTTCTCCTGGGGGCGATGACGGCCTTCGGGGGCAGCGGGATGGCCCAGCTTCAGCGCCTTCCTGACGCGGTGGCGCCCGAACACTACCAACTTCGGTTTACCCCTGACCTTGCCCAGGCGACCTTCGCCGGAGACGAAACCATCGAGGTAAAGGTGTTGCATCCGGTTTCTTCCATCACCCTGAATGCGGCGGAAATTCGCTTCCAGGAGGTCGCCATCACCTCCGCGGGGGTTAGTCAGCCCGCCCAGGTCAGCCTCGATGCCAAAAGCGAGATGGCGACACTGGCGGTCGGGAAGGTCCTTGCTGCCGGGCCCGCCAAAATTCACATTGTTTTCGCGGGCCAGCTCAATGACAAGCTGCGCGGCTTCTACCTGGCCAGCGCCAATGGCCGGAAATACGCGGTCACGCAGTTTGAAGCCCGCGACGCGCGCCGGGCCTTCCCGTGCTTTGACGAACCGGCCATGAAGGCCACCTTCAGCATCACCCTGGTGGTGGACAAGGGGGATACGGCGATTTCCAATGGCGTCGTGCTGCACGACACCCCCGGTCCCGGGGACGCCAAGCACGCGCTTGAATTCTCCACCACGGCCCGGATTTCGAGTTATCTGGTGGCCATGGCGGTGGGGGATTTCGCGTGTGTCGAGGGCGGGGCGGATGGCATTCCCATCCGCGTCTGCGCCACCCCGGACAAGAAGGAACAGTGCCGTTTTGCCCTGGAGGCTGCTTCCCATATCCTGCATTACTACGATCAGTATTTTACGATTAAATACCCCTTTGGAAAGCTGGATATCCTCGCGGCGCCCGATTTTGAAGCCGGGGCGATGGAGAACGCGGGGGCGATCTTCTATCGCGAGCGCCTGCTCCTGATCGACGACCGGACGGCATCCGTCGGCCAGCGGCAGTCCGTAGCGGGAGTTCTGGGCCATGAAATGGCGCACCAGTGGTTCGGAGACCTGGTGACCATGCAGTGGTGGAACGACCTGTGGCTGAACGAGGGGTTTGCCACCTGGATGGGCGGGAAGCCCATTCGCGCCTGGAAGCCGGCGTGGGCCGGTGTGCAGGTGGCCGGCCCGCAAGAGGCGGACTCCTTCCAGTCGGCCGAGGCCGTCCGCTCACGCGCGGGGGAGGCGGGCACCGACATCATTTACGGAAAGGCTTCCAGCGTCCTGCGCATGATGGAATCCTACGAGGGCGAAGAGGTGTTTCGCGCCGGCGTGAATGCCTATCTAAAGGCCCACGCCTTCGGCACCGTTACTTCAGAGGACTTTTGGAATGCTCAGTCGAAGGCCTCCGGCAAGCCCATCGATCGCATCATGCCCACTTTCATTGAGCAGCCCGGCGTGCCCCTCATTCAGGTTGAGACGAAGCAGGAGGGGGCGCAAACCTCCGTCACCCTTACGCAGCGCCGGTTCTTTCGCGACCGCGCGCTCTTTGCCCAGGGTTCGCCTGAACTTTGGCAGGTGCCGGTTTGCCTGAGGTCGGCCGCCCTTCCATTAGCCGAAGCCGAGGGTGGGCAATGCGTTCTGCTCACCGAGCGGACCCAGACATTTCAGCTCAAAAATCTTGCGCTCCCGGTAATCGCTAACGCCGGCGAACAAGGTTACTACCATGTGGCTTATTCCCCCGAGGATCTGAGCCATCTGGAGCGCATCGCGGAAACCGCGCTCACTCCCGCCGAACGCATCGGGCTGGTCCGTGATGTTTGGGCCGCGATCAGCGCGGGGATGAGCCCCGCCGGAGACTATCTCGCGCTGGCCGAGGGCCTGAAGAGCGATCGCCGGGGACCCGTGGTGGATGCATACACGGGGAGGCTCGAAACCATCGGCGAGGACATGGTGGGCGACTCCCAGCGGGAGGCTTACCGGGCCTGGGTCAGGGATTTGCTTCGCCCTGCCGCCCGGGAACTGGGCTGGCAACCCCGCCCGGGCGAAGACGTCGAATTGACGGGGGTGCGGGCCACGGTGCTCAGCACGCTGGGGCAAGTGGGCCGCGACCCTGAAGTACTGGCGCAGGCGCGGACTTTTGCCCACCAGTATGTCGCCGACCCCCTGGCCATCGATCCGTCAATGGCCAACACCGTGGTGAACCTTGCGGCGCTGGAAGGCGATGCGGCTCTCTACGATGAATTCCTTGCCGCCACGAAAACCGCCCGGGCGCCCGAAGAATATTATCGCTTCCTCTATGCCCTGGCGCGCTTCAGCGACCCGGCGCTCCTCACCCGGACCCTGGAATACGCCCTCACCCCCGATGTCCGCGGACAGGATTTCGGCTCGTTGCTCGGCGCGGTCATGACCAACCCCGCAGGCACCGACCTGGCATGGAACTTCGCCCGCGAGCACTGGGCGGAGATTAACCGCAAGCCGCCCGGTAACTCCGGCGGCAGGATGCTCTCCTCCGCCAGCATGTTCTGCGACGCGAAGCACGCGCAGGAATTGAAGGATTTCGTCGCACAGAACAAGCCGGATTGGAAGGGCATGCCGCGAACTTTTGAGGACATTGAAAGCTGCGCGGAGGTGAAGTCCTTCCAGGAACCCCTGATCGCAACCTGGTTCCAGAGTCACGCCAGCGCGACGGGCCGATAACGTGATGGGAGGTCCGGGGGAAATTAAGCCGAATATGGATTCTCGGGGGGGCAACATGTTACGTCCGCTGGGATGGCTGCTGATCATCATCGGGCTAACCATCAGCATCAAGCCTGGCGCGGCGCAACAGGATTATCTGCCCGCCCGGCTGGATTTGACCGGTGATATCGCTTCGCCGCTCCTGGAATCTTCCACTCACCATCCCCTTCCCGAGCAGAACATTTGGCTGCCGACAGTCAAGAACGGAAGCCGGGACAAGAGCGTTTACTTCCTCGGCGCCTTCGATCTGAAAACGGTTCCGGTTGTGGCCACGCTTTATGTCGCGGGTCCGGACCACCTTCGCGTTTTCGTAAATGGGCGATTGGCAGTCAACGCCGCGCGCGACCCAAGGGCGCGATTGAAGCCGCTGGTACAAGGAGTACCCATTGCCGCCGACTTGCGCCCCGGCAGGAACCAGGTGGCGATTGAGGCTTCGAGTGGTGACCGGCTGGCGGTGAAGATCGTGCCGCGGGCTGCGGGGATGGAAGCGCCGGCATTGCTGATCAGCGACGGCAATTGGAAGTGCCGCGAGCACGCCGAAAAGGGTTGGGAGCAGCCCGGCTACAGCGCCAGCTCGTGGGGCGCCGCGCGCGCACTCGGCGGAATCGAAAGCTCCATCGACTTTCTGGAGTGGAATTCTGACGCCGGCATGTATCAGTGGCCTGGCTACGACGGCATCTCGCCTTTCCTTGCGAACCTCACCGTACCGGTGGAACGCATTGCGGGCTCTTTTGACGGTTTGGGACAGCTCTTGAATTTGTCGGCGATCGCGCCTGGGGGCCCCGGTACGACCTCGGGTGATGCCCTGAAGGGATCGGTCGAAGAATTCACCGTTATCCTGCCGCCCGCCCCCGCCACCCGCGAGGAATATCCCTTCATCCTGCTTGACCTGGGACGTGAATCGGACGGCCGGCTGGAGTTGGTCTCCGACTCCGATTCTCCTGCCAAGGTTGAGCTTCAATATGGTGAATCGCGGGAGGAGGCAGTGAATGAGCCCTATCTGGGCGTGGATGCGCTCTTGATTCCGCCCCACTCGATCGCGCATGGGCCCAAGAGCGCCTTCCGCTATGCCCTGGTCCGCTTTCTCAGCGGGAACTCGCCGCAGCGATTCAAGGCCATTCGCTTCGAAAGCATCTATTATCCGGTGACCTATCAGGGTTCGTTCGAATCGTCGGACCCCTTGCTCAACCGCATCTGGCAGGTGGGCGCCTACACCAGTCATCTTTCCATGCAGGACGAAATCTGGGACGCGCCCAAGCGCGATCGTTTCATCTACGGGGGCGACCTCAACGTGAGCGGGCGCGTCATTGATACCGTCTTTGCGGATCGCTTGTTGATGCAGCGGACGATGGACCACCTGATTCCCAGGGACGGCGAAGATGTGCACGGTTACGTGAACGGCATTCCAGGCTATTCCGCCTTCTGGGTCATGGACGAGGCGGACTTCTACCGCCACATCGGTGACCGCGGTTATCTTCAGTCCATTCGCCGGCCGCTCACTGGAATACTGGACTACATGCAGACGGAGCTTGAGGATCGACACCTGCAAATCAACCCGCTTAACACGTTTGCGTTTGTCGATTGGTCGCCGGACATGAACGGTGACACACCCGAAGTTCGCAGGGCCACCACCCTGGAGTTTGCGAAGGCCTTTGCGGAGGGCGCCTGGCTGCTGAGTGAGGCGGGAGACGGGGCGGGCGCGGCGAAATTCGGCGCCGAAGCGGACCGGATCAGGATGTCGGCCCGGCAGAACCTGGTGGACCCCGGCACCGGCGTATTCGGCCCGCGGTGGCAAACTAACGCCATGGCTATCTTCTCCGGCGTGGCCAACGAAAAGCAGACGGCGGATATTTGGGAAAAGGTGCTCTCGCGTCCGCGCGGCTTCATGATTTCCCCGTACTACAACTTTTACGTGATTACCGCGATGGCGGCGAGCGGACACCGCCGGGAGGCGCTCGACTGGATTCGCGAGTATTGGGGCGGTATGGTGAAAGAGGGCGCCACGAGCTTCTGGGAAGGTTACGACCCGGACTGGCCCAAGAAGAACTTCCACGAGTCGCTTCAGTCCGACAATGGCCAGGGCTACTTTGTTTCGCTTTGCCACGGCTGGTCGAGCGGGCCCACGGCCTGGCTGAACGAGCAAATACTGGGAATCGAGCCCCAGGGCGGGGGCTTCAGTAAGGTGAACATCCGCCCGGACCTCGCCGGACTAGCCTGGGCGCGCGGCACTGAGCCGACCCCACAAGGGATCATCCGAATCGACCTGCGCGAAGCAGGGGCCGGGCTGAAAATGGAGTTGAATCTGCCCGCCGGCGTCGATGCGGAGGTTTCCATGCCGCGAGCGCCCGGAGAGACGGCGGTGGAGGTTAACGGCCAAGCCGTTGCCGGGCGTCCAGCGGAGAACGGCGCCCGCCTCGTGGTTGAGCTCAAAAGGCCCGGGGCATACGAACTGGAAGCGAGGTAGAAGGCATAAAAAAGACTCCCCTCCTCATCTAAAGAGAGGAGCCATTTGAACTTTAGTAATAGTGAGAGGTGCCGGAATGAATATGAGAAAGTCCATTGGGAGCTGGATTCTAGCCACGATAGCAATCGCCAGCGTGCTGGGGCTGCTTCCCGGCAATCTCGGCGCCCAAAGCCCTCCGCGGGTCAATGTCATTTTGATTTCGCTGGACCAGCTTCGGGCGGACCAACTGCATTGCCTGGGGAATCCGAGGCTCACCAGCCCCAACCTCGATCGCCTGGCAGACGAGGGCGTGAGGTTTTCCCACTTCTACACCGTCGCACCCTGGACCGCGCCCTCTTACTCTTCGTTAATGACTTCGCTCTTTCCCTCGCGGCACGGGGTTACGTTGTTCTGGCACCCGGATTATTCCTTGATCAGCCCCGACGTGCCGGTGCTCGCCGAGGAATTCAAAGCCCAGGGCTATCACACCGCAGCTTTCGTCAACAACGGGGTGGCGGGCAAAGCCCTCACCGGCCGCGGCTTTGATGAATACGATCAGGGCCAGCCGAATACCCAGGTGAAGGATATAACGCAACGGGGCGGAGAGGCCTATAACCTTGCGCCTGATACCACCGCCAAGCTTCTGCCCTGGCTCGATCAGCATCGCTCCGAACCGTTCTTTTTGTTTGTCCTGTTCCTGGAACCTCATTCCCCCTACAATCCTCCTCCCGAGGATGACATTTTCAAGACCAACGCTTATCCCAACGAAACGAACACCGGCTACGACCTCAAGAAGGGCCACCTATTTCGCCTGGCAATGCTCGGCGACCAGCAGGCCGTCGAGCGGCTTTACGAACTTTATGATGGCAAGATTCATTTTGTGGACCGTTATGTCGGAGAGTTGATGGATCAGGTCAGGAAGTTGGGGCTGATTGACAACACTTTGATCGTGCTGACTTCCGACCATGGCGAATTGCTCTATTCGCACCCGAATGATTTTCTGACGTTCGACCACCGGTCGCTGTACGACACCGTTCTGCATGTCCCGCTGATTATGGCCGGGCCGGGATTGCCCAAAGGGAAACTCGTGGCGGGACTCGCCTCCAATATTGACACGGCTCCGACCATCCTGAATCTGGCCGGTTTGCCGCCTCTCCCCGATGCCGAGGGCCAAAGTCTCGTTCCCCTCATCCAGGGAAAGGTGCAGTCCGAAAATAAGTACGTTTACGCCGAAGAGGACGTGGTGGTTCCGCTGCGGTCGGTTCGAACGGAGAAATACAAGTTGATCGAGAACCTTTGGAACGAGAGAAATCAACTCTTTGATCTTGAGAGCGACCCCGGTGAATTGCATGACATCTGGGGGCAGAATCCTTCCGTCCAGTCCGACCTGCTGGATCACCTGCATGCGTGGATGACGGAAAATCATGCCTATCTTGCCGACCGCCTGGCTACCTGGAGAAAGTACGCGGCAGATCCGCGGGCGCGTATAACGGTGACCGATGATCAGACGATCGGGGGAAGATTGCTGATTACCGGCGGGGGCTGGCATTCCGATGAGTCGCCCGCGCAAGGCAATTACGGCGGGGGATGCCTTTGGACGGAAGGCGGGGATGGGTCAAGGACGGCCGTCTGGCGGTCCGACCTTCCCTTGGTGGGCACTTACAAAGTTTATGTTTATTACGGGCATCCTCTGGTGGGTGCGCTCGCCACCAATGCCCACTTCACGATCGCCACCGACGGCGAGACAGGAATCGCCACCGTGGATTTTACCCACGGAGCAGGGAATTGGAACCTGCTGGGCACGTTTAGAAATCCCCGCAATGTCCGCCTTACCAATGCCGCCAACGGCGTGGTGATTGCGGATGCGGTGAAATTTGAACGAATCGGCGAGTAAGGATATGGGTTCGGCGGGATGGATGTCCTGCTTGCTCAGGCCGGCGCCTCAGCTCTTGGCGTCCTGCCGTTCTTTGCAGTCCCGGCACCACCGGGTCCAGGGCACCGCTTCCAGGCGCGCCACGCTGATCGGTTCTCCGCATTCTTCGCAGAGGCCGAATTTGGCGTTGCGAATGCGCGTTAAGGCATCCTCAATGGCGCGCATCAGTTTGCTGTCCGTCTGATGCAATCGCACCTGCGTGGCCGCGTAAGTCTCACTGGCGGCCATATCGACCGGGTCGCCGCGCAGCTCACCTGCGGTGGGAATCGAATCGGCAAGGCTTTTGCCGGCGGAAAGTTCCTGCTGCTTCGCGATGAGAAGGTTCTTGTAGCGATTCAGTTCGCCGTTGTCCATGTTAGCCGCCTACACCCCATTTGCTTCGACTACCTGAAACCAACTTATGATTATACCAACAGTCGTGCGCGGCTGCGAGGTTTAGCGCAAAAAAGAAAATTGCCGAAGTTGCGCCGAAAAAAAATGGCGGGGGGTGCCGGGAGGAGGACGGCGGGTGCCGGGCGGTGGCGGCGGAGCCGCAGCCCATGTTGTGGCATGGGCATCCTGGCGAGGAAAATCGCAGTGACTCAGTTTGAAGTGGTAGCGGCGGGTTAATTTCAGAATTGTCCAAATTTTCAAAATCCGGGGATGGGCACAAACGCAAGATGACTTCGCAAGGTTTCGCGAAGTATTGCCGCTCTTGCCCGGACAGGTCAGAGCGCCAAAATGTCGCTTTTCCGGCCCCGGAGTTAATTCCAAGGGCGCGTGCGGCGATCGGTGCTGGTGGTATCGGGTTGGAGTTGCCCGGGACGGTAGACGCGGTGGTAGATCGGCATGGCACAGCAAGGTAGGCTCTCAACCCTGATGGGCGGGAAGAGTACGTCCCTGGGGGAGGTCGCAGGCTCCCCAGGGCAGGAGTCTCGGCCCGCCGGCGGGCGGCAGGAGCCTGAACTTTCCTGGCCCTCGCCGCGCCTTCGCCGCTGCTCTTAAAACGCCCGTTGGCGCGTTGAGCTGTTGACCGAAGTTGAAGGGTTATCCGGTGGGCGAGCCAGCATGGGGAAGACGGACTGTGCTAAAATCCTTTACGGGTGTGGTTAAGGCCTCTGCATGGCACGCGGGATCGGGCATTGAGCGACCGGCAATTTCAGTTCGAGTGGGACGAGGGCAGGCGGCCGCCAACCTCCGCAAGCACGGTGTGAGCTTTGAGCTTGCCTCGTCCGTATTTGCCGACCCGCGGCTGCTCAGCGTGGCCGATTTGGAGCATAGCGAAGCTGAGGAGCGTTGGTTTTCCGTCGGCTGTGCGGTTAACGGCGCGATTCTCTCGGTTGTTTATGTCTGGCATGAAATCGACCAGACGATAACGAAAATCCGGCTGATTTCAGCTCGCCGGGCAACCGGAGGCGAAATCCGCTTCTACGAAGAAAACCTATGAGTGAGAGTACCCGCAACGACGGTCAGATGCCCGAAGAGATCGACTTCCGTAAGGGAGTCCGGGGATTGCACCACATTCCCCCGGATGCGAAGGTCTTTCTGCCTGCCTCCATCGAGCAAAGTGCGTGGCAGTACTTTTCCGCCAAGGCCCAGCAGAAAGGTGTGGGCTTGTCGGAACTGTTGACCGATGTGCTCAAGCGGGACATCGAGATTAACGAAGCGCTGAAGTAACACTCGCCATCCTCCTGCCTTCTTTCAGAAGGGGAATGGTACGTGGCACTGTTTCCCGAGCGCCGTTTACCTCCGTTTCTCCCCTCTAGTGTCCTGAGTCAGAAGTTCGTAGATTATTCGAGAACCCCCTCACCCCCGACCCCTCTCCCCCAAGGGGGCGAGGGGAGAGTTGAATTCCCACCCTCGCCCCTTTGGGGGAGAGGGTGGCCCGCTAACGGCGCTTTCATCAGCCGGGGCGGGCCGGGTGAGGGGGTCGCCCTCCGCCAAATTGAGGGACAACTTTGATAGCGAACTTCTGACTCAGGACACTAGCGCATCATTACCTGAAGGAAAAAGGTTCTTGACCTCTTCCCCCCCTTTTTTTCCCAGCAGACGCGGTGGTAGAGCGGCATGGCGCAGCAAGGTAGGCTCTCGACCCTGATGGGCGGGAAGAGTACGTCCCTGCGGGAGATCGCAAGCTCCCCAGGGCAGGAGTCTCGGCCCGCCGGCGGTACCACCCGGTTTTGGAGGATGGAAGGCAAAGTCGCGCTAGTAACCAGGAATTTCCAGGCGCAATCCCGTGATGGCGGTGAAATGTTTGCGGTTTTTGGTCACCAAGGTAAGCCCCTCTTCCATGGCGGTGGCTGCGATGAGGGAATCAAAAACGTGCAGGCCGTGGGATTTTGCGTAAAGTTTGAGGAGTTGGTAGGCCCGCTTTCCGGTGGAGTCCCGAAGGGGCGCAATCAAATATGCTGATAGAAAAGCATCGATGTGGGCCAGTTCCCGCAGATCCCGCGCGCCGACAATGAGTTCCAGCGCAGAGACTTGTGAAATCGCCCACCCCTCGGTGAGTGCGTCCACGTATTCGCGTGCCCCTTGTTTGCCGCGCGATATGTCAATCAGGACATCGCTGTTTATCCAGTAAGGCAGGGAAAGTTGGAAAGAAGCTTTCAGCCCCGAAGATTACGGGGGAGATTGCTGATGTATTCCACGCTGTCGCCGATGTCCGTCCGGTCCTTCCACATGCCGTAGAAGGCGAAATCTCCAACGGACGGTGTCCGCGCCGGTTTAAATGAGCATCACTTCTGCCGGTTTGATGAGCAGCAGGCGGGGTGATTTTTGAGGGCTGGGCACACGAGAGCGGAAGCAGCGAATCGTAGGCGCTGTGGGGATGCCGGGCTGGTCTGCTGGTGGGCGATTCAGGCCAAGGGATTCTCTCCTGCGCCGTCAGAAGGAAGGGGAGATGTGGAGGACCGGGCGTGCTTGGTGTCGGGTCGGACCGATTCGATCACCAGGTAGAATTTATCGGCGCTATTGACTTTGCCCGCCACGCAATAGGCCTGGCCAGGCACGAGGTGGTGGGACTTGGTGAAGTCATGCAATCGATAAACACGCTGGGTGTCGCGGTCGAGCAAGAGCAACACCGCACACGACCGGTACTCCTTCCGCGAAAGCAAGAACAGGTGATTGGCGCTGAAGTTGAACATGGTGGCAAGCAGGGAGCGGGGGTAGTTTCACCCCCGCCCCATCGGCAGCGCCGTTGAGGGGTTCGCCCGCCGGACTCCTCCGGTGATGGGCTATCGCACAGAGCGGCGCCTGAGAAGAACCCGCCTTCAGGAAGCGGGAGGGGGCGGGCTCTTCTGAGCTTTACGCAGGCTTTCTCCCCCCAGCAGAAAGATCTCGGAGTTTTCCACCAGCCGGTCGGCAATGGCGGCGGCAATGGTGGTGTTGTAGAGGATGTTGCCCCATTCGGAGAAGGCGGTATTGGTCGTAATAATCGTGCTGCGCTTTTGACCATGGCGAGTGGAGATGACCTGGTAGAACAGGTTGGAAGTCTGCTGGTCAAGCGCCAGGTAACCGAGTTCGTCGACGATCAAGGTGGTGGGTTCGGTGTAGACCTTGAGCTTGCGGACCAGTGAGTGATCGACTTGGGAAGCGAGCAACTGGTTAAGCATCTCCATGGCGGTGGTGAAGAGCACGCGCACGTTGGCTTGGCAGGCGCGCCAGCCGAGGATCTGCGCCAAGAAGGTTTTGCCCACGCCGGGATTACCGATGATGACCACGCTGGTGCCTTGTTTTAAGAAGTCGAGGTCGAGCAGGTGGAGGATGCGGTTCCTGGCCTGTTGCCGCGATTTGTGATGGGCGAAGTGGAACTGGTCGAGGGTGGGCTGCGCGGGGAGGCGTGAGAGCTGGAAGCGGCGCTCGATGGCGCGGCCGTGGCGGGCTTGGAGTTCCAGATCGGCCAGACGTTCCAGGGCGGCGGCGAAGCTAAGATTTTGCGCCGCTGCCTCCCTCGTCATCGTCTCCAGGTTTTGGGCCATGGTGGTCAGGCGAAGTTGGCTCAGTTTCTCGGGCAGGGTCATCGGGAGACTCCTTTCGGGCTTTCAAAATGAAGGCATCGTAGTCGAGCAGGGATAACGGGTCGGTGGTGAGTTGATTGAGTTCCGGATCGCGGAGCTGTAAAGGCGGTTGCGGCTCCCGCGGCGACGCGCTTTGGTGTAAGAGATGAGCCACGTAAGCGGCGCCGAAAGCGCGGGCGGCAAGGGCTTTTTCGAGGGCGGCGGCCACCTGCTCGGGGCGATAAGCGCGGAACAGCGCGAGCAGTTCCTCCATCTGGCGGAACAGTGCACGGTCGGAGTCAGCCAGCCCGCGCAAGAAGGCTTCTAAGCTTGTGGGCGGGCAGACCCCCTGGAGGAGAGTGCGTAGGCGTTGTTGCGCTTGCGAGCAGCGAGCGGCGGGACGCTGGGCGAGCAACTCGGCGTGAAAGCGTTCCCCGCCGAGCGTCTGGCCGCGCCGCCAACAGCGGAGATAACGGACGATTTCCACACCCTGCCGATCATAAAGGGTGACGGAAGCAGCGTCGGCCTTGGCGATCAGATGCTGTTCGATGTAGCGAGGGGGAGCGTAGTAGCGGTTGGCGTCAAAATGCCAGCGCAGATCCTTGTAGACGAAGACCGCGGCGGTGTCGCGGTAGTCGGGGGCCAGAGCCAGCAGAGGCCGCAGGGTGTCGGGACGGAAGCGATCACAGGGGCGCTGGCGGGTTTCGCGATGCAGCCGAACATTGGCTGTTTCCGCGAGCCATGGGCGCACTTGACGATTCACGTCGGTAAGATCGGAGAAAGAACGGAGGGGCCAAAAGTTGGAACGGAGATAGGCGACGCTCTTTTCCACCTTGCCTTTTTCCCAGCCCGCGCCGGGATTACAGGCACGAGGGTAAAAGTCGTATTCACGGGCGAAGGCAAGGAAGCGCGGCTGGAAGCGCACCAGACGGCCATCGTGTTCGGCGACGGCGGTCCGCAGGTTGTCGTACCAACATTCGCGAGCTACTCCGCCGAAGGCCTGGAAGGCATGCTGATGGCAACGCACAAAGGTTTCGAAACTCTGGCTGTGAGTGAACTCGACGTAGAGCATGCGGCTGTGGGCCTCGATCAGGCAGAAGGCGTAGAGTTTGCGCTTGTCGCCCTGATAATCGAGCGCATCGAAGTGGCCCCAGTCGATCTCGAAGCGCTCGCCGGGGGAGGGTTCCATGCGCACGAAGGCACGCGGAGTCGAGCGGGAGGGACGCATGCGCCCCAGGTAGCTGCCCAGGATGGTGTGCCCGCCGGTATAGCCAGTCGCGCGCAGGCGCTGCAGGATGACGACCCCAGGGGCGTGCGAGTCCTGTTCCAACAGTTCATTGATGAACGGCTTGAAAGCATCGAGCTTGCTGGAACGAGGACGATGCACCGGCAAGGGCGCGGGTGTCGCCAGATACTTTTTAACCGTGCGGGGAGCCAGGTGGAGTTGGCGGGCGATGCGACGCGCCGACCAATGCTCGCCCCCCGCGAGACGATGAATTTCGTTGATCTGATCACTCTTGAGCATGATTGCGGTTATAAGCTGACGCCGGGGGCAAGACCAGAGGGGTGTTCTTTACAAGCCGCAGGAGGCACCCGGCGAGGAAGGCTACTTGGCTGAAGAATCAAGAGTTGGGAATCGGCCAAGTTGTTCTTTACAAGATCATCGGCGGTCGGGCCCAGCAGCCAAACCTCGGCAGGAGAATGCCTTAGGTTGAGAGCCAAGTTGTTCTTTACAAGATGCTGGAGGCGGTGACGTTGGTCACGGACATGCTGCTGTTGGCGGTTCCGCTCGACCGCTTCCGCGTGCCCCTCCCGATACTGCTGCTGATAGTGGGGATGCGCGTCACGCCACTTTTTCCGGCTACGTGACACGGTATCGGCGTAGAGGGGATCGGAACGAATCTTGGCGTGGTGATAATCGCGGCGGCGGCGCCGCTGGCACGCGGGCTGGCTGCAAACGACTTGTTGCGGATGATAGGGTGCAGGCTGAAAAACTTGCTGACAGTAAGGGCAACGGCGATCACTCATCAAGCGGCTCCGGCTCAGAATGCGATGGTGTCATTCTGCTCGGAACCACCAACGAAATTGAATCGCCGACGAGAAAATCACTGCATATAGAAACTCCTATAGAGTTTTTCACCGCGTCCCCGCCGATGGGGCCGCTGCTCATCAAACCGGCAGAGATGATGCTCTTTTACACCGGGGCGGACAACCGACGGCGCTTTGCTCTCAGGACGGCCGGCGTCGGAGGGCACGCGGACCTCAACGATCGTCCCTTCGATGATGCGCACGTTCTCCAAGGGCTTGAAGACGCCATCTTCATATTTTGCCGTGATCGTCATGGATTCATCTCTGGAACCCCTGGGCCAAGTGGCTTCTTGCCAGCACAGGGCTTCCTTGCATCATTCTAGCACCAAACATGCTCACCTTCCCGTTAATCGCGGGGGCACAGGGACAGACACCCCGTTCACCGTTTTTCCTGAGCCCGGTGCTCATGTCTGCGACACACGGTTGGAGTGACAGACCTATTGGTTTCCTGCCCCGCCGGTCTTCGCTCACGCACCCCCTTGCGCGCCGGGAAACTCGGAAACGTGGTGTCTGTCCCCGTCCCCGGCAAGGGCAATAAACCTCAAAAGGCGGTGTGTTCCCCCGGCCGGTTTGTGGTAAGCTCCCTTTATGATGACTCCCGAGGTCATGCAGCCCCCGCCACACTCGAAGCGCGTCCAGGCATGGGTCTATGCCATTGTGAACCCTATCATCGAGAGCCTCCGACGCGAAGCTTTCTTCCTAGAAAAAGGCAACCTTACGTGGGAGGGCGATACGAGGAGGTGCGAGTATATCCGGCCGATCCGAGAATATTTCCAATATTCGCAATGGCCCAATTACGAGGATTTCGTGGCGGATCCCCAGAACCCTGGCTTTCGAGAAAAGTTCGAGGAACATGACCGCGCGGTTCTGGCAGCGGAATCGAGTGCGGCTGAGTTCGCGGATGACCTTATGCATTCCGACGCATTTCGGAAGAGGGTCAAAGATTTCTTGGAACAATACCAATCAACCGCCCGCACCAATCCGTCGTACCCCTATCTCGACGACATTCCGGAAGGGAGCCGCGCGCGTGGTGTGGCAACACTCCTGGTCAATCGAATTGAGGTTCTACCGCACCATTACGGGACGCACAAGTTTTGGGAACTGTACAAAAAAGATTTCGAACCCTATCGCGACGGTCCATCCTTTCAGGCCGTAAAGAAGGCCACAGACGCACTAAAGGAAGTTTCGACCAAGCTCCTGCCCGAACTCGAAAGCCATCGACAGTCGCTCTGCCGCACTTACGATATACCTGCCGCACCGATTTCCACAGATAAGAGCCCCAGTACGGATGCCTTCAACGGTTGAAACAGAACACCGGCGCGAGTTGTTGATTCTCGATACGGGTCCGATTCGAGAGTTGGTGCTTTTTCACGCCGTTGACCAATATGGATTTCAAGGCTTGAGGCCCAGCCTGCAATGCATTCGCGATCGTGATTCTTACGTCCGCTGTAGCAAATTCATCGGATCGTTCCGTACCAAAACCACCAGCGCTTCGGTGGTGGCTGAACTCAACTATTGGATTCGAAAAACCGAGACTGCGGGACAGGAGAAGCTGTGGAATCGGGTTTATGAAGAGTTTCGCGAGATGAGGATGGACGAGCTAGTGGTGAAGTTGCTGGAAATGGATAGGGGGCGGGTGACGGCTTTCGGCCCGGTGGACATAAGCTTACTCGAGATCGCTCGGAGGAAGCGCGATCTCAGCCCACTTGTGCTGACTATGGATGGACGTCTCCATAGCGAGTGTGAGCGGGCCGGATTTCGGGCGAAGCATCTTTTCGAGGTGGCATTGCCAGACTAGCGCCGGGGCACGGAAAAAACCGCCGACGACCTCGGGTGGTTGACACCTGGGGGGGGCGGGATCAGACACCCCGTTCACCGTTTTTTTTGAGCCCCGTGCTCATGTTTGCGACGCACGGTTGGAGTGACAGACCTATTGGTTTCCTGCCCCGCCGCTTTTTGCTCACGCACCCCCTTGCGCGCCGGAAAACTCGGAAACATGGGGTCTGTCCCCGTCCCCTTCTCTTCTTCCCGAATTGCCCACCGGCCTTGGTCATTACTCAAAAAAGGTTCCTGACACCTTTCTCCCCCTCGTGGCGCTTTTTCTCTCACGCCTGGTTGGCCTGGCGGTGCATGACGTGGTTTTGACCCGTGATGAAGCGGGTAGCCACGGACAGTGCTTTCCTGTCCGTGGGCTTTTCCTAGGCGCGGTACCCCGAAGGCAGTCATACGCAATCCATCTGAATCGGGCACGCCGCCACGGTGGCCTTGTCCAATGCGAACTGTTGTAGCTTGACTACCGCCGGAGGAGCCCACGGTCGGAACTGCACTGACTGGCTACCCCGCTTCAAGGGAAGTACCCACGGTCAGAAAATCACTGACCGTGGCTACCCGCTCTGACAGATTTGCCAGACGCGGAAGCGGCAGATCACGGGGAAGGATGAGCGGCTGTGGCGGGTTCACTCCACTGAGAAGGCATACAAGAAAGCATCCTGCGTGCTGGCACCAGCAGTGCGCAAATAAAATGCGTATTCGCCCGCCTTAAGCTCCCCTTGGGGTTCAACCTTGTACACATCGGCTGAGGCGAGACTAGTGTTTGTCTGAATTTGTGAATTGATCGAGATGCCCTCGCTGGCCCTCCAGGCACCTGATGCCTTGGCCTCCAGTTGCCTGTTGCCGTTGGATACCTTGAGCCGGGAAGGAACAAGGCTCAGCACTCCAGGCAAGTCGTCCGGGCCGGTATGGTAATAGAAAACGGGTCGTGTCCCCAAGTGAGTTCCAGCGTGGCTTCCCGGTATCTTGATGTTGATTTTCCCGCTCACGATGCCAAAAGTCACGGCGCCGGCTAGTCGACTGCCTGTGCGGCGAAACAAAACGGCTTGCCCGATAACGGCATCGAGTTTGCCATTGGTGAAGCAATACAGTCCCGGGGTATCGGGGACTTGAATGGAAGGTGTATCTTGCCCCGTAAGGGGCATCCTCTTCTGCATTGCGGCAATGATCTTGTCGGAAACGCCCATCTCCTTGAGGGCCGAGACGTACTGTGGGTCCAACACATATTTCCCCGGCTGCGTGTTGATGATGCTTATGATCGTGTCCTCGCTGAGTCCCCCCTTCACGAGTTCCACGATGGAAACATTGGTGAGCGGCTGGCCGGGTTGCTGATTGTTTTCTTGGACGGGTTCTCCGCTTTGGGTTGCAGATTTCGACCCGCCGGACTGCTGGCCCGGAGTGATCCACAATGGCCACAGAAGGAGCAACAAGACTGTGAATCCAGCTCTTTTCATGGGGAATCCTCCCACACCGGCGCGCCGCCGGGCGAACTCTGAGGGTTCTACCGACTGCCGGAAGCGTAGCCCCGCAAATGGCGCTTGTCAATGAAGCAAGTAGCGCGGACCTCCGCCTTTGAGGTCCGCGGTTCTTCATTTGCAAATTCCACAAATCCTGACGGGGGGACGCGGGATGGTTCGCCCGGCGATGGAGCCACGCACATCGCACGGAAAGAGCCGCGGACCTGAAGAACGGAGGTCCGCGCTACACGGCTCCGCTGGACAAGACGCAGAGCCCAAAATGCGGGTGCTGCGCCAGCCAGCCTAGTCGCCGGGTGGACGTCGGGGGGTACTGATCAAGCTAGAAATCGAATCGAAGGGTCTTTCCGACAAAGGCCAGCGCCTTGAAGACCCCGTTAAGGATGCCGGTGGCGCGAATGAAATCGGGGTATCGGTCATATAGCATCGCTGCGTATATCGCTGTGCGCGGCTCTTTGGGCGGGAAACGCTTTGCCTTGCCCTCCCGGATCAGCCTGTGCATATCGCGAAAGAACGCCTCGGACCTCCCGGCAGGTCGAATCCTAACGACAGCTTTGGCCGGCTGGTCGTGACTGTTGCGAAACGTGTGCTTCACACC
Source organism: uncultured Acidobacteriota bacterium (assembly GCA_963730515.1). Classification (GTDB taxonomy): domain Bacteria; phylum Acidobacteriota; class Terriglobia; order UBA7540; family UBA7540; genus Bog-366. The sequence continues at coordinate 184,348 of CAVSSA010000014.1, read as the reverse complement.
GGGCGGAACAACCGCGGTTTCACCGTGCCGCAACGTTGTCCACTTCCCGTTCTTGAAAACGTCGAGTGATCCCTGGATCACTTCGAAGCTCTCCTCGGCATTCGGGTGCACATGGACCGGTGGTCCCGGCATGCGTGCGTCGAGCCAGTTCGTCGATTCGAAAAGCTCGCCTGAGGTTTCCCCGGTGGCCCCCGTGTACTCCCACTGCATCCCGATGACGGGATGATAGTCGAACTTGCGATCACGACCGCCCGGCGATTCGTTCATCATCGACCTCCAACGCAATGAATCCTCGATCTGTCGAGAGGGTAATCCCCATAGAACCCCTTTTCGGTCGCGACCGAAAGGGCTGGCGGACAAAGCTCGCTCTACCTGACGGATTCACGTAGCCCGAATTCTAAACGACCGCCGCAGGGAGAGTCAATACGTTCAACTCGTTCAGGGGGTTAGCAAGGTAGCGTAGGGGTACGCGCCCTTGGCGTTCCTCTGCGGTTTTTAAAATCGAAATCGCGCCCTGTTCATGGCCGCGCCAGGAGAAAGGGCCGCAGAGTAATTCGGCTCGGAGCCGAATGACTCTGCTACCCCACTCCAACCGGTCACCGCAACACGCCATTTCAGTATGTGTTCAATCCTCCGTGGCGTACCGCAGAGTAATTTTTCTCGGAGAAAAATGACTCTGCGCTACGCGGCTGTTTTTTTAGCAAACATTTTACAGCTTACAAGACCCCTCATCCGACCTCGTCCCTCGGCCACCTTCTCCCCACGGGAGAAGGAAGAGGATTCCTTACCCTCTCCCGCGGTGAGAGGGTGTCCCGATGCATCGGGACGGGTGAGGGGTCACTTCACTGATTTTGGTTGCGGCTCCGCCGCGCTGTGCTACCCCGCGCTAACGGAACAGGTAGTAGAGAATCGCCAGGGTCAGGACTAACAAACCCGCCAGAAGCCGGGGGTCCGAGATTCCGGAAAATTTTGCGTGGGTGATGACGGCTACGGGATGTTCCCAGGTAAGTCCCTCCACCTGCTCAGGAGCGGGAGGCGGGGTCGCCAGGCTGGTAATGAAATAGACGAGGGTGCAGAAACAAAAAAGCCACCACGCTTGCATCATGAAGGGGATCCCCCAGCGTTCGGTGATGATCTTGTGGGTTCCGAACACCGGAAGGTCAAGACAGAAAACGGCGGCGCCCGCCAGAAAGCCGGTGATCAGGGTGACGAGTGAGGCTTCCTTGGTGCCCCGGCGCCAGAATACCCCCCAGAGAAACACCGCGGTGATGGGCGGAGCCAAATCCGCCGCGATGGAATTGACCGCGGCAAAAATGCTGGAAAACTTGGCGCCCTGGGTTGACCAGAGGGTGGCCAGAATCATGACCACGATGGAGCTGACCCGTCCGATCCACACCAGGGCGCGATCGGTGGTTTGCGGCTTCAAGCGTTTAACGATATCGACGGCCACCAGCGTGCCGGAGCTGTTCAAGGCAGCGGCGATGGTGCTCATCAAGGCGGCAAGGATGGCGGCCGAGATCACGCCCCGCAAACCGGTGGGGATGAGTTGCTCGATCAGCACGGGCAGGGTCTCATTACTGGCGGTGCCGATGATGTTCCGGAACATCACGTATCCCAGCACGCCGGGGAAGACCATCAGCAGCACCGGCAGAATCTTCAGAAAGCCGGTAAAAATCGGTCCAATCTGGGCATCACGCTGGGTCTCCGCTCCCAGGACTCGCTGCACGATGGTTTGGTCGGTGCACCAGTACCACACGCCAATGACCGGGTATCCGAGCAGCACGGCGTACCAGGTGAGCCCGGCGGAATCGTGGGAATGAATCATGGTCAACTGGCCGGGCTTTACCGCCGCCGCGAATTGCGCCCAGGTATGAATGCCATGCGCGGGAAGGGCCAGGGTGGCGGAAACCGTGATGATGATGGCTCCCAGGAGAAGGATGCTGGCCTGGATGGTTTCGGTCACCACCACGGCCTGCAATCCGCCCACCACGGTGTATATGACGGTGATGGCCGCAACCACGCCGATCGAGGTGACCAGGTTGATTCCAAAAAATCGCTTGAAAACCGCCGCGCCCGCGTACAAGCTCATCCCGATGTGAATTAACAGGGCGGCCATGATCGCCATGAAAGCCAGAATCGAGCGGGACGCGGGGCTGTAACGCCTTTCCAGAAATTCCGGCAGAGTTGAAATCCGGCTCTTAAAGTAGAAGGGAGCAAAAACCAGGGCCAGCAGCACAAGCGTGAACCCCGCCATCCACTCGAAGTTGCCCCACACCAGGCCCTCGTTGTAGCCGGAAGCGGCAAACCCCACGAGATGGATGGTCGAAATGTTGGAAGCAAACAGCGCGGCGCCCACGATCCACCATTTCAAGGAGCGGCCGGCAAGAAAAAACACGCTCCCCGTAACCTGGCGTTTTCGCGTCGAGAGAATGCCCACGGCGAGGATGCCCACCAGATAAATGACGATGATGGCGAGATCGAGAGGATGAATGTCAGTTCTGAAGTGCACCTTGGCCCCTCCAGGCGGTGGCATCGGATCATGCCTGTCCAATCGTCCTTGTGAAGCTTCGAACGCTTAGGTAAGATTACCGCCCTGAACCCGGGAAGCTATGTAATATGCCGGCATCGCATTTGTCAAATTTTTGTTGCGAATTTATGTTGCGAAGCGTCAGAGCCAACGGGGCGCTTAATTCCTCAAGGGCTTAAAGACAGGGTTTAGAGATTATCGGCGCGTGGGCGGCGGATAATTCTAAGGTATAATACCGCCCCTCGGATTTGACGATCGTGAAACCTCAACTCCCCGCAGCTTGGAGGAAGGGAGTGAGGTGGGAGGTTCCCAATGTCCGTAGAGTTTCCGCGCATGGTAACCGTGCGCCAGAGTTTTCCGCACTCGGCCCCGTTTGATATTCGCGCCACGGTTCAAAATCAACTTGCTCAGAAGTTAGGCACGCGAATCAACTCGGGCGCGCGCATTGCCGTTGCTGTGGGCAGCCGTGGCATCTCGAATTTGCCTTTGATCGTATCCGTCGCCGTGGCCTGGCTCAAGGAGAAGGGCGCGCTACCCTTCATCATTCCTGCCATGGGAAGTCACGGAGGGGCGATACCGGAAGGGCAGGCCGGCATTCTTTCCGGCTATGGAATCAACGAAGAGACCATGGGCGCGCCGGTAAGGGCCTCGCTGGATGTTACCCAACTGGGAAATACCGATGATGGCACGGGTGTGTATTGCAGCAATGAGGCTCTCAGCGCCGATGGGATCCTGGTGATCAATCGCGTCAAGCCGCATACCGATTTCTCCGGAAAAATTGGCAGCGGCCTGCTGAAAATTATCACCATCGGTCTCGGTAAGAGAATGGGCGCGGCCACCTGCCATGCCGCATTTGCCCAACTCGGGCATGAGCGCGTCATCCGCAAGGTTTCGGGCCTGATCCGGCGGAGCGCCCCGATCCTGGGTGGAGTCGCGATCCTGGAAGACCCGGCTCATGCAACGGCGGATGTCGTGGTTCTGCGCAATGAAGAGATGGAGGCCGAGGAGGAGAAACTGTTTGCCCGGTCCAAAGATTTAATGCCCAAACTTCCTTTTGAAGAGATTGATTTCCTCATCGTTGACCGCATGGGGAAGAACATCAGCGGCGGCGGGATGGATCCCAACATCATTGGGCGGAGCGTTTACGGTTACTCTTCCCTGGGCCCCAGCCTGGTCACCATGGCGCCTGTGAAGATCAAGCGCATTTTCGTGCGCGACCTCACCGAGGAATCGCACGGCAACGCTATCGGAGTTGGGTTGGCCGACCTGACCACCACCCGCCTGGTTCGCGCCATGAATCCGCAGATAACTTATGTCAATGCCCTGACCGGGCTGGCCCCATTGATGGCGAAGATTCCGATGTACTTTGAGACCGACTCGGAAGCCATAACCTCTGGCCTCGCCTCCCTGGGAATACCGGATACCCGCGCCGCACGGGTGGTAAGGATTGCCGATACCCTTTCGCTGGAACTCTTGCAGGTTGCCGAAACTTATTCTGATCAGTTCGCCGATCGGCAAGACATCACAGCACTCGATAAGCCGCAGGAAATGAAATTTGACGCAGAAGCAAATCTTTTGCCGATTGCCTAAGACCCACTATGAATCCACTTGCAAAGGCTCGACTGGGAAGGACCCGTTTAGAGGTGCCGAAGTTGGGAATTGGCGGAGCAGCGCTGGGCGGGCTTTTTCGCGACCTATCGGAAAACACCGCCACCAATACGGTCAAGCGCGCCTTGAATCTGGGAATCCGTTTTTTCGACATGGCGCCGCTCTATGGGGCGGGGAAGGCCGAGTTGCGATACGGGCGCGGACTCCAGGGTTGGAGCCGCCACTCTTACATTCTTGCCAGCAAAGTGGGATATGCGCTGCTGCCCAAAGTGCCGGGGGCAAAGTCGGATTTATTTTTCCCTTACGACAATCCTCCCGACCTCACGCCGACCTTTGATTTCAGCTATGACGGCGTCATGCGCTCGCTGGAGGGAAGCCTGAAGCGGATCGGCGTGGACCGCATCGACATTCTGCATATCCACGATCCCACCGATCATTTCGATGCAGCGATGCAAGGCGCTTATGCGGCTCTCGACAAACTCCGGCGGGAGCGGGTGATTGGCGCGGTGGGAGTGGGCACCACCGTGAATGAGACGTTGATCCGTTTTGTGCAGGCAGGCGACTTCGATTGCATCCTGCTGGCAGGGCGGTACAGCCTGCTGGATCACTCGGCGCTTCAGGAAGCCTTGCCTCTCTGTCTAGCCAAAGGGGTCAGCGTCATCATCGGGGGCCCGTATAACAGCGGCATCCTGGCCACGGGCGCCGTCGCGGGAGCAACCTACAACTATGTTCCCGCCACGCCGGAGATTTTGGAGAAGGTGCGGCAAATCGAAAACACTTGCCGGAAATATTCCGTCCCCCTTAAGGCGGCGGCGCTGCAATTCCCACTCGGCCACCCCGCGGTGGTATCGATCATCCCGGGGGCAAGATCAGAGACCGAGGTGGAAGAGAACTTTCGCTTCGTGGCCCATCCCATTCCCGCGGAATTCTGGGCTGACCTGCGCCGGCAGCGATTGCTTCCCGATGAAGCGCCGGTGCCTCAGGACAGATGAGTCTGGCGGGAGATGAACTTCTTTAGGGGGCATGCGATGATGGTCGTTGACGCTCACCAGCACTTCTGGGACCCGGACCGCTTCCACTATCCTTGGATGACCCGTGAGGGGCTTCATGCGCTGAAGCGCAGCTTTCTGCCTGAGCACCTGAAGCCGCTTCTGTCGGCAGCAGGCGTAAACCGCACCGTCATCGTGCAGGCTATTTCTTCTTCCGGAGAAGCGCAGTGGTTGTTGGATCTGGCATCAGCCAACGAGTTCCTTGCGGGAGTGGTCGTTTGGGCTGACCTTCGCAGTCATGACTTGGCGAAGGAGTTGGACAAACTGCAATCCCACCCGAAATTCAAAGGGGTTCGGCATCAGATTGAAGATGAGCCCGACGACGCATGGATGGTGCGCGACGATGTACTGGAGGGGCTTGCGGAATTGGAGCGGCGGGATATCCCCTATGATCTCCTGGTCCATACCCGGCACCTGAAGTACGTCCCCCTCGTTCGAGAGCGCTGCCCGCGTTTGAAGCTGGTGGTGGATCACATTGCCAAACCGCGCATCGCAAAACGTGAGTTCGAAGAGTGGGCGCTTGAGATCGAGCGTGTCGCGCGGCTCCCGGGCATCTGGTGCAAGCTGTCAGGCATGAACACGGAGGCCAAGTGGGACTCCTGGACCGCCGAGGACTTGCGTCCCTATGTGCAACACGTGGTCAAGCAATTTGACCCTGATCGAGTGATGTTTGGCAGTGATTGGCCGGTATGCACCTTGGCCGGAACCTATCAACAAACCGTGGAATCTCTACAGCAGGCTCTGGGGCCGCTGCCGGAGCCCCAGGCGCGCAGGCTTTGGGGTGAAAGCGCCTGCGAATTCTATCAGCTTGATTGATGGCATTTGATGGTTTGTGAGTGCGGTTTGCCGTACCCTCATGGTCTAGCCCCAACACTGTTCATCTAGGCGATCTGAGGCTTGAACCCCCTCACCCGGCCCGCCCCGGCTGATGAAAGCGCCGGTTGCGGTCCACCCTCTCCCCCAAGGGGGCGAGGGTTGGAGATTCAATCCCGTTAAACCAACTCTCCCCTCGCCCTCTTGGGGGAGTGGGTTGGAGATTCAATCCCGTTAAACCAACTCTCCCCTCGCCCCCTTGGGAGTGTGTGTGGCAACTTGCGAACGGGGCAGACAATTTTGAGTTTATGACTGAGCATAAGTTTTCAATTTCGTTGGGAAGGCGAGGAGAGGGTGCAACCCTCCTCGCGGTTGGCTTCCGCTCAGCGCCGGGCGACGGTGCGCCACATGCGGGTGAGGTTAAAGGCGGTGCAGTACAGGGCCACTTCCGTTCCCGCCTTGCTCAGTCCGCGCAGCCGCAGGTGGCGCATGCCGCGTTGCTCTTTCAGCACTCCGAACACCGGCTCGACCAACGCCTGCCGCCGCCGGTAGCGAGCCTGTCCGGCCGGACTGCGCAGCTTGGCGCGCATGCGGCGGTGGACGGGAGAAGCGGCTTCCGTCTTGAGCGGGCCACGTCGCTGTTGCAGTTCTCCGCTCAGATGCGCATCGGGCAGATACCCTTCGATGCCCCGCCGTTCCAACTGCTTCAGGTTCTGCACCGAAAAGAAAGCACTATCCGCGCTCGCTTCCGCAGGCCTTTCCCCGCACGTCGCCTCCACCTGCCGGACCATGGGCAACAGCGAGTCACTGTCGCTGACCGCCTGCGTCGTCCGCTGCCCGACGATCAGGTGATCGTCACTCACCGCCAGGTCCACCGTGTAACCCAGCACGAAACCGCCCGAGGTCTGGTGCAGGAAGCGGCTGTCGGGGTCGGTCACCGACAACTGCCGGGCGCCCATTTTCTTCAGCTTGCGCAATTTTTGCTGAGTGCTGGCGAGCTGCTCCTCCAACTGCTTCTCATAGTCGGACTTCACCTGCGTTCCCGGTTCTTCGTTGGGGTCCGCGGCATCACATTGCTGCTGCCAACGTCGAATCGCCCGCCGCGTCTGGGCCAGGCGCTGACGCAGCTCCGCCTGCGTCTCCGTGCGGCGGCGCGAGGCGTTGGCGCGTACCCGCGTCGAGTCAATGGCCACGTGCCCCAGCCGTCCCATCCGCAGTCCGCGCGCCACCTCCACCACCTGCAAGAACAGGTCGTTGATCGCCCGCCGATGCCGGGTGCGAAAGTCATTCAGCGTCCAGTGGTCGGGCCCCGCCCCGCCCGCCAGATAGCGGAAGGCCAAGTCCTCCTTGAGGCGCTGCTCCAGCCGGCGCGAACTGGTCACCTGCAGACAGTAGGCGTACAACCACACTTTGACCATCAGCGCCGGGGCATAGGGCCGTTGCCCTTCTTCACGGTATTGGGCGGCAAAGGCGCTCAAATCCAGACGTTCCACCACCTGGTGGATAAAAAAACACAGGTGGTCTTCCCCCAGCACATCCTTCACACGGGGCGGCAACAACCAGGCTTGATCGGGTTCGTAGGGCAGAAATTTCATATGCGGCCTCCTATAGCCGCATTATACTACAAACGTCAATGAATACCACTAAAATATTATCTATGAGTATCCAATTACCCCATACCCGCCCCCGAGTTGTCACACAGACTCCTTGGGGGAGAGGGGTCGGGGGGTGAGGGGGTCGAATAGCAAGCTCGCAACTCGAAGTGAACAGTATTGGGGGTAGTCGCCCGACAAGATTGAAAGGGTACGGCAAGCCGCACCCCTACAAACGTCACGCCACCAGGGTCCGCCGGCACGCCGCAATGATTTCCTCTTCCGAAACCATCACCGCCTTCTGAAGCGAGGGCGCCACGGGCATGGGGATATCCCGCGTGCAAACGCGCTGGGGAGGCGCGTCAAGTTCATAGAAGCACTCTTCCATCACCCCCGCCATAATTTCCGCCGCATAACCGCACGTATGCCACGCGTCGCTGGCCACCACCAAGCGGCTGGTTTTGCGAACCGACTGAAGAATGGTCGCGGAGTCCAGGGGCTTCAGCGTTCGCGGGTCGATGACTTCCACTTCCGTCCCTTCCTGCGCGAGTTTCCCGGCCGCCGCAAGGGCCAGCCCCACGGTTCGTCCGGTGGCAACCAGAGTGACATCGCTCCCGGGACGCTTGACCGCGGCGGTTCCCAGCGGCACCAGGTGCTCGCCTTCCGGAATCGGCCCGGTCATCGAGTACAGCATCCTGCTTTCGAGAAAAATGACCGGGTTGTTGTCCCGAATGGCGCTTTTCAGGAGCCCTTTCGCGTCGGCAGGGTCGGAAGGCATGACCACCTTGAGCCCAGGAACATGCACGAACCAGGACTCCAGCGACTGCGAGTGCTGGGCGCCGAGTCCCACCCCCGCGCACACCGGGGCGCGAACCACCAGGGGGATGGAAACCATTCCGCCGCTCATGTAGCGCAGTTTGGCCGCGTGGTTGACGATCTGATCCATGGCGATGGTCACGAAATCCAGGAACTGCAATTCGATGACCGGCCTTGCTCCGACCAATGCCGAGCCCACGCCCGCCCCCGCAATCGCCGCCTCGGAAATGGGTGTGTCAATCACGCGCTGGCGTCCGAATTCTTCCCTTAGGCCTTTGGTGACGCTGAACAGCCCTCCCATATTGCCCACATCTTCACCCAGCACAAAAACCAGAGGGTTGATGCGCATCTCCTCGCGCAGAGCTTCGTTAAGCCCTTCGACATAGGACCTGTCGCTCGACTTGGAATCAGGCGTAGACATCCTGGTTGGCACTCTCCGGGTTGGGTGTGGGGCTGTTCTTCGCGAACGCCGAGGCCTTGGCCACTTCGGCTTGCACCTCAGAATCAATTTGAGCGAGTTCGTCCGCAGTTGCTTCTTTGGTGTCGATCAAGAACTGGAGATAACGCGCGATGGGATCCTTTTGTTTCCACTCTTCGATTTCCTGGAGCGGGCGGGTTTCGCGGCGCGTAAAAATCGAGTGCGGCTCCCATCGGTAGCTGACACATTCGATTAAAGACGGTCCGCCGCCTTCCAGGGCGCGCGCGGCGGCGGCACTGGCGGTGTTGAAAACCAACTCGACGTCGTTTCCATCCACGCGCTGGCCGGGCATGCCATACGCCGCGGCGCGATTGGCAACGCTTCCCCCCGCCGTGGTTTCCTGGAAGGGAGTACTGAGCGCCCACAGATTGTTTTCGCAGATGAAGACCACGCCCAGATGATTGACGGCGGCAAAATTGAGCGCCTCGTGAAAGGAGCCCTCGTTGGCTGCCCCATCGCCGAAGAAACAGAAGACCACGCAGGGAATTCCCTTCAGCCGCATGCCCAGTGCCGCCCCCGCGGCGATGGGAATCCCTCCGCCCACGATCCCGTCCGCGCCCAGCATGCCGCGGGAGACGTCGGTGATGTGCATACTGCCGCCCTTGCCGCGGCAATAACCGTCCGCGCGGCCCAGAACCTCCGCCATCATCCTGCCCAGATCCAGACCGCGCGCGATGCAATGACCGTGGCCGCGATGGGTGCTGGTGAGAAGATCCCGCTCGCCCATGGCCGCGCACGCCCCCACAGCGATGGCTTCCATGCCGATGTACTGGTGGGCGGTGCCGGGGATCAGCCCCTTCTTGTTATGCTCGTAAATCTCCCGTTCAAAGGCGCGAATCCGGCACATCTGGCGGTACCATTGAAGCCGCATCGCGGAAGAGATGATCATCGTATTGACCTGTTACGCGCCGCCGAAAAGCCAGGCAGGGTTTCCGCCGCTCGATTATTTACTGAACTTCGGCGGGACGTATACCATAGCACGATTGCGCCCTCACGCTGATTGCCGCATTTCGATCAGGGTATGTCCCTGGCTCGGGATGTCGACCTCAATGACATAACGTTTTTCTATCAACTGGGCCGAGGCTCCCCTGATTTCGTAGGGGCGGCTTGTATTCAAGCCGAACTTCGCTGGATCGAATTCCAGTCTGCGGTGGGTCGTGTGATCTTCCAGGTTGAAGCAGTTGATGACCACCGCCGGTTCTGATGGATGCGCGTGAACGTGTACCATCTCGTCGATGCCGTAGAACCTGCCGGCCTTAAAGAAGGGTTCCAGTCTACGGTAGTTGGCCATGGCCTCACGATGGGCTTTCTGGGCAGCGGCGTCTTCATGCGTTCCGCCAATACCCAGATGCCGGCAGGTGGAGGCGTTCCACCAGAACACCAAGGCATTGGCGTTGTCGGTGCGAAGGTCGATGTGGATGTAGAGAGGCAGGCCATACGCCAGAGCGTAATAGTACAGGGTAATTGACCTGCCGCTCAGCAGATCGTCCATGGGCTGCCACATGAGCTCGAAGGCCCACACGGAATCGTATCCCGGGGCCTGGAAAGCCTCCTGGTCCGTCGCATGTCCGTGCCCATAGTAGGATGGGGTGGGGCCATGCATCTCAATCTGCACCTGGGGATATTCCTCATGCACCAGCCGGGCCAGGCGGCAATTCCCTTGCACGTGCTCCTCCCGTTGGGCCGGTACGCTGTGGCCGTGTTGGGGGTCCCAGCATTCCGAATGGTACTGGTCGCCGTCAAACATGAAAAACGTGGCTCCGTCGCGAGCCAGCACTTTCAGCCGCCGGGCGGTTTCTTCGACGTACTGGCGGGATGCTCCGCAGAGCGGTGAGTGGTCGAAAATCGTGCCCTTTTTCCAGGTCAGCCGCTCGCCCAGCCGGTTCATGCGGTACATCTCGGAAGGATAGGACGCGGCATCGCACCATCCGGAGAGCGGCGTGTGGAGTGAAAGCTTCAAGCCGTAATCGCGCCGCAGCATCTCCACAAAGTCCTTGCAGGGGCCCAGCCGCGTCTCATCCCAAATCTTGGAACCAAAAAGCGTGTCCCAGCCGGGGTCGAGGTAAAGGGCCTCGCACCCGAAGGACTTGGCCTGCGCGGCCGCTTCTTGCATGTCCTCGAGGGTGTAATACTTCTTGCGCATCGCCGGGTCGCCCTGCTGGTCGTCGGGAAGCCACCAGAGCTTGTTGTCATAAAGTTCGTTCCAGTGGACCGGAGGGTTGAAGCCCGGCGGGCATCCATGTCCGCGCTCGTCCATTTCCTGGCGGAAGGTGTAATAGCCTTCCAGCATCCCACCTTGATAGGCCGTGAGGCGGGTCACGCCAAAGCGATGGGATTTCCCCGGGGGCAGCCAGGCTCCATGCTCCGGTTCGCCCAGATACGTGCCCAATCCTCCCCACCGGAAGCCGGCGCGCTCCTGCTCCATGGGAACGCGGTCAAGGATCGACCATTCCATTCCCTCCTGGCTGTATTTGGTCACCAGGAATCCCCGCTTGCCGTCGGTCCAGGTCCAGCCCTCGGAAGCGAAGGTCGGGGTGGCTAGCGTCTTCCCGGTCATAAGCTCTGACCGGAATTCCTCGCTCAGAATCTGATCCAATGAAAAATCGTTATGCTCTAATTTGCTACCGTGGGACTCCCGGCGGAAGGGGACGGCGGTGAGCATGAATTCCTTCCATGTCCCACTCACCTTTGCCGCTTCGAGGGGCAGGGGCAGCACGAAGCCACATCGCTGGCTAGAAATGTCAAGCGGCACGGAGCCCCGGTTGGTCAAGGTGATTTCCTCTTCCATCCATGGCTTGCCCGCCGGCAAGCGAAACTCATGGTGGATCTCCAGATTCCCTCCCCACGCGCTTCCCTCGAGAAGGATGGAGACCGAGCCGTCATTGGACTTGGTCATCCGGCTCTCCCTGAAGGTGGGGGAGCCAAACGAATAACTGTAGTCCGCATCCGCCAGGATGAGCCCGCTTGGGACGTGCAGCAGGCGAGTATTCTTAAGCCCATCGCGAGGTGAAAGCGACAGGTGAAACGACGGGTTTTCGATGTTACCCGCAGGCCATTCCAACCCTTGCGCGCCTTCCCCCGCGGATCGAGCCGGGAGGGCCGCGAGCGTGGTAATGGCGCCTGCTCCCGCAAAAAACTTGCGCCTGCTCATTGAATTCATATTATGCACCCCCTGCCAATAAGGTCCGTGAAACCATCTCATTGGTGCGTGCAAATGTCAATCCCATGGGCCGGGATTGTCTCCCGTGCGCAGGGATTGGCGTCGATATCCAGCTCGAGTCGGTGCTGGAAGGTAGTGAGAACAGGCCAAGGAAAGCGCCCGGTAGCCGCGAGATTGCGACGATGTTTCTTGACAGGGCAGCGAGTTCTTATATGCTGTCATCCTTCTCGGACCCGGAAGGGGATTTGTGCCGAATTCGGAATCATCATTCTCCATCTCGTCCGCGGGGGAATCAACCCCCGCCGCCGTTTCCAATGTGCACCGCTGGGCGATCATCGCTCTGTTGTTTATAAGCTCCGTCCTCAACTACATCCACCGCGCGGCAGTTTCCGTGGCGCTGCCCATGATTTCGCGGGAGTTCAAAATCAGTCCGCTGCAAAAGGGATTCCTTCTGTGGTCGTTCTTTATTTCCTACTCCCTGATGCAGATTCCCATGGGCCGGCTGGTTGACCGCTACAACCTTCGCTGGCTGGTGGCGGGGATGTTTTCCCTCTGGTGCCTGAGTTGCGGTTTGATGGGCCTTGCGAGCAGCCTGGCCATGCTGGTGGCTCTGCGGATTTTGCTGGGCGTTGGTGAATCCATCTATCTTCCCGGCGGCAACAAGATTGTGGGCCTGCTCTTTGCGCCTGCGGACCGCGGCTTGCCTTCCGGCCTCTTTGATTGCGGGACGCGCATTGGACTGGCCGCCGGCACGCCCCTGGTGGCTTGGCTGATTTTCCGCTTCGGCTGGCACTGGATGACGGCCATCATCGGTTTTAGCGCTCTGCTCTGGGTGATTCCCTGGCTGCTCACCTTCCCATCAAGAATTCACGCTATGCAGCTCCCCCCGCCGGCGAAGAATGCAGCACTCCCGGTCCGGGCCAGGCAGCCCTTCACCTTTAACCGCAATCTGTTGGGGCTCTCCCTGGGATTTTTCTGCTGGGGATACTTCTGGTATCTGCTCGTCACCTGGCTGCCCGATTATCTGATGGAGGTTCGACACCTGTCCGTCCGGAGGGCGGGCTTTTACACGGCGTTGCCCTTTCTGGTTTTCGCCGTCAGCGAGGTTGTGGGGGGATTGATCGCCGATCACCTGATCCACCGCGGCTGGAACGAGACCCGCACGCACAAAGGCCTGGTCACCGTCGCGTTCTCGATGGGCTTGCTGCTGATTCCGGCTACCTTCGTCCATCATGCGTCCACGGCTCTATTTTTTCTGTGCGGAGCGGCGATGGTGGGCCTGGCCGCGGGGAACCTGCTGGTCATCTTGCAGCGGTGCGCGCCGCCCAACCAGATCGGCCTTTGGACGGGCGTCCAGAATTTTACCGGGAACGTGGGCGGAATTTCCGCGCTGGTTACCGGCTACCTGATCGGCCGCACCGGTTCTTATCTGCCGGGATTTTTACTTGGCCCCGTGGTGCTCATGGCCGGACTGATGGCCTACTGGTTTGTCGTCGGCGAATTGGGTCCTCCGCCGGCAACTGAGAATTTTTCCTGACCAGGCTTTTCTCAAAAAGAAAGATGACCTGACAGTGTTTCGCAAATAAATGCCGATAATCCCCAGACTCAACGAGGGTCAAAATGTCCTAACAGCTCAGACCTGGAAGGAAGGTTTGCCATGCGCAATTCATGCTCCATCCTCAGGATTAAGGTGACTGCCGTTTTTCTGGCACTTTTCGCCGCGTGGGCCATTCAGGCGGCAGGCGCCGCGGAGGGTACGCTTGCACCCGTCAATATTCGCTGTGAATACCTGACGAATCCGCTGGGAATTGACGTGCGTCTGCCAAGCTTTGCTTGGGTGGACCGGCACACGGGGCGGGCGCAGGTGCAGTCCGCCTATCAGCTTCTGGTGGCTTCGAGCCCGGAGTTGCTGGCCCAGAATAGGGGTGACCAGTGGGACAGCGGCAAGGTTGATTCCGATGACCCGACGCAGGTGGTTTACAACGGCAAGGCGCTCGAGAGCGATCATTCCTACTGGTGGAAAGTCCGCTGGTGGGACAAGGGTGGTAGCCCCAGCGACTACAGCCAGCCGGCAAGTTTCGATGTGGCGCTGCTTGCGGCGGACGACTGGAAAGGCCAATGGATTGGCGGCTCGAACCAGTTGCGACAGGAATTCACCCTGGCGGAAGCCCCGCGCCGCGCCCGAGCCTACATTTGCGGACTGGGTTATTACGAACTGCGAATCAACGGCGCGAAGATCGGAAACAGTTATCTGGACCCAGGCTGGACGACGTTTGATAAGCGCGATTTGTATGCCACCTACGACGTTACGGCCAATCTCCACCGCGGCGCGAACGCGGTGGGGGTGATGCTGGGTGAGGGCTGGTTTCATTCCCGCGTGCTTATGTTCCAGATGGACATCGAACTCGCCAGTGGCAAGCACGTGACCGTGACGAGCGGCCCCGCGTGGAAGGCCAAAAACGGCCCCATCGTGAGTGACAGTGTTTATGACGGAGAAGTTTACGACGCGCGGCTGGAAACGCCGGGCTGGGACGGAGCGGGGTTCCATGACGATGGCTGGACGCCGGCGCAAATCGTGAAGGCCCCGGGAGGCGTGCTTTCCGCCCAGATGATGCCGCCCATCGAGGATATGGATTCCATCGTGCCGGTGGCCTTGACCAATCCCCAGCCGGGAGTTTACGTGTACGACCTGGGGCAGAACTTCAGCGGCTGGGTTGACCTGCGTGTCTCGGGGCCGCGCGGGGCCGAGGTCCAAATGCGTTTTGCCGAATTGCTGTTTGACACCGGCATGATCAATCGCGAGGAACTCCGCACCGCCCAAGCCACCGACCTTTACATCCTGCGCGGGGAGGGCGAGGAGTGCTACCACCCGCGCTTTACTTACCACGGATTCCGCTACGTGGAGGTGACCGGCTACCCCGGCACGCCCAGTCTCGATTCGCTGCGCGGGCACGTGGTGCGCTCCGCGGTGGCCACCACCGGCAGCTTCGTAGCCTCGAAGCCTTTGCTGAACCAGATCCACAGGATGATCCGCTGGTCGGACCTGACGAACCTGATGAGCATTCCCACCGATTGCGACCAGCGCGACGAGCGCATGGGCTGGCTGGGCGATGCGCAGACCAGCGCCGAAGGCATGATGCTCAACTTCGACATGGCGGCCTTCTTCAGCAATTTCCTGCGCGACATCCGCGACGTGCAGGATTCCCAGGGCGCCGTCACCGATACGGTTCCTTTCAGCCGCTTTGGCAGGCGCCCGGCCGACCCGGCGTGGGGCACGGCCTTTCCCCTGATCACCTGGTACCTTTACCAGCAGACGGGAGACCGGCGCGTCCTGGAGGAAAATTACGACGGCATCAAGAAATACGTGGAGTTCCTCGGCACCCGCGCCCCCGACAATGTTCTGCGTTACAGCTACTATGGCGACTGGGTCTCACTCGAAGCGACTCCGGGCGCCGAGGTTTCCGACTTTTACTATTACTACGACACCCTGCTGCTTTCGAAAATGGCGGCGGTGCTGGGCAATTCCGCTGACGCGCAAAACTACGCCGGGCGGGCCGCGCAGATCAAAGACGCTTTCAACAAGGAGTTCTTTGACCCCAAGACCGCCAACTACACGACGGGAACGCAGACGGCCAACGCCCTGCCGCTTTTTCTGGATATGGTCCCCGCCGACCTCCGCCGTAAAGTGTCCGACAACCTATTCAAGGATGTGCTTTTTGAACACAACGCCCACGTGACCACGGGGTTTATCGGCCTCCGCTACCTTTTCCCGGTATTGACGCAAAACAACCAATCGGCCCTGGCTTATGACCTCGCCGTGCAGACCAGCTATCCGAGTTGGGGCTACATGCTGGCGAACGGCGCCACCACGCTCTGGGAACTCTGGCAGGACTCCACCGGACCCGAGGGGCCTTCCCATGACCACCACATGATGGGAAGCGTGGACGCATGGTTTTATGAGGTTTTGGGCGGAATTAACGTGGATCCTGACCACCCCGGCTACCGCCATATCCGCATGGAACCGCAGGTGGTCCGCGATCTCACTTCCGTAAGCGCCACGGTGGGTACGGTTCGCGGTCAAGTGACGTCCGCGTGGACCCACGGCACTGGAGTCATCACTTTGGAAGTGGATGTGCCCGTAAGCAGCACCGCAACCGTCTCCATTCCCAAGGATGCCCAGATAACGGAATTCACAGTGCATGAAGGCGACCGGATCGTCTGGGAAAAAGGGCACTTTGTGGAGGGAACCCCGGGAGTCACCGCGGGAAGCATGACAGGGAGCGGCAGATACAAGCGCGTCGACTTCGAAGTAGACTCAGGCCACTACGCCTTCAGGCTGGAGGGCAAGTAAGCGTAGCGCGGACCTCCGTCTTTGAGGTCCGCGGTTCTTCCCCATGACAACAAAAAGTCGCGGACCTTGAAGCGCAGGTCCGCGCCACCATGCTCTGGCCACTACGCCATTCGCTTGTAAGGGAAATGAGACCGGCGAGGGGTAGCGCACGGCCCGCCCTACGGCCCTGCTTGGAGGGAAGGGCTGAACGGGCCTATTGCCCCAAGCTGCGCCTCAAGCTCGGCGGTTGGCATCAGCCCGCGGGGTACGAGCGAGAAGGTATGAGGCTCGTACATTATGGTCCATTCACCTGATCGGTCAAATGTCAGATCGCTGTTGAACTTCGCCACAAGAAAAATATCACGGGGTCCTTGGGCCGCGATCGCGGTACGTCGCCTGCTCCCCTTGCCGCTCCCGATGCGGTAATCAAAAGCGATGACCCTTGTTGCACCACACAATCCGTCGATGACATTCCAAACGGAACTCGCGCCCTCCAAGCCGGTTGCGTGCAGCGTGAGCGAGCGCGGCAGCGCATTCCCGATGTAGATAAATCTCAGTCGCCTCGCCAGGGCTCGAAGTCCCTTTGATCGCTTGCGTTCACAAATCCAGGAGAGTACGAGACACCCCGTAACCGCCGCGAAACATAAATAAGCCCATGTGTCCATTTCAGGACTGTATTCTACCGCCCGACCCGAGGGAACTCATCAAAATACCGTTTTACATAGTGGGGTAGCGCAAAAGTGCGCGTATTCTGCGCCCCTTTGCGGCCGTTCCATAATTCCCTGCGGTTTCATGCGGGCGTACCCAGGTGGTGATTGGCATTTGCGTTTGAAGAGCTGCGGAGGAGCGCTAAAGGGCGCGCCCCTCCTCGCTACCTTCTCAACTCAGGGGTGCAGTCCACACCACGTTTCGGGTTTTTCTGCGGGCGACGTGCTTCAATTTTTTACAAGTGTGAACTTATTGTCGCAGGCATGTCCCGGAACCCGCCGGCGGTTTTTCCGCGTTGACAGCAGCGCCTGCGCGCATTACTCTGGGGCTATGGAAGTTCAGCTTACGCCGGACCAGGAAGCTTTCATCCGCCAAGCAGTAGCGAGCGGCCGTTATCCCAGCGCGGAGGCCGCGGTGCGTGACGCCATGGCCCGCTGGGAGGAACGCGAGCGGGCGCGGGTGGAGTTGCTGGCCACCCTCGACGCCGCGCAGGCCGATCTGGACGCCGGACGCTACACCGACTACACGGACGCCACCTTGCCCCCGCTGGCCGAGGAACTGAAGCGCGAGGCGCGAGACCTGCGCCGGCGCCAGCAGGCATAATGGCTACCTATCGCCTCACCCGGCACGCCCGGCGTGACTTGCTCGAAATCTGGCAGCGCATCGCGGAAGATGACGAGCCGGCGGCGGACCGGTTTATTGACCTGCTCATCCACCACTTCCAAATGCTGGGAGAAAACCCTCGAGCGGGCCGCCGCCGCGACGAGTTGCGGCCGTCCTACCGCAGCTTTCCCACCGGCGAATACCTCATCTTTTATCGCATCACGGAACCGGGGGTGTGCGTTATGCGCGTGGTGCACGGCCGCCGCGATCTTGCGGCGTTGTTCCACCCTTAGACCCTTCGCGCGGTTTTTGCCGGAAAAACAGGGACGCGTCTGTCCCGGTTTCCCGCGCGCTGCCTCGAACGTCCGCGGCACCCGGTCGGGGGGATTACGGGCGCAGCGCCACGGTCCTATTGCGCTACTTGCTCGCTTTCCGCCTGGACGGTAAGTAACACCGGCGAGGGGGGAATGGCCCCATCACCAATCGATCCGTTCGAGGCCCTTCACCACATCAAAGTGGCGGTCCCGGCTGATGAGGGGCAGGGAATGCTGGCGGCAGAGTGCGGCAATCCAAAGGTCGTTAGCAGGGATCGGCTTGCCTGATCTTTTCAACTCCCAGCCAATGGCGGCGTAGTGATGGGTGGTCTCGTCGTCGATATCGAGGACCATCACCGTCCCCATCCACTTGCGCAGCCAGTCCTCGTACTCGGTTCGGCGCCGCGACTGCGCGATTCCCAGCCGATACTCCCCCAGGACAATCACCGGAACCGCCAGGCGCTCGGCCCGGCAACCACTTGCAGTGCCCCGGGATCACGGTCGGCGGCGGCCGACAAGGCGTTCGTATCCAGTATCAACGCCACATCTCCGCATCGATTTTCTCGCAGTCCTCTTCGATCAGACGGTTGATGCGCTCCGTCTCCTCATGCAGATGGCGCAGTTTGCCCATGTGCTTTACCCAGGGCCTCTGGCAAGGGGTTGACTCCGCCGCCAGCTTTTCCTTAACCGCTTGCGTCACAAATTCCCGCAGCGGGACTCCGCGCTCGGCCGCCGCGGATTTCGCGCGGCGAAAAATGCGGTCCGGAATTTCCAGTGTTGTTTTCACGGGAAGAGTTTACCATATTTATGGGACAGAACGGGTAAAGTGTCAGATACCTTTTCCCGGTCTTACCTTGAATCGCGGGCTGGCGCAGACATTGCCGTTTGTGCATGCGACCCGGGGCGCTTGGCGTGTCGCATACATAAGAATCAATGTATGCGCCACCCGTGGATGGGTTCAGCATTGGTAAGCGAACGATGCGCCAGCCCGCGGGTCGGGAAGCACAGGTGCTGCGGACCGGGGGCCGGGGACAGGGCGAATCCAAATCCTGGCGGGCTCGTGGTACACTCAGACCAGGCGTGAGTTCGATGGCGCGCGGGCCGCGCGCCTCATGGACCCGGCACGAATGATCAGCTTGCGGCCCCCCAAATCGTGACGCACAGCGTGGGGCGGTCTGTGAACCGCCCCTGCCTGCCTTAGGCGGCTGAAGGAACGCCTCAGCAAGCGTAGCGCGGAGCCCCGCCAGATCGACGTGCCATGGCCATCCTGGCCATTCCCGGACACAGGCAGGAGTGCCTGCGCCACGTCGTGGGGCCGTGAATTTCAGTTCCACCGCCGCGGGCTTTGAGGTAGACTCTCCCCACTTGCAGTGGTACAAATTGTCGGCCGGGAAACACCATGCACTTGGGGGCGATCTCCACTGTCTTTGTGTCTCTGCCCTTGCGAGACGCGGCGCGCAGGATGCGCGAACTGGGGTTGAAATCCATCGAAATCGGCACGGGTGGGTTTTTCCCCAAGAACCATTGTGACCCCGCGCATTTACTCGCGAGCGAATCCGCCCGGGGCGAGTTTCTTGAAACGCTCGCCGAGTCTGATCTGAAAATCAGCGCTTTCGCCATGCACGGCGAGCCCCTGCATCCCGCCCCCGCCATCTCCCAGGCCTATGACCGCGATTTCCGCGTTACGTGCGCTCTGGCAAGGAAGCTGGGCGTCACCCGCATGACCCTGCTCTCCGGACTTCCCGAGGCCGTACCGGGCGATCAATCCCCCAACTGGATTTTGTATCCCTACCCTCCGCGCAACCTGGATGCTCTCAAATGGCAATGGGAAGAGCGCTTGATTCCGTATTGGAAGGAGCACGGGAAAATTGCGGAAGATCATGGCGTGCGGTTGTGCTTCGAGATGCACCCCGTGGACATGGTGTACAAACCGGAAGAACTGCTGCGCCTGCGCGATGCGGTGGGGCCGGTGGTAGGGTGCAACCTGGATCCTTCGCACCTCTTCTGGCAGGGTATGGATATCCTGGAGGTGATTCGCCTCCTTGGCCCCATCATCTACCACGTTCATGCTAAGGACAGCCGGGTGGATCCCCACAACGTGCGCCTGAACGGCATCCTCGACGCCAAGGATTTCCAGATGCGGGCCCATCGGAGCTGGATTTTTCGCACGGCGGGCTATGGGCACCCCGAAGCCTTCTGGCGCGACTTTGTCAGCACGCTCCGCCTGGTCGGTTATGACGATGTGCTTTCCGTGGAGCATGAAGACCCACTGATCGATCCCATCGAAGGCTTTGAACTGGCCGTCAAGGTGTTGCGGAACGTGCTGGTGGAAAAGCCTCCCAGCCGCCTGTGGTATGAATGAGGCCGTCATGAAATTAGGCGTGAATCTCTGGATTTGGGAATCGCCTTTTCGCACCAATCACCACCTGGTGCTGTTGGAGAAAGTGAAAGCCCTCGGCGGGGAAGTGGTCGAATTCGCCCTGGAAGAAGGCGGCGTGGTGGAGGTCCCCATCCTTCGGCGCGCCCTCGCCGATCAAGGGCTTTCCTGCTCGATCATCGGATTGTTTGGTGTCAAGGGCGATCTCTCCTCACCCGATGCCAACGTGCGTGGCTGGGGCGTGGAATACGCTCGCAAGGGCCTGGAACTGAGCGCGGAAGCGGGAGCAGCGGTTTTTTCCGGCGCCTGTGTGGGCGTGGGAGGCTCGGAGGCGCTCTCGGAAGCGGAGCGCCGCAAACGCTACCAGTTCGCCGCGGATTGTTTGCACGAGATCGGCGAGTTTGCTGCCCAGGTGGGAGTGCGCTTCTGCGTGGAGGTCCTGAACCGGTACGAGGACAACATTCTGAACACCGCCGCACAGGCTTGTGAATTGATGGACCTGACCGGTCATGCGGCCGTGGGCATTCACCTGGATACCTTCCACATGAACATGGAAGAGGGATCGATGGGGCAAGCCCTCCGGCAGGCGGGGAACCGCTTGTTTCATCTGCATGCGAGCGACACGCACCGGGGAGCGCCCGGCGGCGGGCACCTTGATTGGGGAGAAATCGCGGAAGCTCTTCAGCAGATCAATTATAGTGGGTTTGCGATTATCGAATCATTTAACCCCCGCGGGCGACTCGCGCCACTGGCGCGCGCATGGCGGCCGTACGCGGAGTCACAGGATATCCTGGCGGCAGAAGGACTGGCATTCTTATGGAAAACCCTTCGGAAATGAACCTCAATTCCGGCGGCTCAAAAGGCGCCGGGGATGACGTGGTGGTGGTGCCGGCAGGTCAGCTTCGCGATCTGGTGCTTGACGTTTTGAAGGCCGCCGGGGCGGACCAGCGCAACGCCGACCGCGTCGCCGAAGCCTTGGTATCCTCCAACCTTTGCGGCGTGGAGACGCACGGCGTGTGGCAGTTGCCCGGATACGTCAAGGCTATCCAGGCGGGAGACATCGTCCCCACGGCCTGGCCGGAAATTGTCTCGGAAACTCCCACCACCGCCCTGGTGAGCGGGAACTGGACCTTTGGCCACGTCACCGCCAAATACGCGATGGAGGTGGCGATGGAGAAGGCCCAGGCCCAGAACGTCGCGGTGGTGGGCATCGTCAAGGCCGGGCACATCGGGCGGTTGGGCGAATATGTGGAACTCGCGGCCTCGCAAGGTTTGATCTCCCAACTCTGGGGTGGCGGTTATAGCGAAGAGGTGCCGGCTGCCGCTCCCTATGGGGGGCGGAAACGAGCGCTGCACACCAACCCCGTGGCGATGGCATTTCCCGTGGGTCAAGGCTCGCCCATGATGTTTGATTTTGCCACCACGGCGATTTCCGGCGTCAAGGTCGTCGATGCCCGCGACCAGAACAAGCCGCTCCCTCCAGACTGCATTGTGGATAAGCATGGGAATCCCACGGTCAATCCCGCGGATTTCTTTGCAGGCGGAGCGCATGTGCCCTTTGGCAAGCACAAGGGCTACGCGTTCATGATGGCCGCGGAATTTCTGGGCATGGTGCTTACCGGCTCCAACACCTACGCAGACCTGCAACGGGGGGGCCCATTTTCCGCCATAGCGGCGCCACATTTATCGTGATGAGGCCGGACCTGTTCAGGCCCAGGGAAGAATTCCTGGAACACGGAGAAGAGATTTGCGATCGCATCCGGGGTGTTGCGCCCGCGCCGGGCTTCAAAGAAGTTCTGGTGCCCGGCGACCCGGAAGGGAGGGCGCGGGCTAAACGGCTTCGCGAAGGCATTCCCATTCCCCTAGGGTTGTGGCAAAAGATTTCGGAGTTGCCGAGGGCCTAGCGGGGCGATGAGAGCGCCAGAAATGTACGGTAAATCATGAACCCCTTAATTCCCGGAATTGGTCTGATCTTCTTTTCCGCGCTATGCAACGCCGGGGTGGGTGTCCCCTTGCGGATCCGGCACCGCTACGATTGGGAGAACATGTGGCTGGTGGGTCACGCTTTCGCCATGCTCATCCTCCCCCTGGGAGTGGCGAAATTCGTGGTTCCCGATTGGCCGGCCGCCGTGCGGGCCGTGGGCCCGGGCACCATCGCCATCATCATGGCGTTTGGTTTTATGTGGGGAATTGGATGCGTGACCTTCGCCATTGGAATTGATGCCATTGGCCTCTCCCTGGGATACGCCATCATCATGGGAATCATCACCGCCGTTGGGGCGCTCATACCCATGGCCCGGCATCGGTCAGGAATTCCCACCGACGCAAGCATCGTGATCTTGATAGGAATCGCCGTCTGTATTGCCGGGGTGGCGGTGTGCGGGAAAGCGGGCATCATCCGGGAAAAGGCCGTGGATCAGAAGGGCCCCGCTTCAGCCGCGAGCACATCCGCAGCGTCCACGGGATCTTCCCTCCTCAAGAAGACGGCCGCGGGAGCCTTCGCCATCGGCCTGGCCTGGTGCGTTCTTTCCGGCGTCACCAGCGCCGGAAACAATCTGGGCTTCGACTTTGCCGACCGCGTGGCCACAGAGGCCGTCAAGCTCGGCACCTCACCTGTTTACGCCAGTCTCGCTCGATTCATCGCCGTATACTGGGGCGGCTACCTGGCGGTGCTGATCTTTTGCGGCGGCAGGATGCTCAAAACGGGGAGTTGGAGGAATTATGCCGGACCGGGCGCCGCCCGCGACGCCGCGCTGTCTTTCGCCATGGGGGCGTTCCATTTCACTTCGCAGATTGCCTATGGGGCGGGGGCGTACTATGTGGGCCGCCTGGGAACCACCGTGGGGTTTGCGGTGATGATTTCAGCTTCCATCATTATTGCCAACCTGTTCGGATTTGTTACCGGGGAGTGGAAGACGGCGGTGCGAAGCTCAATTCGCATGTTGTACCTGGGTTTGATGGTGCTTATTATCGCGGTTCTTATACTGGCATATGGAAATAGCCTGGTTTCATGACAGCGGGTATAGAAAAGGAGACCATCTCAATGGCTGACACGAACAAAGTAGCGATCATCACCGGAGGAGCCAAAGGAATCGGGGAAGGCTGCACGCGCGTATTCTGTGGGGCGGGCTGGCGCGTGGTCATCAGTGACTACGATGAGAAAAGCGGCGTGGCATTGACCAGCGAGATGAACGCGCAGGGGCCCGGCGAAGTCCATTTCGAGCTTGCCGATATGCGCAAGGAGGAGGACATCCGCCGCGTCATTGACAACACCGTGAATCGGTATGGGCGGCTGGATGCTCTGGTCAACAATGCGGGCTGGCATCCGCCCACCCTGCCCATTGATGATTTCTCGGTGCAGGATTTTCTCGACCTGTTGCAACTGAATCTCATCGCGGTTTTTGTCGGGTGCAAATTGGCGTTGCCCCATCTGCGCAAGACCCGCGGGAGCATCGTCAATCTGAGCAGCCTGGTGGCGCAGCTTGGGCAGGAAGGGGCCACCATCTACTGCGCCACCAAGGGAGCGGTGAGCGCCTTCACCAAAGCTCTGGCCATTGACGAGGCCAAGCACGGGGTGAGGGTGAACGCCATCCTGCCCGGAAACATTTACACGCATATGAGAATCACCAGCGTCGCTGCCTCTCCTGATCCCCAGGGCTTGCACGAGTGGTTGGAGAAGACTCAGCACCTCGGGCGAAGCGGCACGATCCAGGAAGCCGGTCAGACCTGCCTTTTTCTGGCCAGCGACCAGGCAAGTTTTATCACCGGCATCGATCTAATCCTGAGCGGCGGTGCGGAACTGGGGTATGGTCCGAAAATTCCGTAGGGGGAATGAAGCGGGGGCATTAATGCCATGGGGAGGAGAGGAATCATGAAACGCTTTGCACAAACCGTCATGCTGAAAGATGATCCGGAAATAATCCGGCGTTACGAGGAATACCACGCCAACTGTTGGCCCGAGGTGAAGGCGGGAACGTGGAAGTGCGGGGTGCGCCGCACCTTCATCTACCGCTTCGGGCGCACGCTCTTTATGTTCATGGAAACTGTGGACGACTTTGACATGGAGCGCGACATGCCGCAGTACATGGAAGATCCGCGAGCTAAAGAGTGGGACGAACTCATGCGGACTTTTCAGGAGCCCGTGCCGGGCGCGCCGGCGGGTTCCACTTGGGTTCAGATGAAGGAAGTTTTTGCGCAGGACATGCCCGCGGCCAGTGGGAGTTTAGGTGCATAGGTATTGAGGAGGGGGGTGCGTACCTTGCTCCTCAAGATCACTGCGTTCCGCAAAATTCCTTAGGGAGAACAATTTCGCGCCGCCATGTCCAACAACATTATTGCCAGTACAGGCCCCATTGACCAAATTGCTATTGATATTTTGAACCCCTACGGCGAATTCGCGGTAGCCGCCGATCCCGGCGAAGAGTCGCTGGTGGCAGTCGTCAAGGAGGCCACTGTTTTAATCGTGCGGGGGGGCTCGATTGCGACGGCCCGGGTCATCGCCGCCGGACCGCGCTTAAAAGTCATCGCGCGGCCGGGGATTGGCTATGAAACGGTGGATATTCAAGCCGCTACCGCACGCCGCATTCCCGTGGTTTACGTCCCCGCGGCGGGAGCGCGCGCTGTGGCGGAGGGCGCTGCCACGTTCATGATCGCGCTCTCGAAACGCATTGTTCACTGGGATCAGGAGTGCAAGCGGGGTAATTGGGACAGCCGCTACGGGTCCAAACCCGGTGACCTGGACGGCGCGACGCTGGGAATCATCGGACTGGGCAACAGCGGTCAGGTGCTCGCGCAAATAATGCGTCCCTTTAATATGCGTATTCTGGCTTATGATCCTTATGCGTCGCGTGAGCGTGCCCGGGAACTGGGCGTTGAACTGATCAACCTCGAAGAGATGCTGCCGCAGTCCGATTTCGTCTCTCTGCACGTTCCGGTGACGCCGGAGACGCGCGCGCTGATCAACCCGCGAACCATGAAGCTCTTCAAACCGGGCGCCTGCCTGATTAACATTGCGCGCGGCAAGCTTATTGAGAGCCTCGACCTGCTGGTGGAAGGGCTGGAAACCGGAGCCCTGGCCGGAGTTGGATTGGATGTCTTCGAACCCGAGCCTCCTGATTTCAAACATCCCCTGTTTCGACATCCCAACTGTCTCGCCTCACCCCACGCCCTCGCCATGACCACCGGCGCCATGTTCAAGGTGTTCAAATCGATGGCGGAAGACGTCGCTGCCATGCTCAGCGGAGATCGTCCGCGTTTTGTAGTCAATCCCGAGGTTTATGAGTGATTCTTTAATGCGTAATTCGATATTTCAACTCATCCAATGAGAATGCGGCGCTGCTTAGGAAATCGATGAGTTCGCTTTCCTTGCTCAGCACCGCCCGCGCCTGCTCCAGAACCGAATCGACGATATCCAGGGGAATAGACACCAGGCCGTTTTCGTCTCCGTGCAGCAAATCGCCAGGGCGAATGGGCAGACCACAGATGTTAACCGGGACGTTGACATCCAGGTAGTTGGGCAGGCCGTGGGACACCACCACGCCCCCCGCGAACACTTGAAATCCCGGCGCGCGATTGCGTATTCCCCTGAGATCCCGAACTCCACCATCGGTGGCGAAACCCGCCACGCCGAATTTGTGCAGGCTGGTGCACACCATGTCGCCCACAAAGCAACTGCGCAGGCGGTCCGGTCCCTGGTGCTGCATCACCACCACGGCGGGCTTGGGGGCGCATGCCACGGCATCGAAAAGGTCAGCGAGGCGATTGGGTCCGGCAGGCTCGGGGCTGGTCGAATCAGCGATGCAGGTGACCGCGTAACCGACCATGGGCGGCAAATCCGGAAATCGGCAAATCAATTCCGCCGAGGCGTACCCCTCAGTTTGGTTGCGGACCTTGAATTTCTCAATCGCATTGGAAATCGTGGGGCTGTCAATGCCGCGAAGTAATTCCGCGATCTTATCTTGTGGGTATTTGCTCATATGTCCTATCAGGTCCTCCCTCTGATCAGAATGGCTTTTGAGGCACCGAGCTACTTTATACCACACCTGCCGAGTTGCCTTGACGATTAGGTGGTGATGCAGTCAGACGTAGAAGCGGCTTTACGCCGCCATGTGGCGGGGTAAACCCGCTGCTACCATTTCAAACTGCACCCCTACCGACGATTAAGCCGACATCCGGAAGACACATGAGCGCGATTGCGGCGGCTGCGCCTTCGAACCTCCGCAGGCAGGGGTTACGTAATATAATCTCCTGCATAGGTCAGTGCCGTTCGGGTGCTATGGGGCGAACCCTCTTGGAGAGGCGACATGGTTGAAGCCGCAAAAAGTCTGTTCCTGATTGTCAGTGCATTGTTTCCCATTGTCGACCCGCTGGGAGGAAGCCCGATTTTCCTGGCGATGACCAGTGAATACTCGCCGCGTACCCGGCGAGAACTATCCTGGCGGATTGCCATAAATAGTTTTTTCCTGCTGATGGGATCGTACTTCATCGGAACCCACATCCTCGCTTTCTTTGGAATTTCGTTGCCGGTAGTCCAAGTGGGCGGGGGGTTTGTGGTTATCGTATCGGGCTGGACTCTGCTCAAGCAAGGCAACCTCAATTATGAGCCGAAGGACGTCAAGCAGAGCCTTCAGCCGAGCGACCCGTTCCACAAGGCATTTTATCCCCTGACCCTGCCGCTGACCGTGGGACCCGGATCGATTTCTGTGGCGATCACCCTGGGCGCGAATGCCCGGCACCAGCACGGGTTTGATCTCCTGCTCATTTTGGCGAGCATCGTCGGGTCGGTTTTGATCGCGTTCAGCATTTTTCTCTGCTATGGATTTGCCGACCGCCTGGGACGGATCCTGGGGTCGACCGGGATGACCGTGATTGTGCAACTCACCTCATTCCTGATGGTCTGCATCGGGGTGCAGATTCTTTGGAATGGTGTCCGCGCGCTTTTGGAGCAGGTACACTTCCCACATGGTTGAGCATGGAGGTGATCTATATTCTTCGATGGGCATAGGCAGGGGGAGAAGATTCACCACAGAGCGCACATAGGCTCACAGAGAAGAGCGCCTCTATACGCCCGGGAGGCGGTGATTGTTCCATGGTAGGCATGCCCGCCGTTATTCTCTGTGGCTGTTCTCTGTGAGCCTCTGTGCGCTCTGTGGTGAAGTTTTTTTCCCTCATCAATAGGGTGAGCAGAGTGCCGCCCTCAAGAGCGGCGCTATTTTCGTTTGAATGTCGTTGACGGGACACCCGGAACACAGTATACCTTTCCGCTTCAGGGTGATCGCCTGGTGGCGTTTCATATCTCAATGATCTGGAGGGCTTACTTCGTACCATGAAAGTTTTGTTCATCGGTTTTCAGGATGTTGTGCACCCCTGGTATGACGATTTTCTGGAGGCGATTGGCGGCAAGTACCCGGTTGAACTCTACGACCCGCAGGCGCCCATGGCTCCGCAATTCCGAGATGCGCAGGTGGTGGTGGATCAGGGCGGGTGGGGCACGCACGAAATGATTGACGCTGCCGTCGCTTCCGGCGTAAAGCTCTGGCAGGTCATTGGCACAGGACTGAACCACATTGACGTAAAGTATGTTCTGGAAAAAGGCGTGCCGATTGCCAACACGCCGGGCGTCTTCAGCGGCATAGCACTCGCCGAACATGCCATCTTCCTGATGCTTTGCCTGGCGAAAAATCTTGATAAGAGCCGCAAGAATCTCATGTCCGGCGTGTTCTACCAACCCATGAATGAGGAATTGCAGGGGAAGACCCTGGGCCTGGTGGGATTTGGGGGGAGCGCTCGAGAACTGGCAAAGCGCGCCTGGGCGTTGGGGATGCGGGTCCTGGCGGTTGATGCCGTGGAAGTCCCGCAGGCAGTGCAGGAAGAGTATCAACTTAGTTTCTTCGGCGGGCCGGAGGATCTTGATATCCTGCTTCGGCAGTCCGACTATCTTTCCATCCACACACCCCTCACCACCAGGACGTACCATCTGATCAATCGCGAGAGCTTTGCATTGATGAAACCAACCGCCGTGCTGATCAACGTGGCCCGGGGGGAAATTGTGGATGAGGCGGCGTTGCTGGAAGCCCTACAGGAGGGCAGAATTCGCGGCGCCGGCCTTTGACGTCTTCACCGCGGAGCCGCCTGACCCGAATCATCCTTTCCTGCACATGGAGAATGTTGTCGCCACCCCGCACATTGCCGGCGGAACCCGGGGAACATCACAGCGGCGCGGAAAGGCCGCGGCGGAGAACGTCCACCGCGTGGCGCAAGGTTCGCCGCCGCTCTATCTGGTGACCACTGCGGAGTAGATCAAAGCCGGGGGGCGAGCCCCATGGACAGGAGGACTACATATGGCTAGATTCAGCTTCATTATTCTGGAAAGGCCGGACTCGTTTGGATCATTTGAGTCGTTTGCGGCGGCGTTGCGCATGGTAAAGGAGCTGGGGTATGACGGGGTTGAGTTCAACCTGACAGGCCCATCGGGTTACGAAGTTGATGCCATTGCCCGCGGCGTTGATTCGATCGGTTTGCCCGTCGTCTCGCTGCTCACCGGCACCAACTATTTCCGCGAGGGCCTTTGCCTTAGTTCGCCGCGAGCCGAAGTACGCCGGCAAGCGACCGAGCGCTTGCAGGCCTATACACGGATTGCGGCCCGCTTCGGCGCCATGCTGGTGATTGGCCAAATGCAAGGATTTGCGAGCGACGAACCCGATTGCGCGCTGGGCGAAGCGAGGATCGAGGAGGCTTTAAAGCCGGTGGTTGAGGCCGCCGAACGGCATGGCTCGACCATCGCCTTCGAGCCGGTAAACCATTTGCAAGCGGGCTTTCATCATACTCTTGCCGATGTTATGGCCCTGGCGGGGCGCCTGGGCTCGCCTCGCTTCAAACCCATGCTGGACACCTTCCACATCAATATCGAAGAGAAATCCATGATCGAGCCGATTCTCCGGGTGGGGCGCGACCTGGCCCACTTCCATCTCTGCGAATCGAACGGGGACTTTTTTGGCAGCGGCCACTGCGACTTCCCGGCCATCCTGGCCGCGCTCGATCAAATTGGCTATGCGGGCTACATTTCGGCGAAAGTTTATCGCCGGCCCTGGGCGGTCGCCCTGCCGCCAACGGCGCAGTTTATGACGGAGCTCAAGAGCCGTAAGCTGTAGGCAGAAGGCAGTGGGCAGTGCAGTTATAGCCCTGCGATTCCATGAACAAGGTTTTTTCCAACGCGGATGACGCGGTTCACGATATCCCCCATGGCGCGACACTCATGGTGGGTGGATTCGGGATGTGCGGAGTACCGGTAAATCTCATTGATGCCCTCAAGCGCAAGGGAGTGATGGGCCTCACGGTGATCAGCAATAACGCCGGCACTGATGGGTTCGGCCTGGGGCTGCTTCTGGAAACCGGGCAAATCAAAAAGGTGATGGGGTCGTACGTGGGAGAAAACCGGCTCTTCGAGTCTCTGGTACTGCGCGGGGAACTCGATTTGGATTTGATCCCGCAAGGCACGCTGGCGGAGCGCATTCGCGCCGGTGGGGCTGGAATCCCCGCTTTTTATACGCCCGCCGGCGTGGGCACGGTGGTGGCGGAGGGAAAGGAATGCCGCGAATTCAACCGGAAAAAGTATTTGCTGGAGCATGGGTTGACTGCCGATTTTGCCCTGGTGAAGGCTTGGAAAGGCGACCGCGCGGGTAACCTGATTTACCGGAAGACCGCCCGGAATTTCAATCCCGTGATGGCCACCGCGGCGAAGATCACGATTGCCGAGGTGGAAGAACTGGTGGAGCCCGGCCAGCTTGATCCCAACTTTATCGTGACTCCGGGCATCTTCGTAAAGAGGATTTTCGAGTGTACGCCCTACGCAAAGGGAATTGAAAGGCGCACGGTGAGGAGATTGAGCCGTGGATAAACGCGATCTGATCGTGCGCCGCGCCGCCCAGGAACTGAGAGACGGATATTACGTGAACCTGGGAATTGGCATGCCCACTTTGGTGGCCAATTGTGTGCCGCCCGGGATGGGTGTTGTGTTGCAGTCCGAAAACGGTATGTTGGGCGTGGGGCCATACCCTTACGAGGGCGAGGAGGACCCCGACCTGATCAATGCCGGCAAGGAGACCATCTCGGAGACGCTGGGGGCCGCGTATTTCTCCAGCGCCGACTCCTTCGCCATGATTCGTGGGGGACATATCGATTTGGCGGTGCTGGGGGCCATGGAAGTGGATGAGCGGGGGAACCTTGCGAACTGGATGATTCCCGGAAAACTGGTGAAAGGGATGGGCGGAGCGATGGACCTGGTGGCAAGCGCCAACCGCGTCGTGGTGGCCATGGAACACACTACCAAAGACGGCCGGCCCAAGATCCTGAAGCGCTGCACCCTTCCCCTGACCGGCGAGCGAGTCGTAAACCGCATCGTGACCGAGCTCGCGGTGATCGATGTGACTTCGCAGGGGCTTGTCCTGCAAGAGATGGCAGCAGACACGACCGTCGAGGCCATTCAAAGCGTCACGGAACCCACCTTGACCCCCAGCCCGGATTTAAGAATTATATTGACATTGGAATGAATATAGGCTACTCTATGTGGGCAAGAGGTGGTGCGCTGCCCCGTGCCGGAATAGCCGGGGCAAGCTGGCGCCCTCGGCGCGGCCACCGGCCGGGAGGGAAAGAAGGGACGATGAAGGCTCGGCACACAGGCAAGTTTTCATGTGACTTTCTGCCTGACGTCGGACACTCTGTCCAAAGCTGAGAACATACTGAAAACAAAGGGCCGGGAAAGGCATTTTTGCGCGCCCAAAGCTGAGAACATACTGAAAAAAAGCCACTTATCGGAATCTACGTAAAAGCATAAACAGCATGACAAAGTGTCCCCCGAAAATGGCGCCAAATCCGCGACAGGTGCGGCAAGGAATTCCTCCCCAGGCTCTGAGATTCCGCGCGCGCCCCAAGACCGGCGGTCGGGGCTACACCTGCTGCTCTTTTGATTTGGGCTGGTTGAGAAGCTTCACCGGGTGCCCCTCAAAAAAATCCACGATCGCGCGGGGTGCATTGGCATGCAGCAAATATTCGGAGCGGTCGGAATACCAGGCGACGTGCGGCGTGATGATGACGTTGGGCAAGGTGCGGAAGGGATGATTGAGCGGCAGGGGTTCGGTGGTAAACACATCCAGCGCCGCACCCCCCAATTGCCCGGCGCGGAGGGCTTCGATCAGGGTTTCGTCGTCGATGATGAGTCCACGCGAAGTGTTGATTAGGAATGCCGTGGTCTTCATCTTCGAGATTTCATTTCTCCCCAGAAGATAGCGCGTGGAAGGATTTAGGGGCAAATGGATGGAAATGTAATCCGATTCCCGCAGCAGTCGATCGAGGGAAACCATCTCGGCGGGGGCTGAATCCTGGGAGTTGGTTTGTGAGTGGGCAAGCACCCGCCCGCACAGGGGCTCGACCCATTGCGCCAACTGCTTGCCGATGCGCCCGTACCCCAACAGTCCGATGGTCTGCTCCTTCAGCGAATGGGTGGGCGTCATGGAAGCCACGGGCTCCCAGGTCCCGGCTTTTACTCGCGCCTCCAGAGAAAAAAGTTTGCGGTGGCATGCCAGCAAAAGTGCGAGCGCGTGCGTGGCAACCTCGCTGGTGCAGTAGCCGGGATTGTTTGACACGGCAATGCCCGCTTCCGTCGCCGCCGCCAGGTCAACGTTGTTAAAGCCGACGGTGTAGAGGGAAATGTAACGGCACCGTTTCAGTTGCCGGATCAATTCTGCCGGTATATTCGCCCAACAGACCAGCAGTGCATCCGCGTCGGCTGCGAGGGCGGCAATTTCATTGACTGAGGAGCCGGGGGCGCGCAGCAGCGTCGCGCCAATTTTCTCCAAAATCTCGCGCTCAATGGAAATATCGGAGAATGGACCGTCGGTAAGAACAACTTTAATCGCCATATGGAAAGCCAACCGTGCAGGTTACAATAGATGGGGTTTCCAGTCCAGAATACTGAAGGGGATGCGTATGGCTTCTCTGCCAGACAATGGGTTGGTTCATGTCCGGAGTCCATACTCAGTGGCAGAAACACTGCGGCGGCTTGAGTCTGTTTTGAAAGCTAAAAACCTTTCGGTATTTGCCCGAGTCGATCACAGCGGCGAGGCTGCGAAGGTCGGCTTGGCCATGCGCCCCACTCAGCTCATCATTTTTGGTAGCCCGAAGGCGGGCACGCCTCTAATGGTCGCCGCTCCAACTGTGGCGATCGATCTGCCGCTGAAGGCGCTCGCATGGGAAGATGCCGAGGGCGCGGTCTGGCTCTCCTACAACCGCCCTGACTATCTCCAGCGGCGGCACGAGATTCCGGACGAGTTGATGAAGAACATCTCCGGTGTCGGCGCCGTGCTGGAGAAGGCAATAGAATAATTCCTGGCGGTGAAGATCCTTCTGATCCCGGAGCATGCATGCCGGACGCAAATGTCAGCGACAATCGGCCAGCGGCGGGTGAGAATCCCAATCGCGCCCGCGACCATCTCGCCAATGAACGCACCTTCCTTGCCTGGGTGCGCACCGGGGTTGCCATTGTGGTGTTCGGCTTCGCCATCGGACGCTTCGCCATCGCCATCCGGCAGTTCATGCGGCTCGAAGGCCAGGCGTCAAGAACCGCAGGGCTTTCCGTTTGGTTTGGCACAATCGCGATCATCGCGGGTGTGCTCTTGACCGCAGCCGGATTGCTCCGCTATCGGCACACGCGGGAGCAGTTGGAAACCGGGAGGTTTGAGCCGGCTGGTTTTCTCGTCGACCTCGTCGGCATTCTGGTGGGATTGTTTGGATTAGCGCTGGCTGGCCATCTCGTCTACATCGAACTCGCCCTGTAGATGGGGCGGATTCGCTACCGGTTGGATTGCAGCCTGAGGCGATCGACATTCTGCTTATAGTTGGCGTTCTTAGGGTCGAGGGTGGCGGCCGTCTGGTATTCCGCGAGGGCGTCCGGGCGGTCACCCTTCTGTTCCAGAGCGTCGGCGAGGCTGGCGTGCACGACGGGATTATTGGGATTCAAGCGCAGGGACTCGCGTTCTTCGGCAATGGCTCCATCCAGGTCGCCACGCACGGCTAGCACCAGGCCGAGCCCGGCGTGCGCGGCGTCATTGTTGGGGTTCAACTGGAGCGCCGCGTGGTATTCGGTGACGGCATCGTCCCAGTTGCCATTGTTGCGGAGCGCATCAGCAAGATTAGTGTGCGCCGCGTCACTCTTGGGGCTCAGCGCGAGTGCTTTGCGGCATTCCGCAATGGCCCCCTCCCAGTCGCCCTTTTTCCCCAGGGCGGCGGCCAGGTTGGCGTGCGCCATGTCGCTATTGGGGTTCAGGGCGAGTGCCTGGCGATATTCCGCGATGGCGCCGTCCATGTCACCCTTGTTGCCCAGCGCCGCACCGAGATTGGCGTGGGCCTCGCCATTATTGGGGTTGAGGTCCAGCGCCTTGCGGAATTCCGCGATGGCGCCGTCCCAATCGCCCTTGCTTTCCAGCGCGGCGCCCAGGTTGGCCCGGGCAAAATCATTGTTGGGGTTCAGGTCCAGCGCCTTGCGTTCTTCAGCGATTTCGCCGTCCCAATCGTGCTTGCCGCCCAGGGCAATGCCCAGATAGGCGTGCGCGTAGTCATCCTTGGAATTCAGGCGCAAGGCCTCACGGTTTTCGGCCACGGCGCCGTCCCAATCGCCTTGCCCCGCCAGCGCCAGGCCGAGGACGATATGCGCCATCACATTGTCGGGGTTCATACGCAGGGTTTCGCGGGCGGCCGTCACGTCATCGTCCCACTTTTTTTGCCGGCCCAGCACGGAGGCCAGGCTCAGGTAAACATCGGGGTCAGGC
The DNA here is from genome assembly GCA_963730515.1 of uncultured Acidobacteriota bacterium. Classification (GTDB taxonomy): domain Bacteria; phylum Acidobacteriota; class Terriglobia; order UBA7540; family UBA7540; genus Bog-366. Next base: position 150,153 of record CAVSSA010000014.1, on the reverse strand, counting down.
GTGCCCAGCGTCAAGGCCGCGCGAAATTCCTTTTCCGCATCAGCGTACTGCCCTTTCAGTTTGAGTGCCGCACCGCGCGCTACATGCTGCCGAACCTCGGTTAGCCGGGCTTGGCCGGCAGGATCATCGGTCATGGGAGGTATCACCTTGGCCTTCTTGAGCGCGGCGATTAAATCGTCGTCTCCACCGGCCAGCCGTACTTCCTGGAGATAATCATCCTTCACCGTGAAGTCGATGCCGCGATCTTTCACCAGCATCGTCACCCGCTGGACGGGCGACTCGGCGCCGAGTTGGGCGAAAACCTGCACCTGGTTCAGGGGCATCTTGGAGCGCACCGCTTTCAGGAATTCATCCTTGGCGCCGGCGGTCTTGAGGGATTGGATGTATTGATCCGTGGGGCCGAAATCAAGTCCCCGCTGGGTGACCATTTGCGCGCCCGACGCCTCTCCCAGTCCCGCGCGCACCATGTGATTGATCTGCTCGACGCTGAGCGGGGTGTTGGCGCGCAGGGCCTTCAGAAACGGTTCCTTGGCGCCGGAGGACTTGAGGTTCTTGAGGAAATCCTGGGTGGGTGTGAAATCAATCCCGCGCGCCGCAATCAGTCCGGCTCCCGAATCGTTTCCCAGCCCGGCCCGCACCATGTCAACGACCTGCTGCATCGTAAAGGGCTTCTCCTGCGCCCCGGCAGACAAGACAAAGGCCAAACCTGTTGCCAGCAGGAGAATCGTGAGCGTTCTGCGGAATCCCATGGTCACCTCGCGAGATGGTCGTGGACTGAACCGAACCTATGCGCAGATTCTACCCCACTTTTTGACCTCGCTGCCAAAAGGATGTTGGGGCGAGCTGTGCCACGGGCATCCTGCCCGTGCTGGGGGGGGGCGGGTCCGATTTCAGGTCCGATTCGGATTGGGCCATCGGGCACCTGCAATGCAGATTGTTTCATATTCGGGTCGAAGTCCGCCGATACCCCTCATTAGGGGGGAGGCGGCGGGGCGCCAAGGGAGGCACTCTCCTGCTGGACTTATCGGCAGTCTGTGACGAAAACTTGAGGAAATTGTCTCCAGGTCTACGGCAGCAGACGCCGGGCGCATGCTCGGCCTAACACTTCTCGTCCACCCTGCAACGCCGATTGTTTCATCCGCAGGTCAAAGTCCGCCGATACCCCTCATTAGGGGGTTGGTGGCGCGGAGATAGGGGACACACTTCCCTGCTGGACTTATCGGCAGTCTGTGACCAATACTTGAAGAAATTGTCTCCAGGTTTACGGGGGCAGATGCCGGTCTCATGCTCGGCCCAACACTTGCTCGTCCACCCTGCAACGCAGATTGTTTCATCCGCGGGTCAAAGTCCGCCGATACCCCTCATTAGGGGGGAGATGGCGTGGCACCAGGAAACACACTTCCCTAATCGGATTATCGGCAGCTTGCGACCAATAGTTGAGGGAATTGTTTTTATAGTTGCGGAAATTGTATCTATCGAGGATTGAAAGACATAATGACGAACTGTTTTCGTAGTCAAGGCAGCCTGCCCATAAGCGCAAAGATAAACACAGAATCCGGCCTACTTTGAACGGAGCAGCATGACAAGCAGGATGGCGGAGCTTAACCTAGCGCATATGGGCATCCTGCCCGTGCCCCGGCATGGCCAGGATGGCCATGGCACAGCCGGGATATTCCTTGACAGGAATTAAACCCATACCGTATACATACTTCGCGAATTACGACTTTATTTGCAACCCTGACCTGGGCTCTTACCCCACTGGGGCACCTTTACGGGAAGTATAACCTCCGGCGCACGCTGCGGAGGGGAGGGAATTGTGAATTTGGAGGCCGGCTTCCCGCAGGAATCAACCGACATTTGACGTAATTACGTTTACATCATTTCGGCGATAGCGGCCGTGGGGGGCTTTCTGTTCGGGTATGACCTCGACGTGGTGGCCGGGGCGCTCATTTTCCTTCAAAAACAATTCCAACTAACCCCCGGACAGACGGGATTTGCGGTGAGCTGCTGCACGATCGGCTGTATTATTGGCCCGCTGGTGGGCGGCCCACTGGCCGATTTTGTGGGAAGGAAAAAGACCCTTTTCGGCACCGCCTTCATCTTCGGGGTGGGGACGGTAGGGACGATCTTTCCCAAAACCATTGCGGAATTTGATTTTTTCCGCATTGTGGGTGGCCTCGGCATCGGTCTCGCCTCTGTCACCTCGCCGATGTACATCGCGGAAATATCGCCGGCGCGGCTGCGCGGCCGCCTGGTGACGATCAATCAATTGGCCATCGTGGTAGGCGCCACCGTTTCCATTATTGTTTCCTATTTCCTCTCGGCCCGAGGCAATTGGCGGGGAATGTTTGCCTATGAACTGGTCCCTGTCCTCCTGTTTTTCATTGGCCTCGCGTTCGTTCCGGAGAGCCCCCGCTGGCTGTTCGAAAAGAAGCGAATCGAGGATGCTCGCGAGGTGCTGGGGAAGATTTACCGGTCGCCGGCAGGAGTTGAACAGGAAATGGAAATCATGCATCAAGCCGGAGCCGAGGATAAGGGGACTTTTGCCGACCTGCTGCGGCCCGGCATCCGCACGGCCCTGCTGATCGCCGCGGCCCTGGCGATTTTTCAACAAATGACCGGAGCCAGCCCCCTCACCTTTTACCTGCCCATCATTTTTCAGCAAGCCGGCTTCAAAAGTGCCTCGGATGCAATTTTTCAGACGGTCGTGCTGAACGTGTGGGATGTCTTCTGCACCATCCTGGCGATGTGGCTGGTGGAACGGCTGGGGAGAAGGCCGCTGCTCCTGATCGGCGTTTCCGGCATGGCCGTCAGTCTCACCCTGACGGGCTACTTCTTTACCCGGCATATAATGGGCGAACTAGTGGTAGTGGTCATGATGATTTGCATCGGCTTCTACATTATCAGCCTGGCGCCCCTGGCCTGGTTGATCATGTCGGAGATTTTCCCCACGCGGCTGCGCGGCAAAGCGATGGGGGCTGCCTCCATTGTCTTGTGGGCGGCAACCTTTGCGGGCGCTCAAATCGTTCCCAGCTTGAGTGCTTACACCCAGAAGCACTTCAACTCGATCGCCGGAGTCTTTTGGGTGTTCGCGGCGGTGTGCGTCGTCGCTCTGGTTTTTTCCGGGTACATGGTTCCGGAGACCAAAGGCCGGTCACTGGAGGAAATTGGGTTGTCCTGGACGAAATAGGTCGCGCACTGGCTGCCGCTACTTCGTTCCAGGTTTTCCGATGACCTTAAAATCGATTCCATTCAGGCCCGGCTTGGAGGCCGTGCCGTCCCAGTAGAAACCGACGGCGATGCTGTCGCCCCTTTTGACCCTGATGGTTTGTAATTGCGATGCCTGCTTGCCGAGGATCTGCGCGAAGGTTTCAGGATGCTCGGAGTCATAGCCTTCGGTCCAGAGTGGAACCAGAACGTCATGAAACAGGGTCTCCCGGCCTGCCCCTCCCGACCACCGGGTGATCCACATCATGACGCGAGTGCGCCGTTCTGCGACATCCAGATATTGCCCCACTGTCCAGATGGCCCCCGTAACGCCCACTTCCATGGCCTGCGGTGCAGTCCAAGCCACGGTGGCCATCGCGCCCTCAGCCTTGCCATGATCAGAAGCAGGCCACCCACAAGCAGCCACTTTCCCCAGAGGCCAGTCGTAATACGTGCCGTGCAGCTTTCCCGGAATATTGCCCTCTCCCACATTCTTGCCCACCATGGGCTTGCGAGTCTCGGGCGATCCTCCCAGCCACCATCCATCAATGTTGTAAAGTTCGAGCCAGGGATTGGAGATGGTAAAGTGCATGGCGCGATCGAACTCCGCCCAGTACTCCGCTTCCGATTTGAAGTGGACAGAATAAACTCCCCAAGCGCCGTCCGGGCCGAAGGGCATTCCCTTGAGCGATGCCCCACTCAGGCTCCAGTCACTCGCCAAGTCGTACGTCGGCGTCTGCGCGTTGGCCCTTTTATTGGTGACGAGAAGGCACGTCCACATCGTTATTAAAGCGCTGGTTCCCAGCAATAGAGGTTTTTTCATTTTTGCATTTTGCCTTTTGCACTTTGCCTCTTGACTTGCTCTTACCGCCGCGCCGCGTAGCATCCGGGTGGACGCCGATCCCTGCCAGCCCGGTCCCCGCTCCTCCCGCGACGCGCTACATATCTTTTCCCGCCTGGATCATCCTGTATACCAGGCCCCCAGGTTTCGTGGGACCGGACATGTCCTCGCCCTTGAGCGCTGCCGGCACATCCCACAGGCACATATTCTGGTAATAGTCCGTTCCGTAGGACCGCTCTCCGGTATCACCTTCGTGACTAAAAACGTTCGCGCCATCCCACGTGTAAGCAAATTTGCAGGAGAACACTTCCAGGCATCGATGCAGCAGATCCAGCCCGAAGTCCTTGTGGCCTTCATAAATGAAGGTCGCGGCGAGAAAGTAGGTGGCGAATTCCTCAAAGGTATAGGTGCCGGTCAGATACTTTTTCTGGTCGTCGGGCTGCCATGCTGCACCTTCCGGCGTCACGTAGGCGGGAGGAATCCCCAGCTTGCTCACTCCGGCGCCCTGGCGAATCAACTCCAGCACCTTTTCCACGTGGTCCTGGGGAAACACTCCCGGCAAACCGTGCAGGCGAGCAAAAAGTTGCCCGTCAAGCTGCGGGATGAACACCACATCCATGCGTCGCCCTGTTTCCGGCTCGTTATAGAGGCGGTAGTACTTGCCGTTCCACAAATACTGTTCCAAGGCTTGGGCACCGGCTGCGAGCCATGCGTCGAGCTGCTTCGCGAATTCCGTATCGCCGCGCTTCTCCGCCCAGCGGCGCATCATTTCAGCGTGGGCCATCCTGTATCCGCCGGGATGGCAGACGTAGCCGTAATAAGGCCTGTCCTCATACCATTCGGTGTCCTGCAAGGGGTCCGTGCCCTCGGTGGGCATGGCCACGATTTGTGACAGCCCGTAGGGAGGCCGGAGGCTGAAGCTCCAACGCGTGGCGCGCCGGGCTGAATCGTAGAACTCTTGGAAAAAGCTGTCGTCCCCCGTGACCTTCCAGTAGCGGTCCAGGCGCACCATGTAGTTGGAGCCCTGCATCACCAATTGGTAGCCCCGGCCAGGATAGACCATTTCGAAGTAGAACCCTTTGTCACCGCCACCACTGCCGAGCGTCAGGGTCGGGCGCCCGTCACTGAATTGGTATTCCTTGAGCGCGCGCAATGTCGAACGTTCCAAGGCCGGAAAAAAATAGACCAGAGGAAGGTTGCCCACCGCGCTGTTGGGTGACGTGTCCATCTGGGAACAACTGCGCGGAGATTCATTCATGGCGAAGAGCCCGTCCTCCGGTTTGCACCAGGCGCCAATGGGGGGTTTGGCCTGTGCCCACATCCCTGTCTTGGCGATGAGGGATAGGTTGTTGATCAGCGAATCGGCGAGCCAGCCGGGGATTTCCGGCGTGGAATACACCTCCTCCTGCCAGCGGATAATCCGGCGCAGCAGGTTCTCATGCTTGCTGGCGAGGAAGCGGGCCACCTCCAGGGCATTGCCAAAGCGCGTTGCGTACATGCGCGTGTAAGTGTTTCCCGCCGTATTCGGCGCGCCATCGCCTTTCCACTCCGGCGCATACCATGCCAGCACGAAACGCACGGTCTTCGTCTGCCCTGCCTCCAGAGTGAAATCCACGGCCAGGGATGCGCCCCCTGTTTCCGGAACGTTCTGCGGAAGCTGCTTTTCAATGGCGCTCCAACTCTTGCCATCAGCCCCCAGGTCAGCGCCCGCTCGAGGATGCTCGCCGTCCATGACCCCCAGCACGTAGCTCATCTTCCAATTTTTATCCCGCACCCACACGCCGCTGGGGTTGCCCGGAATCACCTCACGCACAATGTCGTGTTTGGGAAGGTAAGTCAAATACTGGCGCTCGGCCGTGGCCGGTACCTTGGCATATCGTGGATTGGGGCCCGTCCACTCGGGATCGAGGGCGCTTTCATGCCCTCTGAACCCGGGAAGGCTGAAGGCTACTGTCCCCGTCTGCTTCACTCCCGTCCGGTTGCGCAGATGGACTTCGAAAACCGCACCCGGCGTGTCGGAAACCGCGGCATTTCCCGGGATGAATGCTGACCACGCCCGCAGTCCCACGGATACGGGCGCGGATGTTTCGTACTCCAAATCGGCGATGGGATAGTGCCCCCAATAGTCGATGCTCTTTGCTTGCTCCACGCCGCGGATGGCTAAGTGTGGGCCGGGCGGGGGAGGCGGACCCTGCCCGGGATCAAACTGTTTGGTTTCTCCGGTGGTGAGGGCCCAGGTCTTTCCCCCAACCGCGACCCCCAGGAAAGGAGTGTTGAGCGGGCCGCCGCGTGGCGTCAGGTAATTGAAGATGGTGCTATAACCAAACGTCCCGGCGGTTTCGAGATCCAGGTAGCCGCTGGCAATTCCTCCCAGGGGCAATCCTGAAACCGGGCGTGGCTCTCCCCGGTAAATGATTCCTGTGACTGGCCGGGAATATGCGGTCGCACGGAATTGCGCCCAGTGAGCGCTGGGGAGGTCCACCGGAAACAATCGGTCGGCGTCTGCCGCATTCACTCCACGGGGAGATCCACCAATCCACAACAGTAGGCTCAAGGCAGTTACGATCGCTCTAACCCGCCCTTGTCGATTCATACCCTGCTCCGCGGCAAGTACTAATGGGAATTTCCTTTTGATTCTCACTCGGGGCGGTAGCATATCTTTCGCCACCTCTGAATGCAACGATCACTTGCTTAGGACACTGGCGTGGGGCGATCAAATTCCATCTGAAAGCACATTGACAAGCCACAATGACATGGATAGAGTACCCCCATTAATCGGTCGTTGGGGCCAGCGCCATCATTGTGAGGGGTCGATGCAACCCGGCAGAATCCTGAGGATGAGGGGGAAGGCCATCGAATGAGCATCACGATTGGAACTGCTCCCGACAGTTGGGGAGTGTGGTTTCCCAGCGACCCGCGGCAGACCCCCTGGCAGCGCTTTCTGGACGAGGTGGTGGAAGCGGGCTACGAGGCGGTGGAACTCGGCCCTTACGGCTATCTGCCCACGGACATCACCATGCTGCGGCAGGAGCTTGACCGGCGCAAGCTGAAGGTTTCTGGCACCTTCGCAATGGCCCACCTGGAGAATCCCGCCGCCTGGCCCGGGCTCGAGAAGCAGGTGGTGGGTGGAGGTGAGTTGCTTGCCGCCCTAGGCGCCCGTTACCTGGTGCTGATCGACGACGTCTATTCCGACCTCTTTACCGGCAAGTCCACAGCGCCCAGCCGGCTCGATCCCGAGGCCTGGAAGCGGCTGATCGACTCGACCCACAGAATCGCCGACCTGGCCAGGGAGCGCTTTGGCCTGACCCTGGCATTCCACCCCCACGCCGAATCCCATGTGGAATACGAGGATCAGATTGAGGCGTTTCTGGAGCAGACCGACCCCGCCCGCGTCTTCCTGTGCCTCGACACGGGCCACCATGCCTATCGAGGCGGCGACCCCGTGGCCTTTATGCGCAAGCGCCACCAGCGGATTGCCTACCTCCATCTGAAAAGCATCGATGGAGAGATTCAGAAGAAGGTGGCGGCGGAGAAGATCCCCTTTGCCCTGGCCGTGGGAATGGATATGTTCTGCGAGCCCGCCCGGGGGATGATTGATTTTCGCGCGCTTCGCGAGGTTCTGCGCGAAGTCGGCTACGCGGGATGGGCGGTGGTGGAGCAGGATATGTTTCCCGCGCCCTTCGAGAAGCCCTTGCCGATTGCTCGGCGCACCCGAACCTATCTGCGCGAGATTGGAATCGGTTGACCCTGCCCATGATCCTGGAACTGGAAAAAGCCCGTCGGTTCAGGTCGAAACTTCACTCCGGAAAACCCTGTTGGGGCGCGCAGTTGGCCCTTTCCGACCCGGCGGTAGCAGAAATCTTCGGCCGCGCGGGATTTGACTGGCTGGTGGTCGATACGGAACATACCGCCACCAGCCTGCCCACGGTGCGGGCCATGTTGCAGGCTGCTGCGGCAACGCCAGCGATTCTCCTGGCGCGCCCGCTACACTTCGATGCGGACGAAATCCGGCGGCTTCTCGACCTGGGCTCTCCCGGCGTGCTTTGCCCCTTTATCAATACCGGTGAGGAGGCGAGGCGGCTGGTCGAGGCGTGCCGCTACCCGCCGGCGGGGATTCGCGGGTTTGGACCGCGCCGCGCCGGCGTCTACGGTTTCGACTCGGACCAATACTTCGAGGAAGCCAATGCTGCCATGCTTTGCCTCGGCATCATTGAGTCCCAGCAAGCCATCGAAAATATTGATGACATTGTGAAGGTCGCGGGCTTCGATGGCGTGGTCATCGGTCCCCTGGACTTGTCAATTTCCCTCGGCTGCTACAAGCAATTTGAGCATCCTCGCTACGTAGCGGCCGTCGATGCGGTTCGCATGGCCTGCCGCCGGCACGGAAAAGCCATGGGTCACGGGTGCCAAAGCATCGAGCACGCCCGCGAGTGCCGCGACCTGGGAGACACCTTGCTGCTGGTGGCCGGGGATGACGCCTTTCTCGCTTCTGAAGCCCGGCGCTATATGAAAGAACTTTCGTAGGGGCACGCCGTGGCGTGCCCCTGCGGCGCCATCGCGACTTCAAAGCTCCGCTCTGCACGTCGGCACGAGTTGCGCAGGGGGGCGGAGCGGACAAGCGAGCGGAGGGTTTAAACATGGATATGTATCTGGACGGCAAATGGGTGGGTTCTCCCAAACTGACGGAGGTGGTGTCCCCCTACTCGCGGGAAGTCATTGACACCATCCCGGACGCAACTCCCCAGCAGATTGAAGCGGCGCTGGCCGCCGCGGTGCGGGGTGCGGTTGCCATGGCGAAGCTGACGGCTTACGAGCGCAGTCAAATCCTGCTGCGCGCCGCCGACCTTCTGGCCCAACAAGTCGAGGATATCGCCCGCACCATCAGCCTGGAAGAGGGCAAACCGCTGTTCGAATCGCGGGGCGAGGCCGGGCGGACTCCCGACATCTTCCGCTTGTGCGCGTTCGAGGGAGCGCAACTTCGGGGCGAAACCCTCCCCCTGGATGCGCAGGCAGGAACGGTCGGCAAAATGGGATTCACCCTGCGCGTTCCCTGCGGCATCGTGGTGGCCATCACCCCGTTCAACTATCCGCTGCTGCTGGTGGCCCATAAGGTGGGGCCGGCCCTGGCATCCGGGAATGCCGTCATCCTCAAGCCCGCCAGCAAGACCTCGCTGACCGCCTTAAAGCTTACCCGAATCTTCCTGGAGGCGGGGTTGCCGGAAAACGCTCTTCAGTGCCTGACCGGTTCCGGGCAGGCCGTGGGCGTGGCCTTGTGCAGTGATCCCCGGGTGCGGAAGATCAGCTTCACGGGGAGCAGCGATGTGGGCGAGAAGATCACGCAGGTGGCTGGAGTCAAGAAGCTTTCGCTGGAACTTGGGTCGAACAGCCCCCTGGTGGTGCTGCCCGACGCCGCCCTCAATACCGTTGCCGACGCCACCGCTATCGGAGGTTATGTTAACGCCGGGCAGGTTTGCATTTCCACCCAGCGCGTGCTGGTGCACCGCAAGGTTTACGCGGATTTTCTCGATGCCCTCAAACCCCGGGTGGAAGCCATCAAGGTGGGCGACCCTCTCAAGGACGATACCAAGCTCAGCGCCATGATTACGGAAGGCGCCGCCCAGCGCGTCGAGGATTGGATTGAAGAGGCGTGCGAGGGCGGAGCGCGCGTGGTGACCGGCGGCCGCAGAAATGGAACAGTGTTCGCTCCCACGGTGGTGGCAGACGTGAAGCCCCAGATGCGCGTTTCCTGCGATGAACTCTTTGGCCCGGCCGTCGCGGTGACTCCCGTGGATTCCATTGAGGAAGCCATCGCGCTTGCCAACGACAGCAAATATGGGCTGGGAGCGGGAATTTTTACGAGCGACGTCAAGAACGCCCTGCGCTTTGCCCGCGAAGTCCAGAGTGGAACAATTCAGATTAATTGGACCCCCCTCTGGCGCGCGGATTTCATGCCCTACGGCGGGTTCAAGAGCAGCGGCATCGGCAAGGAAGGCCCGCGCTACGCCATCGAGGAAATGACGGAGCTTAAGACTGTAGTCTTCCACGGAATCGGATAAGCGAAAAGCGAGGGGGGGCAAAGAAATGGCACGCGCGAAAACGGCAACGACGATTTCTCTCACGACTGCCCAGGCTGTGGTGAAGTTTCTCTCCGTGCAATTCAGCGAGCGTGATGGGAGGCAGCGGCGCCTGATTCCGGGCATCTTCGGCATTTTTGGGCATGGCAATGTCGCCGGACTCGGCCAAGCGCTGTATGAGTACGGCCAGGACCTCCCCTACTTTCAGCCGCGCAACGAACAATCCATGGTTCACACCGCGTGCGGTTTTGCCAAGGCCACGCAGCGTACGGCGACGCTCGCCTGCACGTCCTCCATCGGGCCGGGCGCCACCAACATGCTGAGTGGCGCGGCGCTGGCCACCATCAATCATCTGCCTGTGCTCCTGCTTCCTTCCGATTATTATGCGACGCGGCACCAAGGCCCTGTCCTTCAGCAACTGGAGCACCCGATTTCCGCCGATGTCAGCGTCAACGACTGCTTCCGCCCGGTCAGCCGGTTCTTTGATCGCATCTCCCGCCCGGAACAACTCCTGACCGCGCTGCCGGAAGCGATGCGGGTGCTGACCGACCCTGCCGATACCGGGGCGGCCACCATCGCGCTTCCCCAGGATGTGCAGGCTCACGCCTACCCCTTTCCCGAGGCCCTCTTTGAAAAACGCGTTTGGAGGATTGAGCGTCGCCTGCCCGATCCGCAGCGTGTCATGGAAGCCATCGGCCTGCTCAAAAAGGCCCGACGCCCCGTCATCATTGCCGGCGGTGGCGTGCACTATTCCGGCGCCTGGGAAGAATTGCAGAGCTTTTCGGAATCGGTGGGAATCCCCGTGGTGGAAACCTTCGCGGGCAAGGGCGCGATTCGCAAGGAATCCGCCCTGGGGCTCGGCGGGCACGGGCTTACCGGCAACGCCTCCGCCGCTCAATGTATAAGCCAGGCGGACCTGGTCATCGCGGTGGGCACACGCCTGACTGACTTCGCCACGGGCTCGCAATCCTGTTTCAACCATCCCGACGTCCGCTTCATCAGCATCAACGTCAAGTCCCACGACGCTTACAAGCAGGGCGCGCTGCCCATCCTCGCCGACGCCCGCGAAGCCTTGCGCGCTCTTGCCGAGGCGGGCGCGAAGGCCGGTCTGCAACCTCGTCCGGCCTATGTGAAGGAAATCGCCAGGTTGAAAGTTCAATGGAAGAAGCAACTGACCCACGAGATTTATCAGCCCACTCCCGGCGAAGCGATGAGCCAGGGGCAGTTGATCGGCATTCTCAACGATGAGGCCAAGGCCGGTGACACCATCGTTGCCGCCGCCGGCAGCCCTCCGGGTGATTTGCACAAGCTGTGGGATGTCAGCGCGGGGGCGGCGTGCCACCTCGAGTTCGGCTACTCCTGCATGGGCTACGAAATTCCCGCCGGCCTGGGCGTGCGCATGGCCCAGCCGCAGGGCGAGGTTTTCGTGTTCATCGGGGACGGGACCTATTTGATGAACCCCACCGAGCTCGTCACCACCAGCCAAGAAGGCCTGAAGATCACCCTGGTCATCTCCGAAAACCACGGGTTCCAGTGCATCCGGCAGCTTCAGGTGGGGCGCGCCGGACACAGCTTTGGGAACGAATTCCGCGCCCGCGACCTGAAATCGAAGCGCCTGGAAGGCGACTTTGTTCCCATCGATTTTGCCAAAAACGCCGAAAGCATGGGGGCGCGGACGTGGAACGCCAGCACTCCCGAAGAGGTGCGCCAAGCCCTGCGGGAGGCTCGCGATGAACACTGCACCTCCGTCATCGTCGTCCAGACGGAAAAATATCGCTTCCTGCCGGGCTCCGGGGTCTGGTGGGATGTTGCGCCCGCGGAGGTCTCGCAGGATCCCGTCACCCAGAAATTGCGGGCCGAGTACGAAGAGGCCCGCCGCAGGCTTCAGCGGTTCCATTATTAAGAACAGTAGGCAGAAAGCAGAAGGCAGAAAGCGGAGGGCAGTAGGCAGTTATCAGTAGGCGCAAGGCGGCGACCTGCCCTGCACTCGCTCGCTGCCTTCTGCTTACTGCCTACTTTCCCCAGGGGGGCCATAATGAAATGGATACGCGACCGCGTGCTCAGCGGGCAATGGATGGGCGGAACTTGGTTGAACCTCGGCTCGAGCCTTACCGCGGAGATCGCGGGAAAATCCGGTTTTGATTGGGTGCTGATCGATCTCGAGCACGGCATGGGCGATCGCTATGAGCTGCTCACCCAGCTTCAGGCCGTGGACGCAACCCCTGCCGCTCCGCTGGTGCGGATCGCCTGGAACGATGCCACGCTCTTCAAGCGGGTGCTGGATTTGGGGGTTTCCGGCGTGATGGTCCCCATGGTGAATTCCGCCGAGGAGGCCCGGCGTGCCGCAGCCGCCATGCGCTTTCCACCCGAGGGCGTGCGGGGCGTGGCGCGCATGAACCGCTCGTGCGACTTCGGACCCGGCTTTACCGATTATTTCCAGAACGCCAATTCCCAGTTACTTACCATTGTGCAGATTGAAACCCATACGGCCATTGACCGCCTTCCGGAAATCGCCACCGTCGAGGGAGTCGATGTTCTGTTTGTCGGCCCCCTGGACCTCAGTGTGAGCTTGGGCGTGCCCGATCAGTTTGATCACCCGGCCGAGCAGGAGGCCCTGGCCAAAGTGGTTAAGGCCTGCCGGGAAGCCGGAAAGGCCCCGGGAATTCTGGTGGCCAATGAAGCGCAATTACAAACGGTGAAGACGTTGGGGTTTACCTTTGTGGCCATCGGATCCGACGGCGGCGCCGTGGTGCGCGAAATGCGCGCGTTGGCGACGATGCTGGACAAACTCCGCTAGCGACCAAGATAACAATCCCTTCATGTCCCCGGCGACGAACCCTCTCTAAAATTCTGCTTATCTTCCTAAAGTTTCGCGGCCAATTTCCGATGGGAGTAAATGATGTGCACAATTGCTGCGGAGGAATATCCATGAAATATCGAATCGCAATCATCGTGGTGTGTGTGCTGGCAATTCTCGGCTGTGGAAACGACAGCGGGGCGCCGACCAACCCCGCCAGCGCGGTGCGGACTTACACGGGAAGCGCCGCGGTCGGCGATTTCTTCACGATTTCGCTCGATCCCAATGCTCAAACTCTCACCTATACTGATGTTTCCAACAATATGAGCGGGACCGTTCCCTACACGACGAACCCGGATGGCACTTACGCCTTCAGCGACCCCACCGGCAACCTGGTGGCGGGTTACGAGGTACCCAATTATGTCATGCTCATCCAGGCGACCATGACGGGGCCCAGCAAGAACACCCTGGCCCTGGTGACTGCGGTGCAAACCACCCAGATCACGCCCGCCAACTTCGCCAGTCAGAACTACAACTACATGCAATTTCGCACTTCGATAGGCGGCGTCTCGATCGGCGCAGCCACAATGGACGCGCAGACCAATGTTACCACCTCAAGCTACTGGCCCTTCGGGGAGCAGAACCAGCAGGGCGCCTTCAATAGCTCATCGATGTCCTCCTCCAGCTTCCAGGAGGATCCCTCGGGGACTTTCTTCGAGATGCCCTCTCCGGACGGTCCGCCCTCCTACATCTTTGGCACGCTCAATGGGATCTTCGCCGTGGATAATTCCAACGGCACCATCCTGGGATTGCAGCAGGCTGCCAGCAAGGCTTTTGATTCAACTTTTGCCGGCACCTATTCGGCCATGTATTATCACAAGGTGAATGTCACCATGGCTCCGGGCAGCAACACGGAAACCGGAACCCCCAGCATGGGGATGGCCAGCCTGGTGATCGGCCCCACCGGGCAATTCACTTTGACCAACAGCAGCGGCGGCACCATGGCCCAGGGCACCCTCGCGGCCGTTGCGGATACCTCTTACCTCTATGGCAGCGCGGGTGAACTCCAGAATCCCTGTTTCGGCCTGTTTACTTTCCGGGTGACCACCGCCACGACCCAGCAGGATGTTTTTGTGACCTTCCAGAACCAGGCAGTTCTTTTCTCCTCTTACAAGAGCCTGCCGAGCGTGTCGGGGCAGTACTACTACAATTACTTTTACGGGGTGGCGCTCAAATAAGCGGGTTTGCGAGGGTAGGGGTACGGCGAGCCGTACCCTTACACCGCAGTTGGGTTTCCGCCTTCTGCCTACTGCCAACTCTTCACGGCCCATCCCGTTTCCGCCTCGATGGCCAGCAGACGGTTGTACTTCGCCAGGCGTTCGGATTGGGTAATCGATCCCACTTTAATCTGATCGGCTGACCAGCCGGCGGCGAGGTCTGCCAGCCAGTTGTCTTCCGTCTCGCCGCTGCGGGCGCTGGCGGTGACTTGCCAACCGGCGGAGCGCGCCATCCGCAAGGCGGTCAAACCTTCGGAAAGCGTGCCAATCTGGTTGACCTTCAGCAGAAGGGTATTGCAGGCACGCGCATCGATGGCGCGGCGGATGCGCTCAGGATTCGTGCAAAGCAGGTCATCTCCCACCACCCGCACTTTTTCCCCCATCGCTTCACGCAGCTTCGGCCAGTGCTCCCAGTCGTCTTCGGCCAGAGGGTCTTCCACGCTGACGATCGGAAACCGGGCGACCCAATCCTCGACCCGGGCCATCATTTCATCAGGGCTCAGCGCCTGGCCGTCCAGGTGGTAGCGCCCGTCCGCGTAAAAATGCGATGCGGCCACGTCCAGGGCGATAGCCACCTCCGCGCCCGGGCGGTATCCGGCATGCTCGATGGCCTCCACGGCCGTCTGGATCATGGCCTCGGCGCTCTCGCAGGGTGGTGCGAGGCCGCCTTCATCGGCGGTCAGAAGCCGCATGCCGTAGCGCTGCTCCACCAGCGATGCCGCTGCCTGGTAGATGTCAAAGGCCGTGGCCAGGGATTCGTCAATATTGGTTGCGGAAATGGGAACCATCAGCACATCCTGGATCGCCACTTGTTCGCCGGCATGTTTTCCGCCACTGAGGAGATTGATGGTCAGGCGGGGAAGGGAATTCGCTTCTTCGCCGAGCAGGGAATCGAGGTAAACGTAGAGGGGCAGTCTTTGCTCCCGGGCGACGGCGCGCGCGAAGGCAATCGAGACCGCCAGCAACGCGTTCGACCCCAGGCGGGCTTTCTGGGGCGTTCCGTCCAAGTCGATTAGAGCGCGGTCAAGCGCCGCTTGGCCCTCAAAGTCCGAACCCACCACCGCCCGGGCGATTTCTCCATTGACGTTGGCCACCGCCTGGCGGCAGCCGAGTCCCCGGTAGCGCTTGACATCGCCATCCCGCAGTTCATGGCTTTCCGCCTTGCCCGTGGAAGCGCCCGAAGGCACGGAGGCCGACGCGATGGCGCCGCTGCCGAGCCGGCAGGTGGCCATCACCGTAGGGCGGCCGCGGCTGTCAAGGATTTCGCGCGCGGTCAAGTCTGCAATCGGGCTCACAGGCATGCAAGAAACCTCCCGGTAAGTTCCGGCACGGTGCGCGGCGGGCGGCTGATCAGCGATACCACCGCCGTCTGCTGGCGGCGCCGCTCATCCGCATTCAGATATTCCAGCGGAGAGCGCCCCGCCACCCTCGCCAGCAGGCAGCCCAGGGTGTGCCGGACGGAGGGGCCTTCGGCGGCGAGTCCCCCATTTTGTGTGTAAATGTTCCAATAGCGTTCCGCCGCCGCCGCGAAGGTTGGCCGCGCATCCTGCACGTGGTGCGCCTTGCTCAGCAGGTGCGCCATGGAGAACCCGATGTCGAACGCAGGATCGCCAAAGTGAATCACTTCATGGTCCAGCAAAACGAGGCGGCCAGCGTGAATCAGTACATTCTTGGGGCTGTAATCCCCGTGCACCAGGGTAAGTCGGCGCGCCCGCGTCTCCTCCACCAACTCTTCCAGGAAGGCGCGGGCGGCGGGAACCCGGGCGGCCGTGATGATGTAGTAGGGTTCGAGGCGCAGCGATTCGAAGTAGGAGCGATCGTCAAACTCCGCCTGAAATTCCGGGCCCACGCCCCCGTGGTGAATCGCCACCAGAAGATTCGCGAACTGCTCGATGTGGCTGGGTTCGACGCGTCCCGCGAGCAGAACAGTTTTCCAGTTTTCGTGGGGTTCGGGTACCGCTTCCATGGCAAGCAGGAAGTTCGCTGCGTCGGTGAACAGCAGGCGGGTGATTGATCCGGGCGGGGCAATGCGCCCAAGCGCCGCCATGCCCGCCGCCTCGCGCAGAATGCGCTCCGGCGGGCTGAACCAATCGTCCGCCACGCGCAATTTTCCGAGCGCCTGCTTCAAAACCCATTGTTCGCCGCTTGCCCGCGCCACCAGCACCGTGCGGTTGGAAACTCCTCCCCCCAGCACCCGGCACTGGGGCCGCTCGCCGGGTTCAATTCGTCCGCCGGCACGCAGGTAGTCCAACAGTTCCGGAATATTCTCGATGTCCAATCATTCCTCAAACTGCATCAGCCTTCCACGCTTTCATCGGTGGAAAATTGTGACCGACAGCCTGTCTGCTAACCACTGTTCTGGTCCGGGCAAGAATACTCTCAATTCGGCGACAAATTTCTCACAACTCAATGGAATTTGGCTGAAACGCCATTCGTTGGCGGCAACATGCTGAGCGCCGAAATTCTGGAGCGCCCCAGCCAACAAGCTTTGGCCCTTTTTGTCGAGATATTCAGGCACCACGATTCTTAATGCCATTTTATCCCTCCCTACTTCGGCTGGCCTTCTTAGGGCTGCGCGGCAAGCGTGATGCTCTGCTCGTCGTTTTTCTTGCCCGCCAGTTAGCAGGCTGCCCCGAGGCGGCGAGAATCGGAAGCAGGGCGGTCAAGAATCTGAGTTTCAAAAGGTCTCCGCAGGGCAACCGGGCGCGAGCGGCCTTCATGGCGTCCTATTATACGCCTGCGCCGCGTCCCGCTCCATGGGCAGAAACCCAAAGGCCATTGGCGGTGCAGGTAATAACAAAAATTTTCAAAAGTGAGCAATATTGAGCAGATTTCAAAAACCCCCTCGGTTAAATTGTCCGAGATAGCAGGCGGAGGAATCCTGGTGGATATCCATCATAAAATCCTAAAGCCAGCGACAGATCCCCTGCGAAGTCCCTTCAATTTCACAAGCCTAGCAGTACAGTTAGCAAATCCAAATGGGCACTGCGACCCCGGTCGAAGTGCCCTCCCTCCTGTTCAGACAATCGGTAAGTTGCTTTTTATATATGGGATTGTTGACCCGCAGGGCAGCCTGCAAACGCCCGAACGGAGCAGTGAGAATGCCGCCAGTCAGCGCTGACAGGATTTTCAAAGCGCTGGCTTGGAATGGAGGGATGTCATGGCGCCATGGAGTGAGAATCAACCTCTTCGTTTTCCCCAGGCATCGCCCCGGAGTCACAGGGTCATGGTGGTTGACGAAGATACCAAGGATCTGAATTTTTTCACCTCAGTGTTAGAGGGCATGGGCCACCTGGTCCACGCCTTTACCGATCATCGGGAGGCGGAATGGTACCTGCAAAACGGCGACTTTGACCTGGTGATTATGAGCCAGGGCCGCCCAATCCTGGAAACGCACCGCCTCAGGCGTTTTACCACGGGACGCAACCGTTGCACGCCCGTGGTGGTGGTAGCGCGATACCCGGAGATTACCTGCTACGTCGAAGCGCTGGAACACGGTGCTACGGACTATCTCGAAAAGCCCCTGTCGCCGGTGGAACTGGAACGCCTGGTGGCAAAGTACTGCAGGCCACGGCAGGGTGAATCCTCCGCTCAGGAATCGCGAATGGCGGGGCACTGATCTGATCGGGATAAATGCCCTCGCCCCTATAGCCCTTTTTCAGCAAGCTTGCGGGCGCGGGGTGGCGTATGCAGCGCCGTGCCATACCGTGCCAAGGCCATCCTGGCCATGCCCGAGCACGGGCGGGACGCCCGTGGCACATCTCCGCCCTTGATCGACCCGCGCTGCCCGCTTCTGCACGATAGGCTCGGCGTCCTGATTTGTGGAATCGGCGGGCGCCCTTTGTTGGGCACAGCTTACTTAAGTACTCCACCCCCGGTACTATATCCCGAACCCACCCCCCATGTTACAAGCAATACAGTTGGTTGCGGCTATTGGGAGGCACCATGTCCCCGCCCGATGACGCAGGCAATCTTGTTCCCGTGGAATCCCGGCGCATCGTGCGAGCTGGAAGCGCGGCCTCGCGCCACAGAATGCTGAAAATGGGCAGGAAATGACTATGAAAAGGCACCTTGCGTTGCTGTTGTTCTTGCTGTTGGCTATGGCGGCGTTTGCTCAAGAGCCGAGCAACAAAGTCACGTCCTTTGGATCCATGGCTCCGACTCCCCAGGGCGCCGGTTTTATCCACCACAATACTGCCGACGAAACTTCCACCGCGTGGTTTAACAACTGGGTGAAGAAGGATGGTAACAATTACCCGGATGTTTGGCTCGTGTCGAATTCCTCCAAGGGCCGCGCTGACTCTTTGGTTGTTCCGTCAGACTCCCCGAGGTTTTTCCAGGGATTCCAAGGCGTGACCGCCGCCATCAATACGACGCCGGGGTCAGAGAGTGGGGCTTTCACCCGCAACGATGGTGGACCGTGGAACTTTGCCTCATATGGTGAGGCCGCCACCACCCCGACCCATGAAGACTTCCCCTACGAAATCAAAACGAACACCCTTTACACAAACGCTTTAAATGACGATGGCGCTCTTGTTTCCCCCCGTGACCATGTCGATACCACGCAGACGGGCAGCGAGCCTTTCGCGGTAGTGAGCTACAATGTGGGAATCCTATGCAGGGTCATCAATGCCAAGGGCCGCTTGCTAACCTCAGTTCTACATCTAGGCGGACCATCCCAGAAGAAAGCGAAGTCTGACTAAAGCGTGCCATGGCCATCCTGACCATGCCCGAGCATGGGCAGGATGCCCGTGGCACTTCTTCACCCTCGATCGAGCCGCGCTACTCGCGGTTGCCAGGGCAGTGGGCTAATCTGACCAATTTCAAGTTTGCATATTCTCTTTAGGCTTTGAGCCCTTAGGTGGGCAGAAGGGCTAAGGCGGCGCTCAAAAGGCCAGCACGGTCTGATGGGTCTGGAAAGGTGCGGTGGCCCGAGTCAACTACTGGCCCACCGAATTAAGCGACGATCCTGAGAGCTTTGATGCCACCGCCTCGCGTGTCTGTGGAGCCAGGGTCAGCGAGCCGTACAGCGTCTGGATTCCTGCGACATCATTAGTGTCGAGAGTGTTGTTCGCGCCTGTGGCTTGGAAGTGCATGACGGAGTTCGGATCGTTATTGTCGGCCAGACCCAAGGCATGGCCGATCTCGTGCATGATGACCTGAGCGAGACTTGCATGGGTTCCCGAATAGGTGAGGGTGCTGCCTGGTCCTGCTACGAGGGGAACTTGTGCCGGATCTTCAACCCGGATGATGACGTTGGGCTGCAACTCTCCTGCCCGCATCACACACGCCGTATATCCCACCACGCCGGTTGAGGACGTGTTGAAACTACCCCACCCCAGGCGGATATCGGATTGACTGGAGTCTGCGACCTCCTCGAAAGTGAGGCCGGAAGCGGCTGCCCAGGCCTGGAAAGCTTGCTGAACAAGCGCTTCGTATTGTGACCCCATATAGCCGCTAAAGGGCGAATCGGCAGTGCCCGGATGATTCGCAATACTCCACGTGATAACCGCGCCGGTGTTCCATTTCGCGCCTTCGTAATGGGCGGTGTCAGTGCTGATTTCATTTGCCGGTAACGGGGAGGCCGGGCCCGCCGCCGGCGAAACCAATGAGCGGTTCTGTGTTGAACGGACTGCGGAGCTCTGAGTAAGCGGACTGATCTCCGTTTTTTCCGCAGAAACGGTTGGACCATTCGCCCAAGCTGTCCCGGGCGCCAAAGCGAGCGCAAGCGTTGAACTGAAAACCAATGCGAACATCTTGCCGCTCATCTAAGTTTTCTCCCCTCCCACCTGGAGGACCGGGCGAATGTTTGATTTCACTTTCATCAAAACGCTTTCTTGCTAATTCCCGATTGCTTGCGCGTTGGCGTTGTTCCTTTCGCGCTTGGACCCGAGGGATTGGCGCACAACCCTCCCCTCTTCATTAAATCCAACTGTGGACAATATGCCCTTTCGCGCCGGCTGGGGTCAATTCACCATGTGGTCTAACCCATTTGGGTGATAGCGCTATTACTAACTTAAGAACCCCAGAGTAGGGCCAAGGGCGCCCAACTCCGCTTGAGCCCCCAAGGTGCGACAAAATCTATCCCCGCGACGCTTGAGCCCCAAAGGGGCGAAATAACGAAGCCCAGGGCAACGCCCTGGGTAACCGGAAACAGCATAATATTTTGAGCCCTGAAGGGGCGCGCCAGGTTCGGCCGTGCCATGGCCATCCTGGCCATGCCCGAGCACGGGCGGGACGCCCGTGGCACATTTCTGTGCCGACCGCAAGGTCGGCGCTACAATCCCCTGCGGCCCCGCCCCGCCGCCCGCTTCGGGCTCTGTCACTCGCCTCTGCTCTTCCGCCATCGGACGTTGTTTCTCGTCACTCGCCACTGCCCTTGCCGCCCCGGCGTAAAACTGCTTGGAAATTTTCTCGGAAATTTCGCGGTTGACCTGCCGCCTGCCGTACTCTACGATGGCACTAGCGAAAACTTGATGGGGGAGAGCCGAGTGAAGTTTCAAATTGAACTCGATCGCGAAGAGGATGGGCGTTGGATCGCCGAAATCGCCTCGCTTCCCGGCGTCCTGACCTATGGCCGGACCAGGCAGGAAGCGGTGGCCAAGGTGAAGGCCCTTGCCCTGCGCGTCCTCGCCGACGAGATCGAGAAAGAGAAGAAGGATAGACCCGTCGAGATTTCTATTGCCTGCTACCCGTGAGTTACTGGCCGAGCACCAAAGCCCGCAAAGTCCTGAGTGCCCTTCACCGCATTGGTTGGTCCGTCAAGGCAGAGAAGGGCTCCTCGCACATTCAACTGAGCCACCCCACCAGGGGCGAATTCACCTGGGCGTTCCATGACGCGGAAGAAATTGGGCCCAAGATGCTTGCCCGCATCGCCAAACACACCGGCCTTAAACCGCAAGACCTCTAACCGGCAATTTGAGATAGGGATTTGCGATCTTCGATTTTCGTGCTCCTATTGTGTGCTTATCGAGGATTTCAAAATATAGTGACGTGCTGTTTTCGTAGCGCGGACCTCCGTTCTTGAGGTCCGCGGCTCTTCCCGTGCAGTGGGAGCGGCTCCCGCGCGGGGCGAATAATCCCGCGCCCCCGTCGTCAGGATTTGTGGAATTGGCAAATGAAGAACCGCGGACTTTGAACCGCAGGTCCGCGCTGCTCGCATGTCCGGGGGCTGGATAAGGGAATGTCCGGAGAGTGAAGATCAAGAGGAGCCCCCAACGCCAACCCTTCAAACGCGCCAGTCATGACCATGGGGTGGGAGGCGCGCCACCGCCGTATCCGGTAGAGGCAGATGGTGCGAGACGCATTACCCAAAATACCTCGCCACAGCGGAGGCAGCGACGCGAGGTCCCAGTTTGATTGCTATTGGGTGTACCCACGGGGGCAATAATCTTGTCGGCAAAACATTTAGGGCAGAGGGGGCGGTCGGGGTGCGAGTTTTCGTACCAGAACGGATTCTTGAAGTCGAAATCTTCCGATTTGAACCGTAGTTTCTCCTTGAGTTCACGGTTCAGGTCTTCTAACTCAGCAGCCTCACGCTTCAAGGTCATCAGCGTATCATAAACTTCCATCATTTGCCGCTTCGTGTCTGAGTTCGAAAGGCCTTGAGCCACATCGTAAATCGTGCGCCCGGCGGCTGCAATCGCGTTGAATAATGTAAGGCGTGCCTGCGCGTCCATCGCCATAAGTTCCTCCAAATCACTCGTTCCTGTTGTACGAGCTGTGCCAGCAAATAATTCGGTTTCCTGTAACCAATCAGGCCCGCTACCTAATTGAGCTTTCATTAAAAATGGACGGGTACAATCTGCTAATGAACGCAACCAGCCCCGACTTCGTTAGGACCTTGTCCACCAAGAACGAATCCATAGCCCCAGCTACAGGGCCTGCGATCAGGCCGATAACCGGGGTGAAGCCGATTCCACTGGTTACCAGAAAACGAAGAGTTCTGCCGCCTCCGGTTTGTAATAAGTTGCCAAGCCTGGCGCGAATTCCGCCTAGTCGCTCTTTTATTTCCGAATCCGACCTTGTCTCGATGGTCGGCAACCATTGGCGAAATTCGCGGCACTCATCCGACTCACGTATTTCAAGCACCCGCGCGAAACTCACACGCTTACCTGGTGCCGCTGACGCGACATCGGCAAGGCCCGCAATTTCAAGTACGCGGCGGAACTGCCGTTCCTTCGTCTCCGGCGAAATACTATGAGCAAGAAAATCCAAGCGCTCGCAAACGAGTGCGAGATCATTGTCGATGAAACCGTTCAACGCGGAATAGGCTTCCATTTCTGCAAATCGGGATGAAACTTCTGCGATACCCAGAATTCCTCGCTCAACTACTTTGTGTGTGGTTTCAATGTCGATTCCAACTCGCTTTGGTATATCCGTTTCGACGTGGAGATCTTCGGAGTCGATCTGGTGAACGGAAAGCCCAAAATCAGGCACTTCAACACCAAGGATTCGCCGGGCCGCAATCGCAACTGATTTTTTCACCAAATCCTGTATCTTCAAAACGTCCTGTGTGGCTTGGGCAACTACCCTCGACCCGAATCCCTCCGGCAGGCGCACTATTATGCAAGCAATCGCCCGCTTCAACTTGGCGACCTGTTTATGCGTTAGGCCTGATATTTTGTCCAGGGGTTGCAGGCACTTGTGAACGTATTTGTCGTGGTCAGCAGTCTCAATACTTGACAAACTGTACGAGAGCGGAGGAAGAATCCCTTTTGTCGTTCGGGACTCAATTCCAAACTGCCCCGTCTGTCCTACTGTTACAGCTTCGCACTCAATCTCGAATGCAGCGGATTTCAGGAGTTGCATAGTTTCGGCAAAGCCGACCGCTGCAATAAGGGCTGGGAACTCCAGCAATCGAATTGACTTTAGAATATAGGTATCGAACAAAATCAGACGGCGAATGAGGCCGTTGAGGTCAACATCGGCTGCGTCTCGCGTGCCTTTAAGTGTTGCAGAGGTCCCGACAAGGCGGCGTGTAATGTCCATAGTAGCTATCTACCCATCGGATATGCCACCTACGCTTGGCGCATTCAATGCTGATCTTGGGATTCTCTCACGCCCGACACCCCAGCGGCAACCGCACGCCGTCAATCGGGATTGGGCGCGCCGATCGGCGCGCGTTGGGGGTGGCGGGGCGGGTGCCGGGCGGGGGACACGGTCCAGTCCTTACAAACCTGCCGTGCCGGACTGCCTGATGGGCGCCCTTGGGGAAAAGCCGCAAGGCCGGAGGGCGAGCCTTGCGCTACCCTTGCTCCGCCGCCCGGCCCTCACAACCCCCACTCCCCCTGCCGCCGCTGCCCGGCTCGACGAGTAGTCAAGCCGTTGGAATTAACGACAACGGCGATGTCACGGGTAGCTCCGGCAGCCATGCGTTTCTCTACAAGAACGGCGCAAGGGTCGGACGTTATTCCCCGTCTTGGGCGCGGAGCGTTTGATCAACCAGTTCTTCCTCGGGCTCGACATGGATCAGCACTTCCGCTATTTGCGGCAATTCCTTCAACAATTTGGTTTCCACTTCATGCGCGATTCGATGACCTTCGCGAACAGTGAGATTGCCCATTACGATGATGTGCAAATTGACGTAGAAGCTAAAACCCATTTTCCGCACGTGGCATTTATCCAAACCGATCACGTTTCGGACGCTTCCGGCGATTTCTCTGATACGTGTTTCAAGGGTCGGATTGGGCGCTCGATCGGTTAACTCAAGAACCGCGGGCCGCAGCTGCCTCATCGCGTTGTAGAGGATCACAACCGCCGCCCCGAGGGCGGCCCAATCATCAGCCGCCGCCCACCCCTCCAGTAAGGCAATCGAAATGCCGATGAATGCGAACACCGAGGTTATGGCGTCGCTTCTATGATGCCATGCATCACTCCTGACGGCAGTGCTTCCGATCTTGTCAGCGATCTCCCCAACATGCCGAAATAGCAATTCCTTAACGACCAGGACCCCGGCAAGCACGACGAGCGTATACGGCTTTGGCAACGGGTGAGGCGTCAGAATGCCATGAATGCTTTCCAGGATGATCGCCACCGCCGCGGCAATCAGCGATGATCCGACGATGACCGCAGCGATCGGTTCGGCTTTCCCGTGACCGTAAGGATGGTCCGCGTCCGGCGGCTTGACGGAAATCTTGAGCCCGAAGTACACAACGAGGCCGCTAAGGACATCGGCGGTCGATTCCAAGCCGTCCGCAACCAAGGCAAACGAGTGCCCCTGCAGGCCCGCAAAACATTTCACAATGGCCAGGGTTAGATTCGCAAAAATGCCGGTTCGGGAAGACCTCATCCCCCGTTCAGCGAATCGCTTGATGGTCCGGACACGGCTTCGTCGCATGGGCGTGAACTCTATCTTAGCCGCCACCTGGTCGGGCGGCAACCTCCGCCTCCATGCACCTGCAACTCAAGTAGCAGAGTTCCTCCGGGACTGTCTATCGGGCCGAGCCGATTGAGCCAGCCGCCGGTCGAATATTTTGACCATACGCCATATTCAATCAGTGGTTCTCAAAGCGGTGCGCGACCAGAGTTTCCTGGGATAAACGGTAAGTTGCAGAGAAATCACGTTGTCGGTCTGCGGTCTTGCGGCTAGAAAGGGGAAAACCCAGAGCTCGTGTTGGACAAGGACAGAGACTTCCATTTCCTTTTGGACCAACCAGTCGGCCTGCACCCGCGGCGAATTTCGTGATTCCCCCGAGGGTATCAGGTCCTTGCCTCCGTCCTGCTCACGCCAGCCAACTTGCACGCGTTTTCGGGGCGAAAGCCAATACGTACTGCTGACGTCGAAGGCGGACCCACGCCTGCCGACGGTATTGCCCAACGGGAACCCATTATTCGTATAGGCCTCCTTGTAGAAAAAACTGGTATAGGCTTCCTCCTCATGGCGGGTGTTGGCAACCTCAAAGCGAAAATCAAACTTCCGGAAGCGTGGAATCTGGGACAGATAAATGCCCGGGTTGTACATGGCTCGGGAAGGGTTCACTAGAGGGTTCACATCGTCTTCGCTGAAGTTGTCGGAGTAAAGCGTCACCCACTTGCGCAGATGTGGGAGGCGGTACGAGAAATCCAAGCCGCCCTGGCGCTTGCCGGGGAAATCCCGCGGATTGGCGACACAGCAAACGTCGCTCACGCTAAAATAAGTGGCGAACAAGTTACGCAGCGTGAAAGGAATGCCTTGGCCAAAAGCTTCCGTGGTGCGCGAGAATCCAATCTCCCAATTCGGGGTGGGCTTCAATAGGACTTTTTCTCCGTGGAGATACGGGCCACGGGGGTAATCGTTACCGGAGAGCCTTCCCAAGAACGCCTGCACCCGCACGGGTCCCAGATACTCTAGAAATCCCGGTAGAACGATGGGATCAACCTGATTGACCTTGAGCATCAGCACGGGGTTGGCGTTGTCACTGAACAGCATACCGCCCATGGTCCCAGGTCCCCACCAAAGGCTTTGCTTCCCAAAGGCGACGTCAAAAATCCCCAGGCGCATGCCCACGTAAGTGTCCAGAAGAGCGAACTGGTTAACGGCTCCCGCAGCCTGTGAATAGGGGGCCGAGGGGGTTCCATTCAACTGCGCGAGGTAGGACTGTTGTGTGGTTGTCAAACCGGCATACGCAGGAGAGTGCTGATACTCCCCGCGGATGTAGGCAAAAAACCGCCCCCGCACGGCTTGCGCGGAAAAGCCGGATACATTGTTAAAACCTGTATTGAAGAGGCCGGCCGAAATCGTTCGCCACGGTTTGGCCAAAGTTATATCCGTCGCGCAGCGGGGTCCCGGTAATTCCCATCGACCTCGTGTAAACGGATTCCACCCCGGCTTGCCGCGCCAAACCTCCGTTGAGAACATTGACCTCTGCGCTGAACTCCTGCTGCAGGGCTGCAAAGAGCGCCACGGATTCCCCCGCGGTGACCTCCGCGTTCTCCATGTTCTCATCCGCGTCCAACACCAATTGAGCACACTGTATTCGTGTCCATGGCCGCAAGCCTACGAACTGCTTGTTGATTGTTCCGAGGCCTGCCAACCGGTCGAAAGCTGGATAAACCCAACTATCCAAGGGTACGTAAGCGGATCCCGGCGGGGCCCCTGCCCCTGCTACCAGGGTCGAAAGCAGCATCAGCCCCAAGGAATAGCCTAGCAAGCGGAGGATCTGTGTCAAGGAAATCATGGGGCGGCGCCGCCAGAGTACAAACGGGATAGTGCACCCCGGTGTCCGGAGTACGCTTGGAGACGGGATGTCCGATGCAGCGGCCGCTCAGACCCCAACCTAACGATGCTCACCGACATGTCCCGCTCCCACCCGTTGCCAGGCCGGGTTCCCCTGCCGTTCTTCAAGCGATTCTTTCAACAGCCGAAGAACCCGGTGGGGCTCAATCAAATCCATGCAATCAATCCTTTGATTTTTATACTCAAAGCCCAGATTCAAATATCCGCACCCTTCGCCGTGGGCTTCAACGGAAACCGCTCGGTCACCCAACGGCCCCCACCTACTCCCTGGAACCGGCCCGTTCAGACCCAGGATCACTGTTCCTACCGCAGCCGCCAGATGCATAATCCCCGTGTTGACGCTCACCACCGCGGTAGCCTCCTCCAGCACCCGCGCGGTCTGCGCAAGGGTCATTCTCCCGGCCAAATTGATAACTGCTCCCCTGCCCGAACAGGCCAGCCTGGCGCACAACTCATCGGTCCTTTCGACATCGTAGCGTGCACCGGTCGTGTCCTTCCGGCAAGGCTGCATGACTTGATCTAACCGAAATTGCTAATGTCTGTCTTTTGCCCAAGAGGGCGAGGAGGACAGACGATGGCCAACGAGATTCCTGATATTCCCCGTGACATGCGGAAGGTCTATCGACGTCTCCGGCGATGGCGGAGTTCACACGCTCGCCGTGTACCGCTTCCGGATTCATTGTGGGCGGCGGCGGGAGAACTGGCGCGGGAGCACGGGATAAACCGCACGGCGAAAGCTCTGCATCTGGAATACGGCAAGCTGAAGGAGCGAGCGGAGGCGCCGGGGCAAGAGAAGAAGGTCGTGAGGAAGGCGCGGTCAGTGATCCAACGCCACGGCCGCCCGCCCGCCCCGCCGACATTTATGGAGCTAATTACGCCGCGGGTCGGCAGCGTTAGCAGTGCGGTGGTGGAGTTGGAAGGACCGCGGGGCCGGATGAAGATCGAGTTCAAGGGTGTAGGCCCGGCCGAGTTGGTGGCGCTGAGCCAGGCCTTGTGGGATGACGGGGCATGATTCAGATCACACCGCAGATGCGCATCCTGGTGGCAGTGGAAGCGGTGGACGGCCGCAAGGGCATCGACTCGCTGGCGCAGTTGTGCCAGGAGAGATTGCTAACCGACCCTTTCTCGGGCTGCCTGTTCGTCTTCCGCAGCCGACGCGGAACAGCGATTCGCATTTTAGTTTACGACGGTCAGGGATTCTGGCTCGCGCAGAAACGGCTTTCGAAAGGGCGTTTTCGCTGGTGGCCGGAAGGACGGAGTGCGCGCGAGGTAGCGCGGAGTCTGGCGGCGCATCAACTGCAAGTGTTGTTGGCGGCGGGTGATCCCATGGCGACCCAGGCGGCCCCAGCGTGGCGGCCCGTGAGTGTTTCGAGTTGAGAAAAAGAGCGCGCGGCTCTTGCGTTCTAAATTCTTCTCTGCTACCCTCGGGAGCATGGAAGAAGAGTTTCGCTACCGAGGCCGTGTCGTTACTGCTGCGGAAGTGGAATTCATCCGCCAGTTGATCGCAACCCATCCCGAGGCCAATCGGCGGCAACTTTCGTTGCGGCTGTGCGAAGCGTGGGGATGGAGACAGGCCAACGGGGCGCTGCGCGACATGGTCTGTCGCGGGCTGCTGCTGGAACTCGCACGGGCCGGGCATCTAGAGTTACCATCCGCGACCCATGTACACCGCAACCCGACCGTCCGGCGCGCCACGAGCGGGCAAGCGGTGGCGCCGCTCCTCCTGGATACGACTCCTCTGGAGGTACCCCTGCGGGCGCTGCGGCCCTTGGAGTTTCAGCAAGTGCGGCGCACGCCGGACGAGCCGCTGTTTAACTACCTCGTCGCCCAGTATCATCCGCTCGGCTACGCGCGGCCGGTGGGGGAACACCTCAAATATCTGGTCTCGGCGGCGGGCCGGGTGATTGCCTGCCTGGCCTGGTCGTCGGCGCCGCGGCATCTGAGCGCCCGCGACCGCTTCATCGGCTGGTCGGCGGAGGCGCGGCGCCGCAATATCCGTTTTCTCGCCTACAACCCTCGCTTTCTCATTTTGCCTTGGGTGCGCGTCCCGCATTTGGCGTCGCACGTTCTCGGTCAGATGGCGCGCAGAATCGCGGCCGACTGGGAACGGATCTACCGGCACCCCATTTATTTTCTCGAGACCTTCGTCGATCCCGAACGCTACCGCGGCACGTGTTATCGGGCGGCGAACTGGGTGGTGATGGGGCGCACGACGGGGCGGGGAAAAAACGACCAGACGCACCGGCCGAATCGTTCCCTCAAGGAGGTTTTGGGGTATCCACTCACGCCGCATTTTCGCCAGGGGCTGACGGAGGTGTAGGATGAAGCCGGAACGTGAGGTGATCGAGGTGAATTTTGCAGAGCTGACCGCGCTGCTGGAGCGGGCGCGCCAGGGGCCCTTGGGAGAAGAGGATTGTCAGCGGCTGGAAGGTGCGATCCAGGCGTTGAGCCATCTGATCGAAAGGATCGGGGAGAAGAACACGACGATCAGCCAACTGCGTGCGCTATTGTCCAAGCCCGGCACGGAGAAGACAAGCAAGGTGCTGGAGCAAGCGGGCATCAAGGCCCCGCCGAAAAACAGTCCGCCTGCGAACGCGCCGGGCCCGCCGAAGCCGGGGCACGGTCGAAACGGCGCCCAGGCGTATGGCGGGGCTCGCCGGATCAAGATCGCGCACGCTTCCCTCCAGCCGGGAGACGGTTGTCCGGAGTGCCAGAAGGGCAAGGTTTACGAACAGAAGGAACCCGCTCTGCGCATCCGGGTGGTGGGGCAGGCGCCGATTGCGGCCACGGTCTATGAACTGGAACGTCTCCGTTGCAACCTGTGCGGCGAGATTTTTGAAGCGGAGGCTCCGGCGAGCGTGGGCGAGAAGAAGTACGACGAGACGGCGGCTGCGATGATCGCGCTGCTGAAGTACGGTAGCGGGGTGCCTTTTTACCGGTTGGAAGGGCTGGAGGCGAGTCTGGGGATTCCCTTGCCGGCCTCGACCCAGTGGGAGATCGTCGAGGAAATAGCCGGCGTGATCCGGCCCGCTTGGGACGAACTGCTCCGCCAGGCCGCGCAAGGCGAGGTCTTTTATAACGATGACACCAGCATGAAGATCCTGGCGCTGGCGAGGGCGAGCCCGCAGCGCGCGGAGGAGGAAGCCGCGTCGAGCTCCAAGGAACGGACGGGACTGTTCACCTCCGGCATCGTCTCGACGACGCGGCAGGGGCAGCGGATCGTCATGTTCTTCACGGGACGGAAGCACGCCGGGGAGAACCTCGCCCGCGTGTTGATCGAGCGGGGCAAAGGACTGGCGCCGCCCATACAGATGTGCGATGCCTTATCGCGCAACCTGCCGAAGCTGCCCGAGAAACTGGAAATCCTCTTGGGAAACTGTAACGCTCATGCTCGGCGCCGTTTTGTGCAGGTGACACCCAACTTCCCCCAGGAGTGCCAATTCGTGCTGGAAAGCTTGCGCGAAGTCTACCGCTATGATGCCGAGGCGGAGGCGCAGGGCCTGTCCCCGGAAGCACGACTGCGGTTTCATCAGGAGCACAGCCAGCCCGTGATGGACACTCTCCACGCTTGGTTCGAGACCCAGTTCGCCGAGAAGAGAGTCGAGCCCAACTCGGGGCTGGGCGAGGCCATCACTTATTGCTTGAAACGGTGGGATCGGCTGACCCTGTTCCTCCGCGAAGCTGGGGCGCCGCTGGATTCGAACCTCGTCGAGCGCGCCCTGAAGAAGGCCATCCTTCACCGAAAAAACTCTTTATTTTATAAGACCACCAACGGCGCCGAGGTGGGCGACCTGTTCATGAGCCTGATCCATACCTGCGAATTGAATGAGATCAATCCCTTCGACTACCTGATCGAATTGCAGAAACACGCCGAGGAACTGGCCCAGCACCCGGCGGACTGGATGCCCTGGAATTACCGGCAGGCACTGCAACCGGCCGGCACCAGTCATCCTCCCGCTTAAATCCCGTTGAAGTAGAATACGTTCTGCCTGGCCGAAAACGATCCTCTGCGGCCAGGCCGGAGCGGCAGTCGAAAATGGCCGTAAAACGGGCCTCCCGAAAACGGAAATCGCCAGGGGTTTTTGGCCACCCCTCTCGCCGGGCCAAAACACCGTTTCGGGCAGGCCTCTACGCCCGCGTTTCTACGCAGGATCAGCAGACCATCCCCATGCAGACCCGTGCCCTGCAGGAATACGCCACTCGCCGAGGTTGGACGATCGCCCTGCAGGCCAAAGAAATCGGCTCGGGCGCTTCTCAGCGGGAGCGGCGAGAGCAACTGCTGGAAGCGGCACGTCGCCGTGAGATCGACGTGGTGTTAGTCTGGCGGCTGGACCGTTGGGGCCGCTCGGTAACCGACCTGCTGGCGACCCTCCAGGAACTGGAGCATTTGGGCGTCGGCTTTGTGTCGCTAACGGAAGCGCTGGACCTGACGACCCCGGCCGGTCGCGCCATGGCTGGCCTTTTAGCCGTGTTCGCGGAGTTCGAAAGGGAGATTCTGCGGGAACGAGTTCGGGCCGGCTTGGCGCACGCCCGTCAGAACGGCCAACGCCTGGGGCGACCCGCTACGGCAGGTCTCCACGCTGATAAGATCCGAAAGCTCTACCGCGCGGGCACGAGTAAATCCGAAATCGCCCGCCGGTTGCAAATCGGCCGCACCTCGGTGCGGCGCATATTAAAGACGAAAAAGGCATCCTGATGGCGAGAAAGAACAACCGTGTCTTGTATCAACTCAAGGTCACACTGCAAGAGATCCCTCCGCCCGTCTGGCGACTCATCCAGATGTGGGAGGATGCGACGCTGGCGCAACTGCACCGCACCCTGCAGATCGTCATGGGGTGGGAAGATTGTCACCTCCACGAGTTCGCCATTGGTCGTCGCATCTACAGTGTGCCCGACCCGGACGACGATCTGTACGAGCGGGAAGTAATTGACGAAAGCCGTGTGCGGCTGAAGGAAGTTCTGCCGCGGGTCGGAACCCGTTTCGAGTACTTGTACGACTTCGGCGATAGCTGGCGGCACGACCTGCGGTTGGAAGCCATCGTCCTGCCGGATCCGGAGGCTTCGTATCCTCGTTGTCTCGCCGGGGAGCGCCGTGCGCCACCCGAGGACGTGGGCGGATCGTCCGGGTATGAAGACTACCTGGAGGCGATGGCCGACCTTGGGCACGAAGAACATGAGAACGTGCTGCAATGGCGAGGCCCTTTTGACCCTGAGGCATTCTCACTCACTGCCGTGAACCAACAACTGCAAAAGAAGTTTCGCTCGGTTCGAAAGACGCCAACCGCCCACCGCTCGACCTCATAACTACCGCCCCGGCTCACTCATCAGACCCGGTGCTGCTCCCTCCCCCCGGCATCCTGCCGTCAGCGCCTCAAGCAACGCAGCCTTGCCGAAAGCTCACCACCGGTCAATACAATTCCCAATCCCCAATCGATAATTCTCTTTCCTAACTCGATCCACGAGGTCTCGGGCCATTCCTTGCGGTACCCCTGGTAGCCGCCGGACCAAGCGTGAAAGACCACGTAGGTCTTGGGCGTCAATCCTTCCACCAGAGAGACGCGGATGCGGATTTCCGGGAGTGAAGTCGACCCCACGCCCAGAGTCCGAACCAGCGCGCGAAAGTTTTCGATCTCATGGACTTGCGCCGAGTGGTCGACCACCTGGTCATAGCCGTAATGCCGGTATTGTCCGGGAGTGCGAAAACCCACCGAAAATTGCGCCGCCGAGAGGCAGGAGTACAGCGCATTCAATCTCGACCAGGACCCGAAATCGAACAAGCAATCCACCTTCGCGGCGCGCAGGGTACGAATGGCGCGAAAAGGGTTCTTGAGCGGTAGCTTGACGACCTGGTCAGGGCCGGACAGGAGTTGGCCTATCTCATAGTTGCTCGCGGTGGTGAAGAGCACGATTGTTTTGTCAGGGAAATGCTTCCTGAGATCCGCAATCACGCCGGACAGGAGAATGGTGTCACCTATGGCTCCGGTAACGAGAACTCCGATGGAATCAAAACCAGACGGCAGTGTCTTCTTAACCTTCATTAGGCCCAGAAGGTAAATCATCGGGATCCCGAGATAACGGTCCAGGAGCTTCAAGAAGGGTTTCCCCCGTCCTGGAGCGTATTGTCGCTTTTGCATGGTCAGTTTCCCCTGGCCCGCCGCCGGCTATTCGCCCAGCGCGGCGTGATACACCCTGACAAGTTTCTCAATGGAGGATTTCCAAGTGAACCGCGCCGCGCGCTCCAATCCTTTTGCCCGCAGATTTTCCCTCAGCTCTCCCGAACTCAACACCTGCTCGATGGCCTCGGCAAGTTCTTCCGGACACTGCGGATCAAAATATCGCACGGCATCACCTCCCACCTCGGGCAAGGAAGCCGCTCGCGAGCAGACCACCGGGGTCCCGCAAGCCATCGCCTCCAAAACCGGCAAACCGAACCCCTCGATTCTTGACGGCATCACCAGCAGGTCCGCCGCGGCATAGATCTTGGGCAGAAGCTCCGGCGCGACGTAGGGAACAAAGTTCGTCCTCGCCATGATTCCCAACCGCGCGCATTCCCCCGCCAACTCGCTCCTGCCTTGCGCGTCGTCGCCCACGATGAGCAGCCGCCGTGGAATATTCCGGCGCTCGTAGAGCAGGGCAAACGCCTTGAGCAAGCTCGCAACGTTCTTATAGCGTTTCAGGCTCCCGACGTAGAGCAGGTACGGTTCGTGAATCCCCAGCCCGGCAGAAACCGCCTTGAACGCCGCGAACCTATCCATGGGCGCGAATTCGCCATTCACCCCGCAAGCGATCGTGCTCACCTTGGACGCAGGCACGCCCAGTCGCTCGATGATCCGGGCCTTGGAATACTCCGAAACCGTGATGATGTGCTCCGCCTGGCGAGCGGCCAGACTCAATACCGGCCGGGCGTAGGCCCAGGATTTGAAACTCCCCCGATAGCTCGGATCCGTGATGTGGATGAGGTCATGAATGGTAATCACCAAGGGGGCGCGATGAAGCAGCGGGGCGTTGTAGTGCGGAACATGCAGCAGATCGCACCCCTTCGCCGCCCGCGGGATTTCCCATTGTTCCTGCACCGTATAGATCGGAGTGTTGACGATGGTGACCCGCGCGCACCACTGCTTGACCGCTTCCCGGTGTTGTTCCCGCGTAATCGCATGCACTTCATACCCGTTGCCATGTTTCCACAAACCTTCCAAGAGATGCCGGGTGTACGTGCCGATTCCCCCCATCAGCCATCGGGCGTCGATGCTTACCTTGTTCTTCATGGTCAGGATACAGGTCCTCGCCTGCACCATCGGGTTGGAGGTGAAACCTTCATGCTTTCTGGCCATGCGCGAACAACGTGAATCCCCCTGCCCTGGGGTTCAAGCGAACTGTTGTCGTGCCTCAGAAGTTCGCAATCAAAGTCTTCCCTCTAATTGGCTGAAGACGACCCCCTCACCCGGCCCGCCCCGGCTGGTGAAAGCGCCGGTTGCGGTCCACCCTCTCCCCCAAGGGGGCGAGGGTAAGAATTTAACTCTCCCCTCGGTCGCCGCGGCGACAGAGGGGTCAGGGGGTGCGGGGGTTCCCAAATAGTCAACGGCCTTACGAGACACGACACTAGGTTGCTGACGACTCTCGGGGACTCCGGCGCCGGCAGGAGTACAACATAATGGCAAGCAGCACCACCGAAGACCGCACCACACCCGAGGCCTGCGACCCGCCCAGATGGATCCAGAAGGCCATCCAGGAAACCAGGAGCGCCGCAAAATAGCAGTCGACCACCGACCGGGACTCACCTGCGGCGGCCACCACGCCGCTAATCTTGCGCATCCCCCAACCCCAAAGGGCGCCGAGGGCCATAGCTCCCACCATGCCGAAATTAAGATAGCCCTCTCCCGCCAGCGTAATGCGGAGCCCCCCCATCTCATCCCAGTCGTGTCCAATCATCCGGGTGGTGAGACCCCGCAGGCCATGTTCCTGGATCCAAGGGCTCATGAAGCTCGGAATCGGCAGAAGCGGCTGGATCAGGGTCGTCCCCCAGCGCCAATCCTGCCCATTCAGCCAGAGTATCCACCCCAGGTCTCTCACCTCGGGCAGGCCGGAGGTCATCGAAAGGTAGGCGTTATCAAGGGGGATCTCGCCCCGCAGCAAGCCGGAATAGAAAAGCTGGCTCGCGGCATACAGCGCTAGAACGGCGCCTACCGTCAATAATAATTTCCAAAGCTTTCCGGTCCTGATCACATGGGCCAACACGACAACCAGAATGACGGCCAAAATGGGGGCTCGCGTGAAGGTGATGGCGAGGCCCAAAAGACCCACCAGAGAGAAGAGCTTGGCCGTGCCCTTAAAGAGGAAGAGCAGCGGGACGGTAATCATCAAAACGTCCGCTGATCGATGAATGAGCCACTCATCCACGCCCGATATTTGATATCGAAGCTCGCCCATACTGAAAATATCGACCTGCCAGGGAAGGAGCTTATTTCGGTCATAGAAATAAAATAGCCCCACCGTCGCGCCGATCGTCATCCACTTCGCTACCTTCACCAGCTTTTCGGTGTCAACGCGGGGCAACCAGCCTTTGCACGGAGCGGCAAGGTTGAAGGCAAAGCCGGCAGCCATCAAACCCGCAGCGATGACCACAAAGGAGAGTGAGAACGCCCGATCGTCGAGCGTCCCCGACACGATCCAGGGCGCCGAAGACGCGGCAAGCCCATAACCCACCACCACGTGCAAGGCCAGGAGCGCGAAAACCAGACGCACCACGCCTGATGAGTCGCTGCGCACTTGCCAGAGAAAGACCCCGAGACAGATGAAACCCGTGGGAGCCAAAACCGCAGCATTCCCCAGGGACAAGGTGGGCGCGGCAAACACCGTTCCGATGATCGCCGCCATAATCGTCATCAGTAAGTAGAGTATGGGACGAAGGCTGGGGAGTGAAGCGTCGCGGAGGGGGACCGCCCGGCAATACTGATCGCTATTCATCTAAGCCCTCCGTCCCCGCTCCTTCGCCAGAATAAAAACGGACGATTATCCTTATCGAGAAATGCGTAGTGTGCTGATTTCGAGTGGAGCGCCGCGCTTTAGTCCGATACTGTCCCCTTAGAATTGCAAGATTGCTATTCGACCCCCTCACCCCCTGACCCCTCTGTCGCCGCGGCGACCGAGGGGAGAGTCGGTTTGAGGGGTTTGAATTTCCAACCCTCGCCCCCTTGGGGGAGAGGGTGGACCGCAACCGGCGCTTTCATCAGCCGGGGCGGGACGGGTGAGGGGGTTCAAGCCTCAGATCGCCTAAATCAACAGTATTGGGCTTCATCCCGGCATGTGCCGCACTAATGGGCGGCGCTTCATTCAAATCGGGACCGCACCCCACACCCCAAACGGCGGCAAACTCCGCCACCATGCCGCTGCCATAAAGATAGGCCGCAAAAATCAGCAGGCACAAAGTTCCGGCCACCAGCGGCATCCCGCAATACCGTCCGGTTAACGCGACGCCGAGGAGCAGGATAAACACCCCTGAGCTGCGTGCCATTCCCCACGGCAACGGGACTCTCCCCAAGACTCGGCGCACCCAATACAAGTTCTGCACCAGCAAGACCAATTCCGTGGCGATGGTCATTGCCGCCGCCGCCCGCCAGGAATACACGGGGACGAACACCAGATTGCCGATGAAGTTAACCGCCAGACAGACCGAAGACGTCAGCATGAACACTTTCTCCCGGCCCGCGGCGAGTAATGCGATGTTCAGGGCACAGTTCACATAGCGCAGCATCACTGCCCAGATAAGTATCTGGAGGGCGCCGGCAGATTCGGCGTAGCGTTCCCCCAGCAGAAGGCGCACCGCCGGGCCGGCAAACACCATGGCGGCCAGAACCACGGCGAAAGCGGCGCTCAACAGGAGTCCCATGGCCCTTTCCAAGCGTCGCCGATCGTGGGCGCCCCCGGCGCTTCGCGCGAGCGCCGGTAGCAGGCTGTAGAGCAATCCGTAGGCAAGGATTTGGGTCATGCCGAGCGCCCGGTAAGCCACGGAATAGATGCCCGCGGCGTAGTTGCCCGCCAACTTGGAAAGCAACAGGACATCGAACCGGTCGTACAAACTTCCGATGAATGAGTAGACGTTAAATACGGCGCTCGACTTCACCAGGCGAGAACCCTTTTGCCAGATTGCATCTCTCGTCTTGTACTTCCGGGCAAATCCCCACGCCGCCAGGCTCGCCGCTACCGAAGCCGCAATCTCCGTAGCAATGGCCATCCGCAGAGTACCGTGCCGAAAGAGCAAAAAGCCCGCGCCCAGTACCAGGCTGCCGCCCAGAACCGCCTCGATCACCAGGTAAGCCGCGTATTGACGAATGCCCCGCAGAACGCCCTGCACCGCCTCGCTGAACGACCGGGGAGCAAGGGTCAGCGCCATCCATGCCGTGCCGGCAAGTACCGGATGCGCAAAGCGGAGCAAAGCGAGTAGGCCGATCTCCATCGCCGCTACCGGAATCGCTATGGCGATGCGGAGTAACACCAGTTGAGACGCCAGCCCCCATCCCACGCGCGCGTCGCGCGCCGCCTCCCGCGTCAGAAAATCGGCATAGCCCGACCCCGAGGCCACCGCCAGGAATTCAACCAGCGCGAAAAGCAGCGCGTAGACTCCAAACTTGTCCGGCCCCAGGGCCCGCGCCACGCTGAGAACGAAAACCAGGCGAAGCGACCACTTGACCACGTGTGCGCCCGTAAGCAGCATGGTGTCGGAAAACCTGGGGGCTCCGGCCGATACCCCGGCCGACACTCCGGCCGACACGCTGACGCCGGTCTGATCGTCAAGAAGCGCGCTTGTCTCGATGCTTGCCATCTGCCCCTTCCGCCTTGGTCTATGCCATCCCCACGAAGACGCCAGCATTCAAGAATCGCGGTCCGGCCCCCGGACTTGGGACTCCGGACTTCGGACTTCGGACCTCGGGACCCCGGACTCCGGAATCCGGACCTCGGACCTCGGGACTCCGGACTCCGGAATTCGGACTCCGGAATTCGGACGATTTTTAAATCCATTTCGTAAAGGCCAAGGCATTGCCAAATTCACGGCAGCGAAGATCTCTTGCGCCAGCACTTTTCCAGGATCGGCCGGGTCCATTTGCCCCCACCTCCGGCGGCCAAACACCCAGACGGAGCCGCAGGAGAAGGCGAAGGCTGCTCCCAACAAGGTGATGAGCGTGCGAGGAGGAAACGATTTCCTTTCCGGAACAATGGGTGAATCGAGCACCTTCACACTGGGGATTTCTTTCGCTTCCTGCACCTTGGCAAGCTCGTACTCTTCTGTCAGCGTTTCGAACACCGCCTCCTGAACCTTCGTCTTCCGATACAAGTCAGCGTAAGCGACGCCCAGCAGAGGGAGCTTCCGGATTGAGGGATAGAGCGAATCATCCTGTGTCGAATTTTCCGGAGTGGTGCTCTCTCCTTTTCCGCCCACTTTCTTCAGTTGATCTTCCAGCTCGGTAACTCGTGCTTGCGCGCTGCGCACCCGGACGTTGCCGTCGGCGAAAAGCTCACGGAGTCCTTCCAGCTCCGACCGTGCGGCAATGAGTTGCCCCTGGAGCGTTGCGGCCGCCTCCACCATGGCCTTACCCTGCTCCTGGATATCAATCGCCGCGTTTTTGCTCGCAAACTGGCTAAAATCCTTCTCGGCGGCATCCAAATCCCGGCTGACGGTTTGCAAACGTCCTTCCAGGAAAATCCGTTCGCGGCGCGCCGAAGACGTGCTCACCTCGGCCAGCGTGCGGTTCAATTCTTCCACGTAGGCTTGGGCCATAGCCGCCGCCCGCTGGGGACTTTCATCGGTTACGGTAATCGCGACGATCTGGCTCTTGCGATCCACGGAAATGTCGGTCCATGCCGCCAAACCCTTGCGCGCATCCTCCATCCGGCGGGTTCCATAGACCTTCTTTAAGTCAAACTCCCGGATCAGCTTGTCTTCCACGGTGCGGCTGCTGAGAACGCCCACCAGGAGGTCGCTGGTGTTCTTCAGACCTAGTAGTTCGCCGGCCATCCCCCCCAGCCCGCCCGCACCTCGGGAAAGTGCCGCCGCGGCCATGGCCAGGCCCCCGGCCCCGGAGTCGTTATCGGGCGGCATCAAACGCGCCACGGACTGATAACGGCTGGGGATGACCAGCGCCAGGAGCGCAGACAGCACCATGCCAGCACCGGTAACGCGCCCCAGGAAGCGGCGGCTCTCCCAGAGCAGGCGGAGGCTCGCCACGGCCTCGATGGGAGATGCCCGCGCGCGGGAGTCCGGCTCCGGCAGGTGCCCGCTCGACCCGCCGGCGCCGTTGGCCGGGCTCACCGGGGTGGGAGCTTCAAGGTCAGAAAGACCGGTCGTCGACTTTATGTCTGATCCGTTCATGATCGTCGCCGTTTCAATTTCGCGAGCCCATCACCTGGGACAGTAGGACAGAAAGTCCGTCGGGAGGGTGTCCCTTCACGCTGATACTTCGCGAAACACGGTGTAGTCATCTTGCGGCCGCGTCTCCCATCGAACTTCATCCCATTTATGGAATAACCGCCGCCGTAATCGCCGCCGCCTCCGCGATCTGGGCAATGGCGATGACATTCTTCCAGCGCGTGTCGCCGATGACGGGCCGCTCCGGTACTACAATCGTGTCGCCAGGACGAATCGCCATGGAGAGCACGTTGGAGGACCACCACCCTGCCTGGTGGCGGCTCGCGATCTCGCCGTCCGCACGCACAATGAATATGGCGCCCTTGTCTGCCAGCCGCGTGGCGCCGCCGCCTTGCGAGAGATACCAACCGGCGTTCTTACCCGCCACATAAGTAATGGCATTGGTGTTGTACACCTGACCGACCACCAGGACGATTCCCGGTTGCTTGGGGATCTCGAGAGTGTCGCCATCGCGCACCTCGATGTCCTGCGATGAATTCTCAAATCCCCTGAGGCCCGAATGCATCTGGATCACCAGCCGCCCGGACGCGGGAGCGCGCCGCAACGCATCCAGGACGCGCTGTTGCTGCTGAGCGGCTTGCTGCGCCAGTTGGGCTTGGTCTGAGCCCGTCGTGGCGAGAGAGGTCTTCACCGCGGCGCCTTCCTGCTCGACGCGTTGGATAAGCTCTTGTCGGCTCTTTTCCTGGAGATCACGAACCGAAGGGCGCATAAAGATGGCGCCCTGGGGGTAGGCGGTGGGGAGCAGGCCTCCGGCGCGCTTCAAGACAGAGCTCAAACGCTCGCCCGGACGGATGCCGTAGACGCCGGGATTCCGGACTTCTCCCTTTACGCTGATGGATGCGCCAAGATCCTTCCACCCGGGCAGTTCCGGCACGCTGAGGACGTCACCGTCCCTGAGGAGGAAGTTGAGGTTCTCATCATGGAATATCTCCGTCAGATTCACACTCTGATGTTCGCCTCCGGGTGGGGCGCCGGTGACGGGGTAGTACCGTGTCAGATCGCCATTGGTGAGGTCGGCGCTGCGCCTCGTGCCTCCTGCGGCCAGCAGCAGATCGGCGACCCGCATCTTCTCGCCCAGGGGGTAGCGTCCGGGATTGGCCACTTCGCCCCGGATATACACGCTCGGTGGGTCCACGCGGTACAGACTGCGGTGCACGATGATCCGGTCGCGTGGCCGCACAAGGACGTTTTCCAGCGGGTCGGCATCGAGGGCGGCAGCCAGATTTACATTCAGGATGCGAAGCGAACCATCCGGCTGAACGCGGAACAGTTGCGCCGAATCAAGCGACGCATCCGCCAGCAAACCGCCACCCTGATAAATTGCATCGCGCAAATGCATCTGGCCCGTGGTGCGGTATTGACCCGGGCTGCGAACCTCCCCCGACAGCCAGAACATGGGCGCAGACTCCACATCGTACCGGCCGAGGATGCGGATCGTATCGAGCGGCGCAAGCTGCGGTGAGGTCTGGGGATTCGCCAGCGCCGCCGCCAAATCAAAACTTTC
The DNA here is from genome assembly GCA_963730515.1 of uncultured Acidobacteriota bacterium. Taxonomy (GTDB): domain Bacteria; phylum Acidobacteriota; class Terriglobia; order UBA7540; family UBA7540; genus Bog-366. The sequence continues at coordinate 109,815 of CAVSSA010000014.1, read as the reverse complement.
CACTACGGGCCGCCAGTCCGGCGGGCGCAAGCTGACAATCTCCGCATAGTGTTCGGCGGGCTCGGGGAGAAGGTCCTGGTAGGAGGCCACCAGATCAGTGAGACGCATGCCGGGGGTGTAGGCGTATCGCCCCGGCCGCAGCACGTGTCCCTGAAGGTAGACGGTGGTGCTGTTGTAGGGACCGATGGGGAAAACGTGCACTTGGTCGCCGTCTTGCACGCCCAGCGCCGCGAGTTGGCGGCGCACCATTTGCGGATCGCTGGTTTCCTCAAGATTGACGTCCAGCATGGTGCGTTTCTCGTGCGCCTGGAGCCGCTGGACTTCGACATGACGAAGCGCCGCCGCAGGAAGAACCCCGCCGGCCAGATCGAGCGCCTCCTGAAGATTTGTCTCCCCGCGCAGTTCGTAAATCGCCGGGCGACGCACCATGCCGTCTACGCTTACCTGCGGGCCGACGGGGGGCACCAGCAACGTGTCGCCGTTCTCAAGATTTTTCAGGTCGCCGCGGACGCCATGCAGAAGGAGGTCGTAGGCATCCGCTTCCTCGACGAGCTGCCGGCCGCGGAAGTGGCGTAGATGGCGAAACGATCCGCGCGAGGTGATGCCACCGGCAGCAAATAAGGCGTTGAGCGGGGTGGAAAGCGAGCTGATGTCATAGGCGCCCGGCGAGGCCACTTCGCCCACCACGTAAATACGCACCGTACGCAGGCGACCCAGGGAAAGATCGGCGGAAACGTCCCGGTACTGCGACCTCAGAATGCGCTGTACGACTTCCTGCACATCGCCCAACATCTTGCCGCTCACCAGCAAGGGTCCGGACTCCGGCAAGGACAGGCGGCCTTCGCGGTCTACGGTCCGGAACAGCCGCTGCGAAACGCCACCCCAAAGATCAATCGTCAACCCGTCACCCGGGCCAAGGATGTACTCCGGCCCGGCGGGAAGATCCATCGGAATACCCATGTTGGCAGGATCGCGGCGAAACACCTCGAGGCCAAATCGCTCCAGGCGCCCCGTGCTCGGTGCGGCTTGCATGTAAAGATCGTAGAGTGAAGGCAGATAGGCGTAGGGATTGGGTAAACTGACCATCTGGACTGGCTCGGGGATAGACTTTGCCTTCGGCGAGCGGGTCGTAACGGGGGTGCGCTGCGACTGCCGAAGGGGAGTTTCGGGAAGAACAGGAGGTATCCCGGCCGTAACATCGGTGAGCCCTTCGGACCGGAGCGATCCAGGCTCTGCATTTAACCTTGCCGGGCCGCTAGTGGAAAGGGCGCTGGCCAACATTAATGAAGAGTTCGCACGGTCAGGCGGGTGGATGTTGGAGGGAGGCGCCTGCAAACCCGGCGACTCAGGCTGGTCACTGTCGGGGTAGGTCGTCGGCTGCCCCTCCGGCGCGAGGCATGGCCCGCTAACTTCACCTGGCTCGCAATTGGCTTCGGAAGGCTCCGATTCCGGCCCTAACCCCGGGGTGGGCCGGTTCGCCTCCATCAGGCACCCGGGGTCGTCCTTTCCCCGTGCACACCCCGCATCAGGAGTTCCCGGACCAGTTCCCAAGTCTGTCGTGCCCCGGGACAACCGCTCTGCCCTGGCTCTCAGCAGCATGTCCTGTTCCTCACCCATATAGGATTGAGGATTGAACTGAGGTGACAAGTAACCGTAGCGCTGCAACAGGCGGGTTGCCAAGGCGCGGAAGTGCGCATCGGTCGTCAAGCGGTCCATGATGGCGTCATCTTCCATGTCCTGCTCTGCCACGATTTGACCTTTCTCAATGGCCTGCTTAGCCATCAGCCGTTTAAGCTCAACCATCAATCCTGGAACTTTGGTCAGAATCTCGCGGATTTGTGCGGGTGAGGCAGCCACCATATCGAGGTTATCTGTGGCCCAATCAGTGACCGGCTTCTGCGTCTGTCGTTCCTGCTGTTCCGGCTGCTCCTCTTGTTCCGGCTGTTCTTGCCGTTGGGGCTGCACGTGTCGTTGCTGCGTTTCTCGCTGTTCCGGCTCTTGGGCGGGCGCAGCGATGGCCGCGGCAAAGGCAAGCAGCAAGATAGGGAGTACGCTAGCGAGGATCCGTCGGGTAAATGCATAGTCCTCGGGCATATGCTTACCTCCGCGAATCGCGTCGCCCCCTTGAAGTAAATGTTCGATGCGTAACATTCTTGCCCAGGAAGCCACGACATTCTTCGCTGCTCGGATATGAAAGGTCATTTCACCCTCATGGAAATTCCCGATCGGCGCCTGGGCGGCGCAAACGATCCCAGCGGACGGATTCGCAAGCATAGCCAGCTCCGCGCACCGAATGGTGAATCAGCCTCTGCACGACATACCAGCCTTGCTTCCAACTCACGGGAAGCTGAACGGAGGTGGCGGACGCAGCGGATCCTGCCACCCGATTCGGCCGATGAAAGGGCAAGAGGCGGGTTCGTCGAATCTGCCGCCAGGTGGCCTCATCCCGCACGAACTCTCGATACAAAAACAGCGAATATTTATTTTCTGAAAAGTTATCAAGGGCGGAGCGCAGGCCGTAATGGTCCACCCAGAGGGCGATCGGGCCCCGCATGGCGCCGAGAATTTGCTCTTTGACGGGCGCCGGCAATGTCACGTGAAAAATCCTGGAGGCGAGCGACATCACCAGGGCCACGACATTCGTCAAAGGCTCATTGGCTTCCAGATCGCCATGCAGTTTTTCCCAGAAGGATGCGGCCGTCGATCGATGCTCGAGGAAGTACGCGATCTCCCAGAGCCAGCCGAGCCGGCACCAGTTGTGAAGAATGTGCTGAAAAGTGTGAAGCATCTGAAACACGAACGCATCTTCTTCTGCCAAGGAGTAGAAGGACAAGCCATGCCGGGTTCGCCGCAACCTGCGATCCAGGGGATGATTAGGAACTCTTAGCGGAATGCCGAAGGCGTCTTCATCCCAGAGTTTTACGTGCAATTCCACGTTCCGCAGAAGGGTCGCAGCGTAAAGGCCGCCCGGTGAAGGCGCCAGAGGTGAGGGAAGGTTGGAGCGCCGGAAATTAACGGAGTGTGGCGTGCCGAGGTCAGGCTTGCGAAAATACCCCGCGGCTTGCAGCACGCCTTGCGCATGGTCCAGGGCGCCCTCGGATATCAGATAGTCATAATCATAGGTAGGCCGCAAGCAGGCGTCCGGGCAGTACTCGGGAATGAGAGCGAAACCTTTCCAGACCGCGTATTCAATACCCGCGCGCTCAAAGTGAAAATTGAGGGAATCAAATTCCTGCCTCATCGCCGCGACGCGCAGGCGATGGTTGGCGAGATTCGCCGCCAGGCCGCGCCTACCTGGCAGGGGATGGCATCCATTGCTCCGAGGTTTTGCAAACGGTCCCAAAAGGCCAAGGCGAAGCCGCTGAGGTGCAACCAGTGGAGCGATGCCTCCCAATCTCGCGGACGGAACTTCCCCAGGTTTTGCAGGTGCTCCTCCACGGGACCTGCGACGCGAAGGCAACCGACGATTTCCCGGCGGAGATCCCGGTTCATCGCGTTACCTCCAGCGAATTATGAACGCTCAAGATAGACCGCAAGAAAGTCGCAGCAACGGCCGGATCATCCCCATAAGGCAATCGATACACCGGCAGTTGGCCGAGTGAGTGAAGGACGCTGGCGTATTGCCGTGCGAAGCGCTCGTCATCCCGGAACGCGAAACAATTTTTGAGGAAGTCTTCCCGCTCAGTGGCCGCCATCGGGATCAAATGCGGAACTTTGGCGGCCTGCCTTTCAAGGAATACGCAGCCTACCGGAGTGACCGGCCTTACCTGGGGCGCCCAATAGGGTTGTTGTGAGAAGCACACAAAAGTGAGATTCCCGTAAGTGAATGATCGCGTTGCGCACGCAAGTTCGGGCAGGAACTGGACCGCCTCCTCGCGAAACGCCGCGGGCCAAAACTGTCCCCAGACTTGCAAGACGTTTGGTTGAAGATCGAGATAGGACGCCTGGTCGGAGTGGAATCCCAACCCGAGCTTTCCGGCGAGGTAAGCCGAGGTGGTCTTTCCACTTCGCGGCGCGCCAAAAACCAATAAGGCTTTTCCATGAAGCGACACACACGCCGCAGCGATTTGGACGAGGCCCAGAGCCGACGCCGTCATATCAAAGAGCGTCGCGGCGAATACACTGCTGAATCCAATCGGGTCACTGGCCCATTCCTCGGAAAGGAACGCTATGGCTTCACCGGCATTCAGATCGATGGCAAAGAAATTTCGCTGCCCGAGGTTGACGTAGCGCAACCCGTCGTCGGAAAAAGCCGCCATCTCCGGCCACCGTTGACCTGCACCGCCGTTCCGTTCGCCAACGAGCCGCCAGAGAAAGTCCGGTGGAGTGGAGGGTGAACTCCCGTCGCACGTGAAAAGCGCAGTGATCCTCCCGAAGATAGCGTCGCTGTTGCTTTCCAAACGGACCCTTCGACCCATGATGGCCAGATCCGTCGCCAGCGGTGTAGCCGTGAGGCGCCGCAGGGGATCCCGGTATTTCGAAACCGATTGCAGTTCTCGCTTCATGATTTCCAATGAAGTCCGCCTAAGCGAAGAAACCCGCAAGCTTGTTCGCCACGGTATCAGGGGCTTCCCCATAGCGGAGTTGCCAGGCCCCGCGATGAACCAGGCGCCGGACGATCTCTAACTGCGGCTGGAGCGCCTCCGGAGTGTCCGCCAGAAGGTCCTCCTCAAGATGCGCGGCGGCGGCGTCTGCGGGCATGCGGGTAAGGGTGAACTCTGAGTGGGGCGTCCGGTCCAAAAAAACTAATTCACAAGGTTCGCAGGAACGGCTGCGCGGGACACCCAGGTTACGGTGGGGATCAATCTCGAATGCTTCTTCCCCATTTACGGAAACAGCCGTTTCGAAATCGGCCAATTCCGGGAAGAACGCGGCGGCGGGTGGAAGAAGTTTCATTCGGGGGATAAGACCCCAAGCGGAAAGTCCGCCGCCATGGTGGGAGAAATAGGTCCAATCATCAGACAGAAAGCTAAATCCCCTCCGCGCCAGCGCTAAAGTCAGCGTGGATTTTCCGGAACCCGAACGGCCCGTCAGAAGCATGCCCTTCCCGTCGCGCACCACACACGCACAGTGCAGCCCGGTGACTCCAACCACCGGTCCCATCAAGGTTAGGAGATTGGGAAAGATTACGGTTTTCCAGCGCATCTGGTCCGCCGCCATGGCCGGAGAGAAGCGGCCCACGGCCCGCCGCCTTTGCAGGTCGATCAATATCGAATTTTGAGGGTCGAGGCCTGCGAAAATCAGGTGATCAAGGCCGCGGAACGTGGGTTTGGGCCAGGGCGGTTGTGTCGAGCCCCGTGGGTCCACCCAAAAGCGCCAATGCATTTGCGCCTCAAGGTGCGTATCCCCAGGGAGGCAAAAAGTCTCGCTTGCCGCCGCAAGGATTTCCCGGGAATTGGTCGAAATTGCGGCCATCACGCCTGCCATCACGTAGCAATCCGTCCACGGTGTTTGCGCTTCCTTGCGAAGAAAATCTCCTGAGCCCATTCTGTTTGCCCGCCTCCAACCGGGTCGGCGCCACTTGATTCGTGATGCGCGTTGCAACCGGATTTAGCTTCCTCGATTTGCTGTCAAGGTGTGTCAGCACTCTGTCAGTCGTTTGTAAATAATTCCGGATTTCTGAAGTGGGGCCAGGGGATGGGTTTTTGCAGCCGCATGACATGTCCTTGACAAACCAAGAATGCCCTTTACGTATGCTGGAATGCGATTCGAGGCTGAACACCACAAGCAGCGGGGGCAGTCGTGAAGAAATCGAAGAAGATCGTTTTCTTTGTTCCATCCTTTTCGAGCATCGAGGCCACGGCGCCCCTTGGCCTCCTGGCCATATCAACCCCTCTGCTCCAGGCTGGGTATGAAGTTCGAATCATCGACGCCACCATCACCCCGGACTACCACCAGCGCATTCTCGACGAGGTGAAAGACGCTCTTTGCCTGGGGATCTCGGTGGTGACGGGTCCCATGATCAAGGACACCGTTGATGCCGCCAAAGCGGTCAAGAAATGGAACCCGGAGTTCCCGGTCATTCTGGGGGGCTGGCACCCTTCGCTGCTTCCTACCCAGACGCTCGAAGCGGATTACGTTGATTTCATTGTGCGGGGGCAAGGTGAGGAAAGCACCCTTGAACTCATCGAGCGCCTGCGGGACGATGCCCCTCTCGATGACGTGCGGGGGATCGGGTTTAAAGAAGGCGGGAAAACCCGCTTCACTCCGGAGCGTCCCTTAAAGACCCTCGACCAGATGCCGGCCAAGGCGTACCACCTGGCCGACTTTGATGCCTACGAGCGTGTTTGCGGCCGACGTTGGGCCATGTATGTTTCCAGCCTCGCCTGTCCGTTCGATTGTTCGTATTGCACGAACGCCGGAGTGTACGGCCGCAAATGGAACTCTCTTCCTCCCGAACAGGTGGTCGAGGAGACGCTCGACCTCACACGGCGTTACCGGCTCGAGCTGCTCTGGATGGCGGATGACAACTTCCTGGTTGACCTCGATCGCGCGCTGAAGATTGCGGAGGGATTGGTCCGCGCCGGCGGCAATTTCAAGTGGAGCATTCAGGCTACCACCAACCTGACCGCCCGCCTCACCATCGATCAGCTTGTCCTTCTGCGCCGCTCCGGGATGCATCAGGTCTGCCAGGGCATCGAAACCGCTTCGCCGAAAGTCATGAAGCTCATGAACAAAGGGTTTCAGGACCTTGGCGACATTTACCACTCCACGGAGCGCTGTATCAAGGCCGGCATTATCCCTTCGTTCAATATCATTTTCGGTTATCCGGGGGAAGGTAGGAAAGAACGTCGGGAAACGATCGACTTTATGATGGATGTGTGCCGGCGCTTTCCGGGGGCGGAGTTCTGGACCAACATCTTCACTCCCTACCCGGGCTCCCCGATATTTCATCGCGCCAAGGAAATCGGAATAGAAGTTCCCAACTCGCTGGAGGGCTGGGTGGACTATTTCCCGCGCTATACCACTCTGCCGTGGCTTAAGGGCAAGGATCACCAGCGTGTCCAGACGATGCGGGATTATCTTCGCATTGCCTTTGACCGCGCTCCGATTGCCGCAACCGGCCCGGGCTGGATCGCGAGGGGCATTCGCCACCTCACGGCTTATCCCGCCCGCTGGCGGTTGGATCACGATGTTTACAAGTTTCCGGTTGAGGTGTGGCTCAATCGGACCATGAAGAATCTGGTGAAGCTTCCCAAGCCAAAAGTTGACGCCAAGATGATGGGACCGGAGACAGCGCCAAGCTGCACTTAACGGGCGGGGGTCAAGGCCGCACCTGACGCCAATACTGTTCACTTGATGGGTTTCAGCACATCAAGTGGCAATTGCGACCTCCCCGCCCGTCCCTCCCCGGCTGATGAAAGCGCCGGCGTAAAGCTCAGCGCTACTCTCGAAAGATGCTCGCGCATGATTATCCTCTACAACCCGAAAGCGACAAAGTATCGCAGCCGGCGTTTCCCGCTTTCGATTCTGTCGATGGCGGCGGTTCTGGAGGGGCGCGAGGAATATGCCATCGTGGATGGCAATGTTGACCCGAATGCGACCGCCTCGCTTTTGGACCTGATGCGGGAAAAGCGCGTCGAACTTCTGGCTCGTAACCGTTATGCCTGGCCCTCAAACAGTGAGCGCGGTGGAGAGCTGTGGGGAAGTCCGGAAGCGCTTTCCCGAAATTCCGATTGTTTGGGGTGGTTATTTCCCCTCCAACTATACGCAGGCGGCCCTCAATGCTCCTTACGTCGATTTTGCCGTGCGTGGACAGGGGGAGGATACTCTTCTCGAACTCCTCGGGGCGCTTCGGGAACGCAGCGGCCTGAAGGGAATCCGCGGACTCTCCTACCGGGATTCGGATGGGACCCACTGCCATAACCCCGACCGCCGTCTCCGCTCCCCTGATGATTTCTCCTGGTATCCCTATCACCGCATTCCGGCTGAGCGGTATCTTCTGCCCACTTTCCTCGGGCGGCGGACGGCAGTCCATCAGGCCAGTATCGGGTGTCCCTATCGGTGCAATTTCTGTGGGGTTGTTACTTTTTCCGGAAGTCGCGAAAAGATGGAATCACCCGCGCGCACGGAAGCGATATTACGGCATCTGGCCACGACCTATGGCGTGGACGCCGTACAGTTTTATGACAATAACTTTTTCCTGCGGGAAGACCATGCCCGCGAACTCGTCGACCGGATGGCGCCTCTGAGCATGCGCTGGTGGTGCGAGGCGCGCGCCGACATCATGATGCGTTATTCCGACGCGACCTGGGAAGCCATCCGCCGCTCCGGGTGCGCCATGATTTTCTTCGGGGTCGAATCGGGCTCCAACGAAACTTTGAAGGAGATGCACAAGGACCTGCGCGTGGAAGATACCCTGGCTCTCGCTTCCCGCATTCGCCGTTTCAACATTATCCCGGAATTCTCGGTCATCTTTGGCAATCCTCGCGACCCGGAAGGGGACACGCGTGATTGTTTCAAATTCGTTCGCAAGTTGAAATCGTTGAATCCCGATGCGGAGATTGTGGTCGAGCACTACACGCCGGTTCCGCAGCGCGAACGGATGTACGGGAATGTGGAGGAACAGATGCATTTCCCGACCACACCTGACGAGTGGGCCACGGAACGGTGGCAGCGCTTCGCTACTCAGAAGGATCCCTCCACCCCGTGGCTGCGGCCCCGCACCAAAAGGCTGGTAGACAATTTTGAATTGGTGGTTTCCTCGCGTTGGCCGACCGTGCAGGACATCCGCCTTCCAGGGTGGGGAAGGTGGCTGCTGAAAACCCTGAGCACCTGGCGGTACCGCTTGGGAATCTACGCGGCGCCACTGGAATTGAAATGGGCGCAGCGGGTGATCGACCTGCGGAAGCCCAAGGCCGAAAGCCTCTGAATAGCGCTCCGGGCGAAATCACGCCGCCGTTGCCCGACCAAGGCTCTCGCAAAAGGTCGAACCCACCCATGGAGAGAAGTCGCGTCACTGTCCAGCAAGGCTATGAACGGTGGGCTCCAACCTATGACCGTGATCCAAACCCACTTCTTGCCCTGGAAGAACGTCAACTCCGTCTCATGATTCCTCCCCTTGAGGGAAAGCGCGTACTCGATTTAGCTTGTGGCACTGGCCGGTGGTTGGCATGGCTCATGACCAGGGGGGCAAGGTCAGGAGTGGGTGTGGATTTTTCCCCGGCCATGCTCGCAGTGGCAAAGGAAAAATCCGAGGTCAGAGGACGGGTTGTGCAGGCGGATTGCGATGCGATTCCATTTGCCCATGCCGCCTTCGACCTGGTGGTTTGTTCGTTTGCGGTGGGACACATTCTTGACGTGCAAAACGTGGCCCGCGAGGTCGGGCGCGTGGCGACGGCAGTCGCCGACGTCTATGTGAGCGACCTCCATCCCCTGGCGTATGGGGAAGGGTGGCAGACAGGTTTTCGTGACGGCCGTGGGGCCGTAGAGATCGCCACCTGGCCGCGATCAGTACGGGAGTTCCTGGCCCCCTGGGTTTCTGCCGGATTTGATTGTGCTCATTTGGTCGAGTGCAGATTTAGTGAGCTTGAGCGGCAAGTATTCACACGAGCCTGGCAAAGGCGATCTATTCGAGAAGTACCGTATGGTACCGGCGGTTTTAGTGGGTCATTTTATTCGAGCAGTGGGCTGAATCTTGCTTGCCGGCTCGGTCGCAGTTCTACGGGTCTTTTGGTCCGCAGGAATACAAGCCTGCTGCAAAATTGATACTCCTCATACCCGTGTACACCCAAATGTAATTTTGACCTCGAATTCTGCTGATGATGTCGGCGGCGTCAGGAAAATCGGTCCTGACGTAATAGAGGTGGACGCGATAAGGCGAATCGCCAAAGGCCGCGGCGAGGCAATAGTTATTCTTCCGCACATACTCTCGTAGGGTCAACAATTCCACCATACCTGGCACCCACTCGCGATCCGGCACCCAGTGAGTAAAGCGGTCGTCGAACATGATCACCTGCGGTGCGTAGCGGTCCAGGTAGGACTCGGTGATGCTTCCGTGGTGAGTGATCCACGGATCATTCAAACCCCAGGTGTCGATGGACCTCCATCCGGAGTAAAACGGCAAGATCCCCGGGTCGGTAGTGGCAAGGCTATAGTTCTTTTCGCGGTAGTGACTGAGCATCACCGCTACGTCGTAGCGGCCGTCTCCGTCGTAGCCCACCGAGCCAAACTGACGATGTTCGAACGCCAGAACGATCAGCAGGAGGGCCAATCCGAACCCCAGGAGCGCCTTTCGACCTCGTCCGTCCAGATCTTCGAATCTTGGCAACTGTAAGTCGTCCCGCAGGCCTCGCAGGGGCTCCGTCCAGGAGAGCAAGACGAGCACCAGAAGCGGATACTGGAATCGCTTTTGAAAATTTTGCGCATCGAGCAACAAGACCCACAAGGCCACAAACCCGCCAATGGGGATCAGCGAAAAGATTGTCTTCCTGACAGTCCGCTTCGATCTAAAGCCAAGCAAGAAAGCCAGGGGAAATGGGAACGTGAGCAGGCCCGCGTTGCGAATGGAATGATACAGGCTCATCCCGTAGAAGTGCCCTGCGCCTTTCCGGTAAAAAGGGTTGGGCAGCGGGTAGCCGAAATAATGCCATCGCCAAAGGAAATACATCGCGCCGATCGATCCGTAGGCGACGGCAAAATGGAGAAAAACCCGGCGGCTTCCCTGGAGGCCCCGGGCATAAAGCAAGGCCATAACCATCAGGACAGCGAGAAAAACGCCTTCCGGCCTCGCGAGTCCCATGAGCAACGCCGACCATGCAAACAACACGGGCCATCGAAGCGAGTCGTCGCCTTGCTGGATTTTGATGGCGAAGCACCAGGTGACGCAGACGAACAAGGCGAAGAACGGGGTCTCAAAGCCCGCCGCGATATACAGCGCCGCCGGTCCAAGCGCCAAATACACCGCGGAAATGAGCGACAGGCCTCGCCCCGCCCCCTGAAGCCGGCGGAGACTCCAGTAAATGACAAGGACGGTAACGAGGTGGGAGAGGAAGCCCAGCAAGCGAGTGGCGCTTTCCACGCCCAAGCCCGCCTTGACGAGACCTGCCACGAGAACCATCACCAGGAAGTCAGTCGCCCCATCGACCGGTTTTTCGCCCACGTTCCATACTATTCCGTGCCCTTGCGCCAAGTGCTCCGAGTAGCGCATGAGCATGGCCGCGTCTTCGTAAGGATGCAGAGACGAGCGAGCGAACGAGATTGTGTAAAGGCCTGCCAGCAAAAGCAGACCCAGCGCCAACCAACCATCGGTACGGTCGAGCCATGCGGCGGAACGCAGGGTCGGGGGAGGCGGTTGTGTCATGGTTGACATTTTTCCTCCGGTCGGGCAAGCAGATGGCATGGGTATGGAAAATCCGCGTGTTTCGGCAGCCATTCCAGTTTGTAGCGATTCTGCCGGAGGTTCTCCTCCAGGAAGGTTGTGGCTTGTGGATGGTGAACCTCGAACAACCAGACCGGCCTTTGCAGCGAGATCAGCTTCCGCGCTCCCTTTAGGACTTCGATCTCGGCCCCTTCCACGTCGATCTTGATCAATGTGGGAGGAGGGTGATGCTGGGCGAACACGTCAAGGGTGACCGCTTCGACCTCGATCCGGCTGGAACTCAGCTCCTTGCTCAAGGGCACCACCGTTCCTCTCCTCGACGACTCACCGGGGTGCTCGGTTCCGCTCCTTTGAAACGCCACTTTCCCAGGCTGGTCCCACACCGCGCAGGAAATCACTTCAACCTCAGAGAGAGCGTTGCGTGATAGGTTTTCGTGAAGCACCGCCACATTGGAGGGGTCTGGCTCGAAGGCCACGACCCGTCCTTTTTTCCCCACCAGGCGCGTGGCCAGAAGAGAGTAATAGCCAATGTGGGCGCCGACGTCGTAGAAGCAGCCGCCGCGACGCAAGTGACGTAGGACCTCCTCCTGAACTCTGGGTTCAGCACAGCCAGTAAAATACTGCTCTTCGAGATACGGCTCAATTCTTATCCAGAAGCCGCGCGCGGGCCAGAGCTTCCGTCAGCATCTTTACCTGCGTCATATGGGCCTAACTGCCGTGGCGCCATGTCACTGCGCGGCGGCAAGCGCAAGGCAGGAGATTTTCTACCGGTCGGGGGGCACGGTCATGCGCGCGAGCGCGGTCATCCCCAGGCCTCGACGGCCATCCGTGGCATAAATCACACTTTTCGAGTCCGGCTCCCAAACCGGAGAAACTGAGTTGCATTCGCCGTCTGTGATTCGGCGACTTGCGGTGGACCCCTGACGCATTACAAATAAGTGCCAGCTTCCTCGTTCGCAGCGCGAATACGCCAGCCACTGACCGTCGGGTGAAAACGCCGGGTATCTCGCCGGCCCGGCAATCGGCATTTTGCTGATTTCGGAGGAGCGAAGGTCGAGCGAATAAAGTTCTGGTTGGCCCGTCATGGCAGCGGCGAAGATGATGTGCCGGTCACCAGGCTCGAATGCCCCCTCCCACACGTCGTAGGAGTCCTTGACAACCTCTTGTTCCTCGCCTCCGGGCGTGCCGCCGCTCTTCGCGAGCTGTTTGATCCAAAGTCCGCCTCGCCCATGGTTTTCACGAATGAAAGCCAGCCACGCGCCATCGGGTGACACACTGGGTTGTTCGCCATTCTTCACTTCGACCTCGGACAAGGGGCCGCGGGCTGGAAAACGGGGAGAAACCCGCACGATGTTTGACACCCGACCGGACATTTCAACCCAGAGGTCGGAGAGGCCCGGAGCCGTTGCGGGGTGGAACTCATCTTCTGCCGGCGGCAAGGTCTCGAGTCGTTCCCATGACCCAGACCAAGTCTCAAAGCTCCCACTGCTCCCCGGCATTATGGTGAAGTACAGTCCCTGCGCGCTCAGGGCGGGCTCGCCCTCCAGCAGCGACCCGTGCAGGTTGAGAAGACGGCGTGAGTAGTTGCGGAATTCGCCCTGATCATGATGAAGGGCCTGGAGCGCTCCCACGGTCGCGAGGAGCAGGAAAAGCCCGCTGAATACCCACGTCTCTCCGCGGTGAGCATTGAGCCTTTCCCGGACGGCCGGCCAGGAATGGAGTATCCCGTACAGAAAGAAGAGCAAGGCCAGCATTGGGTAGACTCGAGGCGAAGCCAGGAGGATCTGCCAACCGTCGGCGGGGCGCGATTCCCCGTTCGGCCAAGGAAGACAAGTCGTTGCATAAAGCGCCGCAAGGATTAAGGCTTCGCGAGGGCGATTCTCGGCGAGGAGGGCATCGACCGCGAGACCCGCTGCCAGGATGAGGAGGCAAAGATGGTATGACCCCGTAACTGGGGAAAATGCGATCAGCATTGCGGCGAATGCCGCCCACTCCAGATTCTCCTGCGCGTGCTTGACGGTTCCCGGACTGAGCAGCCATAGCGCGGGGATGAATATCGCCGCCTGGCACAGCGAGTGCACCAGCGCGTAGAGGCTGGGGACGTTGACCAGGGGATGAGGATTCAATTCTGGTTCAGCAATGAACAACCGATGGAGAAGCGCCGTCAGGGAATTCCAACCTGAAGCATAGGGGTCGATGTGTTCACCGAGCCCCATCCGGGGCAGAATCTCGACCAGGTAAATGCGGTGGACATTCCATCCAAAAAGGTAGACCGAGAGGGCTGCCAGAATGGCAAGTCCACCGGTTGCCCCGGCGAGGGCCTTCCATTGCTTTTTGCGCAGAAAGAAAAACAAAAATAGGGCAGGGTAGAGTTTCAGAGCAGCCGCCATGGCCACTGATACCCCCGCCGTCGTGGGCCAGTTACGGCGGGAGAGCCAGAGGGCGAGGGTCAGCAGGAAGAATACGAGAAGATGCATCTGGCCGTTAAGAAAGCTCCTCGCCAGGGGATCGACGGCGAGGAGAGTCAGAATGAGAATCCGCCGCCCTCCCACCTGGGTGATTTGCATCAACATCAGGATGCTAAGTGCCAACCAGCCGACATTAATGATCAGCCAGCAACGCTTGGCCGCAAGCGGGGAAAGAGCGGCAAACGGAAGGATGGGCATCGCCGACAGCAGCGTGTCTGGAACGAACCCCACCATACACTGCTGAATCCCCTGATGGTCCTTTTGCCGCTGAAACCATTCAAAGTCATACACGCGGCTTAGGGAGAAGTTTTCCCGGTAAAGCCGCGCGGCGATATAGTAACTGCGAAAGTCGGTGTTCAAACTTCGCCAAGCGGGAAGGAAACCCCGAAAAAGGAAGAGGCACAATAGAAAAGTGAGGAGCAAATATTCAGCCCCGATTAATCGCGGTGCTCTTATGGCAGAAACGGCCACACTTGACGTTTCTGTGCCGGCATTGCCACCGGCGTGGACCTCCCGCCAAGTCCCTGGCGCAGTGCCGGCAGGAAACTCAGATCCGATTTCTCGTGAACCAGGCATGCCGTTCTTCCAAAACCACCAAGCGCGTTCAGAAGAAAAATGGGCCGCCGGTGGCATTATGTTTTTTAGCCCATCAAAGGGCGGCTTCCTCGAGGTGATACCGGTTATTTCCCCCCTCCCTTTTGGCTCTCCAGGAAGGCGGTCAGGGCGCTGAGCTGTTCGTCCGTAAGATTCTTGAAGGAAGGCATGATCGACCCCGGAACGTACGCCGCGGGGTTTTTAAAGTGGCCGATTAGCCACGCCGTGGAGCGGCCGCGGGCTCCCTCGACCGTCAAGTCCGGTCCCACTTTGGTTCCATCCCCATCCAGCCGATGGCAAATAAAACACCCTTCCTGGCGATAGAGGGTCTTCCCATAAGCGATCATTTGTGCGGGCGATTTTGCGGGCGCGGCATTCACCTTGGTATCTCCGGTGTCGGCAGAGTTCAGTTCCGGCAAGGCATGGATAAATTCCACTAGCTTCCAAGTATCGTCCGTAGAGATTGCGCCCTTCCAGGATGGCATTCCCGTAAGGCGCACGCCGTTCTGGATGATCCAGAACATCTGGGAATCGTTCCAGTGCTGAACGTGCGGGGACGTCAAATCCATAACCGGCGGATACATACCCTGCCCCAGGATGGTCGCGCCGTGGCCATCCGTTCCGTGGCAAATGGCGCAGGACTGCCAATAGACCTGCTGGCCCTGACTTACCACCTGCGGGTTGCTGGGGAGAGGGTTCTTGAGATTGTCGGTCTCTATGGGGATGACGATGTCTTTGGCCATAGTCGCCAAGGCCGTTTCCACCGTTGAAGGCTTTTTGTGCGCTGTACATGCGGACAAAGAGAGGGCGAACACCGTCAGGTACGCGCCCCCCCGAATGCGTGTGCAAGTAGGCTTCATGGTGTCCTCGCTGAGATTTCACCCTTCGCCGTCAGTAGGCATTGCGATGGAAAAACGTCCGCAAAACCGTAAGGACCATTATTTTGAGATCAAGTCCCAGGGCCCAATTGCGAATGTAGTAGAGGTCGCACGAAATGCGTTGGGAGATCGACGTGTCGCCTCTCCACCCATTTACCTGAGCCCATCCGGTAATCCCGCTTTTAACGTAGTGGCGCGCCATGTACTCCGGCACTTGGCGCCGGAAGCGCTCGAGAAAGATGGGTCGTTCGGGTCGAGGGCCCACAATGCTCATATCACCTTTGAGCACATTCAAAAACTGAGGAATTTCATCGAGGTTGCTGCTCCGGAGCCAACGGCCGAGCGTGGTGACGTGAGGATCGTTCGGAACGGTCCAGTGCGAGTCGGGATCGAGATCAGCACGCATCGTCCGAAATTTAAGTATCTTGAACTTTTTCCCATTTAACCCCACTCGTTCCTGCGCGAAAAAAACCGGACCCGGGGATGACAGTTTGACGAATAGGGCGATCAGCAGATAGAGCGGGGAGAAAAAGGCCAGGACCGCCAGTGACACAGAAACGTCGAAGACTCGCTTGATGACGGCATAGCGGAGGTATTCAGTTGGATAGAGCCGCACGTTAACCAGCGGGATGCCGTCCAGGTCATAAACCTGGGTGTCCGAGTGAATCAGCGGGAAGAGGTCCGGAACAATGCGGACGTTGACTCCCCGGTTTTCGCACTCCCGCGCCAGTTGTGCGGTCAGAATATGGGCTTCCGCGGGCAGGGCGATAATCACGTCTTCCACCGACTTCGAATCCAGCGTGTTTTGAAGCGCTTCGACGAGTCTGGGCGCTTCGTCAAAATCCTCTTTGCCGCAGGAGATTTGGCGGACGATCCGGTATCCGAGGTAAGCGCGCTTTTCGATTTTCTCCGCCACCCGATTCCCAAGTTTGGGCGTGGCAACAAGCACCAGGTTTTTTACGTTCCTTCCTCGGCGGCGCAACTCCCGGACGAGCAGACGCATCGCCACTCTCCCCGCCACCAGCGTAAAGGTACCAATCGCCTCGAAGCGAAGAAAAAAAAGAGGCGTGGGAGCAAGCTGTGGGAGTAAATGTGCCGACCCTTCGAGGACGATCCAGCTTGCCAGCCCTATTTTGAGGAGCGTGATCGCGTCGGCAAAGGGTGAATCCAATCTTCGCGAGTGATACAGGCGGAAATAAGCGGAAAGGACAATCCAAAGAGTGAGGACAAATCCCATCGCCAGCAAGCGATCAGGAATAACCAGGTTCCCCCGGAAGGCATGGCCGGTGGTCCCGTACTGATCCATATGCCAGACAGCCACATGGCACACCGCGATGACCGTCAGGTCAAAACTCGCCAGCCCGAAGTTAGTCAGATAAGTTCGAATCCGGAACATTCAGTGTCCCTATCTCGCTAGCGAAGCCTTCACGGTCACGCCCGGGGTTGCCCCCGAGGCGATTTTTCGCCGCGCCGATTCCCGGCCCGAGCCGCGCGGATCCCTTCCCTCACCTGAAATTAGCATGGTGGCCAGAAGCGGTGTGTCAGTGGTATGTGGTGCGTTTGTAAATTTTTCCGATGGATCAAAGACGTGTCATGAGGGGAGGAAGCAGGCGCTCCCGCCTCATGAATTATAGGGCGGGGCAGGGTGCTTGAGGGGAAGGGTCAGTTTAAACGTGGTGCCGGATTTGCCGGTGGCTTCGACCGTTACGTCCCCGCCGTGATCGCGGACGATCTTGTGCACGACCGCCAGTCCCAGCCCCGTGCCCTCCTGCTTGCCATGCGTCACAAAGGGTTCAAAAACGTCATCCCGAATGGACTCGGGAATGCCTGTACCGTTGTCCGTCAACGAAACTTCCACATGGTCATCCACCCGGCGGGCCATGATCTGGACTTTCCCGGACTCCGCGGGGACAGCCTCGCAGGCATTTTGCAGGAGGTTGTAGAAAGCACGGTCGAGCTTCTTAAAGTCAAACCATCCGTCGGTCGCCCCTTCGTGCGACACGGTGATGGGGATTCCTTTAAACTCGGGGCGAACTCGGATGGAGTTCAGCGTGCGTTCCAGGGCTTCCGCCACTTCGCCGTGGGTGAGCTGGAGGGCCTCCTGTCCTTTGGAGAACTCCAGGATGGAAGAGATCAATTCCGCCATCCGGTCTACGGCTGCCCGGATCTCGTCGTACATGGCTTTCCGCTGGCTGTCATCGAGGTTGCCCTCCGCCTGAAACTCCGCGTAAGCGAGAATCGTTGTCAAGGGATGCCGCAGATCATGGGAGATGGTGCTGGCCATGCGGCCGATGGTGGCCAAACGCTCGGCGCGCAGAAGGTCCTGCTGGCTTCTTTGCAGGCTCTTTCTCATTTTGTCGAATGCTGTCGGTGAGTTCGGCCACTTCGTCGCGGCTGCGGACCTGCAGTGGAAATGCGAAGTTTCCTTTCTCCAGAGCGTGTACGCCGGAAACGAGATTGGCGAGAGGTCGCGTGAAAGTGTCGGAGATGAGAAAAATCAGCCATGCTCCCCGCGAGCACCGCGACCAACCCCACTCCCAGCAGCAAGCGGTTCAGTTCTTGCAGGAATCGCGTCTCGGCGTCATAGGATTTCAAAACGGTCAGGGTCACGGGCAGGCTTACCGTGGGCGCCAATTCCAGGGAGGTCGCAAGAAAAACTTCGCCACCCAACTTAATCTCTTCGGAGTTCAATGATTCCCGGGCGGGTATCAGGTTCGTGTGAGCAGCCAACTCCTGCTGCTGGTTGGGCAGGAGCGTGCTGACCACAATGTCCTTGCCATAACGAAAAGCCACCTGGCAGGAAGCGACCCGCGCGACGGCATCCGCCGACCTGCTTATCGACCTCGAACCCCACCGCCAGGACACCCAGCACGACATTGTCGCGGGACTCCCCGAAGTAAATGGGCTGAAGGAACACGGCATAAAGGTGGCCTCCGCCGAACCACCAGTCGCGGTTCTGCTCCTTTTGCAAGGTTCGCATGAGCGAGGCCTGAGCGGCATCTTGGGTGTAGCCTGCCGCCGAGGTATGCAAGGCCATGACCTTGCCCGTGCGGTCGGCGAGGAGAAAAAGGTCGCTCTCCGCTGAGTTGCCAGAGATCGGCCGAAGCGTCCTGAATGGTGGGCGCATGCTGGGTGGTCATCAGCGCCCGGAGATTCGGCAAATCCGCCAGCAGCACCGCGGATTGCGCCAGTCCGCGCTGACGTTGCGATTCAAACTGCTGGAAGGTCACCACGGAATTGTGGAGCGCTTCATGGATCTCGCTCCGCGCATGATTCCGCAAGTAGTTCTGGACGATGAACAGGACCGTGCCTGTCAGCACGGTGGTGGTGAAGATGAGGGAGAGCAGAAACTTGGTACGCAGCCGAATCTTGGCCATGGCCCTATTGTCTTCTCAGCCCCGCGCCGCCTTGGGCCGGCCATACGCACCCGTGGTCCGGCTCGGCCTGCTTAGGGCACAAACTTGTAGCCGGCCCCATGGACAGTCTTGAAATGGGTCGGGTTTAAGGGGTCATCTTCGAGCTTCTGCCGCAGCTTCATAATGTGATTATCCACGGTGCGAGTGGAAGGATAACAGTTGTATCCCCAAACTTCGTTCAGCAACTCGTCGCGGGAGATGACGCGTTCGGGATTTCCAACGAAGTACTTCAGGACCTTGAATTCCTGGGGAGTAAGGACTATCGGTTCGCCTTTGCGGGTCAATTCCATCTTGGCGAAGTCAACCGCGACGTCGTCGTAAGCATAATTGTCCGCGAGCTTGGGGCCATGGACCCGGCGCAGTACCGCATGCACGCGGGCAATGAGTTCCTTGGGACTGAAAGGTTTGGTGACGTAATCGTCAGCGCCCAGCTCCAGCAGCAGGACTTTGTCAACCTCGTCGGTTGAGGCGCTCAAAACAATAATCGGGAGATTCGGCGCTTCCTTCTTCATAGCACGGCAAACTTCCCGGCCATGGACCTTGGGAAGTTGCAGGTCAAGAACCACCAGAACGGGGGGAGCCGCGCGAAACGCTTCCAGCCCCGCAGCGCCGTCCGCAGCGAAATCCGGCGAATACCCTTCTCTTTCAAATGCATGTTGCAAGGGTTTGTGTAACTTCCGGTCGTCTTCAATGATGAGGATCTTTTCCATAGGGTTTCACGAAGCAGACGGGTATTGAGATGTCGCGCGGGCCGTGCGCGTTGCCGCCCTCCAGCTACTGCCCCGTCGTATTTTCTCCCTGACCGCCCTCTACCTCCCAAGAGACTAACACAACCTTTACAAACTCACTACACCGGCGTGACTTCTCAAGCGCTCAGGCATGGTATCTGTTTCCCGATAGGCAGGGGAAAATAACAGGTAGGTGCAGAAGAATTACCACGCGAAGGTCTCGAAACTCTGCCCTCAAGCGGCGAGAGCCAAGCATGGCGGAAATGACCTTAACTTATAAAAGGAGGAATCGATGAAAAACCGAGTATATTCGTGGACCGGGGCAGCCATAGTTGCTGTTCTCTGCCTGGCGGGCGTCCATGGGTTCGCGGCCGGACCCTCTATCCTGAACTCACTAACCACGGTAACACAGTTGTCCACAACCGTACCTGCCAACGGCGATGTGAATCCCTACGGCTTGGCGCAGGAGCCTCGCACCACGGGCAATCTGCAAGCCGGCCACTTTCTGGTTAGCAACTTCAACGCCTCTTCAAATTTGCAGGGCACCGGCACAACCATTGTCGATATCGCGCCGGACGGCAACATGAGCCTGTTTGCGCAGATCGACGCAGGCGCCTTGCCGGGACCGTGCCCGGGCGGGGTCGGGTTGACCACGGCTTTGGTGGTTTTGCGTTCGGGCTGGGTCATCGTGGGCAGCCTTCCCACCACCGATGGATTGCCCGATACGATCGGGGCCGGCTGCCTGATTGTGCTCAACAGCACGGGCACTCCAGTGGAAACATTTTATGGTTCGCTCATCAACGGACCCTGGGATATGGCTTTGGCCGATGACGAGAGCAACCCCGTGATTTTTTTTACCAACGTGCTGAACGGAACGGTGGCGGCGGGAGGAAATACGGTGAATAAAGGAACGGTGGTGCGGATGAACCTGGGCGCCACGTCCACCACGATGCCCTGGATTGAATCGATGACCGTGGTCGGCTCGGGTTTCGCGGAGAGCACCAATCCGGCCGCGTTGGTTGTTGGACCCACCGGCGTCGGGCTTAGCCCTGGGCGCGATGAAGGCCTCGGCGATGAAAGCTGGGGCCGGGATCGGGAGCAGGTACTTTATATTGCGGACAGCATGAACAATCGGATCGCTGTGATTCCCGACGCGCTCACGCGCCCGACCTCCGGGGGCACCGGCTATACGCTCTCCGCGGGCGGCGCGCTGAATGATCCGCTGGGGCTCGTTGTCGCCCCAGACGGTCACATCTTGACGGTTAATGGCAACAATGGGTATATCATCGAAATAGATGAATTGGGCGACCAGATTGCCACCAAATTAATTGACAACATCGGCACGCCTCCCGGAAACGGAACGTTGTTTGGCCTCGTGTACGACCCCGGCCTGGGAGTCGTCTTCGTCGATGATGGAAGCAATACCCTGAACTTGCTGAACTAGGCGACAAAGCCTTCCCGCCACCCGCGCCTTGGGAGGCGGGAAGGTTTCTTGAATCACTGCGAACCCCATTAATTACGGTGGGTTTATCTCGGGATCTTCCCGCAAGGCAAACACAACTTTTGCAAACTCCCTACACCTCCTTGACCTCCCCGGCCTTCAGTCATGGTACCTGTATTCAATTGCGCAAAGGAGGAAACGGGTATGCGTAAAGCACCTGCCATCGGGGACTTCCGTACGCTTTGCCTTAAGGCCGCCGGCTATGTCGGAAGGGCTCCAATAACCATTGCTACCGTCATGCCGGCCATCTGTCTCCTGTTCACGGCGCTCCTGCCTCACCAGATGTGGGCGGCTGCGAATCCCTCCGCCCCTTCTGCCCCAACGAGCGGCCCGGCAAGTGAACCCATTCCCTTGGTGGAATCCTTGGGGATCCGTTTCATTCCAGGATCGTCCTCGACGGTGCTGATTGACCGGGACGGAAAAACCTATTTGGTCAATTTAGCTGACCGGACCATACGGGAGAAAGATTCGCCGTCCGCACCGCCGGCAGTAACAGTGGCGCACCCGGAATCATCGCACTCCTCGCCACCGGACGTTCAGCCGGGAGCTAAAATCTTCGCCGACAATTGCGCAGCTTGCCACGGGGCTGACGGAAAGGGAGTGCAGCGATGAAAACCCCGGACTTCACGAACCCGGCGGTTCAGGCGGCTCTTACGGAGGCATTTGTGATCAAGACCATCCGGGAAGGAAAGCCTGGAACCGCGATGCCCGCATGGGGTGGAAAACTATCGGAAGCGGAGATCACTGCGGTCGCGGCTTTTGTAAAGTCGCTCGGGCAGGGTAAACAAGCCCGAACGCAGGGACTCCGGGCGCCGCAACAGAGCAATCGGTGAAAGCGTACGTGCCTGCCGACGATTATCTTTTCAGCCTGCCCACGGGCCGCCGGCTTGGACCGCCACGGTTTCTACCTCAATTTCACTCATCGCTTCGTCTATACCCCCGCTTTCAGTGGAACGGGGTTCGGCAACCGGTGTCCTCGTCCCCAACACGCTGTTCGGGCTCGACGACTTTTCCATCTCCTCCTTTGGCCTGCGATTCGGAGTTACCGACAAGCTTTCGGTCAGCGCTTACCGCTCGCCCAGCCTTATTGACCGCCCGATCGAATTGGGGGTTGCCTATCACTTCTTGGACGAGCATGACAGGAAATCCTCTGAATGCCGACGGTGCGGGCTTCTGTGGACGGGCAGAACGATTTCTCCAAGAACTTCACCACCAATCTGGAAATGATCTTATCCCGCACCGTCACGCGGCGCGCCCAGCTTTACCTGGTGCCGACCCTCTCTCTTCAGGATCGCGAGTTGATTGCAAAGCCCGGAAGTCTGGCGTCTATTCCCCCCAATCTCCCCGGCTTCAACACTTTCGTATTGGGGGCCGGCGGCGCGTTCGATATTCGCCCCACCGTGGCCCTGGTTGCCGAGGTCTTTCCCACTCTGGTCAATGGCCCGGAACTCGGGATTCATCGGCCGGCATACGCCTTTGGCATCCAGAAGAGGGTTTTGCGCCATGCCTTTACGCTGGGATTTTCCAACAGCCCGGGGACCGTCGTCTCCCAGCGTGCCGGAACCCGTGCGACATTCCTGGGGCAGCCTTCGGCGGACACGCCCAGCGGCCTCTTCATTGGATTTGACTTGATGCGGCAGATCTATTGAGCAGCGATGTAGGGGGCGGCTTGCCGTCTCCTCCTTCGTCTATTTTCGCCAAACGACAGTGTTGGGCAAGCCCTACCCCTACCTCGCTCCCTTGGGAGCAGTTCGGGCGGTGACAATTTTTTTGCACATCGTGGATTGAACCGTGACACGCGACGTGGGGTTGCGCAGCTATCCTCAAAGCTCTATCGGGCAGTGGCTTCGTGCTGAATTTGCAAGTCCCCTGGGGCAGGAAAAAGCCGATGCACCTCTCCCGCGCAATTCCGGTGAAACGAGCCATGGGGGCGAACGGCCTATGAAAAACAAAGTGGTGCTCTTTCATCCGCCTTACGATGGCCCCCCGCTGGGGCCGCCCCTCAGCCTGCTGAGTCTGGCTTCGCCACTGCTCGAAGCGGGATTCCAAGTCTCGATCGTGGATGCGTCCATCGATCCTGAATACAAAAGTACACTGGCCAGTGAAATCACGGACGCCCTTTGCCTGGGCATTTCTTTGTTGACGGGGCGGATGATCCGTTCCGCCGTGGAGGTATCACGCTTCGTTCGCGAGATTCGCCCCGGACTTCCGATTATCTATGGCGGATGGCACCCGAGCTTGCAGACCGGCGCAAACGCTTCGCGAAGATTATGTGGATGCGGTCGTTCGCGGGCAGGGGGAATTAACCTTGCGGGAGGTTGCCGAGCGGCTGCGCCTGGGGTCGTCTCTGGAATCCGTTCGGGGAGTTTCCTTTAAGCCTCGAGGCGAGTCAGTTCACAATGCGGAACGGCCGGTGGAGAGCGTGGAGCACTTGCCCACCCCCGCATTTGCCATGGCCAACCTGGATGCCTACGAGAAGCGGACGGGGATTCGGCAACTTCCCTACGCCTCCAGCGTCGGATGTCCTTACGCCTGCAATTACTGCACGGACCAGGTGTTCTACAACCGGCGCTTCAATGCCTACAGCGCCCGCCGCGTGGTCTCCGAGGTCACCGAACTCGTGGCGCGATATCGGTTACAGCGAAGTGCCCTTACTCGACTCCAACTTTCCCGGTAAACGTCAAGCGCGCCGTGGAAATTGCCCAAGGGTTCATGGACTCCAAGCTGCGGTTTCGTTGGACATTTCAAGCTTCCACCGACCTGTTATGCCGCATGACCGACGCGGAGGTCGGTTTGCTGGGTGAAGCCGGGGTTTCCCACATGGGGTTCGGCACGGAATCGGCCTCGCAGGAAGTCCTTGCTCTCATGAACAAAAAGCATCAGCGCATCGATGAGATGTATGAGACGGCGCGGAAGTCGGAACAAGCGGGCATTCGGGTGACCTTCAATTTGATCCTGGGATACCCCGGGGAAACGGAAGCAGACCGCCTCGAGACTTTCCGTATCATGAGTGACATTGCCTGCCAGTATTCCAACGTCAGTTTTTCTCCCAACATTTTCACCCCCTACCCGGGGATCCCCATTTGGCCCGACTTGCGAAAAATGGGCGTGCGCGAGCCCCAATCCCTGGAAGAGTGGGCCGACGTTGACCTGGGGAGCAACCACTTGCCCTGGCTGCAAGGCAGGGAACTCGACCGTCTCAAGCGGATGCTCGAGTTTTTCCTACTCCACAATCAGATCCGAAAAGCCGCCGCTGGGGCCCCCTGGATTCGCGGCGGCGTGCGCCGGGCGCTGGGCGCGCCTTTGCGATGGCGATTGCGGAGGAACGAGTTTTCCCTTCCCTGGGAACTCTGGTTGGCGCGCGCCACCGAGCGTCTCGTCACGCGGCGTTCCCTCCTGACGGGGCAAACGCTGCGCCAGGGGATGCAGGAAGTTTGCTGACCCATAATTGAAATGGGGTCGAATTGTTCGACCCCTTCAGGGTCGGGACCTGATTCCGCGGGCTTCCTTTCCGTAGGTTTCACCTACGGCTAATGACGTTGTTCCCCTTCGGGGAACGACAGGAGGAAAGCACTTGGTTGACGTCCTGTTAACTCACTCCTATCACCTCAACCACGACCGCAAGCAGGTTCGAAAGATGCAGCCTTACCCGCCGCTCGGCCCACTCTATGCCGCAGCGCTCCTCCGGCAAAGTGGGTTTTCCGTGGCGCTGTTTGACAGCATGCTGGAAAACCCCGAGCGGGGATTCCCGGAAGCCCTGGCGCGGCATCGCCCCAAGGTCGTGGCGATCTACGAGGACAATTTCAATTTCCTTTCCAAAATGTGTTTGACGCGAATGCGCCAGGTCGCATGGGGAATGATCGACGCAGCGATTGCCTGCGGTTCGAAAGTGGTGGTCAATGGATCCGACGCTTCTGACCACTGTCAGGAATACCTGGAAAGGGGCGCTGATTACATTCTCTTGGGAGAGGCGGAAGGGACGCTGCTGGAGCTGATGCTATCGCTCTCGCGGCACTCAGAGGGGAATATCGAGAACATCCGTGGCCTGGCTTACCGGAGGGCCCGCGGCGGGCCTCCGGTTCGAACTCCCCCCCGGCCGCTCCTGCGCAATTTGGATCTGCTCCCCCTTCCGGCCCGAGATCTGATTGACATGGAGCGCTACCGCAGCGCCTGGAAAAAGGCGCATGGCTTTTTCTCGCTTAACCTTGTCGCCAGCCGGGGATGTCCGTACCGATGCAATTGGTGCGCCAAACCGATCTATGGCGACTCCTTCCACGGGCGTTCGCCGGAATCCGTGGCGCTGGAAATGCGTGAACTGCGGGATGAATTTGGCGTTGACCATCTTTGGTTTGCGGATGACCTGTTCGGGATCAACGACCGATGGGTGCAAGACCTGGCGGACCATGTCGAGCGGCACGATGCCGACCGTGCCCTTCAAAATGCAGTCGCGCGCGGACCTGATGCAAAGGGAGACCGCTGCGGCGCTGGCGCGGGCGGGCTGCGTCGAGGTTTGGATGGGGGTAGAGTCCGGTTCTCAGAAGATTCTTGATGCGATGCAAAAGGGAATGCGGGTTGAGCAGGTCGCACAGGCCCGCGAAAATTTGCGGAAGAACGGCATCCGGGCCTGCTTTTTCCTTCAGTTCGGTTATCCGGGGGAAACGTGGTGCGACATCGAAAAGACCATCCAAATGGTTCGCCAGACGCGGCCCGACGACCTGGGCATTTCCGTTTCCTATCCTCTTCCCGGAACCAAATTCTATGAGCGGGTTCGCGAGCAATTGGGCGAGAAGACGAACTGGGTTGATAGCGAAGACCTGTCGATGATGTTCAAAGGAGCTTACACCAGCGAGTTTTATCGCGCCCTCCACGACGCTTTGCACGCCGAAGTGGAATCCTGGAGCGCGCCGGGAGGGTGGAAATTTGCCCTCCGCGATGCTTCTCCCGCAGGGCTTGCGCGCGGACCGACAGGAAATTGCGGAGCGCTGGTTGCAGGTCGAACAACTCGAACAAACGTGCCGAAACCCGGACGCCACGCTCCTTCCTATCCTGGCCTGCTCATCGGTGGAGTGCGGTTGACCTCGAAAGCCCACGGAGCAGGCTTGAGCATCTGACCGCGATCCGGTTAATTCTTATGGATCTACTTCTAACTCACGGGTTCTTCCTCGGTGATGATCCGAAGGAGCTTCAGATCATGAAGCCCTATGCGCCACTGGGAATTCTTTACCTCGCATCGCATTTGCGGGCGCGAGGATTTGACGTGGAGTTGTTCGACACCACTTTCTCTTCCTGGCCGGAGTTCCAAAAACTTCTCGCCAGCGAGCGCCCTGCGGTCCTGGGGGTTTACGCAAACCTCATGACGCGGGGAAGCGTTATCCGCATCCTGCGCGCGGCCAAAGAGGCGGGCTGGAAAATTGTTGTTGGGGGACCTGAGCCGGGAGCTTATGCGGACGAATACTTGGCGGCGGGCGCTGACGTGGTGGTCATCGGCGAGGGAGAGGTGACTTTGGAAGAGTTGTTGCCCATTCTGCGCAGGGGATCAAAGGAGGATCTCAGCCGGGTCCACGGCATCGCCTTCCCGGGGGAGGCGGGCCGGGTTCGGCGTACTCCCCCCCGCGCGCAGATTCCCGACATTGATGGACAGCCTTGGCCCAGCCGCGAATCCATTTCCATCGAGCGCTATCTTGAAACCTGGCGCCATCATCACGGCGCCGGGTCCGTCTCCATGATCACCGCCCGGGGATGCCCTTATGAATGCCAATGGTGCAGCCACGAGGTGTACGGCAAGACGCACCGCCGGCGGAAAGCGCCTTCCGTGGTCGATGAACTGGAATGGATTCTCGGGCGCTACAACCCGGACATGCTTTGGTTTGCCGACGACGTCTTTACCATTCATCACGGCTGGCTGGCGCAATTTGCCGGGGAAATGAAGCGCCGCGGGCTCTCGCATCCCCTTTGAATGTATCTCCAGGGCCGACCGCATCAATGAGCGCGTGGCGGACCTGCTCGCGGAACTGAATTGCTTCCGCATCTGGATCGGTTCGGAAAGCGGCTCACAGCGGGTGCTCGACGCCATGCGTCGGGGAGTGACCGTCGAGCAGGTCCAAAACGCCGTGAGACTGTGCAAGTCCCGAGGCATCGAGACCGGCATGTTTTTGATGTGGGGATACGAAGGCGAGGAATGGGATGATATTCAGGCAACCATCCAGCACGTCAAGGTCTCCAATCCCGACATCTTCCTGACGACCGTTGCTTATCCCATCCGCGGAACTTCCTATTTCGAGGCAGTACAGGACCGCGTGGCAAGTCCTAAGCTCTGGGTGGAAAGCTCCGACCGCGATTTTCAAATCCGCGGCAGGCATTCCCGCCAATATTATCAGAACGTCGATCGTC
Source organism: uncultured Acidobacteriota bacterium (assembly GCA_963730515.1). Classification (GTDB taxonomy): domain Bacteria; phylum Acidobacteriota; class Terriglobia; order UBA7540; family UBA7540; genus Bog-366. The sequence continues at coordinate 82,520 of CAVSSA010000014.1, read as the reverse complement.
TCCTCCGCGCGGAAGTTGAACTTGATCGGTTATTGAATTCGCAGGTCCCGAACGACGATTTGCTCCTGGCAGAATTGCACCAAAGGATTGAGCAAGCGCGGGAGGGAATTAAGGCGACAGTTGAGGAAGTGGAGGCCTGACCGGGACATTGCGCTAAGAGTGTGAAAGGGCGGGCGAAGAGGCGCGGAGTAACCACCCCGCCGCCCGTGGCACCACCACTCCCGAACCAGGAGGCGAGTTTTGGCCAATGAACTCCCCTCCTCGATAAGGAGGGGTGGCCAGCCGAGCGTCGGGGTGGTGATGACAGCCGGCGGTCATAGACCGCGCTACAACCGAGCGCCCAGGTGGAGCTGAATAGGGGATTAAACGGTTGACGGCCATGACCAGTCTATTGCCAACCCCCAGGACCGAACCGTTCGACGCAATCGCCGAGGAGTACGACGCCCACTTCACGAATTCTTTGATTGGCAGGGCGCAGCGTGCGTCGGTTTGGTTGGAAATGGACCGCCTGTTTCGCCCCGGCCAACGGGTTTTGGACATCAATTGCGGAACCGGAGTCGATGCGCGGCGCCTCTGCTCACACGGGATTCAGGTGATGGCCTGCGATGCCTCGCCGGAAATGATTGCCAGTGGCGCGGCGGCGGCTCGAATACATCTCCCTGTCGAGGTCGCCTTGACCTCAGAACCTTGGCCATTGAGCAGATCGGCCAACTCGAACAAGGAGGGTTTCTACGATGGCGTCCTTTCGAATTTTGCCGGCTTGAATTGCGTGGCCGATTTGCGGTGCGTGGCCCGCGACTTGGCGCGGCTCGTAAGGCCGGGCGGCAAGGTGATTCTGTGTTTGTTTGGCCGCTTCTGCCTTTGGGAAATGCTTTGGTATATCCTCCACGGCAAGTTCAAGAAAGCTTTCCGGCGGCTCGCCCGCGAACCGGCGTCGTGGCGAATTTAGCGCCGGGCCACAGTGTTTTGGTTCGATACCCCTCGGTCGGCTCGCTATCGCCGGGTTTTCGCGCCGCACTTTCGCCTGGTGAGTTGGAAAGGCACTGGCATCGCTGTACCTCCCATCGTACCTGGAGCCTTGGGCGGAGCGATTTGCGCGGCTATTTAAGTTCGCTGCCATGATCGATCCCATCCTCGGCCGGTGCCCCGGCTTTCGTGCGCTGGCCGATCACGTGGTGCTGGTGTTGGAGAGGTTGGAGGTATGAGCTCGCCAGAATTTGCAGGCGCGGGCGATCACTGAGCACACGCTCCAACGCCTCACGTCATTCGGGAGCTTCCCATCCTCGTGATCCTGCCCCACAGCCGATGCAATTGCCGCTGCGTGATGTGCGACATCTGGAGGATTCGGCAGGTCCGTGAAATCACGGCCGCGGATTTGGCGCCGCACATGGCCAGCCTGCGTGAACTCAAAGTGCGGTGGGTGGTGTTCTCCGGCGGCGAGCCTCTGATGCATTCCGATTTATCGGCTTTGGCGCGCATGCTTCGCCGCGAAGGAATCCGCACAACACTTCTTACCGCCGGTTTAACTCTTGAACGGCACGCCGCCCAGATAGCCGAGGGCATGGACGACGTCATTGTTTCCCTCGATGGGCCGCGAGAGATTCATGACCGCATTCGCGGCGTGCCGGACGCTTATCGGTCGGCTGGAGCGAGGGATTCGCGCCCTCCGGGACCACCGCCCTGGCATGCCGATTCATGGGCGGTGCACCGTTCAGAAAATGAACTTTCGCCATCTGCGCGCTGCCGTGGGGACGGCACTGGAATTGAAGTTAAATTCTATCTCCTTTCTTGCTGCCGATATTTCGTCAGATGCCTTTAATCATTCGGTACCCATGGCCGGAAGATGCCGCTGCCAATGTCGCTTTGAATACAGATGAGTTGCGCGTGCTCCTTGGTGATCTCGAGTTGCTATTAGTGGACTATCCACAATTGATCAATTCAAATTTCATCCGTGAGAGCCCGGAAAAACTGCGTCGCATCGGATTGCACTTTCGCGCCCATCTAGGGCAAATACCTCCCGAGGCCCCACGCTGCAACGCCCCTTGGGTATCGGCGGTGATCGAATCTGACGGCGCTGTGCGGCCCTGTTTCTTCCACCGGCCAATCGGCAATCTTCGAGATGGGACATTAGTTGATATTCTCAACGGCGACGCAGCCTTGCAGTTTCGAAGCCAACTTGATATTTCCAAAGATGCGATTTGCCAAGGGTGCGTTTGCTCACTTTTCCTGGACAGGGAAAATGCCGGCCTGATGCCACGAGGCGGAGAAGAGACGCGCCCGATTTCCCCGGCCGATCCTTGCGCTAATTGAAGAGACATTTACCGGGCAAGGATTGTTTTGAATTAGAATTTCGGCCGGTGGAAATTTTGGCGGTGGGCGGGTTGGGCTGCCAGTAGATTGATTCCCGCTCCCCGTAGGTTTCCGCCCGAATTGGGACGGGCGGGACCTGTGCCACCTTGCGAGGGATTCTATGCAAAGAGACACGCGAGTCTTTCGACTGACAACAGGTTTCATATGGGTGTGGTGGTTGTTCACTAGCGCGCCTGCGTTCGGGCAGGTCTCCGTGACGGCATCGCCACCCGCCAAGCGCAATGCGCTGGAAGATTCCGTGCAGGCTTTAGCCGGAGAGGTCCGGGAGCTCAACGCCACGATCCAGGAATTGCGCGCTGAGGTCTCGCGTTCCCGCCAGGAAACAAGCGAGCTCCGCACGGAGTTGCACGGGGCGCTGGAGAAACTCTCACCACCGAGCCTGAGCGCAGGGGCGGGAGGGAAAGCCGAGCCAGCCGTGTCTGAGGCGCGGGCCGCAACGCCAGACCCGCCGTCGCGTCCCGTTGCCGTAGCGCAAACACCGACGGAGGCACGCCTGAATCGGCTGGAGGAGGACCAGGAGTTGTTGCAGGCCAAGGTGGACGAGCAGCATCAGACCAAGGTCGAAAGCGCTTCCAAATATCGGGTGAAACTGAGCGGCATTGCCCTGCTGAATCTCTTCGGGAACAGCGGCACCGTGGATAATCAGGACGTTCCCGAATCTGGCTTTGCCACCGGACGCCGTGGCCACCAGCGGGAGTGTGGGCGCTACCTTGCGGCAATCCGAAATAGGTTTGGAAGCCTACGGCCCCACCCTGGCGGGAGCTCAAATCAGCGCCAATGTGAACCTGGACTTCATGGGAGGGTTCTCCAATGAATCGAACGGCGTCACCAGCAATGTGGTGCGCCTCCGCACCGCGACGGTGCGCATGGATTGGAACAACACTTCCCTTGTGGGAGGGCAGGATGCTCCCTTCTTCTCGCCCCTTTCTCCGACTTCCTTTGCATCGTTGGGCTACCCCGAATTCGCCGAGGCGGGCAATCTCTGGACTTGGACTCCGCAGGTGCGAGTGGAGCATCGATTTAACCTTTCGGAATCGGATCGCTTGCTCTTGCAAGGGGGACTGCTCGATCCCTTGTCGGGAGAGGCGCCGTCCTCGCAGTTTTACCGGACGCCCGACGGCGGAGAGCAATCACGCATACCCGCGGTGGGCTCGCGCGTGGCGTGGACGCAGGGGGTGGGTGACCGGGCGTTGACTTTAGGGGTTGGCGGGTATTATAGCCGCCAAAATTACGGGGCGGGCCGGACGATGGATGCCTGGGCGGGCACGGCCGATTGGAACGCTCCGTTGGGTAACCATTTTGTCTTGTCGGGTGAGTTTTACCGCGGGCGCGCCTTAGGAGGTCTGGGGGCTGCGCAGGGACGTAGCGTCCTTTTTGATGGCCCGGAATCGAATCCCACTTCTGACTTGATCGGATTAAATGACGTGGGAGGGTGGACCCAATTGAAATTCAAAGCCACTCAGACGATCGAGTTCAACACGGCATTTGGGGAAGATAACCCCTATGCACGGGACCTGGACTCGGGCTACCCATACTCAACGTTAAACTATGCATACAATTCCATCGCCAGGAACCAGAGTACCATGTTCAATGTAATCTTTCGGCCTCGGAGTGATCTGCTTTTCGCCCTTGAATACCGGCTATCTGGATACCCTGCAAACCACCAACGGCAGAAACGAAGCAGGCACCATAAATCTCAGCATGGGGGTGTTGTTCTAATGAGTTTCGGAAAGGGGACGGCAGGTTTCCTGGCTGCTTTGCTGCTATGGGCAAGTCCCGCCGGTGCGGGGGAGAGAGTCCAGGTTTCCGGGCAGGTTATGGTTACGGCTGCAAGCGGCGCGGCTCGCGACAATCGCGATGCGAGCGTGGTGTTTTGGCTCACTCCCCTTTTCAGCCCGGTTCCGCTTCGCACGACTGCTCATGATGAATCGCCGCACCCCCGGCTCATTCAGAAAAATAAGATCTTCGACCCCCACGTCCTGGCTGTGCAAGTGGGCTCCCTGGTGGATTTCCCTAATCGCGACCCGTTCTTCCACAATGTCTTTTCCCTATTTAACGGCAGGCGTTTTGATTTGGGCCTTTACGAAGCAGGATCAACTCGCACCGTCCGATTCGACCGCGCCGGGACTTGCTACATCTTTTGCAACATCCATCCCCAGATGAGCGCCGTCGTGGTTGTGGTGGACACGCCCTACTTTGCCGTTTCAAATTCACGGGGAGAAGTTTCGATTCCCAATGTCCTTCCGGGCCTTTATCAACTGAGTCTTTGGGAAGAGCATTGTATGCCCGCGACCCTCAATAAATTCTCGCGGCAAGTCACCGTGGGCGAGGATGCCACGCCACTCGGTAGCATTCACTTGCAAGAAACGAATGACCCCGTCACGGCCCACCTTAATAAATATGGGAAACACTATGATCCCGAGGTGTTCTCCAGCCCCGTTTATTTGCAACCCTGAGCAATGCCGCGGGCCGCACCGCTCGCCCTACCGTTAGAATGATCTCGCAAAAAGCCCTGACCACGGGCGGTCCGGAAAAATCAGCTCAACCCGATGCGGAAACCAGCCGGCGCTACTTCAATGGAGGTCCGATCACCCACATCTGGCACATCGTATAACATGGCTAACTCGGGGTTTTGTCCGCGCCGGTTTAAATGAGCATCACTTCTGCCGGTTTGATGAGCAGCAGGCGGGGTGATTTTTGAGGGCTGGGCACACGAGAGCGGAAGCAGCGAATCGTAGGCGCTGTGGGGATGCCGGGCTGGTCTGCTGGTGGGCGATTCAGGCCAAGGGATTCTCTCCTGCGCCGTCAGAAGGAAGGGGAGATGTGGAGGACCGGGCGTGCTTGGTGTCGGGTCGGACCGATTCGATCACCAGGTAGAATTTATCGGCGCTATTGACTTTGCCCGCCACGCAATAGGCCTGGCCAGGCACGAGGTGGTGGGACTTGGTGAAGTCATGCAATCGATAAACACGCTGGGTGTCGCGGTCGAGCAAGAGCAACACCGCACACGACCGGTACTCCTTCCGCGAAAGCAAGAACAGGTGATTGGCGCTGAAGTTGAACATGGTGGCAAGCAGGGAGCGGGGGTAGTTTCACCCCCGCCCCATCGGCAGCGCCGTTGAGGGGTTCGCCCGCCGGACTCCTCCGGTGATGGGCTATCGCACAGAGCGGCGCCTGAGAAGAACCCGCCTTCAGGAAGCGGGAGGGGGCGGGCTCTTCTGAGCTTTACGCAGGCTTTCTCCCCCCAGCAGAAAGATCTCGGAGTTTTCCACCAGCCGGTCGGCAATGGCGGCGGCAATGGTGGTGTTGTAGAGGATGTTGCCCCATTCGGAGAAGGCGGTATTGGTCGTAATAATCGTGCTGCGCTTTTGACCATGGCGAGTGGAGATGACCTGGTAGAACAGGTTGGAAGTCTGCTGGTCAAGCGCCAGGTAACCGAGTTCGTCGACGATCAAGGTGGTGGGTTCGGTGTAGACCTTGAGCTTGCGGACCAGTGAGTGATCGACTTGGGAAGCGAGCAACTGGTTAAGCATCTCCATGGCGGTGGTGAAGAGCACGCGCACGTTGGCTTGGCAGGCGCGCCAGCCGAGGATCTGCGCCAAGAAGGTTTTGCCCACGCCGGGATTACCGATGATGACCACGCTGGTGCCTTGTTTTAAGAAGTCGAGGTCGAGCAGGTGGAGGATGCGGTTCCTGGCCTGTTGCCGCGATTTGTGATGGGCGAAGTGGAACTGGTCGAGGGTGGGCTGCGCGGGGAGGCGTGAGAGCTGGAAGCGGCGCTCGATGGCGCGGCCGTGGCGGGCTTGGAGTTCCAGATCGGCCAGACGTTCCAGGGCGGCGGCGAAGCTAAGATTTTGCGCCGCTGCCTCCCTCGTCATCGTCTCCAGGTTTTGGGCCATGGTGGTCAGGCGAAGTTGGCTCAGTTTCTCGGGCAGGGTCATCGGGAGACTCCTTTCGGGCTTTCAAAATGAAGGCATCGTAGTCGAGCAGGGATAACGGGTCGGTGGTGAGTTGATTGAGTTCCGGATCGCGGAGCTGTAAAGGCGGTTGCGGCTCCCGCGGCGACGCGCTTTGGTGTAAGAGATGAGCCACGTAAGCGGCGCCGAAAGCGCGGGCGGCAAGGGCTTTTTCGAGGGCGGCGGCCACCTGCTCGGGGCGATAAGCGCGGAACAGCGCGAGCAGTTCCTCCATCTGGCGGAACAGTGCACGGTCGGAGTCAGCCAGCCCGCGCAAGAAGGCTTCTAAGCTTGTGGGCGGGCAGACCCCCTGGAGGAGAGTGCGTAGGCGTTGTTGCGCTTGCGAGCAGCGAGCGGCGGGACGCTGGGCGAGCAACTCGGCGTGAAAGCGTTCCCCGCCGAGCGTCTGGCCGCGCCGCCAACAGCGGAGATAACGGACGATTTCCACACCCTGCCGATCATAAAGGGTGACGGAAGCAGCGTCGGCCTTGGCGATCAGATGCTGTTCGATGTAGCGAGGGGGAGCGTAGTAGCGGTTGGCGTCAAAATGCCAGCGCAGATCCTTGTAGACGAAGACCGCGGCGGTGTCGCGGTAGTCGGGGGCCAGAGCCAGCAGAGGCCGCAGGGTGTCGGGACGGAAGCGATCACAGGGGCGCTGGCGGGTTTCGCGATGCAGCCGAACATTGGCTGTTTCCGCGAGCCATGGGCGCACTTGACGATTCACGTCGGTAAGATCGGAGAAAGAACGGAGGGGCCAAAAGTTGGAACGGAGATAGGCGACGCTCTTTTCCACCTTGCCTTTTTCCCAGCCCGCGCCGGGATTACAGGCACGAGGGTAAAAGTCGTATTCACGGGCGAAGGCAAGGAAGCGCGGCTGGAAGCGCACCAGACGGCCATCGTGTTCGGCGACGGCGGTCCGCAGGTTGTCGTACCAACATTCGCGAGCTACTCCGCCGAAGGCCTGGAAGGCATGCTGATGGCAACGCACAAAGGTTTCGAAACTCTGGCTGTGAGTGAACTCGACGTAGAGCATGCGGCTGTGGGCCTCGATCAGGCAGAAGGCGTAGAGTTTGCGCTTGTCGCCCTGATAATCGAGCGCATCGAAGTGGCCCCAGTCGATCTCGAAGCGCTCGCCGGGGGAGGGTTCCATGCGCACGAAGGCACGCGGAGTCGAGCGGGAGGGACGCATGCGCCCCAGGTAGCTGCCCAGGATGGTGTGCCCGCCGGTATAGCCAGTCGCGCGCAGGCGCTGCAGGATGACGACCCCAGGGGCGTGCGAGTCCTGTTCCAACAGTTCATTGATGAACGGCTTGAAAGCATCGAGCTTGCTGGAACGAGGACGATGCACCGGCAAGGGCGCGGGTGTCGCCAGATACTTTTTAACCGTGCGGGGAGCCAGGTGGAGTTGGCGGGCGATGCGACGCGCCGACCAATGCTCGCCCCCCGCGAGACGATGAATTTCGTTGATCTGATCACTCTTGAGCATGATTGCGGTTATAAGCTGACGCCGGGGGCAAGACCAGAGGGGTGTTCTTTACAAGCCGCAGGAGGCACCCGGCGAGGAAGGCTACTTGGCTGAAGAATCAAGAGTTGGGAATCGGCCAAGTTGTTCTTTACAAGATCATCGGCGGTCGGGCCCAGCAGCCAAACCTCGGCAGGAGAATGCCTTAGGTTGAGAGCCAAGTTGTTCTTTACAAGATGCTGGAGGCGGTGACGTTGGTCACGGACATGCTGCTGTTGGCGGTTCCGCTCGACCGCTTCCGCGTGCCCCTCCCGATACTGCTGCTGATAGTGGGGATGCGCGTCACGCCACTTTTTCCGGCTACGTGACACGGTATCGGCGTAGAGGGGATCGGAACGAATCTTGGCGTGGTGATAATCGCGGCGGCGGCGCCGCTGGCACGCGGGCTGGCTGCAAACGACTTGTTGCGGATGATAGGGTGCAGGCTGAAAAACTTGCTGACAGTAAGGGCAACGGCGATCACTCATCAAGCGGCTCCGGCTCAGAATGCGATGGTGTCATTCTGCTCGGAACCACCAACGAAATTGAATCGCCGACGAGAAAATCACTGCATATAGAAACTCCTATAGAGTTTTTCACCGCGTCCCCGCCGATGGGGCCGCTGCTCATCAAACCGGCAGAGATGATGCTCTTTTACACCGGGGCGGACACTCGGGGTTTTGCTGGCTTTGAACGGATTGTGCCTCTGAGGGCCAGTCAATCTACTTATTCCTAGCTCCGACTGACGGCCACCGGTCCTTACGTTCTCATATTGCTTTGAACTTCGCTCACTCACAGGTTTGAGGTAGTGGCCACTGATTCAAGATGTCAGCCTTGGAAGTACGGACGGCGGCGTATTTTCTGGCGCCTGCAACGAGATTAGCGAGGATCTGTGCGCGAGATGCGCGCGTGCATAAGACGAGATGTAGACTCTCTCACTTGCAGTGGTACAAAATTCCGGTCAGGTCGAGATCGAAAACCTGATTTGGCTTCCAAGAATACCGGGCGCTTCGGGAAACGGACTGCAGCTCAATAAGGTTTGTGGCCCAATGTGGTCAATATGTGCTTGTTTCGTATCAGGCAAGAGGGAGGGAACGACCAGATTCGAACCTGCGACCTCATGCTCCGCCGCCACGCAGCCGAGATAAGAGCTGTATGGGCTAATCAGCGTACGTACAGATCTGTGCGGGGGTCAGCAGGTAACCGCTGTCCCTACCGCGCCCCCTTCGCAGCCGGGGTCGTGGGCATCCTCTCCTTATTACGACCAGTTGTTGCCGGAGGGCCAGATTCTCGAAAGCCAAATCTTTAGAGCGTCTACGGAAAACCAGAAGACCAATGACCGAAAACAAGCGCCTGAACATGCGAATGAATGTCCCGTGTGTTCTGGTGGAAGGTCAATTCCTTTGAGGCAAATCCAGTCTTGACCAACCACATGGAACAAATCAGCTCGGATGGTATTAATGATCAGCAGGTGCGCCAGTCATCTACCCAGGGCCTTGCGCGCTCCGTACCTGGGCTGGTAGTAGGAGGTTTACACGAGCTGTGAGGCGCGTGGATCCGGCAGGCCGTAAAACAAGAAGCGATCCATGATCGAACGGAAACTTGCACTGCGCGGAAATGGGTGAGGAAGGGAACTACCCAGGATTGATTTTTTGGACCTTACGCCGTTTGTGGATACTTTTTGCTAACGGACCAGTTGGTTGACCTTACGAGTACCACCAAGGTTGTTCTTTTGGGGTACTTTGTGAGGCTATGTTTAGAAATATAGTCGCGTATCACTATGAAACAAAATGGGTTAGTTGGTGGACCTGGAAAGGTTCGAACTCTCGACCTCATGACTGCCAGGCAGTCTAAGTTAGGGTATTTCGTTGATTTTGCGGCACGCTTGGCAACGCAAAATGACTGAAAAGCACGTTCGGAACTCTCAAGTGGTACCGATTTGGTACTCGTTTTCCTGCTCATATTTTGCCACAAGAATTGCTCGATCGCAGGCGAAATAGTAAATCAAATTATGACCAAGAAGTGTGACCGAACTATGGCGGCAGCGACGTATATATACGAGGGGATGGTTGCGGGGGCTTGTTTCGCAGCAATTCATAACGCCCTTTCCGGGCCGGCCACCTATCCCGGCTTTGGCCGCTCCCTCGAAATGGAAGACGGCCACCGGTCGCGAGAGCCTGAGAGTGCCGGACGGTGCTCGCTGTGGCTGAGGGCCAAGGAAATGCGCTGGTGGAGGGGGGGATTCCAGATCCTGGGCGCCCGTTGAACTGAATAGAATCATTGAAGTGCTTCGATTGCCGCATCAATACTGAGGCTTCGCGCCGTTCTGTTAGTTCTCTATATTCCCACCACGTCTTCCTGGTAGGCTTTAGAAACAGACACCAAACAGGCACCAAGCAGCCATTTCGGCTTATGGTAGGCGCGCCAGGCAAACGCCCGGAAGCGGTGATCTTTCTTGCCTCGGACATACGCACCTTACCGCTCATGGCCAGGCCAACTTCCGGGGGGACTAACCCGCTCTTTAGAATGCTGTCAACCCCTTCATATCCCTGCCACCCAAGGTTATCCGTCCCGGGGCCGACTTCGTCCAATGCCCACAAACTCAAGACGGATTGAATCTTGGGATTCACTTTCTTAAACGCACGATGGATTTGCATGTGCAAATCCTGCAGCACCGCAATGGTGCAGGGATGCGCAGGCGTGCTTTTCCACCCGCCGTCGTCAAGCCAGTGGGTTAATACCGAACCCGCATAGGGGGCGACAGCTTCAGCGGTTCTTCGGAAATACTCCTCGTAGAGGTGATGTGTGTCTGGGCCATAAGGAACTCTTGCGTCTTTGATGAACAGCGTTCCGTTGAAGAACACCCGGTGCTGCTTACCGTTGCGACGAATGCTGTCCACCAGAGCATCGCGACGGCGCGCTACCATCACCTGCTCCGCTGGCGAAGCACTGTTCCCGGGCATGAGCGGCGCCGCAGCCGTTTCAATCAGGTTGTACCCAAAGAAGTCCAGCATGTCGATATATTCTGAAATTTGTTCAGGTTCCCAGCAGGTCCACTGGTTCCAAGCCAATTGTTCAGGGGTGGCCAGGATCTCCGGACCGGATTCGTTGGCGTTTTTCAGATTGAAGACCTGGCGGACGTACCCCCCAAGGCTGAGCCCCGACCAGCGAAGAACGGGCGTGATTCAACGACGGCATTGGACACGGTCAATTTGTTTCGCTTAAGGATCAGGTTCTGCATCAGATAATAGACGCCGCGTTTTACCCCCTGGTCCGATTGGCCACTGATGACCAAGTAGGGGTGACGATCTCTCATTAACGGTGCGAGCGTGAAGCTCTCCGCGCCCGCATGTGGACAAGCCACCCCGTATTCCTTTGCCAACGCAGCATCGCCCAGTAAAATCTGACAGCGCCCATCGGAAGGCGCCGGCACCGCCCGAGGCGCTTTGCCAGTGAGTTTTCTCAAGTATCCGCGCAACCGTTCGTTCACCGTTCCCACCAGCGGGGTGTCGAGCCTGGTAATGATCGCTGGCGGCGCACCGACGGCTCCAATCTCGAACTCACTACGCCCTCTCGCGAGCAAATTGGAAGTCACTATGTGCGTCAGGGGAAATGCCAGCCCCAATGATTGGAGAAAGTCACGCCGCCTTAGTGGAGTCTTCATAGGTTCATCCTCCTCGCTCATACGGGATTTCACATCGGCCTACCGGACGATGCTGCCCCTTGTCGAGTTTACGACCCGGGCCTTGGGGTTCGGGGCGTAGGCGCTGCCGCATTTCCATTCGCTGATACCAAAATGCGGAGGCGACCTCCGCATCGTTCATTCTTGCAGCATTCAAATTTTTCAGACAGGATGAGAAATTTCTTGAAAGGTGGTTACGTTAGCCTTTGCCACCAAGAACCAGGAGAGCAGGCGCCGGAAGGACTTGCCGGCCAGCTCGGGGGATTCCCCGAGCTGGCCGTACTGCGAATCACTAAAGACCCATTCTGCGGTGGGCACCGAAGAGGGTAGCCATTCTGTTACGTAGACTCTCGCCAGGCGCCTGGCATGAAACCTGGCCAGTACACTTCATTAAAAGTAGTAACGCAATGCAAATTGGATCTCCCGAGGAGTCCCGACTGTAGAGGTGAGTCCATACGAGCCATCGTCAATGTCGCCGTCGGGCATACCAAAGTTCGGATGGTTCAGAGCGTTAAAGAACTCAGCGCGGAAATCCAGGTGCTGTCTTTCAGTGAGGTTGAAGGTCTTTCTGAGCGAACAATCAAGATCGCTGAATCTCGGGCCCCGTAGGATGTTCCGACCCGAATTGCCGAAGGTATATTGAGCTGGGTAAACGAACGCGGTGGGGTTATACCACTGCGCTATCGAGGGACTAGGTTCTTTTCCGGACGCAAGTCTGATCGGAACCTGGCCACCTAGGCCGATGTTCGCCTCGTCAGATGCGATGGTGACTGTATATGGAAAACCCGTGCCAAAGGTATAGATTCCCCCAACGTTCCAACCACCCAGCAGGGCCTCCGTGAAGCCCCGGGCATTCCCAAGGAGTGCTTTACCCCGACCCACGGGCAAGGCGTACATTCCGCTTTGCACGAATCTTTGAGTTTCGTCAAAATCGGAAGGTCCACGCATGGCCGTGGTTGTGTTTCGTGGGTTATAAGATGACCCATAGGGGTCGGAGTCGTCGTCAATTGACTTTGAATAGGTGTACGAGGTTAAGAAAGTGAGTCCATTGCTCATCCTTTTCTCAGCCTTCATTTGCAGCGAGTGATAGATGCTCGCCGCGCCAGATGCCTGGGACCCAATGCCGCCAAACAGCGGGTAAGGCCGGCTCGCCTGGAAATTGACGTTGGGCCCCGGCAGGGGTTGGTTATCATTAGTGGTCCAGATCAGGTGTGTCCCTTTCGATCCCACGTAGGCAGCGTCTATTGAGAACCCCGTCGCAATTTCCCGTTGGACGGAAAGATTCCACTGTTGATAGTAGCCAGGCACAAAGTTCTTTTGAACGTAACTGAGGCCCGGATCCATACCCATGACGGGTGTCTGCTCAAAGACATTGGTCATATCTATACCCGCATCCGGCGTTACCGGGTTATTGTGGAAAGAGTTAAAGTACGAGAAAGGCGGGTTGCCGCTCGCGTTGAGTATCGGGTTGGTGGACTCGAGGTCGTAGAAGATGCCGTATCCACCACGGACCACGGTCTTACTGTCCTTCGTAAGCCGGTAAGCAAAGCCCACGCGAGGAGCAAAGTCGGTATTGTCCGGCTCGGTATCGCTACAGTCGAAGGACTTAGCAGATCCATAGGGGTACCCGGCGGGGACCAACGCGGGGTTACAGAACACCTCTTGTCCGGTTTGGAAATCAAAGCTCGTCAGACGACCGTATTTCTCCGTGGGGGGGCGCTGGTTTTCGTACCGCAAGCCAATATTAATGGTCAGCCGGCTGGTCGCCCGATAGTCATCCTGGACAAAGAAGTTGTAGAAATACTGCCTGATATACACCTTCTGCAAGCCTACCGAGTCCTGCGCAAGGGCGGGTAAACCCAGCAGAAACTCAGCGAAAGGCGTTCCGTAGTCGGCTGAAGTCGGCCCGGTGTAGACCCCCGTGTACCACCAGAGGCCGCGCCCCTCACTCAGGCCAATGAAATCGAAATGGTACCGCTGTATATCCGCTCCAAAACGGATGCTGTGGGATCCCTTTACCCAGCTCATGTGGTCCGAGTAGAAGAAGGATTCCTCGTTATTGGGATTGGGAATGTAGGAACCGTCTCCCCAACTGTTATACCCATAAGTGACAATGTGTGGGAAGCCTGTGATGGAGGGAATCGTCGATATGCCTTTGATGCCCGCCTCGGACGTATAGTCATGCCCGGCGTTGAGCCCCGTGAAATCCCACCACGGGCGGCTGTACCCCACGCGGAAATCATTGAGCAAAGTCGGGCCGAAGAGATGTGTTTCCACAAGTTCGCCCTGAATCGGGTAATGCGACTGGTGCGAGCCGGAGTCAAGCCCTGCACTGCCGATGGCAGGCGTACCCAAGCGAGCGGGATTGGTAATCACGTCGCCAAACCAATTAAAGCGCCCCCAGATCTGGTCTTTGTCACTTATTTTGTGATCGATCCGGGCGTAAAACTGTTTTTCATCGAGTCGCATGGAGGGGGCGAGTACGAAATTGTTCACGAATCCTGGAAGGTTCGGATTCGGAACAAATCCTTCAAGGAATTGCGAAGCAGAATTTATCATTCCAGTCGGAACGACATTGTGAGTGGGAAATTCTTGGCGTTGGCCGTCCACATAGGGAAGAAGCGGATCGTAAACCGTTTGGGAGAGCGCGGTAAAATCGCCTTGCTTCTCCGCTGCCGTGGGCACGGTGGAAGTAAAGGTTTGCCCGTTGCGGATGCGGAATCCCTCGAAACCGAAGAAAAAGAAGGTTTTATCTTTCCCATCGTAGACCCCTGGGATCTTAACAGGTCCCCCTATCGTGGCGCCAAATTGATTCTGTTTCAATGGCGCCTTGGCTTCGTGGTCTTCATCCAGAAAGAATTCCGTAGCATCGAGATGATCGTTTCGCAAGAACTCGTAAGCGGACCCGTGCCATTGGTTTGTTCCCGACTTGCTGACGAGATTTATCTGGGCGCCCGCCGAACGGCCGAACTCGGCAGAATACGTGCTGGTTTGAACTTTGAACTCTTGGATGGTATCCACCGACGGCATGATGCCGATATATCCGTTGATGGTCAGGTTGTTGTCCATCCCATCCATCATGTAGTTGTTGGAAGGCGTTCGCGCCCCGTTTGCCGCCAGAGAAACGCCCCCGATATCACGGTTTGCCTGGGAATTGCCGGGCGCCCCGGCGTTAGATCCCGGTGAGAGCAGTGCCAATTGCAAGAAATAGCGGCCATTTAACGGCAAGTTTTCGACCTGGTCCTCCGTGATGACCTGTCCAACGGAGGACGTATCCGTTTGAATTAACGGTGGTTGACCTTTAACTTCCACGGTCTGCTTGGTTGAGCCCACAGCCAAGGCAGCGTCCACACGCAGCAACTGGTTTACGACGAGTTGGAGACCCGTGTGAACGAACTCACGGAAGCCTTGAGCACTGACAGTAACCATATATTCGCCGGGTTCGAGATCTGAAACCGCGTAGTCCCCCTTCGAATCGGTAACGACGTCGCGGGTAAAACCGGTCCCGACGTTCTTTACCGATACGCTGGCGCCTGCCACCACGGCCCCGGAGGAATCTGTTACCGTGCCCAGAATCCCTCCCGTATTTAACTGCCCATAGGCTGCGAGTGACCATATCAAACTAAGCCCTACGACCAGAAGCACGTTCACTTTTCGCATCATATTTCCTCCACGATCGCAGCGTCTGAACGCTGCCTTGAGAAATTGTTCCCAGGCCGTTTGCAGCGTTTGTCCTGCACTTTCCCAACACTGGAACTTCGCGCATGTTTGAGGCAGCGACTAATTTGGCATCCGAGATTCGGTCGACCGAGGAGTGAGGCGACCATGGAATATGCTGAGATGCACGTTTCCGTTCCCAACGGGCGAACTGTGCCAAATACCCCGTCCCACCATGCATGGCTCAAATCCGCATCGGCCAAGACTGCAAAAATACCGCCCGACGCAACGAGTAATGGTGCGAAGGTAAATCTCGCCGCCTCTAGAGTCAAGAATCAACACGCCGTTCGACGTGCCCGCGTCCAGAATACTGGACAGAATGTAGGGCGGGGGTTATTCAGGGGCTTGCTGCATGCGCGCAAGTGCGTCACCATAGCACGGGAAAGGGGTCTAAGTTGGAAGCAGGGGGACGGCGGTCATGGAGTTACGAGGGGCATCCATGAACAAAAATGCGGCTTCGAGGAGAGTCCCGGGAGTTATAATCCGGGCGCCCGCCCGTTGCAAAGGGAAATTCTTGTTAAGTCCTACGGGTAGCAAACCTCGAATCGGGGTGGACTTGGATTCTGCCGTTTGCCCCATCCCCCGCTCTCCATTTATGGGTGGGGCGAGCGGTCGATGTGAGGTTGGCTCCCCGCAGCGGCAGCAGAGTACTGACTCGAGAAGAGGGGCAAAGCCGATGAAGCCACGCGGATGGTTCGCTGCCCTTTTTGCACTGGGGATACTCTGCACGGCGATGTTGCTGGCACTTCAACCAGCTTGGGCGCAGAAAACCGTGAACCCTCCACGGAATCTTATTCTCATTTCGATTGATACGCTGCGCGCTGACCACCTGGGCGCTTATGGGTATCACTCCGTGACTCCCAACCTTGACCGCCTGGCTCGAGAAGGCGTGGTTTTTGAGCAGGTTTTTACCTCCGTTCCGCTGACTTTGCCCGCCCACGCATCGCTCCTTACCAGTACCTATCCCCCCGTTAACGGCATCCGCGACAACGGGGAAACGTTGCCTTCCTCAATACCCACGGTAGCCGAGCAGATGCGGGCCCACGGGTTCCAGACCGCCGCCTTCGTCAGCAGCTTCGTTTTGGATCGTCGCTTTGGCCTGGCACGCGGATTTGACGAATATTGGGGAGATTTCCCCTTGTATCGATTCTCCGGGGCAGACCCCGGAACGATTCAAATTCGCGGTGACGGCGTCGAGGAGGCTGCGGCCAAATGGATCAGCAACCGTGGCGCAAGCCGTTTCTTTGCGTTTGTCCATTTCTATGATCTGCACGGCCCTTTTCTTTTGCCCGCATCCTGGCGGGCGCGCTTCCCCGCACGGATCTACGATGGTGAACTGGCCTACGTCGATAACCTGATTCAGCAGTTTTGGGAGGGTTTGATCCACGAAGGCGTTGCGGACCATACCCTCCTGGTTATCACCGCTGACCACGGTGAAGGGCTGGGCGACCACGGCGAACTCAATCACGGTTTCCTGCTCTATGGCAGCACCACCCACGTTCCCTTGATCATCCGCTTCCCCGACCGCCGGTTGGCCGGCAAGCGGGTAGAAACGGTTGCCCGTTTGATTGACGTGGCGCCCACCGTGTGCGCGCTTCTGGGAATCCCACCGTCCCCCTCCTTCGAGGGGCGGAGTCTCGGGCCGGACATCGACGGGCAGGTGCGGGCTGCCTTGCCCGCCTATTCGGAAACCCTGTACCCCTACCGGCAGTTTCACTCTGCGCCCCTTTATGCGCTCCGTTCCAATCCCTTCACTTTTGTCCAAGCCCCGCACCCTGAGCTCTACGATTTTCGCAAGGATCCGGGCGAATCGCACAATCTGATTCATTCGAACCAGGCCATGGCCAACAACCTGCGCGAGGAATTGGACAAGCTGGCGGGCTCGATGGCGCATGGCCCCCAGGCGGCTTCTGTCAGCCCCGAAGTTCTGGAAGAGTTGAAAAGTCTCGGATATGTGGGAACGGCCTCGCCCCACAATGCCCCGCCCCTGGCGGATCCGTCGCTCCCCGATCCCAAAGACCGCATATCCCTGTATCGCCAGGTGCAGGAGGCGCGGGAATTGGAAGCCCAGGGAGAAACGCGCGCCGCAGCGTCGCGACTGGAGGAGATCGCCGCCCAGGATCCGGCGTTGGTCATGGTGCAAATCGAGGCAGGTTTGGCGCGCCTGAAGTTGCAGCAATATGATTTAGCCGCCCGGCATTTCCGCGCTGCCCTGCAAGTAGACCCGGAAAACGCTACCGCCCACTTCGATCTCGGAATCGCGCTCGGGAACCAGGGCCACCTTCCGGAGGCCGCCCATGAGTTCCAGTTGGCGACCAAGCTGCAACCATCGTATTCACGCGCCTACGCGGCGCTGGGATCAACACAGGCCCAGATGGGTAACCTACCCGCAGCCATAGGCTCGCTCAATTCCGCCCTGGCCATTGACCCGGCGGATTTGGACGCCCTGCTGAACCGCGGCAACCTCTATCTCCAACTTCGGGAGTGGGAGAAGAGTGGCCAGGACCTGCGGCGGGCCGTGGCGTTGGAACCCGAAAACGCGGAGGCCCATCACGCCCTGGGGACGATGGAATTCTACAAGGGGGACCTTGAAAGCGCTCTGCAAGAGTATCGCCGCGGGCTCCAATTGGCGCCTCGATCCTCCTCCCTGCATTCGGATCTGGGCCTTCTGTATCGCAAGATGGGGCGCAATGCCGACGCCTCCGCAGAGTTCCGCCGCGCGCTCGACCTCAATCCCCATGACCCGGTCGCCCTGGATGCCCTGCAACATGATCATGAGACCCAAAAATAAGTCGGTAGACCCCGCTCATCCCGGAAACTGGAATGTAGCTCCCGGCACAAGAGGCAACCAAGATGCGAATTCCACTCAGTAACCGCCCGAACGACCCGGCAAACGCCCGGAAGCAAGTGCGCAGAGCCTGCGGGCGCCGTCTGTTTCTCAATATTCTCGCCGTATCGCTCTTGCTCCTTTGTATCTGGTTCAAAGCCGGTCCGGTTGGGGCGCGTGAGACTTCGCAACCCTCGGTCAGCCAGATAAGCGATTTCGCTCTTGCCCTCCACGGATTTGGCGGGGTTGCGATTTCGCCCGATGGCCGGCACGTAGCCTGGGCGTCTGGCTCCGAGATGTTTGTCACGGATTTGACGCAAGCCTCAAGCCCGCCACAGAAGGTGGGGCAAGGCGTAGTCCTCAACCCCTTGGGCTTCGCCTCCCGCATGACGGACGGCGTTTGGTCTCCCGACAGCCGCCAATTGGTGTTCATTGGGACGTGCGGGGATGCCGCCCAGCCGCAGCTCTGCCTGGCGAGCGCCACGGGAGGAACAACGCGGCAGCTTACCAAACTCAGGGGAGCGCTGGCCGAACCACGCTGGTCTCCGGACGGCAAGACTCTGGGCTTCCTTTTTGCGGAGAATCCCTCCTTCCCGCCCGGAACGTATTCGCCCATACCAACTCCCCTCGCCCAGGCGGGGGTGGTGGGCGAGTTCGATTTTGACCAACGTTTTGCTGTTGTGGACGTGGCTTCCGGGCGCGTGCGCGTCGTTTCCGCTCCGGGTCTTTATGTGTATGAGTACGACTGGTCCCCCGACGGTAAAGAAGTTGCCGCCACCGTGGCGCCGGTCCCTGGGAACAATAGCTGGTATGGCGCACAGCTTTATACCATCAACGTGGATTCCGGCGGACTGAAGCCTCTCCTGAAGCCGGGCATGCAGATTCAAGTCCCGCGGTGGTCGCCGGATGGGAAACACATCGCGTTCATCGGCGGTCTGATGAGCGGGCGGAGCATTCCCATTGGCGATATCTACGTTCTTTCCCTGGAGTCCGGGCGTTCCGAAAATTTTACCCCGCAATTGCAAGCCTCCGCGCGCAAGCTTGCCTGGGTGTCTTCGCATCGTCTTCTTTTCACCGAGTTCATCCATGGCCAATCGGGGTTGGCGGAGATTGACATCAGCCAGGGCAGCATCCATCAGCTTTGGACAGGCTCCGCGTTTTCCTCCGAAGGCGCCGGTTTTGGAAACTTCTCCGTCTCCAGGGACGGGATAACTTCCGCCCTTGACCTGCAATCGTTCCAGCGTCCGCCCGAAATCTGGGCAGGTCCCATCGGCGCCTGGAAGCAGGTTACGCATTCGAACGACACGCTCCACCCGGCCTGGGGGAAGGTTGAGAACGTCGAGTGGAAAAGTGACGAATGGAACATCCAAGGCTGGTTGTATTATCCGCGTGACTATGACCCTCACGCACGTTATCCGATGATCGTCAACGTGCACGGCGGACCCGCCTATCTGAACCCGGCGATCTGGGGAACCGAACCCAGCGAGCTCGCTGCGGCGGGTTATTTTGTGCTTTGCCCCAACCCGCGTGGAAGTGTCGGCGAGGGAGAGGCCTTTGTGCGGGCCAACATCAGGGATATTGGTCACGGAGACCTGCGCGACATCCTGGCCGGGGTGGACAAAGTGCTGGAAACCCTGCCCATCGATAAGACCCGCATCGGCATTTACGGTTGGAGTTACGGCGGGTACATGACCATGTGGGCGGTGACGCAAACGGAGCGGTTCCGGGCGGCGGTGGCCGGCGCCGGCATTTCTGACTGGCTCAGTTACGTTGGCCAGTGCGACTACCCTCGATGGGTCGAAGGTCATTTCGCGGCCTGCGTTTACGAGGATCCCCTGATTTATGCCCGAAGCTCGCCCATGAATTACATCAAGAATGTTAAAACCCCCACCCTCATTCTGGCGGGAGCGGGCGACGGGGTGTGCCCGGCGGCCCAATCATTTGAGTACTGGCGCGCCCTGCACAATCTGGGAGTAAAGACCGAACTCGTGGTTTACCCCGACGAAGGTCACATGATTACCAAACCGGAACACATTCGCGACGTCACCCAACGCCGAATTGAATGGTTCAATCAGTTTCTGAAGTAGGCACGGTTTCAGTTCCCAGGGGTGGGCCGGGCTCAGCCCGAGCTAGTGCCGTGTCTCATAAGTTCGTTGATTTTTTGAGAACCCCCTCACCCCCGGCCCCTCTCCCCCAAGGGGGCGAGGGGAGAGTTGAAATCCCACCCTCTCCCCCTTGGGGGAGAGGGTGGCCCGCAACCGGCGCTTTCATCAGCCGGGGCGGGCCGGGTGAGGGGGTCGCCCTCCGCCCAATTAAGGGACAACATTGATAGCGAACTTCTGACTCAGGACACTAGCGGCCTGGCATCGCAAGCTCCGGAATGAGCGCGTGCCGGGTGGCACGTAAAGAGAGGCCCAACAGCATGACCAGAGGGGATCGGCTTCAGGCCATCGCGCATCGTGGGGAGGTTTCCGTCCTGGTTGTGGGGGGTGGGGTTAATGGCATTGGCCTCTTCCGCGAGCTGGCCTTGCAGGGAGTGGACACGATTCTGGTGGAAAAGTCCGATTTCTGTTCGGGCGCCAGTTCCGCTTCGACGCGCATTATGCACGGCGGGCTGCGCTACCTCGAAAATCGCGAATTTCGCCTGGTCAGGGAAGCCTTGCGGGAGCGCAACCGCCTGGTCCGGAACGCTCCCCACTATGTGCGGCCTCTCCCCACCACCATTCCGATTTTCAACTGGACCGGTGGCCTGCTTTCCGCCCTGGGAAAGTTCATGGGCCTCAGGGTGCAGTCGAACGTCACCGGCGCCTTGCCGTTCAAAATCGGGTTGTCCCTGTACGACATCTTCGCAGGGAATGAAGCGGTTTTGCCCGCTCATCACTTCCAATCTCGTCGAGTTTCCCTGGCCGCGCGCCCTCAACTCCCGTCGAATATCGTCTGCACGGCAACCTATTACGATGCCTGGTTGAGCTATCCCGAACGGCTCTGTGTGGAACTCATTCAGGACGCCGAGGCCCAATGCGCGGACGTGTGCGCTTTGAATTATGTGCGCCTCGAGGGCGCCAACGGAGACAGGGTCATCCTGAAAGATGAGATGACTGGCCAGAGTTATGAAATCAAACCCCGCATCGTGGTGAATGCCAGCGGAGCGTGGATCGATTTCACGAATCGCGCCCTGGCGCGGCAAACTCAATATATCGGTGGCACCAAAGGCTCCCACATCGTGCTGGAGCATCCTGAACTGCTCGCCGCGACGCGGGGGGAGATGCTCTATTTTGCCAATACGGACGGGCGTATCTGCATCTTCTATCCCTTCTATGGGAAAGTGATTGCGGGCACCACCGACATCCCTGTTTCCGATCCCGAAACCGCGCTATGTGATGATGGTGAGGTGGACTACATCCTGGAGTCCATGCGCCGGGTTTTCCCCGCCATCGCTGTGGACCGGTCCCATATTGTTTACCGCTTCTGCGGAGTCCGCCCGCTGCCCCGCAGTGATTCCGCCACGCCGGGAGAGGTCAGTCGAGATCATCGTTGCGCCGTTATCCCGCCGGGAAAGGCGATTGACTTTCCGATTTATTCCCTGATCGGGGGAAAGTGGACCACCTTCCGGGCCTTTGGCGAGCAGGTGGCGGACAATATCCTCAAATACCTGGCAAAACCTCGATTGTCCAGCTCCGCCGATTTGCCCATGGGCGGCGGCAAGGGCTACCCAACCACGGCGAATGAAAAGAGCATATGGCTGGCGTCTCTTAGCGAGAAGACCCACTTACCCCTTATGCGCCTGGAGGTACTGCTGGATCGCTATGGAACTCGCGCCGAAGGCGTGGCGCAATTCTTGAGCGCGGGGCCTGACCAGCCACTCGGCTGCCTGCCTGAATACTCCGTGCGCGAAATTCAATGCGTGGCTTCTCAGGAGATCATCGTGCACCTCGATGACCTCATCTTGAGAAGAACCCTCATGGCTCTTATGGGCCAGTTGACACTTGGCCTGCTGGAAGAGTTGGCTCGCGTGCTGGCCCCCGTGCTGGTGTGGCCCGAGCAGCAAGTCCGGCTGGAAATCGAGCGCACGGTGAAGATATTGAGTGAAATCCACGGCGTGATACTTCCCGAGTGTGGCAGCAAGCCCTGAAGGTATCGTCCGGAGCCTCATGGGAGCGTAGGCCGGTTAACTCGGACTAAAATAAATGACCTCGACTGACGCACATTCCTCGACGCCGGTTCCGCACCTGCAACGGGTCCTGACCCTGTGGGATCTGATCTTCTATGGCATCGTGATGATTATGCCCATTGCTCCGGTGCCTCTCTTCGGGCTCATCCAAAAGCTCTCCCGCGGTCACACCGTAACGACAATTCTGATTGCCATGGTGGCCATGATGTTGACGGCCGTCAGCTACGGGCGCATGGCGGCTGTGTATCCTTCCGCCGGCTCCGCCTACACCTATGTGGGGCGCGGGTTGAATCCTCACCTGGGATTCCTGACCGGCTGGACAATGTTCTTCGATTACCTGCTCATCCCGATCCTCGATACGATTTACGGGGCGTTGACGGTCGAGCGCCTAGTGGGCCCCTTGCTTCCCCATGTGCCACCCAGAGTCCTCTATACTCTCCTGGCGGCGCTGTTTGCGGGAACCATGACGGTGCTGAACCTGCGCGGCATCCGGGCGACGGCGCGGGCCAACGTCATCATGCTCGTCGTGATGTGTGGTGTCATCGGTGTTTTCATTCTCCGGGCGATTCAATATCTGTACATGCATGAGGGTTGGAGTGGAGTTCTGTCCACGCAGCCGTTCTACAACCCCATGACCTTCGATATCCGCGTCATCGCCACCGGGACGTCCTTCGCCGCGCTCACCTATGTTGGTTTCGACGGGGTCACCACGCTAGCCGAGGATGCTATAAATCCCAAGCGCAACATTCTGATAGCCACCGTGCTGGTTTGCCTATTCACCGGCCTCTTTGGCGGCCTCCAGGTTTACCTGGCACAACGCGTTTGGCCTGATTGGCACACCTTCGCCAATCTCGAAACTGCCTTCATGGACGTTTGCCAGCGGGTGGGCGGCGTAGTCCTCTTCCAGGCGTTGGCGTTCATCCTCATCGTCGCCAACCTGGGGGGCGGGTTAACCGGGCAGGTGGGCGCCGCGCGGCTGCTTTACAGCATGGGACGTGACAACGTGCTGCCTCGAAGATTCTTCGCCCACCTTGACCCCAAACGGAGTACCCCGACCTACAACATCCTGCTCATCGGCATCGTGGCATTCGCGGGGGCGCTCGCCATGAACTACGAGCCTCACCGGCGAGTGCATGAATTTTGGCGCATTCCTCGGCTTTATGGGCGTAAACCTCGCCACCATCCATCAGTTTTATTTTGCGAGGCCCACCCATCGAAAGCGGCGGTTCCTGGGGGACGCGCTCGTCCCCGGGCTGGGTTTCATCTTCTGCCTTGGTATTTGGCTGGGGCTGAGCATACCCGCCAAGATTTTCGGGGGAGCGTGGCTTCTGGCAGGTCTGATCTACAGTGCCATCAAGACCCGCGGTTTCCGCCTTCAACCGGTTATGATCGACTTGAGCGAGACATGAAAACTCTGACTCACGTTCGATGACTGTATATGTGCCGGTAGAGCCGGACATAGTCCTCGCAGAGCTTTTCGTAGACGCCGTGATTCTCCGTACGAGGCGTGAAAATCCGTTCGCGTTTGTAGAATGCCTCGCTGCCTTCCTGGAGGGATGACAAAGCTCCACAGCCGGCGGCGGCTATCATCGCAGCGCCCAGCACCGCTGCTTCTACGATCATGGGCTTTTCGATCGGCAACCCGGTAATGTCGGCCGTCAATTGCAACCAGAAATCGCTCTTGGCAACACCTCCAATCGAGCGGACGCTTTGGATGTCAAAACCGGATTGCCGGAAAAGCTCAAGGTTTTCATTCAGCGTGTAACCCAGAGCCTCCAAAGTTGCGCGATACATGTCGGCGCGGGTGTGATGAAGTGACAGGTTCAGGAAAGCGCCTCGCGCGCCCGGATCGGGCACCGGGGAATTCATGCCATCAAAGTGGGGAAGCATGATTAACCCGCGGCTGCCCATGGGAACCTTCGAAGCCATCTCATCCAGGTCGCGAAGGCTCTTGCCGGGGCTCAACTCCTGCTTGAACCACTCGAGAACCACGCCGGCCGTCTTGGCAAAAGCTTCCGCATATTGAAATTGAGGGATCGGAAATCTGCCCCCCAGCAGGCCGGGAGGCATCGGCTGGGGAAGCTTCTCCGCGAGCGTGATCAGGTCAAGGCAGGTCCCGGTCGTCACGGATACGATGCCCGCGCGGCAGTTTCCCGCTCCCAGCGCTCCCGCGAACTGGTCATTGGTTCCCGTCACCACCAGGGTTTCGGCGTCCAACCCCCATTCTTCCGCGCTTTTCTCCAAGACCTGGGCGATGGGCTGGCCAGGCTTTTGTATTTCGGCAAGCGCCTCCTTGCTAATCCCGGTCGCGGCGAGTGCCGCCGCGCAATAATCCGCCGCATCGTGAGCGTACAAGCTGGTGCTTGCCGCGGTCGATGGGTCAGTGACGGCCCTTCCCGTCAGCCGATACACGAAATAATCCGGTAACAACATGTACCGTTTTGCCTGTGCCATCAGCCCCGGAAAGTGCTCATGCAGCCACATGATCTTGGGCGCCGAGAACGTCGGAGCTACAACCGGAATAGCCTCGGGTAGGCATGCGGCCTGCAATGACTTGCGCAGGCGGCCTGCCTGCCCGGAAGCGCGCGCGTCGTACCAGACGATAGCCGGGTGGAGGGGTTCATCGCGGCCATTAAGGGAAACGAACGTTTCTCCCTGCGCGACAACGCAGAGTGCCGCAACCCGTGCGCCGCTCTCGCGGATGGCCGAACGCGCCGCCTCCCGCGCCGCAGCATAAATTGTTTCGATCGGAATCTCGACGTGCCCATCCTCGGTCAAGCGCGGACGGTAAGGCCGATGCGCGAACCCTAATAGATGGCCTTCCCCATCCACCACGCCCGCTTTTGCGCCCGTTCCCCCCACATCGATTCCCAGGTATGCTGCTGGCTTCATGGCGGTCGCCTCCGGCTGTAGCGGCGGTCTCCGACCGCCGTCGTCGATCGGAGATCGACGCTACAACTTATGTCGCTCGCTATAATTCGCTCGATTCCTGCAAGCTCAGCCCTTGGGTCTCAGGGGCCAGCCAGACACAGACGATGAAGCCCACCAGCGTGATGGCGGTATTGATCAGCATGGTCGGGCCGATTCCATAGGTTTGCAAAACGTAGGGAAGCGCAAAGGTTCCGATGGCCGCTCCGATGCGGCTGAGGGCGGTGGCCACCCCCACCGCGGTGGCCCTTACCTCCGTGGGGAATAGTTCGTTCGGGTAAATCCACTGCAAAACGCCGGGGGCTCCGGAGACAGCGGCATAGACCAGAAAACCGCTGATAATCACCCAGGCCGGGGCGTGCGGGAACAAGCCCACCACCAGCAAGCCCAGGGTCATGAAGAAGAAACTCCAAATCATCATCGGCCTTCGGCCCAGCTTATTGATCAGGGCCAAGGGCGGAATACATCCGAGCAGGAAAAACGTGTTGGTCAGCGCATAAGCGAAAATCCAGAGGTTTCCCCCGCCCAGGTGAAACGCTTTCAGGATTTCCGGGCCAAAGGTATAGATGGCAAAAACCGGGATGATCTTAACCGTCTGGAAGGTGCCGATGAAGATTGTCCTTTTAAGATACCCGGGGCTGAATACTTTTAGAAAATCGGTTTTCTTCCGCCCGGTCTCCTGTAAATCAGGGAGGTCTCGATCCAAACCCCAGACGCTCCTGACAACCTCCCGGGCCTCTTCGCGGCGCCCTTTGCTGACCAACCAGCGGGGAGACTCAGGCGTGTTCCATCGTCCAAACACCAACCAGAGGGCGGGCGCTGCGGCGCTGCCCAACATCCATTTCCATCCGGTGGGGCCTGCGGCGAGCAAGGCATACCCCACGATGGCCGCCGCCACTGTCCCCAGGTACCAGACGCAGATCAGGAATCCCAACATCAGCCCGCGGTATTTCTTTGGGGAGAATTCCGTCAGGAGGGAGGTGGCAATGGGGTAGTCTGCCCCCACGGCTATTCCGATCAGGAACCGCAACATTGCCAGTTCCCACGCGGTGGTTACCAGCATCTGGGCGACCGAGAGCACGATGATGAGGATGGGCACTAATTGATACATGCGCCGGCGGCCCACCCGGTCCGTAACGTATCCCAACACCACCGCGCCCGCGAACATGCCGATCAAAGCGGCGGCGCCGATCAGTCCCTCCCAGAAGGCGTCGAGTTTGAGTTGCGGCCCCAGTTGCACCAGGGCGATGCCGATGATGACCAGGATATATCCATCCAGGAAGGTGCCACCACTGGTGTAGAGGGCAAGCCGTTTCAGGAACGGAGTAAGGGGAGAGTCCTCGACGATGGATTCATAGCCTGCCGGTTTCATCAAATCCCCACTGGACGAGGTGGTGTCTCAGAAGTTCGGAATCAAAGTCTCCCCTCGAATAAGCTGAAGGCGACCCCCTCACCCGTCCCGCCCCGGCTGGTGAAAACGCCGGCGGCGGGCCACCCTCTCCCCCAAGGGGGCGAGGGAAGCACTTTCAACTCTCCCCTCGCCCCCTTGGGGGAGAGGGGTCAGGGGGTGAGGGGGTTCGCGGATCATCAAGGAACTTATGAGACACGACACTAAACAAAGCGGAAGGGAGTACCGACGCCTTGTTTCAACGCCCTCTGATAAGCCTCATAGGCGCAGGCGATGTCCAGGCTTCCCAGCCCGACGGGGACAGCAACGATGTGCTCGTCATCGTTTTCGCGCCCGGCTTTTCGTCCGACCACAATTTCGAAGATGTCGGAGTAAACGTTCTCATGACTGAGTTTCCCCGCTCCCACCAACCCGGCCAGGGCGCCCCGGTGCGAAGCTTGCGCCCAATTATCAACCACGATCTTGTTTGCCCCCAGGATGACCTCGCCGTCCAGTTCCTGATAGGAACCGGCGCCGATGACCAGGGAGCCCCTCTTCAGCCACTCTTTGCGCACCAGGGGCTCACAAGCGGCCGTGACGGTGCAGACGATATCCGCCCCGCGGACGGCTTCCTCCGGAGAGCCCGCCGGCTGTAGGTTCACCGGAACCTCCGCCGCCATGGTCCGGCAGAAATCTTCCCTGTGGGCCTTGTTGATATCCGTCACCCGGACTTCCGTGAAGTTGAAAACTTGGGTCAACGCCCGCAGGTGCATGCGACCCTGCGTGCCCGCCCCGATAATCGCCAGAATCGTGGAATCCTTGCGCGCCAGGAACTTGGCGAAAACGGCGCTTTGCGCCCCGGTGCGCAGCGAGGTGATGTAGGCGCCATCCAGGACGCCAATGAACATTCCGTTCCTGGGATTAACCAGCAGAATCATTCCGGTAATATACGGCAGACCCTGGGCGGGGTTGCCTTGAAAACCGCCCACCCATTTGATCCCGGCAACATCCGCATCCCCCAGGTAGGCCGGCATGGCGTTCAAGAAGGCCTTGTAGGGCGGCCACGGGGCGCTTTCCCCGAGATCAAGGGTTAGTTTGGCAGGCAGCACGACTTTGCCTTCACCATGCGCGCGGTATATTTGCTCGGTAATTTTGAGAACCGACGGCAAATCCAGCAGCGACTGAATCTGACTCTGATTAATCAATAAAGTGGAATTTTCCATAGTGTTCACCTCGCGGTCCAGGAAATATGCTCCGGCAAAGCGGAGGCTTTATAGTGGCTGACCCCGCAATGGGGCCGGAGCGCCACCGTCGGGAAAAGATCCATCATCCGGCCTCGTCCCTCGGCCACCTTCTCCCCAAGGGAGAAGGAAGGGGATTTTCTACCCTCTCCCGTGGGGAGAGGGTGGCGGCCATGGCACGCCGCAGGAAACGTGGCACGGGCGTCCCGCCCGTGCTCGGGCATGGCCGGGACGGCCATGGCACCAACGCCGCGAGCAAGCTCGCGGGGAGGAAAGCGGCAGCAAGCTGCCGCACTCCAAAGCTGCGCACCCCCCCTGTTGGTCGATGTTGTCACACGGGCTCCCTTGGGGCGAGGGCGTAGACTCAATCCGGCGCTCACGGCGTTTGTCCAAAGGTCAACCGCCAGGGGGCCGTTTTCTTTGCGAAGTTCAATTGCAGAGAAACCACCTTTCCTTCCGCAGGGTGGCTATCCTCGCGGTACTCGCCGGAAGCGGAAAGAATTTTGTATCCGGCCGGGACGTAGACCACGACGTGCCCGTCCGCCCCGGGGTGCCGCTCCGCCACTCCCGAAAGGGTTGCGGTGGAGGAGTTATACTGCACGTCGTGGAGTTCCACTCCGCCCTGGGTCAGGTGCATGTCGGTGGAAAGCACCCAGGGATGAGGCGGGACTTCCCGAATCACGTAGGTCTCCCCCTGCCGCGCCCCCACGTGCAAGCTTGCGGAGGTACGGAACTCACCGAGTGAAACCTGGTCCCAGAAGCGGAACACCAGGTAATTACGGTTTTCGTCCAGACCTAATTTCGAGAACCGGATGCTGTAGGTCTTGTCATCATCCCAGTTCTGCAACATGAGCACGTGCCACTGGTCCCAATCGGTTTTCACCTTGAGGTCAAAAATCTCCGGGGTGGTGTGAATAAAGAGATCGAGGGGGCGTGCCGACTGGCCGTAAGGAGGCAGGATCTGGGTCAGCAAGCGCACGCGGTCCGGGTCGAGGTCCTTCACATTCTCGCCCAGGGTCACAAATCCGCCCGAAGCCACTTCCAGTTGCAGCCGCATGCGGACTTCGTCGAGAAGGGCGGGATCAGGCCCGATGGGGCCGGTTCCGTTGTTATGAACATAATCCCGTCCGCCCACATAGATGGGATCAGGGTCGTTGATCCAGAAGCGCTGGTGGAGCATGAAATTAGCGGCCACTTGTCGGTCAATCTCCATCAGACCGGGGAAATCTCCGACGGCAAACATGTCGTTGCCCACCCGCACCCGATCGGCCAGGCCCAGATAAGTAAAATAGGGACCGCAGCAGAACTTGTGGATGAAGGTATCCGGGCCCACGGCGTCCCGAATCGCCTTCAATCCCAGCCGGATGTCCTCAAAGCCCCTGACTTTGGCGGGGTCATGAAGGGGGCCTTGCGCCGGTCCCCCGTCAAAGTCGGACCAGACCCATTGGGAGCCGATGGGACCAGCCCGGTGGAAAAGGTCAAACACCCACTTCTGGGCGGCGGGATCGGTGAAATCAATCGGCATTCCAAAATCCATCCGGCTGCGGTCTCCCCGCACCAGCCACGGCACATGCTTTTTGGCGAGCGATGATTCCCATGCCGCGTACGCGTAGTTGGCGCCGTACGTGCATCCAAAACCCAGCTTGTGGTACTCCCGGCAGAGCCATTCGAGCCCCTGGGGAAACAGCTCCGGGTCCACTTCATCCTCCCCATAACCCAGCGCGTCCCCTCCATCGCCAAATTCGTGACGCTGCTTTTGCCATTCACCCAGGGAATCGAAGGTAATGCCGTAGTCATAGAGGACTGACTTGCGTAATATCTTGGCCTGCTCCAGCAATTGGTCCGACGATGCCTTGTCTCCGAAGGCATACCACACGTCAAAATAGCCGGTGCGGGTATCGTGATTGAACTGGGGATGAACGGACTTGACTCCGGCGTCCGCCCAGTCTTCGAGCATCGGAAGCGGATCGTGCCCAAAGCTCAGGAGGGCGCTTTCCGTCCGCAACTCATGGTCTTTAGGTTGATATCCATTGTAATGGGCTACCGCCTCGATGCCAATGTCATGGGGCCCCAGGTATTGGGAAATCACCGAGGTGCGGGCGCGGTAAAAAGAATAGAAGCCCAATTGCAGGGTTTCCTCGGTTCCCGGATCGTACCAGGCGGAAAGGTTGGCGCTCGACCATTGCCGCATCCCCAGATCCCAGGTGCCGGTGCCTCCCCCCGCCTCGCCGCTGTTGACGTAAACGCGGGTTTTGAAGGCTTCGGGAACGCGCAGGCTGGCCTTGAGGAGAGTGAAATCGCCGAGCGCATCGCCGCCCCGAGGCACAAAAGCGGTTATGCTTACCCAGGGTTTGCCGCTGTAAAGACTGAGTTCATACCGGATGCCAGGCAGATGGTCATGGTAGAAGTAATTGGCGACGAGTTTTTCGCCATGCCCAAGCTGGTCCTCGAAGTTCTCGCGCTTTACTTCGACCTTTTCCACGTCGCTCGAGGATATTGTCCGGCCGGCCGCCTGGAAACCGGGGCCGGCGTTGTGCAGCACGAAGGCGGGGCCGGAAAGGTCATCCACATCGAACAATCCGCTGGAAGTATTGAAGGATATTCGGATCAGGCCGTTCTCAAGCTGCACCTTCTCTTGTGCCCGCGCGGGCTGGGCGCCTGCGGCCCATAGGACTAGCCCCAGGACACAGCTTAGGAGGAGACAGGCCCTTCGGCTCCTGGCTGGGTGTCCCGTGGTAAAGTTGACAATGGGCGAGACCCCCTCACCCGACTCGCCTCGGCTGATGAAAACGCCTCGCCGAGTCACCCTCTCCCCCAAGGGGGCGAGGGCAGTAAAATCAACTCTCCCCTCGCCCCCTTGGGGGAGAGGGGCCGGGGGGTGAGGGGGTCCATGCCATATGCCGTCGTCAAATTTTACGCCGGACACCACACTAGCTCGATGGGAAGAGACTTTCCACAGCGGCTTCTTCATTGACATATTGACCCCGCAATACGTTGATCTTCTTACCGCGCAGTTCGAAAAGAGCATCGAGTGGTTCGAGCGCCAGCGACCTTCCTCCTTTGACCACCGGGTGACGTGCCCGCCGGCCGGAGTGTCACCCCTTGGCATCGGGAATCGCGGGCTGGTCGTATCTCATGATGAGCAGAGTGGACAAAAAGACGATCGCAGAGCCGCAGATTGCCAGTCCGCTGAGCCGCTCATGAAGCAGAAGGGCCGCGATGATCACTCCAAACACGGGGTTTAGATAGAGCGAGACAGAAGCCACCGTCACCTCCAGGTGCCGGAGCGCCGTGAAAAAGATCAGCATGGCGATACAGTAAGCAATGACCCCCTGGTAGGCGAAGGCCGACCAGGATTGCACCGTAAATGCCCTGAATACATCAAGATGAAACGGGTTGACCCAGAGCACCAGGGGGATGCTCAGAACCGAGGCGGTGATGGCCGTCAGCGCGACGATCTCCACCTGCTGGAATCGCCCGAACAGGCTCTTGCAGTAAACGTTGTAGAAAGCGCACGCCGCGACCGACACCAGGACCAGAATGTTCCCGGTCAGGTATTTCAGGGAGAGGAAGGTGCTGTTCCGTAAGCTATCAGTGGAGAGGAATAGAACCCCCAGCAGTCCGATGAGTAAGGCAATGACGCGCAAGCGGGTGATTCGCTCACGCAGCATGAGGGAGGCCATGAGGGCGGTGATTACGGGCGAGAGCAGGCCCAGGATCGAGGCATTGGAAACCAGTGACCGGGTTATTCCCGAAACGAAACTGAACTGGGCTACCACCTGGGCGAGCCCGGCGACGACGAAGCGCACCCAGTCGCTCCCCGAAATCTTGACGCCGCGGTTGGCGCGCCTGGCCCCAATCAGCAACGGAATCAATAGGATCGTGCCCGTGTAGTAGGGAAGAAAGGTGACCAGGATGGGGCGGAGTTGCCAGCTCAGAAATTTGATCGCGGTCCCCTGCGCTCCGAACATGATGCACGCGATCACCAGCAACAGGAAATACCAGCGCGTATTCTTCATGGGACTCATGCCGATTGCCTTCCCGCCCTGCTCCACGACCGCTAGCCAAGGGACAGACCCAGAGGACTGACCAGTATAGTGCAGGGCGTCCACTAATTAGCTGCGCGGTCTAACAATTTGTCCAGTACTCTGGACACCTGCGCCTTCCCTGCCATTTTAGTAACGAGGGCCAGAGGGGTCGCGGGGTTAGAGTTTTGTCGGCGTGTGAGGGATGGCGAGGGCAACGAGACTTGCGGGTCAAATTGGCCGAATCGGCTCAATGACCGAAACAGGTCAGATTGGCTGAAGTAAGTCAAATTGACCGCAATAGTCGCAAGGGCAAGAAATCACGCCCATGATGGAGAATCGACATTTTGACGCTACGCCGACCTTGGATGTACCGCAAAACTTTGCGAAACACGGCCAAGTCATCTTGGGACAGTCGAATTTGCCCAATCCGGAACCGCCGCGCAGCTTTGCCAAGAAAGCGGAAGGAATGGTACTTTACACCCCTTCCAGCTTTGAACATATAATCCTGAGATTCGCCATGTTGGTTAATCTTTGAGGAGGGCCATGAAACCAAAACAGCGCCAACAACAGATTCTCTCGCAACTGCGCGCGCTGCAATCGGAATTGAGCGTTGAGGAACTCGCGAGAAAGTTCGCGGTTTCGGAGCTTACGGTCCGCAGGGATTTGGACCAATTGGAAGAAGAGAAGGCGATTCTTCGCACCCACGGTGGCTGCGTGCTTAAGACTTCCATGGGATCTTCCTATCTGCAGAAGGTAGCGATCAACTTCGAACTCAAGCAGGCGATAGGACGAGCCGCCGCCAAGGAAGTGAAGGCGGATGATGTCATTCTGTTAAGCGATGGATCCACGCCGTTCCATCTTGCCCCGCATTTGGGCCAGGTCGGAAAACTCTTTGTGTACACCAACTCCCTGGCGGTCTTGTCGGTTCTGAGCAGGTTCCCTGCAATTCGACTTTATATTCTGGGAGGGGAATATAACACTCAGATGCAATATATCGGTGGCAGCATGATGGAACAGACGCTGGAAGGGTTGGAGTTTGACACCGTCTTCCTGGGCACAGACGCCATCGATGCGAAAGGGAACTGCCTGGTTTTGGATCCCGATATTGCCCGGCTTACCGAGATCATGTTGCGACGTGGGGGGCGACGCATCCTTCTGGCGGACCACACCAAAGTCGGAGCCCGAGGGCACATCATCTATGGCCGCCTTTCTGATTTCGACATCTGGTACACGACGCCCGGCATAAGCCCCGTCCAACAAAGGCAATTCAGCCAGGAAACGAAGGTTCGATACGTAACTCCTTGAAGGTGCGCCGCCCTGTAACGATGGACTGGCCGGGGAGCATGTGAACCCCCGCTCCTGTTCGCGATCATGCGTCCCGGCAGGGTGATCGGTGGAGGCCCGCTAGTCAAGGTGATGCCGCTTCCGCATGGCTTCTCCGGCCGGCGACTAGACGCTTGCTCTGCCCGACAATTCGGCCATCTCTGACCAAGGCAATCCCAGGGATTCCGCTACGGGCTTGCATACAATATGCCCGGCAAAGGTGTTTACGCCACCTCTGAGCAACGGATTCTCGTCGATTGCTCCCTCCAGACCCAGTGCCGCAATTCGTCTGGCGTAAGGAAGCGTTGCGTTGGTTAGCGCTATGGTTGAGGTTCGCGGCATCGCCCCCGGCATGTTGGTTACGCAATAGTGCACTACTCCGTCCACGACATAGACGGGGTCACTATGGGAGGTCGGGCGCGTAGTTTCAATGCATCCCCCCTGGTCGACGGCCACATTGACGACGACTGAACCTGGCTGCATTGTGGATATCATCCCGCGAGTCACAAGCTTGGGAGCGCTGGCGCCCGGCAGAAGGACAGCTCCAATCAAGAGATCGGCTTCTTTTACCGCTTCCCCAATGTAGTAGGCGTTGGAAAGCTGCGTCTCGACCCTGCCAAAGAAAAGGTCATCCAAGTGCCTCAGCCGGTCGAGATCGATGTCAAGAATAAGGACCTGCGCGCCCATTCCGATCGCCATCTTGGCAGCGTTGATTCCAACCGTGCCACCGCCAATGATGACGACCCGCGCCGGACAAACCCCCGGGACGCCGCCGAGCAATACACCACGTCCGCCAAGTCCTTTCTGGAGGAAGTAGCTGCCTACGACCGCCGACATTCGTCCTGCAATTTCGCTCATCGGAGTGAGTAACGGCAATCTGCCCCCAACATCCTGAATCGTCTCGTACGCGACCCCGGCCGCGTGGGACGTGAGCAGGGCGCCCGTCAACTCAGGCAGGGGAGCCAAATGAAGATAACTGAAGATGATCTGCCCCTTTCTCAGGAGCGGGTATTCTTCGGGCACGGGTTCTTTAACTTTGATGATCATCTCGCTGCGCTCATAAACTTCGGCGGCATGTTCCACGATCATTGCGCCGGCCTTCGCGTATTCCTCATCTGAGAACCCCGAGCCGGCGCCCGCTCCTTTCTGCACCCAGACGCAATTTCCATCTTGAACCAGAGCATGAACTCCTGATGGAACTAACCCCACCCTGTATTCGTTATCCTTGATCTCTTTCAGTAATCCAGCGTCCATCCCTACCCCCCGTCAATATTCCGCAATCCACACCACTTTGGGTCAGTCCCTAAAATCCGCCCGGCACCGATCGAATTCTTCGCACCCTATCCAGTCCAGCTATCTCTCGGTCTGAACTATTGCGGGTTCCTCAAGCTGATATTTTTGCACTGCCGCATCCGGATCAAGTCCGCGCTTTACAACATCACACAAGGCCTGTTGAAAAGCCGGTGGATCCGGGACTTGGATCGCATTCCTTCCGAACACCACCCCACCCGCTCCCGCTGCCACCTCATCGGCTGCCAGTTGCAGAGCCATGCGCTGGCTGGGCAGCTTTTCCGCCCCCAGACCCAGGACGGGAACGGGTGAACTCTCCGTAACCGCGCTGAACGAATTGGTGTAGAAAGTCTTAATCATATCTGCGCCCAGCTCAGCCGTAATCCGCACCCCCCGGTAGACGCTTTCGTGCAACTCGTCCGCGGAGAGACTGGCAGAATTTGCCGGGAAGTATTCCCCGATGACCGGCAAGCCCAACTCATGCGCTTCCCGGCAGACTTGCCGGAAAACGGCAATGTTATTGGCGTCATTGGATTCGTCGCCCGTTTGGAGCGTCAGTGACACCAGGGCAATCTCCGCCCCCCATCGTAATGCCTCGACGGGCGAAAACGCCGGCACCGTCACCGCCTGCTTATAATTCCACTTGAAACAGTAAGTCGTACTCCAGTTCAGGCGCACCACCGCCATGGGGGCTCCCTTATAGTTCAGCGCATCCTTGCACACGGGGAGCATGGCAGGAGAAAGCAAGATGCCGTCCACACACGGAGCCACCCGGCGCGCGGTTTCGGCCAGGTCGATCATTCCTTCCGTCGGCCCATCAAAAAGGCAATGGTCCATTGCCACAATTACGGCGCGTTCTGATCGATTAAAAAGGCGCTGGAACCTGATGTTGTTCATGCGAGTACGCTCCTTAGGTATTCACCTTCAAACGCAGGGGAGGCTGATCACCTGAGATTTCCGATGTGACTCCAGGGCTGCTGTAAATAATTCATGGCTCAGGGCCGTCTCCTCCGGTGTTACGCAGCCGGCAAACGGCCTCAGCCGCTGGCCTTTGGTCAACTCGAACATGAATGAAGCCCACATCTGGAGAACCGCATCCGAAAAGCCAAATTCAAAAATGCCTCCGGTTATGGTCTTGAAAGCTGTCTCCTGGCCCATATCCAACTGCCGCCATGACTGATCACCACTCTTGGACACCAGCAATTCCAGGCGACGCGGATTCCTGGTGCTGAACCTGGCGGAGGCCAGGGTTCCCAGAATTTCCAGATACCAGGTATTCGTTTCCCCCGGCGCGATCCGATGCATCTTAATGGTCAACGGAAATGGCGCCCCGCTGCCGTCGCCTTCGGCTTCACATAACAGCGTGGCATTATCCCAAGTAAGGCACGGCTCCTTTCCCCCTTTCCCGTCGGGACGCTCACGGATGATCTTTGACAGATACGCGCGCACGTTGCGCGGCCGCCATCCCGCCCGAAAAGGCACGTGGCAGGCGTGCATGCCCAAATCACCCATGCAACCATATTCACCGTTAAACTCCACCCGGCGTTTCCAATTGATCGGCTTCGCGGGATCAAGGTCGCTGGAATGAAGAAACCCACAATTGACTTCGATGATCTGCCCGAAAGCCTGCTGCTCAATCATCTGGCCCATCCTCTGGACAGGAGGGAAGAAGGGAAACTCCGACGAACACCGAACCAGCAACCCGGGCTGTTTCCCCAGCGCTGCCATGATGGCTTGATTGGCGGCCCGGTCGATGCCAAAGGGTTTCTCGCCCATGAGGTGCTTCCCGTTTTCAAGGGCGGCGCAACAAAACTCCTGGTGCAGGTGATGCGGAACCGCGATGTAAACCGCATCCACCTCCGGGTTGGCAAGAACCTCCCGGTAATCCGACGTAACCTGCCGGATGGAGGGAAAATTTCCGGTGTACCAATTGACGAAGCCGGGTGGCTTGCTCTCGAAACGATCGCACACCGCCACCAATTCCGGCCGCGCCTCCATCTCCGGCAGATGGCACCAGCGCGCTACCGCGCTTGCGAACTCGCGCCCCATCAGCCCGCAGCCGATCAACCCAAAGCGCACTGAGCTTCCACTTCGCAGGGTCAGACTCATAGCGTTCACCACCCTCAATGGGTGAAACCGAAGTGACGTTCCGCCTCCCCGATGGCTTCATCAATGATTTCCATCCCCTTGGCGGCGGCGTCCAGATCCATCACAATCGGGGGACTCATGCGCAGAATATGGCCCGCGGGAATCCAGGCCAGGCCCCTGCGGAACGCCGCCTTGTAAATGAACTCACCGGCCTCGGTGAACGGTTCCTTGGAGCTTCGGTCTTTCACCAATTCCACCCCCATCAGGCACCCTTTGCAGCGCACATCGCCAACCATGGGGTGGTCCGCCATCATCCGGGCCAACCGCTTGGCGAAATACCCTTCCAACCGCAGGGCATTCTCCAGTAATCCCTCCTCCTCGATCGCTTCAATCGAAGCCAGGGCGGCGGCGCACGCCATGGGGTTTCCGCCATAACTGGTGGAAGCGCTGATGCGATCCACGCTGGCCGCATACGGCTCCCGCACCACCATGGCGGTAACCGGGAAACCATTCCCGAACCCTTTCCCCAGGGTCACCACATCCGGCAGCGTATTCCAATGCTCCATCGCCAGGAACTTCCCCGTCCGCCCCATTCCCGTCAGAACCTCATCGGCCATCAGCAGGATCCCGCGCTTGTCACACCACTGCCGCAGCTTGGGAAAGAAATCGTCAGGCGGGAAGATGGATCCGGCCCACCCCTGGATGGGCTCCAGAACAATGCCGGCTATCTGGCCGGTGGTTGCCTCGCTGATGAATTCGCTATAAAAGGCAAGGTAGGCATCCGTGTCGATAGTTCCATCCGCCTTCTTGAACAAAGGCCGGTAGGTATTGGGACGCGGCAACATGTAGAAACCCTGGGCGCGGGCGGAGCCATTCACAGGTTTCATGCGCGCCAAGCTGACGGAGTGGCCGCTCTTGCCGTGGAAATCGCCAAAGCAGGACAGGAATTCCTGCTTGCCGGTGGCGGCCCGGCAGACGCGCAGCCCCGCCTCCACGGCGGTCGTCCCGTTGTCATACAGTTGCACGCCGGCCAGATCCCCCGGCAGGATTTGCTTGAGTTTCTCCAGCAGCTTAACCTTGACGGGCGTCGTAAAATCGTGGCAGTTCATCAACTGTCCGGCGGCTTCCTGCACGGCGGCGGTCACCCTCGGGTGGCAGTGCCCGAGCGTGGTCACGTAGATCCCCGAGGAGAAATCCAGATAAACATTTCCGTCAACGTCCGTCAGGGTGCATCCGTAGCCACTTTCAAACACGACGGGGAACAAGGTCACCTGGCTCGAAAGGCCTTTCATGATGGCCGCGGCGCGCCGGTGCATTTCCTGTGACTTCGCCCCCGGCACTTCTCCACTGATAACATGTGGGACTTTCCTCAAATCGACCTTGGCCCATTCAATGGAACTTCCCGTGTAAGTTGTGGTCATCGTGTTCTTCCTTTCTGTGCGGCGCCCGCCGCCGGCCCCGCCGTTTGTAGCGCCGGTGTCCCCACCGGCGCCGAGCGCGCCACCCCGGATCTGTAGCGCCGGTGTCCTCACCGGCGCGCGCGGGTGGGGACACCCGCGCTACAATTGCCCCGGTCTTAGCGGCGGGGCTAAAGCCCCGCCCTTCCATCCGCCGATAAATAATTTCGTTAGCTTCCGCAACTAAGTACTAGTACACCCTCCCCGACGGATCAATCCCTTCAACCTTCCGGCGATCCACAAACGCCACCGCCCGCAAACGCGTGCGCCGTTCGGCCCCCGGCGCCAGGACCATTTGTGTCCCTGCTTTAATCGCTTCGGTAAGGGTGGGAGGATATGAGCTCACCGGCTCCAGGGCGGCGGTGTAGTTCATGCCATACCATGGGTAACCCATCCCGCCCCGATAGAGTTGCCAAAACCAAAGGGACGGGAAGCTTTCTTTCTCCCAACGCAGGCCGAAGCCCACTCCTCTCCCCTCGTTCAGGAATGCGTACCAGCCACCCTCCAGATCGTAGAGGTACGCCATATCACTCGAGCGGACCTGCGGTGGAACCAGCCGCGAAAGGTCGATGCTCTCGCCGGCTCGACCCTTCACCAGGGGCCACTCCGCATCCTGCCCTTTTTCCAGCCGGCTGTTGGGCGACGTGTACTCAGCCGGGGTGCGAACCCGGCAACGGGGAAGAAACAGGCGGCACGATTCGTCGAGGAACGGCCAGCCCAGGGCGGGGTGGTGCCCCCACATGAAATCCAGCGGTTCATCCGCTTCGTTGCGAACCACTTCGTCAATCGTCAGGATGGGGTCCTGATCGTTCATTGCCAGCGTCTTTTCGATGTGGAAAGGAGTGCGCGCCGTGCGCACCGAGAAGGTGACGGCCACCTCCTCGGGGTTGTTCTTTGCGATGTGATAAGACCAGGGCAGCAGGCAGACCTCGCCATGAACCCCCAGCGCCGCTCCCTTATAGGTGCAGTTGGTTCCGGCATTGGGAAAAAGCTCCTGCCATCCCCCCGCATAGAAATCAATAAAACTGCCGTGGGGATTGGCAATGCTCGGATTGAAATTGCGGGACGCGGGTAACCCCGTATAACTGCGCCACAGGAAATCGACATCGAGGGGCTTATAAAGGAACTCCACGATATCCGTGCCTTTCCCTGCGGCAATCACCACGCGGAGAAAGCGATTCTCCATGGCCATCATCGGGTAGCCGCGATATTCGAACTCCGTCAGCCGCGCTCCCCAATTACGCTCGTGATGGTAGGTTTGGTATGGCATCCTTACGCTCTGTGACTGTAAACATGTTGATAGAGCCGTACATAGTTCTTGCCAAGCTCTTCGTAAACCGCATGACTCTCCGCACAAGGTGTGAAAACCCGTTCTCGCTTATGGAATGCCTCGCTGCTCTCTTCCAGGGATGCGAAGGCCCCGGCGCCCACGGCGGCGATCATCGCTGCCCCCAGTACAGCCGCCTCCACCATTTCCGGCCTTTCGATGGGCAATCCCGTGACGTCGGCGATCATTTGCAGCCAGAAATCGCTCTGGGCGGCGCCTCCAATGGCGCGGACGGTGTTGATATCAAATCCCGACCGCCGGAAGAGCTCCAGGCATTCATTCAAGGTGTAACCCAGCGCCTCCAGGGTGGCCCGGTACATATCGGCACAGGTGTGATGGAGAGACAGGTTCAGAAAAGCGCCGCGCGCCTGCGGATTGGGCACAGGAGAAAGCATGCCGTCAAAGTGCGGAAGCATAACCAACCCGTGGCTCCCGATGGGAACAGGGGAGGCCATTTCATCCAGCTCGTGAAGGCTTTTGCCGGGGCACAATTCCCGGTTGAACCATTCGAGAACCACACCCGCCGTCTTCGAGAAAGCCAGCCCATACTGATATCGTGAGATCGGAAATCTACCCCCGAAAAGTCCCGGTGGCATGGGTTGGGGAAGCGTTTCGGTCAAAGTGACCAGGGCCAGACAAGTTCCGGTGGTCACCGATACGATGCCGGGGCGGCAATTCCCGGCCCCCAGGGCTCCCGCGTACTGGTCATTCGTCCCCGTCACCACCAGTGTGTCAGCGTCCAATCCCCATGATTCCGCGCTTTTCGGCAAAACCCGGGCGATGGGCCGGCCAGGTTTTTGTAT
This sequence comes from uncultured Acidobacteriota bacterium, assembly GCA_963730515.1. Classification (GTDB taxonomy): domain Bacteria; phylum Acidobacteriota; class Terriglobia; order UBA7540; family UBA7540; genus Bog-366. The sequence continues at coordinate 42,424 of CAVSSA010000014.1, read as the reverse complement.
CTCCGCGAGAGATTCCTTGCTGATCTCCGCTGCGGCCAACGCCTGGGGGCAATAGTCCTCGGTGTCCATCGCGTACAAACCGGTGCTGGAAGCCGTCGCGGGGTCAGTGACGGCTCTTCCCGTCAACTGATAGGCGAGATAGTCGGGCAACAGCAAGTACCGTCTGGCGCGCGCCATCAGCCCCGGAGAGTGCTCGCGTAACCATAAGATCTTCGGGGCGGTGGAAATGGGAGGGACTTTCGGCATGCCCTGGGATAAGTTGGCGCGCTGCAAGGCGTTCCGCAAGCGCTCCGCCTGCCGGGAAGCTCGCGCGTCATACCAGACGATCGCCGGGTGGAGGGGTGCATCATGCTCGTCAAGGGATACGAACGTTTGGCCTTGGGAGGAAATACCTAGCGCCACAATCCGGGCCCCACTCTTGCCGATTGCCGAAACCGCCGCCTGCCGCGTCGCTGCGTAAATCCTGTCAATCGGAATCTCCACATGCCCTTCTTCAGTTAAGCCAGGGGAGTAAGGGCGATGTGAGAATCCGAGCAGCCGGCCGCGCGCATCCACAACGCCGGCTTTGGCGCCCGTTCCCCCTACATCCAACCCCAGGTATCCCTCTGGCTTCATGGGCGTGTCGAGGCTCCTACTTCAGGACTAAGGTGTTCCAGCGCATGAGTTTGCCCCAGTTCACGATCTCTTCTGCGACGTTCCCATAGACGAGCGCGGAATGATGAGTGCCACCGGCGCGGCTGTATTCCGCCAAAAAGTCGCTCACCGGCAGGGCGGACTTGAACCAGCCATGGATGGAATCGGACATTCGGTCCGCTCCGATGACATCCTGCATCATCACGGGCGCGACAATCAATGAATAGGTATCATCGCGGCTGGGCGCCAGGTTGACCAACACGGCTTGCCCGGCGCGAAAACGCCCTACCGCGACGGCCGGGTTCCCCACGTCCGTAAACGGGAAGGGCATCTCCACCAGGGTGGGGGCGCTGGCGGCGGTATCAACGTTCATCTCCCCCATGTGACTGATAAATATCTGGTTACCCTCCCAGTCCGGGCAGAAAATCTCGGTGAAGCTGGTTTGGGGATAGGCCGACGCCAAAGCTCCCACCATTGCGGCGGTCAGAATGTCGCCTTCGCCCGCATATCCAATGCCCCGGGCCATCGCCTTGCTGGCTTCCAGAAAAGGCATGGTCGGCAAACCCAAAGCCTTGTCAACCGCGTTGAAGTTTATGGTGAAAGCGGTGAGCTTCTCCTGCTCGATCCAGCGCCGAATCACCAGCCCGGCAAGCGTGCTCCGCTGGTGGCATTCTGGATCTAAATTGTTTACATTGAATAGCTTACGGTCGGCATCTATCTCCGCCTCAACGTCCTGGTCGCTCACCTTCGCCATCAAAGACCGCACCAGCCCCGCGTCACCTTCGATGGTTTGAACCCCCAAGGTGGCCTTCAGTGTCGCCGGGGGCACAGCAAAATCCCCCATGCCCACAAACGCCGGCCCGAGCCGACCCACCCGCGCCCGCCCCATGCCAGCCGCCAGTCGCGCCGACCGCGCAAAACTTGCCACCCGCTCCAGGACGTCGGACTTCTGCCAGTGCCCGGCCGCAATCAAAAAGGGTTTCCCGTTCCTGGTCAGCAGGTTGCACATGTCCTGAACACCGTGGATTCCATGGTTGTAGGAAATCTCGGCGGGGTCTTGTCCGGGACCGTAAGAATAAGCGGGCGTCGTGTCCAGAACCACCACGGGGAACGAGGTGGATGCCAGGGCCTCTGACGATTCAAGCGAAGGAGAGTAGGCCAGGTGCAGAGTCACAATCGCGTCGACTTCATCGTTCTCGAACTTGCGTAGGGCAGCATTGAACTCGGCTTTCAGCCGGCAAACCTGAACCGTGCTGACCTCCAATCCCTGTTCGGTCAGGGCTGAGGCGACTTGCCCATAAAAGCCCTCTATCCTGGGTCTCCGTTCAGGCCGCTTGATATCGTAAAGTTCGAGATACAAGGGCAACAGGCCGATCCGCGGTGTCTTCATATCATTCCTTCACTGCCATTCAAGAAAGGTTCCGAAATCCTGCCTCGCCGAGCATTTCTACGCCATTCCCGTAGAAAACGGCCTCGATATCATCTTTCCCCAAGCCGGTTTCTATCGCCGCGCGGCGAAAGGCATCGATCTCTTCATACATGAAGAAAGTCAGTCGCTCCTGGTCCTCCCCATCGACCTCACGCATGTGGGAATCGCCTGAAACGTCCCCATAAAGCCCCTTGGGGACCAGGTTGACATAGACCCCGCCTTCACAGATGCGCCGCATGCGCATTCGCACGACCGGCAAATCACTCCCAAACAAGATGCGTTTTGCACCCACTGCCCGGATGGCGCACGCAAAGGTTTCGGCGCAGGTGTTGGCAGAAATGTCGAAGACCATTTTCTTTGTTTCTCCCAGCACTTCGAAGGCGTCGCCTATATCCTCCGGGCAATAAGCGCGACCCACATGAGCGACAATGACTTTAACGTCCGGATAGCGCTTTTCAATATCGACCAATTGGGCCAGGTTCAGCGGATCTCGCAAGCGGCCATGACGGGGAAGGTGGAGCATGGCGATCCACCCGTGGGCATCCAGCACTTTCAATTGGTGAGGCGGAAGGAAGTCGAAAATCTGAATATCGTTCTCGGGTATGCGAGGGTCTGAAAGGGTCAAGTAGACTTTGGCCCCCAGAAATTGCGCGGAACTTATGCGCTCTTCAAATTCGAGCTCACTCCATTTGGGATCGGCAAAGATCAAAGCAGGGAAATGGTACTTGTCTGCACACTCGCTGACATATTCATTACCTCCGTTTATATCATCCGCGAGCGCCGAGGTGCTGCCAAAAATGAGCGGGGTGACCCTTTTGCCGGGAAACATGAGCTCGTAGGTTTCCGTTAGATCTTCAATCGAGTTGTCGAGAGCGACACGGCGCGGCCAGGTCACAGACCGAAGGGACTCCTCTTTTTGTTTGGACTTGAACCGGTCAAGCCAGACATGAGTATGAATATCGATTAAAGTGTCCGGCAGGAAACTTCCCAAATGCTGCTGGTAGAACTCCCGGTCGATCGTCCTGACCTCAAATAAGGGCCTCCTTTGTTCTTGTGCACGGGTCACTTTAGAGAACGACCTTCCTTCTCTGTGGGAGCGGCGGAAGGGAGACACGCCATCCGTTTTCATCGTGTCCGCCTTTCAAGAATGAGCCATACAATCACATTTTTGAACGATACAGTCAGCCATGAATGGAAAACAAGAGTTTTCTTCCCGATATGCAGAGCAAAGTCCAACCTATTGGACTCGATATAACAGAGGAAGCATGCTCAAGCCTCATTGGTCCGGCCGGGTTCAATCGTTAGTGCGGTCCCATGAGCACATGATCTGCACGTTGATCCCCGGCGGCAGGCGCGAGGACTTTCTCGGAAACCGCGGGGGCTTTATCGTTCATCCGGTATTGAGCGATTCTACCACGTAATATGAATGCAATGTTCAGATGAAGGCTCAGGGAAGGCCTTCAACACATGAGAGAATCAAGGTGCGGCTGCCGGCCAAAACCCAGGATTGGAGCGTAAACCTCTGTATGCTTCCGGTTAAGTTTCACTTCACTTCCGGCAACCTTTGCAAGTCAGCGCGAGCCAGACTAAGGGTCTCCCGAGCTGGAAGAGTATACGACAAAGATAAATTTGGTTCAGTCGGAACGGTTTCGGGTGTACAAGTGTCCCTATCTAGGAGGTCAAAACGGAAATTCCAGATAAGACCACACAAGGGGGGTCCTACACGGCAGTTGAAGGAGGCGCTCGACACGGTGCAATCCGGATCATTTCATGGCCTTCCCCTTCTCCAATCACAGTTGGGACCACTTCGCTGTGAATCCCCAATCCGGCCATGCAGCGTTCTGTCCGCAGAGCTACTGACCTTGTCAAGAGTGATCCTGTCCTATGAGGAAATGCCGACCCAACCGATTTGGTCTCGCCCTGGTTGCCCTTTGCCTCTTCCCATTCTGCCCCTCGGGGTTGCCGGCAGCGCAGAATCCCACGGGGGAGGAGCATGCGGGGCGCGCCGAGCGGCTCATCCAGGCGGGGGATTTGCAGGGCGCGGAAGCGGAATTGCGGCGCGCTGTGGAACAATCACCTCAACAGGGACTTTACTGGAACCGCCTCGGCATGGTTCTGGGAATGCAACAGCGGCTGGAAGAGGCAATCCCCTGTTTCGAAAGGGCTCTCAAGCTGGATCCCGGCAACTTGGTTGTCCGGCGCAACCTGGCGGCCAGCGAATGGCAGTTGGGACGGTCTGAAGACGCCAGGAAGAACCTTGACCTCATCCTGGAAGCCGAACCGAGCAACGCGCAAGCCATCCTGCTGCGCGGTATGGTGGCCGTGGATTTGAAGGAATATGCCAAGGCGGTGCAGCTCTTGGCTTCCATATTGCCGCTGGTCAAACAACGGCCCCGCTCGCTCGCGGCGCTGGGCATCTCCTATTATCGGATCGCCTGCCGCTTTACCACAACAATGGCGATGGAACGTTCACCGATGTCAGCGCCCAGTCCGGCGTGGACCAGTACGTGGGGCGGGGCTTGGGCGTGGTGGCTGCGGATGTCAATGGCGACGGCTGGCCCTCCTTCGTGATGACCGCCTTCGACTCCGAATACCATTCGCTCTTCATCAACACCGGCGCTTTCCCCTTTGACGATGCGACCCTTTCCTCCCGGTTGGGGCGTTTCACCATGCAAGACGTTGGCTGGGGGACGCACTTCATCGACTACGACAATGACGGCGACACCGACGTGATCTTCGCCTGCCTGCAAGGCAGGCCTGTCCTGTTACGCAATAACGTCGGGCAGGACAATGCCTGGATTGGTTCCCAGTTGGTGGGGACCACGAGCAACCGCGACGCCATCGGGTCGAAGTTGACGGTCCGCCAAGGGAACCGCAAGCTGGTGTGTTGGATCACGGGGGGAGCGAGTATCTTCTCCTCGCACGACCACCGCGTAATTTTCGGCCTCGGCAGCAAACCGGGACCCAGGTCGGTGACCGTTGAGATCAGATGGCCGAATGGGGAAACGCAAAGCGTGGCCGATTTGCAGCCCAACCAGTACCACAAAATCGTGGAGCCCAAATAAGAGTCCACGGTTGACCACTTTCGAAGGCGCTTCGTCGGGCCGCAAGGCTCCCTTGACATCGTACATAGCCTCAATTGCTGTTTGTTCCACGGCTTCGGAGGCTAGGGGCGGGAGTTGTATAAGATCCTGTCTCCGACGATCATCCCGCATCGCGCCATTCTACCCTACATTCTGAATGAAACATTCACATGCAAGTTTCTCAATAAACGTGCTGCATGCCGGCGAAACTCCCCGCCCATAGCCCACCAAAAACTGCGATTTCTTCGGTTAAGCCTTTGAGTCTAATGGATGATACGGGTGGAGAGCCTGGGGTTTCCGGTCTCAAGTGAGGTCCGGACAGCAGGCGTTATTTCTACTTGACATGCGAATAAAGTATACGTATTATTTGACCATAACGTTCTGTTTGACCGGCGCCGTACGCGCGCTGGGAAAGATGGAACATCCAGAATGGCGCACGGTTCATCCCGCCTCTGGCCGAAATCAACATGCCAGAGGATCAAAGATCGCGAACGCCTCTGCCGATCCACCTGTACTGCGCATGGGGGCAGGAGGTTGGTCACTATGAGCGTTATTAAGACACAATCGGTCCCTGCTTTGGAAAAGGGTCTGGCTCTGCTTGAAATGCTGACGGGGTCCTCAAATGGGCTTACGGTTTCAGATTTTGTACGCCGGTCAGGCCTTCCCAAGAGTTCCGTCCACTGTTTAGTTATTACGCTCGCGCGGTGCGGATATCTGCGCCGGTGTGAGAGGACGCATCGGTTCGTCCTGGATCTGAAACTAATCCCACTGGCGAACACGGCGCTTGGCCAGATCGAACTATCCGAACAAGCGGCGCCCCACTTAAATGCCTTGATGCGGGCAACCCAGTTGACATCTCACATGGCGATATATGATCAAGACGAGTCAGTTCTCATTGGCAAAGTCGACTCTCCTAACTCGTACCCGATGCCCACATGGCCAGGCAAACGGATGCATACCCATTGCACGGCATTGGGGAAGGCAATGATCGCCAACCTGGAAAGCGAAGAACTTGATCAACTCATCAGGAAACATGGGCTGCCGCGGCACAACGAGAACACCATTGCTTTGCCCCGTAAGCTAAAATTGGAACTCGACAAAATCCGGAATGTCCAATGGGCGTTGAGCGACGAAGAATATGCGATTGGCTTGAGGTGTATTGCCGCTCCAATATTTAACCATCTTGGCAAGGCTTTTGCGGCCGTCAGCATATCCGGCACCGTGTCCCAAATCACCGGCGACAATTGTGCTTCCCTTGCCGAGAGGGTAAAAGCAACGGCCTCGGCAATCTCCACAGGCCTGAAGGCCAGATGGACCCCCCCAAGTCCGTGGCTCGGCGAGGCATGCACACGTACCCTGCCAGTGACAGCATCCGGTGTCTAGCGTTAGCTGCCTTCATTGCACTAGCCTCCCGACTCCACCTGCGGGAGGCACCTGGCCCCCGAGGCTTCTATTTGTGGTTACCAAGCACCTCGTCCATTTTGTTTTTGTGGTTTTGGCCCATGATCGGCGCCGCCTGATTCATTCCAACGTCGCCCCCCATCCCACCTCGGAAAGGGCGGCGCAACAAAGCGCAGAGGCGTTGCCTTGGGCACGCTACCTGCTCCATGATCGCGACAGTATCTATGGCGACGCCTGCCGGCAAAGGGTCAGGGGCGTGGCGATTCGCGAAGTCCTGACGGCCCCGAGATCGCCGTGGCAGAGCCCCTATATTGAGTTTTTGGTAGGGACAACCAGTTGATTGGCCTTACGAGTACCACCAGGGTTGTGCTTTAAGGCTACTATATGAGGCTACGCGTAACAATTATACTCCGTATCAGTATGAAAAAAATGGGTTGTTGGTGGACCTGGAGAGGTTCGAACTCTCGACCTCATGACTGCCAGTCATGCGCGCTCCCAACTGCGCCACAGGCCCACGTGGTAAACCGGCAACCTCTATTTCTAGCACGTGGCCGCAGCGCTGTCAACCCGCCATGCGGCGCCCCGATCCGCCGATAAGGGGCGGCTTGGGCAGGCTGAGCCGGGGTGCAGTGATGGCGCCGCCTGTAGACATGGGCGACGGGCTTGGGGGGAAGAAGCGAAAGGTTGTAAGATTTTTCACCCCCAGGGTGTGAAAATTGCTGAGGGTTTTCTCCTATGCGCAAACTCCCCAATCCTTCACCCACGGCCTCGCCGTTGCTGTTCGAGCTTGATCCCGAGCCTCTGCAAGAAATCCTCACGGCGCTGGGAGGAATCCCGCTGGTGGTACAGGCCTTCCGTTCGCTGGGGCTGCCGCGGAGTGTTCAGGAACACGTGCGGGTGAAACAGCGGCAACGCGGCTACGACGACGCGACGTTTGTGGAGAGCTTCGTGATCCTCAATGCCGCAGGGGGCGAATGTGTGGAAGATTTTGAGCGTCTGCGGCAAGACCCCGGGCTGGCGGAGATGATCGGGCACGCGCTGCCTTCACCGCGCACGGCGCTGGAATTCTTGCAGGCCTTTCATCAGGAGGAGAAGATCGCGGAAGCCCAGCAACGACGCTTACCTGAGCAGATCGCCTACATCCCCGAGGAGACGGCCGCACTGGAGGGGCTGGGCAGAGTGAACCGCGATCTGGTGCAGCGCTTCGGGGAACGCGCCCCCGACCAGCGCCTCGCCACGGTGGATCAGGACGCGACGATCATTGAGAGCCACAAGCAGCAAGCCTTAACCACTTATGAAGGGGTGCGCGGCTATCAGCCGATGCTGGCGGCGTGGGCGGAGACCGGCCTGGTGCTGGCCGATCAATTTCGCGATGGCAACGTGCCCGCGCAGATGGAGCCGGTGGAAGTGGCGCAACGGGCCTTTGCCGCCCTGCCGAGCACGGTGCAGGAGTATTATTACCGGGGCGATTCGGCGTGTCATGAAAGCGGGTTGGTGAATTGGTTGCGCGATGAACAGCGGCCCGAAGGACCGGGCGGGCGCATCGCGTTTGCGATCAGCGCGCGGATGAGCGAGCCCTTGCACGCGGCCATCCAGGCGCTTCCCGAAGCCGCCTGGGAACCCTACGGCGAGCGGCATCCGGCCGAAATCCGCGAGTGCGCCGAGGTCCCCTTCGTGCCCGGCGAGAAAGTGGAGAAGAAGGATGCGCAACCGCTGCGCTACGTGGCCATCCGCATTCGCAAAAAGCAAGGAGAACTCTTCGCGGACGGGAGCACGGTGCGGCACTTCGCGCTGTTGTCGAACCGCTGGGAGTTGAAGGCGGCGCGCTTGATCGAGTGGCACCGCGAAAAGGCCGGCACCATTGAGTTCGTCCATGACGTGATCAAAAACGACCTGGGGGGCGGCGTGCTGCCCTCGAAATATTTCGGCGCCAACGCGGCTTGGCTGCGTTTGGCGGTGATCGCACACAACGTGCTCCAGGCGCTGAAGCGGCTGGCCTTGCCCGCCGAACTACTGACCGCACGACCCAAGCGCTTGCGCTTCCTGCTCTTCACCATGCCGGGGCGGCTGGTGCACCATGCCCGAAGACTGATGCTGCGAGTGGCCGCGCTGGGCAAGTGGGCGGCCGCCTATGGGGAGGGCCTGCGGTTGCTGCCGGTGATCACGTGAACCTACCGGCACCAAAACGTCGTCCTTATCAGCGGATTATCCTAACCCCCTTCCTGAAACTTCATGCGGCGTGTCTTCCTCTCGCGCACTGCACAATCTGCTGTGGCCTCCTGCCTTCTCTTCGGGCCGTAACGACACTGCGCCTACCATGAAAGGATGTCTCCACAGTGCCGATTCCCTATTCTTTTATCCAAAATCCCTACCGCCCGTTCGTTATCGGCGGATTAGGGCGGCGATGCGGCCTGCGATGCGGCTTGAAACACGGGGGCAGGATACCCACGCAATAGAGGGTGTGAGGTCTGCTCCCTCTGAGTGGGGAGGATCATTCCCGCCGGCTGGGCCTTGCTCACTCCTCGGGTTCCGGGGCGGCGCGCATTTTCTCCAACCAGCCGCCGTATTGCGACACCGCGTCATGGACCGGCACGGGGAGATGGCGGTCGATCCAATCCGCCGCCGGAATGGACCCTCTAATCAGATAGGGGGATAGGAAGGCGGTGATGGTCGAAACCCCCACCGCAAGCGAGTAAAGCAGGCTGCGCTCGGTCCCTGGGCTCGAGCCCACCTCGGCAAGCAGGTATGAGAACACTCCGATCTGGGCCATGGCAAACCCGCTCTTGACGGCGATGTTGGGACGCTCACCCACGAGCAGCGAGGCTATAGCCACGCTGATGATTTTGCCCACGACGACCAGAGCGATAAGGATCGCCAGCAGGCGCCAGTGCCTGGCCAGCAACTGCGGGTCGATCAGCATCCCTACCGAGACGAAAAACATCGCGCCGAATAGCTGCCGCACCGGCTTGATCAGCTCATCAACCTCCGCTCCCCGCCCCGACTCAGCGACTAGCGAGCCGGCCAGGAATGCGCCCAGCGCCACCGAGTAACCCGCCCGATCGGCAATCATGGCGAAGGCAAAGCACAACCCCAGGCTGGTAATCAAGAGCGTTTCCGGCCGCTTGAGCCGCGCCACCCTGCGCACCAGGCGGGGGACGATCATTAATCCGAACAGAACCAGCACGATGACAAAAGAAATTAGAAGGCTGGCGGTGGTGGAGAGCGCGTGAATCGATAGCGCTTCTCCTTTTGCCATGGTGATCAGCACCGTCAAGAGCAGGATCGCGATCACGTCTTCGCACAAGACCACGCCGAAGACCAGTTCGCGCACCCGGGGCTCCACGCGCGCCTCTTCAAAGGCCTTGGCCAGGATGACAGCGCCGGAAATCGACACCACCGCGCCGGTCAGCAAGCTCTCCCAAGGCGTCCAGCCCATCCGGCGCCCCAGCAGATAGCCGAAGCCGATCATGACAAGGACCTGGAGCAGGGCGACCAGTCCGGCGGTGGGAGCAATCTCTTTCAGCCGGCGAAACTTGAATTCCAGGCCGATCGAGAAAATCAGCAGGGTAACTCCCAGATCCGCCACGAGCTGCACCCGCTCCGGACTGGCGTAGATCCCGGGCACGTGCGGTCCCACTACGATCCCGGCGATCAGGTAGCCCACCACCAGCGGTTGACGCAGCAACTGGCAGATGAGCGCGGCCAGCGCCGCAACGCACATCACCAGCGCCATGTCTTCCAGAAAATTGTGCGTGTACAACGCCATTGGAGCCCTCCCGGCCGCCTGCTTTGCGCATCCGCGGCGGTACCCGTTCAAGCGGCTTTTGCTGGCCCTGGTTGAGGTGGTCCTTATTGGACCGGGTTCACCGCATGAAAGCCGCTGCGCGGCGTGGGATCATAGGAGTTATAGAAACGACCCTGGCCGTTGGAGAAATAAAACGGTTCGGCGCCGATGTTGATGTCGGAGCGTGTGCCGGTTGTGGGGTCATGCACCGTAATGGTGCCGTTGATGACGTTCTGATCGAAGTCCTGGGTCAGTTTCAGGGTGTTATCCAGGGAAACCATGCTCGGCTTGATGGCCGCGCGGGCAATTCCCGCTTCCTTCGCGTTCCAATTGGAATCGAAGGCGAAGCCGTTGCGCATCTTGTCAAACACCGCCACGCCGGTGGCCGAAAGGTCCTCGCGCGCCAGCTCGCAGGCGAGGTACAGGATATCCCAGCTCGTGGACCATGCCACGCGATACGACTGCACGGTCACCATGACTCGTCCGACATAACGTTGTCCGCTGCGCTGGCAGGCGAAGTTTACCATGTGCGTGTCCAGTCTGGCTTGGGGGACGGTGGCCATGCCTGCCGGGGGCAGGGATTCGGAGCCGGTGAAGGAGGGACCTCCGCAGCCCAGTTGCTTGGCAAAGCCCAGGCTGTAGGATCGCGCATATTGCTCAGCGGTTTCAAAGCGCCGGTAGAACATAATGGAAGTGCCCGGCAAATAGATCTGGCCCTCCCGCGTGCCGGGAGTGTCGGAATATTCCTTGATGCGCCAATCGCCAATCTGTACGAAGATGGATCCGTCCGGGGTCATGGCCTGAACGAAAGGGGCAATGGTAATGGGACCGTAGCGGACCATTCGGCCCCCCACTCTCCAGCCGGCCTGCACGGGAACAGTGAACGCCCGTTCCTGACTGGCATCCCGATAACTCACATAGCGTAGATTGGCTTGCCCACCACCCGGGTTCGAAGTCACGGGCGGGGTGGGCGGCGGCTCCACCCTGGCAACGGCGCCGGGAGTGGGCGAGGGGTTGTTCCCCGGGGGTGAAGCCAGCGTGGCCGTCACCCGGGTTTCCGCATATCCTGACGACCCGCTTCGCAGCACGTCAAAGACCAGGACGGCGCCGGGGCGCTGCGAGAAGATATACGACTGAAGCGCCGTGCCACTCTCCACCGGATGGCCGTTGACGGATCGAATCAAATCGCCGCGGCGCAGGCCCGACTTGGCCGCCGGACCATTGGGATCCAGGGGGCCGACCATGGCAGCGGCTACCGGCGCGCCCGCCGGAGCATCCCCCAGCCCAACGCCCAGATAGCCATGCCCCGCCTCGGCCGGAGCGCCCGCCGCACCGGAATGAAAAAGCAGAAACAAGGTTAACATTGAGGCTGCCCACACAATGCGCATCTTGATTCTCCCTGCCAGATTTTTGGATTAGACCCACGGAAATTCTACCATATTTCGGGGATCGGACGGGAATTCAGGATCACGTTCGTCTGCGCAGTTCAAAGAGCTTTCGTGAGTAATTTTGCCAATGACCCTCGTTTCATAATCTGATTTAACACCTGACCCTTCCATCTCATCGTATAATCCCAAGTGCGTCATCAACTGGGGGCATGGAAATCATAGGCAACGGGGGGCATTACGGTCAGGAAGAACCTGGGCCATTATTTCGGACAAGTGACAGGCATCCCCCTTGAGGATTTCCTGATCGAGGTTTGGACATTTACCCAGTCGTGGGTGATGTTAGCGTTGTTTGGCGTGATTCCCGTGGTCTTTTTGTGGGCGTTAGTATGGGTGGTCCTGCCAATATTTGGCGTCGATTGGCGATTCCCCCTGGACAAGTGGTTTATAGCGGTTGCGATCTGTTGCGTGGCTCTTAGTTATCTGGCGCCCCTTGTTTACCGATTGCGGGCGGCCTCTGAACTCCGCAAACGGAAGTGAACCTCTCCCCAACCTGCACCTTTTCCAAATCCCCTCCTTCCAACTGGTGACCACACCTTGACGCTGGACCATATTGCTCCCGTGGGCGTGGTCACCGTCTTTGGTGGGATGCAAGCCGTGACACGGGTTCAGGCCGTTGCGGTCAGTGACTGCCAGCCGGGCGGTTCCAGGGTCGTCACGATAAAGGGGGCAGTTCGCCAGTTGAACCTGCCCACCATCGGGGCAAGCCTCGACTTCCCCGCGCCTCCCCCGGTCCGCCGGGCCGGGCATGACCCTCTGCTCCCACGCCTCCTCGATTTCGCTTGGGTGCGCTTGGAACCGTGGTAACCGGAGAGAGCCCTCGCGCGCCCCGGACTCCACCCCCCTGAGACGCCCGCGGCCGTGGCGCTGGCCTTGCGGTGAGCGCGGAAACGTGACGCGGGCGCCCCGCCCGGCGGCCTGGCGCGTTTGTTTTTTGGGGCCCCACCGCCCTGCCGTACTCCCAGCCGCTCGCGCCTCCTGCGGCCTCCGTATTGACTGTGCCGAATTTCTACCAAATAAAGGATTGAAATGAAATTCGACCCCATGATATTGTATGGCTCAGAGAAATGATACCTGAGGAGGTAGTACCTTTGTGCTGTAGACGTCCCCTGGAATGTTCAGTAAGGTACAGTCTGCAAGACTGGGGGCGGGAGGCCCCCGGCTCCGGATGACCACCGCCGGCGGGGGCGGCAAGGGAAACCCCTTCCGTTCTTGATCACTTGCAGGGATGGATTCCATTCTTCAACGGTGCGGTGGGGGGATGTTCCTGGGGAGCAGCATCCGCAATTATTCAATTCTCCCTGTATTTTGCCGATAGAAGAGTATGTTGAACTCTCGCCCGGGTACGCGGGCGGTACCGTAGGAGGAAAGGGTATGAAGCCTCGCAAGGTCATTATCGTTAGTTTCCTGCTGGTCTTGACTCTGGCGTTGCTGGGCGCCGCGGGATCAACCTGGGCGCAGGGTTTAAGGCGGGGAACGTATTTTGTTCCCAATTCGAGCATGGAGCACGCCGAAGATGCCGGCAAACGTGTCCACACCAACTATTTGATCCACGAGCGCCCTGCAACGGTCACGGTCCTCGGACCTCTGGGGCTTCCTCCGGATGCTTTGCGGGCCATTTACGGGCTACCTCTGACCAAGGATCTGGTGGCGGGTGTCAATGGCGGATCGGGTACCATTGCCATTGTGGCTGCCTACGATTACGCCACGGCGGCGACGGACTTCGACACCTTCTCGAAGAACTTCGGGTTGCCCCTTTCCACGGACGAGGTTTGCAACGGGACGCACCCCTGCCTGAAGGTCGTCTATGCCACCGGGATCCAGCCCACCAGCAACTGCAGTTGGAACGTGGAAGAAGCACTGGACATGGAATGGGCCCATGCCATGGCTCCCTACGCGCAGATCGTCCTGGTGTTGGCTGCCAGCAGCAACCTCCCCGATGTGTTCTCGGCGATAAGCGTGGCCAGCAACGAAGTGGTTTGCGGCAGAATGTCCTGCGAGTCGACCTACCGGCTGAATGACGACAAGCTCGGTGCAATTTCCGGGGAAGGCACCGGCGAAGGAGAAGTTTCGATCAGTTGGGGCGGGCCTGAGTTTGCGGGGGAAGCGGACTTCGATGGCTATTTCACCAAACTCGGCGTGGTCTATGTGGCGGCCATCGGGGATACGGGCGGAACGGTCAACTATCCCGCCAGTTCGCCGTACGTGGTGTCGGCGGGCGGCACTTCGCTGCATTTCACCGGCACCGCGTCAGGCTGGGCCTTTTCGAGCGAAAGCGCGTGGGCGGATGGGGGCGGCGGTAAGAGCCGGTATGAACCGCGGCCTGCCTACCAGGACGGGATCACTCTGGTGGGCTCCATGCGCGGTACTCCTGACCTCTCCTTTGACGCCGACCCGAACTCCGGACCGATCATCTACGACAGCACCGCGTGCAATGGGCGCGTGGGTTGGATGGATACCGGCGGCACGAGCGTCGCGGCCCCGGCACTTGCCGGAATTCTTAATTCCACAGGGCGCTTCTATTCCAGCACCGCCAATGCCCTCGACATGATCTACGCGGCTTACAAAACCACGAGTATGTACAGCTCCGACTACCATGACATCACCGTAGGAACCTCCGGCCCCTATTCCGCCGGCCCCGGTTGGGATTTTACCACCGGCGTGGGCAGCCCGCTGACCTATAACGGCAAGTAGGGAGACGGCTTGCCGTTCCCGTTGTTCATGATCACGAACAGCTCCAAGGGCCTTCCCGCGGGAAGGCCCTTCGCTTTTGGGGGCAGAGTGCAGCGGGGTGCCTGTGCTACCCCGCAACTTTTTGGAACAAACCTTTGGGGGGCGGTGTCACTCTAAGTAGGAAGAGAGGCATTTACTGGCAAGGCACGTACTCAGGCGCGGTATTGAAGTTCGGCATTAGAACTGCTATCTTGAGGGCGTCATGGGAACCGCGCGGTCAGTAGGCATCACGTTTGAGCAGACGATGCCGGCAGAGAATGCCGAAGCGGCATTCATTGCGGGACTGCGCGCCGGCTCCCAGGAAGCGTTTGCCCACCTGCTGGGGGTTTATCAGCATCCGGTCTTCAATCTGGTCTGGCACATTGTGGAGAACCAGGCCGACGCCTCCGACGTCCTTCAGGACGTTTTTGTGAAAGTCTTCAAGGGAATCAAGGGGTTTAACGGCGACAGCAGTTTGAAGACCTGGATTTACCGCATCGCCGTTCATGAAGCCTCAAACCACCGCCGCAGTTGGATTCGCCGCCACTGGCGCGAACCGGTGTCCGTGGATGACTTGGAATCTCCCTCTGGCGTGGCGGCCGCCGAAGCGGCCTCCCCGGAACGCCGTCCGGATCAGGTTTTCGAGCAGGCGGAGAGGGAAGTGGTGGTAAAACAAGCTCTGGCCAGCCTGGCGCCGCCCTATCGCACCGTCGTGGTGCTGCGCGAAATCGAGGGGATGCCCTACGAGGAAATCGCGCTGGTGCTGGGTTTGGCAGAGGGAACCGTCAAATCCCGGCTGATGCGCGGCCGGGAACTGCTTCGCCGCAAGCTGGCGAGTTATGTGGGCAAGCAACATGTTTGAAACCTGCGTGCAAATTCGCGATCATTTCTCCGATTACCTCGACGACCGGTGCGCGCCGGACGCCCGCAAGGCGATTCGCTACCACCTGTCGTTCTGCGACCCCTGCCAGGAACAACTGGAACAGATGCAGTGGGTGGGGGAGGAATTGCGGGCTCTGCCGCGCCGCCAGGTTCCCCCTGACCTGGCGCTGCGCCTGCGCGTGCAAGTGTCGCAGGAACTCAACAAAAAGCCCTGGTCCGAATACTGTTCCGAGTGCTGGGAGCGCTTTGAGGAGGCTCTCCGGCCGTTCCTGCTGCCCGCCACGGGCGGAGTGCTGACGGCGATCATCTGCTTCGGCCTGATCATGGGCTCCCAGGTGGTTCCCATCACCGATATCCCCGATGTTACCGTGCAGGTGGTCACCCCGGCGCGCGTGCAGGCTCTGGCGCCCATGGACTTCAACACCAGTGATGCCGGTCTGGTGGTGGTGACCCAGATTGATGCCGAGGGCCGCGTGAAAGGCTACCAGGTGGTTTCCGGCGAGGGTTCACCGGAGCTCATGCAGCGGCTCGACCGGATGATCTACTTCAGCGTCTTCCAGCCGGCCACCATGTTCGGCAGGCCCACGGACGGGGAAGTGATTCTGTCCTTGCGGCGCATCACGGTCCGAGGATAATCGGTTTGCCTTTGACGCCAAATCACCCCTTAAAAATGTGGGCCGGGAATTCCCAACTGTCCCCCTGTCATTGCACCGCCGCCGGCGACCCCACCGGGCGCTTGGGTTTCGGCATCGGGGCTCTGATCGCCGTCTTCGCGGCCTTGCTGATGGCCCCTGCGCTCAGCCACGCGCAGTCGGCGGGGAACGTCCTGCTGGAGTCCAATGAACAACTTTTCTATGTGCTGGCCGCCGCCAACGCCGCGGGGTACGACGCGGGCCTGGGGGGCGGGGCCACTAGCGCGACGCGCCGCATGGTGCGCGAATACCTTCAGGCTCAGAACACCCCCATCCTGCCGGAGATGAAGAAGTTTTACGACCAGCATCGGGTGAAAGATGATCCGGGCAAGGAGCTGGGACAGTACATTTCACTCGCCTTGATGGTGGGTCCGGCGCCGGATTTCAATCTCACGGTTCCGGTGGGGGAACTCCCTCCCGACGCGCGTGACGTGGCGGGCTTTCTTCCCCTCCTGCGCACCTATTATGGCCAGGCCCACATGCTGTTCGCCTGGTCGCGCATCCAGAAGCAGTATGATGCGGCCGTGGCCCGCTACACTGAGGCCGTCCGCCAGAATTTTGTGGAGACCGAAGCTTACATGCGGCTTCCGGCGGGCGGATATCTGGGCCGCACCTACGCCATTTACATTGATCTGATGGGCGCGCCGGAGCAGGTGAATGCGCGCATCTACGGCCTCAACTACTACCTGGTGGTGACGCCCTCGGAGGACCTGAAGCTCGACGGGATTCGCTTTCAATACATGCACTTTATCCTCGACCCGCTGGCCGCCAAGTACGGAGCCGAGATCGATCAGAAGATCATGCTCCGCACTCACGCCATGCAGGCGCCGCTGCTGGGCCTGGACTTCAAGGAAGACTTCAGCCTGCTGGTGACCGAATGCCTGATCCGCGCCCTGGAATTGCGCATGGATAAGGTTCCGCCGGCGGATGCGCAAAAACGCCTGGATGAGATGACGACCCAGGGGCTCATCCTGGTTCATTACTTCTACGAGTCGCTGCTGGCTTTTGAGCACCAGGACGCTTCCATGACAACGTACTACAAGCCGATGATCATGGCGATTGATGTGCACAACGAGGATCGGCGGCTCTTCCAGGTGCAATATGCCAAACGCCCGCCCGCCCCTGTCACCAAGGCGGCGCCGGCGCAGTCGGAAGAAGAACGGCTCCTGGACCAGGGCGACAACCAGTTTTTCCAGGGGAAATACCTGGAGGCAAAGGCCTCGTACCACACCGTGCTGGAAAAAGATGACCCCAAAAGCGAGCGCGCCATTTACGGCATGGCGGTAGTCTACGCCAACATGCGCAAGCCCGACCTGGCGGAAGAGTACTTCCAGCAGGCCCTCGCGACCGCCCACGACCTGCGCATCGTGACCTGGTCGCATATCTACCTGGGGCGCCTCGACGACTTGAACGGTAAACGCGACGATGCGCTCGCCCAGTACCATGCCGCCCTGGTGACCGCCGCCGCCTTCCCCATGGCCCTGCGCGCCGCCCAAAGCGGCATGGAAACCCCCTTCGGGTCAAAACCTGATGAGAATCAGGGAAAGCAGTAGGCCAGCCTTCCCTTAAGAATTGGGACTTTGGCCAGCAGCCTCCTGGCTGATTTGCGATTTGTGATTTGCGATTGGTGAAGCCCGTCGCTCTACACAACCGGCTTCGCGCGTTGGGTGATTCCCGACTCCCGAATCTCGATCCCCACGGCATTTCCTGCTCTGCTCGAGTCCGGAGAAAGCAGCCGCCCGGCCGCCCAGGGCGGGTGCAATGCCAAAACGCGTCTTTGACTTTGATCAGAGCAGTGCCCACCCCGTTTGTGCAAATTGCTTCATCTTCATATTTGCTTCCGCCGATAACCAGTACGAATCCCTGGGGCGTGGGAAGACCGTTCAGCCCGCGGAGAACTGCACATTGAGTGCGGGAGTGAAGTCGATTCGGAAACGAGAGAACTTACGGCGCCATCCTGTCGGTCAATCGCCTGAAATCGGCGGTTCCCTTGGGCCTTTGGCGAAAGGCCGCCCTCGGTCGTGGCACCGTATGCAACTGGTAGGAGATTCGAATGCAATCTATAAAATGTATTGGTCTTTGTGTGGCGGCATTAATCCTTTTCTTCTGCGGGTGTGGTGGCAGCGGCAGTCCCAGCCCCGGTGGTGGCACTACCCCTCAACTGCCCTTGGGCCTAACCTACACCACCAGCACGGCGGTCTACACCCAGGGAGTGGCGATCCCGGCAAACAGTCCCACCAGTTCGGGAGGAACTGCGACTTCCTACGGTGTCAGTCCCACTCTTCCGGCGGGCCTGACCCTGAGCACCAGTAATGGTGTTATTAGCGGAACCCCCACGGCCGTCGCCCCCACGGCCAGCTATACAGCGACGGCTTCCAACGCGGCTGGCAGCTCCACGGCTATCCTGAGCATCACGGTGAATGTGGCGCCTCCTTCGGGCCTTAGCTACACAACGGATACAGCGGTCTACACCATGGGGACAACAATCTCGCCGAACAGCCCCACCAGCAGCGGCGGACCGGTGGCCTCCTACAGCGTAAGCCCGGACCTGCCAGCGGGCCTTTACCTGGACGACGACACGGGAATCATCACGGGCACCCCCAGCGCCATGGCCCCAAAGGCCACCTTCACCATAACAGCTTTCAACTCGACGGGGAGCGCCACGGCGACCCTGATCATCACGGTAAATGGCGTAGCCGCGGGAGTCCAATACATCCCCAACATGAACTAGTGGATTACGCCGCTGGCCCCCCAGGGCTCCCAGTTCCAACCGCTGATCACGCCTTGGTTGGTAAACGGTTATCCCTGGCTGGCGGGGCAAGGGGTCTCGAGCGTGGTGAGTACGGATGGGACCATCTTGTTTGTTCTAACCTCCGGGTACAACCGCATCTTCTACGCCAAATCCCTCCCCGCCATGGCCTTCGAGGCTGAGCCCGGAGTCGTAGAGCCCGCCGTCGGCGCGTTGCCGCAGATCGCATCGATTTCGCCACCTTCAACCACGTTCTCTGGAAAGGGATGATGGGGGACAAGGCTTATCCCGCCGGGCCGACCGGACTGGACCTGCGCCAGAACCGCAAACAACTCCTCGCGAGTTATCAGCGGTCTTTGAAGCAAGGGCCATCGCAGAAACCCAAGACGAGCACGAACTGAGCAATTGGCCACGGTCAGGGCCGTCCTGGCCATGGCTTTTCTTTTCTCCAATGCCCCGGCGGCAACCGCCACCGCCCACCTGGGCAGGCGTGCCGCCGCCCTTCCCAAAACCCTGCTCAAAATAATCAAAAGCACTTAAACATTCCCCCTGCCGGGAGCGCGTCTTACTTGAACGTTCTCGCCGTGGGGGAGCTATTTCCCAGTGATACGGCGCGGCTCAGGCTGACGTCCATCTCGGTATAGGGGGGCAGAATCACGTCGCGGCCGTGGCGCGTCAGGAGAAAAATTGCGGACGCGCCCATCGCCGCAAATCTTGCCACCCCGGCCGTGGAAGCGTCCGTGGCGGTCGAACTGATCGCCTCAATGATCAATTGCGTGGTATCGTCCGAGACTTTGGAGATTCCCCCGGTCACGCCAAAGTCCAGCAGAAACCTTGCCTTTCCGGGATGTTGGGCGTGGATTCTTCCTTCGGAATCCATGGTCATGTGGGTTCCCCTGTCCACCTCGGCGGCGACGGGAGAAGCGGCAATCGCCGTGGCGGCGCCATCCGGCAGGGCCAAATGCGTGAACAGAAGGTTCAGCGAGCCGGGACGGTACAGGCGGCGCGGTGGGATGCGCCTGGCCAGCACCCCTTCGAGAATGCTGCCCTGGGGAATGGCCACGGCGGACCCCGCCCGCACCGGCTCCAGCAGCATGGCTCGGAAAGATAGCCCCTGAGGGTCCTTGGACGCGCTCAGTCCCCTCAGCAGAACCAGAGACATCCGTGTCCCGTCAGGAATCGTGCAGGGCTCCGGGCAGGCCGCCGGAGCCTCTTCGGTCTTACCGGCCCGCTCCTCTGCGAGCGCGGGAAACGTCTTGCCCTCGGGCTCCGCCTGCAACGTCAGCACCCATGCCGGAGCGGATTTCTGTGGCTTCGATTTCGGAGCGGGACCATTTCCCCCTGCCGCCGCGTTCCTTTCAAGGGCCGAGGGCTTGGCGCTTTCTGCATTTAATTCCGCGCGTTGCGCCAGGGCGATGAAGGTTGTCCGCAGCGGAACTTCTTCCCCGCCCGGCAGCAACACGGCCACTGAGCGGAATCGCGCCACCACCTCGTGCCGGGGTGAAAAAACGTGAATCACGAAGGGCCGGTCGTCAACCTTGTAAGCTTTCTTCCTAGACTCGATAAAGTCCACCACCATCCGGACTTTGCTTCCCTTGGGAAAAACCTCCGCATCGCGCCAATAGACGCTGCGCTCGACCTTGCCCTCGAGGGTCGCTCCCGGCGCCAGATTCTTGATCTGGACGCGGTCCCCCAGGGCAATCCAAATCACCGGAGTCGGGTCCGCCGTGCTCTGCGCATAAGCGCCGGAAACCGCCGCCCATCCGATCAACGCCATGCATGCCCATTTCGTTAAAAAGGGAGTTCGCAAGAGACCGTCTCCTCCAGGTTAGTTGCCCAAGTGGTATCGTATCATTGGATGTATTGCCGGAGGGAAGCCACGAATTAAGAATTACGAATCAAGAATTACCGGTTGGCATGATCAACCCCATCACCGCAAATCGCCTTTTCTGACTCGTCTTCCCCAATTCTTAATTCTTAATTCGTAATTCTCAATTCGTAATTGCCCCTTACGCCGTGGCGATCTGCGCGGCTTCTTCCAGTTGCATTTCCTTGATGGAGATTTCGCGCATTTTATATTTCTGGGTTTTGCCGTTCACGGTGACGGGGAAGGAGTCGACGAACTTGACGTAGCGGGGGACTTTGAAGTGGGCGATGCGGCCTTTGCAGAACTCGCGGATGGCCTCGGTGCTGGAAGCGGCGCCGGGCTTAAGCTTGATCCAGGCCATGACCTGCTCGCCGTATTTGCGGTCGGGGATGCCGATCACCTGCACTTCGCTGATGGCAGGGTGGGTATACAGAAACTCCTCGATATCTCGCGGATAAATATTCTCGCCTCCGCGGATGATCAGGTCCTTGGAGCGTCCGGTGATCTTGCAATAGTCGTTCCCGCTCATGGTGGCGAGGTCGCCGGAGTGCAGCCAGCCGTCGGCGTCGAGGGTCTGGCGGGTGGCCTCGGGGTTCTGGAAATAGCCCTTCATCACGGCATAGCCGCGCGCGCACAGCTCGCCGGGCGTTCCTCGCGGCACGATGCGCCCGGTGCGCGCGTCGATGATCTTGATTTCGGTGTGCGCCATGGGCTTGCCCACGGTCGTGACGCGCAGCT
Organism: uncultured Acidobacteriota bacterium; assembly: GCA_963730515.1. Taxonomy (GTDB): domain Bacteria; phylum Acidobacteriota; class Terriglobia; order UBA7540; family UBA7540; genus Bog-366. The sequence continues at coordinate 21,009 of CAVSSA010000014.1, read as the reverse complement.
CCAGGGGATCGTCGGGGGTGGTCTGGGTGATGCCCGGCGAGGTTTCCGTGAGGCCGTAAACGATGGTCAACTCCGAACAGTGCATCTCCTCGACGACGCGGCGCATGACGTTGATGGGGCAGGGCGAGCCCGCCATGATGCCGGTGCGCAGCGAGCTGAGGTCAAACTCGCGGAAGCGCGGGTGCTCCAGTTCGGCGATGAACATGGTGGGCACTCCGTGCACGGCGGTGCAGCGCTCCTCGGCAATGGCCTGGAGGGTGGCGAGCGCGTCAAAGTAATGAGCGGGAATCACCATGGCCGCCCCGTGCGCCACGCACACCATGATGCCCAGCACCATCCCGAAACAGTGGTAGAAGGGCACCGGGATGCACAGCTTGTCCTGGCTCGTGAACCGCATGCCCTGGCCGATCAGCACGCCGTTGTTCACGATGTTGTGATGGCTCAGCAGCGCGCCTTTGGGCGTCCCCGTGGTGCCCGAGGTATATTGAATGTTGATGGGGTCGTCAAACTCCAGCAGCGCGGCGCGGGCGGCGAGCGCTTCGGCGGGCAGGCTTTCGCCCATTTGCAGCAGGTCGCTCCAGGTCATCATGCTGGAGGGCGCGGGCGGGTCGCCAATATAAATCAGGTTGCGCAATTGGGGGAGCTTGGCCGATTCGAGGCCCCCTGGGGCGCTGCGGGCGGCTTCCGGGCAGATTTCAAAAAGGATGGAAGGGTAGTCGCGGCCGTGGAAACCGCGCGTCACCAGCAGCGTCGAACATCCCGATTGCTGCAGGGCGTGCTCAATTTCCACGGTGCCGTAAGCGGGGTTGAGGTTCACCAGGATGGCGCCGAGCTTGGCCACCGCGAACTGGGTGATGACCCACTCGGCGTAATTGGTGGACCAGATTCCCACCCGCTCGCCCTTCTGGATGCCCAAACGCAGAAGTCCCCTCGCAGCGCGCTCGACCTCGCGCAGGAATTGGCGATACGTGTAGCGCTGGTTCTGGTGACGGACAATCAGGGCGGGGTTGTCAGGAAAGCGCGCCGCCGTGCGGTCAAGCAACTCGCCCACCGTGAGGCCCACCAGCGGTGAGGCGCCCAGCCCGTGGCTGTAACTTGGACTTCCCAGTTCCCATTGCACATCGGTCATTCGCGCCCCCGTAATGGGTCTGCCGGCGGACAGACTTCCTTTGTAGACCGCGTAGTATCCAAGGCCAAAGGGGGGCATGTCAAGAACTATACCCGGGTTTGGGGTCCGGTTCCGGTAGGGGTGTCATTGACAACCGAAGCAGGGCTTAAGAGCGTTTCGCACCGAGGTCACGAAGATTAAATCATTTACCACAGAGTGCGTTTCCAGGGCGGTGGAGTTCGGGCTGGAAATCTGGGATAATCTCCGCTTTCTCAAGGGATTTGGATTTGGTGCCCATGGCGCCTCAAGAAATTTCACTTCTCAAGATCGGAGATCTTATGCGTCGACTACTGCTGGCCAGCCTTTCCATGCTTTTTGCTTCTGTTCTGGTGTTCGCGGCGGATTCCGGGCCGCTGCTCCTACAAAGCCCCACTCTCAGCGAGACGCAGATTGCTTTCGCCTTGGGCGGAGACATCTGGATTGTCAATCGGGCCGGCGGCGACGCCCAGCGATTGGTGACCGGGTCTGGCAACCTGACCGGGCCGATCTTTTCCCCGGACGGAACCCAGATCGTCTATACGGGCAATTACGATGGGAACGAAGACGTTTACGTGGTGCCGGCCACGGGTGGTGAGCCGCGGCGCCTCACCTACCATCCCGGCTCGGATGTGGCGGTGGGTTGGACGAACGACGGCCAGAGCGTCTTGTTCCGCAGCACGCGCAGCAGCTACTCGCGATTTGAAAGACTTTACACGGTTCCCGCCAGCGGAGGTTTTCCCTCCGCGCTCCCCTTGCCCATGGGGGTAGAGGGCTCGTATTCTCCCGACGGAAGCCACCTGTCTTACGTGCCAAGATGGAATCGGCGTCTGGGCGCCACCGATGCCTATGTGGCCATCATGCACTATCGTGGTGGACATGCCGCCCTCATCTGGATTGCCGACCTCGCCGATTCCAGCGTGACGCGCCTCCCGCGCGAGGACTCCAACGATTTTGACCCCATGTGGATTGGCGACCGCATTTACTTCCTTTCCGACCGCGAGGGGCCGGTCACGCTGTTTTCATTTGATACGAAAACCCGGCAGGTCAAGGCCCTCTTTAAGAATGACGGCTTCGATCTCAAGACGGCCTCGGCCGGTCCCGGCGGCATTGTTTACGAGCAGTTCGGATCGATTCACCTTTACGATCTGCATTCGGGCAAGGCGCATGAAGTGCCGATCCGCGTGGCGGGCGACATGCCGCAGGTGCGCCCGCATTTTGAGAAGATTGCAGGCGGGCAGCTCATGAATGCGCGCATTTCCCCCACCGGGGCGCGCGCGGTTTTTGAAGCCCATGGCGAAATTCTCACCGTGCCCGCGGAAAAGGGGAATGTGCGGAATCTCACCAACACGCCGGGAGTGGCCGAACGCTACCCCGCCTGGTCGCCCGATGGCAAATCCATTGCTTATTTCTCGGATGAATCCGGGGAATACGCGCTGCATATCCGCGACCAGAGCGGACTGGGAGCGGTAAAGAAAATCGGCCTGGGCAATCCCCCATCCTTTTTTTATGCGCCCACCTGGTCGCCGGACAGCAAGAAAATTGCCTACAATGACAAGCGGCTGAACCTCTGGTATGTGGACATCGATCACCCCACCCCGGTCAAGGTGGCCACCGACCGCTTTGATTCGCCCCTCCAGGAATTCGATGTGCAATGGTCGCCCGACAGCAAGTGGCTGACTTACACCCTGCAACTCGAAAATCACATGCGGGCGGTTTTTGTTTATTCGCTCGAAAGTCAAAAGGCCACGCAGGTGACCGACGGTATGAGCGACGCCCTTTTCCCGGTCTTTGACAAGGAAGGGAAATATCTCTACTTCACGGCCAGCACCAATCTGGGACTCTCCACGGGCTGGCTGGACATGACCAGCGAAGCTCATCCCGTAACGCGCAGTGTTTACGTTGCGGTGCTGAGAAAAGATCTGCCTTCGCCGCTGGCTCCGGAAAGCGACGAGGAAAAGCCGGAAGCGAAGAAAGAGAAGGAGGAGGAGGCGGCGGGTAAGTCCGGAACTGACGCCGAGAAGGCCAAATCCAAAGAGGAAGGGAAGAAACCCGAGCCCGTCAAGGTGCAGATTGATTTTGACGGACTCAGCCAGCGCATCCTGGCCATGCCCATTCCCGCCCGCAATTATTTCGGCCTGTTTGCCGGGAAGGAAGGCGTTCTCTTTCTGCTGGAAGGCCCACTGGTTGAACATGAAGAGGGGGAGCCGCACATTGCAGTGCAAAGATTCGAACTGAAGACGCGCAAGACGGAAAAGATCCTCGAGAGCGTGGAAGCCTTCGATCTGTCTTTTGACGGTGAGAAGATGCTCTATCGCCAGGGTGAGCACTGGTCCATCAATCCGTCGGGAAAAACTCCCGAGGCCGGCAAAGGGGCGCTCAAGACGGAAGGCATGGAAGTTTACGTCGTGCCACGCGAAGAGTGGAAACAGATGTACCACGAGGTGTGGCGCATTGAGCGCGACTTCTTCTACGATCCGCATTTCCACGGGCTCGACATTCAGAAGGCCGAGCAGGCCTACGCACCCTTCGTGGCGGGCCTCACCAGCCGCGCCGACTTCAACTACCTCTTGGCTGACATGCTCGCCAACATCAATGTTCTTCACATGTATATTTCGGGCGGCACCCACCCGGAAATCCCCAAGGTGAAGGTGGGTTTGCTGGGCGCCGACTATGTGATTGACAGCGGCCGCTACCGGTTCGCGCGAATCTTCGATGGCGAGAATTGGAACCCGCAGCTTCATGCGCCGCTGACCCAACCCGGCGTCAACGTGAAAGAGGGGGAATACCTGCTGGCGGTCAACGGGCGGGAGCTCACCGCGCAGGACGAAATCTTCAGCTTCTTCCAGGAGACGGCGGATAAGCAGACGGTGCTCAAGGTCGGCCCCCATCCCGACGGCGCAGGCTCACGCGAGGTGACGGTGGTTCCGGTGGACAACGAAACCGGGCTGCGCGGCCTCGCATGGATCGAAGGGAATCGCCGCAAGGTGGACGAACTCAGCGGCGGCAAGCTGGCCTACGTTTATCTCCCCAACACGGCGGGCGCCGGATTTACCAATTTCAATCGCTATTTTTTTGCCCAGGTGGGCAAGCAGGGCGCGGTGCTCGATGAACGCTTCAACGGCGGCGGCCAGTTGGCGGATTACATCATCGACTACCTGCACCGGCCGGTGCTGAGCATGGTGATGACCCGGGAGGGGGAGGCCTACGCCGAACCCCAGGAGGCCATCTACGGACCGAAAGCGATGATCATCAATGATTTTGCGGGTTCGGGCGGCGATGCCATGCCCTGGTATTTCCGCAAAGCCGGCGTTGGCCCCCTGGTGGGGACGCGCACGTGGGGAGGCCTGGTGGGGATCGGCGACTATCCGCCACTCATGGACGGCGGATCGATCACTGCTCCGCGCTGGGCCATTTATGGGTTGAAAGGGCAGTGGGAGGTGGAAAACCACGGCATCGCGCCTGACGTCGAAGTGGAGCTTGACCCCAAGCTGGTTCGCGAAGGACACGACCCGCAACTGGAAAAGGCGGTGGAAGTGGTTCTTGATGAACTGAAGAAGCACCCGCTTCCCACTTATCCCCAGCCGCCCTATCCGAATTATCATGACGTGTTGCCGGCGCCGGTGCGATAGCGGGTGACGCCGTACTGATCCGTTGGGAGATCCCCCGGCTCTGCGGGGAGGCAGCAGAAGTTTGACAGATCCCGGAGTCGGTATTCTCGATGGGCGACCGGCCAGGAAAAAGACCCCTCACCCGCCTGCGGGCCGAAGCCGAAGTTACTTACGGCTCCCCAGTAACCCTTCGGCGGGCGCAGGCCCGGCGGCGCATGGCCGCCACCCTCTCCCCACGGAGAGGGTAGGTGTTGTTCTGGGCGCGCATCCGCGCGCCAATGATTCTTCCCGCTCCCCACGGGAGAGGGTAGGAAATTTTTTCCTTCTCCCTTGGGGAGAAGGTGGCCGAGGGACGAGGTCGGATGAGGGGTCATTTCCCGACGGTGGCGCTCCGGCCCCTTTGAGGGGCCAACATCATTAAGCCCCAGGCTTTGCCGGGGCATATTTACTCGGGCGAACTGGCGTTGGTTTCTCAGTGATGCCCGCCGGTTGTGCCTCCGCCGCTGGTGCCCCCGCCGGCCGCACGGCCGGAAGTCGAAGTGCCCATCGTGGCTGGTGCAGGCGCGCTACCGCCAAAGCCCCGCCCTGTCCCCATCTCGGGTGCACTGGCGCCGCCGTGGGGGGAGTTTACCGACTGCTGCCCATGAGGCAACAGGGTTGGCGCGTTGGGATTGGGGCCGGCGCGGCGCGAGAATTCGGGACCCTGACTGCCACTGAAAGCTTCGCCGCGAAATTCACCCACCCTGCCGCCCACGGCATACTGCCCGCCCAAGGTTGTTCCCGAGCGGACGCGTAGCGGTTCGTGCCCGAAGTGCCCTCCTTGCAGCGATTGCTCTTTCTCCGGGCTGCCTCCCATCAAGATGGAAGCCGGCGCCGTGTTATGCGTGGTTTGAGCGCCGGGGGCGCCCAGTGTTTCCGCACCGGCAGACAGCCGCGGCCCAGGGAGCATTGCTCCGGCACCGGGTTCGAAAGGAAGGCGCGTAATCATGGTCCCGGCCGTCGCCGCCACATGGTTCACGCTCTGGGGATTAATGGGCAAGCCATTCTGAACTGTCGTGCCGGGGGCGGTCGTCACAATCCTCTGCCCCGCCGCTCCCACCATGCCGAGTGGGGACCAGCCAATCCATCCTGGTCCCGAATACCAACTGACCATTGCCGGGGAAAAGGCCCCCATGGCGCCGGGCATCCAAAAATAGCCGAAGCCAGGGGCAAAATTCCAACTGCCGTAGTGATAGGGGAGCCAGCCCCAGGGCTCGCCGCCAATCCAGGTGTAACCCATCCCGGGGTACCAGCTCCACATCCCCATGCTGAAGGGTGACCAGCCCATCGAGGCGAAAGGCGACCACCCATAACCGAAGCCGGGGAAGAACCCCCATTCACCGTAGGCGTCGAGGTCGCTCCAGCCATAAAGCGGGCCCTGCGCGGGAACTGCCTGGTCATTGAGCGCAAGCTGCTCCTGGGTATCACGTTGGGAGGTCCAATTGTCCCACGAATCTTTGACGATTCCCGACTTGGAATTGAGAGCCACTTCCGTAGCGTCCGGGTCAAATTCCAAAACCTTGTCTTTGCCCAGCTTTACGGTATGTGAGGAAGCCGTCAGTTTGACGGAGCCAGAGAAGACTTCCACCCGCGCCTGGTGGCTCTCCAGGTCGGCGCGAAATTCACTCTTGCCCTTTGGGGTCAGGGTTGACTCCGCCATCTTGACGGTGTATGCATCCTGGTGCTCAGGCAAAAAATGAAAGGTTGCGTACCCTTGTTCCAAAGTGAGTCGATTCAGCTTGTTGCCATTCGCGTCCATCGCCAGTTGATCAAAGTTTACCTTGGAAAGTTCGCCGAAACGCGCCGTCGAGCCATTTTCGAATTCCACCTCGGCATAGCTGCTCGCGGAAGTCGACAGCTCAAAGCCTTCCTGGATGGGCGTGTTCGCCTGCGCCTTGGCCCATTCGGTTGCAGCGGGGCGCCTGAGGGCCACCGTGCCGCTCACGTAGCTCAGCCTTACCACGCGCACGTGGGAAAGACTTTGGTGAGCGAATAATATTGTTGAAGGAGTTAATATCCCTATGGCAATCAATGGGAACAAATGGCGCAAGGCCTTGCAGCTCATATTTGGCCTCCTGGCTGAATCTGGTGTGATTATAAGACATTTTGGATTGGGGTGCTTGGATATTTTGCTTTCCAAGGCCGGTGGTCGAGCAGCGAATGAGTTCAGGGTCCCGAAGGGACCCACGGTGAGTAGCCGTAGGTTTTAACCTACGGAACGGGACGGCCTGCACGATCTTCCCTTCGACCCTGGAAGGGTTGACGGTGCGGCCCCTCCGGGGCCGGGACTTGCTTTGGGGGGCTGCGTGTCCGTAGGTTGAAACCTACGGCTACTCACGGTTTTCCCCTTCGGGGAACCGGGCCGCGGAACGGCAAAATGGGAACAACTTTCGCCACGCCTGATTCAAACTGAGACACTGCCAAAATGCGCTTCCCGGTCCTGGCTGGAAACGAGCGGGTGTATACTCTCAATTCGGTTGAGAGGAGAGAAATAATGCGCGCTCTGGTTTTGCATAGCCCCGGCGCCTTGAAGTACGAACCCGGTTGGGCGGCGCCGGCGCTGGCCGAAGGTACGGCCCTGGTGCGGGTCAAGGCCTCGGGAATATGCGGCTCGGACCTTCCCCGCGTCATGCAGACCGGCGCTTATCATCATCCCCTGATTCCCGGCCATGAATTTTCCGGCACGATCGTCGAGGCCCGCACAGCCTCGGTGCGCCCCGGCGACCGGGTGACGGTGTTGCCCATCATCCCCTGCGGGCATTGTCCCGGCTGCCAGGTGGGCCCCTTTCATTGCACGCGCTATGATTTTGTCGGCTCGCGGCGCGACGGCGGGTTCGCCGAGTACTGTGTGGTCCCCGCGGAGAACCTCTTCGCGCTCAGCCCCGCCACCACCGACGAGGCCGCGGCATTCATCGAACCCATCGCCGTGACCCTGCATGTCCTGCGCCGGTCCTCGATGCCGACGGGTGCCCGGGTGCTGGTGTTCGGAGGCGGCGCCATCGGCATCCTGATTGCCCAATGGGCGAAACTGCTGGGCGCGAGTGAGGTGGTCCTCGCCGACCTCCGCTCAGAATCGTTGCAGGTGGCGGCGGCTTGCGGAATTGAGCGCACGGTCAATCCGCGCTCCGAAGAATTCACCAAGCTGGGTGGCTTTACCCACATATTTGAAGCGGCCGGATCCACGGCGGCGCTGGTCTCCGGCATCGAACTGGCTGCGGCGCGCGCCACCTTCACCATCGTCGGCCGCGAGGTTAACGATACGGTCATCCCTCATCCTGTTTTTGAGCGGCTGATGCGTAAGGAAATGGATGTGAAGGGGTGCTGGGGATACGACTTGCGCGAGGATCGGTCGTTCCTGCTTGATACGCTCAATGCCGGCCGGTTCGTGCTGGCCCCCATGATCACCCACCGCGTTGACCTCGCCGATGGACCGAAAATGATTGCTGACATGTGGCGCAAAAGCATGTTCTATTGCAAAGTGATGTTCACCGTTTCATATTGAGGATTGCGAAATATAGTGACGGACTGTATCGGTAGCGCGGGCGTCTCGCCCGCTGTGGCGAGGGCATCCTGCCCGCGCGCAGGGCGGGAGCGGGACGCTCCCGCGACAGCGGGCAAGATGCCCGCGCTACACACATAATCGTCACTGCATTTTGCAATTCTCAGTAAGGGAGGATGGGATGTTATCGGCGCAAGTGGAAAGCCTGGGCGAGATGCGATTGGTGGAGAAGCCCATCCCCGTTCCGAATGATGATTCCCTGCTGATCAAAGTGGAAGCCTGCGCGATTTGCGGCTCTGACGTGCGCATATTTCGCAAAGGAGATGCGCGGGCCCGCTACCCTATCGTCATCGGGCACGAGATTGCCGGAACGGTGGTCCAGGTCGGCAGGAATGTCACCGGCTTTGCGGAAGGCGACCGGGTTTGCGCCGCGCCTGGCCATGGTTGCGGGGAATGCCGCTACTGCCGCACGGGGCACAGCAATGTTTGCATTCACCCCTGTCCCTCCATTGGCTATGCCTCGGATGGAGGCTTTGCGGAATACATGGTTCCCCCTCCCAACGTCGTCAAGCTGGGTTTCGTAAACCCCATTCCCCCGGGTGTTTCCTTTGATCATGCCTCGATGTCGGAGTTGCTGGCCTGCTGTTTGAACGCGCAGGAAAACACCCCGGTTAGAGAAGGTGACGTGGTGCTGATCATGGGAGCGGGGCCGGCAGGGTGCATGATGATTGAGCTTTCCCAACGAAAAGGGGCGAAGAGAGTTCTTCTGACCCAGCGCAGCCGCCACCGGCTCGAGGTGGCCGAGCGGTTCTCGCCGGATCGCATCATTGCTTCTGCTGAAGAGGACTTGCTTTACGCGGTCATGGACGAAACCGAGGGGGTGGGCGCCGACGTCATTTTCGTTTGCGCGCCATCGAAGGACGCGCAGGAACAGGCTTTCGGGCTCCTGGCGCCGCGCGGGCGGCTGAATTTCTTTGGCGGCCTCCCCAAAGACAATGCCATTATTATGACCAACGCCAATACGATCCATTACAAGGAATTTCTGGTCGGCGGAGCGTCCTCGTCACTCGCCCGGCAAAACCGCGAAGCCTTGGAATTGATCGCCGGCAGCCAGGTTCACGCCGACCGCTATATCACCCATACTTTCCCTCTTCGGCAAATTACCACGGCCTTTCAGACCGTGGAGAACCGCATGGCCATCAAGGTGGTCGTCCATCCGGGAGAACGCTCTTGAACCTCAAGCTCGGATTTGACCTTAATTGCTTCTCAAACCGTTACATGGAACCCGAGGCTTGGACCGATTTTGTGGCTTCGTGCGGCGTCCACGTGGTGCAATTCAACTTCGACCTGATTGACTTCCTGCTTCCCTGGAAGGTGCAGCAGGGTCTGGTGGAGCGCACCCGGGCATGCTGCGATGCGAAGGGCATCCGCATCAAATGCGCGTTCGGCGGCCACAATCATCACCAGAACTATCTGGGGCACCCGGATGACACTGTCGCCGCGGCCTACGAAGACTTCTACCGGCGCATGGCGGATCTCACCGCGGCGCTGGGCGGCGAGGGGTTCGGAACATGTTTCGCCATCACCACCACGCGCGTGCAGCAGGACCCTGTGCGTCGCGCCGGGATTATCAACCGGGCCGTTGACGCCTACCATCGGCTGGCGGAGTATTCCCGCGCGGCGGGATTGCAGTATCTGCTTTACGAAACCACCTCCACGCCGCGCGAGACTTGCGCCACGTTTGCCGAGAATGATGAGGTGCTGAAGCGTCTGGAATCGATGGCCATCCCCATGCGCCTGTGCCTGGACGTCGGCCATCGCAATCAGGAAGTAACCGGCGCTCCGGAAACCGATCCCTATGCGTGGATTCGCAAGTATGGCCGCGTTGCCCCGCTGATCCATATCCAACAGTGCAATCGCGAGGGCAGCCACCACTGGCCATTCACCGAGCGCCAGAACGCCCGGGGAGACATTACTCCTTACGAGATCCTGCAAGCGGTGGCCAAGTCCGGCGCCAGCCACGAAATCCTCCTGGCGCTGGAGATTCGCCATCGCGCCTATTATCCGGATGAGTACGAGCTGGAAGCGAACCTCCAGGCCTCGGTGCAGTATTGGCGCGAGTGGGTGAAGGACTGATTTATGATGACGATGACCCCAACCGAAATGGCGCGGCGGATTACCGGCGAAGTGCAGGCGGTGTTGGAACGCGTCGACCCGGAAGAGACCGAGCGCCTCATCAGTGAACTGCTGGCCGCCGAAAAGGTCTTTATTTTTGCCGTGGGCCGGGTTTTCCTCTCGCTTCAATGCCTGGGCAAGCGCCTTGGGCACTTGGGAATGGACTGCCAGGTGGTGGGTTCGATCACGGAGAAGCCCATCACCCCTCGCGACCTGCTGCTCATCGCCAGCGGCTCGGGCGAAAGCAAGCTTCCCGCGGAAATCGCCCGCATCGCCAAGGGCAAGCGCGCACGGCTGGGCATCATCACCTCCGCGCGGGCATCCACCATCAAGTCTCTAAGCGACTTCGCCGTGCACCTGCCTTGCCCCACCAAGAACGATCCCGCGGCGGGAATGGCCTCGATCCAGATGATGAGCACGCTGTTCGATCAGGCGCTGCACCTCTATGGGGATGTGGTGGCGATGCAGATCCAGCATAGCAAAGGGCTGCGGGATGAAGAACTGTGGAAGGGTCACGCCAACCTGGAGTAGGGCATGAGAAGCAGAGTGGAGATTGAGCCGGTTGCGGAAATTGAGATTCCCGCTCGCGTCTCTTTCCATACGGCGCGCCTGGACGCCATGAAAGCCAGGGTGCGCAACGGCGAACACAAGCGCCACCGGCTGAGTCAAGCGCCGGACGTGCTCGCCGAGTGCGATGCGGAGGGCCTGCCCTGGGTCAAGCGCGCCGCCCGGCTGGTGCGCCGGATGTGCCAGGCCGAACAACCGGTGATTGAGGCGGACGAGAGAATCGTCTTTACCCGCACCACGCCGTGCGTTCCCCCCATTTACACTCAAGCTGACTGGGCAAGGCTGACCGAGGGGCGACGGCTCCATGGATTCGGGCCGATCAATAACATCTGCTCCGATTGGGGGATGGTTCTTTCCGAGGGATTACTCGCGCGGCGGCAGGTGGCGCTGGAGGCGAAGAAATCACTCGTTGAGGATGCCGAGGCGGTTGCCTTTCTTGACTCCGCGATCGAAACCATCGATGCAGTTTTGGAACTGGCGGAAAATTATGCGGAGGCGGCGTTCCGGGCCGGGCGGCTGGAAATCGGAGAGAATCTCTGCCGTGTGCCTGCAAACCCCGCCCGGAGTCTTCAGGAAGCCTTGCAGGCCTTGCGAATTCTGCATTCTGTCCTTTGGATCGCCGGGCACTACCACGTGGGCCTGGGTCGATTTGATCAGTATCTCCAGCCTTATTTGGAGGCCGATCTTGCTTCCGGCCGCCTCGATGTGGCCGGAGCGGAAGAACTGGTCGCCGAGTTTTTCATCGCGCTCAACAAGGACAGCGATCTTTATCCCGGCGTTCAACAAGGCGACAACGGGCAGTCTCTCATGCTGGGAGGCGTGACGCGCGACGGCTCGGACGGCGTGAATTTGCTGACCGTCATTGCCCTCCGCGCCGCGCTTTACACCTCCATGATCGACCCCAAGATCAATTTGCGGATCAGTCCTGAGACGCCCCTGGAACTGCTGACCCTCGCGGCGGAGCTGACGCGCAAGGGCCTGGGTTTCCCCCAGTACTCGAACGACGACGTGGTGATTCCCGCCCTCGCAGCGCATGGATACGACCTCGCGGACGCGCGCGATTACAGCGTGGCCGCCTGCTGGGAATTCATCATTCCCGGCAAGGGAATGGAAGTGGTGAACATCGGCGCCATTTCCCTGCCGGCGGCGGTGGACCAGGCGCTGCGCGAGGGATTGGCGGCGCAGGATGATTTCGAGGCGATTTGCGGCCGCGTCGCGCGGAACATCCGGGAACAACTGCGGCGCGTGGTGGGCGACTATTCGAAACTCCTCCTGCCCCCTGCCCCTTACTACTCGGTCTTGATGGACGGCTGCCTGGAGCGCGGGCGGGATTTATCGTGCGGGCTGAAGTACAACAATTTTGGCGTGCATGGCGCCGGATCGGCGAACGCGGCCGATGCCCTGGCGGCAGCGAAGCGCTTCATATTCGACGAAAAGAGCGTGGGGGCGGAAGAACTGGTGGCGGCGCTCGACGCCAACTTCGAGGGGTTCGAAGCGCTACGCAAAAGGCTAAGCGATGAGGCTCCCAAAGTGGGCGCCAACACGGACGAGGCGGATGCGATCCTGGTGCGCTTGTTCGAATATTTCGCCGATGCCTGCGACGAGATCAAAGACAACGGCCGGGGCGGGGGAGTGCGGCCGGGGACCGGCTCGGCAATGTATTATCTGCGCCTGGTGCGCGAGCAGAAGGGAAGGCGCGAGCCTATCGTGGGAGCCACCGCCGAGGGGCGCCGAAAGGGTGAGTTGCTGAGCGCCAACCTGGCGCCCTCCACCAACGCGGCCGTCCCCGGCCCCATCAGCGTTCTGCAATCATTTGCCAAGATCCCCTACTACCGCGTGTTCAACGGCGGACCCATCACCCTGGAACTTTCCGACACTGTCTTCCGCGAACCCGAGTCCCTGCGCAAAGTCGCAATGCTGATTCGCACCTTTGCCCAACTCGGCGGCCAGCAACTGCAACTCAATACGTTGAACGTGGAAACCCTGGTGGATGCCAAACAACACCCCGAAAGGCACAAGAACCTGATCGTTCGAGTGTGGGGATGGAGCGGTTACTTCTGCGAGCTGGCGCCGGAGTACCAGGATCACGTGATCTCGCGGCACATCTACTCGGCGGGGTGAGGGCGCGATTATTGCCATGAAATCAGGTTGCGTCTTCGACATTCGCGAGTTCGCGGTCCACGACGGCCCGGGGATTCGCACCACGGTATTCCTCAAGGGATGCCCTCTCCGCTGTTCGTGGTGTCACAATCCGGAAGGCCAGTCGCCTATGCCGCAAATGATGACGGCGCCGGGGGGCGATCGGATGGTGGGGCGCGAATACACTTCCGCGGAGCTCGCGGCCCTTCTCAACCGCCAGGCGGAGATTCTGCGCGCGAACGAGGGTGGCGTGACCTTTTCCGGCGGCGAACCCCTGATGCAGGCGGAGTTCGTAGCCGAGGTGTGTGACCTCCTGCCCGATGTTCACATTATTCTCGACACGTCGGGTCACGCCCCGGAGGAAGCCCTGCGCCTGGTTGCGGAGAGGTGCGACATGGTCTATTACGACTTGAAGATCATGGACCCGCAACTGCACCAGCAATTCACGGGCGTAGATAATTCCCAAATCCTTGCGAACCTTCGCCAGGTCAGCTCCTGGCATGTTCCCCTGGTAATTCGCATGGCGCTCGTCCCGGGGGTAACCGATACGGACGAAAACTTGGAAGCGATCGCGAACCTTTCGCAGACGCTCCCCGGTCTGCGGCGGGTTGAACTTCTGCCTTACAACCGAGTGGCGGGAGGGAAGTACTGCGGGCTGGGGATGGAATTCCGGCCAAATTATGATGAGGGACGGCGCGTCAATCCGAATACCGAGGCCTTTGAAAAGCTGAGAATCCCCGTGCACTTTGTGGGGATGAAAACTTCCCAGTGAATGGCGGAATTTCATGAACACCAATTCTACAACCGATCAACGCGATCTTAAGAAAATAGCTGTGGTCACCGGCGCCAGCAAGGGGATCGGGCGAGGGATTGCCTTGGCCCTGGCCGGAGCTGGTTTCGATGTTGCGGTGAATTACCGCGGAGACCCCCAGGGTGCAGAGGCAACGGCCGAACAAATCCGGGCGATGGGCCGGACGACGCTGGTGGTCAAAGCGGATGTGGGCTTTAAGCCGGAAGTGGACCGCATGTTTGATGAGGTTTTGGAAAAACTCGGAACTCCCGCCGTGCTCGTCAACAATTCCGGAGTGCAAACCTGGAAACCCCTGCTGGATCTGGCGGAAGAGGAGTGGGACCGGGTGATTCGGACGAACTTGAAGGGGACGTTTCTTTGTACGCAGCGTGCCGCGAGGCTGATGGCGGCAAAGCGGACGGGCCGGATCATCAATATCGGCTCGGGCTCCAATAAGGCGCCTTTCCCCAACCTCGTCGACTATACGAGCAGCAAAGGTGGCATCGAGATGTTTACGCGCGTCGCGGGCGTGGAATTGGGCTACTACGGAATCACCGTGAATTGCGTAGCCCCCGGGATGATCGAAATCGAGCGGACCCAGGCCGAGTCACCTGACTACGCGGGGACATGGGCTCCGCTCACGCCGCTCCGCCGGATCGGACAGGTGAGCGATGTGGCGGCCGCCGTGGTTTTTCTGGCTTCCCCGCAGGCGGAGTTTATTACCGGGCAGACCCTTTATGTTGATGGTGGACTGCTCTCACAAATCCCCTGGCCTTATCCCGTAGACCACGGAAGGATATAACATGGCGATTATTTCCTCCCATCGAACCATTGGCGTGTGTGGTATTGGCCAAATAGGGTTGGCTTTGGGACTGGCGTGCTGGCGGTCGGGTTTTCGGGTATGGCTATATGGCCGCAATGCCGCGAAACTGGCGCAAGCACAAAAGGACCTGGAAGGCATGGACAGGTGGATGGCCGCCGAATTCCCAGAATCGCAGCCCCGCTACGGAGAGCTGAACTACACAGATGATCTCACCCCCCTGAACCAGGAAGCCGAACTCGTGGTGGAAGGCATCGCGGAGAATATGGCCGTCAAAGTCGCGTTGTGGCATTCACTGAAGCCCGTGGGAGAGCGCGGGGGGATTCTGTGCACCAGCACTTCCGGACTCAGCATTTCGGAAATGGGGCGGCAATCCGGTTTCCCCGCCCAGGTGATCGGGACGCATTTCTGGAATCCCCCGCACTTGATGCCGCTCGTGGAAGTAGTGGCCGGCGAAGGCACGGCGGAGGAGACCGTTCAGGCCACCATGCGATTCTGCCGGTCCATCGGCAAGCAGCCGGTGCGCGTCAACGCTGATCTGCCGGGCTTCATCGGCAACCGCATGCTCCACGCGCTCTGGCGGGAGGCGATTGAAATCGTCGGCCATGGCATCGCCTCGGCGGAAGATGTGGATACCGTGGCCAAGATGACCTTCGGCCTCCGGTTGCCGGTTCTTGGCCCCTTGGAGAATATGGATCTCGTTGGTCTGGACCTGATCCATACAATTCATAAATACCTGCTCGCTGACCTGGCGGCCAATCGCGGGCCGGGGCGGTTGCTGGAAGAGCTTAATCAGAAATCTCAGTTGGGTATGAAAACTGGTTCGGGTTTCTATGATTGGAAGAAGCACGACCCTGGGGCGGTGATTGAGGGACGGAACCGGCAGATCGTGCGCGAGTTGAAGCGCTTGATGCGGGAGGGCAAAGAACACCCGCCTTCGGGAGGCGCCCAGGGTTAATGCCGGCGCGAAAGGTCATGCGGTTGATCCGGTTTCATAGACCGCCGGATTCGCCACATGTTCCGGGCGCTCGCCGGTCAAGACTTGAACGACTTGGCGAGCCACGAGTTCCGCCATTCTCGCCATGGATCCGCTGGTCATGCTGGCAACGTGGGGTGCGAACAAAGTGCGGGGAGCGCTCAACAAAGGATGGTCCAATGAGGGCGGCTCATCCTCGAAAACATCCAGCGCCGCGCCGAAAAGCTGCCCGCGCTTGAGTGCCTCTGCCAGGGCGATGGTGTCCACAATCCTGCCGCGTGCCGCGTTAATCAGCAGAGCCGTGGGCTTCATGTGTCCGAGCGCTTCCGCGTCGATCAGGTAATAAGTCTCGGCCGTGGAGGGAAGATGCAAGGTCACCACATCCGCCGCATGTAAGAGTTTTCGCAAAGTATCCACCAGCGTGACTTCCAGCCCGGCGGGCGGCTCTTTCACATAGGGATCATAGGCCACGAGCCGCATGCCAAATCCTTTCTGGCAGATTTCCGCCACCTTTTTCCCAATGGCGCCCAGCCCGACGACCCCCAACGTTTTCTGGTAAAACTCAACGCCCATCAGTGAACTGCGTTCCGCCCACCGGCCTTCGCGAACCATGCGGTCATACGCCACCGTATGCCGGGCCAAGGCCAGCATCAACTGCACGGTGTGCTCAGCCACGGCATTGACCATAGTCAGTGCGCTCGGGGTAAAGACCACGGGGATTTTTCTTTCTGTGGCCGCTTTCAGATCCACATTGTCCACGCCCACCCCGTGCCGGCCGATGACTTGGAGCCTGGGCGCCGCATTCAGTGTGGCGGCTGTGACCTTGGTCAGGCGAATGATGATGCCCTCCGCAACCGACAACTCTTCCGCGCTATGCGGTCGGCCTTGCTTCCATGGGGCGATGATTTCGCAGGATTGATCAAGAACCCGCATGCCGGCGTCAGAGATTGGTTCAGTTACGAGAACAACGGGTTTCCCGGACACGTGGATTACTCCTTGACGGACTTTGGTTTTGAGCGCGACTCCGCCGCGACGGACGTAGGGGTACGGCTTGCCGTACCCACTTCATCGTTATCTCGCGGTCGAATCAAGAGGGTACGGCAAGCCGTACCCCTACGAGCTAAGATTTGACGGGCCAATCCCGCACCACATGTTTCGGAGGTGCCGCAGAAACGCCTGACAATCCGCCTGCCAGGACAATATTCTGTCCCGTCATCCATTCGCTCTGGTCGGAGGCGAGAAAGAGGACGGTCTTGGCGACATCCACCGGTTTGCCCCAGCGGCCCAGCGGAATCGAGGCTCGAACCCTTTCCAGCATGGCTTCATGCGTGATTCCCAGGGTTGCGGCGCGTTGCGGCATAACCGTATCGTGGAATTCGGTGGTAACCGGCCCCGGGCTGATGGCGTTGACGTTCACCCCGAACGGAGCAAGTTCCGCCGCCAGGGTTTGGGTGATGCTTACCACTCCCGCCTTTGACACATTGTAAGCCACGCAGAGCGCGGCCGGGCTGACGGAATTAAGCGAGGCTATGTTAATGATCTTCCCTGATTCCTGTCTGGCCATTACCGCGCCGACTTCCCGGCAGCAGAGAAACACGCCGAAAAGGTTGACGTTGATGATTCGATTCCACTCCTGGGTGGAAGTGTGGATCAAGGGCACAACGTTAAACGCCACGCCGGCGCAATTAACCCAAATATCAATTCGGCCATGCCGGGTTCTGACTTCCGCCACCACGGAGCGCACCGACTCTTCCTTGGATACATCCAGTTCCATGGCTTCGCAGCGCAGGCCCTTCGCCAGCAGTTTCTGGCATGATTCCTGCATCCGCTCGCGGCGGACATCCGTCATGATGACGATGCATCCGGCTTCGCCGAGCGCCTCGCAGATTGCCAGGCCGATGCTCTGCGCCCCGCCGGTTACTATGGCGATCCGGTCCCGAAGATTATCCATAACAGTTCTCCTGATCGTGCGATGAGTGCTTCTCCAAACGCGTATATCATATGGGATACGCCCCATTTGTCCATGGAAATCCGTCGTCCATCTCATCGCTCATCTTTACTGCTCTGTGTAGCAGGCCAGAATTCGTGTCACCGCGTGGGCCAGAATTCGTGGCGCGCGGCGCGTGGGCCAGAATTCGTGTCACTCGCTGCGACTAGAGACACAAACGCGCCCGAATCCCTAACCCCTAGTCCCTAACCCCGGACTTTCAATACCTCGGGGCGGGAATCCCGCTGGAGCCGCTGGCATTAAATTTGTAGAGCCCCACCGCCGCCCCCATCCCCACCCAGGCGGCAAGCTGCTGCTGGCCGTTGGAGTTGAGCTGACCCCCGGAAATCTGCACAATCGTCTGGGGATTTCCCGACCCGCCCCCGCCGCGCGTTCCCTCCCCGCCGCCCTGCTCCACCGTCTGGCGGCCGCCTGGACCCGAACTTTCCTGCGCCCCGCCGCCTCCGCCCCCGGCCGCCCCGCGGCCCCGATGGTGGCCGCCCGAGCCCGCCAGAATTGCGTATTGCGCCGCCGCCTCGAAGTGCAGCCCGGCGGCAACGATGGCGGCAGGATTGGGCGGCCACGATCCTTCCGCCAGCAGCGCGATCCCGCGCGCCGTTTCCCACACCGCTTCCACGGCCGCTTGCGCCTTACGCCCGCCAATGAAGCCCGCCAGGCCCTTCGTCGCCTCTTCCGAGGCGGCGACCATGCTCTCGTGCGTGGCGGTGATCTCCGCGTGGATCGCCTCGGTAAATTGCTTGGAGACGGGCAGGAATTGCTCTTTTACGCCCATCTCCTGAGCAATCGCGCGATTCAGTTCTTCCTGGGCAATCTTGCCCTGCCGCAGCAACTCGATTTCCTTCTGGATTTGCGGGTTCGAGGCCAGGCGTTGGGCATTGGCCTGCATCTCTTTTTGGGTAAGGTCCGGCATCAGCCGGGTCAGCTCTTCGCGCACCACTTTGATTTCGCGCTCCGTGGGAAGGGCTAGACGCTCGGCCGCCGTCAGTTGTTTGGTGCCCTCGATCATCGGCAAAAAGAAATTAGTGGGAAGGGGAGGCAGTTGGAACTTGATGTCGCCCAGGCCCTTCAAGGTTTCGGCAAGCTCTTTGGCCAGCGCTTTCTCCCGCTCCTGCCAGTTCATTTGATCCAGCATGGCGCGTGTGGCGCCGTCCGTGACCTTGGCGATTTCCTGCTCGTTTTCAATAAATTTCTTCTGGGCGGGATCGACTTCGTTAATCGAAAAGTAGAGGTCACTGAACAGTTTGGCGGCTTGTTCAGCGGAGCGGTTGGTGGCGTCCATGTCCTGTTTGCTGGCTTCCAGCTCTTTCCGGTAAGCTTCTCGGGCCGCGTCTTCAGCGTCCTTCTTTTTCTTCGCTGCGCGCGCAGCGGCGGCGTCCTCGTTTTTGCCCTCCAGGAGGTTGGTAAGCTCCTTCGCCAGGGCCATGTCGTTGTCGAGCATCTCCCTGGTTTGCTTCTCATTGTCGGCAATGTGCGTTTGGAAAGCCCAATCGAAGGCGTGCCAGACGTAGGGCAGCAAAGCCGCCTCATTTTCCGCGACCCGCCGAGCGTGCTGGAAGTCGCGCTCTTCCGCGCCGATCCGTAGATTTGTGGCGTTCAGCTCAAACTGCAACGCTTCGCGGGTGAAATTTTTGAATTCAGCCAGGTTCTCTTTCACCGCTTCCTTCATGCGGTCTTCCGCCTGCGCCAGGCCCTCGACGGCCTCCGAATCGCTCTTGACATACTCGCCAAACTCGTACACTTCGCGCACCGCAAATGCGGCGAGCAGCGCGCCGCCCAGGCCGCCGATGGCGGGCAGCATCTCGCCAATCGCGCTCGTCACCGCGCGCGGAAGGTGAATGCCCAGCTCCTCGGCGAGCAAGCGGCTGGACTGACGGGCGCTGAGGATACCTTTGTCCAGTCCTTGCGTGGCCCGCGCGCCGCCGAGGGCGGCGGTCGCCTTTTCCAGGCCGCCCGTCATCTGGCTGGAGAAAAGATTGGCTGCTTCCGCCGCCCTGGTGGCGTCCGATTCCACCTCGCCAAATGAAGCTGCGAGGCGGATTTGCGCGGAGGTAAGGGTTTGCTGCCGCGCCAACTCGGCCCCACGAACGCCTCGGAGGCAGCATCCGCGGTGGTCGGATCCACTGTGATCGTATAGCCGAGATTCAAAGGGTCAGAGCCCATACCGTTCCTTTCAGCATCCTCGCTCTTGTAGTTCCAGTAAAAAACCCAGAGGCCGCCAAGAATGTGCCGGGATGGCCTCCCGCCCTTGTAAGGGAAACTTGACGGCCTCCAGGAAGCCGGACCAACTTTCACGCCAGCATTAAGCCCTAGTCATCACAGCGTGGAATCTGCCGCTGATATTCGCGGGCTAATTCGGGATTTTCGCGGTGGACCTCGGAAAGCGCGGTCCGATAGTCAACGCCATCTTCCTTCGCTTTTACTGTGGCCATCCGCGCCAGTCTCGCAGACGCATTGCCACCACCACCGCTTGAATCAAACTCCCTCTTTACCTCTGTGATCTTCCCGTAATGGGTAGGGCTCTCCATCTTGACGGCTTGCGCCGCTTGGCGGTAAAGCTCGGGATTTTCCTTAACAACCTTGCGGAACGCATCCTCGAAACCGAGGCCATCTTTTTTCTCCAGCTCCTTCGCCCACCGCGTCAATTCCTCCATGGCATTTTGCGCCCCTGCCGGTCTACTCGGCTGTGGCCGTTCCGGCCATTCAACGTCTGCGCATCGCAACACTTGACCCTCCTCTGAAGCGAAAATCTGTGGCATTTCTTCCAGCACTGGGGTGTTGGTGAGTGCTATCGTGGTGATCGTCATGCCCTGCCCGAGGCCCGTTCCCTTGTCTACTCGCTCGGCTGCAACACAGGGGAAATATAGCGATACTCCCGCTTGCGAATCATCCCGCGCGCCATGTCCGTCGCTTCGTAACTGCCCCACAAAATCTTGCGCCTTGTGCCGCGCGAATCGGTGTAAGGCTCCGGCCCGCTCAAACTCACCACGCGCCCCGCGCTAGGCCGCGCGCCGCCCACGAAGTTTGGCATATCGCTGGCGTGGTCATAGTCCACATTGATTTCGCCGTTGGCCTTCTTACGGAAATTCTCTTTCGCTGTTTGAAGGTCGCTGGCGGTAATGACGATCTTCCTTTGAGTAGCCGGATGCACCCACCGCCCCGTAATCGCTACGGGGATTTGCACCCGCGCGGAATCCACGGCCTCACTTAGCCGAGCCGTGAAGGTCACTTTTTCTTGTGGCCC
>CAVSSA010000013.1:0-102124 GCA_963730515.1 uncultured Acidobacteriota bacterium | reverse complement strand
TCGACGAGCTGGCCGTCCATGGAGACGACTTGCGTTGGAAGGGAAGGTAAATCAGCGCAGCGATCGACAGCCCTATGAGCCGTGCCCTGCATTCGCTGCCTCCTCGTAGAGCTTACGGTGATAGTCGCGTAAGATCCCTTCTGCTTGCTTGGCTACCGCCCGCCGGATGTAGTGCCTTGCGGATAGTGGGTTGCTCCACCCGCCCAGATAAACCAGCCGGTCCATCCCGTTCGGCTGGTCGGCGAATAGTTCCGCCATCCTTTCCGCCCACGTGTGACGGAGCCGATGCCAAGACAAGGGAGTGACGTTGCTAACCCGCCCGATCGCGGCAATAATGTCGTCGGCAGTGTCAATTGAGACTGGGTTGCCAGAGCGCGTCACGAACAAATAAGAACTCTTGCCGGAGACGCGCCCCAGCGGTGGTGGGGAGGTTAGATACATCTGTACGGCTCTCCGCAGGTCCCGCGACGATGGTATCACTCGCTCTGCGGTCTTCACGGCTGGCTCTTTCGATCGTGAGTCGTGAGGATCATCCGGACGACGGAGGATGCGAATGCCCTCTTCGGCAGCCCGGGGCAGAGAATCTAGCCTCAGCTTGAGAAGCTCGCCGCGTCGGATGCCGAGTTCCAGAGCCACCTCGAACATCAGCCAATTACGCAGTTGGGTGTGGTATGAAAAGACACCCGGAAATGACAGGTGGTCACCGGAACCTCGCCTAGGTCCAATTGTCCGCCGAATCGCTTCGATGTCTGCTTCCTCCAACGGCTCAATTCGGGTTGACGGGCGTGCCCCAACTCGGAAGGACCGGAAGAACTCCTCCATCCGCTGCCGCTCCGCCGTCAACTGCTCGAGTGAGAGGACGCAGCGCCCACCCCGGTTTTCACTGTCCAGTGACCACTTCAGGAAATCCTCGACCACCGCGAGGTGCTGGTCGAATGCTCCCGTGTCGAGGGTATGGGTATCGGCCTTCGCCCGGAGACTGTTCACGAGAGATTCAATCTCCCGATTCCGGAGGATCTGTCCCTGGGTCAGAAGGTCGTCCAGATCGAGCCCCGCGCAATCCCGGGCCCACCCGTATACACGCGCCAAAACTCGCAGGTTGTTCGCCAGCGTTGATGCCTGAACCCGATAACGCCGGTAACGGACGGCCCATCGGGTCGCTACCCGAACTGGAATCCAAGTCGCCGACTCCACAAGACACGGCAGACGTTCTCCCGAATCCAACACGACGTTGAGGACCGTGAAGGGTGCGGGCGTGGCAACCTTTCTCGCCTCGGCACTGGTCATGGAACCCAGTGTCCAGCGGAATCCTCACAAGGGAATAACGGTTCGGTGAAATCTGGATACGTCACCGTCCCCGTTTTAGATCCATGTTGGATGGGATAAGTGGACACTCGCTCTTCTGGGGCAAAAGCGGGTATGTGGGGTGTCAACGCGAGGTCTGTTCCGGCTCGCAAATCGCTCCGGCCTACGGCCTACGCGATTCGCGAGCCGGAACAGAAAAGCGGAAGGATGCAGAGGGGCAGGTGGAATACTTCCTCAAAGTGGACACGTTCAGAAAACCCCGTTTTAGAAAGGAATTTCTGGGTTATATGTGGATACGCTCAAGGCGAGTATCCTGGCATCGTAATTTTCCCGGATGGCTTGCGCGCCGGTCTGCGGCAGCAAGTCCTCGATTTGTCTCGGTGCAAACCTCCGAACCCACGATCTGAGCGGCGACGAGCGGCTTGGGTACCGGGAGATTTGCACGGGGCCATACAACCGAAAGCGCGACGCATGGAGGTGCGGCGATGAAACGCGGACGGGGCCTTGGGGCAAGTGTTCTTCTGGTTATTTCGTTTGGTTCGAACGCCTTCGCGCAGGCGACCAACCCTGCCTACCTCGCCGATTTCCCCTCGGTGGAAAAGGTGATGACCACGATGAGCGTGCCAGACCCGGACGAGACCGCCGCGCGCCAGATGGCCGCCTTCAACTGGCTCCAGGAAATGATCCTGGAGCTGGCCGGGCCACGCCAATTTCTGACGGGCCCGGGAGGAATGACGCCCGACGAAAACCGGCTGCGCCAGGCCTACAGTACCGCCCTGTACAACCTCCAGAAATCCAACCCGAAGGTCAATTCCACCCCCGCCCTGCGGGGGCTGCAATTTTCTCTCCCCTTCCGCCACGAGCTGATCCAAAAATCTTTTCCCCCCGGCTTTAGCGCCGAATACGCGCAGGCGAAGGCGCAGACGAGGCAGGCCCAGGCGCAATTGCACGCGCAGGCGGTAAAGGCCTCTGAGGCCCGGGAAGCAGCCCAGCGGCCGGCGGAGCAAAAAGCCCTGGACCAGTTCCGGCAGCAGTTCGAGGCGCAACAGCGGGAAGCCCACATGGATCCGCAAACGCGCCAGATGCGCCGCTGCGTCACCGCCGGACGCGTGATGGCGGTGTGCGTGGGCAATGGGCTCATGGGATCGCTGATGCCGAACGTGAACGGGATCCTGACCGCCGCAGCTCCCGGCGAGGTGGGTAAAGAAGTGACCGGGCCGCAGATGGCCGGCGTCTTCGCGGGCAACGGCTGGCGCCTGGAGTTCAGCGAGGCGTCCGTGGCCCTGAGTTGCGGGGGGATCGTTCCCGACTCTCACGCCTATACGATTTCGTTCGCGAACAATATGGCGGTGCTGGATATCTCGAGCCAGCCCAAGGACGTGGTTCTCCGGGTTGACGGGAACACGCTCGCGGGACAGGCGCCGCAAGCCGTGCAGGGTCGAGTTTCACTCGGTGTCAGCCGACGCTACGATGTGCACGGGAATCCCGTGGACGTTTACAAGTACCAGCGGGTAACGGTGAACTGCTCGAAGCCCGTGCTCAAGGCCACCAACAGCCCCGGCGCGGTGGGCGCGCAGCAGAATCTTCTGGTCGGCATGTTTAATGATGGAGAGACCGGCCCGCCCACTCCTCCGGGCTTGCGGATGAATGGCACCTTTGCGGGGGCCAGTGGATTCAGCGCTCAGTTTTTTCCCGAGTCGGTGATCCTGGGATGCGGGCCGGACGTTGCGCGCGCTTATCCCTATGCCGTCGTCGCCGACGGCAGGCAAAGTGAAATCAAAGTCAACGCCCCCGACCATCCCCTGACCCTGCTCATCAAGCCCAATAACGTGCTCGATCCCGGCAGCGGTCCCTACCTGGTGGAGGGACGGCAGATCACGGGGGAGGACCCCAACGGTGACTACACCTTCGCGCCGCGCAATGCTACATGCAATCTGGGGGTCCTATCGCCCGGGCCGGTGCCCTCCATGATAGCTCCCATTACTCCGGCCCCAGGTAAGCGGTGAGGGCGCGTCGGCACGCTCGCTGCACTGCTGGGAGCCAACGGCAACATTAGCTTGGTCGCGAAGGTGGAGTGGGTAGCCACGGTCAGTGCTTTTTTGACCGTGGGCTCTTCTCATGCGCGGTACCCCAAGGGTAATCTAACGTGATCAATCTGAATGGTGCACGCCGCCACCGTGGCCTTGTCCAGAGCGAAATTGTTGTAGTTCGACCACCGCCGGAAGTACCCACGGTCAGAACTGCACTGACCGTGGCTACCCGCTTACCGATTGCAAGGGCGGGTCCAAGCGGCCCCGCCGAGCTTCCCTTTCGCCATCCAAATATTGGGCGCCTGAAAAAGATATTGGCCATTGTCGGTGTAGCCCGGAAGTCCCGTCGTTGCCGTCAAGGTCCACTGCCCCTTGGTTGCCGTAAAGACGCCGGCGTGCGAGGGCGCGCCATCCAGTGCCTCGCTATGAAATTTGTAAGTGCCGTTGGCCGCTATCTCCCACACCCAGTTCCCCCTCTTGACCGGAAGCTGCCAGGTGCCGATCAGATTGGCATCGAGCATAGCTGGATTTGTCGGCTTCTGCGGCACGACCGTGCAGTGCATCGCCACCTGGGCCAGCCCCGGGCGCAGCCACGACACCGCGCCCAGCTGGCTAGTGGCGATAAAGATGTTGGGCGCCTGATACAAATAATTGCCGCTGCCCGCGTATCCTGTTTTTGCTTTCATCGTCCACGCGCCGTTGCTGGCGGCGAAAGAGCCAGCATGGGCTTGGACACCGTCATGGGCATCACTGCGGAAAGCGTAGGTGCCGTCGGCATTGATGGTGAGCACCCAGGGGCCGTTCTTCAGCGGAAGTTGCCAGGTGCCGACGAGATTGGGATCGACGCCGTGAGGCTGCAGCGCTTTCATGTCGGCCGAGGTGCAAGGCCGCATGGCGTTTTGCGCCAGATAGCACGGGTCATAACCGATGCGCGGAGCGGCGGCTTGGCCCCCGCCATTACCACATAGCCCGGTGTTGCGGCAGTATTCCGCCTCCCCGATGAAGTCGTCGGCCGTCGGCTGCTGGGCATGTGTTGCGGTGTCAACGAAGCAGAGCAGCGCCGCGCCGCAAATGGCTGCGAAGACTATCAACGCGGTACCAACTCCCCCAAGGTACGAAACAGCTTTGCGCAAAAGCATTTGCTTGCCCTCGCAGTGTGCGTATTGAAATCGCATCCCGAATATCGGTATTGGCCGAAAATATATCATAACAGTTGTTCACCCCGTATGGTCAAAAAACTCGAACGACTTGAAATGGCGTAACTTGTAGCATCGGCTGTCTTGTCCCTCGCCAAAATTCAATCCGTACCCAAACTAGCTCAAGAGAAGCGCAGAGCTTTTGAGTGATATGCCATGAGTGAAGAATATTCTTCGCTGTGTTGCCCCGGTGGCCTGCTTGGACGCATGCCTCCACGACTTTGGAAATTCGACCTGTTCGAAGTTTTCGGCTGGCGTTAAGGAGGAAAAGGTGTCAGGAACATGTGAAAAAATTGGTTTTACCGATTTCAGCACTACGCAGTTTCAACAAGTTACACTGTTGATAAGTGGCCCGAATTTAATTTTTTCACACGTTCCAGGTACCTTTTCCGGTGTCTTCCCTTTTCCGGGCGCATGACCCCATTCTATCAATGCGTTCTTCCAAAGAAAAGGTAGCTAACACCTGTCTCCCTCCTTTGTCTCCGAACCCTAAAAAGGTCCGTTGATTTTCCGCCCTTCTGCGAGTATCCTCAAGGCATGGCTGAGGACTCACCATCAGACAGGCGCCCGTCGGACCGTAAGCGGCTCCAAATGTCTGTAATTCTTGTCATCGAGAATGACGAGGCTGGACACGCTACTACCGTTGACCTCTCCCCTTCTGGCTTGCGATTGCAATCCGACGCCAACCTAACTCCGGGCCAACCCGTTAGCCTCCTGCTTGCTACCGAACCCCCCAGTTTCATTAAAGCGCGCGTCGTCTGGGTAGGCACGGCTGACTCGGCCCAAGTTGGTCAGGCAGGATTCGAATTCTTGAACCCCTCACCAGGGCCAGAGCGCTGAGGCTCGACGAAGTCACCCACTGCTTTTAAATCAGGTTCTCCCTGCCGGAGGCGCATCCTTACTCGAAGGGTTGCTGGCAGAACAGCGCGCAGGGCTGGCGCAGGCGGTCGATTCTAACCGGCTGCGCCCGCCGGGATTTGGGGAATGACTTACTTGACTCATCCAGGTCAGAGGACAGGCACCTGGTAAGACCGCGGTTGCATCTGGACTGCGAAGGCCACAGCCGTGGATCCATGCCCTCGGACATCTCCAGCCCCAAAGGGGCGAGATAGCATAGCCCAGGCCGCAGGCCGGGTCAGACGGCGCGAAGGGGAAGGCGAACCCTGCAAGGGCGGCCTACTTTGGTTGCGGCCTGCGGCAAACCTCCTGGCAATTGGCGACGTCCGGCATCCGTACCGGCGTTGTCCCGCCCGTACAGGGCTGGGGGATTTGCTGGGCGCGCGGTTGACCCAGCGCGTTGCCCTGGGCTCCGTTATTTCGCCCCCTTGGGGCTCATGGTGGGGCTCCCCGCAGCAACCAAGCCCATCCGGGGTGAGTCAAGTAAGTCGTACCCCCGAATTTTCCCGGACAGCCTGCCTCAGGTTTTGCCCTGAGTCTTATGGGTTGGACGATGCCCTCATATGGTACTTGACAAAGTACGAATTCATGGTAGACTAGTGAATGGGCCAGCGTGCGCCGGACGAGAGGGGATTTCCCCCCCCCCGGATTCAGAAGGTTTATCCCGGCAATTCAGGGGCGGAGGGAGGAAGTCACTTCCCAGGGGGCCTCGCGCCCCCACCCTTGGGGGTCGCGGGATATGCCCGATCACAAGGACAGCGGTTCCGCCAAGCGCCATGGGCCAGCGTGAAAGACTACACAGCTTGTCTGGCCTAAAGTAATACTTGAACCTCTGAAACGATGTAATAGAAAACAAATAGGGTTATTCTGAGAGCTACAAAAAGACCGTTATTGTAATACAATGATTTTACAGTGCTTAGACGAAAATGATTCACGGCTTGGAAAACAAAAATTAAAAAAAATGAAAAAATCGAGGCGCATCGAGCGATGTCATTGAATACAAAAGGCAAGAATTCAGACAAATGGTCACTTTCGAGAGCCTGAAACGATATGCATGAAAACAAACGACATACACAATTTCCCTTATCTCGTTGCAGCGAAATAGCTTAACCACAAAAACCGGGTCCAGCGCGTGGAGTTTGCACGAAATTTCTCTTTTCTCCAGTCATCTTCCCAAGCTAATGTAGCCTATCTACGCGCGGCGCTGCGCCGCCTCTATTTTTCTCCCTGCCGCGCACCCGGCACGGTACGGCATCGATTTCCCCCGGGCGCGCCGCCCACACTCCTCCCCATCCATCATCGGCAGAACCGAGTTAGACGATAACGGCGAGAATACCCATGCAGGGCAAGCCCGTTATGTTCGCCGGGGCGCCCACACTCCCTCGCATCGTCAATCGGCATCATCGCGATTGGGGATGAGGGCGAAAAAAGCTGCGGGGCAGGCACGCTTGAGGAGCCCGCGCGCCTAAACTCCCTCGTATCGTTATCGGCGGTTTGAGTCGGGACGATGAAATGATCCGTAGGGCCGAAGAGTGTTCGAGCCGGGTGCAGGGACGAAGGACGTTCGGCGTTTTGTAGCGGCGGTGTCCCCACCGCCCGTCGGCGGTCGGAGACCGCCGCTACAATCCCGCCGCGCGGCCACACTCCTCCGCATCGTCTATCGGCGGTTGGGGACGGGACGATGAAGGGATTTGTAGGGACGAAAAGCGTCTGACCCGGGGGTGAGGCGCCGCTCGGCCCTACACCCGCCAACGCTGTGCTGACCAGGTGGTCAGCACGTGCCGACCTCAAGGTCGGCGCTACATTATGTGCGATGGCCGCTCGGCCCTGCCCCGCCGTCCGGAGCGCCGTTCGACCTTGGCGGACTCGGATTTCCTCCACAAATTCGCCCACCCGGGAAGCAAAGTGGTAGGATGTTTGCCCGCGCTGGCGGCAGATTCTGCGCCGGCGACTTTCCGAGTTTAGGGGGGTGCGAGCAATGCCACGATTTTGCGCGATGATTCTGGCCGTCGTTTTCGTTTCGGGTACGCTGCTTGCCCAGAGTTCGGGTACGCTGGTTGCGCAGAGCGTGGGCACGCCGCCGGCCCAGACTCCCCCCAAGGTGAAGGTCCTCATTCTCACCGGGGTAAATAATCATGATTGGCCCGCTACCACCCCGGTGCTGCGCCAAATTCTCGAGCAGACCGGGCGGTTCGAGGTTCGCGTGAACGAGGAGGGGCGCGGCAATGGGCCCGAAACCTTTGCTCCCTACGACGTGCTGCTGCTCAATTACAACGACATGCACCATACCGCCGGCCCCTGGTGGGACGACCGCGCGCGCCAGGCGCTGCTCGATTTTGTGCGCAACGGCAAGGGCCTGGTGAGCTACCACTCCGCCAATAATGCCTTCTGGGGATGGGAAGAATACGACAAGCTGGTGGGCGGAACGTGGCGCGAAACCGCCAGCCACGCCCCTTACCATACCTATACGGTCAAAATCGTGGACGGGGAAAATCCCATAACCCGGGGCATGCCCCCCACCTTCACCGAAACCGATGAGCTCTATGAGCGGCTCTCCATGCAGCCGAATATCCACCTTCTGGCCACCGCCTATGACGACCCGAGCAACTGCGGAAAGAAAGGCAAACATTGCGGCACCGGAAAAGATGAGCCGCTGATCTGGACCCTCAACTACGGCACGGGAAGAGTGTTCCAAACTGCCCTTGGGCACGATGTCCGGGCCATGGACAGCCCCGGATTCCGCCTGACCCTCGTGCGCGGCACGGAATGGGCGGCCACTGGCGAGGTTACCATTCCTGTCCCGGCAGGCATAAAATAGGGCGGGCTTAAAATACGGGGATGGCGTTTAAACTGTATTGTCTTTTAGTGCTTTGTAGCCCTTTATCCACAATGAAAATCCGGGAGGCCCCCTATGGTGAAATCACATTTTACCCCTCGCATGAGTGACGCCGCCGTAAAAGCCAAAACCGGCAAGACGTGGCAAGAGTGGTTTGCCCTCCTGGATAAAGCCGGCGCGAGGAGACTCGACCACCAGACCATTGTCGCGTTCCTTCACAAGCAACACGGCCTCGGCTCCTGGTGGGAACAGATGGTGACCGTAAGTTACGAACAAGCTCGCGGCCTGCGCAAGCCCCACGAAAAACCCGAAGGCTTTGAGATCGCGAAGAGCAAGACCTTCGCCGCGCCGCTGGCTGCCGTTTACGATGCCTGGAACGACAAGGAAAAACGCTGCCTCTGGCTGAAGGACCATGGATTCGAGATTCGCAAGGCTAACCCCGACAAATCTCTCCGCTTCACCTGGGTGGATGGAGTTACGCAAGTGGTGGCCGATTTCTATTCCCAGGGCAAGAGCAAGTGTCAGATCGCGGTTCAGCATAGCAAGCTGCCCAACGCCAAGGCCGCAGCCGCGATGAAAGCCTACTGGGCCGCGCAGCTTGAGGGTTTGCAGGCATTTTTGAAGGCCTCCGCCTAGATTGCCAAGTGCGGAACCCCTCCCGCTACGTCTCGCATCGGGGAGCAACGCGATCGGCGACAAGAGCCGCTCGAGACTCGGGCAGGGTCACGGGAGTCCAGGTGGAGTCAAGTTTCGGCGTCAAATCCCCCGACCTTCGCACCCAGGACCTGGCCCGTTCGCCCACTAGCCAGAGGGCTCCCAGGGCGGCAGGCAGGAGAATGGCAAAGAGAAACCAGAGCAGAGAGGCGTCCACGGCAGCGCCCGACGACACCGCGTAAGGTGACAGGAGCAGGGCGGCCGCGCCTTCCCGCACCCCCACACCGCTGAAGGAGACGGGCAGGTCGCCGGCCAGAACGATGTAAGGGTAGGTGGCCAGCGCCGTGGTGAATCGGGTGGGAGAGAAGGCGCGGAGGAGAAAGAAGAACGATGCAAGCTCCACGCCCATCGCGCACAATGCCAGAATGGCGAAGCGCGGCGTCGAAATGAGCGGCATGCCCTCCGCGGCTTCCGTAAAATGCCCGCGGAAATGCCGCGACTTTCGCGCCAGCGTGGAGAGGTGCGAAACCAGTGCCGGAAACCCCATGACCACGGGAAGCAAGGCCAGCCACACCGCGACTCCAAAGACGGCGGCGGGGCGGGAGGCCAGCAGGAACAAGCTGATACCTACCATGGTCAGGAGCGCCCAGAAATCCAACAGCCGATCGAGCACCGTCAGCAGCGCTACCTGGGCG
Organism: uncultured Acidobacteriota bacterium; assembly: GCA_963730515.1. Lineage (GTDB taxonomy): Bacteria > Acidobacteriota > Terriglobia > UBA7540 > UBA7540 > Bog-366. The sequence continues at coordinate 92,511 of CAVSSA010000013.1, read as the reverse complement.
CGTTCGTGATGACGGACGAAGACGCAGCGCCCCAGTTCGCCCAGCCGCCCGGGCGTGATCAAACCCAGCGCAAAGCCCCCGAAAATGGAACGCATCGACTGGCGAAAGTTGCCAAAGCCCGCGGCCCCCATCAAGCCGTGCCACTTATACGCTCGCAGAAAAAGCAAAACCCCAAAACAGAAGAGCGCCCCGAACAGGCTGCCGGCATTCAGGTTGCGAAACGCCTCCCGCAAGCCAGCGAAGGGGACTCGCCAGACGATCACAACAACAACGCCCAAAGAGATCAACAACTGCTTCCAAGGAATTAAACGCAAGACCGTTCGCCTCCTCCCCGAAGGGGGGCACGGCACTCTCCAAGTCATTGATATCGGCGAAATGAGCGAGAAACTTAAATTAAATTTTCACCTTCTCGCTGATTTCATGGGTGATTTCAGCGGAAGACGTCAGCCCCTCCCGTGGCGCGGGCAGGCTTCCCAAAGCATCCCAACTTTGGCCAATGGCGGCGCTTGCCGACAGTCAGACGCAAGGGAAACCCGACAGTGGCAAGCATGATCGTAAATCCGGCATTCAAGAGAACGGATGAAACTGGAGAAATCCTTCAAAATATGGCGAACTTCGTTTATTTTTGATGACATATCGGTCACAGGGAGCCTCGCGGAAGGTGGTTGGAACAAAATTGGCTCCTTCTCGCCAATTCGACCGAGTCAAACCGCTCGATACCATAAGTATTATAACGTACTAGTACATAACCTCAAGTAAAATATCTTGCCATGAATCAAAACATAAACTGACGTTGTCCATTCGCTCACACGATCTTCGCCGGATTTGGCCAAGTTGGCCGCCATTTTTGTTTATATTGCTAAAAGTCCGGAATTCTCAGTGGTGGACAACCATTCAGCAAAGGCGAGATCGCCCCTCGCTTACGCGTTCTCTCCTCCTAGGCCTCGAAGTCCCCAACCGCAAGCTGGTTGATGGCCCCGATTTCCGCCAACCCAAAAGATATTTCGGAATGCACCGGTGAGCCGAGTTTGCAGCGCAAGGTGCCCCCGCGTGTCCTGGTTCAGCCTGAAATGGAGAGTCGCCGTTTTGAGTAAGCCACTAAATTCCGCCGCTGCGTGGCGGGAGTTTTCAAGGCATGGGGGCCCATCGTTCGATGCGGTCGGGGCCTGAGTTGGGGGAGCGGGAGCGTCGAGCGGTAGGGCTAAGACGCCCCCGACCTCATCGACGCCTTGAGCCCACAGGGTTATGACTGGGGAAACGGGCGACAGCTGCTTCCTGGTTTTTCCTTCCACTTGCGGACATCCTGCGCGCGCCTTCGAAAAACATGGACCGGAGAAGGCCCTCGTCTATTTTCGAAAGGTTGCGCAAAGCGAGCCCGAGGGCGGCGCGACGCATTATTTAATGGCTTAGGCTTACCGAAAACCGGGAAAGCAAGATGAGGGGCAGGCCGAGTTGGACTTGTTTCAGAAACTCACCAAGCAGCAAGGAGAGCGGGCCAGGCGCCCCAACTCGGAAGTCTTAGGCGGCACAGAATCCAGCAAGGAGAGTCCTACCGAAGAAAAATCCTTGGATGACTCGAAGTAGATTTCAACATTATAGGAGTAGAATGGGAAGTTTGAATTCCGGCAGGTTTAATTCCGTGGAAGGCGTGACGGCAGATCGTTGGAGATGGAAATGCGCACAAACTTTCGTAATCACACTTGGCAAGGGGTCCGGCTGATGCTGCTGGGTGTTGTGCTGGGATGGCTCGCCAGCGTGCCCGCCCGCGGCGGGGCGCAGCAGGAAGGGACGGGGGACCTGCTCAAGCAAGCGCAGGCCGCTGAGGGCCAGCACAACTACCCGGCGGCGGAGGGTCTTTACCGGAAGGTCTTAGACACTAATCCGAATAATCCCGAAGTCCTGAAGCACCTGGGTATTCTGGAACAGACCGACCTCAAGTTCGACGATTCCATTGCGCACTTTAAGCACGCCCTGGCCGCCAACCCGAATTATCCGCAAGTCAACTTTTTCCTGGGCCTTTCCTATTACGGAAAGCATGATCTGAAGCACGCAGAGTCAAGCTTCCAGCGCGAGTTGAAGACCCCCACGGCGCATCCGGCCACCGGATACTATCTGGGCTTGGTCTTCGAGGCGGAGGGCCGTACCAAAGACGCCATCGACCAGCTCGAGGAGGTTGCCGCCAAAAATCCGGACAAGGCCAGCGTGCTCTTCGAGTTGGCCCGATTGCACATGGACGCTTCGTTCCAGGACTTTGACAAGCTCCGGAAACTTGATCCGGATTCCTTCGAAATCCATGCCTTTATGGGCGGGCTCTATTTCCAGGAAGCCCACTATGAAGCGGCCATCGGGCAATTTCAGGCGGCATTAGGGAAGCAGCCGGGCGCCCTGGGCATCCACTCGCGCATGGGACTGGCGTATTTCTCGCTGCACCAGTTTGAACCGGCGGAGAAGGAATTACTTCTGGCTCTCCAGGAAGCGCCGGAGGATTTTGACGCCAACTTTTATCTCGGCGACATGGCCCTCCACCAACACCAGTTCAGCAAAGCGCTTCCCTACTTGCAGCGAGCCACCGAGGGCAAGCCCCATGAGGTGGAATCCCACCTGCTTCTCGGACGGTGCTACCTGGAATTGGGGAATCTCGAGCAAGCCAAAGCGGATTTAGTTCTCACCGCCAGTTTGGCCCCTGACGATCCGCGCAGCCATTACATGCTGGCGGAGGTTTACCAGAAGCTGAATCAGCCCACCGACCGCCAGCGCGAACTTGATCTCTTCGACAAACTTTCCAGCGCCCAGAAGGCCAAGAGCCCAAGCGAGGGTGAAACGGAACCGGCGGCTCCGCCCGAAAGCAATCCATGAGCCGTGGCAGGGAGCATCAGGCAACTCAGCCACGACAAAAGAAAATAGCCGCGGCAACGCCCCCGGACCACGTGCCGTTTCTCCCTCAACGGAAAACCCGCCGATCCTCATGGCGGACGGCCTCCTCAGAATGACAGCGCCCACGAGCTCTACGAGTTCCAGAAATGCCCCTTTCTGAGACAGAAAGTCCCTCGCGAAGATATAGAAAGGTATAAAATATTAACATACATAATAAAACAGTTGACATGACTCAACTCCGGTGTTACAAGGCGATTCGGGAGCCATTATGAGAAACTCTTGAAAGGTATTACTACAGTAAAAGCCTAACGGCAGTGTTTTTCTTGTTCGATGCCTCCCTGTCTTACTGCTCCACTGCTTTGCTGCTCGTTCGCGTCGTGGTCAAAGGCCAAATCTCAGTTCAAGAGGGGAGAGGGGAGCAATGTCCCATCTCAAATGCTCGTGATGAAGATCCTCCCAGAGACTATTCTCGACCAAAGATTTTACAAATTTTTTACAAACATATGCAACGCATCAAATCGTATAAAGCGTCTATATTCATGGATGCCTTTGACGGCGAGGTGTGCGTGGAAGGCTTTCCCCCACTTGGAAGACTGATTACTTATAGCGTCGGGCGGTTTCTCCGCGTCACGGCAAGTCATTGATGCGGGGATGGTTATCTTTAGTTCTGTCACTTCTGTGGTTTTTTGCTGTTCGTTTGCGTCTGTGTTTTGGGTCGTAGCTGACATAAACCCATAAGAAGGAGGAATTCGAGATGTCCCATCTCAAGCAATCATTTCTGTTGCTGATCGGGTTGCTGCTGATGACAGGCGCCGCATGGGCCCAGGGCAACCGCGGCGAGGTCACCGGAATAGCAACCGACCCGAGCGGCGCGGTGGTTCCGGGGGTAACGATTACCATCACCAACACGGCGACCGGCGTGCCGACTCAAGTGACAACCAATGCGGCCGGTGTGTTTACGGTTCCGCTCCTGGATCCAGGCGCGTACCAATTGGCCGCCGAGAAGGAAGGCTTCAAGAAATATTCGCAGTCAAACATTGTCATTCCGGTCGGTGAGACCATTCGTGTCGATGTGGCCTTGACCATTGGTTCCACAACGGAGACCGTGGTGGTCACCGCGCAGGCTCTCCAGATCGAGCGCGATACCTCGGATACCGGAACCACCATCACCACTCGGGAGGAGGAAGATCTTCCCCTGACCAGCTTTGGCGACCAGCGGACCCCCGCGACCTTCATGCAGTTAGCCCCCGGCGTGACGGGTTGGGGAAATTCGACGGGTGGCCCGGGTGGAGCCACGGGCGGCCGCTTCTATACCACGTCGGTAAGCGGCAGCGAAGTGAGCAGCACCACGATGGCGCTCGATGGCGCGGATATTCCCACCGCGGATGGATTTGAGGGCGACTTACGGGCACTCCAGATTCCACCCGACGCCATTGCCGAGTTCAAGCTGCAAGCCACCAATGAGTCGGCAGAATTCGGCAGATCCGGTGGCGGGTCGGCCAGCTATGAAATGAAATCGGGAAGCAACCAGATTCACGGGTCGGCGTATGAATATGTTCGCAACACTGACTTAAACGCCGTGCCCTGGTTCGAAAATGCTTCCCCGGCCGGATGCGAGTCCAATGGCATAACCACCGCCGCCCCGGGCGCGGGGGTTAAGGCGTGCAATCCTCCTTACAAGCACAACGAGTTCGGCGTAACCGCGGGTGGGCCGATCAGGAAGGATAAAATCTTCATCTTCGGCTACTATGACGGCCTCCGGCTGATCCAATCCTCGTCCACCAGCCTGCAAACCGTTCCCACCCAAATGATGCTCCAGGGCAACTTCCAGGACTATACGGTGGGAAATGCCGAGGGAACAGCGCTCATCCCCATCTTCGATCCCAGCCTGCCGGCAAGTGGCCGAGCTACCGCGACGGGGGCGCCGGTCTGCGGCCCGGAGGTTTGCAACAATATAGTTAACACGGCCTACTTTGACCGGGTGTCGAAGCTCATCATTCCTTTAGTCCCGACCCCCACGGACTCGAATCCCTACCACGTGGTGAACAACTTTGAAAGCACCACGCCCAGTCCCCTGACGGTTAATGAATATGGATTCAAAGGGGATTACGTCCTCAATTCGAAAAACCGGCTGAGCGGCTTGTATGGTTATGGACAGAACTCCACTCCCAACATCCCCTCCATACCCGCTCCCCTGGGAGGAGGCGATCAGCCGTCGATCATTCTGGACCGCTATGCCCGCCTGAACTGGAACTTTACTCCCAAGGGCAATTTGACGAACCAGGCCACCCTGGCGTGGAACGAATATGATAACGGCACCCCCGAGGTGAGCCCCTGGGCGGGTAAGGCGGATTGGGTTGATTACCTGGGAATTAAGGGAACCACTCCCAACTATCTCACCGCGTTTCCGACCATCCGCATCAACGGCATCGCGTGGGATGGCGGCGGCAGCCCGAACGTTACGAATGAGCACTACTCCGAGTTTAATGACACGATGACTTGGATCAAAGGAAAACACACGGTCAAGTTCGGGTTCCAAATGATGAAGGGAGCCGAAAACAGCGTCAGCCCAGGCGGAGACGGCCAATTCAACTTTGGGAACCTGGAAACCGGCAATCCGGGCGTTGCCAACACCGGCGCGGGCGCAGCCAGCTTCCTGCTGGGGCTGGCGGATGAGGCCACGGATTTGCATTACCTAGTGCCCGGTTATGCCCGCAATGGCACCTACGCGGCCTTCGCCCAGGACGATTTCAAATTCTCGAGAAAGCTCACCTTCAACCTGGGACTGCGCTGGGACCTGTTCCTGCCGGAGAGTCAAAGGTACAACCAGAAAACCTGGATTGACTACTCGGTGCCGAACCCCGACGCCAACAACATCCTGGGGGCTTTGAACTCCGCCCACCCAGGCGACGAAACTGGCCTCAACACCTACTACCATCAATTCAGCCCGCGCATCGGTCTGGCCTACTCTCTCAATGACAAGACCGTGGTGCGGGCCGCCTACGGAATCTTTTATGCCGAAGGCAACGCCCTCATGCTCTCCGGTGGAACCTACAATGAGGGCTACAACGGCACCGTGGATATTACCTCCCCCAACGCGGGCATCACGCCAGCCTTCGTCTGGGGAACGGGCACCCTGCCCGGGTTTACACCCAGCCTCGCTCCTGGCGAGTTCATCGGCGCGGGCAGCCACTACGCCTCTTATAGCTCCCTGATCTCGCTGGACAAGACCGACAGCATGGCGCCTTATGCCCAGAACTATACGCTCAATGTCGAGCGCCAGTTGGCGGGACAGATGGTGCTGACCGTCGCTTTCGTCGGGAACGAGGGCACGCATACGGCGAGCCGCCTGACGACGGGGGACAAAATGCCTCTCCAATACTTGCCCCTGGGCAATGTCTGCTACGGGGCGACGGGAACCTCCGTCGCTTGCTCCACCAGCGGCGCCGTTTCAGTGCTCAATGAGCCCATCAGCTTTGCTGGAGCCCAGGCGGTTGTGCCTTCAACGTTTGTTCTTGATCCCTCAACCGGTAATAAGGTTCCTTTCGTGAATTTCGAGGCGGCGTTCAGTCCCAACGAACCCACGCTCGGCCAGTCGCTGCGAGTCGCCCCGCAGTACTCGGGGACGGCGCGCTATTACGAATCGCTGGGCACATCGAATTATGACGCGTTACAGATCAAGCTGGAGAAGCGCTTCTCCAACGGCCTCACCCTGCTCGCTGCTTATACCTGGTCGAAGACGCTCACCGATGGCGGCTCCATGTTCTCCACTTTCTCCTCGGATTTTGGCAGCACAGATTACTGGAACACGAAGAGCCAAAAGAGCTATTCCTACGAGGATATGCCGAACCTCGCGTCCATCGCCTATGTGTACGATCTCCCGGTGGGCAAGGGGAAAGCCTTCCTGAACCAGGGCGGAGTGGTTAACCAGATCCTGGGCGGCTGGAAATTCTCGGGGATTCTGCGCTACATGAGCGGCTTCCCGATGGAAATCGAAGGCGCCGACACCACCAATGGGTTGGAAAACAATGGTTGGGAACAGGCGAATCGGGTCAACGGGGTTCCCATGGCAACAGCGGCCTATCGCGCCGGCCAAGCAAGCTTCAATCCCGCTACGGATGTAATGCTTAATACTGCGGCATTCGCGCAACCGCCCAATTGGACGTTTGGAACCATCACGCCCAACGAGGCGACGGTGCGAAACTTCCCCTACTATAATGAGGATATGCGCCTCACCAAACAGTGGAACATCCACGAGTCATGGAAATTGACCTTCATGGCTGACTTCTTCAACGTCTTCAACCGCCATGTGTTTGACGATAACGCGGGCGCCTATACAACGGAGTTTGAAGTTGGACAGCCGGGCTTTGGTTCAGCTTACAACACCGCGGATTACCCGCGGATCGTTCAATTCGGCATGGATCTGAAGTGGTGATTCAGGCCCCAACTGAAGTGTAGTTGGGTTTACGGATAGCGGGCCGGCTGGAGGCAGAACACCAGCCGGCCCGCTTCCTTTTTTCCCAAGTCAACCAAACGGATGCACGGTAAAGCAGTCGCAGCGCTTCTTTCCACAACGAGTTCCCACTCAATGACATCGAGGCGGGTGCCCGGGCGATTTGCGGTTCTTGCAGGGTAAGACCCGCGAACCCCAAAAACGGCGATCCGCGCCACCCCGCTCGCCAATCCTAATCTGTTCTTAGCCGAACCTTCGCAGCTGAGAACTATTTTGAGTAAGATTTGACCTGCACGTCGGTCTAACCTCTTCCTTGTCAACCCCGCCTTCTCGATAAGCCCTTGTAGTGCCGACCTACCCCCTTTACAGGGGCGTAGCGAATTTGTGACGATGCGTGCTGACGATGTTTCTGCGCAGCAAAAAACGGCGCAAGGACGGCAAGACCCACCGCTATTTCAGCGTGGTGGAGAATCGCCGGGTGCGCTCGGGGCGAGTGGTGCAGCGGCAGGTCTTGTTTTTGGGAGAGATCAACGATAGCCAGCAAGCGGCGTGGCGGCAGACGCTGGAAGTTTTTGATGAGGCCGAGCAGCGGGCGGCGACGCTGAGCCTGTTTCCAGAGGACCGCGAACTTCCCGCCGACGCGCTGGATGGGGTGCAGGTGAAGCTGGCGGAGATGGAGTTGCGACGGCCGCGAGCGTTTGGCAATTACTGGTTGGGATGCGAGTTGTGGCGGCAGTTGGGACTGGGCGCATTTTGGGAAGCGCGGTTGGGGGAGGGCCGGGAGGAAGTTCCCTGGGCCAAAGTACTGGAGTTGCTGGTGGTGAGCCGGTTGGTCTCACCGGGCAGTGAGTTTCGGTTGCACCGGCAAGGGTTTGACCAGAGCGCCATGGGGGATCTGCTGGGAACGGGCTTCGCGGTAGCGGAGAAGGACCGGCTGTATCGCTGCCTGGATCGGATTTTGAAGCATAAGGCCGCCCTGTTTGAACATCTGCGGCAGCGCTGGCAGGAGCTGTTTCAGGCGCGCTTCGACGTGCTGCTCTATGACCTCACCAGCACCTACCTCGAGGGCGAAGGAGAGGAGATTCCCAAGGCCCAGTATGGCTACAGCCGCGACCATCGCTCCGACTGCCGGCAGGTAGTGATCGCCTTGGTGGTGACGCCGGAAGGGTTTCCGCTGGCCTACGAAGTGATGGAGGGCAACACGTCGGATCGCACCACGTTGCGCGGGTTTCTCGCCAAGATCGAAGCACAGTATGGACGGGCGCGGCGGGTGTGGTTGATGGACCGGGGAATTCCCACCGAAGAAGTGCTACAGGAGATGCGCGCGCCGGAGCGGGAAGTGTTCTACCTGGTGGGTACGCCGCGGGGCAAGATTCAGCAGTACGAGAAAAAATGGCTGGAGTTGCCGTGGCAGAAAGTGCGGGAGTCGGTCGAGGTCAAGCTGTTCGCCGAGGAAGGGGAATTATACGTGTTGGCGAAGAGCGCAGGACGGCGGGCCAAAGAGCACGCCATCCGCCGTCGTAAGCTGGTGCGGTTGCTGTGGAAACTGCGCGACCTACGCCGGAAATCTCCGGCGCGCGATCGGTTGCTGCTCCGGATCGGTGCGGCCAAGAAGGACGCGGGACGTGCCTTCGGCTTTGTCCGCATTCACCTGCCCCAGGAGGGCGAAGCCGTCACGCGCCAAACCTTCACGTTTCAATTGGACAAAGACAAGCTGCAGAAGGCCGAACTCCGCGACGGGCACTATCTGCTGCGGTCGAACCTGGTGGGCGAGGATGCCGCCGTGCTGTGGGAACTCTACCTCCAACTCACCCAAATCGAAGCGGCGTTCAAGACCCTCAAGAGCGAGTTGGGCTTGCGGCCGATTTATCACCAACTCGAAAACCGCGTGGAGGCCCACATCCTGGTGGCCTTCCTCGCCTACGCTCTTTCGGTAACGCTGGGACAAAGGCTGCAAGCCCTGGCCCCGGGCCTCACCCCGCGGGCGGTGTTGGAAAAGCTGGCGACGATCCAGATGCTGGATGTCTGCCTGCCCACCACCGACGACCGTTGGCTGATCATGCCACGCTACACCCAGCCGGAACCCGATCAAGCGCTGATGCTGCACCAACTCAATCTCTCCTTGCCTTCACAACCGTCACCTCGCATCAAGGCCCAGGACGACCCGGCACAGACGGTGCAACCGACACTGAAAATGTAGTGCCGACCTTTGGGAACCCTTCGCTAAAAACAAACCACTTACAGCTCGTCTACTCCCTCAGCTGCGAAAGTTCGGTTAGCTTGTCAAGTTGTCCGGTTTTCATAGCAAGTGAACTGTCCGGTTTTGGTTTTTCTTCTCCTGCCCAATGTTAAGGGCCACCGCCGCCGCCGTCGCTGTGGGAATGTGGGAATCCGGCGTCTTTTGCCGGATTTCCAAGCGCGGAGGGAAGGGTGGAAAACTCGTCCTTGGAGTTTTCCACGCTTTCCTCGGCGCGTCATTTCCACAGCGTGGGGCGCGCGCTTTTTTTAACTTCTCCAAGACTTCTCCGGACGCCGTGTAGCGCCCCACCACGTGGGGTCCGTGGGCAATCGTGACGCGGCCGTCCAGGTGTTCACAGATGGTCACGCGGCAGCCGGCCAGCGTGCCGCGCCAGGACGTGCGCTCGATTTGCCAGGTCCGATCTGCGAGCCGTACGGTATTGTCCTGGGCTACGGCGCGCTCGTGCTGAACCGAAAAGATGAGGTCCAAGTCCTGGCCGCGCACCGGCGTGAACGCGTGTCCGCTCTGGGTGGCCGGCACGCTGAACTTCCGGTTCATTTCCCCGATGTAATGCTCCCGCAGAAACCGGTTGGCTTCCTCCAGCCCGGTGATTTGGGCTAAGCGCAACTCCTGCGGCAAACGCCCTTGCCAGGTGCCAAACCGTCGCTCGCTGCGCCCCCGCGCCTGCGGCGAGTAAGCCGCGATCATCTGGATCCCCAACCCCTGCAGCGCCCGTCCCACCTGGCTCAGCCGTTCGCGGCTCACCGGCCCACCCGCCGCCGGCGTGTGAAAAAAGTGGCTGGCCCGATCGCTGTAGAGCGCGCAGAACCGCCCTTTCCGTTCGATCACTTCCCGTAACCCGGCCATCACCGTACGCGTCAATTCCTCCTCCACCAACTGCGCGTAGTAGGTCTCGCTGGTGGCGTCATCGATGATCTCGATCAGGTCATACCAGCGCTCGTCCTGAAACCACTGATGCCGGCTGCCGTCCAGGTGCAGCAGCATCCCCGGCAACGGACGGCGCGCACGGCGCTTCCGATGTACACCCCGCTTCCGCCCTTTCTTCACCAGCCCCGCCCCTTGCAGCGCCAGCTTCACCCACGTGTAGCTCAGCTCGATGCCGTGCTCTTCCCGCAGCTTCTCGTGAAAGTGCCGTACGTTCAGGTCCGCATACTTCTCCTGATATAACCGCAGCACTTCTTCCGCCTGCCCCAGGGGAACCCGCTTCGGGCTCGGCTTCCCCCACCGCCGGTCCAGCAGCCCGTCGTATCCGTGCTCCACGTAACGCTGCCGCCAGCGTCGCATGCTGCGGTCCGACAACCCGATAATCTCCGCCGCTTGCCACCACGTGATCTTCTTCGCCATCGCCCGCAATATCACTTCTTGTACCTTCATCGCCCGCTCCCAGGCGACCGCTGAGTATTTTGGCATCCTGCCTCCGGCCTCTTGGATGCCTCAACTCCTCGCCGCCTTCAGCGGACAGATCACGTGCTAATTGAACCGGACAGATGACATGCTAACGACATCGCCAATCCTAATCCCTAACCCCCAACCCCTAATCCTGCTACAATCAACCCTGTTAGGGGCGCGCGAAACAACATGGCCACCGGTTACAAATCAGACTTGGTGAAGATCTATCATTCCCTGGGGCGCAAGAGGCGCCTGGGGACGGTAATTTTCTTCGTCACCTCCATTTGCAACGCCAAGTGCCGCACATGCTTTTATTGGGAAGAACTGAACCAGCGCGGCGATTTGACCTGGGATGAAATCCGCAAGCTGGCCCTCAGCATGCCGCCCTTCACTGACCTGTGGCTGTCGGGCGGCGAGCCTTTGCTGCGGCGCGAACTTACCGACATCATCCACCTCTTCCACACCCACAATGGAGTCCGCTGGGTCAACCTGCCCACCAACGGCCTGCTGCCCGAACGCACGGCCGAGTGGGTCGAGCGCATTTGCGAGCAAAACCCCGAACTCCATCTGGACGTGAACGTAGCGATGGATGGCTTGCACGAAATGCAGGACTCCATTCGCGCCGTGCCCGGAAACTTTGCCAAAACGCTCCAGACCCTCGAGGCCCTGCAACCGTGCCGGATAAAATATCCCCTGCTACGCGTCAACATCAACACGGTCATCTGCGCGGAGAACTTTGACCAGGTGATGGCAATTGCGGAGTTTGTGAAAGCGAACTGCGCGGTGGACGGCCACTATTTCAACATCATTCGCGGTCAAGCCAAGGATGCATCACTAAAGCAGATCCCTACCCATCGCCTTGCCGCGCTCTACAAGGATATTCAGACCGTTTACGAATATTATGCGGAGCACGTCCTCCGTCGCCGTACGGGGGTGGCCCGCCGAATTGCTCAGGTTTATTACCACGGCACCCTCGCGCTGCACAACAAGATCCAGCTTGAAAACATTGCCGAGCCCCATCCCTGGCCCATGCCCTGCACCGCCGGCGACACGAGCATCGTCATCGATTTCAACGGCGACGTGCGCTCCTGCGAACTGCGCGGTAGGCTCGCCAACCTGCGCGAATACGATTGCGATTTCGGCAAATTCTGGCAGGCCCAGGAACGCCAGGAAGAACTGGGCTCGATCGTACACGACCAGTGCTGGTGCACCCACGTCTGCTTTATTCACGAGAGCCTGCGGCATTCGCCCAAGGTGCTGCTCTACGACATCCCCGTCACCTACCTCGAGTCGAAGTTCGCTTCCCCAACCACCCAGGGGGAAAGTTTCCAGGCCGCCCCCAGCCTCGCCACTGCGCCCGTGGGGAAGTAATCCGAATCGGCTCATCGGTTCATCGGGCCATCGGGCCATTTGCACATCTCGCTGTTCGCGATTCCATGCGCCCTTGTAACATTTGTGTAATACAAACATGTAAGACTTCAGGATACCGTTGGGTGCGACGCCGACCACGAGATTCATGGTGATCAACATAAAACCTTACAGCAGAGGAGTGGCACGGTTCTATTGGCTGGGGGCGGCGCTGCTTCTGGTGGCGATGGCCGGGCCCCACGCCTGTGGGCAGGACAATCTCCCCTCAGACCCGCCCCAGGACGAGTCAAGCTCGGACCTGACCGAAGGCCGGCCTTATAGCGTCAATATCCAGTCCACGGTGGTTGGCCAGGGACACCTTGATTTCCCTGCTGAATATACCGGCGCCAACAGTATGACCCCCGGCGCCGCGGTTAGAGAAACCATATCCTTTGACGTGGTGGGCGGCATACGCTTGTGGCGCGGGGGAGAGTTTTTCGGCGATGTGCTCGTGTGGCAAGGATATGGCCTGAACAACGCGCTTGGCATCGCGGCGTTCCCCAATGCCGAGGCGTATCGAGTCGGCAAGACTTACCCGGATGCTTACCTCTGCCGTGCTTATATTCGCCAGACGGTCGGCTTCGGCGGGGGAAAGGTAGCGGATGAAAGTGGGTTGGGCGGTTCCAAGGACGCTCGGAGCCTGACTTTTACAGTCGGCCACCTGAGCGCCAAAGACATCTTCGACGCCAATGCCTATGCCAACGACGGCCGAAGCCAATTCATGAATTGGGTCCTGGTGGCCAATGGGGCCTGGGATTATCCCGCGAACACGTTGGGGTTTACGAATGGCGCTGCAGCCGAATTGAATATCGGCGCATGGAGCGGCCGGCTGGGCATCTTCCAAGTCTCGAAAGTCGCGAATGGCATTCGCCTGGACTGGAATCTGACCCAATCCTGGTCCTCGGTGGTGGAACTCGAACGGCGATATTCATTACGCAGACATGCGGGGACCCTGCGCCTGCTCGCCTTCGATACGCGGGCCCACATGGGAGACTATCAGGAGACCATCGACAATCCGAGCCTCGGCGAGAATATCGCGCTCACCGCGGCATACCGATACAAGTATGGCTTTGGCATCAATGCGGAGCTGGAAATTCGGAAGAATCTCGGGGTCTTCGCGCGCCTGGGCTGGAACGATGGCAAAAATCAGACTTATGAATTTACGGACGTGGACCGCACCGCCACGGCGGGACTTGCCCTGAAAGGTGTGCGTTGGCGCCGCCGGGAGGACTCCGTAGGCCTTGCCGTGATCGTCAACGGCATCAGCGCCGTCCATCGGCAGTACCTGGCGGCGGGTGGATTGGGAGTTACCGTCGGCGATGGAGCCCTCGACTACCGGGCGGAGCGTGTCGGCGAAGCCTATTACAACTGGAAGATCTCGAAACACTTCCATTTGACGGCGGATTATCAATTCGCCCAAGACCCGGCATATAACCATGCCCGCGGGCCGATCGATCTCTTCGCCCTGCGGTTCCATACCGAGTATTGATTTATTTGAGTTCTAAGCTCAGGGCAAAGGCCGGTACGAATCATGTTTGGTGATCATGCCAAATCGTCTCAATAGAACGCAGGGTTTAGCGCCGCCGGCGGCTGCCTGGGTGGTGGTGATCCTGACGGCTATTTCCCTCCAGGCACAGACCGCCACGGACTTATCCCAAGTCACGAAAGTATTTGTCTCCCCCATAAGCGGGGGAACAGGCGCGGCGCTTCGCCAGAGTTTGGAGAAACAGCTCCGCAAGAGCGGCAAATTCGAGGTGGTGGCAGCGTCCCGCCAGGCGGATGCGGTAATTAAAGGGAGCGGCCAGATCTGGGTCAAAGGCTATATCACCACCAGCCCGCGGACGCCGGCAGCGAATCGCCAAGCCATTTATGCAGGTTTTCTCTCCGTCGAAGTCATTGGCGCTGGCGACGCCGTCCTGTGGTCTTACCTCGTGACTCCCAGCAAGCTTTCCTGGGGCAATATCTCCGATAATCTGTGCGACAATCTTGTCAGGGAGATGCTTGCGGCGCACGACAATAAAGGCCCATCTTCAGAACCGGGGTTGGTGCAGACCAACTTGCATGGCGCCGGATCGACCTTTGCCGCGCCTCTCTATCAGAAGTGGTTCGAGTCTTTCCAGCGACAACACCCCGATGTTCGTATCAGCTACGACGCCGTGGGATCGGAGTCAGGCACCCAACTTCTCGTCGAGCGTCAGGTGGACTTCGCGGCGTCCGATGTGCCTCCGTCGAATCAAGGCCCCTTGCCATCTGCGGCGGGTTTTCCGCGCACCGCCTCCGTATTGGGTGGGGTGGTTCCGATTTACAATTTGAAAAATCTCACCCAATATCTCAAGTTCACGCCTGAGGCTCTGGCCGGCATCTACCTCGGTAGGATTAAGAGGTGGAACGACCCGTTGATCAAGGGCGCGAACAAGAGCGCACGGCTGCCAGACACCGAAATCGTGGTGATCCATCGCTCGGACGGCAGCGGCACGACCTACGCCTGGTCGGATTATCTGTCCAAGACCAGCGCGGAATGGAAAGCCTCGGTGGGGACAGGCTTCACCCTCAAGTGGCCCGTGGGAACGGCGGTGGAATACAACGAAGGGGTCGCCGCCACCGTGCAGCGCACCCCGAACTCGATTGGATATGTGGAACTGGTCTATGCCATTCAGCACCAGTTGAGTTTCGGAGCCGTCCAAAACGCCTCCGGCGAGTTCATCCGGGCCGACCTGGAGAGCGTCGCTGCTGCCGCCGGTTCTGCCCTGACAGGAAATCCTGCCTCTGCGTCTTCGATCACCAACGCCCCCGGTAAGGACACCTACCCAATCGCGACGTTTACCTTTTTGCTTCTGCCGCCGGAAATCAATGACCGCCGGAAAAAGGCCGCCCTGCTGGAACTTCTCCAGTGGGTATTGACCTCCGGCCAAAAGGAATGCTCGGCGCTCGGTTACGCTCCTCTGCCCCACGATCTCGCCACCCGGCAATTGCTGGCGCTGGACAACCTCAAGTAAGAGGACGAGACTTCGCCCCTGCCAGAGCCTGCCTGAGGCCAGCGCAAACTCTTACGGCCGCAGATCCAATTCGAGCAGGGTGATGGTGAGCGGCCGGCATGTAAACTCGAACCGTGTCCCGCGGATTTCCGTGGGCTGCGATGTGAGCGAAATCCGTTCAGGGTCGTCACGGCTGTTCATAACTTCGGCAGTCCCCGCGTGGGCATGGTCTTCAAGAACTAGAACAACGCCACCCGCCGCTTTCAATCCATCCAATTGGAAACTCTGCCGAATTGAATTGAGCGTCGAGTTGATGGCGTAAATCCGCAACTTCCGGCCGTCGGCGCTGACGCTGGCAGAGAGGTCCGGCTCTTGCTGGTCCCAGGGGAGCGGGGAAGATCGCTCGATGTGAAGAGGGAAGGAGTCGGCCGCGCGCGCGTACATTTCCTGCGCATAATAGGCCGACGACTCATAAAGCCATCCGGGCCCGGTTACCAGAAATCCGGAACCGCGGCTGTCGGCAAGGTTCGAACGGTTGGCAATCTCCACCAAGTCGGCACAGCGCTGCATCAGGTTCAAATATCGGGAAATGCTGAGAGCATTTCCCAGCGTTTGCAGTTTGCCCCGCGCGAGGCCCCAATCTCCACCGGTGGTGTTCCACTCGGTCACCCCTACGCGGATGTCCTTGCCGCCGGAGTTCGACGCAATCCATTCCCGGAGTTCCCTGAAACTGCTGTCTTCTTTGGACAGATTTTCGACTTCATAATGGTGGGGACAGAGGTAGTCGAAAGTAGTGCCTGCCGCGTCCAGCAGACCCTTGGTGGGAAAGGAGGACATCAACTTGATGCCGGGATCCACCTGCTTCATGGCCGCGGCGAAGGCGCGCACGGAGGTTCCGTAGTCAGAAACGTCAACCTCATTGCCGATCTGCCAGTACTTGACATGGTAGGGCGCGGGGTGGCCGTTGCGGGCGCGCAGCGCTCCCCAGCGTGTGGCCGTGCTGCCGTTGGCGTATTCCACCTCGGCCGCAGCGTCTTCCGGCTTCTTGCCGGTCCAGCGCACACAAATGAGCGGCTCCGCGCCCACGTACTCGCAAAGTCGCAAGAACTCATCGATGCCGACAAAGTTCTCCTCCCAGCCACCCCAAACGGTGGTGAAGGTCGGGCGGTCATCCCAAGGGCCAATGGCGCTGTCCCACTCGTATTGTTCCGTGGTGCTACCGCCGAAGCGGATGATTCCCGGGTGCATGGCCTTGAGCGCCGCCACCACGTCAGGCCGCCAGATTCCCAGCACCGCGTCAGAGCCAATCAGGTACACGCGGTCGAGCCAGAGAGTCCCCGGCCCTTCGAAGTCAATCGTCAGGGTGGCATTGTCGGTGGTGCGGTCGGCGTGTAAATCGGCCTCCGCAGCAGTCCAATCTTCACCCGCATGCCCCAGCAGAACCGGGCCTGCGATCATCCGGCCACCGCCATGCAACGACGCCCAAACCGGAGCGTTCCCTTCCCCGCGCATGTGCAGGCGCAGCTTGTACGTGATTCCCTGCTTGAGGTAGAAACCGTCTTGGGAGATTCCGGCACGGGCATGTGGCGCGGGCAGCACAATCTTCTGAGAACGCGTGCCGTTGAAAGGATTCGCCGTATCAAAGGAGTATTGCGCCACCTCCACCGCGCCATCCGGGTACCAGGGCCGGTAGGGCTCGTCCACCTCGCGCTTATAGTCAACGTGACAGGGCGGCGCGTCCTCGAAGCTTGTTTGCACCACCTGCTGTGTGGTGATGGAGGGAATCAGGCTGCAAAGCAGTTCAATAAACTGCCCCTGCTGCTTTGCGTCGATGGGCCGCTTCGTAATGTGTGCGGCAGAGATGCGGATCTGCTCGCCCACCTCTGGAGGATTCGGAGTGGTGGGTTGTCTCCCCTCTGCGGGAAGCAACATGAAAAGCGCCAGCGCGACGGACAGCATCGACCATCCTTCCGGAAATCAGGTGCACGGCAAAGGGGGCATGATATCACGCCAGGAGAGCCCCCGAGAGCGTGGGGGTCCGGCTGCGCTCCCGTGATTCACGTTCTTGATTTTTCGGGTTCCGCTTAGTTGCTCTTGGGGTCGCCGATCTTGTAGGGCTGGCCCAGCGGGTCCTTGCGCTTGGCCACCGAGTATCCCCAGCGGTCGGTGGCGGGCTGATAGACGTGATTCTTGCGCAGCGCCACAAATTCCGCCGCGGTCTTCATGACCTCCTGGGGCCGCAGTTGGCTGCGTACGAGAAAGTCAGGTTCGGGAGGATTGCAGGCAAGGGGCACGCCGACGGTGGCCGAACTTTTGGCTTCGCCGGGCAGGCGCGTGATGTTGGCATTGGTCGGCAGGGCGGCGCTTTGGTAGCGCAGGTCCATGCTCCAGCGCACCACGTCGGTCTTATTCTCAAAGCTGGCGTGAGGCGTGCGGTTGGTCAGTAACAACACGCCGCCCTTGGGCACCGGCGCCCGTACGGCCTGGCGGCCGCCGAATTCCTCATCGGGAATCACCAGGTAATGCCCCATGGCGTCGGGATGGTGAAAAAAGAGCCCGCCCTTGTGCACGCGCGGCATCACCCAAAGGCAGCCGCGCTCTTCGGTGGCATCGACAAGCGGCAACCAGACGGTCAGGATGAGTCCCAGGTCGCAGTAGGGCTCGAAGTAACCTGAGTCCTGATGCCACGGCACGGGACTCCAGGCATGGCTCGGCACTTTGGGGCGCAAACGGTAGACGCTGGAGGCAATGATTTCCGGGCCGCAGAATTGTTCCGCCACATCGAGCAGCTTGGGATTCGTCATCAGCCCGAAGAAACTCGGCAGCACCACCTTCATGTCCCACATCGATTTTGCAATGTTTACGTTCTCGGCATTGACGTGGGTGAGGCGGTGCTCGAAATCAAATTCCGCGTAAGTCTGCGAAAGCGTGCCCGCGGCCACCGCATTCTGGCAGCGCTGGTCAAGGTCGGCGCTGATTTCGTCGATAACGGGCTGAAGCTCAGCGTCGGTAAAAAGACGCTCGAGCACCAAGTACCCCTCATCCTGGAATTGCCGGATTTGGCGGTCGTCGAGTCGAAATTGCAATGCGCTTTCCGGCATGGAAAACTCCTTAAAAAGAGGACTGGAGGGGCGCCCGATACCCCTCTTGCAGTTCTAATACCAACACCGTGGCTTGTCAATGGCGGATTCGCGTTCAACAACCCGTTGCGTTAAAAGGCGGTTCGCGATATGTTACCAGTCCGGCGGGAATTGAATTTAAGAACTCCCGCTGCTAAGTTGGGCGCACCTCCAAAAACCGATCGCATAACAGATTGCGGCGAGTAGCCAGCCACTCGGCACTTGCCAATGTCCCGGGGAGAAAAACAATGAGCCTATCGCGAAGACGCATGATGTATGGCCTCGTCGGCCTGGCAGGCATGACTCGAAACCTTACGGCCCTCCACGCGCACCATCACGCTCCCCGCTTTAACACGTGCGCCGCGCAAGCGTCACTCACCGCGCCCGGCGCGACGACCGACAAGGCTCCGGGCGTCAGCGGCCAAGGGGCCATGAAATTCAAGGTCATGTACACCTCGGACCACCTTCCCCCGGAAGCCCGCAAAGTCCTGGTGGACGCCCATGGCGGCTTTGCCGTTGATCGCCGGCCCGGCCAGGAGGAGACCTACTTCGCGCTCCCCGGCGCGGGCATTGTTCAGATCAGTCAAGACTTCAAGACCATCAGCATGGTTGAGACGCCGGACGAGATGCGCAAGATCAATCTGCACGACACCAACATCTGGTACGGCAGCGATGGAACCCCCTACCTGGTTTTTCCCGCCAACAGCGAGGGCAAGATCTTCACCACCACGCTCGATGGCAAATTGGTGCACAGACTTGATGCTCCCACCGCCGCTGACCGGTTCGAACAGCAGCAGGTTCACGACTACCTGCTGGGAGGAGGCAATTTCGCCCCCACGGCGGTGGAGTATTTGGAAGGCTTGTATTATGTTACTACCGGGTATTGCAATCTTGATTATGTGCTGACCGCCCGCGTCAATCCCGCGAAACAATTCGAGGCCGTCTGGAACGACCTGGCGTGGGGCGGAAAAGGCAACGGAATCGGCCAGTTCAACACCGGGCACGGGATCACCAAAACTCCCGGAGCGCCGCATCTGGACGTCGCCGACCGTCCCAACTCGCGCTTCGAGCGCTTCACCCGCTACGGCCACTACCTTTCCACCAACCCCATGCCCTCGGGCTCGCTGCCCTGCGACATCAACTACCTCGACCACCAATACAGCGTGGTTCCGGCGCTGGAAGGCCCCGACAAGAAGAAGGGCGCGCCCATTTATGTTCTCGAAAACGAGAACCTGGTTTCCACCATCATGATCAAGGAAGACCTGGGCCTGCCGAACTTTACCCACATCCACAACGCCGCCATTCGGAAAATCGGAACCAAGTTCTACATCATGGCGCTGGCTTGGAATCCTGGCGACTTTGCCATCCTGGAACAGGCGTGAGGAATCGGCCGATCTGGCCATCTGGTCATCGGGCCATCGGGTCATCGGGTGATCGGGAGATCTGAGCGCCCTTATTCTCCAAGCTTCCCCCGCCCCGGGCGTCATAACATCATTACTTCCGCATTATTTCTCTGTGACCTCCGTGCCCAGGAAGAGCTCAACACAGAGGGCACGGATGATCCCCCTTCTGGTTTCCCCTCCGGCTGTGCTAGTTTAATGCCCTCTAAATTCTTGTCTGGAGTGAACCTCATGAACGATGCTGGTAACCGCCTGGCGGTTCGTCTTATCGCACACGCTCTCATTGCCCTGGTGATAGCCTGCGGACTTGCGCTGCCTGGAAATGCCCAAACCAAGCCTGTCAATCCCATTCCTGCTTATCGGAATCCTGACCTGCCCCTCGATCAGCGAGTTCGCGACCTCGTTTCGCGCATGACCCTGGATGAAAAAGTCCGGCAGATGCAGCATGTGGCGCCGGAAATTCCCCGGCTGGGGGTTCCGTCATATGACTGGTGGAGCGAAGCGCTGCACGGCGTGGCGCGTGCGGGATACGCCACCGTGTTCCCGCAGGCGATTGGCATGGCGGCCACCTGGGATTTCAACCTGATTCACACCGAAGGCGAAACGATTTCGACCGAAGCCCGGGCCAAGTACAACCAGGCGCAGCGGGAAGGAAATCACAACATTTTCTTCGGCCTCGATTTCTGGTCGCCCAACATCAACATTTTTCGAGATCCGCGCTGGGGGCGCGGGCAGGAAACGCTGGGCGAAGATCCCTTCCTCACCTCACGGCTGGGTGTGGCCTTCGTCACCGGCATGCAAGGAGACGATCCCCGCTACTTCAAAACCATTGCCACGCCCAAACATTACGCCGTGCACAGTGGTCCGGAGCCGATGCGGCACATGTTCAACGTCAATCCTTCCCTTCACGACCTGGAGGACACTTACCTGCCGGCGTTTCGCGCCACCGTGGTGGAGGGCCACGCGGACTCGGTAATGTGCGCGTACAACTCCGTCTATGGCGAACCGGCGTGCGCCAACCCGTTTCTTTTGGATGACACGCTGCGCGGCGCCTGGAAGTTCTCGGGCTATGTAACTTCCGATTGCGGCGCGGTGGGCGACATCACGACGGGCCACAACTTCACGCCGGACAATGAGCATGGCTCGGCCGCGGCGGTCCGGGCCGGTACCGACACCACCTGCGGGCAGGAGTACGTCGATCTGGTGCAAGCCGTGCATGACGGGTTGATCAAGGAAAGCGAAATCGACACGTCGCTCGAGCGCCTGTTTACGGCGCGATTCCGATTGGGAATGTTCGATCCGCCGGGTCAAGTGGCGTTTAACAAAATCCCCTTCACGGAGAATGACTCACCCCAGCACCGGCAACTGGCCCTGCGCGCCGCGCGGGAATCGATTGTGCTTTTGAAGAATCAGGATGGCATCCTGCCCCTCAAGGCCAATGTCAAAACGCTGGCGGTGATTGGACCCAATGCGGAGTCCTTGCTCGCGCTCGAGGGCAATTACTACGGCACGCCGTCTCACCCCGTTCTCCCTATCGAAGGAATTCGCAAGATCTTTAATGGCAAGGCGCATATTATCTACGCACAGGGCTCGCCGTACGTGGAGCAGTTGCCGGTTCCCGTGCCTTCCAGCGTGTATCACCTGGCCGGTGACGCCGCCGGCCCGGGCTTGCAAGGCGAATACTTTTCGAACTCCCACTTCTCCGGGAAGCCGGTGCTGACGCGCGTGGACCCGCAGATCCAGTTTGACTGGCTTGCCGCCGGGCCCGCGCCGGGGGTCTCCAAAAAGGCTTACTCTGTCCGCTGGACCAGCACGCTGACTCCGCCCGGCCCCGGGACCTACACCTTTAGCGTCCCCAAACCCGATTTTCATCACAACGGTGGAAGGGTGGCTTTCCGGATTCATCTGAACTCCCACCTTGTTCTCGACACCACCCTGCCCATCCCCAGGAATTGGGATGAGGAAGGAAAGGACAAGTCGTCCAACACCTTCACGGTGCAGTTCGAGGATGCGAAACCCCATGCCTTCCAGCTTGACTACGTTCAGGAGTCCGAATTCGCGGCTGGAAATGTGGTGCTCAACTGGCAGCCGCCCGCGGAAGTTATGCGCGCCGAGGCCGTGAAAGCCGCGCAGCAGGCGGATGCGGTGGTGGCGTTCGTAGGGCTCTCCCCGGCTCTCGAAGGGGAAGAAATGCGCATCGCGGTGCCAGGCTTCCAGGGCGGCGACCGCACGGATATCGGCTTGCCGCGGCCCCAGCAACAACTGCTGGAGGCGCTCGGGGCCACCGGCATACCCCTGGTGGTCGTGGTCATGAGCGGAAGCGCGGTGGCGGTGAACTGGGCTGAGGAACACGCCGCGGCGGTGCTGGAGGCGTGGTACTCCGGCGAAGAAGGCGGCACGGCCATCGCCGAGACTCTGGCGGGAATGAACAACCCCAGTGGCCGCCTGCCTGTCACCTTTTACGCCTCGCTTGACCAACTGCCGCCGTTTGACGATTACTCCGTGCAGAACCGCACCTACCGTTATTTCCAGGGCAAACCTCTCTACGGCTTTGGTTATGGACTGAGCTACTCCACGTTTGAGTACAGCCACATCAAACTCTCGCCGTCGCAGATTCACGCCGGGGCGCCGCTCACGGTTCAGGTGGACGTCCGCAACACATCCCAAATTGCCGGCGATGAGGTGGCGGAGCTTTACCTGGAATTTCCCGACATCGCCGGCGCCCCGGCGCGCGCTCTGCGGGGATTTACGCGCGTGCACCTTCTGCCGGGGGAAACCCGCCATTTGAGCTTCACCCTCAACGCCCGCGACCTGAGCATGGTCAATGAACAGGGGGAACACGTCGTGGAGTCAGGCGATTACGCCATTTTCGTGGGCGGCGCCCAACCGGGGGAAACAGCAAGCGGCATTACCGCCAAGTTGGCGATTAATGGCGAAGTGAAGTTGCCCCGGTAGGAAGCGTAGCGCGCAGGCGTCTCGCCCGCTGCGGCGTGGGCATCCTGCCCGCTCGCCAGGAGGGAGCGGGACGCTCCCGCGACAGCGGGCAAGATGCCCCCGCTACGAATACGCCCCATACAGTTCCACAAGTTCAGCCACGCGGCGCACGCGGCGTTCGAGTCCGTCGGGTGGAACCTGATCGGCCACGCCCAGCACGTAGCGCGGCTCGGAGCGCATAATCTCCAGCACGCGGCGCACGTGGGCATCAAACTCTTCGTCGCTCACCAGTTCGGTAAAGAACACGCCGGGCAGCCCGCCCCAGAGGATGGTACGCGCATTGCCGCTCCACTCCGCCCACTTCTCGATTTCCAAATCGCCGGCGGGCGCGGGGGTGAGGGCTTCGATAAACGTCAGGCTGGTGGAGCACGTCTCGCGCAGCAGCCCTTTCATGGTTCCATCCAGGTGAATGCACGAATATTTCCCCGCCTCGCGGATGCGCCGCGCCCAGGTCTCTTCATAATCCCGCATGAACATTTCGTAAAAGGTCCTGCCCACGCACTCGGAGGAGAGGTTTTCAGGGATCATGAGCACGTCGGCGGGACATTCCAGCGCGATCGATGCCGCCGCATCGTGCGAGCGCCGCACCACTTCCATGGTTTTGTGGAATTCCTCCCCGGCCTCGGTGAAGATTTCAAAGACCGCCGTCACGCCCGCATCGAGAGCAATCAACTGCATCAGGGGGCTTTTGGGCAGGTAGCAAAGCACCACGCCCAAGTCTCCCACTTGCCCGCGCCGCCGCTCCGCGAACGAATAGTCCGGCTCGTAACGGGTGTTCTCGTGGAAATACCGGTAGGCGCGCAAATCGGTGGCCGACTTCACCAGGTGTTCGGTGGGAGCCTCGGCAAACGATTCGGGAAGCCACGTCCACGTTTCGCGCAGGGTGCCGCAGGGGGTCTCGATTTGGCGGCGCCGCAGGCTACCCTCATTCCACTCCCGAATCCGGCAGTGCTCGGTGATGGCGCGGAAAGGAAAATCGCCTTGCAGGTAATAACCCACACCCAGATCGCGGTGCCAGTCAAGGTAAGCGTCACTGCGCTTGAAGTCCTGCGGCTTCTCACCCCGGCCCATCAAGGCCGTCGCCCAGTAATCCAAATCTCCGAACCACGGCACGCGGTCGGGCCGCTGCCCGTTCAGAACCGCCAGAACTCGTTCCCGTGGTGTCATTGTTTTGTTCTCAAATTCATTCTTACCGCAGAGACGGGGAGGCGCGGAGCGGAAAGAACAAGTCAAAAGGCAAAAGTGCCAACTCGAACTCACGTTTGATATAGGGGGGCGTGGTTTTGACCCCCTCACCCGTCCCGCCCCGGCTGGTGAAAGCGCCGGTTGCGGTCCACCCTCTCCCCCAAGGGGGCGAGGGCTGCGAATTCACCGCTTGACCCTAATTACAACGTCAGCACGAAGCAATTGCCGATGGGGCGCTTTTACCTTTTGGATTTTGCATTTTGCACTTTGCATTTTGACTTGCTTTTCTTCCTCGGCGCCTCCGCGCCTCCGTGGTAAACCTCATGAGGCGTACGTTCCGTATTCGCGGAACGCCTCGTACATGGCGCGGACGTTTTCCAGAGGCAGGTCAGGACCGACTTCGCCGCAGGCGATGATGCCGCCTTGGGAAGAGCCGCACGCCTCAAAGGTCCGATGCACCTCTTCCGTCACCTCGGAGATTGAGCCAAATGGCATGATACGCTGGCGGTCAATATCGGTGCGGAAGGCTACGCGCCCGCGCCCGTTTTGGGCAATCCATTCGTGCCCCACCACGGGGACCTGGCAATTGATCACCTGCACGCCAATTTCAATCAAATCGCCGAAGATGTCGCGCACCTGCCCGTCGGTATGGTACCAGACGTCCATGCCCTTGGAGCGAACGCGCTTGAACATCTCCGCATAGCGCGGCTTGAAGATCCGCCGCCACGTTTCCGGCTTGATGATCAGCGACGTTTGCCCGCCCCAGTCATCGGCGAGGTGCAGACCGTCATATTCAAGAGCCGTCCACTTGTCAATCCACTCCAGGTTGAATTTCAGCAAGTCGTCAAGCAGCCGGTAAAATTCCCGGGACTCGGTGGCGATATCCAGCATGAAGTTTTCCATGCCGCGCAATTGCTGGAGCTGCTCGAAGAAGGTGATCCAGGCGCCGCGCGGGTACCAGCGATCATCAAAGCCCATCATGTGGCCGCTGTAGAGCCTGCCGGAGGGCGGCCCGGCGTCAAAAACCTTCGGCCACTGGTAATGGTCATAGCGCGCCCAATCGCTGAGGGGCCATTCGATGGGAATGCCGCACACCCCCATCCACTCGGAGTACCAGACCGTTCCAAAGTCGTCAATGTTTCTGCCCTGCTTATAAACCGCCGGAAAATCCTCCGGCGGCAGATCGCGCATGTAGTCCCAGCCGAAATCCTCGCGGAATTCGGTAAGGATTTCGTCCAGCGCCTTGCCGTATTTGATTTGCGCGGCGGGAAGAACCGCGTGGGATATGGGAACACGATCAGGATGATTGAAGTTGATGGCGCATTTAACCCTTTGTCGACTGTTCAAATCAAGAGCCTCCTGGGTGTTGGTAAGACGCGTGGATAGAGGGATGAAAGAGAAGACCTAAAGTGGCATGAGAAACCTCGATTAGAGTTAATAACACGATTTAGGCTGCGAAGCATAAGAGTCTTCAAGCTAACACCTATCTCCTTTCCTTTCAATGACTCATCGTGAAAATACGTTAACTGCTTTGTTTTCATCAACTCATCCAGAGCACTTTTTTCACCCCTTTGTTTTCAATAACTCATCCGGAGCACTCTTCATTTTTAACATCTTTTTGTGTTGGCTGAGTTTAAGGCCGCAGGGCTGACTTGGGGAAACTTTCGTGGGGGCGGCCGTTGGGCATCTGGCCTTCATCGCACCTCTAGCCTATACATTTTGGCTCGCTTTGTCAAGAGACATACTGTCCCCCTGGCATGGAAAGGAGGGGCGGTTCGCAAACCAAGCTTGTCCAAATTACGGTCCTGTCGCTGAGGAGCAACCCGCGGCTTTGGTCGCCGTGGCGACCGGGGCGAAGCCCCATCAAACGCCAGGAGCGATCGCTAATTTGGACAAGCTTCACATGACAGCACCCGCTACGCGAGCCTTCTGATACCTTTTAGGTCACCGCTTTTGCCCACAAGATGACCCCCTCACCGCCGACCCCACTCCCCCAAGGGGGCGAGGGGAGAGTTGATTGATTTATTCGTGACGGTATTTAGCCATCCTCAATAGAAACAAATCCCTCATCTTTTCATCACAAACTGCCGATAAACCCAGCAGGGGAGCGTGTCCACCGACACCACCCCGCCTCCCCCCTAATGTGGGGTATCGGCAGGACTTGACCTGCGGATGAAACAAATCACGCTGAGGATGACCAGATGTGTTGGACCGCCCACCCCTGGCCAATGGACTCCGTAGGGGTGGTTCGCGGACCGCCCCTGCGGAAGACTGTCACAACCCGCCGCGGCGGGCGAGATGCCGACGATAAACGTTGTTTCCGGCCACGACGTAGAGGTATTGATGGTCGGGGCCGCCGAACGTGACTCCGGAAATGGGAACCGATTGCGGCCCGGCGGGGTCCGGCGGATTGAGAATCGCCACCACCCTTCCTTCCGCATCGCCAACCTGAATTCCCAGCAGGGTGGCCACGTAGAGCAGACCCTTGCTATCCACGGCCATGCTGGTGGCCCCGCTCTCCGAAGACTCGTCAGGGGTTTCCAGGCGAAAGAAGGGCTCGCCGCTGGAAATAGAGCCGTCGGCTTGAATCTGGTATGACCACACCCATTTGCCCGTGGCGTCACTGACGTAGAACTTCGACTGGTCAGGGGAAAGGCAGATTCCATCCGCCTTGGGACTGTCAAGGCCCTGAAATTGAGCGCTGGGAGTGCGCCCCAAATGGTTGGATCGGCCGGAAGGCAGAAATCCCACGATGCCGGAAACGGAATAGGTGAAATAGAGTCCGCCGTCGCTGGAGAAAGCAACGTCACTACAATAGGTGCCGCGCAAACGGACGGATTCCTTTCCCTCCGACGAATAACTGGCGATCCCCTTGCTGTTGCAGCCATACAAGCGGCCATCCGGCCCAAACGCCAGGCCGCGCGCGCCATCGGCGTCGGCTGCAAAGGTGGAGGACTGTCCATCCACACCGATCCGGTAAATCGCGCTCCAGGAGGAATTGCCGACAAACACATTCCCCTGCCGATCGACGGCAATTCCCGTGACGTCCTTGAGCGGCTCCGGGATA
Source organism: uncultured Acidobacteriota bacterium (assembly GCA_963730515.1). Lineage (GTDB taxonomy): Bacteria > Acidobacteriota > Terriglobia > UBA7540 > UBA7540 > Bog-366. The sequence goes on along the minus strand of CAVSSA010000013.1, from coordinate 65,388 downwards.
CTCTCGCCTTTCAGGTTCTCGTTGATTTCGGGGGGCGCCGGGCGGAGGGAGGCCGCCAACTCCCAACCCGAATCCAAATCCACAAACCCCGAGTGCGCATCGCCCAGGGAATGCGGGGGGGGCGTGGCGATAGGATGGGGATACTCGCGCCAGAGCCAGCGCAAGGCATCGGGAAAAATCGCACCTCCCTGGATCATGTCATGATCCTTGTCGCCGGTCACGAACTTGACGTCATATCCGGCGTGAGCGAGGGCGGAGGCCATGGATTGATTGGCCAGCCACCAATCACCCGCAAAATTGTTCAGGTCGTGGCTGCCATCCTGAAGGAAAACGCGGAGGGGCTTGGGCTCGGTCTTGCGGATCAGGGCGGGATAGATGTCGCCGCCGCGTAAATCGGCGAAGCTGCCGATAAAGCTGAGGACGCGGCGAAAGGCTTCCGGATGGGTCCAGGCAACGGTAAAGGAGCAGATTCCGCCCGAACTCGCTCCGGAAATCGCGCGGTCATTGGGATTGGTGGAGAGGTTATATTGCTTGGCGACTTCGGGAAGAATTTCGTCGATGAGGAATCGGGCATAACGGTCATTCAGGGAATCGTATTCGTAACTGCGGTTGGGGCGGTCCCCCTGGCCAGGGATCAATCCTTTCAGGACGCCGGGATTAATCATAATGGCAATCGTCACCGGCATATCATGTTTGGCAATAAGATTGTCAAACACCGTCGGAACGCGCAGCGGGCCGTCATCCAAGGTTCCCTTGCCATCCTCGAAGACCATCACGCAGGCGGGCTTGTCCGGGGTGTACTGGGCAGGCACGTAAACCCAGTAGTCGCGCACCGTGCCGGGGAAAATTTTGCTGGTCCAGGAGTATTGGGTCACGGTGCCCTGGGGCACACCCGGTTGGCGCTGGGAGTCCGGGCCGTACGGGTATTCTTCCCCCGCCCAAACACATCCGGTGAGCGCCATGAACAGACTCAGGAGCAAATACAACTGTTTCATGTGAATTCCTCCAGAACCAACCGCGTATCGTAGCATAGTGCCCGAAAGCGGCAATAGTCCGGCTGGCGCAGGGTTCGCTTGACAATCGGGTGTATACTGAGGGGATAAAGACAGCGGGAAATACGGTAATCAAGATGCCCAAAATTCTTAGCGGCATTGATGCCGAAGTGGTGATTGCCGCGCCAAAAAATATTAGAGGGAATTTTCACAGTCAAGGCAACCCTTGCTTACCTTCCAGCTTCCACTCACATAGCGAAAACTGGGTACTTTCGAGACCATCCCTATGATCTCAAGCGTGACTATTTGTCTCACATCTCCAGCTAGGAACGGAGAAGGGAGAGTCTTCGCACTCCGTCCTTTGCATTGTGTAAACTGGATACGGCACCATGTAAATATGGAGCAGCTTAATGCGCCCAGTATCCATGTCAAGGTGTGTGGTTTCAATTATTTAGTCTTGCACAAATCTTGGAATGCTGATTGCCAGCGATTATCCTGCGGGAAGATTCGCAAGGCCAATTTCAGCCTGGGGACAGATAGGCGATAACCCGTAGATCCAACAAAATTCGGCCCTATGGGCCTTGGGAGGTAATGATGCGTAGAGTCGCGCAGATTCTGTTTGTTGCAGCATTTTCCCTTCTCATGGCGGGATGCGGAAGTCAAAACTCCGCAGTCACCCCCACTCCACCCTCGACCACAACCCCCGAGACCTCGCCCGTCAGTATGTCGGTAACTGACACTCCCCCGACGGGTGTGACGGTGTTGTTCTTCTCATTGAATATTTCCGATGGTACGCTCACCAATCAGTCGATGGGAACCGTTCCGCTGTGGAGCAGCAACCTTGCGATTCCTGTCAATGTCACTGACCTGCAGACGGATGCGGCCTTTTTGGGTAACCGGAATGTGGCGGCAGGAACTTACACGGGCCTGAGCTTGACGGTCTCCAACCCGCAACTCACGATCTTTAACGGCACGGGCGCGACCATCGGCAGTGGCGCCACAGCCTGCGTCAACAACGCCACGTGCACGCTTTCTCCTTCCCTTAGCCCCTTGACGCTCAGCTTTACCACCGCGCCTTTCCCGATCGACTTAAGCGCGAGCTCGCCCCTGGCATTTATGCTGGACATCAATTTGAATACGGTTATCCAACCGGATCTCACCATGAACCTTGCCGCCAGCGGGGGCGTTACGCTTTCACAGTTGCCCATACCTCCGACGGGACCGGTACCGGGCCTCGGCCACGTGACCGGGACGATCCAATCCGTCGTTGCGCCCTCGGGAACCCCGGCAACGGGCAGTTTCGTAATCCAGATTCCCGATGGCAGAACCTTCACCATTGATGACAACAGCAGCACGACCTTCAATTATCCCAGCGCTGTCTGCTCAACCGCGAATGCCGCCTGCCTGGCCGCGCAGCAGGTTGTCAAGGTCGGGGTGAGCATGCAGACCGGTGGAACTTTGCTCGCGTCCGAAGTGGACTATCTTGCAGCCGCCGGGCAGACGGTGGTGGAAGGCGATATTATCCGTTTGAGTACCTCGGGCGGCAACACGGTCATGGATTTGATCCTCCAGGGGCCGTATGATTCCAGCCAGCTTCCCATGGGGCATCGAGCCACCGTGACCATTCCGACTACGGGCGTGACTTACGCCATTGACTCCGACGAGGGGTTCACGATTCCCAGTGGGTTGAGCTTTGCCAGCACGACGGACCTGACCGTGGGTCAGGAAGTGGCGGTCGCCGTTGTTGCGGGATCTTTACAAAACACGGTGAGCGGAACTGAGGATTGGGATCCGTGGGGTGGCCGGGCCAAAGTAACATTCACCACCGATAGCATTACCCTCGAGCCCAGTCAAATCTCCGGTCAGGTGAACGTCGTCACAGCGAGTAATTTGAGCTTTACTCTCAATACCAACCCGAATTACTTCGTGACGCCCTCCAAGTCATCAGCCACGTGGAGTTGGGCGCCCCTCACCATCACGGTGCAAACTACTTCGGCCACAACCTTTGATAATTTCACCACAGACACCATCATGGGGGTGGCTGCCAATGATAAAGTTTCCGTTAAAGGATGGGTGTTTTCAACCCCCGCCCCCCCCGCGGCCACCAGTATCACGGTTGCGGCGGAGAAGGTGCGGGACCGCCCGGGATTCTAAGCGGGCTTGATGACGCGCAACGGGCGCTGACTATCCAAGGGGGACCGGACCGCCGGTCCTCCTTGTTGTTTTAACTGGAACAAGGGCTTGAACCGCGCCTTCACCCGGCATGGGGACGCGGCGGTAATCGACTCGAACCTTGGAAATGGCCGGACCGATCACTTCAATCTGGTTGAGGTCGCGGGGACCGACTCCCAGTTGTTCCGCCAGTTGGAGCGTGCTATCGCAGGTTTCAAAGGGCGCGGTTCCCCGCACCGCCATGGGATCAAACCCCATCAGGGCAGCGCCCACGGCGTCAGTGGCCACGCAATTGGTTCCCGCCACCAGCAGTCCCGGCTTGACGCGGCGGGCGTGCGTGTAACCAGGCAGTTCCCCTCCCGCAATGGATTCGATTCCATCAATAATGGCCAGGTGCACGGGGCGGGCGGCCACCAGGTCCGCCACCACGCGCGGCACGCGGTAGCCCGGATCTTTGGGCTCGTTGGGACTCACCGGGGGAGGAGCGCTCAGCGAGGGCAGGCGGGCGCCGGCGTGGAAGATTCCCCGCCCCCCCACGGGGGTGAGGCCCGGCTCGTCCACCGGGGCGTGGTCGCCATAAATCGTGCAGGGCGTTATCCCAAAACAATTCTTCATGGAAAGGGTAATGCCCGCGGTGGTGTGCTCCTTCAGCTTGGCGAGGGAAACGAAGACGTCGCAGTCCTCGTAAGAGTGGTTCAGATCGTAGCCTTTGTACATCAGGCCGCCGCCCGGGACCATAAAACGGTAGTATTTCTTTCCGTAGCCCAGGTAATTGGTGTTCTCAAACTCCACCCGGGGGGCGGCGCTCATGAACATGCGGGGTTCCCAGTTAGCGGCCAGCATGAATTCCTGGAGCGATTCGGTGGTGGACATGGGGCTTTCCAGCAAACGAATGCGCTGGGCGCCCGCCTGGCCGAGCAGGTGTACCGTCGCCGCGATCACCACGGGGTGCACCCAGTGGGTTAACTCCGGCGGGGTGTAGTGAAGACGGTCATAGTCCGACCCGGTCAGGTTGAGCTTGATGGCCACCGTCTTGCCCCGCACCAGGCCCTCTAATCCACCAAGTTGATCGAACATCTTCGCCAAGGCGGCGGTGACTTGCGGCCCGTAAGTGGGGCAAAGGCCAATGGCCACACGGCCGGAGGGCAGAGGCCGTGCCAGGGAAAGAGCAGGGCGAGCCAGCCACAGACCAGCCGTGGCTCCCATCGCGCCTAAAAACTTCCTGCGAGTCATACAGGTGGACATCTTTGATTACCCCCTTGGCCTTTGAGCGCGCCGTCCAGGAATAAGCAGAGCGAGATTTAGGTCCGTAATAGCTTTCCCTGTAACCGCGGACGGCTCCGCCCTCACCCCAGTGCTATTTCTTTGCCCCGGACGCGAACAACTTGCCATCTTTCTTCCCAACCCCACTTCACATTATACCCCCAAATCCCGAGCGGGACCGCCGCCAGAACTCCGGCCCCACACCTGGCATGGCAGGGAAACAAGCACGGGGGAATTTGTGACGTGAGGTAATATATCCATCCCAGTGTTGGGCTGCGTGGAACAAAGCTTAGAAAACCCGAAGGGAGTGCGGATGAACTTCTGTAACCGATGCACAAGGACCCAGCCGGCAGGCAAGCATGGGTGTGGGGTCGGGAGATCGAGGCGCGCCTGGAATTCACTCCTGATGCTGGGAGTCATTTGGGGATTGTCATTGGGAGCTTTGGGCGGTCAAGAAAATAGTCCATCGGGAAGTTCCAGCCGTGAAATCCTGAGCCTGAATGGCACATGGAAGATTGCTTTCGACACTGCAAACGCCGGCAAGGCACAGAAATGGTTTGAACACTTTCCATCAACCGCCACCCCGATCCGCGTCCCCAGCGTCTGGAATGAGATTCGCCCAAATTATCAGGGAGTGGCGTGGTATCAAACATCGTTCCCTGCCCCTTCACGATGGAAGGGTTCGTCCGTGCGCATTGGATTTGGCGCCGTGAGCTATCTGGCCGAAGCCTGGCTGAATGGAAAATATCTGGGAACCCACGAGGGGGGCTACACTCCCTTCGAATTTGAGGCGGCCGATGCACTGCTTTGGGACCAGCAGAATCAGCTCGTCGTCAGGGTCTTATTGCCGATGCGGACGCTCAATTTCATGCCCGGGCTGAAATGGGTGACGGGCAAACGCCTGGATGGATTTATTCTGGAAGAGATTCCGGCGTCCAAGCAGATCTGGTACGACAATTTTGGCGGCATCTGGCAGGACGTTCAGGTGCAGGTGACCCGTCGGACCTGGGTGCAGGATTGCTTCATCCGGCCCAACATTTATGCAGGGAGAATCGATGTCACATGCGACCTGAACAACCAAACCGGCCACGATGAAACAATCACCATGGCCATGTCTGCCACTGAGAAGAACGATCCCACCGTTGAAAAGTCCCGGCAAAGCAAGGACATCACTTTGACCAGCGGCAGTCAGCAATTGGATGTCTCCCTGCCGCTCCCCGACGCGAAACTCTGGTCACCCGATCACCCCTTCCTCTATAGCCTGCACGTGAGCCTGCTCGCGAGCGGGGCCGCGATTGATTCCCAAACCTTCACCTTTGGCATGCGCGAGTTTACGATTCGTGAACACCGGTTCTTCCTCAACGGGCAGCCGATCATCATAAAAGCCGCAATCTATCAGCCGCATTATCCTGAGACGTTGGCATATCCACCCGATGAAGACATGTTGGCGAAAGATATTCGGATGGCCAAGGAAGCGCACTTCAACATGTTGCGTCTCCACATCAAGCCGCAGCTTCCCCGACTGTTGGAATTGGCCGACGAGCAGGGCATCTTGCTGTACGAAGAGCCGCCCATCGGCTGGATTCAGAAGTCTCCGCAAATGCGTGACCGCTGCCGGCGGGAAGTGAGGGAATTGATTGCGCGCGATTGCAACCATCCGTCGCTGGTCATGTGGGGTGCGCTCAATGAAGGCGCGGCGGAAGGGGAGGAGTTGAAGGCGGAGCTTGCCGCTTACGCCCATGAACTCGACCCCACGCGGCTGGTCTTTGATGACTCAGGAGGCGTCTACTATAGCGGCGAAAATACCCGCGTTTACATCCCCGGCGACACCTCCCCCCGAGCCATCAACGATATTCACCCTTACTTGCTTCAGCCCTTCAGCAATGCCAGCTTCGATTACTATCGCCAGATGCAAGAACCCCGCCTGCTCAATTTCACTTCCGAGTTTGGAGCCATGGGAGGAATCGAGGATCTCGACGCGGTCATCGCCAGTTACGAACCCGGCCGCGAGTGGCAGGACAAAGATCGTCTGGAGGAAATCTACGCGATTTTTAAGAAAGGATTCAATGCGCTTGGCCTCGACCAGGTATTCGGAGACTTTGCCGCTTTTGCCCGCAGCAGCCGAGCATCACAAGCCGAGGCCCTGACCCGCATGATCGATGCGTTGCGCATCAATCCCTTAACGGGGGGCTACGACATCTGTGACTGGAATGATGCGAGCTTTGAGTTCCCGTTTGGCCTGGTGGATGAGTGGAGGAACCCCAAACCCTCGTTCGCTGCCGCAGCCGCGGCCAATAAGCCTCTGCACATCGTCATTTCCACGGCCCGGTCAAATTTTTACGCCGGTGAGCCCATGGACGTTGAACTGACCATTGTCAACGATGAAGGGCACACTGGAAGGGCTGAAATCAATCTGGAAATCGCATCTCTGGATGAAAACAGTTTGCAGAAGCAGACTCGCCTGACAACCCTCGGAGCAAGGATTCAGCCCCTTGGTCGAATTCGCCTCGCGGCGCCGTCCAACGAAGGTGATTTTCGCCTCCGCGCCACAATGAACCAGGACGGGAAATTACTCGACCGCACTGAGGAAAATATTCTGGTTTTGAAACGCCTGAGACCACGCGCGGAAGCCGCCGCCGAGGTGGGAGTGCTTGATCCCGGCGGGCGCTTGGCAGGCCGCCTCAACAACCTCTCCATCAAGACCTCACCCTACAGCGCGGATGCGCCGGCGCAGAGTGTCTATCTGGTTGGCCTTCTGGCCGAATCGCTTTACGACTATCCCTTGGGCCAGCTCAAGGGACTTGTGGAGTTAGCCCGCCGCGGCGCGACCATGGTGATGTTGGAATTGCCCATGGACAGCGGTGAGGTTTCAGAAAAACTTGGCGTCTTCCCCATGCCGCTGACCGTGTCCTTCCCCGAGGGGTTCAAAGCGCAGTGGATTCGGTCCCACGCCATGACGGCTGGACTGCCTTCCAACCTGGTGCTCGACCAGCGCTACGCGGATGTGCTGCCCGCCCGGTTCCTGGACATGTCAGCGGATGATGTTGTGGGCGGCGTGCTGCTGGATTCGTTTGGCGACTACCACCGCCGATGGTTTCAAAGCCTCGTGACGAAGCGTGTCGATGAAGGCCACATCATCATTTGCCAATATCGGCTTCTGGACAATCTTGGAAAAGACCCGCTGGCGGACCGGCTATTTTTAAACTTGCTGGGTTACGCCAAGTCCATCTCCCACGCACCGCAAGCGCCCTTGGGCCAGAAGCAGGAGGATGCCTTCAGCCGCCAGATTTCTGACTGGCGCAAACAGGTGCAAGGAGAGATTCAGCGCTGGGCGTTGGCGGGCCCTTTTGACAATCAAGGGCGCGCCGGCCTCGACCGGGAGTATCCTCCGGAAAGAGGATTCCGAATGGATCAATTCTACGCAGGGAAAAATGGAAGCGTCACTTGGGAGCCGGTCACGGTCTGGCGAGCCGCGGGCTCCTATGTGAGCCTCGGGACGCGCTTTGACGATTGGACGGTGCACTACGCCTTTACCCAACTGTACAGCCCCCAGCAGGCGGAGACACAGTTCAAGCTAACCTGCCAGCAAGGCTGCCGCCTTTGGCTGAATGGGAAGGAAATTCTCTACTCCGATGTTTCCGGCTCCAATGAAAACAGCGTCGTGCCCGTTACCCTGCACGCCGGCTGGAATTCCGTGCTGGTGAAGGTGGATCGAACCAAAATGCAGCACTCGTTTTTCGCCCTGGACGTGCGCAGAAAGAGCGGAGAAGCCATCCCCGGTTTGATATACGATTTTGGCGGGGGGCAGCAGAAACCAGGCCACGGTTCACAGTAGGGAGCCGAAGCCTTCAGAACACAATCAACTTCGATTCCCAATCGTCCAACAATTTCCGGTGGTCGGTGATGACGCTCGCGTACCGGGAATCGGCATAGAGATTTTGCGTCTCCCAGGGGTCGGCCTGCATGTCAAAGAGCTGTTCGATGGGATCGCCCTGGTAGCGCACATACTTGTGCTGGGCCGTGCGGATGACGCGTCCCACCACCTGGACTTCGGCTGCCACAAAGTCACGCCAATCCACATTCTTGCGTTCGAGCAGCGGGCGAAGGCTCGATCCGCGGGCGTTCGGAGGCACAGGAGCGCCGGCGTAGTCGCACAGGGTGCTGATGATATCCACCCCGCTCACCAGATGATCACGGTCCCGATAATCGCTTTCGATCCGCTGAGGGCAGGAGACAATGAGCGGCACTTTCAAGGCTTCGTCATAGGGGTACCACTTCTCGACGTGCAGGTGGCGGGCGGCGCCTTCGCCATGATCCGAGGTGAAAATCACGATGGTGTTGTCGGCGTGGGGCGAGGATTCAAGGGCGTCCAGAATCCTCCCCACCGTGGCGTCGAGCATTTCCACCTGCCGGTAATAGTTGTAGAGATAAAACCGCCACTGCAACTCCGAAAACCTGGTGTAAATGGAACGGTCGAGAATTTGGGGAGCGGGCGGCCGCGAGAGATGATTGGGTGGAAGCAGTGGCAACAGCTTTTCCAGCTCCGACGAAGGAAGTTCCTTGGGCGTAAGAGCATCGTCGTATATCGCAAAGTAGCAAATGTCATGGGGCTGCATCAGGGAAGAAACGAAAAGAAACGGGTCGGGGCCGGTGCGGGTTTGCAGGTAGGCGCCAGTGGCCCGTGCAATGGTCGGATCCACGATTGCGCCTTCGCCGCCCCCGACGGGCAGCACGGTGAAACCGGCAAGCTCGTTGGGCGCCCAGTTGGTGGGCAGGTGCCACTTGCCGCAGTACACCGTTTCATACCCATGCTGCTGGAACCACTGCCCCATGTCGGGGATGGAGGGAATGATCTCGCCGTGGTTGGAGTGGACGGCGGTGGGCGGCAAACCGAATCCCTTTAATTGTTCCAATCCGTTCACGGTAACGCTGGTTTCCGAAGACATGCGGCCGGTCATCAGGCAACTGCGCGCCGGGCAGCAAATCGGATTGGGACTGTGCGATTGCAAAAAGGATGTTCCCCGTCGCACCAAACGGTCGAGATTCGGGGTGTGCACGTAAGAATTACCGTAGGAAGAAAGAGCTTCAAAATGCAACTGGTCGCAAATAATGAAGAGGAAGTTGGGGCGAAGGGGGCGGCCGGCGCGTGCCCGCCGCGGGGCCAAAGCCGATAGTGCCGCCGCGGCGCCACCGCGCAGCACCTCCCGCCGCGTGGGGGCATGCATCCTGTCCCGGGCCATAATGGGTCGCTTTTGTTCTGCCATGCTCAACTTCTCCCACTGCTGGTCTGCGGCCCGGCCGGCGCGGCAGCATCCAAAATGAACACATTCAAACCGCTGACGAGGAACAGGAGCTCTCCCCGATCGTCAACCCAGTACACCTGGGGAGTTGTACCGTCGCCGATCTGAAGAAATCCATGAACACGCAGGTTGGGCGCTCGCGGCCAGCGATCCTTAAGATCCACGCTCTGGTAAAACGCCAAGACCTGGTTCGGCTTGGGAGCATCGTCATCAAGAAGCGTGAAGCGCAGAGGGGCGCCGCCGGGTCGCGCCATTCGCTGCACCGCATCAAAGAGAGCCCAGTTCGACGTGTAGGCCGATGACACGGGAAGTTTCGTCTGTTCCCTGCCGTGCTGGATGGTGAGGGCTCCATCACTTGCCGCCCCGGATTCATTCTGCTCCAGGGACATCTTCAAAGGGTGCGCGGCCGCCGCCGCCGTGTAGGTGGAGGTCCACTTCACCGGCGTGGCCAAGTCATCGCCGGCGCAAACCACGGTCGCCACAAACGTGTGCACACCCGCATATCGGGAGGTCTTTTCATAACTTATATTGAGGACAGCTCCGCCCGCCGCTTGGGGAACACGCTCAATACGCAGCGTGCCTCGGGCAGGAGGCACGGGGATGTCGCCATTCACCACCGTATACAGCCGGTACTGGTGGAACCAGTGCCCGGAGGGGTCAAACGCTCCGCCGGGAGGATGATAATCCCGCAGCAGATCCCGAAAAAGATCGAGGTACCCTACGGACATCCCGGTTCACCAATTTCCTTTCCGCAATTGATTTCAAGCCCGTGCATTTCCTTACCAAAGCGCCGGATTTCTTACCCACGCGCCTTTAACAAAATCCTCACGCACGGAATCCACTTGGAATGCCTTCTGAAGTTCGGAGAGTTCCGCGTACAGGTGGGTGAGCAGCGGATCGGCATCAATCAGTCCCTCGTGCAGGTACTCCATCGCGCGACGATAAACAACGGGGGTTCCATCGGCTTCAAATCCCCCCGAAGCGCCGCAACTGGTTACGATATTGCTCTCCATAAACTGAAACGGGACCAGGCATCCGACATCTCTCCCCGAATGGCCGGAACCGTAAAACAGGAATGTCGCCTGGTGGCGGAGCACGAGAGGAGTGAGGTCAAAGATCGGGCCGGCGCCTGAAGCATCAATCCAATAGTGGATCAGTTCCCCCTTCGTGCGCTTGCGGATTTCAGCAGCCAAATCCACTGCCCGCATGTCCAAAGGCGTGGCGCCCAACTTCTCGGCGAGGGCCAGCCTGCTGGAGCGCATGTCGGAAACAAATATGGGACCATCGAATCGTTTGACGTGGCGGAGATATTGGATAAATAAGAGCCCGCTGGGACCGGCGCCGGTGATGAGAATATTGCCGATGCGATAGCGGCCGTCAAAATCATAGCGATTGCGGCTGCGCTCCATCCGGTCGCTGGCATGGAGGACGCACGCCAGCGGTTCGATGATCGCCGCCTTGGTCACCGGCACTCCCGGGGGCAGCAGCAGCACGTTCGGTTCGGGGACGCTGATCAGGTCGGCAAAAGCCCCCGGCTGACCGGTAATGCCCAGTTCGACCAAATGGGCGCACTGGTGCGAGTCGCCCGTTTCGCAGTACTCACAGAGCGGCGCGCGCGCCTGGCTGTGACAATTCAACACCTGGTCGGCAATCACCCGGTCACCGGGTTTGAACTTTTTCACATCCTTCCCCACCGCCTCGACGACACCGCAGAATTCGTGTCCGAGGATTTGGGGAGCTTGCGTGAGAGGGATCTGGTAACCGTTTTGATCCCGGTGGTAATTCGCGTAGCCGTTAAAAATGTGCAGGTCGGTACCGCAAATGCCCGCGGCGCCGATGCGAATCAAAACGTCCCGGGATCCCACCGCGGGCGCCGGCGTCTCGCGAACTTCAAATCTTGCCACGTCCTCCAGAACCAAAGCCTTCATCGTTTACTCTCCTCTCGAAGAACCTGCCGGGGGGCCGCTACCGCTTTTCATCCTTTGCTGCCGGGTGAATATACTTGTTGAACTTCTCCGCGTAATCCTCCCGAACCGGACTGAAAACATCCAAGACCACGGCAGGACCATTGACGGCCGCGGCGCGGTGGGGCGTGTTGGGGGGAACGATGTACAAGGATCCGGGACTCACAATTCGCGCCTCGTCCCCGATGGTCAGCTCCACTTCGCCTTGCAACACGATGCCGCCCTGTTCATGCGGGTGAGTATGGAAAGGAACCACCGCATCGCGATCGAACTCGAGATACGAGAGCATGAGTTTCTCCCCGAACGGGGCGCGAATGCGGAGGCCCGGAAGGAGTTCGAACGGTTCGATGTCGGAAACCTGATAAAACGGCATGGTGACACTTCCTCCGGCCATGGGAAAGTGGATACCCCGATACTGTCCGCTAATTCATGCTCTTGCCAGCTTCAAGAAGAGAGCCGCATAGCGCGGCGGATTCTGGATCGCCACCTCGCTCCTCCCGCCTTGCGCCCGCACTTCCAAATCTTCCTCCTTCGGCCACACCATCCGTGCTCCGGCCACCTTCAGCCGCTTTCCGTCCACTCCGATTCTCACGCGCGGCATCGCCCGATACTCCCCTTGCAGCGACATCTCAACGGTATTCAGAACCTGCACAAGGATATATTCCCCCGTCTTGTCGTAGAAGAACGTCCCGTGCGCGTACTCGGTAAAGGGCTCCGGACGCAACTCCGCGATAGGGTTCTTGACGAGCAGACGCATCAGTTCCGGAATCCACTTGCGAATCCATTGGAGCTTCGTTTGCATCGCCCAAAAAATCGGCACGCCGATATAGAGGGACTGCCCTTTCCCAAAACGATTATACGCAACCGCGGTGCCCGCTGTCTCGGTTCCAGGCGGCGGCGGACCCCAGTTGAACCAGTGGTTGTGGGGCACATCCTCCACCATGAAGGGCAACCGGTAGCGCATCACTTCATCAGCAGTGGTCCTGTGCAATTTCAGAAACGATCCGGGCAGGCCCACCGTGCTCACGGACAGCAGCTTAGCCAGGGGGTTCCCCGTCGATTCCATATACGTCGAAGTGAAATTGCCCGGATGCGGTACCCCTGCCTCATTGTAAGCGTAGCGGCGTTCTTCCGAGTCGAAATTCACCCCGAAAACATCGGCGAGAGGGAAATTCGAGCGCGCCTGGCGCTTCTCATCCCACAACCCGCATTTGTAGCTGGCCACCAGGGTGCCGCCGTTTTTCACCCAGGTACGAATGATTTCAGCGTGCGCGTCGGAGAGCACTTCCACTTCCGGCAGCACCAGGGCCTCGTATTTGGCCAGTTCCTCCGCCGTCAGCCGGAACTCCGCCAGGCTCTCCACCGGCCGTCCCGCGTAGGTCAAGGACTCCAGCGCGCCCACCGTGGAGCGGCGGAAATCCACCGGGCGATTCTGCGCATCGAGCGCCGCGCGCGTGGCAACACTGTAAAGCATCGCCGTGCTCAAGACCGGCTGGATGCCTTCCAGCAGCGCATCGACGTTGCGCACATCGCCCCAGGTCTCCTTGGCCACGTTGAACCACCGCTTGGAGAATCCCTGGCCGTCGATATCGCTTACCACGGGGGCGTTGCCCACGAAAAACGTCCGGGCATTCTGCACGATTAGAGCGTCGGCCTCCACCCGCGGAATCGAAGCCGGATACATATCCAGATAACCATATTGGCTGAATACCCCAGCCTGGTAATAAGGCTGGTCATACCCCCGCATGAGGATGGAGCCAATGGAAATTCCGGTGGTGGTGGTAATCGGCTCGGCATAAATGAAGCTCACCTTCTTCATAATGTCGTCGGGAAAAGACTCGGGGCCGCCATTCAGGGAGATCAGGGCCTTGGGGCGGTATTTCCGCGCGGTGGCGATGATCTCATCCAGGATATCGGTCATGGACCGCTTTTCGGCCCATTTGTAGCGGGCCTCGTACCCCTCGGGAGTCTTAAAGCCCTCGCGGTAGGGATCGCCGGGGTGGTCCTTGTTCCACGCTTCCTCGGTATACTTGCAAAAGCAGAACGGACTGCGGCCGCTGCTGTGATACGCCACAAATTGGATCCCAAAAATATCCAGGAACAATTCCTCGATCTCATAGCGGGAGAAGATCTCATTCATCATGCCCAACACGTACTGCCGGTAAGGCGAGTCCAAACAGACCACATACCAGCGTTGGTCCCAACGCTGCTGTTCCCCCTTTTCGTTCACCCACCCATAGTCGGGGTGGTTCATCACCATTTGATGATTGAACTGCAAACTGTAATAGGTGGCTGCGGACATGCCCAACTTCTTGGCAAGGGCAACCTCCGTCCCCAGGTTGTCGACTTTGAGGTGGGGGTGGCGAACCGCAACGTCGCTCATGTAATGGGCGTAGCCCCAATGGTCCTGCGAGTAGAACATCACGCACTCAGCGCCGACGTCCTTGGCGGCGTGCAGCGCACCCTCAAAGTTGATATTGAAGTATTCCTCGGGAGGGGTATGGCTCTCCCACTCCATCATGCGATAGGTTTTGAGGGGAGAGATAATGCCGGCGCTCTCATGCCGGGCGCGCAATTCGGCAAGATTGGGGTAGCCGGCTTCCGCCGCCCGCGCTGCCGTCCGAGGCAGCAACGCCGCCGCCCCGGCGGTCGAGCCCGCAACCTTCAGGAAGGTTCTACGGTCAGTCAGGAAATCTGATGATTTCACCTTGCTCATGATTTTATTTGGCCCTCGAAATTGAATTTTGTTCCCGTAGCACATCTATAAACGGGGGTCCGCGCTACGCCCTCGCTCCACTGCCCCAACGCCGGAGGGCAGGCACAAGGCCTGCCCCTACGAGCACGCAACTGCACTCACGGCACTTTCACACCGTAGCGCTCCGCCGTTTCGCGGATTTCCCCCCAGGTCACATCGTCCACGGGAATTCCATCCCTTTCACGCCGTTCACGTTCCCTTCTTTCCGGCTCGCCGGGGATGAGAATCTCGGTAAAGCCTTCCGCCAGCTTACTGCTCTTGACATAGTCCACCAGTTGGTCAACATCGGAATCAAACGCCTCCCTGGCGCGAAACAGGGCGGGGTCAAGCAACGTTGCGGTAAAGCTGTTCCCCACGCGCTTGGTGGTGGGGCGGCTGCAACCGGCGCCGGAAAGAGCGCCTGCCAGAATATCAGTCGCCAGGCTCAGAGCAAACCCTTTATGACCGGCGAAGGGAAGCAGCGCGCCCTCGGGTGGGCCGATAAAATCTGCCGGGTTGGTGCTGGGGCGCCCCTCGGCGTCCAGGATGCAGCCGGGCGGAACTTGTTTTCCGCTGTTATAGGCAATCGTAACCTTGCCCCCAGCGATCGCGCAGGTGGAAAGGTCGATGAGAATGGGAGGGCTGGAGGTGCGCGGAATGGCAATGGAAATGGGGTTGGCGGAGAGCCGGCGCTCGCGCCCGCCCCAGGGCGCCACCAATTTCCCGCCCCCGTGGGTATTCACGAACATGACGGCGGCCAGGCGGCGCGCGCCGCCATCAGGGGATAGTCGCCCACCCGTCCGAGATGGCAGCATTGGCTGACGGAAATCGTCACCGCACCGGCCCGCGCAGCTTTTTGAATGCCGATTTCCATGGCCTGCCTGCCTACCACTTGCCCCCACCCCCAGTTGCCGTCCATCACCGCCAAAGATTCGGTCTCCTTGACGATTTCGAGACGCGCCCCACTGTTGATGAGCTTCGCTTCCATCCACTCCACATATTCCGAAATGCGAACCACGCCGTGCGAATCATGGCCTTCGAGGTTCGCCTCAGCCAGAGCCTCTCCTACGATCCGCGACTCCTCGGGTGTCGCGCCGGCCGCGTGAAAAACCTCCGCAGCCAGAGTTGCCAATCGTGCTGCCGTGAAAATGGGCATGTTTTATCAGTCCTCCAGAGTTATTAAGACTCCCGCTCAAAACCAGCAAAATCCGCGGCCCCAAATGCGCGGTCCGCGCTATCCTCACCGCAATGGGCTCAGGGATTCCCCAATTCCACAGAGATTCTTGCTGCTCCCACGTTGGGGCCTTCGACGATTAATGTTCCGGCAATCTTTGCGGCGTGTTCTGCGGGCAGGAACATTTCCAGATCCAGCGACTTCTGTTCACCGGGAAGGAGATCAAAATAGTTGTCACTGTATTCAACCAGAAAAGGCGCCCCGCTGGCGGGCCACTCAGCGCGCACACGGACCAGCCTTGCATAATTGCCGCCGTTTGCCAATCTCAGGACAGCATGAGCCTTGTCGCCGGAAGTGACTGCATGAATCTCCGCCGGAAGACTCATCGTCGCCTTGGGCAAATCCCGCAAGCTCTCGAACAGGGGTTTGTCCCGCGCCGCCAGCAGGTCATCAAAGGCGACGGCAGGTTTTTCGCCGCTGGCCAGAGCTATCATCCGCATGAAGAGTGAGAAGTAGGATTTTGCGGACGGGTCGGTCACAAACTGCTGATCCAGACAATAGGGAAACGTAATGCTGGAGTCCCAGAATGCCTTCTGCAAGGTATACGCGGGAGTATAGCCGGTGAACGCGACGGTGCGCCCCTGGCCGTATACCCCCGTCACCAGCAGAGGGCGTCCGGAAATGGTCATCAGCTCGTGGCTGCCGGGAAGCAGATCAACGTCGTTGAATCCTTCGATTCCGGGGCCGGAAAACCCCATGTCACTCCAGCCGTCGCCGGCGTCCGCGGTTACGCGAATGGTCTTGAAACGTTCAAAGACCGGTTGAATTGCATCGAGGGCGAGCGGGCCAAGGATCACATCGTAACGGTTGTGCAACTTCACCGGCAGGGCCGCAGCGAGGGGACGCACATCGATCATGGCTGCCCGGCCATAGCCACCGTGAAAACTTCCCTCACCGCCGCTATGAATGAACCCCACGCCCTCGTGAATCGCCTGCCGCAACCCGTCCGCCATCTCATCGTCCATCAGCTTCCAAAGCGAGTCGAGGGAAGCCAGCCAAACCACGTCGTAACGGGGGCGAATCTCCGCGGGATTTTTCAACTCGGCAAGCCGGGGCAGGGTTTCGTCCTCGATGACGTCCACGTCAACGCCCGCCGCGCGCGCCATCTCGGCGATGGGAAGCGCGAATCGCTTCTCGCCAATCAGCAGCATCCTGACCGGCCGCGCGAACAGGCGGGGCGTGACCTTGATGAAGGCGGTGTTTCCCGCAACCAGCAGTTCCCCTCCCTTTTCCGTGGCGCGGGCGCGCAGAACGTAGATACCAGGCTGGTCCGGCGTTGTCCACTCGACCATGCCCACCTGCTGGCTTGAGTCGTTGCCCACCACGGCGTCGGAGTTGTTGCTCCAAAGCTGCCGTCCATTCAGGTCCAGAATTTCGCAGTGCAGGCTGAACGGCACATCCCGGCGATAATCGTTCACGGCCCAAATAGGAATCTCGAGATGGGTCCCCGCAACCTGCGATTCCAGCGCCTTCTCATAAGCAAAATTGACGGCGAACCGCGCCTGGGCGTTCTTCAAATAGTAGTAACCCATCTTGGGAACGCGGTCGTAATCCATGAAGTTGAAGCGAATCCCCGGCGTCACCTCACCGTAGGCCCAGATGCGGGTGCCGTTGATGGAGTGGTACTTTTTCCGGCGATAGCTCTCGGTGGAATATTTGAACATGAAAGCCTGATAAAGCTGCGAGTCGTCCACCAGCTCCTGCGCCGACTGCACGTGCCGGTCAACAAACTGATTGAGGCGATGCAACACGCTGTATAAACCTTTGTATTCGAAGCTGGTCTGGTAGGCGTAGCTGGGAATATCGATGGGCAGGTTAAACCAGCGTGGGAGCGTGGTGGGCCGGTCAGACCACATCTCGTCCGGCGTCAGAATCTTACGGAGAGTTTCGTAGGATGGCAGGGCGATGCCGCCGTATTCGGAGACAAAACCCGCGTTGGCGTTGAATTGCTCCTGATAGCCCCCGCTGATTCCCATCCCGGCATTGGCCATCCAAAAATGCTGTTCGCCGAGGTCGCAAAGGCTCGGGTGGTAGATGGTTCCGGGCGCCAACTCCTCGACGAGTTGTTGAATCCGGTCGGAATACTCCTGGTAGCCGAACTTGTTCCAGTCTTCGTCACCATTTCCCCAACCATCGCCCTTGATCCGCGCCTCCGCAAAGGCGGCCCAAACCACCACGGAGGGATGATCCCGGAGCTGAATGATGATCTGGCGGATTTGATCGAGCGATTCCTTGACGAAAGCTTCGCGGCGGGGATTGGTAAAGGCCAGAACTTCGATGGGGCCAAATTGCGAGAAGGGAAATTCAAAAATCTCAAGGATTCCCATGCGGTCGCAGAGATCGTAGAAATCGGGTTTCTCGACCACCGTGAAGGCCACCAGGTGGTTCAGGTTCGCGGCCTTGTACATTTCCAGATCTTTCACATACGTTTCGTGCGTGGGCTTGCTGCCATAGTAATCCGACATGGGATACCACGCGCCCTTCAGGAACAGCCGCTTCCCGTTCAACGAGTAGGCCATGTCGCGGTTGCGGCTGATGGTACGAACCCCAAAAATCGCCGAACGCGCATCTGCCCCTCCTGTGGGGGCGGATGAAATCGCGGCCGTGAGTCTATAAAGATTCTGGGCGCCTAAATCCCACGTCCACCACAAGTGCGCGTTCTTCAACTGGAATTCGCGCCTAAAGGTGTTCTCTCCCGGATGGAAATTCACTTTCTGCCCCGGCAAGCTCACGCCCGCGCCCACGAAATTATCGGGCGAGATCTTGAGAGCTAAATCTGCCTCGACATCATGGTCCGCGTGATTGCTCACTGTTCCCGATATTTCGAGCGTGGCGCTGCCATCGGCGTTCAGACTTTGGGTGGCCACGAACAGGTCATCAATCGTTGTCGCTCCCGACGCCACCAGCTTTACATCCCGGAAGAGTCCCATGGGAAACATTGCATTGCCAAATGCGGGAACTCCATCCCAGTACGGCCCGAGAATGAACGGCGGGAATGGCAGGCGCATCACGTGGCGGGGCGCCGGCATGGTCCACTCGCCCTTGAGATATTCAAGAAATCCCCGGCCCTTGGGAATCCACGGGCAAGTGACCTTCACCACCAGCAGATTCTCTTCTCCATACTTCAGCTTCGCGCTGACATCGTAGGAGAATGACGTGTAGGCGCCTTCGTGTTCGCCCAACTTCTCGCCGTTCAGCCAGACGCTGGAGAAATAATCGACGCCATCAAATTCCAGGCGCATTAATTTTCCGGCGTCCGCCCGGGGAACCAGAAAGTGCTTGCGATACCACCATTCTTTTTCGTTCACCAGGGTCAACTGCTTGCTCTGATAGTAGAGGTCCATGCCCTGGAGGCCGATCTGCAACTGCACCTCGCCCGGCACCGTGACCGTGGAAAAAGCGCGGTCATCGAATTTGGGCAGGTACGGTTCCTGCGCAATGCCCCGGTCCATGGGAAAAGAGCCAAGTTTCCAGTCCGTCCCGCTGAGAAGTGTCTCGGTGGTGGCGGAAATGGGAAGGAGGGTTGCGGGCGCTTGCGCGCCGGATGCGACTGGCGTAATGGTGACGACAAAAGCAATAAGCAGTAACGATGGAGCTGCCAATCTTTTGCAGTGGTGCTTCATAGGGAAAGAGTCCATTCGTTCGGAGGTCGCTACAATCGCCTCCCGCGCCCGAGAGTATACACCCTCGGGCGCTTATCTGATTTCGCAGGCATCGCCTTTTGGGTAAGTGGGGCAGGTTGGCCCCCCGTTCTCGGTGTCCACGGATTCACGTAACATTTCCTCTGGTGGCATGGGGAAAGCCGCGGTCCTCCAGAACAAGCCGCGCTACACCTGTTCGCTTGCAGGTCAGGGATGGCGGTGCAGGACGTGGGTGGCGATGTCGGGCCAGAATTCCCGAAAGGAATTGGTGAGGGCGTCCCGCCCAATGGCAAATCCGTACTTGCTGGCGATCCCCCCAAAGGTCCGAGTCTGGCTGGGGTAATACGCTAGCGAGATGCCTTGGGCGATGCCCCGGCCCAACAATTCTGAAGCATTAAAGCTATTGTGCCCGTGATAGTCAGGAGTAATGATGACGCGAGTGGCGGAATATACGATTCGCTTCAGTATGCTGCCTTCGCCCATGGCGTAATAACGTTCGTCCTGATGAAAGACGGTGGGCAAGGCGAAGATGACAAGATAGTTGCCATCCGTCTTATCAACGAACCCTCGCCAATAATATCTCCCAAAGCCGGGTACGCCTTTGCCGAGTTGCTGGTGGGTATTGGTTGCCTCGGCCAAAAGCGACGTTATCCCCACGAAGATAAATGCCGAATAGTCGAAACTGTTCTTGGTGGCGATGACGAAGGCCTGCCTGGGCGTAGGGGGCGGAGGGATCTCCCCGGCGCTGACGGCGCGGAAATTGGGCATGACACCGAGAATTCGATGGGGTTGCGGCGGCGGCTTGGGCTGCTGCTCTTGACTCTCCTTGGCAGTTGGCTTCTGATCTCCATCCGCGCCCGCTGTCCCGGGCTGAGGCGACTGCGGGCTTTCCGGCGTGCTCTGCTGGTAGAGTGCGGCAAAGGTGGGAAATTCCGGCAATGGCGAAGAAATAGTAAAAGCGCTACGCTCCTGGGCGAACCCATTGGCGGCGATCAAAAACAGCGTGGCTGCCAGGGGATAGAGCCGGTTCGAACCTCCCGCCCTTCGGAGGTGACTGCTGAATGTACCTGGGTTGAATCGAGTCGTAGCTATCCCCTCTTATCGAGATCACTTGTAATTTTCGAGAATTCGCCCTATCGAAGACCATTCTCCATGCGGGCATCAAGCTTGTCAAAAAAATTCTAAGGCGAAAAAAACGCTGGTCGCACGGGCGGGGGTCAGAATGGAGTGCCCTATTGTGTTTTCAGTCCGAAGGCGATGAGGAGGATGGCGCAGACGATGAACACCATACCTTTGATGAAGCCCTGGATGGTCTTACGGCTCGCGCCCTTCCACTCTCCGGCAAGCCAGCCGAACAGGTTCGCGAAGAGCACCGTGCCGCTGGAAAACAAGGCGAACGCCACCGAAGCGCCCAATTTTCCCAATTTCTCCGAAGCCATGCCGTAAAGCAGCAGGGCGCTGTACCACAACAGGCCCATGGCAGCGGCCAATGTTAAATTCCACAGAAACGCGCCACTTTTTGCGAAATTGCTCGCGGTCTTGTTTTTGAACATTTTGTAAAGGGAAAACAAGGTGCCGGCCACGGCGCCGGCGTTAAAAGTGACAGCGTAGGGAACGTAAAAAGCCAGGAAAGGTGCGGCGCCGGCTTGCTTCGCAGCCTCCACTAACGCGGGGCTTGACTTCATGCCGTAGACAAAAACCGTACCCACCACGCCGCAGATCAAACAGATGATCAGTCCGAGGCGAAAAGATCCCGCCACAAGTTGCTTCGAGCCATTGCCTGCGGTTTCCTGCTCCCTGCTCGCTCCAGCTTTTCCATAGGTGAGGATGCCGACGACAATCAACCCCGTCGCCAGCAGCAGAACCAGGCTCGAGCGGCTGAGGAGTTGGGCGGGAGCGTAAACGATCAGCGGGCCCAAAGTTCCGGCAATGATGGCCGTGCTGCTGATCACCGCGCTGCCCACCGCGATTCCCACCATCCCGCAACCCTGACCGTACAAGACCTGGCCGACCCCCCAAATCAGCCCCGCCACTAAACCCGGCACGAATGCCGCCAGAGGGACGGAACGCAAAACATCCCCGAGATGGGGAACTGCCACCCACGCCGCAATCCACGGGAATAGCACGCAGGAAAGAATCGAGAAAAAAAGCCAGACATTTTCCCATGCCCACTTTTTGGTATAACGCATGGGAAGTAGAAAAATGCCGTTCAACAAGCCCGCCAGGAGGCCCATTAGAACCCCGATCGCAAAACCACCCACGCTCGCCATGCTTCCTCCGCCATGTGCAAAGGCCTACGCTTGTAGATGAATCGCTGAGATGCTGTCAAGAAATATTTTGGGCAGTATGGTTTCCAGCGAGTAGAATGAGCGGGGCAGAGCGCATAGGCGTTAAATTAAGGCCATGATTGGCTTTCGAGCCCGCACAGCGGGCGCGGTCATGTAGCCCACGGCGAGCCCGCCGTGGGTAAACGCGCCCCACTCGAGATTCCCGAGCCCCGTAGGGGCGACAACAGGTCAAACAATTGCCTGATGTCATCCCTGCGGGGCTCAAGAGGTTACATTTCACGCCGGCATTCCCACGACTGGCTCGCCGTGGGCTACAGGACGGCGCCCGTTTCACGGGCTGAGAGCGGGAGCACTCCGTCTCCTATACCCAAACGCCGCTTATTTTAGACCCTATAGGGGCAAGCCTATGAATCCCTTTCAGCACGTCAGTCTCGGCAGATCGAATCTTGGGGTGACCCCGTTAGGGCTTGGCTGCGGGCCGCTGGCAGGGCTTTTTACCGAGGTTCCCGAGAGCCAGGCCATTGCCACCGTGCGACGAGCGCTGGAGGTTGGCGTCAGAATCTTCGATACCGCTCCCTTGTATGGCCTGGGAAGAAGCGAGTCGCGCTTGGGGAAGGGTTTACAGGGCGTGAACCGTGATTCCTATGTCCTGGCCACCAAGGTCGGCCGAATCTTGGAACCCGAAGATCCGGAAAAATTGGCTACCCGCTACGTGGAGTTTTTCGATCCCCCTCCCCTGCGCGCCGTCTTTGATTTCAGCTACGACGCTGTCATGCGGTCCCTGGAAGAAAGCCTCCGCCGCCTGAATCTCGATCGGATCGATATTCTGCACATCCACGACCCCGATGACCACTGGGAAGAGGTCATGCGAGGGGCCTATCCGGCAGCCCACAAGCTTCGCGAGCAGGGCGTGATTCGGGCGGTGAGCGCGGGGATGAATCAACCTGAAATGCTGGCGCGCTTTGCCCGGGAAGGCGACTTTGACTGCTTTTTGTTGGCGGGCCGTTACACCCTGCTCGATCAATCGGCGCTCCACGAACTTTTCCCGCTCTGCATCCAAAAGCGCATCGGAATCATCGGCGGCGGGCCTTACAACAGCGGCATTCTGGCAACCGGAGCGCAGCCTGGCGCTAAGTTCGGCTATCAACCCGCGCCTCCGGGCATTCTGGACCAGGTTGGGAAGATTGAGGCGGTCTGCGCGGCCCACGGCGTGCCCCTCAAAGCCGCGGCCCTGCAATTTATCCTGGCGCACCCGGCGGTGGTCTCGATTATTCCGGGAAGCCGCTCCGTCGCGGAACTCGATGAGAACGCGCGCATGGTGAGTTTCCCCATTCCGCCGGATTTTTGGCAGGAACTAAAGGATCGGAACATCCTCCCTGCGGAGACGCCGGTTAAGCGGGCGGATTTCTAGACAATTTGTCCATTTCACCTCGTCTTTGCCTTGCAAAACCTTTGCGAACACTCGCAAACACTCCCTTAGTCAGCTCCTACCAACACATCCCACTGGTCTGTGCGAAATGGCGACGCCGGCAAACCCGCCCGGTTATAGATGCTGGGCCGCGGGTTCATGCCCCAAGCGTAACGGACGGCCACCGGGTGTGCCACCTCGCTGCTGCTCACCACCACCGTGTCACCCTCGATCCTGGCATCAGCCCCAAAGAATTTGCGATCCTCACCGGCAATCTCGAATCCCGAGACAGTGATGATCGAAAGGCTCTTCGCCACCAAGCCTCCATAGACATGTTGGAAATGCAAGCGGACCTTCCCTCCCTCAACGGTCATCGATTCGTACGTGGGTCCGGAATAGATTACATCGCGCCCGTAGGCGATGCCTTGGGCGGCCAGCGCCAGTCGATAGCCAACTTCCTGTTTGTTCTTGGGATGAATGTCGGATCCGTCGCCGATGTCAATCGTCACCGCCATGCCCGTCTTGGGCAGCGAAAGCGCCATCAACTGCGCCTCACGCAATTCCGGCCAACGCCATTTCAAGGTGTGAACGCCCCAATTGGCGAGTTGAACATAGAGGAAGGGGAAATCGCCTTCATCCCAGGCTTGCCGCCAGTCGCGAATCATCGCCGGAAACAATTTGCGATATTGGACAGGCCGGTCAGAATTGGATTCTCCCTGATACCAGATGACCCCGCGTATGGCGTAGGGCGCAAGCGGCATCACCATGGCATTGAATAGGCCGGCCGGGCGCGCGGAATCGCTGCGCGGATCCTTGGGCACGGCGGGAGGCTCGGGCACGGGCGCGCCTTCCGCTTCAGCCTTCTCCGATTCCCCCCGCCAATGGGCCAATTGCTGGTCATAATCTTGAAAGACCCGGGGATAAGCAGAGAGGAGTTTCGCACCGTCCTCGATAATCGACTTGAACTCCGGGTCAGATTCAAGCGTGCCGCGGCTGGTCCAAGCCTCTGCGATTGTGCCCCCCCATGACGAGTGGATTAAACCGATAGGAACATTCAAGACCTTGAGCAAATCGCGGCCAAAGAAATAACCCGCGGCTGAAAATTCGGCAACTGCCTGCCCATGTGCAGCAACCCAGGCACCCTGCACATCCACCTGCGGCGTGCCCGCCACGGCATGCCGAACCGTGAACATCCTGAGCATGGGATAATCGGCGCGCGCTATCTCGTCCTGATAGTTGAGCACTCCTGAACTCCATCCTCCCTGAGTTGTGGCGACAGGCATCTCCATGTTGGATTGCCCTGAGCACACCCAGACCTCTCCCACTAGAACGTCGTGCAGCACGAGTGTATTCGTGCCCACGATAGTGAGCGTGAACGGCCCCCCGGGACTGAGTGGAGCCAGCTTGACCCGCCAACGACCGTTGCCGTCCGCAACCACCGAAGCGTGCTGGCCTTGCAAAGTCACGGTCACCTGTTCGCCCGGATCCGCGGAGCCCCAGATGTTCACGTTCATGCCCTGCTGGAGCACCATTCCGTCGGAAATCAAGCTGGGCAGCATCACCTCGGCCCGCAAATCGAGGGCGCCAAGCGCTAATGCGAGGCACGCCAGCGCCGCCAGCAATCTTCTCCCCCCATTGGTACCCACCATGATCCTCCTCCACTCGCGCGAATTTCTTGTAAACATCAATTACTCTCGACCCACATTGAAGGGTCTATCCAATCTGCCCCTTCCATGTGGAGCCACTCTGAGACAGAGTGCCATATGACGTCAAGGGATTCGTATGCGAGTCCGAGGCGGTAAATCGATCGGCGAGATGTTCTCCCCTGCGTTACAATCACCAGCGTGCGAAATCGTGGGCCCAATTTGGCAAACGACCGAATACTCGTGCTGGCGGATGACTTGACGGGAGCGCTCGAAGTGGGCGCCAAATTCGCCGGGGCGGGTGTGAGATCGCAGGTCAGAACCGGCCCCCGACTTCCAACCCGCGATCTTCAGAACGCTACAGGGGCGTTCGTCGTAGATACGGAAACCCGCCATGCCCAACCCGCCGAAGCTGCACGGCGAGTGTATGAACTCGCGCACGCCGCGCACAAAGTGGGATTCTCTTACATCTACAAGAAAACCGATTCTACGTTGCGGGGGAATATCGGGGCCGAGCTTGCCGCTTTGATCGAAGCCTACCCGGGTTCGCCTCTTCTCTATGTTCCCGCCTACCCGCAGTTCGGGCGCACCGTTAGAAAGGGTTCCCTTTATGTGGATGGAGTCCTGGTTGCCGCCACCTGCTTTGCCAGCGATCCCTTCAATCCCGTCAAGGAGAGCCATATTCCGACATTGCTGGCCGGACAATGCCGCATTCCCGTCCGTTCGGGGCCACTGGCAAATACCGTGGATTGCAAATCACCCTGCATCGCGGTTTGCGATGGCGATACCGACGGAGACGTGGAAGCCGCCGCTAGAGCCTTAGTCGTTTCCCCAAAATTCCAGCTCGCAGCGGGACCGGCCGGGTTTGCCGCCCATATTGCACAGATGGTTCGCGCACCACACGGGAAGCCCCCTTCCCTGCCCCGCGTCAGGAATGCTCTGGTCATAAACGGCAGCTTGCATCAAAGGTCACTTCATCAAGTGGAACAGGCGAAGCAGGCAGGATTTGGATCCATCGATGGCCGCTTGATTCCTAACACGCTTTGGAATGGCGGTTGGAACATCTTGGATCCAGGATATGACCCCGGCAATCCAACCCTGGATTTTTCGAAAATCCTGGCGAAGTCGGTCTGCGGAATCCTGGCGCGCACTCCCATCGATCTGCTGGTCGCATTCGGCGGGGACACAACGTATGCCATTATAGAAACAATTGGCAACCCTCCCCTATACCCTCTGGGCGAAGTACTGGAAGGCATTCCCTTTTCCCGAATTGCGGCAGGACAGCTCGGCCCCCTCTTCGGCAGCCGGGATCACGACCTCTATCTGGTGACAAAAGCGGGGAGTTTTGGGGCTCCCGATGTGCTTATATCGATTCGGCAATTGATTGGAGAATGGTGATGGTTAGTCTTTTTGGTGTGACGATGGGCGACTCGAGCGGCATCGGCCCCGAAATCCTTCTCAAGGCATTTGGGGAAGGCAAAGTGCAGGTCCCTATCGTGGTTTTCGGGGACTGGGAGGCGCTGAAATATTACAACGACCGGTTCGCGTTGGGCGTATCCATGCGCAAAATCGCAGTCCCAGGCGAGTTCACACCCGGCCATCTGAATGTCATTGACGCTGGAATACTGACCCTCCAGGACGTGTTGGTGGGCAAACTGAGCGCCAAGTCCGGGCGGGCCGCCCGGGAATATGTGGTAACTGCCGCGCGTGCAGCGCTGGCTGGCCAAATTGCCGCGATGGTCACTCTTCCCATGAACAAGGAGGCCACCCAGCTATCGGACCCGCACTTCACGGGACACACGGAATTGATCGCTGAGGTTTGCGGCGCCAGGGACGTCACCATCATGCTGGTTTCTGGCCAACTGGTGGTGACCCATGTGAGCACGCACGTGTCGCTCGCCACGGCTATCGCCCGTGCCAAAAAGGAGCGCATCTCCACCATCATTCGCCTGACCTGTGAGGCCATGCGCCGGCTGAAAGAGAACCCTCGCGTTGCCGTTGCCGGGTTGAATCCCCACGCTGGCGAAAACGGGCTCTTTGGAGATGAGGAGATAAAAGAGATCAGGCCCGCAGTCGAATGGGCGCAGAGTCAGGGGATGCCGGTTGATGGTCCGTTCCCACCTGACACGCTCTTCCATCTGGCCGTACGCAGGAAGAAGTACGATGCGGTTGTTTGCATGTATCATGACCAGGGGCACATTCCCTTGAAGCTGCTCGATTTTGAGGGTGGAATAAACGTTACCCTGGGCCTTCCCATCATTCGCACCTCAGTTGACCACGGAACCGCATTTGACATTGCGGGTCGAGGCGTGGCTTCCACCACGAGCTTTATCTCTGCGCTGGATTTCGCTGTCCGTCTCGCCAAGGGCCAGGAAAGGCATCCCTGAAGCAGCTTGCCGGACGAAAGCAATGAATGGAAATCCCAGTTCCAAAGTATTACACTCGTACTAAAAGAGGAACATAATTGCTTTCTACAACAATTGAAAGCTCAGCATGGATAGCCGGATGTCGCACTCTTCCCGCCAGAGCGATGCGACGCCCGGCGCCTCGACTCCGGGAAGTTGCCTCCTTCTTTGGTCTCGGGCATCCCAGGCATGGGCGGATGTCCAAGAGGAGTGGGTCCCCGCCCGCCCGGGCAAAGTCGCGGCTCGTCGCGGCACTGCTGGCAGTTGCAAGTACAATGGCCTGCGGAGGAGGGGGAGCGTCCAATATCGCACCTCCAGCGGCGCAGCCCATGGCACAAGTTTCCAGCGGCAGCCTGACCTTTGCCAACCAGAACCAGGGAACAGTAAGCGGGTATCAGCCGCTCACCTTGAGCAACACGGGAAACGCCCTTTTGGTTTTTACCAGCATTGCCACCAGCGCCAATTTCAATGCTACCAACAACTGCAACGGCAGTCTTGCTGC
The DNA here is from genome assembly GCA_963730515.1 of uncultured Acidobacteriota bacterium. Taxonomy (GTDB): domain Bacteria; phylum Acidobacteriota; class Terriglobia; order UBA7540; family UBA7540; genus Bog-366. Next base: position 37,842 of record CAVSSA010000013.1, on the reverse strand, counting down.
CGCCGCTTCGTGCACGATTGAGGTGGCGTTCGCGCCCACGACAACCGGGCCGCTGACCGGCGCCCTGACCATTACCGACAACAGCAATGGGGCGCCGGGCAGCACGCAAACGGTATCCTTGGGCGGCACCGGGACGACGCCGCCAGCGCCACCATCCGCGGTGGGCTTTTCTGTTCCCAGCATGAGTTTCCCGAATCAGAACATCAACACGGAGAGTGCCGCGCAGACGGTGTACGTTACCAACACCGGCACCGCCGCCCTTGACCTCACGGGGGCGGCGCTGGGCGGTACCGATGCGAGCAACTTCCGAATCCCCAGCAGCGATTGCTCCACCCGCATCCTCTCCCCCAGCGAGTTCTGCGAAGTTACGGTGGCGTTTAAGCCGCCGGCGGTGGGGGGCTACAGCGCCACGCTGAATTTCACGGATAATGCCGCCGGCAGTCCCCAGATGGTGAACCTGAGCGGCACGGGGGTGGTGCCCACGGTGAGCCTGTCCACGACCAGTGTGAATTTCAACAGCCAGCCCACCGGCATGACCAGCGCCGCCCAGCCGGTGGTTCTCACCAACACCGGGATGGGGACGCTCAGCATCTCGACGGCGGCGATTAGCGGCGCCAATGCCGGCAATTTCGCCATGAGCACCGACACCTGCTCGGGCGCCACCCTGACGTACAACGGGACATGCACGATCAATCTGACGCTGACGCCGTCGGCGACGGGGAGCCTGAGCGCCACGCTGACCTTCACCGACAACAACAACGCGGTGAAGAACAGCACGCAGCCGGTGAGTTTGAGCGGCACGGGGACAACGCCCCTGGTGGGCTTTAACCCCAGCGCGGGGTTAAGTTTCGGCAGTCAGTCGCTGAGCACGGCGAGCACGGCGCAGACGGAGACGGTCACCAACCTGGGCGCCAGTAACCTGACGATTTCGACGGTGACGATGGGCGGCACCAACGCCGGCGACTTCACCAAGGGCACGGACGCCTGTACGGGAGCCACGCTTCTGCCGAGCGGCACGTGCACGGTCGGTGTGACGTTCACCCCGTCGGCGCTGGGGGTGCGGACGGCGACGCTCAACCTCAACAGTTCGGGGAACCCGGCGCAAACGGCCAATCTGACGGGACTGGGGGAGGGTCCGCTGGCGGGAGTTTATACCCAGCGTTACGACAACGCGCGCACCGGGCAGAACACCCAGGAAACTTACTTGACCCCCTCCAACGTGACGGTGGGGCGGTTCGGGAAGCTGTTCGCGCTGCCCGTCGATGGGCAGGTCTACGCGCAGCCGCTGTACGTGGAAAACGTAGCGATTCCCAACCAGGGGGAGCACAACGTGGTGTACGTGGCCACCGAGCACGACAGCGTTTTCGCCTTCGACGCCGATGGCCTGTCGGCGATTCCGTTGTGGCAGACCAGCTTCCTGAATGCGGCGACGGGGGTGACGTCGGTTCCCGCGGCGGCGGCCTATCCCGGCTCCAGCGCGGACATCAAACCGGAAGTGGGCATCACCTCGACGCCGGTGATCGACCCGGTGGCGAGAACGCTGTATGTCACCGTCAAGACCCAGGAACTGCAGGTTCCCGGCTGCACGTCGGACTGCGCGTACAACTACTTCTATCGGCTGCATGCCCTGGACATCACGACGGGGGCGGAAAGGGCCAACAGCCCGGTGGCGATGGCGGCGAGCATGGCGGGCACCGGGTATGACAACGTCAGTGGCGTCATAACCTTCAATCCGCTGCGCGAGTTGCAGCGTCCGGGACTGCTGCTGCTGAACGGGACGCTGTACCTTGCCTTCGGATCGCACGGGGACATTGACAACTACCATGGCTGGTTGTTTGCCTACAATGCCACCACGCTGGCGCAGCTCGCGTTCTTCAACACCACGCCCAACGCCCCGGTGGGAGGAGGGGATGGGGTGGTGGCGGGAGGAAGGGGCGCCATCTGGGGCGGTGGGGGAGGGGTCTCGGCGGATTCGAACGGATACTTGTATGTGGTGGTCGCCAACGGGACCTTCGACGCTAACCTGGGAGGGGTCGATTACGGCGACAGCGTGCTGAAGATGCAGCTCTCGGCGGGGCAGTTCACGGTGCTGGATTACTTTACGCCCGCCGATCAGGCGGTCCTGGACTTTCAGGATCTGGACCTGGGATCGTCGCCGGCGCTGATCCTGCCCAGCCAGTCGGGGACCAGCCTCAACCTGCTGGCCACGGGAGGGAAGGACGGGCGCATCTGGCTGCTCAATCGCGATAACCTGGGGAAATATACGCCCAACGACTCGGGGGCGGTGCAGGTGATTTCGGACGGCAGCGACAGTCTGTTCGGCGGACTGAGTTACTGGAACGGGAACCTCTACGTGCAGGAAGTGGGCGACTACCTGAAGCAGTACACGCTGGAGAACGGTACGGCGCCGAGCCCCACGACCTCCGCGGATGAGTACGGAGGATTCCCGGATGCCGTGCCGACCATTTCCTCGAATGGAACCAGTAACGGCGTCCTGTGGATGGTGGAAACGGACGCGTACAGCAATAACGGGCCGGCCGTGCTGCACGCCTTCCAGGCTACCGACGCCAGCAACGAGATTTACAACAGCACCCAGGCGGCCAACAACCAGGACCAGGCGGGGGTGGCGGTGAAGTTTGTGGTGCCCACCGTGGCCAACGGCAAGGTGTACGTGGGAACCTCCACGGAAGTTGACGTCTACGGTGTGCTGCCGTGAGAATGCGGGGCGAATATTCCTGCCAAAGAATGGGTCTGGTCGGGGCGCGCGGATTCGAACCGCGGACCTCTTGCGCCCAAGGCAAGCGCGCTACCAGGCTGCGCCACGCCCCGACATAACTCATTTGGAAGGACTTAGCTTACTTCTACTTTTAGCTGATTTTGCCCGTTGTGGGGGATTTTGTGGGGAGCTTGCATCATCCTCATAAACCGGATTTCCCCACTCATCCTCAATCGGCTTACAACTCTCAGCCTCTTCCTCTTCCTGAAGCACTTTGGCTCTCCTGGCTGCCTCGACATAAGCCTGCAGCCGCGCGGTCGCCTCAATCTTCATCTTCTTTGAGCTATGGACATAAATCATTGTCGTCTGGATGGAGCTGTGTCCCATCAGCTCCGCCAACACCGGCAGTTCGGTCCCCGCCTGGGCGTGCCTTGTACCGTAGGTATGCCTGAAGGTATAGACCGTGAACGGGTCCTTTGCGAAATGCTTCGCAATGACGGCGTCGTGTGCCTTACGCAGGCTCGTAATGTGCTCCACGTCCATGTTCTTCGTCTTGGGCCTGCGGACGGGGAAGACGAACATGCCAGCATCCTTCTCCATACGCCGCTTCAATACCTCCAGCGCATCGTCTGTCACCGGTACATCTCGCTTGGCCCGCCGCGTCTTGGTGCCAGGAAGCCTTACGTACTTCCCTTCCAGATTGATGTCCGGTTTCTTGAGCGCGAACAACTCCATCGGCCGTGCTCCGGTCTCCAGGGCAAGCACCGCAAAATCCCTCAGGTCGCCCTTGGCTGCTGCCAGGTACTTGTCCACTTCTTCCAGCGTCAATGCTCTTACCCTGCCAGCCTCCTTGAAGTACGGCACGTATTTTACAGGGTTCTTGACGTTCAACCCCATAGCGTCAGCATGATTGAAGATTCGCTTCAGCGTAGTCAGATTCCTGTTGACTGTGGCGCCCGATACCTTCCCTTTTCCATTCTCCCGCCTCTGGGCAGCCCGCCAGACCTTGAAATCTTCCACACCCTTGCGGTCAATTTCATTAATTAGCTTACCACGAAAAAACTGCTTGAGCCTATCGACATTGACTTTATGCAGCACGACCGTGGCTTGTGCTAAGTTTGCTTTCGCCCAGACCAGGAATTGGTCCGCAAATTCAGCGAACGTGGGTATCGCGGTTGGGTTTGGGACATCCTGAAGCGAGTTCAAGAGTCGTGTGCGCTTGGTGGCCTCAACTTTCAGCGCAGCCTGGCGATTGGTGCGCTTGGTGCTTCCTCGATACCGGCGGCCAGCGAGCTCAAATTCATAGTGATAAATCCGACCCCTCTTTGAGACGGCCATGACGGAAGTTTACCCTCTCTTGGTTTCCGTTTCAAATCTCCGCTTGCGCAGCGCTGCGAGTAATTTCCGACCGCTGCCAGAGCGTTAGCATGGGCAGTTCCGGCACGTCAACGAGGCTCACTACGGCCGGATTGTCTTGCTCGTTCATGCCACGTGTGCCTTTCATGAACAATCTTAACGGCAGCATGAGGACATGTCAAAATCGGTTCCTGAATTGTCAATCGTCGCCCCCGCAGCCTCGCCCCAGCGGTGTTGCCAGCCGGCAGAGTGCTGTCACACAAGTTTGACGTATGATGAATAGCACGCGTAAGTCGATTACGTGCCGCTCTGCCCACGGCGTTCGTGGGCTTTTTGGTCTTGGCGGGGTAGGATTAGGACCGCCCCCACCAATTCGCGGATATTATGCTTGGTGCTTTTCATTGCGCTCGGCTTTCACTCTCCACCACAAATAGGTTCTGTTTCCCTGACCGCCCCAACCCTCTTGCACCCGGTCGGGCATGGAGCGGAGCAGTTTTATAAGCTGGGAGTTGCGAAGCGTTCGGGCTCCGTGGAACTCTTGCGTTCCTGAAAGCTCGCTGGTCCGCATGCCCTCTGGGTGGGCTGCCAGGATTGAAAGCAATTCTGTCTTGGCGTGTTCAATCGTGTTCTCTCGGTAAAGTCTCACTGCAATTTCCTTTCTGCCGGTGTTCCCGCCACCGGATGTCCGCTCACGGCCGGACCCTTGATTTCCTCGATAAGTTTGATAAGGATGTCGCCATGACACGGTGCGGGCTTGCAGTAGCAAACCAATTCATGGCCGTCGAGCTCCAGCAGTTTCTGACGGAGAGTCAAGTCAACCGCCAGCCTCTGCCGGAGCCAGGCCTCATAGCAGACCATCGACTCTTCCCCGGTCTTGACTTGAAATTGCGCCTTGGTCCGGCTCAGCGGCAAGTGCGTGAAGGGATTCCCGAAAAGGGAACCCCTTCCGATGTACCGTTGATTGGCGTTCGGCTCGAATCCGGGCGCCCTTTTGTTAACAACGGTAGTCGTCATAAAACCTCCCCCAAATCGCCAAGCAGCGAAACCTGGCCGGGCAAGTCGAATCGCTTGCGCGCACCCTTGCCGGGCATGCCGATTGGCTGAAAGGCAGGCTTGTACGTATCCCATGCGGCGGGATATTGCTGATGCTTGACGCCATCCAGCTTTGTGCCCATTTGTGAATATCTGCCAGCATGCTGCTTGAAATAAAAAGGAATCTGTTTCGCTGCGCACAAATCCCGAATGTTGCGAGCCCATTGCTCATTCATCGGCCTATAATTGTCCGTCCCGTTGCCAGATTCTCCGCCCACCATAATCTGATGGAAGCCCTCAACGTGCTGTTCGAGGTCTGGCATCAAATCCTCCAGCAGCGGCTCGGCGATGACGTAGCGCGCCTTGGCCGGAATCTTGCGCAGCGTATCCATGCGCCAGAGGTACTTTTTCATTTCCACGGTCACTCCGAGGCAAACGTTTGGGTACCCTTCTCCCCAATCCGGTGGCAGCCCGTTTTCAATGCGCTCAGCACGTTTTGTCAACACTTGCCAGAGCAAGTTCGGAGTGTTCTTGATAACGGACCAAGCTTCCGGGCGCCATTGGTCGGCATCTGGATGAAAGAAGTCGCTCCAGCTGCACGTGAATACCTTTTCAACTTTCCCTGTTTTGGCTAATCTCCTCTGCCAAGCAAGAGGGTTGCCCCATGTTTTGGTGCGCACAACTTTATCGAAATTGTCGCGTTTGAATTCCTGATAATCCGCCCGGGCATAGCAATGCAAACAGCCCGCGCTTACTAGCTGGCAACCAACCCAAAAGTTCTGAGTCCAGTCGACAACTTCGCTCTTCGTTTTTCCCACCGTTAACTCCTCTCCACCATCGGCTCAGGCCAAATTACTTCAGGCCTAACTCCTCATCGAATATCCCCGGAACCCTGGGCTTTAGCGCCTGGAATTCCGCTTTCAAGAATTGGTTCCGATTGTTTCGCCCCATCTTCCGCCCCCTCATCGTGTGCATGTCGAGAGCGTAGTCCGGGATTTCCTTCCTGGCGTCATCCTTCGCCGCTTCCAGGTCAGCGAGAAGAGTTTCCGGCGGAATCGTATTGTCTCCGTACACCAGGCAAATTAAATGGTCCGCGTCCCGGCATTTCTTGGCGGCTGCAAGGAGCAGCGTTGCCTTGGCGACCATCAATCGGCCAGGCTTCCCGGGTTCATCTTTCTTCTTTCCCTTGTTGACAAAATCGTGGCTCTGTTTCAGCGCCTCGATTTCCCTTGTGACGGGTTCCGCGATGTCTTCACACGCGATGACGCGTAGCCGATTCCAAATATGGGTCTCGAACCCGGAGTCGTAGACTCCAAGGCCCAATAACCGGCCAGCTTTCCGTCACCGCGGCGAATCGCCTTTTGAAATGCCGAGAGGACCTCGAAAAAGTTGTGGCCCCTCTTCGTAGTCTGCCAATCGTCTTTCCTTTTGGCCCTGGCGGGGGCAGCCGCAGGGCTGCCCCCCATTAATTCGGTTGCGTCGGCGCGGAGGTTGTTCATTGTCGTTTCTTGGCCCTCTTAGCCAACCGTTTCTTTCGAACTTCTTGCAGGTCTTCGCCCTCTAGACCCTCAAACAAGTCCCTGATGTTCGCATTGGGTTCTTGAGGGTCACCCCATACGCGGTTAATGGGATTGTAGAACTGAACGTCCAACACCCGGCCCGTGGCCAGGTCAAGCTTCGCTTTTACGATTAGGAGTCCGTTGGGGTCCTTGCGTTTGGGATGGAAAATCCTGGAAAGGTGACCCCTCTTGTCCAACAGAAAGTCGATGAACTTGGCCTCGAGGAAATCTCCAAGAGCGCGATACAAATCATCTGCTAGGTATCGTCTGCGGAAGTGCTCGTGGTCCGTGCCCTCTGGAAGATTTTCATACTGGATGTCTTCATAATTTATGTCTTTAAGGGTTGCCTCGATAGGTTCATACAATCCGCCGGCTATGTCGGAAAGCTCAAATAGCAAGGGCAGTTTTATGGCATGTTCAAAGGTGCTTTCAACAACTGCCATCTTTTCTTGGTCACAGATAACGGCAAAACCTTCCATAAACGATTTCGTATTGCTCATCGTATTGTTCTTGCTTCCTCCATTACGTCGGGTGTTTCCATCCACACGTTGTGACCGGGTCACTTCCAGAGTTTGAATCTGCCCCAGGTTCCGACCTGCAAGGCCTTTCAACGCTCGGGCTGATGTCTCAACTTCGTTAATAGTTGCGGATGCCGTCGCATCGCTGGGCGAAGCGTCGAGTCCGTGCGTGGCGTCGATTTCAGTGTTAGCGTTTTCCATACTCGTTCTCGGTGTATTCCCTTTTCTTACATACCGACCGTTCCTGTGGTGGCCCGGTCCCCCGGGTTCCGCAGAGACGGATACTCTCTTCCTTCACCCTGCAGGGAGCGAAGGGAATCCATAAACCCATGGTCACCTGCAGCCATTCCAATCAGCTGCGGTCTGCCCGCGCGGGCATAATTCCTATGCCACCCGCGCTGTTAAGTCGCGGGGGTACTTTTAACGTGAACCCTCGGGAATCCGAGGTTTAATGGTAGGTGCGTACCAGCGGTGTCTCACTTGCGGAAAACCACTGCGGGCTGCTGCTCCGGGAGTTCCGCCCTTTCTTGGAACCTCCCATCCCGTGTCGTCCAATTGTTTCCTACATCATTTTTCCTCCTCGTACACTTGCCGTCGATGCGTGTCTTGTTCCTGAGGTTGCATCTAAGCGCGTCGCTTTTCCGAGTCAGCTTTCCGAGAGTCAGCAACATCATTGATACAGGAATTCAGATGTTGTACTATCTCCCACCCTTCTTCACTTTTGAGACGCTTTGACCAGGCCCGATTTACATCGTCATGGTTGCGCCTCTTGCAGCCAAATGGCAATACCACCGCCCATATACCAGGAGGGATATCGTCGAGCGCTGATGTATCTAGCTCATCCACTTGATATAACTCTTTTAAGAGTTCCCTTGCTTTTACCATGCTGGGGTGCTCATCGTGAATCGTAAGTATGTTGGGTTTTATGTGGTCTTTGAAGTCCACAATACCTCTTCGAAGGCACATGGGTTCCATGTCAACAAAGACCTCGAAGGTTATCTCTGCCCTTCCCAACGTTAGCCTGAATATTTCAGGCTCAGCCTCAACAACACTGATTCCACTACTCATTCTGATTTTCTCCCTTACGTCCGGTCTTCCCCTCCATCGGCTACGGTCACCCGGACATTCACTATTGGTCATACAACTCTTTAATCCCGGCTCTATGGTGGCCCGGTCCCCCCGGGTTCCGGCAGAGTCGGATTGAGGGCCGCTTGTTACTGCGGCTCTCTAATTTCATTATGGCAAATCCGAAGCTCTAGCTAGTGCTGGCGGGCGAGAATTGGTGAGTGTTTCTCAACGCGGTGGTGCGGAGTGGCCCTGGTTGCGGCAGGGACGTACTGAAACTACATCCCGTGGAGAGTAATTGGAGAGTGGGGAATGGGGGATTTATCGAGGGGGCAGCAATCTTCGCTTGCGCAGGTCTGAGCGCACCTTGCTAATTTCCTTCTCGACCTTATCCTTATGGATGCCCGTAAACGCAGTCCAAAAGGAGAACACATTGCCACCGCTCCTCCATGTCGCGGGCAGCTTCACTGGCTCATCCTCGTCGTCTAGCCCACGGACGATTTGACTATTGCTTGCTTGGGAATTCTCAGCTAGTTGCATCCAAATGGCTTGCTTCAGCTTCGAGCGATAGCTTGGCATGAGCTGCCCGGCGGGGGGCGTACGGAGTTTTTGCGCTCGCGCCAGCGCTGAGGCCACCTCACGTTTCGACAATTCTCGATTTCTGCGGATGTTTAGCTCCCGCTCCACGATTCGAATGCGGAGGTTAACCTGCACTCGCTCAGCGAGCCAAGGAGGAATTTCCGATTCTGCCGGGTCAATCCCTGCTTCCAGCGATGCAGGTTTCGCTAGTAGTTCAGCCGCTTCCTGGGCAAGACGGCTCTCAGTTATTTCGTCATAACGGGGTCCCTCGTACCTTTCTTGTATCTTTTTCTTCTCCTCTAGTGTCGTCGCCGCTGCCATCTCTGCGTTGTAGTTTTTTGCCCACTCTTCTGCCCAGTCTTCTCCCGTCTGTTCCATTGAGGCTTCCATCTCTGGAGCCGTGTTCTGGAGGACAATGCGCCCGAGTTCGAGAGTGCTTAATTCCTTCTCCAATGCCTCTGTGGATTGAGTTTCAACCCATTGCGTATAGTCCTGTTCCTTGAGTTTGGAATCTGGCTTTTGCTTGGGCATTTGCCACCTTTCACGTGGTTCCCGTTTGGCAGACATGACGGCAAGCTCGCCAGGATGCGCCCGTCGTTCGCAGGTCAGCCTAGCCGACGATTAAGGGGCTGATTATACACCTTCAACTCAGCCGAAGGCCCCGACAGACGTTCTTGTGACCCGAATCCATACCCAGCCGAAAGGCTTTCGAACATTGGCCATGTCGGCACGCCAAGCGCCCCAGTCGATGCCCCAGAGGCTGTGTCCGTTGGCCAAATTGCAGGTCATCATCATTGGCTGGTTCGGAGTGGTCACTGGGGATAATGCAGAGGAGAGAGTAGCTTCATTTCGCACGCAGCACTGAATAAATGGGTTCGAAGCTGTCGCGGGGGCGCCCAAAGTCCTCGATGGCTACATGTCCAGGCTCCGGGCCGAGAGGATTCGATTTGCCAAGGTCGTGCCGACCCGGGGATTTGGTTCAATCCGGGAAATGTGGGATACTCCCGGCGCGCAGGATAATCCGGTAGAAGAGGATTTGCTGTGGCCGTCACTGGCAAGAAACCTCATTCGCGCGACCTTGTCTCGGCCGTGTTGCTCCTGAAACTCTCGGCCTCGGAGAAGCTCGTCCTCCAGGCGCTTTGCTGGCACTACCCAAACCCAATCCCCTCTGTCGCGCGGATTGCCGCCATGTCAAGCCAGACGGAGCGCTGGGTGCGTCAATGCCTGCGCAGTCTCCAAAAGAAGGGGCTAATCGAGGTTCATTATCGCCGGGACGGTCAAGCCCAGGGTACCAATTTCTACATGGTCAAGCCGGACCGTATCCTGATGCAGGCAGGCAAAAGGGGCAAGACCACCCTGCGAGGAGGCGGAAGTGAGTTCCGGGGAGGGGGGAACTCAGTTCCGGGGGAGGGGGAGGAAGTGAGTACCCCCAAACAAAGTGCATTAGATAAAGCCAAGAAACAGGACAAGAAACAAAACAAGAAGCAACAGAATGTAATTGAAAATAAAGCTTCTAAACCAACCCGCCAGCAGGAAGAAGAAGATTACGAACTTCCAAGCGAAGAGTTCGGCAAGGAGAGTTCTACCGAACTCTCCTGGGAAAATGTACGCGAAATGGAAGAACTGCATAACAATGATACAGATAGCAACATAAACCCCTGCTTGCAAAGTTCTTCATCAATACACACGACAGAAAACTTATCTACAGAATCTCCCATGATACCAAACGAACGCTCGTGTGTGCCTCGGACAGAAAGTCCCAGTACCAAGCCGGCATACCGCCTCATCATCTCACACCTGAGCGGCAAGGTTTTCCGCCAATACCCCGACGGGCATTGCGAGGAAGCCTCAGAGCGGGAACAAAGCGCCCGGCAAGCAGCGCAAGCGCATGAATAGAGGTTCCGCGAAGGGTGGCATAATTAGACCCCCTAAGAACCTCCTATGGAGGGACAAAATCCGAAACCCCCACGCGAACCGAAGCCCTGGAGGCCTTCCCGAATGACACTGAGTGCATGACTCATGTCCTTAAGCTCTTTCATGGCGCATAATCGGGAGTTTTGGCCAGAGAAATCTATACTTACGTTATAAAGCCTAAGCCGGAGCACCGGGCGGACTGAAACTGGTGCAGAAGTGCCAGTAGTAATGTAGTGCGCTACCCGGGGCGCAGGTATCCACGGTGACGATGCGCCCACGCGTCTACTTCAGCAGAATACCGCGATGGCGGGAGCCGTTTGGGGGCGCTGGCAAGCTCGGAAGCTTGTCTCAATGGCACATCCTCGCCCTGTTCTCGTCAAGCTATTGCAAATAAATGGCATTAAACTTTATTATTTTCAATCGATTGCCTGGAAACCCATTGCTCGGTAGGCTGAAAGGGGAATTGGCAACAAGCTAAGTTCCCTATTTTCAATTTGTTATCTGTCATCGGACCCTCCGCCTCTGGGTAAAACCCTATAGAGAGACGTAAATAATGGTCGAATTCCCCGCGTAGAAGGCGTTTTGGACGGTCTCGAATTTGATGGCCACCTGACATCGTCCGGAAAGCCCGCGTTGATCCTGGGGCATCCTGGCGCGATTACGGCCCATCGTAGATTCATATTCGATATCAAACGTAGAGCTTTATGACGGCCCCATGAATTTCCTCCACCCGATTCGGTCGAACAGCCGATAGACATAACTTAGGGACACGTCTCTGCCGGTAGCTCTTGAGATTTCCTCGCTCACCTGCACGGCCCTGGGGGGATCGCCTTGCTGAGCACGCTTCTGGAGGCTTTCCAGCAAAGCTGTTTCCTGGGTCACGGTGAGAATTGCGTGATGGCGACCTCCCCGCCCTCGACGCTGTAATCCTTCAGGTCCCATGCGGTTGTACTGGCTCACCCACAGCCAGACCGCTTGCTTGGAAACGACCAGTAAACGGGCCACTTGGTGGGCTGGAAAAGGACCAACATGGGTCATCCAGATAGCCAGGCGTTTCTGGTATTCCTCACGGCTACGGGCACCGCGGACCCATGCCTTAAGCTTTTTCTCGGACATCCAACGGAGATTTATAGCGGGTCTACGCATCTGCCGTTCCTCCCGGCAGAGATGATATAATAGCTCTATGTTTGATGTAAACAAGTGATTTCGACTGGCAGGGTATCAAGAAAGAATAAAACCCGCCGGCGGAGGAGAAAGGAGCATGAATGTACCGGCAGTCAATCTGACTAAAGCCCATAGAAACAGCAAGTTGAAAGGGAATGGAGGCGCCCCACCTCACTCTCAAAGCCACAGTTGTTCCAGGCTGGCAAAACGCTCGGCGCCGTCACGGAAAATCGTTTGTAATCGAAGGAAAAACAAATGCGTAAGGTCAAACTGCAAGCGGAGCGGGGTCCCCAGGTACGAGAAAGTTGGACCGAAGCATTTCCGCTGTGCGTCCTGCGGGAAAGTCAAACCCTTGCATCAACGGGATGGGACGATGTGCAGAAACTGCCGTCACCGTCGATGGGTGAGCACCATCGAGGGAGCCTTGCGCTTCCGATTCATCCAGAAAAAGTGCCGAGCACGACGGAAGGGCGTTCAGTTCTCGCTGACTTTTAAATGCTTCAAACAACTCTGGGAGGAACAGGCAGGCAAAGACGGTTATACCGGCGAGCAGATGGCCTTCGAGTTTGGCCAAGGCAGGTCGGGGGCGACGGTTAGCTTGGATCGCATCGACAACGAGAAAGGCTACACGCCTGATAACGTCAAGTTCTGTAGGTTGTCCACCAACGGCAAGAAAAAGGACTTGCCGGTGGACCAGTTCGTGAGGCAGCTGACCTTGAATTTCCCGGAATCTAACTAATTCTTCCGTCCGACCCCGGGGCGAAGGCGTAACTAGCGTGAGCATCGGCTGGGGGACGAATCGGGCTGCCTGGGAACGACGGTGTTTCATATAGAGCGAGCGACTGAAGGCCCTTGAGAGATTCTACTTCGTGTTGAGATCCCTCTCGTGCCGAATGCGCATCCACTCTAGGTCTACGCGGGGATCTGCTCTCTCTGCATTCTTGAGGGCTTCCGCCTTATCAGCGGCCGGTCCCTCCCAAACAATCCGTTCATGAATTCCTGGTCGGGTTTCAGCAGCGGGTCCTGAAACAGCTTCGATGTTACCGCTGACGATTTCAATCACCTTCCAATTGGCCATGTGGTTGTCGATGCTCCTTAGGATCAAATGCAGCGGAGTCCGGGCAGCCAGATCTGATCAATCCGGCAGTGCCAAGGCCGTCCATGCTGGATAACGGAACAGCTTGCCCTCACATACATTGGCGACATAGCGACCCTCGCAACTCAAGGTATTGCCGGCTTTCAGGTGATTATGCCACTGAGGGCCATTCAGTCTACCTTTTCCACTCTCTGGGAGACAGCCAACGGTCCCTTCGTTCCCACCTTTTTCGTTGAACTTCGCTCGAGTGCAGGATTGAGGCGGTCGCCACTGAGTCGCCCATTACCGAAACGATGCAGCCGACCGCGTGTTTTGTTCGCCGTGCAACGCTGGCAGTGAAGATTTGTGTGCGAGATGTGTGCCTGCTCAAGACCAGGGACGGGCGTGTCCGCGGTCCGCGTGTAGTACTCCAGTCAGCGTGCATTTTACACGGGCGGGAACGAAGGCGCGCCGCGCCGCCGGGCCGATCAGTCACGGACTGAGCGATAGTTGGGGAGGCGCCTCCACTTTCCACGGGATGTCGCGCTCCACGAGATCGACGAAGCCATTGCCTCTTCTGTGAGATGACCACCGAATCCAATTCGTAGAGATTCCGGCTCGGCGCCAAGGAAACCGCATCACGGCGCGTTCAGGGCTGGACCAAAAGCATCGCTTATTAGCCGCAACCTCCTGATTCTGCAATGATCCGAGAAGCCGAATCCCTCGCTCCACAATCACCAGTTTGTGGGCGGCCAAACTGCGTCGAAAGGCTGATAATGTTGGCGGAAACTCGGAGTGTTTGTGGTTTTTGGGTCATTGTTGGCGGCATTCACGGTCAGCTGAGTACTACAACAGACTCTGGAATATCCATGTAAGAGCCGATAACAAACTTCCCCGAATTTCTCTCGGCACTTGAGCAGGAAAAAACGGCAGGAAATATAGCTTGACAATGGATACTTATTATAATAAGTATAATCAGTCTTAAGGTTGGAACTCTAAACTAGGAGGACCACGATGAAAGAGGGCCCCTCGATTTCATTTGGTTTCCACTTCCTGTGTGAGTTGGTCCTGGTCTTGGGGCTCGGAGTATCCGTCGCCCACGCCAGCGTCACCGGAAGTATTTCGGGAACCGTCACCGACCCAACAGGCTCTCTCATTCCAGGAGCTGCTGTGGTTGCTGTCAACTCTGCGACTGGCGTTAGACAGCCGACCGAAACCAATAGCCAGGGATTTTATTCGCTGCCTGAGCTTCCAGTGGGCCCCTACGAACTTGATGTTGAAGCGAAGGGATTCCAGCGATACCAGCAAGTAGGCCTGGTGCTCAACGATAATACGGCGTTGCGAATCGATGTCATTCTGAGACTGGGAAGCACGACGCAAGCGGTAACTGTGTCCGCCACGACAGCACATGTGGACACGACGAACACTCAGATGGGCGAGGTGATCGGAAGCACCAAGATGGCTGAGGTGCCGTTGAACGGCCGTAGCTATACGGACTTGCTTGCACTTCAGCCGGGCGTGGCGCCGGTCATGTCCGGTGAGTACAAATCTTTCAGCGCTTCCGGAGATCTCGACCCGGGAAACCTTTCGGTGAGCGGACAGCAGGAATCTGCCAACGGGTTTATGGTAAATGGCAGCAATGTCGAAGAGCATATGAACAACGGGACCGCGATTGTTCCTAATCTCGATTCGATCGCCGAGTTCCGTATCCTGACCAACAACGTCAACGCTGAGTACGGGAATTACTCGGGAGGCTTGGTCAACGTCATAACCAAATCCGGAACCAATGCCTTCCACGGGGGTATCTTCGAATTTCTCCGCAATTCCGATATGGACAGCCGCAATTTTTTCGCCTACCCATCGCGGGGGACCCTGCACCAAAACCAGTTCGGTGGCGACGTCGGCGGACCGCTGGTGCGCGACAAGGTTTTTTTCTTTGCGGATTACCAGGGAACTCGGCAGGTGGTCGGAGTGGATAGCGGTCTCATTCCTGTTCCGTCCGCCGCCGACCGGGAAGGGAACTTGTCCGACATCGCCTCCAGTCTCACTGGAAATGTCACCGGGGCTTTCTGGGCTAATATGTTGACGCAGCAACTTGGCCACCCGGTCAGTAATGGGGAGCCTTATTACACCAGCGGGTGTACAAGCAATGCGCAGTGCGTACTGCCGAATGCTCAAATACCACTGTCGGCTTTTTCATCACCGACGAACGGCCTGCTGAAATACATCCCCCCTCCTAACGACGGTCCCAATCTGTTTACAACCTCCGCGTACGACCAAATACTCCGTGACGACAAAGGGAGTTTCCGGCTTGACGCCGCGACGCGACTGGGTATGATTACCGGGTATTATTTTGTGGATAATTATTTGTTAAATAGCCCCTATCCATCAACTATGAATGGTGCTTCTTCGAATGTACCCGGGTTTAATGCCTTGAATTCTGGCACCGCTCAGATTTTTAATTTGTCGGACATTAAGACGTTTGGCGCCAACAAGGTGAACGAATTACGCCTCAGTTTTATGCGGAATGCCTTCAACATCGCCACCCCCCAGGGCGGGCTTGGTCCCAAACTGAGTTCCCTGGGCTTTGTGGAAGGCCCCAACGGCATTGTCAACACCGAACCCATCGAGGGCGTTCCGCCGATCGCATTCAATTCTTTCACCATCGGCATCCCCAGCACTTACAGGATTTACTTCAATAATACTTATCAAGTTGAAGAGAACTTTTCGGATGTCGTGGGCAGCCACACTCTGAAGTTTGGCGGGGAACTCCATAAGGACCAGTTCAATGCGATCTGTTATTTTGCATGGGAAGGTGATTTTGGATTTAATGGAGTGGAAACCGGGGATGACTTCTCGGATTTCCTGCTCGGTGCTCCTAATTACTATACCCAGGTCCAGCAGGTACCGGCTTATGACCGTAGTTTTTACTATGCCCTGTATGCCCAGGATAGTTGGCGGGCGTCAAGAAAGTTGACGGCCAATTACGGCTTGCGATGGGACGTCGCCTCACCGTGGTATGAGGAGCATAACCAAAACCTTGAGACTGCCATTCCGGGCGAACAATCGAAAGTCTTCCCCACCGCCCCCACTGGATGGCTTGTACCTCTCGATCCCGGAATTCCACGTACCCTCGCGCCAGTTCGTTACAACAATTTCGGCCCACGCATCGGTATCGCTTATGCACCCAGTCCGGGGGGAGGTTTTTGGGATAAGCTGCTGGGCGGTCCGGACAAGACCAGCATTCGGGCCGGGTTCGGTGTGTTCTATTCCTCGTTCGTGGGACGCGGAGTTCCGAACATGCTTGGTGGCGCCCCCTTTGGCGTTGACTGGGCTAGCCCTACCCCACCCTTGTTTGCCACACCATTCGTGGACCGAGCTACCGGCAATATTCATCCCCAGCCATTCCCCGGGGGCGTGCCTCCTATTAACACCGGTCCAAGCCACCCCGATAGCACTTATGAATGGTCCCTAGTCGAGCCCATTTCGGGCCTCACGAATTTCTTGCATACCAACCGCGTTCCCTACACAGAAGAATACAATTTCTCCCTCGAGCGGCAATTTGGGACGGGCACTTTGCTCACGCTCAGTTATGTGGGAACACAGAGCCATCGACTCCTTTCCGGTCTGGAGATGAACCCGAGCAACCCGGCGGAATGCCTGGGCCTAAACCAACCCAGCGACGTCCTGCCTGGAACCGAAACTTGCGGACCCGGTTCCGAAACCGGAACCTTTTATCCCATCGGGGGAGGAACCGTTGTTCCTCGCCAGCCGTACGGTGCGGATTTTGGCCCCGATGAGTATTTCGCCACCATGGGCAACTCCAATTACAACGCTCTGGAGGTTGTCTTGCGCCACAATGTCGGCCCCTTGGGATTCCTGGCCGGCTATACTTACTCCAAGGTGCTCGCTAATTCCTCCGGCCCGGGTTGCTGTGGCCTCAATGACACGATTGACCCGTTTGATCATCGCCTGAGCAAGGGGTTGGCAGCCTTCGATATTACGCAAAACTTTGTAACGAGTTACGATTATCGGCTCCCGTTTGACAAACTTTGGCATGCCAACCGTCTGACGAGCGGGTGGATGGTCACGGGGATTACCCGGTTCTCGACTGGCTTGCCCGTGCAGATTATCGAGACTGACGACCACTCGCTGATCGGCGACGGCCAAGATCTCGATGCACCGAATTTCACCCCCGGAAGCCTGAAGTTCACCAACCCACGAAAGGCCAATCCAGCTATAGGCGCGAATCCGTACTTCAATAATGCGCTATTTTCAAAGGAGGCACTCGGGTCTCTAGGGACTTCCAGCCATTTCTTCTTCCATGGACCGGGCATCAACAACTGGGACATTGCGTTGACGAAAGACCTGCGACTGGCGGAGTCGAAAAAACTCCTAATCCGGATGGAGACTTTCAATGCTTTCAATCATGCTCAATTTATGAATCCGTCGGGGAACATTGACCAATCAACCTTTGGTTTTGTAACCACCGCCAATCCGGGTCGTATTTGCCAGGCATCGCTCAAATTTGCGTTCTGACAACGATGAGAATTGGCCTACCGAGTACTAAACGAGGAGCGGTCTGCAACGTGCCTACGCGATTAGCCGGCCAATCGCGCTTGCGCGAAATCCGGCTGCAGATAGGCTAATCCGGAACCTTCAACGTGTGACGCTTTGATTCTCGTGATCAAAGATAAGTCGGGGCATTTGTGAACAGTCGCAAAGTGCTTCGAGTGTCTTTCCTGTTGGTAATCGGTGTCTGCTGCCTTCTCAAGGCTGCAGTTGGCGGAATCAAGCACGATTTTTGTGGATGAAGTTGGCGAACTGCCTGCCGATACTCAGGTTGCCTCGTTTCTCCTTGCCATCGCGCTCTGGATGCTGCCGGCTGGGGAAGGGAACTCTTTCGCCATGTTGATGCGCCGACGCCCACTGCTTCATCCTCCCGCCCGAGGCGAGCCCGACTAGCCTGTGAACTCCACGGGCGCTGCAGTCGGGGACACTAGCGACCCCGACTGCCATCTTGCATTCTGCTAGGCAGGTTTCTGCTGGGTTGCAAGGGCGGGAAGGTTGGGTCTCGTGGCAAGGGCGCGCTCGACGATTGAGACGACTTCCTTACGCTCTTCGGCCTGAAGCGGAAGCAGTGGCATGCGAACCGTCTCGGTTCCACACCCGAACATCTGCCCGGCGAGCTTGCCGCACTGGACAAAAGTACTCCGGCGATCCAGATTTAGCACCGGATACATCCAGCGAAAGATGGGAAGTGCCTCCTTCACGCGCCCGACCTTCAGAAGTTCATGAAGCCATAGGGTCTCGCGTGGAAATGCGCAGCCGGTTGCACAGAGCCAGCCGTCCGCACCAAGGAGCAGCAATTCGAAGGCGATATCGTCCTGACCACAGAACGTCAGGTAACGATCGCCGCATAGCCGCGAAATTTCCGTGATGCGCCGCGTATCGTCACTCGACTCTTTGATCGCCACCAGATTCTTGACGTCCTTCAGGTCATTGATACTAATTAGCCTTCATCGGAATACTAATGATCCAATCGAATCCGGCGACTCGGGCCACTCGTTGCGGGTCATTTTCAAGACTCGCCAGCGCTTCAACCAAACGATCCTCCACCGCCCGCAGGCTGTCGAAGACAAGGTTGGGGAACCACTTTTCCCGGATATCCTCCCAGACATGCTCCACCGGGTTGAGCTGCGGACTGTAGGGCGGCAAGGGGAGCAACCGCATATTCTCCGGGATCTGCAAATCCTTGGCGCGGTGCCACCCCGCACCGTCCAGCACCATCAGGATGAATTCCTGGGGGTGACGCCGGGCGACTTCGGCCAGGAACAAGGACATCGTCAGGGCATTCACCTCGGGTAGGACCAAGGTATCGAGCGTACCGTCATGCGGGCTGACGGCGGCGAAAACATAGGTGTACTCGCGCACGATGCGGGCGCAGACCTGGGGACGCACGCCGCGCGGCGCCCAGCAGCGCCGGGGATCATTGATGCGTCCAAACCGCGCCTCATCCTGGAACATCAAGCGCAGGGATCGCCCGGCGAGGCGATGCTCCTCAACGGTCGCGGGGAGTTTTTTTAAAAGTCTGTTGGCGGGCGAGGTCGGCCTGGGGATGGCGAGGCCGCGGAGCTAACTTGCGCCAGCCGTGCCGGGCCAGCATGCGGTAAACCGTCGATTTCGGCACGGCATGGCCCACCGCCTGTTCATAGGCCTGTTGCACCCGGCTCACCTCCAACAACCCACCGCGTTCGGCGCGCTGCAGAAATCCTGCCAACAGTTGGGCCTCTTCCGCCACAGGCAGGTTCTGGTGGCGTCGCCCTCCGCGCCCCCGGCGCTGCCAGAGCGCTTCGCCTTGCCGCCAGTATTGGGCCTGCAGACGCCGCACCGAGGTCGGTCGCCATCCCAGGGCTTGGGCAACTTGATTGGCGTTTAACCCCAACGCCGCTCGCAGCCACAAACACTGCACCCGCTGAAATTCGGCCTTGTTGCGCGCTTCCTTCAACCCCTGTTGTAACCGCTCGAGCGTTCCTTCTGGAAAAGGTCGAGGTGGTCGCATTTCTCCCTCCGCGTAAAAATAATCGGAAGGAGTTTATATTAGTATCTTTATGAATGCAACTTTGTATGAGAAGAGCAGGCGTGAAGTCCAACCCGTACGCATGCGGCTCGTTATAGATCATGAGGGGCAGCCCGCTGGAGTCAGACAGACGGCGAATGAACGCCTTGCCCTCGTGAGCCCGAGGTGGGTAGCCAAGCAACGTCGTCACCATCAAGCCTCCAACCCCCATCTTCTCGAGATCGCGGGCATAGGAGATGAGATCGTCCATGTTGGTCTCGATCGCGCCGGACAGGAGCGGAACACGGTCTTGGACGACTTCCTTGGCGGCGGCCATTACCTTGCGCTTCTCGTCACCTTTCATGGCGATTATTTCACCATACACGCCGAGCATGATAATGCCATGCGCTCCCGCATCCAGCAGTTCCTGGACGAGCATCTGGGTCGCCTCATAGTCGATTGTCTCGTCCTTCCTCATCTGAGTTGGGGGAAAGAAAAACACACCACTCCAGTTAGGTTTCATCGTGAAATCCTCGCTTTCCTTTTGAGTTGAATTCACGCATTACGTTGGTCATGGCTTGGTTTTTGATGGGAATAGCATGGTTGACGCACCACCCCTGTCCATTGAATTCGTTTACCGCACACTGACAGACTGGACGGGTTTTATTAATGCCTGTTGTCAGAATACAAGATTGCGGAAGAATTCTATTTTCACCCCTTCAAAGAATGGGCGTTGTTGCCTAAATAGCACGTCGTGCTCCGCATCGCCCGCGAAGAAGTCCAGCGCCTTCTGGGCAGAATCCAGATCAGGAAACTCACATTCCCAAATCAGTGTGTTCTTCCACTCTGTGCCGGCGATGGGTTGCATTCGCCTTCCTTTTGGGAAATCAAGTCGGGCTGCTTCCAGCTCCGCAAATTTCCTCTCGAGTGCCATGAAATCTTCATCATGCTTGAAATCAAATCGCTGGATCACGCGCATGGTAATACTCATGGGATGGCTCCTTTCTCAATAAGCATAATTGACGTTGGGGAAACCCCTTCTACTCGCAAGTTGGTAGCTTGGTGATGCTTTGGGTCCCCTATTGATTGTCCACATGAAGAGGTTCACCTACTTGCCGGGCGGTGTACCTACAGGCCATTTTCCCGCGACAACCCACCGGGATTCCCTTTTCCGTTTCGCACCAGCCACAAGGTAAGGGCGGTGGCGATTAAAGGAAGAGTGCCGGCTGCTATCAAAACCGGGCTAAAGGAGTAACGATCCGACACATAGCCGATCAGATAGGTGGCGATGGCTGTTCCTATACCACTGGCAGTCCCGCTGATTCCGCTGACCGTGGCGACCGCGCTGCTCGGGTACAAGTCTGTGTGCAAAACAAGATTCATGGTTTGCCATGCTGCGTAAGAGAAGGCCGAAATCCCGAAAAGCATCGTCAGCAGGAACAAATGAGAGACGTAGATGGCAGGAATGAGAACCAGCATAGCCAGCCCCGACAACGTGAGCACCGTATTGCGCGAGCGAACCGCTGGCCATCCACGCCGGATCAACCAGCTTGACATCCCCGCTCCAGCAAAGTTACCGAGATCACAAGCAACAAACGGTACCCAAAAGGAAAGCACACTCGTTTCAACCGAAAAACCCTTTGCTACCAATACGATAGCAAACCACTCCATTATGAAGAAGAATACCGGATCGATGAAGAACCGGCCTAAAACAATGCCCCATGTCTTCGGGAGTCTTAGAAGTTCACGTATGCTCGGAGAACGTGAGAACTCCTCCTCCAGTCGTCCGCTTTCCTCCTTATCCCGCAAGATCATGTCCCTTTCTTCCTTGGAAATTCGGGGATGAATCTCCGGCCGATAGTAGAGTAATCTCCATAGAGCCAACCACACGAAACCTAACGTCCCCGTGACCAAAAACACCAATCTCCAACTCCCGAACTTGGCGTATAACCACACGACAATGAACGGTACAAGTGCACCTCCAACAGAAGATCCGCTATCAAACATGGCGACCGCCCAGCCGCGCTCCCGAGCTGGGAACCACTCGGCAACCGCTTTGCCTGCGGCGGGCCAATTGGCAGATTCGCCGAAACCAAGCAAGAACCGAAAGGCGCAAAGGCTCCGTAACCCGGTGGCAAGCGACGTGAGGGCGGCCACGATTGAATACCACGCAACTGTAATCGTCAGGCCCCTGCGTGTTCCAACTCGATCAATCAGACAACCCATAATCGTTTGACCAACCGCGTATGCGATCCGGAAAGAAATCAGGATCCAGGCGAAATCCTGATTGCGCCACTGAAACTTGACCATGAGAAAAGGTGCCAGCGCCGCCAGACTTTGCCTGTCCATGTAGTTGATCATGGTCGAGGCGAATAGCAAGCTGCAGATCCACCACCTCAGGCCGTGCACAACTCCGCGGTTAGTTCTATGGTTGCATGGTGCGTCGGTTTCGTTTCTTGCTTGTCGCATGGTAGGTCGGAGTGACGTAATCACGATTTCGCATCCGATCCACCTGCCAAAAGGCAGGCGCGTGACGCGCGTATTTGAATTACTTCACGGTGAAGGTGGGTCTTGTCCCCCGATTCCATGGTCCTACACTAGGCCCGGGCGTTAGAAATTTCGCACTCTTGCAACAGTTTCTCAACTTCATTCATCTTTTCTTCGGGCATCTCACGAAAGGGCCGAGATACAGTCCGCCCACAAATTCCCAGGACTTGTAGAGCGGCTTTCATTCCCATAAAAAACGCCCCATCTGTCCATTCGCCGCCTATGGCGTACAATTTGCACAATTGAAGCAGTCGGTTCTGTAAGTTAATTAAATTTGTCACTTCCTTTGCCCTCGCAGCCTGGTATATCTTGACGAACAGGGTTGGTGCAACGCTTGCTAAGGCTGCAATCGCACCATCGCCTCCCATCATCAGGCTTGCTCCTACAAGCTGATCGATGCCCTGAAAGATTTTGAACGATCGCTTTTTCCTCATCACCACGAGGGAATTCTGAAACCTGATAAAATCGCAGGAGCTGTCTTTAAGCGCTATGAGGTTGGGGCATTCGGACATTTCCATGAGGGTTTCAGCGGTGAGTTTTATTCCTGTCGAGGGGGGATTGTCGTAGAGAACCATCGGTAAGGGAACTGCTTCAGTAATTTCGCGAACGTGTCGTATCGCCTCGCGTTGATCTACCGTAAAGTAAAATGGTAAGGTCATAAAACACGCGGCCGCTCCGGCGGATTGGGCTGCTTCGGCGTTTGCGATTATTTTCCTGGGGTCGTTGTCGATGGCGCCGACAATCGCTGGAAGTCGACCTTTGGCGCAATTCAAGGTAACCTCGACGACCAACTTGCGGTCCGCAGTCGAGAGCGCAGGGAATTCACTTGTACTCCCAAGAACCCACAGACCATGCACGCCCGCTCGGACCACATAGTCGACCAGCTTTTCGAGACCTGGAACATCCACTTCGCCACTTGCCGTCAGGGGGGTGGGCAATGCCGGGAAAATACCGCCTAAGCGCTCATGAGTTGAGATTGGCATGATAGGGTTTCCTCGCTCCTTGGTGACTCACCTTTCTTGCCGCCGGACCACGAGCCAGAATGACTCTGACTTTTCGTTTAACCTGAATCCAGCTCTAAGACAAGATCGCGCATCGGTGCTATCGCCAAGGCACGGAATTTCTGCAGACGATGGCAGCGAGAACGCCACTGCAACTCACTACCCATTGGGCAGCATTACGGCCTTAATGACGGGCCGGCTGCCATCAATGATGCCGCTCAACACTTCCTTCGCCTGGTCGAAGCCAAAAGTGTGGGTGACAATCGATCTCGCGTCCACCAAGCCGTCGCGCAGCAGGCGAAAGGAAATGGGGAAGTTGATGGCCGGCTCGGCAAACGTGGGCCGCAGCGTGATCTTCCGGAAAATCAGATCATTCACGTCCACTTCGATTTTGCTCTTACCGCCGAAATGCAGGCCAAAGAAAGTGATGATGCCGCCGAATCGAATCACCTTTAAGGCGTCGTACATGCTTGCCGGCGGTGAACTGACGATAACGCGGTCCACGCCTTCAGGGAATCTTGACTTAATTTCGTCGGCAACGCTCTGCTTGCCTACTTCGATGACCAAATCGCAACCGAGTTTCCGCCCAAGCTCAAGACGCGCTTTTGCCTGAAGATTGTCAGCCTGCAGGCCGGTAATCGCAACGAACCCCGCGCCACGAAGCTTGGCCAATTGTGCTGCCATCAGCCCGAGTGGACCAGAGCCCAGGACGACGACACTGCCGCCCAGCGGGATCTCGGCGTTGAGGACCGAAGTCAGCGAAACGGCAAGCGGCTCGGTCAAGCAAGCCCACTTAAAATCGAGGCCCTCGAATTTATCGAGGCAGTTGACCCGGACCGACAGATACTCGGCCATGCCGGCCTGACCTTCCATGTTGTACAGGTTGCGGCAGAATTGCGGTTGGCCGTTCTTGCAGTCATTACAAATTCCGCACATGGTGCAGTCTTCCACGATGACGCGATCGCCGGGCTTGAGGCGCGTTACGTTCTTTCCAACCTCGACCACTTCGGCCGCGATTTCATGCCCGAGCGGCATCGGCTCATCAGCCCAGTCGCGGACAAAGTTGATGTCCGTCCCGCAAACGCCGCAGGCACGGACCTTTACGATTACGTGGTCATCGTCTGGTACGCCGATTTCGAGCGTGCGCTCCTGGATCTCGACGAATTTCTTACCCCACAATCCCTTGCTTTTCATGTGCTGGCCCCTTATTGGTGGTAAGACTGTTCCCTTTCGTACTATCCGGCGCCGTAGAGCTTGCCGTCAGCCCCCGGGTAAATCGCGTCATCAGCGTGGCTGATTACCGTATCGAGTTCCCCGAACACCCGATGGAAGGCCGTGAGGATTTTGTCCATCAGTTCTTTGCCGTTTGGCGGATGGATACCATGCACAATCGTATAGGTATCACACAACTGTTTCGCGACGGGGTATTTATCGGCGCAGTAATCGTACTTGACCCCTTTGGCCTCATTGATCGCCCACGGATGGTGCGACCCACCATAACCGAGCTGCGCTTGGAATAAGTCCTGGGCCGGGACCGGCATAGTCTGCCATTGACCGACCAGGACACCCTCCTTAAACAGTGCCTTTTCGACGGCGATTCGAAAGCGGCGGGGATCGCAATCAACCCCGGCAGCTTGGGGATCGAATCGGATGTTATACATGAAGTACACGTGCCTACAGTCGGGCGGACAGTACGGTGGAATTACACCTGGAATCTTGCCGAGTTCTCGTGTGAGATACTGGGCGTTGGCGATGCGGCGGGCGTTGTTCTCATCGAGGTGCATGAATTGCGAGCGCGCCAGCGCCGCAGGCAGTTCCTGGTTGCGATACATGTAACCAAGGATTGAGGCGTTGTAGACGCGCCGGCGGCTGACCTCGTCGATCTCGTCGCCGAAGCAGCGTATAAGTAATCCTCTGTTCAGGAGTGCTTCGTCATCGGTGTTGAGGAATCCGCCTTCTCCGCCGCAGAGGTTCTTGAAATTGTTGAGGCTGAAAGTGCCGGTGTGACCGAAGGAGCCGACTTTCTTTCCTTTGTATAGAGCGCCGTGGGCCTGACAGGCGTCTTCGATCACGAACAAGCCGTGTTTCCTTGCAATCGCCAGGATGGAATCCATGTCGGCAGGGCAACCTTGAATGTGCACGGGGATGATCGCCTTCGTCCGTTCGGTGATAGCGGCTTCGAGCTTCGCCGGATCGATGCAGTAGGTCCGAGGATCGATATCAACGAAAACTGGAATCGCATTCTGGTGCAGCGCGCAGGAAGCCGATGCGAGGAAGGTAAACGCGGACGTAATGACCTCGTCCCCCGGCGCGATTCCCACAGCGGCGAGCGACATGTGCAGTGCCGCAGTGCCGCTACTGGTCGTCAGGCAGTATTTTGTTCCGACGTATTCCGCCCACTCTTTCTCGAGGGCTATTACCTGCGGGGCGGTGGCGCCGGCCAGGATACCACTGTCCAAAACCGCATTGATCAGGCGGCGGTCATCCGGCGTGATGATCGGCCAGTCGTGGTAGTCCCGTCGCTCCAGCACAGGGGCCCCACCTTCGATGGCAAGTTGATTGGTCTTTAGAACTCCCATGATATTGTTCCTTTGTGTGGGTTGGCGACCACCGTGGGCAGAAACCGAGGGGTGCGTCCTGAGCCTGCTGTCCGTTCATACGATCTGCGGGTGTGCCGCCAAGGTTCGGACCTCCAGAGAGTATCTTCATTGCCTACCGCAACTATTACTCATCACTGCTATTTTGAATGCTCACGTTAAGAATCCGCAGTTAAGGTCAGCCTGGCTCGATGCGCCGGCGATCCCCGGAGGCGTCAGATGGATGGCGATCCTTCCCGCCTTCCAGCTTGTTATACTTATTATAATCTCTCGCCATTGTCAAGCTATTTGTTGCGGCGCACCCTTCGCTTATTCGCACGCAAACGGATTTCAATCGACGGAGGGCCGAAAACTCAGGCGGAAAGTGGAACACAAAAACCAGATCACTCTCATAACCGGGCCCTCACGTCATGATGGGTGGAAAATAAGGCGGCGGGCCACGACTGAGTTCTACTCTCCTACGATGCCTTGTTTGGTTTTTCTCTGGGCCAGGAGGACAGTCCCCGACAAGCGGCAACGGTCGCCGCGGTAGCGCGTCACGACGTTCATGATCGTTTTGTCTCTCGAGTCCATGATGGTCTCACTGGTCACTAGCACCGGCACCTTGGAATCGATCTGTAACTCCTTCTGTTCATCCTCGGTTGGCGTGTTGACTGTGATCTCGTAGAACGTGCGAACCAGTTTGGTGTGGGCCTTTTGTTGCCAGAAGTGCATGAAGAGAGGTGAGGCAGCCATTTCCTCGTCAATCACCCGGGCGAATGCCGGCGGCATGAAGACCTCATCCACGGACAGTGGTGCACCGCCTTCGGAATCGAGCCGCACCAGATGACGAAGTCTTGAGCCCGCCTGCACACTCAGTCTCTCGGCCAACAGGGCTGACGCTGGGACCAGTTCGTCGGCAAGCAGCGTCCGAACGAGGCGCAGGCGGCCCGAGGCCACAGAAGAGGTGAAATTCGAAAGCCCGATGATTACCCCGTCCCGTGGCCGCTCGCGGATAAAATTGCCGACGCCTTGTCGAGAATCGATGAGACCGTCGAGGGCGAGCTCGTGCAAGGCACGACGCACCGTAATCAGGCTGACACCAAATTCCTTCCGGAGCTGCGCCTCAGAAGGCAGCATCTTACAGTGCGCGTAGATCCCGCCGTTGATGCGTTCGGTCAGTTCTTGGTGGACGTGTTGGTAGAGTGGAATCATTGCGAAATTACCCTCCGGCAATTTGAGCAGCGTCATTATACTTAATATATGGATATCTGTTGTAGTCAATTAATTCTCCCGCCTACTGGGGGAGGCTTCACGCAATGCCTTTGAATCCGATTCCAAATTGAGTATACCCTGTGGTCTTTCGCCTTTGCACCCATCGTTCTTGGCGCAAGGTGCTTACGGAAATAATCGAGATCGGGCATGCAGCCTCACCGATCCCGAGGAATGCGCGCGGAGAGAAATAGCTTGACAATGGCGACTGATTATAGTGAGTATAATATCTTCAATTGGCGCGTTACGGCTGCGGTAAACGACGTCCTTGCTGCGGCTCGGGTCTGGCAA
The DNA here is from genome assembly GCA_963730515.1 of uncultured Acidobacteriota bacterium. Classification (GTDB taxonomy): domain Bacteria; phylum Acidobacteriota; class Terriglobia; order UBA7540; family UBA7540; genus Bog-366. The sequence goes on along the minus strand of CAVSSA010000013.1, from coordinate 10,618 downwards.
GGTGGTTCGCAGCGGGTGTTCTTGATCCATTAACCCATTGTGGTTCGCCCTCTCCCTTTGGACATATGGGCCGGCTGGAGCAAATCATCAGAGGTCCTTCGGGCGCGTCAATCCCTAATGCAACAGTGGTGGCGACGAATGTCGCAACCGCCAAAGGCACTTGCGCGTTCACAACGAGTGCGGGGCACTATGTGATCCTTAATTTAGTTCCTAGAGATGACAGCGTCTCGGGAAAAAAGACTAGTTTCGTAGAGACCACAACCGGCATCGTCATCCGACTTGGTCAAATTGCCGAGATCGATTCCTCCCTTGAAATAGCACCAGGGACGCAGACCATTCTAGTCAGAGGGCAACTCCGATGAACCTTCTTTCAACCTTGAAAGGCTCGTTGCTCGAATCATTTTTCCCCGCCGGATGGGATCTGGCGGAGTGGGATGCTTGTGTGGCAGACGATCCAGCCGCCGTCTTTGACCGGCAGCCAAAATGGCACAATGGATTTTCCATCCGCATGGCCAGTACCGTTGCAGACTTTGACGTCATGTTGGGCCACGAGTTGGCCATGGAAATTCGACGCTGTCGTGAAACCAGCCGTAATCTAGTTCTGATCTTACCCGTGGGCCCAATGGGCATGTACCGGTGGACGGTCTATTTCCTCCGCGATTGGAACATTCCCTGCGACCACGTTTCCGGCTTCAATATGGACGAATGGAGCGACAGCGAAGGTAATACCCTCGCGAGTGGCAGTCCAGGGGCTTTCCAGACCGCCATGGAGGCTGCATTCTATGGCCCCCTGGCGAGCCTCACCGTGCCCCCTGGCCAACGCTTTTTTGCCACCCGTCAGCAACTCCCTGAGTACCCGGATCGGATAGGTGCCCTGCGCAAAGGAGGAGCGAAGCTGGTGGTGGTTTATGGCATTGGGCGGGCATGCCATATTGCCTTTTGGGAACCTCACTTTGGGAGCGAGTTCGCCACCGACGATGACTGGCGCAACCAGACCCATCGCTTGGGCGCCAAGCTGCATCCATTGACGATTGAACAGAATGCCATTACCAGCTTCAAGAGCAGGACCACACTTGTGCCGGCTTTCGCCAACACGATAGGTCCGGCATTCTTTACGCAGGCGGATTTCGCAATTGGCGGCGCGGATGGTGAATTGGGGCGCGGAATGCAATGGCAGGGGCTGTCATTGTGGGTGACGCTGCGGCACAAGATAAGTCGCCATATCCCCTCCACCTGGATGCCGGCCGAGCCAGGAGTCCTTTACTTTACCCAGGCGCTGGCCGGCCCCTTGGTCGCGGACATCAATTGATCCCCGCTTATCGAAATGAAATTCTTTGCCAAGGATCCCTTCGGAGTCAAAAGCGAAATGTGTGCTTAAGGATAAACCTGACCAACTCACGCAAGGCTCGGCGGACCGTATTCGTGCTGACTCCAAACTCCCTGCGCAACTGTGCCTCGGATCGCAACATGGCGCCACGCGAATAGACCCCGCCGCAGTCACCGTAGTCAGCGCGGCCACCGAATACCCGCAGTCCTGCGCCTATAAGTTCGCCTGGTTACTTCGGCAAGTCGGGTTCATTCCTCCCGAGCGAATTGTCTTCTGCGGGGATAAGAGCATTTTTGCGGTCCACGTCCTAATTGACGATCATTGCCGGCACTTTCGACGATTCGCCGGACAAGGCATGTTGTTTTCCGCACTGCATAACCTGGAGATAAAGGGCTGGCCAAGATTCAGCGATTGGGAGGAGGCGTGCAGCGTCCTGCTGGACCCGGCCTTCCAAGCCGCAATCCCTCACGTGTGAGGTCGTTTTGACTGCCCTGGGTTCTGCCTCACGATCGGGCGCTGATGGTTCCGCCCGCAACCCTGCCGAAGCGACAAGATAATTTCACGGTGCCGTCGTCTTGTCTTTAACTTTAGACGTGTGACCCTACCTGGATTTCAGAATTTCTGAGAACCTCAGAACGTCGCCTATATCATCGGTGGAATCTTGAAGCTGCTGCTGCATGCGTTTATTCTCGTTTTCGTCCTGTTGCTTTTCCGCCCTCTCGCTGGCTAATGCGGCTCTGGCCTTCTCGGACTGGCCATCCCTAGTATAGAGTCGGGCCAACTCCGCGAAGGCCTGCCGATAGTGCGGCTGAATGGCGACCGCTGTTTCGAGATCCTCAATCGCTTTTCGCTGTTCACCTTGCTTTGAAAATGCACGCGCCCGGTAATAGTGGGCTTTGGCCGACTGCGGGTTGAGGACGAGCGCCTGGTCCAACTGCCGAATGCTCTCCGCAAAACTCCCGCCATGGTATTCAGCCACCGCCAGCGCGATGCGAAAATATGCGACGTCAGGCTTCAGCGTGACGGCGCGCAGAAATGCTTTTTCGGCTCCCGGAAGATCGTTCAGCCGGAATTTGGTCCCCCCCAGCAATAAGTAAGCCACAACATCGTCCGGCTGCTGCCGGATGGCCTCTTCACACGATTCCGCGGCTTGGGGCCAGAGGCCTTGGTAGTAGTAACTGACGGCCATCCTGAATGGAATCTCGGGCCCCCGCGTCTTCAGTTCGCCAGCTTGATTCAGAGTGTCCAAGGCCTTCCCGAAATCGCCCTCCAACTGTTGCAATCGCGCATAGGCAGCTAGGTATCCGGCGTTTCTTGGGTCCGCATGAATCGCCGCCGTATAATCCACCTCGGCGATGACGTACTCATTGGTCATGGTTCTGGCTTCTCCTCGCAAGTACATCGGTTCGCCCGGCAGGCCGGCCCCTGACGGGACATCTTTGAGCGCCGCCAGCGCTTCGATCGGTTCCCCGGCCTGCAAGCTGACTCGTGCGAGAGATAGGGCAATATTCGGATCATTCGGAGCCAAATCGTTCGATTCTTCGAGTATGGAACGCGCCTTCGCCAATTGGTTGTACTTCAGACAAAGGTCGGCAAGCGCCTCATTCATGAGCGGATTGCCTGGGATTGCTTGCATCACTTGATCTGTGGTTTGGAGTGCCGCCTCGTCGTTGCGAAGTTCGAATTGAGCATGCACGAGGCCCACCCAGACCTCCGGGTCGCGCGGCAATTGCCTGCGCGCCTGCTGCAAATAGGGAAGCGCCTCACGGGGATGCTGCGTGTTCAGAAGCGCGAGGCCCAGCGCGCGCTGACACGGCGGGAAACTTGGGTCCTTGGTGTTTGCCGCACGCAGTTCTCGAATACCCTCATCATCCCGGTGAGAATTGAGATAGGCAACTCCCAGATTGTAGTGGGCAGCCGCGCCATCATTCCCCATCCGAATGGATTCCTGAAAATGGGAAATCGCACCGGCAAGATCTCCTGCGCCGGCCTCGGCCATAGCCAGATAGCCTGTGTTTTCAGCGGAAGGGGCACTCTTGTGAAGGGTGGAAAAAATCTGCTCGGCCCGCACGAAGTCACGGGCGTTAAGAGCCTGAATTCCATCTTCCTGGGTGGGGACCGCGGATTGTTGGCACAGTGCTGCCTGAAGACTTGAGAGGAATGATGCCAAGAGAACAGCAGCCGCGATTCTCCGTACCATTTTCACCAGCCAAGCTCCCATTCGCTCCCAGGTTCGTCACTGCACCACTACTTGCACTCGATGGTACCAGTTGTTGGCATACTGATCCAATCGCCCCGGGTCGCGCTGCTCCGGCTGAGTGTTACCTTTATTGTCGGTAGCGCGGCAAACAATCTCTGCGACTCCCGGCCGGGTTAACTCCCATGAGGCTCGCCATATCACCCATTCATAGCGGCCTCCCGTGTCCAGAATTGCGCGGCGCCAGTGAGCTCCGCGATCTCCGCTTATCCCGACTTCAGAAATATGTCCTTCTCCCGTCCAGGCCAACCCTCTCACCTGAATGCTCCCGCGACGCACGACGCTGCGCTCAGCCGGAGACGTGATTAGCGACTTGACTTGCACTCGAGGGAGGGGCTGCTGCTCGACCTCGCCAGCCTCGCTCTTGGTGAGTTCCAGGTAGGTTGAGTCCCGGGGTGGAAGAGGCGCTGTGGCCAAGGCGATTCTTTCCAGCCACTTAATCGAGTCCACACCATACCAGCCGGGAAATAAAGCACGCCAGGGAGCGCCATGCCTGCGTCTCAAAGGCTGACCGTTAAGGTGGGTCGCCAATATACCCTCGCTGCGGGCACGCTCAATGGAAACACTCCTTGAATAGCCGTCGCGGCCGAACAATTGGAGGTGCGCACCGGTGGGAGAAGGGCGCGCTAACGAAAGGACGCTCGCGAGTGGCCAGCCTTCCCAGGTTCCATTGCTGACAAGTCCCGTCGGCAGAACAGGGCTCCCCGCACACTCCAATACCGCGGCGACTCGGGTTTTGGGTATCGATGCCAGGTCGTCCCAAGTCAGTCTTTGCGGCTTTTCCACTTCGCCCTCAATCAGCAGAGAGCTAGGTTCCGCCGGCGCGGGGATTTCGCCATGGTTTCGAACGTAGAAATCTTCCAAGGGCGTATACCGGCCAGCAAACGAAGACAAATCGGAATTAACAATTAAGGGATCGACGGAAACGACGTGATGCTCTCCAGAGGCACGGCTGAGGGAACCCAACATCCCATATCCGAGAAAGAACATGGCCTTGCGTCTGTTCATGTCGTTATTCTAAACCAGACTCGACCTGAAAAACGAGGGTCTCGACCACAATTTAGCCGTTCGGCTGCATCACCGCCTTAACAATGGGCTCGCTACCATCGATAATGGCCGCCATCGTCCTTTTGGCAGCGTCGAATCCGAACATATGGGTTACGATCGAGCGCGAATCTACGATCCCATCTCGAAGCAGGTGGAGGGCTCGCGGGAAATTTATTGCGGGTTCAGCGAAGGTGGGCCTCAGGTTTATTCGCTGAGTTTCATTCCAGTTGTCATGGCCAGTGCGAAAAGCGCCTCACAAGGGTGCCCCACTATCGCAGCCATGAAAGTTCTGGCCTGCTCTACGCTCAGGACTCCAACGCTTCGTCGAGTGTGCCTTGGCAGATCCACCAACTCCGCAGAGTTTGCCAACAAGAGCTTCCAGCGGACCGCCTGTTTGAGCGCTGACCTCAATACTGCATGTGTATAGCGGATCGATCGCGCCGACAGCCCCCGATCCAACAGCTCGCGATACAGACTCTGAACATCGAATGCCTGGACGGAAACGAGGGGTTTCATTCCCAGTTGCGGTCGAACGTATCGACGGAGCAAGCCCTCGTAATCTTGAAAGCTCCTGGCTCGCAGCCTGGGTTTGGCGCAGACTTCGAGCCAGCGGTCGAGATACTGATTAAGAGTTTGCTTGGAAGAATCGAGGTTTCGTCCCAAGTCGCGCTCACCGAGCATCCGGTTGAGGTGTGCTTGCGCATCGCGCAACCCGCCGTGGATTGTTTTGTTCAGGTACTTTCGTTTCTTGGTCTCGGCGTCGCGTCCCACATACACCCGCACCACCCAGGTGCGCGGGGCGCGTCCGATGATCTGGCCAGTCTTGCGGGCCATGAGTATACCTCCGGCTACGAACGGCACACATTTGGCACACGCTGAAGTGCTAAGTGATTCATTTATTGGGAGTTAATAAGAAGGCGGCTGATCGATGGTCAGTGACAATCTCTCCTTCTGAATTCCCTACAACCACACGTCCATCACCGACTGATAGCATCGTGCCTGCCAGTTCCCAAACGAGTGGCGTGTGACAGATGAAGATGACTTGATGGAATCCGCCAAGGTCAATGGCCCGGCGCAACATGCGCACGTACTCCTTGCTATTGACAGTATCCAAAGCTCCCACCATTTCGTCCCCGAACAGCGTTTCATAACGAGTGCACTCACCTTGCCGCATGTAGATGGCGATGCCCAAGCGGATGCCTTCACTGACCAACACGAACTGACCAGACTATTGAGGTTGACGCGGACTTCACTGGGAATGCCTCAGTTATTCCCCTCAGCCGAAGGGAATGCAATCTCTTGGTGTTTCCTCTCAAGGGCAGTCAGTGTTAGGGTTCGAATAATAAGCATGGGGTGTTCTGTAGTAATACAGCCTATAATCAACGACTAAAAGCTTGGCGGGCTAATACTGCGGTGGTCCCCTCAAGTCTTTACGGGTGGAAGAACATGTCGTCGCGAAGGGAGTTCCTGCCATGATCCAATGGATTTACCGGATTGTAATCACGAGGCTCGACAAGGCAAAACGTTTAATCAGCGCTGAAAGTCTTAAAGCGACACCTGCGTTTGCAGGGTTTGTTTCAACCGACGATATAATCACAAGAAGCGGTGTTTGGGTGTGGTTAGCCAAGCGGGCGATGCGATCGGAATCTAAGAGAAGGATGTTGGCCTAATCCCTGAGAGCCCGTCACGCAAGCTTTGGTGCGATTACCTCTTCAAGAATGTCCTGGACGCGCGGTTCGTCGTTTAAAACCGAGAATCTCTTTTGAGTTATATAAGCTGGAACTATGCAGAAAACGCACTACATTATGAAGACAGTCTTCGTCTCGTTTATTTTGTTATCAGCCGTCGGGGCATATTCCCAAACGACGACTCTCAAGCACGTTATAGTCAATGGAAAGCAACTTGATGGCCAGCCCGTTCTCAACGGCGGAAAGTATTACATATCGCTGGATGAATTGGCACGGGCGATGGAAGGCTCTGTCAGCTATCAAGGAGAAAGCATCGTTCTCTTGTTTCCCCAGACTCAGCAGCCGGTCCCACCGATTTCTATGCCAATGTCAGGAACGGTGAAGGGCTCTCTCTCCTACTATTTCAACGACAATTATGGAAATAAACCAGATGTCGGAGCCGAAATATGGCTCGTCGAAGGCGATATAGGAGGCATTCCTGACGATGTAATCGTTCTTGGCAGTGAGACAACTTTGGCGATGATTCATTCAGCCGGTCCAGGTGCGTCAACCGGAATTCGCAAACTCACTGTGATAAACCACACGATGGCGGATGGGAGTGGGAATTTCGAGTTTTCGACTGTGCCGTCGGGAACTTATACCCTCGTCATGAAGTCTCGCCACGTCACGGGATCGAGAGGAGCAGAATCCCTCACAAAACGGGATATATTGGGCAGGATTGTGTGGTTGGTGAAAACCGTAACTGCTGGCCAAACCGTCGATGCCTCTTCTGATTTCGGAATATCGGCTGGTCCTTAGCTCTGGAACAATCCAAGTTGTTCTGACGACGTGACAGCACTCGATTGCCGATGTGATGTTTTGTGCCTGGGCACAGTTTCAAGCGACCCGCCGAACATCAGAAGCTGCGTTACTATTACCGGGATCGGTGCTGGCCGTGGAATAATGACTTCTAAGTTATCGCTCTCCAGAGGATCTGCCGCCATTTCCGATGGTGATGTTTCCACGGCCCGAACTCCGAACACTTCCGCCTGCTTCTCCACGAGCCGCTTCCACACCGCGTCAGCACTCTCTCCGATGCCTTTCTCAGTCACCAATTCCCTGGCCATCGCCATCAGGATGTCGTCACCTTCATCAATCGCTTGCAGACCGTCGGTTGCGAACTTGCCTTCCATTGCCAGGGAAACCAGTAGCTTCTTTCCCATCAGCCTCAAGCATGTTTCCTGCATGGTATTGGTGTAATGGAAGAACTTTACGTTGACGTTCGACCACTGACCAATTCTCCACGAACGTCTGCTAGCCTGCCGCAGGGTGTAAATGGAATAACCGGTCTCATAGAAGAAGATGTCTGGGAAGGCCAATAAATCAAGACCTGTCTGGACCAAGCGGGGATGGCAGATCACGACCTGAATGCCAGCCCGCAACTGGCGTTCGTACCAGGCTTCACGCTCTTCCGGTGCCACCTGGGTCGTGAGCACGGCCACTCGGATTCCTTCTTTCGCCAGGATACTCTCCAGCCGACGTGTCACGTCCCGCTTCTGCGTGTAGACCGCATAAACCTGCACCTTCCTGCCGCGCTCAAGCGAGGCCTTGATTTCCCCTACCAACCGCCGCTCCTTGGCATAGATAAAGTCCTGGTCCAGGTCGTGGGTAGCGGCAATTAGAAATGGATCACGGCGTTGGGTTTCAGGATTGAACTCACGCCCTATCAAATCCCCGAAGCCGTAGGGTCGTTATATTAGCGATGGCGCGTATGTGTATGATACACAGCTCGTGTTTTCGCCCACTCCGCACATAGGCAGAAGAAAAAACCGTATGCGCATGTGGATGTTATCGGCTAGAACAGCGCCAATTGGTTCGGTCCGGCGTTCGGATTTGGCCGTTTCTGGCGGCGGACCAGCCTGCCCGCCGGCGGTGGGGACCCGAAGGTTAGCAGGCCCGCAACAGGTGGAGCGGCGGGTTGCGGGGCTGATGGCCAGGGCTCAACCGGTTCGGCGGGAGGGTTCACGATGGGGTCAGGGTCGTGGGCCACGGTGGGAATCATCCTGTTTTGCTCTGCTTGGATCTGTCGCCAGACCGCAGCGGCCGACTCTCCGATTCCACCTTCGGTGACCAGCTCTCGAGCCATGGCGGTCAGCATGTCTTCCCCTTCGCCGAGCGTCTGAAGTCCTTCTCCAGCGAACTTTCCCTCCATCGCCAGGGAAACGAGCAGCTTTTTCCCCATCAGTCGCAGGCAGGCCGTTTGCATCGTGTCCTCATAGTGCAGGTAGTAGACCCGAACCGGCTGCCGTTGCCCAATGCGCCAGGACCGCCGGCTTGCCTGACGTAGCGTGTGAAGAGAATAGCCTGATTCGTAAAAGATCAGGGTAGGGTGGCTCAGAAGGTCGAGCCCGGTCTCGATAATTTTGGGATGAGAGAGCGTTACCTGAACTCCCTCCTGCAACTTCTTCTCGATCCACGCCTCCCGTTTCTCCGGGGGCACGCTGGCGGTGAGCACGGCCACGCGGATGCCGTCGCGCGCGAGAATGCTTTCCAGGCGGCGCGTCACGTCCCTCTTTTGCGTATAAACCGCATAGACGTGGCAGCGACGGCCTGCTCTGAGCTCAGACTGGACAATCTCGAGCAAGCGGCGCTCCTTGGCCTGGAGACACTCCCGATCCAGATCCTCGGCTCGACCAATCAGAAACTTTTCCCGCCGGCCAGTCTCCTCATTGAACTCCCAACCCCACAACTCACCGACCTCGTAGGGTCTGTCAGGGTACATTAAGAGCGCACTGAGGCCCACGCTCATCACCGAGTGACTGCCGCGATGTTCCTTGAGGGCACTCCTGACGTCTTCCTCCAACTGACGGTAGGCCGCACGCAGGGGAGGATCCATCTCGATGCCAATCACGTGCTCGGTGTAGGTCGGCAAGTCGCACGAGATGTCTTCGAGGGAGATGAATGCTCCCAGCTCCATCAGAAAGCGCCCAAACAGCAGTGGGGAAGCTCCCGGCCGGCGCTTAACTTGCGTCGTCACGCGAGCCTTGGAGCAGGCATTGTCGGCGGGCTGGATCGTGGTGATTTTCTCCAACAGTCCATACGTTTCGGCGAAGGACCGCACCCCGGCTTCGCCCCACTCATAGCCACGGCCTGCCATTTTCCCCGGTTCCAGCCGAAATAAAAGATGATAGAGGTCATCCGCATAGCCGCTGAGCAATGTGCCGGTGAGAACCACCAGGCGGTCAGTGCAAGCGGCGAGAGTTCCGAGTGCGTTGCCTTGCGCCGTGTCGCCCGCCGTCAGTTGATGCACTTCGTCGCCGATGCCGTAATCGAACCAGTCGGGTAGATAACGACCGATGAATTCCATCGGCGCGACGCGGCGCACTCGTTTCCCATCGGCCTGCCAGAGCGGACTGTAAAGCTGGCGGCGTGCCTTCACGGTGGGGTCCTTTTCTTCGTCGGTCGCAGCCCCAATAATCTCGCTAAGCCTCACCTTGCCAAAATCCGAGGCGAGCAACCGCTCGTCGCCCACATACACGGGGCAGCCTGTATCGGGATTGGTCACGCTGCCTTGGTAGCGGCCACACTGGGCCACCTGATGGGCGTGCCGCCAGAACCATCCCAGCTTGGCTCTATCCCTTCCGACTATAAATAAGGATGGGCCCGAGCAGATCGATCGCCGCCAACGCTCCCGGGCACTGCGGTAATCCTTGCGCAGGCGAAGGTCGGTCAGCGTGGTGTGAAGTCCTTCACGGATGATCTTACCCCGGCGCAGCTTTACCTCGTTCACTCCGGTGGGCACTCCGTCGCGCACTCGGTCTCGCAAGGCGTCGATGAAAAAAACTCTAATTCCCGGAATCGTCTGAAAGGTTTCACGAGCCATCTTCGCGGTGAGATGACCGGGAACGAGCGCCAGGGCGGTATACGGTCGGCCCTCGGAATGGCAATGAATGGCCGCGAGCGCGATCAGGGTTTTGCCGGTGCCGCACTCGCCGATGACGGCAGCAGCTCGCGCCCGCTCCCAGCGCCGGACTACACTCATGGCCGCGATTTCCTGAACGCGGTAGGGCCTGCGGAGCAAGGTGTTCATCCGGGGCGAAACCGGGTCCTCGGGCTTGTGCAAGGCAGGATGCGTTTTAATAATGCGCTCGCCCAACTCGGCAGCGAACGCTCTGAGATAATCGCCAATCGATTTGAGATCCGACATACACATGCACTGACTCCTGGCAGCTCCTAATGTGAAGCCCAAGCTGCAACGAGCAAGCCCGCAACGATAGAGGGGCAGGCTGGTGGGTTTGTGGCCGCATCGCTCGTAGCATC
>CAVSSA010000012.1:0-407644 GCA_963730515.1 uncultured Acidobacteriota bacterium | reverse complement strand
GTTGGAGGTACCGCGGGTAAAGAAGCGAACCTCGCAACGCGAGACGAAGAGTCGCCCCATCAGTACTGCCTTGGGCCGCTTGCTGGAGTGTATGCAACAGGGTGTCCCCAAGGATCCCTTGTTGCATTGGCTTTCCTCCGAAAATCCAGAAGGAGGGATCAACCGCTCCATGAGGCGCTTTGCGAAGGCGACAAACGCTGATTTCTGCGCGAACACATCGCCCGCTGGTAATCAATCCGAGACGTTTTCGTTTCTCCATCGCCACCCACATGGCCGAAGAGGGCGCCTCCGCGTTCCATATCGCCGAGGTCCTTGATCATACCGACACCCAAAACGTGATGGTGTATGTCGAGACGGTGTCGTCAATTGCCGACTCAGTCGCCAAAGCCACTGACGCAACATTGGCGCCGCTGGTTCGCAGGTTTCAAGGCAAAGTCGTTGATCCAAATGAAGCGGCGGCCTTTGAAGGCTTGCCCAATCAGCTCATCCCGGCGATTGCGCCTGATCTGGATATCTTTCATCTCAACGCTGGAGGTATTGGGTTGTGTGGCCGGGAAGTCCGGAAAGATGGCCCTGCCGTCTGCTTCCACCCGTCAGTTGTTACCTGTGCCCTTCCTTCCTGCTCTTCGGACCGGCCCTCACAAGCAGATGCTCGATTCCATCCAAAACTTCTTACATCTGAACCAGGGTACAAGCGACAGACGCATCCTGATGCAGTTGGAGGACGTTCGCCTCGCGATTCAGCAAGTATTGGAACAGCTCAGCCCACCCACGGGAAACAAAGGTGAGGAACCATGAACGCACTCGCCCTTTGACGAGGCAACGCGGCCGCCGAACCCATCCGGACGCTGGTCGCAGCAGGCCGGGAGAAATTCACCGCCGATCTCGACCCTGACGCTTCCACCTTCGACGCTCCAGCCTGGGACATCAGCGGCTTAAAAGACCGAAGCACCAACAAGGCGACTCGAAGACTCTACTTCACACGCTACGGCACAACCGATCAGGTGCTGCCGCAGCTCTACGCTGATGTGGTGAAGAGCTGGATCATTTTGGATCGACGTTCTGCCGGGAACATGGCCGGCAGGCTGAGTGGAGCACGCATCCTGTGGGAAGCCATCCTGCTACGCCGCCAACGCAAACCGGAAAATTTCAGTTGGGAGAATCTTACGGAAGAGGATATCAGCCAATGCGAAATCCTCATGCGTGAGAAGTGGAACCAGTCAACCACCTACAGACAGATCGTCAGTCTGTTGGTGCTGACCAGGTTCCTGGCCGCCAGAAGGATCTGCCGGGTCCTCTACTACACACCTCAAACTCCACGCGTGGAGGACTTTAACCGGCACACGATTGCGGGGCAGGAGGCACGGCGGGATAAACTACCGTCCAAGGCCGCACTGAACGGCGTGGCCGACGTTTACCGTGAATACGCGATGGAACCGCGCGACCGCCTGCGCGCAGCTGCCCTGGCGGTTCTGGTGGTCACAGGCTTGCGCATCGGTGAACTACTCACCCTGCCCGTTGACTGCGAGGTTGAAGAGGTACGGGGCGGCAAGCCACGCTATGGACTCCGCTATTACAAAGAAAAAGCTCGTGGCGGAGCGAGGATGTTCGCCGTTCGCTGGTTGACGGCGACGGGTGCCGACTTGGCACGACGAGCGGTCGTTGAGATTCGCTCACTCACCGACGGAGCGCGCCGACGTGCCCGTATCTTGGAAAAGACTCCTCATCGAGTCACAATCCCGGGGTTTCATTGGGGAAGCCGAATGACATTGGAGGAAGTAGCGCAGGCTCTAAGCGTGCAATACGCGGTAAGCGTTCACCGCATTCCCGCCCGCGAGCTGCCGCGCCATCTCTGTGCAAGCGGACTCTACTATCGTACCTTCGAAGTCGAGGCCTACCTGTTGTCGCAAAGGGCGAAGCGTCTGTGGACCGTGGATCGCCGCGATGGGACTCACCAGATGCTTTCGGAAACACTCCTGATCGCCCCGAAGAGATTCTTTCACCCAGGTCGGTCGGCCCAACCCCTCTTGGTAGAACCCGTCCTCATCCAACAGATATCTGACTTTCTATCGGGAAGAGCGGGTGCTAAGTCGGCTTTCGAACGCTTTGACATTCGCGAGTCCGATGGCTCGTTCTGCCAGATGACCTCACATCAGTTCCGGCACTGGCTGAACTACATCGCCGACAAAGGCGGACTCCCGATCGACTTGCAGACACGCTGGCTGGGGCGCGAGAACCCCCGCGACACCGATGCCTACCGTCACGCGACTGTGGACGAAAGACTTCAGTGGGTCAAAGAAGGGATTCGTGACGGGAGCCTGAGCGGCCCCAAGGCCGATATGTACTTCGAACTCGCGCCGACCTGCCGAGATAGTTATCTTGATGGGGAGGTACAGGCTGTTCACGTGACGGCCCTGGGAATGTGTCTCCATGACTTCGCTGTCGCTCCCTGCCCTTACCATCTCAACTGCGTACGTGGATGCTCAGATTATCTGCGAACAAAAGGCAATCAGAGCGAACGCCAACATCTAATTCAGATTCAGCACACGACAGAACGGGCGCTCTCCTCAGCAATGGCATATTCCGCTCGGGGAAATGAAGAGATCGCTGAACCCTGGGTCCGGCATTGCGAGGAGACCCTTGCGGGTGTGAAGAAAGCCCTGGCGGTGGACGACGCCACGAGCCCTATGGACGGCTCCTTGGTCCCAGCGTCACCTGGCCAACTGAGCCGATTCAAAAAGCTCTCGGATTGAATCATGCCCCGATTAAGCATTCACGAGGAACTCAAACGCAGGTTGCACGATCATTTCGCGATCGCCGAAACTCACCCGCCGGAAGAATGTCCTCTCGACGTGCGAAGCGTCGCATCGGCACTTCGCGTCAGCCCTACGACGCTCTACAAGTATGGTCTGAACCGGGAAATCAATGCGGCGGAGCAACGCCAGCGAGAGGATACGGGGCGCACTGGAGCGGCCATCGAGCAGCACTTCTATAAGGATCGGATTCGTGATCTCACGCAAGAGTTGGAGAACGAGCGCCAGCGAAGTAAGAACTTGGTCTCCCGCATCGCAATCATGGAAGCCAATGCCGCCCGACTCGGCTTGGACCCCGAGGAGATGCACAGGCCACTACTCAAGCCTCTGCGTAGCGTCTCGCGGGCCGGCGGCGGCAGGCCGACTGGGACAACACGGCGTAATTCGTTCTGATACGGAGCGTCTCGGAGAGTTTCACAGTACAATCATTTCCGAGCTATGAAACAACTCTACACACAGAAGCAGGGCCAGTATCTGGCCTTTATCTATTACTACCGCAAGATCCACGGATGCGCGCCATCGGAGGCCGAAATGCAACATTACTTCCGCGTCTCACCGCCATCGGTTCACCAGATGATCTTGGCACTCGAGGAGCGCGGGCTCATCGCACGAACCCCCGGCCAAGCACGTTCGATCCAGCTTCTGATCCCACGTGATGAACTGCCGGAATTGGAATAAGCAGGGTTACCGGAGGGCGCCCGTCATCTGCGTGTAACGGCGGTCGCCGAAAGTGGACACGGCAGAAGCAAGAAACCATTTAGTCCACACAAAATACATCACTTAGCAAACTGAACATGCCCGAAACCGCGCAAAACCCTTCTAACTGAAGCTTTGGAGTTTACTCCCCAGTGTAGAGCCGGGCTTGAACCCGGCATTGCCGGCCTCAAGGCCGGCGCTACATCCCAATCAGGTTTTACCCTCTTTCATCTTGAATTCACAGGCCTCGGCTTATATATTACTAGTGGGGCTGAAGCGGAAAAACAAATGCAAGGATACATACCCGGAGGATCCGGCGTTGGCTCCTTTGGCGGTCGCTGGAATTGCCGGGGGTTGACAACCGGCGAAGGCAGATTGCATCGCAACGGCTGAAGGCATAAGACCGGGCAGCTTGCCCCCAGGGACAACGTGCGCTCCGGCCAATTTAAATCGCAAGTTGAGAGGAGACAAAACATGCTACGCATAAACGACGAAGCACCGAATTTCACTGCGGAAACTTCCCAGGGCACAATCAATTTCCACGAGTGGATCGGCGACGGTTGGGCCATCCTGTTTTCGCACCCCAAGGACTTCACCCCGGTCTGCACCACGGAACTGGGTTACATGGCGGGATTGGAGCCGGAATTCGCGAAGCGCCACTGCAAGATCATCGGGCTGAGCGTGGACCCGGTGAGCAGCCACTCCAAATGGGCCGGAGACATCGAAGAGACCCAGGGCCACAAGGTGAATTACCCCCTGATTGGAGACCCGGAACTCAAGGTGGCCAAGCTTTATGACATGCTCCCGGCCGAGGCCGGCAGCACTTCCGAAGGCCGCACCGCCGCCACCAATGCCACCGTCCGTACGGTGTTTGTGATCGGCCCTGACAAGAAGATCAAGCTGATGCTCGTCTATCCGATGAGCACCGGCCGCAATTTCGATGAAGTGTTGCGAGTGCTCGATTCGATCCAGCTCACCGCCAAGCACAAGGTGGCCACACCCGTGAACTGGAAACAGGGCGAGGATGTGATCATCCTCCCGGCGGTTTCTGACGAAGAAGCAAAACAGAAATATCCGGCCGGTTGGAAGGCGCCCCGGCCTTATCTGCGCATCGTTCCCCAGCCGAAGTAAGGACCTTGCGGGCGTTCAAATCCCCCTCCTGCATGTTAAGGAGCCGAAGCATGGAAACTGTGCAGATTGAGCGCTTCTATCTGGGTTGTCTGGCCCACGCCTCCTACGCGGTTTGCTCGGGGGGCGTGGCGGCCATCATCGATCCCCAGCGGGATGTTGACATCTACCTGGAGGCGGCGGCCCGCCACGGGTGGAAGATCCAGCATATTATTGAGACGCATTTGCACGCTGACTTCGTCTCCGGCCATCGCGAGCTTGCCGAGCGCACCGGGGCGAGCATATATCTGGGAGCCGGGTCCGGAGCCCTGTTCCCCCACGTCGCGGTGAAGGACGGCGACGAGATTCAGTTCGGGCAGTGCCGCTTCCGCTTCCTTCAAACGCCCGGCCATACCGCCGAAAGCATTTGTATTGTGATGAACGATCTGGGCCAGCCGGAGCGGCCCGCGGCGGTCTTCACCGGCGACACGCTCTTTGTTGGCGACGTGGGGCGGCCCGACCTCTCCGCAAATCACACCCCGCAGGAGCTTGCCGCACTGCTCTACCAGAGCCTTCATCGGAAACTCCTGACACTTCCCGACGCGACCGAGATCTTTCCTGCCCATGGCGCGGGCTCGCTCTGCGGCCGGCAAATGAGTTCGGAGAGTTCCTCCACGATCGGGAAGCAGCGGCTGACCAATTATGCTTTGCTCGCCCCCACGAGGGAGGAATTCGTCAGCCTGCTGACTGACAATCTGCCGGCGCGGCCCGAGTACTTCGCGCGGGAGGTCGACCTGAACCGGCGGGGTGCGGCGCCTTTGGCGGAACTGCCTACCCTCGCCCCCTTCACCGCAACGGAAGTCCTGCGCTTGCAGAAGGAGGACGTGGTGGTGGTGGACACGCGGCCCGCCATGCAGTTCGCCGTGGCCCACGTGCCGGGGTCCGTCCACATCGCCCTCACCGGCCAGTACGCTTCCTGGGCGGCGCGCATTCTGGGGTTGGACACGCGCCTGATCATTGTGGGGGAAGATCCCGAACACGTGCGCGAGTCGCAGTTGCGCCTGGCCCGCGTGGGGCTGGAGAATGTGGCCGGATACCTGGCTGAAGGCGTGGCCGGGTGGATCAAGAGCGGCTTCGAGCTCGAGTATATTCCCCAAATCACCGTTCAGGAATTCGCCGAATTACAGGAACAGGAGTCCGGCCGCATCACCGTGCTGGACGTGCGCGAGCCGGGAGAAGTGGCCGCGGGAGCGATCGAAAATTCCGTCCGCATTCCTCTGGGCGAACTGGGCAAGCGCACAAGCGAACTCGACCGGGAGCGCCTTCTGGTGGTGCATTGCAAAGGCGGCTATCGCAGCTCCATCGCTACCAGCTTACTGCGGCGCGCCGGCTTTCGCGATATCGCCAACCTCACTGGCGGCTTCGACGCATGGAAAACCGCCGGCCTTCCCGTCATGGTCCCCGTCAGCCACGGGTGAGATGACTGGCTGGATATCAGAGTGAAACTCTGCGATAGGGTGAGCAACACGGATGAGTCGCAGGGCTACGGTCTGCGCCAGTCGGCGGGAAATGCGAAATCTTTTCCTATCGGCGGGAATTGCGCCGATTTTCCCTTGACAAGTTGCTTGCCTATGTGCTAGGCTCTTGGTTGGAGGGTCGAGCCCGTGAGATTGCCTATAACCCCGTCGCCCGCCCAATGCTCTGCACCCGGACACTTGGTCACAGCTTCTTTGAGGGGGCACACGGTCGTTTTTTGACATAGATCAAGATGGGAACGAAGAAAACAAAAAGATGTTAAAAATGAAGAGTGCTCTGGATGAGTCATTGAAAACAAAGGTCAAAAAATGTTGCATTTTTAATCATCCGAATAATATATTGAAAACACAAGACTTATCGAAAAATCGCTATTAATATTTGAAAACACATGAGATAGAATGATTTCAGGGACTCAAAAAGCCAAAAAAACCGCATAATTTTCCACAGCCGAATAAATAACAGAAAACAGAGAAGTTATAAGGATCAATTTTCACGGACCCAAATAAGTGTCTGAAAAAGAAACACTTGTATGTTGTCAAAGAATTGGCAAGCGGGGGGCCGGAAAGTCATTTCGCGATGCGCCTTGGCCCACCGTCGGCTCGCCTCGGGCGGCAGAATGTCGCCCGTCAATTGACGGACTTCGGAGTAGAAGGGATGCCTCTCGATTAATGCCCTTGCGCCGTCGGCGGGGGCCAGGTTCGAACTCCCCTTGGGGGCTTCATCGCCACACCACCCGGAGGGAGGCGCGAAGGCTGGCGAGAAATCCGGCCGGGGCGCGCATAACCCGGTGTTGCGAAGCCCCCGCCCGCATCATCCAAACCGTGCCGCTGCCAGAGTCGGTCTCCCTGCACGCGGCGCGGCGTTTTGTGATATTCTGCCGCGTTCGAGTCGGCGTGGGGATTGCAGATTCTTGTCACTCGTCACATGTTAGATGTCACTCCTCACTGCTTTTTGGGGGCCGCCGCGAGCCTGGAGCCGACCACTGAAGTTTCACGCCAGTTCCAACCGTCAAGGCTGCGCCATCGCACCGCTCGCGCCGCCTGCAAATCTAAATTGAATCGCTTTCAACTTTTCGCGGTTCACATGGAGACCCAGCATGTCTGATTATCGTTATCTTCTTTCCGAACGGGAAATCCCAAAATTCTGGTACAACGTGGTACCCGATTTGCCGGCGCCCATGTCGCCACCGCTACATCCCGGCACGCTGCAACCCGCCGGCCCGCAGGATCTGGAAGCCATCTTCCCCCACGCATTGATTGAGCAGGAGGTAACGGCGGCGCAGAACATTCCCATCCCTGAACCGGTGCTGGACATCCTGCGGATGTGGCGGCCCACTCCGCTGCACCGGGCCGCAAGGTTGGAGAAGGCGCTGGGGACTCCCGCCCGGATCTTTTTCAAGAATGAAGGCGTCTCACCCGCCGGCAGTCACAAGCCCAACACCGCCATCGCCCAGGCTTATTACAACAAGGCGGCGGGCGTCAAACGCCTCACCACGGAGACGGGCGCGGGCCAATGGGGCAGCGCGCTCGCGCTCGCCTGCAACGTCTTTGGCATCGAGTGCATGGTGTACATGGTGAAGTGCAGCTTCTACCAGAAGCCCCACCGCCGCACCATGATGGAATGCTGGGGCGCGAAATGTGTTCCCTCCCCCAGCGACCTCACGCAGGCCGGGCGAAGGATTCTGGCCGAGGACCCCGACACCCCGGGCAGCCTGGGCATCGCCATCAGCGAGGCCGTGGAGGATGCCGCGACGCATCAGGACACCAACTATTCCCTGGGCAGCGTGCTCAACCACGTGCTGCTGCACCAGACGGTGATCGGGCAGGAAGCCATTGCCCAGATGAAACTCGCGGGGGCAATGCCCGACATTGTCATCGGCTGCTGCGGCGGCGGGAGCAATTTTGCCGGACTGGCATTTCCCTTTGTGCCGATAAAGGCGGCGGGCAGGAACATCCGCCTGATCGGCGTGGAGCCGGCCGCGTGCCCCACCATGACCAAGGGAATTTTCGCCTACGACTTCGGCGACAAGAGCGGCATGACTCCGCTGCTGAAAATGGACACGCTGGGGCACGACTTCATTCCCCCCGGTATTCATGCGGGCGGCCTGCGCTATCACGGCATGTCGCCCCTGGTAAGCCTGCTCCACCGGGAGGGCATCGTGGAGGCCGTGAGCTATCACCAGATGAAGTGCTTTGAAGCCGCCCTCACCTTCGCGCGCGCCGAGGGGTTAATCGTGGCGCCGGAAACCTCCCACGCCGTCTGCTGCGTGGTCGATGAGGCCCTGAAAGCCAAAGAGGAGGGCAAGGAGAAAACCATCCTCTTCAACCTCAGCGGGCATGGGCACTTTGATATGGCCGCGTATGAGAAATATTTCGCCGGCGAGCTGGCCGATTACGAATACCCGGAAGCCAAAATTCGCGAGGCGCTTGCGCATTTGCCAAAAGCGTCGTGAGGGGTAGCCACGGTCGATGCCGTCTTCGACCGTAGGTTCTTCCCGGATTACGAACTAATGCCCACGGTCAGGAGGGCGCTGACCGTGGCTACCATCTTGATTTTCGATTTGGGATTTTGGATTGAACGACAGGGGTGATGTCGTAGCGCTGAACTTTAGTTCAGCACGTGCCGGCCTCAAGGCCGGCGCTACGCTTAACCGCCCGGAAACAGGAGAACGCCATTGGACAAACCTGAAAACAAGTTGCTGGTCGGAATCGATATTGGCGGCACGAAAACCGCCGTGCTGCTTTCCTCAAACCCGCCGCAGGTCATCGCGCGCAGGCAATTCGCCACCAAGCCCGCCCAGGGGCCGGAGCGAGCAGTGGAGTTGATCAAGTCCGGCATCCGCGAGATGCTGGCGGAGCAGGGCGTTGACGCAACCGCCATCGCGCGCCTGGGGGTGAGCTGCGGCGGCCCGCTTGACCGCGTGCAGGGGATCATCCAGCGGCCGCCCAACCTCTCGACGTGGGATGACGTGCCCATCAAGGCCATTCTGGAACGCGAATTCCAAGCCGAATGCCTGATTGAAAACGACGCGAATGCGGGGGCGGTTGCCGAGCATCGGTTTGGCGCGGGCAAAGGCAGCACCAACATGGTGTTCCTCACCATGGGCACGGGGCTGGGCGCCGGCGTCATCACCGATGGGCGGCTCTACCGCGGCTCGAACGACCTGGCCGGCGAAGTGGGCCATCTGCGCCTGACTCGCACGGGCCCCATCGGCCACAACAAAAAAGGTTCGGCGGAAGGTTGGGCCAGCGGCGGCGGCATGGCGCAGGTGGCGCAGCAGGCGGTGGCCGCGGCGCTCAAGAAAAAGCGTCCCACGGTGCTGGCCAAGCTCTATCGATCGGGGGACGCGATTACCGCCAAGGATATCGGCAAGGCGGCGCGGCAGGGCGACAAGGTGGCGCTGGAAGTCCTCGAGACTACGGGCGAGAAACTGGGAGAAGTGCTGGCCATCCTGGTAGACCTGCTGAATCCCGACCGCATTGTGATTGGCGGCCTGGCCATGCGCCTGGGGGATTTACTGCTTGAACCCGCTCGCCGCGTCATCAAGCGCGAGGCGCTGGAATTGCCCGCGCGCACCTGCCAGGTAGTGCCGGCCGAACTGGGGGAGAGCATCGGCGATGCCGCCGCGCTCTGCATTGCCATGGGGATTTGAACTGCGGCGCGCCCTACTGCCCCTGCGGCTGGGGCGAGGCGGGGGGCGCGGGCGGCGGGGCGAGCTGGCGGCAGATATCGGCGACGGTTTCCCGCGCCAGATCGGGGGCGTGCCAGTTGTAGGTCTTGGGGAGCCATAGTGCTTTCTGCACGTCGGCGGGGCTTTGTCCCTTTTTCAGGCGCATCTCCACCTGGGCTACGGTCCATTCCAGGAATTTGCGGAAATTCACCAAATCCTTCTTGCTTCCCGGGTCACCGTGGCCGGGGACATAGACGTCAACGTCCCAGCCCTCCAACTGCCGGAGCACCTCAATCCAGCGATGAACGTCGCGCGAACCAATCCGAGGAAAATACTGGTTGTCGAAGAGTTCGCCCAGGAAGAGGGTTTTCGCGGAGGGCAGGTAAACCACGGCGTCCTCGGGAGCAGTCTCTTCGCGCAGCAGGCTGGTGATGCGAATGACCTGGCCGCCGATGTTGAGCGACATCTCACTATCGAAGGTCTGAAGGGCGGGGGTTACGTGAAAGCCCCGCATGCGCGCTTGCAGCCGCCATCCCTGTTCGCCCCGCATGCGATCAGCAAGGTCCTGGCGGTACTGCTCCATTTCCGCCTGCGCCGTCTTGGTGGAAATCACCGTGGCTTGTTCGTCGGTGAAAACCTCATTACCCAGCGTGTGGTCAGGCGCCGAACTGGTGTTAATGACGTAGCGGATGGGGGCCTCGGAGCGGTGGCGGATTTCATAGAGCAGGTCGCGGGCGTTCATGGGACTATTGGTGGTATCGATCACCACCACGCCCTGCGAGGTCACGATGAATCCCGCCGTCGCCGGCCGAGTGTAAAGGGGATCGCATTCCTGATCAATCACATCATCAGGAATCCAGGCGAACACATTGGGTTTGACCTCCTGGACGCGGTAAAGATAAAGGGAGGAAGCCAAACTGCGCGGAGAAGACATCAGGCCGAGGGCCGCGACGAGGCAGCTCATGGCCAGAAGCAGCGAAATTGCAGGGCTGAACTTTCGATGAGCAGGCCGTAGCGGCGGCTTTACGCCGCCATGGCGAGGTAAACTCGCCGCTACGTCACCACGCGCCGACCTCAAGGTCGGCGCTACGGCTTCAGCACTTGCCGGCCTCCCAATCATATCGGGACAAGTTCCGGTCGGGGCGGCATTTTTCATGTCCTTAAATATCCACATAAACCTGCGCCCGCCAACCCCGCGGGGTTCTTTCCAGCGCGAGTTGATGATAGGTAATGGCCTTGACCTGCAATTTGGCCTGATGCCGCGGCCGCTCGAATTTTTCGCCGCGCACCACGGCGCTCAGCGAATCGTCGTGAAGGTTTTGGATTTCAAATTCCCGGAAGAGCCACCCTTCGGCGTCATGCAGATACAAAATTTCGCTCAACCAATTCACCAAAACGCTTTCGGGGTCCGGCCCTTTTATTTCCAGAGGCACTTCTGCGGAGGGATGGATGGTGTCCAAATCCACGATGAGATTCATCAGGGCGCGTGCGGCGTTGGCAAATACTTCGGGGGGCGTCGAGCCAAAAGCCTCAAAGCCCACGTCCGCCGTATGCTCCAGGATTCGAAAGGCCTGCATCTCTTAACTTCCGGCCGGATACTCCCTCCTGCCACGCATGCGGCGGCGAGGAGCCGGCACCCACATCATACTGGAGAGACACGCGCTTGGGTAGACCCTGACGAAGAATGATCTTCGATTACGATCCCATGGCCAATTCTCAAGACGCCTTGGCCGTGGATACCTCCGGGTCACACAGCCTCAGGCACCGCTGGAACGGGTAAATGGGATGTAGGGGTAGGGCTTGCCCTACCCGGCGTTCCGCAGGGTGAGTGCCGAACCAGGGGGCGGCAAGCCGTCCCCCTACACCTTGCGCCGCCTGCTTTACTTTATGCTATAATGTAAAGCGATGGCGGAGACCACACTTTCAAGCAAGAACCAGATTGTTATCCCACGGGAGGCGCGCGAGGCTTTGCAGTTGAAGCCCGGCGATAAGCTCCTGGTGGTGGTTTGTGGAGAGAGGGTCATCGCCCTGCAAAAGCCCAAATCTCCTCATGCCGCGATTCGCGGATTGGCTCGCGGCGCCTACCCCCGCGATTATCTTCAGAAGGAACGGCAGAGTTGGGAATAGACCGTCTCCGCACCTTTCTTCGGCATCACCGCCGGGTCGCCCTGGATACGAACGTCTTCATTTACCAAATAGAAGCCAACCCCCGATACCTTGCCCTCACGGATCACATTTTTTCCTGGCTCGAACGTCCCGGCTCGAGGGCGGTCACCTCAACCATCACCATGATGGAATTGCTGGTTCATCCTTATCGCGCGCATGACGAGTCGCGGGCGGATGAGTTCTACGGATTACTTTCCACCTACCCCAACCTGGATTGGATTGCCCCAGACCTGGAAATTGCCGACCTGGCCGCGCGGATTCGCGCCCGATACCAACTGCAATCTCCCGATGCTCTTCAGGCCGCGACCGCCGCACACGCCAAGGCGACCGGATTGATTACCAATGATCCGGTCTTTGAGCGGGTGGAAGCCTTTGAAACGCTGGTGCTGGACGAGGTCCTCTAAGCATTCCTGGCGGAAGGGTCATGCTTCATTGACTGTAAACGTAGACTATGTTAGAAAACCGATGGCTTTCAGCCCCAAGGCGAAACATCGGTAGCACTCATGCCATGCCACGTGACGTTCACTCCGATTCCTCTCATTCGATGGACGAAGACTTATATGAGTAAGGCACTCTGCGGATGGAAGGCTCTTCTATTTTCTGCGCTCGTGGGTCTTGCTCTCCCCGAAGGGTTGGCGGCTGGAAACGGAGGGTCCGCCGGCAATATCTTCGCGGGTGGAAATGACCAAGGGATGGCGTCACCGGTTTCAGGTTCTTCCACGCGGATCTGCTATGCCTCGCCGCGCGGGAATGACGCGGCAGATGGATTGACCATCAGGAGCGCCAAGCATGATGTGATGTCCTGCTATGACGCTATTCCTGCTGGATCGATCCTGCTGTTGGATGGCGGTCGCGCCGTCCCGTTGCGCGCCTGCCCGCAGAGAGATCCTGCGGGCTGCGGAATCTGGATCATGGGTCCTGCAGACCCAAACTATGCGCATCCCCCGGCCGGGTGGAGAAAGGAGAAACCCATCAGTTTCGTGGGGGGCATGAGCACGGGGGGAGAGTCCTCTCCTGGTTACCAAACCAATATCGCCTCAGGGGGATCTGATTCGAAGCATCCTGGCATCTGGCTGAGTTCCGCAGATCGCATAACCTTTGAGAATATTTCGATAACCACGTGCCTGCCTGCCGTGGTCGGGACAGACTCCAGCGGGAACCCCGCCAGCGGGCAGGCGCAGGATAACGTGTTCGATAATGTCAGTTTCTGGGCATCAACCTCCGTGGGCTGCGGGCCGGGGATGTTGATTGGTTCTTCCTCAAGCCGCAACTTCATAAGGCACTCGCAGCTTCGAGGGTCTACGTTAGAACATGCCCTCGCGGCATCGATCTCACGCCGTTCGAACATCGTAACATTCACGGCAATGGCTATTCTGCCGTCCTCCTGGAAAACCGGCATGGTGGTTGGCGTTGTAGGCGCTCAGGATCCCAGCTTCGATGGCGGAGATTTCACGATCACGGTCTCCGGCGCCAGGACGTTCACCTACACCCAAAACGGGCCGAATGCCACTTCCTCCGGGGGCATAGCAGCATCAGATGGTAACCAGGCCATCGTGGTGAACCCCCAGGGAGCGAAGGGAAACTCTCTGTACGCAGATGATTTGTCTTTGTACGATGGCGCCATCAAGGTATATCCCGGTACCTCGGGCACAACCTTGGATGTGGAGAAGGTGGTGCAAGAGCATGGGTCCGGCCCCGCAGTTTGGATTGCCAGTTGCGATCCTTCCATGAATGTAACCGCCTGGGACATTCGCAATGCCGAGGAGGGCGCAAGCGGAAAAATTGCGGGGGTCAGGTCTGATTGCGCAAAAAATCTGCAAGGTCCTGCCAACAGAATGCTAATACAAAAAGCGTCTGTCGAGGTTCCAGCAACGCAGCGGGGGGCCGCGGGTCCGGCGAGAACAACCGCGACTCCACCCCCGACGGATCAGCAAAGTAGTCTCAAGGGCCGGCTGGGAGGACAAATGACGGCCTTTGCCGTGCAGGTGGGCGCTTTTCACGACCCTGCCAACGCCGAACATTTGAAGGCACAGATTGGAGCGAGCTATGGGCCGGTGGTGATCTCGCGTGCCGACCAGAGCAACAGCAGCCTCTACCGAGTTTGGGTGGGGTACGAAGGTTCCGAGAGTGCGGCCCACGAACTAGCGGAAAGGCTGCGCAGCGCGAAGTTGGCAGCACAAACCATCATTGTCAGGGTGAACTAAAGGGTGGATCGCTGCTTCTGCCGCGTAATCGACCTCAAACCCTGCATAAAGTGGCGCTTGCGTAGACTCCATTGTGGGGACCGTGATTTTCCAAAGGGACGAGGAAAGAAATAAGAAGTGACATGAAAGACAGCCCGGGGTCAGAAGTGCAGTCAAGAGTGACAAGAAAAGCGGTCAGGAGTCTTAAGAATAGTCCTTAGTAAATAGTGGCGAGTGGAATCGGATGAGTGGCGAGAAAGAGTCGAAGTCGGAGACGGGAAAAAGGGGCGACGACGACCAACTCCCGCTTGACAATCCCCCTGCGTGACACGCTCCCCGCTTCGGTTATCCATGGTTCGACACAAAAAGATGAGTCCACTTGTCGACTTCGCAATCACCAATCGCAAATCACCAATTACCCAATGACCCAATGGCCCGATCCCTCTCACTTTCCAACGCAAAAGGTTTTGAATATGATGTCCAGGACGTCGTCGGCGTAGGTGGCGCCGGTGATGAGGTCGAGGGGGCGAAGGGCGTCGTAAAGGTCCAGGAGGAGCATTTCGTGCGGCGTTCTCCGCTCGGCCGCCTGGCGGGCTTTGCCCAGGCCGGCGAGGGAGTTCTTGATAAGTTGCTGGTGGCGCAGGTTGGTAATGAATTCGCCTTCCGGCCCGATGTCGCGCGCCGGGACAGCGAGGGTGAGAATCTTTTCCTTGAGTTGTGGAATTCCCTCCCCGGTCAGCGCGGAGGTATGGACGATCTGGGGAGAAGTTGCGTCCGCATCCATATCCCCTTGCCTCGTAGCGCCGCCCTTTAGGGCGGCATGTGCCGGGCTAAAGCCCGGCGCTACGTCCTCAGGCGCCGGGTTCAGACCCTGCGGTACTTCCGTAATTTGCACTGCTAGGTCCGACTTGTTCAGGGCAATAAGCAGCGAGCCGAGGGGGCGCAATTTGGCGAGGAGCGAGGCATCTGCCTCCGTCCAGGGTGCGGAGGCATCCACCACCATGAGCCGCAAATCAGAATCGGCGATGGCGGAAAAGGTGCGCTCGACGCCGATCTTCTCAACTTCGTCAAGGGCCTCGCGGACGCCCGCCGTGTCCACAAAGCGCAGAGGGATGCCGCCCAGATTGGCCGTCTCGGCCACTGTGTCGCGGGTGGTTCCGGGAAGAGGGGTCACGATGGCGCGCTCTTCGTTGAGGAGGCGGTTGAACAGGCTCGACTTGCCCACGTTGGGCCGCCCCACGATGGCCAGCGTCAGCCCTTCGCGCACGATGCGTCCGTATTCATAGCCTTCCACAAGCTTTTCGAGATCCGCGCGGATCTGGCCGAGGCGGGCGAGAATCTCGTGCCACTCGATCACCGCCACGTCGTCTTCGGCGAAGTCGATGCCGGCTTCGAGGCGTGCAATGAGTTCGAGCAACACCTGCTTGTGCGGTTTCAGACGCGCCGAGACGGAGCCTTCGAGTTGTTGCGCGGCCACGCGGGCCTGGTAGAGCGTCTGCGACTCGATCAGGTCGCGGACCGCCTCCGCCTGGGTCAGGTCAATGCGCCCGTTCAAGAAGGCGCGCAGGGTGAACTCTCCGGGTTCGGCCGCGCGCGCGCCCTGGGCAAGACAACACTCTTCAAGGTACCGCAGGATCACCGGGGCGCCGTGGCAGGAAATCTCCACCACGTCTTCCGCCGTGTAGGAATGCGGCGCGCGGAAGCACGTCACCACCACCTGGTCGAGCACGCGGTCCGATTCCGCGGGCGCGAAGGTTCCCAGTGTGGCCCGTTGGGTTTCAAGAGGCAGGTTCGGCAGCTTGATTAACCGCGTAGCAATCTCGATAGATCCGGGGCCGGAAAGACGCACGACGCCTAAGCCGCCCCGGCCCGCGGGAGTGGAAATTGCAACGATCGTTTCGTCGCTGGACATAGGATCGACTCATCGGCTCATCGGGCCATCGGTTCATCGGATCATTGGTTCATTGAAAAGCTGTCCGTGGTCAGTAGTCCGTTGCCAATTACACGCGGAGACCGAAAGATTAAATCCAGTGCCGACGGACAATTGACCACGGACAGCACTTAGATGACCCGATGAACCGACGAGCCGATGAACCGATTCAAATGACCCGATCTCAAGATGGCCCGATGAGCCGATGACCGGATTTCTTGCTCACTTGGCGGGGAAAATGACCACTTTCCGTTCGGGTCCCATTCCTTCACTCTGGGTTCGGACTTCAGGCCGGTCTTTCAATGCCAGGTGGATGATGCGCCGCTCGCGCGGGTTCATGGGGTTCAGGGTAAAGGGGTCACCGGTATCAATCGCCCGTTCCGCCGCCACCTGCGCCATCAAGCGCAACTCCTCAATCCGCGTGCGCCGCCAGTCGTGGCAATCAAACGCAATCCTGCGAAAATGATCGTCATCCAGGCGGATAGCCTTAAGCAGCACGTGTTCGATGGCGTGCAAAAGGGTGGCGTTCATTTCCAGAAGCAGATCCGCGTCCGGCCCGGAAAAATCCACAACGTATTCCGGCGAGTCAGGATCTCCCGGGTGGAAAGTAGCCTTTTGAATTGAAAAAGTCAGCTTGAAAGGGCTGTGTTTAAGGAAGGAGTGAAGCAGGGATTCGAGCGAGCTGATGTATTTTTCGAGGGAAAGTTGAGCATCGGGATGGTCGATATCCATATTTCACCCCTTGGCCTCAGCGGGTTTGCGCGGAACGGGAAGGGCGGCTGGGTGCGGCATGAATCGATTGATGATGACCTGCTGGAGAATCTGCACCACGCTGCTGGTGAGCCAGTAGAGGACCATGCCGCTGGCAAAACGCATGAACATGAACCCCATAAAGACCGGCATCAACATCATCATGCGCGCCTGGGCAGGGTCGGCGGTGGCCATGGGGGTCATCCGCTGCAAGATATAAGAAGCGACGGTCATCAGAATGACCAGAACCGGAATGGAAAAGGGCAAACCCAGAATATTGAGCCGCTCGGGCGCGGAGAGATCCTTAATCCACCAGATCCAGGGAGCGTGGCGCAGTTCGATGGCAAGGTCGAGCACGCGGTAGAAACCATAGAGAATCGGCATTTGTAACAGCATGGGCAGGCAGCCACCCAGGGGATTAATGTGGTGCTCGCTGTAGACCTTCATGACTTCTTCGTTCATCTTCTGCTTGCGCGGATCGTTGAACTTATAATTCTTGTACTTGTCCTGGATGCCCTTGACGATGGGCGCAACTTTCTGCATTTCCTGGGCGGAACGAAGACTCTTGAGCTTCAGCGGGAACACGGCGGTGGTTAGGATAAGCGTCAGGAGGATAATGGCCCAGCCGTAATTATGAATCCAATGTTCGTCGATATATCGCAAACCGATGAACAGGGGCTTGGCGATGATGCTAAACCAGCCGAAATCAACCAGCGAATCGAGGGGAGGACTCACGGACTGGAGGACATCGAGGTTTTTGGGGCCGACGAACACCCGAAATGCCAGAGGTTTGGGCTGCGTTCCCACCAGGGCTGCGGCGAGGGGTTTGGGCTTATCCTTCTCGGTCCAATCGGGCGGGGACCATTCCTGGCGAGCCAGCAGCAGGGAGGCCTGATCGGGCGCATCGGGAAGGAAGATCTCGGCGAAGAATTTATCCTCGAGTCCCGCCAGTTGCAGGGGACCGGGAATCGGGCGGTCTGCCTTCACCTTCCCCTGGGCGACGGTGGTGAGGTCGCCAATCGAGCCGTAAACCCCCAGGCGGTAGCTCTCGATGGCGCTGGGGGCGAGCGATTGATCGCCGAATCCGCCCGGCCAGGCGACCTCGACGGGTTTGTTTTCCTGGCCATCGAAGACACTAATCTCAACCTTGGCCACATACTCCGGACCGAAGGAGAACCGCTTCTTGACTTGAACCTTGCCGTCGCTGTAAGTGAAGGTCAGGGTGACGGGAGGGGAAAGGTCCGCCCCGGCGTGCACCTCGGAACCCATCCCGGAAGTGGAGAGTTTGCCGTACTCAGCCGTGGCAACGTAAATCCCCTGGTTGACTTGCGCTTTGAGGGCGGCGTCCGGCAGGTTCAAGCTCATGGGATAACCCAGGCTTTCACATGCTTCGCCATTGACGGTGTCGAGCAATTGATTCTTCGCGTCGCGATAATTTTTCAGCACCCAACTCTTGACCACTGCCCCCTGGGTGGAAAAGGTGACGCGGTAAAGCTTGTTTTCCACCTCGATGTCTTCGGGCTTTGCGCCATGCAATACAGGTAGCGCCACCGGCGGCGCTGGCTTGGTGGGAGTGGAGGGCGCAGATGTGGGCGCTGCCGGTTGTCCGGTGTGAGTTTCCGTCACCGCCTGTGGAACCTTCTTCGGCTCGGGAGGCTGCACCTTGACGGCGTAGATTCGATACAGCACCAACATCACAATCGATAGCGCGAAGGCGATCATCACGCGTTTTTCTTGGTCAAGGTTCACGTTAGGTTCCTAGGTGCCAGGTATCAGGTGCCAGGTGTCAGGGGCGAGGTGCCGTGTCCAAGTACCTGGGGATTGCGTTTCCCCTGGCACCTGACACCTGGCACCTGATACCTATTTTCCCGGCACCGGGTCATAGCCGTAACTTCTGCTCCAAGGCCGGCAGCGAAGCAATCGCCCCAAAGCCATGCGTCCACCTCTCCACGCTCCCCATTTTTCGACCGCTTCAAAGGCGTAAGCTGAGCAGGAAGGGTGAAACCGGCAAGCGGAGGGCATGGTGGGCGAAAGGCACGCCTGGTAAAAACGGATCAGGAACAAAATCAAAAGCTTCACGATTCGGCTTGCGGCGGCAGAGATGGGGGCTGCTGGGGAAACAACCGAAGGAGTTCCCGCTCCAGAGTCGTGAAGGAAACCTTTCCCGCCGCCTCGCGAGGATTCACCAGAAGGTCCCACCCGCCCGGAAGATTCGCCCGATTCAGCCGGAACACTTCGCGCACTCGTCGGCGCAGGCGATTGCGCTGCACGGCATTCCCCAGGCGCACCGGCGTGGTGATTCCCAAGCGTGAGTGTGGTAGCCCGTTGGGCCGGAAAAAGACCGTGCATAGTGAGGCGCTGCGGCGCTGCCCTTCGTCGTAAACCCGCCGAAACTCGCTTCGGCGTAGCAGCCGAAAAGTCTTGGGGAAAGCTTGAGAGGTCAAACGATCTCTTTAGGGAGTCAAGCGATGGCGGCTCTTTTGACGGCGGCGCCGCAACACATTGCGCCCCCCCGGAGTCCTCATACGAATGCGAAAACCGTGTGTTTTTGCCCGGTGCCGGCGGTTGGGTTGATAGGTACGTTTCAAGACGCAATGCTCCCCGCTTGGATTTCCTTCGTTAAAGCCGAACAACTAAGATACCTTGCGGCAAGGATTTAAGTCAAGCTGAGCGCCGCAGCAAATAGAAGCATCGCCCCTCGGTTGCCGGCTGAGGTGGGAAGAAATCCTCCACTCGATATCCGATGGAAAGGTAGTGTTGAAAGATCCGGCGGGCCTCCAGTCGCCAGCGGCGGGCCAGGGGCATGGCTTGTGACCGCATGGCGTCGGTGCTCGCGGGAATTTCCACCAGCAAGCGGCGATCGGCAAGGTCCAGCCGAATCGCACAATTCTGTGGAAGGCCCTGGGCGTTCAGCCGGGTCTCGTTCACGCGCGGCAGCACCGGGTCAAAAGGTGGCGCCTCACCCCGCAGCCGCTTTTCGACTCGCGCCGTCGAGATTCGCCAATTCACCACCCAACGATCACTGGGCAGGCCTTTTTCAAGCAGACTGGGAAAACGCCCGTAACAATCCGGCACGTATTCTTCCGCCAGCGCTCCCAGACGCGAAATATTGAGGCGCGCGTTGCGGCTTTGCAACGGGTCGAACGTCCAGCAGATCGACTTGATGCCGCGCTCCAGCGCCACCTGGCGGTGAACCATCTTCATCTTCAGGCCGAGCCCCTGGTCCCGGTACTTCGCCTCCACGGCCATCATGTGCGACCAGTGGGCCAGGCGGCCATGGTATTGGGCAAGAAACGCGTAGATGAACCCCACAACCTTGCCGTTGATAAGGGCTCCAATCAGCGCCCCACCGTATTTCTGCGTCGCGGCCAGGACCTCGCTGGTGGCCCCCGGCGCGCCCCAAACGTGTGTCTGGATGCGCTCGCAGGCACGGTACTCACCAAGGCTCTTCAGCAGTCTGACCTCAACCCGAGACATGGAAGTCTCCCATCGGCCGCTGTACTAATTCCCAATTCCTACTCTTTAATTCCTAATTCGTAATTCTAAATTTAATTCATGCCTCCGGCATGCTCTCCCACACCTTGCCAAACAGTTCGATGGACCCCGGCCCGAATCCGGCGTAATGATTATTGAAATAACCCATCACTTGGATGCGCCGCTTGAGAAGCTGGCGGACCAGCGGAATCCAGATGCGCATTTCATCCTCCCGGTCAATGATAATACGATCCCAGTTTTTGGTCTTTTCCTCAATGCCTTTGCGGTCGCCAAGCCAGCGGAGGTAGGCAAAATCCGCGGTGACCAGATCGAATTTGTCCACCAGTTGGGCGATGGGAGTCATCCAGGGGTGATCGATCAGCGCCAGCGCCACGCGCTTCTTGCGCAGGAGGTCGAGCAGCGGCGCATTCACCCAATACTTGTTGCGAACCTCCAGGGCGTAGTGGAATCCCCCAGGCAGCTCATCCAGAAAAGGAGCGAGGCGCGCCAGAAAATCCGTCGGGGCGGCAAACGCCTTTTTGTTGAAGTAGGGAAACTGCAGGAGTAGCGGGCCCAGCCGGTCTTCCAGCAAACTCATAGTGCGCAGGAAATTCGCCAGGTCCTCGCGGCAATCCTGCATCACCTTTTCGTGGGTAATCACTTGCGGGAACTTCGCGGCGAAGGTGAAGCCCGGCGGTGTGCGGGCGCGCCAATTCCGCACCATGGACTCGGAAGGAGTCCGGTAGTAGGTGGAATCCACTTCCACGGTGTCAAGATATTGGGAGTAAATGCCCAGGAATTCGGATGGCTTGGTGCCGGGCGGATAAAAGCTCCCCACCCAGTCTTCACTCGACCAGCTCGAAGTGCCCAAGCGCAGGTTGGGAATACGCGGATAAAGCATAGGTGTCAGGTGTCAGGTATCAGGTGTCAGGAAGAACCGAAATCGAAATTCCAAACGCCCAGGCCTTGGATTAGATTTCGAGTTTCAAATTTCCACTTTCATCCTTCCCTGACACCTGATACCTGGCACCTGACACCTATTCCATCCCACACATCCCGCGTTGAGCAGCGCCACAAGAGCCGCAAGGCCCCGGTTCATATGTGGCCGCCGATCGCGACGTTGCCCCCACCGCAAACACGGACAAGAGCTTTTCCACTTTGGGGCTTTCGCACTTCTTGCAGGCCACCAGGGTAGTTGATGAGGGCACGATCTTTTCAAAGGTCGTTCCGCAATCCTGGCACTTGAATTCAAAGAGCGGCATTCGAGCCTCCTCTAAGGAATATAGCCAATCCCCCACCGGTTTGCAATTGCCTCCGGCGCGTATTTGGCTGCTCAACTGCCCGGGGAAGTCACCGGAGGTGCATGTTTTGTGGCTTTCCGGGTTTAGCCTGGGTTAAAATCTCTTGACAGCGAAGTTTTAATTGTCTAAATTGAGGCCCGGTGTGCATGGCACCAACTCATTCAAAAAAATTACAGGCAGTGCGGAGAGGAGCAACAAATGGCGAAAGTCATGACCAAGTCACAGGTAGTAGCCCACCTGGCAGAGAAAGCCGGGATTCAGAAGAAAGCGGCGGCGGGAATTCTTGAGGAACTTGTCGCCCTCGCAACCAAGGAAGCCAAGAGCACGGGCCAGTTCGTTGTCCCGGGGTTAGGCAAAGCCGTAAAGGCAGCCCGCAAAGCGCGCGTGGGCCGCAATCCCCAGACCGGCGAGCCGATCAAAATCCCGGCCAAGACCGTCGTAAAGTTCCGCTTGGCCAAAGCGTTCAAAGACGCTGTTGTGCCCCCGAAGAAGAAATAGTGTTCACGCCGCGGGCCGCATGCGCGACCCGCGGTGCCTTCCTTTCGACGGCAGTCATTTGACGAATTCGACGCGGGAGAGGACTCTCTACACCTCGCGCCGCGAGATAAGGGGAGTGCTCCTGCCAAGGCGGGATGTGCCTCCAGGGGGATGTGTTTCCGGGTGGCTCCAGCGGTTCAATGGACTGTCGTAAGGCTGAGTCGCTCAATACGCGCCGCCCTCAAGGCCGGCTTGAAGCCCAGCACGATGTGGCGGAGGCCATGTCCGCTTACTTCCCCAGCACGATCTTGGCGATGGTTTGAAGCTGCATAAACGACGTGCCCTCGTAAATCTTTCCGATCTTCGAGTCGCGCAGGAATTTCTCCGCCGGGTAATCTCGGGTAAATCCGTAGCCGCCGTAAACTTCCACACACTCCGACGCCACCCGTTCCGCCACTTGAGAAGTAAAGTACTTGGCCATGGCAGCCTCTTTCAGGAAGGGCAGGCCCGCGTCTTTCAAGCGCGCGGCGTTATAAGCCATCAGGCGTGACGCCTCGACGTCCGTCGCGAGGCGCGCCAGTTGGAACTGGATCGCCTGGAACTCCGCGATGGGCTTGCCGAACTGTTTGCGCTCCCGGGCATAGTCAAGGGCATTATCCAGTGCCCCGCGCGCCACACCCACCATCTGCGCTGAGATCCCGATGCGTCCTTCATTCAGCGTCTCAATGGCCACTTTGTAACCCTTGCCAACTTCGCCGAGCACGTTCTCTTTGGGTACGCGGCAGTCTTCCAGAATAAGCTCGCAGGTGGAGGATGCGCGGATGCCCAGCTTGTCCTCCTTCTTACCGACGGTGAAGCCGGGCGCACCGCGTTCAATCAGAAAAGCCGTGATGCCGCGATAACCTGCCTCGGGATTCGCGTTGGCAAAGACAACGAAAAGGCCCGCTTCCTTGGCATTGGTGATCCAGAGTTTGCGGCCGTTCAATATAAAATGGCCGCCGTCCTCGCGGGCGCGCGTCGCGAGCGCAAAGGCATCGCTGCCGGAATTCGCTTCCGAGAGCGCATAGGCGCCCAGCGTGTCGCGTACCAGGCGGGGGAGGAACCTCTGCTTCTGCTCTTCCGTCCCCCATTTTTTGACGGCGTTGTTCACCAGCGTGTTCTGAACGTCAATCACCACGCCCGCCGAAGCGTCAACGCGCGAGAATTCCTCGATGGCAAGAATCGCCAGGAAAAACGTGCCCCCACTTCCGCCGGAAGCCTCCGGAACCTCAATCCCCATAAAACCTTGTTCGAAGAATTTTTCCAAAAGCGCATGATTGAACGCCCCCTCGCGGTCCATTTCCTCCACATGAGGAAGGATCTCGTTGGAGGCAAATTCGCGCGCCATCGCCTGGAACATTCGCTCTTCTTCCGTCAGCGCGGTAAGCGGTCCGTGAGCAAGACTGTCTATGGATTCAGCCATTGTAACCTCCCCCATTCACTCCTGCCAGGGAAAGGAGCATGCTACAGGGTTCGCTATGGGGATACAAGTGGGGTTGGCCCTACGATGCAACTTCGCGGGGACCGAGCCTTGCGCTGCATTTTCATCTACCGGCGCGGGACTTGCCTTGTCGGGGTACAATAGAGCGCACAAATCGGGGGAGGTGCGCATGGCTGAAATGATCATTCGTCCGACAATGAAATTCATTTATCTCGGATACTTGCTGGTTATCGTGATCGTGGCGGCTTCTGTGGTGTTGTTGATGCGCATAGTGCTGCCACCCTCAATTCCGTCATCAGCGCACCATTGGATTCCCTGGTTGCCCGTGCTCCTTCTACTCTGGCCGTTCAAGCGCCATCTACGCAACCGCCTGACCAAGATGACCATTCTTGATGACAAGTTGCGGTACGAAAGGGGCTTTCTGACCAGGACCACCCGCACCATTCTGCTCTCGCGCGTGCAGGATGTGACCGTGCATCAGCACATCGGCCAAAGGATTTTCGGGGTGGGCAACCTTTCCATTGAAACCGCGGGCGAGTCAAGCCGGGAGACCATTTTCAATATCGACCGGCCGCAGCAGGTCGCCGACCACATCAACGAGCACTCTCAAAAGGGACCCTCGAAAGATCAACTTACCTGAGAGGTCGGCACGACACCGACGTGCCATGGCCGTCCTGACCCATGCCCGGACACAGGCAGGAATGCCTGTGCTACGTTTCTGTGCCGACCTCAAGGTCGGCGCTACATTTGCTGGGAACTATGGGTTGGAGTGGGATTGGGCGGCGTCTTCGACATCGTGGCGCCCGTAATTCTGGCGCAGCAAAAATACATAGTGGACAGCCGAGGCCACGGTCAGGGCGGCAGTAAGGTAGACGAAAAAGGTGACCACCTCGGTGGTCATATAAGGGACGCGAGCCTTGCGGCAAACGCCAAAGAAGAGGGTGGCCACCTGGGCTGCGGTGGAGGCTTTTCCCAGCAGGGAGGGATGGAAGGTCCGGAACCCGGCCACGAGGCAGATCAGGAGCGCGGTGGCGACAATCGCCACATCGCGGCTCAGAACGATAATCGTCAGCCACCAGGGCAGCGCGCCACGAAACGACAGAGTGAGATAACCGGTGGTCATGAGGATCTTGTCGGCAATCGGGTCAAGCGCCATGCCCAGCGCGCTCTCCTGCTTGAGCAGGCGGGCGACAGTGCCATCCAGGATGTCGGAAAGGGCGGCCACCATCAGGACCGCAAGCGCCGCGCGATAGTGCCGCTCCACGACCAGGATCGCGAACACCGGCACGAACACCAGGCGCAGGAGGGTAATCTGATTCGAGGGCGTTAAGATTCGGGTCGTCATCACTTTCCAATTACTTTAGCGATTCAGGTTGATGACTGTCAATATGGGTGCGGGTGAGCGTTAAAGGTTAACGCGGATTTACTTCTCTCGTTTGCCCGCGCTTCGCGCCTTCAGTCTTTGCTGGACGGCGGCGCTTTCCAGTTCGCGCTGGGCGTCCGAGGCAATCCAACGGGCGGCGCGAGAATCAAGGCGGTGAATGTCATGAGCCACCGCGAGGGCAGCCCGATTCAAGGGCGCGTTGCGTTTTCCAATCTGCCGCAGCGCCCAGTTCACACCCTTCTTCACCATGTTTCTCTCATCCACCGCAGCCCGTTTGATCAGGGGCAGGAAGCGCAGAAAGGCCTTGTCGGCGGCAGCTTTGTCCGCCACGGCCAGGCCCGCCATCAGGGCAAATGCCGCCCTCTTCACGAACTCTTCGGACCGCGCGCTCCAATCCACGCATTTCTGATGAGCAAACCGGGTGTAGCGAAAAAGGCAGATGCAGGCGGCGTCGCAGAGTGCCCAACTGTCGAAGTCCTTCGCCCATCGGTCCATTTGACGCGGGGTGACTTTAGCGGGGTCATCGATCAGGGTGGCCAGGATGCGCGCTTCGAAGATTTCCGAAGCCCACAATTCCTGTGCCAGGGCGTGGTGACGGCCGATTTCACGCGCCAGCTTCTTCAGCGCCGGAGTTGACCATCCGCCGTAAACCTTCTTCGCCACAATCCCGTACCGGGCCATTCCCTCGACCGCTCGTGGGTCCGGGCGAGACGCGAGCAGCCGGAGAATTTCTGTGCCTTGCATGGCCAGGTCCCGCAACCCGCCTCCACTCTTGCCCGTTCTGCCTTTAACTTCGATTCAGATCCGCGGACCGTCAATTCCCAGATATTCCTGAATCGTCATCCCCACCTTGGCGTGGAATCGCTCGGCGAGCGAAGGGATGGAACCGGCGGGTTCGTCCACAATAATCCGCTCCACCCGGTGCATGGGGAAGAAAACGGTGTTCAAGCCGACGGCCGTATCCTCCTGCTGAATGACCTGGCGGATGAAGTCGTCAAACGAGTCGAGTTCGATTCCCCTCACCGTGGCGCCCTTCGACTCCAGCAGCAGAAGCTGCCCCCACATTTTTTCCTTGGGGGAGGTGAGGCTGACAATGACAATGCTATTGAGTTCCATGCTTACCTCAGCTCATAGAAGGCCCGCATGTTCCCCATCCGCGGGTAAAGGGCATAGCGCTTGATTTCCAGGACTTGCTTCAAATGGCCCAAATCGTGAAAGGCCCACTCCGTGATCAGTTCCTCCGCCTTGATCTTCCCGACCGTCTGATGAACCGCCTGGCGTTTCAATTGCGCGGGGCGAAGGGTACGGAGCCACTTTACGTTGGCCCGGCGCTGCTGTTCGAGGCGCGAGAGGCTGCGGTCGGGGTCCAGGGTGTTGTATTTCAATTCGGCGGTGCGCGCCTCCTGATCAAAGAACGGCAGCGTGGGATTTTTCTGCTCGATGATCGCGGCCACCCGCGCCCGCATGCCGAATTCTTCCACATCCGCCAAATGCGCGAGCACTTCCTGCACCGACCACTTGTCAGGGGCGGGCCGCGCCGCCATTTCCCGCCTCGAGAAGATGGCAATCTCCCTCTTCAGCTTCTGCGGAGTTGTGGCTAGTATTTCCAGGACTGATTTCAGCATGCGCCTGTCCTTCCGCAGCGCATCAGCCCATCTCGCGCAGCCGTTCGCGAAGGCGGTGGGCGGCAAGAAACTCGCGCTCCAGTTCGCGATCGCCCAGGTGCATCTTGATGGACTCCAGTTTTTGGATCAGCGCGTCCAGCGCCATTTGAATATTTTCGGTGTTGGTCAGGCAGATGTCGCGCCAGACTGAGTAAGGGCTGTCGGCCAGGCGCGTGACATCGCGGAACCCCGAGGCGGCCGCTTCCAGAAACAGGTTCTCGGCCGTCTGCTTCTCCTCTATCAGGCTGGCCAGGCCGGAAGAGAGCAATTGGGGAAGATGGGATAGATACGCAACGGCCCGGTCGTGGGTGGCCGGATCGGTGCAGAGCGGCCGCGCCCCCACCGCTTCTACAAGGGCGCGGAATGCCTTCACGCGATGATCGTCGAGATCTTCCGGCTTGAGCGGGGTCAGCACGTAACGGGCATTCTCAAAAAGCCGCGGGTCAGCGTTCTCCAGCCCGGAGCGTTCCTTCCCCGCCATCGGATGCCCCCCCAGAAACAACGGGTGCTGGGCATAGAGTTCCGACGCCCGCTCGCAGATTCGCCGCTTGGTGCTGCCCACATCCGTCACCAGAGCCTGCGGCGACAAGTGCGGTTGCAGGCGCGGGAGGTGGTCAAGGATCACCGCCACCGGCGTCGCCAGGATCACCAGATCGGCCTCGTGCACGGTTTCGGCGACATCGGCGAATCCTTCGTCAACCGCCCCCGCGGCGAGCGCCCGCTGGCGCACCTCCGCCCGCCGGGCATGGCCCACAATGCGGCCCGTGAAGCCCGCCTTTTTCAAGGCCAGCCCCCACGATCCGCCCAGCAGGCCCAAGCCCACTATCGCCACACGCCGAAATCGGGAATCTGAAATTGCCTTGTCCACGGATTCAACTCCGGAACCATCTTAAGTCGAAAGTCGAAACGGGAAACCGGAAACTCAAAATTAGAAACTCGAAACGGGAAAATCGAAACGGAAGTACGTATTTTATGCGAGGAGACAGTCTTGCACCATAGCATAGTGCTGCCTGGTCAGCGATCCACACCCTTCTCGGTAAGAAGACAACCGCTGATGGGGGGCCAGCCATTTGTGCCTTCCAAAACGTAACCGACCAACCCATTATGATAAACTCTCCGTACAGAAAGGGAGGGGAGGGTCTGATCCTATGATAACCCGCCTGCGTGCCGAAAATTTCAAGTCGTGGAAGGACACGGGCGACCTGCGGCTGGGCCGCCTCACTGGACTTTTTGGAACCAACAGTTCTGGGAAAACAAGCATTCTCCAAATCCTGCCTTTGCTCAAGCAAACGGCTGAATATTCGGACCTCAACCGGGTCCTTCACACAGGTGTTGTGGATTCCCCGGTCTACCTGGGAACCCTGCCGGAAATTCTTCATGGGCATCGCCGCGATGCCGCTTTGAAGTTTTCCTTCACGTGGGATATTTCAGCTAACCCCGCGAGTGCGGGGGTGCCTCATTTTATTTGAGAGTCTCTTCAACGCCCGGGAAATGACGTTTCGAAACTCCATCGTCGTGGACGAGGAAAGACCCACAGTTGAGTTTTTTGATTATGAGTTTGCCGGCCAGCATGTTGGGATGCAGCGGGAAAAAGGGGTCGAGGAGAGATACAAGCTGACGCATAGCGGCGATCGAGTTGAGAAAGAGTTTTTGAGGAACCCAAAGTACCTGAGGTCAACTATTAAGTCCTACGGTTTTCCGCCCGAGGCGCGCGGATATTCGAGAGACACTACGCTGCTGCCCTCGCTCCAGTATGCCTTTGAAAACTTCTTTGAGGGCGTTCACTACCTCGGCCCCTTGCGGTCTCATCCGCTGCGCGCGTATGAATGGGGGGGCGAAAGACCGGCTGATTCGGGCTGGGACGGCGAGGACGCAATTGCCGCGCTTCTGGCCCCGAGGAAAGGGCTGACCGAGCGCGTGGAGGCGGCGGTAAAAATCCTGGATTGGCTGCAGGAAATGGACTTAGCCCAATCTTTCGCGTTGAACTCTGTGGATGACGCACGAACCCTCTACCAGTTTTGGCTCAAGATCACGAGTGCCGCAACCGAGGTGCTGCTGCCCGACGTCGGATTCGGCGTATCCCAAATACTTCCAGTGCTTGTGAATTGCGCAATCCTTCCGGAGGGTTCCATACTGCTTCTTGAGCAGCCGGAAATACATTTGCATCCCTTCGCTCAAGCCGCTTTGGCCGACGTCCTGATTGACGCAATTAAGAACCGGAACTTGCAGATCATAGTAGAGAGCCATAGTGAGCACCTCCTGCGGAGAATTCAGCGACGGATCGCGAGAGAGGTTCTCAAGCCGGACGACACCGCCCTCTATTTCTGTAAGCTTGAAGACGGAACCTCCGCCATCGAAAAACTCGACGTTAATACTTACGGTTACATCACGAATTGGCCAAAGAATTTTTTTGGTGACGAAATGGGCGAACTTGGCGACATGACGATTGCAGCCATGGAGCGGCAGAAGGCAGGCATCAAATAACAGTCATTGTGGATACCAACGTAGGCGTTGTGGCAAACGGACGAGGGCAGAGTCCTCAAGCTTCCAACGATTGTGTCATCGCTTGCGTGCGGCGACTGGAAGAAATTAAGGCCTCGGGGAGAATCGTTTTGGATGAAGGCCATCGGA
Organism: uncultured Acidobacteriota bacterium; assembly: GCA_963730515.1. Taxonomy (GTDB): domain Bacteria; phylum Acidobacteriota; class Terriglobia; order UBA7540; family UBA7540; genus Bog-366. Next base: position 378,382 of record CAVSSA010000012.1, on the reverse strand, counting down.
TACTTTCTGAATATCAGGAAAACTTACGATCCGATGGGGATCCAGGCGATGGTGATGCATTCCTAAAATGGGTGCACGACAATCAGTGGAATCCCCAATATTGTGACCGAGTACGCATCACCCCGACCGAGGATAGTTCCAGCTATGTTGAGTTTCCCAATAACCCTGAATTGGCGGCTTTCGACCGGTCAGATCGTAAGTTTGTTGCAGCCGCATGCGCTCACCCAGACTCTCCACCAATTCTGAATGCCGTGGACACCGACTGGTGGCTATTTCGGGACGCCCTCGCGCGGAACGGTGTAAATGTTGAGTTCCTGTGCCCGCGAGATGTCAGCGAAATGGCCCGCAGACGCAACATGGGCGAGTAAAGCGGGCAGTGTGGAGTCTCTCTCATGCCCGATACCCGAGCGGCAACCGCACGTCGTCCCAAAGCAGTGACGAGTGAAGAGTCCGAAAATCGCAAATCACCACGCGAAAATCGAAACTGGTGAGCTGTCGATCGAATTTCGAATTTCGCGTTTCGACCTACATTTTTCTGCCCACCGCCGACGCAATCATGCGCAGTTCTTTCATCAATTGCGCGAACTGTTCGGGATAGAGGGACTGCGCGCCGTCGCTCAGCGCCTTCTCCGGGTCGTTGTGAACCTCAATCAGCAGGCCATCCGCACCCGCGGCCAGTGAGGCGCGGGCCATGGGGGCAACCTTGTCGCGCCGGCCCGTCCCATGCGAAGGATCCACGATGATGGGCAGATGCGAGAGCTTCTTGATGACCGGGATGGCGGCAATATCGAGGGTGTTCCGCAAATAACTGTCGAAGGTCCGGATGCCCCGCTCACAGAGCACCACGTTGTAGTTCCCGCCCGCCATGATGTACTCGGCGGAGAGCAGCAGTTCCTCAATGGTGGCGGAGATTCCACGCTTCAGCAGAATGGGCTTGGCCACCTTGCCGAGCTCGCGCAGCAGGTTGTAATTCTGCATATTGCGGGCGCCCACCTGGAGCATATCCACGTAATCGAGCATTCCCGGAATCTGGGTGTGGTCCATAACTTCGGAAACCACCGAGAGGTTGTGCCGGTCCGCGGCCTGGCGCAAAAGTTCCAACCCGTGGTGGCCGATTCCCTGGAAGCTGTAAGGTGAAGTGCGGGGTTTGAAGGCTCCGCCGCGCAGGATGCGCACGCCGCTCGCCGCGACTGACGCCGCAATGGCTTCAATCTGCTGGGGGCTTTCCACGCTGCAGGGCCCGGCCATCACCACCACCTCTTCGCCCCCGATGATTACACCCGGCCCCACCTTGACCAGCGACCCCTCCGGGCGGAAATGCCGGCTGGCCAGCTTGTAGGGGGCGGTGATCCTCAAAACCTCTTCCACGCCGTCCAGCAACTCGATGTCGCGGGTGTCAAAGTCCACCTTGGCGCCCACGGCTCCCAGCACCGTCTGGCGCGCCCCCGTGGAGCGGTGGATATCAAATCCCATCCCCATCAAGCGGTTAATAACGTTCTGTATTGAATCTTCCGTAGCGCCTTCCTGCATTACCACCACCATAAGGCTCTACTCCTTTCGGAAGGGATTCCCGCCGTCCATGGAATGCCGCTCCAGTGAGCGCGCCTCGTCAATGATGCGCTCAAAGAGGCGCCGTATGGCGGCGTCATCCAGGGGTCCTTCATTCGCCTTCACCACATTGCGCAGGATTTCAGCCTCGCGCTGCGGCTGCCAGGCGGGGAGATCCAGGGTCTTCTTCATGTGCCCAATCTCCACCGCGCATTGCGACCGCTCGTTCAAAAGCTTCACCAGTTGCTGGTCAATCTCGTCGATGCGCTTACGCCAGTCCGCCATATCGCTCATCCGGGTTGACCCTCCGTCCCGGCTTTAAGACCCCGTACGAATTCTTCAATCGCCGCCGGGCCTTCCCGGGAGAAACGCTCCTCAATGGCGTGCACGACGGCGCTGCCCACCACCGCAGCATCGGCGTGCGACTGGACTTCCCGAACCTGCGCCGGAGTGGAAATTCCAAATCCCACCGCGAGCGGCAAAGAGGTAAAGCGGCGGGCGCGCTCCGCGAGCAGCCGGGCGCTGGAAGCCATCTCGCTTCGCTCCCCGGTGACCCCGGTGCGCGAAATGAGATAGAAGAAGCCCGTGGAAAGCCGCGCTGCACGCTCCAGGCGCGCGTCCGTCGAGGTAGGCGAGGCCAGAAATATCGTATCCAGATTCTCGGCCCGCATGGCCCGAACGTAACCCTCCGCCTCCTCCACCGTCAAGTCCACCACCAACGCGCCATCCACTCCTGCTTGCGCGGCGCGAGCAGCAAATTCCTCCAGGCCGTATTGCAGAAGGGGATTGTAATAGCTGAAGAGCATAATGGGCGCGCGCACCGATTGCCGCCAAACCGGGAATCGCTCCAGAATCTTGCGCAGCGTTGTGCCGGAGCGCAGGGCGCGCTCCGAGGCGCGCTGAATCACCGGTCCGTCCGCCAGCGGATCGGAAAACGGCACCCCCAATTCGATCACATCCACGCCCGCCCGGTCGAGCGCCAGAAGCAGTTCTCCGGTGGCGTCCAGGTGGGGATCGCCCGCCGTCAGATAGACAATTAGCCCTTTCGCGTTTTTCGCTCGCAGGTCGCGAAAGCGGTTTGCAATGCGCGTTGTAGATGGGTCAGTCATTTTGACTTGGAATTTCAGATTGTGGACTGTTGTCCGCAAATCGCGGTCTCATTCTCTCCAATTCTTTCCCAAACACTCTCTAGTCATCCTCAAAATCCTAAATCACAGAATTCCCGCCGATTGAAAAATCCCCAAATCCTTATCACCGCGCCCGGAAAGGTTGACCACGATCACACTCGCGCGCGGCATTCCCGGGGCGCGCTTGATGACCTCGGCAAGCGCGTGCGCCGATTCCAGCGCCGGAATAATTCCCTCCACGCGCGCCAAAAGGCTGGCCGCTTCCAGCGCCTCCTGGTCATTCACGTGGGTGTACTCCACCCGTCCCTGGCGATGCAGTTCGGCGTGCTCGGGCCCCACGGCGGGATAGTCAAGCCCCGCGGAAACCGAGTGGGTGTTCGAGATCAGGCCGTCCGCCGTTTGCAGCACATAAGTGTAGGAGCCGTGCAGAACGCCGGGTTTGCCCCCTGCAAAACGCGCCGCGTGCTCGCCCAGGTTCGGCCCGCGCCCGCCCGCCTCCACGCCCACCATCTTCACGCCCGCGTCAGGAATGAAATCGTAGAACAGCCCTATGGAATTGCTCCCTCCGCCCACGCAGGCGCAAAGCAGGTCGGGCAGGCGCCCCAGGTTCTCCAGACTCTGCCGCCGCGCTTCCTGGCCGATGATCCGCTGAAAATCGCGCACCATCATGGGGTAGGGGTGCGGTCCCAGCACCGATCCCATCAGGTAGTGAGTGTTATGAACGTTCGTCACCCAGTCGCGCATTCCTTCGTTGATGGCATCCTTCAGGGTCTTGGTCCCGGAGGATACGGAAACCACTTTGGTTCCGAGCAGCCGCATGCGGAAGACGTTGGGGGCCTGCCGCGCCATGTCCTCCTCGCCCATGTACACGACGCATTCCATACCCAGCAACGCCGCCACGGTGGCGGTGGCCACGCCGTGCTGCCCCGCTCCCGTCTCCGCCACCAGGCGGGTCTTGCCCATGCGCTGCGCCAGCAATCCCTGCCCCAGGCAGTTGTTGATTTTGTGCGCGCCGGTGTGCAGCAGGTCCTCACGCTTCAGATATATCTGCGCGCCACCCAGGCGGGCGGTAAGCCGCTCGGCGTGAAAGAGCGGGGTTGGACGGCCGGCAAAATCCTTGAGCAGGCGTGCCAACTCTGCCTGAAACGCCGGGTCGTTGCGCGCCGTGTGATATGCCGCCTCCAACTCCTCAACGGGCGCCATCAGCGTTTCCGGCGCAAAACGCCCGCCGAATTCGCCGAACCACCCGCGCGCGTCCGGCCCTGTGGAAGTGTCAAATCCCATCCTGGATTCCTCGATCGGCCCTTTCTACCTCTTGGAAAAAAGCCCGCAATTTCCCGGGGTCCTTCCGCCCGGGCGCGGCCTCGACGCCGCTAGCCACGTCCACCGCGAAGGGACGAACCTCCCGAATGGCCTGTCCCACATTCTCGGGCGTCAACCCTCCGGCCAGGATGATAGTGCCGAAGCGGTTGGCCTCCCGGGCCAGCGCCCAATTGAATGTCCTAGCCGTTCCACCCAGGAGTTCCGGGTCGGAAGCATCGAGCAGAAACGCGTCACCCACGAGTTCGCTGAGCATGACAGGCTGGAAGCCCTCCTTCACGGCGACGGCGCGAATCCTGGTGAAGTCTGCCAAGGCTCCGCTGAAGCGCGGAAACTGCGGCCCGTGCAACTGCACCGTTGAGAGGTGCGACTCCCTCGCCACGCGCGCCACGTGCTCGCCATCCAATTCATTGGCGAAAACGCCCACCGCCGTCACCAGCGGCGGCAGCTTCACGATGATGGCGCGCGCCGCCCCCGGTTCGATATAGCGCGGCGACGGCGGATAGAAATTGAAGCCCAACGCCGCGGCGCCCAGGTCGACGGCCAGTTGCGCATCCTCCCACCGTGTGATTCCGCAAATTTTGACGCGTGTCGGCATTCGAAACTCGAAAATCGAAATTCGAAACTGGCCGCCGGATTGCCCGGCAAGAACCGGAAAGTCTCAGCGAATTTCGAGTTTCGAATTTCGAGTTTCGACGGCAGCAGCCTGCCCGTCAAACTCCGCCAGCAATCGCCCCAGGGCCTGGCCGGGGTCGGGTTCGGTCATGAACTTCTCCCCGATGAGTACGGCATGAAAGCCCGCAGCGCTGATCCGCCGCAGGTCCTCAGTGGTTTTGATGCCGCTTTCACTCACCGCCACGCAGCCGCCCGGCATCTTCGCGCGCAATTCCAGCGATGTCTCCAGGTTCACTTCCAGGGTCTTCAGATTGCGGTTGTTCACGCCGATGATCCGCGCTCCGGCATCTGCCGCGCGTTGCAATTCCGCTTCCGTGTGGACCTCCACCAGCGCGGCGATGCGCAATTGATCGCATAGAGCGAGCAGGCTGCGCAGGTCTTGCTCCGATAAGATCGCCACAATCAGCAGCAGCGAGTCGGCGCCCACCGCCACCGACTCATAAACCTGATAACTGTCCACGATAAAGTCTTTGCGCAAAACCGGAATCCGCACGGCGGCGCGCACTTCCGTCAAGTCCTGCGTTGCCCCCAGGAAGTATTGCTCTTCGGTCAGCACGGAAAGCGCCGCAGCGCCCGCGGCGGCGTATCCCGAGGCAATCTCGCGGCGGCGATATTGCTGCCGCAGCAGCCCCCGGGAAGGCGAGGCGCGCTTGAGCTCGGCAATCACGCGCAACCCCGCCGAGGTCCCCGGAGAGGCTGCCGGGGCGAGGGCAGCGGCAAAATCCCGGCGCTCCTGCCGCGCCTCCGCCAACTGCTGGACGCGCCGCAGCGGGAAGGCCAAACGCGTCTCTTCCAGCGTGCGCCGGCGCGCGGCGACAATGTTGTCCAGGATAGTTCTCCCCGGCTCGTCCGGCATGGGGTCAAGCTCCCAATCTCAGTGTAGATGTGCCTCAAAATGGCAAACTGTCAATGTATGCCGCAGATAAGGGCAAAGTCAAGAACGCGTCGGGGCGCTTCGGGGGTGAGGCGGGGAAGCGAACGCGCCATCGATCACCGCGTTCGTCGCAGCGTCGGGGAGGAAGGCGGAATCCGGAATGAAATCGCGGCGGGAGCGCCTTGGGGGGCTTGCCAACCACCGCGCCTGGAAAGGACCGGCCAGGGGGGCGAGAGGGTAAGGCTAGATATCTTGCCAAAGCGGGGGGAAGGGCGGGCTGAAAAAGCGCGCGGCGGACCCGCAGGTTCGCCGCGCGCTGCCGTGACGTGCAGCCTACCTACCATCGCGCCAGCCGCGTGCCCGGCGGCCCGGCGCGCCCTGTCACGCCACGGTCGATTGCGCCCCGCCGCGCCCGCCCCCAGAAGGCCTGCCGGTGCCCCCGAAGGAGGGCGCGACGAGAGTCACAATCGAAACTCGACTTCCCTTAAACCAGCATGTGCGCGGTTTCCTTCTCCAGGGGCGGCTCGGGGGTTAAATAGGGCATCCACGGTTCCTCGTAGACCACCTGATAACCGCGCACATGCGATTCCATGTCGTGATAGTAATGAACGTGCAGAATGCTGGCGGGCTTGGTCTCTTCCGCCCAATTGTTAAACGCGGCTTCCAAAACCAGCCGGCTGGATACGTCCGGGGTTACGATGGTTGTGGCCTTGAACATTTTGTCCTGCATGGAATGCTCTCCTTCGCCAGAAGGTCTCCGCGGCGCGCCCCGGGGATACTCCACCCCCCTCCATCTCCCCTCACCACCTCGCCGGCGCACTCGGACACATGTCGTTCAACATTCTCTATCGGCAGGGGTGGGGGAAACTTGAATTAAAAGTTTCTCAAGCCGCCGCCTCGTGCACGGCCTCATACAGCGCCAGGATATTGGCGGTGGGGGTGTTAGGCTGGAGGTTGTGGCAGGGGGCCACCACGTATCCTTTTCCCTTGCTGAAAATGCGTAGGTTATCGGCCACCTCGCGTTTTACGTCGGCGGGGGTGCCAAAGGGCAGGGTTTGCTGATTGTCCACGGCGCCGTGAAAGACCACCCGCTTGCCGAAATCGCGCGCCAGTTCTTCGCGCCCCATTCCGGCGCAGCGCCACTGGATGGGATTGAGCATGTCGATGCCGAGGTCGATCAGTTCGGGCAGAAGGGGGCGGATGGCGCCGTCGTCGTGGTGCATCACCCGGGCGCCATAGGAGTGGCCGAGGTCGATCATCTTGCGCATCCAGGGCTTAAGGTAGCGGCGGAACGACGCCGGGCTCATCAGCAGGGCGTCCTGGGTGCCGAGGTCTTCGGCGACGTAGATGAAATCGATCAGCCCTTTACCCGCCTCGAGGGTGCGGCGAATGACCGACTCGTGGACGTCATAGATGCGTTCGAGAGCCGCCTCCGCCACCACCGGGTTGAGGGCGAGGTCGGTGAGCGCCTGCTCCATCCCCCGCAGCCGGCAGTAAACGTAGAACGGCTCGAAGCATCCGCCCATGATGGGGTAGCCGTGCCACTCCGCGCAACGAGCAAGCAAGCCGTCGATGTCAAACAGCAAGGGGTCGGGCCAGTCGAAGCGCTCGACATCGGCGGCGGTTTCGGCGTAGGCCAGAGGATTGGTCGACGCCTCTTCGTAAACGCCCAGCCCTTCCCCATAGGTAATGTTGGTGACCTCGACGTGCCACATGCTCCACAGCGACGGGGTGTGCCAGGTGTCTTCTGTCGCCTTGGCGTGGGTGGGGCCGAGCAGCACCAGCTTGTCGATTCCCAGCCGCTCGAAGAGCGCCCGCTCGGAAGCGCAATCAAGTTCGCGGCGCAGGCGGTCGGTGACCTCCGCCGTTGCCCAGTAGTCGCAGAGGATCTGGGGTTCTCCGGCGAATAGGCTTTGCCAACGATCTCGAGTGGTCATCATGAGCATCTCCGTGTGCCGCTTGCGGCTGGCATGGACAGCAGCGGCTGGAATTATGCACGAAAAGGGGGGTAAAGAATACAATCGAACGGGTAAATTGCGTCACAAAGTCGCTTCTTTCTGCAAAAATCCCTCAGGTTGTGCAGTTATGCCCGACTTTTCGGCGGGCATTTTGTCTGAGTTTTGTTTGTTTTCATACACATTCGGGCTTTGAACGTAGTAATTAACATCTTTTTTTTCGATCGGCCCCCTTTGAACCTTGGCCAGGGTGTCGGTGTCCCGCCACAATCGCTGCAATTGGGAATCCGCCATCCTTTGGAGAAACAGGGCATGGTCTTCACGGGTGCGCCAAATGACGAGCGCTAGGCTTCTTTTGTTGGGCTAGCATGATGACGGCCATCGGCTACGCATTGTGGACCAATTGTCAGGTGACGGCGTGAATATTCATGCTTTGATAGCGGATTTCCCCTGTCTGTAGGCTAAATGGGGGTTGTGGAAAGGCCATTTCCCCGCCGTCGGCGGGGCTGATTGACGAATTGCCGAGCGTAAAAGCCGGGAAAAACCACCACTAGGACACCAAAACGCCAGGGAAGTAAGCGAGGTGGCGCAGCGCAGCCGCAGGGAAATTGTAGCGCCGGCTTCCAGCCGGCAATGGAAAATGCCGCCGAGACGGCGGCGCTACGCACCCCGCCCGCGAGGGCGCGTCGGGGCGGTTCGCGAACCGCCCCTACCGCCGGCACGAAGGGACTTGGGAAGTTGAAATCCCTACATCGGACCGAAACCCGTCGGAGAGGAAAAGCAGCGTGCGGCGGTTGATGTTGAGGGTGGTAAATGGGGGTAAACCAGGCCCATAAACGCGGTGGTTGAATGGCTCGGTGTGGAAGAGAATATTCTCGGCGGCGCGGGGGTCAAAAGAGAACATCCCTTCGGCAAGATCGACAGACACCCAAAAGCATGTGTCTGGGCCAGCCGGCCCGGCAATCTGACGGCCACGGGAGTGCTCGCTACGAGTTCAGGAAATGTATGTCTGGCTTACCCACCACGCCACTCTTCTCAATAGCCTCTCCTACATTTGGATTGGCCATAAAAGCCCTCGCCCGATCAAGACTCGATGCCTTAAAAAGGAGGACAACATCATTCGGATCGTCGGCCCCCCGAAGCAAGTGCTCTTCGCCGAGTCCGTACTCTTGTCGGACGGGAAGATGCGCATCGTAGGCTTCTTTCCATGCCTCAAAGTTGCGGACTCTAGCTCGAACAAGCACATAACTGGCCATAAGGACCTCCCTCAGATTTCAATAGATTTTTTCCTTCAACAAGCTGCTAACGGCCAAACCCGGAATTTCCGATTTGGAATCCTAGCTGCCGCAGTCTAAGCATGAATTTCCAATTTGGAACCCAGGTTGCCTTTAGTGTACACCTGATCGCCTCTTTTACAACCGTTCAAAGCGGGTTTCGCCAGCCGGCGATTGGGGGCAATCGGTGGAGTCAGTGCTGGCGGCTCGCGGCGATGGCGTGGAGGCAATCCTTGGAGAGTTCGGAGCGGTGTTCCGCCATACAGGCGTGGCGTTTCTCATCATCGCCGAGCACATTTGCACATAACCGCTTGGCGTCCGCGTAGCAGGCTTGCTTCACCGTCTCGGGCGGCGCGCCGGTGGGGGGTCCCATGGCCTCGGTGATTTGGGGAAGCAGCCGCGTGGCCACCAGCTTGTGGCCCTCGGGGGTCAAATGAACGCCGTCCTGCTGGTGATACTGCGCGGGAAGCTCGGTCCCGCTCATCGTGATGACCTTGATGTTGCGCTCCTTGAGCCTGGCGGTAATCGCCGCCATATCGGCGTCGCCCTGTTCGCGGCTGATGCCTTTGAGACCGTCATTATAAATTCCGCCGCTGGTATCCAGGATGACGATGGTTGTTCCCTCGGGAATGTCCGCATCCATGCGGTTGCGCATATCCGTGGTGGTGTTGCCGTAAATGCCCCTATTCAAAACCCTCACGTTGTAGCCCTTGTCTCGCAGCATCGCCTGAAGCTGCGCGGCAAACGCCTCGGAAGCGGCCACGTTCCATCCGGAGACGTTGCTTGCCCCGAAGGCGACAATTTGCGCGTCCGCAGAACTCGCCCCGGCCACCATCAAGAGGGCAAGAACGGTGGTCTCGAAGAGCTTGGAACGGATTGCACTGAGCATCATTTGTCCCTGGTGTCCTGAATCAGAAGTTCGCGATCAAGTTTGTCCTCAATTGGGCGGAGGGCGACCCCCTCACCCGGCCCGCCCCGGCTGTTGAAAGCGCCGGTTGCGGGCCACCCTCTCCCCCAAGAGGGCGAGGGTGGGAATTCAACTCTCCCCTCGCCCCCTTGGGGGAGAGGGGTCGGGGGTGAGGGGGTTCTCGAATAGTCAACAAACTTCTGACTCAGGACACTGGTCAGGCATTTATTGAGGCTGCTCCACCCACCACTGGAGAACCTTTCCATTCTGCGGGTCAAGCGCCAGGAGTTCGTGGTCCGACCATTCCACCAGTTGCGAGCAGACTTCTTCCGTGCTTTCCGGCTGATTGTATTTGACGCGGGCCCGGACGCAGTAGAGACCATTGCGAAACGCCGAGGTCACGATGCTGTTGCCAATACCGTACCCTATGACCTCGGTTTTATCGGCTGAAAGCACCTTGTGCAGATCGCCGGTCGGATATACGGCGAACTGCTTGCCGGTCAGATCCGCCAGAGTGGGCGCCTTGGTTATCCGGCCGGCAAGCTGTGCTTCCATGACCACGGAGCGGAACTGGGTGGGAAACAAGGGCACCCCTCGCCCAGGGCAGCGGCGAGTTTTGGGCGCCTCGAGAAAGTCGGCGATGCAGCCCCCGTAGATGTAATCGAACGCCGGGAACCACGCTGAGCCGTGGCCCGAGAACGCCGGCGGGTGATCGATGATCAGATTCGGCACGCCGTGCGTCGTCAGGGTCGCCACTGCGCCCACGCCGCGGTCGGCGGGCTCGTATTCGTCGCCGTGAAAGAACACGGCGACGGTGGGATAGCGCACGCGGGCGATCAGTTGGTCGAAGAAGATCTTGTTGTTGGCGAAGCTCGGGTCGTTGCGGTCGGCGCCGGTAGAGCGCCAGCCGCCGCAGGCCGGCACCACCAGCACCACACCGTCAAGCGGCAGGCCGGGCATGGTGGCGAGGTCGAGGCTCGACCAGCCGCCCCAGGATTGCCCGCCCACATAGATGCGCTGGTAGCCTTGTGCCTTGAGCTCTTTCAGCCGCCGCGCCAGAAATACCGCCGCGCCGTAATTGGAGCCGCCGGAGCGCCGGATTTCGTTGACTCCGGAGCGCGGGTAATTGCCGTCGATAACATCCCACCCGCGCGAATTCTGGATTTCGCCCACGAAGTACTCGGGAAGCGGAGAATGGTTGCGCGCGTGCCCATCGAAGCCGTGCGTGTAATAGAAAAGCGTTTTGGGGCCCCTGGCAACTCCCGGGGGAGCCGGCAGCAACACCTCCTCGATGGGAAATTCGCCTACCGGATCGGAGACCGCATCAGCCGATAAATCCTTAAACCCGGCGGCGGCGCCGAAATATTCCACGGCGTCCCCGCCAGCAGCTTGATCGTTGCGCGCCAGCACGATATCGCCACCCGCTTCATGGGCGGCAAGGCACATGACGACATTGGTATCGATACACAACTTGCCTTTCGAAACGCCCCAAACGCCATCCTGGGTGACTTCCAGCGTGCTGCCTTCGGAGGTATCCTTCAAATGCTGGCGAAAGGTTGTGTCGCCGCGAAACTCCAGGGTGGCGAGCCAGGGACCCTGGCGGGCTTGCCAGGTTTTAGCGGAAAAAAGCTTGGTGAGGGCCGCGTCGTCGAGCGCCAGGCGCCCCGAGCGCCCTGGCGGCGGCGCGGCTCGAGCCCGGCGGTTCAGCGTGCTTGTGCAGGTGCGTGTAAGCATTGGCCCGCGCCTTCAAGGCCAGGTCGTAGTTCGGCAGCAGGCGGAGAGCTTCGTCATAATCAGCGATGGCCAGCTCGAATTTGGCGGCGCGCGCCTTGATGACCCCGCGCACGAAGAAGGCAGCGGCGGAACGGGGGTTGAGCGCGATGGCACGGTCGGCGGCGGCCAGCGCCTCACCGGTTTTTTGCTGGGCGTCCAGCACCAGAGCCTTATTGCGCCAGGGCTCGCTGCAGGTCGGGCAGAGCTTCTCCGCAGCCTCGAAGTCAGCAAGGGGCTGCTGCAGGTCGCCGGTCTTGAACAAGGCGTAGCCGTGTTCGGTGAGCGAGTCGGGGCGGAACGTGCCTTCGGCGTCGGCGGTGAAGGCGTCGTTGTCGGCGTCTTCGCTTTGGCTCGCGGCCGCCTTGCCGAATTCTTCGGCGGCATGCGCCCAGTCCTCGCGTGCCCTGTAGATCTGTCCGAGGCCGTAATAGGCATGGGCAAGCGGGGGATCGAATTTCAGCGCCGCGGTAAAGTCTTGAAAGGCCTGATCGTTGTGATTGAGCGCCAGATGCGCCTTGCCACGATACAGATAGGCGTAGGGCAAACTATCCGGCAACTCGTGTCCGGAGTCGATGATGTCTGAACATGCTTTGATCGCCGCCGCCGTTCCCCCACCGCCCATGCAAAGCGACCAACGTTCGAAATTGCCGATGTGGAGCCGGTTGGCATCGCCGCCCGCAGGGTGGGCCCAGACTTTCGCTTTCAAGAGGCCAGGGATCGCGGCCGCGCTGCAGTCGAAAGAATCCAGAAACTTGCCCACGGCGGGAGCGCTCGAGGCCCCGGGCTTGGCGCTGCTGAAAACCACCCAGTAGAGACGGCCGGCGATCCAGAACAAGCGCTCGCGGACGACCACGGAATGGGGGCCTTCAATGACGATTTCGCGCCCCGTAACGCCGCTCTGTTGGACAGGCTTCTGGCTCACCAGGCGGCCCTTTGCAGAGGCTACTGCAGCGCTGATGTTGACGTCGTAATCCTGCTTGCGCGGGGTCGCGTAGACGAACATGGCGATGCTCCAAGATCCGTCAGGGTTTGACGCCGACCAGCGGTATCCGCGATAAGGGGTTCCCTTCGTGGTCTGTCCCTGGAATGTGGCAAAGTGGATGGGCGCCGCCGGAAAATCGGCGACGAAGGGGCCAAGGGGAACCTGGACAATGTTAGCAAGGGCGGCACTCGCGGCCAGCAGGCAGGCCGCTGAGAGGCCGATCAGATTGGCATGCTTCCTCATGGAGTTCCCCGCTCGACCTGATTTAAACGTTACCGCCACCGCCGCTTCAATCGGCGTCACCGCCATCGGCCCCACCGCCGCCGTCTACCGTTGAGTCGGCAATCGAGTTGCTGAGATCGGTGGCTGAATTAGTGGTGGCCACGGTGGTGTTTTGCGGATCCGTCATGCCAACCGGACCAGACCCACTTAGAAGATCCATCGTGTTTTGGAAAATGCGCCCAAAGAACAAGACCGTATCCATCGTCATGGGGGCGCCATTGTAATACAAATTCGGAGGTACCTCTCCCGATTGTATGATTTGATTAATCATGTTGATCGCACCTTGGAGAATAACGAGGGTACTGGCGGTTTGCGATGCGGCCGTCGCACTGGCGCTAAAATCAAATGTAAAATTCGCTGCTGCCCCACTTAAATTGAAGAACGTCAAGGCCTTCGCAGCGGCTACGGGTGGAGCACCAACTATCGTGGCGGGCCCGCCTAGGCCCGCAATTAACGCTGGCGCCCCATAAAGAGCGACGGTCCCCATGGCGGCAGCGGCAAAGTTTCCCGATACGTCCTTGGCCTCTCCGGGGTCTCCGGCTTTCAGCAAGGCCAACATCTTGGGGTCGTGAATCACCTTGCTTGGGTCGTAATTGTCCGCAGTTGGCTGATACGGGTTGTCTTGCGTATACGTTGGGTCCGAGGGCGGCGGGAAGAGCAGATTATACAGGTCCTCGTATGACAAGGTATTGTCTCCTGCCCAGCAGGGCACCGAGGCTAAGGCCAGGGCGAAAATGGCAAGAATGGTGAGAATGGCGCGCTTTGCGATCATGGCTACCTCCTGAACGTGTTTCCACCTGATTCGGCCAGCAACGGCGCCGGGAGAGTCATATTCCCTTTCTCACAACGCCCTTACCGATGGATACCAACATGCCCCGAACTGTAATGCCGAGTAGGGACATTTTGCCTCATTTAGGGCGCTGACGCAATATCTATCGAGAGCCCAAGTGATGGAGACGGAGGTATGCCTACCGTCCGGCAAGCCGTTCGTATTTTCGCAAATAGTTCGCGCCCAATAGCTATTGTCAAGTAATCGGTTTTGAATGGCTTCCGAGGCGGGCGCGAGCGGCGTCTGAGATTTCGCCGCCCGCCCGGGCGCAACCTGCCAAGCTGCGTTTTCGCAAGGGTCAGTGCTTGGCGAAGAATTTTGAGAGCGCATCCAGGAGCTTCTGGGGTTGCTGATCTGCCGCGGTGTTTTGATTCTGAATGCCTCCCACTGCGCCCCCGGAAGCCCAGTATGACGGTTCGGTCTTGACGGAGTCGGACCAGACAACCGCGCCGCTCGGGTCGTGCAGTTCGTACGCCATCACGATGTGCGCGCGCCCCGTTCCAAAGCCCAGGAGAACGCGCTCCGCCCCGCTGCCTTTGGCGTAACTGGTCACTTTCGCGGACAGACTCCAGGTTCCCGCGGGTTGCTCGGTATCGGTCGAGAAGGACGAGACCCCGTCGAAAAGGGCGCTCTGTTTCAAGGCAGTTAAATCGTCATTCTGAACCGCGGCGGTGGCCGACGCCGCATCATCCGGGCAGGTGAATTTCGCGATCCAGAGGATCCTGCCGTGCGCCACCACGCCCGCCGCCGGCTTACTGGGCGTTCCTGTGGAACTCTTGACCATCGCCAGGATGACGGCGTCGGGAACTCCCGCGGACTTCAATTCTTTGAGCGCGTCGGGGGACGTGTCAAAGCTGCAAGTCGAGGCTTGAATCTTGGCCACGATGATATCGGTGCCGAATTGGGCTTTCACCAGTTCAATGACATCCTTATTGGTCATCGTGGCAGCCGGGGCGGGGGCGGCGGGGCCGGAACTTTGGCTGGCTCGTGCATAGGCTGGCGTGAGCACCACCGCGGCGAGAAGGATTGTTGCCAACACTCTGTGCCGGTGAGTCATGATTCTCCTCTCGATTCCACTTTTTCCGTTTTCTATTTCGGGATAGAGGCCCTGAATTGGGGGCATCCACAAGGAATGCCCGTGCATCCCCATTCTCACATGGCAAGCCGCTTCATGTCCAGTAGCTGCGGTCGAGCGAGCGGTATTGGATGGCTTCCGAGACGTGGGCATTCTGGATGGATTCGGCGCCCTCGAGGTCAGCGATGGTGCGCGCCACCTTCAGGATGCGGTCGTGGGCGCGGGCGGAAAGGCCCAGGCGGTTCATGGCACTTTCCAGCAGCCGCTCGCAGTCTGGCGTGATGTCGCAGTATTTGCGAAGCTGCCGCGAGCTCATTTGGGCGTTGCAATAAATCTTCTCACCCTGGAAGCGCTCCAGTTGCCGTCCGCGCGTCTGGATGACGCGGGCGCGAATGGTGTCAGAGGTCTCGCCGCCCGCCTCCTGCCGCAACTCCTGAAAGCGCACGGCTGGCATATCGATGTGAATGTCGATGCGGTCGAGCAGGGGACCGGAGATCTTCGAAACATAGCGCTGGATCAGCGGCGGCGTGCACGTGCAGTCGCGTGAAGGGTCGTTGAAGAATCCGCACGGGCAGGGATTCATGGCCGCCGCCAGCATGAAGCGCGCGGGGAAAGTGAGGGTCATGGCGGCGCGCGCGATCGTCACCATGCCGTCTTCCAGGGGCTGCCGCATCACTTCCAGCACGTTGCGCTGAAATTCCGGCAGTTCATCGAGAAACAACACGCCGTTGTGCGCCAGGCTGACTTCCCCGGGCCGCGGAATCACCCCGCCCCCAATCAGGCCGGCGTCGGAAATGGTGTGATGGGGCGAGCGGTAAGGGCGCACGCCCATCAGCCCCGCGCCTGATTCGAGCACCCCGGCCACACTGTGAATCTTGGTGGTCTGGATCGCTTCGTCGAAAGTAAGCGGCGGCAGGATGGTGGGAATGCGTTTGGCCAGCATGGTTTTGCCCGCGCCGGGCGGCCCGATCATCAGGATGTTGTGGCCGCCGGCCGTGGCCACCTCAATGGCGCGTTTGGCGTGGAGCTGCCCCTTGACGTCGCGAAAATCCACCGCGTACTGGCAGGCCTGGGCCAGCATGGCCGCCGTGTTGACGTGCACGGGCTTGAACTCGCGCGTTTCGTTGATCAGGTCCAGCGCTTCTGGCAGGGAGCGCAGTCCGTAAACCTTTACATCCTGCACCACGGCCGCTTCCGCGGCGTTTTCCTGCGGCAGCACCAGCTTGCGCAATCCTTTCTGCCGCGCCATGGTGGCAATGGAGAGCGCACCCTTGATGGGCCGCAAACTGCCATCGAGCGACAGTTCACCGAGAAATAGAATTCCCTTCAAATCGGTCTTCAGCAGCACGCCCGTCGTGCCCAGAATCCCCAGGGCAATTGCCAAGTCGAATCCTGAGCCTTCCTTCTTCACGTCGGCGGGCGCCAGGTTCACGGTGATGTTCTGCCAGGGAAATTGCAGGCCGCAGTTGTTGATGGCGGACCTGATGCGCTCGCTGCTTTCGCGCACGGCGGCATCGGGCAGGCCGACGGTCAGGAACACACCCTTGCCGGCGGTGACGTCAACTTCCACTTCCACCGGATAGGCGTCAATACCAAAGACCGAGGCGCTTAAGGTTTTAAAGAGCATGATGGCAACTCGCTGCGGGAATCGTTGCGAGGCAAAAAGGCCTGGACGCGCTCCCGGACGCACCCACTTACCAAAGGGTCCCTGCGAGGGCGGTTATTATACCAGAGGTAACGAGGCAGCAAGTAAAAAGCGTAGGATGGGAATTTTAGGAAATGCTGAATTCTGAATTATGAATGGGGGCTGGCGCTCAGAATTGTCCAAATCAGGCCTTTCCTACCAAAGCATTGTGGATAGCCCAAGCATAACCGAGAATTCTCGCCTCTGCCCGAGCCGTGGCATGGCGTCAAAATGTCGCTTTTCGGGCCTCAGGTGGGCTGGCGCAGAGCGCCCGAGCGGCAAGAGAGTTGTAGCGCTGACCTTCAGGTCAGCACATGCCGACCTCAAGGTCGGCGCTACATAAGAGGCCGACCGCCGTTCGACCCTACACCCGGCGGCGAAATGCTTGTCAAGAAAGCAAGAAATTACGGAATCGCACCGCAGGGCGCAGCTCTGCGGTTCACGTCCGCCTTGCTTGATGCCTGTTTCCCACACGAAAACGCGGAGCTTTGCTCTGCGCCAGCCCGCGGACGAGCAATCCTAACGCTTGTCCCCGTTCAGTGGGACAGCCCCTACTGCGTGGTCCCCAACCCGAGCCCCCTGCATGTTGCTCTTACACTCTTGAGCGAATAAAACACCAGTAGAGTTGAGGGCAGCGCAACCATTACCAGCCACATGATAGCGATAACCAACAGGAATTCTTGGAGAGAAAGCCAAGACCGAGCCCCAGTGACCCTTGGGACAACAAAGGTAAACAACAGGGTAATGGGGAGCCCCACTAGGAGCCTGTCGGAGATAGATTTTGATTGTAATCAAGTTTTTTGTGTATCGCTTTGTTTAGTATTGACATGCGCGTGTATGTGTGTAATATGAGGTTATGAGCAAAAAGTTTCGGAACTGCGATCTAAACCAAGCCTATCTGCTGCCTCCCTCCCTGCAAGATTGGCTGCCGGAAGGCCATCTGGCGCGGTTTGTGGCGGAGGTGGTGGAGGCCTTAGACCTGGCGGCGATTTACGCGACTTACGAAGCAGGCGATGGGCGGGGGCTGGCGGCGTACCATCCACGGATGATGGTGCGGATGCTGATTTACGGCTACTGCCGGGGGGTGGCGAGTTCGCGGCGGATCGAGCGGGCGACGTACGAGGACGTGGCGTTCCGGTATTTGGCGGCCGACCAGCATCCGGACCACGACACGATCGCGACGTTCCGGCAGGAACATTTGGTGCCCTTGGCACAGTTGTTCGTGCAGGTGTTGCAGTTGTGCCAGCGGGCGGGACTGGTGAAATTGGGGCACGTGGCGCTGGACGGGACGAAGATCAAGGCCAACGCCTCGAAGCACAAGGCGATGAGCTACGAGCGGATGGAGAAGGCGGAGAAGGAACTCGCCGCGGAGGTGCAATCGCTGCTGGCCGAGGCAGCACGGGTAGACGCGGAGGAAGATGGAAAATATGGGAAGGGTAAGCGGGGCGACGAACTGCCGAAAGAACTGGCGCGGCGGGAGAGCCGGTTAGAGAAGATTCGGGAGGCGAAGGCGGCGCTGGAACAAGAGGCAAAAGAGGGGGCGGAAAAGAAGGAGGCGGAGGTGGCGGCGCAATTAAAGGAGCGGGAGAAGCAGGAACGTGAACGGGGACGGAAGTTCGGGGGACGACCGCCGCAGTCGCCGGACCCGGAAGCGACGAAGCCGGAGCCCCAAGCGCAACGGAATTTTACCGACCCGGAATCGCGGATCATGAAGGACGGAGCGACGAAAGAGTTTGTGCAAGCCTATAACGCCCAGGCGGCGGTGGACAGCCACGCGCAAGTGATCGTGGGGGCGGCGGTGACGCAGGAAGCCAACGACAAGAAGCAGTTGGTCCCGATGCTGAATCAAGTGCATGTGCAGATGGGGCGCCCGCCGCAGCGCGCGACGGCGGACAACGGGTATTTCAGTGAGTCCAACATTACCGATGCCCAGTTGCAGGAGATCGATCTGTTCGTAGCGCCGGACGGGCAGAAGCACGGCGAGAAACCGCCCGCCACGACCGGGCCTCCGCCCTCCGGGGCCAGCGTGGCGGAGCAGATGCGGCACAAGCTGCGGACGGCGGAAGGACAGGCGGTTTATAAACTGCGCAAGGCGGTGGTGGAACCGGTTTTTGGGCAGATCAAAGAGGCTCGAGGGTTTCGGAGATTTCTGCTGCGCGGGCTGGGGAAAGTGCAGGCAGAATGGCAGATGATCTGCGCCACCCATAATCTACTGAAACTCTTCCGCTCCGGGTGGATTCCCCAGAGCACTTGAAAGCGCTGGCCCAAACTGCAGAGATCGTCTTCCCGGCAGCCCGGACAGTGCCTATGGCCAACATACGACCCTCGCAACCGAGAGTCGGTAAAGGTAAGATTTTAGAGCCTTATCTCCGACGGGCTCCTAGTAACCAGCAACCGCTGACAATCTGCGAAGCGATGCGAGCCCAGTCCTTGCACTTGAGGGAGCCCACCCCCAGAACCAGAAAAATTGGGACGAGAATTCCGCAAAACAACGCCTCCACGAAGCGCGTAGGACTCGGCGAAGGACTGCTCGTTGACATGTTCGACAGGCCTGAAATGAACTGGACGATGGTGACCACCACCAAGAGAAGGCAACAGCACGCAATGAGAATGTGAACTAACCCGAAGCCAACAAGCCACCCACGTCGATTCTTGAGGGCTTGGGATGGCTGCAATGATATTTCAGCGAACATGGGAGGGACAATCTCCTTTCGAGAGTTTCGACCACGGGCCACCGCATACCCTGGCCCGATGGCGGTCGCGTGTATGATACCCCCGTGCCGGAATCGGAAACGCAAAATCGAAAGCGAGCGTAGCGCCTCCGTTTTTGAGGTCCGCGGTTCTTCCCGGGCAATTACCACGAACCTGGCGCCCGAAACGTTCGTGTGCCAAAATTCACGTCAAGAGCCGCGGACCCCAAAAACGGGGGTCCGCGCTACGGGTGCTGTTCACTTCATCCTTTACCCTTTAACCTTTCATTGTTCCAGCCTGGCAAGCGCGCGGCGGGCGTCCTTGTAATTGGGATCAATTTGCAGGGCGGCGGTGAATTCCCGCACGGCTTCTTTCTTTTGATTCTGGGCTTCCAGGATCAAACCCAGTTGGTAATGCGCTTCGGCGGACTGAGGATTCGCGGCGAGGGCGGCGCGAAAGTGCTCAGTGGCCTCGGCGGTCTTCCCCTGGTGGGCGGCGATGAGGCCCAATCCAAAATGCGCTTCGTAATTCTGGGGCGCGAAGGTGAGCAGACGGTGAAACTCCGTGGCGGCGCGCCCGGGGTTGCCCACGGTCAACCAGATGTCGCCGAGCATTTCTTCCGCCTCGACATTTCGGGGGTCGAGCGCGAGCGCCGCCTGGAGCCGGTTCGCACCCTCCAGATAGCGATGTAGCCCTACATCCGAGCGGGCCAGTTCGATCATTGCCGGCAGATTGCGCGGATCGTCGGCAAGGATGGCCTGATATTCCGCGGCAGCTTCTTCGGATTTCCCGATGCGCGCGAGGTGCCCTGCCAGCAGGTAACGCTGGAACTCAAACAGCCGGTCCTTGGGATCGACGCCGGAATCATCCAGCGCGGCGCGCGGCGAGGTAATATCCAGGTAGCCCAGCGAGCGCAAGCTTTCGGCGGAACCCGGCGCGACGGCCGGGGGCCTTGATTCCACCGGCGCGGAACGGTAGGCGGCCACCAGCGCCGCCAGGCGCTCACGGTAAGATGCGGCCAGGGCGGACTCGCCGGGCAGGAGGTTGTGCAGTTCGGCGGGGTCAGTTTTCAAGTCATAGAGCTCCGCGTGGGGAGCGTCGATATATTGAAAATTACCCACGCGCAGGCTGCGCAGCCGAGCCCAGCCGAATTTGTCGTGCGCGTAGGAGCTTTCGCTGTAAACCTCGCGCGGCGGTGAATTCCCGCCCTTCACAAGGTCCATCAGGCTATGGCCGCAGAAATTGACGGGCGATGGAATTCCCAGAATGCTCAGCACCGTGGGCGCAACGTCGATCAGGCCGGCGGGAACGTCGACCTTTGGCAAAGAATTCCGGATTCCGGATTCCCTCCGGATCCGGCCAATGGAAGATCAGGGGCACGTGCAGCGTGCTGCGGTAAATGAAGTATCCATGGGTGTTTTCGCCATGGTCGCCCAGGCTCTCGCCGTGATCGGAGAATAGCACCACCAGTGCCCGGCGGTCCAATCCCGAGCGCGCCAGGAATTGCAAAAAGTTCCCCAGCGCGTCATCCACAAAAGCCAACTCCTGGTCGTACTCGCTGTGCGGGGCGCGGGCGCAGTAGGCGGCGGGCGCGTCGTAGGGCTGGTGAAGGTCAAACAAGTGGACGAAGAGCAGAAACGGAGAGCTGGAATTTTGCTCGAGCCAATGCTCCGCGCCCGCCAGCACTTGGGGCGCCGGGCGTTTCAGGTCGAGCGCGCCCTTCACCGCACGCGTGTCAAAGGGACTGTCGTAGGTTCGGAATCCCTGCGCCAAGCCGAAGCGTCGCTCGAGAAAATATCCGCCAATGAAGGCTGCCGTGTTGTAGCCGTGCGCGGCAAGGACGGTGGCCAGGGTCACGGCTCCGGCTGGCAGCACCTGGGCGTTTTCCCGGATGCCGTTCGCAAACGGATAGGTGGAGGTGAACAGCGACACGTGCGAGGGCAAGGTGATGGGCACCTGGCTGCTGATCTCGCTGAAGAGCGTGCCGCCGCGCGCGAGCGAGTCGATGTGCGGCGTCGCGAGCCGCGCGTAGCCGTAACAACTGAGGTGGTCGGCGCGCAGCGTGTCGACGGAAATAAGAATGACGGGGGGAGGTTGACCCGTTCCCTGCTCCGGCACGGGCCGCGGCCCTGCGAACGACGTGGCCGCCAGCCCCGCCAGAAGAACGGTGAGGAAGAGAGTTCGCGGGAATGGCGAGCGTCGCGCCAGGCGCATATCCGCATGATACTCGACCCACGGCGCGAACGGGAATCCCCCCCGCAAGCCATGGGAAATTCACCGCCGACGTGCCACGGGCATCTTGCCCGTGCAAAGGCATGGCCAGGATGGTCTTGGCACAAGGGCACCCATGCTTTCCCCTGGCAGTGGATTCTAACCACGCGCGGCAAGCAGGGCGTCGGCAACGCGCACGGCGGGAAAGATCGCTGCGGGGTCGTGGACGCGCACGATATGAGCGCCGCCCAGGATAGCCGTAACCACGACGGCCGCATCGCCCGTCAGGAGGCTTGCCATGTTGACTTCGGGCGCGGGGCGGTGGCGCTGCGATTGATTGCTGTGCCTGCCGGCGATAGGCCAATAACGAGCGCCGGGGCTTGACGCCTGCGAAACATCCAGTCCTTGCCCTGCGACGATCGCCTGCACAAAGGATTTGCGCGAGGCGCCGATGAGCAGGGGAAGATGGAAGCGCTGAAGTCTGGCGAGGCCGGCGAGGATTTCATAGCTTTGCCGGCGCGGCTTGCCAAAGCCCAGGCCGGGATCGAGGATGAGCTGCGAGCGCTTCACCCCGGCGGCAAGGGCGCGGCGAATGGAGGTTTCGAGGCCGCTCAAAAGCGAGCGCCAAATGTCCCGCGCGAAGGGTTGACGCTGCATCGTCTCCGGCCGGCCGCGCGTGTGCATCAGAATCAGGGGCGCACGGTGGCGGCGCGCGACCTCCGCAATGTTCAGATCAAAACGCAGCCCGCTGATGTCATTCACAATGTTGGCGCCGGCTTCAAGCGCCTGCCTTGCAACTTCCGCCTTGGTGGTGTCGATGGAGATGGGGACGCGCGGCAGTTTGCGCCGCAGGTTCTCGATCACCGGCAACACGCGCCGAAGTTCCTCCTCGGCAGAAACGGGCTGTGAACCCGGCCGCGTGGACTCGCCGCCCACGTCGATCCAATCGGCCCCCTGGCGGGTCAGCTCCACGCCGTGCGCGACGGCGCGAATTGGGTCAAAGTAACGCCCGCTGTCGGAGAATGAATCCGGAGTGACGTTGAGCACGCCCATGATGAGGGTGCGGGCGCCCAGGTGAACTTTGGTCGTGGACAGTTTGATTTCAAATTCGCGTCTAAGCTTTGGTCTAGTCATGATTGCAAATGCCACCCGCATTTGTCTGCGCCTGGCGTGTCGATGTGACCGGTTTCATTCGAGCCGTCCGGACAAACGAGTACGCCCCGACTGCCAATACGGCGGCACCGGTCAACACAAGCCAAGGTGGTTCAATAGGGTGGGGGCCAAGGGCTGCGATAATGCGACCATGCGGATTCCTGATGACAAGGAAGCTCAAAACGAGCGGAAATAGATTATTAATCGCGTGCCCTATCATGCAAGGGACGAGCGATCGCGTCTCTACGAACAACCAACCCAGGAGAAGGCCACCCAATACTGCGGATGAAAACTGCCAAAGGTTTGTGTGAAATGCTCCGAAAAGAATTGCAGAGGCCAAAACACCCCTCGCCTCCCCATACCGGGGCAGAAAACCATGAAGAAGGAGACCACGAAAAAGCAATTCTTCCGTGATGGGAGCCATCACTAGAAACTCAACGGATAAGAATGCAAGACCATATCGTGTTCGCAGGAGGTCAATGAATGAAGATGTGACCCAGTCCGGTGGAGGGAACATTGTTTTCACAAGAAGGACGAAGTTGGATGAAACAATTCCCAGGCCCAATACGCACAGGATAATGGGGAAGAGCAGCGCCGGCCGTAAGGGATTGAACGGGAAGACTTCTCGGAGCGAAGCTTTGGTTTTCCGAAACCCCCACGCGATAATAATTGCATTCGCGACCTGGTCAACGATTACACCAACTACCGGGCTAGCGATCAACTTGTTGTGGCCAACGAATGAAAAAATTGCTATCGGTATGGCCAGAAATATGACGACTCCAACCAAAAGCACCAGGAGGCCAACTGCTTGGAAAACTCCGGGATAGGGCCTGCTGGGTGGCCGGTCAATTGACGTGCGGCGTGGTTGGTCTATTGACTCGCTGCGCAAATACTTGCCCAGAGTTTCCAACGGCCGTCCCCCCTGCGCTTCCGCCCGGTTTGTGCTCAGCGCTCCTAGTTGATTTATTATCACGCAAAGGGGGACAGCCCACAACAAGGCAGACACTATCAATGGAAGAGCGAAACGTAAGTCAGCGCCCCCGCCAAACCGCCGATGATGGGTCCCACCACCGGCGCCCAGGCGTATGCCCAGTCGGAAGCGCCCTTGCCGGGGATGGGCAGGAGGGCGTGGGCAAGGCGCGGCGCGAGGTCGCGGGCGGGATTCATGGCGAATCCGGTGGGCCCGCCGAGCGACAATCCGAGCGCCCAGACGAGAAATCCGATCAGCAGCGCGGTGAGGCCGCTTTTTCCCGGCTCCTTGTTGGCGACGATGGCGAGAATTCCGAACACCAGGACAAACGTGGCGATGACTTCCGAGAGGACATTCTTGGGAAAGGAGCGAATGGCCGGCCCGGTGCAGAACACCGCCAATTTCTTGCCCTGGTCCTCCGTGACGGACCAATGGGCGAGATAGGCGAGCCACACGACGATCGCGCCCAGGAAGGCCCCCAGAAATTGGGCCGCCAGATACTTGGGCACGTCGTGCCATGGAAACTGGTGCGTCACCGCCAATCCCAGGGTGACGGCAGGATTGATATGCCCGCCACTGATGCGCCCGGAAACGTACACACCCATCGCCACTGCCATCGCCCAACCCGTCGTGATCACCATCCAACCGGAGTTCTCCGCTTTGCTTTTGCTCAGAAGCACCGCGGCAACTACTCCATCACCCAGCATGATCAGGAACATTGTACCCACAAGCTCGGCCAGAAACGAGTTCATGCGCCCCCTCCAAATTTTGTTTTTGCTGCCCGAAGATTGGCCAAGAGTATAAGTCGGCGGGAGCGAAATTGCGCGGAAAAAGAAAAACCGCAGTAATTGGGCAGATTTGGAAGGGATTAGGGTTTGAAGATTGAGGCGACGGCCAGAGCAAATCCGGGGAGCAAGGGAGTTTCGATCGTCTCGCCCATCGCGCATTTCGCGGCCAGGTGGAAGCCATCCGCAGCCAGCCGGTGAACCTCCACCGCCAGCGCGTGGGGATCAACGATCCAGTATTCCCGGATGCCGAATCGGGCATAAGCCTTCAGTTTAATGCCGCGATCGCGCGACTCGGTTGAAGGTGAGAGAATTTCAACCACCAGATCGGGAGCGCCGCGTACCCAATCCTGCAGGATGTCCCGATGTTCGTTTAACACCAGAAGCAGATCCGGTTCCAGAACATCGTGTTCGCTTAAGATGACGTCCAGGGGAGCAAAGCGCAATTCACCGAGGGGATGGTTTTCGAGAAACACCCAAAAGGCACCGGTGAGGTTCAGCAGAATCTTCTGATGATAATTTACAGGCGAAGGCGTCACGTAAAGATCCCCATCGATAATCTCACGACGCTTGCCGTCGTCAGGCAACTGCAGCAGATCAGCGTGTGTATACTTCAAGCTCGTGATCATAAGCGGATTATAGCATCCGGCCAATTTTGGATTTTGGATTGGCGATTTTGGATTAAGTACTCAGGCCACATAGCCAATTCCTTTAATCCAAAATCGCCAATCCAAAATACAAAATACCTCAGGCCGGCTGCGGACGCTCGCGCGGTGGCATGCCGCCGGGGGAGGAAGGCTGCGGCTTAAGCACCTGCACGGTTTCCGGCGGGGGAGGCACGGGCTTGATGCGAACGAACTCCGGCAGGGTTCTGCCTTCGAGCAAAATCTTTACTTCGGCGGCGTCCAGGACTTCGCGCTCGAGCAAAGCCTCGGCGATGCTGATCAAGACCTCGCGGTGAGTGGTCAGAATATTCTTGGCCCGCTCGTAACCCGTGGTGACAAAGGTTTTTACTTCCTGGTCAATTTTGATCGCCGTGTCCTCACTGAAATCGCGCTGGGTGGCGATGTCGCGCCCCAGGAAGATTTCCTGCTGGTTCTTGCCGAAGGCGAGAGGCCCGAGGTTCGACATGCCGTATTCGCAAACCATGTCGCGGGCGATGTGGGTGGCGCGTTCAATATCGTTGCCGGCGCCCGTGGTCATGTGGTGCAGAAACAACTCCTCGGCCACACGCCCGCCCATCAGCACGGCGAGCTGGGCTTCCAGGTACTCGCGCGTATAAGTGTGCTTGTCGTCGAGGGGAAGCTGCTGCGTCAGGCCCAGCGCCCAGCCGCGCGGA
Source organism: uncultured Acidobacteriota bacterium (assembly GCA_963730515.1). GTDB lineage: Bacteria > Acidobacteriota > Terriglobia > UBA7540 > UBA7540 > Bog-366. The sequence continues at coordinate 352,929 of CAVSSA010000012.1, read as the reverse complement.
ATAATGGTGACCTTGTGCAGGGGATCGGCGTCGGGAATGTTGGCCGCCACCAGCGCGTGCCCCGCTTCGTGATAGGCGGTATTTTTCTTTTCGGTCTCGGAGAGAATCATCGACTTGCGTTCCGGTCCCATCAGAACTTTGTCCTTGGAAGTTTCAAAGTCCATCATGGTGACGGTCTTGCGATTCTGACCGGCGGCGAGCAGCGCCCCCTCGTTGACCAGATTCGCCAGGTCGGCGCCGGAAAAGCCCGGCGTGCCGCGCGCCAGAACGGAGATGTCCACATCTTCGGCCAGAGGAATCTTCTTGGTGTGAACCTTCAGGATGGCTTCGCGGCCGCCCACGTCGGGGCGAGGCACAACCACCCGCCGGTCGAAGCGGCCGGGCCGCAGCAGGGCCGGGTCCAGAACGTCAGGACGGTTGGTGGCGGCAATCAGGATGACGCCTTCGTTTGACTCGAATCCGTCCATTTCCACCAGCAACTGATTCAGGGTCTGCTCGCGCTCATCGTGGCCGCCGCCCAAGCCCGCGCCGCGATGCCGGCCCACAGCGTCGATTTCATCGATGAAGATGATGCAGGGAGCGTTTTTCTTGCCCTGCTCGAACAGGTCGCGCACGCGCGAGGCGCCCACGCCCACGAACATCTCAACGAAGTCCGAGCCCGAAATGGAGAAGAAGGGAACATTGGCCTCGCCGGCGATGGCCCGCGCCAGAAGGGTCTTGCCGGTTCCCGGAGGGCCGACCAGGAGCACGCCTTTGGGAATGCGCCCGCCCAGTTTCTGGAACTTTTGGGGCTCGCGCAGGAACTCAATGATTTCGTGCAACTCTTCCTTGGCCTCTTCCACACCCGCCACATCCTTGAAGGTGACCTTCTTCTGCTGGCTGGAGTGCAGACGGGCGCGGCTCTTGCCGAAGGAAAGCGCTTTGTTCCCTCCCGATTGCATCTGGCGCATGATGAAGATCCAAAGCCCCAGGATCAGAATCAGGGGCAAACCGTTGGCGAGCCAAGTCATCCAGTTATTGCCGGAGTTGTCTTTGATGACAGTATTGACATTGTCTTTCTGAAGGGTATTGTACAGATCGGGATAGTTCGCAGGGATGGTGGTCCGAAAATGCGAGTTGTCCTTCTTGAGGGTGCCCGTGACGTCGGTGCCCGTAATGGTGACGTCGCGGACATTCTCCTTGCCCACTTCGGTCATGAACTGAGTGAAGGTCCAGTCCGCCACCTTATCGCCGGTGCTCGACTTCACTACCGCCCAAATCAGCAGGGCGGTGACTGCCATCACCACCCAAAAGATAATGTTCTTCACTGCCGAGTTCACGGACCGACCTCCTATTAACCCCCGGAGCCGCTTATCCCTGCGACTCCCCCTCTTAGAATTAGATGCACGCGAGCGCCGCGCGACTCCACCCTTTCACCCTAATCTGGCACCTGGGCGAGAAAAGCGAGGTTGCGGTACTGCCCCTCATATCCCATTCCATAGCCAACCACGGAATGGCCGGAAAGCTGGAAACCCGCGTAGTGGACGGGGACGTCGATTTTCCGGTCCCCGGTTTTGTCAACCAACACAGCAATGCGCAACGAGGCGGGTTGCTTCGCCAGCAGGGTCCGGCACAAGTGGTCCAGGGTAACTCCCGAATGCAGGATGCCCTCCACCAGCAGCAAGTCTTTACCCGCCGCATCAACGGGGGGGATGTACAAAATCTCCCGCATGGCCACCTTACCGGAATTGCTATCGCTCACCTGCGACCGAACAAAATAGCAGACCACCGGAACCGTCAGGGCGCGCACCAAATCCGCCATGAAAACGAAGCCGTCCTCCAGAACCCCGACGACGTGAAGGGTTTTTCCGGCGTAATCCCGATTGATCTGCCGGGCCAGTTCGCGAACCTTCTTGCGAATCGCCTTTTCTTCGACCAGCATTTTGAGGCGCAGCTTGGAGCCGGGAGCACGAGCCGCCACAGCGTGCCTCCGGGACTTGGGTGCGGGAGGTTTTTTCATATGCGCTTTTCCGGGGCGGCTGGAAATGGCCGCGTAGGTTCCTCCTCCACGATGAGCACATGCAGCGATTGATTCGTCGCAGCGAAACCTCTGGCTGGCGGGAATCCTCGGACCCACACAATCTCCCCTGCGCAGACCAAGACCGGCCAGCCCTTTCGCCGAACTTCCGGGATTTTTCGCTCGCGAAAAAACTCCTTCAGCTTGCGGAGTCCCTCGCTCCCAACAGGCCGAAACCTATCCCCTGCCCGCCAGTTGCGCAAAACTATCCCCCCTGCCAACCTCTGCGGGTCAAGGCCAACCTGTTTGTTTAGATTATACCCCTTGCCGGAGGCATCGCGGGTAAGTATTTTAAAATGAAACAAACACCCCAGTTCGCGGACCGCCAATTCTCCCGGAATGACGACGGGATAGGAATACTCTCCCCCATCCACCTGCGCGGCGACGGGTCCCACCACCAGCCAGGAGAACTCCCTGCGGACCCGCGTGCCGCCCGGCAGGATCTGGAATTTTCCGCTTTGCGCTTCGGTGGCAAATCGGCGCAACGATTCGATGTGCGCGTGCGTCAACCCCTGCAACGATCCTCGCACCATCTGCACCATCTGCCGTAAAACGCGCCGGGCGAGGGCCGGAGGGAATTCCGACAGGACGCGAACGGGGATGCGCTCTTCCTTCCCTTCGCGCACTCGCCAGGGATGCGCCCGATCTCGCGCCAGGCGCTCCAGGCACGCTTCGTCGTCGCGGGCACGGTCGGCAAACTGATTGAGGAGGGGGATAATCGCCGGGTTGTACTCGCTCGCCAGCAACGGCAGCAGGTCCCGGCGCACTTTGTTCCGACGCAGATGGACATTGAGGTTCGAGGAATCCATTCGGTAGGCGAGCCGCCGCGCTTCAATTTCCTCCATCACTTCAGGGCGCGTCAGTCCCAGGAAGGGGCGAACGATTTTGCCCTCGAGCAGGGGATAGATCCCCCCCAGGCCGCGCGTTCCTGTGCCTCGCAGCAGGCGCATCAGTACGGTTTCCGCCTGGTCGCTCGCGGTGTGCGCGGTCGAGACAAGATCCAGCCGTCCCTGGTCAACCAGCGAGAAGAAGTAACGATAGCGCAAATCGCGTGCCACGGCTTCCAGGTTGCCGCGGCGCTCGCGCGCCACGCGTCCCACGTCGGCCTCGCCGCCGAGATATTCCAGGTGGAGAGAGGAGGCAAGGTCGCGCACCAAGGCTTCGTCACCGTCGGACTCCGCGCCGCGTAATTGGTGATTGAAATGGACGACCGCGAGAGTAAGCCCCACCTCGGAAGCCAGCATTTTCAAGAAATGCAAAAGCAAAACGGAGTCCGGCCCGCCTGACACCGCCACCCCCACCCTCTGGCCAGGGTGAAAGAATCCCTTGGATCGCATTTCCAGCGACCAGCGAGTGTACAAGCCAGGCTGAGGATGCATGTGAGGTTTCCGCCTGAGCGGTCAGTCCTTCACCGTGGGCAAGCCGGCTTGGGTCCAACCTCGCCAGCCGCCGTCCATGGAGATCACATCGGTATAGCCCATCTTTTGCAGATTATCGGCAGCGAGCGCGGAACGAAACCCGCCCCCGCAATAGAGCACGAGGGGAGTCGTCTTGGCCGGCACGGCATTTTCAATATCGCGCTCGATGACGCCCTTGGAGAGATGAACAGCGCCGGGTAGATGGCCTTTGGCCCATTCGCTTTCCTCGCGCACGTCAATGAGGATGAAAGCTTCCCCGGTGTCGAGGCGCTTCTTGACCTCCTGGACGTTGGTTTCGCGAACGCGCGTCTTCGAGTCCGCGACGATCTTCAAGAATTCCGGCGCATGCTTCATCTTCAACCTCCCTGCCCTGCAAGGTATCGTGATGTTCCGAAGGAATTATGGCGCAGAAGGGCGGAGAGGGGAAGTCCTTATCGCTTCGATCGAAACCGGGAGACGGGAATTGTGGAGGCCGTGTGGAAGGCTTAGGGAGCCTTCAGCTCGTCCATCGCCTGCTGGTAACCGGAAAGGAGAATGCCGACATCGCTGCTATACATCAGGAAGCGCACGCCGCGCCGCCGTGCTTCGAGCATCAAAGGCATTCTGCCGGTCTGAAGGCCTGCGGCGATGCCTGCCGCCTTACACGCGGCGACCACGCGATCGACGGCGTTCCAGAAGATCGGATTCTCAAACTGCTCGATGATTCCCAGAGCCAGGCTGAGGTCATAGGGTCCAATGAAGAGAACATCCAGGCCCGGCAGCTTGGCGATCTCCTCAATCTGGTCCAGGGCGGTGGTCGTCTCAACCATCAGGACGGCCAGCGTCTCCCGATTGCACGAGGCGATTTCGTCGGCAGCGGGGCCCTGCATCACGTCGGTGATGATGGTTCGAAGTCCGAAGCCGCGATGACCCTCGGGCGGGAATTTCATGATATCCAGAGCCTCGCGCGCGTCCTCCAGGGACTTTACCCGCGGCACGATGATGCCCATGGCGCCGTTGTCCAGAGCCCGGCTGATAAGTTCGGGCCGGTTCTGGGTGACCCGCAGCAGGGGGGTAATGCCCGCCCAGCGGGCGCTGCGGACCAATGCCTGAAACTCGGAATAGCCGGCAGGCGAATGTTCGGTATCGACGAAGAAAAAATCCAGTCCTGCTTTGGCCAGAATAATCGGCATCTCCGATCCCAGGCAATCTTCGAGCGACGTGCCGTAAACGCATTTCCCGGCTTTAAGCATTTCCTTCAGGGTGTTCTTTTGCATGAGGCCTCCGAAAGCAGGGTATTCTCCGCTGTCCGGGGCGCAAGGTCAACATCATACTCGGGAGGCGAATGCGCTTGACAAGGTTCCGGCGAGTGAATATAAAGCTACCCGTTCATACATCTTCGCTTTCGCGTGACCTCCGCGGTGGCCGGTGGCTGGGGCGCTGCCATTTCGCATGGTCAGTTGAACACCGTGCAGCCTCAGAAGGAGTGGAAATTCCATGTGGGGGAGCACAATATCATTTGAAGATTACCCGGTGGAAGAAGCCCTGCGCTTGATGCGGGAGGCGGGATGTACGCGTGTCGAGATGTGGAAGGGACACCTGAAGCGCTGCCGCACCGCCGCGCTGCGCTATGAGTTCGCGAAGTACGCGAAGGAGGAGCTGGGTTTGGAAATGGGCGCCTTGAACGTCGTGGGCGAGCCCTATTTCAAACCCTTCGGCACCGATCAGGAGCTCAAGGCGACCCTCGAAGGGTTGCAGGAGGACCTGGACCTGGCGCTCGGCCTGGGCGTACGTGACGTGTTAATTTGGGAAGGTGTTCGTCCCCGGGCGTTTTCCGACCTGCAATGTGAGCAGCAACTGCTTCCCCGCTTAATCAACATGTTCCAATCGGTCGTCAAGTTTGCGATGGCCCATAGCGCTCGGTTCCTTGTTGAACCACACCCCTTTACCGTGGGCATGAACGATCAGTTTCTGATCAAGTTGTGTGACGCGCTGGACCCGGCGCATTTTGGCGTTCTTTACGATTGCTGCCATTACGGAGTGGGGCAGCCGCGCGATTATGCCGGTGCGATACACCGCCTGGGGCGGCGGATTCGTCACATTCATTATTCCGACTCGGACCAGGTAACCTCAGAGCTTCACTATGCACCTGGGACGGGGAAGATGGATATGTCTGCCATTCTGCGAGCTTTCAAGGCAATCGGGTATGAGGGGACCCTGACTCTCGATTTGTACGGCAACCCGACGCCCGTATACGCCGCGCGCCGATGCGCTCCCGAAGTTGACCAAGCCTGCCAATTCCTGGGGGTGCCTTATTAAGTTTGAGGAAGGGGAGTCCAAACATGCTCGACAGTGGTCTCGAGGGAAAGACTTGCCTCATCACCGGTGGATCGACGGGGATAGGGCTGGGAATCGCGCGGGCGCTCGCGCGTGAGGGTGTGCATCTGGCTGTGGCCAGCCGCAATCCCGATCCCGAAGCCATGGAGGAGCTTGCCACACTTTCCGGGGGGCAGGCGATGGCCATCAAGGCCGATGTCAGCTCGGAAGACGGAGCCGTGGGGATGGTGAATGAGGCGCTGGCGCGGCTGGGGCGCATCGATCTGTTCGTGAATAACTCGGCGCGGGCGTGGCATCAGCCCATTACCCGGATTACCAGCGAGGCCTATTACAACACCATCAACACCAACCTGAGCTCGTGCGTTTGGGCAAGCCGGGAGGTGGCGAAGCACATGATCGCCCGCGGCTCGGGAAGCATCCTGGTGGTGAATTCCACGGTTCGGTACGTCCCCGCCTATCGCGAATCCTCCTACCGAATTTCCAAAATGGGACTGAAGATGCTGATGGAAACCCTGGCCATTGAGCTGGCTCCCTTCGGCATTCGCGTGAACCTGCTGACCCCCGGCCACTACCCGACGCGCCTCACGGCGGGAATTCCTCCGCACATTGAGGCCAAACTCAAGGCGGAGATTCCCCTGCGCAGGTTTGGGAATCCGGATGAATGCGGCGCTTCGGCAGTCCTGCTGCTCTCCGACCGGCTCAGCGGGTACACAACAGGTACGGACATTACCATTGATGGCGGCCTAGCGCTGCGGCCTTTGCCGATGTTGACGGATGACGAAATCGCGAAGTTGAATACGCCCTGATTTCGGGCTGTAGCGGCAGCCAATGACCGCCGAACGGCGCTCCTAGAGCGCCGCTACAATACAATTTTAACGCAATAGATGTCTGGAAGCGAGGCCATTTCGTTATGCCTGCATATCCTGAGACCGATCTGCGGAAATTTACACGGCGGATTTTCGAAGCCAGCGGTTCTCCCCCCGCAGGCGCCGCCATTGTGGCGGACCATCTGGTGGACTGCAATCTCCTGGGCGTAGACTCGCATGGCTTGATCCGCATCCCGCAATATGTGAGCGATATCCGCAAGGGGGAAATTCAACCTGCCGCACCCGTCGTGGTGGTGCGGGAAACGGAAACCACGGCGGCCGTCGATTGCGGATGGAACTTTGGGCAGGTGGGCGCCATGCGGGCCACGGAAGTGGCAGTGGCCAAGGCACGCGAGCACCACACCGCCTGCGTGGTGGCTCAGCGCTGCGGCCACGCGGGGCGCCTGGGCGCTTACACGGAATTCGCCGCGCGTCAGGGTTTCATCGCCATGGGCTTTTGCAACTCTCCCATCCACGGCCACTTTGTGCTTCCCTGGGGAGGGCGTGAGCCGCGCCTGGCCACCAATCCCCTTTCCTTCGCGTTTCCAGCAGGCGCTCAAGAACCGATTGTTGCGGATTTTTCCACGGCCGCTTCGCCGGAGGGTAAAATACGCGTTTACCGGGATCGCCAAAAGGCGCTTCCCGAGGGCTGGATTGTTGATGCCGCGGGCAAGCCCAGCACCGACCCCGCCAGCTTTTATGGACCGCCCATGGGGGCGATTCTCCCCTTTGGGAGGGAAAGCGGTTACCGGGGGTTTGCTCTGGGTCTGTTGGTCGAGGTGATGGGAGGAGCCCTGGCCGGGCTGAACATTACCGTCGATCAGCCGGGCAATGGCGTGGGCTTCATTGTGATTGACGCCTCGGCCTTCATGCCCGGGGAACATTTCTTCGAGCTTATTGAGGAACTGCGCCGCTACGTCAAATCCAGCAAGCCCGCCGAGGGCTTCGAAGAGGTGCTCATGCCCGGCGAGCCGGAGTTGCGCACCGCCCGCCAGCGCAAACTGGACGGAATTCCTCTCGCTGAAACGACGTGGCAGGCCATCCTGAATTGCGCTCACTCCCTGGGAGTGGAATGGCCCGCGCCGAGTTGAGGTAACGCCGGCCTTCCGGTCGGCACGGATCGAACCGAAGGGGATGTAGCTCGGATCTGTCCTGCAGGCCCGCGGCTCGTCCCCTCCGGCCAGGCAAGAACCGCGGATTTAAAGAACAGGTCCGCGCCACACTTCTGACAGGAGGACTCGTTATGAAAACAGACCCTTTCGCGAATATGAAAATGGTGGACCTGTCGCTCGCCATCTATGATGACATGCCCATTTGGAGCGGCGAACCCCGCTGCATCGTCCGCAAGTGGCTGGTCCTGAACCGCTTTCACGGCATGCGCGAACCGACCAACATGAAGATGTTCAGCATGTCCGGACACCAGGGCACGCACACGGATGCGCCCTATCACTTCAACTACGACGGCGATAAGCTGGATCAGGTACCGCTCGCCCGCTACATGGGCTGGGTTAAGGTTCTGGATTTCACTGACAAGAAGCTGGGTGATTTGTTCACGGCCGAGGATATGGAAAAGCGCGGGGTCAGGGATGGTGACGGCATTCTGGTTCACACCGGTTGGGACCGCTATCTCAAACCCTTCGACCCGACCTACTTCGATTTGAAGCATCCCCACTTTTCCGCGGACGGCGTGGATTGGATGCTCAAGCACAAACTCTCCATTGTGGGTATGGACGTGCCCTCAACAGATCCCACCCTGGTTGACCACCCCCGGGTGTTTGACAATGTGAAGGAATACCCGATTATTCTTGAGTTGATGACGAACCTGGACAAGGTTGTGGGCAAGGAAGTTTACCTCATGGCGCTCCCCATCAACCTGAAAGAAGGTGATGGGTCGTGGGTGAGGGCGGTGGCCTTTGTGCCCAAGGATTAGGCTCTCGCCCGGGTCGCCGCGCGCGGGGAATAGCACGGTCGGGGGGCTCTGTGCCTCCGAGTCTGCGAAGTGTCATTATCATCGACTGACCAGGGGTGCGAGACACTCGCGCCCCTCCACGCAAGGAGGAGAGCGATGAGGATTTCCGACTACGCCATTACCATTTTTCTGGGAGTCATACTTGCCGTTCATTTGGCAATGAATGGGAAGGTGGGCAGCGCCATCGGCAATCCCCGGGTCGCCAATGGCCTGTTCTGGTGCATCGGGGCGCTTACCGCCGTCATCATCGGCGCCACCGGCTGGCGTTCCGGAGCCCTGAGTGGGATTAAGGACGTTCATCCCGCGTTGTTCACCGCCGGCATCATGGGGGCTTGCCTGGTATTCGGCATTGCGTGGATCATCCCTCGCGTGGGCGCCCAGAGTGTCTTTATTACCTTGATCGCCGGGCAGGTTTTGGGCGGAATGCTCATCTCGCACTTTGGCTGGCTCGGCTCCCCCATGCAGCGCGTCTCGTGGGTCAACATTTTCGGGGCCGTGGTGATGTTCGGCGGTGTGCTCCTGGCGACACACATAAAATAGCAGACAGCGTACCACCGACATCTTGCCCATAAGCGCTAAGCTAATTATTTCCCGGGGTGGCGAGGAACACTCCTGATTCTCTGACGGGTCGTGCGCCTGGAAGAAAAGATTCACCACAGAGACACAGAGGCTCACGGAGAAAAGTACATTTGATTGCACGGGCCGGGATGGTTGTTCCGGGCTCGGCTGACCCGCAGTTCTTCTCTGTGGCTGTTCTCTGTGAGCCTCTGTGTCTCCGTGGTGAACTCCTTTGCTCATTCAAAAGAAGAGAGCATAGTCGTAGTAAGTATTATCTTAGCGCTGATGGGAGCCTTGGTCGTGAGGGGGCAAGGCGCTAAAACGTCGCGATGGCGTTGATGGGCGAACCCGTTCCGCCCTCCACGGCGAGCGGGGCCATGGTCAGGAGAAAGTCCCAGCGCTGGCGGTTGGCGGTGGCTTCACTGAGGGGTTCCAGGTCGCAAACGTCGAGGATGGGCACACCCATGGCCGCAATGGTCACGAGGTGAACGGGCATGGCGATTCCCTCCACTCGCGAGGGCATCACATCCATGGCCAGATCGCTTCCCAGCAGCGCCACATCCTTCTCCCGGAACCACGGCATGCAGGAGACGTGTAAACCTGCCGAGTCGCGCTCAATGTCCCATTCACCTTCGGCTTCCCAGCGCGCCCAGCGTCCGGTACGAATAATTACCGCATCCCCGCTTCCCACGGCTACACCCGTTTTCTCTTGCCAGGCCTCAAGGTCTTCCGGGTAGATAGGGCGATCGCCCTTCAAATAGTTCACGCCGAAGAGGCGCGGAAAATCTATCAGAACTCCCCGGGTAAAGATTCCCTCTTTCATGGCGATCACGGAGAGCTTCGCGGCGCCGAGTTCGGTCACTTCCTCCTGGGAATAGCCATTGTACATGCGGCCCTGGTGGAAAATGTGGCAGAGGGCGTCCACATGGGTGTGCGTGAAGCCGTGGAATTGCACACTGAACACGTCGCCGGAGTATTCCGACCCCGGCGTCACCCCGGTCTGCATCATGCGATGTTCGAAGGGAGCCGATGGGCCAACCCGGACCTTGACGGCATTGCGCGCCAGAGAAATGGACAGCCCTTCTTTGACCAGCGCGGCGGCCTCTTTTCTCTTTTCCGGCGTTATCAGATTGAGCGCACCCAACTGGTCATCTTTCCCCCACCGCCCCCAGTTGGAGAGAGATTGCATCATCTTCAGGACGTCATCCCGATTGGTCCTTGCCATTTCAGTAGCAGATGCCATGCTGGTTATCTCCGTACGCGGAATGAACAAGCCGAGCCCGGTTTTTATAACACACGCCGGCGCTGGTTGCTCAGTTTTGTTCACGTCCATCCGGTGGGTCCTCCACCCCGCTGTGGTGAGGAGCAAAGGTAAGTCCCCTTTCCAGAATTAGTGAAACCTCTCCCCGGTCGTGCTATAGTCTCGCGGCAGTTGCAACGCGGGCCGAAAGCTCCAAAGCAGATTCGACAAGAGGGTACCGATGAACCCACTCATTCCCGGTTTTGGGTTGATTTTCCTGGCGGCAGTGGCGGGAGGAGCCTTTGCCTTTCCCCTGAGAGTCCACAAGCAGTACGCATGGGAAAACACCTGGCTGTTGGCATTTTTCTTCGCCTTGATCTGTATTCCCTTCACCGTGGTGAGCATCTTCCTGCCGGTTTGGAGGCACGCGGTGGTGGCAGCGGGACCCGCCACCGTCCTCGCCGCCGTGGGCTTCGGATTTCTGTGGGGCTGGGGAGCCGTGACCTTTGCCATCGGCATTACTTCCGTCGGGATGTCGCTTGGCTATGCCACCATCATGGGACTGGCCATCGCCGTCGGCGCCATCATCCCCATGATTCGGAGGTGGGACCGGATTCCCGGCGACGCGCGCTTTTTCGTCTTGCTGGGAATTGCCGTTTGCCTCGCGGGAGTTGCTATCTGCGGCCGGGCGGGAGTGCTTCGGGAGCGCGCTGCGCCGGCGGGTGACAGCGCGGGGAAGGGCGCCTCGTCCCCCGGCAAGACGCCGCTCAAGATCTTTCTGGTGGGACTGGCGTGGTGCGTTCTCTCCGGCTTTCTCAGTGCCTGCGCCAATCTGGGATTTGACTTTGCGGACCGCGTAGCCGTCGAAGCTCAGCAATTGGGCGCCGGCCCCCTCGCCGCCTCCATCGGCCGCTGGATCACCGTTTACTGGGGCGGCTTCTTCGCCATCCTGATCGGCAGCGGTTCCACCATGATCAGGAAGGGGACCTGGAGGAATTATTTCAAAGCCGGATCCGCGCGGGACTTTGGTTTCGCGCTGGTGGCGGGCTGTTGCCACTTTCTTGCCCAAATTCCCTACGGGATGGGAGCATACTACCTGGGACGCCTGGGCACATCGGTCGGTTGGGTCTTCAATATCGCCCTGTCCCTGCTGGTCGCGAATGCCATAGGTTTCATGACCAGGGAGTGGAAGGGCGCGCCTAAGGCCTCCACCAGAACGCTCTTCGTTGGCCTGGCCGTTCTGGTGGTTGCCATGGCTGTTCTTGCGCACGGAAACAACCTGGTGACGGGCAAGTAGCGCCGACCTTGAGGTCAGCAATACAGCGGCGTGCCATGGCCATCCTGGCCATGCCCGAGCACGGGCAGGATGCCGGTGTCACGCTTGTGTGCCGACCTCAAGGTCGGCGCTACGTCGCGTGTCATGGCCGCCCCGGCCATGCCCGAGCACGGGCGGGACGCCCGTGTCACGTTTCTGTGCCGACCTCAAGGTCGGCGCAACAAGAGTCGCTACAAGAGCCAATACCACCACTGGTTTCTGAGACGGAGGTTCACAGTGAAAGCTGCGGTGATGCATGAGGTGGGCAAGCCACTCAGAATCGAAGACGTTCCGATCCCCGAGATTGGCCCGGAGGAAGTCCTGGTGGAAACCCGCAGTTGCGGCATCTGCGGAACGGATCTTCACATCCTGAAGGGATTCGGCTATGTTCCGAAATTGCCTCATATCCTGGGTCATGAGCCCGCGGGGGTGGTGGCCAGGGTGGGAAGCAAGGTCACGCACTTGAAGCCCGGCGACCGCGTTGTGCCTCACCTCTTCTTCACCTGCGGAGATTGTTATTACTGCCACGCCGGCCGCGACCAGCAGTGCCTGAACCTTCAGGGCCTGCTGGGCGTGCTGTCTCCGGGAGCCTTTGCGCAGTATTTCAAAACGCCGGGCGCCAATCTCTTCCTGCTTCCCGAGAATGTGCCGTTCGATGTGGGCGGGCTCGTGGCCGATGCGGTGGTGACGGCCGTTCATGCGGTGGGGCGATCCCGGCTTAAACCACAGGAGACAGCCGTGGTGCTGGGCGCGGGCGGAATCGGGCAGGTTTTGATTCAATTGCTTGCCTCGCAAAACATCCGGGTGGCGGCGGTCAGCCGCTCCGACGCCAAGCTCGCGCTGGCGAAGGAGTGCGGAGCCCATCTGGTGGCGAGGTCAGGCGAATCCGCCACGGCGGCCACGATCCGCGAGTTCTCGGGGACGAGTGGCGCGCAATGCGTCTTCGATTGCGTGGGAAGCGGCCAGACCATGCGCGACGCCTGCGATTATGTGATACGATGCGGCCGCATCGTGGTGATTGGGGAGGAACGCGACGACACTCCCATCAACACCACGGAGATTGCCCAGCGCGAACTGGAAATTATCGGGTCGCGGAATGGCACGCGGAAAGACACGGTGGAGGCCATCAAGCTCCTGGAAGCCGGAATCGTCAACCCACCCATAGCCCAAAGGTTCAGGCTGGAAGAAATCAATGAAGCCTACGATGTTGTGCGCCGGGGAGCTTCCGCCCGCGTGGTCATTGTCATGGAGGCGTGACGCCGCATTCGCCCTCATTTCAGAATAAAGTGCACCGGAGAAAATACCATGGAAAAACTGGTTATCACCATTACTTGCGATTCCACGATGTCGTATCCACGAAATCCCCATAATCCCAAGGGAGTCCCGGCGCAGGCGGAGGAATACATCCGTTCCGTCAATGCCGGCGCGTCGATCTGCCACCTGCACGGTCCCTACACGGTGGACGAAAAAATTCAAGCGGACGGCACCAAGCTTTCCGACCTTTACCTTCCCGGGTGGCTGGAGCTCACCACACTGATCAAGGCCAAGGTGCAGCCGGTCATTCAATTCGGCATCGCCAACGGCCGGTTTCCGCAACGGGTGGAGCTGATGAAGCAGCGCCCCGATATGATGTCCATCTGCTTCAACGCCCACGACGAATGCTTTCAGCCCGACCCCAATTACCCGCCGGTGGAGCTTTACGGGCTGCATGACCGCGACGAGCTCGAGAAATATTGCCACTACACGAAACAGCATGGGATCAAGCCGGAAGTGGAATCCTTCCACTACGGCGCGGTTTGGAACGCCAACCGGATGATCCAGAAAGGCATTCTGGATACCCCCGTCTGGACCACCTTCTTCCTGGGATGGGCGGGAGGCTGCTGGACTCCGCCCACCGTCAAGGCGCTTCAGTACATGCACGATCACAAGCCCGAAAACTTCAATTACAGCGTCAGCGTGATGGATCCCCCCACCCATTGGCAGGTGCTGACGCAATCGATTCTTCTCGGCGGCCATGTGCGTGTGGGCATGGAAGACAGTCCGTTTGTGGATTCCGGCGCGACGTATGCCAAGAGCAACGCGGAGCTGGTGGAGAAAATCGTAAGGATCTCCCGCGAGCTGGGGCGCGAAATCGCATCACCTGACGAGGCGCGAAAAATAACAGGTCTGCCCCCGGCGTGAGATGGCCCTGCTCCCCGTGGGCGCGGCCAACGGTGTTATACTGAAATCTCAGGGCGGAATTCCAGGCGGGCGGTTGGGGGAGTGCGTTTAAGTGCGCGCCGTGGTTTCTTCCCGGTGGAGCGAGAAGCTCAACATCTCATCGAAGGAGCAAAATAAAATGGCAGCACGAAGTTCAGAAGCGGAGTGGAAGGGCGACCTTATCCACGGCAAGGGAACGATGAAGCTGGGAAGCGGCGCCTACGAAGGGCAGTATTCCTTTTCCTCCCGGTTTGAGAGCGGAGTGGGCACCAATCCCGAGGAATTGATTGCGGCCGCGCACGCCGGGTGCTTTTCCATGGCGCTGTCCGCCGGACTGGGCAAGGGTGGCTTTACGCCCACCAGCATTCACACCACGGCGACGGTGCACCTGGAGAAAGTGGGCGAGGGTTTCAGTATCACCCGCATTGAGCTCAACACGCAGGCGCAAATCCCCGGCATCGACGCGGCGACCTTTGCGAAGTTTGCCGACGCCGCCAAGGCCGGATGCCCGGTGTCCAAGGTGTTGGCAGGGGCGCAGATCAGTTTGAACGCCAAGCTGGTCTAATAAGCTGGCCTTGCGAAAATTCCCCTTTGATGCGGCGGGGCAGGCGAAACAGGGTGCCGATACCCACCCTACCGCGGGTAACCACCCCGGCGCTCGGCGCGCCACCCCTCCTGAATCAGGAGGGGTGGCGCGCCGAGCGCCGGGGTGGTGCTGGCAAAGGAACAAGAAAATTCGGGCTCGAAAACCGCAGAGAACATCGTGCATTCACACGACCATCATCACCACCACGGGCTGGCAGCCACCTGGGTCGTAAAAATCGCCCTGGTGGCAACGCTCGCCTTGGTGGCCACGGAATTCGTCGCCGGCTCGTTGTCTCATAGCCTGGCCCTGGTGAGCGATGGCTGGCACAATCTCACCGACGTCCCTTCGCTGATTCTTTCCTGGATTGCTCTCTATTTTGAGCGCCGCCCACCTGATGAACAAAAGACCTTTGGCTATCAACGCGCCGGCGTGCTGGTGGCTTTCGTAAATGCCCTGCTGCTGGTGGCGGTGGGGATTTATCTGCTCTATGAAGGCTACCAGCGAATCGTGCGGCCGGAACCGGTGGCTTCCGGCGCCATGCTGGTGGTGGGCATCATCGCGCTGGTGGTGAATGGCGGAATCTCCTGGGGATTGATGGGCAAACAGAGCGACCTGAACCTGCGCGCGGTGTTCATCCACAACCTGGGCGACGCGCTTTCCAACGTGGCGATCGTCGGCGGCGCCTGGGTGATTCGTGCGACCGGACGCACGGTCATTGACCCGGTCCTGGGATTTTTGATTGCGGGTTTGGTGTTGTGGTCGGCGGTGGGAATCATCTCTGATTCGGTCAATATCCTGATGGAAAGCCTGCCCAAAGGCATGAGCCTGGAGGACGTGGCGGCCGCCATGCTGCGCGTGGAAGGGGTCAAGGAAGTCCACGACGTGCACATCTGGTGCCTGGGTTCCAATTCCCAGGCGCTTTCCTGCCACGTCCACATTCTTGACATGCCCACCTCGGAAAGCGAGCAGATCGCCCACCAGGTCCGCGAAGTGCTGGCCCACGAATTCGGAATCCTTCACACCACCATCCAATTTGAGCACACGCACCCGCCAGGGGAATTTCACATCTATATGCCGGACCCGGTGCCGACGAGCAAGGGGAAGTAGGCAGTAAGCATGAGGCAGTAGGCAGGACGAATTCAAAAGGTCGAACGCCAATGCGGCTGCTTGTGACTTTTCCACCCGCCATGCATTACCTCACCCCCAGTTTGATAACTCACGTTTGATAACTCACGTCTTGAATTGTCACTAATACAAAGTTGCATTCATAAAGATACTAATATAAACTCCTTCCGATTATTTTTACGCGGAGGGAGAAATGCGACCACCTCGACCTTTTCCAGAAGGAACGCTCGAGCGGTTACAACAGGGGTTGAAGGAAGCGCGCAACAAGGCCGAATTTCAGCGGGTGCAGTGTTTGTGGCTGCGAGCGGCGTTGGGGTTAAACGCCAATCAAGTTGCCCAAGCCCTGGGATGGCGACCGACCTCGGTGCGGCGTCTGCAGGCCCAATACTGGCGGCAAGGCGAAGCGCTCTGGCAGCGCCGGGGGCGCGGAGGGCGACGCCACCAGAACCTGCCTGTGGCGGAAGAGGCCCAACTGTTGGCAGGATTTCTGCAGCGCGCCGAACGCGGTGGGTTGTTGGAGGTGAGCCGGGTGCAACAGGCCTATGAACAGGCGGTGGGCCATGCCGTGCCGAAATCGACGGTTTACCGCATGCTGGCCCGGCACGGCTGGCGCAAGTTAGCTCCGCGGCCTCGCCATCCCCAGGCCGACCTCGCCCGCCAACAGACTTTTAAAAAAACTCCCCGCGACCGTTGAGGAGCATCGCCTCGCCGGGCGATCCCTGCGCTTGATGTTCCAGGATGAGGCGCGGTTTGGACGCATCAATGATCCCCGGCGCTGCTGGGCGCCGCGCGGCGTGCGTCCCCAGGTCTGCGCCCGCATCGTGCGCGAGTACACCTATGTTTTCGCCGCCGTCAGCCCGCATGACGGTACGCTCGATACCTTGGTCCTACCCGAGGTGAATGCCCTGACGATGTCCTTGTTCCTGGCCGAAGTCGCCCGGCGTCACCCCCAGGAATTCATCCTGATGGTGCTGGACGGTGCGGGGTGGCACCGCGCCAAGGATTTGCAGATCCCGGAGAATATGCGGCTGCTCCCCTTGCCGCCCTACAGTCCGCAGCTCAACCCGGTGGAGCATGTCTGGGAGGATATCCGGGAAAAGTGGTTCCCCAACCTTGTCTTCGACAGCCTGCGGGCGGTGGAGGATCGTTTGGTTGAAGCGCTGGCGAGTCTTGAAAATGACCCGCAACGAGTGGCCCGAGTCGCCGGATTCGATTGGATCATTAGTATTCCGATGAAGGCTAATTAGTATAAGAAGGGTATATAAACGGTAAAAGAATACCCCCTTCAAGTTGGTTGACTTGTGCGGGAGGGACATTCATGAAGGAATTATTGCATTCAACTCATTTTTCGCTTGTTTTAACTGTCGTTTTTGTATTTACCTGTCTCTGGCGCTGCAATCCATCGCAAGGAAAACGAACACGGGGAATGTTTGGCTGGCCTGGATTCCCATCATCAACATTATCCTCATGCTAAGAATCGCTAAGAGGCCCCTGTGGTGGATGGTCTTCTGCCTGCTCCCTTTTTTCGACCTTTACGCCTTTATTTTTGTGTGGATGGCCATTGCCCGGGAGAGAGAGAAGCCGGCTTGGTGGGGACTCCTCGTTTCCGTGCCCTTCCTCAATGTGATCGTCCCGGGCTACCTGGCTTGGGCGGCTTAGGCCCAGCCTGGCCGCACAAGTCGGCGCAAGAAAACCCAGTTCCTAGTCGTCGCCCCCCCTGAAGGCGTACTTCCGCTTTATGCTTTCTGCCTACTTCCCTCCACGTCCGCTTGACACGCGTGTGGGCCCGGCATAGGATTCACCCATGCAAACGCCTGCGGTCCGACGCCCGGCCGTGGCTGGGCGCTTCTATCCCGGAAAACCTGAAGCACTGACGCGGCAGCTTGACCAATGCCTCGGGGCGGGTGGGGCGACGCCGGAGAAGGCCGAGGCGGCGCTGGGCTGCCTGGTCCCCCATGCCGGTTACATGTATTCCGGCCGTGTGGCGGGTCAAGTGTTTCAGCGGCTGCCGGCGCGCGCGACCTACATCATTCTTTGCCCCAATCACACCGGCCGCGGCGCGCCGCTCGCCATCATGTCAAGCGGCGAGTGGTTGACGCCGCTGGGCGCCGTCCCCATAGACGCCGCATTGGCCGCCAGCCTGCGCCAATCCTGCCACCTGCTGATGGAGGATGCCAAGGCCCACGAGGATGAGCACGCTATTGAAGTTGAGCTTCCCTTTTTGCAGCGCAGCGTGGGGGCATTCACTTTTGTCCCCATTGCCATCGGCGTAAGCCGCTATGCGGCCCTGGAAGCGTTGGGGCACGGGATGGCTAACGCACTGAAGGGTGCAGACCGTACGGTGATGATCGTTGCCTCCAGCGATATGAACCATTACGAGCCCGACGACGTCACGCGGGTCAAAGACCATCTGGCCATTGACCAGATTCTGGCTATGAATCCTGCGGGCTTGTATGAGGTGGTGCGCAAGGAGGACATTTCCATGTGCGGATACGGTCCTGCCGTCGCCATGCTCACCGCCGTCAAGGACCTGGGCGCGACCCGCGCGGAACTGATCCGCTATGCAACATCCGCAGACACCAGCGGCGATCGCAATGCCGTGGTGGGCTATGCGGGGATGATGATTACCTGACTTGGGATCTATTCAGCGAAATTAATGGTGGCCGCCGCCCCCTGACGGCGCAGCACTGGGATGCGGTGCTGCTGGCGCCCCGCCGCCACCATGGCTCCCCCCAGCCTGGCTTCCGCTTCCGGAGGAATTGCCATTGTGACCGGCAGGGCTTGGTCGGGCCGATGGGCTTACTGGGTTTGAGCGGGGAGCGGAAGATTCGCCACCCCGCAGGGGCTCAGGCCCGGGCCGAACCGGACCCGCGCCCACTTCCGCGTCCGGCTGAGTGAGCCCTTGACCTTCCGTCTGCCGGCCCTTGGCCTCGCCGCTCCCGACGGGCGCTGGTAGCATTAATCCAGGATTCGATGCCGGATTGGCGGAAACGCTCCCTCCAGGCGAGGCGAGTGCTCTCGGAGGCCTGACCGCGCGCCGGCCGTTGACGTAGCTATCCTCCTGAGGATCGTACACGATTGGGGAGTTGGGATTGGTAGCGCCGGCATGCCTCAATTCCGGCGAAGTGGTGGGCGCGGTTGGAATGACCGCCACGGCCGCGGCGCGCTCAGAGTTCCCCCGCAAGCCTTGGCCTCGCGCAGCGGGTAATGAAACCGCGCGACCGGGCAGCTTGCCGGCCAGGGAGGGCACGATTCCCGGTTCCTGCACCTTCTCACCCGCCGTGGGGTTAACCCCCAGCATCAGGCGGGATGTCAGCAGTCCTCCATGGCGGAAGTTCGAGGCACTCACCACCCCGCCGCCACAATAATTACTGCAAGCGACGGCGCCGTCCTTGCGATGCGGAAGGGGAGTCCAGCCCACCCAGTCCGGGCCTTGATACCAGATGACGCGGCCTGGAGACCAGGTTCGGAAGTTGCCCGGGAACCACACCCAACCCCTCCCCGGTATGAAATCCCAGCCTCCATAGTGATAAGGCACCCAGCCCCATGGTTCGGCGCCGATCCAGGTGTAGCCCCATCCGGGATACCAACACCATCGGCCTGAGGAGTAAGGCGCCCAACCGCTCGCGACCGTACTGGGAATCCAACCGAAACCCGCCCCGGGAATGTCAAACCACGTGCCATATTGCAAAAGGTCGCTCCACCCGTAGGCGGTCTCTGCGTCGTCGTCCTCATAGGTGTCCGGGGAGGGGCCGCTCGAGGCCATTTCTGCCTGCGCCTCGCGATCGTCGACCCATTGATCCCAATCATCCGGGGAGATGTCTTGGGAAACCACGAACGGCTCAGTCGAGCCGGGCTGTAAGATCAGCACGGAATCCTTCGCGAGCGTCGTCGAGCCCAGGTTGCTCCGCACTTCCACCGTGCCGCTCGAGACTTCCACTCGTTCCACGCCTTCGTCCAAATCCACCCGGAACCGGGCGCCGCCCGGGGCGCTAAGGGTTGCGTAGGGCGTGTCCGCTTCGAAGGATTCTGCGCTGCTCGAAGGAAGGGGGTGAAAGGTGGCGTAGCCCCGGCGAAGCTCCACGTGATTGATCTTCGCGCCGTCCGGAGCCAACTCCAACCGCTTGAGGTTAAGCAAGGCAAGCTCCCCCAGACGGATCGTGCCGCCGTTTTCAAACTGAATTTCCGCGAAGCTGCTTTCGCCCGTCGCGAGTTTGAAGCCTTCCTGGAGGGGAGTATTGACCGGCGCCTCTGCCCATGCCTGCACATCCGGGCGCCGCACGGACACGTCGCCCTCGACAAAACTCAACCGGACGATGCGGGCCTGAGAATCATTTTGCGCCCAAACCGGCATCGAGGTAAGCAGGGCGGCCATCGCTGAGATGAGGAATCCAATTGAAAAGAGTTTGCGGGGTATCATAGGCCACCTCCTTGCAACCCACCGGCCGGCTTCAACCCCTATCCTACGCTTACCTTGACGAGCGAGACAGCTCGAAAGTTGCAGCAGGGGAATGTCAACGCTCAATCCGCCGCAGAATCTCCCGGGCGCGGGTTTGTGCCAGGTGCAGAAAGCGCGGGTCGTTCGAGATTTTTTCCAGCGTGGGGATCATCAGATGGGCCTCGACAAAGAGATTATCGTCCAAGCCTTGTTGGGTTTGGCTCAAAATTTGCGGCAGACTCAGATGGTCGTACTTCATGGCATATTCAAGGTCAGAAATCCGTTCCTCGACATTGCTGATTTTCTCAAAGATATCGGTGAGTTCCCGGGCGGTACGCATTTCCGTGTAGTTATACTGTACCTGGTTCGTTTCCTTGCCCGCCTGGTAGGTCAGAGTTTTCAGCCCCATGTTGGCAACTTTCTGGTGGCTGTCAAGGTCAAGGGAGCGGAAGTTCTGGAGGGAATCGGCCAGGGAAAAGATCTCGGCGGTAGTGCCCGATGAAACCTGCATGGGGCGGGGATTGGGGGGATCCTCCAATTTATGCGAATCGTACGTGCCATTGCCGTTGGCATCAATACTCAACGCCATGTATTCGGGAGAACTGCCCTTAAGGGTTTTGGTGAAAGTGAGGCGGGGGATGGAGGAATCCACCTGCGCCGGAAAGATGTAAATCCCGGTGAGGAGTGCCAGGGGCGCTGTCACCAGGACGAGGGAGTAAAGTCGAAAAGCCTTGGAGCCGGGCGTGATGGCGGAATTACCTCCTTGCCTGTGGTCGGCAAAAGTCCCGCCGGGCGACGCACATCCACGCGGCGGAATCTGCGGCGTGAGGCATGCTTCCTCCCGCGGAAGCGGCAGGATCCCCCCGAAGGGATTATTCCCGGTCATTCCGCACCCGCTGGCAGCACGGGCATAGGGTTCCCGATCCGGGCCGCGGGGA
Organism: uncultured Acidobacteriota bacterium; assembly: GCA_963730515.1. Classification (GTDB taxonomy): domain Bacteria; phylum Acidobacteriota; class Terriglobia; order UBA7540; family UBA7540; genus Bog-366. The sequence continues at coordinate 331,905 of CAVSSA010000012.1, read as the reverse complement.
GAATCCACCCGGGCAGCTATTTTTCCTGCGTGAGCGCCTGCAATTCCGACTCTTCGATGTCGAAATTGGAGTAGACGTGCGAAACGTCTTCGTGGTCCTCCAATTCCTCCATCAACCGCAGCATCTGGTCTGCCTGCTTGCCGGTGAGCTTCACGTAATTCTGGGGCAGCATGGAGACCTCCGCCGCGGCAGGGGTGATCTGCGCCGCCTTGAGGTGTTCCACAACCGCTTGAAAGTTCTCGGGGGCGGAGAGGATTTCCCAGTTGCTGCCGTCGTCCAGCATGTCGTCGGCGCCGGCGTCGGTGATGATCTCCAGCAACTTTTCCTCGTCGGCCTTGCCTTTCTCCACCACCACGTAACCCTTTTTGTGGAACATCCACGCCACGGAAGCGCCGAATGCCCCGCCATGTTTGGAAAAGATGTGGCGAATTTCCGAAGTCGTACGGTTCTTGTTGTCGGTGGTGACTTCCACGATCATGGCGGCCCCGCCGGGCCCATAAGCCTCGTAAATTGCCTCTTCAATGATGGTGCCGGGCAACTCGCCGGTGCCCTTCTGGATGGCGCGCTTGATGTTGTCGGCCGGCATGTTCTCAGACTTGGCCGCCAGAATCGCCGTGCGCAGGCGGGGATTGGAATCCGGATCGCCCCCACTGATGCGGGCCGCGACGCTGATTTCCTTGATGATCTTGGTGAAGATCTTGCCGCGGCGCGCGTCTGCCGCGCCCTTCTTGTGCTTAATGGTTGCCCACTTAGAATGGCCTGACATAAAAAAGCCGTCCTTTCAATTTTGTTGCATTGCTCCCATTGGCAACCCCTTCCGAACCGGGGAGTAAGGTTGCGCGAGAATGACCATAACGCAGAGAAAATGGTAACACAAGCCCCGGCTGGAAAGCTATTGAGACACGTGGGGGATAGTGTCTCAATTTGAATGTTGGAGCAGCGAGTTAATTTCAAAATTGTGGAAATTATTAAAATCAGGCGATGGCCGCCGAAGCAAGCTGGATATCCAAGGTTTTGCCGGTGATTGCTGCTCATTCCCGGACTGCGGCAGGCGTCAAAATGTCGCTTTTCGGACCTCGGAGGTTGATTTTTTCCCCTCGGCAATCCATCCGCTCATGGGGACGGTGGGCAGTTTCTGACCCGAACTCTCTGGCGGCCCGCCCAGAGGGGGGTAACATCGGACAAAAAGGACTTGCCTCATCAAACTGGTGATCGAGTTACGCAAGGTGTAGGGGGAGTCGCCGCGGCGACCCGCCCCCTTGACTCCGCATTCATCCCGCGGAACTCCGGGCAGCGTAGGGGCGCCCCTCGTGGGCGCCCTCTGATGCCGGGATTCCATCCCGGTCGGAAATGGGCAGGCACAAGGCCTGCCCCTACGTCTTTTGCCTGCATTCGCCCGTTCGAACGGCGGCTGAGGTTGTGTGACCCGGAGGTGGCCACGGTCAATTCGTCTCGGGAATTGACCGTGGGTTCGTCATCGAGTATTCTTGTAGCACCTAAAAAGGTGCTTTTAGAGGAGCAGGCCCATGCTTGACATTACCAAGGACATCCAATCGCTGACGACCTTCCGCCGCCGTTCCGGCGATTTCATGAAGCAGCTCAGAAGGAACAAGCGCCCCGTAGTGCTCACCGTGAGAGGAAAGGCCGCGGCCATCGTGCAGGACGCCGAAGCCTATCAGCGATTGCTCGATATTGCCGCCCAGGCCGATGCGGAGGAAGGCATCCGGCAGGGCTTGGATGACGTCGCCCACGGACGCACTCGCCCGGCGAAGGACGTATTTGACGAGATTCGACGCAAGCATGACATACCTCGTTGAGTTTGCCGCTCGCGCCATCCGCGACCTTGAAATCCTTTATGTTGAAAAGAACGCTGCGGAGTCACACGCAGCGGCGCGCTGGTATAACGAGTTGGAGCGGGCGGTCTATGGCCTCGCATCGTACCCCCATCGCTGCCCCGTTGCCCCGGAAGCTCGAAGGATGAAGCGAGAGTTACGGCACCTGCTTTATGGCAAGAAGCCTAATGTCTATCGGGTCATTTATGAAATCGAGGAAGGCCGCCAAGCGGTGTTGGTGCTCACCATCCGCCACGGCGCAAGGAGAAAGCTCAAGTCGTCCGATCTCGCATAGACCTCGCAACGCATACGAACACACCGAGCCCGGTTCTGCGTTTCGGCATATTAGGGACGCCGGCGAGGATAGACGTGAATCGCAGAGCTTGAAACGCGGCTCTGCGCCCGCCGGCCCTTCCATTCGTCGTGCAAAACCTTGGATTTGACGGATAATGGGGGATTCCAGTCGGGGGCTATCCGAGCGATCGGCGTTTTTGCCTCGGGTTCCATCGTGGAGAAAATTTGATGAAGTTTCGGTTTCTATGGGCATCCCGGCTATTCCTTCTCGGCATTTCATCATTGTGGATCGGCAATGCTCTTTCCCAAAGCGCGCCACTTGCGACCTGGCGCCAGAGTCTGGCCCTGCCCGATTTTCACATTCGCGATCCGTGGATTCTAGCCGATGTCCCGAGCCGCACTTACTATCTGTACGCCAACAACTCGGAAGAGGCGACGGGCGTCCATCGCGCGGGAGTGATGGTGTACGAGAGCCAGGATTTGCGGAACTGGAAGGCCCCGTTCCTGGTCTTCACGCTTCCCGATGGGACCTGGGCCACCCCGCAGGAAAACGTGTGGGCGCCGGAAGTTCATGCGTATCACGGGAAATTTTATTTGTTTGTTACGCTCCTTAACTCTGCCAAGATCATTGCGGCGCAGCCGGCGGTGAGGCGCACGAACACCATGAAGGGAACTACAATCGCGGTGAGTGACTCTCCGGAAGGTCCCTTCACGCTGCTCAAAACCGATGGTCCCATTCCTCCCGCTGACTTCATGACGCTGGATGGCACGTTTTATCAGGATGCCGCGGGAAAACCCTGGATGGTGTATGCCCACGAGTGGGTGCAGAAGATCGATGGAACGATGGAAGCCCTGCCGCTCGAAGCAGACCTCTCGGGCGCGGCAGGTCCACCCATCTTTCTCTTCAAGGGGTCGGATGCGCCGTGGCTCGATGCGACTCTCCAGGCCGATCGGCGGGAGCTTTCCTACGTCACCGACGGCCCGGAACTTTTCCGGACCAAGGACGGTCACCTGCTGATGCTCTGGTCCTCCTTTGAGCGAAACGAATACGTAGAAACCGTCGCTCGTTCGAAATCAGGAGAGGTGACGGGACCCTGGGAACAGCTTCCGCCGCTTCTGGAAGTGGACGGCGGACACGGGATGCTGTTCCGGTCCTTTGATGGCCAGTTGCTGCTGGTGCTGCATCGGACGAATACCGATCCTTACGCCAAAATCTACGAAATTGAAGACGATGGGGACCACCTTGGGGTGTTGCGGGAACGTGTGGACCTCGATGGAGAGTAGTAGCGGCGCAGCGCAGAGTCATTTTTCTCGAAGAACAATGACTCTGACTCTAATCCCCCATGGCGTACCGCAGAGTCATTTTTCTCGGGAAAAATGACTCTGACTCCAATCCCCCATGGCGTACCGCAGAGTAATTTTTCTCGAAGAAAAATGACTCTGACTCCAATCCCCCATGGCGTACCGCAGAGTAATTTTTCTCGGAGAAAAATGACTCTGCATTGCAAGGTCGTAAATTCTTGTTTTTTTGGCAAGCTTTTCAGGCTGCCAGCAGAGCGAAATCGGTTTGGCGAAATTTTAAGGCGGTATTCATAACCTGTTGGCCTTTCTGCGTGGGGCGGTAATAGTAAGTTCGTCCGACGTGATGGATCAATCCGTGAGCGCAGAGCAAGCGCAACTGCCGAGTGGTGCGAGCGGCGGCGCGACGGCGGTGCGCGGAGTCGTTGGGAGGAGAAGGGGATAGCCCCTCTCGCAGATCGCGGTTGCGAACGCCTTGCAGGTGGAATTCCCCGCGCAAGATGGTGGCAAACAAGCCGCTCTCTTGCGGGCTGATGGGCCGCAGGGCGCGATAAGGTCGCGGGGTCTTTACCGGCTGACTGACCGGATCGAGAATGCGATGGGCGGGTTGAGACTCGCCCACCACCGCCAAGGCTTGCAGATAACGGGCATTGGCGCCGCGGCTCAATTCCACGCGCCGACGCAGGTCCACGATGCCCTTGCGGAGGGGATACCAGCCTTTCACCTTACAGCCCTTCCGCCTCACGCCGCGGTAGACGCGAAACCGCGACGGATTATTCAGGGTGGTCTCCACCCTCAACACGCTCCCTTGCTTGTCGTACATCTTGATCGAGTTTTCTTCCACCCGATGTTTCACGCACACCCCTTCGATGCGGCGCTCGTGCGTGCTGCAGACCTCTCCGTTGAACCGCGTGTTGGTGCGTCGCCCCAGAAAGCGCAGCACCTGGGGCGAGGAAAATTGTTCCAGGGCGTGCCGGCACAGGGCGGGATAAACTTCCGCCAGCGCTTGCGGACTGCGAAACATCACATCGCTGGCGTATTCCCCCTGCCGCACCGTCCAGTAGTAACTGCGCAGGCGGGGACGCGCCCCCGCCGCCAACCAAGGATTCACCGCCTGTGCCCACCGATTCAGAATCGACGCCCAGGGCAGAGTCACCAACCGGTCCATCAGCGCCTGCGCCCGCGGCAGATCGCCAATGGAGGTGAAGCAGTTGTCCTTCTGCTCGTAGGCAATCCCTTCCCGTTGCATCTGCCGCGCCAGCCATTCTCGTCCGTTCACGCACACCTGGATCGCCAACGGCAACCAACTTTGCAGCCGAATGTGCATCAGGCCAAAGTCGCGGTCGAGAAAATAAAAGTAAAAATGCAAGCACTGGGCCTGGCGCGGCACTAACCGCAACTGGCGCTTCTCCCGGTCGCGCCGCACCGTGAAGGTCTGACAGGGTTCCACACACGACAACACGCAGATCAGCCCCTCCTTTACCGGTTTCTCTTCCAGCAGCTTTCTCACCAGTGCTTCCTTGCTCGCTTTTCCCGAGGGGACGAACTGGAACGGTCGCCCTGCCCGCTGCGCGATCTGCTCGGCGCGTTTCTTAATGCCCGCCGAAAACTTCTGCACGAACCACTCAAAATCCTTAAACCCCACCCGCTGACTTCCCATGAAATAATCCAGCCCCTGCACATAGCTGATCGAACGCAACACGCCGCGAAACAAAACCCGGTCAAATCCTGATATGCTTCCCAGGATGCGGCTCGCATGCCGCTTCAAAAAACGCTCCATGACGGCCCTCCCCATGACGTTTGCCCAAAAAACATCATGACGGAAACCGCCATGGAGCGTCATCCGTTTTGGTTGCGGCTCCGCCGCGCTGCGCTACGCCGTTTTCACCCCATGCGCTCCAGGGCGGCACGTTACTCGCGGCGGGCGGGGCGGCGTTCGGCGACGATGGTCACCTGCATATCATGGGCGTGGCGGACAATGCGGTGGATCAGGTTGCGTCCAATAAATCCCTCCCAGGGGGAATACTGGGGGCGCACCATGAAGAGTTGGGTGATCCTGTGAAGGCGGGCGAATTCGAGCAGGGTGGTGGCGATATCCTCGCCTTGCAGGACGCGGGTTTCAATGTGCAGATTGCGAGCGAAGTTGAGGTGACGCTCGACGGCTTCGCGATCGCAGGTCGGCAAGGCATTGAAATCCATTTCGGTATGGACGAAGACGGCAAAGCAGTCCGCCTGGAGATAATCGGCCACCCGCTTGCCGCGGCGGATGAGCATGGCGGTGGAGGGGTGTTCGCTCACGTAAACCAGAATCCGGTCGGTGACGGCGCTGTAATCGCTGCCCCCTGTGCTGAAGTCTTCCGCCGGCTGGGCGTCAACCTCGGGGGCGGAATCGGGGAAGGTGACCTGCCGGGTTTCAACCTCGTGGGCGGTCTGGCGCAAGGCAATTTCCCGCAAGGCGACCAGGGTGGATTCCTTGAAGAAATTCTCAAGGGCGCGTTGGGCCTTCTCGGGCGGATAGACCACGCCGCGCGCCAGCCGATTGAGCAAGGCGCGCGGGGGGAGATCCACCATGACCACTTCATCCGCCTGTTTCATGACCCAGTCCGGAATGGTTTCGCGAACCCGCACCCCGGTCATATCCTTCACCTGATCGTTCAGGCTCTCGAGGTGCTGGATGTTCATGGTGGTCATGACATCGATGCCGGCGTCGAGGAGTTCGAGAACACTTTCCCACCGCTTGATGTGGGTTGTGCCGGGAACATTGGTGTGGGGCAGTTCATCCACCACGCACACTTCGGGGTGGCGGTCGAGGATGGCTTGCAAATCCATCTCCTCGAAAACCGCGCCGCGGTATTCGATTTTGCAGCGCGGGATGAGCTCCAGGCCCTGGGCTTGCGCAATCGTATCCCTGCGCCCATGGGGTTCGATATAACCGATCACGACATTGACGCCCCGTTTGACGAGTTCGTGGGCGTCGGCCAGCATCTGATAGGTTTTCCCGACGCCGGCGGCAAATCCCAGGTAAACCTTGAGCCTGCCGTGTTTGTTGGAGGAGGTGTCCATCATTATCAGGTTCTGGGTACTGGGGACTGGGTGCTGGGGAAAGTGTAAAGGCTAAAGGGTAAAGGGTAAAGGATGAAATCGGAAAGTCCACTATAGAGCATGCGACTCTTACCCTTCACCCCTTAACCTTTACCCTTTAACCCTCATCCTTCGATTCCAATCCTTTGGCACAGGACCTAGCCCCCAGCACCTGCATTTAGTGCGGAAACACGCGCACGTCGATCCCTTCTGCGGCGCGAATGAGCCGGTCCAGGGGACCGCCCAGGAAGCGATCCCACCAATGCACGCGGCTGGGATGGCCGACAAAGATCTGGGTTATGCGGTGGGTGCGCGCATAATCCATCAAGGTTTCCACCGGGTCGTCCCCCTCGAGCGCAGCGGTTTGCGCACCCAGGTGCTCCGCTTCCTGGAGCCGGGCCTTGAGGACGGCCTCATCTTTTTCGGAAAGGCTGTCAACGCGGACATAAACGCACAAAAGCTTTCCCTGAAAGCGGTCGGCATTGCGCCTTCCGCTCTCGATCATGGCCTGGCTATTCGATCCGCGCGTCAGGCAAACGAGGATGCGTTCCTGGGTGCCCCAAAGCTGCTCGATACCATGGGCGAGAAGGTAATCCTCAAGCTGCCGGTCAACCACCTCGGCGGCCAGCAGCAAGGCGATCTCCCGCAAAGCGGAAAGCCGCCGGGGCTGCTCAGTGGCTGCCGGCCCGTTGGGAGTGGGTTGCCCGGCGCGCTCCAAAAGCAGCTCGGGCGGGACGTCCACGAGGACGATTTCGTTGGCGTTGTATAGGAAACGCTCGGGGACGGTTTCGGTGACACGCTTGCCGGTAATCCGCTCCACCGCCTCGCGGCGCTCCTCAATGTGCTGAAGGTTGAGGGAAGTAATCACCACGATTCCCGCCGCCAGCAATTCTTCCACATCCTGCCAGCGCTGGGGGTTCTTGCTGCCGGGAGGATTGTTGTAAGCAATGCCATCCACCAGGCAGACTTGCGGACGCCGGCGCAAAATCGCTTCCACATCCATGGCCGTGCCGTTACCCATTTTTTTGAGGGGAATAACTTCGATGGTCTGAAGCAGATGTTCGAGCTCGGGGGGCAGGTCCGGTTGAATGGCCCCAATCACCACGTCCTGGCCGCGCTCCCGGCGGCGCCGGCCTTCATCCAGCATGCGAAAGGATTTGCCCACTCCCGAGGCATAGCCCAGAAATACCTTCAAGCGCTCGTGCTGAAGCTGGTCGTCCGCCAAGTCGAGCTCGCGGAGGAGCAAATTGGGATCAGGTCTACAGTCAGAATCGATCGGCATAGGTTACAGGCGCCTCTCTCCGTTCGCAGTGTACTCTCGGTACGGCTCGGCGGCAAGGCGGACACTCCAGGAAATACATGGAGTCTCTCCAATTTACCATAATCAGTTGCGAAAGGACGTCTTGGGATCAGGGTGCGGTGGGTTCGGGTCTGCAACCCAAGCTTCCCAGCGGAGTGAGAAATCCAGACCAGCGATTGTTGCAGAATTGATTGACCAAGACCCCCTCACCCCCGCCCCTCTCCCCCAAGGGGGCGAGGGGAGAGTTAGGTTGAATTTACGCCCTCGCCCCCTTGGGGGAGAGGGTGGCGCGCAACCGGCGCTTTCATCAGCCGGGGCGCGCCGGGTGAGGGGGTTCATCCGTCACTGTATTCTGCAAAACTCAATAGGGTTTCTTGACCGGAAACTTCTGGATTAAATCAAGGTTGAGGAGCAGCACGTTAATGCGCGGCTCACCCAGAAAACCCCATTGCCGCCCTTCCGTGTGGGCCGCAATGAGCTGATTGATCTGATCCACCGTAGCGCCACGGACTTGGGCGACGCGCGGGGCTTGGGCAAGAGCGGCGGCGGGGCTGATATCCGGATCCAAGCCGCTGGCGGAGGTGGTAAGCAGGTCCGCGGGGATCGGTCCTTCGAAGCCGGGGTTCTCCTGGCGGAATTTCGCGATGTCGGCTGTTACGCGATCGATCAATTTCTGATTGGTGGGGCCGTAATTGGAGCCGCCTGACGACGTTGCATCGTATCCGTTGCCGGCCGCCGAGGGTCGAGGATGAAAGTACTCCGGCTTGCTGAAGCTTTGGGCAATGAGCGATGAACCAACCACCTGGCCCTGCACCGTGACCAGGCTTCCGTTGGCTTTACCCGGCATGAAGACCTGGCACAGGCCGTTGACGATGCCCGGGTAGATGAGGCCCGTCAACAAAGTGAAGAGTAAGGTCACGCGAAATGCCATTCCAATCTGTCGCCACATGGGTTTCTCCTTCAACAGGGCCGAACCGTGTTCGACCATTCCTTTTCCGGCCGGGCGCCGCTCGGACCTATGCGAGGTGCATAATGGCCAGCAGCCGGTCGATCGCCCAAATACAAGGGAAGGGCGCAATGAGCCCGCCCAAACCGTAGATCCAGAGGTTGCGGCGCAACATCGCGGCGGCGCTCTGCGGCCGGTACTTGACCCCCCGCAAGGCCAGGGGCACGAGAGCGATAATGATCAAAGCATTGAAGATCACCGCCGCCAGAACGGCGCTTTCCGAGCTATGCAGGTGCATGATATTCAGCTTGTTAAGTTCCGGGTACGTCGTCGCGAACATCGCAGGGATGATCGCGAAATACTTGGAAACATCATTCATAATCGAAAAGGTCGTGAGCGAGCCCCGGGTGATGAGCAACTGTTTGCCGATCGCCACGATTTCGAGAAGCTTGGTGGGATTGCTATCCAGGTCCACCATGTTCCCGGCTTCCTTGGCGGCCATCGTGCCGGTGTTCATGGCGACCCCAACGTCGGCCTGGGCCAGAGCGGGCGCATCGTTGGTACCGTCGCCGGTCATGGCCACCAGGCGGCCCTGTCCCTGTTCCTTCTTGATATATTCCATTTTGTCTTTGGGGGTCGCCTGGGCGAGGAAGTCATCCACCCCCGCCTCGTTGGCAATCGCGGCCGCCGTCAGGGGGTTGTCTCCGGTGATCATGACGGACCGAATTCCCATCACCCGCAATTGTTCCAAGCGGTCACGCATTCCCCCCTTGACAATGTCTTTTAAATGCACGATTCCAAGCAGGCGATTGCCATCAGCAACCGCCAGGGGAGTGCCCCCGGTGCGTGAGATGCCGTCCGACATTTCGGTGAAATTGGCGGGAATTTGGCCGCCCTTTTGGGTCACGAATTGAATGATCGCGTCAGTGGCCCCCTTGCGCAGTTGGCGGCTATTCATGTCCACGCCGCTCATCCGGGTATAAGCCGAGAAGGGAATGAAGTGGGTTTCATGGTCGGCCACTTCGCGTCCGCGCAAGTTGTACTTTTGCTTGGCCAGCACCACAATCGAGCGGCCCTCCGGGGTTTCGTCCGCCAGGCTGGCGAGCTGCGAGGCGTCGGCCAATTCCGATTCATTGACGCCTTCCACCGGAAGAAATTCCACTGCCTGCCGGTTGCCCAGGGTGATGGTGCCGGTCTTGTCGAGCAGGAGGGTATTGACGTCTCCGGACGCCTCCACGGCCTTTCCGCTCATGGCCAGCACGTTATGTTGCATCACGCGATCCATGCCGGCGATTCCGATGGCGGAAAGCAAGCCACCGATAGTGGTGGGAATCAGGCAGACCAGCAGCGAAACCAGCACCGCCACGCTCGGGACCGTTCCTGTTCCGGCCGATTTGACGGAAAACACGGCGTACGGCTGCAAGGTGACGACGGCCAGCAAGAAGATGAGCGTCATTCCGGCAATCAGAATGTTCAGCGCAATCTCGTTGGGTGTCTTCTGGCGCTCGGCGCCTTCCACCAAGGCGATCATGCGATCGAGAAAGGTCTCGCCCGGGTTGGAGGTGATGCGGACCTTTACCTGGTCGGATAGAATTTTGGTGCCGCCGGTCACGGCGCTGCGGTCCCCGCCGGATTCGCGGATCACCGGGGCGCTTTCGCCGGTGATTACGGACTCGTCCACGGTGGCGATGCCATCAATCACTTCACCGTCGCCGGGGATAATGTCGCCGACCTGGCAGACGCAAATGTCCTGGGCGCGAAGCTTGGAAGCAGGAACAATTTCGATCTGGTCTCCCGCCCCCACCCGCCGCGCCATGGAATCCGTTTTGGTCTTGCGCAAGCTGTCGGCCTGAGCCTTGCCGCGCGCCTCCGCCATGGCCTCGGCGAAATTCGCAAAGAGCACCGTAAACCACAGCCAGAGGGTAATCTGCAACGAAAAGCCGACGTCGTGGGCTCCCTGGAAAGCGTCCTTGATCATCAGGAGCGTGGTCAACGCGGCGCCAACTTCCACGACGAAGATAACCGGGTTCTTGAGAAGGGTGGCGGGGTTCAGCTTGACAAACGACTCCTTGAGCGCACGCCCCATCAGCTCGCGGTCAAACAAGGGGCGCGCCCGGACCAACTTTTTCGGCATGAGAGCGGTCAAATCGTTGTCAATTGATGGCGGCGGCACAGCTACGGTTCCCATGTATTAGCTCCCTATTGTAAAGATCAGCGAGGAAAACAGTTTCCCCTCGTGCATCATGAAGTGCTCAACGATTGGACCCAGAGAAAGGGCGGGGAAGAAAGTCAGAGCGCCTACCACAATCACCACGCCCACCAGCAGGCCTACAAAAAGGGCGCCGTGCGTGGGAAGCGTGCCCGCAGTGGTGGGAACTTTCTTCTTGGCGGCAAGGCTGCCCGCGATGGCGAGGGCCGGCAGGATGAAGCCGAACCGTCCGATCAGCATCGCCAGGCCCTGCAACAGGTTATACCAGGGTGTGTTGGTGGTAAGTCCCGCGAATGCGCTGCCATTATTTTCCGAAGCACTCGAGAAGGCGTAGAGGATCTCGCTGAACCCGTGCGGGCCGGTGTTATTGACATTGGTGATGGGGGGGCCGCCGGCATTCCAGTAGCCATTCTTCGCGAGCGGAATGACCACGGTAATGGCCGTGAACACCAGAATCGCAAACGCGGTGGCGAGGATGGCGATCATCGCCATCTTCACCTCCTTTTGCTCAATTTTCTTTCCCAGGTATTCCGGAGTTCTGCCCACCATGAGGCCGGCGATGAAGACGCCGACAATGGCATAGAGCAGCATCCCGTACAAACCTGACCCGACCCCGCCAAAGATGACCTCGTCGGTTTGCAAATTGAAGAGCGGAATGAACCCGCCCATGGCTGTATAGCTGTCGTGCATGCTATTCACACTGCCATTGCTGGCGTCGGTGGTGGCCACCGCCCACAAGGCTGAACTGGCATTCCCGAAGCGGACTTCCTTCCCCTCCATATTGCCGCCCGCTTGCGTACGGGTGGCCGCCGTCTCAATCCCCAAGCGCGCCAGGATGGGATTCCCGGCGTGCTCGGCGGGATAACAGATGAAGACCCCGGCGAGAAACATAACCGCCATGGCCCAGAAGAGCGCCCAGCCTTGCCGCGTGTCACCCACCATCCTCCCGAAGGTATAGGTGAGTCCCGAAGAAATCACCAGAATTGCGATCAGCTCCACGAAATTGGTGAAGGGGGTGGGGTTTTCATAGGGATGGGCGGAATTGGCATTGAAAAAGCCGCCCCCATTGGTGCCTAACATCTTGATGGCTTCCTGGTCAGCCACGGGGCCCACCGCGATCACTTGCTCCGTTCCTTCCACGGTGGTGGCCTTTTGGTAAGCCTTGAAGGTTTGGGGCACCCCTCGGACGCAGAGGAAGAGGGCAAACACCACGGACAGAGGCAAGAGCACATAGACCGTGCCGCGGGTCAGGTCCACCCAGAAGTTGCCAATGGTATTGACCTGCTTGCGGGCAAACCCGCGAATCAGCGCAATCGCCACGGCAATGCCCGCCGCGGCGGAAACGAAATTCTGGACGGTCAGCGCCGCCATCTGCACAAAATAGCTGAGAGTTTGTTCGCCGCCGTAAGACTGCCAATTGGTATTGGTCATAAAGCTCACGGCGGTATTGAACGCCAGGTCGGGGGTCAGGGGCGTGGCGTTGCCGGGAGCATGGCCGGTGCCGAAACCCATGGGGTTCAGGAAGGGCAGAAATCCTTGCAGTCGCTGGATGGCGTACACGAACAGGACGCTCACCAGGCTGAAGGCGAGAATCGACCCGGCATATTGCGTCCAGCGCTGCTCGACGGTTTCGCGAATGCCGCACAACTTGTAAATGAGCCGCTCCAAAGGCCGCAGCACGGGGTGGAGAAAGGTGCGTTCCCCCTCGAACACGTGAGCCATGAAGAGGCCCAGCGGTTTGGTGAGCGCCAACAGGCACAAAAAGTAGACAGCAATATACAGGATGCCACTCGGGGTCATACCAGCCTCCTCAGAACTTTTCAGGTCGCAGCAGGGCGTACACAAGATAGACAAACAGAAACAGCGCGGCAACACCGGAAATAACGTAATCCATTGAGCGGCCTCCTAAAGCCGGTCACAGGCACGAGTGAAAATCCAGCAACCAGCAAAAAACAACACGGCAACCAGGATGTAGGCAAAGTCCAACATGGCAATATCACCTCAGTTCCGCAAATATCACGCGATGGCCATCATTTTGAATAGCCTGGGCAAAGCTTTGCGCGGCGGTCGGCCACCAGCGCTTCCTGCCTCCCACCACCACCAGCGACTGCGGCCGCAATAGGGCGCCGAGGGCGCTGCGCCGGTCGCGGCATAAACATACTTGCGCAGCAACCTCGGTGCGGGTCTGGCAGGCCAGGTTGCGGACCTGGCCCTCCAGGAATTCCACCGGCACCGCAGGCCGGGTCAGGGGCAGCGCGTAAGGCACTTCATAGGCCATCAACAGCCTGATGTGCGCCCCCAATTGTTCCGCCAGCCCTTCCGCCATTTGCAGGGCAGCCAGCGTGCCCGCCGCGTCGGTAAAGATCACCGAGACTTCCAGCCCCGTTTCGAGATGCCCGTCAATCTGCTCTTGACGTTTGCCCTCATGAGAGTAAACCGAGGAGGCAGGGCCGGGTTCGTCATCACCTGGACGGACTTCCATGCGGGTCACCATAGACATGGTGCGCTTCGACCCATAAAGAAGTCATAAATTCTTGCTCAAGATTTCGTTAGGGCTTGGGCAGACTGAGCCGGTAGCCAACCCAGGGCTCGGTAAGGAGATAGGCAGGATGGGAGGGGTCCGGCTCAATCTTTTTCCTAAGCTGATTGATAAAGACGCGGAGGTATTCCACCTCCTCGCCATAATCGGGCCCCCACACGGCCTGAAGAAGTTTGGTGTGGGGAATGGCCACATCCGGATTGCCGGCGAAATAGCGAAGCAGGTCAAATTCCTTGGGCGTCAAACGCACCTCCTCGCCGTCTACGGTGACCCGGCGGGCGGCAAAGTTGATTTCCGTGGGGCCCAGCTTCAGCAAATCCGGCGTACCCGAACTAATGAGGGGCGCCCGGCGCAACGCGGCGCGAATGCGGGCCAGGAGTTCCGGCATGCTGAAGGGCTTGGTGACGTAATCGTCGGCCCCGGCGTCCAGGGCTTCCACTTTTTCCTTCTCCGCATTGCGTATGGAAAGAATCACGATGGGAATGTCGCTCTGTGAGCGAATGATGCGGCAAGCCTCCATGCCCCCGATTCCCGGCATGTTGATATCGAGCAGCACGAGGTCAAAGCGCTCTTCGCGAACTTTGTCCAGAGCCTCCTCGCCATTGCGCGCGGTCGAAACCATATAGCCGCGGGCGACCAGGGTGGCGCGCATCACGCGGCGAATCTGTGGTTCATCATCGACAACCAGTATTCTGGCATTGGTCACTGTTAAGACTCCCTGGGGGCGCGGGGGATCGAGAAGGAGAACTTTGCCCCTTTTCCCGGTTCGCTTTCCACCCAAATCCGGCCGTGGTGGGCGCGCACAATCTCTCTTGCGATGGTAAGGCCCATGCCCGTACCCGGTATTCTTTCCCGCTGATCTTTGCCCCGGTAAAACTTCTCGAAGACTTTCCGTTGTTCCGCTTCGGATATTCCCGGTCCGCAGTCCTCAACGCTGACGATAACTTCCGAATCGCCGGCACTGGCGCGCAGGGTAAGGGGGCTATCCGGCGGAGTGTACTTTATAGCGTTGCTTAAAAATTGCCAAACCACGACCCCCGTCAATTCCGGATCCACACTGACGCGGGGAAACTTTTCGGGAACCTCCACGGCCACCTTGCGACCCTCAATGCTCTCACCCAACTTGTCGAGTTGCGCCTGGAAAATCTTTGCCAGGGATTGCGGGCTGCGGTGCAATTGCAGTAGGCCCGCTTCGATCCGCGACATCTGAATGGCCTCGGTGAGCATGGAGTTCAGCCGGTCCGTTTCCTCGTCCACGATGCGCAGCAGTTCCTGGTGGGCGGGGCTCATGCCGCCGTCGGACAACATGGAGGTCACCGCCGCCTTGATCGGCGTGAGGGGTGTTTTGAACTCGTGCGCCAGGGCATCGAGCATCGTGGACTTCAACTCCTCGCTCTGCCGGGCGGCCTCCGCTTGCGTGGCAACGTCCTGAGCGTGCCCCCGTTCCAGGGTGATGGCGGTGAGATTGCCGATGGCGTGCAAGGCCGTCTCCGACACCTGCGAACCCTGAATTCCCAGGCTGCCAATCGCCTGCCCTCCCAGGCTGATGGGAATGACGGTGGTGCTGGTGGTGGGATCGTGAAAGACCGTTCCCTGCAGGGCCGAGTCCCGCAGTTTGCCGGCATCGACAGGGATGTCGTGCGGACCAGCCCGGTGAATCCGGTCGCTGGAGCGGTCATAAAATGCCAGCCCCGGCAATTCAAACACTTTGGCAATTAAATTTGTGGTCTCCTGCGCCAGGGGCCCGTGGGCTTCCAGGAGCAGCAAATTCCGGCTCAAAGTGTAAAGCTGCTCCACTTCGTGCTGGCGGCGCATCGATACCAGCGCCTGCCTTCTTTCACTTGCGGAAAGGTGACTGACGCTCACCGCCGTGATGATAAAGGCGGCAAGAGCCACCCAGTTTTGCGGGTCGGCAACCGTGAACGTTCCGACGGGAGGGATAAAAAAATAATTAAAGCAAAGCATGCTGGCCACCGATGCCACCAGCCCCTCGATCAATCCCCAACGCGAGGCAATCGCCAGCACCGCCAGCAATAACGAAAGGGCCACCGTCACGTTATTAACGTTGAAGACGCGAAAATAGAAAAACGTGATGCCGCTGACGATGCCCAGGACACCGAAAATGCGGACAGCCTTTACCGGTTGTGCCGACAGATTTATCAAGCGCTGACCTCACGGCCACTGCCATTGTACTCGCCTGTAAGGTTATACGCATGCGGTTTGAAGAGGCCCCATGCGGCGGGTTTGTTCGCGACATGATGAAGGCGGGATCAGTTTTGTTGGTGCGCGGCCCTTGAAGGTCGATCGCCAAAGAACCGCGGCCCGCCCAATAAAGTCGGGAGCCATGCTCCACAGGGGTGTTGAGATTCACATCCCTTCGCGCAAGAAACAGCTACCCCATTTGAGGCGGAGCCAGCCCAAAACCACCACCCTTGCACGGAATGCACCACTGCCGTTGGTTGCCATATCCCGATCAGTATGAAATCACGACCTTTCGAGTTATGTGGTTTGGCAGCGCAATTGCCCAACTAGGGGGTGGCGGTTGGCAAGAACAGGGCTCGAGGGAGGGATCAAATGCGAAACATAAGACTTTTGATGGTATTGGGATTGGGTTTGATGGTTGCACCATACGCCCTTGCGCAAGCGGGAGGCCCAGTGAGTCCAGGCTACGGGAATCCGGGTTACGGGAATCCCGATCAAGGCTATCCGAATCAGGGTTACCCTAATCAAGGTTATCCAGATCAAGGCTATCCGGAGCAGGCTTACCCGGCTCAGGACTATGGGTATCAGGCTTACGGACCACCTCCTGTGTGTCCGTATGGCTATTACTCTTATTACCCATACGCCTGCGCGCCTTACGGCTACTACGGACCAGATTGGTTCTCGGGCGGAGTCTTTATTGGCACCGGTCCATGGGGCTGGGGCTGGGGTGGACGCGGCTACTATGGCGGACGCGGCTTCTACGGTGGACGGGGGGTCTACGGTGGACGGGGCTATGGAGGAGGTGGTTACAACAGAGGCGGACAGGCCTTCTCCGGGCGTGGGGGATTTCGCGGTGGGGCCGGCAATGGTTTCGCCGGTGGAGGCGGCCGCGCTTTCAATGGCGGTGGACGGAGCTTCGGTGGTGGCGGACGTAGCTTCGGCGGTGGTGGACGGAGCTTCAGTGGTGGCAACCGTGCCTTCGGTGGAGGTGGAAGGAGCTTCGGTGGTGGTGGACATGCCTTTGGCGGAGGCGGGCACAGTGGTGGCGGAGGCCGAGGCGGTCATGGTGGCGGGCGCCGGTAGATTCCCCTGACCAACTCGCAGCTCTTTGGGCCGACGGCACTTGCCGTCGGCCTCGGCGTTTTAGGAGCGTTTGTTGGGCGGGCCTTAACTGTCCTGACTGATCCCCATTTCTTCGACAAGGGGGTAGCTGGTAGCGCCGCGCGCGCGCCGCAGAGGATTCACGAGTTAGGCAGCAGGAGGCGCAATGCAGCAAGCGGATCCGCCCAGTGCCCTTTACACCCTTTGCCGCCAACTCTTGCGGGGTCATCAGAAAAGGCCGCCCAGATTCAAAATGACGACGGCGGTCAGGATGAAGGCGATGGCTGCAAAGAGGAGCCTTCTGGTTCGGGCGCTCGCCCCTTTCCACTCTCCGGTAATCAGTCCGAAGGCCGTGGCAAAGAGGATGCTGGCGGCGACGAACAGCATGTATCCTGAGGAAGTTCCCGAGGCGCCCACCAAGGTGGCTCCGATCCCGTAACCCAGGATGGCGGTAACCCAAAGGAGGGCCATGGCGAAGGCCAGAACGGCCTCGCGGGTCCAACCGCTCCGGATGAAAAGACCCGCCGTCCGATTCTTTACCAGCAGATAAGTGCAGTAAAACAGATTGGGGATAAACCCGGCTCCCAGCACCAAGCCCCACACCGCGTAAGGCGCGCTCAGGGATCCCGCTCCCTGCCGCAGGCCGGCGCGAATCACCTCCCCGCCAAAGGCGAATCCCAGGTTCCAGCTCGAGGCAAAGATTCCGGTGAAGATGCACAAAGCCATCCCCGTGGTAAAGCTGCTGGCGGGCGGGGAGGAACCGGGATTCCGGCTGGCCTGTTCCTTTTCCCGGGTGCGGCCGGCGCGGCCGAAGAAGATGAGCCCCACCAGGAGAAAGGGAATGCTGAGAAACAGCAGCAACCCGCGCGGGCGAAAGAGGTCCTCGTGATGAAACACCAACAAGGGGATGAGCGCGCCCGAGAGACTGCCGAGGCCCGCCACCACGGCGAAGGTCAGGGCGACGCCGACGATGCGCAAACTGAGCCCGAAGGTCACTTGGGCAAAACCCCAAAGCAGGCCGAAAAGCAGAGGGAGCAGCAGCGACCGCGCCGTTACCCCGGCATAAACGAGCGGGAGTCCCGGCACCAGCGCCAAGGCCAGCGTCCAGGGCACAATCAAAATTCCCACGGTAGAAAATACCAGCCAGAGATTCTCCCACTTCCAACCGCGGGAGGACTTCATGGGGAGTGAGAATCCGGCATTCATTGCGCCGCTTGAGAGAATTACCGCCATGCCCAGCCAGAAATGATTGTTCATATTGCCGCGGGTACTTATAAATTTTCCGCCACGAATTCTCAGTGAGCTACGTTTACCTGCCAAACGGAACTCGGGCCATTGGTTTCCTGTAGACGGGTCAGTGGGCCGCTCGGCGATCCCAGCGATGCTTGCGCAATTCCCTGTAGAGGTCCTCCGGCAAGGGACCTTGTCCTGTAATTCGCAGGTTCTCTTCCACATTCTTCCCCTTGCGCATGCCGGGAATCATCGTGCTCACAGTGGGATTGTTCAGAATGAAGCGCAGTGCCATTTGCGCCAGCGTCATGCCGGGCGGGACGAGCGCCTTCAGCGCGTCGGCGCGCTCAACGCACGCTTTGAGCACCGCCGGACTAAAATGTTTATTGCGCCAATCGCCCTCTGGCCATTTACTCGAGAGCGTCAGCGTGCCGGTCAGCGACCCCTGGTCGAGTGGGCACCGCGCAATGACCCCGACATCCTGAGCGGCACAGGCGGGAAAAAGTTCGTCGTCGGGATTCTGATCAAAAACGTTGTACATGACCTGCACGGAGTCAATCAGCCCCGACATCACAGCGCGTGTGCCGTTCCTGGGCTCCCAGCGATTGATGCTAATGCCCACAGCCCGGAATAGCCCTTGCTGGCGCAGATCGTTGATCATCTTCACCCATCGGTCGTCTTCCAGCCAGGCGTCAGACCAGGAATGGAATTGAATCAGGTCGACGCTTTCCACGCCCAGGTTTGCGAGGCTGGCGTGCACATATTGCTCAATGTGCTCGGGAGGGAAACAGTCATCGAGGGTAAACTCCGGACGGGCCGGCCACGCAAGGTTTTTGGGTGGAATCTTGGTCGCCAGATAGAGTTTCTTTCCAGGGTTCCGGCGCACCAACTCCCCGAGCAGTTGTTCGCTGTGCCCGCTGCCGTAGTGCCAGGCTGTGTCAAAAAAATTGCATCCCAAGTCGACAGCCCGCTGCAGGGATTGCCGGGATTCGTCGTCGCTGGAGCCAGTCCAACTCGCCAGTCCCCACATTCCGTATCCGAGCTCGCTCACCCTCCAGCCCGTGCGTCCAAACCTGCGGTAATTCATAGCGGATTGTCTTCTCCGGCCCTCTTTCCGGGAATAGGCGACCCCCATGCGCCGCGGTAACTAACGCTGGCACCTCCGCGGCAACCCGTGACTCTACCAGAAGTGCGCCCCACATTTAAGCGCCAAGTGAAGGATTTCTTTTAATACCCTGGCCAATGCTCTTCGTTGACACCAGTGACTTCACATCCTAAGATGCTTCTACAGGTCATCACACGCATCGTGACCCGTCAAGCTAAAGACCGGAGGTTCAAGCGGTGGAGTGGCACTTTACGAAGACCAATTCTTCCGAAGAGTTGGCTCAATTGAGTTTTTTTACCATGACCAAACGCCAGCCCGAAGGAAGCGTGAGTTTCCGAATCACGGTGAAAGAGTATGCCTTGCCCCCGGCAGGCCAACGCTTGCGGTTTTTTGCCGAAGCCGATAAGCAGGTGAATCAGCAAAGCGCTCCGTTGCTGCCCTCGGGGTGGGGGGATTCAGCGCAGGAAGCCCTGGAGGGCTGCCTGCGGCTGATTCGTCAGTTCCCTTATGAGGGAGAGGATTGGAATTGAATGGCCGCCGTCCGGCGCGCGGCCGGGCAGGGGTGAAGGCAAACCCACTCGCAAAGTGAGGGTCAAAATTCATGGAATTCATCAAGAAACAAGTCCGGCCGGGGGTTGTCGTCCTCGCCATGACGGGCAGCATCCGCATCGGACCGAACTGCCAGCAAATTGAACTGGCGCTCGATGAGATCATCTCCCAGGGCAGCACCTGGGTGGTTTTCGACATGGCCGAGGTAACCTACATCGATAGCGCCGGCATCGGAACGGTGGTTCGAGGCCTGATTAAGTTAAGAAAATTGGGAGGAACATTGCGCCTGGCGGGGGTTAAAGGCATGGTCGGAGGCGTGTTGAAGCTCACCCAGGTCGACCGCACTATTCAAGTCTTTCCCACGGCAGAGGAGGCTGCGCAGGATCTCCCTTTGGCTCCGAAGACCTAACCCTTACCTCGATTTAACCGCTTTCCAATTCCTGATTTCTTTGCGAATAGCCTTGATTGCTTCGTCGGCGGTCTAAGCCCAGTGTGCCGATTTCGTCAAGGGCTCGCCAAGCACAGTCAGTCCTACCTTGCACCCCGCGTGGTATATTCAGAGTGAGGCAATCTTAAGGGCTTTCGCAGATTAGGGCCTTAAACGATGACGGCCAGTTGACCGTGGCTTATGAAGAAAGAATTCTTTCCGCAGCCCACCCCAGGCCATTGGGGAGTGTTGCTGCTGGCGCATGGCGCCCCCGATCAGCTCAAGGATATCCCGGAGTTCCTGCTCAACGTGCGCGCGGGGCGGCCCCTGCCTGAGCCGGTGGTGAAAGAAATTACGCGCCGCTACAGCCTGATTGGGGGACGATCGCCTTTGTTGCAGATCACCACCTTGCAGGCAGGGGCGCTCGAAAAGTTGATCGCCCACCCCGTTTACGTGGGCATGAGGAATTGGAAGCCCTTCATTGCGGAGGCAGTGGATCGTCTGGGCCGCGAGGGCGTTGACCGCGTGGTGGCCATGTGCCTGGCGCCCCAGAATTCCCGCACCAGCATTGGACTCTACCGCCAATCCCTGATGGCTGCGGTCGAACAGCAGCGGCCGGATTTGGTGGTGGATTTTGTGGAAAGCTGGCACGACCATCCAGAGCTGATTGAGGCGTTCCGAGAGCGCGCCACGCCAGCCCTCGATGCCACAAGGCAGGAAACCGGCGGCCCCGTTCCCGTAATCTTTACGGCTCACAGTGTGCCGGAGCGGACAATTGCCGGGGGAGATCCGTACGAGCGGCAGGTGCGAGAAACGGCGGCTCTGGTGGCCCGGGCCATGGGCCTCAGCGAATATCGCCTGGCATTCCAGAGCCAGGGGATGACGGCGGAGAAATGGATTGGACCGACGGTGGAATCACAGATTGATGAGTTGGCGCGGGGGGGCGTGAAGACCGTATTGTTGATTCCCGTGGGATTTGTCTCCGACCACGTGGAAATTCTGTACGACATCGATATACTCTTCCGGGATTATGGAAAAGCTCGAGGAGTGGTGGTGCGGCGGTCGGAGTCGCTGAATGGCAGTCCCCGGTTTGCATCGGCGCTGGCCAGCCTGGTAACTGCACGTATTCGCTATGCCTGATAAAACCAAAATTCGCCGGGTTGCGGTGATCGGCGGAGGCACCTCCGGCCTTGCCGCCGCCTACACGCTCGCGCGGGCACGCCAAGCCGGCGCGCCGGTCGAGGAAATGCTCATTGAGGCAAGTCCCTGGTTGGGCGGCGTGGTGCGGACGGAAACGGTTGAAGGCTTTGTGGTCGAAGCGGGGCCCGACAGCTTTCTCGCCGAGAAACCGCAAGCTGCGGCGATGGCGCGGGAACTGGGACTGGGCGATGACCTGATGGGTTCCAATGACCACGCGCGCCGCACCTACATTCTTCACCGGGGACGCTTGCAGCCGCTGCCCGATGGCTTGATGTTCCTGGTGCCCACGCGCCTATGGCCGATGGTGACCACCCGGCTGCTGCCCCTGAGCACCAAACTGGCGGCGGCGTGGGAACTCTTTTCCTCTCCGCCGGACGGGGATCGTGGCGATGAGTCGGTTGCCAGTTTTGTGAAAAGGCATTTTGGTGAAGCGATGGTGGAGAATATCGCGGACCCTCTCTTGGCTGGCGTCTACGGCGGCGATTCGGCGGCGCTGAGTGTGCGCTCGGTGTTACCGCGCTTTTGGGAAATGGAACTCCGGCACGGCAGCCTGACACGCGCCACGCTTGCCGCCATGCGGAAGCGGCGTGGGGCTGCGCAGAATGCCCCTCCCAATGGGAATTCTGGTGGAACGGGTATTGCCCCGCCACCGAGCCAGCCGCTTTTCATGACTCTCAAGGGCGGGCTCCAACAAATGACGGAGAGGCTTGCGGCGCCGGTTGAAAGATACCGGGTTTTTGTGCGCCGCCGCGTGCTGGCTCTGGAGTTCGCCCCGGGTGGGCCGGGGGGCCCTGCTGACTCCTGCTCCCGGCGATTCCAGATCGCTTGTGAGGGCTCGAGGGTTTTTGACGCCGATGCGGTGATTCTCGCCGTGCCTGCGTTTTTGGCCGGCGGACTGCTTTCATCCCTTGACCACCGCCTGAGCGAGTTGCTCGAGGGCATTCCCTACAGCTCTTCCATGACGGTCTCTCTGGCATTCGACGAGCGTGCCCGGGCCCTGCTTCCCGCCGGTTTTGGATTCCTCGTGCCGCGAAAAGAGCGGCGGCGCATGCTGGCTTGCACATTTGTTCACGCCAAATTCGATCACCGTGCGCCGGAAGGCAAGGCCATGCTGCGGTGCTTTCTGGGCGGGGCGCGAGATCCCCATGTGCTCGATTTGAGTGACGACGAGGTTGTGACCCTGGTGCGGCAGGAGCTCAAAGAAATTATGAACTTCACCGCTGAGCCCCTGTTTTTCCGGGTGCATCGATGGGCTGCTTCCGTGGCGCAATATGCGGTGGGCCATGCGGGGCGCCTGAGTGCAATCGAGGAGCGCTTACAAGAACTGCCAGGATTGTACCTTGCGGGAAATGCTTACTCGGGAATCGGCATTTCGGACTGCATCCGGACCGGCAAGAGCGCCGCGGAGGAGGCCCTGAAGTTTTTGGGACTGGGGGCGGAGAAGGCAGTAGGCAGTGGGCAGTAGGCATCGACAGGGTTTGGCAGGAACCAAACCAAGAATACATTTTCCCTCGCCCCCTTGGGGGAGAGGGGGGACCGCAAGGCGGTGGGTGAGGGGGTCTGCACGAACATGAATGCCTTGGCAGAGCGAAAGTGGAAGAAATGATTATGCCTGCCGATGATATATACGCAGTTGCCGCAGAGAAATATAAGCCGAAAGGCGCAACCTGCATCTTATTTGTGGCCGAATCGGCTGCGCCTGCTGACCGCCTGCGCCATTCGGCGTTATGATGGAAATGGGACTTACGGAGGAATTATGGAGAAAGCGCAGGACATCCTTGGGGCGCGAGCCACGCTCGAAACCAGCAGTGGCCCGGCGGTCATTTATCGCCTTGAGCAACTCGAAAAATCAGGTCGCGGGACAGTTTCGCGCCTCCCCTTTTCCATCAAGGTTCTACTCGAATCCCTGCTGCGGAACTGCGATGGCACTTTGGTGACGGAGGAAGACGTCACTTCGCTCGCCAACTGGAACGCCCGGACGCCCGCGCCGCGCGAGGTGCCTTTCAAGCCGGCGCGCGTGATCCTTCAGGATTTCACCGGAGTTCCGGCTGTGGTGGACCTGGCCGCCATGCGCGCAGCCATGAAGCGGCTGGGCGGCGACGCCACCAAAATCAATCCCCTGGTTCCCGTCGACCTGGTCATCGATCACTCCGTGCAGGTGGATTTCTTCGGAAATACCACCGCTCTCGAGCGCAACGCGGAAATCGAGTTTGCGCGCAACCGGGAGCGCTACGAATTCCTGCGCTGGGGCCAGCAGGCTTTCCAGAATTTTCGCGTCGTGCCTCCGGCCACGGGCATTGTGCATCAAGTGAATCTGGAATTTCTGGCCAAAGTGGTCCTGCTGCAAAAAACCCACGGTGAAGCCGTGCTGCTTCCTGACACCCTCGTGGGAACCGACTCGCACACCACGATGATCAATGGGCTGGGAGTGCTCGGTTGGGGCGTGGGCGGCATCGAAGCGGAAGCAGCCATGCTCGGCCAGCCCTACTATTTCCTGACGCCGAAAGTGGTGGGCTTCCGGCTGCGGGGGAAACTGAATGAAGGCGTGACGGCCACGGATTTGGTGCTGATGGTCACGCAGATCCTGCGCAAGAAGGGTGTGGTGGACCAGTTCGTGGAATTCTTCGGTGAGGGCTTGTCGGAAATGACGCTCGCCGACCGTGCCACCGTGGCGAACATGTCCCCCGAATATGGCGCCACGATGGGATTCTTCCCCATTGACGCTGAGACCTTGCGGTACCTACGCCAGACGGGCCGCACCGATGAGGAAGTGGACCGCGTGGAGCGCTACGCCAAGGAACAGGGAATTTTCCGCACCAACCAGACTCCTGATCCGGAATTCACCGATGTATTGGAACTGGACTTAGCCACGGTTGAGCCGAGCCTTGCCGGGCCCAAGCGGCCCCAGGACCGCGTCCCATTGTCGCAAATGAAGCAGGCGTTTCGCCGCGCTATTTCCGCTCCCGTAAAGGAGCGCGGGTTCGGGCTGTCCCCCGAGGATGCGGGGCGCAGCGCCAGCGTGAAGTTTAACGGCGCAAGCGCCCGGTTGAATCACGGGGCGGTGGTGATCGCGGCGATTACATCCTGCACCAACACTTCCAATCCCTCCGTGATGTTGGGGGCGGGGTTGGTAGCAAAGAAAGCGCTGGAAAAAGGATTGCAAGTTCCGCCTTACGTAAAAACCAGTCTCGCGCCCGGCTCGAAAGTAGTGACGGAATATTTGCAGGCCGCCGGATTGCTCGAATCACTCGCCGGCCTGCGCTTCAACCTGGTGGGCTATGGTTGCACCACCTGCATCGGCAACAGCGGCCCCCTACCGCCGGAGGTGGCAAGCGCCGTGACCGAGGGCCAATTGGTGGCCGCCGCGGTTCTTTCCGGCAATCGAAATTTTGAGGGCCGCGTGCACCCGCAGGTGAGGGCGAATTACCTGGCATCGCCGCCGCTGGTGGTGGCTTACGCGCTGGCGGGAACCGTGGATATCGACCTCGGAACCGAACCCTTGGGAAAGGACCGGCTGGGCAACCCGGTTTTTCTGCGCGATATCTGGCCTTCGCAAGCGGAGGTGAGTGAAGCCCTCAGCCGCTCCGTTCGCCCCGAGATGTTTCGCGAGACCTACCGGAATGCCTGGGATGGCAATGCCACCTGGAATGCCATTCCCGTGGCCGGCGGCGCGCTTTACGAGTGGCAAGACGCCTCGACCTACATTCAGGAGCCGCCATTCTTCATCGGCCTCTCCCCCGCTCCCGGGGCCATCGGCGAAATCCACGGGGCGCGCGTTCTTGCCCTGCTGGGTGATTCCGTGACCACTGACCACATTTCTCCCGCGGGTGATATTCCCCTCGATGGGCCCGCCGGCCGCTTCCTGGGTGAACACAACGTAACCAAGAAAGACTTCAATTCCTTCGGCTCCCGGCGTGGAAACGATCGGGTGATGGTGCGCGGCACCTTTGCCAACATCCGGCTAAAGAATTTGCTGGTTCCGGGAACGGAAGGGGGCATCACCCTGCACTTTCCCAGCGAGGAACGGCTGAGCATATACGATGCGGCCATGCGCTATCGTGACGAAGGCGTGCCCTTGATGGTCCTGGCGGGAAAAGAATACGGTTCAGGTTCGTCGCGGGACTGGGCGGCGAAAGGAACACTGCTGCTGGGCGTGCGCGCCGTGCTGGCGGAAACCTTCGAGCGCATCCATCGCAGCAACCTGGTGGGAATGGGCGTGCTGCCCCTGCAATTCCGCGAGGGAGAAACTGCTGCCTCCCTCGGCCTCAGCGGGCGGGAGATCTTTGACGTCACCGGTTTGAGTGATGCCATTCGCCCACGTTCGGAAGTCACCGTGACCGCCCTCGCAGCCGATGGCACGAAGAAAAGCTTTTCCGCCATCGCCCGCCTTGATTCAGCAGTGGAAGTGAACTATTACCGCAACGGCGGAATCCTGCCCACGGTATTGCGCAGTCTGCTGAAGTCAACCTGATCCCGCGGATCCCTGCCGACACGAATTGCGATCCTCATGTCCGTTCTCAACCAAGCCCGCAAGGCCACCGCCTCATGGCGGGCGATATCCCCGGGGCGTGCCGGCTTCTGGATTCCAGCGCGTGAAGCCTTTTGGATGGCTCTGGAAGAACTGCGCAACCATAAGCTGCGGTCTTTCCTCACCCTGCTCGGCATCGTCATCGCCACCACCACGCTGATTGTGGTGATGTCGGTGGTGAATGGAATGAACCTCTACATTGCCACCAAAATCGCCAATCTTGGCACCAACACCTTTGTGCTCTATAAATTCAAATGGGCGCAGGGGTACGACGCGTATCTGAAGGCTTTGCGGCGCAACCGGCCGATCCGTCTGGAAGAATATGAGTACCTGCGCGACTCCCTGAACGGCTATGAGGCCATCAGCGCCCTCGCACAACCCCAAAACGGGCCGGAGGTACGGTATGCCGGCCGGGCTATCAGCGAGGTGTCACTGAGCGGAATTACCGCAAGCCACGCCTACATCGGCCGGGAAAAGGTAGCATCGGGACGCTACATCAGCGACCAGGATTACCGTCACAATACGCAGGTTTGCTTCATTGGGCAGGACATTGTGGAGAAGCTCTTCCCATCGGTCGATCCGATCGGCAAGGAATTGACGGTGGGAGGCCACAACTTCACGGTGGTAGGCGTGGCGGAAAAAATCGGCTCCACGTTCGGCGTGAGCGAGGACAATTTCGTTTTCATCCCTCTCGGCACGTTCCGCAATCTTTTTATGCCGAATTTGGAGTTGATGGTTTTTGTCAAAGCCCCGGACACTCAACACATGATGGAACTGGAGGACGAGGTTCGAGTCCTCATGCGGGCGCGCCGCCACGTGCCCTACAATGATGACGACACCTTCGGCATCAACGCCTCCGATACTCTGATGAGCGCCTGGAAGGATCTTACCGGCACCATCTTTGCGGTCACCATCGGCGTGGTGGCGGTGTTCATGGTGGTGGGCGGAATTGTGATCATGAATATCATGTTGGCCACGGTCACGGAGCGCACCCACGAGATCGGGATTCGCAAGTCAGTGGGGGCGAAACGCAGTGACATCCTGTGGCAGTTTCTGATTGAAGCCGCGACGCTCGCCGGCCTGGGAGGCGCCATCGGAGTGGTCTTCTCTTATGCCCTGGCGTGGCTGGTGGACCTCGTCTTCACCGCGGAAGTTCCCACCAGCGCCGTGATTGTGGGAATTTCGCTCTCCACCCTGGTAGGGGTCTTCTTTGGCATCTACCCTGCCCGCCGGGCGGCCGGTCTTAATCCCATTCAGGCGTTGCGTGCCGAGAAATAGCATGACGACTTACTGGCAAGCGGTCGGTGAAAACCTGTGGTTGGCGCTCGACACGCTGCGCACGCACAAATTCCGGTCGCTGCTCACGGTGCTGGGCGTCCTGATCGGCACCACCACGGTGATTGTGGTGGCTTCCATCATCGCCGGACTCGACACTCAATTGGTGCAGGCGGCCGAGCAATTTGGCACGAGAGTGGTATGGGTCTACAAGCTCCAGATGGGCGCCCCGCACAAGTTGACGCGGGAGGAGCGCCTGCGCAAACCGCTCAGCTACGACGACGCCATGGCCATTAAGGAACAATGCCCCGCCGTCGAAGAAATCTCGGTGGCTATCTTCGGCGAACTGGAGGAATTTGGCTTGCCCCCCTCCACGGCGCGTTTCAAGGGCCGCGAGATGGCGGGAGCGCAGTTCATGGGCGTGGACTCGAACTACCTGGCGATTGCCAACTCATCGCTTGCCGATGGCCGCTTCTTTACCCCAACGGATGATCTCCATCGCCGGGATGTCGCCGTGATCGCCGCCAATGTGGAGGAGCAACTTTTTCAGCACGAAGATCCCGTGGGCAAGACCCTCGTCGTGGATGGACACGCCTTCGAGGTCATCGGCACTCTCCACAAGTTCAAGGGATTCCTGGGCGACAGTCCCGACGACCGCGACATTTTCATACCTTATTGGACCTACAGAAAACTTTATCCTGAGGCGAAGGATCATTTCATCAGCGCCCTTGCGGTGCGCGGACAGTTGGATGAGGCCCAGGATGAAATCCGCGGCGTCCTGCGCCGCCGCCGTCATGTGAAACCCAGCGACCCGGACAACTTCGGGTTATCGACGGCCGAGTCCCTCATCAGCGAATTTCGCCAGATTATCGCTACCGTGGGGCTGGTGATGGTCGTGATCTCCTCCATTGGCCTGCTGGTGGGAGGCATTGGGGTAATGGACATCATGCTGGTCTCGGTCACGGAGCGCACCCGCGAGATCGGAGTGCGCAAGGCCGTGGGCGCGCGCCAACGCGACATCGCTTGGCAGTTTCTGCTGGAGGCCGTGGCCCTCACCGGTTCAGGGGGGCTGATTGGAATCGCCCTGGGCTGGATGTTGAGCTTCCTCATCCGAATCTTTGTACCCAGCCTGCCGTCCACCGTCCCTCTCTGGTCCGTGGTCGCAGGCTTTGTCGTTTCCACCAGCGTTGGTTTGTTCTTTGGACTCTGGCCAGCCTTGAAGGCGGCGCGCCTCGATCCCATTACCGCCCTCCGGTATGAATAGCACCGGGTAATCCTTTGACGGATTGACCGTGGCTTTCATCCCGGTGGCGCCAATTCTTCTTGTCACCACGATTCCTGGTGTACTATGCTCATCCGTTTCGGATTCATAGTCTGGAAACACACGTGCTGACTGACGAGAAATGCATCAAGGGAGGGTTATTTTGCCCATGACAGCCTATAACGGGAACCCTGTTCCGCCGGAAGGTCAAGCCATTCAATATGTGGACGGCGGATTTGTAATTCCCGACCATCCGGTGATTCCCTACATTGAGGGCGACGGAACCGGTCGCGATATTTGGAAGGCTTCGCAACGAGTGTTCGACGCGGCGGTGGCGAAGGTCTTCGGCGGCAAGCGGCGCATTGTATGGTACGAGGTGTTTGCGGGGGAAAAGGCCTTTCGCAAGTTCGGCGAGTGGTTGCCGCAAGGCACGCTCGACGCCATTAAGGAATTCCGCATTGCCATCAAGGGCCCGCTCACCACTCCGGTGGGGGGCGGCATTCGCAGCCTGAATGTGGCGCTGCGCCAAGTATTGAATCTCTACGCGTGCTGGCGGCCGGTGAAGTTCATTCCCGGCGTCCCCTCCCCCGTCCGGCGCCCCGAAAAGATGAACATCATCATCTTTCGCGAGAACACCGAAGACGTTTATGCCGGTATCGAATGGCGCGAAGGAACTCCCCAGGCCAAGCGGTTGATTGAATTTGTGAATGGGCTGCTGACCGAAGACAAGAACAAAAAGCAGGTGCGGCTCGATTCCGGCATTGGCATCAAACCGATGTCGATTACGGGGACCAAGCGACTGGCGCGGCGCGCCTTGCAGTATGCCATCGCCAAAGGCCTGAAGACGGTGACCCTGATCCACAAGGGCAACATCATGAAATTCACGGAGGGCGCTTTTCGCGATTGGGGCTACGAACTGGCCAGGGAAGAATTTCGTTCGCAGATTGTCACCGAGCGCGAGAGCTGGATTCTCGGCAACAAGGACAAGGACCAGAACCTTTCCATCGAATCGAACGCCGCCCTGGTGGAACCGGGCCTGGAGATGGCGAATGCAGCCTTCCAGCAGCAAGTCGCGAAGGAAGTGAAAACCTGCCTCGATACGATTTATGCGACGCACGGCAACGGGCAGTGGAAAAACAAGATTCTGGTGAATGACCGCATTGCGGATTCCATGCTGCAACAGATCCTGACGCGGGCCGAGGAATATCAGGTGGTCGTCACACCGAACCTGAACGGTGATTACCTTTCGGACGCTTGCGCGGCCCAAATCGGCGGGCTGGGCGTGGCGCCGGGCGCGAATATTGGCGATGGTTTTGGGGTGTTCGAGGCCACCCACGGCACGGCTCCCAAGTATGCCGACAAGGACATGATCAATCCCGGCGCGGTGATTCGCTCCGGGGCGCTGATGTTTGAGTTTATGGGCTGGCCGGAAGTCGGCAAGCTGATTGAGGACGCGCTCGCCGCCACCATTGTACAGCACCACGTGACCTACGACCTGGAGCGCCTGATGCGGATGGAAGGCATCAAGGATGTGCGGACGCTCGGCACCAGCGGGTTTGCCGGTGCGATTATTGAAAACATGCAGTGAAGTCGTCAGTCATCAGTTGTCAGAATTCAGCACGCCGTTTTCTGACGCGAGGTTAGGGTATTGAGCTGTGACTAGAGGCCGCACCTGGGCTTCCGCTTTTACTGATAACTGATGACTGATAACTGACGGCCATTGTTCATCCACTATTCTATTCTTGTGAGGCTACCATGCGTAAAAAAATAACCGTGATCGGGGCTGGGAACGTTGGTGCGACACTCGCGCATCGAATTGTCGACAAGCAACTCGCCGACGTCGCGTTGATTGACATTCTGGAAGGCGTCCCGCAAGGCAAGGGCCTGGACCTGCTGGAAGCGGGGCCGATTGGAGGCTACGACGTAAGGATCAAAGGAACGAACGATTACCAGGACACTGCCAATTCCGACATCATCGTGATGACCGCGGGATTCCCACGCAAGCCCGGGATGAGCCGCGACGACCTGCTGAAGGCGAACTACGCGGTGGTGAAGGCCGCCATTGAGCAGGCCGCAAAGCACTCGCCCGACGCGATTTTGATTGTAGTGACGAACCCGCTGGACGCCATGGTGCAGACCGCCTATCGCGTAAGCGGCTTCCCCAAGAACCGCGTGATCGGCATGGCCGGCGTGCTGGATTCGGCGCGCTACCGGACGTTCATTGCCGAAGCTTTGAATGTTTCCGTGCAGGACGTGGAAGGCCTGGTGCTGGGCGGTCACGGCGATACCATGGTTCCCGTGCCCAGTTACACCACCGTGGCGGGAGTTCCGGTTTCCCACCTCATGCCCCGGGAACAACTCGACAAAATCATCGACCGCACGCGCAAGGGCGGCGCGGAAATCGTCAACCTGCTGAAGACCGGCAGCGCTTTCTATGCGCCCTCCGCCGCCGTGGTGCAGATGATTGACGCCATCTTCAATGACCGCAGGAAAATCCTGCCCTGCGCGGCATATCTTGAGGGTGAATACGGAATCAATGGCCTCTTCGTAGGCGTGCCGGTAAAGCTCGGCGCGCGCGGCATCGAAGAGATTGTGCAGATCAAGTTGACGCCGGAAGAACAAGCCGCGCTGGAAAAATCCGCCGCCGCAGTGAAGGAGCTTACGGAGATTATCGGGGTGTAGGGGGGAATAGGAACCGTAGCGCGGACCTGCTGTTTAGGTCCGCGGCACTTCCCCCACTCGCGGGAAGAGCCGCAGGGTCGAAAAACCCCTCACCCGGCGGCGCATGGCCGCCACCCTCTCCCCACGGGAGAGGGTAGAGAATGCCCTTCCTTCTCCCTTGGGGAGAAGGTGGCCGAGGGACGAGGTCGGATGAGGGGGTTTTTCATGGGTTTTCGCGGGCCGAAGGCCCTAACAGACAGACCTTAAAAGCGGAGGTCCGCGCTACGGTTGCCCGCCGTCCATTCTTATTTCACTTCCACAATCTTCACGGAATTCATCACCACTGGAGTCTTAGGGCGGTCGCCTGCGCCTTTCGGGGTGTTAACGATTTTGTCCACCACATCCTGGCCCTTTACGACCTGGCCGAAGATGGTGTGCCGGTTATTGAGCCAATCGGTGGGCGCCACGGTGATGAAGAACTGCGAGCCATTCGTGCCCGGCCCGGCGTTGGCCATGGCGAGGCGGCCGGGCCGGTCGAAGGTCAGCTCCTTCGAAAACTCATCCTTAAATTTGTAGCCGGGCCCCCCGGTGCCTGACCCCAGCGGGCAGCCTCCCTGGATCATGAAATTCGAGATGACCCGGTGGAAGACCAGGCCGTTATAGAAAGGCCGCTTGCCACGCTCACGCGTGTTGGGGTCCACAAATTCCTTCGTTCCGTTCGCGAGGCCTATGAAGTTCTGGACGGTCTCGGGCGCTTGCTCGGGGAAAAGCTCGCAGGTAATTTCGCCCAGCGTCGTCTCAAAAACTGCATAATGGCCCGGCTTTAAATCGCTCATGAATTCTCCTATTCTTTGAATGCTACTGGCGGTAAGTCACCGCAGAGGCGCGGAGCAATGCAGGTGTTAGGCGCCAGGTGTCAGTAATCCCCTGACACCTGATACCTGGCACCTGACACCTAGTTTTGCTTCACCGCTGGTTTGCTCGGCACCGCCGGTGTGGCCGGAACAATCACGGCGGTCTTGATCGTATCGAGCATGGGGAAAGACTTATCGAGATAAGCTTTGCCCTCACTTTGGATGCGGTTCTGGTCAGGGCCGTTACCGTTGGGTGCGCCCTCCCCGTACCCGCTATAAAGCTTGTCGACCACCTCCATGCCGCTCACCACCTTGCCAAAGGCAGAGAATCCCATGCCGTCCAGATTCGGGTTGTCGCCGAGGTTGATGAAGATCTGGGTGGTGCGGGTGTTAGGGCCGGCTGTCGCGAAGGTGAGCATGCCACGAGTATTGCTTTGGGTAACAGGGTCATCAGTGATCTTGGCGTTTTCCCAGACACGGGAAACATCCGGGCGGGCGCTAATGCCGAATTGCACCACAAACCCCGAGAGCACGCGGAAGAAGGCCGCATTATCGAAGTAATGATATTTCACCAGATTGTAGAAACGATCGGCGCCGCGCGGCGACCACGCGCGCGTGACTTCCACCACAAAATCCCCTTTGGTGGTAGTGAACCTGGCATGGAAAACCGCCGGAGCTTGCAGCTTGAGCGACGCCGGGTTGAGCAGCGAGGCGCTGCTCTTCGGCGCGGCCGTAGGGGTTTTCCTGGTTGTCGAAGTCGCCTGGGGAGCCGCCCAGACAGAGGCGGCCGCTAGCGCCATAACCAGCGCTGCCACCATCAAGACTGATAAGATATGCTTGCTCATACATCCTCCAGAGTTCTCATGATTAATTGCGGGCCGCTGCTTACTGCCTTCTGCCTACTGCTTACTTCTTCAGTGGGCATTCTGCATCTGGAGCGCCACCTGCTCCACCTGGCGCATGACGCGCAGTACATTGCCGCCCAGGATTTTCTCCAGATCTTCCTCGCTATACCCGCGACGGGCAAGTTCCTGGACCAAATCGGGAAGCTTGGAAACGTCTTCCATGCCGCGCGGCGGGGTGTCAATGCCGTCGAAGTCGGACCCCAGCCCCACGTGATCGATTCCACCCACCTTGACGGCATGGTCAATGTGGTCGGCGATGGCGGTGTAAGAGGGCGCCGGCAGGTTCCTGGTCAATCGCTGTTCGATGCGAACTTCTTCCGGGTAGGAAAGGCGTTTGCCTTGTTTCGCACGCTGCGCGCGCGCCGCAGTAACTTCCGCGTCCACCTGCTTTTCAATCTTCGCGAAGGCGTCATGATAGGACTGGCTGAGGAATCCGGAATAGAAATTGATGTCCATCACCCCGCCGTTTTTGGCAAGGGCGCGAATCATATCGTCGGTCATATCGCGCGGGGCATTGCACAGGGCGCGGCAGGAGGAGTGGGATGCGATCAGCGGCGCCTTGCTCGCCGCCAGGGCGGCGTAAAAGGTGTCGTCGGAAACGTGGGAGATATCCACCATCATGCCGAGCTGGTTCATGCGCTCCACGGCTTGCCGGCCGAGGGGTGACAGTCCCTTCCATTGCGGTTTGTCGCCGGAGGAATCACCCAACTCGTCATTCTTGGTGTGCGTCAGGGTCATGTAGCGCACGCCCAGGCGATAGTAGATGTCCAGCATGCGCAGATCGCCTTGAAGCTCGTGCCCCCCCTCGACGCCCAGGAGGACGGCGATTTTCCCCTCGCGGTGCAGGCGCTCGATGTCGTCGGCGGTGGAGGCCATGCCCAAAACATCGGAGTGCCTCGCCACCTGCTGATCGGTCACCTCAATCAGGTCCAGGGCGCGATGGATCAGGTCCTGCTTGGGCCAGGTAACATCCACCCAGATGGAAAAAAACTCAGCGCCCAGATGCCCGGCGCGCATCTTGGGAATGCTGATCATGTACGGGCTGTTGGGGTCGGAGAGGTCGTAACCCTCGTCGAGCATCACTTGCGGCGTGTCGGCGTGCGTGTCAATGATGATGGCGTGGTCCAGCGCCCAGGCAGCCACCTGGGCGGGGTCGGCGGGCGTCCGGGCAAGGGCCGGTGACAGGGCTGCCTGCGCCACGCAGAACACCAGCAGCGCACCGGCTAGAATTTCCAAGCGTCGAAGCGGCATAGGTCAGGAACCGTAATTATCAGGACGCGCGGAAGGTTTTGTCAAACCCAATCTCGCCCCAGCCCGGCTTGAAAGTTTCAAGTGTGGGGATTTTGCGGAAGAAGGTAATGCGTCGTTGCCGGGTGGAGCCTCGTTCAGTATAATTATGAATTGCCCTTGTACTCTCAATGGAGCGAAGAGTAAGGACCGAGTTTGTCCGCCCCTTCCACGACCGGTCGAAAGCTCCCGTGAAAGCCTGACATGAGTCATATCCGCGTTCGCTTTGCACCCTCACCCACCGGCTACCTGCACGTCGGGGGCGCCCGCACGGCGCTTTACAACTGGCTTTTCGCGCGCCACACAGGCGGAGTTTTGATCCTCCGCATTGAAGACACTGATGTGGACCGCTCGAAGCCCGAACTCACCACGGCCATTCTGGAGAGCCTGGAATGGCTCGGCCTCAATTGGGATGAAGGTCCCATCTATCAATCTCAGCGGCTCGATCATTATTCCGCGCTGGCGCAGGACCTGGAACGCTCGGGGCATGCTTACCCTTGTTTTTGCACGCCGGAGGAACTCCAGGCCAAACGCGCCCGGGCGGAAGCCGAGCGCCGGGCGTGGAAATATGACGGCACATGCCGGGCGCTTTCGCCGGCGGACCGGGAGCGGTTGCGCGCGGAGGGCCGCCCGGCCGCGCTCCGCTTCCGCATCCCTGATTCCGGCAAGACCAGCTTCGAAGATCTGGTCTTCGGCACCCTTGAAGTCGAGCACCGTGACCTTGAGGACTTCGTGCTCCTGCGCTCGGATGGCCATCCCACCTATCACCTGGGAGTGGTGGCTGACGATCTTGACCTGCGAATTACCCACGTGATCCGCGGCGCTGATCACATCTCCAATACCCCCAAGCAGATCCTGATGTATCAGGCAATGCAAGCGCCCGCCCCGCTCTACGGGCACCTCCCGTTAATTCTCGGGCCCGACAAGCAACGGCTGTCGAAACGGCACGGGGCGACATCGGTGGGCACCTACCAGCAGCAGGGAGTTCTGCCCGAAGCCCTGGTGAATTTCCTGGCGCTCCTCGGCTGGGCACCGCCCGGCAAAAAGGAAATTGTGCCCCTTGAGGAGATGATCCGCGATTTCGATCTTGCCGCAGTTTCCAAATCGAATGCCGTCTTCGATCTGGAAAAACTGGCCTGGATGAACAGCGAGTACGTGCGCCACATGCCCGCGGAACGGCTGCTGCCGCTGGTGGAGCGGGAACTGGCGGAAGCGGGGTTGGGGATTCGGGATTCGGGACTCGGGACTCGGGAGGAAGAGGGGTTCAGGCAGGCCGTGCTTTTGCTTCAGTCCCGGGCGCGGACTCTGAAAGATTTCACCGGCGCCTTTCGCGCGTTCTTTACCGACGACTTTGCCTACGACCCCGACGCCGTGAAGAAGCACTGGAAGGACGCCGGCCTCTCCGTGTTGCTCGACGCGCTCGCCGGACGCGTGGCGGCAATTCCCTCTTTCGATTTGGCGGGAACGGAAAGTGCCCTGCGCAGCCTGGCGGAAGAAAAAGGCGTAAAGGCGGGACTGCTCATCAATGCCACGCGCCTGGCACTGACTGGGCAGGCGGTGGCGCCGGGCCTTTTTGAGGTCATGCTGGCCCTGGGGCAGGATCGGGTGGTGGCCCGCCTGCGCCGCGCCGCGGATCACTTGCGCTCCGCGGGGCAACAAGCCGCCCCGCCCGACCGCCAGGGTCAGGAACTCCCCTGAAACAAAGTCGCCGATTGGACCCTGCCAAGGCTCATCCCCCGGGGGCAACCCCCTTTTCAACATTTCAGAAGTCTCTGGTTTTCCCGGGAGGGAAAGACGGTGTAAAATCGCCGTCATCCCCATGGGCGGATGGTTTTCAACCTTCAATGCAAAGGAGCGACTATGCTACTCAAGGATTTCAAGGAATTTGCCATGCGCGGAAACATCATTGACATGGCAGTGGGAATTGTCTTGGGCGCGTCGTTTGGAGGTATCGTGACCTCTTTGGTCAACGACGTTATGATGCCCCCTATCGGCAGGCTGCTGGGGCACGTAGACTTTTCAAATCTCTTTATCAGCCTTACCGGCCGGCATTTTGACTCGTTGGCTGCGGCCAAAGCGGCGGGGGCTGCGACGCTAAACTACGGCCTCTTTTTGAATGCCATTATCAATTTCTTGATCGTGGCATTTGCGATGTTTCTGCTTGTAAAGCAGGTCAACAGGCTGCAACGGCCGGCGCTGGCCGTCGTCGCCGCCCCAACCACTAAGGCGTGCGTGTATTGCTGTTCGCAGATTCCTCTGGCAGCCACTCGCTGCCCGAACTGCACCTCGCAATTGAAGGCGGAGTAGCGCCTGCGGCGGGAAATCACTTAGGGATGGAACTCGCCGGGGCCACGGATGCGGCCCCGGCGATGTCTCGATGCAGTTACTTCTTGGGCGCGGGTTTCTTGCCCTTCTTGGGAACAGGCTTCTGTTCGCCCATCAGCACGTTCAGGTCGTCGGAGTTGTACGGGTAATAACGCAGCGAAGTCTGGCCGGTGGTGCTCAAGTGAATGTCCACGCGGCGATTGTTCGCCATACGGAAGGCATTCATATTTTTCTCTACGCGCTTACGATCTTCCGGCGAGAGATTGGGGTTCTGCTCGGTCAGCGCTTTCACCTCTTTATCGGTCAGGTTGCGTTCCTTTCCTAAGGCTTCGGTCTGAATCCTTTCGGCAGGAATTCCATGCTCGATCAGGTAGCTCTTCACGCGGTCGTCACGACGTTGGGAGAGCGCCTTGTTGAACGCCACCCCGCCGCGCTGGTCAGCGTGGCCCATCAGAATCAAATCAGCCGTCGGCTTAACCGTCAGGTATTCTTTGAAGTTGCTGACGATTTCATCCAGTCGCTGAATCTGGCTGGGTACCAAACCGCCTTGGGGATCCGCTTCGGTCGGCAAGTTGGTGGGATAGTAAATGCTGTTGAAAGTGAGCTTGCTTTCGAGGGTTGCCTCGTTCACGGTTGATTCTGCCTCAATAGCGCCTGTGATGTGCAGGCTGGCGGTCTGGGTGGCGGACCCGCCGCAGGCGTTGCTGGCGTGCAGGGTGTAGGTAACGGTCTCGTCAATCGGTCCCGGTGAAGTCTTGGTAGGCATGATCGTCAAGTCGTGAGTGCCATTCCCACCAACCGTACCGATGGGGTCCAGGGAGACCATGTTGGCGTTTCCGGCCGACCAGGTCAACGTGGCGGTACCCTGTTGATCAACTTTATCGCCGATCTTGTGGTACCGAACCTCGGTGGGCGAGACGCTGAGCGAAGCAGGAATCGCGGTGTTGACATTTACTGTGGCGTCGGAGGTGGCAACTCCACCCGGCCCTGCGGCCATAAATTTGTAATCGGTGGTCTGGGTGGGCTGGACCGTCTGATTTCCGGCGGTGCTCACATCCGCGTCATTAATGGTGACTTTTCCGGCACCCGTCGAGGTCCAGGTCAGGGTGGCCGAATCGCCGCAATTGATCTGGGATGTGGACGCATTAAGGCTGCCGGTGACTTTCTCCACCGCCACTTGGGCGGAGGCAAAGCCCGCCTTGAATCGCTCAAACTCCTTCGCTTTTTCTCCGGCGGTCCAATCGACGGTCTTTTCTATGCCTTTATAAGCGGCAATGATGATCCGCTTATTGGCTTCCACATTGACGGTGATGGTCCACGGATCGTGGGTCATGTATTCCACCGTCAACGTTTGCTTGCCCGGGGGCACAATCAATTCCTGCGTCCAACCCCAATGATGGTTGAACTCGTCTCCGTGCCCGACAAAGAATACCTGGGGTTCTTTGCCATTCATCAGCACGGCAGCCTTCGCCGCGTCTTCCAACATGATGCATCCCCACGGTCCTGAAACTTCTCCACCGACCGGCTCCAGTTTGACATCGAGGTACACCGTCTTATGCGCATCGATGGTAACGGTGCGCGACGCCGGCTTATATCCGTAATTGTACAAATCAATCTTGTGCTCTCCCGCGGGGAGAGTGACATAGTGACCCCTTGCTTCCACCACAGGTTCACCATCGGCATAAATGTAAGCTTCGCGCGGATTGGCGCGAACAATGAGCTTTCCTCTCTGTGCCAGTGCTGGCTGCACGCAAACGATCAGCAGGGCGATCGACGAGAGGAGGAAGCTGAATTGGCGAGCACGCATGTGAATTCCCTCCATTAAAATTTGAGTGTGCCTTCCCCCAACTTAAGTGATCTCATTAGGTGATGGGGTAGAGTCTATCATATTGCCGGGAATTTCAATGAAAAATATGCATGGTACGCTTAAATCTGGTTTTGGACCCTGCCGGCAACCGGGGAACCCCTGCCCCCCCAACCTTGATGATAGGCTCAGGGGGGAGGGTGGCCATCGTGCCTGGGGAAAGGAGGAGCAAGGGCAGCCCTTGCGCCGGTCCCGCCCGGGCGATCACCACTCAAACTCCAGGCGCGTCCGGCGGACTGAAAACTCCACATAGGGCGCCACTTGCAACTTTCGCAGGTGGTGGGGCTGGTCCGTGTAAGCCAGGGCAAACGTAAGGGCGTTCTCGCCACCGGGGGAAAGATACGGTTCGGGAAGATAGAATTCCCTTTGCGGGCCTATGGTCGCATAGCGCCCCACGAATTTTCCGTTGAGGAAGATGAGAGCGTCGCAGTCGGCATCGAAGCCAAGTTTCCAGGGTATTTTCCAGGCCTCATCGGACGGAGGCAGCGTGAATTTAGCACGGCACCACGTGAAAGCGGGCACTGGGGGCTGGCTTGCCCCGTCGCTGAGGAACGATGCGGGCGCCCACACCCCGCCGGCGGGCCGCAACTCTGAGTCGGGGTGTGCACGGCCTGCCCCTTCGCCGGGCGCCGGCCCGGCTTCCGGGTTGATTTGCCGTCCTTCCATAAGTGGCGAGTGGCGCTGGATTTGCCAACTTTCCAGGCCCTTGGCGGAGGCGAAATCAGCGCCGATGCCTGCCGACTCAAGCCCCTTCAACTCGCCCAGGTGCTCGCCAAAATTGGGGGCGCCGAAAAGTTCATAGGAAATTTCCACCAGGTTGGAACCGGCCTGGGCATATTTCGCGAGAGGGAAATCAACCAACTTTTCAGTATTGGACGCCTCCGCTACGTACTTCCCGTTAACGAAAATCTTCTTCGCGTCATCGGCCCGCGTGGAGATGAACATGCTAGCCTCGCCATGGAAGGTGAACGGCGTGCGGTACTTGACGTAACCATAAGGCACCGGCCCCAGGTCTTCGAGGGCGTGCGGGGGGCCGGTAAGCCATTCTCCTGAGCCCGGATCAAACTTTTCCACCCAGGTGTCACCCTCCCGGAGGTCAATCGGCTGACAGGGCAAGGGGGGAGTGGTCACATGGACGCGCGCCAGGTGCCAGGGCCGGTCATATTGGAAGTCGGTCAGGTTGTCATCCAGCCGGCACTTCACCGGAAGCGGCGGGAGCATGACGGCAACATCGTGCTGTCCGGGGAGAAACTCCAAATCCACCCAGGCGCGGCTCTTGACCGTGCCCGATGCCACCAGTGAATACGCGTCGGTCAGGATGGGAGCAACCACCGTTTTGGTCTCCTCGGAGCCGGGGACGATTTTGGGAGGAAACTCCCACAGGAAGGTGTGCAGAGCCTTGTCGCGGGGGACAACGAAGATTTGAAGATGCTCCCGGTACAGCAGCATTTTCTCGGTGGCTCCCACCCGCACTCCCAGGACCCCGGTCTCGTATTCGGGATCCCAATACCGGTAGTCAGTGTCCCCTTCCAGTTTGGGTTCGTCCTCGGTGGCAAGGCCCATTTCCAGAATCCGCCCCGGCAGGTCGTACAAGATCATGAAGTCCCGGTCCAGATTGACGCCGTGGGTCAGTATTTCACCCGTCGAGTAAACCAGCCTTCCGCCGCTCACCATGATCTGTACGGGCAGCATTTTCATTTCGCGCGCCGCCAATTCCAATTCGCCCTGGCGGGGAGCAAAGATCCAGCGCTTGCTGGGGCTGTGGGAATCCGTGAAGGTCATCTTGTAGCGCTGGGGGGCGTTTGAGTTTTCGCGGACAAACAGGACCGCGCTGGGTCCATTGGTGCGCTCCGTCACGCTGACGTTCGAATTCGTGCATTGCACGCCCGGGAGAGCCGCGGCGCGGGTGAGCACGCTGCCCAGCACCCGCAGCGACTGCCCAATGCCGCGCACCGTGTAGTATTTTTCCCCCAGGCCGCCGGCTTCGCGGATGGGTGCGGCATAGTCATAAGTGGTGGTCAACTTCTTCGCGGCCCAATCGAAATTGGTCCCCCCGCAGCCCATGTAGTAATTGAAAGAGGTAACCCCCAGCTCCAAACCGGTCTTGGTGAGCATATTGATTTGCGCGGCGTCCACGCCCTCCTGATTCACCGCGAGCACGCCGCCGATTTCGCTGAACCATCCGCCCTGAAGTTCGGTGATAGCCAGGGGGGAATTGGGCTCTTCGCGGCGCAATTTCTCGAGCTGGGGGGTGAGTTGCTCGACGATCTTCCAGCGCGGATAGAAATTGCACGTGTCGATGATCCGCGCCATATCCGGGTCGCTGTTTTCGCGCGCCTGTTTAGTCCAACAAGTGATCACGGGCACGCTGATGCCGGCGCCCCACACCATTTTCGCGAGATATCGAATGTACTCGCGCTTGGCATCGTCGGGCATGGGCGGGCTGTAGTCGTACTCATTTTCCACCTGCACCATGATGATGGGACCGCCCAGCATGATCTGGTTCTTCATGATAATGGGGAGGACGGCCGCGTACCAGTGCTGCGAGGTGCGCAGACTCTCCGGATCAGTCGAGCGCAGCGGGAAGCGCTTGGCCGCCACCCAGGAAGGGAATCCCCCGCGCTCCCATTCCGCGCAGACGTAGGGGCCCGGACGCACGATCATCATGAAACCCATTTCGTGAACGAGTTTGACGAATTCTTCAAACTCCGCCAGGTCCACTTTGCCTTCCTGCGGCTCGTGATAATTCCAGAAGACATAAGTCTCAATGGTGTTGAATCCCGCCATCTTGAATTTCTGCAAGCGGTCGCGCCAGAGCGCCTTGGGGCAGCGCGGGTAGTGAAACGTGCCGCTCATCACCAGCGTGTCCTTGTCATGAAAGGTGAAACACTTCGCGTCGTAGCGCAGGAGCTGCGGATTCTCAAATTGCATCTGCCCGGCGGGCGGCGTGTCCGCCACGGCCTCACCAATCGCCCGCCCCCCCGGGTCGAGGCTTCCCGCCAGAGGCGCCGCAACAGCAGTCAAAAGGAAATTACGGCGCGATGACTTCATTCCGATGAGCTCCTTTACCAGGTTTCCCACAGGGGAATTGCGCCAGTGGCCGCGGACGTAACCCACCGTTCATGACCATGAACAGCAGGGCGGCTCGCGAAACGCCCCTACCACCGAAGAATTTGCAGTATAGGAGTGTGGGAACTCTCATGCAAGCCTGCGGGCAGCGTGATGTTCATTAATCGCCTTCATTTGAACCAGTAAGGCGTCTGCCGGGCCCATTCCGACTTCGGGTAATTCTGGTGCAGAATCTTGAAGGCTTCGCCGCCCAGCAAATTGTCTTTCCCATCCCCGCAACCATAATGAACGGCGCGCACAGCGAGGTGCAGCGCCTCCGGAACGCGCGCGTCCTCAGGGTGTTTTTTGGCCCAGTCGATGACGACCCGTGGCAGGTAGCGTGGAGCGGCCGCGAACGTCATTAAGCGCTGCCACTCGGCGGCGGCGATCTGGCGCTCCCCGGAATTCAAAAAGGCAGGGAACGGAACCGTGGTGTTCGGGGCAATTTTCCGTGAGGTATCCAGGTAACCCTTTTCAAAGTTAGTTTCCTCTGCAAGGCTACCTTCATCCCCGCACCACCAGTTATCCCGAAAGTTGTCGATTCTCTGAAACGCCGTCGTGCGCGGAAGCGGGCCATCCACGAAGGGGCGCAATCCAGGGAAATGGAGGATGGCAAACGCCACGGCAAACTGGCGCTCTTCCGGGGTTTGTGCCTGCGAGTACCGCTGAAGGTAGGGTTCGAGCGCAGGCTCTGCCTTGATGGCGGCCTCGCTCACCTGCTGAGCCAGGCTTGACTGATCGAGCAGGGCGGCGCGCGCCCAGGCAGACGGCGCCATGCGGTTATGCAAATTGGCGGGCAATGTGCTGGACAGCGCGATGCGCGTGAAAATATCTGAGGGGATTCGAGTATTCAGCAGCGTGGCCGCATGCGGGCTGAATAGGGGCTGGCAATCGGGCTTCTCGCAGGGTTCGACCAACCCCTCAACATCCTCGTATCCAACGGGGCGCTGCCACAGCCGCAACTCGAAGGTTGCGAAATCCGGCGCCACCTGCATCTGCTCATCCTGGAATAAGTGCGCCGCCGAGGGGGTCAAAGCTTTACTTTGCGCCAGGGTGGCCTTCAGGATTTGCCGCGCCAGTTCGTAATGGCCTGATTCCCTTGCCAGCCGGGCGCGATAATAAGCCACGGTGATGTAGGCGTCGGACGTCGGCGGCACTTTGCCCGCGGCTTCCATCACTTCGTTGTACGCGGCGTCGCGGGGCTTCAACTCCCAGAGCGCGGCAACCAGCCACGGCACCGTGCGCTTCGTCCGCCACTCGGCCAGCGCACCCTCGTGTCCACCGCCTCCCGCCAGCCAATCGCTCAGGTCGTCGCGCGCCTGATCGGGGGTACGATCCTTCAGCCAGTTGTAGTCAATGAGGTCCTGCGCGAAGTGGGCGCCGGTTCCTCCCTCCGCCAGCGCCTTTCCGAGTTCAGCTTCGCGCTGCTCGGGATGAAGGTAATAGCGCACCAGTCCCAGCACGGATTCGGCGGCGTCATGCATCGATTTCTGCGCCGGGTCTTTGAGGATGGCTTCGAGCTGCACCTCAGCTTTGGCGAGGTACTCGGGGTTATGGGTCTTGTCCTCCGCGGCGGTGACGCTCGCCTCCCGAATCAAAGTCCGCGCCACAAGATATGGAGCGAGGGTGTGCCAGGGCGAAGACTTGTCCGCGGCGATGGCCTCGAAATCCTGCAAGGCGGTTTCATAATCCTTCGTTCTGCCCGCGTAGAAATGCGCAGCGGCAATCTGGTAGGCGCGGTCGGCGCGCAGCAGCGGATTGGCCGTCGCCGGAAGTTCGGGAGGGATGTTCGCTCCTCCGGTACAGTTACTGAACACGGCATCCTGACCGCGAATCCATTCTTGCAATTCCGGGCTGGTGGCGCCAAAGCGGCGGGCGCGGTATTGCAAGGTCTCCGCCGCCGTGATGAGGGCCGGGCCCAGGCAGTTCGGAATGTTATAGAACAAGCTTGCCGCCGGTTTGAATTCCTGGGGAGTGTCCGGGGGAGGTGGCGGCGAATATTGAGACCGTGTGTCGTCCCAACCCTTCACGGTGCTCTTCGTCGGCTCCGGCGGTTCGACGCGACGGTCGGCATCATAGTTTTCGAGCAGCGACTGCTGTTCCGCCGCGCTGAGGGGCTTTGCTTCCAGATAACGATAAGCGACGATGCGGAAAGCCGTCCGCCATTCGGGAAGGACCACACCGATCTTGCCCCGCGCGAAGTCGGAAAGCGGCTCGTCCGGCCCATGCGGGCGCACAAAGACGGCCGGATTGAAAAATGGCCCGCAGGTTTCGCCGAGCCGGGGGAGAAACACCAGGGCCGCGAGCACGCTGAGGATCAGTGCCTTGGGGAATTGTTTCATGGTCTCACCATCGCTTCCAGGTTGGCTATCGCCGCCGGATTCCAGGAGCCGGGATGGAAAACGTAAATGCGCTCGTCGGCTCGCAGCGCCGGCCAGGGTTCATCGGTCGAGACGCCCGCGCTCGA
This sequence comes from uncultured Acidobacteriota bacterium, assembly GCA_963730515.1. Taxonomy (GTDB): domain Bacteria; phylum Acidobacteriota; class Terriglobia; order UBA7540; family UBA7540; genus Bog-366. The sequence goes on along the minus strand of CAVSSA010000012.1, from coordinate 288,056 downwards.
TTCGCAAAGGGGCTCGTGAAGGGGATAGGTCCAGCCGGGCAGGTCGGAGGGGCGCCGGTCAATGCCCATTCGAAAGAACATGGGCACCGCTTCGTCCACGGGCAGGCCGCTGATCCAATCATCATCCGCGCACCAGGAAGCGAGTGCGGTGATGGAAAGCGGCATGTCGGCGGGCAGCCTGCTTCTGACCTCGCGAAGCAAATCAGCATAGAAGGGGCGCTCGGACCGCGTGGCGTCAAAATCAATTTGCAACATGGCAGTGCGCGGTTTTTGCGCGGAATGAAGAATCAAGCTCGCCACCTGCGCGGGGAGGCCGGAAGCATTGAGGCCGGCCCCGGGAGCGCCTGCTTCAATTCGCACCACAGCGATAATCCGGGTCTGGGGTGACACAAGCAAACGTTGAAAGCGCGGCCGGGATGACACTTGCGGGGCAATGAAGATGGTTTGATCGAGATAGGCGACGGCGTAGCGCTGCGGGTCAAGTGCCCGAAGATCTTCAGGGTTCTCCCACGCCCAAACGGTTAAACGCGGAAAGGAGGCAATCGCCGCTGGACGCGTGCCCTCATGGGGGCCGCTCACGCCGGTGGCGGCCACCAAGAGCGTTAGTATTGCGAGGCCGATACTGCCTGGGGGGTTAAGCTTGGCAATGGCGCGAAGCATCGGAACGATCGCCTTAAACGGCCTTCGAGTCCAGCAACTCACCTGGGGTTTCGCGGGGGCGATTATACCTCCGCCTTCAGGCTTCGATGTTACGGTTTGATTTCAGGTTGTCACCCTTGGGCCCATATATCATCACTGCGGCGCACCAGCTGGGAGATGGCGAGGCCAATGCTCAACAACACGGCCAGCACCCCGCTGATCCGCGAGGGCAGGGTGGCGACGTTCTTACCCGCCGGCGATGGCCCCCACCACCAGGAAGGGTTCGGCTCCGGCGGCCACCGCGTCGGGCAGCGGGGCATCGGGCGGCTCGAGCGACAGATCCTGTTCGCAGGCGAAAAACCTGATGAACGGCCGGCGCTTTTGCGTCACATGGTCGCGCATCGTCCCGCAGAGCATCGGGTAGCGGGCTTCCAGCGCGTCCAGCACGGAGCGCTGCGTGGGCACACCTTCGACTTCGAGTTTGACCTCGCCCTCGACGCGCGCCAGGGTGCGCAGGTGTTGCGGCAGAACAATTCGGATCATTTCAGGTGCGATTTCCCTTTTCCATCCTCACCCGCAGCTCACGGGTTATGCCCCATCTCTGGGCAAGCATAACATGACTCGCTTGTTGAGAAGCTATTTCAAAACGCTCCGTAGGATGACCATAAGGCAGGCCATTTATGGTTCCCGTGTCACTTCCGACGGCGGCCCAGACTTGCGGGATGATACAATGACCCAAAAGGGGCGCTGCCAGTGCCTCTGAGTAGGCGGACTCCTGAATAAGAGGTCTTCACACTTTGGATACCGGAAGCGCAGAGAATCCCCGTAAGTCAATCAGCAGCAACCTTCTACCCCTAATTCTTCTTTGTGTGCTGGCGTCCCTTTTTCTTTGCCAATTTCGGCTGCCCTTCACTCCGATTTGGGAGGGCAATGACGAGTGGGATGTGCTGAACGTTCCTACCGCCATGTGGCGAGGTAAAACTGTATACCGCGATTTCTCCGAACTGACCACGCCGGGCACGTCGGTGGTTCATCTTCTCTTTTTCCGGTTATTCGGCCTACGGAACTGGATTCCCAACCTGCACATAATTCTTCTCGGCCTCGCCTTGGCCTGGCTAGCTGTCGTCATCACCCGCAAGGTCATCCGTGAGGGACCCTTCCTGACCTTGCTTCCCGCCTGTCTTTTTCTCACCTTCGCGTTTTTTCCCCACCAGCAAGATACGCATCGCTGGTACAGCACGCTGGCCACGATGGGCGCCTTGGCTGTGGTCATGGAGGACCAGGCTCCTTGGCGTCTGGCCGTCGCCGGGGGCCTTGCGGGCATCGCATCCTTCTTCACACAAACACAGGGAGTTTTTGCGACCCTGGCGATTATCACCTTCATGGCTTGGGAATGGCGTGCGGGGAAGTCCACCCGTCTGGAATTTCTTCAAAAAACGGCCTGCCTCGTGGCGGCTTTTGTGACCATCGTGGTGGCCACTGACTCCTACTTCGTTTGGAAGGCCGGTCTGGACCGATTCTTCGCCTGTGTCGTCGTCAGACCAGTCACCGTGCTATCCAGAGACCCCAATACCAATTGGCGTGTTTACATGACGGAGTTTACGCCGCCTCGCCACTGGTACAACCTGCCCGGTTTGGCTCGGTTTCTCCTGGTCTATGCCCTCGTGCCACTGGCTTATATCCTATTCCTGGTCCGATACGGGCGAGACAGGGCTCATGGGAGGGAGGAACTCCGGTTGGCGCTGCTCAATCTCATGGGGCTGTTTTTGTTTGCGAGCGTCGCGACGGCTCCCTCTTACTTCAGATTGTGCACGGTTTCCTTCCCTGCATTTGTAACCCTGATTTATTGGATTCGGGGACGTGGGAAACTTCGCCGGACACTGGCGGCATCTCTGTGGGCCGCTGTTTTCTCCCTTGGGATGGCTTATCCCCTGCGAGCACAATCCGCGCCGGCGATTTTTCTTCAGCTCCCCCGGGGTCGAATGGCATTCTCCAATCCGCAGTCCGGCGAGTATGAAATGTTGCGGTGGCTTCTCACCCACACTCGACCTGGTGAGTCTTTCTTTGCCACCGGCCAGTTTTACTTCTTTTTTCCGCTTGCCCTCCGCCCCGCAGAAGGACCGGGCCCTTTGGACAATACCGGGACGACATCCCCGGAAGACGTAAGGGCTGCGGTTGCTGGTTTGGAGAAGTACGCGGGGAGATTTATTGAATGGCCTCCTGACAGCACCGCCCCGAGCCTCTATCGCCCCGAGGAAGACCACCTCGCCCCACTAAAAGAATGCGTTCAGAAGAACTACCACCTCGTGAAACAATTTGCGGAAAGTGGAGAAATTTGGGAGAGGAACCAATGAAGAGGTGGGCGAAGATGAAGATACTCTCTCTATCCTCCGGGTGAACCATTGTCTGCAATTGCTGCCGGGGAACGCAGAGTTGGGCGTAGCTGCCTACTCTGCGGTTCCTAAATTCGTAATCGTGTTTCATAAGTCTCGGAGTGCTTCAAACCGTGCAAGAATACGGAGCGAAGCTTTGGCGGCAGCTTGCTGCCGCTATCCTCGCAGTGAGCTTGCTCGCGGGGTTTTGCATGCGAACCAACAACTTCGTAGCGCCGACCTCGAGGTCGGCACAAAAACGTGGCAGGGGCGTCCCGCCCGCTATCGGGCATGGCCGGGACGGCAGTAGAATTTGGTAGGGGAGGGCTCGGCCCTCCCGCGGGAGTCCGGAGGACCCCCATACCATCCGGGAGGAGGGTTGAGCCCCACCTACTTTCTTGCGCTGGCCAGTTTCTCCAGCAAGTAAATCAGCGCCGACTTCCTGGCCCACCGGCATCCGAACGGGGTATCTTCACCCACGGGGGGGAAGGTGGGCGTTGATTTGGGGAGAGCGATATAGTTGGTGCAGACCCTCACCCCATAATCACATTTTTGGGTGGTGTCCGTTCCGTCAAAGGCGCACACGTAGGAAATCTCCATCGCGCCGTATCCTTCATCGAATACCCTGGCGTACTGGATCGTTCCGAAGCCGGCGCTCGAAGTCTTTTTCGGGGTTATCGGTCTGGGAACGTTGCGCAAAAAGACCAGGTAATCCCAACCCAGTCGATCGCCGATGTAGGGGCCGTAGTAGATGGTCTTGCCCCCTGTCGCACCCTTGAAGCTTTTCACCACCTTGGCCTTGTAAACGGCAAGATCGTAACTCTCGGTATCACCGGACTCGACTTTGACGATGGCCACGGTGTCCGCGTTCTTGAAGAGGTCCGCCAACTTGTAGACACCCGGCTCCGTATTGATAACCCTCGCCGGCTCCTGTGCCATGATGCCGGGAGCAGAAATCATTACCAGCGCGATCAGCAGAAACGTCCGCGGCGCCATGGTCATTGACATAGCCTTTCCGTACCTCTGTCGGAATATTAGCTGATCTCACCACCGGCGAGGCATTTCATTTGCACCGACCCGCCGCCAGCAAGGGTAAACATGTGCCAGATTTTCTTAAGGCAACGTCAGGACCTGGATACAACCAAGCGGGCGCGGCAGCTTGGGGTGCTGCCTCATTGCCGGCCTACTCGTCTCCCACCGGCCCGAACACTTCGGGATGCTCGCTTACAAATTTAAACAGCAACCCGCTCAGATCGTCGGGGTACTTAAAGAACTCCGCATCGAGCCCGTCGAGTAGTTCAACCGTATCGTCGCTCATCCCGTCAATCAGCTTTTCCCAGGCGTGGGGATCGGGCGGGGCCAACCCGGCGCCCAGGGCGCTGACGGCGCGCTCTACAAGGCCCGCGCACTGATGGGCCCCGATCCGCTTGAGGGCGGTAGCCGCAAAGCCCGCCGTCTCGCCGTCGTCATTTTCGAAATATTGCATGAAGCCACCGTTATTGACTTCGCCCTCCAGCTTCCAGATCGCGGAGAAGACTTTCTGCTCCTCCGGCTGCTCAGCAAATGCGACCTTGCCGAAGTCAGTTCGTTGACTTTCGGAAAGACCGATCAGGAACTGGTTCTTATCCACGATATCCCCCCTGGACGATGCAACCGATCGATGGTTGTGCAATGCGCGGCATGGTATCAGGACAACGCGTGGACTTCAACCGATACCAGGGCGGGAAGATCGCGCAGGATGGAGGCACGCTTCTCTCTGGCGGCCCAGGCGTACATTTAACGTTGACGAGCGGTAAGAAGCCAGCACCGGCCACGGGTGGGACGCGGTATGAAAGATGTTGCCCGCGTTCGCGAGGCACACCAATCCCTCAGGCCGCCACCCGCGGGCTTCACCCCCCTATCTCATCTTCAAGAATGCGCTGAACATCGCGCTTGCCGTGCAAGATTCTAACGATGCGGAGTGTATCTTCTTCCAGCAGGTAATAAATCCGAATGGCCTCAAACCCCGCAACCCCCCACGTGCGAAGAGTTTGAAGCTGGGGATTGCTGGAATGATACCGCGGACCCACCAGAGGGTGCTGCTGCAACGATTGAACAGTTTGCCGGACAGCCGTTCGGAAGCGAATGGCAAGGTCGGGAAGATTCAGCGTTACGAGGTAATAGCGGAACTGGCGCACCAGATCGTCACTGGCGGCTTGCCGATAGGAAACCTTCACGAGCGCGAGCCCGTCTTATGCTCGGCAAGCAGGGTGTTCGTTTGCGCGCTCACTGAACCCCAGAATTCGTCTTCGGTCAGCTCTTTTGAGGCCAACCCTTCCGCCAGCAAAGCATCCAGTTCTTCTTGTGTCCCCGCAAAGCCCGGTACGGTGCGCTGCTCGACGGCGGCCAAGGCGGCATCCACGACTTCCTCAACCGACGCGTAGGCGCCCCGGCTTATGACCTTGTGAACCCGCCGCTCTTGCTCGGGTGTGAGCTGAATTGCCATGTTGTCCCGCCTCTCCTGCTCGTCACCTTTAGGATACGGGAAAATCCTCCGGGAGGCAACGCGCTTGAACAGGACGCGGTTAGCACCCCGATGCATCGGGGTGCCACGGAAGCCCGAACCGGCCACGGGTGGGACGCGGGGACAGAGATGTTGCCCGGGTTCGTGGGGCGCCCCGATGCATCGGGGCGCCGCCCGTGTTTAGGCAAGCCCTATGATTCCAGGGAAACGACCGGTAGACGCGTATTGCGCAACTTTTTGGCGACTTCACCAAGGATGGCAATCGCAGCCGGTCGTGATGAAGCGCGGACCCCAAACGCGGTCCCTCTTTCAGGCCAGCCGGGGACGCGCGATACTGTAACAGGCACGCCCTGCTTAGGAGGGGCGCCTTTGGACGGATACAGATCGTAATCCCACCGCCGGTCCCGCGCTGGATTTGCTGCGTCGGGAAACGCTTCAAGGACCTCCAGAGCCCGTGCCAAGTCGAGCGCCGGACAAAAACGTGCATGAAAGAGGTTCTCCTCCATGATTTTTCGGATTTTTTCTTTGTCAAAGTGAAAGGCCAGGCCGCTATCGAAGCTCCCTGCTTGAAGCCACCCGCTCGTCGGCCAGACTAAGCTTAGCCCGGAGTAAATGCAACCGAATGGGTGAATATCATTCTTAAACTGGCCCTCGACGCAGTGGTGCTCGGGACTGTATGAGTTTCTACGCACATTAAAACAATAGAGAAAATAGAAGATTTCAGCCCACTCTTTCTTTTCGCCGTCCACATAGACCCAACGATTGCGCCAGCCCTTAAGGTATTCAACCAATTCAAGGGTATCGTTCCACTGTTCCGGGCCAAATTCCACTTTGAAGATTCTACTCTTACTCTTTCCACCCTCTGAGAAGCTGGCGAATCGCCGGGCGAAGGACAGCGCTCTCTCAAAGGTAGGAGAGTTTGATTGAGCGAATTCAATTGTCATCGTGTGATAGGTTGCAAGGTCCTTCGCAGCTCCGGCACTAGCAGGAGTCTCATCGGCGGCTTTCAAAGGCGCACCGCACTTTGCGCAGAACCTGTCCGCGTCGCCTAGCTGGATACCGCATTTCGGACAAATCACACGACCCCCTTGGAGGTAATTGGAGGCAGTCTCACTGCAGCCTCGGCCGGCCACGGCCCGGGTGCTGCTCGAGGCGCTCTTGCCGCCAAATCAAATCTTCCGGGAAGGGCAAGGGGAGCTTTCGCCACCGGTATTCGAACCGCTCAGGATAGTCTCGCGGGATCCCGGCGTGCATATTCGCGATGCAGTAGGCGTCCTTCATTGCCTCTTCGCGCTCTTCACGACAGGTATATCCAGCTTGAAGCACTTCGTTGTTTAGGAGCACGAGTCCAAGCCAATGCCAGTTCGTGTTTTTCAGACAGGCAACCGCCAGATCGTATGTGCGCCCCGAGAGTCGTACCCGCTTCGTGTAAATTCGAGGTAGCTCGTTCTCGCGGGAGCTCATTTCTCCCTCCGTCTTTCCTGCTGCAGGGTTTGCCCCATCATCGCGGGCTGGCTGGCGCAGAGCGCGGCTCTGCGCTTTAGCGTCCTATGTTAGCGCTGGTCGTGCCCACCCGCAAACGGCAAATTGCGCGCGGACGGCTGCAATCTCTGACCCAGCAGCACCCATCGCTGCGCCAAGCTTTTTGAGAGTGATCGGCTCGCCTGATTTCAGTCCTGTCGCTGGGCAGCAGAGTTGCGTTCTGCGCCCAGCCATAATAGGTATCAAGAGCCCGGTGCGCGCGGATTGGAGACAGCATGTACCAACATGTCTGTGCTGCTCAGCAACAACTGGATGTCAGTGTCTGACATTTCGTCATAGGAAACGTAGGTCTTTCCCGATGCAATGGTGCTGCTGATTGCCGGGGATGCCATAAGCGCATCACGGTACTTGTTGTATGGACCTTCAGGTAAACCTAAATCCTGCGCCTTCTTCTCCTTGAGGAAGCCGGCATTTCCGGGGTATGCGTCAAACATCGTTGTCTTCTTCCCATTCCAATTAATGCGCAAACTGAACCCCACGGTTCCCCAGTAGACGGTGTAACCATCCCTCATCCACTTCTCGATATAGAGCTGAAAAATCTCCTTGGCATTAGGCGGCAAGGAGGCGATGAAGGCTGGCAACGAGGTATGCCCCGGAGAAGTTGTTTCTATTGATGGGGTCTCAATCTGCACTTCAGGCTTCTCCTGTTTGTACATAATTCTAACGACTGCCCTCTCAACTTCCCTGGTTTTGGCAACGAAGCCCGGGAAAACGACAAGTGGCCAGTTTGAATCCTTCTTCAGCCTGTAGCACTGGAGTTCGACGAAGTTCATAGAAAACCGCAAATGAGGAGCAGATTGAATAATTTCCGCCAGTTGGGTCGCCCCAGGGAAGATTTGGTCACCAACCACCAGAAGCGCGAAACGGCCATCGGTCAGCCCGTCTTGTACGAGGTCCTGGAATTCTATTTCACTGACTTCCAAATTTCGTACCTGGTCTTTTACGACCTTGAATAACGCCTTTGGTTCCGCCGAGGACTTTTGCATGAAGCCTTGAACAGCCTTGTCCAACTCCTTGTAACTCCAGGTCGCAAGGTCTTTTGCATATTCCAGAATCTGTGCTACCACCGTCCTATGAGCCTCAGGGTTACGCCAAAGCTTGGTTTCGACAATTGTTAATAGTCCCTTAGGGCTTATAAAGAGGTTGTCGATGGAGGCAATTTCCCGCCCGATGGGGATGAGCGGAGCGAAATCCTCGTTGACGAGTTCGATGGGGAGAATCGAAGGGTGCTTGAAGAGCACTTCCTGCAACCATTCTTCCGCAAATACCTTGTCGTGAGCGGGTAAAGCACGCAGTTCTTCGCCCTCAGCATCCTCGTCAGTGATGAGGTAAGGTCGCGGTTGAGCCATATTGAATAATTCCTTTCTCGCGGGCCGGCTTGCACAGCGAAGAGTCGGTTTGGAACTTTGGGGCCCTTCGACGGTTCCCGAGTATACAAGCCGCGGAGTTCAAGAACAACTCTACTAAGGCAAGAAGTTCGGCTGCCGACGCGCCCGAGCCAGCCGGTTCATGCCCTTTTACCTTTCGATCTACTGGTGCGCCCCGCCGCGCCAAGGCTTGGCGGAGGGATTCGCCTTCGAGATACTCCATGGCGATGTAGGGCGTGCCGTCATCGGCCTGGCCGGATTCGTAAAGGCAGTGACATGTGACGTGTGACATGTGACGAGTAAGCGGAAAAGGCAAAACCCTTCCGGATCAGGAGCCCTTACAGCGCCACCGGACGGTTGCCCACCGTCCGCCATTATGATTGACGGACTCGGCGAGGTAGACCGCACCCATGCCGCCTTGACCCAGGCGGCGGATCAGATTAAAACGGCCCGCAAGGCTTGACCCAAGATGGGGGTCGATCTGCTTGAAGGGAAAGTCGTCAGTCATCAGTCCTCAGTTGTCAGTAAAAGCGGCCCGGATTTTCGGCTGTCACTGAAAACTGATTACTGAAAACTGACAACTGCCTCAGTCACAGCGGCAAATCCTCACGAACAGCTTATCTCGCGCCGAGGCGCAGAGACGCGGAGGCGGAAGGACTGCAAAGGAAGAAAAACCCCTGAACTTCCGTCCGGGTCATTCTAGCGCTCATTCCTCATTATTCTTGTATTTTCTCTGCGCCTCGGCGCAAGACATTGGTCGATCTCGGGGACAGCGGCAAGGCCTCGGTGCGGCGGCTGTATCGGCGATCGCCGATCGCCCGGTTGAACGTGTAGCGCCGACCTTGAGGTCGGCACCTCTTTGACGTGCCATGGCCATCCTGGCCATGCCCCATCACGGGCAGGACGCCCGTGGCACGTCCCTCGTGCCATGGCCGTCTCGGCCATGCCCCATCACGGGCGGGACGCCCGTGGCACATTTCGCTGCCGCCCTTGCGGGCGGCACGTGCCGACCTCAAGGTCGGCGCTACATCTATGCGGCGGCGCGGCGCTATACCCTCACGCCAGCGTCTGCACTTCCACGGACAGCACGGCCGGGAGATTTTGCACGATGGGGGCCCAGTGGTCTCCGGCGTCGGGGGAAACGTACACCTGTCCGCCGGTGGTTCCGAAATAGACGCCGCAGGAATCGAGTTGATCGACGGCCATGGCGTCCCTGAGCACGTTGACGTAACAGTCGCGCTGCGGCAGACCTTGACTGAGCGGTTCCCACTCATTGCCGCCCGTGCGGCTGCGGTAGACGCGCAGTCTACCCTCGAGCGGAAAGTGCTCGGAGTCGCTCTTGATGGGCACCACGTAGATGGTTTCCGGCTCGTGCGCGTGCACGTCAATGGCGAACCCGAAGTCGGTGGGCAGATTCCCGCTGACTTCCTTCCACAAATCACCGGCGTCGTCGGAGCGCATCACGTCCCAGTGCTTCTGCATGAAAAGCACGTCGGGACGCGACCCGTGCAAGGCCATGTGGTGAACGCAGTGGCCCACCTCGGCGTTCGGGTCGGGGATGTATTGGGACCGCAGTCCCTGGTTGATCGGCTTCCACGTGGCGCCGCCATCGTCGGTGCGAAATGCGCCCGCCGCCGAGATGGCAATGTAGATGCGCTTGGGGTCTTTGGGGTCGAGAAGGATGGTGTGCAGGCCCATGCCCCCGGCGCCCGGCTGCCACTGGGGACCGGTGCCGTGGCCGCGCAGTCCGGCAAGTTCGTGCCAGGTTTGGGCGCCGTCGGTGGAGCGGAACAGGGCGGCGTCCTCCACCCCGGCGTAGACCGTGTCAGGGTCGTGGAGCGAGGGCTCAAGATGCCAGACGCGCTTGAATTCCCACGGATGCTGCGTGCCGTCATACCACATGTGCGTGGTGAGGGGCTTGCCGGTCTCGGGACTCGTGTCGTAGACGAATTTGTTGCTCCCGCCCGAAGGCATCTCGCCCGGCCCAGGCACCTTTTCGCCTCCGGGGGGGTTCCACGTCTTGCCGCCATCGTCGGACCGCTGGAGGATCTGCCCAAACCAGCCGCTGGTTTGCGAGGCATAAAGGCGGTTGGGGTCGGCCGGCGATCCCTTGACGTGGTAAATTTCCCAGCCCGCAAAGTGCGGTCCGCTCACTTCCCACTTGTCGCGCTTGCCGTCGGAGGTCAGAATGAACGCCCCCTTGTGGGTGCCCACCAATACTCGCACGCTGCTCATGTTTCGCTCCTGGTTTTTTTGTGTCAAGCCCAGTCCGTATCCTACATCAAGATGGGCCGGTCCGAAACCCCCTGAAAGCCCCACCGGCGCCCCCGCTTGATTTGGACATTAGCCAGTTGCGCATCGCCTGCGTCAATCGTAATCTTATGGAGGGGGTTTTACCGGTCACCACCAATCGAGGCAGGGGGCTCCGGAACCAGGGCTGCCCAAATTTAGGAATGGGCAACTGGAGATTGACAGGTTAGGACCAATTGTCCGATGCCACACCCCTTTGGGCAGCTTGAAAGTCCCAGCAAGACCTGCCCAATGTCCATCTGAGCGGGAGGCGCTGCCGAGGTAGGAAGTACTGGCCCCGAGGCGTGAAAGCGACATTTTGACGCCATGCTAGTCTTCCGCATAATCAGGAATACTCGGCATTACACGGGTTATCCATCTTGCGTCCGGCCGAAAGACCTGATTTGGACAATTTTTGTTTGTAAAACGCCCGAACCGTAAATTGAAAGAAAGCCCGCTGGACGGAAAACCCGCCGCGGCTTCCCGATCCTTCAGCGGAGGTGAAAACATGACTGCCACGCATCCCTACGCGTCAATGCTCGGCGAGCGCGATCCGTTCGCGGTGCTTGCGGAAACTCAGCAAAGAGTTCCGGCCCTTGCGCAGGCGCTGGGCCCGGAAGGCCTGAAGCGCACCTACGCCCCCGGCAAGTGGACGGCCGCCCAGGTGATTTCCCATCTGGCCGACTGTGAGATCGCCTTCGGCTTCCGGGTGCGGCAAATTGTTGCGGAGCCCGCTCTGGGCATTCAGACTTTTGATGAGAATCAGTGGGCCCGGCATTACGCCGGCATGGACGGGGCGGCGGCGGCGCAAGCGTTTCAGGCGATTCGCTCCTGGAACCTCGCGCTGTTCCGCCTGTTGGGCAAGGATGAATTAAACAAGGTGGCGATCCACCCTGAGCGAGGTCCGGAGGCGGCGGAAACGGTTGCTCGCATTATGGCCGGGCACACTCTGCATCATCTGGCGCAACTCGAAAAGATCTTGGCCGGGTGAAGCGCCGCAACTCCTGACTGTGCCGTGGCATCAGATAGGAATTCATCTTGTCGAGGAGGGAAGCGATGGACCTGCAATATCCCGTGGGTAAATTCACCTGGAATCGCACTGGCGAAGGCTTGCTCTCGAGCGAAGCGGAGCGCGCCGAGTGGCTTGCCGAGATTGAAGCGACGCCCGAAAACCTGCGCGCGGCGGTTGCGGGGCTGAGCGAAGCGCAGCTTGACACTCCTTACCGCCCCGGTGGCTGGACTGTTCGCCAAGTGGTGCACCACTTCGCGGACAGCCACATGAACGCCTACGCGCGCTTCCGCCTGGCCTTGACCGAGAACGAGCCCACCATCAAACCCTACGACGAGGGTCGGTGGGCGCAATTGAGCGACGCGCGCACGGCGCCCGCCGAGATTTCCCTGACCCTGCTCGAATCACTGCACCAACGCTGGGTGCTGTTGCTTCGCGGGCTCAAGCCGGAGGATTTTACGCGCACCCTGAATCATCCCGAGTTGGGGCGGGTGACGCTGGAGAAATACCTTTCGATGTACGCCTGGCATGGGAAGCATCACGTGGCCCACATCAACGGGCTGCGCGAGCGCTCCGATTGGAAAGCGGCCAGCGCGTAAGGCTGCGCACTGGTAGGACCAACCGGCCCCTCGGCCGCTACTTCTCCATCATCAGAAGGGTGGGCAGCGAGGTGGCGAGCGTGGTGGGGCTGAACATCACGAATTTCGTACTGGAAATGATAACGCCGGCCACCGCGCCACCCGATGCATTATCAACAAAGGTGCCGTCGGAATTGACCGTATAGGTGGCGGCAAGGAAAGATGCGCCCTCATCCTGGGCGCACATTGAGCTGAGGTCGGTTTTGCCGGTAATGCTCCCGCTGCCATTCGGCGCCACGGGATCCACCTCTGACTGGGCGCTTTGCATCACCACCGCCTCCAACCCTCCGAAAAAGTTTCCGGTGAGTGTAGCGTTTGTGTAAGGACCCCCCGTCTGCGGTTCAATGGATCCCGTGTCCACGCCCGGGGAAGCATCCACGATGAAGCCCGCGTTGGGGCCCGACAAGTAGAACACGGGAGGAGTGCCTCCGCAGCCCTGGGTGGCGCTGCTCAGGGTCACGCGGCCGTTCGACTCGACCTCGTAAGTGCACGTATAGGTGCTGGAAACCTGCATGGTGCCCGCTCGATCCTCGTAAAACGTGATCGCGATCGAACTGCTCCCATCGGCGCTGGCGGTTTCCATGGAGACGGCGGACGCTGTGCCTGCCAGGCTCAGCCCGCTGAGGTAAAAAACCATGGCGCCATTAAGCGATGCCTGGGTGAAGCCCGCCCCTCCCGCCGGCATGGTCTGCTGGTCCCATTCTCCGCTCAGTGAGGGATTCGGGTCCGCGCTCACCACGAGCAGTTGCGCAGGGGAGACCACATAGAACGCCAAGTTGGAGTTGGAATCTCCCAGGCTTACGATTCCCGTGCCACGGCCATTTGTATCCGGAGTGGTAACGGTTCCGGCGACGTCGGGAGCCGAGAGGGTGGACAGCGTCCACGCGTCATTGCAATCTTCCTCAAGGTTGGTCAAGGTATTCCCGCTCGCACTGAGCGCGCCCACGCAAACGTCGCGCCCGCCCAGCGCGGAGTTATCCCATCCGACGGTGTGGAAAACGTAGCTGCCTGCGAGGCCGCCGGCGAGCGCGCTGGAGCTTTGCTGAAGCAGTTGGCCGGCGGCGATATAGGCGCTCGAGCTGGGGCTGTCCCACTCGATCATCCGGCCACCGGTGGCGATGCTTGAAGTCATCGCCCCGAGCGCGAAGTGCGTGAGCAGCGTTCCGAACGCGGTGGCCAGGGTGGCGCAGCCGCGGCCGTCGGACCCCACCGAGTAGCTGCTGGCCGAAGTCGAAATGTTGCCGTTCTGCGCGCCAAGCACCCCGCTGGTATCCGCTTCGCCCGCAGTGATTTTGCCGGTCCCATCGGCGGTGAACGAACCCACCACGGTAAGAAAGCCGGCGTCATTAAATCCGCTGAGGCTGAAGACATAGGGTCCGCTGAGGACCGCCTCATTACCCGAACTCTGGCAGGCTTCCGGGGCGGCGTCCACGGTGATGCTAAGTTGCTGCGTCTGGGATTGGGGCGGCGAACTGGAATCGGTAACCGTGACGGTGAAGGATGCCGTGCCCGTGGAGGGCGGCGTTCCGGTAATCGCCCCCGTGGTGACGGCAAGAGACAGGCCGGCGGGCAGCGGCCCTGCCGGAAGGCTCCAAGTATAGGGCGGCGTTCCGCCCAGCGCCGCAATTCGGGCGGTGTAGGGTTTGCCCTTTGTGCCGTCCAGCAGCGCCGTAGTGCTGATAACCAGCGGCCCGGGCGCGCCAATGGGAATGGCCAGGGGCGCGGATTGGCTCTGCGGCGTGGGGCTGGAATCCTGCACGGCGACCGTAAAATTGAAGGTTCCTTGGGAAGCCGGGCTCCCCGAAATCACTCCCGAACTCGCCTGCATCGCGAGGCCGGAAGGAAGCGAGCCTGACTTCAAACTCCAGGTGTAGGGTGGCCTGCCGCCGCTGGCGCCGATTCCTTCGAGATACGTGACGCCCTCGGAGCCGACGGGCAGGGCCGTGGTGGTGATGGCGAGTTCTGTAACCACGGTGAGGCTGAGCTTCGCTTGCACGGATACGGGCGTGGGTTCCGAATCGCTGACTTGCACGGTGAAGTCCGCCGTCCCGGAGACGGTGGGATCACCGGAGATGACTCCGGCACCGCTGAGGGCGAGGCCCGTGGGCAAAGCGCCGCTGGTCAAGGTCCAGGTGAGCGGCGCCACGCCCCCCGTGGCTTGCAGTGTCGCGCTGTAGTTCGCATTCGGCGTGGCGACGGTCAGCTTGGTCGTGGTAATGCTGGGCGCAGGCGTCACCTCCACCGTCGCGGAGCTTGCCGCGCTCGTGTCCGCAATCGAGGTGGCCGTAACCGTGATGCCGACGCTGGCCGATACAGACGCGGGGGAGTTGTACGTGGCTGAACTCGACGTGCTGCTGGTAAACGTTCCGCAGGCGGTGCCGGTAAGCCCCGCCCCCGAACAGCTCCAACTCACCCCCTCGTCACTCGAATCGTTGGCCACCGTGGCGGTAAATTTCACCGCCTGCCCCGCGTCAATGTTGACCTGGGCCTCAGGCGAAATGGAGACGGTAATCGCCGGAGGAGGGGGAGTAATATTGATACTTCCCCCGCCCCCGCCTCCGCCGCATCCGCAAGTCATAGCTAAAATGCCCACCACCAGCCAAAGCCTTTTCATTGGATCCGTACCTCCTCCAACCCGGAATTCCCACCCCCGCACGAGGAGTTGCGGAGCCGCATTCGTCCCGACATGTTTCCCGCCTCGCATTAGAATTCCTTCATCTGGGTTATCGGCGGGTGGGGGGCAGGAGATGAGGGAATTTGGGGGGAATTCAATTCGGCGGTGGGGTCCCCACCAAGACACGAAGGACGGCGGAGGCTGGCGAGGAAATGCAGATGAAGAGTCCCATATGCTGTCTACTGTATTCTGTGTACTGCCTTACCGCGATGGCCACCATAGGATTTGTAGGGGCGCTTCGCGAAGCGCCCCCCAACATCGGGCACCCGCGCGTTAATCTTCAAAGTGCGGCTCATTCCAACCCGCCCGACCTTCGCCACCAAGAGAAGATTCCACGGTCAGAACCGCATTGACTCTGGCTTCCGGACTCCATGGACGCATACCTAAAACCCAGTGTTTGCGCCGCTCCAAGTGGGCGCGGAGTGCATATCCGTTTTTCCCTTTGAAATGCAGCGTATCGTGCCTTACCATAAACACATTCGATTGGGGATAACAAGGCGAGATGATGGGAAATCAGCATGGACGTTTTCTCGACAGCGAAACGCAGTGAGATAATGAGGAAGGTCCGCTCGCATGACACAAAGCCGGAACTTATCATTCGCCAACTAGTATAACGTTTCGTTAAAAGATGTTCACATGGGCCTGCTTTTCTGTTATGCTTCGCGGCATGGCAGGAAAATCGAAGCGTGCAAAGTTGGTGTTGGCCCCCGAGGAAGTCGACCGACTGGAACGGTTGCGTCGTTCGCAAACGGCGCCACGGCGCGAGGTGCAGCGAGCTGAGATTCTGTGGGATTATTATGCCGGCGAAACCATCACGGCGATTGCTCGTAAGGTTTCCATGACGCGGACCAGCGTAGCCAAGTGGGTCGGAAAGGCCCTGAAGGTCGGCTTGGCGGCCGGCTTGAAAGACGCCTACCATCGGTCGCGGGAACCGGTGATCACCGAGACGGCCAAGGCTTGGGTGGTACATTTGGCCTGCTCGAAGCCCAAGGAATACGGGTACGCGGCGGAACTGTGGACGCGGCAGTCGCTGGCGCAGCACGTGCGCCGACAGGCGGTCGCGGCCGGGCACCCGGCGTTGGCGAGGGCGGCCAAGGCGACCGTGCAGCGAATCTTGACCCAACAAGCTTTGCGCCCCGACAAGGTGACGTATTATCTGGAGCGGCGCGACCCGGCTTTTGAGACCAAAATGCGCGAAGTGCTGCTGGTCTATCAAGAAGTGATGTTGCAGAGCCAAAGCCGCGGGGCTCCCGAGGCCCCGCCCAGCGTGATTACCGTTTCCGTCGATGAGAAGCCGGGCCTGCAGGCCTTGGCGAATACGGCTCCCGATCTGCCGCCGGTAGCGGGTCAGCACCCCACCGTGGGGCGCGATCACGAATATAAGCGGTTGGGTACGGCATCGATTCTGGCCGCGCTCGACCTGCAGACCGGACATGTCACGGCGCGGGTCGAACATCGCCATCGGAGTCGCGAGTTCATTGCCCTGCTGCAGGACCTGGATCGCTACTATCCCCCCGAGTGCACACTCCGTCTGGTGCTGGACAATCACTCGGCACATCTTTCCAAAGAGACGCAGGCCTACCTGGCCACCCGTCCCAATCGGTTCAAGTATGTGCTGACGCCCACCCATGGTTCCTGGCTGAATATCGTGGAGACGCTTTTCGGCAAAATGGCGCGAACTTTCTTGCGGCACATTCGCGTGCAATCGTGGGAGGAGTTGCGGAATCGAATCCTGCTCGGGGTTTCGGAAATCAACGCCGCCCCCGTGGTTCATCGCTGGAAGAAGTTCGACGCTTTGTTGACGTGATGTGAACATGTTTTAATGAAACTTTATACTAGTCTCTGAGATGGGATTCCATTACCGACTCAATTCGAAGACACTTCCGGGTCATCCTGACCTGGTATTCCGCCGATTACATAAGGTGATTTTCGTGCACGGTTGTTTTTGGCATGTTCATTCATGCGAGGCTGCGAACAAACCTGCTTCGAACCGAGCGTATTGGGAACAAAAGAGACATAGAAATGTCGCAAGGGACAGACGAGTTCGGGGAGAGCTCCGAAGGTCGGGATGGAAATCGCTGGTGGTTTGGGAGTGCAAAGTCAATAGTCTACGCTTGGCAAAAATCAAGGGTTAATAGCTTAAAGGCGGTCTCTTGAGACCTCTTGATGGCCAAGCGGGGCGCACCACTCGAATTTCAAATGCCTGCGGGGCCGATGCATTGCTGGATTCTTTGTTATATCTCACCCTCTGCAATCACCTCTGGACCAGACTCGTTTTCAATTGACCACTCCTCATCCGGCTCGACACCAGCATTAAAGCGGGCTTTTGCCATCGCTTCGGCTTGGTCTTTGGTGTAGGCCTCAACGATATAGGCGAAGCAGACGCGATCAATATAACGTACGCTGAATCTCTTCTTCCCATCGTTCAAATAGTAGCGTTCACGGACGACTCCGGGCAGGAACCAAACTGAGGGCGTGCGTCCCGTACCACGTGTTTCACAGACAAGCTCTCCCGATTCCTCCAATAGGTGCAAGTTGCGCCCCACGGTACGCCGGTCCAGCCTGGAATCCGCGGCCAATCGCTGAGTGGTGGTATTCCTATTGCGACCATCCGGCCCCGCGTCCTTGGCGATTAGTGTCAGTAGCAGCAATGCACTGCCCTTCTGCCTGGACTTTTTGGCAACCCACTGTTCTGCTTGTATACTCACAGTCCCCTCCACAAGAAACTTATCCTCGCTCCCGCCCATAAATTGTGATACAAACCGTGCCGCCTGACAAATCTTTGGTTTATGATCAGCCATCTGGTTTGGGGCCGTGTCGTATCTGATTTGATTCCTAGTACAACAAAACCCCAGGGGCTCTTTCCCAGGGTTCGATCAGGCAGCGGCGAAAGGATTCTTTCTCTTTGCGTCGCCTGGCATGGGGCCTTACTATGAGGACAACGGAATCAAGTAGCAGGGAGGGTAAGTAGAGAGGGAATCACCAAGCCCGCTTTACAGAAATAATCCATGAAAACCTTATCTGCGCGAGAAAAACCGATACTAGCCGGGCTGTACCTCTCAAAATTCGATACCGCGGGGCTAAGATGCATTGGTTTTGACAGTTTTGTTGAGGCGTTCAATGTCATTGGGTCAGCCCTCGGCGTGCGGCCCGCATCGATTAAGAACTACCGGGATGAGTTTGATCCCTTATTCCCGAATAAAAGGAAAGGTTGGCATAAGAGACCGATCCGCGCCTATTGCAGAGCTATTTACGATGCCTTTGGCGCCTTGAATTTGAAAGACTTTACGAACCTTCTAAAACGAATCATCTACAAAGAGCCTGATCTTGGGGTGTTAATGGAGGAGGTTGAAAGAAGAGAGGGCGAAGATCGCTCTTTCGCAAAGCGGCTCGTTACCGGCCTAGCGGCAGAGCAGTACTTCAGATCAAAATATAAAGATATCGGCCTATTCAAAGATTTTGACTTGGAAGACACCACCCAGCTTGGTTGTGGGTTCGACTTCAAGCTTTTTTCGCCAAGTGTTTTTTACGGTATAGAAGTGAAAGGCTTAAGTGAACCGAATGGGGAGCATTGCGCTGACGAACAAAGAACATTCCGTCGCTTCGATACTCAAAGAAAGGTTCTTTCTTTTCGTGGTAAAGAATTTCAAGGAAATTCCATTCCATGAACTGTACCAGGACCCTCTGAACGGAAATCTGGTTTTTGCCAGAACTGAACAAAGAATACTTCAAGTAAGTTGGACAACAAAATTATGAGTAAACCAGTTGTGAAGAAGCGAACAGTGCGTGGCCCAATCGTGGCTCGACTGTTGGAGTTGAAAAGTAAAGCGCACCATGCTTTGGCCGGGGACTCGAACGACGCGGAGCGCGATGCACTTTATGAGGTCAATGAAGCGCTGGCGGGTCTGACGCCGGGCGTGCGGCGCATGGAAAAGGCGCTGAAGTTGTGCGTGGAGTTTTTGCAATCCGGCGAGATTCAGCCAGCAGGTGAGCGCCACCCTCACTCGCTATGGTTTGCCGCGGTAAGCAGTGGCCAGGCGGCCCTTGGTCAGCGATTGAGGAAAGGCGAAGATGGGACGCTGCGGTGGAGGCGGATCTGATAATTGTCCATTGAAGGCAAGCCGCGGAGCGGCAAGTCGCCGCGGAGCCTGGCCCACGGCGATAGATTATGGCCCACGGCTGCAGGAGCGGTGAAAAAATAAGCCAGCTCGCGCCGTGACGCAGAGGTTCAGAAAAAACTACTCGTTTATTTTGTTTTCGCCCTCTGCGCCTTTGCGTCTCTGCGCGAGATGCTTTGGCTTGTTCCGGGACTTCTTCACACCCTCAAAATCCCTGGTCGGGGGTGGTTCCCGTAGACTCGGCTCAGGGGGGCTCGCTGATGGCGTGTTCCTCGAAGGCTTGGCAAAATACCGCTCAACAAGTTCATCCTGGTCCTCGGGAAGGTCTTCGTACATATTTTCCTCCCAGTTCTCCCGCACGTAATCGAGGAGTTCGGCCTCAGCTTCCTCCCGGGTGGGAAAGATTTCGGTAATCGGCCCCCGGTCCCCCCAAGCGCCGCGAAGCTCTCGAATCATCAAAACAAACGGCATAAGAATACACCTCGCTCTGATTGTTCCAACCAGGAGTACTATCGGCAGATCGAGGCTCCGGCATTAGGGCTTTTGTTGTGCCGGCCTGAAGAGCGGCGCTCCAGGGGCGTGCCATGGCCATCCTGGCCATGCCCCTTCACGGGCAGGATGCCCGTGGCACGCTTCGGTGCCGGCCGCAAGGCCGGCGCTACGTTTCAGCCTGCGCCGCCCGGCCGGCATCCGGACGCGGCGCCGCTTTTCCCTTGACAAAGGCTACAAACGTAGGTATACTTATGTTGGGAGCCGGAGCCTCGGCCGAAAAAGCGCTGGTCGAAATGAACGTGCAGGAATCCAACCCGCCCCGCATGGCGAATCCGCCACACCTAAAACCAACAAAAAGTCCCTCATGGGGCGCCCCCCCCCCGAAAAAAAGATGTTAAAAAGGACGAACGAAGCCGGAATGTGTATGAAAACACAGGAAATTACGACAAAATGTCCTCAAACATGTCGGACATTTGTGCGAAGGTTAAGCCGATCATGCGGACATTTCCGGCTTTTGAAGGGTCTATTTACCGCCAATGGCCTTTACAGAGCGTGCTTTGGGGAAATTGCGAGGCAATAGTCAGCCCTCACCCCCCCGTGACACACTTCTCCGCATCGGCTATCGGCGGTTTCGGATGGGAACATGAACCAAACTGGCGAGGCCGAGGCCCCACGTCAGGGGCAGGCAATCTCAAATTTCAAATTGGAAATCTCAAAAGCACAAGGCGGAGCTGGGGACTTGAAAATCGAAGATGGAAACCGGAAATTGGAAATTCGAAACTCGAAATCAATCCATGACCCTTTGACCCGATTCGCCGGGTGCGTTTGCCCTGGACCACGACCGCGGACAGCTTTTCAACGATCCGATGAACAAATGATCCGCTCTCCCGATGACCCGATGGTCCGTCCGATCGCCAGGCGGGCGCTCGATTCCTACTGCTGGGCGATCTGGAGGGTCGGGTAGGTGAGGCTGGGCGTGCTGATCCTTACAAACTTCGTGCCGGAAATGGCCACGCCCACGGTGGCTGCGCCGGATGAGCCCAGGCTGAAACTCCCGTCAGCATTAACCGATAGGGTGTCTGAGCCCTCCACGCCCGCAGTCTGGGTGGTGGTGGAAGCGGTGTCGGTGGTGCTGGTCACAATGCCGTTGGTGGTAAGCGTCAGGATGCCCACCTCCGTCTGCGCGTCCTGGCTGACGACTTCCGAGGTGCCGAAATAATAGCTTCCGGCGAGCGAAGTGTTGGTGAGGCCTGCTGCCTGCGGTTCAAACGCTCCCAGCTCAATCGCGGTGTCCGTACCCAGTACGAGGGCGGAGTTAAAGGCATCGAGATAGGAAATGGGGGGACTGGAGCCGCAGTTGTTGCCGCCCAGCGTCATGCGGCCAATCGCCACGACCGTATAAGTGCAGGACGGGGTGGAATCCTGGAATGTGCCCGCCACGTCCCGGTAAAGCTGCGAGGTGACGGCGCTGACCCCGTCGGAGGTCTCCGTGGCAATGGAAACGTCGCCGCCCGTCCCGGATAATCCCACTCCACTTGCATAGAAGGCCACATTGCCGCGGAAGGAACTCTGGCTGAATGCCGAACTGCCCGACGGCACGTTCTCCTGCTGCCAAACGCCGCTGAAAGTGGGGCTGGGATCGGAGTTGACGATGAAGAGTTCGGTTTGGGATATCCAGTAGAACGTAAAGGTGGAGGTGCCCTGCCCCACGGAATGAATTCCCGTGCCCCGCCCGTTGGTGTCCGCAGAGGTATAAGTGTTCACCAGAGTGTTTTCGCTGGTGCTGACATTGATGGTGTTGGTCACGGTTCCAGCGTCGTTGCAGTCCTGCTGGAGATAACTGAACTTATTGGCCGTGCCGCTCACAATTCCCGCGCAGGCATAGCGGCCGGAAGTGGAGGAATCCCAGCCGGCGGTCTGCAACTCATAGCTTCCGGTGAGAGGAACCAGAAATGCCGTTTCATTCTGCTGAAGGATCTGGCCGGCGGCAACATAGGCGCTGGTGCCGGGGGTGTCAAACTCCATGATGCGGCCGGCGGTGGCAGATCCGTCGTATAAATCCCCCATTACGAAGCGGGTGTAGAACGTTCCGAAGGGAGTGGCCAGGGTGGCGCACCCACGGTTGTCAGGCCCGACGGAATAGGAACTGGCGC
Organism: uncultured Acidobacteriota bacterium; assembly: GCA_963730515.1. Lineage (GTDB taxonomy): Bacteria > Acidobacteriota > Terriglobia > UBA7540 > UBA7540 > Bog-366. The sequence continues at coordinate 266,260 of CAVSSA010000012.1, read as the reverse complement.
TGATGATCAGGTTGCCGTATTGGGCGCCCAGCACGCCGTTGGTGTCCGCCTCGCCTGCCGTAACATTGCCATTGCCGTCGGCGGTGAAGGAGCCCACCACAGCGATAAAGCCGGTCCCATTGTATCCGCGCAGACTGAAGGCGTATTGCCCCAGGAGGATGGAATTGTTGCCCGTACTCGAACAAGCCGCCACGGCGGGATTAATGGTGATGCTCAGGGGTTGGGCGGACATCTCCGGCGGCGTGCTGGTATCCGACACTTGTACGGTAAAGGAAGAAGGCCCCGACGCGGTCGTGGGAGTGCCCGAAATCGCTCCCGTCTCCGGGTTAAGCGTCAGTCCGGCCGGCAACTCCCCGGCGGTGATGGTCCAAACCAGGGGTGGCGAGCCGCCGGCGGACACCAGTTGCGCCTGGTATGGAACATCTACTGTACCGTTGAGCAGGGAGGTGGTCAGGAGTGTCAAGGGTCCCGAGGGGTTGATGGTGATGGAGAAATTTGAACTTGTGTACATCTGCTGGATGGGGCTGGAGTCGACCACCTCGACCTGAAACGCGTAGGTACCTGCCACGGTAGGCGTGCCTGAAATCACCCCGGTTTTTTGCAAGACCAGGCCCGAGGGCAGATTGCCGCTGTAGATGCTCCAGGCTAGGGGAGGCAACCCCCCAGTTGAAGGGAGCGTGGCGCTGTACGCAAAGCCTACCATGCCCGTGGGCAGCGGGCCGGCGGGCACGCTGAGCACGCCCAAAATGGTGAGCGTAAAGGTTTGTTGCACGGACATCGGGCCGCCCGGAGCCGGCGACGAATCCGTGACTTTGACCGTGATCGTCGAAGTGCTTCCGGTGGTGGGTGTTCCAAAAATGACGCCCTCAGGGTTCATGGTCATGCCCGTGGGTAGGGTGCCGCTGACCAAACTCCAATTGTAGGGTGTTACACCACCGGTAGCCCCAAGAGCGGTGTGGTAAATGTAAGTCGGCGTGCCGGTGGGCAGACTGGTGGTCACGATGGTCGGCGGCGGGAAAACGGTAAACGTCGCCGAAGAGGACTGGGTCGGTTGGACAACGGAAGTGGCCGTTACCGTAACGCTCAAGGTCGTTGACACCGCGGGTGGAGCGACGTAGGTTGCCGAGTCCGTGGAAACGTTGGTAAATGTCCCGCAAGCCGCGCCCGAGCACCCCGGCCCCGTGGCGCTCCACATTACGGTCCTGTTGAAATTATTTGTGGCGTCGTCAGCCAGGCTCGCCGTGAATTGCAGAGTCTGGCCCTGGTCGATGCTGGGGGGAGCGGCGGGAGCAATCGTCACGATAATGACGGGAGACGGCGGGTGACTGCAACCGCACATCAAGATCAGGATGGAGAGCGCCAGGACGAGCTTCTTCATTATGATTTATGCCTTCCCTACTACCGTAACACATCCCTCAGGGCTTTGGGTATATCCCCGTCTTTGGAGCGCGGGCCCGCGGCTACCGGCAGAAAGCCTCAAAGGAAAGATGATGAAACTCTGCCAAACGCTGCCTCGCACCCCGCCCGGTTCGGGGAGCGCCGCCCGGCCTGCGGGCCGAAGCATGGATGTTGCCACCCCATCGGACATGAGGCCTTCGGCGGGCGAAGGCCCGGCCGGGGTGCCTTCAGCAACACAAGCCGCCCCACCGTCGGCGCGATCAGGAAATGCTGTGACCGGTTGACGTGCGAAGTGAACGAAACCTGAATCACCCCCGCTGAAACGGGCGATCGAAGGTGGCGAGTACAGCCATGCTTGCAGAACATCAAAGCGCAATACGCCTTTGCCGGGATTGGCCCCCCTCCCCGCGGTAAAGACGCCCTATATTTCTACCTGCGTCTAAAAGTAATGTCAATTCTTCTTGAGCAGTGTCGGGGCAAATCATCCTTCTCCCACACCCTTTGACTTTCGAGTTGCTCTGCCACCTCCGCCGCCTGTGCTACCCTCTACTCAGGCAGGGGGAAGTTCGCGTTTCCAGCGACACTTATAGTGATGGAAGCCGCACCGACGAAACCGCAGCAGACCGAATCGCACACCCCGGTGGCTTCCGAACCCTCGGATGCACAGTTGGTTCTTGAGGTCCTGCGGAAGGACCGCAAGGCGACGGCCGATTTTGTAGACCGTCATGCCGACCACGTTTATGGCTACGTCCGGCGGCGGCTCTTCCCGCACACCGAGTTCGCGGATGATCTGGTCCAGGAGGTGTTCCTGGCTGCGTGGGAGAACCTGGGAAAGTATCGGGGAGAATCTTCGCTGCGGAGCTGGCTGCTGGGGATTGCCCGGCACAAGGTGGAGGACCATTACCGGAAACGTCTGCGGGAGGTGGAGGTTCCGGGCGAGGAGGATGGTCCTCTTCCGGAGCCGGTCGACCCTCGCAACGTTCAGGAGGCGATCGAACAGCAGCAGGCGGCCCGGAGGACCGAGGAGATTCTCTCCAGCCTTCCCGAGGCCTACTCCATCGTCCTGCGCTGGAGATATTGGGAAAAGCGAGGTCTCAACGAAATTGCTCAAGAGACCGGGCGAACCGAGAAAGCCATCGAGCGGCTTCTGGCCCGGGCTCGCGAACAGTTCAAAAGGAAGTGGAATGAGCGATAAGCCCCTACAAGACGACGAGGTCTTTTTGCGCCTCGCGGAGGAGACGGAAGCAGCCTCAGGCGTCGATCGCGCCCCTTCGCGGTTGAAGGCGAGAACCTACTCCGCCCTCATCCGGCGCCAGGAGCAATCCGGACCTCTGTTGATTCTTACCGAGACGGCCCGCGCCGGCCACGGATTGTGCGTCTTTGAAAGCTTGTGGGAGAAGATGCCGCTCGGGACATCGGCCAAATGCTTCAATTGTTGCAGCATTTGCCACGCCCGAGTGCTCGGCGAAAACGTCGAGCCGCCGCCCATCTACTGGGGGCATTGCCCTTATGTGGCATTCAAGAAAACGTGATCAGAACGTCCGGTACATCCCGAAGAGGTTCTGGAAATTCTTGAGCAGGCGCTGCCCGGGTGGCGAAAGCTGCGCGCTCACGGGATTGTGGCTGATGTTCTCCCCAAACGTATAGCGGAAGAACCAGGCATGGGCCACGCGCACGTCCAAGCCGACGGCCGTGCGTGAGCCGGGAAATACGGAGCTGGAGTTTCCGGGCAGCGCCAGGAGACTGCCGCTCGAGATCGCGCCGCCATTCGGGTGGCTGCTGAAGAGCAATACCCCGCCCCCCTGGGAAAGATAGGGTCTGATCCGGTCGCCGCGCGGTCGAAAATACAGCAGAACGTCTCCAATGAAGGCGTTTTCCGTGCTCACCATCGGCTGCTTATAGAAACTGGAAGCGGGAGGATTTGAAAGCGTCGCCGTCAGCGTCAGATCGTTGCGGTTCCAGATGTAATTGCCCTGCACGCTGACGTATTTGAAAAGGTGCCAACCCCAGAAGAGACTGGCGGCCCCACCGTTCTGGGGATCATAGAGGGATGTCGCCGCCGATGTAGCTGTGACGTTCGAACTCCCATCCCCCGAAAGGGTCGCCAATCCCCCCAGGGCGCCAATGTACATGGGACGCTGCGCAAGGAGCAACGTCGGCCAAAGACCAACCACCAGGATCAGAAAGCCGCGAGTTTTCAATTTTTGCCCGGTCCTCCAAAGTATAAGTCGATCTTACCGGCCTTTCCCCCCTTCGCCAACCCCTCCGAGACTTCCTTCCTGAGTGTTCCGTTAAAGGCCCGTGAAGTTGTGATGCATTCCGCGCCTCGAAGGAATGCTGGCAAATTTCCGAGGGGGGATTTTCGTTTCCGGCGCGACATAGTCGATGAGCAGGAAAAGACAGTTCCATAGTGTGGGGAGAAGTGCGAATGGGGTCGGGTTTTACCTGACAGCAGGTTCGGATTTTCACTCGATTGGAATTACATCTCACGGGGGCTAAAAATTCCTAGTCTGCGCAATTGGAGGATCAAGGGACCCTCCAACCGCATGCAAAGGGCGAAAGAATCACGAAGTAAGTTCAACCCATTATGCGTCGGATCCAAAGTATGTTTCCAAGCTGCTTTGTAATGAGCGAGGATCAGATTTCCTGGTCTCGCGAACAAACACGAATCCAACAAAGGAGGCAAGTAACATGAAATTCAATCTGTGCCGCGCCGCCGGCGTGCTGGCGGCCGTACTTCTTGCCACCGCCATGGCGGTTGCAGGCGATGATGGACGTAACGTGCTCGTGCTCACGAGCACGAATAACCCAGACGGAAACTATGTTGTGGTGTTCAAACTGAGTCGAGGGGGGACGCCTTCGCTCAGCCTGGCGGACATGCTCGCGACAGGTGGTAATGGAGGCGCGAGCGGCAACGCGGGAATCGTCCAGTTCCGGGACCGTTTAGGAGCTGTAGCAAACTACGGGTCAAATTCCGTCACCCAACTGGACCGCGATGGCGACTTCATCACCATCGGGAAAACCATCACCCTGGCGACGAACTGCGTTAGCCCTGATTCCGTCGCGCTCACCGACGATCACCTGTTCGTGGTCGGCACGAATTGCGCGGAGAGTCACGCGTGGCCATCGGGCGTCGTGGATGGAACCACGGTCAGTCTCACCGATCCCTCGGCGGCGCAGATCGCGGTCGGCAGGACCTGGGCGGCGGTCACACTGAAGGGAACAACGGCGGGATCCGTCGCGAGACTGCCGCTCACGCCCCGTGGAGCGCTGAGCGGGGCGAGCGCCACCATAACCCTCCCCAGCATGGCGAATAATACCCCGCTGGGCGAGGCGTTTTGGGGAAATGTTCTGGGATTCACTCCCGCCCACAGTCCGGACAGCTTTGCGATCATGGACGAGAACCAGACCGTTAACCCGATCGTGGGGCCAACCCCGTCGTATCCCAGCAACGCCCCCTGCTGGGTGGCTAAAGGGCCCGGGAGCGTATGGTATACAGGAAATTCCCCCGGGCAGGCGATTTCGATCTTCTTCACCGACAGCCAAGGCGGGGTGTTCTACAAATCGATACCCTTGCCGGGTTCGCCCACGGACGTCACGGTATCCCCCGATGGCAAGTGGCTCGCTGTCATCTACACGGCTGACAGCGAAGGCTATGTCGCCGTCTTCACCATCGACGAATACGGCGACCTCTCGCCCACACCGGTGGCAACCTCCGTCCCTGTCGCCGCCACCATCAGCGGGGTAGCGTTCAGCCAATAGCTCTTTTGCTCCTTTTCGTGTTACCCGGCGGGCAATGTCCCGCCGGGTATTTCTTTGCTTGCACCAAACACCGCCGTGCGAGTTCCACCTTGGTGCGGGTCTGAGTTGGACCAGTTGTGTTTGGAAATGAACCGCGCCGAAGGCAGGTTCATTTTGGTTTTCAACCTCGCGGATTGCGGGAGCCTTAGACTGCTTGCCTGTGTCCCCTTTTGGCATCATGAGCCAGATTCATTTGACAATGATTGCTTCCTTGTTATAGTAAGGACATGGCCAAAGTGACTTCCAAGCTGCAACTGACCGTCCCCAAAGTCATTGCGGACGAGTATGGCATCAAGCCAGGCGACCAACTCGACTGGGTTCCTGCCGGGGATGTCATCCGGGTCATACCGGCCAAGTTCCGGCGGAGCAGGATTCCTCTCCGCAGTGTAGAAGAGCGGTTGGCGTTGTTCGACAAAGCCACAACGCGCCAGCGGCGCCGCGAGGCCGGGGGTGAGGAAATTGAGGTTCCAGTCGAGCGCCCACCCCAACCCCACGAAATCGAGCGCGGGTGGAGGCGCGAGGATCTTTACAACCGTGGCCGCTCTCGTTGACACTAACATCCTTGTCTATCGCTTCGATCCCTCGTCGCCAAGGAAGCAGGCAATCGCAACACAACTGTTGAGACAGGGCTTGAAGGAAGGCTCGATTCGACTTCCCCACCAAGCGATTATCGAATTCGTGGCCGCTGCAACCCGGTCGCGAGCCGGCAAGGCCCCCTTGATGTCCCTGCCTGCGGCGTACCGCGAAGCGGAGGAACTGCTCACCCAGTTCATGGTCTTGTATCCCCACGATGCCCTGGTGCGCACAGCCCTTCGCGGGGCCGTCGCGTATCAGCTTTCCTGGTACGATGCTCACCTCTGGGCTTATGCTGAATGCTACGGCCTTTCCGAGTTGCTTTCGGAAGACTTCCAGCACCATCGCCATTACGGTACGGTCCGCGCCGTAAATCCATTCTTGATCTGATCAAAACCACCGGCTCATGATGACCTTCTGCTCGGTGTAAAACGCTACGGCGTCTTTGCCGTGTGCGTGCAGGTCCCCGAAGAAGGAATTCTTCCATCCGGCGAAGGGGAAGAAGGCCATGGGGGCGGCAATGCCCACGTTGATTCCAACCATCCCCACTTCAATGCGCGAGGAGTACTCGCGCGCGGATTTGCCGCTGCTGGTGAAAATTGACGTGGCGTTGCCGAAGGGCGAATGATTCACCAGCTTGATGGCCTCGTCGAGTGTCTTGACCCGGATCACCGAGAGCACGGGCCCGAAGATCTCTTCTTTGGCGATGGTCATGTCGGGCGTGACGTTGTCGAAAATGGTAGGCCCCAGGAAAAATCCGTCGCCTTCGGATTTTTGGCGGCGCCCGTCGCACAAGGGCGTGGCCCCTTCCGCGACGCCCTTTTCGATATAGCCCGCCACCCGCTTGCAATGCTCGGAAGTCACCAGCGGTCCCATCTCAATTCCCGCCTGTGAGCCGTCGCCCACGGCCAGCGCCTCGGTGCGTTTGGCCAGCAAATCGAGCAGCGGACCGGCGGCCTCGCCCACCGTCACCAGCACGCTTCCCGCCAGGCATCGCTCCCCCGCAGCGCCAAAGGCCGAGCCGATGATGGCCTCCACGGTCTTGGGCATATCGGCGTCAGGCATCACCACCAGGTGATTTTTCGCCCCGCCCAGCGCTTGCACCCGCTTCCCCTCGCCCGCCGAGGTGGAGTAAATGTGCCTGGCCACCGGGGTTGATCCCACAAACGACACGGCGCGCACCAGCGGATGGTGCAACAGCGCGTCCACCGTTTCCCTGCCGCCATGAATCAGGTTCAGGACACCGGGGGGCAGGCCGGCCTCCGCCAGCAGTTCAATGACCCGCGTCGGCGTGAGGGGAACCTTTTCGGACGGCTTCAGCACAAAGGTGTTCCCGCAGGCGATGGCGAACGGGTACATCCACAGCGGCACCATGGCGGGGAAATTGAAAGGGGTAATTCCCACGCACACGCCCACCGGCTGCCGAATCGTCTTGCAATCGATCTCCCGCGCCACATCATTCAGCGAATCGCCCATCATCAGGCTGGGCATGCCACAGGCCACTTCCACCATCTGGATGCCGCGGCGAACCTCCATCTTCGAGTCCTCGGCGGTCTTGCCGTTTTCGCGGGTGAGGGTGGCCGCCACTTCCGCGGCGTGCTCCTCCAGCAGCGTTTTGAAACGGTAGAGAACCTGCACGCGATCCACCACCGGCACTTCGCGCCATTTCAAAAAAGCTTCGTGCGCGCTGCGGACGGCGCGGTCCACGTCCGCCTCACTCGCGTACGGCGCCTCCGCCACCACGTTCCCGGTGGCGGGATTGGTGACCGGCAGGGTGCCGCGGCCGTGCGGTTTCTCCCACACCCCATTGATATAAAATCCGACCAAGCCCAAGGCAGATTCAGTGCTGATCATACTTCTCCCTCCCCCCAAGGAAATCACCACAGAGGCACAGAGAACACAGAGAAAGCCACTTCATCTCTCCGTGACCTCTGTGCCTCTGTGGTGATTCTTTTGTCCTTATCCCTCTCCCTCCGGTTCCATTATCTCGACGGGCTCGGGCGCGCGTTGCATTAAAATGAGGTAGAGACCTCCGGCCACCGCGAACCCCACAAACCATGCGTAATCGTAAAGAAAGCGCAGCGGCGCTACCACCAGGCCCAGCAGCGCCACGGCGATTCCCACTCCCAGGGCGATGACGGCGCGCCAGTTCACTCCGCCATCGTATTCGTACGCGCCTTTGCGGATGTAAAGGTCGTCCAGCTTAAGGCGCGCCCGACGCAGAAGAAAATAGTCCGCAATCATGACGCCCGCGATCGGCCCCAGCAGTCCGGAATAGCCCACCAGCCAGCCGAAAATGTAAGCGCTGAAGTCGCCCAGCAGCTTCCACGGCATCATGCACACGCCCACCACGCCGGTGATCAGCCCGCCGGTGCGGAACGAAATCAGGCGCGGGTTAAGGTTGGAAAAATCGTTCGAGGGCGAAACCACGTTGGCCGCCACATTGGTGTTAAGCGTCGCCAGCACCAGCGCCACCAGGGCGATGAGCGCCACCGCCGGGTGATGGAACCGCCCCAGCAGTTGCACGGGATCCCAGATGGCTTCTCCGAACAGCACCACCGATGCCGAGGTCACCGCCACGCCGATAAACGAGTAGAGGGTCATCGCTGTGGGCAAGCCCAGGGCCTGGCCGAGCATCTGCGCCTTCTGCGATTTGGCGTAGCGGGTGAAATCGGGAATGTTCAGCGCCACCGTGGCCCAGAACCCCACCATGCCGGTGAGCGAGGGGATGAAGAAGCGGAAGAATTCCCCGCCCGATTGAAATTTGCTTGGGGCGCTGAGCACCGGTCCAAGCCCGCCTGCCTGCCGCGTGATCCACCACAGCAGCAGCAGCCCGATTCCCAACATGAAGGGCGCGCCAATGCCTTCCAGGAACTTGATGGTATCGATGCCGCGCCAGATCACCGCCATGTTCAGCGCCCAGAAAGCGAAGAAGCACAGCCACACGCCGCCCGGCAGATGCGCAGCGCCTGGCCAGAAAATCCTCAGCATGGAATAGATCGCTTGCCCGCCGATCCAGGTCTGAATGCCGAACCAGCCGCACGCTACGAGCGCGCGCAAAACCGCGGGAATATTGGCGCCACGCACCCCGAAGGAAGCGCGCACGAACACCGGAAAGGGAATTCCATACTTCGCCCCGGCGTGCGCGTTGAGCAGCATGGGAACGAGCACGATGAGGTTGCCCAGCAGAATGGTGCCGATGGCCTGCCACCAACTCATGCCGCCGGCAATCAAGCCCGAGGCCAGCATGTAAGTGGGAATGCACACCGACATCGCCACCCACAGAGAGGCGTAGTTGTAGAGTCCCCAACTGCGGCGCTCCAGCGGAATTGGGGCAAGGTCTTTATTGTAGAGTGTCGGGTCGTTTATCATTTTCGATTTTCGATTGCCGATTTTCGATTGTAGCTCCATCCCAATTTCCGACTTATGCCTACGCCCCCCAAGAGGATGCGCCACAGCGGTACAGAGATAAGAAGCGGACCAGGCCGCAATTAATTGGCATGTTGAAATTCAATCGAAAATCAACAATCGAAAATCGAAAATTCATCACTTCCACGCCCCTCCGCGCGCCGCCCGTTTTAAATACTGACCGCGGCCCAGCTTGCCGAAGAACTGGCCTTTATCCACGATCACTTCACCCCGCGAAATCACGGTGCGGGCATTGCCTTTGATTTCGAAGCCCTCAAACATGGAATAGTCCACGCGCATGTGATGCGTCCGAGCGCTCAGGGTGTGCACGGCCTCGGGGTCCCAGATTACGATGTCGGCGTCGCTGCCCGCGGCGATTTCACCCTTGCGCGGGTACATCCCGAAAATGCGCGCTGGCGTGGTGGAGGTGATTTCCACAAAGCGGTTCAGCGAGAGCTTTCCCGCATTCACCCCGTGGTGATAAATCAGTTGCAGGCGGTTTTCAATGCCCGGGCCGCCGTTGGGAATCTTGGTGAAATCATCTTTGCCCAGGATTTTCTGGTCCTCGAAGCAGAATGGGCAGTGGTCGGTGGAAACCACCTGCAAGTGGTCGTGCTTGAGCCCGTCCCAAAGCTTGGGTTGATGCTCCTTGGGCCGCAGCGGCGGGGTGAAGACGTATTTGGCGCCTTCGAAACCCGGACGCGCCAGGTCATCGATGGAAAGTAGCAGATATTGCGGACAGGTTTCCGCAAACGCCGGAACGCCGCGGTCGCGCGCCTCGCGCACTTCGTTCAATGCATCCTCGGAAGTGAGGTGCACGATGTAAACCGGCACGCCGGCGATTTCCGCCAGCGCGATGGAGCGGTGCACCGCCTCGGCCTCCGCCTTCACCGGCCGGGTGAGCGCGTGGTAGACGGGCGCCCGCTTCCCCTCGGCCACGGCGCGCGCCACAATCACGTCAATCACGCTGCCGTTTTCGGCGTGCATGCAGATCAGCGCGCCGTTCTTGGCGGTCTGCGCCATGGCCTTGAAAATGGTGCCGTCATCCACCATCAGCACGTTCGGGTAGGCCATAAACAGCTTGAAGCTGGATACGCCTTCGCGCACCATGTCGTCCATGTCTTCCAGGCCCGCGCCCGCCAGGTCGGTGACGATCATGTGCAGGCCGTAGTCGATGGTGGCCCGGCCCTCGGCCTTTTTCATCCAGATGTCCAGCGCCTCGCGCATGCGCATGCCGCGCGACTGGATGGCAAAATCGACGATGGAGGTGGTGCCGCCAAACGCCGCGGCGCGCGTGCCCGTCTCAAAATCGTCGCTCGACATGGTGCCGCCGAAGGGCATATCGAGATGGGTGTGGGCATCGATGCCGCCCGGAATGACGTACATGCCCGTGGCGTCAATCACCCGGGAGTCCGTGGGCGCGACAAGCCCCGGGCCAACAGCACTGATGCGATCGCCTTCAATCAGCAGATCGGCTTTGCGCGTTTCCTGTGCGGTAACGATCGTTCCGTTGCGAATCACTATGCTCATGAGAGTCTATCCTTCTCTGTCTCGTCTTTGCGGCTTTGCGCCTTTGCGAGAGAATGTTTCCTCGTGATTGAAACGGAAAGGTAAAACATTTTCACGCAAAGGCGCGAAGGCGCAGAGCATTATGGCCGTGCGCTGTGCTGCTCCCACGATTCAAACGGCTTCCCCGTTTCAACCTTCTCCATGGTGATGCAGCCCGGAACCGGGCAGACCAGCCAGCACAGGTTGCAGCCCACGCATTCGTCTTCATCGACGCGCGGGATCCTCTCCAGCGGCGTTTTGCCTTCCGGAGCAGTGTGCGCATCGAGTTTGGCGATGGGCGTTACGGCGATACGGGCGCGGGTGGCCGCCTCCGCAGCTTCCGGTTTCGCGTATCCCTCGCGGTGGATGCATTGATGCGCGCCGTCCCAGCAGGCGATGTAGCACAGGTCGCAGCCAATGCATTTTTCCGGATGGATGCGCGCCACGATGCGGTAGTTTAAATCCAGGTGTTTCCACTCCGTCGCGCGGGGCAATGAAAGGCCGCGGAAACTCTCGAGCGTGGTAAGGCCCTTCTCGTCCATCCAGTGGGAAAGGCCGTCGATCATATCCTCGACGATGCGATAGCCGTAGTGCATGGCGGCGGTACACACCTGCACGGTGCCGCAACCGAGCAGGAAGAACTCCGCCGCTTCCCGCCACCCCGCGATGCCGCCGATGCCGGAGATGGGAATTCCCACCTCAGGGTCGGAGGCAATCTGCTGCACCATGTGGAGGGCGATGGGTTTGACCGCCGGCCCGCAGTAGCCGCCGTGGGTGGAATGGCCGCCCACGTCCGGGCGCGGGGTGAGCGTATCCAGATCGATGCCGGTAATCGAGTTGATGGTGTTGATGGCGGAGAGCGCGTCGGCGCCGCCGCGCCTCGCAGCCCGCGCCACCATGCGGATGTCAGTGATGTTGGGGGTGAGCTTCACCAGCACCGGGGTGCGCGCCGTTTCCTTCACCCACTCGGTGATCATGCAGGAATAATCGGGCACCTGGCCCACCGCCGAGCCCATGCCGCGCTCGCTCATGCCGTGCGGGCAGCCGAAATTGAGTTCCAGGCCGTCGGCCCCCGCGTCCTCGGCGCGCTTCACAATGTCGTGCCAGGTCTCGCGCTTGGATTCCACCATCAACGAGGCGATAACCGCGTGTCTCGGGTAGCGCTTTTTCACCTCCGCGATCTCGCGCAGGTTCACCTCCACCGGCCGGTCGGAGATGAGTTCGATGTTGTTGAACCCCATCATGCGCTGGCCATTCCAATCCACCGAGGAGTAACGCGAGGTGGTGTTGACGATGGGCTCGCCGATGGTCTTCCACACGGCGCCGCCCCAGCCCGCGTCGAAGGCGCGCATCACCTGGTCGCCGCAGTTGGTGGGAGGGCCGGACGCCAGCCAGAATGGATTCGGGCACCTGATGCCGGCGAAGTTGGTGGTGAGATCAGCCATGCTGCGCCTCCATCTGTGCCGCCATGGCAATTGCGGCGCGCTTGCCGTCTGCCACCGCGTCAACCACCTCCCGCCCGCCGTTGATGCAATCGCCCCCGGCGAAGTAGCGCGGGTTGGCGGTGCGGCCGGTGGGGCGGTCCACTAACACCAGGCCATTCTTCAGGGCAATGCCGCGGGTGTTTTCCAGCAAGGTGGCAAGGCGCGCCTGGCCGATGGCGGGAATCACCAAATCGCAGGCAAACTCGAAGTGCGAACCGGGCACGGGCACAACAGGGGAGCGCCCGCTGTGGTCAGCAGCGCCCGAACGCGTCTTCACGAATTGCACCGCCGCGGCGCGCCCTTCAAAGCCCATGATCTCGACGGGCAGCGCCTGCCAGTGGAAGCGCACGCCTTCCACCTTGGAGCGGTCGTACTCGGACTTGAAGGCGGGCATCTCGCGTTCCGAGCGGCGGTAGAACACGTGGACCTCCTCCGCTCCCAGGCACCGCGCGGCGTTAGCGGCGTCGATGGCCGTGTTGCCGCCCCCGATCACCACCACGCGCCCGCTCACGCGAAAATCCGGGGAGGTCTTGTAGCGCTCGATGAAGCGCAGTGCGTCAATCACCCCGTGCAGCGATTCGCCGGGAATGCCCAGGCGCTCCATGGTCCCCAGGCCCATGCCCAGAAAGATCAACGCGAACTCCTTCTCGACTTCATCCAGCCCCACCGCCTCGCCCACCAGCGCCTGGCGAAACTCCACGCCCAGTGCGCGGATCATCTCCACTTCGCGCAGGCTGTCCTGCGGGCGGAGTTTGTATTCGGCCACGCCATAGGTGTTGAGCCCGCCGGGAAGCGGACGGTTATCAATGACCGTAACCGCATAACCCCGGCGGCGCAATTCCGCCGCGCAGGCGAGCGACGCCGGGCCGCCGCCCACGCAGCCCACCTTCTCCGCGTGGGTGATGGGGGTGGGGGCGCGCCATGCCTCATCAGGCTTTTCATAAAACCGGTCCATGGCGAAGCGCTGAAGGCGGCCGATTTCAATGGGCTTATAATTTTCGCGGACCATCACGCACGCGCCCTCGCACAAAACATCCACCGGGCACACGCGCGCACAGCTCAGACCCAGCACGTTGGAACTCAAAATCGTCAGCGCCGAGCCCGTCACGTTCCCGGTGGAAATTTTCTTGATGAAGCGCGGCACATCGATATGGGTGGGGCAGGCAGCCGTGCACGGAGCGTCAAAGCAGAAAAGGCAGCGATTCGCTTCAATGGCCGCGGCGTGCGCATCGAGCGCGGGATGAATTTCCAGAAAGCGGGGATCGGGACTCGGGACTCGGGACTCGGGACTCGGGGTGCGGGACTCGGGGTTTACGCTGCCCGGCGTGAATTGGTCTTTCGCCATAATGGTTCAATCCTAATGGGCACGACTTAATAGTGAATAGTGAATGGTGAATAGTAAAAAATCGGCCACACAGTCCCTTTTTCAAATCAAGCTGAGTTCGTCCCCTTCACCATTTACCATTCACCATTCACCATTTATCCCGCCCCCCAACAAGTCCAATTCCCGTGTCCCATAACCCGTGTCCCGAGTCCCGAACCCCGAGCCCCGGCTATTCAAGCCTTCACCAGCGGTTCATACATATCCGGCCGCCGGTCGCGGTAGAACTGCCAGGTCTTGCGCACTTCGCCAATCATGTCGAGGTCGAGGTCGGCGGTCAGCACCTCATCGCGGTCGCGGGAGGCTTGCGCAAAGATGCGTCCGCGCGGGTCACAGAAATAGCTTGACCCGTAGAACTCGCCGATGTTCCACGGAGCCTCGACGCCCACGCGGTTGATGGCGCCCACAAAATAGCCATTGGCGACGGCGTGCGCGGGCTGCTCCAGCTTCCACAAGTACTCGCTCAAGCCCGCCACGGTGGCGGAGGGATTGAAAATGATTTCCGCCCCGTTCAATCCCAACGCCCGCGCCCCTTCGGGGAAATGGCGGTCGTAACAGATGTAGACGCCGATCCTGGCGAAACCCAGGTCAAACACCGGGAACCCGAGATTTCCGGGGCGGAAATAGAACTTCTCCCAGAAACCCGGCGCCACGTGGGGAATATGCGTCTTGCGGTATTTGCCCAGATACGTTCCGTCGCTCGCGATCACCGCCGCCGTGTTGTAGTAAACCCATTCCTGCTCGCATTCGTAGACGGGAACGATCATGGCAAGGTGGAGGCGGCGGGCTTCCTCCTGCATCAGGCGAACGGTGGGGCCGCCGGGCACCGGCTCCGTGAAGTCATACCACTTGGTGGTTTGTTCCGCGCAAAAATAGGGGCCGTAGAAAATTTCCTGCAAGCAGACGATCTGCGCCCCGGCCTCCGCCGCCTGACGAATGAAGCCCAGGTGCTTTTCGATCATGATTTGTTTGGTGTCAGCAAGCGAGGCTTCGGGAGGCGCGGCGTTGGAAGCCTGAATCAAGGAACAGCGGACAATACGAGGCATGGTTCCTCCGGGAATTCACCAGTTATGAAACGCCAAAGCCCGCGAGCCCTGGAAGCGGGCGGTGAGCGGCTATTATGATGTGTCTGGAGGAAGGAATCAACCGGAAGGGGTTTGCGGAAGGGCCCGATCCGTCGGTGACGGACAAGGCCCCTCGCGCGATTTCAATTGCTACTTCTGGCCCACCAATAGGGTGGGGTAGGTCTCGCCTGAGTTGTCGATACTCACGAACTCGGTAGTGGAAATCATGATGGCATTGATGTATCCCTTATCGCCAGCTTCGAAGGTCCCATTGGAGTTTACCGACAGTGTCCCGCCCGATTGGGTCTCATCGGCCTGCTGTCCGCCAGTCGTGGAAGTGAAGTCCTGGATAAGCGTGGGGCTACCGCTGGTGATTGTTAATATTGTTACACCTATCTGTTCGGCGCTCGCCAAACCATAACTGACAACCTCGGTGTCGCCAAAGTAATAGGTCCCGGAAAATGAGGAGGAGGTGAAGCCCCCGCTCGGGACCACCTGGGGCACGACCTGTCCAAATCCCACCGTTGAACCCGGAGTGAGCAGGAAGGCTGTGTTGGCGGCGGTCAGGTAGAGAGCCCCTTCGCAGCTCCCGCTCGTGAAGGTCATGCGGCCAGAGGAGTCGATCGAGTAACCGCAGGTAGAGGTGCCAGGATTGGGAGTTTTCCATTTTCCGGCATCGTCCTCATAGGTTGTGACGTTCATGGAGCCGTTGCCAGTTCCACTCACCAACCCAATCTGTGCTGACCCGCCGGTTCCGCCGCCATTCAGACCTGTCCAGTAAACCACCATGTTACCGTCAACCGAGCCAGCGCCGAAGCCGCCGGTCGGCGGGGTCTGTAGTTGCATTTGGCCGACTGAAGGTGAGGCATTCGCACCAGCGACGAGGAGCATCTGCGCACCGGACACTTTGTAGCCAACGGTGCCAATGCCCGATAATCCGGCCGGCTCTGTGTAGGTGTAGGTAAACCGGCCATAGGAATCGCTGCTGGTGTAAGTGGCAGCCAAGCCTGTACCATTACTGCTCGTGCCGCCATCGTTCCAGTCCATTTCTCCGCTGGAGAACGAACCGCCACTGGCGGTCATCACCCCGGCCATGGCTTGCCGGACTCCGCTACCATCCGTGCCGCTGGTTGCGAAAACATATTTGCCGCTGAGCGCGGCGGAGGGAGCGGTTTGTTGCAGGATCTGCCCCGTTCCGGCGAAATAGGTACCGGAGGTGGGAGCATCCCACTCGACCATGCGGCCCGCTGTCGCAATATTCGAGCTTGTACCCGCGATGGAGATTATACCCCCGACGGCGAGCCGGGTGTTGAACGTGCCAAAGCTCGTGACGATGGTAGCGCAGCCAAGGTGGCTGGAGCCCACCGAGTAGGAGCTCTGACTGGTATCGATGCTGACTTTAGATTGGAGACCCAGGGCGCCGATGCTATCGACTTCACCCGCGGTGATTTTGCCGGTGCCATCGGCCGTAAAGGAGCCAACCACCCCGAGGTAGCCGGTGGAGTTATAGCCGCTCAGGCTGAAGGCGTATTGCCCAATGAGGAGCGACTCGCTTCCTTTATCCGTGCACGCCAAGGCGGGAGTACTCACCGTCACATCGGCGGTCTTGTACTTCCCGGGGTCGGCCGCGCTCGCCACCATAATCACCGCCGGGTTGGGGCTGGGCATTTCGGAGGACGGCGCCGTATAAGTGCACTCCCAGGGCGCCGAGGTCGTGCAGGCGGTCAGCGTGCCCTGCGTCGAGTTGCCATTTTTCATTCCATTCACGTACCAAGTCAGCCCCGTGTTGGTGGTTCCACTGATCGTGGCGGTGAACATCTCGGTGCCACCAGGCGCCAGGGTTTTACTCGCAGGACTGAGGGTCACCGCAATGCTGTCGGTCACCGTCAGGACCGCGGCCTTGTTCTTCGAGGAGTCTGCCGCGCTCGCCACCTCAATCGCCGCCGGGTTGGGATTGGGGACATCGATGGGCGGCGCCGTGTAAGTGCACTCCCAGGGCGCCGAGGTCGTGCAGGCGGTCAGCGTGCCCTGCGTCGAGTTGCCATTTTTCACTCCATTCACGGACCAGTCGAGCGCCGTGTTGGTGGTTCCGCTGATGGTGGCGGTGAATACCTGCTTGCCACTGAGCTCCACACTCTCACTTGCAGGACTGAGAGTGACGGCGATAGGGTCGGTCACTGTTACGTTGGCCATCTTGTTCTTGCCGGGGTCCGCATTGCTCGCCACCTTAACGACGGCCGGATTGGGGCTGGGGACATCAATGGGCGGCGCCGTGTAAGTACAGGTCAGGGGCGCCGTGGTGGTGCAGGCAGTCAGGGTACCTTGCGCCGCGCTGCCATTCAGAACGCCGTTGACATACCAGTTCAGCGCGGCGTTGCCGTTGGTGCCGGTAATCGTGGCGGTGAAGACTTGCGTGCCGCTGAGCGCCAGACTCTCACTTGTTGGGCTGAGGGTCACGGCGATGGGGTCGGTCACGGTCACCTTGGCTGTCTTGTACTTCCCCGGGTCCGCATTGCTCGCCACCTTGATCACTGCCGGATTGGGGCTGGGGACATCGATGGGTGGCGCGGTGTATTTGCAGGTCAGGGGCGCCACCGTGGTGCAGGCGGTCAGGGTGCCTTGCGCGGCGCTGCCATTCAGAACGCCGTTGACATACCAGTTCAGGGCGGCATTGCCGTTGGTTCCGGTAATCGTGGCGGTGAAGCCCTGCGTGCCGCTGAGCGCCAGGCTCTCACTTGTGGGGCTGAGGGTGACGGCGATGGGGTCGGTCACGATCACGTTGGCCGTCTTGTACTTCCCGGGGTCCGCACTGCTTGCCACCTTAACGACGGCGGGATTGGGGCTGGGGACATCGATGGGTGGCGCGGTGTATTTGCAGGTCAGGGGCGCCGTGGTGGTGCAGGCGGTCAGGGTGCCTTGCGCGGCGCTGCCATTCAGAACGCCGTTGACGTACCAGTTCAGGGCGGCGTTGCCGTTAGTGCCGGTAATCGTGGCGGTGAAGACCTGCGTGCCACTGAGCGCCAGACTCTCACTGGTGGGGCTGAGGGTCACGGCGATGGGGTCGGTCACCGTTACCTTGGAGGTCTTGTATTTGCCGGGGTCCGCGGCGCTTGACACCTTGATCAGCGCCGGATTGGGGCTGGGGACATCAACGGGCGGCACCGTGTATTTGCAGGTCAGGGGCGCCGTGGTGGTGCAGGCGGTCAGGGTGCCTTGCGCGGCGCTGCCATTCAGAACGCCATTGACATACCAGTTCAGGGCGGCGTTGCCGTTGGTGCCGGTAGTCGTGGCGGTGAAGACCTGCGTGCCGCTGAGCGCCAGGCTCTCACTTGTGGGGCTGAGGGTGACCGCAATGGAGTCGGTCACCGTGGCCGTGGTTGTCTTCGAGGTGACACCGTCTGCCTGGCTCACGATCTTAAAAGTCACCGGATTGGGGTTCGGGACGTCTACCGAGGGCGCCGTGTACTTGCATGTCAGGGGCGCCGTAGTGGTGCAGGCGGTCAGCGTGCCTTGCGTCGCGCTGCCATTCTGAACTCCATTGACATACCAATTCAGGCCCAGGGTGGTTGTGCCGGTTACGGTCGCCGTCAGGGTCAGGGTGCCCCCCAAAGCCACCGCGGAAGCCGACGGGGCCAACGTGAGGGTTACAGTTGCCTGCGCGGTGCTACCACCCCAAACCCCCGCAAGCGCCAAGAGCAACGACAACATTACGAGCTTTTTCATGGATCTATTTCCTCCCGAGAGTCTTTGACACCTCATGGTTCAAACACCCAGAGCGCACACCTTCCTCTGCAGGACTCACCTTGTCCGGCTTCCCTCCACCCTGAGTTTTGCTTCAATCGGTTGGGAACCAGGACCATGTTCAAATGCAGAGCGAGACGTCGGACGGCTTATTCGTCCCCTGAGCGAACTTGACAATTCCTTACCTCTTGGCCGGGACCAGAGATTTCCCGGCTCGCCCCATTGGTACTACGTATAACCTGAAAATACAATGACAGATATCAAAATATATATGATATTAGGAAATTATAATATTAACACTGCGTCAAATTGTCTTCAGCTAGGGCCGAATTTGTGACGCATCCCTCAACAGTTGGTAAGAGCCGTGGTCCCCCGGGTCTTGAGGGTTCAAATGTTGAGGGCTGAAGCAAAGAGTCAAGTGTTTGCAAAAAAGGAAGTTAGCCTGATGCAGTCCCGCCTGGGGCATACGAGAAAAAAGGCGGATAAAATGATGGATGGACCCATTAATACTAATTAGCCTTCATCGGAATACTAATGATCCAATCGAATCCGGCGACTCGGGCCACTCGTTGCGGGTCATTTTCAAGACTCGCCAGCGCTTCAACCAAACGATCCTCCACCGCCCGCAGGCTGTCGAAGACAAGGTTGGGGAACCACTTTTCCCGGATATCCTCCCAGACATGCTCCACCGGGTTGAGCTGCGGACTGTAGGGCGGCAAGGGGAGCAACCGCATATTCTCCGGGATCTGCAAATCCTTGGCGCGGTGCCACCCCGCACCGTCCAGCACCATCAGGATGAATTCCTGGGGGTGACGCCGGGCGACTTCGGCCAGGAACAAGGACATCGTCAGGGCATTCACCTCGGGTAGGACCAAGGTATCGAGCGTACCGTCATGCGGGCTGACGGCGGCGAAAACATAGGTGTACTCGCGCACGATGCGGGCGCAGACCTGGGGACGCACGCCGCGCGGCGCCCAGCAGCGCCGGGGATCATTGATGCGTCCAAACCGCGCCTCATCCTGGAACATCAAGCGCAGGGATCGCCCGGCGAGGCGATGCTCCTCAACGGTCGCGGGGAGTTTTTTTAAAAGTCTGTTGGCGGGCGAGGTCGGCCTGGGGATGGCGAGGCCGCGGAGCTAACTTGCGCCAGCCGTGCCGGGCCAGCATGCGGTAAACCGTCGATTTCGGCACGGCATGGCCCACCGCCTGTTCATAGGCCTGTTGCACCCGGCTCACCTCCAACAACCCACCGCGTTCGGCGCGCTGCAGAAATCCTGCCAACAGTTGGGCCTCTTCCGCCACAGGCAGGTTCTGGTGGCGTCGCCCTCCGCGCCCCCGGCGCTGCCAGAGCGCTTCGCCTTGCCGCCAGTATTGGGCCTGCAGACGCCGCACCGAGGTCGGTCGCCATCCCAGGGCTTGGGCAACTTGATTGGCGTTTAACCCCAACGCCGCTCGCAGCCACAAACACTGCACCCGCTGAAATTCGGCCTTGTTGCGCGCTTCCTTCAACCCCTGTTGTAACCGCTCGAGCGTTCCTTCTGGAAAAGGTCGAGGTGGTCGCATTTCTCCCTCCGCGTAAAAATAATCGGAAGGAGTTTATATTAGTATCTTTATGAATGCAACTTTGTATAACTCTGTGAAAACACACGGGGCGGTGATATTGTGTCCCGCGATAAACTCGCATTTTGGGGCCTTATTATACGGTTTCCGCGATAATCGCCGCATCAGGAGTTTCGCATGCGCGCCACCGAGTTTGAATTCCGCCACCGCTTCTGGTTCATCCTCCTCTTCTATTTCGTGGGCTTCGGACTGTACCGGTTCGACCACCTGAATGCAGTCGAAGCGCTGACGCACTGGTTTTTTCACAGGAGCGATCCGCATCTGGATTCTCTGGCTGCCCGGCACGCGATGCAGGGTCTGTTCGTCCTGTCGGCGGCGCTGGTGACGGCCGCTGCGTGGATTCGCACCTGGGCGGGTGCTTATCTGCGCACGGATGTCGTGCACGATGGTGAATTGCACACGGAGAAGCTGGTTGCCGACGGGCCTTACCGCCACCTTCGCAATCCCCTTTATCTCGGGGGTCTGCTCATCGCGGCGGGCCTGGCGATGCTGGCCAGCCGGATGGGGGCCGTGGTCATCATCGTGGGAGAATCGCTCATCATGATGCGCTTGATTGGGCGCGAAGAAGCGGCGCTGGGTCATGTCCAGGGGGAAGCGTATCGCGCCTTTGCGAGGGCCGTTCCCCGCCTTTGGCCATCCCTTCGCCCGTGCCTGCCCTCCGGTGGCTTGCAACCCAGATGGTCCCCGGCCTTCCTGAGCGAAGCGTGGCTATGGGCAATTGCCGGGAACGGTTTCATCTTTGCCTGGAAGCTTGACGGCCGTCTCTATCAGATCATCCTGTGGGTCTCGGGAGCTGCGTATTTCGGATTGCGCATGGTGCTGGAACGAGTGAGCCGGGCGCAACCTGCCGCCCCCCGGCACGACTGGCCCGGGGGAGGGCTGTTATAATGGGGCGTGCGAGGGTGGCCACTCCCTTTCTATGACCGATGAAAACGGTAAAACCCGGGGGCTGATGGAGGCCGGCGAACCGGCGGCGGAGGATTCGCAACTCCGCTTAAAGGCAAGCCCGCGCGCCTTTACCTTCGGGCAGCGGGTGCAGCTTGTTCTCGCCACCTGGCTGGGTTATCTCGCGGTGCTCTTGATTGGCCGCAGCCTGCACTGGGAAGTTTATGGAAAGCAGAACTACGAAGATGCGGTGCGGCGCGGGAAAAGCTTTATCGTCACCTTCTGGCATCGCGAAATTTTTCCCGCCGTCTGGTACTGGCGCCAGCGGGGCATGGTGGTGATGGTCAGCCAGAATTTTGACGGCGAGTTCATTTCCCGGGTCATTCACGCGCACGGTTACGAGACGGCGCGCGGCTCCAGCAGCCGGGGAGCCTCGCGCGTCCTGGTGGAAATGGTGCGCACGCTGCGCCAGGGCAAGGAGGCGGCCGTCACTCCCGACGGACCGCGCGGCCCCCGCTTCGTCGCCAAGCCCGGCGTTGTGCAGCTTGCCCGGCTGAGCGGCTCCTGCATTTTGTGCTTCCACATCGTTCCCCGCCGTTCCTGGGTATTCCGGAAAAGCTGGGATCAGACGGAGTTTCCCAAGCCTTTTACGCGCACGGCCATCTTTATCGCCCCCCCCATTGAAGTGCCCAGACACGCCGATGAAAAGCAACAGGCCAAGTACCTGCAAGTTGTCCAGTCAACCATGGATCAGCTTATGGAACGCGGCAAGGCGTGGATCGAGAAGCAAGATTGAAACCTCCGGGAGCGGATAAGGAAAAAAGACTTCACCACAGAGGCACAGAGGCTCACAGAGAAAAGCCCATCGCGTTTCCCACTCCGCGATGGTTGTTCCGTGCTCTGTCAACCTGAGGTGCTTCTCTGTGGCCGTTCTCAGTGAGCCTCTGTGCCTCTGTGTTGAATTTTTCTCTTGAGGCCCACGACGCATCACAGCCTGAGGAGTATTTCCCCGCCCCGCCGTTCAATTATTGTTTTAGCACTTATGGGCACAAGCCCTGCCCCTACGAACGGGCAGCCGGATCAACCCTGCGCGGCCAGGGTTTGCAATTCCGGAAAGATTTGTTCAGCCTGGCGGCGCGTTTCTTCCAGGGTTCCCGAGCAATCAATCACAAAGTCCGCGCGGCGGCGTTTTTCTTCCACGGGCATCTGTGCCTGGATGCGGCGTTCCGCTTCTTCGCGGGGAATGCCCGCCTTGGCCATCAGGCGTTCCAACTGTTGTTCGGGACGGCACCACGCCACCATCACCTTGCGCATCGTGCCGCCGATGCCCGACTCGAAAATAAGCGCCGCATCGACAATCACCACGGCGTGGGGATTCCGCTGAAATTGCTCGGTGGCAAGCTCCTGCTGGCGCGCGAGGATACGCGGGTGGACAATGGCGTTCAAGGCGCGGAGTTCTTCCGCGTCGCGAAAGACCAGGGGGCCGAGTATCTTCCGGTCGATGCGGCCGCTGGCGTCGAGGATCTCCCGCCCGAAGTGCGCAAGGATTTCCTGATAGGCGGGGCGGCCGGGCTCAATCACCTCGTGCCCCACACGGTCGGCATCAATGATGCACGCCCCCAGCCCCTGGAAGTATCGCGCCACGGTGCTTTTTCCGCAGGCGACGCCCCCGGTAAGACCAAAGGCGAGTCCGAAGTCCGAAGTCCGAGGTCCGAAGTCGTGTTCAGGCAAGATATTCCCTCGAATTGCTCGAAGCGGCGAGTGGATGGCGGATAGTGGGGAGTGGTTAGCGCTATTGGGCGGGGCGTGGCCTCTTACCACCGACCGCTATTCATTTTCCACTAACCACTTTCCACTATCCACTAGCCCTTGCTCTTCTCATCCGCGCGGCTTTGATGGTGTTGGACATCAACATCACGATGGTCAAGGGTCCAACGCCGCCGGGCACGGGCGTGAAGGCGCCGGCGATGGCGCGCGCGTCTTCCGGCTGCACGTCCCCCACCAGCACCGACCCGCGCTTTTGCAGGGTGGCGAGAGGTGGACCGGGATCGTGGAAGATCCTGCGCACTTCCTCCTCCGTAGTCAGGCGGTTGATGCCCACGTCGATGACCGTCGCCCCGGGTTTGATAAAGTCGGCGGTGACCAGCGCCGGTTTCCCCATGGCCGCCACCAGAATATCGGCCTCGCGCGCCACCGCGGGAAGGTTGACGGTGCGGGAGTGGCAAATGGTGACCGTGCAATGTTCGCGCAGCAGGAGCATGGCCACCGGCTTCCCCACGATGTCGCTGCGGCCCATCACCACGGCCCGCGCCCCTTTCAGGGGAATCCGCGAGCGCTTGAGGATTTCCATGATTCCCGCCGGGGTGCAGGGCACAAAACCCTCGCGTCCCGCCACCAGGTTGCCGACATTAACCGGATGGAAACCGTCCACATCCTTGGCTGGATCCACAGCCATGAGTACGCGCTTGGTGTCCACTTGCACGGGCAGGGGGAGCTGCACCAGGATTCCGTCGATCGCTTCATTGTGGTTCAGACCGTTCACCAGTTCCAGAAGTTCTTCGGTGGTCGCGAGGTTCGACCGCTCGATCTTCTCACTGTAGAGGCCCAGGGCTTCACAGGTCTTCACTTTGCTGCGGACATAGATCTGCGAGGCGGGGTTCTCACCCACCAGCACCGCGGCAAGGCCGGGGGTGACCCCCAGGCGCTGCAAGTCCGCAATCTGTTGCAGGAGTTCCGCTTGAATTTCATCCCGAATTTTATTGCCGTCAAGAATGGTGGCCGCCACGGCGGGTCTCCCAAGAGCAGTGGATGGTGGTTAGTGGAAAGCAGCGAGCGGGTTGCTCCTAACCACTATCCACTGGCCACTCCCCTACATGAATCGCAGGGAGTTTAACACAGTCCCGAGGGCAGGCTAAACTCGCAGGAGTCCACCCGCGTGGAATTCTCTCACCCCGATCGTGAGGCTGGAGGGACGGGGGAAATGGCAATAGGCGGTCAAGGGCATGATGAAAGGACGCGCCCCTTCCCCCATGCGGGCGGGGCGGCCATCCTCAATAGGTGAATTCCCGGCAAGATGGTGAAAGTGCGGTAGTGGGTCAGTTTGAATTTGTTGCGGCGAAAGAATTCAGGGTCCCGAAGGGACCAAGGGTGAGTAGCCGTAGGTTTTAACCTACGGATGGGGACGGCATGGATGATCTTCCCTTCGACCCTGGAGGGGTCGACGGTGCGGCCCCTTCGGGGCCAGGAATTATTTTTGGGGCGGCGTGTCCGTAGGTTGAAACCTACGGCGGGGTTTTCCCCTTCGGGGAACAGAGCCGCGTAACGGCAAAATAGGATCAACTTCCGCCGCCGCTTATTCAAACTGTGACACTACAGAAAGTGCCCATAACATGACATTTTCTGGTAATGCCTGTGTAACATCCGGCCCCTAGCATGGCCACTCAACAAGTAAAGGAGAAATCACCATGCATTTCCGACGCAAACTTATCACTGCCGGCATTGCGGCCTTTGTGCTTTTTGGTCTGTGCCTCACACTCGGCTGTTCCGGTTCCACATCCGCCGGAAGCAGTTCGGGAGCGCAGCCCACCGCCGTGCTGGGCGCTGCCGGCAGCACCTTCATTGCCCCGCTGATGACCAAGTGGGTCAGCGTTTACCAGCAGACCCACCCCACGGTGCAGGTTAATTACCGGCCCATCGGCAGCGGAGCCGGCATCGAGGAGTTCAAAAAAGGCTACCTCAGCTTTGGCGCCACGGATGCGCCCTTGAATGACGATCAGGTGAAGGAAATGTCCTCGGTGATCCAGGTTCCTGAGAGTGCCGGTCCCGTCTGCATCGTTTACAACCTGCCCAATCTGAGTGCTCCCCTGCGGCTCAGCTCGAAGACGCTCAGTGATATTTATCTGGGAAACATCTATAGCTGGCAGGATCCCGCCATCGCGCGTGACAACCCCGGAGTGACCCTGCCCAAAGCTGCGGTGATTGTCGTGCATCGATCGGACGGCAGCGGCACAACTCACATTTTTACTTCCTACCTTTCCAAAGTCAGTCACGATTGGTCATGGAAATCGGGAACAGGGTTGACGGTAACGTGGGCGATCGGCCTGGGCGCCGATGGCAGCAAAGGGATGCTGTCCATTGTCAAACAGACGCCGGGAACCATTGGTTATATGGAACTGAATTATGCCAAGCAGGCGGGCGTTCCCTATGCGTCCATTCAAAATGCCGCCGGCCGCTTTGTGGCGCCCAGCCCCGCCAGCACCGCGGCCGCCATTGACGCCTTCAAGGACGCCTTGGCGAAAGACGTGCGCACGCCCATCGTCAATCCTCCTGCTTCCGCTCCCGACGCTTATCCGATCGCAGGATTGACTTTTGTCCTGATCCCCAAAGACCGGCAGGATGCGGACCAGCAGGCGGCCGTTCGAGACTTCATTGCCTTCGCGATTTCCACCGGCCAGGACTCAGCGGAAGAGCTCTCGTACGCAAAGCTTCCCGGCGCGGTTCAAAAGCAGGGGCAAGTATTGCTGAGTCAATTGACCGCCAACGGACAGCCGCTGAAATAGTGGCGGATTGCGGTTTGGGGTGTAATCGCCGCGGCTGCAAGCCCGCAGAGCGGGCGACGCCATCTCAAGGCTGTCCAAATTGCGACCCGTCCGTTGAAGAGCAACCTGCGGCTCCGCCGCCTGCTGTGCGGAAAGGCTGCGCCTTTCCGTCGCGGGAAGCTACCCCTAGACCTCCTCCGCGCGCCTGCCCCGATTATGGTTTTCGAATAATTAAGTTGCAGATTCTCCCGACGCCTTGCGAGTGCAAGTAACCCCTCACCCGCCCTCGTCCCTCGGGCACCCTCTCCCCAAGGGAGAGGGAAGGGGTTTCAGCGCGCGGGCGGCGCGCCCAGAAGAAGTCCTGCCCTCTCCCAGGGGAGAGGGTGGCGGCCATGCGCCGCCGGGTGAGGGGTCTCTTCCCGAGTTCGTCACCCATCGAGAACATCGACTTCCGTATCTGTCAAACTTCTACTGCCTCCCCGGCAGAGCCGGGGGATCTCCCAAAGGATTAGGCGAAAGGCGAAAGTGGCATGACATTCTGCCTGAACTATGGAACGCCAAATTGTCACTGGTCGACGGCAGAACGATTGCGAATCCGCGCTTTGAGTGTTGTGTCCCCCGTAACAGCGTCGCAGCGCACAGTGGAGGCATGGGCGGTGGGGCAAGCACCCCCGCGCAAGCAGGGGCATGGCTCGCGGGAGCCCGTGGGCGGGGCAGGTCACCTGGCCTGCCCCCCCAAAGACCGTTGGGTTGCATCGAGCGCCGGCGCGGCGCTACACACCGATCTTACTGAAAACCCAGAAGAGCGAGGAGGACAAAATCATGGCAGCGGGAAGAGTCAGCACCCAGGCCATGGCGAGATTGCGCACCGTGCTCAATTGCAATCCGGTGCGGTTGGCCGCCATGGTTCCCGCCACGCCCGAGGAAAGCACGTGGGTGGTGCTCACCGGCATCCCAAACCAATCCGCCAGGCCGATGGTGAACATGGCGGTGATTTCCGCCGCCGCGCCCTGCCCGTAGGTCAAATGATCTTTTCCGATTTTTTCTCCCACCGTGACCACAATCCGCTTCCACCCGATCATGGTGCCCAGCCCCAGCGCCAGCGCCACGGCCACCTTGACCCAGGTGGGGATGAATTTTGTGGCGTTATCGATGTGCGTTTTGTAGTTCTTCAATATGGCGGCATCGGAGGCGGCGAACTGCGGCTTGCCCGACTTCTGCATCAGGCGCAGCGCTTCGCTGACAACGTACATGTCATTCCGGAAGTTGCGAACCTTATCCTGGGGCACGGAGCGCAGCTCTCCGTAAATTCCCATTTCGGTGCCCATCCCGCTCACCATGTCGCGCATCGCCAGCATGGTATCGGGCGTGAAATTCCTGGTACGAACGTAATTCGTCACTTCATCGCGCGGCTCCCCAACCACCGCGCTCGGCGACACATAGCGGCCCAGCATGGCCGCCGTCTGCTCCGACACGGCGACGAAATCCTGAGTTTCCTTGGCCCTCACGGCGTGGTTCAACGCGTAAGCCGTCGGTACGGTGCCGACCAGAATCAGCATGATCAGCCCCATGCCCTTCTGGCCGTCGTTGGAGCCATGCGCGAAGCTGACGCCCGTGCAGGTCAGAACCAGCAGGGCGCGAATCCAGAACGGCGGCGGCTCCGATCCCTTGGGCGCTTCGTACAACGCCTTATTGGGGATGAGGGCTTTGCACAGGAGAAGCAGCAAGGCGGCGGCGACAAATCCCACCAGGGGCGACAACAGGAGGGATTTCCCGATATTGAGCGCCTGGCCCCAGTCCACTCCACTGGTGCCGGACTTGACCGCCATCAACTGATTGGCAATGCCCACGCCGATGATCGAGCCCACCATGGTGTGCGAACTCGAGGCGGGCAGGCCCAGCCACCACGTCCCGATGTTCCAAATGATGGCGGCGATGAGCAGCGCAAACACCATCGCAAAGCCGGCATGGCCGCCCACTTGCAGAATCAGTTCGACGGGGAGCAGGGATACGATTCCGAAAGCCACGGCGCCGCTCGAAATGAGCACGCCGATGAAGTTCCACATGCCCGACCACACCACGGCAACGTGGGGCTCCATCGAATGCGTGTAGATCACGGTGGCGACGGCGTTGGCCGTATCATGAAATCCGTTCACGAACTCAAATCCCAGCGCCGTGAGGAGCGCGATCCCCAGCAGCACGAAGGGCAGCACGCTGGTGGTATGAACCTGCGAGAGGTCGGATACCAGGCGCACCGCCGAATAAACAAAGCCGATGACCAGGGCCACGCCAAAAACCCGCATCCCGATCTTGGCTCCCAGTCCCGCTCCCCCCGTCATCTTTGAATCGAGTACCGACGTCTTCGGACTTAATACCGGCGCTTCTGTCGCCATATCGCTTTCTCCCTCTTCCCCTGAGCCCGATATGAGTAGCGGGCTCCTCCCCGAGGGAGGAACCCGCCCTTTCGAACCCCTTGCAGGTCTTCAAGTTACTTTCAGTTGCCCGCCGCCTTTGCTGCTTTATGCCCATGGTGCTCGACGTGCAGTTTCGCCGCTTCCGCTGAGTGATGGGCGGCGTGGTGTGAGTGCCCTTGCGCCAGATGCGCGTGATGAGCGGCTGCCTGATGGTCACCCGCCTCGTGATGCCGGGCGGCTTCGCGATGGTGGTGCGCCGCCTGCTCATGGTGTTCGGCTGCCTTATGATGATGCTCCGCTGCCTCTTTGGACATGGTTGCCCCCTTTAAACATGGTTGAGTTTGCTTGCGGACCTAGAGACTAAATCGAATTTGTTACGCCAGTGTGAGCAGTGGATGAAGCTTCAAGCAGGCGGGGTGTGCATGCCGGGGGCGGGGCAAGTCTGACGCTCCAAGGGGTGCTTCCCGTCGTGTGTGGGCGCGTGTGGGGCCTTCCGTGAACCGGCTGTCAACCGGCGGGCAGGCCGGTGGTTTGGAACTCATGCCACAATAGTCTCGATCCCTGATTTGGCCAGCCTTGCTTTTCCCCCGAGCATTATCCTTCCGAAGCAACCCAAAACCGAAAGATGGGGTGGATCAATAATTATTGGAAAGTGAGCAATTTTGCACAGACAGTCAAAATGTCCATTGTTATCTTATTTATGATTATATGAGCGGAGAACCACATTTCGTAGCTTACGGACCCTCAATTGGAATTTCCGTGGGTACGTCTCCGCACCCCCCCTCCTTAGATGCAAGCCTAGAAGTGCAGTTACCCAAGCCAAAGGGGCACTTCGGTATGGGCCGAGGTGCCCTCCTCCCTCTCGTTTTCCGAGGACGTTGAGTTTTGGCAAGAGGGGCCAATTCGTAAAGCGGCAAGCAGGCATTCCCCTATGTGGCACGGAAAGGGCTGTGCCGGGAGAGGTTGCGATTATAATGGGCACCGCGGATTATGCCCAACGCGCCCCAACCCGAGGCTCTCGGCGAACTCCAAATGGAGATCGAAGGCCTCCTCGCCCGACTGCATCATCCCCTCCTGGTGGAGGATGAGGTGGCGGTCATGGATCTCACCGCCGCCCATTGGCGCCTGACCATCGAATTCGGCAAGCTGATTTTCAGCGCCTGGAATTCGGTAAAGTCCTTCTCACGGCGCGTGGAGGAGTTGGCCTACCGCGACCGTGACCGTTTTGGAATCTTCGTGCGCAAGCCCGGCCAGCGCGAAACCACCACGCTGGAATTTCGCGAACAGCACGCCCCGGCAGGTCTGAGCCGCGCCGCCGGCCGCACGGGATTCCGCCGGCATCTTACCGCCCTGCTGGAGCGCGAATACCGCGGGTGGAAATTCGAGCGGGTCAGCAACCGTTCCGACCGCGAGCATTCCTTTTCCGCTTGGTACACGCGGGGGATGGCGAGGCAGGGGCGCGCCGCCTGGGCCTTCCTGGGCCTCGGCGAGGAGGAAGGCGCCGCTGCCGCGGACGGGGTGCTGGCTTTCGGCCTCATCTGGCTGGACTGGCTGCGCAGCCGGGAAGCCCGCGCCGCCTTGAGTCATTTGAAACTGTTTCTGCCGCCTGCTGCCATCGGCGTGATTGCCCATCGGGCTGCCTATCTCAACCCCCGCGTCCTGAACGTGGAGATTTATGAGTGGCGCGCCGCCCAGTCCTCCCCCACTCTTGTGGACCTGAGGGATTACGGAAATGTTGAGACCCGGCTCGCGGCCAGACGCCAGGCCGAGTTGTTGAAGGAGAGCCACTCGATTATTTTGCACGACGTGCTGGGCGGCATGAACCCGGGAATCGAGATCGTTCCCGACTCCGCCGGAACTTTTTCTTCCATGCGCATCGCGGGGTTGGAGGTGGCTCGCATCGAGGGCCAACTGGCGCCGCGCATCTATTTTGGCCTGGAGGGCAGCGTTCGCCGCCTGGACGAAGCCAGCCGCGAGGATTTTAAAGACTTTCTCAGCGAGGTGGGAAGGATTCGTCGCCCGGACAGCCCCCACCCCCAGCACAAGTTTTACCGGCTTCAGTCCGAGCGATGGCTGGAAAGCCTGCTCGCGCGCGATATTACCCGCCTTGACCCGGCGCTTTCCCCTGAGCATGTGTATCCGCAGGTTCCAGCGTTTTCAGGCGCCGACCGTGGGGTGATCGACTTGCTGACGGCGACCCGCCGGGGACGGCTGGCGGTGGTGGAACTGAAGCTCCATGAAGAGATCAACCTGCCGCTTCAGGGGCTAGATTACTGGCTGCGGGTGAATTGGCTCGAAAGCCGCAAGCAATTTCAGGAATTCGGATATTTTCCGGGATGCGAGCTTTCGCCTGCGCCCCCCCTTCTCTACCTGGTGTCGCCCGCCTTCCGCTTCCATTCCACCACGGAGAAAATCCTGCGCTACTTTGATTCCCGCATCGAAGTTGTTCTGATCGGCATCAACGATTCCTGGCGGAAGGAAATCCAGGTCCTCTTTCGCCACGAAATCTCCGGGGCAGCTTTCGTCTAGCCGTTTGTTTCCAGGTATTATCTCCAACCTTCCCTACCAAATTTCCCATTGGCATAACCCCGGGAATCTGGTATAGGAATTAACGGTTCTCTCCATTTTTCCGAGGGTTGGTTATGCGGGTAAAGTTCTGGGGAGTCAGGGGTTCCACACCAACTCCACAACCAGAGAATTTACGATACGGGGGAAATACTCCCTGTCTGGAATTTCGTTCCGACGCCGGCTCCGTGCTGATCGCCGACTGCGGCAGTGGTCTGCGCATGCTGGGGAAGTCGCTGATGAAGGAGTTTGCGGGACGGCCCATCCGCGCGAGCATCGTGATCTCACATTTTCACTGGGACCATATCCAGGGGTTGCCCTTTTTCATTCCTCTCTATAACCCGGCGAATCAATTCCACATTTACTCAGCCCGGACGCATGAAACCACGCTGGAGGAGACCCTGGGGGGGCAGATGACCCAACCCTACTTCCCCGTTGACATGAGCGCCATGCACGCCCAGCGTTGCTACACGGAAATTTCGAGCGAGGCGTTCCAGGTGGACGATTTTCGCATCCAGCCCTCCCGCCTGAACCATCCCCAGGGGTCGCTGTGCTTCCGCATCGACAACAATGGAAAATCCGTGGTCTTTGCCACCGATACCGAGCCGGGTGATCCCCCGACCGACCGCGCCCTGCGCGAGATCTGCCGCGGCGCGAACATCCTGATTTATGATGCGCAGTACGAACACTCCCAACTCGAGCGCGAAAAGAAAGGCTGGGGTCACAGTTCGTGGGAGGAAGGTGTGAATATTTGCCTGGAGAGCGGGGTCAAAGAGTTGATCCTCTTCCACCACGACCCGGACAGCGACGACCGCGCGATTGATGCCTTGCAGGAACGCGCCCGGGCGCGCTTTCCCAACACCCGCGCGGCATTTGAAGGAATGGACATTACCCTGTAAGCGTCCCGGAGCGCAGCCGGCCGCAGAATTTGAATTTTCCCACCAGATGTTTTCAAAACTGCCGATCGGAATCAAGCACCAAAGTCACGGGCCCGTCATTGACCAGTTCCACGTCCATCATGGCACGGAAGCGTCCCGTCTCGGTGGGGATTCCCCGCCGGCGCAGAGAGGCAACGAAACTTTCGTAGAGGAGCTCGGCCCGATCGGGCCCCGCAGCATGGTCGTAACTGGGGCGGCGGCCTTTTCGGCAATCGCCGTACAGGGTGAACTGCGACACGCAGAGCGCCTGCCCCCCGGTTTCCTGGAGCGATCGATTCATCCTTCCCTGTTCGTCATCAAAAACCCGGAGATTCACGATTATTTCCGCCAGGGTTTCCCCGGCAGCTTCCGTATCGTCTTTCCCCACCCCCAGAAGCACGAGGAAGCCGCATCCGATGCGGCCCACCGCCTCCCCGGCTACCCGCACTTCCGCACGTTTGACCCGCTGCACCACTGCTCGCATCGCCGCGAAGGCCCTCCTGATCCAGCTCGGGAATCTGTCAAGCGTCAAGTCTATCCTGAATCGGCGCCGAAGAAACCGGCTGATTTTTTGTTCCATTGAGTTCGGCAGTGTAGATTGACGGATGGACCCCTCCCCCCCGCCCCTCTCCCCCCGACCAGCCGTCTATGCTAGAATGCCATTCAGCTTGAATGGGGTTCGCTTGGTAGGCAGGGTCGGCCCGATGGGGGGCTTGAGGAAAGCCCAACCGGTAAGCACGCGAAGAGGTGCGCTATGGCCAAGACGTCCAGTTCCCTCCCCATACGCCGCAGCACGCGCGTCAATATTGGCTGCCCGGTCAGGATTTCCGGCGTGCTGGCCGACCATGAGCCCTTCGCCGAGGAAACCCAGATTGTAACCCTCAGCAAGTACGGCGCAAAATTGAAAACGCGTTTGCCACTGCGGGTGGGGATGCAGCTAAAGGTAAAGCCCTTGCACGGGAATACCTCCGGGGTCTTCAAGGTTGTGTGGGTTGGCCGGGAGGGCACACCGCGCGCCGGCGAAGTGGGCGTCGAATATAACCGGGAGATTGCCGGCATCCTGGGAATCAATTTTCCGACCTGAACCTGCCCTCAAAATAACCGGATATGCTTTATAAAAAGGGGTAGAATACGTGCGGTCATCAGGGGAGGCAACAGCCCATGTATATCCGCCGCATCGCCATCCTGGTTGGTTTTTTGCTCTGCGCCTGGCCAATCTCCCATGCGAATTTCGCCTCTTCCCCGCCGGCATTGCCCCATCCCTCCGCCCAGGATTCGGATTTTACCCTGCAAGGCAAAATCACCGAAAATACCGGGACTAAATTGACGCTGAGCAGTGGTGAGAACATCGTCTTCCACATTCTTTACAATGACAAAACAGAAATCAAGAAAAAGGACGGCAGCCCGGGCACGTCCGCGGATCTGCAAATCGGAGTGTTCATCTACGTGGTCGGTGATCTGGCGGAAAGTGGAGAGATAACGGCCAGAAAGATTGAAATTCAGGCCGCGGACTCGGAAAAGCAGTGACGAGTCGTACTACCCAATCTCCAATTCTTTCCCTTTTCCCTGCTGCAAGGCCTGCCGGTAGACAAAGCCGGCGACGGCCACATCCCACAAGGCGATTCCGTGTGATTTGAAGAGGGTGATTTGATCCGGCGACGACCGCCCGGCGTGCTTTCCCGCCACCACCGAATGCAATTCGATGACCCCTTCCCAGCTTCTCCCCAGATTCTCGAGGGCCTGAATGAGGTCACCCGATTCCTTGCGGCTCTGTTCCAGAGAATCCACCGCGATGAGCGCGGCGCGCCGTACCGCCTCGTCATCCAGTTCGCGCCGGTTGGCGGCGTTGGCCCCAATGGCATTGATGTGGGTTCCCGGCTGCAGGCATTTTCCGAACACCACGGGCTGCTGGGCAGTGGTGGCGGTGCACACGATTTCTCCGAAGCGAGTGGCTTCGTCGGGGCTGGGGGTGGGTTCGACGGGAACACGAAGCTCTTCCGACATTTCACGGCAGAAATTTTGCAGGCGATCCTGGTTGCGGCCGAAGGCCTTGACCCCCGTGAGCTGTCGCACCCGGGCAATGGCCTGGAGCTGTGTGCGCGCTTGCCGGCCGGTGCCCATCACCCCCACGCGCGATGCATCCGGGCGCGCCAAATACTTGGTGGCGATCCCGCTGGCCGCCCCGGTGCGAATGCGCCCCATATGGTCAGCCTGCATCAACGCGAGCAGCTTTCCGCTCTCTGTATCGAAAAGCAGAACGAGGAATCGAAAGTCTGCACGCGTCACGGTGTAAATCTTCATGCCCATCAACTGCGCGTCGGGCAGGGCTCCCGCCAAGTAGTGTAACGAGACATGGGGCAGCAGAATGCGCTCGCGCGAACGGTTTATGGCGCGATCATTTCCCTGCGCCACAAAGCTCGCCTCCACGCACTCCAGCGCGCGCTCCATGGGGAGGAGCTCACGGACATCCGATTCAGTAAGGAAGAGAGTCATAGAGACCCTGAAGGAAAGTGTGGCGTTTCGACCCCCTCACCCGGCCCGCCCCGGCTGATGAAAGCGCCGGTTGCGGTCCACCCTCTCCCCCAAGGGGGCGAGGGTAGCAAACTCCAATTGCTACCTTCGTTCGCACAACTCAGCGCGGCACGCTGGTTTTCTCTTCGTACGCGGCCAGCGTCTGGTCAAGTTCTGCCAGCAACTGATGCCGCAGGCGGTCGATCTTTCTGACGAGACCGGGAATGGTGATGGAGATAAACAGCAGGCGTGCCTGGGGCCGGACCAGCCCTACGTATCTCCACAGGTAGGCGCCGGACACGGGCAAGGTGGGCGCATAATATCCCGCTGCAGCTCTGCCCCGCCAGTGGGCCACCAGGTAAATTTGGAGGATATAAAAGCCCAGCGTCACAGCCGCGCGAATCATCCATTCAGTGCCGGGAGCGCGGGAACTGTTGCGCTTGAATGACCCGGCAAGGAACAGCACCAGGGCAATCGCCCAATGATTCAGCAGTCCATAAAGGGCAATCGGCAGGCCCAGGAGGGTCTCGGCCCAAAGCACGGCGCGCCGCCATCCCGAGCCCAAGGGAGAATCCCCGCCCTCCACCTCCAGCTCGCGCAGTGCGCATTGCCTCTGGAGGCGGCGGTAATCGTCCAGGGATTTCCGCAGGGCCACCAGGCGACCGGGGTTCAGGTAGTTCGTCTGTTTCACCCACTCCGCCACCAGGCGGCTCAACACAAAACCCTCGGTGTCCTGTTTCCAGTCGGGGCGGGAAGCCCATTCCTCCTGCAAATCGGCTCGCAGGACCTCCTCAAGATCCGCGAAGAAGTATTCCAGGTCGGCAGGACGAAGCTGGAAGGCGTTTTCTTGAAAGTGTGATTGGAGCGCCGCTTCCAGAGCGGGGGTTGCGGAATCCTGTCCGGACGCCACGGTCTGCGGGTCATCCGCACGGGCCATAACCGCGTCAACGTAAATCAGGATCTCGCGCGACGGGGCGGTTGATTCCGACAGAAAGAGGTGCACGGGATGCACGGCAACACGGCGTCCTGGTTGCCCGGCTTCGACGCGCGCCACCAGCGACGCGGCGGTGGAGGCCGGCGTGCCGGGCGTGCCCTTACCCGGCGCATTCTCATCCGCAAACACCAGCAGCGCACCGCCCCCTGCCAGCACGTCCACAGCCTCCCCCCGAGCCGCCTCGGAAGCCAGCTTTTCGCCCTCATCAAGAATTATGTCAAGGTGGCGCGCCAGGAAGCGGGCGATCGTGCCCTGGGCTAGGTTTTTCGGCAGCAGACAGTGGGCCGGGCGCGGGATCTCGAGCGCCAGCGCCAGCGCATGCCGGAAGCCCGCCGGGTGGCTTACCGCAAACAACACCGGCCCTTCCAGCGTGATGTCGCCCGCGTGCAGCAGGCGGATTTTCCGCCGGCCTAGCGCGAACCACGCGCCCACGACCGCGCGCCAAAACCCGTGCCGGGGGGGGATTTCTGGTCCCTTCTCCATGGGTGAACTCAGCCTTTGCGCCGCTTGGGATGCCGGTGGTGATGACTTTCCGGGGAGGCGGGCATCGCGTCGCTCTCCCAACCCTGCACCGTTCCCACTGGGCGCGTAATGGTATCAAACAGCCCGTACACCTTCTGGTATTTCTGCCCTTGATCATCCATCAACCGTAGGCGGAAGTGGGGGACGCCATTAACCTCGGCCACGCGAATCGGGAAGAAGCCATTCAAGCCGCTTTCCACATAGGCGGTCACATATTTGTGCTCCTTGATCCACCAGGTGAAGACCCGAATATGGGAAAAGTCCGCCTCCTGGGTGCCGAGGCGCTCCGCGGTGAGATACTCCGGCACCGGCTGGCCCCCGTCATTGACGGTTTTGATGACGACCCAGGCCACCAGATTCGAGCCCTGGGCATAAGGGGCAAGCTTCTCAGGAATGTCCAGAGCTATGAATCGTCCCATCACCCAGCCGGCATTCGATTCGGCGCGGACCAGGTACCACGCGTCCCGCACTTTGGGCGCATTGGGCTGACCGTCGGGCGGGGGCCGGTCCACCACGCGGCGGCCAAAAACCTGGACTTTCATGTCTTCCTGCAACTGCGCGAGCTGCGTGGCGTCCCGGGAGGGTTCGATGTGCAAGTTCACGATCCCGCTGGTGTGGCCTTCCGCCTGCACGGGAATCTGCGCCAGGCCTCGTAACAGTTTTTGACCGCTTTCGTAGGTCTGGGAATCGAGCAGATCCTTGTTTTCCACCCAACCCGTCAAGTTGTCGGCCGTGCGGATTTGCGCCCAATTGCGCGTACGCTTGGTGATTTCAACCCGCTCGCCACTCTTGAGCGTGCCCACCACCAGGCGCACTTCCGCGGGCGTGTCCACCACCTGGATGGTGGGGGGCAGCACGTAGCCGGCTTCCCCCGAAACGCGATGCGCAGGCCTGTACTTGAAGAAGTAATAGGCCGAACCTATCGCTGCCAGCAGGAAGAGTATGAGCAGTGTAATTCTAATGGCCATACCTCAATTAATTTTGGATTTTGGATTTGCGATCTTCGATTGAAAAGGTAATGCACCATTCATCAGCAAAGTGTATGCCCCCTGACGATCTAACCCGACCAAACCCGGCAACCGGTCGCACTCCACGCTCCATCCAAAATCTAAAGCCCAAAAAGGGAAACCCGATAATGACTCCAACGCCGCCTTCATTCTACACTATGTAGCGATCGGCAATCAGCGGTGAGCTTTCAGCCCGGGCAAATGCTGGCGGCTGATCGCTGAAAGCTGACAGCTTATCTTCTCTCGAGGTGATTTACGAAGATCGATCGCACTTTTATTCCCGGTCCGGACGGACCACTGGAAGCGCTGATGGAATGGAATCCGCAGGTCACTCCCCGCCATGCGGCGCTGGTCTGCCATCCGCACCCCATGTTCGGCGGCACCATGCACAACAAGGTGGTGTATCGGGCCGCCAAAGCCGCGCTCTTCTCCGGTCTTCCCACCCTGCGGTTCAATTTCCGCGGGGCGGGCCACAGCGCCGGGACTTTTACGGGGGGCGAGGGCGAACGGGACGATGTGCGCGCGGCGCTTGATTATCTGGCCGCGCATTTCCCGGGTCTGCCGGTTTGTTTAATGGGATTCTCCTTTGGCGCGTGGGTGGGCCTCGAGGTGGGAGCCGCGGACCCGCGCGTCTCTACGCTGGTGGGCCTGGGGGTTCCCGTGAACATGTCGGACTTCGATTTTCTTCACGAGGTGCGCAAACCCAAGCTGATTCTCCAGGGAACGCGCGATCAATACGGCTCCGTCGCCGAGGTTACCGACTTCTATCATTCCCTCGCCGAACCCAAACAAATTCGTTGGGTGGAGGGCGCTGACCACTTCTTCGCCGGAAAGCTCGACGAGGTGCAGGAGGTCCTGCGCGAATTTCTCACGCCCATCAGCGGGGAGATTCAGACCCCATAATGCCGGGAGGCGGCTTGCCGCCAGGCTTGTACAGGAGCGGATGCTTGGTAAGATAGGCGCACTGCGGAAGGACCGTCGGGGGGAAACGAATGGCCGAACTAAAGAATGGCGAGCGCGAACCTCTTTACTGCCCCACCTGCGAAGCGGAAGTTCCAGAGCCTCTGGTGTGCGGCGACTGCGGCGCCGTCATCTGCCGCCAATGCGGAACGCCGCTGGAAAAGATTGATGAGCTGGGAATCGGATGAGGCTCTGGGTTAGAGGTTAGGGACGAAAGAAGATTCTGAATTATGAATTTTGGAAACTTGGTCTCGTGGGCGTGCTCCGGGGCCACGGAAGAATTGATTTGTTCATAATTCATACTTCGGTCCATTCCCGAAACCCCAACCCCTAACGAACACCTGATCCCTGAATTACGCCAGCGCGTTATAGGCAATCGTCAGCCGCGATTTATAGCGCGCGGCGGTATTGGCATGCAGGATGCCCTTGTGGACCGAGTGGTCGATCAGGGTCAGGGTGGGTTTCAGCAGCGCCAGCGTGGCCGCTTTGTCCTTGGAATTCAAGGCGGCGCGAAACTTGCGAATCTGGTTGCGGAGCCGCGAAGTATGCACGCGATTCTCTTCGGTGCGTTTATTTATTTGCTTGATGCTCTTCAGCGCTGATTTGTGACTTGCCACGGACACTCCTTTAGTGCAAAATGCAATTCTTCAATGTAGCAGATCGCTCTCCAAAGAGTCAACGGTGAAGACATATGGACAATCCTCCCATCGGGTCCGACCTGCCCATTCTTCTGGATGCGGTAAAAATTCAAGCGCGCATCGCGGAACTCGCTGCCCAGATTTCCAGTGATTATCAGGGCCGGACCCCGCATCTGGTGGGGGTTTTGAAGGGCGCCTGGGTCTTCATGGCGGACCTCGTGCGGCGGATTTCCATCCATTGCACCGTCAATTTCCTGAGCATTCAAAGCTACGGCTCCGGCACGGTGTCTTCCGGTGAAGTGAAAATCACCAAAGACCTCGACGTCAGCATTGAAGGGCGCGATGTCCTGGTGGTGGAGGACATCCTCGACACGGGCCGCACCTACAGCTATTTGCAGGAAGTGCTGGGGGCGCACGATCCCGCCAGCCTGAAGCTCGTCACGCTGCTGGATAAGCACTCGCGCCGCGTCATTCCCGTCGAAGCCGACTACGTGGGCTTCGCGATCCCCGATGTTTTCGTCGTCGGTTACGGCCTGGACTATGACCAGAAATATCGCAACCTCGGCGACGTGCGCTTTGTCCCGTCGCCTCAGACCTTGTTTGCGTTCGACAAGGCCGCCCCCACCGACCCTTCCTGACGAGGAGTTATCAGTCATCAGTTGTCAGTTTTCAGTGGAATCCACAAGCCTAAGGCCGTAGCATTTGCGGGTAAATGAAACAGATCATGGAAGGCTCCATCATCTGTTTCCAAGACGCATTGACTGATTACTGACAACTGATGACTGACAACTGATTGCTGAGAACTGCTTGCCGGTTCCCGCGCCCGGCAAGCTATAATGATCAGGCGAGTCCCGCGCGCCCATGGAAGAATTCTCCACACCCCTCATGCGCCAGTACAGCGCCATCAAGCAGCGCCACCCGAGCGCTCTGCTGTTTTTTCGCCTGGGTGATTTTTACGAGCTGTTTTTTGAAGACGCCGTGGTGGCCGCCCGGGAACTTCAAATCACCCTGACTTCCCGTAACAAGGAGAAGGGCACGGCCATCCCGATGTGCGGGGTGCCCTACCACGCGGCCGAGGGATATATCGCCAAGCTCATCCGGCGCGGCTATCGGGTGGCGATTTGCGACCAGATGGAAGACCCGCGCGTGGCCAAAAAGCTCGTAAAGCGCGAGGTGACGCGTGTGGTAACGCCCGGCACCGCCATTGATTCGCAGGTGCTCGAGCCCCGGGAAAACAACTATCTGGCGTCGGTGGTTCACGGCAGTGGCGGGACGGGGTTGGCGCTGGTGGATCTGTCCACAGGCGATTTCCGCGCCACGGAATTCTGCGGGGAGGAATCCCTCACTCGGTTGCGCGATGAACTTGACCGCATGCGGCCGAGCGAGCTCCTCCTGGCTGCGGGCACGCCCAGTCCGCTGGAAGGCCGGGCGGGCGGCGGCGCAATCATCACGCAAACGCTGCTCGACGAGTGGGTGTTCGCCGATGAATACGGGGCGCGCCTGCTGCGCGATCATTTCCGCGTGGCCACGCTGGCGGGTTACGGCCTGGATGGCCACCCCCTTGCGGTGGCCGCGGCGGGCGCCATTCTTCACTATGTCCGCGAGACCCAGCGCGGTTCCTTGACGCATCTCGATGGCATCCGTTTCTATCAGCAGCAGGATTCCCTGGTGCTTGATCCCTCCACGCTGCGCAACCTGGAACTGGTGGAACCGGCCTTTGGCGAATCGCGCGCGGCGACCCTGCTCGGCGTGCTCGACCAGTGCGCCACATCGCTCGGGGCGCGCAAACTCAAGGCCTGGATGCTGCGCCCCTCGGTCGATCGGAAGGAGCTTGACGCGCGCCTGGACGCCGTGGAAGAGCTGACCAAAAATGTGATCGCGCGCGAGGAGCTGCGCCGCGTGCTGAGTGTCATCCAGGATCTCGAGCGCCTGCTGAGCAAGGTCACGCTGGATACCGCCAACGCCCGTGAGTTGCTGGCGCTGAAGCTTTCGGTGCGCCCCCTGCCCATTCTGCGGACTTACCTCGCGCATCTTCAGGCGCCGCGCATTGCTGAACTGCATGGGCAGCTCGATGAACTTGCGGATATCCACGAATTGCTGGAGAAGTCCATTCATCCGGAGCCGCCGGTGGTTCTGAACGAGGGCGGGCTGATTCGCGCGGGCTTCCACGCCGAGCTCGACGAACTTCGCGATCTCGGCCAGAATTCCAAACGCCTGCTCGCCCAAATCGAATTGCGCGAGCGCGAGCGCACCGGCATCGCCTCGCTCAAGGTGCGCTTCAACAACGTCTTCGGCTACTACATTGAAATCTCCAAGGCCAATCTGCATCTGGCCCCGCCCGATTATGAGCGCAAGCAGACGCTGGTGAACGCCGAACGCTTCACCACCCCGGAGCTGAAAGAACTGGAAGCGAAGATTCTGGATGCGGAAGATCGCAGCCATACCCTGGAGCGCGACCTTTTTGCGGGCATCCGCCGCCAGGTGGGAGCTCAAGCGGCGCGCATTCGCCGGACCGCCGCGGTGCTGGCGGAGCTTGACGTGCTCACCTGCTTCGCGCATCTGGCCGCCGAGCGCGAATACCGCCGTCCGGAATTTACGGATGACGCCGAATTGCTGATTCAGGAAGGCCGCCATCCGGTGATCGAGCGCATCGTGGAAGAGGGGCAGACCGGCAAGTTCATTCCCAACGATCTTTACATGAATGGGGGCACGGACCTGCTGCTGATTGTGACCGGGCCGAACATGGGCGGGAAGTCCACCTATCTGCGGCAAGCCGCGCAGATTGCCCTGATGGCGCAGATGGGCAGCTTCGTTCCCGCCGGCCGCGCCAAGCTTCCCATTTTCGACCGCATCTTTACGCGCATCGGCGCCTCTGACAACCTGGCGCGGGGCCGCTCAACATTTATGGTGGAGATGACGGAGGCGGCGGCCATTCTGAACACCGCCACGCCCCGCAGCCTGGTGCTGCTCGACGAAGTGGGCCGCGGGACGGCGACGTTTGACGGCCTCGCCATCGCCTGGGCGGTGGTCGAGTATCTATTGACTCACACCCACGCCAAGACTCTCTTCGCCACCCACTACCACGAGTTGACGGAACTCGCGGACCTGCTTCCGGGCGTGAAGAACTACCATGTGTCGGTGAAGGAATCCGGGTCGAACATCATCTTCCTGCGCAAGGTGGAAGCTGGCAGCGCGGACAAGAGCTATGGCATCGAAGTGGCTCGCCTGGCGGGCTTGCCCATCAACGTCATCGAGCGGGCGCGCGAAATCCTGACGCGGCACGAGCAGAGCGAGCACACGTTAAGCGAGCGCCTGGCCGCCCGCAAAGAGTCGCCGGAAACGGGACCGGTGCAGCTCACCATCTTTACCCCGCTCAACGCGGAAGTGGTGCGGGCCATCGAAAACGCGGACCTCGACAACCTGCGGCCCATCGAGGCTCTCAACCTACTGGCCGAACTGAAGAAGCAGATTCAGTGACAACTGCCGACTAAAACGCCCAATACCCGTTCGGGTACGTCGTGTTCGTGCCATAGATGCCAACGTAGATCGGGCGGTCAAAGAAAAACGGCAACCC
The DNA here is from genome assembly GCA_963730515.1 of uncultured Acidobacteriota bacterium. GTDB lineage: Bacteria > Acidobacteriota > Terriglobia > UBA7540 > UBA7540 > Bog-366. The sequence continues at coordinate 224,717 of CAVSSA010000012.1, read as the reverse complement.
CAGGTCAAGGTATTGATCCGCCAAGTCACAAGTAATGCCCGCGGTCGAATTGGGGACGCAACTCGGCCCCCCCAGGTCGTTGAACGCGGCATGCGACGTGTTCGTGAACAGAGTGGTGGCATTATCGATGGGCACGGTAACCGTGATTGTGGTGTTATTCGCGCCGGTAAGGCCGAGTGAGAAGCTCAGGTCTGAACTCGGGCAGTAGTACCCAATTTCGACCGTGCTCGTAATGCAGTTGGATGTGTTGAGATCCGTGTCGTCGGAAACATAGTAGGCGTTTGAGCCACTGTCGATAAAGCTGCCGGCACTGGCCTCACTCGCCGGGCACGTTGACAGGCCGCTGCTGCAATAGGTAGTTCCATTGAAGGTGGCGGATTCGAAGTTACCGTCAGCATCGAGCTCATAGATTCCGGCCGTGTCGGGAATCGTATTATTGGACTCCGTGCCGATCCCGAACGTCAGCGTGCCCGTCACCGTGCTTGCCCCGGCCGTATTGATGGCCGGCAGGTTGATCGACACGCCATTATTGTCCACCGGGAACGCCGCCACAGGGTTCCATGCCTGATTCTCCACGGCAACGCCCTGCAATTCGCAAGTGGCGCTGTCGATGCTAGCGCAGACCAGGTACCTATTGTCAGTGCTGGCGGACTCGCACTCGCCGCCACAATCCTGCGCGTAATTGCCAATCCCCAGGATGCCGTTGGCTCCCAGAGTGGTGGTGGAATCGTCATTGTTTCCGCCCGTCGCACCGGAGGTGCCATGATAATACAAGCAGGGGTTAAAGTAGGTACCCGACATGCCCACGATGCCGACTGCCGAGGGCGGCGTCTGACCCGCGGCGATCACCTGGATGGGAATCCCCGCATTGGCAGTTCCTCCCGATGCGGTGGGGACCGCGGAGGCCGTTTCCCCACCCACCTGGACGGTCGCCATCTGCATCGGCCCCCAAGTATAAGACAAATCGCCATACTGAACACACTCATAGAGCGGCTCGCTCGTCGCAGAATCAGTGATCTGATTTAGCGTGATCCCGGTCAGCGCGGTGGAAAGGATGCGCAACCCTACGGATCCGGTATCCACCAGAACGTTGGGAACGGCCACGCAATCGGTGGTGCCGGGAGTACAAACGGTGACCGTGGTAAAGATCCCGTTGTAGTAATTGGTGTCAGCGCTGCCGGTGTTCCCATTGACCCCAAAGCCCACGGTCACCTGCGCCTGGTTTGAAACGCTATTCGTTCCCGTCAAGGCCACGGTCTGGGTTCCGGAAGAATCCACGATGGCGAGGCTGCCCGTGACCGTGCCACTGGAGGTACCAGAAAAGGTGACGCTAATGGTGCAACTCCCGTTCGCGGCGACGCTTGAGCCGCAGGTGTTGGTTTCAGAAAAACCACTGGTGGCGGTGATGCTGGTAACCGCAATGGCGCTGCTGCTGGCGTTGGTGAGCGTCACGACCTGAGCCCCGCTGACGCCGGAAAACGTAAGACTGGTGGGAGACACATAAGTGTTGGAGCCCGTTCCGCTCAAGGCAACCGTCTGCGGGCTGTCGCTGGCATTATCGGAAATGGAAAGGGTGCCCGCGGCCGCGCCGATGGCCGTGGGCGTGAAAATCACGACAACCGTGCACGTATTGCCGGCCGCCAAGCTGGCGCCACAGTTAGTGTTCTGGGTGAAGACACTATTGCTGGTGGAAAATCCCGTCAGGGACAGCGAGCCGGTTCCGGAGTTAGTGACGGTCACCGACTGCGGAGCGCTGGCAATGCCCACTCCGCTTGAAAAAGTGAGGGTGGTGGGCGAAAGGGTAACCGCCGGGGTCCCGGTGCTGGTGGCGCTGCTCTTATGGTGAATGCAGCCTGCCAGAAGGAGCGTTCCCGCCAGGACGGCGCAGAGGCCGCTGAGACTGGCTATCGACAAATTCTTGCTGCACATTACACCGCCTCCGCCGTCCGCTTGCAGCTTCTCCTTTCGGCGCGACTGCCAGCAGTGAAAAGCTTTTAACCGGAATTTCCATTATGGGCATTCTGCCCAACCGATAATATGCGCTGGACCACCGCAGAACGCAATTGTCAGTCGGGGTTTCTGTGCCAGGTGCTGCTACAGGCCACGGAACAGGCAGTTTTGTTCCCCCGGACTTGCCTTCCTCGATCCACTGCTCCGCCGTACCGTGCTTGTTGTGGAACCGCACTACCGAATTGATGCGGACCTGGCTACGGAAGTTGTCCTCCCTGCCGGCTGGCGCATCAGACTCCTGCCTCGGTCCCGAAGACTTCGTATGTTGAAGTCAACACATCCGCAGTTCGGGGGAATCGCGGTTTCTATGCTGGGCGACAGTATCTACCGGAACCGTGGAATTCCTCGCCATTCCACGAATTGACGCGCCACACCCTCTGAAACCTGCCAAGGCGGTACCTTTGTCCTATAGACGGTCGTTTGGGAATTGGGTATAAAGGAGCATCTTACGATCAAAAGCCCGCTCAAGTGGAGATCGCTATGGCCGTAAAGCCTCCGCGCAGAAAGGTTCTGATTATCGAGGATGAACCCTCGATTCGGAGTGTTCTATACGTGTTATTGGCGGGGCTCGGTTACGATGGTAATGCTGTCCCCGACGCGTATCAGGGCCTGTCGATGATTCGCCGAGGTGAATTTGATGCGGTTCTGCTCGACCTTCGTTCCAGCCAGCTTCCCCCTGATCAAATGGTCTGTGCCATCACGGAACTCCGGCCCAACCTGGTGGGGCGTGTCCTGGTAATCACCGGTGAAGTCTCTCACCCCAGGACCATCGAGATGCTCGAACGATACGCACTGCCGCACGTTTCCCGCAGTCGTATCACTTCCGACCTCTCGCGCAGCATGGCTCAGATGGATGCCCTTGCATCTCTCTTCTTTTCACCAAGTTAACCAAGGATATTTGCAATTTCCGATGGCCGGACTGCCCCCCGCGCTTGGGCGTCAGTGGAAGCGGTCGTCCCCCGGCTGGGCGCTCACAGGCACAAGGATGGGAGTGGGGGGAGGATTCAAGGCTTTGCTTGCCGCCTCTATATCAGCGGTGGAGGGTCCCTTGCCACCGGTCAGCAATTGACGCAGCACCAGGACACTGGCCCGGTTCTCTTCGACGAAGTCCACGCCGAGCGCCGTCAGGGCATAATCGGCGCTGTCCGTCTGGGTGATGTATTTCTTCATCACCAGGTACCACGTGGTGAATTGCAAATAATCGCGGGGACACCCCATGCGCGCTTCAATCTCGGCGAGGGAAACTTCCGGGGCGCAGTGGTTGGTACGGCGCTGCATATAGAGCAGCCCCAGCAACGCCAGCCGCCGGTTCAATTCGCCGTCGACCCGATCCATGAAATCAATCGAGGTGGAGAGGGGGGCCGCCTGAGGCGCCTCCTTTTTGTAGGCCGCATCGTAGTCGGCGCGGCGCTGGGGATTGGACAGGAGGTCGAATGCCTGCTTCTACAGTACGAACTTTGCCGCATCGCCGGTCTCCGGGTCGTCGGGGTGAAAACGGCTTGCCAGAAATCGATAAACCCGATGGATGGTGCTGAGCTCAGCATTGGGGCTGATTTGCAGGAATTCGTAGTAATCCGTATGGCTCTTGAGGGTCTCCACGACAGTCTTGAGGGCACACGACGCGAAGGCTGGGCGCCACGGTCGCCGGAAGAGCGGTTCACCCGGACTCTCCAGCAACTTCTATCCTTATCGGCAGTTGCCTGCTCGAAAGTGAACTTTTGTTGAGCCAGATCCCAAAAATGCCAAGCCGTAGATTTGCCGGGTGCTGGCTGATCCGGACTGCGGTTTGCCGCAGGGGCAAGCGGGTCCGTTGCGGAGCGCTCCTGGCCGTGGCGGTGCCGCAAGGAAATTGCAGCGCCGCCCTTGGGGTCGGCACGTACTGACGTAGCGGCGAGTTTACCTCGCCATCGCGGCGTAAAGCCGCCGCTACGGAGTGCTGACCTCAAGGTCAGCGCTACAGCCGCTTTGGAAGCCCGCGTAGCGGCCGTTGTCTCTCCATGAAACTGCACCACTACCGTTTCCTTCCGTGGTTTAATATCACGTGCTCGCAGATGCGGTTGAAATCCTGGGTGTCTTCCATGGCGCTCGTCGACGCTTTTCAGATTGAGCTGCCGCGCTTTATCACAAATGGCGCGCGTTTTACTCCCACAAAAGGAATTGGACAATGCCTAAACAAACTTCGCGTGGGTCGCGCCTGGTGGTGGGGTTGATTTCCGGCACGTCGATGGACGGCATTGACGCGGCGCTGGTGCGCATCTCCGGGCCCGCCCGTCAGCCCCGCGTGCGCCTTCTGGCGTTTGAGACGATGCCGTACCCCGACTGGCTGCGGAAGAGGTTGCTGGCAATTGCCGGCGGGGATTCAACGACCGCTGGAGAAATCGACCGGCTCAATACCCTGTTGGGAACTGCATTCGGTGAGGCAACGATGCGCGTCTGTCGTCGTGGTGGGGTCAAACCCGCCCGCTTGTTTGTCGTCGGGTCTCACGGGCAAACTATTCACCATTGCGGTGTCCAACCACGAAAACCAACGCATCGCACCCTTCCGAAGTTGGTCGAACTCCTCTCCGACCTGACGGGTACTCGACGCAAGCCGGATGCACATCGCCCTACCGCCAAAGAGGTGGGTGAGCTGTTTTCTAAACTGAGGGTAAGAGTCGGGGGCACGCCGGGTGCGACAGGTCAAGAAACCATAAACGCGATTGACCTAACATATTTCCCTGAAATCATGAAAACGTTCAAGAAAGTCGGACGGGTGCGGCCAGAGCTTTGGTCGATGGGAATTCGAGGCACTATGCAGATCGCAGAACCGGCGTTGATTGCCGAATTCACCGGCGCGCCCGTGGTGGCGGATTTTCGCCCCGCCGATATGGCCGCGGGCGGGCAGGGCGCGCCCCTGGTGCCCATGGTGGACTATCTGCTCCTGCGCCACGCGCGCCAGGGAACCGTGGCGCTCAATATCGGCGGCATCGCAAATTTTACGGTGATTCCCGCCGGCGCCCAACCGGAAGAGGTTTACGGCTTCGACACCGGCCCCGGAAACATGCTCATCGACGGGCTGGTGCGGCACTTTACCAAGGGTCAAAAGGCCTACGACGCCGGGGGACGTTGGGCGGCCAAGGGCCAAGTGATCGAATCCCTGCTCAACGAAATGCTGCGACTCCCCTTTTTCTCCCAGCAGCCTCCCAAAAGCGCCGGGCGCGAGCAATTCGGTGATCAATTTCTCAAGAGGTTCTTTTTCCAAAAAGAATCGAGAATTGAACAAGGCCGATTGCCGGCTGAAGCAATCGACAATCGACAATCAGCAATCGAAAATCAGCGTGGCGCACGGCTGGAAGATTTGCTGCGCACCGCGACCGAATTGACCGCCCGCACCATCACCGGCGCGCTGGAGCGCTTCGTGCTGGGCAAGGTTGCCCTCCATCGCGTCATCATTTCGGGCGGCGGCGCCCACAATCGCTTGCTCATGGCGCGCCTCGCCGAGCTCCTGCCCAACCTGCGCGTTCACCGGTCCGATGAGTTCGGCCTCGACGTGGACGCAAAAGAAGCCATCGCCTTCGCCGTCCTCGCCGACCGCACCATGCACGGCCTTCCCGGCAATCTTCCCAGCGTCACCGGCGCCCGCCACCGCGTGGTGCTGGGCAAAATCTCGCGGCCCTTGTGAGCAGATCCGCGGGTAGTGGGTCAATTCGAGATCGTAGGGGGGGTATCATGCCAAATGGCGACGTAAAGCCGCCTCTACACCATTGACCCACTACGGGTCCGCGCTATCTCTTTTTAAGAGTCGAAACTACGGTATGATAATTCCATAGCCTTCCGGAGGAGAAACGATGGCAACTGACGAGCGGGAGTTGAAAGACTTGGTTTCGATTGGGCCGGCGATGCTCAAGGATTTTGAACTGCTGGGCATTCGCTCCGTCGCGCAACTGGCGCGGCAAAAACCGGAGAGCCTTTACGAAAAGCTCTGCCGCGTGACCGGCAAGAGCCAGGACATTTGCGTCCTGGACACTTTCAGCGCGGCGGTGGCGCAGGCACGGGATCCGCAACTTCCCGCCGAGCAATGCCAGTGGTGGTATTGGAGCCGCATGCGGAAAGCGCGGGAGTGAAGAATTACCGATTTTCGATTTGCGATTGAAGAACTGCGCTTGCGAATTCCTGATTCCAGGTTCTCGAATCCCGAACCACGTATCCCGTATCCCGTATCCCGAACTACACTTTCAATCCCAAATGCCAAAGGGTGGTGACCACCACTTCGCGCAGAGTGTAGAGCGTGCGCAAGGTGGGATTGTCTTCGATGGGGCTGTCGGGGGCGGGAGAGGCGTAGGCGGTGATTCCCAGGGCGCGGAACATCAGTTTAATGCGGTACAGATGGAACCCATCGCTTACGGCGATGCAGGTGCGGGCGTGGCGCTGCTTGAGGATTTGGGCAACGGCCTGGACGCTTTCGTAAGTCGTATCACTGCGCGTTTCAGACAGGATTTTGGCTTCCGCCACACCCTGTTGGATCAGATAGTCGCGGGCCACGCCGCCTTCGGTGAAGTGGGGATCGCCCCCGTTGCCTCCCGTGGAGATGATGACGGGCGCCAAGTCACGGTCGTCCAGTTCCTGCGCGTGGTCCAGACGGGCTTTGAACACGGGTGACGGCGTGCCATTGTATTCCGCGGCGCCAAACACCACGACGGCGTCGGCGGCACGGGCCTCATCACGCCCCGCCTGTCGGCGGATGGCAGCGTACAGAGACCACTCAGCCCAGGCGCCAGCCAGCAACGCCACCAAAAGCACCGTCAGAAAACCGAAGCGTAAGCGCGCGGAATTCAGCCGAGATACTCCTTCAGCTCAGACTCAGGGATCCCCCCCGGTCGCACAATGCGGCCGGTTTCGCCGTTGAGTTCGACAACGGTTGAAGCCAGTCCTCCCCGCGTAAGGCCGCCATCCAGGATCAGGGGCAACACATCGCCGATCTGGCAGTCTACCTCGTCCGCGGTCGAGCAAGATTCCATATCCGAAAGGTTGGCGCTGGTGCCGGTGAGGGGGCGCCCCGCCGCCGCGATGAGGGCGACGACGAAGGGCGCCAGCGGCCAACGCAATCCCACCTTGCCGGTGTTCGCGGTGACCTTTAGCGGAATCTGGCGGGAAGCGGGGACCACCAGGGTGAGAGCCCCCGGCCAGAATTTCTGCGCCAAGGTGAGAAACAGCTTCGGAGGTTTCAGCGCAAGGTCGGCAGCCTGATCGATTGAATCGACGAGGAGGGGAACCGGACGGTCCGCGACGCGGCGCTTAACGCGGAAGATCTCACTGACTGCAGCCAGATTGAAGGGGTCAGCCCCCAACCCGTAGAAAGTATCCGTGGGGAAGGCCACCACTTTGCCGCCAAGAATCAGGCGGACGGTGTACTCCAAAACGTAATCGAGTGAACTGTTCTCTAACTTTAGGATTTCGGCCATTTTACCGCCGAGCCAGGCGCTGTGCAAACTCGGAAAATGACCCTAACACAAGCAATCCACACGGTCAAGAACCCATCTGTTGGTTGCAGGTTGGCGCGGCGTGGGGTTTGGAATCGGTAGGACTAATCTCGGAGAGCCGCGGGCCCCAAGTGAGATCCACAAAGAAACGTGCCACAGGCGTCCCGCCCGTGATCGGGCATGGCCGAGACGGCCATGGCACGTCGATGTAGCACAGACGTTGGGGTCTGCACGTGCCGACCTCAAGGTCGGCGCTACGATTTCCTCCGCCTCGGCGGTAAAAGGAATCGCCGGGGTCAAACCGCTCGATCCTCACGGTGTAAAATCTAATTTTTCGATCAGGGCTTTGGCGTCTTTCGGAGCTTTGGCATCTTTGATGGCACTTTCCTGGCGCTTGATCTTTTCCTGCAATTTGACGGAGGCATCGTGCTCGGCGCTCGCTGCCGCCACGGCTTCTTTGGTGGCTGTCGAGTCCTGCGTAACTTTCTCGAGGCAGTCGATCAGTTCTCCCAACACGCTGTCGTGCAAGGTGAGCTTGTTCACCGTGCTCTTCTGTTGGTTTAAGGTTTGAAATTCCGCCAGATTTTCCTTTTTCACGGTGCCGGGGAGTTCCACCAGGGCCTGCCGGGATCCCTCCACCATAGTTTCCTCATCCTTGCAGGCCTGCCCGAAAACCTGCTGCGGTCCGAGGAGGAGACCCACGCCCGTCCCCAGCAGGAGGATTATTCCCCATACGTGTTTGTAAGTCTTCAAACTTTCGAGCGGAATTACGGAAGCGGAAATAACCCTACCCATAAGACACCTCAAGGGCGGCGGGTCTTATAACCGACCAGTCGGTAAGCATAAGTATCATGGGGGACTTTTACGGTCAACGGTTATTTCGGCAGCCCGGATTTCCGGTGACAACTGGGAACTGACAACCGACAACTGAACTTCCCCCATTCGATTGGATGGATTGCGGGTTTCGATTATAATGGCTGCCGGTCCCAGTGGCACTTCTGTTGACTTTTTGTGGACCTTGGATGTGCGTTGGGCAAACTGCCCCGCGCCACGAACGAAGGGGATGGTGATGAATGGCTGACCCGGTTACCGGCCCTGCTCCCGAGAGCCGAATTGTGTACAACATCACGGAGATCATGAAGTTCCTGCCGCACCGCTACCCGTTCCTGCTGGTTGACCGGATTGTGGAGATGGACCCGCCCACCCGCATTGTGGGGCTGAAGAACGTCACCATGAACGAGGAGTTTTTCCAGGGGCATTTTCCCGGCGCGCCGGTGATGCCCGGCGTGCTGATTCTGGAAGCCATGGCGCAGGTGGGAGGTATTCTGCTTTACCGCGAGCTTCCCGACGAGGAAAAATGCCGGAAGCTCATCTATTTTTCGGGAATCGAGAACGCCAAGTTCCGCCGCCCCGTGGTGCCCGGCGACCAGTTGCGCATCGAAGTGGAACTGATTCAGCGCCGCAGCAATTACGGCAAGATGGGGGCGCGCGCGCTGGTGGAAGGCAAGCTGGCGGCGGAAGCGGTGGAAATGTTCGCGATTGCCGATCGCCCAGGTCAACCACGCGCATGAACGTTCATCCCACGGCAATCATTCATCCCCACGCCCGGGTGGACGCCGGCGTGGGGGTGGGTCCCTACTCGGTGATCGGCGAAAAGGTCGAAATCGGCCAGGGCACGGAAGTGATGTCACACGTGGTCATCGACGGCCACACCCGCCTGGGCAAGAATAATCGGATATTTCCCTTTGCTTCGATTGGCCTCCCTCCCCAGGATTTGAAGTACCAGGGCGAACCCACACGCGTGGAAATCGGCGAAGGCAACACCATCCGGGAGTTTGTGACCATCCATCGCGGCACGGGAGAAGGCGGGGAGGGCACGCGCATCGGTAATCACAACCTGCTGATGGCCTATGTCCACATCGCCCATGACTGCGTGCTGGGCAACCATATCATTATGGCCAACGGCGCCTCGCTGGCCGGGCACGTCACCATTCAGGACCACGCCACGGTGGGCGCGTTTACCTTGATTCATCAATTCTGCCGAGTCGGAGCGTATTGTTTCCTGGGCAGCGGCAGCCTGGTGAATCAGGATGTTCTCCCTTATTCCAAAACCTCCGCGCCCCGGCCCCTCGAGGTGTACGGGTCAAACCGCCTGGGCCTGGAACGGCGAGGCTTGGCGAAAGACGACCTGAAAGAACTGGAAGCCGCGTTTCGCCTGCTCAGCCGCTCCAAATTAAATACCACCCAGGCGCTGGAAGCCATCGCCGCCAAAGGATTCCAGTCGGCCCACGTGCAGGCGCTGGTGGAATTCATCAAGTCTTCCGAACGAGGCGTGGCGAAGTGAGTTTTGAAGTGATTTTCTTCGCGACCTGCCTGCTGCAATTCGCGGGTTTAATAGCGGCTCTCCCCGGACTCGCATGGCTGCAATGGCGGCGCTCACCTCGCGGGAGGGAGCCTAAATGGAGGACCCTTACGTTACTTGTCGGGCTCGTGGCTAGTTCTTTCAACGCCCTGTTATTCTTCGGCTGGGCAGGCTATTGCCTGCAATCAACGGGAAGGCCGGCACATGTCGTCTGCGCAGAAATCGGAATCGGACTTTGCGTGCTGGCTCTTCTGACCTCATTCATTGGAAGCGGCCGGGCGCGCCGCCTACTTGCCGTGTCCGCTGTTTGGGGCGTTATACCATGGGGTTTTGCCTTTTTCTTAACCATACTCGGTGACTGACTCGCTCGCCGGGCTCAGGGATTGCTGACTTGCTGACTCCGATAATCGCCAATCACAAATCGCCAATCACCAATCACTTAATCTCTCGATGCCCCGGTCTTTTAATGATCCGATGACCCGATGATTCAATGACCCGATGATTCGATGAACCCATGACTCAATCCTCCAATTCGTCTGATCGTTACGCCATCATTGCCGGCAATGGACGTTTTCCTTTTCTGGTGCTGGAGGCGGCGCTCGAGCAGGGTTTGGACCCGCTGGTGGTGGCCATCAAGGAAGAGACTGCGCCCGAACTCGCCGAGAAGACGCAGAATATTCATTGGGTGAGTCTGGGTGAAGCCGCCAAGGGCCTCGATCTGATGGTTGCCGAAAAGATCGATCGTGTGGTGCTGGCCGGGCAGGTGAAGCACGCCCAACTGTTCAGCTCCATCAAGCCCGACGGTATGATGACCCGCATGCTGCACGGCCTCTCGCGCAAGAACACCGACATGCTGATTGGCGCCGTCGTGCGCATGATCGAAGCGCGCGGCATGAAAGTGGTTGATTCCACCCTCTTTCTGAAGCCGCTGCTGGCGGAGGCGGGGACGCTTACCAAGCGCGCTCCCGACGCCGACGAAGCCGCCGACATCGCCTACGGCCGCGAGATTGCCAAAAAGATTGCGGGACTTGACCTCGGCCAGACGATCGTGGTGGCGGACCGCGCGTGCGTGGCCGTGGAAGCCATGGAGGGCACCGACGCCGCCATCCTGCGCGCCGCAGGCCTCAGTAACGGACGGCGGCTGGTGGTCGTCAAAGTAAGTAAGCCCCATCAGGATATGCGCTTCGACGTTCCCGTGGTGGGCAGAAAGACCATCCAGGTCATGCAACAGTCGAAGGCTACCGCGCTTGCGGTCGACGCGGGTAAGACCCTGCTCTTCGACCGGCAGAATTTGATTGCCGACGCCAATGGGGCGGGGATTGCGATGGTGGGGATGTGAGCGAAAAAATTCCGATTGCGGTGCTGGGCGTGGGCGAGCATGGCAAGAAACATGCCCGGGCGCTGAAACAGGTGGAGGGCGCGGAACTGGTGGGGGTCTACGACCTACGCCCGGAGCGCGCCCAGGCAATCTCCAGTGAACTTGGCGTGCGCGCCTTCTCCAGCCTGGATGAAGCGCTGGGGGCGGTCCGCGCCGTGACCGTGGTCATTCCCCCCACCGAGCACGCCGCTGTGGCGCGGCAGGCGTTCGCGCACGGCGTGGACGTCTTCATGGAAAAACCCATCACCCGGACTTTGGAGGAGGCGGCCGAGTTGATTGATCTGGCCGAGAGCGGCGGGCGCATCCTTCAGGTCGGCCACCTGGAACGCTTCAACCCCGGCGTGGTGGCCGCCCGAGCGGCAACCACCCACCCCATGTTCTTTGAAATCCATCGGTTGGGAGTCTTCAGCCCCCGCAACCTGGACGTGGACGTGGTCTTTGACTTGATGATTCACGACCTTGACCTCATCCTGTGGATGGTGGACTCCCCCTGGCAGGATGTGCGGGCGGTGGGGTTGGCCGTACTTTCGGACAAAGTGGACATCGCCAACGCCCGGGTGGAATTCCAAAACGGCGCGGTGGCCAACCTGACCGCCAGCCGGGTGAGCACGGAGCGGATTCGCAAGTTCCGGTACTTCCAGCCCAATGAATATTTTTCCATTGATTTCACCCGCCGGGATGCGACACTGATTCGTGTGGACCGCAGCGGGCCAACGCCGCAGATTGCGTTCCAAGAGGCTCACCGCGCCGCAGCAGGATCCCCTGCAAGCGGAGTTGACGGCTTTCGCGGAGTCGGTGCGGACGAGAAGTCGTCCTTTGGTGGGCGGCAAGGAAGGAAAACAAGCTTTGGCCTTAGCCGAGGCCGTCATGAATTGCATCGAACAACATGCCGCCCTCGTCAACATGCCCCTGGGACGATCGGTGGGGCAAAGCGGGGAATCATAGCCTCCATCAGCGTTTTTTCTCGGTATTTCGTGGTTTATCCACAATTGACGGGCCGGGGTCCAGGGTGAATCAGCAGGAAATCCAATGCCCAATCCAGAAAGTCGCGCGGCGGCGTTAGGAACGAAAAAGGAAAGTCAGGGTTGATAAGTTTCGCATGAACGATGAGCCTCAAATCAATTTGCTCCTCGGCTACGATCCGGAAACGGAGCTGGCGAGTTGGCGTCGGCGGGCGTTGTTCCTGGTCTCGGTCTTCCTGCATATATTCCTAATCATCTTCATCATTTTCGCCCCGGATATCCTGCGTCGCGGCAAGCTGATGTTGGGAATACCAGTGACTCCCAAGCCGGAGCACGAAATCACCACATTATTTCTCCCCCCGGATCTGTTGAAGTCGCTGCGCGAGCCGCCACCGCAAGCGCGGCCTTCCGACAAGAATCGGCAGGCCCAGGGGCGTTCACCCATCATTGATCCGCATGGCCTGCACATGCCTTATTCGAAAGGCAACACCCCCGAGCCCGAAGCCGCCAAGGGACCTCCGCTGGCTTCCCTGCCTCCCAAGGCTCCCACTCCTACGCCCAGCGCGCCCCAAGCGTCGCAGGAGCAGAAACCGCCCGGTCCCAAACCCGAGCCCCAGACGGAAGCGCGCCTGCGCCTGGAGGACGTCACTCCTCCCGGAGGAGGCGGCGAGAACAGGTTCCGTGTGCCGTCGATGACCCCGGGGCAGGCCATCCAGCAATCGCTGCAAGCCGCCGCCAAGGGCGGATACCATCCTGAAAGCGGCGGGTCGGGAGGCGGCGGCGATTCCAACATGGAGTTCAACAATCTCCACCCCAACTTCTCCACCGAAATGCCCACCATCCTGTCGGACACGCGGGGAGTGGATTTTGGCCCGTACCTCTCCCGCATCATCCACATCGTCAGGCAGAATTGGATTGCCGTAATTCCGGAATCCGCGCGCCTGGGCGAAAAGGGACGCACAGGCATCGTGTTCGAAATCCTCAAGGATGGCTCGGTGCCCCAGTTGCGGCTGGTGGCTTCCTCGGGCTCTGACCCCCTCGATCGCGCCGCCATGAATGGCATTCACGCATCCGCTCCTTTCCCCCCCCTGCCCGCGGAATTTACAGGCAATCACCTGGTCCTCCAGTTCATTTTCCTCTACAACATCGCGCCCCCATAGCCGGGGTTCATCCGCCGAGGCGAGACGGGTGAGGGGGCCTTGAGTATTGTCAAATCTATTGGGGGACACCACAGTAGAAAAGGCGGTGAACGTGGTCTGTCCCCGTCCCCGATTTCCCAGCTCCAGAGAAAAGGGTTCACCACGGAGGCACAGAGACTCACAGAGGGCGGCCACGGAGAAGAACTTGGGGGCAACTGAGCACGGAACAAGATTCGCGCCCCTTGCATTCAGAGGCGCTCTGCTCTGTGAGCCTCTTTGCCTCTCCAGAAACTACTCGCAAGTTATTGATTCCCCGTAGCGCGAGGAGGGAGTTTCTGACAACTATGGACCCGCAAGCGGCGGGCAGACACTCCGTGGTGAAATCTTCTTGGTAAGAAGAACGATTTTCAGGGGACGGCGGGGAGCAGCAGCGTGAAGGTTGATCCTTTACCCAACTGGCTTTCCACGCTGACCGTGCCATTCATGCGCTCGATGATGTGCTTGACGATGGAGAGTCCCAGGCCGGTGCCGCCCACTTCTCTTGAGCGGGCTTTGTTGACGCGATAGAAGCGTTCGAAGATGCGCGGCAGGTCGCCGTAAGGAATTCCGATGCCGGTATCGGTGATGGTGATTTTGACGCGGCCGTCGCCCGCGCGCGTGACCTCCATCAACACCTCGCCGGCGGGGCGGTTGAACTTGACGGCGTTATCGAGCAGGTTGACCAGCGCCTGCTCAATTTGCAGGCGGTCCCCCAACACCTGGGCGTCCTCGATGCGCCCGCAGGCCAGGGAAACGCCGCGCAGCCGCGCTTCTGACTCGAGTGTGCGCAGGGCCGACTCCACCGCCGCCCGGATGGCGACGGGCTCCGGGTCAGGCCGCGCCCTTCCCGCTTCCAATTCCGAAAGGGTAAGCAGGTCGGAGGAGATGTTGTTCAAGCGGATGGCGTGGGCCTTGATGATTTCAACGAATCGGCGGTTGTTTTCCTGGTCTTCCAGCGCTCCTTCCAGCAGGGTTTCGGCATAACCGCGTATGGCGGTGAGCGGAGTGCGCAACTCGTGCGAAACGTTGGCCACAAAATCCCGGCGGATGCGCTCCAGCCGTTCGAGGTCGGTGATGTCATGGAGAATGGCAATGGCGCCGCGCGCCGCGCCCGAAGTGAGTGGGGCGGCCTGCACTTCGAAAACCCGTTCGGCGGCGGGAAGCTGCATGCGCCGCTTCACGGATTCGCCGGTGGTCAGTACCCGCGTCAACACTTCGCGCAGTTCCGGGGCGCGCACCAGTTCCACCACGGGCATGTGGGGGGAAATCGGAATGGTGGTTCCCACCGCGCGCGCAAACGAGGCATTGGCAAAAGTAATGCGCAAATTGCCGTCCACGGCGAGCACGCCTTCGAGCATGCTGGAGAGAATCGCTTCGCGCTGCGTCGACTCCATGCTCACCCGGTCCACGAGGCCGCGAAGCTGCGCGGCGGTGGTGCTGAGCGAGCGCCCCAGCGCGCCCAGTTCGTCATCAGCCGCGGGCAGCGGGGCCTGGGAAAAGTGCTCGTCCACCAATCCTTCCGCAAAGGCGCGCAGCCGCGCGATGCGCTGGGTAAAAGATCGCGAGAAAAAGTAGGCGAAAATCAGCGCCACCAACGCGGCGTAGAACGAGGCCCGCAGAATCCGCCAGCGCACCGCGGCCTTGGAGAGCGTTACCTCATCCGGCGACACCGCCAGGCGCAGGAAGTATCCCGGTGCATCATGGTAGGTAAGGCGCACCGCCACATAGGAGAGATCCTGATTGAGGGTGGCGCTGTGGCGCGTGGAGGTGCCCACTCCGTCCCGGTGAGCCGCGATGATTTCGGGACGGTTGGCGTGATTTTCCATGGTTTCAGGATCATAGTGAGAATCAGCCAGGGCCACGCCTTTCGGGTCGATGATGGTGACGCGCGCGTGCGCCCGCTCGGAGGCTTGGCGCGCCCAATCTTCTAGTTGGGGCAGCGGAATACTGGCAGCCTCGCCTTGCAGAATTCGCGCTTCCGCCAGCAAGCGCTGTTCCACATTCTGCACTTCCCGATTGGCCGTGTAACTGGTCAGGTGGAAATCCACTACGATCAGGGTTACCGCAATCAGCAGAAAGGCGCTGGACAGAAGCTTGCGAAAGATGGGGCTGCGAAAGATCATGGCATTGGGGAGTCTGGATTGGCGATTCGGGATGGGGAAGTCAGGAGCTGGCGTGGCCGCCCGTCCGGAATGCGCAATCAAAAATCCAAAACGCAGAACGAGCGGGGGCCGCGATCCGCAGCCTCAGCCCGCCGGAATTAGACCACACCGCTTCCCCGGGAGCAATGACTTTGTCGCACCACGACAGGCAAAGCTCATGGCGTGAAAAATCCATCATGGGTTTTGAATTTGTGATTCTGGATCGAAAGGAGGTCAGGCGCCGCGCGCCCTTAATCTAAAATCCCAAATCGCAAATCCAAAATGATTTACGCCTCAACGCCTTCCAGGACTTCCGGCGAAAAGCGATAGCCGCTGCCCCGTACGGTCTGGAGGAATTGCGGGCGGTTGGGCAGTTCTTCAATTTTCTCGCGAAGGCGGCGAATGTGCACGTCCACAGTGCGCGGGGTCACAAAGCGGTCGCGCCCCCAGACTTCGTCCAGCAGCCGGTCCCGATCGAAGACGTGGCGCGGGTGGGAAGCGAGGAAGAAGAGCAACTTGAATTCGAGCGCGCTCAACTCCACCAGGCGTCCGCGCACGCTCACTTCCTGGGTGCGGGTGTCGAGACGCAGGGCGCCCGATTCCACCACCTCGCGCTTTTCCGCCACACGTTCCTGGCGGCGCAAAACCGCTTTCACCCGGGCCACCAGCTCCCGCGGGCTGAAGGGCTTCACCACGTAATCGTCGGCGCCGATTTCCAAACCCAGCACCCGATCCATCTCCTCGCTCTTCGCGGTGAGAAAGATGACGGGCAGAGATTTCATCCGCTCGTCGGCGCGCAGGCGCTTGCAAATTTCGAATCCATCTTCATCGGGAAGCAGGATGTCGAGCAGCACCAGGTCGGTGGGATTGCGGCGAAGATACTCAAGGCCCTCACGGCCGCGGGAGAAGCTCTCAATTTCAAAGCCCTCCTTGCGGAAGTTGTAGCGGACCAGTTCTACGATGTCGCGCTCATCTTCAATTATGACAATACGTTGACGCACGAGCCGATTATAACACTCGAAATGTTACGGCAATATGAATAGATGGGCGAATCTCGATGACGAAAACTGTCACCCGTTTTTGACACCTGTCGGCTTTGGACGACACCCACGAGCTTTTCCCTAAGGCCTTAATCCTAGCTATGCTATTTATTTTCAGCACGATATAGAAACAATCGGTTTGGAAGGCGGAACGCTCTTAGGGGTCTCGAAGCCCTACCGCCGGCTGCCAGCCACGCAGGGGAAGCCGGGGTTTTCGGGGCTTCGAGACTTTCCCTGAGGGGGAGCAACCACCGTGAGCGCAACCACCTTTTCGGATTTGGCCCCGGCACACACCGTTCCATCAATTTTTCATTTGCAAGCCCGTTTGATGACGGCCGAAAAAATCGCTCTCGCTTTCTTCGCCTACATTTCCTTGGCCGCTTGCGTATTTCAACTTTCCGGGCGCGAACTCGTCATCATCATGACCCTCAACACGCTGACCTTTGCTACTCTGATGGCGCTTAATCGCAATCGCGCCCCGTGGCTGGTTACCGCCGCATACCTGTTTCCCGCGTTGTTGATTCTGGTCGCTTACCGGGAATCGGGCTTGTTGCTCGCACCACATCCCGCCCACCCACTGGATTATACTTTTATCGAATGGGACCGGATCCTGCTGCAAAATCATTTCGTGCAAGCCGTGTTGCAAGCCGGAGCCCCGTGGCTCGAGCACTATCTGGAATTCGCCTATCTGCTCTGCTACCCGCTGGTGCCGCTGGGGGTTGCGGCAATCTACTTCACGGCGCCGCGAAATCCCGCCGGCGTACTCGCCCCGCGGAAGTGCCAGGCCGCCATGGATGACTTTTGGGCCACGGTGCTGCTGGCCACGCTTTTCTGCTACGCTGTCTACCCGTTCTTTCCGCTGACGCCGCCCCGCGTGTTGTTCGGAGACGTGCCGGGGCCGCACATCGAGCCGCTGCTGCGCCACTGGAATTTCTGGCTGCTCGATCACTACAGCGTGCAAGCCTGCATCTTCCCGAGTGGGCATGTGGCGGCGGCTACTGCCGTGGCGCTCGCCGTCCGCAAGCACGCCCCGCGATTCGGAGCATTGTTCCTGTTCCTCGCCGCGAGCGTAGCCGCCGCCACCGTTTACGGCCGCTACCACTACGCCGCCGACGCGATAGCCGGAGCGTTGGTGGGCATAGCGGCGTACAATGGCTTGAGGCTTTTCAAAAAGGAGAGGCGCCATGCGGAATCGATTTCCATTCTTCTCGGGCAGCACAAAGTGGTGGAGAATACCCGTTTTCCTTCTTATGCTGTCGCTCGGGATGCTCATCGACTTTCCCCACCCCCCCTCCAACATTGATGGAGCTGCCCTTCCCGCGCCGGCGTTTCCCCAATTCGCGAATGAAGAGACGGAGGCCCGTGCCTGGCTGGGCTATCGCGAGAAGGCACGAGGAGAATTCAAAAAGTTGGCAGCGGGGACTTACCTCATCAAGTCAAATCCCGGTTTGGTACAAACCAAGGAACCCCCGGAAATGAACGACGTGTGGACGCTTTGGAAACTCGAAAACGGGGAATTCCAGGTGGACGGGAAATTCATGGCGTCGATGAATGGCAAAGAGTCTTCGACGGCTTACCAGGTCAATCTCAATCCCCAAATGCAGCCCAAAACCTACAAAATCTTTGCAAAAAAGCTGGTGTCGGGATGCGTGTGGACCGGAGGAAGACTTTATTGCCAGGAAACCTACGGCCGGGGAGATGTCGAGGGTTCGGCCGGCGCGTCCATCGACAATTCCACCCGGCTGCTTGCGCCGACGTTCCCCTTCCTCTATAGCGGACTCAGGCCGGGTTCGCGAGTCCAGCCCGGCGAGCCGACCTACCTGACCCTGCTTTCCTTGTCCTATACCGACGAAGCCCGCGCCCTCATCCATTTGTTTCCTGAATACGCCGCCGTCAGCTTAATTCGCCAGGTGACCTCGTCCAAACAGCAAACCAAAATGGAGGGCTCGGAATTCCAATTGGACGTGCGGGAAATTCCCGATGCGGTTTATACCACCATTCAAAATCCCGTAATTCCTCCCGACCCGGGACACAAGGATCAGTACAAGCCCTTTTTGAAATTCCAGATCGCGTCGAACGGGATTCTGCTTTCCGCCTCCGACGCCAATACCCAGACGGAATTCATCCGCCTGGTACAATTTCAGAAGTTCGAGGACTTTTAATAGAAAGGTAGCAAGAGATGAAACCATGGCCCCTGGTTATTTTGTTGGCCCTTATCAGCGTTTTTGCGCAGAGCCCGGCCCGCGCCGCGCAGGCAGAGCACTCTTCCCAATCCACGCCCCAATTGGATGGTGGGGAGGCACATCAGCAGGCATGGTTTGCAACAAGGCGCAAGGAACATCCTGAGCTTAAGCAGGTCGCGGAGGGAAAATATTTGCTTTCCGATGAAGAGTCGATGCCGGAGGCGACTTCATCCAAAGACTCATGGACCCTATGGAAATCCGCCGACGGACAATTTGAAGTTGCCGGCACCCTGGAATCTTCGGACGAGGCCGTTCCTTACTGGATCCAATTCACCCCCCGGATGCGCCCCGCAGCTTTCCGGGTCTTCCGGTGGGAGACCACCATCGGATGCCGGCGAACCCCGTCAACCCTGCTCTGCGAAGAGACCAACAGTAAAGGCGCGGTCCTGCGCACCTCCCATCAGGAGATGAATGACACGATGGAGATCTTTCTGCCCATTAGCATTTTCTGGGGTGGACTGACCCGCGGCGCGGAAATCCACGGCGATGAAACTGCCCCCTTCACCATGCTTGCGCAAGGCAGCGAGACGGAGACCTTTCCGATTTCCTTGAATCCCGTCGAGGCGTCGTTAAAGTTATTGCGCCGCGGGAAGTACCCCGTCGCGCACAGCGAAATGGACGCCGCGGAATTCGAGTTGGCCGCGCGTGATCCCTCGGCGGGCCCTCCCGACAAACCCCAGGGCGCAGGCAT
This sequence comes from uncultured Acidobacteriota bacterium, assembly GCA_963730515.1. Taxonomy (GTDB): domain Bacteria; phylum Acidobacteriota; class Terriglobia; order UBA7540; family UBA7540; genus Bog-366. The sequence continues at coordinate 205,253 of CAVSSA010000012.1, read as the reverse complement.
TCCTCCAGGTTCGCAGCCTCCGCAACCCTACGCTCCCATGATGAAGCTATGGGTCTCCTCGAACGGCATCCTGCTCTCTGCCACTCCGCCTGAACCCGAGGGGAGCTATGTCCGCCTGGTGGAATTCAAGAAGTTCGAGGATTTTTAGGGCGCGCAGGAGCCGCAGGCGGTTGCGCCAGCACACCAACCTTCCGGCCCTCGCATCGCGCCATGGCTTGCCCTTCGCCCGCCGCCATGGCACAATATTTGAGGGCTTTGAAGCATCCGCAACGGAGGTCATGATGACGCCAACCGAACATCCGGCCATTATCGTACCCAGCAGCGAGGCGCTGGCAACCGTTCACCGCCCTTCGCGCAAAGTGCAGGCCCTGGCTTTCCTGGTCGCCGCTGTCTCCGACGTCGTCTCCATGTGGACGGGGCCTCCTTCCACCCCTCCAGTGGGTGATTGACCTGGGAACGGCATTACTGATCTTTCTGATTTTGGGGCGCCGCTGGGCGATTTTGCCGGGGTTGATCGCCGAAGCCATCCCCGGAATGGGCGTCTTCCCCGTGTGGGTCCTCGTCGTCCTCTCCATCATCGTCTACGACGACATCAAAGGGCGCAAACACTAATTCTTCATCAGGTACTGCTCCAGGAACATGACGGTGGTGTAAAGCAGGAAATCCTGGTTGGGTTTTTTCTGGTAGCCGTGCCCCTCATCTTTGGCCATCACGTACCACACCGGCGTTCCCTGTTTTTTCAGGCCCGCCACGATCTGGTCAGATTCGCTCACCGGCACGCGCGGATCGTTCTTCCCCGCCACCACCAGCATGGGTTTCCGTATTTTTTCCAGGTTGTTCATGGGGGCGATGCTTTCCAGAAACTCCCGCATTTTGGGGTCGCGCTCATCACCGTACTCGACGCGGCGCAAATCGCGGCGGTAGGCTTCGGTATGCTCGAGAAAAGTCACCAGGTTCGAGATGCCCACCACGTCAATCGAGCAGCGGATGCGGTCGCTATAAAACGTCGAGATGGCCAGGGTCATATGGCCGCCATAGCTGCCGCCCATCACCGCAATGCGGGCGGCGTCCAGATCCGGCTGCGCGGCAATCCAGTCAAAGAGGGCGTCGATATCCTTGTAAGTATCGTGGCGCAGGAAACCGTTATCGAGTTTGGTAAACGTCTTGCCGCGGCCGGTGGAGCCGCGCACGTTGGGAAAGATCAAAGCGATCCCCAGTTCGTTCAGATAGTAATTGTCGCGCGCCAGAAAACCCGGCCGCGCCTGGCCCTCCGGCCCTCCGTGAATATCCACCAGCGCGGGGCGCTTGCCTGAAAACTTGGCCGGGGGACGATAGAGAAAACCGGAAATCATCTTGCCGTCGAAGCTCTTCCAGCGCACAAGCTGGGCTTGCGGAAATGCGTCCGTATTCACCGCCGTTTCGCTCATGGTCCAGCGCTCCACGCGGCCGGTAGTGACGTGGAGCGAATAACAATCGTTAGGGGAGCGCGCTGTGGTCAACGCAAACGCCAGGTCGCGATTGTTGCGGTGCCAGAGCAGGCCGCTCACCACGCCGACGGGGAGTTTGGGCGCAGGCCGCTCGCGCCGCGTTGCGGTGTCAAGCAGGTGGAGCGCGCTGAGACCGTCTTCGTCGGTCACGAAAGCAATGGTCTTCCCGTCATGCGACAGGGCGAATTCATCCACATCCCATGAGATGTTGGGGGTCAGAACCGTCATCTGCTTGCTCGAGAGATTCATGTAGACGAGCCGCTGAAATTCCGAGCCCTTGTCGGTGGTCAGATAGACGCCCTTGCCGTCCTTGCTGAATCGCGCGCTGCTGTATGAGACTTGCTCACCCGTCTGGCGCGGGGTCAGTGCCGTCTTCTCGCCGCTCGCCGTATCCACCAGCCACACGTAGGATTCGTTAATGGAAATCTCTTCGAGCAGGAGGATTTTCTTGTCGTCGGGCGACCAGTCCTCGGGGCTCCACCCGCCCCCCGTAAGTTGGGTGAGCAGGTGATCCGTTTTGGGATCGGCGGGATTCATCACCCAGAGGTCGGTGTCCTGCCCGGTCCGCCGCGTGGAGGTGTAGGCGATCAGGTCGCCGCCCGTGGACCACGGCCCCTCGATATTTCTCGACTTCCCGTCCGTGAGCAGGGTGCTCTCGCGCGTGGCAAGGTCGTAGCGAAAGAGCTGGTACCACTCCCCGCCGCCGACATCCTTGGAAAAAACAAAATAGTCGGCTCCCTGGGGGTGGAAGCTCCCGCCGCGAGCCGGTTCGGGGAAGAAGGTCAGTTGCTGGCGCGCCCCGCGCGGCATCTTCACCAGGTGGGTTTGAACTGTGCTCCCGAACCGGGTGGCAATCAGCATCTCGCGGCGCTGCGGGTGCCAGTCGGAGGGAACGGCCGACCGGTTTTCGGTATACCGCCCCACCGTTTCGACCAGTGTGGCCGGGATTGCCGGCACATTGTCGAGCACCAGACTGTCGGGCGGAGCCATCACCGCCTGTTGCGCCAGCGCTCCAAACGCCGCCAGTAACAGAAACGCGACTAATAAACCAAGCCGACCAGGACGCAATTTCATAGAGACTCCTCCGCTAGCGTCTGGGGCTGGCATGGTTTGCTCACCGCCAACGCTGCCGTTAACCCGAGAATAATTTGGAGCGTGCCGTACCCAGAGACCATGCCGGAAATTTAAACCTTATGGACCAAAGTAACAAGTTCTTCCTCGGATTCACGCTTCATAATCCTATTCTTGTGCGAGCCCAGAAACATGTTAGGATTTACACTCTATGCAACCCGAACAAGAGGCGATAGAGCGATGGAGCCGTTCTGCTCCGTTTTGGGACAAGCACCGCGAAGTCATCCGGCAGATGTTTGCGCCCATGACGCAAGCTCTTGTCGAAGATGCACAGATTGGCAGGCAGCAAACGGTTCTGGATGTTGGGACCGGATCCGGCGAGCCGGCCCTGAGCGTGGCTGAACTGGTCGGACCGGGAGGCAGAGTATTTGGAATCGACCCGAGCCCCGAGATGGTGGCAGGCGCCCGGCGAGAGGCCGTCCGTCTAGGGTTGAAGAATACGCAATTTGATGTCGCCTCCGCGGGTAGGCTGCCGTTTCCAGCCGATACCTTTGATGCGGTGGTCAGCCGCCTCGGTGCGATGTTCTTTCCCTCTCCTGTCGATGCCCTCCGCGAGATGCTGAGGGTGCTCAAGCCCGGGCGGAAATTGGCCTTGGCGGTCTGGCATTTTGCCGAGAGGAATCCCTTCCACTTTGTGCTTTCGCGAGTCATGGACCGGCATGTCGCTCCGACACCACCTGCGTCGGATGCCTTGGACGCATTCCGCTTTGCCCCTCCGGGTAAGTTACGGAAGGCTCTTACCGAGGCTGGCGTGATGGCTCCATCCGAGCGCCTGCTGCAATTCAGCATACAAGCGCCGGGCTCCGTTGAAGACTTCTGGGCGCTGCGACGCGAAATGTCTGACAAAATTCGTGAAAAGCTTGCCTCCCTTCCCCAAGAGCAGTTGGCAGAAGTACACCGTCAGGCACTCGACGCTCTTGGCGAATACTCCACGGACCGGGGGATGAGTTTTCCGGGTGAGGTTCTTATCGTGAGTGGAGTCAAGGCCCCGGCGGCACAGTAAAGGGACCCCTCATCCGACCTCGTCCCTCGGCCACCTTCTCCCCAAGGGAGAAGGAAAAGTTTTTCCCACACTCTCCCGAGGGGAGAGGGTGGCGGCCATGCGCCGCCAAGCCTACGCCCGCCGAAGGGTTACTGGGGAGCCGTAAGCGACTTCGGCTTCGGCCCGCAGACGGGTGAAGGGTCAGTTCACCGATTATGGTTGCAGTTCTGCCACGCTGCGCTACACCCCCTGACCTACACCACGGCCTTTTTTCCACCCTCGCGAAAACCCTTGAAATCGACCCGGCATGATCAATGCTCCCATCCTGCGAAAAAAAGGTTGACTCAAAAATTCCCCCCATGGTATTTTTACCTACCGACTGGTCGGTTACGAAGTCTGTCGGCCCTTGAGAGCGAATTTATGGGTAGGTTGGTTTCCGGTTCCGAAATCCTGCTGGAAAGCTTGAAGCGCCAGAAGGTGGACGTGTTTTTTGGCCTTCCGGGGGGCGCGGTTCTGCCCCTTTACGATGCCCTCTACAGTGCGGGCATTCGCCACCTGCTGGTGCGGCACGAGCAGGCCGCGGCCTTTGCCGCCGACGGTTACGCGCGCGTCACCGGCAAGCCGGGAGTCTGTTTGGGGACCTCCGGCCCAGGCGCCACCAACCTCATCACCGGGCTGACCTCGGCGATGATGGATTCCATTCCCATTGTCGCCCTCACCGGCCAGGTGCCCGCCGCGCTGATCGGGAAAGACGGTTTTCAGGAAGCCGACACCATCGGCATCAGCCTGCCTTCCACCAAGCAGTCGTTTGCGGTGCGCTCGGCGGCGGACATTCCCCGCATCATTGATCGGGCTTTCCGGTCCGCCATCTCCGGACGGCCTGGGCCGGTGCTGGTTGATCTCCCCAAGAGCGTGCTCCTGGAGACGGCGGAACCCCGCTACCCCGATACCTTGGGCGCCACCGAGCCAGACCGCAAGCGCGAGTTTGGGGACGCGGACATTGGGCGTGCCGCCGACATGATCCTGGAAAGCCGCCGCGCGGTGTTCTATGTGGGGGGCGGCGTGGTGGCCTCCGACGCCTGGAAGGAACTGCGCGAGTTGGCCGACCTGACGCACATTCCCGTCACCACCACCCTGATGGGGTTGGGCGCGTTTCCTTCCCACCATCCGCTTTCCCTCGGGATGCTGGGCATGCACGGTTCCTTCGCCACCAACATGGCGATCTGCAACTGCGACCTTCTGGTGGCCATCGGGGCGCGGTTTGATGACCGGGTGACGGGCCGCTTGAACGGATTCGCCACGGGCGCGAAGAAGATTCAATTTGATGTGGACCCTTCCGAGGTCAACAAGAACGTGCGCGTGGATTTGTCCCTGGTGGGCGACGCGCGGGAAGCATTGACCGCGCTGATTGATGTATTGAAGACCCGCAAGACGGCGCCCACGCCCGAGCGCCGGCGCTGGCTGCAACGCATCGAGTCCTGGCGCGGCGAGCATCCCCTCACCTATGACCGCTACGCCAACACCGTGAAGCCCCAGATGGTGATTGAGTCCGTCGCCCAGCGCGCCGCCGAAGACGCCATCATTTCCGTGGACGTGGGCCAGCACCAGATGTGGACCGCGCAGTTCTACAACTTCAACCGGCCGCGAACGTGGCTCTCCTCCAGCGGACTGGGATCGATGGGCTACGGATTCCCCGCCGCCATGGGCGCGCAAATGGCCTTCCCCGACCGCCAGGTGATCGCCTTCGTGGGCGACGGCGGATTCCAGATGACCCTGAACGATCTGGCCACGGTGGTGCAATACCGCGTGCCCGTGAAGATCGTGATCATCAACAATCGCGCCCTGGGCATGGTTCGCCAGTGGCAGGAAATTTTCTTCGAGAAGCGCTACTGCGACATTGACCTGGACTTTGCGCCGGACTTCGTGAAGCTGGCCGACGCATACGGCATTCGCGGCGCGCGCGTGGACCATCGCACCGACGTGCCCGACGCCATCGAAGATTTCCTGAGTGACCGCGAGCCGCGCCTGCTCGACGTCTGGGTGGACCCGGCGGAGAACGTTTACCCCATCGTCCCCCCCGGAGCGGCGCTGGCGGAAATGGTGGTGGAACCCACCCGCGTGCAATTGGAAGAAGAGGCTTTGGACGATTTGTGGGCAGTTTAAGAAGGTGTCAGGTGCCAGGTGCCAGGTGTCAGCGTCGAAATTCGAACATCGAAATTCGAAACTCGTAATACAGATGGCGAATCTAGAGCCTTGAATTTCCAGTTTCGATTTTCGAATTTCGATCATTCCCTGACACCTGAAACCTGACACCTCGTTCTTGGAGTTGACTATGCAATGGCTCATCACGCTTGAAACCGAGCAGGACCTGATCGTGACTTGCCGCCTCATGAACGTTTTTCGCCGCAAGGGCATGAAGATTACCACCCTGGCGATGGCCACGCGGCCCCACTGTTTTTCCATGATGGCCGTGCTGGACTCGCCCGAGTCGGCCATCGATCATCTCTTCAACTTCCTGCGCGGGATGGAGGGCGTGGAGCGCGTTTCCTACTACCAGCACCAGGCTTCCGCCGACGCGTCGTTTGTTTTCATCGACGCCGACGCGGACACCTCGCGCGTGGGCGATGTGCTCAAGGCGTTTCCGGGCTCGCGGTTGATTTTTGCCAGCCACGGAAAGTATCTGCTCGAGGTTCCCGCGGAGAGCCGCCGCGAGGCTGCCGCGCCGGTCTTTGGCCTGCCCGCATTCCTTCCCTTCGCCTGCGTGAAGAGCACCCGAACCGCGCCCACCGCGGTCATGACCGGGGCGCAGGCGTGAGAGAACAGGAGTCAGAAGTCAGAAGTCAGGAGTCAGGAGTCAGGAGTCAGGAGTCAGGAGTCAGAATCAAAGATCGAAACTCGAAAGTCGAAACTCGAAAGTCGATGCGTGGCTCGCGAGTTTTGAATTTCGATTTTCGAGTTTCGGCCAATGCTGACTCCTGACCTCTGCACTTGGTATATAATTCAGCTTCACCCATTCCATGAACAAAAGAGGATTAGAGAACTATGGCAAAAGTTTATTATGAAAAAGATGGCGACTTGAAGAACTTGGCGGGGAAGACGGTGGCCATTATCGGTTACGGCAGTCAAGGGCACGCGCATGCTTTGAATCTACGTGACAGCGGCGTAAAGGTGATCGTGGGTCTCGCGCCCGCCAGCCCTTCGCGCGCCAAGGTGCAAGCCCAGGGTTTGGAAGTCTGCGATGTGAGCGAGGCCACCAAGCGTGCCGACGTCATTATGATTCTGGTACCGGACCAGACCGCGGCGAAGGTGTACAAGGAATCCATTGGACCGAACCTGACCGCCGGCAAGACGCTGGCCTTCGCCCACGGCTTCAATATTCACTTCAAGTTCATTACTCCGCCCAAGGATGTGGACGTCTTCATGGTGGCGCCCAAGTGCCCCGGCCATCGCCTGCGCGAGCTCTTTACCGAAGGCGTGGGCGTGCCTGCGCTCTTGGCCGTTGAGCAGGATGCCACCGGCCATGCGGAAGCCACTGGCCTGGCATACGCCCTGGCCCTGGGCTCGCTGAAGGCGGGCGTCATCCGCACCACTTTCAAAGAGGAGACCGAGACCGACCTTTTCGGCGAACAGTCGGTGCTGTGCGGCGGAGTCTCCGCGCTCATCACCACCGCCTTTGAAACGATGGTGGAAGCGGGTTATCAACCGGAGATCGCCTACTTCGAAGTCTTGCACGAGCTCAAGCTGATCGTCGACCTCATCTACCAGGGCGGCATCAAGTACATGCGCTACTCCGTGAGCGATACCGCCGAATACGGCGACTACACGCGCGGGCCGCGGGTGATTGATGCGCACGTGCGCGAGACCATGAAGAAGGTTTTGGCGGAAGTGCAGAGCGGCGAGTTCGCCAACCAGTGGATGGATGAAAACGCCAAGGGGCGCCCCAACTTCCTGGCCACACGCGCCAAGGCTTCCGAACACCTTATCGAAAAGGTGGGAAGCGAACTGCGCAAGATGATGCCGTGGATCTCCACCTCCAAGGAAGAGGTCACCGCGGCGCAGGCGGCGGCGAGAAAGTAAAGATTTTCGATTGTCGATTTTCGATTGCCGATTGTCGGTGCACCCAACTCGACCGTCGGCAATCTCTCCATGCCTTCGGCCCGGCAATTGACGATGGCTGTTCAATCGACAATCGAAAATCGAAAATCGGCAATAGATAAGGAAACGATGAAGACTACCAAGGTCGTTCAAGGCCCGCGCGATTTCCAGAGCCGCATCAAGAAGCTGGCGCTCATCGGCTGCGGGAAGCTGGGCGAGGGCCTGCTTTCCGGCATGTTGGGTTCGCAGCTTATCCCCGTCGAGCGCGTGGAAGCGACCGTCGCCCACCAGCCGCGCGCCGACTTCCTCGCCGAGAAGTACGGCGTGAAGGCCCACACCAATAATGCCCAGGCGGTTAAGGGCGCTGACCTGGTATTGATTGTTTTGAAACCGCAGCAGGTGAAGGGATTTCTCCACGAGGTGAAGAAGGTGCTACGGAAGGACGCGGTGATCATCTCCGCCGCGGCCTCGGTCACGACCGCCTTGATCGAGCGCGAGTTGGGGCGCCCGGCGCGCGCCATTCGCGCCATGCCCAACACTCCCTGCCTGATTCGCCAGGGCATGACGGCCATTGCCGCCAGCCCCCACGCGGCCCCGGAAGACGTGACCCTGGCGCGCGAAATCTTCAGCTCCATGGGCCGCGTCGTGGTGGTGGATGAGAAGCACATGGACGCGATCACCGGCCTTTCCGCCTCCGGCCCCGCTTATGTTTACCTGATTATTGAATCGCTGGCGGAAGCCGGGGTGAAGATGGGCCTGCCGCGCGAGCTTTCCACGGAGCTTTCCGCGCAGACCCTGCTGGGCGCCGCCTCCCTGGTGCTGCACACGGGCGAGCATCCGGCCAAACTGAAAGACATGGTGACCACGCCGGCGGGCTGCACCATCGACGGCCTGCTGGAACTGGAGGAAGGCGGCCTGCGGGTCACGTTAATCAAAGCCGTGGTCCGCGCCGGCCAGCGCGCCAAGCAACTGGTGGAAGGGCAGAACTCTTAATTGGTGAGGCGTAGCCTTCGAGAAGTTTCGCTGCTTCCCAATCCTGCCTCTTGACCATTCTATAACCAACTTGATTTCATATACTTGTTAGGGTCGCGAAAACCTCTTCACAGCAAGCCGTGTGTTTTCTGTAAGTTAGTTGGATAGCGAGGAATGGGGTCGATTTTTGGCTGTTTTTAGGCCCTGAAATCCATCTATCTCCTTTATTTTCATATATTAATAGCCAATTCTCGATAAGCCATTTGTTTTCATATCTTTGGTTGGATAGGCGTTTTGTCGCTTTTTTCGACCTTTGTTTTCAATAGGTTAGTTGGAGCACTCTTCATTTCTAACATCTTTTTGTTTTTCCGCGATTCTCTTGATTTTCATGAGCAAATGGGTGCTCCGCCACACCTTGCGCAGGCTTGATTCCTCTGCCCGGGTGAGCAGCGCAATGTCGGGTTGAACTTTGGCCAGCATGACATCGCGCTCGAATTGGGCGGGGATTCCATTAGGGTCTTCATCCGGCTGAAGAACGCGCTTTTCCAGCTTCTCGGTGTTCGACCCCAGCAAAGTTATCAGTTCGCGCCGCACGGCGGCCCGCTCCTCAACTTGGGCCACCGGGATCTCGTCCGCACCCTCCCATTGCAGGGTGGCGGGCAGAAGCCCCGCCGTTGACTCGGTAGTCCGCAAGCGCAGGAGCAGACGCAGGACTTCCTTGGCCAATTCCTCCGGCAGGTCGGCATAGGCTTTTTCGAACACGCGCATTTCCGCGGGGCCCACGCTCGCCTCCAATTCCATGCAGGTGGCAATAAACACATCTTTCAGCCGCTCCAGCCTGGCGTTGAGCGCCAGCCAGTTTTGCGCTTCGAATAGCCTGCTGGTCGCCTGCGTTTTCTCCAACTGCTTAACCGCCAGGCTTTCCGCCATGCGGTGAAAGCGCTCCATCCGCCACAGGCCGCAGGCAATGCCGTAGACCAGGGACATTTCGAGCGCGTCCGCGGGCTGATAGGTGTCGATCAGCGAATCCAGCCGGCGCTGGAACTCTGCCGGATCCTCGCCCAGGGCGATCAAGGCGACTTCCGTTCCTTTCGCGTAGTACCCGTGCCGCAGGTTGGCGGCAGCCGCCCGCGCCTTGCCGGCGGACGTCACTGGACCCCGCGAGCGCCGCCCGTTGGAGCGAATGGCGGCCAGCTTCTTCGCGGTCAATCTTCGTTTCGGCATTAAAGACATAAAAACCTCCTTGAATGGGCAGCGCGTGAGCCAGCGACTCGAGGTGGGGAACCCGGCGCGCGGCCATCGCTCCCCGCCACCGCTTGCGGCCCGGTGGAACGTCGGCTGTTGGCCCGGCTGGCGCTTGACTGCGCCGGGCTGGCTTCTCTTTTGATCAGGCTCATGGTTTTCCCTCTTTCAATTTTGGGCGGGCAACGGCGCCTCCCACGCCGTTGCGCCCGCTTATGAATCACCGAGGAGGGGGGAGGTGGGGGAATTTATGAAAAGGCCGGTTTAGGATATGGGGAATCATCATTGGCCTATTATAATAGGCCTGCTTGCTAGTTGTCAAGTTAAATAAGTAACCCTTTAATATCGGCAGGGAAAAATATTCTGACCAAACGCAGATTTTCGAAGGGAAACGACTTTGTGTCAGTGGACGGGCACCTTCCTACGGGTCGCCGTGGCGACCGCTCGGCCATGCCTCCGCCCCCCCGGCCCTGCCCCAGCAGGTGTCGGCCGGCAAAGTAATCCTTCACCCTCCCGTAAACGTCTGCCGATAACGATAAGGGGAAGTGTCGGGGGCACAGCGAGGGGGGGAAAGACCGGGGCACAGGATACGGGACGAGGATGAGATTTTCGATTTTCGATTGCCGATTTTCGATTTGAACCGCGACGGTGTCAAAGAACGTTCACGGACGCGAGGTACGGTTTGCTGGTCACGGTTCTCCACTAAATTCAAATTCCAGACCCCGAACTAACACATTCTAACTCCTGACTCCTGACTTCTGGCTTCTGACTCCTGCCTTTCCCGGTTGTCAGGCAGTTTTCATGCCCACGGCCCGCGCCAGTTTCTTCTGCCGCTCGTCAAAGGTCCAGAAGCGTGCGGGTTTTAATTCGAGGGCCGAGGCGACGTGCAAGGTATCGACAGTGCACAGGCCCAGCCTGGCTCCGTGACAACGGCCCATTTGGGCGCAAACGTCAAAGGCTGATTCCGGCATGGCGCCTTCCACCCACAAACCGCTTTCCCGATGTTGCTGAAAGCGCGTATGCGCCTGATCCCCCTCGCTTCGGGACGCCGCTTGCCGAAAAACCTGCTGCTCGACCGCGTGCGTCCACTCGACCCCTGCCAGGATGTGCAACAGCTCAAACAGCCTCATGGACCCGGCCTGATCTGCCGATGATTCATGGGAGGGAGAAGCTGCGCAGAAGTACCCCGCCGCCCGGGGAGGGAGGGCGCCTTCGAAGATTCGCGTCGCGTCGGCATCAGGGACGGCTTGCGTGCCGCACGGCTTGCGATGTTGGAGAGGAGATTTTGAACATGGATCCCTTGGAAGAGCGTTTGACCGATCTCTGGCAACGCCAGGCTAAGCCAACCATCCCTCCGGATGTGGAGCAGGACCCATCCCATGACCGAATGGGCGTCACCGTCACCGAACCCATGAAAATCTCGGGAACGGTGTTGATGCCGGGCCATTACGTATTTCGACTGTCCGGTCCGGACGCACAGCCCGGCCAGGTTGATATCTTCAATGAGGATGAGACCAAGCTTATCGCCAAAGTCACTTTTGGAGGGCTTCAATTCCCGACGGGCCTATTAGGACCTGACCCCTCATCAGCGTCATCCCGTAAAACCCCCCGCCGCAAATGAATCCACGCCTGGGAATTCCGTGCGGAATGTGATGGGCGGGCGCTACAGTGGAAGCGCTGCGCGGCCCCTGCCCGCAACGCCGGCCCTGCACTGGCCAACCGCTATTTCCTACCGGCCACCGACGCCAGGGTGGCGAGCAGGGTGGTCTGATCTTCGTTGAAGATTTGCACAGGAGTCTGCTCGGCAGCAGGATCGAGAGGCCGAAATGCGTACCGGCCCGGCAACAGCACCGTTTCACGGATTTTGAGCGGCTCACCTAGGGTGAGGAAAATTCGGTCAGGGTGCAGGGTTGGCCAGGGATGGGGAGGGGTGGGTGCGGTGGACTGGTGACTCCAGAGATGGACTAGACGTCGTGTCAAGGTACTCATAGGCTTTACTTCCTTTCAAGCATCTCCGACCGCGCCAGATCTTCCCGGCTGGGTTCGAAGATACTTTCTAACCAACTTTCCTATTTCTGAAGGGGACAAGGGTTTCTCAATGTAGTCGAGGGCGCCGGACTGGATGGCTTCCAGGTAGCAGGGCATGTCGGCTGACCTGGTCACAACCAGAACGGGCGTGTGGCGATCCTTCTCGATGGCTCGCGCCAGCACGCAACGCCCCTCGAAACTGGCGCTTCCCTGGCTGACGATGATGAGATCGAAATCCTCGCGATCCAGGCACGTGGCGCCATCCCGATACGAGCCGATGGAGCGGACGTCAAAGCCATGATGGTAAAGAACCGCGGAGTAGTAGAGCAGGTCGTCCAGGTTGTCATCCACGATGAGCACGCGCCGCTTGAGTAAACCCGCGAGTTCACTGGGCTTTCGATCTTCCACGTGGGAGCGTGGCATAAGCGCCTCCTGACGCCTTGATGCAAAATTGATCATTCCCGGAAGCTTCGGTCCGGAACGCCGGTAAAGTGGGCCGGGTTTTCCCTGCCTGCCGGGCATGGCGCATGAGCCGGAAAATCAGAACGGCGGGAGGAGCTTCTCCCTGCTCCTTGCGACAGGCGGCGAGGTGTGCCGACCACCCGGTTTGGCAAGGGTTGAGCATCCCGCTCACCGAGCAGTTGGCGCAGCCGAACCCGGGCCTTGTACAGTTGGGACTTGGAGGTGCCCTCGGACAGGCCGAGTATCCGGGCAATCTCGCGGTGCCTGTACCCTTCAACATCGTGCATGAAGAACACCTGCTTATATCCGGCGGGCATCTGTGATAACGCATCTTGCAAATTCAACCGGTCGATTGCCGAGGTCAACATCTGGTCAGGGGCGCCCAAGACCTCTTGCAGGGTGGCCATTCCCTCCTTCAACTCCAGGACCTCTTCGAACGAGGCCAGGTTGAGGGTTTTCCTCCGCAGCCGCACCAGCACCACATTGACCGCCACCCGGTACAGCCATGTGGCAAAAGCCGACTCACCTCGGAAGGAATGGAGCTTGCGAAAGACCTGAAGGAACACCTCCTGGGTAAGGTCTTCGGCGTCCGCCTCATTTCCGATCATGTGAAGGCATTTGGCATACACGCGCCGCTTGTACAGGTGGTAGGCGTGCTCGAAGTCGATGGCCGGGCCCGGCGGGCTTGACTCGGCGAATGGGCCCACCGGCAGGGCCGCGCGACTTTCCGTCCGCGAAAGACCGCGGATCTCGGCCGGCTCCGTTTGCCTGCCGGCGGGGTGAGTGGCGCGAGTTGCCGGCGTTAGAAGCGCGCGCGGCGCCGGCACCTCCGCCAAGCGGCATTTTGATCGGACCGCGGCGCCTGCTTTCCGGGGATCTGCCTGTAGGATGAGCGGCCGGCCGGAGAGAAGCCTCTTCCCCGCCATGACTTCACCGATTGGGCATTCCCTTTCAAGTCCTGCTATTTGTGCTGGGGATTCTGGGTTCAAACGAATGTCCTCCGTCAGCTTGAATATGAGCTTTTAAACGCCTGTCTTCCCGCTCCTGCCTGGGCGGAGGTCCGCGGAAACGCCGGCCTCCGGAAGCGGTGGCCATTTCCTGAGTCGCTCTCGGCAACCGGCTGCACCTCATCGGGTACGCTAAATCCCAGCCGCAGCCCGGCGCTGGCTCTGGTCTCCGCGCCCTGGCGGCTCTCGGCTGCCTGTTGGCACTCCAGGCACAGAGCTGCCCAGGGCAAGGCGGCCAGGCGCTTCGGGGAAATCTCTTCCTCACACACCAGACACACCCCAAATTTCCCCCGCGCGATGCGCTCCAGAGCTTCGGTGACCTGGCGAAGCAGGGTGCTGTCGCGGCTCAGCGCTTCCACCACCAGATGCCGCTCGACTTCCAGGGTAATCTCATCGGTGGAATCCGGAACCCTCTCGACCGCTATGCCCTCCCAATCGTGGCGGCTCGAAAGGAGTTCCGCCCGCTTCGTTTCGAGGATCCGCTTGTAGTTCTTAGCGTTCATTCTGTTCATAGGTTTTGGCTTCAGGGCCCCCCTTGCCGTCCACAAAAATTGGTTCAGTGCAACTTTGCTCATTCCTTGGGTTCCTCCCTCAGGCCACCGGGAACGAACCTGCCCTACGACCTTATGGCAATCGAAAATCTCTGACCATACCAACTGAGGGCTAATTTCCACGGGGAACACTGGTAGCTTCATTGCCTTGTGGCTGGTAGGCCGAATGCGGGTCTTTCCCATGCCGCGCGGCCCATTCGGAGGTGCGGCAGGCCTGGTCCGAAGGTCACTCGGGGAGGGGGGGTGTTGCCGCGAGCGCCCGGACATTGGCCCTTGCAGCTACCAGCATTTTGCCCGCGCCATACTGGCTTTCCGGTATTCCTAATCGCCAAAGTCCACTGGTAGGCTGGCAAAGGTCGGCGCAAGGAATTTCCATATGGAAGCCAGGTCTGACCCGGCTGGCTTCTGGGAGGAGCCCGTCGGGCGCTTATGGGCCAGCCATTGAATATTCCATCGAACTATAGAACCCTTCCAATACCTGCCGTCATCCCCCCCGCCGCCAGTAGTCCTCCGGCTGTCACCATGCGGCAGAGGAAACAATCATTTTTCTCCCGGTTGGCGGAATTCCTTCACCGGAAGGACGGCAGCGCCACGTGGCCGTCGCCGCCTGCGGACTGTTCCTCGCCGGGCCCCCTGGCGGTTATTGGCCTCGTGACCAGCGATGCGGACCGCCGCGTGCTCGCCGGGATCTGCTCCCAAAGCGGCTGGCCGCTGGTTTTCGCCGACACCCCGGAAGAGGCCCGGGTTGCGCGCGATAAACTGAAGGCCCCGGTGATCCTGTGCGACCGCGATCTGCCGGGCATAGGGTGGAGGCAGACGGTGGAAGTCCTGGCGTCGTCTCCCCACCGGGCTTGTGTCATTCTCGTGTCCGGGGTGGTTGACACTTACTTGTGGGACGAGGTCGTGCGTACGGGGGGTTACGATGTCTTGCCCAAGCCCCTGCGTGAAGACGAGGTGGTGCGCGCCGTCCGGCTGGCCTGGTCGTACTGGAACAGCGCGCCCAGAAAGACGCAGCTTCCCGGCAAATGACCGGCCCGGGAGGCTAGGAAATGATGCCCTTGCGCACCGCGTACAGGATCAACTCAGCCAGGCTGTGCAGATTAAGCTTGTCCTGAAGGTTGCGGCGGTGTGTTTCCACGGTGTAAAGGCTGAGGTTGAGCGCCGTGGCAATGTCCTTGTTGGATTTTCCCCCCGCCAGCATTTGCAGAATCTCCCGCTCCCGGGGGGTAAGCAGTTCATAGCTGTCTTCGGCGCCGCGTTTGCGCATTTCGCGCACATAATCTTCCACCAGGATATTGCTGATTTCCGGGCTGAAGAACGCCTTGCCTTCACCCACCGCCTTGATGGCCTCAATCAGGTCGTTTTCCGCGGAGTCTTTCAGGACGTAGCCCTTGGCTCCGGCTTTGAGCGCGCGCAGGACGTAGCCCTCGTCGGAGTGCATGCTGAGGATGACAATGGCCGCGTGGGGAAGCAGGGTGTTGATGCGCTGGGCGGCCTCGATGCCGCTCATGTTGGGCATGGCGATATCCAGAACCAGCACATCCGGCCTTGCCGCTTCCGCCAGCTCCACCGCCTGCCGGCCGTCGGCGGCTTCCCCCACCACCTCGAATCCCGGCTGTCTTTCCAGCAGCAGGCGTAAACCGCGCCGCATGATGTTGTGATCATCCGCCAACAGAATCCGAATTTTCTTTGCTTCCACGCGCGTGTCCGCTCCCTTCGTCAGGACTGAATGGCAACTCCACCGCCACGATGGTTCCGCTTCCCGGCGCGGAATGAATCTCGAATTTTCCGCCCAGCCGCGCCACCCGTTCCTCTATTCCCAATAGGCCGAGTCCCTTGGTCTGCCGGACATCGAAACCCCGGCCATCGTCCTGGATGGAAAGTGACAGCCGGTTGGGTTCCTGCTGCACCCGGATGCGTACCTGGGTGGCATGGGCGTGGCGGGAACAATTGTGCAGCGCTTCCTGGACGACCCGGTAGATGCAGGTCTTAAATTCATCGGAGAGGTCCTCGGAGGCCAGCTCTGTGGCCACGCTTACATCCATGGAGGTGCGCTTGGAGACTTCCCGGGCCTGCCATTGCAGGGCCGGAACCAGGCCCAGGTCATCGAGCATGGACGGCCGCAGCAGCAGGGCCATATTGCGGATCACGCGCACCGAGTTTTCCACCAGGCCCTTGACGGTTTCCACGTGATCGCGGGACTGTGGATCGGCCTCGACGACGGCGGTTTCCGACAAATTGCGCAGTTCCACCAGGACGGCGGACAGGGTTTGCCCCACTTCATCATGCAGCTCGCGGGAGAGCGCGCGCCGCTCGTTTTCCTGCACGCGCACCAGCCGGGCGGAGAGGTCCCGCAGTTCCTTGCGCGCCTCGAAAACCTCCATGTACTGGGCGTGCGCCCGGGCTTCCAGACGCAGAATCTTCAAGGTGCTGAACACCGCCATGGCCAATCCCAGCAGAAGAGCCAGCAAAAGAATGATGGCCATGTGGCTTTGGAATTCCGACAGGAGGTAATCCACCTGGTGGTTGCCGGCCTTCAACTGCTGTTCGTTGATGTAATCGATGCGGTCGGCGATGGCCAGCATGGCGGCGCGGCGGGGGAAGATCTGATCCCGCAGGAAGACGTACCCCTGGCGCCGCCGCTGGTCGGTGTCCCACGCGAAGGTCGGCTCCAGGACCTGCCAGTAAGCGGCGAGGCCAACGGACAACTCGGTATAGTACTGGGCCTGCTCGGGCTCCAGTTGGTGGCCGAACGATTCGAGCGCGGCGGCCATCTTGCGATGCACTTCCTGGAGGTCGGACCGGTAAGTCTCTGCCCGCCCGGGATCGGGCTCCAGCAGATAGTCGCGGACGTAGGTTCCGGAAAGGTAAACCTGGGAGCGGACGTCGTTGAGGGCATGGCTCTTGGCGAGAAAATGCCGGCGAATCTCGTTGTCGTCGCGCCGGATTTTCTGGAGGACTCCGATGCCGTAGATTCCCGCCAGGGTCATGATGACCAGCAGGCCCCCAAAGCCCGCCAGCAGGGCAAAACGGGTGCTCAACAGGAGTTGATCGGAACTTCGTGCGTCGCGGCCGTCCATCACTTCCCCCCAGGGCGTGTTATACCTGGCCGCTGGTCAGGCTGTACAACAGGATGGCCAGAACCAGGACCGTTACCACCACGTACAGCCGGTCGCGCTGGATGGCAAAAGCGCCAATGGAAAAAGCCACCCGCGCCACCGGGGTGGCAATCAGCAGCAGCAACCCCAATTGAATGATACCGCGTCCGCGTCCGGCTAGGGCCTCACGAATAATTCCGTACACACTGCGCAAGTCCGTGGGCTCGCCCATAAAGACATGATACTGCGGCGCGGAGAGCCCGTGGCGAATCAGGTAAAGGCCTCCGCCCCCCACCACCACCGCCGAGGCCGCGAGCACCCCCGTTTGCAGCAGGGTTCCGATCAATCCTTCCACGTACTGGTCCGTCCACTTGCGAATGAGCGTCGCCACTTTAGAGCCTCCCTGTCAATCCGTGATAAATCATCTCGAACGCCATCAGGGCGATCACCACGCCGAAGACGATTCGCAGCCACTGGGTCTTGGCGTGCGCGAGAACCCGCGCCCCACCGAGCGAGCCGACGACCACTCCCAGCATCACGGGCATGGCCAGGCCGGGATCAATGTACCCGCGGCCGAGGTAGACGCCGGCGCTGGCCGCCGCGGTGACCCCGATCATAAAGTTGCTGGTGGTGGTGGAGACCTTGAAGGGAATGCCCATGGCCTGATCCATGGCAATGACCTTGACCGCTCCCGACCCAATTCCCAGCAGGCCGGAAAGGACTCCCGCGCCAAACATCAGGCTGAAACCGGCAGGCACGTGCTGCACGTTGTAGGCGCTGGGGCCCTCGGGAGTGGGAAAGCTTCCATTCATCCTCAGGCGGGTGGCAAGGGGGTCGGGGCTGTGGTCATGGGACGTCTCGCGGCGTTCCCGCCTGGAGGCATACGCCGAATAGAGCAGCGCAACCCCGAATATAAGCGAGATGGCGCTTGTGGGGATTCGCGCCGCCAGCAATGCTCCTGCCACCGCGCCCAGGGTGGTGGCAATCTCCAGAAACATGCCAATTCGAATGTTGGAAAAACCCTCGCGGACATACGCGGCGGCGGCCCCCGACGAGGTGGCGATGACGGAGACCAGGGAGGCTCCAATCGCGTAACGGATGTCGACTCCCAGCGCCAGCGTCAGCATGGGCGTAATGATGATTCCCCCGCCCAATCCTGTGAGCGATCCGACGAATCCCGCCAGGAGCGAAGACACCCCGACGACCATCGTGAATTCAATGATGTTCAAGCCGCCCCTCCGCCCGGAATGAGGGATTTGATGCGCGCGGCGCGAGCCACCGATGCCACCTGGCACCCTTCCCGCATCTTACCGCGAAGCGCCATGATTACACCCATTTTTGTTGGGCCACGGGGCACAGGCACTCCTGCCTGTGTTGGGGCATGGCCAGGATGGCCATGGCACGTCCGCAGGGGCGGCGAACCAAACCGCGGTTCCCGCCGTCCAAATAAGTGGGTTAGAGCACCAGAAATAATCTGGAAGGGCAGTGGATGGGGATTGGTGCCCGATGCCCCTGAACGTCAGAGACCTCAAACGCTTAGGGTGCAGAGGAGGTTCAAAAACATGAACATGGTCGCGAAGGTTGCAGGGTTCCCAGGGCCTCGCGCGGGCAAGTGTATTCTTATTTTCATGTTGACGTTGTCTCTGGGGTTCGTGATGTGGCCTCCGAGCCTGACATCCCGGCTTGAGGCGCAAGCCCCGCCCCCGTCCGCGCCGCCGCCACCTTACACGCAGGAGACGCCCGAACAGTTGCAGCAGTTGGTGGCGCCGATTGCTCTGTATCCGGATTCGCTGGTGGCGCAGATCCTGGCGGCGTCCACGTTTCCTGAGCAGGTCGTCGAGGCCGACCGATGGATGCAAGATCATCCGGGTTTGGAGGGTCAGGCTTTGGGTCAAGCGGTGGACCAAATGCCCTGGGACCCGAGCGTCAAGGCGCTCACGGCATTCCCCTCCGTCCTGGGGAATATGGACAAGAACATTTCCTGGACCTCCACTCTCGGCGATGCTTACTACAACCAGCAAGGGGATGTGATGGAATCCATCCAGGTGATGCGCCAACGGGCGGAAGCGGCCGGCAATCTCCGGACCACGCCGCAACAGGTGGTTTCGACGCAAGGCTCGGCGATCGATATCGAACCTGCCAATCCCGATATCGTTTACGTTCCCGCCTATGATCCTTGGCTGGATTTTGGAGATCCCTTGATGGCGTGGCCGGGATGGTATCCGTATCCCGGAATCTGGTTTGGCGGCCCGTACCTCTCGTTCGGAATCGGCTTCGGAGTCGGCTTCTTCGGAGGGTTTGGGTGGGGCTGGGGGCACTGGGGTTGCAATTGGGGTGGCGGTTTCGCCACGTTTGGCGGGGGCAGGTACTACTCGCGGACCTCCACCTTTTATAACCGGAACGGCTTTTACCGGGCGGGAAGTTTCAACCGCGGCGGGGCGCTGCGGGGCGGAGCGTTTAATCGGGGCGGTGGTGAAGCATTCAACCGGGGGGGAGGCATGCGCGGCGAAGGCATCAATCGAGGTGGCGGGGTGCGCGGCGGGGGTTTCGGCGCGAGGTCCAGTCCCTTCAATGGGAACCAGCGGGCGGCGCGTGGATTCGGTGCATCCCGCGGCCAGAGTGGTATGCGCTCCGGCGCCTTCAGTGGCTTCGGGCATGGCGGCCAGGCAAGGAGCTTTTCGTTTCGCGGAAGGTCCAGCATCGGTGGTGGCGGATTCCACGGCGGCGGTGGATTTCACGCTGGCGGAGGCGGGCGCGGAGGCGGGCGCCGGTAATCGCCGTTTCGTAATTTTCCAGGCAGATTCATGAACCTTAGAAATGGAGAGATGCCCTATGCAGCGAACGAAGCTGAAGTTCGACGCGTTTCCCAGTCTTCCGATTTGGGCGGCGGTTGCCCTGCTTTTGACGGCAGGCTTTCCTACGCGTCTCCTGGCGCAGCAACCGGGCCAGAAAACGTTTTCGGCGGCGGAAGACGCCGCCCAGGCGCTCTTCGCGGCGACCCGGAATAACGACCAAAGGGCCCTGCTCGATATCCTCGGACCCGACGGAAAGGAAATCATCTCGTCGGGAGACGAAAGCGAGGACGCGCAAAGCCGCGCCAATTTCGCGCAGAAATATCAGCAAATGCACCGCCTGGTAAAAGAACCCGATGGAACCACCACCTTGTATATTGGCGCGGAGAACTGGCCGACACCCATCCCGCTCATGAACAAAGGCAATGTATGGTATTTCGACACCGAGGCGGGCGAGCAGGAAATTGTCTACCGGCGGGTTGGCCGGAATGAACTCTCGGCCATTCGCGTTTGCCAGGAGCTGGTGGCGGCGCAAAAGGAATACTTCGCCCAACACCACAACCAGTACGCCCAGCAAATCTTCAGTGATGAAGGACAGCACGATGGCCTTTATTGGAAAATCTCTGCGGGCGAGCCCGATAGCCCCATCGGGCCGCTGGTGGCGTCGGCGGTGGCGGAGGGATTTGCTCCCAGCGGCGCCGGCGCTCCCACTCCCTACCGCGGCTACTTTTACCACAGCCTGAGGCAACAGGGGAAGAATGCCCCCGGCGGAGCAAAAAAGTACATTGTCAATGGCAAAATGACCGGGGGTTGCGCTTTTGTGGCCTACCCGGCGGAGTACCGTTCGTCCGGCGTGATGACCTTCATCGTGGGCGAGGATGGAGTGGTGTATCAGAAGGATCTCGACGAGAAGACGGAGGCTCTTGCCAAAGCCATGAAGGAATATAACCCGGACTCCCATTGGCAAAAGGCCGAAGACGAAGAGGAGGAGGCTGCCGCTGGACAGAAAACACAATAAAGGCATTCCGCAGCCGCGGCACGTGTAACGGGATTGTGCCCTTGCGGCACGTTATAAACTGACCCCAAATCGAAAATTCCGGATTCAAGATTCCGAATTCCGAACCCGAAGCCCGAACCCAGAATACCGAACCCCGAGTCCCGAATCCCGAGTCCCGAGCCCCGAATCTTCACACCTTTTCCAGCGCCAGTTCCAGGTCGCGGATGATGTCGTGCCAATCTTCCAGGCCGATCGACAGGCGGATGCCTTCCGGGTGCATTCCGAAGGCGCGTTTCTGCTCGTCAGGCAGGGCAGAGTGGGTCATGGAGAACGGGTGCTCGATGAGGGTCTTGATTTGTCCCAGGCTGACCGCCAGGGTCACGCAATAAGCCTGCTTGGCGAGGTAATCCACCATCTTTTCGGCGCGCGTGTGTTTTGACTTTGCGCCTTTGAGCACGAAGTACATCATGCTGCCAGGGGCGAATTGGCTTTCCGAGGTGCACATCTGCCGCCGGGCCAGGGTCTTCTGCGCAAAGGTCTTGAGGCCCGGGTAACTGACGGCGGCCACTTTGGGATGGCTTGACAGGAATTCGGCCACGCGCTGGGCCGTCTTCTGCATATTGATCATGCGGGTGGCGAGGGTGGGCAGCCCGTACACCAGCACGCCCCAGGCGCTCTGCGGGGAAAGCACTCCGCCAAAATCCTTTCGGAAGAGCATCAGGGAACCGTACCACTCGCGGGGCGCGATCACCGCTCCTCCCATGTCGGTGCCGAATCCGCCCAGACCCTTGGTGAGACTTTCCACCACCAGGTCCGCTCCCAGGCGCAGGGGCTTCTGGCAGAAAGGCGTGGCAAAGGTGTTGTCAACAATCACCAGCACGCGGTCCTTCTCGTCGCGGCGGGCGTTCACCTTGTCGGCCACCCGGCGAATGGCGGCAATGTCAATCAGTTCGAGGGTGGGATTGATGGGCGTCTCGAAATAGAGAACCCGGGTGGCGGGGGTGATCTGACCGGCGAGCGATTCCGGCTTGAGGAAGTTCGCAAAGTTGACCTTCATGCCGTAGCGCGGCAGCCAGTTGGTCATCAGACTGTACGTGCATCCGTAGACAATTTCGTGGGAGACAACTTCCTGCCCCTTGCCGAGCGCCACTCCCAGACCCGCGCTGATCGCCGCCATGCCGGTGGCGTAGGTCACGCAGATGTCGCCGCCGTGCGCGTAGGCCAGATTTTCCTCAAGCATCGAGCGCGTGGGCTCGTCCAAGCGGTCATAAATGTAAATCGGGATGTGCCCGCTCAAGCGCTCGTCGGCCGAGGCGAATTGGACAAAACCGCGCGCGGCGCGCTCCAGCGAACTCAGCCGGTAAGCTGTGGTGTGCGAAACCGGCGGCACGACGTGATGGTCATAGTCCCAGTTTTTGCTGTCAAAATTGCCGTGAATCATGTGGGTGCGAAGCTTGTAGTCTTCCTTCTCACGATGCCGTTTGCGGATTTCCATGAGGCCCCCCCTTGGGTGACTTTTCACAACATGAAAAGGGATAGCACACTCCAGGCCAAGTCGAAAGGGGTTTTCGGCGGGAGGACTTTTTGACCTAATCTATGCCGATTACGCGTGGGCAACCTTTTCCCATCCGCCACTGCGCGCCGCGGCGAGCACCGCATCGGTCACGCAATCTGTGGCCAACCCGTCGCGAAAACTCGGACCAGGGATTTTTCCGGCGGCCAGTCCGCACAGGAAATCCGCGGCCTGATGAACAAAGGTGTGCTCGTAGCCGATTTGCAGGCCGGGCACCCACCAGTGTTTCATATAGGGATGATCACGATCGGTAATGTGGATGGAACGCCAGCCCCGCAGTCTCCCTTCATCGCGATGATCGAAATATTGCAGGCGGTGAAGGTCTTGAAGGTCCCAGATGATCGACGCGTGTTCTCCGTTAATTTCGAGCGTGTAGAGAGCCTTGTGGCCGCGCGCATAGCGGGTCGCTTCAAAATTGCCCAGCGAATCGTTGGCAAAGCGCGCCAGGAACGCACATGCGTCGTCGATCCCCACCGGCTGGACCTGGCCCGTGAGGGCATGCCTGCGCTCTTTGATGAAGGTTGTGGTGACGGCCGTGACCGAATCAATCGAACCATTGAGCCAGAGCGCGGTATCAATGCAATGCGCGAGCAGGTCGCCGGTGACGCCGCTTCCCGCCACCTGGAGATCGAGGCGCCACAGGCTTTCACCGCCCTGGGGCAGATCCTTCGAAATCGTCCAATCCTGGAGGAACTTGGCGCGATAATGGAAGATGCGGCCCAACCGGCCCTCGCCAATCAGTTCCCGGGCGAGTGAAACCGCCGGCACGCGGCGATAGTTGTACCAGACCATGTTGGGCACGCCGGCTTTTTCTGCGGCTTCCACGATGGACTGTGACTCGGCGGCGTTCCTTCCCAGCGGCTTTTCGCAAAGTATGGTTTTGCCCGCCTGAGCCGCCGCGATGGCCACCTCGGCGTGGGTGTCGTTGGGGCTGGCGATGTCCACGACGTCAATGTCCTTCCGCTCCACGAGCCTTCGCCAATCCGTCTCCACCGATTCGTAGCCCCAGGTTTGCTGGAAAGCCTCGGCGCGCGCTTGGTTGCGTCCGCAAATGGCTTTCAGAACCGGTTCGTACGGAACATCGAAAAAGTTCGGGACCCTGCGGAAGGCGTTCGAGTGGGTTCTCCCCATAAAGCCATACCCGACGATCCCGAGGTTTAATCGCGGTTTGCCCATGTCACTCCCTTAACTGAAGGTTCAAATTGACGGCGAATTTGCGATCCGTGCGACACAGAAAATGAATGTGTGACGCGCCCGCAGATTATCACCGAGGCCTCGCGCCTTCAAGGGAGCTTCCGTCTTGAGTCAGGCAGGTCTCAGCGCCTCACAAGGTTGCGTCGTTTTGAATGGCGGAAAGGGCATTCCCCTTTCGGGAAAGAACTTCCACAATGGTTGGATCAAATTGGCGGCCCGCTTCGCGCCGGACCTCGTCCAACGCGGCGGAAAAAGGGAGAGGATCGCGGTAAGGACGCCGGGAGATCATGGCATCCAGACTGTCGGCGATGGCCAGCACCCGCGCTTCCAGCGGGATGCGCACACCTTCGAGGCCTTCGGGGTAACCCTGCCCATCAAAACGCTCGTGGTGGGAGAGGGTGATCGCCGCCAGGTCCAGGGTGGGAAGGAATGCGCCGAGCAATTCGCAGCTAACGCGAGGGTGAACTTGCATGGATTTGCGCTCCTCGGCAGTGAAAGCGCCGCGCTTGCGCATGACTTCGCGGGGCACGCTCACTCCCCCCACGTCATGCAAATACGCCGCGCGGAGAATACGCGCCGCTTGTTCATCACCCAGCCCCATGAAACGGGCGATTCTCAACGCGAAGAGCGCCACCTGCAAGGAGTGCTCCTCGTGGGCGGGGGGGAAGGCATGGGGAGCGATTGCTAATTTGCGCCACAGCCTTGCCACGGCGCGGGCAGTGGAGCGCAACTGCTCCAGGGTGGCGGCATTCGGCGTTAGCTCCAGCGCCTCCCCGGGCATGGACCGTTCGCTTGGGGCCGCGATAAGACACGAACCCTCATTCTTTCTCCTCGATATATGACGTCAATTCTGCGATGTCATGACCGCTCCCTCCTCCTCAGAATGTATTTGTAGCCGCTGAAATTTGCCAAGGCCCCAATATGGGACAAGATCCTCTATCGGCAATTTTAAGGAATACTTAAGCCCTCCCTTTGAAATCCTCAACCTGCCGCGCTATGATGCCCCTCTGTAAACTTCAGAGGCTTCTGCGGGAAAGAGACAAAAGCGATTTGATGTGATCTCAGGAGCGACCGCGAGGATTTGAGTTACTTCCTCAGGGTCGCTGCAGCGGCACCGGCGTGGGAAGCTCGCTGAAACAAGATGCGAAAGGGAGCAATCAAATGCCGAAATCGAATTTTTCCAGAAGAGGTTTTCTGAAAGGCGCGGCGGTGGGCGCCGGGGCCAGTGTCTTTTCCTCCGCAGCCCGCGGCGATGAGTCGGCCGCCCCCATTCAAGGCTCGACTTGGGAAAAGCCTCCCCAGCAGCACGGGAACGATTTGAACCTGATCGTCATCGTGGCCGATACCTTTAGGCGTGACAACCTTGGAATCTATGGGCAAAAGTGGCTGGAGTCTCTGGAGACGCCCAACCTCGACCGCTTCGCCCAGAATGCTGTGATCTTCGACGACTTTTATGCCGAGCTGTTGCCCACCATTCCCCTGCGCCGCACGCTCTACACCGGACGCCGGGGGATTCCCGCCATTTACTACCCTCAGCACGAGCGCGTGCAGCTACCGGGGTGGCATGCTCTCTATCATGAAGATGTCACGATGGCAGAGACGCTTGCGGAGGCAGGTTACATCAATGCGCTCATCAGCGATGTCTATGTCCAGTTCGTCCCGGGAAGGAACTTCCAGCGCGGCTTTCATTCCTACCAGTACATCCGGGGAAAGGAATATGATCTGTACGGAACCGCTCCCCACGCGCTCCTCGACGCGAGCGACATTGCCCCACCGGATTATTTGGCAGGCTTCCCAGGCCTGCAAAATGTCTTGAGCCAATACAAGGTGAACTCGAATCTATGGAGGCAGCAGGGGGAATCGCAGTCGCAGCTTGTGGCGCAAACGGCGATGGGCTGGTTGCGCGAGAACTTTACGCAGCGCCCCTTCTATTTGCACGTCGAGTGCTTTGATCCCCACGAACCCTGGGATCCGCCGCAACGCTTTTTGGAGAAATACCTCCCCCATGCTACGGGCCCGAGCTACATTGAACCTCCTTACCCCACAGTAGTCCTCCCCGACGCCATCAAGCAGCGCTTCCGGGCCAACTACGCGGGATTGGTGAACTGCACGGACACCTGGATCGGGAATTTGCTGAGCCTCATCGGCGAACTTGGCTTGTTCGAAAACACCCTGGTCGTCTTCATGGCGGACCACGGCGCCATGCTGGGCGAGCACGGGCAGTTTGTGAAGGGACCCGACAAGCTGCGCGGGCAGGTGACTCACGTTCCCCTGCTGGTGCGGACGCCTGGGAGTCAGTTTGCGGGGAAAAGGGTGCAAGGATTTATTCAGCCTCCCGATATGATGCCCACCCTTTTGCCGCTGCTCAATTTGAAGCCACCCTCGCGCGTGACGGGAAGTAATTTGTGGGGTCTGGTGACCGGGGAATCGAAGGGCGACCGAGACTATGTTGTGCAATCCTACGGCTGGGTGGCGGCGGTTCGCGACAAGGGGTGGAGCTATACGGAAATCTGGAAGCCGGAGGCACGCCAGGATCAGTACCACGTGTCTCCCGGCGCTCCCCTCGCGAATTACAAACCCCAGCTCTATAACCTGCATGAGGACCCCCGGGAATTGGTGGATGTGGCGGACAAGTATCCGGATGTGTGTCAGCGGTACTCGGCCAAACTGAAGGAATACCTGGCCTCGGGCGAGGGAAAAACCGGGGGCAGCTTCAACGCCAAACCCAGCCTGGACCTGAAGGAAGGACTTTACGCGAAATAATGAAGTCTATCAAACCCCTCCCCGGTCGCAGTGGTGCGAAACGCGGAGGTAATCCTATTGAGACGAAAAGCGGAAGGGAGATGGCAAATGCCGAAATCGAATTTTTCCAGACGGGGATTTCTGAAGGGCGCGGCCGTGGGCGCCGGGGCCAGTGTCTTTTCCTCCACCGCCCGAGGCGATGAGTCGGCCGCCCCCATTCAGGGTTCGACTTGGGAAAAGCCTCCTCAGCAGCACGGAAATAATTTGAACCTGATTGTCATTGTCGCCGACACCTTTCGCCGCGACAACCTTGGAATCTATGGGCAAAAGTGGTTGGAGTCTCTGGAAACGCCCAACCTTGACCGCTTCGCCCAGAATGCCGTGATCTTCGATGACTTTTATGCCGAGCTGTTGCCCACCATTCCCCTGCGCCGCACGCTCTACACCGGGCGGCGGGGGATTCCCGCCATCTACTTCCCCCAGCACGAAGCCGTGCAGCTTCCGGGATGGCATGCCCTCTATCATGAAGATGTCACCCTGGCGGAGACGCTGCAGGCGTCGGGTTACGTCAGCTCGCTCATCAGCGACCTCTATCATCAATTCAAGCCGGGAAGGAACTTCCAGCGCGGGTTCCAATCGTATCAGTATATTCGCGGGCAGGAAGGTGATCATTATGGGACTTCTCCACACGGGCTGCTTGACGTCAGCGATATTGTTCCCCCTGAGTATCTCAAGGGCTCACCCGGTCTGCATAATTTCCTGAGCCAGTACAAGGCGAACTCGAACCTCTGGCGGCAGAAAGGAGAGTCGATGTCGCAGCTTGTGGCGCAGGCGGCGATGGGTTGGTTGCGCAACAACTTTATGCAGCGTCCCTTTTACTTGCAGGTGGAGTGCTTTGACCCCCACGAACCTTGGGATCCTCCCCGACGCTTTTTGGAAAAATACCTCCCCAATGCCACCGGTCCGAGCTACCTTGAACCCACTTACGACACGGTTGTCCTCCCCGATTCCATCAAGCAGCGCTTTCGTGCCAATTATGCGGGGGAGGTGAATTGCGTCGATACCTGGATCGGGAATTTGCTGAGCCTCGTCGGCGAACTCGGCTTGTTTGAAAACACCCTGGTCGTCTTCATGGCGGACCACGGCGCCATGCTGGGCGAGCACGGGCAGTTCGTCAAAGGCCCCGACAAGCTGCGCGGGCAGGTGACCCACATTCCGCTGCTGGTGCGGACGCCGGGGAATCAATTCGCGGGAAAAAGGGTGCAAGGATTCATTCAGCCTCCCGATCTCGTGCCGACCCTCTTGCCGCTGCTCAATTTGAAGCCACCCTCGCGCGTGACAGGGAGCAATCTGTGGGGTCTGGTGACCGGCGAATCGAAGGGCGACCGTGACTACGTTGTGCAATCGTATGGGTGGGTGGCGGCGGTTCGGGACAAGGGGTGGAGCTATACGGAAATCTGGAAGCCGGAGGCGCGCCAGGATCAGTACCACGTGTCCCCCGGCGCACCGCTCGCGACATACAAACCCCAGCTATACAACCTGCATGAGGACCCCAGGGAATTGGTGGATGTGGCGGACAAGTATCCGGATGTGTGTCAGCGGTATTCGGCCAAACTGAAGGAATACCTGGCCTCGGGCGAGGGAAAAACCGGGGGCAGCTTTAACGCCAAACCCAGCCTGGACCTGAAGGAAGGACTTTACGCGAAATAACGGGCGCTGCCTGGGCCGGTCCTGTCAGGTGGTGCGTTTGCGCAATCGGGCGCTGACCAGCCGGCGGTGCCAGAACTCGCGCCCCCTTTTCCAGTTCCACAGGATGAAATGCGAGACAATCATGACTCCCAGCGCGGTGGCAAGATTCGCAGGCACCATCAGGATTTGCATGACCTCAGCCGGTGTGGGGTTGTACGGAAGGCCCCGTGCCCTTTCGAGCGCAACGACGGCCGCTATTCCCAGCAGCGGCAATCGAACCAGATGCCGCAGAATGCGATAGAGTTTGTGGCGCGCCAGATCATGTTCCAGACGGCTCACTTTCCAAAGAACCACGGCGCCGGCTACGATCGCCAGCACCACCGCACAAAGCCCGGGACCAATGATCGGGGACTCAGGAAGCACGCCGCGCAGAAACGGCATTGCGTAAACCAGGGTGAAGAGTCCCGCGAGCGCTGAAAGCGGATAGAGGCAAACCCAGGCTTCCCACAGGAATCCGACAAAGATCAGATTCAGCAAGAAATCCCTGCTCGCCACATCTCTGAGAAAAGGAAGTACTTGATTTACGGGCATCCCCTGTCCGCCGGAGTAAGTGGGAGTGGGGGAGGGCACCGGTGTGTATGGCGACGGCGGAATTATCGGCGTGGGGATCTGCGAATCCGCCGGGTGTGCGGGCGGGCCAGGTCGATCCTGCCGTGCGCCGTGTGGTCCCCAGGGGTTTTGATTGAATGGGTTTTCGTCGGCCATAGCGCCTCCTCGTCTGGGGGCGAATCGCACCGCGCGGCGGATCCTCAAGAAAACCTATCAGGCAAAGGCCAAGCACGACGCTGAAAAATGAAACTTCAGGCCCCAACATCTTTGCCGGAGAACAGGAAATGAGATATTTCGATGCCGTGCTATGGCGCCCCGAGGAGAATTAGTCTACAGCTTTTTGCCCTCACATTCAAATGCTGAGAAGGTTCAACAGGGCTTCCCGCACCTTCCGGGAGGGAGGGGGAATCCTGAGCACCTGATAGCGACGGCACGCTTCCACGGTGCTCTTGAGGCTTTCGAGGTAGGCGATGCAAGGTTCACAGCCCTCGAGGTGCCGCTCCAGTTCGCGGCAATTCTTCACCGGAAGCTCGGTGTTCAGGTAGTCGGATAGCATGGCGAAGATCCGTTTGCAGCGCCGGTCAGGCATGATTTTTGCCTTCCCCTTCCCGGAGATGCTGAACATAACCGGCCAGCGCGTTGCGAACGTAGACGCGCGCCCGGTGCAGGCGCATCTTCGTGGTTTCTTCGGAAACGCCCATCACTTCCGCCACTTCCCGGGTGTCGAGTTGTTCCATATCGCGAAGGATCAGGACCAGGCGGTAATGCTTGGGAAGGGCCAGGATGGCGGCCTCCAGCCGGCTGCGCAACTCCTCCTTCAGGACGATCTCTTCCGGATTAATCAGCCACGATTTCGTTCCCGCCGCCAGGAGGTTTGGCTCTTTCGGCATCAAATCATCCAACGAGAGCATTTGCGCGGGGGCGAATTTGCTCTTCCGGCGGCTCATCAGGCACTGGGTTTTGGCCACCTTGTAAAGCCATACGGCGAGCGCCCGCGCGTCGGGAAACTCCCGCAGTTGCCGCGCCAGGCGAATCAGCGTCTCCTGCGCCGTGTCCTGAGCATCCTCATGGCTTCCGCAAACCTTCATCCCGAACCCGTAGACCACCCCTTGCAGGGTCTCCAGCGCCCGCTCGGCGTCCTGGCGATTCCCGGACTTTAGGATTTCCAGCGCTTGCTCAATTTGGGTATTCACTCAGCAATTACTCCAACGAAAAGACCAGAATCTGCCAGCCCTGAGTAGTATCGCATTTCCACCTGCGAAATGCGATTCCGCGCGAGCATCTCCAGCCCGCAAATTTTACTGTTACCTCTTGCGCCCAATTGCATTTATAAGAGGGAGAGGAGGGAAATGCACGGAGATACAGGTGATCCACCCACTCGAATGCTTCGGCCCGGCCAGGGTCATGGTTTCAGCAATTGCCGGAATCTCGCGCACTTATACCTCTCTTGGAAGAATTCCCCAAATAAACTTTGAGGCGGCACGATGATACGTACGGTCCTTGCTCCTGTGCTTCTCGCAATTTTCTGCTTATCGGCGGCTGCGGCCGGTCAGGCACCGGAGCCTGCACCGCGCAATTTGACTCTTGCGGAAGCGGTGCGTGTGGCTCTGGAAAGGAACCCCACCGTGCAAGCCGCGGATGCCTATGCGCAGGCGGTGCACGAGGGAATTGCCGAAGCCCGCGCGGCGCGGCTGCCCCGGGTGGATTTTTCCGAGGGGTTTACGCGCGGCAATAATCCGGTTTACGTCTTCGGCGGATTGCTGACCGAGCGGCAGTTCATGACTCAAGACTTCGCCCTGAATTTTCTCAACACCCCTCCGCCCCTCGACCTTTTCCGCACGCAGTTCAGCGCTGCCTTGCCCGTGTACGATGCTGGCCAAACCGGCCGCCGAATCAAGGATGCGAAGTTGAGCGCCCAAGGCGCCGGGGCAAATGGCGAGCGCACGCGGCAGGAGTTGATTTTCAGTGTGGTGAAAGCTTTCACGGATTTGCTCCTCGCGCAGGAAAACCAGGGCGTGGCGGAAGCGGCGGTGAAATCAGCGCAGTCGGACCTTGAGCGCGCCCAGTCGCGGCAGGAGGAAGGCCAGGCGGTGCCCTCCGACCTTCTGAGCGCGCAGGTGCAACTGGCCCAGGCCCAGGAAGACTTGTTGCAGGCCCGCAATGCCGTGGACCTCACGCACGCCGCGCTCAACGTGGCGATGGGACTGCCGGAAGACGCCGACACCACGCTCGCCTCCGGCCTTAAGGAATTCACCTATGATGCCGGCGAACTCGCCGCGCGCCAACAGACGGCCCTTCAGCAGCGGCCCGATCTGCGCGAAGCGGGGCTGGGTGTGGAGCGCGCCGCCAACGGCTCGCACATGGCGCGCGCTGAGTTCCTGCCCAAGGTGAATGCCTTCGGTTCATGGGAAGAGGACAACCAGACGTTTGCCACGCGCGGCGGCAACAACTGGGCGGCCGGCGTGGCGCTCAACTTCAATATCTTCGATGGCGGAGCTAATCGTGCCCGACTGGCGGCAGCCCACTACCGGCAAACCCAGGCACAGGCGCAAGCCGCGGAAATGGCCGCTGCGGTCAAGCTCCAGGTGCGCGAGGCCTATCTCAATTTGAATACCGCCCAGCAGCGCGTGGAGGTCTCACGCCAGGCGCAGTTGGAAGCTGAGGAGAGCCTGCGCATCATTCAGAACCGCTATGAAGCGGGACTGGCGACCATCACCGACTTGTTGCAAGTTGAAACCGCGCACACCACCGCCCGGAAGAATTACTTGAATGCGTTGTTCGATTATCGCCTCAGTTACGCGGCCTTGGAATTGGCCACGGGCGAACTGGCGCCTGATTCACCGGCGGTGAAAGAACAGTGACGAGTGACGAGTGATGAGTGACACGCAAGCAAAAGGGCGAAACTCGAAATTCGAAAATCGAAACTCGCGCGGAATTTCGAGGTTTGATTTTAGAACTTCGGTTTTTGATTGCTCATCATCCTCACTGTGAAATTTTTTTTGAATTTTCGAATATGGGGGGGCGTCCGGAAAAGCAGGCTGGATATCCCGGTCATTCCCAGTGTATGCAAGGTTTGCTCGACACCATCTTAATCGTTTCAAAGGACAAAAAGTCCATGAATGGAAAGAAAATCTGTTCCTTGCTCCTGATCGCCGCCGCCGCGGGCATTATGACTGCTTGCAGCTCTAATGGAAAACGGGCGACGCAGCCCGGACCGGTGATCAGCGGAGTGCAAACTGAAACCGTGCGCCTGGAGTCCTCCCCCCAGCTTTATCAAGCAGTTGGCGCCATCCACTCCGCCCACACGGCCATCCTGGCGGCGCAACTCGCCGGCACGGTGCGGGAAATCCGCGTGCAGGCGGGCGACCGCGTGCGCCGCGGCCAACTCCTTGCCATTCTTGATGATAGAGGTCCGCAGGCGCAGGTGCAGGGGGCCCAGGCGGGGGTGAACGAGGCGATCCAGGGGGAGGCGGAAGTTGAGCAGGCGCTCCAGGCGGCCATTGCCGACCGCCAGTTTGCGGAGGCAACCTTCAATCGTTACAAGGCGTTGCTGGCCAAAAACTCCCTGAGCCGCCAGGAGTATGACGGGGCGGAGGCGCGCTACCAAGCGGCGCTGGCCAACCAGCGCGCCCACGAAGCCCGCAAGCAGCAGATCCTGGCCAGCGAGCAACAGGCGCATTCTCAGGTAGATACGGCGCAAGTCAACCTCAGCTACGCGCGCATTATATCCCCCCTGGACGGCGTGGTGACGCTGAAATCCGTGGATGCGGGCACGGTCGTAATGCCCGGAACCGCGGTGCTGGCGGTGGAGGACACGTCACGCTATCGGCTGGAGGCGAGCCTGCCGGAGGAATACCTCCCGGCGGCCAAGCCCGGCGCAAGCGTCACCGTCTCGACCGAAGAGGGACAATTTGCCGGTCGAGTCGCCGAGGTCGTTCCGGCGGCGGATGTTACCAGCCACACCTTCCTGGTCAAAATCGATCTTCCCCCCGGCTGTCCTTGCCGCTCCGGTGAATACGGCGAGGCGAGCATCCCCATCGGCGAGGTCCAGCGCCTGGCGGTGCCCGGTTCGGCGGTGGTGGAGCACGGCGAGCTGCAAGGAGTTTTTGTAATTACGCCGGAGGGCCAGGTGGAATACCGCCTGGTGAAGACGGGAAAAACCTTCGGCGGCCAGGTGGAGATTCTCTCCGGCCTCGCGGCGGGCGAAAAAGTTGCCATCTCCCAAATCGACCGCCTGCGTGACGGCGCGCGCGTGGAGGGCTTATGAGCGCACGCCAACTGGGCTTTGCCGGCCGCATCGCCCGTTACTTCATCAACTCCAAACTGACCCCGCTCATCATGGTGTTTTCGATCCTGCTGGGGGCGTTCGCGGTGCTCCAGACGCCTCGCGAGGAGGAACCCCAAATCGTGGTTCCCATGATGGACGTTTTCGTGGAAATGCCCGGCGCGACGGCCCAGGAAGTGGAGCAGCGCGTCACCACGCCCATGGAAAAGCTCATCTGGGAAATCCCCGGGGTCGAGTACATCTATTCGACGACGAAGCCGGGCCTGGGCATGGCCATCGTGCGCTTCAAGGTGGGTGAAAAGGAAGAAGACTCGATCATCAAGCTCTACAACAAGCTTTATTCGCACTTTGACCTGATTCCCCCCGGCGCCTCGAAGCCGATTATCAAGCCCCGCTCGATCGACGACGTCCCCATTCTCGCCCTCACTTTCTGGAGCAACCGGTATGACAGCTATACGCTGCGCCGGGTGGCGAGCGAAGTGGATCGCGAGATCAAAAGCATTGACGATGTTTCCCAGACGCAGGTGATTGGCGGCGAGCGGCGTCAAATTCGCGTGCTGCTCGATCCCACCCGCATGGCGGGCTACGGAGTCGCCCCCGCCGCGCTCATGGGAACCCTGGAGCGGGCCAACCAGCGCCTTGAGGCCGGAGAGTTTGCGGCGGCGAATCGAGAATACGACGTTCAAACCGGCGATTTCCTGCGCAACGCTGACGATGTGGGACGGGTGGTGGTGGGGGCTTCCGCCAACCGCCCTGTATATCTGCGCGATGTGGCGGAAATTCGCGATGGCCCCGAGGAACCGGCTAATTACGTGCTCTTCGGAACCGGAGCCGGGGCGCGCGTGAAAGCCTCCAATGCGTCGACCGAGGGAAGCGTTGATATGAACACAAACCCTCGCCCCCTTGGGGGAGAGGGTGGACCGCAACCGGCGCTTTCATCAGCCGGGGCGGGCCGGGTGAGGGGGTTCGTCCGGAATGTCGCTCTCGAGAACCCAGTGCAGGGCGGGGCTATCTTCAAATTGACAAGTTTTTCGGAATTGAACGACAGGACCCCCTCACCCCCGGCCCCTCTCCCCCAAGGGGGCGAGGGGGGAGTTAATACCAACCCACACCCTCTCAACCCAGGGGGCGAGGGGGGAGTCGATAACACATCAGCCTCCAGCCTCATGGGAGAATCGCCCGCGGTGACCCTCACGGTCGCCAAGCGCAAGGGCCAGAACGCGGTGGCGGTAGCCGAGCGCGTGATGGAGAAAGTCGAAAGCCTGAAGGGCACGCTGATTCCGGCGGGGGTTGAGGTGACGGTGACGCGCAATTACGGCGCGACCGCCCAGGAAAAATCCAATGAATTGTTGCAGCACCTGCTGCTCGCCACGCTGTCGGTAACCCTGCTCATCGCTCTGGCGCTCGGCTGGCGGTCGTCGATGGTGGTGCTGGCGGCCGTGCCCGTCACGCTCGCGCTGACCTTGTTCATCTATTACATTTATGGATACACGCTGAACCGCGTCACCCTGTTCGCGCTGATCTTTTCCATCGGCATCCTGGTGGACGACGCCATTGTGGTGGTGGAGAACATCACGCGGCATTTCCACCTGCCGGAAAATAAGGGGCGCCCGCTCGCCGATGTGGCGGTGGAGGCGGTGGACGAAGTGGGCAATCCCACGACGCTTGCCACCTGGACGGTGATTGCCGCCATCCTGCCCATGGCGTTTGTGGGCGGGCTGATGGGGCCCTACATGCGGCCCATCCCCGTGGGCGCATCGCTTGCCATGTTGTTCTCGCTCTTCATCGCCTTTGTAATCTCCCCCTGGGCGGCGCTGCGCATGCTCCGGAATGCCAAGGCGGGCCACGCGGAAGGAGAAGAAGGCAGAGAAGGCTGGACGACGCGCGTCTACCGGCGGGTGATGATGCCGCTGCTCGTCAATGCCCGCATGCGCTGGATGTTTTTGGTGGGCGTGGTGCTCCTGCTGCTCTCCGTCTTCTCGCTTCCGCTGCTCAAGATTGTGCGCGTCAAAATGCTTCCCTTTGACAACAAGAGCGAGTTCCAGGTGATCATCGACATGCCGGAAGGAACGACGCTTGAGCAGACCACGCGCGTGGCCCGCGAGGTGGCCCGGCGCGTTGCCCAGGAACCGGAAGTGGTGAATTACCAGGTGTACGCGGGCACCGCCAGTCCTTATAACTTCAACGGCCTGGTGCGCCATTATTTCCTGCGGCAGGGCGCGAACGAGGCGGATATTCAGGTGAACCTGCTGCCTAAGGAGGAGCGCTCCGCGCAAAGCCACGAAATTTCCAAGCGCGTGCGTGACGCCATTGTGCCCATCGGGGAGAAATACGGCGCCAAGCTGAAGGTGGCGGAAATTCCCCCCGGCCCGCCCGTCTACGAGACCCTGGTGGCGGAAGTTTACGGGCCCGATTACCAGCAGCAGATCGACGTGGCGCGGCAGATTCGCGACGAGTTCAAGAAGACTCCCGGCGTGGTTGACGTGGATTGGACGGTGGAGGCTCCCCAATCGCAATACCGCTTCGTGGTGGATAAGGAAAAGGCGGCGCTGGCGGGCGTTTCCGCTGAGCAGATTGCCCAGACGCTGCGCCTGGCGGTGAGCGGCGCGGTGGTGGGCCTGGCGCATCAGCCCAACGAGAAGGAAGACGTCGATATCGTGCTGGAAGTTCCCCGGGCCGAACGCAGCAGTCCCACCGGGCTCGGGGAAATTCGCGTGGCGTCAAACTCCGGCGCGCTGGTGCCGCTCAGCGAGTTGACTCATGTGGAAACCGGCGTCATCGAAACATCCATCTACCACAAGAACCTGAAGCGCGTGGTGTACGTCTCCGGCGACGTGGCGGGAAAAGAGGAGAGCCTGGCGTACGCGATTTTGAGCCTTTCCAAATCGCTCGAAAAGATTCACGGCCCGGGCGGTTATGCCATCGAGCGCTACTCCACCCACCTGCCGTTCCTCACCGACCAGGTGAGCATGAAGTGGGACGGTGAGTGGCAGATCACTTATGAAGTCTTTCGCGACCTGGGATTCGCCTTCGCCGTGGTGCTGGTGCTGATTTACGTCATCGTGGTGGCGTGGTTCCAATCCTTCCGGATCCCCCTGGTGATCATGGCGCCGATTCCGCTCACCCTGATCGGAATCATTCCCGCGCACGCCATGATGGGCGCGTTCCTGACCGCCACCACCATCATCGGCTTCATTGCCGGGGCGGGCATCATCGTGCGCAATTCGATTATCCTGGTGGACTTCATCGAACTGCGCCGGAAGCAGGGAATGGCGATCGAGGAAGCCGTGGTGGACGCGGGCGCCGTCCGCTTCCGGCCCATGCTTTTGACCGCCGCCGCGGTGGTGGCCGGGGCGTTCGTCATCCTCTTTGATCCGATCTTTCAGGGCCTGGCGATTGCGCTGATGGCGGGCGAGGTGGCGTCCACGTTTTTGTCGCGCATGGCCGTGCCGGTGCTTTATTATTTGAACGCTAAGAGCAGGGGGTAGGGACTCGGGATACGGGGTTCGGGATTCGGGAAGAGCGGTTAGTGGTTCTTCCTTTGGCATGGCGCGCGAAGCTTTGGAGTGCGCGTCTGCCGCGGCGGACACGCACTCCAAAGCTTCGCACGCGCACTTGTTTGCTCGTCGCGAATTTCGAGTTTCGAATTTCGAGTTGCGTGTTGCGATTTTCGAGTTTCGATATTCGGATTTCCAGTTCGGAGGACACACCGTGGATGTCAATCGATGGTTACGAATGGTTGCCGGAAGCTTTGTTCTGGCATCGCTGGCGCTCGGCTACTGGGTCAACCCCAAGTGGTATCTGTTTACAGCTTTCGTGGGGCTCAATCTGCTCCAGTCGGCGTTTACCACATGGTGCCCGTTGATGACCATCCTGCGCAAGGTGGGAGTCAAGCCGTGAGGGCAGTGAAGTGTGAAGTGTGACGTGTGACGAGCAAGCAAAAGGGCGAAGCTCGAAAATCGAAATTCGGTCCTTATTGGCTCGTCACTCATCACTCGCCACTCTTCACTCATCACTCTTCATTCATCACTCGTCACTGCCTTTAATCAGACGCCGATGATTCCCAAGCGGATGAGGGTCAGAGACGCGGTGGCCACAATCGCCCAGAGCAGTATCCCCTGCACGAGCGGGCGCACTCCCACCTGCTTCAAGGTTGATTTGGAAATCCCCGTTCCAATCAGGTAAAGGGTCACCGTCAATCCTGACTTTCCCAGCATACTGAGCCGTGGATAAAGCGGGCCGAACAAGGGCAGATAGGTTCCGGCCACCGCCGCCAGGCAGAAAAGCAGGATGAACCAGGGCCAGCGGATGCGGGTCTTGCTCTTGCGCAGGATGGCCACCGCAAACGCCAGGGGAACAATCCACAAGGCTCTCGCCAGTTTGATGGTGGTGCCGATCATCAGGGCCTGGGAGCCGTATTTGGCCGTCGCGCCCACCACCGAACTGGTGTCGTGGATGGCGAGTGCCGACCACAGTCCGAATTGCGACTGCGAAAGGTGCAGGGCGTAGCCGATGGCGGGAAACAGAAACAGGGCGACGGAATTGAGCGTAAAGACCGTCCCCAGGGATACGGCCATCTCCTCCTCTCCGGCGTTGAGGACGGGCCCCACGGCGGCAATGGCGCTTCCCCCGCAGATGGCGGTGCCCGCGCTGATCAGCAGCGCCGCCGTGCGCTGAACCTTGAACAGATGCCCAAGGGCCAGGCCGAGGAGCAGGGCAAAGCTGATGCTGACCGCCGTGTAGAGGAACCCGTTGCGGCCCGCCCGCACCACCGCGTGCAGATTCATGCCAAAACCCAGCGCCACAATAGACGCCTGCAACAGGAACGCGGAGAGCTTCTTGGAGTCGAGGTGATAGGGGTGCGCGAACGACAGGCCGTAGATCAGTCCGGCCAGCAGCGCCCAGGGGGTGGAGATGAGGCCGCTCGCCGCGACCACCAGGCCGATAAAAAATAAGTTTTTGGTGTTCATCCTGGATTCAGAATGGCGGTGTTGAGGCCATCCTGTCCAAGCAGTAATTCTTATTGCTCATGCGCGGGGCTTATCGGCGGCGGCCGGGCGCCCCGAGTCAGAAGTTCGTTGATGATTCAAGGACCCCCTCACCCCCGGCCCCTCTCCCCCAAGGGGGCGAGGGGAGAGTTAATTCCCCACCCTCGCCCCCTTGGGGGAGAGGGTGGACCGCCGCCGGCGTTCTCATCAGCCGGGGCGGGCCGGGTGAGGGGGTCGCCCTGCGCCAATCAAATCGGCGAATTTGATTGCGAACTTCTGAGTCAGGACCCCAGCGTTGAAGGGACAGAGGTCACGCGCGGGAGCGTGGTGGACTTATCATTGGGTGGCGGGAGCGCAGGAAGTTGATGAAGGCCAGCGCAATTCCCTGGGGTTCCTGGCCGAGGGGGTATGCCACACTGAGGGGCCGTTTGATCTGCACCCCGCGGATGGGCACAACGCGCAGCGAACCGACCTGAAGCTCTTTGCCGATTGACCAGAGCGACGCAAAGCCAATTCCCAGGCCCGCTTCCACGGCGGTAATAATGCCTTCCGTCGAGTCAAACTCCATTCCCAGGCTGAGATGCTTCGCCTTGACGCCGCGCTTCTGGAGGGCCAGTTCGACCACGCGGCGCGTTCCCGAGCCGCGCTCGCGCATCAGCAATCGCTCATGGGTCAGTTCCTGGGGGTCAATGAAGCCCCGTTCGCTCCATTCGTGGGCGGGCGGCACCATCAGCACGATTTCGTCTTCCAGAAAAACCTCGGTGCGCACATCCCGGCGCATGGTGGGGCCTTCGATGAACCCCACCGCCACCTGGTGCGCCACCAGCGCTTCCAGCACCTGCTCGGTATTGCAGGTGGTGACGCAGGGCCGCACATGGGGGTGCTGCTGCTGAAACGGTCCCAGAAGGTGGGGCAGGATGTACTGGGCAATTGTCAAGGAGGCGGCAATGCGCAATTCGCCCCGCTGTCCGCCGGAAAACTCGGCCAGGGCGGCCAGCGCCTCCGTCTCGAGTTGCGCAAACTTGCCGGCAAACTTTACCAGCACGGCGCCAGCCGGGGTAAGCGTAATGTGCGCGCCGCTGCGGTCGAAGAGTTGAACGCCAAGCTCCTGCTCCAGAGCTTTGATCTGCAAGGTGACGGCAGGCTGGGTCAAACAAAGCTCCTCCGCCGCCCGGCGGAAGTTCAAGTGCCTGGCTACCGCCCGAAAAACTTTGAGCCGGAAATTTTCCATACCCGCAATCTTACCCGGGTCGCGGGGCCTTGCCTACCGGGATTCTGAGCGGATCGCCGTTCCGCCGCCCGGCGCTGCCTGCTCCCCGGGGTCGGCCGCCGCTCCTGGAATTTCAGGTCACTTTACCAGCAGGAGCCTATTGACTGTGACATGCGAAACGGTGTGTCGGGAGGTCTTGTGTGAAGACTGCCCGGTGGTTTCGACCTGGGCGGCGCGGTGATTCACGGAGGGGGTCGTTTCCTGTGCGGCGCGATGGATTCTTGATAGCGCTTCGGTTTCGTAAGGCAGGGGAGCGGGGTCAGGAATAGAGCTCAGGTCGATCACCGCGATGCCATCGCCACTCACGCCGGTAATCGCCACCAGGACGTTGTCCGTCCCATCTGAAACGAGCGCATCATAATTCGGCGAAAGCGTAATGGGGAGGGCGATGCGCTCGAGCAGATTCCCCTGCCGGGCATCCAGCACATCAATGCCACTGGTCGCCGGCTGAAACAACAGCCTCCCGTCGGGACTCAACTTCTCGCCATAGACGTAGGACACCGCCATCATTTCCCGCAGGTTCAGCGCGTCATAGGACGCGGCATTGAGACTGGAATCGTAGAAGTACCCGGTGGCGGCGAAGACGTTCTGATTACTGGAAAGGGCCAAATCATAGTCGCCGTAACAGCAGCCGGAATCAAGGGCCGCATAGGTTACCGCATCTGTGGCCGTATCGATGGTAAACACTTCGCCGTCGTCGTTGCCGTAGACAACGCTATTATCGGAAGCAAGGATCGTTCGCAGGTAGGAATCCGACAGAGGTGAGTTGGTGCCGATGCCGTAGTTGGTTGTCTGGCCCGAGCTGGTGTCGAGTTTATAGAAAACGTCGTAACCCGTGCCCCCTGTAGTTAAGATCGTGAAATAAACGATTCCCGCGTCGCTGATTGCCACCCCGACGGGATTCGAGCTGACGAATGATAACGGCGGAGGAACCGTAAATTTCTGGACCGCCGTCGGGCTGCTGGGATTGAGAACATAGATGGCGCTTCCCATCGCATCGGCGACGGCGAGCTTGCTCCCATCCGGCGAAAGGGCGATGCCCCACAGGCGTTGCGGGGCGTCAGCGGTCGGCAGGTTTATGGGATTCATCCAGGCTCCTGAGCTTCTCGAGAAGACCTGGATATTGGCGGCGTCAGTGAAATAGTAAACATCGCGGTGGGGATCGTAGATTCCCTGGACGAGGGCGGAGTTGCGAAGCGGGTATTGCTCGGTGGCCGGAAGGTAGGTGATCCCCTTGGGGATCGTCACCGAGCCTGAACTGGAGGAAACCGTGACGCTGGCCGTGGAGCCCGCGGTGCCCGCCGGAATCGTATAGGTAAGAGACTCCAGGGGGAACGGCGGGGAGCTTGCGTTATAAGCATTCCCATTGAAAGTGGCAACATTTACTGCGAGGCCGCCGACGGTCATTCGCAGGTTGGAGGGGAAGGTGGTGGCGAAGGATGGACCAAAGCCATAACCAAAAATGGCGCCTGGACCCCCCTCGGCGGTGGCGGCGTTGGGCGTGACTTCCAGAACCGTGGGTCCATAGCTATAGGCTTCGGGCAGGAGCTCGACGCCACCGTCGGAGGTGGGAGCGAGCGCATAGACATCGGCGGGCCCCGCGGCGCCGGGAGGCGTGGTGGCGGTGATCGCCTCGCCAGATGAGCCCGAACCCACGGAAACGGAGGTGGCGGTTTGGCTTCCGAAGTAAACGTCGGACAGGGACGTCAAGGTTAAGAACTGTCTCGGCTTGGACTTACCGGTCAGTGTCGTGGGCTTGGTGGGAAAGGAAATCGAATTGGCGGCGACTTCGCCCTCGTAGCTGGTCCAGCTCGTCTGGGTACCGCCACCGGGGGGGCCGGTGGCAGGATTCAAGTACGCATTCAGGAACTGGGTGGTGATACCCGCGCTCTTTAGGGTGGTGGTATCGAGAAATCCGACGCCTTCTTCCATCGGGCCGACGAGCAGCCCGGTAGTGTCCATGGCCTGGAATTGCGGGCCACTGATGGGGCCGAGGGCGGAGCCGCCGGTGGAGGGTTCCACCACGATATTGGGAAGCTGTCCAAGCGCCAGGCCCGTAGTGAGATCGTAGGCGTAAATGATGCTGTCCGACGAAGCGTAGAGCGTCTTCGAATCGGGCCCCACAAACAGTTCGGCGGCAGACGAGATATCGGCGAGAACAGTGAATTGAGCAGCCTTGGCGAGAGTGTGCGCGTCGTAAACTTCCACCTGGTTATAGAAGGGCGCAGGAGCGGCAATCACGATCCAATTTCCGTCCGGGGAAAAAACCGCATGCCACATGAAGCCGCCGATTTGCACCGTATTGGCCGAGCCCGCTTCAGCAAACTCGCAAAGCGTCCCGTCACTATCAATGCTGATCATGAGCAAGGCCGTGCGGTCTGGTGAGCGCGTAAA
Source organism: uncultured Acidobacteriota bacterium (assembly GCA_963730515.1). GTDB lineage: Bacteria > Acidobacteriota > Terriglobia > UBA7540 > UBA7540 > Bog-366. Next base: position 163,665 of record CAVSSA010000012.1, on the reverse strand, counting down.
CACGCCGATGTTACCCATGTAACCATTTGAGCCGACGCAATTCGCTGGGGTATAGCTCGAGAAGGAATTGTCCGCCGGGTCCCAGAAAGCAAATTCACCGTAGCCGTCAACGCCGGGGATTCCACCCTGCCCCCCTAGTAGCGCCAGACGCCCATCCGCCATCACGCGGACGATATTCGCCGCAAAGCCCTTTGGCCCTATGTCGGCGGCGAGATATCGCATGGTTACCGTCATGTTGACCGGGTCGATGGCGTAGACATCGCCAATCTGGGTGCCTACGTACAGGGTCGTGTGATTCGCAGTGTCGTCGATGCTATAAGCGCCGGGAACAAAGATCGTACCCACCACCGACTCCGTGCTTGGATTAAGAACGAAAATGCGGTTGGAGTCGGGGTCGGTCACGAAGAACCGGGAAGTGGGGGGATTGTAAATAATCCAAGCGGAATTGAGCCATCCGGAATAGGAGGTGGTTGCGTCCGTGCGGACATAGCGCATCCGGAACGGCGGCGTGTTGGAAGTTATGTTCGCTATTACTGCCAGGGTCATCTGTGCGCCATGGCTGAGGGACCCGGAGGTCCCGGTGATCGTCAGGCTGGAACTTGCTATTGCCGTCGAGGCGTTGGCCGAGAACGTCAACGACTGGGGAGTCCCAGGGGTAACAGTTATCTCGGAAGGCGCGACGGTGACACCGGCCGGCAGACCGCTGAGTTGCACGCTGATGGACGAGGTGAAACCGTTGATCGCGGTGGCGGAAAGGGTGGCCGACGCTGTATTTCCGGCCTCAATGGTAACACTCGTCGGACTGACGGATAAGCTGAAGTCCGGACTGGGTGTGGGTGATGGAGTGGGGTTGCCCCCGCCTCCTCCTCCGCACGACGTCACGAGGACAGAGAAACAAACCACCAGAGGCAAAGACCATCCGGTTGCGGTCCAAGCGCCCCTACTTATTGGCCTTTTCTTCAACCTCAGCAGGTCCCGCATGTTTCACTTCCTGAATTGAGGCGGATTATATCACCAAGAGCAAAACGCAACGAACCGTTCTGGCGATGGGCCCCACACGCGTGACGCCTCCAAGCCACTACCGGCCCCGATGGAGCGTCCTTCCTGGCTGTGACGGGTCAAGGGCGGGACGCGTGTGCCACTGCCCTTGCCGGGGGGCTACCGTTTTTGGGGCCCGTGCCCCCCTTACGAAACACTTGACAACGCCAATCCAATGGCGCATTCTATATCCGACTTTTATTGTCGGATATCGCTTATGCTGAAACTATCTAAAAAAGCGGACTACGGGTTGATTGCAGTGCAGCATTTGGCTCAGCAGCCGCTGGCGACGGCGTGTAGCGCCAAGGAAATCGCCCGCACCTATGGAATTCCGACCGAATTGCTCGCCAAGATACTTCAGAAGCTCGCCAAGCACGGACTTCTGGTTTCCCAGCACGGAACCAACGGTGGCTACGTGCTGGCCCGCCACCCCCGGGAGATTTCCGCCTTTGAGGTGATCCGCGCCATCGAGGGCCCGCTTTTCATTACCAGTTGCGTCACCGACAAGCGGGAATGCGGCCAGATGACCCGCTGCACCGTCCGCGAACCCCTGCAAAAGGTGAATGAGACCCTGGTAAAAGCCTTGAGCGCCGTCACCATGTCGAGCCTGGCCAAGGACGGCGCCAACCTGGTGCAAATCGAGGGGGCGCTGCTGTGAAGCTACCCATTTACCTCGATTATCACGCCACCACGCCCGTGGACCCGCGCGTCCTGGAGGCGATGCTGCCCTTCTTCACCGAAACCTTTGGCAATGCGGCGAGCCGCAACCACAAATTCGGCTGGGAGGCGGCGACGGCGGTGGAGAACGCTCGCAAGCAGGTGGCCCGGCTGATTAATGCCACCGCCAAAGAGATTGTGTTCACCGGAAGCGCCAGCGAGTCCAACAACCTGGCCATCAAGGGCGTGGCGCATCGCTATCGCCATCGCGGCGACCACATTATCACCATGGCCACCGAACACAAGGCGGTGATCGGTTCCGCCCAGCGGTTGGCCCAGGATGGCTTCCGCATGACTCTGGCGCAGGTCCGCCCGGACGGGCTCGTGGACCTGGACGATTTAAAGGCGGCCATCACGGATAAGACGTTGCTGGTCAGCGTGATGGCGGCAAACAACGAGATTGGGGTGTTGCAGCCGCTGGCGGAGATTGGCCGGCTGTGCTACGAGCGCGGAGTGTTGTTTCACACCGATGCGGCGCAGGCCACGGGCAAGATTCCGCTCGACGTGGAGGCGATGCAAATCGATTTGTTGTCCATCGCCGGGCACAAGATGTACGCCCCCAAAGGCATCGGCGCACTCTTTGTGCGGCGGCGCGGCACCGCGGTGGAACTCGAACCCGTCACCGATGGGGGCGGCCACGAGGGCGGGCTGCGCTCCGGAACGCTGAACGTGCCGGGGATCGTGGGTCTGGGCAAAGCCTGCGAGATTTGCCGCGTGGAGATGCCGGAAGAAGCGAGGCGCCTGGCGGGGTTGCGCGATCGGCTTAAGAATGGACTGCTGGCCCAGCTCGAGGGCATTCACATCAACGGCAGCCTGGAGCATCGGCTGCCCAACAATCTCAGCGTGAGCTTTCCCGGAATCGACATTGCCACGCTGATCGCGGCCTTGAATGACATCGCGTTGTCGTCGGGCTCCGCCTGCTCGTCGGGGATTCCCGAGCCCTCTTACGTGCTGAAGGCGCTGGGCGTTTCCGAGGAAGTGGCGAACACGCCGCTGCGCTTCGGCCTGGGCCGCTACACAAACGAAGAGGAAATCGATTACTGCCTTGGCCGGGTGGTGGAAAGCGTGAAACGGTTGAGGAATTTGGGGGGATCGGCAGCCGCTTAATTGCCGATTTTCGATTTTTGATTGTCGATTGAAGGACCTCGGAAATCGAGATTGCTGATTGGGGATTGTGAGGTATTGACGATGACGGATAGAGAAAAAAGACGACGGGGTTTAGCAATCGAAAATCGTCAATCGAAAATTGTCAATTCTTTTTGGGGATTATTTTAGGAGGAATTCTAATGCCGACGCCGCAGTCCGATCTTGAAATTCTGGCGACACAAGAATATAAATACGGCTTCGTAACGGATATTGAACAGGAAACGGTGGCGCCGGGATTGAACGAGGACGTCATCCGCCTGATTTCCGCCAAGAAGGAGGAACCGGAATGGCTGCTGGAGTGGCGGCTGAAGGCTTATCGCGCCTGGCTGAAAATGCGGGAGCCGAATTGGGCAAACGTGAAGTTCCCTCCCATCGATTACCAGGCCATCCGCTACTACTCGGCCCCCAAGAAAAAGGGCTCGGGTCCCAAGAGCCTTGAGGAGATTGATCCCGAGCTGCTGAAGACCTACGAAAAGCTGGGCATTCCGCTCAAGGAGCGCGAGCTCCTGGCGGGTGTGGCAGTGGATGCGGTGTTTGACAGCGTATCCGTGGGCACGACATTCAAGGCGAAGCTTGCCGAACTGGGGATCATTTTCTGCTCCTTTTCGGAAGCGGTGCAGGAGCATCCCGAGCTGGTTCGCAAGTATCTGGGTTCGGTGGTTCCTTACACCGACAACTTTTATGCCACCCTCAACTCCGCGGTGTTCAGCGACGGTTCGTTTGCCTATGTGCCCAAAGGGGTGCGCTGCCCGATGGAGCTTTCCACTTACTTCCGCATCAACGCCAAGGATACCGGGCAGTTTGAGCGCACCCTGATCGTGGCGGACGAGGGCGCGTACGTCAGCTACCTGGAAGGCTGCACGGCGCCCATGCGCGATGAGAATCAGCTGCACGCCGCGGTGGTGGAACTGGTGGCTCACGACAATGCCACCGTAAAGTATTCCACCGTGCAGAACTGGTATCCGGGCGACAAGAACGGGAAGGGCGGTATTTACAACTTTGTAACCAAGCGCGGCAAGTGCGCGGGGGTGAATTCCAAGATTTCCTGGACGCAGGTGGAAACCGGCTCGGCCATTACCTGGAAGTATCCGAGCTGCATCCTGCAGGGTGATAATTCCGTGGGTGAGTTTTATTCCGTGGCGGTGGTCAACAATTACCAGCAGGCCGACACCGGCACCAAGATGATTCACATCGGGAAGAACACCAGGAGCACGATTGTTTCCAAGGGCATCAGCGCGGGCCGCGGTCAGAACAGTTATCGCGGCGCGGTGCGCATCCTGAAAGGCGCCGCAAACGCCCGCAATTATTCGCAATGCGATTCCCTGCTGATTGGGGACAAGTGCGGCGCGCATACGTTTCCATACCTTGAAGTGAAGAATTCCACGGCCACCGTGGAGCACGAGGCTTCCACCTCCAAGATCGGCGAAGATCAGATTTTTTACTGCCGGCAGCGCGGGATATCCACTGAAGACGCCGTGGGCATTATCGTCAACGGCTTTTGCAAGCAGGTGTTCCGCGAATTGCCCATGGAATTTGCCGTGGAAGCGCAGAAACTGCTGGGAGTGAGTTTGGAAGGTAGCGTGGGGTAAATTCAAGTAATAAGGGGACTGACAATGAATCCGGACACCAAGAATACGTGGATGGATACTGATGTGGGAAAGTTTGATGCTCTTCCTGTCACGGGGCCACAAATGGTGGATAAGCCGGCACCCAAGGTTTCCTCCGATCATGACCTCGCATTCGCGCTGGTGCGAATTGTATTTGCTCTCTTGTTCGCAGCCCACGGGGCGCAGAAGCTTTTCGGGTTTTTCGGGGGCGCCCAGGTTCACGACTCCACCATGCTGACGGTGGGATCCCTGGAGTTTGTCGGCGGAATGTGTATTGCCATGGGGATCTTCACGCGAGTCATGGCTTTTCTGCTCTGTGGCGAAATGGCCGTGGCTTATTTCAAGGTGCACTTTGGGTCAGGTCAATGGCCGATCGGGAACGTCGGCGAGGTGACCATTCTCTACTGCTTTTTCTTCCTGTACGTGTTCCTGCGCGGCGCCGGCACCATGAGCATCGAAGCGCTGCGAAGGAAATCGTGAACCGGGCTTTGTCCATCTCGCATGGGTCGACCTTAACCAGAGGGTTCGTGTGCCTGGCGCTTCCCGGGTTTTAGCCCCGGGAACGCGGAGGCTGCGGACATGCAGAGGTTTCTTTGCCACGGGCGCGAGTTTGATTTTCGAATTTTGATTGACCACAACGGAGCAATGAATGCTGATCATCAAGAACCTGCAAGCCAAAGTTGGAGACAAGGAAATCCTGCGCGGGATTGACCTGCAAGTGAAGGCGGGCGAAGTGCACGCCATCATGGGGCCGAACGGCTCCGGCAAATCCACCCTCGCCCAGGTGCTGGCGGGCCGCGAGCTTTACGCGGTTACGGGCGGGGAGGTGACCTTCGAGGGCAAAGACCTGCTGGAGATGTCGCCGGAGGAGCGCGCGCGGGAGGGCATTTTCCTTGCCTTCCAGTACCCGGTGGAAATTCCGGGGGTTTCCAATACCTATTTCCTGCGCGCCGCGCTGAACGCCGTCCGCAAGCATCAGGGCCTGGAAGAACTTGACGCCATGGATTTCCTCACCATGGTGCGCGGCAAGATGAAGCTGCTGGAAATGGACGAGAGCCTGATGTCACGCTCGGTAAATGAAGGATTTTCCGGCGGGGAAAAGAAGCGCAACGAGATTTTCCAGATGGCGGTGCTCGAGCCGAAGCTCTCCATTCTGGACGAGACCGACTCCGGCCTGGATATCGATGCGCTGCGCGTCGTGGCGGCGGGCGTCAACGCTCTGCGCGCTCCCCACCGCGCCACCATCGTGGTGACCCATTACCAGCGCCTGCTCGACTACATCATTCCGGACTTTGTCCACGTGCTCTCGAACGGGCGCATCGTCAAGTCGGGCGGCAAGGAACTGGCCCTGGAGCTGGAAGATAAGGGCTATGGATGGCTGGAGGAGGATGTCAGTGGTCAGTTATCAGTAGCCAGTCGTCAGTAGCAGGTGTAGCGCGGACCTGCTTTATAGGTCCGCGGCTCTTCCCGGGAACCACCCCGGCGCTCAGCGCGCCACCCCTCCTCATGCGAGGAGGGAAGCAAGGCCAGGTTGACGGATCATAGAAAGGGTTTCGAGATTTGATGACTACCGTTAAAGAACAAGAGGAACACTACCTCGCAACATTCACCAAGCTGGAAAGCGGCCTGAATGAGCACGCGCCGGCTTGGCTGCCCAAGCTGCGCCACGCGGCCATGGAGAGCTTTGCGGAACTGGGCTTCCCCACCACGCACGATGAGGAGTGGATCTACACCAACGTCGCGCCGCTGGCTGCCACCCCCTTTGCTCCGGCTCGCGTCAAGCTGACGGATGAACTTCGGCGCCAGATTGAGCGCCTGTCCTTGGCCGATCTGGGCTGCAGCCGCTTGACCTTCTTCAATGGCTGCTACGTTCCGGAGCTTTCCAAGCTGCGGGAGGTTCCCAAGGGACTGAAGGCCGGCAGCCTGGCGTCGGCATGGAAGAACCACGGCGCGCTGCTGGAGCGGCATTTGGGGCGCTACGCGGATGCGCGCACCCATGCCTTTGTCGCTTTGAACACCGCATTTTTTGAGGACGGCGCGTTCATCGAAGTCCCCCGGGGCGGGGTGCTCCAGAAGCCCCTGCACATCCTGCAGATTTCCCACGGCGGCGGCCACCCCACCGTTTCGCACCCGCGCAATCTGATTCTGGTGGGCGACACCGCCCAGGCCAGCATTATTGAAACATTTGTCAGCCTGGAAGAGGACACCACATTCACCAACACGGTCACGGAAATTGTGGCCGGCGAAGGCGCGCTGGCGGACTACACCAAGGTGCAGCAGGAAAGTGATGCGGCTTTTCATTACGCGCGCGTGCAGGTGCAGCAGGCGCGCTCCTCCAGCGTGACGACCCACTCCATCCAACTGGGCGGCCTGTTGACGCGCGAGGAAGTTCAGGCGGTGCTGGGCGGCGAAGGCGCGGAGTCCCTCTTGCACGGCCTCTATGTGATCACGGGCCAGCAGCACGTGGACAACCACACCGTCATCGACCATGCCCGCGCCCACTGCTCCAGCCGCGAAACTTACAAGGGCGTGCTGGAAGGCAAATCGCAGGGAGTCTTTAACGGCAAAATCATCGTCCGTCCCGACGCGCAGAAAACCGACTCCAAGCAGAGCAATAAAAACCTGCTACTTTCCGAAGACGCGATCATCAACACCAAGCCGCAACTGGAAATTTTTGCCGACGATGTGAAATGCACGCACGGCGCGACCGTCGGCCAGATTGACCCCGAGGCGGTTTTTTATCTTCGCTCCCGCGGCATTGCCGCCGACGAGGCGAAAAAGCTGCTGACCTTCGCATTCGCCAACGACATCATGGAGCGCATCAAGTTCCAGCCTCTGCGCGAAAAGCTCGCCGAGCGGCTGTATGCACGATTGGCAAAGAACTGACGGTGGAAGGAATTGCCGATTTTCGATTGTCGATTTTCGATAGAAAAAGATTTGTCGTGATTGATTGACGGGTCAGGGAAAGATGATTGCCGAGGGAACGCGTCGAGGTCTTTCAATCGAAAATCGACAATAGTAGGAGCTGTAATGGCAACCACACGCAATCTAGGTCAGGCTTCCGTAATCGAGCGGCCCGCGCCTCCCGCGACCTTCGACGTACGGAAAATCCGCGAGGACTTTCCCATTCTCAAGCAGAAGATGCACGGCAAGGCGCTGGTCTATCTTGATAACGCGGCCACCAGCCAGAAGCCGCAGGCGGTCATCGACGCCCTGGTGAACTATTACACGCAGTATAACGCCAACATCCACCGGGGCGTTTACCTGCTTAGTGAGCGCTCCACGAAGGCTTACGAGGACGCCCGCATGAAGCTGCAAAGGTTTCTGAACGCGGCGGACCACCGCGAGATTGTCTACGTGCGCGGCTCGACGGAAGGCATCAACCTGGTGGCCGAGACTTACGGCCGCCAACACATCGGCGCCGGCGACGAAATTCTGATCACTGCCATGGAGCATCACTCCAATATTGTCCCCTGGCAGATGCTCTGTGAGGAAAAAGGCTGCCGCCTGCGCGTGGGGCCCATCAACGATCGCGGCGAATTGATGATGGATGAATTTGAAAAACTCATGAATGACCGGACGCGCCTGGTGAGCGTGGCTCAGGTTTCGAACGCGCTGGGCACCGTCAATCCCGTCCGGCAGATTGTGGACATGGCACATGCACGGGGCATCCCGGTGCTCGTCGATGGCGCCCAGGCCGCGCCCCACATGAAGATCGACGTACGCGCCCTCGACTGCGATTTTTACGCGATTTCAGCCCACAAACTCTTCGGACCGACGGGCATTGGCGCTCTGTATGGCAAGGCGAAGCTGCTCGAATCCATGCCTCCCTACCAGGGCGGCGGCGACATGATTCTCTCTGTCACCTTTGAGAAGACTATTTATAATCACCTTCCCAACAAGTTCGAGGCGGGGACGCCCAACATTGCGGGGGCGATAGGCTGGGGCGCGGGTATCGACTACCTCACCCGCATCGGGATGGAGAACATCGCTTCCTACGAACACGCCCTCCTGACCTACGCCACGGAGGCGATTGGGCAGATTCCCGGCGTGCGCCTGATCGGTACGGCGCGCGAGAAGACCGGAGTCCTTTCCTTCATGCTGGAGGGAATCCACCCGCATGATGTGGGCACGGTGCTCGACCAGGAAGGCATCGCCGTGCGCACCGGCCATCACTGCGCGCAGCCGGTGATGGAGCGCTTCGGCGTGCCCGCCACCGTGCGCGCCTCCCTGGCCTTTTACAACACCAAGCAGGAGATCAATGCCCTGGCGGCGGGCCTGGAGCACGTCAAGGCGATGTTCATGTAATATTCGATTGCCGATTGTCGATTTACGATTGAAGGAGTTGCCGATAATTCGATTTTCGAAGGGCAGATTGTGAAATTGAAAGTTGCCGTTTTGCGAGCACCCCAGAACGTTGGGTGGGTTTTCAATCGATAATCGACAATCGGCAATCCCCGAGGGTTTATGTCTGATTTGAGTTCACTCTACCAGGACGTCATTCTCGACCATAGCAAGCGGCCGCGTAATTTCCATACGATTGCGGATGCTGACCACCACGCCAACGGCTACAACCCGCTGTGCGGCGACAAGGTCACCATCTATCTAACCCTCGTGGACGATCGCATAACCGACATCAGCTTTCAGGGTTCCGGCTGCGCCATCTCCACGGCCTCCGCGTCCATCCTGACGGAAACGCTGAAGGGCAAGACGCGCAAGGAAGCCGAAGCGCTCTTTGAAGCATTTCATGGCCTGGTGACCGGCAAGCCTGTGGATTCGGCCGGCGGCCCCCCCCTCGGCAAGCTGGCGGTTTTTTCCGGAGTCTGCGAATTTCCCGTGCGCGTCAAGTGCGCGTCGCTTGCCTGGCATACGCTGAAGAGCGCGCTCGAAGAGAGCCCGGCGGTGGCCAGCACGGAGGAGTAATTATTGTCGATTGCTGATGGAGGGGCTTGCCGAGGTCGATTAACAGTGTTCGGTTATTGCAATCGACAATCGAAAATCGGCAATAGTCTTTTCGGAGGATCTCAAATGGGCGAACAAATTCCTGCGGCGACTTTTCCGGCCGCGTTGAACGTCTCCGAAATCGTGGCGCTCAACGATAAGATTGTTGAGAAATTGCGCACCGTATACGATCCGGAAATCCCCGTAAACATCTACGACCTTGGGCTGATCTACCAGGTGACGGTGGAGCCCACCGGCGACGTTTATGTGAAGATGACCCTGACCTCACCCGGCTGCCCCGCTGCCGGCACGCTTCCCGGCGAGGTCGAGGACCAGATCGTGGTGATTCCCGGGGTCAAGAGCGCCAAAATTGATGTGGTATGGGAGCCGACCTGGGATAAGAACATGATGTCAGAGGCTGCCAAGCTGCAACTGGGGTTCTTTTAAAAAAAGGCTCACAGCTCACAGCCGACAGCTAACAGCTAACACACCTTCAAGACTTCAACGGGAACTGGCATCTGTAGATAGACTGTAAGCTGTTAGCTGCCGGCTGTGAGCTCCTCCAATCACTAATGATTAAATCACCTCTGGCTGAATATCATGCAACTCAAGGCGCCACGCTGGGCGAATATCATGGCGCCATCGTTCCCGCGCGTTTCACCGATCCCGCTGTGGAGAATCGCGCCGTGCGCACCGCCACCGGGCTGTTCGATTTCTCATTCCGCGGCAAGTTCCGGATGAAAGGCCGCGACCACGCGAAGCTGCTCCAGCGCCTGGTGAGCAACGACGTCAAGAAGCTCACGCCCGGCCAGGGCATCTATGCCACCCTCCTCAACGCTCAGGGGCACATCGTGGTGGACCTGCGCTTGTTCTGCGCCGAGGACTGCTTCGTGGTGGACGTGGAAGCTGACCTGCGCGACAAGGCCATCCAGAGTTTTCGCCGCTTCATTTTTGCCGACCAGGTTGAAATCGAGGCGCTTGACCTGTACGCGCTGGCCTTTCAGGGGCCGCGCGCGCATGGATTGCTGGAAAAGACGCTGCACATCGATCTGCCAGCGATGCAGGAATTTGACCACTTCGCGACCAATTACGCGGGCTTTCCCATCCGCGTGGTGCGCGCTTCGAGCACCGGCGAGGAAGGCTATGAAGTGTGGCTGAATGCCGCGGGGATGGAGGCCGTGTGGGGTGCGGCGTGCGGCCAGGCTCCCACCTACGACATGCTCCCCTGCGGCTGGGAGGCGCTGGAAAGTTTGCGCATTGAGGCGGGCATTCCGCGCTACGGAACCGAATTGGGCGAAGATGTGATCCCTCTCGAGGCGGGTCTTTATAACGCGCTCAGCTTCAATAAGGGCTGCTACATCGGGCAGGAAATTGTGGAGCGCGCCCGCAGCCGCGGCCATGTAAATTGGAAACTGACAGGTTTGATTTCGAATTCCGAGCAGTCGCTTCCGCGTGGCGAGAAGGCTGTCGTAGAAGGCAGGGATGTGGCGGAGGTCACCAGTTCCTGCGTGTCCCCCGCACTCGGCAAAGCGATCGCCCTCGCCTACGTGCGCCGCGAGTTCTCTGAGCCCGGCGCCCAACTCACCTTCGCCTCCGGCGGTGCCGCGGAGGTCGCGGCGTTGCCGTTCATAAAAGTGAAAAGTGATGAGTGATGAGCACGAACATAAGCCTTTATCCCCCTCACTCTCCACTTCATTTACCCAGTTGCAAAGCCATCAGCACAAATGAGGCGGCGATGACCAGCACGGAAAGCATGGCCAGCGCATTCCAGAAGTTTTCGCTGGGACGTGTGGCAGGTTCGCCCTCCGGCACCAGGTAACCGAGCGCGAGGCCGCATGCCAATCCGCCGAAATGCGCGGCGTTGTCCACGGCGAAGAATAGACCAAAGATCGCGATGTAGATCACCCATTTCCAGAGTTGGCTGCGATATTCCTTCCCCAGATGTCCGTGATGAAAGCTCGCGCCGATTAAGATTCCAATCAGTCCCATCATGGCGCCGGACGCTCCCACCGAGACTCCGCCTGGGGACCACCACAGGCTCAGCAGGTATCCCGCGATTCCCGTAACCAGGTAGAGCACCGTGAATTTCGTGGTGCTGAAAAGGGATTCCACTTCCGGTCCCAGGTCCACCAGGCACCACATGTTCATTCCAATATGGAGCAGGCCAGCGTGCAGGAACATGGCCGTTACCAGCCGCCACCATTGGCCGGCGAAGATGTAAGGCGCTTTGGCGCCCAACCGCATCAGCACATGTCCGTCAATGCCGCCCATGGAAGGCGTTCCATACAACTGCGCCGCCTCGGTATTCTGCGTCATGTACCAGGAGATGACATAGAGTGCGAAGTTGGCGACGACGACCACAGAGGTGGCGGTAGTAGGAATGGGGATGACGCCCATGATGCGGCCGGGCGTGCTGCTGGCCCCGCGGGCGCGCACCGGGCCGGTGGCCTCCCCGCAAAGGGGGCACACCTTCAAATCGCGGTCGATCAGGGCGCGGCAATGCGGGCACATCCGCACTGTACTGGCGGGCGTGCTGGCCTGCGCCCCCATGGACTCAGCGAAAGCCTTCTTGAGGCGCTGCCATTGGAACCAAAACTTGGGGGGTAGGGGCATGATTAAGTCCGGGGTCTGAGGTCCGGGGTCAAATGTGCGGGGTCCGAAGTCCGGGGTATGGCGTCAGAAAGCCGAAGACCGGGCGCGAGCCGCAGATTTAGACGTATCGTCATTCCATCCCTTCCTGGAAGAGTACAGTCATTTATTATATCTGACCGCGTGATGGAAAAATGTGGAAACTGTCGCCGGACTCCGGACGCTCTTTTCATTTGTGGCGCGCCCGCAGCTTGGCTAGAATAGCCACCATCAGGTAGGAGGAGGGGCATGAAATTCGAAGATGCAGGCCGGGCACTCGATCGCGAGCTGGACAAACTACTACATCGTTCGATTAGTATTTTATATTATTACTCCGCGGCTGTCGGCGTTTTCGTTTGGGCGGATGTTCAGCTTGGTACTGCTGGGTGGCTTCGATGATCCGCTGGAGTTTTTCCGGTCCCTTCGTCCACACGAAGGGCTGACAGGAATCGTTGTAGTGAGTAAGGAATTTCAGTAGAAAGTCCTTAAGCTGCTTTTTCGAATGATGAACACTTTGCGCCAAACCGCGCTTGCTGAGGATGCTGAAGAAGCATTCCACCAGATTCACCCAGGAGGCGTGGGTGGGCGTAGGGTGGAAGTGCACGCGTGGGTGGCGCTCCAACCATCGCTGCGCGGCATCATTTTTGTGAATGTTCAGGTTATCCAGGACGACGTGAAGGTCGCGGTCAGGAAAAGCGGCCGCCACCTCGTCCATAAAGTGCAGGAAGTTCACCGAGGTCCGGCGCTGCTTAACATGGGCCATGACCTTGCCGGTAGCGATCTCCAGCGCGGCCAGGAGCGCCTGGGTGCCATGGCGGACGTATTCGTTGGTCCAACTCCGCGGCTTCTTGGCGCTGAGCGGCAGCAGGGGCTGGGTGCGGTCGAGAGCTTGGATTCCCGTTTTTTCGTCCACGCACAAGACCAAGGCGTTTTCGGGAGGGTGCAAATACAGTCCCACAATATCCAGCAGCTTGGCTTCGAAGTCGGGGTCGTGGCTGAAGGTGAACGTCCGGAGACGATGCGGCTGCAGCCGGGAGGCCGCCAGAATTTCGTGCACCGTCGTGCTGGGCAAGTGCAGGTCTTTTGCCAGCGTCCGCACGCTCCAGCGGCTCTGAAACTCCGGCTGCTGGCAGACGCGGGTTTGCACCCGTTGCCAGGTTTCACGGTCGTGTTGACGGGGGCGACCGGACCGCGGGGCGTCCTGCAATCCGTCCAAACCCCTTTCCACAAAGCAGCGCCGCCACTTTCCCACCGTGACTTGGGGCATTCCCAGAGCGAGGGCAATCTCCTGGTTAGACTGCTGCGCAGCCGCCCCCAGCACAATGCGGGCACGCGCGGCCAGGCCCTGCGGCGTTGAAGGAGATCGAACCAAGTGTTGCAATGCGGACTCCGTCACAGAATTCAAGGTGATCGTGGGTGCGACTCTCGGCATGCCCATGACTCTAACATATCGCTGAGAATATTACAAGGAACTTTACGAACGATGTACTACGGAAATATCTCAATAACGAAATCCGTCCCCAAACTCGCAAGGAGACGGCGGAGTTCCTCAGAAAGTCCGCCGACCGCCTGACGAAAATGGCAGAGCGATTGGAAAAAGAAGAGGCAAAACCCTGACCTTCGTGCTGCGTCAATCTCCGGATTCGCCGCCCGCAAGATGGCACTCTGCCGCCGCCCGCATCAGTGTGGCGATGGTGGCGCTTTTCTGTGCGACGGGCTGCCTGCATCACCCCAAACCGGCCGCTCCATCTCCGCATCGAACGCCCCCGCCGCCCGCTGCGCCCAGAGTGCAAGGTGAAGAAGGCATCGCTTCGTGGTACGGCCACCCCTATCACGGGCGGCGCTCGGCAAGCGGCGAGATTTACAACATGTATGACATGACAGCAGCGCATCGCACCCTGCCCTTTGGCACCCAGGTGCGCGTCCACGACCTCGAGAACGGCCGCGACGTGACCGTGCGCATCAATGATCGCGGGCCGTTTGTGGAGGGGCGGATTATTGATCTTTCTTACGCCGCAGCGCAGGCTATGGGGATGAATGGCATCGCCAGGGTGCGCCTCGAAATCCTGGGACTCGGCTCGACGGCTGAGCCCGGCGTCTTTGCCGTGCAGGTGGGCGCATTTCGCGATCCCGCCAATGCCGGCCGCTTGAAGGCCCTGATTGAGGCCAGCTTCGGACCGGTGGTGATCGAGAGTTTCGACCGCGGCGACGGCCTCTTCTACCGCGTGCGCGTGGGCCATGAGAGATCTGAAAGCGCGGCTTACGATTTGGCCGTAAAGCTTCGCAACGCCAGTCTTGCCACCGCCACCTTTGTCGTCAGGATGAATTGATGGAGGACTGCCTCTTCTGCCGGATCATCGACCGCAAGGTTCCCGCCAAATTCGTTCATGAGGACGAGCAGGCCGTGGCGATCCAGGACATTCATCCGCAAGCGCCCGTCCACCTGCTGGTGATTCCGCGCCAGCACCTCCCTTCGCTTGAGGAAGCCCGCGTTGAGGACGAGGCATTGCTCGGCCACCTTCTTCTTGTGGCGGCGCAACTGGCCCGGGAGCGGGGACTGGAATCGCGGGGCTATCGCACCGTAATCAACAACGGCCCGGGGGCGGGGCAATCGGTGTTTCACCTGCATGTCCACGTGCTGGGGGGCCGCCCGCTTCACTGGCCGCCAGGATAATGGCATTTTGGATTTTCGATTTTGGATTCAAAGCTCCATTAGTGTGGTCCCAGCAATCGGGGATTCAAGTTAGTGCACCACGGCCAGCAAATTATCTTCATCAATCATCACGCGCAGGGGCCTGTGCGGCGCGGTGAATTTGAATTGCGCTCCACCCTTGCCCACCACCACCTGTCCCAGCGTGGTCCGCTTGTTGCCGGCGTAAAGGGCCACCACGCGAACCGGCATCTCAAAATCCTCGGGAACGCCGCTCTGGGTAATGGTTCCTTTTACAGCGTATTGGCCGGTGGCACTGGCGCGGACTTCTGTCTTGAGGGTGTATTCCGGAATTCCCGTGTCGTAGACCCATTCATTAAAGAACCAATCGAGCTTGTGGTCGTGTTCGAGGTCGCTTTCCGGGGTCATATACCTTTCCGCGTGGCGAATGAAATCTTCGGTGGAAACGGACTGGCCCTGATACCGCGTAACGAAATCGCGCAGCATGTGGAAGAAGCGGGCGTCTGAGCCCGTTTTGGGATCGGTCATTAATCCACGCAGCATGTTGAGAACCCAACAAGCCTTTTTGTAAACGATGTTGGAATATCCCTCGGGGTCGAGCGAACTGGAAAGCCTCTGCCCAAGCCAGATGGGGCCGCCTGATTCCACGGTCCCGCGGTCACTGGTTTTGGCCAGCAAATCGTCCTTGTAGAAATGCAGCAAGTCGCGGAACTGGCGGCTTCCGTCCTTGCCCTGCTCCACGAAAAGGGCCGCCGCATAATTGGCGAGGCCTTCCGAGAGCCACTGGTCGTGATAAGTCTGCCAACCCAGAAGATTTCCCCACCATTGATGAGCAATCTCATGCGCGATGATGCCCGGTCCCATCGGGTCGCCGCCTTTCCGGTTCAAGCCCAACTCGGAGCGTTGGGTTTTGGGAAGGAAGGAAAGAGTGGAGAGATACACGAGTTCCGGCCACCCCTGCCCATAGCTTCCCGGCGCTTGTGAGATCGCCAGGCGCGGATACGGGTAGGGGCCGAACAGGCCGGCATAATATTGCACCGCCTGTGAGGCGGTGTCAGCGACATTGCCCAGGAGTTCAGAGGGCGAAAGAGGCGCCGGGGCCACGTTGAGGGGGTTGATCACGGCCCGCAGCGCTTCGGAACCACGCCAGGAGAGCCCCTGCCTCCCATCATGCCGCTCCTCCAATGCGGCTTCAGCTTCCCGTGTGGCATAAACCGTAATCAGGGTCGTCCCCACGTGCCGCTCCACAGAAATGTAGGGGCCCAAGTTAAAGCCGGCCATGCGGAAGACGCCATCGGAACGCCAGCGGCCCTCCGCCGCCTCGTCAGACGTTTTCTCCTCGACGCGGGCGCCGGTGGCCACCAGCACCAGTTTGCGAGGGTAGTGAAAAGTCATGTCGTACTGGCTGGGAAAGCCGAGATCGATGTTGGGATACCAATTTTCCCGCTCACCCACGAACAGCACGCCGTTGCCGACGTCGGCGATAACGTTGCCGTGGTACTTGAAGATCAAACCAAAGCGCTTGCCGATGGGGCGGGGGAGCACCACTTCCACGTGATCGTTAGCGCGCCCCTCCGCCGGGCGTCCCTCCGGAGGCTGTCCCCCGATTACGGGGATGTTTGACCCGTGATCGTCTTCGACTGCCGTAACCGTGAGCCAGCGTGAGAGTCCAAAAGAGACGACGCGATCCTGCGCCGAAAGGGATTCAAGCTGAATCGCCGCCCGGCCCTCCAAACTGTGGTCAGGAAGAATGCGAATATCCAGGGTATATGCCAGCGCCCTTGCCACCCCCTCCGCCGGCGCGGCCGATTTGGCCAGCATCCCTTGTGTGGGGAAGGAACACCAGATATCCGTGAAGGTTTGGGAACCGGCCTTGTGAAATGCGGAGATGGAGAAGGCCTCGGGCTGGCGCTCATCATCCACCACGTCAAACATTCCCAGGCTCTCCCCATTCAGGCGGGCGTAGAAGTAAGGATGGCGGCGGTCGCCGACCAGATCCGTGAGGATGCGAATGGAGGTTTCAAAATTCAGCGCCGGCGACACTTTAGCCCACTCTTCCACAACGGGGCCGGGCTGCTCTGGATCATCGGGGTCGGGAGGCCGCGACGCCGTCAGCAATTCCTTTGCAGTCTGGTCCGTGAAGCGCAGGTAAGCGGAATCGAATTTCTCCTCCAGGATGGGAGATCGCGTGAACTGCGCCAGGTTGCGCTTCTCCGCCCGGCTGGGTGGAATCATCAAAATTTCGCCTTCGCCCCAGAAGACGGCGCCGGTGACCTCGCCGTCGACCGGCGTCACGAAAGCAATGAAGCCGCGATTGAAATAAAGACTCATACGGGAGCGCGTTATATGGGCATCGCGAATCACGTAGACGCGGGTGGGGTCGAGGCCAAGGCTGTTCAACTGCCTGAGCAATTCGAGCGGTTCGGGGGGCTGAGGCGCAGTGGTGGGGAAGGCCTGAAGTGTGCAGGCGAGAATCCACAAGGCGGGCAGTGCGAGGTTGATGCCCAACCGGCGGATCTGCCCCGGCGAAATTCTCGCGGATCTCCTCTCGCTCCCCATGCGAATCCCCTGGCATACTTTAACGCGGAAGCGCCGGCCTCAACTCGACGGATTGCGAAGCCCTGTTGTATGATGCGAGCGGGATGGCAGGGTTCTCCGCAATTCGCAAACATCGCGTGCCCCAGGGCAAGTCCGCATGCATGTGGATGCTCTTGTGCGTCACCCTCCTGTTTCCCGCCCTACTGGCTGCCGATGTCATTTACCTGAAAAACGGGCATAAGATTATTGCGCAAGTCACCAAAGAGGATGAGAAGCAAATCTACTATGAAGCTGACGGTGGGGATTTCGCGGTTCCCAAGTCCATGGTGGACCACGTTGAAAAGTCGGATGCCGCGAAGGTCGGGCCCGGAGAGGAATCCACCCAGCCCCATCGCGATGTCCCCCTGCCGCTCACCCCGCCCCCCGATCCTACGCTGGAGCAGGGTTCGGCGGTCATTCACGACGATGTGGTAGACGAGGCCTATCTCACCCACTTGACGGACGACGCTGTCCACAATCCCACGCCCGAGAACCTTCGAAAACTCAAGGAGGGCTACCAGGAAGCGGCGGTTTTCCTGACCCACAAGGGCGACCCGGAAGCGGCGATTCAGAAATATCGCGAGGCGATCAAGTTACTCCCGCACGAATCCGGCTTGACGCTGGCGCTTGGTTATTTGTTGTGGAAGCAGGAGCACTACTTGGAAGCAGTCGATTTGCTGCTGCCCGAGGCGGACCGTCATCCCCAGACGCCCGACTTTCTTGTGCTATTGGGTTCGTCTTACTACGGGATGGAGAATCTTGATCAAGCCATTGCTGAGTGGAACAAGGCGCTGGCCCTGGGCGACAACGCCAAGCTGCGGGAAGCGGTGTCGAGAGCCGAGCGCGAACGGGACGTTTCCGGCTCCTATGCGGAATTGCGCAGCGAGCACTTCCTGCTGCGCTACGATGGCCAGCAAAACGAAAAGCTGAGCGGCGAAATCTTGAACAGTCTCGAAGGCTCTTATCAAGACCTGGTGCTCGACCTCGATTACGCCCCCACCGAAGCCGTCGTGGTAATTCTCTATCCGAATCAGGCTTTCCGCGACATCACCCGTACTCCCGGCTGGGTGGGCGCGCTGAATGACGGGAAGATTCGCATCCCGGTTTCCGGTTTGACGCAAACGACCCCCGATCTCGCGCGCGTGCTGAAGCATGAACTGACCCATTCTTTTGTCCGCCTGATTACGCTGGGCCATTGCCCGGTCTGGTTTAACGAGGGACTGGCGCAGCTTGAGGAGGGCTCCAGCAGCGCCGGGCTGGGAAGCCAGTTGGCCCAAGCCCTGGCCGCCGGGAAAATACCTCCCTACGCTTCGCTGGAGGGAACTTTTGTGAATCTGCCCTCCGATCAGGCGGTCCTGGCCTATGCCAAGTCACTCGCTGCGCTCGAATACCTGCGCGACGTTTTCGGCATGGGGGAAGTGCGGCGAATCCTGCGGCAAATGCCCACCGCGGATTTCAGCACGGTGCTGCAAAATGAATTGCGCATGAATTATCCCGCCTTCGAACAAGAGGTGGGCAACTACGTCGTAAAGAAGTACGGGTCGTAGCGCGCTCCATCAGCGTTTGGCGAGGCGGTTGGGTTGTTGGCGGCCGACGATTCCTGCGCCTTCCTTGATGGTCAGGAACTGATTTGCGTCGATCTGGGTGAAACGCTCCACCTTGCGCGTGGTGGGCCAGGTGACCTCGATCAAATCCACCTTCGCAAGCGACCCTAGACCGAAGCTGAGGCGCAGGTCGCTCTGCGACATGACGCTGGTGCCGCTGTGAACCTCGTCGATTTGGGCATGTTTCCCATTCACCACGCGGACGCGGGCGCCAATGGCCGTGCGGTTGCAATGAGTGCCCAGCAATTTGATGGTGATCCAATTATTCTTGTTTCCCCCATCGTTGCGCAGCAGCGATGGGTAGTCATTCATGTTCAGGATCAGCACATCAATGTCGCCGTCGTTGTCGTAATCCCCGAAGGCGCAGCCGCGGCTGGAAAATTTCGCATTCACCCCCGGGCCGAGTTCTTTTGATACGTCTTCGAATTTTCCATTTCCCAGGTTGCGATAGACGATGCGTGGAGAGGTGAAAGTCCCGCCCAGATGATATTCCTCAATTTGCGGATAAACGTGGCCGGTGGCGTAGAAGATATCTTTCCAGCCATCGTTGTCGTAATCTGTGAAGCCGGTGCCCCAGCAAACGTATTGCGTATTGACGCCCAGGCCGGAAACAAAAGTCACATCGGCGAACGTCCCATCGCCGTTGTTGTGATAGAGGTCGGGAGTGTCGTCCGTGAAGTTGGTTTTGATGATATCCAGCCAGCCGTCGCAGTCATAATCGCCCACGCCCACGCCCATGCCGGCTTGCTCCTGCCCGTCTTCGTTGTAAGCGCACCCGGCCATCACGGCGATATCTTCGAACGTCCCGTTGTGTTTGTTGTGATAGAGGATGCTGGGTTCGGAATCCACCGCCACATAGATATCCGGCCAGCCGTCGTTATCGAAATCGTAGGAGACCCCGGTGATCGCGTAACGACGCCCGGGCTTCAGAATCCCCGCCTTCTCCGAGACATCGGTAAACGTTCCATTGCCGTTGTTATGGTAGAGGATGTTATAGCCGCCCGGCAGGCCGCGCGGACCGCACATCACCGGGACGCCCTTCCATTGGCAGTAGGCGGTCTGCCCGGGGATGGGCACTTTCTTCAGGTCCAGGTCGATGTAGTTGCACACAAACAGGTCAAGGAACCCGTCGCGGTCGTAATCCAGCCAGGTGCACCCGGAGCCCCAGCGGATGCGGTCCTCCCAGAGGCCCGCCTTTTTGGTCACATCGGTGAAAGTGCCGTCGCCGTTGTTGTGCCATAGCACGTTGTGGCCCCAATACCCGCAAAACAGGTCATCCCATCCGTCGTTGTCATAGTCGCCCACGCAAACTCCGGTGCCCCATCCGGTGAGGCCCAGGCCGGATTTTTCCGTCACGTCCGTGAACGTGCCGTCGCGGTTGTTCTTGAAAAGGTGTTGAGTGGGCGTCTTGCCATCGGGATAGGGTTCTTCGTTAGGCAGGCGCAGGCCGTTGGTCAGGTAGATGTCCAGCCAGCCATCCTGGTCGTAATCGAAAAACGCCAGCCCGCTGCCCTTGGCTTCAATAATGTAGTTCTTGTGCTTGACGCCGCCCCAGACGTTTGAAACGTTTAGGCCGGCCTCGCGCCCCACATCCACGAAAGTGACCGGCGAAGCACTATCCGGCTGCGGCAGGGGGGCCGCCTGGAGCACGGGAGTCCCCCTCCAACGCCACAGCGGTGTGGCGAGCGCATCGAGCATTCCTGCCCCCAGAAGTATTCCTGTCGAACCCAGCCAATTGCGGCGAGAAAATTTCATGAGTCCTTGAGGCGCCGTGGTGAACCGTCGCCTTTCCTCCTGTTTCCCCTGTCCGTAACGAAGAGCAGCGCAGGGCGCGGAAATTCAAAACAACTATTATACTATGTGTATCTCCGCGCCCCGAAATGAAGCAGCGGTTTGGCGGCGTCATGACTTGAATGTAGCGCCGCCCTTGAGGTCGGCACATGCCGGGCTCAACAACGACGCTACGTCGCAAGTCAGGACGCTACCGGTGGCTTTGGCAGTATAGCTCTTTTCTGGCTATTCCCGGCGCGGCAAGCTAGAATCCCTTGAGAGGACGCACTGCATGCCTGATCGCCAAACGGAGATTCCCGCTTCCGTAAGCTCCACTTCGGCCAGCGTGAAGATCATTGCCATCGCAATTCTCTTTGGTTGTTTCTACTTTGCGAGCTCGGTGGTCATCACCTTGATTTGTTCCATCCTGATTGCCGCGGTCCTAGACCCAGGAGTGAAGCTGATGGAGCGGTTTCGCATGCCGCGCTGGCTGGCTTCGCTGATTATGGTGCTGCTGATGCTCACCGTCGCCTACCTCGCGATCTATGCAATCTACGACCGCACCCAGGCCCTCCTGGTGGCCATGCCCCGCATCGTCAACCGGCTGAAACAGATTACCGAGCACCTGCAGGTGACGGCCAACAGCATCCAGCAGAGCACGCGGACCATCCTGCCGTCCTCCTCGGAACCGACCATGCCGACCGTGCGCTTGCAGCAGGAATCCCCCTATTCGCAATTCCTGCTGCGGGGCATCGGATCGGTTTATGCCTTCACCGTCACCGTGATGTTTATCCCCTTTCTGGTGTTCTTCATGCTCACTTCGAAGAACCAGATGTGGGCGGCATCGCTCAACCTCTTTCCCATCGATCGGCGCCAGCAGGCGGAAGAAGTGATTCACGCCATCGCCAGCATGATGCGGCAATTTGTGGTGGGAAACCTGTTCGTCGGCCTCATTTCCGCCGCCCTCATCACCCCGGTTTTTGCCATCATCCATCTTCCATACGCCTTGTTGCTGGGCCCCCTCTCCGCGTTTCTCAGCCTGATTCCCTATATCGGCGTGGCGCTGGGAGTTCTTCCCCCCTTGCTGATCGCGCTGATGCAATACGAAACGACGGGCCCGTTCATTACCATCGCCATCGCCGTCATGCTGGTCCATTTCGTGGCGGTCAACGTCCTCACGCCCAAGCTGGTGGGCCAACGCGTCAATCTGAATGCGCTCTCCGTGACTATCTCCATGATGTTCTGGGCATGGCTGTGGGGAGGGTTCGGGCTGATCCTGGCCGTGCCCATCACCGCCGCCATCAAGGCCGTATGCGACAACATCGAGGCCCTCAAGCCCTACGGCGCCTGGATGGGCGAGGGGTAGCGTCGGGGCTGGAAAAGCAAGTCAAAAGGCAAAGCGCAAAATGCAAAACCGAAAACCCCTCCGCGCCGCAAGGCGCGTAACGCGGACCCCCGTATTGGGGGCCGCGGCTCTTTGCGGGCAATAATCACAAATCCCACCCCTGCATCGCGCGGTGAGCCTGGAATTCGCGGCAGGAGCCGCGGACCAAAACCGGAGGCACGCTGCGGTCTGAATATGCCGGGGCGGGGCGGCGTTTTGTCCACATTGTAGGTTTTACGGTGTAGGCTCAATTTCCTCTCGACACATCTAGGCTTGGTGGTATACTGGGGGGCGGGCCGGCGCCCGGCGAACCTGCCGCGGAAAAGACAACCGTTCACCCCCGGGCTGAGTTTGAACCCGTCCTCGCGCCTGCCTGGACCTTACCCGAAGGGCCGCGCAGGCCTTGGACTTCCACTTATCGGGTCAGGAATCGAAGTCAAACGCCCGGCCGACGAGGGGGAATCCTCCGGAAACTCCGTTGAAGGCCAGAATGTTCAAGAAAATAAAGTAGGTTAGCGAAAAATGACGGACATAGGGATTGCTTTTGTGAAAAATCAAGTCATTGAAAAAATGGGAGTTGTCAAAACAGTAAGTAGGCTATAAAGTGTATGAAAATCATACGTCAAAAATGAAGGGATTACCGGGAATGTATCTGAAAACAAACACGGTGCAAAACCCCATTTGGCCCAATTCCCCGCCAAGCGGGAATGTGTATGATAAATAAGCTAGTTACCATCGCGAAGCGAGAATGTTTCAGAAAAGAAAGGAGATGGGAGAGAAATCGGGTCCTTGCGGATTGGGCCATCGGCTCATCGGATCATCGGGTCATTGAAAAGCACCCCATATCCCGTCGTGTGTGGCCAATTGGCCGTTGACAGAGATGCACGGCAAATCCGGCACCACAGTCCATGGCAAACGACAATCGACCGCAAAGGGCTTTTCAATGATCCGATGAACCGATGATCCGATCCGTACTGGCCCGATGGCCGGATTCCTTCGCGTTCCTTGTCAACGGGGACAGGGGGCTTTACAATGGGAAGGTTGGAGTGTTAGCGGGGAAGTTCTCTTTACACTATGGGAAATTATCTACAATTCGCTTTGGGCAAAGTGTTTGGAACGAAGAACGAGCGCGAGTTGAAGCGCCTGGGCGACCGAGTGGTGGAAATCAACGCCCTCGAACCGGAGATGCAGGCGCTTCCGGACGCCGAGTTCCCCTTGCGCACCCTCAGGCTCAAGGAACGGATTGCGCGCGGGGCGGCGCTGGACGAGATCCTGGTGGAAGCTTTCGCGCTGTGCCGCGAAGCGGGGCGCCGCACTCTGAACATGCGGCACTTCGACGTGCAACTGATTGGCGGCATGGTGCTGCATGAAGGCAAGATCGCCGAAATGAAGACCGGCGAAGGCAAAACGCTGGTGGCCACGCTGCCTGCTTATCTGAACTCCCTTGAAGGTAAGGGCGTGCACCTGGTGACCGTCAACGATTACCTCGCCAAGCGCGACGCCGCCTGGATGGGGCCGATTTACCGCCTGCTGGGCATGAGCGTGGGGGTGATTGTCCACGACCTGAGCGACGAGGAGCGTCGCGCCGCCTACGGCTGCGACCTCACCTACGGCACCAACAACGAGTTCGGTTTTGACTATCTGCGCGACAACATGAAGTTCGACCTCAAGGACTACGTCCAGCGGCCCCATCACTATGCGATCGTGGACGAAGTGGACTCCATCCTGATTGACGAGGCGCGCACCCCGCTGATCATCTCCGGCTCCTCCGACGAAACCACCGACAAGTATGACCGTGTCAACAAGGTCATCCCGCATCTGGTCGACAAAGACGACTACGAAATCGATGAGAAACACCGCCAGGTTACACCCACCGATTCCGGAATCGCCAAGGCGGAAAAGTATCTGGGAATCGAGAACCTCTATGATCCCGCCAACATCGAGTTTAACCACCACTTCCAGCAGGCGCTGAAAGCCCATACGCTCTTCAAACTGGACCGGGATTACGTGGTGAAGGACGGCGAGGTCATCATTGTGGATGAATTCACCGGCCGCCTGATGCCCGGCCGGCGCTGGAGTGACGGCCTGCACCAGGCGGTGGAAGCCAAGGAAAGCGTCAAGGTCGAAAGTGAAAACCAGACGCTGGCCACGGTCACTTTCCAGAACTATTTCCGCATGTACAAGAAACTGGCGGGCATGACCGGAACGGCGGAAACGGAAGCGGCGGAATTCGAGAAGATTTACAACCTGGAAATCGTCATCGTTCCCACTAATCGCTTCCTGATCCGGCACGAATACCCCGACGTTGTCTATCGCACGGAGCGCGAGAAGTTCAATGCGGTGATTGAGGAAATCAAAGAGGATCACCTGTGCGGCCAGCCGGTGCTGGTGGGCAGCATCGCCATTGAAAAATCCGAGCGGCTCAGCGTGGCGCTGAAGAAAGCCGGCGCCGTGCCCGCCCGCCTGCTGGAGATTGCCAAAGAGGCGGGCCTCGAAGGCCCGAAACTGAAAATCTGGTTGGAGCGTCTGGCGCAAGTTCCCCATCCGGGGCTGGAGTGGCTGGCGCGCGCGGGGGTGGCGATATCCACAATCAAGGAATTGCTCGGCCAGGGCCGCTACCAGACGCTCGCGACCGACACGAACGGCACGCGCCAGGCTTTTCTGGAAGCGGTGCAGAAGCGGGCGCCCCGGGGATACCCCTTCGACGGGTTGCCCCCCGTGGATGAATCCATTCTTCCCGACCTTATTGCCATTGCCAATAATACCGACACGAAATATCTCCCGATGCTGGATTATCTGACGGAGCATCGCTGCCGCCTGGCGCGGGTGGTGGAAGTGCTGGGCATGAAGGAAGTGCGGCACAACGTGCTGAACGCCAAGCAGCACGAGCGCGAAGCGCTGGTGGTGGCCCAGGCGGGGCGGGTAGGCGCCATTACGGTTTCCACCAACATGGCGGGCCGCGGCACGGACATCCTGCTGGGCGGGAATCCCGAGACCATGGCGCGCGAAGAATTCCGCCGCACCCCCGACAAGTATCGCGAACAGGGCATCAACCCCGAGCCTCCCGAGCGGCCTCCGGAAGGTTCCGGCACCGATGTCTTTGGCGAGTATGTAAAAGCTTACGCGGAGTGGAGAAAACAGTGGTCGGACTTCGTCAGCCGCTTCAAGGCGGAGACCGACGCCGAGCACGCCGACGTGGTGGCGCTGGGGGGATTGCATATCCTCGGCACCGAGCGGCATGAAGCCCGGCGCATCGACAATCAGTTGCGCGGGCGCGCCGGACGCCAGGGCGATCCCGGTTCTTCCCGGTTCTACCTGTCGCTCGAAGACGACCTGCTGCGCATTTTCGCGGGCGAGCGCATTTCCAGCATCATGCACAAGCTGGGCATGGAAGAAGGCGTGCCCATTGAATCCCGCCTGATTTCGAAACGCATCGAGAGCGCCCAGAAGGCCGTGGAGGCGCAGAACTTCGAACAACGCAAACACCTGCTGGAATACGACGATGTGATGAACAAACAGCGCGAGACCGTGTACGGTCTGCGCCGCCAATTGCTGGAAGGGAGCGACCAGAAAGCCTTCGTCATGGAGGCGGCCGACCGCGCCATGGCCTGGCTGGTGGAGAAATTCTGCCCCAAGGACCAGCACGGCGATCAGTGGAACATCACCGGCCTGCGCACCGAATTCTGGGGAAGGTTCGGAATCGACCTGCGCAAGGTCGAGCTTCCCCTGGATCCCAAGCGCCTCGATGAGCTCACTGAACTGCTCGAAGACCTGGTGCACAAGCACTACGATGATCGTGAGCAGGTGTGGACCCCCGAGGTCATGCGGCTGCACGAACGCATGGCCATGTTGCAGGTGGTGGACACCCAGTGGAAGGATCACCTGCTGGCCATGGATCACCTGAAGGAAGGCATCGGCATGCGGGGATACGGCCAGCACGATCCCCTGGTCGAGTATAAGCGCGAATCCTTCGAGATGTTCGAAGCCATGATGGACCGCGTGGAAGACGAAACCTTGCGCATCCTCTTCCTGATGCGCACGCCCGAGGAAGCGGCGGAAATGGACCGGCAATACCAGATGCGCAAACGTCGCGAACAGCGGGAAATGCAGATGGTGGGCGGCGGGGCCTTGGAAAAGCCCAAACAGGTCATCCGGCGGGAAAAGGTGGGGCGCAACGATCCCTGCCCCTGCGGGAGCGGGAAGAAATTCAAGAAGTGCCATGGAGCCGGCGGGCCGGGCGCTGCCGGGCCAGGAGCACGGGGATCTGGAGCGGGAGGCCCTGAGGCCGCGGGGCCGGCAGTTCGGGTGCCTAAAGGCGGCGGGCCGACAAACCCTGCGGCGAGCGCCAAAGCACCATTGGGTTGATTTTCCTACCCTCGGTCGCCGCGGCGACAGACGGTGGACCGCAGCCGGGGCGGGCAGGGGGCCCCACGTTTTGCTTGTTGTGGGGGTGAGGGGGTCGATCTAGGCGCAGACTCCTCAACCTAGCAACATCGAGGCTAAACTACCAGCGCCAGCGAGGAACCATGGAAGCCGACGAACTCCACGAGATGGAAGAGCACGCGGAACACGCCTCACACAACCCTTCGCTCATTCCCGTCACCTTTACGATGGCGGTGCTGGCCGTCCTGCTGGCCGCCACTACCCTGCTCGGGCACCGCTCCCACACGGAAGAACTGCTCATGCAAAGCAGGGCAACAGACCAGTGGGCCTATTATCAGGCCAAGAATATCCGGCTGCATGGCTATGAGATGTTCCTGGATCTCCTCGCCGTCACCCCCGCCAAGGACCCCGCACAAGCCGAAGCGATGAAGGAGAAGTACACCGAGGGCGTGGCCCATTACAAGGATGACCTTCAGGAAATTGACAAGGAGGCTAAAGGGCTGGAGGGCGAGGTGGCCGGGGCGCAGCGCCGGGCCAATCGCTTCGACCTCGGCGAGGTGTGCCTGGACGCCGCCATTGTCATCGCCTCCCTGACTCTGCTGACCAAGCGGCGGGAATTCTGGCAACTGGGAATTCTGATGGGAGCGGCGGGCCTGATCATCACCCTCAGCGGATTGCTGATGTGATGAAAGTGGATCATCGGGTGATCCGACGATCGGGTGAATAAAGGCCATTCACCCTGCGAATCCCTGCAAAGTTGAGTGGCACGGTCGGGGTTACCTGCCGAGCTCAATAGACACTTCCCGGTCTATCAACTGTCTGATAACAGCACTATTTATACTAATTAGCCTTCATCGGAATACTAATGATCCAATCGAATCCGGCGACTCGGGCCACTCGTTGCGGGTCATTTTCAAGACTCGCCAGCGCTTCAACCAAACGATCCTCCACCGCCCGCAGGCTGTCGAAGACAAGGTTGGGGAACCACTTTTCCCGGATATCCTCCCAGACATGCTCCACCGGGTTGAGCTGCGGACTGTAGGGCGGCAAGGGGAGCAACCGCATATTCTCCGGGATCTGCAAATCCTTGGCGCGGTGCCACCCCGCACCGTCCAGCACCATCAGGATGAATTCCTGGGGGTGACGCCGGGCGACTTCGGCCAGGAACAAGGACATCGTCAGGGCATTCACCTCGGGTAGGACCAAGGTATCGAGCGTACCGTCATGCGGGCTGACGGCGGCGAAAACATAGGTGTACTCGCGCACGATGCGGGCGCAGACCTGGGGACGCACGCCGCGCGGCGCCCAGCAGCGCCGGGGATCATTGATGCGTCCAAACCGCGCCTCATCCTGGAACATCAAGCGCAGGGATCGCCCGGCGAGGCGATGCTCCTCAACGGTCGCGGGGAGTTTTTTTAAAAGTCTGTTGGCGGGCGAGGTCGGCCTGGGGATGGCGAGGCCGCGGAGCTAACTTGCGCCAGCCGTGCCGGGCCAGCATGCGGTAAACCGTCGATTTCGGCACGGCATGGCCCACCGCCTGTTCATAGGCCTGTTGCACCCGGCTCACCTCCAACAACCCACCGCGTTCGGCGCGCTGCAGAAATCCTGCCAACAGTTGGGCCTCTTCCGCCACAGGCAGGTTCTGGTGGCGTCGCCCTCCGCGCCCCCGGCGCTGCCAGAGCGCTTCGCCTTGCCGCCAGTATTGGGCCTGCAGACGCCGCACCGAGGTCGGTCGCCATCCCAGGGCTTGGGCAACTTGATTGGCGTTTAACCCCAACGCCGCTCGCAGCCACAAACACTGCACCCGCTGAAATTCGGCCTTGTTGCGCGCTTCCTTCAACCCCTGTTGTAACCGCTCGAGCGTTCCTTCTGGAAAAGGTCGAGGTGGTCGCATTTCTCCCTCCGCGTAAAAATAATCGGAAGGAGTTTATATTAGTATCTTTATGAATGCAACTTTGTATTAGTTGATATATCATCTATGAATTCCTTAAAGCAAGCCAGGTAGCGCTCTCCCCCCACTTCCAGCAGATTGTTGTGGCCCGCCCCCTCGATGGGGAAGAAGCGCTTGGGCTCGGGCGCCGCGGCAAAGAGTTTCTGTCCCATGGCGAAGGGCACCACTTCATCCCGAGTGCCGTGGACAATCAGCACCGGCGCGCGCACTTCGCCAATTTTCTGGAGCGAGTCGAAGCGCGATTTCACCACATACTCGATGAAGGGAAGAGCCAACATCCGCCGGGCCATGTCCCGCGCGCAGGTGAAGGAACTCTGCACGATCAGCCCGCCACAGGGCCGCCGCGCCGCCAGGTTTATCGCCACCGCGCCACCCAGCGAATGCCCATAGACGATGATGTCTTGGGTGCGAAAATGGCGCTGTTCCACGAGATAGTCATAGGCCGCGTCGGCATCCTGGTAAACGCCCGCTTCATCAGGCCGGCCCTCGCTTTTTCCGTAGCCACGATAATCGACCGCCAGGATGTTGACCCCGATCCGCGAGAGCGCCCGCTGCTGATCAAGGCCGGAGCCAATGTTTTCGGCGTTGCCGTGAAACCACAGGAGGACTTGTCGGGAGGCGGGGTGGGCACGATAGAAGGCGTTGATTTTGACCCCGTCCGTGGTCTGCAACCAGACGTCTTCAACTTCGCCTTCGTAGGTTGCCGCCGGAGGGAAGCCGGCCGGATAGCGGGGAGGAAAGTAGATCAGGTGATTCTCAATAAGCCGGACGGTGACCACAACAAGCAGGATTGCGGTCGCGCCGGCCATTAGAACAATCGTCAAGAGCCTTTTCACCTTTGGGCCGATCGCCATCTGCTTGCGGGGTGTTGGGTGCCAGGTGCTGGGATTGGGTGCTGAGCCGAATCTCGGAATTTCCAGCACCCAGAACCCAGCCCCAGCGCCGGGTTTACTGGCTGTCACCGCCTTCGTCAGGGGAGATGACCACGTAGACGCCATTGCCCTGACGGTTGATGCGCAGGAGCGTCTGGCCTTTGGCCTTGGCAGCCAAACGGTTGTAGTCCCCGACGCTGCGCACCGGCTGACGATTGATGCTTTCGATCACATCGCCCTCCTGCAGACCGTATTGAGCAGCCGGGCTGTTGGGATCAAGCTGGGCAATTATCACTCCCGAAACATTGGCGGGGATGCCGGCCTGATCGCGGATTTGCGGAGTGAGGTTCTCCACCGCGATGCCGCGAAGGGTGCCCTCCTCCACGCCTCCACCGCCACCGGCGTGGGTACTGAGGTCGGCAGGCCGCTCGCCGAGCGTCACCTTGAGAGACTGCGGCTGGCCGTCACGCAGGATGTCCAGCGTGGAGACCGAGCCGGGGTTGAGGTTGGTCACCTGGGCCGTCAACTGTCCGGCATCGGAAATGGGCATGCCGTTGAGTTTGCGGATGACGTCGCCGTTCTTGAGCCCCGCCTTATCAGCAGGCCCGCCCGGGGTCACGTCCTCGACCAGGGCGCCCCCTGTGTCCGGCACCTTGAACTGCTTGGCCAGACCTTCATCCAGGTCCCGGATCGAAACCCCCAGGAATCCGCGGCTCACCTTTCCGGTCTTCACCAGGTCTTCCATCACGTGCTTGGCCATGTTGGAGGGAATGGCAAATCCGATACCCACGGACCCGCCTTCACCGCCGGGGCCGGAATTACCGCTCAGGATGGCGGTGTTGATGCCCACCACCTGGCCGTGCACGTTTACCAGCGCTCCGCCGGAGTTTCCGGGGTTGATGGCGGCATCGGTCTGGATGAAGTTCTGCAGCTCTTCAATCTCTCCCCCGGAACGGCCCAAGGCGCTCACGCTGCCGCGGGTCACGGTGAAGTACTGGCCAAAGGGATTCCCAAACGCCATGACCGTGTCCCCGACCTTGAGACGGTCGGAATCGCCAAAGGGCGCGGTGGGCAGGTTCGTGCCGTCGATCTTGATGACCGCGACGTCAGTTTGGGGATCCGCCCCCACCACTTTGCCCTTAAACGTCCGCTTGTCGTAGAGCGTCACGGATATTTCCGCCGCCTTGGCGATCACGTGATTGTTGGTCACAATGTATCCCTCGGGCGACACAATCACGCCGCTCCCCAGCGCGTGTTCACGCTGCTCGCGCGGAACCTGGGGGAAAATGTTCCCAAAAAACTGGCGGAAAAACGGATCGTTCATGAATGGGGATTGCTGCACCTTAATAACCTGAGTAGACTGGATCGCCACAATGGCGGGGGTAACGGTCTTGGCAATCTCTTCGTACGCGCGGTTCTGCCGCTCCAATACGTCGATATCGGGCCCATCCAACCCCTTGTCTTGGGCCAGGGCGAAATCCGGAAACTGGTGGTGCCCCTGATAGAGCATCATCGACAACCCCAGGGTCATGATCCCGATCAAGGTCAGGCTTAATCCCCCCAGGTTTTCCCGCAAAAACCGCTTGTTAAATCGCATGGAATCTTCCTCCTTGAGGCGGCCGGTCCAGTCTCGTCGCCGCTTGGCCTTGCCAGGTGTTATACCGGTCGTTGCATTCGCGCCGGATGAGATATTCCCGGCGCGTCATGAAAGCCCGCCACCATCATGTCAGCTCGCCCCATGATTATTCCCGGGCATCTTTGAACCAAGCCCCTGAGTTCTTAGACGGAATTCAACTCGATATGTCATCAAGGCAGGTGGCTGGTCAATCTCCTCACTCGACATTTCTCCCCGCAGCTCCTTGATGCCCCAGCGTAACCCTATATTGGACCACTACTACTATTGATGCACAAGGGGGGAAGAAGGGTTTGCCTGCCCCTGCTTCCGATCTCGATTGCGCCCTTCCCCAGGCGGTGCCCTGCGGAGTTGGAGTTTCTCCCTCCTCTCCGATTTTATCCAACCATGCGCTCGGCCACCAGATTCTGCAAATTCTCCCGGAGCCGGGGGATGCGGCGCAAGAGGGGATCGAGTAAGGGAATGGGAATGGCCAGAAGGCGCATGTTGCTCATCGCTTTAACGTTGGCAGTGCGAATATGCCCCTGGTTGATGACTGCCATCTCGCCGACCACAGTGGGCGCCTGGAGCACTGCCAGGTAGCGGGGCGGATCGCTGTCACCCCGGTAAATTCCCGCCGAACCCTCCAGCATCAGGTAAACGGTGTCTCCCACCATGTCTTGATGGATAACCACCTGGCCCGCCGCGACCGTAATTTCCTCGCAAATTTTGGCAACATCCGCAAGTGAGTCGTCATCGAGACCCGCAAACAGTTCAAATGCCCGGAGCTTCGCGATCTCCAGCTTCTTCTCATCGCCGCTTCCGGACCATGCCGTGATGAACTGGGTGGCAAGTTCGCTGTCGCAGGCGGGAGAAAACAGGTACCCTTGGCCGAACTGGCACTTCAGCCCTTTCAGGTATTGGAGCTGGTGGGGCGTCTCCACGCCTTCCGCGATCACTTGCAGTCCCAGGTTATGGGCGAGCGCCACAACCGAACGCACTATCGTCAAGTTTCGCTCATCGGCGTCCAACCGGGAGACAAAATCCCGGTCGATTTTGAGGGCATGAACCGGAAGCTTGGCCAGGTAGCTTAAGGAGGAATATCCGGTGCCGAAATCGTCGATGGAGGTCTTCACTCCGATATCGTTGAGATCGGAGAGGGCCCTGGAAACGGCCGCGGGATCTCCCATGATTTCGCTTTCCGTGATCTCCAATCGCAATGAGTCCGGGGAGAGTTGGTGTTCCGCAATCAGGCCGCTGATTTCCTGCAACAGATCCGGTTTCGCCAGATATTTGGCAGGCAAATTCACGCTGATGCTGAATGGGAAATCCCCAGGGAACTGCGATTTCCAGATTCGCGCCTGCGAACACGCCTCCTGAAGCACCAATTGCGTGAGGGAAATAATGAGTGAGGACTTTTCCGCCACCGGAATGAACTCCGCGGGGGAAAGCAGCCCAAAGTCCGGGTGCTGCCAGCGCACCAGAGCCTCGAATCCGGTGAGCAGCCCGGTGTGCAGGGACATGATAGGCTGGTAATAGAGGCGCAGTTCCTTGCGCTCGATGGCCCACCGCAAATCGGTTTCTATTTTGAGCAGCCTTACCGCCCGCTCGTGCATGGAAATGTCAAAGACCTCATGCCGGCCTTCGCCCAGCGCTTTGGCGCGATACATGGCGGTGTCGGCATCGCGCAAAAGGTCTTCGGCCTGCTGGTAGCCGGTGGAACTGAGCGCAATCCCGATGCTGGTGCTCGTGAACACATCACGCCCGTCCAGGTTCAACGGCGACAGAAATTGGCTTCGAACCCGGTCGACCGCCCGGGGCACATCGGTGACATCCCGGACATCGTCCAGGAGAATTGCGAACTCGTCTCCCCCCAGTCGCGCCACCGTATCCGAAACGCGCAGGGATGATTGCAGCCTTCGTCCGACCTGCACCAGCATTTGATCCCCAAGCAGATGACCCATGCTGTCGTTGATCATCTTAAACCGGTCGAGATCCATATAGAGGACGGCAAACAAATAATCGGGATGGCGTTTGGCGCGCCACAAGCACTGCCGCAGCCGGTCCAGGAACAAGGCGCGGTTGGGCAGGTCGGTCAAGGAATCGTGGAAAGCCGAGTGTACGAGCTTCCTCTCCCATTGCTTGCGCTTCAGATCGCGCAGCCGGGACTGCTTCTGATGCAGGTAGGTCAGAGTCAAGGCCAGCAACAGGGAGAGTCCATAAAAAGGCCGGTCCGGAGATCGGAGAAAACCTCCTCGCTCCCAGAAGGAGACCGGAAACATGAGGCTGAGGATGCCCACGCCCAGCACAATGATGAGCAGAAAGGAAAGCAGCCAGAGTTGCCAGTCTCGGCGGTCGATGGAGGCCCAGGACACTTCCAGCGAGGGTTCCTTCGGCTCCAGGGGTTGGTTCGTTTCCATGAATCCTTTTCTCGTTCCGGTCCGGGGATTTATCGCTTCTTGATCGAATCGTGTCGCACGCGAGAATATCATAAACCTCGAATTCGCGGCCATGCCTTCGATATAGACTTGAGCTATCTGCTAATATCTGTGCTTCAAACGCTCACCTTATACCCAACTTTGACGCTCAGGAAGGCCGGCACTTCCTTGCTGTTCCACGTAGAGAACGGATCGATCCTGATTTCCGGCCGGCCGTGAAAGAGGAGTTCCACGCGGCCTGTCAGCCGAATTCCCGTAGGGTGATGCACCGTAACGGCGGGCACGAAGTACAAATCTTTCCATAAGCAGCGCTTTCAATTGCGCAAGGTCAGCCCTTCATCGTCGAGCAGTTTGACCCAGGAGCGGGTCACCCAATAGAGGTTCGTATTTGCCAGCCCCAAAGAAGAAGATTGACCACAGAGACACAGAGGCTCACAGAGAATGGCCGCAGCGAACCACCGCAGGCGAAATGCATAAGGAACAACCATCGCGCCCCGTACATTCAGAGGAGCTCTTTTCTTTGAGCTTCTGTGACCTTCGTATTGAAATCCTCCTGGTAAGAGCGGTTCCGACCCGTCCCATTCAGCACTCATATTTCAGCATTCATAATTCCCTATTCGTACCGCAGTGCTTCCACGGGGTGGAGGCGGGAGGCGCGTAGGGCGGGGACCAGTCCGCTCAGCAGGCCGACGATCAGAAGGATGATTGTCGAGATCCCAATGGTGTTCAGGGAAATGATGAGGTGGATGTCCCCCTTGCCGGAGTTGTCTTCATAGAGCGGACCGTAGAGGGGCATGGTGCCGATGGCGAGGGCCAGGCCATAGGCGAGCAGGATGCCCAGAACGCCCCCCACCAGGGCCAGCACCAGGGCTTCCGCCATAAACTGCGCCTGAATGTGCCGCCGCCGCGCCCCCAACGCGCGCCGCAGGCCGATTTCGCGAATGCGCTCGTCGACGGCCACCAACATGATATTCATCAGGCCGACGCCCCCAATACCCAGCGTCAACGCTCCCACAAAGGTGAAGAGAGCCTCGAAGCCAATGGTGATGCCGTCGATGATGGGGCGAAATTGTTCGCGCCCGAACATCAGGATGGCGCGCTCGTCGGTGGGGGAAAAGCGCTGGCGCTTGGCCACTGCGGCGCGCACTTGGGCAATGGCCTCCTTTTCGAACTGCGGAGCTTTGGGTTCAAAGACCAGCACCGAGGCGTAACGCGTGTCCCAAAGATCACCGGCCGTGGAATGGGGAATCCAGGCGCACTGATCGTCGGGGCTGAAGTAGTTGCTGTCTTGAATCTTGATTTCCATCGTGCCGATAACCGTAAAGCGCACGCCACTGATGTGCACGGTTTCGCCAATCGCCGGCCTGCCGGAAAAGAGCTTTTCACGCAGGCGATAGCCGATAAAGACCACACGGCGGCGCTCCAACTCATCTTCGGCGCTGAGCCAACGTCCCTGGCTGGGAACCTCATTGCGCATTTCGCCATATTCAGAGCACACGCCCCGGATGGCCGATTGCGCCATGCGGTCGCCATAGGAGATGGGCAGAAAGCGCACGCTCTCGCTGCACACCGTCTTCACCAGAGTGGCTTCCTGCTGGATTTCTTCCACGTCGGCTCGTTCAAAGCGCACTTGTTTGCCCGCCCGCTCGCCCCCTGCCTGCTCGCTGGTCTGCTGCGGCCAGCAGACCACCGCGCCCCTGCCGAAAGCATCGAAAGATGCCACCACCACGGAGCGCATGCTGCCCCCGTAGGCAATCAGCAAAGCCACCGCCGCAATTCCCCAAACGATCCCCAACATGGTCAGCAGACTGCGGGTGGGCTGGCGCCTCAGTGACGTCCAGGCTTGTTTGAGGATTTCGGTTAGCATGTCGATTCCACTCTCGGGTCAGTCGTCAGTCATCAGTTCTCAGTCATCAGTCTTCGGCGTTGGTCTTTAGGTCCCGCTTCTGAGCCGCTGTATTAAGGAACTCAGCATTCGTTTCACTTCTACGACTCTTCCTTCCAGGCTCTGGTATTCCTCGGGCTTAAGAAAATTTAAGTCACGCGCGAGCAGTAACTGATACTGGAGCTCACTTGCGGAGCCGGTGGCCATTTGAAGAAAGCGGGCAAAGTCTGGCCGGCCCGTTCTCCCACAACCCTCGGCAATATTGGAAACGACAGAAGCCGCAGCCCGTCGCATTTGGCTGGTCAGGCCGTAAAGTTCCTCTCTTGGAAACCGGGCTGTGAACTTGTATACAGTTAATGTGGCCTCGTGCCCTTTTTCCCAAACCTTGAGTTTCTTGAAATCCTGCATCACAACCTCCACCGTCTCCGTCGTCAGTTCTCTATCATGAGTTTTCTTTCATCCATCACTAGTTATCGGCTGCCATCGTTGTGTTCAGGAGGTTGTGTTTTTTGCCTCGTTTATTGCAACCTGAAAAATGGGTACGAAAGACCGATGGTTGACGACTGAGAACTGAAAACTGACAACTGACTACTTCCTCATCCTCCCGCCTCAAATCTGAGCGCCTCGATCGGGTCCACGTGGGCCGCGCGCGTGGCGGGGTAGAGGGCGGAGAGCACTGCCACCGTGCCCAGCACGGCGAAAGAGAGCGTGCCGGATTGCCAGGTGGGGAGCATGCCCGCAAAGAAGGGGGGCATGGGGATCAGGTTGACGAGTCCGCACAGGCCGTAAGCAATGCCCATGCCCGCTCCGCCGCTGAGGAAAACAATAATGGTGGTCTCGACGAAAAACTGCTGAAGGATGGCGCGGGAACTGGCTCCCACCGCCTTGCGCACTCCGATTTCACGGGTGCGTTCGCGGACCGCCACCAGCATCACGTTCATCACGCCAATGCCGCCCAGCAGCAGGGTTGTGATGCCGATGGCCCCCAGGAAGTACTTCATCGCGTCCATGAGTTTTCGAAACGCCTTGGCCTGCTCCACCGTGTCCCAAACGGGGGCGGCTTCCTTGTCCAGGGGATCAAACCGGTGGAGCCGGCCCAGCGCACGCTTCACCTGATACTTACAGTCTTCATGCTCGGGAAGAGATTTGGGCACCACCAGCAACTGGTCAATATCGGTGGGAAGCAGCGGAGGCTTGTTGGGAAAATCACGGAGCATGGCGCCAAAGGGCACAAAAATCTTGTCCACATCCCAGCCGTCGTAGCTGGAATTCTGGTCCTTGGCGGTCATGACGCCTATGACCGTAAAGGGAATGTCATTGAGGATGATCGTCTCGCCCACGGCTGGACGGCTGGAGAAGAGTTGCTTCTTGATGTTGCTGCCCAGGAAGGCCACGCGGCGGCCCGCATCCTCGTCGCCCCAGTCGTAGAACCGGCCCGCCTCCACGCCGATGGAACGTATCTCGGCGAAAGGGGGGTAGGAGCCGGTCACGGTGGGCGTAGCATTATTGTAGAGGCTGCGCACTTTCAGGTTTTCGCGCTCCAACTCCGGCAACACGAAACGGCAGGCGGTGGCCTCCTGCTGTGCCGCCTGGGCGTCACTTGCCTCCCATCTCACCTCCCGGCCGGCGCGCAGGCCTCCCGCTTGCAGGCTCGTCCGGCCGTCGAAGATAATCATCAAATCCTTGGCAAAGGTCTCCTGCTGCCGCTGCTGGCCGACCCGCAAGCCTTCACCCGCCCCCACCATCAGGGTAATGGAGATGATCCCCCAGGCGATCCCGAACATGGTCAGAAAGGTGCGCAGCTTGTGGGACCACAAGGTTCGGAGGGTGTCGAGGAGGAGATCGGTGAAGGCCATCTGTCGCTTGTCCTTTGTCCTTAGTCCTTTGTCCATTGTACTTAGCGATCCGGGCAGCAACTGACGAAGGACCAAGGACAAAGGACCAAGGACGTCCTTCTTATTGCAACACCACTTCCTGCCCTTCTTTCAATCCGCTCATCAGCTCGGTTTTGACTCCGTTGGAGATTCCGAGCGTAACGGGGAGTTTCTGCTTGCCGGTTTTCGAGCCGGGGGCAGGTGTTTCCACAAAGGTGTGACGGTCCTTGTCATAGATCACCGCCGCCTCGGGAAGTTGCAGCACGTTATGCTTCTCTTCCAGGATGATTTCGGCGTTGGCGGTCATGTTGGCCTTCAGTTCGCCGGTGGGGTTCTGAATGGAAACCTTCACTTCGAAGGTGGTGACGTTATCCTTTTCCACTCCCATGGGTGAAATCTTGGTTACTTTGCCCTCGTACTTCTTATCCTTGAGCGACTCCACGACGATGCGCGCCCTCTGCCCCAGGTAAACCTTGCTGATGTCGGCTTCATCGACCTTGCCCTTGACGTAAACCTCACTCACGTCCCCGAGGGTCATCACCAGGGTTGCCTCGGAGCCGAGAATCAGGATGGAGCTGACCGCGTCGCCCACCTCCACGTCACGGGACAGCACCAGGCCATCCATGGGGCTGACGATGGTCGAATTGCCCAGGTCCTCCTCGGCGCTCGCGAGCGCGGCTTGCATCTGAGCCACCTGGGCTTTGCTGCGCGCGATCTCCGCCCGGCTGACGGCCAGGTAGCGCTGCGCCGACATCTGCTTGTTCAGCGCGAGTTGGTAAGCCTTCTCGCTGTCGTCCAGGATCGAGGTGGACACCAGTCCATCCGCCGCCAGCTTGCGATTGCGCTCGACGGTGGCTTTCAGGAAGGGAAGGTCCGGCCCCTCCGCATCCACCTTGTTGCGTTCGTAGGTGGCTTGGCTGGATTCGACGGCGGCTTGGGCGGCCTGAAGGTTGGCGCGGGCTTCGGCTACGCGGGCTTGCAACTGCTCCTTGTCCAGCTCCACCAGAACCTGGCCGGATTTCACGTGGTCGCCATAGTCGGCCAGAATCTTCTCGACAATGCCGCTCGCTTTGGACTTAACCTCAACCTTCACAAGCGGTTCGATCTTGCCCGTGGCCACCACGGAACGCGCCAGGTCGCCGCGGGTGACGCTGGCCAGTTTCGAAGGGTCAATCGTATTATTGGGGTGCAAGGCCGCGGCAATGCCCATGCCTCCGCCCACCACAATGACTCCGGCAATCGCCAGCAGATACCATTTCTTCCGCTTGCCCTGATGATTGTTTGCCATTTATTTCTCCAGGCTGGCCGAGCTACCCCAACCCTCTAGGTATTCATACGCGAACTCCCCATGAATTGTTCCCTGCTCCGCCCAAAGAACAGAGCAGGGTGGGGCATTGGGGAGGGAGAACAGCGGCAATTCCACTTTTTAGACGAGGGTGTCCGCAAGCGGTAAGCAGCGAGTAGGGAATTCGTTCTGAACTGTATAAATTGCCGGGGGTCTAATTGAACTTTGGAGAACGTGAGCTGGTCTTGTGCCGAAGGCAATTGTTAGGGTAGGTGAGGACATCGATTTCAACGTGTGCCAAGCCCGCTTCCAGGAAGCCGAGCTTTCTTGCCGCCGCCCACGAGACGTCAATGATGCGACTATTCAATCCGGGGCCTCGGTCATTGATCCTCAGCTTGGCAGATTGGAGATTCTTGAGGTTCGTGACGCGAACCGTGGCACCCAAAGGGAGCTTGCGGTGAGCAGCGGTAAGCTTATCCTTATCAAATAGTTCGCCGCTGGCGGTGGGCATTCCCTGGCGCTCGATTCCGTACCAGCTCGCTATTCCCACTTCGCCCTTGGGTACCTGAAAAGCCTTGGGTACTTGAAAAGCTTTGGGCGCCGACCCTGGGAGGGAAGGCGGCCTTGCCTCGGGCTTCGGAGATATTGCAATCAACCCGACAATCGCACAACTCATAACCAAATTCTTCATTCAACCTCCAAATGACAATCTTTCCTCATTCAGTAAATTCTTGATGAGGATGGCACAGATCCGTAAGGTGTTGGAGACGCATCCATACTACAATTTCAGACCGAATTTGTCAAGGAAAGTATTAGGAAAGGTTTATAGTCTAGCTGGTCGAACCTACCGACCGGTAGGTTCTGGTTGCCAGGCCAGCCAGCCGAATTACCCGAGCCCGCGCGGTTCAGCTTTGACAAATTTCCCGGGTGCTTTTTGGCAAAATCACTTCGTGAGCGGACCGGACTATTTTAATGACATGACTAACGGCGTTCCCTGCGCTCCTGATGGTTGCGTCAGACCCAGCCTTGCTGCCAGGGTGGCGGCCAAATCAATCGGCTGGCATGGGGCGGCGTAAAACCCCGCCTTGAACGCGCTTCCCAGGAAAATCATCGGGACCTGGGCGTCGTAATTCCATGGAGTCCCGTGGGTGGTGCCGGTGGGATATGAAGTTGGCACCGCATAGGGTGCAAAAACCAGGAAAACATCCCCGCTTCTCTTCGAATTAAAGCTATTCGCGGCTTTCCGGGCCAGGGCCGAGCGCGGCAAACTGCCGGTCAGAAACTGCGTGCGCGTAAATGCCGCTGCCACGTCGGGCTGCGAGGCGGCGGCCTGGGCGGCGACTTCCTCGGCCTTTGATTCCAGGACGTTGCGCATTTTGAGCGTTTTCCGGTTCAGAAAGAGGTACGCTTCATCCTCATCCTCAATCCACGGACCGGGGCCAAAGGCCTTGGTCAAGGCTTGCTCTGCCGCATTACGAATGGCCGCGGGTTGAGCAAGCCCCATGCCCAGTTTGTGCTCCTGAATAAATGCCGGAGTTGGGGCCACGCCATGGTCGGCAGAAAATGCGATCCAGACATTGTTTAGCCCCACCATCTTGTCCAGTTCATCGAAAAACGCCGCCAGGTCGCGGTCGGTGCGAAGGGTAGCGTCAGCAACTTCTGTACTATACGGACCGAATTCGTGACCGATATAGTCATTCACACTGAGCGAGAGGGTCAAAATGTCGGTGTCGGGGCCCTGCCCTAACCCCTCGTTGCGGATGGCAGCGGCAGCGAAGCCCAGTTCGATCTCGTTCATGTAGGGGGTTTCGTCAAGCCAACCCAGAAACTTGGGGTCCGGGCAGGTTTCCCCGGGAGAGGGTTCGAATTCCGACAAGACTCTGCCCTGACCTCCCGGAGTTTCCCTGAGCGTCTGCCATTTCTTGCCGCAATACTGGTTGATGGGCGAATGTTGATTGAAGTCGTCCGCCCACACCGGCAGAGTCTTCATATAGTAGGTGCTGCTGACAAAGCGGCCCGATCCCTCATCGTACCAATATGCGGCGGAGGGATCATGCCCGCCCATCAAAACTGCGGCGCGGTCCTTGAGAGAGATGGAGACCGCCTTGGAGCGGAAATCGGTTGCCAGGCGCAGTTCGTCCCCCAGGGTCGAAGCCGTCAGATTGCGGGGCGAATAGCCGGGCGAGGCGCTGGCCTTCTCGCGACTAGCCACCAGGCGCGTGCTCAAATCCTCGACGCAATAAACTTCGCGCTGGCGGTCGCGATCGTACCAGTTGTTCTCAATGATCCCATGCGCGTCGGGATAGGCGCCCGTCAGCAGGGTGGCGTGCCCGGGGCCAGTCATGGTGGTGGCATAATCGAACCGGCAATCCGTAAAGACCGCCCCGCCCTCCAGCAGGCGATTGAATCCGCCTTGCACGAAATAAGGCCGGAAGCGCATCAGGTAGTCGTACCGAAACTGGTCAATCACCAGCACCAAAACCAGCTTGGGGCGGTCGGGAAAACTGGGCTCGGCAACCGGCCGGGGCGCGCTCCAGCCGAACAGGAATATGGCAACCAGCGCACAGAGTACGGTTCGTCTTGGCAATTTGCATCCTCCTGGCAGTGAACTCAAAAGTCTACCAGACAGTCCGTTCACTTGTCGCCTCTTGCCGGTTACCACATCCAGCGCACGCCGAAATCGGGGTTTGCGACCTCCGGATACTCGGCGCGGCGGCTCGAAAGTCGCGCGAACCGGTCATTCCACTGATACGATCCGCCTCGCAGACCGCGCAATGTGTTGCTGGCCGCCCCTGTGGGATCATGCGCCGGGCTACCGTTTTCGGACTCACAATTTGGTTCATCTGATCTCCGAACTCCACCGATAACCGATACGGGGAAGTGTGTCACGCGGGGGATTGTCAATCGGAGCTGCCCGTTTTCCCATCATCCACGCTGCCCTCTCCTCTCCATGGTCGCTCGTGGCGCAGGACCTCCCTTTTCGACAACTCCCTTTATTTTCAGCAGCATAATGGCAAGCAGCTTATAACTAGTTTATTTTCATGAACATAATGGCGAGGCAAAAAATAGACATTTTTTCTACATGTGTTTTCAATAAGTTGCATAAAATTTGCCCCATTTTTTAATCCCCCCTTTTTCGTGATCGCATTCCGTAGATGTCGAATAACAATATTGTTTTCAATTAGATAGAAATTTGGAGATTTTCCAATTTTTACAACTAACACCTTCATTTTCTGGCATATAGTGGCAAGGTCCCGCTTCCCGTTTTTTCTCGTTGCCCCAGAATTCCCCTTAACTCTTGCTTTTTGAGTAAGATATTGATTTATGACATTTCGAGCAGAAAATACTATCCCCTTTAGTTTCTATTATATAATGGCAGAACACGTTTTTGATCATTTCCCCTACTGACTGACCTCCTCGACTTCGTCCCTCGGACACCGGACTTCGCACTCTGCTTTTTCCCGCTCGCCACTTTCCTTTCTCTTGAGCCTCCTGACTTCCCTCTTGATTCAGGAGGGACGTCGCGCCAAGCACCGGTGTGATAAGATCCCAGAGCCTCTTATTGGGTTCACTCGTGCGCAAATGCCGCCCCGATGGGTCTTAAAAATGCAATATCGGTGCATTTTCGCCAAAAATTGTGCATATCGAGACGACATTTTAACCTCTTCGCACGTGTTTTCATAGACATAGTCGGGTCGATCTTCATTTTTAACATCTCTTTGCATGGTGCAGAAGGGCTCGGCGGCTTGGGGAGGAGGCATGTCGTGGGGGCGGTGTTGCGCCAGC
Source organism: uncultured Acidobacteriota bacterium (assembly GCA_963730515.1). Taxonomy (GTDB): domain Bacteria; phylum Acidobacteriota; class Terriglobia; order UBA7540; family UBA7540; genus Bog-366. The sequence goes on along the minus strand of CAVSSA010000012.1, from coordinate 121,496 downwards.
CTTTCATCGCAATTCTAGCCTATACTAAAAGACCCACGATGTCAAGAGGCAAAATGTCCTGGTGGGGCGCGACACATCTGCGGTGCGGGCAGCCTGCCCCGATCCATCGCGGTTCCGCCCATGGTTGGCATGGCCAGGTTCAATTTCAGGTCCGCTTCGGATCGGACCGTCGGACTCCCGCAACCCGAGGTGGCCATGGCAGGCCATGGCAGCGCTGACCTTACGGTTGGCATCGGGTGATACTCTCGGATTGCGACCGCAGGCGGGGAAGGAAGAGCAGCATTGCGGTGCAAAAAGGGAGGGCCTTGTCCGTCGGCGGACGGACAAGGCCCTTTTCCGTGAAGTGAACGCCTATTGCTTGATCACCTGAATGATGGGGTAAGCATTTGTGGAATTGTCGATATTCACGATCTTGGTAGTGGAGATCATGATGGCGTTGATCCCCGGGTAGCTAGTGTTGGTGGTGAAGGTGCCATTGGAATTCACCGTTCCAAGTGTGGTGTTATTGGTCACATCGGCGTTCTGGGTGACTACGGATCCGGCGGCGCCAGTATAATCACCGATAATGTCGACGCCCCCGCTACCGTCGAACGTTAGCGCCTCTACGTCTATCATATCGTCGGCTGCGACTTCTTCGCTGACCACCTCAGTATCGCCGTCATAAAAAACGCCTGAGATAGAGGAGGCGGAGAAACCGCCACTGGGAACCACCTGCGGGTCCACCTGCCCAGCATAAACACCCGCGCCCGTTCCGAGCATGAAGCCGGTGTTCGGGCCGCTGAGGTAGAAGACAGGAGGGTACATTGTTTTATAGGTAGTTAGATACATGGTGCAAGTGGAGCCGCTGGCTACCACCCGCCCATAGGTGTCGGTTTGGGTGGTGCAGGCCGGAGTTTGAGGAGTTTCCGCCGAACCGAAGACGTCCTCGTAATAGGTGGCCGTATAGCTGGTGGATCCCGTGACGTTGATGATTCCCAGCTCGGCGCTCTCCGTCCCCGTCGCATAATAGACGAGATTGCTGCCCGTGGTGAAGGACGCGGATCCGCTCTGGAATTGCGCCCCACCGACCAGAACCGCAGTTGTACTGGATAGCGCATCCGTCCCCATTTCCAGGAACTGCGAACTGGACACGAGGTAGCCCACTTGATGGTTGGTATTGCTGTTGAGCGTTGCCGTGGTGGTAAACCGGCCGGTGGTGGGGTCGGGGGCGGTGTAGGAGCCGGTAACGCCGGTGTAGGGTGTGGATAAACCATTACCGTCGTTGATGACTCCCTCCACGTTGACGTCATATTCGCCGTAGGTGATGGTACCGCCGCTGGTACCGGGCGCAATGGTTACCATCCCCAGAACGCCGGTGCGGTATTGATTTGTTCCGTAAACGCCAGTGTTCTCGTACACAAAATTGCCGCTGGGCACGTTGGTGGGAACGGTCTGTTGCCGAATTTGGCCCACTGCGCTGAGATAGTTGCTGCCGGAGGTAGTATCCCACTCGACCACTCGGCCTTGGGTCGCTACACCTGACGTGATCCCGCCGACGGAGAGCCTGGTGGTGAAGGTGCCCGCGCTCGTGACGATGGTGGCGCAGCCCAGGTGGTTCGCGCCCACCGAGTAGGAACTCCGAGTGGGATCGATGCTGGCCCCGGTTTGGACGAGGGCGCCATTGCTATCAAGTATGCCGGCGGTAATCTTACCAGCGCCATCGGCCGTGAAGGAACCGACCGCAGCCAGGAAACCCGAATCGCTAAATCCGCTCAGGACGAAGGCGTATTGCCCCTTGAGGAGCGACTCGCTCCCCGAATCCGAGCAAGCCGCGGTGGCCGACGTGATGGTGACGCTGACCGAAGCCGACTTGCTGGTGTCCGCCGCGCTGGTGGCCGTAACGTTGAAGGTGGCGGGCGACGGGACGGCGGCCGGCGCGTCGTAAGTTACCGACAAGCCCGTACCCACGATGGTCCCGTAAGTGGAGTTGCCGTTGGTGACGCCGTTCACGGTCCAGGTGACGGCGCTATTCGAGGTGTTCGCCACCGCGGCCGTAATCGCCAGAGTTCCGTTCACCGCCACATTCTGGGTCAGGCTGGTGGGACTGGTGATGGTGACCGTGATCACGGGAGCCGTAATCGTGATACTCACCGAGGCGGACTTGGTGTTATCCGCCGTGCTGGTGACGGTTACGTTGAACGTGGCCGGTGACGGTATGGTGGCGGGCGCATTATAAATCACGGACAACCCCGTCCCCGTAATCGTCCCGAAGGTTGTGTTGCCATTCGCGATGCTATTCACGGTCCAGGTAACGGCCGTGTCAGTGGTTCCCGTCACCGAGGCCGTAATGCCTAGGGTTCCATTCGCCGTCACGCTTTGGGTCAGGTTGGTTGGGCTGGAAATGGAGACCCCCACCGTATTAATGGTCAGGCTGAGCGCCTGAGTGGTGACGAGTTGTGGCGTGCTGGTGTCCTTCACCTGCACCGTGAAGGTGTAAGTATTCGAGCAGCCGGACACGGGTGTTCCTGTAATTGCTCCCGTCGAGGCGGCGAGTGCCAGGCAAGTGGACGCTGGGAAAGTGCCGGCGCTGACGCTCCAGGTGTAAGACCCGGAACCGCCCACGGCGGCAAGCGTCTGGTTATACGCTACCCCCAGGGAGGCGGCCGGCAAGGTGGTGGTGGTAATGCCCAGGATGGTAACACTCATGGGCTGGATGCTGACCTGGGCGGGAGAGCTTGAATCCGTCACCTTCACGGTGAAGCTGAAGTTGCCCGCGCAGGCGGTCACGGGGCTGCCGATGATGGAATTGGCTCCGGTCGTGGTGCTGGCGCTGGCGATGGACAAGCAAGCAGGCAGCGCGCCGGAACTAATGCTCCAGATGTAGGGCTCCGTCCCGCCGCTCACGCTCAGTGTGCCACTATAGGCCGTGCCCACCGCTCCACCGGGCAGCGTCACCACGGGGAAGGCCAACGCCGTGTAAATGTTAAAGCTGAAAGCTTGCGTCTTGGACTGCTGCGGGCTGCTGGAATCGACAACCTTCAGGGTGAAGCTGGCGAGGCCCGCGCATCCGTTCACGGGAGTTCCGGCCAGCGTATTGGTTCCACTCGTGGTGGTCAAGCTGGCCAGGGACAGGCAGGTGGGCAGGGCCCCCGCGCTGACGCTCCAGGTGTAAGGCCCTGTGCCGCCCGCCACCGTTACTGCCTGGCTGTAGGGCGTTCCCACCACATCGTTGGGGAGCGACGTCGTCAGGAACGTCAATCCCGCGTAGATCGTCCCACTCAGGGCCTGGGTCTGGACTTGGGCGGGAACGCTGGAGTCCGTCACCTTCACTGTGAAGCTGAAAGCGCCCACGCAGCCGGTGACGGGAGTTCCGGAAATGGAATTCGTTCCGCTCGTGGTGGTGGCACTCGCCAGTGACAAGCAACTGGGCAGGGCGCCGGCGCTGATGCTCCAGTTGTAAGACGCCGTACCACCGCTCACCCCGAGCGAAATGGTGTAAGGCGTGCCTACCACCCCGTTGGGCACCGCTGGGGCCGGGAAGCTCAACTCCGTGTAAATCGTGATGCTCAGAGCTTGTGTCATGACCAACTGCGGGCTGCTGCTGTCCTTCACCTGCACGGTAAAGGGGTACGTCCCGGCGGTGGTAGGTGTGCCGCTGATCACGCCCGTGGTGGGATTGATGGTCAGGGGGGGAGGCAGCGGGCCGGAGTTGGGGGCAAGACTAAAGGCGTAGGGCGACGTGCCTCCCACCACCCCGATGGTCTGGCTGTAAGGCGTCCCCACGATCCCGTTGGGGACGGAGGTGGTGGTGATGGCAAATCCGATGGTGACTTGCACGGAAGCCGACTTGGTGGAATCCGCCTGGCTGGTCACCGTAATGGCGAACGTGTCCGGCGTGGGGATGGCGGAGGGCGCGGTGTAAGTCACCGACAAGCCCGTGCCCGAAACCGTTCCGAAGGTCGAGTTGCCGCCCGCAACGCCGTTCACACTCCAGTTGACGGCGGTGTTGGAGGTGCCCGTAACGCCGGCGGTAATGGGCAAGGTGGCGTTCAGCAGCAAGTCCTGCTTCAAGTTGATGGGGCTCACAATGGAAACCACAACTCCCGGCGAAATGGTAACCAGCAGCGAAGCCGAACTGTCCGCCGAGGTGGCCGCCGTAATGGTCACCGTGGCCGGGTAGGGCACGGCAGCGGGGGCGGTGTAAGTTATGCTCCCGCCCGAGCCGGTGATGGTGCCGACTGTGGCGTTGCCATTGGCCACGCCGTTGACAGTCCAGTTTATGGACGAGCTGGAAGCGTTGGTCACCGCGGCGGTAACCGCCAGGGTTCCATTCACCGGCACGGTCTGGGAGGCCGTGGGGCTGGTAATCGTGACCACCGCCGCCGGCGGAATGATCGCGACTCTTGATGGGGATTGACAGCCCGCCATCACCATCAGCAGGCTGAGGCTGATTCCCAAAATGCAGGCATTAGAGCGCAGGCCGCGTCGCATCGACACGGCTCTCATCAAATAAAGGACTCGCTTCGCTTCGTTTAACATCGGGGTCTCCTTCGCATCCGCAGGGCCGGATTTTCTTTGCCGCTTCAATCAGACAGCGCAAAGTAGAAGTGAAATGCATCAAATTTTCTGCGAAAGCGAAATCGCCGGCGGGCAAGGTCTTGTCGGTAGTGTCCTATTTTGAGTGTAGCGGCTTGAGCCTGCATGTGCCGACCGCAAGGTCAGCGCTACAATGCTCGTGGCCGCCGGGCGGCGGGCTGGTCAAATTAGGACACCAGCGCCTTATCCTAATGGTAGGAAAACAGAGGAAAAAGTGATAGGCTGGCGGGCGAAGCGTTTCAGATGCACCACGCGCGGAGGCGATTGTGCAGCCCGCCAAGGGAGAAATTACCTTACTCCTGGCCAAGTGGAAGGACGGCGACGCATCGGCCTTCAAGGACCTGATGCCGCTCGTCTACCCCCACCTTCGTGAAGTGGCCGCGGCCTACGTTCGCCGGGAGCGCAATCCCGACGTTCTTCAGGCGACGGCCCTGGTGCATGAGCTCTATCTCCGCCTGCTGAACCAGAAAAAGGCGGCGTGGGATGACCGCCAGCATTTCTACACCTTTGCCGCCAAGGTCATGCGCATGATCCTGATCGACCATGCGCGCCAGGCCCAGGCACAGATGCGGGGCGGCGGCTATGATCGCATCCCGCTCAGCGATGACCTTCTGTGGGTCAATATCGGCAGCCCGGAACTGCTGGATTTGAACCTGGCGCTGGACGAACTCGGCGCGCTTGATCCCTACAAGGTCCAACTTGTCGAATTGCGGTACTTTCTTGGCTGCACGGCCGAGGAAACAGCTTCCTTGATGCAGGTGTCGAAGGCCACCGTCGATCGCGACCTGAAATTCACCAAAAGCTGGCTCTACCGGCGCATTCACCGGAACATCAAAGGAAAAGTGGCCTGATGCAGGAATTCCAGTCCATCATCGATCGCGACGGGACTTTCACAAAAGGCAGTCGGTGCCGGCGCATCCCCCGGACATCGTCGCGGATTCAATGGAGCGGTGATTCACTTTGGGCCCGCTCCACGCAGTCTCCTATTGAGCGGGACAAACGATAGACGGGACTGTCGCTCAAATGGACCAAACGACGGAATGGTTTCTACGGGTAGAGGCGATCTTCCACCAGGCTCTCGCGGCTCCCGATGCGGCGCGGACCGAATACATTGAGACCGAGTGCCACGGGGACCGGGAACTTGCCGCCGAGGTGTGGTCGCTGCTCACGGCTTGCGCGGAGGAAGAGCAGCTCACGGCATCCCGCCGCCTCGAGCCGGGCGCTGGCCAGGAAAATCTTCCGGCTCGCCAGCGGGTCGGGTCTTATGAACTTGACCGCCTGCTGGGACGCGGCGGCATGGGCGCGGTCTATCTGGCCCATCGCGCTGACGGGCAGTTTGACCAGAAGGTGGCCATCAAACTCATTGACCTGCCGCTGGCCACCGAGCTGTTCCGGGAGAGGTTCCGCCAGGAACGGCAGATTCTGGCGGAGTTGCAGCATCCGTATATTGCCCGCCTGCTGGATGGCGGCGTCACTGCCGAGGGCGACCTGTATCTGGTCATGGAGTATGTGGATGGAGTTTCCATCCAGCGCTTCTGTGAACTGCAGCGTCTTTCCGAGGCCCAACGGATTGCGCTGTTCATGCGGGTTTGCGAAGCCGTGCAGTTTGCCCACCAGCACTTCATCGTCCACCGCGACTTGAAGCCGGATAACATCCTGATGGCCGAAGACGGCACTCCCCGGTTGCTGGATTTTGGCACCGCCAAGCTGCTCTCTCCGTCTCTGGCCGGACCCGACAGCAAACTGACCCGCCAGGGATATCAGTCGTTTACTCCGCAGTATGCAAGCCCCGAACAGGTGCTGGGCAATCCCATTACCACTGCATCGGACACCTATTCACTCGGCGTGCTGTTGTACCTTCTGCTGACCGGATCGCTGCCCTACGAACTTAAGGAATTGACCACCGCCGAAATGCTGCGCGTGATCTGCGAAGAACCCCCCCGCCTGCCGCGCACGCCGTGAATTCGGGCGAGCGGCTGGATGCCGATCTGGAAGCGATCCTGCTGAAGGCTCTCCGCAAGGAACCCCGAGAGCGTTATCGCACCACCGAGCAACTCACCTCTGACCTTCGCGCCTTTCTGGATGGATTGCCGGTGGCGGCGCGGCGCGGCACGCTTCGCTATCGAGCCGGCAAGTTCATCCGCCGCCGCTGGTTCAGCCTGGCGGCCGCGGTCCTGCTGGGAATCTCTCTGGTGGGGGGCGTTGCCGGGGTGTTGTGGCAGGCCCGCGTGGCCAATGCCGAGCGGCGCCGGGCCGAGGCGCGCTCCTCGGACCTGCGCCAGTTGAGCAACAGCCTGCTCTCCGAACTGGACGACGCCATCAAACAACTGCCCGGCTCCACGGGCGTACAGAAACTGCTGGTGACGCGCGTGCTCGAACACCTGGACCGCATGGCCGGCGACGCGCGGGGAGACCGCCAGACCCAACTCGATCTGGTGGATGCGTATACTCGCCTGGGAAACATTCAGGGCAATCCCTACGACCAGAATCTCGGCGACCCCGCCGGGGCGCTTCTGAGCCTGGGCAAAGCGCTGGCCATCGCCGAGCCGCTTGCCGGGCCCGGGTCCAGGGACCAAGATGCGCTTCGGGCCCTCGCCCTGGCGCAGGCCTCCCGCAGCGAAATTCTGTTTGGAACGGCCAGGACGCAGGACGCCATCGCTTCCATGCGCGCCGCCGTCGAAACCTATAACCGTCTGATAGCCCCTCCGGATGCCCCGGTCAGCCTGATTTGCGACACCAGTTCCGCTTACGGAACCCTGGGCGACGAGTTGGGCCAGACCGGCACCGCCAGCCTCGCCGATCTGGCCGGGGCGCTTGCCGCCTTCCGCCAGTCCATCGCCCTGGATGATCGCGTCCTCGCCATTGATCCCCATGTGCTGCGCGCCCAGCGGGGACTCGCCATCTCGCAGATGAAGATCGGTAGTGTCGAAATGGACGCCGATCCAGCTCAGGCGCTCAAAGACTTCGAGATTGCGCTCGAGCGCGCCGATGCCCTGCCCACGCCGGAACAGAGCGGCCTGCCCACCTTGCGGATGCGCGCCATGATACTTCGCAAGGAGGCCAATGCCCTGGTTCAGTTGGGGGAATACACCAGGGCCAATGCGCTCTTTGCGGAAGTTACGGCCATAAGCCAGCGCCTGGTGACCGCAGACCCGCAGGACTTGCGCGCCCTTGCCGACCTGGAGGTGGTGCTGGATGACGAGGCGAGAGGGTTTGAAGACGCGGCCAATCCCATCTTGGCCCTCGCATCCGGCGACCGGCGCCGGAACCTGTCTGCGACGGAGAAGCTATTGAATCAGGTGGCCGGTATCTTCGAAAGGATGCTGCAACAAGACCCCTCCGATGAGAACTGGAAGGCGGTTCTGGCCGACGTGCAAGTCCGTCTGAGCGCCATTCAATCCGTCCTGCATAGTTCTGGAGACTCCGGGGCGCTTGCCCAAAAAGGCCTGGCCACCCTGCGGGAGATCGCCGGCAAGGATCAGGCTTCCCCCATGATTCTCGACCAAGCCGCGAATGCCTTCCTGAAAGTGGATCCGGCCTCGCTCCGCGACCCCGGATTTGCCATTGTCTGCGCCGGGCGCGCGGTGGCTCTGAGCCACGGGAAAAAGCCCTCCTTGCTGCTCACCCTCGCCCAGGCCTATCGGGCCGCCGGTCAGATGGAGAAGAGCCGCTCGACCGCCCGGGAAGGATTGGCGCTGCTGCCGGCCCTGCCGCCCGGAAGCATGAAACCGAACATCCGCAAGCTGCTGGAAAACGAAGCGCAGTATCGCTGATGAAGCGTGGGTGGGCGCCCTCTTGCCTATTCGAGCCGCTCCACATGCCGCAGGGCTGGAAATAATTTCATCCACAGGAGCGCCACGAGGATGGTCCCCAGCCCGCCCAGCACGGCTGCCGGCATAGCCCCAAACAAGGCCGCGGTGATGCCGCTCTCGAATTGGCCGAGTTGATTGGAGGCGTTGACGAACAGGTAATTCACCGCGCCCACGCGGCCGCGCATCGAGTCGGGCGTGCCCAGTTGCACCAGGGAAACGCGGATCACCACGCTCACCATGTCCGCCGCGCCCATCATCACGAGCGCCAGAAGTGAAAACCAGATCAAACGGGAAAGGGCAAACCCCACCGTCGCCAGGCCGAAGATGATGACCGCCTGGAACATGCGCACGCCGACGCGCCGGCGGAGGGCGTGGCGGGCCAGCACCGCGGTCATCAGCAACGCGCCGACCGCCGGCGCGGCGCGCAGCACCCCCAGTCCCCAGGGCCCCGTATGCAGGATGTCGCGGGCATAGATGGGCATCAGCGCCGTCGCCCCTCCCAACAAGACGGCGAACAGATCCAGCGAAATGGTTCCCAGGATGGCCGGATTGCGGCGTACGAATCCCACGCCCGCGAACACGTCAGACAGCGTCGGCGGTTCTTCATCGGTCACCGGCCGGTCGAGCCGGATCGCCCCGCTCAGCATTCCCGCCAGGAGCCAGAAAACCGCCATCAACGCGTAAGGCACGGCGGGCGCCACCGCGTAAGCCAAGCCGCCGAGCGCCGGACCGCTGATTACCGCCACCTGAAACCCCGCCGAAGATAGCGCCGTGCCCTTTTGCAGCATCCCCTCCGGGGTCACGCCAGGCAACAATGCCGCCTGCGCCGGGCTCTCAAATGCCGTCGCCGTGCCGAACACTGCCAGGGCAGCGAAAATCTCCGCCGCGTTCAGCCCTCCTGTCAAGTTGCCCCACGCTAGAAGCGCCGCAGCCAACCCTTCGACAGTCTGGCAAACCTGCACCACCCGCTTGCGCTCGTAGCGGTCCGCGGCGTGTCCCGCGGCGAAAACCAGAAGCGCCGAGGGAAGGAACTGCACCAATCCTACCATGCCGAGGGCGAACGCGCTGTTGGTGAGCGCATAGACCTGCCAGCCGATGGCCACGGTGGCGATCTGCTGGGAGAATTCGGAAAAGCTTCGCGCCCAAAAAAAGAGCAGGAAGGGCTGGTGGCCGAACAAATTTGTAGAATGGGCGGGGGCGGCGGAAGACATCGGTCGAATATACCACGCGAGGCCAAACAGAAGGCGCGCCGCCCGACCCCCTGAAGATAAACCACCTTGTGAGGCAGGGTGCGGGACAAATCTGTGAGAGTTACGCGGCGTGGACACGGCGGTTCTCCCAGTAATCCTCGAATTTACCACTTAAGCGATGGCTGCGAAGAGCGCTGATAGAGTTGGCCGCTCGGACGTTCCAGAAGATACCCGAGCGCTTCAGGCGACTGCCGATCAGAGTCTTGCAGCCGGCCTCGACAACCCCCGAGCCCACAAACAGATGCTGTAGGCGAAACGCCGGGTAGCGCATGCGGGCAGCGTTGGCGGCAAAATAATCGGTCTCATGGCGCACGATTTCAGCGGCCTCGGGGATGGCAGGGGAGAGCGAGCGCAGCCCGCGCCGCAGGGATTCGATGCGCCCCCCCTGCAGCTTTTTTTGCTGTTGGCGGGCCCACTTTCGGCGGCGGCGGTCGTCGCTCGGCCAGAGCTTGCCTCCCAGTTCCCCTAAGTGCTGGCGGGCGTGATAAAGATCCACGATCTGAATCGCTCCCGGAAAGTGCTCGGCGGTGAGGTTCCAATTCCAAGGGGCGCCGTCGCCGATGACCACTTTCTTCTGGGCGCGGTTCCAGCCCCGCTGATAGGCTTCGAAGCAGATGCGCCGCCCAAACGCCTCGGCCGTTTCGATGCCTCCCATGTAGGCGGTCGAGCCTTCCTCGCGCCTTGGGCATCCACCGTCGTTTGGGTGAAGACACGCCCCCATTTCACTTCCCGCGTGCGCACCGGCGGACTCTGTTTCCCGGTTCGTCCCTCGGTTTCTGCTTTCACCACCGGCACTCCCGTCCCCTCCATCTCGACATAGAGCACCGGAATGGCCGGTCCCGCCAACGGGGGCGAGGGTAGGGGCAGGCCCCGCTGGAGGGCGGCTTGCTCCTGGGCGGCCATATCTCCGCGCCCAGAGCTTCCGCGTGGCGTTCCACGGCCTTGGTAGTCACCGGCAATCCGGCCAGCAGTTCGAGTTGTTCCCGCCCTTGGTCAAAGGAGGTTTCGCTGCCCACCACCGCCATCATCCGCCGCACCCCAGGAAAATATTCCGTGCCTTCCACATCCAACTCTTGATCACGCGGACTTTGCCCCTGGTGACAGGCCGGGCAGACATAGTAGGGGCGTTCCGTCTCCGCCCGCCCCAGCACGGTGAGCAGTTGCTTGGGACGGTTCTCGTGGTAGTACGCCGACTGGCCACAGCCACAAGGAACTTGGCGAGGATGCTCGTCCGGGGCGGCCAGCAACTCCTCCAGCACCGCCGCCCCCGCCTGGTGCAAGGCCGCGCGCGTGGCCATCTCCACGGCTTCCAAATCCAGCCCGCCGGACGGGCGTCGTCCGGCAAAGATGACCGCCAACAGCGACTCTACTTCTTGCCCGACTTCCCGCTGAATGGCTTGCGCCGTTTTTTTTCCTGCTCCGCCCCTGCCGTCTCCGGCGGCAAGGGACGCTGGCGACAAATCTTTTCGTTCACCTCCAGGAAGGCCCGGCTCAGTTGTTGAAAGGTGCGGAACTCGGCAATCTGCCGTTCGGCTTGGCGTCGGGCGGCCGGACGGGGGAAGGTTTCGCTCACCGTCTTGCCCTGTACCTTGTGGGTCAGACGGAAGTTGGGGCCATGGCCGGGATGGTTGGGCTGATGACAACGACAATGGGGCTTGCCGCAGCGACCGGTAATGCTGGTGATCGAACCACTGCGGAGGTCACCGAGTTGCGCGATCTGGCGGAGCAGTTCGGCCCGTTGGTTCACGAGGACATCCAGGGAGGGGGGCATAATTAGAGTCTCCTTTCTCCTAACGTATCATATACGTATGGATATAAGCGACAAAAAAAGACCCAACCCAAACCGTCACATTTATGCCGCGCGCCCCTCGGTATCAGCTCAATTGCATTGGAATCGAAGGTTGGGGTACGATGGCCGGTTGGCCTGATGTGGGGGGATGACGTGGGAGCGGGTGACGGGGTGGGCCCGGCGCCGGGCATTCACATCCATCCTGATTTTGGCGCAGAACAAGGAGCAGGGGACGAGCATGGTCAAACCTCTTGAGTACCTGACTTATCGTGGCGGGCCCGGGCACTGGTCCTGGGTCGTGCACCGGTTGACGGGAATTGGTGTATTTCTATTTTTGTTAATCCACATTGTGGATATTTCCATAATCGGCTGGGGGCCGGTGGTCTTTAACAAGCTGCTCTTTCTCTACCGCAACCCGGTCTTTCGTGTGGGCGAGGTGGGGCTGGTGGCGGCGGTTCTCTATCACGCCATCAACGGCGTGCGCATCTGCGTCACGGACTTCTGGCCGGAGACCATGGCTTTCCACCGCAAGCTCAACTATGCGGTGGGAATCACCTTTACCGTTGTTTTCATTCCCACGGCCATTTACATGTTGAGCTTCATTGTGAAGAAGTAGGGGGGTTACGATGAGTGGAGCGGGAAATCCCAGACCGGAAAGCGGGCTGGAGCTCTATGCCTGGATGTTCATGCGCATCTCGGGCCTTGCCTTGCTATTCCTGGCCCTGGGCCATCTGCTGGTCATGCACATCATCCATAACGTCGATCATATTGACTTCCAGTTTGTCGCGGCGCGCTATGCCACGCCCTTCTGGCGGACCTACGACCTGCTGATGTTATGGTTCGCCATGATTCACGGGGTGAATGGCCTGCGCACGGTGATGATGGATTACATCCGGCCACGCGGCTGGCGGGTGGCCTCGCTGGCGTCGGTTTATGTGCTGGGATTTGTGCTTCTCACGCTGGGGTCGCTGGCGATTCTGACGTTTCATCCCATGTGATGTGGAAGTTGTCAGTTATCAGTCATCAGTAATCAGTGGGTGCTATTTGGGAAAGCTGGCTTGGACGGGGCAACTGACAACTGATGACTGACAACTGAAAACTGATTACTCCTTTCGAGGCTTAATAACATGGTCCAACGGTATGACGCAGTGGTGGTGGGAGCGGGTGGCGCGGGGTTGATGGCTGCCCTCCAGCTTGCCGGCAAAGGTAACGTGGCGGTGTTGAGCAAGCTCTATCCAACGCGTTCTCACACCGGAGCGGCACAAGGGGGCATTGGCGCCGCGCTCGGCAACCTGGAAGAGGACCATTGGGAATGGCACATGTTCGACACCGTCAAGGGCAGCGATTACCTTGCCGACCAGGACGCCGTGGAAATCCTCTGCCGGGAAGCCATCGAGACGGTTTACGATCTGGAGCACTGGGGCCTGCCCTTCAGCCGTACAGCCGATGGCAAAATCGCCCAGCGGCCCTTCGGCGGGCATACGCGGGAATTCGGCAAAGCCCCCGTGCGCCGCTCCTGCTATGCGGCGGACCGCACCGGGCACATGATTCTGCAAACGTGCTATCAGCAGTGCATCAAGAACAACGTGCACTTTTACAACGAGTATCACGTGCTCGACCTGCTGGTGGAGAACGGACGCTGCGCCGGAGTGGTGGCGCTGTGCCTGGCCACGGGGGAAATTCACACTTTTCATTCCAAGGCAGTGCTGTTCGCCACCGGGGGCTGCGGCAAGATGTTCCGCGTCAGCTCCAACGCTCACTCGCTCACCGGCGACGGCATGGCGGTGGTCTATCGCCGTGGAATTCCCCTCGAAGATATGGAATTCTTCCAGTTCCATCCCACCGGCATTTACAAGCTGGGAATCCTGCTGAGCGAAGCGGCGCGCGGCGAGGGGGCCATCCTGCGTAACAATTCCGGCGAGCGCTTTATGGAGCGCTACGCGCCCTCGCTGCTTGACCTCGCCCCGCGCGACATGGTTTCGCGCGCCATTTACCGCGAGATTCGGGAAGGGCGCGGCATCGGCGGCAAGAATTATGTTCACCTCGACATGACCCATTTGGGGAAAGACGTCTTGGACAAGAAGCTCCCGGACATTACGGAATTTGTCAGGACCTATATGGGCATCGAGCCGCTCACGCAGCAGGTCCCCATTCAACCCACCGCGCACTACGCGATGGGGGGGATTCCCACCGATGTGGAGGGGCGCGTGGTGATCGATGAGAAGAACACGCCGCTGCCGGGTCTTTACGCGGCGGGCGAAGCCGCGTGCGTCTCCGTGCACGGCGCCAACCGCCTGGGAACCAATTCGCTGGTGGATATTCTGGTCTTCGGGCGGCGCGGCGGGCGCCATGCCGCGAAGTTCATCCAGGAGAACGATTGGGCCCCCCTGCCTGCCAAACCTGAGGAGCCTGCCCGCGCCTTGGTGAGCCAGGTGCTTAATTCCACCGGCAAGGAACGCGCCGCCGACATCCGCGACAATCTCCAGGACGAAATGATGGACAAGGCCTCGGTGTTTCGCGATGCTCCGGGCCTTACTGCCATGCGGGACAAACTGCGCGAGCTGCGCGACCGATATCGCCAGGTGAAGGCGGAGGACCGCGGTCTGCGCTACAACACCGAACTGCTGGAAGTGATCGAGCTGGGCTGCATGCTCGACCTCGCTGATGTTCTGGTGGAAAGCGCTCTGGCCCGCCAGGAGAGCCGCGGCGGCCATTGCCGCGAGGATTTTCCCAAACGCGACGACGCCAACTGGCTAAAACATACCCTGGCATATCAATCACCCAAGGGGGTTGAACTCAAGTTCAAACCCGTCGTCATTACCAGGTTTCAGCCGATGGAGCGGAAATATTGAAGAATCGGTTCATCGGCTCATCGGTTCATCGGGCCATCTGAAGAGAATAAGATGATCCGATTACCCGATGGCTAGATGAACCGATGGGCCGATGACCCGATTCCGAGGAGTTCACATGCAGGTCACTTTACGAATCAAACGCTTCAATCCCGAAAAGGATAAGGAAGCGTGGTGGGGCGAATACAAGATTGAGGCCGAGCCCACGGACCGTTTGCTCGATGCATTGAACCATGTCAAGTGGTACCTGGACGGCACCCTCACCTATCGCCGGTCGTGCGCCCACGGAGTTTGCGGCTCCGACGCAATGCAAATCAACGGATCGAACAAGCTGGCGTGCAAAGTGTTGCTAAGCAGCCTGGGCAGTGCGATTACCATTGAGCCCTTGCGCGGGTACAAGGTCATTAAAGACCTGCTGGTGGATATGGACGCGTTCCTGGAAAAATTTCGCAGCGTGAAGCCCTATCTGATCACCAAAGGGTCCGACCCGGAAAAAGAACGCCTGCAATCGCCGGAAGAACGCGAGAAATTTGATGACACCACCAAGTGCATCCTGTGCGGCGCATGCACCTCAGGCTGTCCATCATTTTGGGGGGACAGCGATTACATTGGCCCGGCGGCCATTGTGAACGCTCATCGCTTCCTGTTTGACTCGCGAGACGAAGGTGGCGAGGAACGCATGGAAGTTTTGAATACCATCGAGGGCGTGTGGCGCTGCCGCACCATCTTCAACTGCGTGGAAGCCTGCCCACGCGATATCAACGTAACCCGCGCCATTGGCGAAGTGAAAAAGGCGCTGCTTTACCGCAAAGTCTAGTAACCTACTTCAGGTGCTCATCCAGAAACGCCACGGTGCGCTGCCACGCGTCTTGAGCGGCCCCTTCGCGGTAGGCCAATGTATTGCCTGGATTTTCAAATCCGGGGCCGGCGTTGGGATAAACTTTGATGTCAACGGATTTGTGGGCGCTGTTCATGGCGGTTTCGAAATCGTGTACGTCGTTCGCCGTGATGTAGCGATCGTCCCCGGCGAAGATTGCCAGCACCGGTGCGTGAATCTTCTGAATGTCTGCCGGATCGGTGGGGGCCGAGCCGTAATTGCTGACGCAGGCGCCCAAAAACGGGTCATTGACGGCCAATAGCAGGGCCCATTTTCCTCCTGCCGACCAGCCGATCGTGCCCATCTTCTCCTTGATCACGTCCGGGCGTACATAAAGGAAGTGGATGGCGACCTCCAGGTCGCGCAGGACGCGATCCGCCGGCGTGGCCATCATCAACTCATAGGCATAGGCGGGGTCGTGCGCCACCTGGCCCCTGTAAAGATCCACTGCCAAAGCCACATACCCTTGCCCCGCCAGCTTGCGAGTCTGCTCCTTGACCCAACCCGTCAATCCCCAATCCTCGTGGATCACCACCAGCGCCGGATATCTGCCGGGGGATTGCGGCGTGGCCAGATATCCGGCAATCGTCTCGGGGCCACTCGGAATGTTGACATCCTGGGTTTTGATGGACGCCGCGCAGGCGGCGGGGGCGGCCGCCAGAAAAATCCAGGCTGCCAGTATGGCCATGCGGCGCATGCGCACTCCTCCGCGAATAATGTCCTCCATCGGGAGATCCCGACGGGAGCATTATACTTTACGCGGCCGAGGCCTGGTCCTGGTTTCCGCGAAAGGCTAGGGATCAATTTGTAGACACACACGAGTCCGTAAAGGATTCGGCCCCGCGTTTCGAGTCGGGGCAGGAGTGCGACTGAACCTTCGCCGCTCGACTATAAGATACGCTATCCAGAATGATTTGGTTAATGACGAACAGGGCCTTCTTGATCTTCACCACGTTGGGATCACGCTGGGCGGGCAGCCACTCCTGTCCCTCAATTTCACGCGCATTGGGGGACAACTGGAGATCGCCGGATGGGTCGCTTTCTCCCCTGTCCTGCTTGATCCAGGTGATGGTCAAAGCCTCGTTAGGATCGAACCGCAGGGCCTTTTTTTTGTCCACCAACTCAAAACCCATTGCCATGTTATGGTTGGGAAGCCAGCCGATCAGCATTCCGGTCCGGGGATTCCAAGCGCGCACCAGCATCAGGGTGCCTTGCTGCGCTTGTGCGCTTGCCACGCCCCCGCAGGGAATACATAGCGCGAGAAGCGCCAGCGCCGCGGGGAACCCGCGAAACGGACCCCAACCAGGCGCCGCTGTGCAAGCTCTGGGGTCGTGAACCACCGGTTTTTCAGGTTTTTGTACTACCCGAAGCGTTTTAATGTTCATCCTCCTCCCAGAAACAGAGCATTCCACCTGTCGATTGAGATGATGAGGGCCTCCCCAGCGTCCGTCCGGCAAATAACCGACAAGCAATGGAAAAATACCCTTCGCAGCGGCGCGGGGGTATGGGCCCGAGGGCAGCGACATTCAAAAAGGCGGAGGGCCGTTTTTCAGATTTTTCTTGACAGAAAATCACCCATCCGTTATAAAAAGGTATATTTATACAGCGATTGTATAAATATTCTTTGAAGGAGAAGTGGGTAGACGGAACCATTGAACACGGCGGTCGACACAAAAGCTTCGCTCGCGGCGGGGGCTGATTCGCCCACGCAGGCAGTGGTTCACGCCGCCGTCATCGGCGCCACCGGCTACGCGGGGGGCGAACTCCTAACCCTCCTGGCCCGCCATCCCGCCGCCCGGGTAACCTGCCTGATGTCGTCGGGAAGGGACGGCAAAAAGGCCTTCGCGATCGAAGACTCGCATCCCCGGCTGCGCGGACGCTTCTCCGTTCTCTGTGAACCCCTGAACGTCGAACAGGTCGCAAGCTCCGGGGCCGACGTGGCGTTTCTTGCCACTCCCCACGAAACGTCGGCGCAGATTGTGCCGCAACTCCTCGCGAGCGGCTTGCGCGTGGTGGATCTGAGTGGCGCTTTCCGGCTGAAAGACTCTGCCGCCTATGGGCACTGGTACGGGTTTGATCACACCGCCACGGAAGCGCTCGCCGAGGCCGTTTACGGCATTCCGGAGTTTGCCGCGCCGGCGATTGCCCGGGCGCGGCTGGTTTCAAACCCCGGCTGCTATCCGACCTCCGTAATCCTGGCGCTCGCTCCGCTGCTCAAAGCAGGCTGGGTGAAGGTGGCCGCGGGGATAATTGCCGATTCGAAATCCGGCGTTACCGGAGCCGGCCGCAAGCCCAGCGATAAATTGCATTTTCCCGAGGTTAACGAGAACCTGCGCGCTTACGGCCTCTTCCACCACCGCCATCTGCCGGAAATGCTCCAGGAACTGGCACTATCGTCAAAGGATTTTATTTTTACACCCCATCTTCTTCCCATCACCCGGGGCATCCTGACGACGATTTATTTGCATCTATCGCAACTGCGCAAATTACAGGAAATCGAAACGCTGTTCCAGGATTTCTACGCGGGGAAGCCCATGGTGCGCATTTATCCGGCGGGAACGTTGCCGGAGATTCTGGGCGTGGCCAATACCCAGTACGCCGACATTGGTTTCGCCCTGGATGAAACCACGGGGCGGCTCATTCTGGTCTCAACGATCGACAACCTGGGCAAGGGCGCGGCGGGGCAGGCGGTGCAGAATATGAATGTGATGTTCGGGCTTCCGCAGGAAACAGGGCTGCTTTGAGATTTCAAATTTGAGATTTGAGATTTGAAGATGAAGTTGGTCATTAAAATCGGCGGGCAAGGCGCGGAGGACCCGAAGGGCCGCAAGGACCTGGCGCGTCAAATTGCGGGGATTCACCGGGCCGGCCATTCCGTGGTGGTGGTGCACGGCGGGGGCAAGATGCTGACACGCACCCTCGAACGCATGGGCATTGCCACGGAGTTTTTCCAGGGCTTGCGGATAACTGACGCCGCCACCCGCGACGTGGCCATGATGGTGCTGGCGGGTCTCGTCAACAAGCAGTGGGTGGCGGAACTCGAAAATCTGAAGCAGCCCGCGCTGGGGCTTTGCGGCGGCGACGGCAGCATGGTGCGGGCGCGCAAACTCACCGTAGGCAAGAACGGCAGCAAGCGGGACATGGGCTTTGTCGGCCGGCCGCATAAGGTCACCACCACCTTGCTGGACATCGCGCTCGGCGGCGGCCTGATTCCCGTGGTCGCCAGCCTCGGCGTGAACGCGCGCGGCGAATTCCTGAATATTAATGCCGACGACCTGGCAGCGGCTCTGGCCGTGGCCCTTAAGGCTGACCGGCTACTTTACCTCACCGAGTCCGGCGGCGTCTGGGATGCGGAAAAACAACTGCTGCCGGTGGTGCGGCTCAGAGACATCCCCCGCTTGATTCGTCAAGGCGTGGTGCGGGACGGAATGATTCCGAAGTTGCTCTCTTGCGCTCGAACGTTGCGACAAAACGTGGGCGAGGTGGACATCCTCTCCACCACCGCTCCCAACGCATTGCTCGGTGCCATCAAAAAAGGGAAGACCTCCGGAACCCGGATTGTGAAAGGCTCATGAATCGCGAGCAGATTGCTGAACTCGAAAAGCAGGTATTGATTCCGACCTACGATCGGCTGCCGATCCTCGCCGTGCGGGGCGAAGGATGCTATATCTACGACGAAACGGGGAAGAAGTACCTTGATTTCCTCGGCGGCCTGGCGGTCAATTCCCTGGGTTACAACCATCCGGAAATCATGGCGACGCTGCGCGACGGCGCGGAAAGCCTTTTGCACGTCTCCAACCTTCTTTACCACCGGTACCAGGCGCCGTTGGCCGAAAAGCTGACGCAACTCTCCGGCATGGATCGCGCTTTCTTTGCCAACTCCGGGACGGAAGCTATCGAGGGGGCTATGAAGCTGTCGCGCGCTTATGCACGCCAGCACGCGGCGCCCGGTCCATTCGAGCGTTATGAAATCCTGGCGCTCGAAAACTCCTTTCATGGACGGACCTTTGGCGCGCTTTCGGCCACCTGGCCGAAGAAGTATCGCGAGCCGTTTGAGCCCCTGCTGCCGGGAGTCCGCTTCGTTCGGCTGAATGACACGGCCCATTTGCAGGAAAGCTTCACCCCGCAGGTGGCGGCGGTGATGGCGGAAGTCATACAGGGCGAAGGCGGCGTGGTGGAAGTTCACGAGGATTTCCTCAAGGCCGCCGCCGGGCTTTGCCACACGCACGGCGCCTTGCTGATTTGCGATGAGATCCAGTGCGGGATGGGCCGCACGGGACGGTTCTTTGCCTTCAAGAAATTCGGTTTACAGCCTGACATCGTGGTGGTGAGCAAACCCTTGGCCGCGGGACTGCCCCTGGCCGCCATGCTGGCGCGCGAACCCGTTGCCCAGGCGTTCTCGCCCGGCATGCATGGAACCACGTTTGGGGGCGGGCCGCTGCAATGCCGCGTGGCTCTGAAATTCCTGGAAATTCTGGATCGCCCCGGCTTCCTCGCCCACGTCGCTGCGGTGGGAGCTTACTTTCGCCAGGAACTGGAAAAGCTGCGCGCTGAGCTTCCGGTGATTAAGGAGGTACGCGGCGACGGACTCATGGTGGCGGCGGAATTGCACACCTCAGGAAAGTCGGTGGTGCGGCAGGCGCTGGAAGCCGGCCTGCTACTCAATTGCACCCAGGAAAAAGTGCTGCGCTTCCTGCCGCCATTGATTATCGAAAAGCAGCATGTTGACGAAGCGATAGGAATCCTAAGGCCAATTCTGGCAGCGCTTGAACCTGCGGCCGCAATCAAGAAGGGGGTAAACGCATAATGGCGGTAATGACATCGATGCATAAGAAGGTGGAAATGTTGACCGTTCGCGATCTCCTCGCCGACCAGGACCTGTCCCACGATGATTTGAAACTTCTCTTCGATCTCTCGGAGCGCATCAAGACCAGGCCTGGAGAGTATGCACAAGCGCTGCGCGGCAAGCAATTGGCGATGATCTTCGAGAAGCCTTCGCTGCGAACCCGCACCACCTTTGAAGTCGGCATCACCAGCCTGGGGGGTTTTGCTGTTTATCTGGAACATACCAAGCCCCGCCTCGGCGAACGCGAAGCCATCAAGGACATCGCGCGCAACCTCGAGCGTTGGGTGCACGGCATCGTGGCACGCACCTTTGTACATGAGTCGGTTCTGGAGCTGGCTGCCAATGCCTCCATTCCCGTGATCAATGCATTAACCGACCTCTTCCACCCGTGCCAGGCGCTGGCAGACTACTTTACCCTGCACGAAAAATTTGGCGACCTGAAAGGTCTGAAGCTTGCCTTCGTTGGCGACGGCAACAATGTGTGCCACTCCCTGATGATTCTGGGAGCAAAGCTGGGAATGTCGGTTCGTGTGGCGACGCCGCCCGGTTACGAGCCCAAGCCGGAAATGGTGGAAACGGCGCGCGCCTTCGCGGCTGAGACCGGCTCGACCATTGAGCTGTTCCATGACACCGTTCAGGCCGTGGGGGGAGCGCACGCCGTTTATACTGATGTTTGGACAAGCATGGGCCAGGAATACGCCGCCCACTTGCGCAACCAGGTTTTTGCACCCTACCGGGTGACCAAAGACCTGATGGCGGCGGCTGACTCCGGCGCTCTGTTTATGCACTGCCTTCCGGCTCACCGCGGCCAGGAGGTGACGGACGAGGTTATCGATTCGCCCCAGTCTGTAGTCTATGATCAGGCGGAAAATCGTCTGCACGCGCAAAAGGCGCTCATGCTTCTGCTGATGCAGGATGCGCACGCTTAGTTAGGGATTAGGGATCAGGAGTTAGGGGTTTGGGAATCGGGGACAGGGATGAGCAGCCTCCTTTGCTCTCTAATCCCTAGCCCCAAATCCCCAGAACGAGGGAACGCCGTTGAGGATTCGGAAAGCCAAGTTGACTGATGTGCCTGACATCCACCGGCTGGTGAACCACTATGCCGGGGAGCGCATTATGCTCCCCCGTACTTTGACCGACCTTTACGAAAACGTGTGGGAGTTCACGGTGGTGGCCGAGGAATCCGGCGTACTGTTGGGTTGCGGCGCGCTGAAGCTTTACAACCAGGAAGTGGCCGAAATCCGCTCCCTCTGCGTGGATGAAAAGCTGAAGACCAAAGGCATCGGGCGGCAGATGATGGAGGAGCTCCTGGACGAAGCCGAAGCCTTCGGACTGAAGACCGTGTTCGCGCTAACCGTCGCACCCGCATTTTTCGAGAAGCTGGGGTTCCGTCAGGTTCCCCGGGAGAGATTCCCCACCAAGGTATGGCGTGATTGCCTGCGTTGCGAGCGTTACACCTGCTGTGACGAGAAGGCCGTCACCATGGAACTCGTTGACCGGCCCACCAAGTTGCGCCAGTCTGCCGCCGAGGCTGCGGAAGTTTCAAGCTGAACCACGCAGGCAGTGAAGCCTTTGAACCCGCCTCCACACCGCTGACGGCTTGCCCATCCCTCATACGTCGTCCGGTTCGTACACCCTGCCACAATCTATTTCGGCTTGAGCGCAAGTACATTCGGAAGTCGGCGAGTCCAAACTTGGCAACGGGTCCGCTGGGGGCCGGTAGAGGTGGTCAAGCCTGACCTCCCGCGATTTTGCCCGTTGGGTGTATCATCAGTTATGCAACACTCGTTGTCGCTGCGGCGGACTGTCGCGGGAAAAGGTCTGAAATCAGGGGATAAACGCTCATCATCGTAACTCCACGCATTCTGGCGATTGATTTTGGCACCAAACGCATGGGTTTGGCGGTGTCGGACGCCTTGGGAATGACAGCCCAAGGCTTGCCCACCCTCCAGCGCACGCGCATCGCCGATGATTTGGAGCGCCTGCGTTCGCTCGTCGAGGAATATTCGGTGGAGTTGGTATTGGTGGGAAATCCCATCGGTCACAGTGGCGGTGGAACCTCCATGTCGCAGTTGGTGGCGGAGTTTGCTGAAAAGCTTCGCCGCCGCCTGCCTTGCCCGGTGGAATTGCGCGACGAGCGTCTGACCAGCGTCGAGGCCAACCGCACCCTGCGGGAAGCAGGCTTAAGCATGGGCAAGCGGCAGCGCGCCGTGGACCGGGTCGCGGCGGTGTTGCTGCTGCAAAGCTATCTGGACTATCTCGAAAACGAGCGCCGCCGGAGGAGTCGGCCCGAGGCATGAAGCGGAAACTCGCAGCGATGGCCGTGCTGCTGGGCCTGGCAGGGGCGGCCTGGGGGGCGTGGGATCTCTACCATCCGTACCGCGGTTTCGCGGCCCGTGAGTTCGTGGATATCGCCCCCGGCACCAGCGCTCCGGAGATTGCTGACCTGCTGGTTTCCCGCGGTGTCCTTGCCCATCGTTGGCCTTTCCTCGCCCGTTACTGGGTGGGACGCACCCGCCACCGGCTGAAGGCGGGTGAATACCTCTTTGACCGCCCTTTGCGTCCCCTGGATGTTTACCGCAAGCTGATTGCCGGGGACGTCTACCTTTATCCGGTGGTGATTCCCGAGGGCTCCGACCGCTTTGACATCGCGCGCATTCTGGCCGAGCGAATGGCCATTGACCCCGCGGAATTCCTCCGCCGTACGGAGCAAACCTGGCTCATCCAGGATTTGGACCCTGACACTCCAACCCTGGAGGGTTACCTTTTCCCCGACACCTATCGCTTCCCCCGCCGGGTCACTGCCGATGCAGTGATTGTCGCCATGGTCGCCCGCTTCCGGCACGTGCTGCAAACCAAGCTTCATAACGATGACGCTGCCGGCCCGGCGAACCTGCACTCCGTTGTCACCCTGGCGTCGCTCGTGGAGAAGGAGACTCCTGACCCGGCGGAGCGCCCGGTGGTGGCCGGGGTCTTTGCGCGGCGCCTCGAAAAACACATGCTCCTCCAGTGCGATCCCACGGTCATTTACGCGGCGCGCCTTGCCGGCCGCCCCATCGGAGTCATCCGCGTGAGCGATTTGAAATTCGACTCGCCTTACAATACTTATGTCCACGGCGGCTTGCCGCCTGGGCCGATCGCCAACCCGGGAGAAAGCGCGCTGCGCGCCGCCTTCCACCCGGCGAGTGGCGACGTCCTCTATTTCGTAAGTAATAATCACGGCGGCCACGTCTTTTCCAAAACCCTTTCCGAACATCAACGCAACGTGGCGCGGTATCGTCAAGAGTTGGGAGGCAGGAGTCAGAAGAAAGGAGTGAAGAGTTAGAAGTGAGAAGTTAGAATCCCGCCCGCCTGATTGATTCTTATGACTTCCGGCTCCTAACTTCTAACTCCTGAGTTCTACGATGCCCAGCAAGAAGCAGATCCTTCTTGAATTCTTCGCGGCGCGTGGCAGGGGGCCCTTCGAGGTCGAAGATCTGCGCGCCGCCCGCGATGAACTTCGCCGCCAACTCGGCGCCGGTGACCGTACCTCATTCGGATACATGGCCTCCATCCTGCGCGCGGCTGGCTACGAGGTCCGGTACGAAGACCGTTTCACCGATCCGGTCATGCCGGAACCTTACGCCACCCGGCTGAAGGGTTTGTTGGAATTTCGCGATCTGGCGCGCGCTGAACAATCCTTGCGGCGGCTCGATGCCATCTATCGCGAATACCTGGGCGCAACGGATCGGCTGGGAACAAACATCGTCCGCGCGCTCGTGAAGAAGGGAAAGTTGCGCGCCCAAAGCCTCGCTGCCAACCCACGCGTTCAAGCCCCCAAGCGCCAGGAAAAAGAGGAAATCGCCAGTTGGTTCCAGATCTGGCTGGAGACCCCGGATCTCTTCGCCGACTGGCTCGAGCTGCGCAAAGCTTCAGATGAATTCCGGCAACTCTTCGGAGGCAGCGATTTGCCCTCCTAGACGTTTACCGCCGAGGCGCAGAGGCGTGAAAGCCAAGAAGCTTTTCTCTGCGCCTCCGCGCCCCGGCGGTGAATTCCTTTTTCTCCGCGCCTCTGCAGTGGACGAACCTCAAATTTCACTTTCAACTTTTCGCGTCATTCCACTAAAATGACAAGCATGCCTGCCAAAGAAAAAATCATTGTGGCGCTGGATGTTCCAAGCGCCGAGGCCGCATTGCGTGTTGCGCATGGGCTGCACGGCCACGTGGGAATGTTCAAGGTGGGAAAAGAGCTTTTTACGGCGGAGGGCCCCCGGGTGGCGCGCAACCTCCTGGCCGAGGGCAACCGGGTTTTTCTGGATCTCAAATTCCACGATATTCCCAACACGGTGCGCGGCGCCGCCGAGCAGGCGGGGATGCTGGGGGTTGACCTGATGACGGTGCATGCCGCGGGGGGGCGCAAGATGCTGGCCGGTGCCGTGGAGGGCGCGCGCGCCGCGGCAAAAGCTCTGGGCAGTGCCCAGGCCGCGCGGGTGCTGGCGGTGACGGCCCTCACCAGCCTCAGCGCGGAAGACCTGGCGGAGGTGGGATTCCGGGGCTCTCCCCAGGAAGTCGTGGTGCGACTGGCGCGGCTCGCCCAGGCGGCGGGCGTGGACGGGGTCATCGCGTCTCCGCGGGAAATTGCCGCGATTCGCGAGGCTTGTGGTCCCAACTTCCTGATCGTCACGCCCGGCATTCGCCCCGCGGCGGGGGCGAGTGACGACCAGGCGCGCACCGCCACTCCCGCCAGCGCCATCCGCGCCGGGGCGGATTACCTGGTGATCGGACGGCCCATTACCGGAGCGCCAGACCCTGCCGCCGCCGCCGATGCCATCGCGGCAGAGATGGAGAAGGCACTCGTTTCAACGTAGTTAACAGGAGTCCGTCGATTCAGACACAAAAACCATGACCGAAAATGAAATCCTCGATATCTTTCGCAAGCATTCGGCCCTTCTGGAAGGACACTTCATACTTTCTTCCGGCCTGCACAGCGACCGCTACGTGCAATGCGCGCTGGTGCTTCAGCATCCGGTGGTGGCGGAGCAGTTGGGCGAGGCGCTTGCCATGCAACTGCGCCGTTTGAAACCGTCGGTGGTGGCGGCGCCGGCGCTGGGCGGAGTTCTGGTGGCGCACGAAGTGGCCCGCGCTCTCGGCGTACGCTCGATTTTCACCGAACGACAGGAAGGCGCCATGACCCTGCGCCGTGGCTTCAGCCTGGAACCCGGAGAGCCCACTCTGGTGGTGGAAGACGTCATCACCACCGGACTTTCCACCCGCGAGACCATTCAATGCATCGAGCAGGCGGGCGGCAAAGTGGTGGGGGCAGGTTCGCTCATCGACCGCAGCGGCGGCGCCGCGGACCTGGGCATGCCCAAGGCCTCATTGATCACCCTGAAAATCCAAAATTACCATCCCGCCGAATGCCCGTTGTGCCAGGCAGGAATTCCCGCCGTAAAACCCGGGAGCCGGACGAAGAAGTGATCGGGGGATCGGGAGATCGGGTGATCGGGAGATCGGGGGATCGGATGATCGGTGCCCGTAGCGCGTCCGCCTTTGAGGTCCGCGGTCTGGAGTTTC
The DNA here is from genome assembly GCA_963730515.1 of uncultured Acidobacteriota bacterium. Lineage (GTDB taxonomy): Bacteria > Acidobacteriota > Terriglobia > UBA7540 > UBA7540 > Bog-366. Next base: position 95,945 of record CAVSSA010000012.1, on the reverse strand, counting down.
TACATTTTTCAGGCGGCAAGCAAACACGACGAGGCCCATTTCGGTGGTTAGGGCGTTTGAACGAAGCCGCGTTGCGGCGGCCGCTTTCGCGTGGTACTATTTGGCGGGGCAATTGCGGTCTCGCCGATCGACAGTTGCATAACACGATTGTTACAGTAGGTAACACGAATCCGATTGGATACCCATATAAGCAATTGCCCTGCCAAAACGGGCTTCCTTCAAACGGCTCTATCGAAAATGCCCCGAACTCACTTTTCCGCCCTCATCACCATTCACGCGTCGGGGCATTTCCGATAGAGACCTAACGTAATTAATACGTCAATGTGGCTTATTTCTGACGGGGCGAGGTGCTGGGAGATGTCCAGGTAGCCACGGTCACTGCGTTTGTGACCGTGGATTCTTTCAGCAATGCGGTACGAGCACTGGATGATCTTCGGGGTTGGGTGTAGCATGCTTGGCGGCAGAAAAGCCCACGGAACTGCACTGACCGTGGCTACACGCTTTCGTTTTGATGCCGCGTGGCAACCCTTATGGACCGATTGGTTCTTCGTCAGCGAAGAGCATTTGTTGCTCGCCAGCCGGTGTATACTGGCTGAACTTCGGATAACTCATCAAAACAGCTGACTTCACAGCGGAGCCATCGAGGTGCCTGCGAATGGCCTCTCCGAACACGAAAGCCAGTCTCGGCGGCACGGCATTTCCAATCTGTAGCCTGACATCGTGCCTAGTGCCTAAGAACCGGATTGCGTCCGGAAAGGTCTGAAGACGCGCCGCTTCCCGTGGGGTCATAGCGCGATTCCATTTCGGGTGGGTGTATCTGCCACGCGAAAAACTATCAAAGCCTGCGGTGATCGTCGGACACTGGCTAGACCACTCAAGACGCCCGTAGACATCCGGCCACCCTCCCGATGTTTTGCCATCCCAACCCTTCATGCAGTCGAGCCAAAGCCCTTTTGGAATGTCCCGCCAACCGCCGCCCGGGGGAACGTGAGAGAGCATCTCAAGGTTTTTTTGCGTCACTCGGCACCGGATGTGGTTGGGGAAATCAGGGTGTTCTGTGAAATTCTCCGGGCAATCTGGAAGATCGCCTATAGCGTCACGAACCGTTGCCCACTTGGCGCGGTCGCACGTGTGCGCAGGAAATTCGAACGCTCTTCCTCCGCGTATACCAATTGCTATGAACCGCCGCCGGGTCTGAGCAATTCCATAATTGGCGCAGTTCACTTCCCCGGCAGTTATTTGGTAGTCGAGCCGGTGCAGGCGCGCGAATCCTTCCTTGGTGTACTTTCTCCCCCTGAGCTTACCCAACATGACCACGTTTTCAAGGAGGAAGGCCCGCGGCAATATCTCCTCCACAAGCCTGAAGTACTCAGTAACTAGATCATTTCGTTCGTCGCTCTCGTATCCCCGGCGACGCTGAAGTGAGAATCCTTGGCAAGGCGGCCCGCCTGCAAAAAGGTCTAATTCTCCCCTGCTGATGCCAAGCTGCTTCAAGATTGCTTTTCCAGTCACAGCCCGCGCATCCATAACTCCGCCTTCCGGTCCTACCCCTTGACGATATGTTCTGATCGCGGCTTCGTTAAGGTCGAAGGCGAGCAGGCTTTCAAAACCGGCATCCTTAAGCCCTATCGCCATGCCCCCGGCACCGCAAAAACTTTCTATAGCAGTAAAGTTCATAGTTAGTAGACGGGACCGTGACGTAAAGTCTGTAGACCTAAAGTCGTCATCCCGATTCAAATGACTATACCATGTCAGCTCTCCAACGCGCCATAGGGCTCGCAATTCGCCAAGTTCGTGAGGACAGGAACCTGTCCCAAGAACGTCTGGCGGAGCTCGCTGGTTTGCACAGAACCTATGTGAGTTCTGTAGAACAAGGTCACAGGAATATCTCGATTGAGAACATATACAAAATTGCTAACGCCTTGGGCGTTTCGATTACGGAACTCATTCAGCTTTGCGAGGACCGCCTTGACCAGCCCAAGGGCTCTTCAGAGAGCCGCTGAGCCAAAGCTTATGGAAGAGTTACTCGAAAAGATCAAGTCCGTACGGTGCCGAACAGCGGAGGACCTGCCCTTACTCTACCGCCTCGCGCTAGATTGCATCAATGAAGTGCAAGCCGCAAATCCTCAAGAATCCTTTGTCGAAGACAAAGGTCGAAAATACATGTTCCTACAAATTGGTCGTGGGCAGCGATCCCGAATAGCTAGACCCGTGCGAACAGACCTCTTCACCAGGGATGCCAAGGAAATCAATGCACTCCTCAAGAGGGTTTGCAACGGCCCTTGGAAGCCTGCAAAAGCCCACGATTTGGAACAACTGATTTATACCCTTCAGCAGGCTGTCGCTATCTATCTTGACCTGTTCTGGGCATCAGCCGCGCCCAAGGTCGTAGGTACCTTCTTTGAGGCCATGATCGCTTGTGCCCTTAACCGAGTATCCAATCTCCCTGTAGGGTCTGGCAAAGTCGCCATCCCAGATGTTGACCATAGCATCCAGACCGACCTCGGCGTGCGGCGCGCAAACAAGCTCGTTCTGCTCGCTGCAACAAAGACATCAACCAGAGAGAGATTGAGCCAACCTTTCGTTCAGAAGCGAATCCTTGAACAAGTTTTCACCCACCCACCAAAATCCATTCTGATCGTGGTCGGTGATGTTCAGCGCATTCGAGGTTTGCGCGTGCAACATACGTTTACGGCTGGACAATTTCTACTCTACTGGAAGTACATCACTCAACTTGATGGAGTATTCTACATCGATGTGCCACCGCAAGCAGAATCAGCGGAGTTTCAAGGAAACCTGAAACGCCTGTGGCAGCTCTTCGATTCCGATCTCGCTTCCTTGCTAGCCCAATGACCGACATCTATTCACCGGCAAAACGCAGCGAGCTAATGGCTAAAATCCGAGGACGCGACACAGCCATTGAGCGTCTTCTGCGGAGCGCACTCCACCGCTTCGGCTTGCGCTTTCGATTGAACGTTTCGACTCTTCCAGGTCGCCCAGATATCGTATTCCCTCGATACCGCACCGTTGTCTTTGTACATGGATGTTTCTGGCATCGCCACAAAGGCTGCAAACGCGCAAGCAATCCCAAGACCAACAAACCCTTCTGGAGGGGCAAGTTCTCAGCCAACTTGAAACGTGATCAACTTGTGACTGAAGCATTGCGGAAGGCCAGATGGAACGTCTTGGTCGTCTGGGAATGTCAAATCGAAAAAAATCTTCTCAAGTCTGCACGGCAGATTTGCCAGCGCATCATGCATTCCGATGCCGGGCGAAAACAGGCCTTAAATGGCTGCTAGAGATCACGCCTTGCAACTAGCCTTGCGCCTGACTTCCCAATAAGCCCTGGTAGAATGCGGCCCACCTTCTACCCGACCGTTTGGTTTCGTGGCAAGCTGCCCCGTCGTTCCGTCCCCCGCCCCCAATCCTTCGCAGATTCATTGCTGCGGTTCGGACTCCCCGGCCACCAGTTGACGGTTTGTCGCCAAACCGCATATCTGGTCTGCGGTTTGATCGCTGAGGCTTCGGTTGGGGGGGCGCGCCCATCGGAAACACAGGAACTCCACACCGCGGACCTCCGCCTTGGAGGGCCGCGGCTCTTCACGTGACTTGCCCCCAGACATTCCTACGAGCGTCAGATTTCCGATTTACGCAAGGGAAGTTCTTCACGTGCAAACCGAGTGAACGTGGAAATTTCCGCGAATCGCCCACCCCACTTACTCGCACAGGCGTCAGATTTGTGATTTAGGCACGGTAAGAACCGCGGACCTCAAAAACGGAGGTCCGCGCTACGTGTGCTGTCCACCCAATCACGGACCCACCTGATCGCCCAATTACCGGATCTCCCGATCATCCGATCACCCGATCATCCGATCACCCGATCTCCCGATCACCCGATGGCTGGTTCGGGGATCGGCGGCGCGTCGAGCGGAGGAAGCGGCGGCGGTTCCGGTGGGGGCGGGAAGAGTATTTCACCCACGGCCGGGTAGCGGGAGCCGATAAAGTGGAGGGTGTAAGACTGGAAAAAGACCATGGGCGCCGTACTGATCAGCCCGAACAGGTAGATCAAGCCGGCGAAGATGACACCACCCAAGACCGCCAGGATGCTGATGGTGGCGACGTTGAAGCTGAGTCCGATGGCCTTGCCGCCAAAGAACACAATGACCGCCACGATTCCCAGGATAATGAGCAGGGCAAGAAGGATCAGCAGGGTGGCAATGCCCACGATGATAGCGGCGGCTATGGACAAAACAATTTTCATCAGCACATAGCCGGTGAAGGACATCTTCTGCCCTGACAGCATGGGAAACAGGCGCCGCCAGGCGTCCATCACCCCAACTTTTTCCATCGCCATGATCGCGACGCAGAAATCCTTGGCGAACAGGGCGGTGACCGCTGCCGCCACAACGAACACAGCCAGGATAAAGAGAAACGCGAGACCACCCAGAATCAGCGCGGCGATGTGGTCGCCCGGATGTTCAAACATTCCGGTGCGCCAGGCGATGAGCAGCGGCGTCCCGATGATCAGGCCGGTCCCCAGCCCGGTGGCAATAAACAGGGCGATGGACCAAAAGAAATAGCTCCTGCCGCAGGGTTCCCACTCGGTCCAACATCCTTTAAACGCGCAGCGGTCATGAAGGACCGAATCAAACAATACAAAGCGAAACACCGAGGACACATAAATCCAGAGCAAAAACAGGGAGAAAAGCAGCACGATGCCGAGGAGAACCCAGGGCAGCCAGGGAAGAATCCTGCCCCAATCGATATGGGGGATGGCGAGCAAGGCGGTTCTGCCGCCCTTGCTGTGCGGGGTGGGAAGAGTGGGAAGATTGAAATTGCCGACTGGGGGCCCGCCGCCGCCGCCCCCTGCGCCTTCGCCCGTAAGCAGACAAATCAGGGCCAGGCGCGCCCAGCGGCCCCATCGAAAGGGCGCGAAAAGCTGCTTCTTGGCGTGGGCAATCGCCGGACTGACACAATCGACAGCAGATAAGGGCTTGGACATGCTCCTACCGCCTTTGGGTGCTCGCTTCTGCAAACTCCGGGAACGATTTCACCTGGCTGTTACCTGAGAAGATAACGGTTCGGCGGGTGGGAGTCAAGAGGGTTAGGGGTTAGGGATTAGGGGTTAGGGGCTCGGGGTTCGCGACTCGGGGCTACGGCGTCAGGATTTGTGGTTCTTGCACGTGAAGAGCCGCGGACCTCAAAAACGGAGGTCCGCGCTACGCCTGCTCGGGATTCGGGATTCGGGGTTCGCGCCCTACCGGCCCCCCATCGCTTGTGTTAGAGTCCCCTTGAAACGATTACCTGAGGTGCGGAGATGACCTTTACGAAGCATGGGCTGGGACTAATTTCGGCGCTGGGGATTTGCGTTGCCGCACTGGCCCAGCAGCCCACCGCCCCGCGCGATCAGGGAGATTTCCAGTACCAGGATATTTACCTGCACGAACAAACCGATCAACTGGTGTTTGGAAATTCTCAAATCGAATTGAAATTCGGGAAGCAACAGGGCGAGTGGCTCTCCCTTAAGGCGAAGGGCGCGCCGGGGGAAATGATCGTTCCCACGCAGGCGCCGGTGGCGGCCGATTTCCGCATCGATGACGACTGGATGGTGGAGAAGTACGGCGCCCAATTTGAGCGCCGCACCGTGGCTTACGACAACGCCCGGGGCGGCGTCATCCTGAAATTGTTTCTGGGGGTCGGGCCGATTTCGCCCGAGTGGCAAATGATTCCCTATGAGTGGCGCGCCCGCGCCGAGGGCAACACGGAGCGCCATCCTTCCGACGCGGAGCTGAACTTGAATCCGCGGCTGCAACGCCGTTTTGCCGGTTCGAAGTATGCCTACGACTTTGTGGTTGAGTATGCGCTCTTCCCCGGGGAGGGCCGCATGGAGCGCTCGGCCAGCGTCATCCGGCGGGAGGGCCAGAACATCCTGGATTCCGATTCCAAAAAATTGAAGGGGTTCCTCTTTCAACTGCCGGGCGCGGCCGTCGGCGAGCCCTCCGAGTGCACCCTCGATATTCCCGGAATTTTCGTTCCCTCGTCCTACGTCGCGCCCGGCACTCCCTACCCGCGCCTGCTCAACCGGTTCATCGAGTTTTACAGCGCCCCGGAAGGCGGATTCGGGACCTTCACGGTAACGAACCCCCGCCTCGATACATCGCTCGGCAGTTGGATGAATACGCGGGGGGAAACCACCTACTTGTCCTACCTCAGCGGGGACGCGCACCGCATCACCTTTCTGCACTACGAGCTTCGCACTGGGCGGCTCTTCAAGGGGACCACGGCGCACTCCGCGACGCACCACGTGCAAATTGTTCCAGGGGGCAGTGAAGCGGTGTTCGCCAAGTATCGCCAGATGGCAAATCAATTCATGCCGCTCGATCCCCATACTCCCGCCTGGGCCCGGGAAATGGTGATTCTATCGGTGTATGCGCCCTACTTTCCGGGCAAGATCAAGGGCCTCACCGCGCGCCTGCCCTTTTATAAGGATGTCGGCTTTAACACCGTCTGGCTGCTGCCCCATTACCTGGGCAGTTATTCGAACATCGATCCTTACACGGTGGATCCGGCGCTCGGCACCAGTGCCGATCTTCAAGAGATGGTGCGCACCGCCCATGCGCTGGGCATGCGCGTCATCTTCGACATGGTAATTCACGGCTTCAACCCGCGGTCGCCGATGGTGCAGGAGCATCCGGAATTCTTCGAGCACGACGAGTTGGGTTTTCCCCTTCACCACGCCATGTGGGGCACCATCTCCACCGACTGGGCCAGCCCCGCCTACCAGAAGTACATGGCGGACCTGGTTCAGCACGATGTGCGCGAGTACGATATTGACGGCTATCGCATTGACGCGGCGCAGTATAAATCGCCCAATTGGGACCCGCACATCCCCTACGAACCGTTCCGCAGCGGGGCGGCGCTCGATCTGCTGACGAGGACCATCGCCGCCATGCGCGAAGCGAAGCCCGAGGTTGTTTTCCTCAGCGAGGTCTGGGGGCCTCTGTATCATTCCGTCTGCAACCTGGTTCATGATAACCAGGCGCAGAGCGTAACCTTCCTGATGGAACAGATGGAGAAGGGAAAGGCTACCGCCGCCGACTACAAATTGCACATCGCCGACGCTTACAGCGCCTTGCCGGAGGGCGCGAGTCGCGTCTTCTATTCGCGCAGCGCCGACACCTCCCGGTACTATCACTTCGACGGTTACTCCCACCGCTACCTCGCCATGGAAGCCATTCATGCCATGTTCGGAATTCCTGAAGTCTTCGCGGGCGATCCCGAGAATCCCCCTTTCCCGGACACCGATCCCGCCATCTACGACTACTATCGCCGGCTGTTCAAGCTGCGCCGGGATTGTCCTGAACTGACCCGGGGAAAGATTTTCCTGCGGGAAGCGGATTGCGACAACCCGATGATCTTCACGGGAATTCGCCAACTTGACCCGCACACTTCCGTGATCGCCATATCCCTTTCCGATAAGGATGAAACCGCCCGGCTTTCCGGAAATGTTCCGGAAGGGCTGAAATGGATTGACGCCATCACCGGCGCCCCCGTCGCTGCCCGCGGGAAGGTCATCAACATAAAGCCGTTCCAGGTGCTTCTGGGACGCAGGTAGCAAGTGAAGAACCGCGGATGGGTGCAATTTTACTGATCAGGAGGCTGGTCGGAAAGATTGCCGAGGGTCATGAAGGGACGGCGCGGGAGGGGCGGACCCGGCAGGCGATGGCGGTCGAGCCAGTAGGCCCACATTACGAACAGCCACATGCCCAGAGCTAAGAAGGCAATGGCATTTTCGCTGGGTGGCGGCGAGCCGAAGATGTTGAGAAAGTAAAACAGCAGGAGGACAGTGACAAATGACCGGAGGGCGAAGGAACCCGTGCCATCGCGGGCGTGGGTGGAGCGCGCGTAAATCCTCGCTCCGATGACGAAAATCGCCCCTTCCACGATGAGGGTCCACAGGCGGGAATTCCAGAGGCCCAGGCCCACGTAAGTCGAACTGCCGGGGTAAAGCGGCAGGTCGGGTTGGTGGCTGAGCGCGTCAAGCACCCAATGGCTGATCACCACGAACCACAGGCAGACGGCGCCGCGCGTGTCCCGTTTAACTAATTTATAGATACCCGCGAAAAGGCAGGCCCAGCCCAGGGCGGCGAGGAGACTGTGGGAAAAAGGGTAGGAAATGAAATCGAGCGGGGTCACCACCGTCGCGCCCGGCGCAATGATCACCCGCTCCACGCCCAGGAGAAGGAATAACGGCCAGAGCAGGTCCAGGAACTGAGCGGCCATCACCAGGGTTCCCAGGGAGGTGCGCGGCGCCACCTTTTTCGCCGCCAGCGCGACTCCGAAGTGGCCAATAAACACAAAAAAACCTTCCGAATAGTGAATAGTGAATGGTAAAGAGTGATGAGTGATGAGTGTTGAGTGAAGAGGGACGTGAGGTGGCTTGCTTTGCACCATTCACTATTTACTGTTCACTATTCACTCGTCACTCGTCACTCTTCACTCATCACGCTTAACTATACTTTGAATTCCCGCTTGAGCTTCTCAGATTTTTCCACCACCGCGCGCACCAGTTGTTCTTTATGGTCCACCAGTTTTTGCGCGGTGGCAGGATCGGAGGTGGCGATGATTTGCGCGGCGAAGATGGCGGCGTTAATCGCTCCAGGCTTGCCGATGGCGGTGCAAGCCACCGGCACGCCGCCCGGCATCTGGACCGTGGACAACAAGGCATCCAGGCCTGCCAGGGTGGTGGTGGCCATGGGAACCCCAATCACCGGCAGAATGGTTTCCGCGGCAATCACTCCCGCCAGGTGGGAGGCCCCTCCCGCACCCACGATAATGGCCTTCAGGCCGCGCTGCACCGCGGTGCGCGCATACTCGGAGGTGCGCACGGGGGACCGATGAGCGGAAGTGATTTCAATTTCAAAAGGGATATCAAATTTCTTCAAGGTTGCGGCAGTTTCGGCCATGACCGGCAGGTCCGTATCACTGCCCATAACGATGCCAACCAACGGCTTGTCAGCCATCTTTTCTCTCCTCTTATCTGAATTGGAATAAACCCTGTTGGGACCGGCGCTATTTGCGCGAAGCGGGGCGCTCTCCCCGCGGGGCGCGTGCGCGTTTGGGCGGCGGCTTCGGAATCCGCGCGAGCGCCTTCCCGCCAATGTCTTTCCGGAAATGCATCCCTTCAAACTGCAACTTGCTGACCCCCGCATAAGCGCGCTGGATGGCGGAGGGCAAATCCTCGGCAATGGCGGTAATGCCCATAACCCGCCCGCCGGCGGTCAGCAATTGATGATCCGCGACGCGCGTAGCGGCATGGAAAATCTTGACGCCCCCGAGAGCTTCCACTGCTTCATAACCGGTAATGGTCTTGCCCACCTCCGGCTTGGACGGATACCCCCGGGAGGTCAGCACCACGCAAACGGCGGGGTTGGGGGTCCAATGAACGTCCACCGATGCCAGCCGGCCTTCGTTTGCCGCCACCAGGATGTGGGTGAGGTCGGAGCGCAGACGCATCAGGATGGGTTGGGTTTCGGGGTCGCCGAGGCGCACGTTGTACTCCAACAGCATGGGCCCGGTGAGTGTCATCATCAAGCCGCAATACAGGAAGCCCCGGTAGGGGGAACCTTCCATCTCCATGCCCGCCAGCGTGGGGGCGACGAAGGAACTAAGAATCTCATCATGCAGCGATTCGCTGAGAATGGAGTCGGCGCTGTATGCACCCATGCCCCCAGTGTTGGGGCCCTGGTCCCCGTCCAGCAAAGCCTTGTGGTCCTGGGTCGGGACAAGCGGCAGAATGCCGCGGCCATCGGTGAGCACGATGAAAGATGCTTCTTCGCCCGTCAGGCACTCCTCGATAATCACCCGGTTGCCCGCGTCCCCCAGCGTCTTGCGGAGCATGAAGTCTTCGACGGTTTTTTGCGCCTCCTCATGGCTGCGGGCAACCACCACGCCTTTGCCTGCCGCCAGGCCGTCCGCCTTCACCACCACAGGAAGCGGGAAGCGCGCCAGAATATTCACGGCATCCTGAAAATTGTCAGCCACTTCAAAGCGCGCCGTGGGAATGCCGTCCCGGCGCATGAATTCCTTGGCAAAGACCTTGCTTCCCTCCAGGCGCGCCGCCGCCTTGCTGGGGCCGAGGATGGCCAAACCTTCCTTCTCGAACTCATCGACGATGCCCGCCACCAGCGGAGCTTCCGGACCCACAATGGTTAGGTCCGCATGCAGGCGCTTGGCCAGTTCCACGATCGACCTGGTTTGCGCAAGGTCAACCGGAAGGCACTCCGCTTCCTGCGCAATGCCGGCATTCCCCGGGGCACAATACAACTCCTCCATCTGCTGGCTTTCGTGGAGCTTCCATGCCAGAGCGTGTTCCCGACCACCGGACCCGAGTACAAGAAGCTTCATAGGATGGCGTACACTATTCGCTTTGATAGGAGTTTGTCAATCCGTTAGATGAGAATTATTGCGATACGGCTGCCAAGCAGTTGATTTTGCGGGATGAACGGTTGCCGCAAAGCCGGCGAAACGCCCCGCCCGGCGGGGGCCCTCGCCATGCGATTCACGTTCCCTCGGCCCGTTGTCAATTGTTCCCCGTATGCGAACTCTTTCTTGCTACGATTCTATCCGATAATCAACGTTTCGTCGGGAGAGAAATTTTCTGACCGGGCTATTCCTCCCCGGCATCGCGGAACGCCGCATCAAGGATGGGCAGAATCTGCTCCAACCACTCGCGGTGTTCGGGTTTCATCAAGACCGAACGCAGGCAGAGGACCGTGTCGTGACCGTCAGAGGAATCGGCCACGAGCGAAGGGAAATACGCAACGGGCAAGCGAGCCAAAGCGAGGTGGAGGCCGCGCCGGGCGGCCGCTGCGAAAATGCGCTGCGTCCATTCGGAAGCGAGGCGGGGGGATGCGGCGCGCGGCGCCCAGACGACAATGTCCAGCTCAGGAGGAAAAGGCACGAGCCAACGGGAATCAGCGGCAAGGCGCTCGGCGAGATGGACGGCGGCTTCCCGGCAGGCCTCCAGCCCGGCGGCGAATTCACCCCCGCGCGCCAGGGGCAGCAATTTTTGGGTTGCCCACAACGCCACGGCCGATGCCCCGGGACGTGAGCACTCCAAGCTGATTTCACCCAGGTGCAATTCCGATGAGGTGAAGTAGGTGTACGGGCAATCATGTCTGTACAGCGCCCCCACACTGGGATCGCGAAACAGGACGCAACCGCACCCGTAGGGTTGCAGGCCGTGCTTGTGGGGATCGACCACAATCGAGTCGGCCTGGCCGATCTGGTGGAAGGCGGCGCGAGTTTCCTGCGGCAGATTTCGAGCAAGGGTGAAGTAGCCGCCGTAAGCTGCATCGACGTGCAAACGGAACCCGTATTGGGCGCGCAGACGAAGGATCTCCGGCAAGGGGTCAACGGAGCCAGTCCCGGTGGTGCCCAGCGTTGCTACGACACAACCGATGTCCCCCCCCGCCAGCCTTGCCGCCAGAGCCTGAGTGTCCATGCGTCCCCGAGGGTCGCAGGGCAACTCCGCAAACGGTAGACCCAGCACGCCGCTGATGCGCTGATGCGCGTAGTGGGCCTGCGCGGAGGCGGCAATCTTCTTTCCCGGATGAAGCCGCCCCGCCACCCAGAGCGCCTCAAGGTTCGCCATGGTGCCGCCACCAGTGAGATGCCCCAGGTGGGCTTGCCAGCCGAACATCGCAGCGATCTCCGCCACGGCCTCCTTCTCCATGGCGGAACTGGCGCGTCCGCCGTCCAGCGCGTGGTTGTTAGGATTGATCCACGTGGCCAAAGCATAGGCGGCGCGGGCAATGGGATGAGGCGGCTTGAGCATCTGGCCCGCATAAAGAGGATGGAAGTACGGATAATTATCGCGCAGGCGAACGGCGACCTGCCGCATGACCTCCGCCATGCGCTCCTGGCCCGGCGCCGCCACGACACTGTCAGGAAGCGAGGCAAAGCCCTCCTCCAATGCCTGGAGCGCTGCCGGTAGAAGATCGAGTGTCCCCTTCTCCAACTGCATTGCGTCCTCCCGTGAGCTTAAGGGTGAGATGGGAGTGAAACCATGGCGGGGTCCACCCCTGGGCCAGCCAAGACGTGCTTGAATTCGAACCGCTAATCTATCAGAAGGCGCGAAAGGGTTGCAACGCACGCGCACGTCCCGCGGCGTATCGGCGGACCATTCTCGTCACTCGTAGCCTTTCAGCCGACTTCTCAGCCGCGAAGGGCAGATTGCTGCATCATCATCATGTTCAGCAGAATATTACGACTATTAATTAACGGTCGAGGAACAATTTTATTAGATAGTTACATGCTGAGACTGCCGTGTCCGGGCCTCCTTTGAATTCCAGGCTTGACCGCCGAAGCGTCAGGATGGCAAGAGTCGAGTTTGGCTTTGCGGGCAAATTAAGTTCATGCTAAGGTGTGGTCTATTTCTTTGTCTGCTGGATGCGAACCGCCATCCTACTGGGCAGGTCGTTTCCGCAGGTTTGTGCCTCCAGTTGAGTGGGCACGTGCATCGGAGCTTGCAAGGAGGACCATTCCTATCATGCCATCATTATCAATCCGCCAGGTTTTATGGCGCCTGATTCTACTTCTGAGCATCGGTTGCGTTTTAGCCCGGGGTCAAACCTTTCAGGGTAGCTTTGCAGGGACCGTAACCGATCCCAGCGGGGCCGTGGTGCCGGGTGCGCTGGTGACGATCACGGAAAATGACAAGGGATTTTCACGTAGCGCGACCACGTCCAACGACGGGAATTATGAGATTCCCCTTCTTCCCCCGGGGCGGTATATCCTTCGTGCCCAGAAAGAGGGTTTCATAAGAATCGAGCGCGGCCCGATGACCCTCCTCGTGAATCAGCATCTGCAGATGAACCTCTCGCTCCAGGTGGGCCTGCAGGCAACGACCATCAAGGTGGAGGCAATCCCCGCCACGGTGGAAAGCCAAACTTCCTCCGTGGGAACCACCATTGACGAGCAGAATGTGAATGAGGTCCCCCTCAACGGGCGGAATTTTTTGGAATTAGCCTTGCTCGTGCCTGGCGTTTCGCCCGGTACCGAGGGCACCCATATCAGCACCCGGGGTGGCGCCATCAATGTAAACGGGATGCGCGACTCGATGAACTCCTATTGGCTGGATGGCCTCGATGATACCTCGGTAGGAGTGGGCCAGTATACCGTGGCTCCGCCGCTTGACTCCGTGCAGGAATTCCGCATGGAAACGGGAGTTTACGAGGCCAAATTCGGCGCCCACGCCGGGGCCGAAGTCAACATGGTGACCAAGTCAGGAAACAACGATTTACACGGAAGCATCTATGAGTTCGCCCGCAATACCGATTTCGATGCGCGCAATTTCTTTGATCCCTCGGTGGCGCCCATGCATCGCAATCAATTCGGAGGGACGATGGGTGGGCCTGCCGTGCTCCCGGGCGTATACGACGGGCATGACCGCACTTTTTTCTTTTTCGCCTACGAAGGTACCCGTGAGCACCGCGACTTTTATGACAACTTCGACGTTCCCACCATGGCGGAACACGAGGGCGACTTCACCGACCTCCTGAACCCCAACTGTGCCAGCCAGACCATATTGCTCAATCCGTTGGCGGGTGGAGCGCCTTTCACCAACATCAACCAGGTTCTGCCGCAGGCGGATCCGGTGGGACAGGCTCTGGTCAATCAGTTGCCGCAGCCCAACCTCACCAATGCCTCGTGTGGCGCTGCAAACTACCAGGCGCTAGTCGACCGGCAGGTCGGTTACGACACCATGACCGGACGCATCGACCATCAGTTCGACAGCAAGAACTCCATGTTCGTCCGCTACAGTTTGAACTTTGATCGCGAATTCTGGCCCACCGGAACGGTTCCTGAACTCACCACGACGCTTCCGGGATATGGCCGCTTTTCTCACGATTCCTACCAGATGGCGGGCCTCGATTGGACCCACATTTTCACCCCCAAGCTCGTCAACGAGGTCAAGCTGGGGTACAACCGTTATCAAATCCGCGAAGTTGACCAGGATCTTGGCAACAACCTCGCCTCGAGCCTCGGGATCGAAGGCGTCAACAATATCGGCTCCGTTCCCGCGGGTGTCCCCAATATCAACTTTTCTGGTTACGCCAACATCGGAGCCGATGAAACCACACCCCAAAGCGGCGCGGTGAACACTTTCCAGATTGGCGATACGCTGACCCATGTGCTTGGGGTCGCACACGCTAAGTTATGGCGCTGATTTTCGCGAGGTCCATCGCGGGAATTTCTCCCTCGATAATATCATCCGGGGAGAGTTTGATTTTACTGGCTTCCTCACGGGCGGCCTGGGCCAAGCCTCGGCGTCAGAATTGGGGTGCTCCACCTGCACGCTTGGCAACAGCATCGCGGACGCACTGCTGGGCCTTCCCCAGTACTGGCTGAATGGATTCCAGGAGTACATCTCCGGCCAATTTGGTGAATACGATTTCTTTATTCGAGGACGATTGGCGGGTCCGCCCCCATCTGACCGTTAACCTCGGCTTGCGCTACGAGTACAAGAGCCTGGTTACGGAAGGGTCGAATGGCTTTTCCAACTTCGATTTCAGCAATGGGGATCTCATGGTGGCAGGAACGAATGCCGCTACCCTGTGGAGCTTTAACCAAAGCATCAATCCGCTCACCGGCCAGTGGCAAATCAACCCGGCGCCTTGTACGCCTCAGACTTGCAGCCAGCAAACGATCAATCTGGGAAGCACGGCAAGCAACCGCTCCCTCCAAAAACCCGACTGGAACAATTTTGCGCCGCGCATCGGGCTGGCGTGGCAACCCTTTGGGAGCTCCGAAGACCGTTCTGCGCGGTGGTTACGGGGTTTTCTACGATCAGACTTTCGGCGATGTCTATTTCCAGAAGGCCGCCAACCCGCCCTTCGTGCAGATTCAGGAAGGCAACTCACCCTCCTTGCTGGAGGAGTGCGCCCTGGGTGGGCAATGCAATTTCCAACCGGGGAGCGGCCAAATCATCCAAAACGCCCTCTCCGGAATCGTTGGCTCGGTTTATCCCACGATGAGCCCATTCCAACTTAATTTTCGCAACGCCTTCATTCAGGAGTGGACGGCCGATTTCCAGCAACAGATCGGGCAGTATTGGCTCTTCGACATTGGCTACGTCGGAACGCGGGGTCTGCGCCTTGTCCAGGAGACCGACCCCAATCAGCCCATGAATCTTTCCGCGGTTCCGGAGGCCGACGACCCGGCGACGCTGGCGGCCTGCGAAAGCGTGAACGGCTGCCCCCGGCCCTATCCTTATCTTTCCAGTTTCTCGTATACGCAATCCTCCGGGAGTTCCTCTTACAACTCCCTCCAGGCTAAAGTTGAGCGGCGAATGTCAAAGGGCTTGTCGCTTCTGGCCGCTTACACTTATTCGAAGTCCATTGACACCACCTCCGGCCCCTTCAGCGATACCCGCAATGCCAACTTCCCCCAGAACTCTTACGATGTGGCGGCGGAAAAGGCCGTGTCGGATTTCAACCTTCCGCAGCGGCTGTCCCTTGCCTACCTCTGGGCGATGCCCTTCGGCACGACCGTGGCAAAGCTCGATAGCCATAGCTTGAATTACCTGATTGAAAACTGGGAAGTAGGAAGCGTCCTCACTGTCGAGTCGGGTCCGCCCTTCACACCCTTCGTCAGCGGGGGCGTTAGCGGCGCCGACGAGGTGCAGATCACCGGAACGGGAAATGATACGGATCGCCCCAACATCGTGAGCAGCGATTTCTACCCGTCCAAACAAACGCCCCAGGCTTGGGTGAATGCCTCCGCATTCAGCATTCCCAGCCCCTTCACCTTCGGTAATGCCGGACGCAATATTTTGCGGGGGCCGGGATTGGGAAGCTGCGATTTCACTATCCATCGCGACTTTCGCCTGGGCGAAGCAAGCCGCCTGGAGTTTCGCGCCGAGATGTTCAACATCTTCAACCGGGCAAACTTCGATATTCCACAGCGCGACCTTTCTTCGCCAAGCTTCGGCCAGATTTTCAACACCATTCAGCCCGTCGCGGGCCTGGCCTCCGGCGGGCCGGGTGAACCGCGGGAACTTCAGCTCGGCTTACGGTTGAGTTGGTAGGCGCCGACGAGGCACACCACCGCTGCCAGGAACGGCAGCACCAAAATCAGTTTCCGGCTCATCATTGAACTTACGAGGTGGGGCTGAGGGTCTCCCCAAATTTCTCTTTGTAGATGTACTCGCGCATGGGGAGTTTGGAGACGCCCACCGGCTGAGCTTCCTCACAATATCCGATGGGGAGCAGGGCGGCCACCAGGAAGTGGTCGGGAACGTGAAAGTGCGTCTTGATCTTGGCTTCGTCGTATTCCGTCACCCAGCAGGCCGAAAGGTTGCATTCCGCCGCGCCCAGAAGGATTTGGTGCACGGCCACGTAAGCATTGGCCAGGGCGGTGCGTTTGGCAACCTGCGGTGAGGAGGAATAGTATTCGCGCACCCGGCGCAGGGCCTCGTGGCCTTCTTCCTCGGTGATTTTCTGGCTGGCGATCAATTCCTGCAAATACTGGGGCGCAGACTTCCAGGCCAGGGTGTCTGCCAGGCAGATCAGAATGACGGGCGCGGAAGTGAGGGGAACTTTGATGTAAGTCGCGGCTTCAAGATATTTCTTGGCGGCATCGCCACGCACCACGATCCACCGCCAGGTTTGCAGATTCCATTCCGAAGGCGCCAGGCGGGCCACCTCAATAAGGCGTCCCAGGCAATCATCGGTGATGCCCCGCTCACTGAAGCGGGGGAACATCGGCCCCACCCCCAAAGGGGCTTTCTTGTGAGAACGGGAATTATCCGCGCTGGCATTTTCGCGCATAGAAAAGTTATTGCTACCCGATCGGGCGGTAGCCGGCGATAAAAATGATTCCGAAAATGATGGCATAAACCAACTCGCTGATGCCCAGCCGATGAACCTGGAGCGGCCGGGGGGATTCGAAAAACCAGGCAAACCCTCTCAGGAATAATGGTCCGAAGGCCATCAGAATCAGACCGGGGATCCATCCCGCCCGCCAAATCATTCCCAGAAAAAGCAGGCAACCAGCCTGGTGAAGCAGGAAGCCTCTTCCTTGGCGGAATCTTTCACTGGCGGCCATGACTCGGGCCGAATGAATTCGAAGCTGCACGAAGTGAATCTGATCGGCGGCGAAGAGCCAATTGGCCAGCCAGATCGTTACACCCAACAATCCGAAATGTCCCGTCGCCAGGTAGTATGCTCCCGCCGCGGTGGAACTCAGCGCAATGGCGCCCGTCAATTGGGCGTTCATCCGGGTTTCGCGGCCGAGTTGCTTCAGTACCGTCTGAAGAAGAAAAGATACCGCCGCGACCGCGCCTAACAGCAGGAGTCCATAGGCGTGCGCCCAAAATATAAGGGCTGCCAGGGCCAAGACGGCAACGGAGGAATAAAGAATTATGAAAGAATAAACGAGCCTCCGCTCCCCCTCGTTTTGTGGACGTAGCGCTGAAATCTGCAAAGCAGATTCAACGGGGGTCCGCAAACAGAACAGGCCTAACGCGACCACGGCGAATAACAAAATCCAGATGATCCGCTCCCCATGGGGATTGCCGGCGGCAGCGCCGGTGACCAGGGGAACCAAGAGCATCCCCCAGGCTCCGTGTTCACGCGGCAAAAAGAACGCGCGCCCTCGGGAGCGGGTCACTGAGCTAAAAGTGGAAGTGGCACTGGCCATGGCAGGCGAGCCTCACGACGCCCGGGCAGTCACTCCCCGGTTTTTGTAGATGGCTTTGTTGACTTCGACGAGCAGGTCTTCGAGGGAAGCGCCGACTTTGCGGGCCGACATTTCAATCGAGCAATCATCGCAGGATGCGCGCAGCCCGAACTGGTCAAACACCGGTGTGGTTTCGGGGTATTTCTGTTTGATGTCCCGCACCGCTTCTCCGCCCCGTACCAGATCAGTGAACTGAAGCATGGCTTTCCTCCTCACCCGCCCCCTCCGAATGCAGGGGCGAACGGCGCTCGCCCGACGTCCGAACGCCGTTCGGCCCGATTTGCACGGTACGCGGTTGATAAACGCAGAAAGGTTCTTCGTCCAGAAAGTCCCCCGTGGCGGCGAACGCCCGGGCGCGGCAACCCATGCAAATATTGCGGAACTCGCAATAACCGCATTTGCCTTTCAAGTTGCCCGTGTCGCGGAGCTGCTCAAACACCGGGGAGCTCTCCCAGATCTCCTGGAGGCTCTGCTGATGGAGATTGCCCGCCAGCGCCGGCAGGTAGCCGCAAGGATAAACTTCACCCTGATAGGAAATGAACGCCACGCCCGTGCCGGCTAAACAACCCTTGGTCATCGCCTGCATGCTATCCGGGTGGCCCGCGCCGGTAGCAGCCCGCCCGTGCGGATGGAGGTCGATTCCCGTCGAGCCGGGCATGGTGATTTCCGTGGGGCCAATCTCGTGCCCACTGGTCCCATGCGAGGGTTCGGCCATCGAGGCGGCGCGGCGCTCCGCCGCGCGGCGCTGCCGGACGACCCGGAAGTAGTGCGGCGCACAGGTGGCTTTCAACTCGATGCCGCCTTCCTGCGCGCGGTCATAGAACCAGTTCAAAATTTTTTCGTATTCGTCGGCGGGGACCATCTGATCTTCGGCAATCCCCACGCCGCAACCCACCGGAACCAGCAGGAAGGTGTGCAGGGCGTCGGCGCCCAGGTGGCGCGCCATCTCCAGCACAGCGGGAAGCTGGTGGGCGTTGTGGCGCGCGATGGTCATGTTGATTTGCACGGACATGCCGAGCTCTTGCAGACTTCGCAAGCCGGCCAGGGCCTGCTCAAATGCTCCCGGAATGCCTCGAAAGGCATCGTGGGTAGCGGCGTCCGCTCCGTCCAAACTGATGGAGACGCGGCGCACGCCGGCATCCACAATCTTGTGGGCAACTTCCCTGGTAACCAGTGTTCCATTGGTCGCCAGGGCCACGCGCAATCCGCAATCGCGCGCGTAGCTGGCCAATTCAAAAATATCGCTCCGAAAAAGAGGTTCGCCACCGCTTAGAACTAGGATAGGTAGGGCTAACTGAGAGACTTGCTTTATAATGTTCAGGGCTTTGGTTGTAGGTAGGTCATTGATGGATGAGAGTTCCGTAGCGGTGGCGCGACAATGAATGCAACGCAGGTTGCAACCCTTTGTCACCTCCCAGAAAATGAGTCGCGGTTTGTGTGTAACAGTTTTCATCAGAAGATCACGACCCAGAACCTAAAACTGGCTGTTTTACGCAGCCTGCTCTGTTAAGAGCACGTCGTCTTCCATTGTCTCCACTTGTTTAGTCACTTCCTTGCCAATTTCTTCATTGGTCAAGTAACAAGCGGGGTCTGACATCCAGGGGTCACCAAAACATTCTTGCGCGCGCACCCTTAAATTTCCCCCACAGGCTTGCTTCCATTGGCAATCGGCGCATTTCCCCTTCAATAAAGGAAGGCGATCCCGCAATCCTCGCAGCAGGGGATCTGGGGATTTTTCCCAGATTTCACTGAAGGGCGTCTGCCGAACATTTCCGAGAAGATGATTGGTCCAGTAGGGATCCGGGTGCACATCGCCTGCAGAATCAATCCCCGCAATGCCCACGCCCGCGCCCTGCACGGTCGCCCCGCACTCCCGCAACAACCGGTACACCGCCGCCGCGCGCCGGGGATTCTGGCGGGCCAATCGCAGGTAAAGGTAAATGCCATCCACATGGTTTTCGTCGGTCGCAATCCTGACCACGACGCCGCGGCGACGGAAGTCTTCCACACGTTCCAGAATCAGGTCGAGGGCGCGGCGCTTTTCGCCGTGGGTCAGTTCGTTCTTTGGATCATTCCCACGCCCCGTGTAGACAAGGTGGGCGAAGACGGCCTTGCGGATTCCCTCGCGCTCGATAAAATCCAGGATGGCGGCAAGTTCGGGATAATTCCAACGATTGAGCGGCGTCCGTATTTCCGTTTCCAGCCCGGCCGCCTCACTATTCGCGTAGCCTTCCATGATGGCCTGGAAAGCGCCGCGGGTACCCCGCTGCCGGTCCACCTCGCGGCCGATTCCTCCCAGCAAAATGGTGACGCTTTGCAGTCCGGCGCCCTTCAGCCCCACCGCCAGGCTCCGGCTGAGCAAAGTGCCGTTGGTCACGAGCGCGGGCTCAATGCCCCGCTCGCGCGTGTAGCCCACCAAATCCAAAAGGTCCGGACGCAGCAACGGCTCCCCGCCCGCCAACACCAGGCGTGGCGCCTGCATCGCTGCCAAATCGCGGATCAAGGCCTTCCCTTCGGCAGTGCTGAGCTCCGACCCGTAGCGGCGCGGCCGCGCATCGGAGGCACAGGCGAGATAGTTGAGGTTGTAAGAGCGGGTGACGCGCCAAGTAACCACCGGCTTGGACTTCGCCGTGGCGGGGGACAGGGATGGACGGGAAGAAGGAAATACCCGGTGAGGTCCGAACTTGAGAGTTTCGGTCGCGCCCGGCATCGATAGAGAAGCGTTAAGCTGTGTGATGTCCAACATCACTGGCCTTTGTTCCTTCTGAGTTTTCTGCTGAGGGTTTGCCTGATACGTCTGTAACTATTATGGGGGCTGAAGATCCCGGTTCGTCCGATTTCCGGAATCCCCAACCCCCAACCTGGTTTTATCCAGGTTCCTAGGACCCGAAGTCCCTCGCACCCGTACACAGGGCAACCTGTATGCCAAACCGTTCGCGTCACTGAGGTTACCGCCACCGAATTTAGATATACTGAAATCAAATGACTTAATAATGTGAGATTCAACTCACCCCCGGGAAGAGGGTTGAAATTCGGGCAGGCGTCAATGCGTAATATGACGGTCATCATGTCCCTTATGGTGTGAAAAAGCGCAAGGGGGTTGGACGGCGTGTTTCGAGTGGGGAATCGGAACCAATCCAGCCCCAACTGGGCCCGCCGATTGTGGCACGGCCGACCTACCTCCATTCATTGGGGTTTTGGCAGTGCAGCACCTAAGGCGCCTTCGGTTCCCACACGCATCGAAAACCGAAGTAGTCGGACCGGGCATCGGGCTGGATGGCATAACGTTCGGAAACACGGAGAAGTTTGGGGTCGACAATCCACGAGCCGCCGCGCAAGACTTTTTCCTGGCCGGCGGCGGGGCCCGGAGGGTTTTGGGCGGGGCTCGTTTGGTAGTATTTCGGATCGTACCAATCGCTTACCCACTCCCACACGTTCCCCAGCGTGTCGAAGAGGCCATAGGCGTTGGCCAGCTTTCCCGCCCCTTCGTGGGTATGGTTTTCGGCGTTATCCTTGTTCCAGGCGATCTCGCCCAGGGCCCCGTAGCGCGCCTCAAGGCTTCCGCCGCGCGCCGCGTATTCCCACTCGGCCTCGGTGGGCAACCTGCCGCCTGCCCACGCGCAGTATTGGTTCGACTCATCCCAGGTGATATCGACAATTGGAAAGTTGTCCTTCTTCCAACCCCGGTCGAGCTTGGGAGCGGCCCGCGGCAATTTCACCTTCCCGGTAGCAGTAAATCGTTTATAGGCTCCCACGGTCACTTCCGTCTGCCCGATCCAATAGCCTGCCGTCAAGGTGACCTGATGGGCGGGTTTTTCCGGATCCGAGCAGCCGGTGTCGCCGGGCGAACAGCCCATGGTGAAATTCCCGGGCGCTATCCAGGCGTACTTGAGCCCGTCCTGCGGGTTCTCTCGGACCGCGTCGGCAAGGGCCACTTCCACCCGCGTCTCCGTGCCGGATGTGACGACGATGCTGCGCGTATCATCCAACTTGCCCGAGGCGGTGATGCGAAGTTGGTGTGCGCCGGCGAAGATCCCGCTGAGCAAAAGCTCCCCGCTCGCGTCAGCCTTCCCGCGGACGGAACTATCCAGCCAGATGGTGGCCCCGGGTAATGTCCTCACCCGCAAGCTGCCGCTCAGGTCCTGCTGTGGCAAGGCGATAAGGCTGGCCTGCGCACGGCGGACGGTCACCGTAAAGCTCTTTCGCAAATTTCCCGGGGCGGCAAAGAAAACCGGTGCTGCTCCCAGGAACGCAACCACGACGACGAGTTTGATGATTGACGACTTCACAGCCGCCACCTCTCTTGGCAAAGTGTGCAGGACCCCACGGGGATCCGATTATACGACAGGACGGAGCGGGGAGCCCATTGAAGAGTGGAACGCCCAAGCCGCCTGGGCAACAATCCGGGCCGACCACGGAGGGAAGTGGAGGCGAGGTCCCTTGCCGCACCGTCGCACCCGCCGTCCACCCTGCGCGGCTGTAACAATCTTCACAAATCTGTAATGTGGGCTTAGTAATCTACGTGCCACAGTCTTGGTGGGGCTTGAATCCGCGGCCCGTTCCGCATAGAATCGGCTGTATCGATCAGAAGGGGGCAGATGGAGATTAAATTCGCGCGCAGTGAATCCGTCGCGGACGTCATCATGGGCCATTTGCACGAGGCGTCCAGTTCCATTGACGGGGCGCTTTATCGCTTCAACCATCCCGGCCTCGCGCAGGTACTGGAGGAGGCCGTGCATCGGGGAGTGCGCGTTCGCCTGCTGGTGGATGGGAACAAGTACAAAGAAAGCCGCACCACGCAGGAACTTCTCGCGGGCGCCATTCTCCCTTTCCGGCTGGCGTTCGGGCGGCAGGGACGCGGTTCCAAGATGCACCACAAGTTCGTTATTTTGGATCAACATACCGTCCTCACCGGAAGCTACAATTGGACGCTCGAATCGGAAGACGAAAATCAGGAGAATCTTCTCATCCTTCGCGACGGGTATTCGGTTGAGGCCTACACCCAGGAATTTGAAGCCCTTTGGTCGGGTGCGGCCCGGGACAATGGAAAGGATTCCCGCTAAATCTCCATAAGACCCCGCGGCGCGGAGGCGGAACATAAGAGCGGGGATCGGCGCGCCACCATCGAGCGGCCGACAGTCACATGGAATCGACTCGCCACCGTGCCGCGATCGGCCCTTCTCTCCTCGGGACAGGAATCGACCTATGAGCACAAAAGCGACCGATGTGAGCCGGGCAGGAATGCCGGCGGAGTATGAGCTTTACATCATGCGGCACGGCCTGGCCGTGGAGCGCGACGTCACCACGGTGATGGACGATGCCAAGCGGCCGCTCACCTCCGAGGGCAAGCAGAAAATGCGCGAAATCGCTTCCGGACTGGCGCGCGCGGGGATGGAGGCCGATTGGATCGTTTCCAGCCCGCTGGTACGCGCCGTGGAAACCGCGGAGATTGTAGGGGAGACCCTCGACTCCAAACCTCCCCTGGACTTCTGCGATGCTTTGCGTCCGGGCGGCCCTCCGGAAGCCTTGATCGCCTTTCTCGCCAAACGCCCGAACCGCCGGCGCGTTCTGGTGGTCGGTCACGAGCCGGATCTGGGCGAACTCGCAGCGCGGTTGATCGGCGCCGGGCGCAATGCCAACATCCCCTTTAAGAAGGGCGGTTGCTGCCTGATCACCTTCAGCGTGTTCCCACCCAAATCACCGGGCCGGCTCATCTGGTGGCTGCCGCCGCGCGTGGCGCGAAAACTGGCTTAGGCAGATCGAAATGTAGCGCCGACCTTGAGGTCGGCACAGATACGTGACACGGGCGTCTCGCCCGTGCTCGGGCATGGCCGGGACGGCCATGGCACACCGCCGCAGCGCCAACCTTGCGGCCGGCGCGTGCTGACCTCAAGGTCAGCGCTACGGCTCCATGCGTTCGAGGTAGCCCCCTCATCCGCGCTTCGCTCCAGCCCCGACGAGGAAAGGTTGAAAATGATGAACACGATTATCGGAATGGGATTGACCGCAATTATAGCCTTGCCGGTTGTGGTTGGCTTGGTGGACAGTGGCGCACCTTCAGAAGATGAGCTTCCACAGGCTGAAATCTCAAGCGGCGAGCTTCGCGCGAAAATTTATCTGCCCGATGCGCGCCAGGGATTCTATCGCGGCACGCGCTTCGACTGGACGGGCGTTGTTTCCTCGCTCCAATATCAGGGTCACAATTATTACGGGCAGTGGTATACGCGATCCGATCCGCGAGTTCATGACTTCGAGTTCACGGGCAATGAGATTGTCAGCTCCCCCTGCTGCGCCATCCAGGGTCCGGTCGAAGAATTCCAGACTAATCACACCGCCATGGGATTCGATGAGGCCAAAGTGGGCGGCACGTTCGTCAAGATTGGCGTGGGTGTCCTTCGCAAGGATAGCGAGCAATACGACGCATTCCGGCAATACGACCTTTTGGACCCTGGCAAATGGACGGTCAAGACGCATGGCGACTCCGTCGAGTTCACCCATGAGTTGTCCGACCCGGCGACGGGCTATGGGTACCTCTACCGCAAGACCGTGCGCCTGGTGGCCGGAAAACCGGAAATGGTGCTGGAGCACCATTTGAAAAACACGGGCCGCCGCGCCATCGAGAGCAGTGTTTATGGCCACAATTTCCTGATACTCGATCGGCAGACCATCGGGCCGGACTTCACCGTTTCCGTTCCTTTCCAGATTCAAGCCGCCCCGCCGCCCCGTAAAGACGTCGCGGAGATTCGCGGCAACCAGTTCGTCTACGTGCGCGAGCTTGCCGGTCGTGACGTGGTGTACACGCAGATCTCGGGCTTTACGGACAACCCGCGGGACAACGAGGTTCGCATTGAAAACACCCACGTGGGAGCCGGCATGGTCATTCGCGGAAACCGACCGCTCGCCCACATGGCCCTGTGGTCGATTCGCACCGTGCTGGCCGTCGAACCGTTCATCACCATGACCATCGAACCGGGAAGTGAATTTGATTGGGATGTGACCTACGAGTATTACACGCTCGCGCCGAAACCAAAGTGAGCGGCGCGAGGAGAGCCGCAAAGAAAAATCCGACGGCAGGAGTGTATCTGTTAGGGATTGCGCAACGAATTCTCGATGACACGCGCTTCGTTGACGGTCAGGCCAGGGGCGCCTTTCCTCAGCATGGTCATAAACCAGTCGATCTCGTCGGGCTCGATAGGAAACCCAATATTTTCGCCAGCGGCCTTGTCCTTGACCGGGCGGCACGAGTTGATGATGAGCTCACCGCGCGGGTCCAGGAGGGCGAAGAAAGGGACGGGCCCCTTGGGACCGCCCAGCTTGAGATCAAGCTCTTCGGCCCCGGGACTGTTGGGCTGGGGGTTAACCCGCCGATACTCCTCAGACACCGAGAGCCGCGCAATGACGAAGTGCCTGGTGATGATAGGATTGACTTCCGGCCTCGCGAGGAACGCATCGAGTTTCCGGCAATACCCGCACCATGAGGCGCTGAAAATCAGAAAGATGGTCTTGTGTTGTTCGGCAGCCTGAGCTCGGGCCTGAGCAAGGACCTCTTCAGCCGAAGTTGGCGATTCAGCCGCCAGACTGGGCACGGCAAACATCAGCACCAACATTAGTCCGAAGAAACTCCCGCGCATGGCGGGATTCTAGCACATCGGCGCGCTGGCAAACGTTTCATTCAATCCCCGCGATGAGCGGGGCTCCCGAGGAGCATGCCTTTGCAGCCCCTCTGGACGTCATTCCCAAGCTGCTGCCGGAATCAGGCTGCCGTTGCACAGAAAGTAATTGATGGCCTTTTCCCAGCTCTGCATCTTGTTCCGGTACCATTCGGAGGTGTAGCGGTCGAGCACGGAATTCCCTGCCGGGGAAAGTCCGGTGTAGAAATAACGAATGTGGGAGCTCGTTTTGCCATCGGGGGCTGGAGCGAGCGAGATCCAGAGTTGGGTCGCGATCATGCCGGGCTCAACCCAGGCATAGGCGATGGTAAAGGAGGCGGGATCGTAGTGGGTGACCACCCAGACCGTCTCCGTGCCGGAGTCGTTGGGCGTCGCGAACACGCACCCATCCTCGGCCACACCCGATTCTGAGTAGATCAGGCGGTATTGCCACCCGGGCACCCATTCCGCTTCCCGCACCGGGCAGAGCAGTGGGAATACCTTTTCCGTTGGCGCCTCGTTCGTCTGAGTGTATTCATGACTTTTTCGCATGGCCTCAAAGGTTGACATTAGTTCCTCCAAATCTGGATTTTGTTCGATTAAATTGCCTCCAAAAACCAAAAGGCCCGATCGCAAGGTGCGACCGGGCCTAATTTATAGAGACCTGGGAGGCCTTAGCCCGTTACAGCATAGTCCACTGTGCGGGGCTTGGTCACGCGCTTCGAGGCCTCCAGGATTTCCAGCCCCACGACGTTGCCCTCTTTGTCGTAGTCGAGGATGACCCCAGGTTTATCTTCATCGCTCTCCTCGATGGGCGCTTCGCTCAGCAGTATTCGGAGAATATCCACTTCGGGATCGTAAGTTACCTTCAAGGTTTGTTCCAGCACCTCTCGATTTGACGAACTTTCGTAGCGCTTCGTTGAGCCTCGGCTTCTCGAATCTTGGCGGCCAGCATCAGGCAGAAGTCGGAAAGATCCAGAGCCGCCTGCAAGCGCTGGGCAGGAGTGAGCTTGGCGAGTTCGGCGGCGTCTTCCCGCTTGAGCCGCTCGCGCAGCGCCGAGTAATGCCCGATTCTACGCAGATTCCTCATCGCTTCACTCGGCCGTGGTGGGATCAATCATTCGCTTGACCTCGGAGACCCGATTGGCAGGGAAGCCGCCGCGTTGGGCGTGTTCACGGACAGCCTCAACATTTGGAGCCAGGTAGACGCAGTAAATCTTGTCGTCGGTAACAAAGCTTTCGACCCACTGAACCTGCGGTCCCATGTCACGTAACACGCCGCACGATTTCTGCGAAATCGCCTTCAGCTCTTCCGCCGTCAATGTTCCTGCGCCGGGAATCTCTCGTTCGATAACGTACTTTGGCATTGGTTTCTCCTGTTGAATTGGGTAGGAGTGATGCTACCAAAAGGCGGCAGGCGGACACAAGGTCCGTCCCCAAGTAATGAACAGTCGAGGCAAAGACAAAAGGGGCGGACGACGTGGCACAGCCAAGGGTGGCTGTGCCACTGCCCAGGCCGGGCCGGCTTCTGTTTGGCAACAGGAAACGAACGGTCGCAGAACTACGTTCTGGGCCAGCCAACCGGTACGTCAGGCTGCCCGCGCAGCCGCCTTTTCCAGCAATTCGTGGATGAGCGTCTGATAGGGCATTGACAGTTTGGCGGCGCGACGGCGGATTTGGGCGAGCAAGCGCGGCGAGATGCGGATGGCGATCAGTTGCTTGGCTTGGCCGGTCCTGGGCCTGCCGACGCGCCGGGCGCGTTTGAGTTCGGCGTCCGTCGATTCCGGGATGTCGGAAAGGTCGATTTGGCTATCCGGCATAGGCTTTCCGTTCTTTCCGGGTTGCCTGCCGCGCGCTAACGAGCATCGGGAAGTCCCCAGCTAGAAGAGGGGTGTCGCCTCTTTTGCGGTATTCCAGAAACCAATCCATAATAATCCATGATCGGCGGACAATCTCTGTAGTTGTCGCACCGGGAATATAGGCTCGGTTGCCATGCCTAGGCGCCGTCGATATATCCGTGATCAGTTGCAAGAAATTTCTGTCTAACCGGAGGGCGTCTCGCATCTGCTCCCAGGCTTGTGAAACGCTTGCGCCAGGCGTAGCAATTAGGTGCCGCAATCCCTCTATTGCGCGGGCACAATTGACCGTAGAATGATGCGGGAGCGTAATGGAGACGATCAAATCGTCTAACGCTTGGAACAGTGCGGGATCTGTGACAACCAGGTCCCACATTTTCCCAAACGGTGTCTTGGCCGACTTAGGATCAAGCGAAAACGATGTGCATAGGGGGGCGAGCGATACGTCTTGTGGGGAGAACATCGACTGGCTCCCCGAGACGTCTACGAAGTGCTCAAAAACGACGCTGTACCCGACCCCGGAGCAGAATGCGGCGAGATTTACGGCGGAGCGAACAATATCGAAGCTTCGTCTGTGGATTTCACCTAAATATTCGGGCTTGTAAGTGTCTAATGTGCACTCGATTCGGACGTTCGACTTCTCAATACGCATGTCGAAGCGCAAGACAAGGTTTTCCTCCTGCCAGATCCACTCCAGCGGATTTGGGTGAGCCACGTTGACCTGATAACAAATGGGGAATACTCGTCCTAAAAAGGCCACCTTCGGCATTGCTGGTTCCTTCCTTCTACACTGTGGGGCCCACGCTCCAACGCTCTCGCACTTTCGCGCTCCTAAAAGCAGAAGGGCGGGCAACCGTCAGCCGACGGGCCCGCCCGTGTCATGCTCGATCGGCGGTCATAGGCCGCCGCTACAACACGACTGCCAATCGCAAATCATCAATTAGCAATCGGCAATGAATTAATCCCGGCGACGACCGACTCTCCCACGCAGTCGCCCGCGCAGTACCATGGGCCCTGGAGGGCTTAACTTCCGTGTTCGGGATGGGAACGGGTGTGACCCCTCCGGTATGATCGCCGGAAAATCAGGAAAACAGTCGTCAGTTATCAGTTGTCAGTCATCAGTAAGAGCTGGAAAGCCCCGACTGATAACTGAGAACTGAAGACTGACAACTGTCTTCTGAATAGTGTGGCGTCCAAAGTAAAGGCAAAACTGAAGATGATGATTGATGCACTGAGCAGATTTATGGTCAAGCCGAACGGGCGATTAGGACTGGTCAGCTCAACCCATCACTGGGCTTACACATCCAGCCTATATACGTCGTAGTCTTCGACGGCCCTTCAAAGGGATTGCGTTCGTGTAGCACGCGAACGCGCGCCCTTGGGAGATCGAATCTTGGGGCGTGCTTCCCGCTTAGATGCTTTCAGCGGTTATCACTTCCAGACTTCGCTACCCAGCCGTGCCACTGGCGTGACAACTGGTTCACAAGAGGTCTGTTCATCCCGGTCCTCTCGTACTAAGGACAACCCCCCTCAAATCTCCTACGCCCACACCAGATAGGGACCGAACTGTCTCGCGACGTTCTGAACCCAGCTCACGTACCGCTTTAATGGGCGAACAGCCCAACCCTTGGAACCTTCTACAGCTCCAGGATGCGATGAGCCGACATCGAGGTGCCAAACCGCTGCGTCGATGTGAACTCTTGGCAGCGATCAGCCTGTTATCCCCGGCGTACCTTTTATCCGTTGAGCGATGGCCCTTCCATACAGAACCACCGGATCACTAGGTCCGACTTTCGTCTCTGCTTGACTTGTTGGTCTCGCAGTCAGGCTAGCTTATGCCCTTACACTCGACGGCTGATTTCCAAACAGCCTGAGCTAACCATGGAGCGCCTCCGTTACAATTTAGGAGGCGACCGCCCCAGTCAAACTACCCGCCTAGCCATGTCTCTGACCCGGATCACGGGTCGAGGTTAGAACCACAGAATCATCAGGGTGGTATCTCACCGTTGGCTCCCCCTGCCCCGAAAAGCAAGGTTCAAAGCCTCCCACCTATCCTGCGCAGACAAACCCATAGTTCAAGGCTAGGGTGTAGTAAAGGTGCACGGGGTCTTTCCGTCTAGGTGCGGGAAACCGGCATCTTCACCGGTACTACAAGTTCGCTGAGTCACTCGTCACGACAGTCGCTCCATCGTTACGCCATTCGTGCAGGTCGGAACTTGCCCGACAAGGAATTTCGCTACCTTAGGACCGTTATAGTTACGGCCGCCGTTCACCGGGGCTTCAGATCAAAGCTGCCGGGGATTGCTCCCCATGACCTCTCCCTTTAACCTTCCGGCACCGGGCAGGCGTCAGCCCCTATACGTCGTATTCGACTTAGCAGAGACCTGTGTTTTTGTTAAACAGTCGCGGAGCGCGGTTCACTGCGGCCCCCTCGGGCTATGAACCCTAGCGGGGCACTCCTTCTCCCGAAGTTACGGAGTTAATTTGCCTAGTTCCTTAACGAGTGTTCTCTCAAGCGCCTTTGGATATTCACCTCGTCTACCTGTGTCGGTTTGTGGTACGGTTGCCACCCGAACTGCTTAGCGGATTTTCTTGGCAGCGTGATATCACGGACTTTACCAGGCCGAAGCCTGTCGGCTCACTCCTCAGAATTGGCTTTGAACCGACCCGGTGGATTTGCCTGCCGGATCTTCCTCGAAGCGCACATCGTCATCCATCAGACGACTCCGCTAACCTCCTGCGTCCCCGCCTCGTCGTAACGTTCGAATCGCAGTGCCGGAATATTAACCGGCTGTCCATCAGCTACGCCTTTCGGCCTCGCCTTAGGGACCGACTTACCCTGAGCGGATTAACCTTTCTCAGGAAACCTTAGACTTTCGGCGCGGAGGGTTCCCACCTCCGTTATCGCTACTTATGCCGGCAGGGTCACTTGAATACGGTCCACGAGCCCTCACGGTCCCGCTTCAAACTGTATTCAACGCTCCTCTACCAGATGCAAATCCTTGCGGACTTGCAAATCCGCAGCTTCGGTAAATGGCTTGAGCCCCGTTAAATTATCGGCGCAAAGCCGCTCGACCAGTGAGCTGTTACGCTTTCTTTAAAGGATGGCTGCTTCTAAGCCAACCTCCTGGCTGTCTGAGCGACTTCACTTCCTTTCCCACTTAGCCATTGCTTCGGGACCTTAGCTGGCGGTCTGGGCTATTTCCCTCTCGACAACGAAGCTTAGCCCCCGCTGTCTGACTCCCGGACTGTGCTTCGCGGCATTCAGAGTTTCGTTGGATTCGGTATCCGTTAACGGACCCTAGTCCATCGAGTACTTTACCACCGCGAGCAATCATCCGAGGCTAGCCCTAAAGCTATTTCGAGGAGAACGAGCTATCACGGAATTTGATTGGCCTTTCACTCCTACCCTCAGTTCATCAGAGCTGTTTTCAACCAACACCTGTTCGGGCCTCCGGCCGTTGTTACACGGCTTTCACCCTGACCAAGGGTAGATCATCCCGCTTCGCGTCTATTGCCCGCCACTGAACGCCCTGTTCAGACTCGCTTTCGCTACGGCTCACTCCCCCTTGCGGGATCATCGTTTAACCTTGCGACGGACAATAACTAGCCGGCTCATTATGCAATAGGCACGCCGTCAGGCTTGCCCCGATTGCTCGGGACGTTGCCCTTCGACTGCTTGTAGGCATACGGTTTCAGGTACTTTTCACTCCCCTCGCCGGGGTTCTTTTCACCTTTCCCTCACGGTACTGGTTCACTATCGGTCGCTAGAACGTATTTAGCCTTACGGGATGGTCCCCGTGGATTCCCGCAGGGTTTCTCGTGCCCCGCGGTACTCAGGAACGTGCGTGAGAGTCCAGTCAGCTTTCGCCTACGTGGTTATCACACTCTATGACCGGCCTTTCCAGGCCATTCGACTAGCCGCTGGTTTGGTAACTCTCTGGTTCTGCACCGACACACGCCCTACAACCCCCAGCCCTCCACTGAGATCTCAAATTTGCAATCTGAAATTTCAGTGGAAGACTGGGTTTGGGCTCTTCCGCGTTCGCTCGCCGCTACTAGCGGAATCACTATTGTTTTCTCTTCCTCCAGGTACTGAGATGGTTCACTTCCCTGGGTTGGCTCGCACCCGCCTATGTATTCAGCGGGCCGTTGCCGGGTTTTTCCCGGCAGGGTTTCCCCATTCGGACACCCCCGGATCAAAGGGTACTTCCCCCTCCCCGAGGCTTATCGCAGGTAGCCGCGTCCTTCTTCGCCGTCTAGCGCCAAGGCATCCACCGTACGCCCTTAGTAGCTTGACCATAATATCTGCTCAAAACATCAAAACAGCTCACAGCTTACGGCTGACAGTTTACAGTAACAGGCGTAATCAGTGCCCCTACTGTTGGCTGTCGACTGTCGGCTGTTAACTGCCTTTTGGCAGATTCGCCTTTACTTCTCTTTCACTGCCCGGATCCAACCCGGACAGTTTGTAGCCGCCAAATCCCGCCCCTCGATTCCCGCTTGGCAATGAGAATCTGGAACTGAATACTGACGACTACGACTACTAAGTAGACGCCACACTATTCAATTTTCAAAGATCGTCAAGCGCTCAGAGCCGACTCGCGTCTCCCTGAGCCTCTTCCTGCAACCTTACGCCCGTCATTCGACGGGGTCGTGAGGATGCTGGGCTTGATTCCCCCGAACTACCGGGTTGAAACCAAGCTCAGCAACCTTGCCAAAATCCTCTACGCGCCGCCTCAGAGCGCAAGAAGCAGCTTGCGCGCCTTTTCGGCCGCTGGGTTCGTTTGCCTTGAGCTTCGGGGATTGAAACAGGCGGGAGGGTTTACTGCTGGGGACCCACTTGCCTCAAGCCCTTATCCAAAAGCCTTTCGCGTATCGACCTCCAGAGGAAGATCAACCGAGTCGATGTGGAACCTCAAAACCAGCTCGGCCGCATCCGTATCTCAACCGTGCCCTTACTGCTTCGTCCACCTTCGTACTGGCAATCAGGAATATTACAAGAACATTTCTCAGAATGCAAGGATTATTTTTGGGGGTCATAAAAAATTTCATTATCGCGATTTTCGCATATACAGGGACATCCGCGATGACTGGATATCCAGACTATAATCGCTATCTCGTCACATCACCGGAGGCCGAATGCTGCATAAGCTCTTGCTACAAGCCTTGATAGGGGTGGCTCTCTTGTTGGTCGCTGTATCGAATTCCGGGTTGTCGAGCGCCGCTTCAGTGCAGACCGACGTCGCACCCTCGAAGTCTCCCTTAAATGCCGTGGCGTGCAGGGTTATGGAGTCTTTTCCCGACCAACGCCTTGGGGTATCTGCCGTCCTCTTCCATCAGCGCGACAAGCCGGACGGTTCCGTATTGGGCGAATTTCTTTTGGCCCACTCAGGCCAGGTAGCGGAAATCGAGACCTCAGACGGACGCTCCCATCGCGTTACCGTCTTTCGCGTGAAAAGCTGCTTTGGCCGAGGTTTACTCCTCCTTCCAAATGCCGTCAAGCTGGCGCCCAAGGATGAGTTCGTTCTAAAGCTCTCCATCATGCATCAGGCAATGCACTGATTTCCAGGTTGACACCGAAAGTCATCTTGCGCTCCATTCATTGTTGGATTAAAAATCAATAGGGGGGCGTTTGATCGCGGTGCGAAGCTGCCGCTTAATTTCAAATTAATTAATCACGACCTCTGGTCAAGCAATAAGGAGTGCCTCAAATGATTGTGGGTGTCCCCAAAGAGTCCTTTCCTGGCGAGCGCCGCGTGGCGATGGTTCCTGTGGTTGTGCCCAATCTGATCAAGGCCGGTTTCCAGATTCTGGTGGAAGCCGGCGCGGGAACAAGCGCCAGTTATCGCGACGCCGAGTATGTTGAAAAGGGCGCCAAACTCGCCGCCTCGCGGAGTGAAGTTTTTCAGTCTGCTGAGGTCATCGTCCAGGTTCTCAGTTTCGGCTCGAATGATGTCACGGGCCGGGACGATCTCGCTCATTATCGGCGAGACCAGACGATCATTGGCTTCCATCGTCCCTTTGGCTCCCTCGAATCGGCACAGCAACTCGCCTCGACCGGAGTCGCCTCTTTCTCTGTGGAGTTGATGCCGCGCATCACCCGCGCGCAGAGCATGGACGCGCTCTCCTCCATGGCCACTATTTGCGGCTATAAGGCCGTGCTGCTGGCGGCGGACCGCTTGCCGCGCATGTTTCCGATGCTCACCACCGCCGCCGGCACCATCACGCCGGCGCGCGTCTTCATTATTGGCGCGGGGGTCGCGGGGTTGCAGGCCATTTCCACGGCGCGGCGACTGGGCGCGGTGGCATCCGCTTACGACCTGCGACCTGCCGCCAAGGAGCAGGTGCAAAGCCTCGGCGGGCGCTTCATTGAATTGCCCATCGAAGCCAAGGACGCCGAAGACAAGCGCGGGTATGCGCGGCAGCAGGATGAATCCTTCTTCGCGCGGCAGCGGGAATTGCTGGGGCGCGTGGTGGCGGAAAGCGACGTGGTCATTCCCGCCGCGGTGGTTCCCGGCAAGAAGCCACCCGTACTTATTACCAGTGAAATGGTGAAGCGCATGGCGCCGGGCTCCGTGATTGTGGACCTTGCGGCGGAGCGCGGTGGCAATTGTGAATTGACGAAGCCGGGCCAGCGCGTGATCGAGCACGGCGTGACCATCATCGGTTACATCAATGTGGCGAGCACCGTGCCCTACCATGCCAGCCAGATGTACGCTAAAAATCTCACGGCCTTTCTGCTGCATCTGGGAAAAGACGGTAAGTTGCAATTTAATCTTGAAGACGAAATCACCCGCGAGACTTTGCTGACCCGCGGGGGTGAAGTGGTGAACGCCCGGGTACGCGAATTTTTTTCCATGCCGGCGCTCCCGGCAAAAAGTTGAGCATTTTATTTTTTGGGAAATTTTCAATTTGGGGGGCTACCTGTCCAGGAACGAAGATGGATAAGTCGAACATGCGAGCACAAACCCAGCGCATCTCGAATTTTAACTCAGACACCTGTTCTTTTATTATCTTATGCTTAGCCTTATGGTGAACACTGCGCGGCCAACCCTGGAATCTGACAAATTGTCTCCAAGTTTAGGAGGAATCTGTGACCTTTGATCTCATCAACTGCCTGTATGTCTTTGTGCTGGCCGGGTTTATCGGATTCGAAGTGATCCGCCGAGTTTCCCCCCTCCTGCACACGCCGCTGATGTCCCTCACCAACGCGCTGGACGCGATTGTGGTGGTGGCGGCGATCCTCATTGCCGGCCGGCACGACAGCACGCTTTCCACCGTTCTGGGAGCGGTGGCGGTAGCCGCGGCGTTCAGCAATATGATCGGCGGATTCCTGATCACCGACCGCATGTTGCGCATGTTCAAGCTCAGCAAGGGCAAGAAATCATGAACCACCTCCTCCAGCAGCAGCTCATTGACGTGGCCTACATTGCGGCGGTAGCGCTGTTTGTCCTGGCGCTCAAGTGGCTGAGTTCACCGGCCTCCGCCCGGCGCGGTGTGCTGGCGGGCGAGATGGGCGCGGTCCTGGCCGTAACTGCCACGCTCTGCGACTACCAGATCATCGAATACAAATGGATTATCGTGGCCCTGGCGGTGGGCGCGATTGTGGGCGTCCCCTTGGGCCTGGTGCCCATGACCGCCGTGCCCCAGCGGACCGCTCTCAGCCACGCCTTTGGCGCGCTCGCCGCCGCGATGATTGGTATTGCCGAGTATTACGTGCGCGTTCCCCACCTCACCAAATTTGAAATGGTGGAGATCGCGATGGAAGTCATTATTGGTTCGCTCACCTTTACTGGAAGCCTGATTGCCGCCGGAAAGTTGCAGGAACTCCTGCCGCAGCGGCCCATTACCTATCGCGGGCAGAATCTAGTTAGCCTCACGGTGCTGGGGGCAGCCGTGCTGATTGCCCTCTGGCTGATGTTTCATCCCGGGTCGTCGCGGCTTTTCCCGGCGATGGTGATCGTTTCGCTGATTTTCGGCGTGATGCTGGTGACCCCCATCGGGGGCGCGGACATGCCCACTGTCATCTCGCTCTTAAACTCCTACGCGGGACTTTCCGCCGCCCTGCTGGGTTTTGTGCTGAACAATAAAGTGCTGGTGGTGGCGGGAGCGCTGGATGGCTCCTCCGGCTTCATCCTTTCCGTGATCATGTGCAAGGCCATGAACCGGTCGTTCACCAACGTGATGTTTGGAGCCTTTGGGCAGGTGCAGGCTTCTACCCACGCCGCCAAGGAGGAGCGCACCGTGCGCAGCGCCACGGCGGAGGAGGCCGCCGCCATCCTCGCTGCCGCCAACGCGGTGGCGATTGTGCCCGGCTACGGCATGGCCGTGGCGCAGGCGCAGCACAAGGTCCGCGAGTTGTTCGATGCCCTCACCAAGAAGGGAATTGACGTTAAATTTGGAATTCACCCCGTCGCCGGCCGCATGCCCGGCCACATGAACGTGTTGCTGGCGGAGGCCGATATTCCCTACGACCGCCTGCTCGACATGGACTCCATCAACCCCGATTTCCCGCAGACCGATGTCGTCCTGATTATCGGCGCGAACGACGTCACCAATCCCGCTGCCAAGACCGACCAGGGCAGCCCCATCTATGGCATGCCGATTTTGGAAGTCGATAAGGCCCGCACCGTTATGGTGATCAAACGTAGTTTGAACCCCGGCTTCGCCGGCATCGATAACCCGCTCTATTATGAAGATAAAACCCTCATGCTCTTCGGCGACGCCAGGAGTTTTGTGGGAGACATCGTGCGCGAGTTGACCGGGGGCGGCGGACACTGAGAATTTTCGATTGCCGATTGTCGATTGCCGATCGAGTACGCCTCCGTAATTACGGCTGAGAAACAGATGCCTCCCCACGTTAAATTCTCGACTGCGATACCCGGCGCCGATCGAATCCACTATGTGAACGAGGAAGACATACATATTGTACTGAGCCGCCTTCCTATGAATCTGTGGAATCGTCTCCGCGCAGTGCATTTCAACGATCAAAGTCACGGGGGGAAGATCTTCGGCTATGTCAACCGGGGACGCCGGGACATTGCCCTCTGTGCGCTCCCGCCGCGCATGACGCTGACGCAGTTGCTGGTAAAGGGTCAGATACCTGAGGAGTTCGGTGCGAGACGGGGCCAAAAATGGCCACCGCTGGCCATTCGTCGATTCATACTTTATGACATTTTTCTCCACGAGATAGGGCACTTACAACTCGTCAATGAGAGGGCACGTTCTGCACGCCTCAAATATGCGGACGAGAAACTGGCCCGGCGGTTCGCGAGAGATTGGCGCAAGCGCCTGTGGTCCCAGCCATTTCCCCATCCCGATCCGGTTCATAGCCGACCGACGCAGGAAGAACTTGCGTTGCTTTTGCGTGAAGGGGAATAGCGCGGACCTGCTCTTTAGGTCCGCAGTTCTTCCCTTGCCCAACTGAAAAAATCTGACCGATTCCCGCGTAGAATTTGTAGGGGCGGTTCGCGAACCGCCCCTACTTTCCTGCCCCGCTTTCCTTGCCAGCTCTTGCAAAAGCGAAGATTCGGGTGTCTAATCCGCGGAATAGAGGTTGATGCCCGTGACCAAGACATGTTTTGGATGTCTTTTTCACCTCATTCTCCTGGGATTCATGCTGGCCGTCCCGGGGGTTATTCTGGGAAGCGGTTCGCTGACTCTCTCCGCAGTCCACCTGGTTGGCACAAACCGTTTGACCACCGACGATTTGGTTAGCGGACTGAATCTAAAACTTGGCCAGCCAACGACTGAACAAAATATTCTCGAGGCGTGCTATGAGTTTAAGCAATTGAAGATTTTTGATTCGTGGCACTGCCGATACCACGTGGCGGGCCGAAACCTCTCCCTGACGATTTCCGTGAACGATAAGTGGGGCGGCACACCTGTGGTGTTCGACAACTTCGTCTGGACGACGCAAAAAGATTTACTGGTGCGCGTAAAGCACGAAGTTCCTCTTTTCATGCCCGCACTCCCCCTATACAGCGGCCTTGTAAATGACATCATTCGCGTGCTCGATCAGGTGGCCGCCGAGCATGGTATCAAGGCCCCCGTGCGCTACGATCGGTGGTGGACGGAGCGAGGTTTGAACGTCTTTTACATCGAAGGGCTTTCGACGCCGGTTACGTCCCTCCAGATCGAAGGAGAGAACGCGCCCACCCCCGAGGAGGTCCGGGAATGGTCAGTTTTTTACCGGAAAGAGGACTTTTCCGCCGCAAGACTCACCTGGGTCATAATTTGGGTCAAGCGCGACCTCTACGCCCCGCGGGGCTACCTGCTTCCGGTTGTGGGAGAACCCGATATCCAACCTCTGCCTGAAAAAGACGGCACGTATCCCGTGCGCGTGATTCTTCCCATTTCGTCGGGGGCCCTTTATATATTCGATTCGGTCAAGTTCGAAGGCCTGGCGAAGGAGCACTCGGCATCCCTCCTGGCGAAATGGAAACTCCAACCCGGCGCTCCTTACAACCCTGCTTATGTCAATAAATTCGCGACCGACGAGATTCTAAGCGCGTCCTGGGGGCAGCACTCGAGGACGGAGAGTGTGGTTGCCAGCCCTTGCGCCAAGATCGACGAGGCCAGCCGAAAGGTATCTCTCACCATCACCGTGGAAGCCCCCAAGAAGACTTACTTGTATCATCAGCCCGAGAAAGGCGACTACCAGTGTGGCGGAGAACTTTTTACCCTTACATTTCACCCGGCTCATTAGCCAAGTCTGGGAATGGCTGCCGGGCTTGCGCGGAGCGAACGCAGCTCGGCGTTTCAAATCTCTCCCCCCTGTCCATTAGCATCCCTGCTATGCGAAAAACTCGGGGATTCACTCTGCGCCAGCCGCCAGCCCCCGCATTTGACAATGTATTCGTCACGGCCTAGACTCTAATCATGGATATCTCCCTTGGTCCCGATGTGCAATCGAAGCTCGAGCGCCTTGCTGCCGAGCGGGGACTTAACGCCGAATCGCTGGCCCGCGAGGCGATTGAGCGTTTCGTCAATTATGACGAGTGGTTCATGGGCGAAGTGGAGAAAGGCCTCGATCAAATTGCTCGCGGCGAAGTGCTGAGCCATGAGCAAGTAGGTTCCCGCCTGGAAAAGTTGCTGATTGCGAAGCAAGCGTGCAAATGAAAATGGAGCTTCGCTGGGCAGACGCAGCCGCTGCCGACCTCGAAAATATTGCAATTATTTATTTGATAACACTCCGACACGCGCCGCCGAACTGGTGAAAGAAATTTACAACGCCCCCGCTGCATTACGCGCGTTCCCATACCAAGGACATGTGGGAAGGAAGGAGGGAACGCGCGAGCTTGTGCTTTCCCCGCTCCCTTATATTGTGGGTTACCAATTGACCGGCGACGTCATACACATTGTGCGCATCCTGCACGGCGCGCAGAAATGGCCGTAAGCAGGTAGCCAAAGCCAGCGAATTTCTGACTGTAGGCTTTTCTCACGCGGACATCCAAGGGCAGGGGCCTTCGCCAGCAAGCGCGCAGCTCGTAGGGCACGGAAGCGTTGTAGCCCAAGGCCCGCGCCTCGGCCAAGGTTGTTACCGAACCACTTGCAACTCAGTCCAGTTGCCGCGGAGATTGCCGTTGGGATTGAAGGTCGGATCGTCGCTCATGACATATTGATCCGACCCGTTGAGCCAGGCGTGGTCGTACAGGTTGCTGAGCTCATACCTCGCGCCCGTTCAACGGATCGCGGAAGGTTTGCACGCCGCGGATAATCTGACCCTCGCCATATACAGCGTGGTTGGCGCCGGCCTCCCGGTTGGCGACGACGCCGTCGATGGTCTGCGCGACGTGGAGCCGGAACTGCGCGATAATCGCCGATTGCTTCGCCAACTCCTCCTGCTTCTTGCGATACAGCGAGGCAATGACGCCATTGCTCCACTTTTCCCATTCCAGCTCGGGGTGAATGGTGCTCACGATCAGCTTGAACAGCCGGTCGTTCGATTCGAGCTTGCCTCGGGGCGCCCGGAAAGCCATGACATAGACGGCGTGCCAATCGTAGGCTGTCCCGCCGCCGGCCGGGAACGCGCGCACGACAACGGCGGCCGTAAGCCATTCCTCGAAGGGCTGACCTTGGTCATTGTTGTAGACAAGGTGCGCGCGGGCGGCATCCGTACGAACTCCATTCGCGCTGCCGCCCGCAGCGGTGGGGGGCAGTCCAAACTGGTACCGGACGATCTGGTCAAGTTCCGGAAAGGGGTCAATGGAAACCACCGTTCTCCCCTTGCCATACTTCGCGATGAAGTCCTTGCGGAGGAACTCCGCCGCCGGAACCGGCGCTTGCACCGGGCAAGGCTTCATCCCCGATTGCGCATCCCGCTGGTTCTGCATCTGCATCTGGCGCTGATCGGCGGGATCATCGATGTACTGCCACGTGAACTGGGGAAGCATCTGGAGCTCAACCGAGTTGTCGGCGCTTTTGGCGTCTCCGACGACGGCGAACCAATCGGCAAAACACCCCCCGTCGGCTGCGTTGATATTCACCCAACCTTTGAATTGCCACGTCGTCGGGATCATCAGGTCGTAGGCCGGCCTTCCCTGACCCAGCCCCTGGTCGATGATCTTCACCTGCTTCATCAGGAAGTAGCGCTCGGCCGGACCGGAGGCCGTGGTCGTGGTAGGGTGGCTCTCCCGCTGCCCGGTGGGACCGGACGGAGCGCTGACCGTAGTGCCGGTATCAGGCTGCTTGGCCGGCCCTGGCGCGGGACCAGCGACAGAACCCGTGCCTCCTCTCGATCGTTGCAGGGCGGTCGCGATGGCCTGCTTGCAGCCGTCCGAGACTTGATCCTGGTGCTGCTGGAGGCAGGCGATGATTCGTCCCCCGCCGGGCGGCACATTGGAGCACAGGTTCTGCACGTCGCCCTCGCACGCGGCGCGGACCTCGGCCGGGATTTGCGGCGGCGCGGCCTCGGCGGACGACGGCGCCCGAATCAATTTGCCAACCAGTGCTGCGAGCGCCGCGGCAACCACGCACAGGATGAACACCCTTGTTAACCTTGACATCATTGGCCTCCCATCTCAGGGCGGTAGCGAAATGTATCCGTTCCCAACGAGTGCCGGCTTATGGCGGATCTGAACCCACCGTCAACTCGTCTCCCTCGGACGCCATCGCGTACCTCATTTGATGCAGGGTACGGTTCGGTCCGCAGTCTGAGCCGGAATTTTTTGTTTGCCCCACCGCTTACGCCATTATACCCCAAGCGCGACCTGGAGAATCGGCCGCGACTCCGTGGCTGCCCCTTCCCCGCGATTGAATGTAGGGCTTGCCTTACGCTGGCCGCGGGTTGCCACGACTCGCCGGGGACGGCATGCCGTGCCCCTACGGCAACATGATCCGTCAAAATTCTTATGGAAGCGCGGGGCGATTGGGGATACTTTGGTGGACGTTTCGGATGAAGCAGGGCCGTGGGACGCATAACTTCGAGGAGAACCCATGAACAGGCGTGAATTCGTACAGGCGACTTTACTGGGCGGGTCGGTTACCTCCACTCTGCGGGCGGGAGATCCCGTCGGGAGCGGGGCCACAGAGGCATCGGGGGAGGGTCCCACCGTAAGACTTTTTCCCACGGACCTCGCCGCATTGCAGTGGCAGGAATTTCGCGCCACGGGATTTGAAGCGCCGGTGGCGGGGGTGATCTTTCGCCCCTCCAACGCGCCCTGCTGTGGAGTGCCGCTGGGGGGGATCAGCACGGGATGCCTGGATCTCGATGTGAAGGGCGTATACGGTTTCAGCAGCGTCTTTAATCCCTGGTCGCCCTGGCCCCACGGGGTGGCCGCGGAGGGGTCGCGCATGGCAAGGAAGGCCCCTTCGCTTCAGCCTCTCCTGGGCCTCGCCGTGGGCGGCGAAACCTGGGTGCTGGCGGCCCCGGAGATGCTCGCGGGGGGCGAGATCAGCTATTGCCGCGATCCTAATTTCAAAAAATCGAAAATCACCACGACAGTAAAGACTCCGGCGCTTCAAGGGGTCAAGCCCGCCCGGGAAATCCATTATTGGGGGCACTATCCCGTCGCCGACCTGGAGTTTGAAACCGATGCCCCGGTCAGCGTGGGGTTGCGAGCCTGGGCGCCCTTCATCCCCGGCGACACACCCGCTTCCAACATCCCCGCCGCGGTTTTCGAGGTCCACTTGCGCAACACGAGTC
Organism: uncultured Acidobacteriota bacterium; assembly: GCA_963730515.1. Lineage (GTDB taxonomy): Bacteria > Acidobacteriota > Terriglobia > UBA7540 > UBA7540 > Bog-366. Next base: position 54,546 of record CAVSSA010000012.1, on the reverse strand, counting down.
AAGCCGCGCAGAAAGGTACGATTGCCTTCAACTTCCCCGGGCCGGACGCGCAGGAGGCTTTGAGCACGGAATTCACGCGGCAGGAGGTTAATGAGGATATTCGCGGCGTGTTTGTGGTTTCGCAGGGAGGCGTAAATTATTTTCTGGGAGCGATGGGGGCGGAGAATCTGCGCGTAGGTTCGGGCCTGAATGGCAGCTCGGCGGCCTGGTCGAAAATTGCGACGGAACTGCCCCAACCCAGCCTGCGGGAGTGGGGCGGCACGCGCGTCTACACGGATTCGAGCAGCTCGGCGGCAGTGGATTTTTCGCTCCTCCCCGGCAAGAGTTCGGTGGTTCGTTTTCTGCTGGCCTGGTACGCGCCCGTTTGGCAGGGAGCTTACAAGGTGGCGGTGGACGGCGGCCATCACTATGCCAGTCAAAGATGGCTGGCTCCCGCCTGGCTGGGCGACACGCTTTATTACACCCACATGTACGCGGCGCGCTACGACAGCGCGCTGGACGTGGCCCGGCGCATGGCGGTTGAACACGCCTCGCTCCTCGGTCGCGTGCTGAGCTGGCAGAGCGCCGTCTATTCTCATTCGAGCCTGCCGGCCTGGCTGCGCGACAGCTTGGTGAACAACCTGGCCCTGATCCCCGAGGTGAGCTGCTGGGCGCAGGCCAAGCCTCCGCTCGGCGACTATGCTTACCCGGAAGGGGCTTTTGCGCTGATAGAGAGCCCGCGCGGCAGTCCGGACGTAGGGAATATTCCCTGCGACTGGTTGGGCAACTTTCCCCTGGTTTATTTCTTCCCGGACCTGGCGAAATCCAATCTGAAACTCTATAAGCACTTCCAACGCGAAGATGGCGCCGCGCCCTTCCTGCTGGGCACGCTCGGAACCTTGCCGGATTTCGTCACGCCCGCTTACGATTGGCAGATTTCCCTCAATTCCACCGCATACGTGGATTTGCTCGACCGCCTCTGGCAGCGAACGGGCGACGACCTGGTGCTGCGCGAGTTTTACGAATCCGCGAAGAAGAGCAATACCCTGACCATGAACCTGCGCCAGGGGCCGGGCGGCGTGATCAGCATGCCCGAGGGCAACGTGGGGATGGAGTGGTTCGAGCTGGGCGAGTGGGCCGGGATGTGCACCCACCTGGGCGGCATGCACCTGGCACAGTTGCGCATCATGCAGCGCATGGCCCGGCACATGGGAGATGAAGCTTACGCCCAACAGTGCCAGACATGGCTCGACGACGGCACGCGGGCCATGGAAGAAGAACTGTGGGCGGGAAGCTACTACCTGAACTTTTATGAAAAAGAGACGGGAAAGAAATCGGACGTGGTGATGGCCTACCAGTTGGATGGCGAGTGGACGGCGCGATTCCACGGCTTGCCGGGCGTTTTCAGAGACGATCGCGTGAAAACCACGCTGGAAACCATCAAGCGCTGCAACATTCACATTACGCCGGAAGTGGGCGCCGCCAATTTTGCCCGGCCCGACGGAACCCCTCTGGTGCCGGCGTCCAAAGTGGCAGCCTACGGGGTTTACACCATGGTTCCGCCGGAGGTGTTGGTCCTGGCCATGACCTATATTCTCAACGGCCAAAAGGATTACGGGCTGGATTTGGCCCGGCGCCATTGGGAAAATCTCGTCTGTCGGCAGCGGCACCCCTGGGACCTGCCCAATATGGTGCGCGGAGACACCGGAGAACGAACCATCGGCACTGACTATTATATGTGCATGATGCTTTGGGCCCTGCCGGCGGTGCTCGACGGCGCCGACCTGGCCAAGGCCTGCGCTCCGGGGAGCCTTGTGGACAGGGTCATTGAGGCGGGCAGGGGTGTGTAGAGACGCCCCCGGCGAAAGGCCGGTGGCAAGGTTACCGACCGTGGCCCGCAAACGCGAGCTTTCCCGCGTGCTTCCTCATCAGGTCCTTGAATCGCTTGAGCGCCACGACCTCCCGCAGCGCCACATGCGCTGCCTCCGTCCGGGATTTCACGCCGAGAACCTTGCGCGATTCGTCCGCCAGGTGGATATCCAGCCGGGTCGAAGTAAGTGTCACTGCCATTTGCACGCCCTCCATTCCCGTATATTTAGGATGGAGGAATCGTATGGACAGGTCAATTCAATCATGCGCCCAGCGCCTGGCAGATTTGTTGCATTCCCACGGCGCGGAAGTTACGAAAAAATAAATATTCTCGCGCGGAGGCACAGAGGCGCAGAGATTACTGGTAGAATCTGCCATGGAATCCCCCACCCATCGCGCCATGTGGAAGACGCTGCTGGCTTTCGCCATCATCTACTTCGTATGGGGATCCACGTATCTCGCCATTCGAGTAGGGGTGCGCGAAGTGCCGCCGTTCCTTATGGCGGCAATACGGTTTCTGGTTGCGGGACTTATTCTCTTTGGCTGGATGATGGCGCGGGGCGAGCGGCGACCGAGCGGGCGCGAGTGGGCGTCAGCTTCCTTGATCGCGATCCTGTTCTTTGTATTCGACTACGGCATACTGTTCTGGGCGGAGCAGCGTGTGCCTTCGGGCCTCGCCGCGGTGATGATGGCCACCATCCCGGTGTTTATGGCGCTGGCGGAAATCCTTTTCCTGCACACCCAGAGGCTCACCCTGCGCCTCGCCCTGGCGCTGGGGATCGGCGTAGGCGGAGTGGCCGTCCTGATGAGCCACTCGCTGAAACTGGGAGGAGTGCCCGTGGACACGGTGGCCGCCCTGGCCTTGATCTTTGCCTCAATGAGCTGGGCGGCAGGGTCGGTGCTGGCGCGCCGCCTTCCGCTTCCCCCCTCCAAGGTCATGAGCGCCGGATCGCAGATGCTCGCCGGCGGAGTGTACCTGACCCTCACCGCCGCGGCGCTGGGCGAGTTTCGCAATTTCCATCCCGCCGCCGTCAGCCGGGAAGCGTGGCTCGCCTTGCTCTACCTGATTGTCGCCGGCTCGGTCATCGCTTTTACCGCCTATTTGTGGCTGATTCATCATGAATCGCCCACCAAAGTCGGAACCTACGCCTACGTGAATCCGGTGGTGGCGGTGATGGTGGGATATTTCCTGGGCGGCGAAGCGCTGGGCCTGCGAACCATTCTGGGAACGGTCCTGGTTCTGATCAGCGTGGTGGTGATTACGACAACACGCGCGAAGAAACCGGCAGCGATACTCTCGGTGGAAGATGCGGGCTAAGTCTAGGGTCGCGGCTCTGCCGCACTGCCTTTACTCAGTCGCGCCCGGCTTTTGAGCGCCGGTCAACCAACGAATGCAGGGCTTTATTGACAGCCGCTGAATTTGGAAAGACCGCCGCAACCTCCGGATCAAGCACGACAACGTTAGAGCTTGCCCTTATCCGCTCGTAGTATTTGCCACGCTCGAGCTTCTTGAAGTCGGAGCGCTTGTACTCCGGGCGAAGTTCGTCAGCTTTGGACTTAACCCTCTTCATAAAGTCGCCTCTCCGTCCGAGTTGCCCTACGAGCGCTGATCATCCGGATGGCTTCGGCTCGTACCGTATGGGATACGACCAGAAGCTGGCCGGCCGGGGACATTCCGAACGTAATCAACCTTTCTTCGCCTTCCGAATGGTCGGGGTCGGCACCCGTCACGGCCAACGGGTCGCAGAAAACGCTCGAAGCTTCCTCAAATGAAACGCCATGCTTCCGGAGGTTGTTCGCGGCCTTGGCAGAGTCCCATTCAATTTCCATGCGGTGACTCTATAGCTTGCCATGCTCTACGGTCCGGCTTTTGTCCAGAGCGCCCCCCGTCCAAACGCACGCATACCTCGCATTATAACATCTTGCGTGGCCCATCAGTCAAAAGGCGGACGGCGGAGGTGCACTCGCTCAACCTTCTACAAACGACTTGAGCCTTGACAGCGCCTTATCCCACTGCGCGGAGACGAGGCCGAGGTAGGTCTTGATTTCTTCAATCGGCTCGGGATCGAGCGCAAACAGGCTCTCGCGGCCCGCGCGGACGCTGTGCACAATGGCCGCCTTCTCCAGCACGCGAAGATGCTTGGTGATCGCCTGCCGGGTAAGCTTGGAACCCTCCGTTAACTGCGAAATGGAGCGAGCCTCGCCGCGGCAAAGTTTCGCCACCAGGGCGAGGCGCGTTGCGTCACCCAGGGCGGCGAAAACGGAGGCGTGGGCGTGCCGCCGGGCGGTCAGGCGCTTACGACCGTGGCGCGACATGGCCCTCAATATTCTTCATCTGTTCTGTCCAGCCGCCGTCATTCATGCGGAAGGCTTCCAGGCGGCGCTCGCTGGGGACGTTTTCGAATCCCGACTCGGTGAGCAGCAGCAGCGTGCCCGTGGCCGTCTGCTCCAACCGGAATTCCACCAGCGTCGGCGTCTCCTGGGAATAATCGATTTGGGGATCGACGGAATAGGGGTGCCAAGTGAAGGAAAAGAGCCGTTCGGGCTCCATCTTCTGCACCACAGCCTCCCATTTCACGTGCTCGTAACCGGGATAAGTGATGTGGCCGCGCGAAACCTCGCCGGGCACGAAGGGGCCCTCCAGCTTCACGCGAAACCACTCGCCGAACTCGCGATAATCGGTCAGCGCCCGCCAGACCCGCGCCACCGGCGCCTTCAGTTGAATACGCTTCTCTATTCGCATATCCATTGTCAGGCAACCTCCAGGTTGCATATTAGCGCCGCCATGTGGAAAATGCAACCGTTTTGTTGCGCTTCGGGAGGAAGTTCAGTTATGGCGATTCACCGGCGACTGCCCGGGTGAGAATCTCGCCCAATTCCTCCGCCGTGAGCATCAGGGGATTGCCTTTGGTGCTGTTGGCTCGGGCGGCTTCCGCGATCAGTTCCGGAACGTGCTGTTCCGAGATCCCATAGGTTTTGAGGGGCGGAATTGCCAGCTCCCGGCAAATCTCCCGCGTCCAGCGAATTCCGTCCTCGGCGGCGGCGTCCATGCGACCCGTCAGCAGGCGCGCCACCTCCTGGAAACGACCAACCGCCTCGCTTTGGGGCGCGCGGGTGCGGAGGGCGCGCAGGTTGATCTCCATTCCATAGGGCAGGATAGCCGCGCAAAGGGCTCCATGGGGCGCGTCAAACCTCCCGCCCAGCGGGGCGGCGAATCCGTGGATGACTCCCAGGCCGGCGTTGGCGAGCGCCATTCCGCTGAACAGCGCCGCCAGCGACATATCACGCCGCGCCAGCCCGTCATCCCCATGGTGAAACGCCCGCCGCAAGGAACGGGCCGCGAGGGGTATTCCCTGCACGCAGAAGCCGTCGGTGACGGGGTTTGCGCGGATGGAAACATAGGCCTCAATCAACTGCGTCAGCGCGTCGAGCCCGGTGTGGGCGGTGATCGCCGGTGGCAGGCCGTGAGTCAGTAACGGGTCCACCACCGCCAGGCGGGGCAGAAGGTGGGGGCTGCGCAGACTGACTTTGACCTGCTGCCCGGGCACCCCCAAAACCGCGTTGCGCGTCACTTCGGTCCCCGTCCCCGCCGTGGTAGGCACGGCAATGAACGGCGCGGCAGGATTTTGCAGGGCATTCCCTCTGCCCACCACCTCCAGGTAATCCATCACCTCGCCGGGATTGGTAAGGAGCGCGGCAAGGGCTTTGCCCGCATCGATGACGCTGCCACCGCCCATGGCGATAACCACGCCGCACTCGTCGGCGCGCGCCTGGAACAAGCCTTGGGCAATTAAATCCACCGTGGGCTCGCCCGCGACAGCGAACGTGGAACATGGCACGCCGGCGGCTTCCAGGTCGGCGCGCAGTTGCTTTGAGCGCTCCGGAGTGCGGCCGGTGACCAGCAGCACGCGGCTTCCCCATTGCCTGGCCGCCGGCGCTACCTGCTTTGCCGTGCCTTCACCAAAAATGATGCGGGTTGCTGTGGCGAATTCGAAGAGCATAGGTGTCAAGTACCAGGTGCCAGGTATCAGGTGTCAGGAGCCAGGTGTCAGAGACCACGTCCCAGAGTACATCCAGCAATCATCGCTGCCCTGGCACCTGACACCTGATACCTATTGGATTCACCAACCTTCCTCGCCCGGGAACACACTGGAGTATTTCACGCTGTAGCGGGGCTCCGCCATCAGGGATTCCATGCGGTCGCGCCACGCGGCGTAATGCGCGGTGGCCTTGTGCGCCGCCGTGGACTCCACGCTGCGGTAGGCTTCCACCAAGACGAACCTCGTGGCGTCGTCGCTTTGCTGCACCAGATCAAAGCGCGCAATGCCCGGCTCCTTCAGGCTCGCGCGGGCGTTCTCTATCGTCACTTCTTTGAAGGCCTCGATGCAATCGGGCTTAACTTTGATGTGCACATGAACGACCAGCATGATTTACCCCCATTCGTTACTTCAGCGTATCAGAACCGCGCTTTGAATTTTGCGTTTTGCACTTTGCATTTTGGCTTGCTTTTGCCGCCGGGCCATCACCCCACGTTCCCTGCGTGCCATTTCCGCACCGTTACGCCAGATCGAACCTCGCCATGCGCCGCCAAAGGCTCACCTCCCCCTGCGTCCGGTAGAGATGCAGGCTGCGCACCTGGAAGGAGAGATCGAGCCGGGGCCCCAGTTCGCCGATCAATTGCTCCTTGATCGTTTGGGGAAATATTCCGTACAGCAAGCTCAGGTGTGGCATGAAAACCGGTTCGCGCCGACGGCCAAATTCCCGCCAGGCGGCCTGGTGAGCTTTACCGAGCGGCTCTGTCAAGGCAGCGTGAACGAACAGGCAGCGAAAGTATTCGTCGCGGAAATCGATCGCGTCCAGGCGGACCGTAAAGGGACGCAGAGAATGGGCAAGGCGCTCCGACCGGCGAATCACCTCGCGGACCTCGCCAGTGCAGCCCCCCAGTAGAGTGACGTGCGGGGGAAATACCGGCGCGTCAAACCGGGCACTCAAGCAGTTAAGGATCCGCGCGAGGCGGTCGCACACGTCGCCTCCCGGCATTAACCATAAGGAGTATCCTTGCCCACTCGGCGGCTGATTCACAAGCATGGCGGTAAAGGGTGAAATCTAAAGTTTAAAGGGTAAAAGATAAAGGTGAGGGGCTAAAGGCGTAAGGGCTAAAGGATGCAACACCGTAATTTGGGCGTCTTGCCTCTATCCCTTACCCTTTAGCCTTTACCCTCTAACCTTTACACATATCCTTCACACCTCATCCCTTACCCTTTAGCCTTAAACCTTTTGTTACTCCCCTTCTTTGAGCTCGCGGATCCAGAGATTGCGATAACGCACGGGGTGATTGTGATCCTGCAAGGAGAGGGGAAGCTTTTCGGGCGTCGGCTTATAGGGCGGACGCTGATGGTGCTCCGTGGGCCCTGTCAATTCCACGTGATCCTGCACCAGGACGCCGTTAAAGAACACGGTGACCGTGGCTTTGCGCAGCAACTTGCCGTCAGCATCGAAGCGTGGACCGTGAAATATAATGTCGTAGGTCTGCCAATCGCCCGGCGGACGCGCGGCATTGACCAGGGGTGGATACTGGCCGTACACGGCGGCGGCTTCGCCGTCGGCGTAAGTCACATTATTGTAGGAATCGAGAACCTGAATCTCGTAGAGCCCGTGCAGAAAGACTCCACTGTTGCCGCGGTCCTGGTCGGTGCCAATGGGCGGGTTAGGAGCGGACCATTCCACGTGCAATTGGCAATCGCCGTAGGCATCCTTGGTGCGGATGTACCCGGTGCCGGGCACGGTGGCAAAATAACCCTTGCCCACCGTCCACTTGGCGGGGCCTCCTTCTTTGACGCTGACCCAATTCGACAAATCATGGCCATTGAAAAGCACGATGGCGTCCGAGGGTGGAGCCCCCGGATGCTCCTGGGTGCTGGATGTGCCCGGGGTGATGATGGGCGGCTCCGGGCGGTGACGATCGTTGGGCCCCCATTTTTGCAGGGCATCCTGCGGCACCGCATATGGTTGACTGGTCATTACAATGGTCAAAAGCAGGGCAAGCCCCAAACCGCTTGCCACCAAACCAAGCGCTTTACGCATTGTCTTTTCTCCCTTCTGATGAAGAGTTTCTCCGTGCAACCAGGTTGCGCGCCAAGGCGGCGCGCCATGGCGGGCACGCTGCGCCCGCAAGCCTCTTACGCGTGCAAGCGGTTAAAGAGTTCGGTGAGCCCCTCAACCGTAAATTCCGGTGACTGGGAATAGTTGATGATCTGGCGCTCCATCGTATCCACGATCTTGACGCCCTCGGGAATCCGCGCCGCCAGGTCGAGCGGGATATTGATGACGCCGTGCTTGTCCCCCTGCAATAGGTCGCCGGGACGCACGGTAAGCCCGCCAATGCGCACGGGAGTTCCCACTTCCACGATGTGCACGTAAGCATGTGAAACCGCAATGTGGCTGGCGAAGAAGTGGAACCCCAGGGGCTCGACTTCGTCAAGATCGCGCACCGAACCATTGGTGACGCAGCCGACGCAGCCCATGGCCTTGTGCATGTTGGCGTTGACTTCGCCCCAAAGCGAACCCAGTCCGGAAGGTTCGTCAAGGTCTTCCACCACGATCACGCGCGGCGCGGGAACCTTCATAACGTCCTTCCAATGCTCACTGGGATGAAGGGCGGCTCCCTTCGCGCCGGGCGACACGGATTGAATCTTGACGGTCACCGCATAGCCCACCATGACGCCCATGTTGGGAAAGATGCAGCGGATCTCCGGGCGCATGAATCCCTCGTTGCGAGGGCGCACATCGAAAACTTCGATGGCATTTGATATCGTGGGGGTGTTGTACTTCCGCAAGCGGTCGAGGACCGCAGGATCTAATGCTTCCATGATCTTCTCTCCCTGTATGAGAACGATTTCTTACCGCCCGAGACATTATATTGGCGTGGGGAAAAAAACAATATCAATCGTTGCGGGGCGTGGATCAGTATGAAGTAGCGGCGGGGTTTACTCCGCCATGTGGCGAGATAAAGCCGCCGTTACAATTCTGCCGGCATAAAGCCGGCCCTAAATCACGTTGGTCGCAATCTCCCGCTCGATGTCGGTCCCCTCATAAAACCAGAGGCGGCCCTTGATGCGAACGGTTTGGCGGAATGGGCAGTCCGGCAGTCTGGGGTCCGCGTGCATGCAGGGAACAAGCGTGTTCCCCCACGAACGGCCGGGATTCTGCCACGCGGTTAAAATCCAGCGATCGCCTGCGGCCGAGCGAACGGCGGCCACGGGATAGCGAAGAATCTTGTTGTCATTGGTCAGGGCAGCGAAATCCGGCGCGCTCTTCAGCATGACGCAAATCTGTGTGGCCAGGCCCGCCGTGGCGTCCATGCTGGTCAAATCCGCGCCACTGAAGTTGCGCAGCCACAGCTCCATATCCACGCGATTTTCCCCCGGCCGAATGTTCGCTCCGAAGGTGACAGAATTCGGAAGCGTCCGCTGCGAACTCAAGCTGCCGTCTGGACTCCGCTCCCAGTCGATGTTTTCCAAAATCAGGTTCTTGTCGTTCCACACGGTGGGAATATCAGTGTGCGCCAGGAACATGAGACCAAGATTCGAAAAGATCGCTTCGGGCAGGTCCACTACCACGTAACTGGCGGGGTCCCAGGGCAGAAAGATGCTCGCCTTGGTGCCGCGCATGGGATCGATGGCGCGCTCGTTGAACCCGACGCGGGGCGGGCGGCCCCCCGGGTAGGGCAACACGCGAACCAATTTTCCTGGAGATGCCGGTGGGGCGGGGGAATCGAGGCCGAACTCCTTTGCCTTCTCTCGAACTTCCCCTTCGCTCATGCCGCATACGATTGCCGCCTCGGCCCATGAATACCGGTGATAGCGCAGCATATTTTCCATCCATAAGCGCAGGTCGGCGCGAGTGGCTGCCACTTCCGTAGGAAGATCAGGGCACGCATTCTTCGGCAAAGGGTATCGCGCTTTCAACAGGGGGTCGTCAGGAGGTTGGTCGAAATTGATATAGGGCCTCAGATCGCCGAACGCCAGGACGCGGAACCCATTCTCCTTGAGGAAGGCCATGTACTGGCGGAAATTATCCGGCGGCGTATAGACCCAGGGGTGCGCCACGTCGGGGACGCCGTGGAATTGCAGCACCACGGCCTTGCCGCCGCAGGCGTTGCCGACCACCTCTTTAAAGTATTCCAGGGTCCAGTCCGGATAGGCATCGCCCGCAGTGGGAATGAGCAAAGGATGGTGCCGGGTAGGGTCAAAGGCGGGACCTGGCTCCATGGCGCCGTACTTCACCTCCGGCTGCATGCCGCGGCGCGCCAGTTGAATGCCCTGGCTCCTCAAAATCTCCACCGCCTCGGGACCAAAACCGTCCCCAGGGTGGGCAAAGGTTGAGGGCCGAGGCACTCCCACCTTTTCCAATTCGCGTTCCACCAGTGAAAGCTCACCGTGCAAATGCGCGGCGCTGCGAGGTGAGGAGAAATCGCCGTGCGTCCACGTGTGGTTGCCAATCTCAAACCCCATCTGGTGGAGCTCGGCGATTTCCTGCCACGTCATGAAATTTTCCCGGTCATCCATCCAGCGGTGGGAAACGAAAAAGGTGGCGCGGAATTCCATTTCCTTCAACAGCGGAGCTACAAAAGTGCGGTGGGATTTTGCGGCGTCGTCAAAGGTCAGGACCACGGTCTTGTCGGGGATGGGAAGGTTTGCTGGCGCGGTTGGCGAAGTTTCAGCCTGCGCCGTGCCACGGGCAAACTCCAGCGCCGCAAGTGCCGTCACGTTGTGCTGAAGAAATTCTCTGCGGGTAAGGTTAGGTTTGGAAGGCAAAGGATTCGCTCTCTTCGATTGAGAGGAGGGGCACATCTGCTCCTCCTCGTTTTCCCACCGCATTGCGCGGTAGGATTATAGAGCAATCCTCACTTGATGTGGCAACTGGCCAGGCCGCGCTTCTCCAGATATTGCTGGTGGTAGTCCTCCGCCCGCCAGAATTCCGTCGCCGGGGTGATTTCCGTGACGATTTTTCGCTTATAGGTTCCGGACTTGTCCAGCGCTTCCTTCGAGGCGCGAGCCGCGGCTTCCTGCTCCGGCGAGTGAAAGAAGATGGCCGTGCGATATTGGGTGCCGTAGTCAGGACCCTGCCGGTTGAACTGGGTGGGGTCGTGATTTTCCCAGAAGACTTTTAGAATATCCGCGTAAGAAACCTGCGCCGGGTCGAATGTGACTTCCACCACCTCCGCGTGCCCGGTCTGGTCCGTGCAAACGTCACGATAGGTGGGGTTCTTCAAATCCCCGCCCATATAGCCCACCGCGGTGGCGGTGACGCCGGGCACTTGGCGAAATGCCGCTTCCACTCCCCAGAAACAACCCGCCCCGAAAGTCGCTTTTTCAGTTGCCACGCTCATGATCCTCCTTCGTGGATGCGCTCCGCATGCCGCAGCCCCTGCCGCGTGAGGCCGGCTTTGCCCATATTCGCTTCTTAGCATGCCGCGAACATTTGATGCGCGTCAAGCGAAGAGGGCTCAGGGCAGTGTCCTAGTTTGACGGAATGGTTTCGAAATGGCGGTTTTGATTCCGAGCCCCAAAGGGGCGAGATAACGAAGCCCAGGCCAACGGCCTGGGTCTTGACGATTCGGTTAGGCCCTAAGCCCTGAAGGGGCGCGCTAACCGTCATGTTTCAAAAGCCATGTTCATCCCAACGGGAAGGGCCGAAGGGGAGGTTGCTTAGATCGCCCTTGCAGGGCTCAGGCCGGGAAGCCCTCCGTTGACCCAGGCCGTTGGCCTGGGCTTTGTTAGTCCGCCCCTTTGGGGCTTTTTCAGAAATTAGGACACTACCGGGCTCAGGGGCGGGCACTGCCCGCCGGCACAGCGGCTCGGCCCTGCCGTCCCGCCATTTCCGTTCTCAGCGCTGTGGAGGCTAATGTAGTGGGCTATTAATGAATGGAATCACGCTCTCGGGACCGCTGCGGAGGTGTCTTGTTTTTGGGGTTGACTTCGTATAGATTCGAGGGGATTGACCAGGCGCTCAGATGCACCACCGCCACGCCGGTCCCTTCGAATCTGGACGCTGGACGAATTGTCTAAATTGAGGCCGTGCCGAGGGCCGCGTTGACGCGCCATCCCGCCAAGAGTTGACCTCACCCTCAGAATTTGGCGCCTGCTTGACCCCAACGCTGTCGGAGAAGGCCAAACCTATGATCTCTTCGCGCGACGAAGCCATTGCGCTCCTCAAGAAGTGGAAAGCGGACCGGGCCGTAATCGTGCTTTTTGTTTCCAACGGTCCACCCGATGACCCGGACACGTTTTTCTTCAGCATTACGGGGACAGTTAAGGAGGTCTCAACCTTGTGGTTGCGGATCTCCAGGAGAACCAATATCTTCCGATTGCGGTTGGACCTGCCGGGAACGAGCTTCCATTACGTGGAGTCGCGCGATCCGGCCCTTCAGCTCGCGGACAGTGATCGCGAGGATGCCGACCAATTGTTCGAAGGCTGCTTATCGATGAACCTTGCTGATGGGACTTTCTGTGCTTTCAATGCGTTACGGGAAAGAGCCGACGATGATGAGGACGAAGAGTAGGCCTTTCAGGCAGGCTTAATTCCTCTCCAAATTTCCCCCGAGCGGGATAGGGGGATGGGCAGCGGCTCTCCCCAAATCAGCCCTGATTCGATGCGGGCGAGCGCCGTGGCTTGCTCGTGCGTCAACCACAGGAGGAGACTTCCCCCCGGCTTGAGGTTCTGGGCCGCTAGGGTGACGAGTAAATCCAAATTCCCAACCGCCCGCATGGTGGCAAAATCGAATTTTGACCCCTCATTTCGGGAAGTAAACTCCTCCAGCCGCTCGCCGAGCACCGCAACCTCGCTAAAACCACAAACACGGGCGGCTTCCTTCAGGAATGCCCTTTTTTTCATCACTGGCTCAAGCAGGGTGACAGCGATCTCCGGGAATGCAATTTTCACGGCAAGGCCGGGGAATCCCGCACCACTCCCGATATCGAGAAGGCTGCCACGGAGTGGGATGTGCCGGGCGAGGAAGAGACTTTCGCCGAAATGGCGCGTGACGCACTCGTCCGGGTCGCGGATGGCGGTAAGGTTGATTTTTTGATTCCAGCGCAACAACAGATGAAGATAGGCAAGGACCTGGTCCGCCTGGGTGGAGGAGAGATCCAGGCCGAAGGGTTCGAGGATCTGACGGAGGCGCGTTTCGTCGACCACGAAGGGAATTGTAAAGGGTCTGGCTCGAGAGCGCAAGCCGGGAACTGGACTGGTGGCCGGGTTCGCGGTGGATATCTAAATTCTGGCGAGGAAACCAAGGGGCAGTGCATTGCCTTCAATTATGTTTCACGTGGAACAAGTGGATTCGGACCCAGGTGAACTTATGCAACGGTTGGGGAAGCGGGGGATGAGACGAAGATCCAAGGGGCCTTGGCCGGAAAGGCCCCGGCGGCAAACTGCGCCTAAAGTGCAAGAGCAGGCAACCAGGAGAATTTCAAGTCGCTTATGAAGTCTGCGAGGCGCGGATGAGAATCAAGCCCCCGCACCGGGGGATTTCCATGTTTCACGTGGAACGTGGTCCCGGGGGCATGCTTCAGCGCCCTCGGAGTAGTCATATAACTGCTATTATATCATAATCATGTAGACATCTTCCCGGCGGGTCCATGGCGATCCATCATTCATTGCGTGTAAAAACTACTCGCTTCAAACCTTACCTCAACGGCCTCCGATTAAACTTTGCCTTTGCTCTAACCATCTCAATCTATTTAACTTAGCTTCGCGAAACGCCACCTCGGACAATTTGGCATAACATTTGCCACCCATCCCCTCGCACCATAAATCTCAGGGAGGTGTTGACTCACATGAAAACCAATCTTGTCACCCTGTCATCGGCGTTAATTCTTGCCATTGGATTGACAATCCCGGCTTGGGCGCAACTCGGCCGCGTCGGGGCGGGCGCAGGCGCGGGAGGCAGAGAACAAGGCGATCTCGGAATGGGGCATGAATCCACGTCCTCGACCGAACGCATGGGCGCTGAGGCGGGCGCCAAACAGGACGGCATGCTCAAGGGCTCGGCGAAGGCCACGACGTCTACCAAAGCCCAATTGAATGCCAAGAACAAGACCAAGGTGAAAGCGAACGCCAAGGCAGGAGCCTCTGCGCATTTGAAGGTGAAGAAGCAGAAGGGGCAGAAGAACAATCCCCAGTATACCCAGTTGAATTCCAACACCCACGCCAGCGTGAATGCGAGCGCCGGCTCCAAACTTGACGCCAACACCGGCGCCAAAGTCAACGCCAACACCGGCACGACTCTGGATGCCAACGCCGCCTCCAAAGTCCAGGCTGGCACCGCCACCAAGGTGGATGCCAACGCGCAGGCCCAAGCGCCCCTTCGCTAGCCGAACCTTCGCAGCTGAGAACTATTTTGAGTAAGATTTGACCTGCACGTCGGTCTAACCTCTTCCTTGTCAACCCCGCCTTCTCGATAAGCCCTTGTAGTGCCGACCTACCCCCTTTACAGGGGCGTAGCGAATTTGTGACGATGCGTGCTGACGATGTTTCTGCGCAGCAAAAAACGGCGCAAGGACGGCAAGACCCACCGCTATTTCAGCGTGGTGGAGAATCGCCGGGTGCGCTCGGGGCGAGTGGTGCAGCGGCAGGTCTTGTTTTTGGGAGAGATCAACGATAGCCAGCAAGCGGCGTGGCGGCAGACGCTGGAAGTTTTTGATGAGGCCGAGCAGCGGGCGGCGACGCTGAGCCTGTTTCCAGAGGACCGCGAACTTCCCGCCGACGCGCTGGATGGGGTGCAGGTGAAGCTGGCGGAGATGGAGTTGCGACGGCCGCGAGCGTTTGGCAATTACTGGTTGGGATGCGAGTTGTGGCGGCAGTTGGGACTGGGCGCATTTTGGGAAGCGCGGTTGGGGGAGGGCCGGGAGGAAGTTCCCTGGGCCAAAGTACTGGAGTTGCTGGTGGTGAGCCGGTTGGTCTCACCGGGCAGTGAGTTTCGGTTGCACCGGCAAGGGTTTGACCAGAGCGCCATGGGGGATCTGCTGGGAACGGGCTTCGCGGTAGCGGAGAAGGACCGGCTGTATCGCTGCCTGGATCGGATTTTGAAGCATAAGGCCGCCCTGTTTGAACATCTGCGGCAGCGCTGGCAGGAGCTGTTTCAGGCGCGCTTCGACGTGCTGCTCTATGACCTCACCAGCACCTACCTCGAGGGCGAAGGAGAGGAGATTCCCAAGGCCCAGTATGGCTACAGCCGCGACCATCGCTCCGACTGCCGGCAGGTAGTGATCGCCTTGGTGGTGACGCCGGAAGGGTTTCCGCTGGCCTACGAAGTGATGGAGGGCAACACGTCGGATCGCACCACGTTGCGCGGGTTTCTCGCCAAGATCGAAGCACAGTATGGACGGGCGCGGCGGGTGTGGTTGATGGACCGGGGAATTCCCACCGAAGAAGTGCTACAGGAGATGCGCGCGCCGGAGCGGGAAGTGTTCTACCTGGTGGGTACGCCGCGGGGCAAGATTCAGCAGTACGAGAAAAAATGGCTGGAGTTGCCGTGGCAGAAAGTGCGGGAGTCGGTCGAGGTCAAGCTGTTCGCCGAGGAAGGGGAATTATACGTGTTGGCGAAGAGCGCAGGACGGCGGGCCAAAGAGCACGCCATCCGCCGTCGTAAGCTGGTGCGGTTGCTGTGGAAACTGCGCGACCTACGCCGGAAATCTCCGGCGCGCGATCGGTTGCTGCTCCGGATCGGTGCGGCCAAGAAGGACGCGGGACGTGCCTTCGGCTTTGTCCGCATTCACCTGCCCCAGGAGGGCGAAGCCGTCACGCGCCAAACCTTCACGTTTCAATTGGACAAAGACAAGCTGCAGAAGGCCGAACTCCGCGACGGGCACTATCTGCTGCGGTCGAACCTGGTGGGCGAGGATGCCGCCGTGCTGTGGGAACTCTACCTCCAACTCACCCAAATCGAAGCGGCGTTCAAGACCCTCAAGAGCGAGTTGGGCTTGCGGCCGATTTATCACCAACTCGAAAACCGCGTGGAGGCCCACATCCTGGTGGCCTTCCTCGCCTACGCTCTTTCGGTAACGCTGGGACAAAGGCTGCAAGCCCTGGCCCCGGGCCTCACCCCGCGGGCGGTGTTGGAAAAGCTGGCGACGATCCAGATGCTGGATGTCTGCCTGCCCACCACCGACGACCGTTGGCTGATCATGCCACGCTACACCCAGCCGGAACCCGATCAAGCGCTGATGCTGCACCAACTCAATCTCTCCTTGCCTTCACAACCGTCACCTCGCATCAAGGCCCAGGACGACCCGGCACAGACGGTGCAACCGACACTGAAAATGTAGTGCCGACCTTTGGGAACCCTTCGCTAAAAACAAACCACTTACAGCTCGTCTACTCCCTCAGCTGCGAAAGTTCGGCTAGCACTGGCGACCGGCCAACCTTCTGTCCACATGGGAGAGACTCCCCGGCGGCTACCATCCGCAAAGCCCGAGAGGGAATCGATGGGGTCGCCGGGGAGAATCGCCCCCGCATCACTATTGTAATAGCCTACATTCAGACGCGCCGGGCGCCGCGCCTTGCACTGCGGTCGCCAAGCGGTCCTTTTTTTCCGAGGGTGGCGACAGGATGATGTCATCCCCGGGGCCGCCCTGGGCAAGGCGCTGGACCCGTATACTGATTCCCCACCCTCGGCCAACGCGGCTATTGCAAACTGCGGCGCGTTATTTTATGCTCTACCCCGGCTTTTGGGACGCTTGCACCCTGACAACAAGGAGGCTTTATGGGAAGTGGCAGCGGCACGTTTCTCCACCCACCTGAACCGAACCCTTCGTCCAAGCGCGTCGTGTGGGCCGTTGTGATCATCATTCTGCTGGCGATTCTCATCGGAGGCGGGTATCTCTGGACCCACAGAAACCCGCAGCCTGTCAAGCCAGTCCAGACAACCGTAACTCCCCCGCCGGTGGCTCCGGCGCCACCCCCACCGGAACCGATCAAAGACACCATTCAATTCGCGTTTGACAAGTATTACCTTTCGCCCGCCGAACAGGCCAATCTGAAAGACTTCTGGGAGAAGGTAGGCAACAAGCCGGGACAGATCAGCATTTCGGGGTACACCTGCAATATGGGCAAGGATTGGCACAACCAATGGCTGTCGGAACGCCGCGCTGAACGCGTGGCCAAGCAATTGGGTGCGCCCGACGCTTATCCCGTCAAAGTCGCGGGATTTGGCAAAACCGACCCGGTCGCCGACAACAGCACCCGGGAAGGAAGAGAGAAAAATCGCCGCGCTGAGCTCGTGTTCACGCCGGCGCAGTAACCCGTCGCGTGGAAACGCGCCGCTACCGGCGTTTTATTAACTGGTCCAATGTCCGGCGATGATCCTCCTGATCTCCGGACCTGGGTGGTTCCGTGCCTCGGCGGTGGATGAACCGTCAAACTCCTCTTGCGCTTTGCCCCGGGAATGCGCTTTTATAGGGGCATGAAAAATCCAATCCGCTACACAATCCTGTTTACGGCTCTCATCGCCGCCGCCCTTTGGGTGGTGGACACGCGCGGCCTCGTAAAAGATCTCAGCAAAATCGACGAGCTGGTTTACATCGGCACCAATACCGGGCCGAAAAGCCAGGGGATTTACGTTTATAAACTCAATGTGACGACGGGAAGACTGGCGCCGCTTGGTTTGGCGGCAAAATCGGATAATCCCGGCTTCCTCGCCGTCGATTTCACGCACCGGTACCTTTACGCGGTGAATGAAATTGGCGACTACCAGGGGAAAAAGACGGGCAGCGTCAGCGCCTTCTCCATCAACCGCAAGACGGGCAAGCTGACCTTGCTGAACATTGTGGCCTCGGGCGGCGCCGGCCCCACCCACCTGGTGGTGGACAAGAGCGGCAGGTTCGTGCTGGTGGCCAATTATGGAGCGGGGAGCGTCGCGCTGTTTCCGATTCTCGCCAATGGACGACTGGGCAACGCCCTGGCCGTCCTGCCGCACACGGGGCATAGCGTTGACTCCCAGCGCCAGCAAGAGCCGCACGCCCATTCCATCTATGTATCTCCCGACGATCGCTTCGCCGTTTCGGCGGACTTAGGGACCGATCAGGTTTACGTGTATCGCTTCGACTCGAGCCGGGGAACACTGACGCCCAACCAGCCGCCTTTCGTCAAGCTTCCCGCCGGCAGCGGTCCCCGCCACTTCGCCTTTGATCCCCACGGCCGGTTTGGGTATGTGGTTGAGGAAATGAGTTCCAGCATCACCGCTTTTTCCTACGACGCCGCGCATGGCTTGCTGCATCCGATCCAAACCGTTTCCACCCTGCCCAGTGGTTACAAGGGTTCCAGCACCTCGGCGGAAATTGAGATGCACCCGTTCGGAAAATTCCTTTATGCCTCCAATCGCGGCCACGACAGCATTGCGGTGTTTGCCATCGACCCTCTTAAGGGGACGCTGACCCCCCTTGAATACGATTCCACCGAAGGCAAGACGCCGCGCAGCTTCAACATGGACCCCACGGGCCACTACCTGATTGCCGCCAACCAGGGTTCCGACTCGCTGGTGGTGTTTCGCGTCGACGCGAAGACCGGCCACCTTACCCCCATCGGTCAGAAGGAAAATGCCCCGTCGCCCACCTGCGTCACGTTTGTACCGGTCGAGTGATTGGGTCATCGAGCCATCGGGGCGTTGGGGGATTTAGTGATTTGCGGATTCATGCAAGGGGGCAAGCGGCGTAGCGTAGGTCCAGCGGCGTAGCGCAGAGTCATTTTTCTCCGAGAAGAATTACTCTGCGGTACTTCGCCGCTCATCAGAAGAGGAATGATTCTACCCATGGACAACCCAAAATGGATTTGGCTTCTTATGGCTTTGATGGTGATGGTGCTCGTTGGGTGTGGGAAGAAGGAAGAACAAACCACCACGGGCGCGGGCAAAGAAACCACGTCATCTCCTCCGTCGACTCCCATCGACCCGGCGACCGTGGGCGAGGTTACGGGTCGAGTCATCTTTGAGGGCGTCAAGCCCCAGCCGCAGCGCATTAATATGGACCAGGACCCGGTGTGCATGGAGAAGCGTCATGCCCCCGTGTTCGCCGAGGATGGGGCAGTGAACGCCAACGGCACGCTGCCCAACGTGTTTGTGTATGTGAAAGCGGGCGCAGAGAATTATACCTTTGCGCCGCCATCCAACCACGCGGTCCTGATGCAGGCCGGATGCATGTACGCGCCGCATGTGCTGGGCCTGATGGCGGGCCAGATCCTGGAGATCGCTTCCAGCGACCCGACCACTCACAACATCCACCCCATGCCCGTTAACAACCGGGAGTGGAACATGGCGCAAACGCCCGGCGCCCCCGTCATTTTGCAGAAGTTCATGCACCCCGAAATCATGATTCCGGTAAAGTGCAACCAGCACCCCTGGATGCGCGCCTGGATTGGCGTCACCTCCAACCCGTTCTTCACGGTGACGGGAACCGACGGCGCCTTCACACTAAAAGGCCTGCCGCCGGGGAATTACACCATCGGAGCCTGGACGGCCACCTTCGGGACCGAAGAACAGAAGGTAACCCTCGGCGCGAAGGAAACCAAGACCCTCGATTTCAAGTTCAAGGCGTCGTAAGGCGTACCGCAGAGCCGCGGAGACGCAGAGAAAAGGACCTTTATTTTCATTTCTCTGCGCCTCTGCGTCTCTGCGGTGAAAAAGATTCTGGACGATTTTTTCACACCTTCCTGTCGCGGTCTTCCAGTGCGAGGATGAGGTTTCCACAACCTGCTGATGAGATGAAACGAGACACGATGGCTCAGAAGAAAAACGAAAGTCATATTCGCCGCCTTCACCGGCCGCGCTTACCCGCTGGCACCATTGAACTCGCCAAATACCTTATCGGTAAGACGCTGGTGCATGATACTGGGGCCGGCAGAGTGAGCGGGCGGATCGTAGAGACCGAAGCTTACGTTGTGGGCGACGCCGCCGGGCATGCCTATCGAGGACCCACCCTGCGCAACCAGTCTCTGTTTCTCGATCATGGGCACGCGTATGTTTATCGTGCCTATGGACTACACTTCCTGGCAAACGTCTCGAGCGAAGTTCGCGGGGTGGGGGCGGGCGTCCTGTTGCGCGCTCTTGAGCCGCTCGAGGGAATCCCTCTCATGCGCCTTCGACGCCCCCAAGCGTCCTTGATCGACCTGGCCCGAGGCCCGGGGAGACTCGCCGAGGCCATGGGTATTGGCCCCCAGCATGACGGCGTGGACCTGTGCGCCGCCGGCCCATTGTGGCTGGGCGACTCGGTCAGGCCGGCGGGGAAAATAGGCAGGAGCGTAAGGATCGGAATTTCGCGAGAAACCCGGCGTTTGCTCCGGTTCTACGAAAGGGGTAGCCCTTACGTGTCTGGACCTAAGCGGTTGAGAACTTGAGGGCGGAAAAAGGTCTTGGAACGTGTGAAAAAATGAGCAACCTCGCGCAGAGACGCAGAGGCGCAGAGATTCGAAGTAAATAACTGCTTTATTTTGTTTGTCGCCTCCGCGGTTCTGCGTCTCTGCGCGAGATACTTTTGATCTTCTGGCCATTTCTTCACACCTACTTGGTACCTTTCCCCCCTGACCGTTTCCCCAATCTGTTTCGTAGGGGCGGTTCGCGAACCGTCATCAAGGGCAATCGCGCGACTGCGGGCGCTTCTCGAAGCGCCCCTACCGCAACCGGTACGACGCCTCGCGGGCCGGGCGAGCCGGGGCCGGCGTGGTGCTGAAATCGGTAAAACCAATTTTTTCACAGTTCCTGGCACGGTTTTCCCAATCGATTCGCAAGCAGAGGAGCGCGTTCTTTCTCAACTCAAATGAAACGGTGAGACTTCGGCCAGACTTCCTGGAGGGTCTGTTTTGGGTGGCGGCAAATGAAAATATGCACTCCGGACTCGCCAGGCGCAGGGATAAGCGAATACCGCAGCTTCCTGGACATCATCGTAGAGTTTTTGATATTCCTGCTTTGACCCACCAATCACGAGCAAGAGGGTGCCGGGTTTTTTACCGGGCCCCCAGATCCAGTAGTTATTATGGTTACTGATCGCGTGGGGAAGACCGTAGCGTTCGCCGAACAGGTCAATCGCTCCCGCTTCGCCGTAATTGCTGGCGTCGATGACGCACTCCGCCTTTTCTTCCGGGGAGAGCCGATTGTAGATCTGGGCCACTTCCGCCGTCATTTCCGGCCAGCCCAGGCGGTCGGCGAGAATCTGCGTGATCTTCATATCATCGCCTCGATCACTAGACCCAGGATGGAGGCCGATAAGATCCTCATACTTGAGCAGGGTTTCCACCGGCAACACCGGTAAAACCAGCGGCGCAGTGAGCGCGCCCCCCAGGGCCAGCACTCCCAGACAAGCCGGCTTGGCCCAATCCCACCGGTAACGAGTGAGGAATTTCTCGACGGCGACCCCGCCGGCGGGCAACAGCATCAGGAAGGCGGGAGCAACATAGTACGGTTTCGAGTTGGTACTGATGAGAAAAATGGCCAGCACCGTAAAGTAGATCCAGCCCAGCACCCGATACGTCCTTCCCTGCGTGGATAGGAAAAAGAAGGCGAGCCCGGCCAGCCAGATGGGCAGCGCGAGAGGTTGCACCATCAAAATGCATTGCAGCACAAAGGCCCAGGGTGTCATCGGCAGGTTTTTGTGCTCCGTCGCGTTGCGGATGAACTCGAGGGTGGGGAAATGATGCTGCACTTCCCAAATCACATGCGGCAGGAAGAGCAAAATCGCGAGCGCCCCTCCTATCCACAGCCACTTGTCGAGAAAGTGCCGCCGCGCCGGTGTCAGCATCAAGCCGACCACCAGACCAGCGCCGAGAAATCCCATGGAATATTTATTCTCCAGCCCCAGGCCTGCCACCAGACCGAACAGGATCCACAAACGGGTGTCGGCGCCCTGGAGAATTCGCACGAGAATGTAGATACCCAGCGCCCAGAACAAATGGTCGAAGCAGTTCAGCGAGTAATAGTCGTCAAGGGCCAGGTAAACGCCGCCCGCCATGTAGGCCGTCGCCGCCAGGGATTGCGCGAATCTCCCACCTCCCAATTGCCGGGCAATAACCCCCACCGTATAGGTTATGACTCCGCCACATAAAGCCGGCAGCAGGCGCAGCGCCAATTGCGAGTACCCCAGCAAATGGCCGACCAGTGCGAGCACGACGTCCGAAAAGGGCGGCTGGTCAACATAGCCCCACGCCAGGTGTTTGCTACAGGCGATTTCGTAGAGTTCATCGCGAAAGTATCCGTAGCGATTGGCGCACAACAAGTGAATCAGCACGGTTGCCGCGGACAACATCAAGAGCACCCGCGCCTCGACGCCAAGCCGGCAACGGGATTTCAAGCGAGAAAAAACGGAGCTTGTCGGTACGCTAAGCGTGCTACTGGCCAATGTTTTAACCCCGCTTCGATCCCCATCGCCCCAACTTCGAATTCGGGCACACCACTACTTCCGCCCGGCTATTAATGGGCGTTCTTCGGCTCGTCCGCGTCCAAGCGCACCGTGAGCTGCGGTTGGGCTCGGCGGCGAAAGGGATTGCCGACGGCGTCTTTCCAGAACTTCTCCGTGAGCTGCGGAATCTTTCAATCTGCGCATCGGCCTCGGCCGCTACCCGCGCCAGCCGGCGCCGGCACGCCGAGGTCGTGGCTCGGTCAGCCGACTTCGTCTGTACGAGTTTCCTCATAGCGATTTCGGAGTATAGCGCCATTTGCGCACGGGATTGCGGAGAATACGCAAGGTCGGCTTTTCCTGCGTGGCGCCCTCAGGCATCGGCGCGGGTGGGGCCAGGAATCTCAGCGTGCTCCCGCCGCGCGTAGCTGGGGATTAGGGGTTGGGAAAAAGGGTACAGCAACTACCCCCGGCGGGCAGCCGCCGGCCCCTCCCGAATTCTGTAACCACCCCCCGGCGCGAACGCGCCGGCCCAATATGTTTCGTAGGGGCGGTTCGCGAATCGCCCTCATGGGCAATCGCGCGCGATGGCGGGCGCTTATCGAAGCGCCCCTACAATCCCTGCCGCAAATAGTACGACGCCTCGCGGGCCGGGCGAGCCGCAAGGAAACCGTAGCGCCGACCTTGAGGCCGGCACGGGGCTGGCGCCGACTTCCGTTTTGTGAAGTCTGCGATCCCGAAGGGACTGGAATTTTGAGATGATCCGATTGGTGATGACCGGTGCCTCAAGCAGTTGGCGCGGGAGGTGCACTGGCCGCCAGGTGGGCGAGTAAGTTCCTACGGAATCGCAGACTGCCAACCGCCGCAGTCTGCGCCCGCCGGCCACTTGCGGCGCGCTTAGTTGCGGCTCCGTCGCGTGGCGCTACGGCTACCTTGAAAAATGCACTGGGGCTTCCTCTCCCGGGGCATCGCGTAACCACTTGTCAGGCGTTTTGATTTTCCAATCCCTGAGCCAAGGCAGCACATGCTCCTCGACGACGCTGCCGAAAAAGGACCACGGGAGCAAGATCGCCGCAAACCCCACGGCCCAGATCCAGTGTCCCGTGAGCGCGCACGCGCACAGCAGCATCGCGGCAAAAGTTATCGATGCGTCACGTGATGATTTAATCAAGTTGTCCTCCTCCCGGTGGTTCAGGGGACCGCTTCCTGGCGCGGTTTGCCAATCCCCGAAACAGGACACTGCGGAGCAGCTCCTCGAATGTTCAGCTCACGAGCGAACAAATATTGCGGCTTGAAATCCCTGTATATTTATAAATGAATAATACTATTGTCTCATCAAACGTTGGGTACGTCAAGAAGTGAATCTCCTTTGCGGTCCGCCAGATACGCGGTGGGATCCTTCCCCATGCCGTTTCTTGAGCCCCAAAGGGGCGCAATAACGAACCCCAGGCTGAAAGTCCGCCAATCTTAGTGGAGGACCAACGGTTGGCTGGCGCAGGGTGAAACCCTGCGACTTTGGCATCAACGCGCATCGACCAACCGAGTCGCAGAGCGTTGCTCTGCGCCAGCCCGCGAGGGCCCTGCAACCACCCCCCGCGCGAACGCGCCGGCCCCTCCTGAATCAGGAGGGGAGTCCACCTGTCCGCCGATCCGTCCGCCCCGACACCCCGTGGCGCGGAGATTTTGTGCCACGGGCATCTTGCCCGTGCTCGGGCATGGCCATGATGGCCATGGCACAGCTTGGGTTGCGGCTCTCCCGCGCTGTGCCTCGGTGGTCAAAGCTGTGAGCCACAGATGGATACAGATGATCACGGATTATTTCCGGGTCAGGTGATCCGTGGCCATCCGCGTGAATCCGCGGCCTCCATGCCTCTGTGTTGAAAGCTTGTTCTGGGGGATTGGGTAGGTCGCCCCTATTTGGAAATCACATCGTCAAAATAGGACACTGCCTTCAGGGGCATTCTTCAGCCGCTCGATTGTGAGGGGTATTCTTTAGCCGTTCCAATGTGGTAATCTATAGACATCGGAACAATTTTCGCGGCGCTGCCCTGTGGCCGATCCGGCATTGTCCTGGACGGGGGGGAGCGGGGGGCAGGCGCGGCGGATTTTGTTCCGGCGAAGGAGACTCTGGGGCTCGAATCATGACCACCTACCATCCGTGGCTGCATCGTTACGCAACTTTCATCGCGGTCTGCACTTTTCTGCTGATTATGGCCGGCGCGCTGGTAACCAGCAACGACGCGGGCCTTTCCGTTCCCGACTGGCCTACATCCTTTGGATCCTTCCGCATGCCCCGCATGGTGGGAGGAGTCAAATTTGAGCACGGCCATCGCATGATCGCGGGAACCGTGGGCATTTTGACCATAATTCTGGCGCTGTGGATCTGGCGGCAGGAATCGCGCCGCTGGGTCAAGTGGGTGGCCTTCGCGGCAGTGATGGCGGTGCTGGCGCAGGCCCTGTTGGGCGGAATCACCGTGCTGTTTTACCTGCCCGTGGCGATTTCCACGGCCCACGCGACCCTCGGGCAGATTTTCTTCTGCCTAGCTGCTAGCCTCGCATTCTTTACCAGCGCCGGGTGGCGTTGGGACGAGCCCAAGGGGGAAGACACCGCCCGCCCCCATTTACGGCAATACACTCCAATACTCTCCGGGGTCATCTTACTGCAACTCATTCTGGGCGCCGTCTACCGTCATTCCAAGAATGGAATCATCACCCCCCACGTGGTGGGAGCGTGCGTGGTGACGCTCATGGTGGGCCACGTGGTCTCCACTGTGCTCATGCGCTTCTCGAAACAGCCGGGATTGCTGCGACCCACGCTGCTCCTCGGGGGGCTCGTGGTGGTGCAACTCTTTCTCGGCATCGGTTCGTACTTTATGAAAATGGCCGCGCGCAGCGCTCCCCAGCCGCTCCCTCCGGTGGTGGATATCACCACCGCCCATGTCGCGGTGGGCGCGCTGATTCTGGTCACAAGCTTGTACCTGACCTACCAGGCGCGGCGATTTCTGGTAACACCCAAGCAGGAAATGAAGATCGCTTCCTCGCCTCATCAGGCAACAACATGATGCAGCGCCGGCTTCGGTCCGGTGCCTAATTTACCGGCGGATTTACCCCGCCACTTCCAGTAGCGGCCGGTTCACCCGGGCAGGGGAGCCGCCGTTACGAAACGCAGTAGTATCAAACACCGAAATGATGGAAGACACGCCCAACTCGTCTCTCCATGCCACCCCCGCCGGGCAGCGCGCACAGCCGGCATGGCTGGTCCACCTGGCCGACTACTGGACACTGACCAAGCCGGAGGTCAATTTTCTGGTGTTGGTCAGCACCCTGGTGGGCTTCTATCTCGCCGCCCCTGGCGCCGTGCAGGGATGGCTGCTGTTCCACACGCTGATGGGAACCTTGCTGGTGGCGAGCGGCACCGGCACGCTCAATCAATACCTCGAGCGCCGCACTGACGCCTTCATGCGCCGCACCGCCCGTCGACCCCTGCCGGCAGGACGCCTGCGGCACTGGGAAGCTTTGTGGTTCGGAATCCTGCTGGCAGTCGCGGGGGGGGCGGAACTTTGGATCGCAGCCAACCCGCTCACCAGCCTCCTGGCGCTCGCGACGCTGGCCACTTATCTGATTTTCTACACGCCCCTCAAGCGCCAGACGCCGCTTTGCACCCTGGTGGGAGCCTTCCCGGGCGCCATGCCCCCGCTCATCGGCTGGGCAGCGGTGCGCAATGGCTTGAGCCCGCAGGCCTGGGTGCTTTACGCCATCCTTTTCTTATGGCAGTTTCCCCACCTGCTGGCCATCGCCTGGATGTACCGGGAGGATTATGCCCGGGCGGGATTGCAGATGCTGCCGCGCCACGACCCCGACGGACGCGCCGCCGCCCGGCAGATTATTGCCTGCACCCTGGCCCTCCTGCCGGTCAGCTTGATTCCAGCCTTCACCGGTCACGCCGGCATGGTCTATCTCATCGGGGCGGGAATTCTGGGGGCGGGCTTTTTGTATTACGGCGCGCGCATGGCGGCCCGGCGCACCAACGTCCTCGCCCGGCAATTGCTGATGGCGTCAATTCTTTACCTGCCACTGGTCTTTGCCCTCTTGATGTTCGATCGCGTTCGGTAGGGGCACCCGCAACTTGAATAGAAAGCCCGCAGGTTACCCATGCTCCATTTTCTCCCGCTGATTGACGCCACCCTCAACGCCTCCAGCGCCGTGCTGCTGATCTGTGGCTTTTACTTTATCCGGCAGAAGAACGTTCCGGCGCACCGGGCCTGCATGCTGGCCGCCTTCGCGACGTCGATCCTGTTTCTTGCCTGCTACCTGACCTACCATTATTTCCACGGTGTGACACGTTTCCCTGGACACGGTCTCGTTCGCACTTTTTATCTTTCCTTGCTCGGCTCGCACACGATCCTGGCCGTGGTCATCGTTCCCCTGGTGCTGACCACGCTCTACCGCGCGTGGCGCCGGCGGTTCGACCTGCATCGCCGCATCGCCGTCTGGACACTGCCTTTGTGGATCTACGTTTCCATCACCGGCGTGGCGGTGTACTGGATGCTTTACCACATGAAATTCAGTTGAAGGCGCTACGCAACAGCTCAAAGCAAAGCATTGTCAGGAGGCCCACGTATGAGCATGGTTCTTTTGGCACTCGTTGTAGGTGTGGGCGCATGGATGGCATGGCGGCGTTATCCGCGTTATTCCTCACGATCCCCGGCCTTCATGCTGAAGGCCATCGCGGTCGCCATCGGTGTGCTCGCCGCCGTCGTCTATCTCGTCACCTATGGCTCACCCACCGTGGTGTTGATCACGCTGATCGCCGTCGTCGTCCTGGGCATGTTCTTCATGATCGTCATTCTCCCGGCGATAACCACCCCCAAAGAAGAGCAGCTCTCTACGACGTTGCCCCCCTCGGCAAGGGTCGTCCACATCCACCGGCACAACGTCTACATTGCGTTGAAGTTCCTTGCCGTGCTGCTGGCCATTTGCGGGATTCTGGCGATGATGCCCGGCGATGCGCGATTGATTGGCTGGGTGACGGGCGGTGCCGCGCTCGCCCTGACTTTGTTTGGCTTGCTGCCCTTGTACTTCAAAGCGCGGAGCCTCGATCTTTCGCTCACCGCCCTCATGTGCGACCCCTGGTTCCACTGGCAATACCCGCCGGAGCAATGGAAGCAGTGGGCCGATGCTCAGGAGGAACGCACCCAGGCGAAGCTTCCTAAAATCAGCCGCCAGCGCGAAGTCTTTGCCGATGTCCTCATTTTCGCCGTCATCGCGGTCGTCACCTTCATTTTCTACCCGGGCTCCTCGCTGATAATAAGGACGCTCTCAGCCCTTGGCCTCGGCGGAACGGCCAGCGCATATTTCGTGTGGAAAGTGCGGCATGACCGGGGAGTACCCGAAAAGGTCCGTACCGCTCTACTCAAGGAAACTAGGGAGGTCTACATCGGTCGTGACGGATTATTCAGCGACGGCGACTTCACCACCTGGCTCAGCATGAGTATTTACCTCACATCGGCGTCAATCGATGAGAGTCCACCGCGCAGCCTTATCTTCCGTTTTACCAAGTTTGTGGGCAGGAATCCGTACGGTTTGAATTTCAGCAGCGGGTATATCACGGTCGACCGAAAGGTCCTCATCCCCCCCGGGGCCGAGAGCGATGTCGCGCGCCTGCAACAGGAACTGGCCACCCGTTGTCCCAAGGCGCAAATCGCAATCGCCTGAACGGTGTGTGGCCTGTGGGTGCTCCGCAGATTATTGCACTCTACTGTGAACCGTCCCCATGCACGACCCGCTGGCGCGTCCAGGTACCCTGGAGGGCGCCGTTGGGGTCGGCATTCGGGTTATTCGTCTGGTAGCTCACCTGGCCGGTGCTATCGACCCAGGTATAAGTGTAGGAGCTTGAAACCTTACTGACCTGCCCGCTGTTGGGGTCGAGGACGGTCTGCCGGTCGAGCGCGTAGTCCACCCAGTCTGACGCCCCAGTGTGGTTGACATTGGCAATCTGTGCCGCCCGTTGCATCGACATGTCGGTTCCACGCTGCATCGTGGAGAGGAACTCTTCATGCATCTGCTGGCGCACCGCCTGGTGGCGGGCGAACTCTTGCGCGCCGGCCTGGCGCACCGCCTGGGCTTGGGCAAACTGTTGGGCGCTGGCCTGGCGTTGGGCCGCCGCCTGCGCGTTCATCTGCTGCATAAAGGCGTTTGACTGGCGCTGATTCCTCGCGATCCAGGCCTGGGCCCACTGGGGAATCGCTCGTCCCGCCATTTCCTTGGTGTCCCACAACTGGACGACGGAAGCGAATTCACTCTCCGGGGCGGCAATGTAGCGGACGCTGGCCGTACATTGGTTCGAGGTCCAGTCCGGCTGGTCCGGCACCCACCTTACGAAGGACTTGATTCCCGCGTGGTGGGTCTCCGTGCAATCGACGACGGTCCCCAGCCGGCCTTTCATTATAAACGTGCCGTTCTTGTATTGAACGATCGCCCGCGCCATTTGCCGGGTTGTCCGGGGCGGTTGGACGTGCATGGCGGCATAGCTCGGCGCGTAAACTGCTTGGGCGTTCTCCATTTCCTTCTGCACCTTGGCCTGAATCTCCGCCGGGACCGGATCGTCGGCAACGTACTCCACCTTCAGGATTGCCGACAGGTACTTCAGGAAGTCCTGCGCGCCCATGGCTTCCTTCAAGGGGAGGCAGTCTTTGTGATCTACGTTGGCCGCAAAGCCCGTACCCCAGGCCCAGCCGAGAACGGGCAATTGCTCCACAAAGGTCAGGCCATCGGGACTGGTGGCGCGGAAGACGGCGAAAGGCGTCGGGACGCATTGGCTGCCCTGAATAAGCACGCCCTGAAAGAGCCAGTTACTAGGAGCCCGTCGGAGATAAGGCTCTAAAATCTTACCTTTACCGACTCTCGGTTGCGAGGGTCGTATGTTGGCCATAGGCACTGTCCGGGCTGCCGGGAAGACGATCTCTGCAGTTTGGGCCAGCGCTTTCAAGTGCTCTGGGGAATCCACCCGGAGCGGAAGAGTTTCAGTAGATTATGGGTGGCGCAGATCATCTGCCATTCTGCCTGCACTTTCCCCAGCCCGCGCAGCAGAAATCTCCGAAACCCTCGAGCCTCTTTGATCTGCCCAAAAACCGGTTCCACCACCGCCTTGCGCAGTTTATAAACCGCCTGTCCTTCCGCCGTCCGCAGCTTGTGCCGCATCTGCTCCGCCACGCTGGCCCCGGAGGGCGGAGGCCCGGTCGTGGCGGGCGGTTTCTCGCCGTGCTTCTGCCCGTCCGGCGCTACGAACAGATCGATCTCCTGCAACTGGGCATCGGTAATGTTGGACTCACTGAAATACCCGTTGTCCGCCGTCGCGCGCTGCGGCGGGCGCCCCATCTGCACATGCACTTGATTCAGCATCGGGACCAACTGCTTCTTGTCGTTGGCTTCCTGCGTCACCGCCGCCCCCACGATCACTTGCGCGTGGCTGTCCACCGCCGCCTGGGCGTTATAGGCTTGCACAAACTCTTTCGTCGCTCCGTCCTTCATGATCCGCGATTCCGGGTCGGTAAAATTCCGTTGCGCTTGGGGCTCCGGCTTCGTCGCTTCCGGGTCCGGCGACTGCGGCGGTCGTCCCCCGAACTTCCGTCCCCGTTCACGTTCCTGCTTCTCCCGCTCCTTTAATTGCGCCGCCACCTCCGCCTCCTTCTTTTCCGCCCCCTCTTTTGCCTCTTGTTCCAGCGCCGCCTTCGCCTCCCGAATCTTCTCTAACCGGCTCTCCCGCCGCGCCAGTTCTTTCGGCAGTTCGTCGCCCCGCTTACCCTTCCCATATTTTCCATCTTCCTCCGCGTCTACCCGTGCTGCCTCGGCCAGCAGCGATTGCACCTCCGCGGCGAGTTCCTTCTCCGCCTTCTCCATCCGCTCGTAGCTCATCGCCTTGTGCTTCGAGGCGTTGGCCTTGATCTTCGTCCCGTCCAGCGCCACGTGCCCCAATTTCACCAGTCCCGCCCGCTGGCACAACTGCAACACCTGCACGAACAACTGTGCCAAGGGCACCAAATGTTCCTGCCGGAACGTCGCGATCGTGTCGTGGTCCGGATGCTGGTCGGCCGCCAAATACCGGAACGCCACGTCCTCGTACGTCGCCCGCTCGATCCGCCGCGAACTCGCCACCCCCCGGCAGTAGCCGTAAATCAGCATCCGCACCATCATCCGTGGATGGTACGCCGCCAGCCCCCGCCCATCGCCTGCTTCGTAAGTCGCGTAAATCGCCGCCAGGTCTAAGGCCTCCACCACCTCCGCCACAAACCGCGCCAGATGGCCTTCCGGCAGCCAATCTTGCAGGGAGGGAGGCAGCAGATAGGCTTGGTTTAGATCGCAGTTCCGAAACTTTTTGCTCATAACCTCATATTACACACATACACGCGCATGTCAATACTAAACAAAGCGATACACAAAAAACTTGATTACAATCAAAATCTATCTCCGACAGGCTCCTAGGCACGGGGAACTCAAAGGCCTCCATGTTGTTCAGCGTGGGGTCACGGATGACCTCCCGGCGCGTGCCGACTGGCGTGGCGGCTTCACCTTGCGTTACATCCATACGTCCCTCCCATGGGTAACCAGAGAAAGTGCGGGCGATTATTTTCGCCGCGAGCCTTCCATCTTCCGGGCATGATCGACGTACGTCATCGGTCCTTATCCAAAGATCCCATTTTGCAGGCGTGCCCGCAGGTCCTCGGGGCGATCTGCGGGGGGTTCGCTATTGGGAACCGTCGCCGTGCACCACCTGCTGGCGCGTCCAGGTACCCTGGAGGGCGCCGTTGGGGTTGGCGTTCGGGTCATTCGTCTGGAAGCTGGTGTGGCCGGAGCTATTGACCCAGGTGTAGCCGTACGAGCTTGACACTTTGCTGAGCTGGCCGGTGTTGGGGTCGAGGACGGTCTGCCGGTCGAGCGAGTAGTCAACCCAGTCGGAGGCGATGGTGTGGTTAGTGTTGGCAATCTGCGCCGCGCGCGCCATGGACATGTCGGTGCCGCGCTGCATGGTGGCCAGGAATTGCTCGTGCATTTGCTGGCGCACGCCCTGGTCATGCGCAAACTGCTGGGCGCTGGCCTGGCGTTGGGCTGCCGCCTGCGCATTCATTCGGGCGTCGGCCTGGCGATCGGCCGTCCACTGCGCATTCATTCGCTCGTTCGCTATGCGGGTCTTCCTGTCAACCACTGCCTGTTCCCACTCAGCACTGCCACGTCCCTCCATTTCCGGGGCGTCCCACAGCTTGATGAGGGCATCGTACTGCTTCTCCGGGCCGGCCAGGTAGACGACGGTGGCTCGGCAATCGTCACTAGTCCAGCCCGGCTGGTCCGGCGCGCCCCTCACCAAGGATCTAAACGCCGGGGTAATTTGCTCCGAGCAAATCACTTTGGTCCCCAGCCGCCCCTTCATTTCGAAGGTGCCATTCTTGTAGCGAACAATCGCCCTCGCCAGTTGCGCGATCTGTTTGGGCGGCGACCGGTGCATGGCGGCATACTGCGCAGCGTAGTGTAACGCAGCGTCGTCCAAACCCTTTTGAACATTGGCTTGCATCGCTGCGGGGAGCGGGTCGTCGGCAACATACTCCACGTTCAGCATTGCTGTCATGTACTTCAGGAAGTCCCGCGCGCTCATCGGAGTCTTCAAGGGGAGGCAGCCGTTCTTGGGTGGTATCTTGGCGGCGATCCCTGTACCCCAGGTCCAACCGAGCATGGGCATTTGTTCCGAGAAGCTCAAGCCGTCGGGACTGGTGGCGCGGAACACCGGCGTTGATATTCCGACGCAACCGTCGCCCTGGTCCACCACGCCCTGGAAGTGCCACTTGGCGGGCACCGGGACCTGAAATGCAGCCATGTTGTTCAGCGTGGAGTCGTGGATGACCTCGGTGCGGATTCCTCCGGAACTGGCGGCTTCTCCATTCAGCACAGCGGTGGGCTGCCCCGAGGAGCAGGCGAGGAAAGTGAGAGCGATTAGCGTGACGGCGAGTCTTCCCTTTACGGTCATGTATAGTGTTCTCCTTAGGTCTTTGCCCAGGGTTCCCATTGTTTGGGGGGGGGATCCCAACTATTAGACCATGTTCGGGGGTGGTTTGTCTGCTCCAAAGTAGGCAGCATCGCGGACCTGTAGGGACTGCCTACCCCCTCCACCCCCTTCGGGTAATTCTCCTCTTTCCATCTTGAACCCATCCCAACCCTGTGCTAGCCTTAACTCGCGTGTAACATTTTTATCTTATATTGGAGGTGACTTGCCCATGAGCACTCCTACCGAGGCCGTCCGGGAGCAAATGATGGCCGGGAATGAGCAGTACCAACGTCTGCGGGAGGAGCACCACCGTTACGCGATTCAGCTTGAAACCCTTTCCGCCAAGTCCCATCTGTCCGAAGATGAGCAGACGGAAGAGTTGCGCTTGAAGAAACTGAAGCTGCGGGTGAAGGACCAGATGGAAATGATGGTCCGGCAGGCGCAGTTGGTACATTAGGCCGTCCTGTAACGGCATGGGCCGAGTTTTCGGGTCAAACGATGTGGCCACTCCAGCGGCCGAGGTTGTGGTGTAGCAAAGGTGTACCATCAATCTCGTGCTAGGCGGGGGGACGTAGGGTCGGTGTATAAAAGAGGTCCATGGTAAAGGACGGCTATTGGTACGGTTTGCCGCTGGTGCTCATCGCCGGCGGTTTGACGGGCTTCTGGCTGCGCGAGCGCAGCCTCTTTCTCCTCATTCTTGCCATCCTCTTCGCCATTCTCGCCATTCTGGTTCTCAACTTTTTTCGCGACCCGGAGCGGTCTGTGCCCGGGGATTCGCGAGCCCTCATTTCGCCCGCCGACGGCCTGATTGTGCAGCTTGCCGATGAAGAATTTGAAGGACGCCCGGTTCGCCGGCTGAGCATCTTCATGTCACCGCTTGACGTTCACGTCAACCGGACGCCCATCGCCGGCACGATCAAAGCCATCCATTACAAAAAGGGCTCGTTCCGGGTTGCCTCGCAGGAGCTCGCTTCCGTCGAGAATGAGCAGAATATCTTCACCATCGAAGGCGCGCAGGGCGTGGTGGTGGTCAAGCAAATCGCTGGCTTGTTGGCCCGGCGTATCGTATTCTGGAAGCGTTTAGGCGATTCGCTCGCGCGCGGCGAGCGGGTGGGAATGATCAAGTTCGGTTCGCGTGTAGACGTGCTGGTGGCCCCCACGGTCGAGTGGTGCGTCAAGGTTGGAGACCGCGTCCGGGCAGGGAGCAGCATCCTTGGAACCACAACCCCCCAAGCCGATTGAACGCCACGGCATCCGCCGCGGCATCTATATTCTCCCCAGCCTGTTTACCGTGGGCACACTCCTGTGCGGGTACTACGCCATTCTCTCCACCCAGCGCGCCAGTGCGTTTCTGGCCGCCGCGGCGGCCGCCGCGGCGGGTTCGAAAGCGGCGGCAGATTTAACGGCGATGGCCGTCGCCGCGATTGATAACGCCTCCAAGGCGCTGGGCTGGGCCATTGTCGCCGACGGCTTTGATGGCCGCATCGCCCGCATGACCAATACCGCCTCTCCCTTCGGACGAGAGCTTGATTCTCTGGCCGATATTGTCGCGTTCGGCGTGGCCCCGGCGGCCCTGGCCTTTGTCTGGGGCATCCGGGCTCTGGGGGATCTTTCCGGCTATCCATACATCCAGCACATCCCCGACTTGGCCTGGATTCTCACCTTTGGTTACGTGATCTGCGGGGCGGCGCGCCTTGCCCGCTTCAACGTCGACACGGTCAAACCCACCTCCGACCGGCGATTCTTCGTGGGCATGCCCATTCCCGCCGGCGCCGGGTTCGTGGCCGCCGTCGTCCACTTTTACAAGTCCCCGCTGACTTCCTGGCAGTTTTCCGTGGTCTGGCTGGTGATCGTCGGAATTCTGGGTTTCCTCATGGTCAGCCGCATGCGCTATTACAGCTTCAAGACGCTCGACCTTCGCAAGCCCCGTTCTTACCTGGCCATCATCCTGATCGGCCTGATTATCGGGGGGGTTTGGTTCTTCTCGGAACCCGTCCTGCTGACCATTGCCCTCACCTACACGGTTTCTGGAATCGTTCTCAAGATTACCTCCAAGATTCGCCCCAGTCCGCCCGCGCCTGAAGAGGTTCACGCCGCATGAAGCCGGGTAAGGAAGGGTACCGGGTGGCGGTGGTGGGAGCTTCATCCTTGCTCGGCAAGGAGTTGCTGTCGATTTTGGAACAGGGCAAGTTCCCCGTTTCACGCTTGCTGACTTTCGATGCCGACGATGCCGAGCCCGAACTTCCCATCATCGACCTGAGCGATGCTTCCGCCGCGGTCGTGGAAGAAAATCAAATAAACGATGGGGAGCTGGACATCGCTTTCCTGGCCACACGCCTGCGGGAGTTGCCGGCTTTCTTAAACACCTGGCGGCAGCAGGGGAGCTCTGCGCGTTGCGTGGTGATTGACATGGTCGGGGAAGGACTGGGGGCGGGCGATCCTGCTCGCGGGGCCGCCGACGCCGAAAGTCCGGTGGGGATTCCCTTTCTCGACCGCCGTTACCCGGTCGCGGGAGTGCATACCGAAGCCGGGCGGCTCCACGTTTCCGCGCACCCTGCGGTGATCGTAATCAGCAGCCTGCTGCTGCGCTTGGCGGCGCGCTTTCCCTTGAAATCCGCCGTGGCCCAGGTTTTCAGCTCCGCCTCCGAGTTCACCTCGCGCGGCGTGGAAGAATTGCAGAGGCAAACGGTCAACATCCTCAGCTTCCAGAAAATTCCCGATGAGATTTTTGGCGCGCAACTCGCTTTCAATCTTCTTTCCCGCCTGGGAAGCGCCGCGAAGGGTGAGATGGCAAGGCTCGAAACCCGCCTGCACCGCGAGTTGCACTACTATCTGGAAGAACGCGTCCCCCAACCCGCCCTGCGCCTGCTCACGGTCCCGGTTTTCTATTCGGTTGGGGTCTCGCTCTACGTGGAAACGGCGCAGCCGGTGAGCACGGAAGCCGCCACCGCAGCGCTGGCCGGTGAACGCATCAAGATTCGGAAGTCCAGCCTCGACGCTCCCACCCCTGTCGAGGTGACGGGATCGAGCGATATTCTGGTGGATAGCGTTTCCATCGACTCCGAGCATCCCAACGGATTGTGGATGTGGGCGGTGGCAGATAACCTTCACCTGGCAGCCGCGAACGCCGTGGAACTTGCCGCAAGCCTGCGGGAACAGGCCCGCGCCTGAGGGGTTCATCCGCAGATTACGCAAATTACTCAGATGGCTGAAACTACAGAAGAACGAAAATCAAGAGTCGAAACTCGAAACTCGGAATTCGGGATTGGAAATCCGAAGGCCTCACGGGTTTGCGCCGGTAAGAAAATCTCGAGATTTGAATCCCGCCCGGATGGCGCCGGGCCTCGAGTTTCGAGTTTCGAGTTTCGATTTTCGACCGCCGCTGCCTTCTGCCTTCTGCTTTCCGCCTTCTGCCTGCTGCTCTTCCCCGCCTGCGGCTACAAGGTGGCGGGCCAGGCGACGCGCATCCCCCCGGACGTCAAAACCATTGCCGTGCCGGCCTTCAAGAATGCGTCCAACTCTTTCCGCATTGAGCAGCAGGTGACCGCGGCGGTGAAGCGCGAGATCCTGGAGCGCACCCATTATCGCATTGTCACCAACCCTGCCGACGCGGACGCCGTCCTGAGCGGTACCATTAAAGATGTGCGCGCCCGCGCCATCAGCTTCGACATCAACACGGGACTCGCCACGTCCTTGCAGATCACCGTCACTGCCGACGTGAAACTCGAAGACGTCCACTCCCACAAGCTGCTATTCGCCAACAGCAATTACGTATTTCGCGAAGAATACCAGGTGAGTGAAACCGCCTCTACCCTGTTTGAAGAAGATAGGCCCGCCCTCGACCGCCTTTCCCACGACCTCGCCCGCACGTTGGTCACGGATATTCTCGAAAATTTCTAGCCTGAACTGCTCACCACGGGCCGGCTGGCGCAGAGTGAAACTCTGCGTTTTTTGCGCGTCAGGATCACCATGGAGAGTAGCGAGAGACCTAAATCGCGGGGCTGTGTTCTGCGCCAGCCCGCGACCCTATTCGGCCTCGAACAGTAGCAGTTCGGATGAAAACGTAGACTCCAACCGCAGCCGCAGCCCTTCCTGGATAAGGTGTAAGCCGCTGACGACTGCCGTGGTTCGGGTGCTGTCAAATGTCACCCGATAGTTGCGGGCCGGATCGAGCCCGCGAGGCCGGAATAGGTAGAAGTCAGAGTCCCCGCCTGCCATGCGGACGATCGTAGCCCACCCTTTGCTTCGGTTCGGCGCGGCAAACTCCACGGCAAACCAGGGGCTGGAGTTGACGTTTCCATACGCCGTGATCGGCGCGTGGTGGAACATCTTGCAAGTCGGCCACAGGGGCCGGATAAACGACTTGTACAGTTTCGCGTATCGCGCATATTCCTGTAACACGGCAGGATTCATTTCCTGAACACTCGGCGCGATAGGAACCAGGAACGGAGTGCCCAGCGAGAAATCGACACGCAGGTGAGTATCCAGGTGTCCCTGGTTGGCCGAAATGGCGGGAATTCCGAAGGCAATAACAAAGTTCTCCGGCGGCAGGTTCAGGGTCTGGCCGCTGTAGTTGCGGAGGACGTGGGGCATATTCAGCCCGTCCGTCAGATACATCTCGTGCCAGCGGGCGGCCATTCCCATGTCATTCCGCATCCCGCCCGCAGCGCACTGCTGGAGGATCAGGTTCGGATACTTTTTGTGGATCCGGTCGATCATGGCATACCAGGCTTCGTAGTACCGCCAAAAGTCGTTCTCGGTAAGGCCATCGCGCACGTTTTGGCCCAGTTCTCCGGTGATGGGCTTGTTGTAATCTTCCCGGAACAGGTCCAGTTTGTAGCGCTCGATCATGTGGGAGAGTTGACCTTCCACATGCGCCACGACCTCCGGCTTGGTCAGGTCGAGAATGTTATTGAAATTCGGCAGGAACCAATCGGGGTGCTCTTTACACCAGGAACACTTGCTCCAATCACCGCGCGCCCCTTCCACCTCAGCATAAAGGCCAAACAACATCCCTTTCTTGTGAACGTAATCGGCCACCGGATCGAGGCCATGCGGAAATCGGGTGGGGGAGGGCGTCCATTCGCCATAGATATCCCACCACCCGGCGTCAACGATGAACAACTCCGCCCCGGCCGCGGCAGCCAAATCGACTTCCTTCAGCATGTTGGCTTCGTTCATCCCAGCCGGGTCGCCCGCAACCTTGGCGATGTAACCTTGGTCTCCAGGCACCGCGTACTGGACAAGGTAGGAACGATCGAGGCTGCGCAAAGGGACCACCGACGTGCGAACATGCTCGTGCATGGCTTGCACTGCCGTGTCCAAATCCCCTTGCACGGGCCCTAAATGCACAGGAAAAGTCATGACCGACTCGCCGGCCGCGATGGTACGCAGGGGAGAGGAAGCCCAGGGCCCGATCTTGAACCACAGACTCGTATCCCTCTCCACCCCTTGCATGCCACCGCTGACGGGCCATGCCTGATCCGATTTGAAATCCATCTCCCAGTTGGCGGAATAGGCCAGATCACCGATGAAGTACTCGCCCGCTGCCTCATTCTGGGCGATGAAGAAAGGATCATTCGCCCCGCTGCCCACATCGTAGCGAATATGCGTCGATTCATCTTTCAAGGGAAACCATTTGAACCATCCTTCCCAACCGTGGCGGACTTCCGTGAAGTAACCGAGACGGAAGACCGGGTCCGTCCCGTTGGGCATGGAGGCACGATAATCCTGTGCGTTCCATAGCCGTGCCGTCCAGGGATAAACCGCCGTCAGCGAAGTTGGGTCATTCGAAGTGTTTTGGATCTCGAGCCAACGCTCCAAAACGGGCGTGCCATCGAGCACGGTGTGAATCTTGAGACGAATCGGCCGCAGGGTGCTTTCCAGTTCCACCACAAAGTGCTCGGCCCCGCGATCGGTGGGTGGTTCTTCGTGCGCTCCCACCCAGCGCCATCCATTCGCGAGCGGCTGGCCGCCGATGATCAGCTCAAATGCGTCATCGTTGTTAATCAATTCATAAGGAACGTTGATGCGAGCCCCAGCGCTCCAGTAGCGCCCCACCCAGCGGCCATCCACAAGGCCTTCGACGTAAACTACCCGGTCACTGACATAGCGTACGTCGTGAGTGGGAGTATCGAGAACCAACACCCGACTGTACCCTTTCGCGCTCGATACGGCAGGCGCGAAGAGCATACCGATCAAAATGCTGGACAACAAAAACAAGAATGCCGGCTTCCTCACCACCATCGCTTGATTCCTACCTATTCTGGGTTTCTCCCCTGATGTAGGTTGTATAGGCGACGTAGCAGAGTTATTTTTCTCCGAGAAAAATTACTCTGCGGTACGCCTTCCAATGCGTGTGCGCGGGTCGGCGGGCAACAGCACGCGATCGACCGACAAACCACTGGGAGTTTCGGGCGCATCGGTGCGGTTACCGGTGTAATCATGGATGCTTGACCCAGGCCAATCCTCCGAACGCTTTGCCCACACCGCCTTCACCGGGTAAGTGATAAAGAACCAACCGTCCGATACCACTAAGCGCCGAAGTCGAGACATAGTGCCCAGTATATTCCTCAAACCCGTCACCGCAATACGTCATTTCAATATGAGTTCAATCCCCCATGGCGTACCGCATAGTAATTTCCCTCGAAGGGGTCGCCGCGGCGACCGTTCGGCCTCTTTTGTAGCGCCGACCCTGAGGTCGGCACGTGCTGACCTCAAGGTCAGCGCTACAATTTTCTTGCGGCTCCGCCGCCCTGCGCGGCTCCGCCGCCCTGCGCTACGCCGCTCATTTCTTCACACGTTCCAGGTCAGGATTTTCCATGCCTCATTTGATTCCTCTGCGCCGGTCAGCCTATACTGATCAATTCAGGCAACTCTTTTCCCGGAGACTCTTTTATGACCTCACGCTTGCGAATAGCTGTGTGCTTGCTGGCGGGTTTGTTGATTTTGCCCCTGGCTTCCCGCGCCGATGACGTAAAGACGGCGGCAAAACCGGCCGCGACGGAGAAAGCAGCGGAGCCAGCGCCGCCCGCCGACGTGACCACCGAGGGCCAGGTCAGCGTGGGCGGAAGGCAGATCACTTACCACGCGGTTGCCGGCACGATCACCGTGGGCGCCACCGACGATCAGGATGCGCAACTGGGGCTTGACGGCAAGCCGCTGCCGGGAAGCCAACTGGCGCTTTCCGCGCCCAAGGAACCCGCCGACGTGCCTCCGGTGGCCCGGATGTTTTACGTCGCCTACTCTCAGAAAGACGCTAGGGCCGAGGACCGGCCCATTACGTTCTTTTATAACGGCGGGCCGGGCAGTTCCACCGTGTGGCTGCACATGGGGTCGGTGGGGCCGAAATATGTCGTCACGGATACGGACCAGCATATGCCCGCGGCGCCTTACAAACTGGTGGACAATCCCGACACGCTGCTGGATGTGAGCGATCTGGTCTTTGTCGACGCGCCGGGCACGGGCTTTGGCCGGCTCATTGGCAAGGACGCGCCGAAGGCGTTCTGGGGCGTGGACCAGGATGCGAACGCCTTCGCCCGTTTCATTGCGCGCTTCATCAGCAAGTACAACCGCTGGAACTCGCCCAAGTTTATTTTCGGCGAGAGCTACGGAACCACGCGCTCCGCGGTGCTGGCCAACCTGCTGGCGGGGAGCCACCAAATCGATTTGAACGGCGTCATCCTGCTCTCGCAGATTTTCAACTTCAGCGTGGATATTGACGGTGCGGAGGAGAATCCCGGTGTGGACCTACCCTACGTGCTGGCCCTGCCCACCTACGCCGCCACGGCCTGGAATCACCAGAAGCTCTCACCCCGGCCGCCGGCGCTGGAACCCTTCCTGAAAGGGGTGGAAGACTACGCGCTGGGCCCCTACTCCCATGCTTTGGCCCAGGGAACCGACCTGGGGGAGGCGGAAAAGCAGGCCGTAGCGGCGAAGCTCCATGACTACACCGGGCTGCCTGTGGCCTATCTGATCAAAGCGAATTTGCGCGTGACGGGCGGGGAATTCGAGAAAAACTTTGAGGATGCCGAGGATTTGACCACGGGGCGGTATGACACGCGCTTCACGGGGCCGTCCATCGACCCGTTGAGCAAGGCGGCGGATTACGATCCGCAGAGCGCCGCCATCTCCTCGGCATACGTTTCCCTGCTCAATGACTATATGCGCCGCGACCTGAAGTACGGCGAGGGGCAGACGTATCTGCCGGAGATTAACGTGTGGAGCGGCGCTGCCCACTGGGACGTCAAGCACAATGGTAATGACATGAACCTGAACGTCGCGAGCGATCTGGCCAACGCCATGAAGACCAATCCGCGCCTGAAGGTGATGCTGAATGGCGGCTACTACGACCTGGCCACGCCGTTCTTCGGAGCCGAGTATGAGGAAAAGCATTTGCCCATTCCGGCGTCGCTGGCCAAAAACATCGAGTACGATTGGTACGAGTCAGGGCACATGGTGTATGTGCGAGACAAGTGCCGCAAGCAGCTCCATGACCGTGTGGCGGCGTTCATCAAAGGCGCGTCAGGAGGGCGTTAAGTGGTTTAGCGCGCGGGCGCCCGTTCGCGGTGTCAGGTGCCGAGGGAATAGGTGCCAGGAAGGTGTGAAAGAATCCCGGAACGAGCAAGAGTATCTCGCGCCGAGGCGCAGAGGTCGAAAACAACAAGGGAGTTGTTTATGGCCAGTCTCTGCATTGCAAGCTCGTAAATTCTTGCTTTTTTGGCAAACATTATTCCACTTCAGGGGGGCAATCCCGCCCGCCCCTTCGGGGCAGGTCAGGGTTTGGGCATGCGCGCAGCGCGTTGGAGTGCGGTCGCGAAGCTGCCGCCTTGCGCTTGGCTGCCCATCTCCAACACACCGAGCAAGTGTTGTAATCATAGACGTCGGCGGGACCAAACCTCCTCGCCAGCCGCCGCGCTTTGCGCTCATCGCCGCTCACCAAAGCCACCAATTTGGCCTTGCGGCTGTGGCGGAAACCGGGCAACACCCGGTGTTCAGCAAATGCCCCCAATCCCACCACCGCATACCCTACCGGACCCGTTGTTCCCATGCTCTATCTCCTATCCCGGGCGCCAATAACAAGACCGGCTATCGACCCTCAAGCGCGCGCCAAGGTTGTATCATCCATGGCTTGAGAAGTGGCCCAGGGTGTAATAATATGCGCTTGTCGTCTCGGCCGATGACCCGATGGGGGTCGTGGCGAAAGTATGCTGACTTGTCCAAAATGCCAGGCGGGTGTTCCGGAGGGGATGCGCTTCTGCCTTGAGTGCGGCGCTTCCCTGGCGCCCCCAACTTTCGCCGGCCCGCTTCCGGGCAAGGAGGAGGATGAACGATTCCCACCCGCCCCGGTGGCTGCCCCGCCACGCCCGCCGCGCACGGCGCTGTCCACAATCGACCTGAAAATCGCACCCACGCCGGTGATGTCGCCACGCGCGAGCCCTGTCCGCCTGCAACGCCCCAGCCTCGGAGATGACCTCGTAGAGGTTGACGAAGAATTGCTGAAGAAGGCTTTTCAGCGGCCGGTCCCCAAGCCGGGGGCGGTGGTCTGCCGATTCTGCAAAAACCCCCTGGATCTGGCCGGCGATTACTGCGAGCATTGCGGGGCGCCCGTGGGGGAAGCTGCGCCCCCTGGGGCATTGCCCCTCAAACCCATGCCCGCGGCGGCACCGGTTCCGCCTTCCGCTCCACCCGTGCTGCAGCCCGGCCCGTCTGCGGACCCTGCCACCCCCGCCACCCTACCCGTTGGCACTATCTCTGCCCCTCTTCCCGACCAGCCGTCCACGCCACCTAACCAATTCATAGATATAGAGTTAATGCCAGCGCCGCCTGCCCCCGCGCCCTCCCTCCCTCCACACGCGGAACCCGCCGGGGGTTTTATGGGGCGCCTCAAGGGGCTTTTCAAAAAGGGCTAGTAAGTCCGAGTTTTTTCTCCGCCAGCAACTCATCCGTGACAGAAGTCATCGCCCCCCCATCCCCCGCCACTTTATCCTGCGACCGTAGAATCGAGAGAGGGGATACGTTTATGGCAGCAATCACACCGGATATGAAAGTGGCGGACATCGTCAAAATGTGCCCATCCGCGCGGCGCGTCTTTGACAAGTATGGGCTGAAAGGTTGCGGCGGCGAACACGGTCCCACCGAGGCGCTCGAGTTTTTTGCCGCCGTCCACAACGTCGATCTCGACGCGCTGGTGCGGGAATTGAACGCCGAAGTGCAGACCCCCAGCAAAGACGGGTACGTTTACCAGGAATCGTTGGGGGACTTCATCTACCGGCGATTCTTCAAGGCGGGAATCGCCATCGTCCTTTCCCTGGGCGGCTTGTGGGGCGCAATCAATCTCTGGCAAATTGCCCAGGGGGGCACCTTTCTGCAAATTCACCTGGTGCCCGCGATTCAGGCGCACGCGCATGCCATGATTTTCGGTTGGATGGGACTGTTTGTCATGGGCTTTGCATACCAATCCTTCCCGCGCTTCAAATACGTCACGCTGTGGCGCCCCGACCTCGCCAACCTGACCCTGTACTTGATGCTGATCGGCATCGCTTCGCGCGTGGGCGCGGAAATGCTCCAGCCCATGCCGGTGGGAGTGGGCCTGGGCATTCTGGCGGCAGCCACCGAACTTGCCGCCATCACCCTTTTCATCGTCATCATCCTCAAGACAGCGCAGCAATCCGTGGAACCGCACCAGATTTACGAGAAGTTCATTTTCGGCGCGTTCTTTTGGTTTTTCGTGCAGGCCATCGTCAGTGACCTTCTCTTTTTCGCCAAGGTGACGGCCGTTGGCGAAGAGCAAACGGTTATGCGCATCGCCCTGATTGACGGCCCGCTGCGGGATATCCAGTTGCTGGGCTTCGGGGCGCTGATCATCGCCGGTGTCAGCCAACGCCTGGTCCCGGCCGTCTATGGGTTGGGAAAACCGCGCCATGATCGCCAGTCGCTGATCTTCTGGCTGATCAACGCCTCGCTGGTTCTCGATGTCGCGAGCTACTTGCTGCTCTTTTCCACCGGCAATCTTTATTTCTCGATTGGACTGGAGTTGGCGTTCATCCTGATGGCGGTATGGGCTGGACTGCTGGCGGTGCAGATTCGCGTGTTTGCCAAAACTTCCGAGACCGACCGCAGCCTGAAGTTCATCCGCGCCGCCTACACCTGGCTGCTGATTTCCATGGCCATGCTGCCCTTCTTCCTGGTCTACAGCGTGCTGACCCACCAGGGCTTTTCGCATGCTTTCATGGGTTCGTACCGCCATGCCTACACG
Organism: uncultured Acidobacteriota bacterium; assembly: GCA_963730515.1. Classification (GTDB taxonomy): domain Bacteria; phylum Acidobacteriota; class Terriglobia; order UBA7540; family UBA7540; genus Bog-366. The sequence goes on along the minus strand of CAVSSA010000012.1, from coordinate 11,027 downwards.
GTGGGTTTCGTCAGCTTGATGATTCTGGGAGTGGCGTCGCGAGTGGTGCCCATCCTAGCGGGGGTCGATTCCAAGCGTGTCAGCGCGCTCTGGGGCCCCTTTGTGCTTCTCAACGTGGGATGCGCCGGGCGAGTGCTGCTGCAAATCCTCACCGATTTCATTCCGAGAGTGGCTTTTCCGCTGGTGGGAGTGACGGGATTCCTGGAGGTGGCAGCGCTCGCGTGGTGGGGAGCGGAATTGTGGCACACCATGAATCTCTCCCGCACCCATCGCGCCCACCTGCTTCGCCCGCCGGTGGCGCTGGCGGCTCGGTAATGTTTAATCTTCCCAGCCCGGCCCCGATGAGTGCTAATCTAAGCTATCGCCAAGTGCCGGCTCCGCTATCCGCAGGTTAAAACCTGCGGCTACTCACGGATGGCCCCTGCCGGGGCCAGACCAAAACGCCTTTAGTTAGCGCTTATGGCCCACCCCCCGCGCCACCGCATCTTGCCTCGAAAATGGATTGAGGTTGTCCCTCCGCTGGCACAGAGCGTGCATGGAAAGGGTTGAGGCCTAGCTTGTTGAGGGCAAATTATGCCAAAATGTCGCTTTTTAGCCCGTGGCCTCGATTATTATACGAGTTTTGCCGCTACTGCCGCTGGAGGGATTCATGAAGGTTCTTGAGAAGCTGTGCGCGCGCGCCCGGAGTTTTCCCCAACACATCGTGCTTTTCGAGGGTGAAGAAGACCGCGCGCTGGAAGCCGCTCGCCTGATTGAAAAGGATAAGTTGGCACGCCTGACCCTGCTGGGGGACTCGAGCAAGATCCATTCACGTCTGGAAGCCCTGGGTATCAAACTGGAAACATCCGAACTTCTCGACCCCAAATCCAGCCCCAAACTGGAGAAATATGCCGGTCAACTTTTCGAGCGCCGCCGGGCCAAGGGCATGACGGAGGAGCAGGCCTTGAATGCCGCCCGCCAACCGCGCAATTATGCCGCCCTGATGGTTGCCGCAAACGATGCGGATGGCTCCGTGGGTGGTGCGCTGAATACCACCGCCGACACCGTCCGCGCCGCCCTCTGGGCGATCGGCGTGGCGCCGGGCGTCTCCCTGGTTTCAAGCTTCTTTCTCATGCTTTCTCCGCGCTCCAACTTGGGCACCGACGGCGCCACCCTGTTTGCAGACTGCGCGGTGGTGCCGCAGCCGACGCCTTCCCAGTTGGCGGATATCGCCATCGCCACCGCCGCTAATGCCCACGCCTTGCTGGAAGTCGAGCCGCGGGTGGCATTGCTCTCCTTTTCGACCCGGGGTAGCGCTGAACACGCCATGATTGACGCCGTTCGCCAAGCCTTGGAATTCGTCAAGCAGCGGGCGCCGCAACTTGCCGTGGACGGCGAGTTCCAACTTGACGCCGCATTGATTCCCGACATCGGCTCGCGCAAGGCGCCCGGATCGACCGTGGCGGGGCGCGCCAACGTCTTGATTTTCCCGGACTTGAACGCCGGCAACATTGGGTACAAGCTGGCCGAACGGTACGGTGGGTGCGAAGCTATCGGGCCCGTCCTCCAGGGGCTGGCCAAGCCCGCCAACGACCTCTCCCGCGGCTGCAAAGCGGAAGACATCGTGCAGGTGACGGTCATCACCTCGGTGCAAGCCCAGAGCCTGAAACAGGAGCGGCCAGCGGCGTAAGTGACGTGGGAAGAATGGACCTTTCAACAATGCCGCGCTGAGGCGCAAAGTAAACCCCAAGTTTGTCCAAATTAGGGCAATAATTTACGTGGCTCATCCAAAGGGAAGTACAAAATGGACGCGGCGGGGACACTGCGTGCCTTCTGGCTGTGGCTTGGCGGAATAGCCAAACATAAAGGACGTTATGGGGCACTATCTTAACTTGCACCCCCTAGGGCGATTCTAATTTGCCAAGGCGGACTTTATAAGGTACAGTTGGGAAGGAAGGGTCTTGGACGTGAGCGAAGCCAAGAAACTGACCGTTGTTTTCTATCTTACAAGGGCTGGTACCGAGCCGGTTAGGGACTGGCTCAAGGTGTTGCCGGTGGAGGATCGGCAGACTCTTGGCCGTGACCTTCGCCTGGTGGAAATGAGTTGGCCGGTTGGATTGCCGCTTTGTCGCCCATTGGGTGGTGGCCTGTGGGAGGTTCGAAGCAGCCTTCCGAGCAATCGTATCGCTCGCGTCATCTTCTGCGCTGCCGAGGGCTATATGGTCCTACTGCATGGTTTCATCAAGAAGACCCAGAAGACTCCGAAGCCGGACTTGGACTTGGCCCGTGCGAGACAGAAAGAGGTTGACCTATGAACAAGAACCCGCACATCGGCTCTTCCCTTGATGACTTTCTCAAGGAAGAGGGACTCTACGAGGACGCGACCAACCACGCCGTTAAGCGCATGTTGGCCATGCAGGTGGAAAAGGCCATGCGCGAGCGGGGCATAACCAAGGCAGAGATGGCCCGGCGCATGGGAACGAGCCGCGCTCATCTGAACAAGCTGTTGGACCCGGAGAACGACAAGGTGCAACTTGACACGGTGCAGCGTGCTGCTATGGCCGTTGGCCACCGCATTCGGCTGGAGTTGATTTAGATTTGGGCGAGTCTCAAGCGAGGGGCCAACTCCGTCCTGCCTTGCCTCACGAATGGTGGGCGTATCAAGCGGTGGTAGAGTTGGGCGCAGTTTGCCCTACCCTGCAGTTCGTAAATTGGGAATCGCACCTTGAGGATGTTATGAAAAGATGACGTGCCATGGCCATCTTGGCCATGCCCGAGCACGGGCAGGATGCCCGTGGCATGTTTCCGCCGCAAACCAGGACACTACCCGGCGTGGCCACCCCGCACTTGCCCCAGCCCCCACTCTTGTATACTCTGTTAATTGGAATCTTTTATAGGGAGGCAAACTGTTGCTATGAAATTTCGGAAGCTTTGCCTGACGAGCCTGGCGGCGGCCCTGCTCGCCATTTCCTTTTTTGGCGCGGATCTTCAGGCCGCCACGAAACCCAACGAGAAATCCAAGGGAGCACCCGCTGTTACCACAGCCGCACCGGCCGTTACCTCGCCGCATGTTCCCGACCTCGAGTTCATTACCCGCTTGCGGCAAGAGGAGTACAGTTACAGTCAAGTGATGGACATCATGAGCCATCTCACCGATGTCATTGGCGCCCGGCTGACCGGTTCCCCCAACATGAAAAAGGCGAACGAATGGACGCGCGACGAGTTCGCCCAATGGGGCCTCGAGAATGGGCATTTGGAGCCTTGGGGTACCTTTGGGCGGGGCTGGGCCTACCAGCTTTGCGAGGTCCGCATGATCTCGCCCGACTACATGCAATTTATTGCCCTTCCCGAAGCCTGGACGCCGGGGACGAACGGCCCGTTGCGCGGCGAAGTGACGCACGTGATAGCCTCTAACGCCGCCGACCTGGAAAAGTATCGAGGCAAACTCGAGGGCAAAATCGTGTTGTTTGGGGAAGCCATCCAGGCAAAGCCGAGCGACAAGCCCATTTTCACTCGCCTCAGCGACGCCGACCTGGCCAAAGGCGCCATTTTCCAACCTCCCGGCCCCCCCCACGCGCGCGACCCGGAGGCGGTGAAGCGCTACCAGTTTCGCGCCGACTATATCAAGTTCTTTACCGAAGAACACGTGGCTGCGGTGCTGGATATCACCCGCGAACCCGGCGACGACGGGACCATTCAATTGCAATCGGGCGGGCCCTACGAAAAAGGTAAAACCATCGGCTTTCCCCGCATCACGCTGGCGGTGGAGCACTTCGGGCGCGTCGCGCGGCTGCTGGCCGAAAAGGTGCCGGTGGAAGTGGAAATTAACGTAGAGGCTCAGTTTTACGACGATGACCTGACGGGTTACAACACCCTCGCCGAGATTCCGGGCGTTGACCCCAAGCTGAAGGATCAACTGGTGATGCTTGGCGGACACCTTGATTCCTGGCACGCTTCGGAAGGCGCCACGGACAACGGCGCGGGCGTGGGTGCGGCCATGGAGGCCGTCCGACTGCTCAAAAAATTGGGTGTCCAGCCGCGGCGCACCATCCGCATCGCCCTCTGGTCAGGAGAAGAACAAGGAATGCTCGGCTCGAAGGGCTACGTGGCGGAACACTTCGGCTCGCGGCCCGAATCCACCAATCCGAAGGACCAAATCCTGCCCGAGTGGCTGCGCCCCGCCGGAGGCCCGCTCAACTTGAAACCTGAGCAGAAGCTGGTTTCCGTCTACTTCAACCTCGACAACGGGCCCGGCAGGATTTTGGGCGTGCATCTTCAGGAGAACGCCGCCGTGCGCCCCATCTTCGAGAAGTGGATGGAGCCGTTCCACGACCTGGGAATGACCACGCTGACCATGAACAATACCGGTTCTACGGACCACATTTCCTTTGATGATGTGGGCATACCCGGCTTTCAGTTCATCCAGGACAACATGGATTACGGTCTGACTCATCACTCGAACATGGACTCCTATGAGCACCTCCGCCCCGATGACTTGAAGCAGGCGGCGACCATCCTGGCGGCTTTTGTCTATAATGCCGCGATGTGCGACGAGATGATTCCGCGCAAGCCGCTTCGTCCAGACGAGCTTGCCGCCCGGGATGATTCGGCAGGCAGCACGCAGAAATCCGGCGCACCCGGCAAGTGACCTTCGGCACTGGTCACTCACATCCCTGGGATGTAGAATAGGGTTGTGCCTGAACTGAGTCGATTCTTCGGCATCATCATTCGCATGTTCGCGGAAGTTGGCGCACAGCATCACGTCCCTCACTTTCATGCCTACTATCATGAAGAGGTGGGAATCTTTAGCATCGACCCAGTGGAGATCATTGCCGGTTCCTTGCCGAGGCGGCAGCAACGCCTGGTTGAAGCGTGGGCTGAATTACATCAGAATGAACTGGTGGACGATTGGGAAACATTACAACAAGGAAGGGTCCCACGCCCCATTGAGCCCTTAAAATAATCTTATGAACCATCCCATCCATCGCGTAGTCGGTTTCGAGATTCTGGCGCCTTACAGCCTGCGGGTTCAATTCGACGACGCTACGGTGCAACTCATCAACTTCGAACCGGTCCTGGCCGGTGAATTGTATGCCCCGCTCAGAGACGTGAGATTGTTCAACCAAGTCAGGATTGACACTGAGGTGCACACACTGGTTTGGCCTAACGGGGCAGACTTTGATCCCGCGACGTTGCATGATTGGTCGCAGCACGAACCGGAGTTGCGTGAGAGGGCTAAGCACTGGCAGGTAATTCAAGTCTGAGGCACCCCTCCGAACCAGCGCTAACCTTAGAAAGGGTCGAATCCGGGCATTTATACGCCGGTCCTGCTCCCCCGTGACCAAAAGTAATTCCCCCCCGAAGGGTCGCCGGCGAGAACAACACGCCTTCGCGCCCGGCAAGTGACCCCTGACCTGCGGATGTGAGGGCAGCGATGAAACTTCAGAACGTGCAAGAGGTCGTTCAGGTCAGCAGCAGCTTCTGGAAGTGCTGCAAGTACTGCTCCGCTCTCAAAATGTCGGAAGACAGCGTGGAGGAGCAGGTCAACCACTATTTACGCCATGGGCTGAAGCTTCTTCACATCGGCACGGAGTGCAGCCGGACGGCCGAAGGGCAAGTGTGGCATAGCACGGTGGCGGTGTTGGGGAAGGAATAGCACGGGGGTATATGATTTTGCGCAATCCTTGAGAGGGGTTGAACAAATGGATAGCAACCTTAACCGCGACGAGAAAACGTTTCTGCCTGCTGCCGGCCGCCGTCTGACGCGGCGCGAATGGGTGCAGCGCCTTTTGGCAGGTGCGGGGGCCGACATCGCCACGCCAGCGCTGGTTGAGGCCCTACTGGCTGCTCCCCTGCCCGCGGCCGCACGGGCCGAGGCGCCTGGAGATTGGAAGCCCGCGTTTTTCGACGATGCCCAGTATCAATCCTTGACGGCGCTGGCGGAAAGGATCGTGCCGGGTTCAACGGCCGCGCAGGTCAGCCCCTTTCTTGACACCGCCCTGAGCGCCGACACTCGGGACAGCCAGCAAAAGTTTGTGGCCTCTCTGAACGCCCTGGAGGGCGAAGCGTTGCGCGAGTTTACCCAATCGTTCAAGGATCTTTCCGCCAGCCGGCAGGATGCGGTTTTAACTGCTGCCGCCACGGCCCCACCTTCCAGCCCCGTTCCCAGGGTGGGCACGGCCGAAGTCACCCGGCCCGGGGCGCTTCCCCCGGCTCCCGGCCTGCGCGACTACTTTGAATATTTGAAGGGCTGGATCAGCATGGCGTATTACTCCTCGGAAGTCGGCATGAAAGAGTTGGGTTGGACGGGTGATTACTACTTTGAGAGCCTCCCCGGCTGCGAAGATGCCGCGGCCCATTCCTGATCGCCCCCGTACCTAGGCGTACACTATTTTGATTCACCGGTTTCGAGTAAGATAGCACGTCAATCCGCCGGGCGATGATGGGGTTTGAGCCGGGCGATCCTCGAATCCGAAAGGAAGAGCAGGAAGCGCGCAAAAATATTCCCTTCCCTCTCCGCGTCGAGCATCAGGCCTCGTATTCATGAAATCCACTCCCGCCCATACGCTCAAGACATCAATCGTAGTGGCGCTGCTCATTATTCTCAATTCCGTGGGAAATTTCTTCTTCGGACTGGGGATGAAGCGCATCGGCGCCCTACAGGGCTGGTCGAGGGCGGCGTTACACTCCGCTTTTGTCGGCATTTTTTCGAGCGTCTGGATCTGGCTGGGCATCATCAGCATGCTTCTGTTTCTCGGAGCGCTCATGCTGATTTTATCGTGGGCGGACTTCAGCTATGTTTTGCCCGCCACGGCGGCCATGTACGCGGTGGTTCCGCTGCTGGGGCATTTCGTACTGGGTGAAAAGGTGACGGGCTTGCGCTGGATTGGGGTGACGCTGATCTGCCTGGGCGTGGCCTTCGTGGGCGGCACGCCCCCCAACACCACCAAGAAGGATTGAAGATGCGCACGGCCATTACTCTGGTGATCCTGGTGGTTTCCGGTACGGGCGGTGATATCTGCGTGGCCTATGCCATGAAGCGGCTGGGTGAAGTGCATAATTTCTCACCCATGGTGATTTTGCGTTTTCTGGGACGAGCTTTCCGCGAGGGCTGGATGTGGCTGGGCATCCTCCAGTTGGCCCTGGCGTTTTTTTCCCTGCTCGCCCTGCTTTCCTGGGAGGCGGTGAGCTTTGTGGTTCCCGCCATGGCTTTGAGCTACGTCACCGGCGCGCTGGGAAGCAAGTACTTCCTGGGTGAGCGCTTAACACCTCTGCGCTGGGCGGGAATCGGCCTGGTCTCCGTGGGCGTGGCGCTGGTTTGTTTGGGGTAGAAGGAGCAGCAATTGTCTTTGCCAGGATTGAGGTGGGCGGTTCTCGGCGCGGCGATTTTCCCCTCCTTATATTACGCTCTGATCATCTTCGCGGCCCACCGCTTCTTCCGGCGCCGCCCTTCCGCGCCTCGCGACTTCACGCCCCCCATCAGCATCCTCAAACCCGTTCATGGCCTGGAGCATGAAGCTTATGAGAATTTTTCGAGCTTCTGCCATCAGGACTATCCCCAATATGAAATCCTGTTCGGAATCGGCGATGAGAAGGACGCTGCCGCCCCGGTGATCCGCCGGCTCATCGCCGATTTCCCCGGACTGCCCATTCGCCTCATCGTAACCCCCGAGAAGTTCGGCGCTAATGACAAGATCAACAAGGTTTGCGGATTGGCACGCGCCGCCCGGCGCGACCTGCTGGTCCTTTCCGACGCCGATATCCGCGTTGGACCGGGCTACCTGCGGTCGGTGGCCGCCCCTTTTCACGATGCCAGAGTGGGCGCGGTCACCAGCTTGTTTTCGGGAATCCCTGTCCGTTCTCTTTGGCCGGAGTTGGAGGCCATTTCCCTCAGCACCAACTTCATGCCTGCCGTGCTCATGGCCTGCACCCTCGAAGGAATGCACTTCGCGATGGGCGCGACGGTGGCGGTGACCCGCCAGAGCCTGGCGGAAATCGGGGGGTTTGAGGCGCTCACCGACGAAGCGGCGGATGACTATGAACTGGGCTGCCGCGTCGCCGCGCGCGGCTACCGGGTGGAACTGGTGAACGGCACCGTCAAGACCTGGTGCACCCTCTCCAGCCTGCCGGAGTTCTTCATTCAGCGCCTGCGCTGGGCCATCATGGCCCGCCAAGCCCGGCCCCTCGGCTATGCGGGATTGATTTTCGCCCAGGGCCTGCCTTGGACCATCCTGGCTGCGATTTTTGCGCCTTCACACCTTTGGGCTATGAGTTTTGTGGCGGCCTACCTGATTCTGCGCATGGGCGTGGTGTTTACGATGGGCGTCTGGGGACTGCACGACGACCTCCTGAAGCGGCGGTGGTGGCTGGTGCCTCTTTGGGACGCCTTCGCCTTCGTCATCTGGTCCATCAGCCTCTTTTGGAGCCGGGTCCGCTGGCGGGGCGCCGAATACCGGGTCGCCGGCGGGCGGCTGATCCCGGTGGGTTCTCACTCGCATAAGCAACCGTGACGCAGACCCCGCCCCATTCGGCCGCGATCCTGCGCGATTAAACCCCGATTGGGCGGGGATCACGCGGCAAAGCTTGCCATCGGCCCCCCGTCCCGGCTAAAGTGGTGCTGGGATGGGCGATCCTCAAAGTCAGGCTTCCGGACTCCGACTCTTGCGGGGACTCCTGCAGCACTACCCGTTTGTCCTGAAGAATTTCAAACACTACTTCCAGAATCTATATCGCCGCGAGATTCTCCACACCGACGTCGTCGCACCCTACGCCGCGGTCTTCTATACCACCCACAAATGCAATTTGGAATGCACCTATTGCACGCAAAAGGAGCCGGACGTCTTCAGCCAGGAGTTGCCCACCGACCAGACGATTCGGCTGCTGCGCACGATCCGCCGCGAAACGGATTCCATCCTTTTCACAGGCGGCGAACCCTTGCTGCGCGCCGATGTGGAAGACCTGGTGGAAGCCGCCAAGCGCGACGTCAAGTTCCGTTCCGTGCTGCTGGTGACCAATGGCACGCTGCTGCACAAGCGGCAACGGCTGTTTGAATTGCTCGATGGCCTCATCGTCAGCCTGGATGCGCTGACGGCGGACCCCGCCAACCCCAAGTCCAAGCCGGGAGTGCTGAGCCGGGTTCTGGAAAATCTCGATTTGGCCAAACAGCGGATGCGGCGCCCCGGCGACATCACCATCAGCACGGTGATTGAGGAGTGGAACATTGAAGAGATCGAACGCATCCTGGATTTCTGCGGGGAGCAGGGGTTTGTTTTCGCCACGCAGACGGCGCTGCGCGAAAAGCTGCCCAACCTACGGCTGAAGCGCAACCCCCGCTATCAGGCGCTGGTGGAGAAGATTGTGGAGCGCCGCCGTGAGCGCAAGCAGCCCATTAACGGCACTCCTAAACTGCTGCGCACCGTGCTCGAGTTCGGGGACTTCAAATGTTTTCCCACCATGTTCCCACGCGTCTATCCCAACGGAGATGTGTTCTATCCCTGCGAACCCCTCAAGAAAATCGCCGGCAACCTGCTGCGGGAGGGTTCCTTCAGGAAGGTTTTCGCGCGCGGCCGCAAGCTTTACGGAGACATTCCCGATTGCAAGGCAATCTGCCATCTCTTTGGGAATGTTGTTTCTTCATATTACGTAAAAGATTTCTGGGGATTGGCAGGCGATTCGATTCGTTGAGGTTTATCTGCGCGATGACCCTTTCTTCTTCCGCCCGGGGACAACCTTCGTTTCACTAGCCGCCCAACTACCCAGGCGGTAGGAGCGGCTATAACCATCCGCGAGATTCGCGATCGTCACTTTCACCGTTCCGCCCGCCTCGCACGAATAGCTTTCCTCCGCCTGCCGCCCCATATCCTGGTTAAGGTGTACGACGGGCACGCGGCCAAGGTCCGGGGCGGAGCGCAGCCCCGGGTCAAAGGGGAAGCGAATATCGTCCCAGACGGTGATGTCTCCGGCAGGGCGCCCTTCGTCAGTGAGATGGCTGCATTCGAGGTAACGGAAATGGCCGATGTTGTGGACCGGCGTGTATTGGCGGGCCTCGACCAGCGGCGGCTCTCCGGGCGCCGGCAACGGCGTTCCCTTGGAGAACAGGGGATCAAAAATCACGGTGCGGCCTTGATCGGCCTCCCGCCAGACCCCGAAGTGGCGGGTGAACTTGTCTCGCAGAACATACCCGGACTGGGCATCGGCCTGGATCGCCAAACCGATGGCGGTGGCGGAGCGGGTGTAGGCGGAGCGTTTCACGCGGCGGCCGAAGACCTCGCGGAGCATGCGAGCCACAATGGGAAGCTCGCTCCCGCCACCCGTGACGTAGAGGGCTTCCAGATGCTGCTCCCCGGCGGGAGCGGAAGCCGCCGATCCCGAGGCGCCATATCCGTGTGCAGCGAGCAGGTCTTCTGTGGCGTTTAAGGTCTCCTGAACAAGCGGTTGGCAGCGCTCATAGAAGTCCGCCACGGGGAGGGAAACCTGCGGCCAGCCTTCCCGCACCACCCCCAAGTCAACCGTGACATTCCGCGTGTTGGGGTGCAGACTTTCCTTCTGGGCGCGGCATTCTTCGTGAAGCCGAAAAGTCTCTGCCTGCGAAAGGCTGTCGCGCTCGGCGGCGGCGATCCCCGCCGAATCGAGGGCCAGCTCCCCGAGGATCTCATCGAAGTCGTCTCCACCGAGCGAGCCGACGCCTTCCGACGCGATGACTCCCTGATCCGTGTCCTCCAGTTCGACCAGCGAGGCATCAAAGGTTCCTCCTCCCAGGTCGTACACGAGGATTTGGCTTCGGGCTTTTTTCTGGCGTGTGGCCCGTTCGCGGTGGCCAAACTCGATGCTGGCGGCGGAAGGCTCATTGAGGAGTCCCAGGACGTGAAAGCCCGCTTGCCGGAAGGCTTCCGTCGTCAAGAACCGCTGGTTGCTGTTGGCATTGGCGGGGACTCCGAGCATCACTTCGAAAAGTCCTGCATCGACCGCGGGCAGGTTGGAATGCTCCAGCAGGTTCGAGCGCAATGCCGAACACAGTTCGCAAAGCAACTGCAGCATGGGTACGGTCT
>CAVSSA010000011.1:0-359369 GCA_963730515.1 uncultured Acidobacteriota bacterium | reverse complement strand
ACCTTGATAAAGCTCGGTAGGGTCGCCTTGGAACATAAGCTGGCTGACCCCTTCTTTTTCTGGGCGCTCGCGGGCGTGGACACCGAAGGTCTACGATTGATGGCGGACAGCGTTCAAAAAAGGCAGTACGAACTTGCGGGGCCAACGGTCCCGATTCCGCGATTTCGCGAGACTCTCTCTGCAGGGAAGAGATTGGCCCTCCAATTCCTCTGCCTACCGAATTCATCCCTAGTCCTGAGACAACGATCTGCTCATTGATTAGCCAGCAGTCACTGGACGTGGTGGACCCCCGAAGGGACTCTTCATCGTGGATACATCGGTGGAGAGAGCGGAGAATCTGCGGGACTTATGGGATAGGGTTGTGATGATTCGATTTTACCCGGCCCTGAGAACTGGGTTCCCAGACGGCATTTATGTGGGGAGGCTGATGCAGGCGGGGCCCGGTATACGGGGCGACTCGGTGACTCTTTACGCTGAACTGATGTCACTTACTGCGGGGGATATATACGAAAAGATTCTTCTAGGAAAGTATGAGGAGGCGCAGGCTCTGCATGGTGTCTCGCCGGACGACCTAGAGGCGCGGAGAGCAGCATTGTCCAAGGTCTGGGAGCGAGCCCGCGCGAGCCTTCGCCTTTATGAGGGAATCCGCATTATCGGGAAAATCCTTGGTCGCCTTACAGGGCATCTTGAAACGAAGCGGGATAGCTCGGGAATCCAGGAATGAAATGCGCGTGTCCATGCGGGGAAGAATTCGAGCCGACGCGGAGCAATCAGGTTTACGTCAATGCGGAGCATCGGCGGAGAGACAGTAATCGGAGATGGCCAGTAAAACGGCAATCGCCTCTCCGAGCGACTTTCAGGAATGGCCTTGGGAAGCCTCGGGAGGCAGAAACAAGCTACGTAACGTCACATCAAGGTGAGGCAATGGCCCAAACCAAACGAGACCGCTTAAAAGCCAGAAATGGACGCCGGGAGAGTGGTGAATTCCTGACCAGCTTTCAGGTTGCGAATCTTTTGGGGTTGTCGCCCTGGGCGCTAGGGGTTTGGCGAAGGCAGCACAAGGGGCCGGAGTTTGTGAGGGTAGGGCGCAACACTATCCGCTACCCAATGCAGGAGCTTCAAACTTGGCTGGCGCATCTGCCTCGAATGTAGGGGGAAGGGCCACAATGACCGGCGCGCCGGTAATTTCTAATTCGATGATGCCGAATTCGGAAGTCCTCTCCATCCTGACAGCGGAATCCCTGAAGCCAGCGGAAGTCGCGGCGGTGCTCAAAGTTTCCCGCAAGGCGCTGGCGGCGTGGCGGCTGAAACAGGAAGGGCCTCCATTCTTTCTGCGCGCGCGCGGCATAGTGGTTTATCCGACCGAGAGCTTTATAAAGTGGTTACGGGCACCTAGGAGGGTCAATGATGAAAAGAGACGGGGCAGGCCGTAGCGGCTTGCGGAAGGGGAATCCACAATGAAACAAACTAGCGACGTGCAGGATATCGGCATTTTCAGCGAGCGAAGTCCACGCTCGCAGGCGGCGGAAAAGCGGTTGCAGGATGAGGCGATGAAAATCGGGCAGTACATATCCCGTCTTGAGGGAGAGCTTGAGGTATTAGAAAAAGACCGAACGAACATGCTCCGGTTGATGGCTCTCGGGGAAGCATACCCTGCCAGCCGCAGCCGCCTTGAGGACTGTGTGCGCCTAATCCACGAGACGCGGGACAACTTAGAGGCTCTTAAGAAAGAGCAGGCGAAGACGGATAAAGATATCGCCGGTTTGTGCCCCACGTCCGAACAGACACAAGCGCGGCGCGCCCTACAATCACAATTCGGCAAACTGGCGAAAGAGCGGTTTGCAAAAACCGTGGAGGTTCAGGGGCTACTCGGTAAGTTGCGGCAGGCCCTGGATGAGCGTATCGAATTGGCGGGGAAGCTCCGAACAGCAGCCCAAACCCTGGACTGTGAAATTGTGGGAGACGTTTTGGATGAAGCCCGATTCGAGAATTGCCGCGATTCTCTTCCTGACGACTTGTTAGCCGAGAGCGAGCGCTGGCAGTCCGCTTTGGGGTTGAAATAGACCAGGGCGGAAAGGAGCGGGGGAAATGTGGATAGATTTATTGGCCGTGGGGCCACAAGAAAAAGTGACCTTCACGGCTCGGCTAAGTGAGGCCGTGGATTCCGCGCGGGTGCAAATCCCCGTAGCGATTACGGGGCGGTGGGTGCATCCGGCTACTCAAAGGAAGATCGTCATTACCGCCAGCGACCTTCAAACAGCGAAAGAGAATTTCCGTAAGAAGGCCAACGGCGAAATCAATGTGGACTATGACCACGCCAGCGATATGCCAAACTTCGTGGGCGGCGCGCGGCCTAGCGCGGGGCGCGTGGTGAGTTTGAGCGGGCCGGAGCCTTACACCGATTCGCGCGGCACAAGGCGCAAGATTTTGTGGGGCAGTTACGAAGCGACGGACATGGCGCGCGGGATGATTCGCAAGCGGGAGTATCGCTATATTTCCCCTGTGTTGCAGCGCGAGCGAGTAGACAAGGGAACGGGCCTCGGGCAGGGCATGACGATCACCACGATAGCACTCACCAACACCCCAGTGCTGGAAGAAATGCCACAGATTTTCGCTTCAGAGGAGGGTCAAGTGTTGCGATGCGCAGACGTTGAATGGCCGGAACGGCCACAGCCGAGTAGACCGGCAGGGGCGCAAAATGCCATGGAGGAATTGACGCGGTGGGCGAAGGAGCTGGAGAAAAAAGATGGCCTCGGTTTCGAGGATGCGTTCCGCAAGGTTGTTAAGGAAAATCCCGAGCTTTACCGCCAAGCGGCGCAAGCCGTCAAGATGGAGAGCCCTACCCATTACGGGAAGATCACAGAGGTAAAGAGGGAGTTTGATTCAAGCGGTGGTGGTGGCAATGCGTCTGCGAGACTGGCGCGGATGGCCACAGTAAAAGCGAAGGAAGATGGCGTTGACTATCGGACCGCGCTTTCCGAGGTCCACCGCGAAAATCCCGAATTAGCCCGCGAATATCAGCGGCAGATTCCACGCTGTGATGACTAGGGCTTAATGCTGGCGTGAAAGTTGGTCCGGCTTCCTGGAGGCCGTCAAGTTTCCCTTACAAGGGCGGGAGGCCATCCCGGCACATTCTTGGCGGCCTCTGGGTTTTTTACTGGAACTACAAGAGCGAGGATGCTGAAAGGAACGGTATGGGCTCTGACCCTTTGAATCTCGGCTATACGATCACAGTGGATCCGACCACCGCGGATGCTGCCTCCGAGGCGTTCGTGGGGCGCGAGTTGGCGCGGCAGCAAACCCTTACCTCCGCGCAAATCCGCCTCGCAGCTTCATTTGGCGAGGTGGAATCGGACGCCACCAGGGCGGCGGAAGCAGCCAATCTTTTCTCCAGCCAGATGACGGGCGGCCTGGAAAAGGCGACCGCCGCCCTCGGCGGCGCGCGGGCCACGCAAGGACTGGACAAAGGTATCCTCAGCGCCCGTCAGTCCAGCCGCTTGCTCGCCGAGGAGCTGGGCATTCACCTTCCGCGCGCGGTGACGAGCGCGATTGGCGAGATGCTGCCCGCCATCGGCGGCCTGGGCGGCGCGCTGCTCGCCGCATTTGCGGTGCGCGAAGTGTACGAGTTTGGCGAGTATGTCAAGAGCGATTCGGAGGCCGTCGAGGGCCTGGCGCAGGCGGAAGACCGCATGAAGGAAGCGGTGAAAGAGAACCTGGCTGAATTCAAAAATTTCACCCGCGAAGCGTTGCAGTTTGAGCTGAACGCCACAAATCTACGGATCGGCGCGGAAGAGCGCGACTTCCAGCACGCTCGGCGGGTCGCGGAAAATGAGGCGGCTTTGCTGCCCTACGTCTGGCACGCCTTCGATTGGGCTTTCCAAACGCACATTGCCGACAATGAGAAGCAAACCAGGGAGATGCTCGACAACGACATGGCCCTGGCGAAGGAGCTTACCAACCTCCTGGAGGGCAAAAACGAGGACGCCGCCGCTGCGCGCGCAGCGAAGAAAAAGAAGGACGCTGAAGACGCGGCCCGAGAAGCTTACCGGAAAGAGCTGGAAGCCAGCAAACAGGACATGGACGCCACCAACCGCTCCGCTGAACAAGCCGCCAAACTGTTCAGTGACCTCTACTTTTCGATTAACGAAGTCGATCCCGCCCAGAAGAAATTTATTGAAAACGAGCAGGAAATCGCCAAGGTCACGGACGGCGCCACACGCGCCATGCTGGATCAAATGAACTGGCAGGAGCGGGAGAAAGCGCTGGCCAAAGAGCTTGCCGAAACCTTGAAGGGCCTGGGCGACATCAAGTTCCAACTGCCTCCCCTTCCCACTAATTTCTTTTTGCCGATGATCGAGGGCACCAAACAACTGACGGCGGCCGAGCGTCTAGCCCTTCCCACGGAGCGCGAAATCAAAGTGGTGCGCGAAGAGCTGACCCGGCTGATGCCGGACCTTACCCAAAAAGAGATGCAGGCCAATGCCCAACGCCTGGCCTCGAACCCGCAAATCCAGAAGGAAATCGAGTTGCTGCGGCAGGGCAAGATTGCCCAGGAAGAACTGAATCGCGCGATTGCTCAGGAGATGGGCGTAAAAGAGCAATTCCTGCCCGTCTCCAAGCAATTTACCGAGGCGATCCACGCGGAGATCACCGCCACGCACGAGAGCATGGTCGCCGCCTCGGAAGAGGCGACGAAGGGCCTGGCGGGCTTCATTGGCGGGCGTAAGGCGCAAGCGGCCGTGGAAGCGGTGTGGGAAACGGCGCGCGGGATCGCGCTGCTGGCGGAAGGATCGTGGCCGCCCAATCCTGCCGCCATCGTTGCCGCCGGGCTGCACTTC
This sequence comes from uncultured Acidobacteriota bacterium, assembly GCA_963730515.1. Taxonomy (GTDB): domain Bacteria; phylum Acidobacteriota; class Terriglobia; order UBA7540; family UBA7540; genus Bog-366. The sequence continues at coordinate 354,531 of CAVSSA010000011.1, read as the reverse complement.
GAGGCGGCGGCGCAATACGCAATTCTGGCGGGCTCGGGCGGCCACCATCGGGGCCGCGGGGCGGCCGGGGGCGGAGGCGGCGGGGCGCAGGAAAGTTCGGGTCCAGGCGGCCGCCAGACGGTGGAGCAGGGCGGCGGGGAGGGAACGCGCGGCGGGGGCGGGTCGGGAAATCCCCAGACGATTGTGCAGATTTCCGGGGGTCAGCTCAACTCCAACGGCCAGCAGCAGCTTGCCGCCTGGGTGGGGATGGGGGCGGCGGTGGGGCTCTACAAATTTAATGCCAGCGGCTCCAGCGGGATTCCCGCCCCGAGGTATTGAAAGTCCGGGGTTAGGGACTAGGGGTTAGGGATTCGGGCGCGTTTGTGTCTCTAGTCGCAGCGAGTGACACGAATTCTGGCCCACGCGCCGCGCGCCACGAATTCTGGCCCACGCGGTGACACGAATTCTGGCCTGCTACACCGCCTTTGCTGCCCACCTCCTTGCGGGTGTATAATCACCCCATGAAATTAATATTGATCTACGCCGGTTTTTTGATCCTCTGGTTTTTCATTTTGCCGCGCATACCCGGGCTCTCCCGATTCACTTGATCGACACGATCATGTTCCCCGTCGGGGAAAGAAAAACAAACAGGTCGTGAGATCAAGCCCCAGGAGTAAGCCCGCCTCGGTTTTCGCCGCTCGATCCGTGCACCCATCTCTCTGGTGGGCAGAGGAGCAGCGGCCTATTCCGCTTCCGCGCGAATCCCCAGTTCCCGAAGCTTTTCCTGAAGGCTTTGGCGGTGCAGGCCGATGGCCGCGGCCGTGCGCGTGATGTTCCCGCCATGCTCGCGCAGCTTCCCCTTGATATAGGAGATTTCAAACTGCCGCCGCGCCTCGCGGTAATCGTCAATCCTCAGAAATTCAGTGTCCGTGGCCGCCCCGGGTCCCCCGGCCCGCAGGAAATCCGTGGAGAAATCCTCCGGCAGCAGGGTATCGCCACGGCTCATCACCAGGGCGCTTTCCAGAACATTCTTGAGTTCGCGAACGTTTCCCTTCCATTCCCCCTGCCGCAGGAGTTCCATGGCTTCCTTGGAAACCGCGGGCGTGGACCTTCCGTGTCTCTCCGCCAGCATGCGGCAGAATTGCTCCACCATGAGGGGCAGATCTTCGCGGTGTTCACGGAGCGCGGGAATGTGTAACAGCACCACCCGCAGCCGGTAATAGAGGTCTTCACGAAAGGTCTGCCGGGCAATCTCCGCCGCCAGATCTTTGTTTGTGGCGCTGACGATGCGCACATCCACTTCCAGCGACGTCGTGCCCCCCAGCCTCTCGACGCGGCGGGTTTCCAGCACGCGAAGCAGCTTGGCCTGGGTGGAGAGCGACATATCCCCCACCTCATCGAGGAACAGGACACCGCCATTCGCCAATTCGAACTTGCCGCGCTTCATCGCCGTGGCCCCGGTAAACGCGCCCTTTTCAAATCCAAAGAGTTCGCTCTCAATCAGGTGCTCGGGAAGCGCCGCGCAATTGAGCGCCACAAACGGCCCCTTACCGCGGTTACTGCGCCGGTGAATTTCCGTGGCCAGCAGGTCCTTTCCCGTCCCGCTCTCTCCCTGAATCAGGACGGTCACATCCGCCTGGGCAATTCGATCCGCCAGGCCGAAGAGCTCGCGCATAACCGGGCTGGACCCGATCATGGCGCCGAACTGGCCCTCGGAAACGAGTTGCCGCTTCAAGCGCACATTTTCTTCGGCCAGCGCGAGGTGCTCCAGCGCCCGCTCCACCACCAGGCGCAATTCATCCACTTCAAACGGTTTGGGCAGGTAATCGTATGCGCCGCTCTTCATCGCCTCCACCGCGATCTTTTCCGAACCATACGCGGTGATCATAATAACGGCGGGGCTCGCGGCCTCGGCCTTCAACTCGCGGAGAAAATCCAGTCCGCTCTCCCCGGGCATTTCAATGTCCAACAATACGAGATGGGGTATTTCCTGGGCCATGATGAGCCGCGCGGCGGAAACACCTTCGGCTTCCAGGACTCGATAGCGGGCACCCAGGGCGCGCCCCATGCCATAGCGAGCCGTATGGTCATCATCAACAATCAGAATGGTTGCGGGCGCTTGTTTCGCTGCTGACGACTCCGCATTAATCATGTTCTTCACACCCGTAGCGCTCCCTCCGCACTATGGAATCAAGGACTGCGTGCCCCCGCCGCCGGCCGCGAGTCTGGCGGGGAATGGGCCGCGCGAAAGCGCACGACAAATCGCGTTCCCGGGTGGAGGGATTTTGCATTCCCGTTTTCCACCGGGCTTTGGCATTCCACCGATCCCCCGATTTCATCCACCCGGCGCTTCACGATGGCCAGACCCAAACCCGTCCCCCCTGCCCGGGTGGTAAAAAAGGGTTGGAATATTTTACCCAGTTTATCCGGGGAAATTCCGCTTCCCTGATCCTCAATCGTGAGTTCAATATACTTCGACTCTGCCGGTGGACGCGCCATGCGAATTTGAATCGCGCTCCCTTCTCCGCTGGCTTCCAGGGCGTTCACCAGGAGGTTTGAGATAATATCGCTGGCCGCCTCCTCTCCGCCTTCGATCAGGCAAGGCCACGCGTCGTCCACCTCCAGGGCGATGTGGCGCTGCTCGGCTTCAACCCGGGAAATGTTGGCAACCCTCTTCACGACGGCGGCGAGGTCGGCGGGCTGGTCGGTATCGCGGGCCGGCTTTGCATAACGCAATACTTGCGAGATGTTGCGGTTCAAACGATCGATTTCCACCACCAGCATCCGGCAATCCCGCCGGGCATTCTCGGGAAGCAAGGGATCCTCTTCCATAAGCTGCACGATCGTTTTCATACCGCTGAGCGGGTTTTTGACATTGTGCGCGATGCGCGCCGCCATCTCACCAAGAAAGGCCATCTTTTCCTTTGCGGCCAGCTCGCGCTCCAGATCGATCTTGTCGGCAATGAGGCGGCAAAGTTCCAGGGCCGCCGCCAAACGGTCGGCGAGAATTTCCAGGGCGGCAATCTGCTCCCCGGAAACTCCGCCACTGAGGGGAACAACCTCCAGATGGGCGACGGTTTCCCCACCGCGTGAGATGGGCACGCGGAGCGCCTTTTCCGCATCGCTTGCGCCCGCATTGCTTCCGGGGAGGGGGCCACGCATCAGCCTCACCCCCTCCAAACCGAGCGCCGGGGGCACCCGCTCTTCCACCCACGCTCGCAAGGAATTCATATCCCCCGTCAGCTTGGCGTGCGCCTCCATTTCCGCGGCGAGCTTTTGGACCGTTTCGAACTCCGAAACGAATTGTTGATGCAGGGCACGGCTGATCAACCGCTTCAGAGGCTCCACGAGGACGACCAGAATAAAAATCATTACGGCCGCGGTGACTTCCCGTAGGACAGCGTGCGGCTCCAGCCAGCCGCTCACCCGCCGCATGAAGTCCAGATAGATCAAGGATCCAAAAATGGCCGCTACGGAATAGACCACGTTGCGCTGAACGCGCAGGCCGAGAAAGTTGTGGCGGAAAATGGCATAACCCATCAAGCCGCTGGGAAGGATTCCCGCCAGCATAAGGCCGGTGGGAAAGTATCCTCCCAACCCGCCCACCGGCGGCAAGGAATGCGGCAGATAAGCGATCGCCCAACCCAGTCCCATGAGCCCCTGAATCCAGGCGAGATACCCGTGCAATCTCGCCAGTGGCGGGTCAAGAGCGCGGCGGCGCACTCTTAAGAACAGGTTGATGCCGGCGGAGAAGAGCAGGGCGGCAACTGCCCAAAGAACCAGCAGGCGCACCGGGCGGCCCAGCGCCACGAGCGGCTCCACCCCGGGGCGGCGCAGCAAACTGCCCACCACCCACGGAACGGCCACCACGGGAAGATAAAAGCCGGCCACCATCAGCCTCGGTCCCAGTCGGAACGGAACGAAGGCCGCGCAATATTCGGCCTGCACATGAACCAGCAGGGGCACGGCGGCCATGAACCCCACCACCGAAACGGTGCGGGAAATTCCCGAGAGGACCGCCGGACCGGCTCCGTAGTAAAGGCTGATATTCAGGGCCAGCAGATTGCCCGAGTACCACATGAATAATGCCGCCATCAGCCCGAGCAGCAAACCCTCCAAGCGGCGCAGGCGCTGGTGGCCCAAAATCAAAACCATCAGGAAAAAATGGATAAGAACACCGAAGGTGTAAACAACCAGCTTGGTGGCAGCAAGAAGATTAAGTTCGTAAGCAACATCCACGCGGAACTCTCAGTTCAAGGGGTGGGGCCCCACTCGCACGGCGTAAGACGGCTACCCGGCGATCATTGTAAGTCAGTCCCTTGATACAAGTAAACGTACCGGTAATTTCCTTTGCCAAAGTTCGAGGTTCATGTTAATCTTTTTGCGTACATAAAGAAGAGATGAGAAGCGAGGAGAGAGGCGGATGCCGTTGGCCCGTGAGTCGAAAAGCAATACCATAGAACGATTTCGAGTCCATCCCAAGGATACGGGCTCGTCCGAAGTCCAGATTGCGCTGCTCAGTGAGCGAATCAGCTACCTGAACGAGCACTTTCGCGCCCATCGTAAGGACCATGCTTCGCGGCGTGGGTTGCTGAACATGGTGGGCCGGCGCAAGCGGCATTTAGAATACCTGAAACGGCGTGACCCTGAGGGTTACAAACAGGTCATCGAAAAGTTGGGCATCCGCAAGTAGCCCGGTGCATATCCAGAGAATTTCAAGATTTCTGCCAAGGAAAGAAGTGTTGTCGAAGCGATCCCCCGGCTACCCGGCGCGGATCGCTTTTGTTTTTAGGGGGCCTTCCAATCGGGCTTGGGTCTCGCCCCCGTTCAACTTCCACCTCGATTCGCAGCTTCCTGAATAACCTGCATGCCTGCCTGGCCAAACGCGCTCCATCGCTCCGGCCGGGAAATGTGCATGCCATGACCCGCTATGTGGCCCTTTTTTGGCGCCCGGCGTGGATTTGGAGGATTTTAGATGAAACAAGTTAGTATTACCCTGGGTGCAAATACCCTGACCATTGAATCTGGCCGCGTGGCGAAACAAGCCAACGGCTCCGCCTTCGTCCGCTATGGTGACACGGTGGTGCTGGCGACCGCGTGCTCGACCAACCCCCGGGAAGGGATAGATTTCTTTCCCCTCACCGTGGACTATCGTGAATATACCTACGCCGCGGGGCGAATTCCCGGCGGCTTTTTCAAGCGGGAAGGACGGCCCACGGAAAAAGAGATTCTCACCAGCCGTCTTATTGACCGGCCTGTCCGACCTCTGTTCGCCGAGGGCTTCCGGGACGAAACCCAGGTCATTGCCATGGTGCTCTCCGCCGACACGGAAAACAATCCCGATGTCATCGGACTGGTGGCGGGCACAGCGGCGCTCTACCTTTCGGACATTCCGTTTCTCGCGCCGGTGGGCGCCGTACGGGTGGGACTGGTGGACGGGCGCCTGACGACGAACCCCACCTACAGCGAGATCAAGAACAGTGCCTTGAATTTGGTGGTGGCGGGAACCGAAGACGCCATCGTGATGGTGGAGGCGGGCGCCAAGGAAGTTTCCGAAGCGTCGATTATTGAAGCTATTCAATACGCGCACGGCGAAATCCGCAGAATCGTGGGCGCCCAGAAGGAACTCTTCGAATTGCTGGGCTTGAAGAAGCGCGAATTCACCGCGCCCGTCCGCGATGAAGCTCTCTATGAGGAGGTTCGCGGAAAAATCGAGACTGATCTCCACGAGGCCATGGACACCTCCAAGGTCGACAAGCTGGAAAGCCAAAACAAGATTACCGCACTGCGCAAGGCGCTTGTGGCCAGCTATCCCGAGGACGATGAGGCCAAGCGCAAGCTGGTGGCGCGCTTCGTGAATGAGGTGGAAGAGCGATTGTTCCGTGATGACGTGCTCGAAAAGCGCCAGCGGCCAGACAAGCGCGCCTTCGATCAGGTGCGCACCATCAACTGCGAGGTGGGGATGCTGCCCCGCACGCACGGTTCGGCGCTGTTTACGCGCGGCGAAACGCAGGCCCTGGTGACCGCCACGCTGGGCACCGGCGAAGATCAGCAGCGCCTGGACGTCCTGGAGGGAGAAGCTTTCAAGCGCTTCATGCTCCACTACAACTTCCCCCCCTTTAGCGTGGGCGAAGTGGGATTCCTGCGCGGCCCCGGCCGCCGCGAAATCGGGCACGGAGCCTTGGCGGAGCGCGCCCTGTTCAACGTGCTTCCCGAAGAGAAGGACTTCCCCTACACGGTGCGCGTGGTTTCCGACATCCTGGAATCGAATGGATCGTCCTCCATGGCCACTGTGTGCGGCGGAACCCTGGCCCTGATGGACGCGGGAGTTCCCGTGAAGGCGCCGGTGGCGGGGATTGCCATGGGCCTGGTGAAGGAAGGCGACAAGTACGCCATCCTCACTGACATCGCCGGCCCCGAGGATCATTACGGCGACATGGATTTCAAAGTGGCCGGAACCAAGGACGGCATCACCGCCCTCCAGATGGATATTAAGATCACGGGCGTTACTCCGGCGATTATGGAGGAGGCCCTGACGCAAGCTAAGGCCGGGCGTTTGCACGTGCTCGGCAAGATGCTGGAGACCCTGGACGCGCCCCGCGCCAACATCTCCGCCTACGCGCCGCACATCTACGCGATGAAAATCAATCCCTCCCGCATCGGTGAACTCATCGGGCCGGGCGGCAAGGTCATTCGCGGCATCATCGAGCAGACGGGCGTGAAAATCGACGTTGAAGATGATGGCAGCGTGAATGTGGCCGCCACCGACGAGCCGTCGGCCAACAAGGCCTTGAAGATGATCCGCGACCTGCTGGCGGAAGCCGAAATTGGGAAAACCTACCTCGGCAAAGTGGTGCGGCTGGCGGATTTCGGGGCCTTCGTGGAGATCTTCCCAGGCACCGACGGTTTGCTTCACATCAGCGAAGTTGCCGAGCATCGAATTAAGGATATCCGCGACGAGCTGAAGATGGGCGACCAACTCCTGGTAAAGGTCATCGCGGTGGAGGGCAACAAGGTGCGCTTGAGCCGCAAAGCGGTTCTGCGCGATCAGCGGGCCAAGACGGCAGCCCCCGGCGAGCATGCCGCCCAGGGCGCGCCCACCGACCTGTCGCAGCATCCTGACCACCAGCATAAGGAAAAACACTAGAACCCAGGCGGCCGTAAGGAAGCACCGGGAGGTTCGATCCGCGCCGGTTCCGAGATTCGGGACCGGCGCTTTTTTTTGCGGGCCATCGCCGGGCCGCGATTTCCGGCAGCGGCCGGATTCGTTGTGGGCAGGAGAAAGCCTCCTGGTTCCGGGACGCCGCGCCCGCCGACGCCGCGGGGCTTGTTCGTCATCCCTGGTTACGATAGAATCACTTCGCAGCCACGGCGGCCCTGCGGAAATGCTGAAAGTGGCGCTGACCATGGCTTCGGTCAAGGTCCCTGGAGGCCAGGACCCCACGCCGCCGGGCGCAGCAGTCCCGGTTGTGGAATGCGGTTTTTCAGGACTCAGCGAACGGATCATGCCCCACCTTCCCGAGACCCCTGCCTGCCCCGCCCGCCGCCCGCAAGACCTTCGGCGCTGGCTGGGGATGTTGCTGATGCTGGCCGCCATCTTCCTTGCCGGACCGATGGCTGCGCAACAGGGCAAACCTCTCACCGTCAAAGACATCATGGATTTGCTCAATGGCGGCGCCGAGACTGCCGAAATTGCCCGCGTGGTTAACGAAAATGGCATCAGCTTTCGCATGTTTGACGATCTGGAAAGGCAATTTCGCGGAGCCGGGGCCGACGATGTATTGATCGATGCCTTGAAGAAAGCCTCCAAGCCCGAAGAGGTGCCGCCCCCCGCCCCGGCCACGGGAATGCTCAAGATCCAGTCGCAACCGGGCGCCGCGCAGGTTTATGTCAACGACGCATTCAAAGGGATGACGAATGCGGCAGGAGAACTGCGCCTGGCGGAAATGGCTCCCGGAACTTATACCCTGCGCGTGGCTTTGGCGGGTTACAAAACCTGGGAGAACTCCATTACCGTGACGGCCGGCGAAACCGTTGAACGCGTTCGTGACCATGGAGAAGCAGAACCTCACGCCCACGGTCACCCTCGACACCGACCGGAGTTCCATTGAAACCGGCCAGTCCGTCTATTTGCGCTGGACGTCGTCCAACGCCACCGACGTGGACATCGAACCCGGGGTCGGCAAGGTCGCCCTGGCCGGCTCCACCAGCGTATCCCCGCGGGAGTCGACGACCTACACGCTGACCGCCATTGGCCCGGGCGGCATCAAGACCGCCACCACCTTTGTGAGTGTAACCACTCCGCCGCCACCGCCGCCTCCCGCGCCTACCCCCGCCCCGGTGTACCAGCCGGTGGTGACCGGGAACCTGCCGGGATTCCCTGTGCCCGGCGCGAGTTTCAAAGAAATCAAGTTCTTCGAAGGGCCCTTCAACCCCCCGGCCTTTGGCAGCCGAATTTACCAGGCGCGGTTCAGATCCCGCGCCAGCCGCTACATCAATTGGGAACTCCATATTACCTGTCCCCCAGTGACCTCCCCTGTTATCTTCACGATTTACGCAACCTGGTACAATCCCAATGGAACGGTATTCGGCAACGACACGGTCAATGCACGCGCCGACCATGGCTGGACAGAACCCGTGTATAACTCCGGCCGCGGCTGGCCGCGCACGGGCATGTGGAGGCGCGGCACGTATCGCGTCGATATATTTGTAAATGGGATCCGGATCGGGTCCGGCTCCTTTACCGTGATGTAGGCCCGGCACCGGCTGGGAGCGCCCTGCACAAGAGAGGTCCACCTTGGAAGCCCGCAAGAAGTCATCGTTGCCCGCACGGTCTGCCCTTTTAGCCGCTATGCTCGTCCTCATCCTATCCGTACCCGGCGCGCGGGCGGCGCAAGACACCGGCGCCGGCGGCGAGGATTTTGGCGCCGAGGCCAAGCTGCTCTATCGCGTCGTGGCTTGCAGCGGCAACGCTCCCCTGCCCGCCAACCTCGACCCCAAGATTATTGACCGGCATTGCCAGCCGCTTAGAGCGCGCATGAACCGCTACCGGCGCGTTTATCTGGCGCGGGCGCAGCCCTTCCTGGCGGCCCTGCGCCCCAGCGGCCTGCCCGATACCGTGGTCTATCCCTTTGGGGGCGGCGACCTGCTGGCCGCCCTCACCACTTATCCCGACGCCCGCCGCATCAACACCCTTTCCCTGGAGCTCTCCGGAGACCCCCGCCGTATTACCAGCATCGATAATACGCGTCTTGACCATAGCCTGGACGTGGTCGACCACAACATCGAAGGGCTGCTGACCGCCAACGACAGCACCACGGAAACTTTGATGGATACCCAGCAGGGCGACCTCCCGGGACAGCTCTCCTACTTCCTGGTGGCCCTGGCGGTGCACGGGTTTGAGCCCGTGGCTTTGCGCTATTTCCACGTACAGCCCGACGGCTCCCTGCACTATTACTCAGCGGCGGAGGTGAGCGCGCTTGAAACCCGCGTGGCGCGGGCGCGGCACGGGGAGTGGACCTCGCCGGATTTCTCCGAGGCCTTCGCCAACTCCGAGCTGGTTTTCCGCCCCGTCGGCAGTGACGCCCCCCTGCGCGTGCATCGCCACATCGGGGCCAACCTCCGGGATGATTCCCTGAGGGACAACGGCCCCATTCTGACCTACCTCCGCAGCCAGGGGCGCGTCGTGGCCATGACCAAAGCCGCCAGCTACTGCTTGTGGAATTCCCGCTTCTCGCGCATCCGCAACTACCTGCTGGCTAACATGGTCTTTATGATTTCCGACGGCACCGGGATCCCCCCGGAAATCGCCCGTCAGGCCGGGTTTGTCCAGGAAACCTACGGGAGTTTCAAAGGCGCCATGTGCTTTGACGATTGCCCCAGCACGGTGTACAACGACCAGTTCAAGGAATTGTGGGCCAGCCAGCCGCAGCGCAAACTGGGGTTCCGCTACGGGTACGTGGATTCCAAAAGCTCCTACCACCTGCTGGTCACCCGGCGCGCTCCCCCTGCCAGGCTATGAAGGGCCGCTTCCACATCCTTTCCAGCGTGGGATTGCTGTGCGCATGCGCCCTGCGGGCCCCTTGGGCAATGGCTCCCCCCCAGTCGGGTGTGGATGTCTTCACCCCGGAGGCCGGAGGAGAACACCTGCGCATTGATACCAGCGGCGGTCCGATTAACCTTTGGCGCCCCGCCCGGTACAACGCGCACACCGCGGGCATGGTGATTTATATCCATGGGTACTTCACCTCCGCCGACGAGGCCTGGACCGACGATCAACTGGCCGGGCAGTTTGGCGCGAGTGGGCGCAACGCCCTCTTTATGGCCATTGAAGCGCCCCGGTCGAATGACGAGGAGGTTGCCTGGAAATCGCTGGACAAGTTGCTGCGCACCGTTGAAGACCGTGCCCCCTTTCCCCTGCCGAGCGGGCCCCTGGTAGTGATCGGCCACAGCGGGGCCTATCGCACCATTCTTTGCTGGCTCGACGACCCGCGCGTCCAGTACATGGTTCTTCTGGACGGCCTGTACTCCGGGCAGGCGGAATTTCGCCACTGGTTGCTTCCTCATCCACATGTCAAGCCTCACCACATGGTGCTCGTGGCCTACGATACCTGGTGGCAATCCCGCAAGTTCGCCCGCCACATTTACGGCACGGCACGGCGGAGATTGATTCCCGAACAGTCTGCCAGTTTCACCCCCCGGGAAACGCACGCCCGGCTGCTCCTCCTCCATTCCCAGTACGATCACGAGACCATCGTCAGCGGCGGCAAGGTCATTCCGGTGCTTCTGCAAATTTCGCCGATCAAGGCGGTGAGCGCGCTGAAGCCTCGCCCGGCCCGAAGAGGCTCGCCCACGCCACCCGCGCTTCCTCAATGAGGGCTTCTGAGCGGGCCGTGGGAGCATCGAGAACCCCACCATTTCGCCTGCCGCGCTCTTCGGTGTGGCGTTCACTGACCGGCGAAAAACACTTGGAAATTGGCGTCTCGCGTCTCGACTAACTACACGTCTTTTCATACAAATTCCCGGGTCGCGGCGATAAGTACCTGATTTATCTATAACATTCCAGGTTCCGAACGAATTTGACTTTGATCAAGTTTTTAATCAACTTATTTTCAGTAACATAAGGTTTTGGGGGCCAAAATTTGTGGTCCCCTTTTTTTGCCACCGTTTCCAGGGCATTTTTCTAACCGCCCCGTTTTCATCGCTTTGCCGATGGGCTAGATTGATAGCGTCTGACATGATTCTTCGCCAACTGCCTGTGTTTTCATCAACATTCCAGGTTAGCACGGTTCTCTTTGGCTCGATATCGCCGCAATTCCAAATGCCTTAACTAACTCCAATATTATCATAAGCTTGGCGCTCCTTGAAATAAAGCGATATTCTGTCCGTGTTTCGCTAACTTACTGTTTTTTCATCAACATTCCAGGTTAGCGAAGCGCTTTTTCGAGGGGCTAAATCTCGCGCGGCGGGCGTTTAAGTTTCAGCAGCAGATTGGTGATCCGGCGGGCTTCCCGAAAGTTCGAATCCTGCATTCCCCGCATGGCCCGCATGTTGGGGTGGGTGGGAGCGATTTCCGCGGCGCGCTCATAGGGCGAGGGACCTTTCCGCAACTCTTCCCGGATGGCCTTGCACTGCGCCTCGCAGATCTCCGCCTGCCCGAGCAGGATATTTCCCAGAAGCTGGCGCGCCCGCTCCCGCGCCTCCTCTTCGGGCGAAAGGCTTTCCGGTTCCTCCTCCCCGGCTGGCGTGCTGCCCGCATCCTGCCCGGCGGGGAGCGCCGCATCGCCTGGCGGGCGGTTGGCCCGCGCATGGGCGACAGGGTCCGGGAATCGCCTTTGCATTTCCTCTTCGGTCGTGTGCAGCCCGAAGATTGCCCGGATTTTGCTCAGCACCTGGCGGCTCTTTTCCTGCACCGACATGCCTTGCTCATCCGTGCCCGGCCTCTGGAGTTGCAGGAAAAGATCCAGGGCGATCGCGCCCATTTCCTTCACCTCCCCCTGCTTTTGCAGGTTCTTCATCATCTCCAGGTCCTCGGACGGGGTGAAGTAATCCTCCTGCGCCACCGAGCGGGCGAGCGTCAGCAAAGTGTTGGCGGCCATCTTCAGGCGCATCATCTGCACGTGCCGCCGGTCCTCGCGGCCCGCGCTCGCATCCTGCGCCTGGCGCAGGGCGTAGCCCTCCTGCATGCGGACGGCGCGATTCTTCAGCCAAATGGCGCGCGCCAGGCTGATCACCAGTTCCTCCTGCAATCCGCCCTCCGGGTTCCATTCCTCCCACAGCGCGCCCAGCAGGTCCTGGAACCGGGCGGGATCTTCCCCGAGCGCGCGCATGGCCGCTTCCTCCGCCGGCGCGTCGAACCCAAGACGCAGCAGGGTGGCGCCAATCCGCGCCCGCCGCGCCGCCGCAGTGGGGCCGCGCGAGCGCCTTCCGTTCGCCCGGCGGGCGGCAATTCCTTGTGGGGTGATCGTGGGTTTCCTGCGAAGCGACATACTGAACCTCCTGCACAAAGGGAATGGAGCGCCGGCCGTGCCACGCCATAGCCTCGTCTAACGCCATGCGACACAAGCACGGTAGCCTCCAGACTAAATTACGAGGCGCGCCCGCTGATGTCAAGAAGATTATGTAGGGGTTGGTAAAAATGGCCGACAAAAAACTGGTGGATATTTTGTCCAAAAGCCCCCCCCCGCGCGCAGCCCGAGAGAATTTCATTGGTCGATGCAATCAATCCTGCGATAATGCCGGCCAGCGGTGAAAATGTGAACCCTTCCCTTCGCGAAATGCTGGCTGAGTCCCACGTCTCAGCCGTGGCTATCGCCATGCTTCTCTTTTTTCATTTAGCGCAGTCTATGGAACGCGCATTTTGGCAGCGCGCATTGGCAATCCTATGTAAACGGCTTACCCCACAAGCTTCAGGCAAAGGGGTTGACGTCGCTCTCCCGCCCAGGTGACCAGAAGGGTGCGGTGCGATCTTCCCCCGCCTCCATGAAGATGGGCAATGCCGCACCCGCTTTTTTTTGCACTTTTTACAAGATGCTTGACGTCGGTTTTGGGGCCATGATACTTAATACTCGGGTAGTTTCTTGCACACTCTAAGATTCGGAATGCGGCAAGTGAATCCGGCCTCCCGTTGACGGGAGGGCGGCCCACTCGGCCTGCCGCCCATTCGTTGACCTGTCAAGGGTGCGTCCAAGTGTACGTAGGCAAGACCAGAGTGGAGTGAGCAGAAACGGGGTGGATTTTCAAGAATGGCGCCACAGAAACACCTCGAGTGGGCAAGAATCATTCAAATTCCAAAGAGGAGAGAGGAAAATCCATGAAAACTGTCGTCCGCTTGACCCTGCTGAGTATACTGGTCGCCGCTTGCGTCGGCATCGCTTCCGCCGGCACGCCGCCCGAGCATCCCCATTACCTGCACGCCCTGTCCGACTTGCGCTATGCCCGCGCGCTGCTGGACAAACTTGCGATGAATGAGCATCGCGACCAACTGGAAACCCTAGCCATTGGCAATATCGATGGCGCCATTGAGACGATCAAGGGGGCATCCATCGAGGACCACCAGAACCTCAACGATCACCCGCCCATCGATGCTCACATTACGAGAAGCGATCGGTACAGGAGGGCGCTGGAACTGCTCGAAGCCGCGCATCGCGACGTTACCATGGAGGAAGACAATGCCCATTCTCAGGGCCTCCAGGGCCGCGTCATTGCGGAAATCGACAAGGCCCATCACCGCGTGGAAGAGCTACAGGCAAGATACAACAAGTAAGAGTACGCACAACATTGCTACGACGGGGCCACGGCCAGTGCGGGTCTGACCGTGGCTTCTTCCTGCGAAAAGCCCAGGGGCAGGACCGCCCTGACTTTTTTGCCCAGCCACGAAGATTACGGTCCATTCACTGCAATCAGGATGGAACCGCCGGCGCTCCCCCCCGCGGTTCACAACAACCGTTGGGCGCCCCATACCGTTTCCCTAGACAGGAGGACTCCATGAACATCCCGGATTTATTGTTCTCGCTGGACGGACGTATCACGCGTTCGGCGTTTTGGGGATACTTCATCCCTTACTTTTTTCTCTACATGGTCCTTTTTGTTGTCGGCGCGAAAGCAGGATCCTTCTTATTGCCTCTTGCTTATGCCCTTCTCATGCTCTATCCAACCCTTGCCGTAAACGTAAAGCGATGTCATGACCGCGGCCATAGCGGGTGGTTCATGTTGATCGCCTTCATTCCCATCGTTGGTTTCTGGTATTTGATCGAGATCGGTTTTCTTCGAGGTACGACCGGAGACAACGATTACGGTCCCGATCCACTCGGCCAGTCCACTGGCATCCTAAGTGCCTAGTGGCGCCCACCAAAGTTCGAGGGATTGACTCCCGGCTTGTCGTCAGGAGTTTTCGACCGGAAGGCGGATAAAGGTTAGGGCGCGACCCAGGTTACGCGGGGGCGGCCGCTGGAGGGATTTCTGTCTACCAGGACGGGTGTGCGGAAGGCGCGGCTCAATAGATCCGCCTGAAACACCTCTTCCACCCTTCCCTGGCGGAGGCATTTTCCGCCCTCGAGGAGCACTACGTAATCGGCCATTTCCGCCGCCAGGTTAAGTTCGTGGGTTATCACAATGCCGATGAAATTTTCGGATTTGGCAAGCTGCCGAAGCAGGCGGAAGATCTCCACCTGGTAGCCAATATCCAGGTTGGCGGTGGGCTCATCGAGCAGCACCAAGCGCGGGCGTTGCGCGAGCGTCCGGGCCAGAACGGCGCGCTGGAATTCCCCGCTGCTCATTTCCATCACCCGGCGGCGGGCAAACTCCCGGAGGCAGGTTTTCTCCAGAGCCCACTCCACCCACTTCTCATCCTCCGGACTTTCAAACAAGCTGTTGCCCAGATGCGGGTGCCGCCCCTGGCGGACAAATTCCTGCACCTCGAAAGAAAACAGCAGAATGGTATCCTGCCGCGCCAGGCCGACCCGCCGGGCGCGCTCGCGGGGAGACAGGTCGTGCAGGTTCTGGCCGTCCAAGAAGACTCCGCCGGATTGGGGCTTCAGGTATCCACTTAAGATTTCCAGCAGCGTGGATTTCCCTGACCCGTTGGGGCCGATGATGGCTGTCAATTCGCCCGCGCGAGCCCTCAGGCTTATTGGCGCAAGGGCAAATTGCGCAAAGCGGAAGGTCACGGAGTCGGCAACGAGTTCGCCCGCCGCCTTTGCGGTAGGGTCGATGGTGATGGATTGAGGGTCCGTCATAGAAGAGCAAGTCAAAAGTCAAAACGCAAAAGGCAAAAGTCAAAAACCGAACAAGGTCCATGCCGCGGCTAGGACTTTGGGCTGGATTTGATTTTTATTTAATATTAAGGGTCTCAATTCTCAAGGTACCATCCGTCTGCTCTCCGAACCAGACCTCACCGTTTCCAATCATTACACCTTGCCAATTTGCAAATAGGCAATCCGGAACTTGCGTGTCGATAGCCTTCCTAATGGCAGGCGTGAACAGGCGGTCGTAATCCCTCACGAACTCGGAACTATTTCGAACCACACGGTGTCCCTTGCCCGAGTTTACACGGAGGGGGTACTGAACCATCGCTGCTACCTTCTGCTTGTCACGGGCGTTTACGGCAGCCGTCAGGTTAGCCAAAAAATTCCTTGCCTTGGGCCCCAAACTCCTTGAGTAGTTCTCAACCGTGCTGCTTCCGCCACACTTTGACGTTTTGTCGGAGCGCGGAACACCCAACACGCATGAAACCGCGAGCAAAACGAGTAAAATGCACTGAATATACCTGATGGTCTTCATGCCCTTCACCGCCGTGCGACATACTGCCGCAACCCGATATCGTCGGCATTCACTTTTGCCTTTTGACTTTTGCATTTTGACTTTTGACTTGTTTTTCTCTCCTCCTCATCCCGTGGTGCGGCGCAGCAAGTAGATAAACACCGGCGCTCCCGCCACGGCGGTCACGGCGCCCACGGGCAATTCCGCCGGCGAGAGGACGGTGCGCGCCAGCGTGTCAGAAAGGACCAGCATGATGGCGCCGCCAAACGCCGCCGTGGGGATGAGGGTACGGTGATCGTTGCCCACCAGCATCCGCCCCAGGTGAGGCACCAGCAAGCCCAGGTAACCGATCGCTCCGCTCACCGAGACCGCCAAGCCGGTGAGCAGCGAGGCGAGCAGGTAGACCGCCGTTTCCACGCGCGCCACATTCACTCCCAAATGCGCCGCCTCCCCTTCCCCGAGCAGCAGCACATTCAAGTCCTTGGAAAAGGCATAGAGCGCCACGATGGCCATGACGATGGCGGGGGAGATGTAACGGATCTGAACGTCCGTAACCACGCTCAGGTCACCCATCAGCCAGAAGGCCGTGCCGCGCACATCGCGGGTGGAGAGCAGGGTCAGGACAAAGAGAATCATGGCGGAAAGGAACGACGCGGTCACCACGCCCGCGAGCAGAAGCGTGTAGCTTGACATGCGCCCGGCGCGCCGCCCGAGCAGGTAGACCCAGGACATGGTCAGAACCGCGCCCCCAAAAGCCGTCAGGGGAGCCGCGGAAGCCATCCTCCCGCCAAACCACAACGCCACAATCGCGCCCAGGGCCGCGCCACTCGATACTCCCAGAACGTAGGGGTCCGCCAGCGGGTTGCGCAACAGGGCTTGCAGTCCCGTCCCCGAAACCGCCAGGGCGGCGCCCACCAGCATCGCCAGCAGAATGCGCGGCAGGCGAATGTCGCGCACAATGACGCTCGCTTCCGATCCCGGATGATAACCCAACAGTCCGGTCCACACTTGCCCCAGGGAAAGGTGCACGCCCCCCAGCGCCAAAGCACCGAAATCGACGAAGACCAGCGCCGCAGCCAGCGCCAGCAGCAGGAACAGCACGTTTTTTCGCGTGGGAGAAATAGACATAATGAGATCAAAGGTAGGTGGCAGGTGGTATGTGGTAGGTGGGGAACTGGCCCCCCTCTGTGTTGGGTGTCACCCACATGCCACCTACCACCTACGACCTACTGGCGACTATCCGCAATCACTCAGGATGCAAAATCCCGGCCACTTCCTCCAGCGCATCGATCAAACGGGGGCTGGGCCGCTCGATGGTTTCGCTGACAAAGTAAAGGCGATGGTTCTTAACCGCCTCGAGGTCCCGCCATCCCGACAGTTTCTGAAATTCGTCGAGGCTGGGGGTAAAGGTCTCCGTCCTGGGGAGCAAAATGACGTCGGGCGCCCGGCTCAAGACATCCTCCAGTCCCATGTGCGGCCACTCACCCTTCAGGTCGTCGCTGATGGAAACGCCCCCGGCGCGCTTGATAACATCGGAAATGAAGGTTTGGCTTCCTGCGGTAATCAAGGGTCGGTACTGGACCACAAAAAGCACTTTCACGCGCGGTCGCCCTTGCACGCTTCTATCCACGGCCGCCACACGGGCGCGCAGGCTCGCCACCAGCCTCTGGGTGGGTTGGTCCCAATCGAGAATGTGTCCCAGATCTTCGAGCGATTGCAGGGCTCCCTCCACCGTATGCGCCGTCACCCCATAGAGCGGGATGCCGAGGCGTTCCAGTTGGTCAGCGGTTTCCCGCCGGTTGGCTTCATCGGTTCCCAGGACGAGGTCGGGCTTGAGCGCCACGATTTTCTCCAGGCTGGGATTGAGCATGGCGCCAACGTGCGGGATGACCTTCGCCTGCGGGGGGTAATCACAATAATCCGTGTCGCCCACCAGGCGCTCCCCCAGCCCCAGCTCATACAAGGTCTCGGTGATGCTGGGGGCAATCGAAATTAGACGCCGGGGGTGCTCCGGAACATTCACCCGCCGGCCCGTCTGGTCCGTTACCACCCGCGCGGCAAGCCCGCTTGCCGTCAGCAGCAACGCCAGGGCGAGGGTTGCGAAGAACCTCCTCCCTCGAACCCGGCCTCTCCCCCGACCGGACCCCGAGGCGGGGCGAGAGTTGCTTCGACTTTTGAGGGGAAAAGTTTGCATTCCGTACGCGCCGAAAAAACAAAAGCTCCGCGAACTCTTGACGAGGGCGGAGCTACGCCTCAATCCTGCCTGAACTCGCCGTTCAGTCTAAGTCGCAAAAATCCATTTGTCAAACTTCCGCTCCTCGTCAACAATAGCAACACTATGAAAACCCGAATTCTCATCGCTCTGCTGTTGACTGCTGCTGCCCTGCCTTGGACGGGGTCAGCGAAGGATAAGAAACCCATTGGCCCCCCTTCCCTGATCGGGTGGCTGCATGTCCAATCGGGATCGCGCGAACTTTCCCTTTCCGACAAGGATTTGAAAAAGGATACGCGTAAGCTGGTCGAGGGGGCGCTGCTTCCGGTTTTGTTGACCGAGGAAAAACATGGCCTGCATCTGGCCCAGGTGGGAGCGCTCAATTTTCAGACCGGAAGCATGGAATTGGGATGGGTGGAAATCAAGCCGGCAGAACTGCTCCCTCCCGAATCCTCTCCCACCAAGAGCGAATTGTTGCGCCTGCTGGGGGGGCCCTACCTCGAGGATTTAACTGCCGAGAAAACCGATATTGCCCGATTCGTGGTGCGGCAAGCCGCGGGCCCTCCGGTGCTGGTCTGCTATATGCTTGCGGCCCC
The DNA here is from genome assembly GCA_963730515.1 of uncultured Acidobacteriota bacterium. Lineage (GTDB taxonomy): Bacteria > Acidobacteriota > Terriglobia > UBA7540 > UBA7540 > Bog-366. Next base: position 335,985 of record CAVSSA010000011.1, on the reverse strand, counting down.
GCTCGCGATGGGGCAACTGGTTATCTTCACTCCCGCCAGCCAGGGGAAGTATCTACCCGGCGCCGCCTTGACTTTTCCCCTCACGGAAATGAATGCCGGCATTACGACGCTCGAAATCCGCGGCCTGCTGGGCGATGGAAGCGATTGCGTAATCACCAAAGAAGCGTTCCGAGATCAAGCGCAAACCTATGGCTCGAACCTGCGCATCAGAAAGATCTCGAGCGGCCAGTTTCAAACCCTCTGGCAGGCGCCCGTGGAGTTCCATAATCTTTCGCAATACAGCCCCAAAATGCAGATCCTCCAGCCGCCCGAGCAGAACATCGGCGCGCCGGGAACCGTGACCACGGCAGAGGTAACGTTCCGCCCCGCGGGCAAGGGGCAGGAGCCGGTTTGGAAGGGAAAGGTGGATTTCTTTGTCATCGGCCGGGACAAGCCCTACGATTTCGTCAAGATTGAGAAGGCCTGCCCATGGGATGGCCAGGCGTTCGCGCCGCTGCGGTGAGTTCCCGAAGCTGCTGGGCGATTCGAGACCGGAAATTGGAGATTGGAGATTTGAAATTTCAGATTTGAGATTTGAAATTGCAGATTGACCAGGTCGTTGAGTTCGGTTGCGCACTGGCTTATAATGAATTTGGGGCAGGGCCAAATGCAAAAACCAAAAACGCTGGGCGAGCTGAAGAAATCTCATTTTCAAAGTGTCAGCATCAAGGACGAGATGCGCGCCAATCTTCTGCGCAAGCTGGCGGCGGGAGAAGCCATCTTTCCGGGCATCATCGGCTTCGACGATACGGTGACTCCCCAGATCGCCAACGCCATCCTTTCGAAACATAATTTCATTCTGCTGGGGTTGCGCGGCCAGGCCAAGAGCCGGATTCTGCGCTCCCTCGTTTCGCTGCTGGATCCCGCCATCCCCATCGTGGCCGGCTGCGAAATCAACGATGATCCCTTTCATCCCCTGTGCCGGGCCTGCCACGAGCTGCTGAGCGAGATGGGCGACGCCACGCCCATCGACTATCTGGAGCCCGCGCAGCGCTACATTGAAAAGCTAGCCACGCCGGACGTGACCATCGCCGACATCATCGGCGACCTCGACCCCATCAAGGCCGCGCGCGGCGGGCACACCCTGGCCAGCGAACTGACGATTCACTACGGCCTGTTGCCGCGCGCCAACCGAGGAATTTTTGCCATCAACGAGCTGCCGGACCTTTCCGGAAAAATTCAAGTGGGGCTCTTCAATATCATGCAGGAGGGGGACGTCCAGATCAAAGGTTATCCGGTGCGCCTGCCCCTCGACGTGGCGCTGGTTTTCACCGCTAATCCCGAAGACTATACCGCCCGCGGGAAAATCATCACGCCACTGAAGGATCGCATCGGCTCGGAAATCCGCACGCACTATCCGGCGACGCTGGAAGAGGGACTGGCCATCACCGAGCAGGAGGCGTGGACTGATCGTCAGGGGGAAAAGCCCCTGGTCATTCCGCCCTTCATCCGGGAGATCATTGAGGCCATTGCCTTCGAAGCGCGGGCGGACAAGCGCGTGGACAAGCGCAGCGGCGTCAGTCAGCGCATGCCCATCACCTGCCTGGAGAACACCATCAGCAGCGCCGAGTGCCGCGCGCTGAAGCACCACGACGCCCGCATCGTGCCCCGCCCTTCCGATGTTTACGCTTCCCTGCCCTCCCTGACCGGCAAGCTGGAACTCGAGTACGAGGGGGAATTGCGTGGCGCCGACACCGTGGCGCGCGAGATGATTCGCCAGGCCATCGCCAAGGTCTTCAAAAAGCATTTCGATAATGTGCCCCTCCAGTCCATCGTGCAGTGGTTCGAACTGGGTGGCACCCTGAGGTATTCGCCCAACTCCTCCTCCGACGAGCTTTTCCAGCAGTTCAAGAGGATTCAGAACCTGCTGGAGAAGGTGCAAAACCTGGGCATTAAGGCCAAGGACGACCCTGCCCTGCTGGCCTCGGGCGGCGAGTTTATTCTGGAAGGCCTTTACGCGCTGAAGCGTATCAGCCGCAATGAGGAACTGGGTTACCACACCGAGCACCGCCCCCCCGAGCGGCCGGATGAGGAACCCACACCCATGGCGCCGCGACGGCGGCCGCTGAACTGAGACGGAGGTGTCAGGTGTTAGGTACCAGGCGCCAGGGCAGAAGAGCGCCTGGTTTTCCTGACACCTGGCACCTGGCACCTGACACCTGCTTATGAAATACGTCAAGTACTCCAAATACGTCGCCGATCCCTTTGACGAGCCTCAGTGCGGAAGATTTGCTCCAGATGCTCGGGGACTTCCTGCTCGATAGCGGCTTCTACAGCCAGTATCAGAACATTTATGATATGGACCCCGAGCGAACCATGGAGCAACTCCACCAGGCGCTGCTGGAGGCCCTGCGCGATCAGGGAAAGATTCCCGACGATTTGCTGCAACAAATGCTGCAAAATTGGGAGGATTATCAGAATTCCGAATTGGCGGAGAAGATCAATAAGCTGCTCGAACGCCTGTCAGAAGAAGGTTACGTCTCCGTCGAGCAGCCCAACCCCAGCCCCGGGCAGATGATGGAGCGGGAGGGCAGCGCTTCCGCCGGATCGCAAGAGGGCAAAGCCAAGTTCGAGATCACCGACAAGGCCCTCGATTTCCTGGGATTCAAGACGCTGCGCGATCTGCTCGGCTCGCTGGGCAAATCCAGTTTTGGGCGGCATGACACGCGCGAACTTTCCACCGGCGTGGAATCCGAAGGCTCCAGCCGGCGCTACGAGTTTGGCGACACGCTGAATCTGGACGTCAATGCCACCCTGCTGTCATCGATCCGCCGCCACGGGCTGAAGACTCCCCTGGAGCTCGATTACCAGGATTTGCAGGTCCACCAGTGCGAATACCAGAGTTCCTGCGCCACGGTGCTTATGCTGGATTGCAGCCATAGCATGATCCTGTACGGGGAAGATCGCTTCACCCCCGCCAAGAAAGTCGCCATGGCCCTCTCCCACCTCATTCGCACCCAGTACCCGGGCGACACGCTGCACCTCGTTCTGTTCCATGACTCGGCGGAGGAGATGCCGCTCTCGGAGCTGGCCCGCGTCCGGGTGGGCCCTTATTACACCAATACCCGCGAAGGGCTGCGCATGGCTCAGCGCCTGCTATCGCGGCAGAAGAAGGATATGCGCCAGATCGTCATGATCACCGACGGCAAACCCTCCGCGCTCACCATGGAAGACGGACGGATATACAAAAACGCCTTCGGGCTTGATCCCCTGGTGGTGTCCGAAACCCTGCACGAGGTGGCGCGCTGCCGCCGCAACGGTATCCTGATCAACACCTTCATGCTCGCCCAGGATTATGGCCTGGTCAGCTTTATTAAGAAGGTAACGGAAATTTGCCGCGGCAAAGCCTATTTCACCACCCCTTATACCCTTGGGCAATATCTATTGATGGATTATATGAAGAAGAAAGTGAAGCATATCCACTAAATCATCGGGTCATTGAAAAGATTGATTTATCGGTTCGATCCACGTGAGACCCATTGGTCAGAAAGACCTTGGGGCGCTGCGGCATGGGTTTTTAAGATGATCCGATGGCTCGATGAGCCGGTGAACCGATGATCCGATGGCCAGATCCTCCTGGGGCTCCCCCATGTTCCGGATTTTGCTACAATACCTCTCGAGATTGACGGGAAAGAAACCTATGCCGACTTTGAGCACGGGGAAGACCGCACCGACCTTTCAACTTCCCACCACCACAGGTCAAAGCCTTTCCCTGCCGGAAGCCCTCGCCCGCGGCCCAGTCTTGCTGGCGTTTTTCAAGGTTTCCTGCCCCACCTGCCAGTTCACGCTTCCTTTTCTCGAACGAATCCATCAGCAACTGCGCGGGCAAGGCGTACAAATCTGGGGAGTCGTGCAGGACAAGGCGCAGGACGGCGCGCGCTTTGCCGCCACTTACGGGGTGACATTCCCCATTCTGATTGACGCCCCGCCCTACAAGGTTTCCAGGGCCTACGGTCTCGTGCATGTGCCGTCGCTCTTCCTCGTCAAGCCGGACGGCAACGTGGACGTTTCCAGCGAGGGCTTTTGCAAAGCCGACCTGCTTGCCATCCACAAGTCCATGGCCCAGGGACTCTCTGCCACCCCACCCGCACTTTTCCTCCCCACCGAGAAAATCCCTGAATTCAAACCCGGCTGAGGGTCAAAAAGCTAGGCTTGGTTCAAGCCTCAGGCTATCGGGTCATCGGGTCATCGGATCATCGGGCTATCGGATCATGGGGCCATTGAAAGCATCGAACAACTCCACGATTGTGCACCGCCCTTGTCAGCCGTACGGCGCCCGGGAATGTCGAGGGACTTGTATTTAGGCAGGGCGAAATAAGTGTTTGGGCATTCGGCTGTAGCGGCAGCCTTCGACCGCCGTCGTCGATCGGAGATCAATGGGCGCTTAGAGAGCTCCGCTACAGGGCAATGCGCAAGAACTTGTGTCGTTCTGCATAGAAACAATTCCCTCAACTTTTCATCACAAACTGCCGATAATTCCAGCAGGAAAATCTGTGCGCTGGCGCCGCGCCGCCACCCCCCTAACGTGGGATATCGGCGGAATTTAACCTGCGGATGAAATAAATTATGCTTCGGGGTTGATGAGAAATGGTGGACCGCGCATGAAACCGGCATCTGCCGCTGCTGGCCTCTTTAGCATAGCAAAATAAAATGGCAGTTACCGTCCGTAGCGCATCTTGCCCACTGTCGCGGGAACCTCCGGCTTCTGTCTGCTGATGGACAGAATGCCCACGCCCCAGCGCGGGAGACCCCTATGGATCGGGACAGGCTGCCCGCGCTACGAAAACCGTTCGTCACTCTATTTTGCAATTTTCATTAGAAACAATTCCCTCAACTTTTCATCACAAACTGCCGATAACTCCAGCAGGAAAATCTGTGCGCTGGCGCCGCGCCGCCTCCCCCCTAATGTGGGGGATCGGCGGAATTTAACCTGCGGATGAAATAAATTATGCTTCAGGATCGATGAGAAGTGCTGGACCGGGCAAGCGACCGGCATTTGCCCATCTCGGCCTAAAATGGCCCGATGGATCAATGGCCAGATGGCCAGATGACCCGATGGCCCGATGGCTCCATGACGCATTGGCCAGATCCCCAGATGGCCTAATAGCTCGATCACCCGACGGCCCGATCTTCTATTTCGGCCAGCTTTTCGCGTTTCTTGTGCTTGGGCAACTTTTTGCGCTTGTCCTTGTGGGGCTCGCCGGCGGGCGGAGATCCTACGCGCAGCCGTGCCTGGCGCTTGACCTCCGTGGTGCTTTCGAACGGTTTGGGCTTCTTGGGGCTCATCGGCAATTTGGCTAGTGGTTAGTGGATAGCGGCTCGTGGTTAGTGTCCTGTCACCCCTCGGTCGCCGCGGCGACAGAGGGGCCGGGGGTGAGGGGGGTTCTTGAAAATTCGACGAACTTATAACTCAGGACGCTAGCCGCTGACCACTAGCCACTCGCCACTGCTTTTAAGCATTTGGCGGAAGTGTGTCGGAATCGAACCGACCGGCCCACCATAGGCAGGCCCACAGGATTTGAAGTCCTGGGTGAACACCAGCCCACATGCACTTCCGCCCTGATTTTAGGCAACTGGTCACCGAGCGTCAAGGTGAACGGCGGCGGGTGTGGGGTCATTGGTGATACCAACCGCAATACCCTCCAGTAAATCGGGGGGAAAGGTGTCAAACCTTATCTCCTTGGGAAGGTGAGAGTGTCACTTCTCTTGCGACTTGAGCGCCAAGCGCAGCTTGTCGGCGAGTGTCCCCAGGCCCTCGGCGGGAGCGGCATTGCGTTCCGTCCACTCGCGCACTTCCTCGGCCTCGCGCGCTTCCATGACGGCCTTGGCGCTCAGGCGGATGCGCCGGCCGGACGGATCGACTTCCAGCACAATGACCTCGACGTCCGCCCCGACCGGAAAGGCTCGCCGGACATCGGCTTCCTTGGCGATGCCGGTTTCGCTCATGGGGATGACGCCGGTACGCCCGGGGGCCAGGAAGACGAACACGCCGAATTTCTCGTGCCGGTCCACCTTTCCTGTCAGGCGCGCGCCCGCAACGATGCCCGGCCGGGCTCCCGCAGCCCCCTCGGCCCGCGCCCAGCCTTCCTCGACCAGCGCCACGCCGATCCGTTTCTGCTCGAGGTCGATCGCGAGAATCTCGAAGGCGCCCGCCATCCCGGCAGAGACCTGACCTGACCAGCCTTCCGATCGTCCGGTGGGCATGAACGTGGAAGCATGGGCCAGCGCCTCGATGCCCGGCTCGAGCTCCACAAACGCGCCGAACTTCGCCACGCGCGTGACGCGGCCGGGCAGCACCTGGCCTACCTTGTACACCTCGCCCACTCTCGACCAGGGGTCGGCGGAGAGCTGCTTCAACCCGAGCGATATCTTCTGCTTTTCCTCGTCCACGCGCAGGACCTTGACCGTGATCTCCTCGCCCGCTTTGACGATCTCGGCAGGGTCCGACACGCGGGACCACGCCATCTCCGACACGTGAAGCAACCCCTGGACACCCGCGCCGAGATCAATGAACGCGCCGAACTCGCGGACGGAGATGACACGCCCGGTCATGACGGCGCCGGGGACGATCTTGTCACGCAACTTGGCGGCGTTCGCCCGCTGCTCGTCCTCGAGGAGCGCGCGCCGGGAGACGACCAAGTCCGAGCCGCCTTCCTTGTACTCGATGATGCGGAATTGGTAAACATGCCCTTCGTGCGTCGCCGCGTCCGCGCCGCGGAGGTCGATCTGGGAAATCGGACAGAACGCGCGGCGCCGGCCGATGCGCACCTCGTAGCCGCCCTTTACCGCCCGTTCCACCTTCCCTTCCACCGGCAGGCCGCTTTCGAAGGCGGCTTCGAACTGCTGATCGCTCGCGGCTGCTCCTGCCAGCTTGCGGGAGACCGTCAGCCCACCTGAAGTCGATACCACCATCGCCTGAACCAGGTCGCCCACCGCGACCTCGATTTCGCCGTTGGCGTTCTTCAGTTCAGCGATATCCATGACCGCCTCACCCTTGCGGCCAACGTCGACTAACGCCACCTCCGGGCCGATGGCGACGATCCTGCCCTCGACGAGTTCGCCTTGCTCGAGGCGCTTGGCCTGCACCGAAGCCTCGAACATCGCGGCAAAGTCTTCCCCCTGATCACTCACAGCACGCTCCTCGTCATGATTGCGCTTCGCCCGCCGGCACTCATTCCCTCGCGCGCGCACGGTCGGACGCCCAGCGATTGTACCAGCAGGATCAGATCATAAGAAGAGGGAACTCAACTCCATGGCATTTTGGATCCTCGGAGAATCGTTCATTGTGGGGTTAAACTGAACTATCCGAGGCCCGGATAATTGAAAATGTACCACTGGGAAAGGCTGGCGCGCCGCTTGGATGATGGTGGCGGCACATGGATGCGGGAAATGGCCCCCAACGTGTTAGCCTACATTATGGAGAGTGTGGCCGGCATGAAATCCCCCACCATAAAGGCACCCGCGGAAATCGGTGCAAGTGACAAAATTGCGCTCACCCGGCGTACAGATCGCCGTTTTCTTGACGTAGATCAAATGAGAAATGCGAAAAGCAAAAAGATGTTAAAAATGAAGAGTGCTCCCAATAACTTATTGAAAACAAAGCCTAAAAAAAGCGACGAAAATGCCTATCCCAATGAGTGTATCAAAACAAATGACTTAACCTAAAATTGCTATTACTTTATGAAAACAAATAAGATATAACGATTTTCTGGCTCCAAAGAGTCAAGAAACCTCACCTAATTTTCCACAGCCCAATAACTTGCAGAAAATAAATAGGTTATTACCTCAGGTTTTTTCGAACCCCAATAAGTTTGTGAAATAAAATAAGATGGACGAGCGAGGAGATTTGATCGCCCCGACTCGAGGATGCTACAGTTCGGGGGGGGCGCTTCCCCGACGGGCAGGGGTGTTTTTACCAACACCTAGCCCAGTCCGAGGGTTAGGGGACGCAACGCCTCCTCCCCATGGGTCATGGCGGGTCCCTTGGAAGTGTCTCATTTGAAGTCGAAGCGGCGGAACTTGTCCCGATCTTATCGGGATGCCGCTATATGGCGAGGTAAACTCCCCGCTAGGAATTCAAACTGAAACACTGCCCTTTTTCTTGGACCCTTGTTTTTCGTATTGCAATCCGGACAACAATTTGGTATTTTGCGGTCATCAGATAAATAGGGCTTAGGATTCGCAATTTAATATTTCCAGAGCAGGGGCAACTTTATTCCCAGGGCCTCATCCCGGCACGCGTACCACCTCTGACGATGATTTGCGGAACCGGAGTGGATATCGCAGAAACTTCGCGAATTGAGCGAAGTCTCGAGCGTCACGGGGAGCGATTTGCCAAGAAGATCTTCACTTCGGCGGAAATCGCCTATTGCGAAAGGTTCAAGAACCGCGCGGAACGGTATGCAGCGCGCTTCGCAGCCAAGGAAGCGGCTTTCAAGGCTCTGGGAACCGGCTGGCGGGAAGGTATTCGCTGGCTCGACTTGGAAGTGGTTCACCAGCCGAGCGGCAAACCCGAACTGGTCTTGACCGGCCGGGCGCAAGAGGTGGCTCGCGAGTTGCGGGTCACCCGGATGTCAATTTCGATTTCACACTCTGACCGCTATGTAGTGGCTCTGGTGGTTTTCGAAGGCGATGAATAAGCTCAGGCGTTGCCCTTGCACTCTTTGGCTCCCCGCCCTGGCAATCGTATGCACAGTTACCCATGTGTGCGCCCAGGAGCCCGTCCCCGCACCGGATCACCTCCCGCGCATCCTCGATTCCAAGCAAATGGCAAGGCTGACCATGGCTCAACCGGCGCCGGAATACCCGCCGGTGGCCAAGATCAACTTCCTCGAAGGAATCGTGCAGATCGAAATTACCGTCAACAGTGAGGGGAATGTCGCCAACGTGCATGTGGTGGACGGAGATCCTATTCTCGCGGCGGCGGCGATTAAAGCTGCCCGCGGTTGGGTTTACCGTCCGTTGGCCACCGCCTCGGGACCCTCGGGGTTCATTACCATGGTTCGGATGAAATTCATTTTGAATCACCGCGCGAAAGACTTAACGCCGCAGCAGGCAAAACGGGATTTTGAGCGCCAGGTCAAACCGCCCCAAATGAACCGGCCGCCGGAAGACGGGCACCCGGAGATGGTTCGCATGCGCTTGTTGGTTAATGATCAGGGCCAGGTGGTGGACCGGGAGGTTTCCCCCATGGGCAGCGGTCGGTTCGAGGCTGCATGCGAAACATTGCGAGGCTGGACATTCCGCCCCGCGCATTGGGGCAGTCTCCCCATCGCATCTTACCTCACGGTTGACGTACCCGTGAGCATGGCCTCCGTAAGTCGGATTGCCGCCAACCCTGACAGCCGCTGAATTTCCCCCAAGCATTTCATTTTCCCCTACAAGCTTGTTTCCCTGCGGTGCTACTCAGAGTAAACTTGTACATGGCGCTAAGAGGTTGCGCCCAACCACAAAAGATTCGGGGATTTTTATGATGATGTCGCACCGCATGACCAAGCGCCTGGCGATTTTTGTCGGCCTGCTGATGGTATTGTTCCTGCCCATCAGTTCAAGCTATGGCAAGCACAAGAAAACTGAGGATGAACCGCCATTTCTTTACGTGGCTGGATCGGAGGATATTGCCAAGGGATGCGGGGGACAACTGGAAGTGCTCAAGGAAGGGCTGACCTTCAAGTGCCCGGGGTCAACGGTGAACCTCCCCTTCTCTACGATCACCTTGATGCAATACCGGCCGGATGTGAGCGCGGATGTCATGGCCATGAAAATCCCCTGGAAAGTAGCCCCTGAATTCCAAAGAATAAAGGAAAACAAGTACTTTACTATCGTGTGCAAGGAACAGGGAAAATTGCGCGCGGTGGTCCTGCACGTAAGCGAAACTAACATGCGCCCCTATTTTGCGGAAATCGAATTGCAATCAGGCAAGACCGTTCAGGAATACCGGAGCTTCGAAGAGTTCCAATAAAGCGCCGCCACTCCGGACGGAGCGGGCGGTTCATTTAACCTTCTGGCCGGGGGCCGGTTCGCCCTGGTAAAACCACCCGGCGCGGGCTCGGACCTTGGCGCCCGGGCGCCGCACCTGCACTTCAATCTTGTGGAAACCCACCTCGGTGCCGTTACTGGGAGAATAGGCCAATTCGTACTGGCTGTGGATCTCCGTGGCGATACGGTTCAGCGCTGTCTGCACCGTATCCTTCCCCCACTTCTGGAAGTAGGTGCCCCCTGAATACCGCGCGAAGTATTGCAATGAACTCTTGAAAATCGGCTTTTTCGCTTCTTCCCCCAAACCGAGAAGGATCGACATGATCGGGACATCCGCCGTGTCCCAGGTGTTCTCATCGTTGGTGGGTGTGGGGGCCTGGTTCGGGCCCATGGTCCGCCCCACACTTTCCGCCACCAAATCCGGTTCGGGATCCTTGGCGGGCTTGTCCCACAAACCCCGTACCGGACTGAAGCCCAATCCATAAACAGTGATATCGGAATTCATCGCCCGCTTGACAATCTCGCTGCGGTGCGTCTGGCTTCCGATGTTATATCCATCGGAAAAGATGATGACGACCTTCCGGTCCTCTTTTGGCCGGTGATCGAGCATGGAAAGGGCGCGCGCGATGGCATCGTCCAAATGCATCCCGCCCCCGCGCCCATGGAGGTTGCGGAGCACCGTATCCAACTTGTCTCCATCGGAGGTGAAGTCCAGGGGTTCGTCCACATGATCGCTGTAGGTGAGCACCGCCACCTCGCCTTGCGGCCCCATGACCAGGTCGGAAAACATCGATCCCAGCGGACGCACCGAGTCCAGAAAGGGCACCGTGGTGTCATTGGTCTCCACAACAATCACCAGCGAGAGACGGCGCATTTCGGAGTCAAATTGCTTGATGTCTTGTAATTCGCCGTTATCGTAAACCTTGAACTCATCCTTTTCGAGGTCGTACACAAATTGGCCGCTCGAATCGAAGACCGTCACCGGGGTCGTAACGAGGTGAACATTTTCAATGATCTTAAACGGAACATTCTCCTGCGCTGGCTCGGTGGAACCCGTTTTCGGCGCGGCGGGCGGGGCAGGGGCGGTGGGCGGCGCGGCAGGGTTCTTGGTCGCAGGGCCGCCCTGCGCCCAGGCGATTGCCGCCGGGATCTGGCAGGCGAGCATCACCAAGAGCAAGAGGAACGCTGCCCGGCACAACGAGTCTCCGCAGCCATTTCCGATTCATGAACGACCTCCCAACGACCCTACCTATTGGACGCCCTCGAGGCAACTCCGGTTGCACCCGAAATTCCTAGCTTCTCACGACAAAGTCGAAACCCCGCGCCCCACCGTTCTCATCGAGTTCGCTGCCGTACCGCCTCGTAGAGCACAACTCCGGCAGCCACGGATACGTTGAGGGAACTCACCGGTCCCTGCAGGGGAATGTGCGCGCGTTCATCACAGGCCTCGCGCACTAAGCGGTGCAGGCCGCGCCCTTCACCACCTAACACGAGCACGCATCCTTGCGAATAATCAAGCTCGGTGTAGGTCTTGGGCGCGTCCGCTTCAAACCCATAGACCCAGAAGTTCTGGCTCTTCAAGTCCATCAAGGCTCGGACCAGATTGGGAACGCGCGCCACCTTGACATGTTCCATGGCCCCCGCCGCCGCCCGCGCCACGGCTGGCGACAATCCCGCCGCACGCCGTTCCGGAATGATCACGCCGCCCGCGCCCGCCGCCACCACCGTGCGAATGATCGCCCCCAGATTAGCGGGGTCTTCCACACCGTCCAGCGCCACCAGCACGGGATGTTCCGCCTGCGCGGTCAGGTCGGAAATATCATCATAGGCTTTTGGCGTGCAGACTGCCACTACGTTTTGGTGTTGAGGGCTACCGGCGGCGCGCTCCACGGCCACGCGGGGGGAAAAGCGCAGGGAGATTCCCGCGCTGCGGCAGGCGTCCGCAATCTCCTGGAGGCGGGGATTGTGGTAGCCCTGGGTGATCATCACGAAATCCACCGGCCGGGTGCGCACCGCCTCCCGCACTGAGTTGATACCGTAAACTACGTCCAGTTGATTTCCATTTTCCTGATGTGACAAGAAATTGCCTCTCCCCCCGGACCGAAGATGGATAAAGGAGTGAAAGCCGTGCTTTGGGGGTTATGGGGCGATACAGCTTGGAGCCCCAAGTCCCCAAAATCTGCCATTTTGTCTATCGCGCCCTTCAATCCTACCTTACAGTTTGGCCGCTTCGGAAAATTCCCTCAGGCGCTCGGCCACGCTTTTGACCTCTTGCGCCAGCGACAACTTGGCGCCTTCTTCGTAAATGGGGATCAATTTTTCCAGTTCCGGACCCGAACCCTGCCCGGTCACCGCCATGCGCACCGGGTGAAACAGCTCTTTCCCCTTTTTCCCGGTCTCTTTTTGCACCGCTTTGGTGATTTCGCGAAAGTGCTCGTAAGTCAGCGCGCTCTCGGCCAACACCTTGGGAATGAACGCTTTAAGCACCTGGACAGCGGCGGGACTGGCGAGCAGTTCCGAGAATTCCGGCGTGCCCACCGCCCGCCCCGCGTCATATTCAAAGATAATCCGCGTAGCCTCGGGAAGTTCGGACAGCAGGCTGATGTTCTTCAGCACGGCGTCGAGCAGGCGTTCGAGCCACGCCCAGGTCTCCGGCGCGAGGGGCGTCCTGATGCGCCCGGCGCGTTCGAGAAACGGCGCCGCCAGTTCCGCCAGGCGCCGCGGCGGGCACTCTTTCATATAGTGCCGGTTCAGCCAGTTTAGCTTGTCCGTATCGAACACGGCGGGGCTTTTGGTAATGTGGTCGAGCGAAAACTGTTTGACCAATTCCTGCGGGCTGAGGATTTCGGTTTTGCCATCGGCGGGCGACCACCCCAGCAGCGCCAGGTAATTGCGCAGGGCTTCAGGAAGGATTCCCATTTCCCGGAAGCTTTCCATGGAAGTCGCCCCGTGGCGTTTGGATAGCCGCGTGCGGTCGGCTCCGAGGATGGTGGAAAGGTGTGCGAACTCGGGCGGCTGCCAGCCCAGGGCGCGATAGACGGCAAGCTGGCGCGGCGTGTTCGAGATGTGATCGTCGCCGCGAATCACGTGGGTGATTTCCATCAGGTGGTCGTCAATCACCACCGCGTAATTGTAGGCGGGCAGACCCTCGGAGCGCACCAGGATGGGGTCGCCGATGACCTCGCTGGAAATCGTGGTGGGCCCATGCACGCGGTCGTTCCAGAAGAAGCTCGATTCGGCGATCTTCAGGCGCACCGCGGCGGGCTCGCCGGCCGACTTGCGGGCCAGAACGTCGTCGGCCGAAATTTTGCGGCAACGGCCCGAATAGCGCGGCTGGCGGCCGGCCTTCAGTTCCTCCTGGCGTTCGGCATCCAGTTGCTCCGCCGTGCAGAAACAATAATAAGCCTGACCCTCGGCGATCAGTTGCTCCGCGTACTGGGCATAAATGTGGCTCCGCTCCGACTGGCGGTACGGCGCGAACGGCCCCCCCACGTCCGGCCCCTCGTCCCAGTCGAGCCCGAACCAGCGCAGGTCTTCCATCAATTGCCGTTCATACTCGGGCCGCGAGCGCTCCGCGTCCGTGTCTTCAATGCGCAACACGTTGACCCCGCCCTGGTGGCGCGCAAACAGCCAGTTGAAAAGCGCCGTCCGCGCATTCCCCACGTGCACGTAGCCGGTGGGGCTGGGGGCAAAACGCACTCGAACTTTGGACATGAGCCTTTAAACCTTTCGCGAATCTTTTATGATAACACGCTGGCACGGGCCTTCGCCCGCCGAAGGGCTTCGGCCCGCAGGCGGGACTCGGGACTCGGGACTCGGGATTCGGGTTTAGGGATTAGGGATTTCGGATTTGGGATTCGGGCTTAGGGGTTAGGGCTTTGGGGTTTGAGGCGGAATTGCCGAGGGTCGATTTTCCATTTTCCATTTTCGGTGGTCGATTTTCGATTCACGATTTTCCATTTTCCACTTTCGATTGTCGATTTGCGTATGGCCGGGCAGTTCGGCTCTCGGAATCCGCAGTCTTAAATTTCAAATCTGCGATTTGCCCGAAGTGCAGCGTGGGGCGGCGGAGCCGGGGTCGCCGCGGCGACCGTTCGGCCTCCGTCTGTGTAGCGCCGACCTTGAGGTCGGCACCACAGCGACGTGCGTGCCATAGCCGTCTCGGCCATGCACGAGCACGGGCGGGACGCCCGTGTCACGTTTCCGTCGACCTTGAAGTCGGCACCGCAGCGATGTGCCATGGCCGTCCCGGCCATGCCCCTTCACGGGCGGGACGCCCGTGGCACGTTTCTACCGACCTTGAGGTCGGCACATGCCGGGCCCAAGCCCGGCGCTACGATTTCCTTGCGGCTCCGCCCCGCGGCGCGCACTTTTCCAAGTGGGGTAGCGCAAGGCCCCCGGCAAGTGAACCGCGAGTTTGCCCTGCATTTCGGCAGTTTTGATAACATAAGTTAATCAGGAAGGGAGCAAATCCAGGACGCCAGAGGTATGCAAACAATGTGGGCCGAAGTTTATCACGCGCTGGCAGTCGCGGTGCTGACGGCGCATCTCCTCCTCATTTTCTGGGTGGTCGGAGGAGCCCTGCTGACTCGCCGCCGACCCGTTTTGCGCTGGCTGCATATCATTTCGCTGATTTACGGCGTCCTGATTGAAGCGCTGCCCTGGCCACCCTGCCCGCTCACCTTGCTGGAGGGGTGGCTGGAGGCGTGCGCCGGCGTCACCCCGTATCACGGTTCGTTTCTGGTGCACTATCTGGAGGCGGCCGTCTATCCCAATGTCCCCGTGTCCGTATTGATTGCCGGCGCCGTGATCGTCTGCATGTTCAATCTGGCGTGGTATGCGCATCGTTATCGCCACCGCAGCGACGGTGCCTGGTGACGGATCAGAGATCGCATGGGTTAGGGATTCGGGGCTCGGGACTCGGGACATGGGATACGGGACACGGGATTCGGGGTTAGGAGTTCAGGTGCCGCGTAGGGGTCGCCGCGGCGACCGTTCGGCCCCGCTATGTGTAGCGCCGGCCTTGAAGGCCGGCACCACAGCGGCGTGCGTGCCGTGGCCGTTTTGACCCATGCCCCTTCACGGGCGGGACGCCCGTGGCACGTTTCTGCCGAGCTGCGGTCGGCACCACATTTGCTTGGGGTCCAGGCCGGGGAGCGGTTAAAATACGCCGGGGCTGGTGAATCAGAATAAGAGGGCTCGTCATCAGCTTAATAGGGCTCGCGATCAACTTAAAAAGGGCTTGTCATCAGCTTGAATAAGGAGGCGAACCATGTCCGAACGGATCAGCCGGAGAGAGACGTTAAAGAGAGGGTTAGCCGCAACGAGCCTTTTGGCGTTATGGCCGGATTGGAATTTACCGGCGCTGGCGCAAGGCGGCTTGGATGTGGCCTTCACCGACATTCCGGCCAATTTCAATGCCCCCAATCCCCACGCCACCGCCCGCCTGCTCGATATCCGGAATATTGACGGCCCGTTCACGCCGGCGGATCAGTTCTACGCCCTCCAGCATTTCAACCAGCCGGAGATCGACGCGTCCACCTACCGGCTGAAGGTCACCGGCCTCGTCAGGAAGCCCACCGAGTTCTCTCTGGAGGATCTGCGCAGGATGCGCTCCATCGAGGTGGGCATCGGTTACGAATGTTCCGGCAACAGCGCGCGTCCCGTCGAGGGGTTGGTATCTTGCGGCCGTTTTACCGGCGTGCCGCTGCGCAATGTGCTGAAGCAAGTTGGGGTGGGGTCAAAGGCCCGGGAGGTGGTGTTCTTCGGCACGGACCGCGGCGACCTGGAGGTGGTGTTCCGCAAGCAGACGTTCAACCTGAATGAGCAGTACGGCCGGAGTATCACGCTGGAGAATGCCATGAAGCCGGAACCGCTGCTTGCCTATGCGCTCAACGGCGAGCCGCTGCGCCGCGAACACGGATTCCCCCTGCGCCTCATCATGCCCGGCTGGTACGGCATGGCCAACGTGAAGTGGCTCGCGGAAATCCACCTTCAGGAAGACCGCTTCCTGGGGAATTTTCAGGCGCGCTGGTACCGCTCCGTGGTGGGCGTGGGCGGCACCGGCGAGGACCATGACCCCCAGACCCAGTGGATGGAGACCGAGATCACCCGCATGCATTTAAAGTCGGTGATCGCACGGGTGAGGAAGACGGGAGGCGCGTTCGAGATTCTCGGCTATGCGCTGAACGACGGGACGCCGCTCGCGTCAGTGGAAATCCAGATCGACAATGGTCCCTGGCAGAAAGCTGGACTCGCCTCCACCAACAGCAAATATTCCTGGAAGCTCTTTACCTACCGCTGGGAAGGCGCCACGCGCGGCGAACATACGCTGGTCTCGCGCGCCACCGACGCGGAAGGCAATGTGCAACCCACCGCCGCCGACCTCACGCGCAAGAAAACTTTCCTTCAGGACAACGCCCAGTTCCCCCGCAAGGTCAGGATCACCTAGGCAAGGCGTCGTCGCGGGCGCCCGTCATGATCGTTGGCCTGAGGTGGACCAGGACGCCCCGTTCAGGCTCACGAACGTGTCGGAAGAAACATTCCGAATTCCGAATCCCGAATCCCGAATTCCGGTTTCCGAGTCCCGAATTCCGGATTCCGAGTCCCGTATCCCGAAACCCGCCAGCGGGCCGAAGCCCTTCGGCGGGCGAAGGCCCGAGCCCCGGGAACCGCGGCTACTTCTTCACCGGCGGCTACTTCTTCACCGCCTGCAAGTCGGGGAGCCAGCGGGAAAGATGGTTAAGGCTGGGGTAATGGGTGCGGTCGACTTGCAGGGGAGTCACGGAAATCTGATGCGCGAGGATGGCGCCGTAATCGGAATCGGGCTCGACGTCGGTGAGTTCCACCGTCTCGTCAAACCAATAGTGCGAGCGCCCGCGCGGGTCTTTTTGCTCCACCACGAGATTTTGTGAAATCTTGCGGCTCTGGCTGGTGGCGCGCACCCCGCGCACTTCCCCGCGCGGCACGTTCACGTTCAGGCATATTCCCGGTTCCAAGCCCTCTTCCAGAATGCGGCTGGCCAGTTGTGCCGCGAAAGCCGCCGCGGCGGAGAAGTCATGATCCTTGCGCGTGGCGAGGGACATGGCGAAGGCCGGCACCCCGTGCACCACGGCTTGCAGCGCCCCGCCCACGGTTCCCGAATAGTCCACGTTTTCTCCCATGTTGCCGCCGGGATTGATTCCGCTCACCACCAGGTCAGGCCGCTGCGGCAGGATTTTGTAGAGAGCCATGATCACCGAATCGGTGGGCGTGCCGCCAACCGCCCAGTGGCGCTCATCAATGCGATGGATGCGGATGGGCGTGTGCAGGGTGATCGACTGGCTGGTGGCGCTCATCTCGCGCTCCGGAGCGATGACCGTTACCTCGCCCAGCGTGCCCAGACTCTGCTCCAGCGCGATGAGCCCCGGCGCGGCGATGCCGTCGTCGTTGGTGATCAGAATGCGTTTCAAGGACATGCGATAGTTCCCAGAGAAGTCAGGCGTCAGGAGTCAGGAGGTAGGAATGCCAATTCTGACTCCTGACTCCTGGTTTCTGACTTTTAAATTCTGCCCTTTAAAATTTTCGCATGTGCGCGGAAGTTCGTCCAGATGATTCCATGCCGGCTTCACCGCCGAGGCGCTGAGACGCAGAGCAAAGGCCTGGGCTTGCAAATCTCTGCGCCCCCGCAGCGCGGCGATGCGAATGATCTGAGGGGGATAGACCTTTCCTCTCCGCTCTTGACTTTCGCTTTTTATTCGCCTATGATCGGGACACCGAGATGGCGGGGGGCGGTTTTGGGGGGCCCACTGCCCGCTGCCGGCTGTCTTAAGGCAGGGCGGTGATTGCAGCGGGCTTGCTGCTTACTGCTTTCCGCTTACTGCCTACTGTTTTCTTGGGGGGGAGGAAATCATGTTGATGCCCGGGCAAAGTCCGCCTGCGGCGGCCTTGACGCAACCGTGGCGCTTGCCGCCCCGCGGCCTGGCCGTCTTTCACGGGGAGCGCCATGCGCCGCGGCTGAGCCATTACTTTATGCCGCGCCTGGCGCTGGAGGGCAAGCGCATTCTGTTTATTGACGGCGCCAACTGCGCCGACCCTCGCCTGATGGCGCGCCTGGCCGAGCGCCGCGGCATGCCCTTTGCGCAATTCAACCAGCAAATCATGATGGCGCGGGCCTTCACGTGTTTTCAGCTTACCGAACTGATCAGCCGGGTGCCGCAATTCCTCACCGAGTTCCCTGCCCAGGTGCTGATGGTCACCGCCTTCCCGGAGCTTTACTTCGATGAGGACATTCGCCCCGCCGACGCCAGCGCCGCCTTCCAGCAGGCGCTGGGGCATCTGCGCCGCTCGGCATTGCCGATTGCCGATTGCCGATTGCCGATTGACCCAATCGAAAATCGGCGATCAAAAATCGACAATGGCCAGAACCCAGAACCCAGTCGCCAGCACCCCGCTCTGACCATCGCGCTTTTCTCTTCCGCCCCCGGTTTCCAGCCGCCCGCGGGCCGCCAGCGCTTTTTCGCGCAGACTTGCGCGGCGGCGACGGAGCTTTGGCGGTTTCAGGAGGATGGCCAGGGCCGACTGGGGCTGCTCAAAGCAGGGGCTGGGGACTAGGGGTCGCGCCATTGCCGATTGCCGATGGTCGATTGCCGATTGACGATTGCCGATGAGTTCAATCGAAAATCGGCAATCGAAAATCGACAATGGCCAGCACCTAGCCCCAAGAGAGGTCAACCATGGGACGAACGGTTGCCACGTTTCGCGACTTGATCGAACAGGAATTGCAAAACTGGAAGCAGCGCTTTGGCCGGGCGCTTCGGCAGGAGGAGCAGGCGCATCTGGAGGCCATGTTCAACCGCGTGCGCCTGTACGTGCAGGCTTGCACTTATCACTTTCCGGTGGACGCGATGCACGGCATTCATGTGGCGGTGGAACTGGACCACGAAATCCGGCTGCGGCGAATTGAGGCCGCGTTAGGAATAAACCTTGAAACTCAATGGATGGATTCTCGACCTCTACCCTTGCCCGCAGGGAATGGTGGTGTGGCTGATCGACTTAAGCCAGAAACGCCGCCGGCTGATTGACAGCTCTTTTCGGCCCTGCTTTTACGTGCAGGGGCCGGAAAAGCAGTTGGCGCGCCTCGCGGAAACGCTTCCCGCCCGCGCCGCGGTGAGTTGCGCGCTCACCGAGCGGCAGAACATCTGGGACCGGCGCCTGCTGCGCGTCCTGCAAGTGCGCGCTCATCATCCCACGCTGTTCGCGCCGCTGGCGCGCTTCGTCCGCCGTCTGGACAGCAGCTTGACGCTGTACGACTCGGACCTGATGCTGGCGTCGATGTACTGCTGGGAAAAGAACGTTTTCCCCCTGGCGCGCGTGGAAGTTGAAACCTGTAGCGGCGGCTTTACGCCGCCATTTCCAGGGTGGCGGGGTAAACCCGCCGCTACATCCGCAGCCGCGACGGAGGCTTTTCCCACCGCTGAAATCCATTCCATCACCTGCCGCGACGATGAGTGGCGGACCGAGTATGAGCATCCGCCCCTGCGCACCCTGCGCATGCGCCTGGAAGGAATTTCCGACGTCAACCCCAAGCACGGCCGGCACGGCGCCATCGAGGTGGCCATCGAAAACGACTGGCAGACGCTCGATGACGCCTACGAACCCGCCGCGCAGGGTCTGGAGCGCTTGCTGCGCGCGCACGACCCCGATGTGCTGGTGACCGAATGGGGCGATGACGTGCTGCTGCCGGGATTGCTGCGCCAGGCGCAACGCTTGCACATCCGCCTGCCCCTGAACCGCGATGCCCTGCCGGTGGCCAGAACCAGCTCCCGCAGTTACATGAGCTACGGGCGCATCCTGTTCAAGGAAAGCACCACCACCCTGTTCGGACGGCTGCACATCGACACGCAGAACTCTTTTGCCACCGGTACGGGCGAAGCCGAAATTCGAAAAACGAAAGTCGAAAATCGTGAGGCAGACACCGAATTTCGAGCTTCGAATTTCGAGTTTCGCTCCCCAGCCTCCGACCTGGAAGGCCTGTGGGAACTGGTGCGGGTCACCAAACTGCCGGTGCAATACGCCTGCCGCACCTCGCCCGGCACGGGAATCTCCTACCTGCAGATGGAAACGGCCTGGCGGGACGGCGTGTTGATTCCCGCCCAAAAGGCCGAGCCGGAAGGCCTGAAGCACCCAGACGAACTGCTGCGCGCCGATCGCGGCGGATTGGTGTTCCCCCCGCGCCTCGGCTTCTTTGAAAACGTGGCGGAGCTGGATTTTGTCAGCGAGTTCCCCAGCATTATGGCGCGCTTCAACATTTCTCCGGAAACCATCAACTGCCCGTGCTGCCCGCAGGCGCCGCGCCTGCCCGAACTCGGCTACCGCGTGTGCCAAAAATATCGCGGCATCACCAGCCGCGTGGTGGAGCGCCTCATCGCCAAGCGGCGCAAGTACAAAGAACTCGGGACACGGGGTTCGGGACTCGGGGTTCGGGACCTGGGGTTCGGGATTCGGGACTCGGGCCTTCGCCCGCCGAAGGGCTTCGGCCCGCAGGCGGGTTTCGGGACCCGGGGCTCGGAGCTCGGAACACGGGTTTCGGGTTTCGAATCGCAGGCGGCTGAGCTTAGGATTCAGCCTTTGGGTCTTGGGATGCAGGGTGCGGGTTGTGTGGCAAGCCTCCCTTCTCCCATTCCGAATTCCAGATTCCAGATTCCGGAGCCCGAACCCACGCCAATCGACAATCAGCAATCGGCAATTGGCAATCCTGCCCCTAGCCCCGTATCCCGGGTCCCGTACCCCGAACCCCGAGTCCCGAATCCCGGGTCCCTCGTCCCGAGCGCGGCCGCCTGCAAGCAACGGCGCGACGTTTTGAAGTGGCTACTAGTTTGCTGCTTCGGTTACACCGGTTACAAAAACGCCCGCTTCGGCAAAATCGAAGCACATGAGGCCATCAATGCCTTGGCGCGGGAGAAATTGCTGGTGGCGAAAGAGGCGGCGGAGCAGCGCGGCTTCCGGGTGCTGCACGCGCTGGTGGATTCGATCTACGTGCAGAAGAACAGGGACTGGGGGCTGGAGGCTGGGGACTGGGGAAAAGGCGAAACTCGAAATTCGAAATTCGAAACTCGTAAGCCAGATCCCGACATTGGAATTTCAAGTTTCCATCCAGCCCCCAGCACCCAATCCCCAACCCCCAACCGCGAGGCAGCCGCCGAATTTCGAGTTTCGAGTTTCGAGTTTCGATCCCAGCCCCCAACCCCCAGTCCCCAGTCCCCAGACCGCGCGGACTACGAACGCCTGGCGGCGGAAATCGAGCAGATCACCGGGCTGCCGCTGGCGCTGGAAGCCGTCTATCGCTTTGCCGTCTTCCTGCCTTCCCGGCAATCGGCGGAGATTCCCGTGCCCAACCGCTTTTTCTGCGTGTCGGAGGAAGGCGAATTGAAGGTGCGGGGGCTGGAATGCCGCCGGCACGACACTCCACCCTACGTCACCCGCATGCAGCGCGAGGTGCTGGGAATTCTGTCCGAGGCGCGGGATTTCTCCACCTACTGCCAAAAGCTCCACGAAGCGCGGGAAGTCTACGAGCGCTACCAGGAGCGGCTTCGCGACGGCAGCGTGGCGGCGGAAGAACTGGTCATTCGCAAGCGCCTGACCCAAGCTCCCGCCCGTTATCAGAAAAACAGTTCCACCGCCATCGCCGCGCGGCAACTGGATCGCGCCGGGGTGAAATTGCGGCCGGGCGAGAATATTGAGTTCATCATCACCGATGCGGACTCTTCCCTGATCGACGATCGCGTGCGCGCCTGGACCCTGTGGGAAGGCTGGCGGGGCTACGACGTGGCGGCTTACGCCAAGGCCCTGGAGAAAGCGTTTGAACCCGCTGCCCATTTCGGAAGAGTGGCAGGCAAAAAAGCGGTAAGCGGTAGGCAGTAAACAGAAGGCAGGCGGAAGATAGAAAGCAGCGGGTTTCAAACGGCAAGCGCGGGCTTGGGGGAATTTCCGATCCCAGGCCCGCGCTTGCGGAATTCAAATTTCACATTACCTTGCAAATTGCGATTCCAAAACTCCAGACTTCAAATTGCAGATTCACCTCCCTCCGTTAGGCTAGTTTCGCACCGAGGCCTCAACATTGGGCTTCGGTGCCAAAGTTCGCAGGTAAGGAATTACCGGGGTGACGCGGAAAGGCATCTTCTCACTGGCCGCCACAATGGGCACCGCCTTCCGATCCGTGAAGGAAACCGATCCGTCCCAGGGGTTGACCAGCACCCGGGTACCGAGGGGCAGGGCGGCGATCTGGTCGAGGCTCCGGGGCTTCAGTGCAGGAGCAGAGTTCATCAACGCGGCCATGCGAACCAGTTGCTTGGGCTGCGTCAGGCCGTTGCCCAGGTGGGCGCCGAACATGTGGGGAGCGTTGGGGGCGGCTTCAACCGCCGCGCGCAGAAACAGACCGGCCGAAGCGAGTTTGTCTTTGTAGGGCGAATTCTGGAGGAATTCAATTCCCTTGGCGTCCGCCTCTGCTTCGTCATGGGGACTGCGGGCCAGATCCAGGCTGGCCAAGAGTTGCTCATCGGTAACGATCATGCGGTCGTTAAAAGCGTACTTGGTGTCCAACTTGTGTCCCAGCGCAATGTGGGCGAGTTCATGAGAAAGGATCATGGCCAGACTCGCCTCATCAGGCAGGACATCGATAAGCCCCCGGCTCAGAATAATGGTATAGGCCAGGCTGAACGACTCCAGGGATGAAGTCAACATAACGCGGCACTGGATAGGAGGCACGCTATCGAGATGGTTGGTCAGCTTCAAGTTGTTGACCACCGTCTCCAGCACCTTATCCACGGGCCCCGGGGGAGCGATGAGCCGCGCTTTTTCCAGGCGGTCGAGCACATTCTGCTCGGCCTCCATGCTCAGCCGCCGCTGGCTCTCGACAGGCGATAAGTCCGCCCCCTCCTCACTGCTGTCGCGGACGGGAGCAGGGGAATCCACCTGAATCGTGGTCCACTCCTGCTGCTGGCGATGGGGGGTAAGGTCATAGCCCCAAAGGCGGGTCTCCGACTTGTAGCGGAATTGCTCACCGATCTCGGATTCCTGGCTATAGATGTAAACGGGCAGCCACACTCCCGGCTGAAGATTCTCGCGCCAGCAATCGAAGTGGACGTAGAAGCCTCCAGCAGGCGGGTTGACCCGGGTGCCGTTCAAGCGCACGATGGCGTAGTCATGATCCTCCACCCAGATGCGGCCTTGAAAGGCTCCATGCCCGGCGGGTGCACGGGGACGAATGTCAACGGCCAGGCAGCGGATATCACCCAGGTATTCCCAACGGACCGGCTCGAAGGTGTAGTGCCTCTGATCGAAATCGTGCATATCCACGGACAGAGGTTCCATCGCGAAGTAGTTCAGGTTAAGGCGCGGGGTGGGCTTGCCAACGCGATGTTGAAATGTTTCGACGCCGGGGTCCGCAGTGAAGGATACTTCTTTTGCCTGGGCGTCAAACTTCAAACGACCCAAAAAGAGCCCGTCACTCTTCACCACGTCGCCCAATTCGGGGTCGGGAGTATAGTGTTGAACATACGTCTCGACGCGCGGCGAGAATTCCATCAGCTTGATGTTGTAACGGTTCTCACCAACAATGATTTGCCGGACGATGTTCGAGAACTCAGCCGATACCGGCGGGTCATCCACCACGGGGGTGGGGGCTTTCGTTTTAGTGCGCCCCGCCAAGGGCAAAAGCAGCGGGGTAGCAAACATAAGCAGGGGAAGCAACCATGTGGCCCGCCTGAAGTTACGATTTGACATGACATATCCTCCGTTTAAGTGGATTGCTCGGCCAGCCGAAACTCGATGCGCAGGGTAGCCGGAAAATCGGTGGGCTGCCCGCCGCGCTGGGCCGGCTTGAAACGAATCTTGGTGGCAGCTTGCTCAGCCGCCTGGTCAAGCCCGTACCCTAAAGATTTCACCACGCCATTGATTTGGATCGTCCCATTGGCCTGGAAAACCACGGAAAGCACGACGTCACCTTGAACTCCCAGGTGACGCGCCTCCTGCGTGTAGACCGGCGCAGGCTTGGAAAGGATCTTCGACGGACTGGAACGCCGCGGGCTGTTCCGTGTGATTACCGGGCAGCGGGTTTTGCTCGACTTGGGCAACTTTTTCGAATGCCCCCGTGCTCACTCCGCCTGGACCGCTCCCGAAACCGCCACTGTGGCCATAGCCATTACCCGCGATCCCGCTGCCAAACCCGGCGCTCGCGACCACACCCTGAACACCATGGCGGCCGCCCGTTCCGTTCCCCACACCGGGGCCCTCGGGGAGCCCAAAGGAACCCACAATCGGGACGTTGCCGTGACTTTCGCCCTGGGCGTGGCCGGGCAGTCCTTGCGGACTTCCAAACCCGCCGGTTTGCACTTGCTCCTTAGGACGCTTGGTCGTGACGAGCTCGGGGGCCCCGCCGAAAGTGCCCGTCTTCACGACGGCCTGCACTTTGGGCGCAGGACGGGGTGGGGCGACAATCGCCTTCGGCAAAGGCAGCTCCGGTAGGCGAGAAGGAGCTGGGGGAACCTTAGGTGGCATCACCCGAATTTCCAGCTTGGCCAAGACGGGAGCGGGGGGCACAGGCGCCTCGGGAGGATTCACCTTCGGCATCACCACACGCATGACCTTGGGCTTAAGCTTCACCACCGGGTCTGCCGGCGGGGGCGTCAAGGGAGGAAGCCATACCAGAATGTATTGACGGGCGCCCAAAGGCAATTGTTCAGGAAACAATACTCCCAATAAGATCGCGATGGCCACGATCGCCGTTTGGGCGAGCAGACCACACACAAACGCGGTGCCTCGACGTTGTCGACCCTCTGAAGAAGATTGCAAGGTATTGAACATATTAGGAGTCATATCTCCCCCCAGGGAAAGACCGTCCTCTGCGAAGTGTGGAGGCGATGGAGGAAGCCGTGATCGTGTTCGAAACCAAGGTGTCTGTCATGTTCTGCTTCTGCATCCATCGCCCCGCCGGCGATCAACCACGGACAGAATGCCGCGGCGAATGCATGATTACTTGCAACCTAATGTGCAGTCTATAGTACGTGAGTACTATCTAACCTCATAACATTTTTTTGTGCCATACAAGGTATTGTGGCCTATTTTTAGATCCATCCAACTAATAGTATAAATTGCCTATATTTCGGATATCATGCCGGGAGGCCTCCAAAATAAAATCGGCGAGACCTTGGGACGAACCTTCCCCTTCTGCCAGGCCGATCACGCTTTTGTGCTGTGTGCACACCCGCTATATCGGCGGTTGGCATTTATCGGTTGAAAGTTAATTTCGAGGGAATCTCTGGAGGTCTTCAAGCGGAAGAAGACAAAAAGCCGGGCGAGATGTTTGCCTTTCCCGCCGCCCGCCGCCCCGGCCAGCCGTTGCGGTATGAATCGATCAGGAAACCGCGGTGGGAAGGTGTTTCAGCGCGGCGACAATTTTTTGCGCGGCCTTGCCATCGCCGAAGGGATTACGGCGGCGGGCAAATTGAGCGTAGGCTTTGGGGTTGTCGAGCAACTCGGTGACGGTGCGGTAAATCACCTCGGAGGAAGTGCCCACCAGCCTGCACACTCCCGCCTTGACGCCTTCGGGGCGCTCGGTATTTTCGCGCATCACCAGCGCCGGCCGTCCCAGGGAGGGCATTTCCTCCTGAATGCCTCCGGAGTCACTGAGGGCCAGATAGGCTTGACTGAGGAGCCATACGAATTGGGGATAATCCAGGGGCTCGATCAAGTGAATTCGCTCGATGCCTCCGAGCAGGGGCCGCGCGACCGACTGCACGTTAGGGTTGGGATGAACGGGATAAACAATCTCGATGTCTTCGCGCTCGGTGGCAAGGCGACGAATTCCCTGGCAAATACTCGTGAGTCCGGGGCCGAAATTTTCGCGCCGGTGCGCCGTGACCACGATCAGCTTGCGTCCGGCGAACTTGACTCCGCGCAACTGGGGAATGGTGGGAGGGCGGCGCACCACCCGGTCGCGCGTTTCGAGCAGGGCGTCAATCACCGTGTTGCCGGTCACAAAGATGCGCTCGGGGGGAATTCCCTCCTTTAACAGGTTTTGGCGCGACCATGCGGTGGGGGCAAAATGCAAGGTGGACAATTGCGAAGCCAGGCGGCGGTTAATCTCCTCCGGGAAGGGCGAGTAGCGGTTCAAGGTGCGTAAACCCGCTTCCACATGGCCCACGGGCACGCGGTGATAGAAGGCCGCCAGGCTCGCCGCCATGACCGTGGTGGTGTCGCCCTGCACCAGGACCACATCCGGCCGCTGGGCTTCCAGCACGGCGTGAAAGCGCTCCAGAATAAGGGCAGTCAGCGCGCACAATTCCTGATTGGGCCGCATCACATCGAGATCGTAATGAACAGGAACGCGAAACCAGCGCAGAATGGGCTCCAGCAGGTGGCGGTGCTGCGCGGTGATGCAGACCCGCACCTTGAACTGGTCCCGCCAGCGCGCCAATTCACGAATCACCGGAGCAAGCTTGATGGCTTCCGGGCGCGTGCCCAAAACGGCGAGGACGTAAAGACGTTTGGGAGTCATCAATGCAAGTTTTCGATTTTGGATTTTGGATTTTGGATTGAAAGTCCCCCATGTCCCTGCTTACTAGGGAGGGAGGCACGAAACACCCGAAGGTTTTTAATCGAAAATCCAAAATCTAAAATCCAAAATTATTCACGCGGTTCCCACCTGGTAGCGCTCCGTCTTGGCCCACTTGATGGCCCGGTGGATAATGAAGTCGTCGTAAAATGCCGCCGCCACCACCGGAATCCAGAGCTGGCAGTAGGTGAAATACATCACGATGGTCAACAAAATATTGGCCGGAGAGTCTTCGCCGGGCTCGCAAGAAAGGGCAATGACCAGTTGCAGAACAAACGTCGCGTAGGCAAGAACCCACACCAGGCTGTAAGGGCCGGGCACATTAATGTGGGTCAGTCCCGCGAGGCAGAGGACCAGCAGGACATCCGAGATGACTACCGCCAGAAAGAAAAAGTAGTAGAGCAGGTGGGAGGATAGGATTTCAAACGCGATGCGCCGGGGCTTGGCGCGAAAAAGGCCGGCGGCGTGCTTTTTCAGCACATAGTTGAAGCCGCGTACCCAGCGCCGGCGCTGCTTGAACCAGACCCGCAAGGATTCGGGTTCCTGCTCCCAACTCACCGAGGTGGGCACCAGTTGGACATGGTATCCGGCCAGGTAAAGCCGCACTGTCATTTCGGAGTCTTCCGTCAAAGCCTGTTCGTCCCAGCCGCCGAGCTTTTCCACAACCTCTTTACGGATGACGTAATTGGTGCCCGGCAGCATGGTGAGGCGCATCAGCATCCAGCGCCCTGCCTGCACCATCCACTGAAAGCCAATGCCTTCAATATTGACAAATCGTGTGATGAGGGCGCGGCGCCGGTTCCAGGCCCGATACATCCCCACCGCCGCCGCCAGCTTGGGAAAGCGCACAATCTGCGCCGCCAGGGGGCGAATGGCGCCGGGCTCGGGGAGGTTGTCAGCGTCATAAATGGCAATCAACGGATGGCGCGCCTGTGACAGCGCGTAGTTGAGGGCGCCGGACTTTCCCCGCGCGGCGAGCGGGGCGGGCACTTCCAGCAAACGGACACGGGGATCAGCAGCAAAACTTCGGATCACCTCCGCCGTGTTGTCGGTGCTGCCATCGTTGATCAGGAGAAACTCGATTTTGTCTGCGGGGTAATCAAGCTTCTGGAGGGCATTGATGGTGTGGCTGATGACGCGCCCTTCATTGTGGCAGGGCACCAGCACCGAGATGCGGGGCAAATCAGCGTCGGGAATATCCTGGAGCTTTTTTGCCGCATGACGGGTGCGCCGATAATAAACGTGCCCGAGAAAGAAGAGGAGGGACTGGTACCCCAGCATGAACCATATAAGGGCCACCGTGGCAACAAACAGTCCGTCAATAATCCAATGGAAGTGGGACATGCAATCTTATCCGATACGTTTTATAAGCCGCGCCAGCCGAACTTGCAAGTAAATAACGACCATCAGCACGGTGGCCAGAAGGCCAAAAGCCCAGATGACCCAGGAGGACGCCCAGCCCACCATATCCACGGCCACGCCGGCCTTGGTGTTGGTGGCCACCCGGACGTGGTGGTCGCCGGAAGGGAAAACCACCGACCAATCCGTGCCGTTGCGATCGGTGGGCAGAGTGGCGGCGCTGCCGTCCACAAGAATTTCATTGGGTTCCTGATTAAAAATGAAGACCGCACGGCCCGGGGCCCGGTACTGGAACGTCAAACCGGTGGTGTCAGCGTGCGCCTCCTCCAGATCCGCGGTGGTGGTCAGGATGCGCGCCTGGAACTCGTCGGTATCGAAGAAATGCCACCAACTCTGCTCCGTAGAAATGGAATGTTCTCCCGTCGGCAGCACCACCCCATCCCTGGAGACAGCCGGCCAGGGATGGCCGTCCACATAGTAAAGAGGATCGTCCGCGGGCGTGAGCACCAGGGATGAGGGCGTGTTGACATCCATGCCGGTGTGGCCGCCGCTGACCGAAATGGGACGGTTCAAGACCATTTGGATGAGATCCCAATCCTGGGGTGAGACGGTCTGTTCGGAGTAAACGACCGCCCGCCCGGAAGCCGATGCAGCGCTCAGGAGGGTCAAGGCCAATTCCGTGCCGGTGGCCGTCTTGGAGGGCAGGAAAGTCCCGGTAATGTCGCGATTATCGACCACGTTGACGTCAAACATCAGGCGGTGGGGATCGGGAACCAGCTTCAGATAGGTTGCCGCAAAGCGCCGGTAGCGCTCCGTGGACGTCATCCAGAAGCGCGCGTAGTCCTCAACTTCCAGGGTGAAGGGAAATTCCCGCATGAGGCCGGCAATGCGACGCGAGTCAACGCCTTGCGCCGGCCGCACGTAGTCGTTGTGGAGACTGTCGAGCATGGTGACGATAATTTCCATGCCGCGCTGCTTGCACAGGGGGACAAGTTCGCTCAGCACGCGGCGGTGCCAATCCACCACAATGTCTTCACGATAGCGCTGGAACCTGGCCATGCCGGCCGGGTCGGTCTTGTAGTAATGGAGAGAGTTGGGCTTGAACAACTCGATGGGATCAAAGCCCGCTTTCTTCTTGAAGTCGGCGCGCACGATATCGTTCATCGGCACAAATTTGTCGGGGCGTAGATAGTCCTTGAAGTCGGAGTCAAAGTTCAATTCCGCAATGTCGACGCCATCCCAATCGGTGGAATTCAGGAGGACCTTCATCCAATCCATGGCCGACATGAAACAATCCGGATCCTGAAAATTCATGGAGTAGCGCCATCCGACGTTGCCATCGGTGCCCGTCGCGGTCTTTTCCCGCCATTCCGGATGGTCATCCCACATCCGGGGAGTCACCATGGGAAACAAAAGCCAGGCGTAAACGGCAATTCCGTTGCGGTGGCAGGCGCGCACGAACTCGTCGTAGGGGAAGGAAAACTGGCGCGTGAAGAGGGTGGCCTTCACATGAATGGTGCTGATGCCGGAGCGATGCCAGATGGTGGCCAGCCGGTTGAGGTCCGCCCCGGGGCGATAGCTGGGGTCGAAGTAGGCCTCCAGATGGCGGCTGCGCAGCGCCGTCGTGGCTCCGAAGGTGGTGCTGAGGTACTCGGGGAAGTAGGGATAGTGGCTGGTCCCTTCGTTCGTGTGGTTGTCAAGTTGGGTGGCGAGGTAAACATAGTGCCCCAACCCGAACGAACCGGCCAGCACCATAGGGTCTCCGCTTTCGTTGTCCACCATCAATTCGCGGGCGCCCTCGGGTGAGGTAATTCGCGGGACCCGCTCCTCCGGCCGCCAGGTCAGTTGCATATCGGCATGATTGGGGTCGGTGACCGAGGAAACAATCATCTGGAGTTTGCTGAATGCAAATCCCACCTTGGCCAGCCAGTCTTGCGCGCCGTCGGCCACCACATTCCCGCCTGACCCCAGATACTTGATCACTAGGCGCTGCTGGCCGGGGGTGAGCTTCACACCGGCCGCGTGGGGGACCACCAGCAGCGTATCGCTCTCCCCCGGCGCCTCGCGAAACTTGGCCGCGTTGACAATCTTCACCTGATAGCCGAGGGCTTCCAGGACCCTTTTGTAACTCTGTTGGTTGTTTGAGGCGGAGATGTGGGGCTTGTCCAGCCACAAAATCCAGGCGCTGGGAGGCCCGGCGAATTTCTCGCGAATAACCGTGGAGGGGGGAGGAGGCGTAGGGTGCAGGCTGTCCCACCAGAGGCTCAAGCGTTCCAGCCAGGTATGGGCGCGCTCGGGGGCGGCGGGGGGCTGCTTCAAGCACTCGGCCGCCGCCCATCCGCCGGGCGGGACCTGCAAGGGGATTTCAACGGGGCCATTCAACCGGCTTGCAGACAAATCGGTTTTCACCACGCGCCCGCTCGCGTCGAAAACTTGCGCGCGCCAATACTCATCGGCGGGCGCCAACTTCAGGGGGCCGGAATCGGAGCGCACGGCATACTGGCCCTGAAAATCAACTGTGGCGGGGAAATCCCGCAGGGATATGAAGTGGTATCCCAGGGCGGTGATTCCCTGCACCACCTGTTCGAGCAGTTTCTGCTTCAGAAAGGGGTGGAAATAAAATGAGGCAATGCCGTCACGAACCACGCGCATGGTGCGCGCGTACTGGATCACCTTTAACGGATCGGGATCGTCCTCTGGCAGATAACCGAGAGTTTCGGGCACGATGTGGCGGCCGTACTGGTCCACCACGGGGTAAGGCACCATCTGCGCCGTGGTGTCGTCGGGGGTCACCATGGGGCGGTCATAAAACAAGGAGAAAACCTGGCCCAGCGTCCGGTAATCGATTTCCGACGCCCCGTAATGGGGAACCTCAAATGCCACCGGATAAATGTCGTTGGCAAAGCACTCCGCGAAGCCCATGCGCAGCCGCCGCATGACGAATTCGGCCGAATCCCCGCCCACCGCCTTGTTGCCCAACTCATCCCAGAACTCGTACTCATCCCCGCTCAGCCCATGCACCTGGTGGGTGACGCCGTGCATGATGGGAGTGCCGCCCTCGGCGATCATGGTGTGAATGGCCGCCACCGTGGCCTTCCGATCGCCCAGGCGGACTTCCAGGGAATGGGCGGGGTCGCGAAATATCGGAATAATGGCGATTCCGAAGGGAATGTGCCGTTCCGCAAGCCAGGCGGCGATCCTCGTAAGGTCATCCGGGTCGTCGTCGATGCTGACGTCTTCAATGCGCACCATGGCGCGCTGGTCGGAAGGATGGTAAATCCCCAGGATGTCATGGAGAAGATCGCAGAGCACCAGGTAGCGGGTTCCCTCCCCCATGTAGGAAAGCGGCTTGTCGGCAAAGAACCAGAAATTTCCGCTCCTCACAACGTAGGGGCTTGAAACTTTCTTCTGATTGATCGCGGTGGCCACCACCTCGGCGGCATCGGGGTCCTGAATCGAAACAATACTCAGGTCAGGCTCCGGTTTGGGCAGCAAGGTTTGCTTGTAGAGAACTTGCCGGTAATCAAGATCCTTGCGGTACTCCACAAAGCTGAATCCATAGTGGCGGCGCGCCTCGGGCGTGGCGAGGAGTTGATCGATATGCCCGCCCAACCAGGCAAAGGGATGGTCCGTGGCCCGAATGTCCGCGAGCAGGGCAGGCGGGACTACGGTATTGAGCGAGGACGCCAGCAGGAATCCCGCTCGATAGTCTTCCAGCTCTCCGCGCTTGTACTCGGTGATGGGAATCAGAGCGGCGTGCAGATTGAAGTGGGTTAGCAGATTCTGAAGGAAAAGAGCGTGGATATACGCATCCGCATGCGGCTCCGGGAGGCTGTCGTAGACCACAGCCACCGTGTCCGGGTTGGAGACATCGTCAGGCGGCGCTGCGTATAGCACTCCCACCGGCGAGGAGATCAACATCGTGGTGAGAAGGACTAGAACGGCGACTGACGACTTGCGGAGACAATAACACCTTAACAGCGTAAGAAAGCGGACCAGCATAAGACCCAACGCTATATTACCATGCACAGGCGAAAAGCGGGGCATCACCTGTGAGGCTTGGGCCTTCCCGGAATTCTGCCGGGCTATTGACCGGATTCGGACCGGCGCGCGCGCGCCGCCAGGTGGTCGCGGCCGGCCTGCACGAAGCCCAGGAACCGGCGGGCCAGTTCGCCAATTCTTTCCTGCTGGCGCCGATAAATCGCTTCGGGAGGGATCAATTCCCGGCCCACGCCCAGAGCCACCGCCCCTGCAATGATGAAGTTGGTGGCGTTCTGCTGGTTTACGCCGCCGGAGGCCACCAGCGGTATCTGCGGGAACATTTGATGGAGGGATTGGATGTAGCCGGCGCCGCCAATGTGCGCGCAGGGCACCACTTTGACGAAGTCGGAATTGGCTCCCCACGCTTTGATCACTTCGGTGGGAGTGAGCGCTCCGGGGATGACCACCACTTCCTGCTTCGAGGCGAAATCGATCACTTCCGGTTCCAGGCCGTCGCAGGTCAGGAACTGCGCTCCGGCATCGAGGCACAACTGGGCGCTGGCCGCACTCGTCACTCCGCCCGCGCCCACCACGATGCCGGGGACTTGCTTCTGCAAACTGGCGATGACCTTGAGGGCCTGGGGAACGGTGAGGGGAATTTCGACGACCATCACTCCGCCCGCCGCCACCGCCTCAGCGGCGAACAGGGCGGAGTCTGCCGAGTTGACGCGCACCGCGGCGATTACGCCAGTTTCCTCAAACCAGCCCCGCACCTCGAATTTCTTCACTGGGTCGTCTCCTTGGGCGTGCGCTTTTCAAAAATTTTCACTGACCCACATTTTTGCAAATGGGGTTTTCCGCAATCATAAGATGACCTCGCCGTGTTTTGCCGTATTTTGGGTGTAACCCCGGCCCCGGCACAGGGTCAAAATGTCGCTTCCCAGCCGCGGCGCATACTTTTCTGCCTCACCGCGAAAATTGCCCCGCGTTTGGCCGTCAAGTTACCTCGCCGGGACTCACTCCGCCCCCGCTCCGCCCGGCTACGGCAGGCTGCGCGTGCCCACCGCCTCCCGCAACTGCTCGACCGCCAGCAGCCACGCCGCCAGGGACTGCCGATAGGCCAGTTGAGTAGCACGATAGCTGCGTTCGGCGTCGAGAAAGTCCAGCAGGCTGACGGCCCCCCGCTGGTAGGCGTATTCGCTGATGTCGCGGTCCTTCTGCGCCCGGTCTAGGTACCCCGACTGGTACAGTCCGACGATCTTGTCGTTGGTCGAGAGGGTTTCGTAGGCGTCGCGCACGTCGGTCATCACCTGGTTACTCGCGGCCTTTTCCTGCTCCTGGGATTGCGAAATGACCACCTTGGTGCGCGCTATCTCCCCTTGATTCTTATTGAAAATGGCGAGGGGGATACTCGCGTAAATTGAAGCACCGCTCGCGGCGGTGGTATGCGTGTAATTGCCCTGCACGGTCACATCCTGCTTGCCATCCGCCTTGGCCAGTCGCCACTGGCTGGTGGCCGCCGTCACCCCCTGGGTGGCCGCCTTCAGGTCCGGCCGCTGCTGGAGCGCCTTGAGTTGCAGGTCCTCCAGGTTGCCCTGCACTTTGTGGTACTCGAATTCCCCGGCAATATCGTAATCGGCGGGCACCGATTCATAGCCAATCTGCATGCGCAGGTCGGAAAGCCCCTGCACCTTGGCCAATTCCGCCTGCGCCACGTCATTCTGGAACTGCAGGAGCTGGAGTTCGATTTTCAACTTGTCGTCTTCGCTGATGGCGCCCTTTTGATAGCGCAGATTATTGAGGTCCACGGTTTTCTGGTAGCTTTCCAGATCTTTCCGGGCAAGCTCCAGCGTGGACTGGGCAAGTTGCACGTTGATAAACAGCGCAGCCACCTGGAAGCTGAGGGTGCGCTCGTTATCCGACACCAGCGAGGTGGTGACGGCCGTCTGGTCCTTGGCGGCCTGAAGGCGGCGCTGACGTTTTTTGCCGCGTTCGATCAGGTAGCTGAGCCCCAGGTCAACCTCGGTATTTTCGTTGAGGTAGCTGCCCGTCAGGTCGCTGGGCGTAAACAACGGCAGGTAATCCCAATCGGCGAAGAGGGTGGGATTGGGGCGCAAATTGGCGGTAATTTCCTCATCCTTGCTTTGCTCGATGGTGGTGCGCGCCGCGAGCAACGCGTGGTTGTGCTGAAGCGCGAGGCGGATGGCGTCATCCAGCGAGATCCTCACCGGCCCCTGCTGGGCGAAGGCCGCGCCCGCCACGAGAAGGTACGCCAAGCACCCCACTAAGACGCCCCATCTCCTGCCCGCTGCCCTGAAGGGGCCAACCGTGGATTGGGTCAACCCCTCTGGGGTTGAAGTCATGTGGGTGGCGACGCCCTCCGCAGGTTGAAACCTGCGGCTACTCACGGAAGGTCCCTTCGGGACCCCCCAATGTCTCACCATAGGATTATGATGCACTCGATTCCTCCGGCTCTGGAAGCTTGTCCGTATCCCTCGCCACCCACACATAGAGCGTGGGCAAAAGAAAGATGCTCATGGCCAGCGCCGCAATCAGTCCCCCGACGATGACGATGGCAAAGGGCCGTTGCGAATCCGAACCGATGGCATGCGAGGTCGCCGCGGGCAGCAGTCCCAGCGTGGCTACGAGCATCGTCATCATGATGGGACGAAGCCGGAGGACTGCTCCCTCCACGGCGGCTTCCATAATGATATAACCGCGAGCCCGGAGTTGGTTGATATATTCCAGCATGATGACGCCGGTCTGCACCGACACGCCGAACAGGGCCAGAAAGCCGATGCCCGAAGAAACACTGAAGTTGGTGTGAGTGAACAGCAGAGCCAGCATGCCGCCGAGCGGGGCCATCATGACGTTGGCAAGAATCAGCAGCGCCCACTTGAGCGATTTGAACATCATGTAGAGGATGACAAAAATCAGGATAATGGTGAGGGGAACGATGAGGAAAAGGCGCGCCTGGGCGCGCTTCTGGCTTTCGTACTCGCCCTCCCAGTTGATCTTATATCCGGGGGGCAGTTTGACCTGCTGCGCCACCCTGGCAATCGCCTCTTCCACGGCGCCGCCCAAGTCGCGTCCCCGCACGCTGTACTTGATGGCCACATAGCGCTGGTTGCCCTCGCGATAAATCTCCGAACCGCCGTCGCGCACCTGAATCTTGCAGAGCTGGGCAAGCGATACGCGCTCCCCCGAGGGCGAAAGCAGGCGGATATTCTCAATGGCTTCCTTCGTATCCCGGTAAGGAGGAAGGTAGCGCAGCACCAGGTCATAACGCCTTTCGCCCTGAAGCACCTGGGTCAGGGCGTTGCCGCCCACGGCTGTCTGGATGGCATCCTGGACATCCGTGGCGTTGATTCCCCAGCGGGCGGCGGCCGCTCGATCCACCGTAAAGTTCAAGTTGGGTTGGCCCAGCACGCGGAAGAGGCCAAGGTCATGGATTCCCCGCACGTGCCGCATGACCTCCACAATCTGGTCGCCCTTTTCCTCCAGAACATGCAGATCGTCGCCGTAAACCTTGGTGGCCAGCTCCCCCTTGACGCCGCTCACTGCCTCCTCCATGTTGTCGGCAATGGGTTGCGAGAAATTCCAGATGGCGCCAGGGATCTTCTCGATTTCGCGGTCCATGGCGGCAATAACTTCTTCTTTGTTTTCGTGGAAAACCGGCCGCCACTGCTCCTTGGGTTTCAGATCCACGCAGTATTCGGTATTGAAGAAACCCGTGGTGTCGGTCCCATCGTCGGGGCGCCCCACCTGGCTGGTGACCGTGGTAACTTCGGGAAAAGAGGCCAGGACAACGCGCGCGCGATTGGCCACCAGGGTGCCCTCGGCGGGTCCGGTGCTGGGCGGCAGGGTGCCGCGTACCCAGAGCGCGCCTTCGTCGAGATGAGGCAGGAATTCCGAACCAATGGCCCCGCCTACGGCCAGATAAACCGTCGCCAGAATTCCCACCCCGGCCACGCCCAAAGTCACGGCGCGGTGCAGAATGGCCCATCGCACCCCGCTCCGGTAGCGGGCGGTCAGAAAGCTTATTACCGGGTTGGGCCATTCGTTTACGCCCTTGCGGAAAAGAAAACTGGCCAGCACCGGCGCCAGGATCATCGAAAACAGCAGCGCTCCCAGCAGCGCAAAGGCCACCGTCCAGGCCATGGGCTTAAACAATCGGCCTTCCACCCGTTGCAGGGTGAAAATGGGCAGGTAGGCGGTGATGATGATGCCGATGGCATAAAAAACCGGACGCTGCACCTCGTGGGCGGCCTCGCGGATGATTTCTGACGTGGTTTTGGGAGTTCCCGCATTGGTCTGGCGGCGGCTCTGCACCAGGTGCCGCACAATGTTCTCCACCATCACCACGGCCCCGTCCACCACCATGCCGAAGTCCAGCGCCCCGAGAGACAACAGGTTGGCCGGAATGTGCTTGAGGTCGAGGCAGATGGAAGCGAACAACAGCGAGAAGGGGATGGTGAGGGCGACAATGAGGGCGCCCCGGGCGTTCCCCAGAAACAGAAAGAGGATAATAACCACCAAGATGATGCCTTCGGTAAGGTTATGAAGTACGGTGTGGGTGGTGTACTCCACCAGCTCGCTGCGGTCGATGAAGGGCACCACCTTCACCCCGGGGGGGAGGAGATGATTGTTCAGCTCATCCACCTTCTGGTGAATCCCCACCAGGGTGGGGTCGGATTCGGCGCCTTTGCGCAGGAGCAGAATGCCGGAGACCACATCGTCGTTGTCAATGATCCTGCCGTCGTCGTGGCGAATCGCCCTGCCGAATTGGCCGAGGCGCACTTTGGGACCCTGGGAAACGACGGCGATATCCTTGATGCGGATGGGCGTGCCGCTCGAGGTTTTGATCACCGTCTCCTGAATGTCGCCCACGCTCGTGACCAGGCCCACGGCGCGGACATTGATCTGCTGCAAGCCCGCCTCAATAAATCCTCCCCCCCGTTGAGGTTGCTGTTGGTAAGTTGCTGCTCCACCTGCCCGATGCCGAGGCCGTAGGAAACCAGCTTGTCGGGGTCCACCCGCACCTGGTACTCGCGCGTGGGCCCGCCAAAGCTTGAGACATCCACCACGTTGGGGACCGACTTGAATTGCTTCTCCAGGACCCAGTCCTCCAGCGACTTCAAATCCATCACGTCGATCTGCGGATTACTGCTCCGCAGGGTGTAGAAATAGATCTGGCCCACCGGGCTCCAGTCCGTGCCCATCTGCGGTTGCAGGCCGGGCGGCAACGTGACTTGCGCCAGCCGTTCCAGCACCTTGGCGCGGTTCCAGTCGTTTTCCGATTCGTCGTCAAAAACCAGGTTCAGGCTGGAGAGGCCGGCGAGCGAGACGGAGCGCAGATGGACGAGGTGGGGAATCCCGTTCATGACGATTTCCAGCGGAATCGTCACCTGCTGCTCGACTTCTTCGGCGGCCTGGCCGGGCCACTGGGTGATCACCTGCACATAGTTGTTGGCGACATCCGGATAGGCCTCAATGGGAAGCCTGTGGAACGAGATCATGCCCCAGATGAAGAGCATGAGGGCAGCGGCCAGGATGAGAAAGCGGTTGTTGAGGGCGTAATCGACAATGCGTCGTATCATTTATTTATTGCTCCACGGTGGCCTGGAGGTCCAGGGCATTGGCGATGACCTGCTGGCCGGGCTGAACGCCGGCGTTAATTTCCTGGAGATTATCCGGCAGCATCCTGCCGCCGGTCACTTCCACGCGGCGGACAACCCCGGGCTCAAACGGCACGTACACCCAATCGCGGTCATGCAGGTGCAGCACCGCGGTGGAGGGAACGGTGGCGCGCGCTTCCTTCGCCCGCCCGTAGAAAGTGGCGGTTCCAAACATGCCCAGGCGCATCATGCCGGGATTGGTCACTTCCAGCCGCACCTTGGCGGTGCGCAGGTTGGGATCCATGACCGCCCCGATGTTGCTGATCCGGCCTTTGAGGACCACCTCCGGAAACGCATTCAGGCGAATGTCCGCGGATTCGCCCAGGCTCACAAAACTCAAGTCGTTTTCATAAACGTCACACACTACCCAGACCTGCGAGAGGTCGGAAATCGTAAAGGGGTTGGCGCCCAGCGCCTGCACGCCCGCCGCGTTGGTCACTTCCTGGTCAGTGATGACGCCGGAAACCGGCGCCGTGATGTCCACCACGTTGTTGAACTTGTTGGGGTCGTTGCCGAGCAGGCGCAGATGCTCGGCGGTAGTTTCCAGATCGACTTTGGCCTTGTCCTCGGTGTCCTGGGCCAGTTCCAGATCGGCCTTGGCCATGGCGCCGTGGTTGTACAGGTCCTGGATCCGCGCCAGTTGCGCGCGCGCCAGGGCTTCATCGGCCACCGCCTTGCGATAATCGGAAAACCCGCCGGTGACGTCGTCGCTGCGCACCTGGAGCAATAGTTGGCCCTTGCGGACCGCATCGCCCAGCCGCGCATGAATCCCCACCACCCGGCCGGAAGCCAGCGAGACCATTGGAACGTTGCGCGAAATATCCGGATTCACGGTGCCCGTCACTTTCAGTTCGGGAGCCTCTTCGTGCTGCCCGGCGGTGACCAGGGGAAACTGCTCGGGATGGTCGACCTGATAGAGATTGTCGTTCTGCTCGTGCGCGACAATTGCCGGCGGGGGCGCCTCCGCCGTGGTGTCCGCCGCCCCTTTGCTCGTGCACCCCGCAGAGAGCAGGAGTTGTAGACAGGAAAATACCAGGACACTGACCGCCATTAAAGATCGAGGTTTCATGTTCACCCTCCAAAAATCATTTTGTTCTTCCCCGGTGCTTGTGGCGCGCTGCCTATGCCACGCGGATGTAGCGCCGACCTTGAGGTCGGCATGGAAATGTGCCACGGGCGTCCCGCCCGTGCTCGGGCATGGCCAGGATGGCCATGGCACGCCCCAGGCACGCCGCCGGCATGGCATGGCACGCCGCAATTAAAATCAGCCGATGGAGTCTATACGTGCGAGGGAGGCGCGCGGGGACGGGGCCGCCCGGCGGGCAGCGCGCCGAGGAACTGCATCTCCTCAATCGCCAACTGACCGAACTGTTGGAGAGAATGGTCCGGCAGGGCTCCCGCCGCAAAGACCATAAAATGTGAGGAAAACCTATCAAGGCTGGACGATGCTCCGGGCACACCGGAAGACTTCGCAACCCGCTTGCTGGGATTGGAGTCTTCCATCACCACTTGCGCAGCGTGCAGATCGTCGGTCAAGGAGATGACCGGGAAGAAAATCACCAGGGCGCAGGTGAGGGAGAGTGTGCGCCGCCAGGAATGCCAACCCACCGGCTTACGACTTCCCCCACCTCGCCTGACGAGCGCAAAGCTCGCGACGGCAAGCAGCAACCACAGCACATTGAGAGTTAGTTCCATGGAATGCACCACGCTCCGTCGTGCTGACCCACCCAACGCAAACCGGCCAATATTCAGCCGGCCAACTTGCCAGTGTTACGCTTACGCAACGAACATCGAACCGTAGGGGCGGTTCGCGAACCGCCCCTACACCTCTCGGGGGCGCTACTTGCCCACGCAGGGCCGTTCATGAAATCTGGCCAACTCCTTCACGTCGAGCTGCCCGTCATGGTTGGTGTCGAGGAGGTCGAATTGCTTTGACATAAAATCCATCCATTCCTTCTTGGAAACCCTGCCACTCTTATCCGTGTCCATGAGGAGCAGAAGTTTCTTCAGGTACTCCTCCGTCGCGGCCTGTCGGCTTTCGGCGGGAAGGGTGCTGGGGGGATTGGGTGAAGTCGTGGTTTGCGGATCCGATCCCACCCCTTCGTTAGAATTGACGCCCGCGGAAATGCCATTGGGCCACTTTGCAGCCGCAATTCCTACGGCGGCGACGGTTACCAGCATGGCTGCAATGAACAAGATAATCTTCACTCGTTTCACCACGATTCCCTCCTTGTTAAGAGTTGTTTTGCGCTGCGCGGTACCAATATCTCACGAGCCAGACTCGGGGAAGCCGGAAGAGATCACCAACTTCCCCAGGTCTGCATGTTCACTGCTAGAACTTCACCATGATGTCAAAATCGATCAGGAACTCATTCTTGCGAAGGTCCGGGAACCAGACACCGCCGTTGCCGTTACTGGAGCAGAACGCCGTCGCCTGGGCCAGGGTCATGTCCGTGTTGTTGAGCGAGTTGTACGCCGCTGCGCCGCTTTGGCAAACATAGGCGGAGGGATTCCCGTTGGGAGTAAGTACCGACCCCCCCAACTCTGAGGGAGGCGTGACCCCGCCACGACCCGACCAGTATGGCACGCTCGCGTGGCGGTAGTCTGGCTCAATCCGGAACGTAATGTATTGCTTGGGCATCCAGTCAAGTGTGAGTGAACTATCCCAAGCCTTGAACTGGTCGCCAGGATTCTCCGTAAAGTAGGGTGTATTTACCGCGGCGGAAGCAGCGGTTTCTCCATTGATCGGGGGGAGCAAAACGAGATATCGCCCCGGATTGTCAATCTGCCCATATCCCAACGTCATGGCAAATTGGTCGCGATCGAACCAAAACCGGTTGTAAACCATAAACCCGGCAAAACTCTGTTTGGGACCGTTAATGGTGTTGCGGGTGCAGCTAACTCCATTGCCAAATTCGCAACCCACGTCCCAGGTGAAGGACATCGCCATCTTGTCAAGGCTCTTACTCTTCGGGTGGTCAAAGTACTTGACCTCGTAACTGTTGTCGGTGTGCAGGCGATTGCGGCCGGGCGCGAACAGATCATCACGGCCCAGACCGTAATTGTTGGAAATAAGGTTGAACCACGGCGTCGGGGTCCACTTAATCTGTCCTCCCAGGCCGGGCCGGTTGTTGGCCGAGGCGTAAGACTGCCATCCATTGACGTACCACGGCTCAATCTTCAAATGCGGCGTGGGGAAAACCTGGACGCGCACGCCCTGGAAAAACCACGGCGTGTTGGAGGACACATACGACGGCTGGTAGGCCCAGTTGTCAAAGTTGTAGTAGCTGAACAGGCCGATGTAGGACATGAAGATGCCCGCGTCAATGTTAACGCCATACAACCAATTTATGTGGTAACCTCCGTACGCTTCCGACAAGTAGCGGTTGGCGTCGGCGAGATTCCAC
This sequence comes from uncultured Acidobacteriota bacterium, assembly GCA_963730515.1. Lineage (GTDB taxonomy): Bacteria > Acidobacteriota > Terriglobia > UBA7540 > UBA7540 > Bog-366. The sequence goes on along the minus strand of CAVSSA010000011.1, from coordinate 294,952 downwards.
TCACCATTGGAGTAGCTGCCGTCATTGCGGATGGTGGCCGTGGAGTAAGCCCCGAATTGGGTCATAAACCGTGCGCGAACATTGTCATAGTGGAAGTCGCCGCCAATGCCAAGCTGCTCCAACTGGACTTCACCTTCCCGGAACAGTTCGCTCGACCCGCCCATGGAGTGGTCCGCCGGGTGGTGGTTTTGCCAGGTAGCGGTAACGTCCGAGCGGATTTCCGGGGTGAAGAACTTCGAATCCCAATAGATGTCCTTGGTGCGGGGATTGCCGTTTAGCCAGGTCCAATCCCAGTCCGAAAAGGGATCGATCTTTTTCTTCTTATCAGGCGCAGCTTCCTGCGTCGGGGCAGCGGGAGCCGTAACCGCCACGGTGGAACCGGCGGGTTTGGCGGCCGGTGCCGCCAGAGTGGGCGTCAGGGGGAAATTCATCGCCTCGTCCTGCGCCGTCTGTTTCGGGCTCACCCCCGCTGATCCATCCAGTGATGCGATCATGGGACTGGCCGTGACGGGAGCGCCGCCATTACCGGGGGTCGCGACCGTTGCCACCGCCGTTGGGGCGCTGGTCTTGGGTTGGGAGGCAACCGGGGTGGGTTGAGCCGAAGTGGCCCTCATTCCCGCCGCCTTTGCGTCCCGCGCCTCAATGGCTTCCAGGCGTTGCTCGAGCTGATCCAGCCGCGCGAGCAACAGCATTTCGCGATCGGTGAGAGGACCGGCGCCCACGTTCCCGTTCACGGCGGTCGCGTGCGCATCAGGCGTGAGGTTGGAGATCGTACCCTTGAGAGGATCCAGGGTCACGTCAATCCGCAGATCCTCCTGCGGCCTGAGGTCGACGGTGGTCACTTCGGAAACGGCCATTCCCTGCTTAAGCGCCGTCACCTGGTAGCGTCCCGGCTTGAGATTGTCCAGCAGGTAAGCCCCGTGTTCATCGCTGACGACTTTCTGGTCAGTGTTAGCGCTGACGTTATGCACCACCACCTGCACTCCGGGAAGAGGCGCTCCCTGGTCGCTGCGCGTGTATCCGCGGAGATCACCAAATACTGGGCCGGCCTGGGCGGAACTGAAACTCATCAACAAACCGCATGCAACCGCTAGCGCCCCCGCGAAAGCAGCTTTCCGATGCGAATTGAATGGGTGTAACAGGAATTGGTACAGGCTCATTTCACCCACTCTTTTATAGGTCATGGGAACATACCTCCTATCTGTCGAAGCAAATTGGTTTCGGCGAGCACTCGCCTTTACATATCGAAAGATAGGTGATGGGGCATGAAGAAGGCATAAGAGGGTCATAAGGATTTTAGGAAGAACCTATTGATTCGCGTTATGCCGGTCATCGCACACCCGGCGGCGGCAGGACACAGGGATCGCCCCCCGCGCGGCAGGCGGGTTCTCCATGGGGAAGTAATATTTGTTGATTATCTTGCCGCAGCGGCAAGCGCCAGAGAGGGAGCGCACGCGGAGTTGGCAACGATATCCAGAAATGCTTTGCCGGGCCCCGTCATGGGACTGGAGCGCCGGTACACGATTCCCAATTCGCGGGTGAGCTTTTTCCCCTGCACCGGGACCAGCCGCAGCGTTCCCGCCGCCACTTCCGCCTGCGCAAACGCTTCGGGAAGAAGCGAGATGCCGATTCCAGCGGAAACATATTTCTTGATGATTTCGACGCTCGCCAGCTCCATCGAAATTTGCAGCGCCTTTTTGTACGGCCGCAGCAGGTCCTCGATCATCTTGCGGGTCCTTCCCGTCTTGGGCAGGAGCAGCGGGTAGAAGGAAATTTCTTCCGGGGTGATTTCCTTGCGCCCCACCAGCGGGTGGTCGGGAGGCAGCAACACCTTGAGTTCTGCGGAGAAAATCGGAATAACCTCCAGGCCCTTGACGTTGCGGGGAAGCGAGACAATCCCGATCTCCAAGGCTCCTTCCTGAAGTTTTTCCACGATTTTGTGGCTGAAATTACGGTAGATGTTCACCTGCACCCGGGGATAGAGACGCCGAAAGCTGGCCAGAACATTGGGCAGGACGTAAAGGCAGGTGGCATCATTGGTCCCAATGCGCAGATTGCCGCTGGGGTTGTCTTTGATCTCGCCAATGGCGTCCAACGCCTCCGAGCGCAGGGACAGCATCTCTTCCGCATAGCGGCGCAGCGTGCTGCCCGCCTGCGTCAGCCTGACGGCCTTGAAATCGCGGTCGAAAAGCTTCCCTCCAAATTCCCTCTCCAGCCGCTGGATCTGCTGGCTCAGCGTGGGCTGCGTGCGATAGAGGATGCTGGCGGCACGGGAGAAATTCTTTACCCGGGCGACCTCCAGGAAGCCCTCCAGATAGTCAAAGTTCATGCGGTGCCGGACGCGCGTTTGTTTCACCATGGGCAATGCTCCGTCTCCTTGCTGGAGTCCGCTCCAGCTTCCGCCGCAGTAGGGAACTTCCTCGGTTGTCGAGTGGCCTCGAGCCCATCCCTAATCGGTACGGTACGCGGTCCTTTGTGAACAAGTCATAAAGAACGGATAAGGAAGTTGTAAGTAAGCGGAGAATTTTGTTTGAAGAGCTATAGAAAATTATGATGGGAAACTAAGTTTTGGCGGTGCTTCCTGGAGCCCGTCATGCGTATTCTGCGGGCGGGATCACCGCTAGAGACCTCCCGCGTTGACCTATTGCGCTTGCCGTTTCCGCCATAAGAAAAACGAATCACCGCAGTGTGGGCTTCCCAAGGTATACTTTTCATTTCGGGGAGGTTTGCAATTGCGATACAGCCTGGCAATGGGGATCATGTTATGCGCCGCTTTTCTGGAAGCGGGCGGTGATGCACTGATGCGCATGGGGCTGCGCAGCCCCACCCATCTTCGGGCGGGCCTTTTCTTCGTGCTCGGCGGCCTCGTCCTCACTTTTTACGGATATACGGTCAACGCCCCGCCCTGGGACTTCGGCCGGCTTATTGGTGCGTACGTCGCCTTTTTCTTCCTCGCGGCGCAAGTGATCTCCTGGCTGGGATTCGGCCAAAAACCCACTCCCTTGCTCCTGCTGGGCGGGGCCCTCATCGTGATGGGCGGCTGCGTGGTGTCGCTGGCGAAATGAGCGGGGGTCTTCCCACCGCATCGGGATCCGCCGGCAATTCTCCGCCCTTGACTTCAGTGCTGGACGATTTTGACACAAGTCAATTCCTCGGCGCTGCTGCCCGCCACCTTCCACCCATCCGTTGATGCTTCGCATAAAGAATTTGATAGGTTCTCTTCATGCTTTCCTTATGAAGACCTTATGCCTTCTTCATCGCCTTGCGCTTATGCTTAATCATCATGATGCCAGAATGGACAGACACATCGAGCCATGAATCGCCTCAATTCATGCGGCGAACCCCTCAGCCCGGCAGCTTCCTGCCCAAAGGAAGGAACGGTCACGTGGACTTCAGGATCCTGGTGGTTGACGACGACGTGCAGATTCGCCGCGTTTTGCGCGCCTCGCTCACCGCGGCCCGCTACGAAGTGGATACCGCCGCCAGTGGTGAAGAATCGCTGGAGATGATGAAGGACCGGCAATACCACCTGGTGCTTCTGGACCTGAGCATGCCCGGGGTGGACGGGCTGGAATTGTGCCGCACCCTGCGCGCCACCTCGGAAGCTGAAATTATTATTATCAGCGTTAGGTCTATCGAACAAGATATTATTGCGGGACTGGATGCAGGCGCCGACGATTACATTACCAAGCCTTTTCGTACGCCGGAATTGCTGGCGAGGATTCGCTCCGCCCTCCGCCGCAATGTGGCCTCCCTGGAATCGGGCCCCCATTAAGATCACCCTGGAGGGCATCGAAATTGACTTCCGGGAGCGGCGCGTCACCGTCAACGGCAAAGACGTGCGGCTGACCCCCAAGGAATTTGAAGTCCTCCACTATCTTGCCAACCATCCCGACCAACCCGTTCCTCATCGGGAAATCCTGAGCGCGGTGTGGGGGCCCGAGCACAGCGAGCACACCGAGTATCTCCGGGCTTTCATCAAACAGCTCCGCAAGAAAATCGAGCCGGTGCCCGCCCAGCCCAAATACCTCATCACCGAGCCCTGGGTGGGTTATAAGCTGCAATTGAGCTAGGGATGGAGCACCCATCCCTTTCATCCCTTCAAACCTTTCCGCCGGGCGCCTCCTGAACGGGCAGGATTTCCCGCCCGTCTCGCATCGCCCTCGGCAGGGCCACCCTGAACGTCGTTCCCTCCGCCCGCCCGCTCTCCACACCGATGTACCCGCGGTGGGCGTCAACGATTCTCCGGGCAATGGAAAGTCCCAATCCCGTGCCCACGGGCCCCTGGCGGGCCTCCGCCGTCCGGTAAAATCTTTCAAAAATGCGTTCCCGGTCGGCGGGGGCGATGACCCCTCCCTGGTTGTGCACAAACACGCTGATTTCTCCCGGGTCGGTCGAGATCCTCACGGCGATGGGGGATCTGGGAATGGAATACTTTATGGCGTTATCGATAAGCTGGGTGAAGGCAATCAGCATGAGCTTGCCATCGGCCAGGGCAGGTTTCTCCTCGCCTTCCAAGGACACCTGAAAGCGCGCGCGCTGGGCTTGATCCTCCACACTCTGGATGGCCGCCTTCAGAAGGTCCGAAAGCCGAACCGGCTCGAGGTGGGGTTCGATCCTGGCGCTCGCCAGCTCGGCGGCGCCCAGAAGGCGGGTGACCAGGTCATCCAGTTTGGTGGTTTGGGAATCGATGGAAGCCACCAATTCGGCTTGCGGCTCGGAAAGCTCGCCCAGCGCCGGCAGGGTGGAGCTTGCCATCTGGATGACGCAGAGAGGGGTCTTGATCTGGTGCGCCAAAGCTTCCACCACGGCGGAGCGGAGTTCTTCGGCCTGCCGGGCGGCCTCGGCCCGTGTCTCCTTTTCAAAAGACCGGGCCCTTTCCAGGGTTAGGGCGCAGAGCGAAGCAATCGCCTGAGCGACCATCCCGGGCATCACTCCGCCGCATAAGGCCAGGCCGCCCACCGGCCGCGACCCGGAGCGCAGGACGCAGAACCGGGTTTGAGTGTCCGGGTCGGAAGCGTCCGCATTCTTAAAAAATGCGTCGCGAACCCCCTGTGCGGCTGGGGGCGGGCACTCCCCGCTCGCGAAGACGGCCGCCGTGGGGGCGTCAAACAACACGACTCCCCGCAGCCCAAATTCTTCGCGGATCAGGGCGGCGATTCGATTTCCTAATTCACCCGTCTTGTTGAGTGAAAGAATCCCGCGCGCGGCGTTGTAGAGTCTTTCACTGCCTTGGCGTGCCGCCGCCGCCTCGGCGGCCTTGCGTTGCACCCGATCTTGCAGCAGGGTGATCACCAGGGCGGTAAATTCAAATGTGCCGAGCGCCACCCAGTCCATGGGATCGTTAATGTCCCAGTGGAAAATCGGCGGCAAAAAGAAGTAGTCCATGCACGCCGCCGCCACCAGCGAGGTCAGCGTGCCGCTCCAGAATCCCCCGAAAGCAGCAGAGAAAACCACAATGATGAGAAAGAGGAAGCCCCCGGTGAGAATGTTAAGGTCAAAGCGAAATGCCAGCCAGATGGTGATGGCGATGGCCAGCACCGACAGGATAAACGGCCTCAGCCAGTCGCCGAGAGACCGGCCGGCGAGGGGCCAATCGACGCCCGCGCCGGGGCGCAGCTCCCCAGGTTCGGAAGTGGATGGCAATTCGGAACTATAAGGATTTGACATACCTTCTGCCGGAAATGCAGTCCCATCCAGTATAGGCCCTCGATCAAGAGGCAAAAGGTTATTCTGGAAATAAACAAACCCAATGGTCATCACTTGCCGGCATAGGTCAACGGGCTGCCGACTCCGGTAATGAAATCCCATCCGACACCAGCGGAAAAGGCGCCCGCCTTCCCCGAGGTAATATCACGGTAATCGACCTCATAACTTTTCTTGGTATTATAAATCGAGTATATCGTATCCAATTCAAGGGTGGAGCTGGCATAGAAGTGCGCCGCGGAATTGATGACCCCGGCAAGCGCCGGAGCGGCCACGCTGGTGCCGCCGAAAACCAGCCACCCGGCATATCCCCCGCACGCCGTGCTGTCGTAGACGTCCACCCCGGAATCGGGGTCGGCGTCAAAAGCGAGGTCGGGAACCCCGCGCGCCGCACCCACCAGGGTGATGCCGTTCTGGTAGGCGGGCCGCGCTTCATACAGGCTCTTGCCGCCCCCGCCGTCGCACCACCCGACCTCGCTGGTAAAGGTGGAAGCCGAGGGGGTGCCGTTGAATTTGAGCGAACTGCCGCCCGCCGCCACCGCATCCGGCGAACTGCTGGGGTATTCCACGATCCCGCCGGCATCCCCGCTGGAAGCCACGTAAACCACTCCGGATTTCTTAAAGTAGGAATCGTAACTCGTCTCCCCGGAGAATTCGCCTCCCCCCCAACTCATGGAGACTTCGCCTTCGCCGGAGGACCCGCTGGCGCAGGAGGCGCTGCCGCAACTCACCTCGTTCGCGGCCACGGTGACGGCGTTGAACAAATCGGTGAAGCCGCTGCTGGCCGCTTCCACCAGAACGATTTGCGCGTAAGGCGCCATGGCATGCGCCCATTCGATGTCCAGCGCCGCTTCCTGGTTCCAGCTACAGTTGCCGGCGGGTTTGGATCCGCCGGCATAGACGACCTTGAAGCAGGCCTTGGCGCCGTTGCAGACGTCCTGGGTGGCCAGGGGCAAGCCGAACTTGGTCGAAAAAGTGTCAAAATCCGCCGTCGCCGTGGGGTAGTCGTAGGCGTCCACAATGGCGATGGTGCCCCTTCCGCCGGTGACCCCCACCACCAGCGCCTTGGTCAAAGGCAGCTTGTAAATGGCCCGCAGCGTGTCCGGAGCGAGGCCCCAGGGCGTGGTATAGACGGTCGTGTCGGAACGCACATGGAGAAGATGATTGGTGTGAACACGCACCGCAAGGTCGCCCTCGTGTTCGACACTGGATTCGGGAATATAAGTGCTTTCTTGCCTTAACTCCTGCGCAAAGGCCGATCCCGCGGTGCCTACCAGCACCACGGTCAAGCTCAGCAGAAACGTCCCTAGCACGGCCAACCTGCTTCTCATAATTTTCCCTCCCCTCGCCCCCGGCCCCAACCATTGGGCAGGGATGGCACACCCTTCTGCTTCGGCAAGGGCGGGCAGAACTTAAGTTATATGTTTCTCATGACTGAGGTACAATCGAGCCTCGACGGTTCCATCTGAATTGCAACGCCATCAGGGCTGGAAGAAGGAGGACCGATGCCAACTGTCACCCGGGTTAAAATCTCCTCATCAATAACGCGCCGGGGTCGGCTTATCGCCGCCTCGCTGTTCGTGCTGGTGGCCGCCATCATTCTCTTTCTGGGGTGCCGTATGAAATCGAGCGATGCTTCCCCTTCCCCGGCCGGCCCGCAAGCCGCGCCCGAGGTTTACGATTCCGCCTTCCTCAAGTTTCTAGCGGCGCCGTCCGCCCTGCCGCCTCTGACCCCCGGATTGAGGAAAGTCGGCGCGCTGGCCGTGACATCGGAAAGCTACGCACTCTCCGGCCGCGCGGCTTCGAGGGAAAGCTACGAAATCTCGCTCGACACTTCGCAGCAAGTGCTGGAGTTGATGGTTCCGGAAGACACCGGATACGGCAGTCGCGGGGAATCACGGGAATCGCTGGAGGCGCCCCTGTATCCTTCCTTTTCGGAAGCCAGCCGGGGCGAATCCTTCACCTCGGCGGCGGCTCTGGCCCTTAAAGCCAAGCAATTTGACGACGGCCTCTATGCCGCGGTGGAGATGGCGGCGGACACGGGGATGGACCGCTTTCCGGGCCGCAAGAGTTTTCTGCTGACCCTTTTGAATGCCGTCTCTGCGGACAGCAACCACAACGCCGCGGTGCTTTTGACGGCGGCCGCCCGCCTGGGGGGAATGGATCCCCCGGTGGGGCCGGAGGTGGCCCGCCAGGCCCAGGCGCTTCAAAAATCCTTTCTCGGAAACGAGCGGCTCTCCAAACCTCTCGGGTTCTACACCTGGAATGCAGCGCTCACCCAGGTCTTTCAGCGCGACCGCATGCTGCAAACCCCGCTTGACCCGTCGGCGGCCCGAACGCTCGCCCAGGCCCTGGCACGCAATGACGGCATGTTCAAGGCTTATGCGGCCAGCCTCACCCTGGATGAAAAGCTCACCAACCCGCTGGCGGGCGAGGATCTACGCCAACCGGCGCTCGCACTAAAGAGTGGAGGCACGATCCGCTTCGATGACCACTCCTTTCTGTTCCCGGCTTCCCAGTCACACGAAAGCGAGCTCATCAAAGAGCTTTACGGGAATTCGCCCATTCCCGAGGGGTTCAATCTTGCCGATGAGATGATCAAGCGCATCCGCTCGGGGGAGCTTGACCTTAAACCCCGGCCGACCTCCGGCTGGTATGACTACCAGACCTACGCGCTGGAGCCTCTGGTGATTCCCGAAAGCATGCCGGAAGCCCAGCGCCTCCGGCTTGATGAATCCTATCGCCAGGAATTGGTGGGGTTGTTCAAGGCGCTGCTGGCCCTCACCCGGGAAACCCACATCAAACAACTCGAAGTGCCCATGGTGGGGATGGCCATGCGGCCCCCGCACGCCGAGCCGGTGCGCATCTCGCCGGATTTGACCCTCGAGCCGCTCGCCACCTATTACCTGCGGCGGGCGCGCTCCTATCAATTTGTGCGCGAGGTTCTCGAACAGTCCTTCGGACCGAAGGCGCTTCCCAATATGCGCCGCCTTACCGCGGCGGGGCCGGTCAACATGCCGCTGGCGACCGAGTTGACCCTGATGGAAGCCCTCTTCCAGGGCGCTTACCTGCGTTCCTGCGAAGAGATTGGCATGAAGCCGGAGCCCGATGCCCTCCATCCCCGCGAGGCCGACCTGCATCGCGCCGTGCTGGCGGCGTGGCTCGAATCGCTCGATAGAGATCCGGACCTGGGAAAAGATATCCGCATGATGGTCCCCATCTTTTATGACGTGAATCGCCAACAGACCAAAGTCTGGGCGGTGCTCGGCATCGCCAGCAAACCCCTGGTGGTAAATTACGCCACCCCGCCCGTCGTGAAAGGAATCAAAGGGCCGGACGGCGCCCCCGCAAAGCCGGGGGAATTGGACATTGAATTCGTATCGCAAGACACTCATCTCACTTACATCGTTTCGGCGGAGGTTTACGTCAAACACCTGCTCAACCGGACGGAATTTCGCCAGCTTTGCGACCAGAAAAAGACCTTTAAAGCCATCGTCGCAAGCCTTCAGTAGGACCCGCAAGGCCGGGACGGCCATGCCCCGTCGTAGCGCCGACCTTGAGGTCGGCACCCCATCGGCGTGCCATGGCCATCCTGGCCATGCCCCTTCACGGGCAGGATGCCCGTGGCACGTCTCGGTGCCGACCTCAAGGTCGGCGCTGCACTCGCCCGTGATTCTGAGGGTTGCGGCGTACCCTGTTCGCTGCGCACCTAATCTTCTTGACAATGTAGCCTATTGATGATAGAATGCAAGGGAGGTTGTTCTCCCGGGATAGGAAAAGGCGGCGGCGTGGCGAAATCGTGAGAGCCTCCTCGGGCAGGTGGAGAGATGCATGACGGCGGAAAGCACGGCGGCGCAGACACTGGCGGTTGTGCCGGCGTGACATTACCCACCCCAAGATCGTGCGCGCCCAGCTCTGGACCTGGAGAACGGGTCGGACGATCCCCGAAGGTGGGCAAAGGGTGGTTTTTTTGATCTGAATCAAGTACAGATTGAAAAAAGCAAAAAGATGTTAAAAATGAAGAGTGCTCCAACCAAGTAGTTGAAAAAAAGCAACTTAAAATCGACAAAATACCCTATCCAACCAAATAATTGAAAAAAAACGACTTAACCGAACCTTCGCAGCTGAGAACTATTTTGAGTAAGATTTGACCTGCACGTCGGTCTAACCTCTTCCTTGTCAACCCCGCCTTCTCGATAAGCCCTTGTAGTGCCGACCTACCCCCTTTACAGGGGCGTAGCGAATTTGTGACGATGCGTGCTGACGATGTTTCTGCGCAGCAAAAAACGGCGCAAGGACGGCAAGACCCACCGCTATTTCAGCGTGGTGGAGAATCGCCGGGTGCGCTCGGGGCGAGTGGTGCAGCGGCAGGTCTTGTTTTTGGGAGAGATCAACGATAGCCAGCAAGCGGCGTGGCGGCAGACGCTGGAAGTTTTTGATGAGGCCGAGCAGCGGGCGGCGACGCTGAGCCTGTTTCCAGAGGACCGCGAACTTCCCGCCGACGCGCTGGATGGGGTGCAGGTGAAGCTGGCGGAGATGGAGTTGCGACGGCCGCGAGCGTTTGGCAATTACTGGTTGGGATGCGAGTTGTGGCGGCAGTTGGGACTGGGCGCATTTTGGGAAGCGCGGTTGGGGGAGGGCCGGGAGGAAGTTCCCTGGGCCAAAGTACTGGAGTTGCTGGTGGTGAGCCGGTTGGTCTCACCGGGCAGTGAGTTTCGGTTGCACCGGCAAGGGTTTGACCAGAGCGCCATGGGGGATCTGCTGGGAACGGGCTTCGCGGTAGCGGAGAAGGACCGGCTGTATCGCTGCCTGGATCGGATTTTGAAGCATAAGGCCGCCCTGTTTGAACATCTGCGGCAGCGCTGGCAGGAGCTGTTTCAGGCGCGCTTCGACGTGCTGCTCTATGACCTCACCAGCACCTACCTCGAGGGCGAAGGAGAGGAGATTCCCAAGGCCCAGTATGGCTACAGCCGCGACCATCGCTCCGACTGCCGGCAGGTAGTGATCGCCTTGGTGGTGACGCCGGAAGGGTTTCCGCTGGCCTACGAAGTGATGGAGGGCAACACGTCGGATCGCACCACGTTGCGCGGGTTTCTCGCCAAGATCGAAGCACAGTATGGACGGGCGCGGCGGGTGTGGTTGATGGACCGGGGAATTCCCACCGAAGAAGTGCTACAGGAGATGCGCGCGCCGGAGCGGGAAGTGTTCTACCTGGTGGGTACGCCGCGGGGCAAGATTCAGCAGTACGAGAAAAAATGGCTGGAGTTGCCGTGGCAGAAAGTGCGGGAGTCGGTCGAGGTCAAGCTGTTCGCCGAGGAAGGGGAATTATACGTGTTGGCGAAGAGCGCAGGACGGCGGGCCAAAGAGCACGCCATCCGCCGTCGTAAGCTGGTGCGGTTGCTGTGGAAACTGCGCGACCTACGCCGGAAATCTCCGGCGCGCGATCGGTTGCTGCTCCGGATCGGTGCGGCCAAGAAGGACGCGGGACGTGCCTTCGGCTTTGTCCGCATTCACCTGCCCCAGGAGGGCGAAGCCGTCACGCGCCAAACCTTCACGTTTCAATTGGACAAAGACAAGCTGCAGAAGGCCGAACTCCGCGACGGGCACTATCTGCTGCGGTCGAACCTGGTGGGCGAGGATGCCGCCGTGCTGTGGGAACTCTACCTCCAACTCACCCAAATCGAAGCGGCGTTCAAGACCCTCAAGAGCGAGTTGGGCTTGCGGCCGATTTATCACCAACTCGAAAACCGCGTGGAGGCCCACATCCTGGTGGCCTTCCTCGCCTACGCTCTTTCGGTAACGCTGGGACAAAGGCTGCAAGCCCTGGCCCCGGGCCTCACCCCGCGGGCGGTGTTGGAAAAGCTGGCGACGATCCAGATGCTGGATGTCTGCCTGCCCACCACCGACGACCGTTGGCTGATCATGCCACGCTACACCCAGCCGGAACCCGATCAAGCGCTGATGCTGCACCAACTCAATCTCTCCTTGCCTTCACAACCGTCACCTCGCATCAAGGCCCAGGACGACCCGGCACAGACGGTGCAACCGACACTGAAAATGTAGTGCCGACCTTTGGGAACCCTTCGCTAAAAACAAACCACTTACAGCTCGTCTACTCCCTCAGCTGCGAAAGTTCGGTTAACGAAAATTGGCTATTAACACCTGAAACTAAATGAGATAGAACGATTTTAACGCCTTAAAAGCCTAAAAAAACCGCAAAGTTTTCCACAACCCAACCAAAGTACTGAAAACAGGCAAGTTAAAAACAAACAAATCCTCGGACCCAACCAAATATCTGAAAATAAGGCGCTTGTGCGTTATAAAGAATTTGGAAAAACGGGGTCGGTGCGGGACTTGTGCCCAATTGCGGAAATTCGCGCCCTTCCGGGGACCTTGGGTCAGGAAGTTCGGCGCTCGGCGGCGGGTGCGGCCAGCGCCGATTCCAGCGCCTCGCGGGCGCACGCCAGGGCTTGGGGAAGGGCGGCTTCGACGGCGGGCGACAGTCCAATGCCCGTGCGGAGGCAATCCGGCTCGATGCCGATGATGGTTACGGAAGGTGGAAGGTCGCCCAGCAGGCGGGCGGTGGCCAGCAATTCCAGGGCGTTACTGCCGTGGGCGGTAACGGCGTGATGGGCGGAGATGGCGTCGCCGGGGAGCACGTGGACGGCGCCGGGCGGCGACCCCAGCGCCACGGCATCCAGAATAATCAGGGCGCGGCGATCGGCAAGGTGGGCAAGCAGGGCAAGTCCCTGAGTGCCGCCGTCCAGGAACTCGGCGGGGGCGCCCTCAGCGGCGAGGGCCTTGAGCAGGCGCAAGCCCAGTCCATCGTCGCTGAGGAGCAGATTGCCGAGACCGAGCACCAGGACATCAGTTGAGCCAGCGGTCATGGTCGAGATCACCTTTCTCGTAAAACTTGTGGCCGGAAACGATGGAGGTGAGCAAACCATTGCGAAACTGGTGCGAATCGAACAGCACGATGTAGATGTGCAGAATGCCAAAAACCATGAAGCTCCAGGCCAACGTATGGTGCCACATGTGGACGCGGAAGGAGCCGCCCAACAGGGGGATAATCCAGCCCACCATCTTGTCCCAGAATCCCCCCGGGTTGTTTTCGGAGTAGAGGGCGAAGCCGGTAAGAATCTGGCACCACCCCAGGAAGATCACGAAGAAGGTATAGGTCGCGCCGGCCAGGGCGTTATGGCCAAGATGCACGTTGCCGCGGTGCAGGCGCAAGTACTGGATGGCCTGATCCTTGAGGTCGGTCCACCAGGCCTTGCGCCAGACAAAGGGAAAGCCGGAGCGCGCGTAGTTGTTGCCGACATAGAACCAGTAAACGCGCAGCAGGAATGAGAACAGCAGGGTGTAGGCGGCGATAAAGTGGATTTCGCGGATACGCCCCATCACGAAGTGGCGGTACGCCTCGCCGTTGGAGGAGAGGATGGGAGAAGCCATGTAGAGGCCCGTCCAGAAGAGCGTGGTAATGGCGAGGACGTTGACCCAGTGGGAGACGCGAACTGGAAGCTGCCAGACGTACTTCTGCCCGAAGCTCGCATCCACGGGAATGGGGCCGAGGGATCGATAAGAAATAGATGCCATCAGAGTCTCCTTCAGCGGACGATAATCTCCGCGAGTTTCTCACCGTTCGGACCGATGACGTGCGAGGCGCAGGCCAAGCACGGGTCAAACGAGTGGATGGTGCGCAGGATTTCCAGCGGGCGCTTGGGATCGGCCATGGGAGTGCCGAGGAGGGCCGATTCGTAGGCGCCGTGCTGGCCCTTGGCGTCGCGCGGAGAAGCGTTCCAGGTGCTGGGCACAACGATCTGGTAGTTGGCGATCTTCTGCTCCTTGATCTGGACCCAGTGGCAGAGGGCGCCGCGGGGAGCTTCCGTAAAGCCATAACCCTTGGATTCGGGCTTCCAGGTATCCGGGCTCCAATAGCGGGTGTCGGCCGTCGCCGAGTCGCCATTTTTCAGATTGGCGATGAGCTGGTCGAACTCGTCTTGTAGCCAGTGGGCGGCGAGGCGGGTTTCCAGGCCGCGCGCGGCGGTGCGCCCAAGCGTGGAGAACAGAGCCTCCGGCCCCACCTTGAGTTGGCCCAGAGCTTCGGTGACGACTTCCTTGTAATCGGTGCGGCCGCTGGCAAACCCCACCAGCATGCGTGCGAGCGGACCCACCTCCATGGCGTTGCCCTTCCAGCGCGGGCTCTTTAACCACGAGTAGGCCTTGGATTCGTCGAGCTGCTGATAGGGCGGTTGGGGGCCGGTGTAGTTGGGGTCGGTAACCCCCTCGTAGGGATGCAGGCCGGTCTGGCCGCCCGGGTAGTTGTACCAGGAGTGCGCAATCTCCTCCTGGATCTGGGCGGGGTCGGCGGGATCGACGGGAAGAACTTCCGCAAGATTCTTGTTGAGGATGATGCCGCGCGGGATGCGGAACTTGGAAACATCGCCAATGCCGTTTTGGGGCAGATCGCCATACGCCATGTAGTTGCCCAGGCCGCCGCCGATCTTGGTCCACTCGGGATAGAAGGACGCGACCGCCAGCAGGTCGGGAAGATAGAGGTTCTCCACAATGTTGATGGCCTGGGGAATGAGGTCGCGAATCAGATTGAGCCGCTCCATGTTGATGGCATTGTCGCTTTGGAGCGCGATGGCGCTGGGAACGCCGCCCACCAGGTAATTGGGGTGGGGATTCTTGCCGCCAAAGACGGTATGAATTTTGATGATTTCCTTTTGCCATTTGAGCGCTTCGAGGTAGTGGGCCACCGCCATCAGGTTGGCTTCGGGCGGCAGCTTGTAGGCCGGATGCCCCCAGTAGGCGTTCTGGAAAATTCCGAGCTGGCCGGATTCCACGAATTTCTTGACGGTGCCGGCCACGTCGGCGAAGTATCCGGGGGTGGACAGCGGCCACTTGGGGGAAACCTTCTGGGCAAGGGCGCTGGTGGCGGCGGGGTCGGCCTTCAGCGCGCTGACCACGTCCACCCAGTCGAGCGCGTGCAGGTGATAGAAGTGGATGACATGGTCCTGCACGTATTGGGTGAGGAACATGATATTGCGGATCACATCGGCGTTGGGCGGCACCTGGATGTCCAGGGCATTCTCCACCGCGCGCACGCTGGCGAGCGCGTGCACGGTGGTGCAGACGCCGCAAATGCGCTCGGTGAATGCCCAGGCATCGCGGGGATCGCGCCCCTGAAGGATGACCTCGATGCCCCGCCACATGGTGCCACTGCTCATGGCGTCCTGAATGTGGTTGCTGTCATCGAGCATGGCTTCAACCCGCAGGTGCCCTTCGATGCGTGTGACCGGATCGACAACGACTCTTTTCGACATGAATTCCTCCTATACCTTCTCCGCAGGTTTTTCAGTGGCGCTCGCGCTGCCGCTGCCGGGCAGTTCTTTTCCGCTGGCACGGCGGACCCAGTAGGAAGCCAGATGGGCCGCCACACCGATGCCGGTCAGGGTCACCAGGGTCTTGCCTACCGCATCGGGAGTGGAGTCTATGCCCGGTACAGGAATTGAGGACAGGCGACGATAGAACGGGCCGTTGTCCCAGAAATTTTCTTCCGAGCAGCCGATGCAGGGATGGCCGCTGCCGATGGGGAAGCTCACTCCGTTGTTCCACTTCATGGAGGAGCAGGCATTGTAGGTGGAGGGCCCGCGGCAACCCATTTTGTAAAGGCACCAGCCCTTGCGCGCGCCGTCGTCGTCCCAGGCCTCGACGTACTGGCCGGCATCGAAAAACGCGCGGCGGTAGCACTTATCGTGAATGCGCTGCCCGTAAAACATCTTGGGGCGGCCGTTGCGATCCAGCTCCGGCAACTGGTCGAAGGTGAGGATGTAGGTGAGCACACCGGTCATGACTTCGGCAATGGGCGGGCAGCCCGGCACGTTGATGATCGGCTTGTGGGAGATGATCTTCCTAATGGGCTCGGCGCCGGTGGGATTGGGGTGGGCATTCTGCACGCATCCATTCGATGCGCACGAGCCCCAGGCAACGATGGCATGGGCGTCTTCGGCAGTTTCCTTCAGGATGTCCAGGAAGCTGCGCCCGCCCACCGTGCAGTAAACGCCACCATCCTTGGTGGGGGCGTTCCCCTCCACCGCGAGGAGGTAGCGGCCCTTGTAATCCTTCATGATCTTCTGGCGAATTTCTTCACACTGCTCGCCGGCGGCGGCTTGCAGCGTGTCGTCGTAATCCAGCGAGATCATGTTCAGGACCACGTCCTGGGTAATGGGATGAGAGCTGCGGATAAAACTCTCGCTGCAACAGGTGCATTCCAACCCGTGCAGCCAGAGGACAGGAATTCGGGGTTTGGTTTCCATGGCCGCCACGATGCGCGGCACCATGGTGGCTTCCAGGCCCATGGTAGCGGCCATGGCGGTACAGAACTTTATGAAGGCGCGACGATCAACACCGTGTTGGCGAAGAAGACTATAAGTTGAAGACTGTCGGTTCGCATCCACTGGGACCTCCTGCGAGGGAAGGCCTTCGGGACCGACATTTTCGGCAGCATCTTTAACAGGAAATGAAGTGGAATTCAACAAATTATTTCTAGCGATGACATTAAGTCCGAACAGCGCGGAATCGCGATTTTGGCACTTTGCGGCTAAAATTCCACTTTAAGGGTGACAATTTCCCACGGCCTGACCGGGAAGCTCAGGGAGCCATCCGCGCCGACCGGCAACGATTCCTCGTTGTCTTCGATGAGATTGGTTCTGTACGCCTGTCGCACCGGCTTCAGAAAACGGAGCTGCGCCGTGCATTCGAACCCTTCCGCCTCATAGAACCTCACGACCACATGGTCAGTATCCTCGCTCCGCTTAAGAGCCGTAAGGATGAGGTTGGCGGGGGCTAAAGAGAAGAAGCTGGTGGAGGCGGTCGGTTTTCCCGCTGCCATTCCGGTCTGGGAGCCCGCGAAAACGAGCAAGTGATAATTAAAGCCGAGGCCCTCGCGATAGCGCGTGCGCCAGTCGCCGGCATGCGGCAGAAGGGACATCCTGTAGGCGTGGCTACCCTTCTGCGTGAACCAGTGCTCCGGATTCCACGCCTGGCTCTTGCGCGTGGAAAGCAGGACGTGTTGCAACAGTGGATAGGAAACCGGCCGGTCCGTTTCGTCGTGGAAAAGGTGCACAGTCATGTCAGAGGCCGCTAAGCAGCCTCTGCCCAGGTAGTGATCATCCGAGGCGTCGATCCAGTTGATGGCCTCGCGGAACGGCAAAGCGCTCTCCGCCCCGTAGGGATTGTTTTGAAAGTTGCGGTGAGCGTCTTCGGGCAGGAGGGCAAAATCCAATTCATCCTCGCCCAGTTGAACCTTGCCGAAAGGAACTTCATAGGTGATGGAGTGCTCCCGCAGGTTGACCGGGAAGACCACCCGCAGTTCCTTCTCTTTTTGGCCATCCCAATCGACAATCTCGACGTCAACATCGACACGCGGCAACTGCTCGTAAAGGTGAACGGTCTCCCGCAGTGTGAAGTGCGCGAACTTCGCCTCCCGCATCGCCGTCGTGCGAACATCAGTGCGGGAGAGCGTTTTGAACGGGAAGGGATGATTACTGGTTTTGTCAAAATCCTTGGTCGTAACCGTTTCCGGATCGTCCCATGCGTACCCCAGGGCGGTGAGTTGAATGACCTCCCCTCCGCAGAATTTTTCCGTGTTGAGGACTTCCCAATTCAGGGTTTTGTCAAACAGACTCTTGATGCCGCCCGCGCCGAAAGCCACTTTGAAAAATTTGTTCTCCAGCACATTGCCTTCGAGCGTCGTCGCGGCCTTGGCGGCGCCGGCGGGCTCCACGTAGTATGTTCGATAACCCAGGGATGGAACCTGCTCCGCCACAAACATCAACTCCCGCGAGCCTTCTTGCTCGTTGCCCGGAATGATTTCAAACGGCACATCGTTCCCCTCCGCATCCCTGACCGTGAAGCCCTGCCAGGCGGAAGGCGGGGTGAAGCGATGACGGGCAACGTCCGACCGCGCCCACGTGAGAGGATTGAAAACCACCAGGGGAATTCTCTGCGGGGAAGATGGCTCGAGGGAGCGGGTGAGTCTGGCGCCGGCTTGCGCGATGAGCTGATCAGCCATCTGGAGAGATTTCTCATACGACGCCACGAAGATGGCATCGGTTTGCACTCCCAGGTTTCCACCAAAGCCGTGATCGGGCCAGCAGTTGATCATCCAGGCGTCCGTAAATTCTTTCTGCGGGTAGTCCCCAAAGCCCCCGGTGATCCCCAAAGCCGCGTAGATTCGTTCTGCGCAAAGCAATCGATTGTGGGCCAGGCGGCCGGCCAGCAGGCCTTCGCGGTGGCCAGGTTCGTCGTAATAGGCCCAATTCAGGGGCCAATCTCCCTCGAGCGTCGTGAGGTTTAGAGGATGATGGGTGAATTCGTCGAAAAACTTTTCCAGGGTTGTGAATTCCATGCGCGGCGGATGAATCTGGCGCGCCGGGTCCGCCGCAAAGTGATTGTTCCAGTGTTCCGCGAACCTTGCCATCGCGGCATTCTGGTCTTGAACGTAGGGCGGCAGCTCAGGCTGGGGAATGAAATAGTCGAACCAATAGTCGTATATGAACTCGCGAGGGAGTTGCTGCGCGGCATAGTAGGGCGCGCGTTGCTCCGCATATTTCAGCCACCCCTCGTTGCCCTTGGCGTCAAGCGGGTCGGTGAGGGGCGTGGCGGTGAGGCCGTAGGCAAGAATCTCCGAGCCGTCGGGGGCCGCCCATCGATACAATCCAAAGGGCATTCGGCCCTGAATAAGGTACTTGATCCCTGCCTTGCGCAAAATTTGAGGCATTTGCAGAGTCAGCGCAGGCGGGTCCGTTTTGTAATAGGTGTGGGAGTCCACACCGGGAAAATTCTCGCGCAGCCAGCGCCGTCCATAATAAAACTGCCGAACCAATTTCTCGGGGCCCACGTGGACTTCCAGGCACTGAACGTAGCTGGCCCCCCAGCGAAACCGCCCCTCGCGCATCATCCGGTACATGGCATCGCGCTTTTCGGGGTGCCGCGCGAGGAGCTCCATCAAGTAGGCGGTTGACTCCATGGAATAGCGAAACTCGGGGTACTGTTCCAGGAGTTTCAGCGCGGGCAGGATGATCTTCTCGGAGCGGAAGTCCGCCGTCCTGGCCTGCGTGTTCAGCCACCCCAGGTCGTTGTGGCAGGTGCAATGGATCGCGAAACTTCCGTTATCAAAATAAGAGTGATAAGCGGGCAGCTTCAACCGCTGCCCGGGGGCGAATTCCGCGGGGCCAGCCTCAAACTTGAATTCCATCACTGCATCCTCGAAAGGAGCGGGAATCCAGACCGGTTGATGGCTCACCGAGCGCGCGGGAATCGTTTGCAGGGATATTTCCTTAAGCGTGGCGTGGTCCTGTGAAATCGCGAGGCGCGCCCCGGTGAGTTCCCTGCCGGGGTTTATGATCTCGAGGGTGGAAGCTTGTTCCGCCTTGCCATCGTGGACGTCATAGAGGGCATGAACGTCAACCGTGAAGCTTGCTGTGTGGGCATGCGGGAAAATTTTGACCTTGGCAAGGCCCGTTTCCCTCGCGCCCGGCTTGCTCCACACGTCTTCCACCGAGATGCGAATCGAGGCCGTCAGGTGTTGCTTCTCGAACTGAATGATCTGGAAAAAGGGCTGCGGGCGCAATTCCGCCGTGACCGATGATCCATCCGCCAGGGTGCATTGAATGCGCCGCGGCGGGGCATAGAAAGCGGCCCTCGAGTAGGTATCCATATAGGGATCAGACCCCGCGACATCACGCACCAGAGGCTGGCCCAGAATCCAAACCTCCCTTACCGGGTGCGCGATGGGAAAACTGATTTCGAGCCAGGCCCCGGACAACTGCTCGTTGCTCTCCCAGCCAACATGCTCATCGGGATCAAGAATGTTTGCGGGTTGGTAGCCCCAGGGTGGATCGATAAAGTAGGAAGAAGCCGTCGCGCGGGCCTTGAATTGGCTCTCGGCCCAGTTCGGATTGGCGGGTGCCGCAAGCGCTTGATCAGCGGCTTCGAGGCGCGTCGACCACATCCCAGGCAGGAACAAGCCGGCCCCTCCGCACGATATAGAACCCACACTCTTGAGAAAATCTCTCCGATCCATTTTCCAGTCCTCCCGGCGAAGGTGGCCGGATTCTTTCCACGGCGTGCGGGCAACGGCTCTTCCGCGAAAAGACTATACGCTCAACGTGGATAATTTTTTTGAAAAGGATGGTCAAATGTGGTTTCCCCCCCACCAGCATTGTGGATAACCCATGAATGGCCGAAAATCCTGGCTACTCCCAGAACTGTGGGTCAGCGCTATAATGTCGCTTTTTCCCCCACCAACCCGGACGGCGGCCGGTCAGTCAGGGCGGTCGCCCAATCTTTATTGGGCCTGGCGCCCATTTGATAAATTAGCTCCCCGCCTGCCAGGATGTGTGAATGCGTAATCCATGAACGCGAGTGAAGTTTGCCGTTAAGCTTCACGCTTTGGACGTACACATTCTCCGGAGAATTATTTTCCGCCACGATGCTAAACGTCGTGCCCGCCGCCGGGTTGTGAATCTTGGCGCGCTCGACCAGCGGGCTGCTGAGGACGTAAACTCCCGTCGCCGCATTCACCGGGTAGAACCCCAGCGCCCCCAGCGCCAGCCAACTTGACAACTGGCCCACGTCGTCGTTGCCGGGAATGCCTTCAGGAGTATCGGTGTACCAGCGGGCCATCACCCGGCGCGCCCAATACTGCGTCTTCCAGGGCGCCCCCGCGAACGCGTACAGGTAGGGAATATGATTGCTCGGTTCGTTGCCCTGCGCGTCCTGGCCGATGAATCCGGTGATGTCGGGCGGAGCGTTGAGAACCCCAGGTGAGGCCGCAAACAGCGCATCAAGTTTGGCGATAAATGGCGCGTCGCCTCCGAACAATTCGATCAATCCCTGCACATCGTGCATCACGTTGAAGGTGGCCTGCCAGGCATCGGACTCCGTGTAGTCGTCCCAAAATTCCTGGTCAGGGCGAAAGGGCTCGCGCCATTTGCCGTCCGCGTTCTTTCCGCGCATGAATCCTGTCATGGAGTCAAAAATGTTCCGGTAGCCCTGCCCCAGCTTATAGAAATAGGAGGCATCCTCGCGCTTGCGGAGCAAATCGGCCATGGCGCCCACGCACCAGTAGTCGTAGGCAAAATCGAGGGTGTAGAAAACCGACTCCTTCTTGGGCGCGGTGGGAACATAGCCGTGCTCGCGGAACTCGCGCTGGAGGGCCTGATTGCCATTGCCGGCGGCGCCCGTGAGGGCGGTATCGCGCATGGCCGCGTAAGCGGCCTCCGCATCAAATGACCTCAAACCGCGGGTATATGCTCCCAGGATCAAGCTCACCACGTGGAAACCGGTCTGGCTCCAGGTTTCATTATCCCCAATAGGAAAGTAAGGAAGCGAGTGTTGATTCACCTCCCTGTAATCAGCAAGGAGAGTATTCATCAGATCATTAACACGCTGGGGCTGAAGGAGGGAGAGCAGGGGAAACTCGCTTCGGCAAATGTCCCAGGTGGAGATGGTCGTGTATTTGGCAAAGCCTGCCGAGGGGTGAATTTGCTGGTCCTCGCCCCGGTATCGCCCATCGGCGTCGCTGAAGGTGTTGGGAGTCGTCAAGCCGTGATAAGTTGCCGTGTAAAAGACTTCGGCAAGCGAGGATGTGGGCAGAGTGCAGTCAAGCAAGCCCAGCAGTTCGTCCCACTGAGCCTCCGTGGCATGGCGTAGGGCGTCAAAATCCCAGTGGCGAATTTCCCCGGCCAGGTTGGCGCGCGCGCCGTCAATGCCCGTGCCGGAGATTCCCACGCGCACCAGCAGCGGATGAGCCTCACCCCCGCAATCAAAGGCGAACCGCGCCTTGAGGGCGGTACCGGAAACGTGTTCGGAGCCGCCGGCAGCGGGCTTCCCGTCCACCATCAATTCCACAGGGCCCAAAACCGGCTGGGAGAATTCGATAACAAAGAAAAGATGCCGGTCCGGCGCCCAGCCATGCGTGTAACGGCAACCACTGATGGTCGCCGGGCCCTCAACGTTCAGCTCGGCGTGATAGGCGTGGCCGCCCAGGACGTGCTCAAGGTCGAGCAGAATTCCGCGCGGTCCGGAAACGCCATGCGATTTCGCCGGGTAGGTGTAGCGGTGCAAGCCACAGCGGGTGGTGGCCGTCAATTCCGCCTGCACGCGTGGGGTCTCCAAAAAGACCCGGTAATAGCCGGCGCGGGCGAGTTCCCGCAGGTGGGAAAATCGCGAACAATAGCCTTTGCCGGGCTCGCCCCGCTCCCACGCCCAGTTCGCCCCTCCCACCACGGGCATCAGCAGGACATCACCAAAATCGGGAGCGCCGGTTCCCTGTACATGCGTGTGGCTGAAGCCATCGATGATGCTGTCGCGATAGTGATAGCCGCCGCTGTGATCCCAATCGTACCAGGGCCGGGGTGGGCCGGCTGTGTCGGGGCTCAACTGCACCAGACCGAAGGGCGCGGTGGGACCAGGGAAGGTGTGCCCACGCCATCCGGTGCCGATGAGCGGCCGCACGTGCGCGGCAAAAGGAGCATCGGGGGCGGCACCTGGCGCCTCCGGCAAGTCCAATCCATTTATGGCCCGCGCCACTTCCGGGCAGGTCAGCAGACCACCGCCCAGCACCGCCCCCGCGGAAGCCTTTGACAGCGCCATGAGGAAATCCCGGCGCCGCAAACCCGCCCAGGTATCAAATCGTGGCATCGGTCATTCCACCAAGTTTATCCTCTCCGATCAGGACGAGGTAACTGAGGGGACCGGGGTCAGCCGACCAGCAGCGTGTGATGAGTGACGAGCGCACGATGGCCATTCGCCACGAGGTCCTCTATACGCGTCGGAACGGACTACTTCCCCTGCGCCGCAGTGCACTCCGGATTGGCAATCTCCACACGCCGATTCTTGGCCCGGCCCTCATCGGTGTCGTTATCTGCCACCGGCATGGTCTTGCCGTACCCCTTCGCGGCCAGCCGGCCTGCGGCTGTGCCATGTTTGGTCAGCCAATCCACTACGGCCCGCGCCCGCGCCTCAGAAAGCGTCTGATTGTAGGCATCGGAGCCCACGTTGTCGGTGTGGCCTTGAACCTCCAGCTTCAGCGTTGCATCTTTAGCCATGAGATCCGCCACTTTCAGAAGTACCGGAGCTGATTCCGGCTGAAGGGTCGACTTATTGAAATCGAACAGGACGCCGTAAAGCGCGACGTGGCAAGATTTTTTCAAATCGCTTTCCAGGTCTGCCGCCCCCACGTCGGCAACATCGATGGCATAGCCGTCGGCGTCGTTATGGAGATAGGCCCAAATATTTCGTCCATTTTTCGTGTAATGGGCGAGCAGCGATGCATCCGCGCCGTTCGACTCATTTAGAATCTCCCACCCCGCCTTCACGAGTGCGGGTTTGTAGACCGCCAGAAACAGCGCATTGGAGATGGGCGGCGTATAGCTGCGCCGAAGCGAGCCGGACGCAATCATCTCCCGGTCCCCACCATTCGGTGTCACCCAAAACGGGTCGGGGTCCGGCGTGCCACCCTGAAAATTTGACCCGGGCATGGGGCCGAGATAAGGGAAGTCGCCTTGCTGCGGATCCATCGTCTCCGGGGTCGTCGCCGGAGGATTGAGCGTCAAGGTCACGGGAACCGGCGCGATTTCGATCATCTGCACTTCGACGCGGGTCCCGGTGATGTCCACCGTCGCCCAGGCCTCCACTCCGTTCCGCAGGTAATGCACGATCCCGCTCAAGCCTCCGTCCGGCGCATCATCCTTCACCACCGTCCATCCATTCTTCACGAAGCTGGGCTTGACGTAATTCCAGCTATTGGGACCCTGCTTGGAGTCGTCCAGGTCGCCCCACAGCCGCCAATGTTTTCCCCGCTTCACCGGATGCTCTTCCCCGTTCATCGCCGGAAGGACCAGTTCCTCGTAGGCCTGATAGTCGAGGACCCAATTGTCGGCAACCTTCATCACGCCGGATAGGAAAGCGGCTTCCGGAGGCGGTTGCAGGTTGTCGGCGGCGGCCGCTCCTACGGCGATCAAACAGATCGCAGGAAGTAGCAGACGCCGCATCAAAGTGCGGAAGGGCCTGCGATTCAGCTTGTTCATTTGACTCCCCT
Source organism: uncultured Acidobacteriota bacterium (assembly GCA_963730515.1). Classification (GTDB taxonomy): domain Bacteria; phylum Acidobacteriota; class Terriglobia; order UBA7540; family UBA7540; genus Bog-366. The sequence continues at coordinate 271,134 of CAVSSA010000011.1, read as the reverse complement.
TTTCGATTGGACATCGCCCGGCCCCGTAGTTCTGCGTTGGTGCATTACGCGGCCGTCGACCACTACAGTTTCTGTGTAGCTTGCGAGTAATTCTCAATGACACTTTGCGCTGCGTTGACTCAGTTTACCATGAACCGCGGGTGGCCCCACGTGGGGATGCCAGGAAAGCCTAGCTGACCTTGCAAGCTGAAAGGGGATACCCCCACACATTGAGTTGCTGACGGTGGGACCTTCTTATCAAGGTAAAAGTAAATGTATTTACTTCCCGCTCCCGGGGGGAGGGTGGCGGCCATGCGCCGCCGGGCGTACGCCCGCCGAAGCGGGTAGCGCACAGGGACGCGTATTTTGCGTTCCGGTACGGCTTCTCATCTCGCGTTCGCGTTAATCAATACCAGAACACCGCACCTATGGGGAAGAACTGCGGAGCAATCCGTCGGCCGACGGATACCACGCTACGCCGTCTGCCGGACGCGATACACGGCATGATTTTTCGCTCGGAAGACAGCTGTGTTGCCCGCCGATTTTACAAGCACTTCACTCCCGGCTTCGTCCACCACGCGAATTCCCGCCGCTTTTTCGGCCATGGTCAGGCTTGCCTCGAAATCGCCTTCCGCCGCTTGGCGATATTGCAGGTCGAAGCGCCCCCCACGAAAATGCAGGTTGCGGATTTGGAATGATTTCCCTTCCCCGCTGAGGTTATCGGGGATATTCGGGCCCAGCTCAAACTGCTCGCCTTCGCTCCAAGCCATCTCGCGAAATCCCATGAGGCTGCGAATAATGTGGGCGGGCAGAGTGGCGCCCCAACCGTAGCCTTCCCCGCCCGCCGCTCCCTGCTGCCCCCAGTATTCGCAGCTCACTCCCGGCCAGCCGAGCTTTTTCTCCGGATCGAGGGCGCGGCGGTCCATGGAGCGGTAGGCGCGGTCAACGAGTTCATAGAGAACCGTAGCCAAAGGCTGTCGCTGGCCCGCTTTCCACATGGATTCCGCGTAGGGCTGAACCAGAGAGGCCCACTCCAGCCAATAGTCCTGCCGGGGAGTGTACTCCAGCATGGCGGGCGTAATGGCGCGAATCTGCTCGGGGGTGGCGGCGCCGCACATGATGGGAACCATCTGCGTCACCTCCCGGTGGCCCGGGATGACGATGGGTTTTCCGGAGCGGGCGTCCACATCGTAGAACCATGACTGGTAAAAGAGCTGACGGGTTTTTTCCGTGTAACGCGCGGCGAGCTGCTGCCAGCGGGCGATGTCGCCTTGATGGCCGAGGAGCTTGGCGTAGGCGGCCATGGAGCGCGCCGCGTGGGCCATCGCCGCCTGGAGCTCCGCGACGCGGATGAAGTCGATCAACTCCCCACCCGTGGGCTGCTGAATCAGAAATCGGCTGGAACCGTCCATGCCGGATTCCCAACTGCACTTGGCCACAACCCACCCCTCGGAGTCGGTGCGGTGCTTGAGGGTCCACTCCAGGAAGGCGGCTATGTAAGGATAGAGCTTGCCGAGCCACGCCTGGTCGCCGGTGCGAAGAAAGATGGATTCCATGCAATAGAACGGATAACACCACGCCACCGAGGTTCCGCACTCGCTGCCATCGGCGGAAACCATATTCATGGTTCCGTCTTCGCGCATGCAGGGAACATTCGCTTCCAGCGCGTCCTGGAACTGGCCGAGCAGCACCGTCTTGGCAATATCCGGGTCGGCATAACCGAGCGTCCACATATCAATGGAAGTTTCGGCGAGCACATTGCGCGGCGCCTGAATCTGCATGGCGTCCCAGGGATGCTTGTAGACGCCCACCGGCCGCCGCACCATCATGCGTAGCGTCTCGAAGTCGTAAACCCAGGAGTTCTTCCAGTGTTCGGGGAAATCACCCTCGAGGCGCGGAGCTTGGGCCCAGAATCGGGCGTCTTCCGCCACTTTCTCCGCGTGGACAGCCTCGGTGCGGGGGGCTGACGCTCTCGTTTCCCGCCGGGCGAAGCGCTCATTCTCAGCGCGGCAGAGCAGAAGTTTGCCTGCCCATTTCGCTCCGGGAGCGACGCTGGCGCGGAATCCCAGCGCCGCGTTCAAGGGATCGGGAAAGTAGGTTGTGGCCGCGGGCGTGGGTGTTCCCTTCCCCGCCATCCAGTCTTGCAAGGCCGCATCCGTAGCCACCAGGTGCGTCTCCGCGGGATGATCGACCTTGAGAACAAAAACCGGTCCGGCGGCAAACGACCTGAGAAGGCAATGCTGATCATGCTCCTCGAAGGCGCCGGAAATTCCATCGCGCCCCCACCACGAGGATTCGCCCAGCTCCAATCGTTCGAGGGCGAAGACGTAAACGTCCTTGGCCGCGCCGCCGCCATTTTGCAAGGACAGATGGCAGGCAAGGGTATTCTCCCCCACCAGGAAAAAGCTGGCGGAAATGGATACGTTGGCAACCGCGAAATCCAGCCGCAAAATATTCTTGGAGTGATACGAGGAGTTGATTTTTACCCCGGCGGCCCGGAAGTCGTCCTCTTCAAACAAGACCGTATCGCCAATCCGCAAACCCACGCGCAAGATGGCGCGATAGACGGAATTCTTCTTGTAGCTGAAATATCCGCCCGGGCCGGCGGGGAAATACCAGCCCATTCCCACCGGCGGCACCGACCGCACCACGCCGCTGGGATGCAGGTCCCAGGTGTGGTAAGGATTGTCGAGGTAACCGTACGGGGTGTAACTGCCGGCGGGAAATTCACCGGCGGCGGCAGTTGAACTCTGCGGATGCGCTGCCGGTGAAGCCTGCGCGGAATCAGGCGTAGCTGCTGCCCCACCCCACGCCGCGGGAGCAAGCACTCCCGCCATGCCCAGCATCTTCGAAAATTCACGTCGATTCATGGTCATGTTATGAAGCCTCGGTTGCGAAATCTGCCCCTTCTCCGGGGCGTTGCCCCATAAGCGATAAGATAATACTCGAAAGAAGCACGCTCACCGCTCTTGCAATGGCGGGGAAAAAGTTCACCACAGAGGCACGGAGGCTCACATAGAACAACCACAGAGAAGCGCCCCAGTTCAACTGGGCAAGGATTACCATCGCGGCCGGTGCAATCCGATAGGCTTTTCTCTGTGAGCCTCTGTGCCTCCGTGGTGAATCTTTTCCTTGCGGCGCCAATGTAACCCTATCCACCCAACGCCATACTCGAGGACCTTGAACAGCAGTTATTGAACGTTGGGGAAGTAAGCCCTCCCGGATGAACCGGGAGGGCCGAGTAGCGTGTAAGGGTACTGCCGAGGGGCGCTAGAACAACAGCTTCAACCCAAGCTGGATTTCACGGGGATTTTGCGATCCGGTGGCCTGGCCGAAAGTGCCGTCCTGCATGTGCCCGTTGACGTTAATCAGGTTCACGCGGTTGAACAGGTTGAAGGCGTCGGCGCGGAATTGCATCTTCCAACGCTCGCTATACAAGTTGAACGTTTTGTGCAGGGAGAAATCAACGGAAGCGAGACCTGGACCGATGTAGGTATTCCTGCCCAGGCTGCCCACCGTTCCCAGCGCCGGAGCGGGGAAAGTGGTAAAGGGGTTAGGACCGAAAGCCCCGTTAATCCAGCTATTGAAATTGAGGCCGGGGATGGTTTTGCTTCCGAAAGAGGGAGCATCGGGCCGGTCGCCGTTACTAGGATTGCCGCCGAGATAGCCTTCACCATCCGCAATCCAATTGCAACCGCCGTTATCCGTAACCGCTCCCGTGGATGGATCGGTCCCGTAGTTAAAGCCGGCGGTGCAACTCACGGTCAAGGGCGCCCCCGACTGGAGAATGATAATGGGACTCACCTGCCACCCTCCCGCCACGGTACGCAGGGCAGCGTTGGAATCCTTCAGGCCGGGGGAATTCCAGGTGGCGTACCCGGTAACGCGTTGGGTATGGTTAAAGCTGGCGAGCCCCTTCTCGAGCGACAGGTTGCTGATAAGTTGCGCGTCCGAACTACCGTCCTGGTCATCCAGGGCCTTGCTGTAGTTGTAAACTGCGTCGATGCTGAATGAATTCGCCATGCGCCGCCGCACGTGGAACACGAAGGCGTTGTACGACGCGTTCCCATCGCTGAACATGGTGGTAATGTTGCTGAAGGCGGGACTGAGGCCGACAAAAACGCCTTGATTTTGAATCAAGTCCCCGGGAACCCTGTTGATGTTCCGGTCCCAGATCAAATGATGGGAGGAATTGCCTAGATAATCTGCCTCGATCATCCAATTCTGGGTCAATTCGTATTGAACTCCCTGGAACCAGTTTTCCACGTAAGGTTCGGAAAGATTAGGTTGAGCGGAAGTCACCCCGACGCGCTGCCCCTCGATGCCATTTTGAGGATTTAGCCCGGTGGCGAAGGCCGGGTTGGGGGTAAAGCCAAAGTAGGGGCCGGATCCCCCAAGCTGGTAAGTAATCGGAGTGTCATAAAGGGGACCAGCATAAACCGACGCGGGTCCCTTGGGCGGGTTATAACCCAAACCCTCCCAGTTGCCGTTGGGGAAACGATCATAGGTAATCCCAAATCCGCTACGGAGCACCAGGTGCGACCGGGGATTCCAGGAGAATCCCACGCGCGGGGCGAAATTGAGATTCTTGCTGCTCCAGGGGGCATCGGTAAGTTGCATGCTCCCGTTGACAATCTGCTGGTCATAGTCGGAGCCGCTGCCGGGCACGAAGGTACTGAATTGGTGGAAGACTTCCGTGGGGTGCCGGTAATCCTCCCAACGCAGCCCAAGGTTCACGGTCATGTGAGGCGTCAATTTATAATCGTCCTGGATAAACGCCGCAGTTTCAAACGTGCGCTCCTGGTAGCCCGGTCCCCTGGGCAGACCGGTGAGCGCATCCACGCTCAGACCTTCCTGGTAGGGTTGGTCGCCCGCAAAATCCAGGATGTTTGAGAACTCGTAGAACGGACGCCCAACGCTCTCGAAGTCATCATGACCGCGACGGAATTCCGCACCCATTTTCAGGTTATGCTTGCCCTGGTAGCGCGTCAGAATATCCTTCCACTCGTAGTTCATCTGGAAAAAGCCGAAGGGGATTTCGTTGTCATTGATGCCAAACCCCTGCACGCCGTCATCAAGGGCGATCTGGGGGATCTGGGGAAGAACCCCCGGGACAAAAGCGCCGGTCCGCGAAAACCCAAACTTGGCCTCGTTGAGCATGTTGGGAGAGAAGGTGTGGTCCTCGGTGATGCTGAAGAAGGAGTCTCCCTCCGGGAAGGGGTACTCAAAAGCCGTCCGGGCTTCCGGTTGAGGACTTTTCAAATACGTCTGCATGAAACTGCCGTACAGACGATCGCGTTGGCTAATATTGAAATCCATGCGCCCCAGGTAGTGGTCGCCATTGTTATAGATGGGGAAGGAGAACACGGCATTCCCGGCGACGGTAAGGTCGGCGGGGAAGGCGGTGTTGGAAATATAACGGCCAGGCGCGTAATTGGCCGCGGTCGTGATGTTGAATTGGGGATACAGTGAGGGCGGATACTTGGAAAACAGTTGGGCCGCGATGCTGTTAGGAAACGTCGTCTCCACATATTGGGCGAATGCCTGAGTCTCCACCGTCTCCACGACCACCGGTGATCCCGTGGTGGAGGAAGGGCCACCCACTTGCCGCAGGCCGGCGTAGGACACGAAGAAAAATGCTTTGTCCTTCTTGATGGGTCCGCCCAGAGTGGCCCCGAAGTTGTTCTGGTCAAAGCGGGGCTTGTAGGCATTACCGCCGGGGGTGGAACCGCCCACGCGGTTGGAAAAGAAGCTGTTGGCGTCCAGCCTGGCCGTCATGCCATAGTAGTAAACATCGCCATGCAACTGATTGGTGCCGCTCTTGGTGGACATGTCGAGCTGGAAGCCGCCGCTGCGTCCGGTTTCCGCCGAGAAGTTGTTGGTGGTGACATGGATCTCCGCGATTTCATCCATGTCCGGAGAAATATTCATCGTGCCGCCATTGGGGGTCTCGGTCACCGTGGTGCCGTCCACCTTGTAGTTGTTGGAGCCCGATTGCAACCCGTTGGCGTTCACCGCGACGCTATTGGCCACGGAGAAAATCGTGCTGTTGCCGGGTGAGGCGCCGGTGACGCCGGGCACCAGGGCCACCACGGTGAGCGGATTCTCCCCTTCCAGGGGCAGGCTATCCATGGCGGCAAAACTAACGTCCTGGGAAAGCCGCGCCTGCTCCGTATTGAGCAGGGGCGCCGCCGCCGTCACGGTCACGGTCTGCTTGACGCTGCCCACATTGAGGGTCAGGTTGACACCCTTGAGCTCTTCCGTGTGCAAATCCAGCGGATCGGTTTGGGCGGTCACGAAGCCCTCCCTTTCCGCCTTCAGGATGTAGGTTCCTTGCGGGAGATTGGTGATGTGATAAACCCCCGCTGTGTTGGAGGTATCCGAGTAGTCGATGCCGGTGGCGACATTCCGGGCCACAACCTTCACCCCCGGGACCACGGCGCCGGTCGAGTCCGAGACCACTCCCTCAAAACCGGCATTGTACTGCGCCAGCGCCGGGGCGATTCCCACCAGCGCCCACAGCGTAACCAACAGCAGACACCGAACGAGCGTCTTATGCATAAGATCCTCCCTGAATTATCCCAACACCCGTCAAACCCGACCTGCGCAAGTTCCGGGCATCCCCGGAACAAAAAGTAGAACTGGCCCCATAATTCAAATCTTGGAATTAACTCTTCATTGCACGGTCTTGCCGGGCTCCGCTTCCGGCGCGCTCGACAACACCGGGACGTGCGAACCCGCGGCGCCGGCCTGTTCGGCGAGCAAAGCCTGCCCCACCGCCTCAACTTGCTTGATCTCCTCAATGTGCTGCTGCGCCACCTGGGCCATCTCCGCCTCGCCCTCCTGAATGCGGCCTTCCTTCTTGTGGATCCGTCCCAGCAGGTAGCGCGCCTCGCTGAAATTCTGATCGGCGTGCAGAGCGGCCTGCGCGTCGCGCTCCGCAGCATTGAAATTGCCGGTTTCGAATTCCACCCGCGCCAGGTCATAGTAGGAATGAGTAAAATCCGAATTCAGGCGGGTCGATTCCAGCAACTCGGACTTGATGCGTTCGACGATGGCCGCCGACCCGGGCTGGCCAATGTCCTGCCGGTATTTGCGAAACAGCAATCCGGCATACAGGTAATGGGTCAGATAGTTGTCCGGGCATTCCTTCAGTGCCTGCTCGGCCACTTGCAGCGGGCGATCGTAAGAAGGGTCGAGCAGCGTGTAATTGATGATCAGCGTGGTGTAGCCGGCGGGATTGTGCGGCTGGGCGGCGATGACCTCCTGGAGAACCGGCACCGCCTCCTGCTCGTGCCCTCCCCACACCAGGATGGTTCCCAATTGCAGCTTCAGGCTGAGCGGGTCGGCCACAAAACGCAGCCCCTCGCGAAGGGTTTGAATTCCATCGTCAAAATGATGAAACTCCGCATACAACCAGGAGAGTTGGATGTAAGGTTCAGGACGCTTGGGATCCGCCAGAATCGCCTGTCGATAGGCTTGGCCCGCTTCGTTCTGGCGGTTGGTCTGCTGATAAATCCAGCCCAGGAAATTGTAGTAGCCGGCCTTGTCCCTGGCCGTGGCAAGGCCCGCTTGCAAAGTGGCAATGGCCTGCTCCGGCTGCTGCGCTTTCATGTACTCCTCGGCGAGCGCCCAGCGGATCTCGTCAAGCGCCGGATCGCGCCCCAGGATAAACTGGAATTGGGCGATGGCATCGGCGCCATCTCCCATCGCCGCGAGCGCCAGCCCCACGGCCTTTTGACTGTCTGCTTCCAGGGCGGGATTGCCCTCCAACACGCGGTAATCCGCAAGGGCCGCTTCCTTCAATCCGCATTGCGCCTCAACTCTCGCCAAGTCCAGGCGGGTCGCGGCGTTTCCGGGTTCAAGCGCCAGCGCCCTCTGCAAAGGAACAAGGGCGTCCTTGGGCCGCTTGCCGGCTTCCAGCGACAAGCCCAGGAACCGCCAGGCCACCGCGTCCTGCGGCAATCCCCGCGTCACTTCCGCGAGCTGCCGCTGGGCGGCGGGGAACTGGCCTTGCTGATATTCGAGAATGCCCAGGTTTTTGCGGGGAGCCGCTAATCGCGGGTCCAGGGCGATGGCGCGCAGATATTCCTGCCGCGCTTTGGCGGGTTCATTGAGCGTCAGCCAGGTGTTTCCCAAAGCATTGGCAATGCGCGCATCCTGGGGATGCAGTTGCTTCGCCTGCTGGAAAAACTGAAGCGCTTCAGTCACTTTTCCTTGCGCGAAGGCCTGCACACCCAGTTGGTAGGGATCGCTGCTCAAACCGAACGTCCCGCAGGGAAGCAGAAGGACCACGCTCAGAGCCAGCAAATACCCTGCCCGCGTGAATTCCCGGAACTTCGGACCCCGCATGAACACGCTTCCCCGCACCCTCTGCAAATCTTCTCCGAGATGCCCTGGGCCGCTCATCAGAAATTCCCTGGATTTGATTTTCTCTGGGCTCTGTAAATCTAAGCGATTCACACAGCGGAACACTAGCGCTTTCCTGTTCATCTGTCAAGACCTAAAAACTCTTTCGGGAAAATCCGCTCGGATGCCATTTAGTACTGGAAAATGCCGAAAATCGGGCGGGCAGCGACGCAAGCAAGCAAGGAATGGTCTGGCACAATATGTCAGTTAAGCGCTTATACAAATGCCTTCGATGGAGCGCGAGAAAGCCGGTGTTTTGACGGCCTTATTGAGGATTGCAGAATATGGTGACGTACTGTCTTCGTAGCGCGGGCGTCCCGCCCGCTGGGGCGTGGGCATCCTGCCCGCGCCCCGGGCGGGAGCGGGACGCTCCCGAGACAGCGGGCAAGATGCCCGCGCTACGACACAGCCAGCGAGCCGATTGCCCCCAAAAGCAGCGCAATGCCTACCGCCAACTGGGCGTAGGTCCCGGTGGAGCAATATTCCCACTCGCGGGTCAGCAAGCCGATGCCGTTCCCGGCAAGAATGAAAACCGTCATGTAAACAGCCCACGAAACATTTCTGGCGGGATGCCCGCTGGCGGTGGAACCCAGGCCGTAGAGCAAGAGTACGCCGAAGCCCAGCACCCCCATCACGCCGACCAGAAACCAATTCCACGACGGATGCGCTCGGAAAAAGCAATGCATACTGGCGGATCGCCGGACACACCAGAACCCGAACCCCAGTGCCACAAAGGACGAGCCCACGCCGAGCGGAGCCCACACGATCAGCGGGGCCAGCACTGGCGAAACCCCTCCGTGAATCAGGTGGTTCACAAGATCTTCGTTGATCACCAAAGCCAGTCCCATGGCGGCGGAAAACAATCCCGCCACCACCGCCATGAGCAGGGAGGCTCCGTAGGAGATGGGCGGGACGGGTATGGCCAGGGGTTCGGAGCCGCGGGACTGTCCCAACGTCTCCACTTCCCGCCGCGCCGCCGCCCGGGCAATCACCGTGATCCCCGCGATGCACAAGCCCAAGCCCAGGCTGAAGCTGAGGGGGTGGGCCGGCCGGGCGTGCAGGCCAATCCACAGGGGAAGCAGCGCCCCAAAAATGGTGGTCACGCTGAAGATCACCGAATAAGTGAAGGATAGCCCCAAAAGGGTGAGACAGAAACCGTAGCCAATTCCGCCCAATCCCCACGCCATCCCCAGCAGGACCATCAATGCGAATCGCCCGGCAGGGACCTCCGCGACGAAACCCCGAAATAGGGGCCACAGAAAGGCGAGCATCAACAGAGGAAAAGCAAGATTGCAGGTGAGCGCCTGGCCGATCCAAACGTGTTCCCAGCGCCAGCCGCGGAAGTGCTTCATCGGCCAGGCAAAGGATGCTCCTGCGACACCCGCCAGTGCCAGCATCGCCAGATTGAAAAATGTTGTGTGCATGCGCGGCCGTTTGCCGTTACCCAACCTCGATTTCAATGTGCGTCTTCCCTGCCAGTAGATTCGAGGCAACGACCACACGGTCCGCATGAACCGCCCCCAGTGAAGCCGACCGCAGGAGTGATCGGTCGGGAGGATGAATGTGCACCACGAGGTCGGCGCCGCACGGCTGCAAAAGGGTGATCTCCACTTTCCACCGGGCCGGCCCCGCCAAAGAGTTAAAGGCCTCCATGCTCCAAGTGATCGGCCCGAAGCGCGTTGGGCAATTGCGCACTCGAATTACCTCGCCGGGGCTGAACCAGGGTTTGGGGGCAGCCTTGAGAAGATGGACGACGTCGCGATCATGCTCCTCGTAGCACAAGAGCCAGCGCAGCCCCAGGGTCGGTTGAAGCGTGCTATTAATCACCGCGGACCAGGCGTAAGGGCTTCCCTCCCCCGGATAATTTCCCGGCAACAAAGCGTCTTCCGGAGCGTAGCGGTTCCCTGAGTCCATGGCGTAGCACAGGTTTCCGTAGAGGGCGAGAAGAAACGGGCGATAATCGTCCTGCCGGATGCGGCCTGCCAGGGTGCCGTGCTCCATGAAGTTGGAGGTCCGGGGATAATTGCCATCCGTATTCATACCCAGAATCTGCTGGCCGGCAAGCTGGCGATGGAGGAAGTGGCCGGCGTCCAAGTCGGCGTCGCCCCAATCACTCGTCCACCAATCCATCATGTAGCGGTGGTTTTCGTAGCTGGAAAGCTCGTGGGGCGGGCGCTTCGTGTCGAATGCCGTAAAAGGAGTGATGCCGGCCTGCTTCATCGCCGGATTGCGGTCGGCCAGAGTGCGGGCGAGGGATCGCTCGATATCGGCACGCATATCCGCCGCCAGGGCCTTAATGCTCTGGCCTTCCATTTGGAGGGCGTCATCCTGATGCTCCCGACCGGCTCGCTCCAGGCAGCGGGCGTGTTCGGTAAGGCCCCGCCAGATCCAGGCGGCATTCTGGTAGTAGTAGGGGTGCGACTCGGGAAAGTCATTCTGAGGGTCACCATTGTCAGCTTCCGGCGAGCCCCAAATCAGACCATGGCGGGGATCGTCGGGGGAAAAGGTCTGCTGACTGTACCGGTAGCGGCGGACGACAAAATCAATCATTTTCCGCAGGACCGGCAGGCGCGCGCGCAGGGCTTCGAAGCTCCCGGCGTAGTCGTAAGCGCGCGCGGAATTCTCCAGAAAAATCCCGGCATTGAGCGGGGCTTCCACCTGGTCCTGGGTGTTGTAAAGAAAGTTCCCGTCGGGAAGAATGTAATGGTCAAGGTAATGCTGAAAGTAAGGGTTGACCTGCTCCGCGAGACCCCACAATTGCTGCGTCCACACAAACTCGTAGTGCGCCACCGGGAACAGCGCATGGCTGCGCACGGGAATTTTGGTATAAGAGCCTTCGCCCACCTGGTAAGTGGGTTCGAGGCCATGGTAACTGCACCGCGCCAGCGCAATTCCGGCGCGCGCCGCATCGGCGAGCCAATCGTCGGGAATTTCCACGTGCATCCCGGCTGAGAAAAAGTCCTGCCAGCGGTTCCACACCCCCACGAGAGCGGAGAAGAAATCCTCCGCCGTGCCGTTCCAGTAGCGCTCGACGAATCCCGACGGGGGGATGGGTTCGCCGGCGTTGGTGTCCCCGGAGGGGATGAGGTCGCCGCCGGAGGTTTTGGGAAGCTGAACACGAATGCGGCCGAGCGGCCGGGCGTCCGCGCCATCGGGAAGAATCATCATCACTTCGTACCCGGTCTGGAAGGTCGGATTCCAAACTCCGATATCCGCGCCCGGCAGAAAACCTCCCAACAAGGTGCGCTTGCTGTAGCCGGGGACGTACTCGTACAGGTATTCCGAGGGCAGAAAGCGGCGCGGATCGAATTGTCTTCCGGCAAGATCCGGAGCCCAGGCCGGCTGCTCGCCCGCCGCCATTTGGCGGGATTTGCCGTCCGCTTCGAGATACAACGAGCGCTCCGGCGCCGCCTCCTCGTTGGCTACCAATGTCCAGCCAATCAGCTCTGCCCCCAGTGCTGCAACATTTTCGTAGCTGGGGTCATCGTCGGAATTCAGGATGTAATCGCCGCACACGTCGGGACCGGGAACGTACTGCTGCGGCCGCTCCAGCATCACGTTGTGGGGAGTGCTGACGGGGCGGGGGCGAGTCCGGGAGAGATCGCCGATGCGCTTGGGGATGCTCGCAATCTCGCCCATTTCCGTGACGTAAGCAATCGCCCCCTGGTGGGTCACGTGCTTTTCAAAAACCGCAGTGGGCGTGCCATTCAACCAGGGGAGGATGGCCACCAACTGCCAGCCACCGAGGGATTCTCCCGTGGCCAGCGTTTTGCGCTCGTTTCCCAGATGCGCCGCCACCTTTCCCCCCGAGATAGAAAGCACGCGCGGGGAATTCTTGAGCGCCTCCTTCTCGCCCGGCAGCAGCAGGTTGTATTCATTCACAATCCGCCCCGGAGTGTAGCGGCCTGGTGGCATGCTGGAGGCACTGGAGGCCGCGGAATTAAGGGTGCGGGGAGCCAGCGCCGCCAAAGCCGGAGCGGCGGCAGCGCGTTTCAAGAATGCTCTTCGTTTCATGTTTGCACCTATTGCCGAAGCGGTTCATCTCCCCTGCTTTTGCCGCAATTCGCTTTTTGCCGAAATTCGCGATGCCCTGCCGGCATGCCGCAAGACATGGCGTTGATGATCCGCGCCACAGATTGTAGTACATCGAGCAAGTCGCTTAGGGGAAGGCCCGCGATTTCTTTACGGACGAGCGTCCTGAATCTGGATGAGAGCCCGCTGGATCATGAGTTTGTATTGAGCCACCTGTTGGCTAGTGATGTTGTCCCGGGGCTTGGCAGCCCGCAGCCTGGCGGCCAATTTCTTCTGGGAGCCATTCGAATTCTGGACCCTGTCCTCGATCCAACTCACCGTCTGCGCGTAGGCTTGCGGGAAGTGAGCGATCTCGGCTTGGACATTTTCCGGGTGGTAGGACAATCGGTCACCGGTTTGCATGGCGTCAATCAGGGCGTCGGGCGACCAGGTGACAGGCCATGCGGAGTTGAGGGTGTCATAGGCCTCCCGCAAACGCGCCATTTTGCCCGCAAATCCATCCAACTCCGACCGCCGGGCAAGAAGTCCCTTTTGCCGGTGAACATGGATCCGTACTCGGCTAGTTACGGCGAAACGCTGCGAGGTCATCTCCGTGGTCAGGGTATTTCCCTCATAACGCCACCCCGGCTTCCCGGGCTCCCGCTCGAAGCCGAGTGCCTCGCCATTCACGGTGATCGACTCCGGCGGCCAATCGCCCGGCAGGCGTAATTCATAACCGCGTTCCGTCACCATTCCCGGATATTCACCACGGACAGGCTGCACGTCCACATCGAGATCGTCCTCGGATTGCCGGGAATCGATTTCGGTCCATGCGCAAACTCCCCGCTTGTAAGCCTCGGACTGGCTCGCATCTTCATAGACCACGTAGAAGGACGATTGCCCGTCCCGCATCGGAAACACATTGATGATCAGGGGATCGACGGGCTTCTCTCCCGTGTAGCGCATCGCCGGCTGCATGGGCACAATGGCCCCAGCGCGCACGTAGACGGGGATCTGGTCGATGGCAAAACTCCGCTTCAGAACCGCGGGACCAACCAAATGCCTGCCCGTCAGCCATTCGATCCATTCGCCTTGTGGAATCCAGACATCTTCGGAGGCAAGCTGCGAGTTGGCATCCACCGGCTGAGTGACCGGCGAGACGATCATCTCGTCGCCAAACAGGTATTCGTTCCTGCTCTGATAGGCGGCATCGGCTTCCGGCCAGTCATAGTAGAGGGGGGCAAAGAAGGCCACGCCCGTGTCGTACGTCCGGCGTGCTTCCGTATAGAGGTAGGGTTGCAGGGAGTAGCGCAGTTGGAAAGTCTGCCTCATCACGCTCGAGTAAGGCTCCGGATATGCCCAGATGCGGCGTTCCGATTCCGGATTCTTGGTGGTATGGGTGCGCAGGATGGGACTGAAAGCTCCGAACTGGACCCAGCGAGTGTACAGCTCAGGGCCTACCGCGCCGGGCATGTGTCCACCAATATCATGACTCCAGTAGGCGTACGCAACGTTGGCGGCGGTCGCGGTAAACCACGGCTGAAAGGCCAGCGATTCCCACACAGAAATGGTGTCCCCGGAAAATCCAATCTGGTAGCGGTGATTGCCCAACCCGCCCCAGCGATGGAATAAGAGCGGGCGCTTGCCTTCGCGCTCCTGGTCGGTGAAGTGAACGTAGTTTAGCCACCATGTGGGGTTCACACCCGCCGTGCTGGTGTTCGATTCCTGCTGCCAGTCAAGCCACCAGAAATTAATTCCCTGCTCCTCCAGGGGGTGATGCAGGATGTTCATGTAATTCGCGGCAAATTTCTGGTTGGTGATGTCAAAAGGCACATACTGTTTGGTCGCCGGATCGATCCCCATGGCGCGAGCCATCGCCGGATAGGCATCCTCCCACGGCTGCACGCCCGATGCCGGATGCATGTTGAGAGTGACCTTCAATCCTTCTTCGTGGATGTGTTGCAGGAAAAGGGTGGGGTCCGGAAAGAGCAGGTTGTTCCAGGAATACCCGCTCCAGCCCATGTCATGACCGGACTGATCCTTCCGGGCGAAGTTCATTCCAAAAGTGGGGTGCCAGTCCATGTCGATGACCAGGACATCGAGGGGCGTATCATTTTCGTGAAACCCCTTGATGAGATCATCGAACTCCTGATCGCTGTAGGCCCAGTACCTTGACCACCAGGTTCCGAATGCGAACCGGGGCGGCAAGGGAATTCTTCCTGCCACCTTCACATAGTCGCTCAATGCCCGCCGGTAATCGTGCCCATAACCAAAGAAGTACCAATCCTGACGGTCCCCCGCAGGCCGCAGCATCACCCACGGCCACCGGCTCTGTTCACCCTGGGAAAAAGTGAAATCGGCGGAGTCGAACAGAGGCCGTGTGGAATCATCCACAACCGTCCACCCATCCCTTGAAATCAGTCCGGGCTGAATGGGTTCTCTGGTCTTGTCACCTCGCGCCCCATCAAGAGTGCGGGTGGTTCCCATAAGATTGCCGGTGTCCGCCTGGCCCGGCCGCCAGGAGATTTGTTTCCCGTTCAACTCAAATGTAACGATCAGGTTCTGCGCAGTAAACTTGCCATCGCTATCAGGCCCGGGGCTGTAGCGCAATTCAAGTTCGCCGGTATTAATTCTTAATTGCTTCACCCCTCCGGCTTCTTCAATCGCCTGGCAGAACTCGGGCGGGGGAAGCATACGATTAATAAACACCAGGGAAGCGTGATCTTCAAACTTGCCGTCCGCCGCCCACTCCATGCGGATCATCTGCGAGGTGAGAACGGTAAAACGCGCATGGCCAAAGATCACCATGGCGCGAGAATCAGCAACGGGATTGTAGGACTGCTCGGGTGGAAGGCTGGTCTGTGCGATCATCCCTCCGGGCGCCGGGGGGGGCGGGGACTGCCCCAGGAGGGAGTTCAAATAGCCCGGCAGCAGGAGGGCGGCAATAATCACCACCAGCAACTTGCTGAGCGGAGTGGAAGACGGAGATCCATCCTGGTTAAATCGCAAGGCGGGTTGATGGAGGACTGCGCGCGCCAAAGGCCGTTTGTCGACAAAGCGGTCCCGGATGCCCCCGGGCATTGACTCGCACTCGCTGATGTTACGACGCTGAGCCCACATGAATTCCTCCCTCCTCGATTCGGACGGCATTCCGATCACGACCTCGCCCCGGCATCGGACCGGAAAGGGGTGGCCGCTGGGCGGCGGCGGATGATCAAAACTTTGCGCACTTTGTCCCCCGAACAATTTAAGCGCTTCAGTAAAGGGGCCAATTCTATGCTTGCGTTATCTTGAAGTCAATATCCACGATTTCAGCCGAACACGGCGAACAGCGGATGGGAACTGTAATTGGTGAAATCCCGGAAAGGCCTGAACCCCGGATCAATGCCGTATCCGATATTCTTAGCGCTTTGATTTTTAGTCGCAATTTATTGTTCCAGGTGCTAAAGTGGGGTAAGATTGGTCGCGATATTTGGAGGAATCGACCTTTGGCCAGTATCTACGACGTAGCGAAGGTGGCGCGAGTTTCAACGGCTACCGTTTCCGCGGTGGTCAACAACCAGGATAAGGTGGAAGCGAAAACCCGGCGGCGCGTCCTCGCCGCCATCAAGAAACTCCATTACCAACCCAATATTTATGCCCGCAACCTGGCCAGGGGCTCAACGCGCTTGTTGGGTCTTATTGTATCTGACATCGTGAATCCTTTCTTCGGAGAAGTCACCCAGGCAATCAAGCAGGAAGCCTCGGCGCGCGGCTACGAACTTTCTCTCGCCTCGACGCAGTTTTCCGAGCAGGAGTTGATGTTGGCCGTCAAGCGCATGATCGGCATGCGCGTCGCCGCCCTGGCCATTATGACCACCGAGATGAACAATCAGGTCCTGGAGGTCCTGCGTACCAGCCGGACGCCTGCGGTCTTCGAAGATGTCGGGACGGTGGGCGAGACCATCAGCAACATACGCATTGACTATGAAGGGGGAATATTCAAGGCGGTGAAATATCTTGTTGACCTCGGACACAAGCGGATACTTTTCGTTCAGAGCCAACCTGACATGGCGCCTCGCGAAAACCCGCTGTTTTCCATCAACCTCCGCACGGTGGCCTTTCAGAAGGTTGTGGACCAATTCAAGGTTCATGGCGTCCAGTCAGAAATTGTCAGCTTTCCCGGGCCTGGCCCCAAAGCCGGGGAACAGGCCATTTATAAAGCCCTGGACCAATCGATGGTGTTCACGGCGGCCATCGCCATCGCCGACCCCGTTGCCCTGGGGGTTCTGCACGGACTCCATAAGCGCGGGCTGCAGGTACCGAACGACGTGTCGGTGGTGGGCTTTGACAACAGCTATATCTGTGAGTATCTTAACCCGCCCCTGACCAGCGTGGATATTCCCCGCGGCAAGCTCGGGAAGATGGTAGCGGAGTGCCTAGTCAGCAATGTCGAAGGGAAAATCCCCGGACGCGAACTGGTGCTGGAGACCGATCTCGTGCTTCGCATGTCCGCCTCCCGCCTGATCGAAAGTCAGGAAGCGAAATCAAGGCTAGTGACCCAGCCCTGACGGCGGCATGAGTTAGGGTGAGCCATTTCAGCGCTCAGTCCATCATTGCCGGCCATGACCAGCAGCCGTTTGATTGCTTGGTCTCCCTTCCCCCTCTTTCCGGTAAACTCTCTTCCCTTCTGAATCTGCAAACGAAAGCCCCGGCCTGGGACGGGGGATTTTGACTTCCCGGACCCTCGCCCTTCGGCAGCAGGAATGCGGGGATTGGCTCGCCCGATGCGTGCCGGCTCATCACCAGGCTTCTGCACTCACAACAACTCCCTGAGGAGCGATGAGGTGTTGTAGACTTGCTTGTGGCGCCGAAAAATCTCCGGCAGCGGGCTCCCCGCCTGATCGAATACGTGCCGAAATGAAGGAGTGCAAAGACGTGGAGACAATGACTCCACAGTTTTCCTTTCAGGATGGTGAGCTGACCATCAGCACCCCCACCAGGTCATTTCGAATTCGTGGTTGGCCGGTGCCCCAGGCTCTGGAAAGGCTGGGAGACAGCCTGTGGAAGAATTGGCGCCCGGAATTCCGGCTGGTCAAACCACCACCGGAAGCCGCCACCCCTGCCTTGGAGGTCATTACCCCGGACGAAGAGGACTGTGGACCGGATGCGGTCGCCCGGCGCAATGCCCACAATCAGAAACGCGTGGCTTTTGAGGCCTTTCGCTCCCAATTGCCGGAGGGCGTTGGACATCATATCCAGCGCTTTCACAGCCATCAATGGAACATGCTCGATTTGCTCAGCAAAGAGGAGGCTGCCCGGGATCTGGCGGCGAGTAACCCGGTTCTCTTTTGGTGCCTCGCCAATAACGACCAGTTCAGGAGACTACAGGGATTAGCTTCACCCGCCGAGTATGCCCGCCCCTACATCCTCAAGAAGCAGCGGGAAATCCTCGGATGGCTTGATTATCCAGCTTCGGAATCCGCCGTGAAGGTCTTGAGGAAGATCCTTCCGGAAGCCATCACCACTCTGGATGCGCAGATGCTTCGCCGGGCATTGAAGGAACCCTTGGCGGCCCGCTTCCTCACGCAACTTCGCCCCATCAACTCCGGTGTGCTGGGACTGGTTTGCAATCCCAAACTGCTTTCCGCCGTAACCCCCCAACTGCTTGCGGAGGTGGCCATCGCTGATGCGGAGACCATTCGCCAGCCTACCGCAGACCTTTTGATTGACGCCTTGTACCTCATGGCCGTATTGCAAATCCGGTTGCCGGTTCCGCGTTTTCATTCGATCGACGCGGTTCGGGAATTTCACAATCTGGTGATGGCGGAGTCACGTCGGAAGAGTGAGGCCGGGAATAGAAGATCCCTGACCAGGGCGAAGCAGAAGAAGGTTCTCAAGCCACAAGGGTTGCCTTCCCCGCCGATCCCCGGGACCGCGGATATTATCCCGCTGACGACGAAGGAGGCCTTGCGCGCGGAAGGCAAAGAACAGAACAACTGCGTCGGCAGTTATGCTCGAAGAGTGCGGGCCGGGAACACTTACCTTTACAAGGTGTTGAAACCTGAGAGGGCAACCCTCTCGATCGCCATGGGGTCCGACGGTTTTTGGAGGCGCGCAGAGTTGGAATCCGCCGGCAACCGCCCGGTCTCGCCGTTAACGAGGGCCAAGGTGGATGAGTGGTTGTCCGCGCACTCCCTCTCCATCTGAAATCCGAGGCCTCCTTTTGGATGGGTAAGGCGGCTTGCGGGCCCTCCCCTCATGAGCGCCAACCTGGCTAATTGCGGAAAAAGCGGATCCCGCCTTGTCGTCGCGGGGCGAGTCATCTTGCATTCACAGGTGGTGGGGTATACGCTACAGAAGTGTGGGGAGGATGCGTCATTCAGCGCGGGCCTTAGGGCTGCCTCCATTGACAATTGCCGAGGACACCGTAATGGCTGATACCAAGCAGCCGGAGTTGGGCTTTCGCACGGCGAAGGGTGAGTGGCGGCCGCCGTATGCGATAAAATTCGTACCCCTGTTCTGCTGGCCTCTGCGACCGATGGCGGCGCTGAAATGGCTTTTCGGCGGCGGTTACTTGTGGCCGTGGGATCTTTTCTTCATGCTCACCGCCACCGTCACATGGCTCTGGCTCCAGCCGCCCCTGTCCCGTTGTGTGGATTTTCATGTGGGCTGGATCTGCCGGATCTACCTCATCAATCTCACCCTGCTTTGGCTGGTGGCGGGCGGCTGGCATTTGTTGTTCTACACCTTAAAGGTGCGGGGGATGCAGCGCAAGTATTACCCGTATTGGACGCAGGTGAACGACCGCAATTTCCTTTTCCACAATCAGCTTTACGACAATATCTTCTGGAGTTGCGTGAGCGGCTGCACGGTCTGGAGCGCCTACGAGGTGCTCTACTTTTGGGCGGCGGCCAACCATCATGTTCCCTACGTAAGTTGGACCGAACATCCCGTCTACTGCACCGCCTGGCTGCTTTTGATTCCGATCTGGCGCGAATTCCACTTCTACTGGATCCACCGCGCCATTCATTGGAAGCCGCTTTATAAATACGTCCATTATCTGCATCACAAGAATGTGCAACCGGCGCCGTGGTCCGGCCTCTCGATGCATCCGGTGGAGCACCTCCTGTACTTCAGCCGGCTGCTGATCCACTTTGTGGTGCCCACTCATCCGATCCACTTTCTGTTTCAGAGCCAGGACGCGGGAGCCGGGCCGGCAAACAGTCACCTGGGCTTCGAGGGGCCGGCCTTGAACGGAAAACTGCCGGTGGGTTCGTACTTCCATTACCTTCATCACCGCTATTTCGAGTGCAACTATGGCGATGTCGCGCTGCCTTTCGATAGACTCTTCGGGACCTTCCGCGATGGATTGTCGGATGTCGCGGGCGCCCGGCAAGATCCGCAGGCTGATGTGCACGGTGGTCACTTGGGCTCTGCCTGAGCGGCTAAAACGCGCCGGCCGGAAGCGGAACGACGGCACGGTGGAAAAGGACCTCACGGCATTCGGTTCGGTATCGGTAGCGAATAGCACAAATCTGGAGGGCCTGGGGGGATTCGAACCCCCGACCTACGGTTTAGGAAACCGTTGCTCTATCCATCTGAGCTACAGGCCCTTATTTTTCATAGCATTAAGTCAGCGATAAATCGAAATTTGTTCTTTCTTGAAAACTGTTGTTCTACCCGTCCGATCTACATGCCAGTATCCTAGGTTCTTTAACTTAGTAGGATATCGACTTTCATTCTTTGCCCATTCCTGCCCAATATCGTCTCCAATTTCTTCTTCGCCAACGGGGTTTCGCTGCGATCAACAATAATGTAATACGTCCCGGTTGCAGACACATCGCATGCCGCAGGATCATCGTGCATGATCTTAGCTGGCACGCAAAGACGATGAAGTTTGAGCCAAGGCCTCCACGAAAACCTTACCAACCTCCCGGTCTGCCGTCAAGCTTGGTACCCAGCAACGCGACGCGAGAGATTGCCGAGGCTCAAAGGAGCGCGGCGATCGCCGGCAAAGGTCTGGAAATTGGTGCAGAGTTTCTGCCGCGTCCCCGTCGATCAGGCTCTCAAAACACCGGTTTTCCTGTAGCCGAATCTTGGCTCACTTTTAAGCCGTTGTTGACAGGACTGCGCGCCTCGCGGACCGATTGTGTAACTAATCGGCGGGTCACTGATTCGCCGGATCAGAGCCGCAACCGTGTTTGGTGTGGCGTGCCACACGTGCTCGGTAAATTTTTCATATTCCGGGTAAAGGTGTGCGCATGGCGGTTTGATACCGATAAGGCGATTCAGCGTTAACCCCTTGATTTCATGTTGGAAATCCCGAAGCTGCTTTTCCTTGGCATGGCCATTGCTTTAGTGATGTGGGGCTTCATTATCACAGAAAGTGCACACGCGGGAAATTCTGCGGAAGTACCCAAATTTGATTTTGGAGGCAATCCGATGCGAATTTTGGATGATCTTGACGGGAATCAAGGCCTTGGGCCCGATGACCCTTCCGGGTTGAGGCACCATGATAATAATGGAAACAACAAGGAACAAATTTCTTCGCAAGCTTCCGGTCACGAGCCCGCAATAGAAGATGGGCAAACGGGCAAATTTAATGAAACAAAGGAGTTGGGAGCGCGGAAGCTCGAGGGAGATCCACGCAAGAGATTTGCAGGTGGAACTCCCGCCGCCGAACCCCCCGAGTCCCCGCGCGGTAGCAGGCCAAATGCCAGGCGCGCCAGCGACCGGCTTGATGAACTACGGTTGGACCATGGGCGTGACATGAATTCTTCGGTTCATGTGGCGCCGCTGCCCTCCAGCGGCGGGCTATGGTTCATCCTTATGGTCGTCCTTCTCGGGGGGATCGGGGCCGGTGCCTACCTGTATCTGGGTCTGCGAAATAACAACATCGCCCTTTCGCAATTGCCGGAACTGCTAAAGTCTGTCACCACGCAAGGTGGACGGATTGAAGCTACGGAGGTCAAGCTCCGTGATCTGTCGGCCAATTGGGATGGGTTGACGAGCCGCTTGGTCGCAATCGATCGCAAGGTTGACTTCAGCCTGAGTGCAACCCGAAACCAGACGCGGGCGATGGTGGGGCAAGCCGTGGGACACTTACAGGCAGAGTTGGATCAACGAAGTGAAGCAGTGGATGCCCGGTTGAACAACGTCGAATCAATGCAAAGACAAAACGGGGCACAACTCGCTCAGCTTAATGATCAACTTCGCGATCAGGTTGCCGGCCTTCGCGAGCAACTGACCGCGGCGCAAGAGAGCACAGGGCGGGACCTTGCGAATATGCAACAACAGGTAAGCGAAAATCAGGGCAACATGCAAACGCTCACCCAGAATCTTCATCGCGACAAGATGACCTTTGAAATCGTCAGGAATTCC
Organism: uncultured Acidobacteriota bacterium; assembly: GCA_963730515.1. Lineage (GTDB taxonomy): Bacteria > Acidobacteriota > Terriglobia > UBA7540 > UBA7540 > Bog-366. Next base: position 249,372 of record CAVSSA010000011.1, on the reverse strand, counting down.
CCCACGGAATTGGCGCCGGGAGTAGCTCTGACCGTTTTGAAGACGGACGTGAGCCACCAGCGCCTCCGTGGCTACATCTTTTTGCCCAACGAAGGAAAGACGCTGTGGCTCAACAATGTGGGTGCCAAGGAGGCCGTGGACTTTTATGCGCAGCAGTACAGCCACCCCTATAGCCTGATTGTAACTACGGTAAGTAATGACGGAGTGGTCGGCTATTTGCTGCTCCCTGCCGGCGCGTAAAGGAGGTATGGCCCCCTATCTGTTTCCTCCGGCAATCGCGCCGCAGTCCGAACCAGAAAAGTGGTAGCTGCTGTGAGCTGAGCCAAGGTTGGTGATGGTATCCCTCTGGGCCGCGTCGGCGGTGCCAACGGCCTGGTCGCTGAAAGTCAAATTGGGTGAGGAGAATGCATCGACCGGTTGCGAACCCAGTGCAATCTTTGCCACCCTGCCGCCGTAATCTCCGGCATTCACCGCCTGATAGGGCTTGACGGTGGGAAAGTTGGTGGAGAGGGTGTACCCGCACGCGTATACATTTTCGGCGCCATCAATCCCCAGGGCATGGAATCCATCATAAGGCTACTGCCAAGAAAGGTAGAATAGCGCATGTTGAGGATTGTGCCGCTCCATCCCAGCGCGGCCGTGCCGCTCCAATGCAGCCGGCTCAGCGTCCTCGGCCGCCAATTCGATGAATTCATCTACCGCAACTTCCACTATCTCTTCAAGTTGCATTTGTTTTTCGGAGTTGCGCTCGCCACTTTCCATGTAAGCCTGACGTTCGGCCAATGCTTCCAAAAGTTTCTCCATGGCGAGTTCGGCCTTCGTTGCCATAATTTCCCCCCAGATCCAACGGTCTCCCGTCCCAACCCCTTCCCTTGCCTTTTTAGCAAGACTTCTTGATGGAAATGCCCGCCGCGCCCCCGGAATACTAGTCCTTGAGCCAAGACCCTACGCCTGCCCCGTGGGCAGCTTCATCAACGAACCTATGACTCAAGCAGTAGTCTTCCCTTGGGGAAATACCCTTCTTAAAGCCGCCGCCCTTAAAGATGGCACTTTTAACTTTTAATGGTGATGAGTTATGAATTCAATACGGGGAAGACCCGAAATAATCATCGGGTGCATGCCCGAGGGCCTCAGGAAAACCAATGAAGGTATCAAAAACTCCCGACAATCGGCGAAGAACGGAACTCTGCATTTTCGTGAAGAAGACGGGCACAAAACAGGGTAGATGCTAAACTAAAGGACGAACACCATAACATCCTTCGAATCAATACGACGTAAAGTCATTGCTACACTCTCAAGCGCGGGACCTTCCAGAGTCTCCAAAGTGCTGAACTTTCCGCTTCCCGGACAATAAAATTCGCTTGGGCAAGAAATTTATGGGCCAGAGCATGGTACAAATTGTCCGGATGTGCCCTGCCGCACGCCACGCCCATCACCAACCCGAGCAGCAGGCAACGGACACGTTGCCGAGCCTCGCGCCGGGAATTTTCCACACGTTGCATCATTCGGCCAAAGTTGAATGCCCGTAGATGGTCGATCCGCTGGCAAATTACCTCTTCACGGGCGAACCTTTCGGCATTCGCGTTTACGTCACGACAATATTCTTCGAGTGTTTGTCTCAAACTGCGCCTCCTATGTGGGGCCATCCGCTAATGATCCTAATCGTCACGGACATTTGCCGACCGCACCTCAGGGCAAAGTTCCGTCAACATCTCGTAAATTTTCTCGATCCGTGCGGGTTTGGCAATCGCTGGGACGTCGCTAAATCGAGCAGCTTCAAGGATTCGAGGGCAACCGCTATAAAGGATAAAGGCCATTCCGCCGAGCCTGGCGGCGCGGTGAACTGCCCGCCATTCATCCCCGGTGGAGCAAGTTTGCGAAGAGAAGGGAAACTGTCCGTCGCAGAGAACGGCATCGTGTTCGGGGAGAAGACGCATTGCCGACTCGAGGTCGCCGGCAAGTGAAATCGTCTCGATGTACTGGGCGCGCTGGTCAATCCACCGCAACAGCCATGACGTGAGCTCCGCCAGCGGCTTGTTGTCATCGACGATCAAAAGACGCACACCGTTCTCCAAGGTCCCCGGAATTCTTATTGCCCACCTCGAGATAATTGCATGGCCTCTAAATCCGCGTTCAATTTCCCTGACTGACGGGTTGGGCCAGGGGCGATGCGACCAATTCTTCGCGCAGCTCTGACTGGGCGTGTGAGGCCAACGGATGGGCCCTCGTGACCACAACTCTTACTGCTGCCATTAGTAACACAACCAAGGCGATAGAGAGGAAGAGCACTGCGCCTAGAACAAATGTAACGCCTGCGATGACAAAACATTCCATCAGGGTGTACATTCCGCGTCCTCCGATTCCTATAGGAGTTGCCCCCGGCTCCAGCATTTCAATTGCGTCAGTAAATTTATCTTTGCCCTTGCTGCAATATGTATGTCTGGACAGTAAGCCCTCAGAACATGTTGTCAAATACGGTTTTTACCTTACATCTACGAGGGAAATTCCCGGTCTTTATCATACGGGACACCTCATGGCGCAAAGCGAAAGACGTTGGCGGTTGGCGCCGGTGCTTGTAGGCTTCGGCGGTGTTCACGGTAGGATCGGTTGAAGGGAGAAGGCTAATCTTGCTGTCATCGGAGTGGGCTGAGAAAATGCAGCGCTTAGGATTGCGCACCCGCTGATTCGCGGATTCAGAGGTAGTGAGACTCCATTGGGCTTTGACCGCGCCGTGTGCTGTGATAACCCCTTGCTCTAAACGCAAGCTCCGAGAACCCTGGCGATTTCTGCATCAAGCTGGTCAAGCGGGCAAGGCTTCGTCAGCCACCCGTCGCACTCCAGCGTTTTAGGTTGGAGCGTGACGTGACCCGTTATGACCACGACTGGACAGTTTTTGGTTCGTTGATCGGCTTTTAGGAGCTGCGTTGCCCGCCAGCCGCCTATCGTGGGAAGCCACAGGTCAATCAGGATGAGGTGCGGACGAAGTTCGAATGCTTTTTCCAGACCTTCCTTTCCATCCTCCGCCTTACTAACCCGGAATCCCTTCAGCGAAAGATGAAGGGCGTACAGATCCCGCTCATCTTCGGAATCTTCAATGATCAGGATGTGTTTTTGCTCACCTTCCATACTAAGGGTTCGCCTTCCTAACCAACATTTTTTGGGAAGGCCGGTTCGCGGAAGAAGAACGTACCACCCGGGTTGGCCCGCCTCTAAAGCGAGCATACGGGTATAATTTTTGCGCCGCAATAGGGTAGGTACCATACATGCGTCCTGGTATTTACTTGACAATAGCCCCTGGGGCGCAACTAGAGGCTTCCAAGCTCAATGCTTGGAGAAAGGCCAAGCGGTTTGAAGTCATCGCCTTCCAGGGTCGCGAGAGATTTTTGCAAACCACCCGGTGCTGTCGGGTTTTTACCTGATTCGACCCGCCCAGGTTTGATTGAAACATATTGCAAATACAGTGATTACTAGTTCTGGACGACTCTGCTCCTGGCCTCCCCCAGATGTCAGGTCTTTACCTGATTGAAACCCGCCGGATTACCACCTACGCTCACATTCATATGAAAGATTGAGGCTTAGGGGACGGGGCATACGCTACGCGAAATGGCAGGGTGGGGACAAGGCATTCGGAAGAGTGCCTTGGGAGCATGGGCGGGTCAAATTTGCGAAAGGTTGAATTATGGCCACACAACAGGCAATTGTCACTTCCAAGAGCAACGACGGTCAAGGGATGGCCTCTCTCCCATCCCAGGCTTTGCTTCAGGCCCTCCAAAAGGTGCGGGCGGGAAATTTCTCGGTCCGTCTACCAGGCGACTTGACAGGGATCGATGGAAAGATCGCCGACACATTTAATGACATCGTGTTGGCTAATGAGCGGATGGCTGCCGAGCTGAAACGGGTTGGGCTCGCCGTCGGCAAGCGGGGCCAGACCAGCCAACGTGTCCGATTCCAGCCGCTCGGTGGGGACTGGGGTGAAATGGAGGGTTCGATTAACGTCTTGATCGACGATCTGCTTTGGCCCACCACGGAAGTCACGCGTGCCGTCTCCGCCGTGGCCCAGGGCGACCTGTTGCAAACGGTCCCTCTCGAGGTCAATGGACGTCCCCTGAAGGGTGAATTCCTCCGCTCCGCCAACATCGTTAACACCATGATTCAGCAGCTCGTGATTTTCACCTCGGAAGTCACGCGCGTTGCTCGGGAAGTGGGGACGGACGGAAAGCTGGGCGGGCAGGCGGAAGTCCGCGGCGTGAGCGGAGTGTGGAAAGACCTCACCGACAGCGTCAACTCCATGGCGAATAACCTTACCGCGCAAGTCCGCAACATTGCGGATGTCACCATTGCCGTGGCGAGCGGGGATCTTTCCAAGAAGATCACGGTGGACGTACGGGGCGAAATTCTCCAGCTCAAAGAGGCCATCAACACGATGGTCGATCAGTTGCGATCGTTCGCCAGTGAAGTGACGCGCGTGGCTCGCGAAGTGGGTACGGAAGGCCGATTGGGCGGGCAGGCAGTGGTGCCGGGCGTCGCCGGAACCTGGAAGGATCTGACGGACTCGGTGAACGCCATGTGTGGGAACCTGACGGCGCAGGTTCGCAATATTGCCGACGTCACCACCGCCGTGGCGCGCGGCGACCTGTCACGCAAGATTACCGTGGATGTGAAAGGCGAAATCCTGGAGCTGAAGAACACCATTAACACCATGGTGGACCAGCTCAACGCTTTCGCTTCGGAAGTCACGCGCGTGGCCCGCGAGGTGGGAACCGACGGAAAGCTGGGCGGCCAGGCGCAGGTTCGCGAAGTGAGCGGCGTGTGGAAAGACCTCACCGAAAACGTCAACCTGATGGCCAGCAACCTGACGGGGCAGGTCCGCAACATCGCCGACGTCACCATTGCCGTGGCCAACGGCGACCTATCCAAGAAGATTACCGTGGATGTGCGAGGTGAGATTCAACAACTCAAGGAAGCCATCAACACGATGGTGGACCAGTTGCGATCCTTTGCCAGTGAAGTCACGCGCGTGGCGCGCGAAGTGGGCACGGACGGACGGCTGGGCGGACAGGCCATCGTTCCCGGCGTGGCGGGCACCTGGAAAGACCTTACCGACAGTGTGAACTCGATGGCCAACAACCTGACGGCGCAAGTCCGTAATATTGCCGACGTCACCACTGCCGTGGCGCGCGGCGATCTATCGCGCAAGATCACGGTCGATGTTCGCGGTGAAATCCTGGAACTCAAGAACACCATCAACACCATGGTGGACCAACTGAATGCCTTTGCGTCGGAAGTGACGCGCGTGGCGCGCGAGGTGGGCACGGATGGAAAGCTGGGCGGCCAGGCGCAAGTCCCCGGAGTGGCCGGCACCTGGAAGGACTTGACCGACAACGTCAACTTCATGGCCTCGAACCTGACGGCCCAGGTTCGCAACATCGCAGAAGTGGCCACGGCCATTGCCAGCGGCGACTTGTCCCGCAAGATCACGGTAAACGTCAGCGGCGAAATTCTTAACCTCAAGGAAACCATCAACACGATGGTGGACCAGCTTAACGCCTTCGCCGGGGAAGTCACCCGCGTGGCGCGCGAGGTGGGGACGGAAGGGCGGTTGGGCGGCCAAGCCAACGTCCGCGGGGTGGCCGGAACCTGGAAAGACCTCACCGATAGTGTCAACTCCATGGCCAACAACCTGACGGCCCAGGTGCGAAATATTGCCGAGGTCTCCACGGCCATCGCCAGCGGCGATCTGTCGAAGAAGGTTACGGTGGACGTCAGCGGCGAAATCCTCCAGCTCAAGGAAACCATCAACACGATGGTGGACCAGTTGAACGCCTTCGCTTCGGAAGTTACCCGCGTGGCTCGCGAGGTGGGAACGGAAGGCAAGTTGGGCGGCCAGGCGCAGGTACACGGTGTGGCCGGAACCTGGAAGGACTTGACGGACAGCGTCAACTCCATGGCCTCGAACCTTACCGGGCAGGTGCGCAACATTGCGGAAGTCGCTACGGCGGTGGCGCGCGGCGACCTTTCGCGCAAAATCACCGTGGATGTGCGGGGAGAGATTCTCCAGCTTAAAGATACCCTCAATACCATGGTGGATCAGCTCAACGCCTTTGCCGCGGAAGTTACCCGCGTGGCCCGCGAAGTGGGCACGGAGGGCAAACTCGGCGGCCAGGCGGCCGTGCACGGGGTGGCGGGCACCTGGAAGGACTTGACGGACAGTGTGAACTCGATGGCGGGCAACCTGACGGGGCAGGTTCGCAACATCGCGGAAGTGGCCACCGCCATTGCCAGCGGCGACCTTTCACGCAAAATCACCGTCGACGTCCGAGGCGAGATTCTCCAACTTAAAGAAACCCTCAACACCATGGTGGATCAGCTTAACGCCTTCGCCGGTGAAGTCACGCGCGTGGCGCGCGAGGTGGGAACGGAAGGCCGATTGGGCGGGCAGGCCAACGTCCCCGGCGTGGCGGGCACCTGGAAGGACCTGACCGACAGCGTGAACTCGATGGCCGGTAATTTGACGGGGCAGGTTCGGAACATCGCGGAAGTCACGACGGCAGTGGCTCGCGGCGACCTTTCGCGCAAGATTACGGTAGACGTGAAAGGCGAAATCCTGGAGCTGAAGAACACCATCAACACCATGGTGGACCAACTCAACGCCTTCGCTTCGGAAGTTACCCGCGTGGCGCGCGAGGTGGGAACGGAAGGCAAGCTCGGCGGGCAGGCAGTTGTCCCGGGCGTGGCCGGCACGTGGAAGGATCTTACCGATAACGTCAATTTCATGGCCAGCAACTTGACGGCGCAGGTCCGCAATATCGCGGATGTGGCCACGGCCATCGCAAGCGGCGACCTGTCAAAGAAAATTACCGCGGACGCACGCGGCGAAATCCTGCTCTTGAAAGAAACCCTCAACACCATGGTGGAGCAGCTCCGCTCCTTCGCGGCGGAGGTGACGCGCGTGGCGCGCGAGGTGGGCACGGACGGGCGGCTGGGCGGCCAGGCGGTGGTCCCCGGCGTGGGCGGCACGTGGAAAGACCTCACCGACAACGTTAACCTGCTCGCGGCCAACCTTACCACGCAGGTTCGCAACATCGCGGAAGTCACCACGGCAGTGGCTCGCGGCGACCTTTCGCGCAAGATTACCGTGGACGTGAAAGGCGAAATCCTGGAGCTTAAGAACACCATCAACACCATGGTGGACCAGCTCAACGCCTTTGCGGCAGAAGTGACCCGCGTGGCGCGCGAAGTCGGCACAGACGGCAAGTTGGGTGGTCAGGCTGAGGTGCCCGGAGTAGCCGGCACGTGGAAGGACCTTACCGATAACGTCAATGTGATGGCGGCGAACCTTACCGAGCAGGTACGCGGCATCGTCAAAGTTGTCACCGCCGTCGCCAACGGGGAGCTTAAACAAAAGCTCACCGTCCGGGCCAAGGGTGAAGTGGCGGCCCTGGCGGAGACCATCAACAACATGACGGATACCCTCGCCACCTTTGCCGAACAGGTGACCAGCGTGGCTCGCGAAGTGGGTGTGGAAGGCCGCTTGGGCGGGCAGGCGAATGTGCCCGGCGCCTCCGGGACCTGGAAGGACCTCACGGGGAACGTCAACTTGCTGGCGGCTAACCTGACCACCCAAGTGCGCGCCATTGCCGAGGTCGCCACGGCGGTTACCAAGGGCGACCTGACCCGGTCCATCCAAGTCGACGCCCGCGGGGAAGTGGCGGAACTCAAAGACAATATCAACACCATGATCACCAATCTGCGCCACACCACCGATCGGAATAGCGAACAGGATTGGCTGAAAACCAACCTGGCGCGCGTTACCGGTCTGTTGCAGGGGCAGCGCGACCTCGGCACGGTCGGCAAGATGTTGCTGTCGGAGCTCACGCCCCTGGTGAATGCACACCTGAGCGTGATTTACTTGATGGACGCTGAAGACGAAGAACCCAAATTGAACCGGCTGGCGGGTTACGCTTCCAGCGGGAAGAACGGCCATGCGAACGGCGATTCGAGCCGGGGCGGAGACGCGGAAGAGCGCCTGCGGATCGGCGAAGGATTGGTCGGCCAGTGCGCGGCGGAGAAGCAGCGGCTGTTGATTACCCAACTTCCCGCCAATGCCGCGCCCATCCGGTCCGGTCTCTTTGAGGCTCCTCCGCGCAATGTCGTGGTGCTTCCAGTGCTCTTTGAGAATCAGATCAAGGCGGTCATCGAGTTGGCCTCCCTGAGCGTTTTCACCGCCTCACACTTGGCGTTTCTCGATCAATTAACGGCCAGTATCGGCATCCTGCTGAACAGCATCGAAGCCACCATGAAGACCGAAGGCTTGCTCAAACAATCACAGAAGCTCGCCACGGAGTTGCAGAGCCAACAGAAAGAGCTGCAAGAGAAAAACGAACAACTTGCCCAGAAAGCCACGCAACTGGCGGAACAAAATGCCGAAGTTGAGCGCAAGAACCAGGAAATTGAGCAAGCCCGCCGCGCCCTGGAAGAGAAGGCGAACGAACTGGCGCTGACGTCCAAATACAAGTCAGAATTCCTGGCCAATATGTCTCACGAGCTGCGAACACCCCTGAATAGTATCCTCATCCTCGGCCAGCAACTGAGCGAAAATGCCGACGGTAATCTGCTGCCCAAGCAGGTGGAGTTTGCCCGCACCATCCACGGGGCCGGCACCGACCTTCTCAATTTGATTAGTGACATTCTTGACCTTTCCAAGATCGAATCGGGAACCGTCACCGTGGACGCCGAGGATATTCAGCTCAAGACCTTGTTGAATACCGTGGAGCGCACCTTCATCCACGAAGCTGAGAACCGCCACCTTTCTTTCGACCTGTACGTTGACTCTAAAGTCCAGCACATTACCACGGACTCCAAGCGCCTCATGCAGGTGCTCAAGAACCTGCTCTCCAATGCATTTAAATTCACGGAGAAGGGCGGCGTGCGCGTGAACGTCTCCCCCGCCTTGAGCGGCTGGAACCCCACCCATCCGGTGCTTTCGAGTGCCGGGCCGGTGATGGCTTTTGAGGTGGCGGACACGGGAATTGGAATACCTCCGGAGAAGCAGAAAATTATTTTTGAAGCCTTCCAGCAGGCCGACGCATCGACCAGCCGCAAATACGGTGGCACGGGGTTGGGGTTGGCGATTAGCCGCGAGTTGGCCTACTTGCTGGGCGGTGAAATCCAATTGCGCAGCACTCCCGGAGCGGGCAGCACCTTCACCCTCTACCTCCCCATGACCTACGCCGGCCCCACGGTGGCGGCGCGAACCAGCGCCCGGGAAGAAGCTACCTCCGGAGTGGTGCGTCTCCCTGCCGTCCGCATCCAGGAGAGGCAAGTGGAGCTGGTTCCTGACGATCGGGAAAATATCCAGGCCGACGATGCCACCCTTTTGATTGTCGAGGACGAGCCCAGCTATTGCCGCGTGCTTGTCGAAATGGCCCGCGCCTCAGGCTTTAAGGTGCTGGTGGCCATGCGCGGTGCGGATGCTTTGGAATTGGCGCGTAAATACCATCCCACGGCGGTATCGCTGGATGTGTTCCTGCCCGATATGCTGGGCTGGACCGTCCTCAGTCAGTTGAAGCAAGACCCCAACACGCGCCACATTCCGGTTCAACTGGTAACTTTGGATGAAGATCGCCAACATGGCCTGGCGCGTGGGGCATTCAGCTTCATCACCAAGCCCGCCAGCCCCGACGGATTGAAGGACGCGCTATCGCGGATCAAGGAGTTCGCGTTGCCTCGGCGGCGGCGGCTGCTGGTGGTCGAAGACGACACGGCCGAGCAGGTCAGCATCCGCGCCCTGCTCGAGCATGACGATATCGAAATGGAAACCGCGAGTTCGGGTGAGCAGGCTCTGACGGCGCTGCATGAGCGGGCGTTTGACTGCGTAGTTCTCGACCTGCGTTTGCCCGACATCTCCGGGTTTGAGGTGCTTGAGCAGCTCAGCATGAACCAAACGCTTTGCGACTTGCCCATCGTGGTGTTTACGGGCAAGGAATTGACGCCCGAAGAAGATGCGCGGCTGCACTCCATTGCCCGCAGCATCGTGGTGAAGGGCGTCGAATCGCCGGAGCGCCTGTTGGACGAAACGGCGCTGTTCCTGCACCGGATCGTCGCCGACCTCCCCGAAGAGAAACAACAGATGATTGAGCGTCTGCACCGTTCCGACGACGACCTGGTGGGCAAGCCGGTGCTGGTGGTGGACGACGACGTGCGCAACATCTTTGCCCTCAGTAGCGTCTTGGAACGCCGCGGCATGAAAGTAGTCTCCGCCACCACCGGACAGGAGGCCATGGGGCTTCTGGATTCCACTCCCGATGTGTCCATCGTTCTCATGGACATCATGATGCCGGAGATGGACGGGTATCAGACCATCAAGCACATCCGTCAAAATCCCAAGCATCGCCGCCTGCCCATCATCGCCTTGACGGCCAAGGCCATGAAAGGCGACCGGGAGAAGTGTTTGGAGGCGGGCGCTTCCGAGTATCTGGCCAAGCCCGTCAATACGGAACAACTGCTTTCCGCACTGAGGATGTGGTTGCATCGATGAAGGGCAGTGGCTAGTGGTTAGTGGCGAGTGGCTGTCGCATAAGTAAGGAGCGCAGTTCTTGCCAGCCACTCGCCACTAACCACTAGCCACGGACGTAACGGACAAAGAACGACAAACGTCTAGGATAGTGACATAATGTGACAATGAGACAATTGCCATGAGTCCCAAGAGCCCTATCAACATCCTGATGGTGGACGATCAGCCTGACAAGTTGCTGAGCTACGAGACCATTCTGGCTGACTTGGGCGAGAATCTGATCAGAGCCAATTCCGGCAAGGAGGCCCTGGAGTTGCTCCTGAGGAAAGAGATTTCCGTACTTCTCGTCGACGTCTGCATGCCGGAGTTGGATGGATTCGAACTGGCTTCCATGATTCGCAGTCACCCCCGCTTTCAGAAGACTGCCATCATCCTTGTATCCAGCGTGATGGTGGAGGACGCCCATCGGCTCAAAGGCTATGACTCCGGCGCCATGGATTATGTCTCCGTGCCCATCATTCCGGAGATCCTGCGGGCCAAAGTGGCGATATTCGCCGACCTTTACCGCAAGACCGAGGCCTTGGAGAAACTGAACCGGGAATTGGAACAGCGGGTGGCCGAACGTACGGCGCAGATTGAAATATCACTCCGGAAGGCGGAGGAAGCGCGCCGCGAATCGGATGAGGCTAACCAACTGAAAGACGAATTCCTGGCGGTTCTCTCCCACGAACTCCGTACCCCTCTCAACGCCATCACCGGCTGGGCGCATATGCTGCAAGCGGGAGGCTTGGATCAAGAGACCCAAACCAAGGCGGTGGAAACCATTAATCGCAACGCCCTGCTTCAGGCCCGGCTGATCTCTGACCTCCTCGACGTGTCCCGCATCGTCAGCGGCAAGCTCCGCCTGGAGCTCAAGCCGGTGGATCTGCCTTCGGTGGTGCGGGCGGCGGTAGACAGCATCCGCCCCACCGCTCAGGCCAAGGAAATTCAAATCGACATGACCCTCGAGTGTGACCCTGGCCATATCCGCGGCGATGCTTTTCGCCTGCAACAGGTGGTGTGGAATCTCCTGTCCAATGCCACCAAATTCACTGCGCGGAAAGGGAACATCCAGATCTCCCTCCAAGAAATGAATTCGCACGTGGAATTGATTGTTCAGGATGACGGCCCGGGGATCCGGCCGGATTTCCTACCGCATATCTTTGAACCCTTCCGGCAGGGCGACTCTTCCAGCACCCGACCCCACCAGGGTTTGGGCTTGGGCTTGGCGATTGTTCACAACCTGCTGCAATTGCACGGCGCCTGCGTTCAGGCGAGGAACCGCGAGGGTCGCCCGGGGGCGCTCTTCAAGGTGGTTTTGCCGGTGACTTCTCCCCTTCCGGAGGGTTCGGACCATGACCCGCTATCTGACCCCAACTTCATGGATGATGCCGATTTGCTGCGGTCCGGGGCAGCCTTGAAAGACGCACGAGTTCTCGTGGTGGACGATGAACCCGACGCGCGCGAGGTCGTTAGCCTCATTTTGGAACGATGCGGCGCCACCGTCTTCGTGGCCTCCTCGGCGGGTGAGGCTTACGAGATTCTTTTGCGAGAATTGCCTGATGCCCTGGTGGCCGACATTGAAATGCCGGGCGAAGATGGCTATAGCCTCATTCGCCGAATCAGGACGCTGCCTCCCGGCCAGGGTGGCCGAATTGGCTCGATTGCCCTTACCGCGCATGCCGGTGCGCAAGATCTCGCCAGGCTGACCAGCGCCGGATTCCATCGGCACGTGCCCAAGCCGCTCCAGCCTCGCGAGCTGATCATGGCGATTACGGCGCTTCTCAAGTTGAACCCTGAGAAGGCGGAAGTGACGGTTCCAGTCATGGCTACACTCGGTGAGCCAGCGCGCGAGCCGGACATCCGCTGAAAGGAATGTGCAAAGTGATGACTCAAAAATCCTTGATCCTGATTGTCGATGATTTTAAGGACGACCGGGAAATGTATGGCCATTACCTGAGCCGGAGCGGATTTCGGGTTAGTTTGGCGAGCGATGGCCAGGAGGCCCTGGATAAGGCATTGCAACTGCTCCCCGATCTGATCCTGATGGATCTATGGCTTCCGCAGGTGGGTGGCTGGGAAGCCATTCGGCAACTAAAAGCCAATGAAAAAACCAAGCACATTCCCATCGTGGTGCTGACCGCACGCGCCTTTGTCTCCGCCCCCGCCGTAGGCAGTGAAGGGTGCCTGATCAAGCCCTGCCAACCTGACGATTTACTGGTCGAGGTGGTTCGCGTCCTGGAGAATCAAAAAAAGGTCAATGGGGCTGCGCCGCCTTCCGGTGCCATTCCTGCTCAAAGGTGGTGAGGGGCAAGGATGCCCTTTAATCCACGACGGCGATCATGGACGATTCCCTCCGGCGCTGGGCGTGAAGAACCGCCGATTTGATCACGAAGTCTAAGGGCTCGTGCTCGAAGGGTGGCGCTACAAAATCAAATGCTCCACGTTCCATGACAGAGATGTAATGCCGCGTATCGGGGACCCTTCCCACCACAATCAAACTGAGGGGTACGCCAGCTTCCTCGGCCATGTTGAGTATGCTTACCCAGGATCCGTCCGCCAGAGAGCTATCGGTGAAGATGATGGGGGGCCGGCACTCGGAAATCATGTCCGCAGCTTCTTTGCAACTGGCAACGCTGTAGGTTTCGATCGACAAATCTCTTAGGACCCGCTTCAGGGAGTCAAAGGCTTCCCGATGCTCGTGGATCAGGAGCGCAAAAAGAGGCTGATTCATATTTCCCTCTCTCTGTTGAGTTTTGCAGAGTTCTATTGAGTTTTGCAGAATACACTGACATCCAGCCTCCGTAACGCCGCCATCCTGGCGGCATTTTCCAGTGCCGGCAAGATGCTGGCGCTACGAGCCACCCATTCCCCCAAGTGGGCGAGGGGGGCTTTGCGACTCTATTTTGCCGAAATTATATTTTCAGCCGAGGCGGCCCAACATTTCAATCCAGCGAATACCGGGAGCGACTGTCAGGTTCATACCTGAGGAATTTCCGTGAGGGTGCTTTGCTGGGGTAGTATTTACGCGCGCCGGGAAAGATTGGGCACGGCGTCCGGCCCGAACATCAAACTGCCCATACGTTCTATTTTACTTATTGTGCAGGATTTAACCGCCCAAGGACTAGTTTGGCGCGGAAGTTGCATTTTACCGGTCGTCGGTATCAGGTTTGTCAGGCACTCAGAATGTTTGGCAAATCCAGGTTCGAGGTTGCAGGGAAGCCGTCCACAGTCCTCACGCCCCGCCCCTTGCAGGGGGGCAAGTACCGGGGTCCGGAGTTCATAGTGAGGACAATGAATACCACAGGAGGTAAGCATGAATACCCTTAAGTCTCTCGCGATAGTGTTTTGCGTCAGCCTGTTTTTGCTCGCCTCGAGCGCACAGGCAGACGAGTGGAATAAGCTAACCACCTTCACCTTCAGCGCGCCGGTGCGGGTTGGAGATACCACTCTCCCCGCCGGGACCTACACCTTCAAGTTAGTGGACCTGGCCGCGGATCGCAACTTCGTGGAAATCTTCAACGATGACGGGACGCACTTGATTACCACCGTCAGGGCGGTGCCGGACTACCGCGTGCAACCGACCGGCAACACGGCGATCAAATTTGCGGAAACCAGTGGCGGACAACAGACATCGGGGGAGGTTCCCGACAGCGGCATCCCGATTAAAGAGTGGTTCTACCCGGGGGACAACTTCGGGCAGGAATTTCCGGTGGTGCCTGCAGAAGTAGCCGCAGTGCAACCGGAGCCCGCGCCCGCACCAGCACCGGCGCCGCAGGTTGAAACACCGGCGCCCGTCCCGGAGACTGCCGCGCTTCAAGAAACTCCGGCCCCCACCACAGCGGAGCCGGCCACTCCCCCAGCTACAGAGCCAACTCCCTCCCCTGAGGAACAATCCGCGCCCGAGCAGTTGCCGCAAACCGCCACTCAACTGCCCTTGCTGGGTTTGATTGGTATCCTCTCCCTGGCTGTGGCCGTCTCCATTCGTACCTTCTTGAAGAGATCGGCGTAATGCCCTTCACGAACTTTTCGCCTGGCGTCTACACGGCGCCAAGCGAACTTTCTTAACCTGGCTTGATAGTGGGTCGAAGCAGGTGGTCTTCTCCCCTCGCAACCGCTAACCGCGACGCCCGTGCCGGCGCTGCAGCTCTGCCCGAGGGCTCGCTAGTTGGACGGATGGAAGTACCCATGCTTGGTATGTCCGTAATGGTATTAGAGGGAGATAATGGACACGTTCTGGGCAAGGCGGCGGGACACATTCCCACCACTGCCTCCCCTAATGGACCCGGAAACGTGGCGATTGCCGGTCATATACCTAAAAGATCCGCATAGGGGAGTTGGCAATTTATTCCCGTCATTGATTCTGACGCGACCCGACGCAAGCCAACGCCCCATGCGGAACCCCACGGCGCTTCTTAGGGATGCCCCCGATCGATAGCTCCTCGACCAGGGAAGCGACCTTACGCCCCCAGGAACATAACGTGGACGTAGGTACCGAGTCTCACGTTAAAGCACAGGTACCAACCGACGTGGTCGGGATCGTCATAGATCACGATCTCGTCGCTGTCCCAAAGCCAGCCGTCGCAGAAGCCCACGTCATAAGGGGCGACGCTGAAGTAGAATCCTCCGAACCAGAAGCGGCTGGGGCCTCCCCCTGCCAAATGCCAAACGTGCTTTGGTCCGATGCCACCCGCAAAATGGCCGTGCTCCCAGGGGTGATCGAGATGGTAGTTCTGGTCATCGCGTCCGGTGTCATGTCCAATCCATTTGCCGTCGGCATGGACGTGGGGAGCGCTGGGGTGCCCTGCCGCATCGCTATAGTCACGGTTTTCGGGGGCGGGTTTGGGATGGGTTGTGGGGGCCGGACCGTGCTTCGGGACATACCCGCCTTGCTTCTCTTTGGCCTGTGCGTTTTGCGCGGGGGCCAGGAGAGAAACCAGCAAGAGGATCATCAGGGTCCATCCAATTTTGTTCATATTATCCTCCAATGGAGATGGTTTTCATGGGGATATCGCCGTCACCAGAAGTTACTGCGCCACGCGATGCAGAGACATACGGGCAAAGGACTCCCGGAGTTCATGGGCGTCCAGGGCTGCCGAGTGCACTACCCGGGTTAAGGTTTCGAGTGAGAACGGCGGGGCGATAAATTCAAACGCCCCCTGTTCGATGGCCGACACGTACATCTCAATATCCGGTGTGGAGCCGACGACAACGATGCTAAAGTACTGGTCGGCCGCCCTCGCCATGTATACGATTTCGTTATGCGACCGTCTCCAGATGGCGTGGTCTACGAAAACCAGGAGCGGCTGATACTGCGCAATTAAATCCCTGGCCGCCGGGCACCCCTCGACGAAATAAGTTTCCACTGATAAATCACCCAAAGCCGCTTCCAGCACTTTGCAAGGCTCGGGGTGCTCATGGATTGATATCGCGACAAGAGGCGTCTCCATATAAACCTCCTGCCAGGTCCCTCGCCTTTTCCCGTTGGGGAAGATGCGATGAGCATGAGCTCTGGCGAATTGGGAAAGGGGCCTCGTCGGTCCATGCCCGGGTCACCTTTCATCCTTCGAAACGTGATGCCCACGCTCCATCTTCAACCGATGGTGAAGCATCTGCAATGCGGTGAAGCCCCCTAAAAGGGGCTCCGGTGGATACCTTACAGTCTGGCTCCTGAGAATTAGTCCTCAATAATGAGGACCTGGCGTTGATTTGGGAAGCGGGAAGCGGGACATCCCATGGGAGTAAATCTCCCTTTCAGCTTTCGGACCTGAGGGAAATCGTGGGTCATGGGCTTTGGGTGAGTTGATTTCTCTGGATCCCTTATGGCCGGCCCTGCTGCCGGCTTGCAGGAGGCAACGCAATCGGAGCCGTGCCTTGTGTAATTGCGACTTCGATGTCCCGGCTTGGATGCTCAGCAACGTTGCAATCTCATTGTGCGTGTACCCCTCCACATCGTGCAATTCGAAGATTCTCTGGTAGCCCGAGGGCAACTGCGATAGGGCGGCGCCAATGCGGACCCGGTCCAGCATGGTGGTGGGGGGAGCCGGAAAAGAGTCCGATATGATATTAATAGCGGATTTCTCCTCGCTCGAACCGGAGGGGGATTCAAGGGGAGTTTCGTGCGATCGGCGACGCATCCTGCGAATTTCCATCAACACACAATTGGTGGTCAGACGGTGCAGCCACGTTGCGAAGCTCGATTCACCTCGAAAGGTGTGCACTTTCCTGAATAATTGCAGAAAAACTTCCTGTGCGGCATCCTCGGCCTCGGTGGGACTGCGCAGCATGCTTAAGCACTGAGAAAAGACACGGCGCCGATAGGTATGATAGATGGAGGCAAAGTCCGCCCCCGGATTCTCCGCGCCCGCGGGCGATGCACTCAACTCATGGGGTATGCTGGAACGAGGCACTACCGTCAGGGCGGCCCGCGTCTTGTTCCTCGATACGGATGTGTATCCCGGGGTTAACGTTGGTGCTGGAAACGTCTGGGGAAGCGCGCTCATCTTGATATCCTTTCTGGTCAGGCTTGCTCAAAGTTTTTGACTGCGCCCGTCCTTCTCCACGACCTTAAATTCCCGCCCAAAAGATTTCAATCGACTGAAAACCCTATTTCTCTTCAGGCAAATACCTGACCTCGCAAAGGAATAGGAAGTATTGCAGGGAAAGTGATAGCATTGAGAAATCGTGTAAGTCATTGATTAGTAGCTTGTTGCACTCAATTTTTGGCTAAATGCGCGCCAGCCGAGTCGAGCTTGACATGACATTTTGTCAGGTATATACCTGACACCTACACTCCGGGCTTAAAGGGATGGCGGTAAATTGCCCTGGGTATAGAATTTCAAAATCTCCATGATTCCTCTGAGGTTTAGGGGCATGAGGCCAATGCATCTTTGGGGAGGGATAGGAATGAGGAAGCTTAGCCTGGCGCCAAACGTGAGTCCATCGAGCACACATGAATTACTGCGTGAACTGGTTGCCCACCTTCAACAGAACCGGACGTTGCTACGTGAGGATTGGGCCCGCCGAATTACCGAGGAGAAACTCCTTACGGCGATGAGCAAGGATGAAATTTTCGCGGAGGCAACGGCGGTTTACGATAACTATGTTGAGGCCCTGGAGTCGGGGACGTTCGAGGCGCTCCAGGCGTATGCCCGCAACCTTTCCGAGCGCATCATCCCGCGGGGTGTGGAAACCCATGAAGTCATCGGGATCGTTCTACTCCTCCGCGATGTCCTGGCTCGGTCCTTGTTCGCGAAGTATCAAAGCAATTTTGCTCAACTGAACCGCATCCTGGACGCTTACGAGCCCGCCGTGAACCGCATCTCGAACACGGTGGCGGTGGGCTTTGTGCAAGAACGTGAGCGCGTCATCCGCGAACAGCAGGAAGCCATTCGGGTGCTGTCGACGCCGGTGCTGCAAGTCCGTGAACGCTTGCTCATTCTGCCGATTATCGGTGTCATTGACCCGCAACGGGCGCGCCAATTGACCGAGCAACTGTTGCGCGGCATTCGTACGAACCGGGCGAAAGTCGTGGTGATCGACATTACGGGCGTCCCGGTGATGGACGCCAATGTGGCCAACCACTTGGTGCAAACCGTGGAAGCCACCCGGTTGCTAGGCGCGACGGTGATCATTACGGGCCTGTCACCGGAGATTGCGCAGACCTTGGTAACCATCGGAGTGGATTTGAGCAAGATGTATACGGTGGGCGATTTACAGGGGGGCATTGAAGAAGCCGAGCGCCTCCTGGGGTATAAAGTTACTCCCATGGGCGAGAATTCTCATTCTGCGTAAGGCGGTTGACCATGCAAGTTCCCATACTCAAGCAGGGCCCCTATCTGATTGCCTCCATTCAGTCGGCGCTGAGTGACGAAGACCTGGTGCAACTGCGCGACGCCCTGGTGGCGCAAGTGGGCAAGCTCCGTTCGCGCGGGGTCATCGTGGACGTCACTGTCCTGGACGTCATGGACTCCTTCGCCACGCGCACCCTTTGTGACATCGCGCATATGATCCGGCTGCGCGGCGCGGAAATGGTTATCGTGGGAATTCAGCCCGAAGTTGCCTTCGCCCTGGTCCGTCTGGGACTGAAGCTGGAAGGGGTTTCCACGGCGCTCGATCTGGAAGAAGGAATCCTTTACCTGGACCGAAAAAAGATTGATTCGAGCAAAGAGATGAGTATCCGTGAGCGATAACGGCACTCGGAAAAAGTCGATCGATGGCTCGCATGCCCTTCTTCCCAGGAACCGGACGGAAGGCGCGGAGGAGGTTTATGTGCCCATCAAATCCGACCGCGACATCATCATCGCCCGCCAGAGGGGAAAGGAATTGGCAGCCAGTATCGGCTTCTCTAGTACCGACCTGACCCTCATCGCTACTGCTATATCGGAGCTATCACGCAACATCGTCATCTATGCCAAGACTGGGGGAATCACGATGAAGCCCGTACGGCAAGGCGGCAGGAAAGGCCTCAGGGTGGTGGCACGGGATGAAGGTCCGGGGATTCCCGATATTTCCCGTGCACTTCAGGACGGATTCTCCACATCGCGAGGCCTGGGCTTGGGATTGCCCGGGGTCCGAAGGCTCATGGACGCGTTTGAGGTGGTTTCTGCGGTTAATCACGGAACTACGGTCACGGTTAAGAAATGGGCAACTCCGGAAGGGGGCTGATCGATTGGGCAGTTGCCGCCCAAACTCTGGCCGGCCAGACAGAGTCGGGTGACCAACATTGGGTAAAGGTGTGCGCGGCACAGGCCCTGGTGGCCGTCGTGGACGGAGTGGGACATGGAAACGAGGCCGCGCAGGCGTCCCGGAGCGCTATTGCCACCCTCCAGCAATTTGCGGGCGAATCACCCCTTGCCCTTTTCGAGCGCTGTCACCAACAACTGCGGTCAACGCGCGGGGTGGTTATGAGCCTTGCCGTTTTTTCGGCAAGCGACAACACGATGACGTGGCTGGGGGTAGGCAATGTTGAAGGCGTCATGCTACACCCTCAAGTTCACGCTCCTCCTCGCCAGGAATCGTTGCTCCTGCGTCCCGGCATCTTAGGAGTTCGCCTGCCCAGACTAACGGCTTGGGTCATCCCGGTATCCGCGGGTGACGTCCTCATATTTGCCACGGATGGCCTAAGGGAAGGATTTGAGGCCCATAGCAATCTCCGGGATTCTCCGCAGCAGATTGCGGATCGAATTCTCGACCAATATGGGCGGGAAACCGACGACGCCCTCGTCCTGGTGGCACGGTATCTCCATGGGAAAGCAGACGATACAGTCCGTTGACCTCGATCGTGAATATACGATCACTCTGCGGCGCTATCTCCGGCGCGGCGGTGAGGCGGACCTGGCGCGCGCTTACGAGTTGGGACGCAAGGGACTTGGTGAAGGCCGGGGAGTCTTGAGGATGGTTGCCCTGCATCACGAAGCCATGGTTGAGCTGATGAAACCAGGTCACGCCGGGCAGGCGCTTGATCCCGGCGCCTTCATGCGGGCCAGCGCATTCTTTTCCGAAAGCATGTCGTCTTTCGAGATGACCCATCGGTCTTTTGCCGAAGCGAATGCCGCCCTCCGCCATATGAATGAAATCCTGGAAGAGGAACTTAAGCGGATTGCGCACGCTCTCCACGATGAGGCAGGCCAACTCCTGGCCGCCGTTCACCTTTCTTTGGCTCAGGTCGAACACGACCTTGATCCCGGCGCTCAAAAGCGGCTCCAGGTTGTCAAAAATCATCTCGATAATGTTTATCAACAACTGCGGCACCTTTCGCACGAGCTCCGGCCGACCATCCTGGATGATTTGGGTCTGGGGCCCGCCATTGAGTTTCTTTCGGAAGGTGTCGCCCGTCGTTCCGGGTTGCACATTGCGGTACAGTCGTCGAACGGAGGGCGCCTTCCTCTTCCCATCGAGACGGTTCTTTACCGGGTCGTTCAAGAAGCCCTCAACAATATTCACAAGCATGCCCGGGCCAAGTCCGTAAAGATTCGATTTCGAGCCTCACGAAAAATGGTGAGATGTTCCATCATTGACGACGGGGTGGGATTTTACCCCGAGGGAGTAAGACCCCCCTCCGCCCGGCAGGGTCTGGGGCTGCTAGGAATGAGAGAGAAACTGCAATCCTTGGGAGGCGCCCTCAGGATTGAATCGGCGCCCGGCCAGGGCACCAAGCTGTTCATCACCGTTCCGAGGAGGGATTAGTATGCCCATTCAGGTTATGGTAGCCGACGATCATCAGTTGGTCCGCCAGGGTCTGCGCGCTCTCCTGGAGCGCGAAGGCTTCAAGGTGGTTGGCGAAGCGGCCAACGGGCAGGAGGCGCTGAAAATGGCGGAAGCCCTTCAGCCCGAAGTGGTGGTTATGGATCTGGCCATGCCGCTCCTCAACGGCATTGACGCAACACGCGAAATCAAGCGCGTCTCTCCCCGCAGCAAGACGATTTTGCTGACCATGCACGCGGATCGCCAGTACATCCTGGAAGGACTGCGCGGCGGAGCCAAAGGATATGTGCTGAAAACGCATGCGGCCAACGACTTGGTGCGCGCCATTCGCGAGGCGGCGCGGGGCGGAACCTATTTAAGCCCCGAGATTTCCGATGCGGTCATTGAAGCTTACCAGACCAAAACGGAAATTTTGGAGGATCCCCTGAGTTCCCGGGAACGGCAAATGCTGCAATTAGTCGCGGAAGGCAAATCTACCAAGCAGGCCGCCGTGGCTATGGACATCAGCGTGAAGACGGCAGAAACTTACCGTACCCGGATCATGGAAAAGCTGGACATTCATGAAACCGCCACCTTGGTCCGCTACGCCATCCGCAAAGGTCTTGTCCAAGCTTGATTCGGGACTCGGGATAAGGTAGGTGAAGACGTGGGTCCCTGCTGCGTGGACCTGCCGTTCTTCTCTGTGGCTGTTCTCTGTGAGCCTCTGTGTCTCTGTGGTGAAGTTCTTTTTGAATAGGTGAGCAGAGTCCTCGCTGCGTCACCCACTCCGGTGGAACAGTAATCATTATTACATTTGAAGAGCAACCACGGGAAGGCCACCATCTCCTCATGGCTGGTTTAAACAAGAGATCTTTACACTGACCGGCCGGGGGTTGCCTTGTTTGATTCCTAGCCCAGTGTGTGGATGTTGAGGATCCGTGAAGTGGTAACCTCGTAGAAAAGGGGATGCTTGAATACCAGGTTCATCCCCCGCCCAATGAAACCAGGATTGGGCTTTATCGGGGGCTTGCCTCCGAAAGATCCTTCAATTTCCACCTCGACGGGTTCCGGGCAGTACATGGGATGGCCCCAAATGCGCACGTGGGTGTCTCGACGATTGACGAGCGTGTAATGATGATGTTGCGTTTCGATGTCCAAAACAGTTCCGTCCGCGAGGTCATTCAGGTAGAGACCCTCATTGCTTTCAGGCTGTTCCGCCGGCTGATCGATCCCGTGATGCAGATTCGAATGAATCATAACCAAAAACCTCCCCCCTCGCGGGCTGATGTCCCGCATGAATGGGGCACGATGGTCACCAAATCGCCGGCTCTCGTGCCAAGTCCTTTATCTCTATTTTCTAAGCGGCTGTCCGGAACGAATTACGGCAGATTTCCGATCGGTAACAATTGCGAGTTATATGGGTAAGCGTGTAAGAATGAGTCCATCCTCCGGTAGCGTCATTTCAAACGTAGCGACGGCTTCCAGCCGGCACTGTGCCGCCACTATGGGGACGCTCCGTTCAAATCAGGGCATCACCAAATTTGGGAACGGTTAACGGCAATATTTCGGGGGTGGAAATGGCAAGGGCCGCATGCCTCCAAGATGCGGCCCCAGAGGAGAGGGATTGGGCGCCAATTCTCTGTTCCCCCTCATTTAAGATTGGCACTACAAGAAGCACCCAGGGCTATTCCCAGCAGGGATAGTGGTGCCAATGACCCCATCGGTCCCGCCAGCGGCAGTGGTGGTGCCAAAAACCATGGCCGTTGTCAACTTGAACCAGGACGTGATCTGCATGTTCGCGAGCTGACTGGGCCGTTACCGCTACCGGCGTCAGCATCGTGAGCGCCGCGAACAGCAGCAGAAATGGCCATCTCAGTTTCTTGAACATAACTCACCTCCTAACTACCTCTGCTTAGATTCGGGATTCGATTTTGCGGGTTGCCCAATGTTAACTTAGTGAATATTAAAGGGTTGCGGTAGTTCAATCGCTCAAGCGGCCGTCAAATTGAATTGCCCTTTCCCCCAGTACTTTCGGCTGCAACCAAATCCCAATCTTCTTTCATCCACTACCATGGTGCGGATAATTCAACCTTTGGATTTCCAAGGATCCGGTGATGCTGGGCGCAACCTATCTCGGAGCGGGGCGATGCAATTTCACCGTCTGGGCTCCATTAACGGAATCCGTGCAGGTGAAGATTCCCGGCCCCCTGTCACGGGATCGGCGGGTTTCCGCTCCCGACCCGAGCGATAGCCGGCTGGTAGGTCTGGAGAGGCTGGACCGAGGTTACCACTCCACCGTGGCCAATGGCATTGCCCCGGGAATGCGGTACGCCTTTTGTTTTGATGGCAAGGAGCGGCCGGACCCCGCCTCTCGCTTGCAGCCAGACGGAGTTCATGGGCCCTCTCAGGTCATCGACCCCAAGGCGTTTCCGTGGGACGACGCGGATTGGCGCGGGCTCTCGCTTGACGATTACATCATTTACGAAATCCACGTGGGCACTTTCACCGCGCCAGGGTCGTTCGATGCGATTGTCCCCCATCTGGAGGAAATACGAGAACTCGGCATCACGGCGATCGAACTGATGCCGGTCGCGCAATTCCCAGGTACGCGCAATTGGGGCTACGATGGGGTCTTCCCCTTTGCCGTGCAAAGCAGTTACGGCGGGCCGGAAGGCCTGATGCGACTGGTTAACGCGTGCCACCGGCACGGGCTGGCCGTGGTGCTCGACGTGGTTTACAACCATCTCGGCCCGGAAGGGAACTGCCTCGCCGATTTTGGACCGTATTTCACCGACCGATATCGTGCGCCGTGGGGACAAGCCCTCAATTTCGATGGCCCGTGGAGCGACGAAATCGTGCGCTACTTCACGGAAAATGCCCGGCAATGGGTGGGAGACTTTCACATTGACGCTCTCCGTCTGGACGCCATCCACGGCATTATGGATTGCAACGCCCAACCCTTCCTCCAGTTGCTGGCGCAGTCGGTCCACGAATTCGCCCGTGAGGCCGGCCGGCAGATTCACCTGATTGCAGAAAGTGATCTTAATGACGTGCGCTTCATCCGGCCCACCGAATCCGGGGGCTGCGGGCTGGACGCGCAGTGGAATGATGACTTCCACCACGCCCTGCGCGCCTTGCTGACGAACGAAACGACGGGATACTACGCAGATTTTGGAAGGGTCGAACACCTTGCCAAGGCTCTGGCCGAGGGCTTCGTTTATTCCGGTCAATACTCGGCCTATCGGCAGCGCCGCCACGGCAATTCCTCCCGCGACATCCCGCCCCGCCAGTTCGTGGTGTCTTCCCAGAACCACGATCAAGTGGGCAATCGGCCGCGCGGCGATCGTCTGGCCACTCAGGTGTCTTTCGAAGCGCTGAAACTGGCTGCCGGAATGGTGATTCTTTCACCCTACATCCCTCTCCTGTTCATGGGCGAAGAATACGGTGAGCCAACGCCCTTCCACTACTTTACCAGCCACACCGATGCGGGGCTTATCGAAGCGGTGCGCCGCGGCCGTCGCCAGGAGTTTGCTGAATTTCACTGGCAAAGCGAACCCCCTGACCCGCAGAGCGAGGATACATTCTTGCAAAGCAAGTTGGATTACGACCTCCGCCACCAGGAGCCACATGGCACCTTGTTAGAGTTCTACGCGGGAGTGATCCGGCTGCGAAGGACCCTGCCGGGGCTTGCCGACCGCAGCCGGGGGCACATGCAGGTTCACAGCTTTGAGGAGGAAGAAATCCTGCAAATTCGTCGTTGGAGCGAGGGCGGCGACGCCATAATGCTTGCCAACTTCAGCGATGAAATTCGCTGCGCCTCGTTCGATGTTCCTGTGGGAGAATGGCATCAGGTACTGGACTCGGCCGACCCGCACTGGCGAGGGCCGGGCAGTTTGCTTCCCGACCGCTTTCAGTCCTGCGGAAAAGCGCGATGGAGTTTGCGCCCTAAGTCGTTTGCACTCTTCGAGCGGGCGCCGTGAGGTCAGGCGATGGGATACATCTGCATTCATGGGCATTTCTACCAGCCGCCGAGGGAGAACCCCTGGCTGGAGGCGGTGGAGATCCAGGAATCGGCGCATCCCTACCACGACTGGAATGAGCGCATCGATGCGGAATGCTACGCCCGCAATGCCGCTTCGCGAATCTTGGACGAAGAGAAGCGCATCGTGCGCATTGTTAACAATTACGCTCGAATCAGCTTTAACTTCGGGCCCACCTTGCTCTCCTGGATGGAGACGAATGATTCCGCAGTCTATCGCGCCATCCTCGACGCCGACGCCGAAAGCGGCAGGACTTATGGCGGGCACGGGTCCGCCCTCGCCCAGCCTTACAACCACATGATTATGCCGCTCGCTAACGAGCGCGATAAATATACCCAGGCGTTCTGGGGAGTGCGCGACTTCCAACATCGCTTTGGGCGACCACCCGAGGGGATGTGGTTGCCGGAGACCGCCGTGGACCTCTCGACGCTGGAGATCCTGGCGCAGATGGGGATAAAGTTCACGATACTTGCCCCCAATCAGGCCAATCGCGTGCGGAAAGTGGGAGGACGGATCTGGAAGGACGTCAGTAAGAGCCAAATTGATCCCACCATGGTTTACCGTCTGCGACTGCCGGCGGGGGGAACCATCAATCTCTTCTTTTATGACGGACCCATTTCGCGGGCCATCGCCTTTGAGGGCTTGCTGGATAACGGCGAACAGTTTGCGCAGCGGCTGCTGGGGGCCTTTTCCGAGGAGACCCGCCCCTGGCCCGAGCTGGTGCACATCGCTACGGATGGCGAGACCTACGGCCACCACCACCCGCACGGTGAAATGGCGTTGACTTATGCCTTGAACCATATCCAGTCGAATGATCTCGCCGAACTTATCAATTACGGTCTCTACCTCGAAAGGCACCCCCCGACTCACCTGGTGGAAATATTTGAGAACAGTTCCTGGAGTTGTGTCCATGGCGTTGAGCGGTGGC
This sequence comes from uncultured Acidobacteriota bacterium, assembly GCA_963730515.1. Taxonomy (GTDB): domain Bacteria; phylum Acidobacteriota; class Terriglobia; order UBA7540; family UBA7540; genus Bog-366. Next base: position 223,667 of record CAVSSA010000011.1, on the reverse strand, counting down.
GCAGTAATTGCGGCTGTAATTCCGGCGGCCACGCGGATTGGAACCAGGAATGGCGCGCCCCGTTGCGGGAGGCTCTGGATTGGCTTCGGGACACGCTGACTCCGCTCTTCGAGGAGAAAGCGGGGGCGTTCCTGAAGGACCCCTGGGCGGCGCGCAATGACTACATCGACATTGTTTTGGACCGGTCAGCAGAAAGCCGGGACCGGTTTCTCTCCCAGCATGCGGTGCGGCCGCTGGGCGAAGCGGAAAGAATCACCGTCTGGAAACTGATGGAGCTCCAGCGCCACGCCATGCTGATGTATACCAGTTGCGGCTGGTTCTTCGACGAGCTGTCGGGGATTGAAACCGTGCAAGTGATCCAGTATGCCGGCCGTGCCGCGCAATTGGCCGAGGAGGTCTTCGGCTTCCAGGGTGAGAGCCTCTTTATCGAAAGGCTCAGCAAAGCGAAAAGCAACATTCCGGAGCATGAGGATGGCGCTCGCATCTACCAGAAGTTCGTAAAGCCGGCTTTTGTCGACCTGCGTAAAGTTGGCGGTCACTACGCCATTCGCTCCCTGTTTGAGCCCTACGAAACCAACACCCACGTTTACGATTACGCCGTCGAGCGCCAGGCAGGCTCGAACCTTACCCAGGATGGCCAGCAGGAGCGGAAACTAACGGTGGGAAAGGCTCGCTTTATTTCGGTGGTTACCGAGGAATCGGCGGCCCTGGCCTTCGCGGGCCTCGACCGCGGGGACTTCAACACCGTCGGGGGCATCCTCAAAGTGCGCGGCGACCAAGGCTACGCGGCCTTGCATCGTGCGCTCACCGAGGCCTTCTCCGCAGGGAACCTGGACGAGGTGAGCCGCATCCTCGAGGAGAACTTTGAGGGCGAGACTTATTCGCTCACCGTCCTCTTCCGCGACGAACAGCGCCGCATCTTGAATCGCCTCATGGAATCGGAATGGACGCAAGCCGAGGCGGCATTTGATCGTCTCTACCCGCACCTGATGTCAATGACCCAGACGCTCGCGAAGTTGGGAACATCCCTCACCATTCCCCGGGCCTTCCATGCTGCGGCGGAGTTTGGCTTGAATACCCAACTCCGCCGCACCTTGGCCCGCGAGAACCTGGATTTCGAGGGCATCCGCAATCTCATCGCCGATGCCAAGGCCGCCCTGGTTGCCCTCGACGTGCCGACTCTGGAATACACGCTGCGCGTCAAGCTGGAACGAATGGCGGAGCGCTTCCGCGCCCAGCCCTCGGATCAGGAAACTCTCGCGGAACTGGAATCGGCGGTGGGCCTGGCTAACTCACTACCCTTTGCAGTGAATCTTTGGAAGATTCAGAACACCTGTTACGAATTGCTGCAAACGGCGTATCCGGAGTTTAAGCAAATGGCCGAGCAGGGAGACGAAACCGCCAAAACCTGGATCCAGCACTTCCGCGGTTTGGCTGAAAGGATCTCCCTGCGCGTAGAATAGGCATGCACATCAGCGCAGGGAAGCATTGGAACAGGCGGTTCCTGCTAACTAATCTACCCAAATTATTCCAGCACTCTCAAAACTTTGTAAAAATTGGCATGGTCATCTGTCGCGGCAGTCTCTGTTGGCAACAGCGGTCTCTGCTGCCCGCGGAAACTATTGATTCTCTAAGCCGGATTATATCATCCGCTCCGGCCATTGAATCCACCCGGCCCCATTGATGAGGTCAGTAAAGTTCCGGGTTGCTTGGTCACCAATCCCCAACCAATCCCATCAGGCTTTCTTCGGGCGGTTCGACCCCGAAGTTGAGGTCCCGCGGGTATGCAATTTTGAAGTAGTGATGGGCCGTTGGCCGCGGCGTGTAGTAGTGCGTATCCATCTGATGGAATTTGGCTTAGCTGGCTTGACGGAGAAATGGAACCGGTGGTGCAAAGGATAAGGTGAAATCCCTTGGCGCCTTAATGAACGCTGAGAGATTGCGTGAGAACATGTAGAGAAAATGACGTGAAGGAAGGGGTGACATCCATGCGAAGAACCATTTGTGTCATGGCCTTGTCTTTGCTTTTGTGGCCTGCCTGCGGCATCGAACAGGATCGTGCCGGCCAAAAGGTAAACAATCCCACGGAGGCTGCGCAGCAGGAAAGACAGGCGTATCAGGACAGGGTCGAGGCGAGGATACGCGAGCTGGACCAGGAGATCGACGCCCTCAAGATAAAAATGGGGGTGAAAAGCCAGGAGGAGCGCAAGCAACTCGAACAACCGATGGCGGAATTGGAGCGGAAACGCCTGGCTGCCCACCGCGACTTGGAAAAGCTGAAAAACTCCAGTGAGGATGCCTGGCAGGATATGAAGGCGGGGATGGACGCGGCGCTGGACGATCTCGAAGCCGCCTACGAAAAGGCGGCAACACAATTTAGATGAGTCAAGGAGGGCGATCATGTGGGCGTTTGGTAATTTCTACATGCCACCCGAAAAATGGAACCATGCCCCGCTCCCCAGAACATTTTCCACAGCCCCCCTAACTTGCTGAAAGCGCGCATGTTGGCTGGTATGTTCGGTGTCTGGCGGGGTGTGTGCTTTGCTCTCGGTGGGAGAGATAGAGATAAGGAGGTGGCGCGTGAGAGAGTTTGAGCGCGGTTTGACCACCCTTCTGGTTTTCTGGGGTGTGATGATTCTTCTGGGGTACTGGCCGAAGGGCGCTGCCACTCCAGCCAAGTCAGGTTGAAGGCATGTTCTGAAACCTGCCTTCCGGAGAAGAAGGAGGTTTGAAAATGCCAGATAAGAAAACGTTGGTCATGGGGACCTATCCTACGCACGCCAGCCTCGAGGTGGGAGTCCAGGCTCTGAAAGACGCGGGATTCCGTTCGACCGATGTTTCGGTTGTCTATCCTGAAGAGAAGGGCAATAAGGGCTCTGCTCATGTGGACGGGGAAGTTGCTCCGCAAGGCGCTGCCACCGGGGCCAGCGCCGGGGCCGTGGTGGGCGGGGTATTGGGATGGCTGGCAGGCATCGGCTCGTTGACCATTCCCGGCATGGGGCCGTTTATCGCCGCTGGCCCCCTCATCGCGGCTCTAGCCGGGGCCAGCGCCGCGGGCATTGTGGGCGGATTGGCGGGCGGTCTGGTCGGTCTGGGGGTGCCCGAATCCGATGCCCATGGCTACCAGGAACGGCTGAAGGAGGGCGGGACACTGCTCTCCGTCCAGGCGGACAATTTATACTGGATGGTGCGCGCCAAAGACATTCTGAATAGAACGGGGGCCTTGGACATCTCAACTACTGGACAAGCCCGCTCCGACATCGATCAAAGCGATCAGCCTCTTCACCGTTTGGCGTGAAATTAAATCGGGGGCGGCTGAAAACCGCGGGCGGTGCATGAATTGGCGTAGGTTGGGCGCCGAGGAAGGCATGCACCGCCCGGGAAAAACTTATTCTCACGGCAGCAGCATAAATCCCCGCCAAATAGTACACAATCGGGTGAATCGGGGCCTTGCGCTGGGAGGGAAATCTCCGATATTGATGTAACAACTACTCCTGACGAGGTACGCTCTCTCTTATTCGGGGAATCCCAGTTTAATCCTCCCCCAGGATTACATGCTTTACCGGATGGACTCGAAAGGAAAATAAAGCCAGAGTTTAACTGCGCGCGGAAGGCAAACTTCTTTCGCGCAACTCATGTTGACCTCGATGGGGTATTGATTCTGATTTCGGCCTTGCAGAGGGATGAATGTCCAGATATGCCCTTGGTCTAATTGCCGCGCTGGTCATGATCAGAGTCGCCGCCGGTCCGATTTGGAGTACCGGCATCGTGAAGGACAGCGCTGCGCCCCTGGATGATCTGCAACCCATGACGGTCCGGGGCGAGATCTGGGATAGCACGTGCGCGGCCGCAGGGTCGCATGGAAAGATCATGACTAGTATAAAGTTTCATTAAAACATGTTCACATCACGTCAACAAAGCGTCGAACTTCTTCCAGCGATGAACCACGGGGGCGGCGTTGATTTCCGAAACCCCGAGCAGGATTCGATTCCGCAACTCCTCCCACGATTGCACGCGAATGTGCCGCAAGAAAGTTCGCGCCATTTTGCCGAAAAGCGTCTCCACGATATTCAGCCAGGAACCATGGGTGGGCGTCAGCACATACTTGAACCGATTGGGACGGGTGGCCAGGTAGGCCTGCGTCTCTTTGGAAAGATGTGCCGAGTGATTGTCCAGCACCAGACGGAGTGTGCACTCGGGGGGATAGTAGCGATCCAGGTCCTGCAGCAGGGCAATGAACTCGCGACTCCGATGGCGATGTTCGACCCGCGCCGTGACATGTCCGGTCTGCAGGTCGAGCGCGGCCAGAATCGATGCCGTACCCAACCGCTTATATTCGTGATCGCGCCCCACGGTGGGGTGCTGACCCGCTACCGGCGGCAGATCGGGAGCCGTATTCGCCAAGGCCTGCAGGCCCGGCTTCTCATCGACGGAAACGGTAATCACGCTGGGCGGGGCCTCGGGAGCCCCGCGGCTTTGGCTCTGCAACATCACTTCTTGATAGACCAGCAGCACTTCGCGCATTTTGGTCTCAAAAGCCGGGTCGCGCCGCTCCAGATAATACGTCACCTTGTCGGGGCGCAAAGCTTGTTGGGTCAAGATTCGCTGCACGGTCGCCTTGGCCGCCCTCGCCAACGCCGGGTGCCCGGCCGCGACCGCCTGTCGGCGCACGTGCTGCGCCAGCGACTGCCGCGTCCACAGTTCCGCCGCGTACCCGTATTCCTTGGGCTTCGAGCAGGCCAAATGTACCACCCAAGCCTTGGCCGTCTCGGTGATCACCGGTTCCCGCGACCGATGGTAGGCGTCTTTCAAGCCGGCCGCCAAGCCGACCTTCAGGGCCTTTCCGACCCACTTGGCTACGCTGGTCCGCGTCATGGAAACCTTACGAGCAATCGCCGTGATGGTTTCGCCGGCATAATAATCCCACAGAATCTCAGCTCGCTGCACCTCGCGCCGTGGCGCCGTTTGCGAACGACGCAACCGTTCCAGTCGGTCGACTTCCTCGGGGGCCAACACCAACTTTGCACGCTTCGATTTTCCTGCCATGCCGCGAAGCATAACAGAAAAGCAGGCCCATGTGAACATCTTTTAACGAAACGTTATACTAGAACGCAGGCCAAGGACGTGAAGGAGTGCACGCTCAACTGTGTCAAAGCCGGCGCACACTTGGTTCTATACAACACGGACGACAAAACCACCTACCGGCTCGACAGCGAGGACAAAGTCAAAGAGTACGCCGGTCAGACAGTCACGGTGATCGGGAACTACGACCGCGCGACCGACATCCTTCATGTGGACCGCATAGAAACCGGGATGTAATGGCCTTGTCATGCCTTATCCGGCCATCGAAGATCACGGCATCATCGGGAACCTGAGAACCGCCGCACTGGTGGCAATGGACGGGTCAATCGACTGGCTCTGCCTTCCCCGCTTTGATTCCCCCAGCATCTTTGGCGCTCTTCTTGATCACGCCAAGGGCGGCCGTTTCCGCGTTTCTCCAACCGGACTGGATTTTACCTGTCGGCAGTACTACTGGCCCTCCACCAATGTGCTCATTACCAGCTTCCGGTCCTCCCTCGGGGCCGCCGAAGTCACCGATTTTATGCCCATGGGGGACGCCAAGCAGCGGGACGCTTGTCCGCTGGTCCGGCGCGTCCAAAGCGTGCGCGGTTCGGTGGCCTTTCGGTTGGAATGCCAACCGGCATTTAACTATGGCCGCGATGAGCACCGCGTCGAGCTGAGTTCCGCCGGTGCGATATTTCGCTCCGAATCATTAAGTCTGGCCCTCTCCTCTCTCGCTCCGCTCCATAAGGTTGGAAATGGAGTGGCGGCGCAATTCACCCTGAACGAAGGTGAATCGCAAACCTTCCTCCTGCAAATGACCACGTCCGGCGACCATCCCGTTCACGCTCTCACGGCCGCGGAGTCCGAAGCATGCCTGGCGCAGACCATCGACTATTGGCTCAACTGGATTGGGAAGTGCAACTACACCGGGCGCTGGCGCGAGATGGTGCATCGCTCCGCCCTGGCGCTTGAGTTGCTGGTTTACGAACCTACAGGGGCCATCGTGGCCGCTCCCACCACCAGCCTTCCGGAGCGGATTGGAGGGGGGCGAAACTGGGACTACCGATGCAGTTGGATTCGCGATTCCGCTTTCACTGTCTACGCACTCTTGCGGGTGGGACTGACGGATGAGGCAGATAGATTCATGGGATGGCTGGAGTCACTCTGCAACCGGGCAGCCCGGGTGGGAGGCTCGCTGCAAACGTTGTATGGAATCGATGGGCGAGGCACCCTGAAGGAAGAAATTCTCGACCATTGGGAAGGCTATCGGGGTTCACATCCGGTTCGCATCGGGAACGCTGCCTACCAACAGGTCCAGATGGACATCTTTGGCGAACTGATGGACGCGGTGTACCTCTACAACAAATACGGCAGTCCTATTTCCTCCGCCCTGTGGCGCGACCTGAGACGTCTGGTGGATTGGGTTTGCGACAACTGGCAGAGGCGCGACAACGGAATATGGGAGGTGAGAAGCGGCCCCCAACACTTCGTTTATTCCAAGATGATGTGTTGGGTTGCTCTTGACCGGGCCCTGCGCCTGGCGACCAAGCGATCCTTCCCGGCCGACCTCCACCGGTGGGCGAAGACCAGAGATCGAATCTACGACCAGGTTTTGCGAAAAGGATGGAATGCAGGGCGCGGATCGTTCGTTCAGCACTATAACGGAAAGACGCTGGACGCGTCCTGCCTTATGATGCCCCTCGTGTTTTTTATGTCGCCGGCAGACCCCAAGATGACGCAGACCCTCGACGCTATTTGCCGGCCATTCTCTCAGGGGGGATTGCTGTCAGATGGGGGCGTTTACCGCTACGATTCCGGCGAAACCGAGGATGGCTTGAGGGGAGGCGAAGGGACTTTTAATATGTGCGGTTTCTGGCTGACCGAGGCTCTGACGCGTGCCGGCAGAACAGACCCCGCTCGCCTCGGCACCGCGCGCCTGCTCTTTGAGAAATTGCTCGGTCAGGCGAATCACCTTGGTTTGTACTCGGAAGAAGCCGGCCTTCGGGGCGAAGCCTTGGGCAACTTCCCTCAGGCCTTCGCGCACTTAAGCCTGATCAGCGCGGCGTTTAATCTGGACCGGGTCCTCGATGGCCAGAACCCGCGCCAAAAGGCGTAGCCGGATCTGGCGCGGAGAGCCGGGAGGGCGGAGGTTCAACTCCGGGCGAAACCCGGCCTCGAAACTCCTTCAGCGGGCGATTCCACGATCAGCGCCGGCCTGCAAAGTCTACCCAACGGGAGGGACATTTTTCACGAACCCGCCATCTTCCCCATCTGGGATGTCTCAGGCCGTCAATCAGTTAGCTCCACGATTGGGCCTTTGGAATCATTCCTGCTCGTTAGCAGGAGTGGTGTGATCGGGGCAACCATTCGGGCAGCCGAAATTTCCAAGGGTCTGTGGACACGGATTATTTTCGCAATCCTGGTTCGGGAAGGGAGTGATTCCTGGTGCGGAGATTCCTTTGTCTTGTTGACCGCTTCAGTTTGGCGAACCTGGTTCCTCGCCGGGTGACCACGAAGGTCAGAGTTCCCTCCGTATTCGTCTTTCTATTGGCATTCCTTCTAGGACCTTCTTTCGCTCACGGAGATGTGGGAGTGGTTCTCGACGAGTCGGTGGAAAGCCCGCTGGAAAGCTTCACCGGATCAGGGCACAGCGCGGTGTATTTTTCGCGCGTTTGCCCGGACTCCTCCCCGGTGCGACTGCGCCTTTGCCAGCCCGGCGAGCAAGGGTCGGTGATCAGCAATTACATCAGCTTTGGTGAAAATCAACCCTTCGAATGGAACATTGCCCCGCTCAGCATCTACCTCTATGGTGTAGAGGACCCCAAGGACCGGCCCCTGTTTGCATCGCCGAAAATTAAATCCGTCCTGGAAGAACGATACCGGGAGAAATTCCTGTCGGACTATTGCTCGGATTCTCCTTGCGTCACGAGCAAGAATGCGGAATGGCGGGAGATGGTGGGCGCGACGCTGACCCGGGGCATCTACATCTTCGTGGTAAAAACCACGGTGCAGCAGGACCTCGCCCTGATCAGGGAATTCAATTCGGCCCCGAACATAAATCACTTCAATGGCTTCAGGCGGAATTGCGCCAACTTTACCAAGCAAGTGATGAATACATACTTCCCCCATTCCACCCGGTCCGAATATGTCATTGATTTCGGCATGACCAGCCCCAAGGCAGTGGCACGATCTTTTTCCCGATACGCCCTCCATCACCCCGATTCACAATTTCGCGTCCTGCATTTTGCCCAGGTGCCGGGCGTCATCAAACTCAGCACCATGCCGCGCGATGGATTCGAACAGTTGTACCGCACCAAGAAACTTCTGCCCCCTATGATCGTCTTTGCGTATCACGAACTGCCTTTCTTCGTGGCCTCGTACACGCTTACGGGAAGGTTCAACCCGGAGCGGGAAGCGGAAGAATATCCCACGGTCGAGGTTACTGAAATCCGATACCAGATCCAAAAGGCAAAAGGCGGCGGGGACAAGGCCCGTGTTGAACAGCTTGCCTCGACCCGTAGCGAGGATCGGGCGGAGGTGGACCTTACTCCGCAGGAGTGGAAGCGCTACCGGGAGGCATTCCGCTCAAGGGTTGATGACGCCGTCGGGGAGGGAATCCTGCCGGAAGGCGGCCATTTGGAATATGTGTTCAAAAAACTCGACGAAGCGGGCTCGCCCTATCTCGACGATCGTGGCAAGTTGTGGATGGAAATCCCTGCCAATGGAAGAACCTCGCTGGTGGGCCTGAGTGCGAGCAACGCCTTCGAGCGACATTCTGACCGCAAGCTCGCCCAGGAACTGACTCTCGCACGCATCGATCACGCCTTGAACAGCCCGAAACATTGCCGCGAAACGGCTGTGGAATTCGAGAAGGATTGGGCCGCCGTGGCGGGTTTCCAGGACGGGAATCCTACCACTCTCGCAAGTACGGGCGGGGGGGCGAGCGTACAGGCCACTTTGCTCCCCAAGACGGAATGACTCCTCACAAACACCAGTTCATACTAATTAGCCTTCATCGGAATACTAATGATCCAATCGAATCCGGCGACTCGGGCCACTCGTTGCGGGTCATTTTCAAGACTCGCCAGCGCTTCAACCAAACGATCCTCCACCGCCCGCAGGCTGTCGAAGACAAGGTTGGGGAACCACTTTTCCCGGATATCCTCCCAGACATGCTCCACCGGGTTGAGCTGCGGACTGTAGGGCGGCAAGGGGAGCAGCCGCATATTCTCCGGGATCTGCAAATCCTTGGCGCGGTGCCACCCCGCACCGTCCAGCACCATCAGGATGAATTCCTGGGGGTGACGCCGGGCGACTTCGGCCAGGAACAAGGACATCGTCAGGGCATTCACCTCGGGTAGGACCAAGGTATCGAGCGTACCGTCATGCGGGCTGACGGCGGCGAAAACATAGGTGTACTCGCGCACGATGCGGGCGCAGACCTGGGGACGCACGCCGCGCGGCGCCCAGCAGCGCCGGGGATCATTGATGCGTCCAAACCGCGCCTCATCCTGGAACATCAAGCGCAGGGATCGCCCGGCGAGGCGATGCTCCTCAACGGTCGCGGGGAGTTTTTTTAAAAGTCTGTTGGCGGGCGAGGTCGGCCTGGGGATGGCGAGGCCGCGGAGCTAACTTGCGCCAGCCGTGCCGGGCCAGCATGCGGTAAACCGTCGATTTCGGCACGGCATGGCCCACCGCCTGTTCATAGGCCTGTTGCACCCGGCTCACCTCCAACAACCCACCGCGTTCGGCGCGCTGCAGAAATCCTGCCAACAGTTGGGCCTCTTCCGCCACAGGCAGGTTCTGGTGGCGTCGCCCTCCGCGCCCCCGGCGCTGCCAGAGCGCTTCGCCTTGCCGCCAGTATTGGGCCTGCAGACGCCGCACCGAGGTCGGTCGCCATCCCAGGGCTTGGGCAACTTGATTGGCGTTTAACCCCAACGCCGCTCGCAGCCACAAACACTGCACCCGCTGAAATTCGGCCTTGTTGCGCGCTTCCTTCAACCCCTGTTGTAACCGCTCGAGCGTTCCTTCTGGAAAAGGTCGAGGTGGTCGCATTTCTCCCTCCGCGTAAAAATAATCGGAAGGAGTTTATATTAGTATCTTTATGAATGCAACTTTGTATCACATGACTTTTGGCTCCTTCCTCGCATCTAAAGAGTTGGCGGGGTGAACAAAAAGGATGTCAATTAAGCTCAAGTTTTTTTCAGATCGTGGAAGTGTGACTGGGCTGCTCGTGCCGGCAGCACTGTTGCTGGCTGCGGTGTCTGCGGGGGAGGACCGGGCATGGGGTAATAATCCACCTCCGGCGCAGCCGGAACCGGGTTCGGCGCTCGTCGTGCGCTACACGCTCGATACCCCCGGAGCTGGGGAAATCTTTCCCGCGCTCGCTTCCAGTGCCCCCGCCGATTACTGGCCGATCGCCATGCTGACCATGGTGAACACCTCGTCGCAACCGCTGGTGGAGACGGTTTCGGCGGAGATTCCGGACTGGAGCCGGCTGTCCGTGCAAACCATCAACCTGGCGCCGAATGAGACGCGAACCCTCCGGCTCAATCCGGAACTGCTCCCGCAGGCATTTTCAAACGGCGAAATCCGCCCGGCAACCCTCGAAGTGCGCGCCAGCATTCTCGGAACTTCCCTCAGCTTCGACGAGACGCGCCCCGTTTACCTCCATGCCGCCTCCGACTTCTTCTGGGGCGACAAACTCGCCAACGCCCAATTTATCGCTCGTTGGGTGACGCCGCATGACCCCGCCGTTCTGCAATTGATATCATCGGCGCGAAACTATGTGCGGCGCGGCCGCCTGGCCGGTTACGAGCTGCCCGGGAACTCCGCGCCGGCGGTAGCCGCGCAGGTGGAAGATGAAGCGCGCGGCGTCTTTGCCGCCATGGAGCATCTCGGAATCAGCTACGTGGACAGCATCTCCACTTACGGTAATTTCACATCGAAAACCGAGCGCGTCCGCCTGCCCAGCGAGACGCTTTCCGCGGACGGCGCCAACTGTATTGATCTCTCGGTGGCCTTCGCGTCGGCCATGGAAAACCTGGGCATGGAACCGGTGATCGTCCTGGTGCCCGGCCACGCGTTCACCGGTGTGCGGCTCGGGCCCGGATCATCGCAGATTCTCTATCTGGATCTTACTGTCGCGCCCGACGGGACATTTGACGCCGCGGTGCGAAGGGCGCAGAGCTGGCTTCAGAAGACCCCTAAGGCTCAGGTCAACCTTATTGATATCGCGACGGCGCGGGCGCACCAGATTTATCCCATGCCTCCGATCGTCCCGCCCACCATCGGTCAAAAGGTGTAGTTGCTCCCGCCCGGTTGCTGAGATCAAGGTTATGATGGAGCAGATGCGTACGCTGATTCCCGTTTCGTGCTTCGTCGCCTTGATTTCCCTCTCCATGGGCGCACACGGTTCCGCGGGTCCCGTCAACTCTGCAAGAGCTTCGGCTATATCACCCGTCATCGTCATCGGTTTTGTCGGCGGCTACGTCCGGCACGATGACCTTGTCCACAGCGGCGTTCAGCTCGCGGCGCGCCTTCGCAAGGACTACCCTTCGGGCGTGTACATCGAGGCTTTTGAGAATGCTCGCGGGGAAGCGGCCCACCAGAAAATCCTGAAGCTCTTGGACACGCGCAGCGATGGGAAACTATCCGCAGAAGAAAAGCAGAACGCCCGTATTCTCATATATGGGCATAGTTGGGGCGCCTCCGAAGCCATTACTCTGGCGCGCAATCTGGGGAGAGACGGCATCCCCGTGCTTCTCACGGTCCAGGTGGATAGCATCGCCAAGATGGGTGAAGATGACACCGTCATTCCCCCCAACGTGGCGCAGGCCGCCAATTTTTATCAGCTGGATGGAATTCTCCATGGTCAATCCAACATTCGCGCCGCCGATGCGGCACGCACGCACATCATCGGGAACATCCGATTCGAATACAAGGCGAACCCCATCCGCTGCCCGGGCTATCCCTGGTACGACAATCTCTTCATGAGGCCCCATATCGAAATTGAATGTGATCCCCACGTGTGGAACCAGGTGGAATCCTTGATCCGTTCGCGACTGACCGCCTCCGAAGCGAGCGGATGGACCCCACCACCCACCCCGTAGTCCGGATTTCTCACCGGCCTTAGCGGTTCTCTGCGGGTACGGGTGTTTTGACGCCCCAAGGAGGCGCGCTAACCGAACCTTCGCAGCTGAGAACTATTTTGAGTAAGATTTGACCTGCACGTCGGTCTAACCTCTTCCTTGTCAACCCCGCCTTCTCGATAAGCCCTTGTAGTGCCGACCTACCCCCTTTACAGGGGCGTAGCGAATTTGTGACGATGCGTGCTGACGATGTTTCTGCGCAGCAAAAAACGGCGCAAGGACGGCAAGACCCACCGCTATTTCAGCGTGGTGGAGAATCGCCGGGTGCGCTCGGGGCGAGTGGTGCAGCGGCAGGTCTTGTTTTTGGGAGAGATCAACGATAGCCAGCAAGCGGCGTGGCGGCAGACGCTGGAAGTTTTTGATGAGGCCGAGCAGCGGGCGGCGACGCTGAGCCTGTTTCCAGAGGACCGCGAACTTCCCGCCGACGCGCTGGATGGGGTGCAGGTGAAGCTGGCGGAGATGGAGTTGCGACGGCCGCGAGCGTTTGGCAATTACTGGTTGGGATGCGAGTTGTGGCGGCAGTTGGGACTGGGCGCATTTTGGGAAGCGCGGTTGGGGGAGGGCCGGGAGGAAGTTCCCTGGGCCAAAGTACTGGAGTTGCTGGTGGTGAGCCGGTTGGTCTCACCGGGCAGTGAGTTTCGGTTGCACCGGCAAGGGTTTGACCAGAGCGCCATGGGGGATCTGCTGGGAACGGGCTTCGCGGTAGCGGAGAAGGACCGGCTGTATCGCTGCCTGGATCGGATTTTGAAGCATAAGGCCGCCCTGTTTGAACATCTGCGGCAGCGCTGGCAGGAGCTGTTTCAGGCGCGCTTCGACGTGCTGCTCTATGACCTCACCAGCACCTACCTCGAGGGCGAAGGAGAGGAGATTCCCAAGGCCCAGTATGGCTACAGCCGCGACCATCGCTCCGACTGCCGGCAGGTAGTGATCGCCTTGGTGGTGACGCCGGAAGGGTTTCCGCTGGCCTACGAAGTGATGGAGGGCAACACGTCGGATCGCACCACGTTGCGCGGGTTTCTCGCCAAGATCGAAGCACAGTATGGACGGGCGCGGCGGGTGTGGTTGATGGACCGGGGAATTCCCACCGAAGAAGTGCTACAGGAGATGCGCGCGCCGGAGCGGGAAGTGTTCTACCTGGTGGGTACGCCGCGGGGCAAGATTCAGCAGTACGAGAAAAAATGGCTGGAGTTGCCGTGGCAGAAAGTGCGGGAGTCGGTCGAGGTCAAGCTGTTCGCCGAGGAAGGGGAATTATACGTGTTGGCGAAGAGCGCAGGACGGCGGGCCAAAGAGCACGCCATCCGCCGTCGTAAGCTGGTGCGGTTGCTGTGGAAACTGCGCGACCTACGCCGGAAATCTCCGGCGCGCGATCGGTTGCTGCTCCGGATCGGTGCGGCCAAGAAGGACGCGGGACGTGCCTTCGGCTTTGTCCGCATTCACCTGCCCCAGGAGGGCGAAGCCGTCACGCGCCAAACCTTCACGTTTCAATTGGACAAAGACAAGCTGCAGAAGGCCGAACTCCGCGACGGGCACTATCTGCTGCGGTCGAACCTGGTGGGCGAGGATGCCGCCGTGCTGTGGGAACTCTACCTCCAACTCACCCAAATCGAAGCGGCGTTCAAGACCCTCAAGAGCGAGTTGGGCTTGCGGCCGATTTATCACCAACTCGAAAACCGCGTGGAGGCCCACATCCTGGTGGCCTTCCTCGCCTACGCTCTTTCGGTAACGCTGGGACAAAGGCTGCAAGCCCTGGCCCCGGGCCTCACCCCGCGGGCGGTGTTGGAAAAGCTGGCGACGATCCAGATGCTGGATGTCTGCCTGCCCACCACCGACGACCGTTGGCTGATCATGCCACGCTACACCCAGCCGGAACCCGATCAAGCGCTGATGCTGCACCAACTCAATCTCTCCTTGCCTTCACAACCGTCACCTCGCATCAAGGCCCAGGACGACCCGGCACAGACGGTGCAACCGACACTGAAAATGTAGTGCCGACCTTTGGGAACCCTTCGCTAAAAACAAACCACTTACAGCTCGTCTACTCCCTCAGCTGCGAAAGTTCGGCTAACCTGGCCCAGACCATCGGGCCATAGGCATTAACCTGAGCGCCCTGGATTGAAAGTCAAGATCGAACCGGCACCGGCGGATTGAGGCGGATTCCGGTGATGGTTTGCCTGTAGGCCGTATTTCACGTAAGATAATGGAGACGTATAACGACGAAAGGGGCCGCGATGACCATCACTTTGCCGCTCGAACCTCAGGAAGAAGCCCGTCTCAAGGCTGCGGCCCAGGCCAGGGGCCTCTCGCCTGATGCGTTCGTGCGCGAGGCGCTTGATAAGATTCTCGCCGAGGCAGCCGCTCAGCCGGTCAAGCCTAAGAAATCGGCCTATGGACTGCTTGCCAAGTACGGTCCTGGTCCCACTGAGGAAGAGATCGACGAGAACCGCCGGGAGATGTTTCGCGGCTTCGGCGAGGATCTTCCGTGATCGTCGGGGTTGCTGATACACACACGGCCTTATGGTATCTGTACAAGAATCCGCGTCTGTCGCTTACCGCGCGGACCTTCATGGATGATGCCGCCGAAGGCGGCCATCACATCGCATTATCTCCCATCAGCCTCGCCGAAATAGTATATTTGGTCGAGAAAAACCGCCTCTCCGTTTCCGCTTACGAAGATTTACAGGCCGCCTTGTCTGATTCCGAATATGTTATCGAGGAAGCTCCCTTTACCGCTGAGGTTGTTGAAGCGATGTGCCGAGTCCCCCGCGCCCAGGTGCCCGACATGCCGGATCGGATTGTGGCGGCGACTGCGGTCTATTTGCGAGTTCCCGTCATCAGTCGAGACGGCCGCATAAAGTCCTCAAACGTCCGGACAGTGTGGTGAATTCCGCCCAGCAAGCGGGTAGCAGAGGGAATCGGCTTCCAGACGAATTCCTCGGCGGTTCTCAATATGGAGATGTCCACATATCCATTCATGCCCGATGATGAAAAAGACAATGAGCCGCAGACGTACGCAAAGAACGCCTGGCTGGCGGGACTGCCGCCCGTCGCAGTCTGTCGTGATGGGCCTTCGGCCCGCGAAAACTCATGAAAAAACCCCTCATCCGACCTCATCCCTCGGTCACCTTCTCCCCCGGGGAGAAGGCTGGAATGATTTTCCCTCTCCCGTGGGGAGAGGGTGGCGGCCATGCGCCGCCGGTTCAGGGGTTTTTCGACCCTGCGATCCCGAAGGTATCCGTGCTTTGAGATTATCCAGGTCGGGATTACGAGAAACGCAGACACTGAACCGCTTGTCTGCGCCACCCCCGGATTAACCACACTGCCCGCTCCGTAGCGTCGGTTAAGCCGTTCCTTTTCATCAACATTCCGGGAGTTCCTGGATACCAGGAAGATGTTATCGATGACTGGAATTTTCCGGACTATTCGCGCATGAAACATTGGCGCCCGCAGGATCGGCTGCCTGCGGAGGCGCTTCGGGAAATTCGATTCCCTGGTAGGCCGGCTTCAAGGTTTGCGATTTGATGTCCACAACCGAGGCTCCTCGCCGGTGGGAATGGGCAGGCTCCTGCTAACGCCCGTCTTGTGGAGTGCGACCCGCAGCGCCGCCATTTAACCGGCGCCGGCCCCACCCCCCAACGGGGCGCGGCGGGGACAGCGCTGCGGTATCAACACTCCTCGCCAAACGCGCGGCTAGAGGCTTGCGAAGGAACGCCCGCCGCGGGGCGAGAATCTGGACAGTTCGTCGTCCAAGGGCTTGGCCTCGGGAGGTGCGGGGACGGCGGCATCGATCAGAATCTCTTTGGCGGTGATGGGGCGCCCGTAAAGTTGGTGGTTAGCGTCCTTATCCTGGTGGAATACCGCTCCATCGAGGGAGACGCCTGCAAACAGGCCGCGCGTCCGCGAGTAGCTAAGAATCTCGGCGTGCAGTTCCGCGTCCGTGGCGCCTTCCGCGGTGCGCCCCACCGGCCCGGCGGTAACCGATATATCCCCGCCCAGCTTGACGTCGTCGCGGATGAGCTTTTTGGCGCCCGCCTCGTTCATCACGATGAACACCACGTCGGTTGCCTCACCCCCGATTTGAAAGCCAAAACTGCCGGCCCCCAGGCTGAACATGGAAGGAGCCCCCCAGGGACCGTCCCCATGCTCGCGGCACACCATTATCCCGCGTCCGTAAGTTCCGCCCACGAGAATGGCGCCTTTGATCTCAGAGGGAACGATACCCACACATACGGCCTTTTCGAGCAAGTCGTGCGGTATGCCCTTGTCGGGAGTGCTCATAATCTCATCGACGACGTTGGTTGCCTTCTCCAATTGGCTTTCCTTGGCGAAAGCCGCCATCGAAAATGTCAAAATCAGAAAACCCACCGTCATGAACTTTTTCATGGTGTTTCTCCTTGAAACCAAACTTGATTCGCCGACCTGATTGCCCGGCCTTCCAGGATTACCTCCTGAGTACTTGCAGCTTGACTGCCGATGTGGTGAAACTTCAACTAACCCTCTCCAATTCAATCCGTTACCACCGGTCGGGGAAATTACCCCCCGGAACCGGGCCGGTAAGAATTTCCAAGCCTTGGAATTAATGACGGCTTCCTATGGCTTCCCCACCAGATGCTAAAAGCAGGACGATCCAGTTTCAATACGCGATTCCCCCGATTCCTTTGCCGGGGTTTGACCGGGTGGCAATGTAGGGTGAACCTGGGCCGTCCCCGTTAGCAGGTAAGAGTCTGCTTGATGCAGTTTAAGGGAGATTTCCGGTTAGGTAACAATTACGTGTCCTGCAAGGGTACATGTAAAAATGAATAATTCTTGTCTTTTCATGCAAACCATTTGCACCACACCCAGAGGTGCGTCTACGCGACGCGTTCAGGGGAAGATTCATTCGGGCCCTCGCGAATGGGGCGTGGGCACGGTTCGCGAATCGCGCCGGCCCGAGGAGTGAATTGAAATCTCAACCAAAGCCAGACTCTGGGGCGCAAGGGTCAGGGTTAGCTTGGCGGGGTTGGTATGAGGCAGGGGTAGAAGCTCGGGAGGGCCGAGTTCCGCTGCCTTCCGTAAAGCCTCCTGCTGGGCACGGCTGGGATAATCTGGTTTGCCCATGGCCTCCCACGCCGCCAGCGCCGACCCGTGCTGGGGATCGACAATCTGGATACGGGCCTCACCCGCGCCCATGATTCCATTGAGCAAAAGGGTGACTTGTTTCGAGGTCCCGCCACCTCCGGGAGGAGCATAATTCCACACCGCGATGGCAAGTGAGTCATCAGGGCGGCGAGTAGCGAGCGCCGATTCGGAGTTGACCTTGAGGCGTTCATCGCCCAATTGGTGGAGCAGCTTGAAGTCGTTGTAGGCCGCCTTGGGAATATTCCCCGCCGCCATCAGTCCGAAGCCGCCGTAAAATGGCCGCTTCACCACGCCCTGCTCCTCGAACACATCCGAAAAAGCCCAATAAGACATCATCGCGGTCAAGCCGTCGCACTGGCGGATGGTATTGGCAAGCCATGGGCCCGTAAAAGCGGAGTCCGTCACGTCCACTTCGTTTTTGTAACTGGCATTGTACTCGCTAAAGATGAGGGGCAAATCGGGCTTGGCGGATGCCTTTACCTGATCATGAACTTTGCGGACGGCGCGGTAGACCATCTGGTCACGCGGGACGTTGTCGTGCGTGCCGAACACGTCCTCAGCGGGGTCATTGGCGTAAATGTGGGTTGATATGAAATCCACCGGGACGTTGCCAGCGGCGCAGTGCCGGAGGAAGCGATCCACCCACGCCGCTTGCGCGGTGGACGGCCCTCCCACACGCAGGCGCGGGCTGACGCTCTTCAGGGCGCGCGCCGACACATCGTAAAGGTGATAGAAAGTGGACTCCTTCGGATCCCCCGCCCAGAAGTCAAGGTTGGGCTCGTTCCAAACTTCAAAATACCACTCGGACACCTCGTCGATGCCGTATCGATCCACCAGGTGTTGAGCAAAGTGCTGGATCATGTCGCCCCAACGGGCCCAGTCCCGGGGCGGGGAGTCGAAGGGCTTGTACCAGAAAGCTTGGCGCGAAGGTGTGGCCGCCAGCTTTTGCGGCATGAAGCTCAGCTCGATATACGGGCGGACACCCTGTTCAAGCAGGCCATCGTAAATCTGGTCGATGTAGGAATAGTTGTAAAGGGGATTGCCGTATTCGTCTTCGTCGTAAAACCCCACTTCGTCATGGAAGATGGCGTGAAAGCGGAGGTACTCGAAGCCGGTGGCCTCCCTTACTTCGCGAAGGTCGCGGCGATAGCTCTCCCGCAAGGCGAGGATGGCGCGGCCGGACCCGAACATGCGTTCCCAGTAGTGGGGAAAAGGGCAGGAGGGAGACTGGGTGTCGATGGTGATGGTCTCTGGTGGCGACGCAGGGGGGGCTTGCCCGGGCAATTTGCCGGGGGGCGCGCCCACCACCAGCAGCGCGCACGCCGCGAGAACGAGATATTTGCCCACACGAAGGCTGGTCATAATTGAGTTTCTCCCGTGCTCGAGCTGACCCCGAGCGTGTTTCGGATGTTTCGAGAGCCGCGGCCTCCCTTCTGCTGAGATTTCAAACTTTTGGGCCGCAAACTTGGATGACCGGCTAGAGGAAAATCGTTCCCGCTCGGGTCAATTTCTTACGCCTTCTTTTTCGATGAAATGCCGGGAGGATGGGAATTGGGGGGAGGGGCCGATTCCCAAAAAGCCGTATCCGTCAGGGTAATCCATTACGGCACAGCCGGGGATATTCCTGGCTGGGACATGTTCGTCCCTGAGGGTTTGTAGGGCTTAAATCCGGCGCGTTCCATTCCGCGCTGGGCTTCCGGGTTCTTCATGAAGGTGTCCCAGACAAAGCCTGTGCGCAGATTCTCCGCCATGAGCAGGGTGATTCCTGTGTCGATCCCGACGACGTCTTGATCATACCAGCCTTTCAGCGGGTTGAAGGCATTGACGAACCCGTACTTGCTCCAGGCGCCGGCTCCGTACCGGGCCCGGATGTTGCGCAGGACGCGCAATGTAGCTGCGCTGAGGAAAGGCAGCGAGCCTGCCGGCGCACTGGGAACCACGGTTCCGTCAATCGGCCCAGTTTCGGGGGGACCGCCCCAGACCACGTAGCCCTGATCCTCCGAATCCGACGCCGTAATGCCCCACAGATCGTCGCTATAATCGGGAAACTGTTTTCCCAGCTCCAGGCAAAAACGGCGGTGGACCTCGGTGGCAATAACCGAATTCTGAAAATAATCCGCATAGCGGTCGCGCTTCCCTCGGAAATCAAACCATGCCTGGGAGTATTGATGCACAAACAAAGGCGCAAACGACCCGATGTAGCGGAGACCCTCATAATCGAAGGTTCTCCGCTTCCAGGCGTCCCAGGCATCCTGAGGTAAAGGATGCGAGGAAGAACCAAGGCCCAGCAGGTACATCATCATCAATTCACTGTAATAGTCCCAACGGTAGGGGAGGAAGCCGTTTTCCGGCAGCCATCCCAGGGGCAGCAAATGAGTGTCCATGGAGAGCCAGGTCCAATCTACGCGGTTGAAGATGGCGCGCGCGAGATCGCGGATTCCGTTATCCACGAAGTGCTGCGCGCAGGTAAGGATGCCGCAAATCAGGAGGGCCGTATCCACGGATGAAACTTCCGAGTCCCACTGCCTTTCGCCCGTTTTGCTATTGGCGAAGTGATAGAAGAAGCCTCGATGTTGAGGCATTTTCTCCCATAAGAATACCAAAGTGTCCAAGACCCGCCGTCGGGCCTCATAATAGTGAATGAACTGGCGTTTCTCCCCGATGCAAAGAGCGGTTAGTCCGAATCCGGTGGCCGCAATACTCGCCACCACACCGTCGTCAGCGGCGCGGGCATTGCATCGGTCTTTGACCAGCCCGGTCTGTGGATTCGCCTGATCCCAGAAATAGGCCACCGTGGCTCGCTCCAATTCCTCCAGGAACAGGTCATCCTCCGGGTCGAGAGGTGTTTTTTTGGGGGGGGGAATAGATGAAATGTCTGGTTGTCCCTTCGATGCGGCCAGGAAAGGAAGGATTCCCGAGCCCAAGATGGGCGCGCCAATCCCCGCGCCGGAGATCCACCTTAAAACTTCCCTTCGTGACAGGGCCTTGCGGGAATCTTTTTTCTCGTCCACAAAGGACATTTTAACCGATTTTAGGCCGCGGGTTGTAGGGGTACGGCTTACCGTACCCTTTTTCAATTTTTCCATCTGACTAAACCAGGAGGGTACGGCAAGCCGAACCTCTACATCTACAAGGCAAACCATCGTAAAATAATATTGGGCTAGGTGAGGGGATGTGGGTCATAAGGAAAATTCGAGGCTGGGTGGCGGTGGTTGCCCTCCTCGCGGGGGCTCTGGTTGCAGGGTACCTGATCCATATCAGGAAGAGGTCGCCGGTGATGTCGTTGCAGGGTGCGGTTATCCGCGAGGACGCCGACCTGAGGAAAGAAATACCCATTGCGGGTGTGGAGATCAGCGCCGCGAATGTCTTCGCGGCCAGCGAGTGCACGTCGGATTCTTCCGGCTACTTTTGGCTTTCTTTGCCTGCGGGCATAGCGCCGGGCCAAACCGTGACATTGCTTTTTCGACATCCGGGATACCAGCCCCTGGAAGTAAATGCCCTCGCCGGCGACAAAATCTATGTGGCTCGTATGGTTCCTATTTCTCATGAGGCCAGTGATCCGAATCATCCCGAATCGGTGATCTCGAATGTTGACGTGAGGTATTCCATAAAATCGACGGCGGTGGCAAACGTCGGCAGCGTGGTTAAGACTTTCCAGGCTGAGAATACCGGCAATGTGCCGTGCAAGGGCGACAAGCCTTGTTCGCCTGACGGGAGGTGGAAAGCCGCCCGCGGCTCCCTATCCCTCGATGCCGGGCAAGGGAACGAGTTTCGCAACGCCAGGGTCTCTTGCCTTGCGGGGCCGTGCCCTTTCACAAGGATCGAGTCAAACAGGTTTTCTCATGATGGCCGCACCCTAAACGTTTTGGTCCTGGACTGGTCCGATACCGCCACTTTCCTGTTGGAGGCGGAGGTCGACCGTCCCATGGTCAGGGATACTGGCCGTGAATCCTATCCGGTGACCTTCGGCGATGCGCTGAACTTCACTTTACCCGTGGGGGCGGAAGGGGTGTTCATTGAAGCCGACATGAACGGGACGCCCATCGTTTTTCCGCTGGGTCCAGACCTTCTCTTGAGCTGGGCCAATTGCAGCGCCAGATTGAATCGCGACCAAACGAAGGCGTATCGATGTGTACTTAAGCCGGGGTATCGTTTTCAGTGACGGATTCATCGTTGCTCCAGGCCCCGATCGTAGGTCTGCACCATTTCTTTCAGTCGCTGGCTGATGGGACAGGTCAATTGGCCTGCTGAAAATCGCCACCGCCAGTTGCCGCTGGGTCTGGCTGGCAAGTTCATTCGCGCTTCGCTGCCCAAACCCAGAACGTCCTGAAGGGGAATAATCGCAGTATCGGCAACCGAGGCCAGGATGGCGCGGATGAGTACCCAATTCATTTCCCGCCCGTCGCTTCCCAAATACTTGCGTGCGCAATTTCTCTCCGCACGAATGTTGGCCGCGGTTCGAGTGCTGTCACCCGCACCCTCCGAGGTCCACCAGCCGAGGGTGGTATCGTTGTCATGAGTGCCGGTATAAACTACAAAGTGACGGGGAAAGTGGTGGGGCTTAAATTCCGGCGCTTGCGGATCGGTGCCAAACGCAAACTGCAAAATCCCCATTCCGGGGAACCCGAACTGATCGCGAAGCACCCTTACCTCGGGGGTGATCACTCCCAGCGTCTCGGCCACGATGGGCAAGTCGCCAAGCGTTTTCTGAACGGCTTCGAATAGCCCCGCGCCGGGACCTTTTACCCAGGCGCCCCTGACAGCATTCTTTTCGCCGGCGGGGATTTCCCAGTAGGCCTCGAATCCCCGGAAATGATCGAGCCGGATGATGTCCACAAGGCGCAGCGCTGACCTGAAACGTTCAATCCACCAGGAATAGCCTGTCTCGGCCATGGCGCCCCAGCGGTAAATCGGGTTGCCCCACAGTTGTCCGGTGGCACTGAAGTAGTCGGGAGGCACACCCGCCTGCACAGAGGGGTTGCCGGCCGCGTCGAGCTGGAACAATTCGGGGTGCGCCCATACGTCGGCGCTGTCGTGGGCGACGAAGATGGGGATGTCACCCATCAATCGAATTTCCCGCTGGTGACAATAGGCCTTCAATTCCGACCATTGTTTGAAAAACTGGAACTGCGTATATTTTTCGACCGCAATTTCGGCGGCCAATCGTTCCTGCCAACGGGCGAGTGCGCCGGGTTGGCGCGAGGCAATGTCACGATCCCACTTGTTCCAGACTGTTTGGCCGCCGTGCGAATCCTTTAAGGCCATGAACAATGCGTAGTTATCGAGCCACAATGCGTTTTGCCGGCAGAAATCCTCATATTCCTCCCGGCGCGCTGGAGAGGCATTAGCGGCAAACTTTTCCGCGGCCTTCTTGAGGAGGGGAAGCTTGTATTGGATCACCCAACCGAAATCCACGTAACCCCCGGGAAAGGCCGGGAGATCCTCTGCCACCTCCCCGGGCGAGAGGTCACCGAACTCAACCAGCCTCTCGAGGCTTACCAGCAGCGGATTCCCGGCGAACGCCGAGAAACACTGATAAGGGGAGTCCCCGTATCCCGTGGGGCCCAAAGGGAGCACCTGCCAGATGCCCAGTTTGGCGTCAGCTAAGAAATCTGCAAAGCGATAGGCTTCCGGGCCGAGTTCGCCAATGCCGAAAAATCCGGGCAAGGAAGTTGGATGGAGCAGAATGCCGCTGCGGCGCTGGAATCTCATACCCTAACTCCTTCGACACTTCCCTAAAGTTGAGAGCATCGCCGATTCCAAATGGGTCATCGTCCGGCATGTTCCTCATAACCCTTTTAGCATCGTATGCGTAGATGGGGTTATCGCTCCTATTGTTGCCCATCTGCAGGAGTGAAGCCAGTGTAGGTATTACACGCTCGAGGCAACCTTAGTACAGCAAAGTACTGGTGCTCTATTCCTCCTCTGTAGGTTTAGGCCGGGGCCGAATTCCCTTTACGGATAATAGGTTAGCCTCATGCAGCCCAGCTTCCATCACCTTTGGAAGGGTTTTTGCTAAATCTCCAAGGGAAATCGTTTCCCGCAACGGAACGGACAACCTTAGGGGACGATGCGGCCAATCATGGTTCCTAGTTTTGGGCATCAAGGGGCATTCCTGGATTCTGAAATATAAATCCGGCCCCCCACGCAAGGCCTGTGGAAGGGTCTCCGGGGAGTACAAAAAATAAATTGCCTTGTGGGGCGGTTTGGACATCCATCTTTTATGTGAACCTGCCGAGGGGCGCGGACTGCAAGGAAGGGAGCTGTTGTCACTCTCTGCATATTTCGTAGAAGCCGATGGCCACACTGCGGATTCCTTTGGCGACGTACCGACTCCAGTTCAACGCGCAGTTTCGCTTCGAGCACGCGCAGAGGCTGGTGGATTACCTGCACAAGCTTGGCGTGACCGATATCTATGCTTCACCCTTGTTGCAAGCGCGGCTGGGAAGTGCCCACGGTTACGACGTCACTGATCCCTCACACCTCAATACTGAAATTGGGGGCGAGCAGGAGCTTGAGGCCTTGACGGCGAAGCTTCAGGAACATCGCATGGGACTACTCCTGGATATCGTCCCTAACCACATGGCCGCCGGGAGCGAGAACCCCTGGTGGATGGATGTGCTGGAAGACGGTCCCAGTTCTGCCTATGCGTCATTTTTTGATATCGATTGGCACCCTCCTCGGATGATGCTGCAAAGCAAGGTTCTTCTGCCCATCCTCACACGGCCTTACGCCCAAGCGTTAGAGAACCAGGAACTCAAACTGGTTTTTGACCAGGGGGGCTTTTTCATCAAGTATTTCGATGCCAAGCTTCCCGTCGCGCCCCGAACCTATCTTCTGATTTTGCAGTATCGGCTGAACGAATTGCAGGACGAACTGGGCCGCGACCAACCGGCGTTTCGGGAAATGGGAGGCATACTGGCCGCCGCCAAAAACCTTCCCGGGCGCATCGCCCTTCCCAGTGAAATGGCGGGGGAGAGACGCATGCAGAGAGAGGCTCTCAAAGAAAGGCTCGGGAGGCTGTATCAAGGCTCGCCCGAAGTGCGGGCCTTCGTCGATAAGAATGTCCGCATCTTTAATGGCCGGAGGAGGAACCCCGCCAGCTTCTTACTGCTTGACCGCTTACTGGCCGAACAGGCCTACGTCCTTTCGTATTGGCTCTCCGCCAGTGATGAAATCAATTACCGCCGCTTTTTTACCATCAACAATCTCGTGGGAGTCCGCGTTGAAGACCCCCTGGTGTTCGAAGCCACCCACGCTGTAATCCTGCGGCTTATCGAGAGAGGATTGGTGACGGGCTTGAGAATCGACCACGTGGATGGCCTCCGCGACCCTCACGCTTATCTGCGAAGACTCCAAGAGCGCGTGGGAGGCAGTCCTGGAAACGGCGCTCATCCGCCGTTTTATGTGCTCGTGGAAAAAATTCTCGCCCATGGCGAAAAACTGCCCGGCGAATGGCCAATTTGCGGGGCGACAGGCTATGCCTCCCTCAATGCTCTCAATAGGCTCTCGCTCGACAGCGACGGGTGTAAGAAACTTCGCCAAATCTACGAATCGTTTATTGGCTCCAAGGTCGCGTATAGGGATCTGGTGTATGAAAAAAAGAAGGAGGTGATGGAAAGCCTCCTTGCCGTGGAGATGCGTTCCCTGGCTCATTACCTTGAACTCCTGGCCGAACAGGACCGGTATGCCCGCGACCTGCCGCGCGAGGACCTGGCAAGCGCCCTTGCGGAGACCACCGCTTGCCTTCCGGTTTACCGAACTTATTCCCGGAGTTTCTCCTTAACCGCTGACGAGCGCCGATACATCGAGAAGGCCCTCGAAGCGGCTCGACGGCGGAATCCCCGTCTTGACTCGAATTGCTTCGATTTTGTCGGCGATGTGCTCTTGTTGCGGGAGAAAGGGCACGTGCTGCCCGAGCAGCGGGAGGCCCGGCTGGCCTTTATCATGCGATGGCAGCAATTCACCGGTCCGATCATGGCCAAAGGCTTGGAGGACTCTGCCCTCTATGTGTACAATCCCCTGATTTCGCTCAATGAGGTGGGCGGCTCTCCCGATTCCTGCGAAGTGGGGCTCGCGGCATTCCACGAGTTTTGCCGCAACCGGCAGCGCCACGGCCATACCCTTAATGCCACCTCCACCCATGACACCAAGCGTGCTGAGGATGTGCGGGCACGCATAAACGTACTTTCCGAAGCTCCCGGCGCGTGGGACAAGAAGCTCCAGCGATGGTCCCGGTGGAACAGGCCAAAGAAGAGACTGGTCAACGGGCAGACAGTTCCCGATCCTAACGAGGAAACCCTCCTGTACCAAACCATGCTGGGAGCCTGGCCGTTGGAGGAGGACCAAGTGCCCGGCTTCCGAAAACGCCTCCAAGATTACATGGTGAAGGCGGCGCGCGAGGCGATGGTCCACACAAAATGGACTTACCCCAACGTCCGTCATGAACAGGCGCTCATCCACTTTGTTAAATCCATCACTAAGGAATCGGAGGACAACCCGTTTCTGCCTGACATCCTCCGCCTTCATCGGGAGATTGCCTATTGGGGCGCGCTCAACTCTCTCTCCCAGTTATTGCTTAAGATCACGATTCCGGGAGTCCCGGATTTTTACCAAGGATCTGAGCTTTGGGACTTCCGTTTGGTCGATCCTGATAACCGGGGCCCGGTCGACTTTGAAAAACGGGCGACCCTGCTGGCCGAGCTGCAACGGTTGGAAGATCAACGCGGCCGATTGGGCCTTGCTCAGGACTTGCTTGACCGTTGGCAGGACGGGCGCATCAAACTCTTTGTGACCTCCCGAGGCCTCAACTTTCGCCGGGATCACGACTTACTGTTCCTGGAAGGCGCCTATCAACCGCTGCTGGCGACGGGACCCAACAAGGAAAAAGTCTTCGCGTTTATGAGGCACACAAATGGCGCTTGGGCGGTTACAGCGGTTCCGAGGCTGGTCTCAAATCTGGTTCCCGCCGGACTGCCCCCCACGGGAGAACGCGTCTGGGCAGCAGGCGCACTGCCTCTACCGGCAAGAGCGCCGTCGAACTGGGTCAATGTCCTGACAGGGGAAAAACTGCGGACTAGCGCTGGGAAGTTGGAAAGGTCTTTGCCGTTGGCCGACGTATTTAATCGGTTCCCTGTCGCCCTGCTGGCAGCCGGGTGAACATGAAGATTCCCGAAACAAGCTCCTATAAGCCGTCGGACGATCCGCTTTGGTACAAAGATGCGGTGTTCTATGAAGTGCACGTCCGCGCTTTTTGCGACAGTGACGGCGACGGGACGGGAGACTTCCGCGGGCTCGCTCAAAAGCTGGATTATTTGGAAGACTTGGGCGTCAACACCCTTTGGCTCCTTCCCTTTTATCCGTCGCCGCTTAAGGACGATGGATACGATACATCCGACTACACGAACATTCACCCTTCCTTCGGCACCATGGAGGACTTCCAATTGTTGTTGGACCAGGCACATCGGCGGGGAATGAGAATTCTTACTGAGCTGGTCATGAATCACACTTCTGACCAGCATCCGTGGTTTCAGGAGGCAAGGCAATCCAAGAGCAACGCCCGCCGTGATTGGTACGTGTGGAGTGACACTCCCGATCTTTACCGGCAAGCCCGTATTATTTTTAGAGATACCGAACTCTCCAACTGGGCTTGGGATCCGGTTTCCAAGTCGTATTACTGGCACCGCTTCTTCAGCCATCAGCCGGATCTGAATTATGACCACCCCGCCGTCCGGGAAGAGATGTGGAACGTCATGAGATTCTGGCTGGATCGGGGCGTCGACGGGTTCAGGTTGGACGCCGTACCCTATCTGGTCGAGCGGGAGGGCACCAACTGCGAAAATTTGCCGGAGACTCATCTGGTTCTCAAGGACCTTCGAAGCAGGCTCGCCCAGAATTACCCCAACCGATTTCTCCTGGCCGAAGCGAATCAGTGGCCCCAGGATGCGATTGCGTATTTTGGGAATGGCGACGAGTGCCACATGGCTTTTCATTTCCCCCTCATGCCGCGTATGTTCATGGCCATCCGGCTGGAAGACCACAAGCCCATTACGGACATCATGCAGAGCACCCCGGCCATTCCCGAGTCATGCCAGTGGGGCTTATTTCTGCGCAACCACGATGAGCTGACGCTGGAAATGGTGACCGACGACGAGCGGGATTATTTGTACGACGAATACGCCAAGGACAAGAGCGCCCGTCTCAACCTGGGGATCCGGCGGCGTTTGGCGCCTTTGCTCGAGAACGACCGCCGGCGTATCGAACTGATGAACAGCATGCTGATGTCGCTGCCGGGAACGCCCATTATCTATTACGGAGATGAAATCGGGATGGGCGACAATATTTACCTGGGAGATCGTAACGGTGTCCGCACGCCCATGCAATGGAACAGCGGCTGGAATTCGGGGTTTTCCGCTGCCGATCCAGAGCAACTCTATTCCCCTCTGCTCTCCAATCCGCTCTACGGGTATCAAACGGTCAACGTGGACGCCCAGCGAAGGTCCCCGCACTCTCTCCTGTCATGGATGAAACAGATGCTTCGCGTCCGGAAGACCTCTCAGGCTTTCGGGCGGGGAACATTGGAATTTCTGGGTTCGCCCAATCACCGGGTTCTGGCTTATGCTCGCGAGTTCGGGAAAGATACGATCCTCATTATCAATAACTTGTCGAATTCTGCACAGGCTGCGGAATTCTATCTTAGCCGGTTCAAGGGGGCCATCCCCATCGAGATGTTTGGCGGCAATCCTTTTCCCCGGGTGGGAGATCCTCCCTATCTTTTAACCTTGGGGCCTTACCAATTTTTTTGGTTCAGGCTCAGGAGGCTCTGAGGGATTTGTGATTGGTGATTTGTGATTGGTGATTGCTGAATGGCTGACGAATCTCTACTTTCGGATGATTTCCTGCGCCAGGTCACGGCGGCGGGGGAAGTGGACATCCTTGTGGGCGTCCCCACCTTGAATAATCACGCCACCATCGCGCGTGTTATCAGCGCCATCCGCGTGGGTTTCGTCAAATACTTCCCCAGGGACAGGGCGGCTCTGGTCAATGTGGATGGAGGCTCCGAGGACGATACGCCGGAAATTGTCAGGAGCGCGGCCACCCCCGATTTCCGGGTCTTTCTGGCGCCCAGTCCGCTCCGCACCATCCAGACGCTCACCACATCGTACAGCGCGATGAAGGGAAAAGGGGAAGCGCTGCATCTGATCCTGGCGACTGCCGAGTTGTTGCGCGCCAAGGTATGCGCCATTGTTTCGCCGGATTTGGAAAGCTTGACGCCCGAGTGGATCGAAGCACTGGCCCGGCCGATTTACCGCGAGGGATTCGACTTTCTCTCCCCCATTTACCAGCGGCACAAATTCGATGGCTTGTTGATCAGTCACGTCCTATCTCCCCTCGTGGCGGCGGCCTACGGCTGCGAAATCGAGGAGCCCCTGGGCGGGGATTTGGCCTTCTCGGGCCGGCTGGCTTCCCACTATTTAAGCCAGGATGCCTGGCAGTTGGACCTTATGCGATTCGCCCCTGAGATCTGGATGGTGACCACGGCTCTGGTGGGAGGGTACCGTGCCGGGCAGGCCTTTCTCGGGCCCAGGGTCCATGCGGCAGATCCGGCAAGCCCGGACCTTGCCGTTACCATCCAACAAGTCGTTGGGGCCCTGTTTAGCTGCCTCGAGGCGCATCAGTCCTACTGGTTGGCTCATCAGGGCATTCAGACCGTTCCGGCATTTGGCTTCCAGTATGAACTCGACCTTCCCTCCATCCGCGTTAACCGCAAGCGGATGCTCAACACGTTTTTAAAAGGAGTGGCCGAACTCGCCTCGATCCTGGAATCGGCCCTTACTCCTCCGACCTTGCAGCAAATTCGCGAGATTGCGAAACTCAACGCCGAGTCTTCCTGGTTTCCTGACGACCTCTGGGTCAAGACCGTCTATGAATTTGCAGGCGCCTTTCACCACTCGGTGATCAATCGCGATCATTTGCTGCAAGCCCTGACTCCCCTGTACCTCGGCCGAATCAACGCTTTCCTTTCGGAAAATAACAGGTCAAGCGCCCCGGAAGCCCGGGAAAGGATCAAGAGGCTCCGTAGTAAGTTCGAAAGTTTGAAGCCCTATCTGGCGGAACGCTGGAACCCCCAGCCGTGAGGTGATTTATGGGAGATTACATTCCCAGGACTCTGATTCAGACACTGCACACCTTCTCGCAGATGGTCACGCAATTTCTGCCCCGGCTGCTGGCGATGATCATCATCATTGTGGTCGGTTGGGTGGTTGCCTGGCTGGCCAAGGCCATCTTGCGTCGAATCTTAGGCTGGGCCAGATTCAACTCGTTGTTTGTAAGCGCCGGCTTCACCCAAGCCCTTACCAAGGCGGCCTTGCCCACTCCCAGCGAAATGCTCGCCCGCCTGGCTTTTTGGGCCCTGTGGGTAACCTTCATTCTTTTCGGGCTCGATGCGCTTCAGATTCCCGCCTTGCAGCAGGAGATTTCCGGATTGTCTCGGGTCCTTCCCCAGATCATTGTCGCGGTGATCATTCTTTTCGCGGGGGTATTGATTGCGAATTTCGTCTCCCGCGCCACCCTGCTCGCCGCCGTTAATGCCAACTCTCCGTCGCCGCGTTTGATCAGCGCCCTGGTCCGTTTCATCATCATCGCCCTCACGGTGACGATGGCCCTGGAGAGGATCGGACTTGGACGAGGGGTCGTGCTGATTGCCTTTTCAAGTTTTTTTGGCGCTATTATGTTTGGCCTCGCAGTGGCATTCGGCCTCGGTGGCCGAGATCTGGCACGACGCCTCCTGGAACGCCGGTTCTCGGAGGAGAAAAAGGAGGAAGACCAGGGGATTTCCCACCTGTGACCCTAAAATGCCCGGAGTTAAGATGACCTCGCAGTGGTTGGCAGTGATTTGCCAAGTACTCCTCCGGTACATAGGACCTTTTGCCCGCAACTGGGGGACTGAATGTCATGTTTCTCTCAGCATATAGAATCTACCTGCCCATGAGTAATCCCTTCCAGCCAAGATTTTTAATGCCCCACATAAGCCACTAACGCACAGATAAAAAACAACTTGGCATTGTGCCGTGAATGCCATGATTTGGCACACCTCTTGCGAAGTCATACCTGGGAAATTCAGAGGAAGGAGGATTGACTCCTATGAAACTCGAAGGATTGACCGTAACCCTCCTGCTGGCTTGCGTCCTTCTGTGCAGTCCTGGTTGGGCGCAGCAGAAACCCGATCCTCAGAGTCTGCCTGAAACTTCCACAAAGAGTGCCAGGAAAGCGGGGAAAGAAAAACATTGGAGCGGCAGCCTGGTGGACGCTGGTTGCATGGCCAGGACGCTTGGCGCCGAAGCCCAGGCTTCCACGGAAGCCGAGCCTACACTCGAGGTGCCCCATCTTGCGGGTGGGGATCCAGGTTCGCCACAGGCAGGTCCGACGCCGGGTGTCGCCGGGCAAGGTGGCATGGGACCAGCCCAACACATCCCGGAACCCGGTCTCCCAACACAGATTTCGACCCCTGACCTGAACGCCGACCAACGCGCGCAGCTCGACCAGGTGGACAGGGTGGAGAACGCCGCAAAAGCCTGCGTTGCCTCCCCCTTAACACAAGCATTAGGGCTGGCAACCCCGGACGGCCAGGTGATGCAATTCGACCCGGATGGTAACGCGAAGGTAAGGCAAGCCCTCAAGGAGGCAGATGTCCAGCCTGGAAAAAAGGTTAAGGCAAAGGTGACCGGGACAATGAAAGACAAGAACACTGTGAATGTGGCGGCGGTCGAAGTCAAAGGGGAAGCGAAGTGAGGCCGCTGGATTTGTCTAGCGGCTAACAACAGATCGACATTCGTGTTGCACCATCCCGTGCCGGCCTTCCCCAACTGAAGAGCTTCATCACGCCTGTCGTCTGGTCAGGGGTCCGCACGCCTTTCCCGCGCGTTTCATTCCTTTGGCCGGGGGAAGCGGCAGGGTAGTAATGGGCGTAGGCGCCTCCCGGTGGAAGAGGCGGCGGTTGTTCATACGTAAACGCACTCCCCCTTCAACTCCAGCGATGCGGTCGCCGCTTCCAACATATTGATCACCCGCAACCCGGCTTCGCCGTCGTTAAAGGGCGTCTGGTTGGTCTCGATGCAGTCTAAGAAGTACCCGAGCTCCGACTCCAGGGCTTCGGTCTGCTCGATCCTGGGCGCGCACATGTCTCCCGAACGGTAACTGACCAGCAGGTCGTAAACACTCTCTCCGCCGGCAATCTGCACACCCTTGTCGTAGACCTTAACTTTTTCGTCGGCTTCCAGGTCATTCCACACCAGCATCTTCTTTTCTCCCCCAATCAGGGTGGTGCGGACCTTCACCGGAGATAGCCAGTTCACATTGATGTGCGCAATGGTGTTTTCAGGGAAATAGACGGTGATAAATGCCACATCGGCATGGCCGTTCAAGTGTGCCTGGCCGGTGGCGACGACCGCCTCGGGTTCCCTTTGAATGAGATAATCCATGATGGACAAATCATGCGGGGCCAGATCCCAGATCACGTCAATGTCGTGTTGGAAAAGGCCGAGGTTGACCCTTGTGGAGTCATAGTAGTAAAGATCACCCAGCTCACCTTGATCGACGAGCTGGCGGATCTTCTGTACCGCTGCCGTAAACAGAAACGTGTGGTCTACCATAATCTTAAGCCCACGCTTCTCGGCCAATTCAATCAGCACCTCCGCCTGCGCCGATTTCGAAGTGAAGGGCTTTTCAACGAAAACGTGTTTGCCGTTATCCAGCGCAGCTTTGGCAAGCTCGAAATGTGTCCAGACAGGGGTGACGATGGCCACCGCATCGATGTCTGTAGAATGCAGGATTTCAGATGGGTCGGAGGTGACGGGCACGCTCGGATGAGCACGCTTTGCCCGTCTTTGAGCCGCCGGAGATTGGTCGCAGATGGCCACGATTTGGGCCGAATCGAGCCTGCTCAGATTTCTGACGATATTGGGACCCCAGTAACCATACCCGATGACGCCAACCCGAATCATTGTTTCCCCCCGTCACTTTAGAGTTTCTATTGCCTCTGTGAAAGCAAGTTAGGAAATGGGAGAACACACTTGACTCAAAAACCCCATTTGGTTAGTTCCGAACCCCGCGGTCCGAGCAGGTCATGGAGGTCAAAGTAAAACTGCAAATATCAAACTGATCGCAAGTACGCTTATTTGAACGACTAAGTACCCATTGGGGAGAGGGGTGGAATCGAGGGCTTTCCATCGCTAGGGAGATGCTCATTGAACTTGTTCCTTCACCACGGGTCTGCTCCCTATGGGCTCGCCATGCAACAATTGCCGGGCCGTCAAGAGGATTTGGGAAATTGGGGTCACCTTCACAAGAAACCCGTTGGCCCCACTACGCGCCGCGGCGTCACGGTAGACCATGCCATCCAAAGGCGAAAACACAATCACCACGGTTCCGGGAAGAAAGCCTTTAATCTGCCGGGTGGCTTCCAGACCGTCTGTGCGAGGCAGATCGATGTCCATAAAAACCAGAGCAGGCTTCAATTCATTGGCCTTGCGCACAGCTTCTTCACCATCAATCGCTTCCCCCACAACGCTCAAATCGGCCTGGTTTCTCAGGACGCCTCTCATAAAGATGCGGAAACCGGGATCGTCGTCGGCAATAAGAACTCGCACTGGTTCCTCACTTGTCTATGCCCCGCAGTTCCCAGGGGGCTTGTGGGGAGGACGAATCCTCTCGCGTCGAGAATCATCTTGCACACTCAAGGTATTTGAGGTGAATTGTTCCGACAATCCAGTGAGTGCCCGATTGGCAAATGCAAAAAGACCGGCGTGAAGATGTGGGGGAATTCCCGACGGTGGTCGAATCTGGGAACAGGGGAGTCGAGAAAAGGCGGGGCAGGTGGGGGACGAGGCGCTAAGCAACCTGCTCTAGGGTTGGACGATGCCCCTGCGAACCGCGTAGCGCACCAAACTCGCGGTTTCGTGGATATCCAGTTTCTCCATAATCCGGGTGCGGTAGGTTTCCGCTGTTTTCACACTTATGTCCAAGGAGCTAGCAACCTCCTTGGTGGTTTTACCTTCCGCAATCAATTGCAGAACTTGTCGTTCTCTGGGGCTCAGGGGATCCGGAGGAACTTCGGCTTTGTTTTGGTAAGCCTGAACGACCGCATCGGAGACCTCTGGACTCAGATAAGTTCCCCCGCGTGCTGCTTCCCGAATGGCCCGAATCAGATCGTCCGCGGCGTGCGTTTTCATGACGAAACCTTTGGCCCCGGCTCGTAGACTTTCAAGAATGTAGCGGCTCTCGGTGTGCATGCTGAGAAGTATCGTTTTGGTCTTACCAGAAACACGTTGGATTTCCCGCGCCGTGTCGATGCCATTCAAGATCGGCATGGCGAGGTCCAAAACAGCCACTTCGGGGTGCAGCGTCTCAGCCATTCTAAGCGCCTCCTGGCCGTTCGAAGCTTCCCCCACCACTTTGAACCCTTCCCGCTCCAACAGCGCCTTGAGCCCTTGCCGGACAAGTTGATGATCATCGGCCACAAGAACATTAATGGTCATGTACAACCTCCCTCGGAACTAGCCGGAAATCTTGGCGCCTCGACCAGAAGGGCAATCACTCCCGCCGTTAGAATTCGTAAGTATCCCTGCCCTGCCCACGAGACTTCATCCTGTTACCAAATAAGTGCATCGCAGTGGAGCATAGCCCTTCTTTTGACTTCGTGGGCTTCCACCCTGCGGGGAAAATGCTCTCCGTAAGGTTACGAGCATCTCGATTGTATGCCTTATGAAATGGAATGAAATCCGTAGTAGTCCGGTTAGATCGGGTCAGGTCAAAGCCCGACAAATTGATGTCCGTGCCGGATCATGCCTGTAACGCATCTGGGATGAGTTGGCTGCTGTTGTCCGCAATAAATCGGCATGCCCCGATTCAAACCCTCAAGTGTCGGTAAGGTCCGAGGTATGCGATCCTGTCCTTGATGCCGAGACGCGCATCCCTGACACGCAATTCCCTGACAAGCAATTGAAAGTTCTCCATGGCCTTGGACTTTTGGGGCTTGAAGCGGGTCCCCGTCTGACCTCATAATTCAGACGGGTGAAAAAGCGCAACCAAAACTCGTTCAAGGCCCTCACGGCCTTTCACGTTATGGCCAAGCCCGTTGGCCCGATCTGTAACCTCGACTGCCGCTACTGCTTTTATCTCGAAAAGGAGAACCTCTACGGCAAAAAGCAGGATTGGGCCATGCCGGACCCCGTCCTGGAGTCGTACATCTCGCAGTTCATTACTGCCCAGGATGCGCCGGTCATATCCTTTGCCTGGCAGGGCGGCGAGCCCACCCTGTTGGGCGTGGACTTCTTCCGCAAAGTCATCGCCATTCAGAACAAATGCGCCAACGGGAAAAAGATCGAAAACGCTTTTCAGACCAACGGCGTGCTGCTGGACGACCGCTGGGGCGAGTTCCTGGCCGAGTATCATTTCCTGATTGGCATTTCCATCGATGGCCCTGCCGAACTCCACGACTTCTATCGCGTGGACAAAGGCGGCGCGCCCACCTTCGACCGCGTCATGCGCGGCCTGCGATTCCTGAAAAAGCACCAGGTGGAATTCAACGCCCTGACCGTGGTGAACCGCCAGAATTCCCAGCACCCCTTGCGGGTGTATCGATTCCTGAAGGGCATCGGCGCCCGCTTCATGCAGTTCATTCCCATTGTGGAGAGAGTGGCCCGAGCGGCAAACCCTGATGGCCTGGTGCTGATCGGCCCGCGCGACCCGCACGCGGCTGAGGTCTCGGAGTGGTCGGTGGAGCCGCGGCAGTATGGCGTCTTCCTAATCACGATTTTCGACGAGTGGGTGCGCAAGGACGTGGGGAATTACTTTGTCCAGTCGTTTGACGTCGCACTGGAAAGCTGGATGGGCATGGAGCCGAGCTTGTGCGTTTTCCGTTCCACTTGCGGCGGCGCCATGGCGCTCGAACACAACGGCGACCTCTATTCCTGCGACCATTACGTTTACCCGGAGAACAAGTTGGGCAACATCCTGGAGCAGCCGCTCCGGGCGCTGGTGAATTCCCCCCAGCAGCGCAACTTTGGACTGGACAAACGCGACTCACTGCCGCGCTACTGCCGGGAGTGCGACGTGCGCTTCGCCTGCAATGGCGAGTGCCCCAAGCATCGCTTCATCTCCACCCCCGAAGGCGAGCCCGGCTTGAATTACCTCTGCGCGGGCTATAAACTCTTCTTCCAACACGTCGATCCCTACATGAAATTCATGGCGGGCGAACTCCGCCGCCAGCGGCCGCCCGCGAACGTCATGCAATGGATTCGCCAACAAGAGCACTCGGCTGCACTCACCACCGGGATTTCATCCTAACGCCAGTTTCTCAAAAGTTATCAGTCATCAGTCTTCAGTCGTCAGTAATACTCCCCGCCTGGGAGTGGTTCTTGCTGAAAACTGATAACTGACGACTGACAACTCCCCGGGCGCGCTCACGACGCGTTCCCCATACTGATCACGCCGATGGCCACGAAGAGGATGCCGATGCCCGTAAGGCAGTAAGTCAGGGCGGTGCGGCTGGCGCCTTTCCATTCGCCGCTCAGAAATCCCCAGAAGTTGCCGGCGATGATCGCCGTGGAAATGAACATGGGCCAGCCGACGATTCCCCCTAGCGCGCCCATCACATCCGCGCCCACCCCGTAAGTCATGATTCCGCTGAACCAGAGCACTCCCATCAAGGCGGCGCCGAGCATATAGGGGGCGCCGGTGGTTTTTTGCCGGTAACCGCTCCAGGTGTGGTTCCTGCTCAAGAGGTAGATGCAATAAGCCGCATTGGGGAGGAAGCCGCAGGTGACACCCAGGGCCCAAATGGCGTTGCCGGACATGGGGGTGGAAGCCCCGGCGTGCAGCGCGAGTTGGCGCATCTCCTCGCCGAAGACGAATGCGAAGTTGAGCATGGCGGAGAAGATGCCGGAGAAAATACAGATGATGAGCCCGACCCCGAAGCCCGAGCGTTCCGCAGCGTCCGCCCGTTCGCGTTCGCGCCGCATCCCCGCCACCGCCAGCAGGACCAGCCCCACGGTCATCACCACCGTGCCCGCCATCAGCGCCAGGCCAGGCCGCATCCAAAGCTGGTCGTGATGAAGAACCACCAGCGGCAGGAGGGCTCCGAAGGAGGAGGTGATGCCGAGGATCAGCGCGAATCCCAGCGCCAGGCCCACGCGCGCCAGGCCCTGGCCGAACAAAAGCCCGCCAATGCCCCACGCGAAGCCAAACAACGCGACCTTGGCCAGCACCGCGCCGGAAGATTGCTGAAACACCCCGCCCAGATGGGGAATCGTGACCAGGGCCACGGCCCAGGGGAGAATCAGCAAGCCCGTAAAAGCATAGATCAGCCAGATGTTCTCCCACTTCCAGGCGGAAAGGCGCTTCATGGGGGCGCCGAAACTGCCGTTCAACATGCCACCCAATACCACCAGCAAAAGGCCCCAGCCAAGTGCATGTTCCATATTTCCTCCTGTGAATGCCGGCGCTTTTGGTTCGCAAGCCGCCGCGGGGAGCGCCGCGCCGGCCGCCGCCGGCAACGCCCCCGGGAAGCATCTGTTCTGCAATGCGGGTTGGGAATCAGGATGATGGTCGGCGCGCTGGCGCGGTCACTAGGCTGATTCGAAGGACTTGATGGCGTCCTGGACGGTATTGTACACGTCAAACACAGTTACTAATTTAGTGATATGAAGCTGCTCATCAAAGCGTTTGGTGAGATTGGCCAGCTTCAAAGTGGCGCCCTGGTTCTGCGCGGAGGTATACCCCG
This sequence comes from uncultured Acidobacteriota bacterium, assembly GCA_963730515.1. Classification (GTDB taxonomy): domain Bacteria; phylum Acidobacteriota; class Terriglobia; order UBA7540; family UBA7540; genus Bog-366. Next base: position 186,557 of record CAVSSA010000011.1, on the reverse strand, counting down.
CCACCAGCGTTCCCAATCCCGCGCTGTCGATATAACCCACCTCGGCGAGATCGAGGACCAGGCGGGTTTTCCCCTGGCTCAGGACATCCTTCATTTTGGTGCGGAGCAGGTTGCTCCCCTCACCCAGGGTCACGCGCCCGGCCAGCGCCAAAACCGTGACGCCGTCCACTTCCTTCTCAATAATATTCAGAGCCATCTCCTGCCTCCTGTCATGGCATTGCCCGGCGTGGCTCTTCCACCCCTTCGGTCCCCAGGGCGTCCCGTCCAGGCCGGTATCACTTCGTCACCCAAGTTCCCCTCCCCTGGGCCGGAAACCGCAAAACTCCGTCTCCCGGGGTTTGCCGCGAATTCGGGGTTTTCACCCCCCATGCGGGAAGGCGCATTCTACAAGGGTCCGGCGGCAATGTAAACGACGCATTGGAACCATCACTTTGTTGCGGTGGAGGAACCTTTCCAATTAATTGACAAGTGCTCGCTATCGACATCCACGGCGAGGGTGGGAATGAAGCCGCCCACCGGCGGCATCTTGATATCTTTAGTCAGGTCCGTCGCCCCATCCCGGGCCAGAACGTGGACAGTAACATTCGAAATGCCGGCTGGAACGGTGATGGTGTGCGAAAAGTTTCCCTGATAGGAACCTTTGATCCCCAGGAATCCATGCTTTACCTTGTTCCCCTTCAAGGTTTCTTCAAAGAGGGTCTTGCCGCCGGCGGAAAAAACGAATGTCGCCTCCTTCATGCCGTAGTTGCAGGCCACCTGAACGATCCGGGGGACTTTAGCGAGCCGCGCGGCCTCGGCCTTGGCTATTTCCTCGGGGGTGGGCGGAGGAGGAGTCGGGTTGGGAGCCGGAGCGACGGGTTGCGGTTGAACCGGCGGGGATGTCGGCTCAGTCAGAACCGGCGCGGGTGCGGCTGCCGGCTTTGGCTTATGGACGATGGGTTTCCTTACGGTCCCGGGAACTGCGTTCTCCGGCGGCTTCGGCTCCTCTACCACAGGAGCAACCGGCGGAGGCGGAGCTTCCGTTGAAGTCGCAACCGTGGGAGGCGGCGGGGGTAGCTGCGGCGTTTGTACGGCGACCGGGGGGGGCGGAGGCGATGCCATTCTTGCCCGGTGAATCCCCCAGAAAACCAACCCTGCTGCGGCAAGGAGAACAACGACCACACCGCCCACCAGGATTGGAATGAGATTTGACTTGGGCGCGGGCGCCGGTTGGGCGCCAGGTTCCGGCGGCGGAACGGCGCTCGCCGCGGCGGGGTGAAGGGGCGCTGCGGGTGTACCTGTTCGTGGTCCGGCAGCGGGAGGCGGCCCGGCAGGAATGCCCTGCGCCGGAGGCTGAGCAGGTGGTGCTGGCGTCGCGTGGGGCGGCGGGGGCGTAGGAATCGCCCTGCCAATCATCGTTGCCCCAAAGGCGGCAGGTGAGGAAGCCGCGGGCGCCTTGGATGGCCCGGGCGGAACCGCGGGCGGCGCCGCGATAGGGCCGGGCGGAGGCGCCGAAGGCGGACGTCCTGTCGGGGGCTGCCACTTCGCAGGCGGCGTGCCCGGGGGTGACGCGACGGGCTTGGGCGGCTGTACGGGCACGGGCGGTCCGGCAACCACACGAGGCGGAGGTGCCGACGGACCTGCTACGACGCCCCGGTTCTGCATGACCATTGTGCCGCTCGGATCCGGAGGCGTAAGCGGGGGGCGTGCCGGCACCGGTGCGGCCGACGGCGGCGCGAACGGCTTGGGTGGCTGCGCCGCGGCGGGCGGTCCACCCGGAGGCGTGGCCCCCACGCGGGGCGGCGGAGGTTGCGGTACCCGGCTGATCAGGGCCGGGCTCTGCATAACCATGGTCCCCCTCGGGTCGGGAGGCGTGAGCGGAGGGCGTGGCGGCACGGGTGCGGCCGCACGCGGCGGTGGCGCGATGGGGGGCGGCGCCACGGGCTTGGGAGGCTGCACCGGCGCGGGCGCAGGGGGTCTCGTAGCCACCGGCGGCGACGGAGGTGGCGCTTCCTCAGCAAGAAACCCGGGGGTGTTCATGACCATCGTCCCGCCCGGTGACGGCGGTGTGAGGGGGCCGTGTGCCGGCGCTGGGGGAACCGGGGGCGTCGTCACAGGTTTCGGCGGCCCTGCGACCGGCGGCGGCAAGGGCGTTACGGGTCTGGGCGCTGGCTCAAAACTGTGCGGAGGCGGCTCAGTGCGCAGCGTGGGAAACTCGCCAAATGCCGTGGGCGCCGCCGAGTTGATTGGCGGCATCGGCGGCGGGGGAGGTGGGGCTATGGCGATCGGAGCCTCGACCGCGGGCGGCTGGTCCCGTCGCGAGGTAAACGCCGGGGCCGGGGAAACAAGTGCTGGGGCCCCCGCCTGTGAGCGAAGCGGTCGGCTGTGTTGAAGGTCATCCAAATCGTCCAGGAACTCACGCGCTGAGGAATACCGCAGGTTGCGGTCTTTCGCCAAACACTTCTTGGTCAAATAATCGTGCGCAGGGGTTAGCTGCGCATTGAGGGTGCTTGGCGGCGGCGGTTCTTCGTAAACGATCTTGAACATCACCGCGGCGCTATTACCCAGGAAGGGTTTCCTTCCGGCCATCATCGTAAAGATGATAATGCCCAATGAGAAGATGTCGGTGCGGGCGTCAATGTCGCCTCCCTTCACCTGTTCCGGTGACATAAAGGAAGGCGTTCCCATGATCCCGACGGTGCGCGCCAAACCCTCGCGCGCCAGGACTTTGGCGATGCCGAAATCGGTGATTTTGGCGCGCCCATCCTCGGTCACCAGAATGTTGGCGGGCTTCAAGTCGCGGTGGATCACCTGATTCCGATGCGCGTAATCAAGCCCCTCCGCAACCTGGCGAATGATGGAGAGAATACGCTCCATCCCCAGGGGGTGGCCCGACTCCAGGATTTTCTCCAGGGTGACGCCCGGGACCAGTTCCATCACGATGCAACTGGTCTGGTCTTCCTTGTCGTCGAAAGCGTCATGAATCGTGACGATCGAAGGGTGCGCCAGGCGGCCGGCCGCCCGGACTTCCCGCATAAACATCTGCTGCGGGCTGTTGGTTCCTTCCTCGGTGGAAGCGTTGAGGGAGAGAACCTTCAGGGCAACCTCGCGGCCGATGGTGGGGTCGGACGCCCGGTAAACAATCCCCATGGCGCCCCGGCCCAGTTCAGCAATGATGTCGTATCGTCCAATCTTTTTCATGTGCCTTCTTCAAAGTAAAGTGAGGACCTTACCGGTGACGCGAAAGTCGCTTTCCGGGATGGCGCCCCGCCCCCTGGCACGCGGAAGAAATATCGAATCCTCCACCCTCGGCAGCCCTGCGGTCCGGACTTGAATCGATTTCTTGGCAACGCCATGAAGATACCATAACTTAAGCCGCGCGGGTAGCGGAGCGCGCGCGGTGTGTCGTTAGCATGTCATCTGTCCGGTTCAATTAGCACGTGATCTGTCCGCTGAAGGCGGCGAGGAGTTGAGGCATCCAAGAGGCCGGAGGCAGGATGCCAAAATACTCAGCGGTCGCCTGGGAGCGGGCGATGAAGGTACAAGAAGTGATATTGCGGGCGATGGCGAAGAAGATCACGTGGTGGCAAGCGGCGGAGATTATCGGGTTGTCGGACCGCAGCATGCGACGCTGGCGGCAGCGTTACGTGGAGCACGGATACGACGGGCTGCTGGACCGGCGGTGGGGGAAGCCGAGCCCGAAGCGGGTTCCCCTGGGGCAGGCGGAAGAAGTGCTGCGGTTATATCAGGAGAAGTATGCGGACCTGAACGTACGGCACTTTCACGAGAAGCTGCGGGAAGAGCACGGCATCGAGCTGAGCTACACGTGGGTGAAGCTGGCGCTGCAAGGGGCGGGGCTGGTGAAGAAAGGGCGGAAGCGGGGTGTACATCGGAAGCGCCGTGCGCGCCGTCCGTTGCCGGGGATGCTGCTGCACCTGGACGGCAGCCGGCATCAGTGGTTTCAGGACGAGCGCTGGTATGACCTGATCGAGATCATCGATGACGCCACCAGCGAGACCTACTACGCGCAGTTGGTGGAGGAGGAATCGACGCGTACGGTGATGGCCGGGTTACGGGAAGTGATCGAACGGAAAGGGCGGTTCTGCGCGCTCTACAGCGATCGGGCCAGCCACTTTTTTCACACGCCGGCGGCGGGTGGGCCGGTGAGCCGCGAACGGCTGAGCCAGGTGGGACGGGCGCTGCAGGGGTTGGGGATCCAGATGATCGCGGCTTACTCGCCGCAGGCGCGGGGGCGCAGCGAGCGACGGTTTGGCACCTGGCAAGGGCGTTTGCCGCAGGAGTTGCGCTTAGCCCAAATCACCGGGCTGGAGGAAGCCAACCGGTTTCTGCGGGAGCATTACATCGGGGAAATGAACCGGAAGTTCAGCGTGCCAGGCCACCCAGAGCGGACACGCGTTCACGCCGGTGCGCGGCCAGGACTTGGACCTCATCTTTTCGGTTCAGCACGAGCGCGCCGTAGCCCAGGACAATACCGTACGGCTCGCAGATCGGACCTGGCAAATCGAGCGCACGTCCTGGCGCGGCACGCTGGCCGGCTGCCGCGTGACCATCTGTGAACACCTGGACGGCCGCGTCACGATTGCCCACGGACCCCACGTGGTGGGGCGCTACACGGCGTCCGGAGAAGTCTTGGAGAAGTTAAAAAAAGCGCGCGCCCCACGCTGTGGAAATGACGCGCCGAGGAAAGCGTGGAAAACTCCAAGGACGAGTTTTCCACCCTTCCCTCCGCGCTTGGAAATCCGGCAAAAGACGCCGGATTCCCACATTCCCACAGCGACGGCGGCGGCGGTGGCCCTTAACATTGGGCAGGAGAAGAAAAACCAAAACCGGACAGTTCACTTGCTATGAAAACCGGACAACTTGACAAGCTAAGAACAGCGGAGCGCGCGCGGTGCCAGCCTGCTGCACAGGGGCGCGAGCCTCTTACTGCAGGCCAAGCTCCCGCTTCAGCTCCTCCAATTCCCTTTCCAACCGCTGCCGGCGGCGATACATCATCCCGGCATAAAGTGCGAAGATGCCGGAAACCAATCCGTATGCGGCCATCAGATAACCATTGTGCATGCTATGCCCCCTGCGATGAGTCCCGCAACCGCCGCAAATGAACCACCTCGCCGCGCAGTTCCGCAATGCGCAAATGCTGCCGCAGCAGGTATGCAAATAAACACAGGAACGCGCCCCAGGTTACCAGCAGGGCCAGCCACATGCGCGGATCCAGGCCAGAACCCTCGCCGCCGGCGATGACCGGCTGGGGATGCTGGGTGCGCCACCAGCGAATGGCCATGTAATCGATTGGCACATCGACAAAGCCGAAAATACCCACCACTGCCGCCAGCACCGCCGAACGCCCGGGATTGATCACGTAGCTGCGCAGCATCAGATAAGCCACGAACAAAAGCCACAAAACAAAGGTGAGGGTCAGGCGGGCGTCCCACGTCCACCAGATGCCCCAGACGGGTTTGGCCCAAAGGGGGCCGGTCACCAGAACGCAGGTGCAAAAGACAAATCCCACTTCCGCCGCGCCGTGGGCGAAGTCATCCGCAGCCTCCTGGCGGTTCCACAGGTAGGCAATGCTGCCGAGAAAAATCAGGAAATAAGCCAGCAAGGCCGTCCACGCCGCCGCCACATGGATATAGAAAATGCGCTGCACTTCCCCCATGGTGGCTTCCTCGGGCGCATAAAAGAAGATCAGATAGGCGGCCACAATCAGCCACGCCAGCGTGATAACGAGATGCAGAGTGGGGGGAAAGATTTTATTCATCAAACGTCCTTAGTCCCTTGTCCTTCGTCCTTCGTCCTTCGTCATTGGTCTTGGGGTGACGGTGCTCCCGGTTAAATCGTGTGACCGACCAGGGACCATGGACAAAGGACCAAGGACTAAGGACCAAGGACTACTCTTCTAAAACATACTCAAACAACAGATAAGACAACACCACAAAGATAACGCTAAATCCCGCCGCCAGTTTGATCCAGTACCCGTAATCACTAACGGGATCGCCTTTCAGCGCTCCGGTGGTTCCCTCCACTCCGGCGATGAAGATGGGGACGGCCACCGGGAACTGGAGGACGGGGAGCATGACCTCGCGCATGCGCGTGTTGGAAGCGACGGCCCCAAAAGTAGTGCCCACCGCCACGTAGCCCAAGGTGCAGAAGAAAGTGATCAGCGCAAACCAGCCCAGCGACGGGATGAAGGAAAAGTTATACCAGAGGCTCGCGGCAAACACCACGACCACCTCGGCAATTCCCATGAAGAACAGGTTGGCGAGCATTTTGCCCAGATAGATGGCGCCCGGGTCCACCGGCGCCAGACGCATTCCCTCCAATCCGGCGTTTTCGCGCTCGGCGGCAAAGGAACGGTTAAATCCCAAGACCCCGGCGAAAGCGAAGGCGATCCACAAGAGGCCCGGCAGCAGTCGCAAGGACTCCTCCCGCGCCGGCTCAAAGGCAAAGTTGAACAGGAACACCACCAGCAGGCCGAAGATGCACATGGAGGCAAGCGTCTCGCGGTGGCGCCACTCGACACGCAGGTCCTTCATGAAGATGGCCGAGATGACGCGCAGTGTGTGCATGGTGTCTAAAAAAAACCAGGGGATGCCGCAGAGTAATGCGCTTCGGGCACAACTCTGATATCCGCTACCCGCTTCCAAGTATGGCTGAAGGAAAATGCTGGGCTATGAATACCAGTTCAAGATGCACAAGGGCGAGCAAACACGCCAGACGATCAGGAGCACTGAGTTCGGGTCTTACTACATGCTCGAATCGACTCAAAAAACTCGCGCGTAAATCCTTGTAAGTAACCGGCATCTCACAATCAAACGCCCAGGTGCGAGAGTCGGTGTCAATCGCATTACAGGAGTATGCAAGGAGAAAAAACATATCCATTCCGGATCGAATCGTGCCGCACATGTAATCCACTTCGTCAGTAGAGGGCATCTCCTGGTGGGTCGAGAGAAAGTGGAAAAAGTCGACAGTTATACGAATTGTAACGTGAAGGTCGGAGTCCGCCTCAAAGTACCCTTCCGACTGTTGTACGATCGGATCTTCTATCTGATGTATTAAGTCCACTGCTTCCTTTCGCACCCTATGGGATGAACGAAAACGCACAGCGGTGTAGCCACGGTCAGTGCAGTCCTGACCGTGGGCTTTTCACTCATGCCTTGCACCCCAGCGGCAACCGCGCCTTGTTAATCTGGGAAGAACCCACGGTCAGAACTGCACTGACCGTGGCTACCACTCCTCACTTCTAACTCCTAGCTTCTACCTTCTAGCTTCTAACCCCCGTCCGTGGCGCGGAATCGATGGGCCCGTCGTACTGCATTTTTCCACCTTTGAGCGCCACCAGCCTCCGGGCGATGGCCTTGCCCTGTTCATAATCGTGGGTGGAGAAAATCAGCGCTTTGCCCTGCGCTTGCAGGCCTCGCATCAAATCTTGCAGGGATTCGGTGGAAGCCGCATCGAGTCCGGTGAAGGGCTCATCCAGCAGGAGAAACTGGGGGTCGTGCAAAAACGCCCGTGCGAGGGAAACCCGTTGCTGATACCCGCGTGAAAGCTCGCGGACCGGCGTCTGGGCGCGCTCGCGGAGATGGAAGAGCTCAAGCACGCTCGCCATGCGCTGCGGAAGATCCGCTATGGCAAAGAGGCTCCCCGCGAATTGCAAGTTTTCGCGCGCGGTGAGTTCACCGTATAAAAACGTGGTGTGGGAAACAAATCCAATGGCAGATTTTGCCGCGGCCGGGTTGGAGAGGACGTCGGCGCCGTCATACAGAAGCTTGCCTTCGCTCGGGCGGGCCAGGGTCGAAAGCACGCGCAGCAGCGTGGTTTTACCCGCGCCATTCGGGCCGTAGAGCAGAATGGAATCTCCCGGCTCAACGCGCAGGCACACGCCCGCCAGAGCCTGAAAGTCCCCGAATTGTTTGGAAACATCGCGCAGTTCGAGCGCCGCTTCAGCGCGGAGTGTGTCGGGTGGCATAGGATTCGAGCAGCGCGGGCGGGGCTTTCTTCAGCTTCGCCACCAGGCGCGCTTTCAATTCCAGACGCTCTTTCCAATAAGGCTTCTCCGCAATTTTGCCCGCGGCGAAGAGCTCATCCAAGTCAGCAAGAGAATTAAACAACTTTTCCACTTCCGCTTCCAGCGCCTTTTGCAGTTGGCTGGCGCTCTGCTGGGCTTTCCAGCGGGGCCATTCCTTGGTCACGCGCACGCCCAGTCCCCACATCAGGACCAGCAGGAAGCAGGCCAGCACCAGTCCGCCCATGCGCGTAATCGAGTTGGGAAGGGTCTTCACTTCCCCTTCCGACGGCGTTTGGGTGGCCGCCGCCTGGCCCTCCGCCGCTTCGCCGCTGATGCTGGCGGTAAGCTGGGCGCTGGGCGGCACGTTCGCGGCCGTATATTTCTGGCTGCCGGTCTCCGCATCGGTTCCCGCAGGCTGGAAGAGCGGGGAGTTCACGGCAAGTGTGGGGGGCGAAACCAGCAACTCCACGCCATCGATGGGGTAGGCGACGGAGTCCGCGAGGTCTAACCTGCCCGCGCTGTAGTCGGCGTCGTAGGTCACCATCATGACCGTCAGGCCGGGCTTGAGGGGATACTGAATATTGAAATCCCCCTTGCTTTTGCCGGGATTGACGGGCTCCGGCAGCGGCATGTTCATCATGCCGGCCACCGCTGCGGCCGGATCGCTCGAGGGCTTGGCGAGGTGAAAGAAAAAGGTGCCGTTGGGATTCACATAGCTGCGCGGCGGGTCGGAAGGATTGCGAAGCGCGAACATCTCCTGCACGTGGACCTTGCCGCCCTCCGCACTCAGGATGATGCGGGCGGATTGCACCCGCACTGGCGGCGCCGCGCGCGTGGCGTCGTAAACGGTGAGGTCCACCCGGGCCTGCCCACGGTCGTCAAACTTCACCGGGGCGTGATAATTCACATCCTGATAGGTTGCCTGGAGGAGGTAAAAGGAACCGGTGGCAAGATCTTTTACGGCGAGCGCGAAATGGCCGCTCGCATCCGTCATCGCCGTGGCCACCTGCTGCATCCCCCCCTGCGGCATCAAGAGTTGAATCGTCTGGCGGGAAACCGGGCTGCCCGTGGTGCCGTTCAATACTTGCCCGGAGATGTTTCCCCCGGCGGCAAACACAGCAGTGCCCTGCCCCAACAGCAAGAGGCAAGCCGCCGGAATCATCAACAATTTGGTTGGAAGCAATTTCACGGTCATGGGAACTGAACAGCAAATGTGGCGCGGACGTAGGGGCACCCCTCGTGGGTGCCCTCCGCGAGGGCACCCACGAGGGGTGCCCCTACGCGCAGCGGTCGGAGACCGCCGCTACAATGGCTTTTTCCCCGGCGCCGGAATTCGCGCCCCGCATTCACCGCAGAATTTTACCGGCAACGGATTCTCGTAACCACAGGCTGAACAAGTGTACTCGATTTTGGGCTGGACTCGCCGCTGCACGCGGCGCGCCGCAATTTCGCGCTCCACCACGGCGTCATCCTGCTTCACCAGTTCGGCTTCCTGCGTGGCGGCCATCAATCCCGCCGCCTCGCCCAGGTAATTGGTGCGCAGCGCTTCGTAATCGGGGCGCGCAATTTTGCCGGACTGAAATTCAAACTCCAGGTCCTGCAAGTTATCGTAGACCACCAGCCGGCGGCGCTTCAGATCACCCAGCAGAGTGACGTCCTGGGGCAAAGGCCCGCCCGCCGTCTCCGCGCTCAGCAATGGAAGGACAATGTAAACCGCCATTGCCACAGCAACCAGAACTGACATTGTTAGCAGCATAAGAAATCGTCCTTAGGAGCTAGAAGCTAGAAGCTAGAAGTTAGAATAAGACCTCCTGCCTCCCAACTTCTAGCTTCTAACTTCTCCTTACTTCATCCCCGTCAATTTCATTTCCTCTTCAATGGCCGCGAGCACCTTGGGATCCGGGGAAGCGGCAGAGGGAGCCGGCGCGAGTTCAGGCTTGCTTTTCCAGCGCCGCACCACCACCACGACAATGCTCAACCCCAGCAGCAAACCTAAGCTGGGGAGAATCCAGATGGTCAGATTGAAGCCGTGGGCGGGCGGAGTGGAGAGCACCTGAAGGCCGTACTTAAGCGACAAATCCTGGAGAATGGTGGTCTCATCCTTGCCGTCCGCAATCTCCTTCTTGATGAAGGCCTGCATCTGCGCCTTTTCGGCACAGTCAAGATGCGGGCACCCATTCAGCGGAGCGTTGCACCCACACGTGCATTGCACTTCATTGCCAATCATCTCCAGTGTGGGTTTGCGAGAGGTATCCCCGAGCGCCACCGAGGCGGCAAGCAAGGAGACGGCCAGAAGAACAGTCCGAATTCCGAATTCAGGATTCCGAATTCCGAAACCCGAAGTCCGAGGTCGGAGGTCGGAAGTCCGGGATCGAAGACGCGCATTCGCGCGCCCGACGATGATGACTTCGGACCTCGGACCTCGGACACCGGACTTTTTTTTAATATCCATCGCCTGCCTGCACGGCAAATTCCTGGGCCTGGCGCATTTCCGCCATTTCGCGCTCGACGCGGCTGGGAACCAGGGCCAGCAGCGTGCCCAGCAGCGTCACGAATCCACCGATCCACACCCACATGACCAGCGGATTGACAAACACCTGAATGATGCCCTTGCCGGTGTCAGGGTCAATTCCCGCCAGCACCACATAAAGGTCTTCCGCCAGGGTGGGGTGAATGGCCACGTAACTGGTGGGCTGCTGGCTGGCCTTGTAAAAGCGCTTTTCCGGATGCATCGAGGTGAACGCCCGCCCATTTTTGGTGACGGTAATGAGGGCGCGCGTATACTCGTAGTTGGGATTATCGCCGGTGGTGAGCCCGTCACAGCGCAGCATGTAATTTCCCACCTGGAGCAGATCGCCTTCCTGCATCAATCCCTTGGCATCGGTCTTAAAGGCCTGGCCCGCAAAGCCAATGAACAGCAGCACAATTCCGATGTGGACGATGTATCCACCGTAGCGCCGGGTGTTGCGCATGGTGAGATTGTAAATTGCCAGGAAGAAGTTTTCCTTGGCGGTCCGCATGCGGGTGAGTGCGCCCTTCCAGAATTCTCCCACAATGCAGACGAGAACGAATACGGAGAGGAAGAGGGTCATCCACGCGTAGAGATGGCGCACACCCTCAGCGAACATCAGGATCCCTGCCCCGAGCGCCACAATAAGCGGCAGGGTAAAGTTTCCCTTCAGGCTCTGGAAGGAGGTTTTCCGCCACGCCAGCAGCGGTCCGGCCCCGGTGAGCAGCAGTAGCAGCAGGCCCATGGGAATCGCCACCTTGTTGAAAAACGGAGCGCCCACCGTGACCGTCGTATTCTCGACCGCCTTGGAAATCACCGGGAACAGCGTTCCCCAGAACACCGCGAACACCAGCGCCAGCAAAATCCAGTTATTGAAAAGGAAGCCGCTTTCGCGCGAGATCATGGAGTCAAGCTTGTTCTCGCTTTTCAGATGGTCCAGGCGCAGGAAAAGCAGGGTGACGGAAAAGAACAGGATGATGGCCAGGAAGACGGCAAAGAACGGGCCAATGTTTGATTGCGCAAAGGCGTGCACGGAGGAGACGATTCCGCTGCGCGTCAGGAAAGTGCCGAAAATGCTCAGGAAGAACGTCAGGATGACCAGCGCGACGTTCCAGACTTTCAGCATGCCGCGTTTTTCCTGAATCATCACCGAGTGAAGGAAGGCCGTCCCCGAGAGCCAGGGGAGAATGGAGGCGTTCTCCACCGGGTCCCATCCCCAGTAGCCGCCCCAACCCAGCACCGCGTATGCCCAGTTGCCGCCCAGCAGGATTCCACAACCGAGCAGCATCCAGGGAACCATGGTCCAGCGCCGGGTGATGCGAATCCAGTTGTCACCCAATTGCCGGGTGATGAGCGCCGCCATGGCAAAGGCGAAGGGCACCACCATGCCCACGTAACCCAGGTAAAGCATGGGCGGATGAATCACCATGGAGTGGTACTGAAGAAGCGGGTTCAATCCGTTGCCATCGGGGGCCGTAAAGGCTTGCGAGCCCGTGGTGGTGACCAGCGAGAGCTCCTGGAAGGGGTTGGCCACGAAAAAAACCAGGAGCGAAAAGAAGGTGCCCACTCCCATCAGCACCGAAACCACGTAGGGCATCAACTGCCGGTTCTTGCGCCGGTTCTGCCAAACCACCAGGGCGCTGTATATCGAAAGCAGCCAGGTCCAGAACAGCAGCGACCCTTCCTGCCCGGCCCACAACGCGGCGACTTTGTAAAACGTAAGCAAATCGCGGTTGGAATGTTCGGCCACATAGGCGTTGTGGAAGTCATTCGTCAGGATCATGTATTCCAGCGCCACCACCGCAAGGGTTACCATCAAAAAGAAACCCAGGGCGGCGCGTTCGGCGCTGCGCGTGATGCGCGGGCTGCGGAGCCTGCCCCCTACGGCTCCAGCAACCAGAGCAAAGGCCGCGAATCCCAGGGAGGCAATAAGGCTGACACTTCCGACTTGGTTCATAAATACTCCCTGAGGGGGTGTTCTCCGAGAAATGGAAACCGCGGGCGGCCGGCGGGCTTACTTTTCGCTGTTCAGCGCGGCAACCGGACCCTTCATGCCTGCTCCCTTGGCGCCGGGGGCAGCCGAATATTTCGACGCGCATTTGGCCTGAATCTTGTCGGCGCGAAACTCTCCGCTGGCCAGGTAATCACCGTCGACAATCGCCTGGGCGCCGTCTTTGAACGTGTCGGGCAGCGTATCAGATCCCACGTAGGTCACAGGAATGGATTGGGCATCCTGGGCGAGCCGGAAGCTGAGTTGTCCGCCCCGGCGCTCGATGGTCCCCTGGGCAACGACTCCACCCACCCGGATATGTCGGCGCGAGGTCTGCGCCTGGGTGAGTTCGTTCACCGTGACATAGTAGGTTTTGTTCTCCTGGAACCCGGAAATGCCTTCCCAGGCAACCACGGCGAGAATGATGCCGATGCCCACCACGAATTTCCATCTCAAGAACTTGTTGTGCATAAATGTACCGCGTAGTTAATAGCGGCTAAAAGCGGGGGTCTTGCCTCCACAAACGTAAATTATTTTCTTCTGGTAACCCCACTTAAAATTCTGCACCTGCCACGGCCTGGAGTCAATGAGAAAGACAGGGGGTGGTGCGCCACATCGAATTAAAATCCGAACCCGCGGGGGTCGCGAACCCGACTTTGCCGGCCAGGCTCAATTTGGCACAAACCGTGGTAACTTGGTTTTGATTGACCGGCGGGCAGGTTATAGGAGGACTATGGGAGAACAATCCACTCTTCAATGCGTACTCACCGACACTTGGCACGTCAACAATCGCGTCAATCTTCGCTTGCTCGATGCTCTGACCGACGAGCAACTGGCGGCGACGATCCTTCCCCGGGGTAAGGCGGTGACCAGCTATTTTGTGCATATACACATGGCGCGTTTCTATTGGCTCGAACGACGTGCCTCGGCCCTGGCAAAGCGCCTCAAGAAAATCCCGGGGGGAACGGCTTCCCGAGTAGTGCTCCGGCAGGCGCTGATCGACTCCGGTGAAGCCATGGGGGAATTGTTTGCCGAAGCGGAGCGGACCGGGCGCATCAAAGGTGTCAAGCTGGGCCCCGTGGCTTTTCTTGGCTATGCGCTCACCCATGAGGGCCACCATCGAGGCCAGATCCTCCTGCATCTCAAGATCGCCAAACTGCCCCTTGAACGCGCTATCAGTGACAGCCTTTGGTACTGGAATAAGATTTGAAGGGCAGGTGCATGGGAAAATGACCTCGCAGTGAATTGGAGAGTTTTACCCTGAAACTGCATGAGAATTAACGTTGGATGCGTTGGAGGCTCCCTGCTCGACTATAAGCGGTCGAGGCAGGACCGTCCGAGGGCACTATTGTCCGAGTTTTGTTAGGGCAATTTGAACACCAAAACTACTGCAATCCCAAGGCTTTCCCCGAACCTCTTCCGATGTATATGAAATTAAACAAAATACAGTAAGCAGCAAATATGTCCGCCTTGGCATCCAATGAAGTGTGCCGGTCAAGAGCTAGGGGGTTCGAGAGACCGGTCGAGGGAGGAGGGCAGAAGCTATGAAAGCATTGATGAAATATTCAGCGATTGCCCTTTTGGCGTTTGTGACCTTCGCGCCCGCGGCGTTCGCGCGCGGATTTGGTGGTGGTGGTGGTGGATTTAGGGGTGGTGGTGGTGGTGGTGGTTGGGGTCGGGGTGGTGGATTTGGAGGTGGTTACGGGTTCTACGGCGGCTGGGGCATGGGCTTCGGCTTTGACCCGTGGTTCTACGACACGTACGGGTGGGGCCCCTGGTATGGTAATGGGTACTACCCCAATGCCGGTGAAATCCAGATTCAGACGAATCAAAAGAGCAATCAAGTCTTTGTCGATGGCGGGTATGCAGGTCTTGCGGGCCAAATGAAGAAGTTTGCGTTGCGGGCTGGCACCCACGAGATTGAGTTGCGCAACCCCCAAGGAAAGACGTTCTATCAGGAGCGGGTCACCGTGATCCCAGGCAAGAAGCTCAAGATTCAATCGGATTACGTTGGCTGACCCGAGATAGTCTCACCCCAAGCGGCGCCACGGCGCCAAGAAGGGCCGTGGCGTCCCACCCTTCAAAATGACAGGTTTGGTAACGCGAAAGGCCCTTAGTACCCTCTAACAAATTGAATTAAAAGGAATAAATCGCTACCCCGCATACCGCTTCAGGAGCAACGCGGCGTTGGTGCCGCCGAAGCCGAAGGAGTTGGAGAGGGCGTACTCCACCTCCGCCTTGCGCGCCTTATTGGGCACGTAGTCAAGGTCGCAATCCGGGTCCGGGTTGTCGAGATTAATGGTGGGGGGAATGATCTGATCGTCCAGCGCGAGGACGGTGATGCCCGCTTCCAGTCCGCCTGCACCGCCCAGCAAGTGGCCGGTCATGGACTTTGTTGAGCTCACGGGGATCTTGTAAGCGTGGTCGCCGAATGCCTTCTTGATGGCGAGGGTTTCCAGGCGGTCGTTGTAAGGCGTGGAGGTGCCGTGGGCGTTGATGTAACTGACTTGTTGGGGAGCAACTCCGGCATCGTCAAGGGTCGCCCGCATGGCGCGCACAGCGCCATCAGCGCTTTCATCCGGCGCCGTAATGTGAAAGGCGTCGCCGGACATGCCGTAGCCGGAGATTTCCGCCAGGATGGGGGCGCCGCGCTTCACCGCGAAATCCAATCCTTCCAGAATCAGGATGCCCGCGCCTTCGCCAATCACGAAACCGTCGCGATCCTTATCGAACGGGCGGCTGGATTTTTCCGGTTCGTTATTACGGGTGGAAAGGGCGCGCATGGCGGCAAACCCGCCCACGCCCATGGGGGTGATGGCGGCTTCGGTGCCGCCGCAAATCATCACGTCGGCGGCGCCGCGCTGAATCAGTTTAAAGGAGTCACCCACCGCATGGGCGCTGGAGGAGCAGGCCGTGCAGGTGGCGGAATTCGGTCCCTTGGCGCCGTAGCGAATGGAGACGTGGCCGGAAGCCAGGTTGACGATGGCGGCCGGAATAAAAAAGGGGGAGATCTTGCGGGGACCACCTTGCAGGAGCGCCGTGTGCTCGCGCTCGATCACATCGAACCCGCCAATGCCTGAGCCGATGTAGACGCCCACGCGCTCGGCAAGGTCCGGTGTGATCCGGAGTTGCGACTGATTTACCGCCTCCTGCGCGGCGGCCAGGGCGTAAATAATGAAGTTGCCCATCTTCTTCAGCTCTTTTTTCTCAATGAACTGAAAGGGGTCGAATCCCTTGACTTCCGCCGCAATGCTTACGGCAAAGCCCGTGGTATCAAAATGGGTGATGGGGGCCACGCCACTCTTGCCGGCCAGAAGATTCTGCCACGACTCCGCCGTATTGAGACCGACGGCAGTGAGCAATCCCACCCCGGTTACAACGACTCTCCGGTTCAAGCTGCACTCCTCTATGAACTGAATCACTGAGCCACTGAATCAGTGAATCCGTGAACTCTTGAAGCTCATTGGCGCCATGACGAACTGACTCAGCGATTCACTGATTCAGTCCCCCACGGGCTCAGTTCTTCTTGGTATGGCCCTGAATATAGTCAATCGCGTCTTTGACCGTGGTGATCTTCTCCGCGTCCTCGTCAGGGATCTCGATCTCGAAGGCCTCTTCAAAAGCCATCACCAGTTCCACGATGTCCAGGGAATCGGCGCCTAGATCGTCGACGAAGTGCGCGGTGGGCGTCACCTCCGCCTCATCCACTCCAAGCTGCTCCACTATAATTTGTTTCACCTTCTCATCGGGCGAAGCCATCAGTCTATCCTCCTCAAGGTTACATGGGGGCCGTAATTCTAACGTTGCTTCCCGCAAGCGTCAAGGAATTGAATCATTGGGTCATCGGGTCATCTGGCCATCGGTTCATCGGTTCATTTAAAAACCCATTCGTCGCCTGCTGGAGTTCTTGCTTTTCAATGATCCGATGAACCGATGACCCGATGACCAGATGACCCGATGAACCGATCGGAAAATGGCCCGATTCCTCAGGCCATGTACATGCCACCATTGATATTCAGAACGTGACCGGTAATATAACTTGTTTCCGGCGATGCCAGAAAAAGAACGCCGTGCGCCACTTCCGCATCCGTGCCCATGCGTCCCATGGGAATCACACTGAGCATCTTCTCCTTGATTTCCGGAGCGAGGCCTTCGGTCATGGGAGTGGCGATGAAACCCGGGGCAATGGCGTTCACGGTGATGTTGCGCCGGGCCACTTCCGCCGCCACCGCCTTGGTGAGGCCGACAATGCCCGCTTTGGAGGCAATATAGTTCGCCTGGCCCACATTGCCCGTCTGCGCCACCACGGACGCAATGTTGATAATCCGCCCCCAGCGCTGCCGGACCATGGAAGGCAGCACGGCGCGCGTGCAATAGAAGGTTCCATCCAGGTTGGTTTTGAGCACGGCCGCCCAATCCTCGGTCTTCATGCGCATCACCAGATTGTCTTTGGTGATGCCGGCATTGTTCACCAGAATATCGATCTTGCCCCAGTTGGCAATCGTCTGGTCCACCATTTCCTGAACGGCTTCAACGTCGGTCACATCGACGCAAAACTTCAGCGCCTCGCGGCCCATGTCCTTCAGCTCCTGGATGGTCTGGTCAAGCTTGGCGCACCGAATGTTGGTGAGAGCAATCTTGGCGCCGGCAGCGGCTAAAGCCATCACCGTGGCCCGGCCGATTCCCTGCGCCCCCCCCGTCACAATCGCTACGCGTCCCTCCAAACTCAGCATGGTCTTACTAGCTCCTATCGGATTGGATTACCAAATCGTCGTTTCGATGCGACCGGGCACGGTGGGCATTCACTCTGGAGGGCGCCGCCTTCCACCGGACCCTAACTCCCCGCCCCCCGGCGTGCCACCACCTCGCGCAGGGTTGCGGAATCCTCGACGCGCAGGCATTCGGCAGCGCGGTCGATTTGCCTCACCAGCCCGGAAAGAACTTTGCCGGGTCCGGCTTCCACGAACAGATCCACACCCTCCTGGCGCAGGCGGCGAATGGATTCTTCCCAGCGCACGGGAGCGGTGACCTGCTGTTTCAGCCCCTCGCGAACTAAAGATGCGGAGGTAACCACCTGGGCGCCCACGTTATTCACCAGCGGCACTTGCGGGTCTTCCACCGGGGTTGCATCCAGGTCAACACTCAGGCGGTCTTGCGCGGGCTTCATCAGGGCGCAGTGGAAAGGCGCGCTAACGTTGAGCATGATAGCACGCTTGGCCCCGCGCCCTTTGGCCAATTCCACGGCGCGCGCCACGGCGGGGGCGCTTCCCGCTATCACCACCTGCCCGGGTGAGTTCAAATTTGCCGGCGAGACCACATCCCCCTGCGCGGCTTCGCGGCAAACTTCCTCCAGCGCCGCACCCTCCAATCCCAGGATCGCCGCCATGGCGCCCTGGCCCACGGGTACTGCTTCCTGCATATACTGGCCACGCTTGCGAACCAGCCGCACCGCGTCCACGAGACTCAGCGAACCCGCCGCCACCAGCGCGGAGTATTCTCCCAGGCTGTGCCCGGCGACATAATCGGGACGCACGCCCTTTTCCTGCAATACCGCCGCCACCGCCACGGAAACCGTGAGGATGGCCGGCTGCGTGTTGGCGGTGAGCTGCAACTCCTCGGCGGGACCTTCGAAACAAATCTTGGAGATGGAGAAACCCAGCGCCGCGTCCGCGGCTTCGAAGACTTGGTGGGCGGCCCCAAAATTTTCCGCCAGCTCCCGTCCCATGCCGGGGTACTGCGATCCTTGACCGGGAAAGAGAAATGCAACCTTTGACAATGAAACCTTCCTGGAATCGGGCCATCGGTTCATCGGATCATCGGATCATTTTCCGATCGGCTCATCGGATCATCGGATCATTGAAAAGCAAGCACTCCATCAGGCGACGTATGGTTTTTTAAATGATCCGATGATCCGATGACCCGATGAACCAATGATTTCACCACCGCATGAGTACCGCTCCCCAAGTCACGCCGGCGCCGAAGGCGGACATCAGCACCAGATTGCCTTTCTTCAATCGTCCGCTGCGCACGCATTCATCCAGACAGATGGGAATCGAAGCCGAGGAGGTATTTCCGATGCGGCTGATATTGGAATAGACCTTGTCGGGCGAGAGGCCCAGGCGTTCGCGTACGGCTTCCGTAATGCGCTGGTTGGCCTGGTGGGGAATGAAGAGATCGACATCCTCCGGCGTCAGCCCGGCTTTGCACAGGACGTTTCGTGACACGTCTTCCAGGCTGCGGACGGCCACCTTAAAGAGTTCGTTGCCGCGCATCTTGATGTAGTGCGCGCCTTCTTCAACGGTCTGGCAGGAAGCGGGCATGGCCGTGCCGCCGGCGGGGATGAAAAGGTGATCGGCGTACTGGCCTTCGGTGTGCAATTCATGCGCCAGGATTCCCGAAGGCGGGTCGACCGGGGCGAAGACCGCGGCGGCCACACCATCACCAAAAATCACGCAGGTGGCCCGGTCCTTGTAATCGATGTAGCGCGAGAGCAGCTCCGCCCCGATCACCAGCACGTGTTGCGCGGCGCCGGTGCGGATGAACTGTTCGGCAACGGTCATGCCGAAAAGGAAGCCGGAGCAGGCAGCGGCCAGGTCAAACGCGCAACAGCCGTGCGCGCCGAGTTGGCGCTGGATCAGCGACGCCGTGGAGGGCAGAGGCATGTCCGGCGAAATCGTCGAGCAGATGATCAGGTCAAGATCCGTGGCCTTAATCCCCGCGTCCTCCAAAGCATGGCGCGAGGCTTGCACCGAAAGGGAGGAGGTGGTTTCGTTGGGAGCTGCCTGGCGGCGCTCGCGAATGCCGGTGCGGTCGGTAATCCATTGGTCGGAAGTTTCCACCAATTTCTCCAGATCCGCGTTGGTAATCACCTTCACCGGCAAAGCCGAGCCCGTACCCAGCACCCCTGCAAACGGCATAGAAACTCCTGTGAATCGGTTCATCGGATCATTGAAAAGCAAGAACTCCCTCAGGCGAGGAGTGGGTTTTAAAATGGCCAGATGACCCGATGGCCAGATGACCCGATGGCCCGATGATTCATTTCCCTCGCTTCGCCTGGGAAGCAAGGGCTAATTCGCGTTCGATCTTCTCGTTCACTTTTCCGGCGGAAAATTCCGCCGCTACCCGGATGGCATTCTTGATGGCGTTGGGGTTCGATCCGCCGTGGCAGATAATGCACACACCCTTCACGCCCAACAGGGGGGCGCCGCCATACTCGGAATAATCCACCCGCTTCTTGAATCGCTGGAAGGCTTTTCGCGACAGCGCGTAACCCACCTTCGAGGAAAGTGTGCTGGAAAGGGCTTCCTTGAGCATACTGGCGATGGCTTCAATGGCTCCTTCGCTGATCTTCAGCGCCACATTGCCGATGAAGCCGTCACAGATTATGACTTCCACGCGGCCGTTATAAAGATCGCGGCCTTCCACGTTGCCGATAAAATTCGAGGGGAGCTGCTTGAGCAGCGGCAGCGCTTCGCGCGTCAAATCATTCCCCTTATGCTCTTCCTGGCCGATGGAGAGGAGTCCGACGCGCGGCCGTTCCACGCCAAAAATAACGCGGTAATAGGTTTCGCCCATCACCGCAAATTCCACCAGGTGATGCGGTTTGCAATCCACGTTGGCGCCCACGTCCAGCAGCACCGTGGCAGTGCCTTGGGAGGTGGGGAACACCTGGGCAATCGCCGGCCGGTCCACGCCTTGGAGAGCCCCCAGCACGATTTTGGCGGTGGTCATCACCGCGCCGGTGTTGCCAGGCACTGATCATGCCGTCCGCCTTGCCTTCATGCACCAGCCGCGCCGTAACCCGGATGGAGGAGTCGCGCCGCTGCCGGAAGGCCTTGGTGGCCTTGTCCTCCATGGTGATCGCCTCGCTGGCATGGACGATTTCGATGGGCAGGTTCTGGGCATTGCGCCGGGCAAGTTCCGGGCGGAGGCGATCTTGCGGCCCCACCAACAGGACCTCCGCGAAGCCCGCGCGGGCAGCTTGAATCGCTCCCTCAATTTCCGCCTCAGGCGCCGAGTCGGTGCCCATGGCATCCACAGCAATGCGTCGCATGGTGGTCACTTCATACAGTGGAATCTGGCCGGCGCGGGATGAGATGATCGCGCTGGATTTACAGGGGCTCGCCATGGCATGCCCCCGCCCAGGATCAGGGCCTGAAACGCTACGCTGATTCCTTCACCAATATTGCTTCCTGCCCGCTGTAGTAACCACAATGCGGGCAGGCATGGTGGGGCATTTTCGATTCGTGGCAATGCGGGCACTCGGCAATCGCAGGCGTCGCCAGATGGTCGTGGGCCCGCCTTCGATTCTTCCGCGCTTTAGAATGTCGTCGTTTTGGATTCGCCATATTCTTCTTCCTTAAACCTTTAACTGAATCTGTGAGTCAGTGAATCAATTATCCAGTGGGTCGCTTGGTTTTCAATGATTCAGTGATTCACTGATTCACTGACTCAGTTCCCCGTCACTCTTCCTGGAGTGAAGCAAAAGGAGAGTCCTTAGGCCGGGGGGCGCAGTCGCACGGGGTCAAATTCCGGTTGGCCCCGCAATCCGGGCACAAGCCCCGGCAATCGGCACTGCAAACCACCTTCATGGGCACAAACAGTATCACCTGCTCGGTGGCCACGTCGGCTGTATCGATTCCGTCCCCGGTGTAGAAGCCCACTTCCATCTCGCCCGTGGGGACTTCCATTTCCTCTTCCTTGGCGATGCTTTGCATCGGCCGGTAGAAAAGGTCGAAATGGGCGCTTACCGGAATCTCCAGCGGTCCCAGGCAGCGGTCGCATACGGCTTCGAGGCGGGTCTCGAGGCGCCCCGCAATGCGGATTTCCTCTCCCAGCAGCTCCGCGGTGGCATTGATATGGAGCGGCGCCGTCTGCCGGAATTCGGCCCCGCGATAGTCCAGCGAGCCCGGGCGATAGCTCTCCGATACGGTGACCCGATGGATTTCTAGTTCTGCAAGGGTTATGCGCACCCCACCCTCGTCTACACAAAACCCTAATTATAACCTGCATGCAGGGCTTGTCAAAGCCTAATCCAAATCGAAATCCCGGAGGGGCTTCTCCGTGGGCTGGTCCTTGGTTTTCTCGAAGGCTTCCTTGAACTTGCGGTCGAGCAGTTCCGACTTGATCTTCTGGTCATCGGCGCTCTGCCGAAACATGGCTTCCCGGCGCTCGGCTTCCTTCTTGAGGAGCTCGGTGGCAAAGTCCAGGTCCGGCCCCTTATCCTGCTTGGGTGGCGCCTGGTGGAACAGCACCTTCCCCAGTTCAGCGTCTACGGTGAGGGTGGCCCCGCAGCACGGGCAGACCACTTCCAGCTTTCTCGGTTCGTGTTGGCGTCGCGACATAATAATTGGATGCTACCCCCGGGCATGCGAGTGTGTCAATTCAGCACAAACAAAAGTCATCAGTTGTCAGTTTTCAGTTATCAGTAAGAGCGGCCCGCCTTGGGCTGTTACCGAGAATTGATAACTGACAACTGACGACTGCGTTCAGTCGTCAGTAAAAGCGGTCGCCTGTCTGGCTGTTACTGAGGACTGATAACTGACGACTGAGGACCGTTTATACCCGTGCGCTGGGGATGCAGCCGCTTCCAGCGGGCCACGAAGAGGAAGAACACTCCCGGCCCGAAGGAAAAGAGCATCACCGCCACGCCAAAGGCGATCCCGAAAAAGGTCATGACCCCCGCGCAGCAGTAATCCCTCGCTCGGGCCACAATGTGGGTGGGGACGGCAACCAGCAATTCCAGAATGCTCCCTTTGAGAAGATACCGGCACTGGCGGGTGACTCCATCCATCGCATCGGCGCCACGCCCCGAGCGATAGAACACGATGGTCCATACCACCCAGAACAGGACCAACACTACCCAAGGAAGGGGCGGACGGAACGGATCGGCATTTCCCTTCATGACAAACTCGTCAATGGAGATTGCCGCCCCTAAACCCAGCAGGCCCGCCATCAGCCCGGATGCAAGAATCGTCCAAAGCACCGGCCGCTGGGCGACCGGCCGGCCCATCGCAAGGTCAACCGGGACCAGCAGCATCACCGCTTGCGCCAGGAGCACGACCCCCAAACCTGCCCAGTACATCCACTGCGAAAACGCCGAAAAGGCCTCAGTCACGCCTACGAGTGGATAAAAGGCCGCGAGCATGAGGGGAGCAGTCAAGGCAACGAGGATGAGGAAATAGAGGACAACCACCAGGACGGCCCAGCGCTTCATGGCAAACCTCCTTGCAGGGATTACGGAGGATGAAGACCCGACGCATTATGCCACGCGCGCGCCCAGATTGCCATGGCCGGGAGTCCGGAGTGTTTCAAGAAACAATGTGCGGGGCGGGTTCCACGGTCCGCAACGCTGGTCGATAGGCTGCAATTGATAGCCCAGTTTGTTCTTGACACACATAATAATCTTATGTACACTAGTCGATGAGGCTCGCAGCCGCGCCCTGGGCAGAAGGCGGGCTGAACGCTGAGGGCATTCCTGGCCGACTGCTTCCGAGCGAGACCAAAGCGAGACCCCCATGCCCCCCCGGGTGCAAGAATCCGCAATGACCAACCAGAATTATTCAACCCGACTGCGCAACTCGCGGCCGCGCCTCCGCGCCCTCTGCGGCCGGCAAGGCGTTCACACCGGGAACACCGCGCGGCCGGGCGGCAAGGGAATCGTAGCGCCGGCCTTGAGGTCGGCATGTGCTGACTTCAAGGTCAGCGCTACCTCCCCGCAACGCTTGCAGCCTATTCAAAATAGGGATGTTACAATTTTATGAGCAGAATTTTCGTAATCGGAACAAAAATTAACTCAATGAAAATAAATGAGTTATTCAGAACCAATGGGTGTACAAAGGCGGCGACACAAAAAGATGTTAAAAATGAAGATTGCTCTGGATGAGTTATTGAAAACAAAGTGGATAAAAAAGTGGTCTGGATGAGTTGATGAAAATAAAGAAGTTAAGATGCTTTCAGCATAAGTCTATGAAAGGGAATAAGATACCCATAATTTCAGGGCTATAAGAGAGGTTTGGTGACAACAATTCCCCGCAGATGCCCCTGCCTCTGCGGCGAGCCACTGAAGGTGGGAATTCGCAATGCGTTCCGTCACAGCTTTGGTAAAGAGAAGCCGGCGGTTCACAAACCACCCCGGCTTCACCCGCGCTTGAGCTTCTTCCAGTCCTTCCGGATTTCGCGGGCGGCGTTGTGGCCCGGGGCGCCCATCACTCCGCCGCCCGGGTGAGCGCCGGAGCCGCACAGGTAAAGCCCGCGAACGGGCGTGCGGTACTTGGCCCAGCCGGGCGCCGGGCGCAGGAAGAAGAGTTGATCCACGCTCATCTCACCGTGGAAAATGTTGCCTCCCGTCATTCCGTACTCTTCTTCCAGATCGAGAGGCGAGACGACGTGGCGATGCAGCACCCGGCTTTTAAATCTCGGCGCATACTCTTCAATCATGTCCATCACGCGGTCGGCGTAACTCTCCTTGAGGGCGTGCCAGCTTGGAGCCACTTCGGGCGAAAGCGTGTAGGGCGTGTATTGCAGGAAGATGTTCATCACGTGATGACCGGCGGGCGCGAGCGTGGAGTCATAGGTGGTGGGAATGGTGATTTCCAGCATGGGCCGCGCGCTGGGGCGGCCGTATTTGGAATCGTCGTAGGCGCGCTCAATGTAATCGAGCGTAGGGCAGATGTGAATGGTGGTCTTATGATGCGGAGCAAGGGTGGAGCCGGGCAGGCAGGTGAAGTCCGGCAGCCCGTCGAGCGCCAGGTTGATCTTCATCGAGACGCCTTCGATTTTGAGGGCGCGAATGGCGGCGTGGAAATCCGCGGGCAGTTCGCGTTCCTCGAGAAGCTTCAGGAAAGTCACCTTGGGATCGGCGTTCGAAGCCACCACGCGGGCGCGAATCTCCTCTCCGTTGAGCAGAGCCACACCGGTCGCGCGGCCGTCCTTCACCAAGATGCGGCTGACGCGCGCGCCGGTGCGAATCTCCACGCCCACCGAACGCGCCGAGGCCGCCATCGCCTGGGTAACGCCGCCCATACCTCCGCGCACGAATCCCCAGAGGCCGCGCTTGCCGCCCACTCCCCCCATGACGTGATGCAGCAGCACGTAGGCGGTGCCGGGCGTGTAAGGTCCGCCCTTGGTGCCAATCACTCCGTCGGTTGCCAGCGCCACTTTGAGAGCCTCCGACTCAAACCACGGGTCGAGAAAATCCTTTACGCTTTGCGAGAGGATGTGCAGGTGCCCAATCAATTCTTCCGCGGGCATCTTCATCACCCGGCGGCCCAGGCCGGCCAGCTTTTGCCAGTCGGCGAAGCTGCGCCCCGTAATGTCGGGCGGGGTTTCGAGAAGCAGGGGCTCAATGAAGCGCGCCAGGCGGTCAACGTACTCTTCATAGTCCGGGTAGCGCTCCGCATCACGCGCCGAGAATTTCCCAATCTCCCGGCAGGTCTCGGCGGTGTCGGACCCCATGATCAGATAGCGGCCGTCGGGAAAAGGGCTGAAGAAGGCGGGATCCTTGGGGTAAACGGTGAACCCGAATTTTTCCAGCTCCAGGTCGCGCGTCACTTTCTCCTGCATCAGGCTGCAAAGATAGGAGGTGGTGGAGAATTTGTATCCGGGGAAGATTTCCTCGGTCACGCACGCGCCGCCCACCACAGCGCGGCTCTCCAGCACGAGGGTGCGCAAGCCGGCGTGCGCGAGATACGCGGCGGCGACCAGGCCGTTGTGGCCGGCGCCGATGATAATGGCATCGTATTCGTTGGGCATAGGGGGCCTCTCACCGCACCTTTTACCGCACCATTCACCGCAGAGGCGCGGAGGCGCAGAGGTCTGCGTTATAATGCGGGCGCAAGCTTACCCGAGCATGCGCCGTGCACGCAAGCGTTCTGCTGGACGGGTGGAACCCAGGTTTTTGAATGGGAATTCGGAATTGATCCGGATAGCGAGGCATTCCACCGGAGGTGGGTATGATTATACTGAAGTTGGCGGTTGTCACATGCGCCTTTTACCTTGCGGCAGCAGCGTTGATGTGGGCAGCGACTATAGTCTTAGCCCACTTGTTAGGTGGCTTTGGGTATTCTGTAACCCGTTGGGGATGGGCTGCGCTTTTTGGAACCGTGTGGCTCACCTCGTTTCTCTTATCATGGCGTATCGTTGTGACGCCAATTCTCGCCAAGATTCCAAAATGATTCACTAACGCATGGAGAATGAAATGGACCGATGGCAATTGCTGGCGGTAGCGATTCTGGGCGCGTGGATTATGGCCACGCTGGGCATGTGGTTCGCGGCGACCAGAAGTTTTGCCACCGTCGAGCGCGTGATGAAGGGCGAAGAACCGCAATTCGTGGAAATCACCCGGCCCCTGGGTCAGGATGCGACGCGGTTGGTGGTTCGCCACACCGCGGCGGAAATCAATCGCGCGCTCTTCCGGGGATATGGGGCGCTCCAGATCGGCCTGGGCGCCATCCTATTCCTGCTGGTCTGGCTCCAGAAGCCGCGCAGCGCCCTCGATTTGGGTGTAGTGACGGCCATGCTGGTCCTTGCGGTGATTCTGACGGTGGGGATCACGCCGCTCGTCACGACGATTGGACGAAGCATCGATTTCCTGCCGCGCCATCCTCCCCCGCCGGTCATGCCGCGCTTCTGGATGCTGCACGGAACCTTTACCGCACTGGACGGGGCAAAACTTCTCGCCGGTGTCGGGTTGCTGGTCCGATGGATCGTGCGTTGATGGGTAGGCCGACTGCCGACTGCCGACTGATTTGACACCCCCCAGCGTGTGGCGTAACCTAGAAGGAGTGGGGGCGTACCGGTTTCGACGGGAGCCCTTGCGCTTAGGAGGCATGTCGGGGGTCCACACCACCCGTAATCGGAGTGGCACAATGACAACTGCCAACACGCAGTATGCCTATGCTGCCTAATTAATTAGGTGGCCGTTTCCTCCTTCAGGCCCGCATGAGGGATGTGAAGCGTCGCTTGGCGGGATGGCTTGGGATCAGGCGCCTTGGGATTCTGAGCGAGAGTCCGTCAACCGACGGACAAGAGGCTAGCTGACGGTTCGTTATTGCCCGTTCCTGAGGGCCGCCGGCGAAAGCTGGAAGCGAACTGGGATAAACATGTAGGCTCCTAACCGTAAGTCTCTTCGGACGGGGGTTCGACTCCCCCCGCCTCCACCACTGCTCTTGAGAGTCAGTGCCTTGCCGCGCCCTTGAGGTCGTTTACCGGGAGTTTTCAAAAACCGTCTAGCGCCGACCGGTCCTGAGGTCCTCGGTTCATCCGCCATGGGCAGAGGGAGGCCGGGAGCCTGCGGAAGGTGTCCGCGCTACCTCACCTGCCCTTGGGGGCTGTTCTTAGCTTGTCAAGTTGTCCGGTTTTCATAGCACGTGATCTGTCCGGTTTCGTTTTTTGTTCTCTTGCACAATTTTGAGGGTCACCGCCGCCGTCGTCGCTGTGGGAATGTGGGAATCCGGCGTGGTGTGCCGGATTTCCAAGCGCGGAGGGAAGAGCGGTAAACTCGCTTTGGGAGTTTTCCGCGCTTTCCTCGGCGCGTCATTTCCACAGCGTGGCGCGCGCGCTTTTCCCGATTTCTCCAGGACTTCCCCGGACGCGGTGTAACGCCCCACCACGTGGGGTCCGTGGGCAATGGTGACGCGGCCATCCAAGTGTTCGCAGATGGTCACCCGGCAGCCGGCCAGCGTGCCGCGCCAGGACGTGCGCTCGATCTGCCAGGTCCGATCCGCCAGCCGTACGGTGTTATCCGGGGCCACGGCGCGCTCGTGCTGGATCGAAAAGATGATGTCCAAGTCCTGGCCGTGCACCGGGGTAAACGCGTGCCCGCTCTGGGCGGCAGGCAGGCTGAACTTCCGGTTCATCTCCCCGATGTAACGCTCCCGCAGAAATCGGTTGGCTTCCTCCACCCCGGTGATTTGGGCCAAACGCAACTCCTGCGGCAAGCGCCCTTGCCAGGTGCCAAACCGCCGCTCGCTGCGTCCCCGCGCCTGCGGTGAGTAAGCCGCGATCATCTGAATTCCCAACCCCTGCAGCGCCCTCCCCACCTGGCTCAACCGTTCGCGGCTCACCGGCCCACCTGCCGCCGGGGTGTGAAAAAAATGGCTCGCCCGATCGCTATAAAGCGCGCAGAACCGCCCCTTCCGCTCGATGACCTCCCGCAATCCGGCCATCACCGTGCGCGTCAATTCCTCCTCCACCAACTGCGCGTAGTAGGTCTCGCTGGTGGCGTCATCGAGGATCTCGATCAGGTCATACCAACGCTCGTCCTGAAACCACTGATGCCGGCTGCCATCCAGGTGCAGCAGCATCCCCGGCAGCGGACGGCGCGCTCGCCGCTTCCGGTGCACGCCCCGCTTCCGCCCCTTCTTCACCAGCCCCGCTCCTTGCAGCGCCAGCTTTACCCACGTATAGCTCAACTCGATGCCGTGCCCTTCCCGCAATTTCTCGTGGAAGTGCCGCACGTTCAGGTCCGCATATTTCTCCTGATATAACCGCAGCACTTCTTCCGCCTGCGCCAGGGGAACGCGCTTCGGGCTCGGCTTCCCCCACCGCCGGTCCAGCAGCCCGTCGTATCCCTGCTCCACGTAGCGCTGCCGCCAGCGCCGCATGCTGCGGTCCGAGAGCCCGATAATCTCTGCCGCTTGCCACCACGTGATCTTCTTCGCCATCGCCCGCAATATCACTTCTTGTACTTTCATCGCCCGCTCCCAGGCGACCGCTGAGTATTTTGGCATCCTGCCTCCGGCCTCTTGGATGCCTCCACTCCTCGCCGCCTTCAGCGGACAGATCACGTGCTAATGGAACCGGACAGATGACATGCTAACGACAACCTGCCATTGGGGGCTAGCTCAAACAAAGGAAAAGGTGCATACTGAGGGTGGGTTGCTAACCAAAGCAGCATAGATCACCATCAATTTCGGCAGGAGAAAACTACCCGATGAACCGCTTGCGGTGCCGGCGAGCGGCACTGGCTGTCGGAACCATACTACTGGTTTGCTGCCTGCGGTCCTATGGCCAGTCCAG
Source organism: uncultured Acidobacteriota bacterium (assembly GCA_963730515.1). GTDB lineage: Bacteria > Acidobacteriota > Terriglobia > UBA7540 > UBA7540 > Bog-366. The sequence continues at coordinate 158,033 of CAVSSA010000011.1, read as the reverse complement.
CCCGCCATCTCCCCCGCCGCTGGACCTGATTGAGGCATTGCAGTCAACCCTCACGAACCAGCCCGCGCTGCATATTGGCGAGCAGCAGGTGGTGGCCACACGGGCCATCCGCCGGGAGGCGAGCGGGCCCTTCGACGCGGTTATCGGCACCCGCTTCTCCCAGAACCGCATCAACAATCCTCTCACCGTTTTTGAGCAGGAACAGGCCGGCCTGCTGAATATCATCACCAACAACCAGGTTGACAACGTATCCACCTTGGATATCGGAGCCACCAAGGAATACCGCAATGGCGTAACGATCAGCCCGAACCTTCTCGCCACCCGTGCGACCGACAACATTTACGATATTGGGGGAGTCAACCTTTCCACCCTGTCATTTCAGGTGACCGTTCCCTTGCTGCGCGGACGGGGACGCGACGTGGTTGCGGCCACCGAGACCGCAGCGGGCATCGAGATCGAGGCAAGCCTGCTGGATCTCAACCAAACGATCAGCGGCCTTTTGGCGAACACCGCCGTCAGCTATTGGAATGCAGTGGGAGCGGCGAAAAATCTGGAAGTGGCGAAGGGGTCCGAAGCGCGCGGCAGGATCTATGTGGAAAACGTCAAGACTCTGATCGCCGCGGGACGTGTACCGGAGGCGGAAAGCCATCAGGTCAATGCCAACCTGGCCACCCGGTCGGCAGCGCGCATCGCCGCGGAGCAGAGCTTGCTGGCGGCCCGTGAGCAGCTTGCCCTGGCCATGGGAATGAGCACCGACCAAATGGCGAGTGTGGGAATGCCCATTGAGGACTTCCCCACCGATGACGCCCAGGTGCTGGACGCCCTGAACGCCCATCCTCTCGAAGACTTCTATAACTCGGCTTTGGAAAACCGCGCGGACTATCTGGCGGCCAGGAAACGGGAAGTGGAACAGAAAAAGCTGCTGACCCCGGCGCGCAACGCCCTTAAACCGGAGCTCAACCTGAATCTCAGTACGGGCTACTCAAGCCTGGAGGAGGGCACGGGCATCGGCGATTTCTTCGGCTCTCCCGGGCGGGCCCCCCGCGGACCGGACTTGGGATTCGGCGTCACCTACCAATTTCCGCCCAGCAACAATGCCGCAAATGGAGCGCTGATGCTGGCCCAGTCCAACCTTCGCCAGGCGGAACTGCGCACCCTCCAGACCTCGCAAAGCATTATGGCCTCGGTGATCACCGCGGTGGGGGGCGTGCGCAATGCCGCGCTCCAGTTGCAGAGAGCTCGGGAAGCGGAAGTCGCCTCGCAGGCAGCGCTGGATGGCGAGCGCGAAAAGTATCGTTTGGGCGTAGGGCAACTGGTTGACGTGTTGACGATGGAGGATCGGCTGACCGTGGCGGAGCAAAGCCAGGTGGCCGCTGAACTCACCTATGCGCTGGCCTTGACCCAATTGCGCTTCGCCACCGGGTCCATCGTCGAACCGGATCAAGCCGTCCAATCGGTCGATCGCGAGGTTTTTTTCACGGTTCCTGTTCCCTCCACTCACCCCGCGCCGGCCAGGAAGGATTGAACCTGGATGGAAACAAGCATTTATCGAAAAACTTCGCTGGAGCGCCTATCCTCTCCGGAACAACTCGATACCATCATGCGGGTGACCGGGGCGAAAAGATGGCTGGCTCTGGCCGGCATGTTTCTCATCCTGGGGGTGGTCATCGTCTGGGGTTACGCAGGTACCATCGATACCAAAGTGAGCGGATCGGGCGTCATCGTGCGCGCCGGTACGGTCCTCAATGTGGTCACTGCGGGTTCGGGGTTGGTGACCCAAATTAGTGTCAATTTGGGCGACCGGGTGAAAGCGGGCCAGGTGCTCGCCAAGGTTTCGGACCCCGAGATGTTGGAAAAGATCCGTCTGGCTCGCGAGGCAGTTGAGGAAGCGAAAGAAGAGAAGGAGCGCAACCATTTATTGCGCCAACAAGGCGCCCAACTTCAAGTGGACGCCCTGGCGCGTGATGAGACGAACGCCCAACGGGAAATCCAGGAGATGGAAGAGCAGGTAAAAATCTCCACCGAGCAGATCAACGTCGACAATCAACTATTTTCCAAAGGACTGATTACTCGCCAGCAAACTCTTCAAGATCAGCAGAAGCTGGTGGAGCAAAAGGGTCAAATCGAAACTCTGCGGGCAAAAATCAAGCGTATTGAGTCTGATCAGTATACCGCCCGAACCGACCCGGCACGATTCGACGAGGAGATGGATGCCCGCATCGGAGAGCTGGAGCGGAACCTGGCGGGCCTGGAAAATCAGTCGGCCCTTGAGTCCAGCGTCGAGAGCACCTACGACGGGCAAGTAATTGAGATGAAGGCGGTGCCCGGCAGCCTGGTGACCGCAGGCAGTCCCATTCTTAGTATCCAGCCGCAGGAAAATACCCTGGAAGTGCTTGTTTATATGCCCTCCCTCCAAGCCAAGGAGGTGGAGAAAGGAATGGCGGCGGAAATATCCCCCTCCACGGTCAAGCGCGAGGAGTTCGGTTTCATGCGCGGCAAGGTGGTCTACGTCGGAGCGTTTCCCGCCAGTTTCGACGCCTTGATGCGCAATTTCCAAAACGAAACACTGGCACGCTCGATCATGGCGGGGGGGCCGGTGACGGAGGTGCGTGTCACCCTGGAACATGACCCCGCAACCGTCAGCGGGTACAAGTGGTCATCATCCCGAGGCCCGGCGATTACGTTGAGCAGTGGCACCCTCTGCACGGTGGAAGTGATCACCCTTCAGCAGCCGCCGGTGAGCCTGCTGTTTCCCTTCATCAAGGGAAAACTCGGACTGAGCTAATCCTATGGGCACAACTGCCATCGATTCCAAGTCGGCCGCCAGTCCCGGTTCCCTGCGCGGCTGGCTGCGTCCCCGCCACGTCACCACTCCCACCGTGTTGCAGATGGAAGCGGTGGAGTGCGGCGCCGCCGCCCTGGGAATCATTCTCGCCTACCACGGACGAATCGTTCCCCTGGAGGAATTGCGGGTGCAGTGCGGCGTTTCGCGTGACGGCAGCAAGGCCAGCAACCTGCTGAAAGCCGCGCGCGCTTATGGCCTGAGGGCCAAAGGCTACAAGAAGGAACCCGCGCAACTCCGCGATCTGCCGCTGCCCATGATCGTTTTTTGGAACTTCAACCACTTTCTGGTGGTGGAGGGCTTCGGAAAGAAAAAGGTCTACCTCAACGATCCGGGGGAAGGCCGGCGGTGGGTGGACGATGAGGAGTTTGATGATTCCTTCACCGGAGTCGTCCTAACCTTCGAGAAGGAACCCGCCTTCGAGAAAGGCGGAAAGAAATCCGGCGTTTTTCAGATGTTGGCCGCGCGCCTTCGCGGAAGCCGTTTGGCGATCCTCTACCTCATGCTGGCCACCCTTGGCCTCGCCATCCCCAACCTGATCATTCCCGTTTTTTACAAAATCTACGTGGACAATCTTCTGGTGGATGGCCTGAGAAGCTGGCTGATCCCGCTGCTGCTCGCCATGACCGTCACCGCCATCGTGAAAGCCCTTCTGACGTTCCTTCAGCAGGACTCTTTGATGCAGGTGGAGATGAAGCTGGCGTTGACCTCTTCCGCCCGGTTCTTCTGGCACGTGCTGCGGCTGCCCACGGAGTTTTTCGCCCAACGCTACGCCGGGGAGGTCTCCTCGCGGCTGCAACTGAACGATCGTGTCGCCACCCTTCTCTCCGGGGATGTGGCCACCAATCTGGTGAACATTTTTCTGATCGGAATTTATGCCGCCTTGCTCTATCAGTACGATCACGTGCTGACCTTCATCGGGGTGGCTATTGCGGCGGTGAATATCGCGGCCTTGCGGATTGTTCAGCGCACGCGGGTGGACCAAAACCGCCATTTGCTGCAAGAGCAGGGCAGCCTGATGGGAGTCTCGGTAAGCGGCTTGCAAACCATTGAGACCCTCAAGTCCTCCGCGTCGGAATCCGATTTTTTTGCCCGTTGGAGTGGATACCAGGCCAAGGTCGTCAATGCGGAACAGAAGTTCGGATATTCCTCGGTTTTCCTATCGGCAATTCCCTCCTTCCTGACCGGCCTCAATACTGCCGCCGTGCTCGGCTTGGGCGGATTGCGCGTCATCAACGGCTTCCTGACGATGGGAATGCTCGTCGCCTTCCAGAGTTTGATGGCCAGCTTCATCGACCCCGTCAATAAATTGGTCGATCTGGGCAGCAAGACCCAGGAAATTGAAGGCGATCTCTCCCGCCTGGATGATACCCTCCGATACCCCTTGGACCCCCAGGTGGGTGCGGCCCCTCCGGCGGGAAATAACCAGGTAGAACCCGAACGTCTGTCCGGAAACCTGGAATTGCGGGACGTGACCTTTGGTTACAGCCGCCTGGAACCTCCCTTGATTACCAACTTCAATTTGACCCTGAAGCCGGGGCAGCGCGTGGCCCTGGTGGGGGCGTCGGGAAGCGGCAAGTCCACTGTGTCAAAGATTGTTTCCGGGCTTTATCAGCCCTGGTCGGGCGAGGTGCTGTTTGACGGCCGGCCGCGCCGCGAGATTCCCCGCGCTGTGCTCAATAATTCCATCGCCATGGTGGACCAGGAAATCTTTCTTTTCGATGGAACCCTGCGCGACAACCTCACGATGTGGGATGCCACGGTGGAACACTCGGCTCTGGTGCAAGCCGCCCAGGACGCGGGCATTTACGACGAGATTACCAGCCTTCCCAACAGCTATGAATTCCCGGTGCAGGAGGGCGGGCGGAATTTGAGCGGCGGCCAGCGCCAACGCCTGGAAATCACCCGCGCGCTCGTCAACAACCCGCGCATCCTCATTCTCGACGAGGCCACCAGCTCGCTCGACGCTTACAGTGAAAAACACGTGGATGATTGCCTGCGCCGGCGCGGCATCACCTGCCTGATCGTGGCCCATCGTCTCAGCGCCATCCGCGATGCCGATGAGATTATCGTGCTGGAACGCGGTGAAGTGGTGCAACGCGGCACCCATGAGCAGATGATTCAAGAGGATGGGCCCTACCGGCGGCTCATCGAAGCGGTGTAGGCCGGGGCTATGGACATCACACATTTCATGCGGCTGGAAGAACAGGGGGAAATCCTGGCTCTACCCCCCGGGGTGCCGTTCTCCCTCGAACACCCGCAGAAAATCTGGATTGTTTTGGATGGCAAGCTCGACCTTTTCCTGGTGGAGATGCGCGAAGGGGAACAGGTCGGCGCCCGCCATCATTTCATGCGGGTGGAGGCTGGGGCCCCCGTGCTGGGATTCGAAGGCCGGCCCGATGCGGCGTATGGAGTGATCGCGAGCCCCGCGGTCGGTTCCAAGGTGCTTTGCCTGCAACTGGAACAATTCCGGCAGGCCGCCGCGGGTTCGCCCGAATCGGCCCTTCCCATCATCGACAAATGGGTGGAAACTCTGGGCGCGGCCGCCGCCGACAAACCTGCCCCCAAGAAATTCCAACAATTAGCTCCGGACGTCGAGATTTTGGTGGAGGATCACCCCTCCGCCCTCCTCCCCTTGATGGGCGTCGTCTGGATTCGCCATCGGGAGGGAAGCTCGCGCCTGTTGGGTGATGATCAGATGCCGCCGGTCGAGCCGGGAATGTTCTTCCCCGTAAGCCGGGTGGCGTGGCTGCGGTGCGCCCCTCCCGCCAATCTGGAATGCCTCCCGACGCGCGACTGGCTGGAGGCTGACCCGCAGTGGTCGGGCTTGCGGCATTTTCAGGGACAGGCGTTTGCCTACCTGGTGGTGAGTTGGCGCAGAAATGAGCAAAAAGAGAAGGCGCGCTTGCGGGAAGTGGAGGAAGCCGACGCGAATATTTTTCAGGCCGCTCTGTACAAACTCGCCGAGCCCTTGCGGGTGGGGGAACCGACCCCGGTGGAGGCGGAAACCGGCGCCGTTGACCCCCTGCTTCAGGTCTGCCGTCTGGTGGGCAGTTCGAGCGGAATTCAATTTCCCCATATGCCCCGCGCCCCGGAATTGATCCGGCAGCGAGATCCGGTCAGCGCCATCGCCCAGGCGGCCCGGGTGCGAACTCGCCAGGTGATGCTGAAGGGCAAGTGGTGGGAGCAGGAAAGCGGACCCATGGTCGCCTTCATGGAGCAGGAAAATCGGCCGGTGGCGCTACTGCCCGGACGGCACGGTTATCAACTCTATGACCCCGCGGCGGGTGCCCGGACCCTCGTCAATCAGGATCTCGCCGCCCAGTTGCGTGGGCTGGCCTATGTCTTCTACCGCCCCTTCCCTTCCCGGGCGCTGACCCTTCGCGATGTCCTGGCTTTCGGGCTGAAGCATTGCGGAGGAGACGCGGCCACGGTCGTTCTCATGGGGATCGCGGCGGGTCTGCTGGGCATTGCCACTCCGATCTTTACGGGCATCATTTTTGACACCATCATTCCCGGCGCCGAACGCCGCACCCTGGCGGAATTCAGCGTCTTCCTGGTCATCAGCGCGCTCGCCACGGCATTGTTCACACTCACCCGCAGCCTGGCAACCCTGCGCCTGCAAAGCAAAATGGAGGCCGCCATCCAGGCGGCCGTCTGGGACCGCCTGCTGAGTTTGCCGGTGCCCTTCTTCAGAAAATTCACCTCCGGCGACCTGGCCCGGCGCAGTTTGGGCATCAGCCAGATTCGCCAGGCGCTCACCGGTTCGGTGCTTTCTACCATCCTCACCGGCATCTTTTCGATCGCCTCGTGCGCTCTGATGTTTTACTACAGTTGGCGCCTGGCCTTACTGGCTTCCGTATTGGTGTTCGCTTCCTTCCTGGTCTTCACTTTCCTGGGCTGGTTCCAGGTGAGAATTCTCCGGGAAGTGACCACCCTGGGCGGGAAGCTGGCCGGCATGACGCTGCAATTCATCAACGGCATTGCCAAATTTCGAGTAGCGGGAAGCGAAGCCCGCGCCTTCGCGGTTTGGGCCCGCGAATTCGCCAAACAACGAGTCCTGGCGATGCGAGCCCGGCGGCTCTCCAACCTGGTTTTGATTTTCGATTCGGCGTTCCCGGTGTTAGCCTGGGCCGCCATCTTTTATTCCGCCGCTTCGCTGACCGGCGCACCGCGCTCCCCCCTGCTCACCACCGGTGAATTCCTCGCCTTCATGGCGGCCTTTGTGCAATTCAGCACCGGGACCCTGGAGCTGAGTTCAGCGCTGATTTCCGCGCTCAACGTGGTCCCCCTCTATGAGCGCGCCAAGCCCATTCTGACCTCGCTGCCCGAGGTGACCACCACCCAGACCGCCCCCCCGGATTTAACCGGGCAGATCGACATTCACCACGTGAGCTTTCGCTACCGGGAAGAGGGGCCCCTGGTTTTGCGCGACCTCTCACTCGGCATCTCACCGGGCGAGTTTGTGGCCCTCGTCGGCCCTTCAGGGAGCGGGAAATCAACCGTATTTCGCTTGCTGATGGGCTTTGAGACGCCCGGCTCCGGCGCGGTCTATTACGACGGGCAGGATCTGGCCGATCTGGATGCGCAGGCAGTCCGCAGGCAAGTGGGTGTGATCCTGCAAAATTCCCGGCTGATGACGGGCAGCATCTTCCGGAATATCGTCGGGGACGGGACCCTTACCCTTGATGATGCCTGGGATGCCGCGCGCCTGGCGGGGCTTGAGGAGGACCTCCGGACGATGCCCATGGCCATGCACACGGTGGTGAGCGAGGGGGGAGGCGGCCTCTCCGGCGGGCAGCGCCAGCGCCTGCTGATTGCCCGTGCCATCGTCCGCAAGCCGCGCATTCTCCTCTTCGACGAGGCCACCAGCGCGCTGGATAATCGCACCCAGGCGATCGTCAGCCAGAGCCTGAAGGCGCTCAATGCCACGCGCGTAGTCATCGCCCACCGGCTCTCCACCGTCATGCACGCCGATCGAATCTGCGTGCTCGACAAGGGCTCGCTCGTGGAGTCGGGATCGTTCGACAAACTGATGGCGCAGGGAGGTCTTTTCTCCCAATTAGCGAAGCGGCAGCTCAGTTGAAGAACAGTCCTCAGTCGTCAGTTTTCAGTTGTCAGTAAAACCGCCCCCGTCCTTGGGCTGTTACTGAGCACTGATGACTTACAACTGACGACTGCTTGTGGAGGAGTCCTGATGCGAAAAGCTCTCTACATTCTCGGTATTCTCGACGACAATGACGCCAGTTGGCTGGCGACCGCAGGCAGAGCCCAGTCGATTCACGCGGGCACGGTGATCATCCGGCAAGGGGTCCCCGTGGATTCGGTGTTTATCCTCATTGAAGGACAACTCCAGGTCCACTCCGAAAATGTGGAGATTGCCAGGTTGTTCGCGGGTGAAATCGTCGGCGAGATTTCGTTCGTTGACTCGCGGCCCCCCTCGGCGAGTGTCAAGGCCACGGTGGATTCCCAGGTTCTGGCGGTCTCCAAAGCCAAATTGCGCGCCAAACTCCAGAAAGACCTGGGATTTGCCGCCCGCTTCTACCAGTCCATCGCCACTTTTCTGGCCGACCGCCTACGCGAGGCCGACGCCCGCCTGGGCGCCGGCCAGAAGGGCGTGGGAGAGAAGTCTCAGGATGATCTTGATGAATTGCCCGTCGAGATGCTGGAGAACATTGCCCTGGCCTCGGCCCGCTTCGACATGATCATCAAGCGCCTGGGCGGCCAATCTGCCGGTGGCAATTGAGGCGGTGGAAGTGAACAGTTAACAGTTAACCGTCGCGGAGACCTGCACCTCCCTCTGATCAGCCGAAGGCTTGAATAACCTCGTTCACTTTAAGCAATCAGAAACCGAGTTTGGACACGGGCGATCCCCGCACTTGCTCCCCGGGCACACAAGGACTAAACTCCCCCCTCACTGCCAGCGTCCCGCAAGGGGCAGGAGGAGGCGAAATTGAACCACCGGAGTGAAGGAAATTTCAGCGAGAGCCGGCGCGGATTCTTCCGTACCGCCGGTGCCGGGGCAGCGTCATCGGTGCTGCTGGGTGCCCTGGCGAAGGCATCCGACCAGGCCGCCCCTTACCCTGCCCTCGAGGAACTCCAGGCTGCCCACCGGAAGCGGGGCATGATTCCCCCCAACAAGACCTACCGCATGATGGAGTGGGAGTCGCACACTCCTCCCGAGGCGAATTTCGATATCGACGTGGAGGGCGCCATGCAAGCCTCCCGCGACGCGGGCGCCGAGTGCGTCATGCTCTACACCCAGGACTGTTGGGGATATTCCTTCTACCCCAGTATGGTGACCACGGTGCATCCCCATTTGACCTACGACCTGTTTGGCAAGGAGGTGGAACTGGCGCACAAGATGGGAATTTCGGTGGCCGCCTACTACTGCCTTCAGTTCAACAACCAGGTGGTGATCAATCATCCGGATTGGGGCTGGGTCAACGAGCAGGGCGAGCAGCAGCGGCAGCGCTGGTACCTGGTTTGCATGGACAGCCCCTACCGGGAAATTGTGCTGGGGATGATGGACGAGATTTTCTCTCGCTACCCCGTTGACCAGTTGTTCCTGGATGTATTCGGCATTCAGTTCTGGGATTATCACAGCCACGGGAAAGACCCCTTTTGCTACTGCCCCCATACCGTGGCGGCGTGGGACAAGGATCATCCCGGCGATCCCTATCGGGAGGGCTTCAAGACCCGCGAGGGATGGGAGCGGCGCTATCAGTGGCAGGAGAAGCGCTCCATGAACGACTTGCTGGACGCCATCATCGGCATCGCCCACCGGCACCGGCCCCAGACGCTGATTTCGCTCAACGGCGGCCCCGAGCAATTCCCCAATGACATCATGCAGAAGGTGGATTTCATTTATAACGAGCCGGTGGTGACCAGCACAGGCATTCCTCTGGGCGCCATTCTGGCCCGCGGCTGGGGGCGTCCGGATTACCAGGCCGGGGTCTTCAGCCAGTTCGGCTACATCGATACCTATCCCGGGTCCATTTCCCGCGTGCAGGCCGACGCCTTAATCGTCCAGAACGCGCGAACCTTCTGCGTGGGCAACGCCCCGGTGATCGGCGGCCTGGAGGGCCGCGGATTCACCCAGCGCTGGTTCGATGTGAACACCGAAACCTGGCATGACGTGCGCAACGTGGACTGCCTGCTCGCGGGCCTGGAACCGGTCTATGCGAGCGCCGTTTTCTATAGTGAAGCCACCCGCCGGGAACTCGACGCCCAGAAGCGGCCCGTGGATTTCCGCCACTCCACCCTCGGCGCGCTCGAAAACCTGGTGTACTCGGGCCAGCCGGCGGAGAGTATTCCCGAGTTCCGCCTGACGCGCGAACTCCTCGATAGCCTCGAGATGATGGTGCTGCCGGAAACCGAGGTGCTCTCCACCCCTCACGCCAACCTGATCCGCGACTGGGTTGCAAATGGCGGCACCCTCATGGCCAGTTACCGCTGCGGGTTACTGGATGAGAATCGCCAGGCGCGTCCGGACTTCCCGCTGGCGGACGTTTTTGGAGTCCATCTGGCCGGAGAGGAAAAGAAGTATGCTTACGACGACGCGGGGAAGCTGAAAAGCAATTTCATCTCCACCTACCTGGAGCCCTCCGGGCATGAACTGGCCAAACCTCTAGGGCGCGGCACCGTCGGACTGCCGGGCTCATTTCTCTATCTGCAACCCACCACCGCCCAGGAGGTCATGCACTACCGGCTTCCCGTGATGGTGGAGGATCTCGCCAAAAACCAGTGGTTCAATTGGGGTCCGCCTCCTCCGGGGAAGGAAACCGCCGGGCTCGCGGTTGCCTACAATAAATTTGGGAAGGGACAGGCGGTTTACATGGGCGCGCCGCTCTTTCGCGCCATGAGCACGCGGACGGAGTTCGGAAATGTGGTGGATCGCCCCTATTGGCTTCGCGCCTGGATGCACCAACTCATCCGTCAACTCATCCCCAACCCCGTCGCGGAAATCGTACCCACGCCCTTTACCGAATACCTGCATGGCAGTTTTTTCTACGATCCAAGCCGGCAGTTCATCCTGGTCCAGGTTTTGAACACCGTGGAATTGCTGGCCAAAGGAGAATTGAGTACACCCCTCGGGGCGGAGATCCGCGTCAATTCTAGCAAGCTGAAGGTGACGGGAGCGCGCGTGGTCTGGCCGCAAACTCAGGACTTGCCCCTGCGCGCGGAAGCCGGAAAAACCGTGGTCGTGCTGCCCGCCATCGAGCACTATACTGCACTCTATCTCCGGCTGGGCTGAACCCGCAGTTGTAGCGCTGACCTTGAGGTCAGCACTCACACACCGCCTCAAGGCGGTGTCGCACAAAGTGCCGACCTCAAGGTCGGCGCTACGCCGATGTGCCATGGCCGTCTCGGCCATGCCCGAGCACGGGCGGGACGCCCATGGCACATTTCTGTGCCGGCCTCAAGGCCGGCGCTACAGAGGTATTGCAAATTCCGTTCATTTCGCAACGAGGCAACCTTGAGACGACTTTGCATTTCTTCGCCGCCGAAGTTCCGTAACCTCCTTCTGTTCCTGGCCATTTTGCTCTGGCTGCCGTCGGCTTCGCAATCCGTGCCGCCGGAAAACCTTCCCGGCGCGCCTGAGGGGCGGATGTGGAAAAGCGCCGGTCCGGACGATGGCAGCATTGAGGCGCTTGGCAACGGCGAGATGATGGCCTACGAGCAGGGTCCGGACGTCATTCAGGTTTTCGGACCGCCCTACGTGTCTCCCACCGCGCTGTCCATTCGATTGGAGAACGCAGCGTCGCTCGAAGGCCGCTCGACGCGCGAGGCGGGCGCGGCCATCTGGCATCACGACATTTACCAGGACGGCCGGAAAGTCGGCGCGATGCTCGACTTTGTGGACGCCGGCTCGCCCGTGTTTTTGCGCCGCATACAAACGAGCGCCCCGCTGCGTTTCCATGTTCATTTCAATGAGCGTGCCGAGGCCGTGCAAAACGGAGCGCGTTATGCATCGCTCGGCGCTTCCGGCGGAATGCTGATTGAGCTTCCCTCCGGCACGCCGATTTTCATGAACTACCTCACCCACGTGCCCGAGTGGTACCAAGTGGTTTGGACGGGCAATGCGAAATTGGAACAGCCGACGCCCACCGAAGCGCTGCTGACGGTGGAGCCGGGGGATTCGACAATCGCCGTGGTCAGCGAGGTGGAGTATCCCGGCATTGTCCATGCTACGGAAGCGATGTTGAACGCGGGCATTTCTCCCCTGCTGGAACGCACGCGCGCCCACTGGCGGGAATTCGCCGCAGCGCGAACGGACTTTGCCCCGCGCATTCCGTCAAGCGTCCCGGACCGGGATAAGCTGCTGCGCACCGTGGACGACGTGGCGCTGCTGATCGAGGCGCAGCAATCCTCCGGCGGGGGCGTGTTGGCGGGGCACAACTACCACTGGTTCGGAATGCGCGACCAGAATGGCGTTGGCCGCACCCTGCTCTACCTGGGCGAGCCGCGGCAGGCGCGCGCGATTTATGACTATTACTGGGACATTTGGCAGCGCTACCACGTTCTGCATAACGGCGAGGGCATGGCCCCCCACATGTTTTTCCACATTCACGAAAACGATGGGGTGGAAATTCCCGGCTACCTCATTATGGGCGCGTTCGACATTCTGGCCGGCACCCGCGACGATGCCTACCTCGAGAAGATCTTCCCCATGCTGGAATGGGCGTGGGAAGCTCAAAAGCAGAACCTGGTTCTGGATATGCTGCCCTTTAACGGGGATGAAACCTACGTGGCGGGAAGTTTACTGCCGCGCAGCGCCTTGAATGACGGCTCGGCGGAAGCCACCCTGCTGTTTCTCGAAAGCGGAAAGAAGCTGGTGAATTGGGCGGAACTTCATCACCAGTGGCCGCCCGGCCGCGTGGCGGAAGCGCGCGGCTTGCTGGGCGAAGTGGAGCGCAACTATCGCCGAAATTTCTGGCGTGACGGCCGCCTGATCACCAATAATCCCGAACGCGCCGCTGCTGCGCCCCTGCCCCGCTTCCGCCATGGAGTCTGTGAGCGCTGCATGGCCGAGGGCGAAATGAAACACCTCACCTGGAATGAGCGCAGTTCCACCGGCCGCTATCTCTGCCCCCGCCATTTCGCCATGGGACCTTGGACCCCCGCGCCCGTAAAAATCTATTCACTCGCTTCCGTCAGCCTGCTTCCCTTCTACCTGCACAGCACCATGTTCAGCGGCGAGGAACTCGCGCCCATCGCGCGAAAGCTGGCGAAGGACTTTATTGAAACGGGAGCCTTCCAGGGCGCGGATGCCCCCTCGGTGCCGGGAAAAATTGTGGGTTACGATATCGGCATGCTGCTCTACGCGCTCACCGAGCTGCACGACCCGCTCGCCCGCCCTGTCTACCAGGAGGCCCTCCAGATGGTTGATCCCACCGGCGCCTGGGTGGAGTACTACGTGAACGGCGCGCCGCACGGCACCCGCTGCCGCCCGTGGGAAAGCGCCATCAACCTTGAGGCAGTGCTGCATTATGCCGGGCAGTAGCGCAGGGCCCGCCCCCACTGCGGCTTTTCAATCGTTGTAGCGCTGACGTTGAGGTCAGCACTCGCCGGCCTGGCGGCCGGCATTGCGTACGCGTGCCGACCTCAAGGTTGGCGCTACAGCGTGCCTTGGCCGTCTCGGCCATGCTCCGACGTTGGTTTCGCGGGCGAGAATGCCGCCAGGCGCGTATTACCCAAAGGGATTAACCAACAAGGGCAATTGACCCCGGTCGGTAAATAGAGGCATATAGTTCGCATACGGATATGACCGCAAAGAGCTGATTTCTCGATCGTCGGTACTTCTGTCTTCGTTCGGCAGGCCGACTCGTGGTGTCTGCGGCATGGAGGTGTTCAGACCTGCACTTATTGGACCACCTGAACGGCGAGATCGCCATTGGGGTACGACATCGGTCTGAAGTGCAGTCAGTCAGATATATTGGGCAGGAGGTGACTATGTCCAGATTGCTGATGTGCGGTGTGTCGGCGTACCTGGTTTTCTCCGGGTTGGTCTGGGGGCCGGTCTGCGGAGGGATCGTCGTCCTGATCACTTTCTGGGACTACTTTTCCGAGGTGGCGCGCGAGATGGCTGAAGACCATGTGGTCACCCGCACCCGCCGACGACTGCGCTCGGATCTTCACGCCCCGGCTCACCCGTACTGGACGCTTCGAGCATTCGAGAGCCGTAGGGTTAGCTCTGGAATAACCCCAGATGATCTGAATTTATGGCGGCGCTCGATAGCCTGCGCGAGGCTTTACGCCTTGCGATACTTTCGAGTGATCGACCAAACATCAAAAGCTCCGTCACCACTGCCGGGACCGGTGCCGGCGCTGGAATGATGATTTCGCGTACATCCCTTTGCGGAGATTCCGCTGCCATTTTCAACGGTGATGACTCCACGGCCCGAACTCCAAATACTTCCGACTGCTGCTCAACGAGCCGCTTCCACACCGCATCCGCACTCTCCCCGATGCCTGTCTCGGTCATCAGTTCCCGGGCCATCGCCATCAGGATGTCGTCACCTTCATCAATCGCTTGCCAGCCGTCAGTTGCGAACTTCCCTTCCATGGCCAGCGAAACCAACAGCGGCTTCCCCATCAGCCGCACGCATGTTTCCTGCATGGTGCCCGCGTAGTAGAAGCCGGGTAGCAGAGTTGGGCGCTGTTGGCCCTACTCTGCGGTTCGTAAATTGGCAATATTATTCTGAAGGTGTTTTGAAAACACTAAACCCGCAGAGTAGTGCCAAAAGGCGGAACAACTCGGCGCTACGGGCGGGGGGGGGCAAGCCCTGCCGCCCGAGTCCCGAGTCCCGAATCCCGTATCCTGTGCCCCGGTCTTTACCGCCCCCTCGCTGTGCCCCCGACACTTTCCCTTATCGTTATCGGCAGACCCTTGCGGGAGAGTGAGCCCATCCTGGCGCGGGCGCACCTTTTCGGATCAAATGCCCGCAATCCCCCCCCTTCCCTGGCATGGTTATCCGTCCCGCGCATAATCTTCTTGACAATGTAGCCTATATTGGGTAGAATGGCAGGGAGGCTATGGTCGTTGCGGGGGAAGAGGTGGCGATGCGGAAGATTGACCATGACGGTTGCGGGCAGGCGGAGAGAACAGGAAATTCGCGCTGGAATTTCCCGGGGCAGCAACGTCAAATGGAGGCCAACCAGCCAGAATCTCAAGTAGTAATTGAACCTTTGCGACGATATATCAGAAAACAAGCCGGTTATTCTTCCGTGTCAAAAACCGAAAAATCTATCACAATGAATTCAAATGGGTTAGCGGGTCACCCTCCGATGCAAAAGTGAAAAAATGAAAAAAATTGCAGGTCATTTTCTTAACTTATTGAAAACAAGATGGGAAAAATAGGAAAATTTGTCGCTTTCGCAAGTTTGCCACGATGTGCATGAAAACAAATGACTTATAGGTTCACCTTATATCTCTGAAAAATAAATAACTTATCGAAGTGGTGGGATTTTTGATGCTGAATTTTGCTGACTTTTACCCTCCCATGGGAGCGGTATCGGCCGGACTTCTCATACAAAGTTGCATTCATAAAGATACTAATATAAACTCCTTCCGATTATTTTTACGCGGAGGGAGAAATGCGACCACCTCGACCTTTTCCAGAAGGAACGCTCGAGCGGTTACAACAGGGGTTGAAGGAAGCGCGCAACAAGGCCGAATTTCAGCGGGTGCAGTGTTTGTGGCTGCGAGCGGCGTTGGGGTTAAACGCCAATCAAGTTGCCCAAGCCCTGGGATGGCGACCGACCTCGGTGCGGCGTCTGCAGGCCCAATACTGGCGGCAAGGCGAAGCGCTCTGGCAGCGCCGGGGGCGCGGAGGGCGACGCCACCAGAACCTGCCTGTGGCGGAAGAGGCCCAACTGTTGGCAGGATTTCTGCAGCGCGCCGAACGCGGTGGGTTGTTGGAGGTGAGCCGGGTGCAACAGGCCTATGAACAGGCGGTGGGCCATGCCGTGCCGAAATCGACGGTTTACCGCATGCTGGCCCGGCACGGCTGGCGCAAGTTAGCTCCGCGGCCTCGCCATCCCCAGGCCGACCTCGCCCGCCAACAGACTTTTAAAAAAACTCCCCGCGACCGTTGAGGAGCATCGCCTCGCCGGGCGATCCCTGCGCTTGATGTTCCAGGATGAGGCGCGGTTTGGACGCATCAATGATCCCCGGCGCTGCTGGGCGCCGCGCGGCGTGCGTCCCCAGGTCTGCGCCCGCATCGTGCGCGAGTACACCTATGTTTTCGCCGCCGTCAGCCCGCATGACGGTACGCTCGATACCTTGGTCCTACCCGAGGTGAATGCCCTGACGATGTCCTTGTTCCTGGCCGAAGTCGCCCGGCGTCACCCCCAGGAATTCATCCTGATGGTGCTGGACGGTGCGGGGTGGCACCGCGCCAAGGATTTGCAGATCCCGGAGAATATGCGGTTGCTCCCCTTGCCGCCCTACAGTCCGCAGCTCAACCCGGTGGAGCATGTCTGGGAGGATATCCGGGAAAAGTGGTTCCCCAACCTTGTCTTCGACAGCCTGCGGGCG
Source organism: uncultured Acidobacteriota bacterium (assembly GCA_963730515.1). Classification (GTDB taxonomy): domain Bacteria; phylum Acidobacteriota; class Terriglobia; order UBA7540; family UBA7540; genus Bog-366. The sequence continues at coordinate 141,648 of CAVSSA010000011.1, read as the reverse complement.
GTGGAGGATCGTTTGGTTGAAGCGCTGGCGAGTCTTGAAAATGACCCGCAACGAGTGGCCCGAGTCGCCGGATTCGATTGGATCATTAGTATTCCGATGAAGGCTAATTAGTATCAGGAGGTCGAGCAAGGGCGCGGCGGAGGCCCCGCCCTTCCCGGAACCATGATCGAGCACTGCCGACAAATGCCACCCGACAATGGCGAGGGTGTGCGCTTCACATGCTGCGGTCAAAGCGTGCTTCATGCTCCATGAACTCCCGAGGGTGTTCCTGCAAATTTTCGCGCAGGCCGGGATGCCGGTCGAGGAACTCGCGCAAGTCGGGGTGCTGGTCCAGGTACGAACCTCGGTCCACCAGTTCGGGCTTGCGCATCAAGTCGTGGCGAATGTCGGGATGGACGTCCAGGAAGCCATCGAAGCGCGCCAGTTCTTCGCGCCACCCCCCGCCCACCTCGGAGACCGCTCCATACGACCGGAAGTGGCCTTCGCGTTCCATAAAGGCCACAGGGTCGTCATGAAAGGCCTGCGCCGCCATGGGGTGGTCTTCCAGCCATTGTTTCAGCTCTTTGTTCCCGTTGAGGAATCCCGGGTCGTTTACGCGCTGGGGTTTATCCCAGAGCTATTTGGCAATCTTGGGGTGGTCGTTCAAGAAGACGTCGAAGCTGCGCAACTGCGCGGTCGAGGCTTCACTGTTCCAGTCCCAGCGTTGGGCGCTGGCGCTCGAGGCGAGGCCCAGAGTCAGTGTGGTGAGGACGAGCGTTAGAATTAGGTGGATGCGTTTCATTGGAACCTCCTTCATAATTTGAATCAATCTCAGGCTGCGTGGAGGCAAGACGACTGCCAAAAGTGCGGCCGCCGCGGGTCCCAATAAGCGCTGCATTTGTAATGAAATTGTGACGACGCACAGGAAACCGCAAGGAAGGCAGGGCGCATCTTGAGCATTGTGCACGAGGTGGTGCGCCGGCAGCTTGCGAAATGGTGCATGGGGAGAAGCGTCTCATGCGGTAGAATCATCGCGGCCCCGCTCGCTCGTCCGCAGATGAGTTGATCAAAAATTGGAGCACGCGCGATGAGCCGGGCAGGAGTGCGCGCATGAAATTCGTATCGCGAATAGTTCTGATCGTGATGGTGTTGCTCGCCCTCGTATATGCGGGGGACTACGCCGCGGTGCGCATTCCGATTCCGAGAGGGCGCACCGTCTACGGCACGGTCACGGTTCGGCCTTATTACGACGTGGGATTGAAGAGCGGCAAATCAGACTTTTACTTTCTCGATCCCCAGAACCAGACGTGCGTCAATTCCCTGTTTCCCCACCTGGGATTCAATCCCTGCTGGTACGTGCGAAAGCATACCCACCCGCGCATCGCGATGTGATCGCCGGTCAAGCATACCCTGCTGAAACAGCCATGCTGGGGCGGCAGAAGCATCCTCCCGGCGTTTATAAATTCCTTGGAGGTTTCTTATGAAATATTTATGCCTCAGGCGATAGGATAAGCGTGTATGGGTAGCGCTCCGACGCAACTGATTCCGCTTCGTGCCGGCGAAATGCTCGATCACTACCGGATCGACAGCCTGGTGGCCACCAGCGGCATGGCCACTATTTATCGGGCCACCGACCTCACCTCCGAGCGCGTGGTAGCCATCAAACTCCCCCACTTCGAGATGGAAAGCGACCCGGTCTTCTACGACCGTTTTCAGCGCGAGGCGGCGATTGGCATGGCGCTCGACCATCCCGGAATCATCAAGGTCTTTCCTGAGGACCATCGCAGCCGCTTGTACATGGTGCTGGAATGGGTGGAGGGACGCTTGCTGCGGCAGGTTATCAACGATGCTGGGAAACTTCCTCCCGAGCGGGCGGTGCGCATATCACTGCAAATTTGCGAGGCGCTCGATTACATTCACGGGCAGGGAGTGGTGCACCGCGATCTGAAACCCGAAAACATCATGGTGGATGCGGACGACCGCGTCAAGCTGATCGACTTCGGAATTGCTTCCAAGGCGGGGGCGCGGCGCCTCACCTTCGGCAAGCTCTCCAAAACGCAGGGAACGCCGGAATACATTTCTCCCGAGCAGATCAAAGGGAAGCGCGGCGATGCGCGCAGCGACCTCTACTCGCTGGGGGTCATCCTTTACGAAATGCTGGCGGGCGAGACGCCCTTCTCCGGGCCGGACCCCTTCCTGATCCTGAACGCCAAGACCCATTCCGACGCTTCGTCTCCACGGAAGATTGCCTCAGAAATTTCGCCCGCCCTGGAGGAGATTGTCCTGCGTGCCCTGGAGCGCGACCCCTTGAACCGGTATCGCGATGCCCGCGAGTTGGCATTCGATCTGGAACATCAGGAGCAGGTGGCCACGGGTTCGAGCGTCGCGCGCCGAATCGGGAACAAGCAACCATCCCGGCCCCAAACACGTGTTTTCGCGTATGTGCTGATGGGGTTGGTTCCCCTCGTCATCCTCGCGCTGCTGCTTTTTGTCGCCGGCCATAGTTAAGCCTTAATCCCTCCCAATGAGCCCCCACCACCGTCCGGCTTTACTTCTCTGAATCTGGGTGTAAGATGCAAGGCGGATTTGACGCTCGCCGGAGCCGCCATCTGAAATCCGGTGCTGGGAAGCGGGAATAATTATGAAACCAGCAATTCCATGTCATAGTGGGTAACGAAATTGCTCACTTGGCGATGGGGTGGTTCAAAAGCACCGCAATCTGATCCGTGCCGGATTGGAGGGGCGGCAATAACCACCAGGGGGGATGTTATGCCGTTCAAAACAGTGATGTTAGCCCTGGCTTTGGTAACAGGTAGCTTGTGGGCCCAGGAAAAGAAGGAGCCAACTCCTCCTGCCACACCCGCTCCAACTGTGGCGCCCCAACCAGCTCACCCGGCAACTATTACCGCCGAAGACAAGGCGCGCAAGAACCCCATAAAGTTCACCGATGTCTCCGTCGAGCGTGGGAAGAAGATCTTCACCACTCAATGTGCTCTTTGCCATGGGGATAAAGGGGATGGGAAGGGTGAACTGGCCGCCGACATGAAGCTGACGGTGCCGGATTTCACCAAGCCCGACACCTTAAAAGATCAGACCGACGGAGAGCTCTACACGATCATTGGCACAGGGAGGGATCCCATGCCGTCGCAGGGAAGCCGCCTGACTGAAACCCACCGCTGGAACCTGGTGAACTATCTGCGCGCCCTCTCCGGCAAAGTGCCGGCAAAGTCCACCGGAAAAGAGACGGAAGAAAACGTCATCCTGGTCCCACAGTAGACGGTCTTGGCGACCGCATCCTGGGGGAATAAGGGAGCTACTGCCGCCGCCCCCGCCCGGTATGGGGGCAACTCCTAAAAAGTGGCAATCAGCGGGTAGCCAGCTTCTTTGCCAAGGCCAGGAGCACATCACGGTCAGGCTCGCCGAGCTGGCCCATAACGTTCCGGAACTGCATCATAAAGCGCGCGTCCTCACCGGCTTTGCCCGGTTGCGCCGCCAAATCATCCAGGCTCATGCCCCGCGGCGTACTGGCCGCGGGAGTTTCCCCGTCACCCGAGTAGAACAGCTTATAGAGCGGAATATCCAAAGCGCCTGCGAACCGCTCTAAGGTTTCCAGGGAGGGAATGGTGTGCCCGTTCTCAATCCTGGAAATGTAGCATCGCAGTAATCCGGTGCTCTTCTCGATCGCCCCCTGTGACAAGCCTTTGCCCTCACGGAGAGTGCGCAATCTCGTTCCAATACTCATAGATTTATCCCCTCGCGACATTTTTTTGCGATTTCCCATGGATCCTGTCGAAGGGATTATGATTGAGAGCGCACGTGCCCTCAAGGTAACTAAGGTACTAGTACCCCGGAATCATCTGGGTAAGTAATTCATGAAAACACCGCGGCGAGCAGCGCCATGCGCACGTAGAGGCCGTTCTGCGCCTGGCGGAAGTAGGCCGCGCGCGGGTCGCTATCCACCTCCATGCTGATTTCATCCAGCCTGGGCAGGGGGTGCATGACGATGGATTGGGGCTTCATCAATTCCAGGGCGTGGCGGTTAATCACATAGACGCCGCGGCATTTCTCATAGTCGGAAATGCGGTCCCCGAAGCGTTCCTTCTGAATGCGCGTCTGGTAAACCACGTCGACTTCCGGCAGGACTTTGTCCAGGTCCGTGTCTTCCGTGTACCAGATGTGGCGTTCGCGCAAGTGTTCGAGGATGTCCTCCTTCATCTTCAGCAGGGTGGGGGCGACAAAGTAGATCTTGATGCCTTCGTACTTGCTGAGCAGGTAGGTGAGGGAGCGCACCGTGCGGCCTTGCGCCAGGTCTCCCACCATGGCGATCTTCAAACCGTCGATGGCCCCGATTTCCTTGCGAATGGTGTAAAGGTCAAGCAGGGCCTGGGTGGGATGCTGGCCCGCGCCGTCACCGGCGTTGATGATGGGGGCCTGGGAGACGGCGGCGGCGCGCTTTGCGGCCCCCACCTCGTAATGACGGATGACGATCACGTCCGCGTAGCCGTTCAGGATCTGGACCGTGTCTTCCAGGGTTTCGCCCTTGGCCACAGAAGAAAATTCGGCGGCGTTTTCCGTGGAAATCACCCGCCCGCCCAGCCGGTGCATGGCGGTCTCAAAAGAGAAGCGGGTGCGCGTGGAGGGCTCGTAGAAAAGCGTGGCCATAATGCGCTTCTGAAATTGCAGCGTTCCCCCTTCGGCAACGACGCGTTCCATTTCCAGGGCGGTATCAAAGAGATGAAGAAGTGTGTCCGGATTGAATTGCTGAGCTTCAATGACATGATGCAATTTCATGGCAGGTTTAGGTTCCTCCTCGTGCAGGGATGGCCGCCTTGGGGAAAATGAGCAGCGAGTGAGAATACCACAGGCGGTGCACCGGGAGAATCGGAACAAAACTTCATATCAGATTGACTGGCATGTAACTTGCCTGTAACATTGCGCCGACCGCGAATTATGACCCACTCAGCATGGGGCCGGATTCGCGCCGCCTGGGTCGTGACCACGGGGAGCAGCCAAGCCCCAGCTTTCCCCGATTTCCATCGCTCGATTCCGCGGGTCGCCACCCACCAGAGCAAGCGGTCCTGGGGAGCGACAAATGCGCAACCTCATCGTGTGGTCATTCTGCATCGCTATAATCCCGGGGATGGCGTTTGGGGAGACAAACTCTTGGGACGACGCGATCAAAGGCGCCGAGCGGGCCTTCGGGCAGCAACAATACCACGAGGCCGAGTCGCTGTTTATCGAAGCGGAAAAGGATACGGAAGCCTTCGGGCCCTTTGATCATCGATTGGGCATGACGCTGAACAATTTGGGCGAACTGTACGTTCGTGAAGCCAGGTACACGGAGGCGGAGTCCCTCTTCAAACGCGCCCTGGAGGTCTGGGATAAGGGCGATGACTCGCTGCCCGCCGACAAGGCCACCACACTGAACAATTTGGCGGCACTGTACGAGTACCAAAGCCGGTACATGGAAGCTGAACCGATTTACCGGCAGTGCCTCGCCCTCCGCGAGAAAGTCCTGGGGCCGGACCATCCCGACGTGGGCAGCACGCTGAACAACCTGGGGGCTCTCTATTGGGAGGAAGGCAAGATCGGAGAAGCCGAACCGCTCTACCAGCGAGCTCTCCTCATCAAGGAGAAGACCTTAAAGCCGGACGATCCGGCCCTAGCCCCCAGCCTCAATAACCTGGCCTCTCTGTACGTCCGTCAAGGGAAGTACGCGGAAGGTGAACCGCTTCTCAAGCGGGCCCTGTCGATCCGGGAAGCAGCCTTTGGACCCGAGCATCCTGACGTGGCCAACTCGCTCAACAATCTGGCGACTCTCTACGGTCTGGAGGGTCGATATTCCGAGGCGGAGGCTTTGTGCCTGCGTTCGATCTCCATTCGGGAAAAAACATTGGGACCAAACCACCCCGATGTGGCCACCGGCCTGAAAAATCTGGCAGACCTCTACCGGTCGGAAAAGAAATATGCCGAGGCGGAGTCCCTTTATAAGCGCGCCCTGGAGATCCGGGAGAAGGCATTGGGTCCCGATCACGCCGAAGTAGCCGAAAGCCTCGACGATCTTGCCGGAGTATTGATCCTAAAATCCCGGCAGATCAATGTGGATTTGCTCTGCCTGCGGGCGCTCGCGATCAGAAAGAAGGTCTTCGGGCCCGAAAGCTCCCAGGTCGTAACCTCCCTGAATGACTTGGGGGTCGCCTACGCGGAAGAAGGAAAGTTCGCGGAAGCCGAACGGGCCTTTTCCGACGCCATGACCATTATCAACGGGCAGCCAAAACCCAATGCCCACACCCTGGCCATTGTTTATGCCAATCTGGCCAACCTTTATGACACCGAAGGAAAACACAAAAAAGCCAGAAAAATGGCCGAAAAAGCCAAGGTGTTCCGCGAGCAGCAGGAATCTCCCAGCTAGCCGAACTTTCGCAGCTGAGGGAGTAGACGAGCTGTAAGTGGTTTGTTTTTAGCGAAGGGTTCCCAAAGGTCGGCACTACATTTTCAGTGTCGGTTGCACCGTCTGTGCCGGGTCGTCCTGGGCCTTGATGCGAGGTGACGGTTGTGAAGGCAAGGAGAGATTGAGTTGGTGCAGCATCAGCGCTTGATCGGGTTCCGGCTGGGTGTAGCGTGGCATGATCAGCCAACGGTCGTCGGTGGTGGGCAGGCAGACATCCAGCATCTGGATCGTCGCCAGCTTTTCCAACACCGCCCGCGGGGTGAGGCCCGGGGCCAGGGCTTGCAGCCTTTGTCCCAGCGTTACCGAAAGAGCGTAGGCGAGGAAGGCCACCAGGATGTGGGCCTCCACGCGGTTTTCGAGTTGGTGATAAATCGGCCGCAAGCCCAACTCGCTCTTGAGGGTCTTGAACGCCGCTTCGATTTGGGTGAGTTGGAGGTAGAGTTCCCACAGCACGGCGGCATCCTCGCCCACCAGGTTCGACCGCAGCAGATAGTGCCCGTCGCGGAGTTCGGCCTTCTGCAGCTTGTCTTTGTCCAATTGAAACGTGAAGGTTTGGCGCGTGACGGCTTCGCCCTCCTGGGGCAGGTGAATGCGGACAAAGCCGAAGGCACGTCCCGCGTCCTTCTTGGCCGCACCGATCCGGAGCAGCAACCGATCGCGCGCCGGAGATTTCCGGCGTAGGTCGCGCAGTTTCCACAGCAACCGCACCAGCTTACGACGGCGGATGGCGTGCTCTTTGGCCCGCCGTCCTGCGCTCTTCGCCAACACGTATAATTCCCCTTCCTCGGCGAACAGCTTGACCTCGACCGACTCCCGCACTTTCTGCCACGGCAACTCCAGCCATTTTTTCTCGTACTGCTGAATCTTGCCCCGCGGCGTACCCACCAGGTAGAACACTTCCCGCTCCGGCGCGCGCATCTCCTGTAGCACTTCTTCGGTGGGAATTCCCCGGTCCATCAACCACACCCGCCGCGCCCGTCCATACTGTGCTTCGATCTTGGCGAGAAACCCGCGCAACGTGGTGCGATCCGACGTGTTGCCCTCCATCACTTCGTAGGCCAGCGGAAACCCTTCCGGCGTCACCACCAAGGCGATCACTACCTGCCGGCAGTCGGAGCGATGGTCGCGGCTGTAGCCATACTGGGCCTTGGGAATCTCCTCTCCTTCGCCCTCGAGGTAGGTGCTGGTGAGGTCATAGAGCAGCACGTCGAAGCGCGCCTGAAACAGCTCCTGCCAGCGCTGCCGCAGATGTTCAAACAGGGCGGCCTTATGCTTCAAAATCCGATCCAGGCAGCGATACAGCCGGTCCTTCTCCGCTACCGCGAAGCCCGTTCCCAGCAGATCCCCCATGGCGCTCTGGTCAAACCCTTGCCGGTGCAACCGAAACTCACTGCCCGGTGAGACCAACCGGCTCACCACCAGCAACTCCAGTACTTTGGCCCAGGGAACTTCCTCCCGGCCCTCCCCCAACCGCGCTTCCCAAAATGCGCCCAGTCCCAACTGCCGCCACAACTCGCATCCCAACCAGTAATTGCCAAACGCTCGCGGCCGTCGCAACTCCATCTCCGCCAGCTTCACCTGCACCCCATCCAGCGCGTCGGCGGGAAGTTCGCGGTCCTCTGGAAACAGGCTCAGCGTCGCCGCCCGCTGCTCGGCCTCATCAAAAACTTCCAGCGTCTGCCGCCACGCCGCTTGCTGGCTATCGTTGATCTCTCCCAAAAACAAGACCTGCCGCTGCACCACTCGCCCCGAGCGCACCCGGCGATTCTCCACCACGCTGAAATAGCGGTGGGTCTTGCCGTCCTTGCGCCGTTTTTTGCTGCGCAGAAACATCGTCAGCACGCATCGTCACAAATTCGCTACGCCCCTGTAAAGGGGGTAGGTCGGCACTACAAGGGCTTATCGAGAAGGCGGGGTTGACAAGGAAGAGGTTAGACCGACGTGCAGGTCAAATCTTACTCAAAATAGTTCTCAGCTGCGAAGGTTCGGCTAGCTCAAATTGGTCACAACTGGATTGGATTGGGGGGCCGCAACCGCAGGCCCCGGACCGGAAATAACTGTGTCCGGTCCCGGGCCTGGGTGAGGGGCGTAGTTCAGTCTAGAAGTGAAACCCCACTTCCGCCGTGAGGGCGCGGGGCGTCACGTAATGGGTTCCACTGAAGGTGGAAAGGAAGTTATAAAGCGCTTCCTTGTTAAACAGGTTTATCGCCGTCAGCCGGAGACTCCATTTGTACTTGTCACCGTTAAAGAGGTTGTCATCGCCCACCGAGAGGTCAAAGAGGCTGCGGGGCGCGACGCGGGGCGGGTTGTGGTCGTCGTTTTCGGTGTCGGGCTTGGGAATCGTCAAATACTTTGAGCCGTAGCTAGTGGCGGGGCAGAGATTGGCGCCGAGCGATGAACTGATCGGGGCCGTGGGGGTCGCGTAGACACTCCCGCAGAAGAGTCCTGCCTGGAACTGCATGTCTGGCGTTATGGTGGAAGCGTCCACCACGTCGTTCGCCCCTTCACCATTGACTCCGGCAGGCCCATTGGTGATGGTTTCTCCTCCCGCGTACGGTGCTGCCCCTGCGACGAGCCCGCTGTCGTAGCGCCAGTTGAAGCCCACCCAGGGACCGCGCTTGAACGGTTGGTATTGGAGGTGGAGCGCCTGGTTAAATCTCTCGTCGTGGTCGATGCGGAACACCGAGCTTCCTCCCGGAGCGGCTCCCACTCCGGCCACCTGCGGCCCAAAGAAGCGCGCCGCCACGCTCGACATCACGCTATAGGCGGTGAAGCCGTGAATGTTCGGAACGCTGACGCGGAGGGCAAACCCGGGAATTTTGGATTTGGCCCACTCGACGGGAAACGTGATCGGTGAGTCGCCGAGCACGCTGAAGTCGAAACCCCTTTGCGTGTACTCCCATATGTATTCGCCATCCACCACCAGGTACTTGCTGAAGGCCTGCTCGAGGCCAGCGTGGAGCTCATTGCGGATCCCAGGACTCAGCGGTGTGGTGCTGACACAGGGACTGATGGTCGAGACCATGAGCGCGTTGATCACAGGATCCGTGCATCCGTTGCTCGCCAGGATCAGGTTCTCGTTGAACGGAGTCTCCATGTCGCGCGCATAGGAAGCCCTCAGCACCGTGTTGGTTTTCTTGATGTTGTAAGCGCCGCCGACGCGGGGCTGGAACAGAGTGGCATCGGTAATGCCCCGGTATATATCCTCGCGCAGCCCGAGGTTGAACACCCAATTGCGTACGGTAATCGTGTCTTCGCCGAAAAGGGCCACCTCTTTGATGTCGGTGTGGACGTCATAGGGGTACAAACCGCTGGTGGAAGCCGAACAACCATCGTAAGACGGCAGCGGCGCCGTGCGCGTCAAGTCGTAGCAGCCCAGAATGGGTATAAAACTCGGATTGGGCGTGAGCACGCCAATACAATTGGCCGGATCGGTAAGCCCCGGGCTGGTATAGGCAGATCCGTCCGAATTCAAGCAAGGAGCATTGGCGGTAGGATCCACAACTCCGAAGCTGTCATCTTCCGTCAGAAGAGTGTGTTGAAAGACCACCCCCGCCTTGATGTTGTTAATGCCTCTCACATAAGAGACATCGGCACGCCCACCCGCGTTGAGCAAAGTGCGATACTGGCCGATGGTCTGAAGCTGAAGATCAGGAATCAGGTCGGCGAAGGGATCCCGGCTCGGGTAGTAGTCGAAGCCATCGCGGCGCATCCACCCCCCCAAGGTGAACACCGTGTTGTTGTTGATCAGGCGCGTCCAGGTGGGGGCAACGTCAATTGTCTTGATCTGCGAAGATTGATCCGTGGGTCCCACCGGCAAACCGTTGGGGCCCAAGCCTCCGTTGTCAACCACCAAGCCAGTCCACGCCGTGACGTCCTGAGCGTCGTAAGAATTGGGCGTCTGGAACCAGGAGCGCGTAAACTGGAAGTTCAAGTTGAAGGTATTCTTTTCGGTAGGCTTAAAATCGAAGCGGTCGAACACGTTCTCTTCGTTACCCCGGTCGTGAATGACGTCAAATTCCGGCCCATCCAGGAACCGGCTGGTGTTCAAACCATTGGCGGCAATAAAATTTCCCCACTTTTGCCCGCCGTAACCGAGGTTAAATGCCACGTTGGAAGTGCCAAAGGTTCCGTAGGAGGCCGTCACCCCGCCGTGCGGCGTCGTTTCGCCCATGCCGGAACGCGTCGTGGCCACGATCACCAGGCTGGTCTTGCCACCGTATTCGGCCGGAGGGGCGCCCTCGATGACCTCCATCGATTGCAAGGCGTCGGCAGGAACCTGATTGGAGAAGACCTTGCTCTGTTGATCGGTAATGGGCTGGCCATCGATGGAAAAGGAGTTGGACGCGTGATCGCCCAGTCCGTGAAAGAGGCCATTGGAGTCGGCTGCGACCCCTGGCGTCGTCAGCGTGACCAGGGAACTCAAGGTCGAAGACTGACTTTCCAGCGGCAATGTCTGGAAGAGGGCTCGATCCACATCCGTGTGGGTCGTGGGATCGACCTCAATCAGGTCCGAAGGTTCAGACGTCACCTCCACCGTCGTCTTTCCGCCAGACACTTGCAGGGTGACGTTGAGACTCACCGGGACCGAAGAATTGATGCCGACATCCTGCACATGCGAGGTGAAGCCGGCGTCAGTAACGACGAGGTGATAGGGATTAAAGGGTACGTTGATAAAGGTGAAGCTGCCCGAAGCATCCGTGGTGGCCGTCCGTTCAAAGCCGGTCACGGGATTGTGGATGGTCACGGTGGCGCCGACAATGACAGCGCCCGAGGGGTCCTTGACGGTTCCCTTCACCATACCAGCGTTGCCGATATTCTGGCCGGCAAGCAATGCAGGAAAAGCGGTAATCCCCAGAAATAAGATCAGAAGGTGCGATGATGCGCGCTTAGCTAACATGAATTTCCTCCTTGAGGCTTTTGAGAGTTTTGACTGCGAATTGAAATGGGGCAAAGCCTTCAGGAGAGAGGAGGGCCGCGGGCAAGAAGCAATGGCGTGAGATTGGCCGAATAATGAACCTGTGAAATTACGCGTTGAAATGGGGATTCCCGGTCTGGCTTGTGAACCGCCGTTTGCACCGAAGGACGGACCGAGCCGTTGCGGGCAACCTGGCAGAGGGGGCAGATGGGGTCAAGTTCCGCGGCGGGGTGCAAATACGTGCCACCATGGTGGCCGATCTTGCAGACCCGGGTATCTTCGTCATGGTGGTGAAGGATTTCAGCAGTGTAGAGGTGAATTTGGCCGGTGAGCAACATGCCCACAATCAGGGCATGCACCCAGACCATGTGCCGGTATTTTCTCCAGTTTCTCACCTTGGCAGTTTGGCGCTTTCTTGCTTTGGATTCAGATTGTCCGTTTAGCCTGGACCATTATATACCATACCCATTAAAATGCCGACCGAATAAGATCTAACATGCTCTTTGCCTTGCGATAAGACAACAGATGCGCGCCTTGCAAGAGAAGTTGCACGGAAATCAGGGGCCGCGGGTTGTACTGGAAATCAAGGCAGGCCCCGCCGGACAGAGTTCCTGTCCGGTCGAGGGGATGATTAACGAGGCAGTAACGGTCAGAAGTGAAACCCCACTTCGGCTGTAAGGTCACGGGGTGTCACGTAATGGGTCCCGCTGAAAGTTGAGAGGAAGTTGTAGAGCGCCTCTTTATCCATCATGTTGATCGCCGTCAGGCGGATGCTCCACTTGTGCTTGTCGCCGTTGAAGATGTTGTCCTCACCCACCGAGAGGTCGAAGAGATTGCGGGGCGCGACGCGGGGTGGGTTGTGATCGTCATTTTCGGTGCCGGGCGCGGGAATTTTCAAATACTTGGAAGCGTACTCGCCCGCCGGGCAGATGCTATCCGGACTGATCGGAGTGGTGGGAGTGGCAAACACCCCGTTGCAGGAGAGCCCCGCCTCGAACTGTTGATCGGGCGAAATCCCCGACACATCCACGATGGAGTCGGTCCCGTTCGGTCCATTGGCGCAATTTCCCCCGGCGCACGGTACGGCGCCGGCCACCTGGCCGCTATCGTAGCGCCAGTTGAAGCCGATCCAGGGGCCGCGCTTAAACGGTTGGTATTGCACGTGAGTCGTCTCGTTAAATTTCTCGTCGTGGTCAATCCGGAACACCCCGCTCCCTGTCGGCGTGGCGCCGATGCCGCTCACCTGCGGTTCAAAGAAACGCGCCGCCACGCTCGACATCACGATATACGCCGTGAAGCCATGGGTGTTGGGAACGCTGGCGCGGATGGCGTATCCGGGGATTTTCGATTTGGCCCACTCGATGGGAAAAGTGATGGGAGAGTTGCCCAGCACGCTGAAGTCGAAGGCCCTGTCCGTATACTTCCAGATGTACTCGCCATCCACCACCAGGTATTTGCTGAAGGCTTGTTGCAGACCGGCGTGGAACTCATTACGGGTGGAGGGGCTCAGCGGCGCGGTGCTGACGCAGGGACTGACGGTCGACGACATGATGGCGTTGATCACGGGATCTTCGCATCCGTTACTCGCCAGGATCAGGTTTTCGTTGAAGGGCGTCTCCATGGTACGCGCGTACGAAACCCGCAGCACGCTGTTGGTCTTCTTAACATTATACGCGATCCCCAGGCGTGGCTGCGCCTGGCGGGCAATCGAGATGCCATTATACAAGTCGCCGCGCAGGCCAAGGTTGAAGTTCCAGTTGTTTTTGGTGATGGAGTCTTCAACAAATAAGGCCACCTCTTTGATGTCGGAGTGAACATTATAGGGATACCTGCTGCTGGTGGTGTTCGGGCACTCGTCGGAGGACGGCAGCGGCGCCGTTCGAGTCAAGTCGTAGCAACCTAGGATGGGTATAAAATTTGTATTCGACTCGAGGAGTGGCGCACTGCAATCCGCCGGATCGGTCAGCCCGGGGTTGGTATCCGGGAGTCCGATGGCCGTATACAAACAAGGAGCGTTGGCGTTGGGATCCACCACTCCGAAGCTGTCGTCCTCATTCAGAAAGGTATGCTGAAACACTACTCCCGCCTTGATGTTGTTGATCCCTTTTACATACGAAACTTCGGCGCGGGCGCCGGTATTGGCAAGGGTTCGAGCCTGGCCAATACTTTGGAGTTGAAGATCGGGTTGGAGGTCGGCGAAAGGATCACCGCTCGGGTAGTAGTTGTATCCATCACGCCGAAACCAGCCCCCCACCGTAAACACCGTGTTGTTCTTGTACAGGCGCGTCCAAGTGGGGGCAATGTCAACCGTCTTGACCTGCGAACGTTGATCGGTGGGTCCCACCAGATTACCGAGAGGATCCAGGCCTCCGTTGCTCACGACCAATCCTGACCACGCCGTCGCGTTTTGGGCGTCATAGGAATTGGGCGTCTGGAACCAGGAGCGGGTAAGCTGGATATTCAGGTTAATCGTGTCCTTTCCCGTGGGCTTGAAGTCGAAGCGGTCAAAAATGTTCTCTTCATTTCCCCGACTGTGCATGACGTTAAATTCCGGCCCATCCAGGAATCGAGAGGTGTTCAACCCATTGGCGGAAATGAAGTTACCCCAGCTTTTTCCGCCGTAACCAAGATTAAATCCACCGTTCGAACTCCCAAAGGTTCCGTAAGAGGCCGTCACTTGTCCATGCGGCTTAGTCTCTCCAAGCCCTGAACGCGTGGTGGCCACAATGACCACGCTGGTTTTGCCCCCAAACTCCGCCGGCGGCGCTCCCTCGATCACTTCCAGCGACTCCACGGCATCTTCCGACAACTGATTCGAAAAGGCTTTGCTCTGCTGATCGGTGATCGGCTGGCCATCCACGGAAAAGGAAGTGGAAGCGTGATCGCCAAGTCCATGTGCGAGACCATTCGAATCCGCGGAGATTCCCGGGGAAGACAGGGTCACCAAAGAACTGAGACCCGAAGACTGACTTTCCAGCGGGAGGTCCTCAATGAGCTTTCGGTCAACGTCCGTGTGGGCCGTGGAATCAACCTCGATCAGGTCCGAGGCTTCGGACGTCACCGTCACGGTGGTTTTTCCGCCCGCCAGCTCCAGGGTGATGGTGAGATTGACGGGCACCGACGATTTGAGGTTGACATCCTGCGCGTGCGGGGTGAAGCCTTCATCGGTAATGGTAAGGTGATAGGGATTAAAAGGTATGTTGGTGAAGGTAAAATTGCCGGAAACATCCGTGGAAGTCTTCCGTTCAAGGCCGGTCACGGGATTGTGGATGGTAACTATTGCGCCTGGGATCACCGCGCCCGAGGGGTCTTGCACCGTGCCCGTGAGGGCGCCAACTCCCCCTGAACCAGGTCCGGCGGCCCAGGCGGAAAAGACGGTGACCCCCAGGGATAAGAAAAGAATGAATAATGTCGCGCGCTTACCTAACATGAATTGACTCCTTAAGGCTCATGAAAATTTTCATTTCGAATTGAATGGGGGCATAGCCTTCAGGAGAGAGGCGGGGCGCGGGCGAGAAGCGATGGCGCGAGGTTAGCCGAATAACGAGCCTGCGAAATTACCGGTTGAAAAGTGGATTTCACCTCCGGCTTGTGAACCGCCGTTTGCACCGAAGGACGGACCGAGCCGTTGCGCGCAACCTGGCAGAGGGGGCAGACGGGGCTGAGTTCCGCAGCGGCGTGCAAATACGTGCCACCATGGTGCCCGATCTTGCAGACCCGGGTATCCTCGTCGTGGTGGTGGATGATTTCAACGGTATAGAGATGAATCTGACCGGTGAGCAGCATGCCCACGATCAGGGCATGCACCCAGACCGTGTGCCGGTATTTTCCCCAGTGTCTCACCTTGGATATATCGCTCTTTCCTGGCTTGGACTTAATCTGGCTGTCTAGTCTTACTCACTATAATAGTACCAAATAATCAGCTTCTTGAGGAGTGCAGAATAAGCTCTAGGTGTTTGATATGGACACAAATGCTCACCTGGCAAGGCAAGTTGCACAGGATTTGGGTCATAGGGGTTTGGGTTATAGGGGCGTCCAGGGCTTAGCTTCCGGCTCGCGTACGGCCCGGCAGCAGCCTTGTGGAATTGAGGATAAAAGCCAACTCTGAGACCACATGAATGATGGCGGCCAGCAGCGGGTTGAGAAAACCCAAGGCGGCCATTCCCACTCCCACGCTGTCCACCGCCAGGGTGCCGGCGAAATTCTGCATGATGATGCTCCGGCAGCGTCGTGCGATCCGCATGGTCTCTACAAACTTGGAAAGATTGTTTCCGATCAAAATGATATCGGCGCTTTCCCGGGCCACGTCGGTCCCGGAACCCATGGCAATTCCCACATTGGCCTCGACCAAGGCGGGAGCGTCATTGATGCCGTCCCCGACCATGGCAACTTTGCGGCCATTCCCACGCAGCTCCCTGACCCAATTCGCCTTTTGTTCAGGCAGGAGTTCCCCCACCATTTCGTCTACGCCGAGGTCCCGGCCTACCGAGATTGTGGCACTTTGAGTATCTCCGCTCAGCAGAACCGTCCGCAAGCCCATCCGTCTCATGGTCGCCACTGCTTGCTTCGCTTCCGGGCGCAGAACATCGGCGATGCGGATGCTTCCCAGAAGCTGCCCTCTACGCGCAACATAGACCTCCGAGGCGCCGGGCAAGCCGCCGCTCTTGACCGGATCAGCAGTTCCCACGCCATGCTCCGTCAAAAACGCCCTGCTGCCCACCAGAACTTCCTCCCCTCGAAAACTTGCCCGGACGCCCCTTCCCGGCGTGTAGGAAAATTCATCGGGCTCCTCGATGGGAATGGCAAGATCGGCCGCCCGCGCCATAATCGCCCGGGCAAGAGGGTGTTCCGACTTGCGTTCGGCAATGCTGGCGGCGGCAATGACCTGCTGCACTGAGAAACTGCCGTGAGCAACGACCTCCCGAATCTGCGGGGTTCCGAACGTTAAGGTACCAGTCTTGTCCAATAATACCGTGTCCACGGCGGCCAGCGCCTCCAAGTAGAGGCCACCTTTAACGATCGCCCCGTGGTGCGCGGCCCGGCCGATGGCGCCCAGGATTGCCAGGGGTGTTCCCGCCGCAATGCCACATGCGCCGGCAACGATGACCACCGAGATTGTGGATCGGGCGTTGTGGGTAACGAAAAAGGTCAGCGCCGCCGCCCCCAGCGCAAAATACACCAGGTAGCCAGCCAGGCGGTCCGCCGTTTTCTGAATCGGAGCCCGCGACTTCTCGGCTCGTTCCACCGCTTCAATGATCCTTCCAAAGGTGGTATCACGACCGAGTTTTTGGGCATCGATTTCCAGGGCGCCCGACTGATTTAGGGTTCCGGCGTAGACGAAATCCCCTGCTGCTTTTTGCACCGGCATCGCCTCACCGGTGATGGCCGCCTGTTCCACAAATGAACGACCGCCCAGCACCACCCCATCTACAGGGATGTGCCCGCCCGGCTTCACAATCACGGTGTCACCAGCTTGCACCTGGTCGGCCCTTATTTCCGCTTCCAGTCCGTTACGCCGGACAAGGACAGTTCTCGGGAGGAAATCAAGCAGGTCTTGAATGGCCCGCCGGCCCCGACCGACGGTAAGTCCCTCCAGCACCTCAGCGGCAAGCACGAAGCCGGTAATGACCAGAACGGTAAAAAACTCCCGGATGGCCAATGCCGCGAGAAGGGCGATCGTCATCGAGAGCTCCATGGTCATCCTGCGCTCAACAATGTTCTCAATGGCCTCCTTGAAAATGGGGTATCCACCGATCAGTGTGGCCGCAATCCCGATAACGCTGAGCCGCGGAAAGGGCTCCCACAAATGGAACCAGACGGCAGCAGCGGCCAAGGCCACAAAGGCGATGCGAACGAGGTCGATCCCCTCCAATCCGCGCGTGTGTTCCTCGCGGTCCGGGGCCTTGTCGGGCTCTTTCGGGTTCAAAGAGGTTGCGGCCAGATCGGGCTGCAGAGCCGTTCCGGGGCTCTTTTCAGCCATTTGAGAAGCGCCCATTTCACTCTCCTCTTCTCTGATAAGGGAGCTGGCTATTTCAAGTATGACTTGACCATGGCAATCACTTCGTCGGCGGCCGCTACCTGATCCGAAGTGGGCTTATGCTTCCCATTGAGCACGTGACTCCGGATATGGCCCTCCAGGAGCTCAGCCATCAGGCTGTTCATGGCCCCCCGTGCCGCACTCATGAGATGGAGAATGTCGGAGCAATCCCGTTCTTCGTCGAGCGCCCGCACCAGGGCTTCAACCTGCCCTTGAATGCGTTTGGCCCTGAGAGTCAGTTCTTTTTTGTCCTTGATCGTATGGCTCATAGTTCCATCTTCCTTTCTTACATACCATACCCTGTAGGGTATATGCAACTTTGGCGATTAAAGGCTCCTTCGTTCGGGATACTCAGAGTAGCCTGAGAGGTTCCCGGCCGGAAATTTCTCTTCATCGTGAAGCCTCCTAATCGTCACGAAGAGGTCAATGCCGCTATATAATGCCACCCGCAGCAGCCTGAAATTCTTAAGAGGAGATCCTGATGAACCGGAGAGCGTTCTTGAAAGCGGGGGCAGTGGGCACGGCTCTACCCGCCGTCCCCTTGCCGGCAAGCAACCTGGTGGGGGAAAAGCCTGCGGTGACCGAGGCGCATGGCGTCCCGGAGAAGCAAGGTCTGCTTCCAGGGATTCCTGAGTCAAGGGACCTGGCAAGCCACCGCCTGGTTTATGAATACAGCGAAATTTTCAATCCCCCACCGGCTCAGAACGAATGGGGGTTCTGCCAGTCAACCAGATCCGTCGCCGGAATCACGGCCATCCTCTTTCCGCCGTTTGCATGCTGCGGCGCGCCTTCCATCCCCACCCCCGGCGGCGAAATTTCTCCCGGCAATCTCATAACCTGTGAGCCTCTTTCTGAACGGGAGGATGCTGTCATCCTATACCCTGCCGGAAGCAAAAGTGGCTTATACCTGGTTCCCCCACGGGATTTTGCGTGAGACCCAGGCCGAGGGCATAGGGTTCGTCACCCAGACCTTCATGCCCGCGCGGCAAAGAGCCGTGGCAGAAATGATAACCGTCAAAAACGCCAGCCGTGAACCGCGCAAGCTTACGCTGGGTTTTGATCTTCGCGCCGGCGTCACCTGCAAGGATGGACCCTGGTACTCGGGAACTCCCGCTGAGGCCGATAATCGGCTGACGGCGAATGTACCAGAAGGCTATATTGCCTTCGAGTCACTCCACACGCGGGCCATTTCAGTTCAGGGCATCCATCCCCCGCCGGATCGTCTCGAACAAGGGCGCATGCTCACTTATGAGTTCACACTGACGCCCGGTGAGGAGCGCGTCTTCCAATATGTCAATGTGATCGGGGATGATTCCACAGCCGTGCTTGACGCTTTCAAGCGGCAGCAGGCGGAATTTCTACCCTCACTGAAAGGGAATGAAACCATTTACAACGACCGGATTCGGGCAGCCTTCACGCCGGGGAACTCGGAATTTTCCGGTTCCCTTCCCCAACTCCTGACCCGCGATCCGGATCTTTGGAAAATTTATCATGCGGGGTTTCTTGACCTGCTGCTGGCGCGCCGCGTCTCCCCCGCTTCCGTTTACGGGCCAACTTTTGTTACGGTCCCTCGCGACACTCCCACGCTGAGTTACGTCTGGGACACCATGCTGGCTTCGCTCGGCATGGCCCTGCTCGATCCCCACGCCCTCCGCTCTCTGCTGGAAAACTGGTTTGTGACCGGCATGGACCAGCACTATGCCACGGATTATGTTTCGGGAAAACCCATGGGACCTTGGTATGCCGCCAATGACCTGGGCATCCTGCGGTGCGCCCATGATTATTTGCGCGTGACCGGGGACACACACTGGCTTGACAAGCCGATCGACGGGAAAATCGTGCTGGAGCATCTGGCTGACATCGCCCTCCGGTGGAAACAACTGGACCGCTTCGGGCACGGGCTCGCCGATTATGGCGGCATAGACAACCTTCTCGAGGCCGTGAGCACCTATACGCACGAAGTGGCCGCGATGAATGCCGGAAACGTCTATGGGATGCGGTTTGTCGCCGACTTGCTCGAACGCCGCGGGGATTCCTTCCGCGCCCGCCAATATCGCGCCGATGCCGCGGATCTGGCCGGACGGATTAATCGCCAGCTTTATGTCGAGGGTAAAGGTTGGTGGAAATGCGGCCAGGGCAATGGGACCTTTACGGAAGTGCGCCACTGCTTCGACCTGCTGACCGTCCTTGACACCATGTTGGAGGATCTCAGCGAGCGACAAAAACAGGAGATGGCGCAATTCTTCTGGAGCGAACTGCATACTCCCCTTTGGATGCACGCCCTTTCGCCGGGTGATGCCGATGCCAGTTGGAAACCCGGGGCCTCGCGCGGGCTGCGCTCCGACCACACGTGGATCGGCGCTTACATCGCCTGGCCGCCCATGACCGCGCGGGGTTTATTCAAGATCGATTCCTCCAGCCGTGTGGCCGCGTGGGTGAAGGCGTTTGCCAAAACCGCCCGTCAGGGAACATTCGGCCAGGCGCATTTCGTCGAAACCACTTTTCCAATGGACGCCGGAGGCGCGCGCAAAGACCCGGCGGGGGGCTGGTCTGAGGCGGCGGGCGGCTGCTTTATGAACATGGTGATCGACACCATTTTTGGCGCGGATTTGACCCTCGCGAGCGGCATTCAGGTCAATTCCCGCCTCAAGGATTTTGATCCCTCTGCCCAATTGATCAACTTGATATATCAGGGAAAAAATTTCACCGTCGCCGGCAGTGGAGCTCGGCAGGCGCCTTGAATTCAGGCTCGATACTCGTGGCGGCCGTTCTCAATGCCGCGCCGAGCTCGCGGAAGTGCAGGGTGCATTGCGAAGCGCTTCTTCCCGGCGCCGGACTTACGCGGCGCGGGGAGATTCGAACCTGAGTTTTTCGTGCGGTGGAGTGCGGACGTCCCAAGCCAGTCCCACGGATTTCAGCAGGCGGATAAAACCATAGGACAGGTCAATTTCCCAGCTTCGCAGGCCGTGGCGCGCCGAGGTGGGGAAAGCGTGATGATTATTGTGCCACCCCTCTCCATAGGTCACCAGCGCTACCCACCAGCAATTGGTGGAGAGGTCGGTGACGTCGAAATTCCGATAGCCGAATTTGTGACTCGCGGAGTTTACCAGCCAGGTGCTGTGGTAGGTGATGACCAACCGTACGCACATGCCCCATACGACAAAGGGCCAGCCACCCAGCAGGTAAAGCGCAATCGCCAGCAGGGCAGACAGTTCCAGGTAAAAGCGGCCCAGAAATCGGTAAAAGGGCTGGCGGAGCAGGTCCGGGGTGTAACGTTCGGTGAGTTCGGTCCAATCCTTCGCATTGGGCATCCAGAACATCCACAGAACGTGGCTCCAAAAGAAGCCCTCCCGCGCACTATGTGGATCGCCGAGTTCGTCGGAGTACTGGTGGTGCTGCCGGTGATGCGCAACCCAGTCAATGGGGCCGCCTTCCAGGGTTAGCGTTCCCAGAAATGCGAAGGTGTACTCAAGAAATTTCGGGCACTTGAAGGAACGGTGAGTCAGCAGGCGGTGATAGCCAACGCAGACTCCCAGCCCGCCGAAAATCGCGTGTAAGAGAACGCAGATACCCACTGCCGCCCAGGTGGTCTGCCAAAAGACGGCGATAACGCCCAAATGCATGGCAATAAGGAATGCGGCTTTTATGGGTTTGAATTGGTCGCGAACGGGGACAACCGGAGTGGGCGGCAGCGCCACACTAATTTGAGCCATGAAACTACCTCTAGTGCCCGCCAGGGTACATGGAACATAACGGCGGTATTCTATGGGATTTGCGAATGCCCTGTTGGATTCAGACACCAAAGGGGGAGGACCAGGGGGAACTTACCCTTCGCCCTTTAGCGAAGTGATTCGCTCGGCAACAGAAATAATTATACCCCGGCGCGGGGAAGCCTGCACATAATTCGACAGCATCCCGCGGATGCGAACACCCTGACCCGCCCAGCCGTCCGGTTACCCCGCCTCGCAGGTCTTAGACACGTTCGACGTTCGCCGCTTGCAAGCCCTTGGGGCCCTTCTTGACTTCAAAGCTCACCCGGGCGCCCTCTTCGAGCGAACGATACCCATCGCCTTGGATTGCTGAGAAGTGGACGAAAACATCTTCGCCGCTTTCGCGTTGGATGAATCCATACCCTTTTGCGGCGTTAAACCACTTTACTGTTCCTTGTTCCTTCATACTGAAAGCACCTGATTCTTGTGATTTTGGCAATGTGCAGAGCTGGCAACGGGTCGACTACCGTCCGCTGCTTGTGATCCCATGTCTCGCAAACTCTGGATTCCGCATTAGTGCGTTACTGGCGTTTGCGTGGGCGCGGTGACTACCTCAACAGATTGCGCGGTTGACCATACCATCTTTTTTGAAGAGGTGCTAATACAAAAAGCGCGTAAATGGAACATTCTAGACAATTTGTCTGACAATGGGCCGCCGAACATCACCTTCGCAAGGTGGCGTAGCCAGAAACTTAGGATGGAAATTGGAGGCGCAAAACTGGCGCGACTTCCGCGGTAGGGGGGAGCGGTTCCAACTCTCTTGCCGTATTTCTTCCACATCCCGGTCAGACGTGATCGGAAGTCGGTGGCCACGGCGAGGGAACAGGTTCTCGGCACGAAGCCGCGGGCAGAATCAGGCGGACCATGCGTTCAAACAAGAAATAATCCCATGCCCAATTAATGAGGACAAACAGTCGGTTACGGAAGCCAATCAGGTTGACGATGTGCACTCCCAGCCACGCCAGCCATGCGGGAAAACCCGTAAACGCCACGCCTCCAATATGCGCGACGGCAGCGTTGCGGCCGATGGTGGCCATCATCCCGCGGTCGCGATAGCGGAAAGTGAGCGCCGCTTTTCCGGCTTCACGTCTTTGAATGTTTTGGGCGGCCAGCACGCCTTGTTGGAGAGCCACGGGCGCCACCATGGGCAGCGGCTTGCCGTTCTCCTCCAGGCGCGCCACGTCGCCGATGGCGTATACACCCGGCAGGCCCTGAACCTCCAGGGTGGAATCCACCAGCAGGCGGCCGCTGCGATCCATGGGCAATCCCCAGGTTGAAGCGGTAGGCTCGCCGCGCACGCCGGCAGTCCAAACCGTGGTTTCGGTGGCAAGCGAGGCGCCGTCGCGAAAATGAATATCGTCCGCCTCCACCTGGTCCACCACGCTTTGCAGACGCACCTCAACCCCCATTTTGTTCAGCCGGTCAAGGGCATATTGGCCCAAACGCCGCGGCAGGGAGGGCAGCAGGCGGTCCGCGCTTTCCAGCAGGACCACGCGCGCATCAGGAAGGTTGAGCTTGGGAAAATCGCGCTTCAGGGGTCCGCGCAGCAGTTCCGCGAGCGCCCCCGCGTATTCGACCCCTGTGGGCCCACCGCCGACGATGGCGAAGGTCAAGCGGCGCCGGCGGCGTTCGGAGTCGGGTTCGCGGGCGGCGCGCTCGAAATTACAGAGAATGTGATTCCGCAAACGGACGCCGTCATCGAGGGTCTTGAGCGTGAAAGCGTAGTCAGCCGCCCCGCTGATCCCGAAGAAATGGGTGGCGCTTCCCGCGGCGAGGATCAGGTAGTCGTACTCGACCTCAGCGACGGTGGTCTGAAGCTTGTGCGCGGCGAAATCGATTCCCTTGACTTCGGCCAGAAGGAAGTCGGCATTCCCCAAGGGGCGAAGAATGCTGCGCACCGGGTAAACAATCTCCTCCGGCTCGACCTCCGCGGCCGCCACCTGATAAAGCAAGGGAAGAAACGTGTGATAGTTGTTGCGATCGATGAGGATGACCTGGAATTTCGTATGCGCAAACGCGCGCGTCGCCCATAAGCCCCCAAACCCTGCCCCCACAATTGCCACTCGCGGTCGATGGTTGGCCATGGAATCACCCATTTATTTGATTCAACACGAGGAAAATCGATGCACGGAAAGGAAGTGTTCGGATTTCACTGTCATCCGAAATCACATGCCGACTATGGAGGAGCCAATCCCTTGAATGCCGTTTGTTCTAACTTTTCGCAGGATCGCCGCTTGAGTTAGATCGGTGGGGCTTACCCGTTTGCCCTCCCGATTTATTGCTCCCGCACACTGGCCAGCGCCTGAGAGTAGCTCAAAAGGCGCCCTCCATGCTGCTGTTGATAAGCTTCGGCTTCTTGCGGCGTTTTGAATGCAACCAGCGTCGGCAGGCAGCGATCGTACTCGCGAACGGAAACCCCGTGGGACTCGCGCGCCACCGCCTGGTCGCCGTGCGTGCAGTATTGCACGTCGCCGCCTTCCACATAAGTGGCAGCTTCCGCCGGAACACTCTCCCCGGTATTGACGTCGGCGGCCCAGGCTGGACCCGGCTTTCCCTGTTCCTGATTCACCTGGGCGTGCATGCCGCAGCGTGGGCAGCACGCCGCCACCAGGTGGTTGCCAACTTTCAAGCGGTAGGCGGTAACGGGATGCACCATGCGGTCACAGAACGGACACATGCCGGTTCTGTCGCGCCGTTGTTCATAGCGATAGGCAAAGAAACTTGTGACCCCGATCGCCAAGACCGCGACCAGCGTTATAACCATTTCGCGGGCTTTCATATTTCCTCCGGAAGTGCCAGGTGCCAAGTGGTAGGGGACGGCACTCCTGTGCATGTTACACCTAACACCTGGCCCCTGACACCTGACACCTTATTTTAGCTTTTTCTTCACTTCAAAATTCCACTTCCACACCGCGTAAATTGCGGGGTAAACCAGCAGTTCCAAAATAAAGGAAGTAAAGATGCCGCCGACCATGGGAGCGGCGATGCGCTTCATCACGTCGGCGCCTGTGCCGGTGGACCACATGATAGGGAAAAGGCCCATGAACATGCACCCCACGGTCATGACTTTGGGCCGAACGCGCATAGCGGCGCCGTGCACAATGGCGTCCAGCAGATCTCGATAACTCTTCAAGAGTCCCCTCTGCTTCCAGCTTTCGTAGGCGAGATCGAGATAGAGCAGCATGAAGACGCCGGTTTCCGCGTCCACGCCCATCAAGGCAATTAACCCTACCCAGACGGCGATGCTCATGTTGTAACCCAGGAAGTGCAGCAGCCAGACCGCGCCCACCGCGGAAAACGGCACAGCGGCGAAGACAATGAGCGTCTTCACCACCGACTTCGTATTGAGATAGAGAAGGATGAAGACCAGGAAAATCGTGATCGGCACCACCAGCTTCAGGCGCTCGCGCACCCGCTGGAGGAATTCGTATTGGCCGCTCCAGCTCAGGCTGTAGCCCGGCGGCAGGTTGGGCTCCACCTGGGCGCGCACCAGGCGCTGCGCTTCCTCCACGTAGCTCCCCAGGTCGCGACCCGCGACATCCACATAAACATATCCGCTCAGTAGTCCGTCCTCATCGCGGATCATGCTGGGCCCTTCCAGCAGGCGAATGTCGGCAAGTTGGCTAATGGGGATTTGCGCTCCCGACGGCGTGGCCACCAGCACGCGTTCCAGCGAGCCCAGATCGCTGCGATAGTCGCGCAGAAATCGGACATTCACGGAATACCGCTCGCGGCCCTCGACCGTGGTAGTGGCGTTTTCCCCGCCCACGCCCGACATGATGTAAGCCTCCGCGTCGTCCACGGTGAGGCCGTAGCGGGCCAGTTGGTCGCGGCGCAGGGTGAAATCCAGAAAATAGCCGCCGCTCACGCGCTCCGCGTACACACTGCGCGTGCCCGGCACTTGCGCCAGGGTGTGTTCAATCTGCTCGCCAATCTCCTGAATCTTGTTGAGGTCGGCACCCAGCACCTTCACCCCAACCGGCGTGCGCACGCCGGTGGTGAGCATGTCCACGCGGTTGCGGATGGGCATGGTCCAGGCGTTCGAGGTGCCGGGGATGCGCAGGGCGCGGTCCATCTCATCCACCAGGTCGTCCTGCGAAATGCGGTCCGGCCAGATGTGGCGCAGGATTTTCTGCGTCCACTCCGGGGCGCGCGCGGAGTACCAGCGCGGTTTCTTGCGCCACTCGTCCTGCGGTTTGAGCAGGACCGTGGTCTCCACCATCGAAAGCGGCGCGGGATCCGTTGAGGTTTCGGCGCGCCCCGCCTTGCCGAACACCCGCTCGACTTCGGGAAATGTCTTGAGGATGCGATCCTGGATTTCCAGCAGCCGCTGCGCTTCTTCGAGCGAAATGCCCGGCAGGGTGGTGGGCATGTAGAGGAGGGTTCCTTCGTTGAGAGGCGGCATGAATTCCGAACCCAGGCGCTGGAACACGGGAAGGGTCAGCACCACCGCGGCAACCGCCCCGCCGATCACCACCCAGCGCAGGCGCACGGCCCATTCCACCACCGGGCGATACAGCTTGATCAGCACGCGGCTGATGGGGTGCTTCTCCTCCGAGTGGATTTTCCCCACCAGGACGGCATTCGCGATGCGGGCCAAAAAGCGGGGGCGGAAGTCAAAGGAAGTGGCATGCGTAAACAGCAGCCGCATGGCAGGGTCAAGGGTAATGGCCAACACAGCGGCGATGGCCATGGAAAAGTTTTTCGTGAAGGCGAGCGGCTTGAAAAGCCTCCCTTCCTGTGCTTCCAGGGCGAAAATGGGCATGAAGGAAACCGCAATAACCAGCAGGGAAAAGAAGCTGGCCGGCGCCACTTCCTTGATGGCTTCAATCACCACTTCGCGATAATCGCGCTTCCTCCCCTCCGCTTCCCATATCTCCAGCTTTTTGTGCGTTTGCTCCACCACCACGATGGCCGCATCCACCATGGCCCCGATGGCAATGGCAATTCCCCCCAGGGACATGATGTTGGAAGTCACCCCAATGGCTTTCATGGGAATAAAGGAAATGAGCACGGTAATGGGTATGGTCAAAATCGGAATCAAAGCGCTGGGGATGTGCCAGAGGAAAATCAAAATCACCAGACTGACAATGCCGATTTCCTCGTAGAGGGTGTGTTTCAGGGTGTGGATGGAGTTCAAGATGAGTTCGGACCGGTCGTAGGTGGTGACGATCTTCACGCCGGGAGGCAAGGAAGGCTGAATCTGAACAATCTTGGCCTTAACCCGGTCGATCACGTGCAAGGCGTTCTCCCCGGATCGCATGATCACCACTCCGCCCACCGCGTCGCCCTTGCCGTCCAGGTCCGCAACCCCGCGGCGAATGTCGGGGCCGAGCGTGACCTGGCCGATGTCCCTTACGGTGATGGGCACGCCTCCCCGCGCATCGCCGCCCACCACGATGCTCCGCAGGTCGTCCAGCGAGCGCGCATACCCGCGCCCGCGCACCATATATTCGCGGTTGGCAAACTCCACCAGGCGTCCACCCACGTCGTTATTGCTGGCGCGCACGGCCTCCATCACCTTCTGCAAAGGGATCTTGTATTCCGCCAGCTTGTAAGGATCGATTTGGATCTGGTATTGGCGCACCAATCCGCCAATGGGCGCCACTTCCGCCACTCCCGGAACGCTTTCGAGGTAGGAGCGCAGGTACCAGTCTTGAAACGACCGCAGCGCGTCCAGGCTCTGCCGTCCCGTGGTGTCCACCAGCGCGTATTGAAAAACCCAGCCGATGGAGGTGGCATCCGGCCCCAATTCCGTCTGCACCCCGGAGGGGAGGCGCGACGTTATCTTGGAGAGGTACTCCAGCGTCCGCGAGCGCGCCCAGTAGATGTCCGTCCCTTCATCGAAAATGATGTACACATAGGAATAGCCAAAGTCGGAGAAGCCGCGAATGTCCTTCACATGCGGGGCCCCGAGCAGCGCGGTGATGATCGGGTAGGTGACCTGGTCCTCCATGATGTCAGGGCTGCGGTCCCAACGCGAATAGATGATCACCTGCGTGTCGGAGAGGTCGGGAATCGCATCGAGCGGCACGTTCTGGAGCGACCACCACCCCGCCGCCACCGCCACTCCCACCAGGAGGAAGATCACGAATTTGTTTTTTGCCGAAATATCGATGATGCGATAAATCATTTCTGCATGCCCTCCATTGACTCGCGCAGGTTGCTTTCCGAGTCGATCAGGAAGTTGGCGCGGGTCACGACGTGCTCACCGGCGCGCAGGCCGCTGAGAATCACCGCGTAATCCCCCGAGCGCGCCCCCACCGTCACGGTGCGGGGCTCAAAGACCCCCTTGCCGCGATCGATGAACACGCGTTGATGCGTGCCCGAATCCAGCACCGCATCGATGGGCACGGTCAACTGCCGCCCCAGGCTGCGATGCAGTTCCACGTTCACAAACATCCCGGGCTTCAGCTTCAGGTCGGGGTTGGGGAACTCCATGCGCACGCGTTCGGTGCGGGTTTCCTCCATCATGTGCGGCTCCACAAAATTCACGCGCCCCGAGAGCTTCTGGCCGGGAAACGCCTCCGCCGTCACCACCGCTTCCTGCCCTTCGCTTACGTAGGGGATATCCACTTCGTAAACCTCCGCGTAGATCCACATCGAGGTGTGATCGACGATTTTGTAAAGTTCAGTCTCAGGCGTGACATATTGATTGGGAAATACCTTGCGTTCGAGCACGTGGCCGGCGGCAGGCGAATAGATGGTAATCTCGCGCGCGGGCTTCCCTGTCGTTTCCAGATCGCGAATCTGGTCAGGGGTCACATCCAGCAAAGAGAGCTTCATACGCGCGGCTTCCAGCAGGCTCGCTCCATCCGCATTGACCTCCACCAGCGAGCTCTGCCCCAGCGTTTTGCGCGCCCTCAAGGCGAGGAGAAACTCCTGTTCGGCGGCCAGCAGGTCGGGACTATAGACGGTAAAAAGTGGTTCACCATTATTGACGTGCTGGAAGGTGGAGTCCACGAAAACCTTCTGCACCCACCCGCTAACCCTCGTGCTGACGCTCGCGATGCGGGTTTCGTCGATGTTCACCTCGCCCGTGGTGCGGATGACCCGGTCAAGGGTGCGGTACGCTGCCGGGGCGCTCAAGACTCCCAGCAACTGCTGGCGCACCGGGCTGATTTGCACGCCCCCGGGCGGGAGCGCCCCCGTCGGAAGATCCGAAGCGTATACCGGCACCAACTTCATGCCGCAGTCCGGCGCAAACCCCGGTTTGTCGGAGCGATACCAGGGGTGCATGGGGTCCTGGTAATAGAGAATCTTTCCCTCGCCGGAACTTCCCTGCCCTGCCGCCTCGGCTCTGTGCCCGGGCGCCAGAAATGAGGTGATCCGGCCTTGCAAGGTGCGGTGGGGCTCGTTGCCTGGCAAGGGGGCGGCAGCGAAAGCCGCCCAAATGGCGACAACGGCGATACGCGCGGTTCTGCTCATGGTGAACATCTCCTTACTGAATCAAATTCAATCCCGTCACTTCTTCGAGGCGGGCCAGCGCTTTTTCATGCTTGGTAACCTGCATGTGGTAATCGAGCTCGGCGTCGATGACCACCTGAAAGTTGCTGATGACACTTAGAAAATCCACCCCGCCGGTCTCATAGCTGGTGATGGAGGATTCCAGCGTCAAGGAAGATTGCGGGGCAATCCCCTGCGTATAAATTTTCAGGAGCTGCTCCGTCGCCTGGACTTCCAGAAAGTCCTGCTGCACCTGGTAGCGGAGGACGGTGAGTTCATTCGCCTGCATCTCGCGGGCGGATTCCAGGTTGGCGGCGGCCTCGGCAACGGCCATGTCCTGCTTGCGGTGGTGAAAGAGGGGGAGAGACGTGGTAAGCGTAATTCCATACATGTCGGGCAAGCCGTCGCGCTGCATGTAGGTGTAGCCGACGCTGAAATCGGGGCGTTCTTCCTTGCGTGCCAGATCCACAGAAAGGCGGCCTTGTTCCACCATCGTCTGGCGTTGCTTGAGCACCGGGTAGTTGTCCTGGGCGGCTTCCTGAAGTTGCTCCGGGGTGTAGACGAAGGCGCTGGGTTGGACGGCGACGGGCGCGCCGAGGGGTGAGTCGATGGGAACATTGCACAGGCTGTTGAGTTGCGCCTCCAGGGTGCGCCGCTGCTCGGCAAGGAGGGTCGCGCGCTGGGAGAGTCGGGTGATTTCCAGTTGCGCCCGTAAGACATCCTGCTGCGCCGCTTTGCCGACGGAATAGCGGATCTCGGTGACCTTCTCGAATCCCACCAGAGCTTCACGGTCTTTCTGCAAAATTGCGAGGCTGCGGTCAATAAAAGCCAGGTCGAAATACGCCTGTTTCACTTCCGCCGCCACGCGCCTCTCGACCGCCTCGTAGGCGAGCGTCTCCGCGTCGGCATCGCGAGAGGCGATGGCCGTGCGCAAGCGCGTCTTGCCCGGGTAGGGGATCATCTGCTCCGCCATCAACTGCCGGGCGCTGGAAGGATCGCCCCGCATCACCGTGAAGGGCGGCAGCGCGTTGCCTCCGTAGCTGAGGGAAACGGTGGGGTCCGCCCAGGCGCCCGCCTGCGGAATCCGCGCGTGTTTGGCGTCCACTGCGCGACGGGCGGCCAGGATTTCCGGGTTGCGCTCCGTGGCTTCCTGAACCAGCTTGGCAAGGCTCAGCGGAGGGGCAGCCTCCACACCGTGCGCGGGCGCCGCCTGAGAGAAAACCCGCACTGACGCCGCAATGCAAATAAAACTTGCTGCCAATAAAGATTCGCATCGATTCATGTTCAACTCTCCGTGGCACGGCCCTTTTGGCCATGCGCGGTTTCCAACCGCCAGGCGCCCACGACCAACCCATCGCCGGGCCGGCGTGCTGCCGCCTGATCCAAACATGGACAATTGCCGGGTTCCCCTGACTGCGGGGATTGACACTCAGTGCTTGGCGTCTTGGGGAGAGGATCAGATCAAAAGCAGGCAGGATTGGGAAAGAGGAGTTCGTGGCGGAGAAATCGAAGGCAATAGGACTTGCCGCGCCGCGGTATGGAGCGCGACCATGGGCACGGTTGAGGGGACTGACACCGCGGCAGACTGTGCAGTATATTCCGCCGGTCGATCAGAATTCCGCGCCTCGGTAATGGATCCCTGGTAATTCTGAAGAGAACGAGTACAGCAATCGGGCGCCGAAGATGAGCCCGGCGTGGTCTTGGCGCTGATGGGGCAGCACGCGTGCGTCTGAAGGTGGCTCGGTGCGCACAACGTCCTCAGCCCGGAAAGCTGCACTAGGAAGGCCGCCAGCAAAAAGTAAACACCGCGTCGCACTTCAATATCCTCGCAAGCCATTCTACAGCAACCAGGGTGCCATTAGGCAATCTAAAATGTCCGGGGACAAAATGGCCAGGCATTTTCGAGCTAATAACATTCAAACGAGGTTCGAGAAAATAACTCGTTAATTTGGATAGCCTTGCCCCCGGCTATCCTCCCCAGACCTCCCCACTTAGCTCGCAATATGATATTTCTGGTTTTTGCCTTCAGAATGCCTCCTGAAGGCAGGCAAGTTGCGTTATTCTATAAAGAGCAGGTGGTGACAAGGTGAGGTTGGGACCCGATGGAGCCTGAGCGACAGTGTCCGCAGTGTGGACGCAAAATCCCCTGGGGGCAGGAAAAGTGCCCGTTCTGCCCGGGCCATGGAGGATATTTCTGGTCTCTGCGGCGGGACACATTTCTGCTGATCATTTTGCTGTTCCTCCTTTTCATGTTCGTCGTAACGGGTTTCACGGTCAGGATCTACCGGGATGTGGAAAAGGGGTACGCGGAGGAATGGTACGCCCGGGGCGAAGAGGATTTGCGCGGCGGGCGCGCCCCCGCGGCGCTGGCTGACTTCCGCACCGCCCTCTCCTATTCGCATGACAATGAGCAATATCAGTTGCGGCTGGCGCAGGCCTTGATGGCCCCGGGAAATGCGCAAGCGTCGGGCACGGAAGCGCGCACCTACCTGCTGAACCTGCTGGATCGCGAGCCGGGGAACGCCACCGTAAATCTCGAGTTGGCGCGGCTGGCCGCCCGCGATCACGACGTCTCCAACGCTCAGAGGTTCTACCACGGCGCGATTTATGGGCAATGGGATGATGACCCGGTGGAGAGGCGGAGAGCGGCGCGGATGGAGTTGGTGGAATTTCTTCTGGATGCCAGCCACAAGGATTCCGCACGCGCGGAATTAATTGCTCTGGCCGCCGACCTTCCCCCCGATCCTGTTCTTCAGACTAAGGTGGGTACTTTGCTCATGGAGGTTAAAGGCTGCGATGATGCCTTGAAGCTGTTCCGGCAGGCGCTCTTGGAGGAACCCAACCTGCCCGCCGCTCTGGCCGGCTCCGGCGAGTGCCACTTCCAGAATGGCGAATATGCGCAAGCGGCGCGCTACCTGGCGCGCGCTGTGCAGCAGGACCCCCAATTGACGAAGGCAGCCGCGATGCTGGAAAGCGCCCAAGCCGTGTTGCGTCTCGATCCTTTCAGCCGCCACCTGGGCAACATGGAGCGAGCCCGGCGAGCCGATGAGGACTTCACTGCCGCCCTCGCGCGCCTGCAAAGCTGCGCGCCTCAAAAGGGTATTGATTTGAAGGCGGCAGGGAGCGACCCGCTCCAAACTCTATCCTCCCAGGCCGCGGCCCTTCAGCCCCGCGCGCAGCAGCAATATCTCAGCCGTGATTCCGAATTGCTCTCCCAGGTCATGGACGTGGTCTTCGAGATTGAGCAGACCACCGCGCACACCTGCGGCGAACCGCAGGGCATGGACGAAGCTTTGTTGTTGATGGCCCGCGAACAGGGAGGGACCCGCCCGTGAACGTCACCCCGGTGAAGCCCCCGGTATCCCCAAACCCACCCGTGCCTGCCGCCGCCGGCATTTGGGCGGGATGGCGCAAGCGCCTCGCCTGGATGCAGGAGGGCGAGGGGCTCAAGGAAGCGCAGCTCTTTCTCTTTCTGGCCATGATCATCGGGTTGTTTTCGGGCCTGTCGGTGGTTCTGTTCCGGGTTGCCATTGATTGGACGAAGCTGCTGGCCTTCGGTTCCGGGCTGACCGCCCCCTGGACGCGCCTCCTGGTGATCCCAATGGTCGGCGGGTTGGTGGTGGGGTTTATGGTGATGCGCTTCTTCCCCCGGGCTCGCGGCAGCGGCGTGAACCAGACCAAGGCAGCAGTTTACATTTTTGACGGTTACATTCCCTTCAATACCGTCATCGGAAAGTTTATAACCTGCGCACTGGCAATCGGCACGGGGCAGTCGCTGGGGCCGGAGGACCCTTCTTTGCAGATGGGCGCCGGCATCGCTTCCGCGCTGGGGCGGCGGTTGCGCTTCTCCCGCGAAAAGGTGCGGCTGATCGCGCCAGTGGGCGCGGCCGCCGGCCTGGCCGCGGCCTTCAACGCCCCGATTTCCGCCGTCCTCTTCGTCATCGAGGAAGTCATTGGGAACTGGAACGCCGGTGTTCTGGGCGCCATCGTCCTGTCCGCGGTTTCCAGCGTGATCGTGTCGCGCTGGTTCCTGGGCGACCAGGCGCTGTTTCGCATTCCCGTCTATCACCTCGTGCACCCCGCGGAGTTGCTGGCTTATGCGGCATTGGGAGTGATGGGTGGAGTCTCTTCGCTGGCCTTTGTCAAGCTGATTGCCTACGCCCGCCCGCGGTTGAAGGCTCTTCCACGCTGGACCCAGTACTTTCAACCCGCCCTGGCGGGATTGGTCATCGGGGTCATCGGCCTCTGGTTTCCGCAGGTGATGGGCGCCGGCTACGGTTTCATCGACCAGGCGATGCACGACCAGTTCACCTGGCAGATCCTGGCGATGCTGGCCATGCTTAAAATCCTCTCCACCAGCGTGTCCTTTGTCAGCGGCACGCCGGGCGGCATGTTTGCGCCCACGCTTTTCATCGGCGCCATGCTGGGCGCGGCGGTGGGCGGCATTGAGCATCACTTCTTCCCCTGGCTGTCGGGCGGGGTGGGCGCATACGCCCTGGTGGGAATGGGCACCCTCTTCGCGGGATTCCTGCGCGTCCCCCTGACCTCCGTGTTTATGGTGTTGGAGGTGAGCGGCAACTATTCCATCATTCTCCCCGTGATGATTTCCAACACCATCGCCTATCTGATTTCCCGGCAGTACCAGCACACCTCGCTCTTTGATCTGCTCTCCCGGCAGGATGGGATGGATTTGCCTTCCATGGAAGAGCGCCGCGAAGAGGTCTCCGTGCATGTGGAGGATGCCATGCGCGAGTACCGGGGAACGGTGCTCAATATGGAAGATCCACTGCGCTGGGCGCTGGCGCGGGCGGAGGCTTCTTCGGAGATTTTCGTGTTCGTCGAGGATGACTCGGGAAAATGGTACGGGATCAGAAAGGATGACCTGCACCGCCAGGCTACGCCCATTCACGCCGGCATGACCTTGCGCAGCCTGATTCCGCCCGAACCGCTGCCGCATGTCCACCCCGACCATGATCTGGAGGAAGCCCTCCGCCGGCTGGGCGATCTGCCCCTTCTGCCCGTCGTCAACCGTGCGAACTTTCGCAAACTGGAAGGCGTGGTGGGCCTCCAGGAAATCCTCCAGGCCTATCGCCACGCCCACCAGTAATCTTCCGGAAAGCACCGGCCTCACGGCTGCCCAAGATAACCAGCCATTATGGCGTGAGATAAGGCGCGGCCGCGCCGCAACGTCAGCGCAACGCGACGTGCCATGGCCATGCCTGATCACGGGCCGGATGCCCGTGCCACGTTGCGCTGCTAACCTCAGGCTCAGTGCCTCATCCGCCGATGGGTCCACGCCGAACAGCAGACGAAAAATACTTCGAAATTGGCTCCATTCAGTTCGACTAACCATATTACTTTTCAAACACATTCCCGGGGAAGTATGCACTTTACGCACAAGACCGGGATTTCTCATTGGTTCGCCTCGTCCGGTCGCGCAGGTGGCGAATCCTCTTCTAAGTTGAAGTTTAACCTGATCTGGAAGGGCATATCTCTTGCAGCCTTTATAAGTTGCGTCAGCAAGACCGCAAAGTGCCTAATGTTCTGGTCAGTCGTCGGAGTCCATGTCGGCGCATTCGGGCAGTTCGTACAGCGCGAGGGAACCATAGCATTCCAGTTGACAGGATTAAAGGAAACCGCAGCCCCGCACGTCTTGCAGGCGAACTCGATGAATTTGATATCCGTGATTTCCCCGGACAGCCTTTGAGCTAGTGTCATTACATTCTCCCGCTGGCTGCCTATTTCGGCCAGCCTTCTGGCGGTTTCTTCTTCTTGAAAGACTTCGTTACCGCTTGCTCCCAATTCCCCTTGATCTTGAGAACCTGCGGCTTGGGGCCGGGCTTAGCCCTCGGCTTGCCTGTCGATAGTGGCTTCATTTCGTCTCCGTGGTGTCATAAACCTTGCAGACATCTCCAATGGACTCCACGACCCAGACATCCCAGGTCCGCGTTATCCCCTTGGCATCGGCAATGCGGTACGTCCAGCGTGAGGAATTCGGGTTTAGGTATTTTGGAGAGGCTCCTTCAACTCCGGCGGGATGAACCACGTCCAGCCGCTTCCAACTCTTCACGCTCATAGCAGGTACGTCCCGGTAGGAAGGCTCCCACGCGTCCGCGCCGCTCTCTCCGTGATTCCATTCATCCAGCAGCCTATCGGCAGCGGCAGGCGCGCCAGGATCGAGCGGGCCGCACTTGTCAGAGCTTGGCGAGGATTTTGACTCCTGTGCAGTCTGGCAACCGACCCAACTCAACGAAATAACAGCAAGAACTGAGGCGCTGCACAGGGTCAAAAGGATTTCTTTTTGGCTATTCAATTTCATCGGGACACTGGACCTCGAAACTCAGTTCAAGATTCCCACCATTCAGCGATTCTACCAGTCGGGCCAGGAGAAGATTAAAGGCAATTAGATTTTCGAGACTCTTCATCCCGGCATTAAAACCGGAAACCGTTCGGCAATGTGGGCAGGTTCTCGCTATCAGGATTCCGATGTCACCATCGGGAACTTTCCCGATGGGCAGGATTACGGCACTGTGGCACTTGGCGCAGGCGAATTTAACCGCAACAATGTCCTGTGGAGAAATGAAAACCTTTTTCTCAACCGTCATGCTGGCCTCCTAGTTCGCCACCGGTTCTCTGTACATAAGCCGCTTTCCTTCGGCTGCCCGAATCCCCGCCGCTGTGCGCTCCCCGTCGTTCAGCTTGCGACCGTTCCACATGAAGTCGAATTGCCAAACGTAACGATGCAAGTATTCCTTGGAAACGCTGTGATAGATTCCGTGGAGCCCTCTCTTCATCAATGCAAAGGACGACTCCGCTGTGTTCGTGTGAACTGACCCGCGAGCGTATTCCTTCTGGCTGTGGTTCACGGTCCGATGTCCGCCGGAGAAGTAATTCCCGATACCATCATAAGATGCGAAATCGTCGGTATAAATCCGAGAGCGGCGGTCAACTAATTCGTTGATGGCTCCCTTAAGGGTTTTGGCGCTCACATCCGCGATCACGCGCCGTCTAATGTCGCCCTGGCGCTGAACTGCCGCAAATACGATAGCCTTTTTCTTGGGCGGTCCCGGAACATAACGAGCGCCATGGCGCGGCTTTCCACCCACAAAGGTTTCATCGCATTCCACGACGCCCTTAAGCTTCGGGGTTGTCTCTTGATCGGGAGCCATCGCAAACCGGATGCGGTTCATGAGGAAAAGTGCTGACTTGTAGGTGATCTGGCAATGGCGCTGAATCTCCAAGGCCGCGACACCCTTCTTGGATGTGCAGGCACGCCAGAAAGCATAAGCCCAATGGCGCATCGGGAGCCGGGATTCCTCATACACTGCGCCGATGCGGACGGTATACTGTTTCTTGCAGTCGTGGCAGCGCCACAGATACCGCTTGTTCCGCTGGCCGGTCTTGGAATCCACCATTTTGTGAACATCCACACTGCCACAGAGAACGCAGCAGGGGGTCTTGCCCCACCGCCGTCTCTCGAAGAATTCGACCGCTGCCAGTTCGTCGGAGCAGGCTAATGGAATCTCTTCAATGAGCCTTGATTTAGAGAGGTTGTGTGTGTCTTTTTTCATGCTCTAATATTATACTTAGCGCACATGGTTGTCAAGTAAAAAAGGATGATTATTACAATAAAATGTCAATTATAATGAGTAGCTTAGAGCCTCTTGTACTCAAAAGTCTTTAAACCAATTACCGTATTCCGTTCCGAATTCTGTGATATGTATTTGTGTTGCGCCGTCATCTCGTTCCTTACGATTATTGCTCAGTGACGCTAGCCTACTAACAATAAGGTCGCTTCTGCGTTTCAGTGCGTTTTCACTGCGCTCAAGTCCATTTCTGATTCCGCTGAAAAGCTCGTCTTCTAGACCCCAAAGGAATCTGCGGTCATCCTCTACTATGTCAAAAAAAGGCTCGGCTGTTAGATTTTGCTTATTACAACGCCGTGCAATTATTTCGGTATTCCCTCCGACGTGGATTGCCTTGTTTTTGACCTCCCGGAGAATTTGCAGCGCTAGGTTGGCTGTCACTGCCGCCGACATACCTCGCACCCACATTTTTTCCACTAGATGCTCGGCTAATTCAGACCCGCTTCCCGTAATTGCGCAAGCGTCAACCTCTGAGATGGAGGGGCCATCGGTAAGCAATACCCTGATGTCATGATTCTCATCTTCGATTCCTATCACCAGATCACACCCAGGGCAATGCTCCTCGGAGGGCTCCCAGTACCGGTAAATATCGTTCCTATGAACCTTGTCGATTACCTTTTTCACTTCGCCCTTGATATTGACCACTGTAGGTTCCGGCAGTCCCGCGACGCCATCCCGGATGTTCTGAGAGGCCATCCGAATATAATTGACATCACCAGCCCCCCCGATAACCACACTGTAAAAGTGGCTTCCTTCACCGGAGTAGTCGGCAATTTTGCTCCCCTGAACAATGATACTACCTACCGTCATTTCCGTGTCCGCAGCAATGACAAAACCGTCTTTACACATGAACCCAGCTACCAAAGTCATCTTCCGTCTCCTTGGAAGCCGCACGGGCCTGGGTTTGCAATAAACTGATAGGCGCAGCCTCGGAGGTGTCATTGTACACCCCCGGCGTCAACTTGTGCGTAAAGTACATACTTCCGCATTCCCGGGTCGTGGCGATAAGTACCTGCATTTTCTATAACATTCCAGGTTCCGAGTAAATTTGACTTCGGTCAAGTTTTTTACTTGTTTATTTTCAATGGTATACATCTTTTGTAACGCAAAAAAGTGGTCCCCTTTTTTTGATCACCTTTCCGCATGTTTTTTACAACCCGTTTAACCTCTATAACATGTAGATGGGCTAGATGCATAGCGTCTGACGCATTTCCCCGCTAACCGGCTGTTTTTTCATCAACATTCCAGGTTAGCACGGTGCTGCTTCGCAATTTTTCGGTGCGCCGCCGAGTGCGTGAAGCAACTTCCTTTTTATCAGATACATGGCGATCCTCGAAAATTTACGACAAATTATCTGTATCTGGCTAACGGGTTGTGTTTTCATGAACATTCCAGGTTAGCGAAGCGCCTTTCCGAGAGGCAAATCGGGCCGCGCGCCGATCCCTTCCCCAGGCCGCCGCCGCACCCCTTCCCGCGCCGCCTTTTCCGGCACGCAAACCGTAGCCTCCAACCTATTCTAGCAATTATAGGCTACATTGTCAAGGAAATCAGGCATGATGAGGGCCAGGTAGCCGCAATCAGTGCAGTTCTGACCGGCCCTCCCATCCCGCGGGGGAACTCCGCGCCGCGCGATGGGAGTTTGCCGCATTGACAATTAAAGCAAGGCTCCCGTACGCTGGCAAGTGTTCAGGTGCGGACAGCAAAGCTTGGGGTGGGAGCGGCATGAGCTTGCAGGCCTTTTTTGCGCTGCTCGGCGGGATGCTGGTTCTGGCCTTCGTCGCCAACCGGCTGGCGCAGCGAACGCGTGTGCCCGACGCCGTGGTGCTGATTCTGACCGGCATGCTGCTGGGGCCGGTGTTCGGCCTGGTCAATGCCGCCCAGTTTGAAAATGTTACCCGGGGCTTTGGCACGCTCGCCCTCATTTTGATTCTTTTCGAGGGCGGCCTGGAGCTTGACGTGCGCGAAACCTTGCGTCACCTGGGCGGCGGCCTCATGCTTTCCTGGTCGGGGTACATCATAACCGCGGCCTTGGTGGCGGGAGTTGCCAAGTCGTCAATGCAGCTCTCCTGGCGCGCCTCCGCGCTGGTGGGTGCGGTGCTGGGTTGCGTCAGCAGCACCATCATGCTTCCCATCCTGCAACAGATTCCCGTGCGCAAGCCCGTCAAGCTGACGCTGCTGGTGGAAAGCGCCATTGGGGACGTGTTGGCGGTGCTCACGGTGGGGGTCCTGCTGAATCTCCCCCAGTCGCACGGTTCCGTGGTTACAGGTCTGGTCGGCGGTTTTGCTTTTGAAGTGGGCGTCTCAATCGTGTTTGGAGTCGCCGCCGGGATTCTGTGGGCCTGGCTGATGCCCCGGCTCTCGGAACAGCGCTTCTGGCAGACCCTGACCTTCGGTGCCGTTCTGCTTCTCTACGCGGGAACATCCGCAGTCAACGCCAGCGGGTTATTCGCGGTGTTGGTATTCGGCGTAGTTCTGGCCAACCTGCCACAGGTAAGAAAGCAACTGCTGGCCGCCGGAATGGTCATCGCGCTGCCGGACGAAGGGTCTCACCATAACATTCTCAGCTTTCACTCGGAGCTGGCTTTCCTGGTCCGCACGTTTTTCTTTGTGATGATCGGGGCCGTGGTGAATTTCTCGGGACTGCGGGCGAATGCTGTCCCCATTCTCGGGTTTTCAGGGGCCATTCTGATAGCTCGTTGGGTGGCCGTCAATCTCAGCCGTTGGACCTGGAAGGGGATTTCCTCCTTGGAGCGGGAACTGATTATCATCCTGCTTCCCCGCGGCCTGATCACTGCCGTGCTGGCCATCCAGGTGATCGAAGAGCGGGGAGCAGAGTTTGGCTTCCTGCGCGCCGCGGCCTTTGCCATTATCCTGCTGACGAATCTGCTGGTGGTCCTGGGCAGCGTTCGAGCCCGGCGCGCCGCACCGCTGCCCCTGCCTGCCCCGCTAGTTCCTCCAGAGCCTGCCGCGGGATAACGCCGTCGGCCGGCAGGTTAACCGCCCGGACCATCGTTGGAAAGGTATTGATCGAGAGAGTGGAGTTCGCGCGCGAGCTCGTCCACGCGATGCTCGAGCAGGTTGCGGATGGAAAGCATGCCGGTGAGCTGGCCGCTCGAGTTGACGATGGGCAGGTGGCGCACGTGGCGCTCCACCATATGGACCAGCGCGTCTTCCTCGTGGCTTTCGTCGGTGATGGTCTCGACCGGAGAAGTCATGACATCACCCACGCGCGTGTCCCGGGGATGGCGATGACGCAAGACCACCCGCAGCATCAAGTCGCGTTCCGTGAAGATGCCGAGCAAATGGCCGCCATCCACCACGGCCACCGCACCCACCGCGTGCTCCGCCATGACTTCCACGGCTTCCAGCACGCTGGCGCCGCGTTCTACGGTCGCGGCAGGAACACTGGCAATCTTGAGGAGACTCATCGGCGCCTCCGGACTCTTGGGATTCGGAAGAGAGATTGAACAGATTACCGCTGACCCTGGAAGGGTAAGATTAAGGCGGAGAGACGCGGAAGTCAAGGCCGCGAGGAAAGAACGTAGGGTGTGCACCGGAGATTTTCTCCTTGCACGACCTCCGACCCGAACTCATAATTAAACCTCGCGCGCTGAGTTCGGCAATTCATCTTGGAGGCAAGGGAATATGGCTATAGCCACAACTGTGGGAGCACCGGGTGGACATGCAACAGGTAATTCGGACCGGGTCCGGGAGATTTTGAGCTGGTATGAGAGTGATAACCCTGGGGTCAAGACCAACTTGGCGCGCTTGCTCAATGCGGGCAGGCTGGCGGGCACGGGAAAGTTTGTGATTCTGCCCGTGGACCAGGGCTTTGAGCACGGACCGGCGCGGAGCTTTGCCGTCAACCCGCCTGGGTACGATCCCAACTATCACATTGAGTTGGCGCTCGAGGCGGGATGCAACGCCTATGCCGCGCCCCTCGGCTTTATTGAGTCCGTGGCCGCCCGGCACGCGGGTGAAATCCCCCTGATCCTGAAGATCAATAACCACGACATGTTGCACGACGAGAAGGATCCTATTCCGGCCGTCACCGCGAGCGTTGCTGACGCCTTGCGTCTGGGATGCGTAGCCATCGGCTTCACGATCTATCCGGGCTCTGCGCACGCTCAGACCATGTACGAACAACTGCGCGAAGCAGCGGAAGAAGCCAAAGCTTGCGGATTGGCTGTGGTGGTCTGGTCGTACCCGCGGGGCTCAAGCCTTTCCAAAGAGGGCGAGACTGCGCTGGATGTGGCTGCTTACGCCGCCCATATTGCCGCGGAACTGGGCGCGCACGTAATCAAGGTGAAGCTTCCCACGGAATTCATCGAGCAGGCGGAAGCCAAGAAAGCTTATGAAAAAGCCAATGTGCCGCGCGCCACGCTGGCCGAGCGCGTCCGGCATGTAGTGCAAGCCACCTTCGACGGCCACCGTATCGTGATTTTCTCCGGCGGTCCCAAGAAGGACAGCGACGACGCGGTATTTGACGAGGCCCGTGCCATCCGCGACGGCGGCGGGTTCGGATCAATCATTGGGCGCAACTCCTTCCAGCGCCCCCGGGAACACGCATTGACGTTCCTCGAGACCATCATGAAGATTTACGCCGGGGAAATGGCCTGAGGACAGGGGTTAGGGATTAGGGGTTGGGCATTGGGGGTTTCAAACCGCGGACTGGATTTCCAACCCTCGTACCCGGCGCCATATCCCGCTCCGGTCCCTAACCCCTATTCCCTAACACCTGAAACTAACCCATGCCCACTCTCCTGATTGTTGAAGACGAACCCAAAATGCGGCGTCTGCTGGATATAAACCTTGCAGAGGAAGGCTACACCGTCCTGACAGCGGGCGATGCCGAAGCCGGCCTGAACCTCCTGCGGCAGGAAAAGATCGATCTGATCGTGACCGATCTCAAGCTGCCCGGCATGAATGGCCTGGAATTCCTGCAAGCCGTGAAACGCACCAACGCCACGCTGCCGGTGGTGGTGATGACGGCATTTGGCACCGTCGAGACGGCGGTGGAGGCCATGAAAGCGGGCGCCAGCGACTATGTGCTGAAACCCTTTGGCATGGAGGAAATCAAGCTTATCCTCCGCAAGGAGTTGGACGTCCACCATCTGCGCGAGGAGAACCGGTCGCTGCGCGAAGCGCTTGGCCAGCGTTACCAGTTTCGGAATATTGTTGCCTACAGCCCGAAAATGCAGGAAGTCCTGGCGACGGTGGAGCGGGTTGCCCCCACTAATTCCACCGTGCTATTGGGTGGAGAAAGCGGCGTGGGCAAGGACCTGATCGCGCGCGCCATCCATGAGCATTCGCGGCGCGCCAGGGAGGCCTTCGTTAAAGTGAACTGCACGGCGATCCCTGAAAACCTGCTGGAAAGCGAACTGTTCGGTTACGAGAAGGGGGCATTTACAGGGGCCAACACCACCAAGCCCGGCCGGTTTGAACTCGCCGACAAAGGCACGATCTTTCTCGACGAGATTGGTGATGTCCCGGGTTCCATCCAGGTGAAGCTGCTGCATGTCTTGCAGGACCGCCAATTTGAACGCCTGGGCGGCACCAAAACCCTTAAGGTTGATGTTCGCGTCCTTGCCGCCACCAACCAGGATCTGCGGGCGGCGCTGGAACAGGGGACCTTTCGCCAGGACCTCTATTACCGGCTGAACGTCGTGCCCATCAGCATCCCGCCGCTGCGCGAGCGCAAGGAAGAGATTCCCTACCTGGTCGATTATTTCATTGCCCGCTTCGCCCGCGAGTCCGGCAAATCCCTTACGGCCATCACCCCTGCCGCGCTCAAGCTCCTGATGGACTTCCACTGGCCAGGCAATGTACGTGAACTCGAGAACATCATTGAGCGCGCCGTGGCTCTCTCCGTGGGCACGGTGATTGACGTTGTGGATATCCGTCTGGACATTTCACCCACGATTTCTTCTGCTGCCGCAGCCACCGGCGCAACGCCCTTTCCGCCCGCCGGCATGACCCTGGAACAATTCGAAGACGAGATCATTCGCGAGGCTCTGCACCGCGCGAACGGCAATAAGAGCCAGGCAGCCCGCCTGCTCGGCCTCTCGCGCAACGCCCTGCGCTACCGCCTGGCCAAACTCGGGGTGCCCGATGAGGAAGAGAAATAGACAGAGTCATAAATTGGGTGGACAGGTGCGAAGGGGTGTCTTTCGAAATGGGTGAACCTTACGGCGCGCCTCCTGTAGGCTGGCCTTTCACTCAAGGATCAGCGCTTGGTTTCGCGGGCGGGAAGAGTTTTAAGAATGGTGTCCAGAATTCCACTGACGAACTCCACGGAGCCATCACCGGAAAAGCGGCGGGCGATTTCGAGCGCCTCATTAATCACGGCAGATGGTGGAGTCT
Organism: uncultured Acidobacteriota bacterium; assembly: GCA_963730515.1. Taxonomy (GTDB): domain Bacteria; phylum Acidobacteriota; class Terriglobia; order UBA7540; family UBA7540; genus Bog-366. Next base: position 99,038 of record CAVSSA010000011.1, on the reverse strand, counting down.
CCGGGTCGTGGAGCAATTCGTAAGCTGCCACCCGCAGGATGCTCCGATCCACGGCCGCCATGCGTTCCAATCGCCAGTTTGCCGCATGCTTGCTGATCAACCGGTCGAGATTCTCGATATTGTCCACCGCCCCCCGGAAGAGCGTGCGGGCAAAGCTCTCCACTTCCGGGTCGGCTTTTCGCTCCAGAAAAAATGAAGCGCCCACTTGTTCCGGCGTGTTGCCGCCCAGTTCCCACTGGTAGAGCATTTGCATCGCGTATTCGCGAGATTTTCTTCGTGAGGCCATAGGTTTAAAGATACCAGGAGATCCGATAATCCGGTGATCGGCAGATCAAAATGCACCGGGGGTCGAACGGCTTTGGGTTCATCAGGTCGCCCGATCTCCCTCCATCTGCCGACCACGAACTATTTTCCGGTGAATTTTGGGGGGCGTTTTTCCAGAAAGGCGCGCGTCCCTTCCTTCATATCGGCAGTGCTGCAGCATAGCCCAAAAAGCGTCGCCTCCAGGAACTGCCCTTCGGCCGCCGGCATTTCCATTCCGTGATTGACCGCTTCCATTGCAAATTTTATGGCGAGCGGGGCGTTGGCAATAATTTTCTGGGCCAATTTCTCTGCCGTCGCCAGCAATTCTGCCGCCGACGCCACATGGTTCACCAGCCCCAGGCGATGGGCTTCCGGCGCGGTCACCGTTTCGCCGGTCAATATCAGCTCCAGCGCGCGGCCCTTCCCCACCAGGCGCGGCAACCGTTGCGATCCGCCATATCCGGGAATGAGCCCAAGCTTAACCTCGGGCTGTCCAAACCTGGCAGTCTCCGAAGCAACGCGCAGGGTACATGCCATGGCCAATTCGCAACCGCCACCCAGCGCAAAACCGTTAATCGCCCCAATCACCGGTTTCCCAAGATTCTCGATCAGATTGAAGACCTGCTGCCCAAACCGCGAGGTTTCTTTCGCCTCGATGGCGGTTTGCACCCCCAGTTCGCTGATATCCGCTCCCGCTGCAAACGCTTTCTCGCCGCTGCCACTGAGAATGACCACACGGACTTCTTCATCCTTTTGGAAAGCTTGAAAACAGTCGAATAATTCCTCCATGACCTGGCGGTTCAGGGCATTTAGCTTGTCCGTCCGATTGATCTTGACATAGCCGATGGCATGGCGTTTTTCACACAGCAGGGTTTCGTAGGCCATAAATTCCCTCTGCAACGCAATCAACCGGAAAACTTGGAAATCAGGATCCGTTTCCCGCCTTCTTTGTGAGCGCGGTCAAGCGCCAGTTCCAGCCGATTGATCACTTCCGTGACACCGTCCACGGCATCAAAATTGTGTCCGAGTGGGACGTCACAAACCGCCGCGCAGATATTGCTCACCTCCGCACCATTCACCCGGGCTTGGGCCATGGCGCGGCGCACCTTCTCCACCGCCAGCGCGGCCTGCGGCAGGGCTGTGTCCGGAAACACCACCACGATCGAAAGCGGGCTGTAGCGAATGGAAATGTCGTTCTGGCGCAGGGCAGGGCTGAGAGCTTTGCCCACTTGCAGCACGAAGCGCTGCACACCGGCATCACCCAACGACTTCATCAGCGCCGCCGGGTTTTCGGGCTCCAGCAAACAGACCGAAAGCGGCTGCGACTGATCCTTGGAGCGCCGGGCTTCGGAAAGCAGGCAGTCCAGGTAGGAACTGCGCGGCAGCAGGCCGGTCTCCGGATCGGTCCCGGCCAGCGATCGTACCAGCCGCCGCAGCTTGGTGTTGTTGATGGCGATGACAACCTGCGCGGCGATGGATCTGAGCAGCAGGTTTTCACCGGTTGACCACGTCCGCGGCGCATCGCATTGTTCCAAAAGCAGCAACCCGGCGGCCGTGTCCTTGTCGATCAAAGGAATCGCCTGTAATGACCGGATGCCTAATCTCTGAATGTCCGGGGTGACCGTCGAGAGCAGAGGAGCATAAGCAACGTTGTCGAGCGACCAACCGTCGGGGCTGGAAGTGGCCTGCTCCATCAGGAAAGTAAAAAGATTCATTGCGGCGGCGGGGTCGGACGAAGAGGCCAGGGGCGAACAATATTCCGCGGTGAGCACGGGAGGCTGGTCCGGAACTCCCCATGCTCCCCAGCAACGGCTGGCATTCATCGCGCGGCCGATCTCGTTCACCGCCACCTGGAGAGCTCCTTGCGGCGTCGGTTCGCGATAAATGTTGGCGGTGATTTCGGGAATTTTCCGCAGGTCGTCAAGCGATTGGAATGAAGCGGTGCCCGGAGAAGCAGCTTCTGTCCGGGCGGGGGGCGCCGCAGGGGGAGGAGGCAATTTGAATTTGGGCGTGTATCCAGCCGCATCGTAGAGCTCGCGGATCCTCGGATTCCTTTCATCGCCGCCAGGGAAAAGACGGTCGATTTTTTCCAACGTCTCCGCCAGCTTTGCGGAAAGTTGATATTGCTGGTACATCTCCCCCTCCACCAGGAGATCTCCCAGCGATTCGGTTTGTTCCGCCGTCGCTGCCTCCGCCGCGTCCTTGGCGGTAGAGGGCCGGGCGGAAGAAGGAGGATTCACCCGCGCCATGATGTTCTTATACCAGATCGAGTCAATGTGGCCTTCCAGATTTACCAACCGGTCGTAGTGGCCCTCGCCGTAAGGATCCACATCCAGGATGCGTTCCAGCGTATCGGCGGCCTTCTGATAGTTTTCGCCGGCCAGGTAAAGGTTGAACAGCCGGGAGAGCGAACGGCGCAGCCCGTCCTCCTTGTTCATCTCGTTGTAAAGGTTGGTGACAATTTCCAGGACTGCCACGTTGGACTCGTCCGTTTCGTACACTCTTTCTATGATTTTCAGGAATTCGTTCCGCTTGCCCTGCTGGAAAAGGCGCTCCTTGAGTTCATTGAGCGATCCCAACACCTGCTGGACAGCGCCGGTTTTGATCAGCCCTTCCATGAGTTTCAGGACATAATCCACGCGCTCGGGATCGGCGTGATAGAGCTTCCAGCAAAGCGGCTGCGCCCGCGCAAAATCCCCAATCCCGAGAAAACCCCGGCAGGCCAGCTCCAGCACTTCCAGATCATCGGGCCTCTTCGCCAGCAGGGGAGCAATCAGCCGGGTGGCTTCGGTGAAGTTTTCGCGCTTCAAATAGAGCTCGGTGGCAGCAATTGAGGCTACTTCATCCGCGGGATCAAGCGCATGGGCCTGATCGACAAGCTTTTCCCAGAGGCTTTCGTCTCCGGCGCGCCGGGCAAGATGAGCGGCACGCAGGAGCACCGGCATCGCCACGCTGGTCTGCCGTGCGCGGCTGGCCAACTCGGCGAGCTCCAGGTGCTCCTCCAGATTATTGGGGTCCAGTTTGATGATGCGGGTCAGGCAATCCAGCGTCTGCGCATTCAGCCCCGCAACCCGGTAGTGCCCCAGCGCCTCGCGATACGCCTCGAGCGCCTCCGCATTTTTCTGGCCTTTTTCCAGCAGACCGGCCAGCTTCATCAAGGTCACCACATCCTGCGGCGATAGCTTCAGGACTCTTCGGTAGGTGATGATGGCCTTGGAAATGTCGCCCCGCTTGATGTAGTAATCCGCCAACTGAGCCAGATAGCGCACTGCCTCAGGGGTGCGATTTAATTTGACATTGAGGTCACCCAGGTTGACGAGAGCTTCTTCGTCGTTGGGCTCGTAACGAAGGATCTCCTGGTAGGTTTCGATGGCGGCTTCAAACTTCTGCCGCTGGAGATACTTATCCGCTTTCTCATAAAGCTTGTCTAAATCTGGCATCGTTTCGTGTAAACGCTTGCGCGCCCCCGGCGGAATTTCATGCCGACTCCTGATTTGACAGGATAGCGCCCTTTTGCTAGATTTTCAAAGGGTTAGAAATTAGTCTCGCGGTTGGCAAGGGCCTGCTCTCCCCACTCGCACCACGCGGTGACACTCTCCTTGGTTCGCATTCTGCGCGGAACCGGCATAACGAAGGTTTCATGACCGAAGCTCGCTTAATTCGCAATTTTTCGATTGTCGCCCACATCGATCATGGCAAGTCCACCCTGGCCGACCGCCTGCTCGAAAGCACCGGGGCGCTTTCCAAACGCGAAATGTCCGAGCAGGTTCTCGACTCCATGGACCTGGAACGCGAGCGCGGCATTACCATCAAGGCCCACGCCGTCCGCCTCCATTACCTGGCCCGCGACGGCAACGAATACCAGCTCAATATCATTGACACGCCCGGCCACGTGGATTTTTCCTACGAAGTTTCGCGCAGCCTCTCCGCTTGTGAAGGCGCGGTGCTGGTGATTGATGCCTCGCAGGGGGTGGAAGCTCAGACGCTGGCCAATGCCCAGTTGGCGATGAACAATCGCCTCACCATTGTGCCCGTCATCAATAAAATCGACCTTCCCGGCGCCGACATCGAATCCACCAAGCAGCAGATTGAGCATGCCCTGGCCCTCGACCCGAAGGAGGCTTTACTGATCAGCGCCAAAGCCGGCACCGGGGTTGATGAGGTGCTGGAAGCCATTGTCGCCCGTATTCCCGCGCCCACAGGTTCCCCAGAGGCGCCGCTCCAGGCGCTCATTTTCGATTCCTGGTTCGACCCATACCGGGGCGTTGTGGTTCTGGCGCGCGTCGTCCAGGGCACGCTCTCCACAGGGATGCGCATCAAGCTCTGGTCGAACAACCAGGTGTACAACGTCGAGGAGTTGGGCGTGCTTACCCCCAAGCCGGTGCGCGTTGAACAACTGGCGGCCGGCGAGGTGGGCTTTGTCATCGCCAACATCAAGCGCATCTCCGAATCGCGCATCGGCGACACCATCACGGATGACGCCCGCCCGGCGCCCGGCCCACTGCCCGGCTTCGAAGACATCAAATCCATGGTCTTCGCAGGCCTCTACCCGGTTGACTCAAGCGCCTATGAGAATTTACGCGACGCCATTGATAAGCTCAAACTCAATGACGCTTCGCTCATCCATGAACCCGAGAATTCCGAAGCTCTCGGGTTCGGATTCCGTTGCGGCTTCCTGGGGTTGCTGCACATGGAGATCGTCCAGGAACGCCTGGAGCGGGAATTCGGCATCGACCTCATCACCACCGCGCCCAGCGTCCGTTATCGCGTTACGACCAAGGCGGGAGAAGTGCTGGATGTTCACACTCCCACAAAGTTTCCGGTGGCAGGCGATATTGAAAAGGTCGAGGAGCCGGTTATTCGCGCCCAGATTTTTACTCAGGATGAATACCTGGGTGGAATCCTGGCATTGCTCGAGGAGAAGCGCGGCGTACAGAAAGGGTTTGAATACGTGTCGGGCAAGCGCGTGTTGCTGACCTACGAACTGCCCCTGAACGAAATCGTCCTCGATTTCTATGACCGTCTCAAGTCGGTCTCGAGGGGCTATGCCTCGCTGGATTATCACTTTGCCGGCTATTGGCTCTCGGACCTGGTCAAGGTGGATTTCCTCGTGGCGGGTGAAGCCGTGGACGCGCTCAGTTTCATCTGCCACCGCGACGTGGCCATGGAGCGCGGACGTTCCCTGTGCACGCGCATGCGCAAGCTGATTCCCCGCCAGATGTTTGAGGTCGCCCTGCAAGCTTCCATCGGGTCGCGCGTCATCGCCCGCGAGAATGTCGCGGCCATCCGCAAGAATGTGATCGCCAAATGTTACGGCGGAGACATCTCGCGCAAGCGCAAGCTGCTCGAAAAGCAGAAGGAAGGCAAGAAACGGATGAAACGCGTGGGCCGCGTCGACATCCCCCAGGAAGCTTTTCTCGCTATTCTCAAAGTTTCGGAGTAGCGCCGAATTTTTTCCAGAATTGTCCAAATCAGGGCTTTTCGCGCATCGCATTGTGGATAACCCAAACAATCCCGATAATTCTCACCCATACCCGAACCCTCAGCGTAGCGGCAAAATGTCGCTTTTCCAACCTCGGCCTTCCGGCTTTGGACCTCGCCACTCCTTTTCGCTTAGGGGACCGGCAAATTGCCCCATTCGGAACCTGGTCGCCACCAGGAAGGAGCATAGCTGGGAGAATCCATTAACCTGTCAGATTGAGAACGCCGCGCGCTGATTTGGCCAGCCCTGTATGTCTTCAAGCGGGGCGCACCCCAACCCCTACCCTCCCGCGCTTACTCGCGATAGAATCTTTATGACATCATTCAGGGAGCCACCTATGGAACTCAAAACCGTTCGTATCGACAAGCCCGCGGACATGAATTTCATCCTCGGCCAGGCGCACTTCATCAAGACGGTGGAAGACCTTTACGAAGCCATCGTGCAGACCGTACCCCAGATGAAATTCGGAATTGGTTTTTGTGAATCGTCCGGTCCGGCGCTGGTCCGCTTTGCGGGGAATGACCCCCAGCTCATCGACCTTGCGCGGCAGAATGCTCTCGCCCTTTCCTGCGGCCATGCTTTCATCATCTTCATGAACGGCGGATTCCCCATTAATATTCTGAACATCGTGAAGAATGTCCCGGAAGTCTGCCAGGTATTTTGCGCCACCGCCAACTCCGTCGAGGTTATCGTGGCGGAATCAGAACAGGGCCGTGGAGTCCTGGGGGTCATTGACGGCGTGAAGACGCGCGGCATCGAAACCGATGCTGACATTCAATTCCGTAAGGACTTCCTTCGGAAAATCGGGTACAAATTATAGGGGGAGGATCTTCAGGGCTAAGATCCTGAAATCATACGGAGCCTTCAGGATCCGTGACGGGAGCGGCTTCGCAAAGGGCATGACTTCTAATTCACGACCAACTTCCTGGAACCGCTGCATCTGCGGATGTGCCGCCGTTGCCGCGCTGGCAATTCTCCACCTCGGTTTTCCCGGTGGCCGCACAAGGGTTACGGGGACGGCATTCGCCGCCCAAAGTGGCGAGCCCTCGTCCAGCCTCAAACCAACTCCCTCACCCGCTGGGAAGCCCGCCCCCGGGAAACCCTCCTCGGCCGAAGCTTCCCATCTGCGCCTGAACGTGAGGTCAAAAATCGCGATGGTGGTGGACGCCAACACTTCTGAGGAGTTGCTGGTGAAGGATGCTGACCGGGTTGTGCCCATCGCTTCCATTACCAAATTGATGACCGCCATGGTGGTCCTCGACGCCAAGCCGCCGATGGAGGAGAAGCTCACCATAAATGATGACGATCGGGATTTAGTGATGGGGACAATTTCCAGGCTGCATGCGGGCTGGACTCTCAGTCGCGAGGATATGCTGCACCTGGCGTTGATGTCATCGGAAAACCGCGCGGCGGCGGCACTAAGCCGCTACTACCCCGGCGGGCGCCCCGCCTTCATCAAAGCGATGAACGCCAAGGCGGAGGAATTGGGGATGGCCCAAACGCACTTTGTCAATCCCAACGGTTTAACGAACGAAAACGTCTCGACCGCCTCCGACTTGGTCAAACTTGTCCGGGCTGCCAGTCAGTATCCGCTGATTCGGCAATTCACCACCGACCCTCATTACGATGTCCGGGTCAGCCGCTACGTTCTTGCCTATTTCAACACCGACCGCCTGGTGGGCCGGCCCGATTGGGATATTGAAGTGCAAAAGACCGGATATACCAATGAGGCGGGCCGCTGCCTGGTGATGCAAGTGAATGCCCAGGGCCGGTCGCTCATTATGGTCTTCCTGGACGCGATCGGAACCCTCACCCGCTTTGCTGACGCTCGCCGCGTCCTCAGGCAGTTGGCGCTGGCGGAGAAGAAGTAAGCAGGAAACCATTGGCGATTGGTGATTTATGATTGGTGATTGGCGATGGGTAGCGTCCTGACTGGAAACACAGGGACAGACGGAACGTTATATTAGTTTTCTGGAGCGACCGGCACGGGCGAGACGTTATTGAGGGCACGTCCGTGTTTGCAAGGCGGAAAACCAGTGTAACGTTCCGTCTGTCCCGGTCTTCAGGAATAGTCGAGGGTGAATTCCCAACCCTCGCCCCCTTGGGGGAGAGGCTGACGCGCCACCGCCGTTTTCGTTAGGCGGGGCGCGGAGGGGGCCCCACGCTTTGCTTGTCGTGGGGGTGAGGGGGTCAACTACCGTGAATGGAGATGTGACCACGAATCCCATGGGCCCGCGGCGTCCGACCCGGTCGCAGCGCGAAGCATGGGACACCTTGATCGCCCGCGGTTTTCGTACCGCGCCGAACCGAAACCGCACCAGTGCCCGGGACGGCTACATTAAGCATGTGAAGGGGAGCGCACAAGGTTTAGCCCCCCTCACCCGGCCCGCCCCCGCTGGTGAAAACGCGGGTTGCGGTCCACCCTCTCCCCCAAGGGGGCGAGGGCTGAGATTCTTGATTGTACCCTTTGAAAATGCACAAATTCCATTCGCGGGCCTTCGGCCTGGGCTGAGTTCTTGGGGCTCGGGAGTGCCAACATCTTCAATCACCAATCACAAATCACCAATCATCAATGATTAACCGTCCGCTCACACTTTTCGATCCTTGACGATTGCCGCCAATTCGCCCCGGGCGAAGTGCACAGACACCTCCGCGCCGATCGCCACTTGCGCAGCGTCTCGAACCACTTTACCCTCCGCGTCCCGGGTGATGGAGTAGCCACGTTGCAGGATCGTACGCGGACTGCGCTCCACCAACACGGTCTCCAGTTGCGCCAGGCGATTGCGCCGTTCCGCGAGGAAACGCTGGAAGTCATTCTGAAACCGCTGTTCGCGCTCTTCGAGAGCGGCGCGTTTCAGCCGAAGGTACCGTGGAAAATCGTATCGCACTACGCCCGCCGAGGCGCGCAGCCATGCCTGCCGCGCCGTGTGCAGGCGCGCGCGCATCCATCGATCGAGCACGCCCGCACATTCGTCTACGCGCTGGGCGCGTTCGGCGATGCGGGCGGCAAGCGTCTGGAAAACCTGGTTCATGCGCAATTCCGTCAGCGCCTGCCGGGCCTCGGAGAGCCGCAGGCGGATCATCTCCGCCAGGTGCCGGATACGGTCATCGATCTCAGCGACAAAATCCTGTTTGCGGTGTACCACCAATTCCGCCGCGGCCGAGGGAGTGGGCGCCCGCAGGTCGGCGACAAAGTCGGCGATCGTGAAATCGGTTTCGTGGCCGACCGCGGAGATCACCGGGATCTTTGACGCGGCGATGGCGCGCGCCACCTCCTCCTCGTTGAAGGCCCACAAATCTTCGAGCGATCCCCCGCCCCGGCCCACGATCATCACGTCAACGGGCGCCTTGCGGTTGAAATAATTGATGCCCTGGGCAATCTCCCCGGCCGCCCCCTCCCCCTGAACTCTTACCGGGTAGATCAGCACGTTGATATTGCGGAATCGCCGGTGGAGAACCCGGAGGATGTCACGAATGACGGCTCCCGTGGGCGAAGTCACCACTCCGATTACGTGCGGCAGCATGGGCAGAGGCTTCTTGCGCGCCGGGTCAAACAGCCCTTCGGCCGCGAGCTTCTGTTTTAATTGCTCGAAGGCGAGTTGCAGCGCGCCGAGCCCCGCGGGTTCCAGATACTCCACATAAAGCTGATATTCACCTCGCGTTTCAAAGACGCCGAGGCGCCCCCGGGCAATCACGGCTAGACCGTCCTGCGGCTTGAATTTCAAGTAGCGAGCCTGGTTGCGGAAGCAGACGGCGCGGAGCTGCGCGGTTTCGTCCTTTAGCGTGAAATAGAGGTGGCCGGAACCTGCAGCGCGAAGATTGGAAACCTCCCCGGTCACCCAAACGTCGGGAAATTGCTTTTCCAGAAGGTTGCGGATCTCCAGGCTCAGCTCCGCCACGCTGTAGATCTTTCGCACCGGGCCGAAATTGAGGGAGGGCTGGGTCATAGCATTTTGGATTTTGGATTTGCCATTTTGGATTGCCACAAAGCAAACCCGAAAATGCCAAATTTACTATTTCCTCGTCAGAAAGGAAATAATCCAAAGAACCGCCGTAAGAGCGGCGCTCACGATCAAGCAAGTCACGATTGGAAAATAGAACTGGACATGTTTGCCCTTCAACGCGATATCGCCGGGGAGCCGCCCAAGTCCGAAAAGGGAGAATTTCGATCCGGCCATCACGATCAAACCCAGCACCACGATGGCGATGCCGGTGATGACTAGGAATTTTCCCATTTGAAAATGGATGGCGCTGTTCATAATCGTCCATCGTCGCCGCAGGGGCGGGTTGATGTCAAGACCAGGAATGGGCCGCCGGTCACCACAGAGGCGTGGGCGCAGAGCAAAGAAGGTGTCAGGTACCAGGTGTCAGGTGTTAGCTTCTTGCTGGCACCTGACACCTGACACCTGATACCTATTCGGTGCCTCTGCGGTGTAATGTTGATTGACGCTATACGAGCGCGATGCCGGGGAAGAAGTAACCCATTTCGTAGGCGGCGGTTTCCGGGGCGTCGGAGCCATGCACGGCGTTGTTCTCAATGCTTGCCGCATAAAGCTTGCGAATGGTGCTCGGCGCGGCGTTGGCGGGATTAGTGGCGCCCATCACCTCGCGCAGGCGGAGAATGGCGTTCTCGCCTTCCAGCACCATCACCAGCGCACTGCCGGAGCTCATGAAGTTCGTCAGGCTTTCAAAAAAGCCTTTGGCGCGATGCACGGCATAGAAGCCCTCGGCTTCTTTCTTGCTGAGCTTGACCAGCCGGGCCGCCACAATCTTAAATTGATTGGCCTCGAAGATTTTGATGATATCCCCGACGTGCCCAGCGGCGACGGCATCGGGCTTAATGATGGTCAATGTGCGTTCGGTTCCCATGGTTCTCCAATCAGGGTAAATTCTGAATTATGAATTATGAATGATGAATTCTGCAAAATGAGTTTCAGGTGTTCAGCACTCGGATCGTACGTGCGATCTGATATCATAATTCAGAATTCATAATTCATAATTCTTAATTCATAATTTTCTTTAGCGTTTCTCCGATAAGCGCCGGACTCTCGGCCACCGCGATGCCGGCCGCCTGAAGAGCTGCGATCTTATCCGCGGCGGTTCCCTTCCCCCCGGAAATAATTGCTCCCGCGTGGCCCATGCGGCGGCCGGGAGGCGCTGTACGGCCGGCGATGAATCCCACCACCGGCTTTTTGACGTGCGCCTGGATGAAGGCCGCGGCCTCTTCTTCCGCCAGTCCGCCAATTTCTCCAATCATCACGATGCCGTGCGTTTCCGGGTCGTCATTGAAAAGCCGGAGGGCGTCAACGAAGGTCGTGCCAATAATCGGGTCGCCGCCGATTCCGATGCAGGTCGATTGCCCGATTTCGAGCGCGGTGAGTTGGCCCACCGCTTCGTAGGTCAGGGTCCCGCTGCGCGATACCACGCCCACATGCCCTTGCAGGTGAATTTTACCGGGCATAATGCCAATCTTGCATTTGCCGGGGGAAATAATACCCGGGCAGTTGGGGCCGATCAGGCGCGTCGGTTTGCCGGCCAGGAAGCGGGCAGCGCGCACCATGTCCAGCGTGGGAATCCCTTCGGTAATCGCCACCAACAGGTGAAGTCCGGCGTCCGTAGCTTCCATGATGGCGTCGGCGGCAAAAAGCGGCGGAACGAAGATGACGGAAGCGTTCGCGCCCGTCCTGTCCACGGCTTCCTGCACGGTGTTGAACACCGGGATGCCGTCGACAGAGGTCCCGCCCTTGCCCGGCGTCACGCCGGCGACGACCTTAGTGCCGTAAGCAACCGCCTGCTGCGTATGAAACATCCCCTCGCGGCCCGTAATGCCCTGTACTAGAAGTTTCGTATTTTCGTTAACCAAAATCGACATGGAAAATTCCTGTTAAAGTTATGTTTCTTAGGATCGGCTGGCTGCGGCGACAACTTTCTCCGCCGCCTCTTTCATATCGTTGGCAACCTCGAAGTTCAGCCCCGATTCCTTCAAAATCTGCTGGCCGAGTTCGACGTTGGTGCCTTTCAGCCGCACGACGATGGGCACTTTGATGCCGAGCGTCTTGGCCGCGGCCACCACGCCGTTGGCCACGATATCGCAGCGCATGATGCCGCCGAAAATATTGATGAGCACGGCGCGCACGTTCGCGTCGCTCAGGATAATTTCAAATCCCCGGCGTACCTGCTCTTCGCTCGCGCCGCCTCCCACATCCAGAAAATTGGCGGGGCGGCTGCCCGCGTACTGGATGATATCCATGGTCGCCATGGCCAGGCCGGCGCCGTTCACCATGCAACCCACATTGCCGTCCAGGCGGATGTAATTGAGGCTGTAATTGGAAGCCTTCACTTCCAGCGGGTCTTCTTCGTCAAGGTCGCGAAGTTCGCGGATTTCGGGGTGACGGGAAAGCGCATTATCGTCAAAATTCATCTTGGCATCGAGTGCCAGGGCGCGCCCGTCGCGCGTCGTGATGAAGGGATTGATCTCCACCAGCGAAGCATCCGTGGCCTCAAAGGCGCGGTAGAGGCTCTGAAATAGACGCACCGCCTCATTCACCACCTTGCCCGCCAGCCCCAGGCCAAAGGCCAACTTGCGCGCCTGGAAGGCCTGGAATCCGATGCTAGGATCGATGAATTCCTTCAGGATTTTTTCCGGATGCTCGGCGGCCACCACTTCAATTTCCACGCCGCCTTCGCTGGAGGCCATGAACACGGGCCGGCCGGGAGCGCGGTCAATGACGATGCCGAGATAGAGTTCGCGCGCAATGTCCAAGCCTTCCTCGACCAGGACGCGCTTGACCAGGCGGCCCTCCGCACCCGTTTGGTGAGTGATCAGGGTCATGCCCAGGATTTTCGCCGCCAGGGACTCCGCTTCCGCGGGGTTGTGCGCCAGCTTTACGCCGCCACCCTTGCCGCGGCCGCCGGCGTGAATCTGGGCTTTGACCACCACCGTGCCGCCGCCCAGTTTTTCCGCTACCGCGCGAGCCTCATCGGGCTTGGTAATCATCTCGCCGCGGGGAACGGTGACTCCGAATTTTGCAAGAATCTGTTTGGCTTGATATTCGTGGATTTTCATTTTGAATGCTGTTTGTTGTCTGTTGTCAGTTGTCCGTTGTCAGTTGCAAAATATTGAAGGGGGCGGGCAATTAACAACTGCGTTTGAAATCAATTTTTGGCAAAGCTCTTGAAGCAGCTTACACTAGAATGTTCAGCGCGCTTACCCCGAAACTGTAAAGTATAGGGAATCCCCGCGAGAATTGCAATGAAGGGGAAGGCACTGTTTTCATGAGAATCGGAAACTGATGACGATTCGCGAGTCCATTGAAACCATCCAGGCACCGGCGCACCTCACGCGCGAGGAGGCCCGCGCCGTGATGGAGCAACTGCTCTCCGGCTCGGTGCCGGATGAGCAGATCATCGCATTCCTCGCCGCGCTGCGTGACAAGGGCGAGCAGGCCGATGAGCTGGTGGGATTTGCCGAGGTGATGCGCGCCCACGCCGCGGAAACCTTGCTTGCCGCGGGGGTGCGGGTGGAAAGCATTTCGCACCGGGAACCCCTGCTTGACACTTGCGGCACGGGCGGCGACGGCCGCGGAACATTTAACGTCTCGACGGCGGCGGCGCTGGTGGCGGCGGCGGCGGGGGTGCGGGTGGCCAAGCACGGCAACCGCTCAATCTCCAGCCGCTGTGGCAGCGCCGATGTCCTGGAAGCACTGGGGGTGTCGATGGACTTGCCGCTGGAGCGAATTCCCCAATGCCTCGATGAAACCGGCATGGTCTTCCTCCTCGCCCCGCGACTGCACCTTGCCATGAAGCACGTGATGAACGCGCGGCGCCGCCTCCAGACCAAAAGCGTTTTCAATCTGCTGGGACCGCTCACCAATCCCCTCGCCGCGACCATTCAGTTGGTGGGGGTATTTGATGCGGCGCGCACGGAGATGATGGCGGAAACGTTGCGGGCCGTGGGAACCCGGCGGGTTTATGTGGCGGCAGGCTCGGACGGGATCGATGAAATAACCACGACGGGGCCGACGCGGCTTTCATCCAGTTCCGCTGAGGGGGTGGAGACGCGCGACGTGCACCCGGAAGAGTTTGGATTGCCGCGCGCCGCCCTGGAACAATTGCGAGGCGCCGATGCCGCCATCAATGCGCGCCTGCTCCTGAGCGTTCTGGCAGGGGTGCACAGCCCCTATCGGGATGTGGTTCTAGCCAATGCGGCGGCGGCCTTGACTCTGGCGGGAAAGGCAAAGGATTTCAAGGAGGGCGTGGCGCAGGCAAGCGAGGTTCTGGATTCCGGCGCCGCGCGCGCCAAGCTTCAGGCGCTCGCGGAGTTTACCCAACGGCATCGGGGATGAATTGCCGATTTTCGATTGCCGATTTTCGATTAAGGTAGAGGAAGTTTTCGATCCCAGATTCTCAGCTTCCAGCAAAATCTCACTCTGAAAACTTATTACTGATAACTGACGGCATTCCATCGACAGTCGTCAATCGAAAATCATCAATCGCTACATGCGCAGGAAATTTCCCAGGAGTTGCTTTCCCACCTGGGTCAGGATTGACTCGGGGTGAAACTGTACTCCTTCCACTTTCATTTCGCGGTGGCGGAGCCCCATGATGAGCCCGTCGGAAGTGGTGGCAGAGATTTCCAGGCAGGCGGGGAGGGTCTCACGCGCGACGATCAGCGAGTGATAGCGCGTGGCTGGGAAGGGATTGGGAAGCCCCGCGAAGATGGTCTGGCCGTCGTGGTTAATTTCGCTGGTCTTGCCGTGCATCAGTTGCGGCGCCCGAACCACCTGCCCTCCGAAGGCCTGCCCAATCGCCTGGTGGCCAAGACAAACCCCCAAGATAGGAATCCGCCCGGAAAATGCCGCGATGACTTCCAAACAGATTCCGGCTTCGGTGGGAGTCTTGGGGCCTGGTGAAATCACGATTCGCTCGGGAGCTTGCTTTTCAATCGTCTCCACGGTGGTCTGATCATTGCGCACCACCTCAATATCCGCACCCAGTTCTCCCAGATATTGAACAAGGTTGTAGGTGAAAGAATCGTAGTTATCAATAACCAGGATCATAAGAACGCCTTTCGATAAAAGCCCTCGAAATCATTATAGGGGAAATTACTCGCCGCTGTAACCTGGGACCGGGAGGATCACCAGCCGAGCGGTCATAAATCAGCCAACAGGAGTTGCGCCCCGTAAAAGCACAAGCTCGGTGGTGTCTTGTTTCTGTCAGGGCGCGGCTGATCAAACAGCACCAGCTCTGAATCCAGCTCGTCTCGAACCTCTCGCCGGAGCCTGATACAATAGTCAGGTCGGGTTTATCGCATGTGCCGGGCCGCTAACAATGGGCCACGGCGTTTGTGGCCGCTCAATACTTCGGCATCAGCAAGGAAATGAATATGCAGGTATATGTGGTGGAATGGGAGTGCGGAAGCTGTGGCGAGAGGCATTCTTTTCGGCACAACGTGAATGAAGATGACGGCTGGCCGAACAAATTTGAGCTGACATGTGAGAATGCCGAATGCGGGCTGGAGCAGGACGTGCCGTTTCGCGCTTGCACGCTTACGCCCATTGACATGGAATAGAAGCAGCCGAGGTAGCGACGCAAAGTCGCCGCTAAGTGTAGCGGAGCCAGCGAAGCAACTCCACCAGCGAAGGCCGTTTCCCATACATGAGGATACCCACGCGATAAATTTTCGCGGACACCCGCACGATGCCAACGGTCGTCGCGATGCAAATGGCCAGGGACAGGGCGATTTGCCAGAAGGGCGGGGTTTGCACCGTAATCCGGCAGACCATCAGGATGGGGCTGGTGAAAGGGATCATGGTCAAAGCCACGGAAAGTGGCGAGTTGGGCGCCCGCTGGACGATGGGAAAGAGGATCATGCAGGCAACGAGGATCAGAGTGACAGGCATCTGCACTTGCTGTAAATCTTCGTCGCTTGACGCCATGGAACCCAAGGCGGCATAAAGCGAGGCATAAAGGAAATATCCCACCGTGAAGAAGAGAAGGGGATAGACCAAATACGTGGTAGGCAGATGAAACCTCGGCGCTGTCGCTGCGGGGAAGAACGCCGAGCCCACCACTGCACCGTAAGCGGAGACGAACGCAGCAGTACCCATCCAGATGAGGTACTGCGTCAATGCCACCCCAGCGACGCCCACGATTTTTCCAGTCAAAAGGTAGGTTGGTTTGATCGAAGAAGCCAGGATCTCGACGATGCGAGTGGTCTTTTCTTCCAGCACGGAGCGCATGGTAATCATCCCGTACACCACAAGCGTGATGTAAAGGATCATGACAAGGGAGAGCTGCACCATCAGGCTCTGCCCGTTCTCCTCCGACTCGCCGGTCTTGGTGACCTTCACCAAGGTGAGGCCCACCCCGCGCGTGACCTCGCTCAGGTCGTCGATGTGAACCCCGCGGTCGCTAAGCCGGCGAGCGATCAGAGCGTTGTTGAGGGCGCGGCCGATGGTGCGGGTGGTTTGATAGTCTTCAGTATTGCGAGTGCGAAGTGTCGCGTCCTCACCGTGCAAGATCCCCTTGGGTATTTCCAGAAAACCATCCACCTGGCCGTCGCGAACCTGCCGGGTCAATTCCTCGTGAGCCTTGGCTTCGGGTGCGGGACGATCCCAGGTGCGGACTAAGTGAAATCGCGGCTGCCCATCCGGCAATTTTTCATTCAGCCCCAGCAGGATTTGCGGCGCGAGTCCTCCTAGATTGTCCACGATGGAAATCCTAAGCGGGTGGTCAGCATTGCGGGTTGCCAGCGCCAGGGCAATGGCAAAGATCCCCACGCTGAAGAGCGGAAGTCCCACCGTGCTGAGGATGAATCCTTTCGTGCGAACGCGGGTCAGGTATTCGCGCTTGATCACCAGCCAGATTTTACGCATGCGCCTCCGACACTTTTTCAATGAAGATGTCGTGTAGTGGCGGCTCAACCAGTTCAAAGCGGGTGATGCGCACGCCGCGCGCTACGGCGGCCTTCAGAATCTCCTGGGGGTCCGCGCCCGGCCGTAACCTGGCCTCCGCCACCGCGCCAAAATGATTGAGTTTCTCCACCAATTCCGGACGGTCAAGGAAATTGCCGTCACCGGCATACTCGATGCGCAGGGTGTTCTTGCCGTATGATTTCTTAATGGCCCGCAAATCACCTGCCAGCACGCTGCGCCCATGGTTGATCAGGCAAATGGCATCGCACATCATTTCCACTTGTTCCATGCGGTGGGTTGAAAGGATGATGGTGGCGCCCTTGGCGCGGAGGTCTAGCATGATATCTTTGATCAGAGTGGCATTCACAGGATCGAGGCCGGCAAAAGGTTCGTCGAGAATCAAAAGAGGGGGCTGATGAGCGACCGCGGCAATGAACTGAACCTTCTGCTGCATCCCCTTGGAAAGATCATTGACCCTCTTTTCCGACCAGGCTGCCAGTTCCAGCCGCTCCAGCCATTCGTGGACTCGCAGGGATGCTTCCGCTTCGCTGAGTCCTTTGAGCGCCGCAAGAAAGACCAGCACCTCGCGCACCTTCATACGGGCGTACAAGCCCCGCTCTTCGGGAAGGTAGCCGATCAGGTCCAGGGTGCGATCGCTGGCAGGCTGTCCGAGCACCCGGATGGCGCCCTCATCCGGGACCAGGATATGCATGAGCATCCGCAGGGAAGTGGTTTTCCCGGCGCCGTTGGGGCCGAGGAGTCCGAACACCGCCCCTTGCTCGATTTGCAGACTGAGGTCAGAAACCGCCATGACCCTGTCAAAGCGCTTCGTCACATGTTCGACGGCAACAGCTTCCATGATTGAGTCTTTCCGCTGCCTGCACGTAACCGGGGAGGTGAGCCGGATGCAAAACGTCTTTTGTAGCATCAAATGCCGTGGGAACGCAATTCATTCGGGCGTCGGCAGTGTGGAGAAGTTTCTGTACGCAATAAAAGGTATCGGGTAAGATAGGCATCCCGATCAAAATTCCTTTTGGAGAAGCAAGCCAACATGCGGAACGTCGTGATCATTGGTTCGGGGTGCGCGGGCCTGACCGCCGCCATCTATGCGGCGCGCGGCAATCTGAAGCCGCTGGTGATCCGCGGCGTGGAAGCCGGCGGGCAGTTGACCCTGACAACGCTGGTGGAAAATTTTCCCGGATTCCCCAAGGGTGTCCAGGGTCCGGAACTGATCGAACTCATGCAAAAGCAGTCCATCGAGTTCGGGACCGAATTTCTGGAAGGGAACGTGGCGAAGGCGGACCTTTCGCAGCGGCCATTTGTGCTGGAGGTGGGACAGGAACGTATTGAAACAAGAACGCTCATCATCGCTTCGGGCGCTTCGGCAAAACTCCTGGGTCTTGAATCCGAGCGCAAGCTGCTTGGGCACGGAGTTTCCACCTGCGCCACTTGTGACGGCTACTTCTTCAGGGGAAAGGAAGTGGTGGTGGTGGGGGGCGGCGACACGGCCGCCGAAGATGCGCTCTTCCTGACGCGCTACGCGAACGTGGTCAACATCATTCATCGCCGAGAGCAGTTGCGCGCTTCCAAAATCATGCAGGACCGCCTTCATCGCAACGACAAAGTCAGATTTATCTGGAACTCTGTGGTCGAAGATATCCTCGACGCAGACAAGCGCGAAGTTTCGGGGATCAAACTTCGCAATATCAAGACAAGCGAAGAAGTCCTCAAGCCAGTGGATGGGGTCTTCATCGGGATCGGGCACGAGCCCAACACCAGCTTGTTCCGCGGGCAATTGGAGGTCGACGGCCTTGGATATCTCATGACCCACGAAGGTTCGAAAACCAGCATCCCAGGCGTTTTTGCGGCGGGGGATGTCAAGGACCGCGTTTACCGGCAAGCCATCACCGCGGCGGGGTCGGGCTGCATGGCCGCGATGGACGCCGAAAAGTTTCTGGAGGCGGAGCACTGAGCACCAAATTCCGTTGGGAGGGCAGGCGCGGAGTAAGAGCATGTTAAAGCCGTTCGTCCCATCCCCACTGAAAATCCTGAATGAACCCTCGCTTGCAATCCGGCCCGACAAATTATAATCTTCCATCTTAATCATGCTGCGTTCCCTCCTGCTTTACCTTTCCGAGCGCGACGGCCCCAAGAATCTCTTGATGGGTAACCCTCTTGGGCGCCGGCTGGCCTCTCGATTCATTGCGGGTGAGGAGGTGGAAGATGCCTTGCGCGTGGTCCGACAGCTTAGCAGCGAGGGATTCAAAGTGACGCTCGATTGTCTGGGCGAGAGCGTGAACGAAGCCACAGCCGCCGAAGCAGCCTGCCAAACCTATCTTCAGCTTCTCGATCGATTGGCGGCGGAGAAGTTGGACTCCCACGTATCCGTGAAACTCACGCAATTGGGCTTGGCCATTGACGAAGGGCTGGCGCGGCGGAATTTGGGGCGCCTTGCTGAAAGCGCCGCTCGGCACAAGAATTTTGTGCGCGTCGATATGGAGGGTTCCGCGTTCACGGACGCGACCTTGCGGGTGTTTTGTTCCGTTGACGCGCCTCGCGATGTGATGGGAATCGCCATTCAATCCTATCTCCGTCGCACGGAGGCGGACGTGGAGGAACTGCTCAAGCGCAGCGTGCGCATGCGGCTGGTAAAAGGCGCATACAAGGAGCCGCCGGATATCGCTTTTTCTCAGAAGCGCGAAGTGGACCGGAGCTATATATCACTGACGGAGAAGCTTCTGGCCAGCGGACTTTACCACGCCATCGCCACGCACGACGAGCGCATCATTGCGGCCACGGAGCGCTTTGCGCGTGAGCACGGCATTTCGCCTGACGGCTTCGAATTCCAATTGCTTTACGGCATCCGCCGGCAACTCCAGCGGGGGCTAGTCCAACAGGGGTGGCGGGTACGCCTCTATGTTCCGTACGGGCGGGAGTGGTATGCTTACTTTATGCGCCGGCTGGCGGAACGTCCCGCCAATCTGTTTTTCCTGATGCGCAATCTCTTGAGGGCATGATGGCGGCAGGCAATCCGTATTGATCATTCATGGAATATTCTGACCCTGTGCGTGAATTCGCTGGATATGTGGCGCGCCCGGCAGAGGAGATCCGATTGGATGAGGCGGCGCTGCTGCTGGCTCGCACGGAGTATCCGACGCTTGACTTTTCCGGCCCCATGGCGCGCCTGGACACGCTCGCGGCGCGCGCGGAGTGCGACCCCGGCCGGTCTCCCCACACCAATATCGCCAATCTGAACCGGCTCCTCTTCGATGTGGAAATGTTTGCGGGTAATGAGAAAGAGTATGATGATCCGCGCAACAGTTATTTGAATGATGTATTGGATCGGAAGGTGGGCATTCCTATCACCCTTTCGCTGATTTACCAGGAGGTCGCGCGCCGATGCGGCCTGCCCGTGGTGGGAGTGGGGTTTCCCGGGCACTTCCTCACCAAATACCTCACCGCCTCTGGAGAAATCCTGCTTGACCCTTATCACCGGGGCGCCATGGTGAGCCTCCAGGACTGCGAGAAAAAATTGAAAGCCCAATTCGGGGAGGAAGCCGAGTTCCGGCCGTCTTACCTGGCGGTGTCAACAACCAAGCAGACCCTGGCCCGCATTCTGAATAACCTGAAAGGTTCGTATTTCCGCCGCAAGAATTTTCCCAAGGTCCTGATGATGATTGAATTGGCGCTGGCGGTTGACCCCACGGCGCGCCAGGAGATCCACGATCGGGCCATGATAAACTATCTCCTTCGACGCTATGCGAATGCGATGGCCGATTTGCGGACTTATGTCAAACTTGCTCCCTCTGACGACCCGCAAATCCGTGATGCGCGAACGATGATGCATAGAATTCAGGCGATGCATAACTGAGGAGACCCGCAAGTTCACATATCCTTTTTCTTGCCATGCCCTGCCCGCGCAGCGGCCCTGGCTCTTCGCTCGATGCATCTTGCATTGCCGATGCCCAAGCCCACAACCAGGCGTAATCTTCATGTCTTGACCCGTGCGCCTTTGACCTCTCGACTCCAGAACTCTGCTTGACAGCAGCAAAATGGAGCGATATTATTTAGGCGAACAAAAGGCGAATTCAATGCAAAAGCCTTCTGCCGGCAAAATCCTGGTGGGCCCTGCGGGTTGGTCCTATGCCGATTGGGAGGGCATCGTCTATCCTCACCACAAACAGCGCGGCTTCCATGAGGCAGCCTACCTAGCGCAATATTTCGACACCATTGAAATCAACACTTCCTTCTACAATCCCCTGCGCGCCGAGGTGGCCACGTCGTGGGTGGAAAAAGTTCAGTCCAACCCGTCATTCACTTTCACGGCCAAGCTCTGGAAGCGCTTCACGCACGAGCGCAGCGCCAGCCTGCTGGATGAGAAAGCCGTCAAGCAGGGGCTTGATCCGCTGGCCGCCGCTCGCCGCTTGGGGTCCCTGCTCCTCCAGTTTCCATGGTCGTTCAAAAACACCAGAGAGAATCATGAATACATGAGCGGGCTTTTCATGCAATTTATGGAATACCCGCTGGTGGTCGAAGTGCGGCACAACTCATGGAATCAGCCGGAGGTCTTCGACCGGCTGCGGGCGCAGGGGGTGGGCTTTTGCAATATCGACCAGCCCGTCATCGGGCGCTCCCTGGCGCCAAGCGAACAGGTAACCATGCCCGTTGGCTACGTGCGGCTGCACGGGCGCAATTACGAACACTGGTTTACCTCGGGCGAGCATCCCGAAGAACGTTATAATTACCTTTATAGCATCGAAGAGTTGAAACCCTGGGCTGAACGCATCGCCAACATTGCGCGCTCCGCCGAGGTTGTCTTTGTCGTCACCAACAATCACTACCAGGGAAAGGCCATTGTCAATGCTCTGCAACTCATCAGCCTTCTGCGCGGCAAGCCCGTGCCCGTGCCTGAAAGTCTGAGCGCGCATTACCCACAAGTGGCTGAGATTGCGCGTCCACCGACGGAGCCTTCAGAACCCCACCAAAGTGTTTTGGCCTTCGGGGCTATCCCGGCTAACGAGTAAAGACCAGGGGCGTGGAGCCAACGCGACCCGTCTCCATTAATCCCGAACCCCCGGATGCAAACAGCGCCCAGGATGGGCATGGTAATCTCCGCCGTCGGTGGGGCCACCATCGTGGGATAAATGCTTGCCTGAGAAGATTATTTGACAGTTGGAAAGTGCCACTGTTAGCATGGAAAGGTTGTGCGTTGCCCATGGGATCATGCTGAGCGAGTCCGGCCCCAGGCCCTCTCCAGAAAGCGCCGCACATGTGCGAAGTTGATGAAAAAGTTTCCTGCATCGTCCCCGTCGTCTAGCCCGGCCTAGGACACCGCCCTTTCACGGCGGTAACACGGGTTCAAATCCCGTCGGGGACGCCAATCCTGTCAATGTGTCATAGGTTTCCCCTCTATCATCGCCTGTTTTCCGGTGACGAATGGGTGGCTAGCGTCGCTCAGATGCTGACCGAACCGGAGTATAGAGCGGTAGTCGAAGATTTTGGGGCGGGAAACCACGCGCTTGAACAAGAAATCCCGCGGCGGGAGCTCGCCGGTGAATCAGCGCAAGCGTTCTTCCCAAAGGAGAGCACCCTCGTTATTCTCCATCGAATTCGCAAGAAAGGCAGACCGTTGCCCAATGCGAGCTAAAGATGATCGGCCAATTCAGCCCGCCGGGGCTATCGCGCGCGGACTGGCGGTATTAGTGGACAGGGAAAGTGAATCGCGCCGCCTCGACGAGGCGATCCGAAATAGAGAGAGTCTGATGGTCATTGGACCCGCCGGCATGGGGAAAACCGCACTGGTAAGCGGGGTTATTCGTCGTCTTCCTCAGGATTTGGCAGCGCGCTGCCTATATCTCCAAAGCGTGAAGGACTTGCAGGACTTGCTACGTCAGCTGATCCAAGCCCTTTACGAATTGAAGGACCCGAACCTGCGCCAACAACTTCATGCCGAGGGGATTTCCGTTCTGACCTTTGACGCTTGGCTCAAGGCCCTGTCGAGCAGTCGCCTGAAGGGCACTCTGTACCAAACAGTGGAACGAGGGGATTACTGTGTCTTCCTCGACCATCTTCCGCCACTCACCCGCGCGGTCGCGAAAGTCATCAAGGAACTCTTCTGGATGCGGAAAACTCCGGTTTATTTGCTGATCCGCGATGAATTGGAGCAACACCTCTACAAGTTCAACAACTTTTTCTACTGGGGCGACCGTGAGCGATTGGCGTTGCAACCACTTCCAGCGCACGCCGCCGCGGAACTTCTCGAAAGCTGCATTAAACGGTTTGGGCTTTCTCGGTTGGACCTCGAAGACTTTCGGGAGGAAGCGCTTGAGTTAAGCAAGCGAGTCCCTGGCGCGATTGTCAAGATGTGCGCCCTGGCCGCTGACCCGCGATACCAATGTGAATCACGCATCAAGATCAAGTCGGTTTACATCGATTACCTGTTGAGTGGGCACGACCTACACCCGCCCGTATATTCGCGGAGTACCACCAGAGTTATGAGGGCGCGATGGGCCGCTTATCCGTGACGAAATCACCTCAGATATTCAAAAGCAGGCAGTAGAACTAAGACGCGAATTGGTAACGCTTTCCCGCAACGCCAAAGCCGGCATATCAACCAATGCAGGTCTTTTGGGGCGCGCGGCCGGATACTTGGTCGCCAATCGAGGATTAGATAATATGCGAGATTCGCCCATCGGGCTTAAATTAGGAGTAGTGAGCGACTGTTTGAATTTGCCCTTTCCTCGATTTGTGGTATAAGAGTAAGTTACTATGGTGATGGAGTTCGCCCGAAACCATCCGTCAACTGACGGATTGATAACTCCTAGAGGCCGAGAGGCGCTCAGGAGTTTTTTCACTTAGGGCGCCTCGCGGGGAGAAGGTTCCGGTATCCCTGATGTTGTCCCCCGGATGTCACCACAGCACCTTCCTTCCGCAAAGATCGGCCCAATCCTGACAATCGAATGAGTGAACGAGATCCCCACCGGGAAGCGCGAGGCAGTGGAACTCCGCGACGGCGATAAGAAAAGGTTCGGCGGCAAGGGCGTCCTGAAAGCTGTTGCCAACGTTTTGGGTGAGTCCAGAAAGCTGTGCTCGGCTTCGAAGGAGATGGTTTCAAGGTAGGGGAGTGCTAGATGTCAGATAACCGTGTTGTCATTCCGCGCGCACGCGCGAAGGAGGTTGATGGAGCGTCCAGGCTTCTCCGTTTGGCAAACCTGGGGGAGGAGTTAGGGGCCCCGTACGTCGCGGATGACGGTCGCGCATTGGCCGCCCGCGTGTCGGAAGGCCGCTTTTACCTTGCCTGTATCGGCCAATTCAAGCGCGGTAAGTCAACCCTGATCAACGCCCTGATTGGCGAGCCCGTTCTTCCGGTGGGGTTCATTCCTGTAACTGCCGTTCCCACGGTGATCCGATTCGGAGCGCATGCGAGAGCGCATGTCCAGGCCCGGGATGGCTCCTGGCTAGAAATAGCCGTCTCCGACCTCAATCAATACGTTTCCGAGGAGCACAATCCGGAAAACACGAAGGGGGTCACGGGTGTCGAAGTCTTCGTCCCGAGCGCGTTGCTCTCCACCGGCATGTGCCTTGTCGATACGCCGGGCTTAGGGTCCGTGTTCACGGGCAATACGGCAGCCACTCAGGCCTTCATCCCCCACATCGATGCCGCACTTGTTGTGGTCGGCGCGGATCCTCCGCTGGCAGGCGAGGAACTGGCGCTGGTAGAGGCCGTGGGACGGCAGGTTCAGAATCTGATCTTAGTCCTCAATAAGGCCGACCGCACCACCGATGCGGAGAGAGAAGCGGCTGTGGGGTTCACGCAGAAAGTTCTGGGAAAACGCCTAAAGCGATCGGTGGGACCAGTCTATGAATTAAGCGCCGCCGACCAGCTTGAAAACCGGAGGCCGGAGCGGGATTGGAGAAAGCTGCTTGCGGCACTTGAGCACCTTGTCCAAGGTTCCGGCCGGCAGCTCATCCAGGAAGCCTGCGACCGGGGGGTGCAACGGCTGAGTGAGCAATTGCTGGCCATCATTACCGAGGAACGCGAAGCGCTGGAGCGGCCTATTGAGGAGTCTGAGCGGCGAATCGCGGTGATGAGGGAAACCATCGCGGAGGCGGAACGCTCCATGCGCGAACTCGAGTTTCTCTGGATGGCCGAGCAGCGTCATCTCTCTGACGTGTTTGTCGACCGGCACAAAGAGTTCCTCAATTCCGTTTGGCCTTCGGCAGAGGAGGAATTCAAGCGGGCCGTGCGGTCCACGCCGCGCACCATGGGGCCGTCATATCGGCGGGCCATCATGCGTGAGGCCCAGGAAATTACGCAGCGGCACGTTATGCCCTGGCTGAAGACTGAGCAAGAGGAAGGAGAAAAGGAGTATCGCCGGGTCGCCAGCCGTTTCGTGCAATTGGCGAACGACTTTCTGAAGAAACTTGCCGACGCGGGCATTCGCGAACTGGCGCGGATGCCTCATGC
Organism: uncultured Acidobacteriota bacterium; assembly: GCA_963730515.1. GTDB lineage: Bacteria > Acidobacteriota > Terriglobia > UBA7540 > UBA7540 > Bog-366. The sequence goes on along the minus strand of CAVSSA010000011.1, from coordinate 73,870 downwards.
TCTCGACCCGGAAACGGGATTTCGAACCCGATCGGAGTTCTTGTTTCGGGACATGATCGAGGTCGCGCAGCCGGCATCACCCCTGCGCTGGCTTGCCGATTTCGGGCTGGGGCTCGTGGGGGCCCGTGGCGTTATTCAGCGCGATGGGGGGGAATTCCTGGGTCGGCTGCTCGAGGTAAATTGCTCTCGGGTGCAGAACGACATTCTCAATCGCGTGCAGGAAAGTCGCAGCCGGTTGGAAGTGGAGATCCGGAAGTTGCTGCACGCGATCAGCCGCGTCGCCGTCGAGGCCTTGACCCATGCGCGAGAGGCGCGAGCAGCGGGAGCAGCGGCAGTGGAAGCCGCAGTCGCAAGGCTTGACCGCCTGGAACAGGAAATTACAGATTTGTCGTTATAACAATGGTCAATACCCACGTATTCACCGAATTGCGGCAAATGCAAAATTGATTTCCCTGGTTTTCTTGGCGGCAAGTTCTTTGAGCTCTGGCGCAAGGTGAGCCACTTGATCCGGATGGTACCGCCTGACCATTTGTTTGCACTTCCTTCTGATCTCCTCTTCCGAATCCAACTCCCCTGCGCCGAGTACTTGGTACGGCTCGGCGCGGTTGCCCTGAAGACCCAAGGTTGTCGTTGCAGTGAGGCATTGCCAGCCGCCACTTTTGACGGCTTGAAACGCAGTCGAAGAACTTCCATGGCCGCGGGGGCAAAGGTCCGATACTGGACGGAGCGCTCCGTGTACCTCACGTTCTGAACCACGGAAGTGGAACGCAGGAGGTGATTCTCCCGCATTGGAGCAAACTCCGGGATGGCGCCCAGCCTCTCACAACATCGCTGGCCAGGAGGCGTTGGCAAGCCGTGCGCACTGCTCCCGCAGGCTCGAACCTCACCCCCACCAGGATTCTCCGGGCGGCAGGTTGGCGCGCACCACGTCTTCGTTCAGTTCCACACCGAAGCCCGGCTTATCCAGAATCTGGTAATTGCCGTCTTTTATTACCGGGACATCGTAGATGACGAATTTTTCCCAGCCATCAACGTCCTGCGGAGGGGTGGGGCCAATCGAAAACTCCATCGCCCGGAAGTCGCGCATCGAGGCGGCGCAGTGAGCTGCGGCGATTGCCCCCAGGGGGCTCGACGCCGTGTGCGCGCATACCGGGATGTCATAGAGGTTGGCCAGGTCAGCAATCTTTTTCGATTCAATCAGGCCCCCGGATTTGGGGATGTCAATTTGCACCAGATGAACGGCATTATTCTCGATGAAGGGCCGAAAACCCTGCACCCTGTAAAGGTTCTCGCCGGTCAGGATGGGCACCGGTGAAGCTGCGGTCAGCTTAACCCAGGCGCCGGAATAGTCCGGCGGCATGGGATCTTCCAACCACATGGGTCGAATCGGCTGAACCGCCCGCGCCAATTCCAGAGCATCAATCAGGTCATATTCCCAATGACAATGCGCGGCGATATCAATATCCGGGCCCACCGCCTCGCGCTCATTCTGGAACCCCTGGGCGATGCGGTCCAGGTCTTTGTTGGTCAAGTGGCGGCTATTCGCCTCGTGGCCGGGCTCTTTGAATTGGGGGTCGTACTTCAAAGCAAAATTATCCGCATTGGTCTTGACGGCAGTGATGCCAAGGCGGTGGTTCTTGACGTACGAGGCGAACTCACGGCAAGAAGCCGGATCCAGAATGTTCCTGGGATCGAGCGTCCAGTAAGCCCGCACGCCATCGCGGTACTTTCCTCCCAGAAGCTTGTACACAGGAACCCCGAGGATCTTTCCCGCCAAGTCCCACAGGGCAATCTCCACGCCTGTGATCGCGGTCACGGTGACCCCCGCTTCTGACCCAGCCCCGGCAGTGGAACGCGTCATCTTCGTGCAGAGCGGCTCGATCTCCAGTGGGTCCTGCCCCATCACCAGGTCACGCAGGTAGCCAAGAACGACGTCTTTTACACCCCGTCCCCAATACGCTTCCCCAATTCCGGAGATGCCGCTATCGCTTTCAATCTTGACCATGTTGCGGGGCCCCGACCCAAAAGTCATCATCTTCACATCGGTAATCTTTACTTTTTTACTATCCGCCGCGGCCAGTGCCCGGTAGTTGGAAAGAACCGCGGCGCCAGGAATCGCTGCCAGCCCTCTCAGAAAATCCCTTCTCCCGATGCTCCGCATGCTGCCTCCTTCTGAATCACTGGAATCGTCTCGTGGTCGCGCCGTGGAGTCTAGTGCAGGTTTCCTTCTCCGTCAAATTCTCTTCATGGCGGCGCCGGATGTAGTATAAAGCCACAGTCATATGCCTAAGAAGCCCGCTTCGCATGACTCTTTCCGCCGGTCGATTGTCCTGCTCCTGTTCGCGGGTTCGATGTTCAACTATGTGGAACGCTCGGTGCTGAGCGTGGTCATGCCCGCGGTGCGGCAGGACCTTTCCCTGACCAATCGGGATTACGGACTGGCCATTCACGCCTTCCTGGTGATGTATGGCCTCTTCTACATCCTGGGGGGGCGGATTGCCGATCGCCTGGGATACCGCCGCACCTTCACGCTGGCGGTCATTGTGTGGTCCTTCGCCACCATGGCCCAATCGTTTGTGCAAGGGCTGCCCAGTCTGTTTTTTTGCCAAGCCCTGTTGGGGATGGGGGAAGGTATCTACTATCCTGCCGCCATACGCGCCGCGGCCGAGATGTATCCACCTGCCAGCCGCGCCAAGGCCGTGGGAGCAATCCTTTCGGCAATCAGCCTGGGGATGGTGGTGACGCCGCCGCTGGTGGCCTGGACAAGCCTCCATTCCGGATGGCGAATCTCCTTCCTGCTGATCGGCGAGCTCGGCTTGCTGATGCTGCTTCCTCCCTGGCTTTGGGTGCATCGGCACGACGAAGGCCCGGAAGGTACAGCCAACTCTTTGCCGGTGGAAGATTGCGATCCCATCGCGAGTGTTTCCAGCGCCGACGTGACGCTGGGCGAAGTCCTGAGAACCCGGAAGTACTGGCTGGTCGTCGCGGCGCGGGGTTGCTCCGACATTGCCTGGTTCTTTTACCTGTTTTGGATTCCCGCTTACTTTCAGGAAGTCCGAGGACTCTCCCTCGCCAGGGTGGGCAAACTGCTCTGGATACCTTACTTTTGCTCTTTCCTAGGAGCTTTTGCGGGGGCGGCGGCGAGCGGCGCGCTGATCCGCAAAGGCTGGGGCGTGAGTCGCAGCCGCAAGACCGTCCTGCTGGCTGCCGCTTTCCTCGCCGCCGTCAGTGCCTCCGCTGGTTTTGCATCACATACAACCTTGGCCTTGGCGCTCGTGAGCCTGGCGCTCTTCTGCCATCAAACCTGGTCGACCAATATTCACACCGCCATCACGGAAATTTCCCCTCCCAAGCACGTGGCGATCCTTTATGGAATAAGCGGAGCCGGCGGGACTTTTGTGGGTGCCGGGGCACAACTTGTGATCGGGCGTCTGATTGACCTGCACGGATACAAACCGGCTTTTGTGGGGGCGGGGGGAATGTATATTCTGGCGGCAGCCTTACTCGCGAGCGCCGGCATGCTGGAGCCCATCCGGCGGAAGGTGATGGGACATTCCCCAACCTCCCCGGAAGCCTGAGCGGAGCCGGCAGACCCCGTAGTGGGTGATAACCGGCCCGGACCCCAGCGGGGAACCCAACGGCGGGTACCGGGACGGCAGGATAATTCCGCATATCATACAAGCCTTTTATTTTCATATACTTATTTGGATCTGACAAACTTGAGTTTTGCAACTTGCCTGTTTTCAATAATTTATTGGGATTGTGGAAAACTTTGCGGGTTTTTTTGTTTTTTGAGGCCTTGAAATCGTTATATCTCGTTTATTTTCATAAAGTAATAGCTATTTTACGTTAAGTCACTTTGTTTCAACACTTTATTGGGATGGTCAAGAATGTCGTTTTTTCGAGCTTTGTTTTCAATACTTTATTGGGAGCACTCTTCGTTTTTAACATCTTTTGATATTTTTTTAGCCAACTTGATTTAGATCAAAAAACCACCCTTCGGCACCCCTTTCGGGGATCGTCGGACTCGTTTCCCAGGTCCCAAGCATTGCGCGCGCGCCGATCCGCTGCGTCATTTCACGTAGGCCAGGAATTCCAGTATGGAGGCTAGCACTTTGAGGGCCGAGAGCGCGGCCGGCATAAACCCTCCTTAGTTTTCAGCACTTGGAATTAAGCGGTGGTGGTGCGCGTGATCGCCGCCGGATTGGTCCACACCTCGGGCTTGATTTGCATTCCCAGGCCCGGCAATTCCGGAACCCGGATCTTGCCGTCGTGGGGAACGAGGGGATTCTCCAACATGGTGGGCCAGGTGGTTTCGTAGAAAACCTGGCAACTCTCCTGGATGGCGACGTTGGTAAGGGCCGTGGTGAGATGGGTGGAGGCATAAAAAAGCAAAGGTCCGCCCGCGGTGTGGGGCGCCACGGGGAGTTCAAATGCCTCGGCAAGCGTGGAGATCTTCTTCGCCTCGCTCAGTCCGCCACACCAGGTCACATCGAACATCACGAACCTGGCCGCGCGCGCTTCCAGCATTTGCAGATATTCCATGCGTCCCGCCATGCGTTCGCTGATGGTGAGAGGATTAGAAGTGGATTCGGCCAGGATGCGGTATTCCGAAAAATTGCCGGGGAGAAGCATGTCTTCCAGCCACATGGGCCGATAGGGCTCAAGGGCGCGGGCAATCCGCACCGCAGAAGTCAGGTCCCAGCCGCTGTGAAATTCCATCAGAATTTCGATGTCGTTTCCAAACGTGTCGCGCAGCTTGCGCACGGGGGCCAGGCCTTCCTCAATGTCGGACGGGGTGACGTATTCGTGCTGGTTGCGCAGCGCGGCATGATCGAAGGGCCAGATCTTGATGGCTTTGACGCCGTAACGATCAATCAACTCATGCATGATCTTTTCTGGCTCTTTGTTGAAGTCGTAACGGTGGCCGAAGCAGGTGTTGTAGAGGCGAATTTCGGGATTGGACTTCCCCCCCAGCAGGCGGTAAACCGGAACGTTCAAGGATTTCCCCAAAAGGTCCCACAGAGCGAGATCGATGGCGCTCAGCGCCCGCATCTCCGCACCGCCCGTCACCTGAAAATCGAAGGTGCGATAGAAATCCGCCCAGATGCGGTCGATGTCGCGCGGATCGCGGCCCATCAGCGTGCCGGCAATGGCCGTATGCACCAAACTGGCTTCCGCCTCATTGCGCGGGTAGGTTTCACCGATGCCGACGAGACCGTTATTGGTGTGGACCCGCACCCACACCCAGTTGGGTTGCCAGGGCAAGTCTGCGCCCGGCCGGAAGTAGGTGGTGTCAATGCGGGTGATCTTCATGTCCGGGGCAGAACCGGCCTGCGCGAAGGCTTGCGAGCCGAATTCTCCCAGCACCGGTGCAAGCAGGAGCGGAAGGAAATTTCTTCGATTCATAAGATGTCCTTAAATGGCCGAGAAAAGCGTTGACAGTCTGCCGCCCAGACATTATAAACGCACATGGCTCCGCGGTGCGGTTTCTTGGACTTTTTCAAGCAGCACCCGTAATGAAGCAAACCCCTATCGGGTTGTGGAACTCAGGGCATATCTGAAATGTTTTGCTCGCACGGCGCGTTCGAGATAAAACCCTCTGCCCGTTAAGGGCGCAAAATCCAGGGAGAGGTTTCCATGATCCTGATTCCTTTCATAAGGGGTCTGTCCGCAGCAGAGAGCCGCACCGGCGGGCCGGGTCGAGATCGAAGGAGATAACTATGTTCAAGCCATATCTTGTGAAGGTAATTCTGCCGTGTGTGGCAGTGCAGATTATGTTGTCGGCATCATTCCTGCGAGCGCAAGGGAATAGCGACATCTTTAACGTGAAGGACTACGGGGCCAGCGGCAAGAAGGATGACATCGCCACGCAGGCCATCCAGAAGGCCATTGACGCCTGCGCAAAATCCGGCGGGGGAGAAGTTTACCTTCCGGCCGGCGATTACACTTCAGGGACCTTGCACCTGCGCAGCCACGTCAAGTTCTATCTGGAAATCGGGGCCACTCTTTTCGGGTCGAAGTCAGAGTCCGATTTCACCACGGACGCATTGTTATTGGGTGAGGACCTCGAAAATATTTCCATTGAGGGCCGCGGGGTAATCAATGGGCAATCGGAATACGACTGGCGAATGAACGTCATCGATGACGGCTACATCCGAGACAACCAGAGGGCGGCGGAGCAGGCGGGCATACCGCTCATGCGCTCTTTTCCCAGAGACCTGGGCCACCGCAAAATCTATCCGCATATGATCAAGCTGCTGCGCTGTAAAGACATTCGTGTCGCGGGAATTTCCATCATCAACTCCCCAAGCTGGACGTTCTACCCCTACGACTGCGATAAGTTGAGAATCGACGGCATCTATATCCACACGGACCAGAAATACGGGGTGTGGGCGGATGGGATCGATCCGGATAGCTGCCGGGATGTGGTGATCTCCAACAGCACAATTGAAACCGGCGATGACGCCATTGTGTTTTATTCTTCGCGGGCTTCGGGCGGACCGCCTAAAGCCTGCGAAAATATTACCGTCACCAACTGCCGCCTCTCCTCCTCTTCCAGCGCCATTAAATTCTGCGATGGCAATGAAGTGGCGGTCCGCAATGTGACCATCAGCAACTGTGTTATAACTAATTCCAATCGGGGCATTGCCTTCATGGTCTATGACGGGGGAGTGGTCGAAAACGTGGTGATCTCGAATATCGTGATCAACACCCACCGCTTCGACTGGTTCTGGTGGGGCAATGGCGACCCCATCTACTTCACTGTGCAAAGGCGCAGCGAAAGCCTGGGCCTGCCCCTGAAACCCGATGAGCCCGCGGCGGGCGTCATCCGCCACGTCATCCTGCGCAACATCATCGCCCATGGACAGGGGTCCTGCCTGATCCTGGGACATCCAAACAGCTGGCTGGATGATGTGAGCCTGGAAAACATCAAACTCTACCAGTCCACCGACCTCACCCCGGGGTACGACCGGTCCGTTCACGCCATGTACTTCCATTACGCCAAGAACCTCAAGGTGAAGGATGTTCAGGTGCAGTGGGAAAAGCCCGAATCGCCCAAGTGGCAAAGCGCGATGTACTTTCAGGATGTCAAGGACCTGAAACTGGAAGGCTTCTCGGGCGCGCCTGCCAAGGCGGAGTCGAGTGATCCCGCCGTGGTTCTGGATAATGTGGAAGGCGCCGCCATTGTGGACTCAACAACCCAGGCGGGGACAAAGGTCTTCCTCAAAGTTAAAGGCGCCAAGAGTCAGAACATTAATTTGCATGGCAATGAATTGCACGCGGTTCACGTCCCGTATGAGCTTGACAAGGAAGTCAAAGTCGGAACGGTAAAGGAAACCGCTGCGTACTAGCCGTCGGCCGCGCCTTGGCGGGCGCCCAGTCGCGCAGGAAGGAACAAGAGTTCATGGCTTCAACCCTGAAAGAATACGATGTTTGCATTGTCGGTTCAGGCGCCGCAGGGGGCGTCATGGCCAAAGAACTGTCCGAGGGCGGCGCCCAGGTTGTCCTTTTGGAGGGAGGGAAGCGGGTCGATCCATCGGAATTTCTCTCCCACAAGTGGCCTTACGAATTGCAATTCCGGGGTCTGCGCGATGAAAAGCAGGCTAAGTTTTACCAGGGTGACGTAAGAGAATCGATCCGTTATGAAGATTCCGACAATGTGCACGCCGACCGCATGCGTGTAGTGGGTGGAAGAACCGTGCACTGGAATGCCGTCACCTTGCGGTACGCAGCGCGGGATTTTCGCGAGTGGTCGCTCGAGGGAGTTGAGGAAGACTGGCCGATCAGCTACGAAGAACTGGCGCCCTACTACGAACGGATCGAGGAGATGATCGGCGTCTGTGGGCAGGACGACGGGCTGGAGATCCTGCCGGGCGGCAGCCATTACCTGCCTCCGCTCCCCTGGCGCCGCAGTGAGCGCATCCTGCAACGCGTCGCCAAGCCCATGGGCATCGCCGTGATCCCGGTGCGCAAGGCTTTGTTGACCAAGCCCTTCGACGGCCGTCCTCCCTGTCATTATTGCGGCCACTGCATGAGTGGATGTGATGTATCCGCGATCTTTTCCAGCGCAACGGCCATGATTCCGAAAGCGCAGGCCACCGGAACTTTTACGTTGCGGCAAAACTCTCTGGCGCGCGAAATTCTGGTGGATAACGAAGGCCGCGCGCGCGCGGTTTCCTTCACCGATACGACGACGGGGAAGGAAGAACAGGTTCGCGCGAAAATTGTCGTGCTTTGCGCCGCCACCGTCGAATCGGCGCGCCTGCTTCTCAACTCGCGCTCCCCAAAACACCCCAACGGCCTGGCCAATTCCCAGGATGTCGTGGGCCGCTACCTCAGCGGGCACGTTGGGAACGGCGTTTATGCCTACTTGAAGGAGCTTGAAGGGGGGAAATCCACCAATCAGGACGGCGCCATCGATCACGTCTTTATCCCTCGTTACAATCATCTTTTTCCCAAGAAGCATTACACGGGAGGGTGGGACATTCAGATCAATCTGGCCGACTACATGTTCCCGCGGCAGGCATTACGCTTGCCGGGTTATGGTCCTCGGTTCAAGACCCAGGTGCGGCGGATGCAGCCGGGACTGCTGTCCTTCGGAATCTTTTGCAAGGTCATGGCACGACGGGAAAACCGCGTGACCGTGGATCCGCACCGCGTGGATGCCCACGGAATTCCCATCCCCGTCATGCATTTCCGGTTCGGAGAAAATGACGTGGCGGTCTGGCGGGATTCGAACCGGAGTGTGGAAGAAATTTGTTCCAATCTGAGCAGCCAAATGTTTTCGACTGCCGGCGACAAGCCCTCCGGGTTTGCCAGCCACGATGTGGGGACGATCCGCATGGGCAGGAATCCAAAGACTTCCGTATTGAATAGTTACTGCCAGGCGCACGAGGTGAAGAATCTTTTCGTGACCGACGGCAGTTGCTTTACCACTTCGAGCGAGAAGAATCCCACGCTCACCATCATGGCGCTTTCCCTACGCACCTCGGAATATATCAAGGAGCAGCGCAGGAAAGGGCTGCTGTGATGGGTTATCCTCGATTGCCCGCGCGCCAGGCCTGAACATCGGGCGGCGAGGGGCCGGTGAGACGCCATGGAACGAAGGACCGCGCTAAAAATTATTGCTTTGGGAACGATTAAACCGCGGCTAGATGCCCTGGGGGCCGAACCCCACTGCGCCATGGAGGAGGGTACGGCCTGGACTCCCGCCGATTATAAACTGCAATTTTTCACCTCGGCCCAGAATGAACTGATGGACCAGTTGGCCGAAATGATTATTCCGGCGGACGCTCATTCCCCGGGTGCGCACGCCGCGCAGGTAAGCCTGTTTGCCGACTTTATGGTGGCCACGAGTGATGATGCCGTGAAGGCGCAGTGGCAGGAGGGCCTGCGTTTGTTTCAGGAAGCCGCGGCGAAATCATCTCTTCCTGAGGCGCTCGCCCTCGCGGCCGCCCACGAAGAACATCCCACTACGCAACTCGAACAGTTCTTCACCACCCTGAAGGATATGACCGTCAACGGCTACTACACATCGGAAATCGGCATCCACCAGGACCTCGAATACATCGGCAATACTTATCTCGATTCCTTTCCGGGATGTGACCCCCTGGTGTAGAATGACGCGCCGCAGTTTGGGCGCCGGATTTCAACTCTCCTTCAGCCTGCACAGTCTATTCGCCACGAGGTGTGCCATGCTTCGAATAAAACCAAATCGTTGGGTAATTTTCGGGATTCTGGCCTTAACCTCGCTCACAGGTGGTGCACGATTCGCAGCGGGTGCGGAGGGCCCCCGGCCTCCCGCCCAACTTCGCTGTGAGTATCTCACCGACCCGCTAGGAATTGACGTGCCTCAACCGCGCTTGTACTGGGTTTTGGATCACAGTCAGCGGGGGGAGAGGCAGACGGCCTATCAGGTTCTCGTTTCAAGCCGCCTCGAATCGCTCCATCAAGACCAGGGCGACCAATGGGACAGCGGGCAGGTGATATCCGGCGAATCCACCCAGATCGTCTATCCGGGCAAGCCGCTGGAGAGCGGGCACACCTACTACTGGAAGGTCCGGTACTGGGACAACGAAAAGCAGCCGAGTGATTACAGTGCGCCGGCGCGCTTCGAGATGGGCCTGCTCTCGCGCCAGGAGTGGAATGGCCAATGGATTACTGGCAATCAACTGCGCAGGGAATTTCGCCTGGACGGCAAGGTTGCCCGCGCCCGCGTTTATGTTACCGCACTGGGTTATTATGAATTGCGCATTAATGGGGAAAGAATCGGCGACCGCATGCTGGACCCCGCCTGGACTACCTACCCCAAGCGCGTCCTCTATTCCACCTACGACGTTACCAGCGCGCTCACCGCGGGCCAGAACGCCTTGGGCGTGACCCTGGGGGGCGGATGGGCAACGCTCGGTCAGGGGATGGCCAACCAAAAGCCTTATTACTCTCAGCCTGCGCTGCTGTTGCAGATGAACATAGAGTTGCAGGGCGGGAAGCGCATCAGCCTGTCGAGCGACGGGGCGTGGAAAAGCCGGCCCCGGCCCCATTATCAGCAACAGCGTGTACGACGGTGAAGTCTACGACGCGCGACTGGAGACGCCGGGATGGGACCGCGCCAGCTTCGATGATGTGAAGTGGAAGGCGGCGCAGGTGGTGCTGGGCTCCAGCGGCACGATCTCCGCCCAGATGATGCCGCCGATTCGCGTGGTTGACACCCTGATGCCGCAGAAAATGACCAGCCCCCAGCCCGGGGTATATGTGTTTGACATGGGGCAGAACATCAGCGGATGGGCCGAGTTGCGGGTGCGCGGGCGGCGCGGGTCGGCGGTGACCTTGCGCTTCGCAGAGACCACCTTTCCGGATGGGAACGTCAACCAGGAAAACCTGCGCTCCGCCCAGGCGCGCGAAGTTTATATATTGCGCGGCGAAGGCGAGGAAACCTACGAGCCCCACTTTACCTATCACGGCTTCCGCTATATCGAAGTGACGGGATTTCCCGGTGCACCGGGCCTCCAATCCCTTCGCGGGCGCGTGGCCCATACGGCCGTCGAACCGACGGGAAGTTTTACCGCCTCCACACAGATTTTGAACGACATCCAACGCGCCATCTGGTGGACCCAACTCACCAACCTGTTCAGTATTCCCACCGATTGCGATCAGCGCGACGAACGCCAGGGCTGGATGGGTGATGCCCAGATTTCCGCGGAAGAGGCGATGCTGAATTTCGATATGGCGGCGTTCTACGCTAATTTCATTCGCGACATGCGGGATGCCCAGAGCGAGGACGGCGCCCTGCCGGAGACCGTCCCGCAGAAGTGGGGCTACCGCCCCGCCGATCCCGCCTGGGGCACCGCTTATCCCACCATCTGCTGGTACATGTGGCAGCAATATCGCGATCGGCGCATCCTGGAGGAAAATTACGAAGGGATCAAGAAATACGTCGAGGACCTTCGCCGCCGCCCTGCCGACAATGTTCTGCGTTTCAACTTCAACGGCGACTGGATCCCCACCGATGAAGCGCCCGGCGAGGTGATTTCCGACGCTTACTATTACTCCGATGTGACCATTCTCAAGAATGTCGCGGGAATCCTGGGGAAGCCCGCGGATGAGCAGGAATACTCCCAACTTGCCGGACGCATCAAGGACGCATTCAACCAGAATTTCCTGAATGCCAAAACTCACGAGTATGCCGGCGGAAGCCAGACCGCGCAATCCATCGCCCTGGTTCTCGGACTCGTCCCTGAAAACGAAATCGGCCATGTGGAATGGCGGCTGGTGAAAGACGTGCTTTACTATCACAACACCCACCTGACCACGGGTTTTATTGGCACCCGGTTCCTGATGCCGGCACTAAGCGACTTCCACAATGGCGACCTTGCCTATGACCTGGCGGTTCAAACGACCTACCCGAGTTGGGGGCACATGGTGGAGAGAGGCCTGACGACGATTGCGGAAATATGGCCGGACAAAGGCGAAAGGGGCATGTACTCGCACGATCACCCGGCGCTGGGCAGCGTGGGGGCATGGTTTTACCAGGCGCTCGCGGGGATCAAGCCGGCTTCCGGAGGCGAGGGATATCAACACATCCAAATCTCTCCGGTTATTCCGGAAGGCCTCGAGTGGGTCAGCGCCAGCGTGGAGACCATTCGTGGGACCGTTTCTTCCTCCTGGACCTACACTCCCCAAATGACCACTTTGGAAGTGACTGTTCCGGTGAACGCCGACGCGGAGATTCGGATTCCCAAGAACCCGAAGATTACGGAGCCCCTCATCCGCGAGGGCGGCAAGGTGATTTGGCAGGATGGAAAATTTGTGGCCGGGCCCGAGGGAGTGACGGCCGCCCGCGAGGAAGACCGCGACATCATGGTCAGCGTGGGCTCAGGGCATTACGTTTTGCAATTAAGTGCGAAATAGCGCCGGGGAGGGCGGCGCGAGGCTGCGGGGCTTGCTCAATGGGCGGGCGCCTTCATCGTTTGCACCCGGGGGTCAGGCCGCAGCGTGTCACCTTCGCGAGCCAGATAAAAAGTGTTAACCGGGACGTTGGCGGTCCGGTCCACATGCCCATTGGGCCAGCGGATTTCAACCGAGTCCGCCTGCTTCAACTGGCCCATGCCAATGGGGACGCGAATATCATTGCTGGACAGATAGCTCTCATTGGGCCGCACATCAAAAATTCGCCGTGCGCCGCCGGCGGTCACGGTGATGCGCGCCCCGATGCCGCTGCGGTTGCTCTTGACGCCTTCGGCCCGAATCTCCATCCAGTTGTTGCGGTTGCCGCCGTCGTTGCGCAGCAGGGTGGGAGCCGCATTTTTGTTGACGATCAGCACATCGATATCACCGTCATTATCGAAATCTCCGAACGCCACGCCGCGTCCGGAATGGCTGGGCAGTTTCCGCAGGCCAGTGGCTTCGGAGACGTCTTCGAATTTTTTCCCTTCGATATTGCGCAACATATAGTTGGGCTCGGCAAACGTATGTTCCGGGCTGCCCTTCTCCACCTGGGGGTCAGTGTGGCCAAAAGTCACCCAGATATCCAGCCATCCGTCGTTGTCGAAATCAAACAAGCGGGTTCCCCACCCGCAGTATTGGTAGCCGAGTTGCGCGATTCCCCGGTCGGCCGTCACATCTGCAAAAACGTAGGAGCCCTGGTTTTCATAGAGGGTCTTATCCTGGTTGATCCAGTCGGCAATGAAGATGTCCATGCGGCCGTCGTTGTTGTAGTCGCCGACCGTCACCCCCATGGTGCCGTGAACATTGCCGAAACCATCGAGCGCCAGTCCGGAATCGAAGCTGGCGTCCCGGAAGGTGCCGTCGCCGTTGTTGACGTAGAAGAAGCACATGCCGGAGTCGTTGACCTGGTAAATGTCCTGGAGCCCATTGTTGTTAAAGTCGCCCCAAACCACTCCGAATCCCCTGCCCTGGTCTTTATCGGCGCGCACCAGCCCCGCCTTTTCGGTCACGTCGGTAAAAGTGCCGTCGCCATTGTTGTGGTAGAGAATCCCCTGTTCGCCCGGGTAGCGGTCGGGGGGGCAGGCAATGGCCACACCCATCAGTTTACAGGGATCCATATCACCGGGCTTGGGAGGAAGATGCCGCGGATCGACGCGGGCGAAATTGGCGACATACAGGTCAAGCTGCCCGTCGTTGTCATAGTCCGCCCACGCCGCACCCATGCTCCACTTGGGGTAGGGCCAGTGCGGATCATTGACGTGCGCGGCCGCCGCCACGTCGGTAAAGGTTCCGTCACCGTTGTTGCGATAAAGCTTGTTGGGGCCGTAGCTGGTGAGGTAGATGTCCGGCCAGCCATCGTTATTGTAGTCGCCCACCGTGCAGCCGCTGTGCCATCCCGAGTCCCCCAGATGCGCCTGGGCGGTGACATCGGTAAAGGTTCCGTCGCCGTTGTTGCGCAACAGGTAATCGTGGGGATGCAGCCCCGCCGCCTCGGACTTTCGCGAAGTGCCATTAACCAGAAAGATATCCTGAAAACCGTCGTTGTTATAATCCAGGAAGCACGCGCCGGTTCCGTTGACATCCATCAGGTACTCGGTGGTGTCATCCCCGTTTATGATCTTCAATCCCAAACCGGCCTGTTGGGTGATATCGGTGAAAACCGGCAGGGGGGCACTGCGCGCAGTTTGCTCGGCGGAATTCAGCACGGTTCGAGCCACGGTCACGAGCATGAAAGCGGCCGCGAACAAGCAGGAAAAACGTATCCAAAATACCTTGGCGGGTGCACTCCTCATTCGCCGTTATCATAGCAGTTTCCTCCCACGGCGTGAATTCGATTTAACCCTTGCTCCCTCGTTCGCGGCGTCCTGCATCCTGCCCGACTCCTCCCGGCAATGCTAATATCATCACTGGCTAAGATGGGGAGAGGCATGGCACTTTTTTATTTTGTCCGGCATGGTGAAACCGAGTGGAACGCGGGGGGGCGATGGTGCGGGCGCAGTGACGTGCCGCTGTCCGCAGTGGGCCGCCGCCAGGCGGAACTGCTCGCCCGGCGATTGCAACCGCTCTCCATCCAGGCCCTTTACTCAAGCCCGCTGATGCGCGCGCTGGAGACGGCCCGGCTGATCGGCCAGGCCGCCGGGCTCGAGCCTGTCGTGGACGGCCGATTGGTGGAGCTGAGCTACGGGGAATGGGAAGGCAGGACCTACGAGGAGAGCAAGCGCACCAATCCCGACATCTACCGCACCTGGGAAGCGGACCCGGCTGCTCAAGCCCCGCCCGGGGGCGAAAGCGGCGAGCAATTGATGATTCGCGTAAAACCGTTTCTGCGGGAGGTGGCGGAACGACATCCGGTGGGAAATGTGGTGGTGGTCTGCCACCGCACCCTCTGCCGCCTGGTGGCCTGCCACATCATGGGCGTGCCCCTTGCCGAGTACCGGCAGCGCATCCCCATGGATAACGCCGCGCTCAACACCTTTGAAACGCGGGAGGGCAAATGGTGCGTGGTGGCATTCAATGACACCTCGCACCTCGCCCCGTCGGGACCAGGCATGGGCCAAAACGGCCATGGCACTTTGTAGCGCCGACCCTGAGGTCGGCATCTGCCGAGTTTATGGTCGGCATGCAAATGCCATTCCGGCCGTTCGGCCGGCTTCCCCGGGTGGCGCCTGCGGGCAAGCCGGCGGGTGCCGACCTCAAGGTCGGCGCTACGTCGCGTTATCAGGCGCGGCGAATCTCAAACCGGCCTTTCTCGATGGGAAGGCCGCGAACTTCGATGCGGTTCAGGTCGCGTGAGCCGACTCCCAACTGCTCGGCCAGCTTCAGCGTGCTATCGCAGGTTTCAAAGGGCGCCGTGCCGCGGTCGGCCATGGGATCAAAGCCCATCAGGGCCGTGGCCACCGCATCCGTATTCACGCAGCTGGTGCCGGTCACCAGCAGTCCGGGGCGAACGGTGCGAAAATTCTTGTTCCACGGGCCCTCGCCCCCCGCCGCGGTTTCTATGCCATCGATGATGGCCAGATGAACGGGGCGCGCCGCCACCAGGTCGGCAACGACGCGCGGCACACGGTAGCCGGGTTCCCGCGGCGATTGTGGATCGTTTTCCGCCAGGGAACTTTTGGGTGGTTGCCGCTTTCCCTTATGCAGCGTACCCAACCGCGCTCCCTGCGGAACAGGGCTCGGCTCATCCAGGCCCACGCCATCTCCATAGATCGTCGTGGGCGTGTTGCCAAAGCAGTTTTTCATCGTCAGGGTCACGCCGGCGGTGGTGTGTTCCTTGAGCTTGGCGAGGGAAACAAAGACGTCGCAGTCTTCATAGGCGCGGCTCATGTCGTAGGCCCGGAATAGCAAGCCGCCGCCCGGAACCCAAAAGCGCGAGTATTTTCCCGTGGGGCCAGGATAGTTGGTATTCTCAAACTCCACTCCCGCCGCCGCGTTCGACAAATCGCGGGTATTCCAATTCGCCGTTGACAGAAATTCCTCCAGGCTCCCCGACTTCCATCCAGTGGGGCTTTCGACCAGACGAATCCGGCGCGCTCCAGCTTTCCCCATCAGGTGAATGACGGAGCCGACCACCTGGGGGTGAACCCAATAGGTTTCCCCCACGGGCATTCTGTGGAAGAAATTCGGGGGGCTCCCCGTGACGTTGATTTTCATGGCCACGGTCTTCCCGTTCACAAGCGGACCCAAGCCGCCCAGTTGGTCGAACATACTTGCCAGCGTGGTCATCAATTCCCGGCCATAGGTGGTGCACCGGGCGACGGCCACCGGCGCGGCGGGAGCGGCTTTGGCCCAGAGCCCCGAGGGCGCGAGGCAAAATCCCGCAGCGGCGGCGCTCACTCCTTGAAGAAATTCCCGGCGATTAAGGTTTGTTTTCATCTCAACCTACCTCCCCAATGTATTAGCCCCTGACCCGCATCTTACGGGATTGCGCGGTTGGATTCAACAGGAACTCGGGGTCTCCGTAAAGTCGCGAAGCTGGGGGGTGGGCCGGGCGCCCCCCCCCGCGCAGGTCTCGCGAATTTGTGGCGCGAACTAATCCAGCGAATTTGCCCCGCAGAATCATCGAGGCATTTTGCCTGACAATTTGTCGTGAGCTAGGGTGTTCAGACTGTATTCTCATTAAAGGCTTGACAATTCTTGTGATTATTGTAGACTAGTGTGTGGGCCAGCAAGCGCTCGCCGGCGTGCCAGGCCTGATGTGCCAGGGCCATCCTGGCCATGCGCATTCGCGGGCGGGACGCCCGTGCCACGTTTGGGAGCCAATCGCAAGGCCGACACTATAGGAGCGCATGCAGATCTGAGGACCCGTGACGCAGAGGCCCCAACTCTCCACGATATGATAGAAAATAAATGAGTTAGACATGAAGAGCAGAAATCCAGCAGAATTCCATGTAATTGAAAATATAATAGTTAATAGAAACACGCGGATTCCGGCCGTGAAGAAAGGGATAAAAAAGTGGGGCAAATTTTCTGTAAATCATTGAAAACACATGTAGAAAAAATGTCTGACTTTCGCCTCTCCACGATGCTGATGAAAAAAACGAGTTAAACCTGGCTCTTCACGATGTTGATGAAAATAAAGGAGAAAGATAATTTTAGAGGTGAAGAATCGGCAGTGCCCAGCCTAAACGATAATGTCCCAAGAGGGAGATCCTCCGCGCCTTCCCGGCATGCCATTGGCGAAGGGAAAGGTCGATGGGTCTCTCCGTTAATTTTCCGTTACGACCCTTGTTCGGTCAGGTTGGGCGTGATAGGTTAGCTCCTTTCCCCAAGGAGGCATCGTGATGCAACAATTTTCCCAGCGCATCAGCGCAAGAAACATGATGGTAGAAACGGCTTGGGCGCTCTGCCTGGCCGGTATGGGAGCTGCCGCATTCTTCGCCGCTACCTCGGGCGAATGGGGCGCCCCCAAGAAGGCCATTGCAGCTTTCAAGTACACCACGGTCAAGAAGGCTCAGTTGGGTGGGGAAGGAGGGTGGGACTATCTCACCTGCGACAGTGTGGCGCGCCGCCTCTACATCTCGCGCGGCACTCATGTGATGGTGGTTGATGCGGATAGCTACACCGTGGTGGGAAACATTCCCGGCACCGAGGGGGTGCACGGCATCGCCCTGGCGCCGGGCCTGCGCCGCGGATTTTCAAGTAACGGCCGGGCGAACACGGTCACCATTTTTGATCTCAAGACTCTGAAAGTTCTGGGGTCGGCGCCCACGGGAAATGGACCGGACGCCATTGTCTACGACCCCGCCTCCCATCGTGTCTTCACCTTTAACGGTCATGGGGGCGACGCGACGGCCATTGATGCGGCCACCGGAAAACCCGCCGGCACAATCCCCTTGGGTGGCAAGCCGGAATTCGCCGCTTCCGACGGGCAGGGGCACATTTACAATAACCTGGAGGACAAGAGCGAACTCCTTCAGATCGATTCCGAGAAGCTCATGGTCACTGCCCGCTGGCCGCTTGCGCCGTGCGAAGAACCCACGGGTCTAGCGATGGACAGGGAACATCGGCGGCTCTTCGTGGGCTGCCATAACCAGATGATGGCGGTGGTGGATGCGGATTCAGGCAAGGTGCTGGCCACGCCGGCCATCGGCCAGGGGGTGGACGCCACGGCCTTCGACCCCGAAACGCAGCTCGCCTTCAGTTCCAATGGTGACGGCACGCTGACGGTCGTTCATGAACTCTCGCCCGGAGAATTCGTCCCCTATGCGAGCGTTCCCACCCAGCGCGGCGCCCGGACCATGGCCCTGGATGAGAAGACCCATTGCGTTTTTCTGGTGACAGCGGAATTCGGCGCCTCTCCCGCGCCCACGCGGGAGCATCCTCATCCCCGGCCGCAGGCCATTCCCGGCACGTTTACGCTGCTGGTTGTGAATTGAGGAGTTTGCGTCAGTGACCTCCGAACGCCCGATCGACCTCTCTCCCCCCGCCGTATCATCGGCGGCGGGCCCGTCTGCACAGCCCCTTCTGGGCAAGAAGCAGTGGGTGATGTACGTTCTCATCCTGCTGGCCGTGGGGATTCTCCCTTATGTCAATTCCTTGCGAAACAGCTTTGTCTATGACGATTACGACCAGGTCCTGATGAATCCCTACCTGCGGAACTTCTCGCACTTGCGGGAAATCTTCACCACATCGGTGTGGTCTTTCGAGGGCGATTTCCGCCGCTCCACCAACTATTACCGCCCGATGATGTCACTGGGGTATCTCGTCTGCTACCAAGCGTTCGGGCCCCATGCCCTGGGGTTCCACATGGTCAATCTTCTGGCGAACCTGGGGGTTGTGCTGCTCGTCTTCCTGGTCACGCTTCGGATGTTTCGTTCCCCCGTGGTGGCGCTGGTGTCGGCGTGCATCTTTGCCCTCCACCCCGTCCACACGGAAGCCGTGGATTGGATCGCCGCGGTTACCGAACTGGAGTTGGCGGTCTTTTATCTGCTGACCTTCTGGTTTTTCCTGGGCTCGGCGCGCCCCGGGGGCAAGTGTTCAATCCCCCTCCAGATCGCCATGGCGGCGAGCTTTCTGCTTGCCCTGCTTTCCAAGGAGCAGGCGCTCACCCTGCCGTTGCTGGCCGCGCTCTACGAACACCTCTTCCGCGACGACCGCGGGGAAACCAGTCGGGCTCAAAAGATCTGGCGCTACGGCGCCCTGTCCCTGCTCACCGCTGTTTATCTGGTGGTCCGCACCCATTTTCTGGGTGCCCTGGCGCCCAGCCACGCGCGGGGAGTGATGGGGATCGCCGGGCTGGCGCTCTCCGCCCTCGACCTGATTGGGCGATACGGCTGGAAGCTCGTGTGGCCGGTCGAACTCTGTGCCTACTACCTTTTCCCCACCACGCTTACCCCCCTCGTTCCATGGGCCTTGCGTGGCCTCGCGGCTCTCACCCTATGCGCAGCGCTCTTTTTGGCTCTGTGGAAGCGCAACCGGCTGGCGGCCTTCGGAATGATCTGGTTGCTGGCGATGCTCACCCCGGTGTTGAATGTTCGCTGGATGGCCAGCAATCCCTATGCAGAACGCTACCTCTATCTCGCCTCGGTGGGATTCTGCTGGATGGCAGGCTGGGCAGGCGTCCGCGGGTGGGAATTACTTTCGCGCCGAGGGCCTTTATGGCGCATTGCCCTGCCCGTCGCGGCAGGCCTCCTCGCCACGCTCTGTATCCTGCGCATTATCGTTCGCAATCGCGACTGGCGGGATAACGTCACCTTTTACACCGCAACCCTGGCGGTCACTCCGGATGCCTATTACATGCACAATAATCTTGGGGCCGTGTATTGGGGTCAGGGAAACATCCCGGCGGCGGAAAAGGAATGGCGCCTGGGGCTGGCGCTGGCGCCGGGCAGTGAATTCATCCTGCACAATCTCGGCTTGGTGGCCGATAAGAAAAAAAATTATCGCGAGGCGGAAGTGTTCTACTTGCGCGCTCTGGCAGTCCGGCCGAATTATACGGATGCCCATCTGGACCTGGGGATAACCTACGAAGCCACCGGCCGGTTGAAGGAAGCGGAGGCCCAACTCCGCACCGCTGAAAAGCTCTCCCCCTTGAACATCCGGGCGCACAACACCCTGAGTGAGTACTATCTTGATCGGCGGCAGTTGGATGAGGCGGAAGCGGAAGCGCGCCGCTCCGTCAAAATCGTCTCCACCCCGCAGGGGAATTGGGACCTCGGTTTGGCGGAATGGCTCAAGGGAGACCGCCAGGGCGCCGAGCGCGCTTTTCTGGACGCGGAAGCGATAAACCCCGGGAACAGCCGCGCGCATTTCATGCTGGGGCTTCTGTACATGGACTCCAACCGTTACGACGACGCCGTTCGAGAATACCGAGCGGGGCTGCAAATTGATCCCAATAATGCCGACGCCTACGCTAACCTCAAAAAATTGGAATTTATGGCGGGACAAACCCAATGAATCCCTGTGCAATTTCGGGCGAAGTCCTTGACGGCAGGCGAAGGTTCGATTATTCTCAACGCCGCTTGGGGTGGCGGGAACCGGGAGTCGAAAAGGCACATCAAGCCTTCCGCAGAGGCAAGACGCCGGGGTCCAGCGGAAGAATTGACTGGCCGGACTTCGAGGCATGGGCCTTCCCTGCTCCCTCAATGACCCTTGAAGATCGCGCGGGCGCGGAAACCGCAACCCCGCTGTGCAACAGGATGGTTATGGAGGTAAAAGCCACGGAGGCAGGAAGAAAGTCAACGCGCGCGTTGACTTTCCGTCACCCGTGGGGTAATTTCAGGTATGGGACCCGCGTCCCGCCCCGTGCCCTATGAATCCTGACACTAGCGTCGTAGAGGTAACACTGGAAAGTGACCTCAAGAACGTGGAGGTGGCGGAGGAAATTACCCGTCGCGTGGCGGGCACCGCGGGATTCGATGAGGACGAGCAGCAACGCATTGAAATGGCCGTCCACGAATCGATGATCAATGCCATCTGGCACGGCAACAAGAATGATTCCAGCAAGAGCGTTTGGCTGCAGTTCAAAATTCATCGCGACCGGCTGGAAATACATATTCGGGACCAGGGAAAAGGCTTTGATCCGCACCACATCCCCGATCCGCTGGATAATGAAAACCTGTTGAATGTGTCGGGGCGAGGCATCTTTCTGATTCGCTCCTTCATGGATGAATTCAAGGTGGAAAACCTCAACGGCACGGGGACGGAAGTGACGATGATCAAGCGCCTGAGTCGAGAAATTCAGAACAAATAAGGAGGAACCGACCGTGAGCATGAAAGCCACAATACGACAAATTGATTCGGTGACGGTCGTCGATGTCAGCGGCAGAATCACTCTGGGAGAAGGGTGCACACAGTTGCGGGAGTTGATCCGCGACCAACTGGGCAAGGGGAACAAGAACCTTTTATTGAACCTGGCCGACGTCACCTACATCGACAGCTCGGGGATTGGCGAATTGGTGAGCGCCTATACGGGCGTCTCCAAGCAGGGCGGAGCCTTGAAACTTCTGCATCTTACGAAGAAGGTTCATGACCTTTTGCAAATTACCAAGCTTTATACGGTCTTCGACGTTCACGACGACGAAGCCGGCGCGGTCGGCAGCTTCTCCAAGACCACCAGCGCATAGAGGCGCGGCTCCAGGGCCGGCAAGCCGGCGCGGCGGGCGCCCCGACGAAATGAGTTGACGACGCCCGGCGCCGGCCAAAGGCCTCTTTGGCCCGCCTCCTCGCCCTTTGATTTCCATCAAGTCTTATCGCCAGGTCCGGCTTTTCCCCCGTCGTAAGATGCGGGAAGCGCCCGCCCATGACCCACTTTACCGCATCACAGAACACGGACCCTCGGCAGGATGGGAAGGGAGCATCTCGGACGGCCTTCCGGGGCCCGGTGGGCTGGCCGCGCTACTCACCCCGGCGGGAGGTTGTGAGGGTTGCTTTTTCTCACCGCGGATTGACCACACTTCACGTGAGCGAGGCCGCGCCCGCGGCGGTAGGCGAGCAGGAGTGTCCGTCCTCAGGATTCTCCATGCCGCGCACGGGTTGCAGCTAGGAGTTTTCCGCGGGCCAATGGATTTCTCGAACCGCTGGATGTTCCACCGTGGCCGGAGCAAGAGGATCTCCCAAAATGGTCACCACGAAAGGGTATCCTTCACTCGTCAGCGTCAGCCGGCAGACGATCTGCGGTGGCAGCATGGATTGAGCGGCATCCGCGGGACTGGGAAGTGAGGGCAGGGAAAGGATGACGGGCTGGGGTAACAATGCTTTCAGGTTCCCACCCACAATGTGGATGAGTTCACTGAGCGCATCGAGGATCTCATCGTTCCCCGCGCTTTCGGCTTCCACCTGGAAGATGGCCGCCGCGATTAATCGCCCCAACGGAGGCGGGCAGTGCAAACGCACTTCCCCCTCCCAAGCCCCGGTTATTTTGACGGACACGGTTAATGCCCCAATTGCCGTCAGCTCCGCCGACGGGGAACAATCCACATGAAATCCCAAGGTGGACGCCCACGTGTCTTGAATAATTCTGTAAAATGCACCCTCGGTGACGAACATGGTAACTCCCTAGGCTCTTCGAACTCGATAACAGGTGGCGCGCTCGAATTGGACCCGCTCATACGAATCATCGATGCTGAAAGTCGTCTCTGCCGCGCCGAGGAAGAAATAGCCATCAGCCTTCAACACCCTTCGAACTTTGGCGAGGATCTGCTTTTTGGTCTCGACGCCGAAGTAGATGAGTACGTTTCGTATCATCACAATGTCCATGGGTGGCAGGGCCGGCCATGCGTTGGCCAGGTTCACTATCTGGAAATCCACCATCTGGCGAATGTCATCCCGCAGATACCAATCGCAGCCCTGCTTTTGAAAGTACTTGACGAGCAGGCTGGCGGGTAGGCCCCGGTTCACTTCGAGTTGGCTGTAGCGCCCCTCGCGCGCCCGCGCCAGAATATCCGTGGAGAGGTCGGTTGCCAGGATGTGAACTTTCCAGCTCGACAATTGAGGAAAATGCTCGCGAATCAGCATGGAAAGGCTGTAGGGCTCCTGCCCGGAAGAACTGGCAGCGCACCAAATGGTCAACGCCCGTTCCGCTGCTCGCCGGGCGATGAGATCCGGCAGCACGAATTTCTTGAGCGCCTCAAAGGGATGGAAATCGCGAAAGAAGGAGGTCTCGTTCGTCGTCATTGCCTCAACCGCCCGGCGATGCAACCCATGAAAGGGTTCGGCCTGCAACCGCTGCACGAGAAGATTGATGGAAGCGAATCCTTCGCGGCGGGCCAGAGGTAATAGGCGGGATTCGACAAGATATCCCTTGTCCTCCTCCAGCACAATGGCCGATTGATCGAGAACCAGGCGGCGTACATAGTTGAATTCCGGAAGGCTGAGGGTCATTTTGGAATACCCGTCTCCCCCGTGCGCGGGACAGTTTTGAACTCCCGGCTGGATTCCCGCCCGGTCCGGACCCGGCGGATGATTTCCATTGCGAGTTGGTCGAGGGGTAGAACCTTATCGGCCAGACCGGCATTGGCCACGAACCCGGGCATTCCCCAAACGACGCTCGTCGGCTGGTCCTGCGCCAGAATCTGCCCGCCAAACTCGTGAATGCGTTCGCAACCCCGCAGGCCATCCTGCCCCATCCCGGTCATCTCCACGGCAAGGGCGTGAGATCTGTAAACATCTGCCACCGAACGGAAGAGCACGTCCACGGCCGGGCGGCAGGAGTTTTCCGGAGGGCCCTGGTGGGTCCTGAGCATCACCCGATGGCTGTCACTTGCCACGACCAGATGATAATCGCCGGGAGCGATCCAAGCGCCGCCGGGCTCCAAGACAGCGCCTGAGTATCCCTCTTCCACGCCGATTTGGGACTTTGCAGCCAGACGTTCGGCCAAGAGACGAGTAAACACCGGAGGCATGTGTTGAACGATGACCAAGGGTACGGGAAAGTCACGCGGAAAGGATGGCATGAGAACGGCAAGAGCATTCGGTCCCCCCGTGGACACTCCAATGGCCACAATATCGATTCGCCCTTCACGACGGGGCAATGCTACGCGCTGCGGAATGACGGTTTTGGCAGCCACGCTGGCGGGCAGCAGAGTAGAGGGCGAGAAGCCCAGGATGCGGACACAAATCGCTTTGATCTTCGGAATCAATTGTGTCCGAATGCACTCCAGAGCCTGGGCAGCGCTTCCGACATTGGAGGGCTTTGTAACATAATCCGTGGCGCCCTTCGAGAGCGCTTCGAGGGTGGCTTCCGCACCTCGCTGGGTAAGGGTACTGTACATGATGACGGGGAGGGCCGGCAGTGACTTGCGAATCTCCGCCAATGTGCCCAGCCCATCCAATTCCGGCATTTCGACATCGAGGATTACAATATCCGGATTGACCTGAGGAATCTTGGCGAGTGCGATCTTCCCGTTGGCGGCAGTTCCCGCGATTTCGAGTTGCGGGTCGGAGGCAAGCACGTCACTGACCATGCGTCGAACCACAACGGAGTCATCGACAACAAGTATCCTGACCTTTGGCATATGCTAAGACCCTGCCATCCCGAAGATTTGAAGTTTCTCCAAAATGACCTCCTGGGTGAAGGGTTTCATGACGTACTCGTTGGCGCCGGCGGCAAGAGCTCGGACCACGTTTTCCATTTCGGTTTCAGTGGTCACCATCATTAGAAGCACGCCGTCGTACATGTGCTCAGCCCGAACCGCGCGAACAAATTCGAAGCCGTTCATTTCCGGCATGTTCCAGTCCACCAGGGCGATGTCGACTTTCCCGAGACCTTGAAGGCGCTCCAGGGCTTCCCGGCCATTGGCCGCTTCCACAACCTCAAAATCCAACCCTCGAAGCATCCTGCCCAAAATGCTCCGCATGGCTTTTGAATCATCAATGATCAGTGCACGCACGTTGGCTCCCTTCGATGGCGAGTCATCCCTTCTCTATACCCTTCGGCCATTCGGGGCAAAAGGTTTACTGCAGGTTCCCGTGACCCTCCCCAGTCCGCCAGCCCCCTTCCTACTATTGAATCCGGGTTGAGGTCGGAGCACTGTGAGGATCAACCCTGCTAGCCAAATGCGGGGCATGCACCGGCCCGCTCGCTAAACGGAACCCGGAATTCGGATTGCCTGCGGCGCTTTCCTGGAATTTGAACTGGGAGACAATTTTCTGCAGTTCCGCCGCCATGCGTGCCAGTTCGCCCGACGCCATTTGGGTATCGCTGGCGCCTTGCGTCGTGCTCTTGGCGGCCTGGGCCACGGCGATAATGTTTTCGGCCACCTGGGAACCACCGCGCGCCGCCTCCTGTACGATGCGAGCGATCTCATTGGTGGTAGCTGTTTGCTCCTCCACGGCAGTCGCAATGGTGTTTGAAATGTCATTTATTTCATTGATAATGCCACTGATCTGGCCGATGGCCTCAACCGCACCCTTGGTATCCCCCTGGATCGCCTCGATTTTCTGACTGATCTCCTTGGTCGCCTTGGCAGTCTCCTTTGCCAGCTCTTTTACCTCGTTGGCCACAACCGCAAAGCCTTTGCCCGCTTCGCCCGCGCGTGCCGCCTCTATCGTGGCATTCAGAGCCAAAAGGTTCGTTTGCTGCGCGATAGAGGTAATGACCATGATCACCTGGCCAATCTCCCCGCTGGAATCACCCAGCTTGGCCACGATGGCGGTAGTGCTTTCAGCCGTCCTAACGGCAGCGGTAGCCACCCGAGCCGCTTCATTGGCGTTCCTGGCAATTTCCTTAATGCTAGAGCTCATCTCTTCCGTCGCGGTCGCTACGCTCTCCAGATTGTGCGTGACTTGCTCCGCTGCTGCTGAAACCACGTTCGACTGAGTCGCCGTCTCTTCCGCGGTGGCGCTCATCTGTTGGCTTACAGCCGTAAGTTCCTCGGAAGCACTCCCCACTCCCAGGGTGTTGCCCGCCACTTGAGCAATGATGCCTTCCAGCTTCTCCAGAAAAGTGTTGAACCAGCGGGCGAGTTCGCCGATTTCGTCCTGTCGGTTCTCGTCAAGACGCTGAGTGAGATCCCCCTCACCTTCCGCCATATCCCTAATTCTGCCCACCACGGCCTGGAGGGGTTTAGTAGACGAGGTGACGACGAAGAACACGACCAGGACAGACGCCAATAGCGTTACCCCGCTGATGAACATAAGGACCAGGCTGTTCGCCGAAGATTGAGCCTGCACCGTTGTCAAGGGTGCTGTCACCACAAAGGCCCCCCGCAGATCGCCCGCCTTCATTCCCTCTTTGGCGTAACCAAATGGGTCTTTTTGACCCGCAGGATCGCCATGGCAGAAAAGGCAATCGGTTGACAGCCGAACAGGCTGGGCGTACCTGAGGGCTTCCTGCCCGTTCAGGACCTCGTGCTTGAAATATTCGTTCAAGCTCGAATCCGCAGCGAAAGCCATGAGGGCTTCTTTCTCAAAGGCGTCTGGCGCATTCTTGGGATCCCGGAACTGCATGCTGGGAGTTGAGAACTGCATGCCCTGGGATTCGGCGTATTCCCGGGCTACACTCCAGGCGACCACCACCGGGACCTGCTTGAGTTCCTTGAATTGGTGGTTGGGCAAATAAGAATCGGCGTTGGCAGAAAAGTAAGTGCGCACGCGATCGGCCATCCCATCCGTCTTCCGAAGCTTGTCCACAAAGGCGTCCTCCGCCTGCGAGTTGATGCGCTTCTGGGTTATGAAAAAGCCTACGGTGGACGTGATCAAAAGCGTAAGTGCAATTGATCCTGCGACTCTGGGGGTCAGCTTGAGGTTCTTAAACATCGATGACTCCTTTTACATTAATGGGATCTCTTCTGCCGCCGTAATGGCCAATAGCTTCCATCTGCGCGATCCCTCTGCCGGTATCAGCCACGCTCGGTCTTGATCGGATCGTGGCAGGATGATCACATCGGGGGCTGGAAATCGACCTTTTACCGAGGTCCACAAACCACTGCCGAAGTGCCCTGATACTCTCAGACCTGGCCAGGCCGGCCCACCACCTTAGAAGTGCAGCCCCCACGTGGGGTTGAGCAATGTGGCAAGAACCCGGCCCAAGTCCTGAAGGCGCAAGGCTTACTCAACTGAGTGGGCCTCAGATTCGGCCGAGCTATTTTCGCAACGGGGATTGCTCCTACCCCAACGGGAACAAGCAGGTGCAGCGCACCCCGCAAATTTGCCACTTCACACTATTCCTCTCTCCTTGAGAAAGGGCACGTATCTCTGATCTGTTCCTTGAATATGATTAACCAACCAGTCTTTTAAGAACACCATGACGTCAATGGTCGGCATCGACTTGCCCGCCAGATAGTCCTTCTGGAAACTCCTCACCTGGCGCAGAAACTTTCGGTGCGCGAATTTGTGAACCTCCAGCCCGGCGTAGGCGTGGGCTTGCATCACACTTTCCTCGGCACGGAAATGAAATTTGGCATACTTGATGAGCCGAGCGAGCAGGTACTCGAGGATCTCCCGGCTTCGGCCGGTCGCCATTGCTTCATGAAACTCGTTGATGAGCCTTACCAGTTCCCGATGGTGGCCATCAAAATTGGCGACTCCAACGCTATACGCCTGCTTCCAGGGGAGAATTTCGGGGACTTTAGTTGCCATGACCATGTTGACTACCTCCTGTCGTACCATCCTCCACGCTCCGACGCGCTGATTAACAGCGCTGGGCGTGCAAGGGTCTGGGAGGCCGGCGTCAGGGCGCCAGCCTCTCCGGGGGTGCTGCAATCTTGGCTTCCTGCCATTCGCCCTGGCCTCCGGGAAAGGCAGTTTCCCCTCTGCAGATCGGGCAGGGAACGAGTGCCCGGGCGAGCGTGACAAAGACCATCGAAGGGCTCCCGATTACGGGGGCATGAACACAAGTCCTCTATGTTTCCACCTTCGGCAATAAGGGCCGGAACTTAATCCCGTCATTTTCACCCACCACCAGGGCGTAGCTGAGGTTTTGAGGCAACGCCCTTGTAACTGTAACTGAGGGTACTTTGGCGGATGTTCCGGATCGTCCTGCGCATCAGTTCCGGGACCCCCAAGGTTATGGGACTGGCATGCCCCGCATAAACTGTCGCGACGTCACGGCTGGCGATTCTCTCCAGCGAAGCCAGGAGTTCCCCCGGATGGGAACCTCCCGGTGTCTTCACATCGAGCGGCGTGTCTCCCACAAAGAGGGTCCGCTCCCGGGCACAATACAAACAAATCGAATCCTCCGAATGTCCCGGAGTATGCAGAACCTCAAACTCCCGGTCGCCCAGGCGGAGCACCTGCCCGTCAAGCAACAGGACATCGACATGCTTTCCCGGCGCAAAGGCACATACCCGTGGGTGGTAACATGCAACGACCGCGCCCAGGCCGGCGGCATGGTCATAGTGGCCATGTGTTAATACCACCTGCGCCACTTTCTTCTTCCCGATCCCGGTGCAGAGGTTTTCAATTTCGTCGCAGATGGAGCCGTCAAATCCCACATCCACCAGGGTATTGACATCCTCCTGCTCATTCGAGTCCCCGCGCACCAGGTAGGCGGTGCACGAGTAGTTCCGCGGGTTGCCGTGCAGGAGAGTGATTCTCATCACGCACTCCCGGCTTTTTGGTATAACTTGCCGTCCGTAAGGATCCGGACAAACAGGGGCGCCACTTCGGGGGGGAATTCCTGGAGTTCGTCGAGCGCCAGATATCCGCCGGGCGAAAGGGCCTCGTAGAACATCTTGAGGACTTCCACTCGCTGCTCGTACGCCAAATGCAAGAGGACGTTCTTGCATACGACCAAGCTGAAATTGTTGCCAATGGGCCGGAGTGACAGGAGATCGTGCCGCTGGTAGAAGATGCATTTGCGCAGCGCGGCGTCGAACTCCACGTACCCGGCGCGCGCCGCGGGGTGGCAATATTTGGCCAGCAACTCTTGATGAGGGCTGCCCTTCAATAGTTCGCTGGCGTACATTCCCGAGGCAATCGTGTTCGCAAACTGGCTGTTTTCCTCAATGTCCGTGGCATCAATCCGCAGGTTATCGCAGGCGAAGGGCCACAAATTCTCAAACAACAACATCGCCACGGAGTAGGCCTCTTCGCCGCTGGCACAACCGGCGTCCCACACTCGAATGATGCTGCGCCCCAGGACGCTGGGTACTACGTGTTGGACGAGGGAGTCCAGCACGCGTTGATCGCGAAAGAAAAAGGTGAAGGCCACGCCTAATCCCTTCAGGGGAGACGAACAATGTTTTCCTGCACCACTCACAAACCAGGAGGGGTTCGAGATTCTTTGTGAGATTCCCGAACCCCTCTCTGCCCACTGGGGCCAGGATGTTCCCTTACTGGAGGCGGGTCGTAACGCCCGAAGGCGCTTTGGCCCGGCTGGCCAATTGCGCCTCGCGGACCTGCTTCGCCGCCGGACGGACCTCCGAGGTCGCCGCACCACTTCCGGCCTCGTCAAATTTGAATTGCCCCACCAGCCGCTGAAGTTCTGCCGCCATGCGGGCCAATTCCTGCGCGGCCGTTTGGGTGTTGGTTGCCCCTTCGGTCGTGCTTTTGGCGGCCGTGGCCACGGATACGATATTCTCGACGATTTGTGAGCTTCCCTTGGCGGCCTCACCTACGTTGCGAGTAATCTCATTGGTCGTGGCTGTCTGTTCCTCCACCGCGCTGGCGATGGTGTTGGAGATGTCATTCAGTTGGTTGATGATGGTAGTAATCTGCCCAATGGCCTCCACGGCACCCTTGGTATCCCCTTGGATCGCCTCGATCTTCCGGCTGATGTCTTCGGTGGCCTTGGCGGTTTCCTTGGCCAGCTCCTTCACCTCGTTGGCCACCACGGCAAAGCCCTTGCCGGCTTCGCCGGCGCGTGCGGCCTCGATGGTGGCGTTCAGGGCCAGGAGGTTTGTCTGTTGAGCGATAGAAGTAATGACCTTGATAACCTGGCCAATTTCGGCGCTGGACTCGCCGAGCTTACCGACGGTGGCGTTGGTGCTTTCCGCCGTCCGGACCGCAGAAGTAGCGATCTTGGCCGCCTCCGTAGCGCTTTTGGCAATTTCCTTGATACTGGCACTCATCTCTTCGGTTGCTGTTGCCACCGTCTGGATGTTCTTGGAAACCTGCTCACTTGCGGCCGAGACGACGTTGGCCTGACTGGAAGTCTCCTCGGCGTTGGAACTCATTTGCGCGCTGACCGCGGAGAGCTCTTCGGAAGAACTGGCCAGGGTCTGCGCGTTATGGCTAATCTGCCCCATGCTTTCCGACAGTTTATCTGCCATGACGTTGATATCGTCCTTGATGCGTGCATGGTCGCCCTGGTAGTTGCCCTGGACATGCGCGGTCAGATCACCTCCTGCGACCTTTTGCAGCACTCCCCCAGCTTCCAGAACGGGGGCAATGACCAGGTCCAGGATTTCGTTGACGCCTTGCACGATCTTGCCAAACTCACCTTGATGCTTGGAGGCATCGGCGCGAGTCGCCAACCTACCTTCCGTCGAGGCCTTCACCAGCACGTTGACGTCACCCGTCATGCTCTGCAGCGCTGTAGCGACATTGTTTATGGCCTGCTTCATCTTCTCGTGATCGCCTTTGTAGGTTTGGGCGATCAATTCGTCGATCTTGCCTTTGGAGACTTGAGCCAGTATGCGGTTACCCTCGCCAATGGGCAGCAGGATGGCGTCCAGCATGTCATTGACGCCCTTTACGATGCCCGCGTAAGCGCCCTGGAACTGATTGGGTTTGCCGCGTTCCGAGAGGAGTCCTTCACGCGACGCTTCGGTCAGCCGCCCCAGCTCCTTCTGCAACCCTTGCACCACCGCGGCGACCTTGTTCACGGCCTGCTTCATCTTCTCGTGGTCGCCCTTGTAGGTTTGCGCGATCAGTTCGTCGATCTTGCCGCTCGAGATCTGGGCCAGAATGCGGTTGCCTTCTCCGATGGGCAACAAGATGGCATCCAGCATTTCGTTGACGCCCTTCACGATGCCCGCGTAAGCGCCCTGGAACTGATCGGGTTTGCCGCGTTCCGAGAGGAGTCCTTCACGCGACGCTTCGGTCAGCCGCCCCAGCTCCTTCTGCAAGCCTTGCAGCACCGTGGCGACAGTGTTCACAGCAAGCTTCATCTTCTCGTGGTCGCCCTTGTAGGTTTGGGCGATCAGCTCGTCGATCTTGCCGTTGGAAATCTGGGCCAGAATGCGGTTGCCTTCGCCGATGGGCAGCAGGATGGCATCCAGCATTTCGTTAATGCCCTCGACGATCTTTCGGTAGTCGCCCTGGTGCTTGGTGGCGTCGGCGCGGGTCGCCAGCTTGCCTTCCCCTGCCGCCTTCACCAGCGTGCCGGCCTCGGCCACCAGGGCATTCACTGCATCAATGCACATGTTCAAATTGTTCTTGATCTCGTTGAAGTCGCCCTTGTAAGTGTCCGTGATCTTGGCCGGAATGTTTCCCTTTGAAATCTCGTCCACGTACTTGGCGGACACGTTCAACGGCCCTATTACCGCGTCCAGGCAATCGTCCACACCCTGCACGATCTTGCGGTAGTCGCCCTGATGCTTCGAGGCATCGGCGCGGGTCGCCAGTTTGCCTTCCACCGCCGCCTTCGACAACAGGTTGGCATCCGCGACCAGAGCATTAACGGCGTTGACGCAGGCATTGAGGTTGTTTTTGATCTCGTTGAAGTCACCCTTGTAAGTGTCCGTGATCTTGGCCGGGATATTTCCCTTCGAGATCTCGTCCACATACTTTGCCGCCACGTTCAAAGGCCCGATCACCGCGTCCAGGCAATCGTCCACGCCCTGCACGATCTTGCGGTAGTCGCCCTGATGTTTGGAGGCGTCGGCGCGGGTCGCCAGTTTGCCTTCCACCGCGGCCTTGGACAGCAGGTTGGCATCGGCCACCAGGCCGTTGACGGCATCGATGCACATGTTCAAATTGTTCTTGATCTCGTTGAAGTCGCCCTTGTAAGTATCCGTGATTTTGGCCGGGATGTTTCCCTTCGAAATCTCGTCCACATACTTGGCCGCCACATTCAACGGCCCAATCACGGCATCCAGGGTATCGTTCACGCCCTGCACGATCTTGCGGTAGTCGCCCTGATGCTTCGAGGCATCGGCGCGGGTCGCCAGTTTGCCTTCCACCGCCGCCTTCGACAACAGGTTGGCATCCGCGACCAGAGCATTGACGGCGTTGACGCAGGCATTGAGGTTGTTTTTGATCTCGTTGAAGTCACCCTTGTAAGTGTCCGTGATCTTGGCCGGGATATTTCCCTTCGAGATCTCGTCCACATACTTTGCCGCCACGTTCAAAGGCCCGATCACCGCGTCCAGGCAATCGTCCACGCCCTGCACGATCTTGCGGTAGTCGCCCTGATGTTTGGAGGCGTCGGCGCGGGTCGCCAGTTTGCCTTCCACCGCGGCCTTGGACAGCAGGTTGGCATCGGCCACCAGGCCGTTGACGGCATCGATGCACATGTTCAAATTATTCTTGATCTCGTTGAAGTCGCCCTTGTAAGTATCCGTGATTTTGGCCGGGATGTTTCCCTTCGAAATCTCGTCCACATACTTGGCCGCCACATTCAACGGCCCAATCACGGCATCCAGGGTATCGTTCACGCCCTGCACGATCTTGCGATAGTCGCCCTGATGTTTGGAGGCGTCGGCGCGGGTCGCCAGCTTGCCTTCCACCGCCGCCTTCACCAGCAGGTCGGCGTCGGTGATCAGCGCTTTGACCGCCGTTCGCAGGCGCTCGATGTTCTCGTTGATGAACGCCTTCTTGCCTGGGAACTTCTCAAGTTCAGCCTCGAGGTTGCCTTTGCTGAATTCGGAAATGCAGGCCATCGCCTTTTTCTTCACCGCGATGTGGCCGTGGACCATGTCGTTCACGCCCTTGGCCATGGTGCGGTAGGCGCCTTCAAACTTGTCCTCGGGGATCACCACGTCGATGTCGCCTGCGTTGTGCTCCCTGGACATCCGTTCCATATCCGCAATGAATGCCTTGACGTTCGCCCGCAGGCGTTCGATGTTCTCGTTAATGAACACCTTCTTGCCGGGAAACTTTTCGAGTTCCGCGTCGTAGTTCCCCTTGGCGAACTCGGCGACGCAGGCCATCGCCTTCTTTTTCACGGTAATGTGGCCGTTGACCATGTCATTGACACCCTTGGCCATCGTGCGGTAGATGCCCTCAAACTTTTCCTCCGGCATCACCACATCGATGTCCCCGGCGTTGTGTGCATCGCTCATCGCTTTCATTTCAGCCGCGAAGGCACTCAACTCATCGAAACTCCCGTTTTTTTTCTGCATAGTCGATTCTCTCTTCATTTCATCCTCCATTTGGTGTGTTTTCCTGGCTAAGCGCCTCTTGCGGCCGTTGTCACCAGATTCAGCATTTTGTCCGTATCCAAAGCAATCAGCAGCGTGTCCTTCAGTTTGTAAACTCCGCGAATGAGCTCCCGCGCCTCTCCGGCGAGAGTGCCGGGAGGCAACTCGAAAGCTTCCTCTTCGACTTCCAGGACATCCCCGATCTCATCGACGAGCAGGCTCACGGCGCCATCCTCGTGGCGGATCACGACGTTCATGGGAAGATCGCTCGAGGCGCGTTCGCGCAGACCCAAGCGGCGTCGCAGGTCAACGGCCGTAACAATCTGGCCGCGCAAATTGATGAGGCCTTTGACTACGGAAGGGGCCAGAGGCACGCGGGTCATTTCCTGATAGCGGATGACCTCCTGGACTTTCTCGACTCCCACTCCGAAGAGGAGTTGGTCGACAACAAAGGTGGAAAACTGTTTCTTGCCTGCCATGACAATTCCCCTGTCTAGGCCGCCACCGCTTCATTGAAGAAGTTGGGGTCAGCCGTTGTGATAATGCCTTTCAAGTCGAGCAGTTCGGTCACCCGGCCCTGGACGACCATGGTGCCCAAGGTTCCTTTACGGCCAGAGTGTTTCTGGATTTTGACTGCCTCGTGGGCGATATCGAGGATACGGTCAACGACGAGCCCGACGCTCCGACCCTGGTCGGTATAGACCACGACCTGAATCTTTTCGTCCTCTGCTCCCGGCGCCGAATCACGTGGCTCTTGCCGGCGCTCGGTGAGGGCCGAGGAGAGGTGGATTAACGGCAAGATTTGGCCTCGATACTGAACGACGTTGCGACCTTCGGCTTTCTCCACGGCGGTGCGGGCGAACTCCTCCAGGCGCGCCACGAGGGAAAGGGGCATAGCCATCCGTCCATCATCGGGCCCTCCCAATAACAGGAGCGATTCCCCGTCGTCGTGCCGGGACTCCGTATCGGATGTCTTCTCCCCCACACTTCGATCGCGAACCTCGGAAACCACGTTGGCCAGTTGGGCGACCCCGAGGACATCCAAGATCAGGGCCACTTGCCCATCCCCCATGATGGTTGCTCCCGCGAAGGTGGGAATGCC
This sequence comes from uncultured Acidobacteriota bacterium, assembly GCA_963730515.1. GTDB lineage: Bacteria > Acidobacteriota > Terriglobia > UBA7540 > UBA7540 > Bog-366. The sequence continues at coordinate 39,634 of CAVSSA010000011.1, read as the reverse complement.
CTTGAGTTGCTTGCCCAGAGGTTTGACCACAATTTCTTCCGTATCGTTGATTTCATTGACGATCAAGCCAAAATGGCGGTCATCCGCCTGCAAGACGACGATGTTGACGGCGTTGTTCTCTGTGCCTGGGGATTCGGGCCCACTGTGCTCCACACGCAGTTCGTGGTTGAGGTTCACCAAAGGGAGGAGCTTTCCGCGCAGTCGATAGACCGCCGCGCCGTGGATTTTCTCAATACCCTTGCGCGCCTGCTCACCTTCCAGGCGGACGAGTTCCAACAGGCTCACTTGCGGAATGGCATAGCGGTCGCCACTGCTGGTCACAATAAGGGCGGGGATAATCGCCAGGGTCAGGGGAATTTTGATTTTCAGGGTTGTTCCCTGACCGATCCGGTTTTGGATGTCAACCGTTCCCCCGATTTTCTCAATATTGGTTTTTACAACATCCATGCCCACGCCGCGACCCGAGACATTGGTAACTTTCTCGGCGGTCGAGAATCCGGGAAGAAAGAGCAGGTTCAGAAGCTCCCGATCGGACAGGCGCGCGGCCTGATCGGGCGTGATCAACCCCTTTTCCAAGGCCTTCTGTTTGACTCGTTCCAAGTCGATCCCCGCGCCATCATCGGAGATTTCAATATTGACTTGGCCTCCCTCGTGGAAGGCGCGCAAGAGAAGGTGCCCCTCGGGGGATTTCCCCAAAGCCTGGCGCTTATCAGGAGTCTCAATCCCATGGTCGACAGCATTGCGGACCAGATGGGTAAGGGGATCCTTGATGGACTCGATGATGGTCTTGTCGAGTTCTGTTTCCTTGCCTTGCATTTCAATATTGACCTGTTTCGCGCAAGACGTGGCCAAGTCGCGGACCACCCGGGGGAACTTGCTCCAGATGTTTCCGATGGGCTGCATGCGCGTCTTCATGACGCCTTCTTGCAGTTCAGTGGTGATGAGGTTAAGCCTTTGGGAGGTATTCAGGAAACTCGTATCCTGCTGCGTTGAGGAGAACTGCAGAATCTGGTTGCGGGCCAGCACCAATTCTCCCACCAAGTTCATCAGTTTATCCAGCAAACTCACATTGACGCGAATATTGCTGTCGGAAAGCGCCGGACCTCGCGCTTCGGCCTGAACCTGCAAAGCCTCCTGCACGGCGGCGGGCTTGGCCACACCCTTTTCCACAAGAATTTCACCGAGACGGCGTTCGTCCCCTTCGTGTTGCAGCTTGAGAGCCTCATCGACTTCCTCAGCATTAGCGCCACCGGCTTGCACGAGTATTTCTCCCAGTGAAAGAGTCGGATGACCTTTCCCTGGATCTGCACTCAATTCCACAAGCGGGGAGGGCTCGACCGGCAGCTCCGCAGGGATTGCAGGCGGGGCACTTGCCACGGGAGGCGGCGCTTTTTTCTCGGCGCCTTGCAATCCGGTCAGCGTTTCAATCAGGGAGGTGTAATCACCATCTCCTTCCTTGCCGGTCGTTTCGATGTTAACGAGCATATTGCGGACGGCGTCAACCATGGCCAAGAGCGCCGAGGTGATTTCGGCGTTAAGCAAGAGGCGGCCGTCGCGCAAGCTGCTGAGGAGGCTTTCGCCGACATGCGCTACTGATTCCAAGCGGGAGAAGCCCAAGAAGCCGGTGGTGCCTTTGATGGTGTGAATAGTGCGAAAGATACTGGCGAGAACCTCGCGGGCCGTCGGATCCTTTTCCAGAGTTACTAAATCCCGGTCAAGCTGGTCGAGGTTCTCATTACTCTCGACGAGAAAGTCCTTCACGATATCATCCATGTCGCCCATTGCTGAATTTCTCCCTCCGATTCGGACCGCAATTGCACCGACCGGACTGGGTGTCCGCGGTGAACCTTGGGGTCTCGATGGCAATTGGAGTCCTGTTGTCCAAACCTGACCTTTGCATATGTCCCAGTAAATTCATATTGGCCACCAACCCACTTTGCAGCGGATGGAGAGCCCTTGCTTGTTCAGACACCCCACTTATCGGCGGAATGAGTGCCACCATGAGTCTTTTTCGGGGAGAAAGAGAAAAAATTGCAGGCTCCAGGTCAAGCCGGGGCATGGGAAGAGTCCCGAGAGGGAAAACGCATAGGCAGTATTTCTTGGTTTCCCGGAATGTTCGTGACCTCTGCAAATTTGCGGCGAGCAGTATTGATGGTGAAGGACCCACTCCGGCCCAAAATGGGTGGAATCAAAATAAACCCTTGCTGCGCATGTTGGTCGGAAGATTGCAACCGCCCATTCACGAGATGTGGACACACCGGCAGAACAACGGATGCCGAATTCGCGTCGGCAGTTTTGCCTGCCCCTGAGGCATTCAAGCACGGAGTATGGAGCGCACGAGCTTACGCGCCTCCGTGACAAACTGTTCCATTTCCAAGAGGAATCGGGCAGGTTCAGTGTTGGCAAGAGTGGGATAATCCCGCGTCAGGACCACCCAGGAAGGATCTTCCTCCAACTTCCAATCGGACGATTCATTGATGCCGTAGCCCAACTCGTGGGCTTGACAGACCTGATCAGACAAGCTGACCAGAGCAACCAGCACGGGATGGAGCTTTGCCTGCTGAACGTCGTGGTGGTGCTCCACAACTTCGGCGATGTCCTCCGGCAGGCGCCAGTGTTCGGCAAGGATTTTCCCCGTGTCACAGTGGGTAAAGCCCAGGGCCGAACGCTCGGCCTGATGGAGCGGGATCTTTTCGGACCGCGAGAGCTGAGCCGCGGCGCGGAACTCCTCCTGGAACGACATCATGTTTACAAGTTCGCCCAGATCGTGTAGTAATCCCGCCAAATAGGCGCGCTCCGGCTCCTTAAAGCGCGCCTTGCGGGCGCAGAAGCGGCTTACCAATCCGCACCCCAGGGAATGCTCCCAAAACACCAGCGGGTCAATAACCCAGCTTTGTTTGGGTAATAAGTTGAGCAAACTACAGGAAAGAAGTATCTCGCGGATTTGTCGCACGCCAAGCACGACGATTGCGCCGTGGACGGACTTGACCTCGCGGGACCGAAAGTAGAGGGCAGAGTTCGCCACCCGCAGGCACTGGGCGGAGATGGACTCGTCGCAGGACACCAAATCGACAATGCGTTGGACTTCCACTTGGTCGACGGGCCTTTCGAGATAGAACAGCAGGGGGCGGATGATGGCCGGAACTGTGGGGATGGAATTCAGCCTTTCCACTCGTTCGCGAATCAGTTCTCGAAGTGTGGGAGTCATCGTCAGCCTTGTCAGACCACAGCATATTATCGGCAAATGGGGGCATGCACATGAGTCTGAGACCAAGAAATCAAGCGGGCCGCTCCCCCGCAGCCTCAATGCCTGGGCGAGACGATCAAGGAGGGTTCGGGGGAACCTCCGGTGTGGAGGTAAGTACAACGACGTCCACCCGGCGATTATGGGCGCGGCCTTCAGCGGTGTCATTGCTCGCCACCGGATGATACTCGGCATACCCTGCGGCGGAAAGGCGCCCGGCAGGCAGGTTGTAGCGGGTGATGAATAGCCGGATCATTTCGGTAGCCCGTGCCGTGGATAACTCCCAATTGGAAGCAAATTGTGCGTTATGAATGGGCACATTATCCGTATGACCTTCAATACGAACGTTGTTCGGTTGGGCGCTCAGGACCTGAGCGATGGTCTGCACCGCTCCCTCGGAACTTGCCCGGAGATCTGCCGATCCGCTATCGAAAAACCCTATCTCCCGCAGGCTGATCACGAGCCCATCGCGAGTGGCGGTCAGCACCACCTCGTGCCGCTGGATCTCCGGCGCCAGGGCTATGGCAAGCCGTTTTTGAACGCTCCCCAAGTCCTTCGGCGCGGGAGGGGAGGCCAACATCTTTTCGAACGGCGAAGCCATGCGCCCGCGGCCAGTCATTCCTTGGCCACCCTCAATGAGTTGTATGTTCTCTGCCGGTAAAGGATCGGCGGTCACCATCGGGGTTCGCGAGTTGGCCGTCTGGAAGATGCCCATTTGTTCAAAAGCCTCCTGCATCGCCGCGGAGATTTTCCCCACCTTACGCTTATCCACCTGGGAGGAGGAAAAAAGGACGACGAAGAAGGCAAATAGCAGGGTGATAAAGTCTGCATAGGAGACCAGCCAGCGTTCGTGGTTCACGTGCGCGGCGGCTTTTTTCTTGCGGCTCATGAGGAGGAGGACTCCCGTGATTCCTCCGGCGGGGGAGCATTCGCCAAGAAGCCCTGTAATTTGGTCTCGACCATGCGGGGATTCAGGCCCTCCAGGATCGAAATCACCCCTTCCAGCATCATCTCCCGCATCTGTTGCTCGGTCCGAATGCGTATTTTGAGCTTGCCGGCGGAGGGCAGGAAGAGCAAGTTGGCAGCGCCCACGCCGTAAATTGTGGCGACGAAGGCCACGGCGATGCCGCGCCCCACTTCGTCGATGTTATCCAGGTGCTGCATAACCTGAATAAGGCCCAGTACCGCACCAATGATGCCCACGGTGGGAGAAAATCCCCCCGCGGCCTCGAAGACCTGGGGAATGCGCTCTTCGTGCTCGGCCTGATTGTCGAGTTCAAGCTCCATCATCTTGCGCAGCTCCTGAGGCTCGGTGCCGTCCACGGCCAGCATCAGGGATTTGCGAAGGAAGGGTTCCTTAACGTTCTCGAGCTCGCGGTCGAGGGACACGATACCTTCCTTTCGGGCCTTGTGGGCGAAGCCGACGATTTCTTTGACCAGTTCCTGCGGATCTCCCTGAGGATCGAAAAAAACATGGCCCAATCGTTTGACGCTGGACAACACAACGGGAAGAGGAAACTGCAACATGACGGCGCCGAAAGTCCCGCCAAATACGATCATGGCGGCGGTGGGCTGGATGATCTGGGCAAGCTTGCCGCCTTCCAGCAGCAAGCCGGCCATGATTCCTCCCACGGCAATCAGCAGTCCACCCCAACTACTCTTGTCCAAGTTCAGATCCCCTTACTCCTCAACTTCCGACGGGTCCTCAGGTTCCTCCGGCTCATCTGGGTCCTCCGGCATATCGGCAATTGCAGGTTCCTCAACCGGATCTTCTGCACTGGGGGGAGCCAACCGCGGCCCGCGCAATCGGCGGCGATATTCGACAATCCGGGACATCACCTCTTCCGCCGTTTCGAGAACGACGATTTTTTCCCCCGTGACCAGAGTGATGACCGTATCGGGCGCATTCTCGATGAACTTGATGAGCTCCGAATTGACCACCAGTGGCCGGTTATTGAGCCGGGTCAGACGAATCATAACTTCTGCGTCCTCTGCTGCTGGGAGTTCACAAACTCCCGCGCGTGACAATCTCCCATATTGCTATATCGGCAATTTTCTTTAAATCTTGTGGGGAAATTGGCGGGGGCCTCCCTCCTTAAGCTGGATATCCCGCAAAATCCCGGAGAATTCCAGTGCATCCCATCAACTCCTTTTATTTCCCGCGGGAGAATTAGACTGAGACTCGGGTCAAATGTCCGAATTCGCCGCCTGAAGACGCCGATTGTCTTCCGGCCTGACTCCTTCTCCCTGCTGGTTCCGGACTTAAGGGTTCTCGTGCTTCGAGCCTGCGGCTCTTCCGGTTAGGGCCTCAGGACTCGCCCCGTCACCGCCCTTCCCCGGGGGACGAGGGTTCATGGCTGCTGACCGAGGGCCAGGGCGCTTCGGCGTCGAACCAGGCCGGCGTTATAGCGTTCCGGCCGCACATAGTCGTTCAGCAGGAAGTGCCCGGCCGGAAATTCCAGGTCGCGGGCGAGCGAGGGGATACTCCCCACCGACGCATAGCCGTGCATGTAGAGCATGGGGGTATAGCCCCAGTCGAGGGTCAACCGCGAATCCTGCTGAATCCACTGTCCCTCCCGGTTCTGCACGCACATATTCAGGTCGATTCGGAACAGCCGCGCGTAGAACCTCATGAGCGACTTACTGGACATCTGTAGCCTCCCGTACTGGTGGAGGATGACCTCCGCCGCCGGCCGCGAAAACAGGATCATTCCCGCCCCCGTCCCCCAGTTGAGCGAATACCCCGTGCGGTGTTCCATCACCCGGCCCTCATAGCTGCGCACCGTGGCGGCGCCGCACACAATGCCCTCGGCGGCGGCCAGTTCGAACAAATTCATCAGCCGGCGGAACCACCCCGGTTGCATGACGATGTCGTTTTCGATCAGCCCCACGTAGTCGTAGCCCAGTTGGAGAAGGCGTTCCAGCCCGAAGCAGATGGACCGGTCCGGCCCACCCCGCACGTGGTGATTGACCTCCACCAGGCGGGCGTTGCGGAAATGGAAAATTGACGGCAAGTCGCGCGCCTCCGGGTCGTCGCTCCCGTCATTCCAAATGATGTCGTATCCGCCGTCAACATCCATGGCGTCAAGGGTTTGGCGCGTGAAGAGGACCCGGTCTTTGCTGCTCAGCGCGAACCCCACCCGATCCCCCAGTTGGGGACGGCGGCATACGGTTCCCGCCTGGGATTGCAAATACCGGATGATGTCGATGATGGCAGGCTGGTTAGGAGAGCTATTCATGGCGGGCTCCTTCGCCGCGCGGAGCGGCATTTCTGGCGATAAGTTCAGTCAAGTCCCGCTCGACCCGGCTGATCACTTCCGTCCAATTCCCAAGCGTGGACTGCCGATAGAGTCGGGCGGTGGGGTACCACGGTGTGTCCTCGCGGTCGAGCAGCCATCGCCAGTCCGGCGATTTAGACAAAAAGACCCAAACCGGCTTGCCCATGGCCCCGGCAAGGTGGGCCACCGAGGTATCTATGGAAATCACTAGATCGAGGTTCGCGACGATTGCGGCGGTGTCGGCAAAATCCTGCTGCTGATTCTGGAGGTCGACCAGACGTAGGCGCGGCCCTAACGGGTCGATCTGGCTGGCGGCTGGGCCCATCTGCAAGGAACAGAAGGTTGCGCCCTCTTTCCGGGTTAGTGAAGCGAGCAATTCCAGGGGGATACGCCGCCAATGCTCATGGGGATGCTTGGCGTTACCACCCCAGGCGAGCCCAATGCACAGTCTATTCCCGCTCAGTCGCTCGCGCCAGACATCCACCTGGGTGGGGTCGGGTTGAACGTAGGGGATAGGGGCGGGAATCGTATCCAAATCCGTGGCAAAGGCCAGCGGCAGACTCAGCAGCGGGCACTGCCAGTCGAACGCCGGAACCGTTTCGCCCCGGGAAATCACCTCCAGCGCTCCCGGGGTCCTGGCGAGCAGGCGATGCAAGCGGGGCTGGACTTCCAGAATGACCTTGCCTCCCCGCGCCGCGACCATGGGCACATAGCGCGCGAACTGGAGCGTGTCACCCATTCCCTGCTCGGCATGCAGCAGGATACGTGCCCCATGCAACGCTTCACCCCTCCAGAGGGCTTGGGAAAACTTGCGGCGATGGCGGAGGCCGTAGGTGGTCCCCCAGCGGTACTCGTATTCGGGCCATCCGTCGGTGAAGTTGCCTTGCTGCAAGAGCAGGAGGCCCAAAAAGGAGCGGGCTTCAGCGGAGTCTGGCTCCACCTGGCGCATCTGCTCCACGCATTTCAAGGCCTTGGCCCACTCCCCCTGGAGATGGTGGGTGATTCCCAGATGATAAGTGGCCACCGTGAGGCGCGGATCGCGCTGGAGGGCAATGCGGTAGGCATCCGCGGCCGCCGCCAGGTCCCCTTGCCGCTCAAAGATGTAGCCCAATCCATACACCGCCCGGGCCGAACCCGGCTGCAAGGCCAGGACCTGCCGGTAAGCCGCCACGGCTGGGCCATAGTTTCCGGTGTAGGTGAGGGCGTGCCCAAGCTGGTGGTAAAGTTCAGGGCGGCGGGGATCGAGCGCCAGGGCGCGGCGCGAGGACTCCACCGCCTCTTCAAACGCTCCCTGCTTGCACTGGAGGCGTGCCAGGCTGGCGTAAAGGTCGGGCGAATCCGCTTGCAGATCGAGGGCCCGCCGATAGGACTCCCCCGCCCCCGCCCAATCCTCAAGCCGCTCCAGCACCTTGCCTAGCCGATGGTGGGCCTCCGCCGATTGCGGCCGGATTTTCACCAGGCGCTGATAGCATTGGGATGCCCGTGGCAATAGGTTTTGGCCCAGGAAAGACTCCGCCAGACTGTTCAGCGCGTCCGCGTCATCCGGGTTGAGCGCCAGGGACTTCTCAATCAAGAGAATTGACTTGGGAAATTCGCCCGCCTGTTGCGCCAGCAAGCCCAGCAGGAGCAGCGCCTGCGGGCAGCGCGGGTCGGCCTTGAGGCTCCGCAGGTAGCAACCTTTCGCCTCCCCCATGCGCCCCGCCCGGTGGTGTTCCAAGCCCTTCTGGAGAAAGTTGCGGACGCGCGGGTCAAGCTTCAAAGGCTGGGGCACGGAATTTCCTTTCACCCGATGCCATGCAATGCGCATCACCGCTTAAGTTGCCCTTTATGTAGCGCCGCCCTTGAGGGCGGCACAGAATCGTGCCACGGGCGTCTCGCCCGTGCTCGGGCATGGCCGAGACGGCTATGGCACATTGACGTAGCGGCGAGTTTACCTCGCCATGGCGGCGTAAAGCCGCCTCTACCGCGTGCTGACCTCAAGGTCAGCGCTACATCCTCGGGCGCCCCCGGACACGACGTCATCGGACATAGGGGCGGTTCGCGAACCGCCCCCTAAGGTGAGGCTCGGCGCGAATCATGCCAAGCAAGTGCCCAAGGCACGTTTCATGCCGCCCGAGCTTAAGGTTTTTTCATCGACCAGCAGGCAGGAAGGATTCACCACGGAGGCACTGAGGTCACGGAGTACGGACGCAGACAAAAACCCTGAGTCAGCAAGCTTACTGATTGCTGCAAAATTGAGTTAAAAAACCCCCTCGGTCGCCGCGGCGACAGAGGCGCGGGGGTGAGGGGGTTCAACAGTCGCTGTATTCTGAAAAATTCAATAGGAGCCCCCACTCCCGCCATGATGGGCGCCAGCCATGACCGTCTTCAAGGACACGGCTGGTCTCTTGGCCGTCTGGGATCATGCGGCGCATGGGGCTATCCAAAGCATTTACCAACGACGGACATTTTCGGGCGGCTGGATTTGAGACGCTGTTTTAAGTATCACGTCATCTCATCGCACCCGAATCGCAGGGCGGCGCCCGCCCTGCGCCAGCCAGCCGTTAGGATCATTGAACCACTCTTTAACGGTGTTCGCCGCCGCCTTTTGGCTTCGAATATCCGGCGCTGTGCTCGGCGTGCGCGTCGTGGCCGGGATTGGCAACGACGTGGCCTTTCCCATCCCGAGCTTCGTTCGGGTGGAAGTGGTTGAACGCCGTCTCGCCGCGCGCGGGCATCGGTCCTTTGTAACCGTGGCGAGGATCGTAGCGGTTATCGACGTGACCCTCGAAGCCTCTGGGTCCATGGAACCAGGGGCCCGCCCCGATGAAGATCCCGTTAATGAAAAAATCGGGTCCATAGTAGCCGTAGGGAGCACAAGCATACGGAGCATAGTCAAAGTATCCGTACGGGCAAACAGGCTCCACTCCAATGCTGATGGAAACCTGGCCCGGCGCTGAAGACACACCGGCGATCAGCCCCACCGTGAGAGCAAAGAAAGCAAGCGACTTCCATCGAAACATAGTTCCTCCTTGAGCCGGCGCTCGAATCTGCCGCGATTCCTCCTTTAACATGCCGAACCTACCTATGATACGCTGGACGGCTCCGGCGTCACAAGAATTTATCAAAAATTTTCATCCCGACCGCCTTCCGAACGGCCAGGTTAGTTGAACAGCCCGGCACGCATAGTGCGCAGCGGGCGGGCGCGGTGCGAACCCGCCTCGCGCCAAGTGCTGGAAGCGGCATGCCCCGGGCGCTTCCCCTGCCCAACGCACAAAAAAACACCGCGCCCTTTAAGCTTTTCGAATGATTGCCGATAGGGGTCATTGAACGGAGATACGGTTCCGTCAGTTGGAAAGAAGAACCACCGGCCCTGAAAGATGCTCCGCAAGGCCCCGGGTTCTGCGGCCCAAGACGGACACCAAAACGGAGAGGAGATTTCAAATGGGTCTTAGCATTTTAAGTAATATCCCTTCCTTGGCAGCGCAGAACCAGTTGGCGATGACCGGCACGAATTTGCAGAACACCTTGTTCCAACTGTCTTCGGGTTCCAAAATCAACTCCGGCGCGGACGATCCCGCCGGCTTGTCTATTGCGGACGGGTTGCAAGCCAACATTTCCGCCCTCACGCAATCCGCGCAGAACGTCACCGACGGCGTGGGTTTGTTGCAGACCGCCGATGGCGCCCTGAGCCAGGTGACCACCCTGCTCAACCGCGCCGTAACCTTGGCGACGGAGGCTTCCAACTCGGGGCTGACGGCCGACCAGCAAACCGCCCTGCAGAATGAATTCAGTTCCATCTCGAACGAAATCAGCCAAATCGGACAGAACACGACGTACAACAGCTCCGCGGTGTTCACGGGAGCCGCCATGCAGGTTTTCCTGAGTGACGGTTCAACGGTCGACGCCGACAGCGCGAGCGGCCCCACCATCAGCGTCAACATGCCCACCTTGTCTCCCACGGCGCTGGGGTTCGGCACTACGGCCGACGCGACGCTGGTCCTTACCGCCAACCCGGCGGCCGCCGACACCCTGACCATCGGCAGCGACATTTACACGTTTGTGGCCGCGGGCAACGCCGCGAACGCCAACGACGTGGTGATCGGCAACAGCGTCCAGGATACCCTGGAAAACCTGCAATCGGCAGTGTCCGGCACGCCCTCCGACATCGGAAGCACCATTGGTACGGGCACCGTGGCCAATCCTCTGGCGACCATTACGTGGGTTAACGGCGGCTCGGCGGAAATCCAAGCCACCACTCCCGGTACGGGAACCGTGGGGGCGGGAACCGGAAACTTTGTGGCCGTCGGATTGAACCTGGCGACCGCGGCGGACGGCACCATCGCCACCAGCAACGCCGGCTTCCTGGGAGGCGGCGTGGCGGGAGTCGATTTGAGCAGCGCCAACGATGCGGCCACGGCCTTGACCAGCATCGAGTCGGCAATTGCCACCGTGGCCTCGGATCGGGGCGCCATCGGTTCGGGCATCAACCAGATGAACGCCGCGGTCGACGTCATGAACAACACCTCGCAAAACCTGTCCTCGTCCCTGAGCGGTATCCAGGACGCCAATATGGGGCAGGTAGTGGCCAACATGTCCAAGTACCAGGTCCTCGAACAGACGGGCATTGCGGCTCTGGCTCAATCCAACCAGCAAGAACAAGCTGTCCTGAAGCTGCTCCAGTAGTCGCGACAGGGCAATTGATGACGGAGGGGACCCCCCGGTCCCCTCCGCAGTTTTCTTTGGTGGCATGGGCAGCCATCCCCGATCGAATGGGGGCCCGTTCTTGGTAACCATGGCCCTGATGGCCATGCGAGCGTAGTTGGGTAAACGGCCATGAGTATTTCACCAGCCCAGATGGTCCTGCAAGTCTCGAGCGCCGAGAACCCCGCACAACCGGGCCGTGGCGCTTATCCCTCGATTCCAGCGGCCGCGAGCGCGGCAAATGCGTCCAACCCTTCCCCGCCTGCCGCCACTTCTTCCGCCTCCCAATTCAGCACCGACATGCGCGTCGATAGCCAGCACCAGGTTTACTACGAGTTTGTCGATCAAAGCACCGGGGACGTGTTGTTTGAGATCCCGCCGGAAGCCCTGCGCGCCATTGGGGAGAGCCTGAATGTCCCCCTGGAGGGGGAGGCCGGCGCCCATGGCATGGATGTAGAATCGTAGGAGAGGTCCGCGGTCGAGGCTGTCCCCCAGCGATGATGGCGTTTGATGGGGCTTCCCCCCGGTGGCCGCGGCGACAAAGGCTCCGCCTTTCCGGCCCTTCGCCCCATATTTACTCTTCCTCGCGCGCCCGAGCCGGAGTTCCCCCATTTACCGAACTGTTGCTGCATGCAAAATTGAGGGAGAAGGTCCCCCTCAGCCCCGCGACTCGCGGTCCGACTCAAGGAATTTTCCAATTTGCCGATAGGGAAGGTAGTGCGGGCCTGTCTTGCAGGTTCGCGGCCTAAGCTCGCCACCGAGGATGACAAGCCGCGAACCGGCAAAACAGGCTAGCGCTAGACCGGCTGCCGGGATTAAAAGGAGCAAGGGGAATGAGTACCAGTTCCATCAGTTCGCTGCTCTCCAGCTTAAGTTCCAGCGCCACCAACGAGTCGCTGGCGCAGTTGCTGGGGGAATCCAGCACAACCAACTCCAACTCAACGAGTTCGAGCGCCACGGAAGCGCTCCAGGACGCCATGAATGCCGTCCTCAACTCCGCCACCAACACATCGGGAAGCGGCATTGATGTGACCTCGACGGTGGACGCCATCCTGGAGGCCGACGCCCAGCCCGAAGTGACCATGGACGCCCAGGTTTCCGCGTACGACGCCCAGACCTCCGCCCTGCAAAGCCTGCAGAGCGACTTGACGGCGTTTCAGAGCAGTCTGGAGCCCCTGACCGATTACACGGGGGATTTCAGCGCGCTGACGGTGAGTTCCTCGAACAACGATGTGGTCAGCGCCACGGCGGCCAATGGGACGGCGGCGGGGACGCACACCATCACGGTGCGGAACCTGGCCACCACTTCCGCGGATTATTCCGCCTCCTTCTCGTCGGCCACCGCTGCCCTCCCCACGGGATCCTTTCAACTGAAGGTGGGCTCGAATGCCGCGGTGACCATCCCCGTGGATAGCACGGACCGCACCGACACGCTAAGCGGCCTGGCGACATACATCAACAATCAAAACCTGGGGGTGAACGCCTCGGTGATCACGGACAGTTCCGGCTCGCGCCTGGCTCTGGTCAGCCAGACCTCCGGGACGGCCGGCCAGATCACCCTCTCCAACGACACTACCGGGACGAATGGCAACGGCATGGGCTTCACCGATGCCGTGGATGGACAGGACGCCTCGCTGACCGTGGATGGCATCCCCATCGACAGTGCCAGCAACACGGTGACGGGAGTTATCCCGGGGGTGACCTTGACGTTGTCAGGCGTGACCCAGACCTCCGCCGCCGAGCCGAGCAACCCGGTAACCCTTCAAATTTCCCCCAACCTCACGGGGGTAGCCACCGACATCAACAATTTCGTCACAAGCTGGAACACTTTGATCCAGGGGATTAATTCCGGCATTCAAAGCAACAGCAGCACGGGTGCAGCCGGCACGTTGACCGGAGATACCACGGTGGACACCCTGCAAGAGCAGTTGCTGTCCTCGCTCGCCTCCAGCATGTCCGGGAACAGCGGCGTGGTCAACTTGCAATCGATTGGGATTGAGATGCAGGATGACGGCACACTGAGCGTGGACAGCACAACGCTGAACAACGCCCTCGAAAACAACTTTTCCGCTGTCCAAAACCTGTTCCAAGCCACGAATGGCGTGGGACAGACGCTGCAAAATTCCCTGACCACCCTGACCGACCCGGTTACCGGCCCCTTGAGCCTGGACATGAACGGCATCAGTTCGGAAGTGACCGATCTGAACAGCCAGATCAGTGATTTTCAGCAACAGCTCCAAAACACCCAGACGCAACTGATGGCGGAATACTCCACCATCAACACGACTCTCGAGCAACTGCCGGAAACGCTCCAACAGATCAACAGCCAATTGACCGCTCTAAACCCACCGAGTTCATCATGAGCAACCCTGCCCTCAACACCTATCGTCAATTCTCGGTCCAGGGCGCCACGCCTCTGGGCCTGGTCGTCATGCTTTACGATGGCGCCATCGCCGCCCTGCAACGGGCGGTCAGCGCCATGGAGGCGGGCGACATTCCCAGGAAATGCAGCCAACTGAACCGCGCCCTGGCCATCATCGCGCAGCTTGAAGGCACCCTGAACTTCCAGCAGGGTGGCGAAGTGGCCCGGACCCTCCAGTACCTTTACACCTACTCGCGCGGCCAGATGCTGAAAGCCAATATTGAGAACTCGCCGGAATTACTCCGCTCGCTGATCGAAAAGCTCTCCACCGTCCGCGAGGCGTGGTACGAGGCGGATCACCAGCCATCGCCTCCGCCCTCACCCCCCGGCGGCGAAGAGTCCCCCCACCCGCCCGCGCCCCCGCCCAAACCGGGCTCCTGGCGAATGGCCGCCTAAGGAAGATAACCGCCAGCGAGTTTTGGCAAGGATGCCGCCGGGCCCTGCTGAGTTCTGCGAGCACGCCTATTACGCCGATTTTCAACTTCCAGGATGGACTTTTTGACCCGGTTCGGGGCGAATTTTGAAGGGCGCCAATACCCCCTTCAGCCCCGACCCTGCCTCTCCACCTCGAAACGGCGATAGCGGCTGCTCCCCTCCTCCCCGGCCCGTGCGGCGCGGCCCTGCCGCAGCGCCGCCCCTGGCTGCCAGGGTAGGCTCGCGAAGGCCTGCACGCGGTTTTTCTGGCAACCATAAAAACCCTTTTTATCGTTGCCAGAAATTTCATTTGGCCAAGCGTTTTTTATCCTTGCCAGAAATTTACGTTTTATCATCCCCAGAAATACTATTACTTTGACCCTTCGTCCAAAGAACCGCTAGGCTCATCACACAACACACACAGAAACGGGAAATCTCTGGATGAGAATGTGACCTGTTTCTGATTGGGGGAGAAGAGGATAAACGAATCGATGAAAAATGTTGCACCGAACACCACACTAGGCCCTTTACCCGAGGCCAGCATGATAACGAGTGCGCACCTATTTTCGGCAATTCGCCAAGGGAGGAACGTCATGAAATTTCTGGGAAAGAACCTGGCCGTGATTGTCCTATGCCTGGGGCTGGCCTCCGCGGGTAAAGCACAGACCGCGCCTCCCTCGCCGACCCCTGCCCCCCCGGCTACGGGTCAGGCGACCACGCCTCCCACCGCCCCCGCCGCCCCCGCGGCGGCACCGGCAGCCGCGCCGGCAGCCCCCGCAGCGCTGCCGACCCCTTCCATCACGGGACCTCTAGCGGGAATCCCTCCCCTCGTTTTCGACGCCGGACCGTTTGGTAAGCTCTCCGTGAACGGCATCGTCAGCGGAATGGGTCTGGCGCAGACGGGAGCCGTTGCGGGGGATAGCAACGGGCAGGCGACGCTGAGCAACGGCCAGGTGTGGATTCAAAAGACCGATGGCTGGTTTCAGTTCTACGTGCAGGCAGGGGCTTACGACCTTCCGGCGCTGGCCACCCCCTTCTCCAACGCCCAAAGCATGACTTCAAACTTCTATGGCCCCGTGCCCACCGCCTACGTGAAGCTTCAGGCGGGAAAGACCACCTCCATCCTGATCGGGGAACTGCCGACACTGATTGGCGCTGAGTATACCTTCACCTTCCAAAACATGAATATAGAGCGCGGCCTGTTGTGGAACCAGGAGAACGCCATCAATCGTGGAGCCCAAATAAACCAGGCGATCGGCAAATACGTCGCCCTCTCTTTCAGTTGGAACGACGGCTTCTATTCCAACCGCTACACGTGGCTGTCGGGTTCGTTAACCGTCACCAAGGGGCCGCATGCGCTGGCCTTCGTGGCGGGCGGGAACGCCGATTCCAAGTCGGCCTTCACATCCCTGGTCACGCCGGTTCAAAACACCGGCAGTATTTACAACGTCATCTACACGTACACGAAGGGGGCTTGGATCGTTCAACCCTATTTTCAGTACACTGACGTCCCCACCAACGTAAATATCGGCATTGTGAACGGGGCGTCAACGCGGGGAGGTGCGATCCTGGTGAGCCGCGCCTTCAAGCACGGCTTCTCGATCGCGGCGCGCGGAGAATATATCGGAAGCACGGGGAGCGTAGCTCAGCAGTCCGTCAATCTGATGTTCGGTCCGGGCAGTTCGGGTTTCTCCATCACGGGGACACCCACTCTTCAATATGGAGGCTTCTTCGTTCGCGGAGATCTCTCTTATGTGAATGCCAGCAGCTTCGCTCCAGGCAGCGGGTTTGGTCTCGCGGGTACGAGCGGGAACCAATTTCGGGCAGTGGGTGAAATTGGCTTCATGTTTGGCGACAATATCGTGAAGAAGTAAGCGGCTGATTCACCTATTCGACTGAATAACTTGAACTTCATGCGTCGGGTAAAAAGGTTCGGCGCCGGTGGCGAGGATTGGATCATCCAGCTTCCATCCCGGGAAACACCGGCGCCGACAGGTCTCTCTTAATCTTATTTAGAGGCTCGCACGGCATCCAGTGCCATTCGCTCATTTGATGCCTCCAGTTCGCGACTGGACTGTGCTTCCTCGCGAAAACCTTTCGCCATGGCTTCGTAGCGGGCGGCCGTATTCGGCGCTTCGATATTCTTTACCACCGGGGCATTGCGGATGCTCGCGGCGGCCTGTTCATACCCTGCCGCCTGGGCCTCAAGCCTTTCCGCCTTGGCCTTGCAATAGGCTGCGATGCGCTCATGATCTTCCGGCGTTTTCGCTGCCTTAAGAGCCGTCTTCAGGTCCCGGTCGTTGTTGATTGACTGCGGCATTTGCACGCCCCACGCGATGCTTCCCAAAGCCAGCGCCACCATCAATAGGGTTATTCTCGTTTTCATGGTCAGGTCCCTCCTTTAAAGGGTCTCGGTCACATCCGCGGCTCGATCGAATGCCCCCGGCATCTTTCGACCACTCCTCCAGGAGCGCTTCCTCCTGGCGTGGCCTTTCGCCAAAGCTCCTTCTTACAACCGTGCTCTGAAGCCCCGTCGAGCCGTGATAGGACGACAGTACGCGGCAGGATGTGAAAAAGGCATAAAGATTAGCTAAGGAATTCGGGTCAGATACTCATCACGAGCGGCGCCATACCCGGGTTTTCCGCTTATAGCTCGCAGAAGAAAGAAACATGGGTTATCACGCCGCGAATGGGAAGGGATAGCTTTGGCCATTTCCTCACCGGAACCCTGGGCGGACAACCTTTTGGATGGGGCGAGATGGACACTTGCGGTGGGAGGCGGCGTCCGCTACGATGTTCCTTCCGGCTTTGGCCTTTCGGGCCACCGCCTGCGGGCGTCGATTCCGTATTAGATCGGATAAAACCATAGAGGGGTTCTTCCATGCTGAGCCGCACCGCGCGGGCCCTGGCGTTGGGTCTGCCCGCGTTATTCGCACTCCTTTCTGGTAGCGCCAGAGCCCAGGATTCCACCCTCGACGCGACGCTTGATACGCTGGCGGGCGCGCACAGTGTCCGGCAGGTGGCCATTTCGCCAGACGGCCAGCGCGTGGCATGGGTCGATGCCAGTGGTGTTCCCCCGCACGGCATTTTTGTTTGCAGTCTGGCATCGCCGGCCTCCACCCGGCGCCACATCACCGCGGGCAGTGGCGATGAGGCCTCCGAAGAGACGAATATCTCCTGGTCGCCGGACAGCCGTGAGTTGGCCTTCTTGTCCAATGCGGAAACGCCTGACCAGTTGCAACTTTACGTGGCCATGGTCACCGGTGGTGAGGCGCGCCGGCTTACCGATTTGAAAGGCGCGCTGGATTCTCCATCCTGGTCGCCGGACGGCAAAACGCTGGCGCTGCTTTTCATCGAGAACGCCCCGCGCCTGCCCGGACCGTTGGAGCCGATGCTGCCTCCTTCCAGCGTGATTGGCCGAAGGGTCTACGAACAGCGGCTCACCACGGTGGACGTCGCTACGGGGCGCACCCGGCAACTTTCTCCTACCGACATGTACGTTTACGAATATGACTGGTCGCCGGACGGGAAGAGATTCGCATTGACCGCCGCCCACGGCGCCGGCGACGCCCAGTGGTTCATTGCGGAAATGTACTCTCTCCGCGCGGACAAAGGGGAGATGCAATTACTGTACAAACCAACCCAACAGATCGCCGGGCCGCACTGGTCTCCGGACGGAGGCAGCATCGCGTTCATTGGCGGCCTCATGAGCGACCAGGATTCCACCGGCGGAGATGTCTACCTTGTTCCCGCCACGGGTGGCGCCGCCCGCAACTTGACGCCGAGCCTCCCCGCTTCCATTAGCTCGCTCGGCTGGAGGCCGGGAGGAAGGGAAATTCTGCTGCTGGAATGCGTCGAGGGCGCAAGCGGCATCGCCGCTCTCGATGTCCGGACGGGTAAAGTCACCCCGCTGTGGAACAAGCCGGAAACCCTAACCTCCGGATCGTGGAACACTTCACTGTCCATGGCGAGGGGCGGGAGCATCGGTGCGATGCTGCGGGAAACCTTCGACAATCCGCCGGAGGTGTGGGCCGGACCCATAGGAGCGTGGACGCAAATCACCGACTCGCACCACGCCCAGCGGGTATGCTGGGGAAAAACGGAGAGCCTCCATTGGCGGAATGAAGGCCTCAACATTCAGGGTTGGCTCACTTACCCCCAGGACTATGACCCCGCGCGGCGCTATCCCCTGGTGGTGGAAGTCCACGGGGGCCCCGGCGCCATGGCGCGCCCCGCCTGGCCTGATACGCTTTTTGACCTTACCCTTCTTTCCCACTACGGTTATTTCGTGCTGCAGCCCAACCCCCGCGGCAGCTTTGGGCAGGGTGAGACCTTCACCCGCGCCAATGCTAAAGATTTCGGCTACGGGGATTTGCGCGACATCCTGGCCGGCGTTGACGATGTCGTGAAGCATTTTCGCGTGGACAATGGCCGTATCGGCATCGGCGGATGGAGTTACGGGGGGTACATGACGATGTGGGCGGTCACCCAGACGCACCGCTTCCGTGCCGCGGTGGCTGGGGCAGGCATCGCCAATTGGCAAAGCTATTACGGCGAAAACGATATCGACCAGTGGCTGATTCCATATTTTGGCGCGTCGGTATACGACGATCCGGCCGTGTATGCCAAAAGTTCGCCCATTACCTTCATCAAGAACGTAAAGACGCCAACGCTCATCCTGGTGGGCGATCGCGATGGCGAGTGCCCAACCCCGCAATCATTTGAATTCTGGCACGCCATGGAAACGCTGGGCGTGGAGAATCAATTTGTGGTTTATCCCAACGAAGGACACATGATTTACGACTTTGCGCATCGCCAGGATATCATGCAGCGCGCCCTGGCATGGTACGACCACCATCTGAAGTAACCGCAACATACCCCTGACGACGTGGCAATGATGTACAATCAGGAACTTTCCAGTTGACGCCGGGGCCGCTGGACTGTAGATTTAGCGTCTTTTCGGGTGGAATTTGGAAACGTAGACAGTAGACGGCAGACGGAATACCTAGGAAGCCCGTCGATCGGCCTTTATGCCGTATACCGTCTACCCTAAGAAAAGGGGGAGAAACACCATGAAAGTTGGACTGTTTACAGCCTTGTTTGCCAATCTGAGTCTGGATGAAGTGATTCAGAAAGTGAAACCACTCGGCATTCGGACCCTGGAACTGGGTACCGGGAATTATCCAGGGGAGCCGCACCTTAAGCTCGAATGGCTGCACCAGGCTGCCAAGCTGAAAGAATTCAAGCAAAAGCTCGAGGACGAAGGATTCACCATCAGCGGCTTGAGCTGTCATGGCAACCCCCTGCATCCCAATAAGGCGCTGGCGAAACTTCACGCCGCCACCAGCCGGAAGACAATCCTCCTGGCCGAAAAACTGGGTGTCAAGACGGTCATGGACTTTTCCGGCTGCCCGGGAGACTCGGAACATTCCAAATATCCCAACTGGTCACCCACTGCCTGGCCTCCCGACTTTCTGGAGATCATCAAATGGCAGTGGGAGAAGAAAGTCATCCCCTATTGGACAAAACACGCCAAATTTGCGGAAGACCACGGCGTGCGCGTGGCCATTGAAATGCACCCCGGCTTCGTGGTCTATAACCCCGAAACGATGCTGCGCCTGCGCGAGGCGGCGGGCCCCGCCATCGGGTGCAACTTCGACCCCAGCCATATGTTCTGGCAAGGGGTGGACCCCTGCGCCGCCGTTCGCAAACTGGGTGACGCGGTGTTCCACGTGCACGCCAAGGACACGCGCCTGTACGATGTTAACGTCAAGGTTAACGGCGTGGTGGATTGCAAGCCGTACAGCGACGAGAAGAATCGATCCTGGTTGTTCCGCACCGTCGGGTATGGCCACGACGCGGATTTCTGGTGCGACTTCGTCTCCACCCTGCAAATGGTGGGTTACGATGACGTGCTCTCCATCGAACACGAAGACAGCCTGATGTCGGTTGACGAAGGCCTGAGCAAGGCCGCCGCCTTCCTCAACCAGATCGTTATCAAAGAAAAGCTCAAGGAAATGTGGTGGGCATAGGAAAGCGACCTTGGTCCTTTGTCATTTGTCCTTTGCCCCTGGTCACCATTGGAATAGTCCGAAGCTGATCGATAATAAGTGTGTGGCCGCGTCCTCCGAAGTGAAATGCAAGTGATAAAGGGTACAGGTCAAGGACAAATGACAAGGGACCAAGGAAATGTGTTTAAAGGTTTCGAGAACCTTCGAGTCTATCAATTGTCAGAGAAGTTGTCTGATCTCGTATGGAACGTTGCCAGAGGATGGGATCAGTTGGCGAAGGATACCATAGGGAGGCAGTTGATCCGCGCCGCAGACAGCATCGGAGCGAACATCGCCGAGGGTACGGGGCGCGGGAGCTTCCAAGACAATCGGCGATTCGTAAGGAATGCGCGCGGCTCACTTTATGAAACGAGACATTGGCTCCGGCGCGCCCACACGCGCCGCCTATTGTCGGTCGAGGAAGTCAAAACCCTTAAGCCCATCCTCGATGAACTCGGGCCAAAGCTGAACGCTTATTTGCGCTCGATCGGACCGGTGCCGGCATCCCCGGAATAACGACGGTACGGCCGCGCCAAAAAGCGCCAAGGACAAATGACCAAGGACTAATGACGGAGGTTCTTATGCCAGAAATTAATGTTGCATTAATAGGTCACCGCTTCATGGGCAAGGCGCATTCCAACGCCTATCGGCAGGTGCGGAGCTTCTTCCCGGGAAACCTCGTTCCGCGCATGAAGGTGTTGTGCGGCAAGGCGTGCAATGAAGAACTGGAAGCCACGGCGCGGCAGTTTGGGTGGGAAGAATCCGATTGCGAGTGGGAACGGGTGATCGAGCGCAAAGACATCGATATGGTCGATATCTCAACTCCCGGCTATCTTCACCATCCCATGGTCATCGCCGCGGCCCAGGCCGGCAAGCACATTATCTGTGAGAAGCCGCTCGCCAATACCCTGCCGGAAGCCAAAGATATGCTGAAGGCCGTGGAAAAGGCCGGTGTGAAGCACATGGTGAATTTCAACTACCGCCGATTGCCGGCCGTGGCTTTCGCCAAGCGCCTGATCGACGAAGGCAGGATTGGCCAAGTCTACCATTACCACGGCGCCTATTTGCAGGATTGGATCATCGATCCTGATTTCCCGCTGGTTTGGCGGCTGGAAAAGAAATATGCCGGCAGCGGCTCACTTGGTGACATCGCCGCGCACGCCGCGGACCTGGCCGAATTCCTGATCGGTGAGATTCAAACGGTGACGGGCCAATTGACGACTTTTATCAAGGAGCGGCCCCTGGTTGCCGAAGGCGGCTCATGGGGAGCCAAAGGCCAGAAAGGCAAAGGCAAGGTGACTGTGGATGACGACGCGAACTTCCTGGCGCGCTTCAAGAATGGCGCCGTGGGGGTTTTCGAGACCTCGCGATTCGCCGGCGGGCGCCGGAATTACAACACTTTTCAGGTTTACGGGAGCAAGGGAAGCATTGCCTATAACCTGGAGCGCCTGAATGAGCTCGAATTCTACGATCGCACCGAGCCCTCGGAAATGCAGGCGTTCAAAACCATTCTGGTAACGCAGGCCGAACACCCTTATGTCGGCGCCTGGTGGCCCCCCGGTCATGTCATCGGTTACGAGCACACCTTCGTCCATGTCATCCACGATTTCCTAACCGCCATTGACGAAGACCGTTTGCCGGAGCCGAATTTTCGCCACGGCCTCCGCAACCAAACCGTGCTCGACACCGTCGCACGCTCGTCGAAATCCAGACGCTGGGAAAAAGTGTAGATGGAAAGAATCGGGATTCGGGATGAGGGATTAGGGATTCGGGCGCCGACCCGAGTCCCGAGCCCCGAATCCCTAATTGGGGGCAATCTTATGGCTTACATGATGGGAATCGATGTGGGGACCACGGGCACGCGCGCCGTGATTGTTCGACCGGACGGGCACGTGGTGGGAGCAGCCACCGGCGACCACCAGCCCATGCGCATGGACAGGCCGGGTTGGGCTGAACAGGACCCGGAAGACTGGTGGCAAGCGACACTGGTGGCCATCCGCGCCGCCCTCGAGCAGACCGGCGTAAAAGGCTCGGAAATTGCCGCGGTGGGATTTTCCGGGCAGATGCACGGCGTGGTGCTGCTCGACAAATCCCGGGCGGTGCTGCGCCCCTCGCTGATCTGGTGCGATCAGCGCAGCCAGGCGCAATGCGATTGGATCACCAACAAGGTGGGAGCGGCACAACTTATTCAGTACGTATCCAACCCGGCGCTTACAGGTTTCAGCGCCCCCAAAATGCTTTGGGTTCGGGATAATGAGCCCAAGGTCTTCGAGCGCGTTGCTCACTTCCTGCTTCCCAAGGATTTCGTCCGCTATCGCCTGACGGGGGAATTCGCCACCGATGTTTCCGACGCTTCCGGGACTTTGCTTTTTGATGTCACCCATCGCCGGTGGTCGCCCGAAATGCTCAGTGCGTTGGAGATTGATGCGGAAATCCTGCCCAAAGCCTTCGAATCGCCCGAAATCACCGGCGAAATCTCCCGGGAAGTGGCGGTGTTGACCGGCCTGAGCGCGGGAACACCGGTGGTGGGAGGCGCAGGCGACCAGGCCGCCAGCGCCGTGGGTAACGGCATCGTGCTTCCCGGACTGACTTCCGCGACTCTGGGCACTTCCGGCGTAATCTTCACCTACACCGATGCGCCCAAACTCGACCCACGGGGGCGCATCCACACCTTCTGCCACGCGGTCCCGGGAAAATGGCATGTGATGGGCGTCACCCAGGGGGCGGGACTTTCCCTGCGCTGGTTCCGTGATAACTTCGGGTACACGGAAACGTGGTACGCCCGCCAGGCCGATGTAGATCCCTACGAACTGATTATTCGTGAGGCGGAGAGGATCCGCCCCGGCAGCAATGGCTTGTTGTGGCTGCCTTACCTGATGGGCGAGCGGACTCCCCATCTGGATTCACAGGCGCGGGGCATGTGGTTCGGCATGACGGCGTCGCACACCAGGTCGCATCTGGTTCGCTCCATCCTGGAGGGGGTGGCGTTCAGCCTGCGCGATTCCCTGGAAATCTTCAAGGAGCTGGGCATCCCGGTTGAGCAGATCCGCGCCTCGGGCGGCGGCTCGCGCAGTTTTCTCTGGCGGCAAATCCAGGCCGACATCTATGGCAAGGAACTCGTCACCTTGCGCACCTCGGAGGGATCCGCCCTCGGCGCCGCTCTGCTGGCCGGCGTGGGCGCGAAAATTTACAAGTCCGTGGAAGAGTCCGCGCAGGAAGCCATTCAAGTGAAAGAGTCCATGTCGCCCAAACCGGATAACGTTGCCGTCTACGAGCGCTACTACCAGGTTTATCGTGGCCTTTATCCGGCCGTGCAGAATTTCTCGCACACTCTGGCAAAGTTGGGAGCTGGCGAGGCTTGAATCAAGGCAAGCGACAATCGAGGCGAAGTAATTCTCACGAATACGCGAATCAAACCGGCTGGCGCCCGAGGGAAGATATCCCCACTGAGGTCCGGACCATGAAACGACGATTACCTTTGCGCGTTGTGCTCTATCTCCTCGCCTTTGTGGTGTGCCTCGCGGGGTTCACAGGGCTGCGCCGCCCGGACCTTGCGGGTCTCGAAGAGTCTTTTATCTCCTGTTTCTCTGTGAGGTCTGTTATGGCAGCGACAATACCGGCGTACCCCGCGACTGTTGAAGAAACGCAATACCGGAAGTGGAATGTTTATAAACTCATCAATGGCCTTGTCTCCTTGTACATAGCACCTGAGCTTGGCGGGCGGGCGATCCAGCTTCAGCTTGGCGATCACGAATACTTTCTGGTGAACAAGGCCCTGGAAGGCAAGGTCGTGCCCGAGTCGGAAAACAACCTCAAAGCGGGATGGGCGAATTATGGTGGCGACAAAGTTTGGCCGGGCCCGGAAGGCTGGATGAACGATGCGGAGTGGCCGAGCATTCCCTACTACGTCCTGGATGGTTCGCATTTCAAATCGCAAATCATCACCAACACTCCTGCTGAAGTTGCCGTCCGTGTGACCAGCCCGGAGGACCCCCGTACCGGCATCCAATTCGTCCGCACCTTCCATGTCTATGCGGACACCACGCGCATCAAAGTGGATCAGGTGATGCGCAACATCAGCCGGCGGCAGATTCGCTGGGGCATTTGGCATCTGATCCAGAATGACGCCGCGGACATGAACGACCCCTCCAAGCCCAACCCCGAACTCTACATGTATATTCCCTTGAATCCCCACAGCAAGTTTCCGGAGGGATATTACAAGCCTTACGGAGACGCGCGCGATCCCGCCTACACGGTCCTTCCCGGCGGCCGCATGCTCCAGGTCCACTACCGCTACCATGCTTGCAAGGCGGCGGCGGACTCCAGCGCCGGCTGGTATGCCGTGATCAACGGGCAGAAAAATATCGGGCTGGTGGAGAACTTCAAATACTTTCCCGATCAGGAATACCCTGATGGGGCTTCCGTGGAAACCTGGAACGACGGTCCGGGAACTTTTTCGCGCGGGCCTTTTGACCAAACCCTCGAAGACGGGCCGGATAAGACTCCCTATTTCCTGGAGTCGGAAGGCATGAGCCCCTACGCGCGTCTGGAGCCGGGGGAAGAATATTCCTACCCGATTTACTGGTCGGTAGCGCGCGTGCCCTATCCGATCTCCAGTGACCCAACCTCCGGCGGAATGATCAGCGAACCCCTTACCGGAAAACTCGACGGAACCACGGTTACGTTGAAAGGCACGTTTGGAGTGTTCTCGCCCGGAACTTTGCAGGCGGAATTTATCAGCGCCATGGGTGAGGAGTTGGGCCGCGTCACGCTTCAAGCAATTGATCCGCGCGAGGTTGTTAGGCTGGACAAAACAGTTCCCTGCCCCGCGAGTGCCTTCCGTGTCAGCCTGGCGGCTCTTGATCGCGATGGCCAGAATCGCGGCTTCCTCGGCAACTTCATCCTGCGGCCACGGTAGTTTTAGCGGGAACAGGAAAGTTTTTGGCAGGTGGCAAAGCCGCGATGCTTCGACTCCGTTCACCCTGTATGGCCCATTGGGTGGCCCGTTCCTGCAACAAATTGCGCAGCGCCGGCAGCGCCCTCCGAGCCGCCATTTCACCGGCGGCAATCAGTTCGTCGGCCCGCTCGAAATCGTCCCAACGAAAGTCATCCAGCTTCGGTTCAATCACCAGGTCACAGTGTTCTCTCCAGGTTGACTGCATCAAATTCTGGGCAACGTGGAAGGATTCTCCCACCACCTCAAAAAAACTACGGGGCCGTTGAAGAAATCCATTGCTCAGGATATTCACGGCCACGACCACATCCATGCCGCCAAGCGCCATGACGGGAACGGTCCCGACCACCACTCCGTCCACGAGCAGCCGACCGTTATACTCAATGGGAACAAACAGCCCCGGAAAGCTGCAACTGGCGCGCACGGGCATCACCAGGTCGCCCTCGCGGAATATTACCGCTTCGCCGGTCCTGATATCGCCGGCCACCACCGCCAGGGGGAGTTTGAGCTGCTCGAACGTTCGGCAATGGAGAATCTCCGCGAGCAATGCATTCATGCGCTCGTTGGTGGCAAAACCGAGGCGCGGAAACGTCCAGCGCGCAAACCTGGTCCAGCGGAGTTTGCGTGCCGCCACAGTCAATTCCTCGATGCTGCAGCCGCTGGCGAACGCTGCCGCCGCGATACTGCCGGAGCTGATTCCGGCCAGTGCGTCAATGTTGATTTGATTTTCGACGAGTACTTTCAGGACCCCAACGTGAGCAATGCCGCGCGCGAACCCGCCACCCAGCGCCAAGCCCAACCGCGGCCGCCGGAGGGATTGCTGGCTGCGGCTGGGCGGAATCGGGCGGCTGTATGCGAACCTGCGGAGCTCGCGGATCGCCGTACGCAGGACTTTCCCCAGTTGAGCCTCAACTTGGGACCTCAACGACTTCCTCATATCGTACCCGCTCGCGCGCTTCTCTATAGCCCCTTAAACCAACATCCCACAATCCATTTATTTAGGTGAATTCCCGAGTGAAAGAGTTGCCCGGCCCAAGGGGGACCGCATATTGGGGAGGGAGCGCCGCTCTTCAGGGCGGCGCTTCCCGCATTCGGTAGTCGAATTTGGGATGGCTGGCGTGCAACGGGAGGCGCCGAGATGAAGCCCGGCGCTCCGTAAATCGTAGGCTGGAAATTCGGGCAGCCTTGAAATGTGGGTTTACATGCGCAAATCTTTGGCGTACTTTAGCAACACTTAAAGCATCTACAGAACCTTTTGGGAGGAATGGACGATGGCTAAAGTGAAACAGCTTACTGCCTGGGTCGATAGCAAGCCTGGCGAACTGGGCCGCATCGCGGAGGCATTAGGCAAAGCGCATGTCAACATTTCGGCGATGACCTGCTGGAGCGCCGGCAGTGAAAGCCCCGTCCATCTCCTGGTCAGCAGTCCCGCAAAAGCCAAGAGAGTTCTTCAGGAACTCGGTGTGCGTATTACGGAGGAAGAAGTCTTGCGCGTAGCCCTCCCGGACAAACTCGGCAAGCTGGGTGAGCTTGGTGTGCGGCTGGCAAGCGAAAATATCAACATCGAGTATGCTTACGCCAGCATCCCAACAGGCACCAAGAAGGCAGACCTGATCTTGTCGGTCTCGGATATCGTGGGGGCGGCCAAAGCGTTGCGGGGCGAGAAGGGGATTTTCAGTAGTTAGTGGCGGGTCTGCTTCCGCTTCGCGTCCAACCACTCGCGCCGGTTCCACTGTGGAACCCTTCCGCCGAGCGTTCCGACTCGGAAATTTGGGGCGTTCGTCTGGACTAGCGCGATAAGTCTATTGCCGTTCAGCAGATGGAAGTGAGACGCACGCGCAATGATATCGAGAATAACCTCAGCTTCGCTTCGACCAGAAGCCAGCAGAGCAGAGCCCGAGCCAGCCGCATAGCTATCAAAATTAACCAGAATAATCACGGCGCCACGACTTTCAGAGAGCGGCAAGTCGGCAATACAGTCGTCGAAGGCGTCAAAGTTGTGTCCCCACCAGTCCGGCAGTTGCAGCACGCGACCAAAATCGGAGAACATCGTGGCTCGCGACAGCCACGTCTCGCAGGCGAACTCATTTAGGTCATAATCGTGTTCGGCCAGCCAGCGTGCATCCTCCACCAGATATTCACGACGCCAATAGAGATGGATTCCGCCATCACGAAGAATTTGCCAGTCTAGCCTTTCCCAATCCTTGGGCGTATTCTTGAAGTAAGGTGTCCTTCCGGCAAGGCTGCATGACTTGATCTAACCGAAATTGCTAATGTCTGTCTTTTGCCCAAGAGGGCGAGGAGGACAGACGATGGCCAACGAGATTCCTGATATTCCCCGTGACATGCGGAAGGTCTATCGACGTCTCCGGCGATGGCGGAGTTCACACGCTCGCCGTGTACCGCTTCCGGATTCATTGTGGGCGGCGGCGGGAGAACTGGCGCGGGAGCACGGGATAAACCGCACGGCGAAAGCTCTGCATCTGGAATACGGCAAGCTGAAGGAGCGAGCGGAGGCGCCGGGGCAAGAGAAGAAGGTCGTGAGGAAGGCGCGGTCAGTGATCCAACGCCACGGCCGCCCGCCCGCCCCGCCGACATTTATGGAGCTAATTACGCCGCGGGTCGGCAGCGTTAGCAGTGCGGTGGTGGAGTTGGAAGGACCGCGGGGCCGGATGAAGATCGAGTTCAAGGGTGTAGGCCCGGCCGAGTTGGTGGCGCTGAGCCAGGCCTTGTGGGATGACGGGGCATGATTCAGATCACACCGCAGATGCGCATCCTGGTGGCAGTGGAAGCGGTGGACGGCCGCAAGGGCATCGACTCGCTGGCGCAGTTGTGCCAGGAGAGATTGCTAACCGACCCTTTCTCGGGCTGCCTGTTCGTCTTCCGCAGCCGACGCGGAACAGCGATTCGCATTTTAGTTTACGACGGTCAGGGATTCTGGCTCGCGCAGAAACGGCTTTCGAAAGGGCGTTTTCGCTGGTGGCCGGAAGGACGGAGTGCGCGCGAGGTAGCGCGGAGTCTGGCGGCGCATCAACTGCAAGTGTTGTTGGCGGCGGGTGATCCCATGGCGACCCAGGCGGCCCCAGCGTGGCGGCCCGTGAGTGTTTCGAGTTGAGAAAAAGAGCGCGCGGCTCTTGCGTTCTAAATTCTTCTCTGCTACCCTCGGGAGCATGGAAGAAGAGTTTCGCTACCGAGGCCGTGTCGTTACTGCTGCGGAAGTGGAATTCATCCGCCAGTTGATCGCAACCCATCCCGAGGCCAATCGGCGGCAACTTTCGTTGCGGCTGTGCGAAGCGTGGGGATGGAGACAGGCCAACGGGGCGCTGCGCGACATGGTCTGTCGCGGGCTGCTGCTGGAACTCGCACGGGCCGGGCATCTAGAGTTACCATCCGCGACCCATGTACACCGCAACCCGACCGCCCGGCGCGCCACGAGCGGGCAAGCGGTGGCGCCGCTCCTCCTGGATACGACTCCTCTGGAAGTACCCCTGCGGGCGCTGCGGCCCTTGGAGTTTCAGCAAGTGCGGCGCACGCCGGAAGAGCCGCTGTTTAACTACCTCGTTGCCCAGTATCATCCGCTCGGCTATGTCGCGGCCGGTCGGTCCTGTTTCATTCTGCTCCACCTCACTAACTCTCTGAAAAAATTGATCGCTGCTCAGCGCAGTTCTCGCTTTGTGGGACCCGAACTCGATTCCGAAGATTCGCCGCTGCCCGGCGCACTGGTTCCGTTTCTAACGCCTCGGCGGGAATCCGCCATGGCGCACACTCCACGACTTGAAGACCCGGCAAGATCTTCTGTTCGATCAGCTTCCGCACGCTCGGCGGACTCAGATTCAATTGCCGCGCTGCCTGCTCCAGAGTGACCTCGTTCGGAGGATTCTGATGTGGGTCGAAGGCCGGAAGTTGAAGCCGGTGGCGTACCGAATAAACGCGCATTTCATTCCACGTGTTGTCGACGCCCGTGCGTAGCCGGAGCCGATTCAAGGTGACGGCAATCTGCTCTTCCGAGAATTTGCCTGCCATCTTCCGAATCACCTCGATCGCCTCGATATTCGTGCAGTGCCGATGCTTTCCCCCCTCGCCTTTCTTGACGCGCACTTCGGAATGGGGGCCGCCCGTCCAGTGAATTACCAAAACCACCTCTTGGCTATTCTCATCCACGTCGGCGATGATTTCCCGAATGAGAATGTGGAGGATTCGTTGTTTCAGTCGTCTGTCCACCGAAGGAGAGTTCCAAACTGCGGGCAGATCCTGTGCCAAGCTCAAGAGAACTTCCGGGCTCGGCAGGGGCGCTGCGGGGCTCACGCGATCGAATGCCTCCAGCTTATTTTCCAGCTCCTGTACCTTCTGTAAGGCGACGTTCCATCGTGCCTCGAGCTCTTTGGCCACCAATCGTTGCTCGGGGTCCACAGCTTCGTATCGCCGCGCCGCCAAGCGTGCTTCATAGCGAGCCTGTTCGACTTCCAACTCGAAGGCTTTTCGCAAGTCTTGTTGTTGCTGCTCGATCTGCTCGGAAGCTTTCAAGGCGGCTTCGATCGCGTTCCCTTCGACAGCGCGCAGGACCTCCTTCGATACCGCCCCATCGACCCGCAACCCACCAAAGGAGATGCAGTGGCCCTCACCGCAATCGATGCTCTCCCCACTGCACCCATAGCGAATCACCACGCCTCCCGGTCCCGAGTACGACACGTACAACTTGCGTCCGCAACGCCGGCAGCGCAGAAGACCCGAAAGCAAAGCCCGACCGCCTCGGCCGGCTTTCGGCTCCGCATCCGAATGTCCATGCGTGTTCGCGACAATCATCGCTTCATTCCGTTCGTACTCTTCCCAGGAAATGTAACCGGGATGATGATCGCGAATCAAGACCATCCATGCGGATCGCGGCTTGTGATGGCCGAAGCTTCGCCGTGCCCGGCCGTCCACGACCTTCGTCCGCACCTCGGTTTTACCAAACGCGTAAGCCCCGGCGTAAGCGGGATTCGTAATCAGGTCATGAGTGTTTTGATAGAGCGGTAATTTCCAAACTCTCGGGGCTTCACCCGCGGGAGGAGAAGCCGCGGGCAGGCTGATATTTTCTTGCCGCAGCCAGATCAGTACCTGGCGGATACTCCCCAGTTCCGTCATCTTTCGAAACACTATCTGGATTGCTTGCTGTACGCGCTCATCGGGATCCTTCTCAATTTTTCCGCTCGGTGACCAACAGAAACCGACGGGGAGAGAAATGCGCAACTCGCCTCGGCGGGCCTTCTGGCGAATCGCTTCGATCGAGCGTTGTCGGAACAAGCTAAGTTCAAACTCCGCCATGGACCCCTTCAGGCCCAAGAGAAGGCGATCATTAAGAAGCATCGGATCGTAAATACCATCGGGATCCGCCAAGACGGCGCCGAGCATTCCGCACAGTTCAATCAGGTGATGCCAGTCGCGACCGTTGCGTGCCAAGCGCGAAGCCTCCAGGCAAAAGACGGCGCCCACTTCTTCGCTGAGCACTTCGGAAACCAAGCGCTGAAACCCGGGTCGCTCCACGAGACCGGAACCGGTGCGTCCCAGGTCTTCATCAATTACCGTGATCTGTTGAAAACCCCACGCCCGAGCCCGATCCACCAAGCCATACTGCAGGCGTTGGCCTTCCTGATTATTAATCAACTGGCTGGGCTTGGATTGGCGAACGTAGACGATCGCCTTCTTGCGAAGACGTTCAGGCGTGAGCTTGGAATTCATCTCTTCCTCCTTGGGATTCCTGCTTCGCATTTTCCTGTGCGGCGCTGATCAGCAGCTCCACCAGGGCCAGCGTCAGTTCTCCTTGCTTGCTGTCGGGAACGATCGTTGTCGGCGAGTTGAGCAGCGACAGATTCATCTGCGCGCTGAGTCGTTTCGCTAATTTCTTCACTGCATGCCTCCTTGCGATTTGGTCTCGGAGAAGCTTTATCGCAAGGAGGGGGAGCTTGCCAAGCCGAGAGGAGATCGTGCAATTCCCCGAGGGCTGCCAGTGAAACCCGCGGCGGGCCGAGCAGAAATCGCGAACACTCCGGGCTCAACATCCAGCTGGGAAGCAAGCAGATTCGACCGTCCGGCGCCTGGCAATAGATGCGCTCACCGTCCCGGTGCTGGCTGCGCCTGCATACCGGCAAGGAGAGGCCGAAGAGCGGGTGCCAACGGTAGTACACCGTTACCGTTTCCAAACTGTGTGCATTATGTGACCAAGCCGGTGGGTGAGCATCTGAAGTACATCGTGTATGCCGCAGGACGACCGATCGCCTGCCTGGCATGGTCCTCGGCCCCGCGCCATCTGGGCGCTCGTGACCGCTTCATCGGCTGGTCGGCGGAAGTGCGGCGACGTAATCTCCGTTTTGTTGCCTATAATCCGCGCTATCTCATTCTGCCTTGGGTCCGGGTCCCGCATCTTGCTTCTCACGTGCTGGGTCAGATGGCACGCCGCCTCGCCGGAGACTGGGAGCGGGTGTATGGTCATCCCATCTATTTTCTGGAGACCTTTGTTGATCCCGAACGCTACCGGGGCACGTGTTACCGGGCGGCGAACTGGGTAGTGATGGGGCCGACGACCGGCCGGGGGAAGAACTGCCCCAACAAGCGGCCCAACCGGTCAATCAAGGAAGTGCTGGGATATCCACTAGTGAAAGACTTCCGGGCACGACTGGGGGAGGCGGTATGAAGCCCTCGCCGGTGAGGATCGACGTCAGCCGACAAGAACTTGAAGACGTCTTGGCGCGGGTGCGGGAGACGCTCGGGGAGCAGGACTATGAAAAGCTTAAGGCGGCGATTGAAACGCTGGCGTATCTGACCGATTCGCTGCAGGACCGGGAGATCAGCTTGCAGCGGTTGCGGAAGATTCTGTTTGGCGCCAGCACGGAGAAGACTCGTGATGTGACCTCCGCACCGCCGAACCCGAACCCGGCACCGGAACCGACGCCGGCGACGGAGTCCCCGGAGGAGAAGGCGCGGCCGGGACATGGTCGCCATGCAGCCGAGGCGTTCCGAGGAGCGCAGAAGGTCAAAGTCAAACACTCCACGCTGAAGCCGGGAGATGCTTGTCCGGAATGCCAGAAGGGGAAGGTGTACCTGCAGAAGGAACCCAACGTTCTGGTGCGGGTCGTGGGGCAGGCACCGCTGGCGGCCACGGTCTACCACTTGCAGAATCTGCGCTGCAACCTGTGCGGCGAAGTCTTCACGGCGGAGGCTCCCCCCGGCGTGGGAACCGAGAAGTATGATGCCACGGCGTGCAGCATGCTGGCGCTGTTGAAATATGGCAGCGGCTTGCCCTTTTACCGCCTGGAGAATCTGCAGGAAAGCTTGGAGATTCCCTTGCCGGCCTCGACCCAGTGGGAAGTGGTGGCAACTGGGGCGGCGGGCATGCAACCGGCGCTGGAGGAGTTGATCCGCCAGGCCGCGCAAGGGGAAGTGCTGCACAACGATGATACCCCGATGGTGGTGCTGGGTCTGGAGCGAGAGGGAGGCCGGGAAGCACGCGACCCGCCGGAACGCAAAGGCGTCTTCACTTCCGGGGTTGTGGCCACCCAGGTGGGGCGGCGCGTGGCATTGTTTTTCACCGGCCACCGGCATGCGGGAGAAAACCTGGCCGCCGTGCTGGCACAACGGGCGCAGGCGTTAGGCCCGCCCATTCAGATGTGCGACGCTCTCACCCGCAACCTGCCCAAGCTGCCGACGAAGTTGGAAGTGATCGTGAGCCATTGCCTGGCGCACGCGCGGCGGCGCTTTGTCGAGGTGGTCGCCAACTTCCCCGCGGAATGCCGGCACGTGCTGGAAACCTTGGGCGAGGTTTACGGCTACGATGCCCAGGCTCGCGAACAAGGGATGTCTCCGGAAGCGCGGCTGCGCTTTCATCAAGAACACAGCGGCCCGATTATGGCAGGGTTGCAGGCGTGGCTGCGGGCGCAGTTCGCGGAGAAAAAGGTGGAACCGAACTCCGGCCTGGGCGAAGCCATCACCTACCTGTTAAAGCACTGGGATCCGCTGACGTTGTTCTTGCGCAAAGCGGGCGCTCCCCTCGATAACAATATCTGTGAACGGGCTTTGAAGAAGGCTATTTTACATCGCAAAAACAGTCTGTTTTATAAGACCGAGAACGGAGCCCACGTCGGCGATCTCTACATGAGTCTCATTCATACTTGTGAACTGAATGACGCCAATCCCTTCCATTACCTCACCGAGTTGCAGAACCACGCCGCCGAACTGGCCCGGAGTCCTGCCGCCTGGATGCCGTGGAACTACCGGGAGACCCTGCAACAGACGGGTGCAAGTCAGCCTTCCGCTTAAATCCCTTTGGAGTAGAATACGTTCACCCTGGCCGAAAACGATCCTCTGCGGCCAGGCCGGAGCGGCAGTCGAAAATGGGCGAAAAACGGGCTTTGGAAAAGGCGAAACCGCCAAGGGTTTATGGCCACCCCCCTCACCGGGCCAAAACGCCGTTTCGGGTGGGTCTCTACGCCCGCGTTTCTACCCAGGATCAGCAGACCATCCCGATGCAGACCCATGCCCTGCGGGAGTACGCCACTCGCCGAGGTTGGACGATCGCTTTGCAGGTCAAAGAAATCGGCTCAGGCGCTTCCCAGCGGGAGCGGCGAGAGCAACTGCTGGAAGCGGCACGTCGCCGTGAGATCGACGTCGTGTTAGTCTGGCGGCTGGACCGTTGGGGTCGCTCGGTAACCGACCTGCTGGCGACCCTGCAGGAACTGGAGCATCTGGGAGTCGGTTTTGTCTCCCTGACGGAGGCGCTGGATCTAACCACGCCGGCCGGTCGAGCCATGGCCGGCTTGCTGGCCGTGTTCGCCGAGTTCGAAAGGGAGATTCTCCGGGAACGAGTCCGCGCGGGTTTGGCCCACGCACGCCAGAACGGCCAACGTCTGGGGCGACCCGCTACGGCAGGTCTCCACGCTGGTAAGATCCGGAAGCTCTACCGCGCGGGCACGAGTAAATCCGAAATCGCGCGCCGGTTGCGGATCGGGCGTACCTCCGTGCGCCGCATTCTGAAAGAAAGGTGGGGAGGATGACGAAGCCCTCTACGGAATACCACAAGATCTGGGTCGAACAGTGCGCGGCAACGGAAGACATCCGCGAACGCTTTGGATTGGATAGCGCGCTGGATTATCTGGTCGGAGAGAAACTTTTCAGCTTTGTGGCGGCCTCCGAACAAGATCCCCTCTTCGCGCAAGAGTTGGCCGACTTCGTTGCTGAAATCCGGCGGCTATTTACCTCCGCCGAGATTCGCGCCTATCTTGGCCACCTGGAGCATACCAAGTTCCTCGCACCCCCCGAGCCCGATTTCGACAGGGATGATGTGGATCAGGAAGATGAGGAAGAACCTTGGCCAGCCCATCCGGTGGTCGGTGCACAGGAACTGCTGCGGTATTCCCGTGTGCGGCAGCTTCTCCAGGATTGAGGCGGCGCGGAGGGCTTCATCAATGCCCAAACTCAAAAGGGACCCAGTGCGGGAGGACCGAATCCACGACGAAGCGATCGTGGACGCTTATGGGCCGGAAGAGCAGGCCTTGGGCTGGTATTACTACCTGGAGAACAAAATCCGCTTCCCGTTCCAGGCCGAATGTCGCCGGACCAAGGCGGTTTCGCCCCTCCTCAAGGGTGAACGGGTCGAAGTCCGGCGCTTGGCACCGGAAGACGCCTGCACCGCTGACATGCTCGTACAAATCCACTGGCACGGCCGCAAAATGGCCGTGCCCCTGTCCCAACTGATCGGAATAGATGTAGACGAATCAACTGCCGAGGCCATTGCCGACTGGCATTATTGGGTGGCCCAAGGCTACTGCTTCTGATTCACCACGCAACCCCACCGATCTACGCAACCCTACCGAAAGCTCACGGCAAAGCACCTCGGCGTGGGCTCGATGAGCTTCCTTTTGGGCCTCCTGGAGGATCCGCGAGAATGAACTTGCAGCAGCCCGCGTGCTCAGCGTGAACTCCTCCATCGTGCTCCCGACGTACAATCCGAAGCGCTGCTCGAAACCGCCCGACATGGTGAGCCGTAGGCGGCATAACTCCACGGCGCGAAGTGTCAAGACCTTCATGCCTTCTCGGGTTGTCGGATCAATGGGGTCCATGTGCGCTCCTTTACTGCTCGGTTGCACCGACTAACCGGGGCCTGGCATTCCCTCACGGATCGTGGGCCACCGTCTCGTCTTCGGAGGCGCCCTTTAGACGTCGCCGTACTGCAAGTGCAATTCGGCGAGGACCGTGATCATTTCGGGCGACCTGAGGGCCTGCCGAAAAGCTCGCTTAAGCGCGTCCCACTCCTCGGGTGAAAAGCCAAAGGCCGTCCCCGCACGACGAAAGTAGAACCGAGTGACTCTGCCCCCATCGCCCTGGGCATTCGTGTAGCCCATGAATTCCACGCCCTTCCAATACCCGGTCTCCGGCAAATGCTCAAGAAGCGCCGCGAACTCCCGAATCTCGGGATAGGGCCCCAGCGAAAACACTGCCTCTCGCTTGGTCATGTCCAGAGCCATCGCCAGGTCGCCATCACTGGTGAGCACAGTAGTCAGTTGAAAGCCACCGCCACAAACAGGAGCCGGAGAAAAAACTCCCAACCGGCGAGGATCTTCTCCCCTCCAAATCGGCGCGTGCGGCGGACGGACCGGGCGATGCTCCTGCAGCCAGTGCCCACGCGCCGCCAACCGGAAAAACGTGGGAAGAAAAGGCCGGAGAGTTTCGTGCACCGCCAGGGCACTCGGACATTCCTCGGTGCGGAGGGCCACGTGCAAGGCGCGACCCACATAGAGCGGCACCACGTGCGTGCCGGGCGCGCTTAACTGTGCGATCAGCTTGTCCACGAAGGCGTCAACGTTGATCGCTCGGGGGTCATTTCCACCTCTCTCCAACTGCGCGAGAAGCAATTTCTTCAGGTAATAGGGGTCCCGGCTGGACGGCTGCTTTATCCGAAGCTTCAATAAGGCCCGAAAGGCTTTCAGCAGTTCCAGAAATGGCTCCCCTTTCGGCAACGTGGGATCCTCCGCCGTTCCTTCACAGGCCACTTCCATATAGCGCGCCAGCACCACCCATTCGGCCGGTGCGAGGACTGCCTGCCGCTCCCACTTGGAGCGAATCGCGAGCAAGGTTCCGGTGGGGTCCCGCAACAGAGAGGCGACTTGCAACCGCTCATCCAGCGGTGCACGCTGCGCCTCCTCCAGCAGCACCTTCGCTACTTCGGAAAGGGAAAGTCGCTCTCCCTGTCCATGGGCGAGCGCCGCACGTGCCCGCTCCACATAATCACGAAGTGACGGCGAAATCCGAACCGATAACGTGCTCTGCTGGGGTTCGCGTCTACGGTCCATGGTGGTTCACCTCCTGATGGGTCGATCCTCCCGGTCTCCGACGTTCGCATCATCTGGCCCTGCACCTCTTCCCGTTTCCCATCCTATGATTCATCCGCCGCCGAACGGGCCTGGCTGCCGCACTATCGTTGATTTCAGGCATAGACTCCTCGCAACAAATCCGAAGGTTGTTCTTTCCTGGTCATAGACCCTATGGCCCGCAGGCGTTGGACGTTCCTGGTAAGGCAGGTCATGTCGCATTTAACCTTTGGCTTGGATGGCATTTTCGGGCTGTGGCTGCGAGCGCAGAACTGTCCAATGGTCTCGAATGCCATTGCGATGTTGCTCGACCCAGCGGCGCGTGTAGATCTTCAGCCCTTCCAGCCACACGCGCGAGTTGCGGGAATTGAGCAGGCTTTGCTCGAAGTCAGTGATACTGCCGCACAACTGGCGTCCACTCGCCACACGCATGTACTCTTGAAGCTCGCCACTCAACCGTGCCATGGGGAGATAAAGCCAGCCGGGCGTCAAGACGAACGCGAGTTTGTCCGCCAGGCAGAGCTTTGAGTACCTTTTGCCGACGCGCTTTGCCCAATGCCGTGAATGGCAAAGGGTAAAGTCGCGCCATTCCGGACCGAAGAGCAGGCCCATAATGCGGCCGCCGAGGACGACATGCTGTTCCCCCTCGGCACCATCCATATTGGGACAGAATATGTAGCCAGCGTCATGCAGGAGGAAGGCAAACCAAAGCTTCAGATCCCAGGGAAACCCGAACAATTTCCACCATGCCCAGGCGACGAAGAAAGGATGAATCCAAACCGCATGGACTCCAAAAAGCACGCTCTTAGTTCCTACTCTCATACCGAATTAACTCCCGCAACGGTTGTGACAACTTTGTGACCTTGTTCTTCCGACGTGATCGGGTTCTCGACAAACCACATCACCACCGCATGTGCCTTATTCACCGCTTCCATCAACTGCGCCAGATCGCCCGCTCGCCCGAGCACAGCGACTCGAAGGACGATCTCGACTTCGATTTCGCCAAGGGGTGTCACGCGCGCACCTCGGAAACTTTAGTCTCGATCCGGTCCTCATCGTCTTGGCCGGGCGCCTGAAGGTAGTGCGAATGTCGACAGCCAACACAATTCGCCGCGCCCGTTATGGCTTTAACAACGGCCTCAAATTCAACCGGAACTGTCAGCACTTCCCCGGCCCGCGAGTGAAAGGCCGGTATGACCGATCCTCGCAGGTGCTTGTTCTCCTTCACCAAGTCCAGCGCTAGATAACCTTCATGCGCACGAAACAGAATCTTGCTCTCAAGTGGCGGGCGTTTCCTGTGATCAGAAAGCCCGGCGGCGTGCTGGGTAATGAACAGGTTGTAGGTGTGGCCCACGCGAAACATCTCAACCCGCACGAGGGATGAAGCAATCACCAATGCGTGGACGCCATTCACTCCTACGGAGTCAAGCGGATGAAGCCAAACCAGCGGCGCGCCGCCCTGGTCGCAGAAGGTCACGTAGTGGCCGATCTCTTCGACAGCACCACCGGACTCGATCCCACGAACGACATAGCGATGTCCCCGGTGCTGGTGTTCTAAGCTGACGGCAGGGATTGCGTAGATCCCGACTTCGGTCAGCCTCCGCAGGGCTCGCCCTGGAAGGGTCAGTCCCTGGCGAGCTTCGTCGCGTCCCTGGGTGCTTCGTGTCATGCGTACCCCCTCAGAGTCAACTGATCGGATCGTTGGAATCAACCTTCGCATGGCCGGCTGAGACGTCCGTTATTCCCTCACTCGCTTCAGTTCAGCTTGAACATCTGCCGGCTTGAGGCCGTTGGGTCCACGCTGGTAACACCGGCCTTCTGAATCGAGCAGCAGATAACGGCGTGTGCAGATGTGCTTGTAAAATTCAATTCCAACCTCACGCCACATCCACATGAAGTCTCCACACCCCTCTGGCCCCACGAGTTGTTCGAGCGGTTTCCAGTTTGGTGGCTCGAATGTCTTGTCAGCCATGGTTTGCCTTTTCTCCGGCGTCTGTGCCGGGCCTCGGGCGGCCCACTGCCGCCCGAATCATGTCGCGGG
This sequence comes from uncultured Acidobacteriota bacterium, assembly GCA_963730515.1. Taxonomy (GTDB): domain Bacteria; phylum Acidobacteriota; class Terriglobia; order UBA7540; family UBA7540; genus Bog-366. The sequence goes on along the minus strand of CAVSSA010000011.1, from coordinate 1,209 downwards.
TGCAACCGGCCCAGCAGATGTATTTGCGCGGGTCCTCGATCGAGATCGAAAGGTTGTCCCCGCCACGGTCGTGGCCCTCTGCGGCGCAGGATGGGCACTGGGTCACATGGTTCCGGCCAACCTTGCGCAGCTTCGTTCTGATGTGGTCCAGGATTCGGAATTCCGGCCCTCCCGCGCGCCCCTTAAACTCCGTTTCGACTTTAGGTTCTGCCGGCGCAAGTTGAGGTGGAATCGCCTTTCCGGCAATTAACCCGGCAAGCTGTTCACCTGTCACCTTGGGAAGGCCGTTGAGGTAGCGCATCTGCTTCTCGATGTCGTAATCAGCGCCGTAGAACCAGAAGCGTTTTGCAGCGCCCCGGTGAATGCCCAACGGGCCGCGGATGGCATTCCCGTACTCACCAGGCTTCAACTCGTCGTGCTTCGGGAAGACCTCGATCCCTTCCCGCAGCCCGCCTCCCTTGACCGGCACCCCCAACCGCAGGGCAAGGTCGTACACGTAAATCCGGCAGTCCCGCGCCGGCAGTGGGTCCGCCATAAAGATCCAGAGGTGCCCGCCGCGGTTGCTCTTTTCAAGCGCCGACTCCACTCCATCCTGTTTGAGGTAATAGCCAAGCTTGATGAGATCCGGGAGCGCATTCTGGTAATCGGCATCGATAGCCACCCACTTACACCGCTGAGTGGCAGGGTTGATGGCATAGAGGGCGATGGTGATTTCGCCCTCGATGTGGCCCCGGAGGGTGTCCGGCGTCAGGCTGAGGCCCTGGCCGGTTTTCTTGTCTGAGGGCCGGAAGTAGTAATGCCGGCCGCTTTCCGCGTGCGGCCGGTCAGATTGGAGGGTGTAGGCCCGCCGGTTCACAAAGAGGCGGAAGTAGTCCGCCACCACACCGGCTGGCGTTGTGAGACGAAGCTTCCGCATTCTCTCCTCCCGGAAGTCAGGTGGGCGCCACATGTCCATAATGTGGTGGTAAAGCCAAAAATATTTTCTGTCAAACGGCCGACTGGCGATTGTCTAAGGGATTAGTTTTCAGTCAGTTACAGCAGACAAGGAATGTAGCCATTTTTGCGGCTGGTGCGGGAGCGGTTCTCAGGCAGGGAGTCTTCCCAGGACTTTGGGCCCCTGACCGGGGGTAACCATCCATTGGACGGGCGATTCGAGCAAAGCGGGGTACGACGCGAGCCTGAAGAAGTGGCATTGGTTGATTAGAACAT
>CAVSSA010000010.1:577500-1093686 GCA_963730515.1 uncultured Acidobacteriota bacterium | reverse complement strand
ATGAAGGAGAAAGCACTGGCGAAAACCTCCCCGCCGCAGGGAAAACGGGGGCGCTATAAACCGGGCGACCGCCTTCTCGCCTTCCTGAACAGCCTGTAATCGGCTCAAGACTATGTCGAGTAATGCCCGGGGCCTTTCCAGTGGCGCCCTGAATTCTCGGGGTTAAATTCACAAGGGTTCTCAATTACTCGACATAGTCAGGAAGGGCACATAGTGGCGCCTATGTCTCTGAAGACATAGGCGCCATTGTTTTGCGACGCATCTCCACGAAGCGGGTACGGACCTGCGCACCATCCAAGTGCTGCTGGGTCACCACGATTTGGAAGAAACCACCCTCTACATCCACCTTTCCCGCCGCCACCTCAGCGCCACCGCCAGTCCTCTGGACACCTTGGCGCTGGCGGCCACAGGAAAGAAAGACGAGCCGCCCGGAGACAAATAAATGGGTCGGCCGCCACTGGAGGTGGCCGATCTCATCCGGGTGGCGGGACAACAATTCATCGAAGCGAGTCGTCGCTGGATCACCGGCCAACATCGGAAAGTGTTGGCGGCCATCGAGCGCTGCCGGACTGCCGCCCTGGGTGGACATCGGGATAAGTGTTCCCACTGCGGGTATCGCGCCATCTCCTACAATTCCTGCCGGAATCGGCACTGTCCCAAGTGTCAGGCCCCAGCTCGCGATCGGTGGCTGCAAGCCCGCCGCCGCGAACTCTTGCCCACCCCCTACGTTCATGTCGTCTTCACCCTTCCTCGCCGCCTCGCCCCTCTAGCCCTGCAGAACAAGAAGGTCATCTACGATCTCTTGTTCCGGACCTGTGCTGAAACGCTGCTCGAAATCGCCCGCGATTCCCGCCATCTCGGCGCCGAAATCGGCTTCTTCAGCGTGCTCCATACCTGGAGTCAGAAACTCGATCATCATCCCCATCTGCATTGTGTGGTTCCGGCCGGCGGTCTCTCCCTGGATCACCGGCGCTGGATCCCCTCGCGCTATCGCTTCTTCCTCCCCGTGAAGGTGTTGGGGCGAGTCTTCCGTGGCAAGTTTGTCGCCGCTCTCAAGCGCGCCTTCGAGGACGGCCAACTGGGCTTCTACGGGGATCTCAAACTTCTGGCCAAAGCGAAAGTGTTCGCTTCTTTCCTCCGGCCCCTCTTCCGTCAGGACTGGGTCGTCTACTGCAAGCCGCCCTTTGGTGGTCCCGAACACGTTCTCCGCTATCTCGGCCGCTACACCCACCGCGTGGCGATCTCCCATCACCGCTTAGTCGCCCTGGAGGGCAACCAAGTCACGTTCCGCTGGAGAGACTCCGCGCACGGCAACCAGCAACGCCTGATGACCCTAGCCGTCGAGGAGTTCTTGCGCCGCTTCCTGCTCCATGTGCTTCCCCCCGGCTTCGTGCGCATCCGCCACTTCGGCTTTCTGGCCCACCGACGGCGCAAGGCGCTCTTGCCAGTTTGCTTCCAGCTTCTGGGACGACCGACCAACTTGCCACCCACCCCAGAACTGCCGCCAGGGGGTGAGGAAGGCGCACCGAACACGCCCCCTTCTCCCTGTTCGTGGCCCTGTCCCCAGTGCGGCGGCCCCATGATTATTCTGGAGCGACTCACCGCAGCGGAAATGCGTCTGCGCTCTCCGCCGCCCGCCCTCACGAGGCTCGCATGAAATACCGCATTTCGATTCGACCACACGGCGCCCGCTCCCCACGCCCGCCCTCTCGTGTGCCTGCTTACCTGCCGGCAACCCACACGTTCTCACCCTATCCCTTCACACACCCTCCAAGGCATCTCGGGTTGACGGATAGCGCATTCTTTCCCGCCCGCAGACAACCATTCCACTTGTCTCTCCACTCAGCCACGGGACAGCGGAACCCCATTCAAAACCCATAATTTGGCCGCGTCCGCCGCAAACACGGGCGGCTCCGTTCAAGTCGCTGTATCGAACGCGCGCCGGGCTCGATCCCCGCCACCCGGCTGATGGTCCTGTCGGCGCGCGTCCGATACAGCCCTACGACTTTTCAGGCCGAATATCCAAGAGCGCAGGGACTAATTGACCCATTCCCTTTGCGCATTCTTCCCAATGAACTTCGGAAGAGCCCGAGGTTGCAATCTAACCTTACAATGCTCTGACCAAGGCTTTCCAAACCCCGGCGCTTCCGTGAGCGGTCCCGCTGGCGACGACTCTTAATCACCGTTGTCAACCCATCCGGGCGACAATTTGTCCTGATTTTCGAGCGTCTATTGGGGTTTTTATTGCCTCGGGCCTATTGTCAAGTTTAAAGCCGGGAAACACGAACCTGTCTGGGGAAATTCCCTTGTCACTCCGAAACACTGCGAGGTCAGGCCTGGAAGACCTTGTGCGCCCAGTCCACCGCTTCCAGGTAGGCGGCGGAGAGGCGCGGCTCATCCTGGCCGAGGTCAAGAGCCAGGGCGCTGACATCCGCCCATTTCCCGGCTTCAAAGGCCGTGACCAGATCGAGGATTTCCCGGTAGCGGTTGGGTTCGCCCAGCAGGGCGGCTCGCACCAAGTCGGGAAGGGCGATCTCCGCCACAATCGCCGCGAGGGGCCGGCCCAGCATCGCTTCCATCAGCGAGAAGACTCCCAGCAGGAACAGATTCTGCTCGTCTTGGGGGGCGGCAAGCTGGGGGGCCAGCAACTCGCAGCCGCGGCCCCGCGCCAGCGCCGTCTGCACCAGTTCGTTGGGCTCATTGCCCGTCATGCCCAGCACCGCCGCCACCACCGCCCATTTCTTGACGGAGCGATCGCCCAGCAGATTCAGGGCGTGGCGGATGGAACTGATCTCGCGCGTGAAACCAAACAGGGCCGAATTCACAAAGCGCAAAAGCTTGTAGCAAAGCGAGACTTCGCGGTCAATCAGCGCCTCGATTTCGCTGCGGTCCAGTTCCGGCTTGCTGACCGCCTGGAGGATGCGCAGGTAGTGAAGCTTGAAGGCCGGAATGTGGCGGCTGGGAACAATCTGGGGTTTGCAGAAGAAATACCCCTGAAAATAAACGTATCCGCTGTCGCGCGCTTCCGCCAGCTCCTCGCGGGTTTCCACCTTTTCGGCGAGCAACTGGATGCCGCGCGGGGCGAAGCGGGCCACCGCCTGCTCCCGCTCCTCGGGCGGCGAGAGCTTGAAGTCCACCTTGATAATGTCGGCCAGCTCCACAAAGGGCCGGAATTTTTCGGCATAAACAAAATCGTCCAGAGCAATCAGATAGCCCTGGTCCTTTAGCCTACGGCAGGCCGCCACCACCTCGGCGTCGGGCTCAATCGTCTCCAGAATCTCGATGACCGTATCCTCTTGGGGCAGAAGGGTGGCATACTCGTTGACGAGGAATTGCCGGGTGCAGTTGATAAAGGCTTTGCGCCCTGCGGTGAGGGTCTTGGCGCCGGCGTTGAGGAAATTGTCAATCACGTCCCGCACCGCCGCGTCGCCGTCCTTCGCCGTGTAACGGTTCTCATATCCGGAACGAAAAAGCAGTTCGTACCCGAAGACCTTCTCATGACGATCGAAAATCGCCTGCCGGGCAATGAAACGAGTGGGACTTTGCGGGTCGGCGGGCGATTCGGGCAATGTCGGATAGCAGTCCACATAGTCCCTATCGGCTTTTTTTCCATGAAGTTAAGACATTTCCGGGCGGGCCGGCTGGGAATCGCAGGCAGCGGCTTTCTCCTCGTAACACTGAGAAACACCGGGATATCCAGCTTCACTTTCCGGCAGTTCTCGAAAATGTGTCACTAATTTTTTCAATTTAGGATTCCGGGGCGAATAACCTCTCCGGAAGAAGAGGGTACACTGGATCGATGGCTACGATTGCCCTTGATGCGACTTACAGTGCCGAACCGCAGCTTACCGGCATCGGCGTGTATTCACGCCGCCTGATCGAAACGCTTCCCACGCTGGAGACGCAGCATCGGTTTCTCTTCTGTTACCGCCTGTCGCGGCTGGGCCGGCGGCAGTACTTCCTGAAGCATGCCTCAGTACCGGGTGCCCGGGCACGATTCTCCGTGCGGGTGTATCAGGAGCCGCTCACGTTCTGGTTGCCGTGGCAGGCGCAACTCTTTCACAGTCTCGCCCAACGCCCTCCGGCTTTTCATTTCCGACGCGAGATTGTGACCGTCTTTGATATTTTTCCCATTACCGGCGAAAATTATTCCACCGCGGACTTCCGCAGGAAATTCTCCGAACTCCTTTTGCAAGCCACGGGGCGGGCGGCGCGGGTCATTACAGCCTCGCACGCGACGGAAAAATTGCTCATCTCGCACGCGCACGTCCCGCCGGAGAAAATTCGGGTAATTCCCCTGGGCGTTGATCCCCCATCCGTCGTCCTTACTCCGCAGGAGCGCCTGCGGGAGCGCGCTCGCATTCTCGGTGATGAAGGGGAATTGATCCTCAGCGTGGGCGTTATTCAAACCCGCAAGAACTCTCTCAACATGCTCAAAGCATTGAAGACTCTTCCGGCGAAATACCAATTGGTGCTTTCCGGAGGCAATGGCTACGGGAGCGAAGCCATCCACGAGTTCATTCGCACTGAATCTCTGGGCGACCGCGTGAAACTGCTCGGATTTATTGACGACGCGCAACTGGCCCGCCTCTACCAAGCGGCGAGCGTCTTTCTTTTTCCCTCCCTCGAGGAGGGCTTTGGCATTCCCGTGCTGGAGGCGCTCGCGAGTGGGACGCCCGTCGTAACCTCCAACCTTTCATCGATGCCGGAGGTAGGTGGGGAAGCAGCTTTGTATGTGGACCCGCACGACCCCGTCAACATTGCGCGCAAAGTCGTTCAGGCGGCGGAGGATATGACATTGCGCGAGACTTTGATCCAAAAGGGGCTCGCCCGTGCAGGCGAATTTACCTGGCGGCGCACCGCGCAGGCGACCCTGGCGGTTTACGAGGAGGTCTTGAAACTCTGACTTGCGCCGGGTATCCGGGTCCTTTGCGGCCCACAAGCATGCCCAAAGGCTCGCGTAGCGGGCCCCCAAACTCTGTACTGGAAGGCGCGCACAATGAATGAGACACAAATCCAATAATCTGGGGAAATTAGCATAGACAGGTGCTAACATTCGAGCCATCGGGAGGCGCAATATGCAAGTGACTTGGATAAAATGCGGCGACGACGGTCATTGGTGCTCGCTTGAAAAACTTGACCTCTCCAGTCTTGGCAATACTGCGGGTGTTTACGTTATTTGGCATGAAGGTAATCCCATGCAGACTGTGCGGGTCGGCCAGGGCGATCCCATCAAAGACCGGCTCAATGAACATCAAAAAGACGAGGAAATACTTGCTTACAATAAAATCGGGACGTTGCGCGCGACATGCGCGGCGGTGTCTTCGAACCAACGGGATGGCGTCGAAAAGTATCTCGTTGATATTCTTCATCCGCTGATGGGCGAGAGATTTCCAGACCGCACTCCAATAGCGGTCAACTTGCCACTTGACTAGCCAGAGATAGTTCCGCCAAACCAGTAACGGAGGGAGTTTCAATTGCAATTCTGATTACCCGCGCGCCTTGCTAATTATCCCCACCTTGCGTAATCTGAGAAATCTGAGTCATCTGCGGATAATTCTGCCATGGGCTTTCAAGAAGCGCTTCTCGATCCACGCGTTCCGGTGACGCTGTTTGAGGTGGTTCCCCCCGCCGCGGCCAAGCCCGAGGCGCTCGAATCGTCCCTGCACGAGCTTCGTCAATTACGCGGACGCGTGGATGCCATCAACATTCCGGAGATTCACGACGAGGACCGTCCCGGCGAGCGCACCAGCAAATTCATCGAGCGGGTAGAGCCCCGCATTCTCGGCGTGCGCGTCAAACGCGAACTTGACATTGATGTGGTCATCAATCGCGTCACCGTTCATGACCACGAGCCGGAGCGCTGGTTCCGCGAAACCTGCGGAGAATGGGACATCTCCAATTGGGTTCTGGTGGGTGGCGAGTCGAAGGAGATTGACTACCCCGGCCCCAACCCCGCCGAAGCGGCCCGCCTCGCGAAATCCCTGAATCTGCCCATATCGCTCGGTGGAATCACCATTCCCAGCCGGGTGGACGAGCCGGCACGCATTCGCAAAAAGCACGCTCAGGGCGTGGATTTTTTCACCTCCCAGGTGATGTTTGACTCGAACGATCTGGTGTGGCTGATCCAGCGGCTCAATGGCCTCGAAGCGCGCGTCTTCATCAGCTTTGCCCCGGTCACCAATCGCCGTGACTTGCAATTCCTCCGCTGGCTGGGCGTTGACATTCCCCACGACCTTGACCGCTTTCTGACCGGGTCTGAGCAAGGTGAGGCCGCCGCGGCCGAAACCTGTCTCGATAGGTCCATCAATCTCGCACAGCGCATCCTGATGGACGTGTTTGACAACCTCCCCCCCGACCCGCCTCCCCTCGGCTTGAATATCGAGCACATTACGCGCAAGAATTTTACCCCTTCGCTCAACATGCTGGATCGGCTGGGAAATCTGTACGCCAGTTTGATCGCAGCTCGCGCCCGTTCTTAGGAATTAGGATTCAGGATTCAGGATTTAGGACGGAGGATTCAGTGAGGAATCCCAGAATTGAATCCCCGGTGTGCGGTGCAATTGTTGTGATTGATGAACGTAATTTAGCGACGAAACTGCACGGGAGGAGCAACGTCGTAGATCCTGCGTCCGGCACCCGTCTCCACTTTACCCGGAATTTCTTCCCGGGTGAATGCCTCTCGAACGTAAAGTTTTAGAAGTTCGGTGGGAGAAAACATCACCCAATCGCTGAGAGCGAGAAAATCCAACTTGATTCCCGATGTGTTAAGCTTGCTTCCTTCCTCCTCAGTCTATATGAATGGGATGAAGGCGTTTCATAAGACCGTGCTTGAAGGACTCAAGTAGAATCTGAGGGTGGAGAAGGCATTTTCGACGTCAGGTTTCACTTGGACAAGTTGGAGACCTTCATGGAATCTCATTCGGCAGATTCTGAGCGCCCGCCCGTGTTCAAGGCGAAACGAGTTGCTGAGAACAAGCCTGTAGCCGTCTTTTACGCCACGCTCAATTTCCTTTTCTCGATCTCCTTGGCGGCGAGGAATTATTACAATCGAAGGCCGCGAACAACTCACCATACGGACGTGCACTGGCTTTATGAGTTGTTCCTTGTCGGCCTCACCGTATCGCTAGTTCCCCTTTCAGTCGTTGTCGCGAAGAGGCAAAGCAATGCGGTGGCCTCCTCTCCCGAGCACCGCGAAGCCGTTCTGTGGACGACTCTTCGTGCGATCAACTATCTCTTGTTTATCGCGTACTTGTTGATCCTTTGGCTTTAGGATTTCCGCTATTAAGCCTGAATTTCCTTATTAGCCCGGAATTTCCATTTTGGCCTCCCGTGAAGCTGCACAGCATACTTCCGACTGCCACTGAATTCAACTGTCAGTCGGGTCAGCTGTCGTTAGCATGTCATCTGTCCGGTTCAATTAGCACGTGATCTGTCCGCTGAAGGCGGCGAGGAGTTGAGGCATCCAAGAGGCCGGAGGCAGGATGCCAAAATACTCAGCGGTCGCCTGGGAGCGGGCGATGAAGGTACAAGAAGTGATATTGCGGGCGATGGCGAAGAAGATCACGTGGTGGCAAGCGGCGGAGATTATCGGGTTGTCGGACCGCAGCATGCGACGCTGGCGGCAGCGTTACGTGGAGCACGGATACGACGGGCTGCTGGACCGGCGGTGGGGGAAGCCGAGCCCGAAGCGGGTTCCCCTGGGGCAGGCGGAAGAAGTGCTGCGGTTATATCAGGAGAAGTATGCGGACCTGAACGTACGGCACTTTCACGAGAAGCTGCGGGAAGAGCACGGCATCGAGCTGAGCTACACGTGGGTGAAGCTGGCGCTGCAAGGGGCGGGGCTGGTGAAGAAAGGGCGGAAGCGGGGTGTACATCGGAAGCGCCGTGCGCGCCGTCCGTTGCCGGGGATGCTGCTGCACCTGGACGGCAGCCGGCATCAGTGGTTTCAGGACGAGCGCTGGTATGACCTGATCGAGATCATCGATGACGCCACCAGCGAGACCTACTACGCGCAGTTGGTGGAGGAGGAATCGACGCGTACGGTGATGGCCGGGTTACGGGAAGTGATCGAACGGAAAGGGCGGTTCTGCGCGCTCTACAGCGATCGGGCCAGCCACTTTTTTCACACGCCGGCGGCGGGTGGGCCGGTGAGCCGCGAACGGCTGAGCCAGGTGGGACGGGCGCTGCAGGGGTTGGGGATCCAGATGATCGCGGCTTACTCGCCGCAGGCGCGGGGGCGCAGCGAGCGACGGTTTGGCACCTGGCAAGGGCGTTTGCCGCAGGAGTTGCGCTTAGCCCAAATCACCGGGCTGGAGGAAGCCAACCGGTTTCTGCGGGAGCATTACATCGGGGAAATGAACCGGAAGTTCAGCGTGCCGGCCACCCAGAGCGGACACGCGTTCACGCCGGTGCGCGGCCAGGACTTGGACCTCATCTTTTCGGTTCAGCACGAGCGCGCCGTAGCCCAGGACAATACCGTACGGCTCGCAGATCGGACCTGGCAAATCGAGCGCACGTCCTGGCGCGGCACGCTGGCCGGCTGCCGCGTGACCATCTGTGAACACCTGGACGGCCGCGTCACGATTGCCCACGGACCCCACGTGGTGGGGCGCTACACGGCGTCCGGAGAAGTCTTGGAGAAGTTAAAAAAAGCGCGCGCCCCACGCTGTGGAAATGACGCGCCGAGGAAAGCGTGGAAAACTCCAAGGACGAGTTTTCCACCCTTCCCTCCGCGCTTGGAAATCCGGCAAAAGACGCCGGATTCCCACATTCCCACAGCGACGGCGGCGGCGGTGGCCCTTAACATTGGGCAGGAGAAGAAAAACCAAAACCGGACAGTTCACTTGCTATGAAAACCGGACAACTTGACAAGCTAAGAACACTGTCAGTCGGGTCAGCAGTGCCCGTGTCGCCAATGACCCTCCAGTGGGCCAGTTTTGGCTCTCTGAATCCTGAGTCCTAATTCCTCGTCTGACCGCAGTAAGTCCTCGATCCTAAATCCTAGATCCTAAACCCTCTGCCCTAAATCCTGAATCCTAAATCCATGTTTGGCATAGAATGAACTCGTGGATCGCAAACCCCCTTCATCCCAGTCCCCTCCCCACGCCCGGCATGCCAACCTGGTGGACATTGCGGTGATGACGGGGATTCGCAACCCACTCACTTACCTGGTTCCCGATTCATTTATCGTTCAGCCCGGGCAGCGTGTGCAAGTTCCGCTGGCCACGCGCAAGGTGACGGGGATTGTGCTGCGCGCGGGCAGCACCCTTCCCCCCGGAATTGCCGCCCGTCCCATTACGCGCGTGCTCGATGCGGAACCGGTTCTCTCCGCCGAGCTGATGGAGCTGGGGCTTTGGATTGCCGACTACTACGTTGCGCCCATCGGCGAAGTTTATCGCGCCATGCTTCCCTTGCGCGCCGATACGCGCCGCGCCCGCTCGGTTCGCCTAAGCGAGCTGGGGCGCAGGAGACTCGCGATCCAATTGGAAGCAGCCCCGGACGGCGCAGCGGACGTAGCGCCGGGCTTGAGCCCGGCACATGCCGACCTCAAGGTCGGCGCTACGATACCCCACAGTGCCGCCCTCAAGGGCGGCGTTACTGCGCTTCTTGCCTACCTCGCCACGCGGGGCAGCGTTTCCGTGCCGGTGCTTCGCAAAAAATTCTCCGAGGCGTTTTTGCAGGCGCTGAAGGAAAAGTGGGTCGTCGTGGATGAAGAGGAACGCGCTCGCACTCAGCGGCAGGTTTACGCGGTGCGCCTCGCGGGTCCTGTGCCGGAAAGACCGCTCCGCCTATCGCCAGTAGCCAAGAGAATTCTGGAAGCATTGATGGCGCAAGGCCGGGCGGAGGATCATCGCGAACTTTTGAGCACGGCGCGGGCGGATCTCGCCGCTCTCAAAAAGCTGGGCGCCGCCGGACTGGTCGAACTGACTCCCTCCAAGGGTCAAGACCGATCGGCCCGGCAAGCTCAAGATTCCACCTCCGCCGAGGACGCATGGGCAGAGGCGGATTCGGCCCTTGTCCTTAACCCCGCGCAAAACACCGCCCTCGACGATCTGACCCGGCAAATGGATTCGGGCCAATTTCAGACCGTTCTCCTGCATGGAATCACGGGTAGCGGGAAGACGGAAGTTTACCTGCGGCTGATTGCCCGGTGCCTCGAAACCGGGCGCACGGCCTTGACCCTGGTGCCGGAAATTTCTCTGACCCCCTCCGTGCAGGCGCAATTTCTTGCCCGCTTTGGTTCCCACGTGGCGGTTTTGCACAGCGCCTTATCGGAAAACGAGCGCCACGAAGAATGGTGGCGCATCCGCCGCGGCGAAGCAAGGGTGGTGCTGGGAACACGCTCGGCGATCTTCGCTCCCCTAACAAATCTGGGAGTGGTGATTGTCGATGAGGAACATGACACGAGTTACAAGCAGGAGGAGACGCCGCGCTACAACGGGCGCGACGTCGCCGTGGTGCGCGCCAGGCTGGCCGGGGCGCTCGCCTTGCTGGGCTCCGCCACTCCTTCGCTCGAATCCTACTGGAATGCCCGCGAGGGAAAATACCGCCTGGCTGTGCTTTCCGAGCGCGTGGAGGGACGGAAACTGGCGGAAGTGGAAATCGTCGACATGCGCCAGGAATTTCGCGAGACCCATACGAGCGTGCCGGTTTCGCGCCGCCTGCACCAGGAGATCGAGGCGCAGATCGCGAACCACCACCAGACCATGATCCTCCTGAACCGCCGGGGTTACTCATGGTTCCTTTTGTGCCGTAGCTGCGGCCAGACACAACGCTGCGAGAACTGTTCGATTTCCCTCACCTATCATCGCCGCGAGCATCGCTTGATCTGCCACTACTGCGGATACTCCGCTCCCGTGCCGGCGCGTTGCCCAAATTGCCAAAGCGAACACCTTCACTACGTGGGCGAGGGAACGGAAAAAGTGGAAAAGAAATTTGCGGAGATCTTTCCCGGCGCCCGGGTTGCCCGCTTGGACCGCGATGTGGCCCGCCGCCCGAGCCAGTTCCAGCAAATCCTCAGCGAATTCCGGCAGGGAAAAATCGACCTCCTGGTGGGCACGCAAATGATTGCCAAAGGGCACGACTTCCCCGGCGTGACCCTGGTGGGAGTGGTCTCCGCCGATATCGGGCTGGGGCTGCCGGATTTTCGCTCCGCCGAGCGGACCTTTCAATTGCTGACCCAAGCGGCGGGGCGCGCCGGGCGGGGTGAAAAACCTGGGCGCGTGCTGGTGCAAACCTTCTTTCCCGACCATTACGCCATTCGCCTGGCGGCGGAGCAAAACTTCGAGGCCTTCTTTCACAAGGAGATGCGATTCCGGCGCATGATGCATTACCCGCCCGTTACAGCTCTGGCCAACGTCATCGCCCAGGGCTCGAAGCTCGAACAAGCCGCGCTGGCGGCCAAGCACGTGGGCGATTTCCTGATCCCCCTCGAGAAGAGCAGCGAGGGGCTCAAAATTCTTGGTCCCACCCCCGCGCCTCTGGCCAAACTGGAAGGCCGTTACCGTATCCAGTTCCTGATTAAGTGCACATCTCGAGCCCGTCTCAGCAAAATCCTCCAGCGCCTGTTGGATTACACCGACCAGCAGGGCATCCCTCAGCGCTCGCTGATGATTGATATGGACCCCTGTAACATCATGTAGGCTGAAAGCAGTAAGCAGAAGGCAGTCGGTCTAATCAGTGGGTAGAAAGGCGAATCGCTACTGCGCCAGCCCCGTACCTTTAGCGTTCAATTCTCTTGCGCTTCTTCTTTTTGAGATGGGGTTTCCCGGCTTTTTGCGTTGGCTGTTGTGGAGCGGAGGCGGCCGCTTTTTGGATCTGCTTGACGTCGAGAAGATCCTGTTCCCTGCCCGCAGCCAGTTTATTCTTGATCAGGTTTTCCCGTGAGATGACGTAAGTCGGCGTGTCACCTTCTATCAGGGCGTTTACCCTGTCTTTCCATGCTTCGTTGAACGTCACGCCGCTGATCTGTTGAAGAATATCGATTCGATTCGGAGGCACGCCGATCTGAAGACCTGTTTTTGCATCCCGGAAATCTTTAGCGGTAAGTCCGCGAAGGGGCGCGCCATATTGGCATAAGGCCCTGAACACAGCATCGATATTCCTGGCATCGGCCCGGATGAACAGGTCGAGGTCTTTGGTTGCGCGTGGCTGAGCGTGGACACCGAATGCATAGCCCCCAACGAGCAAATACTCAACGCCCTGTTCGTTGAACGCGCGGATGAGTTCTTTCATGTCCTTGGTTAGCATTGTGGCCGAGCTTCCGAATGGCGTATGCGGCCTCGGTAAGCTCGCACACGGCTACGAGTCTCGCCCCGACGGGGATACTCTGCCAATAGCGGTAGTTCTCCGCTTCTTGTTCTTCAACGCTCGAGACCTTGCGAACGACTCTGCTGGGATTGAGCCTCATTCCATTCGCAGCAGTCTCGACACACTGGGGGAGATGCTTGCGTAATTCACGGGCGCCGAACGGGTTCCCGCATTTGGGGCACTGGCGGAGCACCTTGGCGCGCGGGGAGCGAACCTGGCGCGCGCGCAACCTGCGCGCACTCTCACGCAGCAATACGTCATCGGGAATCGTCGTGATGTCGAAATGCGGAGTCCAGTCGGGCACTTAATAGCTCTTTACTCGTGAGTTTAACTCCGGCTTAAGTGTAGCACATTGCCGCAATGTGCAGGGGAGAATGTTTGCTGCTTTCTGCCTACTGCCTTCTGCCTACTGAATTTTGAAGGGCGTGGGGAGGAACGTGAGGGCGAGAATGAGCGCAGCCACCATGGCGAGCAACTTACGTTCCCGCCCGAGGGGTTCTTCCGGCTCGATCAGCCGGGGATGGCGAAGGCCGAGGAAAAACAAAATCACTGCCCAGGCGATCCAGCCGTACCAGCAAAAATATCCCAGCACCAGCAAGACCAGGATGAAGGCGCGCGAGATGTTTCGGCATTTATCGCCCAGAACCGCATAAAGGATATGTCCGCCATCGAGTTGCCCCACGGGCAGCAGATTCAAGGCGGTGGCCAGCAGACCCACCCACGCGGCGCAACCCACCGGATGGAGAATGATCTCCGCAGGGCTCGCACCACTTCGGAATATTTTGGCAAGGAGAATCAAGGCCAGGGGATGACCGAGGGTGATCGATTGTGGCATGCCGGCGGGCAAATCCGCCTTGGTAAGAAACATCGCCAGAATGAGGGCGGGGATGGCGAGGACGAAGCCGGCGATGGGCCCTGATAACCCTACGTCAAAAAGTTCGCGGCGATTGATGATGGGCGACTTGATACGAATGAAGGCACCCAGGGTTCCGATCAGCGTGGGGGCGGGAATGAAGTAGGGGTAGGTGACGCGAATCCCGTAGTAACGGCAGGTAAGGTAATGACCCAGTTCGTGCGCCAGCAAAATGGCCAGCAGGGTGAAGGAAAACGGAGCGCCCATGCTCAGCAGCCCGGGGTGGCGCCACAATTCGCGGAAGAACGAGAGGGATACGTCCCAATCAAACACCGGGACATTCTGGGCATAATTCAGCGCGATGTGCGTGCCCACAATCAACGTGGTCAGCACCGTGAGCACGAAAAGCGCCAAGTGAAACGGCAGGGAGTTGTACCAGCGCCGGCGGGGCCGCACATGCCAGCGGACAGGGAACCACCCGGGAGTGGACCATGGTATCCCGCCGACCGGTGGCTGGCTGACACGCCCGAATTGGGATTCATCGCCCATAGGCAATTGGGGAGGAATCCCATTCTCGCCCGCTCCTCGCCGCCTGTAAATAGCTTAGGAGAGAGATTGCAGTTCCTTGCCGGGCTTGAAGCGCACCGCTTTGCCAGGGGGTATGCTGACTTCCGCTCCCGTCCGGGGGTTCCGCCCGATCCCGGTCTTGCGCGGTTTCACATTGAAAACACCAAAGCCACGCAGTTCAATGCGATCGCCCTGCGTCAGTGCTTTCTTCATGGAATCGAATACCGTTTCAACGGCCATCTCAGCTTTTGTCTTGGTGATGCTGGTGCGATTGACGACCTCATTGATGATGTCTAGCTTTATCACGCAAACCTCCTGAAAATACAGGCTTTAAGTCTAAGAATTGAGAGAGGCATTGTCAAGAATTTTCTCCTCGACTATCATTCTTTTCTTTTCGCTTGCCGAACGGGCGCGATTCCGTGAATTGATTCCACGGCCACGAACCCGCACTTTACGCGAGGTGATACCTGATGCCGGTCAAAAACGATCGCTGGATACGCGAGATGGCCACCGAGCACGAAATGATCCTTCCCTTCGAGGAGAAGCAGGTCCGCGAAGGAGTGATTTCCTACGGCCTCTCGTCTTATGGATACGATCTGCGCGTCGCCGATGAATTCAAAATTTTCACCAACGTCAACTCAACCATTGTCGACCCGAAACAATTCGATGCGCGATCCTTCGTTGAATTCACGGGGCCCGCGTGCATCGTGCCGCCCAACTCCTTCGCCCTCGCCCGCTCGGTGGAATATTTCAAGATCCCCCGCAACGTGCTGACCATCTGCGTTGGCAAATCGACATATGCCCGATGCGGCATTATCGTTAATGTGACACCACTGGAGCCGGAATGGGAGGGATTTGTCACCCTGGAAATTTCCAACACCACTCCCCTGCCCGCCCGCGTCTACTCCAACGAGGGCCTTTGCCAGATCATTTTTCTCGGATCGGATGAGGTTTGCGAGACCTCTTACAAGGACAAGAAGGGCAAGTACCAGGCCCAGCAGGGTATCGTGCTGCCTAAGGTGTAGAAGGCAGTGGATAGTGGCGAGTGGATAGTGGATAGTGGCTCTTCGTTTGATGATTTGCACCCTCGCCCCCTTGGGGGAGAGGGTGGACCGCAACCGGCGCTTTCATAAGCCGGGGCGGGCCGGGTGAGGGGGTCGGGAATTTGCATGAATCGTCTCGCCGGGATGCTTCTGGGCGCCCTTCTGCTAGTGACCTCTATCTGCGCAAGGGGGTATGGCCAGACCGGCAATATGCCGCCTGCCTCGCCGCAGGCCGCTCCGCCGGGTCATTCCCCGAGTCAAGGTCAATCTGCTGTGGCCTTACCCCCCACGTACACCCTCACACCGGAGCGCCGCGCCAAGGCCGTTGCCTATTCCCATGCACTTTATATCCTTTATTTCATCGGAACGCTGCTTTCCCTGGGCATTTACGCACTCCTCTGGCGGACGCGCATCGCCAAGGTCTTTTGCGATTGGGCACTCAGGGTTTCTCGTCGTCTCTCCATCCAGTGTCTGATTTTCGTGCCCTTGTTTGTGGTCGCGGCAACCCTGCTGAATCTCCCGTTCGATTTCTACTCGGGCTATGTCATTGAGCACCGGTTCGGTCTCTCGACACAAGGTCTGGCATCGTGGTTTGGCGATTGGGGAAAGACCCTGGCCGTGGTCGCGGTGATCGGCGTCATCGTGGCTTGGATTTTCTACACGGTCGTCCGCCGCAGTCCGCGCCGCTGGTGGTTCTATTTCTGGTTGGCGTCGATCCCTCTCGTCCTGGCCTTCATCCTCATCGAGCCGGATGTCATCGAGCCGCTGTTCTACACTTTCACCCCGCTCGAGAAGACCCAACCCGTGCTGGTGGAGCGGATTGAACACATGCTGAGCCACGCCGGGCTCTCCATCCCGCCGGCGCGCATTTTTGAGATGGATGCGAGTTCCCGAACCCGGGAGGTCAACGCCTACGTCAGCGGCCTGGGAGCCAGCAAGCGCGTTGTGGTGTGGGACACCACCCTCCACAAGATGGGGCCGGATGAGGTGCTGCTGGTCCTCGGTCATGAAACCGGTCACTACGTCCTCCACCACATTCCCAAAGAATTCGCCCTCGATGCAACCGTTGCCCTGCTCTTCTTCTTTTTGGGATTTTTCGGTGTAAATTGGCTTGTTCAGATAGCCGGCATGGACACCGGACTCAAGGGCGTTGGGGATTTGGCATCACTTCCCCTCGTGCTCATCGTCTTCACTCTGCTGGTGGTCCTCTCGGCCCCCCTCGTCAACGGCATCTCGCGCCATTACGAGCATCAAGCTGACCAGTTCGGCCTGGAAGTGGCTTACGGCATCGTCCCCGACCCCAATGCCGCTGAGGCCCACGCCTTGCAAATTCTGGGCGAGGAAGATCTGGCGGACCCTGATCCGAGCCCTTTCATCAGGTTCTGGCTTTACTCCCACCCGCCCCTTGACGAGCGCATCCGCTTCGCGGCCAGTTACAAACCATGGGCAGAGGGGAAACCCATGCAACTGTTGCCGCGGCACTATTGAAAATGTGTGCGACGCCCTCCCATCTCGCGTCTTGGGTTAATCGAAAATCGGAAATCGCAAATCGAAAATGCCCTGCGCCTTGCGGCGTTTCGTGCCTGTGTGCTAACGTCGTAAGTTTGAGGCTTCTGACGAATTTTGGCTCAACAGAGGGAAGAATGATTCTTACCCTGGCGGGGCGCACTCCCCGAATTGCCACGTCGGTTTACATTGCCCCCAGCGCCGACCTGATTGGCTCGGTCGAGCTGGGGGAGGACTCCAGCGTGTGGTTTCAATGCGTGCTGCGCGGAGACATTGAACCCATCCGCATCGGAGCGCAGAGCAATATCCAGGATGGAAGCATCATCCACACCATGCGGGGCGCTCCCACGGTAGTCGGCGACCGGGTCACGGTCGGACATCGCGTGGTGCTGCACGGTTGCACGGTGGAGAACCACTGTCTGATCGGGATGGGCGCCGTGCTCCTCAATCACGTCCGCGTGGGAGAAGGATCGATTGTCGCCGCCGGCGCCCTGGTGGCGGAAAACACCGTGATCCCACCACGCAGCCTTTTCATGGGCGTTCCCGCAAAGCTCCGGCGGGAAGTTACCGAGGACGAACGGGCGCTCATCGAAATGCATGCCACGAATTATTTGCGGTACAAAGAACAGTACATGACCAGGGAGACCCCAACTTGCAGCGAGGCCCATCGAGGACCGGAAACGCCGCGGGGCTGACCGGCTTTACCCCGGAGACCAAGGATAAAGACACATTGTCGAACCGAGCCGAACCCATCCGTTCCGTGAAGGGAACGCGCGACCTCCTGCCGCCCGACACCCATGTGTGGCAACGCGTCGAGACTGAAGCCCATCGCGTCTTTGCCGCATATCATTACGGCGAAATTCGCACTCCCATCCTGGAAGAGACGGCGCTCTTTGCCCGCGGCGTGGGGGCTGAGACGGATATCGTGATGAAGGAGATGTATAGCTTCGAGGACCGTGCGAGCTCAGGCTTGTCGTCGGTCCGAGATCGGTTAGGCCAGCCGCGAACTTCTGCCGAAATTAGCGGCGACCCTAACCGTACCGGGTATGCAGACAAAATTGACCACTTTCTTTCTGAAGTCAAAAAAGGCATCGCCAATGGACTGGTACCCAAAACTCGCGAGAATGAACGGGCACTTGAAACCCTCCACAGGCTGGTCCGGCAAATGCTCGAGCCCCGACAAGCCACCGAAACACTTGACCCAAGTATTGACAACTGTATTCTCCACATCCGTCAGTGCCTCCACATGGTGAGGCTCGGAGAGTTGCTGACCTTGCGCCCGGAGGCCACCGCCTCCGTGGTGCGGGCTTACATCGAGCACAGCCTTTACAACCAGGGCGGCATCCAGAAGCTGTACTACATTGGACCCATGTTCCGCCGCGAGAGGCCGCAGAAGGGCCGCTACCGCCAGTTCTATCAAATCGGAGCGGAAGTTCTGGGCTCGCAGAATCCTTTGGTTGACGTGGAAGTCCTCGAAATGCTTGTGCTGTTCCTCGAGCGCGTGGGGATCCGCGAGTATCAACTGCTGATCAACTCCGTCGGCTGCCCCAACTGCCGCGCCGCCTACCTGGAGGTGCTGCGCCAGGCGCTCCAGGACGTGAAAGCCACGATGTGCGCGGATTGCCAGCGGCGGGCTGACACCAACCCTTTGCGCGTGCTGGATTGCAAGGTGGAGGCTGACCAGCCGACTATCGAGAAGCTGCCAAAGATCATCGACCACCTCGATTCCGAGTGCCGGCAGCATTTTGAGCGGGTCACCAGCGAACTTCAGGTACGCAGCCTTCTCTATCAGATTAATCCGCGTCTGGTGCGCGGGCTCGACTATTACACGCGGACGACGTTTGAAATTACCAGCGGCGCGCTCGGCGCCCAGAACGCCCTGGTCGGCGGGGGGCGATACGACGGGCTTTCCGAAATGTTGGGCGGTCCGCCCACACCTGGCATCGGGTTCTCCATCGGCCAGGACCGCTTGATTCTTGCCGTGCAGGCCGCGGCGGTGCTTCAACCCGGAAGTCCGCTTGCCGCCTATGTTGTCTGGATGGGGGAACCAACCCTGGCCCCAGCCGCGCGCCTGGTTCGAGAATTGCGCGCGAAGGGCGTGAGCGTCGAAATTGATTATGACCCCATGAAAATCAAGAAAGCGATGGGCATTGCCAACAAGCTACAGGCGCGCTTTGCCGTCATCATCGGCGAAGGCGAACTGGCGAGCGGCAAATATCAGGTCAAGGACATGGCGAGCGGCGAACAACAGGAACTGGAGCCGGGCGCAATCGGGGAGCACTTGAAAGAGAAATTACGAATTAAGAATTAAGAATTGCGAATTGAAAGCCCGGATACTCAATTGTGTGCACGACCACTCATCATTGATTCTTAATTCGTAATTCTTATTTCGTAATTTGTTCAGGTGGTGATTGTGAAACTAGATCTTCTCGGTGATCGCGAGCGAACCCACTATTGCGGCGAACTGCGCAAAGAGCACGCGGGGCGGACCGTCTTCCTGGCAGGCTGGGTGGATGTCCGCCGCGACCTTGGGAATTTGATCTTTCTTGACTTGCGAGACCACACGGGCAGGGCGCAGATCGTTTGCAATCCCGCCATCAGCGCGGAAGTACACGACCGGGCGGAGGAGATTCGCGCCGAGTACGTGATCGGCGTGGAAGGTGAAGTGGTGGCGCGCGCGCCGGGAACGGTGAACTCAACCCTTTCGACCGGCGAGGTGGAAGTGATGGCGCGTACTCTGCTGGTCCTGAATGACGCTAAGACGCCTCCCTTCCCCATCGCGGATGAGACCAAGACGAGCGAGGAGACGCGCCTCCGTTATCGCTATCTCGACCTGCGGCGCGGGCGCATGCAGCGCAATCTCCGCCTGCGCCATCGCTCCAGCCAGGTGGTGCGCACTCATCTGGACGCGCACGGCTTTCAGGAAATTGAAACGCCCTTCATGACCCGTTCCACCCCGGAGGGCGCGCGCGACTACCTGGTCCCCAGCCGACTGCACCACGGCCAATTTTACGCGCTGCCGCAGTCGCCCCAACTCTTCAAGCAGCTCTTGATGATCAGCGGCTTCGACCGGTATTACCAGATTGTGCGCTGCTTCCGTGATGAAGACCTGCGCGCCGACCGCCAGCCGGAATTCACCCAGATCGATATCGAAATGGCCTTTCCCCAGCGCGAAGTGCTGTTCGGCATCATTGAGGAATTGATGGAAAAGCTCTTCGCGCTGGTGGACGTAAAGGTGGAGCGGCCATTCGCGCGCCTCGCGTACGACGATGCGATGGAGAAATACGGTTCCGACAAGCCGAATCTGGGCACTCAGCTCGAATGGAAACGCGTCAACCTTGCTCATGGCGACGCGGAGAAGGTGCGCGTGGCCGAGCCCCTCAAGGCCATGCGCGTGCCGGGATGGAGTACGGCCTCGCGCAGTCAACTTGACAAGCTTCAGGAAACCGCCAAGTCACTGGGCGCGGACTGGTTCTCTTACATCAAGGTAAGCGGGACAGAAGCGCATTCACCCCTCCTCAAAACTCTGGGCGAACGGGCGGTGACGGCGCTTACCTCTTCGGTGCTGGCCGGTGCCGGGGACACGGTGCTGCTGCTGGGAATGAAGTCAGCCTCGAGCCCGGGAGCGTTGCGCGTGCTCGACAACGCCTCGGGTGAACTCCGGCTGGACATCGCGCGCAAGCTCGAACTGCTCAAACCGGGAACCTGGAACTTTCTTTGGGTCGTGGACTTCCCCATGTTTGACTACGATGAGAAGGAAAAGCGCTTTGCGGCCATGCACCATCCCTTCACTTCGCCCCGGGAAGAAGATTTGGAGAAACTTGAGACAGACCCGGGAGCCGTCAAAGCGCGCGCCTACGACCTCGTCCTGAATGGCTCGGAAATTGGCGGAGGCTCGATTCGTATTCATCGCCAGGACATTCAGCGCCGGGTGTTCAAGGTGCTGGGCCTGAGCGACGAACAAGCACGCCAGCGTTTCGGGTTTTTCCTCGACGCGCTGGAATACGGTACGCCTCCCCACGGCGGCATCGCGCTCGGCCACGACCGCATTAACGCCTTAATGGCGGGCGAGGCGAGCATCCGGGAAGTCATTGCCTTCCCCAAAACCGCCAGCGCCATCGATATGATGTGCGAGTCGCCGGCCGAGGTCGATCCCGAGCAACTGGATGAGTTGGGGCTGAAGATCAAGAAAGATTGACGATTGCCGATTTTCGATTGTCGATTGAAATTGTTTCGTAATGATTAATGGCCGCCTCCCGCGACAGTAAGGATGGATTGTCAATCGACAATCGTCAATCGACAATCATCAATTCCATGTCCATCATTCGCATCCTTCCCGAAGCCGTAGCCAATAAAATCGCCGCCGGCGAGGTGGTGGAACGCCCGGCGTCGGTGGTGAAGGAGTTGCTGGAGAATTCGCTGGACGCGGGTGCTGGCCGCCTGGAAATCACCGTGGAGGGTGGTGGCAAGCGCCTGATTCGCATTGTCGATGATGGCCAGGGAATGTCGCACGACGACGCGCTGCTGGCCTTTGAGCGGCACGCCACCAGCAAAATTCGCTCGGCCGAGGACCTGTTCGAGATTTCCACCCTGGGTTTCCGCGGGGAAGCGCTGCCCTCGATTGCGGCCGTTTCGCGGCTGGTGCTGGAAACCCGGCACGCCTCGGAAAATTCCGGTACGCGCGTGGAGATCGCCGGTGGCAAGCTGCGCGACGTGAAAGAAGTGGCGTGGCCACAGGGCACGAGCATCGAAGTCCGCGATCTTTTCTACATCACCCCGGCGCGGCGCAAATTCCTCAAGTCAGAATCCACCGAGCTTGGCCATATCGCCACGCTGGTCACCCACTATGCCCTCGCGCACCCCGAGAAAAGTTTTCGCTTGAGTTCCCTCACCAACGAAATCCTGAACGTGCCGCCCGTAGCGAGCCATCGCGAGCGCTTGTACCAGGTGTTGGGGGGCCAGACCCTCGAGCAACTGATGGAAATGACGCCGGTGGAGCGCCGCGTCCTACTGGGGCCTTCACAGGAAGCGGGCGAAGAGGGAGAAACCGCTGAAGAAGCGCCGCTGATCCGTGTGCGGGGGTTTGTTTCGCGGCCGGAAGTCCAGAAACTGAATCGCAACAATATTTACTTCTTTGTAAATAGGCGCCTGGTGCGGGACCGGCTGATTCTCCATGCCATCGCGGAATCCTACCGCAACATCCTGCCGTCAGGGGTTTTTCCCGTCGCCCTGATTTTTCTGGAAATCCCCCCGAGCGAAGTGGATGTGAACGTCCACCCCTCGAAGACCGAGGTGCGGTTCCGCCACGGAAGTTTTGCGCATGATCTGGTGCGGGACTCGATTCGCCAGACGCTGCTGGCCACGCGCCCGGTGGCCTCATTCCCCATGACAAGAGCCGCTCCACCCGCCGGCTTGGCCGTGGATGCAGCCGACGTTGCGGACCAGTTGGCGGAAGAACCGCCGCTGATGCGGGGCGCAACTCTACCGCCTCCCCCCGCCCGGCAATGGGGCGGAGGGACAAGCAGCGCGTTCCACCTTTCGCCGGCCCGCCTGGAGCCGCGCCCCCAGCGATTGCCTCTGGATGCAGCACTCTCTCCCTATGCGCCGGCCGCCCCTTTCGGGGAACCGCCAAACGATCCAGCGGCAGAAGCGACAGCCATCGAAACCCCTCGGGAATTGCCGCTGAATCTTCAGCCCCTGGGACAGGTGCAGGAGAGCTTCATCGTCGCGGTCAACCCCGAGGGCCTGTGGATTGTCGACCAGCATGCAGCGCACGAACGCGTACTTTTCGACCAGCACGTGCGGCGGCGGCAGGAAAAGAAAATCGAAGTGCAACGATTGCTAATGCCGATCATCGTCCAACTGAAACCGGAGCAGCAGGTCACCTACCAAGCCATCGCCGATGAATTGGCGGAGAACGGTTTTGAGGTTGAACCCTTCGGCCAGCGTACGGTGGCCATCAAAGCCGCCCCGGCCGACCTACCTGCCGACGAGGTCGAAAAGTTGATGGTGGAAATACTGGAAGGCGCAACCCGCGACAGCGCAACCCTGTCATTGGACGATCTGCGCGGCAGAATCGCGGCCTCCATCTCCTGCCATGCGGCCATCAAAGTGAACATGGCGCTGGAACCGAGCAAAATGGACTGGCTGTTGCAAGCCCTGGGGGGAACGGACTGCCCCATGACCTGCCCGCACGGCCGCCCTACCGTATTGCGGTATGGAATGAAGGATTTGATGAAGGCGTTCAAAAGAATTTAGCGAATTGGTGATTTGCGATTTGTGATTTGTGATTGTCAACCGCGTCGGACTCCAGGACTGCCGGTTCGCTTTGAGCAATCACCAATCACAAATCACAAATCACCAATCCCAAATCTCAACATGAATAAACCTCTAGTCATCACCATCGACGGCCCGGCGGGCGCGGGAAAGAGCACAGTAGCGCAAATGCTCGCTTCCCGCCTGGGTCTGACTTATGTGGACAGCGGTGCAACGTACCGCGCGGCGGCCCTCAAGGTGCTGGAATCGGGCCTTGATCCCCTTGATGAGCCCGCCGTTGCCAGATTGATTGCCGGTACCGAAGTACAGGTGACCACCGGCGACGGAGAGCAGCATGTGTGGGTGGACGGCCAGGATGTCACCGGGCGCTTGCGCACGCCGGAAGTGACGCTGGCCGCCGCGCAGGTTTCTCGCCTGCCGGAAGTGCGCGCCAAATTGATTGAAATGCAGCGGGCGTTCGCGCAGGGCAAAGGAGTGGTGATGGAAGGTCGCGACATCGGCACCGTCGTGTTCCCGCGGGCGCCACTCAAGGTATTCCTCAAGGCCGATGTGGAAGAACGCGCCCGGCGGCGGCGCAAGCAGGATTCGGCGGAAGGCCGGGAGGCGACATTGGAGAAGACCGCCTACGAGATCGGCCGCCGCGACCAACTCGATGCGGAACGGAAAATCTCGCCGCTCGTCGCCGCCGCAGACGCGGTCGAAATCGATTCAACCCAGCTTGCCGCGGAAGAAGTTGTGGATCGGATCCTCGCGCTCGCGCGAGACCGCCGGTTGATGTGAGATGAACGAAAGGAAGGCTTCTCAAACCCGCCCGCAACCCAATCACCGAAGATCTCTATCGCTGACACTCATCAAGCTTTCCCACACCGTTATCTGGGCCTTTTTCGCAGGATGCATTCTTGCGCTCCCCCTGGCGGGCCTTAAGCATGGATTCGACGGGGCGCTGGCTCTCACCGGGTTAGTTCTTCTGGAGTGCGTCATCCTCCTGGCAAACCGGTGGCGCTGCCCTTTAACCGGCATGGCTGCAAGGTTCACCGACGATCGCGAGGACAACTTCGATATCTACCTGCCCAACTGGCTGGCCCGGCACAACAAGACAATCTTCGGCTCCCTGTTTCTTGCCGGAGAACTGGTTGTCCTCGGGTGTTGGCTGAAGGGATAGATTTGGGGTGCGGAGGAGCAGCGCCACCGGGATGCTAATCCGTTGGGGGATCCCCCGGCTCTGCCGGAGGATAATTACTCGGCGGCAACGTACAGGGGATTAAGGCGAGGTTCTCCCCGATCTTTATACACAGCCCCTGGGCGCCAATCCCGGCTCTTACGACCGTCCGCCGGGGCCGCCGCCGTTGCTCATGGAGGAAAGGAATTCCTGGTTGGACTTGCTCTTGGCCAGCTTGTCGATGATGAGTTCCATCGATTCCACCGGCGAAAGCGGGTTCAGCACCTTGCGCAGCACCCAGATGCGATTCAACTCATCGCGCGGCACCAGCAATTCTTCCTTGCGGGTGCCCGACTTGTTGAGATCGATGGCGGGGAAAACGCGCTTGTCCACCAGCTTGCGGTCAAGGTGGACTTCCATGTTGCCGGTGCCTTTGAACTCTTCAAAGATCACGTCGTCCATGCGGCTGCCGGTATCGATGAGGGCGGTGGCGATGATGGTGAGGCTGCCGCCTTCTTCGATGTTGCGGGCCGCGCCGAAGAAGCGCTTCGGCCGTTGCAGAGCGTTGGAGTTGACGCCGCCGGAGAGCACTTTGCCGGACGGGGGCACGACGGTGTTGTAAGCGCGCGCCAGGCGGGTGATGGAGTCGAGCAGAATCACCACGTCGCGTTTGTGCTCAACCAGGCGCTTGGCCTTTTCCAGAACCATTTCCGCCACCTGCACGTGCCGGGCGGCGGGTTCGTCAAAGGTTGAGCTGATGACCTCACCCTTCACGGTCCGCTGCATGTCCGTGACTTCCTCGGGCCGTTCATCAATGAGCAACACAATAAGCGTGATCTCGGGATGATTGGCGGTGACCGAATTGGCCAGGCATTGCAGCAACATGGTCTTGCCGGTGCGGGGAGGCGACACGATCAGGCCGCGCTGCCCTTTGCCCACCGGGGTGAGCAAATCCAGGACGCGCGCCGAGATGTTGTCCTTGATCGTCTCCAGGTGAATGCGCTCCTGGGGGTACAGGGGCGTGAGGTTGTCAAAGAAGATCTTGTTCCGCGACTCATCGGGCGGTTCGAAGTTAATGGCTTCGACCTTGATAAGAGCGAAATAGCGTTCACCCTCTTTGGGCGGGCGGATCTGGCCGGAAATGGTGTCGCCCGTGCGCAAATCAAACTTGCGGATTTGCGAGGGGGAGACATAGATATCGTCCGGACCCGGCAGGTAATTGTAGTCGGGCGCGCGGAGGAATCCAAACCCATCGGGGAGGCATTCCAGCACCCCCTCGGAGAAGATGAGGCCGTTCTTCTCGGTCTGAGCTTGCAGGATCTTGAAAATCAATTCCTGTTTCCGCAGCCCGGTGGCCCCCACCACCGCCAGGTCTTTGGCAACCTGGGTCAAGGTGGTGATATTCATCTCCTTGAGCTTGCCAATATCGAGGACTTCGCCTTCTTTTAATTCCTCGAGCTTTTCTTCCGGATTTTCGTCCGGGGTAGGTACTACTTTTTTTGCAGGCATAACTTTTCTCTCAAATTAGTTGAAATTACCGGTCATAAGACCGTTCCGTCAGTTGTTCGGGTTCTACTACCATGTCGTTCGCGGAATCGATTCTTAGGCGTGATGAATTACTCGAGACACCTAAGCCGTCGCACAGAGTGCGGCATGAAGCGTCGTACGCAGTCGCAAAACTTTGCGGACCAAGATGTGAGAGGTTGAAAACGGGCGACCTTCCACAAAACACCCGGATACGCTAACCCAACCGATATGATGCACCTCGGCTTCGACGGGTTTCCATATCCTCCAGCCAACTGCCATGGTCCCTTGAATCGTCTAGTTCGTCATGGGTTCCCGGCCCAAATCTTGCGATGGGGTTTCGATCGTGGGCGGGGTTACCTCGCCCGTAACGAGGAGGGGGCGAGATTCCAGCTTCTTTTCCAGCGCAATTTCCAGCACGTCGTCCATCACATCCACGAAACGAATCGTCAGCTCCTGCTGGATATTGACCGGGATATCCGCCAGATCCTTCTCGTTATCGCGCGGCAGGATAATCGTCCGGTTGCCGGCGCGGTGGGCGGCCAGGAGCTTTTCCTTCACCCCACCGATGGGCAGGACTTTGCCGCGCAGCGTGATCTCGCCGGTCATAGCCACGTCGCGGCGCACGGCCACTTTGGTAAGAGCGCTGATCAGCGCCGTCGCCAGGGTAATTCCCGCCGAGGGCCCGTCTTTGGGGATGGCGCCTTCGGGAATGTGGACGTGAATGTCGAGGTGCCGGTAAAAATCAGGATCCAACCCCAGCAAGGCGGCGCGGGATCTGACGTAACTCATGGCGGCCTGGGCCGACTCCTGCATGACATCACCCAGTTTTCCGGTCAGCAGCAGCTTGCCTTTCCCCGGCATGAGCTGGGCCTCGATGGTCAGAATCTGGCCACCCACTTCCGTCCAGGCCAAACCCGTTGCCAAACCCACCTCATTCTTCTCTTCGGCCCGCGTGTCGCGGAACTTTATGACCCCGAGGTAATCCTTGATTTCATCGGCGCCCACGGCAACCTGGAATTTGCGGCCTTCTTTAACAACCTTGCGGGCCACTTTGCGGCTGACGTTGGCAATCTCGCGCTCCAGGTTGCGAACTCCCGCCTCGCGCGTGTAATGGCGGATGATTTGAATAATTGCTTCGTCGGTAAAGGTGAGGTTTTCCGGTTTCAGGCCAGCCGCCTCACGCGCCTTCTTCACCAGAAAGCGCTTGGCGATTTCGAGCTTTTCCGGCTCCGTATAACCTTCCAGCCGCAAGATCTCCATGCGATCCTGGAGCGGTTGGGGAATGGTATGAACCACATTGGCGGTGGTAATGAAAAACACCTTGGAGAGATCAAACTCGACATCCAGATAATGATCCATGAAGGTGTTATTCTGCTCCGGGTCAAGGACCTCCAGCAGCGCCGCGGAGGGATCGCCGCGGAAATCCATACTCATCTTATCCACTTCATCGAGAAGGAAAATGGGATTTACGGTGCCCGCCTTTTTCATCATCTGAATGATTTGCCCGGGCAGAGCGCCGATGTAAGTGCGGCGGTGGCCGCGGATTTCCGCCTCGTCGCGAACTCCGCCCAGGGAGAGGCGGACGAATTTTCTGCCGGTCGCCCTGCCAATTGACCTGCCCAGGGAAGTTTTTCCGACGCCCGGAGGCCCCACGAAGCAGAGGATCGACCCGCGCGGATTCTTGACCAGTTGACGCACCGCCAGGAACTCCAGGATGCGCTCCTTGATTTTCTCCAACCCATAGTGGTCTTCTTCGAGCACCTTCTGGGCGCGGCTGATATCGCGGATTTCCTTGGATTTTTTCTTCCAGGGCACGGCCAGCAGCCAATCCAGATAGTTGCGCGACACGGTGGATTCCGCCGACATGGGCGGCATCATTTCCAGGCGCTTGAGCTCGGTCATGGCGTGGTCAAGTGCATCCTTGCTCATGCCCGCCGACTCGATCTTCTTCTTCAGCTCGTCGATCTCGCTCTTTTCGTTGCGGCCCAATTCCTTCTGGATGGCCTTGATCTTCTCGTTCAGATAATATTCGCGCTGGGCGCGCTCCATCTGGCGCTTCACGCGGCCTTGAATGGTGCGGTCAACGTTGAGCTTTTCGATCTCGATTTCCAGGATGTCAGCGAGGCGCGTCAAACGGTCCACGGGATCGAAGATTTCCAGCAACTCCTGCTTTTCCTCGATACTGACGTTGAGATTGGCGGCGATGGTGTCGGTGAATTTGCCGATTTCATCCACTTTTACCGCCGCAATCATGGTCTCGTAATTCAGGCTCTGGGAAAGTTTGACGTACTGCTCGAAAAGCGAGGTGGCGCGCTGCACCAACTGCTCCAGGCTGGGGGTGGTGACCGGACGAAATTGCTTGGTTTGCACGTTGACGCGGAAGTGGCCTTCCTCGTTCGAAATCTTCAGAATCTTGCCGCGCTCCACGCCTTCCACCAGAACCTTGATATTGCCGTCGGGCAGCTTCAAGCTCTGGATGATATTGGCGATGGTTCCCACCTGGTAAATCTCGTTGGGTTTGGGCTCGTCAACGGCAGCGTCGTGCTGCGTCGCCAGAAAAATCTTCTTGTCGCCCGCCAGCGCCTCTTCGAGCGCCCGAATGGAGGTTTCGCGTCCCACGACGAAAGGCGTCATCATGTGCGGAAAGATGACCACATCGCGTATGGGCATCATGGGCAACAACCGAGTCTCGTTCTTTTCGCGGCCTGAAAACATATGGGGGTCCATTAACCTGCCTTCTCAAGGAAAGCGGAACTGAAGTTGATTTCGTGGGTTTTCACCATCTCGTCAGTCACCAAAAACTCGCGAACCTTGCGGTGACTGGGAAGGTGGTACATCAAGTCGAGCATCAGGTCTTCCAGGATCATGCGCAGTCCGCGCGCTCCTACTTTTCTTTCCAGCGCCTGGGCAGCAATCACACTCAGGCTCCCCTCAGTGAAACGCAGCTTGACGTTCTCAAAATCAAAGAGCCGTTGATATTGACGCACCAGCGCATTCTTGGGCTGGGTCAGAATTTCAATCAGGGCCTGCTGGTCCAGGTCGCCGAGCACGCTCACCACGGGCAGGCGGCCCACAAATTCGGGAATCAGCCCATAGTGGATCAGGTCGGTCGGCTGCACTTGCTCGAGGGTGGCCGTGTCCCGCCGCCCGGCCGGGACCGGCGCAGTGGGCGCTTCGGCGCGAAAACCCATGGTCTTCTTCCCGCAGCGGCGCTCGATAACCTTCTCCAGCCCGCCAAAAGCCCCGCCGCAGATAAACAGGATATTGGTGGTATCCACCGGCGTGCATTCCTGGTGGGGATGCTTTCGCCCGCCCTGCGGCGGAACGTTGGCCACCGTGCCTTCCAGGATCTTCAACAGGGCCTGCTGTACTCCCTCGCCCGAAACATCACGGGTGATGGAGGGGTTTTCATCCTTCTTGGCGATCTTGTCAATCTCGTCGATGTAGATAATCCCCTGCTGGGTGCGCTGCACATCCCCGCCGGCATTTTGCAGGAGCTTCAAAATAATATTTTCAACATCCTCGCCGACGTAACCCGCTTCCGTCAGGGTGGTGGCATCGGCGATGGCAAACGGCACTTCCAGCACCCGCGCCAGGGTTTGGGCCAGCAGGGTCTTGCCCGTGCCCGTCGGCCCGATCAGGAGGATATTTGACTTCGTCAACTCCACGTCACTGCGAATGCGCGTCAGGATATTGCGCTTGTAGTGGTTGTAGACGGCCACCGCCAGCTTCTTTTTGGCTTTATCCTGGCCCACAACGTACTGATCGAGGAAGGTCTTGATCTCCGTGGGGCGCGGCAGCTTGGTTTGCACCGCGGGGGCGCGATCCCCGCGCTCTTCCTCCAGAATGCTGTTGCACACAGCAACGCACTCATCGCAAATGTAGGCGCGCTCTTGGTCACCGGGCGAAGAAATCAATTTCGCCACAGCGTCCTGAGGCTTCTGGCAAAAGGAGCAGCGAAGCGATTCCTCGGTACCAGGGCGTTTCAAAGTCATCTCCGTGGTCTACTTATGCTTGAATATGATTTCATCAATGATGCCATAATCATGCGCTTGCTGGGCGCTCATCATGAAATCACGTTCCACGTCGCGCTCAATCTTTTCAATCGGTTGATTGGTATGCTTTGCCATGATTTCGTTCAGGCTGGCACGAATGCGTAGGATTTCGCGGGCATGAATATCAATATCGGTCGCCTGCCCCGAGAGTCCACCGATCCAAGGCTGGTGAATCAAGACGCGGGCGTTGGGGAGGGCATAACGCTTGCCGGGCGTGCCGGCCGCGAGCAAAACCGCGGCCATGCTGGCAGCCTGTCCGATGCAGATGGTGGCCACATCGGGACGAACGAACTGCATGGTATCGTAAATGGCCATCCCCGCCGTGATTCCGCCACCCGGCGAATTGATATAAAGAGAAACGTCCTTGTCCGGGTCCTCGGCTTCCAGAAACAGCAATTGCGCTGTTACCACGTTGGCGACGTTGTCATCAATAGGGGTGCCGATGAAAATGATATTGTCGCGGAGCAGGCGCGAATAGATGTCATAAGCTCTTTCGCCCCGGTTGGTCTGCTCTACCACCATGGGAACTAACGTCATGTTGGGCTGGTTACTCATGTTCTTTTTCTACAGACTTTCTCCAACCGGGCCAGAAGATCACGCATTTTTCCGAATGATTTTTGCGTTGCGGTAAACGAAATCCAGCGCTTTTTGATTTCGGCGAGTAGATTTCAGTGTATCCAGCTTCCCATCCCGTGTCAAGCGTGTCTTCAATTCCGCCGGAGTTATGTGGCGCTCCTGCGCCATTTCCCGTATGACATTGTCGAGTTCCTCATCGGACAGGTCAATCTTCTCGGCATCCGCCACGCGGGTGAGAAGCAGGGCGGCCCGAACTTCCTTTTCCGCGTCGGGCCGGGCCTCCTCCCGGACTTTCTTCCAATCCACCTGGGTTTGCCGGGGATCGATGCCTTGCTGCAGGAGCTGCCCCAGCGTTCGCTCGATCTTGCGGTCCAATTGGACTTCCACCAACCCCTCCGGAACCGGGAAATCGTGCCCCTCCAAGAGTTTCTCCGCCAGCTTCTGCTTGGCGGCCATCTCTGCCTGTCGCTGGGCGCCCTTCTCCAGATCCTGTCGAACCTTGGCGCGCAACTCCTCCAGCGTTTTGAACTCGCTGACCGACTTGGCCAGTTCATCATCGGCGGGAGGAACCGCTTTTCTTTTGATGCCCTGAATCTCCACACGGTAACTAACAATTTTCCCCGCCAGGGTTTTCTGGGGATAATCCTCCGCGTAGGTCACCGGGAACTCTTTGACCTCTCCGACCCTGACACCCCGCAGGTTCTCAGTAAACGCCGGCACGGTATGCTTGCCGCCCACGTGGATGACCGCTTCTTTCGCCTCAGGGGGCGGGCTCGTGGGCGAGGACGCGTCCAGGCCCCGGTAACTTACCGTAATATGATCATCGTCGGTGGCGGGACGATCTTCCACCACCTCAAAGGTCGCCGCGCTCTCGCGCAGTTCCTCAATGGCTTTGTCGACGTCGGCGTCGGTGACGGCTGCCTGCTCCTCTTCGACTTCAAGTTCCTTGTAGGGCTTCAGCTCAAAGTCAGGATAAATCTCGAAGGTTGCCTTGCAGGTGAGCGGTTGTTCATCCTCGAATTTCAGGTCTTCAAACTGCGGCTGGCCGACGATCTCCCACTTCTGTTCTTTTACCGCGGTTTGGAAAAAGCGCGGAATCAGGGTTTGGGCTACTTCACTGCGAATGTCGCCCTGAAAATGCCGGCGGACCAGCGAAACTGGAGCGTGACCGGGACGAAAGCCCGGAATGCGCGCGCGCTTGGCGAATTGCCCGGCAACCGATGCAATTTCGCGTTGCACGGCGTCTGCGGGTATTTCAATGACCAGTTCTTTTTTACAGGTTGTGGCTTCCACAGCGCCTCAAAGGCAGTATTTGAAGGTGAAATGCGGACGGCGGGATCAACACTGCGAACCCGATTCCGGTTTGAAAAAGCCCGAGTCCCACCTGGTAGGCGTTCGAGCCTCCTTCTGACCCGAACAGTTTGAGTATAGCACACGATTGTACTCTGTCAATAATCGAGGCGCCCCCCCAGCACCCTCTGAGCACATTTTAATGAATCGCCAATTGACGCCCCGTCCTGCGCCACACAGTCGCCCATCCCGAATCACTTCTTTCCCGAAAAGACCGCGACCTCGACGCCCGCGACCACCGCCCGCCCCGGCATGGCCACCATTTGGACCTCCTGGTAGGAAGTATTGGTGAGGTTGGTAAGCTGGACGAAGGGATGTACCCGTCCCCGGGAGCGAGCCAGATAGATGTCCCACAAGCCGTAGGTCTTGTATTTGTAGCGGTCAAGAACCCCCACGCGCGAGCGGGCCAGGATGCCGTGGGGCAACTGCGCTCTCCAGGAAAACACTCCGTATTGGGCGGGATACCAGAAGGCGTATTCCGATTCAACACCCGGCGCCAAGGGATCGTGGTAGCCATGCATGGCGGTGTAACTAAGGTCGATCTCCTGAGAGCGGGAAAGCGGCGCGGCCAGCGAGGCTTCCAGCCCGTCGAAATGCAGTCGGTCGATGTTGGTGGCCTGCCAGACGGCCGAGGGAGAGTCGCGCATGTAATCGATCACGTCCTGCTCGCGCAATTGAAACAGCGTCAGGTCGCCGTGCAGGTGGTGCGCTGCATTCCACTCCATCCCCCCTTCAAAATCCCAGGCGCGCTCGGGCTGCAGGTTGGGATTGCCGACGCTGGTGGGGTCGTGGTAGTAAAGGTCGGTCATCGTGGGCACACGGAAGGCGCGGCTGGCGTTGCCGCGAAACTTGAAGTGGGAATTCATCCAATAGCCGGCGCTCACGCTGGGGCTGAACTGGCCCTGCACGGAGCGATAAACCTCCTCGCGCGCGGCGATCGTGAAGGAGAAGCGATTCCAGGCCCGCGTGTCCAGCGCCGCGTACGCCGCCACCCGGCCGCGCGAATGGTCTCCCAAATTGTTGCTGTGAATGCTATCGTTGTAGCCTTCCGCCCCGTAATAGAAGTGCGTGTTGTGGTTGATTCCCTGCCGCCTGCGCAGCGCCGCCTGGAAACTCTGCAGGGCATGCAGGTTCTGATAATAGAGGGGGTCTTCGCGGAAAAGCACAAAACGGTCACGGTGATGGCGATAGGCGAAGGAAAACTGGGTGGATTTTCCCAAATCCTGCTTGGCGCCCACAAAATAGGTGTTGGTGTGCTCCCAGGAATCGTAGGGCCCATAGAATTGATTCGCGCCGAAGGGGCGGTCGTTGTGCGCCACAATCAGTTCCGAATTGCCCCATCCGGTGAGAAGGTCGGTCAACGAAGTGAGCGCCAGGTCGCGGTAATCGCGGTCGGTGGTGAATCCCGAGGAATAATCACGGGCAAAAATGAGCTGTTCAGCCAGGCGGCCGTCCACCACGCTGCCGGTACCGCTTTCCTGATTGACGCCAAAGTTGCCAATCCCGCCGCGCACGCTCAGTTCGGTGACCGGTGGCGGGTGAGTGATGAAATTGATGGTCCCGCCCACAGCGTCGGAGCCGTAAAGCGCTGAGCCGGCCCCGTGCAAAATCTCCACATCGGAAAACGAGTCCACCGGAAAAGGCAAATCCATGTCGTGGTGGCCGGTTTGCATGTCGTTCATGCGGAAGCCGTCCACCAGGATCAAGGTTTGCTCAAAGGTCCCCCCCCGCATGGCGATGTCCGCCTGTGTGCCATTCACGCCGCGCTCCTGCAAATCCACCGACGGGTCGAGCCGCAGAAAGTCTTCCAGAGAGTTGGCCACAAGATCGTCGGAGGCCACGGGAAGTTGGGTGACGGGCCGATCGACCTCACCGAGGGGCACAGGCTCGTAAACGCCGGTGACCACCACGGTTTCCTTTGGTTCGCTTACCGTGGAGTTATCCTGTTGAGCCCAAATGGTTTGAGCGGAAACGAGGAGGGCGGATGCGATAACCCACGGCAAAAGGCGGGGTCCAGGGGCCTGCCGTGTGCCTGCCCGTTGAGGCATTGCTCCGCGCCACCCGGATTTCAAGGGAAACACCAGCAACCTCCGCCTCCTCCCGACAATAAGTCGAGATTATGGAAGCCCCTGCACGCTTCTGGGAGAAGGCCAGCATTGGAATGGGGATTTAGCCCGGAAAGCGAAGTTACCGCCGGCAGCCTGCCCACACAAAACTGCACTTCCTTGACTTTGAAGGGCGAGTATAGCACACGAGCCAGCGACAGCGCCGCCTCTCGTACCTGTCCCCTCTTACTTCACGGGTCCCTCCCGTAAAGAATAGCCGCGGTTGGCCGATATCGTGCTGGGAAGGGCGCACGGGAGCGTTCAGTCCCACCACGGTGCGCTGCTCTGAAACTCATGAGTGCAGCAGCAAATGTGGACATTTGCACCCTGTCCGCGCCAGACGTTGAGTTGATCGGCGTCATGATTGGCAATGACCTCGGTCAATGCGTTGGCGCTCACTTGATGATATAGGTGAGGCGCAAAAATCAAGGAGGGGATTGCTGTGCCTTCCGGAGGCGCGAGCCCTCCCCGTGAATGTCATGCCAGTGTCAGACTGTATCCCCAACGCTTCACACCCATGCTTGCGCTCGCTGCACACCTCTCTTCTTTTGAGTGGTGTGAGCTCACGCCCTGCAAGCAAGGAACAAAACAAGGATGCTCAACAGGTAAAACAGGCAATGTCCGTTCTCCCCACTGGTCCTGAAAAGTATTCGGTAATATGAAGAAAATTTCTATAGGAGAAGATATGTCATATTCCATGAAGGTCGAATACCCCGGCGCCCCTCGGGTGGTCAAAACGCTCCTCCTCGTCACTTTTGCCGCGCTGCTTGGCGCCGTTCCAACTTTTGGTCAGCAGAATTACGTTTCACGCTACGACCTGTTCGCGGGATACACCTTTCTCGATAGCCCGCGGGTGAGCCTTTTTGAGAACGGCTTTCATTTTCAGTTTGGTGTGAGGCCGAAGACCTGGTATTCGCTGGGCTTCGACTACAGTGTCTCGAGTGGCGGTTTGACCCTGACTCCCAACCTGCTGACGCCCGCCTGGCAGCAGCAATTGGGTGGTCTATTGGAAGAACTGGCGGCAGCCGGGCAGCTCCCGGCCGGATACACGGTGGCCATACCCTCGAATTCCGTGACCCAAACCTTCGCGGCCGGGCCGCAACTTTCATATCGGCATTTCAAGAAAGTTACCCTCTTCGTACGGCCTTCCATCGGCGCCATCCATGAAGTCGCAACCCCCCAGCCAACCGATCCCATTTCCAAGATCATCGTGGGAGCGCTCGCGCCCAGCGGGAGCAAGACAGACTGGACGGCCTTTTATGGATTCGGGGGCGGCGCCGACTTTCTCTTCTCCAAGCACATCGGGCTGCGCGTGCAGGCTGACCTGGTTTACGACCATCTCTTTAGTGACATCCTACAGGATGGCCGGCTGACCACCCGCTTCTCCGTGGGGCCGTGTTTCAACCTCGGAAAAAATATTAAGAAGTAATCGCCGATAGCAGTTCCGGCCAGAGTTGAGGCTCCTATCGAGGAGGCGATATGAACGAGGATATCAGCCAAGAGTGGAGCCCGCCGCAAGAACTCATGCTCCCCACGCCGTGGTGACCCACGTTGAGTATTTCACCTCGAGGGGCGCAACCACCTGGAAATCGACCTTGGAATACCATGACGATGCCGGCAACCTCCTAATACGCAACGTGCCGGGCCAGTTGTCTCAAAACCAAGTTCTCACAATCCTCTACGATCCGGATAAGCCGAACAAAGTCGTACATTACCCGGTTGCCGGGTACGAAATTGGAGAGCCGGGAAGTTCGTAAATCCCAGCCCCGCACCGATCCCGTCAACCACCACCAATTTGAAGAGAGGCGCGAGATATTGGCCACGCAGCTTAAAGGGGAGTATAAGCGAGCCATACTGACCGCCAGCCCAAGAATTCCCAGGGGGCAGCTTGCGTGATCATCCGCTGGACAGGCAGCAACAAATTGGATGCACGGGGAACCCCGCCTTCGGCAGGAAACCACGCGCCTTATACAGCAGCAAACCAGAAGGCTGTTTCTTGTGCAGAGCAGTTTAATGGTTGTTCGGCCCATGGAGCCACTACAGGTTGGAGCTGCGCAGGAGGGGAGAAATAACGATGAAAACTAATCGTCGGGAGTTCCTATACGTGCTGGGGAGTGGCACAGGCGCCATAACCGGTTGGGTGCTTATTCCGGGTGGGACGCACCCGGCTTTTTCGAAGGATCAACCGAATATTGATTTCTGCCCGAGATTGGCAAAGGATATCGCCTTTCGAAAAACCCAGGGGGGTGGGGAATTGATGCGGCGGGATGACCAGGGGGTGCAGCACGTGGTTTGTCACGTGAATGAATCTGGCCTGAAGGTCGTCATGGACATGAATGGCCGGCAAACCGTTCGCGCGCTCGCAGAAAAGCTCCAGAAGGGTCTTAACCCTGCCCAGCGGGAGCACACGGAAGCCTCTGTGGCGTCATTCCTGGCGCTCCTGGCCCAGGCGGCACTCCTGGCTGACCCCTTCTTTGTCAACCTTTACGCGGAAGAGATTACCGCATGACCCGGAACATTGGAGAAATGCAGGAGGATTTATTCGTTGTCCCCATGGGGACGGATTCCTACTATCTTTATGCCCCATTGCGCAGAGTTGTGGTGTCGATGAATCGTGCTGCGGTCGGCAGCGTTTCAAGGTACTTAGATAGCGGCAACTCGATCCTTAACGCTGATGATGCCCAAATCATTGATCAACTGCGGGCAGCGGGGCTGTTTTCGGAACCCATCCCCCGCCCCCCCATCACCCCCGATAACTACATTTTCCGACCCCATGAGGTCACGCTTTTCCCCACCACGCGCTGTAACCTGCGTTGCATCTATTGCTACGCCAATGCGGGAACGCGGCAGGTTGACATGCCGTGGGAGATCGCTCAATCCGCCATCGATTTTGTGATCGAGAATGCGCGCGCCGTTGGACGTAAAGACTTTATTGTGGGCTTTCATGGGGGTGGCGAACCTACGGTTAATTGGCAACTGGTTCAGCAGGCTACACTCTACGCGCAGCAGCGCGCCAGAGACTTTGGCCTGGAGGTGAAGATACACTGCGCCACGAACGGGGTGCTGTCGGCGGCGCAACGGAAATTTGTGGTCAGCCACTTCACGGGAGTGAATATCTCCTTTGATGGCCCGGCCAGCATCCAGGATCGCCAGCGTCCGCTGGCCAACGGAAAACGCTCCTTCGCCCAGGTGATGCGAACCCTTAAATATTTCCGGGAAGCCAGGTTTCCGTTCGGAATTCGTGTCACTCTGACCGCCCAGGAAGGCCATCGCCTGAGCGAGATCGTGGGTTTCATCCACGAACAATGTCCACAACTCGATCAGTTGCACGTGGAGCCGGTCTGGCTGTGCGGGCGATGCAGGATGAGCGGCGAAAGTCCCCCCGCAGAAAAGGATTTCATTGCGTATTTTGCCGAGGCGTACAAACTGGCCCGGCAATTGGGTTTCTCGCTATTTTACTCAGGAGCCCGACTTGATGCGCTGACCAACAAGTTCTGCGCGGCCCCCGGCGAGGGCTTTTCCGTGACCCCGGACGGCATTATCACCTCCTGCTTTGAGGTTACCGATCCCGCTGATGCGCGAGCCGAGCTCTATCACTACGGCCATTATGAACCGGAGCGGAAGGCGTTCGCGATCGATCATGATCGCGTGGCCAGACTGCGGCGCCTGCGGGTGGAGAACCTCGGCCATTGCCAGGATTGTTTCTGCAAATGGCATTGCGCCGGCGACTGCCTTGCCAAAGCCTTGCCGGGACTGCATCCGGATGACCACGTCGGCAGCCCACGCTGCAATTTGAACCGCGAAATTACCCGCATCCAACTGGCCGAGGTCGCCGGCGGAGGAGCAGCGACGGCGAATTCAGCCCCTGGAAAGGAGCCCGCCAATGGCAGATAAGCCGAACGATCGAGTGCCCCGTAATGCCCCGGACGGCGATGTCCCGGACCCGAAGGTGTTTTTCGTGGCCGATGGCAGGAAGTTCGGCCGGCCGAGCCTTGAGACCTACTACGCGAATACGCAGGATCAGCAGTCCACCGGCCAGACCACGGGGTGTACCGGTAATGCGGTAGCGGGGACCTACTGTGGCTGTAACAAAGTTTGTTCATGCAACACCGTCTGCTCATGCCAATCCGTGTGTAGCTGTGAGTCAGTATGCTCCTGCGTGGGGTACACGTCATGCTCCTGTGTGGGCTACACATCGCAAAACAGTGGCGGGGGTGGGGGGTATTGCAGTTGCAACCAGGTATGCACTTGTGTTCCCGTGCACTGAGCATACGAGGAGATAACCATGGCACCCTTTATGCAACGAAGCCACTGGCGCGCCGTGTCCTGTTTGCTTGCCATGCTGGTCCTGATCATTGTGCCGGCGAACCGGGTGAAAGCGGCGAAGACGAAAAAACAGGAGAAGCAGGATACCTCGCAGTACGGAGTTGCGGGAAGAGATCCAAAGGCATTTCCTGATGCCGAGGCCATGTTTGCACGTCCCGGTCAGACGATTTTGGATGACCCGGCGGCCAGGGCCGTTCTAGCCGATCTGCAATTGTCTCTCCCCGGCGGCGATCTGGGATCACCGCAGTTGTGGGTGCAACTGGACCATCTGCGCGGGGTGACAATGTCTGGTCAAATGATGGAAGCGGTCCGGGATACTGGCCAGAAGATGGCCCTTGCCGCTGTACCGCTGCGAGGCTTGAAGTTTTTGCCGGGCGCTTTCACCGGGATTATCGCCATAATTTCCGCCTTTGTGGCCATCATCGTCTTTGGGATCCAGTTCGCTCGTCGCCGACGCCCGGTGGCGGGAATCATTTTGCTGGCCGGTATAGCCATCGTCGCCCTGAATTTCTACGTCACGCGCCGGACCGCTGCTCAAATTGCGGCGGCAAAGCAGCCGTTTGAGCAGGGCAACGGCTATTACCAAGCGGGAAGGTTCGACAAGGCGGTTGACTCCTATCGTCTTGCGCTTAAAGAGTACCCCGCCTTCTGGGATGCATGGAATAACCTGGCCCTGGCCGAAATGCACCGTAACAATGATCTTCTCGCGCTGTTCCTGCTTTCCGCGTTGACCAGGAACAACCCTCAGTACGCAGGTGGCTCCATCAATTTCTCGGTGTGCCTGGAACGGCTTGGGCAGGATGCTGCCGCCTACAATATTGCTGCCGCCCTTGCCACCGCACAACCCCAGAATCCCATGGCACTCTACAACCTGGCCTGGTTCGATAACTCACGCGGAAGGTCCGGGCCGGCCAGTGCCGATCTGTCGAAGACCCTGGGGGAGGTTGTTGATTACCCGCTCGCCAAAATCGTGCAGACGATCAACTCCATGGAGGCCGACCATAGCATCACCGCAGATCAACTGAAGGCGTTGCCCCGCAGCCATCCATCTCCCGGCATTCCCAGGATTGTCAGCAAACCGGTGGTGCTTGCCAACGCCGAGGCATATTCCGGGAAGGCTGTTGTAGCCAAAATACCGAAGGGTAGTCAGTTGGTGATTTCTGAGAGAGTGGGGGATTGGTACGCCTTCTACTGGCCGGTGGGCAATGTGAAACGCCGGCTATGGATTCACCAATCCGGTCTTGGCAGCCAGGCTTTGGTTGCCCAGAACGACACTAAACCTCCATCGATTCATCAAGCAAGCCTTGGCAGCCAGACTTCAGTTGCCCATAACCACACTGATCCTTCATCGGTACAGCAGGCAAGCCCTGGCAGCCAGACTCCGGTGCCCAATAACGGCATTGATCCTTTTCTCGGTACATGGACTGCTAAATGGGGTGACGTTACCGATATACTCACCATCGCAGAAGTAGATGGAAAACCTAAGGTGACGGAGGAGGGTTGGAGAGTCTGGGATGAGAAAATCGAGAATGGGGTTCTTTCCTTCCGCGAGAAGGGTGGTAGCTCTGACTGGGAATTTGTTTACACGCTAACATCAAAACCAGGCAAAATTGCACTTGAGGTGTTCCGCGTTGATGATCAGGAACGGTTTAGCGGCGAGCTTACCAAGTGATACATGCGGGTAGCACTCATTCGTCCTTTATCGCGTTGTCCAACCTACGACCCTGAAATCCAAGAGCCGCTGGGAATTGAATTCTTAGCGGCTGTCCTGCGCGCAGCCGGCCATGATGTTCTGCTGAAAGACGCGATGGTGCGGGCACTGGCTGAGGAAGATATGGCGCGGTCTATCGCGGCTTTCCGCCCGCAAGCTGTAGGATTCTCCTTGATGAGTGATGCGGATATAGAGTCCGCCAATGGTCTTATTACCCGCCTACTGGACCTGTCGGTCACCCCCGTTGTCCTTGTCGTCGGCGGCAGTTTCGTCTCAACAGAGCCGGAACGTGTTGCTTCGCTGGTGCCGGCGGGAACATTGCTCATAAGGTACGAAGGTGAAAGACCGTTGTTGAGGCTGCTGGAAGCCCTGGAGAAATGCGCACCCCTGGAGAGTGTGCCGTCACTGATCCGGCGCGATGGTGAAGGGTTTAAGGCCTCGCCAACGGGTGAGTGGATAGAGAGCCTGGACTGCCTCCCGTGGCCAGCCAGAGACTTTGCAGAGGAGGTTGCGGGCCGATGCGGCGTGCTGAATGTCCAGGGTTCACGCGGTTGCACCGGTTGTTGCGCATATTGCTGCATGCCCAGTATGCCGCGGCCCGCCGGACAACTGTGGCGAGGCCGTTCGCCGGACAACATTGCCTGGGAACTTGCGGAACTGAATCGAAAATACGGGGTTGTCGCTTTCAACTTTGTGGATGACGATTTTCTGGGGCCGGCGCAACATGCCGAGCAACGGGCGATTGCTTTTGCCGATGCCATCGGCAAGCGAAATCTGCGGATCGGTTTCGGAACACAACTGCGCCCTGACACACTGACCCCGAAGGCCATTGATGCGCTGGCCCGAGCCGGGCTCGCCTATGCATTCCTGGGGGTGGAGAGTGATGACCCGACCACCCTGCGCGCCTGGCGCCGCTCGCCGGCCACTGACAGTGTCTGGCGCACCATCAGCCAGCTCACGGAGCATGGCGTGGAAGTTGCAACGGGGGCAATCTTGTTTCATCCCGGCGCAACCCTTGATGCCGTGCGGCGATTCGCGCT
Organism: uncultured Acidobacteriota bacterium; assembly: GCA_963730515.1. GTDB lineage: Bacteria > Acidobacteriota > Terriglobia > UBA7540 > UBA7540 > Bog-366. Next base: position 1,053,280 of record CAVSSA010000010.1, on the reverse strand, counting down.
TAAACTCGCCCGGCACAAAATGCTCAACTACCGCACCGCCACCAGCCGCTTACACTTGTTGCCCGGGTCGCACCTCCACGAGCAGTATGGACAGGACGGCCAGATACCCGTGAACGCTGCCGGACCGTTTACACCACCGCTCCAGGACCCCAAAGTTCGGGCCGTTTTCGACTTTCTTTGCCAATCCGTTGCACCTTTGCGGCCCTGTTGGATTCACGCCGCTTGCCAGCTTCCAGGTTTTGCTTCGCAAAGCAAAGCAGGCCATGCCGTCGCGCCAAAGCTGGGAGTCATACATGGCGCCTTGCAAGATATGGACGCATGGGCTGGTGAAGTCCTGAACAGATTAATCGCCGGGGTTGCCCTTGATGCGGTGGGGCCTGACTGGCTAGCCCGTGCTCATTCCCGCAGCCGTGAAATAGCCCTCTTTGCCTGTGAGCGGCTTCAAAAGGCGGGGCTGGTTTCCCACCCCGGACAATTGCGCGACGCCATCGACAAGGAGGGCGGCTTGTGAGCCCGACTACGGCCAACGCAGGCACGGTGAAACGAATCGGTGAGCCGTTTCAGATCGTCGCCCCGGCCAACCACCCTGACGAAGTCGCCGCCCTTGCCAAAAGTGGCGCTAGTGAAATCTACTGCGGGGTCCTTCCCGCAAAGTGGTCGGAGCGATACGGCGATTGGGACTGCCTCTCGCGTCGCCAGGGGAATGTCGCGAACCTGTCAAGCCTTGAGCAATTACAGGAAGTTGCCAGGCTGGCAAAGAGTTTGGGCATGGGCGCGTCGTTGGCGTTGAATGTCCGCTATACAACGGAGCAGATCCCGGAGGTGCTTGATCTGGCGCTGGCGTGGGAGCAGGCGGGAGGCACTGCGGTTCTCGTATCCAGTCTGGCCGTGCTCCTGGGGCTGCAGGAGCGAGGGTCGAAACTCTTTCGCCATATTTCCATTCTTGCCAATGTCACCAATAGCCAGGCCGTTGCCTTCTTCCGTCGCTTGGGCGGTCGTCGCGTGGTTTTTCCGAGGGATCTGACCATTGCGGAAATGGCGGCCGTGACCTCAAGCCAACCCGATATCGAATATGAGGCGATGGGACTCAACGATAAGTGTCGGTTTATTGACGGTCTTTGCGGGTTCTATCACGGCACGATGTACCCTGATGATAGGGCATCCGTCTTCGCCTATGAGCGCAAGGGCGGAAACGGGACGCCGACCGCCTACGCTCACGACCTTTGCTATGCTGGACACGGATGCCAAGTATCGTTTGCGGATGAGCGCGGCAAACCCATTTTACAACCCATTCGTGATGACGTGAACCGTCCAGCGTGCGCCGCCTGTAGTCTGCTTGACCTGCACGGCGTTGGCGTGCGGTTCTTGAAGATCGGTGGGCGTGGACTGCCGACCGAACTTAAGCTGCGTGCTGTATCTTACCTGCGCAACGCCGGTGAACTTGCCTTGAATGGGGCAAGTCTCGAGAGAATGCGCGAACTTTATCGAGACACCTTTGGTCAGGGTTGCGGCAGTGCCTCCTGCTATTATGCGCCCCTTCAGCAGAGGAGTGACCCTTGCAGATAGCATACTGGCCCGACTCGCCTACAGAAAGTGTTCCCCGCGACGCTCAACGGATTTATCTTGGAGACGAGGCCTGTATTGGCCGCATTCCTCCTTTGCCGGAGATGATCAGCGCCGTGCATCGCCTGCGTGATTCCGGCATGCAGATCACCCTGGTGACTCCTTTTCTCACTGAAAACGATTTGCTCCGCATCGGCGGAATGATCGAGGCGATATCCGAATCGTTGAGCGGTTGCGAAGTCGTCTGCAACGACTGGGGTCTCTTGCAATGGCTTTCAGAATCTCGCATTGCGGAGCCCATCTTGGGACGCTTGTTGGTCGGCCAGGCAACGGATCCACGCTTGGCGGCTTTTGATTTGCCCGAAAGACAACTTGCCCACCAGCGCTGGGTTCTTCATGCCGATGGGACAAGGGTTGAGTTGCGATACCGCCAGCCTACAGATGCCCTCATGACCCACTTGCGCGGTTGCTCCCATGCGACACCGGAAGTCCTCTCATTCTTACATGAAATGGGCGTAAGGCGATTTGAAGTCAGCAACACTTTGCAAGGCATCGATGTGACTCGTGATACTCGATGGAATGTTACCTTGCATTTGCCTGACGTGCCGGTGGCGATCGCCCGTCATTGCTGGTCCGACACCGGCAACCAATGGCTTCATGCAACCTTCCCCGTCGCTCTTGATCAGCATGACAACATGGTGTCCTATCGTAACGATAACAAGCCGCTATACCTTGATGCATTAGGCATTGACCGGCTTGTGTATCGAAGGCGAGAATGTGGTTGATCGCGGGTTGGGCAGAGGATCATGGAATGCAGAAACCCCGGGGGCAGGGATTGCTGCACTCCGGGCGATGGCCGTTGGGGCCGGTAGGGGAAGGCAAGCCGCTCCCCTGCAATCAGATGGTCGGCGCGGTCATGAGGGGAGGGCAAGCCCTCCCCAACCAAGTCGAGGTTCACTCGGCGGCGGTGTGAATCTGATTGGCCGCGGTGGTCTGCGGGGCGCCGCTGCCGAGGGTCAACTCCCGGGACAATTGATAGTTGAGCTGCGTTCCCACGGGAATCGTCAAATCCTTCCCCCGGCGGCGCATCCGATCAATAGTCGTGGCTGTAAATCCCACCGTGGCGCCGATGACCGGGTGCCCGCAGATCAGTCCCAGCAGCGCGCCACCGGTCGTTCCGGCGCCAATCTCTTCCAGATCAGCCTTATGAGAATTCGGCCCCTTGAGAAGCCCTTCGCTCCCCGCCACCTTCATCTTGGCAGGGCCGTAAGCGGTCATCAAGGTCGCGCCCAGGGGAAAGCTGCGGCCATCGGGAAGGGTGATTTGCTCCACCGTCAGCCGCATTTCGCCAACCCCCTTGATGCGGCCGGGACGCGTCATCAACGTGATGCGCCCGCTGAGGGTTGAGCCCACCGGAACCACCACGTGTCCGTTCATGGCGACGGGCTCGGCGACGTTGATGGTGAAAGCCTCTCCCTGAACATTCAGCCGGGTGGTAAGGGTCTGGTTGGTGCGGCAATGCAACAGGGTGCCGGCGGGAACAGAGTCCGCCTCCGCCAGGGTATCGGCATGGGCTAGTGAGAATCCTACGGTGATAAACAAAACGGCCAGCAAAGCGCGCTTGACCATGGTGTGCCTCCTTAAAGGTCATGTCATGGCCGGACCCTGGCGCTTTGTCCAGCTTGCATTGGTGCTGAGATTTTGACGGGTGAGCGGGGACGCCCACTCACGGTGATTGAGCATCCCCGCGGTTGATGCTAATGCGCTCCCTCCGAGCGCGAAGCGACCACGGTGACACCCTTCGGGGTGCTGATGTACCCCTTCACCTGATTTGATTCTACACGATTCACAACCAGTTCGTAAGGTTTTTTTGAGCCGTTCACGTAAAAATAAACCGGCGCGTTGACGAGGCAATCTTTCCTCTCCACTTGCATATCGTCCACCAGCGTCGCCAGATTGCACCGATAGCGCTTGATGTTGGTTTTCTTCAGGGTCACGGTCAGACCCGCCACCTTGGCGGGTTGGTCCCTGGTCAAAGTGAACTCGAAGTATTCGCGATCACCCATCTTGCGCAGGTATTCGATGTCGTCGTGGTTGCGCGCGATCAGGGTGCCCATTTCCGTGCGCGCCATGCCCAGGTCTGACGCCAGGGTGCTGACGTTCGTCTTGGTGGTGTTGAGATCGGTTTTCGTCGAGTTGACATCCTCCGTGAGCGCGCCGACCTGCTGCGCGTCCGCCTTGGCGTCCAGTTCCTGTTTCAGTTGCTCGGACTGGGTCTGCTGTTGATTCTGAAGTTGGGTTACCATGGTGCGCGCCCGCTTCAATTCTCCTCCCTGCGCGCCTACCCGCTTGGCCGCATCGTCAAGTTCCGTCTTGACGGCTTCCAGTTGTTGGGAATTCTCCTGCTCGATGGCCGTCAGGCGGCGCGAAACCTGATCCCGCAATTGCCCGGTCAAGTCATCCCGCAACTGGTTCTGCTGGGTGGTGAGTTGGTCGCGCACGGTGTTCATCCGGCTGATCGTGAACATCTCCCCCACGGCCAGGGCCGCGAGGACCAGAAAGATGACCACAAACTTGACACTGCCTCCCGAACCGTGAGTCGGCTCGATCGTAATCTCCTTATGCATGGGCGTTTCATCGATCGCCATGTTAGCCTCCCTTTTCGATTTGCAGAATTGCTTCCGGAAGCAAATTGCTCGACGGACCGTTCGCTTCCTGGCAGGGAGGGTGCACGATTCGTGCCAACCGGGGCTCAGACTAATTTGTTGATTTTAAAGTAGTTATTTCGCACGATGGCAAAATTAACGGTTGTGTGGTTAGTATTTCTTACTCGGCACAAGTAAAAAGTGCGGCCGCCATGATGGCCGGGCACCGTTTCCAGGCCGGCATGGGCACGACCGCCTACTTCTTGTCGAGGGCCTTCTGCTTCCTCCGCTCGCGCGCCCATCCTTCTTTAATCACCTGATGGCCGCGCCCGATGGCGAGCGAGTCAGGCGGCACGTCCTCGGTAATCGTCGAGCCTGCCGCGGTGTACGATCCCTTGCCGATGCGCACCGGCGCCACCAGCATATTGCCGCTGCCGATGAACACGTCCTCCTCAACCGTGGTGGGGTTCTTCTTTTCGCCGTCATAGTTGCAGGTGATGGTGCCGGCCCCGATGTTGGCGCGCGCTCCCACCGTGGCGTCCCCCAGATAGGTGAGGTGCAGGGCCTTGGCGCCCCGGCCGATCGTCGATTTCTTGACCTCCACGAAGTTGCCGATGCGCGCCCCGGGCTCCACCACCGCGCTCATGCGCAGATGGGCAAAGGGGCCGAGCGTCGCGCCGGCGCCAATTTCACAATTGACGATGACGCAGGATTGCAGCACCGTGACGCCGTCGGCGAGAGCCGAATTGGTGATGGTCGCGTAGGGTTCCACGCGGCAACCGCTTCCCAGGCGGGTCTGGCCGCGCAAGCTGACGCCCGGCTCAATCACCGTGTCAGGGCCGATGACCACGTCCTCATCGATGTAAGTCGTCTCCGGGTCGGTGAGCGTCACGCCCTCCCCCATCCATTTTTTCGCTCGACACCGGTATAGGGTTTTTCCCACCGCGGCCAGTTGCGCGCGATCGTTGATGCCCACCGCTTCGCCGGGAGGCGCCTGAAACGCCGCGACCTTAAGACGGCGGCGATTGAAAATCCCCACCAGGTCGGTGAGCAGGTATTCCTTTTGCGCGTTGTCGCGGGAAAGCTCCCCCAGGTGCGCGAGCAGGAGGGGGCGCGAAAAACAGAGGATGCCCGTATTGACCTCGCGAATCTTCCTCTGCGCCGCGCTCGCCATTTTCTCTTCCACGATGGCGCGCACGCGTTTGCCCACCCCGCGCACGATGCGTCCGTACCCGCTGGGATCCTCCACGAGCATGGTCAGGATAGTGCATGCGGCGCGCTCCCGGAGGTGCGTGGCCACCAGGGCGCGTAATGTTTTCGCTTGCAGCAGGGGAGCATCACCCACCAGCGCCACCACCACGCCGCTCGAACAACGCTCCAGTTCCGGGCGCGACACCATCAGCGCGTGGCCGGTGCCCAGTTGCTCCTTCTGCTCGATGAATTCGAGGCCGGGCCGCGCAAAAGCCTTGCGCATCGCTTCCGATTGGTGGCCAATAATCATGTACAGGCCCTCGGCCCCCGCCGCCGTGGCCGCGCGCAAAATGTATTCACCCATCAAACGGCCCGCCAGCGGGTGCAGCAACTTCGGATACTCCGACTTGAAGCGCGTCGCCTTGCCCGCGCCCAGAATGAAAATCGAAAAACCCTCTTGCCCCATGGATGGCTCCCCAATCAAAACTCCCCGGAAGATTTGGACTCGCGGTACATGATGCTGATGGCGCCGGTGATGCCGCGCTCGGCTTTTCGCCGCACACATTCTAAGGCGTCCCGGCAGGGAAAAGCAAAACACTCGGGACTCGGGATTCGGGGATCGGATCATCGGGTCATCGGATCATTGAAGAACGGGTGTATTCCGTCGTCAGGGGTTCAGGCGTTCGATTTCGGCGCGCCCTTTGCAACGGACAACTGACCACGGACCACGGACAGCTTTTCAATGGCCCGATGATCCGATGAACCGATGACCCGATTGTCCTCTATCTCCTTTATTTTCATCAACTCATCGCGAAAAAAGATTAACTTCTTTGTTTTCAATAATTCATCCAGACCACTTTTTTTGCCCCTTTGTTTTCAATAACTCATCCAGAGCACTCTTCATTTTTAACATCTTTTTATGTCAACGCTCCGTTCCGGACTTTCACCAGCATGTTGGTGAGCCGCCACAGCCGGCGCAGGTTGGAGTCTTCCATGCGTTGCATGAGCAGCGACTTGTCATCTTTCGGAGCCATCAGCGCGGCGATATTTTCGGGCGTGTGGATGCTGTCGCTTTCCGTCCACAGGCGCTCGCGGGCCTGCGCGTAAGGGATCGCCGCCTTTTCGAGCACCGCCGTCAGCTCTTTGAGGGCCGCCGTCAGTTCCTTGAGCGCCGCTTCCTGCCGGGGGTCGGAGGAAGGCGTGGCCTCTTGACCGCCGTTATCGCTCGCCTCTCCCGCCGCCTTGGCCACCAGTCCGCCGTAAGTGCGCAGGAGAGGGAAGAGCTTTTGGATTTCGGCCGGCGGGTCGGCTCCGAAGCCGTTCTCAAAAGCGTGAATCTCCGCGGCCGAGGGGAAGGGATGGGGACCGTTCAGCACCCGGCCCAGGCCGCACAGGCGCTCGTAAATCTCCTCATTTTTCACGAGCCGGGGGGCCAGCATCACGTCTTCCACCAGCAACCCGCTCTGCACGCGCTTCCGCGCCAAGCCGTCCTGCATGCGTTCGGCGCGCTGCATTATCCAGAAGGTGCGGATAATGCGCCGCACCAACTCCCTTTCCATGCCCTCGGCCAGATTATCTTCCAGCGATTTGACCAGGCGATCGTACTCCGCCGGGTCTTCCCCCAGGGCGGTCAAAACCTCGGGGGCCTGGTGCGCATAGAAACCGTGGCGCAAATTGGCGCGGGCGACGCGCCGCTTGCCTTCCGGCGTCACCGCCCCCCGCGATTTGCGGCCGTTTCGCCGATGCGCGGCCAAATTCTTCTCGGTCATTTTCCGTTTGGGTGTTAAAGCCATGTCAATCTCCTGAGGGCAGGTGTCAGGTATCAGGTGACCGATCCGAAACTCGAAAATCGAAAATCGAAAATCGAAATTCGGAACTCGCAACCTTGCCATCGATTTTCGATTTTCGATTTTCGATTTTCGCTCTTTACCGGCAATTGACACCTGATACCTGACACCTGCCTTAAAAATGGAATGCGCCAGCCCCTTGTATAGGCGGGCGGCCGTACCGGACGGCCAGCGGGTGCTGGCCCCAACAACTAGTCTACAATAGATTTGCGTTTTGTCAAGTATAAAGTGGGGTATGTAGGATGCGTTATGACTCATGACAAAACGTCAGGTAGCTTGTATAGACAATTTCGCGGAACAAAATCACACACGAAATTTCCTGGACAAGCTAACACGAGCCGCGCCGCAGGACCCAAAGGCGCTTGATCCCGGAAGCCTTGGCGGCCGTAGCGGCGAGTTCACCTCGCCATGGCGGCGTCAAGCCGCCGCTACGGCGCGGAAGCGTGGCACGGGCGTCCCGCCCGTGAAGGGGCATGGCCAGGATGGCCATGGCACATCGCCGCATCTGCGCTAAAGCGCCGGGATCAGCTTCCGTCTGCCCTCGATGAATTCGGAGACGATGCGGTTGGCAAGAAGCAGTTTGTCGGTTACGGGGATGTCTTTCCGGTGGTCGAGCAGTATCAGGCAAATGCTGAGCACGTCGCCTCGAGCGGCGCGAGCCGGACGTCGCGATGGATCTTCCCCACGACGCAAAGGTCAGCAGCCTGGAAGATCTCTCCGTTCAACACGATTGAATTCCTTGCGCACGGCGTCGAGCGAGGGAATGGAATGGCGTCCTCCGCGCTTCTGGACGGACAGCGCCGCCGCCAGCGAGGCGATCTGCAAAGTTAACTCCAAAGGAAAGCCGCGGAGAACGGCAAAGGCAAAGGCGCCGTGAAAGACATCGCCCGCGCCCGTGGTGTCAACCGGGCGCGCGGGATACGCCGGCATGTGGCGGCAGGCGTCCTCGGCAAGGTAGATCAGCCCGCGTTCTCCCAGGGTGACGACAATCGCTGCGCCCGGCCGCGCCCCCGCCCGCAACCGCCCCAGGCAATCTTCCCATTGGCGGGGGTTGGCCAGCTCGTTCATGCCGGTGGCCTGGAGAGCGAAGCGCTCCGACGACACCAGATAGTTAACCCGGCGGGCCAACTCCTGGGTGCCGGGGCGAAGTGAACCCGCATCAAGAATCGATGCCGCATGGGGAAGCGCCTCGCCGGCAGCGCGGCAGGCCTCGAGTTCATGGCCGTCAAACAGGAGCACGCGGGGCGACAAGGCCGCAAGCTGCGCCGGCCGCAATTCCAGCGCGCCTTGCGGGGCCTTGCGGTTCACGATGGTGCGGCTGCCCGTGCGCGAGTTCACCAGGATAAAGGAAACCGGGGTGGGATGGCCGGCGCGCGTCTCGGTGAGGGAAAGGTCGGTGCCTTGACTTGCGAGCTCGGCGCGAATCCGCTCGCCATAGTAGTCACGGCCCAGCAGTCCGGCGAAGCCGCATCGCGCCCCCCAGAGCGAAAGCAGATAGGCAGCGTTCGAGGCCGGGCCGCCCCCGCCTTCGAGCAAATCTTCGACTTCCGCCTTGCTGTTCTCCCCGGGAAACTCCTCGATGAACAGGCTGAAGTCATAAGCCGCCGTGCCAATGGTCAGTACCTCAAGGTTGTGCGGCGGCATGGGCGGCCAAATCCTCCCTCAGCAAATACATCAGCAGATGTTCAATGACCAGATGAATGGCTTCGGTCTGGGGAATGGACGAGTCCAGATGATACCGCAAAACTCGTCATTATCTTTGCTAGACGCAATTATTTTTTTGGCGGGAATTTCGACGCCGGGCGTAATGCCGTAGCGCTGACCTCGAGGTCGGGGCAGATACGTACAATGGGCATGGCCACGATGGCCATGGCACCCCGATGGGGCGCTGACCTTGCAGTCAGCGCCCGCCCCCCGCTGGTTATTTGGGAACCAGTTCCGTCCAGCTCTGGCTGACCGGGTAGACCACCCCGTTGGGGTCCAGGGTGTGGTCATTAGTTTGGATCAGCGTGCTGCCATCCGAAGACATCCACTGGTGGTTGTACTGGTTGCTGGCCTGAACGATCTGGCCGGTGTTGGGATCCCGGAATTGCTGCTGGTCAAGAGAGTAAAGCTCCATCTTCTGGGCCGACTCGTGCATGGCATTCTGCCGTTCGCGGTCTTGGGCCATTGCGTGATCGGTGCTTTCCCGTAAGTTTTGTTGGAAGGCCCGGCCCGCCGCCAGGCGCGCGTCGCCCTGCGCCTTGAAGTTCGCCAGGTTCTGCTGAAATTCCCGGTTGCTGGCCGCCTGCATCTGCTGGAAACTGGATTGCATATCGCGGATCACGCGCTGGTCCCACTCCGGGTTGACCTGCAGGGGTTTCGCCTGCGCTATCAGCGCATCCAGTTGTCCCTTGGGCGCCCGCTTGATTATCGTGCCGCGGGAGCTGCAGGTGCGTTTCGTGTACCCTTTGCTCCACCGGCCGTTGCCCATGGGCATTCCCATCACCGGCGACTCCAGGCAGTCGATCAATGTGAACTCAATCTCCTCCATCTGCTGCCCGCTGCGCTCATATTCGATTCGGACCCGCGCCCCATCCACAAACTGCTTACTCCCCTTGAGCCCGTACCCTTGGAGGCCCGCTGCCAACTTCTGGTTCTGCGCCGCAAGCGCATCCCGGTCACTTTGCGACAGCGGGACCAGGGTCACCTTCTTGGCATCGGGGTGCAGATTGGGCACGGCAATGTTCAGCAGCAGGCCGGCCGCCGTATTAATGTCGATGGTGGAGGGGCATTTCGGCCCCATGATATTGGTCCCGTTGCTTGACCACGTCCACGACACGCCGGGCAGTGTAATCATGGCTTCCCTACCGTCCGGACTCATCGCCGTGTAGGAAAGGCCGGCGGCGGGAAAGGGGGGCGGGTGGCAGCCTCCCGGGCGCAAAATCAGGCCCGCAAATTTCCACCCCGAAGGTATCGGAATCGTGAACGCCGTCATCCCATACGCCGGGTCCACCACCGTCTCATTTTGAGTGCCGGAAAAGGAAACGCCCCCCCCTGTGTGGGAATTGGACTGGCTGCAAAAAACACTGGAACCTACGAGGGCGATGAGGGCGAGGCCCACCATCACCCTGAGCTTGTGCTTCATCATGATCTCCTTCATCTTGAAAACTCCTGCGTTTTGATTGGGGGATGCAGAGGGAGCACTTCTCCCTGCTCGAATGGCCTGACGGGTCCCCGTGAATGTGCCGGTGGCAAAGCCCCTGAGATTTCATGGCAAGTTTACTCCGGTCAGGGGGGGCTGTCAATCGATGTGACAAAGCGGTAGTGGTACAGTTTGAAATCTGAGACTCTTGCTCTGAGGCCAGAGGCGTGCCACACTCAGGTTATGAAAAAGAAGCCCGCGAAACCGACCGCAAAACGCAATCCACCCAAGCGCCAACCCAAAGAGGATTTCTGCCAGACTGCCTTTAGGACCGTGCAAGAGACCATCAAGACGTCGGAAATGAAGGGGACTGACCTTGACACGGAAATCAACTTGCGAAGATATGCTGAGCGAGCGCCGGAGTTTCTGAAAACCCTCGAAAACAGCCCAAACCATGATGCCGTGCTGGCGTTGCTGGACCGGGACGAAGAAGAGTCTCCCAAAAAAAGATAGTTTATCAATATAGATCGCCCACCGCCGCGCTCTCCAACCAAACACGATCTTCTTCTTGATGCCGCGCTTCTGCGTGTAGAATATCCCCCTTAGAAACGAAAAAGCCCGGCGCGATGGCCGGGGCTTCTTCGATGGGACCTAGACACCCTCATCGTAAGCCCGATTCGCGCCCGAATGCAAGGGAGCGAATGGAATACCCGCCCGGATTTCCAAGCCGATTCAGGCCCCGCCTAGATGCAGCAGTTCTAGGATCTTTCTACAAATTCCCGAACGACATTCCAAAGCGCGTTGACGAGGCCGTCAGCGTGTATGTTGATATCGCTTGCGGCGCAATCGAAACCGGAGAATGGGATTTCGCTTTAGCGTATTCCGGGCTTTCCGATTTTGCCCGTCAACTATGCGAGGATCATGCTCAAGAAATCCATCCTGGGGGAATGGTAGTAAAGTGGGAGTGGGACCAATACATTGCCAGCCTGATGTGGCAGATTACAAAATCCGTAGAATGGTATCCTCACGTCAACAGATTCGCCAAGCTTTCCAAGGCCCAACTGGACGCCATGGAGCAACCACGCAGTTACCCGCCAAACGCAAAAGAAGAACCATTGCCAAGAGCGCAAGATACGAGCAAAGCCGAGCTGATAGAGCGGCGCTCTAAACTCCTAGCTGAATACAAAGCGGCTACATTAAATCCCTCCAACAAGAAAATATATGAGGCTAGACGCTCAGGAATTCACAAGCCGCAGTTCTATCAGTGGCTCAATGGAGAATTGGCCGAAAGTTCGGCCACGACGATAAACTTTGAAACCTTTCTCAGGGAAAAGCGTCCGCCAATCCCCAGAAGGACGGAAGAGTAGCTAGACCTTCTCCCATGGGAGAAATCGTCCTCTACCATGGTAGAAAAATGTCTTCTCCCACTTGACAGTCAGTAACAAGCCTATATTTCCATTGAAACAGCACAAGCCCTTTTCAATGGGAGAAATCACGTTCTCCCAGTTGACGTGCTTCCAGTGTTTGCTGAGATGATCTGAATCGTGAAAGGAAGGGCTGGATATGACAAGGAGGGCCGAAGCCTGCGCTGCTCAAGCTTACCGACAGTGCGGGCCAAAACCGAAAGGCCCGCTCCAATAACCGTGGCAGGTTGCTGGATGCGGGCCGTGGTAAGCACTTCTCAATTTACGCCGGTGCCGATTGTCAGTCAAGCGCCAAATGTCGAGTTAAGCCGTTTTAGTTTTCGCTTTCGCCCAACGTGCTAGGACGGCCTTCCTTGCGCCTTCGCTTCGCTCTTGTTTCGTCAAATTCTTGGCCCGAGCCTTCCCACCCTTTTTCCCCAGCGCGACTGCGTTTGGATTTTTCATATATCAATTGTATACGTAGCGCTAGGAATGTGTCAATAAGATAATCGTGGCCGCGCCGTATTTTCCCCTTGACTTGATACGTAGCGCTACGTATAATCGTTTTGTAAGTAAGGAGACGCCGTGAACAAGCTAGACCGCAAAAAGCAGGCTCAAATTATCGCAGCGTTGGCAGAAGGAAACTCCATCAATTCCACGGTTCGCATGACCGGAGTTTCAAAGGTCACGATCCTGAGATTGTTGGAGGCCCTTGGCCCGGTGTGCGCTGATTATCAGGACCGCACGTTCCGCAACCTGAAATGCAAGCGGATTCAGTGCGATGAAATTTGGGCCTTTTGCTATGCCAAGGAAAAGAACGTCCCCGCCGAAAAGAAGGACCAGTTCGGCATTGGAGACGTATGGACCTGGGTTGCTATCGATGCGGACACAAAGCTGGTGCCTTCGTTCTTAGTCGGGAATCGGGATGGCCGCAGCGCAAAGATTTTCATTGACGATCTCGCAGGCAGACTCGCCCACCGTGTGCAATTGACCACGGACGGCTTGAAAGCGTACTTGGAAGCCGTCGAAGGTTCGTTTGGCGCTGACGTTGATTTCGCGCAGTTGATTAAACTTTACGGAGCGAGCCAAGAGGAAGTGCGCTACAGCCCAGCGGAGTGCATCGGGTGCGAGACGAAAAGAGTTTCGGGAAACCCGGATGCCAAGCACATTTCAACTTCTTACGTCGAGCGCCAGAACCTCAGCATGAGAATGGGAATGCGCCGGTTCACCCGCCTGACAAACGGATTCTCGAAGAAAATCGAGAACCACATTTACGCCGTGGCCCTCTTTTACATGCACTACAATTTCTGCCGGATTCACAAGACGCTTCGTTGCACCCCCGCGATGGAAGCGGGAATCACCAATCACGTTTGGAGCGTAGAAGAGATTGCGGCTCTACTGCCAGAGCCTAAGAGCATCCCGCGTGGACCCTACAAGAAAAAGAAGTAAACTCATGGTAAAGTGGGCGTGTATAAATGGAAAAGGCCCGATTCGCAGTCGGGCCTTTCTCCAAATCCTAAACTGTTGGGTACACACCCAGACGGTAACATGGGAGTGTGCCCGAATGCAAATCGGTAACGCATGGCCGAAACAGAACGGGCGCAGGTTTTCCGGTACTGGAAAATTGTGTGGAAGAGTAGGTCATCGGCACGTTTATTTGCCCCCTACCGCGCAATTCCATCCGTGCTCGCGGCAATCATTGCTTTCGCCATCAGGCACTGGAAAAATCGAGCGGCGTCAACTTCGGATATGTGGATAGCCATCGGCATCACTCTCGGAATTTACTTAATCCTCTACGCGATAGACAGCTTGTGGGGTTTCGGAATCATCACCCCAGCAGTTATTTTTACCAAACAAAGCATGACCATTCACGAGCTATCCGATAAGTTAGAACTCCCAGACAAGGCCCTAGCAGAGCACCTCCGCGAATCATTGGAGCATGTCGGGATCAACGGGAAAAGGGTCATACAGTTTCTCTTGTGGCATGGGGAGACGATACCGCCCCAAGTGAAAGTGACCGGCATGACAGAAAAGGAAGTTTACGAAGCCTTGGAACTGACCATCGCAGAAAATCTGATAAAAAGAAGAGTCGAGACCAGGGGGGACTACGGCTCCCCGCTGCTCAGCAAGATGCTAGGAACTTACGTTTTTTATTTTGTCCCCGACGAACTCAAGGACACGTTGACGCGCCTACTCTCTCATGACTGACAATCCATTCCTCTCGTTCTCAAATTATCCGCTTGAGATCAGCCTCCCCTTGCGCGGCCCTATTTCCATTTCCGCTTGGTTTCATTATTTCAAGCCTTGGGAGGGGAAGCCAATTTCGGACACCTACGGCGGCAAGGCGGTCATCGATTGCGATGGCGAACCGCTTTTTGCAGAACTTGCGATACTCCGGCTGATTCAGTCTAAGGGTTGGGAGGGTGTCTGGATTGACACCTATCGCCGAAAATTCCGGCAGTCTCTTCCGCCGCAATCTTGCGAGCTTCCCGGACACGCTCAAGCCGTTCTGGACAGGGCCAGCAATGGCCACAAATGGCGCTCTGGATGCTTTGACGTATTCGGGTGGAAGGATGGACAGTATCTATTCGTCGAGGCGAAGCGGAAGGGGAAAGATGCAATCCGCCAGACTCAATTGAACTGGCTCGAATCGGCGCTCGATTCAGGCTTTCCGATTGAATCTTTCGTCATTTTTGAGTGGGATATCGCGGTCACGACGCTTTAGGGCCTGATTTTTCAAACTGTACCACTACCGACAAAGCGCTGTTGCGAAGTGTCGCGGAATATCGCCAACGGCCATCGAACAATTTGCTTCACGGAAAGCATAGTGTAAACTGATTGCGTGCAGATAGCTCCCCCAACCAATCTGGCCGCGGATCGAGGCTCTGATACGAAACAGAACGATAATATCCCCCTTGTCATTATCCAAAAACCGGGATTTTCCTGGAACGTGCGCGGGCGGGAACTGTGGGCTTACCGCGAGTTGATCTACTTTCTGACCTGGCGCGACATCAAGGTTCGGTACAAGCAGACGCTTCTGGGGGTATTGTGGGCGGTTATCCAACCGCTGTTTATCGCCCTCACCTTGAGCCTGTTTCTCGGAAAATTAGCCAAAGTGCCCTCTGACGGGGTGCCTTACCCGGTGTTTGCCTACAGCGCCATGGTGCTCTGGCAGCTTTTCTCGCATGCCCTGACGGAAGCCAGCAATAGCCTGGTGGGCAATGAGCGGCTGATCACCAAAGTGTACTTCCCGCGGCTGGTGATACCTCTCTCCGCGGTGCTCGGGGGCCTGGTGGATTTCGTGATTGCGTTCGTGGTGCTGATTCCCTTCATGGCCTTCTACCGGATTGTTCCCACCGCCAAAGTGTTGTTCCTGCCGTTCTTCGGCCTGCTGACCGCGCTGATCGCCTTTGGCGCGGGGCTGTGGCTGGCCACCCTGAACGTGCAGTACCGGGACGTGCGTTACACCGTGCCCTTCCTGGTTCAACTGTGGTTTCTGGCCACCCCCGTGGCGTACCCCACCAGCGTCGTGCCGCGCCACTGGCAGGCCTGGTACGGGCTCAATCCCATGGTGGGCGTCACGGAAGGCTTTCGCTGGGCACTGTTGGGAGCCGGCCAGGCGCCCGGCCATCTGCTGGTGGGAGCGGTGATCGTCACCGCCGTGGTTCTGGGGAGCGGGTTATATTACTTCCGGCAAATGGAAGCCTGGTTCGCCGACGTCATCTGAAGTTATGAGCTCGAACGTCATTCATTGCGAAGGAATCGGCAAGCGCTACCGCCTGGGCCAGCGGCAGCGTTACCGCGCGCTGCGGGATACCCTTGCCGACGCCTTCCGGGCGCCCGTGCGGCAGTTGCGCAGGGCATTCCGGCCGGAACCCGCCACGGACTCCGCAAGTCCAGGGCTTTTGTGGGCGCTCAAGGATGTTTCTTTACAGGTTCCGCACGGAGAAGTGCTGGGCATCATCGGGCGTAACGGCGCGGGGAAGTCCACGCTGCTGAAAATCCTGTCCCGAATCACCGCGCCCACGGAGGGCCGGGCGGAGATCCGCGGACGGACCGGCTCTCTCCTCGAGGTGGGCACCGGCTTTCACCCGGAATTAACGGGGAGGGAAAACATTTATCTTAACGGCGCCATCCTGGGAATGGCGCGGCGGGAGATTGAACGGAGATTCGATGAGATCGTGGAATTCTCCGAATGCGGCCGTTTTCTCGATACGGCCGTCAAGTATTACTCCAGCGGCTTGTATCTGCGCCTGGCGTTTGCCGTTGCCGCCCATCTGGACACCGAAATTCTGTTCGTGGACGAAGTGTTGGCGGTGGGGGACGCCCCTTTCCAGAAAAAGTGCCTGGGCAAAATGAATGATGCCGCACACCAGGGCCGGACGGTTCTGTTCGTAAGTCATAACCTGCTGGCGGTTGACACCCTTTGTACGCGCGCCATCTGTCTGCACGAAGGCAAAATCGTGTTGGAAGGGCCACCGCGACAGGTAACCTCCCGTTACTTGCAGGAACATCTCGCGTCTTCGGGGTTGACGGAGGCCATCTATGAGGAAATCGCCAGCGCGCCGGGAAACGACCAGATTCGGCTCCGCCGGGCGTGCGTCCGCCCTTCGCGCGGCTCTCCGGCAGACCCCATCACGGTCCGCACGGCGGTGACGGTGGAGTTCGAGTACTGGAAGCTGGTCCCCAAGGGATATCTGGAGGTGGGAGTTTACGTTTATAACGAGCACGGAATCCACCTTTTCGGCACCTGCTGGTCCGGAACCCCCCCAGCGGGCCTATTGCGAAGCTGGTTTGAAGTGCCGGGTGACCTCCTGAACACCGGCGCCCACCGGGTGGAGTTTTCGTTTGAGCTGGCGGGGGGCGAAACGCTCATCTGGGACAACCTCCTAGTCTTCAATGTTCAAGATGCCCATGACTTGCGGGGACTCTTTCATGGCGCCTGGCCCGGAGCGCTGCGCCCCAACCTGAAGTGGACTACTGAGCAGATCGAGGCGCTACCCGATCCCCCGAATGTAAATCGGATCCGTCAAACGTAGCCGCCATCGGCTCATTCCTTGACAACTCCCAATACCAGTCGGAATCCCTGGGTCCGCAGCATGGCCGCGCCCGTTTACGGGGTGTGAGCCGGCTTTACCGCCACAAGGTGAAGCTCCTCGTCCCGTTGCTTAGTCTTCGCCGACCCAAAGCCCAAAGACCGGAGAAGTTCCGTGATCGTCTCGGGGCTGACACCCGACGGCAGGACCTCGGGATGGATTTCCACGCAGACAAGGCGGCAGGCGGGGTCCGCAAGTGTTCCGCGCAGGCCCCGCAGCACGGCGTACTCGAACCCTTCCACATCGATTTTGACGGCCTGGGGCACGGGAAGCTTCTCGCGTGCGAAAAAGCTGTCTCCGCGCACTATTTCGATATTCTCAGAAATACTGCGGCGGGTCGTGTCGCTGTCGAGCGGGGCGATGGAAGGGCAGTTACCGCCCCCGAAGAAAATCTTGCCTGCCTTATCCTCGTCGCAGCGCACCCGGAGCAAAAAGGAATTACTGATGTCATATCTTCCTAGCCTCACCGATCACAGATTGCGTGGCGACTTTAAGTCCGCCCATCGACAAAATGCCCTAACCTGAGAACATGTTGAAAACAAAGAGCCGGAATGAGGGATTTTTCTAAAAACGAAGCCGAGGATATACTGAAAGTAAGCCAGTTACAATAAATCATAGGGACTCCAATAAGCACGACAAAATGACCGCATAGAGAGCCTCGCGAGGGGCGGCGGAAAAGGCCAGATTTGATTAGATTTCTGGCCTAGTATGGAGTTTGAAACTAGTCTCCCGGTCGGAAAGCTCAACGCTCCGTAGGGCCCCCAAACCTGGGATCGGATGGCAACCCGGCATCGGCCGGAACGCGGACCGCCGCGCTACTTTCCGAAACCAGACGCGCGAGCGCTTCCAGGAACGTGTTTGCCTCCACATCTCTGGTAAGCGACATTACCTTCTCCACGGGCCCTTGCAGCGATTTCGTAACGTAAGCTTGGAATAATCTCCTGCGCAGAACGCTTTTTTTTCGTTGGAAGGAATGGCCCCGTTCATTCCAAGCAAGCACATCGATTTCTAATTCATCGTCCAAGGGTCCAGCCAACTGGGCGCTGAGCGCCAGCTGGGTTTTCTCCCGCCACCCGGCATTAGGGGAGCAATACATGTCAGGAGGCTCAATGATGCGTGCCGTGAAATACAGGTCCGTGGAGGTGAAGGGCCGCTGCAAGGCAAAAGGGTACATCCCGCCCCAGCTATAGGTGACTAAGGGGCTCGCTATGGGCCAGATTATGACCATAGACTGTTTTGGTATTACCTCCAGGGCAGTCGCCAAATGCGCATTGGCATTGGCGGACTCTTCCGCCTGGCGCGCCCACTGAGCATTCTCCTTCCACAACAGGCAGGCGCAAAAACCCACCAAAACCGCAGCACCCAGTAAGCGAAGATGGGCGATCTTCCTAGGGAGGCCCCCACAGGCCGGTGCGGCCAAGAAAGCGGAGGCAATACATGGGCCGACGGCCGGGATATAGAGGTGGTGGGTGGCTTGATAGGTCGCGAGAAGAGGCGCATTGGCGATCAAATACCACACCCCGCCAAAGTAAACGACAACCTCCATCGACCGCCGGCATTCGCGCCGGCTCCGGAACAGGGAAATAGCCCAGAGCAAGTAAAGGCCCAAGGCCACTCCTAGGACAACGGTGGGAAAAGGAAGGAGGAGGTTTCGAATGTTGAAGCCGGTAAGGGATTTAAAGGTCTGCCCAACCCCTACGACGTGATGAAGGGCGCCCGTCAGGCCGAGGCCTGCCCCCTGTGCGTAGGTTGGCCATGTCGCCTTCCTGAGAAAACTCGAGAAAGCGATTCGCCGCAATCCCAAATAGGCCACAAGCAGAGCCCCATAGGGTGCGTAGGACAGAACGAGCCGCCGCCAGCGCCTTCTCCCATTTTGGCTATCGCCCATCGAGATCGGGGCTTCTCCCCCCGCTATGCGGAAGAGATCGTAGGAGACCAACATCACAGGCAGAGTGACGGCAGTTTCCTTGGCCATCAAACAGGCCGCAAAGGCCATGGTGGACATGACGAGATATCGAGCTAGGCCCGTACTGCGATACCACAAAAAGCACAGAAATGCCGAAAGATAGAAGAGCGTCGAGGGTCCCTCGACCAGAGAGCAGTTGACCCAGGAAACGACCAAAGAATGGGCGGGCAGCACGGCAAAAAGCAGTCCGGCAAAACCCGCCCTCCAGGAATCACCGGGAGCCAGCCTCCTCGCAATCAGGAAGACCATCAGAGAATTGAGGACGTGCAGCAAAATGCCGGTCAGGTGATAGCCAATGGCATGAATGCCCCAAAGGGAATAACAGATCATATAGGAGAGGCCGTGCAAGGGACGTAGCTCTTGCAAATCCTCTCCCCAAACACCTCGTGATAAGTCTGTATGGAACAGGCGCAGGAACTGACGCAGCGACGGTGTGTGATAAAAATTGATGTACGCGAAATCATCCCAACTGAAATGGCTGTTGAGGGCGGGAAGAGAAACTGCAAATGCCGCCAAGGAGATGATGACACCCGCCATAAAGTAGCCCGGCAGGGGATTCCATCGTTTTGTGGCATCGGTGAAGTGGGCAACTTTACGATTCTCCAAAACCCACAGCAGAGCAGCGGTGGCCAATCCGATCAAGAGAGCCCACGCCTTGCCATCCTGGAACAGGATGAACGCTGCCGCGACGCATATGCTAAAAAGGAGTAGAAGGAATGCTCCGGTGACCCATGAGTCAGACCCCCGCACACCTCCGACAAGGCGAGCCACGGCGCTTTTTTCCCCTTCGGTCATTTCCCAGACTTCCGCTGCGAAATGCTATCAGTTCCAGGTTTTCCGAGCAACCACGCAATCGGAGGCATCCCCATCTTTCTCCTTCGATACTCGCAACCCAGGCTGGCATCCTGCCGAAATCGCTTTGGCAAGCAGAAATTCCATGAACGAGCATGCTGCCCGGAGGGCGCGGCAGGGTGTAGCATTTGCATTGTGGAGAGGCCCTTCGGGGTTCCCGTGGCGAGTCTCCGTAAAGGTTCCTATTTGGACAGGAATTATTAAGCACTTACCTTCCGCACGGTTCTGCGCTCCCCGGGAAGGAACAATGCAGTTCGAGGCGCGCACCCTGACCCACCCCAAAACCGGGGAAACGATTTGGCGATGAAAACTGATATGCGCGGGACGAAGGCAGAAGGGTTGATGCCCTTCGCCGAACTCCGCCCCTTCCTCTCCGGTTATGTCCCGGCGCTGGACGGCTTCCGGGGGGTTCGCCATGGAGGTGGTCATGATCTGCCATTTTTGCCTGTTGCCACCTTGGACCCTTCTCATTCCAGACGGTAAAAAGTTCATTGATATTGGATGGCCCTGTATGGAGTCGTTTTTTACTCTTTCGGGATTCCTGATCACAGGGATTCTGCACGACAGCAAAGGGGCTGAGAACTATTTCTCGCTCTTTTATATCCGGCGCGCGCTTCGCATTTTGCCTGTGTATTACGGGACGCTTTCTGGCATCTTCATCTTATTCCCGCTCTTCTGGAAACTGGGAGTGCCGCACTTGCTTCATGGTTTCACTTCCGAGCCGGTTGGGTATTTCTTTTACATGGCAAATTGGGCTACCCTCTATGGCGAGAGATCGAATACCTGGGGCACTTCTGGTCGCTTGGCGTGGAGGAGCAGTTTTACCTCATTTGGCCCTGTCTTGTCTACTTCAGTCAGACACCCCCCGCAAAGCGGGTGGCTTGATGAGTGGGGCCGCCTCAAAGGCGGTCACCCGTTAGTTTAGGCGTCGCGCCGAGGCGCGCCTTGGTCATGGATTCAAAACTGTCCGCCGCTTCCATCCGCTTCTTCCTGTTCGCGGATGTATGGGCGGACTTGCTCCAACTCGAACCCGACCGTGGACACCGCGTAACCACGGGCCCAGAGATGTTCGCCCGTGAAATTTCGCTCTTTGCCGCACAGTCGGGCTACGGCGATCGCGCTCTTCCCTTTGAGAAACCCGATCACCGAGGCCACCGGGTGCTTGGGGGGAATCGCGATACACATATGCACATGATCCGGCATCAAGTGCCCTTCCAGAATCTGGCATTCTTTCTGCCGGGCCAACGCGTGGAAGATTTCTCCCAAGTGTCGGCGCGTCTTTCCAAACAGCACCTTGCGCCGTCGCTTGGGAACGAACACCACATGGTATTTGCAGTCCCATCTTGAATGGGATAGGCTCTGATAAAGGTCTGACATGACATCCTCCTTTGGGATGGGTTCTCATCAAGCCACCTTGGAGGAGGATGTTACTCTGCTCAACGGTCAAACCTCTTCGAGTCTCACTGGTCGAACCAGTGGCTTACCTCTGGGACAGTTAGGAAATCCTTCCCTCGCCATCTCGCCGGGCAAAGAAGGGTCGCGACTCTCTACGGGATGTGAGCCGGCTTCACCGCCACGAGGTGGAGTTCCGTGTCCCGTTGCTCAGTCTTAAATTGCGCGAATCCCAAAGACCGGAGAAGTTCCGAGATGGTCTCGGCGGTAACACCGGCTGGTAATACTTCGGGATGGATTTCCACGCAGATCAACCGGCAGATCGGGCTTGCCAAAATCCCGCGCAGGCCCCGCAGCACCGCGTACTCGAAACCTTCCACATCGATTTTCACGGCATGGGGGATGGGAAGCCTTTCGCGTGCGAAGAAGGTGTCACCCCGCACTATTTCAATGTTCTCGCAAACGCTGCGGCGGGCTGTGTCATTCTCGAGCGGCGCGATCGAGGGACAGAATCCGCCTCCGGAAAAGATTTTGCCTGAACCGTCCTCGTCTCCAAGCGCCTTCCTGAAGACCTGAACGTTGGTAAGGTTGTTCAGTTTCACGTGCTCCACAAGTCTTTGGCACGCAAGCTCTTCCGGTTCAAAGGAAAGCACGCGCCCATTTTCGCCGAGAATTCTGGAAAGAACCAGAGTGAACTCACCGAAGTGGGCCCCGACATCGAGCGCGATCTCTCCGGGATGAAGGTGGGCACTCAGGGCTTCTACAAAATCTCGCTCTCCATGGTCAAACTCCCACTCGTTATCACTTACCTCCCGTGGCCTGATTCGCATCTTGTAGCTCAGCCCCAGCGGGAGAACTCTCACCACCCGCGGGACGGACGTCGTCCACCAGCGATAAGCAGGCCGTAGAATGGCGTCGAGATGGAGCTTCTTGGCGATCCCGCTGAAGGCTCGCGAGTAATTCAATCGCCCGAAGAAATTCATAACGTGGACCGCCAGAACCAAACCTAAGCGCCAAGCTACATTGACACTACGATGCAAATGGTGTCAAGAGTTGCCAGCCCCCTGATTCTCAACCATGACTGGGGCGAGCGGGCGAGGGCTCTTCAGCCGTGTTAGCACTACGGCCGCGAGGCCTGCCGATACCGCGCTGCGGAGTGCAAAGGGCGAGGACATCGTCATTCGTGTTGAAACTATCGGGCCTCTGCCCTATAGTAGCTTGGTATCGCATATGGTTTGACGTCCCGGGTCCAATCTGCTGGCGGGCCACAACGAGCACCCCGGATGACAATTCTGACATGGATGTCCACTCCCCATTAGCCGGAAACCCATCTGCCAGCCCCGGGCCTGACCCCACCGCTAACTCCTCGTCGACCGAGCCCACCCGGCGTTATGCCATTGAGGAAATCACCACCGAAGAGGAACTTTCCAATCTCGAATCTGACTGGAACCGGCTGAGCGAATCAGCCGCCTCTCCCAATGTCTTTATGACTTACGGCTGGTTCCGGGCCTGGAACCAACGTTTCACCAGGGAGGACCGCACCAGCCGGCGCTCCAGCGTGTTGGTTCTGAAAAAGGACGGCGCCGTCGTGGGCATGTCGCCTTTAATCCGCCGAAGAGTATCCCGCTTCGGCTTTGGCGCTCGAAAAGTGGAGTTTGTGGGCAAAGAGGCAGATTACAACGATCTCGTGTTGGGAGACGACCCGGCAGGTCAGAGCGAAGCAATTGTGGATTTCCTCGCCCGCACGCAGGACCAATGGGATCTGGTCAACCTGAGAGATCTTCGCGACACCGGGAACTCCATCGCTTGCATTGAAAACACTCTTTCCCGCGCGGGGCTTCCCTACCGGCTTCTTCCCGAGGAGGAACGTTGCCCATACCTGGTGATTGATGCCCCCTGGTCGGAGATGCTAAGCAGGCGTTCAGCTTCCTCACGCCACGTATTCCGCAACCAGCAATCCCGCCTCAATCGGATGTACGCTGAGGGGTTGCGCCTTCGGATCATCGAGAACCCCCTCGATGAACCTGGGCTGTTGGAGAAACTTATCGCGCTGGAAAGTCAAAAGCATGTCAACGGAGAGCTTTCGCCACCGGTTCTCGGCAAATATCCGGAAGTATTCCAGACGCTATTTGAGACGCTGGGGCCGCGCGGCTGGGTTTACATCGGACTTATGGAATTGGGCGAACGGCCAATCGCCTGGCGCCTTGGGTTCCGGTGCGGAAAGAAACTCTGGGGCTTCCTCACCTCCTATGACCCCTCTTTCTCGCACCTCTCCCCCGGCACCATGCTGGTTCCCGCCGTCGTCGATTACGGGTTTTCGCACGGATATGATGAATATGATTTTCTGCGCGGTGAAGAGACCTACAAAACCCGCTGGAGCACCGGTGTCCATCAATCCTTCTGGCTGCGTGTTTGGAGCGGAAACTGGGTTTCACGGGCGCACGCGCTCGTTTATCTGGACCTCAAGCCCGCGCTTAATAGGCTGTTTGGCCGCACCAAATGACCAAGGCGCCCGGGAATGGCAAACAGCATGATGAGCCTCATGGCAAATTCAGATTGCTCCGTTGAACCCGTCACCAGCGAAGAGGGACTTGTTAATCTCCAGGAAGACTGGAACCGACTTAGCGAAGCTTCCCAAGAACCGAATGTATTCATGACCTTCGATTGGTTCCGGGCCTGGAATCATCGATTCACTCTGGATGACCGTAGCGGGCAACGCAAACTCAGCGTGTTGGTCCTGCGGCAGGACGGCGCCATTGCCGGAGTACTGCCCCTTGCTTACCGGACCGCCTCCCGCTTCGGCGTAGCGGTGCGAAAGTTAGAGTTTGTAGAAACACTCGCGGACTATCACGACCTTGTGGTGGGAAACGATCCAGAAGGGCAGAGTGGAGCGATTGCGGGATTTCTCGCCAAAACGCAAGACGAGTGGGATCTGTTTGATCTGAGAGATTTACGCGAGACGGGAGACACCGCGGCGCTGATTGGAAGCGCCCTTTCCGCCGCCGGGTTGCAGTACCGGGTTATTCCGGAGCCGGAACGTTGTCCATACTTGCCGATTTCTGGGGACTCTGTTGCCCAGATCGAAAAGCTGTCCGGCCACGTTCGGCGAGTGCTGCGCAAGCGGATGGAGCGAGCCCAAGCGCTCGGGCTGCGGGTCCGGATCATTGAGAATCCGCAGGACGAGCATGGGTTGGTGGAAAAAATGATTGCGCTGGAGGCTCAAAAACACTCCGAGGGTAAGCGCGTCCAACCCTTCATCGGCAAATTCCGGCAGGTATTTCAGTCGTTGTTTGACACTTTGGGACCTCGCCATTGGGTTTACGTCGCGCTGATGGAACTGGATGACCGGCCCGTGGCATGGCAGCTCGGATTTCGCTGTGGCCAGAAGCTCTGGGATTTCAACAAAGCCTACGACCACACCTTCTCGCGTTTCGCCCCCGGCACGCTCCTGGTTGCCGCACTTCTCGATTACGGCTTTTCACATGGCTACAAAGAGTACGATTTTCTTCGCGGCGAGGAGGCGTATAAGACCGTCTGGAGCACCGGTTTTCATACGAGGTTCAGGCTTAGTGTCTGGAACAAAAGGTGGATTTCCCGAACGCGCGCATTCGTCTATCTGGACTTCAAGACGGCGGTCTACCGTCTGTTTGGCAAAGAAAAATGACCCTGACAAGCAGCCCCTGATAGGCAACACGGAGAGTGCGTGCCTCCGCTTGGGAAATGCGGGTGATGTATCCGCCATCGCCATCAAGCTGGGTGGACCCGCCATGAGCTTCAAAACCTCTGCCTTTTTCCAATCTGATATACTATTCCCCAAGAGGAGCGCGCCTTTGTCCGACCAGATCCCGCGGGAATTAGCTGAGAACCTTGAGGCATTCAAGACCTCCGAAGCCATTGATGAATACTCCGCGTACCTGTTGTATCCCGAGGAAAAACACTTGTTCGCCAAGTACTACAAAGCCGGCGAAAGCGTCCTCGACCTGGCCTGTGGGCTAGGGAGGACCACGCTGCTCCTGCATGAAATGGGCCTTGCGGTGAGAGCGGTTGACGCCTCGGAAGTCTTTATCAATACGGCCCGGCGGCGCTTGCCTTACCTGGACTTCCGGGTGGGCAGCTACGATCAGATTGAAGAGCCCGATGCTTCCTTCTCCCACGTCATGATTTCGCTCAACGGAATCGATTATGCTTATCCCGAATCGCAGAGGGAAATGGCCCTCCGGGAGTGTGCCCGCGTTCTCAAACCCGGGGGAACGTTCATCTATTCTTCCCATAACCTGAAATCGCTGCATTGGTTTTCGCCCCGCTACCGCTATCAGATCCTTTGGAAGTTTCGCAATAGCCTGAGAGCGTTCAAAGACCGGGCGTACGTCGTGGAGAGCGGACTCCATACTCTGTACACCTCGCGAAAGTTCGTCATCCAGCAGTCGGAAAAGGTGGGATTGAAACTCCTCGAGATCGTCTGGCTCAAAATGATCGGGAACGCGCGCATCGACCGCTATTTCTCGCCCTATTACTACTATGTGTTTACGAAACTCGTCCCGGATCGCGCCGGTGAGGGTGGATAGAATGGTTATTTTCTGATACCGCACAAGATGCTGGACCTTGGCGATTGACTTAAGAATACCAAGCCCGCAAATACCCATTCAGCGGTTGCCCTAGGCATGAATAACGTTTTTCGATGAGTTCTATGGACACCATCAGGCTTTCCGTGGTCATCCCCACGTTTAATCGCAAGCCGGTCTTGGAACGCACGCTGCCGGCGCTCCTTGCGCAGGATTTCCCCGCGGAGCAATTTGAACTCATTTACGTCCTCGATGGTTCCACTGACGGCACGGCCGCGATGCTGCGCGCGATAAAGCCCGCCAGCGCGTTTCAGGTTCTGGAACAACCCAACCGGGGCCCCAGTGCCGCGCGGAATAAGGGCATCCAGGCGGCTCGGGGAGAACTGGTCCTCTTTCTGGATGACGATATTCTGTGCCCCCCCAGCCTCTTTCGACATCATTCCGCCGCCCATGCTGGCCTGGATCCCCTCGTCGTGCATGGACCCATCTATGTCGCTCCGGAAAGTCCGGCGACCCTGATCAGGTATATCACGGAGGCCCAATACGAGGCTTGTTATCGCCACCGGGACTCTGCAGTCGGATTGCCGTTCCCGATGATGGCCTCGTCTCTGGTGAACAGCTCCATGTCCCGCAGGATGCTTCTCGCCAGCGGCGGCTTCGACGAGCAAACCCGCAGTGCGGAAGACCTGGATTTGGGCCTGCGTCTGCACAAGGATGGCGCGCAGTTCAGCTTTCTCCCCGCCGCCGTGAGCTATGAACTTTTTGTGAAATCCTCCCTTCAGGTCCTGAGAAAACAGATGAAGGTATCCGCATTGGGGGAGATGTACGTCAGCCGCAAGCACCCTGAGTATCGCCGGTACTCGGGGTTGTCCAGAATCGGCCGGCTCACGGGGTGGAAACGCACGCTGCGAAATATGGTCCTGCGCTCGCCGTTGTCGCCGGTCCCCTTCGTATCGCTTCCCCTTTGGCTCGCCGAACGATTCAGTGGATTCTTGCCCATCCGCAAAGCGGGCGTTCGCCTGCTGGAGACTACCGCAGACATCATGATGCAACGAGCCGCCCTCCAGGCAGCCGGCTCCTGGAAAGCCTTGCAAAGGGAATTTGGGCTGCGCCTCCCGGTTCTGATGTATCACCATGTCGGCCCGGCCATTCCCGGCACTTATGCGGAGTTGACCGTGTCGCCCCAGCGCTTTGAGCGGCAAGTGCGTTGGCTGGCTCGCGGGGGATTTGTAGGCATCCGCGCCGCCGATTGGGATGAGTGGGTGCGCACCGGCAAGGGCCTTCCTGACAAGCCCGTCCTGGTGACCTTTGACGATGGTTATGCGGACCTGGCCGAGTTTGCACTGCCCGTGCTCCGGCGTTACGGATTCGGAGGAGTGGTGTTCGCCGTGACCGGCCTGGTGGGAGGAACGAACGCCTGGGATGAGGCGCGGGGTTCCGCCACGCACCGCCTGCTCACCGCTGAACAGATCCGTTATTGGGCTGCGCAGGGAATCGAATTTGGCGCTCACAGCAGGACGCATGCCGATTTGACCACCCTGCCCGCAGATGAATTGGAAAAGGAAATCATCGGCGGCAGGGATGAATTGGCGGGGATTTTGCGATCTCCGGTCATCTCGTTTGCGTATCCCTACGGGTCCTATAACCAGACGGTTAACAACTGCGCCCGCAGGGCCTATCGTCTGACCTTTCGCGCCGACGAAACAACTCCGGGCATCAACTTTCTTTGCACGGACCCCCACAACTTGCAACGGACCATGATCCACCCGCGGGGCGGTTTGGCGGATTTGGAATGCCGCATCCGCTGGGGCCACAGTCCCCTTCAGGAAATGCGCAACCGGCTTCGCCTGCGCTCCCGCTTCCAGCGCCTGGTCTGCGCAATCCTGGACCGCCCAGCCCCGGGCCCACCTAAAGAGTTTATCTGACCGGGGCCTTTCGCACCGTAGGGCGGAAACAGATGCTCCGGCAACAGCCCTGGGGCGGGCTTTCCGGGTATCCTTTATTTTTTGCTTAATCCCCTGACGAACATCCAGTAGACTTCGGGTGGCGCGGGCCGGTCGAACGGCTCCTCTTTTCGGAAAGAGATGACACGAAACGTATTGCATATTCTGGGCACGGCACGGTCCGAAAACACGGGCATGGTGCGCGTTGTCCGCACCCTTGCCGAGGGTCTCGATCCTCATCGATACCGCATCCACGCCCTGTTTCTGGAGGGCACGGGGCCTCTGGTGGAAACGCTCCAGCAAGCGGGCGTGCAAGCGAGCGCGCTGGACTGGTGGCTGGGGATGCGCGATCCCCTGGGCGCCTGGAAGTTCTGGCGCACCCTGCGCAAGCAGAAGTTTGCGATCGTCCATCTTCACTTCGGAGGAAGGTCCGTCTGCTGGCTTTCACGAGCCGCCACGCAAGCCAGGGTCGTGAGGCATTTGCATGGCCGGATCCTTGAGCCGCGCGGCCTCGCTCCCATGCACTTCTCCGCCCGGGGCGTTGATGCGGTCGTGGCCGTCTCGCAGGCGGTGGCGAACCAGGTAGTTGATGGCCCGGCGCGGGTAATTTATGCAGGATTGCCCATCCCCGCCGGCGATCCTCCGGCCCGAGAGCAGCGCGCGGCTTCGGAGGTTATCATCGGGACAGCGGGGCGCCTGGTGGAACTCAAAGGGATTGAGTATTTGCTGAGCGCGGCCTCCAAGCTCCGGAGCGAATTCCCTGCCTTGCGCGTGGAGATCGCCGGTTCGGGACCGCAACGTGCAAAACTGGAGGCGGCCGTCGCGCAGGCGAGCCTCACCGGGCAAGTCAGATTTCTGGGTTGGATTGATGACCTCACTTCCCTCCTGCCCCGCTGGGACATCTTCGTTATGCCCTCGCTCGAGGAGGGCTTCCCGATTGCCGCTCTCGATGCCATGGCGGCGGCCCTGCCGGTGATCGCGACGCCAGTGGGAGGCGTCCCGGAGTTGATTGAAGATGGGCAAACGGGCTGGCTTGTCCCGCCGCGCGATGCCGAAGCCCTGGCGTCCCGGCTCCGCCTTCTACTCATCGACCCGGAACTCGGCCGGCGCGTGGGAGCGGCTGGCTATGCCCACGTGCGCGATCATTTTAGCGCAGCGCAAATGACTAACAAGTTCGCCGAACTTTACGATGAACTTCTGAATGACACCAGCACCAAAGCCTCGCCCGGCAAAGGGAGCGAGCCAGGACGAAGCGATGGATGATCCTGTCGAATTGGTGAAACAGACGAGCATCATCGTTTGCACGGTCGATCGCCTGACTGAACTGGAGGAGTGCCTGAAATCGCTGCGGCCTTTCCATTCCGTGGGCGCGGAAGTTGTCGTCGTCAATAATGGCCCCCACCTCGCCGCCGTCGAAGAAGTTGCCCGGCGCCACGCGGCAAGGGTTGTCCTCGAGCCCCGTCGCGGGGTAAGCCGGGCGCGCAACGCCGGCATTCGCGCCGCTGCGGGTAACATCCTGGCATTCCTCGATGACGATTCCGTAGCGGCTCCCGATTGGCTTCCCTTCCTCCTCGCTCCTCTCAGTGACCCCCAGGTGCTCGCGGTCGCGGGGAGCATCTTCTCTCAAACCCTCGCCGACCCGGTCAGCCAGGCCTTCGATTTCCTCCACCGCGCGCAGTTTCCGAAATCACAAATCACGCTGGATGGAAATACTGAACAAAGCACCTTTCCCATGCGCACAGCCCTGGTGGGCAATGCCAACATGGCGATTCGGCGCGAGGCCTTTGACCGCTTCGGCTGCTTTGACACCCGCTTCGGGCGGGGAACACGCATCGGCTCCGGCGAAGAACCCGATCTGCTCCTGAGGATCTTGCTGGGTCGCGCCAGAATCGTCGTCGCGCCCGGGGCACGAATCCTCCACCGTCACTCCACAGATTGGGACGCCGTCCGGCGCTGGGCCTTCCGCTCGGGTTGCGCGCACACAGCGATCCTCACCAAATACTTCCTTCAGGAACCCGCATGGCGAGGCCCGATCCTGCGCTACGCCGCCTCGCGCCTGCGGCGGCAACCCGCGCCCGAACTGTCCGCCACAACGCAACTCAAGATCCCCCGCATGCCGCTCCTGCTCGGCAGCCTCATCGGCCCGATCGCATTCCTGTTTGCCGGCAAGCAGGAAAAACTCCCATGACTTCGCTCGCCGCGATGCTAATTGCGAGGGGAGCCCGGCTTGGGCTTGGGCCAGAAATTCCAAACGTCCACGACCTGCTTGTTGGGTGGGAGGGAGAGGGATCGGTAAACAGAATGGGGAGCGCCCAGAATGAAGATGTCGGCGCGCTCGAGGGCCTGCTCCAGGGGAACGAGCGTTGGATCCTGCACGTAAGGATCGGTGCACAACACTTCGCGGGCCTCGACTTCCAGCAGTTTGCGCAGCTTGTAGGAAAGGCTGTCGCGCACATCGTCGGAATCACCCTTGAAGGCCATGCCCAGAATCGCCACACACTTGGAGGCTAGTCCAGCGGGGCGCAACTGCGTGACCAGGTAATTGGGCAGCCCCTCATTCACCAGCATCGCGGCGTGCCCCATGAAGAAGTTGTTGCCCGTGAACGCCGCGAGTTGCAGGGTGTCTTTCAGCAGGCAGGGGCCGGCAGCGAAACCTGCCCGTGAGAAGCTGGCCATGCGGGGATAATCGCGCGTGACGGCGTCAAAGATGCGATAGAAGTCGAGCCCGTAACTCTGGGCGAGCGCGTAGAACTGGTTGGAAATGGCAAAATTGAGGTATCGCCAACTGTTGGTGAAGAGCTTGGCCAGTTCCGCCTCGGTGGGCTCCAGTTCGATGATCTCCGGCGAAAGGATGGAAAAAAGTTTGCCGGCGCGCGCCATCGCTTCCGGCTCAAACGCCCCGACAATCTGGGGCAGCCGCACCAGTTCATCGAGCGCCTTGCCCTCGGAAATCCTCTCCGGACAAAAGGCCACGTGCACCTTCCGTCCCAGCGCCCGGACGCGGTCGTAGACGATCTTGGTGACCCCCGGATAAACGGTGCTGCGCAACACCAGCAGCGCGTCATCGGGGAGATGATTAAGCAAGTCGTCAACACTCCGGCAAAGGTTGCGGAGAGTGGGATTCAAATATTTGTCAACGGGGGTGCCCACTACGGCGATCGCGGCGTCGGCGCTCTCAAGCCAGGACTCGTCCAGCGTCGCCACCAAACCTTTTCCCACCACCTGCTGGAGCAGTTCCTGAGCGCCCTGTTCCAGAAAAGGCATCTTGCCCCGGTTCACTTTTTCGACCTTGGCTCTGTCGATGTCCAGTAAGGTAACGCGCAAACCGCGGGAGGCAAAAAGCAGGCCCAGGGGGAGCCCTACGTGCCCGCATCCGCCTACAATCACAACGTGCTTAGGAGTCCACATGATTTGATTTCTCAAGGCGGCTCGCCGCCGGGGAGCCCACTTTCAATCTTCTATCATAAAGGTCTGTCCCCGTCCAGCCAGCCGTGGCGCAGCCAGCTTGACCAAGACCGATCACGTGTGGGACGCCCCCGCCGCAGCTCCCGCGACATCCCGCTTTCCCAAGAATTCTTCTTCCCCGGCAAGGTGCGCGTTAAGCTCGCGGATGGTGCGATCTCCCAGGGTGAGCAGCACCGTGGGGTCGCCAGAGCGTTGGTAGGAGGCCATCTGCCTTTCAAACTCGCCCAGGTCAATCCCCAGGCGCTCGTGTGCAGCGCGAAATGTCTGGAACTTCGTCTCCGAGTCTTGATCCCGCGTCAAGGTGCGGAAGAAGGCATGTTCTTCCCGGCGGCAATGGTCCATGGTGTAGGTCTTGAAAAAGTGCATGGTCATGCGCAACGCCGCCAGCGCCGCCTGCCGTTCTTTAGGATCTTCGCCGCGGTGCTGAGCCAGCCCCACAAGAATCGCCTGCCAATCCTGCAAGGCGGCGCGAATCCTGGCGTGCTCCTCCCGCCATTTCGGGAGGTCAGACGGAATGGCGCTCATGGGCGGTGGAGAATCCGCCAGCGGGGTTTCCGCTTCCAGGTAAAGAGTCTTGAGCCCGCGGGCCGCGAAAACTCCGGCAACCTCCCGGCGGGTGGGGAAGCCATGCGTTGAAAACTGCCCGGGCGTATCGTTGCGAAGATAACCACCGGGAAAAGTATCGCAGTCCACGGTGAAGAGGTCGCCCGCCGCCACCATGGAAATATTCATTTCGTAATTTTCGCGGGTGTTGAAGAAGAGGCGCGAGCGCGGAAAAGCAAGATGATAGATGCTCAAAATCAGGCGATAGTCGTCGTCCGTCACCGTGAAGCGCGATGCCTTTTGCGATGCCGGCACGCCGCGCGCCGGCTTGAGCCGCGGAATGCCCATGGCGTGCGGTTCGAGACCCTTGGCGCGGCGCAGGTAGTTTCCATGCTCGACGGTGGCCAGCGTGTCGTAACGCCAATCGTAGAGCCCCAGCAGTGCGCCTAGCGCGATTTTCCTGATCCCGGCGTCAATGACCCGGTCCCACAAATCCAGGCGATACTCAAAGTCCCGTTTGGGCGAGTCGGCAACATGCCAGCGTTCGAAGTGCGATTGATGGTAGGTCTCCTGCCACTCCACCACCCATTCCAGGCCCGCCGCGCGCAGCCGCACGTAATCCTCACGCTTGTAAACGGGCGAACAGAGCCCTACCACACCGCCCCCCAGGCGGTCCAGCTTGCAGCGGGTCAAATCCACGTAGCGGGCCACCACGTCGGGACCGAACTCCGGGTCTTCGGAAAGCACCAGTTCAATCTGCCGGTGGCCCCAGGAGAGAATCAGGTCGAGTTCCCGGCTGAATTCGTCGAGGCTCAGACGCACGCGTTCGGCCAGCGCGTTGCTTTCGCGATAACCGCAGTAAAGGCATTCATTCTGGCAAAAGCTGGTGAGATAAACGGGAATCACAAACTCCACAGTGGGCGGCGCCACTTCCCTGCGCACCCGCTCGGCCGCGGCGTGGATCAATGGGCGCAAGTTGGGGTCGCGCCCCCAGGCGATCAGCGATCCCGCTTCTTCGACATTGAGACCGCGGTTGATTGCCGCCGCATCGAAAATATCCTCCAAGCGCCGACCCGGCTCCGGCATCGCCACCAGGGATTCGATCTGGGCGCTGGAAACTCGAAAAACCTCGCTGAATGTTGACACGGCGCTCACTCCTCCGTAAACGCGCAACCTGATGATCGGTGATTCTCGAAATTATTACTTAGCAATCGGCCTTCCATGATGCGCCCCCCGCATGGCCATTTTGTACCGGGAGCAGCAAGTTCAATTGACCCTTTATCGCCGGAGAGCCCTCGCTATATGGCCGAAGAAAATCTACCACCCACATTTGCTATCAAAAGCCGCAAGGTTTCCCGCGATAAGTTGCTTATTTATCTATAACATTCACGCTTGGTGGCGATAAGTGGCTTATTTTTCATGAACATTCTCGCTTACCGGAAAATTGGGCGAAAATCGATTCATGCGCCCCTTTGTTTTCAATAAGATTCTCGGATATCCCTTCATTTTTGCTATTGCCTCTCCGGTTTTTTACTAGCCGAACTTTCGCAGCTGAGGGAGTAGACGAGCTGTAAGTGGTTTGTTTTTAGCGAAGGGTTCCCAAAGGTCGGCACTACATTTTCAGTGTCGGTTGCACCGTCTGTGCCGGGTCGTCCTGGGCCTTGATGCGAGGTGACGGTTGTGAAGGCAAGGAGAGATTGAGTTGGTGCAGCATCAGCGCTTGATCGGGTTCCGGCTGGGTGTAGCGTGGCATGATCAGCCAACGGTCGTCGGTGGTGGGCAGGCAGACATCCAGCATCTGGATCGTCGCCAGCTTTTCCAACACCGCCCGCGGGGTGAGGCCCGGGGCCAGGGCTTGCAGCCTTTGTCCCAGCGTTACCGAAAGAGCGTAGGCGAGGAAGGCCACCAGGATGTGGGCCTCCACGCGGTTTTCGAGTTGGTGATAAATCGGCCGCAAGCCCAACTCGCTCTTGAGGGTCTTGAACGCCGCTTCGATTTGGGTGAGTTGGAGGTAGAGTTCCCACAGCACGGCGGCATCCTCGCCCACCAGGTTCGACCGCAGCAGATAGTGCCCGTCGCGGAGTTCGGCCTTCTGCAGCTTGTCTTTGTCCAATTGAAACGTGAAGGTTTGGCGCGTGACGGCTTCGCCCTCCTGGGGCAGGTGAATGCGGACAAAGCCGAAGGCACGTCCCGCGTCCTTCTTGGCCGCACCGATCCGGAGCAGCAACCGATCGCGCGCCGG
This sequence comes from uncultured Acidobacteriota bacterium, assembly GCA_963730515.1. Classification (GTDB taxonomy): domain Bacteria; phylum Acidobacteriota; class Terriglobia; order UBA7540; family UBA7540; genus Bog-366. Next base: position 1,019,446 of record CAVSSA010000010.1, on the reverse strand, counting down.
AGATTTCCGGCGTAGGTCGCGCAGTTTCCACAGCAACCGCACCAGCTTACGACGGCGGATGGCGTGCTCTTTGGCCCGCCGTCCTGCGCTCTTCGCCAACACGTATAATTCCCCTTCCTCGGCGAACAGCTTGACCTCGACCGACTCCCGCACTTTCTGCCACGGCAACTCCAGCCATTTTTTCTCGTACTGCTGAATCTTGCCCCGCGGCGTACCCACCAGGTAGAACACTTCCCGCTCCGGCGCGCGCATCTCCTGTAGCACTTCTTCGGTGGGAATTCCCCGGTCCATCAACCACACCCGCCGCGCCCGTCCATACTGTGCTTCGATCTTGGCGAGAAACCCGCGCAACGTGGTGCGATCCGACGTGTTGCCCTCCATCACTTCGTAGGCCAGCGGAAACCCTTCCGGCGTCACCACCAAGGCGATCACTACCTGCCGGCAGTCGGAGCGATGGTCGCGGCTGTAGCCATACTGGGCCTTGGGAATCTCCTCTCCTTCGCCCTCGAGGTAGGTGCTGGTGAGGTCATAGAGCAGCACGTCGAAGCGCGCCTGAAACAGCTCCTGCCAGCGCTGCCGCAGATGTTCAAACAGGGCGGCCTTATGCTTCAAAATCCGATCCAGGCAGCGATACAGCCGGTCCTTCTCCGCTACCGCGAAGCCCGTTCCCAGCAGATCCCCCATGGCGCTCTGGTCAAACCCTTGCCGGTGCAACCGAAACTCACTGCCCGGTGAGACCAACCGGCTCACCACCAGCAACTCCAGTACTTTGGCCCAGGGAACTTCCTCCCGGCCCTCCCCCAACCGCGCTTCCCAAAATGCGCCCAGTCCCAACTGCCGCCACAACTCGCATCCCAACCAGTAATTGCCAAACGCTCGCGGCCGTCGCAACTCCATCTCCGCCAGCTTCACCTGCACCCCATCCAGCGCGTCGGCGGGAAGTTCGCGGTCCTCTGGAAACAGGCTCAGCGTCGCCGCCCGCTGCTCGGCCTCATCAAAAACTTCCAGCGTCTGCCGCCACGCCGCTTGCTGGCTATCGTTGATCTCTCCCAAAAACAAGACCTGCCGCTGCACCACTCGCCCCGAGCGCACCCGGCGATTCTCCACCACGCTGAAATAGCGGTGGGTCTTGCCGTCCTTGCGCCGTTTTTTGCTGCGCAGAAACATCGTCAGCACGCATCGTCACAAATTCGCTACGCCCCTGTAAAGGGGGTAGGTCGGCACTACAAGGGCTTATCGAGAAGGCGGGGTTGACAAGGAAGAGGTTAGACCGACGTGCAGGTCAAATCTTACTCAAAATAGTTCTCAGCTGCGAAGGTTCGGCTAGGCTATAAACATCTCTCGCAACTTCTCTGTTTTCAATGACCGGTTTCGGGGATTGGCCGAAAAATTCCCGTATCTCGCCGTTAAGTAGTTGCCTTTTCAAAGACATTCTCGCTTCCCAAGTATATTCTTCCATCGACTGCCTCTCAATCCCTCAATTCTTCCCCGCCTATACTTCCCCGCCTCTCCCGCGCCCGCGCCCTACGCTATTATATAGCTACTACACCTCTTGTCAATATCAAAGTGCAAGGGAGGCTACAGGAAAGGAGGAAGGCGGGGGAACCCCATAAGCGCTAGGTTAAGCTGTCGTCACGTTCGGGCATCCGCCTCCCGCGAAGCGGGAGGCCGTGAGTAGCCGTAGGTTTTAACCTACGGAAACGCAACGCCCTGAATTTCCCAGGCCCTGAAAGGGTCGCCCACCCAAGGACAACCCCGTTGGGGTTGGCCGGGCGCCGCTCGACCCTACCCGCAGGTTGAAACCTGCGGCTACTCACGGATGGCCCCTGCCGGGGCCAGACCAAAACAGCTTAACCTAGCGCCTATGCGGGGGAACCCGTCCCCTCCGCGACGCCGATTGGCTACATCCCCGCGGGATTATCCAGCCAATAAATCGTCATGCCCGACAGCAGCTTGGGATAGAAGTCCGTGGATTTCTGGGGCATGGGGCAATCGGCGAGGGCGTTCGAATAGACGGCGGCGACGGGCGTGGGATTGAGCAGAAAGGCGATCTGTCCCCTGCCCTTTTCCACGTCCTCGCAGGCCAGGGACGGGTCGCGAAAGTAGGACAGATTTTTCTCCTCGCGCACGGCTTGCGGGGTGATACCCAGAAGGCGCTCCAGCACCAGCCGGTGCAGCAGGACGACGTCGAGCCTGCGCAGTGTGGGCGCCACGTCCTCGAGCGCGCCGTCCAGGTCAAAATCCGCACGCAGGCGCAGCACCGCAAGCTTTCCCGGACCTGCATAGACTCCCATCGCTGGTCGTCTGTGGCCCGCCTCCCGCAGCGCCGGCAGGAATAGTCCCGCCCACTCGCTTGCCGGCCGCGTTGCCGCAATTTCTTCCAAGTCGAATATGGCACGCGCGGCGGCCGCGAATCTTGTCCAGTCGAAGTCCGCCAGACTGTGCACCAGCCGGTGGGTGGGGAGAATGGTGAGCCCACCAGTTTCCGTGCGCACGAAGGTCATCATGACATAATCCGCCCGGCCATCGGCGTTCCCGGCCGCGCGGGATTCGTTGCGGTAGGCGAGCGCGGTTTCGTAGCGATGGTGGCCATCGGCGATCACCAACTGCTTGTCACGCATGGCCGCCGTCACCCCGGCAATGATCCCGGGATCGGCAATGCGCCAGGCGGTGTGCCGCGTGTCGTATTCATCCGTGACCTGTTCCCAGGGCTGCCCGGTGGAGGGACCGGCCAGCAAATCTTCAATCGCCCCGGCGGGATCGCTGTAAAGCATGAAGATCTGCCCATAGTGGGCGCGCGTGGCCTTCAGCAGCTCGCGGCGATCGGCTTTGGGGCCGGAAAGGGTCTCCTCGTGGCGATGCACCACGCGCGCCGCGTAATCCTCCAGGCGCAACAAGGCGATAAAACCGCGCCGTTCCTTGCGCCGGCCGGGCTGTCCGGGAACTTCATAGTCCTGGTAGTAGGGATAAATGGCGGGTTGGCTCTCCGAGACCAGCACACCGCTTCTAATCCAGTTCTGAAAGTCGCTCGCCGCGCGCGCATACAGGTTGTTCGCGGCGCCATCGCCCGGCAGCGTGCGTCCCTTGATAATGCGCACCAGATTGTAAGGGCTCAAGTCGTAGTAGCGGGCCTGCATTTCGGGGGAAATCTTGTCGTAAGGCTGCGTGACCACCGCGCCCAGGTCGGGAACTTTATGGGGGTCATAATGAAGTGCGCGAAAAGGGAGAATCTCTGCCATGTGCCTCATTTCCAGTTGGAATGTGTCTGAAATTTTAAACTACCACACCCCCCGCCGGGCGTCGAGGCTTGAGTGCAGGCGCGCATTCATCGCGCATGACGTATCGGCCAATCCACGCTAGAATGAAACGTTAGGGAATTGCAGCCGCCGCTCTCGCCGGTGCTCGTCGCGCGCATCGCGGCGTGGAGCGACCCATCTCCTTTGAAAGGCTGCGCACATGGCTGAACTGCGATTGGACCCTTTTACCCGGCGCTGGGTGGTTACGGGCAAGCGCCCGATCATGCCGGACGTTCACGATCAAGGCGGGGCATGCCCCTTTTGCCCGGGCAATGAGCGCATGACGCCCCGGGCTATTCGCGAATTCCGCGACTCGACCGGGGCGTGGATGTCCCGGGTTTTTCACGATCGTGCTCCGTTATTTCGAGTGGAAGGCGGCGCTGACCGCCGCGCCGAGGGCATGTTCGACGTAATGAACACCGTGGGCGCGCATGAAATTGTAGTCGAAACGCCGAATCATGGCATGACTCTGGCGCAGCTTCCCGAAGAGCACATTGCGCACGTGCTGGAGCTTTTTCGCGACCGCATCCTGGACCTCAAGCAGGATCTCCGGTTGCGTTACGTCTCACTTTTCAAGGATCAGCACCCGCCCTCTCCAAGCCTGGAGGGGCACGCCTATTCCCAGGTCTTGGGTACGCCGGTGCTGCCGCAACTGCTGGAAATCGAGTTTCGCTGGAGCCGCGCGCATTTCCTGAAGCGAGAGCGCTGCATTTACTGTGATGCATTACAGCAGGAGCGGGACGATGGGAAGCGCCTGGTGGATCAGAATGCGGATTTCATTGCCTTCTGCCCCTTTGGTTCACGATGGTCCTATGAGCTGTGGGTGGCGCCCCTCCGCCATTGCTCATCGTTCGAAAAGGATTTGCAGGAGGGGGGGCGGGCAGCAGCGCTAGCGGCGTTTCTGAAGTCCTGCCTCCAGCGCGTCGAGAGGATTTCGCCCTCCCTCCACATGGTGATCCACACCGAGCCGAACTTGCTAGCGTGGAAGCCCACCAAGGAGTGGTGGAAAACCTTGCAGGACGACTATCACTGGCACATTGAAATTCAACCGGATGTGGAGGGGCGGCGGCGCTTCCTGGGGACAGAGGGTTTCCACTTCAACCCCATTCCGGCAGAGCAGGCCGCTTTGGTTTTGCGCGCGCTCGATCCCAGCGCGGAGCCTGCACCCACACCCTAGAATATGGACAACCCCGTGAATTCTGAATGGAAACAAGTCAGGCTGCTGGTTTTTGACCTTGATGGCACGCTGGTGGACAGCAAGCAGGACCTGGCATTAAGCATCAACGCCATGCGCGCCGAAATGGGACTGCCACCCCTCGCCCTCGATCTCATCACCTCTTACGTCGGCCACGGCGTCAATCTTTTGGTGCGCCGCGCCCTAGGGACCAAAGCCACCGATGAGAACGTCGAAAAGGGGATGGCCTTCTTTTTGGATTATTACCGCGACCACATGCTCGATCACACGGCGCCTTATCCGGGAGTCTCCGAGGCGCTGGAAAAACTCCGCGGCCACAAGATGGCGGTGCTGACCAACAAGCCGGTGAAATTCAGTTGCGAGATGCTGGCCCGGCTCGGCTTCTCCTACTACTTTTCTTATATCTACGGGGGTAATAGCTTTCCGAAAAAAAAGCCCGATCCCATGGGTTTGCACAAGTTGATGGAGGATTTGAAGGTTTCCGCACGCCAGACGCTCATGGTGGGCGATTCGGATACCGACATCCTCACCGGCCGGAATGCCGGCGTATTGACCTGCGGCGTCACCTATGGATTCGGGGCCCATACCCTGGAAAAAATTTCTCCGGACCTGGTGATTGACGATATGCGGGAACTCCCCCCGCTGCTGAACGGCCACCGCCCTGGGTGATAACAGGAGGGGGTGGCGCGATTTGCGCAGGGGGACGGAGCACGCGGAAAGGCCGCGCCGTCCCGGCACTCCAACTTGCGGCAAGGCTTTCGCATCCAATCTTCAGACGGAAATTCCGATGACGAATGCAAGGGAAGGGATGGGGCGAGGTGCGCCCCGCAATGCGATGGTGAAAACAATGGCGGCAGGGACGCGCGCCGGCGCGCTGTGCGTGTGCGCATACCTTTGCCTGTTTCCCGTAATCTCAGGGTTTGGCCAGCAGCCGCCCGTCAAACCGCAGAAGGAAGCGGCGCCGGCTCCTGCGCCTGCCGTAGCGGACGAAGAGGAGGATCAACCCCTTCCCGGCGATTGGGGCCCGGAACTGCTCTATGGCATTCTCAGCTCGCCGAACGAGGAGGCGCAATACGGGTTGCTGCGCGCCACCTTCGCCGCGGGGCGGGCCATTATTCCGCAGCTCACCGAGGCGCTGAAAGACGATCGCACCGCCGAGTACGCCGCGCAGTCGATCGCTTTTATCGGGGGCCCGGAGGCGCTGCCCGTTCTGGAAAAATTGCTGTCTGACCCCCGCGACCTCAATTTGCGGCGCTTCACCTACGGGGCGCTGGGCGAATTCGATACGCCCCAGGCCACCGACTTGCTTTTCGACGTCATTGACAAATCCGATGATGAACCGGACCGCACCGTGACCGAAGCCGCGGTGATCGCCCTCACCGTGCGCACCGATAAATCTCTCGTTCCCCGCCTTCTCGCTTCTTCCAAGAAACTCCAGGACGTGGTCATTCAAGACGACCTGGACAATGCCCGTGCGGTCATCGAAGGTCGGGCCAAATACCTGGCGTCGCCGGAAGGGAGAAAAACCGGAGGCTCGATCGATGCGGCGGTGCGCACCTATTTCCTTCCGGCGCTGGAACCGCCGCCGCAGGAGGTTCCGGCCCCCTCGCCCGCTCGGAATGCGCCGGGCAAACTGCCCTTGAGGCCCTCGACGCCCTCCCCGTTGAAACCGCGGCCCCTGGTTGATGTCGAAGTCCGCAACGTCACGTTTTCACCCGACAAGGATCGCGCCCTGGCGCGGGTGGTCTTCCAGGACCCTTCGGCCATAGCCTTCTATGATTTCGTTCTCCAAAAACGCCAGGGCAATTGGACGCTCGCCAGCGTCTGGCTGGGGCCGGAAGTCGAAAAACCGGGGACCGGGATACGGGATACGGGACAAGGGACACCAGACAGGTGACACGGGTGAAGCGGCAAGAGACACGGGGCAAGGGACATCCGGTCTAAAGCCCGAAAGTTGAAATTCAGACCTAAACTCAGGTCCTTGTGTCCCCATAGACAGTAATCCACGGTAAGCGGGTGATTGACCGGTTCCCGTGTCCCGTATCCCGAGTCCCGTATCCCGAATCTTATGCGCCACGTCATCGTTGGAACGGCCGGCCACATTGACCACGGGAAGTCCGCCCTGGTTCTGGCCCTTACGGGCACCGACCCCGACCGCTGGGAGGAGGAGAAGCGCCGCGGCATTACCATCGATCTGGGATTTGCACATCTGGATTTGGGCGACGATCTGCGCGTTGGGTTCATCGACGTTCCTGGCCACGAGCGTTTCGTGAAGAACATGCTGGCGGGCGTGGGGGGCATCGATCTGGTTATGCTGGTGGTGGCCGGCGACGAGTCCATCAAACCTCAAACGCGCGAACACTTCGACATCTGCAAGCTGCTGGGAATACGCCGGGGTCTGGTGGCGATCACCAAGTCTGACCTGGTGGAGCCCGAGATGCTTGACCTGGTGCGCCTGGAGGTGCAGGAATTCGTCGCGGGCTCTTTCCTGGCAGGTGCGCCGATGGTGGCGGTGAGCGCCCGCACCGGCGAAGGACTGAGTGAGTCTCAAGAGCGAATTGCGGCGGTTGAGCCTGGAGGCTCCCCCCAAACCTGCCGATCTTCCCTTCCGGCTCCCCATTGACCGTTCCTTTGTGATGAAGGGATTTGGAGCGGTGGTCACCGGAACGCTGATCACGGGCACGGTAGAGAAGGAAGCGGAAGTTGAAATCTTCCCGCTGGGAAAGCGGGTGCGGGTACGCGGCATCGAGGTTTATAACGCCTCCGCCGAGCGCGCTACGGCAGGCCAGCGGACCGCGCTGAACCTGGCGGGAACCGACGCCCGGCAAATCACCCGGGGCATGGTGCTGGCTGCGCCCGGCTTGTTCCAGCCCACCACAACCCTGGACTGCGACCTGAATCTTCTGCCCGGCGGCCGGCCGCTGAAAAACCACGCCCAGGTGCATTTTCACTGTGGAACGGCGGAAATGCTGGCGCGCGTTGTCATCCTGGACGGCAAGGAAATGAAACCGGGCACAGACGGCTTTGTGCAGCTTCGTCTTTCCGAACCCGGTCTTTTTGTGCCCGGGGATCGATTCATCATTCGCCAATTTTCGCCCGTCACCACCCTCGGCGGCGGGGGCGTGCTCGACAATGCGCCTCCGCAGCACCGCCCCGGTGATCCGGCCACGCTCGAATCCCTGCGCATCTTGCAGCAGGGAGATGCGGAAGCGCGCCTTGAGCTTCTGGCGCAGCGGGCGGGTGAAGCCACCCCCGCGGATCTGGCGGCCCGCACCGGCTGGAAACCTGCGGATGTCGTGCGCGTGGCCAAATTTCTGGAAACCCAAAAGCGGCTGGTGGCCCTCGGGAATCCGATCAGCCTACTGGTCCCCGCTGCGCACTTTGAGCGATTGGCAAAGCGCATCCTGGCAGAACTTGAGACCTTTCTTGCGGCCAATCCCCTGGTGGCGGGGCTGCCCAAGGAGGAACTGCGCACCAGGCTGCTCACCGGCCGGGCGGCGCATTCCCTGCCCTCTCCGGCGCTGCTGAGCGCACTGCTGCAAGCTCTCGCCTTGCAGGGCAAAATTGACGCGCAAGGTGAGACCGTGCGGCTGGGCGGCCGGACGATCCAACTGTCCCCGGAAGAGGTTACCGCGCGAGATCAAATTGCCGCAGCCTTTGAGAAAGCCGGACTGGCCGTGCCCAGCGCGCGCGAAGTGCTGGCCAATCTCCGCCTCGACCGCGGACGGGCCGAAAAATTGCTGAAAATGCTGGTGAAGGAAAATGTTCTGAACAAAGTTACGGAGGATCTGATTTTCCACCAGTCGGCTCTGCGGATGCTCCGCGAGATCCTGGCGCGCCGCAAGGCCCAAAACAACCGCTTGGGGGTAACGGACTTCAAGGAGCTCACCGGACTTTCCCGCAAATACGCCATACCGCTGCTCGAATACCTCGATCGTGAGCGCGTGACGCGCCGCGACGGCGACGAGAGAATTATTCTTTGAGAGAGAGGAGTCAGAAGTCAGCAGTCGGAAGTCAGAATAAAGTCATCGGCAGGATTTTGCGCCTTCTGGCTATTGATTTCCACTTCCTCCCATCCAGTTTCTTGCACCCATCTCCTGACTCCTGACTTCTAGGAGCCCGTCGGAGATAAGGCTCTAAAATCTTACCTTTACCGACTCTCGGTTGCGAGGGTCGTATGTTGGCCATAGGCACTGTCCGGGCTGCCGGGAAGACGATCTCTGCAGTTTGGGCCAGCGCTTTCAAGTGCTCTGGGGAATCCACCCGGAGCGGAAGAGTTTCAGTAGATTATGGGTGGCGCAGATCATCTGCCATTCTGCCTGCACTTTCCCCAGCCCGCGCAGCAGAAATCTCCGAAACCCTCGAGCCTCTTTGATCTGCCCAAAAACCGGTTCCACCACCGCCTTGCGCAGTTTATAAACCGCCTGTCCTTCCGCCGTCCGCAGCTTGTGCCGCATCTGCTCCGCCACGCTGGCCCCGGAGGGCGGAGGCCCGGTCGTGGCGGGCGGTTTCTCGCCGTGCTTCTGCCCGTCCGGCGCTACGAACAGATCGATCTCCTGCAACTGGGCATCGGTAATGTTGGACTCACTGAAATACCCGTTGTCCGCCGTCGCGCGCTGCGGCGGGCGCCCCATCTGCACATGCACTTGATTCAGCATCGGGACCAACTGCTTCTTGTCGTTGGCTTCCTGCGTCACCGCCGCCCCCACGATCACTTGCGCGTGGCTGTCCACCGCCGCCTGGGCGTTATAGGCTTGCACAAACTCTTTCGTCGCTCCGTCCTTCATGATCCGCGATTCCGGGTCGGTAAAATTCCGTTGCGCTTGGGGCTCCGGCTTCGTCGCTTCCGGGTCCGGCGACTGCGGCGGTCGTCCCCCGAACTTCCGTCCCCGTTCACGTTCCTGCTTCTCCCGCTCCTTTAATTGCGCCGCCACCTCCGCCTCCTTCTTTTCCGCCCCCTCTTTTGCCTCTTGTTCCAGCGCCGCCTTCGCCTCCCGAATCTTCTCTAACCGGCTCTCCCGCCGCGCCAGTTCTTTCGGCAGTTCGTCGCCCCGCTTACCCTTCCCATATTTTCCATCTTCCTCCGCGTCTACCCGTGCTGCCTCGGCCAGCAGCGATTGCACCTCCGCGGCGAGTTCCTTCTCCGCCTTCTCCATCCGCTCGTAGCTCATCGCCTTGTGCTTCGAGGCGTTGGCCTTGATCTTCGTCCCGTCCAGCGCCACGTGCCCCAATTTCACCAGTCCCGCCCGCTGGCACAACTGCAACACCTGCACGAACAACTGTGCCAAGGGCACCAAATGTTCCTGCCGGAACGTCGCGATCGTGTCGTGGTCCGGATGCTGGTCGGCCGCCAAATACCGGAACGCCACGTCCTCGTACGTCGCCCGCTCGATCCGCCGCGAACTCGCCACCCCCCGGCAGTAGCCGTAAATCAGCATCCGCACCATCATCCGTGGATGGTACGCCGCCAGCCCCCGCCCATCGCCTGCTTCGTAAGTCGCGTAAATCGCCGCCAGGTCTAAGGCCTCCACCACCTCCGCCACAAACCGCGCCAGATGGCCTTCCGGCAGCCAATCTTGCAGGGAGGGAGGCAGCAGATAGGCTTGGTTTAGATCGCAGTTCCGAAACTTTTTGCTCATAACCTCATATTACACACATACACGCGCATGTCAATACTAAACAAAGCGATACACAAAAAACTTGATTACAATCAAAATCTATCTCCGACAGGCTCCTAGCTTCTGTTCGCAATCGTCTTGAGGGTTTCATCCAACAAAGCGACGGGCAGTCCAACCACATTGAAATAACAACCGGAAATGCGGCTCACAAACTTCGAGGCCAATCCTTGAATCGCATAGGCCCCGGCTTTGTCCAAAGGCTCGTGGCCGGCCACGTAAGCGCGAATTTCGTCGCGAGTGAGCTTGCGAAAGGTCACAAAAGTGCTTTCGTGTTTGATCGCTTCAATCTGGTCCGGCGCCCTGACCAGGCAAATCGCCGTGATCACTTCGTGGGTCTGGCCGGAAAGCAAACGGAGCATGCGCGAGGCGTCGGAGGGGCCGCCAGGCTTTCCCAGGATCATGCCATCGATGACCACCACCGTATCCGCGCCCAAGACCAGGCGGCCGGCGGCTGAGCGGGCAGCCACGCGCAACGCCTTGGCCCGAGCGACGCGCCGGGCGTACTTCTCGGGAGTCTCCCCCGATAACAAGTCCCCTTCATCGACGCCGCTGGGCACAACCTCGAAATCAAAGCCGGCGTTGGAAAGCAGTTCGCGCCGGCGCGGGGATTGGGATGCAAGAATAATTTTCATACGAAGGGCATTATAAAAGCGCCCTTGGCCTATCTCAAGCCATTTCCCCCTGCCACGCGTTATGCTAGACTGGAAAATTATCCGGAGTCAAAAACACTGCGCTGTGGATCCTGATCATGGATGAAATCGGAAAACTCTTGCCTGCCCTATTTAAGAAGCAAATCGGACGGACCGAGCCGCACCTGCTTGAAATCCTGAATCCGTTATGGCCGCGCATCGCCGGCAAGCCTATGGCGCAACACTCCCAGCCCGCCGTGTTTGCTTCCGGCGTTTTGACCCTCAATACGGACAGCGCCGCGTGGGACAAGCAGTTGAGATACTTGGCGGAGGAGATTCGCGCCAAGATCAATGGCTTTCTGGGCCAACCGATTGTGAAGAAGGTGCGGATCAGGACAGTAACCCAGCCCGGCCTTTTTTCTCTCCCCCGGGACGAGCGTGCAACCGCTCCAATAGCGTCGCCCGCGGCGCAAAAAGGGATGAATACGGATTGCATCGCTGACCCGGAAGTTGCCCTGGCGCTGGCAAGCTCTTATGCCAAATATTTCAGCCGCCCGCGGAGATAGTTAAACGCATGGCCTTCACCGAAAAAGACGTTCGCTACGTGGCCGATCTCGCTCACCTCGAACTGACAGAGGAAGAGGTCAAGAAATTTCTTCCCCAGCTCGATTCCATTTTGCAGTACGTGGAAAAGTTGAACGAGCTGGACACCTCTGAAATCGAGCCCATGGCCCAGGTCACTTATGCGGGCTCGGAGAATGCTTCCTTCCGGGCAGACCAGCCGCGCTTGAACTTTTCCCAGGATCAGGCACTGGCCAACGCTCCCGAGCAGGGCGCGGGATGCTTCAAAGTGCCGCGCGTGATCGAGCGGGAAGAATGAACCGAACCATGGACTTCACCACCCTGAGTATCAGCCAGATCCGCGAACTCCTCGAAAGCCGGCAGGCGAGCGCTGTGGAGATCGCCCAGGCGCACCTCGCGCGCATTGAGCAGGAGGACAAGGATGTCCGCGCCTACCTCAGCCTTTGCCCGGAGCGCGCCCTCGCGCAGGCGAAGAAAGTGGATGAGTCGATTGCCGCCGGGGAAGCGCTGGCCCCCCTGGCAGGAGTGCCGGTGGCGGTCAAGGACGTCATCCTGACCCGCGGCGCGCGCACCACCTGCGCATCGCGCATTCTCGAGAATTTCATTGCCCCGTATGACGCCACGGCGGTGGAAAGGCTGGAGCGCGCCGGGGCTGTCATTCTCGGAAAAACGAATTGCGACGAATTTGCCATGGGCTCGTCAACGGAAAACTCCAGCTTCCACCCCACCCGCAATCCTCGCGATCTGACGCGGGTACCGGGAGGATCAAGCGGCGGCTCGGCCGCGGCGGTGGCGGCGAATTTTGCCACCGTCGCCCTGGGATCGGACACGGGAGGGTCAATCCGGCAGCCCTCCGCGTTCTGCGACATCGTGGGGATGATGGGCACTTACGGCAGGGTCTCCCGCTACGGGCTGGTGGCGTTTGCCTCCTCGCTCGACCACATCGGGCCTTTTGGACGCTCCGTGCATGACGTGGCGCTGGTGCTGCAAACCATTGCCGGCCCCGACCCGCTGGATTCGACTTGCGCCGCGCTGCCCGTGGATGATTACGTGGGCGCGCTCGGCGGCGATGTCCGCGGGCTCCGCGTGGGCGTTCCCACGGAATACCTCAAGGGTTTGAGTCCACAAGTCGGCGATAATATCCAGAAAGGCATCGACCTGTTCAGCAAGCTGGGATGCAACATCGTGCCCATCAGCCTGCCGCACACCGACTATGCCATCGGATGCTATTACATCATCTGCACGGCGGAAGCGAGCTCGAACCTGGCACGCTACGATGGGGTGCGCTATGGGTTCCGCTCCCCCCGGCACGACGATTTGCAGGACATGTACCGGAAATCCCGCAACCTGGGATTTGGCGCGGAAGTGAAGCGGCGCATCATGCTGGGAACGTATGTATTAAGCTCCGGCTATTATGACGCTTACTATTTGAAAGGCCAGAAAGTGCGCACCCTCATTACCCGCGATTTCGTCGAGGCTTTTGACGAAGTCGATGTCATCGTCACTCCCACGTCGCCAATTCCCCCCTTCAAGCTCGGCGAAAAGGTGGACGACCCTCTCCAGATGTACCTTGCCGATATTTACACGGTCACCGCGAGTCTCGCGGGAATTCCCGGAATCAGCGTGCCCTGCGGCAAAACCGCGGGCGAACCCCGCCTCCCGGTGGGCATGCAAATCCTGGCCAATCACTTCGACGAAGCGCGCCTGCTGAAGGTCGCACATGCCTTCGAACAGGCCGGTGGGTTCGGGGTTAGTTAATATCTGGGCTGGACGACTTTGGCGTTCCCTCAAAATCTCACATCAGTGGCGAGTGCGTCGGGGTCGTATTCGATGCCTTGGCGTATTTCGGCATCGCTCATACGGCGTAGGCGTGTCCAGTTTGTGCCGCCCTCGCGCCCAGGGCGTGACCTTTTGCCAATTGGCGCGTCTTTCTTGCGCTTCCGATCGCCAAGCCGAGATGATTCTGTTTTAATCATTACCGCAATTAGTATTTACTTACTGCAAATATATATCCCAGCCGGCTTCCAGGGGACACATCCATTCGAGACCCGAAACAAAAGTGGCCAGCGGTCGGTCATCAGCCTTGCGATTGACAACGGACCACTGGCCACTGACAGGTATTCTTGTGCTGTTACTGGGTTCTGGCTTCGTCCTCGTCAGCCAGATCCACTGCCGCACCCGGGGCCGTGGGGATGACCGCCTCGGTCGGTACAACAGACCCCGCTTCCGGCTGCGGCGGCTCGGGTTCGGTAAGCAGCTTGAAGTTCCGGTAGAACTCCAGGCCCGTGCCGGCGGGAATCAGCCGGCCCATGATGACGTTTTCCTTCAAGCCGCGGAGGTGATCCACCGCGCCGCGGATGGAGGCTTCGGTGAGCACCCGCGTGGTCTCCTGGAACGACGCGGCCGAAATGAATGAATCGGTGGCAAGCGACGCCTTGGTGATGCCGAGCAGCAGAGCCCGGCCGGTGGCCGGCTTGCCGCCTTTGGCCTTGGCGCGTTCGTTCTCCTGCCGGAACCGGAACTTGTCCACCTGCTCATCCAGCAGGAATTCCGTGTCGCCCACCTCTTCCACCTTGACCCAGCGCATCATCTGGCGGGTAATCACTTCGATGTGCTTGTCGTTGATGTTGACGCCCTGCAGCCGGTAAACCTCCTGGATTTCGTCCACGAGGTATTTCTCCAATTCCTTTTCGCCCAGGACTGCCAGAATATCGTGCGGGTTGCGCGGGCCATCCATGAGCGGCTCACCGGCGTGAACGCGCTCACCTTCCTGCACGGAAACGTGCACACCGCGCGGCAGCAGGTATTCCTTGGTTTCACCCTTATCGGGAACCACCAGGATCTTACGCTGGCCTTTGACGACGTCCGCGTAACGGACAATGCCGTCGATTTCGGTAATCACCGCGGGCTCGTGAGGCTTGCGGGCTTCGAAGAGCTCCACGACGCGCGGCAGACCACCGGTGATGTCCTTGGTCTTGGTGGTTTCACGCGGGATCTTGGCCAGCACGTCGCCCGGACTTACCTCATCACCCTCCATCACCATCAAGTGGGCGCGTCCGGGCATCAGGTACTTCTTGGTTCCCTTTTTCTCGCTGCGCAGGATCATTTGCGGCTGGTACTTCTCCTCAAAGTCGTCCTTCACCACCAATTGCGACAGGCCGGTGACTTCATCCACCTGCTCCTGTACGGTGATGCCGGAAACCAGATCCTTGAATTGCACATTTCCGGCCACTTCGGTGAGGATCGAAAACGTGTAGGGATCCCACTCGACAATGTTCTCACCCATTTTCACGGGAGCGCCGTCGGCCATCTTGACGCGCGCGCCATACACCACCGAGTAGCGCTCGCGCTCGCGGCCCTTGTCGTCCACGATGGCCACCGCGCCATTGCGGTTCATGACCACGTGGGCGCCTTCCCGGTTCATGACGGTCTGGATGCTGTGGTACTTGATAAACCCGTGGCTTTTTGCCTCCAAAGTGCTCTGCTCGGAAATACGGCTGGCCGTGCCGCCGATGTGGAAGGTGCGCATGGTGAGCTGGGTGCCGGGCTCGCCAATGGACTGGGCGGCAATCACTCCCACCGCCTCGCCCATTTCCACCACCCGTCCGGTGGCCAGGTTGCGCCCGTAGCAGCGCACGCAAACGCCGCGCCGCGATTCGCAAGTCAATACTGAGCGAATCTTGACCCGCTCGATGCCAGCCGCCTGGATGGCCGCTGCCAGGTCCTCATTAATCTCCTGGTTGACATCTACAATAACATTACCTTCGTAGTCTTTGATCTTCTCGAGGGATACGCGGCCCACGATGCGGTCGCGGAGGGGTTCCACCACTTCGCCGGCCTCCACGATGGGCTCGACGAAAATTCCGTCCAGCGTGCCGCAATCGAATTCCGAAATGATGACGTCCTGGGCCACATCCACCAGCCGGCGGGTGAGGTAGCCCGAATCCGCCGTCTTCAGCGCCGTGTCCGCCAGGCCTTTGCGCGCGCCGTGCGTCGAGATGAAGTACTGCAACACGTTCAGGCCTTCGCGGAAATTCGCCGTGATGGGGGTCTCGATGATTTCCCCCGAGGGTTTGGCCATCAAGCCGCGCATTCCGGAAAGCTGGCGGATTTGCTGCTTGGAGCCGCGCGCTCCGGAGTCCGCCATGATGTAAATGGGATTCATCTGGCCGGTGGTGTCTTGCTTCTCCATCACCTGGAACATTTCGTTGGCCACTTCATCGGTGACATTGGACCAAATGGCGATGACCTTGTTGTAGCGCTCGCCGTGGGTGATGGCGCCTTCCTGATACTGCTTTTCAACTTCAATCACTTCCTTTTCGGCGCTGCTCACCAGGGCCGCCTTGCTTTGCGGGACAACCAGGTCGTCAATGCCGATCGAGATTCCCGCCTTGGTCGCATAAAGGAAGCCCAAAGTCTTGACGCCGTCCAGCATGGCCACGGTCGTTTCCAGGCCGAAGCGCAGGTAGCAATAATTCACCAGGGCTCCCAGGCCCTTCTTGCGGAGCAAGCCGTTGACGTAGGGCATCTCCTTGGGCAGGTGGTCGTTGAAGATCACGCGGCCCACCGTGGTGTTGATGAACTGGTTCTTGATGGTGATAGGCTCGGTGTGCAGGACGTCCTGGCTGTCGTACGCCGTGGTCAAATCAATCACCCGCCCGGTGTAGCGCAGGCGAATCGGGCTCAGCGTTTCAACCTCGCCCGCTTCCAGGGCCAGGACAACTTCATCCGAATTGGCAAAGGCGCGGCCATCACCCTTGGCGCCGCGCTTGTCCTTGGTGAGGTAGTAGCAGCCCAGCACAATGTCCTGGGTGGGGACGGCGAGCGGTTGGCCATTGGCTGGCGAAAGAACGTTCTGCGAAGACAACATCAGCACGGAGGCCTCGATTTGGGCTTCCGGGGAAAGTGGAATGTGCACGGCCATCTGGTCGCCGTCAAAATCCGCGTTGAAAGCTGTGCAGACCAGGGGATGGATCTTAATGGCTTTGCCCTCGACCAGCACGGGCTCAAAGGCCTGGATGCCCAGCCGGTGCAGCGTGGGGGCGCGGTTCAGGAGGACGGGATGGCCCTTGATGACCTCTTCCAGAATATCCCAGACCACCGGTTCCTGGCGCTCCACCATTTCCTTGGCGGCCTTGATAGTGGTGCAGTGGCCCGCCTGTTCCAGGCGGTGATAGATGAAGGGCTTGAACAGCTCCAGCGCCATCTTCTTGGGCAGTCCGCACTGGTGCAATTTCTGTTCCGGGCCCACGACGATGACGGAGCGGCCGGAATAGTCAACGCGTTTGCCCAGCAGGTTCTGGCGGAAGCGCCCCTGCTTGCCCTTGAGGGTGTCGGACAGGGACTTGAGCGGGCGGTTGTTGGCGCCGCGCAGCACGCGGCCCCGGCGGCCGTTGTCAAACAGCGCGTCCACCGCCTCCTGCAACATGCGCTTCTCGTTGCGGACAATCACGTCCGGCGCGTGCAGTTCCATCAGCTTCTTGAGGCGGTTATTGCGGTTGATAACACGCCGATAGAGATCATTCAAATCGGAGGTGGCAAAGCGCCCGCCATCGAGGGGCACCAGGGGGCGCAGTTCGGGAGGGATCACAGGAATCACGTCGAGAATCATCCACTCCGGCTTGTTCCCCGACTTGCGGAAGGCTTCCAGCACCTTCAGCCGCTTGGCGTACTTCACGCGCTTCTGCTGCGACGGGTCCACCTTCATTTTTTCGCGCAGGTCTTCCGCCAGCGTTTCGATATCCACCATTTTCAGCAGTTCCTTGATGGCTTCGGCGCCCATTCCAGCGCGGAATTTTCCAGGGAACTCCTGCTGAAGCGCCCGGTAGCGCTCCTCGGTGAGCAATTCCTTTTCCTTGAGCGGAGCTTCACCGGGATCGATGACCACGTACTGTTCAAAGTACAGGACGCGCTCGAGGTCGCGGAGGGCGATATCCAACAGGTGGCCGATGCGGCTGGGAAGTCCCTTGAAGAACCAGACATGCGAGCAGGGGGAAGCCAGCTCGATGTGGCCCATACGCTCGCGGCGAACCTTGGAGAGGGTCACCTCAACGCCGCATTTGTCGCAGATCACGCCGCGATGCTTCATGCGCTTATACTTGCCGCACAAGCATTCCCAGTCGGTCACCGGGCCAAAAATGCGGGCGCAAAACAGGCCATCACGCTCCGGCTTGAAGGTGCGGTAATTGATGGTCTCCGGCTTGGTCACTTCACCATGCGACCAGGACCGGATTTTCTCCGGCGACGCCAGGCTGATACGGATGGCGTCAAACTCACCAATCAGGCTTACACGATCATAAGGGCTGCTGCGAAACAAGGTTTTCCTCCTTCGTTGCGGGCACACCGAAGAACACAAAACTCGAAATTCGAAACTTACTCCGCGCCCACGGGCACAAGCTGCTCCTTGGGCTTCTTGATTAATTCCACATCGAGGCAGAGGCTCTGCAACTCCCGCACCAGGACGTTGAACGACTCGGGCACGCCGGGCTCAATGGCGGCCTCGCCTTT
This sequence comes from uncultured Acidobacteriota bacterium, assembly GCA_963730515.1. GTDB lineage: Bacteria > Acidobacteriota > Terriglobia > UBA7540 > UBA7540 > Bog-366. The sequence goes on along the minus strand of CAVSSA010000010.1, from coordinate 1,001,559 downwards.
GACAATGGCTTCATAGATTTTGGCGCGACCGTAAACATCGTCGGATTTCGCGGTCAAAAGCTCCTGTAGGATGTAGGCCGCACCGTAAGCCTCCAGCGCCCACACTTCCATTTCACCAAAGCGCTGGCCGCCGAACTGCGCCTTGCCGCCCAGAGGCTGCTGGGTGATGAGGGAGTAAGGCCCAATCGACCGCGCGTGGATCTTATCGTCGACCAGGTGGGAGAGTTTCAGCATGTAAATGTACCCAACGGTCACGGGCTGTTCGAATTTCTCCCCCGTCATGCCGTCGTAAAGGTTGATCTTGCCGGAAGACGGCAGGCCCGCTTTTTCCAGGAATTCCTTGATTTCCTTCTCCGTCGCGCCGTCAAACACGGGAGTGGAGAAGGCCACGCCATCCAGCAGGACGCGGCCGTAGTCGATCACCTGCTCGTCATCCCAGGTGTCCACGGTGGTGGCCAGGGCGTTGTTGCGGAACAGGCTCTTGATCTCTTTGCGCAGGAGTTCCGCGCGATTTTCCGTGGTCAGGAGCTGGCGAATCTTGGTGCCCAATTCCTTGGCCGCCCAGCCCAGGTGGGTCTCCAGGATCTGGCCCACGTTCATACGGGAAGGCACGCCCAGGGGATTCAGCACCACCTCCACCGGGGTTCCATCCGGCAGGTAGGGCATGTCCTCCTCGGGGAGGATGCGGGCGATGACGCCCTTGTTGCCGTGGCGGCCGGCCATCTTATCGCCGACCGAAAGCTTGCGCTTCATGGCGATATAGACTTTGACCAGCTTGATGACTCCGGGCGGAAGTTCGTCGCCCTTCTTGAGCTTTTGAATCTTCTCGTCGGTGATCTTGCGGAGAATGTCGATCTGCCGCGAAGTCATCTCTTCGATCTCATCGATCTTTTCCAGCAGGGTCGGATCCTTCTTGGCAATCCTCATGCGCTTCAGGTTGCGCGAGGTGACCCGGGCCAGAACGTCACGGGTAAGCTTGGTCCCCTTGGTAATCAGCCGCTTGTTGGTTTTTTCATCGTGCAGGTCAGCGAGCAATTCCTCGCCTTCTAGCAGCGCGCACAGTCGCTTCAGGCGTTCATCCTGGAGGATGCGGATTTCGTCGTTCAGGTTTTTCTCCAGGCGGCCCACCTGCGAACCTTCGATGCTCTTGGCGCGTTCATCCTTGTCGGCGCCCTTGCGCGAGAAGATCTTCACATCCACGACAATGCCCTCGATTCCGGGAGGGCAGGTCAGGGAGGCGTCGCGAACGTCTCCGGCCTTTTCGCCGAAGATGGCGCGCAACAGTTTTTCCTCGGGGGTCAGTTGCGTCTCGCCCTTGGGCGTGACCTTGCCCACTAGGATGTCGCCCGGCTTCACATACGCGCCGATGCGGATGACGCCGCTTTCATCCAGGTCCTTCAGCAGGGACTCGGAAAGGTTGGGAATGTCGCGGGTGATTTCCTCCGGTCCCAGCTTGGTGTCGCGGGATTCGATTTCAAACTCCTCGATGTGGATGGAGGTATAGGAATCCTCCTTCACCAGTTTTTCGCTGACCAGGATGGCGTCTTCAAAGTTGTAGCCGCGCCAGGGCATGAACGCCACCAACACGTTGCGGCCCAGGGCCAATTCGCCATGATCAGTGCAGGGCCCGTCGGCCAGCACCTGGCCGGCATAGACCCTCTGTCCTTTGCGCACGGCCGGCTTCTGATTGATGCAGGTGTTCTGATTGGAGCGCCGGAACTTGATGAGCTGATAAATGTCCGCGCCGACTTCGCGGGAGAGTTGTCCGGAGTGGCCTCCGCCCTCCACGCGCACGATGATGCGTTCGCTATCAACGCCATCCACCACGCCGTTGCGGCGGCAGATGACCACGGCGCCGGAGTCGCGCGCCGTGACTTCCTCCATGCCCGTGCCCACCAGCGGCGATTGCGCCCGCAATAGGGGCACCGATTGCCGTTGCATGTTGGAACCCATCAGGGCGCGGTTGGCGTCATCGTTCTCCAAGAAGGGAATCAGCGATGCCGCCACGCTCACCAGTTGCTTCGGGCTGACGTCAATATAGTCAATCTCCTCGCGCCGTTTGAGCACGAAGTTGCCGGCCTGCCGCGCGTTGACCAGTTCGTGAATGATGCGCCCCTTATCGTCAACGCCCACATTGGCCTGGGCGATGATGTACTGGTCCTCTTCCCACGCCGACTGGTAGAAGGAGAACGGTTCGTGCTCGACAGGGCGGCGCTTCTTTTCCCGCAGTTCCTCGTTGGTTTTTTCGACGACGCCCGCTTCCACGTGCTCGCCCACCTTCCAGGGCCCGTCGCCGCCGTGGGTTACGGTGACGTAATCCACAATGCGGCCGGCGCGCACCTTGCGGTAGGGGCTTTCGATGAACCCGTATTCGTTGATCTGCGCGTAACAGGAGAGCGAGGAGATCAGGCCGATGTTGGGGCCTTCCGGCGTCTCGATGGGGCAGATGCGCCCGTAGTGCGTGGGGTGAACGTCGCGGACTTCGAATCCGGCGCGCTCGCGGGAAAGCCCGCCCGGCCCGAGGGCGGAAAGCCGCCGTTTGTGGGTGATCTCGGAGAGCGGGTTGGTTTGATCCATGAACTGGGAGAGCTGCGAGGATCCGAAGAATTCGCGAATCGCCGCCATGACCGGCTTGGCGTTGATCAGGTCGTGGGGCATGGCGGTGGACATTTCCTGGTAGACCGACATCTTCTCTTTAATGGCCCGCTCCATACGCACCAGGCCGAGGCGGAACTGATTTTCAATCAATTCGCCCACGGCGCGCACCCGGCGGTTCCCCAGGTGGTCGATGTCATCCACGGCGTAAATGCCGCCGGGGTTCTTCTTCAGGGTCAGCAGGTAGCGGATGGCCGCATAAAAATCCTCCGGCTCAAGGGTGCGCTTGTCGAGCGGCAACTGCACCGGGGAAAGTTCGGAATGGTCGGTGGCCAGCGTGCCTTCGCAGGCGCGCACCACCTCGGAGCAGATATTCCCCTCCCGCTTGCCCACAAACATCTTTTCGTCATCCACGACGACGTAGAAGTTGGCTTTGGGGAAATTCCGGGAGTCCAAAATCTCAAATTCCTGCGACTTGTCGTCCAGACGGGTCTTGAGCTTGGAGTAGTACCCCAGTTTGATATTGAATTTCAGCCGCCCCACGCGGGAGAAATCGTACTTGCGGGGATCGAAAAACATGCCATTGAACAGCGAGGTGGCGGTTTCCAGCGTCGGGGGATCGCCCGGGCGCATCTTGCGATACATCTCAATCAGCGCCTCGTGCGGGGTCTTCAGGGTATCGCGCTTCAAGGTCTGGGCCATCACCGAGCCGGCGTCGTCGCGCTCGGGGAAAAACACCTGCAATTCCTCAATGGGGGAATCCAGAACGGTATTCAAGACGTTGGCGGTGATCTCGGAATTGGCTTCCAGCAGCACTTCGCCCGTGGAGGGGTCAATGATGTCGGCGGCAGTGAAAGCGCCTTCCAAGTCGTGGGCGGCCACCTCCACCTGGGTAATCTTGGCCTTCTGGATTTCCTTGTAGGCGGCAGCCGTAATCTTCCGCCCGGCGGGCACCACCGCTTCATGGGTGCGCGGGTGATCGATGCTCTTGGAGATCCGGTTGTTGATCAGCCCGTCCGAAACTTCCCAGAAAAGCTTGCGGTCCTTGAGGGAAATTTTTTCAATCTGGTAGAACGCCTTGATAACTTCGGCGTCATCCTTCAGCCCCAGCGCCCGCAGGAAGATGGTGGCCAGGAACTTGCGCTTGCGGTCAATGCGGACGTAGAGAAGATTCTTGGTGTCGTACTCGAATTCCACCCAGGAGCCGCGATAGGGAATAATCTTGCCGAGGAAGTAGGTCTTCTGGGCGTTGGCCTCAAAGAAGACTCCGGGCGAACGGTGCAACTGGCTGACGATGACGCGCTCCGTCCCGTTGACGATAAACGTGCCGTTTTCGGTCATCAGCGGAATTTCACCGAAGTAAACTTCCTGTTCCTTGATGTCGCGGATGCTCTTGTGGCCGGTATCGGCGTCCTTGTCGTAGAGGGTGAGGCGGATGGTCACCTTGAGGGGCGCGGCAAAAGTCATGCCGCGTTCCTGGCATTCGGTGACGTCGTACTTCAACTGGAGGGCCACCGGGTCGCCGCACTTGTTGCAAAAGGTCACCACGTTCTTGTTGAAGGTTCCGCACTTGGTGCAGAGCACCTCGCCCACCTTGAAGGGGTCGGTAATCACCGTATGCCCGCAGTTCTTGCAGGTGCTGCGGAGGTGGTGAAGCCCCTTGAGGCTTCCGCATTTACACTCCCAGTTGCCGATGGAGTAATCCACGAAGTCGAGCTGGGCGATGCCGCGGAAATCGGTGATGGGGAAGACGGAATTAAACACCGCTTGCAGCCCCACATCCTCCCGTTCCGAAGGCAGCAGGTTCATCTGCAGAAAGCGCTCGTATGAGCGGCGCTGCACCTCGATGAGATTCGGAATCTTGATGACCGTGGGAATTTTGGAGAAATTAATACGCTGACGCACAGCGCCGTTCCCGCCGTTAGGCATTCCTTTTGCTCCTTGCGTGAAATTTCAAAAGTCGTTCGGACAATGGTGACACGGATCCCTTAATAGATTGGATGCGCACTTCGCCTGTGAGGATGCAAGTGAATCACCCTGATGGCCCAGCAGTCCATGGGTTCATCCGTGCCACTTAAGAGCAGTGACGAGCAAAATTGCCGATTTTCATTTGTCGATGGACGATGGGATAAAATCGAAAATCGGCAATGGTCAATCGGCAATATCATCGCTCGCCACTATGGTGAGAGGGCCTTACCGCCAGGCAATCTCTCCCCGGGAAGTTCAGGTTCAATCCCTTTCTTCCCGGAGGCCGGGCGGGAGGACAGTTATTTCACTTCAACGGTGGCGCCAGCTTCGGTGAACTTCTTCTTGATGGTCTCCGCCTCTTCCTTGGAGACGCCTTCTTTGATCGGCTTGGGAGCGCCATCCACCAGGTCCTTGGCTTCTTTCAGCCCGAGGCTGGTGACTTCGCGCACTGCCTTGATGACATTGATCTTATTGGCCCCAATCGCGGTCAGGATCACCGCAAATTCGGTCTGTTCCTCGACTGGCGCCGCAGCCCCGGCGGCCGCACCCGCTCCCGCCACGACCACGGGAGCTGCCGCTGCCGCGGACACGCCCAAAGCTTCTTCCAGCCGTTTGACGAGCTCGGCAGCTTCCAGCAGGGTTAAACCCTTTACTTCTTCGACGATTTTCTCTACCCGTTCCGACATGCTCGATTCTCCTCTTCAATGTAGCTGATCGCTGACAGCTAACAGCCCACAGATGAACAAGCCTCCAACTGTGAGCTGTCGGCTGTTAGCTTTGAGCTGTTTCCTGAAATTTCTTCTCTTTAACCGCCTGGGAAATCACATAGGCCAGGTTGCGCGCCACCCCCGAAAGCGTGGAGGCCACCCGTTGGGCCGGTGAATTGAACAAATACAATACTTTAGAAAAGAGCTGCTCTTTGGAAGGCAGCGTGGCCAGCGCGTTGAAATCCGCGAGATTGACAACCCGCCCTTCCACCACCCCGCACTTAAAAGTCAGGATGGGGTTTTCCTTGGCGTATTCCGTCAGCGCCTTGGCGAGCGCCACCGGGTCGGTTTCCGTAAGAGCTACGGAAGTCGTTCCTGCCAGCTTCTTGGCAATGGGCTCCACCGGGGTTCCCTTGGCGGCGCGCTCAATCAGGCTGTTCTTCACCACCTTGTAGCGCGCACCCGTCCCCGCCACCTTGCGTCGCAGCTCAAAATCCTGGGCCACCGTAATCCCCTGGAAGCCTGAAAGGACAATGCCCCGCGCTTTCATCAGCTCCTCGTGAAGCTCCTTGGCGCTCTTCTTCTTTTGTTCCCGATCCATGATGGCTCCCCTGCCTTCTTTCTTTAATGCGTGCCTGATCTATTGCCAATTTTCGATTGTCGATTTTCGATTGAAAACATTGGTCTCCCCCCTTTCAATCGAAAATCGACAATCGAAAATCGGCAATTCCTACGCTGCTTCCACCGAATCCAGGTCAATCGCCAGCCCTGGCCCCATGGTGGAGGAAATCACGATGCTGCGGACGTACTTTCCCTTGGCGGAGGCGGGCTTGGCTTTGATCACGCTGGATATCAGCGCCCCGGCATTTTCCGCCAATTTGGTGGCCTCGAAGGAAACCTTGCCCACCGGGCAGTGGATAATCCCCGTCTTGTCAACACGGAACTCCACTTTGCCGGCCTTCACTTCCCTGACCGCCTTTGCCACGTCCACCGTAACCGTCCCGGTCTTGGGGTTGGGCATCAGTCCCCGCGGCCCCAGCACCTTGCCCAGCCGCCCAACGGACTTCATCATGTCCGGGGTGGCCACCACCGCGTCAAAATCCATCCAGCCCGCCTGGATCTTCTGCACGATGTCGTCACCGCCCGATTCATCGGCTCCGGCTTCGCGGCCCTCGCGCACTTTGTCGCCGGAAGCGATCACGATCACGCGCTTGGATTTTCCCAGCCCGTGCGGCAGGACCACGGTGCCGCGCACCATCTGGTCCGCATGCTTGGGATCGACGCCCAAACGCATGGCCACTTCCACCGTCTCATCAAACTTTGCAAACGCCGCTTTCTTGACGAGCGGCATGGCATCCGCCAGGTTGTATTTGGGCTTGTCAACCAGCTTGGCCGACGCCTGATATTTCTTGCCTTCTTTATTAGCCATTCCTGCAACTCCTTAAAACTGCTTTCAGTTATCAGTCATCAGTAATCAGTTCTCAGCTTTGCCGCCGAGTGGCATTGACTGATAACTGAAAACTGATGACTGAGAACTTGCCTTACGCCACGTCAATCCCGATGCTGCGCGCCGTGCCTTTGATGGTGAGGACCGCGGCTGCCAGGTCACGGGCATTCAAGTCCGGCATTTTCAGTTTGGCGATCTCTTCCACCTGCTTCTCGGTAACCTTCCCCACCTTATTGCGATTCGGTTCCCCGGAACCCTTGGCAATTCCTGCCGCCCGCTTCAGCAGCACTGCGGCCGGAGGCGTCTTGGTAACAAAGGTAAAAGTGCGGTCGTGATAAACCGTGATGACCACGGGGATGATCAAACCTTCCTGGTCCTTCGCGGAAGTCTTGGCGTTGAAGGACTTGCAAAAGTCCATGATGTTCACGCCATGCTGGCCCAGGGCCGGCCCCACGGGCGGGGCGGGAGTCGCCTTCCCTGCCGGAATCTGTAACTTGACCATTGCTGTAACACGCTTTGCCATTTCGTTTAACTCCTAGTGGGCCGCCGCCGGCAGTATTGCCGATTTTCGATTGTCGATCGCCGATTGAACAAATCGAAAATCGACAATCGGCAATCGACAATTTCCTAGATCTTCTCCACCTGATAAAAATCCAATTCCACGGGCGTCGCCCGGCCGAAGATGGTCACCATCACCCGCAAGGTGGACCGGTCCTCGTTAATTTCGTCCACCATGCCGTTAAAGTCCTTGAATGGCCCATCGGTAATCTTCACGTTCTCGCCCCGGTCGAACTTGAGCTTGGGCTTGGGATGTTCCGCCGCCACTTCCACGCGATGGACAATCCGGTCAACTTCCTCGGCAGTAAGGGGGCTGGGCCGCTGCCCGGAACCCACAAAACCCGTGACCCGCGGAGTGGAGCGCACCATGTGCCAGGTGTTGTCGTTCATCTCCATTTCCACCAGCACATAGCCCGGATAGAAGAGCTTGGGGGTCACCACTTTCTTCCCCTGGCGCATCTCGATGACGTCTTCGGTGGGGACCATGATCTCCCCAAAGAGTCCCGTAAGGCCTTCCGCCTCGATCCGGCTCTTCAGGGTCTCCGCCACCTTCTTCTCAAACCCCGAATAAGTATGGAGAATGTACCAGTTCTTGGTGGTACCCGTCTTTTCTGTACTTAAATCTTGTTCGGTCAAACTCTTCACCCTTCTCCTGCGATTTAGCCTTAGCCGTGACCCCGGAGATACTTCAGCAGAGCCTGCATGGTAAAGCCAAAAGCCTTATCGCATATGGCAAAATAAATCCCGAAAAGAAAAGTTGTCACGATCACCATCACCGTGGTGCCGTAAATTTCCTGCTTGCCGGGCCAGGACACGCGCTTGGTTTCAGTTTTGACCTCGTAAAGGTACTGCTGGAATTCCTGCCAGGCCCCCTTGGCTTGTCCCAAAGCACTGCTGCTGTCATCTTTCCGTCCACCGACTTCTTCACCCATGGTTTTTCCTTCTTAATTGCCCGGCCTCTTTGCAGCTATCCTCGCCGTTCGCTGCAACGCCTACTTTTACTGCCTACTGCCCAGTGCCTTCTGCCTACTATTCCTTGGCAGGGGCGGAGGGATTTGAACCCCCATGACCGGTTTTGGAGACCGGCAGATTAGCCGTTAATCTGACGCCCCTAAAAAAAGTCCATAGTTAATAGTCGACAGTTCATAGTGCAACGCCAATGCCCGTGACGCGGTGTTTGCTGTCAACTATCAACTATCGACTATCAACTTACTTCACTTCTTTATGGACCGTATGGTGGCGGCACGAGGGGCAGAACTTCTTCAGCTCCAGCCGGTCCTGGTTCTTCTTCTTGTTCTTCGTCGAAGTGTAGTTGCGGTTCTTGCAGTCACCGCACTGTAAAGTGATAATTTCGCGCATCGGTTTTGACTCTCAGTTCTCGGCAATCAGCGCTACGCTGACAGCTAACAGCTTACAGCCTACAGCTAACAGTGACACCTGCCGCCCAGCTTTCGCTTTTAACTGTCGGCTGTTGGCTGTTAGCTGTCAGCCTTACTTCAAAATCTCCGCGACCGTGCCCGCACCCACGGTGTGGCCGCCTTCGCGGATGGCGAAGCGCAGCCCCTTCTCCATGGCGATGGGCGTGATCAGTTCGATCTCCAGCGTCACGTTGTCTCCCGGCATCACCATTTCCGTCCCCGCCGGCAGCGTCGCCACTCCCGTCACATCCGTCGTCCGGAAGTAAAACTGCGGCCGGTACCCGTTGAAGAACGGCGTGTGCCGTCCCCCTTCTTCCTTGCTCAAGATGTACACCGACGAGGTAAACTTCGTGTGCGGCGTGATCGACCCCGGCTTGGCCAGCACCATGCCGCGCTCCACCTCGTCCTTTTCCGTCCCCCGCAGCAGCGCTCCGATGTTGTCGCCCGCCTGCCCTTCGTCCAAGAGCTTCTTGAACATTTCCACGCCCGTTACCACCCGCTTGAAGGACTCCGGCCGCAATCCCACGATCTCGATTTCTTCCTGCACCTTCACCTTGCCGCGCTCCACCCGCCCGGTCACCACCGTGCCCCGTCCCGAGATCGAGAAGATGTCTTCCACCGGCATCAGGAAGGGCTTGTCAATCTGCCGCTCCGGCATGGGAATGTAGCTGTCCACCGCGTCCATCAGATCGTGGATCGACTTCTCCCACTTCGCGTCCCCTTCCAGCGCCTTCAGCGCCGAGCCCCGGATGATGGGAATCTTGTCCCCGGGAAACTGGTACTTGTTCAGCAGGTCGCGCACTTCCACTTCCACCAGCTCCAGCAACTCTTCATCGTCCACCGCGTCGCACTTGTTCAGGTACACCACGATGTAGGGAACGTTCACCTGGCGCGCCAGCAGCACGTGCTCACGCGTCTGCGGCATCGGCCCGTCCGTCGCCGCCACCACCAGAATCGCTCCGTCCATCTGCGCCGCGCCCGTGATCATGTTCTTGATGTAGTCGGCGTGCCCGGGGCAGTCCACGTGCGCATAGTGCCGGTTCTTGGTCTCGTATTCCACGTGGGCAATGGCGATGGTGATCCCCCGCGCCTTCTCCTCCGGCGCGTTGTCAATCGAATCAAACGCCCGGAACTTCACCTTGGGATTGTCCTTCGCCAATACCTTGGTGATCGCCGCCGTCAATGTCGTCTTGCCGTGATCGATGTGGCCGATCGTCCCGATGTTCATGTGCGGCTTCGACCGATCAAATTTTTCCTTGGCCATAACTCGCTCCGCTCCTCGCTAACCTCTGCTGTGAATTGAGCTCAATCGCTGGACTGTCGGTTTGCGCTTTATCTCGTGGTCAACATCTCCGAGGCGCCCGAACCAGTTATCCTTCCCGAACTCTCGCTCGTACTCGGCCTTTGTCATCGCAATGCACAAGGAAATCTTTGCGATTGCATCCTTCGCGCCGTTTTCCTCTAACATGTCAAAAATCTCTCCCAAGCGCTCCTTCTTGGTCTTCCTACGGAAGTAATCCGAAATGACGAACATTCGAATAAAGTCTCTGTAATCGCTTTTTTCGGTGAACAAGACCACCTTGGCGCCTTTGGAGGCAAATCCCTTCTCCAAAGCCCTTTCTACGGTTCTTGTTCCGTTCTTAGCCATAACAATAACGCTCTGCAATCTTTCAGAAACCTGTCGGATTCTTTCTGGTTGGCCGCTTGTCCTGAATACCGGATTTCGGTTGACCAGGTCTCCTCGATCTTGTGAAAGGCCTCGAGAAGGTCGCGCTTGCCGGCAAGGAGATTTGCCATGCCCGCCGCGCCAAGCAACTCAGTCAACTGATGACCCAATCGCTTGGCCTCACCTTCCTCTATTCGGTCAGTGCGTCGAAATCGACAAACGCAGTACTTCAGCTCGCATTCCAAAGCGTAGCCGCACAGGTAAATCGCCCCCTGAAACCTGCCGGCGTTGTGCAAACACCATGCATCCTTGAACCGCTCGATGGAAGCTGCGCGGAAAGCCGTTGCCTTGACGCGCCGCCGATCAAAGGGTCTCCGCATTCGTACTTGCAGCTTCCGCCGTCATATTTCCCAAACTCTGGAGCCGATGAGCGGAATTGAACCGCTGACCCCGTCCTTACCAAGGACGTGCTCTACCGACTGAGCTACATCGGCCCGTGCCAGCTATCAGCACTCAGCGGTCAGCTTTCAGCCACAGCCTGCCTTCGCTGACCGCTGATAGCTGAGCGCTGACAGCTAATCTGGAGCGGGAGACGGGGATCGAACCCGCGACCAACAGCTTGGAAGGCTGTGACTCTACCACTGAGTTACTCCCGCATCCCATGGTCGATTGCCGATTGCCGATTTTCGATTGCGGGGGCAGCGTCCAACTAATTCCAGGAACCTCTCAAGGCCCGCCCCCAACTTGACTTCAATCCTCAATCGTCAACCGACAATCGGCAATTCATTTGGTGGACAGGGGAGGGTTCGAACCTCCGTAGACCACATGGGTCGGCAGATTTACAGTCTGCTGCCTTTAACCGCTCAGCCACCTGTCCGTATTCTTCCCAGCACCCTGGCAAGCACGGGCGCAGTCTTACGCCTTGCCCCGGAAACCGATTTCGTTTGAGCCAAGTGGGCCAACAATGCGGCTGGGCGCGGACTTCCTGGCTTGCCCGCGCGATTCTGATTGGTCCAGTATGGGTAAACCCGCTCCCGAATCTACCGACCGGCGACCGCTTGCCAGAATTCTAGAATTAGTGACGAGTGACAAGTGCCGGGCACGTATCCTTGCCGCTCACAATTCGGTTTGCTCGTCACTCCTCACTCGTCACTTGCCACTGCTCTTGGAGCTGGCGAAGGGATTCGAACCCCCGACCCTCTGATTACAAATCAGATGCTCTACCGGCTGAGCTACGCCAGCCGCTGCAAACTTACAATTATACTAATCGGCAGGTAAATTGCAAGGAAAACCGGTAGAATTTTTTCAACTTCTGAAATCTGGATTTGTAAGACCTTCCCACCTGCCCATCCTGCCCTTGGCCATCTGCTCCCGAAACCCTTTGAACACTGAGAGAACAGGGACCGATCGGCGGATTCCCGTCTCTTGGATAAGGGTTCGCGCCGCTACGCCCCCTCGGACAGACATTAGGGCCTCCGCGCCGCTCTTCACGGACGACCCTTTAGTTTAAGACGATGTGCTCAGATCTCCGGTTACTCGTGCAAGTACTTCATCGGGTTTACAGGGGTTCCGTTGACCATCACTTCGTAATGCAGATGTGGACCCGTCGTCCGGCCGGTCATTCCCACCGCGCCAATCACCTCGCCGCGCTTCACTTCCTGGCCGACGACAACAAAAATCTTGCTGAGATGCCCATACTTGGTGGTCATGCCATAGCCGTGATCCAGCACGATCTCATTGCCGTAGCCGGAATCCCAGCCCGCTTGCAAGACAATGCCATCACCACCCGCCTGCACGCGCGTACCCAAGGGGGCGCAAATATCCACTCCCGAGTGGAAGACGCCTTCCCCGCTGAAAGGATCCTGGCGCTGGCCAAAGCCCGCCGTGATCCGGCCCCGAATCGGCCAGATGGAAGGCATGGTTTCACTGCCAAAATCGGCCGTGGGGACAAATCCCAGGGCGGGAGCCTGGCGGGAAGGAACCATCGATGAATTACGAATCAAATTGAAGGCGTAAAGGGATGCCCGGTAGCTGGACTCGAGGGTGGAATTGGATTGCGTGGCAAGCGACAGCGCCGCCTCCGGGAAATGCGGGCTGCGGGCTTCACCAAAACCGTACGTCAAGGCAACTTCCGTGGCTAACGATTGCAAGGAGTCCAGCTTGGCGTTGGTCTTGGTAACGGCGTTTTCCAGGCTGCGATTCTGCGTCTTCAGGGTCTCGCGCTCCGTGCGCAGGTTGTTGTAATTCGAGACCTTCAGTAACATCCGGGCATAGCTGTTGGCAAGCGCCGCGATGGTCATGATCCCTACCACACTGAACGCCAACACCATATGCACGAAATAAAAAGGAAGACGGATTTTGTGCAACTTCCCGTGCGCACCGGGGAATATCAGGAAGGTATAAAACTTCTTCTCCATTATTAGGCCACCCAAAACAAATTTATTGACGCTTAGTTCCCCCAACGTGAATTTTTGATTGAGGGCAACGATGAATCGTGCAAGACGTGCCAGAGAAATACGGAGTGCATCCTATTGAAATTCACAACGATTGTCAAGCGAATATGGCAAGGCCCCGATCCGCCGATAAGGGGCGGCTTGGGCAGGCTGAGCCGGGGTGCAGTGATGGCGCCGCCTGTAGACATGGGCGACGGGCTTGGGGGGAAGAAGCGAAAGGTTGTAAGATTTTTCACCCCCAGGGTGTGAAAATTGCTGAGGGTTTTCTCCTATGCGCAAACTCCCCAATCCTTCACCCACGGCCTCGCCGTTGCTGTTCGAGCTTGATCCCGAGCCTCTGCAAGAAATCCTCACGGCGCTGGGAGGAATCCCGCTGGTGGTACAGGCCTTCCGTTCGCTGGGGCTGCCGCGGAGTGTTCAGGAACACGTGCGGGTGAAACAGCGGCAACGCGGCTACGACGACGCGACGTTTGTGGAGAGCTTCGTGATCCTCAATGCCGCAGGGGGCGAATGTGTGGAAGATTTTGAGCGTCTGCGGCAAGACCCCGGGCTGGCGGAGATGATCGGGCACGCGCTGCCTTCACCGCGCACGGCGCTGGAATTCTTGCAGGCCTTTCATCAGGAGGAGAAGATCGCGGAAGCCCAGCAACGACGCTTACCTGAGCAGATCGCCTACATCCCCGAGGAGACGGCCGCACTGGAGGGGCTGGGCAGAGTGAACCGCGATCTGGTGCAGCGCTTCGGGGAACGCGCCCCCGACCAGCGCCTCGCCACGGTGGATCAGGACGCGACGATCATTGAGAGCCACAAGCAGCAAGCCTTAACCACTTATGAAGGGGTGCGCGGCTATCAGCCGATGCTGGCGGCGTGGGCGGAGACCGGCCTGGTGCTGGCCGATCAATTTCGCGATGGCAACGTGCCCGCGCAGATGGAGCCGGTGGAAGTGGCGCAACGGGCCTTTGCCGCCCTGCCGAGCACGGTGCAGGAGTATTATTACCGGGGCGATTCGGCGTGTCATGAAAGCGGGTTGGTGAATTGGTTGCGCGATGAACAGCGGCCCGAAGGACCGGGCGGGCGCATCGCGTTTGCGATCAGCGCGCGGATGAGCGAGCCCTTGCACGCGGCCATCCAGGCGCTTCCCGAAGCCGCCTGGGAACCCTACGGCGAGCGGCATCCGGCCGAAATCCGCGAGTGCGCCGAGGTCCCCTTCGTGCCCGGCGAGAAAGTGGAGAAGAAGGATGCGCAACCGCTGCGCTACGTGGCCATCCGCATTCGCAAAAAGCAAGGAGAACTCTTCGCGGACGGGAGCACGGTGCGGCACTTCGCGCTGTTGTCGAACCGCTGGGAGTTGAAGGCGGCGCGCTTGATCGAGTGGCACCGCGAAAAGGCCGGCACCATTGAGTTCGTCCATGACGTGATCAAAAACGACCTGGGGGGCGGCGTGCTGCCCTCGAAATATTTCGGCGCCAACGCGGCTTGGCTGCGTTTGGCGGTGATCGCACACAACGTGCTCCAGGCGCTGAAGCGGCTGGCCTTGCCCGCCGAACTACTGACCGCACGACCCAAGCGCTTGCGCTTCCTGCTCTTCACCATGCCGGGGCGGCTGGTGCACCATGCCCGAAGACTGATGCTGCGAGTGGCCGCGCTGGGCAAGTGGGCGGCCGCCTATGGGGAGGGCCTGCGGTTGCTGCCGGTGATCACGTGAACCTACCGGCACCAAAACGTCGTCCTTATCAGCGGATTATCCTAACCCCCTTCCTGAAACTTCATGCGGCGTGTCTTCCTCTCGCGCACTGCACAATCTGCTGTGGCCTCCTGCCTTCTCTTCGGGCCGTAACGACACTGCGCCTACCATGAAAGGATGTCTCCACAGTGCCGATTCCCTATTCTTTTATCCAAAATCCCTACCGCCCGTTCGTTATCGGCGGATTAGGGGCAAGGGCTTTAAACTTCCTTAACAATCGGAGGAAGGCGAGACGGATTTCTAGTCTGACCAGACTACAAACGGTCTTGAGATTCCCACCCGCGCCCATGGGGGTAACTCTGCAAAACTCTCCATTCCTTTGCGAGGTCATCTTCCCACCCACGCCCTGGGGACGACCTTGCATGCTTCCTCATGTCGTGTCCAATGAAATGTCATCCTTGCCCGTTTTGATTTTCAAGTTTCAGTTCTGGATCCCGACTCTGAATTCGCAAAGATTTCCAGCGAGTTCGCTTCTAAAGATGCGGACGATTCCCCTCCCCCGGCTGTTTAGGCTAAGATGGAAAGCCGAGAGCCGGGCGGCTCTCATTTCGAGCGCCTCATGAACGACAAGTTGTTTTTCAAGAGCGAAGGGGACTTCATCGCCTGGCTTCGCCGCCGGACACCTCGGCGGCCGGCAGGCCTGCATCTGGGAATCGGCGATGACGCCGCGCTGGTGGCTGTTCCGCGTGGGCAGGAACTGATTCTGACCACCGACATGTCGATCGAGAACGTCCACTTCACTTCCACCCTCCACTCGCCGCAGGCAGCAGGGCATCGGGCGCTCGCGCGTTCCCTAAGCGATATCGCCGCGATGGGAGGCACACCGCGCTACGCCTTAATCTCCCTGGCCATCTCGCAGCGCACCCAGCGAGCGTGGCTGGAAGGCTTTTTTGAAGGCCTGTTCGCACTCGCCCGGCGCTTTGGGGTGGCCCTTATCGGCGGCGACACTGCCGTCGTCACCGGCCCCCTAACCGCGGACCTGATCGTGGCGGGGATCGTCCCCCATGGCCAGGCCTTGCGACGCTCAGGCGCCAGGCCCGGAGATCGGATTTTTGTCAGTGGCCGCCTGGGCATGGCCTCGTGGGGACTGCGCCTGCTGCCCTCCCAAGGCCGCGTTCGAAATCCTGCCGGGAAAGCCGCCCTTCGCGCTCATCTTTTCCCTCAGCCGCAATGTGCCCTGGGCCGGTTCCTTTCCGAGCATCGCCTGGCCAGCGCCGCCATGGACCTGAGTGACGGCCTTTCCATCGATCTCCGGCGGCTCTGCGACGCAAGCGGCGTGGGAGCGCGTCTCGTCGCCGACCGAGTCCCCATGCCTCCCCTTCCTGATGCTGCGGACGCCCTCAGCCTGGCGCTTCACGGCGGTGAAGACTACCAATTGCTCTTCACCGCATCAGCCGCCAAAGCCGCAAAGATCCCTCCCCACTTTGGCAGGATTCCACTTCACTGCATCGGCGAAATCCGAGCCTCACGCGGCATCGATCTGCTCACACCGGAAGGAAAGGTGCAGCCCCTCGCGACCCACGGCTATGACCATTTCTCGCGAAATTTGCATCTATACAGATGAGGGAAATGAGTGTGCCACCCCACCGCCCGGGCATAGGTTCGGGCAGGGTTGACACAGGGGTTGTACCCAGGGGCCGCGGCGAATCAGTTCGCTTGTTTCGGGCCACAAAGGGTGCTACGCTTTCGGATCAGGAGGGGCATATGCGCAGATTGCATATCGTTCTATTGTCTTTGGCGATTGCCTTCACGGCTGCCGGGACGAGTGCCTGGGCGCGCAGTGGTGGCGGCGGGCACGGTGGTGGTGGAGGTGGCGGTTTCCATGGCGGCGGTGGTGGCGGTTTCCATGGCGGTGGAGGCGGCGGTTTCCGCGGTGGTGGAGGCGGCATGCGCGGTGGTGGTGGCTTCCGCGGTGGTTACGGCGGAGGCGGCATGCGCGGTGGCGGAGGCGGCTTCCGTGGCGGCTACGGTGGTTACCGAGGCGGTTACGGTGGCTGGGGGCGTGGAGGACGTGGCTGGGGTTATGGACGCGGTTGGGGCTGGGGAGGCTGGGGCTTTGGTTGGGGCCCGTGGGCTTACTGGCCGTATTACGGCTATTACGGAGGGTGGGGATATCCGTACTATGACTACGACTCGTACTATCCTTACTATTCCTCCGACCCGTGCTATCCCAATGGTCCGTACAATTGTCAAATCTCCGGGTACGGACCCGTTTCCTACGCGCCTGACCCGGTGCAAAGTGGACCCGATCCTGTGACGTATTCGCAAAGCGCTGCTCCACCGGCGACGTATTCCCAAGGGATCGTTCCGGCGGCAACGCGCGCTGCCTACCTGGGGGACGGCCAGTGGCATCACTTTGGCGCGCAGCCCGCACCTGCCGTGCGCGCCGCTACGCCGCAAACCGTGCCGCATCCCAAGGCGACGAAGCCCGCTCCGGTTCGCACTTACAATGCCGCCTTGCAGGAAGTTCAGTAATTCCCCCGGTGGGAATGCTGAGGGCGGTGGGCGCCGGCGCTTTAATGTCATACTGAATGGACCGCAAAAGGGCCCTGTTGCAGGCGGCGACGGGCCCTTTTGCTTTGCTGATCGCGCTGGGGAAATCCGGTCTCGAGCCGCCTCGCTCCACCCGGCCTGGCGACCTTAGATTTGACCCACCTGTTCCTTCCTCACTGCCCCAGCAATTCCATGAACCTCCCTACCGTCTCGATTCCGCGGTAAAAATTCGGGATGTAGAACTTCTCGTTGGGGGCGTGCAGATTATCGTCGGGAAGGCCGAAACCCATCATGACGCTGGGGGCCTTGAGGAATTTCTGGAAAGTTCCCACGACGGGGATGGAGCCACCCGAGCGCATGTAGACGGTCTTCTTCTTGAAGACCTGTTCCAGGGCCTGGGCGCCGGCCGCAATCCAGCGGCTGTCGGTGCTCACCACGGAGGCGGGAGCGGAGCTTAAAACCCGAATAGCGGTGCGGATGCCCGGCGGCGTGATCTTTTTCACATAGGCCTTGTACAGGCGAAGGATCTCGTTGGGATTCATGTCTGGCACCAGGCGCATGCTGATCTTGGCGGTGCACACGGCGGGAATCACAGTCTTGGCGCCTTCGCCGGTAAAGCCGCCGCGGAAGCCGTGGACCTCCAGCGTGGGCCGCGACCACAGGCGTTCGAGCACGGAGTAGCCCTTCTCTCCCACCAGCGCGGTGGTGCCGATTTCCTTCTTCATAAAGTTTTTCTCGTTGAAGGGCAGGCGCTTCCAGCTTGCCAGTTCCGCCGCCGTGGGCTTCTTCACGCGCTTGTAGAAGCCGGGGATAAGGATCTTGCCGTCCGGTCCTTTAAGCTTGCTGATCATCTCGGCCAGCGCCTGCATGGGATTGGGCGCTGCTCCGCCGTACATTCCCGAGTGCAGATCGTGGGCCGCGGCGCGCGCTTCCAGCTCCGTGTAGACCAGACCGCGCAATCCGGTGTTCAGGGTGGGCAGTTCGGGGGCAAAAAATTCCGTGTCGCACACCAGCGCCGCGTCCGCTTTCAGCCGGTCCGTATGCGTGGCAATGTATTCATCCACAAACTCGCCGCCCACTTCCTCTTCGCCCTCGATCAGGAATTTGACGTTGATGGGCAGCTTGCCTTCCGTCTTGAAAAATCCCTCCACCGCTTTTGCCAGCAGATAGACCTGGCCCTTGTCATCCACCGCGCCGCGCGCATAAATATTGTTGTTGCGGATGGCAGGCTCGAAAGGCGGTGAGGTCCATTCGTCCAGCGGATCGGCGGGTTGCACATCATAGTGGCCGTAAATCAGCAGGGTGGGTTTGCCGGGCGCTTCCAGCCACTCGGCGTAAACCAGGGGGTGCTGTCCGGGCTTACCTTCGATAATCTCCACGCTCTTCATGCCCATCTCGCGGAATTCCGCGGCCAGAAACTCTGCGGCGCGCTGAATGTCAGGATTGTGCTCTGGTAGGGTGCTGATACTGGGAATTCTCAAGAGTTGCAGCAGTCCCTCCAGGTGGCGTTGCTTGTTCGCCTCGTAGTAGTCATAAAGCGCAGTGCTCATATTCCTCCTCTCAGGTGCGGTGACATGTGATGAGTGACAAGTGACGAGCAAGCCCTTGACTCCACGCCGGAGCCCGTCCCGTCACCTGCCTCAATGCGAAGGGAAAGTCTACACTTGAGTGGGCGAGCCGTCAATTTATCGGGCGATCGGTTCATCGGATCATTGGTGATTGGCGATTGCAGCATCGGATCATTTGGTCATTTGATCATTGGGTCATTGAAGAGCTGTCAGTTGTCCGTGGTCAGTTGTCCGTTGCAAGGGATGCGCGGAAGTCGAACGCCTGAAGCCGCTGACAATGGACCATTCCCGTTCTTCAATGATCCGATGACCCGATGGCCCGATGACCCGATTGTTTACTTATCTCCTTTATTTTCATCAACTCAATGCGAAGACATATTAACTTCTTTGTTTTCATCAACTCATCCAGAGCACTTTTCCCGGCCCTTTGTTTTCAATAACTCATCCAGACCAATCTTCATTTTTAACATCTTTTTGTGTTGGCCCGCTTTTGACCTTGAATAGCGACCTCAGGGCCGGCCTCCCGCCATGTTTCTGGGATGATCTCCTCGCACGCCTGGCGTTCAATCTTCCAAACGCATCGTCGCGGCTGAAAGTCCGCTAATCTAAACGGTGGACGACCGCTTGACCCACCCGGGCGGGCGACCCACTTCCCCTCAATCCGACCGTCCCCAATTCCACCTTCCCCGCCCGAAGGGGCTAAAAAAATGAACAGTTTCACGCCAAGGCGCCAAACCGCAAAGGCCGCAAAGAATCTTCGCCCTGCATCCTTTGCGGCCCTTGCCCTTTGCGTCTTGGCGCGAAATGCTTTTTGCTCGTCCTGGAACATGCGGGACTTCCTTGGGTGCCGGGACAGGGCGCCTGCGGCAGCAGCCATAGCCTCGTGCCACATCAATCGACACAAGCAACATAGCCTCGGCTATAAACTTAGGCCCCTCGGCGCCGGTTGTCAAGTGATTTATTGTACGATTGTGCAACTCACACGAATCGAGGCCCCAAGGGTCCTTAGGTCCCTTCGGGAAATCGCAGGGTCGAAAAACCCCTCACCCGGCGGCGCATGGCCGCCACCCTCTCCCCGAGGGAGAGGGCAGAGAATGCCCTTCCTTCTCCCTTGGGGAGAAGGTGGCCGAGGGACGAGGTCGGATGAGGGGTCTTTTCATGGGATTTCGCGGGCCGAAGGCCCTAAAGGACAGACCCCCAAAAACAGGGGTCCGATGCGCCAGCCCGCGATTTTTTCACACGTTCCTGTCCCCGTCCCCTAAGATGCCAGACCGTTTCACCGCCGACTGCCCCAATGGACCGGGCTCCCACCAAGCATTTCGATTATCCTAATGCCGTGCGCCGTTGCCCATTCACGCGCTGCCCTTTCCAACGCCGAATTACCGCAGGTTATGAAGGCCTCGGCCATCTCCGTGTCGCCGTCAGCATTCAGCGCCTGGATCAAGGCAATCTCTGAGCCAGGTTCACCCCTTTCAATTAACAGCAAATAAGTGTCGGCGATCAGACCAAGGTCAGGCTGCTTCAAAGCGACCAACAGGAACTCGTCGATGCGGGGGTCATCGAACTTATCCAACGCAGCAGCCGCCTCCCGTCGGACGTGCGGGTCTTCATCCTTGAGGGCCGCGATCAGGGGCTCCACGCCGCGCGGGTCTTCGATTTCGCCCAACCATGCGGCCGCCTTCTCTCGGACCCCCGCGTTTGGATCCTTGAGAGCCACGATCAGGAGCTCCACCCGGCGCGGGTCTTTGATTTGGCCCAACGCCTGAGCCGCCTGCCTACGGACGCTCGCATCTCTATCTTTGAGGGCGGCGATCAGGGGTTCGACGGCGCGGGGGTCTTGGATCTCTCCCAACGCATTGCACACCTGGCTTCGCACGTCGTAGTCAGGATCCTTGAGGGCGGCGATGAGTGGCTCGACCGCCGGTGCCCCAATCTTTTCCAAGGCCTCGGCCACATACGGTCGGACGCCCGCGTCCAAATCTTTGAGGGCGGCAATCAGGGGCTCAACGGCGCGGGGATCATGGATCTCCTTCAGCGCATTCCCCGCCGCAGATTGGACGCGCCAATCTGCATCCTTGAGGGCGGCGATCAGGGGCTCGACGGCACGAGGGTCCGGGATCAGCCCTAACGCCGCGGCCGCGTCTGTTCGAACGCGCCAATCTGCATCCTTGAGACCGAGGATTAGGGGCTCGACCGCCGGTGCGCCGATCTCTCTCAATGCCTCGGCCGCGTCCCCTTGGACCCCCTCGTTTGAATCCTTGAAGGTGGCGATGAGGGGACCGACGCCCCGGGGGTCTTTGAGCTCTCCCAAGGCGCGAGCCGCGTTCCCTCGGACGCCCACGTCTGAATCCTTGAGGGCGGCAATCAGGGGCTCGACGGCCCGGGGGTCTTCGAGCTCTCCCAATGCCTCGGCCGCATGCCGTCGGCCATTCGCGTCTGAATCCTTGAGGGCGGCAATCAGGGGCTCGACGGCCCGGGGGTCTCTGAGCTCTCCGAACGCCTGGGCCGCATCCATTCGGACCCCCACGGCTGAATCCTTGAGCGCGGCGATCTGCCGGCTCACCTCATGAGCCTGCCCACACCCGACCGGCACAATCCACAACGCGTAGAAGCACAGAACCACAATCACGGCATACAGTCGTTTGATTCGAGAAGGGCGTTGAATTTGCGGCATGATCGTATGTCCTCCCTCCCGTCACCGGATAGGATAAGCAAGGTCCCATTTATCGTCGAGATTGTACACCTGACTACTCACACTGACAAAAGAGGCTGGGGGGCAGTTGGATTTTGTAACGGCGAGTTTATCCGTCAGGCGACAGACCATATGGCGGCGTAAAGCCGCCTCTACATCAAATTGACCCACTACGACCTAATGCTATAGATTGATAATCTTTGTTATGAGCGGTACGCACGGGCCAGGAGGACCTATGAACGTTTCCCTAACCCCTGAGTTGGAGCAGTTTGTGCAAGCCAAGGTGGAAAGCGGCCGGTACAATTCCGCCCGCGAAGTCGTGCGTGGGGCGCTTCGCCTGTTGGGAAGATCACGAGCGGGCGCGGGCCGCCCAGCTCGCAGAATTCAACCAGGAACTAGGGCGGCGCTTGGCATCCCTCGATCGGGGAGAGACGGTTGATCCAGCCAAAGTCCGAAGCCGCTTGCAGACGAAATCGGAAGAACGGCGGAAGCAACGCGCATGAGCGACTATGTTCTCAGCCGCACCAGGGGCTCGATATTGATTGGCCGGCAGGATAGGTTCTTCCGCCCCTCTGGGGCTTGGGTGGATTTGGATGGAATTCGCACCCATAGCTGACGCTATGGGCTACGATCTTACGCCCGCTGCGCGGGCTGGGTTGATGTGCCATGGCCATCCTGGCCATGCCCCTTCACGGGCAGGATGCCCGTGGCACGCTTCTGTGCCGACCTCAAGGTCGGCGCTACGATTCCGCCCGCTCTGCGCCTCCGTGCCTCTGCAGTGAACTGACCTGCGCGGGCCTGCTCAGGCTTGGTCTCCCGTCGCCTTGCGAAGTTCATCGATGCGCTGGCGTAACTGCTGGGCGAGCGTGGCATGGGAAGCATCCCCATAGAGATTGTGAATTTCTCCGGGGTCGTGCGTTAAATCGTACAATTCGAACTCCTCGGGCGCCTCATAATAATGAATCAGCTTGTAGCGCTCGGTGCGGACGCCGCGGTGTTTCCGGACGTTGTGGGCGCCGGGATACTCGTAGTACTCGTACAGCCAGTCTTTCCGCCAGGAGTAAGGGGTGCTATCCCTGAAGAAAGGAGTCAGGCTCGCACCCTGCATCCTCGCCGGAATGCTAACGCCGGCCAGATCGAGGAAGGTGGGGGCAAGGTCGGTGATAAGAGCCATCGCCCTGACCCTCAACCCGGCGGAGATGATGCGCGGGTAGCGAATCAGCAGGGGGGTGCGGATGGACGGTTCATGCATCAAACGCTTGTCGTACATGCGCCATTCACCCAGGAAAAACCCGTGGTCGGAGGTGAAGACCATGACGGTGTCCTTAAGCTGGCCAAGGTCGGTGAGCGCCTGGAAGACCTTGCCCACGTTGTCGTCGGTCGCCGTGACGCCGGCGTAATAGTCTTTGACGATCTCCTCCAGCGAGCGCGCGCAATTGTTCCGTGTCGTGCTGCCCCGGGCGTAAGGGCCGCCGATTTTGTTATCGGTCTGGGCGAAGGCGCGCGGCTTTCCGGGATAGCCGCTTAAATCATCGTCAAACGTGGGGGGATTGGGAATCGCCACGCCGTTATACAAATCCAGGTACCGGCGCGGCCGGAAGAAGGGAGTGTGGGGCGCCTGGAACCATAGGCAAACACAGAAAGGTTTGTCGCGCTTCTGCCGCATCCATTCAATGGCGTGGTCCGTCACCACATCGTCCACATATCCCTCATAAACCTTCGATTGTTCGACTTTTCCATCCGCGCCCTCTTCGATGGCCGGCCAAAAATAATCCGTAGCCGCCCCGGGAAAGCCGAAATAATGGTCCCATTGGCGCTCGCCGAGCAACCCGATGTGCGCCTTTCCGAACAAGGCCACTTCATAGCCGGATTGGCGCAGGAGTTCGGTGAACAGGGGGATATCCGAGGGAATCACTCGCCCCTGGTTGTCCACACATCCGGTGCTGTGGGAATACATGCCAGTCAGCGCGCAGGAACGAGCCGGCAGGCAGAGGGCATTCACGGTGAACGAGTTCGAAAACTGCATGCCCTCGCGCCCGATGCGGTCAATGTTGGGAGTCTGAACGATATCATTCCCATTGAGGCTGAGAGCGTCGGGGCGGTGCCCTTCGCCCAGTATGAAGACGAAGTTGGGCCGGGGCGGGGGCGAGGAGGGCGGTCCCATCGCCTCGAGGGGGGCGGAACCCAGGCCCATCGCACCCACCATTCCCACTCCCGCCTTCAGAAATGATCGGCGAGAGGCCTTTTCATCCTGATGATCCATAGGTTCCCTCCCTCTGTGTGGCAGCGCACGTAGTCGGTGATCTACATGATACGTGGGTGATCAGGTTGCTAAAAAAGGCTCGCTACTCGTAACGGTAGACGACTGCCTTCTCAACGTGAATTCGTTTGGGAATGAACCTCCAGCACTTGCCCTGCTCGTCCTCGTCGCCGTTCAGCCGCCGGCCGGGCGTCCACACGCCGTCCGCAAAGGTCCCCTCATTCACCGACCCAATGCCCACGCGCGTTGACCCCGCCGCCTTCAGACGGAAAGTAACACAAAACCCCGTTCCCGCACCCAGAAACTCATCCGGGCCCATGGCAATGATCAGTCCGAACCCCCGCTTGGCGTCCGCCTCGAAGGCGTGGTCAAGCCGCACATCCAACTCGTATCCGTTCAATTCGAGGGTGGCCTGAGGATGTTCCTGGTCAAGCACAAATCCCGCCATCTCTCCCCTGCCCTCGTGCTGGAGGATGATGGGCGCAAGGCTCTGCAAGACCGCGTAGCTTTTCCCCAAATCGTTGTTGGCGTCAATCTCGCTGGGGCGCTCCTGATCAATGAAGGAGTCCACTCCGAAGGGAGAAAAACCCAGCGCCTGGTGCGCGCCGATGGCATAAAAAACATTGCATCCGCCGATGGCACCACCGCTCGCTTCCGGAATAAACAAGGGATTGCCGGCACGGTGATACGCGTCACTCCAATAGGTAATGGTGGACCCATAAACATCCGGCGAGAAGATGTCAATGGAGTTTCCCGCCGCGCGCCAGACGTCCATAACCTCCGGCAGCGGGCCGCCGCTGGGGAACGGATGCGGATGAGGATCGGACCACCCGCCCAGCCAGGTGTTCACGTACAGGGGAATCGGATATTCAGCCTTCCCCGCCGCTGCCACCGTTTGAATATAGCGGCCGTAATTCCAGGCCATAAAAATTTCGTCTGTCTTGGTATCGGCGCCGAAGACCTGCTGCCACGTTCCGGAGGGCTTTGCTCCCGCGGCTTCCCACACCTTGCGGAATTCGGGAATCAGGACATCGCGGTGCGCTTGAAGATAAGTCATCAGTTCTTTGGGAACCTGGCCGTCGAATGACCGGTTGGCCGCGGGCGAACGGTCGCGCGAATCCCCCAGCACGCCCACCTCGTTTTCCACCTGCATCATCAGGACCGTGTGGGCCTCACCATCCACCTCGCGAATATGGCGCATGACGGCGGCAAAGGCGCGCGCGTCCGCCTGCATCGATTCCCTGCCCAGCGGGCTCAGGATTTCCACCGGGCTGCCATCCTTCACAATGACACGCGGGAAGCGCCCGGTATTCTGCTTCACCCAAAGCGGAGCGTAGCTCGACATGCCGTTTTTCCAACTGGCGAGCCATAGAAATACCAAGTGAAGGTTGCTCTGCCGCGCGCCTTGGATCAAACCATCGAGCAGGGTGAAGTCAAATCGCCCCTCCCGCGGCTCCACCAATTCCCACGACAACGGCGTGAGCACCGTATTGAGCGGGATCGCCGCAAGCCGCGGCCATACGGGCCGCATGTAGTCCAGGCTGGAGGAACTGGAATTGTAGAGCTCACCCCCCAGTATGAGGAACGGCTTCCCGTCCACCACCAGTTGCGTGGCCGTGCCTTGCTTTTCAAGATGAGGGATCGCACGACTTTGAGCACGGGCCCAAAGCCAGGGCGAGCACAATATCGTCAAAATGATCAGGATCCGCTTCTTCACAGTCAAAACCTCTATCCGCTTATCCGCCGGGTTAGCGCGAGCCCGTCCGCAATCCGGCTTACCTGCCGGAAACACCTGCGGGATTATCGCGCTCGATCTGCTGAATGATCAGTGGCGCGAGCCCACCCAAGGCAGGGGGCAGGCGCACCGCTAGACCGATCAGGTCAGGCTCCCCCCCTTGAAGTATCTCCACGCCGCTGATGGGAGAGTCGTTGGCACGCAACGAGCCCGTTGTGCCGAGCCCTTCAGCGTGCGGAGGCGTTTGATATTCCACAATACTGTCTCCATGATAGGTCAACTTGTCTTTGGGGTAAGGGCCAAATGGGAAATTGCTTGCTGGCTCCAGCCCCTCGGCAATGACGCGCTGTACAAACGCCTTGTGCGCCGGAAATACACGGGCGGCTACCTTTGCAGCTTCAAATCTCCCCGACGTCCCTCCACTCGTTACCGAAGCCTCGATGGCCGGGCCGGTAAAGCCTATCGCCTTGTCGGAGAAAAAATCAGCACTGGTGTAGGGCTGGGGTGACACATACAGCGTCGCGCCGGCTGATCCATATGTTCCAAAACAATGCCAGCCACGCGGAGCAAGGACGCCGGGAGAATGCTCAGCCTTGTAATAGGCAAGCAGCCCTGCCGCTCTCGGGTCGATTCGGACGATTTTATCGCGACCCTGGGGGGGATCAAGCGGCCCGACCTGGCCATCCGAAGCGCATCCCACAAATGGCACCCGAACGCCGGGGATCGTACTTTGAGATTTCACCTGGGCAAAAAGTAAAGCTGGCAAGGATACAGCAATCACCAGGAAAATCAGTCTGACGGGACTGCTATATGGGATCGTCATGACATCCTCCAGTCTGTCGCTGCGCGTCTGCGCGTGCCGGTGATGAGGTTTTCTTTGTACGAGTTCGCTGCCGTCCGCCCGCTACCTCCTGCCTTCCCCTTACTGCCTACTGCTTACCATTTTCACCAGCCAGCCGGTAGAACGCGAGCTGCGCGTCGCCGTGGCGCAGCAGGCGGGTGCGGTGGAGGGCGAGATAATTCTCCTCCAGTTGAATATGCTTCGAGTGCTCGGCGATGACAACCGACGTGGGCAACAGCAGCGATCCGCGCGCCAGTTGCCGCAGCGTGTGATGATACTCCCGAATTTCCTCGTAAGGCGGGTCAAGAAAGACCGTGTCAAAGTGCTCGCCTTCGCGCTCCAGCCGCTCCAGGCCGGTCAGCACGGCGCAGGTGAGGAGCGCGTATCCGGAATCGATCTCCAGGGCCGCCAGATTCTGCCGGATCAGTTGGGAAGCGGCGCGGTGATGCTCGATAAAAACCACGTCGCGCGCCCCGCGGCTGATGGCTTCGATGCCCACCGCCCCGGTGCCCGCGTAGGCATCAAGAAACGTCGAGCCCTCCACACGCGGCCCCAGAACATCAAACAAGGTTTCGCGCAACTGATCAGTGGTGGGACGCAGATTCCCACCCTTCAAAGTGCGCAAGCGAAGGCCACGATAGGTGCCGGAAATGATTCGCATAATCGGTTCATCGGCTCATCGGCTCATCGGCTCATCGACCGATCATGGGGTTGGTTTTAGATGGCCCGATGATTCGATGAGTCGATGACCCGATTCAGGCGACGCTCGCCAGGCCGAAGCGGCGGGGCCACTCGGCGCGCAGGTACTCGACGAAGGACTGCAACTCTTCCGGCGAAGCGGGATTCGCGACAAATTCCACCGCCTCGCGCTTGGCCCATTCCAGGATTTCCTGGTCGCGCAGAAGGTTGGCGATGCGGAACGCCGGGATTCCCCACTGGCGCGTGCCGAAGAACTCGCCCGGACCGCGCAGCTTCAGGTCGATTTCGGCGATGCGAAATCCGTCCGTGGTGGCCACCATGGTGTTCAGGCGCTCCTGGGAAATTTCGCTCCGCCGCTCCTCCGCCATGAGCAGGCAGTAGGACTTCTTGCTGCCGCGCCCGATGCGACCACGAAGCTGGTGAAGCTGCGAGAGGCCGAAGCGGTCGGCGTGCTCGATGAGCATGATCGTGGCGTTGGGCACATCCACGCCCACCTCCACCACCGTGGTCGCCACCAGAATCTGCACCTCGCCGCGCTTGAAGCGCTGCATCATGCCTTCCTTCTCATCGCTCGGCAGGCGCCCGTGCAGCAGGCCCACCCGAAATTCCGGATAAACGTTGCGCGCGAGCTGCTCGTACATGCTGACGGCGGGCTTCAGGTCCAGCTTACCACCCTCTTCGATCACCGGGCAGACAACATAAGCCTGTTCGCCGCGCCGCACCTTTTCGCGCAGGAAGGTGTAAGCGCTCTCGCGGTCGCGCTCCTCCATGAGCCGGGTCACGATGGGCGTGCGATGGGGAGGCAACTCGTCGATCACGGAAAAGTCCAGGTCGCCATACAGCGTCAGCGCCAGGGTGCGCGGGATGGGCGTGGCGGTCATCACCAGGACATCGGGATGATAACCCTTGCGCATTAACTGGAAGCGCTGCAACACGCCAAATCGATGCTGCTCGTCCACGACCACCAAGCCGAGCTGGGAGAAACGCACGTCCTCTTCGATCAGGGCGTGCGTTCCGATGGCCAGGTGAACCGCGCCGGCGGCGATCTGGCGCTTGATTTCCGCCTTTTCCGCCGCTTTGCGCGCGCTAATGAGCAGTTCCACACGGTAATCGAGCGGGTGGAACAACTGCTTGATGTAGAGATAGTGCTGCGCGGCCAGGATTTCCGTCGGCGCCATCAACGCCACCTGATAACCGTTTTCAATCGCCAGGATGGCGGCCTGAATGGCCACGATGGTCTTGCCGGAGCCCACGTCACCTTGCAGCAAGCGATTCATGGGCCGCGACGAGCACATGTCGTTAACGATTTCCTTCAACACCTGCTTTTGCGCCGTCGTGGGGTGAAAGGGCAGGATTTTGCGAATCGACTGGCGAGCGCTGTCCTTCACCCGGAACTCAACACCCGGCGTCGCCTTGGCCTTGCGGCGCTTGAGCGCCAGTCCCGCGCCCACGCTGAAAAACTCCTCAAAGATCAACCTCACCTGCGCCGGAGTGCGGAACGCGCAGAGCTGGTCAAGATCCTGCCCATCCGGGGGAAAGTGGGTTTCGCGAACCGCCGTGGCGCGGTCGAGCAGACGGTTTTTCTGCACCACGCTGGGGGGCAATCGGTCAGGAATCCGGCCTTCCAGCCCGTCCAGGGCCGCCCGCATCAACCGGCGCAGCACGCGCGGCCCGAGCGCCGCAATGGATTCGTAAATGGGCACGAGGCGGCCTAATTGCAGCGAATTGCCGCCCTCCTTTTCGTCCTCGGGAAGAATCTCAAATTGCGGCTGGATGATTTCCATCGTCCCCGTGCCGTAACGGTCGCGGTCAGCCTTGCCGTAGAAAAACACCTGCTGTCCGCTATGGAAGACCTTGTTCCGCTCGAGGTAAACAGAGTTGAACCACTTGCACCGCAACATGCCGGTGGAGTCGCTGGCGGCGAGGTCGTAAATGTACAGGCCGCGGCGGGTTTGCATCAGGCCGCAGGTGAGAACTCTTGCAAATACCGTGGTGGTCTGGCCGGGAACGAGGTCGCGAATGCGCGTCAGGCGCGTGCGGTCTTCATAACGGAATGGAGTGTAATAAAGCAGATCCTCCACCGTGCGGATACCGCGCGAGGCAAGCAGTTGGGCGCGCGCGGGACCGACACCTTTGAGGAACTGAACATCCGAGACGGCCGTAAGTGGGGAATTCGCCATTCTTCTCCGGATTGGCTATTATAACCGGGACAGCGGTTCGGGCTGCGCCTCCCTGTGGGGATATTATCCCCGGACGGGCCGCCCAGCCAGCGGGAAGATGGAACGGCCACGCCTCCTCACCATGAGCCTGGGGGCGCCCGAAAGAAGTCCATTGCCCGCACCCGGTGCACCTATGCGTCCTACCCGCGCCCAATGGATCAAGTTCCTGATCGCCATCCTGCTTGGCAACGGACTGTATTTTGCGCTGTCGCCGCACCTGCCACCCGCCGCCCAGCACCACTCATGGAGCGTAGACCTGGGAACCGTGGTGGATTTCTGGTTCTGCCTGCTGGTCTACGGCCTCCTGGAACTCGGCTCCTTCCTCGGTCATAGCCGTTCCGGGGGTCGTGGACACTAGGGTTAGCCCCGTTGTTCCAGGGCGTTTGCTTCCCACCAACCCAGGAGCCCGTCCTAGCCACTCCTTCCTTTGATTTCAGATGGATACGGAGCTTTCCAGAATGCTGCGGCGCCCCCCTTTCGGTCTGGAACGAGGGGTAGCCTTACCCTCCCGGAGGACGGCTGGGATCCCCCGTTACCTTATGATACCTATAACTATTTTTTACTTGCCAAGGCGCCTACTCTGCACTAGACTGTAACTTCAGAGCTTGATAAGGTGAGCCGCACACTATGCCCAGCACAGGCGTTCAAACGACATGTTGCACCGATAAATGACCTCGCCGTAGACCGGTGAATCCGGGCAGCAATACCCACGATTAAACCAGGGGAATGGGCTCGAACGTGAGCCGAAGGAATATCTGTCCGTTAGGCAAGTTCATGGGCGGCAAAATTAGCCTAAAGTTCACGGCAGTAAATGCCGAATATACACAGGAGGTAAGTTAAGAGTGGAAACCAGAGAACAGGTAGGTGCCACCGCCGGAAAAGTTTGGCACATTTTGAATGATTTGGGCCCGCAAACCCTGGCGCAACTTAAGAAGAAACTGAACGGCTCCGGGGAACTCCTCAGCTTTTCACTAGGCTGGTTGGCGCGGGAAGACAAAATCGATATTGCCCAAGATAAGAGAAGTTTTAAGGTGACCTTGAAGTAGTGCGGAAAGGGTCACCCGGTAGACGCGGTGTGATCGGGGACAGGGGAAAGATCAACCGCCGAAGAGAATCCAAGGGAGAACTTATGAACGAGAGAAACAGCGCTCTGCTCGTGCACCATAATTCTGAAACGCTGAGCACCCTGCAAGGCGCTCTAGAGCGACTGGGGATGCAGACCATTCATGCCGAATCGCGAGCGCAAGCTCAACGGCTGCTAGGCGGGCGGAACCCTGTTCCGCTGGTCTTTACGGACACACAATTGCCCGATGGCACCTGGGCTGACATTGTGGCGGTGGCCGGCAAAGCCAAACTGCATGTCAACGTGATTGTTGTGGCGCGGGTGGTGAATACCCGCTTCTACGTGGAGGCCATCGAGAGCGGCGCCTTTGATTTTCTCGCGCCGCCCTTCAATGCCACCGACCTCGCCTACGTGGTCCGCAGTGCCCAGGACAATGTCATCGCACAACGCACCGCCCCCCGTCCCGCCGCGCATCCTGCGGAGGAGACGCTGGTAGCGGAAGTTCGCGAAGCCGGCGCGCAAGCGATTACCAACTGACGGCAACGGTTGCCCGCGAAACTCCCTGGCGCGCGCCAGGGCCGTGGAACTACTGCGGCGTTACAATCCCCGCGTAGGCAGGGAAAAAGGCGCTCAGGGGCAGGTTAAAAATCCCATCCGGATCGGGATGGCGAGCCCACGGATTGCGAATGCTGACGCTCCCGGCGACCGAATCGTAACTCAGCACCGTATAGCAATGGGCGTTGACATACCATGCGTCCGTGCCGGGAGGCAGGGGATGCCCCTTCCCCACATCATTATAGTAGCGGCTGCCCCCCGTGCATGCCACGATGGGCATGCCATTCCTCACGGCTTCCGCCAGCGCCTCACTCGTCTGCGATTGGGATTCATTCTCTTGGAAGCGCGTGGTCCCCGCCAGGGTTTTCATCACGCGGTCAGCGATGCCGCCTTGGCCGACCGCCCGATAGGCGCCGAATAGCTCGCCATTCTGCTGAATGAAGACCACCATTTTGTCAAAAAAACCGCCCGATTCCAGCAAGCCGATCAGGGAGGTCTTCACGGAGTCCGGTACCGCGGTGATGGGGGCCATCTCGTTCTTGAGGCCCGCCTCCAGCTTGGCGC
Source organism: uncultured Acidobacteriota bacterium (assembly GCA_963730515.1). Classification (GTDB taxonomy): domain Bacteria; phylum Acidobacteriota; class Terriglobia; order UBA7540; family UBA7540; genus Bog-366. The sequence goes on along the minus strand of CAVSSA010000010.1, from coordinate 970,314 downwards.
GGTCGATGTTGCCGTACTGGTCAACCTGCGCCCGGATGGCGCGGTCGTACGCCAGCACCAACGGATCGTTGGAAGCCACCAACTCCTCGGCGGGATCCTTCAGAAGCGGGAAAATATCGCTGGTGTCGATGGCCTGGAGCAACGCCCCCCGCAAGACGCGTTGCGCGTAGGCGCGGAACAGCACCGCCACCCACTGTCCGTCCGACAGGTCATACCCGCTTTCGTGAGTGTAGCGGAGGTCCTCCGGGTAGGCCGTCTCCTTCTTGCCATCTCCGAAGGTCACCGTGTAACTGCCGTCGCCGTTGTTTTGAATCATTTTGCGGATCATATCCTCGCGGCGCTCGGCCAACGCCGCGATAACCGCATGAAAGTAGCAGCTCCCCAGTCTCCCCTGACGTACGGCTTCCGGGACGATGCCCTGCGGTCCGTAAAGACTGTCGGCCGCTTTCCCCGCCGGCAAGTTCGCGAAAAAAAACATAACGCAAAGCACTACGCCCACGCGTTTCATCATGTTTTGCTCCCCACGATTCATTCTTGCGAAAAATCCCATTCCCCAGCTTTTGGCAAGAATACAAGGTGTTCAGGAAGCCGTCAAAGGGTTTGTTCAGTGGGGGCAGTGGCATCCCGATGCATCGGGGCGCCCAAGGCCGATGCCTGCCATCCAGATCGCACCCCGATGCATCGGGATGCCCCCGTTAAGAAGCCGGAATCGGCCACGGATGGGACGCGGTGACGGAGATGTTGGCCGTGTTCGTGGGCCGCCCCGATGCCTCAGGGCGCCACCCGCGGAGGTTGGTTCTAATCGGAAGGGAAATTGCAGCGCGAATTATGGAGCGGCTTCGACGGTGAGTCTGAGCCCAACGGCCTTGGTGACGGCAACCAACGTAGACAAACGAGGATTACCGCGGACTGACAGTGCCCGGTAGAGACTCTCGCGCTCGATACCCGCGGCTTTGGCAACCTTGGCGATGCCCTGGGCTTGGGCGAGGTGGCGCAAGGCAATCAGCAGAACGCGGGGTTCGTCCTCGTCTTCGAGTGCCGCTTTCAGGTACTCGGCGGCAAATTCCGGGTCCTTGCGGAGCCGCCGAACAATGGCTTCGTCATGGGACGACGCTGGCTTTACGTTTCATGAGGTTTCGCTCCTTTCTATATAATCCTTAAGGTATTCCACCGCCCGGCCAATGTCGGACGACTGCTTTCGTTTGTCGCCACCGCAGAGAAGCAATACGCATACCTTTCCCGCCATCGCGTAATAGATCCGGTAGCCCGGCCCCCAATCGATTCGCAGCTCGTACACACCCTGCCGCAACGGCTTGCAGTCCCCAAAATTCCCGGCGGCAAGCCGGTCAATTCGCGTCGCAATCTTTGCCTGCGCGCGCGCATCCGCCAGTTCCGACAGCCAATCGTCAAAGACATCTCTTCCGGCCCGGTTGACGTAGTGGCGAATCTCAATCACGGTTTCCATAGTAACTTATAAATCACACGTTGGCAAGGTCTGGGTAGTGGCACAGGCAATCTTGCCTGTGTCCAAGGCTGATGCATTCCATGCATAACGCACAGGCAGGAGTGCCTGCGTTACGCTTCCGTGCCGACCTTATGGTCGGTATTACGATTCCGATGCCGCGAGATTCAGGGACTATGGCGCAGGTTGCACATCACTTACTCCCCGCATTTAACCGGAATTTAACATGGCGCCCCGGCGGCGTATGCTACGATTTGTCAACTTTCGAGCCTGAGGGAGGGCACTGACGCATGGAAACACCTGGTTCTTTCCACTACGAAGTCGAGCAGTCGGGAGAAGATCAACGCGGCAATAAGTTAACCACCATCAAGTGCCATGGCAAGCTGATCATGGGGACCGCCGGTGAAATCAAGGACGTGGTGAAGCCCCTCCTCCCCCTGGGCGGCCACATCGTCATCGACCTGGGGGATCTGGCTTTCCTGGACAGCTCGGGCCTCGGAGCGCTGGTCAGCCTGAAGGTGTCGGCCATCAACCAGGGCCTTTGCATCCTCGAATTCGTCAACATGTCACCCCGCATCATGGACCTGCTGCGCATCACCAAGCTGAAGGAATTGCTCTCGTCGTAGCGTAGCCTCAATCTGTGCTTGACAAAGGCTAGATATGTCGGTATAGTGAATGTGGAACCTCGCGCCCGGCGAGGAATATCCGCGTGATTCCGAGGATGGAAGCCTCCTTTAACCTCCGCCCGTGGCGATTCCGCCACCCCTCAAACCAACAAAAAGTCACCCTCGGGGAGGGGTCCCTTCAAAAAAGATGTTAATAAATAACGATCGAAGCTGGAATGTATATGAAAACAATAGAAACTCGGGCAAAATGCCCGACGAAAAAACGGACATTAGTGCCTTGTTAAAGCAAACTCGGTGGGAAATTGCGGGTTTTGAAGGACAGTTTGTCCTGAATGACGCTTTCGCAGCGCGTTTTTGCAGGGATTTGCAGCATTGGGCGAAATTACCCCTCGCCCGCTTCGAACCTCACCGGCTTCTCACCGCGGGAAAAGGCTGGGGATCATCACGAGGGGTCCATTCCGGATTATGGTGGCGGCCTCGCTGAAACGGGCCGCCAGCTTTGTGCAAACTATGTGTGCGAGTTGCCCCGCCCGATGCGGTAAGATGCCTGCGCTGGAAATTCAAGCTCAGATCAGGTGACCTATGAACAGGCGGACTTTTAACAAAATCATCAGCAGCGCAACGATCGGCCTGGGGCCGGGCGCGAAGGGCATTGCCCAGGCGCATCCCGGAACACTCGCGGGCGAGGACAGCGTCAAATTCTCCACCCAGTGGCCGGGGCAGGTTTACCGCCGGCTCCTGGTGGATACCCACATCCCCGATTGGGATCCCCTCTTCCTCAGCCGTTTTGATGCGGCGGAGTATGTTGACACCATTGCCCGCGCGGGCTTCCAACAATTGATGCCGTACACGAACTCCTGCGTGGGGCTGGCCTTGTGGAAGACGCAGGTGGGCCAGATGCACGCGAACCTGCATGGCCGCGACATGTTTGGCGAAATCGTGACGGAAAGCCGCCGCCGGGGCCTGCACACAGGAGCCTATTTCATCGTGACCCGCGACAATTGGGCGGCGGAAAAGCATCCCTCCTGGCGGCTCATTCCCCCCACCGGCAACACTCACATCCTCGATAACCGCTACGGGCAGACCTGCGCCAACACCCCGTACCGCGATTATGCCTTCGCCTGCCTGAAGGAAATCGTGGGCAACTACCCCATCGAAGGGGTGTTTATCGACATGACGTTCTGGCGCAGCGCGTGTTATTGCGCATCGTGCACGGACCGGTTCCGGTTGGAATATAACGCCGAGCCTCCCCGCGTCATCGATTGGAACGATCCGACATGGCGCAAATTTCAAGCGGCGCGACAAAAGTGGATGCTGGAGTTTGCGCACGATCTGACCGATACCATCAAGAAAGTGCGGCCCATTACCGTTTACCACAACCAGGCGGTGATTTTTGATAGCTGGAGCGCGGGCCAATCGCCGGCCATCGCCCAAGCCTGCGACTATCTGGGGGGAGACCTGTATGACGGCCCCGCCTTGTACTCCCTGGTGAGCAAGACCTTCGAGGGCTTGACCCGGGTGCATCCGTTCGAGTACATGACCTCGCGCACCTATCCCGGGCTTGCCGACCATGTGACCCAGAAGTCGCTCGACAGGCTGCGCATGGACGCCTATGCGGCCACGCTGCACTCCGCCGCGCTCACCCTGATTGACGCCATCAACCCGGTGGGAACGTTGAACCCCAACGTCTATCAACTGCTGGGCAAGCTGAATGAAGAGCGCGCCCTCTACGAGCCTTTTCTGGGAGGAGAGTTGCAAGCCGATGTGGCCATTTATTATGACCAGCTATCCATGTACGACCCCACGAAGAACGGCATTCCGGTCGGCGATTTCGTGGGCTGGGAGGGCGCCGGTGAGAAAGGCATCTGCCCCCACCGGGACTCCATCGCGGGGTGGGCCAAGGTGCTTCGCGAGGCGCACATCCCATACGGCGTGGTCACCAATGTCAACCTCGAGCAACTGGCGAAATACCGGGCGGTGATCGTCCCCTACGTTCTGGAGATGACACCCGAACAGGCAAGGCAATTTACCCAGTTCGTGAAAGATGGCGGAGTCCTGATCGCCTCGGGGCCGTCGTCGCTCGATCGCTTTGACCCGAGCGGGCCGCGATTTCTCCTTGAGGACGTCATGGGAGTTCGCTACCTCGGAACGATGGGAACCAAGGTTACTTATCTGACCCCCACGGATGCGCAAATCCTTAAGGTGGTTTGGCCGCAGGACCACGTGATTCACAATGGACCGATGATTAAGGCGGAGGCGGTGAATGGTGCAGAAGTTCTGGCCACGGTAACCCTGCCCTGGGTGGCGCCGGAGGTTGGACATTCAATTGGCAGCCACTTCGCCGCCATCCATAGCAATCCCCCCGCGCTCACGCCCGGAACTACGCCGGCGCTGGTCATCAACTCGTTCGGGAAAGGAAAGTCGGTTTGGCTGGCCGGGCCGATTGAAACCGAACGGGGAGAGGTGAACCCGGTGCTGCTCGTGCATCTGATCAAGCGCGCGCTTCCGGGGCCGTACAAGTTCGAAGCGGACACGCATCCCTCCGTGGAGATAACTTTGTTCCATCAGGCTGAAAAGAAACGTCTGCTGGTGGGGTTGTTGAGCATGCAGGAATTGCTGCCCGCTATTCCAGTGAGAGCGACGGTACGGGTCGAGACTCCGGCGGGAAAAACCGTCAAGGGAGTGTATCAACTGCCTGACCGGAGGGCCGTGCGGTTTGAGACGAAAGGAGCGTATCAGCAATTCCAGCTTGAGCCCTTTGATATGTTCACCATGCTGTTGGTTGAATACGAATAGGGACGATTTGACTCCAACTACCGAGATATGTTATAGATAGAGAAGGCATTCGGTCCGGCAGGGCGTCTGCGGACCCCGGCCGATTGCCTAATTGGTTGAAATGAAAACACTTAAGTCGACAAAAGGACACCCCATGGCAAGGCCACGGAAGTCTGCGTCCCGAGGGATGGGCACGATTGCTCGCAATCGAAGCGTCTCGCGGTCAAATGGTCGACCCCGGCATAGTGAGGCGGCAAGACCGGCACCCAGCGCCCGGACCAAAACGGGTCGTAAGGGCAGCATGGCACCGGTCACGGCGCGGCCGCACGTCGATGTGCAATACCAAACCGCCATCCGAAATTTTGAAACGGGGGTACGGGCTTTTCAAAAGCAGAATTACCACAAAGCTGCGGAGGTATTTGAAAAGCTTGTCGATAGCAATACCCGCGAGGTGGCCGAACGCGCCCAGATCCATCTGCGTCTTTGCCGGCAAAGGACGGGCCGCGGCGCCCCGGCTCCCAAATCAGCCGACGAGTACTACGCGCTGGGAGTTGCCTGCTTGAATGCCCGCGACCTTGGGCAGGCGGTGGAACTTCTGGGCAAGGCCGACAAGCTGAAACCCAATCAGGATCACATCCACTATGCGCTGGCGGTGTCGCATGCCCTCCGAGGGAATGCGGACGTGGCCTTCGCTCATCTCGAAGCGGCTTTCGCCTTGCGTCCCGAAAACCGCTTCCACGCGCGCCGCGACGAAGACTTCCAGGGGCTGGTTTCTGACCCGCGATTCCGTCGCCTGATTCATCCAGTGGGAAACCATTAGGATGGCCGATTTTCGATTGACGATTTTCGATTGACGATTTCCGATCGGGGATCTTCCGCTTCTGCCCTCGACAATTGGCCATCGTCAATTCCCTGTTCCTCGCAAGGACTCGTACGCGTTGATGAAAGTCGTCGCCATTGGTGGGGGCACGGGTTTGTCCACGGTTCTCCGCGGGCTCAAGAACCATGTTACGGAGCCGACCCGCCCCGCCCGGTTTCAGCCGGAGATTACCCGGCTCACCGCGGTGGTGACCGTCACAGACGAGGGCGGCAGTTCCGGCCGTTTACGGCGCGATCTGCGCATTCTTCCTCCCGGCGACATCCGCAATTGCCTGGTGGCGCTCGCCGAGGACGAGCAACTCCTTACCAAAATCTTCAATTACCGTTTTTCAAGCGGTCGCGGACTGCGCGGCCACAGTCTGGGCAATCTGCTTCTCGCCGCGCTCACCAATCTGAGCCACGACTTCGCCCAGGCCGTGCGCCAGTCGAGCGAAGTGCTGGCGATTCGTGGCGAGATTTTCCCCGCCACGCTCGCAGATGTCCATTTGCGGGCCACGCGAATCGATGGTTCGGTCATTCAAGGGGAGCGCCGCATCGCCGGGACCCGCGTGCCCATCCAGCGCCTGCACATCGTCCCCAGCCGCTGCCGCCCCCTGCCGGAAACGCTCGCCGCCATTCGCCAGGCTGACCTGATTACGCTGGGGCCCGGATCACTTTACACGTCGCTGGTGCCCAACCTTCTGGTTCAGGGCATCGCCAAAGCCATTGCCCGCTCGCGTGCCGTCAAAGTGCTGGTGTGCAACCTCATGACCCAGCCCGGCGAATCGCGCGGATACTCGGCGGCCGATCATGTCCGGGCCCTCCATGAACATGCGGGGGTAAAGCTGTTTGACCACATCGTGCTCAACACGGGCAAGCTCTCCGGCGCGCTTCTGAAACGTTACGCGGCTGAGCGCGCCGCCCCCGTCGTGGCCGACCTCGACGCCGTGCGCAAGCTGGGCGTCAAGCCCTTGTGCGCGAATTTGCTGGTCGAAGAACAAGTGGCCCGCCACGACTCCCGCCGCCTGGCCAAACTGCTGCTCTCCCTGGCGAAACCACGCGGGCGCTAAACTCTTGAGTCGCTGGGCAGACCCAGAATCCGTAAGGAGTCGCAGGTCGTAAGGTCTTACTCGGGGATTTCGTAGGGAAACGCCCGGCGCAGCTTTTCCGGGCGTTGGTCGGGATGGAAGCCGGAGGCGAGGAAGGCGAGCCACGCGCGGATTTCCTGCGGCTCCACGGTTGACCCGCGCAAATCCAGGCCGCCGTAGCTGTAGCGGTCGCGGCTGAAGGGAACCAGGCTCTTTTTGAAGAAGAACACCAGCGTGTGGCCGGATTTGGGCGAGAAGATTTTCATGCGCGCGCGATTGGGGATGCCGCTGGCGAGCGGCGCCCGCGCCAGCACTTCCAGGCCGGCGCCGCTGACTTCAATTTCAAAAGGCTCGGCGGCAGATTCCAGCGCCACGGTTACGGCTCCGGCGATGGGATTGGCCGCGGCTTGCGCGTCGAGCCTGGCAGCGACGCCGGGTTGTCCTTGGTTCGCGATCATGATTCGGGACTCGGGGCACGGCGCAGGTTACCAGCGCACGTCAATCTTTCCCGTGTCCCGTGCCCCCTGTCCCGGGCGGTGTCAGAACTTCCGAAGCGGTAATGTTTTTCGGTCGCATCTTCCAGGCAAAGTACGGGCGTGCCAGCCAGCGCGCCAGGGCCATTTCCGCGTGGTAAAAAGACGACGCGAAACGGCGCGGCGCCAGATACCGCGTGTCGCCGGGCTGCACAATCAGGCTGACCTCGATGTTGGGCGTCACATCAATGGGAATATGGTTGCGCCGGCAGGCTTCGTAGAGATGATGAAAGACCGCCAGCATCTGTTCGTAGCGGGGCGACGGCACCTGCTCCATGTCCGAGCCGATGGTAGGACGGAAGATACAGACCGTGGGGAAGGCGCCGATGCCGGTGATATAGTCGATGGCGCGCAGCGTGTCTTCGAGAGGCTCGACACCGGCGATGATTTCGCCCGAGCACGATCCCTTGCCCAGTTTTTTGGTCGTATATTCGAGGGCGCGGAAAAAGGTCTGCTGCCCCACCAGTTGCTGTTTGCCGGGCAGGTAGCGCGCGAAATAATCCGGGTTATGAAACTCGTAGCAAAAGCTGAAGTGGTCCGCTCCCAAGTCAATCAACCGGTCGTACTTCCAGAAATCCAGGGTGGGGATCAGTTGCAGCCCCACCAGCGTGCCCACGCGCGACTTGACCGCCTTCACGTAGGGCGCGGCTTCGTCCAAGTCGCGGTCCGTCTGATAGCCGGAATTGAAATGCACAAACGTGGCGCCCGACTCTTCCTTCGCCGCGCGCACCACTTCCACCACGTCGTCAACGTCCTTGCGCGCCACCTCGTTTACGCCCACATTCAAGCCGCTGGCGCAAAATTTGCAATTTACCGCCGGCGAGTGGTACCAGAAACCGCAGGAGTTGGAAATGTAGATGCCGAGATAAGTCCCTTGCAGCACCCCCACCTTGTGCATGGGAGTGCCGCGCGCGGTGTGGCGCGTGTACCAGGCAGGTTCCGGGGGAATGCGCACCGCGTAGCGATGGCCCTGCCGCGTATCCTTCACCCGGTATTCATCCTGCTCGCGGATCAGTTCGTAGCACGACTGCTGCGCAAAATCCTCCTCCACCGGCACATTCACCCACACATCCTTGATGGCCCCGGGAATGACCAGTTCCAACCCGCTACCCAATCCGGCGCGCGTGCGGGAGATGAACCGCGCGTCGTTTTCGAGCGCGCAGGAAGGATCAATGCGCATGCCCTTGCAAAAGAGATCAATTTCCAATTCGCAGGGATTGAGTGGGCCCAGGTCCGGAGAAGTCCCGGGGGATTGGACTGGCGCTCGGGAGGCGTGGTCTCTGGCGACAATTGGTGCTTTTGTGGACATCGGTTTACCTTCTTGCTTCTTTGCACGCCAGGGGCCAACAACGGCCATCGAGTGATCGGGCGATCGAGTGATGGGGCGATTGAAAACCCCCGTCGGACTGCATAGTTTGTACCGGAATCGTACCATTTAGGTCCATCCACCCGGCGGGAAACCGCACGAGATAGACTTATTGCCCGATATTGCGTCCCATCCTCTAAGTCCGTGCCTGGTGGGCAGGTCATAGAAATTGTCACGTGGGGCATTATTTGTCACCCTAAGTTTTCATCAGTTCAGCCGATTGCGCCGCAATTGACCCTTTCAGGTTCACGCCTCAGCCACCAGACCCCGTCGGGACAAAAGGCCGGGTCAAAATGTCGTTGCAGACCATCCGCCTCGAAGCTATATTGGGTATGGGTCTGAACATAATAATCTGGAACAACGCCATGCCGCGATGCGGGGAGAAATGGATGCCTTGAATTGCCGTCCCGAAGCCGCCCGGATCCAGGATTTTCCGGGAAGCGACGGGGGCATCGGGCGACGCTCGCGAGCAAATCGATCAGGGGAGGCTCGAATGAAATCGTCCCGACCCACCGGCAAGATTCTACGCTTCATTATGGTTATTCTCGCAGCTCCACTTCTGGCTTCCCCGTGGAGCAGTGCGCAGGAGGCTCAGGTGGACGGGGCGGGAGCGTCGGCGCGCCAAGCCCCGCCCCCCCGGCCGGTGCAACCCGCGCCCGTCAGACCCGCGCCTGCCCGTGTGCAGCCGACGGTGCAACCGCGCCCCACGACACCCGTCCAACCGCGCCCCACGGCGCCGGCGAGGCAAGTGCCGGCCACGCGCCAGCTGGTGGCGAAGAAGCCTGCCGGGGGCCCGGTCGCCCCGCCCACCGAGCAAGTGTACAAGGGCGCCGGGCCGCATCCCACCGAGTTCCGGTTGCCCGCCAATGTGCGCAGGGTGGCAATGCAAGGCGGGGGAGCCACGCTGATCCATCCCGACGGCCGGCGCTGGGTGGTGGACCAGAACAATCATGTACGGGCTTATTCCCGCCCCGGCATGGTGGCGAAGTTTGGGGAAGACGGGCGCCTCAGTTCCGTGCAATTCAACCGCCCGGGAGGCGGCAACACCACCGTCACTCGCAGCGTTAATGGCGAGCGGGAAAGCGTGGGCGTGCGCCCGGGCGGGGTCGTGGTGGTGAGTCATGGCAAGAACTGGGGGTATGTGCAGCGGCCTTATCCGGGGCGGTCGGGCTACTTTGAGCGCACCACCCTGATGGGCGGCCACCCCTCCACGCACGTCTTCCGCGCCTATCGCTACCAGGGCATCACGTACCTTCGCTACGTGCCCGCCCGTTACTACCCGCCGCAATTTTACGCCTGGGCGATCCAACCCTGGCCGCAAAGAGTGGCCTACACATGGGTTTGGGGCCAGGCGCCCTGGCTGGGTTTCTACCGGAGCTATTTCTCCCCCGCCCGCGCCTATACCACGGCGGCTCTCTGGCTGACGGATTTCCTGCTGGCGGCCAACCTCAAGCTCGCCTACGACAACCAGCAGGAATACCTTTCCGGCAACGCCAGCGCCGCGTCCAGTCCCGGGGCCGACCAAGATATCACCCCTCTCGGCCCGGAAATCAAAGCCGCTGTGGCGCAAGGAGTGCGGCAGCAGCTTACGGATGAGCAAACGGTCGCCACCCAGCCCGGCGCACCAGCCACCAGCACGGCCGTCCCCCCACCCCCTCCGGTGCTCGACTCGAATCAACGCACCTTGCTGGTGTCGGAAAACGTCGATGTAACGGTGGCGGGCCAGCCCTGCACGCTGACTCCCGGGGACATTATTTACCGCACCGGAGACAATTTCCAAGCGGGCGGCAAAGTGGCGGTGAATATCCTCACCAGCAAGGGCGGAGATTGCCCTGCCAATAATTCCACGGAAATTGAGGTGAGCACGCTCCAGGATATGCACAACCAGGTCGGAGAAGGGGTCGACGCGGGCATGGACACGCTGGCCGAGAGTGAGGGCGATAATGGTCTGCCCCCGGGGCCGACGGCCAACGCGCGCCCCGTCCCGGAGGGAACCGTCACGCCCGATCGGGACGCCCTACCCCTGTTGGCAGACCAACAGAAGGAAAGCGATGCGGCGGAGGTTGCCGCCACCAATGGTGCGAATGGCAGTTAGCGTTGAGCCGGGCAGCGCGGCGCCAGCAGATGGTAGCGCCGATCTGGAGGTCGGCACGGGAACGTAGCACAGGCACTCTTGCCTGTGGCCTGAGCATGGCCGGGACGGCCATGGCACATCACGGTACCGCCAGAAATATTTTTCTTCCCGCGCAAATTTCCCTCTGATTTTTCGCCTTAATTAGTAGAAGACCCAGGATAAATTGAGAACCCCGGGTAGTGGATGATGCACGGAGCGGCCAGGCGATGAGAAGCCGCCTGGCCGCTCCGGCATCTCTCGCCTCGATCTGCTTTCGGAATAAATCGCCCATTTCAACGATAGAGTCCCTCTCACGCCTTCGCCGGCTGGCGCAGACCTCAGCTCTTGGCGATCTCCCGCAAGCACATTGTAAGCTGAACTCAGCGCATCCGATCCATGCGGAGGAGTGACGCACCCTGCAAATAATAGAATCGCCAACTTGACCATGGCCAGTCGCCGGGGGAGATCACCCGCCCGCACAGCGCGGGGCGGGAAGGGAGCGTCCCTTCGGGAAATCGCAGACTCCCCAAAAGCAGGGGGCTGCGCCAGCCGGCCGTGGCCGGTGGGAGCACTCAGAAGCCCCCATCTGAAATAGTGTCTCAGTTTGAATTTGTAGCGGCGGGTTTACCCCGCCAAATGGCGGCATAAAGCCGCCTCTACGTCAAACTGAGACACCACCCAATCTGAGCTCCCGTTGCGTTCGGAGGCGGTCAGGTGTACCTTAGCGGTCGGGCCGACGGTCGACAATCGAAATCCTGGCTTAGCTCCTTCCTGTGACTTGAAGGTGACGGGAATCGGCCGCACTTCTTGACAGCCTGGCTCCGTGGGCTGACATTGTTGCAGAGCAAATTCCGGTTTGAGGAAAGGATACCCAATGACTAAAGCATGGCAGATGTTCCTCTTGACTTTCGTGATCGGCCTTGCGGCCTTTTTCACCGGACCAAAGATCTGGCCGATGAACCCTCAGATGCCCGAGCCGCCGCCAAATCTTCTGCCGGGCTACATTGCCATCGCGGCCGTTGAGGCGCTCGCCTTCGGTTTCGCGGTGGCGTTCGCCGTATTGGGGTGGTCGGCAATACGCGACTTGCGGCTTGGGGCGCGATGGATCAACAAGCTTCTGTTCGTCATTCTTTGTTGGTTTACGGGGAATTGGTGGATCCACGATAACCTGCACATGCATGTCGCTCTTGATATGAACAGGCTGCTTTTCGTTGAATTGGCTCTCCACATGACAATGCTGGCATGTGCGGTGGCTCTGGCTCTCAGTTGGATGCGTCTTGCGAGCCGCACAGCGGCCCGAGAGTCGGCGTGATCGCTTAACCCAGCAAGGTAGCGCGACCTGCGGTCAAAGGTCCGCGGCTTCTCGTGGCGATGCGGGGAAAGACCGCGGACGTTGATGTGCAGGTCCGCCCTACAATTTGATTCCCGCGGGCGGCGGTAGAGTAGGAGAGGGAGCGATTGAAGACCTCGCACCTCTCCCCTCGTCGAACCGGACGTGCGGGTTTCCCGCATCCGGCTCTCGCAGAGGCTCTCGCCGCGAGCATGCACAGGCTGTTCCCCGTCGAGTTACAAGGCGATCAGGCCCAGTTGTTTCATGTGGGCGTAAACCGTCATCCCTTTTGGGGGTCGATAGGGTCGCTGACTACGGCGCCGCAGATGTTTCCACAGGCGCCAGTTTACGTAGCTGTTGATCTGGTTGAAGGCGTGCCGCGGATAGCCGCAACCGAAGTAGTTGCCCCAGCCTCTCAGGTTCCGATTCAACTCCCCAAGCAACCGGGGGATCGGGACGCCATTCTGTTGCGCGCTGGTCATGTCGCGCAACTTCGCCCGTTCCCGCGCCAAGGCTTTCTTGGACGGAATCACATTCAAGTAGCGATGCCGCCCCCACGCGGGGCGCGACCGGTCGTACCGAAACGTGAATCCTAGAAAGTCCAAACTGGCTCCTTGCTGCCTCAGCTTCACCACCCGTGTCTTCTCCCGGTTAATCTCCAGCCCCATCCAGGATTCCAGCTTCGTCTCGATCCATCCCACCAGGCGCGGCGTTTGCTGTTGCGCCAGCACCACAAAGTCATCGGCGTAACGCACCAGTTTAGCCTTGGCCCAGTGGGCCGGTCCGCTGGCCCGGTAAAACACCTTGTCGAACCAGTGCAGATACAGGTTAGCCAGCAAAGGCGAAATCACTCCGCCCTGCGGCGTTCCCTGCTTCTGCCGGCTGATTCGAGGTGGTCCACCCGATTCCTCGGACGTTTCCACCACCGCTGCTTCCAGCCACTGCCGGATCAGCTTCAAGACGCTCCGGTCGGCGATCCGCATCCGCAAACAGGCTTGCAGTTTGTCGTGCGGAATCGAGTCGAAATATCCCTTCAGGTCCGCGTCGTACACCGCCTGATACCCGGCTTTCAAGTGCCCGCGTATCTCCTCCAGTGCTTGATGGGCCGAGCGTCCCGGCCGAAACCCATAAGAACAATCCTCGAAATCTTCCTCGAAGATCGGCTCCAGGATCAGCAAGGTAGCCATCTGCGCCACTCGGTCGCGCACCGTCGGTATGCCCAAGGGTCGCCGCTTGCCGTTCGCCTTGGGGATGTAGACGCGTCGTACCGCTTGCGGGCGATAGGTGTGGGCGCGTAGCGATTCCTGAAGTTTATCCAGAAATCCTTTCACCCCGTCGCCGGTAGTTTCAATCTGTGCGATCGTCACCCCGTCGACGCCCGGAGCGCCCTTATTAGCGCGCACCCGCTCCCAAGCGGCTTCCAGCGTGTCCCGCCGATAAATCCGGTCGTACAACACATAGAACCCGAACTTCGGCTCCTGCTTGGCTTTTTGGCCCAGCTTCTGTCTCAGTTGAGAGAGTTTCTCCGGCAAGCTCCGTTCCTGCCCCGTTTCCGGCAGCCTTTCCGCAGCCTGCGGTTTCTCCGTAGTGGGATTTTCATCCAAGCGGCTCTCCCCTCCTCTGACTCCACAGGTCTCTGCTCCGGCCCCTTCGCTCCACGGTCGTTACCCGCTTCGCCGCTACTATGAGCCGGTCCGACTCCCGACCGAGCCGCCCCAGGGTTATGCATTCCCCTCGGGCGTTGGTTGGCTTGCGCCGACCACTCCGCCGGGTCTCCCAGGTTCCTCGACTGATCTCTCCCCACGCGCCGCCCCCAACCACCCCGGAGAGCCCGGTGGCTGCTGTTGCCCCATTGCTTCACCACCAGTGGCAGGCTTCGTCACGTATGGCAGCTTGGCCGCTCTCAGTTTGCATAACGAGGCCGAATCGGGTTCGCTTGCGCTACGGCTCATGAGTTCGCTTCGCCCGGCTTCGTGTCACGGATTGCTCCGCCCCACGCGGGCTCGGCTACCTGTTGAATGGGCAATTACAAGGTAAGCTCCTTTCAGCTTACAAGATCAGCCAGACTTTCCTGGCACTCCATACGTTGGTTTGTGTGTATGCGCCCCTCGAACAGGGCAACATCTCTGATGCCGCGTCCTATCCGTGGCCGGTTCTGGCTTCCGTAACACCCCGATGCATCGGGGTGCCCTATGTATGAAATGCATCCCCCCCAGCCACAGGCAGGAGTGCCTGTGCTATCCTTGGCTTGACATTCCCCAATTCAAAGTCTAGTGTTGGGCTTATGGATTACCAGAAATACATTACGATCGAGCCGGGCAAGCGCGGGGGGAAACCCTGTATTCGCGGCATGCGCATTACGGTTTACGAAGTGCTCGACTATCTGGCTTCGGGCATGACGGAAGCAGAAATTCTGGCCGATTTCCCAGATCTTACGGCGGAAGACCTTAAGGCCTGTCTGGCCTTCGCGGCCGACCGCGAACGCAAACTGGTTTCAATCCCTTCGTGAAGCTCCTCCTCGATCAGAACTTGTCGCCGCGCTTGCTGCGAACGCTGGAGGCCACCTACCCCGGTTCTTCGCACGTGCGCCTCGTGGGTCTGCGAGACGCGGATGACGCGGTGGTTTGGGAATTCGCCCGCGATCACGGCTTCATTATTGTGTCGAAGGATGCCGATTTTCATCAGCGAAGCTTCGTTTTCGGATTTCCACCCAAAGTCATTTGGATCCGCCTTGGCAATTGCCCCACCACAGATATCGAAAACGTTCTTAGGGAGCATCAGTCCCGCATCCTCGAATTTTGTGAGGATGATGTCCACGCCTTCCTGGCCCTTTCCTAACAGCGCCCCCGCCAACCCGCGCAAGATCTCCTGTCGTCGCGCCCTATCCGTGGCCGGATCTGGCTTCTTAACGGTGGCACCCCGAGGCATTGGGGCGCACTCTGCACGGGAGGCATCGGGCTGGGGCACAGGCAGGACTGCCCCCGCCGTCTTATAGAACTTGCACGCGGAGGCGCGGTATCCTTGCAAAAATCCATTCGTCGCTGGTGGCCACGGTGTAATTTCTGGCGATGGCGGTAGCGCAAATCATCTGGTCACACTCGCCGGATGCCAATTGGAGTTTATTTTGCGCGTTCGAGGCGGCCGCCTTCGCGGTGGTCGGCGCGCAGGAGCAGAATCGAAAAGATTAACCCGCAGAAGCCGAGGGCGGAGAACATAACCTGGCTCGCGGTATAGCCGTGCGTGGCGTCGCGGAGCGCGCCGTTGGCGACCGGGAACGTCGCCAGACCCAGGTTTTGGATGGCGGTCATCAATCCGAACGCCGTGCCCACGCAGCGGGCATCCACGATGAGCGGTACGCATGGCCAGACGCAGGCGGGGACCAGCACAAAGGCCGCGCCTAGCACGGTCATGGAGATAACCGGGGAAATGTGCGTCAGCCCCAGGAGCAGATGGGCGGGAACGATGAGCAGTGAGCCCACCACCATCAGGGTGGCGCGGCGGCCCACTCGATCGACGAAGTTTCCGGCAAAAGGCGCGAGCACCATGGAGGCCGCGATGATGATGGAGGTGGTGCCCTGAGCGGTGGTAAACATGTGCGTGAAGTTGTAGAAAACTCCCTTGAAGAACCCCAAACCCTCCGCCGAAGCCAGCGGCATGCCCCACTTGTCATGGAAAAAGTCGGTGGCCAGCGCCGTGAAGGGAAAAATGGCGGAGTAAAACGTCACGCAGATTCCCACCGCGTACCAGTAGGAAGGACGGAACTTGCCGACGTCGCTCCAGGTGATCTTGTCGCCCGAGCCGGCCTCGGGCAGGTGCAGGATGGGCTCGGCGTGCTGGTCCATCAGGGTATAGATCCAGTTGCAGATCAGACTGCCCAGGCACAGCGCCGCGGCGATCCAGAGCGCCCCACGCCAACCGAAACGGGTGGCCAGCAACGCTTCCGTATTGAAGGAAAACAGCGTGCCGAGCCGCGCGATGGTGAGGGTGATTCCGAAGGCCATGGCCAGTTCCTTGCCAGTAAACCAGCGCGCGGTGATGGCGCTCTGCGCGACGATCATGGATTCCGAACCAATGCCGAAAAGGACGCGGCCGGCATACAGAACGGGCAGGCTCGGCGCCCAGGCCACCAGAGCGGCGCCCGCCACCACGAAGCTGGAGAAGATCAGGCTGGCGCGGCGCACCCCGACGCGGTCGATGAGGAAGCCTCCGGCCAGAACCGCAAAGACGGCGGCCACGCTGTACATGGTGTACATGGTTCCGATCGCGGCGCGGTCAGTGTGAAACACCTGGATCAGCGTGGTCTCAATGGCGCCGACACTGTCGTAAGCAAAGTAGCTGCCGAAGGCCATCAGGGCGGCAAAGGCCAGGATGATGAAACGGTAAGGCCTCGAGCTGGGATGGAAAGGAGCGTGTTCGGAGGAGGACATGGTGCGCAAGTATAGCATAGCAGGGATCGGGTCATCGGGTGATCGGGTCATCGGGCCATTAACAAATCGGGTCATGGGGCCATCGGGTCATCGAATCATTTAAAAACTCACCTGGCCGCTGGTAGTGCTGTTCCTTTTCAGTGCTCCGATGGTTCGATGAGCCGATGGCCAGATGGCCAGATGACCCGATAGCCTCAGTCCATCAGCATCCCGCCGTTTACTTCCACCGTTTCGCCCAGGATGTAGCGCGAGGCGGGGGAGGCGAGGAACAGGATGACGTCGGCGATGTCGTCGGCCTTTCCGGCGCGGCCCAGGGGAGTATTCGCTACAAATTTCGCCATCAGCTCGGGCGGGCTGTAGCGTTCATGGTAGGGAGTCGCGATCACCCCGGGGCCAATCCCGTTGACGCGAATTCCATGCGGAGCAAGCTCCTTGGCCAGCCCCTTTGTGTAGGTGTACAAGCCGCCCTTGGCCGCGGCATAGGCCGCCGCGCCCAGGCCGCCGCCGTTGCGCCCGGCGATGGAGGTGACGTTGATGATGCAGCCGCTGTGGCGCGCCGCCATCTCCTCCCACACGGCTTGCGTGCACAGGAACACACTCTTCAGGTTCAGGTCCATGATCTGGTCCCAATATTCCTCGGTCATGTCCGCCAGCGTGTGCCGCGCAATCAGGTCGCCGGCGTTGTTCACCAGAATGTCAATGCGCCCCCACTGGTTGCGCACTGCCGCCACCAGGGCATGAACGTCATCCCGGCGCGTGACATCGGCGCGAATCGCCACGGCCTCGCCGCCCGCTTTGCGGATGGATTCCACGGCCTCCTCCGCGCCCCTTTGGTTTTTGAGGTAGTTCACCCCCACGCGGGCTCCTTCGCGCGCCATGAGTTCCGCCGTCGCCCGCCCGATGCCGCTCGATGCCCCGGTGATCAATGCCACTTGTCCTTCTAATATCATTCCAGCCTCCCTTTTGTTCCGCACAAGTAATAAATCGATTGCTCAGAATTCTCTTCACTTGACCCGGCGTGATGCGCATTGGTTGTGGGTCGGTGGATCTTCGCCGCCTGAGCACGTTGCAGCCGAACGCAGTATCGTAGCGCATCCCGCAGCGCACGCCAACTCCCACGGCCAAGAAAATCGAGAGTCCAAGATTAGAAATGGGCAAACTTTGCCTTTAATCGGACTTCGGTTCCATGGCTCCCAGCTAACCTGCACAATCCCGCCTTGGAACTTTCTCATGAAGCTTTCCCAATTTGGAACGCGCGCGGCACCATAAAATTCTTTCATACGGATCACAACGCGTCCTTCCCCAATTTCCAACCTCTTCACAAATAAGGGCTTCATCCCTCCACCCAACCTTTTGGGTCTTTTGCGGCGTTTCCCTGCCGTATGGACAGCGACTTGCTTTTTGGGGTAGGGCGTATGGCAAACGTTACCCAGTGGAGTAGGCAAGGAAGGAAGGCAGAGGGCCGGTGGGCAGTGCTGTGCATCTTGGGAATGACCGCGATGGCCACCCTGGGGACGCTCGGATGCAAGAAATCGTCGCCAGACTCGGAGGGCGCCGGCAAAAACTCCCATACCCCCGCTGTCAAGGCCGTTATGCATTTGGAGCCCTTTGTCGTGAACCTGGCGGACGCCGAAGATAACCGATTCCTGCGCGTGGGAATCGATTTGGGGTTGGGAAACCCGCTGCCCGCCAAAGAAGGCAAGGGCGGAGAAGGCGAAGTGCCCGTCGCGCGCATACGGGATTGCATCCTGGCGGTGCTGACCACCTGGCACTCTGATGCCCTGCTGGCCCCCGAAGGTAAGGAAAGACTTAAGGATGAACTCGTCCACGCGCTTCGCGACCGCGTACCCGAATTGGGAGTTAAAGAAGTCTATTTTACGGATTTTCTTGTGCAGCGTTGACTTATGGCAAATGAAGCTCCAGCCCGTGTTGTTGAACCTGTTCCGCCTCCCCGGGAAATTTGGGCGGAGGCGCTGGAACTTCCCTGCCAGCTCTACGTGGCGTTAGAGATTCCTCATTTCACCATTCGCGACCTTCTTTCCCTTAGCGCCAATTCACTGGTGGATACCCGGCGCCGCGAAGGCGCGCATGTGCCCGTGTTGGTGAACACCATCATGGTGGGTTGGGCGGAATTTGATGTGATCGATGGCCGGTTAGCGGTCCGGATGACGGAAATGGTTTGATCCCCTCACCGGGCACGCCCTCAGGAAAGGAACCAAGGATATGGAAGCCAATGCCGTAAGCCGAGCAATAACCCCGCCGGGGGCGGCCTGGGTCGCCCTTAAGAACATCTGGCAATGGACCCGGCGCGCCGTAACGGCCCGCAAGACCCGTCGCCTGCGTGTGTGCGAGACGTTATCGCTCGGCGAGCGGCGTTTCCTGGCGGTTATTGAATTTGACCGTCAGGAATTCCTGGTGGGAGGCACGGGGAACTCCCTTGAACTGTTGGCCCAATTGCAGGGGGGAATGGTGATCCCCAAAGGCTCGCTGCCGCCCGCCCCCCACCCGCTTTGAAGGCTGACGAGTTCTGTCTTGAAATGCCCTTCCCTCCCCGACCTGAGAGGGAAGGAAGGAGTGGCGAGCACGGAAGCAAGCGGCGTGATCACCCTCCACTTCCCTTCCCTGGCAACGAAGGGAATCGCGTGAATCATTATGAAAAACTCCTGGCTGAGGCGGATGGCAAAGTGGTCGGTGGCGGGGATTATCGTGTCGGCATTCCCCACGGTGGTCTTTGCCGCCCCGCATGCAGGCACGCATGCCGCGCAGAATGGCCTGGTGATTCCCGGGCTGACCCAGGGCGGATCATCATTGCCTTGGAATATCGTCGTCCTGCTGACAGTCTTAACCCTGCTGCCTGCCCTGCTCCTCGCCATGACACCCTTCGTAAGAATCCTAGTGGTCTTCCACTTCCTGCGGCAGGCGCTTGGAACCCAAAGCACACCCACCAATCAAACCCTCATCGGGCTGGCGCTTTTTTTGACCTATTTCGTCATGCAGCCCGTGGGCGTGGACATCTACCAGGCGGCCATCGTTCCTCTTCAAAGCAATCAGATTACGGTCATGGAAGCCCTTGACCGCAGTGCCGTGCCGCTGCGCACGTTCATGCTGAAATACACGCGGCAGAAGGACCTGGCGCTTTTTGTGGAGTTGGCGAAGGAACCGCGCCCGCGCCGCCCGGAAGACCTTTCCATGCGCGTGGTTATTCCCGCCTACATCCTTTCGGAATTGAAGACGGGGTTTCAAATCGGGACCATCCTCTTCTTCCCCTTCCTGGTGATCGACCTGGTGGTGGCATCCATTACCACCTCGGTGGGAATGATGCAGTTGCCTCCCGTGGTGATATCCACTCCCTTGAAGATTCTGCTTTTCGTGATGGTGGACGGCTGGAATCTGGTGGTGGGCTCATTGATGAAGAGTTTTTATTAAGGCAGGAGTCAGAAGTCAGAAGACAGGAGTCAGGAGTCAGAATGGAAGCACCGCAAAAACCTGCCAGGACGTTTCAGGATTTGATCGTCTGGCGCAAAGCTCATGCTTCTGAATGGCTATTCAAAGGCAATGCAGGCTTCGGCAGCCCCTCATTCTAACTCCTGACTCCTGACTCCCCGTGAGGTTTTCTATGACCCCCGAAGTTGTCGTGCAGTTGGCTCGAGAAACCCTGCTGACCGCTCTGTTGCTGGCCACCCCCATCCTGGCCGTCGCTACCGTGGTGAGCCTGCTGATTAACATTGCCCAGGTGATGACCTCGATTCAGGAGCATACCGTGGCCACCGTTCCGAGAATTGCGGTGGTGGCCATCGCCACCTTCGTCACGTTGCCGTGGATGTTGCGCAAATTGATGAGCTTCACCGTTCATTTATTTGCGGATTTCCACCGTTGCCTGGGGTAAGGCGCAAGGAGTGAAAAGTGGGTTCGGGACTCGAAACGGTGATCGGACGCCTGCTGATTGTGGGCGCGCGGGTAAGCGCTCTGATGGTATTTGCGCCGTTTTTATCGAGCGCCACCATCGCCCCCCGCATCAAGGCAGGTTTCGCCGTGGTGCTGACCGCCCTTCTCTATCCCATTGTGGGGCCGGAATTGCCCCCCCTTTCCGCGGCCACGGGATGGAAGGTGGCCGGCGGTGAATTCGTCGTGGGGCTAATCATGGGAATCACCCTCCAATTCGTCTTTGAGGGTCTGGAATTGGCCGGACAAGTGGTGGGCTTCCAGATGGGGCATTCGCTGGCCAATCTGATCAATCCTCTGTCCGACGCCGATACGCCGATCCTCTCCAATTTTTACGAGGCGGTGGCGCTCCTGATCTTCCTGCAAATGGACGTTCATCATTGGGTGCTGCGCGGCCTGGCCAAGAGCTTCGAGTATTGTCCGCCGGGAATGGTGGTGGTGACTCCCGCCGCCGCCGAACAGTTATGGCATGCCGCTGGGGGCATGCTGATCATTGCCGTGCAGATTTCCGTCCCCACTCTTCTGGCCACCATGGTCATCGATATCTCCCTGGGGTTTCTGGGGCGGGCTTCACCCCAGCTTCCCGTGTTGTTTGTGGGGATGTCCGTCAAGAGCGTCGTGGCCTTCCTGGTGGTGATGGGGACATTGCGTTACTGGCCGGGGGTGATCGAGAAGTATTTCGGTGAGGCGCTGGCGACGAGCGAGCGGCTGATGCATTTAGCGCACTAGGGAGCAGAAGGCGTGGCGGACGAAAGCCGCACTGAACAAGCAACACCGCGAAGGCGGCAACGCGCACGCCGTGAGGGTGAGGTCGCGCGCAGCCGCGAGCTGCCCGCCGCCCTCGCCGTGATGACCCTGGTGCTGTTTCTCTGGTGGTACCCGCACCACTGGAAGGATGAATGGCGCGACCTTCTGGAACGCGCTCTCAATCTCGCCCTCCACAGCGACATGGCGGCGGGCACTCCGGTGCTCAAGTGGGTGACGTGGGAGACCTGTGTCTGGGCGGGACCCTGCATGCTGGCGATCTGGCTGATCGCCCTCGCCAGCAGTTTTGGCCTGGGCGGAATTGTGGTGGCGCCGACGGCTCTTGCCCCCAAGCCGCAGAGGCTGAATCCCGCCAACAATCTCGGGAAGTTGTTTTCGCTCTCCGGCCTCCAGGGGCTATTGAAATCGCTGATTCCGTCGGCATTTGTCCTTTATATCGCCATGGCCATCATGGTGAGGGACTGGGATCAGATTTTGCAGATGTGCCGGGTGGCAGTGCGGCCCTCGGTGGGTTGGATGCTCTCCCGGGTCTTTGAAATCTCCTGGAAGGGCAGCCTGGTTTTCATGCTGTGGTCAGGGTTTGACGTGCTGATCTCACGCATGAGCTTTGAGCGCCAAATCCGCATGTCGCGCCAGGAAGTGCGTGAGGACTTCAAGGAAATGGAAGGCCACCCGGCGATCCGCGGGCGTATTCGCAGGCTGCAGAGGGAGATGCGGCGCCACCGGATGATCCGCGATGTGGCGCGCGCCACGGTGGTGGTGACCAACCCCAGTGAGTATGCCGTGGCTCTTGAGTACAAACCGGAAACCATGGCCGCTCCCGTTGTGGTGGCGAAGGGCCGCAACCTGCTCGCGCAGAAAATCAAGCGCGAAGCGCGCTGGCACGGAATCCCGGTGGTGGAAAATCCGCCCCTGGCCCAGGCCCTCTATCGCGCCGCCGAGGTCGGGCAGGCGATTCCAGCGAAATTGTACGCCGCGGTCGCGGAAATCCTGGCCTTCATCTTCCGCACCCAGCGGCTGGCCGCCGCTGCCCAGGGGGGAAATCGACCGACCGACCGCTAGGCGTTCGGAGCTTTATGGCTGTAAGTGAACGAATTGATCTTGCACTCGCAGAGAAGGAATTTACTTCTCCTCTGCGCAGCACCCAGAACCGGCTGGCCCACCGGCGGATTCCAGGGCCTCGACAATGAAACAAGCGACTCCCAAACCGGCCCCCCCAACCAAAGTCAGCACCCTGGACTGGGTGGTTCCCTTAATCGCCGTGGCCCTCGTCCTGGTAATGTTAGTTCCTCTGCCCACTTTTATCCTGGACCTGCTTCTGTCCGCCAGCCTCACGGCCTCCGTGCTGGTGTTGTTGGTGGCCATGTATATCACGCGGCCGGTGCAGTTCTCGGTGTTTCCCTCCCTGCTGCTGCTCCTGACGCTATTCCGGCTGTCTCTGGGCCTCGCCAGCAGCCGGCGCATTCTCCTGCACGGAAATGAGGGCACCACCGCCGCCGGGCATGTGATTGGAGCCTTCGGGCAGTTCGTGGTGGGAGGCAATTACATCGTCGGATTCGTCCTGTTTGTGGCCTTGATTGCCATTCAGTACCTGGTAATCAACCACGGAGCGGTGCGCATTGCGGAAGTTACGGCGCGCTTCACCCTGGACGCCTTGCCGGGAAAACAGATGGCCATTGACGCGGACCTCGGCGCGGGGCTGATTGACGAAGCCCAGGCGCGGGCGCGCCGCGAACTGGTGGGCCGCGAAGCCGAGTTCTACGGGGCTATGGACGGGGCGGCGCGCTTCAGCCAGCGCGATGCTCTGGCCACCGTGCTAATTACCGCCATCAATATCATTGCGGGCTTTTTGATCGGAGTCTTCTACCACGGCGTCCAGCTCAGCGAAGCCCTGAAAACCTACACCATTCTTACGGTGGGGGACGGGCTGGTCACCATGATCCCCTCGCTACTGGTTTCTGTGGCCGGGGCGATGGTGGCCACCCGGGCATCTTCCGAATCGAGTTTGGGAGATGACATCACCCGGCAACTCCTTCCCCGCAGCAATCCGCTGTGGATCGTCGCCGGCGTCATGGGCACGCTCGGAATTATTCCCGGCTTGCCGAAAATCCCCTTCTTTTTCATGTCCGGACTATTCGTGTGGCTGGCCCGCCGCGCCCAGCGGGCGAGCGCGGTCAAAGCGGCGGAAGCGGTAACCCCCGCCACCACTCTTCCCCCGGAGAAGGCGCAGGAGCAATTGGAGACCCTTCTGCGGCTGGATGATTTGAGTCTGGAAGTGGGCTACGGGCTGGTGTCGCTGGTTGACCAGGCGCAGGGCGGCCAGCTCCTCGCCCGCATTCGCGCCCTGCGCAGGCACCTTGCCTTGCAACTGGGCTTTATCATTCCTCCCGTTCACATTACGGATAACGCCCAGCTTAACCCCCGCGAGTATGTCATCCGTCTGCGCGGTGTGGAAATCGCGCGCTGGGAAATGGCCCAGGAGAACCTGCTGGCCATCAGTTCGGAAGCGACGGCGCAGCCCCTGGAGGGGCGGGAGACCCGCGAGCCGGCTTTTAACGTGCCCGCCAAATGGATTGCCCCCAACCTTCGCGACCGGGCCTTGGCCGCCGGGTATGCGGTGGTCGATCAGACCTCAGTTCTGGCCACCCACCTGGCGGAAGTCATCAAGCAGCACGCTCACGAACTCCTGACCCGGCAGGAAACCAAACGGCTGCTCGATGCCAATGCCGAAACCCAGCCCAAGCTGGTGGAAGAGCTCGTCCCCAAACTCCTCAGCCTGGGTGAGGTTCAGAAGGTGCTTCAGCAACTGTTGCGCGAGCAGGTTTCCATTCGCGACCTGGTCACTATTCTGGAAACCCTCCTTGACACGGCAAGTGTGAATAAAAACCCGGTTTTGCTGGTGGAAACCGCTCGGCAGGCCCTGGGCCGCGCCCTCGTTCAGCCCTTGCTGGGGGACGATGGGAAGCTCACGGTCATCCAGCTTGACGCCACGGTGGAAGAACAGCTCGCGCAGGTGTTGGATCCGCAGGCAGCCAACCGTTCGCCAAGCGCCCTACAGCCTTCCCTGATCCGCCGGGTGCTGGAGGGTATGAAAAAGCTTTTGGGTGAGCCGCTTTCGGTTCCATCGCCCATCGTCCTTTGCGCCAGTCCCACGCGCTTCCACCTGCGCCGCTTGATGGAACCCTTCCTCCCGCGGGTGGTCGTTTTGTCTCCCGCGGAGATTCCCGCTGCGGTCGCGATTCAATCCTTGGGGGTGGTGCAATGATGGCGCGCAGAGGCCAAAAGTCCGATGTGCGCAATCCGGGCTCCTGAAGCGGGCCAATTGTGCCGAAAGTAGGTAAAGAGATCGTTCGATGAGAGGAATTGAATTATGAATGACGCCAAAAAAGCCTACGAATCCGTTTCGCTCCTCGAAGCTGGCGACCAGGAACGCCTCCTCTTGGAACAATTGCCGCAGGTGCGATACATAGCCCGCCGGATTCACGACCGCCTGCCTTCTCACATTCCCTTTGACGACCTCGTGCAGGCAGGCATTCTGGGCCTCATGGAAGCGCTGAACAAATTCGATCCCAGCAAGAACGTGGAACTCAAGACCTACGCGAAGCACCGGATTCAGGGGGCGATCCTCGACAGTCTGCGCGATCTCGACTGGAGCCCGCGCCCGTTGCGCAAGAAAGCCCGCCAGCTTGAGCAGGCACACCAGCGGCTGCGAGCGCAGTTTGGGCGGCCCGCCACGGAACCGGAACTGGCCATGGAACTGGGGATGGAGTTAAGCGAATTGCAACACCTGCTGGGAGACCTGCGGGGGCTGGACCTGGGGAGCTTGCAGGATGAATTCACGGAATCGGGCCAGGAACGGGAGAGTTTGGCCGCGCCCACGCAAGGGGGGGAACAGGAACCGTACGAACAATGCCTGCAAGGGGAGCTTCGCCAGATTCTGACCTCCGCGGTAGGCGAACTCCAGCCGCGCGAGCGCCAGGTTCTGTCCCTGTATTACTTCGAAGAACTCACCATGAAAGAGGTCGGAGCGGTGCTGGGGATCGGGGAGGCGCGGGTTTCGCAAATCCACTCTGCGGCCCTCGTCCGCCTGCGCGCCCGCATGAGGGTTATGCTCGAGCCCTCCCACCCGCACGTGGATGGTCCGCCCCCCGCCCGCACCGGCGTGATGGAGACGACATGGAGAAGATTCTAACCCAGGAGGAGATCGACGCCCTTTTTCGAGCCGCCCAAGGGCGCGTAGCCGAAAAGCCCAAGCCCGTGCCCGCGGAGCGCACCTTGACGGCCTGCAATTTTCGCCAGTCGGCCCGCATCTCTAAGGAACAATTGCGCTCGGTCAGCCAGTTGCACGAACTCTTTGCGCGCAATCTTACCCATTCGCTTGGCGCCTACTTGCGCCTCGCCTTTGAAGTCAATCTGGTATCGGCTGAGCAACTCAATTACGGCGAGTTTTTGCAACGCATTCCCGAGGTAACTTACCTGGTCTCCATGACCATTCGCCCCATGGGAATATCCGCCGCCATCGAGATCGATCTGCCTCTGGCCTTTCCCATCATTGATGTTTTGCTGGGCGGGCCGGGCCGGGCGGAAGCGACCGTGCGCGAGATCACCGAAATCGAGGAACAGATCCTGGAAAGTGTCGTAAAAATCATCGGGAGAGAGCTGGAAGGCACTTGGCACACGGTATTGGAAGTGCAGTTCGCCTTTGATTCGCGGCTGCGGCAGGCCGACATCTCCCGCCTCATGCCCCCCAGTGAAAAAATCCTTTCCCTCAGCTTTGAAATCCGCATGCCGGAAGCGCGCGGGATGTTGAACATCGCCTTGCCCGCCGCCGTAGCCAACGCCCTGCTGCGCAAGCTTACCCAGCAGGCTTCCTACCGGAAGCAGCGGGGAACGAACGATAGCACTTCGCAAATGCTCAGGCGCCTGGAACATTGTATTTTCCCCATCCAGTTGGTCCTGCCCGAGCAGCAGGTTCGAGTCTCCCAAATTCTGTCGTTGGCGCAAGGTGACATCCTGAAACTGAATTATTCGCTTGGGGAAAATGCCAACCTGCTGGTCAGTGGCAAGGAACTGTTTCACGCGCGCCCGGTTCGCGTGGGGGGACGGCGAGCCGCGCAGGTTGATGGACGCGTGCATTCCCTGGACGTGGTCCAGAAGGAGTCGGCATGAGCACTGAAAAAGACGCTGCCCGCAGTCCGAAATTGCAGGAGTACCTGCAAGCCTGGGGTAACAGCATCGGCCGCGTCCTTCAGGAGGTGGCAGGCGCGCCTCACACCTGGCAGGAGCTCTCCCCGGAGGCCACGCAGGCTTTGCTTGATTCGCTCAAGGAGAACAGCATCAGCCTCCAATTCGAGGCCACCCAGAACCTCACCGGGAACCAGGGATTTGTATTGTCGAATAAGGATGCGGTGCGGCTCTCACAGTTGTTGCTGGCGGAGCCCGAGGACGGCAGTGCGGTGGTGAGCGACGACCATCGGGATGCCATTGGCGAATTGTTCCGTCAATTTGCGGGCGCGGCGGCATCTTCCCTCAAAAGTTTGGCGGGCGGCGAGGTGAGCTTTAAGTGGGTGGGATTGGATCCGTTTCCCGGCGCCCCCGGCCTGTGCGCCGGCCTTCAGTGGAACAGTCCCGGACTCACACCCCTCTCTCTAGTTGCCGAACTCGGCTCGCCGCTGATTGCGGCCTTGAATCCGGCCACACCGGCGGCGCTCGACCTGCCGGCCCCCACCCCGCCGCCCGCGCCCTTGGCGACGGTGCGTGACTCCAAACTCGAACTCTTGATGGATGTGGAACTGGACGTAACCCTGCGCTTCGGTGAACGCCAGATGGCGCTGCGCGAAATCCTGGATCTCAGCGCCGGATCGGTCGTGGAACTCGATCAATACGTCCAGGACCCAGTTGAACTTCTGGTGGGCAAAAAGATGGTCGCTCGCGGTGAGGTCGTGGTGGTGGACGGAAGCTATGCGCTGCGCGTCATGGAAATCATCAGCCCCATGGAGCGCATTGAGTCCTTGAGAACTTGAGGAGATCGGGAGATTGATTCATCGGCTCATCGGGACATCGATGCGCCGATGAACCGATGAATCGATTACTGGGAGTGCGCCGAATGGCAACAACGAAGGTTGAACGCTTATCACGACAATGTGAGTCCCCAATTTGCGAGCATCGCCGGCATTTATGGCGGGCTTGGCTTGATCCCCTGCGCGGCTACTCGCTGGATAGCCACTGGTATTGCAGCCCCGAGTGCTTTGAACAGGCCCTGACTTCGGCTATCCCTCAATTCCTTCCCGGGAAAATTCAAGCCCCTGCGAAGACTCACCGTGTGCCCTTGGGCCTGCTGATGCTTTCGCGCGGCCTGGTGGATAACGAACAGCTCAAAAGGGCCTTGAAAGCGCAGAAAGATTCCGGCACGGGGCGGGTGGGCGAATGGCTGCGGCACATCGGGGCGGTCAGTGAAGAGCAAGTGACCCAGATTCTCGGTGTGCAGTGGTCCATCCCGGTCTTTCCCCTCAACCAAAGCCGGCGTTTCCTCGAGTGCGCTCAGATGGTCCCCTTTCCCCTTCTGGAGGTGGCGGAAATGGTCCCGGTTCACCACATCCCCACCAGCCAACACCTCTACGTGGCCTTTGTTGATCGCATCAACTACTCGGCGCTTTATGCCCTCGAGAAGATGCTGGAGTGTCACACCGAACCCTGCCTGGCGGTTGAGTCGCAACTTATCGGGGCTCTCAATGAACTGCGCGGCAGGCCTCGCCCGGTGGAAGTCCTGGTGGATAACATCTCGGAGCCGGCGGAGATGGCAGCTACGATAATCGCCCATGTCATGAGGCTGAATGCCGTGGACGTTCGCGTCAGCGGGTTTGACAACTTCATCTGGGTGCGGATTCTCGCCCTCTCCGGTTACACCGACGTCCTGTTCCAAGCTCAGAAAAATCCGCCTGACTTGTTTACCGCGGCGGAAGCACACCCCTAATTCATCTTCCCACCTGTGCATGGGGAAAATCCGCGGACTTCAGGCCGTATCGGTCCTCCCTACGCTGTCAAGACGCCGAACTCTTGCCTGCGCTAGCCAACCCGCCCGCGCTGACTGCTACATCCCGATGCGCAATCCGTCGTTACCCGCATGGCTCGCAAATTCCTGCGCGCCGGGCGCCGCCGCGCTAAACTAGCCCCATGCAGTTAGGGAAATCACCCCAGAGGAGCAGCGGGTGGGGGTCGCGCCGGAACTTCTTGCAGAAGGCGTGCGGATTCGGCCTCACGCTTGCGGCACGGACTGGCCAGTCAGTGGGCCGGCCGGACCGGGTGGGAGAAAGACGCAACATGATCCAGTGGCAAGCGCATGAGGTTGCGAAAATTCCCGAGGGCTATCAGGTGGCGGTGGCCGATGTGAATGGCGACGGCCGCCTGGACATTCTCGCGCTGAGTTCTGCGCACAGTATCGTCGAGTGGTACGAGAATCCCAACTGGCGGGCGCGGCCCATCACCACGGCGACGCAAAGGAACTTCAGCCTGGCGCCTTTGTTTCAGCCGGGATATCCGGCGCGGGGACTCGCGCTGGCCAGCGATTTTGCGCTCGGCGACAGCACGCGCGGCGGCAGCCTGTGGTGGGCCAGGCCCGGCGAGGACGTGGACCATGAGTGGCGCCTCAACCCACTCGGCAAAATCCCCACCTCGCACCGGCTGCGCTGGGCAAACCTGGATGGCTCCGGGCGCCTGAGCCTGGTGGATGCGCCCATTCTGGGGGCGGGCGCGGTCGAGCCGGATTACCGGGTTCCCGCCCCCTTGACGTGGTTCGAAATGCCGGAGATTTTCACGCGCGGGCATGCCTCCGCAAAGGAAGCGCCGCCGCCCGCGTGGCCCTCCCACCTGATCGACAATTCTCTGATGGTTGTGCATGGCCTGAACGTGCTCGACTGGGATGGCGACGGGCGCGACGAAATTCTTACCGCGAGTTTTGAAGGTGTGCATCTGTTTCACTCCGCCGGCTCCGGCGCGCAGCTCACCTGGACCCGCACGCAATTGTGCGAGGGCGATCAACGATCAAGGCCCAAGCGCGGGGCGAGTGAAATCGGCGTGGGCAGGGTGTCGGGAAAGCGCTTCCTGGCCACCATCGAGCCATGGCACGGAGACCAGGTGGTGATCTACTCCCAAGCCCCGCCCGGAGGACTGTGGGCGCGGCAGGTGATTGACAATACTTTCCATGAAGGTCACGCGCTGGCCTGCGCTGATTTGGACGGCGATGGCAACGAAGAAATCGTGGCGGGCTTCCGCGGCCCGGGAACCAGCCTCTTCGTCTACTACGCCGCCGACGCTTCGGGGTCGAATTGGGAAAGACAACTGCTCGATGCGGAGATGGCTGCTTCCGGCGTGGTCGTGGCGGATGTTGACGGCGACGGCCACCTGGATGTGGTGGCTATCGGCGCCTCCACCGGCAATGTGAAGTGGTACCAGAATCACGCCGGGTAACTCGGCGGCGGACGGTGGCCGTACCGCCGGGAAGTGCCCGAGCCTCCGAATGGGTTTTCCGTACGCCCCCGAGATGACCTGGCAATGTTTCGCGAAGGAATACTGATAAAGTCCGGGGCTGGGTGGGTAAAAATGTCGCTTCTCGGGCCTCGGGATTAGATCTTTGCACCCCTGCGACTCGCTTTGCTCTTTGGGGCAGGGGACAATTTGTGCCTGGGCCCTCGCGCCTCCCAGAGGGAAGCAACATTGGACATAAAGTCCCTAATCCGCCAACCTGGAGCCGCTCCTTCCCCAATTACACTACCCCACATCGGTTATTGGCGGGGTCAGGCGAACAAGTGAATCCCTTTGCCGACTTCACAAAACCGCTTCCTTTTTCTCCCAAAGCACGATAGTACTGGGCTTCACTGTTCGCAGGCCGGTGGGCTCGTAGTTGAACTTTAGCGCCGTAGATGCCGGCCATAAGGCCCGGGCTAACAGGACCAACATCTCGCGCGCGTTACAAGCGAGGAGGTAGCAGGAATGAAGACGCGGCATCTCATTCGCACTCTTGCCATCATCTGGCTGGCATTCTTGATTGTCGTGCCTGCCCCGCAGGGTTTTGGGCAAACCGCGACGACGGCGCCTTACAACGTTCTGTTGCTCACCCCGGACCAGATGGCCGCGGACTTCATGCACACCTACGGCTATCCCTTGCCCGACACGCCCAACCTCGATGAACTGGCCCGCGAGGGAGTGGTTTTCCTGCACGGGTACTCGGCGGGAAGTTGGACCACGCCTTCGTTTGGCTCCATCCTGACGGGCATGTTCCCGACGGTGCATGGCATGACCTTGCCGCCGCCGGAAAATTGCGGCGGGCAGACCATCCCCTCCCTGCTCTCCGGCAAAATTCCGCCCATCCCGGATTTTCTCAATCTATCGCCGCAAAAACTCGTCCTGCCGCAACTCCTCAAGCCTTACGGAATGGCGACGGCCGCCGACAACGCCAATTGCTGGTCACTCTGGGACGTGGCCGCGCGCAACTGGGACGACATAAAATTTTTCCCCGGCATCCAGATGAAGGATCCCGGCTACCCGGACACCAACGACCCGCATTATCTGACGGCTCCCCAGACTCTCGCCTGGGCCCAGCAATGGCTCACCGCGCACCGCGACCAGCGATTCTTCATGTGGCTGCACTTTATGGAGCCGCATTCCCCTTACAACCCGCCCCGCGAGTATGATCGCTTCAAAACTGCGGAGGATTACCCTAGCCTCTATAACGATAACGGCCGGGACCGGGGCGAGCTCGCCACGCGCGCCGTGCTGGGAGACTCGCGCGCCGTCAACCGCCTGCGCCAGCTCTACGCCGCCAAAATTCTCTACGCGGATCACTATCTGGGCGAAGTCTTCAAGACGCTCAAGGATCTGGGACTGATGAAGAACACCATCGTCATCCTGGTGTCCGACCATGGCGAACTGCTCTTCACTCATCCCCGGGACTTCAACACCGCCGACCATCGCTCGGTTTACGACATGGTGCAGCACGTTCCCCTGATGATTTGGGCGCCGAACCTCCTGGCCGGGCGCCGCGTGGATGCCCTGGCGGCGCACTACGATCTGTTGCCCACGATATTTGATTTGGAGGGCCTCCCCATCCCGAAGCAGGTGGATGGCAGGAGCCTGAAGCCGGTGCTGGAGGGCAGCGCCACGCAGGTGAACCCCTACGTCTACGGAGAGGTGACGGTTCTCGAGCCGCAGTATTCCATCCGCAGCGAGCGCTACAAGCTGATTGAGACCCTGCCCAGCGGCGGGATCGAGTGTTTCGACCTGCTCACCGATCCCGGCGAAAGTCATGACGTTTGCGATACGCTGCCGGCGGTGGCGGCGGAATTAAAAGGGGCGCTCGACGCCCACCTTCAATACATGGTGGCCAAGGCCAAATCGTTTGCCGACTGGGAAAATAACCCGAGCCTGGCCGTCGTCGAGCAGCGGGATTCACGCGCTTTGCAGGCGCTCGCTCCCCGTGAGCTCACCCTGGGTTTTCCTTCGGCGGCAGTGCATCTGCAATTGTCGGGCGGCGCGTGGTCCCTCGCGAAAAACCCGTGCAACTGCCTGGAGCAATGCGCGTGGGCTCCGCCGGGACCGGCCACGGCGTCCGCGACCTGGCGGTTTGATACCCCGCTGACGGGAGATTATGAAGTTTCGGTTTGGTACGGCAATACCGGCGAGCCTCGCGAGCGGTTGGCGACGGATGCCAATTTCATTGTGCATTTTCGCGGAGGAAGCCTCGCCTTCCCCATCGATCAGAATCAGAACCAGGGCAAGTGGAACCTGCTCGGCCGCGTCCATGACCCGAGGGACGTGGAACTGAACAATCGCGCCGACGGCATCGTGGTGGCAGGGGCCATCAAATTCACCCGGGTCTCCGGGAATCCGCCGGCTGAGACGAATAATTTCCTGGTTTCCGACCCCTCAGGGTGGGTTGACCTGATGCCGGTGAAGTCGTTCCAGGGCTGGACGCGCGTGGCCATCCCCCCGGAGAAACCCCTGGATCCCGTCGCCCAGTGGAAGCTTGACAAGGAGCATGGAACCATTCTGTGCGAAGGCGATCGTGGACACGAATGGCTGCGCTACGACCAGGAACTCACCAATTTTCTTTTGCACGTGGAGTGGCGCTTTGAAAAGCGCGCGGGATGGACAGGCTATAACAGCGGGGTTTTTGTGCGCAACGACCTCACGGGCCGGGTCTGGCACCAGGCCCAGGTGGGGCCCGTCGCCTACCTTTTCGGCCAGACGCTCGACCACGGGCAACTGACGCCCATCCTCAAAACTTCTCCGCCGGCCGTCAATCCCCTTCAACCCGTCGGCGAATGGAACACCTATGAAATCCGCTGCGCCGGCCCGCAAATCACCCTTTGGGTGAATGGCGAAATGACCGCGGAATTTACGGCTGCCGAAGTTCCGAAAGGCAATTGGGGGTTGGAGGCGGAAGGCTATCGCATCGAGTTCAGGAATATTAAATTGAAGATTATCCCTTGATGATAGTGTTGTGTCTCATAAGGTCGAGATCGAAGTCGCCCGGTCAATTGGTTGCCGGGCGCCCCCTTCCCCCCCCGGCCCCTCTCCCCCAAGGGAGTCTGTGTGACAACGCGGATCAGCAGGGGGGAAGTGCGCAGCTTTGGAGTGCGGCAGCTTGCTGCCGCTTTTTCTTCCGCCAGCTCGCTGGCGGCAAGATCGCGGCAGGGAGGAAGTTCCCGCGAGCAAGCTCGCGGGGAGGAAAGCGGCAGCAAGCTGCCGCACTCCAAAGCTGCGCACTCCCCCCCGCCCATCATTCAAACCCGTGACGAGAGCACGCTGCCCGGAAAAGATGGTAGGCCACTTGGTATTTACCCGTGGCCTCCGGCTCAGGCCGGTGGGACGCCTCGATGCGGCTCATGCTGCGGATGGCGGCGGTCAAATTCCCGGCGAAGAGGGCGGTGCGCGCGGCCAGGATGGCCGCTCCGAACGCCGCGGTGGGACAGGCGGCGCGCAGCACGGTGCGGTTCAGAATATTCGCGCGCAGTTGGGAAAGCACCGGGCTCTCCGCGGCGCTTCCGGCGGAGAACACTTCCCTCCCCACCGCCACTCCACAGGCCTCCAGCCGCTCATAGCCCCATCGCTCCACGCAGGCCAGCGATTGCAGTTGCGCGGCGTACGCCTCGTCCGGTGAGGCGGCGCTTCCGTCGAAAAACGAAATGGCCTGGGGATTCAGGAAAGGGAATCGCTCCCCGCGCTCTCCAAGCAGATAGCACTGAAGCAAGGTGGGCAGGTGCGGGGCGGCGCGCCGGTCCAGTTCCGCCGGCCCGGCGCCGGACGCATCGAGCTGAAGGCTGCCGGGCCCCGTGTTGCTGGCGGCGCCCGGGACCCACAAATCATTGGGCAAATGGTGGCAATACATTCCGGGCCCCAGGCGGGGTCTCACCGGCGTCAGGACTTTCCAAACCAGGGTTGTCCCCAACGTGGTATTGGCGTGGCCCGCTTCGCTCGCGCCGGAGCCAACGAGGCTGGCAGTGCCGTCGGAAGCAGCGGCCAGCACGGGCACGCCGGCGGCGAGTCCGGTTTCCTCGCCGGCGCGGTCCGAGACCACTCCCACCTGATCACCCGGCGCGACAACCCTGGGAAGCATGGACGCGGGGATCTGCGCGACGGCGACTGCCGCGGTCCACGCAATTTTTTCCTGGTCGTAGCCGAGCTTGAGGGCGTTGGAGTCATCGCTGATTCCGAATTGCCCGGTGAACATGGAGCTCAGCCAGTCGGCAGGGTGCAGAATGCGGGCGGCGCGGTCCCAAGTCAAGGGTTCCTGCTGGCGCACCCAAAGCGCCTTGGCCAGAGAGTAAGACGCGTTGAGTTGGATCTCGCCGGCGGGAAGGCGGCGGTTGAGTTCAGCGGCCACTTCAGCGGCGCGCCCGTCGTCGTAAAGCATGGCAGGCCGCAGCGGCTCGCCCTGGGCATCCACCAGAACCAGCGAACCGGAGGTAGAGGTTACGGCAATTCCCGCGATGCGATTCCACCGGCCGCCGGCTTCGAGACTCCCGCGAAGCTCCTGAAGCGTGCGGCAAACGGCCCGCCACCAGGGACGCGC
Organism: uncultured Acidobacteriota bacterium; assembly: GCA_963730515.1. Lineage (GTDB taxonomy): Bacteria > Acidobacteriota > Terriglobia > UBA7540 > UBA7540 > Bog-366. The sequence continues at coordinate 935,960 of CAVSSA010000010.1, read as the reverse complement.
GTCCTGCTCATGCGCCGGCCCGGGGGTGGGCAGATCAAAAAGCGGCGCGCGCGCTTCCGCCAGAACTTCGCCGTCCGCCGTTGCCACGAGCGAGCGAACCCCGCTGGTCCCGACATCGATACCAATCACAGGGGGGAGGTTGGAAGGATTCGTCATGTTGGGGGTGGTCCGAGAAATTCGCGAATGTCGCCCAGCACGCGCTGGAACATTTCCGCGGTCAGGCGGCCCGTCTGCGTGTTTTGCTGGCTGGGATGGTAGGAACAGAACAGGCGGGGCAGACCCGCAGGAAGCGCCAGGCTCGCTCCATGAGAGAAATCCAGGGCCGAGCGGCGGGGGAAGTCGGCGCGCCGGCTCACCACTCGCAAGTAAGCGTCAAAGGCAATCCGCCCCAGCACCAGGACGGCGCGCACGCGCGTCAATATTTCCAGTTCCCTTTCGAGATAAGGCTGGCAATTGCGCAGTTCCTGCGGGCGAGGCTTGTTTTTGGGAGGCGCGCAACGAAGTGCTGCGGTGATGTAACAGTTGCGGAGCTCCAGTCCGTCGCCGCGATCGCGTGAGGCAGGCTGGTTGGCAAATCCCGCTGCATAGAGCGAAGGATAGAGGAAGTCGCCCGAGCGGTCGCCCGTAAACATCCGGCCCGTGCGATTGGAGCCGTGCGCTCCGGGCGCGAGGCCAAGGATCAGGAGCTGGGCGCGCGGGTCGCCAAAGCTGGGCACGGGCTTTCCCCAGTATTCGCAATCGCGATACATGCGCCGCTTCTCGCGAGCCACCCGGCGGCAGTAGGCAATCAGGTTCGCGCAGCGCGTGCAGGCGATCACCTGCTGCTGGAGTTGGGCGAGATCACGAGTTGCTTTGGACATGAATGACTGCTCGATTTCACCGCGGAGGCACAGCGCGGCGAGGCCGCAACCAAAATGAGTGCACTAACCCCTCACCCGGCGGCGCATGGCCGCCACCCTCTCCCCACGGGAGAGGGTAGCAAATATCTCTCCTTCTCCCCTGGGGAGAAGGTGGCCGAGGGACGAGGCCGGATGAGGAGTCTCATACGCCATAAAATACTTGCTAAGAAAACAAGCATTTACGATCTTGCATTGCAGAGGAATGAAGGTGTCAGGTGCCAGCAAAGTCGTATTACCTGACACCTGATACCCGACACCTGACACCTCTTCTTCTCATCGCCTCTGCGGTGAAGGCGTCTTCGCCCCCGCCATCGCCAGAATGGTGCTCCACTGGTGATCGGAAACGGGCATTACGGAAAGGCGGGGCAACCGCACGAGGTCAAAATTCTTGAGCGTACTGGATTGCTTGATTTCGTCCAGGGTCACGGGGCGGGCCAGCTTCTCCTTCGCTTTTAAATCGATGACCACCAGGCGCGCGTCCTTCTGCTGCGGGTCGGGATAAGGATCGCTCGCCGCCTCCGCCAAGCCGACGGCGGCGCGCTCCTGGCCCGTGTGATAGACCATCACCAGGTCGCCGCGATGCACGTTGCGCAAGTTCTTGAGGGCAAAATTGTTGGCGATGCCGTCCCAGACGGTTTTGCCGTCGCGTTCCAGGTCAGAAAAGGAATAGTGTTCAGGGTCAGATTTCAGCAACCACTTGGCGGCCATGGCATCTCCTCCATGTCATCCTGGTCAATCGGAGTTTTTATTGTACGGGAAATCCCCGGCATGTGCACGCGCGTCCGGGCGCCTATGGCTTTCCCCAGGCAAGGTTCCCTGAATCCAATTGGTGCGGCTTGCATCCAATCATGCGGGAGGTAAAAGGAAAAGTTTATGGAAAAGGTTCTGCATGTTCAACCTGCCGATTGGCAGGGGATCGAAACAAGCTCGAAGCCGGTATTTTTGGACTTTTGGGCGGACTGGTGCGGCCCCTGCAAAATGCTCGGGCCGACATTCGAGCGGCTGGCGGATCGGTATGGCGATCAGGTTACTTTCGCCAAGGTCAATGTCGATGAGCTGCCGGATATCGCCAACAAGTTTTCGATCCGCTCGATTCCCACGCTTATTCTATTGCAAGGCGGCAACGTGGTGGAAACGCTGGTGGGCCTGCGGTCAGAACAGGAATTGGCGCAAGTGCTCAGCCGTTACGCGAACGGCAACGGCAGCAAGTAAGCTCGACCCTCGTGTCCCCCTGCCCCTCCTCGACGGGAGGGAATCAACAGGGGTTCCCGCAAAAAGCAAGGGCGCCCTCGATTCTCGCCGGAAGCTGCAGCGTGCCGTTGGTACAGGCGTGTCTAAGCTCCCGGGCGTTGGCCGAGTACGTTCGTGGTGTTGGGGAAGAAACCTCTGGGCGTGCTTAAATAACCGGATACGGAATCCTTGCCCAGTTTATTGACCACCAGCTCCAAGGCGCTCGATGCCCCCTGCACGTAGAAATACAGGGGTTCATTGATGGCCTTGTTGCTGCGTTCCGTCTTCTTATCGTCGAAATAAAGATAAACGCTGAAGACGTTTCTTGCCGGGTTGGTCTTTTCGAGTTCCACCGTTACCGTTCCCAGCTTCTGCTGCGCCTTCTTATTGGGCAAAGTAAACTCAAAATAATCGCGATCGGTCTTGTGCGCCAGAGCAACCAGCTCATCGTGAGTGCGGGCGATGGCGCCGTTCAACTCACCCTTGGTGCCGGTGAGCGCATTGGTGAACTCGGTCTTGGTGCTGGCCAGATCCTGCTTGGTGCCCGCCAGATCCGTGCTCAGGCCGCCGATTTTTTCGTTGGATTCAGTAGAGAGCTTGTTCACTTCTTCCGCGCTGGCTTTCTGGGCGATGGCCTGGTTCAACTGGGTCACCGCGAGTTGCTGCTTCTTTTGAATTTGATTTGCCAGGTCCTGGGCGCGGGTCAGTTCCGCCTGGGTCATGCCCAGCTTCTCCTCGGTCACCTGGAATTGGCCGCGGAGCTGGGCGTAGAGCCGGTCGTTGGAGTCCATGCGGTGGGTCATCACATTCATGGCGTCCGCCTGCTTCCGGGCGTAGTCGTTGAAATCGGAGCGCCACACGAGCGCCAGGGCCAGGTTGGCAACCGCCACGACGGCGAGCGCTGCCACCAGCCATTGCAGCAATTTTCCGCCGGAAGCGGGCGCCGCCTGGGGAGCTTGCTGAACCAGGACATACTGAGGGGCTGCGCCTGTGGGTGACGTTGGCGTTTCCTCCGGACCCGCCACTTGCCGCGTGGGCGCATCATCGTTCAGACCAAACATCGAGTGGCCGGGATTGGGGTCTTTGTCTGCCATACTCTCTCCTCCGTAACCAAATGCCGGGGGCGGGCTCGCTACCGCCGTTTCAACTTAGATCTATGATGCCGCGTCCGCCCTTGGGGTTTGTGGGTAAGCATTTTTACCTTCTTTGGACTGGCACAGTATCCCATCAAAAGGGTGCGGGTTCAAGCGCTCGAATCCGCATGTCAGGAGCGGATATGGATCAGAGCCATGGCGTCGGCCCGAACGGCCTCGCCGCGGCCGACGGCATCCAATCCTTCTCCACTCTTGGCTTTGACACTCACCTGGCCGGGCTGGAGGGCCAGCGCGGCGGCCACCTTCTTTTCCATGGAGACGATGTGGGGCGCCAGCTTGGGGCGCTCCAGACCCACGGTGGCGTCGATATTGACAATGCTGAAGCCAGCAGCGTTGAGCAACTCGCGAACGTGGCGCAGGAATAGCAGGCTGGAGGCATTCTTCCATTGCGTTGAGGTGTTGGGAAAGTGCCGCCCGATGTCGCCCAGGTGCGCCGCGCCCAACAGAGCATCGCAGATGGCGTGCGCCAGCACGTCGCCGTCGGAATGGCCCACCGGTCCTTTGCCAAAGGGAATGCGCACGCCGCCCACGATCAGCTTGCGCCCCTCGGCCAGACGGTGGAGGTCGTTGCCGATTCCCACCCGCCACACCGGGATCGACTTTGGCACTTCTTTCTGCGGAGTGCCGTGGAGCAACCCTTGCACGGATGATTTTTCGTTATGGCTTACTTTGCGGGCGCGGCGCTTTGAATTCATATTCCCCAGATCAGACTTCTTCCCGAACGTGTTCGCGTTCCTGCGCGATGAAGAGGCGGGCCAGGGGCAGGTCCGAGGGTTTGGTAATCTTGATGTTCCGGTCCGACCCCATCAGAACTTTCACCTCGTGGCCTTCGTGTTCCACCAGGCTGGATTCGTCGGTGCCATAGTAACCTTCCGCCAGGGCTCGGTCAAAAGCCCGGCGCAGAATCGTGTAACGAAAGGCCTGCGGAGTCTGGGCCAGAACAATGCGCTCGCGGGGAATGGTGCCGGTAATGGTTTGCCGCTCGACTTTTTTCACCGTGTCCACGCTGGGAATGCCCAGAATGGCCGCCCCATCCTGGCGGGCCGCCTCCACCACCTGGCGAATCATGGCCAGTTCCACAAAGGGGCGCACGGCATCGTGGACCACCACAACGTCGGTTTCGGGCGGGGCCTGGTCAAGGCAGCGGGCCACCGTTTCCATCCGCGACGCGCCGCCCGCCACCAGGCGCACGTTCTTCGCAAAGCTCTCTTTGGCAATCTCCTGAAAGGCCCGATCCATCTCCTCCGGCCGCACCCCCAGGAAAATCTCGTCGATCGCCTCGGAAGCCGCAAATTTCCGCAGGGTGTGCACGAAAATGGGAACGCCCTCGAGGGAGAGAAATTGTTTGGGCGTGGCTCCGCCCATCCTGATCCCTGTACCCGCCGCGGGAATAATAGCTAGAGCGCTCATGCCGTCTCCATGGCCATGCGCCACGCCACGTGGTTTCCCGACAATTCACCACCCACGCGCTGCCTGCGCAGGAAAAGAAAGGCGACGGAGCGCCGCGTGCCTCCGTCGCCTTGCTTGCAGTGAGAAGCCTCAGTTACTGGTGTACGGCCTCGACCAAAGCTCGCCGTTCATCGTACTTGCCAAAGATCATCTTTCCGGCCGTGGTCTGCAGGACGCTGGTCACGGAGATGTCAATGGTCTTGGATATCATCTTCTTGGCGTTGTCCACCACCACCATTGTACCATCGTCAAGGTAGGCCACGCCCTGGTTGTATTCCTTGCCTTCCTTGAGAATAAACACCCGCATGATTTCACCGGGCAGGACGACGGGCTTCAGGGAGTTGGCCAGTTCGTTGATATTGAGCACCGGAACACCCTGGAGTTGGGCGACTTTATTCAGATTGAAATCGTTGGTAACGATTTTCCCTTCGTAAAGCCGCGCCAGTTCGATCAGCTTCAGGTCGACTTCGCGGACCTGGGGAAAATCCTCTTCGACAATCTGCACCGTGATGTTGCTCATTTTCTGCATGCGCTGAAGGATGTCGAGTCCCCTGCGGCCGCGATTGCGCTTCATGGGATCGGAAGAGTCGGCCACCAACTGGAGTTCCCGCAGCACAAACTGGGGAACAATCAGCATCCCGTCAATGAAGCTGGTTTCGCAAACATCGGCAATGCGGCCGTCGATGATCACGCTGGTGTCGAGCACCTTGTAATTCTTGCGGGGCTGTTTTTCGGTAGTGAAAAGTCCGCCCAGCGCCCCGAGATTGAGCAATTCACCCTTGTTGGACCCCAGCACCAACCCCACATACGCCATCAGCAGCAGCAGGGTCACCTGGAAGAATGATTTTGCATCCTGGTCGATCGCCGTGAGGCTGAGCAAATGGCTGATCATCAGGGCGCCGAGAATGCCCAGGATGGAACCGAACGCCGCTCCCAGCAAACGCTTCAGGCTCGCTTTCTCCAACCGTATTTCAAAGAAAATGAAGAATAAACCCAGAGCCAGACCCAAAGCTGTGGATCTGATCCCGGATAAACCAAACGGATGAAGACGCATTGCAGCAGCGGTAATGATGAGGACGAAGATAACACGTACTGCTCCCATTTCCCACGACATGAGGCCTACCCTCCTTCTGGAACCCGATTGCTAATTCGGACATGATTTTACCGGCCCCCTAATTGCCTAACGGTATAAAACGTCTCAGTATACCATCCCCTCAGGCGGGGTGAAAGAATGTTAGATGGCGGGGATTTACTCAACTGTAACCCTTTCATTTAGAAACAAACCCCCTCACCGCGCCATTTCGCGCCGGTCGGAAGCGAGCACTGCGGAGATTCACCTCCGAAGCTTAGCGCCGCGCTTTGGCCTTGATCACGATGGGCGTGCCAGCAAAGCCAAATTTCTCCCGGATGCGGTTTTCAAGAAATCGCTCGAAGGAAAAATGCAGTTTTCCGGAGCGGTTGGTGAAGGCGATAAAGATGGGCGGCGCCACTCCTCCCTGGGTTAAATAATAGAGCCGGGTGGACTTGCCCGAGGGGGAAGAAGCGCGCTCGAAGTCCACCTCCGCCAGAAAGCGGTTCATCTCCGCCGTGCTGACTCGCAGTTGGCGGGCTTCGGCGACCTGGGCAATGGCCTTTAACAGGTTCCCCAATCGTTGCCCGCGCAGCGCGGAGATAAAAACGATGGGCGCGTAATCCAGATACTTCAAACGATCGCGAATTTCCTCGGTAAATTCCTGGGTGGTTTTGGGGCCCTTTTGAATGGCGTCCCACTTGTTCACCACGATGATGACGGAGCGCCGGCTTTCATGGGCGTACCCGCCGATGTGCGTATCCAGCGCGTTCACCCCTTCCTGGGCGTCCAGAATCAGCAGCGCCACGTCCGCGTGCTCCAGATGCTTGCGCGCCTGGATGACGCTGAGCTTCTCCGCCAACAATTTCGTCTTGCCCTTGCGGCGAATGCCCGCCGTATCCACAAAGCGAAAGTGCAGGCCGTCAAGCTCCACTTCCGCGTCGACGGCGTCCCGCGTCGTGCCCGGCACGGCCGAGACAATCGAGCGCTCTTCCTTGAGAAGCTGGTTGAGCAGGGTGGATTTTCCCACGTTGGGGCGGCCGATGATGGCCACATGAATCGGGTGTTCGGCCGATCCGGGAATGGGGCGATCGTGCATCGGCTCATCGGGCGAGGGAGTAATCGGGTGATCGGCCTTCGGAAGTGAAGAGTGACGAGTGACGAGTGACGAGTCTGCTTCATCAGCTCCCGGCATCCCCTCGGGCGTTGATGAATCCAAGCTCTCCGCCGATGGTGATTCTTCCGGAGTGAGGGCTTCGTGCGCAAATCCCGCTGTCACATGGTCCAGCAAATCGTCCAGCCCCCGGCCGTGCTCCGCGGAAATGGGAAAGATGTGCTTGATTCCCAGGCGGTGAAATTCCCCGGCCAGCGGCTGGTGCTGCTCCGCGTCAACCTTGTTTACCACCACGGTCAGGGGTTTTCCGGTGCGGCGCAGGAGTTGCGCCAACTCCTCATCCAGCGGCACTACGCCTTCGCGGCCGTCCACAACCAGAATCAGGTGCGCCGCTTCGTCAATCGCCTTTTTCGCCTGGCGATAAATCTCGGCGGGAATCAGTTCCTTGTCCGAGGGGATGATGCCCCCCGTGTCGATCACTTCGAAGGGCATCCCCAACCACTCGGCGCGAGCGTACAGGCGGTCACGAGTCATGCCGGGCTCGTTGCCCACCAGCGCCCGGCGCTGCTTGCAAAGCCGGTTGAATAAGGTGGACTTGCCCACGTTGGGCCGGCCGAGAATCACGATGCGGGGAAGAGGCGGCATAGTAAAAGGTTAAAGGGTAAAGTCTAAAGGGTAAAAGTGTAGCGCCGACATTCACATCGGCACGTTCCGTCCCCTTTCAGCAATGGGCAACAATCAATCGGCAATCACCAATCACCAATAGGCGATCGCCTCCATGGTATCCTGTGTTCGCCAAACCAACTTAGGCTTCGGGCGGGGGGTGTGTCAAGCTGATGCGCTATTATCCCATCTTTGTGGACCTGCGAGGGCGGCGCTGCGCGGTGGTGGGAGGGGGGCGCGTGGCGGAGCGCAAGGTGCATGCCCTGTTGCGTGCGGGCGCCAGCGTCCACGTCATCAGCCCGTCGTTGACCCCGCGTTTGGCGCTGCTCGCGGCGCGCGGGAAGATTGACCTGACCCCACGCGCTTATCGCTCCGGCGATCTGGAAGGACCCGTGGCAGCGCGGTCGGAGGCCGCGAGTAGAATTCGGCCCGCGCTGGTCTTTGCCTCCACCGACAATCCGGAAACGCAGAAGGCCGTCCGCAAGGATGCGCAAGAGATTGGGGCGCTGGTGAATGCCGCCGATGATGCCCGGGAATCAGATTTCCTGGTGCCCGCCTCCTTTGCGCAGGGTGATTTATTGGTGGCCATCTCGACGTCGGGCTCAAGTCCCGCGCTGGCCCGCCGGCTGCGCCGCCAGCTTCAGGTAACGTTAGGACACGAATACCGCGGCTACTTGCGGTTTCTGCGCGAAGCCCGCAAACAGGTCATGCGCACCGTCCCCGATGAAGCCCAAAGGACCAAAATCTTCCGCCAACTCTTCGGAGCTCCGGTGATGGATTGGCTGCGCAAGGGCCCACCCCGCCGCGCCGCTGGGGAAATGAAAAAGTGGCTGGCGAAAGTCGTGGGGACGGAGTGAATGGACAGGACTCGGGATACGGGATTCGGGACTCGGGACACGGGGCTCGGGAAAGGCGGTGCTGACCTGAAGGTCAGCGCTACCACTGCAATTCCGAATCCTGTCCATCCTGTTCATCGATGTTCTGCCTCCCGCCTCACTCCTCATTTTCCGACTCGGACTCGGGCTCGGGTTCGGCCTTCAGTTCGATCACGGAGAGTCCGGCGCCGCTCAATTTCTGGTTGAGGGCCGGAAGGTCGGTGGATTTAATCGTCGTCCAGCGCGCCATGATTGACGCATAATCCTCTTCGACGGCGGCGAGCGCGGTCGTCTGCCTTGCCGTGGGCGCATTGTCCGCGCTGCCGACGAGGCCGTAAAGTTCGCCCAACTCGCCCGCCACGTGGGAGAGGGTGATCTTCTCAGCGGCGGAGGGGTCGGTTTCGTCCGGGCTTTCGGCGACGTCAGCAATTTTCTTATGAAGGCCCTCGACCTCGGATGCCGCGGGCCCCTTCGCCTGCTTCGCGAACGCTTCAAGCTGGCGGTTCAGTCCGCGCACTTGCGCCTGCACGTCAAAACATTCGTTCATCATCGTGACAAGATGGGTCTCCACCTCATATTGCTGCCGCAGACCCGCGGCGGCCGTCTTGACGCGCGGGTCCATCAGCACGCTGAGGGGTTCCATAAGAGTTTTCCCGCCGGCGGTAAGCCGCACGGTGTAACGCCCCGGCAGCACGCTGGGCCCCAGCGGACTTCGCGGAGTGTCATGCGGAATCGCTGAAATCGGGTAGCCAAACTGCGAGGTTTCCGGCGGCGCCTCGTGCAAGCCCCACACAAAGCGGTGCATCCCCGGCGCGGTGGAGAGGGTGGCGGGCGGACGAACCCAGTAGATCGGTATGGCCAAGGTCTTTTCCAGCGAACCGAGCGTGAACGGCGGCTTGTCATCGCTCGAGTAGCGGCGTACCTGCCTGCCCGCCGCGTCCAGGATTTCCAGGGTCACGGGCCCCGCAACGCCCGCCGGAAGCACGTAGTCAATCACCGCGCCGTCAGGAGGATTCTGCCCCGCCGGCTCGTCGGGAGGCAACGGCGTGTCCGGGTTGGTATCGCGCTGGACGCGGTAGGCAGGGGCGGGCTTGAACAGGAAAACCTCGGCCTTCGCCGCCTCGGCCAGTTGGCGGAGTGGAGTAATGTCGTCAAGCACCCAGAAGGAGCGGCCATGCGTGCCGACGAGAAGATCGTCGTCGTGAATCCACAGGTCGCGCATCGAAGTGTGGGGCAGGTTGAGTTGCAGGGACTGCCAATGGTCGCCCGCATCAAACGACACCCACACTGCATTCTCCGTGCCCGCGAACAGCAGCCCCTTCGCCACCGGATCTTCGCGGACCGTGTCCACTGGACCCGCATCGGGCAGGCCGGTGACGATGAGCTGCCAGGTCTTGCCGCCATCACGCGTGCGGTAGATGTAAGGATGCAGATCGTCAATGCGAAACCGGCTGATCGAAGCGAACGCGGTGTCATTATCGAAGTGCGAGGCGGAGATCTGCGTCACCTTGCTCCACGGCATCAGCTCCGGGGGAGTGATGTTGCTCCACTTCTTGCCTCCATCGCCGGTGATCCAAATCAGGCCATCGTCCGTCCCCGCCCACAGCGTGTTGACATCCTTGAACGACGGGGCAAGCGCATAGATGGCGCCGCGCACCTTGGCGGCGTAATCATCTTTTGCCGCCAGTTCCCCGAGACTTGCCGGGATGCCGGGATGAGGCCGCGTGAGGTCGGGGCTGATGGTCTGCCACGAATTGCCGCCATCGCTGGTCTTGAAGAGCACGTTGGCGGCGATAGTAAAGAATGTGCGGATCGACGGGCGAAAACATCGACGGGCTCGGTGCGGTCGGTGCGATAGGTTGCCGCTGTGAGGCACGAGGGGCGTTACGTTCTGCACCTGCCCCGTCGTCCAATCGAACTTTGACACCTCGCTGCGGCCGGCCCCGTAAACGATGTGGGGATGAAGCGGGTCGGGCGCGACATAGCCGTACTCGATGACGCCCACCGGGTGCCACTCGCGGAAAGTGATTTCGCCGTCGTTGCCGCGGCTGGCGATTCCCACCGAGCCGCTCTCCTGCTGGCCGCCGTAAACGCGATAAGGAAATTCATTGTCGGCGATGACGTGGTAAATCTGCGCGGTGGGTTGGTTGTACCAGGAACTCCACGTCTCTCCGCCGTTCACCGTAACGATTGGCGCCCTGATCGCTCACCAGCAGAATGGTGTTGGGATCGTCAGGATTGATCCACATGTTCTGGTAATCGTCGCCGCCCGGCGCGCCGCGAATGCCCATCCACGTCTCGCCTCCATCCCGCGAACGCCAGGTGACGATGCTGGTGGTGTAGACCACGTCGGGATTCTTGGGATCCACCTTGGGAACCGCCAGGTCGCCGCCGCCGATGCGGGTGGCTGGGCGTTTATCCGTGGTGATTTGCCTCCAATGCTCGCCGGCGTCATCGGATCGATAGATCGCCGTCCCCTTGAGGGTGGCGAGACTCGAGTAAAGGCGCCGCGGGTTGCTGGCGGCGATGGCAACGTAAGCCTGCATCAGGTCGTCGGGTAGGCCGCCGGCAAGCTTCTTCCACGTGTTGCCGCCGTCGGTGGATTTGAAGATTCCGCCGCCTGCCCCGCCATAATCATTGTTATCCTCCCAGGGCCCCTCCCGCTCCCGCCACAGGCACGCATAGAGCACATCGGGATTGGCCGGGTCCATCTCGATGTCCGACGCGCCGGTGTCCTGATCCTTGTAAAGAACCTTTTGCCACGACACACCACCGTCGGTAGAGCGAAAAACGCCGCGCTCCGCGTTGGGGCCGTAAGGGTGGCCCAGCACTGCCGCAAACAGGCGGTTGGGATTTTCGGGATCGATGACGAGAGCGGGAATCTGCTGCCCATCGCGCAGGCCGAGGTGCGTCCAGGTCTTGCCGGCGTCAACGGACTTGTAGATTCCGTCACCCACGGAGAGATCGGGCCGCAGCAAGCCCTCGCCACTTGCCACGTAGACAATGCGCGGATCGGAGGGGGCGACGGCGATGGCGCCGATCGACTGGGTCGGCTGATCGTCGAAGATGGGATTCCAGGTGCGGCCGTAGTCGTCCGACTTCCAGACGCCGCCGTTAACCTGCCCCATGTAGAACACGTTCGGCTGGCTGGGCACGCCGGTGGCGGCGCGGGTTCTGCCGCCGCGGTAGGGACCAATCATGCGCCAGCGCATCTCCTGATAAAGCGCCGGCGAGTACTGTTGCGCGGCCGCCCAGGTGGCAATCGCGCCCAAGGCAAGAACACTCAGCATGAGACAGCGGAATCGATTCACAGAGGCCCCCCGTGGTAAGTAATCAGAATAAACCCAATCCACGCCAGCCGAAATGGGAATGAGCGGATTGGACGTGCCATGGCCGTCTCGGCCATGCTGGGGCACGGGCGGGACGCCCGTGGCTCTTTACCGTGCCGGCCTCAAGGTCGGCGCTACGAGCAACCTGTGGCGTCTATAATCTTCTTGACATTGTAGCCTATGAATGGTAAGATGGAGGAGCGGTTGTGGTTCTGGTGACGGAAGAGGCGGCTGGAAGCGGAAATTCGCGCGTCAAAATCAAGTTCCGGGAACGCCAAATGGAAGCCGATTGGTGGAGACCTAAAGTAATGATTGAACCTTTGAAACGATGTCCCAGAAAACAAAGCACGTTATTGTTCATGCTCAAAAAAGATGAAAACGTATGTCGATGAATTAAAATAGCTTAGTGATACCCCTTTTGATGAAAAAAATAAAAAATGCAAAAATTGAAGAATTATTTTTTAAGTTGTTGAAAACACAAGGCAAATGTACAGACAATTGGTCGCTTTTGCGTTGTTGAAACGATGTGTATGAAAACAAAAGACCTATAGGTTTCCTCTTATACCACTGAAAAATAAATAACTTAACGAAGAAAACCGCATTGAAAATGCAGAATCCGCCGAATATTTTAGTTCTAAGATTGGCAACAACGTTGTTGAGGATGTTTTGAAAACAGGCAACCCGCAGCCAATTTCCCCAAGGGGGGACAACTCGCCGACGCCCTACCGTAAATTCTCAATTTCTTAGCTGACAATTTCAATGTGCCATGGCCATCCTGGCCATGCCCCTGCACGGGCAGGATGCCCGTGGCACTTTTCCGTGCCGCCCTCAAGGTCGGCGCTACGATCTCCTTGCGGCCGCGCCGCGCTGGGCGGGAGCGAGACGCTCCCGAGACCGCGGGCAAGATGCCCGCGCTACTTTAAACTTTCAACCTCCGGCTTATGGACTATCATAGTGGATTGCGAGTTTCCCGATATGGCTTCCATGAATCCCAAGACAACGGATAAAGTTCCGCTCGACAAAGTCTTCGCACCCGGCGGGTGGCTGGCGCGGAACCATCCGCATTACGAGTTCCGGCCGGGACAACTGGAAATGGCGGAGAGCGTGGAGGCGGCGATCGAAAACCGCCAGCACCTGATTGTGGAAGCGGGCACCGGGACGGGCAAAACCCTGGCGTACCTTGTGCCGCTGTTGCGCAGCGGTTTGCGCACCGTCATCTCCACGGGAACCAAGAACCTTCAGGAGCAGCTTTTTTACAAGGACGTCCCTTTTCTCAAGAAAATGTTCCCGCAGATGCGCGTCACTTTGATGAAGGGGCGCCAGAATTATCTCTGCCGGCAAAAACTTTACGACATGGAGAAACAGCCTGTCCTGGAGGGCATGGACGAAGTCGAGCAGTACCCAAAGCTGCGCAAGTGGGAGGAAACCACGGAAACCGGCGACCGCGCGGAATTGCGCTGGCTGCCTGATGCGAGCGAACTCTGGAAAAAAGTGGACGCGCGGCGCGAGGCGTGTACGGGCCAGAAGTGCCCGGAATTTGAGCGCTGCTTCATCACCCGCATGCATCAGCGCGCGGCGGAATCCGACCTGCTGATTGTGAATCACCACTTGTTCTTCGCTGACCTATCGCTGCGGGAGAATGATTACGCCGCCCTGCTGCCCGACTACGCCGCGCTGGTGTTCGATGAAGCCCATGAAATGGAGGACGTGGCCACGCAGTACTTTGGCGTGGAAGTCAGCAGTTACCGCGTGGAGGAACTGGCGCGCGACACGGAAGCCACGCTGCGCATGAAGGGGATCAAGAGCCATGAAGTTCTGGCCGCGGTGGGGGAACTGCGGCGCCGCGCCGAGGCGTTTTTTGAGCTTTTTCCGCGCAGCGAAGGGCGCTCGAATTTCGACAACCGCGACGCTTTCCTGGAAGTCAACCGCGGTGCCTACTCGAGCCTCTTGAACGCCCTGATGCTGGCACAAACGGAGCTCAGCCGCGTGCCGGAGCGTCCCGAGGAGATCAACAATCTGGCGAAGCGCGCCCAGGAACTGCGCGCCAGTTTTGAAGTGGTGCTGGAAAGTCACGAACGCAACATGGTGTATTGGTGGGAGCGGCGCGGGCGCGGGGTGTTCATGCAGGCCACGCCCATCGACGTCTCCACGCTGCTGCGCGAGCGGCTGTTTCAGCAGGTGGAAACGGTGATCCTGACCTCCGCAACCCTGGCGGTGGGCGGAACCTTCGACTTCCTCAAGCGCCGCCTGGGAGTCCAAAACGCCAAGGAACGGGTGCTCGACTCGCACTTCGATTATGCCCGCCAGTCGCTGCTCTATACGCCGATGCATCTGCCTGACCCGCGCCAGCCGGATTTTGCGCGCCTGGCGGCGGAAGAGATCGTGCAATTGCTCAAGACCACGCGCGGGCGGGCCTTTGTGCTTTTCACTTCCCACGCCCAGATGCGCGACGTTTACGAGCGCGTGCGGACGCGCGTGCGTTATCCCCTGCTGCTGCAAGGCTCGATGCCGCGCACGGAAATGCTCGACAAGTTTCGCTGCACCCCCCACGCCGTGCTTTTCGGCACCAGTTCCTTCTGGCAGGGTGTGGATGTGCAGGGCGAACAATTGAGCGCGGTGCTGATTGACCGTCTGCCCTTCGCGGTGCCCTCTGACCCGGTGACCGCCGCCCGCATCCGGCAAATTAACGAGGAGGGGGGCAACGCCTTTACCGATTATCAGGTGCCCCAGGCGGTCATCACCCTCAAACAGGGCTTCGGCCGGCTGATCCGCAGTGAAAGCGACCGCGGCATCCTGGTGATGCTGGACCAGCGCCTGATGCGCATGCCTTACGGGCGCGTCTTCCTGGAAAGCCTGCCTCCCTACCACAAGACGAATCGGCTGGAAGATGTGAAGGCCTTCATGCGAGAATGTTGATTTAGTGACAGAATTCAAGAACCAACTTAATGGGGGAAAACAAATTCCAATGGCTGAAGATAAGAAGACTTACGACCCGGCAAGAAGCGGAGTCGATCGAAGAAAGGCGACGGTCGACCGGAGGCAAAAGCCCGACCCGCGGCGCGCCAACTCGAAACCAAGGCGAGTGAGTACTGGGGACAGACGAAAAGGCTGAGTCAAAGGTTGGGGGAGAAATGTTTGAAGTTTCCGTTGAATACACCTTCGCGGCAGGACATGCCCTGCGCGGGTACAAAGGCAAGTGTGAAAACGTTCACGGGCACAATTACAAGGTGCAATTGGTGGTGGGCGGCGAACAGCTTGATTCCGCAGGATTGTTGATGGATTTTGTGGAAGTGAAGAAGACCATCAAGGAACTGGTGGAGCGCCTGGATCACCGCTTTCTGAATGACGTCCCGCCCTTCGATAAGCTGAACCCTTCGGCTGAAAATATCGCCAAGTATTTTTACGATGAGCTGGAGCCGCCGGTGCGGAATCGGGGACTGCAAGTACAGGCCGTAACGATTTGGGAGACCGATACTACTTCGGCAACGTATCGGCCGAAATGAGGGGCTGGAAGTTAGAAGAAAGAAGTTAGAAGATAGGAGTTAGAAGTTTCGAGCAAGGAATCGGGGCATGCATCACTGGGTGAACGGCTCCTTCTAAATTCTAACTTCTAACTCCTAACTTCTAACTTCCTACCACGTCCAGAAAGCCACGGCGGGATGCAACTCCGCCTGGTGCTTTTGGGAGCAGAGACCTTCCTTGCAGATGTAGGTATCTTCGCACCAACGGCAGCGGTCCAACTGAGCCTTTTCACGGATGGTCCCGCAGATGGCGCAAGCCTCCAGCAAGTCAGCGACGACGTGCCGGGAGTAACTTCGCCAGGTTTCCATGACTTCGCGTTCTTCCCGAATTTTTTCGAGTTCGTCGTGGCTTAACATAACACGCTCCCTCACTTCCACCTCTCCCAAATGCAACCCGGGGGCCATCGTGGGTCCGCCTTCCGTTCTTACTATCGGCCGAAGGCTAAACTCATTTAGATTGAATTCATTAGAGGATATTAATAAATTGACTCAGATCAAAAATGGACTCGTTGGAGTGACTTTTTGCACGTGAATTGGCCCAATTCGGGACCCCCTTTCCCGTTTTGCGTCGCGGATACTCCCAAGCCGTTCTCCACAGTACACGGAAAAAATGGGTTAAAATGGGCACAGGGGCGTAATAACGCTGGTGGCTCCCCAAATTGTATGGTCGTTACGGAAATCTTCAAGTCGATTCAAGGTGAGTCCACTTTCGCGGGATTACCCTGCGTTTTCGTGCGCTTGACCGGTTGCAACCTGCGCTGCCATTGGTGTGACACAGCTTACGCGTTCCATGGTGGGCGGAAGATGACGGTGGAGGAGGTTTTTGACAAAGTTTGTCATTTGGAGTGCCCTCTGGTGGAATTGACGGGGGGTGAACCCCTCCTTCAAGAGGACGTTTTCCCCCTGGCGGAGAAACTGGTCGGTGAAGGGTTCCGGGTTTTGGTGGAAACCAGCGGGGAGCGTTACATTGGCCGTCTGCCCCAGGCGGTCATCAAAGTGCTCGATGTCAAATGTCCCGGCAGCGGTGAAAGCAAAAGCTTCTGCGCTGATAACCTGCCTGCCTTGGAAAAGAAAGACCAGGTCAAGTTCGTGATTGCCGACGAAAATGACTATCACTATGCCCACGCTTTCATGCTCCAGCATGATCTGAGCGCGCGGGTGGACGAAGTCATTCTTTCCCCGGTCTTCGGGCAATTACCCCCGCGCCAACTGGCCGAATGGATTCTGCGCGACGGATTGAAGGTCCGCCTGGGCTTGCAGATCCACAAGTTCATTTGGGACCCGGACATGCACGGAGTTTGAGAAACGGGACGCGGGACACGGGGCTCGGGATGCGAGGTTCGGGATTCGGGATTCGGGATTCGGAATTCGGGATGCGGAATTCGGAATTCGGGGCTCGGGATACGGGACTCGGGATGCGGAATTCGGCATACGGGATTCGGGAAGAGCAAGACTGGATATGACTGTTGAATCCCTGTGAGCTGTTACCTGAGAGTTACAAACTGTCAAAAGACAACGGACGACAGAAAGCCGACCACTGACCACCGATGACTGAAACCAATTCAGGGACCACGGACTACGGACCCAGGACTCCGGACAAGCCGCTTGCCGTCGTCCTTGCCAGTGGCGGCATGGACAGTTGCGTGACCACCGCGATTGCCCACCTTGATTATCGACTCGCCATGCTGCACGTAGGATACGGCCAGCGGACCGAGGCGCGCGAGCTCCGTGCCTTCCACGCCGTGGCGGATTTCTACCAGGCCGAGCATCGCCTGGTATGCCGGCTGGATCACCTGAAACAAATCGGCGGGTCGAGCTTGACCGATGCCCAAATCGCGGTGGAAACCGCCAATCTGGAGCGGCAGGATATCCCCTCGAGCTACGTTCCCTTTCGCAACGCGCATTTCATTTCTATCGCCGTTTCGTGGGGTGAGGTTCTGGGAGCGCGCAAGATCTTTATCGGGGCCGTGGCCGAAGACAGCTCCGGCTATCCCGATTGCCGCCCGGAATACTATGCGGCGTTCAATCGTGTCATCACCGCCGGAACCAGGCCGGAGACAAAGTTGGAAATCGTGACGCCGGTTATTCATTGGCGAAAGAGTGAGATTGTTCGGCGCGGGCGCGAATTGGGCGCGCCCTTTGAACTCACCTGGTCGTGCTACCAGGGGCAGGAGGTGGCGTGCGGCGTGTGCGATAGCTGCGCCCTCCGCCTGCGGGCTTTCGAGGAGGCCGGCATGGAGGACCCCCTTCCGTATTTCCAGCGCCCCGCCTACCCGCGGAAGCAGGAATTGCCAGGCCATTAAAAATCTTCCGAACCTGTTGAGTCCCAGGGTGCAAACAGTTAGAATGTTGGCGACTTACCATAAATGAAGGAGGCAATTATGTCTAGGAGTTGGATGCGGAGACTGATGGGGGTTGCGATCGTCTTCGGGGCGCTTTTGATATGCGCTCCAGCCTTCGCCCAAACGGGAGGCGTGACGGGAAAAGCTATCGGTCCTGATAAAGCCCCGCTGGCGGGCTATGTGGTCCAGATTGAGCGGGTCGACATCAAGTGGAGTTCGAAAACCAAGACCAATAAGAAGGGGGAATACATTTACATCGGCCTGGCCCCCGGGAATTACAAAGTAACGCTCTTGGGTCCGGACGGCAAGCCCTTGGATACCGAGTCCAAGACCGTAGGATTCGGCGACCCCACGGAAATCAACTTTGACATCGCAGCGGTCCAGAAGGAAGCCGAGAAGGCGAGAGAGTCCAATCCCGAGTATCAAAAGGCATTACAAGAACAAAAGCAAAGCCAGAACGTGAAACAGTTATTTGACCAGGGACGCGAGCTCTATGCCCAGCAGCACTATACGGACGCGGCCGCGATGTTCGAAAAGGCCCTCCCCCTCGCCAAGGACCGAAATGCTGCCATTATCATGAGCCAATTGGCCGAGACGTGGTCCATGGCTGCCAGCATTGAGACCGATCCCGACAAGCGCAAGCAGTATCAAGCCACCTCGCTCGACTATTACAATAAATGCCTGGCGATTGCTCCCAGTGATGCCAGCTTGCACAATAACCTTGGCCATCTTTATGCCGACATGGGCAAGACCACCGAGGCCATTGCGGAGTTCCAGAAGGCCGCGGATTTGGACCCGACTCACGCTTCCGGTTACTACTACAACCTGGGAGCCATCCTGGTCAACAAGGGGCAAATGGACGATGCTGCCGTCGCCCTGAAAAAGGCTACCGATGCTGACCCCAATAACTCCATGGCGTGGTATTGGTACGGTATGGCTTTAATGGGTAAGGCGGGCGTCAACCCCGATGGGTCAATCGCCCCGGTGCCCGGCACCGTCGAAGCTTTCCAGACTTACCTGAAGCTCGCGCCCAACGGTAAGTATGCTGCCGCGGCGCAGGAAAGCCTGAAAGCCCTCCAGGCGAAGACCTCCCTGGAGTACAAAGCCCCCAAGAAGAAATAGATATCTAAACCGCAGACCCCGCAGCGCCCTCGCCACCCCGCTGCGGGGCTTCTCCATCGATCGGGGTTCGCGATGAAAGTACTCTGGCTGATCTGCTCATGCCTGGCCCTCCTGGCCACACCCATCCTCGGCGACATCATCTACCAGACCACTGCGCAGGGCAATGAAATTGTCCTGCAGCGTGACGCCATTGTCATCCAGCAGGACTCGGCCTTCATCGTCTACAAACACTTCGACCTCAAGGAGCGCCGCGTTACGGTGGTGCGCCTGAATCGGGGCAGCCTGCCTTTTCGCGTTCAAGTGGTCAATGCCCGCGCCCGCCAGCAGATTCTGGAGGTCTGGAAACGCTTTGGCTACAAGGCGGCCATTACCGATCAGTCCGGCAAGCTCACCCATGTCTACGATCTTTATCTCGACTTCTATCCGCCCGGCGGCCGCGGCTCCCTGCTCGAATCGGTTGCCCCTCAAACCAGCTTCACCGTACAGATGGATAATGGCGGAGCCAATGAAGTGGAGTTTGAGAAGATCGATCACGTCGAGATCCAGGGCGACCGCCTCACCATCACCCCGCGCGACGGAAAACCGTTCACGGCAAAATTCCTCATGCCCACCACTCAGCCCGCCGAAGTCCGCGCCCTCGGGATTACCGACAATTACAACCCGGTCAGCCCCGACGTCTTTGATTTTTCCGTCCCTCTTTCCCAATTGAAATTGATTTCGTTCGAATAGCCCGGCGACCATGGAGAGCCGCTCAGCTTGCTTGCAACCCCCCCGCAGATTAAGGTATGCTCAACGTCTAATCTACATTCGATGGGGGGGCGCAATCATGGCGATCACTCGGCAGGTTATCACCTCGCTCATGCGCGATGGAACGGACATGCTCGGCACCAAGAGCCTGGCCGTGAAGATCGCGGACGAGAGCATTGTTTCCGGTTCTCTGCTCACGGTGGAGAGCAATCATTTCTGCATCTTGAAATCGCGGGGCGCCGTCCTGAATGTTTACGAGACAGGGCAGTACCCGCTCACCACTCCGGACAAACCCCTGCTCGGTTCGATCGCGCAAGGGTTTTTCGGGGGCTCCTCTCCATGGGTTTTCGAGATCATTTATATCAACCGGTGCAAGCTGCTGATCCGCAGCGAGGGCGTGGCCACCAGCGAGGAGATGGCCGAGATGGCCTACCAGGCGGATTACTACATCCACGTGGACACCAAGGAGGCCGCCCTCCAGTTGATTACGCACTTGCCGTTCAATGGCTATATGATCGACACCAAGGAAGTGGCCGATTACGCTGGACCCGCCATTGAGCAGGCAATCAATCAGGTTGTCCAGGTGACCAAGATGGAGGACATCAACGAGCACATCAGCGAAGTTCGCGAGTTGGTGAAGAGCCATCTTTCCGATTTCCTGAAAACCTACGGCATCACCCTGAATGACCTGAAGATCCTCATCATGCCGAAGGACGAGCGCATGCGCGAACTGATCTCGTTGCAGGCCATCGGCCTTACTCCCATTGAAGCGGTGCGCTACTACCTGGCGCTGCGCATGGCGGAAAAGGGGCTGGTTTCCGCCCCCAACGCCGCGGCCGGCTTGCCCTTCTACATTGGCGGCCAACCGACGGGATTCTATTCCGTCGGCCCCGAAGCCGGATTGCCCGCCGCAAAACCGGCGCCGCCCACCGGAGAAAAATAGTGTCGAACTCGGGATTTTACGACGCCGGCCTGCTGCGCCAGGTGGCCACCAACCTCTTCTATGGCTGGGGGTATAACTTTTACCGTGTGGAAAACCAGTTGCGCGCCGACGACCAACTGGTGCGCAGCAAAGCCGCCGGCCTCCTGGGCACCGCCATGACCCGCGTGAGCGAGGCCGAGGCCGAATACCGGCGCCAGTTCCTTCCCCCGCCCTCCCGCCAGAAGCCCTTTCCCGACCCCGCCGCGGTAGCCTCCGCCCAGCGCCTGGAGCGCCTGGCCCAGGGGATTGGCGCTCTCGAAGCCTTGATTCAGCAGCAACCGGTTCCCGAGAACGATCGGGTGAGCCAGCGCTACCGGCAGGAGGCGCCCACCCTCCAGTCGCTGATCCGTTTCGATGAGCAACTGGCGGGCCAGTGCGACCTCCTGCGCTCCATGGTCGAGAAGCAGGATGGCGCGTCAATCCTCGCCAGGATGCCTGACCTCGAGGGCGGGCTGGAAGCCATTCGCGCCACCCTGCAAGGCCGCGAAGCCCTCCTCCTCAACCGCGCCCCCTAAAACCCGGTGAGATAAATTCGGCTGACGACTCGGCGCGCTGCGGCCGGGATGTGCGCAAGCGGATATGAACATGATCGCGTAATTCCCGATGTAAAGCCGCGGACCTAAACAATCGAAAAAACAACGCCTGGAGGCGGGCAACTGGGGCTGCCCCGCTTAATTCCCGAAACGGGAATGGGACGATCGGCAGCGGTCCCGATTTGGTCCCGGTTCAGCGCTGCGGAGCCGGCTGCAACGCCCTGAGGTGGAAGGTCAGCGGGGCGAGGCGGGTTTGCGGCAGCCGGCGGGGCCTCTCCCTCCGCAGCCATGGGGACGCAGGCGTGGGCGATCGCCGCGCGGACGATTAGCGAGCTGCGCAGGGGCCTTCCTTCGGCGGGGAGGCGGGCATGCGACCCTTGCGCGGCCGCGGTCCGGCGCGGGGCGCGGCGTTTCCCCACGACCTTCTCTTGGCCCCATGGAATGAATAACTTGCCACGGTCACCGGGCCATGGAACCTTCCCCTTCGGCTTCCACCCAGAATCGATTCGAGCCCCGATTGAGGTCCCCATGCGCCCGTCTTGTTGAGGCGCCGAACCGTAGTCTGGAGATTGCCAACCACCGGAATCTTGGGCGAGCTGCGGCCGTCCAATTCCATCCGAATTCAACTGATCCCTATGCTCCCGGGCCCTCCTGCCCTTTTCAAACCAGAACCCCGCAAGAAGGGTCAGCAACCTGCATTAAGAGCAGGTGTCGAGGTCAGAAGGGGGAGGTTGAAATGAGCATCCTGCACCAAATGGTTCCAATGTTCATGATGATTCAATTCGGAGTTACCGTGATCGGAATCGTTGTGGCGATGCTCCGCGCCAGCGGCGAGTAAGTAAGCAGCCACGGTGTCGCCGCGGCGACCAGTTCTGACCGTTCTACGCCCGCTTACGGCGTGACCGCACCGGCGGCTCGCACGGACTTCGCGTTGATGCTGCATCGGTTTCGACTGGCATCCGATTGGATCTCGGCGTAGACTTTTTCGGGAACGTTCGGTACCGTCAGGCTCTCCGTAACTCCTACCGCCCACACTGTCATCATTGAGCATTGCTCGAACCCGCGGGCGGCCCTCCGCGGCCAGTTCACTCGCTGGTCTGCCGGAACAGCACCATGCGCATCGAAAGGCTTCCGTACTCAAAGCCTTCGTAGGGATAGCTCACCGCTTCGTTCTGGCCGGTGCTCCCCATGCAGTAAAGTAGCGGCACGTAATGTTCGAGGGTGGGATGGGCAAGCGAAGCGAGCGGCCTTCCCCACGATTCGGGAGCGGCGAGCGCGGCGACGTCGCGGGCTTCGATGGCCTTCTTCACGTGCGCGTCAAATTCCAGCGTCCAGGGAAAGGGCCGGGCGTCCTTATCGCCTTCCAGGCGGCGCAAATTGTGCACAATGTTGCCGCTCCCCAGAATCAGCACGCCGCGGTCACGCAGCCCGGCAAGCTCGCCGCCCAATTCCAGGTGGCGCGCCAGGCTGCGGCCCTGATCCAGGCTGACCTGAAACACCGGCACCTCGGCTTGCGGATACAGATGCCGCAGGACGCTCCACGCGCCATGATCAAATCCCCACGTTTCATCCGGCCGGATTTCAAGCTCGCGCGCCACGCGCTGGGCTTCCGCGGGCGCGCCCGGCGCGGGGTACTCGACTTGATAGAGCGGCGCGGGGAAACCGTAAAAATCATGAATGGTGCGGGGCTTGGGAACGGCCAGAACTTCGCAGCCGCGCGTCACCCAATGCGCCGAAACCACGCACACCGCTTGGGGGCGCGGCAGCCGCTCCGCCAGCCCCGCCAGTGTTTCGGTAAAACGGTTTTGCTCAAGGGCATTCATCGGCGATCCGTGGCCAACGAAAAGAACAGGCATTTTCATGGATTACTCTCCTTATCAATCCGTCTGCAATCCGCCGCACACATTCAGGGATTGCCCATTGACGTAGGAAGCATCCTCGGAGAGCAGAAAGCTCACGACGGAAGCGACTTCGGAGGGCTGGCCCACGCGGCCCAGGGGAATCCGCGCGAGCAGGGGAGCAATAATATCCTGCGGCTGCGCCGCCACCTTGGCGAACATGGGCGTGTCGATGGCTCCCGGGCAAATTGCGTTCACGCGCACCCCGTGGGGGCCGAAGGCCAGGGCCGCCGAGCGCGTGAGGCTGATCACCGCCGCCTTAGAAGCGGCGTAGTGCGCGTGGAACGGCCGCCCGGTGCGCCCCCCGGCGGCGGAACTGGTGTTGATGATAACTCCGCGCCGGCGCGGGACCATGACCCGTCCGGCGGCCTGGATGCAGAAGAACATCCCGGTCGAGTTCACGCGCATCACCGCCTCCCAGTCCTCCTCGCTGATTTCGAGGAAAGGGTGCGACCCCCAGATGCCGGCGCAATTCACCTGCCCTCCCAGCGGTCCCAGTTCGGTTTCAATCTTGACGATCGCCTGGTCCACGGCTTCCCGGCGGCTTACATCGCACAGGACGGCGGTCGCCCGGCCTCCCCTTTGGCCAATTGCCTCCACCGTTTCTCGCGCGGCGTCCAAACGGTTGTCCGCCAGCCCCACGGCCGCGCCGTCCTCCGCCAGCCGCAGGGCCACCGCGCGTCCAATGCCGCTTCCGCCGCCCGTCACCATGACCACGCCGGGGATGGAGCGAGTCATAAGATTATCCTCCTGCCTATTTTCCCCTCAGGCCGAAACAGTAAATCCTCGAATCGTGGTCCACGACGTAAACATTTCCATTGGCCAGAGCCAAGCCGCTGAAGTGGACCCAACCGGTTATAGCGCCGCCGCTGTTATACAGTTCCCTGCCGGTTTTCGCGTCCAGTGCGTACAGGACTGCCGTGCGCGTCCCCTTGGAGCGATCCGTGAGCTGGTCGGCATTCTCTCCGGTCGATAAGGCGAAGACCACACCGTTGGCAATGATCGCCGGGTCCGGAAGGTTGAAGTCACCGGAGACCCAGGCGGGCTTAAGAATGGGCAGCTTGGAAGCGGAGTCCAAAGCCACCTTAAACGCCATGATGCTGCCATGCGGATTCGGGCCATTGGTTTGGGGAAACTGGGGAGCGGTCTTCGCCACCGGCCCCCACATGGGAGTCACGATCCAGGTCTCGCCGGTATCGTCCTGCCATTCCGAAAGGGCGCCCCATATTCCCCGCTGGTTGAAGGTTTGCTCTTCGTTGCCCAGAAGCGCGGTCACAAACAAGGGCGATTGATGGTCCTTGCCCCCCAGAGAGTCTGCGTCCAACAAATAGATGACGCCTTGCTTGCCGCCTCCGGCCAGCAAATTGAAATTCTTGTAGGTAAACCATACGGGGCTGGTGGAACCCAGATCCAAGTCTTTCTTGGTGATGAGTTGCCAGTCACGCGGAGCGAAATAGTCGGCAACATCCAATTGCGGCAGGAGCGCCGCCACCACGCTGCTCGAAAACTCCCCCGCGGCGGGATCAAATTTTCCATCGGCAGTCAGGCCGTAAATCTTGTGATTGCCGCCCACCACCGGACCACCCCTGCCCCAGATTCCGGCCGAGTCGGTTGAGGAGAGAAGCAATCGCCGCACCAGAGGATGACGCGGATTGCTGACGTCAATCGAATAAAACCCCGACGCTCCATCTCCGCAGCCCTGCGAAAGCGACGTATAGACGATGCCGTCGTCAATATTAAGGCTCCAATCCTTCGAGAAGGGAGCGACGAAGGTGAGGGGAGGGAATTTATCCTGGCCGGTCGCGAGGTCCAATCCATAAAGTCTTCCGTCCATCCCGATGACGTAGACGGTGTGCGTGCCCCGGTCAATCGCGGGAGTGGCGGTGATCCCGTTGGGACACAGCATGGTGTTTTGATAAGCGCCACCCGTGGTGGTGAGACGCGAATCGAACTTGCGGCTCCAGACAATCGCGCCGCTGGCGGCATCCAAAGCATAAAAATTGTTGGAGCTTCCCGCCACGTAGACCAGAGTTCTTGCACCCTCCGGCGTATCGATATCCGATGCCACCACGGGAGCGGTCAAGGCGGTAAGGAACTTCGGGGCGTTGTCCACTTGCACCTTCCATTTCAATTCCAGCCGCGACACGTTCTGGATGGAGAGTGACGTTTCCTCCGCCGCCCATCCCGTGCGCATGGGGTCGTGCGCGAACATCGGCCAGTCCGCCGCCCACCCCTTGATCAGCAGAGGCGCCCAGGACACCACAATAAAAAACCCCAGCGATATCACCCGCGCCTTCATCATGAGCCCCCCGGAGGCACCCGATTCCACCCGCGACCATGGCATTGGCGGTTTGGGTCAAATTAGCGCCCTTTCCGAAAAAATTCCTGGAC
Organism: uncultured Acidobacteriota bacterium; assembly: GCA_963730515.1. Classification (GTDB taxonomy): domain Bacteria; phylum Acidobacteriota; class Terriglobia; order UBA7540; family UBA7540; genus Bog-366. Next base: position 910,642 of record CAVSSA010000010.1, on the reverse strand, counting down.
AAGAAAGTAAACCACGACAATTAGTAGAAACAGAATCACCACTTTCATTGTTTGTGCACTTTCATCCCTTCGGATCTTTGATTCATTCTTTCCGAGGTTTTCTTACGCGCGGAATTATTCCGCCCTGAGCGGTATTACTTCCCGCCTTCTCGCCCTTGGATGTCTATTAGCAAGTCCAGATTATCATGTTAAGAGCCGGCAGCCACAGTCAATCGCACTCTGATTGACCGTCGGTTTTTGCCCGCCGCCATGAATCCACGGTCAGCACTGAATCGTGACATGGGCGTCTCGCCCGTGCTCGGGCATGGCCGGGACGGCCATGGCACGTCGATGTAGCGCCGGCCTTGAGGTCGGCACGCGCTGGCCACTTGGTCAGCGCCACAAGGTCAGCACCACTTGAAGTTCGGGGCAATCGGGTGTAAATTTCCCTCCGGGTGAAAACTGAAACGTGGCCAAGGATACTTCCATGACTGGATCGACGCAGCCTGAGTATGGCTTTCGTACGGCAAAAGGGGAGTGGCGGCCGCCCTATCCGGTGAGCTACGCGCCCCTGTTCAGTTGGCCTCCGCGCCCGGTGGACACGCTGAAATGGCTTTTCCGCTGGGGAGGTTACCTTTGGCCGTGGAATATCATTTATTTCGCGCTCGCCACAGCCACGTGGCTCTGGTTGCAGCCGCCCCTGGCCCATTGCGCGAAATTACAGGCGGGCTGGATCGGCCAGATCTTCCTGCGCAATTTCATCCTGCTCTGGATCATCACCGGCGGCTGGCACTTGTTGCTTTACACCTTCAAGGCGCAGGGCACGGAGCGCCGGTATTCCACCCACTGGTTGCGCGTCAACGACCCCAATTTCCTCTTCCGCAATCAGCTTTACGACAACATTTTCTGGAGTTGCGTGAGCGGCTGCTCGTTCTGGACGGCCTACGAGGTGCTCTACTTCTGGGCGGCGGCCAACCATCACGTTCCCTACGTGAGTTGGACCGCGCATCCCATTTACTGCGCTTTCCTGATGCTGCTGATTCCCATCTGGCGGGAGTTCCACTTTTACTGGGTGCACCGCGCTATTCATTGGAAGCCGATGTACAAGTACGTCCACTATCTGCACCACAAGAACGTGCAACCCGGCCCGTGGTCAGGCCTCTCCATGCATCCGGTGGAGCACCTCCTCTATTTCACCTGCGTGCTGATCCATTTTGTGGTGCCTTCGCATCCCATTCACTTTATCCTCGATGCTCAGCACGCGGCACTCACCCCGGCTTACGGCCACCTGGGATTTGAAGGCCCGCTCCTGGATGGAAAATTGCCCGGCGGCTCCTACTTCCACTACCTGCATCACCGGTATTTTGAATGTAACTATGGGGAATCCACCGTGCCGTTCGACAGGATCTTCGGAACCTTGCGCGATGGCATGTCCGACGTGGTGCGTACCCCCCAACCGCCGCCGGTTGACGCGGTGCGGGGGTAGGGGCGGTGAGATCTTAATTGTGGTTTCAGGGAATGTGGGGCGAGACTTCTCACTTCAGCTTGCGCACCCAGTTCCGAAGCTCGGTCAGCCACGCTGTGCTTTTCAAGGACACGCCCTGTCGAACCAGGCGGGGGATGTCATCAGTCGAGGCTTGGGGAAAAGCCAGACTCTTGCCACTCTCGATATATTCATTCCCGGCTAATTGCAGAACCATCAGCCGCGTGCCATCGTACCGCCAGACTTCTGGAACACGGAATTCCGCATAGATGGGCAGCTTATTGAGGGCGGGGGCGGTGACCTCGATTTCGATCACCAAATCCGGAGCCGGATCAACGGCAGGGTCGATGTGGATTTTGCCGTGCATTCGCGCCGTGCTCTGCACGTAGAAACACACGTCGGCCTCGAAACCGCGCTCCAGTTCGCTGCGTTTGAAAGTTGTCGAACCCAGATTGCGGATATCGATTCCGAGTCCGTCGGCCAGCATCACCACCAGCATGGTCAGCGCCTGCTTGTACTCTTCGTGTTCCGAAGAAGGACTCATGATCTCCAGCCTCCCCCGGTCAAAGGTAAAACGCGGCACGGACTTGTCCAGGTGGTCGGAAAGGAGACGCTCATAGGTCCCCCAGCTCACGTCTTCGAGGACAACTCTTTGTTCCGGCAGCGTAAGAACATTGCCCATGGTCGGTTTACCCCACTCCCTGGAAGTTTACCGTAAACCTGGTGGTTGTTGCATCTCAAAAGCGCGGAGTAATCCAAGGGCGGATGCAGGCTGGCCCAGACCTCGGCCCCTGGAGGCCTGCGATCTCCCGGAGGGACCTGCTTCCGGGAAATCGTTCCCCAGCGCATCCTCACCAGCGGCTCGCTGGCGCAGGGCGAGCCCAGCCCTGCGTTATCGTACGAACCACCTTGTCCGGTGAATCGCAGAGCTGAGCTCGCTCTGCGCCAGCCAGCCTCTTGCTCTCTCAAAGTCCCGACCTCGCAAAACAAATCGCATACGCCGGGAACTACTTCGCTGAGAAGGAGGGCCGTAGGGTCTTGAACAGATCCATGGATGTGAGCATCCGAATGGAGAAATCGTCCAGGACTGGCAAGAACCATCTGGGATCGCTCGCCCTCAAATCTATTGCTTTTGCGAATCGTATCCAGGCTTTTGTGTGGAATGTCACAGCCCAATTATTGCGTTTCAAGGCCGGTTCCACTTGCGTTGCGTTGTAGCAATACTCCGGGGCGCTGTCTGCCAACGTTCGGAGGTTGGGCGAGTCCTCTATATACAACTCGGTCGCCTCCACACAGAGAGGAATTAGAAACCTCTGGTCAAGAAATTGGTCGGAACCCAACCCGAATGGTCTCCACATTCGATCCGTGTCGAGCCAGACGGGACCCATTGGGCGCACCAGTTCACTGAACGTAGCCGCCGTATAAGAGTAGAATGTCCCGCCCGCCTCGGTACCCATTTGCTGGGCGTCGTCGCCCTGGCCCAAGATGGCCACAGCAAGAGAGTAATGCGCGCATAGCAGCTCTCTGAAGGCGTCTGCCGTTCCCTCTTGTGTGGGACTCGGTCCACCGATTTTCTCGATTGTTTTCAGTATTCCCGCGAGGCTGCTGTTAGTCCGATCAGAAATGGCAACGGCCAGCATGAGCGGAGTGGTGGGGATTTTTTCCTTCGCGGGGACTTGGCCTCCCTCGGCAACTCCTGCCGCTTGCTTGCCACGGTCTGCCCCCCTAAGACGATCGAGCCATCCCATCATCGCTCCGTTGCTCTTTTTCCCGGGCGCCCACGATCCACTAAACCAACTGTGAGTACCGCCGCTGTGCACTCAGGACCTGGATTCATCTGTCCGCCAACCCCGTTTAATTTCCAGATTTGATTAACGCCTTAGTTATTAAAAGAGATTTGCGGTTTCCAGGTTGGCTCCGCTTTTCAAGCGTAACAATGTGCCTTGTAAAGCAGGACCCCTTTTCGACCGCCTCAGCAGCACATGACCAGCAGTAGTATACTGGACTGCCCGTGGCTTTCAAATAGACTCGGAGACGCCTACGCGCTGATCGCGCCCCGCATTTCTCGCATGGCGGCCCAAGTAAAAAGGACATAATCACCTCCGCACTGCGGTTTTCCCTTGACCTTAAAGGTTCTGTTTTGCTTTATTGCGAGCAAGCGCCCCCTTCAATACCAGGCTCAGATCATCTGCCAACCTTTTAACGTGGGCCTCCTCCTCAGGAGACAGCGTAACCATGGCGAGTTGCCCAACCGCATTCCGGAAAACCGAAATCACCTTATTTGATACCATAGGCTAACCCTCCGCCCACATGTTGGGTTGCAACTTCTTGTGGCTATTCTAGCACTACGAGTTGCCGAACAATCTCAGACTGTCAGCTCCTCGCCGCTTTGGCCTTGGCGGGCTCGAAGGTCATCACGCCCTTCTTAATGTCGGCGTCGATGGTCAGCGCCTCGCCGGGGGCCACTTCTCCATCGAGCAGCTTCATGGCCAGCGGGTCCTGGATGAGGCGTTGAATCGCCCGCTTCAGCGGCCTTGCCCCGAACTGCGGATCGTACCCTTCGTGGAAAAGCAACTCGTGCGCTTTCGGCGTCAGGGTGATTTCGATTTTGCGCTCTGTCAACATGCGGCGAAGATTTTCAAGTTGGAGGTCGATAATCTTCTCGATTTCCGCTTTGCCCAGCGCGTTGAAGATCACGATTTCATCGATGCGGTTCAGGAACTCGGGACGGAAGTGCTGGAGCAGGGTTTCCTGAATCTTTTTCTTGAGTTCGTCGCTCAGAATGCCCGCTTCGCCCACCGCGCTTCCCTTCTTCGCGGTCATGCCGATGGCGTGATCGACCCCGTTCATGGCTTCATGGATGAAGTGGCTGCCGATGTTCGAGGTCATGATGATGACCGTGTTTTTGAAGTCCACCGTGCGGCCCTTGCCGTCGGTCAGGCGCCCGTCTTCGAGGATTTGCAGGAAGATGTTGAAGACGTCGTAATGCGCCTTTTCGATTTCGTCGAAGAGCAGCACGGCGTAAGGCCGGCGGCGCACCAGTTCGGTCAACTGGCCGCCTTCCTCGTAACCCACGTATCCGGGCGGAGCGCCGATCAGCCGCGCTACCGCGTGCTTCTCCATATACTCTGACATATCGATACGCAACATGGCGCGCTCGTCGTCAAAGAGAAATTCCGCGAGAGCGCGGGCCAGTTCGGTTTTACCCACGCCCGTAGGGCCAAGGAACAGAAACGAACCGATGGGGCGGTGGGGATCCGATAGCCCCGCGCGGCTGCGGCGCACCGCGTTCGCCACCAGCCGCAATCCATCTTCCTGGCCCACCACGCGCAGGCGCAGGCGCTCCTCCATCTTCACCAGCTTCGCCACTTCCCCTTCCAGCATCTTGGTGACGGGGATGTGCGTCCAGCGCGAAACCACGCGCGCCACATCTTCCTCGTCCACCACCTGCTTGAGCATGCGGCCGGTTTTGTCGATGCTCTCCAGCTTGGCGTTGGCGGCGGCCAGTTCCTTCTCCAGGGAAACCAGCTTGCCGTAGCGGATTTCCGCCGCTTTGGTCAGGTCGCCTTCGCGCGTGACGCGCGCCTCTTCAATCTTGGCCTGCTCAATCGATTCCTTCAGCTTGCCAATATTAGCGATGACCTCCTTCTCCGTCTTCCAGCGCAGTTTCAACTGGTGGGATTTCTCCTTGAGCCCACCCAGCTCCTTTTCGAGCAGGTGCAAGCGCTCGCGAGAGGGCGCATCGTCTTCCTTGCGCAGCGCCTGGCGCTCGATTTCGAGCTGCGTCACGCGGCGCTCAATCTGGTCAATCTCGGCGGGCATGGAATCGATCTCAATGCGCAAGCCGGAGGCCGCCTCGTCAATCAGGTCGATGGCCTTGTCGGGCAGAAAGCGGTCCGAAATATAGCGATTGGAAAGCACCGCCGCAGCAACGATGGCCGAATCCTTGATGGTGACCTTGTGATGCGTCTCGTAGCGCTCCTTCAAGCCGCGCAGAATGGCGATGGTGTCTTCCACCGTGGGCTCGCCCACCTGGACGGGCTGAAAACGCCGCTCCAGCGCCGCGTCCTTCTCCACGTATTTTTTGTATTCGTTGAGCGTGGTGGCGCCGATGCAGCGCAACTCGCCGCGCGCCAGAGCGGGCTTGAGCATGTTGGAAGCGTCAATCGCCCCCTCCGCCGCTCCAGCGCCCACCAAGGTGTGCAGTTCGTCGATGAAGAGAATGATCTGGCCGCTCGCGTCTTCGATTTCCTTGAGCACGGCCTTCAGGCGGTCTTCGAACTCGCCGCGGTACTTCGATCCTGCCACCATCGAGCCCAGGTCAAGCGCCACGATGCGCTTCGACTTGAGCGACTCGGGAACGTCGCCCGCCACGATGCGCTGCGCGATGCCTTCCACAATCGCCGTCTTGCCCACGCCCGGCTCGCCAATCAGCACGGGATTGTTCTTGGTGCGGCGCGAGAGCACTTGAATGACCCGGCGCACCTCCTCATCGCGGCCAATCACCGGATCAAGCTTGCCGCGGCGGGCAAGTTCAGTGAGGTCGCGCGCATACTTTTCGAGCGCCTCGTACTTGGCTTCGGGATTCTGGTCGGTGACGCGCTGCGTGCCGCGCACCGCCACCAGCGCCTGCAAAATGGCATCGTGGGTGACGCCCAAACGCTGCAGGATGCGGCTAGCCGCGTCATTCGTCTTGCGCGAAATCGCCAGCAGCAAGTGCTCGGTGGAAACGAATTCGTCCTTGAACTGCTCGGTCTCCTTGAACGATTGGTCAAAAACTTCCTTGAGGGCCGGGGAGATGAAGTGGTCCGTCGTCCCGCCCACCTTGGGCAGCGACTCGATCGCTTTGGTGGCTTCCTGGCCGACCACCGCGGGTGTCTTACCCAGTCGCGCGAGAATTCCCGGAACAATGCCCTCCGGCTGCTCGACGAGCGCGAGCAACAGGTGCAGCGGCTCCATCTGCTGGTTGCCGTGGCGGTCGGCGAGGTCCTGCGTCGCCTGCAACGCTTCCTGCGCTTTTGCTGTGAATTTGTCAAATCGTGTGGCCATGATTAAATCCTCGCATTCAAGCTAACAGCTGACAGCCGACAGCTGACAGCTAACAACTGACAGCTTACAGCTAACAGCTTACCGCTGACAGCAGACAGCTAAGATCAAATTACTCTCGGGATGACTGATTACGCTCCACCATTCTTAGATGAGTGAACAGCCCTGATGGGTCTCAACTCACCTATTTTAGCTTACAGCATCCTGCCCCCAGCAAATCGTCGTGCCCTCACCTTGCCCCGGGGGTGGTCACTGTAAGCTGTCGGCTGTTAGCTGTTAGCTGCCAGCAATTTCCAAACAAAAACCGCGTCCGAAATGGCCGGGACGTTCAGGCTGTCCCGGCACTCGCGACGCGGCAGAAAATCCGCCAGGCGGGAGGGGCCGGCCGTCAAGCCGCTTTGCCCCCCCGCGCGGACGAGTTGGTTTAGGCGGCCTTGCTGACGTTGATCTTGATCGTCTTCGGTTTCGCTTCTTCCTTCTTGGGCATCGTCAGGGTCAGAACGCCATCCTTGTAGCTGGCCGTAACCTTGTCCGCATCGATGCTGTTGGGGAGCGAGAAGGTGCGCGTGAAAGTTCCATAAGTCCGCTCGACGCGGTGGTAGCTCTGCTCCTTCACTTCCTTTTCGAACTTGCGCTCACCCTTCAGATAGAGAGTGTTGTCTTCGACGCGAATCTCCACCTCATCGGGGTTGACGCCAGGCAGTTCCGCCTTCAGCACCAGGTTGTCGCCGTTCTCGTAAATGTCCACGGGCGGCGCCCAGGTGCGGGTCGAGGCCTCGCCCTCACCGAAAGCGGGCGAGAAGGCTTCGCGCAGGAAGCGCTCGAACTGGTTCTGTGCGGCAATCGCGCCGCTGAAAGGTTCAAATCGAACAATCGCCATAGTAGTGTCCTCCAAATTGTTGAACGTTCACTTACCTTAGTACGACATGATGATAAAATATGAGTGTTATATTGTCAAGAATTATTTTATGTTTATTTTCAATGACTTAAATAGAGCCTTGGATTGATGATGGTTTGGCATGCAGTCCCCTCCGAGGTGCTACGGTTCTTCCGGGGAGATTTGCCGACCATAGGGTATTTGCCCACATTAGCGAATTATCCACAATCGAAACGCGGCTTTTCCTCTTATTACTCTGGAATATCCATCCAGATTTTCCGGATCCTGATTTGGATCCGGCCCACAAGCGGTTGTAACTTTCTCCCCCGCGGGTTAGACTATGGGCTCCTAAAAATTGCGGTAACTTTCTCAAGGATCTGTGGGGCACGTGACGGCGAATTGCCGGGTGAAGCCCCATGGAGGGGGAGGTATTCCCTCCCCGAATTTTCGAGGAACGAGTCATGGAAGATGAATTAAGGCAAAGCAACACACCCGCGGCCGTCGAAGTCGCCGTCGCTCCGGACGCTGCGGTCCCCGAGGGCGCATTGTCACTGCCCTACGATGAGGGTTGCAAGAGGGTCCGCGAATTGGCCTTGCGGCAGCTCAATCGCTTCATATCGTACGAAGCCAAGGTCCTGAAGGGTGACGATGCCGAGGCCATTCACGACATGCGGGTGGCGAGCCGCAGATTGCAGCAAGTCCTGGATCTGCTTTATCCCAAACCCCGCGCCCAGGAGTTGCGCCGGTTGCGCGGCCAGATTCGGCGCTGCCGCCAGGTGCTGGGGGACGTGCGCAACTGCGATGTCTTACTGGAGATCGTGGGGCGATCGCTGGGCAGGAAGCGCTCGGCGCGGCGCGAGGCCTGGACGGCGGTCCAACACTTCCTCTTGATGCGCCGGTCAGGAACTTTTCTGCGCGCCATGCGCAAGGTGGGCAAGATCAATCTGACGGTCTTTTACGTGAACCTGAAGGAATACCTCCATCGCGACAAGGCGCACGATCACTCGATCGAGCATCACGCGCACGGCGCCGGAGCGGAGCGCGCCGGTTTCGCCCAGGATCTCACCAACGCTCTGGAGTCCGCCTGGAGCCGCTTTGAAAACCAGATTGGGCATTCGCACCGCCAGTCCCGTCCCGAGGTCATCCATGGGGCGCGCATTGCCACGAAGCGGCTGCGTTATCTGCTGGAAGTCTTCCATGAGTTCGGGGTTCCCGGCAGCGATGACGCTTTGGTGTGGCTGCGCCAACTCCAGAAGCATTTGGGGGATTGGCACGACCTGGAAGTGCTGGAACAGATGATGATCGAGATGCTGGCGCAGCCGGAATTCCTGCGCGATCACCTGCCCCTGGCGATGGATGTGGAAAGGCTGATTTTGCGCAACCGGAAAAACAAGGTGGAGTTCGTCGAGAGGTATTTCCACATGTCGGGGGAATCCGGGGAATTGCTGCGCCTGAAGAAGTGGGTTGCCTATCTGCTGGAATCGCCTTCCACCGCGCTCGTCAAAGGCTGATCCGCGGCCGCGGGTTCATCCGATGGGGGAGCAGCGGATTTGGGGGGCCCGGGCATTTCCAGGACTTTCCGGGGGGCGTCTTCGTCCCCTTCGCCGGCCGGAGTGACCAGGGAAAACAGCGGTTCGCGAGGTTCGCCGCTCAGCACCCGCGCCACTCCCGACCGCAGGTGTTCAAAAACCGTGCGCACGTCAGGTGTAGCATCGATGACTTCGAAGTTATATTCCTTCGCCAGGCGGTCGAACTCGGTCAGCAGTTCGCTTTGATATTTCCGGAAGCTGTCGTACATATCCTCGCTGGGATGAATATCCATCCCCGATTCCCAATAATCAAACCCCCGGGAGAAAACCACGCGGGGGATGAGATCGTCCACGCCAATGCGCAGATAGAAGGTGGCGTCGGGCTTCAGGGCAAAACCGTAAGCGTTGCGAATCCACCGGGGGTCAGCGCCCCGCACGATGGCGCGCGCCATCAGGGAATAGATATACCGGTCGGTCAGCACCACGAAACCGGCCCGCAGGGCGGGAACAATTTCGTGCTCGAGGCGGTCGGCGAAATCGGTGGCATAGAACAAGCTCAGGGTAATGCGCCCCAGGGTGTGCCCTTCCTTGGCTTGCTGAATGCCTTTGCCGGCAAGTTCTGAGCGCTTGATGGCGGTATCCAGAACCGCGCGGCCCTGCTGCTCAAGCCACGGCCGCAGCAACCGGATCTGGGTTGACCGGCCCACCCCGTCCGTCCCTTCAATCACAATCAATTTGCCGGGCATTTCCGCCAAGTTCATGCCAGGCAGAGGAGCGGCATAAGTCTCTCTCACGGCGCCACCCTCAATCTTTTCGCCTGGGCCAGTTTGGCCTTCACAATCTGCCGCATGTAGGTCTGTTGCGCTTCGATGGGAAGGGTGGCATCCACCGTAGTGAGGTCGAACTCGGGGACCATTTTCTCGTATTCATCGAGGATGCGGCCCTGAAAGATGCCGAAACACTCCTCCGCGTCCTCGCTCAGCCCCAGGTCCATCCCCGCCTCGTAAAATTTCACCCCGCTGCGCCCATCCAGAATGCGCTTCATGGCCACATCCAGAGGGACGCGGAAGTAGAATGCGGCAGTGGGCTTTACGGCGAAACTGTAAAGCTCGCGCACCCACTGGCGGTCCATCCCGCGGACCACGTCGCGGGCGAAGGCCGTGTATATATAGCGATCGCACAGCACCACGGCTCCGGCCTTAAGCAAGGGCAGGATGTTGTGCTCCATCCGGTCGGCAAAGTCGGTGGCATGAATCAGGGAGAAAGTTGAGGGGGTAAGCGTCTGCTTCTTCTTGCCGCGCTTGGTGGTTTCACGGACGAGCGGTGACGAGTTCCACTCGCTGAAAACCACTCCGTAGCCTTCCGCCTGCAGCCACTGATGCAAAAGCGCGAGTTGGGTGGATTTGCCTGAGCCATCGATTCCCTCGACCACAAAAAGCTTGCCCGGAAACCGATGCTCGCCGTACCGTTTCATGCTGCCGCTCCGATGGATGAAACCGTCATTTAGATGAAACAATATTGTAACATAAGCCCGCAGGGAGCGGAAAAGACGCCCTTTGGGTTACAATTCCGCCATGTTAAACATCCGCAAAGCTACCCTTGACGACATTCCCTTGATTCTGGAATTCATCCGCGAGTTGGCCGAGTTCGAACGCGCGCCGGAGGAGGCCGTGGCCACTCCCGAAGATCTGCGGCGGGATGGTTTCTCCGGCGAGCCGCGCTTCTTCGTGGAAATTGCAGAATGGGACGGTGAGCCGGCGGGCTTTGCCCTGTGGTTTTTCAATTATTCCACGTGGCAAGGGAAGCCCGGGCTCTACCTGGAAGACCTTTACGTGCGTCCGCGGTTTCGCCGGCGGGGAATCGGCAAAGCGCTGCTCATCCATCTCGCCCGCGTTGCTGTGGAGAAGGGCTGCGGGCGCTATCAGTGGCAGGTGCTCGACTGGAACACCCCGGCCATCAAGTTCTACGAATCCCTGGGAGCGAAGGTGATGAAGGAGTGGCTGACCCTGCGCGTGAGCGGCGATGCGCTGGGCAGGCTGGGGGAGCAAGGTTCAAATCACGCTTTGCCTGCGCCGTCCTGAGATTTTTCTTGAGATACTTTATTGTCGTTCCGGACAGCGAAGAACAGACCGTAGAAGCGGTTGGCGCACCGCTCGCAGCGAAAAGGACGCTGCAAGAGCAGGGGCCAAAAGCAATAATCCAAAAATCCTTGGCGAAAGGATCTGCGAACATTCTCGCCAAGACATCCCGGGCAATACCTTTTCTTGGAGAAAAGGACCGCCACGTGCCTTTGGTAATATCCAATCGTATCTCGATCGATATGCACCAGACGCTGGAATTGACGCTTGTATCGGGCCACGAAGGAATTCCTCGATCTCAATGTATCTACCCTTTTCTAGCCCCGCGATTGTCTTTCCATTCCCCTTGCCAGGGTTGGCGAACCGCGGGCGGAGGACTTGCGCGCCGCCCGCGGCTGATATCAGCGCCGGCCCTTCTTACCGCAACGGATCAGGATGGTGGATACTTTCGACTCTGCACTCGCGACGGTCGGCTCCCGTTGTTGCGTGAAGCACATTGCCCGCGGCCCGAGCGCACAGAATAGACTCATGCCCGCCAGGATCTGCGGAGTAGCATTCCATCCAGTTTATAGGGGAGCGGTGGTCCTGTCCACGGTATCCAGCTTCCGGTAAAGGATGTACTTTTCGAAGTTCCTCCGGCGCATGGATGTGCGAATTTTTCTGCTTCGGCATAATGGGCAGTACCTAATCAACGAGAACAGGAACACGAACGCCTCCGCGTGGTCACGTCTGATGGTTGTGCTACTGTTGTGGACCGATGACTAATCCCGCCAAAACGTTGCTTGAGGGGAGAGCAGGTCAAGGCTGCGGCCCAAATTCATGAAGGCGCATTATAACCCATGATGCGCAGATTCGCATCCGGCACTTGCGGCACGGTACTACACTTAGGGTTTCCGCAATCCCCGGGGGAAGCATCGTCCCCTGCAAGACCATGCGATGGCTCCACGAGGCCGTAATAAACAATTGCTACGGCCGTCAGCCCAAGGTTGAAATCGCGCCGCAACCGCTACCGGGCGACAAAAAATCCGCAAAACTCTATTCCCCGTTCCCGCATCCAAAAAATAGATGGAGGTCTTACTAATCCGATGACACGATGTGTAACCGACTACCTGGTGCGAGAGCATCAGGAGCTATCTCTTTTATTGAACGAGCTACAGGAGCAATTGGGAGTTTTACGATTGGCGCAGGATCGCCGCAAGACGGCGGAAAGACTGGCCGGATTGCGGCGGGAAATTGCCAAGGCACTGCACACCCACGTGGTGGAAGAAGAGCAGATCCTTTACCCGGCGCTTCAGAACCATGTACGGGGCATAGATTTTACCCTTGACCGGATGCGGCACGAGCACGACTCCGGCGAGCAAACCGAGAAAACCTTTCACCAGAGCCTCGATCACCTGCTCCAGGGGAGAGGGAATCCGCGGGAAGTCATGAAGAGCGGCCGGGAGTATATCTTCTGGCTGCGTCACCACCTCCTGGATGAGAACGGGCGTCTTTTCCCCATGGTCGAACGCGGACTTGATCCGGCCATCCAACAGGCCGTCCGCCGCGCCATGGAGGAATTGGGCCGGGAGTCATCGGCGCGGGTGGCGGAAGGCGAGACAACTACCGGCCGCGCGTAATTTGTCAAAAATAAAGCCCCTCGGTGGTGCGTCACCGGGGGGCTTTGGAGGCAAGAAGAGGAGTGAGCAGGTCCCGCACCGGTCCGCGTCGCGAAGCCCTGGGGGCAAGGTCATCTCGACGCGGCCGATGCTCCAGCGGGACTCTCGTAAACCTTAACCCCAAGGTTGATTGCTGTCCAATCGATTCTCTTTATAGTTGCCATCAGAAGAATCGGCCCGCATTTTGTCCCCATTCTTTTCACCGTTTAACCCCGCACAAAGCGCTACAATAGATGAGTTGTAGCCCGGACCCCCGTTTTTAGGCTCCGGGGCCCTTCTCCCGCAATACCGGCAATAAATCTCTTCACAGCCTCAGGCAGAGGGCTGCGAGGCGATGGCACTGCCCCTCGGGAAAATTAAATGAGTATCGAAATTCCATCCGAAGAATTGCTCGCGCGGGTGGCGGAGCAGGACGCGGCGGCGCTCGGCGAGCTTTATGACCGGTACGCCCCGCGCGTCTACGGGCTGATCGGCCATATTCTTTCCTCCCACGAAGGGGCGGAGGAAATTCTCCAAGATGTCTTTGTGCGGCTCTGGGGTGAGAGCCCGGGCCTGAGCCGGGAGGGTGGAAGTGTGGTGGCCTGGCTGGTGGTTACGGCGCGCGAGGCGGCGGTGGATCGACTTCGCTCCCTGGGCAGGAACGCGGCCGGCCCCGGCCCCCAGGGTCACAACTCGGAGCACGGGAAAAAGCCCGATGCCAACGGGCGAAAACCCAGGGCCGCCGCCGCGTTGACTGCGGTGCCAAAATCCTACGAGGGAAAAACGGATGCGGTGAGACCTCGTTCTCCAAATACTGAAAAAAATCGGGTGGCGGGGGCGGTCGCTCCCGCCTGGCTGCCCCGGCCGAGGGAAATCTCGTTAATTGACGATCGGCTGACCCTCCTTCAAAAGGCCATCCATCAATTGCCGAAGGCGCAGCGGCAGGCCCTGGAGTTGGCGGTCTTCGGGGGGCTTAACGAATCCGAAATCGCCGCGGCCTTGGGCGAACCTCTGGCTAAAGCGCAAAGATCATTGCGGGCCGCGGTGACTTTTGTAAAACATCGGCGTCGGGCGGTGTGTGGAACATGGGCTGCCAACATCTAGAGGAATTGTACGAGCTGTGGCTGCTGGGCGCAGTCGCCGGGCAGAGTTCCGTGGATCTTCGCGAACACCTCGAGCGCGGCTGTGCCCATTGCCTGGCCCGCGTCCGGGATGCCACGGAGACGGTCTACGTTCTGGGCCTCGGCTCGAAGCCCGTCCGCCCCCCTGCGCACGTGAAAACGGAATTACTTCGCCAGATTTCACGGAAAACCTCGCCCCACAGGTGATGATTGGGATCGACAACCCACCAGCCAGGTTTGCGGCGGGAGCTGGGCCTGGTGCAGGCCACCGCCATCGCCATCACCGACATGGTGGGCATCGGCCCGTACATCACCATCCCCCTGCTGCTCGCCACCATGGGCGGTCCTCAGGCGATGCTGGCCTGGCTGGTGGGTGCGTTGCTGGCCCTCTGCGACGGCCTGGTGTGGGCGGAATTGGGCGCCGCCCTGCCCCAGGCGGGGGGCAGCTATAATTACCTGCGGGAAGCGTACGGGCCGCATCGAATGGGCCGCTGGCTCTCCTTCCTGATGGTCTGGCAGATCATCTTCTCCGCCCCGCTTTCCGTGGCCAGCGGCAGCATCGGCTTCGCCCATTACCTTCACTACCTCGAGCCGCAGCTTACCTCCTGGGAAATTCGCGGGGTGGCCGCGGCATTCCCACTGCTGCTGGTGGCGCTGCTCTACCGCCGCATCGGAGCCATCGGCAACCTCTCCGTGGTGCTCGTGGGCGGGGTGCTTCTGGGATGTTTGTGGATCGCCGTCTCGGGCGTTCCGCATCTCAGCGCGGCGCGCCTGCTGGATTTTCCTCCGGGAGCATTTCATCTCGGCATGATTTTCTGGGTGGGATTGGGGCACGCCACGCTTTACGCCCTCTACGACTACTTCGGCTACTACAACGTCTGTTACCTGGCCGAGGAGATTCGCGACCCGGGCCGCGTCATCCCCCGCGCCATCATGTTTTCAATCTTCTGCGTGGCCGGGCTCTACATCCTGATGACCGCCGCGTTCCTGAGCGTCATCCCCTGGCGCGAAGCCATCCAGAGCCATTACATCGCCTCCGTATACATTGAGATCCTGTTTGGATCGGTGGCAGGGAAAGTCATGACGGTGCTGCTGCTCTGGATCGCCTTCTCTTCCGTCTTCTCCCTGCTGCTCGGGTATTCGCGAATTCCTTACGCCGCCGCGGTCGACGGCAATTTCTTTCCCGCCTTCGGGCGACTGCACCCGAAGGGCAATTTCCCGCACATTTCGCTCATCACCCTGGGACTGATCGCTTCCTTGTTCAGCCTGGGCCACTTGAGCGAAGTTATCGGCAGCCTGATCGCCACGCGCGTGCTCATCCAATACCTCCCGCAGACGGTGGGCTTCTTCCTGCTGCGCTTCCGCTCGCCGGACTTGCCCCGCCCCTTTAAGATGTGGTTCTACCCCGTCCCCGGAATCATCTCGCTGTGCGGATGGGTTTACGTGCTGGGAACCGCTGCCCGGCGTTCCCTGCTCTTTGCTTTCGCTGTTTTCGCGGTGGGAACGGCAGCGTACATGGCCAGAGCGAAGGTGCGAAAAGAGTGGCCGTTCCTGGAGCGGTAGGTAGTTTACTCCTCGCCCCCGCCTGCCGTCTTGCGCGTCAGCAAGAACATTCCTTCGTTGTGAACAATCTGGATGTCGTCCCCCTGGGCCTGGGCGGAGAAGCCCGATTTGTCGCCGGCCATGGAGGCTTCCAGCAGCTTGCGGGTTTCGACGTATTTCTTGGTTCCCGGCGCGTGGCCGCCGCGCAGCATCCAGTTGTTGAAGGATCGTGGCCGCCGCCGCAGCGACTGGCGCAGGATTTCGAGGCCCTCTTCATCAAACAGGCGTAGGAAATCGGTGAGGCGCAGGGTGAGGGTGTGTGAGGGGTCGCGTAGCAGTTCAATGCGATTGTAAATTTCGTTCTTGGAGTCGCTCTCCGGCGCCAGCGGGTCGATGATCACCAGGCGCCCGTCGGGCTTGGCCACGCGCACCATCTCCCGTAGCACCAGTTGGGGCTTGGGCATGTGGTGGAACGAACACTGGCACGACACCAGGTCGAACGCCCCGGCGGGAAAGGGCAGTTGCTCGGCATCGCCGCGCACAAAGGCGGCGTTCGAGATCTGTTTTTCGGCTTGATAGCCACGGGCCCGCCGCAGCATTTCGGGGGTCAGGTCGACGCCCCGAGCCAGGCGCACGCGCGGCGCCAGCGCCAGAACAAACGCCCCCGGTCCGCAGGCAATGTCGAGCGCGGCGTCGGTGGGCAGGGGTTTGGCAAAATCCACCTTCTCCTTCAGAACCTCCGGCGTGTCGCGCATCGCGAACGTCGAGAAGGCTTCCGCGGTCTTGGTGAACTGCTTCTGGACGGCTTCCTTGTGCTTTTTGGACATGCCCGTATTAGAACTGGTGTCTGGAAAAATGTCCAGTGGGCAGAGGTATCCGTCGGCCGACGGATGCCTCCGCGGCGTTTCCTCCGCATGACCTCTTACTGCCCCCCCCGCTCAACGTGTAACCAATTTATTTTCAGGTATTTATTGGGGTAGCAGCGGAACCCGGTGCGAGTGCGTCAGATAACTAGATTTGTTTTCATACAGTTATTGGGGTAGCAGAAATTTGAAGGATTTTGGGGAGTTTTCGAGGCAAAAAATCGATCTAACTCTTTTGTTATCAAACATTAATAGTTAAAAATGGCTAACTGGCTTATTTTTCAGTAACTCATTGGCTGTTGCATTTTGCCACAAAATTTGCCCTTTGTTTTCAATAACTCATTCGGAGCACTCTTCATTTTTGATATTTTTCTGTTTTTGCGTTTCCGCCATGAATGTTGCGGACAAATTGGCCCCCTGGCACCCTTGTCTCCGACTCAAAACCATCCGGCTCATCCGACCCTTTCCGCGTCATTTCCGTCCCTATGCTTCCAGCCCGGGGGGCGCCGATCTGCTCCGTGGTCGCGGGAAAAACCCTCGATCGTTCCGACCACTGTTAAGTATAGACTATATTGATACTCTTGTCAATAGAAAAAGCCATGATCGGAGCCTACTGCGGACTCGCCACCCCGGCGCGGAGGAGCCGCAACCAAAAGTGGAACGGGGGCAGGGGAAGCCCCGCCCCACGAAACGCGCCGCTTGCTACCACTGCGAAAACTCGTCGGTGTGCGTCATGAATTCCGGGTAAGCGCCGGCGCCGAGTTCATAGAGGTCGGCGCCGTGGCGCTCCTCTTCAGGAGGAATGCGCTGCGGGGAAAAGTGATTGAGTAACCAGTTGAGAGCGTAGGTGAGGGGCAGAACAAAACCCAGCAGGGTGGCAACGCCGACCACTTGCGCGGCCATCTGCCCGCCGGGCGTTGAGGCGGAATGGGCGGCGCTGGCGATGACCGTACCCGCCGCGTGAGGGAAAAGTCCCACGGCCAGGATACCCCAGATTCCCCCAATGGCGTGGACAGAGACGGCTCCGGCGGGGTCGTCGAAACCCAAATGCACTTCCATCCAGGCCACGGTGTAGGTGACCAGGATGCCCGCGATAAGTCCGATCAAGAGTGCCGCGGCGGGCGGAACCAAGGCGCAGCCGGCGCTCGACGCCACCAGTCCACTGACCCAGCCATTGGCGCTCAGCGAAGCATCAGGCTTTCCAAACCGGTAGCGAGTGACGGCCGCCGCCGCCAGCACCGCTCCGACCGCCGAGAGCAGAGTATTGATCGCCACCAGAACGGTTTGGCCCGGGGGAACGTTGGCAAAGAGCAGCGGTCCGGCGCAGTTGAGTCCCGTCCAGCCCACGAGCGCGAGCACGCAGCCAAAGAGCACCAACACCGTGTTGTGGCCGGGAAGCGCGGCGGGCATGCCTTCCGGGTTGTACTTGCCGCGGCGAGGGCCGAGCAGCCAGACAATGCTGAGCGCCGTCAGTCCTCCCACCGTTTGAATGGTGGCGCTGCCGCCGGCGTCCACAAAGCCCAGCCCCAAGGCGTAGTTCGCGCCCAGCCGCTGGAGCCAGCCTCCTCCCCAAACCCAATGGGCAAAAAGTGGATAGGTGATTCCGGCAAGAAGCGCCGTGGAGAGGCAGCAGGCGCGCAGACGCCAGCGCTCCGCGGCTGCGCCCAAAGGAATGAGCGCCGCCAGCCCGACGCTCAGGATCTCGAGCAATGCGGCAAGCGAGGCCCGGGAACCGTCGAGTGGGACGCCGCGCAAGAAAAAGTTTCCCGCCCCCAGCCAACTCCATTCCTTTCCAAAGATGCTGACCGTGTGGGACGCGAGACCCGGATAACCCTGCCAGGCGAAGCCGGTAACAAAATATGCGACCGCCGCCACGGCGACGACGCACAACGTCGCCATCATGGAGTGCGCCGCGCTGCGCGAACGGCTGAGGCCGGTATTAATGAGGGCGAGTCCAGCCAGAGCGAGTGGCAGAAGAAGGATAAGAAGGATACAGAAGGCCTGGGAAATTTCGGACATCGCCGGAGGTGGTTGGGGACTCACTCATTCCTCCCTTTGGCCGTCCGATGAGCACGCGCAACGAGCACCAGCCCCATGATTTCCACGCCGATGCCGGCCGCGATAAACAGGTTCTGCGCCAGGAAGGCCCGAAGCAGAACTAATGCCGCGAGGACAATGAACCACCCCGCAGGCAAGATCAGGAATCCGGTAATTTTCATTCTTCCATCCCTTCAAGTTTCTCCGCATCAATGCGGTGCAGACCGAAAGCCTAGTGGCCGGCGGAGGCCCGTCCAATTGATTTTTTTTATCACACCTAAAACTTAATGGCCGGGTTCTTCCATTTTACCCCCGATCGGAGCGAAGGGGCATTTCTCCCCAAGCGATCGGCCAGGATCACCCGGCCACGCGGTGGACCTTAAGTTTCATAGACTTCCAGCCCTGGCCAACGCTTTTTCGGGTTTCTTAGCGGGGCACGGGAGAAGCGCTGCCAAAGATTTCTTTATAGTTCGACTAATTAATCCTTGGCCAATCTATTTTTATGGGCAGCAGAAAATCTATTACTTTGACCTCTCCTCGAGTGATTGCATAAGGTGAGTGAGCAAGCCAAACAAGCACGCGGCATTAAGCACAAACAGAAGATTTGCCACCCCCGCCGAAGAGATCCTATGGGGCCTGTCGCGGCGGGCGTGTAAGGCGACAGGCATCTCAGACTGTTTTTTTGCATGGGGGATGTTCGCGACCTCGCGAGGTCCGGATGACCAAAACTTTACAAGAATCCAAATAAGGAGGATCTAGATGGCGGAGAAGACTACGGCTGAAATGAAACCCACACTGGGTTTGACAGGATTGACCATGAACGCCATGGCGCTCATCGCGCCCGGAGCATTCTTGTGGCTGACGTTCCTACCGCAAGCCACCGAGGGAACGACCGCGCCGGCCATGTGGCTCGGCATTTTCGTGGCCCTGCTCTTGTGTCTGGCCACGGCGGTTTCCTATGCTGAACTGGCAAAGCTCTATCCGGGGCCTGGAAGCTCGTATTTCTTTGCCGAACAGGCCTTCCTCAACCATGACAAAGCGTGGCCCTATGCCCGCCTCTCGAAGTTCATCATCGGCTGGGCATCCCACCTTTACTACTGGATTTATCCAGGCGTCATGGTGGCGGTGACCGGAATCTTTGTCGGCTACGTCGTGGGGACCCTCTATCCAACCTTCATGAACGCGTCGAACCCGGGCCCAGCGTTCATGATGCTGGTCTGCATCATATTTACCTTCGCGGTGGCGTACATCGCCTACCGTGGCGTGGTGGGCTCGACGGCGGTCAGTATCGCCATCAACGTCATCCAGA
Organism: uncultured Acidobacteriota bacterium; assembly: GCA_963730515.1. Lineage (GTDB taxonomy): Bacteria > Acidobacteriota > Terriglobia > UBA7540 > UBA7540 > Bog-366. The sequence goes on along the minus strand of CAVSSA010000010.1, from coordinate 891,141 downwards.
TCAGCGCCCTGCTGGTGTTTTCGGTGATGGCCCTGAGCTACCGCATGAACCATGCTCCGGGGAGCGTCGCCTGGCAATTTGATTCCACCTCCGGCGAGGCTTACAACTATGTGTTCGCGACTGAAAAGGTGACGGTGAATGGGCAAGCGACAGATTCCATCGTGCGCGACTCGGCGGGTGTGCCGAAGCCTTTGCTTGATGCCTCCGGCAAGCCCACGCCCTATCACATCGATTACACCACCAACGACGCGAGCGGAAACTTCCTGGCACATAGCAGTGCCGGTTCGGTCGTCAAAGCGCATAATTGGGGCTGGGTATTTGTCCAGGCAACGGTGGCCATCCTGATCCTGGTGGGGTTTGAATCTTGTACGTCGCTGGGCGGCGAGGCCAAGAATCCAAAACGTGACATCCCGATTGCGGTCGTTACTTCCCTGTTGGTGCAGGGGGCATTCTGCTACCTGGTGGAATACTTTTGCGCCAACTATTTCCTCAATAGCGGGTATTCCATGCAAAATGCCGTGAGCTCCGCCGCCCCCATCGGCGACATGATGGTGGTGGTGGGGGACGCCCTGTTTGGCCCAGGCCGGGGTCGAACCTTTATGTTGTTCGAGGCGGTCACGGTGTTCCTGGCCCTCATTGGCACCACCCTTGCTTGCATGAACACCGGGGCGCGGGTCACTTATGCCATGGGCAAGGATGAGGAAGTGCCGGAGCACTTCGGCCTGCTGCACGGCGAGAAACTGACGCCCCACCGTGCCATCTGGACCCTGGCGGTGATTACGGCCGTGATCGGTTGCATCTCCCTTCTTGCCGTATTCGGCGACGCCTCCGCTCCCACGGACGCAGCAATCCAGGCATTGCCGCACGGGTTCTGGTCCAGTTTCGGGTACCTGAGTCACGACAAACTGGCGGCCCTGCCGAATTCGCTTCTATTTATCACCCTGGCCTCGAATTTCGGCACCTTCCTGCTCTATGGCATGAGCTGCGTCACCTGCATTGTGGCGTACCACGGCCACCCGAGCTTCAAATTCCTGCGTCACTTGGCAGTACCGGTATTTGGCGTCGTGGCCAACTTAGCCTGCATGGCGTTTTACCTGATCGGTCCGTTCATGGGTTACGGCACCAAGATGGAACCGTTGCTGGCCTTGGGTGTCGCGTTGGTTTGGGCCATCTTCGGAGGTATCTACTTCGTTCGCAACAGCAAGAAAACCAAGCGCACGACGTTTGTTGAAAGCAAGGCGGTAGCTTCCTAGCGCGCGGGGGATCTTCCTCTCCCCCACACTCCGGACGGGCAGGGCGGCGCACACCGCCCCGCCCGTCCCAATTCATCAGTCACATCGATATTCTCGTTCTGAAGACGCCCGCATTGGCGATAAACCCCCATGGCCGCTCGATCCGCCCCCCCAAAGCGCGTCCGCAACCACCACGAGAGACCGCTCATCTGGCCTCCCCTCAAGATCGGACTGCGGGGAGCAGCGGGGGAAGCGCCGGAAAACACGCTCGCCTCGTTCGAGTTGGCGCTGCGCGAGGGCGCGGAGGGCGTCATCCTGGATGTTCAACTCTCCTCCGACGGCGTTCCGGTGGTCATCTGTGATTCCCGGTTAAGCCGCACCACTTCCGGCCGCGGGTGGGTGCGGGACAAGCAGGCCAACGCACTGATCCAACTGGATGCGGGCTCCTGGTTCAATCATCGCTTCCCCGCCCGCGCACGGCGTCAGTACGCCCGAGAACCCGTCCCCTTGCTCTTCGAGGTCCTGCATTGGATTCGGGACCGGAAATATATGGCGCTGGTCGCCATCAACCATCCCTCCGAGGACCTCGAAGTCAAAGTTCTGAAGGAGATCGACCGCGCCAAAGTGCGCCACTTGACGCGGGTGATTGCTTACAATCTGCGAGGACTGCGGCGGCTTCGACAACTGGACGCCAAGATCAATCTGGGCTTGCGCGTGGCCGGCCGCCCCCGGCCATCCGCGAGTTGAAGGCGGTGGGCGCCGAGGTGGTGCTGCCCCATTGGAAAAAGGCCTCGCCATCCTTCATTCACCGCGCACATCGCGCTGCGCTGCTGGTCATCCCCTGGACGGTGGACAGCCCGCGCCAGATGCGCCGTACGATCCTGGAAGGCGCGGACGGAATCATCACAAATTTTCCGGCGAAGCTGACCGCAACCGTGGCGCACCTCCGCAAGACCGCGCGTGCGGCAAGGCCCTAAGCGGTGTAGCTGCGGACCCGTTCTCAAGGACCGTGGCTCCTCCGGCATGGGCAGGAAAAGGCAGCATGTGCCTGGCAAGTGGCCATCACCCCGACAGGAGGTGTTATGATTGAAAACACGGCGGGAATTTTACCGGTTCGTCCGGCATCCTTGAACGCAGGAGAGCGTGCACCACAAGCTTCCATGTTGGACATTGATTTTGGCGAATGCAGCGACATTGGAAAGGTTCGGGATACCAACGAGGACTCCCACGGGTATGTGGCGCCGGCCAACCCGGCGCAGGCCCGTTCGCACGGCTGGCTGTTCGTGCTGGCCGATGGGGTGGGAGGACACGATCGGGGCGAAGTTGCCTCCCGGACCGCGGTGGATTGCCTGGTCGAGGGATTCCGCGAGGCCCGCGCCCATGAACCGCACACTACGCTGCTGCCGCGCCTTGCGCAGCAAGCCAATCTGAAGATTTATGAAGCGGGCCACGCCGCAGTGGGGAGCAAGGCGCGGATGGCCTCTACCCTGGTCGCCTGCGCGCTGCGGCATGACCGTTCCGTCATTGCCCATGTAGGCGATTCGCGCTGCTACCTGATTCGGCGAAACCGCGCCACGCTGCTCACCGGCGACCACACCGTGGCCAGTGAGCACGTGCGGCTGGGACTGATTTCCGCCGCCGAGGCGGCACAATCCGCCAACCGCCACAAGCTCCTGCGCTCGTTGGGAAACGACCTCTTTGTCAATGTCGACGTCAATCAGACCCAGGTGGTTCCGGGTGATGTGCTGTTGCTGTGCTGCGATGGAATGCACGGCGCCCTGGAAGAATCCGACATGACACGCCTGGTCACCCAGAATCGGGATTTGGCCGAGGCCGCCAAACAATTGGTAGCGCTTGCCAATGAGCGGGATGGCAGCGATAATATCAGCGTTCAGCTCATTCGCATCAAGAGCGTCGAACGGGTTGGAATGTACCGGGGGAGGCCGTACAAGCTGCGTTAAGCCGCCCGGATTCTGTGCAGCAGGCAGTAGGCACTTAGCCAAAGGCAGCCCGTCGAGCCGAATAGTGAATTGGGAATAGTAAGTTGGAGAACGTACTCGCGCGACTCCAGAGTTCAGGAAATTGCGCCCCAATATTTACTATTCAGAATTCACTATTCACTATTTCCTCCATGACTCCTGTCCACGCTGGTGATCAAATCGATCACTACCAGATCGAACAGCTCGTTGCCCGCAGCGGCATGGCCTCCATTTACAAAGGCACCGACACGCGCACGGGGAAACCCGTGGCCATAAAAATTCCCCACCCCGAGATGGAGTGCGATCCCGTCTTCTTTGAGCGCTTCAAACGCGAGACCGATATCGGCGCCCGGCTGGACCACCCCGGCGTCATGAAGGTATTTACTGATGAACACCGCGGCCGCGTGTACATGGTGATGGAGTGGGTGGATGGGCAATTGCTGCGGCGGGTCATGAGCGGGCGAAAGTTTTCTCCCGAACGCGCCACAAAGATTACCCTGCGCATCCTCGAAGCGTTAGGCTATATTCACAGCCACGGCGTAGTGCACCGCGATCTGAAGCCCGAGAACATCATGATCGATGCCGACGATAACATCAAGCTGATCGACTTCGGCATCGCCGCCAACGCCGGCGCGCGACGCATTACCTTTGCCAAGCTCAGCAACATGATGGGCACCCCCGATTACATTTCCCCGGAACAGGTCAAGGGAAAGCGGGGAGATGCGCGCAGCGACCTCTACACCGCGGGCATCATGCTCTACGAAATGCTGACCGGCAAGGTGCCCTTCCAGGGCGAAAATCCCTTTGCCATCATGAACGACCGCTTGCTGAACAATCCCATTCCCCCACGCGAAGTCGAGCCGGGCATCACCCCGCAGCTTCAGGAGATCATTTACCGCGCCCTGGAGCGCGACCCCGCCAATCGCTATCAGAATGCCGCGGAATTCATCCACGACCTCGAGCACCAGGATGAAGTGGGCGTGGCCGAACGCCCGGAGCTGCACAACTGGAAAGAACGACGTTCCCCCCGCTACCGCCAAATCCTTTTCTACATCATGCTGGCTTTGATCCCCATCCTGGTCTTCGGCGTCCTCCTCTACGTAGCCAAGCACACCTGAAGGCAGCAGTGGGGTCAGGTTGGAGGGCCCAAACCTCTCGCGCATGACCCGTGATAGGCACGAGCAGGTCACCCCGCAATATCCAGCGGACGCACTACGAACTATCGGGCGGCGGTAGGCGCAGGACATGCGTAAAAGTCCTGCGTGATGTAGAGGCTTCCATTCGGGGCCTGGACGACCCCAATGCCGATTTCGGTGAACTCCGGGCTCAGGATGTTGGCCCGATGGTTCTTGCCGAAGCGCGGCTCGCTCATGAACGCCGCTTCCGCCCTCGCGACGCTGCCGTAAATGGCAATATTTTCACCAACTGCCTGCCATTTCATTCCGGCGGCCTCAATGCGTGTGGCCACCGATCCACCTTGGCGGTCCTGGTGGGAGAAATACCCTTCATTCAGCATATCGAGGGAATGCGCGCGGGCCACCGCCGCTAGCCTGTCGCTCCACCGCAAGGGGAGGGCGCGACCGTTCGTCTCAGGGTTGTTAGCGGGGTCGGCTCGATCACGGTTGACCAACAAATACATCTGCTGTTCCACCCCCTGCACATGATTCGACCCCAGATTTCGCCAGGTGGGAATTTGATGGGAGTAGGGTGGCACACTCCCCCCCTCTCCCATGCGGCTCCCAGAGTCGGATGGGTGAGGCCCCGCAACGGGAGCGTTTGGACCCGGGCCAAAGTGATGCCAACCGCCCGACTCGCCGGACTTATTGTCTGCCGGGTCGGGCGCCGCGGGAGGAGTAGATTGGGAGGAGGCGGCTAGCAGCGGATGGCCGCAGAGCTGGCGGCCAACCAAGGCCAAGCCAATTACGATGGCGGCCCACACGAGCAGGGCGGCAAGTACTGCACCGGGGAATTTTGGGATGGGTCGCATCCGCCAGCCCTCTCGCTGCAATGATAACTCACCGGTGTACCACCCGCAACTTGACCGAATCGACTTGACCGAATCGATAGAAGCGCTCGATCTTTGGGTCCACGGTTATGCGGCGCGCTAACCGTGAATCGATTGGGCAAGGCGCGCGACCGAGCGACGGGCACGGCTCGGCAGATGAATGAGAAATGCGAAGCTTCGCCTGAGAGCGTCGTACCCCGGGTCGTCGGCGTACATCGAAAATTCCGGCCGCACCAGGAGGAGTGCCACGCTCATGATCGTCATGACCACGACAAACTGAATGAACATAAACAGCAGCACAATTCGGACAACGTTTTCCATGTAACCCTCCCCGCCGCCCGGCGCCCACGATGATTGCGGCCTTACCGCCGGGGTCGGCGTTCACGCTTTAATCGGCTGGTGAAAGGGGGTACATGAAGGTTTTTTAAAGGTTAGATCTCTAATTCGTCGGGTTCGTCTAAAATGAACGCTTCCCTTTCCGCCATCTGCCGCCTTCGGTCCACTTGGCGGGAATCGTCAGGTTCTTCATCGAGAATTCCGAAGGGAGCTTGGAGCATCAGCAGGTACGTCGGCTGATGTGATTGAAAATGCGTCGCTTCCGAATGCAGCAACTCGTGATAGTGGCATCGGGTCCTCCCCGCGGCGGGCGCAGGGAAAACGCAACCTTTTATCGAGCAGCGGGGCGATGCCGAGGGGGCGGGTGCTGTGGGGGCCGGCGGCTTGGGCTCGAAAGCCTCTGAGGGGATTGGCGATAGGGGAACCTCAGGAGGAGCGAGGCAGGGCTGGGTGGCAAGTCCACCATAAGACTCGGACGGAGGCCGGACGGAATCGTACACGCTCGGAGACAATGGAACTATAAGATTAGACATATAGATAATCCTTCATAGAGTTTAGAGAATGATGAAAAAGGCAATGACCGGAAAACGGATAGTGGAGGAGGGTCAAAGCCCCGCGGGCAGGGGAAATTGTTGCAACCACTGGGCTACCGGGCTGAAATAGTGAGGCGGGCGGAGGGAGGGGGGGCGGACCTCCATTTTTTTTGTCCGGACGTTGATTTGTGTTGCTTCCGGATTGGCAGGACGTGTTATGATAGGCGCGGTCAGGAGCCAATTTTGGCGAGTACCCTAGCCGAGAAATTGCCGGCAGAGAGTAGGCCACGGGGGAAAAATGGCGTTCCCGGCGGGATGGGGACGGACAGCCAGGAAATCCCGCGAGGAATGTGTGACCCGGAAAAGCGCAAATCGGGGCAGGCGTCCCGCCGCCGTCCCGGAAATTTCCCCCGGCGGCCAACCGGAAAACCGGACAAGGATGCAAAGATTGAAAATGACGCTTTCGAATATTTGTATCATCAGTACCGTTCAAAGTAAGTTACCTCTCCAAAGACAATTCCCGGTGATCATGCAATCAGAGGAAAGAAGGGCTCGCCCAGAGGGGTGGCAAGCATCCGCGGGGCCTGAGATTTTAGCCTAGGTGGATCCCAAGCCAGACCCCGCGGGCCGAAATTGAAATTCTAGGCTAGAAAAAAAATTTGTCAAGTATTTTCTTGAAAACGAGGTGCGCCTTTTATGGAAACTCAAACTCCAGCCAAAGTCATTCGCAAAGTTCGCAAGAGGATCGAAGTCAGCCAAGAAGGCTTGGCTCGGCTCCTGAACGCCACCAAGGGAGCGGTTCAACACTGGGAAAGAGGCCGCAACAATCCCGACCTGGCACGGCTCAATGCCTTGCGGCAGCTCTGCCCGCCGGGAGCGGAGCGCAAGGAATTGGATTCGCTCATCAAGCAAACCCAGTCCCGGCTGGCGCCCTTGCCGGACTTTAAACCGGGAGAATTGGGGAAGCCCGGGGAGGGCGGAGCCATTGGAGTTCCCGGCGGAAGCTTTATCTATCTTCGCCGCGAAAACCATAAACTGCAGCGTCAAGTGGCACGTCTGGAATCGTTGCTGCAGCGCCGGACCGAGCAAACGCGGATTCTTGAAGATCTCGTAACCGAGTTGCAGCGCGAAAAGGCAAAGCTCAAGGCGAGCCAGGAAGTCGCCCCGGCCGTTGCCTCCGGGGCAACCACCGCCACGCCCGAATGACCCTCCCCAGCGGGGACGGGATACCGGAAAATGACCAAAGCTCCGCGCCGGCTGCGCCCGGGGTGAGGTTTGGACGCCCCCGACGGGTTTTGATTCCCCGATCCTGAACGGTTGAGCACGCCTGCCGAGTACCTTCACGTTCCACCCATAAGAAGGCCTTCCCGGCGGGGAAGGCCTTTGCTCCTCGCCGCGGGTGTGTGCGAGAGCCATCCGGAGTCGCCTGCCCTGAGGACACTCCCCCGAGGACAGATCCTACAAAACTCACTCCCTGAGAAAACTGTGGGCGGTGGATAACGAGTTGTAGAGGGACCCAGGATTCCGGCTGCACGGGTTCGGATATGGTGCGCGTGCCAACCGCCATCTAAGATTTTCGCAATTGCATCAAACGGATGGATAGCATAATGGGCGCGGCGTTGCCGTCCTTCTCGCGCGCCAGCACTTCCAGAAATGCAAGAGCCTTGGTCAGGAGCTGATGCGCGTCTTCGCGCTCACGCATTTCCAGCAATAATCCAAATGCCTGACGGGCCATTTTCTGGGTACTTCTGGATGTCGTTTTCATAATTGGCATTTCCCCTTTTCCCGATCTGGTCCGGCGACCCGCAGGGGGAGATGGGGAGAACAATTTCAAGTCCCCAAACCTGAAACGACAGTGTTTCCACCTCATCTCTGCCCCAATACCCGTACATTTGATCGGCAATGGCGGGCCGGGGAGGGCACTAAGTCCCTACTACCTTTTAGGCTATTAAATCTTGGCAAGTCAATAACCTTATGTAACCCCCCCCGTGGCGACAGGAGCCTACCTGGCCTCGCCGCATGCACTAACTCCTTCCCCGATGACGACGGCGACTCCACCCCGACGCGCCCGCATCCGACCACACCACGCCTGTCACAGAAGGCTGTCACACAAGCCTTGCAGCCCTTTACAGGTTGGGGTATACTGCGATTTCAATGGTTACGACTCGCGCCAACTCGTTTACGTATTTTCGTTACTGGTATTGGAGCTTCGCTCCCAGCCGGTAGAGTGGCGTTGGTCGGAACCCAAGAGGCATCGTCGAAAGGCCAGCCCACTCCCCCGCGAGTGGGCTTTTTCATTTAAGGGGAGGAAGGCAGCAATGATCATTTCCATGAAACCGGACGCGACGCCGGAACAGATCGATCATGTTTGCGCGCGCATCCGGGAGTTTGGTTACAAGGTACATTCCATCCAGGGAGAAGAGCGCGTGGTCATTGGCGTCATTGGCGTGGGCGACGTCAGCGATTGCCTGGAAGCGATTGAAGTCGCTCCCGGCGTCGCCAGCGCCGTCCGCATCTCCTCACCCTTCAAATTTGTGAGCAAGGAATTCAAGCAGGAACGCACCCAGATCCCCATCAACGGGGTTTCCATCGGCGGCGACCAATTCGTGGTCATGGCGGGACCGTGCTCGGTGGAGAGCGAAAAGCAGATCATGGAAGCAGCCGAGTTCGTGGCCTCGGTGGGCGGAAAGATCCTGCGCGGCGGCGCCTTCAAGCCCCGCACTTCCCCCTACGACTTTCAGGGGATGGAGGAGGAAGGGCTGAAATTGCTTGCCAAAGCGCGTGCCGCCACCGGCCTCGCCATTGTCACCGAAGTCATGAGTGAACAGGACGTGCCGATGATCTCCGATTATGCCGACATCATGCAGGTTGGCGCGCGCAACATGCAGAATTTCGCGCTGCTCAAAGCGTTGGGGCGCTGCCCGCGGCCGGTGCTGCTGAAGCGCGGCATGAGCTCCACCATCAAGGAATTGCTGATGTCGGCGGAGTACGTCACCGCGCACGGCAATCCCAACGTCATCCTGTGCGAGCGCGGCATTCGAACCTTTGAGACCGCCACGCGCAACACCTGCGACATTTCCGCCGTGCCGGTGCTCAATGAGCTGACCCACCTGCCCGTGATCGTGGACCCCAGCCACGCGGCAGGCCGGCAAAGCCTGGTGCCCGCCCTGTGCCGCGCAGCCGTGGCCATCGGCGCCGACGGCTTGATCGTGGAAACGCATCCCTGCCCGGAAAAGGCCATGAGCGATGGAGCGCAGTCCCTCAACTTTCCGCAGTTCCGCGCCATGATGCAGCAGCTCAAGCCTTACCTTGATCTTTGGAAGGAGATGCGCGGCCCGCGCAACATCGCGGCCCAAGCGGCCGTGTAGAATTTCCGCCGCCCGCCGGAGGCAATGGCCGGAAGCCCCCTCCCCCGCCTAGAGAATCAGGAATTGCACGATGAACAAGGCGGCAAAGACGTAGGTGAGCGGAGGGCACTCGCGCCAGCGGCCCGTAGCCAGCTTGGCCACCGAATAGGATATCAGTCCGAAGGCAATCCCATCGGCAATACTGAAGGTCAGGGGAATCCCTACCAGCACCAGGAAGGCAGGAAGGTATTCCGTGGGGTCATCCCAGTGGAGTTCGCGCAAAGGCCTGAGCATCATGGAACCCACCACGATCAGCGCCGGGGCCAGCGTGGGATAAAAAACCGAGCCGCCCGCTTTCACCCCACCCCCAATCATGGAAGCCAGCGGGCTGAAAAACAGCGACGCGGCCAGCAATATTCCCGTCACCACGCTGGCCAGGCCGGTGCGCGCGCCGTCGGAAACTCCCGCTGCGGATTCAATGTAGCAGGTGATGGTGGAAGTTCCCAGAGCGGCGCCCACCGTCGTCCCCACCGCATCGGCAAAGAGGGCGCGATCCACCCGCGGCAACTTGCCGTCGCGCACCAACCCCGCCTGCTGCCCCACCCCCACCAGGGTTCCGACCGTGTCAAAGAGCGCCAGGTAAAAAAGCACAAAAATCGCCGCCCCCAAGCGCGCCGGCGGCACCTTGAGCAGTCCGCCTAGATCGAATTTCCAGAAGGTCGGGGCCAGGTGAAGTTGCAGGCTGAACACCCCATGGTAATGCACCAGGCCCATGCCGGCGCAGAGGGCGGTGGTCGCGAGAATCCCCATCAGGATGGCGCCGCGCACGCGGAAGCTCAACAACACTACAATCAGCAGCAGGCCGGAAACCGTGGCCAGCACCACCGGCTGGCGCAGATCGCCCATGTGCACCAGCGTGCCCGGAGAAGCCACCACCAGCCCGCCGTACTCGAGTCCGATGAAAGTGATGAACAGGCCGATTCCCGCGGCGATGCTGCATTTTAAAGAATGAGGAATCGAGTTCACAATGCGGGCGCGCAGGCCGGTGAGGGTTATGGCGATGAAGAAAATTCCCGCCAGCAGCACCGCCCCCAGCGCCTGCTGCCAGGTGAGGCCGAATCCCCCCATGGAGACGGCGGCGCAGAGCGTGTAAGCGAAGAAGAAGTTCTCGCCCATGCCGGGGGCAAGCGCCACCGGGTAGTTGGCCGCCAGCCCCATCAGCACCGTCGCCAGCGCCGCGGCAAGGCACGTGGCCGTAAGCACGGCCTGGAAGTTCATTCCCGCCACCGCCAGCACGCCGGGCTGCACGAAGATGATGTAAGACATCGCCAGGAAAGTGGTGATGCCGCCCAGGATTTCGCGTTGGAAGGTCGTGCCGTGCTCGTCCAGCTTGAAGAAATTTGCGATGCCGGTCATAGAAGTGGTCAGTTGTCAGTCGTCAGTTGTCCGCCATCAGTGGTTAGTCGTCTGTCCCTGGCAAAATCCCTCGTGTGCAGAACCGTGCCCTTACTGATGACTGAAAACTGACGACTGACAACTGACTACTGACAACGAACAGCAGTTTACTCTTCCTTAAACAGCCGTTTCAACGCTTCTCTCTGCGCGGGATTTTTTCCCAGCATAATGCCGCGCAGGCGGCGGAACTCATCGGCATCGATTCTCTGCACCGTTCCCCGGCCGCGTTGCGGGCTGAAGGCAAGAATATGGTCAAGGTCGGGTTTGCGCGCCAGCGGATTTTCCAGGCGCACGGCCTGGCGGGGCGGGCAGAAGTCTATGAGCGAACCCTGGCCGGCGTCACGGCCGTCGGAAGCGGCGCGGGCCATGCCCACCACCCGCTTGCGGTCAACTTCATAGCATAGGAAGAGGTCGCCGCGCTTCACTTCGGCGCGCAGGTAGCGCAGGCTGGACGCGCTGCGAATCCAGCCTTCGTCACCCATCGCGTATACCCCACGCGCGCGGGAGCGAAAGTACTCATCGAACTCCCATCCGCGCTTGGTATTGATTTTGAAAACCCAGACGCGCATGGGTGCAGCTCCGGTTGATTGATGCAGTACCCTCAGTCGTCAGTCATCAGTTTTCAGTTATCAGGCACTGCTCATTTATTATCAGTGACTGCCGGTCGCAAGCGCTGCCGCGGTCCCTTCACCGATGACCGACAACTGACAACCGACGACCACCCCTACACTTCCACCACCCGCGCGGTCTTCACCGCGGGAATGGTGCGAATTTCCTGCATCACCTCGTCCGGCACCTGATCATCGACATTAACCAGCGCGATGGCCTGCTGGGTCTGGGTGTTGCGGCCAAGAGTGAACGTGGCGATATTGATTTTACGGTCGCCCAGAATGGTGCCCACCCGGCCGATGACTCCGGGCACATCCTGATTGCGGATGAAAATGATGATGCCCCGCAGCGGCGCTTCGATATCGATGTCATTGAGCCCCAGTATGCGCAGCGTACCCCGCACCCCCACCATGCCCACCCCGGTGGCGGCTTCACCCTCGGTGTAGATGCCCACGCCCAGCGAATTGGAAAACGTTGCGCGCCGCGCGCTGCGCAGTTCGGCCACCTCCACACCGCGCTTCTGCGCCAGGGCTCCGGCGTTGATCAGGTTCACCTGGTCGGAGAGGGCGGGCGTGAGGATTCCCTTCAGCACCGCGTTCTTCACCAGGTGGGTGTTCAGTTCCGCCAGTCCCCCGTCGTAGCTGATGCGCACCTGGCGGATTCTCTCCCCGGCGATCTGGGCCAGAAACGCCCCCAGTTTTTCCGCGAGCTGGATGTAGGGCTCCAGCTTCTTGAACTCCTCAACAGAAACCGCCGGAAGATTGACGGCGCTGCGCGCCACTCCGGAAACCAGGAAGTCCCGCACTTGCTCGGCAATGCGGATGCCCACAATTTCCTGCGCCTCTTCCGTGGAGCCGGCAATATGGGGGGTGGCAATCACGCTCGGATGGGCCACCAGTTTCGACTCCTTGGGCGGCTCGGTCTCGAAAACATCCAGCGCCGCGCCCGCCACCTGCCCGGATTCCAGCGCCGCGAGCAGATCCGCTTCATTGATCAGCTCGCCGCGCGCGCAGTTCACGATGCGCACGCCGGGCTGGGCGAGCGAAAGGGTGCGGGCGTTGATCAGATGGCGAGTCTCGGGCGTGGCCGAGCAGTGCAGGCTGATGAAGTCCGCCGACTTCAGGACCTCCTCGATCGAGGCCAGCCTGACCTCCAACTCACCGGCCAGCAGGGTGGAAACGTAAGGGTCGTAGGCGATGATCTCCATTTCGAAAGCTCTTGCCAGCCGCGCCACGTCCGAACCGATCTGGCCGAGGCCGATCAAGCCCAAGGTCTTGCCGCGCAATTCCATTCCTTCCAGCTTTTTCTTCTCCCACCGGCCTTGCTTCATCAAGGCATCGGCCTGCGGGATGCGCCGGGCCAGCGCCAGCAGCAGCGCCAGGGTGTGCTCCGCCACGCTCACCGCGTTGCCCCCCGGCGTGTTCATCACCACCACGCCTTTCTGCGTGGCGGAGTCCAGATCCACGTTATCGACGCCCGTGCCGGCGCGGCCAATCACCCGCAAGCGCTCCGCCTTGGCCAGCAACGCCGCAGTAACCTTGGTGGCGCTGCGCACAATCAAGGCGTCCGCGTCGGAAATTTCTTCGGCCACACTCGCGCCCGCCTTCTTCGGCAGGAAAACCACGTCCCACGATTCCTGCTCGCGCAGGATCTCCACGGCCCGTTCTGAAACGCTGTCCGCAACCAGAATTTTCATTGTTTGTCCTTGGTCCTTTGTCCTTGGTCCTTCGTCCTTGGCCATTGGCCGGTTGCGCCCCCACTGCATTTCTATCTATCGCCTACGCATTTCGCCATCTGTTTCCTCAACTCCTTGCGCAGAGGAGGTGTGCCGGAAGGACGAGGGGTGAGGCAACGGACAACTGACCAAGGACCAAGGACGATTTTTATTCTGCGTGGCGCAAATAGACTTCCTGCGCGGCGCGCACACCGGAACCGAGTACCACGTCCTGTCCCAGATTCACCAACGCGATTTCCAGCGCGGCGAAAACGGCAAACAGATCCGCCATGTCGTAATACCCCAGGTGCGCCAGGCGGAAAATCTGCCCCTTCATGCTGCCCTGGCCGTTGGCGATGATGGCTCCGAAGCGGGTACGCAATTCCTTGACGATAGCGCCGGAATCCATGCCCGCCGGCGCGCAGACTGCGGTGGCGGCATTGGCGGGCGACGATTCGGCAAAAAGCTTCAGCCCCAACGCCTGGGCCGCTTCGCGCGAGGCTTCCGCCAGCAGCGCGGCATTGGCGATCAGGTTTTCGCGTCCCAGCTTCCTGATGTATTCCAGCGCGGCGTGCAAGCCGATGACCAGAGTGGTGGCGGGCGTGTAGGCGGTCTCCCCTTTCGCCTGGTTCTTGCGCTCCTTGGCGAAGTCAAAATAGAAGCGCGGCAGCTTGGACTTGGCGATGAGGCCCCAGGCTTTCTCGCTGACGCTCACAAAAGCCAGGCCTGGTGGAATCATCACCGCCTTTTGCGACCCGCCAATCACGATGTCGAGCCCCCACTCCGCAATGCGCAGATCGGAAGTCCCCAGCCCGGTGATGGCGTCCACCACCAGGGCCGTCTGCGGATAGTTCTTCACCGCCTCGCCGAGCGCGCGCACGTCATTCATCACCGCCGTGGAGGTTTCCGTGGCTTGAATGTACACGGCGCGGAACGGCCCGTCGCTCGCCAGCTGCTGCTTCATCGCCTCGATGTTCACGGGCTGTCCGTAGGGAGACTCCACCTTGACCGCCTCAATGCCGTACGCCTGCGCCAGTCCCAGCCAGCGCTCACCGAATTTCCCGGCCGTCCCCACCAGCATGCGCTCGCCGGGCGAGAGCAGATTGGACACCGAGCCCTCCATGGCGCCGGTGCCGGAACTGGCGAATATCAGCACATCATTCTGGGTGTCGTAGTAATACTTCAGCAGGGCGAGCGTCTCCGTCATGATCTTGCGAAACGCTTCCGTGCGGTGGTGGACATTGGCCGCCGAAAGAGTGCGCGCCTGCGCTTCCATCAGCAGCGGAGTGGGACCGGGGGTGAAGAGCCGTTCTTTAATGATTCCAGGCATGTGCATTTTCCTTTGGGGATTGTAGGTGGCTCCGGAAAAACCAGGGCGGAAACTTGTGCGGTTTGCCGTGCGTCCTGCGCACCTGAGCCGAACTGTTTCAGGATAGAAAACTGAGTTGTGATTGTCAAATCAAATGAACCGATCACGTCGCAGGGCCGAACGGCGTTCGGCCCGGAAGCATTCGCGGCCGAAGCGCCGACCTTGAGGTCGGCACAGAAGCGTGCCACGGGCGTCCCGCCCGTGAAGGGGCATGGCCGGGACGGCCATGGCACGTCGTGGCGGCACCCCCGGCCTTTCCCCCGCTGCTACTTCTTCTTTTCCGCCTGCCAGAGCCCGAGGGAGAGCGCGCGGCCGCAGAACGGGCAATAGTTGACCCCCCAATAATCGAATCCCCGCTCGGACGCCGCCCGGATGAAATACTCCGTGTTCAAGTCGTTGACAATGCGCCCGTCATCAATGCGATGCTTGGCGCCAAAATAGAACGCCCCGCGCCCAATGGCGTCTTCCAGAAGATCGCAACAGGACATTCGCTCTCCTATCTCTCCAGTTTGAATCCGACTTTGAGGGTCACCTGAAATTCCGCCGCCTTGCCCGCATCGATCCGCCCGCGTTGCTCGACCACTTCAAACCACGACATGTTGCGTACGCTCTTGGCCGCTTCTTCGACGGCGGCGCGCACGGCCTCCGCAAAGCTCACAGGCGACGTCCCCACCAGTTCAATGATTTTGAAAGTCCCTGCCATGTTGTGTCTCCTTTTCCGGATTTTTGAACGCTCGCTAGGCGGCAGCGCATCCGAACCGCCGGTCAGCGCGCCGGGAGTCCCTGCAAAACTCGTGCCGCCCGGTTTTCGCTCCCAGCATTCTACCCCGGATTGGGGACGTTCGCAGCGGCTTGGAGATGGCACACCGTGGAATTTATCTTGCTAAATATCTTACCCTGTGGTATTGAACCATCATTTACTCTCCGAAGAGATTAAACCCTGGAGAGTTGATGACCCCAAGGTAAGATGAGGAGGCTGAGATGATGCTAGGTGCATTCGGCGTTTGTGCCAGTGGCGTGGGGTTGATGTGCGTCCTTTGGTTTTTTTACATGGGGTTCCTGCTCAAGAAAATCATCAAAGAGCAGCAGGAAACCAATCGCCTGCTACGCAACGCGGGCACGCAAACCCCCGCGGCAGCTCCTAACAAGGCAGCGTAACCGGGTCCTCCCTTGGCGCGGTCGGGTTTTAAATTCGCCGTACCCGCGGGGGGGGCCGGAAAGACGCGCGTGAATCGTCATTCTGAGCATGGAAAGCCCTGAGGCTGCCCATGATGGGGGAGGACTCGCCGCGCGCGCCGAGGGCGGAATCGCACCTTGCCACGAAGGGCGTCAACGGCGTGCTGCCGCACGGCCTTGAGGATCCCGCTGCCTCCCCCACCGCCGTCAAAACCGCACAGAATTCATTCAGAATCGCTTGCCGGGCCTTCCGATCACCTTGCTGATCGCGCCCGTAAATTATCCGCAAACACTCCCCCGCCTTGTAGCTTGCCGTTACCGTCCTCGCCCTTCCCGCCAACTCGGGATACACTCAGTGGCGCGACCATTCCTCCCACGGTTACATTTTAGATGGCGCGATGCGGGCAATTGCGTTGGGAGGCAATCAGAGGTATGTTATCGGCCAAGCGGAAAATCCTGAATTTTATTCCAGCTTATTTCACCAGCCCGGAGGTTGGTTTTGGGTCTTTATCTCGTCACCGGTGGCGCAGGGTTTATCGGCTCACACCTCGTTGAAGAAATCGTCCGGCGCGGCGAATCCGTCCGGGTACTCGATAACCTGTCGACCGGGAGCAAGGAAAATCTCTCCCCCGTCATGGCCAAGGTGGACTTCCACGAAGGCGACATATGCGATCCCGAGGCGCTGGGGCGGGTTCTGAAGGGGGTCGACCACGTCATACACCTTGCCGCGGTCTCCTCCGTGCCAGGTTCCATCGAGGACCCGGTCGCGACGACGCAGGTCAATCTGATGGGCACGCTCCAGGTTCTGTTGGCTGCCCGCGACGCCCATGTCAAGCGCCTGATCCTGGCGGCCACCGGGGCTGCTTACGGTGACAGTCCCACCTTGCCGGTGGTCGAGACGCAGATGCCGCAGCCCCGCTCGCCCTATGCGCTCACCAAGCTGGCCGGTGAATATTACGGTCAGATCTTCCACCGGTTGTTCGGCGTGGAATTTGTGGCCCTCCGCTACTTCAATATTTTTGGACCCCGGCAGAACCCCCACTCACCTTACACGGGCGTTCTCTCCAAGTTTATCCGCGCCTACCTGAGCGGAGAGCGGCCCGTGATTTTTGGCGACGGTGAGCAGTCACGCGATTTTACTTACGTCGCGGATGTCGTCGATGCCACCCTGCGCGCCTGCCTCCAGCCCGAAGCTTGCGGCAAGGTGATCAACATCGGCACGGGCAAGACTCCACCCTGAACCAGACCATTCGCATTCTCAATCAAATCCTCGGCGTTGAGGTAACACCTGACTGCGGTCCGCCCCGGGCGGGTGACGTTATGCACTCGATCGCCGACATCTCCCTGGCCCGCGCGATCCTTGGGTACGAGCCCCTTGTCACTTTCGAGGATGGCCTGCGCCGGACCATCGCGTGGCAGCGCACAGCGATCCGCTGATCCTGCGCGGCGGCGCCGAGGATGCCCTCCCTGGGGGGTAACCGGAAAAGGCCCACGGGTTACATTGCCACAAACCGCGTGTCGATGGCCTTCTGGAGGGACTTCTCAAACGCTTGCCAGGAGCAGCCGGTACTCGGCTTCACCGGTTCATAACTCGGGAGGGCGAGATCTTCCCGGGCAGGCGGCGCGGCCAGAGTGACGGGAGTCGAGCTGCGCATCTGCTCGAGCGTCTGGGCGAGGTACTCAGCGCGCACGAAGTATTTTGCCGTGCCCGGCTGCTGCCACAGCGAACAAATCAGCGCGCCTCCGGGCGGAGTGTCGTCCGGCTGATAACCCGGCAGATGCCAGGTGAGGCCCAGCATGCCGGAGAGATTCGCCAGGTTGGTATCGTGGCCCGCCAGGATCAATACCGCGGTCGCAGGTGGGCCCAGCGCGCCCGGCACTGCCTTCCCCGTTTCCGCCTGCTGCATCGACAACAGAACATGCTCCAGCAGGTTCGAGCCCTTGGCGCGGGCAAGATAAGGCGTGCGGCGGGTCAAGTCCGAAGCGAGCGCGTGGAGTTCGAGAATGCGCAGCAGGTTGTCCGCATCGAGGCGGCCCCAACCCAGGTCCTTGCCCTGCATTCCATCCGTGTATTCGAGCAGGAGATTCTCCCCAAGGGTCGATGCCACACTCAACGACTCATTGAGTTGAACACCTTTTCCCGTGGCGGCAACGGTAATCTCATCGGGAATTTCGAGCAATTTCTGCGGCGCAGTTCCGCCCGTCAGCACTTCCTGAAGCGCCATAAACGCGGCTCGATGCACCTCTTTTGTCTTGCCTGCCAACCGCTGCTGCACAGCCTGGGCGGCCATATCCGGGTCCGGTTTGCCCGCACCGCCGAAAAGCGGGTCATGGCTGCCCTCCGGCGCCGAATGGACAACCACCGTGCAACCGGGGAGCAAAGTCTCGGCCAGAGCGCGGCCGGTTTCCAGCGTGCGCTGGTCTGTATCCGCATGAATGTAGATTCGCCCCGCATCCTCGCATCCCTGCGGGCTCAGGAGATGTCCGCTGGTGAGCCACTCGCGGTAGTAGGTCCCCATCAACTGCATCAGGACCCGGCCATGCGGGGTAAGGTAGCCGGGAGGAACCCCAAAGTCCGGCCAGGGCTCGGCCGAGTATTGATTGAGGCGGTCGGAGGTCCAGGTGGGCGAGCGCACACCGTGGCGGCTGATAATGACCACGTAGCGCAACTGCGGCGGCGCGGCAGCGGGCGCCATACCGGCACCCACCGCCCACGCCAGCACGAGCCAAACCACCGCGAGGAGCACGCGTAAGGCGGACCTGTCATTCAGGTCCGCGGTTCTTCTTGCCCGCCTACCCTCGCCTGCTTGGTTCACTTTTGCCTCCCATCGATATCGCCCATAGATTACACGCGTGAATCGGAATTTGCAGAATACAGTAACGGATGAACCCCCTCACCCGGCCCGCCCCGGCTGGAGGAAGCGCCGGAGGCGGTCCACCCTCTCCCCCAAGGAGTCTGTGTGACAACTCGGGGGCGGGTATGGGGTAATTGGATACTCATAGATAATATTGTAGTGGTATTCATTGACGTTTGTAGTATGATGCGGCTATAGGAGGCCGCATATGAAATTTCTGCCCTACGAACCCGATCAAGCCTGGTTGTTGCCGCCCCGTGTGAAGGATGTGCTGGGGGAAGACCACCTGTGTTTTTTTATCCACCAGGTGGTGGAACGTCTGGATTTGAGCGCCTTTGCCGCCCAATACCGTGAAGAAGGGCAACGGCCCTATGCCCCGGCGCTGATGGTCAAAGTGTGGTTGTACGCCTACTGTCTGCAGGTGACCAGTTCGCGCCGGCTGGAGCAGCGCCTCAAGGAGGACTTGGCCTTCCGCTATCTGGCGGGCGGGGCGGGGCCCGACCACTGGACGCTGAATGACTTTCGCACCCGGCATCGGCGGGCGATCAACGACCTGTTCTTGCAGGTGGTGGAGGTGGCGCGCGGACTGCGGATGGGACGGCTGGGGCACGTGGCCATTGACTCGACGCGGGTACGCGCCAACGCCTCGCGCCGCCGCACGGAGACGCAGGCGGAGCTGCGTCAGCGCCTGGCCCAGACGCGGCGGGCGATTCGACGTTGGCAGCAGCAATGTGATGCCGCGGACCCCAACGAAGAACCGGGAACGCAGGTGAAGTCCGACTATGAGAAGCAGTTGGAGGAGCAGCTCGCCAGCACTCAGCAAAAATTGCGCAAGCTGAAGAAAATGGGCGCCCGGCAGTTGTCGGTGACCGACCCCGACAGCCGCTTCCTGCACCAGACCTCGGGCGGTTTCGTGCTGGGTTACACGGTGGACCTGGCGGTGAGTGACGATCACCTGATCGTCGGGCAGCGGACGACGCAGGCGGTCAGCGACAGTGACTCGCTGTTGCCCATGGTCCGGCAGGTGGAGGCGACGTGCGGGGAAAGGCCTGCGGAAGCGAGCGCGGATAGTGCTTTCTTTTCGGTGCAGAACCTGAAGCAGTTGGAACGGCGGGGCATCGAAGGGTATCTGCCCGATGCGCATCTGAGCGGAGAACTGCAACAGCGACGTGGCCCGCTCAAGACGGAAGCCGCTTCTCCCGTCCACCGCCGCATGCGCGCCAAGCTGCGCAGTCCGGCCGGACAGGCTCGCTACCGGCGGCGGCAGGCGTTGGTCGAGCCGGTGTTCGGAGTGCTGAAAGAGCAACGCGGCATGCGCCACCTGCGGCTGCGCGGACTGAGCAAGGCGGGAACGGAAGTGGCCCTGTACTGCACCGCCTTTAACCTCACCCGCATGTGGCGCACCGTCGCCCGGCGCTGAGCGGAAGCCAACCGCGAGGAGGGTTGCACCCTCTCCTCGCCTTCCCAACGAAATTGAAAACTTATGCTCAGTCATAAACTCAAAATTGTCTGCCCCGTTCGCAAGTTGCCACACACACTCCCAAGGGGGCGAGGGTGGGAATTAAACTCTCCCCTCGCCCCCCTGGGGGAGAGGGGCGGGGGTGAGGGGGTCTTTGTCGCTCAATTCTGCAACAATCAGTGGGGTAACGCCGCCCTGACTCTAACCCACCGCTACTTTTCATGGTTGAAACTATAGCGCGCGCCGAAAGCAAACGTCGGTTTGTACCACTCCTGCTGATTGACGAAGATGGGGCTGCCCTGGTAGTAGCCGAAGACTTCGTTGGTGAGATTCAACCCATACGCCATGACCTCAATCCCGTGACCCAGTTTGACGCTTGCCTGGGCGTCAACTTGCAAATGCGCCAGGGTGTAAATATCGCCGTTGGGGCCGCGCGGACCGAGGTTCACCGGATCCGAGTCGCTTTGATACATGTAATTGTAAATGTTCGCGCTGTTATAATACAAAGTTGCATTCATAAAGATACTAATATAAACTCCTTCCGATTATTTTTACGCGGAGGGAGAAATGCGACCACCTCGACCTTTTCCAGAAGGAACGCTCGAGCGGTTACAACAGGGGTTGAAGGAAGCGCGCAACAAGGCCGAATTTCAGCGGGTGCAGTGTTTGTGGCTGCGAGCGGCGTTGGGGTTAAACGCCAATCAAGTTGCCCAAGCCCTGGGATGGCGACCGACCTCGGTGCGGCGTCTGCAGGCCCAATACTGGCGGCAAGGCGAAGCGCTCTGGCAGCGCCGGGGGCGCGGAGGGCGACGCCACCAGAACCTGCCTGTGGCGGAAGAGGCCCAACTGTTGGCAGGATTTCTGCAGCGCGCCGAACGCGGTGGGTTGTTGGAGGTGAGCCGGGTGCAACAGGCCTATGAACAGGCGGTGGGCCATGCCGTGCCGAAATCGACGGTTTACCGCATGCTGGCCCGGCACGGCTGGCGCAAGTTAGCTCCGCGGCCTCGCCATCCCCAGGCCGACCTCGCCCGCCAACAGACTTTTAAAAAAACTCCCCGCGACCGTTGAGGAGCATCGCCTCGCCGGGCGATCCCTGCGCTTGATGTTCCAGGATGAGGCGCGGTTTGGACGCATCAATGATCCCCGGCGCTGCTGGGCGCCGCGCGGCGTGCGTCCCCAGGTCTGCGCCCGCATCGTGCGCGAGTACACCTATGTTTTCGCCGCCGTCAGCCCGCATGACGGTACGCTCGATACCTTGGTCCTACCCGAGGTGAATGCCCTGACGATGTCCTTGTTCCTGGCCGAAGTCGCCCGGCGTCACCCCCAGGAATTCATCCTGATGGTGCTGGACGGTGCGGGGTGGCACCGCGCCAAGGATTTGCAGATCCCGGAGAATATGCGGTTGCTCCCCTTGCCGCCCTACAGTCCGCAGCTCAACCCGGTGGAGCATGTCTGGGAGGATATCCGGGAAAAGTGGTTCCCCAACCTTGTCTTCGACAGCCTGCGGGCGGTGGAGGATCGTTTGGTTGAAGCGCTGGCGAGTCTTGAAAATGACCCGCAACGAGTGGCCCGAGTCGCCGGATTCGATTGGATCATTAGTATTCCGATGAAGGCTAATTAGTATAAGACAGGCCGAGGCGGGTATTGAGGCGGCCGCGGCTGTAGT
Source organism: uncultured Acidobacteriota bacterium (assembly GCA_963730515.1). GTDB lineage: Bacteria > Acidobacteriota > Terriglobia > UBA7540 > UBA7540 > Bog-366. The sequence continues at coordinate 869,406 of CAVSSA010000010.1, read as the reverse complement.
CAGGGCTGATGTTCCAGACGACGGGCACCTGGTTTTGCAGGGCGGGGCTATCCGGCCGTCCGGGAAGGTGGTTGACACTGGAATTCGTCCAGGCGAAATTCGCCATGATTCCCATGCCGGCGAGTTTGCCGGGAAGCGAGGTCAGCCGCTGCTCGTACGAGGCCTCGAAACCGTAGAGTTGCGCGTGGCTGACGTTGAGCCACTGCGAGATGAGATCGCCCGCGTATTGGCCGCTGGTGGCCGTGTAGGAAGCGGTGATCAGTGTGTCATCGATATCCTTGTAGAAGAACCCGGCCTGAATGAGCCCCACCGACTTCAGGTACCGTTCGTAAAGCAGGTCGAAGTTGTTGGCATGTTCGGGTCGCAGGGTGGTGTTGCCCTCGGCAATGGTCGCGGGATTGGTGGAGTCGTCTTCGGTAACATAAGGCACCAGTTGGTAGGAGTCGGGACGCGAGACGCCCCGGCCATAAACAAAGCGCAAGCCGGAATTGCCGTCCAGGGCATAGCGGACCGAAACACTGGGGAGCGGGTCCACGTAAGACGGATTCGTCTGCTCCGGCACGGGAACGCCGCAGCCGGTGGGGTCGATGCAATGCGGGTCTCCCGGCCCATACAGGGTGACGTAATAGCCGCTCGTGTTCATCTGGGTGGCTTCGAAGCGGATTCCGGCGACGACGTGGAATTTGCCGAAATCCATGGTGTTCATGATGTAGGCGGCGGAAATGCGCTCGAGGATATCAAACTGGTTGGGGGCGCCGTCGGAGGCCGTGGCGTAGCCATCCAGATAACTCGACAGGTTCGCCAGGGTATAGCTTGAGATGGTCTCGAAATTGGAGACCTGCCCGTAATGGCCGCCGAAGTAGTGGTCATCCATGTAGTTGTTGCTGCTGAAATTGCTCAGGAACATGGTCATGGGATAAGCTTTGGCCTTCCACCCGTCGTATTGCGATTCAGTGGCGTCTTGAAATTTATGGCCGTTGCGAATCTTGCCGCCGAATTCCAGCACGGCGTAGTGCCCCCCCAAGTGGTAATTGAGCAGGTAGGAAGCGGCGCCGCTCAAATTCACCTGCGCGCTCAAACCCGTCGAGGTCACAACTTCATTTAAGCCATAGTTGCTGGCATCCAGCAGCGGGGACCCGGCGGCATCGCATCCGCTGCCAAATTGCGGATAGTTGGGATTGGTTACCACACTGGAGGGAAGGAAGCCGCAACTCAGGCTCGCGCCGATCCATTTGAAGGTGGCCTTGGGGTTTCCGGCGGAATCCAGTTCGTAGGAGCGCGCGGCGGAAACTTCCCAGTTGAACAGACCTGGCCCTATCTGATTGCGGCCGCCGGCGGCCAGACTGCCGATGGAGGCGTCGGGGCGCTTGCTGGAAGTGTAGAACTTGGGATTGCCCGAGTCTTGCGGCTCGTAATACCACTTGTCGCCATAGTCCTTGAGGTTGCTGTATAAACCCCGGATGTAAATGTTGGAACCTTCGCTGAACTTGTAATCGACATTGCCCGTGTATCCCCAGCGGGTGCGGTAATAGCGGTATTCGCGAATGGTGCTGTTGTCGTAGTAGGGTGCGCTGAAGGTGGAGTTGGGGTCGATGGCTGGCTGCTCATTGTCGATGCCGCGCCCGTTATAGTCCTCCGTGGCCCCGAAAAGGATGCCGAGTTTCTTGTTCTGAAGAAAGCGATGCCCCACCGCCAGTCCGAACTGGTTGTTGGCGCGGCCGCCCATGATGGGATCGTAACCGCCCAGGCCGAAAAGATCGATGGTGGGAAACTCGCCCGCCGTCTTGGTCCTCAGATTGACCGACCCGCCAATGCCATCGCCATCGATGTTGGGGGCCAGCGTCTTGTTGACTTCCACGGCTTCCACCAGATCCGACGGAACCACGTCGAGCCGGATCTGATTGACACTCGGCTCAGGAGAAGGAACCGTTATCCCGTCGATCATAACGTTGGTGAGTCGCGGCTCCGTACCGCGCACCTGGACGTAGACGCCCTCGCCTTCGATGCGGATCAGCGCGATGTCGGACATACGGCCAAGCGCGTCGGCCACATTCGCATTGGGCAGGGACGTAATGACCTCCGCCGGGAGGACCTGAAGGATATTGTCAGCGGCGCGAGTGAGATTTATCGACGCCGCCTCGCCCTTCGGAACTTCATCGGAGACGGTGATCGACTGGTTGGCGGGAGCGACCTCCATCTTGGCATCCACGTGGTGGTCTTCACCTGCCTTCAGGGTGACGGTGATTTCAAAGGGTTTAAAGCCGACGTACGTGACGACGAGATGATAGTCGCCAGGAGCCAGATCCAGGATGCGGAATCCCCCCAGGGGGCCCGAAGCTACGGTAATTCCCGGCACGGCCACCTGCGCGCCCTGAAGCACCGCGCCGGTTGGGTCGGTCACTTGACCGGAAATCACGCCTTTGTCGGTTTGTGCCAACGCTGCGCTGCTTAGAAACGCAACAGAAATGATTACACTTGCAACAGTGGAACGAATTAATTGAGTCACAATTGTCCTCCATCGTAGAAATATTGACAGTGGTCACAATTGGACATGCGTTTCGTTACAGCCGGATTTCAGGAATGTGAAGTGAGGGTTGAGCCCTTTTTGTCCGATTTCACTCGCCTGTGGGGGCAGGAAATTCCCGGCAGGAGCTGCCCACTGTCCCCCCGAGCGGAAGGGGTTGCCGGGGGCAAAGAATTGGCCGTGAGGCCCGAAAAGCGACATTTTGACGCCCACCCCGGCCCGGGAAAAGCCGGGTATATACGGCATTGTTTGGGTTATCCAGCTTGCTTTCCTACGAAACCCCTAATTTTGGGTATTCCCCAATCAGGTCGAAAAAAAACGCCCCTGCATCGAACCAACGCGCTTCCGGCGGATTTGCGGTGCGGCCTTGACACGGCAGAGGTTTTACGAGAACAATTGCATTATCTATACCGGGCACAGGGCCGAGAAATGAAAAGACTCAGTTTCGACTTCACCGCCTTCCGCAGTGGCTTCACTTGAGCGTGACACCTCCGATCGCGTGCCGATTGGCCGCACTTCCCTCATAGCAAATCTGACTCGGAGGAAAATGATGAAGACGAAGCATCCGTTTGGGCTCCTGTATTTCATTGCCCTGATGGCCCTGCCCGTGGTGGCCCGGGCGCCGGGTAAGTTCTCACCACCCTCGCGAAACTTTGTATTCACTTACCAGGTCATCTTAAGGAACATCCCGGCCGGCGCCCGGCGCGTGCGCATGTGGATTCCGCGCGCCGTCACGGATGCGAATCAGACCGTGATTCTGAAAAAGGTGGATGGGCCGGTTCATCTCCGGGAAACCCATGAAGCGCCATACGGCAACCGCATGCTTTACGGAGAAATCCTGCACCCCCAACCCGGCCCCGCCCAATTCACGGTGGAGTATGAAGTGACACGCAGGGAATACTCCCAGGGAGATTGTGAAACGCTGGAGAAGGCGAACCCTGGGTCTGTGGCAGCTCCGAAGAATCTGGCGCGATACCTTGCGCCTGACCGCCTCGTCCCGATCGATGGAAAAATCAAAGAGTTGGCGGATGAGACTACGCGTGGGAAGCAAGGCACGGTGGAAAAGGCGCACGCGCTTTATGACTATGTCTTCCAAACCGTGCGCTACGACAAATCGGGGACAGGATGGGGACGCGGCGACTCGCTCTGGGTCTGCGACGCGAGGCACGGCAACTGCACCGACTTCCACTCGCTGTTCATCTCGCTGGCCCGGGCGGAGGGAATCCCCGCGCGTTTCGAAATAGGCTTCCCCGTGCCGGCCGGAACGGAAGGGACTATCCTCGGCTATCACTGCTGGGCGGAATTTTACGTGAGCGGACGGGGATGGGTGCCCGTGGATATTTCCGAGGCATGGAAAGATCCCAGGAAGCATGACTACTTCTTTGGCTCCCTGGACGCCAATCGTGTGCAGTTCTCGGCAGGCCGCGACTTGACGCTCAATCCTAAACAGGATGGCGGCCCTCTGAACTACTTCATTTACCCCTATGTGGAAGTGGATGGAAAGCCGTTCCAAGCAGTCGAGAAAAAGTTTTCGTATCGAGAAACTGCCACCCCCACCGGCCTGCTGGGACGGCGTGCCGCACGTTAGAAATTGCAACTCAAATCACCTAGGCGCCAAGAGAACCTAGCAATGATTTCTCGGTGCCTTGGTGTCTTGGTGTTTATTCGCTCACAGTAGGGAAAATTTGGTCGCCAAGCCCTCGGGGCGGAATTTGTCGAATCTTCCTCAATTGCCCTTGACAGGATGATTCGGGTGGTATAAATCTGCCCCACTGCCAGTTTTTGCGGCTCCCTGGGAAGCCGCGGCAAAAGGTGGCGAATCCGCATGACTGAGAACACCACGATAGGAGGAGGGTTGCATGGCCTTCGATGACGAAAATGAACACGGGGATGAGCTGGAAGATTTCGGGGATGAACTCTCCTCCGATTACAAGGAAGAAACGGAAGAGGGTTTAGGGGAAGAGGGCGAGGAGATTGAAGAAGAGGTCGCCTACGAGGTGGAGGAAACGGTAACCGCAGCTCCGGAGCCCGAGCCTGTGCCCGCCGCCCCGGCAGTGAAAAAGCCGCCCAAGAAAGCCCCACCCAAGGCAAAGCCGCCCAAGAAAGCCGCGAAGAAAGTGGCCAAGAAAGTGGTTAAGAAAGCCGCCAAGAAAGCGGTCAAAGCCAAAAAACCGGCGGCGAAACCCAAGAAGGCGAAGAAGACCGCAAAGAAGGCAAGGCGGCGTTAGGCGGAAAATTCTGCGCAGGCCCCGGGGGAATGCCACCGCGGCCGCGTAAGCAGGGTCAGCGGGTGAGCAGTGCCTCATCCGTGATGGGGCGCGTGTGCGAAGGTTGGGTGCATTGGGGGGCATGTCTCCCCCTGGGCCGACTCGTTTGGACCACACAGCCGATGGGGCGCGGCTGGACTTGCCGGCGGCGAATCCGGAAGCTGGCGCTCCGACGCCCTGGGTTCGTGCCCGGGAGTTTGTCCGCCGGATGCGCGGCGCGTCGCAGCCGTGGCTGGTGACCTGCGAAGATGACGCCAGCTACGTCGTAAAATTTCAGAATAACCCCCAGCATGCGCGGGTGCTTGCCAATGAGATGCTGGCCTCGCGCCTGGCCCGCCTGATTGGGCTGCCCACCGCCGCCCCGGCATTTGTGGAAGTCTCCCCCACCTTGATAGGCAGCAATCCCCAACTGGCATTCGAAGTGGGTGAACGCCGCGAACCAATCCGGCCGGGCGTGCAGTTCGGTTCGCGCTTCCCCGGCATCCCCGGCGAAACCCTGGTGGTGGATTTTCTCCCTGACCGCCTGCTGCGGCGCGTTAAGAACTTACCCTCCGCTTTTCTGGGAGCCTTTGTCTTCGACAAGTGGACGTGCAACTGTGACGGCCGCCAGGTGATTTTCCACCGCCCGGCCGGCGACGCGGGCTCGGCTTATTCGGTGGCCATGATTGACCAGGGTTTCTGCTTCAACGACGGGGATTGGACTTTTCCCGACAGCCCCATTCGCGGTATCTACCCCCGCCGCCTGGTTTACGAAAAGGTTATGGGTCTGAAATCGTTTGAGCCTTACCTTTCCCGCATTGAAAACCTTACTACGGGTGAAATGCAGCAGTGCACGCAGGGAATTCCCACGATGTGGTGCGAACCCGACCCCGGCCAACTGGACCGGTTGATGGAGGTTCTATGCGCACGCCGGCGCACCTTGCGCCAGGCCATCATTGATGCCAAGAATTCGTCGCTGGATCCATTCCCCAATTGGGGGTGAGGGGGGCTGAATTTTGGATTTTAGATTTTGGATTTTGGATTAAGGGAGAAGCCTGCCCATTTGCGTCCCTTAATCCAAAATCGCAAATCCAAAATCTAAAATCCGGTGACACTCATGGCCGATGAAAGCAGCATGAAATCCTGCGCATACTACCTGGTGCGTTATGTTCCCCACGCCGAGCGGGAGGAGTTTCTGAACATCGGCCTCCTGTTGCACAGCCCTGAGGAGCAATTTCTCGATTGCCGGATCACCCGCGACCTGCGGCGCGTTAAGCGCTTCCATCCGCGGGCTGACCTGGAGTTCCTCAGAGCCTTACAGGGCTATTTCGAACAGCAAATCCAGGAGCATGAAGACGACCTGCAAGGCTTTCTCGAGGAGATGCAGCAATCGCTTTCCCACCTCATCCAACTCGCGCCGGAGCGTCCGGTCCTGGCCCCCGAGCCCCAGGCGCAATTGCAGCAACTCTTCGAGAGGCTGGTGGGCGAGAGCCAGGCGGATTCTCCCGGCGCCCACACCCGCATGCGCATCAAGCAGCGCCTGGTGGAGGCGCTCCGCCACGCCCAGGTTTTCAGCGACCCACGCTTTGAAAAACGCGTGCCCGCCGAACCCTTGACGCACTCCGGCGATCCGTTCCATTTCGACTTTGGATACCGGCCGCGGATGACCGCCGGCAAACCCAACGGGCACTTGAAATTGATCCACGCCCTTTCTCTGCACCGCGATCATGAACTTTCGAGCGTCCTGGCGCTGACTCTGGGTTACGTCCGTGAGAAACGCCCCGCCGAACTCACCGCCGTCATTGAAGCATGGCCGGCGCAGGGGGATAAGAAAGCGGGCCACTCCCACCGAATCTTGAAGGACGCCGGCATCGCCATGCAGCCACTGGCCGAGGTGGACGCGTTTGCGGCATCAATCCGCAAGGAACTCGTGGAAGAGATTTCCATCGCCCACTGAGACTAAGACCCCAACCTCCCCCAGCGGCGCGTTCCGCCATCCCCCGCGGCCTATTTCCCCAGAACTGCCCGGCCCACGCGCCGCATCCAGGCCAACTCCTCTTCCGTCATGGGCCCGCGTCGCAGGGCTTCCAGCGCTTCATCCATTTGGGCGGCATTGGCGGGGCCGGTCATGCACACATCCACCTCCGGGCGGCTCAAGACGAAGCGGTAGCAATCAGCCGCGGTCGGGGTGGGTTCGCCTTTGGGAATCGGAAACGCCCCCGTTATCAGAGGCGGCCATCGCGGTTTGCCGATGAGCTGCCCCCAGTTGGTGGCGGTGTACGATACCGTTCCCGGGCGCTTGGAGAGCAGGAGCGGGAAGATATCCCTTTCCGCCCCCGGGTGCACGGCATTGTAGCGGAAGTGAACGATGTCGATGTCGTCGTCGATGGCAAATTTGGGGACCAGCGTCCGATGATGCGTGGAGATCGCCAGAAATCGCGTCAAGCCTCGCCGCTTCAGCTCCCGGGCGGCATCCATGATTTTCCGCGGCACCGGCTTGTTCCACAACCCGAGCAGCAGCACGTCCGCATGGTAATAGCCCAAAGTCTTCAGAGCGCGCTCCAGGCTCCAGGGCAGCATGCCGGCGATCCGCGCGTACGATTGAATCACCAGCAGGAATTTGTCGCGCTTTGGCTTCAGGCGCTTTAGCCCCTCGCCAAAGGAAGCACGCCGCCGGCTTCCCCAATAGATATAATTCACTCCTTGTTCGAAAGCCCGCTCCAGGGCTTCGCCCGAGATTCCATAACTGGAGCTAATCCCCAGCCGCCCGACCTTCTCGCCGGTACGGCCGAATGTCTTCCGCTGGAAATTGTCAGGTTGTGAGTCCATCGTCGCTCCCTCGCCGGTGCGCCGGGTGGGCCTATTATGCCATGGTTTGCGGACCAGCACGAGGTAATTACAGATGGTATGATAACTTATTGGGATATACTTGCCCTGCGGCGGCGGCCGCGAGGAACGCCTACGCCCCCGCCTGGGCAAAGTAGGCGGGAAAGCGGCGCTGGTAGGGCTTCTTTTCGCGGTAGGAGCGGGCCAGTTCCATGTAAATGCCCAGGTCGCGGTCAAGGTCGGCCTGCGTGCCGTCGAAGTAGAAATTGCGGATGGGAATTCCCCCATAAGCCTTGGAAAGCTTCGGGTAGACGGCCTCGGTGACGATGCCGTTCATGCAGGTGAAGGGGCTGATGTCGATAATGCCGTCGGCCCCGTGCCGGGCCAGGTAGGCGGCTTTGCCCACGCTCAACACCATCTCCCCCAGCGCCCCGCCCGAGGGCAGGTAGGGCCAGGCAAGTTCCAGAACCTCCTCGATGGGCGGCTCTTCATAGCCCACAAACTCCTCCGCAAAGGGCGCGATCAGCGCGTGCTCATCGGCGTGCTGAATGTGAGAGCGCAGGTAGGCCTTGCCCATGGCCAGGGAGATGTTTTGACCGGTCAGGTGCAGCTTGCGCTTCTGCTCGTTGTTAGTGTAATCCACCCATTCGCTGATGTGGCTTAAACACGCTTCCGCGCCGTAGCTTTCCAGTTTGCGGATCAGGTCCTCATTGGAAAAAGTGTTGAGGCGGCAGAAAATTTCCCCCACCACGCCAATCAGTGGAATCTCGCGGTCGTAAAGCGCCGGGACGCGCCGGAAGCGCTCACGGGCGCGGGTCATCGATTCCACCATCGACCGCAGTTGGCAGGCCGTATCGGCGCAGCTCTTCTCGATGGTGGCCACCAGGTCGGCCAGCGACTCCGTGAAGGCGCGGTCAGCGGCCCCCGGGGCGGTTTCATAGGGGCGGGTCTTGAGCAGCGCGCGGTGAATGGTGTCCGCCGCCACCAGCGCCCGCCACGCCGTGCGCATGAACGGATTGGCAGCGTCGCCCAGGTCCGCGTAACCATTGCGGCTGCTGGGGGAGAGCACCTGCACGTTTTCCCATCCCGCCTCGCGCAGGATCTTGCGCAGGAAGGGCGCGTACTGCCCAAAGCGGCATGGGCCCTCCGCCGTGGGCATGAAGAAGGCCGCGCGCTGCGGGTCGAATCCCGGCTGCTCGATGACGCGCAGGAAATCCCCCACGGTGACTTTGGCGGGATAGCACTCATCGCCGGTGGTGTACTTGCCGCCCAGTTCGCGGGTGCGCACGTCGGAGGGCGGGGTGGGCCTGGCCTTCACGCCCAGCCAGCGGAACGCCGCTGAAAAGGCCTCCGGGCTGCCCTCACCCATGGTGGGGATGTAGACCACCTTGCCGCTCAGGGGATGACCGAGGCCTATTTTGCGGCGGCGGTGGCGATGGGGGATGAGGGACATCGCAGGAATCCTTTGCTGTCAAGATATGCTTCGCAACGCGTAATGAAACCGGCATCGTTGCCATGCCCGTCGAATTGCAACACCAGCGAGGGCTTGCCGGCGGCTTCGTCCACAAACGATTTGATGTAGGAGTCGGGACCGCACTTGAAGTTGGAAATATAAACCAGGTGCAGGTTGGGGTGCCGGCTCACAATGCGCGCCGCCGCCAGGATGCGCCGCCCCGAGTTCCAGTACATGTTGGGATTGACCTCGGTAATGTCCTCGCCGTCGAGCGGCAGAACTTCCATGGGCAGCACATTGATGCCGTAAAGGGTGCGGAGCTTGCGGGGAATGTCGCAATTCACGCCGCGGTCGAAGATATTGTAGGGCCGTCCCACCAGCACCAGGGCGGGCTCGCCGGTCTCTACCAATCGCGCCAACGCCTCCCTGCCCGCCTCCTGGAGCGCGTCGGCAAACGTGCTTTGTGCGGCATACCCGGCCATCACCGCCTGGGCGTTCACGCGGGGCTTGATTCCGAGGCCCTTGGCGAATTCCGCCAGCTCCTTTTCAACATGCTTGGGGCCGAAACGGAAGTGTACGGTAGGGGAAAGAAACTTGGGGTGCGCGAGTTCCAGTTGCGGCACGGCCCGAACCACAAAGGGCAGCGTCTGGTTCCATGGGCACAGGTGGGATTCCAGCCCGTCATCCGGCCCTTCCACGTTCACGGTATTGGGAAGCAGAACGTAATCGACGCATTTCTCCAGCAGGTCCTGCACGTGCCCGTGCGCGACCTTCACCGGGAAGCAGGGCTGGGCGATGGCCAGCTCCTCGCCCGCCATGGAAATCTTGCGGTCGGTGGGAGAAGACACCACCACGTCAAAACCCAGTTCCTGGAAATAGGCGCACCAGAAGGGGAATTGGTCATAGTAGAACATGGTGCGCGGAATCCCTACCCTCCATCGGCCGCCCCGCGTGGGGAGCAGGGCTTCTTCCAGCAACTTCTCGCGCCAATCAATCAGATCTTCGATCACCGGCTGGCGGTCCGTGCGCGCCCGCTTGCGGAACTTGTCCGAACACTTGTCGCCCCAGTAGGTGCGCTGCCCCTCGATGTTGAATTCCTTCATGTCGCAATAATTCGAGCAGGCCTGGCAAACGAACTCGCGCGTGGTGAAGTTCACCCGGCCGAGGTCGTAACCGCGAAAACGGCTGACCTTTCCCGAGTCTTTCATGCGCTCGCGGGCGATGAGCGCCATGCCGATCGCCCCGATCACGCCGTTGTGGGGCGGCACGATGATGCGCTTGCCCAGAATCTCCGAAAAGGCTGCCGCCACGGCGTCGTTGTAAGCCGTCCCCCCCTGAAAGAAGATGACCTTGCCGATCTTGCGCCCGCGCACCACCCGGTTCAGGTAGTTGAGCGCCACGGAGTATGCCAGGCCCGCCGCCAGGTCGCCCACTTGCGCGCCCTTGTGCATCAGCCCGGTAACATCCCGTTCCATGAATACCGTGCAGCGCTCGCCGAGGCGCGCCGGGTTGGTGGAGGCAAGCGCCAGCCGCGCGAATTCCTCCTTGATGGAGATTCCCAGTTTCTCCGCCTGCTCTTCCAGGAAGGAACCCGTGCCCGCGGCGCAAGCCTCGTTCATGGTGAAGTCCACCACCACGCCCTTGTTAATGCGGATGAACTTGGAATCCTGCCCGCCAATTTCGAAGATCGTATCCACCGGTTCCATCCCCATCTGATTGCAGACGTGCATGGAGCCGGTCTTGTGCGCGGTGATTTCATCGTTCACGGTGTCCGCGCCCACCAGTTCGCCAATCAGTTCGCGGCCGGAACCAGTGGTGCCCACACCGCGAATGTCCAGCGAGGCGCCCAGCTCCGCTTCAATTTCCTTCAGGCCGCGGTCGACCACTTCAATCGGCCGCCCCTGGGTGCGCAGGTAAATCTCCTTCAGGAGATTTCCCTCCGCGTCGATCACCACGAGGTTGGTGGAAACTGAGCCGATGTCGATGCCCAGGTAGGATTCAACCAGGGGCTGGGGGCTGGGGGCTGGGGGCTGGGGACTAGCCAAGGGGTAAGCTTCACCGCTTCTTTCCGACGACTGGCTCTCCGCATCCGACAATCGCTCCTCTTGACCGTGCTGAACCGAGACCTGAGACCCGGAATGCGACGACACGGTCCCAGCCCCTGAATCCCTGACACCTTGCACCTTTTCGCTGCGGTCACGCAGCAACAGCACATTCTTCATGGACAGCGGGTCGGTGCAGGCGAAATTGCTTCGCGCCGCCTCGTGCTGGCGCAACTGGTGAATGCGTTTGAACGACCGCTTGCGGAATTCCTCCGATTCCAGCATCGCCGCGCCCACCGCTCCCAGCCACGCGTAGTGTTCAGGGATAAGGAGGTCGGCGTCCTTCAGCTTGAAGGCCTCGCGCAGGGCGTTGCGCACCCCCTGGTTCATGGCAACGCCGCCAATGAAGGCCACCGGAGGAACCACGGCGCGCCCCTTCACCAGGCTGGATTTGTAATTGCGCGCCACGGCATCGCAAAGCCCGCGCAGAATCTGCTCCGTCGTATAGCCCTTCTGCTGCGCGTGGATCATGTCGGTCTTGGCGAACACGGAGCAGCGGCCGGCAATGCGCGCCGCGCAACTGGCTCCGCACGCCGCCGGCCCCACCTGCTCAATCGAGTAGAGCAGCCGGGTGGCCTGCTGGTCGATAAACGAACCCGTGCCCGCCGCGCATTCACCGCTGGTCTGGTAATCCACAATGCCCAGATGCTTGCCGGTCACGTTGGGGTCAAGACGCAGGTACTTGGACGCCTCGCCTCCCATTTCAAAGACCGTGCGCACTTGCGGATAGAACATGCGCATCCCTTTGGCAATGGCGCGGAACTCGTTCTCAAAGTAGATGCCCAGAACCTTGGCAATCAACTGGCTTCCCGAACCCGTGACGCGGATGCCTTCCACGTCCTCTTCCGGCAGGAAGTCGTAAAGCTCCTTCAGCATGTCGAAGGTGGATTGGATGGGACTGCCTTGCAGCCGCCGGTAACGCGAGAGCACCAGCGCACGGCCCGCAAAGGGACTCGAGTCCGGGAAGGAGGCCGCATAAAAGGTCTCGGACTTCTCCGTGAGGGTGCGGAAGCGCGGCCCGTCGTCCGGTCCGCCAATGGCCGCCAGCTTCAAACTGACCGCGCCGATGTCCAAGCCAATGTTGATGCTCATGATTTTAGGTGCCAGGTGTCAGGTATCAGGTGTCAGGTCGATCCAAACGCGTTGATTTCAGCTCGAAGGTGACCTGGGGGGTCTTGGTGATCTCCCTGGCACCTGACACCTGATACCCGACACCTGTTCTCTCGTTCGGGTCAAAACACGCAAAGATCGACTGCAAGCAGGAAGGTGGGCAATTCAGATTCCGAGGAGCGAGGGGAGGTTAGACATCAGACATTTTGGCAGAGTAAAACGGAATGATAGTCCGACTTATAATGACATTGTGTCGCGGGATCGGATCATCGGGGCATCGGGGCATTGAAAAGCTGTCCGTAGTCAGCGGTCAGTCGTCCCTTGCAAGGGATGCGTGCAAATCGAACGCATGAAGCCCCTGACGACAGACCACGCAGGTTTTTCAACGATTCGATGACCCGAGGAGCCGATGACCCGATTTCTCATATATCTCCTTTATTTTCATAAACTCATCGCGAAAACATGTTAACTTCCATGTTTTCATCAACTCATCCAGAGCACTTTTTTCGCCCCTTTGTTTTCAATAACTCATCCAGTGCACTCTTCATTTTTAACATCTTTTTGTGTCAATGCCCTTCCCAGAAACGCCATCAGGCTAACTCCTCTGTTTCCAGATACTTGAATTTTAGCTCGATGCATGAATTATCACCCAGTTCTTTACTAAGTATATTTATCTTCAAATAGTTATAATGACAAGAAGTTCTCCTGAAGGCTCCCTCACGACGCTTTGGCGCTTCTTTTCCATCTTCAGATCCATCCCGCTCGCAATTTGGGGAACAGTGGAATCTCCCCCTTAACGGGAGCAGCGTGGCAAGGGCGCCAAGGAAATTGCAGCGCCGACCTTGAGATCGGCACGGAAATGTGCCACGGGCATCCCGCCCGTGCTCGGGCATGGCCAGGATGGCCGTGGCACATCGCTGGGGCGCGGACATGAGGGAACGCGGCATCGACACGCCGTAAGTTTATCATCCTACGCTAGTAATGTCAAGAAAAAACAAGAAGCATGGGAGGCTACAGGCTGTTTCTACCACCCATCACCCATCGCCAATTTCGAATGATCCCATGATTCAATGATCCGATGAGCCGATGACCCGATGATCAGATGGCCCGATGACCCGATGCCTCATTCGTTCCATCCCTCGTGTTCCTGCCAGTCCATGATGCGGAGGTATTTCTCTTCGCGGGGAAGTTCGGCCAAGGTTTTCCGTTCGGCTTCGGCCTGGTTGCCGTCCTGGGATTGATAAATCCAGGCCATTTCCTGTTTCAGGGCGGCGGCTTCCCCGCTCAGGTGGACGACGAAGTTTTCATATTTGAAAGGGGCGAGCTTGGAGCCTCCCGGGCCGGCCGCCTGACCAGCCAGCACGGTGGTTTGGGGATCGAGCCCCTTGGTTTTCAGCAATTCCTGACAGGCTTTGATGGCGAACCAGTTGGCGGTGCGGCGGTCCATGCGCTGGTCATCGGGATGGGAGAGCGCAATCATGGCGGGGCGAAGGTCGGTAATGATTTTGCGGATCGCCTCCATCACCGCGTCGCGCGCATACGGCAGGTTGGGCTTATAGACGTTCGGATAGGGCGCAAAATCGCAGGCCAGACTGATGGAAAGCAGGGGACTGGAAAGTTCTTTGTGGTCAAACCAGATGGCCTCCAGGCCCTCATCCGGCAAGCCCAGAATGGTGAGCTTGTCGCGGGGAAGACCCAGGTGTTCCAGGGCCTGGGCGGATTCCTCCATGCGCACCGCCCCGAATTCGCGCGCCTCATTGGGGCCGCAGGGTGAGCCAAAGTAACGCGCGCAGGGGCCCACGTTACCGGCCCCGAGGATCAGGACCTGGGCGGGAATCCTGTCTTCCACGGCCGCCCGGATCAGTCCGGCAAAGGCCTGCTCATCGCCCTCATGCGCGCAAATCACCAGCAGGGAGGCGGGCAGGTCATTCACAGCAATCTCCGTGGTGGTGCGGGCCAGCAGTTTCCCACCGTTTCCGGCGAGGGTCAGTTCCACAGAGTACGTTCCCGGAGTCTGGGAGGAGGGAATGATCCAGGCGTTGGCGGCAACCTTGTGATGGGCGCCGGTGGCAAGGTCAATGTCGGTGGCGAGCGTCGCGGAGTTAACTTCCCTGCCCGTCGCATCCATGATGCGCGCCTGGAGGGAGGCTCCGCTCCAATTCTCGTTCCCGGGATTCGTCAAGGTGGCGCCCATCTTTGCCGTATCGCCGGGACGAAAAAACGTCGCCGTATCACCCAGGCTGATGACGGGAGAAATCTCCCCCGGCGCGTAGAATTCCCGGTACCTGGTGAAATCGATCAGGGAATTGTAGGGATGGGTGAAATTGCGGCTGTAAGGCTTGGGCAGGTCGCGGTCAGCGGTGCGCACCATCGCCGGCACGGTAAATTGCAAGTCGTAAAGAATGGTGTGGTCGGCGCTCCACAAGGCCACGGCGTAGGTATCAACTTCCGGGAAAGCGCTGTTGACGCTGCCCGGCGGCAGGGTGGCGCCGTCCATCCCCTGCTTCTTGCCACGCAGCATGGTGGCGGTGCCGGCGACCGACATGGGAACCAACACCGCGGTGCCGGCGGGAATATCCAGGTGGTCGGCCAGGGTCCGGACCGCCAGGTCAGGGTTGTCGCGCCCCCCCTGGGAGTAGAGGGAGATCCAGGGATAGACGGCGTTCGAAAACTCGAGGCGCATACCCTTCATGTCAGTGTCGCCAAGATTTTCCACCCCCACCTCACACTGGATGGGATCGCCCACGTTGTAGACGGTTTTGTCGAGGGTCACGCGCGAGATTCTAGCCAGTTTCTTGTACACCACGAAGCCGTGCACCTTCTTGGTGATCTCCAGCGAGTGCTCGATGCGATCTTCCACATGCAGGGTGAGCGTGTAAAAGCCGGTGGGCGCCTGGGCGGGAATCGGCCACCCCACCTTGAATTCCTCCACGCCGGGCTTGGTTTGGGGCAGGCGGTCCATTTCCACGCTGGCGCTGGAGGTGGTGCCGTAATATTGGATTTCCGCAAAGACCACATAGCGCTTGGGCTGGCCGGAGACCCCATGCACGGTGGCGTGGATGGTGGCGAAGGTGGCGCTGTCGAATCCCGTTTCGGTGGGGCCGCCTTCCACCGTAATCTCCGCCCCCCAAAGCGGCACGCTCGACAGGAGGAGCGCTCCTACCAGGGCTGTCCACCACACCTTTCGATCCATCATCTCTCGTCCTTCTCCTTGTTCCCGCGCGGGATTAGAGTATTATTGCCGGGACTCCCGGGTAGTTCAAATTAATTTGTGGCAGAATAATCCCCGATGCCGGTCAAAATCCTCATGGCGGACGGTGACCCCGCGGTTCTGGAGATGGCCAGGGCAACCATGGCCTCGGTGCAGTGGTGCGACCTGGTGAGCGTCCAGGATGGGCAGGAGGCGTCGGAATATTTGCAGAAGCAGAAGTTTGACGGCTTCATCATCGCCGACCAGATCCCCCAGGGAGACGCCTTCGAGCTCATTGGGCATCTGAAGGATTGGTCACTTAATGCCGGGATCCCCATTGTCATGCTGACCGGCCAGGATGACATTGCCATGATGCGCCGGGGCTTCAAGGCCGGAGTTACCTTCTTTGCCACCAAGCCGCGCACTCGCGAGCGCTTCTATCGCCTCTTCAACGCCGTCCACGGAGCCATGGAGAGCGAACGGAGACGCCACCACCGTTTGCCTTACTTCACGTCCGTAACTTGCACGCTGGGGGATCAAAACCGCTATCGTTTTGCGACCGAGAGCACGGATATTGGCGAAGGAGGAATGGCCTTGAGGCTGGCGGGGGGAGTCGAGGTGGGTCAGATGCTCGAACTGGAATTCCTGCTGCCCCAGATTTCACGGCCTGCCGCCCCGGCGGAGCGCAAGCCGCGCAAAATATTCATTGGCGAGCGCGAGGAGCATCTGACGGGGCCGCAGAAAGTGCGCGCCAAGGTCCGGTACATCGGCTCCTCGAGCGCGAGCATAGGACTCGATTTTCTTGATTTGACCCCCGCCCAACGTCAAGTCATCCAGATTTACATCACTGGCAGCAATTGAGCTGGCGGAGTGCCCGGAGCAGATTTCCAGAGTGGCTAAAGTTTTCAGACAATTTTCAGAATGGCAATTTCCGACAATTTCAGAATGGCCCTTGCACTTGGTGCCCGCCGGACTTAGAATGTGCCCACTCTGAGAACTCATGAAAAACCCTGGCCTTGCATCCCGCCGCCGCAAGCCCGCAGAAGCTCTGGGTGTGTTCGGGCGCGTGGCATTGCTTGCCCTGCTGCCGGTATGTGCCGGTCTCGTTCACCATTTCAGGCCTATGCTGGCGGCGAGCTCGCACTTGGCGGGCGCCCGCGCAGAGGCGAATACGCTGCCCGGCCCGGGAGGAGTTGCGCCCAGCTTCTCCTGGCACGATAGCCTGGGCGACGGCTTGCCTGACAGCGCCCGCCTGGAGAGTGCCGAGGACCGTGAGAACTTTACCCGCTGGTTCACGTTCCTGGCGGAAACGCAGTACTACGCCGCTTCACCCCGGTCACGGGCGGAGGTTCTGGACTGCGCGGCGCTGGTGCGTTTCGCGTACCGCAACTCGCTGGAGGCCCACTCCCCGGCATGGCGTGAAGAGGCCGGGCTGCCCTATGACCCGGGCTTCGGGGACATCACAAAATATCATTATCCTTACGGACCGCTGGGGCGGGCGTTGTTCCGCTCGCGGCCCGGCCCCGCCGCTCCGGGGGATCTTGCCCAGGGCGCCTTCGTGGAGTTTGCCGACAGCGCCACGCTGCTTCGCTACAACACCTACCTGATTTCGCGCGACATCCGCGCGGCCCAAGCGGGCGACCTGTTGTTCTTCCACCAAGCGGTGCAGCGCGAGCCCTTCCATACCATGTTGTTCGTGGGAAAGTCGTACTATCAGCCGCAGGGCGCGGATTGGATCGTTTATCATACCGGCGACCTGGACGGCCACCGCGGCGAGATTCGCGAGGTGCAGGCGGAAACCCTGTTCGAACATCCCGACCTGCATTGGCGACCGCTCGTGAGCAATCCAAATTTCCTGGGAGTCTACCGGCTGGAAATTTTGCGTTGAGACTGCGATGAAGACCGCTGCGCCAAATCGACACCGTGCCCCGGGCATGCCGCAGTGGCGAGCCGCGCGTGAGTCCGCAGGATGGCTCCTGGCGGCATTTTGCCTGGCTATAATCCTGTTCGCCGCGGCCCCGGCCACATTCGCCCAGGAGACGACGGACTCCTCCGAACCGTCGTTTTCCGTCTCCTCACGCCAGACCTATGCGCCTTCCCAGCAGCCCAAAATCTGGATCAGCTTCCAGCAGGTCGATCACCTGGATTTCCGTGTCTACCGCGTCAAGGACCCTATCCAGTTTTTCTCCAAGCTGAAAGACGCCCATTCCTTCGGCAGCGAAAAAGTCGAACTGGAGCGGGAAAAGACCTGGCTGGAACGCTTCCACGAATGGAAGCGTGACTTGCGCGCGAGCATCCGCGACTACTTCCGCTCCCAACTGCGCTTCGAAACGCGCTGGCAATACCACTCCGCGATCGTTCAGCAGCGCAGGTTGCAACGCATTCCTCTGGATGTCACCTCCTACGCCCAGGTGCCGCTGTTGAACCGGCAGCAACTGGCGCTCGGCTGGCGCGAACTGGTGCCCAAAACGCGCGGTTCCGAATACCAGGAAATCCCCGTCGATGTACACGAAAAAGGCCTGTACCTGGTGGAGGTGGCAAACGGCGACCTGCGCGCCTACACCCTGCTGATGGTTACGGACCTGGCGCTGGTGTCGAAGACCGCTCCCGGCCAGGTGCTGCTGTTTGTGGTGCGCCGCGACTCCGGCACCCCGGTGGAGGGCGCCACCGCTGTCGTCTTCAATAATCATGAGGAATTGGCGCGCGGCGTGACGGATGCCTCCGGCGTGTTCCAATCCACCTTTAAAGAAATCAAAGTGGATAACTCGATCATGGTGGCCACAGCGGGCGAAGACGTGGCAGCCACCAGCGTCGAGCCTTTCTTCTTCTTCGACACTTCCGCCACCGATTATGTGGGATACATCTACACAGACCGGCCCGTCTACCGCCCCACCCACGAGGTGAACTTCAAAGGCATGGTGCGCGCGCGCATGGGCGGCAGGTTCAGTCTGGACGTGCCGGGCCCGCTCACCGTGGAGGTGACCGACGCCAACCAAAAGACCATCTATCAACAGAAGCTGGAATTATCACCTTTTGGATCCTTCCATGGCACGCTGACCCTGGGGGCGCTCGCGGCGCTGGGCACCTACGGGATTACCGCTCACATCGGCGACAAACAGGTTTATGGGAGCTTTGAGGTCCAGGAGTACAAGAAGCCGGAATATGAGGTGGCGGTCTCGACCGATAAGGCGCGCTACCTGCAGGGCGAGACGATTCAGGGCACCATCAGCGCCCGTTATTATTTTGGCGCTCCCGTCTCGGGCGGCAAGGTGAAGTACTCCGTTTTCCGCTCCGGCTATCAGTTCCCATACTGGCGCATCCTTTGGGGCGATGAGGATTACGAACAGGGGGATGACGAAGGATATTACGGCGAGGATTATTTCGGCGAGGAGATCAGCCAGGGCACGGGGAAATTGGATGCGGATGGGGTGCTGCACGTGTCTCTGCCCACAAAGGTTGACGACCACAAGCGCGACTACAGCTATCGCATCGAAGCTCATGTGACCGACGCCAGCAATCGTGAGATCACGGGTGGGCACGGCGTGACCGTCACCTACTCGACCGTCGTCGTCCTGCTGGAAACCGACCGTTACGTTTACGCGCCCGGCCAGGAGGCTGACATCACCGTGCACACGCTGGACTATGACTCCAACCCCGTCTCTGCCAGCGTTCAACTGAAGTTCGAGGGCCACCAGTCCTGGGGATCGAACGGGAAGGCGGAGGTCCTTTCCGAGCCAAGGGTCACCACCGACGTCCACGGCGTGGCTCACTTATCCTACACAGTTCCCAAAGTCCCCTGGCTCACGATTGACGCCAGCAGCTTCGACAGCAATCAGCGCGAAGCCACCTTTGCGACAAGCATGTGGATTTCCAATATCGGCACGATGGCGGAAGAAGGGGAGCCCCGCGTCGATATTTATCCTGACAAGCATTCCTACAAGCCCGGGGATACGGCCCACGTGCTGATCGCCACCCACCAGCCCGGCGCCCAGGTCCTGGTGACCACCGAAGGGCAGCAGGTTTACACCTGGTCATTGCACTCTACCCCCGGCGATTCGCTCACGGTGGACGTTCCGATTGAGGAGCGCTTTGAACCTAACTTTTTCCTCAACATTGCGTTCGTGAAGAATGAACAACTCATCGAGGGCTCAAAGGATATCTCCGTGCCGGCGGTGGAAAAAGTCCTGAAGGTCACCGTGGAAACCGACAAGCCGGAGTACCGGCCGGATGAGAAGGTTGTTTACACCATCACTGCCGAGGACGCGCAGGGGCATCCGGTAAGCGCCGAACTGAGCCTCGGGGTGGTGGATGAAGCCATCTACGCGGTTCGACCGGATTTGACGGAGCCTGCCGAGAAGGTGTTCTACGCCCGCGGATGGAATAAAGTCTTTACGCAGTTCTCCACCAATTACTGGTTCATGGGGTATTCTGGCCGGCACAAGATGGAGCTGACCCAATTGCGCGCGCCCACCCGCCTGGCCGATTTCAAGAACCCGCAGATGGTTCAGCCCAAGGTGCGCAAGTTTTTCCCCGACACCATTGAGTGGCTGCCCACGCTGGTGACGGATGCGTCCGGCAAGGCGCGGGCCTCCTTCAACTTCCCGGATTCGCTTACCACGTGGCGGGCCACGGTGCGCGCCGCGACGCGCGACACCCTGGTGGGCCAGGTGGTGGCGAAAGTCATTACGCGCAAGAATCTGATCCTGCGCCTGGAAACCCCGCGCTTCATGAATCAAGGCGACACCGCGACGCTTACGGGAATCGTCCACAATTATCTGGCCACGGATAAGACCGCCAAGGTTTCGCTCGATGCCGAGGGAGTGGAATTGACCAGCCCTGTGGAGGCCACCGTCAATGTCCCCAAGAATGGTGAAGCCGTTGTGACGTGGAACGTGCGTGCGCCGAAGATTGCCCAAGCTAAATTTTTGGCCAAAGCGCTGACCGATGAGGAATCCGACGCGCTCGAGCTGGAAATGCCGGTGAATCCCTGGGGTCTCCAGCAAAACCTGGCGCAGTCAGGAGCCCTGCGGGACGACAAGGACGAAATCAAGCGTTCGCTGGTCCTCCCTCAGGACATCAACGCCGACGCCTCCGCGCTGCGCATCGACCTGGCCCCTTCAATTGCCGGCACCCTGATGTCAGCGCTGGACTTCCTGGCCTCGTATCCCTACGGGTGCGTTGAGCAGACCATGTCGAGCTTCCTGCCCAATATCCTGGTGACCAAGGCCATAAAAGACCTGGGGCTGACACCACCCGCGGCGTCCACCGAACTCGACCAGAAGATTGCGGCGGGGCTCCAGCGTCTCTATATGTTCCAGCACGATGATGGCGGATGGGGCTGGTGGCAGACGGATGAGACCCATCCCTTTATGACCGCATACGTGGTGGCGGGGTTGGCGCAGGCCAAAGAGGCGGGTTACCCCATTGACGAGCAGAAGCTGAAAAACGGCCGTGCGTCGCTCCTGCAACAGATCAATGACAATCCCCACGCCATCGCGGACATTCGCGTTTACATGATTTACGCGCTGGCCCTGAGCGGCGACGTGGACCACGACCTGGTGGAAAACCTGTATGGGTCGCGGGGGAAATTTTCCGCGCATGGACAGGCGCTGATGGCGCTGCTGCTGATGCGGCTTAAGGACCCGCGCGCCCAGGAGTTTGTGAAGCTGCTGGAAGCGAACGCGCATTCGGACGGCCCCTTTGTTTGGTGGAAATCCGAGCGCCAGGAGATGCTCGATTTCTCCTCCGACAATTCCTTTGAGACCACGGCATACTCCCTCAAGGCCCTCGCGAACCTCGATCCCAAGAGCGATTTGTTGCCGCGCGCCGCCCGCTGGCTGATGGAGCATCGCTCCGACGGGTACTATTGGGACTCCACGGAGCAAACCGCCACCGCCATTTACGGCCTGATAGACTACTTGAAGATCTCCGGGGAGCTTAAGCCGAATTACAAATTGACGGTCTATCTGAATGGTCAAAAACTAACCGAACGTGACATCACAGAGAAGGATATTGCCAATCCGCTTCCCATTTCCTTGACGGCGGCCGCTCCGCAGGTGCATGGGGGCGCAAACGAAGTGCGTATTGTGAAATCCGGCCCGGGGGTGCTTTACTGGTCGGCATCCGCCTCCTACTTCTCCCGCGAGCCCAAACCACCACCGGCCGGCAGCTACGTTTTGAACGTGGTGCGTGAGTATTTCAAGCTTGTGCCGGAGCGGCAAAACGATCGCATCGTCTATTCCGAGCAGCCGCTGGCAGGCCCTGTGCAGACGGGTGACGTGATCGTCGTCCGCCTGACCGTCAGCGCCACGCATGACGAGCAGTACCTGCAAATTGAGGATCCCATCCCGGCCGGCTTTGAGTTTGTTGAGCAAGAGGGGCTTTACGAACTAAAGGAAAAACCGCCGTGGTGGGATTTCTACTACACGCAGAGCGAATTTCACGACGATCGCGCCGCGCTGTTCTCCACCACGTTCGAGCGCGGACAGGGTCAGTTCCATTATCTTTTAAAGGCCGTGACCCCGGGAACATTTCAGGCCAATCCGGCGCGGGTGCTCCCCATGTATGAGCCCGCGCGCCAGTCGTCAACGCGGGCCGCGACGGTGACCGTTGCGGGACATTGAGGAATTTTGGATTTTAGATTTTGGATTTTGGATTCGGAATTTTGGATTCAGCCCTCACTTAGGGGGCGAGGGTAGCCACGGTCAGTGCAGTTCTGACCTTAGGTTCTGGCTTATATAAAAGCCCACGGTCAGAACTGCACTGACCGTGGCTACGGCTGAATGCCGATCGCTGAAAGCGAAACATGAAAAAAGCCTTTGCAGCCTGGAAGTGGAGCGTGGGGGTTGTCGCCCGCAGTCACCGAACCGTCGTGGTGTTGGCGGCACTTATCGCGCTTTGGGGATATGCGGCTTACGAATGGCTGGGTTTGGCGGAGTCCTCGGCGCTCTTGCTGATCCTCGCGCTCGTCTGGGCCATTGTGCAGCTTCTTGCCGCTGCCGTCATGGTGGGGGGAACCGTGGCGGGAGCTGCGGAAGCCGCGGCCACCGAGGGCAGGTGCTTCCCGTTCAAATGGCTGTGGACGTTCGGTCGAAAAAAGCTGCTGACCACTTTGCTCTTCGGCCTTATCTGCCTCGGGTTCGTGTGGTTGTGCAGCGCAGTTTTTGACTGGATCAATGCGCACGCGGTGGAAGTTGCGTCGTTCCTGACATTTCATCTTCAAAAACCCGTCAGCTATGTGCTGATCGGGGAAATCTACGAAATCCTCGAAAACCTGCTGTGGATTATTTTCGCAGGATTCCTGTTGAGCTTCTTTGTTGCGCTTCTGCGCGCGGGTTGGCGCGGGGCGACAAAGCGAGTGGGGAGTCTGCTTGCCGGATGTGCTTTCCAAACTCCCTTCCTGACAAGTTTGCTGAGCTTAGGGGTGTTTGGAGGACTCGCTTACGAACTCGCCAACTGGCACCCCGTGGTTCCGCCGGGATTCTGGGATTACACCCAGATGATGGTGCGATTCTCTATCGTCTCAATCCTCATCTCCGCCGGCGTGTTGTTCTGGCCGCTCTCCCTGGGGCGGTTGCAACCGCCAAAGCACGATTCTCCCCCGGAAGCATATTAGGTTTCGTAGGGGCACCCCTCGTGGGTGCCCATCTGGAGGGCACCCACGAGGGGTGCCCCTACGAATCGAGCCGTTCGCGGCTATGCCGTGCGTTGCGCTGCACTTGCTTAACCCCGCGGTCTTGCGGTCATCCGGCAAACGTGCTAACAAGGATGAAGAGGGCAAATTAGTGAATCGAAGATCCAAGGTCCCGGCTGGGTTTGCCGGACTGGCCGTGCCGTTGGCGACCCTTCTTCTGTGTTTCGCTGCGCCGCCGGCAACCTGGGCGCAAGCGGACCGCCCTGAAGACGCAGCCATCATCAGGCATCTCAATGCGGCCATCACCTGGTACCGGCAACTCACCGGGGCAAATGAATTCGCGGGCCAGCCGAGCGATGCATTCTACCTGGAAAATGCCCGCACCCTCGCCCGGCAGGCGTTGCAACTTGCCTTTCAATCCGCCGAGACCGAAGCCGCTCTGCTTCTCGCGGAAAGAGGAGGGGATGCCGCCACGGCGGGCAGCGATCTCTCTTCTCAAACCTCCGGGCAGCAGCAGAACATCGCCAAGTCGGCCGCTGCCACCGCCGCCCAGATCAGCCAACTCCAAACGCAGATTGATTTATTAAACAGCCAGATTCCCAATGCTTCCGGGAAAAAGCTCCAGGAATTGACTTCCCGGCGGGACTATCTGCAAGAGCAACTGGATTTCAACAAAGCGCTTCAGGAAGCACTCCAGAAATTATCGACATTCATGAACGGCAGCGCCCGGAAGATGGGGGGATTGCAGCAGGAGATTGATGACCTGAAGAAAACGGTCCCTGATATTTTTAGTGAAACTCCTGAAAAAGTCACGGCTTCCGCTCCTTCCGGCCCGCCTCCCAACTCTCCCGCGGGGTCAGGACTGCTCAGCCAGGCGTCCACGGTGTTTGCGCGGGCGGGAGACTTGCGCGCCATCAAGCAATTGATCCAAGGCGCCGGCACGGTGAGTGAATTGGCCCGCCAGGTCCAAGCTCCGCTTCGGACCAGGCTCCGCGCCACGGTTGATCAAGGCCGGGGCATGGCGAACCAGCCCACCCCTCCCGACGCGGCAAGCATGGAAGCGACCCGGCAAAAAATAAGTTCACTGACCACGCAATTCAAGCAGATTTCCAGCGCCGCCATTCCCCTGGCACAGGAAATCATCCTGCTGGATGAAAGCCAGGCGAGCTTGCAGCAGTGGCGAAGCCTCTGCGCATAAGGGCTACATTCAAGCCCTTCAGTCTTTCCTGATCCATTTGGCGGTCCTCCTGATCGGAATCGGCATGGTGGTGGCGATATCCGAGTTTTGGCGAAGAGCGACGTTCCGATACGTTCACGAAGCGCGGATGCGGCATCAGCTCCTGCTTTTGCGCCACATTGTGACCGTCCTCCTCCTGGCCATTGTCCTTTCCCTGGGATTCGTCAGCGAATTCAGTTCGCTCGCCACCTTCGCGGGGTTCGTAGCCGCGGGAATTGCCGTGGCTCTGCAAACCCTCCTCCTTTCGGTGGCCGGCTATTTCTTTCTGATCGGGCGGCATGGCGTCATGGTGGGTGACCGTATTTCCGTCTCCGGGGTCACCGGAGATGTCATCTACGTGGGCCTGGTTCGCCTCTACTTGACGGAATTGGCGGGGGCGGGCTCCGACTTGCACCCCACGGGACGAGTCGTGGTGATTTCCAATTCGGTGCTTTTCCTGGGCTTGCCCCTCCTCAAGCAGATCCCGGGCACCGCCTATGCCTGGCACGAAGTGGTGGTGAAGCTGGAGCGGGGCAGCGATTACACGCGGGCGGAAAACAAACTGCTGGAAGCGGTCAATTCGGTTTATTCCCAGTATCGGGGAAGCATCGAGGAGCAGCATCAGGCGAGCAAAGGGATGATGACCGTTACCCCGGTGGTTCCAGCCCCGCAAGCACGGCTTCAGTTGGTGGAAAAGGGATTGGATCTCATCGTGCGCTACCCTGTAGTCCTCCGCCGGGAGACGGAAATCGACAATCAAATGACCAAGACCGTCGTCGAGCTCATCCAAAGCGATGCGGAATTGAAGGAAGCCGTGGGCTCACCCACGATTCGGCCGGCGATCAAGGCGTAGTGTGCCCCGGGGGAGAGGGATGGGGCGGCGGGACTCCCGGTTACTGAAGCCGGCGCAGGTCGTCCGCTGTCGGATGCTCGAGCACTCGCCACAGGGCGGCGTCTCCCTCGCGCCCCGCGAATTTCCGGACCCGCTCGAGTGCCTGGGCGTAAGCGATTTTCATTTCGGCCTCCGAACGTGGCCGGGCGATGGCCGCCTCCAGTTCGCGCGTGGTCTTGGAGGTGGCAACCGGCGCTTCGATTCTCTCCCCCGTCAAGTAGAGCACGCATCCTTCTTCAAACCATCCCGGCACGCCTTTCGCCCGCAGCCGATGCACAACGAGATGAGTCAGCTCATGGCGCAAGGTTTGATTCAGGATGCCTTTTCGCGCCAACAAATCGATCGGTTGCAGGGCGATGGATTGGCCGTCGCTGGCGGCTGCCGCCCATCCGGGTTCTCCTGTAGCACGGATAAAGTCTGCCACGGCGCCCCAGGTTTCCACGCGCAGGCGCGGCGGCAGAATCTCGGCGTGCGCGCCCAGCTCTTTTCGCCATTGTTCCAGGGTGTCGAGCGTTTGCTGCACCCATGGCTCTTGGGAGGACAGGTATATAAGTTGGAAGTGCTCGCTGGAGGCAACTGGGTCAGCATCATCCGAAGAGTGCAAAGCAATCTGTGTGCCCGGAAAATAGGTACCCAGGATTTTCTCTGCGGAAAATCCCATCATGGCCATCTGTTCCGCGCCCGCCTGGCAAAGCCCCACGCCATGGCCCAGCCCGTGCCCGGAGAAGACCCAGGAATTTCCCTTGTGCTCGATGCTATAAAGGTTGCTCTTGATCTGCCCCCAACCCCGCCGCCGGTCCAGCGCATAGCGGAACTGGTTCGCATCAATATTCCAAACGGAGCCGGCAGTCGCCCGCAGAACGAGCGCCCGGCCCGAACCGTCGCGCTGCTCGACGGTAAGTTCGGCGAGCGGGAGCTTCATCGGCAGATGCAGATCCTCACGCAGGATTTGCTCAAGGGTTTCGGCGGTCAACGATTGTGTCCACGCGGCGTGGCGGCTCGCGAGGCAATAAGGGTCGTGGACAGGAATCAAATACGGCTGGGCGCAGTCGGGCCAGACATTCCCCGCAGCTTCCGTCATTCCCCCACAGCACGCCGTAAAATAAGGGTCCGCCAGCGCTCCGTGATATTTCAGCACCTGGCCGCGGGTGGCGGCGACGGCTGGATCGGGGACGTCCGCGGCATTCCCCTTCCCGCCTTGCGCCAGGCGGAAAACCTGGCAGTGGGTGAGCGAGCAATAATCGAATCCTTCCGCGCGGTGGCGCCCCTGCCAGCGAAGCGCCCACGTGCGAGCCAGAATCGCCATGGCCTGGCGCGCCGCGGGGGCCTGGAGCACCGATGCCTCCCCCCGCAGAACACCGGCGACATATGATTCCAAATCCACTCGCGTCATGACATGCAAATTACCGCTGGACAGGTTGACATGCACATTTCGCGTCAGAAATTCCTCCGGAGGTTCGGTCATCTTGGAGAAGGTGGGCGCGATGCGGAAAGATGCGCCGGAATCGATCGTGAGAAAAGTAAAGTTCCGGTCGGTGGTTCCGTATCGGCATTGGACAAAGTGATGGGTGAAGCAGGAAATTTTCGTGGCGGGCGGCAGAACCAGGCAAGGCCCATCGGTCTTCGCGCCGCATAGCGTCACGCTTTGTTCCCTGGCTTCCAGAGTCAGGGCGTTGACAATCCGATGAGAAAACAGTTCGACCTTGAAATCGGGGCTCGCCGCGAGTGCGGGAAGCACCCCGGCTGTCAGGGCCAGGAAAGTCAACAACAGGGTTTTCATGGCGTGTGGTTATTATGGGCGAAATAATATTTAAGGATCCGGGCGGCGAGGGGGGCGGCGTCCGCGCCACCCGTGCCGCGCTTCAAGTAAATCACCAGGGCGACTTCCGGCGCCTCCGCGGGGGCGTAAGCCACAAACCACGCGTGCGTCACGTGGCTTCCGTCGAGCGCCTGAGCTGTTCCGGTTTTTCCGGCGACGCTCACCCCGGCCACGGCCGCGGCCTGGCCGGAGCCCTTCTCCACGCACCCTCGCAGTCCTTCCTCCAGAACCGCCAGTGTGCTTTGGCGCACAGCCACCACGCGATCCAAGCTCGGCGCCATGTGTTGCCCCGGCATGATGAGGCGAAAAACCTGGCCCTGCATGGCAATGGCTGAATAAGCCAGCAGCACTTGCGCGGGGGTTGCCGTTACACCTTTCTCGCCGAGGGCCGCGAGGACTCTTTCCCGGGGCTTATCCGGAATGCGCACTTCACCGGGGGCAGCATCTTCTCCGGCAAAGCCGAAACCAAACTCCGCATACCAGTGCGCCAGCGCGGGGGAGGAGAGGCGCGCGCCCACTTCCGCAAAAAAATAATTGCAGGAATTGGCCAGGGCTTCGGCCAGATCAAACGGGTGCGCGGCCGGAGGATGCGAGCAGTGAAAAGCGTCTCCTAAAAGGCGCGGGATGCGCCGGCACATGATCCGGTCGGAAGGTGAGATGATGCCCTCTTCGAGGGCGGCGGCGCTCACCACCAACTTCGCCGTTGACCCGGGAGTGTAAGCTTGTTGAAAGGCGCCTTGTTGATTCACGAGGGCAAGAATCCGGCCGGTACGGGGGTCGGAGACAATAACCGCTCCCGCTTTTGCGGACACTAGATGGCTGACGAAGGATTGTAAACTCTGCGCCGCGCACCGGTGTGGCGCGCCGGCGAAAATGGCGAAAATCAGCGCCAGGTACCCGCCGATTTGCCGGATTTGAAATGCCACAGAGTTGCGCCGCACGGCCGTTCACGGTGGCATATTGAGGGGAAGAAGTCAAACGCGCACACACCACCACCCCAAGATCTTTGGGGCGAGGGCGGCGCCGGACCTCACCCTTTCTTGCCTACCGCCATGGACACGGACTCAGGCCGCGGGAATTTACTACGGGGTCTTCTTCCCCGCGGTATTCTGACGCGCTCCTGAATCTGGACTCGCTGGCAATCGGAACAGACGAAGTGGCAGCCGCTCGGCGACTCGACAAGCCGCGTTGACCCGCAATTTGGGCAATTCGTGGGAGAAATCATGATCGCAGGAATGCTAGCATAGATTGGAAGCCGCGCCTAGTTACGAACGAGTATACTTTAAAATTGTATACAAATTGATTAATATCCATTGATTTTATAACTCCTCTCAGTTGACTGATGCCGTGGCCCGTGAGCACTTCCGCAAGCGCAAAAACGCTCAATTTGAGCGATACTGTACCTTGGCCGGGGGAAAATGACACACCAGGAGCAACAACAAGCCGTGTACAAGCGCCGATTTGCGGGCATCGAGCAGCGGCGGATCGAGGTGTGGCAAACCCTGGCGCGCCATTACTTTCATCGCTGGATAAAACCTACAGATAGCATCCTGGATGTGGGCGCCGGATACTGCGAGTTCATCAACGGCATCGCGGCGGGGCGCAAGTATGCGCTGGATTCCAACCCTGCCAGCAGGGAAAAAGCCGCGGCCGACGTTACGGTGCTTTCGCAGGAGGCCGCCGAGCCGTGGCCGCTGCCCGGGGATTCGATTGACGTGGTCTTCACCAGCAACTTCTTTGAACACCTTCCCGCCAAACAAAATATTGCCTTCTGCCTCGCCGAGGCGTACCGGGTGTTACGCCCCCAGGGGTTGCTGATCGCGCTCGGCCCCAACATCCGTTTATGCTTCGATGTCTACTGGGATTTTTGGGATCACCATTTGCCGCTCAGCGACCGCACCATGGTGGAGGCAATGGAAATCGCCGGGTTTCAAAGGGAACTTGTCCTTCCGCGTTTTCTTCCCTTTACCATGACCGGCCGGATTCCCTACCGGCCGTTTCTGGTTCGCCTCTACCTGATGCTTCCGTTGGCGCAGTGGCTATGGGGCAGGCAGTTCCTGGTGATGGCGAGGAAGCCGCCGCAATGAATTTCAAAATGGTGCCTCATGCCGCCCGTTGGATCGGGTGGCCCGCCTGCTTCGCCATGGTTTTTGTGTCGGCATTTTTCCTGAGCGGAACGCGGCAAGCGGCGCTGGAACTTGACCCATCATGGCAGGCGGCACTCGAATACGGGGCCGCACACCACTGGCAATACGGCACCCAGATTGTCTTCACCTTCGGGCCCCTGGGATTCCTGGCGGCGCCCACCAGCCTGGGACACCTCGTGGGTGCACGCATCGCTTTTGCGTTTTTCTGGAGCGCGCTCGTGGCGCTGATGGCAACGGCGCTCGCCCGGCGTTTACCGGGATGGGTCCGCTACGCGTTTCTCGCCTGGTTGGCCATCTTCGCACTCTCCGAAGGGCTGGATCAAACCGCCTTCTGGGTGATGGCAACCGGCACGATCATCCTGCTGGCCGATAATCCCCGCGAGCGTTGGCAAGCCCCTGTCTATGTCTTCGCCTGCATCCTTCTTTCCCTCATCAAAGCCTCGTTTCTAACCGCGGCATTTGCCAGCCTTGTCCTGGTGGTCATTTGCTGGATGCGGCAGCGGAAAATCCGGAGGGCCATCGTGCTGGCGCTCGCGGCGCCGGCAGGACTGGCCGCCTGCTGGATGGCCCTGGGACAGTCGCCGGCGCATCTATTCCCCTGGATTCGGCACGTGCTGGAATTGGAGTCGGGTTACAGCTCCGCCATGAACCTCACGCCCAAGACCCCGGTTCTCTGCGCTGCCCTGGCCGGACTGGCGCTCGTCGGGGGGGCTATAATCGTCACCATCATACGGGCCCAGCGCAGCCTTCTGGTTGGGGGAATCGTCATCACCGTGGCGCAATATACTTTTTTGGCATGGAAGGAGGGATTCACGCGGTCGGGTGACTGGCATGCCTATGTCTTCCTGTGGTACTTGCCGCTGGGGTTGGCGTGGCTTCTGGTGGAGGACTTGCCCATCACGCCGTCTTCGTCCCACCGTTGGGTTTTGAACACCGCCTTCGCCGCGAGCATGGTACTTTGCCTGGTGGGGGCACACTTTCAGATTTCGGGATTCGCAGGGCGGCTGATTACCGGTTGGCCAGGGCGCATGACCCAAAATGCAGAGGCGATTTTGGCCACCTTGCGCGGGCACTCAGACAATCTCTATGCTGACGCGCGCCATTCCAGCAACAATCGATGGCTCCTTCTTGACCACGCGCAAGACGTGATCGGGAACGAGTCCGTGGACGTCATGAACTATCTCCTGCTGGCCGCCGTGGCGAATGGGCTGAACTACCAGCCGCGCCCGGTGATTCAAGGGTTTGTGGCCTACACGCCGGCGCTGCAAAGCCTCAATGCGGAATACTTCCGCGATCCGCGGCGGCCGCATTTCGTGATGCTCTGCCAGGAAGCCACGGACGGCCGGTTTCCCCCTTTGGAAGATTCCGCCGCACTGAATTACGTGCTCAACAATTACGTCCCCGTGGCGCGGGATGGGCGTTTCCTGATTTTGCAGCAGCGAACCGCGGAGGCCCCGGCATTCAAGCTTATCCACGAGCAAAGCGTGCGTTTCGGCGAAAAGTTGGATTTGCGCCCATGGATGCGCGGCCCCTTGTTCATGTCGGTCGAGATCACTCCCAGCCTGCCGGGCAGGGCCTTGACTTTTCTGTACCAGCAACCGCCCCTCTTCATCAGGGTTTCGCGGAACCAGGAAGAGGAACGATATCGCCTCGTTCCCTCCATGGCGGAGAAGCCGTTTCTGGTGAATCCCCTGCTCAATAGCAATTACGACGTCATGAATTTATATACTTCCGATGCCGGCAAGGAGATTGACAGCATCACCTTCGAGCCCCCCGCGCACGGGTTGTTTGAATTCCGGAATCAGTTCACGGTGCGGCTCTATGCCGCGGCGGATTTTCCCCATGCCACAAAAGGAGTTTCCATTCCCCGCATGCTCGCCGACGTTCAGGACCGCGTTTTCTGGCCGCAGCCAACGACGGTGGAAAGCGCGGCCCCAGCACGGTTCGCGATTTTTCACGGAACAGCGGGCTTGCGGGTGCGCGCCCCCAGCAGGATTGTGGTGAACGTCCCGGAGAATGTTGCATCATTCTCAGGGTACTTTGGTGTGCCCGAGGGGGCGGACTCGGGCGATGGCGATTCGCCGGGAGTGGCTGTCTCCATCGCCATCCAGGAGGGATCCGGCCATCGCCGATTGGCCCTGGAGCGTTTCCTGCAACCCGCGTCACAACCCCATGACAGGGGCCGGTTCTCCTTCCGGGTTCCTCTTGACAGCGGTCGTGATCGCACCATCACGCTCACCACCGGGCCCGGCCTTTCCGGCAGCGGCGAAGGCAGTTGGTCCGTCTGGTCACACTGCCGATTCCAGTGAGGAACCGTATGGCCGAAGCGAACAAGGAATTGTGGCTCATGCTATCCTTGACTTTATTGATGGTGGGATAATGGACCGGCGAACATTTTTGATCAGGGATATACCCGCCGCCACGATGGGATTAGCGGCAGTTTGGAAATCCTCGTTCGCGGCGAGGGCAGCAGGAGGTCAATTCATGAGCTCTTCCTATTTTGAATTTTTTTACATCCACATGCAGAACGGCAGCCAGCCGCCGCGCATGATGAAGTGGCTGGAAAACGGGCTTTGGCCGATCTGTCAAAAACATGGCTTTGGCCCCATGAGATTCTTCAATGTGGATATTGGCCCCAGCCTTCCCACGGCGCTGAATATCTTTTCTTATCCCAGCTTGGCGGAAATGGAGGCGCTGTGGGGCAAGCTCAACTCCGACCCCGACTACGCGGCCGTGGTGGCGGATGTGGAAAAGGACGAACCGGCCTTTTACCGCACGGAGGCGATGCTGCTGCGCGCCACACCCTTCTGCCCGCCCTTTCAGGCGACCCCCGGGGACGCCCCGGGCCACAAGCTCTATGAGCTGCGCATCTATGAGTCGCCCACCAATCGCCAACTCGCCTACCTGCACGACCGGTTTGCGGGAGGAGAGATCGACATCTTCCACAGGAGTGGAATTCATCCCATCCTCTACGCAGATACGGTTTTCGGACCCAATCAGCCCAACATGGTCTATCTGATTCCCTTTGATAGCGCCGATCAGCGAGAGAAATCCTGGACGGCGTATCGCAATGATCCTGACTGGATCAAGATTCGCGACGAATCAATCCGCCACGGCGGGGAGATTGTGCGCAACATCACCAACATGCTTCTTTCCCCAACCGGGTTTTCCATGATCCGCTGAGGTTGCCGATGAATCGTGAGGAGCAAAGGCTGGAAGAGTCGCGGGAGCGCAAGCTCCACTGGAAGCGCTGGGGACCGTACCTGAGCGAGCGCCAGTGGGGAACGGTTCGCGAGGACTACAGCGAGTGGGGCACCGCCTGGGACTACTTCCCTCATGACCATGCCCGTTCGCGCGCCTACCGTTGGGGCGAAGATGGAATAGCCGGCATTTGTGACCGCCACCAATTCCTCTGCTTTGCCCTGGCGTTGTGGAATGGGCGCGACCCCATCCTGAAAGAGCGCCTTTTTGGGCTTACCGGAGAAGAGGGGAATCACGGTGAGGACGTCAAGGAGTATTACGCCTACCTCGATTCCACGCCCACGCATTCCTACATGAAATATCTCTACCGGTATCCGCAGGGAGAATTTCCCTATGCCTGGCTGGTCGACGAAAACAAGCGAAGGGGCAGGAAGGATGCTGAATTTGAGCTGGTGGATTCCGGCATCTTCCATGAGAATCGTTTTTTTGATGTCTTCACGGAATATGCGAAGGCGACCCCCGATGACATCCTGATCCGCATTACGGTCCACAACCGCGGCCCGGAGGCGGCAACACTGCAATTGCTTCCCACGCTCTGGTTCCGCAACACCTGGTCATGGGGCAGGGACGACTGGCGCCCGTCGCTGGCCCGGGAAGCGGACCTCGCCGGGGCGGCGGTCATCCGGGCGGAGCACCGTTCTTACGGTTCCCGCTGGCTGATCTGCCAGGACCATCCGGAACTGCTCTTCACCGAAAACGAAACCAATTACCAGCGGCTCTTTGGAGTGGGCAATCGCACCCCGCACGTCAAGGACGGAATCAACGACTATGTGGTCCAGGGGTTGCGCCATGCCGTCAATCCTCTTCCCGAGGGCACCAAGGCGGCGGTTTCCTACCGCGCGGAGATTCCCCCGGGGCAAAGCGCCGTTTTCCGCCTGCGGCTTACCGACGAACAGCCCGTCGAGGACGCGCTCTGCGATGGTTTTGACACGGTGTTTGAAGAACGCATTGCGGAAGCAAATGAATTCTATTCCAAGGCCATCCCTGCCGCGCTCTCAGCCGACGCCCAGAATGTCTTCCGCCAGGCGATGGGGGGACTGTTCTGGTCGAAGCAGTTCTATCATTATGACGTGCGGGTCTGGCTGGAGGGCGACCCGGCGGGCCCACCTCCTCCGGCGGAGCGGAGGATGGAGCGCAACCATTCCTGGACTCATCTCTACAATGCCGACGTCCTCTCCATGCCCGACAAGTGGGAATACCCCTGGTACGCCGCCTGGGACCTGGCCTTCCACTGCGTGGCCATGGCCCTGGTGGACCCCGACTACGCGAAGGAGCAGCTCATCCTGCTGCTGCGCGAGTGGTACCAGCACCCCAATGGCCAGCTCCCCGCATACGAATGGGCGTTCAGCGACGTCAATCCGCCCGTGCATGCCTGGGCGGCGTGGCGCGTTTACAAGATTGAAAAGCGGCGACGGGGCAGCGCCGACCGGGAATTTCTCGAAAAGGTCTTTCACAAGCTTCTGCTCAATTTCACCTGGTGGGTGAACCGCAAGGATCCCGACGGCCGCAACGTTTTTGAAGGCGGCTTCCTCGGTCTCGACAACATCGGGGTCTTTGACCGCTCCAGGCCGCTCCCCACCGGCGGCCACATTGAACAGTCCGACGGCACCAGTTGGATGGGCACGTACTGCCTCGAAATGCTGGCCATCGCCATGGAACTGGCGGTCGACGATCCTGCCTACGAGGACGTGGCCAGCAAATTCTTCGAGCACTTTGTTTACATCACCCAGGCCATGAACAACCGGGGCGGCCATGGAATTTCTCTGTGGGACGAGGAGGACGGCTTCTATTACGACGTGCTGCATCTCCCCAATGGACAGCACGATTTTATGAAGGTCCGGTCCGCAGTGGGACTGATTCCGCTTCATGCGGTGGAAGTGCTGGAGCCGGAGGCCGTGGACGGATTACCCGGCTTCAAGCGGCGCATGCAATGGTTCCTCGACAATGTTCCCAACGTCCCCCATCACATCGAAATGACGCAAACCTCCACCCACGGAATTCGCCGCCAGCTTTCCATCGTCAGCCGCCGGAAACTGGTGAGAATTCTTCATTACATGCTGGACGAGCAGGAGTTCCTTTCCCCCCACGGAATTCGCAGCGTCTCCAAATTCCATGCGCGGAATCCTTATGTATTGACCATCGATAATCAGGACTACCGGGTTGGCTACGATCCGGCCGAGTCCACCTCGGGCTTGTTCGGGGGCAATTCCAACTGGCGCGGCCCCGTGTGGATCCCCCTCAATTTCCTGCTCATCGAATCCTTGCAGCGGTTCCATTACTATTACGGCGACGATTTTAAGGTTGAATGCCCCACCGGCTCCGGCCGCATGATGACGCTGTGGGAAGTAGCGGAAGAGCTTTCGCGGCGCTTGACCTCGATCTTTCTGCGCGACCCGAGCGGGCGGCGCCCCGTCTTCGGCGGCAATGAGCTTTTCCAGCACGATCCCCTCTGGCGCGACCTGATTCCCTTCTACGAATACTTTCACGGAGATAACGGCGCGGGCCTCGGCGCCAGCCACCAAACCGGATGGACGGCGCTGGTGGCGAAGTTGCTGCAACAATCGGGGGGATGAGAAGAATCGGGTCATTGGGTCATTGAATCATCGGATCATTTACTGCTCCCCGTTGCCGTGCACCACCACCCGCTTGGTCCAGATCCCCTGCATCGAGCCATTGGGATTGGCGTTTGGGTCGTTCGTCTGGTAGCTGTAATGGCCGGTGCTCTCCACCCACGTATAGGTGTACGCGCTTGGCGCCTTGCTGAGCTGCCCCGTTTCCGGGTTCAGCACGGTCTGCTGGTCAAGCGCGTAGTCCACCCAATCGGAGGCTGCCCTCGATTGCGCATTCATGCTCGCCTCGGCCCGCGCCATGGAGAGGTCCGTGCCGCGCTGCATACTCGCCATGAATTGTTCATGCATTCGTTGCCGCACCGCCTGGTCGTGCTCAAACTGCCGCTGTTGCCACTGCATTTGCGCCGACGCCATCTGGCCCTGTTGCGCGCGCACCATCTGCCCCCACTGCTGGATGCGCCTCAGCATCGCCTGATTCCACGGGGCGAGGATGTGCCCACCCATCTCCGGGGAGTCCCACATCTCCTTCACGGCCTCGTACTGGGCCTCTGGCGCCGCCAGGTACCTGACCACCGCTTCGCAGTTATGGATCGTCGAAGGGGGCGTGTCCGGCATATAGGCGGCCGCCGCTTTCCTACCCCGCCAATCCTGCTCGCGGCAAACCACCTCCCCGTGCAAAAGGCCCTTCATCAGGAACGTCCCGTTCTGGTAACGGACGGTGGCTCTCGCCAGATCCGCCGTGCTCTTCACGATGAAGAAGTTATAGTCCTTGTCACTCGCCTGTGCCGCCTTCATTTCGGAGGCGCTTAAATCGCCGGGCACCGGCACGTCCGCCACGTACTCCAACTTCAGCGTCGCCGCAAGATTCTTCAGCAGCTCCCGCGCGCTCATCGGCCCCTTGACCAGCATACAACCCGGGGGTTTGGCCGGCATGCGCGGTCCCTCTCCCCACACCCAGCAGAGCTGCGGCTGCCGCTCCACAAAGCTCAGGCCGTCCGGACTCGACGCCCGGAACACAAAATAGGGCAGGCTCGGCAGGCTCCCCCCCTGGAACAACACTCCTTGAAAGTGCCACTTCTCCGGAATCGTCACCGCGATCGCGTTCATATTGTTCATCGATGGGTCGGTGATGTATTCCACGCGCGTGCCGGGCGTCGAGGCCATATTCTTCCCCTCCTGAGGGCTGGCTGCCCAAGCTGGCTCCGTTCCTTTGCACACGAGGAAGGTAAGTGTGATAAGCAGCATTGTAATCTTACCCTTGGCAGTCATCATTGATAACCTCCGTGGACTCGACCGGAATTTCCCCTGGGATTTTTGTGGAAAGCCTAGTATACACCCCCGCATTTCTCCCCTGCAAAACCTGTCCGTAGCCGTCCGTAGCCGCTTGTATCCCCCCGCTTTTGGGTGTACATTTCGACCGATTCTGCCTTCACATCCTCCGGGAATGGAATAGCCACTTATGGACGCATCGCTACCGGTTGCCGTTCCAGTTCGTTACGAGAGCCGGCGTGGCTGGCTCATTGCATTTGGAGTAGTCGAAATTCTGATGGGCTGCGTATTCCTGCTCATCCTCCTGTTTCTGGCCATCGCCATCTTGGGGCCTGCAGCGGCGGGAATAGCCCCCGGCGCCAGCGGCCCCTTCTCCCAGCGCTCCATCATGGTGATGGCGTTTTTTGAATACATGCTTGGGGCTGCTGTGTTCTTTACGGGTGGGATCGGGTCCATTCAGTGCAGGAACTGGGCCCGCATCATGATGCTGGTAGTCAGCGGTTTATGGTTGGGCATGGGGCTGATCATCACGTTCGTCATGGCGTGCATATTCCCCATCACCCTGCGGCTCCAGCCTGGCGATATGGATCCAGGGGTGCAGAACGGCATCGTCGCGGGGGCGATCGCGGTCGGCATTGTCCTGGGGGTCGCGCTGCCCGCGGTATTCCTGTTCTTTTATTCCCTCCGGAGCGTGAAGGCCACATGCCTTACCCCGAAAGGGGCCCCCGTGGCCATGCCCGTGGGGGCGGAGCCGGGGTTCCCGGTTCCTCTCGGGATCCTATTGGTGTGGGAGGCCCTGAGCTCCTTCGCCGTGCTTGCCATGCTGATTATTCCGGCGACCCTGGTGTTTGGCTTCGTTGTGCGTGGTCCAGCGGCGGTGCTGGTTTATCTGGCACACTCCATTTTGAGCGGCTATGCTGCATGGAGTATCTACCGGCAAAAGCTCATCGGCTGGTACATTGCGCTGCTGAAGGCTGCCTTCTGGGTCGTCTCCATGATGGTCACCTATGCCCTCCATTCTGACCTGCTCCCGCTGTACCGGCAGATCGGCCTCAATGCCCACACCATGGACCTGTACACACAGGCCCCGCAGTTGCTGACCATCAGCTGGGTGGGAATGATGGTGGGCATGACCCTGCTTCTCGTCTTTGTCCTCTACGCGCGGAAGTGCTTCCCCGCCGAAGAACGCAGCTAGCCCCAATACTGTCTTGCCGGCGGGTCTGTAGCGCTGACCTTGAGGTCAGCACGTGCCGACCTCAAGGTCGGCGCTACGTTGACGTGTCATGTTCGGCGTGCCCAGGCCGGCGTGCCGTCCCCATCCGCAGGTTAAAGCCTGCGGCTACTCACGCTTTTCCCTTTCGGGGAAAATTGTCGCGTAAGGGCAACGTGGGAAAAACTTCCGCCGCTTTACATTCATATTGACCCACCACCTCACGCCGGATTTTCTTGACAATGTAGCCTATAATGGGTAGAATGGACGGGAGGCTACTGTCTGCGGGCCGGAAGATGCGGCCGGGGAAGGGCGGTCGGGGAGAGGATGCGCGCGCGGCCCCATTTGCCCCTCGGAAAGGCGCTTCGCTAACCTGGAATATAGATGAAAACACAACCGGTTAATGAAATACAGACAATATGTCGCATGATTTCGAGGATATCCAAGTGGTTGATAACAGGGAGGTTGGATCATGGGCACGGCGGCGCATGGAAATGGCACAAAGCAGCATCGTGCCAACCTGGAATGTTGATGAAAACACAGCCAGTTAGCGGTTAAATGGCCTAGACGCTATGTATCTAGCCCATCTTCAAAACGCAGATAATACAAGGGTTGTAAAAAACACGCAGAAAGATGGCCAAAAAAAGGGGACCCATTATTTCCGGCCACAAAACTTTATGCTATTGAAAACAAGCCAGTAAAAAACTTGACTGAAGTCAAATTCGCCCGGAACCTGGAATGTTATAGAAAACACAGATACTTATCGCCTCTACCCTGGAATGTGTATGAAAATACAGGTGGTTAGTCGAAGTGAAAGGAGTGAAATCCCAAGTGTTTTTCGGCTGCCGTTCGCCCGGACCCACCGGCGGATGGGGCATTGACCCCGAGGTCAGCACCGAACCGTGGCGCCGGCATCCTGCCCGTCAAGCCGGGCTTGCCTCCTAGGCGGCAAGTTTTTCGCGCCCCATCGGATCTTGCCGCGGCCGGTGGTTCAACTCACCCCAACCGAAGTCTGCTGCTTTCGTGTCAAGGCTGCTGCTTTCGTTGCGCCGGGAGGCCGATTTCCCCTATAATATCCCCGACCCCATAAAATTGGGATTTACATTATGCCCTCGCCTATCGTCCAAAAGCTTCAGGAAGAGATTCAGTTGCTGGAGCGCGAACTGAACTACGAGTTGCCCAAAGAATTGAAACGCGCGCGGGCCCTGGGCGACCTGAGCGAAAACGCCGAATACCATATGGCGAAGCAGCGCCAGGATTTTGTCAGCGCGCGCCTGATGCAGCTCAAGA
The DNA here is from genome assembly GCA_963730515.1 of uncultured Acidobacteriota bacterium. Classification (GTDB taxonomy): domain Bacteria; phylum Acidobacteriota; class Terriglobia; order UBA7540; family UBA7540; genus Bog-366. The sequence goes on along the minus strand of CAVSSA010000010.1, from coordinate 830,648 downwards.
ACCGCCTGGCGGATCTTTCGCTCATCAACATGAACAACATTCCGAAGGACCGCATTGCCTTCGGGTCGAAGATTGTCCTCTATGATGTCGACCGGGATGTGGAGGTGGAATACCGGTTGGTGACCAGCGAAGAAGCCGACGTCAGCAAGGGGCGGATCTCCACGACTTCCCCCATTGGTCGGGCCTTGATGGGCAAGAAGGCGGGCGACGCGGTCACGGTGACCACGCCCCAAGGCACCCGTGAGTTCGAAATCCGCACCGTCCTGACCTTTCACGAGCAGCTTTAAGGCCCCCTGCGGACTTGTCCCCGCCCGGAGCCAAGAGACATTCCATGATTACGCGAAAAATCGGCGACGGCGGCCAGCGTATCCTCGATGGCATCGTCCGGGGGTTTGCGGCTAGCAGCATCAATCCCAACTTTCTCACCTTCATCGGATTCACCATCAATTGCCTGGCGGCTTATCTTTTCGCCTACGGCTATTTTCGCTGGGCGGGGGCCACCATCGTGCTCGCCGGCATTTTCGACATGACGGACGGCCGCGTGGCCCGCCTCGCCAATCGCGTGACCGCGTTTGGAGGCTTTTACGATTCGGTGATGGACCGCTACTCCGACCTCTGCCTGCTGATTGGACTTCTCATCTACTACGGGCGCATCAGCCGCTATTCCTACGTCTGCCTGGTGGCCGTCGCCATGATCGGCTCGGTGATGATCAGTTACACCCGCGCCCGCGCCGAAACCCTGATTCCCTCCTGCAAGGTGGGCTTCCTGGAAAGGCCGGAGCGCGTAGTGCTGATCATCATCGGCGCGCTGTTTGACCGCATGGCGCCGGTGCTCTGGCTGATTGCCGTGCTGTCCAACTTCACGGTCATCCACCGCATTCTCTACACGCGTCAAGAGGCTGCGAAGTTGGCCGTGCAGCGCGCCGCAACCTAGGCAGGACTGTTTCATCCCTGCAATTTTTTCCTTGCCAAAGGCTAGAATTGTGGGTATAGTAGATAAGCCGGTAAGAGCCTGGTGACAAAAAGGCTGCTTGTGTCGAAAGTGGAAGATTTCAACTTCTGCCCATTGTGGCGAATCCGCCCCGCATTCAACCAACCCAAAATCAGAATCTGGCGCTGGTCTGGCTGGAATAATAAAGATCATTACATTCAAAGCCGGAATGTGTATGAAAACAAAGAAAACATGGACAGGATGCCTGAGCAGATTTCAGGTATTTGGGCACGATTGAGGCCTTTTTTCCAGAAAATCGCGGGTTGGCAACGCGGCATAGTCCAAACCAGAGTTCCGCGCTACAATAGCGCCCCCGGCGAGCCAACGCCTCTAAGGGGGAGGCCGGTGCGAGCCCCTATAAATAGCAAATAAGGAGAATAGCCATCATGACGGACAATGCGCTTATGGAATTGCTGGTCAAATACGGATGGGTGCTCGTGCTCATCATTATTGTGGCCTTGCACAAAATGGTTCTGCGGATTTTCTTCGGGACGGTCATCGTCTCCAAAGACGAAATCGGGATCGTGAATAAGAAATGGGTCTTGTTCGGGAAAAACCGGGAACTTCCCGGCGGCGCCATCATTGCCTTGAACGGTGAAGCCGGTCTCCAGGCGGACACCCTCGCCCCGGGAATCCATTTTGGGCTCTGGGCATGGCAATATGCCGTCACCCTGGACCATTTTGTGACGATCGATAAAAACCAGATCGGCGTCGTGGAAGCGCGCGATGGACATGCGCTTTCGGGCGGCCGCGTGCTGGCAAGAACCGTGGCGTGCAGTTCTTTCCAGGACGCGCGGGCGTTCCTCACCAACGGTGGCGAGCGCGGGCCGCAGATCTCCATCATCCCGCCCGGGACGTATCGTATCAACACCGCACTTTTCACCGTCACCGCCGCGGAAGTCCTGGAGATTCCTGACAACCAGGTGGGGATCGTGACCACCAAGGATGGCAAGCCTCTCGAGACGGGCGAGATTGCCGGCAAGGAAATTCCCGGCCACAACATGTATCAGGACGCCGAGGCGTTCATTACCAACGGTGGATACAAGGGCCTTCAGGAACAGCCCATTCTCGCCGGGCGATACTTCATGAATCCGCGCTTTGCCACCGTGGAAACCCAACCCATGACGGAAGTTCCCATCGCCAACGTCGGCGTGGTCATCGCCTACGTGGGCGCGGAGGGCGTGGACGTAACCGGCGATTCCTTTAAGCACGGCAATCTCGTCACCCGCGGGCAGAAGGGCGTCTGGGTCGATCCCCTCGATCCCGGCAAATATCCCATCAACCCCTTCACGCACCGGGTGGAGATTGTGCCCACCGCCAACGTCGTCCTCAACTGGGCGACCGGGAAGACCGAGGCGCACATGCTCGACAAGAACCTGTCCACGATCACGGTGCGTTCCTCCGACGGCTTTACGTTCAACCTGGATGTAAGCCAGATCATTCATATTCCCCGCAACGATGCACCGAAAGTCATCGCGCGATTCGGGAATATGAGCAATCTGGTGACGCAAGTGCTGGAGCCGACCATTGGCAATTACTTCCGCAATGCCGCGCAGAAATCCGATGTCATCGATTTCTTGAAAAATCGAAGCGATCGGCAAAAGGAGGCGAAAGAAGCCATCAGCGGTGCGCTGGTGGATTACAACGTCAACGCTGTGGACACGCTGATCGGCGATATCACGCCGCCGGAAGCTCTGATGAAGACGCTGACCGACCGCAAGATTGCTGAACAGGAGCAGATGACCTATCAGACGCAGCGGCTGGCCGAGGAGACCCGCAAGGAACTTCAGCAGGCCAAGGCGATGGCCGACACCCAGTCGGGGGTCGTCACCTCCCAGCGCAGCGTGGAGATCGAAGAGTTCAGGGCGCAAGCGGCTGTAAAAACCGCGGAAGGCGCCGCCAAGTCGAAAACCATCAATGCCGAGGCCGATGCCAGGGTTATTACGCTTAACGGCAACGCCGAAGCGGAAAGGACCAAGGTGGTTGGTACGGCCGAAGCCGACGTCATCAAGCTCAAGATCGATTCCATGGAGTCCGGCAACTACGCCGCGGTGCAAATCGCCACGGCACTGGCTTCCAATCACATCGCCCTGGTTCCGCAGATCGTGGCGGGGGGCGGTGCGGGGGGCGGGGGCGGCACGTTAATTGACGTTTTGATGGGCATGATGGTTCGTGACAACATGAAACAGAGAGAAGGTGGCGCGCCTGCTCCGGCGCCGGCCGCATAGCAGCATGGTGATTACCCATCAATTCGATGTGCAGGCCCGCGGCATGGTGGAAATGCAGCTCCGCCGGCGGGGCATCCGCGATCAGCGGGTGCTGGAGGCTATGCAGCTGGTTCCCCGGCATGAATTTGTTCCGGCGGAGTTTGTGGACGCTGCGTATGAGGACCGCCCTCTGCCCATTGGCGAGCGCGAGACCATTTCCCAACCGTACATCGTGGCCGCCATGGCCGAAGCCGCCCGCGTTGCCCCCGGGGACAAGGCGCTGGAGATCGGCGGAGGCAGCGGTTATCTTGCCGCCATTCTCGCCCATCTGGGTGCGGCGGTTTGCACTGTTGAGGTCAATCCGCACCTCGCAGAGGAAGCCCGCCGGCGCTTCGAGCGCCTGGGTTACGCAAATGTGGAGGTGTTCGAGGGTGATGGGAGCGAAGGTCTTGCGGCCCGCGCTCCGTTTGACGTGATCATCGTCAGCGCGGGGACGCCCAGCGTTTCCCCGGTCCTGCTCAGCCAACTGGCGGAGGGCGGCCGCCTGGTGGCTCCGGTGGGAACTCTGCAACAACAGGACCTCTTGTTGCTTTCGAAACAGGACGGCAAAATTACCACCCGAAGCCTCGGCGCGTGCCAGTTTGTGCCGCTCATCGGAAAGGGTGGCTGGGGGGTGCAGGAATTGGCCGTCAGGAGCTAGAAGTCAGGAGGAAAGAGTCGGGAGTCAGTCGATGGTAAACAGCAATTGGCAGCAGAAATACCTGGGTGGCGGATCGTAGCCTTCGACTGTGTACCACATTCTGACTCCTGACTCCTGTCTCCTTTCTCCTGACTTCTGATATAGTTTTTCTCCATGCCCGAACCGTTTCTCAGCATCGTGATTCCCGCTTACAATGAGGCCGGCCGCATTGCCAGCTCACTCGAGGCGATTCAGGAATACGTGCGGGGAAAGGCCTTCCCCATCGAAACGATCGTGGTGGATGACGGCTCGACGGACAACACGGTGGAGGTTGTTTCGGCCGCGGCGGGGATTCGCGTTTTGCGCAACCCCGGCAATCGCGGCAAAGGCTATGCGGTCCGCCACGGAGTGCTGGAGGCACGCGGTGAGCTGATCCTTTTTACCGACGCCGACCTTTCCGCTCCCATTGAGGAAGCGGACAAGCTGCTGGCGGCAATGGAATCCTCCCACGCCGATGCCGTGGTGGGTTCCCGGGCGCTCGAGCGCAAGTTGATCGGCGCCCACCAATCGCCCTTTCGCGAATGGGGCGGCCGCTTCTTCAACCTGCTGGTGAGGATTTTCACGGGCCTCAGAATCCGCGACACTCAGTGTGGATTCAAACTCTTCCGGCGCTCCACCACCCGCCGCGCTTTCGAACTCCAGCGCGTGGACCGGTTTGGATTCGACCCGGAAATCCTCTTCCTTGTTCAACACTACGGGGGCAGGGTGGTGGAGGTTCCGGTGCGCTGGAATCACAACGCCGCCACCAAGGTGCATTACCTGCGCGATTCCCTGCACATGACTCTGGACCTGGTGGTCCTCCGCTGGCGGGTTTTGACAGGGCAGTACCACAACTGATTTTCTTATCGTTTTCGCCTCGTTTTCGTCACTTTTTTTCTTGACTCGCCCCACCTGCCGATTTAATATCGGCCCATCGCTAGAAAGGAGGTGATCCATGTCGATTGAAAGTGACAGTAAACTTAGCGAGGGTGCTGAGGCTTAGGCGCAAAGCACGCGCTGGTTAGTGGGTCCCTCTCTCTAGCTCAGAGGGGGTGTGGTGGCAAGGCGCTGCTGGGCGCCGTTCCTGAGCAAGATGCGATCTAGGAAAAGCCAAACCCATCAGTATCCCGGGCCCCTGGTTGTGCGATCAACGTACAGCCAGGGGCTTTTGATTTTATGGGGGGATTGGCCCGGCCAGCGTGGTAAGGTGACTTGATGAACGCTCCACAGGAAGGAACAGAAATCCCGCCGCATGCCGCACCAGCACCGGATGCAACACCGCGCGCTGCTTCCATTATTTCCAGCCCATGGACGGTGGCAATCCTCCTGTTGCTTGCGGCCTTGCCTTATCTCGGCGTTCTCCGCAATGATTTTGCCTACATGTATGACGATAAGGCGCTCATCCTCGACAGTCCCTACGTGCACAACCTTCATCACCTGCGGGAGGTGCTCACCTCCACCCTGTTTTCCAACCAGGGCGTGCCGGGTGGGCCTCCTTATTACCGACCGGTGGCCAAGATCGGCTTCCTGCTCTGTTATCAACTCTTCGGCCCCTTCGCCAATGGCTTCCATCTGGTCAGCTTGCTCCTGAATGTGGCCGTGGTGGGAATTCTGTTCCTGTTAGCTGAACAACTGCTCGGGGACCGCCTTGCGGCCTTTGCCGCCGCCGCCCTATTCGCGCTGCATCCCGTTCACGTGGAAGCCGTGGCTTGGATTTCCGCGGTGACAGACCTTGAAGTAACCCTCTTCTACCTGCTCACCTTCTGGTGTTTTTTGCGGGTCGCGGCGCCGGGGGGCGGCAGAAGGGCCGGGGCCGTAGCCGCCATGACCGCGAGCTTTGTTCTGGCCCTCCTCTCGAAGGAGCAGGCGGTGACGCTTCCCTTCCTCGCCGCGTTTTACGAACACTTCTGCCGCCCGGACCGCGGGGAAACCACACCCGTGCAGAAAATGCTGCGCTATGGCCCGTTGTGGCTGGTTTGCCTGGGCTATGTTTTGCTGCGGGTTGTGGTCATGGGGTCGTTTGTGCACGTGGCGAATACGAACCCCATCTCCATGCCCGACACGCTGCTCTCCGCCCTGGCGCTCGCAGGCCAATACCTGGGCGAACTTCTCTGGCCTGTGCGCCTCTCAGCGTTCCACCTCTTCCACGTGAGCACCAGCATTCTTGCCATGCCGGTTCTGGAGGGGGTGGGCGCGCTGGGTCTCAGCGGGTATTTGTTGTACGCCCTTTGGAAGCGGGAGCGACAGGTTGCGTTTGGAATCCTGTGGCTGTTCTTAACGTTGGCCCCAGTTCTGAATGCCCGGTGGCTGGGCGCCTATGCGTTGGGGGAGCGGTACCTCTATCTGCCCTCAGTAGGATTTTGTCTGGTGGCCGGCTGGGGGTGCGCAGCCCTGTGGCAATCCGCATTGATGCGAAATAATACCGCGCGAAATATCCTCGCAGCCGCCGCATGCCTGGTGGCGGCGCTTTGCGTCCTCCGCATCAGTTTGCGCGTTCTGGACTGGCGGGACGACATCACCCTCTTCAAAGTGTCCATCGCCGCCGACCCCAATGATTATCGTTTGCATGACGGCCTGGGCGCAGCCTATGGCATTCGGGGAGAGTCGGAAGGGGCGGAGCGGGAATGGCTGGAAACCCTGCGCCTGGAACCCAACAGTGCCGAACCCCTGGCCTCGCTGGGAGCGCTTTATGCTCAGCAGGGGCGCTTCGGGCAAGCCCTGCCGCTTCTGGAGAATGCTCTCCGCCAGAATCCCCACGATGCCGATGCGCATTTGAACCTGGGCGCGGCCTACGCGGAAACGGGCAGGCTGGACCATGCCGAGGAGCAATTTCGCGCCGCCCTGCTTCTGTCGCCCATGAATTTCCGGGCCCATAACGTGCTGGGTAAACTCTATTTTGATTCCCGGCGCTTCAACGAGTCGGAGCAGCAGTTCCGCGAGTCGCTGCAATGTGAGCCCAACCTCGCTGCCTACGACCATTTGGGCTACATCTACATGCGGTGGGGAGATCAGGTGCGCGCGGAAAAAGCCTTCCAGGCGGCGCTAGCGATGAAGAGCACCGACAGCCACGCCCTCTTCAATCTGGGTCTGATCTACGCCGCGACCGGCCGAACCACCCAGGCGGTGGAAGAACTGCAAGCTGCCCGGGCGGCCGATCCCAACAATCCTGAGATCCAATCGGCGCTGGAGAAGCTACAGCATTAGTGCGGGTGATGCCCATGGGCGTTAAGGAACCTTGATGAATAGCCAACCCGAGGGATTTCGAAACCAGGCGCCCCCGGCGCCGGGTGCGAGTATTTCCCGGCCTGCCCCCCCACTTTTTTCCGGAGCATGGCCCCTGGCGCTGCTCCTGCTGCTTGCCATCCTGCCGTATGCGGGCATTCTCCGCAATGACTTCGCTTATATCTACGATGATAAAGCCCAGATCATCGACAACCCTTACGTGCATACTTTCGGGCACTTGCGGGAAGCGCTGACCACGCCGGTCTGGTCGTTCGCCAACGCCCGCGGAAAGACCAACTATTACCGGCCGGTCATGACCCTCGGATTCATTCTCTGCTATCAGCTTTTCGGCCCGCTGGCTTATGGCTTTCACCTGGCCAGCCTGTTGCTGCACGCGGCCGTCGTGATCATGCTGTTTCTGTTTGCCCAAAGGCTCTTCCGCAGCCAGAGCGCGGGGTTTGCAGCGGCAGCCCTGTTCGCGCTCCATCCGATTCACGTTGAGTCGGTGGCGTGGATTTCCGCGGTGACGGACCTCGAGGTCACGTTCTTCTATCTGCTCACCTTCTGGTGCTTCCTGCGCGTGGGTGAGCAGCGGGGCGGACGGCGGCTCTGGTGGCACGCCGCCCTGGCGCTCGGCTTCCTCCTGGCCCTTCTCTCCAAAGAGCAGGCTCTGACGCTTCCCTTCCTCGCGACAATCTATGAGCATTTTTGTCGCGACGACCGCGCCGAGACGACGCGGGCACAGAAGGTTGGACGCTATGGCCCCCTCTGGCTCTTATCGGCGGGGTACATCCTGTTGCGCGTGCATCTCTTTGGATCGTTCGCCCACACCATGGGCTGGTCTCATCTCACGCCGCTGGAAACTCTCCTGTCAGCCTTTTCCCTGGTGGGCCAATACTTCTATAAACTTGTTTGGCCCGCCCATCTTTCGGCCTTTTACGTTTTCCACCCCAGCACTGATTTCTTCTCCGCCCCGGTGCTGGAGGGCATCGGCGCCCTGACGCTTGGCGCGGTAGTTTTTGGCGCCTTATGGAGAAGAGCGCGGCCCGCCTCCTTCGGATTTCTGTGGCTGCTCGGCACCCTTGCCCCGGTTCTGAATGCCCGCTTGATGGGCACTTATGTGCTTGCCGATCGCTACCTTTATCTGCCCTCAGTGGGATTCTGCCTCGTCGCAGGTTGGGCGGGGTCAACCTTGTGGGACGCGGCATCAAAGCGCCAGGGCGCATGGCGATGGGCGGTGGTGGCCGGCGCCAGCGTGGTGGCGGGGTCTTGCGTGCTCCGCATCGTCACGCGGATTCCCGACTGGCGGGACGACGTCACTTTAATCTCGCGCGCCCTGGCGGCGGAACCGGGTGAGTTCATCCTGCATGACGCACTTGGCGATGCCTACTGGATGCGGGAAGAGGGTGCCCTGGCAGAGCACGAATGGAAGGAAGCCCTGCGGATCAATCCGGTCTTCGTCCGCCCCATCAATGCGCTGGGGGCGCTTTACGCAAAACAACAACGCTATAACGAAGCCGTGGTCTATCTCCAGCGCGCTCTTCTGCTGGACCCTAATGATGCGGACTCGCATTTGAATCTGGGGGCGGTCTACGCGGAGACGGGCAGGCTGGACCAGGCCGAAGGACAATTCCGTATCGCCGTGTCGCTCGCCCCGCTCAATTTCGCCGCCCATAACGTCCTGGGCAAACTCTATTTTGACTCAGGCCGCCTCAGTCAAGCCGAGGAGCAATTCCGCGAGTCACTGAATTGCGATCCGAATCTCGCGGCGTTTGACTATCTGGGTTATATCTACCAAAAGCAGGGAGACAACCCCGGTGCCGAGCAAGCCTTCAAGGCCGCCCTGGCCCTTAATCCCACCGATAGCCACGCCCATTTCAATCTGGGATTGATTTATGCCGCTTCCGGGTTAAACGCCCAGGCCCAGGTGGAACTGCAAGCGGCCCAGGCGGCGGATCCCGGCAATCCTGAAATTCAATCAGCCCTGGACAAATTAAAGCGATAGAGCCCGTCGCCAAACACCCCCCGGCGCCGCCGCGCCACGGGATTCAGGAGGGGAGTACCTATAAAGGCTCCCCTCCTCGGATGAGGGGGGGGAGGCGCCCGGGCGACGGGGTGGTGCTGAGCAGGTAGTACGCTAGCCCATTGACACTCACCCACATGGTCTGTAGGATGTTGCCCAGGGGCGAAGCGGCACTTTTCCGGAATCGAATCCCAGGTGAAATGCGGACCACTGGAGGCACGATTTGGCATCCAGACGAGCGGCGCGGGTTCGAATGGCAGCCGCCACCCAAGTGGGCTTTGTGGGGACCGACTTGAAGTTCACTGCTCCTCTGCTGGAGCTCAGCCCCTTTGGCTTGTCCGTGAAAACCTCGCAGGAGGTCGCGACCGGCAAGATCTTCCGGTTGGGCATCCAGGTGGACGCCGACTACTTCCGCGCCGCGGCCATTGTGCGCGCGAAGATTCCCGGTGGGTTCGCGGTGGAATTCCTTTCCATGACCCCCATCGATCGGGAAGTGATGCGCCGCCTTTATTTGCGACTGAAAATGGCCGCTCGTGCGGAGTGACATCTTCCCTTCTCCCGCATCTTAATCAGAGTGGACCCTTCATTCACGCAAACGAGCACTGGGATGGGCGGGGACAGTTTCAGTCCCCATGCCGGCATTCAATCCGAATCGCAAGGAGGAATCATGTTCCGAACCCCCGAGAGTCACGGGAATTCTCTTTCCAGGCGGATGGGAGTCAGCTTGCTGGGCGCCCTGGCGCTCGTGCTGAGTGCCCGGCCTGCGCGGGGCGACGACTTTCTCCGTCAACTCGACAATTCCGTGGAGGCGCTGACGCGGCAGGTTTCTCCCGCCGTGGTGCAGGTTCTGGTGACCGGATACGCGGAAGTGGAACAGCACGGGCGCACCGACACGGCGTTGATCAGCCGCCAGCGCAGCCTCGGCTCCGGGGTCATCGTGGACCCGGAGGGATACATCATCACCAACGCGCACGTGGTGGAAGGCGCCGTGCGTGTCCGGGTGGTGATCTTTTCCTCCGAGAACAGTAATTCGCCCCATGCCACTTTGCGCTCCCGGCCCACCACCATGGAAGCGCGGGTTCTGGGCGTGCACGCCGAAACCGACCTGGCCCTGCTCAAAGTCGAAGCCAGCGGCCTGCCCTCGCTACCCTTCGGACGTTACGCGGATGTGCACCAGGGCCAGATGGTATTTGCCTTTGGAAGTCCCGAGGGCTTGAGCAACTCCGTCACCATGGGTGTGGTGAGTTCGATTGCGCGCCAGCCTGACCCCGATCGCCCCATGGTGTACATCCAGACGGACGCGCCCATCAACCCCGGGAACAGCGGCGGTCCCCTGGTCGACATTCAGGGCAGGGTGGTGGGGATCAACTCTTATATCCTGACGGAAGGCGGGGGCAATGAAGGCCTCGGCTTCGCCATTCCCAGTGGCGTGGTGCGGCGCATTTACCAGCAACTGCGCAAGCAGGGACACGTGCACCGCGAGGAAATCGGCGCGTCGGTGCAAACCATCACCCCCACTTTGGCGGCGGGGCTGGGTTTACAACAGGACTATGGTGTCATCGTCTCCGACGTTGCGCCCAAAGGTCCCGCCGACGCTGCGGGGCTGAAGGTCAAGGACATCGTTCTGACCCTGGATCATCGGCCGGTGATCAACGTGCCGCAATTTGCCGCCGCCTTCCAGTGGCGGGAGGATCCGGCTCCCCTGCAACTCGAGGTCGTGCGCGCCTCTGAAAAGATCTCCCTGGAGATTCCCGTCGTCGAGGTGCAGGGCGACATGGATCGCCTGGCGGACTCGCTTGACCCGGCAAAGGACCAGATTCCGCAACTGGGCATCATCGGCGTGCAGATCGACCGCCAGATTGCCGCCTTGGTCCCGGACCTGCGCGAGGCTTCGGGAGTGATCGTGGCGGCGCGCACCGCCTTTGGCGCCAGCGTTGATTCCGGGCTCCAGACCGGAGATGTCATCCACGAGATGAACGGCGTCACCATCATCAGCCTGGACACGCTGCGCTCCGGCATCAAAGATTTCAAGCCCGGCGATCCGGTAGTGCTGCAAATTGAACGTGACGGCAAGCTGCAATATTTGTCGTTTGAGACGGAGTGAAGGGAAAGGTGTTAGGTATCAGGTGTCAGTGTTAAGTTTTCAGTTGTTAGGAAAGGCGCCTCGGGGGGAGCGCGGCCGATGTGCCATGGCCGTCTTGACCCATGCCCCTGCACGGGCGGGACGCCCGTGGCACGTTTCTGCGGCGTGCCATGGCCGTCTCGGCCATGCCTGCGGCGCGGGCGGCACGCCCGTGACGCATTTCACTGCCGGTTTCCACGCCGACGATTCAAAGACGGAGGGGCAACATCAATCCCCGGGGTGCAAGTAACGAAGTTCGATGGCTTTCACTTTTTCCAGGCGGCGAACGTGGCGCGGCTCGCCGGAAAAGTTGGCGCGCAGGAAGTCGCGCACGAGGTCCTTGGCCAGCTCCGACCCGATGACGCGGGATCCCAGCACCAGCACATTCATATCGTCGTGTTCAACGCCCTGATGCGCGGAATACCCGTCGTGGCAAATGGCGGCGCGGATTCCGGGCACCTTGTTGGCGGCCACGCAGGCGCCCACGCCACTGCCGCAAATCAGCACGCCGCGTTCGGCCCGACCGTCCAGCACGGCAGCGGCTACCGCTTCGGCATAATCGGGGTAATCGACAGCCGCGGTGCTGTGGGTTCCCACGTCCAGGACCTCGTGGCCCAACGCGCGCAGGTATTCTACCAGCGCCTGCTTGAGTTCGTACCCGGCATGATCCGAACCTAATACCAGCCGCATGGAAACCTCCTTTGGAATCGGTTCATCGGGTCATCGAGCCATTTATTCATCGGTTCATCGAATCATTTAAAAACTCGCCCGCCCGTTGATAAGGCTGTTGCTATTCAATGAATCGATGAACCAATGATTCAATGAACCGATGGCACGATGACCCGATGAGCCGATTTCTTCTTATGAGCTTCCGATCAAAATCCCGGTAATGAACACCAGCGCCCCGCCCACCATAACCTGGAAGGCGGCGGAAAGAAACGGCGTGTCCATATAGCGATGCCGGATGAAACTGATGACCGCGAGTTCTGCCGCCACCACGATGATAGCCGCGGTCATGGCCAGGTGAAAATTGTGAATGAGAAACGGCAGGGTGTGCCCAATCCCCCCCATCGCCGTCATCAAGCCGCAAACCGCGCCCCGCGTCCATGGGTGCCCGCGCCCGGTGAGCGATCCGTCGTCGGAAAGCGCTTCCGCGAATCCCATGGAGATGCCCGCGCCCAGCGAGGCCGCCAGTCCCACCAGAAAGGCGTCCGGACTGCTGCGGGTGGCGAAGGCGGCAGCGAAAACCGGGGCGAGCGTCGAGACCGAGCCATCCATGAGCCCGGCCAGGCCCGGCTGGATGATCTGCAAAACAAACAGGCGGCGATTGGCGGCGTCTTCTTCGCGGCGCACGTCGGGGGTGAGGTATTTCTTCTGGAGTGATTCCGCCTTGGCGGAGTGCCGGGCTTCCACCTCCGCCAGGTCGCCCAGGAGCTTGCGCACGGAGACGTCCGACACTTTCTCAATGGCGCGCTCATAAAAGCGCCGGCTTTCCAGCTCCATGATTTCCGCCTGCTTGCGCACCGTGTCAACGCCCAGCGGCCGCACCAGCCAGACGGGTTTATGTTGGATGAATCCCTTGACGTCAGGCCTGCGAATCAGGGGAATATGTTCCCCAAAACGCTGTTGGAAGGTATCAATCAAGGCGCGCCGATGTCCGGATTCCTCCTCCTGCATTTCATCAAACATCTTGGCCGTGGCCGGATAGGTTTCGCGCAGCCCGTCGGCAAAATCCCCGTAAATGCGCGAGTCCTCTTCCTCCAGGGTGATGGCGAGCGCCAGGATTTCCTTCTCCGAGAGGTCTTTGAAATTCTTGGCCATGGCGATTCTCCGTGTCAGCTCACCGTGCGCTTGCCGGCCTTGCGGTCAGCGTACTGCTCGGCAATCCAGGCGTAGGTTTTGGCCATTCCGTCGCGCAGCGGAGTGCGCGGCTCCCAATGCAGGATGCTCTCGATCAGGGTGTTATCGCTGTTGCGACCGGCCACGCCGCGGGGCGCAGTGGGGTCGTACTCGCGACGCAGCTTGACGCCGGCAATGCCCTCCACGATGTCCACCAGTTCATTGACGGAAACCAGTTCGCTCGATCCCAGATTGATGGGCCGGGCGAGCAGGTCCGGGCAATGGGTGATCATGTCGATGCCCTTCACGCAATCGTCGATATACATGAAACTGCGCGTGGGGGTGCCGTCGCCCCAGATCAGGATTTTATTGCTCCCGGTGTCCTGGGCTTCGATCACCTTGCGGGAAATCGCCGCCGGCGCCTTTTCCCGCCCGCCGTCCCAGGTGCCGTGCGGGCCATACACATTATGGAAGCGCGCGATGAAGGTTTGCATGCCGCGCTCCGCCCAGTATTCCTGGCAGACCATTTCGGAGAAAAGCTTCTCCCATCCGTAGCCGCGTTCGGCCATGGCGGGGTAGGCGTCCGACTCTTTCAGGGCGCGGACTTTCGGGTCCTTCTGCAATTCCGTGTTGTAAGCGCAGGCGGAGGAGGAGTAGAAGTAGCGCCCCGCCCCGGCGCGGTAGGCGGCCTCAATGAAGTGGGTATTGATCAGCACGCTGCGCAGGCACTCGATGCGGAAGCGCTCAATGAAGCCCATGCCCCCCATGTCGGCCGCGAGGTTATAAACTTCCCTGGCCCCTTCCGCGGCGCGCACGCAGTTTTTGTATTCGCTCAAATCCAGGCACAGGCTCTCCACACCCGGCAGGTGCTGGTACCACTCGTACACGGGCTTCTTATCCACGGCGCGGAGGCGGGTGAATCCCCGCTCCTGGAAATAGCGCACCAGCGCCCCCCCAATAAAGCCGCCCGCCCCCCCCACGACGATCAAGCCGCTCTTGTCCGGCCCTGTATTTTTGCCTGCCCTTGAATGCTTATCCATAATGCCTCTCCTTTTGAAGTTGACCCTTTGATAACTGAGTGGACTCCCGCTGGCTGTCCGGCCAAGTAAAACCGAAATCATAACAGATTGGGCGGAAATAACCACCTGGGTCGAGTGGAGGGTAGTGCTACAGTTTGACGTAGAGGCGCCTTTACGCCGCCATGGAGGGGGCGGCTGATTTCAGGTACAATGGGTGACCGGGCAGCCACGAGCACTTATCGAAGATTGCAACATCGAGTGGCGAACTGTTTTCGCAGCGCTGACCTTGAGGCCAGCACTACGCCGGCGTGCCAGGGCGGTCTTGACCCATGCCCCTGCACGGGCGAGACGCCCGTGGCACATTTCTGCGGCGTGCCAGGGCCGTCCCGGCCATGCCTCATCACGGGCGGGACGCCCGGGTCACATTTCTGTGCCGACCTCAAGGTCGGCGCTACATCGACTTGCCAAGGCCGTCCCGGCCATGCGGCGGGACGCCTGCGCTGTATACGATAAAGGAGTATTACATGTCCACAAATCCGCCGAGTGCCCCCGCTTCGCGGTTCAAGCTGCGAATCCAAGCCACTCCTGAGTCCACCCTGGTCATTTGCAGCGGGAAGCTGACGGCCATCGTCTCCGAGGAATTCAAACAGGAGGTGCGGGCGTTGATTCCACAAACCAAGCGCATCGTTCTGGACTTGAACGAAGTCGGGTTTCTGGATAGTTCCGGGCTCGGCGCCATCATTGGAGTTTACGTCTCCGCCAAGAAAGCCCAGTGCGAATTGCAACTGATCAACCTGTCCCCGAAGGTTCAGGACCTGCTGGGAATGACCAAAATGCTTTCGGTGTTTGAGTCGGCCGGCCAATACGGCACACGAATGGTCTGAAACTCTTCCTCGCCTCCGGGGCTGAACACGCTGCGCAAAAACCTCACCCGCACATAGAGCGAAGCTTTGGAGTGCGGCAGCTTGCTGCCGCTATTTCTGCCGGAAGCTTGCTTCCGGCCTTGGTGCCATGGCCGTCCCGGCCATGCCGATTCACGGGCGGGACGCCCGTGGCACATACCGGCCGCCGGCAAGCTGGCCGGCCAAAAAGCGGCAGCAAGCTGCCGCACTCCAAAGCTTCGCTCCACCTCCACGCGCTCCACGTCCACGTGCAAGCCGTGCTCAGGAACCGGCGGGGGCAGCCTGCTTACTCCTGTAAACAAGCGCCGCGACCAAAGTGCCGAAGATCGCACCCAAAACCGCCGTCCACCCAATCCACGCGGTCAATTGCGGCAGGACGGCGGCATAGATGTAGCGCGTCGGCAAGGGCAGAGCGGCGAGTTGCGGGGCCACCGCATCGTAATGAGTCCCCCACCCCGCCCCACCGTTTCCCATCATGGCGAAATGCATCACCACCAGCACCGGGATGCGCGCCGCCAGGGCATAGTTCAACATAGCTTGTCCCAGCGACCGCCATCCCAGGAGGGGAATGAACCCCGCCAGCAACATGAGAAGGAAGGCCACGAGGGTCAATACCGAAGGATGGTGCAAAGTGTGTTGAAAGAGGGCGCCGGCAAGAATCCAAGCCAGCAATCCGAGAAACGCAAAAATAATCGCCTTGCCGGAACTCGCAGGTCCCATTCCCGCACCCGCCAGCTTGAGAGCGAAATAAGGCCCGAAGAGGATGGGTAACCAGGCGATGCCGATGAGCGCGCCGCCGCCCCCCGCCGCCGGATTCACCCAGGGCATTCCCCAATGGTGGAGTTCGCCCCACAACCGCAGAATGGTCACCGCGAGCGTAATCACCGTGGGAATGGCGATGAGCCGGGCCATGTGCACTCTTTTCGCGTCTGCCATGGAATCCTCCTTGATCCAGCAACTGTGCGATGGCAGAGGATAGTAGCGCATTTCGTGCCCGCCGGCGCGGATTTTGAAATATCGGTTGGCACGCGCACCGGTCGTCCCCCGCGGCCGGGGCCCTGACCTTGAGGTCAGCACGTGCCGCCCTCAAGGGTAGCGCTACAACGACGTGCCATGGCCGTCCCGGCCATGCCCGAGCACGGGCGGGACGCCCGTGGCACAAAACGCCCGTGACACAATAAGCCCGCGGCTCGTTTCTGGGCCGAGCGCCGCTCGGCCCTACATTCATCGGGTGGTGCAGCGCTGCCCTCTACCCCGCCAATGAAGACATCACCCTTATCTTCACCACCCGTTCTTCATGCAATTATTTTCACCATTCCTTCTTCGTTGACAAAGACCGGGAATGGAAATAATATATCGGTGGGGCAATCCAAAATCACGTTTGGGCACGAATTATTACTGTGACTGTCGAAAGGTAGCCCGCAAGGCTAACAGGACGGCGAGCACAACGCCCTATCACTTTCGTTCAGCACAGAAATCAAAAGGGGAGGGACTAACGATGAATAAGACGGTTCGCAAGGCACTGGTTAGCGCAGCTCTAGCGGGAATGGTTTTGGGAGCAACGGTTGTGGTTTCCGCGTCGCCCAGACCCGGAGATGACACGACCAAAGTGGAAAAGCACTGTTGTGCCGGAAAGAACAAATGTAGCGGCCAAGGCGGCTGTGGGGCCGACAAAGGAAAGAACTCTTGCGCCGGCAAGGGTGGGTGCAGCACCAAGACGAGCTGCAAGGGCCAACCCTGCACGGATTAACGGCAGCCAACTCGCAGCGGACGGGCTGGCGGCGCCACCGCCGGCCCGCCGCTCTTCCATCCACCTGACGCACGGCGGAAGACCTCCATGCCCGCAAATCGTTTCAACGGAAACTCGGACTATGGTGTGGGCATCGGCCTGCGCGTTCCCCACTATCAGCACATTTTCGCCAAGAAGCCGGTCGTCAACTGGTTCGAGATCATTTCCGAAAACTTCATGGTGGACGGCGGCCGCCCGCTGGAAGTCCTCGATCAGATTCTAGAGCGCTACCGGGTGGTGCAGCACGGCGTTTCCATGTATTTCGGATCCGCGGAACCGCTGAATCGGGATCACCTGAAACGGCTCAAAGCCCTGGTGAAGCGCACCAAAACCCCCTGGCTCACCGATCACCTGTGCTGGGGAAGCGTGGACGGGCGCTACACGCACGACTTGGTGCCCATGCCCTACACGTTTGAGGCCGCGAAAATAGCGGCGCAGAAGATTCGCCAGGTTCGCGACTTCCTGGAAGTGCCCATCGCGGTTGAAAACGTGAGCAGCTACGCGGAGTTTCACGTTTCCGAAATGACCGAATGGGAATTCCTGAACGAAGTGGTGGAAGACGCCGATTGCGGAATCCTTCTCGACGTCAACAACATCTATGTCTCCTCGCGCAACCACACCTTCGATCCCTTCGAATATCTGAACAGCGTACCGGCGGAGCGGGTGGCGCAAATCCACATCGCCGGACACAGCAAGTACCAGAAGTACATTCTTGACACGCACGATCATCCCGTCATCGACCCGGTTTGGGCGCTCTACGCGCGGGCCATTGATAGGGCGGGCCCCACCCCCACCCTGCTCGAATGGGACGACCGCATCCCTTCCTTCGACGAAGTCCATCGCGAAGCCCTGAAGGCCAGGCGCTATTTGCCCTCGCCATTGCAGGTGGCATCGTGAACCTCGTCGAGCTGCAGCGGGCGGTTTTCGAGGTCACGCGCCAGCCGCTCACCCCTTCCGAGCGCATGCGTCCGCGCCTGCCCGACGGCCGGTCGGTCCGCGAGATCGCTCAGGCCCTCATCAAACCCAACGACCGGATGACCTCGTTCGAGCGCCTCCAGATATACAATCAGCAGTATTGGTTCAGAATCATGGGCTCGCTGAGTGAGGATTTCCCCGGCCTGCGCAACCTCCTGGGGGAGCGGAAATTTGAGAAGCTGGCGGTCGCCTATTTGCATGAATGCCCTTCTGAATCGTTTACAATGAGGAACCTGGGCGCCCGCCTGGAAGCGTGGCTGCGCAAGCACCGCCAGTTCATCGCCGGGGTCGAACGGATGGCGATTGACATGGTGAGGCTCGAATGGGCCAACATTGACGCCTTTGACGCGCTGGACCTGCCGGCGATGGCGCCCGCCGACTCCGGCAAAGTTAATGGCGACACGGTCTTCCGGCTGCAACCCCACCTGCACCTGCTGGAATGCGCCTATCCCGTGGACAAAATGCTCTTCCGGATGAAGGAACTCGAGGCAAGGAGCGAGACCGTCAGCAATGCCGTGCTGAAGTTCCCGCAGAAGACGAGAATCCGGCGGTCCGCCCATCTCCGGCCCGGGAAGGTCTACCTGGCGGTTTACCGATTGCAAGGCAGGGTCTATTTCCAACGCTTGACGCGCGATGCTTTTGCCCTGCTGACCGCGCTGGGCGAGGGGAAGCCGCTGGAACAAGCCATCGAAGCCACGCTGATCCGCTCGCGCCGGAGCGTTGAACAGATCGGCGCGCTGCTGCGGGAATGGTTTCAGGATTGGGTGTCGCTCGGGTGGTTCGCCCGGCCCGGAAGACTCGCAAAGAATGTCCACCATGCTCAAGCTCATTGATCGCCTCTACGCCTGGTTTCTGCGCGCCGCGAATGCCTGCCAATCGCCCCTGCTGCTGGCCATACGCCTTTATTGGGGATGGCAGTTCTTTCAGGCGGGGTGGGGGAAGGTCACGCATATTCCCCACGTCGTCGAGTACTTCACCAGTCTGGGAGTTCCGGCTCCCGCGCTGAATGCATATTTCGTCTCCTGGCTCGAAGTTGTCGGCGGTATCTTGCTGGTGCTGGGTTTATTCTCAAGGGCGATCGCGTTGCCCCTGACCTTTGATATGATCGTGGCTTACGTCTTCGGGGACCGCGAAGCGCTGGGAGCCATCTTCTCCGCCCCCGATAAGTTCTACGCCGCCGCCCCCTATACCTTCCTCTTCGCTTCCCTCCTCATCCTGATCTTCGGACCAGGAATGCTCTCCCTCGATACCCTGGTGGTCTGGTACCGCAAGAAACACGGGCTAAAATCCGATGCGGCAACAGGCTAGACTTTCGCGGGGTAGGGCGGAATTGCAGGGGCGCAAAGAATCAATCCCGAGGCCTGAAAAACGACATTTTGACACCGTCTTCATAACCGGGCAGTGGCCCTAAATCCCGGGGAGTTTTGGACTATCCACAATGCATCTGCCCGAAATGCCCAATTCGGGCATTTTTGAGCGAATGCTGACTCCTCCACCTTGGGTTGCGGTCAAGCCCGGCCAGTCCTCTCGTGTGAAATCCTTCTTGAGTTACAATCAAGGCGAGCTATGAAACGTAAATACCCAAAGCAGCCCCTGGTGGGCGTCGGAGGCGTGGTGATTGATCGCGGCCGCGCTCTGCTGATTCGCCGCGGCAAGGAACCGTTGAAAGGCGAGTGGTCCATTCCCGGCGGCATGCTGGAGGTGGGCGAGGAACTGGTGGAGGGCGTGCGGCGCGAGTTGAAGGAAGAGACAGGTGTGGATGTCGAGCCGCTGGAGTGCATTCTGGTGTTTGACCGGATCACGCGCGAAGGCCCGCGGGTGAAGTATCATTACGTGATCGTCGACTACGTCTGCCGGCGAAAACGCGGAAGGCTGCGCCCCGCCTCCGATGTGATTGATGCACGCTGGGTGCGGCGTGAAGACCTGCCCCAATACCATCTCACCGATTTGGCCACCACCGTAATCCTGCGGGCATTCGAGATGATGAAAGAGCGGCGGTGACGGCCCCACTGGCGCGGAGGAGAATTCCTAATGAGTAACCTGAAAGTATGCGTTTATTGCGCCTCGAGCCAGACCTGCGACCCGTCCTATCTCGATGCGGCGGAGCGCCTGGGCCGGCACCTGGCACGCCATCAGGCCACGCTTGTCTATGGAGGAGGCGGAGCGGGGGCTATGGCACGGCTGGCGGAAGGGGCCCTGGGCGCGGGCGGGAAAGCGATCGGTGTCATCCCGCGCTTCATGGTCGAACTCGAGTGGGGACACAAGCAATTAACCGAATTACATATTGTCGAGGACATGCGCGAGCGCAAGCACCGGATGCTTTACGGGGCGGACGCCGTGGTGGCGCTGGCCGGAGGTTGCGGAACGCTGGAAGAACTTTTCGAAACCATCACCTTGAAGCGCCTGGGCAGTTATCTGGGGCCGATCATCCTGGTGAACACGCGGGGGTTTTATGACCGCGTGGTGGCCGCCCTCGAACATTGCATCGCAGAACACTTTATGGACACGCGGCACCGGCAGATGTGGACCGTGGTGAAAGAACCGGAAGACGTCCTGAAAGCCATCCAAAGCGCGCCGCCCTGGAGCGCCGAGAATCGCAACTTTGCGGTGCAGTAGTCTCGGCCGGACCACGCGCGAGGGGGCATTCAGTGCGTCTGAACCTTGGGTTGGCGCTATTTACAGCCGAGATCAATTAACCCGCTGCGTGCGGGGCCGGCTTGTCGCGGCACACCATGGCCGTCACGATCGTGCCGACGAGCGCCCCCACCAGTACCGTGAAGGCTATCCAAACCACCATCTGCGGCAGAAAGGCGATCACCATATATTTGCCGAGGAAGGACGTCGGCCCCGAGTACTCGGGAGGCAGCACATCGTAATGGGTTCCCCAATGGCCGCGCAGGGCAAAGAACATTACAATCGCCACGGGGATGCGGGCCGCATAACCGTAAGCCACCAAAGTCTTGAAAAGCGCGGGCCAGCCGAGCGTGACCAGCGTCGGGCCAAGCGCAATCAGCAGAAGTCCCAGGATTTCCCTGCCGGGAAACTTGAGCTGGTGCCCAAAGCCCACGATGCCTCCGACGACCATAACGGCCACACCGAGGACGGCTAGGGCAAAAGTTTTCCAGACGCTGGGGGCGCCCTTTCCGGAGCGCGCCAACTTCACCGCGAAGTACGGGCCGAAGATAAAGGGAAGCCAGGAGATTCCAACCACCGCCATGCCCCCGCCGGGGGCGGCGCTGAAGAATCGAGGCGACCAGTGGGCCAGCTCCCCGGCCAGGCGCAACAAGGTGATCCCCAGGGTGATTACGGCAGGTACCCAGATCATACCTCGACTATCGAGGGAAGAATCTGACGTCGAATCCGGCATAAACTCCTCCTTGCCGCGCGGGCGGCTTCATCGGATTAAATTAAATGTGATCACTTACGAGAGCCGAACCAGCTTGCGCATTCTACCCGATTTAAGGGGCAAGAGCCAGACCTTGTGGCATGGACCTTGTGACATGGAGACCTGGTGACAGGGCAGGCGTCTTCTTCAGGTGGCTTGTGGCCCCAATCGATTTCCAGCCCAGGTGTTCAAAATTGAACAGACACAGCGCCCTTTGCCATGGTTGGATAGTGAGGCGGGGCGCCAAATGGGAAGCGTTGGCCGTAGGTTCAACCCCCTGGGGAAAACGCAGGATAACTCCGGGCTGCGATTTTTTGTGGAGCCGCAACTCCAATGGTGCTAGACTTCCCCCGAGTCGTTGAAACTGTTGCGTGGGGCTTGCAGATAAAGCTCATCGTTAATTTCCGAGGTTCCCGCATCCGTTAGTGTCACCTTCCCGCGTTGCTGAGGTGTGCGAAAGTCAGGGGCCAGAATTGGGATAGGGCTTCGCTTCCAACTCAGAGGCCTGCGGCCAGGCTGCGAGACGGCACTGTTGACGGCGCACATCATCCAAGGGTTCACGGCAATCATACCTGGGAGGGAAAATCATGAAAGTGCTTTTGGTCTACCCGGAATTTCCTGATACGTTCTGGAGCTTCAAGCACGCTCTGCCCTTCCAGGGCAAGCGGTCGGCATTTCCTCCCCTGGGGCTGCTCACCATCTCCGCGATGCTTCCCAAACACTGGCAGAAGCGCCTGGTGGATTTGAACGTCCAGCGCCTGAAGGATTCGGACCTTGATTGGGCGGAGGTGGTGTTTTTCAGCGGCATGATTGTGCAGGGGCCTTCGATGCAGGGGCTGATTGCGCGCGCCAAGCAGCGCGGCAAGCGCACCGTGGTGGGCGGGCCGATTGTCAGCGCCCACGATCCGGCGATTGCCCAGGCCGACCACCTTGTGGAAGGCGAGGCCGAAGAGATGATCAGCCAGTTGGCTGAGGACCTCGAACGAGGGACACCCAAGGAGCATTACGTCAATCCGCAAGTTGTGGATGTCACACGCGTCCCGCTCCCCGAAATGCAACTGGCACGGTTAAACCGCTACAGTTCCATGTCGGTTCAATTCTCGCGCGGCTGCCCCTTCACCTGCGAGTTCTGCGACATTATCGAAATCTACGGCCGCCGCCCGCGCACCAAAACCCCGGACCAGGTGTGCGCGGAACTCGACCAGCTTCACCGCCTCGGTTGGCGCGGCTCGGTATTTATGGTTGACGACAACTTCATCGGCAATAAGAAGAGTGTAAAGGCTCTGCTCCCCCGGCTGGTGGAATGGATGCGCGACCACAAGTATCCTTTCACACTTTACACCGAGGCTTCGCTGAACCTGGCGGAAGACGAAGAAATGCTGGCGATGATGCGCGAGGCCCACTTCACCCGGGTTTTCCTGGGCATCGAAACCCCGGTGGCCGAAAGCTTGAAGGAAACCACCAAGTTCCAGAACCTCCGCAAAGATTTGCTGGAAAGCGTGAAGCTGATCCAGTCCTACGGCATGGAAGTCATGGCGGGCTTCATCGTGGGATTTGATAACGACCCGCCTGGACGTTTTTGACCGGCAAATTGAGTTCATCCGCCAGGCGGCGATTCCGCTTTCCATGGTCGGACTGCTCACCGCCCTGCCCAACACCCAGTTGTGGCGGCGGCTCAAGGCAGAAGGACGGCTCATTAAATCCAGCCTGGGGAACAACACGCTGGCAGACTTGAATTTCATTCCCCGCATGGATTCGCAAGTGCTTCTGGACGGCTACCAGCGCATTCTCTCCACCATTTACAACCCGCGCGAGTACTTCCAGCGCGCTTCGGCTTTCCTCTCCCAGTTGGGCAAGGGTTCGCGTTCGCCCCTCGTCTTTTCTGACGTGCTGGCGCTGGGCCGCTCGCTCTGGCGGCAGGGATTGTTCAGCAATTACCGCGGGGAGTATTGGAAATTCCTCGTCCAATCACTTCGGCAACACCGGCACCACTTCAGCAAGGCCATAACCCTGGCGATCATGGGACACCATTTCTTCGCCCTCACCGGCGTTACCGAGACCAGCTAGTTGTCAGTCGTCAGTCAGCAGTTCTCAGTAAGAACCTTAAAGATGTGGGCCGGCTATACTGAAAACTGATGACTGACGATTTCTTACCCTTTTTTCAATTCCGCCAGAACCTGCCGCCCGCACTCCTTCAGGGTTTCGAACACGCCTGCTCCCTTAAAAGCCACGGACTCAAAAACCGGCTCATTCTTTCTTACCAGAACCGACTTCAATTCCTCCACCGGCAGGGCACTTGGCAGGTCGCGCTTGTTGAGCTGGAGGATGTAAGGGATCTTCTGGAAATCGTAATTGTGTTCGCGCAGATTCTGCTGGAGGTTTTCCAGCGCTTCAATATTGGCGTCCATTCTTTCTTCCTGGGAATCCGCCACGAACACCACGCCGTCCACGCCCCGCAGAATCAGCCTGCGGCTGGCGTCGTAAAAGACCTGTCCGGGAACCGTATATAGATGAAACCGGGTCTTGAACCCGCGAACGGTGCCGAGATCAAGGGGGAGGAAATCGAAGAAAAGCGTACGGTCCGTTTCTGTAGCCAGGGAGATCATTTTCCCGCCGGTTTTCGCCAGGGTCTGATCAAAGATCCACTGGAGATTGGTGGTCTTGCCACCCAGACCAGCGCCGTAATAGACGATTTTGCAGTTGATTTCCCGGGCGGCGAAGTTAATAAAACTCACGCGGTAAGATCCCCTTCCCCAATTCTCGAAGCTTTACTGCTCCACCTATTCCAAAAATTCCGGCCGAAGGCGGTGGCTCTGCTTTGAATTGCATGCACGTGGCGAACTTAAACCTCCAACGTATATAACACAGTGACACCCTGCTGACAATACCGCTGCATGCTCAGGCCCTGCCGCCGCTTGATGTTGAGGCTCCTCTGCGCCGCTCTGTGGCGGGCTAACCTCGCCGCTTCATCATCGAATTTGGAATTGAGATCACACGATGGCGAAAATCTTTACCGCCCCCCGTTTTTCCTCCCGAGTCTTAATTCGGGAGGAGCCGAGGTGTTTTTTTAGGTAGGCCGTTGCCTCGGCTCTCCCGATCCTGTATGAAACTACCCCCGTATGGGGGCGGGTAGTGGTTATTCCTTTAGTGGTTCAAGCTGTGGACATAATGACACAAGTCAAACGATTTGTGTAATTTTTTTGTGACGGGCCATTTTCCCTCCCCACCGCCCGTCAGTGATTTGCGGGGGGGGAAGCATGGTGAAGGGCAGACTTGAGAACCCCTAAGCCGGATTTCTTGCCAGGAAGGTGGGAGACGGCAGGTTGGTGAGAGAGGTAAAGGTGGAATGACGATCCTTCCCTGACGTCCGCAGGTCGTTCTGACTTTGACTTTAAAGGGTGGGATAAGGTATGTTTCTGAGCGGATGCACGGTATGAATCGGGAATTCCGGACAATACGTTTCCCTGGCAGTGCGAGGATGAAAGTGGCTCCCCGAAGAGGGCTCATGCTGATGCTGGTTCTTCTTTTCGCGGTCCAGCTTCCCGCCCAGACTCCGAAGGACGCACAGGCGGCTCAGCACCTTCAAGCCGGCAGGGAAGCGGAAAAGGCAGGGGACTATGCAAAGGCGGCAGCCGAGTACAGAGCGGTCCTCAAGCTGAAGCCGGAATCCGCCGACACGTGGGCCAGCCTGGGCCACGATCTGTACCTGATGAAGAACGACGAGGAAGCAATTCCCGCCTTCCAGCTCGCCCTCAAGCGGAAGCCCGATTTGCCGGCCGCCAGCCTGTTTCTGGGGATGGCCTACCTCCGCACCAACCAGTACGCGAAGGCGGTGCCCGCGCTTAAGAAGGCGATCGCCCTGAACCCCCATGAGCTTAAGGCCTACATCAGCCTCAGCGTCGCCGATCTGGAAGTGGGCCGCGAGGAGGAGGCGGCTGCCGTTCTGCAAAAGGCCGACACACTCTTCCCGAACAACACCGAAGTCTTCTACAACCTGGGGAAGACTTATACCAAGCTGATGGGAAAATCGTATGAGCAGATGGCGATGGATGATCCGGACTCCTACCGTTTCCACCAGGTCCTGGGCGACTCCTATGAAGTTCGCAGGGATTACCCCAACGCCCAGGCAGAATACATCAAGGCGCTGGAGAAGGCCCCCAACCCCTACATTCCCGGACTCCACTATTCCCTGGGCACTTCTTATTGGCTGGAGGGCAAGTGGGAACCGGCGGTGGAAGAATTCAAGCTGGAACTGGCCATCACCCCCAGTGACGCCCTGACCACCTGGAAACTGGGCGACACTTTACTCTTCGAGAGAAACTATGAAGAGGCTCGCCCCTACTTGCTGCAAGCCATCAAGGAGGATCCCAATCTGGGGCAGGCGGATCGCGACATGGGGAAATTGCTTATCCAGACCGCCCACCCCGAGGAAGCCCTCCCCTACCTCAAGAAGGTCGTGCAACTCGCCCCGCAGGAGGCCTCGGTCCACTTTCTTCTCGCCCAAGTCTATCGGAAGACGGGAAACACCACCGAACTGCGAGCCGAGTTGGAGACGTTTCAGAAACTCAAGAGGGAAGAAGCGAGCCGCTCGGTGAAGCATCCCGACACGAGCAACTTGGGCGGGGTGGAATCCTCCAATGAGAGGCCTGAGGAAGAAGAATCCCTCGACGACCTGAAATAAGCTCTCGTGTGCGCGTCCCCCCCCCCGATCCTCAAAGGTTCAGGCATGGCCCGATGCCTGTTCGCCTGCCGCCACTATTATTTGCCTTCCATCGCCTCGCCACCCTCCACAATTCTAAGAGTGCGATTGATTTCCGCATGGGGCACCTTTTGCACGGTTCCGGAAGGCCATAGGATATTTATGGAATCCACCTGCGTCGCATCCCCGAGGCCAAAGTAGAGTGGAAGGTCGCTCTGCGACAGGTAGCCGGACTTCCCGTCCTTGACCTTGGTGATCTTGAGGTTTCCCGCGGTTACCGTCACCTTGGCGCCCAAGCCTTCGCGATTTGATTTGGTGCCCACCAAATTTATCTTGAGGTAGGATATTTTGCGCCTTTGCGCCAGATCGCTGATCAGCACCCGGGGCGGGGCATTAAACTCATTGGTCACAATATCCAGGTCGCCATCGTTATCCAGGTCAAAGATTGCCGAAGAGCGGGTGCTCAGGGAACCCAGGACGGTAAACTTCCCATCGTGGCCCTTGCAATCGCGGTGATTGACGTCGGCGCCCGAGCAATCCACATCAAACCAGGGCGCGACGGTTTGTTCGCCGGGGCGGGGTTCGATCCCCAAAATAAATTCGCTGTCCAGAAATTTCTTTCCGCCGTCATTCAAGAGGAGGGAATTGATGCCATAGCGGTAATGGTAGCTCATCCCGGCGGTAATGAAGATATCCTGATAGCCATCCGCGTTCAGGTCATCCACACTCGCTCCCCACGGCCAATAAGTCTCCACCCCGACCTTGTCCGAAATCTCCTCGAACTTGCCATCGCCCAGATTCTTGTAAAAGGCGTTTCCAAAAATGCTCTTTTCATGCCCCACCATGAAGGAGTCCGCCCACATCATCGTGGACTTGCTCTTTTCCTGCTCATATTCATCATAGCCCAGGTCGTAGCTCATGTCGGAATGCATGTCGGTAATGAGCAGGTCCATCTGCCCATCATTGTTATAGTCAAAGAACTTGATCCCCATGGCGCCCCACGGGGTCTTGGGAAAATACTGATCGGTCTTGTCGACGAAATGATCCCCGTTGACGTTCACATAAAAGTGATTGTTCCCCTGCATGTTGAGAACATAAAGATCCGGATAGCCGCTGTCGTTCAGGTCCACAAAACTGGCATCGCCATTCCACCCGCAGGTGGTGATGCCGCTGGTCTTGGTCACATCCTCGAAGTGGTTGTTGCCGAGGTTCTTGTAAAGCTTGCACGGTTCGTTCCGGTCCGGATAAAGCTGGCCGGAAAAGGCGTCGGCCAGTCCGATGTAATATCCACCCTTGCCGATGTCGTTGGAAGTGTACCGGCCCACATTGGATAAGAAGAGGTCCACGAGGCCGTCGCGATTGTAGTCGAAAAATACCGCCCCCGAGGAATGCCCGGAGTAGGCGAGTCCGGACTGCTCCGTGATGTCCTCGAACCTGCCGTTTCCGAGGTTGTGAAAGAGGTGGTTGCCATGCCTGACCGTGGTCACGAACAGATCCGGCTTGCCGTCGTTGTCAACATCCGCAAAGGAAGCCGTCACACTCACCTGCCCGCACAAGCTCACGCCGGCTTTCTCGGTGATGTTTTCAAATTTGCCGCCCCCCAGATTGCGCCATAGCTCGTTGCAGCCCATCTGGTTGACAAAGTAAATGTCGTAGAGCCCATCGCCGTCCACATCCGCCACTGCGATGCCGTTGCCGTGATCATAATGATCGGCTTTGTAGTTCTTCTTTCCGTCATCGGTAATCCCATTACGGAAGGTGATGCCGCTTTCCGCCAGGCGGTCGACAAACTTGAAGTCGTGGTAGGGCTTGTACTCCAGGGCGAGTTTCTCCTGCTCCTGCTTGCGGCGCCGGAGCCAGTCAATTTCCTTCTGGCTTTTCGGCTCTTTCAATTCCTGCCCCAAATAAAGATAGCGGGTGGGGGCCGATTGCTGCGGTGGGGCCGCCAGCGTGAAACCTCCACGCCCCAGTGGCGACCAGAGGGTGAGAACAAAACCCAGCATGAAAACCAGAGCCAGAAACAGATTTTTGAGCCGCATGGGAAACTATGACCTCCCGGGAATTTTGGCAGTTGGGAACAACCCCATCTTTCGGGAGGCATTGGATGGACTGCCGCCCCCCGGGTTTCTCCGTACCCATGGAGATTATTCCCGGCCTGCGCTTTGCAATTAAGATTTCCGCGTTGCCTCGCCCCCGCCAGCATTATACATCCAATGCGCTCAGTTGGCGGGGGTTGCCATTTCTTTTTGCTTTTCGCTTAATCGCTGAGCCTTTTTCTCGCGCTCCTCGGCGTAAAGCTTCTGGAAAATCTGCAGTTGTTCTTTGGAATTGTCGGGTTGATTGAGTTTCGCGTAGACCTGCGCGAGTTGGTAGTGAACGTTCTTGTCGTCAGGGTCCATCGTGGTGGCCTTGTTGAGGAGCTTGAGCGCGTCCTGGTACCTTCCCTGCGCCGCGTAGCACTTGCCCAGTAGAAAATATCCCATCATGAAGTCGGGGTCGGCAGGTACGGAGAGTTCCAGATGGGGAATGGCCTCTTTAAGCCTTCCGCCCTTGACTAAAATATCGGCAAGATAGAAGTTGGCCTTGGGGTGGTTGGGATCGTCCTGCAACACAATCCGCAGTTCCTTTTCCGCGTTCGGATAGTCAACCTTCTTATAGTAGGCCTCCCCCAGGCCAAAGTGTATCCCGGGGAAATTGGGGTCCTGGGCGAGAACCTGGCTATATTCCGCAATGGCCTCGCCGTATTCCTGCACTTGCGCATGGCTTTCGGCCTTCAGCACCCGGATGTAAACCGAATTCGGGTCCAGGGCGGACAATTGATCGATGGCCCCCAGGGTGATGGCCTTTAGAAATTTGATCAACTGGTAGAGAGTTTTCTCGTCTTTAGGATCCTCCGCCAGCAGAATTTCATATTGGCGCATGGCGTCGCCGTTGCGGTTGAGCGATCGAAAAACCTGGGCCTCGAAGTAACGGGCCCGCCGGTAATGAGGGTCAACCTCCAGTTGTTTGTCAAACGTTGCAATGGCCTTATCGTACTGATCGAGCCCGAAGTAGGAAAGCCCCAGATAAAAATTGACCTCCGGGTACTTGGGGTCGGCTTGCAGGACTTGCTGGAAGGTATTGATGGACTCGGGGAACTTCAGCTCGGTTTGATAAATGATGCCGAGACGCTTGAGGACCTCAAGGTTGTCGGGATAGCTCTTGGCGGCTTCCAGATAGATCTGCTCGGCCCCCGCGTAATTCTCGATTTTCTCGAGCTCCCGTGCCTGGCTGAAATAGTCATCCACGCTGGTCGGAGGGGCTTGCGCCAAGGTCCGACCGGCGAAGCAAAGGAGAAACAGGGCAAGTATGAACGCCGGTCGATCAAGAAAGATCTTTCGGTACTTTATGATCCTGAGCATGGCTCAGGGTAGCACGGCGCTCCAACCGCCTGCAAAAAAAAATTGCCCTCCTCCCACAAGCGTTGGCGATCGCGGAGAACTGCAAGTGTTTTTCACAATACGAAAATCTTCACGCTCAATTTCAACGGAGTCGATTTCAGCCTGGATTCCAAGGAATATAGACATTTTGTCCTGACCGAAGATTAAAATAATGAAAAAATTGTCTGTTCTTAGCTTGTCAAGTTGTCCGGTTTTCATAGCAAGTGAACTGTCCGGTTTTGGTTTTTCTTCTCCTGCCCAATGTTAAGGGCCACCGCCGCCGCCGTCGCTGTGGGAATGTGGGAATCCGGCGTCTTTTGCCGGATTTCCAAGCGCGGAGGGAAGGGTGGAAAACTCGTCCTTGGAGTTTTCCACGCTTTCCTCGGCGCGTCATTTCCACAGCGTGGGGCGCGCGCTTTTTTTAACTTCTCCAAGACTTCTCCGGACGCCGTGTAGCGCCCCACCACGTGGGGTCCGTGGGCAATCGTGACGCGGCCGTCCAGGTGTTCACAGATGGTCACGCGGCAGCCGGCCAGCGTGCCGCGCCAGGACGTGCGCTCGATTTGCCAGGTCCGATCTGCGAGCCGTACGGTATTGTCCTGGGCTACGGCGCGCTCGTGCTGAACCGAAAAGATGAGGTCCAAGTCCTGGCCGCGCACCGGCGTGAACGCGTGTCCGCTCTGGGTGGCCGGCACGCTGAACTTCCGGTTCATTTCCCCGATGTAATGCTCCCGCAGAAACCGGTTGGCTTCCTCCAGCCCGGTGATTTGGGCTAAGCGCAACTCCTGCGGCAAACGCCCTTGCCAGGTGCCAAACCGTCGCTCGCTGCGCCCCCGCGCCTGCGGCGAGTAAGCCGCGATCATCTGGATCCCCAACCCCTGCAGCGCCCGTCCCACCTGGCTCAGCCGTTCGCGGCTCACCGGCCCACCCGCCGCCGGCGTGTGAAAAAAGTGGCTGGCCCGATCGCTGTAGAGCGCGCAGAACCGCCCTTTCCGTTCGATCACTTCCCGTAACCCGGCCATCACCGTACGCGTCGATTCCTCCTCCACCAACTGCGCGTAGTAGGTCTCGCTGGTGGCGTCATCGATGATCTCGATCAGGTCATACCAGCGCTCGTCCTGAAACCACTGATGCCGGCTGCCGTCCAGGTGCAGCAGCATCCCCGGCAACGGACGGCGCGCACGGCGCTTCCGATGTACACCCCGCTTCCGCCCTTTCTTCACCAGCCCCGCCCCTTGCAGCGCCAGCTTCACCCACGTGTAGCTCAGCTCGATGCCGTGCTCTTCCCGCAGCTTCTCGTGAAAGTGCCGTACGTTCAGGTCCGCATACTTCTCCTGATATAACCGCAGCACTTCTTCCGCCTGCCCCAGGGGAACCCGCTTCGGGCTCGGCTTCCCCCACCGCCGGTCCAGCAGCCCGTCGTATCCGTGCTCCACGTAACGCTGCCGCCAGCGTCGCATGCTGCGGTCCGACAACCCGATAATCTCCGCCGCTTGCCACCACGTGATCTTCTTCGCCATCGCCCGCAATATCACTTCTTGTACCTTCATCGCCCGCTCCCAGGCGACCGCTGAGTATTTTGGCATCCTGCCTCCGGCCTCT
The DNA here is from genome assembly GCA_963730515.1 of uncultured Acidobacteriota bacterium. Taxonomy (GTDB): domain Bacteria; phylum Acidobacteriota; class Terriglobia; order UBA7540; family UBA7540; genus Bog-366. The sequence continues at coordinate 799,736 of CAVSSA010000010.1, read as the reverse complement.
TGGATGCCTCAACTCCTCGCCGCCTTCAGCGGACAGATCACGTGCTAATTGAACCGGACAGATGACATGCTAACGACATAATGAAAAAATTGTCTGTTGCGCCCGGATGATAATGTCCCCTTCTGTCCCGATTAGAAATGTCCCCTAAACTGAAGGTCTCCAGAGGAGGCCGAGTTGAAGAGGACAGGGATGAGTGAGCGTGAGATGAAGCGGGCGGCGGTGCTTTCACGGGTAGCCGAAGCGGGGTGGAGTTTGGGGCAGGCGGCGGAGCGGATGGGGTTGAGTTATCGACAGACGAAGCGATTGTGGAAGCGCTACCGAGCCCGCGGGGCGAGGGGGTTAGTGCACGGGAACGTCGGGCGGGTTTCGAACCGAGCGAAGCCGAGGAGTTTGCGGCGACGGGTTCTGAGTCTGCTGCGGAAGAAGTATGGAGGAGAGGTGGGGGAACGTTTTGGGCCGACGCTGGCGGCCGAGCACTTGGCCGAGGAAGACGGGATTGAACTGGGGGTGGAAACGCTGCGCGGTTGGATGTTGGCGGAGGGGTTGTGGAGCCGGGACCGGCGGCGGCGAGTGCATCGGCAGCGGCGGGAGCGGAAGGCGCACTTTGGGGAGTTGGTGCAACTGGACGGGAGTTTTCACGACTGGCTGGAAGGGCGGGGTGCGGGGGGCTGCCTGATGAACATGGTGGATGATGCGACGGGGACGACGCTGTGCCGGTTGGGGAAGGAGGAGACGATCTGGGCGGCGGTGGGAGTGTTGCGGGCCTGGATTGAGGACTACGGGGTGCCCCAAGCGTTGTACACGGATTGGAAGAATGTGTATGTGCGGGAGCCCAACGCGGGCGAGCGGATGCGGGGCGAGGTGCCGGTGACGCAGTTTGGGCGGATGTGCCGGGCGCTGGGGATCGAGATCTGGGCGGCCAGTTCACCGCAGGCGAAAGGCCGGGTGGAGAGAAATCACGGCACCCACCAGGACCGTTTAGTGAAGAAGTTGCGGCGGAAAGATATTCGCACGCATGCCGACGCCAATCGCTACTTGGGGCAACAGTACTGCCCGCAGCACAACGCTCGTTACGCGCAGACGGCGGCGGCGCCCGAGGACGTTCACCTCCCGAGCCCGGGGGCGCGGAAGCTGGCCAAGATCTTGCGGCTGGAAACCGAACGGGTGCTGAGCAACGACTGGGTGGTGCAGCACGAGAACCGTTTCTATCAAGTGCAACGGCAAAGCCAGCATCACGCGCCCGCCAAGGGCAAGGTCAGGGTGTGCGAAGAGGAAGATGGAAGTCTGGAGATTTATTACCGGGAGCAGAAGCTGAAGTGGAAAGAGATTGCCGCGCGCCCCGTGCCCGCCAAGGGAGGGAAGGCAACCCCGGCGCGAGCCCTTCCCCCAACCGTCCTGAACCGGAAGTGGAAACCGGGGCCCGAGCATCCCTGGCGCCGAGGTTACCCCGAACCTCATCTCGCCCAGCAGGCGTTGCCTTCCCCCGGCGTTCCGGCGTCGTCGTGGGCCGCGGCCTCCGCTCCGCCCTAAACGCTCCGCCCTTCGGGCTCCGCAGGGCTGCGCTCCGGCCGCGGCCCACGACGGGATGCCACCACAGCACCAACGACAACCAGAACAAAAGACAAAAAATCATGAGAGAACAAAAACATAGAAAGCCAGAACTCAAAAAGGGGACACTTCTAATTGGTTAAGCATGGGGACATTTCTATCCGGGCTTGACAATAATGAAAAAATTGTCTTGACCCCGTAATTGGTTTGTGTTACTTTCCCTCTGCGCAACAGGTATTCAGCGGATTTCCTTCTTCTAACATTATCTTAGCGGTGCTCGTTAGATTTAGGGGAAATTCGCGTTACAAGGGCTCCGGGTACGATTCCGGGCTTCGTTCTAAACTGCCACATTTAGCGTCCAGGCTCTTCGGGTCAAATCCTGAAAAATGGAGGATAAGCATGCTTGATTTGACACGACGCGTCGCCGTTCTATCACTATTGGCGCTCGTCATCGGGGTCGGATCGGTCTTCGCACAAACCGCAACCGATCGCGGGACCATCACCGGAACCGTAACCGACGCTTCCGGGGCGAGGGTTCCAGGCGCCACCGTGACTATCACGGCGACATTAACTGGAATCAACACCGTACTGAAAACCAATACCGACGGAATTTACAGTGCTATCGACCTTCCGATCGGTAAATACAACGTCACGGTTGAGCACCCTGGATTCAAGAAGTACACACAAGCAGGGATCACGCTCAGCACGGGCTTAACCGTGGGGGTGGACGTTGCCTTGCAAGTCGGAAACGTCACCGAAACGGTGCAAGTCACCAGCGAGGCTCCGGCCTTACAGGCGGAGACCACCTCACTCTCCACCACGGCCACCAACACCCTGGTTTCCGACTTGCCGCTGTTCGGGCAGGACGAAATGCGGAATCCTGGATTCTTCATGACGGTGGATTCCGGCGTGTCCAGCCGTGGCGAATCCTTCGGTGGAGGCGGCGGATTTAACGATCGCTCCCTGTCCACCACGGTCGATGGGGCGCCCTCTGCCTCCGCCGAGTTCTCCGTCGATGGTGCGCTCCTCGCCAACGGTGAACAAGTCAAGGCGGACTTCCGGACGATCGGATTCCCCGCCGACGCCGTCAATGAATTCACCCTTTACGCTATCGGTATTCCCGCCGAAATCGGCCATACCGGCGGCGGACTGACCAGCTTCACCATCAAGTCCGGCGGCAACCAGCTTCACGGCAGCGCTTATGAGTATCTGCGGAACAACGTGCTGGATGCCCGCGGGTTCTTCCCCTCCAGCGTGCCCCCTCTGAAGCAGAACGAATTTGGCGGCAATGCGGGCGGGCGCATCATCAAGGACAAGCTGTTCTTCTTTGGCTGGTATGACGGTTTCCGGATTTCCGAGGGAGCCGCCAGCCAATTGCAGACGGTTCCCACCCAGGCGATGCGGCAAGGCGACTTCTCGGCCTTCACCTCGCCCGGAATTGGCGTCATCCCCATTTACGACCCCTCCACCAACGCCCCCGACGGCTCCGGCGGAATCACGCGAACCCAATTTACGAACAACATGATTTCTCCCACCCGGTTTGACAAGGTGGCGTCGCAGATCGTACCCCTGTTCCCCGCCCCCTCGGGTCCCAACGCTTCGGCCGACGTCAACAATTTCCTCGAGCAGGGCCAAGCCGGACTCGGGCAGAACGAGTACGGCGGCAAGATTGAGTGGCAGGCCAGCTCGAAGAACCGGGTTTCGGGAATGTTTTCCTACTCCACCGAAAGCACCGTCGCCGCCTATAACCCCTTTCCTCCTCCTCTGAGCGAAACGGGTCCCAGCGTCAATAAACTCCCCACCGTGCGTTTGAGCGATGACTACCTCATCAGCTCCAACCTCGCGAACCACATCACCCTGGGCTTCAACCGTTGGGCTTCGCTCAGCGAACCCACCGGAAAGGTCGCGGGTGGCTGGCCGGCCAAACTCGGTTATGGCGGTCTGCCCTCCACCGATGGCGCCATGTTGATCTTCAACATCGCCAGCGGCATCCCGCAGTTTGGCGGTAACGGCGGAAACCCCAGCGGCTCCTTTGAGAACAACTTTGAATTAAATGAATCGGTGAGCTGGGTGAAAGGCAAACACACCGCCAAGTTCGGCATGGAGTACACGCGCGAAAGCGACAACTCCATTTCCACCGGCCGCGCCAGCGGCTACCTGTTTGTCAATGCCCAGGAAACCGGCCTGCCGGATTCAGGTGCGGCTTATGGCACGGACAACGGCGTCGGATTCGCCAGCTTCCTCCTGGGGCAGGTGGACTCCGGCATGACCAATTACTATTTTGCGCCTGAAGATGGCGGCCGTGGCGGTTATTGGGGCGCCTTCGCTCAGGACGACTGGAAAATCAGCCACAAATTAACCGCCAACATCGGCATCCGCTGGGATATGTCTGAGCCTTCCGTGGAAGTTCACAATCACTCGGGCTGGATGAATCCCGCTTTGCCGAACCCCGATGCCGGCGGCATTCTCGGCGTGGCACAGTTCGCCGTGCCTGGTCTGCGTGCCGATACGCCCACCCAGAAACATGATTTCAGCCCCAGAATCGGCCTTGCTTACGCTCTTAACAGCAAGACCGTTATCCGTACCAGCTTTGGCATCCTGTTCGCGCCGGGCGGGTTCCTGGGAGATTCGGTGAGCAATTTCGATCAGGGATTCAATGGCGTTCAGACCCTGGTCAATTCCTCGAACGGGGTTAACCCCGACTATATTCTGCAAAACGGTTGGCCCAGCAATGAATTTCCGTCGGCCGCTCCCGACCTCAGTCCCGGTTTTGCCTTGGGAAGCGGCATTCAGCGGCTTGACCCGCAGGATGCTCGCGCCCCCTATATGCTCAGCCGGGTTTTCCAGGTCCAACGCGAACTTCCCGGCAACGTGCTGTTAGGCGTTGCCTACGTGGGGAACCATGGAACTCGCCTCCAGAGCCGTATTGATGTGGACGATGAAATGCCGCCTCAATACCTCTCGCTGACGGTTCCGGTTCCCGCAACCCTAACCACTCCGGCGGGAATTGCCCCTGCCTTCTCACAGCAAATCAGCGATCCCCGTGTCCAGGCTCTGCCGGTTGTTGCCAACATGCCGGTTGACGCCACCACGGGCGACCATGTCCCCTTCCAGGGATTTGAGGCGCTGTTAGGCGGCGGCGCCACCCTGGGGCAGGGTCTTCGCTCCTTCCCTCAGTATGTGTCCATGCGCCGCCTGTATGAAGGCGACGGAAAATCTGACTACAACTCCTTGCAGATCAACGTCACCAAGCGCATGTCCAACGGCCTGACCATGCTCGCTTCTTACACTTGGTCCAAGACCCTCACCAACGCCGCTTCCGAATTTGATGAGTTCTCAGGTTTCGATGAGGACAGCTTCAACCAGAAGCCGCAAAAGAGCTTGAGCATCAACGACTATCCTTACAACGCAGTGCTCAGCTTTAGCTACGAACTGCCCTTCGGCCCCGGTAAGAAATTCGGGAATACGGGGGGCGCTGCGGGTAAGATCATCGGCGGCTGGAAGCTCGCCGGTGTTCTGAATTACCAGGCTGGCCCGCCCCAGATTATCTCGGAAGGCAACCCCCTGGCACCATACGAGGGCAACGAAGATAACGGGGATGGCTTTGCTCTTCCCAACCGGCTTTCGGGAGTACCGGTCATGAATCCTGCGCGCAACCAACCAGGATTTGACCCCTCTCACGATAGCCTTCTGAATCCTGCTGCCTTTACGCTTACCACCACTCCCGCCAGCAGCCCCGGATTGGGTTTTAACAACTACTTTGGAAATGAACCTCCTATTTTGGGTGGGGGTGCAAGCCGCTTGCCGTTCGATGACGAAGACTTTTCGTTGATTAAAAAAACTCAGGTCACGGAGCGCATCAACATCGAGTTCCGCGCTGACTTCCTGAATATCTTTAATCGCACGGTCTTTGGTCTCGGTACCGGTGGCGATATGTACGGATCCGTCTTGGACAATGGAGTAGGCAGTACGTCCTTTGGCGTGATGACGTCACAATCGAATACCCCACGTGAAATTCAATTCGGGCTCAAGGTTAACTTCTAAAGCCCCTGACCGCAGAGGGGGACGCAAGTCCCCCTCTGTTCTTTTCTCCCCCATCCCTCCCGCGCCACCCTCTCCGCACTCGCAATCCCTGTAGCCACCCTCTACCCCTGAAAATCCATTGGCCTCACCCCATTCAAACGATGCAAATCGTGCGGGTCTGCGGAGCGAAGCTTATGAGCGAAGCTTTGGAGCGAAGCTTTGGAGTGCGGTAGCTTGCTACCGCTTTCTCACCAGCCAGCTTGCTGGCGGGTATTATTGAGGATTGAAAAGATAGTGACGAACTGTTCTCGTAGCGCGGGCGTCTCGCCCGCTGTGGCGTGGGCATCCTGCCCACGCGCTGGGGGGGAGCGGGACGCTCCCGAGACAGCGGGCAAGATGCCCACGCTACGTATCCGGGCTACGCACAGTCAATAATCTGGGCATTGTTGCCCGGCGCGTAAATTATGTTCTTGACTTTGTAGCCTATCGCGCCTATAATGGTTGGGTGGCTGTTCTCCCGTGCCGCAAGAGGCGGGCGGGTACGCCAGATTTGGGAGATTATCCTCAGTGAAAATCAGATGCCGGAATCGCCAAATGGAAGCCATCGAGCAGAAATCTAAAGTAGTGGATGAGCGTCTGCCACGATGTTCCAGAAAAAAAATCAGTTACCTCTCCGGGCCCCAAAAGGCAAAAATGCACCTCGTTGAAATCAAGTGACTTAGCCGCGCACGGTTAGAAAAAAATTAAAAAAAATAAAGAAATTGAAGATCGTTTTCTTAACTTGCTGAAAACAAAAGGCAAGTTTTATGACAATTGGTCACTTTTACAGATTTGCCACGATGTGTATGAAAACAAAGGACCTATAGGTTCCCTTTATATCTCTGAAAAATAAATGACTTAACGGAAGAACCTGCACTCAGTGTGTCAAATTCGGTGCGTTTTTCCGTCCCGCCGACCTGCCATCCTGAACCCAAATCGGTTGGCCACGCCCCCTCCATTTTCCCTCCACGCTATTTCCAAAGTGCATGTCAACGGAGCGAATGTCGCGCGCACGTCTTATCGTGAATAAGGACCAGACGTGGGCTCACTGCTGCTGGTAGGCCACCACATCGTCGCCGTACAAATCTTTGCGGTTGAAGGAGACATTGCATTGGTCGATGAGCTTAAGAGAATCGGGGTGCGCGTTGGAGAGGATTTGATTGACCAGGAAGATGCCGCGGGGATTCATCATGCGCGAGATGTTCTGCATGGCCAGGGCCTGCTCAAAGAAGTTGTAGTAGAGGAAAATGTTGGTGGCAATCACCAGGTCGAATCCGCCGCTGGGAGGAACATCGAGGTGCTGGGCGACCATGTCCAGATCCAATCCGGTCACCTGCGTGCCGATCTGCGGACGTATAGCCACCGCGCGCACCTCCACTCCCTTGAAATATCCGGGCGGCGCCAGGGGGCGGGTGGGAGCACCCAGGAGTTCGCCGAAGTGCTGCCAATAGGCCACCAATTCCGGGGTCCAATCGTTGCGCGAGTCGTTGGGGAGTTGCACCACGTAGGGGCGGCCGGCCCGCGCCCGCGCCCCCAGTTGCCCGAGATGGGCCAAAACCGCGGGATTGAGGTCGCAGGCCACCACCTGGACTTTTCCGGGTCCAGCCAGCCCCAGGCGCAGGGCCGATTCCAGAATGGCAAATGGCTGGAGGGTCTGAATCGGGTAGAAGTCCAGCCCACTGCGCTTGTCGGCAAAATCCAGGCCCGGCCCCATCACCGCAATGCGCCGCACGCTGCCGCGCGTCACCAGGCCTTTCTGAAGCAGTTGCTTGAGCATGACATCCAGGGCATAGTCCGGCTCGAGCGAGGTATCAAAGGAAAGGCCGCGCTCTTTGAAGATGGTGGCGTGCGTCATGAGGGCGGTATCGGGGTCACCGCTATGGCGCGCCGCTTCATCTTTCTTTTCGTACGTGCTTTCTTCACGGATCAGGCGCTGGAGATTCCCCGCCAGATAGGCCTCCACGGCGCCCGCCGCCACGTTGTGCCGCTCCAGAAAATCGCGCGCGAATTTCACGCGTTCGTTTGCCCCCGGTTGCCCCATCGCCAGTGCCAGGGCATGGACGCGGGCGCGCGCCGCTGGCGTCAGTTCGCCGCTGGCCTCGGCGCCATCGGCAAATCCCGGCAAGGGGGGAAGCGCCGTAAACGTGGTCCCGTAGAGAATCAGATTGCTGATCGAGTCCTCAATCCCGCGGTCAATGCGGCCGCGAATTTCGTGATCCCGCGCCTGGATCCAGCGGTCCCACGATGCCGCGTCGCTGATTGCACCGGCCGGCACGTCGGGGGTGCCGGCGCTCACCAGTTCGCCGAGCAGAACCTTCACCTCGTCAAACGTGAGGTAATGAATTCGAGGAATTATGGAAAAAATCGGCGCCACCAGGCCGAGCGCCAGAACGATTCGCGCCCCCCACGGGGTTTGTTTTCGCGCCGCATCAACCGGGCTCCACCGCATCTTGATCTCCGCTTCTCCACCGCGTTCGCGCCCCCTGCTGCCCGGGCCCTCAACCGGCTTGTAAGCCTATCATAGCGGCCCCGTGCCGTTTGCCGCAACCTCGCCGCGCTCCGGAATGAACTCACCCGGCCACTGAGCATTGGCTAAAAGGAGCATGACGATATTGACGTGAACCCTCAGATCACAAAATCCGATAAGAAGGGATTGACAAGTGCGATTACGGTATGAGAACTATAGTTTCCCCCTGCCAAGGAGACGAATATGCCTGCATATTCCATCAAGAACATCGTGGTATTGATGCTGGAAAACCGTGCCTTCGACCACATGCTCGGATATCTTCCCCGCAGCGCGGGTTATCCCATTGAGAGCCTGAAAGGGGACGAGTTTAACCTGCTGGATCCCGGCAATCCGGCCAGCCCGGCGGTGCGGGTCAACAACCGGGCGAAGTACCAGGGCGACCTGAGTTTCGACCCTTACCACGACACGGCCGACGTCAACGTTCAACTTTTCGGCGCGAGCACGCCTGCGCCGGGAGCCGTGGCAACCAACAGCGGGTTCGTTTTCAACTACGCCCAGGTTCCCGGCAATGCGGCGAACGCGCCCAAAATCATGAATTGCTTTGATCCCGCCAAACTGCCCGCGCTCACCACCCTGGCGAAGGAGTTCAGAGTGTGTGATCACTGGTACTCGTCCGTCCCCGGGCAGACGTGGCCCAATCGCTTCTTTGTGCACGCGGCCACCTCCGACGGCTGGTTGGACAACGAATTCCGCTACTATGGCATGCGCACCATTTATGACAACTTGCAGGCGGAGGGAATTTCCTGGAAGATTTACTTCCATGACGTTCCGCACAGCCTGGCCCTGGCGCGGCTGCAGAGTTCCCTCTTCAAAGGACAGTTCAAACTTTTCAGCAGCTTCAAATCCGATGCTCAAAAGGGCGCGCTGCCCGCGTATTCCTTCATCGAACCTGCCTATTTCGATTTCCTGTGGTGGAAGGCGAATGACCAGCATCCCGATCACGACGTGAGCCTGGGCGACGCGCTGATCGCCGATGTTTACGAGGCGCTGCGCAACTCCCCGCAATGGAACCAAAGCCTTCTCATTATTCTATGGGACGAGCACGGAGGCATCTTTGATCATTGCCCTCCTCCCAGCGGGCCGCCCCGGGCCGTCAACCCGGATGGCGAAAACTCAACTTCACCGGCGTTCAATTTCGACCGCCTCGGAGTGCGCGTCCCGGCGGTGCTGGTCTCGCCCTACATCGGCAAGGGCACGCTTGATCAAAGTACTTACGACCACACTTCGATTCTGGCCATGGTGAAGAATCATTTCAACCTGCCCGCGTTTCTTACGCAGCGCGATGCCGCCGCCGCGACGTTTGATGGCAATTTGCTGGACCTGCCACGCACCGACGCGCCCACCCGCCTGCCGCGCGCCGCCGATCCGGTCACGCTGGCGAAGATGCTGTTGCCGATGACGGCGGACAAGATCAGCCAGGCTCTCGGCGCCGGGCAAGCTTCCCAGGCGAAACTGTCGGAGTTCCAGCAGAGCCTCGTCACCCTGGTGGATAGTCTGGATACGGGGGAGTCCCCCTACCTTACCTTGACGACCTCTGCCCGCCTGATTGCAACCGAGCACGAAGCCGCCGTCCATACCCGTGAAATCGCCGCGCGCTTCCTGGGTTTATAACCCGCCGGCGTGCCTCGCATGGGGGGAGTGCGAACGTGGAAAGGCTCGTGGTGGTGGATCAGGTTGAGCAAGTGCGGGTTGAGCAAGTGCGAACGCTCGCCCCCGATTTTGCCCCTCCGGCCAAAAACCATTGCGTGGTGGGAAGATCTTCCTGACCCCTAATAAACCGCAATTTTACCGGGGTTTCTTGAACTCTGGTGCCGAAGAGAGGACTCGAACCTCCACTCCCTGACGGGAACTACACCCTGAATGTAGCGCGTCTGCCAATTCCGCCACTTCGGCACATGGTTGGTGGGTCGCGTTCTTGCAATCGGGCGCGCATGGTTGGCAGAATCGCGCCTGTCGCAATCCTTCATCTTGCCATTCAGCCCCGCCCCTGTCAAGCGCACCTTGCGGTGCGTCGGGCCTTACCGCGCTCGGCCCATGGTCAGCGCCGCCGGATTTTCCCAGGTCGGGTTGCGCCTCCCCGGCACCGCGTCACCCAGCCGCGCCGGCGCGGGGGCGGGGTCACGGCCCGGAGGCGAAGGCACGGGCCAGGCCGCGAGCCAAGGCTCCAGTGGCTGCGTCGGTGAAGTCCAATACGTCCGCAGCGGCGCGCACGGGAAGCCGGCCGCCGATGGCCAGTTTGGCCACTCCGTGGACCATCGACCAGGCAAGCAGGGCGAAGGGCCGCGCATCTCCCGGAGGCAGAAGGCGCTCCGCCTGGCACGCTTGGACATTGCCCACCAGGGTTCCAAAGGCGCGCTCGCCGGCCGCCCGGGCTTGCGGATACTGGTCGGCTTTCAAGGGAAAATCAAACATCACGGCGAAATGCTGGGGATAAGTGAGCGCAAACGCCACGTAGCCGCGCCCGATCAGACGAAAACGGTCCATGGCGCCGGAAGCGGGCGCCGCCGCCCGGGTCATGGCGGCCGTCAGCCGGTCAAAACCCTCCGCCGCCAGCGCCGCCAGCAAATCTTCCTTGCTGCGAAAATGCCGGTAGGGCGCGTTGTGCGAAACCCCGGCCCGCCTCGCCACCTCGCGCAAGGTGAAAGCGCCGGGTCCGGAGGTGCGAAGGAGCTGGAGCGAGGCTTTCAGAAGGGCTTGCTTCAGGTTTCCGTGGTGGTAGGAGTGGGGTGTCGGCATGGCGTATAGATTTATAGCAAAAAGATGTTGACAAGCGCAACATTGCGAGGCAGAATGTGGACAGTGTCCACATAGATCGGATCGAAGTACAAGGAGGGCGGACCCTATGCCAGGTTTGACGGTGGGAAGTTCTTACAAGCAAAACCCCGTGGCCGAGAATTGGGATGCCATCGTGATCGGCTCCGGCATCGGCGGACTCGCCGCCGCGGCGCTGCTGGCCAAACATGGCGGCAAGCGCGTGCTGGTACTGGAACGGCACTATGTGGCAGGGGGGTATACGCACGCCTTTCATCGCCCAGGCTACGAATGGGATGTGGGCGTGCACTACATCGGCCAGGTGCAGGACCCGGCTTCACCTCTGCGCGCCATGTTCGATCATCTCACTGGTGGACGCCTGAAGTGGAACCCCATGCCCGAAGTTTACGATCGCATACGGATCGGAGAACGTGAGTACGAATTTGTGGCCGGGCGGGAGAAGTTCCGCGATCGGCTGAAGTCTTATTTCCCCAATGAAACGGCGGGCATTGACCGTTACCTGCGCGCGGTGCAGTCCTGCGCCGGTCGAACCTCGATGTATTTTACGGAGAAGGCCTTGCCGCGTCCCATCGCGCACGTGGCCGGGCCGCTGCTGCGCGCGCCCTTCCTGCGCTGGGCGCGGCGTACCACCGCCGAGGTCCTTGCGGAAATCACCAGCAACCGCGAGTTGGCCGGCCTGCTGGCATCACAATGGGGTGATTACGGCCTGCCCCCGGGGCAAAGCAGTTTCGCCATGCACGCGATTATCGCGGCGCACTATTTCCAAGGCGCCAGTTTTCCCGTGGGCGGAGCGTCCAGCATTGCCGCGGGCATCGCGCCTCTCATCGAATCCGCGGGCGGGCAGATTGCCTACAGCGCCGAGGTGCGTGAAATCCTGCTGGACCGCTCTCAGCAGGCGGTTGGAGTGCGCATGCAGGACGGCCGCGAATTGCGAGCCGGCACGATCATCAGCGACGCGGGGGCGTGGAACACTTTTGCGAGGCTCCTTCCGCCGGAAGCTCCGGGTGCCCAGACGGCGCTCGATGAGTTGCGCACCTTGCCGCCTTCCATGGCCCACCTGTGCCTGTATGCGGGCGTAAAGCAAAGCGCCGCCGACCTGGGGTTGACGGGAACGAATCTGTGGGTCCATCCCACGCCGGACCTTGATGCAAACCTAATTCGCTTCACCACTGATTCCTCCGCGCCTTTACCTTTGCTGTTCATCTCTTCCCCCTCGGCCAAGGATCCGGATTTCGAGCGCCGGCATCCAGGCCGCGCGACGCTGGAAGTCATCTGCCCGGCGCCCTACGACTGGTTTGCGCGCTGGGAAGATACGCGATGGAAACGGCGGGGGCAGGATTACGAGGATTTCAAGCAGGGACTGGCGGAGCGCCTGCGCGATGGATTGGAAGAGCAGGTACCGGCAGTGCGAGGCAAGCTGGATATGGCGGAACTCTCCACGCCGCTCTCCACCCGCCACTTCATGAATTACCAGCTCGGCGAAGCCTACGGAGTCAGCGCCACACCGGGGCGTTTCCTTTTGCGCTGCCTTACGCCCCACACCCGCGTGCGCAACCTTTTTCTCACGGGCCAGGACGTTTGCACGCTGGGCGTGCCCGGGGCACTGATGGGAGGAGCGCTGACAGCCTCCGCAGTGCTGGGCCGAAACCTGGTGTCAGTCTCAGCCCAGCGCGCACGCGAGGTGGAGAGGGCAGCGTGACAATCCGAGATCTACTGAACGGTCACCTTAAGCGTCAGCGTATGCGAGAGGCTGCCGTTCACCACCGCATTGATCACCACAGAGTAGGTGCCCGCCGGCGTGGGCGTTGATGCGGCGGCGCCCGTACCGCTCAAACCGATGCTTTGGGGGCTGCCGGAGGCGTTGTCGGCAATGGACACAGCAGCCGTACGCGTCCCCGCTGCCGTCGGCGTGAACTTTACACCGATCGAGCAATTGCTTCCCGCCGCGACGCTGCCGTTGCAATTATCCGACTCGGAGAAATCCCCCGCATTCGTACCCGTCAGGCTGATAGTCTCGACCAGGGTGGCGGTCCCGGTGTTGGTGAGCATCACGCTCTGCGCCGAACTGGTGGTGCCGACATTCTGCGATGTAAAGGTCAGACTGTTAGACGAAAGACCGACTCCCGGCTCAGGAGTTGGAGTTGGCGTGGGCGAACTGCCGCCCCCGCCGCATGCCATCCACAATGCCACGACGAGCAGCGCCGTAACCAACAGGTAAGCGGCAGGGCGCCGCCGTATGGCGGACGAACGGAGGAGCATGGCCAGAGCCAGCGCCCCCGCCAGGAGCCAGATAAATCCCAAGGGCAGGCGAAAGCCCGGCGGGACCCTGGGCTGCACGGCGGGCGGCGCGCTGCTGGAACTGGGAGCCGTGGTGGTGATGGTCAGCAGGTCGGTTTGCGCGGTGGTGCTGGTGACGTCGACGGAGGGATTCGCAAAGGTGCAAGTTGCCCCGGTCGGGCAGCCGCTTGCCACGCTAAGATCGACGATCCCGGTGAATACGTTTTCCGGAGACACGCTGATCGTCGAGGTCCCCGGTTGTCCGGGCGCCGAAATGGTTACGGGAGAGGGATTCGCCGACAGGGTGAAATCGGAAACCGCGATGGCGGATGCAGCCGAAGTGGATGTGCCGTAGTTCGTATCGCCGCTGTATTTCGCAGAGATACTGAGATTGCCCGCGGTCAAGGTCAAAGGAATGGTGGCTTGCGCCATCGCATAGGAGCTGGAATTGGCGGCAGTGCCGGTAACAGCCACCGCACTACCGATGGCGGTGCCATTATTCAGGAGCTGCATCGTCCCCCCGGGGGCAGCTCCATAGCTCTGGGTGGCGACCGTCGCGGAGACCGACACTTGCTGCCCCACGGTTCCGTTAGTGGGGATGCTGGTGATCGATGTCTGGGTCTGCGCCAGGGTAATGGTGACCGTAAGAGGATTGATGGTGGCGCTCTTATTGTAGCTGATGTCGCCCCCATAGCTTGCCATGAAGGGGTACGTTCCCGGCGATAGCGAGACGGGCTGATCCTCCGCATACCCCTGGCTGTTCAACGTGTATTGCCCGGGAGTGGTACCGGCCGGAGGGTTTAAGTCGGTGGGCGCCGGAGTCACCTTGACCATCCCTGTGGGGCAGGGATAGGAAATAAATTCGGTGTTCTGATTAAAGCAGAGGGTGTTGCTGGTGTTGTTGGTCACATCCACGCGCAGGAAGTAAGCCGCACCGTACGGCAAATTGGCGGAGCTGGTGTCGTAAACAGGCTGCCCGCTGCTAAAGTCCACCAGGCTGAGCACGATGTTACTGGCTTCCGGACTCACCGTTGCCTGAATGCCCGGGCTGGAATCGCTCGCCGCAAAGGTTCCATTCCCCGCGTAATGCGCGGTGAGCTTATAAGACCCGCCGGGGAGAAAGATGGTGGAGCCCGTGACGCTGCCGCTGCTCAAAGTAAAGGGGCCAATTCCGGTGGAGTTGCTGCCGCTGGTGCCGACGGGCGCGATGAGGGAGACATCGCCGGTGGGCGTTCCGCCACTACCGGCCACGCTGACTTTGAAGTTGACGGCCTGCCCGTGCGTTAGCGTGATGGGGCTTGAGCCGAGGCTGTTCGAGCCGGTGGATAACAAGAGGGTGGGGGTGCTGAGGGTGAAGTTGGATTTCCAATTATTGACTAGGTTGGTGGCATTGACGGAGCCCAACCCTGTGGCCAGGTCATAGTCCGGTGTGGTGGGGTATGCGGCCGCGCCATTGGAAATCATGATGCCGTATTCGCCCGAACCCGAGGTGTTGTTGCTGCAGTCCGGCGAACCCCCATAGCAGATTACCGAGTTGTTCCCCGATGTGATGTCATAGAACACACAACTCGAACTCGTGGGGGGTGCCGTGCTGGAATTACAGCTTGCCCCGCTCGTAGCCGCCATCGGGTACAGAACATAATTGGCGTTGCCCTGGCGGCCATGGGCCTGGTTGACCATCGCCACGATGCCCGCAAAAGCCTGTACGGCCGCGGAGGTGCCACCTTGGACAATGAAGTCCTCATAGGGAGCATTCAGATCGCAGGCAGATGAGCTGCCACCCTGGGCGGAATTGGCATCCATCTCGCAGATGATGTAGTAACCAGACGCCAGCAGCGATATGTCCGGGATGTCGCGTGCGCCATCACTGGGCACGCCGGTTCCACTCTGCCAGGAAGGTTTGGAGTACACCGCGCTGGATCCTCCGCCGCCTGCCGCCAGATAAGCGCCTTCTTCGAGATAAGTGCTATTGGGCGGTGGGGTGCAGGCGGTGAGCGACCCAGAGTCTGCGCAGGAATAGTTCCAGGTGCTCTCGGGAATATAGGAAAGGGCGGAGGTCTGGTACGGGGATGTATTCGTCTGCGACCAATACGTGCCGTCGTTGGTGCCGGAAAGGAAATCGGTACCACCCACCGCCACGTTAAAGGGGGTGGAAGCGAAACCGCTGACGGCTAAACCGTACTGAGCGGCGATTTCACCTAGCTCCACGCTGTCGCATCCCGCCGAGCCCGAATCCCCTGCCCCCAACAGAACCGTGATGCCTTGAGCGGCCGCCTGCTCCCAAATGGCGGAATAGAAATCATTGCCGGCGGCGCCCAGTCCCTCTTCGCACCCCCCATAACTTTCGCTCATGACGGGCGCCAGGTTGTTGTCAATGATGTAGAGCGCGGAAAGATCGATTCCGGCGGTTGATTCGGTGCTTTCCGAGACCACAAAATCAACGGTCGCGCCTTTGGCGATCCCGCCCGACCACTCGACATCGAGGTCCGCTTCGGTTTCTTCGCCATCGGTAAGGATGCCGGGATCAGGACCATTCAGGATAATGTTGGGATTGGTGGAAGTGCTGGGCGGCAAACCGAACATGTTGCGGAAGTCCACCACGTCCTGGCGATTGATATTGGTTTCACCCACCACCGCGATGGTCTGGCCGGTGCCGTCGGTGCCCGCCGTCCAGAGCGGTCCGACATTATAAATCTTGGCGAAATCCCCGGGACCTACGAGAAGGTAGCAATCACTACTATCCGTACAGAAGGTGAACTGCGGCTGCCCCTTCCCCGCCCTCTTGGGCCGCGACTTGATGGGCGGGGTCACATTCAGGTGATGTCTGGGGAAGTTGTTGAGCGAGGCGAAGCCCGCCACCACGGGCGCCAGAGCCGCGGGGATTTGCGGGTCGCTGGCGTTCGCCCAGTAATCTTGACCCTGCACGTGGAATTTGTGAACCTCCGTTCCCAGCGCCTGACGCACGAGGCCGGCACTTCCGGAAAACTCAATCACCGTGCGGCCGGCCGCAACCTTCTTCACCGTAAAGCCCTGCGACGCGAGCCAGTCGGTGACGGCTTGAATATCCGCGTCAGCGGGCCCAAATTGCTTCCCGAATTGCTCCGGAGTGAGCCATAGATGAAAATACGGCGAGGACTTCACCTGCTGCTGGTCGAGCACTTGCCGCAGGCTGGCCTCCTGGTCCGCACCGCGCTGCAAAACCAGCAGCATGCGCTCCATGGGCAAGTCGTCCGGCGCCACGCCCTGGTCGTATTCCGGCCGCGCCAAAGGGTGGACGTTACCGCGCAGGGTGACGAGGTTCTGCATGTCCACCGCTTGCGTCACACGGGCACGCACGGCGCCCGTCTGCGCCCGGGAACTGGGTGCGGATAAAACGAGGGAAACTGCTAATAGAGCCAAAGAGAAAATCGAAAAACGTAGGAGTTTCATACATCCTCCGGCAGCTTAGTGCGCTTTCCAAAAAGGGGCAAAAGTATTTATGGTGGAGACTACAAAATCCACTTATACGACTAGAGAGTGTACACCTCCACCGGGGGATTGGAAATAGTACCTTCCCTATAGCACCTCCCGTATCCACCTTCCTACCCCGCGTGATGCTCCAATTGGAATCTGCCTATACGAGTTGGTGCAGGAGTGTGGGGCGGAGGGGATGGTGAGGAACGCCCCCTTTGAATGCGGGCATCGCCTATCTTGATGATGACCATTGGGTTGAACGGAATCTTGGAGAATTGAGCAGACTGGCAAGGTCCGTGCATTAGCAAGGACGTATGAAAAATTCCCCGAGGAGGAGAAAGAACATGAAAAAGCTGCTCAGTTTTTTGTTTGCATCGATGGTGGTCTTCTCGTTGACCATGCCGGCGTTCGCCGGTGATACCACGGCCCCTTCAACCCCGACGGCAACGAAGACGGCGAAAGCCAAGACCGGCAAGAGCCACAAGCCGAACAAGACCAACAGCAAGACCGCCGTCAAAACCAGCACCACGACTCCAGCCAAGGCGAACTAGTCGAAACGCGTTGGTCAGTGTCTCGGTGTTATGAAGGTGCTTTCGAGGCGCGTGC
Source organism: uncultured Acidobacteriota bacterium (assembly GCA_963730515.1). Taxonomy (GTDB): domain Bacteria; phylum Acidobacteriota; class Terriglobia; order UBA7540; family UBA7540; genus Bog-366. The sequence continues at coordinate 782,491 of CAVSSA010000010.1, read as the reverse complement.
TCTTGCGCAAAGCCCCCGGGCAGCAATCACGGGGGCTTTGCCATGTTGCGCCCTTACAAAAGCCAGATTCCGGCAAATTCCAATTCAGAGCAGGCCGAGTTTTCCCAGGATAATCGCGAGGCACAGGACGGCGAGCGCCGCCCCGCCCAGCACCATCCATAGCGATTGCTTCCACAACCAGGATTGCACTTGCTTGTCGGTTCGGTGGGAGATCAAAAAGGTGGGCTCGTTCGTTCCCTTCATTATGATGTTGCGGTCGAACTCATCGCGGGGGTGGGGGTTTTCAGCGCAGGTGCCGGTGATGTCGTAGGTTTGGCCGGGCACGAGACAATACTCTTTTAGCCGGTAGGAGCCGGTGGCGGTAGGAGTTGCCTGCCGCATCATCCCAGCCATTTGTTCTCTCCCATACGCCAGGGCGACCTGGCGCGCCTTTTCGGCCTCCGGGTCTGCCTGCGGTTCGAGGCTCCCCGCCGCCATGGCCACCATCGCCAACACTTGAGGATTCTGGCGAGCCTGCGTCACCACGGTGGCGGGATCAAAGGTATTTTGGGCTGAAGCCATGGTACGGCTGTAGGCATGAGCGACCTGCACCAGGGCGGAGTCAAACTCCGGCGTCCCCTGCGGATGTTTCCAAACTTCCAACGCCAGTCGGGAGATCTCACCGTTCGGGTCTTGCCGGGCCAGTGCGGCCTTCATGATCTGGTTCCGGAATCCTTCCGCTCCGGCGCCGGTGGGGTCCGCCAGCATGCTCAAAAAGGACGGGCGTTGCGGTTCGCGTGGCGTGCCGGCGGCGCGGCTTACCAGGCTAACTCCCCGCCCGACCATCTGGGCAACGTGCCGCATTCTGGCCTGTTCCACATACTGGAGCAAATCACCATCCGTGGCGGGGGCGCCGCGAATCGCCGCCCCGCCTCCCACTTGCCCACTGGAGCGGCCGGAAGTATAGCTGCGCACCTTCCGAATGGGGCCGGGCGGCAGGTCGAGTTCGGCGTCGGTGGCGTCAACCAGCACATTCCCCGAAGCATCCTGAAGGTCGAATTTCACGCTCCGAATGTCGGTCGCCACATGCTTCCACTCGCCCCCGCCATCCGAATCCGAATGCCATTCTTCCACCTCCACTTTGAAAATGTAGCAAGGCGTGCGGGTAACAGGACTGAGCACGGTTTCCTCCCCGCGAGCCTCACCCCGGATCTGCGCCAATCCCATGGGCATGCTGCGAATACGAATCGCCGGAGTGTCCGCCACCAACCGATATTTTCGGAATACGCGGAACCCTTTCAGGAAAGTGTAGGTGCCCACGCCGAAGCCGAGAATGGAAGCGAGCAGAAGCCGCCCATCGTCATTAGTCATGGTTATTTGCCCTGGATATGGGGGATTTTAGCACAGGGGGGGACCGAGGATTCAAGGGGCTTTTTTCAGTGGCTTTTTTCAGCCCCAGGGCATGAGCGATCAAAGGTCAGGCTGAGCGACCTGCGGCCGGGGTAATGAGGCAGTTCATGACTGTAACCGAACTAGTACCTTTTCCCATGGCCTCAGGCTTGCATGTGCGGAACCGTATGCTATGATGGCTGAAGAAATTTGGGAAATCCGAAGCGAAGGGTCTTTCGGGTGGCACTGAGGGAAGAGCTTTCCACAGAGCGGACTTACCGGCGGCGCAGCCTTCGCATTGTGATGCGGGTCCCGCTCTTCGTCAACCCCACGGATGCCCCCGCCACCGCCGAATGGGAACCGGTGGAAACGCTGGTGATCAGTCTGCACGGCGGGATGATCCGCAGCCGCCAGCAGTTCCCCATCGGCACTACCCTGGATATTCGCATGCGGAATACCCAACGGTTCACGCGAGGCCGGGTGGTGTGGACGGCACAAGGCACAACGGGCCTCACCTTCGAAGTCGGATTTGAAATCTTGGAACCCCCGGGGTTTTGGGATGTCAATTTTCCGGAAGACAGGTGGTCGAAGGAGCCGAATTAAGGGGCATATCACCACAACCGTCACCAGAGTCCATCAGGAGGAATTGCCCATCCACGCTCCAGCACCTGCACCGCACTTCAGGGAGACCCCCGGGCGCGCTCTCATCCGGGCTTTGCTTCTGGCAATCATTTGCGCCCATGCGGGCGCCTTTCTGACTGCCAAAGACAAGTCTCCCATTCAATACAAGATCCCCATCCCCACGCCGCCGGATTTTTCGACGCTCGACTGGTTGCAGGGCCAATGGACCGGCAAGACTCTCTCCAACGGCGCTCCCGGAGAAGCGCACCTTTCCGTCAGCCCTGATCTGGAGAAACATTTCCTGGTCTTTCGCGGCGAGATCTCGCTGCCCGCCACCCCCACCGTGCCCGCCCTCAAGGAGTCGTGGATGGGAATTCTAAGCCCCAGCCCTGAGGGGGCCGGATTTATTCTTCGTGTCTTCTCGAGCACGGGATTCATGACGCGCTATCGAATGACGTCGGACGGAGCGGAGCTGCATTGGAATCCCGAGGGCGGTGAAGCCCCTCCGCCGGGGTGGCTCTTTCGCAGGACTTGGGCGCGAACCGGGCCCGACGAGTTTAGCGAAACCGTGCAAGTTGCTCCGCCGGGCAAAGCGTTCTTCGACTATTTCACGGCAAAATTCGCCCGCGTGACCGCGCCCGCGAAATCCAATCCTGCGAAACCCACTCCACCGAAGTCCACTCCAGCGAAGCCCAGTCCCGCCCCGTAAACGAGCGCCGCAGGAAAAAACGGTGTAATATGTCTGCCGCCGGTTTCGGGGCTGGCCTGTCGCCCCGGATCCACAGGACGCGCTCGGAACCGAGCGGCAATACCTCCCAGGAGATGAACCATGTCCAAAGTGAAAAAGATTGCGCTCATTGTGGCGATTGTGGTGGTCGTGTTCATTTTGGGGCTGGCCATCATCATTCCCATGCTTCTCAATGTCGATCGCTACCGCCCGCAGGTGATTGCACAAATTCAGCAGGAGACCGGGAAACCCGCCCAAATCGGGCGCCTGGATCTGACCATCCTCCCCCGTGTCGCCATTCGCGTCGATGACTTCTCGTTGGGGAATCCCGCCGGTTTTCCCTCCGGGGATTTTGTGAAGGCGAAGAAGATAGAGGCGGTGATCAATGCATCCGCATTGTGGAATCACAAGGTGGAAATAACCTCCCTGGAACTTGACGATCTGGTGGTTAACATGTTGGAGGACACCCACAGCAAGTGGAATTTTGAAAACCCGCCCGCCGCAAGCGCCCCGCCCGCTGATCCCCAGAAAGATAGCAGTGCATCCTTCACGCTCGGCGTCATCTCCAAGCTGACCGTCGTGCGCGGAGAGTTCTCCGCCGCAAGCCTGCTGGCGTCGGGAGTGCCGGGCCCGGCGCTGATGGAGGTTCATGGGGCCGCCATCAACCTGCACGATGTGAATTTGGACGCCTTCTCCAGCGCGTCGCTCCGCCCTCCCGCACCCCCGCCGGGCGAACTCGCCCGCCTGTCCAACTGGTTCAACACGATCGCCTACGCCGCTGAGCCCGCAGGGCCGCCTGTGGCGCATGGAGATATCCAGTCGGACGCCTTGCAATTCGGCCCTCTCGTCGTCACCAAGCTGAATTCCCAATTTCGCCTCTTTCCCAAGCAGGTCTTTCTTGACGATCTGAAATTGCAATGCTATGGGGGCAGCGTCACGGGGAACTTCTCCCTAGACTTCGGGGGTGCGAATCTGGCTTACACGGTGGATGCGAAAATGAAAGGCGTCGACGTTGCCGGCCTTACCAACGCCTTTCCCCAGGCCCGCGGCATGATCACCGGGACGATGGAGGGTTCGGCCAAAATGAACGGCGAGGCCACGCACTCCTCCGATCCCCTGGCGGGCATCACCGGCTCCGGCCAAACGGCCATTCGCAATGGACAAATGCCCAGCTTGCAACTCGGCGACAATCTGCGCTCCCTGGCGAAAATGGCCAGCGTCGGTCCCGCCAATGGCGACCCCTCTTCGTTCTCTTCCCTCTCCTCGGATTTTCAGATTTCCAACGACCGGCTTTCCAACAACAAGGTAACCCTGGTCGGCAACGGCATGGAGGTGGATGCCTCGGGCAGCATGACGATGGCCGGTGAGGGGAGCCTGGATTACCAGGGTGACGCCAGTCTTGCCGCCAATGGCAGCAATCCGCTCGCCACGATCATGGGAGGACTCGCGGGCGCAAAAATGGCCAACGGTAAATTGATATTTCCCTTCACCGTCGGAGGGACCTTGGCAAAACCGAAATTCTCCCTTAAAGGCGGCGCTACACAAGCGGGCGGACTTCCCAAAGCCGCCGCCCAGGCGCCGGTCAAGACGGTGCGCGGCCTCTCCGGGTTGTTGAAGAAATAGCCGGTGTGCCCCAGTTCGAATTTGTAGCGGCGAGTTTATCTCGCCAGATGGCGGCGTAAAGCCGCCTCTACGTCGAACTGCGACACTACCGAAATAGCCGTGAGCTTTTCGACTGCGATGAAGTACTATAAAGACTGAGGGCGCGCCTGCCCTGCGGAGCGCAGGAGGCGGCCCCCCAGGGCTTTCGATCAAACACAGGTCATTTCCATGAGCCAGCCGGTCGATCATCTCCGTGTTGTCCACGCCGCCGCGCGGCTTGCCAACGTGCGCTACGCCATCCGCGACATGGCCGTGCTGGCGGAGCAATTGGCGCGGGAAGGTAAGACCATCCTTCCCCTGAATATCGGCGATCCCCTTCAATTCGACTTCTGCACGCCTCCCCACCTTATTGCTGCGGTGGAAAAAGCCATGCGCGACGGCAGGAATGGCTATGCCCCCTCGCTGGGGATTCCCGAAGCGCTCGAGGCCGTCCGCGCAGAGGCGGAACGCAAAGGGATTCACGGCATCCACAGTGTTTTCCTGACCGCCGGGGTGAGCGAGGGACTGGACGTTTGCCTGACGGCGCTGGTGAACGCCGGGGAGAATGTTCTGACCCCCTGCCCTGAGTACCCGCTCTATTCGGCCGTCCTCGCCAAGCTCGGCGCCGAGCCCAATTCCTATCGGCTCGACGAAGAGAACTTCTGGGAGCCCGACCTGGACGATATCCGCCGCCGCATCAACAGCGGCACGCGCGCCATCATCATCAGCAATCCCAACAACCCCACCGGGGCGGTCTACTCGCGCCGCACCCTGGAGCAGATCGTGGAAATTGCCCGCCGGCACGATCTGGTGATCTTCGCGGACGAAATCTACGACAAGCTGATTCTGGATGGCGACCCGCACACTCCCCTGGCGGCGCTCGCGACCGACGTGCCTGTGGTGAGCTTTAATGGACTCTCCAAAGCCTACCTGGTTCCCGGCTGGCGAGTGGGTTGGGGAGTGGTCAGTGGCCCCGCGGCAGCCGTCAAGCCCTACCTTGAAGGAATTCACCAATTGCTGCGCGCCCGGCTGTGCTCGAATTACCCGCAGCAGTTCGCCGTGCGCCCCGCACTCGAAGGCCCCCAGGATCACCTGGCCCCGGTGCGCTCGAAGCTCCGCTCCCGGCGCGACCTGACCGTTGACGCCTGCCGCTCCATCCCCCATATGAGCTGTGTCGCCCCGCGCGGGGCCTTTTATGCTTTTCCCACAATCGACATTCCGGAAAGCGATGAACAGTTCGTGAAGAAATTGCTGGCGGAAAAACTCGTGCTCGCCGTCCATGGCACGGGCTTCGGCCAGGCGCCCGGCACCAAACACCTCCGCATCGTCTTCCTTCCCGATGAGGCCACCCTCACGCGCGCCTACCAGGGCCTGCGCGACTTCATCACGGAACACTACGCTTGAGGGAAACAAGGTCATCATGCATCACACTTCGTGTCCTGATTTCAGGTGGAGCGCCGGCTTCCAGCCGGCATTGAGCCGTCAAGATGGCGGCGCTACGTTCCGATTAGGCCACCGCCATCCCGAGGAGGAGCTTGAGCGTGAATAAGGACACTCCCCAACCCGCCGCCTCCGAGTCCGCAAACTCTTCCACCACCCCGGAGTTTCCCAACCAGTTCTGCCCCGTCTGCTCCAGCCGCCTGGAATCCCGTCGCTGCAAAATGATCTGCCCTCGCTGCGGATACTTCATGTCGTGCTCGGAATTTGAATGAGAGCGAATTTGGCCATCGGGCCATCGGTTCAATGATGATTTGTATTTTAACACCCTTTATTTTTAATAACATCGCCGGAGATCCCCAACAACCCATTTGTTTTCAACAATATCGCGAGAAGCCAATAAACCGACATTTTTTCTACATGTCTTTTCAACAACATCGTGAAACTATCCTTCATTTTCGCCCCCCCGCGTGTGTTCCGTGCCAAAAACAACCCATTTGATTTGAATGAGATAAAACGCCGATAATCCGCCCCAGCTCTGCCACAACCCCTTGCTCTTCTATGCGATCGCTGGGAACTGCGCACATGTTTTGTTGATTGACAAGCCACAGCGGGCGTCTCCTCAATGCAGCGGCCACTGGACAGGGGGAGCGAGGTTTGGCCAGCAATTCGTCTCGAAGATTGCAAAAACACTCGCCAATCGTCCCGAAAACTGCAAAACCTGTGCATTTTTGTCAAAAAAGCCCCCTCAGAAGCTGTACAATTTGTCCATGTTTTGTTTGTTTTCAACAACATTCCCGCTTCGAATGTTATAAAAAGAATTCTTTTTTGCCCCACACCCCCTGGCAAAGCCCCAATCGGCTAGCACGTCTAGGCTCAAGCAGCTCGAACTGGGTGAATTCACCATCACGCCCTTCTCCGCCTAGGCTCCAAGCAAGTTGGCGCCCATTATCAATAATGGTATTTGCACATTTGAAACCAAGGGGTAGGCACGGACAGTGTAGTTCTGTCCGCGGGCTCTTCGGGGCAACGGGGTATGAAGCTTAAAAAACCCACGGTTACAAAGGGTCGCCGCGGCAACACCGTGGCTCCTATCCCTCAAATATCCGTTTCAGATCTCAAACTCCAGTTCTTGGGCAAAGACCAGCTTGACGGGGCCGAGCAAGCCCGCGGGGGGGATGTTTTCTGCGCCGTACTCACGGGTTAGAAATTCCACCCAGGCGTGGCGCTCGTTGTAGCTGCCGTATTTCTCGTCGACTTTATACGTCCACTCCGGCCGCTTCAGGCCTGCTACGTAGTTGATCAGCCGGTTGCTCACGCGCACTTCGATAAAGTTCTTGCCCGGCTTCACCAGCTTGCTCACGTCGTGCAGGTGAGGGCGCTTCCAGGTGACTCCCGCCGCCGTGCTGTTCAGCCAAACTTTGCTCGCGTCCATCACCGTGCCCAGATCGAGGGTGACGCGCCGCCCTTTCGCGAGCAGCGCGGGCGGGATTTCAAATTCCAGCTCGTAACGCGCCGTGCCGGAGAAGTGGCGCGTGTCGGCGTCGTCGCTCCAGGAGTGCAGCACCGCCATCTTCTTTACCAGTTTGTCGAACTTGTAGGCTTGAAACGTCACCAGCCACTCGCCCGTGATTTCGAGCGGCGCGGGCAGGTCCTTGACCAGCATTTCCTGACGTCCTGGCTTCTTCGCCGCTCCGCCGGTGCGGATGTAAATCGTCCCGTTGTCGACGGTCGTGCAGATCACCTTGCCCTCGCCCGCGATCAGGACTTCGTCGGCATTGGTTTCCACCACGTGCGCGGGCTCGGGGGCGTCCTTGAAGATGTAGAACACCGACTCATAGGGCTCGAGGCGAAAAGGAATGCGCACGCCGTGGGACTCCACCACGTAATTTGCCACCGGCTTGACTTCCCCGGTTTCCGCGTCCCAAAGCTCCACGGACTTGTGATTCACCCGGAACAGCGCCGAGTTTTCCTGGTAGAACTCGCTGGTGTTGGTCACAAAATACACTTCGGAATCATCCGCCCGCCGGTGGAGGTGCAGCACCGCATCGGCGCGCTTTTCCAGCTCGAAATCCGGTTGCAGGTGCTCGCGCAGGATCTTGGGCAAGTCGGTTTCCGAGCGCAGCAGCACCGCCTCACCCTGGCCGAATTTGTTTCTCACGATGGAATCATGGATGGGAATCGTTCCGAACATTTCCGCGACCATGCTCTGCAATTTGGCGTCGTTCTCTTCGTAGGCGGTAAATCCCGTGGAGAATTCCGGGAGGCGCTCGATGGCAATCACCACGCCGCCCGCCTGGCAGAAATCGCGCACCCGCTCCAAAGACCGGAGCGAAAGGTACGTCATGCGCGGGAGAATCAGCACAGAGTGTTCCATTTTTTCGATTGCCAGCTTGCCGCTGGCGAGACTGGATCGTTCCACCAGCACTTGGTCATTAATCATGTTGAAATCGAAACCATGGCGCACAATCAGCGGGGCCACCTCGCCCCATTGAATCTGCGTCTGCGGATCCAAACCGGTATTGGTGGCCGGGCTGGTTTTGCTCCACGCATCCTCAATCGGCGTGAGGATGGCGACGTCGCCCACAAACCGCCCTCGGGAAATCAGCGAGCAGCAGCGGCCCACGTAAGACGTAAAGTGGTGGTAGTACTGCCACCACGGTTCGGTATGCCGGATCACCGAGGAGGCGAACATCTCGTGGAAAGGCTCGGTGTTCTCGTCCGGATCGTTGTAGCAATAACCGTGATTGATGATCTCCTGGTAGCCGTCGCGCAATCCGGGGTCAAGGACGGACTTCAGCAATTCCAGGTTCACCACGTAACGGTAGGAGCTGGGATAATCCGCCGCGCTCAGAAACGTAAAGCTTTCCGCGGACGTCAGGGGCTTGCCGTAAATATGGGCGGAGCTGGTGGCGTTCTTCCGGTGAATGGAAACCTGCGGTTCGCGCCGCGTCACCTGCTCTCCTTCGCCGATGGAGTTGGAAGCGTAGGACTCGAGCAGCTCGCCGATGCTCCCATGGGCCTGAACGCGCGAGAGCAGGCTGTTCTGCTCGCACCACTCGCGCAGAGGGATGAAGAAATTATCGATGATGAGTTGGGAGAGCACGTGAATGAAATCGTGCCGGATGTGTGGCGTCTTGTCTCCCACGTCGTACCAGAGGGCGGGCAGGTGCGGCGCGAGGTCATAACCCGTGCGGCGCTTGAATTCGTCCAGGTAGCCGTCCGTCCAATAATAGCTCTCCAGCGGAACTTGAATTTCGAAACTGTCGCAGAACATGGCGCGCACGGTCTTGCCGAATTCCTCCCCCGCGACTTTCTTGAGCGCGCCGCCCACCACCTCGATATGCCGGTCGAGGGCCTTGCGGGAAAGGTGGTCGAGTACGAAACCTTCGTCACCCAGCGCCGCCACCCGCACTGCCTGCCGCGTGGGCGCCTGCTTGAGCGCGATGATCTTCCACTTCCCCTCAGGGACCGGCCAGCCGATCGCCTGCCGCGCCACCGCCCAGTAATGCGGGTCGGTGTAACGCAGGTAAGGGCGCAGGTCCACGATACTGCGCGGATCGAGGACTGCATCGGAACCCACGGTTTGCGCCGCAAACAACCCGATGAGCTTTTCATGTTCGCCAATGTCGCAGGGTATTTTCTGGCCGTAACGGTCCGGGCCCACCACCTCGCTCTCGCTGCGCACGATGCAGGTTGAGGCCAGTTCCGGGGTGATCCACGGCCCGCCGTAGGGCCATCCCGTGCCCAGCATGAAGTCAACCCGCATGCCCAGTTGCTTGGCTTTTTGGACGGCGAACCTGGTCATTTCCTCCCATTGCGGGGAGAGGAAGGGGAAATTTCCCTTGAGCTCAAGCGGCTCCATCCAATTTATTTCGACACCGGCTATACCCTGCTTCTTCATCTGCTCAAGTTCGTAAGTGAGACCCTCCTCGGTGGCTTGCGGCCCGAACCACCACCAGCGAGTCCAATTCTGATTCTGGATGGGCGGGTTCGCAAAAGCGCTCCGCAGGCTGTCGTAGCCCGCAGGGGATGCACCTGCCGGCAAGGATGGGATTCCCGCAAGAAGGAACTCCGGCGGAATGGAGCCGAACGCCAATGCCGCACCCGCGGCCCCCAGCGATGATTTAAGAAAATTTCTGCGACGCATGATGGTCCTCATTTGAAATGGGATTTAAGAGCGTAAATCCTGCTCGGCTTGCAGCACATTTTCCGGCCGCCCGAGATCGCGCCAATAATATTCATCGGCCCGAAAGGCGAGGATTTTCTCCTGGCGGGCGGCAAGGCGCAGGTAGGTGGTCATAATGGAAAAAGCTCCATCCTCGGTCATCATCTCGAGCAGCCGGGGAGAAATGACGTGGATGCCGGAAAAAGCCAGCGCCTGCGCATGAGGTGTGGGGCGCACGAATTCCGGCTCTTGACCGCGCCCGTACTGGCGGCCGCAAAGCTGGAGCTGATCGTCGAAGAGAAGATAGCGCAGCGTTTCCCGGTCCTTCACCGCCAGGGTGGCGAGGGCCTGGTTCTGTGTATGAAACTGCACCATGCGCCCCAGGTCAATCGTGCTGATGACGTCTACATTGTGCACAATAAACGGTTCGCCGGGACGCTGCGCATCCTCCAGGAAAAAATGCGTCGCCTTTTTCAACCCGCCCCCGGTATCGAGCAGGGCCTCTTCGCGCGAAATTTCGATGCGCATGCCGAAATGATGATGGGCTTCGAGATACTCGATAATCAGGTCAGCAAAGTGATGAACGTTGATGATCACCTCGCGAACGCCGTACACGGCGAGGCGGGCCAGGGTGATCTCCAGCAGCGTGCGCCCATGGATTTCCACCAGCGCCTTGGGGCGATGATCGGTGAGGGGCCGCAGGCGCGTACCGAGGCCGGCGGCCAAAATCATGGCTTTCATTGGCCCTGATTCTCCAACTCGAGATGCCGCACCACCACCTCCACTCCCTCCCGTTCGCCGAGATGTTCCGCCAATTGCTCGGCCAGATACACGGAGCGATGCTGGCCGCCGGTGCAGCCGAACGACACCATCAGGCTCCGGAAGCCGCGGCGCTGATAATTGCTTACGCTGGAATCCACCAGCGAGGTGACACTGGCCAGGAATTGACGCACGCTCTCCTGTTCACGGAGATAATCCGCCACCGGCGCGTCTTTGCCGGTAAGCGGCTTGAAGCGCTCCTCGCGCCCGGGGTTGGGGAGGCTGCGGGCATCGAAGACGAACCCCCCTCCATTCCCGCTCCCGTCCGCCGGCGGGCTGTGATGAAACGAAAAGCTGAAAACGCGCACCGTGAGATGGTCCCCGCCCGCCGCCAGTCCCTGCAACTGCTCCGCGCCCAGCATGCTCTGGAACGCAGCATGGAGGGCGGGCAGCGGGATCGGCAGTTGCGCGTTGTGGGCCAGCCAGCGCAGGGATTTCAGCGCGTACGGCACGCTTTGCAGAAAATGCGCTTTGCGCTCGTAGAAGCCCCGGAAACCATAAGCGCCCAGCGCCTGCATGATGCGGACGTACACGTAGGCATAGTAGTGGCGCATGAAGACTTCGCGCTCCAGCTTAATGAATCCCCCCAGCGCATCGAGATAATGATCCAGCAGTTGCTGGCGCAACTCGGGCGGCAGATCGGCCTTGCCATCGTACAAGAGCGAGGCAATGTCATATTGCAGCGCGCCCCGGCGGCCGCCCTGGTAATCCACAAACCAGGGATGGCCGTCGCGCCACAGGACATTGCGCGACTGAAAATCGCGATAGAGAAAGTAGTGGCGATCGGCGCTCAATAAGAACTTCGTCAAGCGGGTGAAATCGTCTTCCAGCGCCTGTTCATTGAAGGGAATTCCGGCGAGCCGGAGAAAGTAGTACTTGAAATAATTCAAATCCCAGGCGATGGATTGGCGGTCGAAGCTCGCGCGCGGATAGCAGACGTGATAATTCAAATCCCGGCCCGCTTCGATCTGAAAACGGGGCAGCACGGCCACCACCTGGCGATAGGCATCCACCACCTCGGGCGCAATATTCGCCTCGACTCGATGCTGGGAAAGAAACTCAAAAAGCGTCGTGTCCCCGAGGTCTTCTTCGAGATAAGCGCCGCGGCTTAAGTCTTCCGCATAAATTTCCGGCACGAGCAGGCCGTGCCGGCGAAAATGCCGGGAAAATTCGAGGAAGGCCACGTTCTCTTCGCGCCCGTCATACAGAATGCCAATGGCGTTGACCTGTTCGCCGGAGAGGCGCATGATTTTGCGCCCCGATCCGCCCAGTTGGCCTTGCAGCGGCTCGACGCGTTCGACGGGCGCGTGGAAATGCTGCTCAAAGAGTTGATTCAGAACGTCCATGAAATAAATTTCCGCCTGGGGCCGGCATTGGCGCCCCCGGCCGGCATGAAGATATCACTGAACGCCTGATCCACCAAACTCCAAGGGTGATCGGACGGCATCCCTCTCAGTGCGGCTGGCGATCGTCGTCGCGCGCACGATATGACCGCCCTTGTCCGGAGGGGTCGTCGCCCCGTTGAGAAAGTAACGTGCGGCAATCTGGCGCGGGCCCAGATCTTCGATCTCCGCAAAGCCGAGGTTCAGCAGTTTGGCGTTCAGGTCATGCGGCTCAAAGTAGGTCAGGAAGGCCTCGCCAATCTCAGCGACTCTCGCCGCGCGCTTCTCGTGTGCAGCCCGCAATTCCGGTGGCAACTTATCGGGAGGATCGCTGTAGTCGAACACCACATGCGCGCCGTGGGAGAGATTGGCGATGAAGCCGAGCGTGGACCGGATGGCTTCCCCGGTCAGGTAAGGCACGACGCCCAGCCAGGTGAAAAAGGTCTGCTGCGACGAATCAAAACCCGCAGCCGCAAGGCCATCGGCCAGACTGGTGTGCTCAAAATCAATGGGAGCAAAGGTTAGCGACTGCGGAATGGGAATGGCCGCCTTTTCTAGGAGCTGGCGTTTCCAGGCCTGTGTCGCAGGATGGTCAACTTCAAAGATGCGCAGCCGGTCACCCCAAATGCTGCGATAGGCGTAAGTATCCAGTCCTGCTCCCTGAACCACAAGCTGACGCACACCGCGTTCAATCGCGGCGGCCAGAGCGTCCTCCGCAAAGCGCGTGCGGATGGCGATGAAAATCCGCAGTCGGCGGCGGAAGTGCTGCTCCCCAACCCGGCGATCAACAATATCTGCCTCTTCACCCAGGATGCGCAGGGCAAGCGGGTCGGCGAAGATGCGCCCACCTTCGAGAATTTGGTGGTCGGCGCGATGGGCGGCCGCGGCCCAGGCGGTGCGGCTTGGCTTTCCCTTCTGCATGAATAGACCTTACCAAAACGGCGGTGGAGCCGGCTAAAAAACATCGGAGGGCAGTTTTTTTCAAAAATATCGACGCCACTCGCGGCGCGTGCTACCATCAGATGGAGTTTGCTCATAGCCATCGCAGGATGCATGAGCAACAGATGTCAGACTTCGGGCTCTGTGCGACGGATGTTCGCGAACCCCGCCAGGTCCGGAAGGAAGCAACGGTAACGAGCCTCTCCGTGTGCCGCAGATCACCCGAAGTCTGATCAATTCTATTTTGGATTTTAGATTTTGGATTTTAGATTGACATCGCCCGACCGGAATCACCCATGTCAAAATACCGAATCCAAAATCTAAAATCCAAAATCTAAAATCCCACAATGTCTTACCAAGTCATCGCCCGCAAATATCGCCCCCAGACTTTCGATGACGTGGTGGGCCAGCATCTGGTAACCGATACCCTGAAGAATGCCATCCTGACCGACCGCGTTGCCCACGGCTACATCTTCTCGGGGGCGCGCGGCGTGGGCAAAACCACCACGGCGCGCATTCTCGCCAAAGCCCTCAATTGCTTCGCCGGACCCACGGTAACTCCGGACGGGACGTGTCCCTCGTGCCTGGAAATTACCGCCGGGAATTCCGTGGACGTTCAGGAAATTGACGCCGCCTCCAACCGCGGCATTGATGAAATACGCGAGCTGCGGGAAGCGGTGCGCTACCTGCCGGCGCGCGATCGCTACAAGATTTTCATCATTGACGAAGCGCACATGCTCACCACGGAGGCCTTCAACGCGTTGCTCAAGACTTTGGAGGAACCGCCGCCGCGCTCGCTCTTTATGCTGGCCACCACCGAGCCCCACAAGCTGCCGGCCACCATCCAGTCACGCTGCCAGCATTTTGCCTTCCGCCTGCTGGATTACGTGGAAATCTATGATCGCCTCCGCGCCGTCGTGGCCGATGAAAAAGTCGATGCGGATGAGGGCGCCATCGCCACCCTGGCGCAGGCGGCGGAAGGCAGCATGCGCGATGGGCTTTCTTTGCTCGACCAGGTGATTGCCGCCTGCGGCGAACATCTCGACGAAAAGCGCGTGCGCCAGGTGCTGGGAGTGGTTCCCGCGGAATTGCTGGTGGCCATGCTGCGGGCGGTCGATGCCGCCGACGCGCGCCGGGTGCTGGAACAAGTGGGGCAATTGGCAGCGGAAGGTTATGAACTCGCGCACTTCTGCGGGGAGCTCACGCGTTTTGTCCGCGACCTGATGATTGGGCGCAGTTGCGGCGCGGAAAGCACCCTGATCCAGGTTCCCACCGATCAGCGCAAGCCCATCGGTGAGCTGGCGGGCCGCTTCAGTGAAGAAGACCTTTCGCGGTTTTTTAATATTTTGCTGCGGGCGGAAAGCGAGATGCGCTATGCCCTGGTCCCGCGTTTCCATCTGGAACTGGCCCTGATGAAGATGGTGCACGCGCGGCGACTGGCATCGCTGGAGACGCTGCTCAGCGGGCTGGGTGGCGCCGCCCTGCCGGGCAAGACCCAGGCGGCGCCGCCCACCGCCCTGCCACCCCCCGTGCGTGCCGTTGCGGAACCACCGCGCCCGCCGCATCCTCAGAGTTTCGCGAAACCGCCGGCCGAAGATGCCTTCCGCGCGCCCGTAGCGGCCCGGCCCGTCCCGGCCGCACCCCTGGAGACTGCTGTGCCCGTGGAAACATCCGCACCGGCAGCGCCTGCGAGCGAGGATGCCGTCCTGGCCGAAATCAAATCCAAGATCTACGGCCAGTCGAATTTTCTGGGCAGTTGCCTGGAGCACATGTCCAGTTGGCGCGTCGAGAATGGCGAAGCCACGTTTATTTATGCCCAGAGGGATTCTTTTTTTGCGGATCTGCTGAAGAACCGTGAGCAGCAGGAAACCCTCCGCGCGGTTTGCGCCCAAGTGCTCGGCCAACCTGTGAAAATTTGTGTTAGACTTGAAGTGCAGGAAAGTGAAGCTCGAGTGGCAAGGCCCAACGCGCGAGAACGCGCCGAGCGCGATCAGACGGTGGAAGCCATTCGCAAGAAGTTCGACGGCATGGTGTTGGACGCGAAGGACCTGAGCCGGGAGTGAGCGATGAAAAACCTGCAGCAAATGCAACAGATCCTGAAACAAGTCCAGCAATTCCAGGAACAATTGCAGAAGCAACTGGATGAGCTGGTGGTGGAGGCCTCGGCGGGTGGCGGCATGGTTTCCGTCAAGATGAATGGCCAGAAGCAACTCCACGAGGTGCGCATCGATCCCGAGGTTTTCGCCTCGCAGGATTTGGAAATGTTGCAGGACTTGATCCTGGTTGCCTTCAATGAAGCCTCGCGAAAAGTGGACGAGCAGATGTCCAGCCAGATGGGCAACCTGACCGGCGGGCTGAACATTCCGGGCCTTACCTGACGGGAGCCGAAGTTCGAAACTCGAAATTCGAAACTCGCAGCAATCCGCTCAAGCCGAACAAGGGAAGCACCTCCGAGTTTCGAGTTTCGACCTTTGCCCCTCCTACTGCCAAAGCGATGACAGACTACGCAGAGCCTCTGGCTCGCCTGATTGATGAGTTGAAACGCCTGCCGGGGATCGGACAGAAATCCGCGCAGCGCATCGCTTTTCACCTGGAACGCTCCTCACGGGAAGATGCGGAGCGCCTGGCTGCGGCCATCATCGACGCCAAGGACAAAATCCATTTGTGCAGCGTCTGCAATAACCTGACCGAAGTCGATCCTTGCGAGTACTGCACGGACACACGGCGCGACGGCGAAATCATCTGTGTGGTGGAGACGCCTTACAATGTCATCGCCGTGGAGAAAACCCGCGAGTTCCGGGGACAATACCATGTGTTGCACGGAGCCCTATCACCGCTGCAAAGCATTGGGCCTGACCAGTTGAAGCTGAAGAATTTGCTGGAGCGCCTGCGCAGCGGCACGGTAAAAGAGCTCATTCTGGCCACCAGCCCCACCGTGGAGGGCGAAGCCACCGCCGTCTACATTTCCCGGCTCATCAAACCCCTGGGCGTGAAGGTTAGCCGCATCGCCATGGGAATTCCCGTGGGCTCGGAACTGGAGTACGCGGACGAAGTCACCATGGTCAAAGCCCTGGAAGGCCGCCGCGAGATGTAACGCGCTAGGCGGGCGGCAAATCCGGCGGAGGACTGTAAGTCGGTTGGGGCAAGAAGCGGTCGCGATCGTAGGGTGGGTCTTCAGCGTCCGGCATGGGAATTTCCGGAAATTCCTGGCGATAATATTCGCGCTCCTTCTCATCCGCATAATACTTCAGATAGATCTCCGTCTCTTCGTCGCTGCCGGCGGTCGCCAATTGATAATGGCAAGCGGAATCCTGGTCCAGCACGATGTCTTTGGTTTCCTCGCGCAGACTTTCACCCCAGAGCTTTGTGTAAAGCTCGCGGTCACTCAGGTGGTCAGTATCTTCCAGAAAGATGCGCATCTGGGCCATCTTGTTAATGACTTCCCAGAGCTTGGCGGTTAATTCCTGATCGTTGAGTGTATCCGGCGCAGGAAGCGAGACGCCGGCCCTCTCCAACTGCTGAAAGTGCGTCGTCCAGGGAGCTTCCTCATACTCCACCACCTGCTTCCAAAATCCTTCTTCGACCTCTGGGGACGCCGGCTCAAACTCCCCGGTCGTCATGTCCCCGCCGGCCAGCTCTTCCGCTCGGCGCTTCAGCTCCGCAATCCTCTTTTCCCTGTCTTCGTCAGATTCATTATTCGCCATAGAGAACTCCCTGCGGCAAGCATTGCCTGGCCGCGCATTAAATCTGGCCAGACACGGTTCCATCGTACACACACCTGGCTGGGGTTTCCAGCGGACTTTTGGGGTTGGGGGACGACATCGAAGTGAAAAGCGGAAGTAGCATGGGCGCCCCGCCCGCCCAATACCGGGGGGTTGGCTTTCACCACTCTCTGGCAACATCCTGGGGCTTTAGGCGCACGCTCCCGCCACAAACCCCGTTCCGGTATCCTCTGCCCTCCGTTATAATCTAATAGTTTGGTCCCCCCTTTTCCAGGGGACAAGATCAAGGGGTTTGTGACTTAAGGTAAGGGATTCGGATGCTCGAACGTTTCCGCCCACTTCGGCCGTACCTTGCACGTTATAAGGCGCGATTCATCGTGGGATTTGTGTGCCTCACCCTTGGTCAGTCGATCGGGGCGCTGGTTCCCCTGGCCATCAAATCGGGCGTTGACGACCTGATGCGCCACGCGGCGCTCCGGCGCCTGGCGATTGTGACTGGCGTGCTGGTGGGCTTGTCGCTGGTCAAGGCCATCTTCCAATTCTGGACGCGCTGGATTCTCATCGGCATATCCCGCGACGCCGAATACGATTTGCGCAATGACCTGTTCCGCCACCTGCTGCGCCTGTCGCCACAGTACTACACTGAGCACCGCACCGGCGACCTGATGTCAAAGCTCACCAATGACCTGAACGCGGTCCGCAATATGATGGGCCCGGGCATCATGTATTCAGCCACCACTGTGGTGGTGGGGATTACGACGATCAGTTTTATGCTTCACCTGGATTGGAAACTGACGCTGATGGCGCTCGCCCCCCTGCCGCTCGTTTCCCTGGGGGTCAAATTTTTCGGGGCCAAGATTCACGAGCGCTTTGAAAAAATCCAGGCGCTTTATTCCGAAATCACGGAGAGGGTGCGCGAAAATATCTCGGGCGTGCGGGTGGTTCGCGCCTTCTGCCAGGAGGACGCGGAGATGGGAACGTTTGACGTGATGAACCGCGACTTCGTGGATAAGAACCGGGGGTTGATCTGGATCACCAGCTTTCTCTGGCCGGGTATGGCCCTGATGTTTGCCGTGGCGCTGATGATGGTCCTGGTGGTGGGCGGCATGCACGTGGTGCGCGGGATGATTACCGTCGGGACCTTCGCCGCCTTCAATGTGTATCTGGCCAATCTGATCTGGCCCATTGTGGCGTTGGGCTGGGTGACCAACATCGTGCAACGGGGGCTGGCATCGCAGGGACGGCTGATGACCATCTTTGAAGCGCAACCTGACATCGACGACCGCGAGGTCCCGGAAGATCCCATAACCGCATTGATGGGAGACATCGAGTTCCGCAACCTGAGCTTCAGTTATAACGGCCACGCGATTCTCAAGAATATCAACCTGCACATTCCCGCCGGCAAGACCGTGGCGGTGGTGGGGGCCACGGGGTCGGGGAAATCCACGCTGGTAGGTCTGATTCCGCGGTTGTACGATGCCCCTCCGGGAACGCTGCTGATTGACGGCGTGCCCATCCGCCAGATCCCCCTGCGCACCCTGCGCAAAGATATCGGATTCGTGCCGCAGGAAACTTTCCTGTTCAGCGAGACCATCCGTGAGAACATCCGGTTGGGGGCGCCCGAGGTCTCCGATGCCCAGGTGGAGCGTGCGGCGGAAATCTCCAATATTCTTCCGGAGATCAACGGGTTTCCCAGGAAGTTCGACACCATGGTCGGGGAGCGCGGGCTTACCCTCTCCGGCGGCCAGAAGCAACGGACGGCCATCTCCCGCGCCGTCATCCGCGATCCGCGCATTCTCATCCTGGACGATGCGCTTTCCAGCGTGGATACCTACACGGAGGAGACCATCCTGCGGCAGCTCACCGGGGTCATGGCGGGCCGCACGACGATTCTGATTTCGCACCGCGTCTCCACCATCCAGAACGCCGATGAAATCGTGGTGCTGTACGACGGTGAAATGGCCGAGCGCGGCACCCATGCCGAACTGCTGGCGATGAGCGGCCATTACACGGAGCTTTACAACAAGCAGTTGATTGAAGAAGCGCTCGAAAAGGAAGCGTGAAGGGGAGGAGTCAGAAGACAGGAGTCAGGAGTCAGAATTTAGGAGTCGGGAGATTTGCTTTTGGGGGCAGCAATCAGGAATAAGCGAACGGGTTTTTCATTCTGACTCCTGACTCCTGTCTCCTGACTCCTTCTAAGAATTATGCCAGATAGCCATCAGGAAGACGAGATCATCGGTAAAGCTTACGACTCGCGGCTGATGCGGCGATTGATGGAATACCTTCGCCCGTATTGGCGGATGACTTTGTTCGCGCTCATCACCACTCTCCTTTACGGAATGCTTCAGGCCATCCCGGCGTACCTGATGAAAGTGGAAGTTGATCGCTACCTGGACCCCACGCACGGCCAGAATCTTCCCGCCGTCCTCGCGCACTTTCTAAGCCGCAACCCCGCCGTGGGAATCGCCCAGATTGCCTTTGCGCTTTTCCTTCCCGCGGTGGTGCTCAGCTTCCTGCTGGAGTTTTCGCAATCGTTCGCCATGCAACTGGTGGGGCAAAAGGTAATGTACGATCTGCGCAAGCAGCTTTTCCTCCATTTGCAGCGGTTGGAATTGGCATTTTTCGATCGCAACCCGGTGGGCCGTCTGGTAACCCGGGTGACCACCGACGTGGATGTGCTGAACGATCTGTTCTCCTCGGGAGTGGTGGCGATTTTCGGGGATTTCTTCACGCTCCTGAGCATCATGATCGTAATGCTGGCTGTGAACTGGAAGCTGGCCTTGTTGACCTTCGCCGTGCTGCCGGCAATTGTGCTGATTACGGCGGCTTTCCGGAAGGCTGTGCGTAATTCCTACCGTCGCATTCGAACGGCGATTGCCCGCATCAACGCCTATTTGCAGGAGCACGTCACCGGCATGGCGGTGCTGCAACTTTTCAATCGCGAGGACCGCAGCTTCGACGAATTCGAAGCCACCAACCGCGCCCACATGGAAGCCTATAAAGACTCCATTCTGGCGTATGGCCTCTTTTATCCGGCGGTGGAATTGGTGGGATTTATTGCCGTCGCCATCATCCTGTATATGGGCGGAGGAATGGCCTTGCGCGGCGCCGTCAGCGTGGGCACCGCTATCGCCTTTATTCAATACTCCCAACGGTTTTTCCGCCCCATTCAAGACTTGAGCGACAAGTACAATTTGCTGCAGGCGGCGATGGCGAGTTCGGAACGCATCTTCAAGCTGCTCGATACGCCCGTAACCATCATGGATCCGCCGCGACCCCGGCCGCTCACCCACCCGCAAGGGCAGGTGGAATTCCAGAAGGTTGGTTTTGCCTATAAGGATGACCACAAAGTCCTGGACAATATCAGTTTTGCCATCGAGCCCGGTGAAACCGTGGCGGTGGTGGGCCACACCGGCGCCGGGAAGACCACCCTCACCAACCTGTTGCTGCGCTTTTACGAAGTGCAGGAAGGCAGCATCACCTTTGACGGCATCGACATCCGCGAATTGCGCCTCGGCGATTTGCGCAGGAATTTTGGCATTGTGCTGCAAGACCCCTTCCTTTTTTCCGGAACGATTGCGAGCAACATCCGACTGGGCACCGAGGAGATCACGGATGGGCAGGTGCGGGCGGCGGCGCAGCAAGTGAAGCTCCACGAGTTTATTGAGAGCCTGCCGGCAGGATTTGATGAGCCCGTCAGGGAGCGCGGGGCAACGCTCTCCGTAGGTCAAAAGCAATTACTCTCCTTCGCGCGCGCGCTGGCGCACAATCCCCGCATTCTGATCCTCGACGAAGCCACTTCCAGCGTGGATCCGGAAACCGAACACCTGCTGCGGGAAGGCATGCGGCGCCTGGTCGAAAACCGCACTTCCCTGGTCATCGCGCACCGGCTTTCCACCATTCAGAATGCCAGCAAGATTGTGGTGATGCACAAGGGACGCGTGCGCGAAGTGGGAACGCATCAGGATTTACTGGATCAGCGCGGGATATATTTCAAACTTTATCAGCTTCAATACAAGGACCAGGAGCTTCCGGTGGCGGCGGAACACGGGACACGGGATACGGGACACGGGGCACGGGATACGGAATACGGGATTCGCGCGAAGCTCTGACTTCTGGCATTATAGGTCCAAGGGAAGGCGATACCCCGTGTCCCGTGTCCCGTGCCCCGTGTCCCGCTTCTTGAAAGAGACATGCCTCATACTTCCATCATGATCGTGGCGGGTGAGCGCTCCGGCGACATCCTGGGCGCGCGCCTGGCGCGGACCCTCCAGGCGCGCCTCGCGGGGCTCGAGGCCTTTGGCTGTGGCGGTGAAGCGATGCGCCAGGCAGGCGTGGACACCGTCGTTGACGCGCACCGGATCGCCATTGCCGGCATTACGGAAGTTGTGGCTGGAATTCCCCGCGTTTGCCGGGCATTTCACCATATCCTCGACGAAGCGGACCGCCGCCGGCCCCAACTTGCCATCCTTATCGACTTTCCGGATTTCAACCTGCGGCTGGCGCGCCAACTCAAGAAGCGGCACATACCGGTAGTCTACTTTGTGAGCCCCCAGGTATGGGCGTGGCGCAAGGGGCGGGTGAAGACATTGAAGGAACGCATCGTGAAGATGATCGTCATCTTCGATTTTGAAGAGGAGATTTACCGGCAGGCGGGTGTGCCGGTGGAATACGTCGGCCATCCGCTGGTGGACATGGTGCCCGCCCACTTGCCGCGCGAGGAGTTCTGCGCGAAGGCGGGTCTGGACCCCTCGGTCGAGACCATCGCCCTGCTGCCGGGAAGCCGCCGGAAGGAAGTAAGCTCCAATCTGCCGGTGATGCTTGAAGCGGCCACGCGCCTGGCCCAGCGGCGGAAACTGCAATTCGTTGTGCCCGTGGCGCCCACCATTGACGCGCCCTGGCTGGAAGCAACCCTGCTGCCCAGTTACGCGGGCCGGGTCACGGTGCGCACCGCCGTCAACGCCACTTATGATGCCCTGCAATATTCCGAGGTGGCGGTGGTGACCAGCGGCACGGCCACGCTGGAGGCCGTCCTCCACGAACGGCCCATGGTGGTGGTGTACCGTGTGTCCGCCCTGACCTGGCTGGTGGGGAAACTCCTGGTGAAAGTACCTTACTACTGCATCGTGAATATCCTGGCGAAGAGAGAGCTGGTGCCCGAACTGATGCAAAATGATTTCAATGCCGCGAATGTGGCGGCGCGGGTAGAATATCTGTTGGACCATCCGGAGGCACGCCAGGCGATGATCCAGGGATTTCAAAGCTTGAAGCCCCGGTTGGGACAGGGAGGGGCCATTGAACGTGCCGCGGATGCGATGCTGGATGTGCTCCCGCCTTCCCAGGCAGCCCGGAAGGCGGGTTAACCCGTCACGACCCCGCGCAAATTGATTTTGCCGGCATGCAACGCGGAAGTCGGGCCGATAATCATATCCAAAGGCTGTTGCAAGGGGAGCCAAGCATGACTCAATGGGGATCCGTGAATCTGGCGGCGTTTTCACGCCTCTTCCGCAGACGTCGCCGGTGGATCGTTCAGGCAGGGCTTTGGGGCCTGGTGCTGGGCATAGCTCCGGCGTGGGGCCGGGCGCAGACCTCCGGGCCGCGCTTCGATGTGCAGAACTACGTCATTGACGCCGAACTGTTTCCTTCTCAGCACCTGCTGAGCGCCAAAGCGCGCATTGACCTCACTCCCAACACCGACGTCACTTCCCTCGCCTTCGAACTGCACAGCAATTTGCGGGTCGAAAAAGTCGTGGATACCTCGGGCCAGGAAGTTGCCTTCAAGCAGGACGGGCAGGCTCTGAACATTTCCCTCCTCAATCCGCTGAGCGCGGGAAAGGCGGCATCGATCACCGTGAATTACGGAGGCTTGCTCAATAGCGCCGATGGCAGCCCCGTGGAAGGCATCAAGGTGGCTTATGTAGGCCCTGAGGGGTCCTACCTTCTCTATGCGGGCCGCTGGTTCCCGGTCAACCCCGGTGGTTTGAACCGCTTCTCCGCCACCATGAACATCACCGTCCCATCGGACGAGACGGTGATCGCCTCCGGCAAGGAGGCCGCGCCGGAACGCCAGCCTGGAAAGGTCACCTACACCTATGACTTCCAAAATTCCTCTTTTCCCGGGACGGTGATTGCCGGCCACTACATTGTGCAACCCGCCACCGCCCTGGGGGCTGACATCACCCTTTACCTCAAGCCCGGCCACGAAGGTCTGGCCGCCCCTTACGGTGACACGGCCGCCAAGATTCAGGCCTTTTATAGCGATGTGTTCGGGCCGCTGCCCAGTCCGCACCTGGCCATCATCGAAATCGCTGACGATACCGTGGGGGGATACACTGCCCCCGGGATGGTGGCGCTCGCCTCCCGCGCGTTGACGAACCCGGTCAATTACCGCTTGTTGGCTCACGAGATTTCGCACTTGTGGTGGCGATGCATGGTGAGCCCCGCCACCCCGGACGATGCCTTCCTGGATGAGGGCCTGGCCGAGTATTCCAAAGCGTTGTACGTGGAGGACTCGGCGGGGGAGGGGGCCTTTGAAGACCTGATGCGCGATACGGCGGTGGGCGCGCTGACTCACGAAGAGGTGGCGCCCATTGCCCAGGCAGGACAACTGCACGAATTCACCCCCGAGTACCAGTCGATTGTTTTTGATAAGGGCTGCATGGTGTTCCATATGCTTCGCTGGGTGATCGGTGATGACGCCTTTCGCAAGACCCTGCGGGCGATGGCGGAACAATATGCCTGGAAGAGCATTTCCACAGATCAGTTTCAACGCCTGGCGGAGAAAACCTCCAAACAGGAGTTGACCTTTTTCTTTGCGCAATGGGTGAACTCCACAGGCGTTCCCCAATTCAAGCGCAATTGGGCCGTTTACAGGCTTCCCAAGGGCTACCAGGTGGTGGGTAAGATGGAACAGGACCTGGATATCTTCCGCATGCCGGTGGAAGTGCGGGTGATGTGCCAGGGCTCCAAACCCGTCACCGAACGCATCAACATGGTCGGAACCACCGCGGACTTTACCATCAACACACGCACCAAGCCCTTGCGCGTCCTGGTGGATCCGGCGAGCCGCATCTTGAAATTCGATGACAAGATGAAATTCCAGGTGGAGATGGTGAAGGCCGATCAACTCGTCGAGCAACAAGCGTATTTCGATGCCATCAAACAGTACCAGGAGGTGTTGGGGCTCAATCCCAACAGCTCGCTGGCCCACTACCGACTGGGTGAAATCTATCTCAAATTGCGCAATTATAATGCGGCAATGGAAGAATTCCGGCGCGCCCTGGATGGTGATTTGGACCCCAAATGGATTGAGGTGTGGTCGCATTTGCAACTGGGCAAGATTTTCGATGTGACGGGCCAGCGCGATCGCGCCCTCAACGAATATCAACGCGCCTTGCAGACCAATGACAATACCCAGGGAGCGCTTGAGGAGGCCAATCGCTATATCCAAAAACCTTATAAAAACCCCGTGCAATCCAGTTGAATGTGGCGCGTATCCCGTTTTCCGCGGCTCTTCACTTGTAACAAGCGAGAGCTGCGGACTTCAAAAGCGGAGGCCTGCGCTGCAAGTCTCGCCACTTTCGCTCACGTGACACGGTCAGAGCCCTGCTCGAATTTCGAGCCCGTGAGGACGGTCTGGGGAACCGCCTTCTTCTGAACCAACACCTTGAAAATATTTCCCATTCCTTCCGGCGAGATCAACCTTTTCAGTTTTAAGCGCGCGTGCAGCATCTCCACTTCCGTCTGATCGGGGTCATATACATCCGCAAACTGGTTGGCTTCACCCAAGGCCAGAAGGAATTTCTCCTGGGTTGTGAAGCCTACGACATCCAACCCTCTCGCCTTCCCCTCATCCATCAGGGCGGTAAAATTCACGTGGGCGGTCAAATCCGTTTCTCCCGGCGCAGTGAAAAAGTCTTCGGTGGCGGTGTGGGCGCGGTAAGCAAGCAAAGTCCCGCGGGGACGGTCGGGGGTGCAGAGCCGGTTCGCCATGTCTCCGTAATCAATCGTGAGCACAAAACCGCGGGTCAGTTTTGACGCAACCGCCCGCATCCACGCCGGGGCGTGCAGGTTCAGTTCCACGCGCTGGCCTTCCTCAAGTTGAGGGGCGTACCGGGCGACATACGCTGCCACGGCGGAGTCGCTGATGGCGCCCGGCTTCTCGCGCAGACCGTCGTCCTCCAAGCTGACGTAAATTTCCTTGAGCCGCCCGCCCATGCGCGTGACCACGTTAACCGGAAAAGCGTCCACGAGTTCATTGGAGAAGAAGCAGCCTGTAATCGGCGCGAGTTCATCGAGACTCGCAAGCAGGTTAACCTTGTTCGCCACGCGCGCCTCGGCCACCCGCTTTTCAATGCGCTGGCGCTGAAGCACGCCCGGTTCGACGGCAACGTAATCGAGCGCTGCCGCAAATTCCGGTAATGCATCGGCGCACCAGGTCAAGAAATCAACGGCAAATAAGCCCCGTCCGGCACCCATTTCCACCCACGTGAAAGGTTTGGGACGCCCAATGGCGTTCCACATTTCGGCTGCCTGCCGGGCCACCAGGCGGGCAAACACCGGGTGCAGATCGGGGCTGGTGAAGTAATCCCCTGCCACCCCGGTGCGGTCTTCCCCCCGAGTGTAATAGCCGAATTCCGGATGATAGAGACACAACGCCATGTAGCGCTCAAAGGTCATTGGGCCCGTGCGGCGCAAGGTGTCGAGGAGCAGTTCGCGGAGAGGCATGTCGGTCAAGGGACGCTCAGGCGGCAGGCAATAGGTTACGCATCCTACGGCAGCAGGTGTTTAAGAGCGGCGCGCGCCACGTCGATTTGGGGAAGCCTGCAGCCCGAGTTCTCGAAATGCGAAAGGAATTCCTGGTACTCATTGGCGGCCTGCTGGTTCTTTCCCGTGGCTTCCTCGACCTGGCCCAGATAAAAATGCGCCAGGGCCTCGAGCAGCGGGGAGCGGGAGCGCACGCGATCAGGATATCCCAAATCCTTCTCTTCCAGAATGGCCGCGCGCAGGCTCTGCTCGGCCCGGTTGTAATCCTTGGTCATGAAATAGCCCCATCCGCGGGGAAAATGCAACCTTGCGCCGAGAGAATTGGGCAGCCGCCCCGCCGCAGCGAGGACTCCTTGCGGGTCCTTGCGCACGATGGCAGCGTAAAGGGCGGTAACGTTCCGGACCCTTTCGATGCCGGGCGGGCCAAGTTCCGGACGCGCCGCCGCATAAAGCTGGAGGCTGCGCTCGGAGCCCGCGGTATCGCCCTGCGCCGCCTGCACAATGGCAATCATCCAATTTTCCTGTCCGGCGATTTTTAGCTGACGAGCGAAGGCAAGGTCGGAGGCCATTCCCTCGCCCGTCAGAAGCGAAACCATGGCCAGCGACTCGAGAGCCCCCTCGGCGCCTTCGTTTTGCCCGGCGCGCGCCAGGTCTACGGCGGCGCGTTTGTAACTCGCCCGCGCTCCCTCCAGGTCTCCCCGCGTCTCCTGAAACTGCCCCGCATAGATTGGAACGTATAATTTGAGCGCCCCCATTACTCGCTCCGAATATTGCTCGAGCGCCGAATCCGCCAGGTCGAATTTCTTCTGGCCCGCGTAAACGATGGCCAGCTTGATAAATTCCTGGTATCCGGCGAAATCCGGCTTCATGGCGAGGGCTTTATGATAGGCCTCCAGTGCCTCGTCATCGTGATTCAGGATGTAGAAGACGTCACCGCGGTCGTCCCAGGGATTCGGGTCGTTCGGGCGAAGGGCGATGTATTGATCATCGGCCTGTAGAGCCCCGGCAAGATTTCCTGTTGCCGCCTGTGTGTAGATGGCCTCATTCAAGAGCTCGTCATTCTTGGGATCGAGTTGGAGGCCCTCCTTCGCCACGGCGACGGCGCGGTCCGGCTCGCCCCCGTAACGCAGCGATTCCGCTAACCCGGCGCGGGCCTCGTCCTGGCGGGGGAATTCCTTGAGGAGTGATTCCAGAAGCTTTTGCGCTCCCGCATCATCTCCGGCCCGAAAAGCCTCTTGCGCCTGGAACTCCATCTGATACTGGCGCGGCAGCCGGGACTGGAGTTGTTCCACCTTCGCCCACATCTCGCGGCTCTTGCGCAGGTCACCCAGGGCTTCGTAGCCCCCGGCAAGCTGCCACCAGGCAAGCGCGAATTGCGGGTCCAACTGGACGGCCTCCTCGAACTCGTGAACCGCTTCGGGCATGAGGATGCGGTGCGCCAAGTCCAGCCCCAGCTCATAGTGCCTGTAGGCTTCCACGTTGGAGGTTGCCGCCTCCTCGATGCTGGGAGCCCCGGTGGCCATATTGGCCGCAGGCAGCAGACGCTGCGCCACACGGCCCGTCACCTCATCCACCATGCTGAAGATGCCCTGAACGTCCGGGGCCTCCACCTTGTCCGAAAATAAAATCTGGCCGGATTGGGAGTCTTGCACCTGCACGTCAAGCCGAAGCTGCTTGGGGCCGACACGCAGAAGCGTCCCGGTGATGAAGGCATCGGCATCCGTGTTGCGGGCCACTTCCATCGTCGTGGCGGAGTCCAGCTCCGTCGCATCCTTCTTCCCCATCCGCTGAAGCTCGGCGTAAACGCGCTGCGTGGAAAGTACGTCCAACCCCTTGACCTGGGCGAGGTTGGTGGTAAGCATTTCGGTGAGGCCGCGGTTGAGCCAGTCGAGAGACGGGTCTTGCGATAGATTGGTGAAGTAAAGAACCGCCAAAGACTTGTGACCTTCCGCCGCCTCCTGTCTGAACGTACCGTGGCGCGTAAGCCACCATCCCAGAGCCAGTGCCCCAAGCAGCAGTACGGCGGCGGCAGGGATCAGGAGCTTGGGACGGCGCCACGGGGCAGTAATGGGGACCGTAGAAACAAGCGCACCCGAGGGTTCGCCCGCGGGTGCAGCCGGGGTGACGCCGCTCGCTCCGCTGGGCGGAGAAGTTGCCGCATGGGGGCCACTCGGCGGCACAACTGGACTGGAAGCACTCGGCGCGGGAGTGGCTGGATTGGAACCGCTCGCCGCCGGCACTGGTCCGCTCGGCGCCGACTGCTGAGCAGGCGGAGGAGCCATTTCGGTCAGCGCTTCCTGCCGCGGCTGGCTGGGCCGCGAGGGCGAGTAATCGCCGGGCTCCACCACCGGCATGCGGCGGGCCGAACGCCCGGAATCCGTGTCGCGCTTCAGGCGCTTAAGATCCGTTCGCAGCTCGGAGGCGCCCTGATAGCGCATGTCGGGGTCTTTTTCGAGCGCCTTGGAAATGATTTCTTCCAGCTTGGGCGGCAGTTCCGGATTCAGACGCAGCGGGGAGATCGGGATGCGGTTGAGGATGGCTTCATGAATGACGCCGGAAGTGTTGCCGCTGAAGGCGGGGACACCGGTAGCCATCTCGTAAAGCACCAGGCCGAAGGAAAAAATATCGGAGCGGCCGTCGAGGTCCTCCCCACGCACCTGCTCGGGAGACATGTACGCCACCGTTCCCATGGTGATGCCCGGGCTGGTGACGAATTCATCGCGCACCGGAGCGGTATGCATGGCGGAGACATTAGCTCCCCCGTGCGCATGGGCGGAAGGCGCGAGCTTCGCCAAGCCAAAGTCCAGCACCTTCGCCTGCCCGCGCTGGGTCACGAAAATATTGGCGGGCTTGATGTCGCGATGCACGATGCCCCTGGCGTGCGCGGCGTCGAGCGCATCGGCAATCTGAATCGCCAGATCGAGCAGGGTGTCGGTCTTAAAAGGCTTGGACTCGATGCGGTGCTTGAGGGTCTGCCCCTCCAGGAGCTGCATGGCGATGAAGGGTTCGCCTTCATGCTCGCTGATTTCGAAAATGGTGCAGATGTTGGGGTGGTCGAGCGCCGAGGCCGCGCGCGCCTCACGCCCGAAGCGCTCCAGCGCCTGGGGGTCGCGTGCCAGATTTTCGGGCAGGAATTTGAGCGCCACAAAGCGCCCGAGGGTGGTATCCTCGGCCTTGTACACCACTCCCATCCCGCCGCCGCCCAGCTTTTCGAGAATTTTGTAGTGAGAGACCGTCTTCCCAATCATCCGTGTTTATCCCAGGTTTGTCCCGAATAGGCAGTATACACCAGCTAACTCCCGCCGCGGCCTTCAGGAGCGCAAACCCCGCGCGCCTCCGCGCAGCCGGGTCTTTAGGGAAGCGTCCATTTCAAAAGCGCAAGATTAACTGTGATATTGTTCGTCGCTGACCTGTTCCATCCACTCGACAACCTTTCCGTCAAGCTTTTCCTGAATGGCGATGTGTGTCATAGCCGTGGTCGGCGCGGCCCCATGCCAGTGCTTCTCGCCGGGCGCGAACCAGACCACATCACCGGGCCGGATCTCCTCGATCGGACCACCCCAGCGCTGGGCCCGCCCGCAGCCAGCCGTGACGATGAGCGTCTGACCGAGCGGATGCGTGTGCCAAGCCGTCCGCGCCCCCGGCTCGAAAGTTACGCTGGCGCCTTGAACCATCGCCGGATCGGGCGCCTGAAATAGCGGATCGATCCGTACGGTTCCCGTGAACCACTCGGACGGTCCCTTGACAGAGGGTTGCGAGCCAATTCTTTTGATTTCCATTTTTTGAACTCCTATCTTCCTTCGATGTTGTTGCTCATCATCTCGACTCCTGCTTCCGATGACGATCGATCAGCGGCCGGTCATCTGCTCCAGTCTTTCGGGGTAGCGAGCCCCTTGCACGGTGATCTCGGAGGCGGCGACATCGATGTTTCGCAAATCGTCGGGCGTGAGTTCCACTGAGGCCGCCCCGATGTTCTCGTCCAAACGATGCAATTTCGTCGTGCCTGGGATCGGAACCATCCACGGCTTCTGGGCAAGCAGCCAGGCAAGCGCGATCTGAGCAGGTGTCGCCTTCTTCCCTTCTGCGATGCTGGCGAGCAAGTTAATCAGGGCCTGGTTCGCCTTGAGTGCCTCCGGAGTAAAGCGCGGCAGCGTGCTGCGGAAATCGGAGCTGTCGAATTTAGCGTTTTCGTCGATCTTGCCCGTCAGGAAGCCCTTCCCCAGCGGGCTATACGGCACAAGGCCGATGCCCAGCTCCGCAAGAGTCGGGATCACCTCGGCTTCGGGTTTGCGCCACCACAGCGAATACTCACTCTGGAGCGCGGTGACCGCCTGGACGGCGTGGGCACGTCGGATCGTCTGCACGCCCGCTTCCGACAGGCCGAAGCGCTTGACCTTACCGGCTTGAATCAACTCCTTCACCGCGCCTGCCACCTCTTCGATGGGCACGTTCGGGTCAACCCGGTGCTGATACAACAGGTCGATGGCATCAACCCTCAACCGCTTGAGCGACCCTTCGACGGCCTGCTTGATGTGCTCCGGCCGACTATTCAGACCCGGCGCTCCCGGCCGATTATCGCTGCCACTAAGATCGAACCCGAACTTGGTGGCGATCACCAATTGCTTACGGAAGGGAGCGAGGGCTTCGCCCACAAGTTCTTCGTTTATGAAGGGGCCGTACACCTCGGCCGTGTCAAAGAACGTGATACCGCGGTCCACGGCGGCATGGAGAAGATCGTTCATCTCCTTCTTATCTTTGGGCGGGCCGTAGGAAAAGCTCATCCCCATGCAGCCGAGCCCGATCTCCGAAACTTCCAAACCGCTCTTTCCAAGTTTACGCTTCTGCATCATTCCTCCTTCGGAACCGTTTCTTTCCTCTCCAGATTAGATTCAATCGCCGTGGAAGCGATACCCTTGTCTTTCCCGAACATCTAGTTCCGGACCCGGGCATCACCCGCACAGGTGTTTGAGTTGGCGGCAGGCCAGATCGTATTTGGGGAATTTTTTCTCGGCCTCGCGGAACTCCCGCGAGTGAACGACGCGCCACCTGCGCAGGAGCAATTGATTCTGCATTGCCACCTTCCAATTGTAAAAATTGTAAAAACTCCTTGACTGGACAAGGTGGCGGGCGCACAATCACGGGCATTAGGTAGCTGAAGTTTCAATTGGAAATTGTGGCTGTTCTCCCTCTGCGGGAGGAAACTATGGGCAGTACCGCTCTTCTGCCGTGCTGTTTCCTCTTGTTGTTCCTGGGTGCACGTCTGGGCGCAGCCTTTCCCCTGCAAACCCCGGCACACCAAGCCGCTACGACGGCCCGGAAAGGGTCCCGTAGCGCCGACTTGCACTGCTACCCGTTTTCAGCCCAATCATTCATTCCAGGAGGAGTCCATGACAACTTTCATTCGCACACTATTCGTAGCCTGTTTAGTGCTGGGCCTATCGGCGCCCTTCGCGGCAGGAGAAGACCAAGACGTGGAGGGAAGCAAGGACCATCCCTTGATTTCGCGATATCCCGGCTCGGTTATCACGCGCTATCTCACCAAAGAGTACGATGAGTTCACCCTTCCGCTCGGCCCGGTCGTTGACGAGAATAAATTTGCCAAGAGCCAGCCATTGGAAGGAAAGATCACCCGCATCGTTTACGTGGCGCCTCAGGGACGTACGGTGCTGGAGGTCTTTCGCAACTATCAAGGCGCGCTCAGAAAGGGCGGGTTCGAGACGCTCTTTACTTGCGGCCCGCAGGGCTGCGGGGACTCGATTGCAAATGCGTACGCCAACAGCCCCGATAACCAGGATTACTGGGGACCCCAGCACGGGATTCGATACATTTCGGCCAAGCTGGCGCGGCCGGAGGGCGACGTTTATGTGAGCTTGCTGATTGACGACCAGGGCGGGGATTCCCGGGCCAATGCCGAGCTCTATGTCATCGAAATGAAGCCCATGGAGTCGGACCTCATTACGGTGGACGCCGCGTCGCTGGCCAACGACCTCAACCGCACCGGCCACGCTTCGGTTTATGGGATTTACTTTGACACCGGCAAGGCCGATATCAAGCCGGAGTCGGAGGCGGCGATGAAGGAAATCGCCAAGCTGCTGCAAAGCGACCCCACGCTGAAACTCTATGTCGTGGGGCACACCGACAACCAGGGTGGGCTCGACATGAACATGGACTTGTCGCGCCGGCGCGCCGACGCGGTGCTCGCCGCGCTCACCACCCAGTACGCCGTTCCTGCCGGCCGCCTGCGGGCTTTTGGATGTGGGCCCTATTCTCCCGTAGCGACCAACAAGACCGAAGAAGGGCGTGCCAAGAATCGCCGCGTTGAGCTGGTGGGACAATAGCCGCCTCGATGTCCAATTCAAGGTTGTAATGGTGTGAGCACAACTGTGCTCGGTGGATCATCTGCGGTTCTTGCGATTCTTAGAAAGGGAGGATTCTTATGATTCGTTGGCGTTTTTCGTTCCTGGCATTCGTTCTGATCTGGGCGGGGAGCTTTCTGGCCTGTTCCAAGTCCACGTCTTCCAACCCGCCAAAGAGTGAGGGGGCGCCGGCGGCCCCTGTGGCCTCCGCGCCCAGCGGCCTGCCCCACCCCTGCACCCTCCTGACCGCAAAGGATTTTGAGGAGGTGTGGGGACCGGGCGCCCAAATCAAACGGAATAGCGATACATCCTGCACGATTGAGGCGCCAAACCTCGCTGCTGACGGTCTTATCGGGGTGGATATTGAGCCGCTCAATCCCGCCACCTGGGATGGCGGCAAGAAAGCCACATTGAACATGTTCCCCAAAGAGAAGTCGGTCTCGGGAGTTGGAGAAGACGCCTACACCCTCATGGGGGCCATCATTTTTCGCAAGGGGAGGGCGAAAGTGACCGTCACCGCCAGCGCATACCTTGGCCCCAAACCTAAAGCCGATGTCGCCAAGTCCATTGCGGAGAAAGTGGCGGCGCGCATGTAACGGTTCTCCGTCCCACGGTTTCCGCCGCGGACCTCCGCCCGGGAGGGCCGCTGACGTGATCCGGAGTTAGGGGAAAAGCCAGGGTAGGACTGTGGTTCGCGAACCGGAGGTCAGCCGCACAGGTGTTTGAGTTGGCGGCACGCCGAATCATACTGGGGGAATTTTTTCTCGGCCTCGCGGAATTCTCGCGAGTGGACGACGCGCCGCTGGCCTCTTCGTTCCACCGGAAACCGGATGTGCAGCATCTCGTGATAAACGACGTATTCCACCAGATAGCGGGGAACGGACGGGGAGTCGAGCTTGCGGCTGATCATAATCGTGCCATGGCCGGAATCGTAATGGCCCAGGATGCGGCGGGAATTCTGGTGGCTCCAGCCGACGCGGGAGTGGGGAATCTGGCCGTGGAAGAGGCGGTGATTTAAATCATGGAAAATCTCTTCCAGGTCGTGATGGCGTCCGCGCGCCGGCAGCAGGCGCTTGGATCCGCGCTCGCGGCGCGCCGCGTCAATCTGCTTGCGGATGGCCGGCCGGAAGGTGTAGGCAAGATAGCACTCCCGGGCCTCGCGCGAAGGGTGCCGCCGGAAGATGCGCGCCAGAAGGATTTCCGCCAACGCCTCGATAACCAGGGGCGAAGCTTCCATCAACAAGTCAGACACCCGCGCCTTGAGCGCCCCGTTGCGCACCGCCACCGTGCTGCGCAATCCCGCAAAGGCGTGGAAGCGCGCGTCAATACTCACGATCGGCGACCTGATCCGCAGGCGGAAAAAAACCCGCCGGAAGAGTTCCGTCAGGTCGGGGGGCGGCCCGAGCGGCAATGCCAGTTGTTCCGGTTGGTTCATAAGGGCAGATGG
Organism: uncultured Acidobacteriota bacterium; assembly: GCA_963730515.1. Classification (GTDB taxonomy): domain Bacteria; phylum Acidobacteriota; class Terriglobia; order UBA7540; family UBA7540; genus Bog-366. The sequence goes on along the minus strand of CAVSSA010000010.1, from coordinate 749,098 downwards.
AGCGCAGCGCGGCAGGGCCGCAAGGAAATTGTAGCGCCGACCTTGAGGTCGACACTTTGTGCAACACCGCCATGAGGCGGTGTGGGAGTGCTGACCATAAGGTCAGCATGTGCCGACCTCAAGGTCGGCGCTACATCCGCTCGCGTTCTCCGCCCCCTCGAGTGTAACGGAAAGGGTCAACGACCGGATGCATCCCCCCCGCAGCGAAACCCGATGTTGTAGTCCGTATAATTCCACTTGATCCCGACGCGGTTCGATACGCGGAGGTCCTCGGCGGATAATTCATCGTGCCCGCCGCGCACAACGAAATCCACACCCCACCAGGGCCCCCTCGGATCTCGCGCGGGGCTGCTATGATAGTTTCCCCATTGGTCGTTCACCCACTCATCTGCGTTCCCTATGGTGTCATACAACCCAAATCCGTTGGCTTGTTTCCCGCCCACCGGGTGCAGTTGGTCTCCGCTATTGTCATGATACCAGGCGATGGCGTCAATCGGCCCATAGAGCAAGGCCGTGCTTCCCCCCCGCGCCGCAAACTCCCATTCGGCTTCGGTGGGCAGCCGCCCTCCCGCCCATGCGCAGTAGTTGTGGGCGTCATCCCAGTCCACCATGTTCATCGGAATCTCATTGGCCGCCGCGGGGTCGGGAGCCAAGGCGGGGGGCATCTTTTGCCCGGTGGCTGCGGCGAAGCGTTTGTATGCCCCAATCGTCACTTCCGTCTGCCCGATCCAGAAACCCCTGGTGAGGGTCACCTGGTGTGGCGGCAACTCGGGGTCGCTACACTTACTGGCCGGCGCGCAACCCATTTGAAACGTCCCCGGCTGAATCCACACATATTTTAGGCCGTCATGGGGATTGACCCTGACCTCGCCTGTGGATTCTCCGGGTTTGGCAGACCATGATGCGTCCCCTTTTTTGATTCCCCACAACTTCAGGCGCAAATACCAGGCCGCGGGGACGATAAGGGCCAGCGCCCACACCGCCACAGCCACATATGTTAACTTTCTGCGTGTGTCAGTCTTCATCGGGATCAGTGGGAGGGCCTTTCTCATGCTCTTTTTTCCGCAGTTTTTCTTCCCCCTTGGCGCTCCTCTTCTCTTCCTTCTGGCGGTCTTTAATGGTCTGGGTATCGACCTTTTCCTCGCGCTTCAGTTCGCCGAACACCTTCGACTGCTCGGAGAGCGCCTTCGAAGCGCCGTCCAGCGCGTCGCTGAAATCGTCAATGGCGTCGCTCAGTGATTTGCGATATCCGTCGGCATAAGGGTCCGATGATTGTTCGATGCGCCGCAACTGCTCAAGCTGCTGGGGGCCTGTTTCCAGAACCTTTTTCAGGCCGGCACGCATGTCGTCATGGCGATCAAAGTGTTCATCGATCCAGTCCTTCATCGCGTCGGTAATGCGAATATACTGGTCAAGCTGGGTATCAAGGTAACCGGGAATATCGTACGACGGGTCCGGCGGCCGGGTGCGGACATCATCGAACCGCGCCAGGCGGACCTGCGCGAACGCGAGGTAGACCTCGATGCGCTGCGAAGGATCCTGGGCTTCGCGCAACTGGTCAGCTTCATCCTCGCTGAGGTAGTCGCCTTTGTCCTGACCCCCTGCCACGCCCGGGAGGACGGCCAGCAACAGAGCTGAATAGATCAGGGTGCGCATAAGGCTGTCACCGCGCCTCCGGTGGACTCTCCGGGGTTGAGGCCGTGGGCGGAGGGGGGGAGCCTTTGAGGGTGCGCGGGGGGCGCCCGGGAAACTGCGCGTGAAGAACCTCGCTCCGCACATGGTCCAACTCCTCGGCCGCCTTTTCCAGGGGGGCGCGGTCGAGATAACTCACCGTGTGCGCCAGATCCTGGAGCGCGCGCACATCCTCGCGGAGGGCGATTTCCAGCTCGCGGAATCCCTGCGGTTGTTTCACAGCCACGCGGCCGGAATCCTGAAGGGTCTTCCAGGCGGCTTTGAGCGCGTCCGTCATCGCCCCGAGCGACTTGGCGCCCGCCTCAATGTGACCCTGCGCGTAGGCTTGCTGGATCTGGGTGAGTTTAAGATTGGCGAGCTTGATTTCGTCCTTCGCCTTTTTGACGGGATTCTGTTCTGCCTGAATTTGCTGGAGCAGTTGCTCTTCGGTCTCGCGCCCCATGGCGCACCCGGCGGCCAACAAAATCCCCGCCAAGGCCAGGCAGACCGGCAACGCTCTCCAGCATTTGCGAGCCATACCTTTAGATTATAACTATTTTGAAAGCTCGCGGCGGAGAAGCTTTGCCCGTTGCGTGGCCTGCCATTCCTGATCGGGATTCCTGCCGTTCGAAAGTTTCAGGAAGCGTTCGTAATTGGCCAACGCTTCCTTGCGCGCCCGCAGGTGATCGTAGCACGTGGCCAGAACGAAGAAAGTGTCGGGATCCGCGTCCGGAGTGCTCGCCAGCTTCTCCAGCAGCGGGATCGCTTCCCCATAGCGCTTTTCGAAATTCAGGCTGAAAGCCAGGCCCACGGCGGCTTCACGATTGTGCGGGTCCAGTTGCAGGGTGGCGCGAAATTCCTTTTCGGCCTCCGGATATTTCTGCTCGTTCAAAAGGATCTGCCCGAGCGCTCGATGGAGCTCCGCGTCGTCCGGCTGCGCGCTCACCGCCAGGCGATAATATTTCTCCGCCTCGGGAAGATTTTTCAGAAGCGCGTTCACATCACCCAGCTCGGCGGTGAGTCCGGGCAAATCCGGCTTGACCCGGTAGATGCTTTCGAACGCGGTGCGAGCCTTCAGGTATTGATTTTGCTTCAGGTAAAGCCGCGCCAGGCGGAACTCGACCTCCTGATCATCCGGGTGCGCCGCCAGGTATTTTTCGAGATGCGCCACCGTCTGCCCATTGTCGCCGAGCGCTTCGGCGGCAGAGGCCGCTCCCAGTTCCGCCTGATCCAGCTTGGGATTTATCACCAGGGCCTGCTCGAAGGCGGTGAGGGCATCCGCCGGGTGTTTCTGTTGGAGCTCCAGTTGGCCGAGTTCAAACTCCGCCGTGGCCAGGGGCGGGTCGAGGCGGATAACCTCCTGATACTCTTTGCGGGCAGCCTCTACATGGTTGGTCTGGGCGAGCGCGCGCGCGTAATTCAAATGGGCGCGAACGTTTTCCGGTTGCAGGGTGGTGGCCTTCTGCAAGTGTTCCAGCGCCGCCTGCGGCTGTTTCTGGTCCAGCAGCAGAATCCCCAGGTTCAGGCGCGCGGCAAAAAGATCAGGGGAAAGCTCCAGAGCCTTCTGGTAGGCTTTCGCCGCATCATCCGGCTGGTTGAGACCCGTGTAGGCATAACCCAGGTCGGACCACACCTCCGGGATGTCCGGTTTTGTGGCGATGATCGCTTTCAGCGCCTTCACCGCCTCGGGAAAATCCTTTCTCGTGAGCGCCTCATTCGCGGTGCGCAGCAAGCCGGAAAGTTCCTCGGATTCGGCCGTGGCGGGAGGATGCGCGGGGGCATTGCCCAATTTCTTGAGTAGCAGGATAAGGCTCTCGGTGGCCCCCGCCTTGCGCAAATCGTGCTCGAGGGCGGGGGTCACCTGGAAGTCGATCCCATCTTTACGCGCGAAAGCCTCGATTTGCCGGGAGGGAACGCCGGCCTGAAGCATACTCAGAGTTTGCTCCAGGGAAAGCGGCGCGCTCCTCTCCTGGCCCGGCGCAGTTGCTGGGAATAGTAAATAGTTAATAGTAAATAGTAAAATGTAAATTGCCAGCGTGAGAACTGGTGCGGTGGAACAAGGTTTTGTTTCACTATTCACCATTCACTCTTCACCATTTACTATTTACTATTCACCATTTCTTTTCGCGGCGGCTTGGGCCGGACGAGGTATTTCGCCAGATACCTTCCCGTCAATGAGAGTTTGTTTCCCGGCAGGCTTTCGGGCGGGCCCGCCGCCACGACGTATCCCCCGGAATCCCCGCCATCCGGGCCCAGGTCGATGATCCAGTCGGCGGTTTTCAGAACGTCCATATTGTGTTCGATGATCAAAACCGTGGCGCCGGTCTCGAGCAAACGGCGGAAAGCCGTCAGCAGTTTGTTGATGTCGTCGAAGTGCAGGCCGGTGGTGGGCTCATCGAAAATGAAAAGGCTGTTCTCGCTGGTCCGATGCGCCAGGTGAGCGGCCAGGCGCACGCGTTGGGCCTCGCCGCCGGAGAGCGTGGTGGCCGATTGTCCCAGCCGCAGATATCCTAGCCCGACTTCCTCCAGCACGCGGATTTTGCCGGTCAGTTTGGGGACACTCGAAAAGAAGGTCAGGGCCTCCTTCACCGTCATCTGCAACACGTCGTAAATATTTTTCCCCTTGTGCAGGATTTCCAGGATGCCGGGTTTAAAGCGGCGGCCGCGGCACTCCTCGCAAACCAGTTCCACGTCGGCGAGAAACTGCATTTCCATGGTCACCGTGCCGTCGCCCTGGCAGGTTTCGCAGCGCCCCCCGGGAATGTTGAAGGAAAAGTGCCCGGGAGTGTACCCGCGCTTGCGGGCTTCGAGCGTGGAGGCGAAGACCTCGCGAATGACGTCAAAGGCCTTGATGTAAGTAACGGGATTGGAGCGCGGCGTGCGGCCCAGCGGCGATTGATCCACCAGCACGATCTCCGCAATCAGCGCGTCGCCTTCCATGCGTTCGTACTCGGCGCGGGGCGCAGGCAGCCCGCGGCGCGAGATGATGGCATTATAGAGGACATCGTGAACCAGTGTGGACTTGCCCGATCCGGAAACGCCGCTGACGCAGACCATGAGCCCCAGGGGAATATCCACATCGATAGACTTCAAATTGTGCTGGCGCGCCCCGCGAATCCGCAGCCAGAGCTTTCCCGGCTTGCGCCTCTCCTCGGGAATGGGAATTTGCAGTTCTCCGGAAAGGTAGCGGCCGGTGAGCGAACGCGGGTCGGCGAGCAATCCCTCCATGTTGCCGGAATAAATAATGCGGCCGCCATGCTCGCCGGCGCCGGGGCCGAGATCGAGCAGTTTGTCGGCCTCCCGCATCATCTCGGGATCGTGCTCCACCACCAGCACGGTGTTGCCGAGATCGCGCAGGGTCTTCATGATCTCAATCAGGCGGCCGGTATCGCGCGGGTGCAGGCCGATGGAAGGCTCATCCAGGACGTACAGCGCCCCCACCAGATTCGAGCCCAGCGCCGTGGCCAACTGGATGCGCTGCGATTCCCCGCCCGAGAGCGTGGAAGCCAGCCGGTCGAGCGTCAGGTATTCCAGCCCCACGCGATAGAGGAACTTCAGGCGGCTGCGGACTTCCTCCAGAATCTTATCGGCAATCGTCTGCTCGGCCGGCGAGAGGCGCAGCTCGTTGAAAAAGTGGTAGGCCTCCTGAATCGACAGGCGGCAGACCTCGGTAATGTTCTTCCCCTGCACGCGCACGTTCAACGCTTCGCGGCGCACCCGCCCGCCCTGGCATTCCGGGCACAGGGTGTAACCGCGATACCGGCTCAGGAACACGCGCACGTGCAGCTTGTACTTCTTCCGCTCCAGGTAGGCAAAGAAACCGCGAATTCCTTCGAAGTCGTCATCGCCTTCAACCAGCCAGCGGCGCTCCTCGGCGCTGAGCTGGTAATAGGGAACATCGAGGCGAATTCCCTTGGCGCGCGCGGCGCGGCGCATTTCATTCTGCGGCACACGGTAGCGCGGCTTGGTCCAGGGTTCCACCGCGCCCTCGGCCAGAGTCTTATTCTTGTCGGGAATCACCAGGTCGAGATCGAAATCAATGGTATTTCCGAAGCCCTGGCAGCGCGGGCAGGCCCCATAGGGATTGTTGAACGAGAACAGGCTCGGCTCCGGGTCCTGGTAAATAATTTTGCAGGTCTTGCACTCAAAGCGCTCATTGAATACCCATCGTTCCGGGGGAGCCGTGGGGTCGGGAGAAACGAACTCCAGGATGGCCTCGCCCGATTCGCGATAGCAGAGTTCCACCGAATCGATGACCCGCTGGCGAATGTCCGCGCCGGCCGCCAGGCGGTCCACTAGAACGTAAACCGGCTGCGCGAAGTCCACGTCCAGCAGGGACTCCGGCGTGGAGAATTCAAAAACCCGCCCCTGCTGGTATAAGCGGTTAAAACCCCGCTGCCGGAGGGCGAAGAGCCGGGGCTTCAAATCCTCACCGGGGGGCGCGGGCCCCGCCACGGCAGGGGAAGGAGTGGCGGGTTCGAGGGCGGCGGCTTCTTTGCGCCTTAGCTTGCCGGCCCGCTTCTTCGCGACCAGGGCCAGCGGTTCTGCGCCCATCGTCTCCGGACTTTTGGGTACCTTGGATTCAACCCCCGCCACCGGGTTCACCTGAAACAGCACGTAAAAGCGGCGCCCGGGCTCTTGACCCAAAACGCGCTCGGCGATGGCATCCACATGGTCCCGCTCCACCCTCAGGCCGCAGCGATGGCAGAAGGTGACGCCAATGCGCGCAAAAAGCAGGCGCACGTAATCATAAATTTCTGTCGCCGTCCCCACCGTCGAGCGCGGATTGCGCGTGGTGTTCTTCTGGCGAATGGCCACGGGCGGCGCGATGCCGGAGATCTCATCGACGTCGGGCTTTTCCATGCGCTCCAGAAATTGCCGCGCGTAGGCGGAAAGGGATTCCACGTAACGGCGCTGGCCCTCCGCATAGAGCGTGTCAAACGCCAGGCTGGACTTGCCGGAACCGGAAAGTCCGGTGACCACGGTGATCTGGTTGTGGGGAATGGTGAAGTCGATGTTTTTCAGGTTGTGGACGCGCGCCCCGCGGACCACGATCTCCTCGCCGAGCGAGCTTTTACGGGCGGCGCCGTACGTGTTGGACCCGGAGAGCAGGCCCGAACGGCGCTCCGCCCCGGCCGGATTTTCAACCAGGGCGCCCGAACTGAGGGATGGATTCTCGCCTGTGCTCAAGGGTCTCCTGCTCATCGGCCGGGAGGCGCCGCACCGCCGGTGTGCACGCCACAAGTGGGCGCATACAGTGAGCCCCGCGCCGCCCAGCCTAAACATCCAATTATATGTCGATGGGAATCGGGGTGCAAACGGCTAAAGACATTTGGGCCATGGCCGATTCAATCCTATGGGAGAACTCTCGCGGGGCCAAGAGCGTTGTGCCGGCCCCCATGGGGGGAGTTGTGCACAGGGAACTGGCATGATCAGCCGCTCACTTCCGAAAGTTCTGGTGGTGGATGATGAACCCGCCGTGCGCATGTTTTTCCGCGCCGCCTTGAAAACCGTCACCGCGCAGGTGGCGGAGGCCGCTGATGCCGCGAGCGCCCTGGAATCGATTGAAAGCGGCGATTTTGACATCATCGTCTCCGACATCTATATGCCCGGGGCCTCGGGGCTGGACCTTCTCTCCATGGCGCAGCAAACCCGCTGGGACGTAGGGTTCATCCTGGTAACGGGAGAAATTCAGGTGGAGACGGTGATTATGGCGCTGCGCATGCAAGCGTCGGACTTCCTGTTAAAGCCCCTGGTGGTGGAGGAGGTCGTCCGCTCCGTGGCGCGCACCTTTGAACGCTTGGTGCTGACCCGGCAGGCGCGCGCTTACCGGGGATCGCTCGAAAGCAGCATCCAGCGCCGCACGCGCGAGTTGGAAGTGGCGCTGAGCGAACTGGAATCGAACTACCAGATGACCCTGGAAGCCCTGGTGGCGGCGCTCGATGCGCGCGAGCACGAAACCTTCTCCCATTCCCTGCGCGTGCGCGCCTATGCGCGCTACCTGGCGCGCCGGGCGGGCTTCCCTCCGGCGCTTTTGCCTTCGCTGGAACAAGGCGCCCTGCTGCACGATATCGGCAAGGTGGCCGTCGCCGACGCCATTCTGCTCAAGCCCGGCAAACTCACCACGGAAGAATGGCAGGAAATGCGCAAGCACCCCACCGCCGGCGACGAAATCCTGAAGCGCGTGCCTTTCCTGCGCCCGGCGGGCGCCGTGGTGCGGCATCACCACGAACGCTTTGACGGCACGGGCTACCCCGATGGCCTGAAAGGCGCTGAAATCCCCCTGGGCGCGCGGCTGTTTACCGTGGCCGATACCCTCGACGCCATGACCAGCGACCGCACTTATCGCCAGGCCCCCGGGTTCGAGGCGGCGCGGGCCGAAATCCTGCGTTGCAGCGGCAAACAGTTTGACCCCCACATCGTGGACCTGTTCCTCAAAATCCCCCCCTCCACCTGGATGAAAGTGCGCGACGAGGCGGGGAATTATTCGGTTCTGGGGAAGTGAGGCGTACGGGGGGAGGTCGCTTGCTTGCGAGGCGTTCGACGGCCTCTGATTCAAGCGCGGGCGGCAATTTTGCGCACCGGCTGTCGCGCGTTCATCGATAGCGAAGCCAGTTGGCGTGAGATCGCTTTGGGGAGCTTCACCGGCACGAAGAACTCCGCAGGATAGAGATAGTCTTCCCCCGATTCATCGACGACCCGGGCATACCCTTCCCGCGCCGCTGTCCGGTCGACAAGAACCTCATAAACCTTCCGCGGTTCCAAATCGTCCGCGCCGTCGTTGCGGATGCAAAGTACGAACCTCGATCTTGTTTTCTCATCCATAAAGGTCAGTCCAAAAAGTGTTTAATCTTCCAGCCGGTGCGGCCAACGCCGTGGGCTTCATACCAGTGAACCTCTGCCCGCCGAACCGAGCCACTGGGCAGGCGAACTGTTGTGATGCCCTTTTGTTTGCGCCAATGCCGCCCACCGTAACGTCTTCGCAAGAACTTGAGTCTTCGGATGCCGCGCCCCGTGGCAATGGTCTGGATCGCAGAGATTTCCCCGACAATCTCAAAGAGCATCCTGCTCCATTCTACCCCAACATTCCAATTCGGTCTTGGCTGACCTGCCGGATAAGTTCGATCCTGGTCAGCATAAGACCAAACCGACGCCGCAGCAAGCTGACAGGCATCACGATCAGCCCAGTTCTGGTTGTAGGGACCTTCAATTTACCGTGGGACTCCCTGGACCCCATGACCAGCGACCGCGCTTACCGCCAGGCCCCCGGGTTCGAGGCGGCGCGGGCCGAAATCCTGCGTTGCAGCGGCAAACAGTTTGACCCCCACATCGTGGACCTGTTCCTCAAAATCCCCCCCTCCGCCTGGATTAAAGTGCGCGACGAGGCGGGGAATTATTCGGTTCTGGGGAAGTGAGGTTTACGGGGGAAGGCACCTTAATGATGACTGCAATATCTGGCGCCATGGGCTGCGATCTTGCGCACGCTTCACGGGCTGGGACGGCAGCGCAGTGCGGCGGAGCCGCAACCAAAATCGGTGAACTGACCCCTCACCCGGCGGCGCATGGCCGCCACCCTCTCCCCACGGGAGAGGGAATTTAATACCTTTCCTTCTCCCTGGGGGAGAAGGTGGCCGAGGGACGAGGTCGGATGAGGGGTCTTGTAATCCATAAGGTGTTTGCTAAAAAAACAAGAAATTACGCGTTATTCTCTTGACATTGTAGCCTATGGCGGGTAAAATAGAAATGTGGTCCTTATCCTGTTCCGGAAGAGGGCCGCGGGCGCGGCGGCCTCCGTAGAAGCCCCTCAAGCAGGGGGAGAGTTGCTCGATTGCGAAAATCACGGCGGCGCGGACGCCGGCGGGAGTCCCGGGGCCTCACGCTTGGAACCGGTGGCGGAAATCGCTTCCCTTCACCCTGGCGCGGCGGCGCCGCAGAGGGATCATCACCGCATTCGGCAGGCGGAACGACCGGCAAATGGGGGCGGGAAAATCAAGTGTCGTGCATACCAAAATGAAGTCAACCGGCCGAGAGTTAAAGTAATGGTTGAGCTTTTGAAAAGATGTATTGGAAACAAGGCGGTTATGGTTCGCGGCCCGAAAAAGCAAAAATTGTATCTCGATGAATTTGCACGGCTTACAAGCACATCCTCCAAAGTGAAAATAAAAAAATTAAAAAATCGAAAGTCAAAGAGTTATGTCGCTGAAAACAAAAGGCAGGTTGTCGGGCAATTGGTCACTTTTGCGATGTTGAAACGATGTGTATGAAAACAAAGGACCTATAGGTTTCCCCTTATCTCTTGGAAAAATAAACAGCTTAACTGAAAACAAGGGCATTCAGAGCGCAGAATAGTGCGGAAATTCGCATGACCTGCAACGCTCAGTGGGCTAGTAATCTAGCACGGCATGGTCCGGGGGTTGACCGGCGGCGGCAGAAAGCTCCTCCGCGTGGCGCCACCCCGGCGCCCGGCGCGCCACCCCTCCTGATTCAGGAGGGGAGCTATTCACCAAATTCCGGTTAGAATGGTCAGCGCACGTCCGCGGCGATTCTTGCCAGCGCTTGCGATTCTTCCGCCAAGGAGAACCCACTTGAAACGCGCCTCCATTTTCATTCCGGGAATCCTCATTCTTTGCCTGCAATCGCTGTATGCGGGGCAGGGCGGGTCGAATCTGAATGGGAGTCCGCAAGCCAAGGGCGTCCCGACTTCCTCCAATGCCCAACTGTCCTTGACGCTCCAAGACGTCATACATTCTTCCACGGTCATCGCGCCGGGAATCAGGGCGCTCAGTTGGCGGCCGGGCACAAAGCAGTTGACCTTCCTTCGCCCGCCGGGGAATGGCGGCCCATACACGCTGAGCGCCTACGATGTGGAGAGCCACCGGGAGACCGTCCTCTTTGATTCCGCCGCCGGCAAGCAACAACTCGACCTGCACTCCTACCAGTGGTCTCCGCGCGGTGACGTGATTCTGCTCGAAGGGGATAACGACCTCTGGCTGCTCGATCCCCAAACCCATGGACTGCGGCGGCTGACCCATGATGGCGTGGCCAAGGAAGTCCCCGCTTTCTCACCGGCGGGCGACCGGATCGCTTTTGTGGAGAAGCACGATCTCTACGTGGTCGACGCGAAGAGCGGGGCCGTGCGCCGGCTCTCCCACGACGGGAGCGACACGATTTACAACGGCCGGCTCGATTGGGTTTACGAGGAGGAGCTGGCCAACCGCGCTTCGGGGCGCGCCTTCGAATGGTCGCCGGACGGCAAACGCATCGCGTATCTGCGGCTTGACGATGCCCCCGTCCCCGACTATCCCATCACCGATTTTCTCGCGACCCACGTGACCTTGGAGCATGAGCGTTTTCCGCAGGCGGGCGACCGCAACCCTCTCCCCTCACTGCGCGTGGCGGCGGTGGATGAGCCTTCCGCGCCGCCCGCACGATTGGCCCTTGATCCCCGGCAGGTGGAATACTTCGGACCCAATTTCACCTGGACGCCCGACGGCGCGGCACTCTGCTTTCTGGCCATCAATCGCGCCCAGACCGACGTGGCGGTGCATCGCTGGACGCCGCGGACGGGGAATGATCGCGTGCTGCTGACCGAGCACGATCCGTACTGGGTGAACTCCGTCGAGGTGCCATATTTTTTGAAAGGCGGCCGTCAGTTCCTGTGGGTTTCGGAGCGCGACGGCTGGCAGCACGTCTATCTCTACACCGCCGAGGGGAAACTGGTTCGGCAGATTACCCGCGGCGCGTGGATGCTGGACCGGCCGCTTTTTGGGGACGAGCCCCTTTTTCAATTGGACCCGCAGGAAAACTGGCTTTACTTCGCCTCCACCAACCCCGACCCGCGCGAGCGGCAACTCTACCGCATTCACCTGGATGGCAGCGGCATGGAGCGCATCACTGCGGAGTCAGGCTCGCACACACTTGATCTCTCGCCCGACGGCCGCTATCTGGTGGATCGCTTCTCGACGTCCGATGCGCCGCCCGTGACCCATCTGCTGAATTCGAGCGGAGCGCCGGTGGCCACGATCGACGCCCCCTTAAATCACCTGGCCGAATACGCTTTGGGCAAGCGGGAGTTTGTGGAGGTGAAAGCGCCGGACGGAGCCACGTTATATGCCCAACTCCTGAAACCCGCGGACTTTGACCCCGCCAAAAAGTATCCGGTGATTGTCTACGTCTACGGCGGGCCGCACGAGCAGCTTGTGCAAAAGCAATGGGACCGGCACACCTTATACGACCAGTTTATGGCGCAAACCGGGTTTCTCGTATGGACGCTCGATAATCGCGGCTCATGGGGGCGCGGCCATGCATGGGAATCCGTCATCTTCAAGGACATGGGGAAGCATGAACTGGAAGATCAATTGACGGGCGTGGAATATCTGAAGTCGCTGCCCTACGTGGATGGCGCGCGCCTCGGCATTTGGGGATGGTCCTACGGCGGGTACATGACGCTCTACGCGCTCACCCACGCGCCCGAGGTCTTCAAGTGCGGCGCGGCGGCAGCGCCGGTGACCGATTGGAAATTCTACGACAGCATCTACACCGAGCGCTATATGCGCACGCCCGGGGAGAACCCGGCGGGGTATAAAAGCGCCTCGCCCCTTGCGGCTGCGGCCAACTTGAAGGCGCGGGTCCTTATCATCCATGGCACTTCCGATGACAACGTGCACCTGCAAAACACCATCAACTTCCTGGACGCCCTCATCGACGCCGGCAAGCCCTATGAGCTTCACCTGCAACCCGGTCAGAAGCACGGCTTCTCGGGAAGCGCTCCACAAACTTACGTTGACCAGCGCATTCTGGATTTCTTCAAGCAAGGGTTGTGAGGGGTGAGCCCAGCCATCGCGCGAAACGGATTTCGGAGGGGACCCAAGAATTGAACCCAAGTTCAGCGCTATATTACGATCGGAGAAGCCCGTGCTGGACTGTAGCGCCGACCTTGAGGTCGGCAAAGAAGCGTGACACGGGCGTCCCGCCCGTGCTCGAGCATGGCCGAGACGGCCATGGCACGTCGTTGCAGTGCTGACCTCAAGGTCGGCGCTACGCGAACACGTGCTGACCTCAAGTTCAGCGCCACTTCAGGACCGGAGGAGATCATGCCAAGTTCACGAAAATCCGGGGATTCCCTGCTGCTCGAGATTCTCGACCAGGGCTACAACCGCAAGGCGTGGCACGGGCCGACCTTGCGTCAGTCGCTGCGCGGGGTGTCCGCCCAGGTGGCGGCATGGCGGCCGGGTGAAAAACGTCACAATATCTGGGAAATTGCCGTGCACGCGGCGTATTGGAAATATCGTGTGCGGCGGCGGTTGCGCGGTGACAAGCCCGGGTCGTTCGCGCTCAAGGGCAGCAACTGGTTCCAGCGCCCCGTGGAATTAAGCGAAAAGGCGTGGCGAGCGGACTTGGCGCTGCTCGAATCTGAGCACCGGAAGTTGCGCCAGGCGTTAGTCGATTATCTGGCTGGCAAGACTCGCAAGGTCCCGGCGAAGGTCATCTTTGGCATAGCCTTTCATGACGTTTACCACGCGGGGCAAATCCGCCTGTTGCGGCGATTGCAAGGCGGCAAAGGGTGAGGGTCAAAGGGAGATGACTTTGTCGGCCAACCATTGCGCGGCGATGATGTCTCCCATGCCGCCGACGATTCCCACGCGGACCTTTTCCAGCAATCCAAAATGCTCGAGGCACGTCTTGCAGACAATCAGGCGAACGCCTTGCGCCTCGAGCGTTTGCAAGACGTCCAGCACTGGCGAGCCCTCCACCACCATTTTGACGCCGGACGTATAGAAGCAGATGGCGCCCGGCAAAGTGTTGTTCTCCTGAAGCAGAAGCAAGTACTTGCGCAGCAGGTTGTGCTGCAAGGCCGGATCGGCCACCCCCATGCCGTCATGGATCACCTGAATGAGGACTGACTTGCCAGGCGTCAAATTTGGTCATGTTGGCGCTTCGATGGAATCGGCGGCCTAATGGTAACGAAGCTGAATCTTGGCATGGAGGGGAATGAGCGTGAAATCAAACTCTTCCAGCGCCTCATCCTTTTCGGTAATGACGAGCAGGTATTTCCCAATCCTCGCGACGAGGCCGGCGGAAGTTATCTTCGACCCCACAAAGGTGTTGGCGGTGCGCATGGCGTCAAAGTCGGGAAGCTTCCCACGCGTGGTGCTATGTGCATCTTCCCAATCGACTTCACCAGGACGGAACCGAACACCTTTAATGACGACACCCTTTGCCTTACTCATGGCCACTCCACACTATTTTGATGCGCGTTGAGCCAGCCGGACGCGCCAGCCCAGTCCTATAAGGCTAATGGCCATTCCTGCGGGTTGCAAGGCTAATCTTTACTAAATATGAGTGAATTTCAAGGCAGGCGAAACCGTGACTTGTAATCCATTGAAAGCACGCATCTTGCTGTTGGAACGGCGAATCCCGTGAATTATCAAAGACAAAAAGGCAGATCAAGGGAGGATCGGAACCCGAATCGCCTGAGCGCGCACCACATATGCGGCCTCGACACGTCTCCAACACGTTTATTACCAGTGCTTTGTACACGCTCCACGCTTCACCTCCACAGTCGCCTGGTGCGGCCCCCGGCTGAGGTGGTTCCACAATGGCGCAAACTGCACCCTGTTGAAAATCTAATCCCGTTCCCTCGCCTAAGGCGACCGTGGCGGAAATGCCACCCGCCCCCTGAAATTTCCGCCGGAGGGATTACGGCCATCGAGCGCGATCTCTGCTTGAATCCCCGGGAGGCAGGGCATATGATGTGGGGCCTTTCCGCCCACCCCGGCGGTGGGTTGACGCGCACTCATCACAATTCCTAAGGAGTACCCAGCATGCCATCAGATGAAAAGTTTTTGTCCGAACGCCGGAAGTTCATTTCCACACCCCTCACGTTGGGTCTGGCCTCAGCGGGGGTCCTCGGCTTGGCCTCAGCGAACGCTCGCCCGGTTCTTTCGGCCCCAGAAGGCGGGCTCGCTTATCCGCAGGAGATTTCCCTTGCCCTGCTGCGTGACTACCAGACCGCCAAGGCTTCGAGCTATGACCGCACCGGCGGGAATGCCGATTCTTTCCGCATCGAGCCAGGCGCGACCCAGGTGCTGATGGACGTCGCGGGCCCCGGCATGATCAGCCACATCTGGTTCACCATCAGCGCCCCCGATGGGCAGCACTTGAAGAAGCTGATCCTGCGCATGTACTGGGATGGGGAGTCCGAGCCGAGTGTGGAAACTCCGGTGGGTGATTTCTTTGGATTGAACCTGGGCGAATACTTCATGTATCAATCCGCGCTCACGAGCGTGGCCCCGGTCAAGGCGCTTAACGCCTATTTCCCCATGCCCTTTGCCAAATCGGCGCGCGTCACGGTGACCAACCAATCGGCGCAGGCGGTGGACTCCTATTATTCCAACATTGATTACCAGATCCTGGCGCGCCTGCCCGAGAACATCGGCTATTTCCACGCGCAGTATCGCCAGGCGGCCCCCTGCCCGGGATGGGCGACGGCGGTTGACAAAAATCTGGATGGAAAGGACAACTATGTGTTCCTGGAAGCCACCGGGCGCGGGCACTTCGTGGGGGTCACCCACGGCATCGTCCTGAACCAGGAAGGCTGGTGGGGTGAAGGGGACGACATGTTGTTCGTGGACGGCAGCTCCCTGCCCGTCACCAATGGAACCGGCTCGGAAGATTATTACAATGGCGCCTGGGGCTTTGACGGCGAGCAGTTCGATTACCTGCACGTGGGTGTTCCCCACGTTGCGAATCCCTGGGCGGTGGCGGGAACCTGGTGCGTCTACCGCTGGCATCTTGACAGCCCGCTCAATTTCCGCCAGTCCATCCGCATGACCATCGAGCACGGAACCGGCAACAATCGGTCGGACAACTTTTATTCCGTCGCCTATTGGTATCAAACCGAGCCGCACGCGAAATTCCCCGCGCTGCCCCCGGTGGCGGAGCGTTTGCCGCGCGTCTTCGCGGTTCCGGGCGGCGCCCTTCCCCTCAAGTAGTTGGGGCGCAGGATGTTTAGTATTTGTGATATGGTGGGCAAGCAAACAATTTGACGCCGGTGTTGCGATGGATTTGCCTCGCTGAGGACGCTCACCGATGTCGCGTTGCGAACGGTGGCCGCGGAGGGCCGGGAAATGCGAACCAGTGACCGGGTTTGTTTGGAGATTCCGATAATCGTCTCGGGAATTGACGCGGCAGGCCAGAAATTTGAAGAGAACACTCGAACCCTTGTTCTTTGCCGGGGCGGCGCCAAGATTGTCTCCAAACATGCTTTGGCCCCACGCCAGCAGCTCATCATCCGTTGTTTGCGGACCGGCTTGGACACCCACGCGCAGGTGGTGAGCGTCGTCATGGGGGAAGCGGAGGATTACCGCCTCGGCGTGGGCTTTCTGGAGCCGGAGGTAAACCTCTGGGGAATCACTTTCCCCTATCTGGACGGCAAGGATAATCCGGCGGGCCGCGTTTTTCTCGAGTGCGAGGCATGCCACTCCCAGGAGGTTGTGCACCTCGACATTTCTGATTTGGAACTCCTTCTCGCCCATGAATGCATCACGCGGCCCTGCCCGCAGTGTAAAGGCGCCGCTTTGTGGATGCGCGCGAAGTCACGCGGGGAGTTGGTTCCGGTCGATCCAGCGGCCCCCCGTCCTCGCCGTACGATTCAGGAACGGAAGTCGCCGCGCATTAAGCTCAGGGTTGACGCCTGCCTCCGGAATATCATGATGGGGGAAGAGGTGGTTCGCACCGAAAATGTCTCGAAGGGCGGTTTTCGCTTCCTGAGCCACAGGGATTATCCCATTGGCGCGGTCATCGAAGCTGCCTTGCCATACTCTCCCGATGGGGCCAATATCTTCACTCCCGGCAGAATCGTCTATAAAGATCCGCGCGGCATGGAGGACACCTTGGCCCACGGGGTCGCTTACATTTAGGAGCCGGAAGCCCGCTCCCTCACCGGCTTGCGGATTACTCACCCCCGGAAACTTTTGCTGAAAGAATCGCGGCCGGCAGCCCGCGCGGTAAAACGCCGGGCGGCGCCGCTATCAATGGCGAGACACCCTCCCGGATCGGAGCAGGTAGCGAGGAGGTGCGCGCCCCTCAGCGCTCCTCTGCGGCTCTTCAAACGAAAATTTCAATCACCACCAAGAGCACGCCCACCTGAACCCGCAGGGAATTGGGGAACGGCCATAAAGCAGCGCAGATTACGCGCACCTTGGCGCTACGCCGCTCAAGTTTGTAAGCCCTTTTTGTCCGATGTCACCCGCGCTGGGCGGCGGGGAGGTCGCAGCAGGAACTGCCTTATGCCCCCAAGAGCGGAAGGGGTTTCCCGGGCGGAAAGGATGACCTCGGAGCCCGAAAAGCGACACTTTGGCACTACCAAGTCAGGTCCTGATTCGCAAAACATCCCGAAACTTCCCCAAGTCAGCTTAGGAAGCTGTGGCAATCAGGGGTGGGGGGAAGTATCCGGTGTGGAGGGAGGGGCGATGGGGCCTATCCCTCCGCTTCTGGCTTTGGCATAGCACTTCTGGACGGCGGAGTAGGCGACGGAGTTGCCGGGATCGATCTCCAGCACATGTTGGTAGGTGGGCAGAGCTTTTGCGCATCCGCCCTCGCGGTAGTCAATAGCGGCCAGTGAATTCAGCTCATTGACCTTGGCCTGCTCTTCGTAATTCAGGGTCCGGCGTTCCGCGGGTTCCTGCGCGCTGGAGACCGAGGAAGCCGGGCCAACTTTGGAGGACCCCGTCGAATTCTCTCCATCCTGATTGGAGCTGGCGGGGGGCTTCGCCGGTTCCGCCTGTGCTGAGAGCGCCGCCCATCGCGCTGCCAGCCAGGGCTGGAAGTATTTCCAACCCTTGACCCCGCCCCATACCAGCACACCGAGCGCCACCAGGACCAGGACTTGACGCGTCGGGAACTCCCGGCGGTGAGGCCCAATCCGCGCTGAGGTTCTATAAATAGTTTGTTCCTTGGCGGGAACGGCGGGCGCGGCCGGCGCCTGCCCGTTTTGCGCAACCACGCTCGGCGCCGCCGGAGCCGCAGCCTCGGGGACGGCGGCGGGAGGCGTGGGAGGCGGGATCGGCGTCGTAATTTCGCTGCCAAACGATGCGGCGGAACTGCTCAAGGACTTCCAGTCGATCGTACGGGAGGCGAGCGTCTTGCTACCGCGCGCCTTTTTGATGGCCGCCACCATCTCTTCCGCGGCGGCAAAGCGCTTGTCGCGATTTTTCTCCAGCGCCTTCATGACAATGGCGGAAACCGATTCGGGAATAGCCAACTCCGGCTTCAACAGGTGCGGCGCCGTGGGTGGAGTCTTCAGATGCTGAAGAATCATCTCCACCGTGGTCTCCGCCTGGAAGGGCAGCTCTCCCGTCAACATGCGGTACATGACCACGCCCAGCGAATAGAGATCGGAGCGGCCATCGATTTCATCGCCGCGCTTCCCCAAGGCTTGCTCCGGCGACATGTACTCCGGCGTGCCAATCACCATGCCCGTCTGCGTCAGCCCCTTTTTCCCCGAGGTCTCTTCGCGCAAGCGGGCAATGCCGAAATCCAGAATTTTGGCGAGCGGCGGCCCCTCGCGCTGCGCGATCAGAACGATATTCTCCGGCTTGATATCACGATGAATGAGGCCTATCTTGTGCGCGGCATGGAGGGCGTAGCAGACCTGTACGGAAACATCGAGCACCAGCGATACGGGCAGAGCGCCCATCCGCTGAATCAGCGTCTTGAGGGTGTCGCCCACCACCAATTCCATGGCGATGAAGGGCAGACCGTCTTCGCCGATGTCCAGGTCATCCACGCGCACGGCATTGGGATGGGTCAACTTGCGCGCCATGATCGCTTCGTTCTTGAAACGACCCATGAACTCGGCATCGCGGGCAAGTTCGGGTTTTATAACTTTGAGGGCGCGCAGTTCATCGAGGAGTTCGTGGTGGGCCTTGTAAACGAAGGCCATGCCGCCTTCGCCCAGACGCGCCTTGATGCGGTACTTGCCGCGGACGACCGTCCCAATCTGCCACAGGGTAGTTTCGTGGAGGGGCGCTCCATCCTTGGGGCAGATCGAGTAATCATCCGGAAATGTCGCCAAACAATCAGGGCAGCTTCTCATTGAAACTTCGGAACTCACAGCATCAACTGCGGCGAAGTATAACACGGCTCGAAGGAGAGCCTGCAAAATCCTTGCAAGCGGGTAGCCATCACCGAGTCGCCGCGGCCACTCCGTGATGGCTACCTGCTTTTCTCTGCGCCTGTCTCCCCTCCCCTTCGGGGAATGAGGCTACGGCCCATCCGCCTCCGTACCAACCAGGCCGGGCTTGGAGCAGCATAGTGTCTGTAACCCAGGGCGCGGTTGGAATCATCCAATGGGTAGGTCAAAGCAAAGAAGGGGGGAACGCATGAATCGTTGGCAGTGGATGGCACTGGGGGCAGGGCTGGTTGCCGCGGAGCTGGTGGCGTCAGCGGGGATCCCTCTACCGCGCTTATGGCCGGCAGGTGATGGGGATGCGCCAGGTTCGTCGGTGTTTACGGATTTTCGGGGGGAGAAGCCCGGAAAGATTCACAGGATTACGGTGGCCGACCTTCCCGCGCCTTACGCGACCGATTCCGCCGACCCCGGCTCCTTCGTCATTCCCCGTCCCGAGGGCGCCTGGCCGCAAGCGCCGCCGGGCTTCCAGGTTGAGCAATTTGCCGGGGAACTTGAAAATCCCCGATTGATTCGCACCGCCCCCAATGGCGATGTGTTTGTGGCGGAAAGCTCGCCGGGCCGCATCAGGGTCTATCGCGGCATCGGCAAGCATGGGGAAGCCCTTTCGGTGCATGTGTTCGCCTCGGGCCTCACCTTGCCTTTTGGAATCGCCTTTTACCCGCCGGGCCCCGATCCGAACTACGTGTACATTGCCAACACCGATTCCGTGGTCCGCTTCCCTTACCGGAACGGCGACCTGGTGGCGAGCGGCCCCCCGGAAGTCATCGTGCCCAACATTCCCGGCTTTGGGCGTCTGCGCGGCGGCGGGCATTGGACGCGGGACATAGCCTTTTCCCCGGACGGCAAGCGCATGTTTGTCTCCGTGGGCTCGCATTCCAATGTGGATGACCCGGACACCACTCCCGCGGAATTCCATCGCGCCGATATCCTGGCGGCCAACCCGGACGGCTCGAATTTGCACGTCTACGCCTGGGGGATTCGCAACCCCGTGGGACTGGCAATAAATCCCGGTACGGGCGAATTGTGGGCGTCCGTCAATGAGCGCGACCAGTTGGGCGACAACCTTCCCCCCGATTACATCACCCACGTCGAGGAGGGCGGATTCTACGGCTGGCCATGGTATTACATCGGCGCGCACCAGGACCCCCGCCATCAGGGGAAGCATCCGGAGTTGCGCGACAAGGTGATTGTGCCCGACATCCTGGTCGAACCCCACAATGCCTCACTCGAAATGACCTTTTACGAGGGGTCGCAATTCCCGGCGGAGTATCGGGGCAACATTTTTGCGGCAGAACATGGTTCGTGGAATCGGTCGATCCGCACCGGCTACGAAGTCATTCGCGCGCCACTCGATTCCGGGCGCAGCAGCACGGGAGAATATGTGGATTTCCTGACCGGCTTTGTGACCCCTAACGGCCAGGCGTGGGGACGGCCGGTGGGGGTGGCCGCTGCTGCGGACGGCTCCCTGCTGGTTACCGACGACGGCGGCAACTGCATCTGGCGGGTGAATTATGTGGGAGAGTAGGGCAGTAGGCAGTAGGCGGCAAGCCGTGATGCCGGACAACTCATAGGAACCTAGGGCTTGGCTGCCGCTCGTCACTTGTCACTCGTCACTTCCGATTACCATCGTGCCGGGCGGTCGGTGACCAGTTCAGGATGCTCACGCCGGAAGGCTTCCGCGATGTGGCACGACCAGCAGACCGGCTGGTGGGTGGCAAAAATCTCGGGCAACTTCTCGGGGGGCACATCGTCCCAGGTCACGGTCTTGGAATCCGGGGTCTGCAGAGCGGGCAGGTGACCGGTCCAATCGGCGACGTTATCCACCGGCTTGTGGCAATAGACGCAGACCTTGCCTTTGTACCATCCCGCCACCACGTAAAGAACCAGGCAGCCTTGGCCCAGATCTTCAATCTGCGGCAAGCACTCCTGGTCGCAGTGCTGCCGTTCCGGCCAGCGCGAACAATCCTTAAGACAGAGGTAAGTGCCGCCCTTAAAGGCCTTTAGGGCCGCGCCTTGGGCGTCTAACTCCACCGCCGCAGCACAATGGGTCTCCGGGCAGGTTACCAGACGTTTGCCCCGTGCCCGGAGGTAGGCACGCACGCCGCGGACCGATGCAAAGATCCCTATGCCTAGGGCGAGAACCACAAGCGACAAAATGAACGCTTCCATCACAGTGCCCATGTGCGCCTCCTTCCACTCTTAGCGCATGATGAGCAAATTCAGACCCAAAAGTAGGGTTCAGGTGGAAGGGGGCTGGGGTTGGGGGTTAGAGATTAGGGGTTAGGGATTAGGGATTAGGAATTCGGGGCGGAATGCCGTTGCGGAAGAAGCCTTCCCCCGCAAAACGCGTTTGGTCGTTGCCACCCCGCGCTACGTGAGAGCTTTTCACTTTTGCCTTTTGCCTTATGCATTTTGCATTTTGACCTTTGCCTTTTGACTTGCTTTTTTCTCCCCCCGCGCCGCCTTCTGCAATCTGCACACTGCCGACTGCCTTCCGCTACTTCCGACTATAGCGACTATAGCGATGTATCACCCCAAGCCGCGAGGGTGTATACTATGGCCGCCGAAGACCTGCCTCGCTTCTCGTCCATCCGATGACGGCACTGCGCATAGGTGTAATTGCAGGGCCCGTCGATTTCTAAAAGGAGTCCACCATGACAGGAAAACCGGAAGTGTTGAAAGTCCTTCAGGAAGCGCTGACCGATGAGCTGAGCGCCGTGCACGGCTACATCCTGCACGCCGAGATGTGCGAGAGCTGGGGTTACAAGACGCTGGCGGGGGCCACCACCAAGCGCGCCATCGAGGAGATGAAGCACGCCGAGAAATTGATCAGCCGCATGCTCTTTCTGGAGGGTGAGCCCGACGTGCAGACCCTGGGGAAGATCCACATCGGCAAGACCGTGGAAGAGCAGTTGACCATCGGCCTCAAGGATGAGACCGGCGCGATTGCCAGCTACAATCAGGGGGCCGCCGTCTGCATCAAGGCGGGCGACAATGCCACTGCGGATTTGCTCAAGGGCAATCTGCATGATGAAGAGCGCCACGCCGATTACCTGGATACGCAGCTCAGCCTCATCAAGCAACTGGGCCTGGCGAATTACCTGGCGCAGAACCTGGCGGCGTGAGCGGCGTCTGCAGCGGAAAAGCAATTCACCACAGCGGCGCAGTGGTCACAGAGAAGGACATTCCTGCCGGTGCCCGCAGGGTTGCCAGTCCTTTGCTTGTTGGCGCGCATTTTTCTTTGCCTTTTCTCCGTGACCTCTGTGTTTCTGTGGTGAAATCCATCTTGCGTTCCCGTGGGCAGTCGCGTCCATGGGGTAACAAATCCGCCCGTCATTTTTCCCAACCGCCCAACGCAAATAAAAACTAAAATCGAATAGCGAATCTTCAAGTCACGGAGACATACGATGGACTCTCAATGTTCAAGTCGACGGACGCGCGCCGGCGCACTTCTCGCGCTGCTGGGAGCGGTGTTGGTGATGCTGTCCTCCCCGCGCCCGGCCGGGGCGTGGGGATGTGAGGGTCACCAGGCCGTGGCCATGATCGCCGAGAAGCACATGAACGCGCGCGCTCTGGAGAGGGCGAACAAGCTCCTGCTGGGCGTGCCCATTGATCCTGCGCTCGACCGTTATTGCTCCAGCCAGGGCCTCGATTTGATGGCGGATAGCTCCACGTGGGCCGATGACCTCCGCAAGGTTCGGCCGGAAACGGCTCCGTGGCACTTCATTGACATCCCGCGCGGAGCCCCCCGCAGCGCCCTCGCCAAATCCTGCGAAGCCTCTACCGGCTGCCTCACCAGCGCCCTCCAGCAACAGATTGAATTGCTCCGCGATGACGGCCAAAGTCCCCAGGTGCGCGCCGACGCCCTGCGCTTCATCATCCATTTTGTGGGAGACCTTCATCAGCCTCTGCACTGCGTCACCAACAACGACCTGGGAGGCAATTGCGTTCCCGTCAATTTCTTTGGCCATCCCCCGGTGGAGAAAAATCCGCAGTATGAAACCTACTCGCCCAACCTCCACGCCATTTGGGATTCGGGGATCATCGAGCGATTGAAGGGGATGGAATCGGTGGCCGACTGGGCGAACTCGCTCGACGATCAGTTCAGCGCACGGGTGAGCGCCTGGGAGAAAGAGGGCATCAACGTGGAGAACTGGGCATGGGAAAGCCACGAGTTGGCCGATTCGGTGGTCTACGCCAAACTGCCCGTCGCCATTCCCGTGGAAAATCCTACACCTACGAGAGGGTGCAGCGACGACCATCACGTTTCCACCCGTATGCTGGCACTTCACGAGCAGGTATCGCAGGAATATGTGGACGCCGTAGCCCCCACCCTGAAAGAGCAGATCGCCCGGGCGGGAGTGCGCCTGGCCATGATCCTGAACCAGATTTGGCCGTGACGCAGGGGTGTGCAAGAGCAAGGCAAAAGGCAAAATGCAAAAGTCAAAAGTGAAAGGGCGCGATAGGGGCGAAATCATCCGGCCGCTAGCGCCACCGCACCGCCCACTGGGCTTTCACTTTTGCCTTTTGCCTTTTGACCTTTGACTTGCTTTTCTGCTCCCGACCCGCCGCTACGCTTCCGGTTCATTCTCTCCGTCGCGAATGATCTCAATCTTGCCCTTAAAATAGGCGCCGTCTTCAATGGAGATTCCCGGAGCGATCAGGTCGCCCACCACGTGTCCGGTCTTGTAAATTTCCACCCGTTCTTTTACGGAGATATTACCGTGCACGGAGCCGTGGATGACCACCCGGGCGGCCTGGATTTCCGCTTTGACTTTGCCCTCCGATCCGATGGTCAGGCAATGGCCGGGCACGCTGACGGTGCCTTCAAACTGGCCGAAGATCGTCAAGTCTTCGCTTCCCGACACGTCGCCTTTGACCACCAGCGAGCTGCCCCACTGGGTCCGGCCCGGATCGGTCGGCAGGTTCGCCGCCGGCTTCAAGGTTTCCACCATATGCTTTTCCTCCCTGGGTTGCGCAACCGGAACAATGACCGGGACCAGCGTTGGCCGCTCCGGGGCCACAGGTTTCTTTTCCCACAACATAACGTCTCCCGCCACTCGCGCGAGTTCCAGCCTTTTCGCGCGCACTCCGCCCCATCCGTGAGGCGCTGCACCATTTCCTGCTTCGCTCGATCTGCGGAGGCGCAACTGCGCCTGAGGTGGAATTAATTGCACGTTCGTGGCCACCGGCAAACAATCATAACTGTCAGGAGGTCAGCGGGTTGGAAGCTGGAGCTGGCGGAAGGCGTACTTCCGCTGGGAAGATGCTTCCACCAGCGGGCAAATTTTTCAAGGTGGGCAAGGCATGAATCGGGGTGATTGGCGTTTTGGCGAGCGCCCGTCGCGCGGACCCCGAGGGCCGGGGTCCGCGCTCGATGGATTACTGCTGTTTCTTTTCGGGGTCATTTTTGTCGGTCGAGGGGTTGACCGCTTTCTTGACTCCTTCACCGACTTTCTTGGCCGCCGGGCCCGCTCCCGGAATGACTTTTTTGGTCTCCGTGCTCACCGCCGTCCCGGCCTTCATGGTCTCCTTGCCCAGGCCTTCACCGGCCTCCTTGCCTCCCTTACCCATGCCCTCACCCAAATCCTTGACGGCCGCCACGGGTTTGCCTTGTTTGAGTTCGTGGCCGGCTCCCTGGCCCCCCGTTGTCACTTCTTTGCCGGAAGCTTTGAAGTTATCGCTTACGGTCTCTTGCCCCACTCCCAGTTTTCCTGCCGTCGCCTCATCCAGGTGTCCGGTGACCGGCAGTTTCTCCGCCTTCTGATATGCGCTGATCGCCTGCCGGGTCTTGGAACCCATGACGCCGTCAATCGGCCCGGGGTCATAGCCCTTGCTGTGCAGAGTTTCCTGCGCCTTCTTGATGTTGTCCTGATCGGATGCCGAAGCCCGGGACACCAGCCCCAGTCCGAACATCCCCGTCATTAAAAGGATGAACACAACCCTGGTGCGTACTGCCTTCATGTTTGGAAACATTTTACTCCTCCATTCTGAGGGTAATTGCAGCTTCGCAATTCCCTGATGTCCCGCGGGGAGCGCAGCGTCCGCCCCCTGACGAATCAATCTGCGGCCTTTCCTTCATGGACCACAACTCATACTGACGGCTTGTCATGTTGAGCAAGGCAAAGCAGGGAAATCCATGCCCCACTCCGCCGTGCCCACCAGCCACTGACAGGAACGATGTTCTCCGCCCACGTATGATAAGGTCACATTCTACCCGCCTTTTCTTCCCCTGTCAGCGAAGTTTTGCAAACCGCCCTAAAGTGGCCATCAAGATTGGTCGATGATAAGGATGTGCAAAAGTCCAGCTCCAAGGCGCGATTGTCCCTCGCCGCGCTTGGGGCGGACCTGTTCTCTAAGTCTGCGGCTTTTCGGTGCCCACAGGGGCCGACGAGCGGCCCTTCGAGTCAAGTCTACGGTAGCCCGACCGCTGGGCTTGTTGATACCATCTTTAGCCAGGACGGTGGTAAACTCTCCCCGACAAAGTGTGTTGCACATTAGAAAAAAGGATGATGGGTTCGATGGAGTGAGTCATCATCGAAAACTCAATCATCTGGAATATTTTAGACCCACATGTTCGAACAAGCCTTCAAGAATGTTGATGACGTTTTGTGGAAGGAAGCGGGCTGCGCGAGCGAACTGGATTACATCGAGCAGACCTCGTGGCTCCTCTTTCTGAGGTATCTGGACGCGCTCGAACAGGATCGGGCCAATGAAGCCGGCCTCGACGGGAAAAAGTACAGCTTCATTCTTGATAAGCCTTACCGCTGGGACGAGTGGGCCGCGCCCAAAGGGAAGGACGGCAAGATTGACCATAACAAGGCCAAGGTGGGCGACGACCTCCGCGACTTTGTGCAAACCAAGCTGTTTCCCTACCTGAACGGATTCAAGCAGCGGGCCAGCGGGCCGAACACGGTGGAATACAAAATCGGTGAGATTTTTGGCGAAATCAAGAACAAGATTCAGAGCGGCTACAACCTGCGCGAGATTATCGACCAGATTGACGAGCTGCGCTTCCGGTCGCAAACCGAGAAGCACGAGCTGAGCCACCTTTACGAAGCCAAAATCCGGAACATGGGGAACGCCGGGCGCAATGGCGGCGAGTATTACACGCCGCGCCCGCTGATTCGCGCCATTGTGCAGGTGGTCAAACCGCAAATCGGCGAGCGCATTTACGACGGCGCGTGCGGCTCGGCGGGCTTTCTGTGCGAGTCGTTCGTCTACCTCGAGGCAAACCACAAGCTGACCACCGGCAACCTCAAGACGCTTCAGGAACGCACGTTCTACGGCAAGGAGAAAAAGTCGCTCGCCTACGTGATTGCCATCATGAACATGATCCTGCACGGCATCGAGGCGCCCAACATCATCCACACCAACACGCTAACGGAAAACCTTGCGGACATTCAGGAGAAGGACCGCTACGACGTAGTGCTGGCCAATCCGCCTTTCGGCGGCAAGGAACGGAAGGAGGTGCAGCAGAATTTTTACATCCGCACAGGGGAAACGGCATTCCTGTTTCTCCAGCACTTCATCAAGATTCTGAAGGCAGGAGGGCGCGGCGGCGTGGTGATCAAGAACACGTTCCTTTCCAATACGGACAATGCCTCGGTAAGCCTGCGCAAGCTCCTACTCGAAAGCTGCAACCTGCATTCTGTGCTCGATTGCCCCGGCGGCACATTCCAGGGCGCGGGCGTGAAGACCGTGGTGCTGTTCTTTGAAAAGGGAACGAAGACCCGCAAGGTTTGGTACTACCAGCTCGACCCCGGCCGCAACCTCGGCAAGACGAATCCGCTGAATGACGACGACCTGGCCGAGTTCGTGAAGCTGCAAAAGACCTTCGCGGATTCGCCCAAGAGTTGGAGCGTGGACGCCAAGACCATCGACCCATCAACCTTCGACCTCTCCGTAAAGAACCCCAACGGCGGCGAGGAAGTGAAACATCGCAGCCCGGAAGAGATCATGGACGAAATCGCCGCGCTGGACGCCGAGAGCGCGGAGGTCCTGTCGAGTATCAAGGCGCTGCTATGAAAAATAGATGGCAAACAAAGGCGCTAGGCGATGTGGCGACCCTCCAAAGGGGTTTCGATTTGCCGACTCGGGACAGAGTAGCTGGAGAATTCCCGCTAGTTAGCTCCAGCGGAATAAGCGACACGCACCACAAGTGCGCTGTTCGCGGGCCGGGAGTCGTTACTGGCCGAAGCGGCAGTATCGGAAACGTCTTTTTCATCGAAGAAGATTTTTGGCCGCTCAACACTGTTCTTTACGTGAAGGACTTCCACGGGAATGATCCACGGTTCGTTTTTCATCTTTTGAAGAAGTTCGATCTGCAACGGTTTGCGAGTGGCTCTGGCGTTCCGACCCTTAACCGAAACTTCGTTCACGGCGAACTTGTCAGTGTTCCCCCGCTCCCCGAACAACAGCGAATCGTCGGCATCCTGGACGAAGCGTTTGACGGCATCGCCACCGCCAAAGCCAACGCCGAAAAGAACCTCCAAAACGCCCGCGCCCTGTTTGCCAGCCACCTGAATTCCGTCTTCACCCAGCGCGGGGAGGGGTGGGTGGAGACAACTCTTGAGAAGGTGCTCGCTGTCCAGCCCCAAAACGGTTGGTCTCCTCCAGCAGCAAATCATTCGGATTCCGGAACGCCCGTTCTGACACTTTCCTCTGTCACAGGCTTTCGCTTCAGACCTGACAAGATCAAATTCACCTCGGCACCTATCGACCCTAGCCGAAACTACTGGGTCAAGAACGGTGACTTTCTTATTACTCGTAGCAACACGCCAGAGTTAGTTGGACATGTGGCGATTGCAGCAGGAATTAACGAACCGACGATCTACCCGGACCTCATCATGCGCATGAATCCGGCGCCAGGCCGTATGATGGCCGAGTTTCTTTATTATCAGATGCGCTCCTCTTTGCTGCGCGAGGAAATCACAGGTAGAGCGCAGGGTGCGAACCCGACGATGAAGAAGATCAGCAACGGCGCAGTGAAAACTCTTCCAATTGCTGTGCCGCCTATGACAACTCAACGCGCGATCGTCGAAACCCTCAATGCTCTTACCGAGGAAACCCAGCGCCTGGAAACGATCTACCGGCAAAAGCTGGCGGGGCTGGAGGAATTGAAGAAGTCGCTGCTCGACCAGGCGTTTAGCGGGGCGTTGTAGGGGCGGTTCGCGAACCGCCCCAACGCCGGCCGCGAACGCGGCGCACGATGTAGCGGCGGGTTTACCCCGCCACCCGGCACGCGATCGCGCGCCACTCAGATGGCGGCGTAAAGCCGCCGTTACGACTGGGCCAGCCCCGCTGGCCCCTACGACGTGCCACGGGCATCCTGCCCGTGTCCCGGCATAGCCAGGATGGCCATGGCACGACTGGCGCGCGATCGCAGAACCTGCAGGTGGCGGCGTAAAGCCGCCTCTACGAACTTGGTCCCTCTGGTATAATCGCCGGAGTAGGCCGCGAACGAGCAACACAACTGGATCAAAGCGAAGGCGCAGATGATTAATCAGAACAAAATTACCGACCTGGGCGAAAGGATCGCCCGCGAGTTCCACCCGGAGCGAATCATCCTGTTCGGTTCTTATGCTTATGGAGAGCCGCGGCCGGATTCCGATGTCGATCTTCTGGTGGTGCTTCCGTTCGAGGGCAAAGGCTTCCGCAAGTCCCTGGAA
Source organism: uncultured Acidobacteriota bacterium (assembly GCA_963730515.1). Lineage (GTDB taxonomy): Bacteria > Acidobacteriota > Terriglobia > UBA7540 > UBA7540 > Bog-366. The sequence continues at coordinate 720,562 of CAVSSA010000010.1, read as the reverse complement.
ATCCTGAACCGCATGGACCCGGATTTTTCTGTTGATATCGTCGCACGCCGCCCGGAGGATACCGCGCGGAGGTATGAAGAGGGCGACCCCCTGATTCGGGAGGCCCTGGACCGCGGAAAGGTGCTCTATGAAAGGCACCACTAAAGAGTGGACGGAAAAGGCGGAAGCCGACTTCACCACCGCCATCCGCGAACTCAAGGCGCCCGAGTCTCCCAATTTCGATGCGGTTTGTTTTCACGCGCAGCAATGCATTGAAAAATTGATGAAGGCGCTCCTGATCCACCTCGGCACTATCCCCCCAAGAACCCACGATTTGACGGAACTGGACCGTTTGCTCAGCCCGGTCAGCCCGACATGGTCCTGGCAGGTAAAGGAGTTGCGTTTCTTGACTCGTGCGGCAGTCGCGTTCCGCTATCCGGGTGAGTCCGCGGATCGGGAAGAGGCAACGGAGTCACTCGATATCGCCACTCGCATGCGAGCGAGGTTGCGCGCGCTATTGGGTCTTTCCATCTGACATAACCATGAACGAAGCCGAAACCAGAGCCGAACATATCGATCCCGCCCTCAAGTCCGCCGGCTGGGGTGTGGTGGAGGGCAGCCGCATCCTGCGCGAATATCACATCACGCTGGGCCGCATTGAAGGCCACGGCAAGCGCTCCAAGCCTGACATTGCCGATTACGTCCTCGTTTACCGCAATCACAAGCTGGCCGTGGTGGAGGCCAAGGCGTGGGATAAACCTCTCACCGAGGGCGTGGGCCAAGCGAAGAGTTATGCCGGAAAGCTCGAAGTCCGCTACACCTATTCCACCAACGGCCAGGGCATCTACGGCATTGATATGACCGAGGGCACGGAAGGCGAGGTGCCACATTATCCCGCCCCGGAAGACCTCTGGAATCAAACTTTCGCCGAGGCCAACGCCTGGCGCGACCGCTTTGCCGCCATTCCTTTTGAGGACAAGGGCGGCTATTTCCAGGGGCGTTATTACCAGGACATTGCCATCCAGCGCGTGCTGGAAGCCATCGGCGAGGGGAAAAACCGCATCCTGCTGACGCTCGCGACGGGCACGGGCAAGACGTTTATCGCCTTTCAGATTGCCTGGAAGCTCTTCCACAGCCGCTGGAATCTTCCCGACTGGAAGCAAGACCTTGAGTCCTCGCGCCGCCCGCGCATTCTGTTCCTCGCTGACCGCAACATCCTGGCCGACCAGGCTTACAACGCCTTCTCCCCCTTTCCCGAAGACGCGATGGTGCGCATCAAGCCGGAGGACATCAGCAAGAAGGGCAAAGTGCCAAAGAACGGCAGCCTGTTTTTCACCATCTTCCAGACGTTCATGAGCGGCCCGCCTAAGGATGGCAAGCCTTCTCCCTATTTCGGCGAATATCCACCCGACTTCTTCGATTTTATCGTCATCGATGAGTGCCACCGCGGCGGCGCTAACGATGAGAGCAACTGGCGCGGCATCATGGAGTACTTCGCCCCCGCCGTGCAGCTCGGCCTCACCGCCACGCCCAAGCGCGATGAAAACGTTGACACGTACGCCTACTTCGGCGAGCCGGTCTACGTCTACTCGCTCAAGGACGGCATTAACGACGGGTATCTCACGCCCTTTAAGGTGAAGCAGATTTCCACTACCCTCGACGACTACGTTTACACCCCCGATGACCAGTTGATCGAGGGAGAAATCGAAATCGGGAAACGTTATACGGAACCTGACTTCAACAGGATCATCGAGATCAAAGAACGAGAAGCGCACCGCGTAAAGCTGTTCATGGAGCAGATGAACCAGAACGAAAAGACATTAGTTTTCTGCGCCACTCAGGACCACGCGCTGGCGGTGCGCGACATGGTCAACCAGATGAAGACCAGCAAGGACCCGAACTACTGCCAGCGCGTTACCGCGAACGACGGAGAACTGGGCGAACAGCACTTGCGAGACTTCCAGGATAATGAGAAGAGCATCCCCACTGTCCTGACCACATCACAGAAACTCTCCACCGGCGTGGACGCGCGCAATATCCGCAACATCGTGCTGATGCGCCCCATCAACCGCATGATCGAGTTCAAGCAGATCATCGGCAGAGGCACGCGCCTTTATGACGGCAAGGATTACTTCACTATTTATGATTTCGTGAAGGCGCACCACCACTTCAGCGATCCCGAGTGGGACGGGGAGCCCATGGAGCCGGAGCCGAAGCCCGAACCCAAGCCTCCGCGCGAACCGCTGCCGCCGAAACCAGACCCATCCGATCCCGAGCCGGGACCGCGACGCCTAAAGATCAAGGTAAGACTGGCTGACGGCAAGGCGCGCACCATTCAGCACATGCAGGTAACGACCTTCTGGCACCCCGACGGCACACCCATTACTGCGCGACAGTTCATGGAGATGCTATTCGGCAAGCTGCCGGAATTCTTTAAAGATGAAGACGAATTGCGCGCCCTATGGAGCGCTCCCGATACCCGCTCGAAGCTTCTGCAAGGCCTGGCGGAGGCGGGCTTTGGCGGGGACCAGTTGGCGGAGATGCAGAAGATTATCGACGCGGAAAAGAGCGATCTGTTTGATGTGCTGGCGCACGTCGCCTACGCCTTGCCACCCCTCACCCGGGAGGAAAGGGCAGCAACGGCGAAAGTCCAGATCAGCACCCACTTCAATACCAAGCAACAGGCCTTCCTCGGTTTTGTGCTCTCCCAATATGTCAAGGTGGGCGTGCAGGAACTGGACCAGGAGAAGTTGGCCCCGCTGCTCAGGCTGAAGTACCACAATGCCATCGCCGACGCCGTGGCGGATTTGGGCCGCCCGGAAGAGATCGGACACGTCTTCGCCGGATTCCAGAAATACCTCTACCAGCCCGGAGAGACGCTCAGCAATCACGCCTATGCTTAGAACAAAGTCATTTTGGTCCAGACGGCCACAATCGACGGATGTTTCCTGAAGACCGGCGCCGTCTTTGGTGTAACTCTCTCCTGCGCAGATGGTTCGGGCGCTGTTGGGGATTCGGCTTGAAAAGTCGCCTTCACGGAAAATGCGCGCAGATCGTTTGACTCTGTACCGCCCTTGCCGTTTATTTGCCGCCTCGGGCTCTTCCGAAGTCTGTTGGGAAGAAGGCGTAATCGGGCGGCGCAAGCCTGGGCGCCTGGCGGCGAAATCCCAAGCTACGCACTCACCTCCGCCGTGGCCAGAAAGCGCGGGGGGCGGCGCTCGCGGGTGGCCTGCTCGAACGCAAAGGCCAGCTTGATCAGGGTGGGTTCACTCCAGGCGCGGCCGAAGAAGGAAATTCCCACCGGCAATCCTCCAATGAAACCTGCCGGGACGGTGATATGCGGGTAGCCCGCCACCGCCGCGGGGGTGGAACTGCCCCCCAGATCATGGTCGCCATCGATCAGGTCAGTCAGCCACGCCGGCGCGCCGGTGGGCGCCACCAGCGCATCCAATTTGTACTGGTCCATTACCGCGTCGATCCCCTGCGCGCGCGTCAGGCTCTTGCTCTTGTCGAGCGCATCCAGGTATTCCTTCGCGTAAAGCGACCCTCTTGCCTGCGCTTTGATAAACATGTCCTGACCGAAGAAGGGCATTTCCTGTTGGGGGTGCTGGTCATTGAATTCGATTATATCCTGGAGGGTGTGCACCGGAGCAGCGTCACCGAGCTGCGCCAGATAGGCATTGAGGTCCGCCTTGAGTTCATACTGCAAGACCACGTCCTCCACCGCCCCGACCTGGTCCAGAGTGTTGATGTCCGCGGGGTCCACCACCGTCGCGCCCTGGCGCTTCAACACCCCAATCGCGCCGTCGATCAACTTATCGACGGCTTCATGGAAGCCGAAAAGTTTGCGCACCACGCCCAGGCGAGCCCCGGCCAGGCCCTTGGGATCGAGGAATATCGTGTAATCGGGCCGCAGTCGTATGTCGCGCCCGGTTCCGGAAATTCGCAAGGGCGGCATTTCGCCGAGTACAGGCGAGCCTTGCATGGGGTGAACGTAAGTGCGGTGGCTGGTTTGCGTCGCCGGGTCGTCAGGATCGACTCCCACCAGCGCCCCCAGCAGAATCGCGGCGTCGGTAACCGTGCGCGCCATGGGCCCGGCGGTGTCCTGGCTATGGGCGATGGGAATGATTCCGGCGCGGCTTACCAGGCCCAGGGTGGGCTTGATGCCGACAATTCCGTTGACGCTCGCCGGGGATACGATCGAACCATCGGTCTCCGTGCCGATGGCCACCGCGCAGAGGTTCGCGGCCACGGCGGCCCCGGAACCGGAGCTGGAACCGCTGGGATTGCGGTCCAGCGCGTAGGGATTGCGGGTCAGGCCGCCCCGCCCGCTCCAACCGCTGGTGGAATGTGACGACCGGATATTGGCCCACTCGCTCAGGTTGGTCTTGCCCAGAATGACCGCGCCGGCATCGCGCAGCATCCTGGCCACATAGGCGTCATGGGGCGGCACCGATCCCACCAGCGCCAGCGATCCGGCGGTGGTTTGCATCCGGTCGCGCGTCGCGATATTGTCTTTGATGAGAACCGGGATACCGTGCAGCGGTCCGCGCGGCCCTTTCGCCTTCCGCTCGCTATCGAGCGAGTCCGCGATGGCCAGGGCATCCGGATTTAACTCGATGACGCAGCCGAGCGCGGGCCCGTGTTTGTCAATCGCCCCGATGCGCGCCAGGTATTTTTCCGTGATCGAGCGCGCTGTGAACTTTCCAGAGGCCATGCCCGCCTGGAGGTCGGAAAGAGTAACCTCATCAAATTCGAAGGTGGGAACCGGGCCCGCGAGCGAGCTCGCCGGCGCGGCTTGCCCCACCCACCGCGGGACAATTGCGGCGGCCCCCCAGAGCATTCCGGCCCGTAGAAAGCGGCGGCGATTCAGTCCCGTAAGACTGCAAGTGTTGGTCATGACCATCGGCCTCCGGCCAGGATTCGGATCGAGCGTGCTTGGACAATATACCAAGGATGAAGTCAATCCGCTGAACATCCGCTGAAGAGACAACGCCCCATTCGCAGGCCGCATCCCGACAAAGGACAGGTTGAGGGACGGCAATGAAGCTGGCGGCAAAATTCCCAAGCCTCGCATTTCTAATGCTCGCCGTGTGCTCCGGAGCGAGTGCGCAAGCCACAGCGCCTACCGTGCGCAGCAAGGCAGCGGGGACGGCGCCGAGTGTGGCCACTTTCAAAGTGGACGTCGACCTGGTGTTAGTAGAAGTGGGCGTCCACGATGAACACGGGCGCGCCGTGGGCAATTTGCAGAAGGAGGATTTCCACATTTTCGAAGATGGGGTGGAACAGCAAATCCGCGCGTTTTCCCACGAGGATTTGCCGCTGGCGGTGGCGCTGGTGATTGACAATAGCTCCAGCATCAGCGCGGCGCTGGAGGAGTTGCGAGCCGGAGCCCTTGATACCCTCGCGCTGCTCAAGCGCGACGACCAGGTGGCCATCTTCAGTTTCGGGGAAAAACCCGAGATGGAGGAGGGTCTGACCTCGGACCACTATGCCCTCTCCGTGGATTTGTGGGCGCTCAGCCCCTATGGCGGCACCGCCCTCAACGATGGATTGTACGACGCGGCCCTCTACCTGGGACGCGCCGCTCCCTACCGCCGCCGCGCCGTCATTCTGGTCTCCGACAATGAGCCTTCCGATGAGCAGACGCGCGATGTGGCCGAGGTGGTGCACGCCGCCCAGCAATCGGGAACGCCCATTTATAGCGTCAAGGTGGGCTTTCTCCCCCACTCGAAGATGTTCTATCTGACCCACCCGGAATCGCGGGCTCACGACGTGGAGAAGATCTGCCGGCAAACCGGCGGCGAATTAATCGACACCCACGACGGCATCTCGGTGACCTCCGCGATGGAGACCATCATCAAATGGCTCAAGCAGGGCTATACGATTGGGTATTCCCCCACCAATAAGCGGGCAGACGGAACCTACCGCAGCATCGAAGTGCGCTTGGGCGAGCACGGCGAAACCCGCGCACCCAAATACACCATCTACGCGCGGCCGGGTTATTACGCCCCCACCGCCCCGTAAAATCCCGCATGCCCTGCGGACGCTTGCCAAAGATTTCATTTCATGATACCCAAGTGGCGCGATGGGCAGTCCCCCGGAACGGATGCGCACGAGGGGCGCTGCCCGGCCTATAGTAATGGGGCGCTCAATTCAGGAGATGCGGTTATGCAAGTTGCTCAGAAGGTCTTTGTGGGGTTGATGGCTGCGGCATTTTTATGGGGCGCCGGACTATCGGCGGGCAGCGGGAGTGCCGCAGACGACGACCAACCCCTGGGCCTGGCGCCCACTCCCCCTGTGGGATGGAACAGCTACGATGCCTACTGCGGCGACGTGACCGAACAGGAAGTGAAGGCCAACGCAGATTTCATGGCCCAGCACATGGCTCAATTTGGTTGGAAGTATGTGGTGATTGATTATTACTGGTACTTTTCCCATACCCACCCCACCCTGCAACAGGATACGTGGGGATTCAACATGGATGAATATGGGCGGCTGATTCCTGCCCCCAATCGTTTTCCTTCCGCGGGTCAAGGGCAGGGATTCAAGCCCCTGGCTGATTACATTCACAGCAAGGGGTTGAAATTCGGAATTCATATCATGCGCGGAATCCCCCGCGAGGCCGTGGCGAAAAACCTGCCGATTCTGGGCACCTCCGCGCACGCCCAGGACGTGGCCGACACGCGGAATATTTGCTCCTGGTCAACTGCCATGTACGGAGTCGATGTCAGCAAGCCCGCCGGCCAGGCTTACTACGATTCCATCGCGGCTTTGTACGCGCAGTGGGGCGTTGACTATATCAAGGCTGACGACATGAGCCATGCGGGAAAGCCGGCGCCCGAGGATTACCACGCGGCGGAAATCGCCGCTCTGCACCGCGCCATCGTGAAGTCGGGCCGGCCCATGGTGTTGAGCCTCTCGCCCGGCCCGGCGCCCGTGGGCGAAGCCGCGCACCTCCGGGAAAACGCCAACCTGTGGCGCATATCCAACGATTTCTGGGACAACTGGAAATTGCTGAAAGCCACTTTTGCGCTTTGCCGCGCCTGGGCCCCGTACATCAGCCCCAATCACTGGCCCGACGCAGATATGCTGCCTCTCGGACGCATCCGCATTCGCGGCTACGAAGACCCGGCACGGCGGACACGCTTCACGCCGGCTGAACAGCGAACCCACCTTACCCTTTGGGCGATTTTTCGCTCGCCGCTGATGATGGGCGGCGATCTCCCCACTTTGGATGCCGCAACACTGGACATGCTGACCAACCCGGAATGGCTCGACGTGGATCAACACAGCAGCCACAATCGCGAGTTGTTCACGCTTGGGAACCAGGTGGCCTGGGCTGCCGATGCGCCCGGACTGCGCGACAAGTACCTGGCGATTTTCAACCTGAACGACTGGTTGCCCTCGCGCATCAGCGTGGATTGGAGCGAGCTGGGCTTGGGGAAGAAGTGCGCCGTGCGCGACATTTGGGAGCGAAAGGATTTGGGAGTTGTTGATGACTCATTCGCCTCATGGATCGCGCCACACAGCGCGGGGCTTTACCGGATTACACCCGTCCACTAGAAGCGAGGCGTCAGGTGTCAGGGGCGGGGGGCTTGAAAGGGTAAAGGATAAAGGGTAAAGGCTGAAGAGTGATGGCAGGGCGTAAGGCGTGAAGGAGAAGAAATGCATGGCATAGAGGGCTTCGTGCATTACCTTTCACCCTTCATCCTTTACGCTTTCTGCTTTACCCTTTACCCTTCATCCTTTAACCTTTAAGCACTGTTATGATTTCAGTTATCATACCCACATATCACGAAGCGGCGGTTATCGAGGAAACCCTTCGGCGCGCGGCCGCGGCCATGCAAGCCACCGGCGAGGATTTCGAGTTGATCGTGGTGGATGACGCGAGTGCAGATGGGACGGCGGAGCGGTCGGAATCGCTGGCCGCGGAGATTCCCGTGCGGGTGCTCAGGCGCCCGGGGCGGCTGGGGTTGGCCACCGCCGTACTCGACGGATGGGCAACGGCCCGCGGAGAGGTTTTGGGCGTGCTGGACGCCGACCTTCAGCACCCTCCCGAGACGCTCACCGCGCTCACGGCCGCGATGCGCGAGGGGGCCGACCTGGCGATTGGCAGCCGCTACGTTCCCGGCGGCGGCACTTCCGATTGGACGTGGGTGCGCCGATTGATTTCGCGCACCGCCACGCACATGGCGGCCACTGTGCTGCCGCTCAAGCTCGCGACGGTCGGCGACCCCATGTCCGGGATATTCATGGTGCGGGCGTCCGCCCTGCGTAACGCTGATCTGAACCCCCTGGGTTACAAGATTCTCCTGGAAGTTATTGCCAAGGCGCATTATGGCAAATTGGTGGAAGTGCCCTACGTCTTTCAGGAACGTGAGCGTGGCGCTTCCAAGCTCGGAGCGCGCCAATACGTGGAATACCTCCAGCACCTGATACGGCTGGCGGTGCGGACAGGCCAATTTCTGGGCTGGATGCGCTACGGCCTGGTGGCGCTGCTCGGCGCCCTGATTGACGTGGGTTTGTTTTGTACGTTGATAGAGCGCGGGCAGTGGCGGCCGGCCATCGCGTTGCCGGTGGCCATTGAAGCGGCCTTGCTGAGCAACTTTGTGTGGAGTGAAACCCTCACCTTTCGAGCGGTCAAGTCTCCCGGGTTCAGACGGGGGTTTTTGCATAGGCTCCTGCGATATGAGCGGGTTTGTCTTCCCGGCGCGGCGCTGAACTGCCTGGTGACGCTTCTCTGGATATCGCAAGGCGGTCCGCTTCTCCTCGCCGCCGCCGGGGGAGTCGTGGCCGCGGGGTTCTTCAACTTCACCGTTAATATTCCCGCCATCTGGAGGACGTGGGGCGAGCGGCAGGAATAATCAACGACGACTAGTACCAACGGTTATGGCGCGGCATGGCCAATGGCGTTAGAGTGGAGCAGAGACCATGAGGAAACGAGAAGGCATTGCGCTCGGCGCCATCAAGCTGTCGGTTGTGGTCACGGTGTTCTCTGAGACCTTTTCCATCGACGAGACCGTGAATCTCCTTCTGGCCCTTGACCGTGGATACATTCTGGAAATTATCCTCCTGGTTTCTCCCCGCGCTTCGCAGGAGACTTTTGCCATTTGCCGGCACTGGGAAGTTCAGGAGCCGCGCGTCAAAGTGCTGGTCCAGAAGAATAACCCGGGCATCGGCTGGGCCTACCGTGAAGGGATGGAAGCGGCGAAGGGAAATTACGTGGCGTTGATGGCCGGTGACCTGGAAACCGAGCCCGCCGCCGTGGACCGCATGGTGCAGAAAGTCGAGGAAACGGGCTGCGATGAGGTGATCGCCAACCGCTGGCTGCCGGGTGGCGGATTTACCAACTACGACCCCTTGAAACTTGTCCTCAACTGGATTTTTCAGAAGGGCTTTCGAGTCTTGTTCTGGAGCCGCATCGGTGACTTCACCTTCGGATTGAAGCTCCTCAGCAAGGAAGTGGCCGACGCCATCGCGTGGGAAGGCACCACGCATGAAATCTGTATTGAGACCACCGTGAAGCCCCTCAAAATGGGCTATTATCTGGAGCAGGTTCCCACCGTGTGGGTGGGCAGAAGAGAAGGGCGAAGCGTCAATACGTTTTTCAAGAACTTCCGCTACGTGAAGATGGGGCTTCGGGTTTTCCTGACGCCGATCCGTAGCGCCAAACCAGTTTAGGTTACAGGTCATAGGTAACAGGTTACAGGTTATAGAACAAATATTTACAGTTCGTTTTGGCCTGCGACCTGTAAACCGCAGTCCGAAACCTGTGTTCTGCATACTGTAACCTGTGCCCTGTAACCTGTAACCTAAAAGGGGAGTGCGTGCGTGAAAAAGCCTTGCCACATTGTCTTTACCACGATTCACCATCCGGCCATCCTGCGCGATTTGTACGAGAATATTAATCGCTACGGCCACCTGGACGAGGTGAAGGTCTGGGTGGTGGGGGATCGCAAGACTCCGTCCAGCGCCGCCGCCCTGGCTGCGGAAATTACCGCCCAGGGCCTGGAAACCGTTTATTTTGGCGTCGAGGAGCAGGATGCGTGGGGGAAGCCATTCGCTCTCTATCCTTTGATTCCATACAACACCGACGGCAGAAGAGTGTTCGGTTACCTGCGCGCGTTGGAAGAGGGCTGCGAGCTGCTCATTTCCATCGATGACGATAATTTTCCCACCAGCGACGACTTTGTAGGGTTCCACCGCAGGACGGGGCAGGTTGTGCGGCTGCCGGTTCTGAAAGAAGAAAAACACTTCCATAATATCTGCGAATACCTGACCTTCGATCCGCCGCGCCTGGTGTTCCCGCGGGGGTTTCCCTTTCAACTGCGCGGTCATGTGAATCAACCCCAACTGGTTCCCTGCCCCGAGGGCTCGGTCATCGGGGTCACGGAAGGATTGTGGTTCGATGAGCCCGACGTTGACGCCACCACCTGGCTCAACGGGAAAATAAAGGGTGTGGACTACCGGGGTCCTGACACCTTCGTGCTCGACCCCTCCACATGGTCCCCGGTCAACACCCAGAACACCAGCGTGGTGCGGGAATTGATTCCCGCCTTTGTGTTTGTCACCATGGCCTGGCCGGTTCCGGGCGGCAAACTCGATCGCTATGGCGACATCTGGGGGGGCTATTTCCTGCTGGCTTTGATGCAGGGCACCCCGTACCACGTGGCGTTCGGCCGCCCCCTGGTGGAGCATCGAAGAAATCCTCACAACTATGTTGACGACCTTCGCTACGAATTCTGGGGAATGATTCTCACCGACTGGCTGCTGGAGATTTTGCGCAGCTCCTTCAAACCCACGAGTTCCAACATGCCGGAAAGAGTTCTGGAGTTGGCCGAATTCCTGGAGGCCGACGCCCTTACCCATTTGCCCGCGTGGTGTCCCGCGGAAATTGCCAAGTTCCTTCATTACACTTCCCAAAATCTTCGCCAGTGGTCAGCCGCCTGCCGGCAGGTGGGGGTTTAGCCGCGCGACTCACCGCATCGCGTTTTCCAAAGCAGCCGATTGCGCCAGTACGTAGGGCCCCTCGGGAATGACGGCGATGCGCGCGTCTCTCTCCAGTTTCCCAACGAGTGCGCGGATTGCATCTTCAGCGCTCGCGTAGGCTGTTCCCCATAGCGCGGAGTGGAATTCACGCGGCAGGCCCGGGACGTAATACAAGACCTCGGCGCGGGTGGTGACGAGGGCGAGTTTTTCGAGTTGCCATTGGTCCACCGTAACCGGCCCCCCCAGAATTTTCTGCATGAAGACGTGATCCGGCAAACCCTGACCCAGCATGCGGGCAAACTCCGGCCCGCCCACACCTTCCTGGCAGGCCGCCAGAAGCAGGATTTTCCCGCCCGGCTTCACGATGTGGGAGGCCGCCGTGATGCCCTTGATGGCCTGGTAAAAAGTCAGGTCGAGGGGGTAGCCGGCGGCGGTGGTGATGACCGCATCGACAGGCCGGTCGAGGGTTTCCAGCATGACGCGCGAGACAAACTGCGCTCCGGCGCGGTGAGCGGCCACGGGGTCGCCGGCAAAGATCGCGGCGATGGGCCGGCGCGGAGCGCCCCGGCTGAGCGCCGCATCCACCAGAAAATCGTGGCGGGCCATGCGGGCGATTTCCAGAAGTTCGTGGTGCAGGGGGTTCGCCTCCATCGAACCCTCGGCGGCGCGCGCATCACGCATGAACCGCGGGCTGTGCAGGACCTTGATGGTCTCCTGCGCGGCAAGCCCCGGAGCGATGAGCTTGCGACCACCCGAGTAGCCCAGCATCAGGTGCGGCTCGATGAATCCCAGGGTGATGTGGAGGTCGGCGCTGATAAAACGGTCGTCAATGTAGACGGGGGTGCCGGTAGACGTCTGTCCCAGGCTGCGATGCTCGGCGAGTTCGCGCGCGTGATGATTGAGCACACGGTAACGCGCCGCAGTCTCTTCCCCGCAGATTTCGCGAAACTCCACTTCCGTAGCCGGCCGGTGGAGTCCGGTGGCAATCAGAATGGCGATGCCCTCGCGCGGAATCCCCGCCGCCTCCAGACGATCGAGCACTGGAGGAAGCACCTCGCGGTTGGGCGCCGGCCGCGTAATGTCACAAACGGAGATGGCCGCGGAGCGTTTGCCGCGCGCCATCTCGAGGAGCGGCGGGCGTCCGAAAGGGGCATCCAGCGCCCGCTCGATCGCCCCCGCGGGGTCGTTCAGAGGAACCGCCGACCGCGCTTCCAGCACGCGGTAATCAAAACCCTCCGGCAGGTCCAGGATCAATCCAGTTCGGCCAAAAGCAAAATTTATCTTCATGGCCGTATTCTAACGCGAAGCGTGCGTGGTGTCTTCTGTCCCGCCTTGTGGCAAAGTGTTGGCCAGATTCGCAATTTTGGGCTGATTTGCGGATGCTGAGGTGCAAAATGTCACCCAATTGTTGTTCAAGCGGCGTAATTGTCCGCATTTGCATCGGGCATTTTGTCCATGTTTTGTTTGTTTTCAAAGACATTCGGGCTTCGTACGTCATTTTTAACATCTTTTTTTGGATGGAGCGCCCCCTGCCGGACCTTTGCGAAGGCATTGGTGAGCCGCCAGAACCGGCGAAGGCTCGCATCCTCCATTCTTTGTGCGAGCACGGCTCGGTGATCATCTGGAGCCATGAGCGCGGCCAGGTTCTCCGGGGAACCGACCTCCTGCGCTCGCCGCGAATAGACCCAGCCAACACTCTCGTAACGCTCCATCAGCCGGCGGAGCTCGGCGCGGGCTTTCTTGAGCGCGGCCTTTGGTTCCCGCCCCTCCATAGGCTCCAGGAGAGACCTGAGCAGAAGAATGAATTCCTCCATCTCCTCGGAGGAATCACCCTTGCGGCTTTTCACAAAATCGTTGATCTCCGCCGCAGTGGGCCCCCTATCGCGCCGCGCGAGCGCTTCCTCGAGGCTCTCAAAGGGTCTCAAATGCTCAATCACTTTCCAGGCCTTGTCCGTCGCCGCCATCTGTTCCGCCTCCAATCGACTTTGAATCCGCTTCAGGGCCAGCCCGTCCTGGATGCGCTGGGCGCGCCGCATCCGCCAGACCGATTGCCCCATCTGCTCGACAATCTGGGCCTCGATACCCGCGCGAGGTTGCAAGTCGTCCACCAGGGACTCCATCATTCGCCGGTAATCCTGCGGCTCTTCCCCCAGCGCCATCATCAGCCCGGACTGCGCGTCGGTGAAACCGCGCCGAAAATTTTCCACGGCGGCGCTGACGGGGGCCTCGGGCGTCGATAGCCCTTCTGCGTTTTGGCCGTTTCCTGCATTCGCGGCCGCATTCTGTTGCGTCATTTCCGGTTGTTGATCAAGAGACATGAAAACCTCCAAATAGAGTGAATTGTGGATAGTGGCGAGCGGGGAGTGGTGGGTGGCGGTCAGCTCATGATCTGTAGCCAACAGCTAACAGCCCACAGCCTTCTGTTAATGCCCACTGCCTACTGCCTACTGCCAACTGCCTTTACCGGTGCGCGAAACCACCCTCGGCTGGTAGTCGGCATGTGTGGGCTAGCGCGTGGACGGCCAAGGCCACGAAAAATACAGGCAAATTGTCTGTTGACGGCCTGAATATTTGCACTTTAATCCTTATTTTTCGTGCGGGTAGGAAATGGCGAGGCAAGCTTGCCGCCGAGCATGACAAAATGTCGGCATCGCATGCGACACGGGGCACTTGGGAAGAGCACCCGCGCCACTGGAAGACCGTAGGGCCGGAGGAGGGGCCCTGCGCCACCTTGCCCACCCACCAACGCCAATTTGCGTCCGGAGGGCTCCAACTCCTGGCCGGTACCGGCATCTCGGGTTGGCGCAGACGGTCGATTTTTAGCTTCTGCGATCCCCCAAAGGGACTTTCTTCCCGCAAGGATTTGGTGCGGGCATAATCCCTTGCTGCATGCAATTCTACAAATCGACTGAGGTGGGCCGACAGCTCCCAAAGGTCCCTTCGGGAAATCGCAGACCCCCAAGAGCAGGGATCTGCGCCAGCCCGCGGTGGTCAGCATTAATTTCTTTTTATTTATGTCGATGGTTTTCCCTGGCCGTTGCTTACATCATGCATTTGCTTGATCCCCGCCTCAAATTCTTCCAGCATTGAAAGATGCAGATCGGTCGGAAGCGGAGCTTCGGAAAAATATTTATTTTCGGAAAATAGGGACTCAGCCCTGCGCGTAATTGAAAAAGGGGCGATTCCGTACTTCCGGGAGAGTGGGTCATGTCCGACAACTAGATTTAAGGGTTCGTAGTGAACAGTCTCCTGCCAGATTTCAGATACTGCTTTGCTGGTCTTTTTGGCCAGACTTGTTAGTGCCGGACTGACACTTAAAAGCGGAACGTCGCTATAGAAACTAAGGTCACTAACATAGGCAAACCGCTTTATCATCCCCGGGAGGTAGCTGAAACCGAACTTGCTCGTGGCCCAATTGAGCATTTCCTCAAGGACTTGCTTCGAGTCGTCAGTGCTAGACCGAGTTTCAACCAACAAAAGTGTGTTAAATATCACAGCCCGCTGTATCACCCTATTTCCGGCCTTCCCCTCATGGAACTCAATTCCTTTCGATTCGTCAAGCTCTTCAAAAGTTTTGGGGAACTTCTGGAAATTGTATCGGTTGACGATCGCCGGGATAATTTCTGGGAAAAAGACTTTACCTTTGGGATTTAGGTCGAATGTCTCAACGTAACCGAGCACCCTAGCAAGAATAACCGCTGAAAGTCGCACCATTCATCTCCGGCTATCTGTATTACTGATTAGGATACTTGCCAGCATTTCCCGCTGCCATCGCCATGGCAGCCGGGTTTTCTTGGTTTTTGTCTAGATCTTGAGTAGGTGCTTTTGTGGATTCAATCTCGCTACGGTATGAAATAATAGGCTTTCTCTTCCGAGTTTTCAAAGCAGCACGCACCCCGATAAAGAAAACAATCGTTGATAGTAAAAGCAAACCAGATGCTGCTGGCCACATGGTGTTCAATCCTTTCCAGCCTCTTTTATTATAGCCGTTATTACACCCGCAAAAACCAAAAGAATGACGGGAAGCCCAACGCTCCAACCAATCAAAGGCCAAGTAACATCTTTTAGCCCCCCTTTGTTGATAATAGTGTCAAGAATCGGAAAAACGGCAATGAGAACTGCTGCTTCAGCGCAAAAGTCTGCTGCAATCTTGGCAAGTTTTGGCCCCCAAAAATCTTCGACAAAGAAATTCCGTAAACTGGCCCAAATCTGAAGCAAGCGGCGACCGACAGAGCGAAAGGAAGCGATTATACGCCGTGAGTGGTCCGCTACCATGCCGCGTTTTATACCACATCCGCCTTTGAGATGCTCACTTAATCAGTCTCTACCCCCTTCTACTTATTCTAGCTCCATTGCTCAAGCGTCGATAGTACTATCGGCTGGTGCTGACCTAAGCAGGAGAGTCTTTAAAACGATAAGACTGTCCTGCCCCGCCACAGGTCGCGGTTCGTTCTTGGGCAACCACGTGTTGAGGAAGTTTGTGGCGGCATAGCGATCGCTAAGATTGATTGCGAGTAGCGTCGTGGGTGAGACCCAATCACTCAACTCCTGCATCGCCTATACAACAGAAGCTATTCTCAGGCTTTTCACGTTGCCTCAACCTTGGGCGCCGTCTACGGTGGCGGCGGGCTCGCCGGTTTTGGTCCACGACCTGGCGATTTCCTCCAAGGTGCGTCCCTTGGTCTCCGGGAGCATCTTCAAGCCCCAAAAGAAGGCGACGATGCAGATGACCGCATAGAACCAGAAGACCCCGGCAATGCTCCCCACAAACTTTCGCGACGCGGCTTCGATCATGGGAAATGCGAAGGGCCCCGTGAACCCGGCAATCCAAAGGAAGGTTGTCGAGATGCTTACCGCGCGGGCACGGATGCGGGTGGGATAGAGCTCCGACATCATCAGCCAGGGCAGCGGCCCCAGGCCTATGGAGTGCGGTACGTCGCACATGAAAATCGCCGCCACCACGACTGCGCCGGTGATCTTGAGTTGAAAGACCAGACCCGCAGCTCCCAGGCAGAAAATCATGGCTGCCGAAGTCATCAACCAGAGCGGTCTTCTGCCCGCCCGGTCCACAATGGCAATGGCGACCAGCGTGAGCACGGCATTGCCCACCATGATGAGCACGTTCACTCCGATGGCATCGCTGGCGCGTGCATAGCCCGCCTGCTGGAAAAGGGTGGGCAAGTAGTAGGCAATGCCGCTCCACCCCGTCCAATTATTGAAGAGCCCGAGCATCACACCGGCAAACAGCGCTTTCCGCATGCCGGGCTCAAACAGTTCGCCAAATGTCCCCGACTCTCCGGCCAGAGACGCTTTGATTTCCTCCATCTCGCGCCGGGCGTGCTCCAAACCATCAATTCGGGCCAGCGATTGAAACGCCTCATCAAACTGCCCGCGGGCGGCCATCCACCGCGGCCCTTGCGGCACCTTGAGGAGCAAGAGAACGAAAATAACGACCGGGAACACCACCGAACCCACCATCCAGCGCCAACTCACCTCGGATGAAACGTAGCGGGCCAAAAAGTAGGAGACCACGGCTGCTGCCAGGCAACCGATGGTGATGGCAAGCTGGTACATGATTCCCAACCGTCCGCGCTGGCGGGCCGGAGCAATCTCCGAGATGTACAGCGGCGCGGCCAGTGAGGATATGCCCACGCCCAGGCCACCCACAATCCGAAACAGGTTGAAAATGCCAATGCTGCCCGCCAGTGCCGTCCCGATGGCGCCGGCGGCAAACAAGACTCCCGACATCATTAATGTGCTCTTTCGCCCCATCCAGTCGCACAGCCCTGCGCCCAGAAAAGGGCCCGCGATGCACCCGAGGATGGCGCTGCTGACGGCAAAACCGAACTGGGCGGGGGAGAGGGCGAAATAAGCCTTTATGAATATCGCCGCCCCCGAAATGATGACCAAGTCGTAGCCGAACAGGAATCCCGCAATAGCGGCTACGAAGGCGATAGAGAAGGCGTAAAATTTTCCGGCCTCAGCAGCCGATTCCGCTTTGTCCACCTTTTCAAGGTTTGACATGACGATTCTCCCCGTCGGCCCACGCGTTTTCGCATGCTCGACCACTTCCAGTAAAGCTGCGGACCTTGAGGGGCAGGTCCTCGGTAAAATTTGCGACGCCTTGGCTGTGCAGTTGCCAACCCATTATGGGGCTCGGCGCGGTCGCGCTGAGGGTTCAGGGCTGCTTGCCGAGGACGGTGTCGATTCCCGCAAGGACCAAGCCAAGTTGGGAAGGGGGCAACTTGCCCACCCGTTCGGTAAGCAGGTGCTTGTCAATGCTGACGATCAGGGAGACGTTGGCCACGGAAGGTTTCGCGAGGCCGGTAAAACGAGCGGGCAGATGGACATTCCCCGGTGCCAGGGCCCATTTGAGATTGCTGGTCAGCGGAACACAGACGACCGTGGCAATGCGGCTCCGATTCAACGCGTCACCCTGCACGACGACCACCGGCCTTCTGAACCCCGCACCAGAACCGACCGGGGCGGGAAGATCCGCCCACCAGACCTCGCCTTGGGAGATCACCACTCGCTTCGCTCCAGCGCGCGGCGTGCGGCGGCGGAAACGAAGGGATCCTGGGTGCCGCCCACTTCGGCGCAAGCCCGGTTCATCGCCTCGGTGACCTCGTCCGGAGCGTGGCGCGCCAAGTACTCCTTGAGGGCATCACCATACAGACGGCTGCGCGACTTCTTCGTCCGCCGCGCCAGACGCTCCGCACCCTGGAAGATATCATCGGGGATGGATATCGCCGTTTTCATACCGCCAGTATAACCACACCTTCGCAGGAGCGCAAGCCAACGGTGGGGGCCGATCTTAAGGTGCGCGTGACGCGCTGCGGGGCGAGGGGGCAAGAACCTTCGTGTATAATGGCTATTTACCTCATCGTCACCCCTGGGACTTTGCAAACCGCGACGATGCCTTGGGAGGCTTGCATGCGCCGTACTGCTCATCTCCTGGTCAGCATGGTTCTTCTGGCCGCCGCTCTGCCCCTCTTCGCCAAGGAGGCAAAACCCGATGCAAACCTGAAGGGGGCGTTCCGCAAGCCCGCGCAGAATGGCTGGACTTTCGTGCATTTGGAGGGCAAGCCGTTCGAGATCGGGTACCAGCACGGATACCTGCTGGCCCGGGAGATTCAGGACGCGGAAAAAGTGGTGATGCTGGAGCAAACCCACGAAACCGGAAAAGACTGGAAGTTTTTCCGAAATGCGGCGCGCGACATGATGTGGCCGCACATCGAAGAGGAGTATCGCGAGGAACTGCAAGGCATCAGCGCGGGTTTGCGGGCGAAAGGCGTGAAGCTGGACGTCTGGGATGTGGTGGCGCTCAACGCCTTCTGCGAATGGGAATACTACGTCAAGCAATATAATCGCATCCACCAGGTCACCACCACCGCTTCGCTGGCCCTGCCGGACCGCTGCAGCGCCTTCGTGGCCACCGGCAGTTATACGAAGGATGGCAAGGTCATCATCGCCCACAACGATTGGACGCATTACCTGGACGGCGCGCGTTGGACCATCATTTTTGACATCGTACCGGCCAGCGGGCAACGCATGCTGATGGACGGCTTTCCCGGCGCCATTCACAGCGCCGACGACTTCGGCATCAATTCCGCCGGGATCATGATCACCGAGACCACCATTTCCCACTTCTCCGGTTACGACCCCAACGGCATCCCGGAATTCATCCGCGCGCGAAAGGCGATGCAATATGCCACCTCCATTGACGATTTCGCCCGCATCATGAAGGAAGGGAACAACGGTGGCTACGCCAACAACTGGCTGGTGGCGGATCGCAAGACCAATGAAATCGCGAGCCTTGAACTGGGCCTTAAGAACGTCACGCTGCTGCGCACCTCGGACGGCTATTTTGTGGGTTCAAATTTTCCCGCCGATCCCCAACTGGTGAAGGAAGAAACCGACTTCAATGTGAAGGATATGTCCAACAGCGCCAACGCCCGGCACGTTCGCTGGGAACAGGTGATGGCCGAGTACAAGGGGAAGATCGACGTCGCCGCTGCGGAAGGTTTTCTGGCCGACCACTACGATACGTTCGAAAAGAAGGAGGATGCCGACGAGCGCACCCTTTGCGGCCACATCGACCTCTCGCCGCGCGGCTCGACGCCGTGGCAGCCGCCCTACGGGGCCGCGGGCGCCGTTCAGAACAAGGTTGCGGATGCCACCATGGCTGAACATATGTCTTTCGCCGCGGCGGCCGGACACGCCTGCGGACGCAGCTTCAAAGCGGCCGAATACCTGCACGATCATTCCGGATTTAACCGAACCTTCGCAGCTGAGAACTATTTTGAGTAAGATTTGACCTGCACGTCGGTCTAACCTCTTCCTTGTCAACCCCGCCTTCTCGATAAGCCCTTGTAGTGCCGACCTACCCCCTTTACAGGGGCGTAGCGAATTTGTGACGATGCGTGCTGACGATGTTTCTGCGCAGCAAAAAACGGCGCAAGGACGGCAAGACCCACCGCTATTTCAGCGTGGTGGAGAATCGCCGGGTGCGCTCGGGGCGAGTGGTGCAGCGGCAGGTCTTGTTTTTGGGAGAGATCAACGATAGCCAGCAAGCGGCGTGGCGGCAGACGCTGGAAGTTTTTGATGAGGCCGAGCAGCGGGCGGCGACGCTGAGCCTGTTTCCAGAGGACCGCGAACTTCCCGCCGACGCGCTGGATGGGGTGCAGGTGAAGCTGGCGGAGATGGAGTTGCGACGGCCGCGAGCGTTTGGCAATTACTGGTTGGGATGCGAGTTGTGGCGGCAGTTGGGACTGGGCGCATTTTGGGAAGCGCGGTTGGGGGAGGGCCGGGAGGAAGTTCCCTGGGCCAAAGTACTGGAGTTGCTGGTGGTGAGCCGGTTGGTCTCACCGGGCAGTGAGTTTCGGTTGCACCGGCAAGGGTTTGACCAGAGCGCCATGGGGGATCTGCTGGGAACGGGCTTCGCGGTAGCGGAGAAGGACCGGCTGTATCGCTGCCTGGATCGGATTTTGAAGCATAAGGCCGCCCTGTTTGAACATCTGCGGCAGCGCTGGCAGGAGCTGTTTCAGGCGCGCTTCGACGTGCTGCTCTATGACCTCACCAGCACCTACCTCGAGGGCGAAGGAGAGGAGATTCCCAAGGCCCAGTATGGCTACAGCCGCGACCATCGCTCCGACTGCCGGCAGGTAGTGATCGCCTTGGTGGTGACGCCGGAAGGGTTTCCGCTGGCCTACGAAGTGATGGAGGGCAACACGTCGGATCGCACCACGTTGCGCGGGTTTCTCGCCAAGATCGAAGCACAGTATGGACGGGCGCGGCGGGTGTGGTTGATGGACCGGGGAATTCCCACCGAAGAAGTGCTACAGGAGATGCGCGCGCCGGAGCGGGAAGTGTTCTACCTGGTGGGTACGCCGCGGGGCAAGATTCAGCAGTACGAGAAAAAATGGCTGGAGTTGCCGTGGCAGAAAGTGCGGGAGTCGGTCGAGGTCAAGCTGTTCGCCGAGGAAGGGGAATTATACGTGTTGGCGAAGAGCGCAGGACGGCGGGCCAAAGAGCACGCCATCCGCCGTCGTAAGCTGGTGCGGTTGCTGTGGAAACTGCGCGACCTACGCCGGAAATCTCCGGCGCGCGATCGGTTGCTGCTCCGGATCGGTGCGGCCAAGAAGGACGCGGGACGTGCCTTCGGCTTTGTCCGCATTCACCTGCCCCAGGAGGGCGAAGCCGTCACGCGCCAAACCTTCACGTTTCAATTGGACAAAGACAAGCTGCAGAAGGCCGAACTCCGCGACGGGCACTATCTGCTGCGGTCGAACCTGGTGGGCGAGGATGCCGCCGTGCTGTGGGAACTCTACCTCCAACTCACCCAAATCGAAGCGGCGTTCAAGACCCTCAAGAGCGAGTTGGGCTTGCGGCCGATTTATCACCAACTCGAAAACCGCGTGGAGGCCCACATCCTGGTGGCCTTCCTCGCCTACGCTCTTTCGGTAACGCTGGGACAAAGGCTGCAAGCCCTGGCCCCGGGCCTCACCCCGCGGGCGGTGTTGGAAAAGCTGGCGACGATCCAGATGCTGGATGTCTGCCTGCCCACCACCGACGACCGTTGGCTGATCATGCCACGCTACACCCAGCCGGAACCCGATCAAGCGCTGATGCTGCACCAACTCAATCTCTCCTTGCCTTCACAACCGTCACCTCGCATCAAGGCCCAGGACGACCCGGCACAGACGGTGCAACCGACACTGAAAATGTAGTGCCGACCTTTGGGAACCCTTCGCTAAAAACAAACCACTTACAGCTCGTCTACTCCCTCAGCTGCGAAAGTTCGGTTAACTGGGAAAAACCCCTCCTGCGCGACATGGACGCTTATCCCTGGACAACCTTTTCGATTGCGCCGTAATCAGGCAGGTTGAAAGTTCGAGCGTCGCGTTCCGTTTTAGCGCGCAGGTTCGGCGACGGCGGGTGAGTGGTCCGTGACGCGGGCCGGCTGGGTCATGCGGTAGAGGTGGTGCAAGGGAATACGGCCGGGCCCCACAGGGAAGGCCTGGCGAATGGCTTCCACAACATACGCCTTGGCCAGGACCACGGCATCGCGCAATTGACGTCCCAGGGCGAGATGGGCGGCCACGGCCGAGGAAAACGTGCAGCCCGTGCCGTGAGTGTTGTCCGGCTTGATACGCTCGCCGACGAATGATTCCATCATCGTTCCGTCAAAAAAAACATCGATCGCCTTGTCCAGGTGCCCGCCGGTCACCACGACGGCGCGCGCACCCAAATCCACCAGTTTGCGGGCCGCCGCCTTCATGTTCTCCAGGTTATCGACAGGAATTCCGGCCAGCGCCGCCGCCTCCGCCAGGTTCGGTGTAATCACCGTCACGCGGGAAAGCAGTTCGTGCCGCATGAAATCCAAGCCTTCAGCATCCAACAAATTAAAGTCATTGGAGGAGCGCACGATGGGATCGAGCACGGCGGGAATATCGGGATTCGACTCCAAGATCTCACGAACCACGCCGGCAGCGGCCAGATTGCCGAGCATTCCGATCTTGAGGGCCTTCACGCGACCGTCGGAAAGCAGCGATAGAATCGAATCTCTCAGTATCGATGGGTCAACCGGGTGGACGGCCGCCACTCCCTGGCTGTTCTGCACGGTCAGGGCAGTGATGGCGGCTACCCCATAGCAGTTGTGCGCCGCGAAGGTCTTGAGGTCAGCCACGATTCCCGCGCCGGCCGAGGGATCAAATCCGGCCACACTGAGGACCACGGGCCACGCGTTAAGGATGGATTGATTCATTCCTACCTTTGCAATCCCCTGCGATGAACGAAACTGTTGCCGATTATAAGTGCCCAGAACACTTTGTCAATAAGGATTTCAGCCCGGCGCATTCGCGAGGCTGAGGAAGGCTAGGGCTTGTTCCCTTCCACCTCCAATTGCGTGTCGGACTGGATTTCGAGGCGAGGAAGCTGTTCGGGGGCCAGGAAGCCTTCGCTGCCTTGCATGGTGGCGCTGAGGGTCTGGTGCAACGTGGAATGGTTCTGGAGCACGCGGCCGTCATCGAGCGCCACCAGAATCCGGCCCTGCCCCTTTCCGTTGATCTTGAGGTCAAGCCGCATCCCCATGGCCTCGAGTTGGGGAAGCGCACCCCCCTCGCGCAGGCCCTCCGCGGCGGGGGTGAGGGTGTTTTCAAAGTGATAATCCACGATCGCAGCTTTAATTCCCTGGTATCGCGTCTTGCCGGAATAGTGCATGGTACTTTTGCCTTGCACCTGGAAGGGGTAGTCCTTGAGCGGCTGCGCCGCAAGATTGTCGGACCACTCCTCGCCTGTTTTGACGGGATGATTCGGATAGAGCGACTGTCCGCCCATTTGCTCCAGAAAAAGACGCAGCATTTGCTGGAGCGGTTGCCGCACGGGGGCGTCTATGTCCCGGAATAAATCGTCGGCGCCATTAAACTCCACCAGGCGACCGTCCTGATTGTAATGGGCGGTCAGGGTCTTGCCCACAATCCGCTGGCTCACCTCGCGCTGGGCCTGCGTCAGGGAGTCGCGGATGTCTTCCGGGAGCGCTCCAAGGTCGGCCTGAATTTCAAATTTGTCGAAGCGGTGCTGAACATCCGCCGCGCCGTCGGGGTGCACTTGCGACACAGTCACGGTGCTTTGCTGGTTCATGCGCAAGCTGGTGGGGATGGGCGGGAAGAAGTTTTTCAACTCCGGGGGATTGGAATTGATTTGCGAGTTCGTGCTGACCTTGGTGACGTAAATTATCGTCTGGCCGGGGCGATACTTGCGGGCCAACCGAACATTCCCCCCCGCCTCTGCCGCCACCGCACCCCCCACCAGCATCAGGAGCAAAAGCGCCAGCCCGCACGCGGGCCGCAGGGGGAAAGTGAAAATACGCCCAGGCAAAGGGCGGGGCGGGCCGGGACCCCGCACTTCCGTCCAAGCCGGGTCACTGGGAAGCAACATGCGCAGATTCCTTTTGGAATTTTTCCAGACACTCGCGCGAGCAGAAATGCAGCGTATCCTTGCCCTGCCTTAATTGATGGGAGAGTTCCGTGGAAACAAACATGCCGCACGCAGGATCGCGAGCCATTTCTCCGCGATGCGGCGCGGCGGCGGACGGGCGTGGAGCCCCGCCCACCGACCTGACGTTAATCCGGGGTGAACGGAATAGGGATCCGACCCTTCGCGCCATCCCCCAAAGAAAGAGCGCCAGGATGATGAAATCCAGAAGATCGAGAAGAAAACTTCCCATAAGGGTGAGACGGCCTTTCACTCCGGGAGGATGCCCGACAGCGAGAAAGTGTAAAGGGTGAAGGTCAAAGGGTAAAGTCCGGTTTATGCTTTATCCTTTAGCCTTTACCCTTTGCACCTTACACCTGAAACATGGCCCGTCAGCGCCTATTGCGGTCCTGCCGGGCTGCCGGCGGCGCCGGCGGCATCAATCTTTTCCTTTAAACCGGCCAGGGCGGGGTGGCTGGGATTGAGCCCATGCAAACGATCCCATGCCTTTTGAGCCGCGGCGAGATCGTGAGTGCCCTGTAGGTTCACAACGATGGAATTGAGTATGGTCGATTCGTGCTTGGGATCGATCGCGAGCGCCTTGTCATATTCGCGCAGGGCTTCCTTTGCCCGCCCCGAGTAAAAGTACGCGGTGCCCAAATCCGTACGAGCATCGACATCCTTGGGATCAAGTTCCAGAGAGCGCTGATACCACTCAATGGCCTTGTCGTACTGCTTTTGGTCGTAAAGGAAATTGGCGAGTTTTAGAGGGATCGCAGGGTCCGTGGGGTTCTGCGCAGCCATGGTCGTCATCTGCTGGACGATCGCCGCGGTGTCAATGGGAGGATGGCCCTCGGGCAGGCCCTGCTGCGGCATCGCTCCGCCAGCGGGATTGGCGTTTGCCTCGGCGGGCGGCATTTCAGAAGGCGCGGCAGCCGCCTGGGTCGCTTTCTGCGGACCGTTCCAGTGAATCTGGGCATCGGTGATGTACCCGGCCAGAAAACCGACAGCCAGGAAAATCACCGCCGTAATAATCGTCTCTTTTTTCATGGGTCCTTCTTAGTTAATAGCATGGACAGTCTAATGGACGTATCGGGGAGCGTCAAGGCGATCGGAGCATCTGGCCATCGGGTCATTGCGTCATTGATGGATTGTGCTCCAATCGCCCGATTACTTATTGAACCAATGGCCCCTTGATTCAATGACTCAATGACCCGATGAACCGATGGCCCGATTATTCAATGGCTCGGTTCCCACCGGACAAAGAATGCTCTGATGTTTTCGTAGCTCATGTCGCGGGCGTCGGCGAACTGCCCCTGGTCCATTGCGTAGAGAAGGTTCCCGCGTGGGTCCAGAACCGCCAGGGCGGGGATACCGTGCGCGATGGGCACATGGTACTGCTCGGCCAAGTCCAGGTTCTTATCCTCGCGCCCCACATCAACCTTCACAACGACAAAATTCTGCTCAATCATCGCAGCAAGTTCAGCTTTATGCATCTGCGCATCCAGCGCATGGCAGTCGGGTCACCAGTTGGCGCCAAAGATGAGCACAATGTTTCTATTGCTTCCCTGTGCGTTCGAAATGGCCGCGGCTATGTCGTGACGCGCATCCGCTTGCTCATCGTAAATGGACGTGGTGGGCTGCTTCGTGGTACAGCCTATGACCATTAAGAGCAAAATAAGAAACCAATACTTGCGTGGATTCATCAATCCTCCTTCCCTTTACATCATAACGCAGTTATCCCCAAATCCCGAAGGACAGGCGTCACTACCCTCCCAGGAAATGGCTGTGGTAGCATCAGGTTACCTATGGAATACACCGGACAAGCCGCCTCACGATTTGCTTTTGCCGACATCCTTTATGACAAGAAGGACGGGATTGCGCGCATCACGCTGAACCGCCCGGAAATTTACAACGCCTACTCTTCTGACACCCTGCGCGAGATGACGGAAGCCTTCCGCGACGCCGCCCTGGATGATGCGGTGGGGGTGGTGGTGCTCACCGGCACGGGCGACAAGGCATTTTGCTCGGGAAGCGATGCCAATGAGTTTTCGCGGGAGTTCCTTCGCCGCCCCAGGAATTTCTGGAAGTTTCAAGGATTGCTCGCCGAGGCGCTCAATCTCTTTCGCCACCTGGGCAAACCCACCATCGCCCGGCTGAACGGCGTGGTGGCGGGCGCGGGGAATGACTGGAATCTGGCGGCAGACCTGGCCGTCGCCGCTGACCACGTGCGCTTCATGCAGATGGGCACGCGGGTGGGCCTGGTGGATGCCTGGGGCGCAACCCAGTGGCTGCCGCTGGTGGTGGGCGAACGGCGCGCCAGAGAAATGCTCCTGACTTGCGATGAGGTCACGGCGGAGCAGGCGCTGAATTGGGGGCTGGTGAATCAAGTGGTTCCCCTCAAGCAGCTTGACCGGGCGGTGAATGCCCTGGCCAAGAAGTTGATCCAGAAATTCCCCGAGTCCACCCGCTACACGCGTCAGCAGTTGGATATTTGGAAAGATCTGGCATGGACGCTCACCACCGGCCACGCACGCGATTGGCTGGCCGTGCACGCCACTTCCTGGGAACCCTACGAAGGCGTCCAAGCCTTCATTGAAAAGCGCCCCCCCGACACCCGAAAATTGCGGGAGCTGGCGGCGGCAGGAAAATCCAGCGAGTTCCTTTGGGGCGCAAACACTCGCAAGTGCGAGAACTGTGGGGCCAAAGGTATTCCGGAAAAGTTTGACTATTGCGGAAAATGCGGCGGTAAGTTGAAGTAGAGTAGTGGCGAGTGAAGAGTGAAGAGTGACAAGCAAAAGCCAATTCATTAGTCGCCGCTCGTCACTTTTCACTCTTCACTCATCACTGCTCTAAGGAGGGCGCCATGGCGGACGAAAAGGTTGAGCAACTCCCCGGAGGACCAAAGGAAGCAGCCCGCAAGGGATTCAAATTCATCCGCTGGGATGCCTCGGGGGATGTGGCCCACCTCACGCTGAATCGGCCGAAGCAGAACGTCATGAATATTGAAATGCTCCGGGAAATGGCGAGGGCGATTGAAAGCCTCTCCACCCGGAAGGATGTGCGGCTGATCCTGCTGGATGCCGCTCCCGAATGCGAGGGCTATTTCTCCATGGGAGTGGGCGCGGAGGGTTATACCGAGCAGATGGTGTTTCAGATGATGGATGCTTTCCACAGCGTCTTTCGCGTCATGTTGGAGATCTCCAAGCCCGTACTCGCGGTCGTGGAAGGGGTGGCCTCCGGCGCGGGCGCGGAGTTGGCGGCATTTTGCGATTTGGTGATTGCCACGGACAATGCGCAGTTTCGCCAGCCGGAAATCAAGCTGGGCGTCTTCCCGCCCCTGGGGGCGGTTGTTTACCCGCGCGTCATTGGGCCGCGCCGCGCCATGGAACTGCTCCTTACCGGAGAACCCATCAACGCTGCGCAAGCGCTGCAAATGGGCTTGGTTAATCGCGTTGTACCCCGCGAGAGACTGAAGGAAGCTGTGGATGCTCTGGTGAAGCGCATCTCGGCACAGAGCGGCCCGGTGCTGGCTTTGCTCAAGCGCGTGGTTTTTGAAGGCACCTGGCGGCCCTTTGAGGAAGCCCTAAAACGGGCACAGGACATCTATTTGAACCAGTTGTTTGAACTTGAAGATTCCAAGGAAGGCGTGCTGGCGCTCTTTGAAAAGCGCAAGCCGGTGTGGAAGAACAGGTAAGAAAGGAAATGGTGAATAGTAAATAGTGAGGAGGAGTTCGAAGAGGTCCTCATTAACATTCATTTTTCACTATTCACTATTTACTATTCACTAATCCTCAGAGCTCACCCAAGGATTTTTCGATATCATCCAGCGCTGTCTTGGGAAGTTCGCTGGGCAGCGGATCAGTGGACCTCCGCGCGTAAACGTGATCGCCGGATTTCGCCGCCTCCACGATTTCCGTGGTGTTTTTCTCTCCGGATTGAACGTTGAACCGGTAAGCCGGTTTGGCCAGGCCAAAATCCGCCAGATTTCCACCCTTGGGGAACGAATCGGCGCGCAAGTCGCGCAAGCGGGTCAGGAAGGTATCCATCTTATCGGAATTCACACCTTTGGGCTTGGGCGCGGTCTGTTTCCACTGCCCCCCCTGCCGCTCGAACACCCAATGGCCCTTGGGCGTGTCCAGTTCCACACGCTTCACGTCGAATGTGGAAAATGAAAACAGGTCTTTTTCGCGCAGATCCGCCGGGTTCTTCTGGAATTGGGTGACGAAGTCGGAGTTCAGGGTGAACACCGGATCGAGCGCGGAATTCATCGCGTAATATCGCTCCGCATCCTTTTCCTTTTTCCCCACCACGATCGTCTGCGTCCCGTCACTGCCCGTCAAAGCGAGGCGCAGTGCCGGTGAGGCGAACCCATAATCCCCATTTTTCTTTTTGTCCTCCGCCGCGATGGTCTGCATGCTCAGACCGCGCAATTGGCTCACCAGGCCGTCCACGGTGAAGCGGTCAGCACGCACCGAGGGAGGGAGCAGCAAATCCCAGATGCCTTCGGGATTCTTTTCCAGCGTCCAGGTTGCCCCCTTGTACTCGACCGCAATTTTCTGAAGCTGTTCAGCTTCCAGGGTCAGCGCCCGCCGGTCGCGGAGGTCAAACAGGTTCTTTTCCAAAGAAGATTTCAGATAACTCGCCACGGTGAAGACTTTCGGGTCGCCGCTCGACTGCGCATACAATCCACCATTAGTGGGCGTATCATCACCCAGCAGTAGTGTGAAGGACGGGGGCTTGGCATCGGTCATAATTTCCAGCGTGAAGCTGGGGGGATCAAGACCAAAATCCTTCAAGCTTGTGGGGTGCGGATCAACAACCTCGTCGGCGGTGGCGGTCGTCAGGCTGTTCAGAATCCCTGAGAAATTACCCTGGTCCACTTCCAAATGGCGAGGGTCGGTGATGGTCCACTTCCCGTTTTCGCGGCGGCAAGTGAAGGCCTCGCCGTCACGGGGCTTGAAGGTGATGGACTGGATGTGCTGGGCATCGACGGAAAATATTTTCACCTGGTTGCTGGTCTCGACGGGGGGTTTCTCGTTGCCCTTGTGCTTGTCGTAATAGGTAAAAGCTCCCCACGTGCCCGCCAGAACCACCAGGGCAATCAGGGTGTTCAAGAATTTTTTCTTTTTCATGGACTTTGCCACCACCGTGCCTGCTCGTCACTTGTCATTCGTCACTGCCTTCATCATCGCCGCTGCCACCATACCAGCACCCCGGCCAGCACGATCAGGATGGGAATTCCGAACACGCCCAGCACGAGCACCCGGCGCATCTGTTCCGCGTTCATGTTCAAATGCTGTGATTCCGGCGGGGTGGCCCGGATGGAAATAAGATCTTCATCGGCCGACAGCCAGTTGATCGAATTCATGATGAAATCGCGGTTGCTTTGAAAACCCAGGAAGCTGTTCGCCGCGATCAGAGAAGTTCCGGTGGCCACAAAACGGCCTTCTGTCTTCTTTTCACCTTCCCCCGAGATGGAGCCCGCCACGGCAACGGCAAGCGGACCCTTCACGTCCTTGCCAGCGTGAAACTGAATTTCCTTGATCTTGGGAGTCCAGTCGGTGACGCCATAACTGTCACCGGAAGTGTCGCACAGAGAGTCGGCGCTCGCTCCCGGCTTGGCTTCCTTGCCCACCTCAAAGGAGCGCGATAGGGGGAAAAGCGTGGCTCGTCCGTTGAGCGGCTGAACGATGGGGTTGCTCCCGTACTTGACAATCAAAGGCATGTAAGGTTCAGTGCCGAAAATCTGAGCCACGGGATTTTCGTCAATCACCAAATCGTTGCGAGCCGTTGCCCCAAAGTCACTGAGCAATTTGGTGAGATTAGGAAGGTCAACCCCGGCATCCAGCATGATGAGCGCCCGCCCGCCGTCCTGGAGGTATTTGTGGATGACGTCAACTTCCTGGGGAAGATAGTCATTTTGCGGCCCGGCAATAACCACCATCGTGCAGTCCTTGGGAATTTCCATCTTCTGCAAGAAGGGAAGCATTTCCGTCTGGTAGTTCTCGTCGCCGAGTTGTTTCTTGAAGTGGTCGTACCCGTCGCGCTCTGTGCTGTCCAGGTTGCGCTCGCCGTGCGTTTGAATGAAACAAGCCGTCCGCTGGCCCTTCAGCACGCGCACCAGGGCGTTGGTGATGCCTTCTTCACTGTCCCCCTGCGCTTCCATGTGGCGATCGCCCGCGGAAAGCACAATCGTTCCATAGCTGCGCACGCCGAGTTCCTTGGCCAGGGCCGGTTGGCGGTTCGGGTCAACGTATTTTACTTTCACGCGGTTCGAGGCGGATGAATACATCCCGAGCACATCGCGGCGTTCGCCGAAGCTGCGCTCCTGGTCAAAGGCGTAGATAGTCACGTCCTGGCCAAGATCCTTCAGTATTTTGCGCGTCTGCTCGGAGAGGCTGTACCTCTTATTGGGGGTCATGTCCCAGCGCTTGTCATGGTTATTGACAAACCAGTTAACCAGCACGATGAAGGCAATCACGATGAGCGAGTAGAGAGCAAAATTGGCTCCCGTCAGAACTTGTTGTCCGCTGCGGCCAGCAATACGATCTTTCCAGGCCATGGCTACGGCCTCCCTTTCAGGGCTTCCACGGAGCGCGCGGTCAGGAAAATCCCCAGCAAGACGACCGACAGGTAATACACCACGTCGCTCAATTGGATAACCCCCTTCGAGAAATTGTCAAAATGGGTGGTCAAGGCGATATAAGACATCACCTGCCCGGCGGTGCTTTGGGAGTAGGCGCTCACCCAGTCCAGCAGGTAGAGCAGCAGGAATGCGGCCAATCCTATCGAGCCGGCAATGATCTGATTCTTGGTGAAGGTGGAAAACCACATGCCCAGCGCCATGAGAGCACCGCCATAAAGCAGCATGCCCAGCGCGTTGGCAATCAGCGGTTTGGCATTGGGATTCCCGTAAATGAAGAGAACCGTGAAGTAGGCAAACGTCAACGCTTCCAGGATCGCAAACAGAATCATGGAACCCAGATATTTTCCCAGGATGATCTCCATGTCGGTGAGCGGGGAGGTGAGCAGGAGTTCCATGGTCCCCGAGCGCTTTTCCTCGGCGTACAACCGCATGGTAATGAGCGGAATAAGAAAGAGCAGCACCACCGTAAGCACCCCGCCCAGGATGGGGCGGATGACATATTCATTCAGGCTCATGGGTGACGCGCCCATTCCCCCCTGCATCTCCATGCGTAAGGATTGGAGGGAAAAGAAAGCCGTGGAGCTGTAAAAGACAAAACCGCATATCACGGTATAGACGGTCATAACCAGGTAGGCGATCGGCGAATGGAAGTATGCCCGCAATTCCTTACCTGCCATCGCCATGACATTGCGCATGGTGCGTTTCCTTTCTTGTTGGGGACTAGGGGTGGGGGACTAGGGGTTAGGGAACAACCCATCCTCAGTTCCCACCATCGAGCAACTAATCCCCGAATCCCTAACCCCGAATCCCTAATCCCTGCTCTATCAATTCGCCGCTTTCTCCGCTTTCGCTGCGGCCTCTTCACTAAGGTCTTTGGTCGTCAGTTTCAGGAAAATCTCTTCCAGGCTTAAACCGCTCGTCTTTAGTTCGTAAAGCTTCCAGCCGGATTCCACAGTGGCGCGCGCCAGTTCCGCGCGCACATCCTTATCTTTTTCAGAGTGGACTTCCAGCGTCACGCGCCCATCATGCGAATCGCGGGGTTCGACCAAATTCACGCCGCCCACGCGCTGGAACTTCTCGATAATGGAGGCCGCCGGGCCTTCCACCGTAACCAGGACGGTTTCAAACCCTTGCAGCCGCCGCATCAGTTCGTCAGGCGTCCCGACGGCTACGATCTCCCCCGCGTTGATCACCACCACGCGCTGGCAGGTTTTTGAAACTTCCGGCAGAATGTGCGTGCTTAGGATCACCGTGTGCTGGCCCGCGAGTCCGGTAATCAAATCGCGGGTCTCGATGATTTGTTTGGGATCGAGTCCGGCGGTCGGCTCGTCGAGAACCAGCACTTCGGGGTTATGTATCAGCGCCTGGGCCAAACCCACGCGCTGGCGGTAACCCTTGGAGAGTTTTCCGATCTGCCGGTTGCGTACGTTGCCCACCGCACATTTTTCCACGATCTCGTCCAGGCGGCCCTTGATCTCGCGATGCGGTACACCCTTGATCCGCGCCACAAAAGCCAGGTATTCCACCACCATCATGTCCGGATAGACAGGCGGGGATTCGGGAAGATACCCGGTGCGCCGTTTCGCCTCCAGGGGGTCCTCCACCACATCGTGGCCCGCCACGCGAACCTTTCCCGACGTGGGGGGGAAAAATCCTGTGATCACGCGCATGGTGGTGGTTTTGCCAGCGCCATTGGGCCCGAGAAAACCCAGCACCTCCCCCTTCTGCACATTGAAACTCACGCCGGAGACGGCCAGCGTGGGTCCGTAACGCTTGGTGAGGTTTTCAACTTCGATCATGGAAAGCCACCCTCCCTGCCTGCTTCCGAAGATATGCAACCGCTTCCGCTCTCTCCAACCCATCTTGTCGACGTGGGTCTTACAGAAAAATGAGAAAACAATTTGTATGTCCTGGCTTGCGGATGCCAATCCCTCGGGGAATCCCCCCCGAGTACTCAAACAATAAGGATTATCAGAAAAGGCGTTAGGTTGCCAAGTGGTTTGATGGATGGGGAAGGTGGGGTGGCAGGCAGCCGACAGGTGGGGGAGCCCCACATACCGCCTGCGACCTGCCACCTGCACCCCATCAGACCAACGGGCAAACGACCTCCCGCTCAACAAACGGCACCAGGCGGGCCGGTCCATGCCAGCCGTCCATATCGATATTGGCAAGATTGCCGACCCAAGGCCCCACCGCACGGGCGTTGCCCTCCGTATTGGCCACCCGGACCTTTAATTGGTTTTTCCCTGGGCGGAGCTGTTCGGTCACATCGAAGACGAACGGAGCCCAAGGCCGCTTCCCGACGGATTTGTCATTCACCCAAACTTCTGCGCACACGCCGACCACGCCGCAATCCAGGAGCACGCGCTCCGCCAAAAGCACCGCCGGCACGTCCACACTCTTCTCATAGACCATCGTTCCGGAAAAATGTTCCAGCCCCGGCACTTTCCACGTTCCGAGCGGAAGCATCGCCGGGGAGGTGGAAAATACAAAGGGATGATCGAGCATTTCCCGCGCGCTGACCCGCAAAGTCACCGTACTCGCGCCGCGAGGGAGTGGAATCTCCGCTGCGGTGGGAACCTGTTTATCACCAATGAAAACGAGGTAGGATTCCTGCAGTGGAGGGACGTGCAATGCCCGCGCCACGCGTGAAATCGCGAAGCTCAACCAGCGATAGCCTTTGGGCGTTATCTGTGGATCATCGATTAACCTCGAATTCGACACGAGGCCTTCGATAGCCGCCCCGTTGGCCTGTTCGATGCGGCAATTGAATTCTGGGTCCTTGCCGTCGTCCGGACTGTTGTGGAGAAACTTGATCAGCAGGGAGTTCCATCCGCTCTTGAGGGTAAGCGGAATGCGCGTGGCAAACCCATCGATGGGGTCAAAATAGAGGGGGCGCACAAAGCGCGAATAGACTTTTTCATGATTCAAGAAGACGGCGGTGGGGTGAGGCGCTCCCAGCATCATAATGGCCTCGCCGCCTTGCGGGTGGTAAACGTTAGTTTGCAAGTAAACTGTTCCCTGCATCACCGCCGCGCGCATCACCCGGCCGTAGTTGACGATGTAGCTTTCGCGGCCGTAAGGCCCGCCTGCCACCTCGATCGTTCCCTCCCATGAGGTTGCCAGGAACCTAATGGAATCGTCGGCGGAATCAAATTCCTCCCAGTGAAGCAGCTCGCCATTTTTTCCGATATAGGCATTGGCGTAATCGACGCGTTCGTCGCTCTCCGGCGCGTAGACTTCCTCCAAGCCGCGGTCCTCAGGGTTCGGAAAGAGGCCAATCGCATTCCACTTTTGAATTGAGCGCATCTGGGGAGAGAGCCAAAGGGAATTCCAGCTTGCCTTGTCTCCGGCCTGGGCGTACCAGCGCTCCTTCATGCCTCTACCCGCAGGATCTTCCCGCACCTGCGCATAGGGCGCGTCGATGGAAGGTGCTTCCACCGTGACCTTCCACTCGCCCGAGATTTCGAGCGGGGCAGCGTTCTTGGATTGATACTCTCCGCGGTACCGTGTCTGGCCGTTCAGCAATTCCACGTGCCCGGTCTTATCGCCAGGCACGCCGCGCCCGTGCACCACCACTTGCTTCTCGCTCGCGCGCACCACATGAAATTCCTCGAGGTTCGTCGTCGCGAGAGCCAGGGGTTGGGTGGGCCCTGTGGGGTCAAAAACAACATAAGCGGCATCCCAAGGTCCCAGGGCCAGGCGTACGAGAGTCTTGTCACCCTGCGTTTCATAGAAGAGGGGTGAGCGCTTTGCGGTAGGCGCTTCCCATTTTTCCGGCCGGCCCTTGGCCTTGAACCGGAGCATGTGGGTGCGAGGGTCGGCGTTATCGTTGACAACCCAATAGAGATCAACTCCGGCGTTGCGCTTGTGCATTGCGTACAGGTGATCTGCCGGCCCCTCCACCAGTTCGATGTCAGGCTCTACCACTTCACGAATAACCTCGACGATGTCGGTGACATAACCCGGCACCCAGTAAGACCGCCCGCCGCTCACGTTCTTGCGCATCCGGTAGGGTTCAGCGGAGGGGCGCAGATCGAACACCTCGTCCCAAATCGCTTTCAACTCCGGGTCTCCACGGCCGGACTCAACCGAGGTATAGGGCAGTCGGCGCAGGGCGATAACAGTTCCACCCGCCCGATAATAGTCGCGCACGCGCAGGGCCGTACTCCGGCGCGTGGTTGACATGGGGGGAAGAATCAATACCTGAAATTCTTTGCTGTTGATGCGCAGGCGGCCGCCGTCGAACTCACTTTTAGCGAGGTAATCATCATCCGCCACCATAAAGTCGTAACGCGCTTCGGTAAGGCGCATTTTCAGATCAGCATATTGTTCACTGGTTTCGATCGCGTCGGGACTCCAGTTGCCGTTCTGTGACAGGTGGGCGAAATCGTCGCTACGGAAGGCCGTTGACGATTGTCCCCAAATGGAAACTTGCGGATACAGCAAAACGAGATCGGCCAGGCGCTGGCTTTCGCAATTGACGAAGCTGATGCGCCGCATCTGGTCAGCGTAGAACCGAAACCAGGGAAGATACGGCTGCCCTCGGAATCAGTCGGGCGGAAAGTTGGTGCGCGTCAGATCATAATTAAAGGCGTGGGGAACAAACTCACCGATGTCCCAGGCGCCCAGGCAGTTGGAAACCCGGCGCATCCTTTCGGGGCTCAGGTAGGAATCGCTGCCTTGCACGCCCTGATTCTCGCAAACCAGGTGTTTCCCCTCGAAGGCGGCAACCGAAGCGACCTCCCTCAGCCAAACCGATTCGTGCGCCCATTCCATCAAGGTGTCGCAGCCCGGAACGCTCATGGAACGCAGGACGCGATAAAAGTCCCCTTGAAATTCCGGCCCCCAGAAGATCTTTTCTTCCCAAACGTGGCCCGAATGTTGGATGTTGTGCTGGTTGCACCAGTCGGTGACCTGCTTCCAAAAACTGTCGGAATACAATTCGCTGATCGTGTCCAGAAGATCGCAGCGGAGTTTTTCCGTCTGGGGACCAATGTCGTAGATGAGGCCGGGGAGGTGGGGAATGAGGTCATAACCGGCTTTGCGCTGGAAGGTTTCAAAGAGGTGGGGCGTCCAGGGCAGCTTGTCGCCGTATGAGCCCTCGTGATCGGCAAAGGTGGCGGGCATGGCGTTGCCAAAGTACTGGCTATAACGCCTGTAGAACTCCTCGTAATAGATCTTAATAAATGTAGCAATTGCCTCACGGCTCATCAGGTCCACCGTGCCCCCGTTGGGCATCGCCGGGACCAGGTTGTAGACGGTGATGAGCCATTCCCCGCCGGGCACGTCCCAGGAGATTTCCTTTGCACCCTCTTCCCAAGGCACCGCTTGCAGGGTATTGCCATCCAAGCGGTCCGGCCCCAGGCGCTTCCCCGCTACCACCGCAACGGTCTTCTCGACGAGGGGGGAACTCCAGCGCCTCGGCCCCTCGACGATACTTTCGGTTGAGCGCATGCGTCGCGAGCGGAACTCGGGGTTGGCTTCAACCACGTGGCTTTTGTTGACGCCGGGCATCCAATAATCGCGCGCCTCACCGCTGGGCCACTCAAATTCATCGACCATGCAGAGCGAGAATCCAGCGTCCTTGGCGGCCTCCAAGCCCCCGCCCAGCGCTTGCCACCATTCTTCGGACAAATAGCGCGTCTGAAGGCCGTCGCGATTGTGGGCATAGGCGCCGTAAACACCATGCTCGACCATTTGGCGAATCTGACGTCCCAACTCTTCGCCGGTCAAGGCGCCATTCCAAAACCAAAATGGCCGGATGCTGTATTTCCTGTCCGGATCGAGGAACTTTGCGTACAGCTCCGCAAGCGGGCCCGTGAGTTCTTCGGGTTGGGCGGAAAGCATGGAAGCGTCTTTCAGCGCCAAGCTGCCCAGCCCGGCTCCGGTGACCTCCAGAAAATCCCGCCGCGTCATCTTGCTCATAAATACCTCCCAGGATTATGAATGCCGAACAAAACCCTTCGCGCCCGCAATTTCGGCGCGACTAAACAGAGGACGAGAAAAATGCCAGCTCCGTGATCCTGACTCCCGCAAAATTACTCCACAACCAACACCGCATGGGGCGGCAGTCGGAGCGTTCCGCCATCGGACAAAAGCCTGGCGCCGTCGAGGGTGTAAAGCTGAAGAAGTTTGTGCGCCATGCCAGCGAGCCCGGTTAATCGGCAGGCCACGGGCAATTCCGTATAATTCACAACGGCGACGTGCCTGCCGAGCGGGTAGATGGCAACTCGAGGTGGCGCGTCCAGCGATGTAACAGTAAAATCCGAAACCAGCCGGCGCAAGGTTTCCAACGCGTCACGATGTTCAGGAGTGAGCTGCTCGATGCGATTTTGATTATCCACTTGCGTCAGGTGTGGCAAGGCATCCGAGAACACAATAACCTTGCCGCCGCCCACCTCCAGTGTCTTCACGAACTGATCCTTATCCAGGTCGAGCGGCGAAGGCGTGGGCAGGCGGGGGTCGCCGTTAAGCCGGTGCGCGAGAGGCTGGCTCAGGAAGGCGGTTCCACCCGTGGCCAGAAGGCGCGTGAGTTTGGGCACAAACTCCGCATCGCTTAGCGCCTGCGTCGTGAGAATGACGGCCGGAGCGCCTTCGGGAAAATGTGCGGTGGGCGCTTCGGGTATTCCCAGCATGCCGATCTCATCGAATATGTAAGCTTCCTCGCCAGGATCGCTGGAGTCGGGTTTGTAAGCAGGAATGCCGCTCCAGCCGGAGACGAATCCTGCAAGCTTCTCGTATTGGGTGCGGCGCTCGGCCAGGGCATCCGCCTGGGCATGGTATTCCGGCGAGGTCAGCGTGCCATAATTAAAGAGGAAAACCTCCGGAGCGCCCGCCAAAATAGTGGTCAGCGGCTGATCGAGGTAGAGCAAGGGAATGGTGCCGTAAGGGTCGAACCAACCCCCGCCGGTTTTGGATCCACCCACCTCACTGAGCCAGCGATAAATGAAGTATCCCTCATACTGCTGCTTATTTCCCCATTGTCCCGAGGCCGGATCACGGAGTTCCGTCCCCACCCAGATGCCGTCGAAAATCTTGGACTCCTGATCCGGCACATAACCGCGCTCCTGGAAGCGGTCATACCACTGTGGGAACTTGATGATGACTTTGACGTGGGGGTTCACCGCGTGCGCCGGACCCAGCACGCGCTCGCGGCCCATTTGCATCATTAGCTTTTCGCGGTACTGCTGCCAGGTCAAGGAGCCTTTCGCCGTCGCGCACTCCGAGCATTCGCAGTCGGTGAAAAAGAAATCGTCAATGATGATTTCGTCAAACAGGGCGGCGGTGAAGCGAAAAATGGACTCCAGCCGCTCCTGGTTCTGGCGATGCGTGTAGCAGACGGCGGTTTGCCAGCCGGTCGAAGGCTTGCCAATCTCCGTGGTGGCGACGCAGCCGCAGACCTTCAGACCGGCCTGGCGGAAGAAATCGCGGGCGGCCTTGAGCGTGCCTTCTTCGGCCTGGTACCCGTCGCGAAAGGATTCAAGGTAGACCTTGGTGATCCCCATCTTGCGGCAGAAATCGAGCGCCTCCTGGCTTCCCTGCTGACTTGCCAAATGATCGCGCACGTCCTGCGCGGTAAAGAGCGTGGACCACTCGACCGCCGCCGCGGGGCGTGACGCGAATAGCATCGAAGCAAACAGGAAAACCGTGACCAGCGTGCCTGCAAAGCTCAGACTCGGCCACTTTTGATTGCACTTGTAAATCAATGCACGGCTCCTTGCGGAACAAAATATCGGAGGCTGACAAAACGCCCGCACCGCGCAGTCCCGGCGCAGATGCACACCATAACAGAATCGGGGAATTTATTCATCGCACCGCCGGCCCCTGGGTGCGCCCCATGGCGAAACAGCATACGATCCACAGCCGTTTCCTGCCGGGGACAAAAAATGCTGAAATTTCTAATTGACGCAGAGTACTTTGTTGTATAAAGTACTTGCACGAAAATATCTGACACCCCTTTCACTCACGTCAAACCCCACCCCTGGATTCCGCCGGAAATGACCCAGCCGCCGCTTCTTGATCCGGCGGCAAGGGCAGGCCGGGTGGAGCTGCTCTATGCGCTTTTGATCAACCCTTTCTATCCCAAGGACCCGAACGCGAGCTTCGGCAAACATGTGCTCACCCCCACACTTGCCCTGACCAGTTTCGCGGCGACGACGCCCGAACACTGGCGGTTGCAGTATTGGGACGAAAACCTGCTCGACGGGCGCCCTCCCTTTGATCCCCTGCCGGAGCTCGTGGGAATTTCGGTTCACCTAACCTTCGCGCAACGGGCCTATCAGCTCGCAGAATGGTACCGGCGGCGCGGCAGCAAAGTCATTCTGGGCGGGCTGCATGTGCTCTCATGTCCCGAGGAGTGCGCTCCGCATGCGGATGCTCTGGCCCTGGGTGACGGCGTGCAGCTTTGGCCGCGCATCCTGGCGGATGTGGAGCGCGGGCGCTTGCAGCCTCGCTACGTAGCAACCTATGAAAATGACTACCGCGACGACCCTGCTCCACGGCGTTCCCTTGTTCCACGCAAGAGTTTTCTCACTACCACCAGCCTGATTGCCACGCGTGGATGCCACAACCGGTGCGGGTTCTGCTACCTTTGTAAGCGCCCACTTAAAAACGTAGAAATCTGAACACAGGCCGGTGTGGGGGGGGCGAGTCATCATCATCGCCGAAGGCGGGCTTGGGTTTGAGCATCATCGCCGGAGGCGGTTTTTGCTTTGAGTATCATCGTCGCAGGCGCGTTGGGAAGCAGCGGGATTTGGTAGGATGAGTTCCTGGAGATGTAAGGAGGAGAACCCCGGTTGTTTGCCCAACCGGGGTTTTTCATTGGTGGCCCCGATCAAAGGACCTCCAAGTTCGTCAGCGAGAGTCATCCTGCCATGATCGTCGCCGGTTGTCCAGTGCCCTCTCTCGAAACCGGTGCCGGTTGCTTGTTCCGCTGTTTTTCGCCAGCGCGTGTGTCACTTTCCTCCCTGTGGCGCGGTGTTTTATCTCTGCCCTCACTGTGACCGCGGCCAGCGTTATTGCCGTCCCCATTGCCGGGATAAATCCCGCCGTCTCCAGCGCCGCGAGGCTAACCGCCGCTATCAGCAAAGTCTCGGCCTGGACGGGCGTCTCGATCATCGCCAGCGCCAACGCGAGTATCGACAGCGTTTAAAGGCTCGCGTGACAGATCAATCTTCCCTTGCTGCTTCCCCCTATGTGAATCTGACGGCGCCCCCGATTCCGCCACCGGCCGAAGCCCCGGTGGCGGCGGATTTTTCCCCGGGGTCGGAGGCCGAATATACAGCGAGCGGGGTCGTCTGTCAGATCTGTGGGCGCCGGGGGCGTTGGGTCAATCCTTTTCCCGAGGTGGAGCATGATTACTGAGGAACAAGTCGCTCAGATCCGTCACCTGTTTCACGCCGAGCATTGGAAAATCGGCACCATTGCGGCGGAACTGCATCTGCACCCCGACACCGTGCGCGCCGCGCTCGACACCGAGCGCTTTCGTAGCCAGCCCCGGCTGCGCCACCGTGTCACCGATCCTTACCTCGACTTTCTGCGCCAGACCTTGCAGCAATATCCCCGCCTGCGTGCCACCCGTCTCTTCCAGATGATTCACTCGCGCGGCTATCCCGGCAGCGTCAATCAACTCCGCCGCGTGGTGGCGGAACTGCGCCCGCCCCAAGGGGAAGCTTTTCTGCGCCTTCACACCTTTCCCGGCGAGCAAGCGCAGGCCGATTGGGCCCACTTCGGGGAGGTGGCCATCGGTCGCGCCCGCCGCCGTTTGTCCGGCTTCGTCCTCACCCTCTCCTACAGCCGCGCTTTGTGGCTGGAGTTCTTCCTCGACCAGACCCTGGAGAATTTTCTCCTCGGCCACGTCCACGCCTTTCAGGATTGGGGGGGAGCGCCGCGCAACGTCGCCACCGACAATCTCCGCAGCGTGGTCTTGGAACGCCGTGGCGAGGCGATCCATTTCCACCCCCGTTTTCTCGAACTCTCGGCCCACTACCATTTCGCCACTCGCCCCTGCCGCCCGGCGCGGGGCAATGAAAAAGGCCGCGTGGAGCGCGCCATTCAGTATGTCCGCCACAACTTCTTCGCCGCCCGCCCCTTCACCACCCTGGCCGATTTCAACCGTCAAGCTCTCGATTGGCGCCACCAGATCGCTCATCAGCGTCCTTGGCCCGGCGATGACTCCCGCACCGTTGCCCAGGTTTTCGAGGAAGAGAAGCCGCGCCTGCTGCCGCTTCCTGCGCATCCTTTCTCCTGTGACTTGACCACTACCGTGCGTGCCGATAAAACCCTCTGGGTCCGCTTCGACCTCAACGACTATTCCGTCCCGCCCCAGGCCTTGGGCCGGACGCTGACCTTGGTGGCTTCCCCCACCCGTGTGCGCCTGCTCGAGGGCGTCACCGAAATCGCTTCCCACCCCCGCTCCTATGACCGGCATGAACTCGTTGAAGAACCGGCTCACCATCAAGCCCTGCTGGAGCAAAAACGCAAGGCGCTCGGCTCCACCCCCTCCGGTCGCCTGAGCATCCTGGTCCCGGAAAGTCCCGCCTTTCTTCAAGCCGCCTTCGAGCGCGGCGAATCCACCGCTCGGCTTACCGTCCAACTCCTCCGCCTCCTCGATGACTATGGGCCTGCCGAACTGCGCGCCACCCTTCGGGAAGCTCTCGAGCGTCACACCCCGCGCCTTTCCTCCGTGGCCTTTATCCTGGCGCGCCGCCATCGTCAACGCCGGCAACGCGCTCCCTTGCCCGTCAATCTCTCGCGCCGCCCCGATCTGGAAAACCTGACCGTCTCAAATCCCTCTCTGGAGGCTTACGATGAACTCCGCCAAGATCCCGAGGAAGAACCCGAGCCCGAATCCTGATCTGGCCGCGCAACTGAATCATCTCGGCCTGCTGGTCACCGCCCAAGGTCTGGACGATCTCCTCGCCCGCGCCTCGACTCAGCGTTGGAGTCCCCAGCAACTGCTGGAAGAAATCGCCCGCTCGGAAACTGAAGACCGGGCTCGCCGCAGCCTCGAACGCCGCTTCGCCCAAGCCCGCCTCGGCCGCTTCAAACCGTTGGCCGATTTCGATTGGCAGTGGCCCAAGAAGATTGACCGCCCCTTGATCGAACGCGCCCTCACCCTGGACTTCCTCGCCTCCGGCCGCAATCTTCTGCTGTGTGGCACCAACGGGCTGGGCAAAACCTTAATCGCCAAAAACATTGCCCATGCCGCCGTGCTCGCCGGCCACTCGGTGCTGTTTCGCACCGCCTCCGATCTGCTCGCCGATCTCGATGGTGATTCCCCCGGCTTACGTCGCCGTAAGTTCCGCTTCTATGCCCGCCCCGCGTTGCTGGTCATTGACGAGTGTGGATATCTGGCTTACGACGCCCACGCCGCCGACCTGCTCTTCGAAGTAATCAACCACCGCTACGAACGCAATTCTATTCTGCTGACTACCAACAAGGCTTTCAAAGACTGGAACACTGTTTTCCCCAATGCTACCTGCATCGCGGCGCTGCTGGATCGCCTCACTCATCATGCCGACGTCACCCTGATCGAGGGCACTTCCTACCGGGTCCGGGAAAGCGAACTGGAAGCCGCCGCGCACAAGAAAAACTCCGAAAGGAGCCCCCGTGCCCACTGATCTTGAAACCTATCGCCAAACGCTGCTCGATCTCTATCTCCGCCTGCCCGATACACCCCGCCGGCTGAGCCGCTTCGACCTGCGTCTCGTCCGTCAACTCTGGGAGCGCCGCATCCCCCTGACGACCGTGGAAACAGCCTTCCTGTTAGCTTCATCCCGCCGTGCGGCTCGTCGCCCCGACGCCATGCCCCTCGGACCTATTCGCTCCCTACATTACTTCCTGCCCGTGATCGAAGAACGGCTCGCCCAACCGGTCCCAGAGTCCTATCTCGCCTACTTGCGCAGCAAAGTCCCCCTCCACTCCGCCACCGGCAAGACCGCCACCACCAGGGGCTGAATTAAAACCCACCCGGAAAACCGGCCTCTGTTCAAATTTCTACGTTTTTAAATGCGCGCCGACAACCTTGCCACCGAGGGTTTACGCATGCCCTACCGGATGCGTGATCCGGCGCAGATTGCCGCCGAATTCGAAGCTGACGGTCAGCCCTACGGCGTCTTCATTGATAACAACCTTGGCTCGCGCCCGGATTATCTTCGTGCCCTGTGCCAGGCGCTCAAGCCGGTCAAGAAGATTTGGAGCGCCGCGGTCTCCATTGATGTCACGGACGATCCGAGTTTGATTCGGGAAATGGCGTTGGCCGGATGCACCGGAGTCTTCATCGGCTTTGAATCGCTCGCGGACCAGAACTTGACCGAGGCGCGCAAGAAAACTCCCAAGACTGCCGAGTATTCCCGCCGCGTGCGCATTCTGCACGATTGCGGAATTCAGGTGAACAGTTCATTCGTGCTGGGTTTTGATCACGACGGCAAGGATGTTTTTGTGCGCACGGCCGAGTGGATCGAGCAGAACCGCCTCGAGTGCTCCACCTTTCATATCCTCACACCCTATCACGGCACGCCCCTTTTCCGGCAAATGGAGGCGGAGGGCCGCCTGCTGCACCGCAATTGG
The DNA here is from genome assembly GCA_963730515.1 of uncultured Acidobacteriota bacterium. Taxonomy (GTDB): domain Bacteria; phylum Acidobacteriota; class Terriglobia; order UBA7540; family UBA7540; genus Bog-366. The sequence continues at coordinate 677,895 of CAVSSA010000010.1, read as the reverse complement.
AGCCTTTACGATACCGGGCACGCCGTGTTCCGCCCGAAACACATGTCGCCGGAGGAGTTGGAGCAAGGATACGCGTGGATGTACGCGCGCCTGTTCTCGTCTGCGTCCATCTGGCGTCGCCGTCCGGAAGACTGGCGGGCCGTCGCGCCCTATCTCGCCATGTCATACCTCTACAAGCGATCCAACCGTTTTTGGCATCTGCTGATCAAGCATGATTTGGTGCATTCCGTATGGTGGCCGTTGGTGGAGTTGACGCGCCTCCGCCACCTGCGGTTCCGCCGCAGGCTGGCAGCGCGCGCCCGAATGAATGCCGCTCCTGGCAACGTCGTCACTGCAGGGGTTTAGTTTTGATGAGTTGGGGCAGGAGGAACGTCGCCGCCTCAGCGACCGAACCTGTAGGTAAAATTCACGCTCGCGTACGAAGGCATGCGCACCCCAACGACCTCCGCAATGGGGTTTTCAGGAACAGGCAAAGGGCCTACGTACCCGGGTTGATAATTCGTAGCGAAGTTTTCCGTGGTTTGTCCGGTAAAGCCCGTGGCAAGCATCATGTTCAGGCCCACGTTGATCCTTCCCTCCAGAAACGCGCGCGCCACCGCCAGCCGGAATTCCGTGTTTGGCACCCCGAAGCAGTAGGAGGCGAGGTCAGTGGGCGTGTTCTCATCGCACCCATTCCCAACCACCTTCCTTCCCACGTACTCAAATTCGCCTTTCGCCTGCAAATGCAGGGGCAGCTTCTGATACGTCCACGAGAGGTCGCCAATCAATCTCGGAGCCTCGGGCGTCACTTGTCCCGTGTCTAGATCACGCGCATCGGCCTGCTCAAAGGTCGCCTGGAGCGATCCATAGTTGAAAATCCGCCGTAGTGAAACCGCCATATAGCGTATGCGTCCCGGTCCCAGATCGAATTGCAACCCGTCGTCGGGGTCGAGCTTGCCGTACTCGGCGGTCTGCGTTTCATGTCCCAGGGTCAGCTTCAGATCCGTTTTATGGAAGGTTTTGCTCGCCACCAACTGATAGGAGCGTGCCGTCTTCACCGGGTCGACGGCTCCGGGTGCGCCGGTTGCGGTGTCCTGTCCCGTAGCCAATCCTGTTCGGGGATCTTCCGTAAAGAAGGATTTGCCAAAGCTGATTGCGACCTGGGGAACGTACCAGGATTCCTCGGGAAAGAACGTTATCGTCGCCTTGGGAGAATTCAGGCCCACTAACTTGTTCCAGGAATTGGCCGGCGTTACCAGATCCTGATTGTCGATACTGATCTCATCGCGCCTCCAGCCAAGGTAGTAGCGAATATACCTGCTCAACTCGCCCTCCCCGGCCACGTAGGCGGTTAGGGGCGCGATGGTCACATTGTTTCCGTCCACCTTGATGAAAGGTCCGTAGTAATCCGTGTCGGCGGGATTGTAAAAGTTGTAATGATCCAGATCGTCGCGGCGCGGCGCCTCGCGTTCGTAATCCGTCCCGGCCAGCAGCGTGAAGTTCTTCGAGAACTTCTTCGAATACGCCGCGCTCCCCCCCGCCACGGTGCGGAACTCGCTTTGCCGGATCAGCCCAACCCCAAAGTCGGAGAAAAGAGAGAGATTGTAGGTTCGGAAAAAGCCGGAGAGCTGAAGTTGCTGGTTATTGCCCAGATTCCAGACATCGTTCAGTGCCGCAAGCGCCGTGTGCGTCTGGTCCTTCTGCCTCGGGTCAATCGTATCCGGGTATTCCGTCCACCCGTCGGCAGCATCGACGGAATTGAATCCGTACATCGGGCGGAGCCCCGCCACATAGGAGAAGCCGTAGTACCCGATTCCCAACAGGGTCAGGGTATGATCCCCCAGGTAGAAGACCCGCCCGCCGTTGATCTTGACCTGTTTGCGGTGCTCCAGCCGGTCGAGAAATCCGTTGCCGTAGGAAAACTCCATGGCCATCCATGAATACTTGGAAGGGCTCAGGCCCGTCGTGCCGGTAATGTCCCGCTGGTCTCCGGTCAAGGTGAAAAACGGATCAAGGAGCGAGCGCAGGGAATAGGTGGTCGCGAGGTTCAAGGAGTGATTGCCCTCCCGCACGTTGAACGCGCCGCCATCCACTTCAACGCTCTCGATTGCATCCGCAATGTAAATGTTTGGATCGGTATAGCCATTGCCATGCGCATTCGCCGACAGGTTGTTGGGCACCAGGTAGCTGCCCACCTGGATGAACTGCGCGATGGGCTCGCCATGGTCACCCGCCACGCCCGGGGCAAAGTACTGCGGGGCCTTGATGCCGCTCGACGCGGTCTCAATCGGGTAGCCTGGAATCGATATCGGCGCGCCGGGGCGTCCCGGATTGGCGTCCAGCAAGTCCTCAATCGCGAAAACTTTTTCGGCGGGATCAGGCGACTGGACATCCACCTGCGTCACGTCCGCGGTCACCGTGATCGCCTGCTTTTGCGAGGCCATTTCTCGAAACTGCAAGTCGGCCTCCATCCGCGCCCCTGCCTCCACCCGGACGATTACGGAAACCGGATTAAATTTTGGCGCAGTGGCGGTAACTACAAACTCGCCGGGGCCGATTGCGGGGCAAACAAAATATCCTTGCGCGTCGGAAATTGTTTGGCACACCGTGGCGTTACTCAGGCCGTTCACCTTGATCTGGGCGTGTGCCACCGTGCCGCCTTGAGGGTCGGTAATTCGGCCGGAGATTCTCCCCGCGGGGTCGGCGGCAAACAGGCTCGCCGTTGCCATGGCGAACAAGCACCCTACTTTCAGAACTGATAGGTATGATGGCAAGGCGGTTTGGGGGCGACGAAAGGCTTGGAGAATTCTCAAGGGAATGCCTCTTCCTATCCGCCACGCCCGGGCTCGATCGAGCGCGTTAAAGAGCCCCGGCAAATTTCCACCCGTTGGATGGAAATGGAAAGATAACACGATTATAAAATTCGTGCTACTAATTATTGTTTATTTTGGTGGTTGCCACCGCGTAGGCGTGGTCCAAGCTGGTAACACGAATTTCCATCGTGTAACACGGTGCCCAGCACTCTAAGGCCTTCCTGGGAGGATTGTAATTTTGACAAGGTTGAGTTTACCTCGCCATATGCCAGTGTAAAGCCGCCCCCCACATCAAACCGAGGCGCCATCGCATCCCGCCCCCAGGGGGCCCATTCACTGGTAAGATGGGAGCAGTTGCGAAAAGCTTGGTCCTGGCCCAAGGAGTAGCCATGTCAACATTGATACGAACGGGAATTTCGCTGGAAAGCGATCTGCTGGAGCGGTTTGACCGCGTCATTCGCAAAAAGGGCTATAAGAACCGTTCCGAGGCCATTCGCGACCTGGTGAGGGACTATGCGGTGGCCGAGGACGTGGAAGAAAACCGCACCGTGGTGGGGACCTTGACCATGGTCTATGACCACCACCGCCCGAAGCTCACTGAGCAGTTGATCGAGGCCCAGCACCATGCCGAAAATAAGGTCCTGGCCGCCACCCACGTCCACCTGGATCATCACAATTGCCTTGAAGTAATCATCATGCGGGGGCGAAGCTCGGAGGTGAGCCACCTCGCGGACCGCATCTTGAGCCTGCGGGGGGTCAAGCACGGCAAGCTGGTGCTGACCACGCAGGGGAAAGACCTGTAGATCCATTGCCGATTTTCGATTGCCGATGGTCGATTGAACTCATCGGGAACCGGCATGGGAAGCAGGTGAAGCGCAGGAAGTTATCATTTGTAAAGACTGTAAAGGCTTCGGCGAGTGCCGTTTTCAGGGGTAGTCGACAAATATACCGGTTGACCTTGGCAACGCGCCAGGGAAGAATCCAATCAAAGCAGTGTTATTTGGAGCTGATATGAAAATGCCATCTTTGCGACGCGGTCTGGTACTAACACTTCCTTTCTTGCTGGCAAGTCTATTCGCCCTCGCGGCTTTCGGCGATGAGGGGGACCCCCCAGGGCGGGTTGCCCGCCTCAGTCTCGCCCAGGGCAAAGTTTCGTTCCAGCCTTCCGGGGAGACCCAATGGAGCGAGGCTTCGATAAACCGGCCGGTCACCACCGGGGACCGCCTGTACACGGACCAGGGGGCGCGCGCCGAGCTGGAAGTGGGACCTTTTGCCGTGCGCCTCTCGCAAGGCACGGATGTGACCGTCGCCAATCTGAACGATCAGCTTCTGCAACTGGGTGTCAGCCAGGGCAGCCTGCGCGTGACCATTTTCCAGATGCCGGATAACAATTCGGTGGAAATCGATACTCCCAACGGCGCTCTGATCCTGCAAACCCGGGGCTCCTACCGGGTGGACACCGCCCCGGACGGCAACTCGACCCAGGTCACGGTCAACGAGGGCACGCTGCAAATCAGCGCTGGCGACCTTTCCCAAACCTTGCAGGGTGGGCAGGCCGTGCAGCTCACCGGCACCGGACCCGTGGCGTCCTCCGCCCTTTCCGTGCCCGCGCTCGATGACTTTGATCAGTGGTGTGCGGAGCGCGATCGCCGCGTTGAAACATCCACTTCGGCGCAGTCCGTGGGCCCCACCGTCCCCGGCACCGAAGACCTTGACACGAGCGGGCAGTGGACCAACGAGCCCGACTACGGCCCGGTGTGGATTCCCACCAGCGTGGCCCCAGGCTGGGTTCCTTATCGAAATGGCTACTGGGCTTTCATCGAGCCCTGGGGCTGGACCTGGGTGGAAGCTGAGCCCTGGGGTTATGCGCCTTTTCATTATGGCCGCTGGGTGCAAATTGGACCGGCTTGGGGCTGGGTACCCGGGCCCGTCGTGGCGCAGCCCATGTATGCTCCGGCGCTCGTGGCGTTTGTGGGCGGGCCGGGTTTCGGCGGGGGCGTCGGCGTGCAAGCCTGGTTTCCCCTGGGGCCACGCGAGCCTTTTATTCCCTGGTATCACTACGGGCCGAGCTATATTCATGAAGTCAATGTAGTTAATGTGACGAGCATCTCCACCATTCATTACGTGAATCGCCAGGCGGCGGTCACGGCGGTCTCCAGCGAGGTTTTTCGCGGCGGCCAGCCCGTAACCCCCGGGCTGGTGCACGTGGACCCGGAACAACTCGCCCGCGCGGAGGTCATCCCCCATCCGGAAGTCAACCCCACCAGCCGGGCGGTCTTTGGGGCCAGGGCCGTACCCGCCCCACCCGTCCCCACAGTGAGGTTTGGGGACCTGCGGCCCGAGTCACCCCAAAGCCCCAATCCCGCGCCGGAAGCGCGCGAGGCTGAGCGCACCGGTGGACCTCCCAACACCCCGCCTCCCCACCTGTTTACGCGCAATGCCCCTGCCCCTACGAGCGCTCCCTTTGCCGCCCGGGAGAATGCCTATTCATCCCATCCCGGACGTCCGCTGGAGCCGCAGCAGATGAATAACCTGCGCGCGGGAAAACCCGCCGGGCCCATGCAGGACAAGGAGACGATTCCCCACCCCGCGAAGGGGAGCACGTCATCAAAATCGTCTTCATCTCATGAAAGTTCCGGGCATCACTAAGCGCTCCAGGCATGAGCGGCTTTATCCCGTCATATATGCAGGGGGGAGTCTTCCCCCCTCAATTCCCCTCGCAGCGCCCTGACCGATGGTTCGTAATTTTTTTCAGGGCCTAATGGATTAAACGCACCCCACCCCTTGCTTTCGATTATTGACGCTCACCGCGTATCCCTTCAAAATTTGTGCGTCGGGGCATTGACTACAATTCAATTGGCAAGCCGGATTCAGCGGTAATTCGCGTCGGGGTTCAGGTCACTCCATTCACAGGGATATTCCTATCCAGGAGGAGAGCCATATGGGCAGGCAGGGGAGGCGTGTCGGTGTCGGTGTAAGCGCCCTGGTTATTCTGTTGTTCGCCACCACGGTTAACGCACAGGAAACAACGGCGAGTTTGCGCGGCACGGTTTCAGACCCCAGCGGCGCGCGCGTGCCATCGGCCAGGATTACCGCGACGCAGGGGGAAACGGGATTTACACGCAGCGGGGTGACCGATGCGGAGGGCAATTACCTGCTCGTATTGCTGCCGGTTGGGCACTATCAGCTTGTGGTAGCGGCACAGGGTTTTCACAAGTACGTGCAGGAGGGCATCATCCTGAGCGTTGATCAGGTCGCGCAGGTGCCCATCCACCTCGAGGTTGGACTGGAGCAGCAGACCGTACAGGTCAAAGCGGATGCAGAACTAATCGCCACCACGAACGACCTGGGCGAAACGATAAATGATAGCGAGACGGTCGATCTCCCCTTGAATGGACGGAACTTCTCCCAGCTTGGTCTCCTCTTGCCCGGTACTGCGCCTCTCACCCAAGGTTTGATGTTGGCGGGGGGCTCCATGCGTGAAGGCCAGTCGTACGCCGTGAACGGGATGCGGCCGGAGTCAAACGAATTCCTGGTGGACGGCGCCGAAAACTACAATTCGATCAATGCCGGGTTCGTGCTGAGGCCTCCACCCGACGCCATTGCGGAATTTCGGATATTGACCAACACCGCGTCCGCCGAATTCGGCCACGACGCCGGGTCAAACACCAATATCGTGACCCGCTCGGGAAGCAACCGGTTTCACGGTGACCTCTATGAGTTCCTACGCAACGACGCGCTGGACGCCAGGAATTTTTTCTCGGTGGATACCGAGCCGCTGAAGCAGAACCAGTTCGGCGGCACGCTGGGCGGCCCGATTCGGCGTGATAAGACGTTTTTCTTCGCCTACTATGAGGGCTTTCGTAATCGCCAGGGCGAAACCCAGGAGACCGCCGTCCCAACCGAGCTCGAGCGGCAGGGAGATTTCTCCCAGGCGACGGATATTGTCCCATGTCAGACGGGTATTCCGCCGGCGCCCGCGGGAGAGCTGCAGAATTGTTTTACTGGGCAAGTTTATTCCGGAAACCAGTTGCCCTCGATTGTCCCGATCTCGCAAAACCTGCTCGCATTTTACCCTTTGCCCAATTCGCCAAATTACGGGCCGAACGCTTACGTCACGACACAAGAGTTGCAGAATACTTCCGACGAGTTCGGAACCCGCCTCGATCAATACATTTCTTCGCGCAATACCTTATCCTTCCATTATCTGTTCAACAATGGGTCCCAGGTGGATCCCCTCTCCATTGCCGGAGCGAACGTGCCGGGATTTCCGGTGGGCGAGAATTTCCGGGCTCAGAACGCCGCCCTTGATGAGACCCACTCGTTCTCAGCATCACTCATCAACGTGGCTCGTTTCTCGTTTCTGCGAAACAAGTTTCTCTTTGGCCTGGCGACCAATCACACGTCGCCTTCCTCATTAGGATTTCAGTATTCGCCCACGCTGCCGATCGAAGCCGGCCCTCCCTTTGTTGAAGTATACGGTTACGCGTCAATCGGCAATCCCATTACCGGACCCGCCAACGACTATCAGAATACTTTTTCTTTCACCGATTCGGTGGCATGGGTTCACGGAAAACATCAGCTAAAGTTTGGCGGAGAGATCCAGCGGGATCAGCTCAACACCCTCTTAGGCATTGCCTCGAATGGATTCTTCGTTTTTCCGCCGGTCGTGATCAATGATGCCCTCGCCGCATTTCTAGAGGGGCAACCCGTGGTTTTTCTGCAAGGCGGCGGCCAATTACCCCGGGGGATGCGCGCCTTAAACTACAACCTCTATGCTCAGGACAGTTACAAGCCCACCCGCCGTTTGACCGTCAACGTGGGTGTGCGGTGGGAATTGCCTCACCCTTATAGTGAAATCCAAAACGAGGATGCCTTATTCGAGCCGGGCGTTCAGTCGCATGTCCAACCAACAGCGTCTCTGGGCTTGGTTTACCCCGGCGACCCTGGCGTTCCCAGCAGCTTGATCCCGGCTGAACACAATGCTTTTGCACCGCGCGTGGGTTTCGCCTGGGATCCAACGGGAAATGGCCGGTGGGCGGTCCGGGGCGCTTACGGGGTCTTCTTTGACCCCTATTACAATGGAGAGGGTGGACCCCTTCAAGCTCCGGAAAGCGCTCCCCCCTGGTTCAAAACGATCCAAGTGGGCACGCCAGGTTTCGCCACCAGCTTTGCCGATCCTCTGCCGCCGGGTCCGAACCCGTTTGCGCCTACTTTCAATGGACCGCAGGGGCTGACGCTGCTTACCCTCGATCCACATCTCCGGCTGCCCTACGCGCAGGATTGGAATTTTACCGTGGAGCACTCCTTTGGCCAGGGCTGGCTGCTGGAGGTGGGATATGTCGGCACCAAAGGCACCAAGCTGCCGCGTTTCATCGAGAGCAATCCTCCCACACTCTGCTCCGCCCTGCCGGCAGGCTCGGCCGAGCAAGGCGCTTGCTTCTCGGATGAGGGGCAAGGCAATCAAAACTATTGGCGGCCTTATTCAAATGGCGGGGTCGCGGGAACCTGCAACGATGCGGATCCGAACTGCTATTACGGCTCGATCGGCTTGATTAGCGGCGGCACCAATTCCAGCTACAACTCGCTGCAGACGAGCCTGCGCAAGCGCATGGGTTATGGGGTAGCATTCCTCGCCTCCTACACCTATTCAAAGGCTCTGGACGACGTCTCCAGCTTTAATATCACCGGGTCGGCGCCCACGCTGGTTGCGGGCGAAAACGACCTGGCCCAGAACCCCCACGACTTGGAAGCGGAATATGGACGCTCGCTCTTCGATGCGCGCCAACGCCTGGTCTTCAGCTATCAGTGGCAACTTCCGTTCTGGAAGGAGTCGAAGAATTGGTACCAATCCGCTCTCGGCAACTGGGAGTTGAACGGCATCTATTCGGCCTCCACGGGCACTCCCTTTACGGTTTATGATTCGAGTGATCCGTCTCTCCAGGGCGATTCACCGGAAATTTCCGGCTTTGTCGGCGATCGTCCGAATCTGGTGGGCAATCCCAACGATGGGCCCAGGACCGCCACCGAGTGGTTCAACACGGCGGCGTTCCAGCGCGTCATGGTACCCGGCACGTTCGGCAACGCCGGCCGAAATATTGTGCAAGCCGCCGGTATCTCAGAAATGGATTTCGGGGTCTCGAAGAATTTCCGGTTGGCCGAATCCACCACCTTGCAGTTCCGTGGGGAATTCTTCAACCTCTTCAACCGGGTGAATTTTGGCGTGCCGAATGACGACATCAACTCGCCCACTTTTGGACAGGTAGAATCCGCGGCACCCCCGCGCCAGATCCAGTTCGCTTTGAAACTGTTGTTCTAAAGGAGTTCTTAACCTATGCCCCACATCAAACTTGCGGAAGAACTGCCCGGCATCGTAAGTCTATTCGCATTTCGACCCGAGACTGCAAAGCCCCTGCGAGCGTTGGCGGAGGTTTTGCTCCGCGGGCCCAGCACGCTTACGCCCGGTGAGCGCGAGCTGATCGCCACCTATGTTTCTTCCCGGAACGATTGCTATTTTTGCCAGACCAGTCATGGCGCAGCAGCCGCGCATCATCTCGGCGGCAACCCGCAACTGGTCGTGGACGTGAAGCATAACTTCGAGGCTGCCCCCATTTCCGCCAAGCTCAAGGCCCTGCTGGCCATTGCCGGCAAGGTTCAGTTGGGCGGGAAGAATGTGACGCCGGCGGAAGTAGAGCGGGCGCGGCAGGAAGGCACCACGGACCTGGAAATCCACGACACGGTTTTGATTGCCGCGGCATTTTGCATGTACAACCGTTATGTGGACGGCCTGGCGACGTGGGCGCCTCACGACGATGAACTCTATCGCCAGATGGGCGCGCGCATGGCCGATGAGGGCTATATCCGGGAAGACCCGCCACGCGCCCATGCGCAATCAAACGCAAAATGAAGGAAGGAGGAGGCCGTGCCATACATCAAACTGCCCGAGGACTTGCCGGGGATTCGCGGCCCCATGGCCTTTCGGCCGGAGACCGCCAAGCCGTTGAACTTATTGGTAGAGGTCCTGCTCCGCGGGCCGAACACCCTCACGCCCGGTGAGCGCGAGCTTATTGCCACCTACGTTTCCTCGCAGAACGACTGCTTCTTTTGCCAGAGCATTCACGGCGCGGTGGCCGCTTACCATCTGGGCGGCGATGAGAAGCTGGTTGGAGATGTGAAGCGGAACTACCAGGGCGCGCCCGTTTCCGGCAAATTGAAGGCGCTGCTGGCCGTCGCCGGCAAAGTTCAGCAAGGTGGCCAGCAGGTGAAGGAGGAAGACATTGCCCGCGCCCGGCAGGAAGGCGCAACCGACCTGGAGATTCACGACACGGTTCTGATTGCCGCGGCCTTTTGCATGTACAACCGCTATGTGGACGGTCTGGCAACCTCGCAGCCGGATGATCCGGCAATGTACCGGGCCCGCGGCGCGAAGACTGCACAGGAAGGCTATGGGAAGACACCGTAAGGGTGCGAGGCGAAGGTATGGATGCCGATGAACCCAAGATGAAGCCGATGTTTCTCCCCCAGGTTGAAAATAATTCTCAACCCGGGGGCCGGGGTGACCTGATCCGCCAGATGCGGAATTCTGGAAAGGAATATCCGCAAATCTGGCACTTGTTCGCTTTCCGCCCGCAAGCGACGGACCATCTGGGCGCCTTTACCCAGGAGATCATGCGTGGGGACTCACCCCTTTCTCCAGGCCTGCGGGAGCTTATCGCCGCCTTCACTTCGGCGGGGAACAACTGCCCGTTTTGAACGAAATATCACGCCGCAGTTGCGGCGGAATTGCTGGGCAGTGAAGAGCTGGTGCGCGGGGCGCTTGACGATCTGGGAAATTCCGCCCTCCCCGAAAAAGACAAAACCCTTCTGCGCTTTGTCGCCAAAGTGAATCATCGTGCGTGGGAAATTACCGCCGACGATATGAAGGTTTTGTACGGCGCCGGCTGGACGGACGAAGCGCTCTATTACGCCATCACGGTCTGCGCGTTGTTTAATTTCTACAACCGCTGGATTGACTCGACGGGCGTCCATGCCATGTCGGATGAGGCCCATCGCGAATTCGCAAAACGAACCGCCAAGCATGGGTATAACCCTAAATGATAAGCCGGCAGTCACGCTGAGCGAGTTTGATCGCGGCTATTACGGCTGGCGCGTGGTCATGGCGGCGTCCTTTGGCGTGATGGTGGGCTTCGGTTCGCTGTTTGTTTACACCTTCAGCGTTTTCATGAAGCCCCTGGGCGCAGAATTCGGCTGGGGCCGCGAGGCCATCTCGCGCGGCTTCGGCTTGGCCGCCCTATCGATGGCGATCTGGTCACCCCTGCTCGGCCAATGGCTTGATCGCTTTGGGCCGCGCCGGGTCATCCTTCCCTGCCTTGCGGTGTACGGGTGCGCCATCGCCTCGCTGGGCTTGCTGCGGCCCCATCTGTGGCAGTTCTATGCCCTCTGCATTCTGCTGGGCACGGTGGGCAACGGGGCGGCGCACCTCGCCTATTCGCGCTCCATCTCCACCTGGTTCCACCGGCGCTTGGGATTGGCTTTCGCCCTGGTCATGGCCGGGGCGGGCCTGGGCTCCATGATCTTGCCCCTCTTTGCGCAGACGGTGATCAGCCGGGCGGGTTGGCGCGCCGCCTACCTATCCCTGGGCGGCCTGGCTTTAGTGGTGGGGCTGCCCTTGACCTGGCGCTATATTCACGAGCGCGCGTCTGTGGAACCCGATACGCCCACGGCGATCCCCTTGGGCCCCACCTGGCAGCAGGGGCTTCGCTCGTCGACCTTTTGGATCATCGTGGCCGTTCTGTTTGTGAGTTCGGTGAGCATGAACGGATCGGTTACGCATCTGGCGGCATTGCTGACCGACCGCGGCATCACCCCGGGCGGCGCGGCCCTGAGCGCTTCTCTGCTCGGCGGCTCGAGCCTGGCCGGGCGCCTGGCAGTCGGCTGGGTGCTGGACCGCTTTTTCGGAGCGCGCGTGGCGTTTGTGGTTTACCTCATCGCCGCAGGAGGGATTCTGCTGCTCGCCCGGGCGGATACGCTCCTGCTGGGCTGCCTCGCGGCGGGACTGATCGGAGTGGGAGCGGGCGGCGAGGCGGACATCACTCCCTACCTGTTAACCCGCTACTTCGGCGTGCACGCCTTCTCCACTCTGTACGGCATCACCTGGACTTTCTACGCCATCGCGGGCGCTCTGGGTCCGGTCATTCTGGGCCGGGCGTTTGACTCCACGGGGTCCTACACCTCGCTGCTCACCCTTCTGGCCCTGACCATGGCCCTGGCGGGGGCTTTGATGCTGCTCCTGCCGCGGTATGCAAAGCCGGAAGAGTGAGCAGTACGCAGTAGGCAGTATGCAGAAGGCAGTCGGCGGAAAAACCAGTCACCAGCAAGAGGTAGCAAATTTAGCGGGGCGATCAATCGGCGCGGTTCTTACAATGCCACTTTGGGAGTGGACGGAAAAGGCCCAACGGAGGTCCGCGTTCCCAGGCTTTGCGAACCTGCAAAGCTGAGCTTGCCGCCTTCAGCGCCAGCGGCGCGAGGCGGCCGTCGAGCGGCAAAGGGCCTGCAAAGAGGGAACGCGCGAGGCGATGAAGCGCACGCCGTAATTTTGCAAATAGACCTGGCCGGGCATTCCCACCACGCTCAGCAGCGCGAACAGCAGGCCCGTAAAGGCGCACAGGGCGAGGGCGGCCAAAGAAATCGTCCAGGTGTTCCAGACCCACGCCAAACCCACCGCCCGCAGGACGAGCATGCCCAGCGCGGCGATGACCAATGCCCCGGAAGATATTCCCATGAGAAGCGGAAAGAGCACGATGAGGACGGTAAGGCTGATTCCCATTCCCACCGCAAAGCGCAAGACCACGTAAAAGACAAACTCCCCGTGGTCTCGGCGCGCTATTTTCCAGACGGTTCGCCATGCGGCGGGAAGCGAAATCTTATCGACGTACATGACCGGCGCCACCAGATCATCGGTGAGGGTAATGAGGATGGCGATCATCAATCCGATCAGGACGACCGCCACCAGCTCCGTTACGATCAGCAGCGCCGCCAGCCACCACGGGTGGCCGCCTTCGCTGAGCACCGCCAGATAGCGAAGCGAACCAATCGCGGCGCCGGTGACGGTCAGCAGGACAGCCCCCAGCACCCCAAAAAACCAGAGGAAGTAGGAACGGCCATAGGACTTCAGGCCTTTCCAGGCTGCTCCCACCGCCACTTCCTGCCGGATGACGGCATCAATGAGGACAAACCGTAACACGCAGCGCACATAAGTGAGGCCGAATACCAGAGCCAGACTGGCGATGACGGCCAGCACGATCAGGCTGGCGTGCTGGGCCATGACCAGGCGGAGGTGCACAAGCAGTTCGGAAGGATGCAGGTCTGCCGGTAGCGCCCCGAACCCCCACTGAAATGCCGCTGTCGACGTGCCTCCGCCCAGGAACAGGCACACCAGGCTTAAGCCGATCCAGCGCCGGCGGTCAAATGGGCGGAAAAGCAGGCTCACCGTTGCTTCCCAGGCGGGATGGAGCGATTCGATAGGCGAAAGCGCGCCCGCCTCAGTCCGGCGCGTGGGAATTAATCGGGTGTGGGGGGGAATTCGCCCGGCGGCTTCCAATCGCAAATCTCTCCGCAAAAATCGCTTTCAGGGGTGAACCTGGCGAACAAAGTTCTCAGTTATCAGCCTTCAATTCTCAGTCATCAGTATTCAGTTACCATCCAAGGGCGGGGCCGCTTCTACTGATAACTGAAAACTGAGGACTGACGACTGCTGCCCAGGCAGTCAACAGCTCTCCCTCGCAGCCCAGACGCAGGTCCGATCTTACTGACAACTGAAAATTGATGACTGACAACTGATAATTGACAACTCTTCCTATGCCGCCTTGACCTGGTCCGCGAATACCTGCCGCCATTCCTCGCGCTTGGCGAGCACGTAATCTTTGGCTTCCTGGAGAGATTTATACACCCGCTTGCCCTTGAGCAGATTGCAGGGCTGGCAGGCCGTCACCAGGTTGTCCATGCTGCGCGCGCCGCCTTTGGCGTGCGGATGGACGTGGTCGATGGTCAGGATCATCCAGCTTTCAAAATCATGCATCCCGTCGAGACCGCAGTAATAACACTTGAATTGATCTCGCTTGAAAACTTTCATCGCTTCTTCGCGACTCAGGTGCGGTGAGGGCCCGGTGAAAAACTTGGTCAGACGACTGAGTGCCATGGCTCCTCCTTCAGAGGCAGGAATTGAACTCGCAGATCACCTTCGATGGCATCGTGGCCCGGATGGGAAGAACCACCGTCAAGCCGCCCTCCGTCAAATGACAAGTGGCGCTGCACGACAGTAATGTCTGCCCCGGCGGCCTTCCCAGTTGGCCGCAGCGCACAGGTATCTTAACGCTCTTCGTGGGGAATTGGTAGTGCGGGAGAAAAGAGGGACACGTGATCAGCCCGGAGCCCCAAAAACAGGCGCCGGCGCTACACGTAATCGATCGAGTTCCACGTGAAGCAACGGTAGCGCAGACCTCCGCCGCTGAGGTCTGCGGCTCTTGGCGTGAATTGTGGACGCAACGTGCGATGCAGGCGTCAGATTTCTGGCGATTGCGTGTGAAAAGCCGCCGACCCCAAGAACGGGGGGTCCGCGCTACTCCCCCTTGCCACCGCCCGTGGTCCCGACCTTCCGCCCAAGCCTTTTCCCATCGGCTGTAGGCTAATATTTTACTTGACAACTAAGCTAGCGACCATATACTAGATAGTGAGGCCAGCACCCGCTGGCGAGCTTGTAAGGCCGCGGACCTCTTCAAAGGTCGGCGCAATCCATAGAACAACCGGCAGCAGGCGCAACGCTGACGGGCCACTTGCCACTCCCCGCAGCCCCCTGCGACCGCCCACTGCCTTAAGGAGATTTTTATGAGTTTAATCCACCAACAAGAAATGACCGAAGATAACCTGGCTGCCAAGCGCGCCAATGGGAGGATGACGCAGGGGCCGGTGACGCCCGAAGGCAAGGCCAACTCCGCGGCGGCCAATTTGCGCCACGGACTCTATTGTAAGGCGCAGAACGGGGCGATCCCCGCCCTGGGGGAAGACCCGCAAGAATATGCCGATCTCATGAGTTCACTCGAGAACAATCTGGTGGAGGGCCTGGAAAGCGAGTTGGTGCAGTGCATCGGGGAAACCCTTTGGGGGATGAAGCGGGCCAAACGCGTGCAGAAAGGAGTAGCACTGAAGCGCATCAAGTCGGCAGAGGATTTCCTGGAAACCTCGGCTGAGCCCATGACGCTTAAGGCTCGTAAGAACGTGGACTGTTATGATGCTCTGGACACCGCGCTGCGAACTCGTGGCAACGGCCCCACCCCAGACGAAATCGATGCTTTTGTGAAAAATTTTGGCGATAACCCTTCCCCGGAGATGCAGGAATTCTTCCTTCTGCTCAAGTCTCTGAAAAAACTCCCCCCCGGCCGGGAACGGAAAGCGGCGCGCCGGCAGGCCCGGAGGCAAATCGAGCCCATGATGGATCGCTACCAGAAGAGCTGCATTGCGATGCAGGAGCAACTCGACGAGATGCACTCACCGGAAAACCTCGCCGCATTGATGGCGCCCAAGGACGATAAATCGCTGCTGATGCAAAGAATGGAGGATGCCAACCTGCGCCGATTATGGCGGCTTACCAACATCCTCTTCAGGGTTCGAAATTGGGAGCTGACGCGTAGAGATGTTAAAAATGAAGATCGACCCGACTATGTGCATGAAAACACAGGCGACGACGACAAAATGTCCACCGAAAATGCAGTTTTTTTGAAGGAAAATACGCCCAATGAGCCATAACTGGTAAGGGCTGTCGAGGGCGGCGCTACATTCCTGGCACTCACGGTATAATTGCCGCAGGCGTTTGACAGGAACGTAAGGGGATAAGGAAAAGCCGTGGCCAAAAACATCGAGAAGGAAATCGCCGAGCTGCGCGACAAGATCCGTTATCACGAGCACCGCTACTACGTGCTCGACGATCCGGAAATTTCCGACTTCGAGTTCGACAAGCTCATGCAGCGTTTGCAGGAACTCGAACTCCAGCATCCCGAACTGGTCACTCCTGACTCCCCGACGCAGCGAGTGGGAGGCGCGCCCGCCTCCGAACTCCCCAAGGTGCGCCACTCCGCGCCCATGATGAGCCTTGACAACACCTATTCGGTGGACGACCTGCGCGACTTTGACCGCCGGGTGCGCGAACTCGCGGGCCTTGACCGGGTGGAGTACGTGGCGGAACTGAAGCTGGACGGCCTTTCCATGGCCCTTACCTATGAGGATGGGAAACTCGCGCGCGGCGTCACCCGCGGCGACGGGATGGTGGGCGAAGACGTCACCGGCAACATCCGCACCATTCGCTCCGTGCCCTTGCGCCTGGAGCCCAAAAAGCTGGCGCTGATCGGCCATCCGCCGGCATTTGAAGTGCGCGGCGAGGTCATCATGACCCGCAAGGCGTTTGAGCAGACCAACGCCCAGCGCGAAGCGGCGGGTGAGCCCCGGTTCGCCAATCCGCGCAACTCCGCGGCCGGCTCCATCCGCCAGCTCGACCCGCGCATTGTGGCGGAGCGCAAACTTGATATGTTCGTCTATTACCTTCAGATTCATGGCGCCGAAATGCCGGGCGAGCACGCCCACACGCTGGAAACGCTCGCGCGCATGGGCTTCAAGGTGAATCCCCACTGGC
Organism: uncultured Acidobacteriota bacterium; assembly: GCA_963730515.1. Taxonomy (GTDB): domain Bacteria; phylum Acidobacteriota; class Terriglobia; order UBA7540; family UBA7540; genus Bog-366. The sequence goes on along the minus strand of CAVSSA010000010.1, from coordinate 661,422 downwards.
GCCGCTGCCCGGCCTTTGACGATCTGCTGGCTTACATCCGGGAGTGGGAAAACAAGCGTGACAGCCTGGATTATGATATTGACGGAATTGTTATTAAAGTGAATAATACCCGCCTGTGGCTGGAGCTGGGGACGACAGCGAAGTCGCCGCGCTGGGCGGTGGCCTTCAAGTATCCGGCGCGCCAGGCCACCACGCGCGTGAACGGCATCCGCGCCCAGGTGGGCCGAACCGGCACGCTGACCCCGGTGGCGGACCTGGAGCCGGTGGACGTGGGCGGGGTCACGGTAAGCCACGCCACGCTGCACAACATGGACGAGATCGAGCGCCTGGGGGTGAAGATTGGCGACACGGTGCTGATTCAGCGCGCCGGGGAAGTGATTCCGCAAGTCGTCAAGGTGGTGAAGCCGGCGGAGAACGGGCGCGCCTTTGAGATGCCCCTCAAGTGCCCGGTGTGCGGCGAGGAAGTCCGCCGCGCCGAAGGCGAGGTGGCTTACCGCTGCGTCAATTCGGCTTGCCCCGCCAAACTCAAGGAATCGCTGCTCTACTTTGCCGGGCGGCGCGCTATGAATATCGATGGACTGGGTGAGGCGCTGGTGGACCAACTCGTGGACAAGGGACTGGTGCGCGACGTGGCGGATCTCTACAAATTGACGCAGGAGCAGCTTGCCAATCTCGAACGCATGGGCGACAAATCCGCACAAAACCTTTTGGGTGAATTCGATCGCAGCAAACAGGCGGACCTGGCGCGCGTGATATTTGCCCTGGGCATTCGCTTTGTGGGTGAACGCACCGGGCAGTTGCTGGCCAACCACTTTGGCTCGCTCGATAAACTGGCGAACGCCACCGCCGAGGAACTGGTTGAAGCCGAGGAAGTGGGGCCGCGCGTGGCGGAAGCCATCCAGGAATTTTTTCACGAACCGCGCAACCGCGAGGTGATCGAGAAACTACGGGACGCAGGTTTGCAATTTACGCAGGAGCAGGCGCGCAAACCGGAGGGAAAGCTTACCGGAAAGCAGTTTGTGCTCACCGGCACGCTTCCCACCTATTCACGCGATCAGGCCAAGCGGATGATCGAAGACAGTGGTGGGCGGGTGGTGGGTTCGGTGAGCAAGAAGACCGATTACGTGGTGGCGGGCGCCGACCCCGGCTCCAAGCTGGAAAAAGCGCGCGCCTTGGGAGTGAAAATCCTTGATGAGGCAGGGCTTCGGGATCTGCTGGGAAAGTAGCACACCCGGCGCGCCCGAGCTTCAAAAGGGGTAGCGCGGACCTCCGTTTTTATGGTCCGCGGCTCTTTACGTGCAATGAATACGAATCATGACTACGTTCGGCGAGGGGTAGGGGCAGGCCTCGTGCCTGCCCAACCTGCCGGCCATGCCGGCAACCAGGCACCCACGAGGGGCGCCCCTACGCATGTTTGCCCGGCATTACGGCAGCAGGTAGCGCGTCAGCATCTCCTTCAGTTCATCCAGCACGGCCCGGCGCGCTTCCAGCGATTCCTGCCGGTAGGCAAAGGCAATCACCCGGTCGCCCGCTTCCGCCGCGATGCGGATGCGCAACTGCATTTTCTTTCCCGGCCTCCATCCATATTTTTTAACCAGCAGATCGCCCAAAATCCCGCCGGGGCCGGTCTGCGGGTCCGACTGGTTCTCGCGCGTCCGGTCGCTGATGTGATTGCCCAGAGCCAGGATGCGGAAGTGGGGCCGGCTCTCCAGAAAATCGATGTAGGCGTCGAGCACGCGTCCCAGCACTTTGCGCGGGGAGAAGATCAACTGCCGCGCCGTAAAGACCTGCTCGATCAGGGTCCGGAAGCCGTCCAGCTCCCGCACCGCAATGGCGTCGAATATTTCCTGCTTGTCCGAATAGAAACGGTACAGCGCCCCCACCGAAATCCCCGCCTGCTCAGCCAGGCGGCTGGTGGTGATCTCTTCGAAGGGGACGGTGCGGAGGAGGAAGGCGGCGGCGTCCAGAATCTCTTCCACGGTTTTGTTGCTGCGCGCCTGGAGGGGCGTCCGGCGGTGGGCGGTGACGGTCATGGTGTGTGGCAAACGCGAAAGTTATTCGCTTTTTTGTCCTTTCCTCCTGTATTATAGGGGATATGCCAGTCCCTGTGTCACAGATGTGGACGGTCGCCACCTACGTCCTGAAGCAAAAGCTGAAGGGCCGCAAGCGCTATCCGCTGGTGCTGATGCTGGAGCCGCTCTATCGCTGCAATCTGGCGTGCGCGGGCTGCGGGAAAATCCAGTATCCCGGCCACATCCTCAAGCGCGAACTGACCCCCGAGGAATGCTTCCGCGCCGTGGACGAATGCGGCGTGCCCACGGTGGCTATACCGGGCGGGGAACCGCTGATGCACCCGCGCATTGACGAGATCGCCGCCGGGTTGGTGGCTCGCAAAAAGTACGTCTACCTGTGCACCAACGCTCTGCTGCTGAAGGAAAAACTGCACCTTTTCAAGCCCAGCAAGTATCTGACGTTTTCCGTCCACATGGATGGCGAGAAGGAGCACCACGATCTTTCCGTTTGCAAGGAGGGCGGTTACGAGATCGCGCTCGAGGCAATTCGGGAGGCCGTTCAGCGCGGCTTCCGCGTGACCACCAACACCACCGTCTTCGACGGGGTCAATAGCCAATCGGTCCGCGCCTTCTTCACCCAGATGATGGACGCGGGAGTGGAGGGCATGATGATTTCGCCCGGCTACTCCTACGACAAGGCGCCGGACCAGCAGCACTTCACCGGGCGCGATTTGAATCAATCGATGTTCCGCAAGATTCTCTCCAACCGGGACCCGCGCTGGCGATTCAACATGTCACCGCTGTTCCTCGAATTCCTGATGGGAAAGCGCAACCTGCAATGCACACCCTGGGGGATGCCCGCCTATAGCATCTTCGGCTGGCAGAAGCCCTGCTACCTGCTCCAGGATGGCTATGCCGACTCGTTCCGGGAGCTGATTGAAGCCACGGAATGGTCGAATTACGGCTACGAATCAGGCAATCCCAAATGCGCCAATTGCATGCTGCACTCCGGTTACGAGGCCTCCGCGGTTGACTATACTTTTTCCTTGAAAGGTATCTTTGCGGCCGTGCGCGCCATGGTGTTCTCCGGGTATCGCGATTCCGAAGCTGCCCTCGAGGTGGCGGCGGAAAAGCCCAAACCATCCCTCGTGCAAATCGATGCCATCGCCCCGCGCCCCACCCTGAAAGGCAGTCAGGTGGCCGCCGGCGGGAAATTGGCTGAGGGCATCGAGCAGGCCTTCGATTACCGCGGCGATGTCACGGTCACCCTGGGAAGCGGCGAACGCATTGAGGGCTACATCTTCGATCGCGAGAAGAAGGCCGATCCGGCCGCGTCCACCCTGCGCATCATGACCCGGCCCGGCCGCAAGATGACCCTGAAATACGCCGATGTGGAGCAGATTGCATTTACGGGCCGGGACATGGCGGATGGGCGTAGTTGGGAAGCCTGGATCAAGAAATACGCCGAGCGCAAAGCGGCCGGCGAGAAGAACATCGAACTGCTGCCCGAAGCCATTGATTGACCGGCCGCGCGCCGCGATCAACCCGCCTTTCCTTTATGAACCGTACTTCAGCGTTTCCATGGATAGGGGACCGCATTCTCCGCTTGACACTGACTTCGCAAAATGAGAAGATTCTTCATGCGGATCGTCAGTCGAAAGGCGATTAGAGAAGCGACCACCAAGCGCAGCGAATGGGGTGCCTCCCTAAACGCATGGTACAAGATAACGAAGGATGCGGATTGGGGAAGCTTTGCTGACGTTCGGAACAGTTGGAAAAATTCCGACATCGTCGGGCGCTTTGTGGTGTTCGACATAAGCCACAACAAGCGCAGGCTGATTGCGACGATCAAATACCGATGGAGAATGGTCTATATCCGGCGAATCCTGAGTCACGCCGAGTACGACGAGAAGGAGTGGCAAAAATCATGATTGCCATACCCGAAAGATACACACTCGAAATCAGCTCGCCAACCCCCATTACGTCCGAGCGCCAGCATGAGGTATACCTGTCGGTCCTCGACGAGCTGGCAAGCAAAGATAATCCCACGCGCGAAGAAGAAAGGTATGCCGAAGTTTTGATGACTCTGATTCAAGCATACGAAGAAGAACATCATTCCATTCCTGATGCTTCGCCCCTGGAAGTCCTTCGCACGCTGATGGAGGCTAATGACCTCCGGCAAAAGGATCTGGCCCCCATCTTTGGCTCGGAGAGCATCGTATCAGAGGTGTTGCACAAGAAACGTGACCTCAACAAAACCCAGATCGATAAATTGAGCAAACGATTCCACGTTTCTCCCGCCGTGTTTTTCTAAGATGGAAACCGGGGACACGACGTTTCCTGTTTTCCCCGAAAAAACTGCTCATGATTTAGGTTGCCCGCACAGGTTCAAATTTACGGCCCCGCTCGAGCTGCCTTGCGCGGGCTGAATCGCGCGTAAATATCGCGGAGGGCTTTGACCACGGCGGCATCCGCGCGCGCCGGCATAAAGGCTTCCGCAAAAGTCCTGCCGCGCGTGATTCCGACGTAAATGGTGAGCGCCACCGCCGCCAGCCACACCACTGCGTTCTGGGGGGAGGCCAGCGGCCATCCGTAAGGCGTGTAAAACTCATGGCGGCTGAAGGGGTAGAAATAAACGATGGGCCAGTCGCGGCCGCTCCCCAACAAGTCGCAGACCAGATGGACATGAAAGGCCAGAAACGACAGCAGCAGTACTCTCGCCCGCTGGCGTGCCAGGGCGGTGCAGGCCGCGGTCACCACCACCGCCGCCACCACCCCGTGGGTCACCACATGGTGATACTCACTGTAGGTGCCCGCGCCCCCCAGCAAAGACAACGCGTCCAAATCCGGGAGCACGCCCGCCCAGGTCACCAGGCGGCGGTCACGGCGCTCCGGCAAGCGGTGGCCGATCAGCCAGGAAATGGCCAGGTGAATGGATACCTGCACGGAAGCCTCCCAAGGTCCAGCGCTTGACTATCGCACTTTCGAGGACTACTCTGCAATTAACGATTGCGCCCGAACCTCGCGAGCCACAGCCCATGGGAGGGCTGCAGAGATGATCAAGCCTGTCTTCACACCCAGCTCGAAGCAGGTTAACCGGGAGGTGCGCTATGCTTACCATTCGCCTGGTGCAAATGATCGAAGACCATGCGGAAGACTTGACCCAGGGACTTATCAAGGATCTGCAAGGCAATCCACGGACCCCGCATTACCATCATCTGAGCTCTGACGAACTGCATTATCGGACCTATTCTGTCTATCGGAATCTCGGCCATTGGGTGAGCCAAAGGGGAGAGGAATCGATCGCGGCGCATTACGCGGACCTGGCGGTCCGCCGGTATGCGGAGGGCGTTCCCTTGGAGGAACTGGTTTTTGCCCTCATCTCCACGAAGAATCACCTTTACGCCTACCTTCGCACCACCGGCCTGGTGGATTCCGCTGTCGAGTTGCATCAGGAAAGGGAACTCCGTCGTCTGATTGGACACTTTTTCGACAACGCGATCTACTACGCCATCAAGGCGTATGAGCGCGAGGCGGCGCTCGCCCATACGAAGCACCCGATGAAGGTCGCGGCCTGATTCCGCCCGTCCCGCCTTTGGCCGCGGCGGATTCAGGTGGAGGGCGGCGATCGAGGGGAGAAGTGTAGAGGGGCCCGGCCGGCAGCGGTCACGGCGCGTTCGTTATTACCTGGGTGTCGTGGCCCTCGTCCACGGATCGTTGGCCGAAAGGTTCAGGGTGACGCGTCCGCCCGCTTGCATTTTATTGGTGAAGCCCACCATCGCCAGCGGTTCCGCGCCTTCCACCGGCTTGACACCCACCACATAGTAGCGGCCCAGCGCCGGAACTTCCGCAAACTCATACCCCCCATCGCGATCGGTCTCGGTGGTGGCCACGGCCGGCAGCGTTGGAACCATTTCCACAACTCGCCGCAGGTTCTGCGAACACGTATCATAAGCCCGCATAAGGTTGGCGCCGGGATCTTTCATGCCGCGACGGCAAGCCTCCTGCAATTCCACCAGAGCCTTGGTGTCATCAGCCCGAAACAGATAGATTTTGAGCTTGGGGATCGGGTTGGTTTGCGGTTCGCGCCCCACAACTTCGTCGATCGTGATGCGGCCCCGCACCGACGACGCCGGGACTCTTACCGTTGAACGTAGAGTTTGACCGCTGCAAAATAGGGCGCAGGAAAATATTGCTGAACAGCTCAGGGCAAGGACTTGCTTGCGCATATCACGCCTCCACATCGCACATCGGAACTCTGGCCGCCGGAATAAAATCCCCTAGGCCGATCCGGGGAAGCGGCGGACGGTCAGGGCTCTTGGCGAGGATGATGTCCGCTGCACAACTGAAGCGGAAAATACTCGCGCACATCATAGCACTGCGCCTTCGCCTGTCAATTGACAAAGGGTCACAATCACTCCAGCGCGCGAAATTTCAGAGTCAAATTACCGCTTGTCCGTTATCATTTGTAAGAGGAGCTCCGCCGGCCAAACGGATTGGGGGCGAGGGGTTTTGCAAATGCGCATTGCCGTTTCTGTTTCTGAAAAGGAGAAGGCCCGAGGCGCGGCGTCGCCCTATTTCCAGGCCCTTCGTGTGGCGGGCGTGGAGGAAGGCGAAATCGAACTGGTATCGGCCGCAGACGCGGCCCGCGTGCGCGCCAGGGATTACGACGGAATTTTATTCGCCGGCGGAGAAGATGTGGACCCCGGCTTTTACGGCGAAGTGAAGCAACATGACAACGTTCATGACCACCGGCCGCGCGATGAATTTGAGTTCTCCCTGCTGGATGGCGCCCTGACGCGCCGCTCTCCGATTCTCGGCATCTGCCGCGGGGTGCAGATGATCAACGTCAAATTCGGCGGCTCCCTCTACCAGGACATGAAGCAGGACGCCACCCCGGATGTCGAGCACCGGCAGACGGACGCCGGAAAGTCGCGGCAGGAACCCACCCATTCCGTGCTGGTGACGGATGCGGAATCGCGCCTCGGCGCAATCGTGCACGGAGCTTGTCGCGTGAACAGCCTGCATCATCAGGCGATCAAGCGGCTGGGGCGCGGGCTGAAAGTGACGGCGCATTCGGAAGATGGTTTTGTGGAAGCCGTGGAAGCCGCCGGGGAGTATCCCTTCCTCATGGCGGTGCAGTGGCACCCGGAAGAAATGGTGAGCGACTCCACCGAGCAGCGCGAACTATTTGTGCGTTTTGTGGCAAAATGCCGTGAGGCGGCGGCGCGAAGGTAATTCCGGGAGCGGCCGCGCTACCCAAAAGGAAATTGAACACTGAGGCACCGAGACACGGAGGTCACGCAAAATGGACGAACTCATCATTGAGCCCTCGCAAGTGCACGAGATGATGCAGAAGGGTGATAAATTTCTGCTGCTCGATTGCCGCGAGCCGTGGGAGTATCAGACCGCCCACATCGAGGGCGCCACGCTGATTCCCATGCGCGAGATTCCGCAGAAGGTCGCGGAGATTCCCCAAGACCAGCCCGTGGTGGTTTACTGCCATTCGGGAATGCGCAGCTTCAACGCCGCGTCCTGGCTGAAGCGGCAGGGCCTGAACGCGCTCAGCATGAGCGGCGGCATCGATCAATGGTCGAGGGAGATCGACCCCAAGGTGCCGAGGTATTAAGAGCGAGTTGTCAGTTTTCAGTCATCAGTTTTCAGTCAGAGCATCCGCGCAAGCTCGCCAAGTAAGAATGACCCGTAGTTGCCTCTTTCCAAACCTGCCGCCGGGGGCTATGCTTACCCCGTTGTCCGAAGCCCCGGGAGCAGGGACCATGCCCACCAGGATTCTATTTGTACAAGGCGATATCACGGAGATGGCGGTGGATGCAATTGTCAACGCCGCGAATACTGACCTTACGATGGAAGCAGGCGTGGCGGCGGCCATTCGCCGCAGGGCGGGGGAACGCATTCAAGAGGAGTGTGAACGCCTGGCGCCCATCCGCCTGGGCGAAGCGGTGGCCACCAGCGGCGTTAATCTAAAAGCATTTTTCGTCATTCATGCCGCCACCCTGCGGCCCGGGGGAAAAGCTACGGTGGAATCCCTCGAGCGCGCCATCCGCTCGAGCTTGCTGTGCGCCGAGGGGAAAGGGATTCGGAGCATGGCCTTTCCCGCCCTCGGCACGGGCGCGGCGGGCTTTCCCCTCGAGGAATGTGCGCCGATTATGCTGAACACCGTGCTCGAGCACATCAAGGTGCGCACCGGCCTGGAAAAGATCTACTTCGTGCTGTTTGACGACGCGGCGCTCAAGGTTTTTGAAGAAGCTTACCAGAAGCTAACCGCCCGCCCGGCAGCGAGTCCCCTTTAAATTTGAACTCACTTTTCTTGCCCCTTTGGGGGCGGCGGGCAGTACCAACATGAATGCACCGGGTCAAAGGCCACATTTCCATCTTGAATTCCACTTACCAATCTTGCGATTGACCCGTTAGAGGGAATAACCATGGCATCCTCGCGTCGAGAGTTTCTCTATACAGCGGCTGGAGGCATCAGTGCTTCCTGGGGCGGACTGCTCATCTTCGCCGGACCGGGAGTTTCTTCACCACCTTCCCCGCGAGACGAAGGCGCTCTTGCCGCACCGTCATTCGTGTACGGCACGGCCTTCTATCGTCCTCCCAACCCTCCCGCCTCCATGCGGCGGGCAATGTTGAAGACGCTGGCGCAGGAGTACAAATTCAACACCATCCGCATCTTCAGCTCATGGGTTTACCACAGCCGCGAGCCTGAACGGTTTAACTTTGAAGAGCTTGAGGAAGTGATGGGTTATTGCGACGAATTGGGGCTGCGAGTTTTGAATGGGGTGAACACGGAGTACGCGCCTTATTGGCTGGAGGCGGCTCATCCCGAGACGCGCTACGTCGACTCGAAAGACCAGTCCGTTCGATTGGCCGGCAGCAGTGGCAATGTCAGCGGCGGCTGGCCGGGGCTTTGTCTCGATTGGGAACCGGTGCGCCAGGCCGCTGCAAAATTCATCCAGGAAATGGCCAAAACGGTGGCGAAGCATCCCTCGATGTACGCCTACGATTGCTGGAACGAACCGCACATGGAGCCATCAGGGGAGGATCATCGCTATACGGTTATGACGGAGGAGCGCCTGTTTTGCTATTGCCCCCGAACCGTCGCCGAATTCCAGCTTTGGCTCGAGCGCCGTTACCGCAGCCTGGACCGGCTCAATGAGGCTTGGGTGCGGGAATACTCCGACTGGAAGCTGATCGATCCGCCCCGCCGCCCGGGAACCTATGCCGATTGGGTTGATTGGCGCCGGTTCATCATTGACCGCAGCACCGATGAGATGCGGTTTCGCGTGGATAACGTGCGGGCGGTGGATTCCCATCACGTGCTCGAAAGCCACGCCGGGTGGCAGGTGGTCGTCGATCCCATGGCGCTCGCCGGCATCAACACCTGGCGGCTGGCGGAAGTGGTGGAAACCTGGGGGGTGTCAAACTTTCCCCGCTGGCAGTCGATGCCAACGATGCCGGCATATCTGGGGGCTTCCAGGCTTGAGATTACGCGTTCGAATGCCGGTAATAAGCCGTTTTGGATGACGGAACTTCAGGGCGGGCACGGAAGCAATGGGTTGATGCAAAGCCCCCACATGCGGCCGCAAGACATCCGGCTGTGGAACTGGATGGCGGCGGCGTGCGGCGCCAAAGGAATCGTTTACTGGACATATCACTCGGAGGCTACCGGAACCGAAGCGACAGGGTTTGGGCTGGTGGCCCGCGACGGCTCGCCGACAGAGCGCGTCCTGGAGGCGGCCGAGGATCATCGGCTGATCCAGGCTCACTGGGACATCATTGAGGGATATAAACCCAGGCCCCAAGTTGCCATCCTTTTCGATCAGGACAACTCGCTGCTGACTTTCGCCATGAGCGGGAACGAAGATGCTTCCACGGAATCATTCCGCGGCTACTACAAAGCGCTTTGGAACTGCGACCACTGGGTGGATTTCATCGAGCCCTCGAGTCTCTCCCAGGCTGCCTATAAAGTGATTGTCGCGCCCTGGCACTTGATGGGGAAGAAGGAAACCTGCGAGGCGTTGCGCGGTTATGTCGAAGGTGGCGGCACGCTGATTCTCGAAACCTCCTTCGGCCAGTTTGACGAGCGCTTCTTCTACAATCCCATCGTTCCTCCCTACGGCCTCGCCGAGGCCTTTGGCTATCGGGAAAAGGAAGGCTATTACCTCCAGCGGGAAGTGCTGAATGTGCGCGACCGGGCGGCGGGAATTGAATCGCGGCCCATGGCGCCGCCGCCCCACCTCGCCGCCTCCGAACGCATTTATTTTGACCCTGAAATCGAGTTCTCCCAGCCGAAACCCCTGCGCGTGAAGGGGCACACCTACCTGACGCCCATTGAGGTAACCGCCGCCACGCCCATCGCCAGGTACCAGAGTATTACCGTGGGAGCGAGGAAAAAACTCGGAAAGGGGCAAGTCTATTACATCGGCACCAACCTGGGTGCGAGCATCGCCGCCGGAGACGACGCCGGCATCGAATTGGTACGTGCCATCGTTTCCGGCGTTGCAAAACCTCCGGTCAGCGCGGACAAGGTGCGGCCTCGCCTCGTGGAGGGTCACGGGCGCAGCCTTCTTATTGTCTTTAACGATACGACAGAAGATCAGACCGCCAGCATCAGAATTCCCGAGCAGTATCATCGGGCTACTGATATTCATGCCTCGCGGGGAATTGCGGTGGTGCAGAATGCCGTCCGGGTTATGGTTCCCTCAGAGAGTGTCCTGGTCCTGCATCTCGAATAGAAGGTCCTCGAAGAGGGCCGTGGGATGATAGCTTCAACGCGCGTCTTGGATATCTCCGGGGTTGACAAGTGAAGCCGGGTGTCCGGCGTCGCTGGCGATACTGACGTTTTGCTGCCTCCACGGCGAGCCTCGCGATCCATTTCCCAGGGGCGGGAATTGTAAAATCTTATCCTGCCGGCAGGAAATTTGCTGATTTTCCCTTGACCCATACCTTGCCTATCTGCTAGCCTAAAGTAGGTAGCGGAAGGCACCTTAGAAAAGCCTCCGGTTGCATAAACAGTGACCAAGTTGGCTACCCATGCCAGCCTGGAGGGATGGTGCGGCGGGTCCAATGGGGTCCGGCGGAGAGTAGGACGTCCGGTTTGGGCCGTGCCGGGCGCAAAGCGCCGCGAACCGGATCGTGGCCCCCCGCCACCGTCCCGAGGCCTGATCCCAGCGCGCTCCTGGCGGCCGAAATCGCGCCCCCCCACCCCAACACGAGGCTTATGCGGAGGGCATACGATGGCGACTTTGGCGAGGCGCGGCGGGTCATCAACAGGCGTTGAAAATGCAACGCCCCTGGGGCCAGGATTTGCCTCTCGGAAAGGCGCTTCGCTAACCTGGAATGTTATAGAAAACAAAATAGGTTAGCGAATTACAGACAAAATGGCGCACTTTCGAGGCTATCGCCATCTATTTTAAAATAAAGGAGTTAATGAAGGAGCCCGGAGGCGCAGGGAATTTGCATAAAGAAGGATCCTGTCAACCTGGAATGTTGCTGAAAACAAAGCAAGTTAGTGAAGATTTCAATACTACGCTATAAATCTAGCCCATCTACAAAGCGCTGAAAGTACATGGGTTATAAAACAACACGGGGGACGATGGCAAAAAAAGGGGACCCATATTTTCCCGGCGCAAAATGTTATCATATTGAAAATAAACCGGTAAAAATCTTGATCTAAGTCAAATTCGCTCGGAACCTGGAATATTATAGAAAAATAAGCTACTTATCGCCTCGACCCGGGAATGTGTATGAAAATAAATGTAGTTATGCGACTTGCCAGGCGCCAATTTTGAGGTGTTTCAGGGTCCTTTTCGCGAGTCGGTAAGCGTATTTTGAGGAGAGAAAATCCATGTTCCATCGATGCACGCCACTTGCCCTCGGGGCTGCCGCTCTGCTTCTCAGTTGGATCCAGGCTCTCCCCGCCCGCGCCGCGGATGAATTGACCGTCGCCTCACCCGATGGCAAGGTGGTGATCTCCTTCGCGCTCCAATCCCTTTCGTCGCCCTATCTGCCCGGCGTGCGCGCCTACTACCGGGTTGACTACGGCGGCGCGGCGGTGCTCGCCGACTCTCCCCTCGGCCTCGACTTTGCCGGCGCTCCGGCGCTCGACCATGACCTGGAGATTACCGGCACGGACCGTCATTCCCACGACGCCGTGTGGACGAACCGCTTCGGCATGTTGCGCGAAGTTCCCGACCACTACAACCAGCTCCGGGTTTCGTTGCGGGAGAAATCCGCACCCGGCCGCCAGGTGGACGTGATTTTTCGCGCCTACAACGAAGGCGCCGCCTTCCGGTATTTCCTGCCCCAGCAAAGCGCGCTGGAAAATTCCCATCTGATGGCGGAAAACACGGGGTTCTATTTCGCCCAGGACGCGTCCACTTTTGCCCTGAACATGCACCGCTTCAACACGGCCAATGAGGGCGAGTACCTCCCCACCCCGCTCGACCAGATAAAGCCTGCTTCCATTATCAACCTGCCGCTGCTGGCGCACCTTCCCGGCGGTCCATGGGTGGGGTTGCTGGAAGCCGACCTTACCGATTACGCCGGCATGTATGTGGGCGGCGTTGCAGGGTTTGATCATGCCCTGGTCAGCAAACTCTCGCCCGGCCCCGAACGCATGGACGAGGTGGTGACCGGTTCCACACCCAAGGCTCTGCCCTGGCGCGTGCTCCTGCTCAGCGACCGCCCCGGCGGGTTGATTGAATCGAACTATCTCATCCTCGACCTCAGCCCACCCTCGGCGATTGCCGACACTTCCTGGATTACCCCCGGCAAGGCGGCGTGGGACTGGTGGTCGGGCGATTACGATGTGAATGTCAGCTTCCAGCCGGGGATGAACACCGCCACCATGGAGCACTACATTGATTTCGCCGCCGATCATCACCTGGAATACATGCTGGTGGATGCGGGATGGTACCCTACGCAAGGCTACAAACATCCCATCAGCATTTTAACGTGGGTTCCCGAGGTGAATATTCCGGAGATCATCGCTTACGGAAAAGTGAAGGGAGTGAAGGTGCTGCTGTGGATGTACTGGGGCGCCCTTGACAAACAGATGGATCAGGCGCTCGACACGTACGCGAAGTGGGGCGCCGCCGGCGTCAAAGTGGATTTCATGGAACGGGACGATCAGGAGATGGTGAACTTTTACGAGCGCCTGGTCCAGAAGGCCGCGGAGCGCCACCTGGTGGTGGATTTTCACGGCGCCTTCAAGCCCACCGGCCTGCGCCGCACCTATCCCAATCTCCTGACCCGGGAAGGGGTGATGGGTTTGGAATACAACAAGGCCGGCGCCCGCGAGACGCCCGTCCACGACGTCACCATTCCCTTCACGCGCATGCTCGCCGGACCCATGGATTACACGCCGGGCTGCTTCAACAACGCGACGCGCGAGCAATTCCAGGCCCGGGAAGTGAATCCGATGTGCCAGGGAACCCGCGCCCATCAGTTGGCCATGTATGTAGTCTATGAAAGCCCCCTTTCCATGGTGTCCGACTATCCGGAAATCTATGACCACCTGCCGGAAATGGAGTTCATCGATAAGGTCCCTACCGTCTGGGATGAAACCCGGGTGGTGAACGGCGAGCCCGCCCAGTACATCACCATCGCCCGCCGCCAGGGCGATGAGTGGTTCCTGGGAGCCATGACCAACTGGGACGCACGCGACCTGGAAATCCCCCTCAGCTTCCTGGGGCAGGGCGTGTTCGAAGCGCAGATTTTCGCCGATGGCGCGGATGCGGATAAGGTCCCCACCCACGTGGCAGTCAGCAGCAAGAATGTGAAGGCGGGAGATACGCTCGCCCTTCACCTGGCCCCCGGCGGAGGCGCGGCGGTGATCTTCAGGCGGAGGTGATGAGGTTCACGTGCAAGTAGCGCCGACCTTGAGGTCGGCACGTGCTGACCTCAAGGTCAGCGCTACAATTTTCTTGCGGCTCCGCCGCCCTACGCTACTTATCACGAATCTGGATCAAAATGATGGCGATGGAAACGGCCAGCAGCGCCAGTGCGCCCCTCCAGAAGAAAACCGGATCGCCCAGGAACCCGCCTTTGACCAGACGAATTCCCAGCCCCAGCAGAAGTCCAAGCGCCGCCACAATGACCAGAAAATTGGGAAGCCACTTCATAAATGCCTCCTTGCCGGTGAGGTCTCAAGCTGCCGCCATTTAACCTCGGTTTTGAAAGGAACGCCACACAATTCGCGAGGAATTATAGCGCTTGAAGTTTTTCGAAAGGTCTATACTGAGGGGTGGAAGACGGAGGTTTCGCCATGCCGTATTGCGCCAATTGCTTAATTGAATATGTTGAGGGCACTGCCCAGTGCGAAGACTGCGGCGCCGACTTGCTGCCTGGTTCCCCGCCCGAGGCGCCTCCGCGCGTCGATCTGACCGAGGAGAAAGATGTGAAGCTGGTTCCGGCACGCATTTTCAGCGGCTCCACCGCACCCATGGACGCCGAACTCGCCGGCAACATTCTTCAAACCCAGGGAATTCCCAGCACCAGTTCGGGCGAGGGCCTGGCGGACCCGTTCCCGGTGGCGGAAGTGCACTTGCTCGTGCGGGAAGCGGACCTTGCACATGCCGAGCGTGTCTTGAAGGAATTCCTCGACACTGAAGTCCCCCCCCCTCTGGAAGACCCTGATGTCGCTGAGGGCAAGTAACAACGGGAAGTTGACGGTGAGGGTTAGGAAACCGGGAGAAGACGCAGACGATTCGTAATTGGCATGTGTGTCAGCGGGCCGAGGTTTCCCCATGCCGTATTGCGCTGAATGCTTAATCGAATATCTGCAAGGCACGGCTCAGTGCGAAGACTGTGGCGCGTTCTTGCTGGCCGGTTCCCCGCCCGCCTCGCCTCCCCACTCTGATCTCACCCATGAAAAGGACGTCAATCTGGTTTCCGTACGCATTACCGCCCTGCATTCCGCGATGGGGTATGAAGTGGTGCGCGGCATTCTGGAGGCGCATGGAATCCCTTGCATGCTTTCCGGTGATACCGCGGCAGATCCCTTGGTGGGGCACATTCACTTGCTCGTACGCGAAGATGACGTCACGCGGGTCGAACGTATCCTAAAGCGATACGCGGAAGGAGAGGTTCTGTCACCGCCAAATGAACCGAGTCCTGTGGGGGGCAGTAGCGGCGGGAAGCTGAGGATTAGGGATTCGGGGATGTTTCCTTCGTGATGCGGACCCCGGACTTCGGACTTCGGACTGGCCTTTACGGCCCCTTGTCACTGCCCTTCGGGTTGAGGCCCAGTTGGCTGCGCAGGCGCGCAATGGCTCTTTGGGCGTCACGGGCATCGTTAGCTTGCTTGGCGGAAGGGAGTTCATCGAGGTACCGCTCGTAGGCGTCCAGCGCTTTCTGTTTCTGCTTCATTCGATCATAAACCCTGCCCAGCCCCAGATAGGCCGGCGCGTAATGAGGGTCGTCCTTCACCGCTTCCTCGAATCGACTGAGCGCTCCCTCCAGCGCTCCCTTGTGGAGATAGACATTCCCAATCTCGACGCACTTGGCGGGGCCGGGGCTGACGTAACCCCAGTCGGGATCGATGGTTGACGAAGGAGGCTTCTCCGGCACCTGCGCGCGGATGATCGGCGCCGCCACCACCATGACCAGCACCACGAACCATGCGGCCTTAAGACGCCTTGGCATCCCTCACATTTTCCTCCGGCCGGGCGGAAGGTGTCAACGTTACAGCCTGTCCCCTATCGGGCGATGGGTCGTGATGAGCGGGATGATTCCAATATGATAGTGAACGGTTGAGGAACGAGTGAACGCGAACCTTCACGAAAAAGCCGAAGCGCTGCCCGCCCAGCCGGGCGTCTACGTCTTCAAGGACGAGAGCGGCAAGCCCATCTATGTGGGGAAGGCGAAATCGCTGCGGGCGCGGGTGCGCTCGTATTTTCAGGAGTCGCGCTCGCCAGATGAGAAGCGCGACCTCATGCTGGAAGCCGCGCACGACCTTGAGACCATCCTGGTGGACAACGAACACGAGGCGATGGCGCTTGAGAACAACCTGATCAAGCAGTTCAAACCCCGCTATAACATTCTGCTGCGCGATGACAAGTCGTACCCCTACATCAAGTTCACTGCTTATGAACGCTTCCCGCGGGTTTATGTGACGCGCCGCGTAAAGAAAGACGGGTCGCTGTATTTCGGCCCGTACTTTCCCGCCAATCTCGCCTACCGCATCGTGGACTTCATTCACCGGCATTTTCGCGTTCCTTCGTGCTACGTGGACTTGACGCGTTACCATCCGCGCCCCTGCCTGCAGTTTTACATCAAGCGTTGCCTGGGGCCATGTGTTGAAAGCTTGACCACGCCGGAGCGCTACCAGGAGGCCGCGCGCGACGCCAAACTGCTGCTGGAAGGGCGGGAAAGCGACCTGGTGCGCAGCTTGCATGGCCGCATGGCGGAATCTTCCAACCAGCTGGAGTTTGAGGACGCGGCCCGTTATCGCGACCAGATTCGCACCTTGGAGGAGCTTCGCGAGCGGCAGAAGATGGCGGCAAATTCCGGAGAGGAAGCCGACATTCTGGGATTCCATCAGGAAGGCCCCATGGTGGCCGTCAACCTTTTTCACCTGCGCGGCGGGCGGGTGCTGGACCGGCGCGAGTTCTTCTGGGAGGACCTGGAAGAATTCAACGCGCGCGAATTCTTCTCCTCGTTGCTCAAGCAGATTTACCTGGACCAGCAATACCTCCCCGGGGAGATTCATGCGCCCGTGGACTTTGACGATCGCGAGCCGCTGGAGGAGGTGCTCTCCCAGAAGCGCGGGCGGGCGGTCCATATTCTTACTCCGCAAGCAGGGCCCAAGCGGGCACTGGCGGAACTCGTGGCGCGCAATGCCCGCCACTCGTTCGAACGGCGTTTCCGCATTCTCAAACCCCTCGCACGCGAAGTGCTGGACAGCCTGAGCGAAGCGCTCGACCTTGCCAAGCCTCCCAACCGCATCGAAGCCTTCGACGTTTCCCACATCCAGGGCACCGACATCGTCGCCTCCATGGTGGTCTGGGAAGCCGGGCGGTTGAAGAAATCCGATTACCGGAAATTCATCATCAAGAGCGTCCCCCAGAACGACGATTTTGCCAGCATGAAAGAAGTGGTGGGGCGCCGCTACCGGCGCTTGCAGGAGGAGAAGAAACCCTTTCCGGACCTGGTGCTGATTGACGGCGGCGTGGGGCAACTTCATGCCGCCGCAGCCGCTCTGGATGAACTGGGGATCATCAACCAGGCGGTTGCCAGCATCGCCAAGCGGGAGGAGGTTCTCTATGTGTTGGGTCGCGAAAATGAGCCCGTGGTTCTTGACCACCACTCCCCCGCGTTGCACCTGATTCAGCAAATCCGGGACGAAGCCCACCGCTTTGCCGTCACTTTCCATCGCGCCCGGCGAACCAGGCGGGAGATTACCAGTGAACTCCTCGAGATCCCGGGGGTTGGGAAAAAGACTGCTGGCAAACTCCTTACCCAATTTGGGAGTATCAGCAAGCTTCGGAAGGTCTCCTTGGAGGAATTGGCCCAGGTGGTCAAGCAATCCCAAGCCAAACGGGTCTTCGAGTATTTATCTGGAAGCGAAGGGAAACAATCGTAGTCCGTCTAGCCGGTCTAATATATAATCCAAAGAAATATTTGAATTTTTAGCTTGTGCTGGACTTTTCCTGGTGCTAGATTGAAAACTCGAAACGGAGGTGTATTATGGCCGATAGTATCACGACCAAGGTATCGTATTTCGTAGCGGGTCTGGGGATCGGGGCGGCCGTTGCCCTGCTCTTTGCCCCCCAGTCCGGGGAAGAAACCCGTAAGCAGATTGCCGACAAGGCCCAGGAAGGCACCGATTATGTCGCCGCCAAGGGTCGCGAGTTCCGCAAGCAGGCGGAAGACCTCGTGGATCAAGGCAAGGACCTGGTGAGTAAACAGAAGGCGCGGCTGGCGGATGTATTGGAGTCAGGCAAGCAAACCGTGCGCGAAACCTTTGCGCGTTAAGGTGAGGGAGGGTAGCGATGAGCGAAGATAATGGTGGATCGCAGGTGGGGTTTTTCCTGGCCGGTCTGGGAATCGGCGCAGTGATCGCCCTGCTCTTTGCCCCGCGTTCCGGAAAAGAGACGCGGGAGTATATTGTGCACAAGGCGGAAGAAGGCAGGGACTTTGTGATGACGAAGTCCGAGGAGATCCGCAAGCAGGCGGAAGATGCAGTTGAAAAGGGCAGGGACCTGGTGACCAAGCAGAAGGAGCTGCTCTCGGCGGCGCTGGAAGCGGGCAAGCAGGCGTACCAGGACGAAAAGGTTAAGGCGAAGTAAGTCGCCTGAGGCGGCAGAGCCTCATGTGAGCAAACCATGGTGCAAAATACCGGGCTGACCGTGGCCATCATTCTGGTCGCGGTTGCCGTTCTGATGCAGGCGGGGGCCATGCTGGGGATCTGGCTGGCCATCCGCAAAGTTCCCGGGCAGATTGAAAGCGTGCGATCCGACGTGAAGCAGCGAATCGACCCGATTGCGCAATCGGTCGTGCCGCTGGCGCAATCGGTCCTGGAGATTGTTAATAACTCGCGTGAGCCTTTGCGGACTATTTCCGCAAACCTGGCGGAAATCAGCACCATCCTGCGCGACCGCGCCACCAATGCCGATCAGGTGGCCGCGGAGTTGCTGGATAAGAGCCGGGCGCAGATTGTCCGCGTCGACCAGATGGTGACCGATCTGGTGGAGAAGGTTGAATCCACCGCGAACGCCATGCAAAAGGGCGTTCTGGGTCCCATCCAGGAGGTTTCGGCGGTGGTGAAGGGCGTGCGTTCCGGGCTGGAGTTCCTGTTCTCGCGTCGCCGCGTGACCAACGTCAGCGAAGCGACCCAGGACGAGCAACTCTTCATTTAGCCGCTCCGCGCCGCTTGGCCCCGATGCGTGGGCTCCGCAAGGATCGTGGGGCCCTGCCGGTGGCCCGTGCCGAGACATGAGTGGCCAGGCAGGCGCCACCCGTGTAGAATGGGTGCCTGTCGCCTGGGGCGCTTGATCATACCCCCCGAGCATTTGTTCTGCGGCAACCACAACATCATGAATACCAAAACACGACATACCTCGCTTATTACCGCCCTGGGGTTGTTTGCCGTGCTGGCGGGCCTGACCGCATGCAAGCAGAACGTGAGCGCGCCGGAGGCGCAAAAGCCCGCGTCGCAGCAGACGCCGGTACTGCCCACCTCGCCTGGCGCCCCGGCAATGCCGGGGAGCATGCCCACCCAGGCCGCAGGGATTGCCTGGACAGTTCCAACGGGATGGGAACTGGGACCCGAGCACCAGATGCGGGTTGCCACCTACCGCATCCACGCCATTGCCGGCGATCCGGAAGACGCGGAATGCGCGGTCTACTTCTTTGGCACGGGGCAAGGCGGAACCGTGGACGCCAATCTCGATCGGTGGGCGCATCAATTCACCGGGCCGGATGGGCAATCCCCGGCCGCGAAGATTGAAAAGCAGGTTATCGCCGGACTCAAGGTCTCAACCCTCGCGGTGTCGGGAACCTACGGGGGCGCGGGCGGAATGATGGGTCAGGCGTCGGCGCCGAAATCCAACTACCGCATGAGAGCCGCGATTATCGAGGCTCCCGAGGGCCTGGTCTTCTTCAAACTCACCGGCTCGCTCAACACTGTGGCGGCCGCGGAGAATGACTTCAATTCCCTGCTGGGAAGCGTGCATCGGCAGTAAGAGCAGTGGCCAGCGGCAAGTGGTTAGCAGCGAAGATATGCTCTTATAAGACCTGGGAAATCCATCCCCCCCCCACCACCTCATCACCATCGTAGAACACGGCGGCCTGGCCCGGCGTGATGGCGCGCTGCGGTTCGTGGAATTCCACCAGGGCCTGGCCATGCTCATGCGCCTCCACGCGCGCGGCGGCGCCGGGATGGTTGTGGCGAATCTTAACGTGCGCGTCCACCGCATCGCCCACCGCGAGCGGCCGAATCCAATTCACATCGCGAACCCGGAAACGGCTGCGGAAAAGGTCGCGATCCTCTCCCACCACCACCCGATTCTTCGCCGGGTCGAGCGAGATCACGTAGAGCGGCTCACCCACCGCCATGCCCAGTCCCTTGCGCTGACCCACGGTGAAGTTCTGGATGCCCGGGTGTTCGCCCAGAACGCGTCCGTCCGTGGACACCACCTCGCCCGGCAATGATTCCGGTTGGCGGTGCTGCTCGGCCAGGTAGGCATCAATGAACTGGCGATAGCTTCCCGTGGGAACGAAGCAGATTTCCTGGCTATCCGGCTTCTCCGCCACCGGCAGTCGCCGGGCGCGCGCGATTGAGCGCACCTCCTGCTTGGTCATTTCGCCAAGGGGAAACTCGCTGTGCGCCAACTGCTCCTGCGTCAATCCGAAGAGGAAGTAGGCCTGGTCTTTCGTGCGGTCAACGCCGCGCAAAAGTTGGTAGCGGCCGGACTTCTCATCGCGGCGGATGCGCGCGTAATGGCCGGTGGCAATGCGTTCCGCGCCGATCTGCCGCGCCGTGGTAAGGAACTGCGCGAACTTGATTTCCGTATTGCAAAGGCTGCAGGGGATGGGTGTCTCGCCGGCCAGGTAGCCCGCCACGAAAGGCCGCACCACGGCGGCTTCAAACTGCTTTTCGAGGTTGATAACGTAGTAGGGAATGTTGAGGAAGCTGGCCACCGCGCGCGCGTCGTAGACGTCGTCGAGCGAGCAGCAGCGCCCGCTGGCATGACCCCCCTCGCCCGCCTCCTCGCCCAGCAATTGCGGCAGGCGGCGCTGGTTCCAGAGCTGCATGGTCAGCCCCACCACCTCCGGAGACGAGCCGGAAGAAGCCTGCGAGTTGTTGTCCGCCAGCAGAGCCGCGGCCGTCGAACTATCGACCCCGCCGCTCATGGCTATTGCAATGCTCATTACTTTTGATACGTCACAATTGCCGATTGCCGATTTTCGATTGTCGATTGCGGGATTTTCCAATCGACAATCGAAAATCGAAAATCGGCAATTCTCTCACCTATGACTCGTCACTGCTCTCTTGTAATGCGGCGACACGGCGCGCAGTTGCTCCGCCACTGCGAGCAAGATCTTCAGCGCGGCGTTGACGTCCTCTTCCGTATTGAAGCGGCCGAGGCTGAAGCGGATGGTGGCGCGCGCCTGCTCCGGTTTGAGCCCGATGGCGGTGAGCACGTGTGAGGGTTCGAGCGAGCCCGACGAGCACGCTGACCCCGTCGAGCAGGCAATGCCGCGCAGGTCCATGGCGATCACGAATCCCTCGCCCTCGATGTGACCGAACGTGAGGTTCGAGGTGTTGGGGGCGCGGTGGGCGCGGTCACCGTTGACCGCCACCAGGGGCACGCTCGCGAGAATGCCGGCTTCCAGGCGGTCGCGCAGGGCGGCCACACGGGCTTGTTCCTCTGCCTGGTGAGCCCGCGCAATTTCCGCCGCGGCGCCCAGGCCCACGATTCCCGCCACGTTTTCCGTCCCCGGACGCCGGTCGCGCTCGTGATGCCCGCCGTGCATAAGCGGGCGCAGAATCGTTCCCTTGCGGACGTAGAGCGCCCCCACGCCTTTGGGGCCGTTCAGTTTGTGCGCGGAAAGGGCCAGCAGATCGACACCGAGCTTTTCCACATCGAGGGGAATCTTGCCGGCGGATTGCACGGCGTCGGTATGAAAGTAGATGTCGCGCTCGCGGGCGATGCGGCCGATCTCCTCCAGAGGCTGCACGGTGCCCAGTTCGTTGTTGGCGTGCATCACGCTGATGAGCACGGTTTCCGGCCGCAGCGCAGCGGCAACGTCGGCGGGGTCGATCACGCCGCTTGCGCCCACGCGCACGTAGGTCACGGCCACCCCGCGCTTCTCCAGCAGCTTCGCGGTGGAGAGCACCGCGGGATGCTCGATGGTGGTGGTCACTACGTGCTTGCGCTCGGCGCGGGCAGCTTCCACAATGCCGAGAATCGCCTGGTTGTCAGATTCCGTGCCGCCGCTGGTGAAGACGATCTCGCTGGTTCGCGCATTCAGCAGGCGCGCCACCTGCTCGCGCGCCTTCTCCACCCCCGCCTTGGCGCGCTGCCCGAACCAGTGGATGGACGACGCGTTCCCATAGTCCTCCAACAGGTAAGGCCGCATCGCCTCGAACACCTCGGGCGCAAGCGGGGTGGTGGCGTTGTTGTCGAAATAAACCCGCCTCATGTTTCCTTTAATGCACCGCCGGGGCGAGGGGCGGAATGAGAGAATAGCCTCGGCGTGTCTGGTACTTCCGAATGTACTCCAGGTAATCCGCCGTGCTCGGGGCATGGTCCTGGGAGCCCGGCGGATAGTTGGACATTCCCTGGTAAGGGAGCGGAGCGACGGTCCAGGCGAAGGCGGTGTTGGGCTCGCCGTCCTTGGCGTAGCCGCACAGGTCAAGGAAGAAGTCGCGCGTCCATCCCGGCCTGACGGCGGGCAGAGCGCTCGGGCTGAATTCCACCGTTATCTCGTCGCCGGTGGCCATCACCACCAGTTGATCGTCGGGGCGCGCCAGGAGTTTCTCCACGGACCCATAGCGCGTGTAGTTGCCGCGCAGGGGGTTCCAGGGGGCCGTGGACATGACTTGCTGATAATCGAACGAGTCGGGCTTGACGTGCCGGGGATCGGTCTCCAGCGCCGAGAAGCCGCGATAGTGCAAGTCCGCATCGACAAGGGATAAGGCCATGGGCGTGGGCGCCGGAGCTTCCTCGGTGGTGAAGAAAATCTGGTCCCAATACACGCAGAGATTGGTGACGATTCGCACGTGGCGGTCCGCCGAGAGGAATTTCCCGGTCAAGTCAACCCGCATGGTGCGATGGGTGCCGCTGGGCAATCCCATATCCGCGACAACGGTCACCCACTTCCCGCTCGCATCGCGCACCTGCAAATAAGGCGGAACCATTTGCAGTTGATGGTTCGATTCCAGGGCGCGAGCGGCGTTCGAATCCGTCCAGAATACCCAACCGTTGAGCCACAGACTTACGGGGGCATTTGCGGGCACCTTACCCAGGTCGAGGGTGAGGGAATGCAAATCCGCCATGCCCAGAATGCGATTGCGCTGGAAGCCGGTGGGGTAGAGGCCATCCTGCTTCAGGAGCAGGGGCAGCACGTCGCGGCCCTCGTCATCCACCGCCGACACCGGAAATTGTTTGTCGCGCACCGCGTAGAGTGAAGGCGGGGCGGGATTCGCCGAGTAAATCTCGTTTGCGTAAATCTCCTGGTCCGCAAGATGATCCACTGCCACCAGCTTGACTTGATCGAAGAAGTCAGCCTCGCGCATTTCATCGGTCAACTGAAAAACGTAGTTGCCCTGAGAATTGGCCACAAGTTTGGGCAGGCGCACCAATTCCTGCGGATTAGGTTTGACGCGCGTGCCGTCGGGAGCGAGTTCACCGAGCGGACCCACGCCCAGCACATCGGTCACATAAATGAACTTTGAGCCATTCCACACGTAAAGGAAGGGGCAGGAGCTCGCCAGGCGCTCCGATTCACGCACCTCGACTTGTTTGTCGGTGGCGACGTCAATCCAGTTCTGCACCACGGCATTCGGCCAGGTCACGCGGATGACATCGAGCTTAGCAAGGTCGCCGGTAAAAACCCGCACCGGACTGCTGGTGACAATCACCTTGTTGTAATAGTTGCCCGATTTGAATTCCACAACGCTGCCGATTCCCCCGCTGTTGCTCTTGTACCCGGTCATCTTCACTTCCACCCAGTGGGGCGCGGGGCCTTCCTTCTCAAAGGCGCGCAATTGGCCGCCCTCGGTCATGGCGAGCAGATCGAGCTTGCCGGGACTCTGGAGCCAGGCGGGCGCGAGCGCCGCGAGCGGAGCAGGGTCGGGCGAAGGCAGGGTGAGGGATCCTTCGCGGAACCGCCCCTCCTGATTCACCAGAAAGTGCAGCTTGCCGTGGGCATCGGCCGCCACCAGATCCGGAAAGCTGTCACCATTCAAATCCGCCACGGCACCGCGGAAACCGAAGAACCCTGCGGGCGCGGCGAGTGCGGGAGCCGCCGCGGGCGAGAATTTCCAGTCGCGCTGATTGAGCAGTACGTGATACCCGTCAGGAGACCACACGGCCAGGTCAAAGTAACCATCATGATTGAAATCGGCCACGTTCGCGTCGATCACCACTGACTTGGCCAGCACCGCGCCCATCTCCCGGTGTAAAACAAACTTGTTCTCGCCCAGATTCTCGTAGAGGAGCGGGGGGCCATCATCGCGAAACAGGAAGAGGTCGGAATAGCCGCGGTTGTTGAAATCCGCGAACACCGCTCCGCGCATCCTTCCCCGGGCGGAGGCGAGGCCGGCCGATGATGTCTTCTCGGTGAAGGAGCCATCTCCGTTGTTCCGGTAGAAGTGCACCGCGTCGCCGCTAAAATCGTTGGGAAAGATGAAAGCGTCTTTCGTGGGAGGCTTGTTCAGGTTGGTGTAAACGGTAACGACGAGGTCGAGAAAGCCGTCGTTATCGGCGTCAAACAGCACGGCGCGCGTGTCAACTTCGCCGGGCACAGACTTCAGCCCCGCCTTTTCCGTAATATCCTCAAACGCCCCGTTGTCACCGTAGCGATAGACCCTGACGCCATCGAGACCCGCTACAAACAGGCTCATCTTGCCGCTGTTATCAAAGTCGGCAAACGTCGCGGCGAGGCTCGCGCCCGGGCCGGCCACTCCCGCCTTCTCCGTCACGTCGGTAAAAGTCCCATCGCCGTTGTTATGGAAGAGGAAGTTCTTGCCGGAAGGATTGACCACGTAGAGATCGGGATGCCCGTCATGGTCATAATCCCCCACCGCGATGGAGGGGCCGAAGAGCGGAAGAAGATTCTGCCGGGCGAACGCCGGCGAATAATCCGCCGCCTTGACCGGCTGGTGGGGATCGAACGCCGCGGCCGTTGCCGCGGGAAGATCGAGCTTCAATTTCTCGCTGATCTCCGCAAACGTCACGTTATCCAGGTCGGCGCGGCGGGCGATTTCCAGGGGGGGCAGCGACGGCGTCATGATTGCGCCGTATTTGCCGCTCTCCAGCGCCGGATCCTGAAGGGAAATATTGGGAACCTTGTCATGCAAGCCTTCCCACTGTTTCAGGACTTTCTGGGCTTCAGGCTGGCGCTTCATGCGGACGAGCACCGTAAAGGTACGGAAAAGCGCGGCCACGTAAAAATTCTGGCCACGGCCAAAACCCATGGCGATCACATGCTGGTAGGCGTCAAGACTGTCTTCGAATTTTTTTTCGGCAAAATACGCAGTTCCCAGATTGAACCAGGCGGCGGGGTCCTGGGGATCGGCGGCAATGACCAGTTTCAGCGACGCTTCCGCATCCGGATTGCGCAGTTCGCGCTTATAAAGAATGCCCAGATTGTAGTCGGCGGCCACCAGGTGGGGAGCCATCTGCCTGGCCGTGGTCATTTCGCCGAGCGAGGCATCCAGCTTGTTCGCCTGCATCAGCGCCATGCCCAGGTTCAGGTGATCGAAGGCCGAGGCTTTTCCGGAAGCCACCACCTTCTGAAACTGCTCGATGGCCTCAACATACTTGCCCTGCTCAAAATATGCCTTGCCAACATTACGGAAGGTTTGCAAGGAGGCCGACCGCGCCGGGATCGACTGCTTCACCGGGTGCGCAGCGGGCTTGGGGCCCGAAGGCGGGGCTTGAGCAAGCGTGGACAAGGCGGCGAGGGTCAAAACCAAACTCATGAACAAGCGAGTAGATGATGCCAAATGGAATCTCTGCATTCTGTCTCTCTGGGCTCCTGAACTCAGGGAACTCCGCGGGTTTCGATGCAAATAAACATTATACATTGCCGGATGAGGGCTGCAAAGGATGGCATAAGAATGGTAGCCGGGATTTCTCCCCGCAGTCGGCGGTGGGCGGAAGAACGGAGCGTCGCCTGCCGTGGCCGCAAGCTGCAACCCCACCGAAGGGCCGGCAGGCTTCCACATGCAGAAGATGACCTGGTAAAGGATTGCAGTGAAATGCCGTGAAGAGACCGTTCCAAAACTGTAAAGAGGGGCAAATTGTCGCGCAAAAAAGCGGAAGTTTCTGGAAAACGGGCTTCAGTTGTGCGAAAAAACCTTCATTTCATACGACAATTTGTCATGGTTCCACGAATTTTCATAGACATAGTCGGATCGATCTTCATTTTTAACATCTCTTTGGGGTGGTAGGGCACCGAGAGTAACTTTTTGTTGGTTTAAGGTGCGGCGGAATCGCCCGGCGGGGCGGAATCTGGAGTCTTCCACGTTTGATGCGGGCCGGGCATATTTCCCCCCGGCGCCGGCTCCTGCTTCCACTATACCCACATTTCTAGCCTGGTGTCAAGGGAAAAGTGAGGCTACAGGCAATGGCCGGAGGGGCCGTAGAGGTACGTGCCTTGGCCATCCTGGCCATGCCCCTTCACGGGCAGGATGCCCGTGGCACGTCCGCGGTGCCGACCTCAAGGTCGGCGCTACGAAAGGCGGGTGCCTGCCCGCACAAGCTGGGAAGGGCCGTTCATTGCTCCTCAATGATGGCAAGATCCCAGGGGGCGAGGGTAAGCGCCTGGGCGTGCGCCACCGGCGTTTGGGTCAGCAGGTCTTGTCCCGGGCCGTAGGGGTACACAAATTTCTGCGCTTCCCCGGAGTAGTTCAAATAGTAATGAAGCGTCTTCCCCTTCTGGTTCACCCCATGCTTCACGCGCACGGGGGGCGGCAACTGCTGGTCCGGGCCCTCCAGCCCGGCGAGTTTCAGCGCCTCGATCATCACCTTCTGCTGCAGCTCGAGGGTGAGCACGGTCCCTTCGTACGTCAATGTTCCCTTTCCAAACTGGTTGCGCGTCACTGCCGGATACTTTTCCAGGAACGGAAGGTCGTAGTAAGCCAGGCCCTTCGCCCCTTCCGGAATCAGCATCTCCGCCCAATCACTGACCTTGTTTTGATTGCCGGCGTGGAAGGGATCGCCCTTCAGCGCCACCGGTTGCCGCAAGCTGGTAAATTCCTGATAGCGGAAGCCCGCCGCCGGGCGCAGGGGCCCGGGCGCCATGACCCAGCGCACGGTGGAGTACTCATTGCAGAAGCCGCTTTTGAACGCCATCACCACGTTCCCGCCGCCGCGCACATATTCCGAAAGGCGGTTGAGCAGCGCGTCGCTGGCAATATAAAGAGGCGGGACCACGATCATTTTGTAGTCCGAAAAATTCGTGCTGTCGGGAAAGACGAAGTCCACGCCCACGTTGAGCTTATAGAGCGCGTTATACATCTGAATCATGATGGAGCGGTAGTTTTCATGCACGCTGAACGGCATGTATTCGATGCCGTAATGGGAATCATCGCTGTAAAGGATGGCCACTCTGTTGGGCCGCCAGGTATCGACAATTTCCGGCCCCACGCGCTCGAGTTCGTGCCCCGTCCGGCTGACCTCGGCATAGACTCGGCCGGGTTCCAGATCGTGGCCGAGGACGCCTTTCACGTAGGTCTCCAGGCCATAGTGGAGCGAATGCCAATGCCAGTACTCCACCATGTTGGCGCCGGCGGAAATATTGGTGTAGGCCGCCAGGCGAATCTGGCCGTCGAAGGGCGGATACTGGCCAATGCCGTTGGCCGAGTCGGTCTGCGCGTTGGTCTCCGTCAACAGGAAGTTGGTGTGCTTCAGCGAGCGCGCGAAGTCCCCCTGCATGCTGGTTTTGGCGCCATCGTAGACTTCCTGCCGGTCCTCGTAGGTGTTGGCGGCGACGATGTCGAGCGAGTTTGAGATGTCCTCTTCATTGACGCGGGGACGAGGCGGGGCGGCCAGGTCGTGGGTGACAAATTGCGTGGGCCCCTTGTATTCCCTGATGATCCCCGCCTGCCAAGCAATAAAATCCGTGGCGACCCACTGCTGATAATGCTGCCATTCGAGCTTCCAGCCGGGGTTGAGAATGCCCTGGATGCCGGGGACGTCTGTCCACCGGTAGAGGCGCTGCCCCCAATAGTTCAGCCCCCAGATCTCATCCAGTTTTTCAACCGTCTTGTACTTCGCCTGGAGGTAATTGACGAAGCCCACCTGCACATCCAGGTTGACGGGGTCGTAGGATCCCGTTTCATTGTCGATCTGGTAGCCGATCACCGCGGGATCGTCGCGGTAGTGCTCCACGATCTTGCGGATGACGCGCTGGCAGTAGAAACGATAGGCGGGATTCATCAAGTCCGTGTTGGCGCGCATGCCGAAGTACTCCTTCGACCCGTCCGCCTTGGTGATGATGATTTCCGGATGCTCTTTGTAGAGCCAGGCGGGAATGGAAGCCGTGGGCGTGCCCATAATGACCTTGATGCCCGCCTTGTGCATGCGGTCCACGACGCGGTCCATCCAGGCAAACTCAAAGCGGCTGTCTTCCGGCTCCCACAGGCCCCAACTGAACTCACCGACGCGCACCACGTTGAGCCCCGCCTGCTGCATCAGCCGCGCGTCCTCCTCCAGCCTGTCGTAGGGCATGTATTCCGGGTAGTAGGCAGCGCCGTACAAAATGTTGTCCATCTGATTGGGCACGATGGGCGGCTTGCCCTGGCCGAAGGCGGCGGATTGCAGCAACAAGGCCAGTGCGCAGGTGATGAACCACCCGCCTGGCAGGATACCTTTCATAATACCATCCTCCATCATCGTAGTCATTGCACGCCAGGGCATGCCTATGGTGTACCAAAGGCCGCCATTTTACTCTTGAAAGCTTGCGGGGGGAACCAAGCGATGAAACTAGGGGGGAGAGTGGCCGGGGGCGTGGCGAAGAACCGGTCCCGGCATGTCGGGACCGGCTGCGGAAAAACGCTTCTCTACGGGATGCAGGGTCTAGTGCTTAGTTGCAGAGGACAGCCAAATTATGTATCGGCGAGTGGAAGGGCGGGGCTTTACGGGCTGCGGAAAAACTCGCCGCCCTCCCGAGCCCTGGAAGGGCACAATTTAATGCCGGGGGCAACGCCCCATAAGCGCTAAGATAAGCACAGAATCCGACCCGCTATGAGCGGTGCAGCAAGAAAAGGCAGGATGGCGGAACTTAATTTAGAGCTTATGGGTATCCTGCCCGCGCTGGGGGGCGGGTCCGATTTCAGGTCCGATTCGGATTGGACCTTCGAACACCTGCACAGCAGATTGTTTCATCCGCAGGTTAAATTCCGCCGATACCCTCATTAGGGGGGCGGCGGCGGGGGGCCAGGGGACACATTCCCCTGCCGGACTTATCGGCAGTTTGCGATGAATTCTTGAGGAAATTGTCTCCAGGGCTACGGCGGCAGGTGCTGGTCTCATGCTCGCCCCAACACTTCTTGTCCACCCGGCAACGAAGATTGTTTCATCCGCAGGTTAAATTCCGCCGATACCCCTCATTAGGGGGGAGGCGGCGGGGGGCCAGGGGACACACTCCCCTGCGGGGGTTATCGGCAATTTGCGATGAATTCTTGAGGAAGTTGTCTCCAGGTCTACGGCGGCACTTGCCGGTCTCATGCTCGATCCAAAACTTCTCGTCCACCCGGCAACGAAGATTGTTTCATCCGCAGGCAAAACTCCGCCGATACCCCTCATTAGGGGGGAGGCGGCGCGGCGCCACGGGACACACTTCCCTGCTGGACTGATCGGCAGTTTGTGATGAACAGTTGAGGGAATTGCTCTTAGAGTTGTGGAAATTGTTTCTATCGTGGATTGAAAGACATAGTGACGAACGGTCTTCGTAGTGCGGGAATCTTGCCCATGAGCGCTAAGATAAACACAGAATCCGGCCCGCTTTGAACGATACAGCAAGAAAAAGCGGGATGGCGGAGTTTAACTTAGCGCTTATGGGGCGTTGCCCCCCGCTATTTTATGCATCCCCTGCGGGGATAAATCGTTCCGCTGCCTTTTCTGCAACCTGTAAAGCGCCGCCCTTCCAAGGACCTTGAAGAACATCGCTTATTAATGCAACGAGGCGCTAAAGCGAAGCCACTGTCTCGGTTACCGCACGGGGGCGCTGGTTAACCTTTTAGGGCCGGCTTCCAGGATGTGCTCGGGGCACTCCTTCATCATCAACTTAAAATTCTCGATGAAGCGCGCCGCGAGGGCGTCGTACTTCTTATTGTACTCGTCGCGGCTGGGCCAGGTGTTGGCGGGGTCGAGGATTTCCGTGGGCACGCCCTCGCACGTCCTGGGGACGTCGAAGCCGAACACGGGGTCCTTGTGGTACTCGACATTCGCCAGCTTCCCGCTTAGCGCGGCGTTCAGCAGGGCGCGCGTGTGGCCGATGCTGATGCGCTTACCCACTCCAAACGGCCCGCCCGTCCAACCAGTATTGACCAGCCAGACGGCGGCGTGGTGCTTGACAATTTTCTTCTTCAGCAGTTCGGCGTAGGCATAGGGGTGATGCACCATGAAAGGCCCGCCAAAGCAGGTGCTGAAGGTGATTTGCGGTTCAATGCCCAGCCCGATTTCCGTCCCCGCAATCTTGCTGGTATAGCCGGAAATGAAGTGATAGATGGCCTGCTCGGGAGTGAGCCGGGCAATGGGCGGCATGACCCCGGAGGCATCGCAGGTGAGGAAAATAACGTTCTGGGGATGGCCGGCGCGCTTCTCGGGCAGATGATTGAAGATGTATTCCAGTGGATAAGCGGCGCGGGTGTTCTCGGTCACCTTGTCGTCGTTTAAATCAATGCGGCGCGACACGGGGTCATAGGCCACGTTTTCGAGTATGGTACCGAAGCGATGGGTGACGCCGTAGATTTGCGGCTCGGCTTGCTCGGAAAGGCGGATGACTTTGGCGTAACACCCGTCCTCAAAATTGAAGACGCCGTTGTCGCTCCAGCCGTGCTCGTCGTCGCCAATCAGGTGGCGGTTGGGGTCGGCGGAAAGGGTGGTCTTGCCGGTGCCGGAGAGCCCGAAGAAGATGGCCACATCGTCGTCACGGCCGACGTTGGCGGAGCAATGCATGGGCAGCACGCCTTCCAGCGGCAGCAGGAAATTGAGCACGGTGAAGATGGTCTTCTTGATCTCGCCGGCGTAATTGGAGCCGCCGATGATGGCCAGACGCTCGCGGAAATTGAGGATGATGAAGGTGTCGGTGCGGGTGCCGTCCACCATGGGCGAGGCCAGGAAGCCGGGCACGGCGAGCACGGTGAATTCCGGCACGTGCTTCTTGAGATTGTCCTGATTGCGCGGCTTCAGGAACATGGTGCGGGCAAAAAGGCTGTGCCAGGCCTTTTGGGTGATGATGCGGATGGGCATGGAATACTCGGGATCGGCCCCGGCAAAGCAGTCCTGCACAAAGACGTCGCGGCCCTGCAAGTACCCCTGAAGGCGGGTCAGCAGCGAACTGAAGTTTTCGCCGGTGAAGGGACGGTTGTATGTACCCCACCAGACCCGGTCCTCCGTGGATTGCTCGCGCACCACGAACTTGTCCGCCGCCGCGCGCGCCGTGTGCTTGCCCGTGTTCACCAACACCGGTCCCAGGTGGGTGAGGATTCCCTCGGAGCGGAAGACCATCTCTTCGTAGAGGGCGGCGGTGCTCAGGTTCCAGTAAACGCGGCGCAGATTCACCAGGCCGTGATTCTGCAACCCGTAATCACTCGCCAGAATGCCGGCTTCCTTGGAGGCCGGGGAAACGATGTCGAGATATATATTCATAATGGGTTCCTTAATAAGCTTGAAGGTGTCAGGTGCCAGGTGTCAGGCCGCCACCGGAAGTTCCTTTAGCTTCTTCGTAAGCCCCGATAGCATCCGATCCACTTCGCTCACCATATCGAGTGCGCACTTCACCTCATCCATGGGAATATACAACCGGGTAATGATAAGCATGTGCGTTTCAAGCTCCATCAGGGAGCCGCTGGCGATTGATAAGTGGCGGAGATAGTCGCCAATGTGTTCCCTACCGTGCCCTTCGGCGATGTTGGCGGGGACCGAGACAGCAGCCCGCTGAATCTGGGAGATGAGGCCGAACATCTCGGCCTTTGGCAAGAGCCTGGAAACGCGGTAGGATTCAACGACCAAATCCATTGATTTTTCCCAAACTTTAAGGTCCTTATAGCTTCTCACAATAACGTCCTTACCTTCCTCGGTAGGCCAGCGGGAAACGCCAAGTCATTCACCACACACCTGACACCTGACACCTGCCCTTACATCCAATCCCTCACCAGCTTGCGGTCGCCGAGGTAAAGCTCGTTGGCCGAGTTGGGATCGAGCGCCCACTGAATGCGCTCCAGCCCTTCCGTAATGTCCTTCATGGTGCCGCAATAGCTCAAGCGCAAGTGGCCCTCGAAACCGAATTCCTTGCCCGGCACCGACACCACGCGCACCTTTTGAAGCAGGAAATTCGCCAGCTTCTGGGAATCCTTCATGTAGGCGCTGAAATCCGGGAAGCAGTAGAAGGTGCCATCGGGCTTCGCCACTTTCACGCCGGGGATGGCCTCCAGGCGCTCCAGCATGACGTTGCGATTGTTTTCCAGGGTCATGCGCAGGGCCTCGACGGAGGATTGCACGCCGTTCAGCGCTCCCACGGCGGCCCACTGCGAGGGCGCGGCAGGGCCGGAGGTCTGCTGCGATTGGATGTTCCCCATCGCTTCCGACAATTCGCGATTGGCAATGGCCCAGCCGATGCGGAAACCGGTCATGGCGTAGGTTTTCGAAACGCCGTTGATGACCACCAGCTTGGATTGCTCGAGCGGCGTGCGGGCAAAATCGTAGCAGAGGGGCGCGCTCTTGCCTTCAAACACCAGGCGATTGTAAATGTCGTCCATGATCAGGTAGAGGCTCTTCTTCTCGCAGAACTCCACCATCTCCGCTACAAAGTCACGCGAGTACATGGCGCCGGAGGGATTGTTGGGGCTGTTCAGAATGATCGCTTTGGTGTAGGAACCCACCGCCTCGGTAATTTCCTTGACCGTGGGATAGAACGTGCCGTCCTCAGCCGTCACCACCACGGGCACTCCCCCGGCCAACTTCACCATCTCCGGGTAGCTGACCCAGTAGGGTGCGGGAAATATCACTTCTTCCTTGGGGTCCAAAATCGCATGCAGTAAAACCATCAGCGCTTGCTTGGCCCCGCCGGAAACGATTATGTTGTCCGCCGTGACGATCTTGTGATAGTGCTCTTCGGTGTAGCGGACCACCGCCTTTTTCAAGGCGGGAATGCCGTCCGGCGCCGTGTAGCGGACTTCCCCGGTGTTCAGCAGCGAGGTGCAGTTGATGATGGCATCGATGGGAGCCTTGCTTTTCGGCTCCCCCCCACCCAGGTGAATGACCGGCTCACCCTTTTCCCTGAGCAAAGCGGCGGTTTCATTCAGCTTCAGGGTCGGCGACTCATTGATAGATCTGGCTAGTTGGCTGAGGCTCATAGTAGTTCATTCCTTCTCTTGAAGTATCCCTGGGCAATTCCCTAAGCGCCGTGGGCGCTTACGGTCGCCCGCCCTGCTTTTTTATAGGATGTGCGAACCTTCCGCAAGAAGAAAACGAGCCCTTCTTCGTGCGGCAAGGTTCTTGCGAGGAAAGTCTGCGAAAAACGCCCCGCGACACTTCGGGCCGGCGACTCACGTGGGGGCATCGCTCGAAGGACGCAGAAAAGCTCAACGACCGGCGTGGGGGCAACTGAGTCATTTTGTTCCAGCTCAACAATCATTTTGCAATTGAATTGCCGAAAATGAGACGGATTGACTCCCTCCGTTTCCAAGTCCCGCCATCGAAAATTGGGTGGGCAGGCAAGATTCTAAATTCGCGACAGAAAACGGACTTTTTGCACGAAATGTTGGGATTGGCACCGCAAGTGCTTTAATAGCTTGATTGTACCAATGAACCGGGGGAACCCACGGATGGCGTACGACGCAACCCAGATGCAGGATTGGCAGATTTCTGAGGCAGCAGAACGGAACATGCCCAGCCCTCGGGAGTGGCAGGAACGTTTAGGGCTGCAACCAGAGGAAGTTATCCCCATGGGCCGGCTGGCCAAGCTGGACTTCCTCAAGATTATTGAGCGACTGAAGGACCGTCCGGACGGAAAGTACATTGAAGTTACCGCCATCACCCCCACTCCTCTAGGTGAGGGAAAAAGCACAACCTCCCTGGGATTGATGGAAGGTCTAGGCAAACGGGGCAAGAATGTGGGGGGCTGCTTGCGCCAGCCATCCGGTGGGCCCACGATGAACGTCAAGGGGACGGCGGCGGGCGGGGGCAACGCCCTGCTGATTCCCATGACGGAGTTTTCGCTGGGCCTTACCGGCGACATCAACGACATCGCGAACGCCCACAACCTGGCCATGGTGGCGCTCACCGCCCGCATGCAGCACGAACGCAATTATGGCGACGAGCAACTGGCCAAACTCAGCAAAATGCGCCGTTTAGACGTTGACCCCACGCGCGTCGAGATGGGCTGGGTCATGGATTTTTGCGCGCAGGCGATGCGCAATATCCTGATCGGCATGGGCGGCCGACAGGATGGCTACCTGATGCAGTCCAAGTTCGGCATCACGGTCAGTTCCGAGCTGATGGCGATTCTGGCCATCGTCACGGACCTGGCCGATCTGCGCAAACGTTTGGGGGAGATCACCGTTGCTTACGACAAGCAGGGCAATCCGGTCACCACCACCGACCTGGAGGTTGCCGGAGCCATGGCTGCCTGGATGCGCAACACCATCAACCCTACGTTATGCAGCACGGCGGAGTATCAGCCCTGTATGGTGCACGCCGGACCCTTCGCCAATATCGCCGTCGGGCAGTCCTCGATTATCGGTGACCGGCTGGGCCTGAAGATGTTCGATTATCATGTGACCGAGAGCGGGTTTGCGGCCGACATCGGCTTCGAGAAATTCTGGAACGTGAAGTGCCGTTGCAGCGGGTTGAAGCCCAACGTTTCGGTGCTCACCACCACTATTCGGGCGCTCAAAATGCACGGGGGCGGCCCACGCGTGGCTCCCGGCTTGCCGCTTGCCGAGGAATACACAAAAGAGAACCTACGGCTTCTTGAAAACGGTCTGCCCAACCTGCTGCACCACCTCGGCATCATTCGCCGGTCGGGAATTAATCCAGTAGTCTGCATCAACTGTTTCCATACCGACACCAAAGATGAAATCACC
The DNA here is from genome assembly GCA_963730515.1 of uncultured Acidobacteriota bacterium. GTDB lineage: Bacteria > Acidobacteriota > Terriglobia > UBA7540 > UBA7540 > Bog-366. The sequence goes on along the minus strand of CAVSSA010000010.1, from coordinate 626,400 downwards.
CTGGTGCGGCGCGCGGTGGATGCCGCGGGGGCGCGCTGCGCGGCCTCCCGGCACTGGGCGGAGGGCGGCGAAGGCGCTCTGGAACTGGCGGACGCGGTGCTCGATGCCTGCAAGGAAGAGGTCCACTTCCAGTACTTGTACCCCCTCGAAATGAAATTCCGCGACCGCGTGGAACGAATTGCCAAAGAGGTTTACGGCGCCGACGGCGTCACCTGGACTGCCGACGCGGAAGCCAAGTCCCGGCATCTGGAGGCGGACCCCAAGTTTGCCGATTACGCCACCATGATGGTGAAAACGCATTTGAGTTTAAGCCACGACCCGGCGCTCAAGGGTGTTCCCAAGGGTTGGGTGCTGCCCATTCGCGATGTGCTGGTGTATTCGGGCGCGAAGTTTCTCTGCCCCTGCGCAGGCACCATCAGCTTGATGCCCGGAACCTCCTCCAACCCCGGTTTCCGGCGGGTGGATGTGGATGTGAAGACGGGGAAGGTGAGTGGATTGTTTTGAAGGAAGTGGTCAGTCATCAGTTTTCAGTCGTCAGTAAATTCTGTTGTCGGTAATAGCCCGATCCGAAGACGGATGACTGACAACTGATGACTGAGAACTCTTGGGGAGATCGGAATGAACGAGGACATTCAACCCGGATCTCGAAATCACCTTCGGGTGGCGCTTGAGAAGAAAGAGTTCTTCTGCACCGCAGAACTGGTGCTGGGCCGGGACCACAACGTTAAGGAGGCGGAAACCTTCATCAGCGAAGCCGCCGCCGAACCGGGTGGCATCAAGGTGATCAGCGTAACGGATCTGCCAGGCGGCAATCCCGCTCTCCCGCCGGAGTCCTTCGTCGCCGCCATCAAGGAGAAAGGTCTGACGCCCATTGCGCATCTTACCGGCAAGGACGGAAACCGTTCCTCCCTGGAGAGCCGCTTGCACGCGCTCGCACGCATGGGGGTGGAAAACATCCTGGCTTTGACCGGCGATGCCCAGAAGGAGGGATTTGCCGGCCGCGCCAAACCCGTTTACGACCTGGACTCCGTTCTGATCATCTGGCTGCTGGAAGCCATGCGCAAAGGGATTGAGTACAACCTGGGACCGCGCACCGTGCACAGCACGCCATTCGACTTCTTCGCGGGCGCCGTGGTCAATCCTTACAAAACCCGCGAGGCCGACCAGATGATGCAGTTCTACAAGCTGCAACTGAAGGTCGCCGCGGGGGCGCGGTTCATCATCACGCAACTGGGTTACAACCTGCGCAAGCTCTATGAACTGAAACAATACATGGACCGCGAAGGGGTGGGGCACATTCCGGTGCTTGCCAACGTTTATGTCCCCACTGCCAAAATCGCACAAATGATGCAGGCCGGAGAAGTGGCGGGCTGCGTCATACCCGATGAACTCATCGGGCGGCTGGAAAAGGAGAAGAAACCGGAACGCCTGGAGCGCGCCGCCCTGATGGTGGCGGCAGTGAAAGATCTGGGCTTTGCCGGCGCGCACATCGGCGGCTTCAACCTCGCGCACCGGGATTTCATGACCATTACCCAGCGCGCCGCGACGATCGGCAGCGACTGGCGCAACCACATGACGGACCTCATCCTGCCCGTGCCCCAGGAGTTCTACCTGCTTCCCCCGGGAAAAGATGGCTTGAGCGACGGCAGCGGCAAATACCAACTCGATCGTCATAAGCCCCATGCCACGGTTTCGCAATGGCTGTCCAGGCAGGTGCACCGGCACTTCATCGCCGACGGTTCCTGGGGCGCGCGCTTCTTTGGCGCCCATCTGAAGACCAATGGCCAATCCCGGTCGTGGCGGCAGGGTCTGTGGTACAAACTGCTGGGACCCTCCAGCCTCTACCGCCAGGCCACGCTGGGATGCAAGAACTGCGGCGACTGCCTTCAGGACCACCTGGACTACGCCGGCTGCTCCATGCGCTGGTGTTATAAGGAACTGCGCAACGGCCCGTGCGGCGGTTCGCGAATCGACGGGACGTGCGAGGCCCGCCCGGAACAGGAATGCATCTGGAATGTGATTTACCGGGGCGCACTGGCCATGGGAGACGATCCCCGCAAGTTCGCCCACAAGCTGATTCCGCCGCGCGACTGGCGTCTGGACGGCACCAACGCCCTGGCCAATCGCTTTGTGGGCATCGATAACCTCCGCAAACGAATCGAGCTGCAACCAGCGGCCAAAAGTGAAATCAAAGGGAGTTAATACCTATGCTTATTATCGGTGAATTGATTAACTGTACTCGCAAGAAGGTCGGTGCCGCGGCGGCGGCTCGCGATGTGGAATTCTTCAAGGAAATAGCCCGCAAGCAAGTGAACGCCGGCGCGGACATGCTCGATGTGAATGGCGGCCTGCCCGGACAGGAACTGGAAGTCCTGCCCTGGCTGGTGAACATTGTGCAGGAAACCGTTTCCGTCCCGCTCTGCCTTGACAGCGCCGACCCGGAGGCCCTGCGCCGCGCCCTGCCCCTTTGCAAGCAGCGCGCCATGATCAATTCCATCACCAACGAGCCGGCGCGCATTGCCGCGCTGCTGCCGGTGTTGAAGGAATTCCGCCCCAAGGTCATTGCCCTGTGCCTGGGTGAGGCGGGGCCGCCCATTACCGCCGAGGAGCGTGTGGCGCACGCCACCCACCTGGTGGATTTGCTGACCGCGGAAGGTTATGCGCTCGACGACATCTATGTGGATGGCTGCGTGCTGCCGGTCAGCACCGGTCCCGAGCACGGCAAGGGGCTGCTGGAAGCCGTCGGGCAGATTTCCGCTCGTTACCCGGGCGTGCATTTGAGCGCCGGCATCAGCAACGTGTCTTTCGGGCTCCCCCTGCGCAAACTCCTCAACGAGACCTTCGCCGTCCTGCTGATGGCGCGCGGCCTGGACGCCGGCATCGTGGATCCCTGCGACCCGCAATTAATGGCCAATATCCGCGCCGCCGAAGCCTTGCTGGGGCGCGACGAATACTGCGCAAACTACCTCCGCGCTTTCCGCGAAGGAAAACTGGAGTTGCCGGCGGCAGCGTAGAATTGCCGATTTTCGATTGTCGATTGACGATTGAAGAAGGATGAATGTCAACCGTCAATCGGCAATCACCCATCGGCATCTCCTGACCGTCAATCGAAAATCGGCAATCGAAAATCGGCAATGATATGCACACTTTAATTCAAGAACTCCTATCGAGCGGCCCCGTCCTCACGGATGGCGCGTGGGGGACGGAGTTCCAGGCGCGCGGCCTGGAAGCCGGTGAGTGCCCCGACCATTGGAACCTGACGCACCCCGACCGCGTGGAAGAAGTGGCGCGCGCTTACGTGGAGGCGGGCAGCCAAGTCATTCTGACCAACACCTTCCGCGCCAATCGCCTGGCCATGGAGCGCCACGGACTGGCAGAGCATCTGCGAGAGATCAATTTGCGCGGGGTGGAAATCTCCCGGCGCGCCGCCGCTGGCAAAGCCCGCGTTTTCGCTTCCATGGGGCCGAGCGGCAAGTTGCTGATGATGGGAGAAGTGAGCGAAGATGAATTGGTTGCGGCTTTCACCGAACAGGCCCAGGCACTCGCGGAAGCCGGCGCGGACGCCCTGATTTTCGAAACTATGAGTGACCTGGCGGAAGCGAAGGTCTGCGTGCAAGCCGCGCGCCCCACGGGATTGCCGGTGATTGTCTCCCTGGCGTTCGATTCCGGCAAAAACCTCGACCGCACCATGATGGGAACCACGCCGGAGGCGGCCGCTACGGAACTCACCGCCGCGGGCGCGGACGTGATCGGCGCCAACTGCGGACAAGGTATTGAAAGCTATGCCGCCCTCTGCCGGCGGCTGCATCAATCCACCTCACTGCCCATTTGGATCAAACCCAACGCCGGCCTGCCGGAACTGCTGGAGGAGGGAACGCATTACCAGATCGCTCCGGAAGCTTTTACGCGGCATGCGCCGGCCTTGCTCGCAGCGGGCGCGAGCTTCCTGGGTGGCTGCTGCGGAACCAGCCCGGAGTTTATCCGAGCCCTGGGGAAAATAGTGGGCGCTCGGCAGTAAGCCTCAGGCCGGGAACGATGTGAAAAACTGTTTTCACTGCGGAGGCGTTGTGGCGCAGAGAAAAAGGTTTATGTTTTCAAACCTCAGCGCCTCCGCGCCTCCGCGGTGAAAATGAATTTGCTCGTTACAGAGAACCTATGCGCTTAAAGCTGATCAGTTGCGAAATCTTCTTCCGCGAGTTGTGCGCCTGTGTGGCGCGCTCGCCCCACATCATTGATTTTGATTTTCTTCCCAAAGGCCTGCACGACATCGAGTGTGAACAGATGCGGGCGCGCTTGCAGGGCGCGATCGATAAGGTGGAGGAGCGCCAATACGACGCTTTGCTGATGGGCTATGGCCTTTGCAACAACGGCATCGTGGGCCTCACCACCAAATCCATTCCCCTGGTGGTTCCACGCGGGCATGACTGCATCACCATGTTTATGGGGAGTGCAGCCCGCTACATGGATTATTTCAATACCCACCCCGGCGTGTATTTCAAAACCACCGGCTGGATTGAGCGCGGCGAGGCGGACGGCGAGTTGGGCCAACTGGCCCTGGGCAACAAGCTGGGATTGACGCAAAGCTACGAGCAAATGGTGGCCAAGTACGGGGAGGAGAACGCGAAGTACCTGTGGGAAGAGTTTGGCAAGAACCTGGCGCGGCACTACGGACAGATGACCTTTATCGAAATGGGCATCGAACCCGATGGGAGCTTTGAGCAGCGCGCGCGCGACGATGCGGCCAAGCGCGGCTGGACCTTCGAGAAAGTGCCGGGCGACATCGGCCTGATCCAGCGCCTGGTGAATGGCGAATGGGACCTGAAAGAATTCCTGGTGGTGCCGCCCGGGCACCGCATCGCGGCAAGCTACGACGACGGAGTGATCAAAGCAGTGACGAGTGAGGAGTGACAAGCATAATTGCCGATTTTCGATTGTCGATTGACGATTGGACAAAATCGAAAATCGGCAATCGAAAATCGGCATTTGCTTGAAGGGGTGCGTCCCATGAATTCTCTTGAGCGCGTTCGGACGGTTTTGGCGGGGGGAATCCCCGATCGTGTTCCGGTATGCCTGCACAATTTCATGCTGGCCTCGCGCGAAGCAGGCGTCCGCATGGAGGAGTATCGCGTCAACCCGGAAGCCATCGCCCGCGTGCACCTGCAGGCGGTGGAAAAATACGGGCACGATTGCATCCTGGTGGATACCGACACCACGATGCTGGCCGAAGCCATGGGGGCGCGCTCGGAATGCGCCCCCGATGAGCCCGGTCGCATCGTGGAGCCTGCCATCCGCAGCCTTGATGAAGTTGATAAATTGAAAGTGATAAACCCCGAGACGGATGGCCGCATTCCCGCCATTCTCGAGGCTGTCCGCCTGATGTCCAAACAAGTGGGCGGCGAGGTGGCCATTCGCGGGAACGCTGACCAGGGCGGGTTCGACCTTCCCTGCATGGTGCGCGGCATTGAAAATTTCCTGATGGACCTCCTCGACTGCCCGGACGATCCGCGCCTCGCCGAGCTTTTGGAGGTTTGCTACCAAAGCCACCTGGCCGTTCATCGCGCGCTGGTCAAAGCCGGAGCGCACCTCACGTCGATGGGAGACAGCCTGGCCAGCCCCGACGTCACTTCCCCCCGCCTGTTCAGCCGCTTTGCCCGCCCCTACGAAGAGCGTCTGGTGAGGGACCTTGCCGCCGACGGAATCTTCGTGGTCATTCACATTTGCGGCGACACCAGCCGCATCCTCGACGTGCTGGCAAGATATGACAACTGCGGCTTTGAGCTCGACTATAAGACCGACGCCCGGAAAGCTAAAATGACCGCCGGGCACAACCACGTGCTGTTTGGGAATATCGACCCCAGCGGCGTTCTGGCCAACGGGACGGTGGAGGAAGTTCGGAAAGCAACCCGGGAACTCCTGTCCATCTGGAAGCCGGGAGGCCGTTTTGTTCTGAACGCCGGCTGCGCCATCCCGCCGACGACGCCGGCGGAGAATATCCATGCGCTGATGCAAACAGCGAAGGCGTTTGGGGGGTATTGGGAGGTGTAGGAGTGGAATTGTCGATTGACGATTGTCGATGGACGATTGAACAAAATCGAAAATCGACAAGTGGTAATCGGCAATCGGCAATCGTCCCATGACCTGAAACCTGGCACCTATGTCTTCAGAGAAACCCACACACCGCATCACCCTCAAGCCCGTGCAGGTGGAACTGACTGCGCCGGCGGGTAGCGCTTTGCGCGACTTGCTTTTCGCCCAGGGTGTAGAATTCCCTTGCGGCGGACAGGGCCGTTGCCGCGGGTGCCGCGTGCACGTGCTGGAAGGCCATGCGTCCGTCAACGACGCGCAGCGCGAGCGTCTGAGTGCCGAGGAGCTGACGAGCGGCTGGCGCCTCGCCTGCCAGTGCGCGCTTGAGGATGATCTGGTCATTGAGTTGCGGCAATGGGACGCCGCCATCCTGGTCGATGAAACGCCCTTTGCATTCGAGCCGCGCGCGGGCCTGGGTGTTGCGGTGGATCTGGGAACCACCACGCTGGTCACCCAGTTGCTTGATCTGACCAATGGCCGCGTGCTTGCGGTGCGCACCGCGCTCAACTCCCAGGCGCGCTTTGGAGCTGACGTCATGAGCCGCGTGCAGTTCGGCGTCCCCAAGGAGGGCGCCGGGCAGCTTCGCGAAATGATTCGCCAGCAGATCGGAAGCCTGATCGAGCAGTTGGTATTTGCCGCCCGGGTTCCTGAAGGGGAAATCACGGATGTGGTAGTGGTGGGAAACACCGTGATGCACCACCTGTTCTGCGGGCTGGATGTTGAGCCGTTATCGCGGTACCCTTTCGAGTCGGAGCAGCTTGGCCTCCAGACTTTCCGCGGTCAGGATCTGGGGTGGAAGCTCTCTCCTGCGGCGCGCGTGCGTTTCTTGCCCTGCCTGGGGGGATTCGTCGGCAGCGATATTCTGGCCGGCATTCTGGCCACCAACCTCAGCAAACGCGAAGACCTGAATGGGCTGGTGGATTTGGGAACGAATGGAGAGATTGTGATTGGCAATCGGCAGCGAATACTTTGCGCCTCCACGGCGGCCGGTCCGGCCTTCGAGGGGGCCCGGATTTCCATGGGCATGCGCGCCGCTACGGGCGCGATCTCCGAGGTAAGGGTCGAGGACCACGCCGTCAACTGCCGCGTTCTGGGCAATGTTCCGCCGCAGGGTTTATGCGGGAGCGGACTGGTGGATGCCGTGGCGGCGGGGCTGGAACTCGGGCGGATACAGTCCTCAGGGCGCTTTGCCGAGGGCGCCGGACCGTGGGAACTGGCGGCTCCCGTGATGCTGACGCAAAACGACATCCGCGAACTGCAGCTTGCCAAGGGCGCCATCGCTGCCGGCATCCGCATGCTTCTGGACAAGTTCGGCTCCACGGCCGGCGACCTAAAAAAACTCTATCTTGCGGGGGCCTTCGGGAATTATATTAACCGCGCCAGCGCGCAGCGCATCGGCCTGATCAATCTTCCGTCGGAGAAGGTTGAGGCGGCGGGAAACACCGCCCTTCTGGGAGCGAAACTAGCGCTCTTTCGCCCGGATGGGGAGGACGGGTCCTTTGCCCACCTCCGCGGTCAAACCGAGCACGTGGCGCTGAACGCTGATCAAAGTTTTCAAGATACCTTTGTGGAGGAAATGGCATTTCCACAAAGCACCTATGCCTAATGTGAAAGGGAGACTCATATGCCTCAATTCGAAGAACTTCGACAGGCGATTATCGATGGAAAAGCTCCGGTGTCGAAAGAGCTGACGGAAAAAATGCTGAAGGAGGGAGTTCGCCCTGGGGAATTTTTTCCCAAGGCGATCATTCCCGCCATGGATGAGGTGGGACGCCGCATGCGGGAATGCGAATTCTTTATTCCTGAAGTGCTGATTGCAGCACGCGCGGCACGCGCCTCCAGTGACATCCTGCGTCCGTTGCTGGTGGGCGCCGAGGCCATGACCGCTGCCGGAACCGTGGTGTGCGGCACCGTGAAAGGCGACCTGCATGACATCGGCAAGAACATTGTGGCCATGATGCTGGAAAGCGCGGGGTTCAAGATTGTGGACCTGGGCGTCGATGTCAACGCGGAGAAGATTGTCGCCGCGGTTCGCGAACATCAGGCCAATCTGGTGGCGATGTCCGCCCTTCTCACCACCACCATGGTTAACATGAAGTCGGTGGTGGAAGCCCTCACCGCCGCCGGGCTGCGCGACAAGGTAAAGATTATGGTGGGCGGAGCGCCCGTGACCGACGCCTGGGCCCATTCGATTGGCGCCGACGGTTACGGCAAAGACGCTCCGGCAGCAGTAGAACTGGCCCGCCAACTCGTGGCTGCCTGACCGCCCCGCCACTCCGTAAACTCTGAAGCGCGCCGCAGCCCCCGGGGTTGCGGCGCGGAGGTTGGAATTTCCCCATGATGAGCTCACGTGAGCGAGTTCGCCTCGCCTTGGAGCACCAGGAACCAGACTGTGTTCCCCTTGACCTGGGGGGGACAACGGTGACGGGCATGCACGTCGATACCGTTTACCGTTTGCGGCAGGGGCTCGATCTGGATGCTCCGGGCACTCCCGTCAAAGTCATCGAGCCGTTCCAGATGCTCGGTGAAATCAAGCCCGACTTACAGAATGCCCTGGCGGTGGACACCGCGCGAGTGTGTGGGTCGGGCACTCATTTCGGTTTCCCGCTGGAAGGATGGAAAGAGTGGACCACCTTCGGCGGCACCCCGGCGCTGGTGCCCGCCGGGTTTAATACCCAGCCCGAACCGAGCGGTGACTTGCTCCTTTACCCGCAAGGCGACCGCTCAGCGCCGGCGTCGGGCCGCATGCCGCGCGGGGGGTACTATTTTGATGCCATCGTCCGGCCGGCGCCTGGGAACGACGAGCCGCGGGTTGAGGACAACCTGGAGGAGTTCAGCGTCTTCTCCGACCAGGAAGTCGAATACTATCGCCGCAGCGCGGAGGAACTTTACACGCAGACGGACAAAGCCCTGGTGCTGAATGTGGGGGGCGTGTCGCTCGGCGATATCGCCCGGGTTCCGGGGATGGGATTGAAGTGCCCGCGGGGGATTCGCGGCATTGAGGACTGGTACATGAGTTTGAACACCCGGCGTGACCACATCCGCAAGATTTTCGAAGGGCAGACGGAAATCAACTTGGCGAATCTGAAGAAGCTCCATGCCGCGCTCGGTGAGCGGGTAGCGGTGGCCTATCTGACGGGCGCGGATTTTGGCACTCAGAACGGGCCTTTGATTTCTCCGTGGACCTACCGGGATCTCTTCCTCCCATTTCATAAACGAGTCAACGATTGGGTGCACCGCAACACCACCTGGAAGACCTTCATCCACAGTTGCGGGTCGGTTTGGGCTCTGGTGGAGGATTTCATCGCCGCCGGCTTCGATATTCTCAATCCCGTTCAGTGCTCCGCTGCCCATATGAACCCTTTTGACCTGAAAAGGAAATTCGGCAGCCGGATCACCTTTTGGGGAGGCGGAGTGGACACGCAAGGCACCCTTCCCTTTGGCTCACCTCAGGAAGTCCGCGAGGAGGTTCGAGAGCGAATCCGGGCCTTCGGCCGCGGCGGGGGTTTCGTGTTTAACGCCGTTCACAACATTCAGGCGCTGGTGCCGGTGGAAAACGTGCTGGCCATGTACCGGACCGCACGCGAGTACGGCCGCTACCCGTTGCGCGTGAAGAGCGCGGCGTAAGAGCTGTGACGTGTGACATGTGACCTGTCACATATACGGAGGCTTTCATCATGACTTCACGTGAACGTGTCAACAACGCATTAAATCATAAAGAATCCGACCGCGTGCCCATGGATCTTGGTTCGAGTGCCGTGACGGGGATGCAGGCCGACACGGTTTATAAGCTGCGCCAGGCGCTGGACCTGGATGCGCCCGGCACTCCGGTGAAAGTGGTGGAACCCTACCAGGTCTTGGGTGAAATCAAACCGGACTTGATGGACGCGCTCGGCATTGACGTCGTGGGCCTGGGAAAGCCGGCCACTCTGTTTGGCTTCAAGAACGAGGGATGGAAGCCCTGGACCACTTTTGGCGGCACTCCCGTTTTGGTCCCGGAGGGCTTCAATACTGACCCGAACGAAAATGGCGACATCCTGATCTATCCGGAGGGCGACAAGTCGGTTCCCCCCAGCGGCCGCATGCCCAAGGGCGGATACTATTTTGATTCGATTGACCGCCAGCTCCCGGTGGATGACGACCATTTGAATCTTGAAGATAATCTGGAAGAGTTCACTCCCATCTCCGACGAAGACCTGGCGCACCTGGGGCACGAGGCGGAGAGAATCTGGACCGGGACCGACAAAGCCTTACTGGCCAGTTTCGGAGGGACGGCCTTCGGAGATATTGCGCTGGTTCCCGGCCCCTGGATGAAGCATCCCAAGGGTATTCGCGGCATTGAAGAGTGGTACGTCAGCACCGCGTCGCGCCGCGACTATGTTTACAAGCTATTCGAACGCCAGTGTGAAATCGGCATCAAGAACCTCGAGAAGATCCACGGAGTGGTGGGCGAGCGGGTCACGGCGGTCTTCCTTTCGGGAACGGATTTTGGCCAACAGCACGGTCCGTTTATCTCACCCAAGACTTATCGTGACCTCTACCAGCCCTTCAATAAGGCCGTGAACGACTGGGTGCACAAGCACACGACGTGGAAGACGTTCATTCACTCCTGCGGGTCGATTCGCGCGTTGCTTCCGGAATTTGTCGCCGCCGGCTTCGACATTCTCAACCCTGTGCAATGCTCCGCGGCGTGCATGGCGCCAGAGGAATTGAAGCAAGAGTTCGGCGACCGCGTGACCTTCTGGGGCGGCGGCGTGGACACCCAGAATACCCTGCCCTTCGGCACCCCCGATGACGTTCGCAAAGAGGTGTGTTCCCGCCTGAAGGTCTTCGGCAAGGGCGGCGGGTACGTTTTCAACTCCATCCATAACGTTCAGGCGCGCGTGCCAATTGAGAACGTCCTGGCGATGTTCGAAACCGTGCGCGAGTGCGGCAAGTACTGAAATGTCATCACAGAATGTAGTGCCGGGCTTGAGCCGGGCACATGCCGACCTCAAGGTCGGCGCTACAGCAGAAGATTTGCCTCCCTCAAGGGCGGCTCTACGCTTGCAGCCGGGCGGGAATGTTATACTCTCCTTTGACCCATGGCTGACCAACCCATACCCCTGCCTTTCGGTCCGCAGTGTTACCAGGCCGTTCCTCGCCGCGTCTGGGCGGTTGCCACCATTGTTCTGCTGGTGCTGAACTTTGTATTTTTCGGCTTGGAACTCTATGCGGGGGGGACGGAAAACACCCAGGTTCTTTTAAACTTCGGCGCCTCTTACGGACCCTATTTCCGGCGCGGCGAGTACTGGCGCCTGGTCATGCCGATGTTTCTCCACGGCGGCTGGGCGCATATTCTTGGAAACAGCTACTGCCTCTTTATCCTTGGACCCATTCTGGAGCGCGTGTACGGCTATGGCCGCTACCTGGCGATCTACGTCGCCGCCGGCATGGGAGGCGCTTTGCTGTCGATGGAAGTTTCGAAAAACGTTTCGGTGGGGGCTTCCGGGGCTATTTTTGGAATCGCCGGCGCGCTGCTGGTCACCGGCTTCATCCACCGCGACGCCGTGCCTCCACGCTGGGGCAGGGCTTTCGGCAGGGGAATCATTCCCTTCATTGTCATCGTCCTGGCCTCCGGGTATTGGACGCGCGGGATTGACAACTGGGGCCATCTGGGGGGACTGGCCACCGGCTCGCTGCTCGCGTTGCTCATTCCACTCCCGCGGATGCACCTCGCGTACGGTGAAATTCCCGAACCTCCCTCCCAGGCCATAGTGGTCCTTCCGCTCGTGGTGGTGATCCTGGCCATGGCGGCGACCGCGAACCATTACCGGACGATCCAGGCCATGGACCGCCTCCTGGAGGAGGGCGGGCACTTCGCCAATTCCCGCCAGTATGACCGCGAATTCCAAAGCTTCCAGCAAGCGCTCAAGCTGGCTCCCCGCGAGGAGCAGCCGCACGAGGCATTGGGCGCGTATTACCTGGAGCAGAAGAAATACGACCAAGCCATCGCGGAATTTCAGGAAGCGGTTCGCTGGAGCGGGGGAGATACCCGCGTCCGGCTGCGGCTCGGGCTGGCGTACGAGCTGAACGATGATCCCCAGAAGGCGCAGCAGGTATTCGAAGAGGTGCTGGGGGAGAATCCCCAGAGTGTAGAGGACCGGAAATTGCTCGCCGTGAATCAGTTGCTGCTGGCGGACCTGTTTGCCCAGCAGAAGCTTTACGCCGACGCCATCGGCAAATACCAGGAGGCTTTGCGCCTTGATCCGGGCCTGGCGGAAGCTCAGAATAACCTGGCATGGCTCTATGCCACGTGTGAAGACGCGAAGTTTCGCGACCCCAAGGGCGCGCTCGATCACGCCAAGCAGGCCGTAGATCTTTCGGGCGGGGAGGAAGCAACGTTTATCGATACCCTGGCGGAAGCATATTTTGTGAACGGGGATTTTCAGCAAGCCGTGGAGACCCAGAAAAAAGCGCTGGCGCTCGATCCCGATAACGCGGAACTGCAAGGACACATGACGCGCTACCGTGCGGCCGCGGGGATGTGATGTAGCGCCTAGCTTGAGCTCGGCATGCCGCCCTCAAGGGCGGCGCTACACAACCCTCGCCTGTATCCAACTTCGCTATTTCAATTCCGGCTGGTTGGCCGCGCGCTTCGCCCAGCGGTACGCGTGGATGGAATTTTTCCAGAAGAACTTCTCGGCCACCGCCACACCTTTGGCGCTGACGTACTCGTGAACGACGTCGAAAACCTGCCGGTAGGAGCCCCAGCGGTCGCTGTTCGGCCAGTCGCTCGCATACAGGATGCGGTCCTCCCCAAAGATTCCCCAAATCTCATCCAGCCTCGACCGGTAGAATTCCAGGTCATCGTGGACCTGGCCATCCACGCGGCGGAGCACTTCCGAGAGCTTGAGGTAGACTTGCGGGCGCCCCGCCAGTTCCTGCAAATCGGCCAGGAACTGCCGGCGAACTGTCGCGTCCGTGGGTGGCTCCATCTGCGGGAGGTGATCGACAACCGCCCGCAAATTGGGAATCCGGTCAGTGAGCCGAACCAGGGCGGAGATCTGCGTCAAGTCCTGATTCGCCGTGTCCAGCCCCAAATCCGCATCGGCGAGAGCTTTGAGGTCAGGGATGAAATCCGCTCCGGACATTTCCTCGGCAAGATTTCTGCCCCATAAATTTCCGTAGCGAATGCCCCGAAACAGCGGATTCCGGTGAAACCGTTCCAGGTGGAGGCGGAAGCCCGGCTTGCCGGGTTCCAGGTCGCCCACGGTGGCAACGATCAGCGTGTCCCGGGCGGCAACATCCAGCACCCACTGGTTGTCCTCGAGCCAGGGGCTGCATTCAACCTCAATCGCCCCGACGATTCCCAGGTCCTTGGTGATCCGGCGAAAGCGCTCGGGCAAGGCGGGCTGGTACAGGATCTGATCGCTCGGGTCATCCTTGTCAGGCCAGGGAATGCCCTGCGGACGCCGGGGATCAAACAGATGGATGTGGGAGTCAATGATGGGGATGGGTTGGCTTTTGGCGCCCTCCTCCGGAGCGGAACTTGCGCCCAGCCTCAAGAAGGTCCTTCGATTCATGGCAGTCTCCTGACGCACCACCGAGGCACAGGGCAACGCCGCGCCCTCTCCACGATTCAACGGAAAGCTTGGGAGGCTTGTAGCGCGGGTGGGGACACCCGCGCTCCAAGCAAGCGGCCAAACCGCTTCTACGTCAAACTGTGACACTACCAGGGTTTGAGTTTCTATCTGCCGGCGGAAGGGATCACCAGGGTGACGTCGCGATCCAGGCGCATACCCACCAGCGAGCCGGCCGCGAGCTGAGCCTGTTTGCCCTTGGGGAGGAAGAGCGCCGTTAAGACGCCGGCCGCTCCCAAGGTGATGGCGGTCCCGATGCCGCCCACGGCTCCGATGGCGGCGGGAGCTACGATAAGCAGGGCCTGCTCCCGGCGGTCGGGGCCTTTGCCTTTCAGTTCCCCTTCCGGACCGACGTTAGGATCGCTGCCATTTTCGCTGGAGAACACCTCGGTCAAGGAACCCAGGATGGCCACCTTTTGGCCGTTGGGCAATTCCACGGTGTCGAAAACGATGGTGAGAAGACCGCCCTTGCCCTTGCGCCCGGCGGGCCGCGACTCGCCCACGTGGCCATCAATGCGCACGCCCTTGGGGAGCACGTCGCGGTCTTCCACGGCCACTGGGTCAATCAGCGAGCACATGATTCGATCCCCCGCCTTCGATCCGCTGGAATTAAGCGAGGTGTGCAACTGGAGCTTGAATTCCGTACCTTCCGGAACCGTGATTTCGTCGACGGCGGGGTTAGTATCCTGCGCCAGGAGGGGCGCGACCATGCCGCCCACGAGCGACCAGGAGATCAGTAATGCGAAGATTTTTGCCTTCATTCCCATTTCCCCCAAACGTTGACCAACCGCCCGGTAGGAACGGGCGGCCATAGCCGGATTGAACATTTCATCATTAAAAGGCCAATGCCGTCAAAGACAAAATCGCCCTTGGAGCTGAAGGCCTTTGTTTTGTTCGATGCAAATTTCGTCCCAGAGTTTGTAGGGCGAAGCATAGGGTCCGGAGTTTGCCTTCGAAAATTCAGTGCTTCTGCTGGGCGAACTCGTGCAGCAGCGTTCGAAGCTGGTCGCGCACGCGGCGGAACTCCGCCAGCCTTTCCCCTTCCCTGCCTTGCACGGCGGCGGGGTCATCGAGGCTCCAATGGATGCGTTTCGTGACGGCGGGAAAGATCGGGCAGCTCTCTTTGGCGTTGTCGCAAACGGTAATCACGTAATCGAAAGCTTGACCGGCGAATTCATCCACCGATTTGGAACGGTGACTGGAAATGTCAATTCCAATCTCGGCCATGACCGCGATGGCTTCGGCGCGCACGTGGCTGGGCCGGGTGCCGGCGCTCGCCACTTCAAACGCCGCCCCCCCATCGTGGCGAAGCAAACCTTCCGCCATCTGGCTGCGCGCCGAATTTCCCGTGCAGAGGATCAAAACTCGCATGGCTGATTTCCTTTCCCACCGGGAAGTTGTTCGCTAGCCCCGAACCCATTTCGCTTCGCCCACCGGCACGGGAGTCGGTGGCGAGAAAAGGCGCTGAAAACGCAGAGCGACTCCTACCAGTCCAATCAAGACCGGAACCTCCACCAGCGGTCCGATCACCGCAGCGAAAGCCGCGCCCGAGTGAATTCCAAAAACCGCCACCGCCACCGCGATCGCCAGTTCAAAGTTGTTGCTCGCCGCGGTAAAGGACAGCGTCGCCGTCTGGGAATAGTCCGCTCCCAGCTTTTTCCCCATATAAAAGGACACAAGGAACATCACCACGAAGTAAATCAACAGGGGAAGCGCGATGCGCAACACGTCCAGCGGCAGTTGAATGATGTATTGCCCCTTCAGTGAAAACATCACCACAATCGTGAAGAGTAAAGCTACCAGGGTGAGCGGACTGATGCGGGGGACGAATCTCTTTTCGTACCATTCCCGTCCCCGCGCGCGAACCAGGGTGAAGCGGGTGATCATTCCGGCGAGAAAAGGAATACCCAGGTAGAAGAAAACGCTCTGCGCGATCTGCTTCATGGAGACATTGACGATGGTTCCCTTCAAACCGATCCACGACGGCAAAAGGGTGATGAAGAACCACGCGTAAACCGAGTAGAACAGCACCTGGAAAACGGAATTGAAAGCCACTAGTCCCGCCGCGTATTCGGTGTCGCCCTTGGCGAGTTCGTTCCACACAATCACCATGGCGATACACCTGGCCAGGCCGATCATGATCAGCCCCACCATGTATTCGGGATAATGTCGCAGGAAAGTTACGGCCAGGACAAACATCAAGACGGGACCAATCACCCAGTTTTGCAGCAGGGAGAGCAAAAGAACCCGCTTATTGCGAAAGACCTCGCCCATTTCTTCGTACCGAACCTTGGCCAGGGGCGGGTACATCATCAGAATCAAACCAGCCGCAATGGGGATGGAGGTGGTGCCCACCTGAAAAGCCGTGATCGCCCGCACCAAGCCGGGCAGGAAATAGCCGGAAGCCACGCCCACGGCCATGGCGAGGAATATCCAAACCGTAAGATACCGGTCAAGAAAAGAGAGCTTGCGGGCCAGGTGTTCAGACATCGTTCTATACCTCATGTGCGGGGCTCGGGACTCGGGACTCGAGACACGGGGCCGAAGGGTAAAGTTTAAAGGGTAAAGGGTAAATCACATCCTCGCCTTTCTCCCCGCAGGGCAGGCTGGAAGTATGGGGCCGCTTTACCCTTTACCCTTTATCCTTTACCCTTCAAACTTTCCCTTTAAACTTTACCCTTCGATCTTGTGTCCCTAACCCCTAATCCCGGTTTTTTCGCCCTTACGAAGGCGCTCATGAATTTGCCGTCCACCAGCGGAGCAATCGCATCCACATCGATGCCCTTGCTGGAGAGCAGTTCGCGCGCATCATCGACTCGATAAATGCGTGTTGGCTCGACGGTGACGACTTCAAATCCCGCGTTGGCAAGCTTTGCCAGGTACTCGTTTTCCTCCAGCGCTCCCGCCATGCATCCAATCCACAGCTCCACGTTGCGCCGAATCTCCGTGGGAACCTGGCCGCGCACCACGATGTCCGACACGGCGAACCTTCCGCCCGGCTTGAGCACCCGAAAGGCTTCTTTCAGAACCCGATCCTTGTCGGCAGACAGGTTGATGACGCAGTTGGAAATGATGACGTCCACGGAATTATCCGGCAGGGGTATATTCTCAATCTCGCCCTTTAGGAACTCCACGTTCCTGGCGCCGGCCTTGCGCTGGTTTTCGCGGGCCAGCGCCAGCATCTCATCGGTCATGTCCAAGCCATAGGCCTTGCCCGTGGGGCCCACGCGCCGGGCGGAGAGCAGCACGTCAATGCCGCCTCCCGAGCCCAAGTCGAGCACCGTCTCCCCAGGTTGCAGTTCGGCGAGCGCAGTGGGGTTCCCGCACCCGAGCGAAGCCAGCAACGCCGCTTCCGGGATCTCGCCAGTTTGGCTGCCGTCATAGAGGTTGGAACTGATGGGGTCCGGACACCCGTCCACCGCCGGGGTAGCGCCGCAGCAGGTGCTGCCTCCCTTGAACACGCGCAAGGCAGCCTGTCCGTACTTCTCTTTCACCACTTCTTTGATACTTTGCTCGCTCATGAACTTCTCCTTTCGGTCGTCATGCATCAGTATTCAGTTATTAGTTCTCAGTCATCAGTCATCAGGAGGAGCTTTACTGAAGACTGACGACTAAGGACTGACAACCTGCTTGCGTTCAATCGACAATGGGCAATCGCAAATCGACAATCTTTGTCTTCCGGGTGCAGCACTCCGCATACAAAAAGTTGATGACCTCCTGCAAGGCCTCCAGGTTCGCCGAATACCACAGGAACGTGCCCTCCCGGCGCACGCGCACGAGTTCCTCATTCCGGAGCTTGTCGAGGTGATGGGAGAGGGTGGAGGCGGGGATTTCCAATTCCTCCTGGATATCACCCACCACCAATCCCTCCGGGTGAGCAGTGAGGAGAAGCCGCATGATGCGCAGCCGGGGTTCAGCCCCCATGGCGGCAAACATATCCGCATAGCGGGTGACGGATGGTGCGTCCTGGCGTGTTTTCATGTTTCGATTATACTAGAAATATGCAAGAATGCCAGCGGTTTTTTCCGGCCCCGCCGCTTCTGTCATCAATCGTCAGTTATCAGTCATCAGTTTTCAGTTATTAGTTGTCAGTTCAAGCTTTACTGATGACTGAAGACTGACAACTTTCGTCCGGGTGCAGCACTCCGCACACAAAAAGGAAGTTACTTCCCGGTTTGCAGGGGTGGGTGATTTATTCCCGGGCTTCGGCGTGGTGGCGCACGTCAACGCCTTCCACCAGGAAGAGGACATCCTCGGCGATATTGGTGGCGTGGTCGGCAAGGCGCTCCAGGTTGCGCGCCACAAACATCAGGTTGATGCCCTGGCGAACCGCCTTGGGGTCGCGCTCCATATATCCGATCAGCTCTTCGTAAATGGCGTCGCGCAACTCATCGACGGCGTCGTCGGAGACCAGCACGGTGCGGGCCAACTCGCCGTCGCGCTTCACAAAGGCATCCAGGCTCTTGCGAATCATGGACTGAACGCGGATGGCCATGGCCGGGATGTCCACCAGGGGCTTGATGAGGGGCTCGTTAATCAGGGAAAGGGCGCGCTCCACAATGTTGACGGCCAAATCCCCCATGCGCTCGAGGTCGTTATTGATCTTGATGGCGGAGGTGAGCAGGCGCAAATCGGTGGCCATGGGCTGCTGGAGGGCCAGCAGGCGGGTGGCCAGGTCGTCGATCTCGATCTCCATGCGGTTAATGTCCGCCTCGTTCTGTAAAACCCTTTGCGCCTGCTGGGGGTCTTTATCCGTAAGGGTGAGGATACTGCGGTAAACGGAGTCCTCCACCAAGGCGCTCATCTCGAGCAGGCGGCTGCGCAGATAATCCAATTCCTCAAGAAAGTGGCGCAATGGCAAACTCCCCCCCTGAAAGCTCACAGCCGACAGCTTACAGCTAACAGTAAACTCCTTAGTATTATGGCTATCTCTCGGTGTTCGGTCTTCGCCATCAACTCTTAGCTGTCAGCTGTCGGCATCTTGCCTGCCAGATGACCCGATTGTACTCTTCTATCCAAACCTGCCGGTAATGTAATCTTCCGTTTCTTTGCGCGCCGGGGTCTTAAAGATGTTCACGGTCTTATTGAATTCGATCAAGCGGCCCATAAGGAAAAAGCCCGTATAGTCGGCCGTGCGCGCCGCCTGCTGCATATTATGGGTCACAATCACCATGGTGCAGGCATCTTTCAAGTTGAAGAGCAACTCCTCGATTTTTGCCGTGGCAATCGGATCGAGGGCCGAGCAGGGCTCATCAAGCAGCAGGACTTCAGGCTCCACCGCCAGGGCGCGAGCGATGCACAGGCGCTGCTGCTGGCCGCCCGAAAGCGCGTAGGCGGACTTATGGAGCTGGTCTTTGACTTCCTCCCAAAGGGCCGCCCGGCGCAGGCTTTTTTCCACAGCCCCGGCCATGGAGCCCCGGTCGGCCATGCCATTGACGCGCAGGCCGTAAGCGATATTATCGAAAATCGACTTGGGAAAGGGGTTGGGCTTTTGAAAGACCATTCCCACCCGGCGCCGCAGGTTTACCACATCCAGCGCAAAGATGTCTTCGCCATCCAGCAGGACTTCGCCTTCGGGGCGCGCCTGCGGCACCGTCTCATACATGCGGTTGAGAATCCGCAGGAAGGTGGTCTTGCCACAGCCGGAAGGACCAATGAGTGCGGTAATGCGCCCGGTGGGAACCTGCAAGTTGACGGTATGCAGCGCCTGTTTTCCGCCATAGTAGAAGTCCACCCCTGCCGCGCGCATCTTGACGTCGGCAGGCCAGGGAGGTGCGGCTCCCGTGGCAGGCTCGGTGGGGCGGGATTCATCAGACGTCTTCATGCCCATAGGCTGAACACTCGAAGCAAAAGTCACGGCTCACACCCTTGCAGGGACACGCCATGGCGCACCCCTACGCTCGACGAAAAGATATCCCCCGGGAAACGACCAGGCGGGCCCCAATATTGGCGAGCAGAACCAGCCCCAAAAGGACCAATCCCGCCGCCCAGGCTTGCCGGTGCCAATCATCGTAAGGGGCAATGGCATAGGTATAGATCATGACCGGCAAGGAGGCGATGGGTTGATTCCACCCCGGGCTCCAGAAGCGATTGCTGAATGCCGTAAAGAGCAGGGGAGCGGTTTCCCCCGCCACCCGCGCCAGGGTCAGCATGATGCCGGTCACGATTCCCCGTATGGCCGCCGGCATGACCACCGTCGCCACCGTCTTCCACTTGCTCGCCCCCAGGGCCAGGGCGCCTTCCCGTAACACCAGGGGCACCGCGCGCAAAGACTCCTCCGTGGTGCGCACGGCGATGGGAATCATCATCACCCCCAGCGCCATGCCGCCCGCAAAGGTCGAGAAGTGTTTCATGGGAAGCACGATGATCGTGTAAGCGAAGATTCCCATCACGATGGACGGCACGCCGTTCAGCAGGTCGGTGGTGTAGCGCACCAGGAAAGAGAAGGTCTGGCCGCCGAATTCCGCCAGGTACACTCCCCCCAGCAAGCCAACGGGCACCCCCACCAGGGAAGCCAGCAGCAGGAGCTTGCCGCTGCCCACAATGGCGTTGGCCATCCCCCCGCCCGCTTCGCCCACAGGGGTCGGGAGGGCGGTAAAGAACGCCCAGTTCAGCGACTTGCCGCCATACCACAGCAGATAACCCAAAATGAAAAAGAGGACGGAAACGGTGAACAGCGCGCACACCCCGGTGAGGCTGAGCATGACCACGTTCACGGATTGTCGCCAACGATGACGCAGACTCATCTCACTATTTACCGTGCTTGCGTGCCCTTCTGCGTGGTGGCGATAATCACCAGGCGCGCCAGACCATTGATCAGGATGGTCAGCAGGAACAGGACAAGGCCCAACTCAATCAAGGCTTGCAGGTACATGTCGCTGGTGGCTTCGGTAAACTCGTTGGCGATGACCGCGGCAATGGAGTAGCCCGGGGCAAACAGCGAGGCGCTGATCTTGGGATCATTGCCGATGACCATGGTCACCGCCATGGTTTCCCCCAGGGCGCGCGCCAGGGCCAGGAAAACCGAGGCCATAATTCCCACCTTGGCAAAGGGCACCACCACTTGCCAGGTGGATTCCCACTTGGTGGCGCCCAGACCCAGGGCCGCCTCGCGCTGCTCCACCGGCACCGCCAGCAACACCTCCCGCGAGACGGAGATGATGAAGGGAACAATCATGATGGCCAGCACCAGCCCGCCCGCCAGCATGCTGACCCCGTAAATCGGCCCCTTGAAGAGCGGCAGAAATCCCAAGGTGTGCTTGAGAAACGGCATGACCACGGTGCGCAACACCGGAACCAGGATGAATATTCCCAGCAATCCGTAAATGACGCTGGGAATGGCCGCCAGCAGCTCGATGACAAAGGTCAGGTAGTTGGAAATCCCCAGGGGGGCGAGCTCGGAAAGGAAGATGGCCGCCCCCACCCCCAGAGGGACGGCAATCAGCAGCGCCAGAGCCGAGGATACCACCGTGCCAAAAATGAAGGGCAAGGCGCCGAAATTCTCGTTGACGGGATCCCAGGTGCTCCCCAGGAAAAATTCGAAACCGAACTTGTGGCGGGGGAGAGCGGAATTGATGTAGAGCTGGTACACCAGCATCAGCGTGACAACAATAATGCTGGCCGCCGCCAGCAGGGTGATCAGGTGAGCCACCTCATCCCCGTGCCGCAGCTTTTGAATAAATTGCCGCGTCTGCCGGGAAGAGCTGGCTTGGTCACCCGTTGCTGGAGCGTTCGGCATGCTCGTGCTCTGTTCCCCGAAGGGGAAAACCGCGAGTAGCCGTAGGTTTTAACCTACGGATACGAAATATTCTCGATGATTGCGGCCCTGGCGGGGCCGACGGTGCGCCCTATTTGCAACATGGATCGTTCGTCGAAGGTAATCCCCGCCTCCACCCCACGTGCCCAATTCCTGCCGTCAACTTAATTAACCAGCGCGATCGCCTTGCTTTCCTTGGCCACGACCGCCTTGGGGAGCTTTGCGTAACTGAGAGCTTCCACCATTCCCTGACCGTCCTTCAGCATCCAGTGCAGGAAATCAACAATCGCCTTTTTCTTGACGGGGTCGTCAATCTTGCTGGGGACGAGTAGCCAGGTGAAACTGGAAATAGGGTAGGCTGTCTTCCCCGGGGCATTGGTGATGGAAACGCGGAAATCATCGGGCATCGCCTTGGCCGCGGAGGCCGCCGCAGCGGTGACACTGTCCAAATCTGCCTTCACGAAAACCCCGGAGGAATTTTTCACCGCGCCGTAGGTGATGTTGTTCTGGATGGCGTAAATCAGTTCAACATATCCAATGGCTCCCGACTGCTGCTTGACCAGCCCCGCCACCCCCTCATTTCCCTTCCCGCCCAGTCCCACCGGCCAGTTCACCGAAGTGGCTTTCCCCACCTTGTTCTTCCACTCGTCGCTGATTTTTGAGAGGTAATCGACCCAGATATAGGTCGTGCCGCTGCCGTCAGAACGGTGTACAACAATGATGTCCAAATTGGGAAAATTGACGCCTGGGTTGGGGCCGGTTACGGCCGGGTCCTTCCAATTGGTGATCTTGCCCAGGAAAATCCCGGCCAGCGCTTCCGGAGTGAAGTTGATCGCCTGGGTGATGCCCGGGATGTTGTACGCCGGAACAACTCCGCCCAGAACCGTTGGGAAATGCAGGATGTTGCGACCGTTCTTCTGCTTGAAGTCTGCGAGCGCTTGGTCATTCATCGGGCCGTCGCTGGCGCCAAAATCCACAGTGCCGGCGGTAATTTGCCGGATGCCGCCGCCCGAACCGATCGATTGGTAGTTGAATTCGATGTCCGAGTGGAGTTTGTGATATGCGTCAAACCATTTGGAATAAATAGGATAAGGGAAAGTGGCGCCTGCTCCGTTGATCAACAGGGCGGGAGCTGGGGTGGGCGCTGGGGCTGCCGAGGGGGACTTTACAGGTGTGCATACCCCTAGGACAACCAACAAAACGCTGAAGGCAATGGCGGTGATTGAAGTTCTGAGTTTCATTATTGATGATCCCTCCGCCGCTAGTTTCGGGGAATTGTGTTACGGCGGCGTTAAGCCATGGTTATTCCTGAATTTAGG
Source organism: uncultured Acidobacteriota bacterium (assembly GCA_963730515.1). Classification (GTDB taxonomy): domain Bacteria; phylum Acidobacteriota; class Terriglobia; order UBA7540; family UBA7540; genus Bog-366. The sequence goes on along the minus strand of CAVSSA010000010.1, from coordinate 603,619 downwards.
TCCTTGGCAATCCTACATGGTCGGCCACCAATGTTACAGGAATGTTAAGCATCTGTTGCATCGGGATAAAGGGAAGGCAGACAATTTGGCGAGGGCGAGGGGGTTCATTCCTCCCGGCATTCTGAAGAAATCAATGTAGAGCGAAGCTTTGGAGTGCGTGCAGCTTGCTGCCGCTTTCCCGCCCGCAAGCTTGCTTGCGGGAAATCGAACCGCCTGGGCCAGCCGCAGTTAATTCTTGAAACCCGAACGCGCAAGTTCCAGCCAGCAAGCTGGCTGGGGGAAAAAGCGGCAGCAAGCTGCACGCACTCCAAAGCTTCGCTCGCGCCGGATTGGCCGGCAGGGGCAGACTCCTGCCTGGCGGATCTGCGATCCCGAGGACATCGCAGGGTGAACTGCCGATGGGTCGGGTCAGCTCGCCGCCGCTTGACTGGGCACAAAATTTGGGGCTTGCTCTTTGGCCCCCGGGGCGTTATATTCGCATGGGCGAATATGGTGGAAAAGAGTAAAGCACAAGTCAACCTGATTTTCAGGGCATTTTCAGACCGGACTCGACTCCGCATCCTTTGTCTTCTGACGGGCGGGGAGATGTGCGTGGGAGACTTGGTGAAGGTTTTGCAGGTCCCTCAGCCGACTGCTTCGCGGCACTTGAGTTACTTGCGGAGAGCGGGTTTGGTGGAAACACGAAAGAACGGGCTTTGGGTTCACTATCGGCTGGCGAGTGCGAAGACCGCCTTCCATCGCAATATTTTGAAGTGCCTGGGCAACTGCTTTCACGATGTCCCTGAAATTGCCGACGATGCCAAGCGTGCGGGATTAGTCCATAAATCCGGGGGTTGTTGTCCGGTGTAGTTTTTTTTCGTCCAGTATATTCGCCTATGCGAATGCAATGGATGGGAAACCCAAACGAATCAAAGGAGCCCGTCGTGAAAAAAATCCGCGTCCTGTTCCTCTGCACGGCCAACTCCTGCCGAAGCCAGATGGCGGAAGGCTTTCTCCGCCACCTCGCCGGGGATCGCTTCGAGGTTACCAGTGCGGGCACTACCCCCACCGAACTTAATCCTGGCGCAGTTCGCGTCATGCAAGAGGCGGGAATTGACATTTCGAGCCATCGCGCAAAAGACTCCGCAGATTTCTTCCGCGAGCGGTTTCATTACGTAATTACCGTGTGCAAGAAGGCGAAAGAAAGATGCCCCATTTTCCCGGGCGCCATCTGGCGTCTCGACTGGGATATCCAGGATCCCGCTGCCTGCCAAGGGACCGAGGCCGAGTGTTTGGCGGTGTTTCGCCAGGTTCGAGATGAGATCAAAGAGCGCGTGCGGGAGCTAATCGTCAAGGAATCCTGATCGGTCGCCGCAAGTTCGTTTAAGCCGCAAATCGCCGGTCAGTGCTGTTGAGGGACGGTACAAGGAGGGAAATATGCGTACTAAAATGGCGCATTCGAGGGTTGTTAGCGTATTGCCCGGCATGATGGCGGTCTTGCTATGTAGCCTTCTGACGGGTTGCTCTACCTCGGACCGGGAAACAGTTCCCGCCGGTGGAGTCGCTTTGGCCGGGGCCGGCTCCACCTTTGACTCGATTCTGTTTAAGAATTGGTTCGCGACCTATCACAAAGCGCACCGCAACAGCATCATCACTTACGATGTCGTGGGCAGCGGCGAAGGCGTGCGGCGTTTCATCGGCAAGGATGTCAAGGAAGAGGACAAGATCGATTTTGGGGCAAGCGACTCGGCGATGAGCGATGCCCAGATCGCTCTGGCCGGCCGGGATGTTATGATGGTGCCGATCACGGCGGGCGCCGTGGTGCTTGCCTACAATCTTCCCAATTTCAAGGGCGAGCTTAAACTTTCGCGTAAAGCCTACGCCGGAATTTTTCTTGGAGAGATTACGAATTGGAACGACAAGCTGATCGCCGAGTCGAATCCTGGCGTCGCGCTTCCCGACTTCCCCATTACCCCGGTCGTACGGCAGGACGGCAGCGGCACGACCTACGCATTTACCAACCACCTGGACGCCATCAGCGGCGAGTGGCACGCCCGGTACGGTGCGGCAACCCGCGTCGCTTGGCCTGGAACTCCAATGCCCGCGCCGGGCAACGAGGGGGTTGCCGGCAGGATCCAGCAATCGATTGGTTCCATCGGGTACATCGAATACGAATTCGCCCAAAATTTAAATCTGAAGACGGCGACGCTGGAAAACAAGGACGGCAAGTTCGTGAGAGCTTCGGGATTGAGCTGCATTCGCGCCCTAAAGGAAGTTCAATTCCCCGACAACATGCGCGCCTTCGTTCCCGACCCCACAGGACCGGATGTATATCCCATCGTGTCCTACAGTTGGGTTCTGCTCCACAAAAACTACCTGGACGCGGCCAAGGCCCAGATGATTCGCGACCTTTTCAGTTGGTGCCTGCGGGACGGGCAGGCATACGCTCCCGACCTCGGGTACGTGCCCCTGCCGGCGACAGCGGTAGTGAAGGGATTGGCGGCGCTCGAAACTATTACCTCGGGAAAATGAACCATCATCGAGGAAGGAGTTGCGGAAGAGCAAAGAACTGAGCCCGAGGCCGGAAAAGCGACATTTTGACCCCCCCCCATTACCATTCGGGGATGGCGCAGGATTTCATGGGATTGTTCTGGATATCCATCCTGGATTTCAGGAAGAGCCCGATTTCAAGAATTCCAACTCGAGATTTTGCAACCACCGCAGAAAGTGGCGCCCTCCCCTTCCTTCATCGGTTTCCTTACGGCGCCCAAAAGCCGCTCGCCGTGCGAAAGTGCTGGGATGAGAAAAAGAGGCCGGTCATGATGAGGGAGTTGTATCCAATGTGGAGCATGATGCTGGGAGCGATGCTGCCGGTCGTGCCGCGCGCCAGCGAGAACACCATGCCCACCACCAGGATCATAAACAAGTGATTCCAGGCGTGCCAGTATTCCGGAACGTGCAGGCCGGCAAAGAGTACGGCGGTGACAACCACAGCAAGGCGCAATCCCGCCGCGCGCTCAAGTATGGCAAACAACAAGCCGCGGAAAACCAGTTCCTCCACCACGGGAGCAAAGCTGATGGCGAACGCCCCAATGGCGAAGGAGGCAATTCGGGAATTGAACAGCTTCTCCAGGGGAAATGCTTGGGTATCCGGCCACACGACGAGTGCCAGGCTGACGGCGCCGGCAAGCAGGCCTCCACCCACCAGGTAGCCCACTACCTCTTTGGTCGCGGGTTTTTTCCATCCCACGGATTTCCAGAAAGGCTGCTGATGCTGGAGCCGCGCCAGCAGAACGAGGAAACCCAAAATGAGCATGTAGAAAACGGACTGTTGGAGGAGTAGGAAAACGGTATTGGTCTGGACAAGGTCCACCTTCAACTGCCAGCCGGCCAGGGGGCGAAGCGCCGCATACCCAAGCAGCACGATCAGTTTGGCAACCAGCAGAGCGAAGGGAATGAAACCGACAAACAGCAGAAGATCTCGTGCAGTCCAAATCTCACGAGGTGGGCGGGGGGCTGGAGAAGATGGCGGCGGAATGCCTTCCACCGGGGAACTCCCCACTCTCATTGCCATGTCTTCTGAGTCGGCCTGCATAATCACCCATTGAGCCTTGCCAGCAAGCGCCTCGCGCCATTTGCGCCGGAAGCTGATATTCTAACTTCGTTTCATCCTTTTATTGTCCACCAACTCTGTTCGTTCCATTTTGCAGCAGCGGCGCCAGCGCCTGGCCGGTGTACGACTTCTTAACCCGCGCCACTGCTTCCGGCGTGCCTTGGGCCACGATGCGCCCGCCTTCTTCGCCGCCTTCCGGACCCAGATCGATGACCCAATCGGCTTGTTTCACGACGTCGAGGTGATGCTCAATGATAATCACCGTGTTGCCGAGGTCGGTGAGACGGTTGAGCACTTCCAGAAGCTGTTTGACATCGTCGAAGTGCAGGCCGGTGGTGGGTTCGTCCAGGATGTAGAGGGTGCGGCCGGTCTGGCGGCGACTGAGTTCGCGGCCCAGTTTGATGCGCTGCGCTTCCCCGCCCGACAGGGTCGTGGCCGGTTGCCCCAGATGAATGTAACTCAGGCCCACATCCACCAGGGTTTGCAGTTTCACGCGGATCTGCGGAATGTTTTCAAGCAGCGGCAGCGCCTCAGTGGCAGTCATGTCGAGCAGGTCGGCAATGGAGACGCCCTTGTATTTCACCGCCAGCGTCTCGGAGTTATAGCGCCGCCCGCGGCACACTTCGCACGTCACAAAGACGTCGGGGAGGAAGTTCATTTCGATGCGGCGCAGCCCCTCACCCTGGCACGCCTCGCAGCGCCCGCCCTTTACATTGAAACTGAAGCGCCCGGCGCGATAGCCGCGTTCACGCGATTCCGGCAGCATGGCGAAGATTTCGCGGATGGGGGTGAACACGCCGGTATAGGTGGCGGGATTGGAGCGCGGCGTTCGTCCGATGGGCGACTGGTCGATCACGATGGCCTTGTCGAGGTGCTCGAGGCCGGTGATGGCGCGGTGCGCGCCCGGTTCCTCGATGGCGCGGTAAAGTTTTTTGGCAATGGCGCGATGCAGGATGTCATTGATCAGCGTTGATTTTCCCGAGCCCGATACCCCCGTCACCACCGTCAGCAACCCCAGGGGAAATGGCACGTCGATGTTCTTCAGATTGTTGGCCCGCGCCCCCAGCACGGTGATGAATTTACCGTTGGCCGCCCGCCGTTTGGCCGGCACCGGGATGCGAAGCTCGCCGGAGAGGTACTTTCCCGTCAATGAATCCGCGGCGGCGGCGATATGATCCGGGGGGCCCGCCGCCACCACATACCCGCCCTGTTTGCCGGCGCCGGGACCCAAATCGATGACATAATCGGCGCGGCGAATGGTCTCCTCATCGTGTTCGACCACCAGCACGGTGTTGGACATGTCGCGCAGTTGTTCCAGGGTTTGCAGCAGGCGCTGATTGTCCCGCGGGTGCAATCCGATGCTCGGCTCGTCGAGGACGTAAAGCACCCCGCGCAATTTCGAGCCGATCTGGGTGGCAAGGCGTATGCGCTGGCTCTCGCCGCTGGAAAGGGAGGAAGCCGAGCGGTCGAGGCTCAAATAGCCCAGTCCCACGGCGCTCAGGAATTCCAATCGTTCGCTGATTTCATTGACAATGCGCCGCGCCACCAGTTCTTCGCGCGGCGTGAGCTTTAAACCCCTCAGCACTTCCCGGGTTTTGATTACCGGCAGCGCCGTGAGGTCGGCAATGGAGAAGTTCATCATCTTCACCGCCAGGCTTTCCGTCTTCAGGCGCTTGCCGTGGCATTGGGGACACGGAACGGCGGACATGTACTGGCTGTACCATTCGCGGTAGCTCTCCGAACTTGCCTCCCCGTACCAGCGTTCCAGCAACGGAAGGATGCCGGAAAACACTGTCGAGGCCGGCGCGCCCTCCGCGATTTTTCCATAGAGCAGCAGGTTTTGGATTTTGCGGGGCAGGCGCTCAAAGGGGGTCTTGAGGTCAAAGCCCATCTGTTCCGCGGCGCGCATCAAACTCCGCTGGAGAAAGCCTGAACCCGCGCCGGGGCCGAGGCCGCCTTCCAAGAGCGGCCGCGACCAGTCCACAATTACCTTGGCGGGATCAAACGTATACTGGCTGCCCAGGCCCCGGCATGTCGGGCAGGCGCCGTAGACGCTGTTGAACGAAAACGAACGCGGCTCGAGAGCGGGCAGGCTCATGCCGCAATCCACACACGCCCATTCCTGCGAATAAAGGCGTTCCTCGCCATTGACCACCGCCACTTCCACGATTCCTTTGGCGAGCTTCATGGCGGTCTCAATGGAGGCGGTCAGGCGGCTCTCAATCCCCGCCTTTAGCAGCAGGCGGTCAACGACAGCTTCGATGGTGTGATTCTTGCGCCGGTCGAGCTTGATCTCCTCATCCAGTTGGCGCAGTTGCTTGTCCACCCGCACGCGCAGGAAACCATCCGCGGCGAGTTGTTCGAAGAGCTTGCGGAATTCCCCCTTGCGCCCGCGCACAATGGGGGCCAGAATCATGACGCGTTCGCCCTCGCCGTTACCTCCTTCCCCCCCTTGGTGCAAGGCCATGATCGACGCCACGATTTGCTCCGTGGTCTGGCGGGAGATTTGCCGACCGCACCGGTGGCAGTGGGCGATGCCGATGGAGGAGTAAAGGAGCCGCAGGTAATCGTAGATTTCGGTGATGGTGCCGACAGTGGAGCGCGGGCTGCGGCTGGTGGTCTTTTGTTCGATGGAAATCGCCGGGCTCAGGCCCTCGACCGTGTCCACATCGGGGCGCTCCAGTTGGTCGAGGAACTGGCGCGCGTAAGCGGAGAGCGTTTGCACGTAGCGGCGCTGGCCCTCGGCGTAAATCACGTCGAACGCCAAGCTCGATTTCCCCGACCCGCTCAGCCCCGTCACCACCGTCAAGGTGTGGCGTGGAACCTCGACGCTGATGTTTTTCAGGTTGTGCTGGCGCGCGCCCCGAACCGTAATGCGGTCGATCATTCGCCCTGAACCCTACAGAGGAGAATTTCGAGAGAACGGCAATCTTTCATCGTAAGTCCATGGCGGGTTCCCGTCAAGCAAGATGGATAAGGATGACTTCGGAGGTGTTCGGAGGTGTTTAGGAGTAAATTCCGCGGTGGAGGTCGCCGGGCGGGTGGTCTTTTCTGGGCATTTTGTCCCCTTCCTCCCTCTCCCCGGGGACTACGCCTGGTGGCAGACATTCTGTCACTGTTCCTCGACCGGGCCGCCGCGCCTGGCATGCTCGGGGTTTGGGCACAGCTTGGGGTTGCGCATTGCGCCCGGCGGCGGGAGCGCATAAAATGAGCGGCTTCGAATCACCGGCGAGCGGGAATTATGCTGAAGTCCTTGAGTGCCAAACTCGGCCATGTGCTGGTTCTTTACGGAGCCTGGGGACTCTTCGCGATGTCGTTTCTGGACTCCTCGCTGATTCCCTTTCCCGTCGTGAATGACTTGGTGCTGATCGTAATGGCCAGCAAGCGCCCGGCTTGGTGGCCGCTCTACGCGTTGGCGAGCACGCTGGGCTCGGTGGGCGGCGCCTATCTCCTTTACGGAATCGCGCGGGGGGGAGGAAAGTTCTTCTTCCGCAAGACCACGCCGCAGTCCGTCGCCCATGCCCAGCGCTGGCTGGAACGCAATGATTTCCTGGCCGTCCTGGTGGCGTCGATCCTGCCTCCCCCCGCGCCCTATAAGGTGTTTGTCCTCACGGCGGGTTTGCTGCGCGTCGATCCGATCCATTTCGGCCTGGCGATGCTGGTGGGAAGGGGGCTGAGGTTTGGCGCCGAGGCTTGGCTGGGAGCGCGCTACGGCGTCCAGGCGCAGGATTACATTCGCCACAACCTGGGATGGGCCTCGCTCGCCGCTGTGACGGTGATCGTCGGCCTGGCGCTGCTGCAAAGGTGGTGGGCAAAATCCGGGACTCGGGGTTAGGGATTCGGGATACGGGGCTCGGGGCTCGGGGTTAAGGATTCGGGATTCGGACCAATTGTTGATTTGTGATTGGCGATTGGCGATTGGTGATTGCTTTCCCCGCTCCTGCGACATTTCACTTTCCTGGATGGAAACAAAAAGAGGCTTGCATTTCATTCTATGCTATGCTACGCTATCTTTCAAGCTGCCAGCGAAAACGTGAGGAGGAACGAACAATGAGTGATGCCGATCAAATTCGAGTGCATGCCCGAGAGAAGTACGTCTTGCCCGCGCGTCAACGGAGACAAAACCGATTCTCGATCAACGCAGGCAATATTGTTCGCGAACTCCAGATGGCCGGCCGGGCGCCGGCGGTTTGTAGCGCCCTGAAAACCCGCCGATTCCTTCAGAGCAACGACCTGCGGCTGGTTGGGGCTAGCGGCCCAAAGTCCGGACAGAGCACGACGGTTACTTACACGTATGAGTTTCTTGAGGGCAACCCTTCATCCCCTGAGCATGACGATTCCTGGAACCAGCTTCGCGGGACGTTGAAGGATGTTTATGCAGAGCTGGGTGGAGGCGAGGCGTATCTTCGGGCCGAACGGGGCGATTTTTACTCGAAGAAGGAGGGTGAGTGAGCCGAGTCTATTGGGATACCATGCTCTTCATTTATTGGCTGGAAGAACATCCCGTTTTTGCCAAAAGAGTGGACGAGATTCACCAGCGGATGGAAGAGCGGCGCGACCAATTAATTACCGGCGCCTTTACCGTGGGCGAAGTGCTCGCCGGCCCCTACCGAAAGGCTGCCTCACCAAGACTGGATGAGGTGCGCCGCCGGTTGCGAAACGCCATTGCCGATATCATCCCTTTCACTGTCGAAACTGCGGAACTTTACGCGCAGATCCGTGGGACCCTGCGTGTTAGCCCGGCAGACGCCATACACCTCGCCTCCGCCGCTCAGGCTGGTACGGACCTCTTTTTAACCAATGACCGGCAATTGCTTGGAAAAATCGTGCCGGGTATTCAGTTCATTGCCACGATCGACACACCGCTATTATGAGGAACTGGAAACCTGGGGACACGCGTGCCAGTCCCCATGCCTGGCGTTTCCGCTTGAAGAGCCGCGCAGGAGCGCTGAAGGGCGCGCACCTCCTCGCTACCTGCTCGGGATCGCAGACAGCAACAGGCGGCAGTCTGCGCCAGCCCGCGAAGATTACCTTTTTGACAATTCAGGCACTCCGGTCACCCTTGCCCCTGATAAAACTCCAGGGGTGCCTTACCAGAGGTCGCTCACATGCCTCGCCTTCTTTAGCTTCTCGTAGGTAGTGTAGCGCGGCGACTGCGGGGCGACGCCCTTCTTGTTAGGATCGAGCATGATAGGGTGGAGCCGCCTCTTCTTCTCAACGGCGACAATGTACTTTCCTGTATTTTTGTATAGCTTTATTCCATTTTCTTTAATTCTGCCGGCCCAGCGAATCGCAGCGATAGGTTTTACCTCATACATGGCTACCCACTTAAGCTGCGGAATTAGAGATGGAGAGAGCCGAATTGCCCACCATGCGTTCTTCTCCAGAAATGCCTCTTTGAATCCCTCCTCCCGTGCGGGGCAAACGATCGTATCCACCCCTTCTATTCGTCCCCGTCGAGTCTTTGGCCGCGCGGCACTCTCAATGTCGACCACGCCGGCCCGAAAGGGTTCATATTGATAGACTACTTCGCGTCCTTTTTGATACTTTTTCAATACTATGACTTCAGGAGCTTCCGCAAGCCGGCGAAGCAAGGCGTTGAGGTCTTCGGTTTGTTCGTCGATTATAAGAATTATTCCAACGTTCCGGTCAAAGATCACGTAGTTGAGCAGTGCGTCCAGATTCTCGAAAGGTGTCCGCTTAATCTTTTGCTCGAGCTCGCGTTTGAGTCTGCCGTCCTGATTTATTACTGCAGTTAGCTTCAGGTGCAGCTCCCTCTGGGCGGTCTCGAACGAGGCATAGAACCTCATCACTTGTGGTCCTATGTGCTCATATAGATGGTGGGACTCAAGCTCATACTCGACGAAAAACAGTTGGGGCTTCTTGGGGTTCGAAAAGTCGATTAGAAAACCGTCGGGAATTCCTGTGTTGCGGGATTCCCGGGCACCTGTCTTGCGCTTGTACCCAAAATATACACAGCTGTTTCCGAGGATATAGCGCTTATTCTGAATAGTCGCAGACTCTAGTTCCGCCTCATTTTCGAAAGAAACCTCTTCGAAGGTATTGTTACCCACAAGTATTGATGGCATAGATTATGGTCGCGTGTTGCTCTCGGGATCCTTGCCGTTCGCAGTATACACCCAAGCTCGGGCCACAATGAAGGCCCGTCGCAGCGTGCGACTCTATTGTTTTTCTGAACGGGGTGGCGCGATGTACGCGCAGTTTGAGTTCCTCCGCCCTTCTTGCCAATTATTTTCGGGGTTGGCAGACGCGCGGTTCAGTGTCTGCGTTTCTCGTGATCCTGATCTGGATAATCTAAGAATACAAGTCCCCTCGGGATCGCAGACAGCAACAGGCGGCAGTCTGCGCCAGCCCGCGTTTACAATGTTAAGAACCGCAGACTTTGAACGGCACAAAGTCTGCGCTACCCCGCTTCACCCTTTTGGCAAGGCCCCCAGCTTAGCTACCGCAGCCAATTCTCACGCGCCAGGTCGCGAACGCGGGCGAATTCCTTTTCGTTGTCGGTCACGATCGTAAAACCAAGCGCCAGCGCGTGAGCCGCGATCAGCAGGTCATGGGCGCCAATGGGCGTGCCCACCTGCTCCAGACCGGTGCGTAAGGATGCATAGATGGCGTCTGCCGGGGGCTCAAAGGGCAGAACGTCAAGGGCGCTGAGCACCGATTCAAGCTGCTCCAGGAGCCGCGCGGAACCTTTCTTTGCGGCTCCGTAACGCAATTCCGCGGCAACAATGATACTGGTGCAAACTCGCGCTTCGCCCACCTTGCGGATGCGCTGGGCCACCTTTCCCTGAGGATTGCGGACGAGATCGGAAACGACGTTGGTGTCGAGCAGGTAGCGCATCAGAGATCGACCGGATCGGGAGGCAGGTCGCGGATGGGCGGAAAATCTTCGCGGAGCGGCTCGAGGGTCTCGAGCAGCGCCAGCAGCGACTTCGGGGGAGCGGGCTCAATAATGAGGCGGCTGCCTTCTTTGCGCATGATGGCATCCTCGCCCGGCAGGGCGAATTCACGGGGTATCCGCACCGCCTGATTCCGGCCGTTCTTAAAAACCCTGACGTGCCGTTCCGCCACGGGCGCAGTTCTCTTCGGCATATGCCCAAGCATATGGCAACTGCTCTGGGTTTGTCAACGCCATTGCCGAGAAAGCGTCGTTTTCACGGTCCGATCATGATTTCTAGTCTTCCAGCCAGATGACCCCCTTTTCCGACGCCTTACTGCACGAGAAATAGCCATGCCGCTTACTGCCGTTTTCGACACCAATATCTTTTTTTTCCGCGACGGGCTGGCGGGGCTGGCGCAGACACGCGGCTCAGTGTCTGCGTTTCTCGTGATTCCGATCTGGATAATCTAAGAATACAAGTCCCTTCGGGATCGCAGACTGCAACAGGCGGCAGTCTGCGCCAGCCGGCGAGTCCCGCTTCACCGCCGTGGCTCTGCAAAGTAGAAATTTGCGGAGCGGGCTTGAAGGTTTTTGTCGAGTTGCACTTCCAGGGTGAAACCTCGCGACTGGGTCGAGGGGTTATAGAAGCGCAGATCACTCAGGTTCACCCGGTAGCCGTCATCGCTTTCCTTCACCTGCGCCCAGGGGTAGCGGGCAAAATCCAGAAAGACCGTGGCCGCCGGAGTTTTCATGGCGGCGGCGAGGGCGGGCGAAGGTTGAGGCTTGGCGAATGTCTCCATTTCCTCCGGAGGACGATTCGCATCGAGGGCATTCACTCCCACCACGTGGAAGGAGGTTTCAGTTTCCACCACGCCCATCCAGGTGAAAGGATTGGCCACCGCGGGCAGGGCGCTGAAACGCCGCGGGACTTCGCTTGAATAGGTGTGAGCGTCCAGGATGGTGAGGGCGCGGCGGTGAGCGAAATCCCTGATTCCCCACAGCGTCACCATCGCGGCCAGGCAGAAGATTGCCCCGGGCGCCAGCCGCGCCTTTCTCCCCCCCACTTCTTCGGAAACCAGCCGCAGCAGCCAGGGCACCCCTAGGCCCACAGCGAGCAGCGCCAGCAAAAGCGGATCGAGGATAAACATGATGTCCCACGCGTACCACCGCCCGCTGAAAGGAAGGAAGGGGCGGACTCCGTAGGCGTTGGTGAAGTCGAGCAGCAGGTGGCTGCCGGTTCCCAGAAAGGCGGCCAGCAGCAGCCAACCGCGGTGGAGGGGAGGGCCGCCCCGGGGCTTGACCTTCCCATCCACCCAACACATAAAGCCCCAGATGATAAAAGCTAAAACCGTAATCCCCAGGAGTGAATGAGCAATCCCGCGATGGTAATGCAGGTAGGCGACGCTTCCCTTAAGGCCGGCAAGGATGTCGATGTCGGGAGCGTTCGAGGCCAGGATCAACGTCAGCGTGGCAAAGCGCGTCTTGCGGTTGAGCCCCGTTTGGCTGATGGCAATCGCGGTCAGAGTGTGGGTGAGGTTGTCCATGGCGGACCAGCTAACAGCTCACAGCTTACAGCTCAGAGCCGACACCTCATAATCAAAGGGAATGGAAGCCTTGAACTGTCGGCTCTCAGCTGTCAGCTGTAAGCTGTCGGCTGTCAGCTCCCTCAAGGCCCCAGCAAGGTCAGCGCGTCGGGCACGATCTCGAAGGTGGCGGGCAGCGCGCCGGCGAGTTCGCCATCGAGCTCAAAGCGGATGGTTTCAGCAGCATCAACGGGGGCGCAGACCACCTCGGCGCAATGATCAAGGGTGACGCCGCGCAAACGCAGATGCTGGCGGGTGACCACTCCCAGGGCGTAAACCAGATAGCGCAAACGGCTGCGGCTGGGAAACGAGCACACCGCAAAATTCGGCTGGAAAAGACCCGCCGTGGGCGCCAGATGCAGCCACCCCGCGTAGAGTCGGGTGCGATGAATCACCGCAAAGGTGCCCTGCCGCTGCACACCGTTCAGGCGGACGGAGAATTCTGGAAAGGAGTACTGGAGCAGTTGGCGGAGGGCCTCCAGCACGTAACCTGTCACGCCCAAATGGATTTTAAGCCAGTTGGAAAGCTTGTAAACAACTTGCGCATCGTAGCCTACTCCCGCCACGCTGGTGAAATACCGGGCGCAGGTTGGAGGGGAGGGCATTAACTGTGGGGAGTTAGACCCGCCGTTGCTCGCCGGTTGGGCGGCAGGAGGCGCAGCCGGTGCTTCACCCCAGTGGGCGCGGCCCAGGGCGATGCGGTGGGGCGCCCACCGCATGAACTGGCGGGCGGCGCGGACCGGGCTGAGGGGAAGGCGCAATTCCCGCGCCAGGATGTTGGCGGTGCCGCCGGGCAGAATGCCGAAGGGTACAGGACTCCCCGCCAGGCCGTTGATCACTTCGTTGATGGTGCCATCCCCGCCGCAGGCCAGGACCACGTCAGCGCCGTTCTCCACCGCCGCCCGCGCCAACTCGTGCGCCATGTCCGGCCCGGAAGTGGGCGCAAGCTCAATTTCCAGCCCCAGCCGGCGCAGCACGCCAGCGGCTTTGCGGACTTCACGCACCCGCCCGGCAGGACGCTGCCCCGCAACCGGATTATAGATGATGGTGCCTTTTTTCAATTTTGGATTTTGGATTTGCGATTTTGGATTGGAGCAGAAAATCTGCCGGCGGGCGCGGCGGGCCAGTGCGACCTTACAATCCAAAATCCAAAATCTAAGATCCGGTTACTGCTCCGTCGGAATCGATGGAATATCCACACCGCTGACCACCTTCTTGGCGATCAGCTCGCCCGTTTTCTTGTCGGTGTCGACGTCGACATACACCCCTTCGCCCGCTTTGATCTTGTCGAAGGTGCTGGTCTTGCCATCCCGGGTGAATTTGGTTTTCTTGTTGAACTTGAACGGCTGGTCAACGCCATACTTGGTCTTGGAAAGAACCACCTCAGTGGAACTCACTTCTTTGACGATCCCAAAAAGGTAATCCTGGTATTTCCGCGCAATTGCCGAGGGGTCGCCAAAACGCCCCGTGCTCGACGTAACCGGCTGCTTGTCGGATTGCGGCGCCGCGGCCAGCGTGCCCACGCACGCGGCTGCCAGCGCGGCGGTGATCATCATTTTTCGCAGCTTCATGACCCGCACTCCCCTTCAAGGCTTTTCCCTAATGACACTAACAGCGGCATTACGGGCATGTCAAGACGGGGAGGGATATTGGGCAGCGCCTCGGGAACCTGCGTCGCGGGCGTGGTCATGTAGCCCACGGCGAGCCAGCCGTGGGAACGCGGGCAGGTTAAAGAACCAGAGGAGCCCCGAGGGGGCGAAATCCGGCCCTGATCGGACCTGATGACGCCCCTTACGGGGCTGGCGGGATATTTTCGGGGGTGCTCTTTCCCACGGCTGGTTCGCCGTGGGCTACATGACCACGCCACTCCGCGGCTTGGATCTGCTTTCTGCCGACGGCCTTCTGCCTACCGCTTACTGCCTTCTGCCTGCCTGCTTTTTGAGGCGGGCCGTGCAATGGGCCTCAATGTACTTGCGCACGGGCGGGGGCATGCGCTGGTCGAGACAAATTTCCCTGAGGTCGGGGACCGTCATGTTGGGCAGGAAGGCGAGCACGCGGGCCAGTGGAGTAAGCGGATGGCGGATCAGCGCGAGGCGCACATAATAATGACTCGACCAGCGCGGATGCTGGGCAATGTGCTCCACCAGGGCGGGGGGTGGGCCTTCACGGGCCAGCAGCTTGAGCAGTTGGCCCTCCGTCAGTTGCGGGTTGTCGAGAGCGGCACGAATGAGTTCCGGGTCAGGGCTCCAAAGCAGGCTTGAGGCAAGGCGGCCGGTGCCGCGCCGGGCGAGAGAGGTCTTTTGCCCGCGCGGCATGCCCACCAGCTTCCTGAGAAGGGTTTCTTCTGCGACGATCTTGACGTCGGCAGGGACCCCGGGGGTTTGCGCCACACGCAGCAGGTCAAAGAGGTGGAGGAATTTCATGAGGGGCAGAGAAATCCGGCGCGGCGTCCGGGGATGCCGCAGCAGGGCGAGTTGGGCCGCGTAACTGCCACGGACGGCCTTGTGGAGGGCCAGTTCCTGGACAACTTCCTGCGCCAGGTCTTTGCGTTCGAGCAGGCGGAGCAGATCGCGTTCCTGCAAATGGGGATTGCGCGCCAGGCCCAGAAGAACCTCTTTGGCGGTTTCCTGGAAGAAGGCCTCAATTTCCTCGCGCGAAGAAACCGCCACGGCCCGTTCCGCGCGTTGGCGCAAGCGTTCCTGGGGAGTCGACTCGACCATGCGAGAGAGATTTTAGAAGGGGATGGCCGCCACCGCAAGGGCGGTAGCGCGTCTCACCCGCTGTCGCTCGCCCGCTGTGGCTCGCCCGCCGGGAACCACCCCGGCGCGTCCGCGCCACCCCTCCTGATTCAGGAGGGGAGTTCCGGTAAAGGCTCCCCTCGTCGGATGAGGAGGGGTGGCGCCTTTGGCGCCGGGGTGGTGCTGAACATGAAATTTAGAAGCTCGAGGCGCGGGCAGGATGCCCACGCCCCAGCGGGCGGGACGCCCGCGCTACGAACGCCGCGACGAACGCCGCGAAAGGAGCGGCCCTGGCCCTATTGCGGAGACACTTCGGGCGGCATTTGCATCCAACCGGCAGGAGAAATACGTAATGAGTGGGGAGCCCAAGTGAGATTTTACTTGAAAAGTCCATCAAGAATTGGTATTTGGATAGGGTCACCCGAAGGATTGCAGATCATTCAACGAGCAGTTCCAGCGCGTGAGGCCCCTCGGGCCTCGAGTATTTACGATTATGGGTGCGCCCAGGTCACCTGCGATTCACCATTTCAACATTGAGGTAGCTTTGCAATGAAGAAAACTACTGCGGTCTGGACCCTCACCATGCTGGTCAGCCTCGCGACCGGCGCCGTTGCGGCCCAGCCCGCCGAACTCTCCGCACACTCCGCCACTCTGACCTTCGTGAATCACATGGAAGCGCCGCCCCAGGCGGCAGCGCCGCAATGGAAGAGCCGGGATGAATACGACGCTTACAATGCGATGGTCACGGAGAAGGACCCCAACAAAAAGCTCTCCCTCGCCGAGGCGTTTCTCCAGAAGTATTCCAATTCCGATTTCAAATCGGGCGCCTACTTGACGGAAATGCAGGTTTATTACCAGCTCGGCAAAAGCGACCAGGCCGTGGACGCGGCGAAGAAGGTGCTGACCGTTGACCCGGACAATCTCGATGCCCTGGCCCTGCTCAGCTTCGTGTTCCCCTTCACCTTTAAGCCCGCCGATCCTGACGCCACCGCCAAGCTTTCGCGCGCCGATAGCGACGCGCACCACGGGCTGGATGTGCTCCAGAAATTCCCCAAACCCGCGGGCGTCACGGACGTGCAGTTCAAGCAATACGTGGAGCCCAAGCGCGCCCTCTTTAATAGCTGCGTTGGGTTCGTAGCGTTGCAGCGCAAGGATTATCCCAACGCCATCACTGCACTGAAGGCCGCCGCCGCCGGCAATCCCAGCGATGTTTACACATTCTACCGGCTGGGGCTGGCTTACATCCTATCCAAGCCGCCGGATAACAACAACGCCTTCTGGTACCTGGCGCGCGCCGTCTCTCTGGCGAATGCCGCCAAGGATCCGGCCGGCCAGGAAATCAGCACCTACCTGAAGAACGCCTACGTTAATTATCACGGCACCGATCAGGGGCTCGCCGACCTCCTGACCCAGGCGGCCACCAGCATCAATCCCCCCGACGGATTCAAGGTGGCGCCCCTCGAGGCTCCCGCTAAAACCGGGGATGCCAACGTGGACGCTTACAACGAGATGACCTACAAATTGAAGCTGGGTGGGGATCAGGCGCAAAAGACCTGGGATGCCCTGAAGGGCCAGCCGCTGGGGTTGCCGGGATTCGTGGATAGCGTCGTCAAGGATCCCAATTCCGATGCCTACCTCATCCGGATTGATATCACCCCAACCGCAAAATCCACGCCGGGGGTGTACGACATTGAAGTGAAGGACGCCTCGCAGCCCAAGGTAACCAACCTGAGCCCCGGCGACCCGGTGAGCTTCAAGGGCACGCTGTCTGCCTACACAGCCAGCCCGACTCTGGTCTTGTCGGTGGATGGAACCCTGGACCCCGACACCATCCCCGATGAGCCGAAGACCAAGCCCAAGCCGGTGCACCATCCGGTTCACCACACCACAACGCCACCGAGCAACTGATTGCCCGAGGCAGGGCGCCGGAATCAGCCGGTGGCCCTGCCTCATCCCGCTAACTGCATTCCCCTCCCCGCATTGCCCCCTGCCCATGCCGTTTGGGAATCCCTGCCCAAGCCTCAGCGGGCGGAGCTGCGCCTCAAGGCTGTCCAAATTAACGACCGATCATGGCGATTGAGGGGGCTCCGCCCCGCCGCTTTGCGGAAAGGCTTTGCCTTTCCGGCCGATCGCCCACGTTTTCTCCTCCTCCGACGCGTGCCCCGATTTATCGGGGCAGGCGCGCGGAGGAGGTTTATGGGAGGCGCCACGCCACGGAAAGGCAAAGCCTTTCCGCAAAGCAAGCGGCGGAGCCGCAGATCGTTGGCCAGCTACCGGATCGTAATTTGGGCAAGATTGAGCCGCGCCTCGGCCCTCAATCCAACCACGCAATTGGGCGGGAAAAAGTCAGGGTTTGCCGGCGGCGCGCCGCTTGGGCTCAGCGGGGGGCTTGCGCGCGCGCTTGGGCCGATGGTCAAGGCCCAGTTCGTCCACTTTGCGGCTTAAAGTATTGCGGTGAATGCCCAGTTCCACGGCCGCCTTGCAGTGATTGCCGTTGGTCTTTTCCAGCATCCGTTTGATGAAGCGTTTTTCAAATTCTGAAACCGCATCGGTGAAGAGAATCCCATGCTCAATCATCTGATTCACGAGGGATTCGAGTTGGTCTTTCACGGCAAAACTCCGATCAGTTGGTAGTCATGGGACCTACGGCCGGCGGCTTGGCCAGTCCCTTGTCATGTTGAATGAGCTCTTCCCGGAATTTTTCAAAACCGAGATGAAACTGGGCGCGCAGGTTTTCCGGCATGACCAGGGCAATGGCGCGCGCCCCGGTAGTGACGTAGGGCGCCAGAGCCGACTGCTCGACCGCGCCGGGCTTGATGGCGAAGGCCATCATGACCATGAGCAGAACGGCATCCACCAAAACGCCCCGCACCAGGCCGAAGATTCCGCCCAGGAAGCGGTCGAAGGTTTGAATTCCCGCGGCCTTGATGAACTTGCGCGCCACCACTCCGGCCAGCACTCCCGCCAGCAGCGTGCCCAGGAACAACACGAGGAATCCCAAACCCAGGGCAATTTCGTGCGACTTGGTCAGATCGTCGAACCACAGCGCAGCGCGCGGATACCCGAAGGCCGCCACCATCAGGCCAATCACCACCGAAGCCAGGGAGATCAGTTCCCGGACGAACCCCTTCAGTAGGGCGGTGACCACGGAAGCCACGACAATTGCGGCAAGAATGCAATCCAGCCAATTCCATGCGCCCATGGCACGGCCTCAAACTGCTGCGGATTCACCTTAGCTGAGGGAATCACCGGTCAGCAAGCGATAAGCTTCGCGGTACTTCTCACTCGTCTTCTCCACGACCTCGGGGGGCAGGGGAGGCGGCGGGGGTTGTTTGTTCCAGTGCAAGGACTCCAGGTAGTCGCGGACAAACTGCTTGTCAAACGAAGGCTGGGGTCTTCCGGGCGCGTAATCGCTCTGCGGCCAGAATCGTGAGGAGTCGGGAGTCAGCACCTCGTCGATCAGTATAATCTGATCGCCCTTGAGGCCCCATTCAAACTTGGTATCGGCAATGATGATGCCGCGGCGCTCGCCGAATTCCCGCCCCTTACTGTAAAGCTTCAGGCTCAGGTCGCGCAACTTTTCCGCGGCGTCTCTGCCAATGCGCTCCACCGTATCTTCCCAGGTGATGTTCTCGTCGTGCCCGATCGTCGCCTTGGTGGAAGGCGTGAAGATGGGATGATCGAGGCGCGAAGACTCCTGGAGGCCGGCAGGAAGCCGGATGCCGCACACGCTTTGCGAGGCGCGGTATTCTTTCCAGCCCGATCCCGCCAGGTAACCGCGCACCACGCACTCAATGGGAAAGGGCTGCGCTTTCTCCACGAGCATGGAACGCCCCTCCAGTTGGTCCGCGAAGGGGTGGAGCTCCGGAGGGTAGTCGGCGACCCTCGCCGAAATGAAATGATGTGGAATCTCATCCTTGACGAGATTAAACCAGTAACAGGAAAGCTGCGTCAGCACCCGGCCCTTGTCCGGGATGCCCTCGCGCATGACCACATCAAAGGCCGACAGGCGATCCGTGGCGACCACCAGCAGTTTGTCGCCCAGCTCATACACGTCGCGGACTTTTCCCCGCGAGAAAAGCTTGACCCCGGGGAGATTCGTTTGCAGCAACACTTTTTGTCGTATGGATGTCATGAGTTTGGTTTAGAGCAGGGATATTCTAAAGCAACACGAAGGGATGTCAACGGAAAAAACAGTGGGAAAATTTCTGCGCGAGCCCTCGTTGACAGGATGAGAGTTATCGAGCACCGCGGCATCTGGAATCAAGCAGCGATGCAGGAAAGGCGGGCGCAGACTTCAGGCCGGCACCGCAACGGGATCACGGGCAAAGGCATCAAAGCGCACCGATACAAGTCTCGAAACACCCGGCTCCTCCATGGTAACGCCATACATGACTTCAGCGATCTCCATGGTGCGCTTGCTGTGGGTGATCAGGATGAACTGCGTGTGGCGGCTCATGTGCTGGATCATGCGCGTGAACCGGTCCACGTTCGATTCGTCCAGCGGCGCGTCCACCTCATCGAGAACGCAGAAGGGGCTGGGAGTGTAGCGAAAGATGGCGATGAGCAGGGCGAGGGCCACCAGCGCCTTCTCGCCGCCGGAAAGCAGCAACACATTTTGCAGGCGCTTGCCGGGAGGCTGGGCCACGACGTCAATTCCGCTGTCGGCGTCATTTTCATCGGCCAGCCGCATTTCCCCAATGCCCCCGCCAAAGAGCACCCGGAACGATTCCGCAAAGTTGACATTGATGGCTTTGAACGCTTCCAGAAACTGCTGGCGGGAGACCTGATCGATTTCCCGGATGGCCTGGGCGGTGTCTTCAATGGAAGAGAGCAGATCCTGGCGCTGGGTGTCGAGAAACGTCAGGCGCTCCTCCGCTTCCTGGAGTTCTTCCAGCGCCATCATGTTGACCGGCCCCAGATTTTCGATGCGGGTCTTCAGTTGGCGCAATTCCTCCTCCGCCACCTGCAAGGCTTCGCCGGCCAGAACCGATTCGGGCGCGAGTTCCGCCAGCAGGGCAGCGGCGTCCGTGTTCAGTTCATCGCGGCATTGTTGGGAATGGTGGGCGTAGTCGGATTCCGCTCGCGCCCGCGCCACTTCCGCCTCGGAGCGCTTCTGACGCCGGGCCTCAAGCTCCGCCCGCGCCGCATCCACGCGCGGGCCCAGGGCATCACGCTGCGCCCGGACGGTGCGGGATTCCTCCTCCAGAGCGCTCAGCTCCAGGCGCGCCGCATCATATTCAAGCTGGAGTTCCTGGAGGCGAAGCTGGTGGGCTGCGGTCTCGCTCCCCAGGCGCTCGCGCTCCTGCTGCCAGGATTCTGTTTGTTGGGAGAGGCGCGCGATGCGATTATGGAAATCCTGCTCGGCCGCGAGGAGCCGGGCGGCTTCGGCTTCTGCCGCGCGGGTTCTTTCCTCCAGCGCCCGGGCGGCGGACTGGGCGTTGGCGCTTTCCTGCGCCAGGCGGTCAAGATCGGCGCGGAGTTCGCGCGCCTGCTGGGTGGCAAGGGTAATGGCCGCTTCGCGCTCGGCCTTGACGGCGCCGGCGGTTTCCAGTTCGGCGCGCAGGACAGCCTGGCGCTCCTCGGCGCGGGCGCGCTCGCCCCGCAGCACCGCGGCCTCGGAGAGCAGCGCATCCAATTGCCCGCGCGTGCGATCGCAGGTTTCGCGCGTCTGGCGAAGCTTCTCATCTGCCACCACGGCTTTCTTCTCCGCCTCCATCTTGCTGCTCGCGAGGTCCTTCAGTTGCGCGTCCAGGCGCTTCGCCTGTGCCTCGGCGGCGGCCAAAGCAGCCTCCGAGGCCTTGATCTCGTTTTCCAGCTCCGCGGTGCGGCGCTCCAGCTCGCGGAAGTCGCGCCGCAAAGCCAGGGGGCCGGCGCTCGAGCCCTTGCCGCCGGAAACCAGGCGATGATGGTAGTGCGCGCCCGTTGCCGTCAGGAAATGGCAGTCCGGGTAGGCGCTCGCCAGGCGTTCGGCGGCGGCATCATCCTCCACCAGGTAGGCGCTGGCGAGGGTGGGCAAGACCAGATCGCCATTGAGCCCCAACTTGGATTCAAAGCGCACCAACTCGCGGACGGAGCCCTTAACCCCGGGCTCCCCGCGCACCGGCGACTCGTTGCCGTTATGCGCGTGCCCGCTGGAGGGCAGGTGGGTGACGAAAAAGGTGGAGCGGCCCGTGCCCTGGGTCTGCAACAGGGCAATTCCCGATCGGGCCTGCGCGTACTGCCCCACCACCACACACTCCAGCTCCTGCTTCAGGAATTCCTCCACCACTTCCTCGTAACCGGGGGAGACTTCCACAAAATCGGCCAGCAACCCCAGCGGCTGGAACTGGCCCCCGCCGGCGGAAATCTCGCCGGAAAGCAGGCGCCGCACATTCTCCGTGCTGTAAGCGTGGCGGGCCAGAGACTGCTCGAGCGCCTCCTTGCGGGCCAGGCTGCCGGAATATTCGCGGCGCAGCGCCTCAACCTTGGAGCGCAGCGAGACCTCTTCACGGCGCGCCTGCTCCAGGTCATGGGTGGTTTGCGAAACCGATTCCGCAAGCTCGGCCAGGGTGCTCGCGTCGCGCTGATGCTCCGAAATGTAAGCCCCCAGCTCCGCCGCCAGGCGCGTATGCTCCGCCTCACAGCGCGCCTTTTCCGCATCGGTGCGCGCCGCTTGACGCTCCACTGCCAGGCCCGCCTCCTCCGCCTGCACCAGTTGATTGCGCAGCTCCGCCGCCTGGCTGACCACCGACATCAGGGACTGGCGGCAGCTTTCCACGTCCTGTTCCGCGGCGCCAAGCTGGAAGTTCACATCCTCCTGGCGCATGACCACCTGGGCCAGGGTGTCCTTCGCCGCCGCAAATTCCAGTTGGAGTTTTTCCACCTGCTCGGACCGCTCGGCCGTCTGCTGCTCGAGGGTGGCAAGCTGCGCGTAAAGTTCGGAGCGTTCGCGCCCCGCTTCGTCCGCCCGCGCCTCCAGGTTGCCGGACTGCTGCTTCACTTGCTCCAGCCGGGAGAGCAGACGTTCGCGCTCCACGCTGCCCTGGGCCAACCGCTCACGGCACACGGTGAGCTTGTCTTCCAGTTCTTCGTAACGCTGGGTTGCGCCCTTCTGGTCGTGTTCCAACAGTTCCAATTCCCGGGCCGCCTCCAGGCAGGTTTCCTGCGCCTGAGCAAGTTCCGCGCCGAGGCGCTGGAATTCAACTTCCAGGGCCTTCAGGCGTGAAGTCAGCACCGACTTCAGGCGGCCGCGCAGCTCATCGCGAAGTTCGCGGTAGCGCCGCGCCTTGGAGGCCTGGCGCTTCAGCGAACCCACTTGCTTCGAAACTTCTTCCAGAATGTCCGCGATGCGCGCCAGGTTCTGCCGCGACGATTCCAGCTTCGCCTCCGCCAGGCGCTTGCGGGTTTTGAATTTGGAAACTCCCGCCGCTTCTTCCAGAATCAGGCGCCGGTCAGAGGGTTTGGAACTGAGGATCTGCCCGATGCGCCCCTGCTCGATGATGGCGTAGGATTCCGGACCGAGGCCCGTCCCCATGAACAGGTCTTGAATGTCACGCAAGCGGCAGATGTCGCCATTGATCAAATATTCGCTTTCACCCGACCGGAAAAGACGGCGGGTGACGGTGATTTCGCCGGAGCGATGCTGAAACTTCCGCGGCTTCGCCTCTGCCTCGTGGCCGTTGCCGTTCCCATTCCCATGCCCGTTGCCGTTTCCGGAAGCTTCCGGTTCGAAGGGTGCGGCTTCGCCTGCGGGGAGTCCCATCTCCGCGGGGAACTCAGCTTCATCGGGTACTCCTGCCTCGTTGTACTCGGGATTGACCAGGGTCATGCTGACTTCCGCCATTCCCGTCGGCGGGCGGGTGCCGGTGCCGTTGAATATGACGTCCGCCATGCGCTCGCCGCGCAGCAGACGCGCGCTCTGCTCGCCCAGCACCCAGGTGATGGCGTCAGAAAGATTGGATTTTCCGCAACCATTCGGGCCCACCACCGCAGCGATGCCGTCCGCAAATTCCAGCCGCGAACGATCGGCAAAGGACTTGAACCCGAGCAGTTCGAGTTTTTTCAGCTTGTACAAATTGCACCCTTCCTACGGTGATGGCGCGCTCGTTCACGGATCGAGCCGCCAACGACATTCTGAACTGAAAAACCGGCCCCCCTCTGACCCCATCATTAGGTTAAGATGCTTGCATCACGCCTGACGCCAGGGACCCGGGCAAGTTCGATGAATAATTACCATATCGAGTGACGGTTGTAAAGGAAAAACCACAATATTTCGGGGTTTAGAGGTGGATTAACCCCTATATATAGTAGGGGTTAACTCCCAGGGAGTTTCACCGAATGGGGATCCCTTGAGGAGTTCACCACGGAGGTCACGGAGGCTCACGGAGAACGGCCACAGAGAAACCCTGCGGGTCAAATGGGCAAGGAAATAACCATCGCGCCCCGCACATTTGGAGGAGCTCTGTGACTCTGTGGTGAGTCTTTTCCTTTTTTTGGGCTTGAAATCCGCTCGAATTCGGGGGACGATATGATCCGTAACGCTACAACCCAGGAAGGAGCGCGCTCCGTTTGCGGGGCGCGAGTGCGTGTTACCGGCCGCATTGCGAAACGCTTTGCGGGGCGCCCATTACCGCCGGATATCCCGGCCAACCGAGGATGGCGGCATTTCCGGAATACGCTCGGGCCCCGGCTCGCAAGGCTTCATGCAGCAGGCGTTGTGGAGAAGACGAGTCCAAATCCAAGAGGAGGAGGTTCGAAATCGTGATGAAACGGACAACTGGCTTATTGTTGGTGGTCTATGCCGTGATGCAATTCGGGTTTGCCATTTCCACTTCTGCCCAAAGCGCGCCCCACGGCGCTTCGGGTCATGTGGTGACTCCGCAATCGAGCACCTACGCCGCTTCCGACGCGGGCGTGCGCGCCCATACCAATGTGAAAGTCTTCGTGTCCGATGCCGGCCGGCTCAGCCCCGCCGAGTTGCCGCCCTATGCGGGATATGCTTTTGAGACCCCCGCCTCGCTCGCTTGTATTTACGGCCTCGCGCCCCTGACGCCGGGGTGCAATCCCATCGTCACCGTCACCAATCCCAATGGCGGGAGCGAATCGATCGCCATCATTGACGCCTATGACGACCCGACGGCGGCTTCCGACCTTGCCCTCTACTCGGCGCAGTTCGGGCTTCCGGCGGCCAACCTGACGGTGGTTTACGCCGGCGGTTCGAACCCTGGTCCGGACCCGACGGGGGGATGGGAACTGGAAGAGTCGCTGGACATCGAAGCGGCCCACGCCATGGCCCCCGGCGCCCGTATCTACCTGGTGGAAGCCAACTCGGATTACGATACGGACCTCTATCCTGCCGTGCAGGTGGGCGCCAACCTGGTGTCCTGCGGGGCGGTGACTTGCCCCCACGGGGGGCATGGCCGCGGAGAAATCAGCATGGGTTGGGGAGGGCAGGAGTTCAGCGACGAAGCCCTGGCGGATGGATTTTTCCAGCACCAGGGAGTCGTATACTTTGCCGCCGCTGGTGACGAGCCGGGAGTGGAATATCCCTGCACGTCTCCCAACGTGGTGTGCGTGGGCGGGACCAGCACGGCGCGCAGCATTTTCACCGGCAACTTCCTTTATCAGGTCGCCTGGCAGGATGGCGCCGGAGGCTTCAGTTACTATGAACCCCGTCCCTCCTACCAGAACTCGATTCGCGGCGTCGTTGGGTCGGCCCGCGGCGTTCCCGACGTATCCTTTGACGGCAATCCCAACACCGGAACCTGGATTTACGATAGCACCGCTTACGAGTCCGCGCCCGGCGAGTTCGAGCCCGGAGGGTGGTTTATTGTGGGCGGGACCAGCCTCGGTTCACCCTCGATGGCCGGCATCGTGAACGCCGCAGGCCACTTTTCCCGGTCGTCTTTCGACGAGCTCGAGACCATTTACTCCGACCATTCAGGCTTCACGGATATTCGGAATGGAACTTGCGGGCCGTACGTGACCTTCGCCGCAACCCCCGGCTGGGATTTCTGCACGGGAGTGGGAACTCCCTACGGCTACGGCGGCAAGTGACGATTCGGTAACGCAGCGAGTGATGCCAGCTCCTTGACGTGCCATGGCCGTCTTGACCCATGCCCCTTCACGGGCAGGATGCCCGCGGCACGTTTCTGCGGCGTGCCATGGCCATCTTGGCCATGCCTGGGCAAGGGTGAGACGCCGGGGGCGCGGCGATTATGCTGCGTTAGCCGAACCTTCGCAGCTGAGAACTATTTTGAGTAAGATTTGACCTGCACGTCGGTCTAACCTCTTCCTTGTCAACCCCGCCTTCTCGATAAGCCCTTGTAGTGCCGACCTACCCCCTTTACAGGGGCGTAGCGAATTTGTGACGATGCGTGCTGACGATGTTTCTGCGCAGCAAAAAACGGCGCAAGGACGGCAAGACCCACCGCTATTTCAGCGTGGTGGAGAATCGCCGGGTGCGCTCGGGGCGAGTGGTGCAGCGGCAGGTCTTGTTTTTGGGAGAGATCAACGATAGCCAGCAAGCGGCGTGGCGGCAGACGCTGGAAGTTTTTGATGAGGCCGAGCAGCGGGCGGCGACGCTGAGCCTGTTTCCAGAGGACCGCGAACTTCCCGCCGACGCGCTGGATGGGGTGCAGGTGAAGCTGGCGGAGATGGAGTTGCGACGGCCGCGAGCGTTTGGCAATTACTGGTTGGGATGCGAGTTGTGGCGGCAGTTGGGACTGGGCGCATTTTGGGAAGCGCGGTTGGGGGAGGGCCGGGAGGAAGTTCCCTGGGCCAAAGTACTGGAGTTGCTGGTGGTGAGCCGGTTGGTCTCACCGGGCAGTGAGTTTCGGTTGCACCGGCAAGGGTTTGACCAGAGCGCCATGGGGGATCTGCTGGGAACGGGCTTCGCGGTAGCGGAGAAGGACCGGCTGTATCGCTGCCTGGATCGGATTTTGAAGCATAAGGCCGCCCTGTTTGAACATCTGCGGCAGCGCTGGCAGGAGCTGTTTCAGGCGCGCTTCGACGTGCTGCTCTATGACCTCACCAGCACCTACCTCGAGGGCGAAGGAGAGGAGATTCCCAAGGCCCAGTATGGCTACAGCCGCGACCATCGCTCCGACTGCCGGCAGGTAGTGATCGCCTTGGTGGTGACGCCGGAAGGGTTTCCGCTGGCCTACGAAGTGATGGAGGGCAACACGTCGGATCGCACCACGTTGCGCGGGTTTCTCGCCAAGATCGAAGCACAGTATGGACGGGCGCGGCGGGTGTGGTTGATGGACCGGGGAATTCCCACCGAAGAAGTGCTACAGGAGATGCGCGCGCCGGAGCGGGAAGT
>CAVSSA010000010.1:0-575000 GCA_963730515.1 uncultured Acidobacteriota bacterium | reverse complement strand
TGCTCCCAGTGCCTTGCGGCATCAGGATCTTATGCGGTATTAGCCCAGGTTTCCCCAGGTTATCCCCCACTCGAGGGTAGGTTAGCTACGTGTTACTCACCCGGTCGCCACTTTACTCATCCCCTTGCGGAGACTTTCTCGTTCGACTTGCATGTGTTAGGCACGCCGCCAGCGTTGATTCTGAGCCAGGATCAAACTCTCGTTTGAATTCGGCTCGCGCACAGACTGCCAAACTATAAGCGCCTGTACGCTAAACTTTTGAGTGTCCCCTGCCCGTCTTGCGCCGGTATACACTACCGAACTGGACAGAAGATCTCCACCCATTCCCCGCCAAGGGAACAGGTGTCGCTCAGCGATCGATACTAAACTAAAACTTCGATTGACGTGGCTTGCTCAACTCAGTTGTCAAAGAGCTAAAGGTCCCGATGTAATCGGGATCCCCATTTTGGGGAAGGTCGGCCTCAGGCGCCGTATTTCGGAATCCCTAACTCGGCGGCCCGACTGCCATTACTCTGAAGAGGATTGGTCTTACAGAGCGATTTATAATGCTACGCGTCGCACGGATTATTGTCAAGGGTTTTGCAAAGTTTTTTTCACGCTGGCGCAACATTCTTCCAGTTGATTGATAACTCGACCTCTTGCCTCGCAGACTCGCGAGCGCTAAAGCTTTGCGCCCTCGGGTCATAGCGGGTGAAGGATGGAAATTGCCGGCAATACATCAAGGCCAGATCGAATCGCTTCGGCTTTTCCCGTCGTGGCACCCAAACGATGGGACGGGGATGGAATTTGGGGCTGGCGAAGGCCGCGGCGACCGCTATCGTGGTACGATGCGGCGCGTATGATTGCTGAAATCTTTCCCGAACGCTATGACGTTCAGGGGCGCAGAGTGCTTAATCCCGGTACTCGCATTCGCCGGTGGGGATTTCGCCCAAGTGCTCCGATGGGAAGCTACTTAACCCAACCCCTGGAGATCGAGTGCAAGGATTTCACCGAAATGCAGAGGTTCCTTTTAAAATCCAGGTGGCGAGACATGCGGGAGATCCAGAGGCGCGACCACTGGCAGCCGCCCGAGGATTTCGAGAAGACCAAAACCGGCGACTGCGTTGACTTCGGCCTTTGGGCCTGGCGGCAGGTTCTCGCCATGGGCTACCCGGCACGTTTTGTGGGAGGCAAATCCGGCAAGTTCGGCGAAGGACACGCGTGGGTGACTTTTGAGAAAGACGGCAAGCACTTCCTGCTGGAACCGCAAATGCGGATTCTGGGCTTGCGAATGCCGCGAATTGCAACGCTCCGTTATCACCCCAGAGTATCCGTTGCCTGGGACGGCAAGAAGATTCTGTACTTCGAGCACGAGGATCGAAGCACGGAGCCGCCCCTGCGCGAAGTGCCCGGACTGGTGGCGGAATGGCTTTGGATTTGGTCTCGCTTCTGGATGCGATTCAGTTATCGGTTTCCGCTCACCCTGGCCCGCCGGACATGGGCAAGGCTGCGCCGGCGCCGGTAAAGCAGGAGTTCGTAAGTTGGTAATAGGATCGTAAGGATGTTACAAAAGGATTAAAGCCGCAGAGTAGTTCCAAAAGGCGGAACGACTCTGCGGTACACCGCTACACCGCTCTTTCATCCTCGACTGCATGCCATCCATCCCGGCGCTCCCTGACACCCTTCTCTACTGGACCGTAAACCTCGCCTGAAGCGGCACATGCTCCGAAGAGTCGCCAACGTAGACCACGAACTGGCCAGGGTCCACTTTCCAATCCCCGGATTTGACGCTCCAATAGGCCAGCGACCGGCGGTCGAGCGTCACCTCCACCTGCCGGCTCTCACCCGGCTTCAGCATGACACGCGCAAAGGCCTTCAGTTCCTTGTCCGGCCGCGGCACGGTAGCGGAAGGATCCCCCACATAGACTTCCGCCACCTCCGCTCCGGCTCGCGATCCGGTGTTCTCAACCTCAAACCGAACTTTGATCGGACCCTCGGAGTTTGCTTCCGAGACGATCAGGTCGCGGAAGGCGAATTGAGTGTATGAAAGCCCATAGCCAAAGGGAAAAAGGGGCGGCGCCTGAGATTCCCGCCCGTAAGCCCGATAGCCCAGAAAGACGCCTTCGCGGTATTGGACATCGCGGGTGCCGGGGATTTCGTAGTAGTTCGGGTAGGCGGGATTGTCCTCGACCCGCCGCCACCAAGTGATGGGGAGCTTGCCTGAGGGGTTTACCTGTCCCGTCAGCGCCTCCGTCAGCGCGCGGCCCGCTTCCGAGCCTCCGTACCAGCTCTGGATTAATGCGGGCACGCGGTCAATCCATGGGCGGGCGTCCACGCTTCCTCCCGCGGTCAGGACTACGATGGTGCGCGGGTTCGCCTCCATTACCGTATTGATCAAGTCATCCTGCCCCGGCGGCAATCCATAAGTGCGGTCATAGCCTTCGCTTTCGATGATCGGATCGAAGCCCACTGCCAGCACCACCACATCCGCCCGCGCCGCCACTTGCTTTACGTCCAGTTCCAGCAAATCCTCTGGAGCCGCTGCCGCCAGCGCCATGCGGATATTGTGCGCACCCGGCAGGTATTCCAAGCGGACTTCCACCGGTTGCTGGGCGGGAAGATCCACGTAGGCCGCTTGCGGCTCCCCTTGGCCCGGTTTCCCGGTCAGGACCACCCTCCCGCTCACGTAAAGGCTATAGGAGTCTCGCCAATCGCTGGCGGCGACAAAGACCTGACGGCCGGAGGTCTGGGGAATGTAGTAACCCGTCCAGCGCACCGAAGGGTTGTCGCCGGCAATGGGAGCAAAGTAATTCCAGCTCCAACGCCGGGGGTTGGGAACGGTGCTTGCCTTGGCCGGCGGCCCGAGAAAGTTGGGGTTGGAGAATTCCTCCTGTTGCAGGCCGGGGTGGAGACCTTGCGGGTCGGTGAAGAATCGCGCGTCCTCAAAGACATCAGGCAACTCACGCACGCCACGATTTGAGTGGACGGTAACGCCGGGGGCGAGCGCGTCGCTGAGTCCAGTCACAAAGCTGACCGGCGCGAAGGGGGTGACATGAGCGCTGCCGCCTCCCGACGCCTCGTCCGGAAAGCCTTCCGGGCCGATGACGGCGATCGAATGAACGCGGCTCATGTCGAGCGGCAGCAGATTCGCCTGATTCTTGAGCAGCACCATGCTCTCCTCGCCAGAATGAAGAGCGATGGCCTGGGATTCATGGCTGTAGCGAGGGATGCTGAAGTCCTCCTGCTCGTGGCCGTCAAGAAATCCAAACTCTATCGCCAGGCGGAGTAGTCGCCGCACTTTGTCATCCAGGGTGGCCATGGAAACCTGGCCGGACTTGATGGCGGGCAGCAGCGTTTCCGCATTCATGTATTTTGAGCTAGGGTTCTCGAGATCGAGCCCGGCATTGGCCGCCGCGATGCCATCGTAGGTCGCGTTGTAATCAGACATCAGGACGCCGCGAAAGCCCCAATCCTTTTTGAGAATATCGATATTCAGGAACTTGTTCTGCGTGGAATGTTCGCCATTGACCAGGTTGTAGGAATCCATGATGATCCCTACGTTCCCCTGCTTGACCGCCGCTTCAAACGCGGGCAGGTATATCTCCCGCAGCGTTCGCTCATCGATGATGGCGTTGATGCGATGGCGGTCGTACTCCATGTTGTTGGCGGCGTAATGCTTGGCGGTGGCCACCACGTCCTGGCTTTGAAGGCCCAGGATGCACTGGGCAGCGATCTGCCCGGCCAGGTAAGGATCTTCGCCCAGATACTCGAAATTGCGGCCGTTCATGGGCGCCCGGTAGATATTGAGCCCGGGTCCGAGCAGGATGTGCACACCGCGGGAGCGGGCGTCGCGGCCCAGTGACGCGCCGACCTCTTTCGCCAGGTCCACATCCCAAGACGCAGCGAGGCCGATACCCGCAGCATAGGCGGTGGTCGGCCCCCACGTGCGAACGCCTATCGAAGCGTCGGACTCTTTCAGACTGGGCAATCCGATCTTCGGCATGCCGCGAGTGTGCAGACCATTAGCGCTGCTGCCCAACAGGTAGATTTTCTCTTCCAGCGTTAGCTTGGCGAGCAGGTCGTCCGCACGGCGGTCCACCTCGGCGGGAGAAAGATTCGGTTGGGCGGCGGGTCCGGCGCCCGGGGCGATCGCGGGGAAGAGGATTAATGCCAGTGCTAGGAAACAACGGCGTAAGAGGTTCGATGCGTTGTCAAGAGGAGTGGTCATGATGACCTCGTGTGCGGGGTTTGCCAGGATTACTTGGCCGTGCCCGGTCCGCGGTGCGGTGGATGCTGTCCGGAAGATGAACGCCAATAACATTCCACTTGACGCGACCCGCTGAACCGCCACAAACCTAAAGCTGGAGGTAGTGGTACGGTTTGCTGTAGCGGCAGTCTCTGACCGCCGCCGTCGATCGGAGATCGACGCTACAAAATGCCAAACTGCACCAGTACCACGCTGGATTATAGTGGGAATAAGCCTGAAAATCAGTTTTTTCGGTAGACTTAGTCAAGCAAAGGTCCGCGCGGGCGAAAAGGCACCTGAGCCGAGAAAAAAGGTGTCACGAGAAAAATGTCAGGTACATCCTTTCGGGCAGTTGAATGGCGCCCCAACAAACCGTTGAAAGTCGAAGCAGCGGCAGGTACACTGAGGTTCTCCGAATCGCTGAAAACGGCAATCCCCAATAAGTGAGGTTCTTTAGCCTGCCATGAAATGCCCGAAGTGTGGACTAGAAAACCCGCCTGAGGGCCTCCGATGCGACTGCGGGTATGACTTCCCTTCCGGTACTGTCAAGGCTTCTTATATGGCCGCTGCTGCCGCTGAGGCCGCCGCTAGCGCCGCTGAGATCGAGCAGAAAAGGCATCCCAAGAAGAAACTGTGGGTGGCGTTTGGTCTGAATTACCTCCTCGGGGGAGCGGGTCTTGCATACCTGGGGATGTGGCGAGCAGCCGTCATGGATTTTGCTGCCACTGCCATCATTGCCGCACTGATCGCGATCTACGCCCCGGACCAGGTGAGAATTGCGGTGTGGCTGGTGCCGATCGCCAACGGGGTCCTCGCAGCGGTTATCGCTCAATCGAGTTTTGCATACTAAACCAGGCTTTCCATTGGGGGATTCCTGGAGGCACAAGTATGCGCGACACCGCCCGGTATGCGATCCATGCGGTTTGGGGTGGCCCTTTGGAAATCCGGGACAGGCCATATTTCGATTCACCAACGTCACAGCTCCCGCCGCCTTCCACCAGGGATGGGGGACTGGGAATTAGGGTCCTGCAACCACCCCCTGCGGGGAGTTGATCACCCCTCCCGAATTCTGTAACCACCCCCGGCGCGAACGCGCCGGCCCATCCTGAATCAGGAGGGGAGTCCGCCTGTCCGCCTGCCCGCCCGTTCGCCCATCCGTTCGCCCGTCCGTCCGCCCAGACATCCTGTGGCGCGGAGCGTCCGCCGGTTTTCCTCTGTGCCTCAGTGCCTCTCTGGCAAAAGTTGGTCTGGGGGTTCGGGTTCAAACTGACCGGCTGCCGATGATTAAAACTGTTCCACTCCCCTTATTTGAAAGACAAAGGCCGCGCGGCGGTGTATAGTACTTGCGGGCTGATTGCGGAAATTCCGATTGACGACATTTCCGTAAACTCAATTTTCCTATTACATCCTTATTCGTAAAGTACGTGCATTCTACCGGAAAGCTTTTTTCCGGAATTTCATGTTGGAGGCGACGATGCAGAAGCGTATAAGCTTGGGAATTGGTCTGTTGACGATGTTGATGCTGGCAGTGGGAATGCCCTTGAAGGGGCAGGACGCGGGCAAGGAAAAACCGCCCGTCTACACTTACATTTCTGAATGGGCCGTGCCGCGGCCGATGTGGGGCGACATGGTAAAACTCGATGAAGAGGACAAGCCGCTCATGGATCAACTGGTTGCCGATGGCGTTATCGTGGGCTACGGCGCCTACACCAACCTGATCCACCAGGAAGGTATTCCCACCCATGGCACGTGGTTCACCGCCACGTCCGAGGGCAAGCTCCTCAAGGCTCTGGAAGCGATTTACGCGCACCCGGGATCGACCACCGCGCCGGTGGAGAGCGCCTCCAAGCACTGGGACTATGTCCTGGTGAGCCGCATCTATAATCAACGCCCCGGCACTTCCACAGACGGCTACCTGACCGGCGATGAGTGGGAAGTGAAGGCGGGCGACATGCACGCGTATACGGACCTGGTGAAGAGCACCCTGGTGCCTGTCTGCGAAAAGCTTTTGGCCGATGGTGTGCTTACGTCCTACGGCCTCGATACCGAAGATTACCATCAGGATAAAATTGGCATCGTCACCTTCTACATGACCACCGCCGACGCCGACGGAGTCGACAAGGCCGGCAAGGCATTCGATGAGGCGTTCGATAAGAATCCCGCCCTGGGCGCCGCCTTCCGGTCACTCGTCGAGCGGGAAGGCCACCGCGACTTTCTGGATCGTTTGCGCTATATGAACATCAAGTAGCCGCGCTCGGTCCAGGGCGTGCCGGCCCCGCGGAGCGCCCCCAAAATAGTACTTTCGGGGGGCTTGCATTTCCTCCCGGACAGGCGTATGAATGGAGTATGCAGACTGATGGAGGAGGTAAAGCTCCACCGGGCATGCAGAGGTTAGTCGATTAGCACACCGCTCTTGCGGTGCGAACCGGTGGCAACGCCCCGCGGACGCTGCCACGGCATTAACGACGAACACCTGAGACGGGGAGCCCAACGGCTCCCCGTTCTCGTTTTGCGGCTGAAAGGTCGGCTCGCGGCATGAACTACAAGGTGACGGTTATCGGCGCCGGACGCATGGGATCCGCTCTTGCGACGGCCTTGTTCCACAAGGGATTTGCCACGACGGTGTGGAACCGGACGGGCGCGAAAACGGAGGCCTTGTCAAGGCTCGGTCTCCGCGTCGCCCAGAGCCTCGAGGCATCGGTTCGAGACGCGGATATCGTTGTTGTCAGCGTCAGCGATTACAGTTCAACGCGACAACTGTTGCGACAACCTGACATTGAAACCGCCCTGCGCGGCAAGATCGTCGTGCAACTGGGCAGCGGCACGCCCCAAGAAGCCAGGGAAATGGACTCCTGGGCCCGCGCGTGCGGAATATCGTATCTTGACGGCGCCATTCTGGGCAGTCCGGCATGGATCGGAACACCAGCCTGCATGATCTTCTATTCCGGGCCGGCGGAAGTCTTCGACCGCGCGAAGCCGGTTCTGATGGTCTTTGGCGAGAGGACGGTGTTCGTAGGGCAGGAAATCGGTCATGCCTCGGCATTCGATGTTGCAGTCCTCACCTTCGCCGTAAGTGCGATGTTGGGCTTTCTCCAGGGGCAGGTTGTTTGGGAGAGTGAAAACCTGTCCGCCGGAGGATTTCCGGAGACGATCAAGGGGTTGATGCCGGCCATGGAAACACTCTTCGCCGACATGGCGCGGCGAGTTTCGTCAAAAGATTACCGCGGCGATCAAGCTTCGCTCGAAGCGTATTCTGTGGTCACCAAGCAGCTTGTAAGCTGGTGCCAGGATCGAGGTTCGGACCACACTATTCCTGATGCGTACGTTAACCTCATGGAGCGAGCGATCCAGGCGGGCAAAAGTCAGTCTGATTTCGCATGCCTGTTCGAGATTCTGTCCAACGCCACGAGCAAGCCGCTCTGATATTTTTGCCCCTCACGCTGGCATCGAGGCTGGCGCACATCGTTCGCTCATCAACGCTCAACCCATTCATGGGTGGCGCACACATTTTCGTGTATGTATGCGACCCGAGGCGTCGCCTGGCGACAGGGAGCGGCGGGCATTCAATACAGGCGATCCATCGCCGGAAGAGAACGATCCTCGCGGTAATAAAATCTCCAACTAGAGCAAGGCCAGTCGAAGTGCCGCATACATAAAAATCGATGTATGCGCCTCCCAAGTGTTGGCAATCGTGGCCGGATGACGGGGGCGCCACTACCCGCCCAGTCATTCCTCTGGACAAGCGTTTCCTGAAGCGGTAAAGTGCAGGGCACCCGGCAGGATCAGGGATCGATACCAGAAAAATCATTGGAGGAGACCATGTTGCGAAAAGCTTGTGGTGCGTTGCTGTTTGCCCTTATGACGGTTGCCTTGGGGCTTGCCCAGCAGCAAGGGGGATATCTGGATGTGTACATTGCCAAGGTGAAACCTGAAAAGCGGGCGGAATTCGACGCGGTCAACAAGAAGATGGCGGACGCCAACCGGCGCTATAAGGGTGACACCTGGGTGGCCCTCGAGACCGAGTACGGCGAACTGAATACGGTGAGTTTCAGCAGTTCGCGGAGTAGTTACGCAGAGGCTGAGAAGGGGTCCGATGCCTTCGAGGGCGCGCTGGTCAAAGCCTACGGTGAAGCCGGGGCCAAGGCCCTGGAGCACGAATTTGACAGCACGCTGATAAGTTCCCGAGGAGAGATCCGCCAGCGCCGTTATGACCTGTCCTATAACGCGCCGGCCGATTCTACCGCCTACATGCAGATCATCGGCAAGGCCCGCTGGGTTCGGAGCGCGATCGTCCATGTGCGCCCCGGCCATACGGTGGAATTTGAGGCGGAGCTGAAAGAGATGAAGGCTGCCTCGGAAAAAAGCAACCAGCCCGGCACGCGCTGGGTATCGGAGGTGACGGGCGGCGGCAGTCCGGGGACGTATGTGATCACCCGCATCCTGACCTCCCTGGGCGAACTGGATCAGGCCACCTCGATGAAGGAACTGCTGGGAGAGGAGGGCTACCAGAGATTTCAAAATGTGAATGTCGTCGCGGTTTCGGGTGTGGATTATGTTGTCTATCGCATTCTCCCGGAACTCAGCAACCCCAGCCCGGAGATCGTCGCAGTGGCGCCCGATTTCTGGAGCCCCAAGCCCAAACCCGGGGCCACAGCCAAACCCAAATCGGCAGAAGCCGGCAAGGCTGCGCCCAAAGCCACCCCCTAGCCCCGACTCCGCCGCCCGGGCGCCTTGGTAGTGGCGCACTTTGAATTATCCGGGCGGTGATGCCGGACGCGAAATAGCTCGAAGGTGAAACCATGACGCAACCTTCTGATCTGCGGATGACGCGAATTCCACTCATCCACGGAGCCGGCCACATGCCCGCGCTCGGCTTTGGCACCTTAATTCCCGATGCAGTCCTGACGGTAACTGCGACCAGAGGCGCACTGGAAGCCGGATTTCGACACTTCGATTGCGCGGAACGATATGGGAACGAGCGCGAGGTCGGCAGGGCGCTCGAGGCAGGACTCGCCGCGGGAGGGATCGCGCGCGAAGACATTTTTGTTACCACCAAGCTGTGGAATTCCAATCACCGGCCCGAGCGTGTCGAACCGGCTTTCGAGGCGAGTCTCGAGAGACTCGGGCTCAAATATCTGGATCTCTATCTCATTCACACTCCATATGCATTTCAACCCGGCGACGACCAGGACCCGCGGGATCAAAACGGCAATGTCCTTTACGACCGCGACGTGACTTTGCTGGACACCTGGAAAGCGATGGAAAGTCTCGTGGATCATGGCAAGTGCCGGGCCATCGGACTTTCCGACATCAGTTTAAACGAACTGAAACCCCTCTATGAATCAGCGAGAATCAAGCCCGCCGTGGTCCAAGTGGAATCGCATCCGTACCTGCCGGAAACGGAGCTATTGGGATTCTGCAAGGAGATGGGTGTGGTGTTTTTGGCTTTTGCACCCTTGGGTCACGGGATGAGGCCGGGGCTGCTCGAAGATCCCGTCATTTTGGCTATCGCCGCGCAAGTTGCAAAGACCCCGGCACAGGTGCTGCTGGCTTGGGCGGTGCAGCGCGGCACGGCTTTGCTTACCACGCCTAAGAGTGCGGCCCGCGCGAAGGAGAATTTCGATATCTCCACCCTTCCGGAAGACGCGCTTGACGAAATCAATCGAATTCAAACCAGACAGAGGCTGAATGCAGTGGTGAAAACCGGCGTTCCGGGTTTCATTCCACAAGGGGGATGAACATGGAAGCGAAACCGCAGCCCGAGCAGTCGAGGCAAGAGGAACAAATTCGAACTGCCCTCGATGGGCACTGGCAAGCGTCGGCAGCCGGCGATCCAGACGCGGAACACGATATTTACGATGATGATGCCATTTGTGATTATCCCCAGTCGGGGGAGCGAATCCTCGGGCGAAGCAATTTGCAGACCATGCGGAGTCATCATCCCGACAAGCCGTCCGGCTTCAACGTCAAACGGATTCTCGGAAACGGAAATCTTTGGATCACGGAGTACATCATCACGTACCAAGGCCGACCGTCGTACACAGTGAGTATTATGGAGTTCCGCAACGGCAAGGTCGTCCACGAAACACAGTATTTCGGGGATCCCTTCGCGGCCCCCCCCTGGCGCAGGCAATGGGTTCAGCAGATCACGTGACGCCGCGCTGAGGATAAGGAAAGTTGCTTGGCGGATAGCCGACCATTGACGCCAGGCAGTGAGATTCCCGTCTTGGTTGAGCCTTCCGCGGGTGGCGCAGACATCGCCTTTCACGTCTGCGTCCCCGCAAAGTCGCATGGCGCCCCCCCCGTTCGCATACATACAAGGCAATGTTTGCGCCACCCGCGCATTTGGCATCCTAACGCCCTCAATTCTGACGAGCACGGATTGGCATGGAGCAGGATGATCCCCAAACCTGCTTCGACTGGCTTGCCAGCTCCCTGCAGCGACAAAAAAATTCTTCCCGGCTGTCGTCTTTTTCCTCTCAATTTCGATATCTCCAATAAGGGGCAAGTACGATTTGAAAGGATGAGACGATTACTGGTCCGCTGATCTGCAATCGCACGGGGCTTCAGCACGATTCTGATTGATTTTTGTTTTGGTTCGACCCACGAACCCCGGAGACGGGGCGCGGCACTAAACGAGCGGGGCAGCGGGGTAGCGCGGAGGTAGCGCCGTTGAACTTCCTCCGCGGCTCTTAACATGGAAACATCAACCATGTTAAGAACATTCAAACACGAAACGTGACGGGCGCACCAAGAGCCGCAGAGGAGCGGCAACAACGCGCACTCTGCGCTCAGGCATAGGCTATTGACTGTCCCAAAATTGAAAAAGGAAATTCCGGATTCCTAATCGGGATGAAATTGACTTTGGCGGCGCGCGGGTGTGCGGTCCATCCGTCTCGCGCAAGCTTCGTGTGATTTGAGCGCGCGCACTGGCGGAATTCATCCGGCAAATCCGTTACCCTTGGCCCCGGATCCTTCTATCTTCGCCGGGGCGCGCGGGAGGTGCCTGGTAGGTGTTAACTCCGAGCGAATACAAAAAGCGCTACGAAAATATCGACGTACTCTTGAAAAACGGAGAGATCCAGACGGTCTCCGTCAACAGGTACCGCCTGGCCCCGGGTGGCATCAACGCCAAGGCCAGAGACAATTTCCTCAAGGCGCTGGACAAGCACGGCAACGGCATCGATACGCCGCTGCGCATCGATACCGTCGACGGAATCGTACGCGTGGATCCGGGAGTGACCCGGCATGAAGACGCACTCAAGAAGCGCCAGAAGGACCTGATGCTGAGCGGCACAGGGGAGAGCGACTGGATGATTCCCGCCACCAGCCGCCATGGGTTCGTCTTGAGCTGTCTGGGCGGGCGCCGTGACGCACGGCCGCTGGGCTCGAGCCGAATCGAGCCGCTCGCCGCCTTAAGGTGGAACCCTAGAATGAATACCCGGATCGCGGACTGGCATAAGCTGGCGCGCTACGTGTTTGTCGGCAAGGGTTCTCCGGAAGCATGCCAGGTCGTGCTTGAGTTGGCTAATGCTTGGGGCCTCGCGCCGGACGTGCAGGACTATGCGGGTACCGCCCTGGGCCTCGACTGCAATGGCTTTGTGGGCAACTATCTATGGCACGTTAATAATAGCGCGCATTCCTGGACGGAGCTGGGCGTTGGCGATCACGATCTGGGGCCGGATTCCCCGATGCGCACCGGCTTCTATGATCGTTATCAGCACCATCTGCTGGATCGTTGGGAATCACTCGACGCCAGCAAGAAGTACATCATGTTGGAAGTCAATACAAGCGGCGTGGTCGTTAACCGAGGCGACCCCAATCCCCAAAACGCCGGGCATATCGTGATCACGGAGCCGAACCGGCGCGCTGAACGTGCGGGAGCGGATGGGAAAAAAACGTTCGCAGTTTGGTCGGTGGAGGCTACCGCCGGGCATACGCCGCAAGGCTTGTGGGAAAGCTGGTACACCTGCACGAGCTACGACAGTAAAAATAAAGTCTTTAATATGTTCCGCGAAGGCATGGATGCCG
This sequence comes from uncultured Acidobacteriota bacterium, assembly GCA_963730515.1. Classification (GTDB taxonomy): domain Bacteria; phylum Acidobacteriota; class Terriglobia; order UBA7540; family UBA7540; genus Bog-366. Next base: position 562,744 of record CAVSSA010000010.1, on the reverse strand, counting down.
GTCACAAGGAAATCAGCGTCAAGATTGCCGCGGTCAGTTGAGCGAGGGCCGCTCTGCTCAGTGACATAGACCAGATGCCAGGGCGGCCAAGCCTGGCAGCGTCGTGCGTGCCTCATCGGGTCCGACAGTCATCGCACATTTTGCCATAGAATCGTGAGCCGGTTTTTTGCCGGGTTTGTTAGGCCTACTAAGGAGGTGCAACATGCAAAGCGAAATCAGGTCACGTTTAGTTGCTGTACTTCTTCCCCTGGCCCTGCCTGCACTGCTGGCGGCCTTCGGAAACTCTACAGCCGCCGACGATGAACCAACCATCGCCAAAGATCCTATTCAGGTGAATGCTTACACCATATCTCAGTATCACAACGATTTTGATAACTGGAGCTGGGCGCCCAAAATCCAGTTTCGGGTCAACGGCCCAATCGCCAGTGGCTCGCAGCTCTATGCGGAATTCACCCTCCCCGGCAGCGGACCCTGGGTCAAGTTCGACTGTAAAACCGGCGATACTGAGAAAGGCCGTTCGTGGAAAACGGACTGTGGCGGCCGTGACGTTCCGGAGGACAAAGGAACCACGTACTCGGGCCCGGTCGACTTTACCGTCGGCATGCGCAATGAGCTGACGGGGGCCAGCGCCACCCTCTTCAAGGGAAAAATGAAGGTGGGAAAAGTCCATTCCAACGAGGCTGGCCCCAAGGCCGCCAACAAATGGGTCTATTACGTAGACCAAGATTGGAATCTCCCCATCGGGTACCTCTTCCTTCACGCGGACGATGGCCCGGCAGGAATGAAGTTCCCGCATGTCAATGTGGCGTTTTGGATGCGCGGCGATGCGACCCATCTGGAGCCCCACCTGTTCTATCAGGGCAAGGAAGTTGGCAAGAAGATGTTTCAGGGCGAAGAAGTGGGCAAGCCAACCTGCAAAGACGAGGTCGAAAGCGAGACTACCCATTTCGTGGACGAAAAGACCCCGCAAAAGGCCAAGTGGGAGCGAGTGAATTGCACCTTTTACAACGTGCGCGGCTGGGATAAGACCGGGCAGAAGCCGGGCATGTTCGGGCCGGCGTTCCTTCTCAGCGCGAATCCTGGCGATTATGAGTTCAAACTGCTGTGGAATGACCACCTGGCGCGTTCCATCAAATTCACCGTCAACGCCGAAGGAAAATTTGACAACGGCATCGCCAAGGCCAATATGCTGGGCACCAACCGGGTGATCGTGCCCGTCCAGATACTGGGAGACCAGGACGGTCCATGGAACCGCACAGCGTGGAAGACCGATGCTTTCTATGGTAACCCGCTTACGGGTTTTGCCCCCGTCCAGTAGCCCGCAAGCGTGGCGATGGGGGAAAAGGTGGGGAGAAAGGGTGGGGGGGAAAAGGTGTCTGGAACCTGTGAAAGAACTGGCATTCGGCCCCTTATCCACACTGTATATTATTGAAAATACAGAGCGCCAAGATTGTTAGGACCAATTTTTTCACACGTTCCAGCCACCATTTCCCGTGCGGCGATTCGTCTGGAGCCGGACTACGCCGAAGCACACGCGCGCGCCGACTTGCATTGAGATCGCCGGAACGGAATCTATCCCCGCCGGAATCGTCCGGTCCCGGCGCCCTTCGTAGTGGAATCATAGTTTGAGGAGAATACGCCCGAATGCGCTTTTTCTCGCCCCGCATCCTTAAGGGATTTCTGGTCATCCTGGTGATCGGCACGATTGTGCTTACCATCGGCGATGCCTGGAGATGGGCAACCTCCAACACCGCCGCCGGCCACCTTCGGCATGCGGATGACCTGTGGGAGAGGGGATATTTTGACGAGGCCATCGCGGAATACCGCGAATCGCTGCGGCGCAATCCCCATAATGCCGACGCGCACTTCAAGCTCGGCGAAGCATTGGCCAACCAAGGCGATCAGGCTTCGGCCGCGGCGGAGTTTCGCGAGTCGCTTCGCCTGAAGCCAGACAACCTGGACGCGCTCAACGGCCTGGGCGTGGCGCTCCTCAACCTGGGCGATCCCGACGGCGCCCTTGCGGATCTTAAACAGGCGATTCGGCTGAAGCCGAACAACGATGTCGCCCACCTCAACATGGGCAACGCGCTTGAAGACAAGGGCGACCATGACGGGGCGATTCGGGAATACCGCGAGTCGCTGCGCCTGAACCCCTACAGCCCTGAAGCGCACTACAACATCGGGAACTCGCTCTATTTTAAGAAGGACTTCAAAGGAGCCGTGGCGGAATACGACGAAGCGAAGCGGCTGGACGTGGGATATGTCAGCGCGTATTTCAATACCGGCGTGGTGATGGCGGAAACCGGCGAGACCGACCGGGCCATCGAAGAGTTTCAAAAAACCCTGCGCCTTAAGCCCGACTTCGTGAAAGCGCACTATAACCTGGGACTGGCGCTCGATCGCAAGGGCGACCTGGAGGACGCGATCGCGGAGTTTCGCGCGGCCATCCGCTTGAAACCCGATTACGCCGAGGCGCATGACAGCCTGGGGACGGCGCTCCGGAGCAAGGGCGATCTGAACGGCGCCCTGGACGAGTATCGGAAGGCGCTTGAAATCAATCCGCAATTGAGCTCGGCCCGCGAGAATCTCGATTCCGCCCAGAAGTCGAAGCGAAACTGAAGAATCGCCCGCCCGTCGAAGCGCCAGGCCGAAACGGGCGAATGACACCACCTACCGAACGGCCGGATAATGAACCCGATCAGGTCCTCGGTATCTTGAACCCTTGAGTTGGCGGGCAGACGGAAACTGTCGAATATCGGCGTGAAAAGTGGGGGGTCTGGGAAAAACGATGCCGGAGAGAACTGCGATTCAAATGAACTCGGATCGTCACGCTCTGTTCCCTGGCTCGTCAAGAATCTTTCCGGTAAGGACTAGGGGACAGCCGTTTCCCAGACACAACGAAACCCGGTTCCAGGGTTCCCGGACTCCCGCTTGGTCTTGCCGCGCACCGAAACGCGAACATCCTTAGGATAGCTGACCCAGGATCCCCCTCGAAGCACACGATCCGCGCCGCTGGAAGGCCCCTTGGGGTCTATTGCCGGGCTGCCGTGGTAATACGTGCCGCCATACCAGTCGTCAACCCATTCCCAAACGTTCCCCAACATGTCATATAAGCCGAAACTATTGGGCCGCTTCTGAGCCACCTCGTGTATCCCTTCGCCGCTGTTCTTGACGTACCAGGCAATCTCGTCGATCGGCCCGTAACGCGCTTGCGTGCTCCCACCCCGGGCCGCGTACTCCCATTCCGCCTCCGTGGGCAAACGCCCACCTGTCCCTCCGCAGTAGGCCTGGGCGTCCTCCCAGCTCACATTGACCATGGGTAGGTGGTCATCTATCCCGCCATTGATTCCCGGCGCGGCGGCCATTCGCCGGCCCGTAGACTCAGCGAAACGGTGGTATGCCCCTACCGTCACATCCGTCTGACCCAACCAGAAACCTTTGTTGATCCTCACTCGGTGCAAGGGTTCCTCGTCGTACTTACACTCGCTGTCGCCGGGCGAGCAGCCCATGTCGAAAGTTCCAGGCGGTATCCACACGTATTTGAGGCCGTCACCGGGGTTCTCTTTTGCCATTCCGGCCGCCGGGGATGGAAGCCCGACGATCTGGTGGCGCAGCTCCGCTCCCGAAAGCAGAAAACTAAGGAAAAACATGTTAGGCGCAACTGAGAGTTTCCTCCATGGCATTACCATGAGGCTCGTGCCTCCTCATTGCAAAGGTTATACGAATCTTACCACGTCCTCGAATGCAAGGGATGGCGGCGCCTTCCAAACGCCCGCGGCTCAGCAGCCTCTGCTTCTATCTCCTTCTCGACGGTGTCCTGGTGAAGGCCGGCTGGCGCAGACTCCCAAAGGCAGGAGTCTGCGCCAGCCGGCGTTACGCCTTATAGCCAATTTAATTTTCGGGTGAGCCTGGCAGCAAGCGGGGCTTCACCAGGTGATTTCAATGCCGGATTCGAGGAGGTCGCAGGGCTGGGCATCAAGACAAAGGTGGCGGAATACCGGGCGGGGATCTCGAAAAACACTCCGCCGGCGAAGATCACCGGAACATTCAAAATCAGTAACGTCACGTTGAAACGCGGGCTCGTTGGCGACCCGGCAACTCTCTACGCCTGGCTCGACGCGGTGCGCAGCGGGGGCAAAGGGCGGACCCGCACGGTGATCATTCAGTTGATGAACGAACAGTGGCAGAAACCGCTGCGGCAATGGACGCTGATCAATGCATGGCCGACCAGATTTTTAGGGCCCCCACTAACGGGGAAAACCGCCGACGTGGCGATTCAAGAGCTAGTGCTGGTCACGGAGCGAATCGATTTGGGCTAAACCTTGGCGCCCGGGGGCCCGCCCTCGCCACCGTCATTTCCCGAAGCAAAGCCGCAGAGGAGGGCAAACTCCGCCCACCTCTGCATAGCAATACCGTAAATTCTTGTTTTTTTAGCAAGAATTTCGTGCCATTTCTGGTATTACGAGAATAAGAACAATTGCGGTATTTGGTTGCGGCCAAAGGCCGCGCTGTGCTACCCGCTCTGCATTGCAAGGTCGTAAATTCTTGTTTTTTTGGCAAGCTTTTCAGGCTGCCAGCAGAGCGAAATCGGTTTGGCGAAATTTTAAGGCGGTATTCATAACCTGTTGGCCTTTCTGCGTGGGGCGGTAATAGTAAGTTCGTCCGACGCGATGGATCAATCCGTGAGCGCAGAGCAAGCGCAACTGCCGAGTGGTGCGAGCGGCGGCGCGACGGCGGTGCGCGGAGTCGTTGGGAGGAGAAGGGGATAGCCCCTCTCGCAGATCGCGGTTGCGAACGCCTTGCAGGTGGAATTCCCCGCGCAAGATGGTGGCAAACAAGCCGCTCTCTTGCGGGCTGATGGGCCGCAGGGCGCGATAAGGTCGCGGGGTCTTTACCGGCTGACTGACCGGATCGAGAATGCGATGGGCGGGTTGAGACTCGCCCACCACCGCCAAGGCTTGCAGATAACGGGCATTGGCGCCGCGGCTCAATTCCACGCGCCGACGCAGGTCCACGATGCCCTTGCGGAGGGGATACCAGCCTTTCACCTTACAGCCCTTCCGCCTCACGCCGCGGTAGACGCGAAACCGCGACGGATTATTCAGGGTGGTCTCCACCCTCAACACGCTCCCTTGCTTGTCGTACATCTTGATCGAGTTTTCTTCCACCCGATGTTTCACGCACACCCCTTCGATGCGGCGCTCGTGCGTGCTGCAGACCTCTCCGTTGAACCGCGTGTTGGTGCGTCGCCCCAGAAAGCGCAGCACCTGGGGCGAGGAAAATTGTTCCAGGGCGTGCCGGCACAGGGCGGGATAAACTTCCGCCAGCGCTTGCGGACTGCGAAACATCACATCGCTGGCGTATTCCCCCTGCCGCACCGTCCAGTAGTAACTGCGCAGGCGGGGACGCGCCCCCGCCGCCAACCAAGGATTCACCGCCTGTGCCCACCGATTCAGAATCGACGCCCAGGGCAGAGTCACCAACCGGTCCATCAGCGCCTGCGCCCGCGGCAGATCGCCAATGGAGGTGAAGCAGTTGTCCTTCTGCTCGTAGGCAATCCCTTCCCGTTGCATCTGCCGCGCCAGCCATTCTCGTCCGTTCACGCACACCTGGATCGCCAACGGCAACCAACTTTGCAGCCGAATGTGCATCAGGCCAAAGTCGCGGTCGAGAAAATAAAAGTAAAAATGCAAGCACTGGGCCTGGCGCGGCACTAACCGCAACTGGCGCTTCTCCCGGTCGCGCCGCACCGTGAAGGTCTGACAGGGTTCCACACACGACAACACGCAGATCAGCCCCTCCTTTACCGGTTTCTCTTCCAGCAGCTTTCTCACCAGTGCTTCCTTGCTCGCTTTTCCCGAGGGGACGAACTGGAACGGTCGCCCTGCCCGCTGCGCGATCTGCTCGGCGCGTTTCTTAATGCCCGCCGAAAACTTCTGCACGAACCACTCAAAATCCTTAAACCCCACCCGCTGACTTCCCATGAAATAATCCAGCCCCTGCACATAGCTGATCGAACGCAACACGCCGCGAAACAAAACCCGGTCAAATCCTGATATGCTTCCCAGGATGCGGCTCGCATGCCGCTTCAAAAAACGCTCCATGACGGCCCTCCCCATGACGTTTGCCCAAAAAACATCATGACGGAAACCGCCATGGAGCGTCATCCGTTTTGGTTGCGGCTCCGCCGCGCTGCGCTACACCGCTTGACACGGCATCGCGATTTGAGAGATGGCTGCCCGCTCGCCTAGGCAATTTGTTTGCCGGCATCGGGTCCTACGGATTGATCGAAAACAGAGTCCACCGCGATCTTTACCACATACATCGGCGGAGGCAGTGAAGGTGCTGATTGCTTTATCTGCTCTGCCATCTGGTCGTATAGTGGACCCGACGAGACCAGTTCTGCCGTCCCCTTGATCTGGTAACCCGCGTGAGTCGCCGCATCGATTACTGTTACCGCCACGCGAGGATTCTGCTCCAGGTTCTGGCGGGTCTTCAGAGAAAAGAGGTCGGCGAAAATGACGTGCTGATCGTCCAGTACCCGGACTGAACCCTTGGGAGTGACGTTGGGCACTCCCTCCTTTGTAGCGGTGGCTACCCAACCCATCTTGCCGGGGAAAAACTCCTGCACATGCTTAGGAATGCTTACCATTTGCGACCTCCCGTGGAGTAGCTGGAATTTCCATTATCGATCTCCGGCCCAACCTATACTATGCCTGACTTCCGCCCACTGCAATTGTCATTTGGGTTCGCAGCAGGGTCGAGGTGGGGGGGAATGGTGATCACTCATGCGCCAATCCTCTCCATGACTTCAGACGGCGTCCCAAGGATTTAAAACCGCGAGGCCCAGGTCGGAAAAATCTTTCACATTACGAGTCACGACGGTGAGGCCGTGCTCGAGTGGTAGCCACGGTCACTGTAGTTGTGACCGTGGGTCCTTGCGTCGATGATTGGTTTATCTTGCACCTTGCCCGCAATCAAGCCGTCGCATTCTGGAGACAGGCGTGGCAAAAGCCCACGGTCAGAACTGCATTGACCGTGGCTACCCGCTGAGTTCAGCTTACGAAGTCCCTTCGGGAAATCGCAGACTCCCAAAGGCAGGAGTCTGCGCCAGCCGGCGAAAGATCGCTTCTTTGGGTCTGATTGTTTTTGTTCTGGAATTTTCGCACACTCCAGGTTATAAATGGTGCGCGCGGTTCGGGCGCTTTCAAGGCTTCGACCTGGCAGTCTTGGCCTTTGACCATCCTCAAAACTTCGGCCTACTCTGGCCGAGATAATAGCACACCTCTTCTTTCTGAAACGTCTCGGCGATTTTATTTGCGCTGAGCCGAGGACTGCGTACAATGGCGGAATGCCAACAAGTTTTGGCCACTACTACCGCCGCTTCTTCTCTGCCCTCGTCAAGGACATACTCCAACTCTGGAGGGCTCAGGTGATCGGCGTGATTTTAGCGTTCTTGATAACGCTACTCCAAATTCACTTCGGCGTCATACCAAGGGCTCTTACCGCCAAAGCCCTTATGAGTGTTGGTTGGCCTTACGCTGCCCTTGCGCTCTTCTTTTTTGCACTCTCAACGGTACGCACTCCCATGTTGTTGGACAGGAAAAGAGAAAAAGAGATAGAGGAGCAGCGAGAATCCCAAACTTCAGAGATCGAGAAATCAAGAACTCAGATTGCCTCCCTACAGGGGATCCTCAAACGCGACGAGGAGCGGCAGTCGAAAAAATTCTCCTTCTGGCTTGAGGCAAAGAAGAGCGAGCCGTCGCGAGAACACCGCTTCAAGTATTCGGAGCATGGAGAAGAAAAAACCACGGATGCTGTTATCCCTTTCATCAGGCTTCTTGTGTGGAACGAAGGGACGGTTCCACTTACGATGTCAGGTTACGTATGCTGGTGTGGGGAGGATCAAGCAAACCCCGTGAAAACCATCGATCATCACTGGGTGGTCCGGCCGGGAGCATCTCCCTCAGTTTTTGAGGCTGCGTCGGAAATTCTTCAGGCCATATCGGGCCACCCGCCTTTCGATTGGTCAAAGGTTCAAGGGGACCACGCGATATCGTTTGCCATTGAATACCAAGACGGCGGCGAGACCAAGCGAAGCGACCCTAGAAAGCAGTACGTGAGAATTTACTCTCACGGAACTAGAACTCTTGAATCTGAAGTCAGCAGCTTTCCATTCTCCACTTAGGGGAAATATCATCCAGCAACACACTTTTAGGACACCACCGCCGCCCTGCTTGACTTGCAATTCGTCTTCGAGAGGCGTATGAAGGAGGTATGCAGACCGAGGGAGGAAGTACAGCTCCACCGGGCATGCAGAGGTTAGTCGATAAAGCACACCGCTCTTGCGGTGCGGACCGGTGGCAACGCCCCGCGGACGCTGCCACGGCATTAACGACGAACACCTGAGACGGGGGGCCCGCCGGTTGGCGGACTCTCCGTTCTCGCATGAGGAGCTTCAGCCTTTCACTTTTCCCAAATGTGCAAAGTGTCGAAGGTCATCAAGAAAGGCACGGAACTGCGCCGGGGCGATGATATGTTCCAAGGCGCGGCGGTAAAGGAGGCAATTTGAGCGACGCGCCATCCTACCCTTATGAAACCCGGCTCAATATTCTCTTCAAACCCCTGGAAGTGATTGACGAGAAAGCTCTTGCCGACGCCTGCACGTACCAGTGGTATAACCAGACGCTGTGCCAGGTGAACCAGTCCGTGGTGCGGCTGGCGGTTGTGGAAGGCGAATATCATTGGCACAAGCACGACGCTGACGATGAGTTCTTCTACGTGATCGAGGGCCAATTCTTGATAGATTTGGAAGATCGAACCGTGGAACTTGCCCCGCGCCAGGGCTTCGTCGTTCCCAAGGGAGTCCTGCACCGCACGCGCGCTCCGGAGCGTTCCGTGGTTCTCATGGTCGAAAACGCCGGGATCGTGCCTACGGGCGACTGACCGGTCGGGCAATTCATTTTAGCGCTGCGCAATGCACGGACAGGCGTCGCCTTGGGCTGAATTAGGACTATATGTCGCAGCCACGCCGTTCCGGTGGCGGGTGAGTCCCGTCTTGGGCAACTTCATGACCAATTTTTCGGAAATAGTGAGAGAAGGCGAAAGGATGGTTCCCAAGGCAATAAATGCGACATTTTGACGCCCCCGCCCGGTCCGGGCAACAACGGCATTCACTCGCAAAACTCTCGATATCCATCTTGCTTTCCTGGGAAAGGCCGGTTACGGATAAAATTTTCCCCGAAATAATTATTCTCCCCGCTTTTCCATTTGCCGCGAAAGTTCCTTCACCTTTGCCGCCAAGTCGTCAAGCCGCGCCATGCGGGCGATGGTCTTCTTGAATTCGCTCATGGGCCGGCAGGGCGTTCCCCAAACGATCGATCCGCTGCGCACGATCTTGCCCGGAAGCACACCTGCCTGCCCGCCAACCACCACGCGATCCTCGATGCGCGCGTGATCGCCCACGCCCACTTGCCCGGCCATCACCACATAGTCGCCCACTTCACTGCTCCCGGAAATTCCCGTCTGCGAAACAATGATGCAGTGGCGGCCGATCTTGACGTTGTGGGCGATCTGCACGAGGTTGTCGATTTTCGTTCCCTGCCCGATCACGGTGGAGCCCAGCGAGCCGCGATCCAGTGTGGAGTTGCTGCCAATCTCCACATCATCCTCGATGACGATCGTTCCCAACTGGGGAAACTTCACCTGCCGCCCTTCGGCAAAGACGTATCCAAAGCCGTCGGAGCCCACCACCACGCCGGCGTGGAGAATAACGCGGTCGCCAATTTGCGCGCCTGGATAAACCGTGACGCGGGGATGCAGAACACATCGCGCCCCAACGCGCACGCCCGCCCCGATAAACGTTCCGGCGCGCAATTGGGTTCCGGCCCCCACGGTGGCGCCGCTTTCGATCACCACGTGCGCGCCCACCGAACAGTCAGCCGCCAGATTTGCGTCCGGGGCCACGACCGCCGAGGGATGAACGCCCGGCGGAGGGAGTGGAGCGGGATGCAAGGCCTCGGCGGCGCGCACCAGCGCCAGCTTGGGATAGCGCACAGCGATGGTGGTGCGCCCCGGCAGGGACGAGCCTTCGGGCACCAGCAGGCACCCCGCGGGCGATGCCGCGGCGTGCTCGAGCGCGCGGGGGCTTTCCACATACGCCAACTCGGTGGGACCGGCAGTTTCCAATGCGGCGACCCCGAGGATCTCGCGCCTTGCATCGCCCGTGGGATTTCCATGCACCAATTCGGCAATCTCGGAGACTTTCATGGTTGGCCTCTCAAAGCAGTGACGAGTGACGAGTGATGAGTGACGAGCAAGAATGCTGTCAGCTCTCAGCTTTCAGCAATCAGCTAAGTATGATGCGTACCGAAGTTCTCCGACGCCTTGGCTGAAAGCTGACGGCTGAAAGCTGGCAGCTAGATGGGGTACAGGGGCGGTTCCCCGGGTGGCCGGGTTTTCCAACGCCGGTGCACCCAGAGCCACTGGTCGGGATAGCGGCGCGCATATTCTTCGATCAGGCGGGTAAAATTCGCCGTATTGGCCAGAATTTCTTCCTCGGGGTCGTCACGCTTGATCCACTCCACCGGGTCGAAGCGCAAGCGGTATTTCTTCAGCTTCGCATCCCAGATCACGAGGCCCAGAACCACGGGGACGCCGGTCTTACGCACGACGCGCGCGGGCCCGGTGGTGGTGCAAGCCGGCCGCCCAAAAAAGTTCACGAAGACGCCCTCATTCGCCATCATGTTCTGGTCGATCAGCACGCCCACCGCGTGTCCCTGCGCAAACGCCCGCAGGACTCCCCGCGCAAATTCGCTTTTGTCGATGGCCTTGCCGCCGCTCTGGCAGCGATAGCGATTGATGAGCCGGTCGATCAGGGGATTGTCCAATTCGCGCACGACGAAATGGCAGGGATATCCATAGAGACCGTGGGCAAAAGAACCCAACTCCCAGTTGCCAAAGTGCGCCGTCAGGAAGAGCACGCCCCGCCCCTGGCTTTGGGCGCGCTCATAGTTTTCAAAGCCATCGTAAATGATCAGGTTTTCGATGTTGCCACGATTCCAGTGGGGAAAATGGGCGTAGTCGGCCAGCATGCGCCCGAAATTCTGAAAGAGGCCGAAAACCACCCGGCGGCGCTGCCGCTCCGTCCATTCCGGAAACGCCAGCCGCAAATTGAACAGCCCCACGCGCCGCAGGCGGGGCCAGAGCCAGTAGCTCAATGCCGCCAGCAGCGCGCATACCCCTCGCGCCAGCTTGTGGGGAAGCCACCCCAGCGTCTTCAGCGCCCCCGCCGCCGCCCAGTATTCCATTCGCTGCTTGAAGGTCGGGTGCTCGCGGGCCGCCTCCGGCGCTGCCGACGCGGAAGTTTGCGGACTATTTTCAACGGCCACAGTTTTCATTCGCTGTTCAAGGGCCACGCTCTTGCTTCTTGGGTCTTCCACCCCGCTTAACGAGATGTGAAAATATTGACGTCGCACTTTGCATCTGCGATCTATAACCGGGGCCGCCCAAGGCAGCCATCCTTACAACGCCTAACCGCACCACTCGCCGCGCCCGGGCCACGCCGGCATCAGTTGGCGCGGAGCGAGAGGTTTTCGAGAAAAAAGTTGAGGATCTGATCCTCGTATTCCTTTTTCTCTGCCTCAATGGCAAAGCCGGACTCCGAATGGTCCATGACCAGCAACTGCTTGGGCTGGGGCGCCTGGTTATAAAGCTCCTCGGTCATCGCCGCCAGCGGAGGATTATCGCGTCCCACAATAAAAAGCTTGGGGATATTGGCAAGCCTGGGTAGATCGGCGGGCATGGCGTAAGACCCCTCCCCCTGGGTGGCAAGGTGAAACTCCGCCTCGGTAAGAATGTGAAAAAGTCCGGTGGAGCCTCCCAGCAGGTGGTCAACCTGCGAATCAAACATCCTTTCCGGAGTCGAGTAAGTCGTATCGGCCACCAGCGCCTTCACTTTGGGATTCTGCTCCCCGGCCACCAAAGCGGCGTAACCGCCCACCGACATCCCGAACAATCCGACGCGGTTGGGATTGATATCCGGTTGCGCGGTCACGGTTTTAATCGCCGCAAGCAAATCCGCGGCCTGGCGGGGCCCCAGGTCCGAGATCCGTTCACGGGACTTCGGCCCGTGGAAATTAAAAATGTACACATTGAAATGGTTGTCGCGCAAGATGCTACCGATTGACAGCAGGTCGGAACGATTCGAATCGTAGCCGGGGCAGAGGATAATGGCCGGCGCCCCGCGCAATCCGAGCAGCAGCCAGCCCTCATGCTCTCCTCCCGAACGGTCAACGAAGGAGAGCGGAATGAAGCTCGTGAGAAGATAACTTTGGGGGGTAACCGATTCCTGCGAGCTGGCGGTGGTGGTCACATAATAAGTCAGACCTGCCCCCACACCTGCCAGGGCAACAAAAATGACACCCAGCAAGACTAAAATCCCGAAGAGTAATCGGAGGATGAATTCCCCTGCGATTCTGGATGAAGATGGACCGGACACCACATAAGTTCTTCGACGCGCCATACCTCTGACTCTTCTTTGCTCCAAGAATCCGCGCCCAGGCAGTCAAAGGGAACGCGGACTCGAAATGCTATCACAACCGCTTTTTATCACCACAGGAACTTTTCATAGGGCGATATTTTCCCCGAACCGGAAGCTGAAGGGCGGGAGAGACCGGTAGCTGCTGGTATCGCAATCCAAACCTGCATGCTACCCAACCGAGCTTCTTGCACGGCCTATAGTATTTTTTGCGCGCCCATCTTCGCTATCGTGAAGTTCCCGAAGTTGAGCGGATTGTAAGCCCTTGAAGAATCACGGGTTTTCAAAATGCCGGCGCTTCCTCATTCGGCACGGCAATTGCGTGTCTCCAGGGGGGAGGGGCAATATCAGTCCGCCAATATCGAGGGTAAGCTTCCAGGGCGCTGAACCTCCCGCCTGAAAAAGGTGATGCCCTGCCAAGTAAGCCCAAGGAATTCCAGCATGCATGAAAATCAGACACGTGGCCCCTTTCTGAACGTCTGGCGAGAACGCCTGGAGGCCCTGCGAAACGTTCCGCTCGCCCTCAAGATTGTATGGGAGGCGGGGCCGCGTGTGGTGGCCGCCGGCATCGCCTCTCGAGTCATCGCCGGGCTCATTCCCCTTGCGGTGTTGGCCGTCTCCCGCCGGATCATTGATTCCATAGTCGAGGTCATTAAGAACCATCATCCCATATCCGCAGGATTCTGGTGGCTGGTAGCGCTCGAGTTTGGGCTGGCCCTTTTCGGGACAATTCTCGGGCGCCTCAGCGATTATAGCGACGGTCTTCTGGTGGACAGGTTTACGCGCCATGTCAGCATTCGAGTCATGGCGCACGCCTCGCGGCTTGACCTCTCCTCCTACGAAGATGCGGCCTTTTACGACAAGCTGGAGCGCGCCCGGCACCAGGCCACGGACCGGGTGGGAATGGTCCAGGCATTTGGCCGATTGCTCCAGGAGTCCATTACGGCGATTACCCTTTCGGTGGGTATTCTTGCCTTCTCTCCGTGGCTGCTTCTGCTTCTCATCGCAGGGGTAATCCCCGCTTTCCTGGGCGAGAGCCATTTTGCTTTCCTGGGATACGCGCTGAATAAGCGACTCACGCCGACCCGCCGGCAACTTGACTACCTGCGCGACCTGGGAGCCAGCAAAGAAAGCGCCAAGGAGCTGAAGCTCATGGGGCTCGCAGGGTATCTGAATAAAAAGTACGTTCACCTTGCGGACGATGTCTACGCGCACAGCGTCTCGCTGTTGAAGCGCCGGCTGCGAGCCAGTTCCCTCTTTGCGCTGCTGAGCACTTCCGCCTATTACGGCGCCTATGCGTTGGTGATCTTTCGCACCATCTCCGGCGAACTGTCAGTGGGAACCATGGTCTTCCTTGCCGGAGCCTTGGCGGGTGCGAGCGGCAACATTCAACAAATATTCACCATTTTCTCGAGCATCGCCGATCAGGCGCTCTTCCTCACCGATCTCATGGACTTTTTCGCTGTCCAACCCAAAGTGAAGTCCAAGGCGAACGCTCTCCCTGCTCCCCGGCCGATGCGGCAGGGCTTCGAGTTTCAGAGCGTATCGTTCACCTACCCGGGAACTTCCCGGCCTGTCCTGCACGGACTCAGTCTTCACCTCCACCCGGGGGAGCGGGTGGCGCTGGTGGGCGAGAACGGGCAGGGAAAAACCACCATCGTGAAGCTGATCACCCGCCTTTACGATCCCAGCGCGGGACGGATTCTGCTGGATGGGATTGACTTGCGGGAGTACGGCCTGGACGATTTGCACCGTGAGATCGGGGTCATTTTCCAGGACTTCATGCGCTATGAAATGACCGCCAGAGAAAACATCGCGATGGGGAAAATTGACGACCGCGGCAACTTTGCGGCCATAACGGAAGCTGCCCGAAAAAGTCTGGCAGCCCAGGTCATCGCGAAGCTTCCGCTGGGTTATGGTCAGATGCTTGGACGGCGCTTTGACGGCGGGGTGGATCTCTCCGGCGGTGAGTGGCAGAAGATCGCTCTGGCCCGGGCCTACCTGCGGGATTCGCAACTGTTGATCCTCGACGAACCCACGGCCTCACTCGATGCCCGCTCCGAGCGCGAGGTCTTCCACCGTTTCGCGGAGCTGACTCAGGGGAAGATGGCGCTCCTCATCTCGCATCGTTTTTCGACCGTGCGCATGGCGGATCGAATCCTGGTTCTTGAAGATGGCAAAATTGCCGAGGATGGATGCCACAGCGAACTCATCATCCGCGGGCAGCGCTACTCGAAGATGTTTGAGCTCCAGGCGGCAAGTTATCGCTGAGTTGCCGCGCGGCATCATTTTATGAGAACACCCATGGGAAACCTGCATGAATCCGTTACGGGCTCGAATCAAGAGAACGCCAGCCCTCCGGCCATTCCGTCCTCAGCCCAAACCTGCCCTGAAGACCACGAATCTTCAGAAAAGCGCATGCGCGGGCTGACCGTCCAGGGAATTCGTGATGCGAATCAGTGGCAGTTGGTGGATGGCAAAAAAGCATTTGGGCCTTGGGAAGCCCAGTGGCGAATCCTGAGAGGGTTGATTCGAGACGATTCTCGCCGCCTCCACGAACACGAAGCCCAGGGCGAGACTCTTTCCGCGGATGAAATCCTGCTTTTGGAGAACGACCGGCTGTTGCAAACCTCCAGCCTGGAGATCTCCAGCGCCTTGAAGGCCCTCCGTGGACCCGGCGTTCGGGGAGGAGGAAATGCCGTTTTTCCGCGCGCTTATGCGATGGCGGTGGGATTTCTCGAAACGGTTGACCTGGTCTTTACGGAGAGGGCGCTTTTGCATTATTTGGAGGGAGTGCAGCAGGTCGAATGCTTCACGATGGCGGAGATTTGGGTCATAAAACCCATGCTGGAGCTCGCCCTCCTGGAACAAATCGCCGCCCCGCCAGGGAGGTCTCGGATTCAAGGTGAAAGCGGCCAACATACGGAAGCTCCTTCCGGCAATGGAAACGGAGGGCGCGCGCAGAAGGCGGTCCAGGCTCTTCGTGACGTTCAGGAAATGGACTGGATGGGATTTTTCGAGCAATGCAACGCGGCTGAGCGCGCCTTGCGGCAGGACCCCTCCGGCGTTTACCCCCATATGGACGATGCGAGCCGCGAGATGTACCGCAAGGCGGTGGAGGAGTTGGCGCAGCAATCGCTTTTCAGCGAGGAAGAGGTGGCGAAGCAATCTGTCTTTATGGCCATGCGCGCCCAAAGCCGGAAACCGAAGCGGGATTTGCGTCCGGCGAGCCGCCGCTCCCACGTCGGCTATTACCTGATCGACCACGGCCGTCATGCCCTGAGAAGGCGCCTCGGGTACAAGCCCGCCTGGAAGCAGCAGATTCTGGACGTCCTTCTCGAATGGCCAGAGGTCTTTTACGTCGTCGGCGTGGAACTGACGACCCTTGCCCTGGTGTTTTTCCTCCTGGCCCATCTCGGCATCATCATTCCCTTTTTCACTGGCTTGCTGCTGTTAATCCCCGCCAGTCATGCTGCCATCGGTATGGTGAATGGTCTTGCCAATATGCTGGCGCCGCCCCGGCGGATGCCCAAGCTGGATTATTCGGAAGGCATTCCCGGCCAGTGCACAACGCTGGTGGCGGTTCCTTGTTTGCTGCTGAGCGAAGCGGAGGTCCGGCGCAACGTCGAGGCTTTGGAAATTCGCTATCTGGGCAACCGTGACCCCCATCTTCACTTTGCGCTCCTGACGGATTCACCCGATGCCTCCCAGCCTCTTGACGGGCATGATGAACTGGCCGGGATCTGCTCCAATTTGATCGAACAACTCAACCAGAAATATGCGCCGGACAAGCGCGGCACTTTTCTCCATTTGCACCGTCATCGCGTCTATAACCCCTCGGAGGAAAGCTGGATGGGATGGGAACGGAAGCGGGGCAAGCTGATCGACCTTAACAACCTGCTGCTCGGCGCCTTGGATAGTTTCCCCATCAAGGCGGGCGACGTGTCGGTGCTTCCCCAGGTTCGATTTGTCATCACGCTCGATGCCGACACGAAATTGCCGCCCGGGACCGCTCACCGGCTCATCGGGGCCCTGGCTCATCCCCTCAACCAGGCGGTCATCGATCCCAAGACCAATACCGTGGTGGAGGGCTATGCCATTTTGCAGCCGCGCGTGAGCATCAGCATTGAGTCTTCCCGCCACTCGCGCTTGGCGGCTATTTATTCCGGGCAGACCGGATTTGATATCTACACGCAGGCTATCTCCGATGTTTATCAAGACCTGTTTGGCGAGGGCAGCTTCGCGGGCAAGGGAATTTACGAAGTGGAGAGTTTTCAAAGGGTCCTGGGAGAAAGGTTTCCCGCCAACGCTCTGCTGAGCCACGATCTGATTGAAGGAGCCTACGCGCGCGCGGGGCTGGTCAGCGACATTGTCGTGGTTGATGATTACCCCTCCAATTTCAGCGCGTATTGCCGGCGGTTGCACCGCTGGGTGCGCGGCGACTGGCAGATTATGCGTTGGCTCCTGCCCCGGGTTCCCGACTATCACGGCCGCCGCGTGCCCAATCCCCTGACCTTCCTGTCTCGCTGGAAGATCTTCGATAACTTGCGGCGGAGCATCAACGACATCGGCTTGTTCCTGCTGCTCATCCTGGGTTGGGCGGTTCTCCCCGGCGGGCCCGTTTACTGGACCCTTGTCACATTGGCCTTGTTGTTGATGCCGACCTACCTTCAACTCTTGTCTGCATTGCTTAGATTCCGCCGGCGGCAAAACTGGAGAGGTTTTCTGCGGGAGCGCGCGAGCGAGCTGGTGGCCGGCCACCTGCACGTTTTCGTCATGCTCGTCTTCCTTCCGCATCAGGCGCTGGTCATGATGGACGCCATCCTTCGGACGCTCACCCGGCTCTCCCTGACCCATAGCAACCTGCTGGAATGGGAAACCATGGCGGAGGCCGAATCGGGAAAGAAAAAGACTCCCGTCGAGTTCTACCTGAGGCTCACGCCCTGGATCGCCCTGGCGATCGGCTTGACCCTGGCGGCGGTTCGTCCGGCCTCGCTGTTCATTGCTTCGCCCATCCTGGGACTTTGGCTGCTCGCTGATTTCTTCACCACTTGGGTCAATCGCCGTCCCACGGATGAGGAACCTCCATTGTCCCCCGAGCAGGAAAGGTTTCTCCGCCTTGCCGGTCTTCGCACCTGGCGGTATTTCCGGGAATTCAGCAACGCCGAAAACCACTGGTTGATCCCGGATAATGTTCAGGAAAATCCGCCCCTCGTCGCTTCCCGGCTGTCGTCCACCAATCTGGGGCTTCTCTTGAATGCCCGTTTAGCCGCGCATGAATTGGGTTATTCAACTTTGGGGGAGTACGCGGAGGCGGTTGAACGTACCCTCGCGAGCGCCCGGCGATTGCCCCGGTATAATGGCCATTTCCTCAACTGGTACGATATTGAAACGGGTCAGCCGCTTGAGCCCCGATATGTCTCCACCGTGGACAGCGGCAATCTGGCCGCCAGTTTGTGGACCCTCAAGCAAAGTTGTCTCGGCCTTGCCCATCAGCCGCTGTTATCCAGGAACCTGTGGCAAGGCATCCGCGACCATCTCCAACTACTTTCGGATGTTTCGCAAGAAACCCTGGTTCCCTCGGAAGCCCGCACCGCTATTGGGGAATTGGTGGCATCCGCTGAACCGCTGAAGGACGATGCGGCGGCGTGGATCGGAGCGTTGCCGTGGCTGGAGCAACAGATTCAATGGATCGAGGCGATCACCAGGAAGGAAGCGACGAATTCCCCTGCGGCGAATCCCCCCCTGGCGGCGGACCTGGCTTGGTGGGCCGGGGAGACCGCGGCGCGCCTGCGGGGAATTCGCGATCAGGTGGAGAGCCTCATTCCCTGGGCACTCCCGCTGTACTTGCCGTATTTCTATCCTGTGGCCACCCTCGAAGAGATTACCCTGGCGTCCCTCCCTTCCGCTCTGCGCGCCGTCGAAAACCACGTGGCCGAATCCCTGCATAACCCCGGGGCTGGCGAGACCGAAAGGAGGGCGGCTGGGTTGTTGCGGGGCCGGCTCCCCTCCGTCATCTGTAATACCGCTCGACTGGCGCAGACTCTCCAGGGGGCCGCGGAAGACGCGGACCGGTTCGTCGACAAAATGGATTTTCGCTTCCTTTACAACCGCAGGAAGAAAATGTTTTCCACGGGCTTTAACCTCACCACGGGCAGGTTGGACCCCTCCCACTACGATCTGTTGGCCTCCGAAGCGCGGACGGCCGTTTTCGTTGCCATCGCCAAGGGTGAGGTGAGCCGGGAGGCGTGGTTTCAACTCGGCAGGGCCTTCACATCCTATAAGGGTGAGCGTGTGCTCCTCTCCTGGAGCGGAACGATGTTTGAATATCTTATGCCGGCGCTTTGGATGCGCTCCCAACCCGATACCATGATGGACCAGACCTTGCGCGCCGCCGTTCGCGGTCAGCAAGCTTATGTTCGGCATAGGAATGTTCCCTGGGGCATCTCGGAAGCGGCATTCAGCGAACGAAATCCGCAGGGAGTCTACGGATATCGGGCCTTTGGAATTCCGGGGCTGGCGCTGGACCCCCACGCCCCTGACAATCTGGTAATTTCCCCTTATGCCAGCTTTCTGGCGTTGCTCGAGGAAGCCGGGGCCCCCGTCCGAAACCTCAAGGCCTTGAGCAAGATGGGCTGCCTGGGTTCTCTGGGCTTCTACGAATCCTGCGATTTCACGCCTGCGGAAATGCCTGAAGATGCAGACCATGAAATAATTCGCTGCTGGATGGCGCATCATCAAGGCATGAGCCTGATGGCGCTAGGCAATTTCCTTAACAAATTTTCAATTCAGAAATGGTTCCACAACGAGCCGAGAGTAATTGCGGCACAATTGATACTTCATGAAAAAGCGCCGCTGAGCGCTTCGCTCAATACTGACACCCCCCGGTCCACGGAGGCCAGGAGACACGGACTTCAATTTCCGAAGGACAAACCCTCTACTCCACCATTGCAGGCGCGCCCGGGTTCACCCTCCGGCAGCAACGGACACCGGGAATTTCGACATTAAGAATCCACCAACCCACCGGTTTCCCCTGGAGACGCCTTTCCTACGCCCGGCTGACCGTAGCAGGGTAGGACGGACCCTGCCCTCCACGATGAAATAAGGGCTTTTTCGAGTGGCATAAATTCTGGCGGCGGCCGAAACCAGCTTGGGGGCAGAAGGTATTCCCGCCCCGCCGTCATAGTCGGAGTGCTCCGGTTGCGGCTATTCAAAATCTTCAGGGTTGAATTTATGCGTCCTCGCGAGTAGCCGTTCTACCGGGAAGATCCGTTGTCTGGATCGAGTTGATTGTCCGCCGCCGAAAGGAGGTCTGTCTGATCCCCGTTGTCGCTCGGAATCAATAGGTAACCGTATGCTTTAGCTTCATCGACTCGGGTCACGACCAGCAAGAAACCTTTGCCGTTGTCGCTGGGATAAAACATGATGGGATTGCGGATTCCCTGGCTTTGAACCGAAACCGCTTGATTACCCGGTGCCGATTCAATCAATCCGTCAAACCGCTGATGGCGAACGTCGGTTTTGGTCAACTGGAAGGAAATGCCGGGAGCGAGGGGCGCCGTCTGGTTCTTTTGAACTTCGAAATTCACCTGACGGTTGGGGAGCGAACTGGTGATCGAAGCGAGTTCTTGGTGCTCCTCGCCTTGCTGCTCGCGAAGAGCCGACATCTCGAGGGCCAAGTCTCTCCGGCTCCTGTCGAGCTCTTGACGAGCTTCCGCAATCTGCTCGCGTGTTTGCGACAGAAGTTGGAGGTCCACCTTCCTTTCGCTGGCCAACTGAGCCACCTGAACTTGCAGCGCGGCAGTATGTTGATTTAATTCCTTGAGCAGGTTCTCCCCCATCTGCGCGACCAGCTTGCCTGTTTGCCGCCGGGTTTGGTCGAGGCCAGCCTTCGAGCCAGATTCAATCCTTTGCATCTGCATGGCGACATTCTGTTGATCAGTATATGAAAGGGCAAGCCGTTTCTCCATACTCGCCAAATGTTGATCGATTATAGGGAGCGCTTTCGTCAATCCCGGGACCTCTTTCACTTGAATGTTTTCCTGCTGGAGGACTGCATAACCATAGATCACCGCAACCACCAAGGCCACGGACACGGTGGCCAGACATGCCCATACCCCCGCCGACCGGCGTTTAAGGTACTCAGGAACCTCTTCAGCTTCCACTTGTTCACCTTCCCAAGCCCGCCTGCCAAGTAAGTGAAGATGGTCGTCAAGATCGAAGTCCCGAACACACCCTTCACGAGCATCCGTCATTGCGGCCCCTCCAGGATCGTGGTCCAAAGCGATTGGGCGTCCGGTGCTTTGGGGCCCAGATAAATTCTGACGCAATAAGCCCAGCACGTCGTGTTCCAGCCTCCCGACTCCTCCAAGGGGTTGAAGCTTCAAGGTGTTGCAGGGATTGGCGGAATGTGGATGTACTACCGGAGGTGTAATAGATTCCCAGGCGAGAGGGAAATTTTCAGTGTGCAATCCAAGCAGCGGGGTCTACTTAGGGCGGCCTGAAGAAGTGGGGGCGCGCCTGGTAGGATTCAAGCGGGATTTACGCGGGCTTCTGACGCTTGACGTCTCCCGGAAATTCGCGGTACAATCGAGCATCTTTGAAAGCAAAAATTGTGAAGACCGCACGGGGTGCGTCTCCCGAATGGAGGGCCCACATGGCGTACGACCATCAGTTCGGGCTATTCCAGGACGAAACGGGCGGGCCTTTATGGCGGGCCTCTTTCTCCGACCTCGACGAGGCCAAGCGCAATGCTCGCCGGCTTGCCGACGAAGAGAAGCGGGAGTTTTTCGTCTACAGGTTTGAGGACTCCTCGGAGGTCGCAAGAGTGTTCCCTTCCCGATTGAAGCCCCAGGCCCAGCCAAGTTAACTTTTCGACGCGACCCACTTCGCCCTGCTGCTTTCTGCCTGCCGCTTATGGGGGTGATAAATTCAATGGATTTGACGCCTGCGGGGACTTTCCGCTATCCTAAATCTTGCGATGGGACATCAACTGAACAATCCGAACCGCCCCCCCCAGTCCGTCTTCCGTTTTAACGGTACGATGCGGCAAACACATGCCGTCTGTACCGGGCACGGGAAAATGGCACCGAACAGATAATCGCTCCGCCATCAAATCTTCATTGAATTTGAACATTGGCTGCAGCCAATTGAGCCCAGACTCTATAAGCGGGAGGTCACACATGCAATCCACGAATCCATCGGCCAAGCAGTATCTGCTGGCCAGCGACTTCGATCAGACCCTGAGTTTCAACGATTCCGGCCTGGTCCTGAGCGAACTGGTGGGAATTCCCGCCCAGACATTCGAAGGCAAGGTCGCGACCCTGGCCATCCAGAACCTGGTGCAACAAGGCGGCGAGTTGAGCTATCTCCTCCTCCACGACCCCGAGTACCGGTCGCGCGTCCGCAAGGAGCACCTGGTGCAGGCGGGAAAAAGCGTGCGGCTGAAGAAAAACATCCGCAAGCTCTCCGAACTGCTGGCCAGCGCCATCCCCGGCTATCGCTTCGACTTTCACGTCATTTCTGCTGCTCCCCAGGAGGTCATTGAATCGGCGCTGGAGGAGATCATTCCCGCCGATCACATCCACGGTACGCAACTCCAATACGACAACTCGGGGCAGGTGGAGTCCATCATCCGGGTCAATGCCGGCTATGGCAAGGTGGCGGTGCTCGACGATTTACAGAGGAAGTTTCAGGTGGGGCCGGAGCGCATCCTCTACGTGGGCGACGGTGGATCGGATATTCATGTCATGCTGCACGTGAACCGGCGCGAGGGCTTCACCATCGCTGTTTCCCAGGCGCGGCATATCGCTCCCATTGCCAAGCGCACGGTGCTGAGCGACGACGCCTTGAGCATCATTGTCCCCATCCTCGAGGAAATTGCCGGCTGGGACGCCACATCCATTCGCACTTTCTTTGAGGAGCAGGGCCTGTTCATCCAGGAATGGGACCGGGTGCGCGCCGACTGGCTCACCATCACCCCCCAACCCTCGCCCGAACGAATCCGGCCGGAGCAGTAAGCAGTTGGCAGTGGGCAGTCGGCAGGGGGCAGTAAGCAGAAAACCTATGCAGGTAGCACAGCGCGGTAGAGCCGCAAAAGCAAGTCAAAAGGCAAAGCGCAAAAGTCAAAAGGCAAAAGTGCAGGTGCTCCGGGTCCTGCCTTTTGACTTTTGCGCTTTGCCTTTTGACTTTTGACTTACCGATCTGCCTTCTGCCTACTCCCGACTGCCACTGCCAACTGCCTACTTCCCCCCGGGCGGTGTACGATCCTTTTCGGTCTTGATGCGGATCAGGCTGTAGGGATGCTGCTTGACGGTGTCGGTGAATTCCTTGAGGTTTTCGCTCGCGGCGCGGATATTTTCCAGCGTTTCGTCCAGATTGCCGCGATTCGCCCCCAGGGTATCGTCCAGATCGTTAATCATCCGCTCCGCCTCGGCCAGGGAGGTTTGCAGGCGCACCAGCGAGTCGTGAATCTCCTTGCGGTTTTCCACCACCACTTCATCCAGGTGGTCGGTTAGCTTGCCGGCCTTGCCCATGGTGCCGTTGAGGTTGTCGATGGTCGGCGTCATCTTGTTGCTGACCGTCTCCAGATTCCCCAGCGTCTTCTCGATGTGCGGCCTTGATTCCTTCAGCATCCCGTCGGTGTTGGCCAGCACGGATCCGAAATGCTGTTTGTTCTCCGGGTCCACCACGTCATTCAGGTTGCTGATCAACTGGTTGGCGTTCTTGGAGAGCACCAGAACCTGCTCGTCAAGGTCGTTAACCAGTTTAGTGGCATTGACCGTGATGTTATTCACATTATTAAATACGTCGGCCAACTGGACGATTTCCGCGCTGGGAATCTCGCTCCCGGGAGGGAGCGGGGCGGCATCGCGGGTGCCGGGCGAAACCTCCACGTAATTTTCCCCCAGAAAACCCAGCGAGGAGATGCGCGCCTTGGAATTGGTCTTCACCGGCGTGCCGGGATTGACCTGCAGGACCACCTTGATGCGGGTGGAATCGGCGGGATCCAGTTCAGCGGAAGCGACGGTTCCCACTTTGAAGCCGCCATAGCGGACGAGGCTGCCCGGTTCCAGCCCGCCGGCAAACTTGAAGTAGGTGGTGTACTCGACCTTCTTTTTGCGCAGCAGGTTGACCCCGCCCACAAAGACCAGCGCCACCAGAAAGAGCAGCGCGGAAACGCCCACCACCACTCCAACTTTAATCTCCTCGTTGGTACGCGCCATAAGTCGTTTACCTCGTTAAGGACTGTGGGGAGCAGGTGTAAGGTTAAAGGGTAAAGGCTAAAGGATGAAGCCTTGGAATCTACCCATTCCAGTTTAACCTTTACCCTTCACCCTTTAACCTTTAACTAATTCTGCGTCAGCGTGCGCAGGTACGCCTGAGCATCCTGCTCATCGCCTTCCGGGGTCCGGTTCATGAATTGCAGCACGCGGGGGTGCGTGCTGTTGCGGATCTCCTCGGGTGTTCCCGTGGCGATCACCTCTCCGCGGTCCATCACCGTGATGCGGTCAGCGATCATAAAGGCGCTGGCCATTTCGTGCGTCACCACGATGATGGTCATGCGAAAGGCCAGTTTCAATTTCAGAATCAGCGAATCGATGCCCGCCGCGGTGATGGGGTCGAGCCCCGCCGAGGGCTCATCGAAGAGGAGAATCTCCGGGTCCATGGCCAGGGCTCTCGCCAGCCCGGCGCGCTTCTTCATCCCTCCGCTCAATTGCGCCGGCATGTAGTTTTCAAATCCCCCCAAGCCCACCAGGTCCAGCTTGATGCGGGTCATGATGCGGATGGTGGATTCCTCCAGCTTGGTCAGTTCGCGCAGGGGCAGGGCCACGTTTTCTTCGATGGTCATGGAGTTGAAGAGCGCGGCGCTTTGGAACAACATGCCGATCTTGCGGCGGTGCTGGTTGAACTCCTCCTCCGACATCGGGCAGATGTCCTCGTTCTTGATGAGAATGCGGCCGGAAGTGGGTTGCTCCAGGCGCATGATGTGGCGCAACAAGGTGCTTTTGCCGGTGCCGCTTCCCCCCAGAATCACCATGGTCTCGCCCTTGGGAAAGTCCAGGGTGACGTGGTTCAGGATGCGCCGCTCACCATAGTGGGTGACCAGGTCCTCCACGCGAATCATCGGTCCGTCAAATTCATCCGCCATGTTTAACCCGTATAGTAAAAGATCGCGGTAAAGATCACATCCGCGAAGATAATCAGGAAAATCGAGAGGACGACCGAAGAGGTGGTGGCCTTGCCGACCCCCTCCGCCCCACCCTTGACTCCGAACCCTTCATTGCACCCGATGGTGGTGATGATGATGCCGAACACCACGCTTTTGATCAGCCCCGTGGTGATGTCATGCATCGCCAGGGCGTCGCGGGTGGCCGTCAGGCACATGGTGGCCGTCTTATCGAGCTGGGCGATCTCAAACAGGGCGCCCCCCACGATTCCCGAGAGGTCGGAAATCAGCGTCAGGCACGGCATCATGATGAGCATGGCGAGGTACTTGGGCACCACGAGATAACGCACGCTGTTGAGTCCCATGGCCTCCAGCGCGTCAATTTCCTCGGAAACCTTCATGGTGCCCAGCTCGGCGGCAAACGCCGAACCCGATCGCCCGGCGATCACGATGGCGGTAAGCAGCGGGCCCAGTTCCCGCGTCATGGAAACGCCCACCAGCGCAGTTACAAAATATGTTGCCCCGAACTTGGCGAGCTGGTAGGCGCCCTGCAACCCCAGCACGATGCCGATAAAAAGCGAGATGAGGGCGACAATGGGAATTGAATCCACGCCCGCCAGCACCATCTGATGGATAGCGTTCCCCCACTTCACGTTGCGGCCCTTGAACGGGGCGACAAAAGTCCAATAGGCGGCTTTGGCGCTCAGGTCGTAGAGCCTGCTCACGTAGCGGAGAAAATCCAGCGTATTGCGTCCAAGATAGGTCAGAACGCCGGTCATAGCCTCACTTAGAAATAGTGAATAGCAAATGGTGAATGGTAAAAGGTGACGAGCGCAATGACAAACGGCTGGCCTCTAGTAGCATGACTCGTTCGCAAGCAGTTGCTCTCCACTCTTTACCTTTCACCATTCACCATTCACTATTCACCATTGCCTTTTCACAGCCCTTCGAAGGGTGCAATCGAGCCGATCTTTTCCACGGCTTCCTCTTCCGTCGTAAAGATCGTGAAAACCTTGTGCAGGCGCGCCAGTTCCAGCACGGAGCGGGCGTTGGGGCGCAGTCCAAACAAGGCAAAGCGGGTCTTGGTCTGCCGGGAAAGTTGCAGGCCTTCCACCAGCGTGGCGATGCCGGAGCTATCGATGTAGGTCACGCCCGACATGTTGACCAGGACGCTGGGGCCCTCCGCCTTGATCTGGGCCAGCAGGGATTCGCGCAGGCGCGGCGAAGAATACAGATCGACGTCGCCCGAGGAATCGATTATGGCTATCTTATCAAGATTTCGCACTTGAACTTTCATTGTCGCACCCCGCACCCTTTGGTGTCAGATACTTGACCAGCTTCAGGCGATTACCTTCCTTGAAATCCGGATCGTAGGAGCATTCGTCCATAAAGCTATAAATAAAGAACGTGCCCAGGCCGCCCGGCCTCACCTCATCCAGGGGGCGGGGACGGATCTGCTCCTCGCAAACCTTGGGCCCCCAATCCTCCAGAATGAATTCCAGCCGGTCCGGCAGAGGGTGGATTTCCAGGGCCAGCTTGGCGTCGTGGCGGCCGCGATAAGTGTGCCGGATAATATTCGCCACGGCTTCATCAATGGCCAGGGCCAGATAATCGGCGTCGGTATGGGATAAGCCCGCTTCCTTAGCGTAGAATTTTACCACAGCGCGCAGAATATTCAGCAGCCGCGGCTTGCTGCAAATGGTAATCCGGATCATGTCCGAACCCCCGTTTGCGGGGGAGTCCAGGTGACCGCCAGCACCGTCAAATCATCCTCGGGGGGGGCGGTCGAAATCCGGCCTATCTCCTCAAAAATATCTTCCACCAGTTGGCCGGCGCCCGAGTCCTGGCGGGCAAAAATCCCGGCGAGATGATCCATCTTAAATACACTACGATCGGGACCCAGCGCTTCCACCACCCCATCGGTTACCAGCAGCAGGGTGTCACCAGGGGCAAGCTGGATTCTGCGATCGGCGAGCAGCGAATCCTTTTCAATGCCGAGGGGTAAGCCCTCGTCTCCGTACAGAATTTCGACTCCATGGGTAGCCCCGCTGCGGCGCAGCATGGGGAGATGACCACCTGTAGCATAACAGACTTCACCCGTTTGCGCCTCCAGCACCAGATAAGTCATGGTGACAAACAAACCGCGGGTGGCGCGCGTCAGGAGTTGCTGATTCAGACGCTCGAGCGCCTCGCGGGGGGTGGAGGCGCGGGCCGCCGCGGCGCGAAAATCACTGATTAGCCGCGCCAGGTAAATCGCCGCGGCAATCCCCCGCCCCGCCACATCGCCAATCACGATCCCCTGGCGGTGGCCATCCAGGTCAATGAAATCATAGAAGTCCCCGCCCACCACCTCGGCCGGCATCGTACGGGCGCTGGCGCAAAACAGGGGGGAACAAGGAAAAGTGACGGGTTGGAAGCTGTGTTGGATCTCCGCCGCCAGGCTCAATTCCTGGTCCAGTTTTTGTTTTTCCAGCAGTTCCTTTTGCAGGCGGGCGCGCTCCTCGGCGGCTGCTGACAAACGCCCCACCATCTGGTTGAACGACCTCGCCAACTCCCCCACTTCGTCCCGGCTGTCGATATTCAGGAAGATGTTGAGGTTGCCCGCGGCAATCTCCGCGGTGCTCTCCGCCATCAATTTCAAGGGGCGAGTCACGTTCCGGGCGAGAATGAAACTGAAGAGAACGGCCAACCCCGCCGCCGCCAATCCCGAATACAAAATGGACTTTAACCGGTCGCGCGCCTCCACCCGCAGGTCGGAAGCTCGCTGGTCAGCCCCCAGCACCGCCACGACCCTCCCTTGCTGATTACGCAGGGGGTGAAAGGCGGAAATCCACAGGACATCCGCATCCTCGTAAATATCCGTGGTGATGGGGGTGCCGCGGTCCAGGCAACGCCGCGCGTGGGCGGACAATACTGCTCCCGGATCGGCGTCGGTCATCACCCCCTTCCCCAGCAGGAAGCGCGGATCGCCATTCGAGCCCATTCCCACCACATAGATGCGGTCCACCCCCGGGCTGGCAATCACCAGGGACTCGAGAACTTGCCGAATGGGCGCGGTGGCAGCCGGGGTGCGGGCTTCCGTCAACTCTTCGGCGCGCTCGCCGTCCAGCAGCAGCGCGCCGCTCGAGACCACATGGGTCAATTCCCGCCGCATCGCCGCGGCGAGAATTCGCTGCTCTTTGCGGTATTGCAGCATCCCCGCCAACAACACGGCAAAGAGCGCAAGTAAAATGTTGGCTGTCGCTATTTTCCAGGCCAGCGATGACCGGACCACACGCATATTTCCGATGTTACAAGCGGTCCCAGGTAAATGCAATCGTCTTCGCGGGGAGGTAGTGGTGCAGTTTGCTGTAGCGGCGGTCTCCGACCGCCGCCGTCGATCGGAGATCGACGCTACAAAATCCACTACCCGCGGGGAGGAAGCGCCCAGGCAAGAAGTGAGGACTTACTCCTCCCGGCCTCTACGGTTACTGAGGGTGGGTCGGAAGAGCAAGTCAAAAGTCAAAGCGCAAAAGTCAAAAGGCAAAAGTGAGAAGCCCTACGCGCAAAGTCGTAAGCTTTCCTTGGGCCGTGGGAATTTAGGGTTGGGCAGGGAATTTTAGGGTTAAGCAGGGGAATTTAGGGCATTGTGCTCTTTACTTTTGCATTTTGACTTTTGCGCTTTGCCTTTTGACTTGTTTTTGCCCCTTCGCCCTCAGGCCTCCTCCTGCGTCTTGTAATCGCACGCCTCCCGGCAGTCGAGACAATAATACTGGCCGTCCTCAGTAAGGCGAAGCTGGTAATCCGCCTGGCAGAGGGCGCAATACTTGTCGCACGTGCACAACTTTTCCGGCTTCTCGCAAACCAGGCAGTGAAACTCTTTGACAGTCATCGCCAGCCCCTCACTTTCAGAATGGGCAATCCTCTTCCTCCATTCTCCCGCCAAGCGCCGATAAAATCAAACCACGGCCGCAGCCTCGCTGCGTTGCGTCTCTACGCGAGATAATTTAAACTTATTTCATGAGCACGATTGCCGAAATTGAGGACGCTGTGCGGCGGCTATCTCCAGAGGATTTGGCGGCATTCCGGGAATGGTTTGTTCAGTTGGACGCGGAAGCCTGGGATCGCCAGATTGAGGGAGATGTCGCGGCGGGCCGACTCGATTCGCTGGCCGAGGAAGCGCTGGAAGACTTGCGACAAGGGCGCTGTACTGACCGGTGAGGCATCGTGCCAACCCGAGATTCTGGCGTTGTAACCAGAGTCATCGTTCATATACGTCACTTCGGTGACGGATTCTCGTCACCTCGACCAGTGATTTCGCGTCGTCGATGGTGTACACGACACGGTAGTCGCCCACCCGGATACGCCACTCCTTATCACCGCCCTTGAGCTTCTTGCAGCCAGGCGGGCGAGGATTAGCGGCGAGACTTTCCAGGCGTGGAGCGACGCGCTCGACCCATTGGCTCGATAGCCTTCTTAATTCCCTCTCCGCACTTGAGGTCAGTGCGAGTCGGTAGTTAGCCACGGAGCCTTCCGCTCTTGATGAGGTCCGTTTTCACCTTGTCCCACGGGATACGTTTCTCTTGCCGCCGCGACCGGGAAACCAGGACGTCCTCGAAGTCCTCCCAGAGCGCCCGGTGCTTCTTGAGGTCGATTACTGCCGCCGTCTTGCGGCCCTTTTCGTCAGTGATAAACTGAATTCCGGTCATAGGCAGTGCTCTCCTTCGGTTCCGTCCTCACTCTAATTTTGCCGGCGCTCTCTGTCAACCTGATAATGCTTCGCAGCGCAGAATCGTACTGCCAGCTTCTGTAGATTGGGTGCCGCCCCTTAGGGCGACACCCCCAAACCACGACTCTACCCCCTGGCAGCTCTTATGCTTTTGCAGTAGGACTTTCGGGCGTCAGGTAATAAAATAAAGGTATGGAGCCGGTTTTAGCCAAATTCCGAACCTTCCACGAGGCGGATGCAGCCACGCGCGAATATTACCGGCGGCTTTCCCCGCAGGAGCGGTTGGAGATCCTGTTTCAGCTTCGGGCCATGGCGCACCAGGAGAGCGATGCCACTTCCGGAAAATTGGCGCGCGTTTATCGAATCGCTCAACTCCCACGGGGTTGAGTATCTCGTATTGCGAGACGATAGAGTTTATGCTTTGCCCTTTTTGCTCCACCCAGGTATCCCCGATCTGGAATACTATGTCAACTGTCCATAACTATTTGGGACAATCAATCGGACAGCCACAAACTTCCCTGTCTTCAGAAATTCCCTATTCTGACTTCAAGCGCCAAGTAGCGGTGTCCGTACAATGGACACGTTGCCCTAACGAAGGCTGCTGCCAAATCCTCGTTAGGATTTCTCGCACCTTGTTCAAATTGGAAATTCCAGCGCAAGAGAGGGATACATGGTTCGCGCTTCCCGTGCGGATCCCGCCGCGCGCGATAAATGAGCTTATAAAAGACCCTTTCGCGAAAGATTTCATAGAAGCATGCCTGATATTATACGATTCTCCTCGAATGTCATCGGTTCTATCGCTGCTGGGAATCGAGGCGAGCTGTGTATGGCCTTCCGAGCCGGCCTTCACCTTGGAAGAGTCCGCACGAATCATGGGTATTACAAAAAGAAACCTAGTTTATAACCTTCGGAACCGCCACCCAGAGATTCGGATGCCCTCAAAGGGGGTCCTCAAATTGAGGACCCCCTTTGGTGCCGAAAATCCGTCTAAAGGCGGTAGTCAAACTAACCAGTACCTTCCAAAGCGTGGGGGTA
Source organism: uncultured Acidobacteriota bacterium (assembly GCA_963730515.1). GTDB lineage: Bacteria > Acidobacteriota > Terriglobia > UBA7540 > UBA7540 > Bog-366. Next base: position 532,294 of record CAVSSA010000010.1, on the reverse strand, counting down.
GACCGTACCCACCCCCAAAGGGGGAGGACGGCCTGTCCTCCCCCTTTGGGCCGTCCTTGACAGAGTTCGGCGAGGTCACTTTGACGCTGGACACGCCAGGCGGCCCCCAGGATCACGTCTGTCTCACCCACTACGGCCTCTTCCGCCATGCGGTATATATAAGGACGCCCCAGGCCCGGCGCTTCGTCCTCCGTTACCCGGAGTTTATCCTCGCCCTGGCCACCGGCCAGTTCCGCGCGCCAGCTAAGATCGCCGCCCGCTACAAGTTCGTCTTGTCGGCTCCGACGCGTCTCCATCCCCTCCGGAATATGTGGTATGTTGAGGCAGAGTGCGGCATCCCGGATAGGACTATCCGCCGTCATCTTAGTAAGATACAACAGGGAAAAGTTGATTCGTCTGGCCTGCCAATCCGCCGCAAACCAGGTCCAGCCCCAAAAAGGAAGGCGCTCCATGGAATCGACTATTGATGCTCGTCGCTCCGTCGCTCCACCTCAAACAACTCCCCGCGCAGTAATTCCAGATGCCCCGATGCGCCCCTCCGCCATACTGGTTATTATTGGCCTGCTCTTTGCCGGCCTTGGTTGGGTGATCACGGCCGCTGCTGGGCTTAATAGCGATCCCTCAACTCTGGGGCTAGGTGTTGGAATAATCTGGTTAGGTGGGTTCTTCTTCTCTGTCGGCTTGCTGGTCGAGTTCTTTGCTATTGGAGCTTCCCTCCGCTCGATCTCCAGGTCAAGCGACCAGGTTGTATCATTATTAAGGAGTGCCCAACCGCCGCCGTCCGTTTAGCCGTCCGGGCCTGTTTTCCAAAACCTTGTCGCAGTCTTTTTGCCCATCTTTCCATACTAGATATTTTAATAGTAGTCAAATGGCAAGGACTGTAGAAATTGGTCGCAATCAGCAACTAATACAAAGTTGCATTCATAAAGATACTAATATAAACTCCTTCCGATTATTTTTACGCGGAGGGAGAAATGCGACCACCTCGACCTTTTCCAGAAGGAACGCTCGAGCGGTTACAACAGGGGTTGAAGGAAGCGCGCAACAAGGCCGAATTTCAGCGGGTGCAGTGTTTGTGGCTGCGAGCGGCGTTGGGGTTAAACGCCAATCAAGTTGCCCAAGCCCTGGGATGGCGACCGACCTCGGTGCGGCGTCTGCAGGCCCAATACTGGCGGCAAGGCGAAGCGCTCTGGCAGCGCCGGGGGCGCGGAGGGCGACGCCACCAGAACCTGCCTGTGGCGGAAGAGGCCCAACTGTTGGCAGGATTTCTGCAGCGCGCCGAACGCGGTGGGTTGTTGGAGGTGAGCCGGGTGCAACAGGCCTATGAACAGGCGGTGGGCCATGCCGTGCCGAAATCGACGGTTTACCGCATGCTGGCCCGGCACGGCTGGCGCAAGTTAGCTCCGCGGCCTCGCCATCCCCAGGCCGACCTCGCCCGCCAACAGACTTTTAAAAAAACTCCCCGCGACCGTTGAGGAGCATCGCCTCGCCGGGCGATCCCTGCGCTTGATGTTCCAGGATGAGGCGCGGTTTGGACGCATCAATGATCCCCGGCGCTGCTGGGCGCCGCGCGGCGTGCGTCCCCAGGTCTGCGCCCGCATCGTGCGCGAGTACACCTATGTTTTCGCCGCCGTCAGCCCGCATGACGGTACGCTCGATACCTTGGTCCTACCCGAGGTGAATGCCCTGACGATGTCCTTGTTCCTGGCCGAAGTCGCCCGGCGTCACCCCCAGGAATTCATCCTGATGGTGCTGGACGGTGCGGGGTGGCACCGCGCCAAGGATTTGCAGATCCCGGAGAATATGCGGTTGCTCCCCTTGCCGCCCTACAGTCCGCAGCTCAACCCGGTGGAGCATGTCTGGGAGGATATCCGGGAAAAGTGGTTCCCCAACCTTGTCTTCGACAGCCTGCGGGCGGTGGAGGATCGTTTGGTTGAAGCGCTGGCGAGTCTTGAAAATGACCCGCAACGAGTGGCCCGAGTCGCCGGATTCGATTGGATCATTAGTATTCCGATGAAGGCTAATTAGTATAACTCATACTATAAGACTTGGTCTTCTTCTTCTCCGTAAAAATCAGGATGTCGCAAACCAGCCCCCGTAAATCACTGTTTTCCACAGGTTAAGTTATTGATTGTTCGTTCAGCAATGCGACCGGCAATGCGACCGCGGCGCACCTTTCGCCACGATCTCCCGCGCGTTTTTTCCCCGCCCCCCTTACTTTCCAATCTCTTCCAGCCATATCCAGCCCCAACCATCGCCACGATCTCATTACTGTTTCAATCGCGCAGGATTTTAGCCGATCTGCTCAAGATTTATGCGAATTTGACCGATTACAACTTGGCAACCAGAATCGACAAATTCATCGCATATTCCCAACATCCTTCGAGACTTCGTGAAAATCTTCATTACCTGCGCGAGATCGGTGATTTCGGCGCTCATGCCATGGAAAACGACCAAGGCATTCAGGTAGACGTTACAAGGGAGGAGGCCGAATGGACGCTTAAAATAGTGGAGGATTTATTCGATTATTTTATTGTGTCGCCAGAAAAGGACAGGTTGCTTCGGGAGGCAATGGATAAAAAACTTGACCAAACTGGCCGTAAACCGATCAAGAAACCTCCAATTTAGCGCCACCTTAACTACTCCCTACCCCCAACCTCGCATGAAGTAAACAATCGCCTCATATTGTCCTTGCCAGCGGGGTAGCGCAGACGGTAGCCGCAGTTTGGCTTCCTCTGCGGTTCTTAAAATGAAAACAGCAACCACGATATTAACATCCAAACATGAAATCCCATCGACGGACGAAGAGCCGCAGACGAACGCAAGGAACGCGTACGTCTGCGCTACAATCGCAAATCGCCAATCACCAATCACCAATCGCAAATGGCCCGATGACCCGATGGCCCGATTTCTTCCTACCGGGTCACGATTTGCAGAACGGTGTCATTGGGGTCCGGCGGGGTGGAGGGGACTTCGATTTCCAGCTTTTCGGCGCTCTGCCGCCAGTGCAGCTTTCCCTTTTCACCCAGGATGGTAATCTGCGCGACGCGCGCCTGGAGACCCGGCACTTCCAGTGTGGTTTCGGTGGGCCAGGCAAAAACGTGGACATATACAACCTTGCCTTTGGCCGTGGTTCTGCCATAGGGCAGGTTTTGCAGCGGGCCGTAGGTGGTTCCGTAGATGGAATCGCCGTAGACCTTCATCCATTGTCCCATTTCCACGAGGCGCTCGGCGAATTCCGGCTGAATGGTTCCCTCCGGGGTGGGGCCGACGTCGAGCAGGAAGTTTCCACCTTTGCTGGCCACGTCCGCCAGGTCCTGAATAAGCTCTTTGGTGGATTTGAAATGGGTATCGTTCTTGTTATACGCCCACGTGTCGTTGATGGTCATGCAGGTCTCCCAGAGGCGGAAGTCGTCAGGCGCGGGCAGGGCGGGTGAATCCGGGGTCGTGCTGCCACCCGCCTGGTTGCCGGCGGCGCTCAGGGTGGGAATCCGCTCCGGAATGGTCTGCTCGGGAGTATCAAAATCGCCCGGCACACCAATGCGATTGTTCACCAGCGTGGCGGGCTGTATCTGATGGACCAGGTCCACAACCTGCTGGCCATGATATTTCTCCGGTTGGCTGAGGCCGTCAAACCAGATCAAGGCCACCGGTCCGTACTCGGTGAGGAGTTCCCGCAGTTGGGCGTTCATGTAGTCGAGGTACGTCGCCCACTGCGGACGGCTGGGGTCCCCGTGGTAGGTGTCCTTGACCGGCCGGGAAGTATCCCGAAAACCCGGATGGTGCATGTCGGGGGGCGAGTAGTAGAACCCCAGCGGCATGTGCGCCTCGGAAGCCGCCCGGGCCAGCATGTAGGTGACATCCCGGCCGTAGGGGGTTTTGGTGATTCGATAGTCGGTCAGGGCAGTGTTAAACATGCAGAACCCGTCATGGTGCTTGGTGGTAAAGACCATGTAGCGCATCCCGGCGTCGGCGGCCAGTTTCACCCAGGCCGTGGGATCGTACTGCGTGGGGTTGAACTGCTTGTAAAGATCCACGTAAGCGGCCTCAGTGATGTTCCAGCGGGGCTCCGGCTTCATGATCGGCCAGGAAGCCTCCACACTGGCCAGCGAGTACGGACCCCAATGAATGAACATGCCGAACTTGGCCTGCCGAAACCAGGCGGTGCGTTCCTGCTCCGATTCTGGACTCGCGGGCGGCGCCGCGGATTGCTGGGCCCATCCGGGAATTCCTGAAAGAAGAATGCATGCGGTCAGGTTAAGAAGAAAACCCCATCCCCTGACCCGGTAGTAGGACATACGCTTGCTCCTTTTTGCCGCCCGGGCCTCGCGGGCCTGCACACCCGTCACCTCCGGGCATGTCTCGCGATCCAAAAATCACCGCACGGCATTCAAGAAAGTATAAACGCGGTCAGGGCTGAATGGAGGGAGGATTTTTCAATTGCCGGAGAATTGCGCCTTCATCGCGGCAGCCTCTCTTCCCGGTAGAGGGCACAGGCGTTGCATGCGGCGGAGACCACCACCTTCAGCGCCAGGCCCGCAATGGCCACAGCGCCGCCGACGTCGAATAGTCGAAACACCCCGAGTCTCCCCAGATGAACCCAGGGCTTGTAGAGAAGGTATAAGGTGCCAATGGCCAGAATGATTCGCAACTCGGTGGGGCCGAATCCCAGGAAGGAAAGGTGGAACACCCGCCGCACGTGGGTGGCAAGAAACTCCTCGGCCGCCGCCGTCAAGTAGGCGGCGAGCATGCCCATCGCCAGGAGCGGATTCATGTACCCGGAAAGGGCGAGTCCCCCCAGCAGAACGAAAGTGCCCACCATATCGAGCACGTGGTCAACGTAAAAGCCGTAGCGCGGCCGCTGCTGGTTGCGCACGCGCGCCAGGGTACCGTCCAGACTATCTCCCAACCAGTTCAGGGCAAGCGCCAGAACCACCAAGAGCAAAGCGCCGGGGTGGTGCTTCGCCACTCCGTAGGCAATTCCGGCGGCCAGCATGGCGGCGAAACCCAGCAAGGTCAGGTGGTCGGAATTGACCGCTAGCGGCAGGCGCTCGGCCATCCAGATCAGCGCCGTTTTCTCCGCCCCCGCCAGGATGCTTCCCTGCTCCCGAACGTGGGTGGGATTGCCGCTCGTCGGTTGACCGTTTATTGGACATGCCAGGGTGGTTTGCGCAGGCGGTGCGGGTGATGGTTTCGGCAGATTGTGGAGAAGACCAAACCATGTGGCCAAACAATTCGTCATCGGGTCAGCCTCTTTTCTCAGATGCCCGATCATGCGGGCCCTGGCAAGGCTCTGTGCACCTTGGTCGCCGAACCCGCGGCGTGGTTATTTGTTGATGAACAAAGGGTATCGTGCAGCGGGCCTTGGCAAAGCCACGCCCCCAGGGTGGAGTATTTCTCCGACAGTGGAGTGCGACGGGGGCAGCCCGACCGCTTAGTGTAACTGTCCAATCTGATAATCGAGGATGGCGGACTGAATCTGGAAGTCGTATTTGGCGCTGGTGTCTTCGATTTGCGCCTGAGTCAGATTCAGTTGCGCCTGGGAGAGTTCGACGATGGAACTGAGTCCAAGTTTGTAGCGGCCCTGCGCGAGATCGAGCGCCAGCGTGGCCTCTTTCAGCAACTCGGCGGTGACGGTGAGGCGCTGATAGGCGGTGCCGGTGTCGAGCCAGGCGTTGCGCACGTCGCGCGCGATGCGGTCGGCAAGGTCGCGCGTGGCCTGGTCCGCGGCTTTGGCGCGCAGGTTCGCTTCCTGGTGGCGGGCGGAATAGAGGAAGCCGTTGAAGATGGGAATATTCACGTTGATCCCCGCCGCGGCGTACCGATCGCTGAGCGGGACTTGATAAGCCGGCGTCAGGCCCGCCGCGCCCGTGGCGCTGATGGTGGGCATCCACAAATCGCGCTCGGCTCGGGCATAACGCAGCGCCGCCTCATGGGTGAAGCGCGCGCTGGAAAGGTCCGGGCGATCCTGAAGGGCCTGCACGATCAAGTCGGTGGGGTCGGGAAGTGGTGCGGGGGGCATGGGTTCCTCCGCAAGTTCGAACGGCTGAGGATTGGAGAGCCCGAGGGCGGTGGCCAGATCCGCGTATGACGCCTTCTCATTGTTTTGGGCTTGCACCAGCAGCAACCGCGCCTGCGCCAAATCCACTTCCGCGAAGCTGACATCCACGAGAGAACGCAGCTTGTTCTTTTCGAGGGTGGTGATCTGATCGGCAAGAATCTGGCGGGCCTTCACCGTTTCCTCCGCAACCCTGAGGACGGCCTCGGCGCGCAGGACGCCGTAATAGGCGCGATTGACAGCCAGCAGCACGTCCTGGGCGGTTTGCTGGGCGCCGGCAGAAGCGGCTTGGGCTCCCAATCGCGCGGAGCCCACCAGGTTGGAGGTCCGTCCGAAGTCGGTGATGAGTTGTTGCACCTCCAGCCCGTTCGATTCGCGGTTGTAGATGGTCGGGTTGTTGAGAAAGCCCGCTTCAATGCGGCTCTCGGGTATGGCCCCGGCCGCTGTGACGCTTGCGATGGCGGTGGGGTAATAGGCCGACTTGAATTCACGGGTGATTTGACTTGCCGCCTCGGCGTCGTAGTTGGCGGCTTGCAACAGAGGATGGTTGCGCAGCGCCATTTCCTCCGCATCTTTCAAAGTGAGTTTTTGGGGGGACGGGCCCGGGGTTGAAGATGACCTCGCAAAGGTTCGCGGTGTTTTGAGAGTAAAAGAGCAGCACATGACGAAGCAAACCAGAGCAGACACCGTGAATTTTCGGATATTGTGTCTCATTCCCCAACCTCCTTGGAACCCTGAGCCGGACTTAATTGCCGCTTGCCGTAGACCAGCAGGTACGCGGCGGGCACGATGAAAATGGTCAGAAGGACCGAAGACGTCAGCCCTCCGATAATCGCCCGCGCCATGGGCGTGTACTGTTCGGCCCCCGTCCCCAATTTCATGGCCATGGGAATCATCCCGATGATGGTGGCGAGTGAGGTCATCAGGATGGGCCGCAGACGCACGCGGCAGGCCGTAATTACCGCGTCGGCAGGCGAAAGCCCTTGTGTTTCAAGGTTATGCGCAAAGTCCACGATCAAAATGCTGTTGGAATCGGCGATACCGATGAGCATCAGCACGCCCATAAGCGACATCACGTTCAGGGTGCTGTGGGTGAGCGGCAGGATGATTAATACTCCTACGAACCCCATGGGAATGGCCAGCATGATCAAGAGGGGATCGGTGAAAGACTTAAACTGCGCCACGAGAATGAGATACAGCAGAGTAAAGGAGAGCAGGAAGCCCAGCCCGAAGCTCTTGAAGGAGGCATCCATGCCATTCACCATGCCGCGCAAATTGACCCGCACATTCGCCGGAATATTCGACCGGGCGAGAATGCCGCGGATGGCCGAGGTGAGCTTCCCCAGGTCCTCTCCCTGGGGGGTCACGTACACATCGGAAACCCTTTGGATCTGATAATGGTCCACTTCGGTGGGGGTTTGGATGCTGGTAAGTTTAACCACCGTATCGAGCGTGGTGGGCTGAGTCAAGTTCGGCGCCCGCAGGGGAATGTTCTTGAGGTCGAGGGCATTGTGAATGGCCGGTGACCCGCTCTCAAAGTACTGAACGGTCAGGAAGTAGTCATTCCCGGTTTTCCGGTCCACCCAGTAGTTGGGCGCAATCATCAAGTTGGAATTCAGCGCGGTGATGACATTGTTCACCACGTCCTGCTGACTCAGGCCCAACTCCCCGGCATGCACGCGGTCCACATCCAGGCGCAGCGCCGGATAGTTCATATCCTGGGGAATATAGACCTCGCCCACGCCGTTCAGTCCGCGAATCTGCCTCGCCAGGTCCTGCGCGATGCCGTAGCTCTGATCGAGGTTGGAACTGCTCACCTGCACATCGATGGGCGCCGGCATTCCCATGTTCAAGATCGCGTCCACCATCGAGCCGCTGGAGAAGAACGTGCGAATCTCCGGGTACTGCTTATTGATTCCTTCCTGCACCTCCTGCATGTAATCGAAGCTGCTGCGCCGGTGCTCATCCTGCAACTGCACTTGCACGGTGGCGGTGTAAGGTCCGGCGTTGGTGGTGTACAGAGAGGAGAAATCCGGCACCACCCCGAGGTTCGAGACCACCAGCTTAAAATCCTTGGGATCAATGGTTTGCCGAATCAGGTTCTCCACCTTGGCCACATATTGATCGGTCACTTCCAGGCGCGTGCCGGTGGGCACTTTGAGATTGATGGTGAACTGCCCCGCGTCGGTGCGGGGAAAGAAGGCGAGGCCCAGAAAAGGGTAGATGGCCAGGCTGACCAGGAACACCCCGGCCAAAGCGGCCACGGTCAACCCCGGACGAACCAGGGCCCGGCGCACCCAGTACTCGTAGAAGTCCAGCAGCTTGTTAAACGTGCGGTTGAACCCGGCGTTGAACCTGTCAAACCATGAATGGCTTAGGGGTTTTTCCGGCTCAACCTCATACTCGTTTCCTTTCCCTTCGTGTGCCTGGGGATGCGGCACCTGCTTGAGGTATTTCGAGCAGAACAGCGGAATGACCGTCATCGCCACTACAAATGACGCGAGCAGCGAGAGGCAAAAAGCCAGGGCCAGCGCGGAAAAGAGGAATTTGCTGACACCGTACAGAAACACCACCGGAAGAAAGTCCACCACGTCCACCAGGGTGGCGGCAAGGACGGCGAGATTCACTTCCGCCCCTCCCACTTCCGCGGCGATTTTGGGCAAGGCGCCCATCTCCAGGTGACGATAAATGTTTTCGAGCGAGATCACGGAATTGTCAATCACCCGCGAAAACGCCAGGGCGAGGCCCCCCAGGATCATGGTGTTCACCGTGCTCCCCATCAAATACAGCACGACAAAGGTGGTGAGGGCGGAGAGCGGAATGGAGAGCAGGACGGCCGAAGTGGCGCGCAAGCTGCCCAGAAAGAGCAGGATCATGATGCTGGTGAGAAGGAGGCCGAGGAGGCCCTCATGCAGCACCGTGTGGATCGCTTCCTTGACGTACACCGATTGATCGAACACCAGGCTGGCCTGCAACTGCTTGGGAATATCAAACAAGTGGCCGATCAAGCGCCGAATCCCGTTGACCACCTCAATGGTGTTGGTATCCCCGCCTTGCTTCATGATGGGGATGTAGCAGGATTTCTGGCCGTCGACGCGCACCTCGTTGTACTGAATCTGATTGGCGTCTTCGGCCTTCCCCACATCGCCCACCGTCACCCATGAGGTCCCCACTGTCTTGATGGGGATGTCGTTCAAATCCTTCACCTGGTCCACCAGGCTGTTGGAGTAGACGTAGTAATCGTAGGGGCCCATCTTCACATCGCCGGCGGGCAGGATCAGGTTCGATTCGTTGACCGCGTCCACCACGTCCATGGGCGTCATCTGGCGGGAGAGGAGCTTGTAGGGATCCACGTACACCATGGCCTGCCGGTACTTCCCTCCAAACGGCGGCGGTATTTCCGCCCCCTTCACCACCGCGATCTGGTTGCGAATGGCAAACTGGGCATTGTCGTGAAGCTGGGTTTCGCTGAGTCCCTCTCCCTTCACCGTCACCAGGCAAACCGGCAGGCTGGAGGCGTCAAACTTCAGCACCACGGGCGGCAAGGTGCCGGGCGGTAGGCGCTTTAAGTCGGCCAGCGCGAGGTTGGAAATCTCCGTCACATCGGCGTCGGCGTTGGTTCCCGGCTGGAAATAAATTTTGATGATGCTGACGCCCAACATGGAGCGCGACTCCATGTGGTCGATGCCGCTGGCCAGCGTGAAGAAGCGCTCCAGCGGGTTGGTCATGTCGATTTCAATGTCCTGGGGGGGCATGCCGGAATAAAATGTGGCCACCACCACTTCCGGCAGATTGATGGGCGGGAAAAGGTCCACCGGCATGCGCGCCACGCTGGTCACACCCAGGACCAGGAGCACCAGGCAGACCACGACGATGAAGTAGGGATTGCGAATTGAAAACTTAGGCATTTATCCTCTCCCCTTGTGCCATGGCCATCCTGGCCATGCCTGCGGCACGGGCAGGATGCCCGTGGCACCGAGCGCCCGTGGCACGCCGCTTGTGGCACACCGACGGCTTACATCACACCGTGCCCCTGCCCACCCACTTCCAATTTCTCAGGCCCGCGCGCACTGGATTCTTGAGCACGTACTCAACTTGACGCTTAAAGTCGTTCTCATTCCGAATCAGATGATCATACGGCTCCGGTCGCCAGAACTGGCCGGTCCTTCCCAGCAGACGGTTCGCTTCGTTGGCGGTGAATGATTTCCACGAATGCACAATTCCCGGAACCTCATAACCTGGTAGCGGCTGCACAACGGCATGAACGTGGTTGGGCATGACACACCAGGCAGCAAGGCAATACCTTGCCCCATCGAAGTGAAGAAGCGCCCCCGCCACGACTCCTGCAACGTCGTCTCTTTGCATCCAACATGCGCCCGCGCCTGCGTCCAGGTACGATTCGACTTTCTCGGAGAAAAGTTTGTCCAGCCGGGTCTCTTCTGAAGCGCTCAAGGGACGGTTCATTTGTTGGGCAGTCTTTACGATGTCGAGGCGCTCAAATTCCCAGGATTGAAGGATCGACTTCGGCAACGAATCGGCCAAACGAAAATTGATCGCGTAGATCGCGGTTTCCCGAGTCCAGTGGGGAAGGTACGCGCCGTGGCGAATTGCGATGTCGCGCGAATCGAATGGGTGTTTATTCATGGGCAAATTTCTTTCGTTGTGCCACGCTGTTTGTGTCATGGCCATCCTGGCCATGCCCCTTCACGGGCAGGATGCCCGTGGCACGTCGCCCGTGGCACATCGCTTGTGGCACGCCGCCTGTGCGCCTAGCGTTCCGCCGCCGGGCGCGGCCGATTTCCAAAAACCACCAAATACGCCGCGGGAACGATGAAAACGGTTAAAGCGACGGAGACCAGCAGGCCCCCAATAATGGCGCGCGCCAGGGGGGCATACTGCTCGCTTCCCGTGCCCATCTTGAAAGCCATGGGCACCATGCCGATAATCGTCGCGAGCGAGGTCATCAGAATGGGGCGCAAGCGCACCCGGCACGACGTAATCACCGCATCCTCAACCGACTTTCCCTGATCCTCCAGGCGGTGGGCGAATTCCACAATCAGGATGCTGTTGGACGCCGCAATCCCCACCAGCATCAGGACCCCCATCAGTGACATCACATTCAGGGTGGTGGCCGTCAGGGGAAGGATTATCAGCACCCCGATGAAGCCCATGGGAATGGCCAGCATGATGAGCAAGGGGTCTTTAAACGAACGGAATTGCGCCACCAGGATGAGATACAGGAGAACGACGGAGAGCGATAGACCCATGGCGAAGCTTCGGAACGACGCGGTCATCCCTTGCACCATGCCGCGCAGGTTCACGCGCACGTTGGGCGGCAGACTCGTCTTCCGCAAAATGCCGCGAATGACATCCGTGATCTTTCCCAGATCCTCTCCGGCCGGGGTCACATAGACGTCGGTGATTCTCTGGATCTGGTAGTGGTCGATCTCCGTGGGGGTTTGCACTAATCGTACCTTGACGACATTATCCAGCACCGAGATGGGCCTGGGCGGGTGGGCGAGTTGTGCGGGATGGGCCTTGGCCTCGGGCAATTTCTGATTGCAGTTCCACGCCGGTTTGGGCGGATCGGCCAGGGAGGTTGCCTGGAACGTCTGTTGATTGGGAAGAGCCGGCCCGCACCCCATGTTCTTTTTCGCGGGCGTCTCTTGCCGCAAGGGAATCTGGGTGAGGTCAGTCAGGTTATGGATAGCGGCCCTGCCATGCTCGAAGTACTGGACGGTCAGGAAGTAATCGTTGCCGGTCACGCGATCCACCCAGTAGTTAGGCGCAATCATCAGGTTGGAATTGAGAGCGGTGATGACGTTGTCCACCACGTCTTTCTGGGTCAGCCCCAGCTCTCCCGCATGCACCCGGTCCACATCCAGGCGCAGCGCCGGATAGTTCATATCCTGGGGGATGTAGACGGCGCCGACTCCCCCCACGCCGCGAATCTGCCGCGCCAGGTCCTGCGCGATCTTGTAGCTCTGGTCCAGATCCGAACTGCTCACCTGCACGTCAATGGGCGCCGGCATTCCCATGTTCAAAATCGCGTCCACCATCGAGCCGCTGGAGAAGAACGTGCGAATCTCCGGATACTGCCGGCTGATTTCTTCCTGCACCTCGCGCATATAATCGAAGCTGCTGCGCCGGTGCTCATCCTGCAACTGCACTTGCACGGTGGCGGTGTAAGGTCCGGCGTTGGTGGTGTACAAGGAGGAAAAGTCCGGCACCACCCCCAGGTTGGAGACGATCAGCTTGAAGTCCCGGGGATCGACGGTCTGCCGGACCAGGTTCTCCACTTTGGCCACGTAATCATTGGTCACTTCCAGGCGCGTGCCGGTGGGAACCTTGAGATTGATGGTGAATTGCCCCGCGTCAGTGCGCGGGAAGAAAGCCAAACCCATAAAAGGGTAGATGGCCAGGCTGGCCAGGAACAGTCCGGACAGAACCGCCACCGTGCGCCCCGGCCGCAGAAGCGCCCGCCGCACCCAGTATTCGTAAGTATCGAGGAACTTGCCAAACAGACGGTTGAAGCCGGCGTTGAACCTTTGCCCCCAGGAAGGTTTGGTTCCGGGCCCGGCGGTGCTCGGCCCTTCGTGCCCTTCCGCATGCGGAGCTGCCTTCAAGAACCGCGAGCAGAACAGCGGGATGACGGTCATGGCCACGAAATATGAGGCAAACAGCGAAATGACTACGGCCAGGGCCAGCGCGGTGAACAGGAATTTGCTGACCCCGTAAAGGAAGGTGACCGGGAAAAAGACCACGACGGTGGTCAAGGTTGCCGCCAGCACCGCCAGGCTGACCTCATTACCTCCCGCCTCCGCAGCCGCTTCGGGCAAAGCCCCCAATTCCAGGTGGCGATAGATGTTCTCGAGCGAAATCACCGAGTTATCGATAATCCGTGAGAAAGCCAGCGCGAGACCCCCCAGGATCATCGTATTCACGGTACTGCCCATCATCGACAGCACCACGAAGGTCGCCAGCGCCGAAAGGGGGATGGAAAGAAACACCGCGGAGGTCGCCCGCAGGCTTCCGAGAAAGAGCAGAATCATAATGCTGGTGAGCAGGAGCCCGATGAGGCCCTCATGCAGAAGCGTCTTGATGGCTTCCTTGACGAAGACGGATTGATCGAACACCAGGCTCGCGGTCATCTGCTTGGGAATGTCAAACAAGTGGCCGATCAAGTCCCGAATGCCGTTGACCACCTCGATGGTGTTGGTATCCCCGCCCTGCTTCATGATGGGGATGTAGCAGGATTTCTGGCCGTCCACCCGCACCTCGTTGTATTGAATCTGGTTGGCGTCTTCGGCCTTCCCTAGATCGCCCACCGTAACCCAAGAAGTGCCCACCGTCTTGATGGGAATGGCGTTGAGGTCTTTGGCCTGGTTCACCAGGCTGTTGGAATAAACGTAGTAATCGTAGGGGCCCATCTTCACATCGCCGGCGGGCAGGATGAGGTTGGATCGGTTCACCGCATGCACCACGTCCATGGGAGTCATCTGGCGGGAGAGGAGCTTGTAGGGATCCACGTACACCATGGCCTGCCGGTACTTCCCTCCAAACGGCGGCGGTATTTCCGCCCCCTTCACCACCGCGATCTGGTTGCGAATGGCAAACTGCGCGTAATCGTGAAGCTGGGTTTCGCTGAGCCCCTCTCCCTTCACCGTCACCAGGCAAACCGGCAGGCTGGAGGCGTCAAACTTCAGCACCACGGGCGGCAAGGTGCCGGGCGGCAGGCGCTTTAAGTCGGCCAGCGCGAGGTTGGAAATCTCCGTCACATCGGCGTCGGCGTTGGTCCCCGGCTGGAAATAAATTTTGATGATGCTGACGCCCAGCATGGAGCGCGATTCCATATGGTCAATGCCGCTCGCGAGCGTGAAGAAGCGCTCCAGCGGGTTGGTCATGTCAATTTCAATGTCCTGGGGGGGCATGCCGGAATAAAATGTGGCCACCACCACTTCCGGTAGATTGATGGGCGGGAAAAGGTCCACCGGCATGCGCGCCGCGCTGGTTACGCCGATGACCAACAAGGCCAGGCAACAAACGATGATGAAGTACGGGTTGCGGATTGAAAATCGCGGCATAGATCCCCTTGTACTAGCCCCTGTGCCATGGCCATCATGGCCATGCCCCGTCACGGGCAGGATGCGCGTGGCACGACTGCCTATTGCCCCTGCCCTCCCTGGTATTGCAGCATCTGGACGCTTTGCGGACGTACTTCCTGGCCCAGCTTCAGGCTGCTGCGGTCGCTGACGATCACCGCTGCGCCTTCCGCGAGGCCGGAGACAACTTCCGCGTCGGTGGAGGTTTCGAGGCCCATGGTGATCACTTGAATCTGCACCTTGTTGGCAGGGCTCACCACGTACACGGTGGTCTGGCCACCTTCCTGGTTGAGCGCCTGCACGGGCACCGACAGAACGTTATCCTTCGATTCCAAGGTTAGCTTGGCTTCTGCGTACATTCCCGGTATCAAAAGCCGGTCAGGGTTGGAAACGTCCACCTCGGTATGCATGGTGCGCGTGTCCTCCTGCACGTCCACGGAAAAGCGGGCCACTTTGCCGGGGAAAGACCGGCTGAGAGCCGGCACTTGAACGTCAACTTGATCGCCGACCCGGATGAAGCGCACCGAAGACTCGGGCACCGGAATCACCAATCGAAACAAGTCATCCTCCGAGAGCCGCACCAGAGGCATGGACTGGGTGCTGGAGCTGGTGCCCGCCTGCATCAAGGTTCCCAGGTTAGCGTAGCGTTGGGTGATAACGCCGGCGAAGGGGGCGGTGATGCTGGCGTAAGAAAACAGCGCCTGGTCGTGAACCAGATGGGACTTATCCACCAGCAGTTCGCTCTGGGCGGCCTGGAGAGCGGACTCCGCCGAGTCCACCTCCGCTGCCGCCGCCATGTCCTTGCCTTGCGCGTCGTCAACTTCCTGCTGGGCCACCAAACCGGGCTGGGTATCAAAAACCTCTTTCAGACGGGTGTATTCCAGATGGAGAGCCTTGTACATCGCCTGATAACGTTGCAACTGGTGCTGAGCGCGGTCAACCTCGTCGGTGGCGTTCTTGATGGCGGCTTCGTCCACCTGCAATTGCGCCTCGAGCTCGGGAATTTCCAGCGTCGCCATCAATTGCCCCGCGCCCACGCGGCTGCCGTAATCGACATACAACTTTTTGACGAAACCCGATTCCTTCGCATAGACGTCAATTTCCTGAAAGGGGACCAGCTCCGAGGAGAGGGTGATTTGCCGTTGCAGAGTCTTGCGGGTTACTTTCATCACCCCCACCGTGACTGCCGCCGGCGTGTCGCTCTTGGCGCGCACCTTGCCGCAGGAGGAAAGCAGCGCGGCCAGCACGGCGGCGAGGCACACGCCCGCCGCCGTGATAAAGGGATTTCTGCTGGACATTGGCTTGGTCATCATTTCTACTTTTTTGCTCCATCACGAAGGGAGTCCGGGTTAAAGTCGAGTAAATCCTTAAGCTCCCGGCTGAATTCTTCAAGGGTGGCTCCGGGTCGCTTGGACAGATCGATCAACTGCTGCTTCTTTTCCGCGATCGCCTGTGCCGCCGCAGGGAGGCGCGGCACGAGATCCAGGGGAACGGTAATGATGCCGTGCCGGTCTCCATGAATCAAATCGCCGGGCTGAATCTTCAGGTTACCCACCTCCACGGGCCGGCCAAATTCCACCACATGGATATAGGCGCGCGAGATGGCCAGGCGGCGCGCAAAGACCTGGAAGCCGCTGGCCTCGGTTTCGGGCAATTCTCGCGCGGTTCCATTGGTGATCGCTCCCACGCAGCCGAAGGCCAGCAGAATGTTGGCGTGAACTTTGCCGATAAACGCTCCCGTGCCGGGCGGGTCATCAATGTCCTCCATCACCAACACCCGTGGAGCCGGAACGCTGCTAATGTACTTCCACCAATCGGTGCGCTCTTCGTAGCGGCTGCCCACAATGGGGGGGTCCGCCGAGCGCACCTTACATGTGGCCGCGAAACCCACCGTGGGGGGAAGATTTCTGAAAAGACAACGAAACCCTCCAATGGCGAATCCCTCATTGCGCAAACGCACGCCAAAACTCTCAATGGCATCGGCAACCAGACACGTCTCAAAGCTTTTGAGTTCCTGAATCTGCTCAAGGGTCAATGGATTGTGCAAGCGTCACCTCAAAAGTTATTTCATGAACACATCGCTGCCCATGAAGTTGCGGTGAAAAGTTGGGTTGCGCCATGGCCGCCTCGGCCATGTCTCCGGCACGGGCTGGAAGCCCGTGGCACGCCGCTTGTGCCATGACCATCCTGGCCATGCCTCTTGCACGGGCTGGAAGCCCGTGGCACGGGAAGCCCATGCCGCTTTTCGGTGCCGACCTCAAGGTCGGCGCTACAAAGGCATCTCTGGCTTGCCGGCGCATGCGGCCTCCGAAGGTTATGACAACGTATGTCGCGAGCGATTCCCGCCCGGCAAGCGTACAGAATGAAATAGGGACGGATTTAGCCGAGCGTGGGGGGAGCGCGGAAGTGGCGGACTTGCGCGATCAGGGGAACAGCCGGGGGGATGGCTTCCCGGCGCGGGATAAAAAAGGTTGGGGCGGGGACCCGCGGCTCGGGCGCCATCGCCGGGAGAGCATGGGCGTCGGCGGCAATGCGCAGCTTGCGGATTTCCTGGCCCTCCGGCTTGGACATGTAACCGGATTTCCAAACGTGCCACCCTGCCGTGCTCGCCCGCAGGCAGGGCTTGCGCGTCGCTGCCGAAAGCACGACCACTCCCGCCAGTAAGAGCAGGATGCTGACTGCCATAAGCCGCCGAGAGCGCAAGAGGATGCGAGTCATTCTTCCGAGGTAATATGCCAAAGGTGCCCTATAAACTTTTAACGTTTTATGATGCCATTGAATTGGCCGTCCCGCAACACCGTTCCCCGGAGGGGGAGTCCCATCCATAGATTAGAAACACCTGAAGCTCAGTAAGATGCCTGAGCGGGAAATTTAGGAGATAAAACTCCCCCTTCCGTGCGGGCCGGAGCCCACACGGAAGCGGGAGGAAGACGCGCGGAGAGGAATTACTTGCCCATGGTGGGAGCCGAGCCGGGCAGCGTGTAACGCAAGTCGAAGAAGATCATTTCCAGGCTGGCGTTGGCGGGCGCGCCGGGTGCGGCGTACCAGGGAGCGCGCGAAAGCCACGAAGCCTGGCCGATGAAACTGGTGGCGCCGTACTTGGGATTCTTCCAGAAAGTCTGGTTGAAGCCCACGGTGCCTTCCTGGAGTTCGCGGTTCTGGCTGGTGGGCGACCCGTGATAGCCGTAACCGATCAGGGTGGTCCCATTGGCGTCGTAAGCGGTGTTGCGGGCAATGTAGACGCCGCCATAATACGCAAAGATGATCGTTTTCTTCTTGGTGAACTCGAGGCCGGTCACGGTGGAGTCGGCATGAATCAGGGAGATGGTGCCGTCGGCATGGGCAATCAGGTCCGGGGCCATGCCAAAGATCCAGCGGCCGCCGCCGTCACTGAAGAAGTTGTTGGTGAGGAAGCGAAGACCCTTCACCGGTTCCACGGCCATATTCAGGAAGCCGCCGCCGCCCTGGGCGTCGTTATTGGTGAAGTTGAGGGGATCGTAAACTTTGAACGTGCGCGTGATGCCGCCCACTTCAAAGTGAAAGCGCTTGGAGGGATCGACGGCCAGTTTGACAATCATGTCCGGAGCCAGGTTGGGGGTGGACAGGGTATTGCCGCTGCCGTAGTCCAGTTCACCCTGATAAGTGGCGGTGGTGTTCAGAAGCGCGGGAAGGGTGATGGTGCCGCTGCCGCCGTTACCTCCGGCATATTGGTCAGGACTGTCGAGAGCAAAGGCCAGGGCCACTTGCTTGTTGGGGTGGAAGACGAAGCGCAGTTCCGGAGTTCGCCCCCAAAACAAGCCCAATTGGTAGTTCAAGTCCATATCCTGCGTGTAGAAGACGTCCGCGGGGAGCGGGGAGATGCCGGATCGGCCCGGAGTGATCAAACTCCAGGATTGACCGGCCATGACTTCGAAATGGCCGGTGTTAATGTCAACCCAGTACAGCCGTTCGCGCAACGTGTTGCTGTTGCTGACTTCGGCCACGCTGGTGGCGTTGTTGCCATGGAAGTCCGCTTCCATGTAGCCCATCACGTGGGCGCCCAGCACGTCGGCATCGGCGCGGAAGCCGATGCGGGAGTTCTCCGTCGAAAGGCGAAACTCGCTCAGGTTGGGAGCATAAGAGCCGGTGGCATCGTAGGGTACGCTCCCAAAGTTTGTTCCGATGCTGCCGTTGGTAACCTTGGTGCGAAAGACGCTGGTGAAATCCATAAAGCCCACGGGCGTGATGGTGGCGTTGCCGATGTGAATCTGCAACGGCGAGGTATCCTCGCCCCCGCCGGGCGTAGCGCCCATGCGGATCGTGGGGGAGGCGCCCACCGGGGCGATGGCGTTTTCATTTTGCTTCGGTGCCTGCGGAATCATGGGGCTGGTGGTAGCCACCTCACCCAGACTGGCAGGATGCGGTTGGGAGGCTTGCTCCGTACCCGTGCCTGTACCCACGCCGGTGGACAGCTTGGCCGATTGCGTTGCTGGCGAGGCGCCCGTGCCGGTGGCAGGCTTCGCCGGAGTGGCCGGTTGCGTCGCCTGCTCAGTGGCCGGAGCGGGTTTGGTGAGCTGCTCCAAAAGTTGTTTCTGTTGCTGCAATGCTTTCTGCATTTGCTCAATCTGTTGCTGCTGAAGAGCCATTTGTTGCTTGAGCGCGTTAATTTGCTGTTCGGCGCTGGCGCTGGGTTTCGCCGCACTCTCCGTGGAAGGCGTGGTGGTGGTCCCGGTGGACGTACCGCCGTCGTTGGCCAGAATGCCCCATGCGGAAAGACTCATGAGAAGCATCGCCATGCCCACTACTCGAGGGGTGACAAGCCTGCGATTGTGCATCATTTGCTCCTTAAGTTTTTGCGTTAATGCTACCCGAGGGGAGTTGATTTTCACTCGCCTGGGAATAAAGACCCGACGGTGTTAAATGCCACCCGGCAGAACCGGGGGCGCAAAGGTTACGGGCCCCTCCATGGGGTCTATCGCAACCGCAGCCAAGGGACAAATCCAAACTTTACAAAGAAACCGCCCGGACGCTTCTCTTGCCTTGCCCAGGATCACCGCAGATCCTGCCGGGCCGGTCATATTTCCTTATTCAGCAAATCCATTAGAGCCGGGGGACATCCCCTCGCCAAAGTAATCCTCTTCATAGTGAAAGAGGGTGATTAACCCAGTGTGAGGGGTATGTTACATGAACATTACAATGCAGATAGGACAAAATATCGCTCTCCCGGCAGGCCGCCGCCCTCGCAAACCCCCAGCGAGCCCGCATCCGTGAAAAATTACCTTCCTCTCCACCGGGTGAAGATGACGCAGAGAAGAACATCCCTTTTGTTTTCAGCCCTCTGCGCCTTTGCGCTTGTGCCGTGAGAGATAGGGGCAATGGTTCGCTGCCGGGCCATTAACCCCTTAGGATTACTCAAGTTTAACCTTCACTTTGCCGAAAGATAATTGGTGGGACACTGTGTGCGCAGAGGGCCGAGTTGTCGGTAACACCGGAGTTGCCCCACCACGCCCACAGTAAGCCCGTCAGGGTGAAATTTCGCCCTGGCAACGAAGGAGTAGGATGGCCACAATTTCCCCCGGTGATCGCCCGTCGGTGAGCGTTTCTTCCCACTTGGCTTCTGACGTTGAGCCGGGGTCAGGCACATTCGCCCCCTACGGGGTGGCAATCCCCGGCGATGAAGTTGCCGCCCGCACCCATCAGCTTTCCATTCTGGTGGAGGTCAACGCGGCGCTGGCCGGCGCCCTCGACGTGGAATCGGTGCTGGGAGGGATCCTGTCGCGTCTGGCGGATCGCGAGCGTCTGAGCCACGCGCGAATCTATCGTTTGGACGAACCCGCCGGGGAGCTTGAGCGGGTGGCGTGTGGGGGAAGGAATGGGGTGGCGCGGCGGGTGGTTTCCCTCCAGGAATCCACCCTGCTCGCCTGGGCCATCCGCCATCGGGAGGCGGTTTACGTTCCGCGGGTGGAAAGGGACCCTCGCTGTCAGGGGTTTGGCGCCGAGGAAGAGTGCGTTTATGCCGTTCCCTTGCAAACCAACGCGCGGGTGCTGGGGGTTCTGGATGTAGCGGCCGCGCACCCGGATGGCATCCGCGCGGTAACCCGCAAGCTGATCGATCAGGTGGCCACCCAGGCCGCCCTGGCGCTGGAGCGCAGCGAACTTTACAAGCAACTGCGCGTCTCGGAGGAGCGCTTCCGGTCGATTTTCGAACAGGTTTCCCTGGGGGTCGTGCTCGCCAACTTGGACGGGCGGTTTTCCACCGTCAACCCCGCCATCGCGCGCTTGCTCGGCTATACGTGCGAGGACTTGCAGGGAATACACTTCCGGGACATTACCCATCCCGAGGACGTGGGGGCCAAGCAGGATGGGCTCGAGAAGCTGCTCAAAGATGGGGCGGGCCAGGTCAATCTCGAACAGCGCTATCTGCGCAGGTCGGGCGAATCGGTGTGGTGCTCCACCAACATCTCCCTTCTTCACGACGCGGCCGGCCGTCCTGCCTACTTCCTGGGGATGGTGCAGGACATCGATGAACGCAAAAAGGCGGAAGAGGAACGCACCCGGTTGCAGCAACAACTCTTCCAGGCGCAAAAGATGGAAGCCCTGGGAACTCTGGCGGGGGGCATTGCGCACGACTTCAACAACCTGCTGAGCGTCATGCTGGGCTTCGCCTCACTGGCCCGCCAGCGCCTCGGGTCCGACGATCCTTTGCAGGAATCCATGGGCATGATCGAACAGTCGGCCCAGCGCGCCGCCGACCTGACTCGCCAACTCCTGGGCTTTGCCCGCCCCGAGCGCCAGCAGGTGAAACCGGTTTCGGTGGACGACGTTCTGGAACGCGTCAGGCGCATGGTGGCGCGCACCTTCGATCGCAACATCACCCTCACCGTTCGCAAGGGCGACGCACCCCTGTGGGTTAACGCCGAGCCCAGCTATCTGGAGCAAGCCCTGCTGAACCTGTGCATCAATGCCCGTGACGCCATGCCGCAAGGGGGCACGCTGACGCTGGAAGCCGGCGCCGCCTCGCTCGAGACCCCGCCCGCCGAACCGCCTGCGAATTGCCCGGCGGGGAACTATGCCCGGATCTCCGTGCAGGATACCGGGGCGGGAATCGCTCCGGAAAACCTGCCCCGGGTGTTTGACCCGTTTTTCACCACCAAGGATCCGGACCGCGGCACCGGGCTCGGTCTGGCCATGGTTTACGCCTTCGTCAAAAACCACGACGGATTTGTGCAAGTGGATAGCCCGCCCGGCCAGGGAGCGCGCTTCACCATCTCCCTTCCCCTCATTCCCGCCCCTCCCCCCCAGACCGGCGCCGGAAAGGTGCAGCAAGCCCAACCTGGGAGGGGGACGGTGCTGGTGGTGGACGATGAACCGCTGGTGCGCGCCTTTGCCGCGGAAGGATTGAAGGGGCTCGGCTACCAGGTCCTGGTGGCCGAAAACGGCAGGCAGGCGCTGGAGATTTACGAGGCGCAGGGCGGGAAAATCGACTGTGTCCTGATGGACTTGATCATGCCGGAATTGAGCGGGCTGGATACCTACCGCCGCATGCGCGCGCTGGATCCCCACGCCCGGGTGGTCTTCGCTTCCGGCTACAGCACCGGCGGAATTCTTCGTGACGCCCCCGACGCGCGCTCGGCGGCATTCATTGGCAAGCCTTATACGCTGGAGGGGCTTTCCGTGGCGCTACGCAAGGCGGGAATGGGCCAGCCGCGCGGCGGGTGAGTTTCCGGCGCCCGAACCGAAGCGCCGCATGACCGTTCTTATGGAGGATTGCAAAGGATAGTGACGCACTGTCTCCGTAGCGCGGGCGTCCCGCCCGCTGTCGCGAGGGCATCCTGCCCGCGCGCTGGGCGGGAGCGGGACGCTCCCGCGACAGCGGGCAAGATACCCGCGCCACACACGTAATTGTCACTGCATTTTGCAATTCTAAGTCGGAGGAAAATTGGAAAGGATTTCTTCCATGAAGATCCTGGTGGCCGAAGACCAGGTGGTATCCCGGCACATCCTGGCGGCGAACCTGCGCAACTGGGGCTACGACGTGCTGGCGGTCGAAGACGGCACGCGCGCCTGGGAGGTTCTGCAAACCGCCGAGGCCCCGCAGTTGCTGATCCTGGACTGGCTCATGCCGGGGATGGATGGCATCGAGATCTGCCGTCAAATCCGCAAAAGCCCCCAGACGCGCCCCCTTTACCTGATCCTGCTGACGGCGCGGCGGGGCCAGGAGGACAAGATTCACGGCCTCCAGTCGGGAGCCGACGACTACATCACCAAGCCCTTCAACCGTGAAGAGCTGCGCGCCCGGGTGCAGGTGGGAATCCGCGTTCTGGAACTTCAGGGGGCGCTCGCGCAGCGCGTCCGGGAATTGGAGGAAGCCCTCTCGCGGGTCAAAACCCTGCAAGGGCTGCTGCCCATCTGCTCCTACTGCAAGAAGATTCGGAATGACCGGAATTACTGGCAACAGGTGGAAGGGTACATCAGCGACCATTCCGAAGCCCAGTTCAGTCACGGGATTTGTCCGGAGTGCTACGCGCAATTCGTCCAGCCTGAACTCGATCGATTGCATGCTCATACGGAGAGGTCGCAGTGAACGCGCAGTGGTTAATTCCAGGGATGATCGTCCTGGGGCTTCTCGGAGTCCTCGCCGGCTTCGTCTTGTACCGGAAGCTGGCGGGCGGGCAAACCGCCGTCGTGCGCGAGTGGCTGCGGCGCGAGGCGTTGCTGCGCCGACAGTATCGCGAACTCTTTGAAAGCACTTCGGACGCCATCCTCGTCCACGAGGCGGAAACCGGCGTCATCCTGGACTGCAATCGCCAGGCCTGCGAATTTTACGGGTGGAGTCACAGCGCCCTGGTGGGCGCCGGCCTGGAGATTCTTACCCAGGATATGGATCGCTACAAACAGGAAATTCGCCGCGTCCGGAAGGGGGAAGCTTCCGCGGGGTTCACGGCCGTCCACCTGCGCAAGGACTGCCGGCGCGTCAAGGTTCTGGTGAGCCTGTCAACCCTCGAATTTGCCGGCAAGACCGCCATCCTCAGCTCCCACCGGGACGTCACCGCGCAGGAAGAGGTGGCCGATGCCCTGCACCGCCGCGATGCCATCCTGGAAGCCGTCAGCTTTGCCGCCGAAAGGCTCCTCTCGGGAGGTGAATGGGAAGAAAACATCACCTCCGTCCTGGAGCGCTTGGGCCTGTCCATGGCGGTGAGCCGGGCTTATATTTTCGGGAACCATCCGGGCGCCAAGGGGGATCTGGTTACCACTCAGCGGTACGAGTGGGTAGCCGCCGGGATCACGCCGCAAATTGACAATCCCGACCTCAAAAGCTTCTGCTGGGAAAAGAACCATTTGGAGGAATGGAGGGAGGGGTTTCGGCAAGGGAAAATTGCCCAGGGGGTGGTTGCCGATCTTCCCGATTTGGCCCGGCAGCACCTTGAAAAGCAGGAGATCAAGTCCCTCATCGCGGTGCCCATTTTTGTAGCCGAGACGTGGTGGGGCTTCATCGGTTTTGACGATTGCCGGAGCGCGCGCCAGTGGTCAAGCGTGGAAACGGAGGCCCTGCGCGCGGCGGCCAGGACCCTGGGCGCCGCCCTGCAACGCAAGCAGGCGGATGAAACCCTGCGCAAAGCCAACGAACTGGTCAGCGCCGTGGTGCAGGCCTCCCCCGTGGCCATTACCGCCCTGGATGCCAGGGGGCTGGTCAGTATGTGGAACCCGGCGGCGGAAAAACTCTTTGGTTGGACCGGAGCCGAGGTCATGGGTCGACCGCTCCCCACGGTTCCCCCCGAGGGCCGGGCGATCCACCAATCGATTTCCGCGCGCGCCCTCGAGGGCCAGACGGTCTCCAATCTGGAATTACGCCGCAAGCGCAAGGATGGTTGCTGGCTTGATATTCAGGTTTCCACGGCTCCGCTTTTTGACGCGCACCACCGGATCGTCGGCCACTTGGGCATCATGAGCGACATTACCGAGCGCAAAAGGGCCGAGGAGGGGCTGATTGAGAGCGAAAGCCGCTATCGCCGCTTGGTGGGGGCGGTGACCGATTTCATTTGCAGCGTGGAAATTGTGGACGGAGTGCTGTTCCGCGCTTTTTATGGCGCCGGTTGCGAAGTCGTGACCGGGTACACCTCCGAAGAACTCCAAAGTGACCCCCATCTTTGGGTCCAACTGGTTTACCCGGAGGATCAGTCAACCGCCATGACCCAGGTGCAAGGTTTGTTGGATGGAGGCGAACCCCCGGTCTTCGACGTCCGCATCGTCCGGAAAGACCAACGCCTGCGCTGGGTGAGGTGTACGCCGGTTTGCCGGTCCGACACCGACCGCCGTTTCGTTTCGCTGGACATTCTGGTGTCGGATGTTACGGAACAGAAGCGCGTGGAGAGTTCAATCGCCGAGCGGACCGCGCACCTCGACGCCCTCTTCCGGCACAGCCCGGTGGCCACCGTCTCCCTCGATGTCGAGGGAAAGGTTGCAATGTGCAATCCCGCCTTCGAGCAACTCTTCCTTTATTCGATAATGGAGCTTCTCGGCAAGCGGGTGGATCAGGTCATCGCCACTGGCGAGATGGCCGCGGAGGCCAATAATCTCACCGAACGTGCGCATCAGGGGGAAACGGTTCATCTCACCACCCGCAGGCGCCGCAAGGACGGAACGCTGGCCGATGTCGAACTCCATGCCGTGCCGCTCCGCATCAATGGAGAAATCGCGGGCACCTATGGGCTTTACCTGGATGTCACGGAACGCCGCCGGGCGGAAGAAAAACTGCACCAATATGCGGCCGACCTGGAGGCCGCCAAAATCGATCAGGAAGAGCACGCCGGGGAATTGGCCCGCGAGCGTGATTTTCTCCACTCCCTGATGGACAATCTTCCCGACTACATCTACTTCAAGGATCGCGCGAGCAGTTTTAAACGGCTCAACAAGGCACACGCCAGGGTTTTTGGACTCAACGATCCGCGCGACGCGATTGGCAAGACCGACTTTGATTTCTTCACCAATGAGCATGCGCAGCAGGCCTTCGCTGACGAACAGGAAATTATCGAAACGGGTCAGCCGATGCTGGGCAAGGAGGAGAAGGAGACCTGGCCGGATGGCCATGTGAGTTGGGTCTTGACCACCAAAGTCCCCCTGCGTGATGCTCGCGGCCACGTCACCGGCCTGGTGGGAATCAGCCGCGACATTAGCGACCGCAAGCGCGCCGAAGAAGCCCTGAAGCGCTACGCCGCGGAACTGGAGGCTGCCCGTGACGTGCAGGAGCGGAATACCCGCGAGCTCACCCGGGCCTTTGAAGAACTGGGCATCGCCAAGCTGCGGGCCGAGGCCGCCAACCAGGCCAAGAGCGACTTCCTGGCCAACATGAGTCATGAAATCCGCACCCCGCTCAATGGCATCGTCGGAATGAGTGAACTCCTCGCTGAAACGCCTCTCTCCCCCGAACAATCCGAGTACCTTGGCATGCTCAAGTCCTCCACGGAAGGATTGCTCATCCTGGTGAACGATATCCTGGATTTTTCGAAGATCGAGGCCCGCAAGATGGCTTTGGACGCCATCGAGTTCAAGCTTCCCGAAAGCCTCGGGGATACCTTGAAATCGCTGGCTTACCGCGCCTCCCAGAAGGCCCTCGAGCTGGCTTGCTCCCTTTCGCCGCAGGTTCCCGAGTATGTGATTGGAGATCCGGGCAGGCTTCGCCAGATCATTCTCAACCTGGTGGGAAACGCCGTTAAATTCACCGAGAAAGGCGAGGTGGTGGTCCAGGTGGAGGTGGATTCTCAAAGCGAAGACCTGGTGACACTGCACTTTGCGGTTCGCGACACCGGAATCGGAATCCCTCCGGAGAAGCAGCAGATCATTTTCGAGGCCTTTGAACAGGCAGATACCTCAACCAGCCGCCGGTACGGGGGGACTGGACTGGGTTTGGCCATCACCTCGCACCTGGTCAGGTTGATGGGAGGGCGAATCTGGGTGGAAAGCGCCCCGGGTTGCGGCAGCACCTTCCACTTTACCGTGCGGTTCGGCCTGGGGCGCAACCCCAGCGTGGCCCGCTGGATGGAGTTTTCCCGGCTCAGAAATCTTCCCGCCCTGGTGGTGGACGATAACTCCACCAACCGCCACATCCTGGTGGAGGTGCTGAAGCGCTGGAAGATGGTTCCCACCGAGGCCGATGGCGGGCGGTCCGCAATGAACTTGCTGGAAGAAAGCAAGCGAGCCGGCGATCCCTATGCGGTCATCCTCCTCGATTCCCAGATGCCGGATGTGGATGGGTTCGCCGTGGCGGAATTCGTTAAAGGTGACCCGGAGCTTGCCGGCGCGGTAATCCTGATGCTGACGTCGGGAGGGCAGCCCGGTGACGCGGCGTGCTGCCGGCATTTGGGCATTGCCGCCTATTTGATGAAGCCGGTGAGGCAGTCTGAACTCCTCGAGGCAATCCTTCTGGCGTTTGGAGCACCCGCGGGCACCTCCCCACAGCCTCTCGTCACCCGCCACACCCTGCGGGAAGAACGAAGGAAATTGCGCATATTGCTGGCGGAAGATAATCCCGTCAATCAGGCCCTGGTCATGCGTCTTCTGCAAAAGCGCGGGCATACGGTGGAGGTGGCGGGAAACGGCAGGGAGGCCCTGGAAGCTTTGGAAAGAACCCCTCCAACCCGGTTTGACTTGATTTTGATGGACATGCTCATGCCCGAAATGGATGGGGAGGAATGCGTGGCGCGCATCCGGGCAAAAGAGAATGGCAGCGGTTCCCGGATTCCCATTGTCGCCTTGACGGCCCACGCCATGAAGGGTGATCGTGAGCGCTTCCTGGCGTTTGGCGTGGATGGCTATCTTCCCAAACCTATTCGCGCTCAACAGCTTTTTGAAACCATTGAGGGGTTGCTCCATGTGCCCGTGGGGCCGGCACCCGTCGAGCCTTCCAACCACCACGGGGAGAGCGTGCTCGACCGCCCTCAAATCCTCGCTCGGTTCGAAGGGGATAAGGAGTCGCTCGCTCACCTGATCAGCGCCTTCTTCAATGATTATCCCAGGCTGATTGCCGCCGCCCGGGACGCCGCCGCCCGCAATGACGGGTTGGAGTTCCAGCGCGTGACCCAGGATTTGAAAAACCATCTGGGCCTTTTTTCGGCGCGAGCGGCGTGTGAAGCGGCGGATTTGGCCGAACTCGCCGGGCAGGCGCCGGCCCTCGAGCATGCCGGTGAGACGCTCGCGCGTCTGGAAGAAGAGCTGGAGCGCCTTCGCCCGGCCCTGGCAAATCTCGGTAAGGAGGTGGCACCATGAGAGTTCTCATCGCCGAAGACGATTCCATTTCCCGCCGCATGTTGGAGGCCTTCCTGGTGAAATGGGGATATGAAGTGCAGGTTGCCACGGAGGGGGAAGAGGCTTGGGGCGTCCTGCAAGGCAACGACGCGCCCCGCCTGGCGGTGCTCGATTGGATGATGCCTGGCCGGGACGGCATTGATATCTGCCGAAGCATCCGGCAACGCAAGGGCCGGGCTTACATTTACATCCTCCTGTTGACTGCCCGGGGCCAAAAGGAAGACATCGTGGAAGGGTTGGAGGCCGGCGCTGACGATTACGTCACCAAACCTTTTGATCCTTATGAACTGCGGGCGCGCCTGCGTGCCGGCCGGCGCATTGTGGAACTTCAGGAACAGCTTCTCCAGGCGCGCGAAGCCCTGCGCGATCAGGCCAGCCGCGACCCCCTCACCGGTCTTTGGAACCACGGGACCATTCTCGCCATCTTGCGGAAGGAGGTCGCCCGCGCCGCCCGCACCCAGAGTCCCTTTGCCGTCGCCATGATTGACGTGGATCGATTCAAAATTATCAACGACACCTATGGTCACCCGGCGGGCGATGCCATTCTGCGGGAAACTTCCCGCCGCCTCCGATCCGCCATGCGCACCTATGATTCCCTGGGGCGCTACGGAGGGGATGAGTTCCTGGCCGTAGTGCCCGGGTGTGACCCGGATGGAGCCACGCGCTTTGCTGAGAGCTTTCGCGCCCGGATCGACCGCAAAGCCGTGGATACCCCGGAGGGCATTGTTCCCGTAACCCTCAGTCTGGGGTTGGTAGCGCTTGATAATCTCCACGGGGTGAAGGCCGATACCCTGGTCCGCATCGCCGACACCGCCCTTTACCGCGCCAAGATCGCCGGACGCAACCGCGTGGCGCTGGCCACAACCCAGGACGTGGAGAAAGAAGTTTCAAAGCATTTGCAGGATT
This sequence comes from uncultured Acidobacteriota bacterium, assembly GCA_963730515.1. Lineage (GTDB taxonomy): Bacteria > Acidobacteriota > Terriglobia > UBA7540 > UBA7540 > Bog-366. The sequence goes on along the minus strand of CAVSSA010000010.1, from coordinate 503,947 downwards.
GCGACGAGCAAGAACCTGATGATTTGCTCTCCGACCTGCCCACCTTGCATCCACCCATTTGATCAATGCGAGCTTAAACCATCAGATCATCAGGTGATGGGGTGATTTTGAGATCCTCGAATTCTTCCAACGGCCAGCGTCCCTGTGCCGTTCGTTTTCCCGAATACAGAAACAATGGGCTAAAACCCCTTTCTTTTTTTTCCGATTCGCTGTAATCTCTCGCCGCCTTCCTCAGTAAAGGCACTCGCAAAGACCTGTAGCAAAAGCCAATGGATCGATTAAATCTGCTGATTATTTTGAGGGATTCTTTACGTAAGCCTTATGCCGAATAATATAAGATGATAAGACCAAACCATGAATGCCAATGAGAAAGATGGGGGATTATCGATGAAACAGATCGTGTTACGAATATTTATGGGCGTGGTACTAGGGAGCGGCTTGCTGGCTCCCGCAGGCTTTGCCGTGGCGCCGCCGGGAGTCCGCGTGGCGGCCTCACCGGAAATTCAGGCGAAGATTGACGCCCTCGAACAGAAGGCGGCGGATGCGCAAAGCGCCGGAGATAACGCCTGGATGCTGGTGTGCGCCGCCCTGGTGTTGATGATGACGGGCCCGGGCCTGGCGCTTTTCTACGCCGGATTGGTGCGCAAGAAAAACGTGCTGGCCACCATGATGCAGAGCTTTATTCTGATGGCGCTGGTCACCGTCTTGTGGGCATTCTTCGGCTACAGCCTGGTCTTTCACGAGGGCAACGCGTTTATCGGGAGCTTTGGGTACGCGTTCCTGCATGGAGTCGGTGCCGCTCCCAACCCCGCTTACGCGGGAACCATCCCCCAGCAGACATTTATGATCTATCAGCTCATGTTCGCCATCATCACCCCCGCCTTGATCACCGGAGCATTCGCCGAGCGCATGAAATTCAAAGCTATGCTGGTCTTCATGGTGCTCTGGTCCACCATCGTTTATGCGCCTATGGCGCACATGGTGTGGGGCAAAGGCGGGCTCTTGAACGCCTCCCTGGGCGGACCCATTCCCACACTGGATTTTGCCGGCGGCACGGTGGTGCACATAACCTCTGGTGTCTCCGCGCTGATCTGCGCGTTGTATCTAGGCAAGCGTTTGGGATTCCCCAAGGAACCCCTGCCGCCTCACAGCGTGGTGTTGAGCGTGATTGGCGCCTGCCTGCTCTGGGTGGGCTGGTTCGGCTTCAACGCGGGCAGCGCGCTGGCGGCGGGAAGCCTCGCCACCAGCGCTTTCGTGGCCACACACTTCGGGGCCGCGGCGGCGGCGCTTGGTTGGTCAGCCGCCGAGTGGTATCACCGGGGCAAGGCCAGTGTTCTGGGGGCGATCTCCGGCGCGGTCGCGGGCCTGGTGGCCATCACCCCCGCCGCCGGCTTCGTCGGACCCATGTCCGCCCTGGCCATCGGCGCGCTCGCGGGCATGTTCTGTTACTGGATGGTCACCCGCGTCAAAGCGAAGTTCGGTTATGATGATTCCTTGGACGCTTTTGGTGTCCACGGGGCGGGCGGCACCCTGGGGGCGATTTTGACAGGCGTCTTCGCACTTAGGGCCATCAATCCCATTTTTAAGGGCGCCCAGGGAGTGGCAATGCCGGTCGGGCTGATCGATGGCCACCCTTCGCAAGTGCTCAATCAGTTGGTGGGTGTGCTGATCGCCTGGGGGCTGGCCGCGGTGGGCACTCTCGCCATCCTCAAATTTGTGGATTGGACCATTGGCCTGCGCGTCTCCGAAGAGCAGGAAGTCCAGGGACTGGATTTGTCTCAACACGGGGAAGAAGGCTACAATCTGGAAGTGTAAACGGGCAGCAATCAGCTATCAGCATTCAGCTCTCAGCTTGGTGCCTGGCTGACTGCTAGCTGGTCGCTGAACGCTGATAGCTGATAGCTCAAAAAGGATAATTCGCCATGAAAAAAATTGAAGCCGTTGTGCAGCCTTCGCGATTCGATGCGGTAAAGACCGCGCTCCAGGATGTTGGAGTGCAGGGCATGACGGTGTCCGAAGTGCGCGGCCACGGCCGGCAAAAGGGGCACACCGAGGTCTACCGGGGGAGTGAGTACACCGTGGACCTGCTGCCCAAGATCAAGGTGGAGATGGTGGTTTCCGATGCCCTTGCGCCTTCTGCCGTGCAAGCCATTTTACGGGCGGCCAAAACCGGGAAGATCGGTGACGGCAAAATTTTTGTGAGCACCGTGGATGAGGCCATCCGCATCCGGAACGAGGATCGCGGCGAATCGGCGTTATAAAGGGTAAAGGCTGAAGTGTAAAGGTTATAGTGTCAAGGGTAAAGGATAAAGGGTGAAGGTTAGAGGATAAAGGCTGAACGCTGAGCCGTGTTTTGCTTTACCCTTCAGCCTTTACCCTTTAACCTGCCGTGCGCCTCTTATGCACTTTACCCTTTAGCCTTTAACCTTTACACCTTTCCCCTCCAGCGGGCACGGATAAACATATATGCCACCTCTCCCCCCCGCGCCTGAGCCCCTCGCCCTTGCGGCCCTGGCGGATTATTACGCCGCCGAGTCCCAGCGAATCGAGCAAATCTTCGAAAACACCGGTGAGGGAACGGCGGTTTTACGCAGCCGGTCGGAGCTGGTGGACGCCCTCGTGGTGCGGCTCTACCAGGAGTTCATCTCCACCGACCCGCAAGAGCCCCGTCACCTTTGCCTGCTGGCGCTCGGTGGCTACGGCCGACGGGAACTCTTCCCCCAATCGGATATTGACCTTCTCTTCCTCACCGAGGACGGGAGCACCCAAGCAACGCACCGGGAGGGAATTGCCACCCTTCTGCGCATGCTCTGGGACCTGCGCATGCGCGTTGGCAACAGCACGCACACCTTGGCGGAATGCGGCCGCCTTTACCGCGACAACCTGGAGTTCAACGTCTCCCTGCTGGACCTGCGCTACCTGGCCGGGGACGCCGACCTCTATACGCGCCTCAAAAGCTCGGTGGTTCCCCACATGGTGGGGCGGGACCGGGCCGACCTGGTGCGCAATCTGGTGGATCTCACCGGCCAGCGCCATGCCAAGCACGGCAACACGATTTTCCATCTGGAGCCCAACCTCAAGGATTCCCCCGGCTGCCTGCGCGACCTGCACGTGTGCCGCTGGCTCGCCCGCATCGAAGAGTTGGAAAAGAGCGCAGGGTGGACGGCCCCGGAACAACTTTGGCCGGAGCGCGACCGCCCCGCGGCGCAAGAGGCTTTTGGTTTTCTCGCCGACGCCCGTTGCTTTCTTCATTACCATTATGGAAGAGATGACAACCAGTTGAGTTATGACACTCAGGCCCTAGCCGCCGCCCGCGGCATTGGTGTGAAAGAGAAAAAGGGACTGGCTCCGGCGGACTGGATGCGCATTTATTTCCGCCAGGCGCGCGTGATTGACCAGTTGACCGCCCAGCTTATTGATGAGTCCGCTCCGGCGCGCTCGGGGCTTTACTCGCTTTATCAGGACTGGCGCTCGCGCTTGTCCAATGCCGATTTTTCGGTCGTTCGGGGCCGCATTTTCGCCCGCCGTCCCGCGGAATTTGCCAATGATCACACCCTGCTCCTGCAACTGTTCGAGATGGCGGCCCGGCACGGGTTGCCGCTAAGCCGCGAAACGGAAAAGCAGGTCAGGTTGGAACTCGCCCGCAGCGGCCCCCAAGGGCTCCTGGTGCCGCACCTCTGGCAGCACTTCCGGCGCATCCTGGTTCAGCCTTACGCCGCGGAAGCGCTGCGCAGCATGCACCGCCTGGGCCTGCTCACCCGCCTGTTCCCTGAATTCCACGCGATTGACTCCCTGGTGATCCGCGACTTCTACCACCGCTACACGGTCGATGAACATTCCTTTATGACTCTCGACACCCTTCACAGCCTTCTTCGCGAAAAAGCCAAGCCCGCGCGTTCGGGGACCCCGGGGGCCGGACGAATCTGGGAGAATAAATTCGCGGAAATTCTCTCGGAGGTCGAGCAGCCGGAACTTCTCTATCTCACCCTCCTCTTTCACGACGTCGGCAAGGGGATTCCCGAACTTGAAAGTCACGTGGAAGGCAGCCTTCTGGCGCTCGATCGAATTCAGGCCCGCCTGGAGCTTGCACCGGAGGATTGGCAGACGGTTCAGTTCCTGGTGGCGAGTCATCTGGAGATGTCAGCGGCATCCCAGCGGCGGGATGTCTTTGACCCGGAAACGGTGCGCGGTTTTGCCAAAGTCGTGGTCACCGCGGAACGGTTGAAAATGCTCTGCCTGCTCACGTACGCTGACATCCGCGCCGTCAATCCCGAAGCCCTGACGCCCTGGAAGGCCGAACTCTTGTGGCAGCTCTATGCAGCCACCGCCAATTACCTGGCGCGCAGCGTCGATGATGAAAGGCTGCGCATCACGGCGGCATCCGCCGGGGAAATGGAGAAGGTCATGGAGGCGCTGGGCACTCCTGCCGGCGCTGAGGATCTGGGCTTATTCCTGGAAGGATTCCCGCGCCGCTACACCGCCACCCATTCTCCCGAACAAATCGCCGGGCATTTCGAATTGGCCCGCCGATTGGCACACGAACCGATCGCGGTGGAGATCCAGCCGAGCCACGGGCATTTTGATCTGACCGTGATCACCGCCGACCGCCCCTTCCTGTTCGCCTCCATTACCGGAACCCTCGCGGCGTGGGGAATGAGCATCGTCAAAGCCGACGCTTTCGCCAATGCCGGCGGCATGATTCTCGACACTTTCACCTTTGTCGATCTGCACCGCACCCTCGAGCTGAATCCTTCCGAAGAAGGCCGCTTCAAGCAAAACCTGGTCGATGTTCTCAAGGGAACGCTGCAACTCGAAAAGCTCATGAGCGGGCGGGCTCGGGCGGAAGCTGCCGCCCAGCCCAAGGTGGAGATCAGCTCGCGAGTGCGGTTTGACAATCAGAGTTCATCCCACAGCACGCTGCTGGAACTTGTCGCCCAGGACCGTCCCGGGCTGCTCTTTGACGTTAGCTCGGTGTTGGCTACCGAGGGGTGCAACATTGAAATCGCCTTGATTGACACAGAGGGCCAGCGCGCCATTGACGTGTTCTACCTCACCTGCCATGGCGCGAAGCTCAACCCGGCATTGGAGGAAACTGTGGGCAAGGCCTTGCGGGAACGCCTGTAGCGCCGGGCTTCATCCCGGCACGTGCCGACCTCAAGGCCGGCGCTACGCCTGCTTATTGCCGCCGTGGAATCGTCCGAACGCGCGAGCCAGCATCAGCGACATCACGAGGATCCCCGCCCCGAGCGCCAGCACGTCCTGGGTCCTGCGAAGATTGAAACTGCGAACGCCATAGGTAAGCAGGTAGCCAAACGCCAGATTGAAAAAGCCCCAAAGGACGTTGACCGTCGAGGAGGACTCACCAACCCCGGGCGGTTTTGCGAAGGGGCTCTGGAAGGCCCGCCCCGAGATCCCGTTGCTGAGATGAGGCAGGGCATTCGCCAGGAATGCGCCCCCGAAGAAGTACGCCACATAGTAATACCAGTGCATGCTTGATCCCTTCCGGCCCAGTAGCCATGCGGCATTCAGGAGCCTTTACGCCGCCGCAACGTCATGCGCCGGCGGTCTTGACCGGCTTCACTTCAAACATGCTGCGCGGATGCTGCCGGACCACCCGTTCCAATCCAAACAAGGCTTGCTCCGAACCTTCCTCCTTGAGCTGCTGGAACGACCGGGTGTTGGTGCTGGAACAGCGGGGGCAGGGGAACATCATGCGCCCCATGAAATCCTCGCCCGGCGTGTCTTGAAAAAAGAGCGAACGCACGGGATCGTGATTCGTGTGCATCAGGCACGCGTGGCAAATGAACCAGTGCCGCCGGTTGATTCTCTTCAATAAATTCAGAACACTCATGGGCTGTGGTCTCCTGGGCCTGTGTTGATAAACTTCGTGAAATGAATTTTACCAGAAGAGGGTGGGGCGCGGACCGGTTTTGCAGGCCCGCGACACATCGCGGAAGCAGAAATCCACTTTAGGCAAGAAGCTTCTGCACGACGTTGCCGGAAATATCGGTGAGCCGGAAATCGCGGCCCTGGAATTTGTACGTCAGTTTGGTGTGATCCAGGCCCATGCGGTTGAGAATGGTGGCGTGCATGTCGTGGATGTCGATGGGGTCTTCAACCACGTTGTAACCCAGCTCATCGGTACTGCCGAGCGTCATGCCGGGTTTGATGCCTCCGCCCGCCAGCCACATGGAGAAGGCGCGCGGATGGTGATCGCGCCCCAGGAATTTTGATTTATCCCGGCCTTCATTCATGGGCGTGCGCCCGAATTCTCCGCCCCACATCACCAGCGTGGAATCGAGCAATCCGCGCTGCTTCAGGTCCTGGACGAGGGCGGCGGAGGCCTGGTCAATCTCCTGGCAGAGTTTCGGCAGGCGATTCACGATGTCGGTATTCGGGGAGGTGCCGTGCGTGTCCCAGCCGCGGTGGTAGAGCTGCACAAAGCGCACCCCGCGCTCCACCATGCGCCGCGCCAGCAGGCAATTGTTGGCAAAGGATTTCTTGCCGGGTTCCGTGCCGTACAATTTATGGATGTGCTCGGGCTCTTTCGAAATGTCCCCCAGTTCCGGAACGCTGGTTTGCATCTTGTAAGCCATTTCATAAGAGGCAATGCGCGTGGCGATCTCCGGATCGCCCGCCGTTTGCAATTCCATCTCATTGAGATCTTTCAGCGCGTCCAGCGACTCGCGCCGCTGTTCAGGTGAAACGCCCTCGGGGTTGGTGAGATACAGCACCGGCTCGCCCTGCGAGCGGAACTCCACGCCCTGATAAACCGTGGGTAAGAATCCGCTTCCCCAGCACGACTTGCCGCCATCGGGCTGGTTCTCACCGGAGAGCAGCACTACAAACCCCGGCAAATCGGCGCACTCGCTTCCGAGGCCGTAGGTCAACCATGAGCCCATGCTGGGACGGCCGATGATCTGGAAACCGCAATTCATAAAGATTTGAGCCGGCGCGTGATTGAACTGCGAAGTGCTGATCGACTTCACAATCGCAATGTCGTCAGCAACTCCTTGCAGGTGGGGAAGAAGTTCGGAGATTTCCGCACCGCATTTTCCGCTCCTGGGGAACTTGTAGGGTGAGCCCAGCAAGCGGGGCACGCCCTTGATGAAGGCGAAGCGCTGGCCCTTCATGAACTCCTCGGGAATTAACTGGTTGTTGTACTGTTGCAGCTTGGGTTTGTAATCAAGCATGTCCAGGTGCGAAGGCGCGCCCGCCATAAAGAGATAAATGACGCTCTTGGCCTTGGCGGGAAACATGGGCGGCTTGGGACCCAGAGAAATGTGCCCGGGCGCTTCCGGCGGAGTTGCGCTGGCAAGCAGATCCCGGCGCAAGAGCAGAGAAAGCGCGGATGCGCCCAGGCCGATTCCCGCCTGTTTGAAAAAATAGCGCCGAGTGAGTTCCTTCAACAGCTCTTGCCGGTCGTGCGGAGATGTGTTGTTCATCGGTTATTCCTCGGTCAGCGCCCCATCCAGATTGAGAAGGACGTTGGAAACCATGGTCCACGCCGCCACCTCCGGCAGGTTGGCGGGTGGTCCCGTATATCCTTTGGCGACCAGGCTGGCGGCCTTCGGGTCTTTCTGGTAGTACCCAACTTCCTCGCGGTAATAGGCGAGGATGCGATCCAGTTCCGGCGCGGTGGGGCGCCGGGTGAGGCAGCGGCGGAATCCGTATGTGACGCGGGCGGTCGAGTCAGCCCCGCCCTCTTGCACAATCCGGCGGCCCAAGGCCTGCGCCGCGGCGAAGAACACCGGGTCATTGAGCGTCGTCAATGCCTGGAGCGGAGTATTGGTGCGTACCCGCCGCACCGTGCAGAACTCCCGGGTGGGCGCATCGAAGGAGGTCCAACTGGGATAAGGCGAGGTGCGCCGAATGAAGGTGTAGAGTGAGCGGCGGTAGAGGTCCTCACCCTTGCTCTGCTCCCATTTATCATCGCTGTAAGGCCGGTCCCACACGCCCTCCGGCTGGTAGGGATAAACACTGGGGCCGCCAATCTTGGGGCTCAGCAATCCGCCAGCGGCGAGCGCCACGTCGCGGACCATTTCCGCCGGCATGCGGAAGCGCGGACCGCGCGCCAGCAGCAGATTGTATGGGTCCTTCTCCTCCAGCTCCGGCGTGGCGCGAGAGGATTGGCGGAAGGTGGCGGAGGTCACCATCACCCGCAGGATTTTCTTCATGCTCCAGCCGTCGCGCATGAATTCCGTCGCCAGCCAATCCAGCAGTTGCGGGTCAGTGGGAGGCGAGCCCTGCGTTCCGAAATCTTCGCTCGTCTCCACAATGCCGCGGCCAAACAACTGCTCCCAAAAGCGATTCACCGTGACGCGCGCGGTGAGCGGGTTATCCTCGGATACCAGCCAGTTGGCCAGGCCCAGGCGATTGGGCATTTGATCGTCGGACAGCGGATTGAGGATGAAGGGAGTTCCCGCGCACACCTTGTCACCGACGGTCAGGAAGGCGCCGCGCACGTGCACGTTGGCGCAGGGGCGCTCGAACGAATTCTTTTCGCCCATGACCAACGTGGTGGCGATGCCCAGCTTATCCACCTCTTTTTGGAGTTCCTCCTGCTTATCGCGGGTGGATTTGAGCAGCGGGGTAATTTCCCGGTACTCATCGCCGAGGTCAGCAGCCTGTTCTTCCGTGCGCTGCGCGGGGGGAAGGTCCAGCACCTTGCAAAGCCGCGCGGGTACGGTCGTCACAACCTGCGGATTGGCCATGGTGGTGACGGAAATGCGGAAGCGGCCGATTCCACACTTGGAAAATGCCATGGCGTGCTTCATTTGAATCGTCAGCACGGTGCCGCCGGGCGCTCCAAAGGGCTTGTCAGGAATCAGCACTCCCCGGCGTGTGGTCTCGAATTTGTCGTTGGTCACATCGATGCTCCAACCCTTGGGCTGGGGCTTGTCATTGACCAGGTTATCAAAACCGTACCGGGATTGCTCCTCGTCCGCCACGCCCTGTTTGAGCACAATCTTCTGGGGGCTCTCGGGGTTTTCCGCGGGGGCGGCAAGCACTTCGAAGTTGCTCAGGAAGAAATTGCCCTCGGGGTCACGCCCCGGGCCGCCCGCTGGCAGGCTGGGGTCACTGATCACCTCCAGGCGTAAGCCGGTAATTCCCGCGAGGTCGGTGTGGGCGGTGAATTCGTAAGTGTCGGCGTCAGGATTCTTGCCGCCCGCCAGAATGGATCCATCGGGCAGAAGTTTGAGGGTTGCACCGCCCTTTGACGCGAAGTGGCTGGGCTCGAGCACGGTCCATTTTGCTTCCGCCGCTTTGATGTCATTTTCCCACTGCGTTTGCGCAGCTTCCAGAGCGGGGGTGGAAGTGTCGAGCACGGTTTGCAGCTCAGCTATTTCCGCGCGCAACTCTTTGCTCTTTTCCGCCTGCTCCGGGGTGGGCAGTTCAAGCATCGGTTCTTTCGCGTACGGACCCGCGGTGGTGTCGATGTCTTCGTACTGCTCACCGGCATAGAAAGCCAGGAAGCGGTAGTAGTCCTTCTGGGTGAAGGGATCGAACTTGTGGTTGTGGCATTCGGCGCAGGCAAGCGTGCTTCCCAGCCAGACGGTGGCGGTGGTGTTGACCCGGTCAACCTGCGTGTACCAGTAATACTCCTCGGGATCGACGCCGCCTTCCATGTTGGTCATGGCGTTGCGATTGAAACCGCTGGCGATCAACTGATCGGTGGTGGGCTGGGGAAGCATGTCGCCGGCAATTTGCTCGATGGTGAACTCGCGGAACGACATGTCCTGATTGAGGGCGTTGATGACCCAGTCGCGGTACTTCCACATCATCCGCCGCAGATCCTTCTCGTAGCCGTTGGTGTCGCCGTAACGCGCCAGGTCAAGCCACGGCGCCGCCCATCGCTCCCCAAAGTGCGGTGAGGCGAGCAGGCGATCGACGACTTTCTCATAGGCCTGCGGACTCTGGTCAGCCAGGAACGCATCCACTTCCTCGGATGTGGGCGGAAGGCCGTCGAGCGCCAGCGATACGCGGCGGATCAGGATTTCCTTGCTGGCCTCCGGTGAAGGCTTAAGGTCTTCCTTTTCGAGGCGCGCCAGCACGAAGTTATCAATGGGGTTCCGGCACCAAGCGGAATCTTGAACTTTCGGCGCTTCCGGCCGCACCGGCTTGATGTAAGCCCAGTGCTTGACGGGCGGCGTGGAGGCGAGCGGCGCCGTGGAGTCCGGGCCCCGCGCCCCCTCGTCAATCCACTTGCGAATCAGTTCCACATCGTCGGCAGAAAGAGGCGGAGCGCCGTAAGGCATGCGCGGCCGGTCGAGCCCCAGGATGTGCCGCACCACCGGGCTCTTCTCGCTATCACCGGGAATCACCACCTGGCCATTGGCGCTGCCTTTCAGAATGGCCGCGAGCGAATCCAGCCGCAGGCCGTTTTGCTGAAGGTCGGGGCCATGACACTGATAACAGCGCATGGCGAGTATCGGTCGTATCCGGCTGGCAAAAATTCCTGACCCGTTTTCCAATTCCTGCGGGTGGGCGGCGACGGGCACAGCGGGGGGCGTCGCGGGCACGGCGGGAATCACAAAAGCGTTCTGATCAATCCAGGCGCGAATCAGTTTGATTTGACTTGCCGGGAGCGGATCGGCGCCCATCGGCATCCGGGCCTCTTCCCCGTTGCCCAGCAGGCGCCTGACCAGGGGACTCTTTTCACTATCGCCGGGAATGATGACCTTGCCGGACTCACCCCCCTTCAGTGCAGCGGCTTCACTCTCAAGGCGCAGCCCGCCCTGCGGCTTCTCGCTGCCGTGACAGGCGTTGCAGCTCTTTTTGAAAATGGGAGCAATGTCGCGCGCGAAGGTGATGGTGGCGGGCGCTTCGGTGGGAACGGCCGGGGGTTGGGCGGCGATTCGCGCCGTCCCCCCTGCCCAACCGGCGAGCAGAAGGCAGAGGCCGGCCCCCAGCAACGAAAGCTCGACTCTCATGCGTCCGGATTGCAATGAAACCTTCATGGAGTTTGGATACCTGCCCGCAGGCCGGTTCTCTTATGGGCGCACCTGGAATAGCCCGTGGAAGTAGGAGCCCTTGATCTGAAACTAAAATATACCGCCACGGTGGGCGGGGTGCAACCAAATACACTTAGGCCAGAATGGTTTTGTTGTAGAATACCGATCATACCCCAAGACATCATGGCCTTTCGTAAATCGACCGCAAAGGAGCCGACCGATGGTGAAAAAATCGACTCGCAAGCAGCGTGCAAAACCCAAGCCCCAAGTCGTCAGTAGCGGGCAACCGATTTTTGCGCAGCCCAAGCCTTCGCCCGATCCCAGCGGATTCAAGAACCCGGTTACTGACCAGAAATTTCAGGGCCTCACCACGCTCGGTACGGTGCCGGAGCCGGCCGGCGGAGCAACCGAACCGGTCCTGACCTTGGACCAGGTATATGGAAGCGCGGGGGCGGCCAAAGCGCAGGCGATTCAGCAGGCGGGTCAAATCGTCTTCCACTGCGTCGGTGATACGGGAAGCGCCGCCGGCCCCACCACCCAGTCCCTGGTTGCCGACAAGATGGTGACGGACTTCAGCGAAGCGAATGCCGCCGACGTGCCCTCATTCTTCTTTCATCTCGGTGACATCGTGTATTACTTCGGTGAGGCAACCTACTATTACGACCAGTTTTACGAGCCCTATCGCCAATATCCGGCGCCGGTTATTGCCATTCCCGGCAACCACGACGGGGTGGTCTACGCCGGCGACCCTCAGCCCACCCTGAGCGCCTTTCTGCGCAACTTCTGCGCTCCCAGCCCTGCGCCGTCGCCTGACGCCGGAGGCCTGTTGCGCACCACTATGATCCAGCCCGGCGTGTATTTCACCCTGGAGGCGCCCTTTGTAAGGATACTCGGCCTCTACAGCAATGTCCTGGAAGACCCCGGCGTCATCTCCGGGGAGAATGGCAACAACACCGTGCTCGATAACCGGCAGGTCGCCTTTCTGGCTGCGGCGCTGGCGCGTGCCAAAAGCGAAAGCTTCACCGGCGCGTTGATCGTTGCGGTTCACCATCCACCGTTTACCGGAGCATCCGATCACGGTGGCAGCCCGCTGATGTTGCAGGATATCGACAACGCCTGCCAGCAGGCCGGGGTTTGGCCCCATGCCGTTTTCTCCGGCCATGCGCATAACTATCAGCGGTACACGCGCACCGTGAACAACTACCAGATTCCCTACGTGGTGGCGGGATGCGGAGGACACTCACCGCTTGCGAAAATGCGCACGACTTATCGTACTCCCTACAAGATTGATAACACCCTCACCCTCGAAAGCTATGACGACACGGACTACGGTTACCTGCGGGTGGTGGTCAATGCCCAGAGCATGAGCATCGAATATCATCCCCAAAGCGATGGGGGCGCCACCAAGACTCCGGATGACGACGTGACCATAACTCTCGCCACTCACGCGGTAAGCTAACGCCGCCGCGGCGTGAACCTCGTTGCGGTTTGGAAAGGGAAGACTTACACTCTGCACCTATGGGCAAAGAAAGAAGAAGAGCTCCCCGCTACTCAGTTCATGTGAATGCCAGCGTCAAGCTGCCGAAGGAGGATGCCGCCCTCGGGGTAATCGTAGAAGACTTGTGCGTCCTCGGTTGCCTGCTGGAGTATGGACCCACATTGGGGATTCACCAGGAATGCGATTTCGTCATGACGTGGAAAGGGCGGGAGTTCCGGATTCCTGCGACGGTCGCCTGGAAGAGTGAGCAGGGCCAGGCGGGGCTGGAATTCCACCATACTGACTCGGCCCATCACCAATTGCTGCGGGAACTGTGCGCGGATCTGCAAACGCAACCGCTCGTGCGGCTGCCCGATACGCAGGATTAATCCCCACCACAAAAAAGGCCGCCTGCGAGGGCGGCCCTTTTCGATAGACTCGAAACAAACCAACTAAACGGCGACTTTCTCCTCTTCCGCTTTGGCGGGAGCGCCAATCTGCACGAGGTCAGACTTGGGTTTCTGGAGGACCAAATCCTCATACACCTTGCGGGCTTGCGCGGCCTGCTGCGCTTCCCACGCGGCTTTGCGGCGGGCCTTTTCTTCTTCCGCCGCGGTCAGGGGCACGTCGTGGCTCAAATTGCGAACGCGGGCGGCGTCCTCAGCATTCACCGTCAGGGAGTGCTGGGTGTTATCCAGGGATACGCTCTTGCCGGCAGCGTAAATGGTGTGCTTGCCGTGGGTCTTGTACCACTCGGCCACGCTGGCGTTCTTGTACATGTTCTCGATGATATTCCGCCAGCCGATTCCGGTGTTGTAGGCGCAGAAGGAGATTTCGCCAAGCTGCGTCGCGTACGGGATGATGCACATTTCGGTGCGGCGGAAGTCGTAGTTGAACAGATCCTGGAACCACATGCCCGCGATGAAGAGCAGGTTCCACGGGTCGCTGCGGCGCTTCAGGGCGTCTTGCAGCGTGCGGTCGGGATCAGACGCGCCGTACTTTTCACGCGTTTTCTTTTCCCCTGACAACGCGAACGACTTGTCAAATTTCTTGATCAGATCCATCAGGGCCAGGCTCTTGGGCGCCCTAAAGGGCTTGTAGTTTTTCAGGACTCCCATGGCCATCATGAAGTTGGAGAACTTCTTGCCTCGGCCCGCGTCCGTGATCTTCTGAATGTCCTTCACGAGGCCGGGGACGTTCAGGAATTCCGGCACCGGCGCCCATTCCTTGGTTTCCTTGTTGATCATCAGCGCGGTGCCTACGCCGCAGTTCGGGTGGCAACCGCAACTCACCATTCCCCACTGCGCTTCCGGACCTTTGACCAGGTCGGCGAAATCGGCAAAGGCGCCGAACATGGAAATGGGGAACCAGTCGCGCGTGGGTTCGGTAATGCCCGTCTGTTTCTTCACATCGCCTGCCAGATGCGCGAGCGTGTAGCGCTGGCGCAGGCGGCGCTGCGGGGTGATGTTCTCATCACGGCCGGTAAAGGACACGGGTTGGAAGGCGACGAAAGCGATCTTCTTGGGGTTCTCGCGGGCGAAATTCACGATGGGGCCCACCTGGTCGTTGTTCACATTGTTGACGATGGTGATGACCAGAATTATTTCAATGCCCGCCTCGTGCATGTTCTCAATGGCGCGCAGCTTGACGTCAAACAGATTGCCCACCTGGCGATGGTTATTGGCGTCGTTGCCGATCCCGTCAAATTGCAGGTAGGCGTAACGCAGGCCGGCTTCGAAGGCGCGCTTGCAGAATTCCTTGCTCTGGGCGAATTCGATGCCGTTGGTCGCCGCCTGCACGCTGTTGTAGCCCAGCTTGCGCGCGTAACGAATGGCGTCAAAGAAGTAGGGCGACATGGTGGGCTCGCCGCCGGAGAATTGCACCGACATCTGGCGGCGCGGCTTGATCTTGACGGCGTTGTCGAGAATCTCCTTGACGTCTTCCCAGGTCAGCTCGTGCACGAAGCCCACCTGATTGGCGTCCATGAAACAGGGGTCGCACATCATGTTGCAGCGGTTCGTGAGATCCACCGTCAGCACCGACCCGCGGCCGTGCTTGATGGAACTCGAGCCGTGATTGTGCAGGCCCTCGTCATTGTGGGCGCGAATGTCGCGGCCCGGGAAGTTCTGCTCAATCCAGCTTAGGAACTTCGAGTCGGCGGCCATCATGTCTTCAATGTGGCCGTGCTTGGGGCAGTCCTTCACCATCCAGACTTCGCCGTTGCGCTCGATGATGTTGGCCTTCACCTCGCCGGTCTTCTCGGTCAGCAGCGACTGCCAGTTCTCATCGCCATTGATGATCTTGGTGCGCGCTTCCTTCACACATTCGGGGCAGAGCGAGTCGGTCTGGCGGGGCCAGCCCAGTTGGGGCTTGGTCTTCTGCCAGGATTTCAAGAGCGGCTTGTCAGACCATTTGGGAATGAAGGTCTTCCCCGGGCGATACCTGTTGAAGAACTGCACGGTGTCAAAAACCGCCGTCGCCGTTGAACAAACGGCCTGATCGACGTACTTCCAAAGCCGCTGACCTCTGATTCTCGGCATATTGAATTATCCTCTCCCCTTAAAGATGACGAACCTTCGCTCCGGCCGGAGCCGCCTGGGTCTTCTCTGCGACCCTTGGGAATTTAGCTTGGTGGAATCCCCTGGCTGCTTCCCTCGAATCCTAGCGGGTTAATGTCGGTGGAGGCCCGACTGCCTCGCCTGCTCCCTGCCCCGCCGGAAAACGCTCGATTCGAAGTGGCCGTGCCCATGCTTGGGATGCGTCGCGGGCCGTCTGAGTCAAAAAGCCCGAAAGTGAAGGCACCCTAGCTTTGCGTGCAAATGATACGTGTTGGGGGAGTTAAGGTTAAGAAGTTTGTGCTGAACGGTAGATTTAACGAGTTGTACGGCACAAATTGTCCAGCGAATGGCATTCGCAAGTTGCTCGTAATTAAGGTATTTGGCAATTTAATGGATGACATTGATCAAAATCCTTTGGCCAACTTTCGGCACCGTAACGCTCCTGGGCCAAACTGGGGCTTTGGGTACCGAGACTCACCGCGTTCCTGCCGCCTTCAAAAATCGCCGAGTTGGCCGCACCGAATTCCCTCCATGTTAGCCCGAGGCTCGACGATACACGATGTTCCCCGCGACGAGAGTGGCCGTGACCGCGCCACGGAAAGTGCGGCCGTCGAAGGGAGTGTTGCGGCTCTTCGAGCGGCCTTCGGCGGCGTGGTAAATCCAGACAAGGTCCGGATCGAAAAGGGTAATGTCGGCAGGTCCACCGATGCGCATGCGGCCAAGCGGTTGGTGGATTATGCGAGCAGGGTTCGAGCTGAAGAGTGAAACCATGTGCCAGAGGGAGATCAAACCCGTGTGCACAAGTTCGCTGAGCGCCAGGCCCACCGCGGTCTCCAGCCCGATGACGCCGAAGGGGGCGCCCCCGTCGAGGGGCTTCGACTTCAAATCCGGCGCGTGCGGAGCGTGGTCTGTGGCAATGGCATCGACGGTGCCGTCAGCAATGCCGGCGCGGATCGCCTCCACATCCGCGGCGCTGCGCAACGGTGGGTTCATCTTGGCATTCGTACCGTGGGAGAGCACGGCTTCGTCCGTGAGCGTGAAGTGGTGAGGGGTGACTTCGCAGGTGACGCGCAGGCCTCGACGCTTGGCTTGCCGCACCATATCGAGAGCGCCCGCGGTGGAAAGATGCGCGACATGAAAATGCCCGCCTGTGGCCTCGGCCACCACCAGGCCGCGCGCTACCGAGACGTCCTCTGACGCGTTGGGAATCCCACGCACCCCCAGCTTTTCGGCCACAGGACCCTCGTTGATTACGCCATTCGCGCTCAGGCTCGAGTCCTCGCAGTGCTCGCTGATGGGCACACCCAGGTCGCGGGTGCGCTCCAGTGCCCGCCGCAGCAGGCCCGCCGTTTTCACTGGGCGCCCATCGTCGGAGAAGGCCACCGCGCCCGCCGCCACCAGCGCCGGAAAGTCGGTGAGCGATTCTCCCTGACTCGCCATGGACACGGCCGCCACCGGAAACACTCGCGCCAGGCCCAGGCGTCGCGCCTTCTCGATTTGCGCGGCCACCAATTCGGGCTGATCGATGACAGGCTTGGTGTTGGGCATGGTGGCGACCGCCGTAAAGCCTCCGGCCACCGCCGCTGCCAGGCCGGTTTGAAGAGTTTCCGACGCGTCGCCCCCAGGCTCCCGAAAATGCACATGGATATCCAAGAAACCCGGCGCCACCACACTCCCCCGCGCCTCGAGGGTTTCATCCGCGCCGCCCCGAAGGTTCGGGCCGATCTCGCGAATCATCCCGTCTTCAATTCGAACGTCCAAAACACCGTCGAGATTGTCTTCGGGCGACAGAACGCGACCGCCCTTGATCAATATGGAAGCCATGGGGTCCTCAACGATTTCTGCGTTTCTGCAGGTAGGCAGTATAGCATCGGACTCGGGACTCGGGACTCGGGAATACGGGGCATGAGTGGGCAACAAAAGGGCCTTCGGCTCCGGGACGAATGGCTCTGCGCACTTCTTCGGTGCATGGGAATGACCAGGTCGAGATTATGAGCCCTTATCCACCAATCGCCCCAGATCTGCGCAAGAAATCCGTCCCGAAGGCACTGTTCGGGAAAAATTGCCCATCAAATTCCGAGGATTTCTGCAAATTGCAGGTCGGATAGACGTAAATGTCCGACTTTTCGTCGGACATAATGACAGTATTTCTATTGTGTTCATATATATTCCGGCTTTGAATGTCATAAATTAACATCTTTTTTTGTCTGTCCTCCCAACCCGACTTCTTGTCTGCTGTCGGCGACGGGAAACGGGCAACGACGACCCGCATTTTCGGGCGCGGATTTGGCTTGCGTTTTTCTGGTGGGTGAATTCACCATGCCGGGTTCTCCATAAATTAGGCTAGCACGTTGACGGCCATCGTCCCGCGCGACTCACCCGCTCACTTCCTCTAATGGGAGCGAGTCCGATTGGAGCAAGAATGTGCTTGAAGAAACCAGCGTCAGGAGTAACAATCTCGCTATGTCAACACGGAAGCAAAGGGCCAGGAAGCAGCGCCTCGCCCAGCAATCCCAAGGAATACCTGACCCGCGCGCCAAATCGCAACCTTCTCCCTCGCCTCGTCCGCGCGAAGGGCATAGGTTGCTCGATTTCGTTGAACACCCCTGGTCCCTGGCGGTCTTTTCGATAATCGGAGGAATCGTGGGCGTAATTCTATTCACCCCGGCCCTCCTGATCTGCGCGGTCTCCATACTTCTGGCTTTGCACCGGTCGAAAATCCTGCGAGGGAAGGGGAAATTTTTTGAAGCCACGACTTACATCATCGTGTTCCTACTAGCGGCCCCGCTTCTTCTGGGTGTAGGTGTTTGGGTCAAGCAACCTGTACGGGAATACTTACAAATCACCCGTGGCAGCAAGCCACCCATCAAAGTCCCCAGCGGAAATCTTCCGGCCGCTGCCGCCTCTAATCGCATGCCGTTGACCGGGGGATTCTTGAATTTCCCCACATCGAGCCCCATGGCAGCCCCCCAGGCCACAAACGTTTCCACCGATCAACAACCCGAGAATCAACCTGAAGCGAATAGCGCTGAGGCCGCTTTGATGCAGGAGATGCGGGAGCGCCTTACTCGAGATGCCGGCGAACCGCAGAAAATCAGGCTGGATGTTCAGTGGATGCGGGACCAATTTGAGCAGGGGTGGGCACAGGAACCTCCTGAACTGGCCAGGAAACATCGGGAAGAAACCGACCAAACAACGAAGCTAATTCTCGCCGCGGCTTCCAATCGTGCGGCCGTACTCGCCATGGTGCCACACATCATCATCGACAAATAGCCGTTGACTTTGCAGGACACCCCCCGGCCGGTGCTTCGGACGGCAGGATGGTGGCGCTACGGGCAATCCGAATCCGACTCCGTCGTTACCGCGCCATGCTGCATCGCCCACGGGATAAAACCCTGGGGAGCGTTGCGGACTTGCCGGATATTCGCACCCTTTAGACTCGTGATCTTTTGCCATTTCAACTTGCCGAGATCGGTGTTCCCCAACTCCGCTCCATCCAATGTCACCCCATCGAGATTGGCCCCGCTCAGGTTTGCTGAGCACAGATCGGCTTCGCCCAAGTCTGCGTCCTCCAAATTAGCGCTGCTCAAGTTGCTCTCACGAAAGTTCCCGGAATGCAGATTTGCGCCCATCAAATCTGCGGCCCGAAAGTCACTATTGCGAGCGTCCACCGCATTAAGGTTGGCGCGAATCAGGCGTGCCCTGGGCAACCGAATCCCTTGCAGAAAGGCGCCGGAAACGTCGACTCCCACCAGAGGGACGCCATCCCCGTCCAGTTCCTGAAGAGCTTCGATCCGGCCGCCACTGCCGCCCTTGCCCTGTGCGGTGTTGATGACCTGCCAGGCCTGGTAATGTTTTTGCTTCAAACGGTCACCCGACTCGCTGAAATAGAAGATTACGGCGATCAATATCGAAAAGCTGCCCAGGTATTCGAGAACCTCCAGGAACGACCAGCGGCTTAACACGAAGGCGACCCAATCGAATACCCATTCGACCGCGAGCAGTGGAACCAGCCAGGAATATCGTACTGCGGCGCGCTGCGCCTGCCACGGTTCCGGCCGTTTCCGCCTTTCGTGCAGTATCATGGGTCACCTTACCTTCAGGGAAAATTATTGCAACCCGAGGTTTTGATGAGAGTTTGACCTGCCTGCGAGCAGAAATAATGCCATAGTCAAGTGGACCGGCGCCACCTATGAATCGTGCGGAGTTAGGCCGGAGCCACCAGGGGAAACAGCGGCAGCAGGCAGTCCTTCACCGGTTGATAGGTTTTGCGGTGCTCGGGGCAGGGACCGAAACGGGCAAGGGCGTTCAGATGATCTTGCGTGCCGTAGCCCTTGTTCTTCGCAAGGCCGTATTGTGGAAATACCGCGTCAAGCTTGGCCAGGTGCTTGTCACGCGCCACTTTGGCCAGAATCGAAGCGGCGGCAATGGAAATCGAAAGCGCGTCGCCGTGAATGATGGCGCGGTGAGGGATGCAAAAATCCCCGCTCGGTTCGCCGAGTGGCATAGCGTCAGTGAGGATGAAACCGGGCGCGGGGTCAAGAGCCTTGAGCGCCCGCAGCATACCCTGCCGCGAGGCCTGATATACATTTACCGCGTCCACTTCCTCCGCGGTAACGGCCACTACCTGCCAGGCCACAGCTTTGGAACGGATTTCCTCCGCCAACCATTCGCGGCGGTGCGCGGTGAGCTTCTTGGAATCATCAATGCCCGGGACCGAGATCGCGGGATCAAGGATGACCGCCGCGGCATAAAGCGGCCCCAGCAACGCTCCGCGCCCGGCCTCGTCACAGCCCGCAACGTACCGGTGCCCCTGGCGCCAGGCCATGGATTCAAACGAGTCCGTGCAGCAGAGTTCGGCATTGTCGCGGGGATTCGGCATGATGATCGGATTTAGTTTTATCCGCGCGCGGGTGCGAATGCAAGCAGGAATTATTCGGATCTTCTCCGTTGATCGCGGCTATCTTTTCTCAAGCGCCTCTTCGACGCACCGCAACATCATGACGTCTTCCCGGTTGTAGGCGAGCACTTCATTTCTTCAGGGTCTCGTCGCGGGTCGATTCGTACTTCTTCCACATCTCGTCGGCCCATTTGCCGTCTTTGCCCGGCAGCTTTCGCTTCAGCCCCAGGCTCTGCTCCACCACCTTCAGCCCGCCCCAAAGGCCTCTCCTCCAGCATTCCGGGCACAGGTCAACGTGCGCGAACTCCTGGTCAAGCACTACTCCCAGTTGCGCGGCAATCACCGGAAAGTCAAAACCCACATATCCCTTCACCTTGTCGGGAATCGACCGGCCGTTGTAGGTCACCAGCCGCTCCACCCCTTTGCAGCACCAACATCAAGTTGGCCCGCGTCACATCGCTCCCCACCAACTGGATGAATGCGTCGCTCTCCCCGTCCAGAATTCTTACCCCAATTACCGTAATCCGATGATGCTTGTAGTCCTTGAAAAGCCGCTGATCGGTAAACGTTCCGTCGTAGCTGGTTTCAATGTCGAGATAGGCGGTTTTCATGGTCTACCTTCCCTGAAATCGGATTCTTACCAAAGGTGCTCGCTATGGCCTCACCGGAAGTTTCAAGACGGTCGCCCGCACCTTTACGAAGCGCCGCAACAAATTGCTCGACATCAAGTGCTTGCACCCCCGGTGCAAGTGCCGATGTGATGACCGTCGAGCGCGATTTACGATGGACGAGGATCAGCCGGCCTCCGGGCTTCGGCAGGGAGCGACCGAGCGACAAGAGCGGGCCTGCCATGGCGGGCCGCACCGTCTGCGTGGCTTTCGCCTCCACCAACCAGACTTCCCGATTGCCATGGGGAACAAGGAAATCGACCTCCAAACCTTGCCGGTCTCGAAAGTAATACAGCTCCTTGCGGCCGCCAAGATTCGTTTGATGCTTGAGTATTTCGGCCGCAACGAAGCCTTCGAAGATCGCGCCCAGGAAAGGCGATCGCTCCAGTTCCGCCTGCGAGGTGATTCCCAACAGGTGGCATGCAAGGCCCGAATCCCCCCAATAGACCTTGGGAGATTTGATGAGCCGCTTGCCGAAGTTCTCAAAATAGGGCGCCACCAGGATGATCTGGCCGGTCATCTCCAGGACGTTCAGCCAAACGCCGATGGTCGGAACGGAAACCCCCAGCGGCGCGGCAAGGTCGGTCTTGTTCAGGATCTGGCCGTGCCGGCTGGCCAGCAGCGACAGAAACCGGCGAAAAGTTACCACGTCGCGGACGTTCGTGATCAATCGGACGTCCCGCTCGAGATATGTTTGCAGATAGGAATTGTACCAGAGACTGCGCCCCTCGATATGGGCCAGGACCTCCGGGAACCCGCCTGTCAACAAACTCACCTTCGGAGTTTCTTCCAAGCTGAAGGGCAGGAGTTGCAGGACGGCGGCGCGCCCGGCCATGGATTCGGTGATCCCTTGCATTAAGGGAGCTTCCTGGGAGCCGGTGAAAAACCAATGGCCCCTTTGCGCTGGCCTTTGATCAATCCGTGTGCGCACATAATTCAGCAGCTCCGGCGTGTTTTGAATTTCGTCAAACACCACCGGCGGGGGTAGTTCGTCAAGGAAGGCCCGCGGATCGTTGCGCACGCGGGCCTGGATGTCAGGGTCCTCCAGCAAGACATAGCGGGCACGCGGGAGCAGATGGCGCAGGAGAGTAGTCTTCCCCGCGCGGCGGGGGCCGGTCAGGACAACAGCAGGGAAATGGCGTGCCGCCTGGAGAACCACGCCTCCCAGGCTCCTCTGGACATAGTGCATTTGACAAATCTAAACTTCAATTTTAGATTTGTCAACCCTTCTCTGCCCTCTTGGGTTTCCCGCGAAAGGGCCATCGCCCCATCAGTAGGCTTTATAGCTAGACAATCATTAATTGACAAATCTAAAATACAATCTTAGATTTGTCACAAATTCGGCTCGGCGCCGGCTACTCCCGCCCCAGGAATTCGCGGCGTTTGCGGGGCTTCGCCGGCCGGCCCGATTCCACCGAGCGCGCCAACTGCACCGCATCAAATCCGAACTTCTCCCGGACCTTGTCGGCCGCCTGGAGCACTTTATCCAGCTTTTCGTGTTGCACGGCGTCCATCAGGCTGCGCTGGAACACGCCACGCTCAAGGTTTGACGTTCGTGCTCCCACCAATCGAATCTTCTGCTTGCCGTCCCAGGCGCTCGCCAGCAGCCGCAGCACGCTCGCGAAGATGACGGAATCAAGATTGGTGGGCTCATCGAGCGTCACATCCCGCGTCAGCGTTTTGAATGGGGCAAAGCGCACTTTCAGCCCCACGGTGCGCGCAAAAAGGCCATGGTCGCGCAGGCGCCGCGCCACCAGTTGCGCGAGATATGAGAGCGTGCGCTCGATTTCCTCCCGGTCGTTGATATCCGTGTCGAAAGTGGACTCATGGCTGATCGACCTGGGCTCCTCTTCGTACTGATAGGCTTCAATATCCAGTCCGCAGGACTTGGTGTAAAGCCACTCGCCGAATTTTCCGAACCGCGCGCGCACCTTCTCGCGCCCCATTTGCTGGATATCCGCGATGGTCACGATGCCCAGCGAGCGCAGCTCGGGCTCCGTCACCTTGCCGATTCCCGGCATGCGGCGAATGGGCAGCGGCCCGAGAAATCTCGCCTCAAAGCCCGGCAGAATGGAGAGGAGCCCGTGAGGCTTTGCCTGGTCAGAGGCGATTTTGGAAACCAGGTGGGAGGTTGACAGGCCAATCGAGCAATTCAGGCCGGTTCGCTCCTTGATGGTGCGGATCAGCCGGTCAGCCCCGCGAAACGCCGAGCCGTGCAACCGCTCGCAGCCCGTCAGGTCAAGGTAAGCCTCGTCGATCGATACCATCTCGACGACCGGGGTGAATTCCTCAAAGATCCGGTGGATCTGGCGCGAATACTCACCGTATTTACGATGCTGGCCGCGCAGAAATATAGCGTGCGGGCAAAGCCTCTTCGCCGTGCCAATGGGCATGGCCGAATGCACGCCGAATTTGCGCGCCTCATAACTCGCCGCCGCCACCACTCCCCGCCCATCGGGATCCGCGCCCACAATGACGGCTTTTCCTTTGAGCGAAGGATCCTCGAGTTCCTCCACCGAAACAAAAAAGGCGTCCATGTCAACGTGCAGAATCTGGCGGAGCATAGCAGGCATAAGGTTAAAGGACAAAGGCTAAAGGATGTGGCGCGAAGTGATGAGGCGATGTAGTTTTATCCTTTAACCTTTACACTTTAGCCTTCGGAACGTTTCCTCGCGCTCACCACTCGGGGAATTCCCGCGAGGTCGGGCATCGCCTCAATATCCTGCCATTCCTCACCCAGCAACGCCAGCACTCGCTCGCACATGTTGTAACCGATCTCCACCACCACGTGCCCGCCGGGCTTCAGAACCTGGAGGGCTTGCGGAAACAGGCGCTCATAGACTTCCTCGCCGCGTTCGAGATCGCCACCCCAGGCGAGGCGCGGTTCGAAGTCGCGCACTTCGCGCTGGACCTTTTCAACTTCGCGCCTGCCGACGTAGGGTGGATTGGAGAGAACGAAATCAAATGTTCCCGCCAAGTCAGGCTCCAGCAACGGCTTCAGTAAATCACCTTCCAGAAGACTGACGCGCTCCGGCATCGCCAAGCGCATGGCGTTGCGTGCGGCCACGGCCAGGGCAGGATTTGAAATATCCACGCCGAACAGAATCGCATGAGGGAATTCCGAAGCCAGGGCCAGCGCGATGCAGCCTGACCCTGTGCCCACGTTGACGATTCGCAAAGATGCGTCATGGCTCCAACCCTGCCTGCGCACAAGTTCCAGCACGCATTCCACGAGGTGCTCCGTCTCCGGGCGCGGAATCAGCACCGCGGGGGTCACCTCAAAATCCAGCCCCCAAAATTCCTGATGGCCGGTGATGTATTGGGTGGGTTTGCCCGTGGTCCGTTCCGCGATCAGTTGGGAGTAGTGCTGGAGGTCAGGTGGCGGCACCTCCTCATCCGCGTGGGTGTGAAGATAGGCGCGGTCGCACCCCAATGCGTGCATCAGCAACAACTCGGCGGCGAGTTGCGCGGAAGGTACCTGATGGGCCTGAAGGGTCTGGAGTCCTTGCCGAAGTGTGGCGCGGAGGGGAGGCATTGGGGATTGCCGATTTTCGATTGACGATTGGAAGTTGTCAGTTCTCAGTCATAAGTGCTCAGTAAAGACCTTCCCTGAAGACTGATGACTGAGGGCTACCTTTGGATCAATCGGCAATCGAAAATCGTCAATAATATTTATCCGGCAAGCGCGGAGGGAGCGTCGTCCTCACTTCGTTCCCGCGGGGGAGGTTGCTTTAATTTCTCTGCCTGGTAGTAGGCAATGAGGGCCTCGACGATATCGCCCATCTTACCCTCCATGATCCGATCCAGTTGATGCAGGGTAAGTCCAATGCGATGGTCCGTCACTCGATTCTGCGGATAGTTGTATGTCCGGATCTTCTCGGCGCGGTCGCCTGAGCCGATCATGGAGCGGCGCTCCTCGATAATCTGCTGCTGCTGGTTCTGCAATTCCTGTTCGTACAGCCTCGAACGCAGGACCCGCAAGGCCTTGGCGCGGTTCTTGATCTGCGATTTCTCGTCCTGGCAGGAGACGATCGTTCCCGTCGGAATATGCGTGATGCGCACGGCGGAATAGGTGGTATTCACCGACTGCCCGCCTGGCCCCGAGGAGCAAAACGTGTCAATGCGCAGGTCCTTGGGGTCGATCTGGATTTCCACTTCATCCGCTTCCGGCAGCACCGCCACGGTAATCGCCGAGGTGTGAATACGTCCCTGCTGCTCGGTTTCCGGAACGCGCTGCACGCGGTGGACGCCGCTTTCATATTTGAGTTTGCTGTAAACCTTCTGGCCTTCCACCAGGGCAATGACTTCCTTAAGCCCGCCCACCGCCGACAAACTCGTGGAGAGCACTTCCACGCGCCAGCGCTGCGACTCCGCGTAGCGCGTATACATGCGGAAGATATCCTGGGCAAACAGCGACGCTTCATCGCCCCCCGTGCCGGCGCGAATTTCCAGCACCACGTTCTTTTCGTCGTTGGGATCACGGGGAAGGAGCAGGATGTTCAGTTCCTGTTCCACCTTTTCCTGGCGTTTCTCGAGTTCCATGAGTTCCTCGTGCGCCATCGCCTTCATTTCCGGATCGGAGGAAGACTCATCCACCAGGGCTTTCGTATCCTTTACCGCCTTACTGATCCCCTTCCATTCTTGAAACTTCTCCACAATCTCGGTAAGCGCCGCGCGCGCCTTGGCGGTCTTCTGGTAGAAGGCATTGTCCGCCAACACCTCGGGCTTGCCGAGTTGCTCCGTCAGCCCGTTATACTTCGCTTCGATTTCTGCAAGCTTGTCCAGGTAGTGCATCGGTTTCCATCACGCCACAATCAGTTCGCCGCCGCGATTCTGTTCCAGTGTCATGGCCGTTTGCAAGGCCATGATCGCGGTTTCCAGTTGGCTGTCGTCAGGCTCGCGAGTGGTAACGCGCTGCAACCAGAGGCCGGGCTGCGATGCCCACTTCCACAGCCTGCCCTTCGACTTCGCGGCAAAGCGGATAAACTCATAGGACAGCCCGGCGATCACGGGCAGCAGAACAATTCGCCCCAGGAAGCGCAGCCAAAACGTGTGAAATGGCAGAAACATGTAGACCACCATGGCAATGCCCATCACCACCAGAAGAAAACTGGTGCCGCAACGGGGATGAAAACGCGTGCAGGCGCGCGCCGTAACGACGTCAATGGGGCCGCGTTTTTCAAAAGCCCACACCACTTTGTGCTCCGCGCCGTGATACTCAAAAACCCGCTGGATTTCCTTCCACTGCGCAATCAGGATCAGAAAGCCCAGGAACAGGACAATGCGAATTGTTCCGTCCAGTAAATTGAACGCCAGGTTATTGTCCGTTCGCGGGTACCGATGGGTTACCACCGTGGCCAGATAGAGCGGCACAAGCTTGTAAAGAACGATGAAAAAAACCAGGGAGAAAGCGACGTTGGCCGCCAGCATCCAGCCGCTCAGCTCGGAGGGTTGCTTGGGTTTTGCGTTATGGGAACCACCCGTTTCAGGTTCCTCGATCGCCTGTTCGGCGGAGTAGCGAAGCGCGCGCATTCCCAGCACGAGAGCTTGTCCCAGCACCCCCAATCCGCGCAAAATGGGGTACTTCAGCCAAGGGTGTCTTTCCGAAGGCCGGTCCAGGTAAGCCTGCTTGACCACCAGCGAGCCACCGGGCTGCCGCACCGCCACGGCATAGGAGTGCGGCGAGCGCATCATCACACCTTCGATGACCGCCTGCCCGCCCATCAAAGCTTCTTCCGGCGCCTGAAGAAGGGGCACCGCAACCTGGCGAAGCGCCTGGCGTGCCGTCCTGTCTAAGATAGTTAATATGGAGTTCATCCCGAATGAGTTCCATTTACCCGCAAGGGGGAGCTTCATGCCGCGGTCATTTCGAGGTTGTAACTCCGTATCCACCCGGTGATACTGAAACGCCCCTGCACCCGAAGGCTAGAGTTCAGAATAGCCGCATTTGCAGGGGGTGTCAAATCACGGCCAGATGTGGCGACAGAAGGTTTTGTTTTTGCGGCGCTCGCGCTATAATGGCGGCGCTTGCGTTGCAATCGGGAAAAGGTAAGCACCTGCTGGGGGCCGCCCATGACCGCTTTGTTGTTACGCCTGGGTGATGAAATCGACGACTATTGTCCGCGCTGTAAGCTGCTGCTGAATCATGCCGTGGCGAGCATGGTGGGGAGCACCGTGGTGAAGGTCGTCTGCCAGACCTGCCATAGCGAACATCCCTACAAGAACGCCGAGGTCCCGCCCAAGAAGAAGTCCGGGCCACGCGCGGTATTGATGGAACAGGTTCTCGCCAAGGTTGCGCCCGCGAGCCCCGCCCCGGAACCGGTGGATGATTCCCCCGAGCCCGAAACGCCCGCCGAGCCCCGCAAGAATAAACGCGCCGCCACTCCTGCGCGGTATATCACGCGGCACGCCACCCGGCCTCCCCGCGGCAGGCGCTAGAAGGCGGCGTTTTCAACCGCCGGACCGCCCCACCACGCGGACCTCATCCCGGGAAATCAGATCGTATTCAGTCCCCCGCCACACGATTCGGCGCGTGGACCCCGCCACCACAAAATTCCCCAGCATGATCCAGGGAACCAGCGGCGACATTTGCCAGTAGCAGGAAAGGCGGCTGATTTCTGCGGCAAAGAGTTCCCGCGCGACGAGAGAGCGAATGTACCCTTTGCACGCCCCGAGTAGGAGAACCACTGACAAGGCGGCGATCACGGCAACACGTTGTGATGCCGGAACACCGGGCAGCGCCAGCACGATTAACCCCAGCGCGAGAGTTCCACAGTAGAAGAGGTAGGCGGCAAGGCCCAAAACCCATAAATGTGCGGCGTAAACCCGCGTGATGATGATCTGGCGGGTCGACCAGCGGAGAAATTCCAGCAGGTCCGATTCCTCCCGGGATGCGACCAGGCATCGGGGCGCAAAGGCTATTTTTCCACCCGCCTCCCGAACCGCGCGCGTGAGCGCGTAATCGTCGCTCACCGTATTGGCCCAATACTGTTCAGCAATCCGCAGCTTGCGAAAATCGGCAGCGCGGATGGCCATCGAACCACCCCATGCGAAATTGTGATCATGATCGCCCATCATGGTGGCAATCGAGGTGTCCCACGCCGCGCGCAGCCGCGAGACAAAGCCTTTTCCGGGCAGGTACCATCGGAAGCCGGTGCTGACGGTGATTTGAGGATTGGCGAGTGGCTCGACCAGCGAGCGCAGCCAATCCGGGGAAGGAGTGGCGTCGATATCCGCAAAAACCAACACCTGGGCAGCCTGATCTACGGCCTCGATTCCCCGCAGCAAATTGTTGACCTTTTCTCCCCGCCCGTCCGCGACGCCCGCCACCACAAGCAGTGTTTGAGGCCGGTGGCTTGCTCCGTGCGCCCCCTGTCCCTCCACTTGTGAGAACAGAGTTTGATAAGCATCGTCGTTCGGGGTGGCGACAATGAAGACCACTTGATAATCCGGGTAATCTTGATTTAAGAACGCCTCAACATTGGCGTCAAACCCCGCCTGCGCGCCCTTGCAGGGAATCACCACGGCAGCGCGCGGCGCATAGTTTCCCCGCGGGCTATTCTTCGTCCGCCGGATCAATTTGAGAAATCGAATGCCATCGATGAACGCCCAGGCGCTCTGCAATACCAGCAATGCACCAGCGAGAAGAGAGATTTTCGCGGCCCAAAGCATCAGCAAATTTCCCGCGACAGAATGAAGTAAACGTGGAAACCCCGGCCCAGGGCGAGTGTACCATAACGAAACCGCATGTTCCGGCCGACGCGGGGCCGGCGCCTTGGTGGTGGGTCAATTGGATGGAGAGGCATTGGGACCTGCCCCGAGCTTATTGGGACGCCGCCCTCGGGTCCGTCGGCGGGCGGGCAAACTCGCCGCCATACCATCAAATGAACTGCTGCATCCCCCTTTAAGCGCTCATGGACGCTGTAGGGGAGGATGAAAATCGGCGCTAACTCCTTATCCGTCATATACTAATCCAGAAAACTCGATATCTCCTTTATTTTCATCAACTCATCCAGAGCACTTTTTTTGCCCCTTTGTTTTCAACATCTCATCCAGAGCAATCTTCATTTTTAACATCTTTTTGTGTGGGGTAAATTCGAGAGCGTTTTGGGGGTTTGGGGAGGTTTTCCTGGGTGCCGCGTTGCGCCGGACTTCCATCGCAGTTCTAGCCTATAGCCTTCGGCTCGTTTTGTCAAGAGACAAATTGGCCCCCTACCGGCGCGTCGCCTCCGGGCGAATCAGCGCGAGTTTCTGGTAAGATAGTTCCGGTTTACATGCCCCGAGGGGCAGATTTATGTTTGCGCGCCACAACCGGTTGATCGGCAGCATTTTCCTTTTCGGCGATGCCCTTTTGGCCGTGGCGAGTTTCGGGTTGGCGCACGAAATTCGCTCCCACCTTACCGGCGCCCGCCCCCTTTATCCGCTGTCGAATTACCCCTGGATTATTCCTTTAACCGTCGTCTTATGGGTGGGAGTTGGAGTGGCGGCAGGAATTTACCGGGAAGTTCGGGAGGAGGATTTGCGCCGTGTTTTTACAGACCCTCTTAAGATCGGCATGGTCTCCACCGTCCTTCTCTTTGCGTTGACCTTTGCGCTCAAATTGGATTTCATCAGCCGCCTGCTGTTGGGAATTTATGCGTTGATGGATCTCCTGCTCATGATCATCTTCCGCCTGGTTGCATGGCGCTATGCCGCGGCCTTGCGACGGGGCGTCGTAGGTTTTCGCAATTTCCTGCTGGTGGGTGAGGGAGCGGAGTTGGCGGAGATTGCCCGAACGCTGGAAGCAAATGAAACTCGGGGGATGCGCATATTCGGTTTCGTGCGCGTCCAGCCTGGACCCGCCGAGGCGCTGCCCGACGGCCTCACCCGGTCCTATCCCGTGGTCACACTTCCGGACCTGCCGGAGTTATTACACCGCCATGTTATCGACGAGGTGATTTTTGCGGTCGGCCGTGAGGACCTGGAAAAGCTTCATGACGCCTTTCTCGTCTGCGAAGAGGAGGGGGTGAAGACGCGCGTCCTGCTTAATTTCCTCCCCCAAATCTCCAAGGTTTATCTCGAACGCCTGGGCTCAAAGCCCCTGCTGACGTTTTCCGGCACCCCCGAAGACGAGTCCCTCGTGCTTAAACGCGTAATTGACTTCCTCATGGCGCTCATCGCGGTGGTGGCGCTTTCGCCCCTGTTTCTGATTCTGGCGGTGCTGGTCAAACTCACCTCACCCGGGCCCATCCTCTTTTCCCAAATCCGTTGTGGGCTGGGCGGGCGAAAATTTACGCTCTACAAGTTTCGATCGATGCGTGCGGACGCCGACCTTCTGCGCGAGGAACTCGAGGCCCTGAACGAAGTGGACGGCCCGGTCTTCAAGATCCGGAATGATCCACGCTGCACGCCCATCGGACGCTTCATGCGGAAGTTCAGCCTGGATGAACTTCCCCAACTCGTCAATATTATTAAAGGTGATATGTCATTTGTGGGTCCGCGGCCACCCCTTCCCGAGGAAGTGGAAAAATATGAGCGCTGGCAGCGGCGCCGGCTGCGCATGCAACCCGGGCTGACCTGCCTGTGGGCGCTGGAAGGGCGCAGCAAGCTCAGCTTCCGGCGCTGGATGGAGCTGGATCTGGAATACATCGACCATTGGTCAATGCTGCTCGATTGGAAGATTATTCTGAAGACCATTCCCATCGTTCTGGTGGGGCGCGGCGCGAGCTAATCCCTGAGCGCCGCCGCGTAAGCCTCAAGTATGGCCCGTTTTTCGTTATCCCAGTTCAACTTTTCTTCAATGCGTTGGCGCCCCCGCGCCCCCAGCTCCGTGCGCAAGCTCTCCGATTCCAGTAAGGCCAGCATCTTTTGGGCGAAGTCTTCCGGGTCATCATTCCGCGCATAGAGGGCAGCGTCGCCCGCCGAACGGCGGCCTTCGGTAAGATCGTAAAGTACAACGGGCAGACCAAAGGCCATGTACTCGAGAATCTTGTTCATCGTTGACTTGTCGTTCATGGGTGTAAACCGGTCGGGGGCCACGCCGAACGCCGCGGTCGAAAAGTAGGCAGCAACATCCTCGTCGGGTAGTCTGCCCGTAAATTTCACCAGGGCGTCGAGTCCCTTCCGGCTGGCCAGCACTCTAAGGCGCGGAAGTTCCGGGCCTGAGCCGATCAGGACAAAGAGCGTGTCCTGGCAATTTCGAATCTTGCTGAGGAAGGCAATCGACTCCAGCAATAAATCCAGTCCATCCTGATAACCCATAACGCCCAGATACACGACCAGATGGCGGCGGCCTTCCTTGAGTTCGGATTGCGGGGGGGGGATACGGATTTTGGTCAGGTCCGGGCAGCTCCGCACCACGAAAGTGCGCGCGCGAGTCATGCCTCCGCGAACCATCGCTATTTCCCGGTAGGACTCGTTGGTGGCAATGGAGACGTCCGCGCTTCGGAAAGTCATGCGTTCAGCCCAGCACACCAGCTTGTATCCGATATCGCGCCGCTGGAACTTTGCTTCGTAGAGCTCGGGATTCAAGTCATGGTGATCGAAGATGAATCGCACGCCGAAGAGCCTGAAGAAGAGTCCGATGAGGAAAATCGTGTCGGGCGGATTGCACGCCTGGAGAATGCGGAATCGGGTTTGCGCGTATACCCTCAGAGAGAGGAGGAATTGGGCCGCGAGCGCCCAGGAATACTCGAGGAGATAACCGAGCGGACCGGAGGCCTCCCAGAGCCAGTGCCGGTAGATTTCAATCCCTTCCAGGGTTTCGCGGCTCTTTGGGAATCCAGAGCCTTTCGGGCAGATGATAGATACGCGATACCCGGCGTCGCGCAGTGTGCGTGCTTCCTGCCAAACCCGGCGGTCGATGGGGACGGGCAAGTTTTCGACGATGATGCAGACGGCCGGGTGTTCATTGCGCATGCCGGAACCATAATTCGAAATTCACCAACGCCCATAGTTGCTTCTGGCGGTCACGGACGCCGTCGAGGTGTTCGCGAACAAACTTATCCATGCTGCGGCCGTTGAAATAATCGCGCGTCATGGCCTGGGGGGAAAGGAGCAAGTCTCGAACCATGGAACGCAAGGGATTTTTGAACCATTCACCTACGGGGACGCGGAATCCGACCTTGCGGCGAAAGAGCGCTTCCTTGGGTACGTACGGGCGTAACGCGTCCTTCAGCAACGCCTTGGTTCGAAAGCCCTGAGTCAGCAGGCGGGTGGGGAGCCGCGCCGCCATCTCCACCAGGCGGTGATCGAGGAAGGGTCCACGCTCCTCAATAGACGCCGCCATGGTCATCTGGTCACCGCGCAAAAGCAGGTTATCCGGAAGCCACACCTTCAGATCGGCGTAAAGCATGCGCTTGAGGGGCGAGCGATCGCGGACCTTTTCGAGGTAGGCGCCAAAAACCCGGGCGGGATGCGAAGGGTCAACTTGCGCAAGAAATTCGGGGGCGAAAAGATTTTCCCGCTCCTCGCGCGAGAAGGAGGCAAACCACGTCACAGAACGCTCCGCCTCATCGCGAATGGAGAGCGCCTCAAGCGCGGTTTTCATCCGGCGCTGACGATACGGCAGCCAGCGAATGAGGGTGCGAGTGACTTCCTGCGGCAGCGCCGACACCAGGCCAGCCAGCCGGTCGGCAGAATACTTGGGGTAACCGGCAAACAACTCGTCACCCCCTTCACCCGCCAGCACCACCTTGACGCTTTGCGCGGCCAATCGCGAAATCAAGTAGAGCGCCACGTCCGTGGGTTCGGCGATGGGTTCATCACGGAACGCCACCAGGCGAGGCAGTTCGTCCCGCAAGTGCTCCGGCCTGACGACAAGTTCGTGATGCTCCGTGGAATAGCGGCGCGCCACGGCGCGCGCGAAAGGCAACTCGTTGTGTTCGGGTTCGTCAAACCCCACCGAAAAAGTACGGAGGGGGCGGGCGCCCAGTTCGGCCATGAAAGCCACGACTGCGCTGGAATCTGTTCCGCCACTGAGGAAGACCCCCAGGGGGACGTCAGCAATCAGGCGCAGTCGCACGGCCTCCCGCAATTGCTCAACGATTTCGGCAGCAATTTCCCTGGGAGGCTTTGCCGTTTCCTCTTCCGGGGGAATATCCCAGTAAGCATGGCATTGTACGCCCCCCGCGTCGGCAACGAGGAAATGCCCGGGCAGAAGCTTTTCCACACCCCGGTAAAAGGTGCGTGGAGCGGGGATGTAACGAAATCCAAAAAAGTCATAAATCGATTG
This sequence comes from uncultured Acidobacteriota bacterium, assembly GCA_963730515.1. Classification (GTDB taxonomy): domain Bacteria; phylum Acidobacteriota; class Terriglobia; order UBA7540; family UBA7540; genus Bog-366. The sequence goes on along the minus strand of CAVSSA010000010.1, from coordinate 471,178 downwards.
CAGGTCGATTTCGGGCGGCCGCCGCAGTAGCTCACGCAGGGTTCGCAATTCCGAAGCAAATACCAATCGTCCTTCCTCGACCCGGAAAAATACCGGTTTCACTCCCAGGCGGTCGCGGGCCAGCAGCAATCGCTGTTTGCGGCTATCCCAGATGGCGAATGCGAACATGCCGCGCATGTGATCAAGAAAACTGAGGTCGTACTCCTCGTAAAGATGCAGAATGGTTTCCGTATCGCTGTTCGTGCGGAACCGATGGCCCCGCGCCAGGAGATCGGGGCGCAAATCGCGATAATTGTATATTTCACCATTGAAGGTAATCCAGACAGACTCGTCCTCATTGGCGATGGGCTGGTGGCCGCCGGGCAGATCAATGATGCTGAGGCGGCGGTTCCCCAGGCCCAGGGGGCCATCCAGGTGAAAGCCTTCGTCGTCAGGCCCACGATGCGCCATGGCGTCCGTCGCGCGCTTGAGGGCAACCGGGTCAGCCGGCTCGCCCGTACCGAAATTGAAAACTCCGCAGATGCCGCACATAAAAGCAGGTCCGATGTCCTGGGTCCGGGGTCCGAAGTCAACATTAAGGATGAGGGACTTCGGACCTCGGACTTCGGACCTCGGACAGGTCTCTTTCAAACCCGTTCCCGCAGGCCGGATAGAGCAGGTGGAATAGCGTCATGGCCTGCGGCCGCGGGAAGGATCGGCCATCCCGCAGGAAGCCGTAATCACCCGTGGTGTAAGCAAAACTCCCATCGGCGCGCTGCCGCTCGAGGGTGCGGGCATAGCAGCGGTCGCTCAGTTCGCCGGTCCCGGGTATCCCCAGTCCTTGCGCCTCGCGCAGCGCTGCGGCAAGGACAGCGGTGTAATAATCCGTCTCGGGCCGCACGCTAAAGCAACTCGCAGCGCTCGAGCCGCTTTTGGTAACGCCTTGGGCAAGAAAGCCTGCCAGCGCCGGGAGAATGCGGCGCGTCCGGGAATTAATGCGCAGTGCGGCTGACCAGGCAAGCATTAGAAATTGAAAGGCGTTGTACTGGTAGCAGAGATAATGAGGGCGCCCCTTCTCCAGCGGGCCGTCCACGATGTAGGGCAACTCGCCGGTAGGAAGCTGCGCCGCCTCGAGAAAATCGACCATGGCATCCACATGCTCGTGGAAGCGCGCGTCACCCGTGGCCTTCCCCAATCGCAAAAAGAGCCACACCGCCGCCACGGAATTGTTGGGGATTTTCCCCCGCGGCTTATCAAAATAGTTAATCGCCTTCCCGGTCGCGTGGGCTTGAAAGCCGATCCTCCGGACCAGGTAATCATACCAACGGACCGCCCCCTGAAGGAATTCGTATCGCGGTTCGCGGGCATAAGTGGCGAGAAGCCCTATCGCCCCCCAGATTCCCTCGACGGTGGCGATCAGATGCTTTCGTTCGGGCAACGGGTAGAGCCAGAAACCGTCGGGTTGCTGTAATCGAAGCGTGGCTTCGGTGCTCTCCAGGGCGAGAGCGCGATACTTTTCTTCGCTCGTCGCTTCATGGAGCATCCAGTTGGACAAAATCCAATAGCCCTGCGACTGCAAGAAAACGTAATCATCATTCCAGGGCACAAAGGCAAGCCCAGCCTTGAAAAACCGCCAAAGGCGTAATTGAAAGCGGACGCCGGCATCGGGGCCATGAAGCAACCCTTGAGCGTAGTGGCGTTTCAACAAGTGCGCGTGCAAGCGCTCGGCGGCGCCGGCAAGTTCCCGGTTGGTAGGCATTTCGGTACCCACTGGCGAAACCTATCCTCTGCGGGTCAAGCGAGATTCTGCGCGGCGCTCAGGATACCCGCAGGGATGAGTTTTTCCCACCCTTGAATCGCCGCAAAGTCGCGGCGTAGAGCTCGATATGTTGCTCCGCCACTACTTCCATGGATAGTTTGCGGATCCACTCACGGCCGTTGGTGCGCCCGCCACGGCGGCAGACTTCGACAATCTTCTCCGCAATTGCGATTGCGTCACGCGGCACCAAATAGCATCCTTCCGTGGGACCAATCAGCCGGGCGGCATCGCCAACCTTAACGGTAATCACGGGCAGGTTTGTGGCCATCGCTTCTTTAACGGCATTGGGAGACCCTTCCAACATGGAAGCCATAACCAGGACATCCGCGGCGCTCATGTACAGTGCTATCTGGGAATGAGGCTTTCCCCGCAGGTGCAGGATTTCAACCTCCGGAACCTGCTCTCGCGCTTTGGCGACGGCGGCTGCAACCAAATCATAGCGCTTCCGTTGCTCTGCCGGATTGTACACAAACAGGACGTACTTTTTGCCAGAATCCAACCCCGCAAGGCGGCGCGCTTCGGCTTGGTCCATAGGGCGGAAGAGTTCCATGTCGACCCCACAGGGGAGAATCGTCGCCGCATCCCATTTCAGCACTTGCCGCATTTCTTCGCTTTGCACAATGACCGCAGAGGCGAGGCGCGCCAGGAGATAACTCGTGATTTGGAAGAACCGGCCCATGAGCGTGATCCGGCCATCCCGGCGGGGCCGGCCCAGGACGTCGTCCCCCAGAAAATCGATCACCAGGGGAACGCGAAACTGGAAGCGCGCCACCCATCCCGCGAGGCCGAAGTGCGCGTGGATCAAATCGTATTGCTTCTCCCGAAGTTGACAGCGAACCTGCCCAATCCCACGCAGGTAGTTCCATCGGGATTCGCGCCCATTGACGAAGACGACGTCATACTCCACGCCGAGAGGGCGAAGAGAATCCATTTGCTCCTTCACAAAGATGCCGTAACTCGGATCGGCTTCGTGCGGCCACATGTTGGTGACCGCCAGGACGCGGTAGGAGGTCATAGGGGTGTGCAAATCTGATTGGGCGTCACACGGCGACAGATTCTTATCCTCATGAGGCAAGCTCGGCTTATGATTCATTAGCGCGTGGCCACAGTGCCGCCAGTTGAGTTACCGGAAGAGCGCGCAACCCCGCCAATACAGCGAGATACACTACGCTCCCCGTTCCACAAATGACGCACAGGTAGATAAAATCTTGCGAGGTGGTGAGCGGGGTTGTCATCCAGGCTCGCAACCCCCAGACACTGAGTGCAGCCCCCAAGGCAGCGGCAATTCCCTTCACCGTGAACCGGCCGAGCGCAGGGTCCAGCGACGCACGCAGGTCCCCCAGGTTCCGCCGGATCGCCAGGCCACTCGCGATCGTGGCGCCAGTGAGAAATCCCAGCGGAATCCCCTTGGCCCCCAGGTGCAGCACCCCGACATAGAAGAGGTCGAACACCAGCACCAGGCTGTAATGAAAGAATGAGAGGCGAAAATATGCGCCGGGCTCCCGCCGCGCGAACAAGTAGGTATTGAGAAGGCGTAGGAAGGCAAAAGCAAATAAGCTGAGGCTGTAATAAAAGAAGATCATTGCCATCACGTCCGTAGCCCCCGGAGTGAACTTCCCGCGCTGAAAGACCAGGCGGATGATGCTGTGATCGAGGGTAAGGCAGAAAACCCCGATGGGAGAAAGGAGCAGGAGGCTCAGTTCCAAGGTGTCGCGAAGGGTGCGGCGCACTTCCTCGTAGTTGTTCGCGGAAAATGCCCGGGAAAGGGCGGGGAGTGCGGCAGTTCCAACGCTCCCGCCCAACAGTTCGGCGAGTGAGCCAAGAATCTTGAATCCGTAATTCAACGCTGTCAGCGTCCCCGGGGGGAGGAAGGAAGCGATGATGCGCTCCACAACCACCACCCCCTGCCACGCCAGAGCAACCCCCAACTGCGCTGTTCCCGCGCCGCGCAGGTTGCTGAACGAATCACCACTGGCCGTCAAGATCAGGGAATAGCGCGGGCGAAAATTCACCAGAATCGGAATTCCGAGGACGACCAATTGCAACAGGTACCCGGCCAAATACCCAAGGAATATGCTTTGGGGGCCGTAACGATGAAATCCCAGGAGAATAACCACAATGGAAGTGGCGTTACGGATGAACCCTGACGCCGTCGACAGCGCAAAGTAATGCCGGCTGAGGAGAAAGGAGCGCATCACTTCTCCGATCCCGGCGGGAACAATGATGAGGAAGAGCCAGCGCGAGAGTTGCGTCGCCAGGGCATCTTCCTGGTGCGTGAACCCCGGAGCGATGCCGTGAATAATCAATGGCGATGCCACCATCCCCACAACGGAGATTGCCCCCAACCCCAGCACCAGAATGTTGGTGACGTAGCTGAAGCCATGCCAGAGATCCTTCTCGTCCCGGCTCGATTCCAGCGAAGCGAAGAACGGCACCAGCGAAAACTGACCCGTGGCGGTGAGCAAATTGGTGATGATGTAAGGAATGGTATAAGCGACGTAAAATGTGTCGGACCGCAGGGAGAGCCCCAGGTTGGCCGCGATGCTGGTTTCCACCAGGATTCCGCTCAGCCCGCCCAGCAGGTTAAAGAACGCCACCACCACCGAACTTCGCAACATCTGCTGTTTAGGGTTCATTGCAGAAACAGTTTATCTTGAAAGCGCATTTCGAAGAAAAATTCGTTTGGATTGACGGCGGGAAGTTTAAAGCGGGCGTTTCGCGCCCTCCATTTTCTCCAAATCTCCGGCGGTAGCAGCGATCCTCGCGGCTATAAAGGGCGTCACGGTGGCAAAGAGAAACGCCATGAGGACCGGTGATGTTCCAAAATTGAATTCGAAGCAGCCTTCTGCCAGAAACGCCATCCAGGCGGCCAGGGATGCGTCGGCAATCCACCTTTGTGTGGAAAGCTGCCGCCGCAACTTCCAAGTATACCAACCCAGCGCTGCCATGAGCCATACCCACGAGAGCAGACAGGGCAGTCCCCGCTCCGCGCCGAATTGAAGGAAGTCATTGTGAAAGTGGTTGTGATAACCCACCTCGGGAGTTTTACCCTTGGGCAGGTAAAGATCGTAAACTTCCTCGATGTTATTGGGTCCAACTCCCAGCCAGGGGTGGGCGCGAATCATCTTCAGGGCGACGCGCCACATTTCGAGGCGGATTGACAACGCGTGTTCCTGAGTGGGATGGATCGCCATGTGGAACCGCTCTCGAATCAGCGACGGCGCCCCCACATAACCCAGGACCAGGAGAATGGGCAACGCCCAGAGCCACTCGGGTTTCCACCGGGCCACCAGGTAAATTCCCGCCAGGAAGCAACCCAGCCACACTCCGCGTGTGAAGTTCAGAATGATGGAAACAGTGACGAGGGCAAGTACGATCCACCAAAAATCAGAAATTTGAAATTGGAAATTTGAAATTCGGCCCTCCGCTCCCGATTTTCGAGTTTCGGTTTTCGAGTTTCCAGTTTCCAGTTTCGATTTTCGACCCGTCGGGAGCAGCAAGAAAGCCAACAGAAAGGCGAAAACCAGCATCTGCTGTCCACCAAAGTGCATCCAGTGCCCCATAAAACCATGAATGCGAGTGGATGTCAGGTAACTATAAAGCTCATGGGGATGGTGCGCTCGCACGTCGCGGTACTGGATCACGAATTGCGCGATGCCCACGATGCTGGTCACCAGGGATACAAGGAACACACCCTGCAAGAGGCGGCGCAAGTGCTTCGAACTAACCACTAGATTGATCGCCAAAAACCAAATGAGGAACAAAACAAGTTTTCGAAAGGCAAACCATCCCGGACCCGGGTTCGCCGCCCAGAAAATCGACACCACCGATAGCGCGCAAAACAACGTGAGAGGAAGCTTGACGGGCAGGAAATGGACGCGCGGTTGCGCCCTAAAAAGGTGAATAACATAGAGGATTCCGGCGCCCGCCAGCAGCGCCTGAGACGCCGCAATCGAGATCTGAAATGTCAGCACGAAGAGAGAAAACAGGATGGCGGCCCACCGGGCAAGAGGGGGGACCGGCAATTCGCCGCACGTCCGTTCCAGGAAATTTTCTACGTTCATCACGGAGACCTTGAGACTTTATTGGAATCGCGGAAGGAATTCAAGGCTAGGACCGCCCCTTAAGAAGCGAAAAGACATCGTGAAGCAGTAGTCCAATGAACAGAGGCCCAGTCACCACGACGTTGCGGTTGTAGACGAGCGCCTGGGTGAAGTGCCCATGAAAGAAGGCGGCCAGGGCCCGAGTGCTGCCGCAGGCGGGGCAGGCGGCGAGGCGAAATAAGTGCTTCCACAAGCACAGATCCGGACCCTTCGCCAACACTTCGGGGGGGACCGTGACGAAACCCACGATGGCGAGGGTCAGCACCATCCATCGAGGTAATCCCTTGGAAAATTCCGCCATGGCCCGCTACATTCTCAGGAATTTGCCGCTCGAATCCGGCAATCTATTCAGCGCAATCAAAATGCAGTCCACTATGCACCAGATTCCACAAGCGCCGCCCGTTACAAACTTCAGCGTCCCCAGCCCGGTGTAACCCAGATAGAATCGATCGATGCCCAGCCCGCCCAGAAAAATTGAGAGCAGCAACGCGGAACTCCAGTCCTTATCGCTGGGTTGGCTGGGAGAGACATAGCGCAAAGGCCGGCCCTGCGCGTCCGGCAATTTCTTGAGGATGATAAGGAACATATCGACGAGCGCCCAAATCCCACAACCGCCTAATGTGCATAATTTGAGAATTCCGAGGCCCGTATAGCCGAGGTAGAAACGATCGACCCCAAAGACTCCCAGGAACATGGAAAGCACGGCAGCGGTTCCCAGCTCTTTGCTGCTGCCGGAAAGCACGTGAGCGCCACAATGGGCGCAGATTTCCGTATTAGGCGCCGTCTCCTTCCCGCAATTGAAGCAGAACTTCTCGCCCCGCAGCGGAGGCTGGCCGCAGTCCACGCAGAATTCCGCGTTATCGGCAAGCTGTCGTGCACAATTCCGGCAGTACATGATGAGCCCTCGCGAACCCGTCTCGGGTGCAGCGTTAGGGTACTTATAGTGTCTTCCAGGGGAAATGTAAATGGCTATGATTGGGGCTCATGCGAGGGAATTGGGCGGGCGCTCAACAAGCCCGGGACCCAGCGACCTGGGAAAGATTCGCGATCTTCATGTAGAATCACCTTTCCGGCCGGTACAGAAAGGCGCGAGGTGATATGGAAACTCTTTACTTGATTACAACCGGGGGGACAATCGACAAGGTTTACCTGGAGCCGACCGGGTCAGTGGCCAATATCGACACGAAGATTGACCAGTATCTCGGCAAACTGCGGCTTCCCGGCCTCACCATCAAGACGACCAACATTATGAATAAAGATAGCCTGGAGATGACCGCAGCGGATCGCGAGCATGTGCTGCAAGTCGTGGAGCAGAAATTGAAGCGCCCCGCGCCCATAGTGATAACTCATGGCACCGATACGCTGGTGGAGACCGGCTTGCTTCTAAAGAAGCACTTGCCCGGGCTGAAGTTCCCCATCGTTCTAACTGGCGCCATGACCCCATTGGGATTCGAAAAGAGCGATGGCTTGCAAAATTTAACGGAAAGCCTGCTGGCGGCGCGATTGCTGCCACCGGGAGTTTACCTGGTGATTCACGGCCAGGTCTTCCCCATTGACGGCGCGCGCAAGGATCGCAAACGAGCGCGTTTTGTTTCGACGGGCGCCCCCGCCCGACGCGCCCGGAAAAAACCCGCCGTCACTCCGCAATCGTAACTTCAATCGGCGCAGTCAACGCCAATGTCCCCCAGGCCACGTGGAGAGTGACCTTGCGGATGTTGTCCTGGGGATAGGATAAGTCGATCGCGAGCTTTTCAGTTTTCGACGTTGCCGGGGCGATGGACATGGGGACCTCAAACATCACCGGCGCCTTTTGAATTTCGAAGGCGTCGAGGTGAAGGGCGCGCACCTTGGGCGGATCGATGAAAACCAGGCTCCATTTCGATCCGTCTGCGGACCGGCGGAGACCGAGATAATAGTACCCCGCGGGAACCTTCCTGCCCGAAATCTTCAAGGACAGGCAGGTATCCAGAACCGTCCAGAAGTTACTCCCCATCCGCCAGATCTTTCCCTTCGTCATCGCATCAAATTTCGCCGGATCTTCATAATCGCTCTTCCACACGGGGCGCCCGTAATTGATGGCAAACTGCCCGGCGGCCCCATTATGAGCCGTGTTCCAATAGAGGACGCGCGCCGAGCCACGTTCATCCGGCTGGCCGCCCTCCGCGACCACCACGGGTTTGGTCTGTTGGGCGTGCGCAGGAATGAGCGACAAGAGCACAAATGCCCCAAGGGCCATGCGAAGGTTCATCGGTTATCTCCTCGTGAGGGTTAATTCCCGGTAAATTCAAATTCCCGCCGGACAGCCCACCTCTCAATATCTTCGCGGCTCTCTAATTCGGCGTTCCCGCGGCGGCCGGAGTCAAGGCCACGTCGCGGGTGGGCTTTCCGTTCTCCACGGGCACGGGGTCTTTTTCGAGGCCCTCGGCAACAACCTCCTTAATCGTCTTGACAAAGTGGAGGGTCAAACCCTGCAGCATTTCCGGGTTCAGGTCCTCGTGGACATTGGGCTCATTGTCGGCGGGGAGAATCACCTCGCGCACGCCGGCGCGCTTGGCCGCCAACACTTTCTCCTTGATCCCTCCCACGGGGAGCACCTGCCCGCTCAGAGTGATTTCGCCGGTCATGGCGAGCCGCTGTTTGGAAGGCCGGCGGGTGAGCGCGGACAAGAGCGCGGAGACCATGGTGACTCCCGCCGAAGGCCCGTCCTTGGGAATGGCCCCCGAGGGCACATGGATGTGAATATCCTTGGACTGGAAAAATTCCGGATCGATGTCGTAATCAGCGGCGTGGGAGCGCACCCAGGCGAGGGCGGCCTGCATGGACTCCTGCATGACCTGCCCGACGTGGCCGGTCATGGTAAAACCCTTGCCGCCCTTCATGGCATTGGCCTCGACGTAAAGAACGTCCCCGCCCGTGGGCGTCCAGGCCAGGCCCACCATGACGCCGGGCTGGCGCGTCCGCTCCACGATTTCGGTCTCCAGGCGGTAGCGCGGGATTCCCAGAAAATCACGGAGGTTATCGGGCGTCAGCAGAAGTTTTTCCGGCTTGCCCTCGGCGATGCGGCGGGCCTGTTTGCGGCAGGCCGTGGCGATTTCCCGCTCCAGATTCCGCACCCCGGCCTCGCGCGTGTAGTGCCGGATCATACTGGCCAGCGCCGGCGTGGAAAACTCAATTTGCTCGGGCGTCTTGATTCCGTGTTCTTCGGTCTGCTTGGGAATCAGGTGCCGGATGGCAATCTGGATTTTTTCCTCCTCGCTGTACCCCTGAAGCTCCAGCACCTCCATGCGGTCAAGGAGCGCCGGGGGAATGGTATCCAGCACGTTCGAGGTGCAAATGAACAAGACCTTGGAAAGGTCGAATTGAACGTCCAGGTAGTTGTCGCGGAAATGCGAGTTCTGCTCGGGATCAAGAACCTCCAGCAGGGCGGAGGAGGGATCACCGCGAAAATCGCGCCCGACTTTATCCACCTCATCGAGCATGAAGACGGGATCGCGAGTTTCGGCGCGCCGGATTCCCTGAATGATCTGACCAGGAAGCGCTCCGATATAAGTCCGGCGATGACCGCGAATTTCCGCTTCGTCGTGAATCCCCCCCAGCGACATGCGCACGAACTTGCGATCGAGGGAGCGGGCGATGGATTTCCCGAGGGAGGTTTTCCCCACGCCCGGCGGCCCTACAAAGCACAGGATGGGGCCCTTGAGCTGCGGTTTCAACTGCAAAACCGCGAGATAGTCGAGGATGCGTTCCTTGACTTTTTCCAGGTCCCAGTGGTCTTCATCAAGAACCTCCTTCGCCTTGGTAATATCCACGCGGGTATCGCTGACTTTGTTCCAGGGCAGGGCCACCAGCCATTCCAGGTAGGTTCGCGTCACGTGGTAATCCGCGGCGGCCGGGGACATCTTGGCCAGGCGTCCCAGTTCCCGCATCGCCTCCTTCCTGCCCTCCTCGGTCATTCCCGCCGCTTCGATCTTCTTGCGGAGTTCCTCGATTTCCTGCTGCTCGTCGGCCTCGCCCAGTTCCTTTTGAATGGCTTTCATCTGCTCGCGCAAATAGTATTCACGCTGGCTCTGGGTGACCTGGTCCTGAACGTCCGACTGGATTTTTGAACGGAGCTGCAGCACCTCCACTTCCCGCGCCAGTTGCCGGTTCAAGCGCTCGAGGCGAACCTTCAGTTCGAGGCTTTCCAGCAGTTCCTGCTTTTCGGTGCTGGAAAGCGACGGGAGGTTGGCGGCGATGAAATCCGAAAGCCGGCTGGGATCATCAATATTCATGACCACAGTTTGCAGATCATCCGACAGCGTGGGCGAGAGTTGGACGACCTGTTGGAACATGGTGGTCACGCTGCGCACCAGGGCGTCGAAATCCGATTCCTTTCCGTCCGGGGTAATGTCCACCAGCGGCTTTACGCGGGCGCGCAGGAAGGGTTCCGTCTGGGTAACTTCCTCTATGGCAATTCGCTGCAGCCCCTCAACGAAGATGAACAGACTTTGGCTGGGCAGCTTGATGATCTTATGGACAAAGGCCACGGTCCCAATTTGAAAGAGATCCACAGGTTGGGGGTTATCCACACGCGGGTCGCGCTGGGAGATGACCCCGACGTATTTCTCCTCCTCTTTCAAGTCGTTGATCAGTTTGAGGGAGCTGTCGCGCCCCACCGTCAGCGGCAAAATCGCGTTGGGGAAGAGAACGGTATCGCGGACGGGAAGAATCGGAAGGGTATTGTAGTCAATGGGAGTTTTCTGCTTGGAAGCCATGGTGAAGAACCTCTTTCCTGCTATTTGCAGCCGGCGCGGCAGGCAGCCGGGAGTTGGCACTTTACCACGTCATTGCCACACGTTGAAGGGCCAACTCTGGATTTTGCCAACTACCCGGCTTGGAGCCTCTCCCGGCGATCTTCGCCCGCGGCGCCATATGGGCGGCCAATTGGTATTAGATGCGGACTTGGCCTCTGGCGACACTTTTGAATGACGGTTGCCCCAAACGGGCCGGCAAGAGTATCTTATCTTTGTCCTCCCACAGGAGATAAAGGCATGATTGAAAGTCTGGCGCGCGCCCTCCACGTGAGCAATGTAACTTTCTATACCCTTCTGTTCGGAACCTTGATCATCAGTTCCCTGCTGCTGGGTTTTGCGCTGAACCGAGCCCTCCATTACTGGGCCAAGAGGCTTCACGATGGACTGCCCCAGCTTTTCTTTTCCCTGCTCGAAACCCTGCCGATACCCTTGCTTTTGATCACAGGTCTTTACCTCGGTCTGGAATCGCTGCCTCTCCCCGGGCGGTTCGAACGCCTCGGCTCCAAGCTGATCCTGGCACTGGTGATCCTGGTCATGATTTATTTCCCCGCCCAGGTCATCGCCCTGGCCTTGCGCCGGGCGGGCCAACGGGATCCCCACATTTTGCGGGTGACGCAGCCCGCGGGATTTGTGGTGCGCATTCTTTTCGCCTTGCTGGGGACCATTATCTTTCTCGAAAACATGGGTGTTTCCCTGACTGGGGTATGGACAACCCTGGGCGTGGGCAGTGTGGCCGTCGCCCTGGCTTTGCAAGAGACCCTGAGTAATTTCTTTTCGGGCCTCTATCTCATGGCCGACCGGCCCGTAAGTCCAAATGATTACATCAAACTCGATACCAATCAGGAGGGATACGTCGTAGCGATTGGCTGGCGATCCACCACTCTGCGGACTCTTGGCAACAACTACGTGGTGATTCCCAACTCCGTCCTGGCCAAGGCCATCATCACCAATTATTCCGACCCCGACGCGCAACTGTCTTTTTCCCTGCCGGTGAGCGTCGTGTACGGAACGGATCCCGTTCAGGTCGAGAAAGTTCTGCTGGAAGCCGCCCGCGAGGCCATAAAGGACGGTCTGAATGGCTTGCTCGCCTCCCCCGCTCCATCGGTCTCTATTGCCGGGTTTGGGGAGTCTTCCCTGAACTTTTCCCTGGGCATGCAACTCCGCCAGTTCACCGATCAATTTCCGGTGCAGAGCGATTTGCGGAAACGCATCGTGAAGAAGTTCCAGGAGGCTGGAATCAGCATGCCCTTCCCAACCCGCACCCTGGTCTTCGACAAGTCCGCCAAGGATCTGGTCAGTGGCGGTTCGCAAAGTTAGCGGCACAAAGAAGAGTCAAGGCATGGTCTTCTCCCGTCGTGCCTTCCATGGTCCCCCTGCCCTGGGGTGAAGACAAATTGTGGCGGGTGTTGCGGACTATCGTTGACACCCTCCAAGCCCTCCGTTATAGTGAAACTTGGGCTGTGGAGTACCCCTCCTCAACCTCCCTGAGTTCTTGAATACCCGGCCCGCGTGATTCCTCCCTCGTGAAGGGTGGGTTCGAAGGCTCATGAATCTCCCCATCTCGCTGACCCTTCTCCGCATTTTCTTTGTGCCCATTGTGGTGGTGCTCCTCCTTACCAAGGGCGGGAACATGGACTTGTGGGCGGTGGGAGTTTTTCTGCTCGCCGCCGTCACCGACCTGCTGGATGGATACATTGCCCGCAAGCGCGGCCAAATCACCACCCTCGGAATTTTGCTCGACCCCATCGCCGATAAACTGCTCACCTCGGCTGCCTTCATTTCTTTAACGGAACTTCACTTGGTGCCCGCCTGGATGGTGGTGATCATCGTGGGAAGGGAGTTTGCCGTTTCCGGCCTGCGGTCCATAGCTTCCGCAGAGGGGTTTCTGCTTGAACCCTCGGAATTGGGCAAAACGAAAATGGTATTTCAGGTGGTGGCCATCACCGTCATCATCCTGGGGGGGCGACGGTTTCAGGCCCTGCAACCGCTCGGGAAATTTTTGTTGTGGGCGGTTGTGGTGTTTGCGGTGGCTTCCGCCGTGCAATACTTCTGGGGGTTCTGGAGGCGGCTGGATGAGCGCGTAAAGCACCGCGCCTCCCACCACGTGGTGGTCATGGACACGAGCGAGAAAGAGGCGGAAGAAAAAGATGTTGCCGCTCAATGAAACCGACCAGCAAACCCTGCTGCGCATGGCTCGCGAAGCCTTGCGGGGCTATTTGGAGCTTGCCGAAATCCCCAAAGTCCCGGAGCCGGGGGAGGCTCTGCGTCAGCATTGCGGCGCCTTCGTGACTTTGCACAAGGGAAGGAATCTGCGCGGCTGCGTGGGCGTCATCGAGGCCAGCAAGCCGCTCTATCTCACTGTACAGGAATGCGCAGTATGGGCGGCGCTGCACGACCACCGCTTTCCTCCGGTGATGAAACGGGAAGTGCGCGGTCTGCATCTGGAAATCTCCGTGCTTTCTCCCCTTTTTGATATTGCTCCCCAGGATGTTGAGGTGGGGCGGCACGGGCTCTTCATCTCGCAGGAATCCCAGCGGGGGCTCTTGTTGCCGCAAGTGGCTGTGCAATGGAATTGGGATCGCGAGCGATTCCTGGAAGAAACCTGCCGCAAAGCAGGACTACCCCCTGATGCGTGGCGGCAGGGGGCGAGAATCCAGGCTTTCACCGCTCAAGTCTTCGCAGAATCTGCTGCCGCAAATTCTTCTCACCCCGCTGCATAAGCAACATCCTTGCTACTCCATTTCCACGTGGTCACCCGCGGAGATTTCGCGGTAGCTTGACACCACCATCGCCACGCAGGTCTTCCCCTGCACGGTAAGCACCACCGCTTCTCCCACCGTCTCTGGCGGCGTCCGCTGCTTGCTCGATGATCCCACGGGAGCCGAAGTACTAACCTTGTAAATACGAAGCCGCTTGCCCGGAGTTGTTCCGTCCTTTTCACCCAGGCTCACATAGACGGCGGTCTCGCGCCCAAAATGGCCCAGGTTGTTATGGCTGGCGACAATCACTCCATGCGGCTTGTTCTGATCCAGGGGAATGAAGTGGTCAAGCGGTGGGGTGATCGTGTATTCCGGAATGGGACGAGGTTGATAGGGCAACAGGATGTCGCCGGGCACGATGGGCCCGCAAGAAAGGGTGACTTTGGCCACCACTCCGTCCGGAAGCACGTGCGTCACCTTGACCTGCGCCACATCCTCGTAAGGTTCGCCCAACCGCCGGATATCCTCTCCCTGGCCCTGGTAGTGCGTGGTGCGGAAAAGCTCTTGGGCGGGACGGACCACACTGTACTCCGTCCCTTGCGAAATTTCTCCCGGGCTGTTTTTAGAAATGAAAATGGATTCTCCCGCCACAAACTGGCGGACCGCGGAACGGAAGTCATCATCCGCCCCTCCCTGGACAAACAAGTCCCGGGGGACAGGCGCCTCGGCAATAAACCCCGTGCAATCCGCCTGTGAGCGGACGGCCGCAGGGGTAGAGACCGGCGACACCGGTCCCCTTTCTTGCCCTTGCATGGTTAAAGCCGACGCGGCGAGAAATACAATGGCTAAGCTTAAGGTTATGCGACGCACGGGTTTCCTCCTTGTTACACCGACAACTGGCGCAGGCGGATCACCCCCCAGTGACGCAGCCCACCACGGCTAACCCTTACCGGAGCGTAAGTGTAAGGAAAAAGATTACCTTTTGTCAAATTATCAACAAAACCAAAGTACCAACAACACAAAGTACCAAAGACCCTTGACGCGGCACTTCTGCACGTGGTAGGCTGGTCGTCCTTGACCTATGACCACGAATCTCCATTCCGTGAGGAGCAGTGACGTGCGGTGGATGTGTTGTTGTATGTGTTGTACATCCGCCAGCGGTGCTCTGTCCTCAGGGAATAGGGATTAGTAACACACACTAAACCAAGTTCAGACCTGAGACGCCCGCTGACGGAAAATATCCGCCGCGGGCGTTTTGATTTTACGCAGCTTTTCGGGGAACAAAGATCAATCGGTGGCACGGGCCTCCTGCCCGCGTTCTGATAGGGCACGAGCGCCGTGCCAAAGGCCAGCGCCATCGCAGTATCCATATGTTGATAACCCTCATCGGATTCATTACCGGAATGCTCATCGGGCTCACGGGCACGGGCGGAGGGGTACTCGTAACTCCACTGTTGCTGGTGTTGACGCCTTACCCCGCCGTAGTGCTGATCGGGACGGATATCATCAATGGCGCCTTCACCAAATTGGTGGGAGTGTTTGAGCACCGCCGGCTGGGCCAGGTGCGCTGGCGCCTCGCCATGTTCTTGATTATCGGAACGGTGCCGGGTACGGTGGGTGGAATCCTCATGCTCAGCTTCTGGAAGGCGCGGCTGGGCGTAAATGAGCTGGATCATCTTCTTCGCCTGGTCCTGGGAGTCACCCTGTTCTGCGTCGCCTTCCTTCTGCCGCTTGTTCGCTTGGGAAAAATCAAGCCCCCCAAGGTCTGGCTGGACTCTCCGGTGTTCAGTGCGCGGGTCAACCTGATCCTGGTGGGCGCGCTGGTGGGATTCATGGTGTCGATGACCTCGATTGGCAGTGGGAGCCTGCTGATGGTCTTCCTGCTGCTCCTCACCCCCTATCCCCTGCGCGAACTGGTGGGAACCGACATTCTCTATGGGCTCGCCACCATGGCGCTGGCGGGCTCCATGCATCTGGGGATGGGTCATTTTGATCGCGGCCTTTTCCTCCACCTGGTGGTGGGCTCGCTGCCCGGCGTGGTTTTGGGCAGCCGGCTGACCCGCATTATTCCTGAGCGTTATTTCAGTTGGCTGTTTACGGTTCTCTATTTTTCCCTGGGAACCCGCCTGCTGGTGGGGTAATCGAAGGAAACAGAAGTCAGAATTCAGGAGTCAGGAGCCAGAAGCTGGAAGTCGGGAGTCAGGAGTCAGGGAATTACCAAAACTCGAAAAGGGAAACTCGAAACTTGCAGCCTACCCATCAAATGTCGAGTTTCAACTTTCAATCCTGGCTTCTGACTCTTGTCTTCTGACTTCTGTCTCCTTCTAATATCACAACTCGAAAAGGAAAACACAACTATGCCACTTGAAGTCGCAAATAATTTGACCGAACTGGCCGAAACCTATGCCCAGCGGCATCCCCGCGAGATTCTGGCCCTGGCGTTTGAGATGTATTCGCCGAGCGTGGGCATCAGTTTTAGCGGCGCCGAAGACGTAGTGCTGGTGGACTTGGCGGCGAAGCTGGGCGCCAAATTCCGCGTCTTTTCTCTCGACACGGGACGCCTTCATCCGGAGACGATGCGCTTTCTTGACCAGGTTCGGGAAAAATACCAGATCCCCATTGAGGTTTTCTTCCCCCGGCCGGAAGCCGTGGAGAAACTGGTGAAGGAGAAAGGCCTCTTCTCTTTTTATAAGGACGGGCACCAGGAATGTTGCGGCGTCCGCAAAGTGGAGCCCTTGCGCCGCGCCCTGACCACCCTGAGCGCCTGGGTCACCGGGCAGCGCCGCGACCAGAGCCCTTCCACCCGCACGTTCGTTCCCGTGGTGCAAGCCGATCCCACCTTCTCAACTCCGGTGAATGCTCTGGTGAAATTCAATCCCCTGGCCAATTGGAGTTCCAAGCAGGTCTGGGATTACATCCGCGAAAATGACGTTCCCTACAATTCCCTGCATGAGCGCGGATTCGTCTCCATCGGATGTGAACCCTGCACCAAGGCCGTTCTGCCCGGTCAGCATGAGCGTGAAGGCCGTTGGTGGTGGGAAGAATCAACCAAGAAAGAGTGCGGCCTGCACTCCGGAAACAAGCTGGCTTAAGACAGTCGCGAGTGAGAAGTAACGAGAAGGGTAGCGCGGACCTGGTTTGCAGGTCCGCGGCTTTTTCCTGCCAATAGGGACGAGCCGCGGACCTACAAACCAGGTCCGCGCTGCACTTGCCTCAGTCGTAATACTCCAGGCCGAGGTGGGTGATTAATTCTTCTCCGCGCAGGTGGCGCAGCGTGTTCTTAAGCTTCATGAGCTGGATGAACACGTCGTGTTCCGGATACAAATCTGGCGCCGTCATCGGGCTCTTGAAGTAGAACGACAGCCATTCCTGAATCCCCATCCGCGCCAGCGACGGAGCCCTCTGCGCCAGGTCCATGAACAGCACCAGGTCCAACGCCATGGGCGCCGCCAGCACCGAATCCCGGAACAGGCAGTTCACCTTGATCTGCATCGGGTATCCCAGCCACCCGAAGATGTCGATGTTATCCCAGCTTTCCTTGTTGTCCCCGCGCGGCGGATAGTAGTTGATCCGCACCTTGTGGTAGTAACCTTTGTACAGCTCCGGATAAACTTCCGGCTGAATGATGTGCTCCAGCACCGAGGCCTTGGTCACTTCCTTGCTCCGGAAATTGTCCGGATCGTCCAGCACCTCCCCGTCCCGGTTGCCCAGAATGTTCGTGGAAAACCATCCCGTCAGCCCCAGCATCTTGGCCTTGATTCCCGGCGCCAGCAGCGTCTTCATGAACGTCTGCCCCGACTTGAAGTCCTTCCCGCAAATCGGAATCTTCTTCTTCAGCGCCAGATTGGTCAGCGCCGGCATATCCACCGTCACGTGCGGCGCCCCATTGGCAAACGGCACCCCCAGCTTGAGCGCCGCGTAAGCGTAGATCATGCTCGGGGAGATATCCGGACTGTTGTTCTTCAGCCCTTCCTCAAACGTCTGAAGCGTCGCGTGCACCGGCTGCGGCTCCGTGTAAACCTCCGTCAACGCCGCCCAGATCATCACCAAACGGTCGGCTTTGGACTGCTTCTTGAACCCCTCGATGTCCGCCATCACCTGCTCGGCCAGGTCCATCTTGGTGGCGCCCGTCTTGATGTGGTTGGGATGCAGGTTCTTCACCCACTTCTGCTCGAAGGCCGCCGGCATCGGCTCCACACCCTTCAGATACCCCTTCAACTTCTCCACGTGCTCCTTGCCCAGCACCCCGGCTTTCTTCGCCGCCACATAGGCGTTGTCCTTGAACAGATCCCATCCCCCAAAGACCACATCATTGAGATCCGCCAAAGGCACGAAATCCTTGATCTTGGGATTGCGCTTCTCCGTCCGCTTTCCCAAACGAATCGTCCCCATCTGCGTCAGCGACCCCACCGGCAGCGCGATGCCTTTGCGCACCGCCTCCACCCCCGCAATCATCGTGGTCGCCACCGCCCCCATCCCCACCGTCAAGACTCCCAACTTCCCTTTCGCTTCCGCTACCGCTAATCCCTTTTTCGCCACTTTCTTTTCCTCCCTGTCCAAGGCTTGTACGGCGGCTTTGCGCCGCTGCTTTGTTTGCTGCATTTTCCAAAATTGCGTGCATCGTGGCGGGATAAACCCGCCGCTACGATCATGGGGCGGCCCAAAGCTGCCCGTACGGCATCAAATTGACCCGCTGGCCAAACGCGCTATAGTTTGCCAAGCTCAGAGAAATTGCAATAGATTTTGTTCGCAACCTTCGTTTCCTGCATCAGAGTGCGGAAATAACCACTCAGAGTGTAATTCCGGCACAAGGCTTACTTCAATCCCTCCAGCAGAACTGCAACCGAGCGCGGGGGAATAATGACTTCGCCTTCGGGACAGCTTTGCGGTTCGGGCCGCTCGGGGGTTACCGAAACAATATCGCCCAGCCAACCCTTCACCTCCAACCCTGCCGTTATGGATTTGTTCGCATGGTGATTGGCAATCACAACGGCGCGCTTGCCGGATTCGCTGCGGGCGAACGCGGAATAATTTGCGTGGACCTTTCCGTCAACCAGAACCTGCTCTCCCTGGGTATCGCGGAACTCAGCGTCCCACAAGTATTCCTTGTAGCGGGTCCTCAGGGCATCCACCTTCCGTCCGTATTCCATAGTCAGAGGGAAATCATCCAGGTGGCCCTTGAAATTGTAAGGCTCGTAGCTGATGACATAGCGAAAGAGCAGACAGGCGTTGATCATTTCGCGGTCGTTAAAACCGGTGACGGCCACCATCATGGCCGCGTAAGGGTCAATATAGCGATGCAGCGGGATGTGGTCAGCACTGATTCGGAAGTACGACAGGGAATAGTGTCGGAATTCGAGATCGTAAGGGTCTTCGCCGGCGAACAGGAAATCGTGGCCTGACGCCGCGGCGATTTTCCTCAATTCCGCCCCGAGCAGTGCATCGCCCGCATAAATGTCGGCCGGCACGTGATGGCCGTGGTCCGAAGCAAAACAGTAGTTCGCCGAGCCGTGATGTTGGACCTCGTCATAGAGAATTCCCGCGGCGCCCACATCAATGCTCTTCTGAAATTCCCTCGCGCACACTTCCCGCCAGTGGGAACTGTTCATGCACATCACTGCGAAGCGGCGCGTGTTGATTTCGGCAAGCTGGGTGGGAGTTTGATACCGGTAGCCGGGATACTGGTAATAATCTCCGTAAGGATCGACGGCCGCATCGTGAATCAGTTCCTTGCGGAACCATTCCGTGGTGATGTCGGACCAGGTGTATTTGTTGAAGAGGATAATGTTGACGCCCATCCCCTGAATTTGGGCGATGGCTTCGCACAATTGTTCTTTGGTGCCGAGCCGCGGGTCGGTGTCGTGCGAAGGGTTGCCGCGATCCTGCCCGCCGCTATTCCAGCCCACAAGCTGGATGGCCTTCACACCGTACTTCGCGCAGTCGCCGCCGATTTTGGGCAAGTCCTCATAGCGCAAGCGCAGATCATCTTCCGAAGAGTTGATGTTGAGCTGCTGCCAGGAGTGCACTTGCTTCACCCAGGCAGGCGCCGGCGGCCGCTGGAACCAGGTGCTTCGCCATTGCTTGTAGGCGTCCACCCCCCGGTGCCAGCTTCCCTGGTAAGGCTGCAACACCGCCCGCGAAAGCGGCGCGCTTTCCCCTGCGGCGGCAAAGGGAAAGTGCGTAACCGAAAAGACCAAATGCACCTCGTGCCCACTGATAGACGGGGCGGCGGGCGCCCGGTTATGCAGCGAATCCTCATAGCCGGGCTCGAGCTCAAACGTCCACTCAATCAGCTCGCGATTCGTGGTGTCGTGCGCCCCGGCATAAAGGCCCTGGTGATCCGCCATCACCACCACAAACGGCCGCCCGGGGGTGCCCTGCATCTGGATGGGATCATCCACGCCGAAGTAACCACGCTCGTTTGTGAATTCGGGATACAAGGGCGTGCGCTGCATTGTCCCATAGGCCAGATTGGCCCGCGTCAGCGATTGCTCGCCGTCGGGAACCGCCAGATCGGCGAGGATGGGGTAGCTCACCGAATTCACGACGTAAGGGGAATGATTGGTGATCTCCGCCTCGAAGCTCAGGCCCTGTTCGCCCAAAGTCACCGTGCTCTTCAAAGTGACGTCCAGCCGGCCGGCGTGCTCGCTTTCCAGATTGTTCCAAATGAAAGCGACGGATTTCCCATCCGGGGATTTTTCAAAGCTGGCGAGCGGGTTTTTCTCCCCCAGGATGGGATTGAAGTGGCGGTCCGGCAGCGGAGCGAACATCACGAACGACTGCCCCAATTCCCGCCGGTTGTGGATTCGCCATCCGGTAAGCTTGCTCGCTAGGCCTACCAGCGCGCCGGAGTGGGCATCAAAATCCACCCGCAGAGTCTGGTTCTCGAGGCTCACCAAATCCTGCGCGCTCGAAGCCTCGCTGCCTGCGGAGTTGGACGTCCGCATGGCCGCTGAATTCTCCGCGGAAAGGCTTGAGCCCAACCGATCCCATTCCAGCGCGGGCACGGCAGCTCCGCCTGCGGCTACCGACCGTAGGAATTCGCGCCGTGGCACTTTTCGATTTTTGGGAATTTGTTCCATCATCGCCTCCGGTGGGTTTTTCACCGCAAGGTTGAAGGCCGGAATTGTACCACCGAGCAGGAGCCTGGAGTTACAAGCCGAAAATCAGAATTAATGCGCCCCGTGGGTCACGGACTTCGGACCCAATTTGAATCTCCAAGAAACGCGTCCCGAAAGCGTTCTAAAACGCCAAATTATCATTTCAAAGCCACCATTTTCCTGCAAAAAGGGCTACGCTTGTGCATTTGTACCCGTTTTTGATGGTGACATTTTGTCAATCGTCACTTGTTTTCATACACATAGTCGGGTCGATCTGCATTTTTAACATCTCTTAGGTGACCATTCCCCCGCACGTGACATTTTGTTGGTTTATGGTTTGAGGGATTCGCCACGATCCGTGGTGGTTCGGAACTTCCCGAGGCAGCATGCGCGCCCCCTTCCTCTCAGGGCACGGACCTACCAGTCCACTATACTCACAATTCTAGCCAAAGTCAAATGGATTTTGAGGCTACACGAGAAAATTGTCCAGTCGCACCGCAGGCCGGGAGAAACGCCCCAGCCCCAGCCCCCCTCCGCAGATTGCGCAGATTTCACAGATTCATGTCTGAACCAACTGCGAAATCTGCGTCATCTGTGGATTAAACCCTTCAGTTCGCCAGCACTGCCGCTTCGCGCTCGCGGAAGTAGCGGATGCTGTCCATGACCAACGCATCCAGCTTGGCGGGGTGGGGTTTGCCGTACATGGCCGGATAGGGATCGCCGCCCGGCCCCAGGGGTTCGAAGGTGACGTACTTGCCGTCACTGTTGTAGCCCAGAACGTAAAGGGCGCGGATGATGGTGTCCACATCCAGAGAGCCTTCGCCCAAGGCGCAGCGGTTACTGTCGGCAAAGTGCAGATTGGTGAGCGCCGCCCCGGCCGCGAGCAATGCCTCGCCGATGTGGCTCTCCTCGCTTTGCATGTGATAGACGTCGCCGTTGATGTGGGTGACGCCCGGATGGTTCACTGCGGCAATGTAGCGCTGGGCGTCGGCCACAGTGTGGGTCAGGCTGACTTCCGCGGAGCGAATGGGCTCAATCGCCGCCTTGACATGGTGCTTCACAAAAAGATCGGCGACCCCCAGCAGGCTCTCCACCGAACGGTCGAATTCCATGGCGTCGTAGGCGCCCGGTCGTCCCACCGCCCCCGGCACCACCAGCAGGTAGGCGCCACCCACCGCCTCGGCGAAGGGGATTTCGCGCTGCAGATAGGTGATCGCCGCCTGGCGCTGGCCCGGCCGGTTGCTCGAAAGGTCGTTGTCCGCGGAAAACATCCCGCAAATTCCGGAGACCTTGATGCCGTGGTCGCCCAAGATCTTCAGCGTTTCATCCACGTGATAGCCAAGGTCCGGCCCATAGTGATTTCCATGCAGCTCAATAAAAGTCATGCCCGCCTTGGCCAGCCGTTTGGCCGAATCGGCAAGGTGCTCCAGGCCAAATCCCCAGTTGCTCCACGAGAGATTGAGCCGCCGCTTCAGGCTTCCGGGATTTGACTTCTTCAGCGCGTCAAATTTTTCCTGAATCTTTGCGTTCTTCTCGTCAAAATGCTGTTTGCTCATGATTTCCTCCTCGATTAAAGACAGTTCAAACCCAGAACGTGCCACGGGCATCCTGCCCGTGCTCGGGCATGGCCAGGATGGCCATGGCACTACATTTTTTGCTTCTTGTAATCCCCCACCTCCGGCGCGTCGGGGTTGGTATCCGGGCCGAAGTAGCGCAGCGCCACCAGGGGTTCATGCTTTGACGTATTCTCGATCGCGACGCCCTGCACGGCGGCTTCATGGGAAACGAAAAGCTCGTCCTCGGTCATCTCCCCAAAGCGGATCATGGAGGGACTATGGACCCCGAACTTGCCGATGCGCCCCTCTCCCTCGGTGATGATCAACCCGAAAGCGCCCCGTTCCTTCAGGGTGAGCTTGGCGCCCGGGTTCACGGTCAATTCCTTGGCGGTGAAACGCTGCCGGCCGTGGAATTTGCCGTAAACTACCCACTTATCGACGTAGCCCTCGGAAGCGGTGTCGGCCACCGGGATTGGTTCCAGATAGTGATGCTCCTTGAAGTGCGGGTCCGTGTTCCCTTCCCAGTCAACCTGGTTGACGATGTATTCGATGTCGTGATGCTTCTCCTTGGGAACGTCCTTCACCAGCAGGTCCCACGAAACCGCATAGCCATACACCAGTGATTGAAACATGCCGAGCACATCGCTGCCCCACTGCGGCTCATAGGTGCACAGTGAGCCGGGCGCGTGCAGGATGCATGTGGGAACATGCCAGCCCGTGCCGGGTTGCAAACGATAAGCCTTCGAGTAGTTCAGGATGCCGTTGTCACCCTCGTTCCAGCGCTCCAGGCAACGGTGGATCTGCTCGCGCGTGGTGCCCGGCTCCAGGCCGAAATACGTATGGGGAAAAACGTTATCGACCGGATTGTATTGGGGCGGGAAATAGTAGGCTTCCGGCTTGCCCTGCTGGCCCACCAGTTTGGCTTGTTCGTCATTTTGATGGAGGTGATGGGGCAGGGGTTCCAGGTTGTCGAAGAACTTGCTGTACACGGGCCAGCGGTGGAACTCATCCCACATCTTCTGGCCCACCAGGCGCGGACCTTCGGCGGCCACCGCGTCCTTCAAGGTGAATTTGTGCTCTGAGGTAACCACGAAACTCAGGCCCTCATCCGGTCCCCGATTGTCATTCATGGCTTCGGTGGTGGAAGCAAACCAACGCTCATCGATGCCCCCGCGGTGGGTTCCCAAGGCGTAGTAGTCCGAGGGGTGGAGCCGCAAACGCCGGCCCGGCTTGCAGAACACTCTTGGGACCCAATTCGGCGCGAGGGACAGGATGCCTTCCCCCGATTCCATCGCGCTGCGGGTCATTTGATTGATTGACACGGTGCTCATAATTGCCTCCGTAAGATGACTTGACGAAGTTTCACGAAGTAATACAAGGTTAACCGACTTCCCTCCCCGGCATCTCAGTGCCGCAGAGGGCGCAATTTCAGACATTCAGCCCGAATGTCCCCTACCAGAATATCCATTGCAGGATCGCGAATACTACGCCCGACCCTGCCGCCCAGAAAATCGGGCGTTGGTAGAGCCGCAGACCGCCTTCGCTCGGTTGTTTTGTCTGACTATAAACCAGCCCTTCCAGTTCCGCCTCGCGCACGGGCTTGGTCAGCAAGCTCACCACGACGGTCACAATGACGCAGATCAGCAGGGACCACAGGGCGCGGTAAAGATTCTCGGCCATGTCCTTGGCGTCCCGGGATAGGGCGATCCACGCAATCTTGCTCGGGTCGATTTTTACCAGCACAAACATGGCCACCGAGGAGCCGCTGCCGGCCAGCAACCCCCAAAATCCTCCCTTATGGGTGGCCCGTTTCCACAGCATGCCCACCAACACCGTGCCAAACAGGGGGGAAATGAAGAAGCTGATGAGCGCCTGCATATAGTCCATGATGCTTTTGAAATGCATAGCCACGTACGCCGTATAGATGCTTACCAGCACGCCCGCGATGGTGCACCATCGCCCCGTCTTGACATAATGTTCGTCGGAGGCGTTCTTGCGGAAGTACGGCCGGTAAATGTCGTAGGTCCAAACGGTTGCAAAGGCGCTGACATTCCCCGCCATTCCCGACATAAAGCCCGCAATCAGCGCGGTAATGCCCAGTCCCAGCAGTCCCGGGCCGCAATAACGCGCCAGCATGAGGGGCAGAACCTCGTTATAGCTGTGCAATCCCGGCCCGGAGACATTCGCCGGCACCAGTTTGAAGGGCAGCAGGGCGAGGCCGAGCAAGCCCGGAAGGATGACGATGAGTGGCACGGCCATTTTGAAATAGGACGCCAGGATGGGCGCCATTTTGGCCGCGCGCAGAGTTTTGGCTGCCATGGCCCTCTGCACCACCAGGAAGTCGGTAGTCCAGTAGCCGCAGGCGATGGCCCCGCCCAGGCCAAAGACGATTCCCGTCCAATGAACGCCCATGGGGTTTCCCGCGAAGGTGCCCATAGTGCGCCACAAGTGGGTGTAGTCACCCTGCGGGAAATTTTGGTGGATTCGCGCCACCACCCCCGACCAGCCGCCCGCCTCCGTCAAGCCCAGGATGGGAATCAGCAGCGCCCCCAGCCAGATCAGGAAGAATTGCAGCACCTCGTTGAAAATCGCCGAGAACAGCCCTCCCAGCGCCACGTAGATCGCCACGGTCAGGGAAGAAACCCAGATGCTGAAGTTGATGTTCCACCCCAGAACGACTTTCATGACCAGCGCCATGGCGTACATATTGATGCCCGACATCAGCACGGTCATGACAGCAAAGGAGATGCCGCTCAGGGCGCGCGTCGATTCGCCGTAGCGCAACTGGAGGTAGCCGGGAACCGAATGGGTCTTCGAGATGTAGTAGAACGGCATCATCACCAGGCCCAGGACGATCATGGCGGGGAAAGCCGCGATCCAGTAGAAGTGCGCCGCCAGAATGCCGTACTCGTACGCCGAAGCGGCCCAGCCCATCAGCTCAATGGCGCCCAGGTTCGCGGAAAGAAAGCTCAACCCCGCCACCCAGACGGTCATTTCCCGCCCCGCCAGGAAAAAGTCCTCGCCACTCTTCGTGTAGCGCTTCAGGTAGATGCCGATGCCCAGCACCATCACGAAGTACACCACGATAATGGCAATGTCGGGCGGCTTCAGAGTAATGAGCCGCTCCACATTCGGCAGGAAAATGGCGGGAACAGCCTGTCGAGTGAGATTCATAGTTTACGTACCATCCACGCACCACGCTTTACGTGCCATGGCCATCTTGGCCATGCCCGAGCACGGGCAGGATGCCCGTGGCACGCCGCGCACCCGGCGGATTCGACCGGCCATTGTAGCGCAGACTCCCCCGTTTGTGTCTGCCGTTCTTGCCGACCCCCGGCGCAAGTGTACCGCGCATCACCGCGAGCGAAGCTTTGGAGTACGGCAGCTTGCCCGGTCACCATCAACTTCCACGGCTTCATCGGGGTTGAATGCCGGCCGCAGAGTCGGCGCCCTGTGCAACCCGCCGGGAAAACATTCAAAATCATGGGACCGTCAGGTATACTTTGGAGTCCCAGAATCTCCATAAGGAATTCCCAGTAAGTCAATTTCTCTGCGGAGGTGAATTGATCGATGCGCCAAATCTTTCGCGACGGCCTGATTCTCTTGCTGTTGATGTCGCCATGTGCGCTTGCCTTGGGCGGCGCCGGAGTGGGTGAGGTCCGGGATTCCCAACGGGAATTGCGCGTGGGGGTATTGGCTTCGCTCACCGGAACGTGGTCTTCTCTCGGTCTGGATACCGTCGCGGGCTTGCAGATAGCCGCCCGGAAAATCGAAGCCGAGGCTCATTCCCGGGGCGGCCACACCCGGGTGCGGCTCTTTGTATACGACACGCAACTCGACCCCTCGCTGGCCCTCGAGGGCATCAAGGAGTTCGACCGGATGGGCATCCGCGTCATCATCGGCCCGCAATCGAGTGCGGAAGTGGCCATGATCAGGGACTATGCCGACCGGCACAACATCCTGGTGATCAGCCAGGGCAGCACCGCCTCGTCGCTCGCCATTCCCGGGGACAACATTTTCCGCATGTGCCCGGACGACACCCGCGAAGCCGCCGCCATTACCGCCTTGATGTGGCACGATGGAATCCGCACGGTCGTCCCGCTCTGGCGTGACGATACCGGCAACCAGGGGTTGCACGATTCCGTCCAGACCGCCTTCCAGAATCTCGGCGGCACCGTCACCCCGGGCTTCCGCTATGAACCGACCACCACGGATTTCAGCGCCGCCATCGCCGCCATCAATTCGCAGGTCACGGGCGCTCAACTCTCTTCCAGCGCCTCGACGATTGGGGTCTATCTCGCCGCATTCGACGAGGTCGTGGGGGTATTCCAGAGCGCGCAACCGGATCCGGCGCTTGCCGCGACGGCATGGTACGGCAGCGATGGCGTGGCGCTCTCCGCGGCGCTGGTGGGAAATTCCCAAGCGGCGGCATTTGCTTCCACCGTCGGTTATCCCAATCCGATTTTCGGCCTGGAGGAATCGCTTCAGAGCCAGTGGCAACCCGTCGTTGATGCCATTCAGGCGCGCACCGGCATCCAGCCCGACGCCTACGCCCTCTCCGCCTACGACGCGCTGTTCATCGTGGACGGTGCGGCCCGCGAGGCCGGAGGCACGGAGCATTTCGAGGCATTCAAAACGGACTTCGTTCGCGTTGCCGATGCCTATACGGGCATAACGGGTTCCACAGCACTCGATTCCGCCGGGGACCGCGCCTCTGCGGATTTTGATTTCTGGGCCATCCAGTTGCAGAACAACACCTACACCTGGGTCCGCGTGGGCGGCTACAATAATGGGACGTTGTTCTGAATGGCATGAACGGGTGAGAGGGGGGAGGCCGAAGGTCGATGTAGCGCAGAGGCACGCGTACTCTGCGTTCCTCTGCGGCTCTTTGCACCCAATAATTAAAAACCGCAGACGAAGGCAAACTACGCCTGCGTCTGCGCTACCCTGCTTGCAACGCCGAATAATACGTTGTCTAACGCCGGCACCTTTTTGCCAACCCGGGAGTCCCGGGGAGGTTAGACGTCATGCCTGGAGAAAAAACCGCAGTTCCCGTCTGGCAGGAGAATCTTGAGCGCTGGGATTCGCTGGAGGGCGGGCGGCTGCGCGCTCTGCTCATCGAGTACGCGCCCCCCAGTGCATTTCCGGGCTCACCGAGCTACACGTTTGCGATGCTGGCCGCTTTGTGTCCAAGGGAAAGTGTGTCGGTCACTTCCCCGGACGAACTCCGGCGCAAGCTGGCGGAGGTATCTTTCGAACACAAGGCCTCAACTCCCTACGATGATGATGAGTACTGGCTGGCGCGGAGCCCCTTCGACGGGAAGTTTTACGTTTTCGCCAGCCTCCCTTGCGCCGACTGGCCCGAGGATCCGGTCTATGTTCTCGATGCCCGGCCCGCGTGGTTCGATGAGGACTGACGCGGCGCGCGGGGCGCCACCGCGGCGTGCCATGGCCGTCTCGGCCATGCCCCTGCACGGGCGGGACGCCCGTGTCACATTTCTGTGCTGACCTCAAGGTCAGCACCACATACCTTGCTATTTAAAAGGACAACCGAAGGAGGCAACCGATGTCCATGCCGGTTACGACGACGTTTACGATTGAGGGATTTCGAATTCGCGAATACAAGGGTCTGGTGCGGGGAATCATTGTGCGCTCGCCGACCATTGTGCAGGGAATTGCCGGCCGCCTCAAGAACATCATCGGGGGCAGCATCGGCGCATATACGGAAATGTGTGAGCAGGCGCGCCAGCAGGCTTACGATCTGCTCGTCCAACACGCCTCGGCACTCGGCGCCAACGCCATTGTGGGCATCCGCTACGACGCCTCGGAGGTGGCCAGCGCTATGTCGGCGACCGAAGTTATTTGCTACGGCACGGCGGTGGTAATCGAAAAAGGCAGCTAAAGGGTGAAGGGTAAAGGGTGGTCGTGAAAACCTGAGATGAGCGGTGGTTCATAGGTATAATGCGATTTTCCGGTAAAATCCTTTCACACGAGGGATGTTGATGAATGACGACGCCACGCTGACCCCCACCGAATCCGTCCCGCCCCCGCCGCCGTCCGTTATCCATAAGATCTTTATGGGCAAAGACGGCCTGCGGGCGGGCTGGAGCCTGATTCTTTTTTTCGCGCTGATGGCGGCCTTTATTTTTTGCCTCAACGTCATCGGCCACGCGCTCCGCCACCACTCCCACGGGCCTGCTAAGCCCCCCGCCCAAATGCTGACGACGCCCGGCATGGGCGTGGTCGAAGCCATTGTCTTCGGGATCGCATTCCTCGCCGCCTGGATCATGTCGAAGATTGAGCAGCGTCCCAACTCGGTCTACGGCCTGGGCGGCGGGCGCAGGCTCCCCAACTTTTTCGCCGGGCTGGCGTGGGGAGTTACCTGCCTTTCCCTCCTCGTCGTAGTCCTTATGAAAACCGGGTTACTGGTGTTTGACAGCCGGCTGCTCTTCGGCCGCGACATCCTTCATTATGGAGCCATCTGGCTGCTGGTATTCCTGACGGTGGGCCTGCAGGAGGAGTATCTCACGCGCGGATACATCCTCTACACTCTCGGCCGCGGTCTCGCCGGGGTCTATCAGTGGGCCTTCAAAACCCGCCACAGCACCGCCTGGGGTTTCTGGACGTCCGCCGCCATCGTCTCCCTGGGCTTCGGCCTTTTGCACGGCAAAAACCCCGGCGAGTCTCCCATCGGCCTGCTCTCCGCCGGACTGGTCTCCCTGGTTTTCTGCCTCAGTCTTTGGCGCACCGGGTCACTCTGGTGGGCCATCGGGTTCCACACCTCGTGGGACTGGGCGCAATCCTTTCTTTACGGCGTCGCTAACAGCGGGACGATGGTCCGGGGCCATCTCCTCGCCGCGCACCCGGTGGGCAAGGCGATCCTCAGCGGCGGAGCCACCGGCCCCGAAGGCAGCATCTTCATCCTTGCCATCCTTGCCCTCGTCAGCCTCCTCATTCTTTTCACCCTGCCCCGCAGCCCTTACGGCAATGCGCCGGGGCGGTCTGCGTGAATCAAGCGGGTATGGGCAGCGAAGCTTTGGAGTGCCAATTGCACGCACTCCAAAGCTTCGCTCCGTTTAGTACGTGCTGCGGCGCAGGGTTGACTTGCGTCAAAACCGCAACGTGCTGCGTGTGGCATAAATATCGGCTCTGCGATTTTCTTTTGACAAACAATTCCCGCGCAAAATATAATCTCTAACTTCTGGGACACATTATTTGCAAAAAGAATAAGTAAGCTCTGTACGGGAAACGCTTGGGCTTCCATTTAAGTTAACATCCGATCACGTCCTTTCTGAGAAGCAACACCCGTGGGACCGGCCCTAAGGCTAAGGTGGCCGGAGGGGAAGTTTCCGGAAGGGCGTCAGGCAAACCGACTAGATGGCACAAATCTTCCATCCCAGCTCGAACACCATTGCCAAGGCGTCAATCGTTGCCGCCGCCCTGCTGGTGGGAGGGCTGGGCTATATCATTTATGCCGTTAACCAATCCGCTTACTATACCAACATTAATGTGGCGCGGCAGCAGCCCGTCCCCTTCAGCCATAAGCATCACGTCACCGACGACGGCATCGATTGCCGGTATTGCCACACCCTGGTGGAAAAGTCGCCTTACGCAGGCGTGCCCACCACCCAGATCTGCATGAGCTGCCACTCCAAATTGTGGCTGAACAGCGCCGTGCTGGAGCCGGTGCGCGCGAGCTACGCCACGGATGTGTCGCTCGAATGGACGCGTGTCAACGCCGTGCCCGATTTTGTCTACTTCGACCACAGCATTCACGTGAACAAGGGGATCGGCTGCACCACTTGCCACGGGCCGATTGGCCAGATGCCCCTCACCTATCGCGCCAATACCCTTTATATGCGCTGGTGCATCGATTGCCATAAGCACCCGGAACTCCACGTGCGCTACCGCCCGGGCGACCCGCGCCAGAAAAACAAGGTCACCCCGGACGTTTTCAATGCCGCCTACGTGGAACCGCCCGATCAACTGGAATTTGGCCGGCAACTGGTGAAGGAATACAAGATCAAGGAGCCCAAGATCATTACGGATTGCTATACGTGCCATCGGTAGGGCAGGTGTCGGGTATCAGGTGTCAGGGCCACGAATCCTGACACCTTGCACTTGGCACCTCTGATCCAGGGCCGAGAATGCTGACACCTGGCACCTGAAACCTGACACCTAAGATTTATGAAACGCGAATCAAAATTCGACAAACCTCTCGACCTCGTGCAGATTCAGGCGAAGCTGGACCAATCGCCGGAAAAGCGCGTGTGGCGCGGTCTGGAAGAATTGGCGGGCACGCCGGAGTATCGAGACTTCCTGGAGTGCGAGTTTCCGCACGACCCGCGCGCGGAAAAATCCGGCGTAAGCCGCCGCAGCATGCTGAAGCTGATGGGAGCCTCGGCAGCGCTCGCGGGCCTGACCGCCTGCACCAAGCTGCCCGATCAAAAAATTGTTCCCTATGCCCTCCAGCGGCCGGAAGAGTTTGTCCCCGGCAAACCGCTTTTCTACGCCACCGCCATGCCCCTGGCGGGGTACGCCAGCGGATTGCTGGTGGAAAGCCACATGGGCAGGCCCACCAAGGTGGAAGGGAATCCCAGCCACCCGGCCAGCCTGGGCGCCGCCAACCTGATGGCGCAGGCTTCCGTGCTGGGCCTCTACGATCCCGACCGCGCCCAGGTGGTTAAGCACATGGGCCGCATCGGGGACTGGAGCACGTTCCTCACCTTCATGGAAGAGCGTCGCGCCGAGCTGCTTGACGCCAAGGGCGCGGGATTGCGCATTCTCACCGGCATCGTGACTTCGCCCACCCTGGCGGACCAGATCAAGTCAGTGCTGGCGCAGTTCCCGCAGGCCAAGTGGCATCAATATGAGCCCTTGAACCGCGATACGGTGCGGGAAGGCGCGAAGCTGGCCTTTGGTGAATACGTCAACACGGTTTATCGCTTCGACCGGGCCGAGGTCATCGTTTCCCTGGACGCGGATTTCCTCTGCGCCGGGCCGGGGGCGGTGCGCTATGCGCGCGACTTCGCGGACAAGCGCCGCGTCACCGGGCCCGAATCCACCATGAACCGCCTTTATTTGGTGGAAAGCACGATCACCCCCACGGGAGCGATGGCGGATCATCGCGCCCCCCTGCGCGCCCGCGACGTGGAAACCTTTGCCCGCGCCCTGGCAGAAGGGTTGGGAGTCAAGAGCGCGAATGCCGCCCCCGCCAGCACCGCGGTGAATTGGCTTCCGGCGCTCGTCCGCGATCTCGAGAAGCACCGCGGCACAAGTCTGGTGATTGCCGGCGAGCAACAGCCGCCCGCCGTACATGCCCTGGCCCACGCCATGAACGAGGTGTTGGGCAATGTGGGCAAAACCGTGGACTACACTCCCCCGGTGGAAGCCAACCCGCAAAATACCCTGGAATCGCTCCAGGAGTTGATTGCCGACATCGAGTCGGGGCAGGTGGACACGCTGATCATCCTGGGCGTCAATCCGGTTTACAACGCTCCGGCGGATTTGCATTTTGATCAACACCTGCTCAAAGTCAAAATGCGGATGCACTTGAGCCTGTACGAGGATGAAACCGGTCACCTTTGCCATTGGCACATTCCGGAAACTCACTTCCTGGAAGCGTGGGGCGATGCGCGCGCCTATGACGGCACGGTGAGTATTATCCAACCACTTATTTCACCCTTGTACTACGGCAAGTCGGCGCATGAAATCCTCGCGGTACTGGGCGGACAAGCGGGATGGACCAGCCATGATGTGGTGCGGAGTTATTGGGAGGGGCAGAAGCCGGGAACCGATTTCGAGCAGTTCTGGCAGACCTCGCTGAATAACGGCGTGGTGGCGGATTCGGCCCTTGCCCCCAAACCGGTGAAACTCAGCGCGTCGCTCGCCGCCCCCGCGGCCAAAGCTGCCGCCGGCGGTATGGAAATCGTCTTGCGCCCTGATCCCTCCATCGGGGATGGCAGCTTCGCGAACAATAGCTGGCTTCAGGAAGTGCCTAAGCCCATCACCAAGCTGACGTGGGATAACGCCGCGCTGGTGAGTCCGGCAAGCGCCCGGAAACTGGGAGTGTCGAACGGCGACGTGGTGAGGCTGAGCGGGCCTGGGGCCGGTGTGGAAGCGCCCATCTGGATTAACCCCGGCCAGGCCGACGATTCCCTCACCCTGCACCTGGGTTACGGACGGCGCCGCGCGGGGCACGTGGGTACGGGCATCGGCTTCAATGCCTATCTGCTTTCCACCACCGAAAACCCCTGGATCTCGAGTGCCGCGGTGGAGAAAACGGGGAAGACCTATCACCTAGTTACGACGCAGCACCACCACATCATGGGCGAGGAAGGCAAGGAGCGCGAAGAGGAGAGCGTGGCGGCTCTGCAACGCAAGCTGGTGCGCGGAGGAACGCTGGAGGAATTCCGCAAGAACCCCTCTTTGAGCGAAGAAAAAGAGGTAAACGGGCCTTCCATCTATCCGCCCTACCCGTACAAGGATAACGCCTGGGGCATGTCCATCGACTTGAATAGTTGCATTGGATGTAATGCCTGTATTGTGGCGTGCCAGTCCGAGAACAACATTGCGGTGGTGGGAAAAGACCAGGTGTCGCGCGGCCGCGAGATGCAGTGGATCCGCATTGACACCTACTTCGAAGGGGGCCTGGAGAATCCCGGGATATACAACCAGGCGGTCCCCTGCATGCACTGCGAGAACGCGCCCTGCGAATACGTTTGCCCGGTGGGCGCCACCGTGCACAGCCCCGAGGGGCTGAATGAAATGATTTACAACCGCTGTGTCGGCACGCGGTACTGCTCGAACAACTGCCCGTACAAAGTCCGGCGCTTCAATTTCGAACTCTGGTCGGACTGGACCACGCCCAGCCTTGAGCCGCTGCGCAACCCCGATGTGACCGTACGCAGCCGGGGCGTTATGGAAAAGTGCACGTACTGCATCCAGCGCATCAACCGCGTCAAGATCGCGGCGGAGAAGGAAGACCGGGAAATACAGGACGGGGAAATCCTGACGGCGTGCCAGCAGACCTGCCCGGCGCAGGCCATCACTTTCGGCAACATCAACGACAAGAACAGCCGGGTGGCCAAGTTGAAAGCGCAACCGCGGAATTACGGCCTGTTGGAAGAATTGAACACGCGGCCGCGCACCACCTATCTGGCCAAGCTGCGGAATCCCAACCCGGAAATCAAGGAGTAAGTAGTGGGTGCTGACGGACTGCAAAATACGCCGCCGGTAGGAGCGAATGTGCCGGTTCTCGCTCCCGGGCATACCTACGCGACGATCACCGACAAGATCAGCTCCATCGTCCTTCTGCAAAAGACGAAGCGCGGCTGGTGGATCGGACTCGCCCTCGCCTTCGGCCTCGTCGCGGTCCTGCACATGGCGATCGGCCTGCTGCTGATGGTGGGCGTGGGGGTTTGGGGAATCAACATCCCCATCGGCTGGGGCTTTGCCATTGTCAACTTTGTGTGGTGGATCGGGATCGGGCACGCGGGCACGCTGATCTCCGCATTCCTTTTGTTGATGCGCCAGGCCTGGCGGCAGTCCATTAACCGGTTCGCGGAAGCCATGACGCTTTTTGCCGTAGCTTGCGCCGGCATGTTCCCGCTGCTGCACATGGGCCGGCCGTGGCTGTTCTTCTGGCTGATGCCCTACCCGGACACCATGGGGACGTGGCCGCAGTTCCGCAGCCCGCTGGTTTGGGACGTGTTTGCGGTTTCCACCTACGGGACGATCTCCCTGCTGTTCTGGTTTGTGGGCTTGATTCCGGATCTCGCCACGCTACGCGATCGCGCCAAGAACGCCGTCTCCCGCGTCATTTACGGCGGCCTGGCCATGGGGTGGCGCGGCTCGGCAAGGCACTGGCACCGCTATGAAATGGCTTATCTGCTGCTCGCCGGACTGGCCACTCCCCTGGTGGTTTCCGTGCACACGGTGGTGAGTTTCGATTTTACCCTGGCCATCGTGCCGGGCTGGCACAGCACCATCTTCCCGCCCTATTTTGTGGCGGGCGCCATTTATTCCGGCTTCGCCATGGTGATCACCCTGGCCATCCCTCTGCGCAAGTTTTACGGCCTGGAAGATTTCCTGACTATTCGCCACCTTGACAATATGGGAAAGATTCTGCTGGCCACCGGCTGCATCGTGGCATACGGCTATTTGATGGAAACCTTCATGGCGTTCTTCAGCGGGCCGAACACTTACGACCATTACATGATGCACAACCGGCTGACTGGCCCCTACGCTCCCATCTATTGGTCCCTGCTCCTGTGCAACATCGCGATTCCGCTGACCACTTTGTGGTCTTCCAAAATCCGCCGGAACGTGGCGGCCCTGTTTGTGATCTCCCTGGTTGTGCAGACGGGCATGTGGCTGGAGCGCTTCGTCATCGTGATCACCAGCCTGCACCGCGATTTCCTGCCCTCCTCGTGGGGAATGTACTACCCGACCAGCATCGACTGGGCGGTGTTTGTGGGTACGATTGGATTGTTCTTCACCCTCTTCCTGCTCTTCATCCGCTTCCTGCCCATGATCTCGATCTTTGAGATGCGCGGCCTGGCGCATGAACTGAAGGAAAAGCAGGGTGGAGGAAATCACTAAGGCGGGAATTGAATTGAAGGCGGGGCGATTTCCAGCCCCGGAAGTCTGGCGATGAACAAAACACCGACGTACGGTTTGATGGCCGAATTCGAGAGCACCGAGGACCTGCTGAGCGCCGCTCAGCGCACTTACGCCGAGGGCTATCGGAAGATGGACGCCTACACTCCCTTCCCGGTGGAAGGTTTGGCGGAGGCCATTGGCTTTCACAAAACCTATGTGCCCCTGGTCTGTTTGATCGGCGGGTTGACCGGCTGCTTGGGCGGTTTTTTTCTGCAATGGTGGCCCAATGTCATTGGTTATCCGTTGAACATCGGCGGAAAGCCGCATAACAGTTGGCCGTCATTTATCCCCATCACTTTTGAGTTGACCGTTCTGGTGGCGGGACTCGCGACGGTGTTTGGCATGCTGGCGCTGAACGGATTGCCGACGCCGTACCACCCGGTGTTTAATGCGCCCAATTTCGAATTGGCCTCGCGCAATAAATTCTTCCTCTGCATTATGGCGGAGGACGAAAAATTCGACGCGCAGAAGACCCGGGAATTCTTACAAAGCTTGCATGCCCATGAGGTGTCGGAAATTGAACGGTAGCGGCATTAAAAATCGGACCTTTAGGGCGGGCGTGCAACTCGCACTTTTGGCGACGGTGCTGCTGGGTGCTGCTGGGTGCCGCGTTGACATGCATTTACAGCCCAAACTGCGGCCCGATGACGGCAGCACGTTTTTCCAGGATGGACGCGCCGACCGCCCGGAAATTCCGGACACCGTCGCGCGCGGGCACATGCGCACCGATGAATTACTTTACACAGGACGCGTGAACGGTGTCCTGGCTGACCAGTTCCCTTTTCCGATCACGTCGAAGGTGCTGGAGCGAGGGCGCGAGCGATTCAACATTTATTGCACGCCCTGTCATGACTACACGGGCAGTGGCAGGGGGATGATCGTGCAGCGGGGGTTTCCGCCTCCGCCTTCCTACCACACGGACCGTCTGCGTCAGGCGCCGGCGGGGCATTTCTTTGAAGTCATGACGGATGGTTACGGCGCCATGTACAGCTATGCGGCCCGGGTCACGCCCGTGGATCGCTGGGCAATCGTGGCTTACATCCGCGCCCTGCAACGGAGCCAGCACGCCACGCTTGACGACGTGCCTGCCGCCGAGCGGCAGAAATTGACAAGCGGAGCAAAATGAACACGTCGGACACATCCATTCCGGGAATTGAACGCCTGGGGAAGGCCGCACTGGTGGTGGGCCTGGCGGCGCTGGCCATCCTCATCGCGATGGGTCTTCGCGACCCCGTGCAGTTCTTCCAGTCCTACCTCTTTGCCTTCGTTTTCTGGGTCGGGGTGCCGCTGGGTTGCGCCGGCATCTGGATGCTTCATAATATGATCGGGGGCACTTGGGGCTTCCCCATGCGCCGGCCGTTCGAAGCCGGCAGCAAGACATTTGTGCTGATGGCGGTCGCGGCGCTGCCCATTCTCTTTCGCCTCCCGGCGCTTTACACTTGGGCTGATCCGGGCAAAGTTGCGGCTGACCCGCTGCTGCAATACAAGCACGCTTATCTCAACGTACCCTTTTTCGTTTCCCGCACCGTGCTCTATTTTTGCATCTGGATCGTGGTCACCTTTTTGCTTGCCAAGTGGTCGCGTCAGCAGGATACGACCGGCGAAGCGGAGCTGACCCAGCGCATGAAGAATCTGAGCGCCCCGGCCCTGCTGGTCTTCGAACTCACCATCACCTTCGCCGCTGTGGATTGGGTGATGTCGCTCGAACCGAACTGGATCTCCACCATTTACGGGATGATTTTCATGGTGACGCAAGCCGTGGCCGCCATGTCGGTGATGACCGTGACGGTGATTCACCTTTCCAAACAGAAATCACTTGCCGGCATGGTCACGCCGAAAGTGCTCAACGACTACGGCAACCTGCTTCTGGTCTTCACCATGTTGTGGGCATACCTCTCCTTTTCGCAGTTCCTGATTATTTGGGGTGGGAACCTGAAGGATGAGGTTCCCTGGTACATGTCGCGCGCGCGGGGAGGGTGGATTCCGGTGGCGCTCGCCCTGATCATCTTCCACTTTGCGGTGCCTTTTCTGCTGCTGCTCTCGCGATTCGTGAAGCGCCGCGCGGAGATGCTCTACCGGGTGGCGGCCTTGCTCTTCCTCATGAGCCTGCTGGATATCTACTGGCTCGTAACCCCGGCTTTTAATCACGCCGGACCGAAATTCCACCCCATGGACTTGCTGGCAATTCTGGGTATTGGCGGATTGTGGCTGTGGCGGTTCACTTCGCAGTTGCAGGGACGGCCCTTGCTGCCGGTTCACGATCCGCGCCTGAAGGAATTGATGCAGCACGCATGAAGCGGTAACGTAGCGCCGACCTTGAGGTCGGCACATGCCGGGCACAAGCCCGGCGCTGCGACAGCACCAGCCGGGCGTAAACCCGGCCGCAATAGCAACGTTAGTCGAGAGTGGGAAGCACAAGGAAAGCGTATTCCATGTCTGAACCTGTTAAAGGACCGGAAACACCGCGGCGCTACGAATCCTCCGAAGTGAGCGTGAAGCAGTTGTTTGGCTTTGCCGCGGGGGTGGTGGTGTTGGTCCTGCTGGGCGTGCTGGGCAGCGTTCTGGTGTTTCATGTCTTCAAGGAGCACACCCCCATGGGGCCGCCGGCCTCGCCCTTTGACGACGCTCGCAAATTGCCGCCCGATGTGCGCCTGCAAACCGCGGCGCCCATTGATTTGCAGCATTACCGCGACGAGCAGGATAAGATTCTGAACGAATATAGGTGGGTCGATCCCAAAGCCGGCGTTGTCAGGATTCCTGTTGACCGCGCGATGGAACTCCTTCTGCAAAAGGGGTACCCGGTGCGGAACGGTTCCGCGTCGAAGGGTCCGATGAATACACCCGGCGAACCGTCGCCGCCCGGGAGGCCTTTGACGGCGCCCACTCCGCAAGACGGGGAGGAGTTGCACTGACCATGGCTGCCGCGCATTGCGAGCCCGCACGATGCAAGGCTCCGGCCGGCCGGACGAATGCAGGTTGGTGCGCCCCAGTGGCGGTTCAGTTAAGTTTTGTTTTCTTGGGGTTGGCCGTGGCGGCATTCGCCCAGGGTACCTCGACGCATCTCACCACGCAGTCGCGCGACGTGGGCATTGACCAGCGCCTGAACAATCAGGTGCCCCTCGATTTGAAGTTTCGCGATGAAACCGGCGAGACCGTTACTCTCGGTTCCTATTTCGGCAAGGAGCCGGTGATCCTTTCGCTGGTTTATTTTGGTTGCACGATGATGTGCACGTTGACCGAGCATGACCTGGCCGACACCTTGCGGAATGTTCAGTTGAATATGGGTGAGCAGTACCGGGTGTTAACGGTGAGCTTTGATCCCAAGGACCGGCCGGAAGTGGCCCTGGCCCAAAGGAACCTTTATGCGGATCTTTATGGGCGGCCGGGCGCGCGGCAAGCCTGGCATTTTCTCGTGGGTGATGAGCCCGCGATTCACGCTCTGGCCCAGGCGGTGGGATTTCGCTTCAAGTACATTCCGGACATCGACGAATTCGTCCACCCCACCGGAATCGTGGTGCTGACGCCGCAGGGAAAGGTTTCGCGCTACTTTTTCGGCATTGAGTACCCCGCGCCGGGGGTTCGCCAGGCGCTGCTGGATGCTTCCCAGGAGAAGATTGGGAATGCCCGGGATACGGCGCTGATGTTGCAAAAGGGAAATTCGATGACCGGCGCTTCCCCGGCGGGGGGCGGCCCGGCGAAAACATCCAGCTCCGCGAATCATCAACCGGCGCCCATCACGGCGGGCGCGGAGGGGAGGCCGTAAAGATGCAACTTGTCGCCCAAGGCGTGCACGTACCAGGCATGGCCCCGGCCACCCGGGTCAATGCCTTTCGCCGCATCGCGCTCGGGGTGCAACTGAGCTTTTTCCTTCTCGGCCTGGCGGTGGCGGTGCCCGCGCAGGACAACGCCTCGGTGACGCCTCCGCAATTGCGCGGGGTGGGAATTGACCAGCGCCTGAACAACCAGGTGCCGCTCAACCTGAAGTTTCGCGATGAAACCGGCCAGACCGTAATCCTGGGTTCCTATTTCGGTAAAAGGCCGGTGATCCTTTCGCTGGTTTATTACACCTGCCCAATGCTGTGCACGATGGCGGAAAACGGGCTCTTGAACGCTTTGCGGGATGTAACCTTTGACATCGGCGAGCAGTACGAAGTGGTGACGGTCAGCATCGATCCCACGGAAAAGCCGGAAATGGCCATGGGCAAGAAGGCTGTCTACGTGGGCCTTTATGGGCGCCCCGCCGCCAAGCAGGGCTGGCATTTCCTGGTGGGCGATGAACCTGACATCCGGGCGCTTGCCCAGGCGGTGGGATTTCACTACAACTACATTCCGGAAACCAAGCAGTTTGCCCACGCCACCGGAATCATCGTGCTGACGCCCCAGGGCAAGGTTTCGCGCTACTTTTACGGCATCCAGTATCCGCCGCGGGATATCCGCCTGGCGCTGGTGGAAGCCTCGAACGAGAAGATTGGAAGTCCGGTGGATGCCATCATGCTTTACTGCTGCCAGTACGATCCGCACACCGGGAAGTACGGCATGGTGGTGTCGCATGTAATGAAAATCGCCGGAGCGATTACCCTACTCTGCATGGGGACGCTGATTATTGCCCTGGCGCGGGGCGGGCGACAGGCCTGATTTTGGATTTTAGATTTTGGATTTTGGATTCGAGATTTCCGATTGGGGATTGGCGATTGCGGAGGGATTAGAGCGCGCCCTCGGTTTCTCTAATCCAAAATCTAAAATCGAACAGGGTGACTGAACAGCATGTGGCAAGGGTTCCAAATCGTACCGGATCAAGCCTCCACCATCGCGCGCGGAGTGGATGGTCTCTTCTACTTCCTCACCGCGATTGATATCTTTTTCACGGTGGTCATTTTCGCCGCCATCTTCTACTTCGCAATCCGCTACCGGCACCACGCGCAGCGTCAGAAGGCGGAGCAGATTGAGGGGAACCTGACGCTGGAAATTGCCTGGACGGTGATCCCCCTGGGGATCTGCGTGGTGGTGTTCCTGTGGGGCACGTTCCTGTTCATGCGCAATGCGCGCCCTCCCCGGGCTTCCATGGAAATCTTCGTAGTGGGCAAGCAGTGGATGTGGAAATTGCAGCACCCGGAAGGAGTGGAGGAGATCAATGAGCTGCACATCCCGGTGAACCAGCCCATCAAGCTCACCATGACCTCCGAGGACGTCATTCACGACTTTTCCGTCCCCGCCTTCCGCGTCAAGAAGGACGTGGTGCCGGGAATGTACACGATGGTCTGGTTTCAGGCCACCAAGACCGGGCACTTTCATCTTTTCTGCGACCAGTATTGCGGCACCAACCACTCGCTGATGAGGGGTGAAGTGATCGTGATGACCCCCACGGATTATGAGCAGTGGTTGAGTGGCGGCATCCACGGCGGAACCATGGCGGACGCGGGCTCGAAGCTATACGAACAACTGGCCTGCATTACCTGTCACGGAACCGGCAAAGCGCCCACCCTCGCGGGGATTTACGGCCAGCCCGTAAAACTGAATGACGGCACCACGGTGGTGGCGGACGAGGCGTACATCCGGGAATCGGTCCTTTATCCCGCCGCCAAAATCGTGATGGGTTACAAGCCCATCATGCCCACGTTCAAAGGGCAGGTGACGGAAGAGCAGTTGTTGCAATTGATCGCCTACATCAAGTCGATGAGGCCGCTAGAAGGGAAGGCAACGAAATAATGACAACGGCAGCGGCAGATCCTGAAAACCGCGTGAACTATTTGAATGCCGACTATGGCATCAAATCGTGGCTGCTGACCACCGACCACAAGCGCATCGCGATTCTCTATCTGATATCGATTTCGATGTTCTTCCTGCTGGGCGGCATCGCGGCGGTATTGATCCGGATTCATCTGATTGAGCCCAATGGCGCGATTTTTGAGCCGGGTGCATACAATAAGCTCTTCAGCATGCACGGCATCATCATGGTGTTTTTCTTCCTGATTCCTTCCATCCCCGCGGTGTTTGGAAATTTCCTGGTCCCCATGATGATCGGCGCCCGCGACCTGGCGTTTCCCCGGATTAACCTGCTGAGCTGGTACATCTATATTATTGGCGGTTGCCTGACCCTGTACGCGGTCATCTGGGGGGGCGTCGATACCGGCTGGACGTTTTACACGCCGCTCAGCACAACTTACCTCAATAGCAACGTGATGTCGGCAGCGCTGGGCGTGTTCATCGCTGGCTTCTCCTCAATTCTTACCGGTCTGAATTTCGTGGTCACCATCCACAAGATGCGCGCCCCCGGCATGACCTGGTTCCGCATGCCGCTTTTTCTTTGGGCGATGTACGCCACCAGCCTCATCCAGATTCTGGGCACCCCGATCATTGCCATCACCCTGGCACTGGTGGCGCTGGAACGCCTTTTCCACGTGGGAGTGTTTGACCCCGCCGTGGGCGGCGACCCGATTCTTTTCCAGCACCTGTTCTGGTTTTATTCGCACCCGGCCGTTTACATCATGATTCTGCCCTCCATGGGCGTGGTCAGTGAATTGATTACCTGCTTCTCGAAGAAGCGCATTTTTGGATACAGCTTTGTGGCGTTTTCCAGCGTGGCCATCGCGGTGATTTCCTTCGTCGTCTGGGGCCACCACATGTTCGTGAGCGGCCAGTCCGTTTATGCGGGCATCGTTTTCTCCATGCTCAGCTTCCTGGTGGCGATTCCCTCCGCTGTCAAGGTGTTCAACTGGACGGCCACCCTCTACAAGGGCTCCATTTCCTATCAGGCGCCCATG
The DNA here is from genome assembly GCA_963730515.1 of uncultured Acidobacteriota bacterium. Lineage (GTDB taxonomy): Bacteria > Acidobacteriota > Terriglobia > UBA7540 > UBA7540 > Bog-366. The sequence goes on along the minus strand of CAVSSA010000010.1, from coordinate 429,705 downwards.
CTTTACGCGTTTGGATTCATTGGCCTGTTCACCATGGGCGGTTTGACGGGACTCTTCCTGGCCACCCTCGCCGTTGACACCCACGTCCACGACACCTACTTCGTGGTTGGGCACTTCCACTACATCATGGTGGGCGGGGCCATGATGGGTTACCTGGGCGCCCTCCATTTCTGGTGGCCCAAAATTACCGGCCGGCTTTATCCCGACGGCTGGGCGCGGCTGGCGGCGGCCATCATTTTTGTGGGCTTCAACCTCACCTTTTTCCCGCAATACATGCTGGGATATCTGGGCATGCCGCGGCGCTACGCCATCTACCCGCCGGAGTTTCAAACCTTGAATGTCTTGTCCTCGGCAGGGGCGTCGGTGTTGGCCGTGGGCTATGTGATACCCCTGGTTTATCTTCTTTGGTCGTTGAAATACGGGCCGGTGGCCGGGCCCAATCCCTGGGAAGCCAAGGGTCTGGAGTGGGAAACCGCTTCCCCGCCCCCCACCGAGAACTTTGCCGAGATCCCGGTGGTGACGGAAGAAGCGTACGATTACAAGTAGGGCTGAACTGCGTAAATTGTAGGGCCGAACAGTGTTCTATCCCGGGCGAGCGGTTCTCGCCCCCAAGTTCAGAGCAGGAGGAATCAGTTGTCTGACCACGCCGCAAGCGCACTCGCGCACCAATTCGAGGACCTGGAACAGCAGCACGAGGCGGCCAGCTTCGGCGTGTGGATTTTCCTCGCCACCGAGGTGATGTTCTTCGGCGGGCTGTTTGCCGGCTACACCATCTACCGCAACCTCTACCTGCCCGGTTTCGAGGCGGGAAGCCACATGCTGAACGTCACCATCGGCGCCATCAACACCGCGGTGCTGATCGGCAGCAGCTTGACCATGGCGCTGGCGGTGCGCGCGGCGCAAACGGGTAAAAGGAAGGCTCTCGTCACCTTCCTGATCCTGACCATCCTGCTGGGACTGGCGTTCGTCCTCATCAAGCTGACCCTCGAATGGCGGCACGATTATCTGGAGGGCCTCGCCCCCGGGGTGAATTTCACCTTTGCCGGCGCCCACGCCAAATCCGTGGAATTGTTTTTCTTCTTTTATTTCGTCCTGACCGGCGTCCATGCCACGCACATGGTGGTGGGCGTGGGTATTCTCAGCTATCTGCTAGTCCAGGCTTGGCGAGGCAAATACGGACCGGACCGATTCAATATGGTGGAGGGCGCCGGCCTTTACTGGCACTTCGTGGACATTGTCTGGATTTTTCTTTTCCCGCTTTTGTATCTCATTGGAGGGCGATACTGAATGTCAGCCCATGTCGTTCCGAAAACACTCTACTTCGTCATTTTCGCCACGCTGCTGGCCTTGACCGCCCTCACCACGGGAATGGCGTACGTTAACCTGGGCCCATGGAACACGGTGGTGGCCCTCGTTATCGCGTGCTGCAAGGCCTCGCTGGTGATTCTTTTCTTCATGCACTGGAAATGGAGCACGCACCTGGTGCGCGTCGTCATCGTGTCCGCGCTCCTCTGGCTCGCCATCCTGATTGTACTGACCTCCACGGATTTCGTTTCGCGCCATTGGACGCCGCCTGGGGAAAGCTGGGGGGAATCGTCACTCCAAAGCTCGCCTGCCGCTCCCCCCAATTCGCTTCCACGGTAGTAATAGATAATTGTCCTTCCCCCGGCCTGCACAAATTGATCGAGAAAGCTTCGCCCGCCGTGCGGAGTGAGCGCTGTGAATTCCATGCAGCGGGCCGACGCAGAGGGGTACGGCAAGCCATACCCTTACAGCTAGCCGAACCTTCGCAGCTGAGAACTATTTTGAGTAAGATTTGACCTGCACGTCGGTCTAACCTCTTCCTTGTCAACCCCGCCTTCTCGATAAGCCCTTGTAGTGCCGACCTACCCCCTTTACAGGGGCGTAGCGAATTTGTGACGATGCGTGCTGACGATGTTTCTGCGCAGCAAAAAACGGCGCAAGGACGGCAAGACCCACCGCTATTTCAGCGTGGTGGAGAATCGCCGGGTGCGCTCGGGGCGAGTGGTGCAGCGGCAGGTCTTGTTTTTGGGAGAGATCAACGATAGCCAGCAAGCGGCGTGGCGGCAGACGCTGGAAGTTTTTGATGAGGCCGAGCAGCGGGCGGCGACGCTGAGCCTGTTTCCAGAGGACCGCGAACTTCCCGCCGACGCGCTGGATGGGGTGCAGGTGAAGCTGGCGGAGATGGAGTTGCGACGGCCGCGAGCGTTTGGCAATTACTGGTTGGGATGCGAGTTGTGGCGGCAGTTGGGACTGGGCGCATTTTGGGAAGCGCGGTTGGGGGAGGGCCGGGAGGAAGTTCCCTGGGCCAAAGTACTGGAGTTGCTGGTGGTGAGCCGGTTGGTCTCACCGGGCAGTGAGTTTCGGTTGCACCGGCAAGGGTTTGACCAGAGCGCCATGGGGGATCTGCTGGGAACGGGCTTCGCGGTAGCGGAGAAGGACCGGCTGTATCGCTGCCTGGATCGGATTTTGAAGCATAAGGCCGCCCTGTTTGAACATCTGCGGCAGCGCTGGCAGGAGCTGTTTCAGGCGCGCTTCGACGTGCTGCTCTATGACCTCACCAGCACCTACCTCGAGGGCGAAGGAGAGGAGATTCCCAAGGCCCAGTATGGCTACAGCCGCGACCATCGCTCCGACTGCCGGCAGGTAGTGATCGCCTTGGTGGTGACGCCGGAAGGGTTTCCGCTGGCCTACGAAGTGATGGAGGGCAACACGTCGGATCGCACCACGTTGCGCGGGTTTCTCGCCAAGATCGAAGCACAGTATGGACGGGCGCGGCGGGTGTGGTTGATGGACCGGGGAATTCCCACCGAAGAAGTGCTACAGGAGATGCGCGCGCCGGAGCGGGAAGTGTTCTACCTGGTGGGTACGCCGCGGGGCAAGATTCAGCAGTACGAGAAAAAATGGCTGGAGTTGCCGTGGCAGAAAGTGCGGGAGTCGGTCGAGGTCAAGCTGTTCGCCGAGGAAGGGGAATTATACGTGTTGGCGAAGAGCGCAGGACGGCGGGCCAAAGAGCACGCCATCCGCCGTCGTAAGCTGGTGCGGTTGCTGTGGAAACTGCGCGACCTACGCCGGAAATCTCCGGCGCGCGATCGGTTGCTGCTCCGGATCGGTGCGGCCAAGAAGGACGCGGGACGTGCCTTCGGCTTTGTCCGCATTCACCTGCCCCAGGAGGGCGAAGCCGTCACGCGCCAAACCTTCACGTTTCAATTGGACAAAGACAAGCTGCAGAAGGCCGAACTCCGCGACGGGCACTATCTGCTGCGGTCGAACCTGGTGGGCGAGGATGCCGCCGTGCTGTGGGAACTCTACCTCCAACTCACCCAAATCGAAGCGGCGTTCAAGACCCTCAAGAGCGAGTTGGGCTTGCGGCCGATTTATCACCAACTCGAAAACCGCGTGGAGGCCCACATCCTGGTGGCCTTCCTCGCCTACGCTCTTTCGGTAACGCTGGGACAAAGGCTGCAAGCCCTGGCCCCGGGCCTCACCCCGCGGGCGGTGTTGGAAAAGCTGGCGACGATCCAGATGCTGGATGTCTGCCTGCCCACCACCGACGACCGTTGGCTGATCATGCCACGCTACACCCAGCCGGAACCCGATCAAGCGCTGATGCTGCACCAACTCAATCTCTCCTTGCCTTCACAACCGTCACCTCGCATCAAGGCCCAGGACGACCCGGCACAGACGGTGCAACCGACACTGAAAATGTAGTGCCGACCTTTGGGAACCCTTCGCTAAAAACAAACCACTTACAGCTCGTCTACTCCCTCAGCTGCGAAAGTTCGGCTAGGCAACGTCGCCAGCCCTTATGCCGCGTGCAGGAACTTCAGGCAGTTGGGGCAGTTGTCCTCACTCGCCAGGACGCGCCGGCCGCAGCCCGGGCAAACCATCGTGGCGGCCGCAGGCTCGGAGGGCGCGCGGCTTGGAAAAGGCAGGATCGTGGCCGGAGTCTTGACCGCCTTTGGGGGGACGACCGCTTCACGTTGCCTCAACCCCTTCACCAGCGAATTGATCCCCACTGCCGAAAGCACGCCTCCGAAGACCAGCAGCAGGAATGAAAACGCCAGCGGGCCAAACTCAATAATGCCAAAACGAATGTCGCGCGGATCGCCGGGATTGTAGCGAATCGGGTGATGCGTCCCCGGTGCGTACATCTCCTTCAGGTTCGCCGCCGCCTGCTCATAAGTGCTGGCGCTGTAAACCGAGGGAGCCTCCGTGGTGTAATCCTTGCCGCCCACCGTGTAGCGAAAAAGAATTCGCGGTGTGTAGCTGTGAAAAGGCACGCCACCCTTGGTGTAGGGAACCTCCAGGGATTCTTGCACAGTGCCGCGCACGACCGTCCCATCGGTGCTCGGCCAGATGTTCCAGACGATGTGCAGTTGCCTGCCCGCCCAAATTCCCGCCCCGATCAGCGCCAGGCCCAGCAAAAGTCCCATTACCCCTGTGCTGATCAAATCCCCCTTGCTCTCTTTGTTTTCCATAGCATTATTGTGCCCGGAAGGATCATGCTTCGGCGAGCACACCTCCATGACTCATGCACACAGAAATATACAATCGGCGGGGGACGAGGATCCTGGGGAGATTGTACCACTCTGGAAATCAAGTGCAACTGGATCGGGAGATCGGGTCGTCGGGTCATTGGGTCATCGGCTTCCAAATCCCTAACCCCTAATCCCTGATCCCTAATTCCTCGCAGCGCCGTTTCAGGAGAATCGGGAGTATGATGTCAGCGCGTCCGGCGCCGAAACCATGACCCCGGAAAATCCGTTGATGCGCCTGGAGAATTCATGCGCAACACTTTTTCTTGCTTGGGTCTTCTCTCTATCGCTATTGTCGTGGGAATTCTTCCGCCGGCCGAGATTCCTCCGAGCCGTTGCGCCTCGATTCACCGGATGGAGCGGTGCAGATTATTTTTCATCTCACCGCAGATCACGCCCCCGTTTACCGCGTGACGTTTCAAGGCCAGCCGGTCGTGGAGGATTCCCCGCTGTCCCTTGAATTTCGCCAGGGCGGCGTGTGGGGACCCGGGCAGGAAATCACCGAGGTGCGCCGCGCCGCGCACGACGAAACCTATCCCGTGGTGGCGGGTAAATCAAGCCAGGCGCGCGACCACTACAACCAGATGATTGTGGCGCTCCAGGAGACGGCTGGACCCCACCCCAAAATTAAACTGGTCTTCCGCGCCTACGACGATGGCGCCGCCTTCCGATACTTCATCCCGGGGCAGGAACCGCTCGCCCAATTTGAACTTCTCTCCGAGCGCTCGGAGTTCCGCTTCCCCGCCAACTACACCTGCTGGGCGGTGCAGTATGGAAGCTTCACCACCGCCTACGAAAAGGAGTACGGCCAGATCTCCTTGGACCGGATCCAACCCGGGGCGATTGTGGGCCTGCCCCTTACCATTTCCATGGGCGGGAGCACTACCGTCGCCCTGACGGAAGCGAACCTGCGCGATTACGCCGGCATGTACGTGGAAGGCGCAGCAGGGCGCCGGCACTCGCTCGTTTCGGGCCTCTCACCGCTGCCGGATGGAAAGGGCGTGGCGGTCCGCGCTCGCGCCCCGCACTATACTCCCTGGCGGGTGTTGATGCTGGGCCGACAGCCGGGCGACTTGATTGAATCGAACATCATTTTGAATCTCAGCGACCCTTGCATGTTGAGCGACACGAGCTGGATTATTCCCGGCAAGACGGTTTTCCCCTGGTGGGTCAATTTCAAGGCCAAGCCTCCCGTGCCGAGCGTCATGAACACCGCGAATCAGAAGTATTACATCGACTTTGCGGAGGAAATCCACGCCCGCTACCTGGAGTTCGAGCCTCCCTGGTATGGGCCCGAAAAGCAGGCCATCCATGATTGGCAGTCGCTCGACATTACCAAGCCCATCCCCGAGCTCGACATGCCGGAGATTCTTAGCTACGGCCGCCAGGCACGGGGTGGGCCTGATCATCTGGGTGAATTACCGGAACCTGCGCAGGCAGATGGATGGGGCGCTGGCGCTTTATGAGCAGTAGGGAGCCAAGGGGATCAAGTGCGATTTCATGAACAGCGACGACCAGACGATGGTCAACTTCTATGAGGGAGTGGCGCGCCAGTGCGCCGAGCACCACCTGATGGTTGACTTCCATGGCGCGTACAAACCCACCGGCTTGCGCCGCACCTACCCGAACCTGATCACCCGCGAGGGCGTGATGGGCGCCGAACACAACAAGGATTCGAGCCGCGTAACTCCCCTACACAATGTGGCGCTGCCCTTTACGCGCATGCTGGCGGGGCCCATGGATTACACGCCTGGTGGCTTTCGTAACGTCACCGCCGCGCAGTTCAAAGCGAATTTCGATTACCCGATGGTGATGGGCACGCGCTGCCAGCAGCTCGCCATGTACGTTGTCTACGAGAGCCCCTTGATGATGATTTCCGACAGCCCGGAGGCGTATCGCGGCGCGGTGGGAACGGATTTTATACGCGAGGTCCCCACCAGTTGGGACGAAACGCGGGTGCTGGCGGGCCAAGTCGCCGAATATGTGGTCATCGCGCGCCGCCTCGGTAAGGAGTGGTACATCGGCGCCATGACCAATTGGACGCCCCGCCATTTGAGTGTTTCGCTCGAGGCCCTCGGCCAGGGAAAATGGGACGCCGATGTCTATGACGATGGTCCCGCCGCGGCGCGCACTCCCACGGACGTTGTGCACACTCAGATAACCTTGCAATTAACCCGTCCCTTGCAGATTGACTTGGCGCCCGGCGGCGGGTGGGCCGCGCGCCTAATCCCTTATCGCTAATCCCGAGCGCAAAATGCCGAATCCCGAATCCCGCGTCCTGTAGCCGCCCATGCGCGGAGCACTTCGGCCACCGTCCACGCCTGGGCAAAGCAACCCTGGGGGGTAAAGGGCGGGTCACCGTCGAAGATCTCGCTGGCGGTTCCCACGCCGTGAATCTTCAGATGATTTTCGAAGGGGGCAAGGAATGAACGCGCTTGGTCCGGGTCGTTCGTCACGCGCAGGGACGCATCGATGAAAGGTCCGATCAGCCAGCCCCAGGCGGTCCCCTGGTGATAGGCGCCATCGCGATGCCGCGCATCACCCTGGTAATGGCCGCAATACTGCGGGTCGCGCGGCGAAAGGCTGCGCAGGCCAAAAGAAGTAAGGAGTTCGCTTGCGCGAGACATTGACCACCGCAAGCTGCTGCTCGGGGGAGAGCGCGCACTCCTCCAGTGCCACGGCCAGGATTTGATTCGGCCGCACGGACGGGTCGTTTCCATCCGGCCCATCGATCACATCGAAGCAACAATTTGCATCAGCGTTCCAGAAGCGCGTAAAACCCTGGCGGGCTTGTGCCGCGAGGTCACTGTAAGGGGATGTAGATTCTCCCAGCGCCTCCGCAAATATCGCCTGGGTCGCGAGCGCGTTTAGCCAGAGCGCGTTCACTTCCACGGGCTTGCCCATGCGTGGCGTCACGACGCGCCCCTCCACCTGGGCGTCCATCCAGGTAAGCTGCACGCCTAGCTCGCCTGCATACAACAATCCGTCGGCGCGATCCACGCGGATGTTGTAGCGCGTCCCGCGTGTGTAGGCCTCAATCATCTGCGCGAGCACGGGAAAGATCTCGCGCACCAGCGATAGATCGTGGGTGGCAGCGTAATACCGGCGTGCGGCTGCGAAGAACCACAGCGCGGCGTCCACCGTGTTGTATTCGGGCGCTTCCCCCGCCTCAGGAAGGCGGTTGGGAAGCATTCCCCGGTCCACGAACCGCGCGTAAGTGCGCAATACGCCCGCGGCGATTTCCGCGCGTCCCGTGGCCAGCAGCAGTCCCGGGAGGGCAATCAGGGTGTCGCGCCCCCAGTCGCCGAACCAGGGGTAACCGGCGATCACGGAAAAGCCCTCGGGAAGATCGGGCAGGGGCCGCGCGATGATGAATTGGTCGGCGGCAAGAATCAACTGCTTGATCCAGGCAGGCCAGTCAGCAGCTTGCGGATGGGATTGGGCGCACCGTTCGAGAAGCGAATGATCGCGCGCCGATCGCGCTTCGAGAGCCGCCTTGCCATCCAGGCTGGCGGCTGGATCCGTGCTGGCAACCAGCGTCATTGAATTTCCGGCTCCCAGTTCGGCGCGGAAAGTTCCGGCGTGGAAATGGTCTTCCTGATAATCGAGCCCCCGGGCGCGCTCCTCCGCCAGTTCGTAGCGGCGATACCAGACGCGTGCCAGTTCAACCGCGGCTTCGGCGCTGCGGAGATAAATGGGAAGAGCCTCGGCAAAGGCTTGCACGCGCAGTCCGCCTTCCACGCGTTGCACGTCCATCGGTGCCTCCGGAGCGTGCGTCAAATCGTGATAACCGCGGTGATTGACAAGAATTTTGGCGGCGAGACTTAAAGGGCGGCGGGCGCGCACCACGCGGTATTGCACAAAGGTTGTGTTGGCGCCGTGCTGCATCCAGATGCGCTTTTCCATCTGAGCGTCGGCGCAGGCGAAAGTCCACACCGGCACCGTGCCCTCCATGTGAAAGCGTTCGATGTGCACGAAGCCTGCGGGATCGATGGCGCCGCCCGCCCAGCGATTCGAGCCGAGCGCGTAGCTTTGGCCATCATATTCGACCACTTCATCAATTTTGGAAACCAACAGGGTGCGATTTGCGGGGGGCGGCAGAGCGGCCACCAGCAAGCCGTGATAGCGGCGGGTGAGCGTGCCGGCCAGCGTGCCGCAGGCAAACCCTCCGAGGCCGTTCGACACCAGCCACTCGCGCGCCTCCGCGGCGGCAAGATCGCCGCAGATGTCGCGACCAAAGTCGATGGCCGGAACCCGCACGCATTTCCTCCACAGCCCTTGAGGTCTTCCAGCATATCGGAACCAACTTGTCTGTCAAGCGCCGGGCGGCGGCGCAGGATGACCTGACAGTGTTTTGCCGTGTTTTGCCGATCAGGCCAGGACCGGGCGCGTGTCAAAATGTCGTCTTCGCGGCCTCGCGGGCAATTCTTTGCACCCCTGCCGATGCCGTTATAGATGCCCTTATGACCCCGGACTTCGGACTTTCTTTCTCGCCACTCGCCACTAACCACTCCTCACTGCTCTTAAGCTTGTGAGGCGGCAGCGCAGACGCAGGCGCAGTTTGCCTTCGTCTGCGGCTTTTCGTATTTCCAAATAAGCACGTGGATGAGGGCGGTATGAAGGACCGCAGCGGAATCCGTCGGCTGACGGATTCCGCTGCGCGACCCGCTGCTCATTCGACCGGAAGCTTCTCACTCAAGGAAGAACCCACGGTCAGAACTGCACTGACTGTGGCTACCCGCTTCCCTGACTCGGAGTCGGTGAACCGGGCGCTCCGAATGTTGGTGAATACAGCGGCGGCGGCAGCAGCAGGTGCAGCGCGCCGTCGGCCCGGCGCCTCGAACCCTCGCGCGAAGTCGCCCGCGGGAAAACGCGCCCACTTAGCCGCAAGAGGCGGGCTGGCGCAGACGGTCGGTCATTAGCGTCGCCAGCCAGAGGACCTTGCCTGTTTCTTGCCACTTGCCACTAACCACTGGCCACTGTTCACTGCCCTTAAGACCCCGGACTGTCTTTCTTGTCACGGCCTTTCCCAGTTCCCACATGTCCCTCCGGGAAATCGCAGACCCCCAAGGGCAGGGGTCTGCGCCAGCCCGCCGGGGCGCGTTCTGCCGGTGACGCAGGCCATTGCGGCACGGTGGGGCCGACTGGGTGGAATGCGTGAGTTGGCGGGCCGGCCCTTGAGTGCCCCGGATGGTATGATTGCCGCGACCGCACTTGAGCATGGCCTTACCCTCGTAACGCGAAACGTCAAGGACTTCGCCGGCCTCGGCGTCGTTCTTCTCAACCCCTGGGACGAGGTGTGAATCTTCAGGCCGCGGCGCTGCATTTACAGCCCTCTCAGCCTTCGCCACTAACCACTCGCCCCTTGTGAGTGTTCTTCTGGCGCCCGCAGAATTCAGTTGGTCCTCCAACCCTGCTAAGTTACAATTGATTGAGTATGAGCACTCGAAGCAGCACGAAGAAGCCCCCTGCCTCGCTTCAGGAATTCGTCCGAAAGCAATTCGCACCCGAGGACAAAACCAAACGTGTATCCCGGGCGCTGGCAGCCCTCAACGAGGAAGAGCACATAAAGCTTTCCCCGGAACAATGGAAATGGGTTGCCGAGGACGCTGACCTCGAAGAGCCAGCCTGACCATGGCGGTTGACTCCCTTCCGAATCTTCCCGACCGAAGTTTTGTATTCATTGACGCGAATGTGTTCATTTACGCGCTGACCGCCCAGTCTGCCCAATGCCGGCAACTTTTCGAACGATGCCTGCGGGAAGAGGTGACCGGCATTGCCTTGTTTGAAACCGTCAATGAGGTTACCCATCGCTTTATGATCGCCGAGGCCCTCTCCAAGGGCCTGATCACGGCCGGGGGAGCCAGAGCGCTTCGCAACAAGTTTCAGCAAATCCCCACCCTGACGGATTACTGGCTTAATACCCAGCGAATGTTAGCTCTCAATCTGCTTATTCATGCCGGTGAATGAAACGATTATCAGGAATGCGCAAACCGTGCGACAGGAAGCTGGACTCCTCACCAACGATTCGATGATCGTCGCTGGTATGCGTGAGTACGGGCTCTCCTTCCTGGCAAGCAACGATTCTGACTTCGAGCGAGTGCGTGATATCACGGTCTTCAAGCCTACCGACCTTCCTTAGCACGTCTCTTGAATCTTGAATCTGCATCTTGAATCCCCCGCCCCGTATCCCGCGTCCCGCTTTCTCGCCACTCGCCACTGACCACTGCCCTCATGACTTCGAGCTCCGGACCCCGGACTTCGGACTTTCTTTTTTCCCCCAAGTCCCTCCGGGAAATCGCAGACCCCCAAGGGCAGGGGTCTGCGCCAGCCCGCGTCAAGTTTTTTCAAGAGCGAGATTATTTACTTTTGTTCCTTTGTTAATGTCACCTCGATATGGGCGGTTTCGCCGGTCTTAATTAGAACTTGGCCCGTCCACGTCTGATACCCGTCTTTTGTGATTTCGATTGGATGGGTGCCAGGGTCAAGGGGGACCCGAAAAGGCGTTGACCCGTCTATCATCTCACCGTCTATCGAGACTGAAGCACCTTGGGGCCATGAGATGACGTCTGCGGCGCCCTCTATTTCCCTCTCAGCTTCTCTTGCAGCTTCCAATTTTGCCGCTGTCTGCCTTGCAGCTTCCCGTGCTGTTTCCACACCCATTTGCCAGCCACACGTGCTTGCAACCGTATCTAGGTGGGGGCGAAGTCCGTCGAGATTAAAACGTACAACTGCGGGGTTCGCGTTAAAGGGGGTGAATTCAAACGCGAGCGTCTTTGCGTTGGCCATCCGCGTTGCCAGTTGAACTGCGTTCGGCGCAAAAAGCGCGTCATTGCCCGTTGATTCACTCCAGTGTTGTGTAATTGGCCCTCCATCATCCAACCGAAGCCGGACAGTATGGGTGTCAGTGCCATATTCCACGCTTGCCGCCATACCCGTCGCCACATAAACGTCCGTCTGATTTTCCTTGCATCGAACTAACAGGGTTGGTTTCTTCGCATCCAGCCAACCCTGGACGTCATTTTCGGCCTCGCGAAACACTGTTACCGTCTTCGAGCCGTCCATAGCCGAGCGCTCCTCATTCACGTGCCATTCGCCTGCGCCGGTTGCGGAAATCCCGACCCCGCTGATGGGGCTGATGGACGAACTAACAGCTTTTTGCGAGGAGGGTAATGTAGTGGCTTTGACCACAGGCCAGAAAAGGGCAAGAATGGATAGGGAGGCTGTTGTCAACTGGGTTACGCGTGGCCAGGGGGCAGAAATTTTCGGCCTGGTGGCCAGCGCCAGGAGCAGCAAGACCACGGTCCCTATGAACCAGCGCACCACCAAAAGAGCGAAGCCCAACCCGAACCCGAGCCCAAAGACTGTCGGGTCGATTACCCCATGATTTACTAGGCTGATGCCCATGGCCAACAGTGAACCCGCCATGAAAAAAGTCCAGATCGCAGCAGCGGCTAGGCAGAACCGGTAAAATCCGCCGGACTTGGCCTTTTGATCGGAGTCGGGTTGGACGGTTTTGCCCGCTAAGTCGCTCCCACATTTCTTACAGAACCGGGCGTCTGCGTCGTTGTCCGTACCACAGCGGTTGCACTTCATGGATGCCTCCCGATCACAATGCCGGCCCAGAATGCCACGGCTTCGCATGCTGCTACACTTCGTGTGGGGCCGTCCATAGCACGCGCGTATTGTGATGCCACATTAAGCCGCCTTCCTCTCCCTACCACCGACCTCCGACGCCTCTATGTAAATACCCTGATAGCAGCCACAACGAAAGCTGTTCGGGGGTAATGAGAGCGTCCGTTACGGTCTGCTCGACTACAGACGTTAGGAACTCCACAGACGGCAAATCCGCCGAACGATGTTCCATCAGCCATCTTTTTAGCTCACGCGCTTCCGTATCCGAAATAGAAGCGCTTTCAGTAAGGGATTGGCACAGCGCCAAGAGTTCGGCCGCTGCTCCGGCCTGAATTTGAGACTTGATGAGGGAAAGGCGCGTTTTGTTCGCAATGTTCCCCATATCGCGGGGTCGCTGCCTTCAGGGTTGCGAGGGGCCCTGTCTGGACGTTGAATATAGTATGGAGGGAAAAGGTACCTGGAACGTGTGAAAAAATACACAATCTCGCGCAGAGACGCTGAGGCGCTGAGATTCGGAACAAACAACTCCTTTATTTTCTTTTCGGCCTCTGCGTCTTTGCGCCTCTGCGCGAGATGATTTTGTTCGTTTTCGGATTTTTTCACACGTTCCTGACACCTTTCCTCCTGTCTGACACCTTTCCTCCTGTGGTTCTGACGGCTCGTCAGGGCGTTTCTAAAGGCGCCGCGGGCTCTTCGGATTCCTTTTTACGTTGTGCCCTGCTGTTTGCTTTGGCGACCTTCTTGCGTGCCTCATCTGCCTTATCGCCCTCAATCACGTCGCGTTTCAGGACCTCCTGCAATAGCACGGACTTGATCTGCTCTACGTCAACCTTGGCGCCTGGAGTGATGCTCTTGAGCTCTCTACGAAGTTGGCGGAGAATCGGCTCGCTGGTAAGCACCGCTCCGAGTAAGAACCGGTTCAAGGCTTGAAGATGGGTTTCGAACTCTTCGAGTGCCGACTTGCTCCAACCTTCTCTAGCAAGAAGATAAAGCTTTTCCAGGTCCTCGCCCCTCTTGCAATTTAAGGAAAGCAGATCGAAATCCAGAACTAACTCCTGCTCGACGGGTTTTCCAAAGATGATCAGATACGCCTGCCATCGAACGGCATTGGTCAGCACGACCCACTCGGTTCCCTCATTCGCGGCGTAGTCTATTGCTTGGCGAGTATGGTTTTCCTTCAATTCTGTGCCGACAGCTTTAACTTCGATGAGGGCCTGGATCTTCCCGTCCAGCCTTGTCGCAAGATCACAGAAATTCCCCTTAATGCGGTATTCGCCAGTAATCTCTAGGAATTTGTCGTATCCGAAGACTTCTGACAACATGTCGGTCACTATGGTTACGGTGTCCGCTTCGTTCACATCGCGGGACTTGGCGGCCTGCACGACGCTCTGAAACTTTTTGAGGCTCGACCGAAGCCTATCTGCCACATGGGTCGGTACGTTAGGCATTATGAACCACCCTTTCCTTTGCTCGGCGCAGAAGTGCGGTATGCGTCTCTCCCGAAAACTCGGGCTTGACTTCGGGGCCAGCCAATAACCTACACCTGACCGCCTTAGGGTGCAATGGTCCAGCCTGAATTCGAGTGTATCTGCAATCGTTCCTGCCCACCAGCAGGTAGCGCATCTATAACGGAGTCGGGCGTACTTTGCCCTACTCTGCGGTTCGTAAATTGATAACGGAATTATGCAGATGTTGTGAAAAGATAAAAGCCGCAGAGTAGTTCCAAAGGACGGAACGACTCTGCATAGCAATACCGTAAATTCTTGTTTTTTTAGCAAGAATTTCGTGCCATTTCTGGTATTACGAGAATAAGAACAATTGCGGTATTTGGTTGCGGCCAAAGGCCGCGCTGTGCTACACCTCTGTGCCCTCGCGGCTCACAGCCTGTTGCTTACTGCCTTCTGCCCGCGGCCAACCGCCGGCCCCTTGGAAACTATCCCGAATTATCATTTTTACTGGTGGCGCGAATCGCCAGGGCAGCGTATGATGGGGGTATCAGCGATCCACCGTCTGACTTATCAAACCGCTCAACAAATAGGAGTGAGGATGGATAGGAAGTATAAACAACGGGGGTATCAGGACTCAGGAGGCACGCGCGAACGCACTGAGCGCCCACCCACGAAAAAGCCAGAAAGCTATGGCCCCAGAACACCGAACATGCCCGGCAAGCGCGAAGTGGTGCGCTGCGCCTCCTGCGCCAACCTCTTGCCGGCAGGGATGGACTTCACCGCGAAATGCCCGCGCTGCAACGCCGAACTGCATAGCTGCAAGCAGTGCTCGTTCTTTGACACGGCGAGCCGCTTTGAGTGCACGCAGCCCGTCAGCGCCCGCATCCCCAAGAAGGAATCCCGCAACCAGTGCAACTTTTTCTCTCCGCGAACCACCATCGAACGGGAGACTTCTTCCTCCCGGCCATTGGACGCTCGCCAAGCTTTCGAAAACCTGTTCCGAAAGTAAAGAGGGCCTGGACGCCCTGAGAGGCGGGCAGGGGGGGGGGTGCATCCCTGCTTTAGGGGCGTTGTGCATCTTCGGACAAATTGTCATAACTCTTTTAGAATGAACAATTTGTCGCTTTCTGCTTGACCCTCGTTTTTCGCCTTTCGGGGCCTGATTAACCCCATGTAGCGGTTTGTCGTTTCCTTACGTACCATCGAGATGCTCTAATCCGCCACTTGAAGCTTGTGACTTAATACTTCATGGTGGAGTGTTCCTGCGCTCCTGAGTTTACGTACGGTCGCGCCTCGCACTCCTCGTATCTGATCCGCCATCCTCCGGAGGAAATGTGGCCACACTGACAATCGCCCCGCCCGCCAAGCCTCGCCGCAAGAACGAATTCGAAATCATCCAGCCCCAAGCCACTTTCACGGGCGCAC
Organism: uncultured Acidobacteriota bacterium; assembly: GCA_963730515.1. Taxonomy (GTDB): domain Bacteria; phylum Acidobacteriota; class Terriglobia; order UBA7540; family UBA7540; genus Bog-366. Next base: position 414,638 of record CAVSSA010000010.1, on the reverse strand, counting down.
CCATCACGCCTCTTGAAAAAGGGCTACCGAAGCAGACGCAATCCATCTGCCCGGAATGCCTGCAGGTGATTGACGCGCGCCTGTTCGAAGAGGACGGCACGGTTTACATGGAGAAGACTTGCGCTGAACATGGCGAATTTCGCGACAAGATTTACTCCGACGCGCGCCTTTACCTGAAAATGGAGCAGTGGGAGTTTGGCGACAATCGCGGGCTGGACAATCCTGCCAATCCCGACGCTACGCGGTGCCCCGACGACTGCGGGCTCTGCTCGCTGCACACTTCGCACACGGTTCTTTCCAACGTGGATTTGACCAATCGCTGCAACCTGACCTGCCCGGTGTGTTTTGCCAACGCCAACGTGGCCGGATATCTCTACGAGCCTTCCTTCGAACAGGTGACCGGCATGCTGGAAGGCCTGCGCGCGCAGCGCCCCGTGCCCAACCGCGTGGTGCAGTTTTCCGGCGGCGAGCCCACGCTTTATCCGCGTTTCATGGACGTGCTGCGCAAGGCCACCGAACTCGGCTTCACGCACATTCAGGCGGCCACCAACGGCATCTGCTTCGCCGATCTCGAATTCGCGCAAGCCGCCAAGGAAGCGGGCCTGCACACGCTTTACCTGCAATTCGACGGCCTCGACGACGACATCTATTTGCGCACGCGCGGCCAGCGCCTGATGGAAACCAAGCTCGCCGCCATCCGGAACTGCCGCCAGGCCGGCCTGAAGATTGTTCTTGTCCCCACTATCGTCAAGGGGGTAAACGATCATCAACTGGGTGATATGGTGCGGTTCGCCATTGACAACATCGATTGCGTCAGCGGCTTCAGCTTCCAGCCGGTGGCCTTTACCGGACGCATCAATCGCCGCGATCTGGAGGCCAAGCGCTTCACCCAATCCGATCTCGCCCACTGCATCTCCGAGCAGACCGGCATGACCGACAAATACAACGATTGGTTCCCGCTCTCCTGCACTTCGCCCTTTTCCAAACTGCTTTCGGCCCTCCAGAATTTCCAGCGGCCCAACCTGACTTCCCACCCGCATTGCGCCATGGGCACTTACCTTTATGTTGATCCAGTTTCGAAGAAGGCTGTGCCCATCACCCGCTTTTTCGATGTGGGCGCCATGCTGCGCGACATCGACCTGCTGGCCCGCAAAGCGGAAGGCGCGCGTGTCAAACTCTTCTCCAAGGTGAGCGCCTGGAATTCGCTGCGCCGCCACTTCAAACCCGCATTCGCGCCCCCGGGCCTTACTTTTGAGCGCTTCCTGAACACTCTCCAGGGCATGACCGATCACAGTCAGGGCCGCGGCAAAGGCGACGGCACGTTCACCTATAAGACTCTCCTTGTCGCGGGAATGCATTTTATGGATGCCTATAACTATGACATCAACCGCGTCAAGCGCTGCGTCATCCACTACACCGCGCCCAACGGACTGGTCTACCCCTTTTGCACTTACAACTCCGGCCCGTGCTTCCGCGAAAAGATTGAGAAGCAGTATTCCGTGCCCCTCCCCAAGAATTCGGCTGACGGGGAGGGGTTGGTCAACATTTCGTAAGAGTGTATTCAGATTGCCACTAAAGGGCGGGCCGCGTGCCCGCCCTTTTTGTTTGGAGCGGGGTATCTATACACATAAATATTAAATTTTGGTGTATGATTACATGCATGGGCAGAACGAACATTGAGATTAACGACCAACTCGCGCACGAAGCGAAGAAGCTGACCGGGCTCAAAACCAAGCGTGCCGTTGTCGACCGCGCCCTGGAGCTGCTGGTGAGAACGGAAAAGCGCAAAGGTCTGCTGCATTTTTACGGCAGCGGGGTTTGGAAAGGTAATTTGCGCGCCATGCGGAGGAACCGCGTTTGATCCTGGTGGATAGCTCGGTCTGGATCGATTTCCTCAGTTCCCGGCCAGGTGCGGGCGGCCAGGAACTCCGGCGATTGATCGAGGATGGCGCCCCGGTGGCTCTTACGGGCGTGATCGTGGCAGAGGTCTTACAGGGCCTGAAGCGTGATGTCAAACGAATCGAGAATTATCTCGCGCTTTTTGATTTCCTGGAACCCCGCGGGTTCGAGACATATCGCAATGCCGCAGTCCTCTTTCGCACGGCGCGTTCGCAGGGTGTCAGCCTGACGACCACGGACGCCTTGATTGCCACCGTTGCGGTTGAGAATGGGGCCACGGTGTTTTCGTTGGACCGTGACTTTGCACGCATGGCTCCTATCGCAGGCTTTCGACTCCATCAACCCTAAGGAAAATTTCCGCAGCCCCGCCTCGCTGTGCTACCCAGATTGCAGAGGGCAGCGACAAGACGGTTCACCCCATGGGGGGTACGGGTTCCGGCTTGATTCCGGACCGCATGCCGGCCCGGATCACGTGTTGCGCCCGCGCTCCGTCCCAATGCGTAATCGGGAAGGGCTGGCCTGACTGGCAACAGGTAATGAACGCTGCCAGTTCGGCTTTATACGCCACGCCGAAGCGTTCGGCGAATTCGGGGAGCGGCCGATCGTATTCGCGCATTGCAAAACTCCGGTGGGAAAGGGGTTCCGTGCGGCCGCGCCGCCCGTAGGCCTTGACAATGACCTCGCGCGGCTTCTGCTGAAAGCGATCCACCTGGATCACTCCCTCCTCGCCGAAGATTGATGTCTCGGTGCGGTAGCCGGCGACGTGGTTACGCCCCACCTGGATTTCGGCCACCAACTCTCCCTCGAACCACAGGTAGAGGAGAGCGTCGTCGAAGTCCTCGGTGCAAGTGGTCAGCCGATGGCTGTAAATGCGCGAGCCGATCATCAGCGCGGCGCGGGGCATTTTCCCGGTGAGCCACAACACCTCATCCACGTTATGAATGGACATATCCGCAAGGATTCCGGGGCTCTGATAGCCGTTGGGGGCGGGGCTGGAGTCCTCCATGGCCGAGTAAACCTTGAAGATCCGCCCGATGGCGCCGCGGCTTATCAACTCGCGCGCGTATTGGAGAGGCGGGTCGAATCGGCGTTGGAAGCCCAGCATGAGAGCGTGCGGATGTTGGCTGTCGAGTTGGGCGGCGAATTCGAGGTCCTTTTCCAGCGTGTCGGTCAGGGGTTTTTCCACAAAGACTCGCTGCCCGCGCGCGATCAGCGCGGCGGCGTGTTCGCGGTGCTGGTCGGTGGGGGTTACAATCACCGTCGCGTCCGCAACCCGCGCATCGCCCAGTTCTTCGATAGAGCGGAAAATTGGAACGTCGCAGCCCCTCTCGGCGGCGAAGCGCTCCGCCCGCCCCGGAACCGCGTCGCAAAGCGCGGCGAGCGTGCAATTTCCTGTTTCCCGGGCCAATTCATAAACATGCAGGGCATGTATAATCCCCATTCGGCCCAGGCCGGCAACAGCAATTTTGATCGGCTGGTTCATAAGTAATCTCTGCCTCCTCTCGATCTTAGCGTCATTCCATCTCAACCGTATGTTTACCTTGCGGAAGCACCAGGCAAACACGCCCGCCGTTGCTTAAGGTCTTCTCGAGGCCGGCGGCGCCATCGCAGAGCACGGTGGTGGGCGTCTGGTTCAGTGTGAGGTAGCAACGCCCACGGGATTCATAGGTCAGCCGCACGCGCAGGCCCGCGAGGCCTGCCGCAAGGATGGTACCGCTGACACTCTCGATGCGCAACGTACTCTGCCCGGAGCCCCCTGCCTGCGGGCTCGTCCAAACCTTATGCACACCGGCGGGAATCATCACTTGAGAGTCAGACCGGCACGGCCATTCCCGGCCATCGAGATAAACCGTTCTCCCCCGGGTATCGGTCTGCCAGAAGAGTTCATGCTGTGCCCGGACCGTCCCTTCCTCAAGGGGAAGGGTTATCTGCTGTGCTCCCAGGACGAAGGGGACCAGGCGCATATCATCCGGCGACAAGGTCGCAAAGGCATAGAGGGTGACCAAGTCCACATGGGGAGCAACATTGGCGAGCAATTCGTAAAGCTCCAGTCCGCGGGGTGTATTGAGCGGCCGCCCCGGCGGGTCCCTGTCCACCACATTGACATCCAGGGAAAATGGCGTCCCGGGCAGAACCCGTGGCCGATAGTGTTCACCAATGGCCCGGTAGCGGTCCGGACTGGAATTCCACACGGTGTAAGGGTCTTCGATTTCCACACCGAAACCGAATTTCTTTTGTAGGGCAAGGAGGCGCGCTGGATCGACGCCAAACCGCTCCGTTACGCTGGGATCGCGCAGCGTGTCAATGACCGTAAGGGTCGTCTGAAGGTAGGGTTTTTGCGTCTGGCAGCTCGCCAGGGTTTCAAGGAATCCCTGCGTCAACTGGGTAATGAGATCCACCCGGAAGTCCTTGAGCTCCTTGCGCAACTGGGGATTGCGCGGGCCGTAATGGGGCGAATCGGGATCAAACATCTGAATCGGATCCACCCCGTAACGCTTTTGAAACATCCGGCGAAACGTGGGATGCATGGGGGTGAAGTCTTCCGGGTCCTTGAAGATGCCGGGGTCTCCCTCAAAATACAATTCGGCAAAGTCCACGCCGTCCCAGTCGTAATCGAGCACCAGTCGCCGGGTGAGTTCGGCCACGGCGCGGAAGCAGGCAGGGTCCTCCAGCGCCATGTGGTAGCGCCAATCCATGATGGCGGGATGACCGTTAGCCGTCACTTCGCGCCATTTCGGATGCTCGTCCCAGAAGACCCGGCTGACCATGGGATCTTCCAGCCATGCGTATACAGCAATCCCTTCCTGATGGGCGGCGGCAATGAATCGCGGGGCGAACTGCTTGAAATCGTCCGTGCCATAGAAGGCCGCCAGATGAACCTCACGGACGGACCAACGCTTCAGTTGCGCCACCACCGCGGCGATATCGATTTTCGAATCGCCTCCGGCGTCCACGTAGACACAGAGATTGTCCGCCCCCAGCCAGGGGGCAACGTGGAACTGATCGACGATCGCCTGCGCCAGGAAGGGCAAATATTGGAAAACCATCCCCTGCTGCGGCTCGAGCGGGATGGCGCTGTAAATAAATCTCCCTTGCCCGCGGCTGCCCGAGACCACCAGTGGGGCCTGGTGCTTCGCATCGAGGGCCAACACCTGAAGGGCGGCATTTGCTTGGAAGCGGGGATAAATCAGCCTGCCTGGCAGAAGCAGGGGGTCCTCGGCATAGGATTCCCAATAATACCGGCTTATTTCACTGCGAGCGGCGATGCCCTTGATCCCCAACGCCTCTGCCAAAGGTGTGGGGCCATCCAGCAACAGGGGCAATCCGCCTTCCACGTCGTGGAGGATGGCCTGAACACGCGGGGGATCAAGCTGCTTCCCTTCGCTCTCGGGAATAATCAGCAGCGAAGGCCGGCCCCCCGGGGATGATTCGTAATCTTCGGCGGAAACCTTCCGCACTTGGAACCCCACCGTGGCAAGCGCGCGCGTGATCGCCGGGTAGTGTTTTCCGGTTAGGGAAAGAATCTCCGCTTGCGGGACACGGGGGTAATTAATATTCGTTGTGCCCTGGCCCCCGCTGGCTGAAACTGCGGCAGGTAACCCGCAAAGGATGATTCCAAGAAACAACCTGAAACTTTTGTGCATCGGCGGGATTATACTTGCGACGCGCGGGCTTGTGTCATAAAGATCATATGATCAGGAGATCGGGCGGTCGCTGAACAAAGCACAACCCAGCGAAAATAGAACCTATTGACGCGGCGGGGCGCTGCCGTTTTCCCCTTTGGCAATGCGGCGGAACCGGTCGAGATAATAAAAGATGATGCCCAACGTGCCCGCCAGCAGGAGCGCTATGGGCCAAAACATGGGCAGCTCAGGAATGGGTTCTGTCGCCGCCTGAATGACGTTTCGCAACATAAAAACGAAAAACAGGTTCATCAGGATACTCAGGTACCCCGCCATGTCATTGAGCATGGGGAGCACGCGGGCGCGCGCGGCGGGAGGGAAATCGCTCAGGCGGCGCGATCCGAAATGAATGGCGCCCGGGAATCGTTGGCCCACGTAGGGAACGATCAGAAAGATTGCGGTGATGAGCGCCTGCGCGCCCAAGAGGACCCAGAGGGTGTCGAGACTTCCCCATCCGTCGGCTACACCGGCGGCGTTGAAGTGGGTTGGAATGACCCGTGGGAGATGGGGAATGCTCGTTCGGATCAGGAAGTAAGAATAAATCACCATCACGAGCGAGACGAGTTGGAGCATGACCGGTATCCCCTCTTTTTACCCCAGCGCTTGTTCGAGATCCTGGATCAGATCCTCGGCGGCTTCGATGCCCACCGAGAGCCGCACCAGGCCGTCAGTGATGCCGATGGTCTGGCGCTGTTCTGGCGGCACGGCGCGGTGACTGGTGGAAGCGGGATGCACAATCAGCGAACGGGTGTCGCCCAGGCTGGCAGCGCGCAGGAAAATTTTCACGCCATCCATGACCTGCTTGCCGCCTTCATAACCTCCCTTCACCTCGAAGCTCATCACGGCGCCAAAGCCCTTCATTTGCCGCCGGGCCAGGTCGTGCCCCGGATGGTTAACGAGGCCCGGGTAGTTGACGCGTTCCACTTTGGAGTGTTGGGCCAGGAACTCAGCAACCCTCTGCGCGTTCGAGCAGTGGGCAGGCATGCGCAGATGGAGCGTGCGAATGCCGCGGAGCATTAGCCACGCGGTGAAGGGGCTCATGACTCCGCCAAAGTCGCGGAGGACATCGCGGTTCAAGTGCTCAATGTAATCTTTGGGGCCGACGGCGGCGCCGCCCATCGCGTCGCCATGACCGCATAGATATTTGGTGGCCGAGTGGACCACCACGGTGATTCCCAACTTCAGCGGCTGTTGGAGGGCTGGCGAAGCAAAGGTGTTGTCCATCATGGAGGTGATGCCGTGGGCGCGGGCAACTCCGGCCAGCGCCGCGATATCAAGAATCTCCAGGATGGGATTGCTTGGGGATTCAAAATAGATCAGGCGCGTGTTGGGCTGAATGGCCTTCTCAAAATCCTCCGCGCGGGTGGATTGCACAAAAGTTGTTGAGGCGCCCATGGCCGGGAGTTTGCGGTTGAGAAAGTTGTAGGTGGCGCCGTATAACGATCGCGCCGCCACCACGTGGTCGCCGGCCTTGACGCAGGCCAGGATGGAGGATGAGACGGCTGCCATGCCGGTGGCAAAGGCCTGCGCTGCCTCGCCGCCTTCCAGCGCCGCAATCTTTTCCTCCAGCGCGTGGACCGTGGGATTCCCATAGCGCGTGTACATGTACCCCGGCTTCTCGCCGGAGTACAGCGCAGCCATTTCATCAGAATCCACGGCGGCGAACGTGGTGGATTGGTAGATGGGCGTGTCGACCGCGCCGGTGACCTCGCAGGGAGCTTCCCCCGCGTGCACAGCCAACGTCGCGAATTGATGATGGTTCTTCATGGCGCACCTCGTTATCGCGGATATCGTGATCTGCTCCGGGAGGCAACAAGGTTACCGTGACGAGGCCATGCTTGGGAAGAGCCAATGGAAGGCAAATTTCAAAAGCCACACCAAGGGCATTTTGGATTTTAGATTTTGGATTTTGGATTAAAACCCAAATTGTACTCCTCTTCTTTGGGAGTGGAGGGTACTAAGAGTGATCGGAAGCCAATCCAAAATCCAAAATCTAAAAGCCAAAATGAGCAGGTGGCGCTGGACATCACATGAGGAAATGAATAGACTTTTGTCTTGGGGGACGAAGTTTCTTAGGGGAGGAAACACCATGGCTCTATGCCCTGAATGCGAGGCGGCGATTGATCTCGAAGACGACGTCGAAGAAGGGGCGAAATTCGATTGCCCGGATTGCGGAGCGGAGCTCGAGGTTGTAAACACCAATCCGGTGGAACTCGACGTCATTTCCAAAGGGGAAGAGGACGAGGAAGATGGGACTTGGTGATATGAGCATCCTCAAAGTGAAAGGAAGCGCATGGCTCCCCCCCCATGCGGTGAAGCGGGGATATCATCAGCGTGCGGCGGGACGGACGGCGCTCACGCTAGTCCTTCTGGGTGGGGTTTTGCTCCTGGGGGCCTTCACAATCCTTGGGAAAGATCATACCCCGACGAGGAGAACTATAACTGGCGTCGTGACCGACGATGCGAACAACACCCTGCAAGGCGCGACGATTGAATTAACGGATGTCCAAACCGGGAAAGTGCTGGATATTTACTCGCAGGCGGACGGTACGTATCAGTTTTCGGACATGCGCTTTGACCACGATTATACGGTTAAGGCCATGTACAAGGGCTCGTCTTCGGAAGTGCGGCGGATCAGCATTCTGGAAACGCGCTGGACCCTGGTACTCAACCTCACCATTCCCCTACCGAAGAAATAATGGAGGCTGCAGAGGCCGCCGTCACAAAACCAGCTCCGCCCCGTTCGAATTCCACCCATCCGCCAACCAGTTCGAAACCGTTAAACCCGCAGCCCCGCGCTCGCGGCCGAATCTTCAGGCCGTGCGACAAAAGCCAGATAACCTTTAACATTTTCCAGCCCCGCCCTTATCGGCGATAACTTCGCCCGTCAAGGGGTGCGCTGAATGGCCATGATCGTAAGGTCGTCCAGCAGAGGCTGCCCGCAACGGAAGGCGTTCAAATCATCCAGGCAGGCACAAATCAGCGCTTCCGGGGCCAAGTTGGGTTTCTGCGTCAGGAACTGCACCAGGCGCGTCTCGCCGTACTCCTCATCGATTCGAGACCGGGCTTCGGAGACCCCATCCGTGTATAGAAACAGGGTTTCGCCGGGAGCGAGGCGTATAGTGTTCGTGGAATAACGGCCATCGCAGAACATGCCAATCGGCACGCCGGTGGCCTTCAGCAATGTGACTTTCCCTTGCTGGACCACCAGCGCGGGACAATGTCCGGCATTGCACAACTCAATTCCACCCAATGAATCCGCCCGTCCACAGATGAGGGTGGCAAAAAAAGGGGACATGGTCGCCTCGCGGAAAATTCGGCTGGCGTGTTCCACCAGCGCCTGGGCGGGAAGGTCCGTGGCCGTCAGGGTTCGAAAAATGGCGTGGAGTTGTGACATCAGCAGAGATGCAGCTACCCCCTTCCCCGAGACATCCCCGAGGGCGAAGAAGAGGCTCGTTGACCCATTCTCGCGCACCACCATGTCACAGTAGTCGCCACTCACCAGCCCCAGTGGCCGGTAGTGATAGGAGACCACCCAGCCACCGAATTGTAAGTTCGTTGCCGGCAGCAACCCGCGCTGAAGCTGACCTGCAAGCTCAAGATCCTGCTCCAGCGCGCGGCGTTGATCGGCATTCAGATGGTCAAGACATAACCTGACTAAGGGGTCAGCGAGGAGACGGTCATTTTCAATGGTATCGTGGCAGGCCTCGCAAAGGCCGTAGTTCCCTGCTTCCATGCGTGCCAATGCGGCGTCAACTTCGCTCAAAAGTTCTGCAATGCCAACTTCCAGGCCCACAACCTTCGCCGTGGATTCCAACTTTCGGCGTCGGTCAAGCAACTGGTCGTGCAGGAATGACTCCGTGATATCCGCCACAGTCTTCCTCCCGCAAAATCTTGGCCGTGCGGGGAACCTTGTCCCAGCATCGACGCGCAGGCCATTACCAATTAGATTCACCTGCCAATCATTTTGGCACAAGAAAAACAGCGACGGAAACCCGGTTCTTGCGGCTCCTTGCGGCGGGAGAATGCGGCGTCTTTCTTGCGCCTAGCAGAGGCACTGAGGGGGTGCTCACTCAAGAAGAAGCCGAATGGGTAAATGAAACCTGGAAGACTCTCCTTCCTGCCTTAAACGTTGCTACCTGAGCCGGGACGCGCACATCCCCTATCCAGAGGACGGCTGAACCTTGTGGTCCTGTCTCAAGCCTCAGCTTTGCCACGGGGCTGCTGAGGCGAACCCAATTGGCTGGTCCGGGGTGCCCGGTGTCCACATAAACGGCGCCCTCTTTGATCTTGCGTTGAGCCTCCGAGTTGGAAGTGAACTCTCCCAGGTCTACAAGGAACCGGAATAGTTCTCTCGTCCGAGGGAGGCTATATGGCGGGTGAATGGTAACATCCTGTGGGACAGATTTGTTTTGGAACTGCGCTTCAAAATCCTGCTGGGACTGAGCGGCAGCCTCGGCGCTGTGAAAATCCGTGATGATGCTGCGGGCGAGGGCCTTCTTCACATCCAGCGGGTGACTTTTTCCAGACTCCACGGATGCCTTGAGTGCATCGATCGCAGCCGGAGCGAGATCGGTAAGCAGCAGGTAGTACCGCCACATCATCTCATCCGAGATCGACAGGAGCTTGCCGAACATTTCCGCCGGCGGCTCATTGATGCCCACGTAATTGCCCAGCGACTTCGACATCTTCTGCACGCCATCGAGCCCTTCCAGGATGGGCATGGTCATGATCACCTGCGGCTCCTGCCCATACTCCGGCTGAATGGCGCGACCGACGAGCAGATTCCACTTTTGGTCGGTGCCGCCGAGTTCCACATCGGCTTCCAGCGCCACCGAATCGTACGCCTGGGAGAGCGGGTAGAGCAGTTCGTGCATGGAGATGGGCAACTGCTCTTTCATGCGTTTGGCAAATTCGTCGCGCTCCAGCATTCGCGCCACGGTGTATTTGGAGCAAAGCTTGATCCACTCCTGGCTGGTGAGCCTGCCGAGCCAGCGGTTATTGAAGTCCACCACAGTTTTGTGCGGGTCGAGAATCTTGAAGACCTGTTTCTTGTAGGTCTCCGCGTTGGAGGCGATCTCCTCCGGCGTCAAGGGGGGGCGCGTCACGTTGCGGCCGGAAGGGTCACCGATCATCCCGGTGAAATCGCCAATCAGAAAAATCACGGTATGGCCGAGATCCTGAAAATGTTTGAGCTTGCGGATCAGCACCGTGTGGCCCAGGTGAATGTCGGGCGCCGTAGGGTCAAACCCCGCCTTCACCCGCAACGGCGTGCCCGTCTTCGCCGAGCGCTCCAGCTTGGCCTTGAGTTCTTCCACGCGGATGGTCTCCTCCGCGCCTTTAGTGAGGTATGCGAGTTGTTCATCGATGGTCATCACTTAGAGTTTATCATCCATCCATGGGTGTCATTCGCGGGTCGGGACAAAAATCTTGAAGTCCCGAATTCACTTGCGCAGCACGCGGCGGCCTTCGAAGCGCAATTTATCTTCGAGGAGCAGGCAGATGGCTTCGGAATAGATGCGATGCTCTTCCGCGAGGATGCGGGCCGCGAGCGTCTCAACCGTGTCGTCATCGCGCACCGGAACCACCGCCTGGCACACGATGGGTCCGGTGTCCGTGCCTTCGTTGACCAGATGCACGGTGCAACCGGTGAATTTCACGCCATGTTCCAGCGCCTGCCGCTGCGCGTCTTCGCCCGGAAATGAGGGGAGCAAGGCGGGATGGATATTGAGGATCCTTTGGGGAAATTCCGACACAAAGTAAGGGCTCAAAATACGCATAAACCCTGCCAGGCAGACCACATCGACCTGGAAATGCCTGAGCACCGCCACCACTTCGCGGTCGAAGGCCTCGCGCTCCTTGCCTTTGGAGGGAATAAAACGGGTTTCAAGCCCCATTTCCCGCGCCCGCTCGAGGCCTACGGCTGCCTCTTTGTTGCTGATCACCACGGCGATTTCCGCCGGAATCTTGCCTGCCTGCACGTTGCGGGCGATGGCCTCATAGTTCGAACCGCGGCCGGAAAGAAGGATTCCCAATCGTTTCATTGGAGTGACTCACCAGGGGATTTATGCATCATCACCACCGGGACGCATGCCGGTAAATCCAAAATGCGTTGCCCAGTATATCGGGTCAAACTTCGCCTGCGCGACAAATCTTGGCGGACGAGGCGCCAATCCCAGGCCCGCGAACCTAGGCGGCGTTTGATATAATGCCGCGATGCATCGAAACCTTTTCACGACCTTATCTCTGGCGACTTTGGGGTTAACGCTTTCATCGTCCGCTCTGTTGGCCCAAGTTGACCCCGCAACACGCCAGTTGTCGCACGATATTTTCAAACAGCTTATTGAGATCAACACCACGGACTCCGTGGGCAGCGTCACCCTTGCTGCTGAAGCCATGGCGCAGCGCCTGCGCGACGCCGGCTTCCCCGCCGCCGATGTTGTTGTGCTGGGGCCCAATCCCCGCAAGGGCAACATGGTGGCGCGCCTGCACGGCACCGGCGCCCACCGTCCCATCCTGCTGATCGGCCACCTCGACGTGGTGGAGGCGCGCCGGTCCGACTGGACCACTGATCCCTTCCAGTTCATCGAGAAGGACGGCTACTACTATGGCCGCGGCACTCAGGACATGAAGAGTGACGACGCCATCTGGGTCACGGAGTTCATCCGCCTCAAGCGCGAAGGGTACGTCCCCGATCGCGACCTCATCCTGGCGCTGACCGCTGACGAAGAGGGCGGGCAATCAAACGGCGTCAATTGGCTCATCAAGAATCATCGCGAGCTGATCGATGCCGAATTCGTGCTCAACTCCGACGGGGGCGGCGTCAACACCGAGAACGGCAAGCCGGTGATTGTTTCCATGGACGCCAGCGAGAAACTCTATGCGGATTTCCAGCTCACGGTGACCAACCGGGGCGGGCATAGCTCCCTGCCCGTGCCGGACAATGCCATTTACCATCTTGCCGACGCGCTCGTTCGCCTCGAACACTTTCAATTCCCCCTGGAGCTGAATGACATTACGCGTGCCTATTTTGAACGAATGGCCACGCTTGAAACCGGCCAGCAATCCGCAGACATGCGGGCCATTCTTCGCGATCCGCCGGACCCCGCCGCGGCACAGCGCCTTTCCGAGGACCCCATTCAGAATTCGACGTTGCGCACCACCTGTGTCGCCACGCGGCTGGATGCGGGACACGCCAACAACGCTCTTCCCCAAAGTGCCCGCGCCATTGTGAACTGCCGAATTCTGCCCGGTCACACGCGCGAGGAAATTCGGCAGAATCTTATCCGCATTTTCGCTGATCCCCAAGTGGCGGTCAGCTATGTCGACAACAGCGGCCGGGTTCTCGATAGCGCCCCCAATGCGCAGGCCCTGCCCCCAGTGAAACTGCGGCCCGACGTCATGCGGGCGCTGGAAAAAGTCGCGGCAGAAATTTGGCCGGGAACACCCGTGATCCCCACCATGGCGACCGGCGCATCGGATGGCGTCTATACCAACGCCGCCGGCATGCCCACGTACGGAATTTCCGGTGTGGCCATCGATACGAACGACGTGCGCGCCCATGGCCGCGACGAGCGCCTGCGTGTAGAGTCGTTCTATCAGGGCGTCGACTTTTACTACCGCTACCTGAAAGCCCTCACTTCCAGCCACTAACCAAATGACGGCGTTGCCGTAAGGGCCTCATGCCGAACCCCGGCTTCAAAGTTGGTTGATGTCAGAGCTTTCGAGGACCGGCTTGGTCGCTCCGTGCTTGGCGACGGTAAGCATCGCCCGTCCCAGTTTCTCGGTGGTGGTAACCTACTTCGGGAACAGGCGCTGCAAGAGCGGCAGGATGGGCCCCAGAACGGCATAGGGTACCCGGTAGAGCATGGTCCGCGATTTAATCCCGTGGAGCGGCACGATCACTCCGGGGCGGAACATGTATGCCGCCTTGAACGGCAGGCGAAGCAGGGCGTTTTCAGTCTGCCCTTTCACCCGCGCCCACATCAAGCGTCCGCGCTCGGAACTGTCAGTGCCCGCGCCCGAAACAAAAACGAAGGTCATGTCGGGGTTGAGCTTCACCAGGGTCTTGGCCGCAGCCAGGGCGATGTCGTAGGTAACGCGCCGATAGTTTTCTTCGGACATCCCCGCGGAAGAGACGCCGAGGCAGAAGAAGCAGGCGTCAAAACCTGCAAGCTCCGATTCAATTGCTGAAAAGTCGAAGAAATCCTTGTGGACAATCTCCCGCAGCTTGGCGTGCTCCTGCCCGGTGCTGCTGCGCACGATGGAGAGAACGGTTTTAACCTCCGGATCAAGCAGGCACTCGCGCAAGACTCCCTGCCCCACCATCCCTGACGCGCCAAAGAGAATAACTTTCATAGGTCAAATCCGGGTTGTCGCAAAGACTCCGCGGGGACACCCCTTATGTTATATTCACCCACTCGGTTGAGTGTATAAAATTCCTTCTGCCGCGTTCCGCATTGTCCAAGGGTGGAGCCGATGCTGCCTTCCATGAGTCCCGAAATTATCGCCATGGGATTTCTCTGGTACATTGCCTTCCTTTTTTCCCTGACCTGTCATGAAGCCTCGCATGCCCTGGCGGCCAAGTGGGGAGGCGATCTGACGGCGGCAGAAGGCGGGCAGGTAACGCTGAATCCGCTGCCGCACATTCGCCGCGAAATTTTCGGCACCGTCATTGTTCCCATTCTCTCCTATCTGCTGGGCGGATGGATGATCGGCTGGGGCAGCGCTCCGTTCGACCCGCGCTGGCGGTATCGACACCCTCGTCGCGCGGCTTGGATGGCGCTGGCAGGGCCGGCGGCGAACCTCGTCCTTATGCTCGGGGCAGCGCTGGCGATTCGCATTGGAATTTTCGCGGGCGCTTTGGCGCAGCCGGAATCGGCCCGCTTTACGCGAGTGGTGGCCGCGGCCCACGCTGGCCCCCTGGAGGGAGTGGCGGTGCTTCTCAGCATCATGTTCTCCCTTAATCTCCTGCTCGCGCTTTTCAACTTGCTCCCCATTCCTCCTCTGGACGGCCACGGGGCCATTTGTTTGTTTTTCACCGAAAATTTTGCCCGCCGTTTCACCAAGGCCACCCACAATCCGTCGCTGGCCATGCTCGGCCTGGTGGTCGGTTGGAAGGTTTTCGGATACCTCTACGATCCCGTTTTCGTTGTGGCGTTGAACGTCCTGTACCCAGGGGCAAGGTATCATTAGCTCGCCATCAAGCCCGGCGGCCCGCCGTCCTTGACGAGTGGCGCAGAGGGGCCAAAACAGGGTAAACTTCTCCGCGGAGGTCAAAATGTCCCTTCGTCCCATTAAGCGCGTTGTCCGCTCCAAGCCCACCCTGGAAGGCGCGGGCGTCCACTTACGCCGTGCGTTCGGGTTCGGCAATACCTCCGACTTCGACCCGTTCCTGCTTGCTCGACGACTTCCGCAACGACATTCCCCAGGACTATCTTGCCGGCTTCCCCTGGCATCCCCATCGCGGCATTGAAACCATCACCTACGTTCTCGCCGGAACGGTGGAGCACGGCGACAGCATGGGAAACCAGGGCGCCATCGCTGCCGGCGACGTGCAGTGGATGACGGCGGGGAGCGGCATCATCCATCAGGAGATGCCCAAGGGCGACGCGGCAGGGCCGCATGCACGGGTTCCAGTTGTGGGCGAACCTGCCCTCCGCGCTCAAAATGACCTCGCCGCGCTACCAGGAAGTGAAAGCGCCGGACATTCCCGAGGTTCAGGACGACGACGGCACGCGGGTGCGCATCGTGTGCGGAAACTTCTGGGGGAAGGCCGGCCCCGTGGACGGCATCGCCGCCGAGCCGATCTATCTCGATGTGTCCGTGCCTCCCGGCCGAACCAAGTCTCTACCGGTGGAGACCACGCGCCACGCTTTTGCCTACGTCTTCTCGGGGAAGGGGAAGTTTTGCAACGCCTCGGGCCCGCTCGCCGTGCCCACCGAATCGGTGGGCTGGCTCGACACGCACCCTCCCACCGAGGCAGACAACCGCTCGCTGATCCTCTTTGACCGGGGCGATGAGGTCGTAGTCCAGGCCGGCGAGGACGGCATCCGCTTTCTACTGGTTTCAGGAAAGCCGCTGGAAGAACCCGTGGCCTGGTACGGGCCCATCGTGATGAACACCCAGGAGCAACTGCGCAACGCATTCCGCGAGCTGGAAGAGGGCACGTTCCTGAAGAACAAGTGACAGGGAACAGGGTACAGGGGGCGGTTGAATTCCCGCCCCTCGGACGCCGCGGCGACAGAGGGTGGCTCGCAACCGACGCTTTCATCAGGCCAAGGCGGGGCGGTTGAGGAAGTTTCATCATCGACATCCATTTGCGCTAAACTATGCACAAACCATCCTTTGACCCCGGCTTCACTGAAAAATACGGCACCGGCTTAAGTCGCATCATCAACCCCAGCGGGGAGTTCAACGTTCGCCGGCGCGGCACCACCTGGCGGGACGTCCACCCTTATCTTTTCATGATCAACGCTTCATGGCCCGTTTTCTCGGCCTTAATCTTCGGCGCATTCGTCGTCGGCAACGTTTTGTTTGCGTTGATCTACGTTAAGATTGGGGTGGAACACCTTCAGGGGGCCGACACCAGCACCGCGCTCAGCCGCTTTCTGAGCGCCTTCTTCTTCAGCGCTCAAACTTTTACCACGGTGGGGTATGGCCGAATCTCCCCCGATGGCGTTCTGACCAGTCTGGTAGCCTCACTGCAAGCGCTGTTGGGATTGATGGCGCTGGCCATTGGCACTGGCCTGCTGTTTGGGCGATTTTCACGCCCCGCGGCGCGTTTGGCCTTTAGCAAACAGATGGTGGTGGCGCCCTATCAATCCACCACCAGCATGCAATTCCGCGTGGCCAACCGGCGCAGCAACAATCTGATGGAAATCGAGGTTCAGGTGATGATGAGCACCGTGGAACCCACGGACCAGGGGTTGCAGCGGAAGTACAAGTACCTTACCCTCGAGCGTCACAAGGTGCAGTTCCTGCCGCTCTCCTGGACCATCGTTCACCCCATTGACCGGGAAAGCCCGCTCTGGGAAAAAGGTCCTCGCGACCTTGCGCAACGCCAGGCAGAGTTTCTCATCACCATCAAGGCGTTCGACGATACTTTCTTTCAGACGGTCCACGTCCGCCACTCCTACCGGTTCGAGGAAGTGGTGTGGGGAGCGCGCTTCGTCCCCGCCTTCGCCCCCGACGCCCAGGGCGAAATGGTCCTCGACCTCGGAAAACTCAGCGAAATCGCCGCGGTTGAGAATTTCAGCTTACCGTCGTGAGCCCAGATTTCATGCCATGATGGGTCGATCTCAGCGGCTGGAGTGGGCGTGCCGGCGAAGCCATGGTTCCAACTGCTCCCAGCGGAATTGGTTATTTTCGTAAAGTTGAACTAAGAAGTGATAGGCCTCTAAATCATCGAATTCCAGCCGGAAGCCGTTAATACGCAAGAATGCAGCAGTCACCGCGATGGCCGTTCGCTTATTTCCATCAACAAAGGGATGATTTTGGGAGAGGCTCTCAAGCAGAGCGGCAGCCTGTTCAATGATATCCCGATGATAGCCAGTCTGCGGCCTGGCTAAAGCGGCTTCCAAGGCGCCTCGGTCAAGGACTCCTTGTGCCCCGCCAAAAAGAAGAATCAGACGTGTGTGAGCGGCAAGCACTTCGTCGAGCGAAGGATAGAGCGTCACTGGGCGAGCCGGCGAAGCAACTCGGGGTGAGCGGCAATAAACTCGTCGATCGCTGCTTGGAAGGTAGTTTCAGGCGGCTTCCCGTTTCGCTGCTTAAGGAAAGTAATGAATTCCTTCACCGCGGATTGTTCCGCGGAGGAAAGTTCCGAAACGAGCTGATTCAGGTCTTCAGCACTCATACTCCACCTATATCATAAATATACTCCGTCGCCGAACTGCCAGCAACGAGAATGAAAAGTGCCCTCATTTGCGGCGTGGCGCCGACCTTGAGGTCGGCACGTGCTGACCTCAAGGTCAGCGCTACATTCAACTTAGGAAACTATCAGTTGATTTCGAATCTCGCGCGATTTAGCCTAACGCTATCGGAGGTCCGCATGTCCACACCATCGATAAGCCCGGATTTCGCTCCTGTTTCCATTCGCCTCATGCAGGAGGGCGACCTTGTGGAAGCGCGCCGGATCATGCGGGTGGCTTTCGGCACCTTCATCGGCGTGCCCGATCCCGAGTCCTTTATGGCGGACCGCGAGTACGTTTTCACGCGTTGGCGCGCAAATCCCGAGGCGGCGCTGGTGGCGGAGATGAATGGCGCGGTGACAGGGTCGAATTTTGTGACCAACTGGGGCAGCTTCGGCTTCTTCGGTCCCCTGACCATTCGCCCGGATTTGTGGAATCGGCACATCGCGCAGGAACTCCTTGCCCCCACCATGGACCTCTTTGCGAAGTGGGGCGTCCGCGAAGCCGGCCTGCACACCTTTGCCCAGAGCCCCAAACACATTGCGCTCTATCAAAAATTCGGATTCTGGCCGCGATTCCTCACCGCCATCATGTCCAAAGGCGTCGCCGGGCGAGAGGCGGCGTCCATGCATTATTCCGCGCTCAACGGGGAAGAACAAGAGCAGGCTCGCGACGCTTGCCGCGAGTTGACCGGCACCATCTACGACGGGCTGGACGTGACCTCGGAAATCCAATCGGTTTTTAGTCAGAAGCTGGGCGATACGGTCCTGCTGTGGGGCGGCGACACGCTGGACGCCTTCGGTGTCTGCCATGGCGGCGAGGGAACGGAAGCGGGAAGGAACAGTTGCTATATCAAGTTTGCCGCCGTCCGCCCCGGCCCGGGCGCGGACGACAGGTTCGAACACCTCCTCGACGGATGCGAAGCGCTTGCCGCCGAGCGCGGTTGGCAGCGCCTGGTGGCGGGCGTAAACACCAGCCGCAGTCAAGCCTATCGCCATATGCTGCGGCACGGTTTTCGCACCGATAATCAGGGGGTAGCCATGCACCGGCCGGACTCCCCCGCCTATAATCGCCCGGAAACCTTTGTGCTGGACGACTGGCGCTGACACCCCCATATACGCCTATTCGAAGCGCATAGCAAGGGACGCAATGTCAGTGATTATGGGGCGGCCACAAACCGCGCCACCTACCGGTCCGCGCGGGAGAAGGGAATCGGTAAGTCCCGGAGTTCGGCAATGCGGTCCCTTCCGGCAGGAAACGACCCAGTCAATCCGCCGGTTTTCAGATGGGATTTCCGCCGTGATCCAATAGCAGACAATAATCCCCTTGACAACCTATAAGCTATAGTGATAGACTACCATGGCGGGGACGGAGCCGGGTGGTTGCGGCCCCCGGACTCCGCCGCCGAGGTTGGCGGGGGCTCGCAGCGCGCTGGAAAAACGCGCTCGTCTGTAGCGCCGGCCTGGAGGTCGGCACAGAAACGTGACACGGGCGTCTCGCCCGTGCTCGGGCATGGCCGGGGCGGCCAAGGCACTTCGATCCAAGGCTGGCCTGGAGGCGGGCGCCATGCGGGCGAAGGCCCGGCGCTTCAACATGAGGATTAGCCACTCGAAAAGGCGCTTCGCTAACCTGGAATGTTTATGAAAACACGATGGGTTAGCGAAATACTGGCGAAATGACGTGTTTTTTCGATGGACGTTAAATACTTGATGATAAGGGAGTTACCTAAAGGGGTCGAGGGAATACGTGAGTTTTCAAAAAAACGAACCGTGCCAACCGGGAATGTTTATGAAAACACAACTAGTTAGCGGGTATCTCTACTAGAGGCTATCAAAAGAGCCCATCTTTAAAGCATTGACAATAGGGCGGTTACTAAACACAAGCGGAAACCGGCGGGAAAAAAGGGGACCACTTTTTTCCCAGCCTCAAAATGTATGTTGTTGAAAATAAATCAGTAAAAACCTTGACCGAAGTCAAATTCGCTCGGAACCTGGAATGTTATAGAAAAAACAGCAACTTATCGCCGCGACCCGGCAATGTGTATGAAAATAAATGTAGTTATTTCAGACGAAAGTCGCCAATGTCAAAGTGTTTTTCGTGTGCTGTTCAGCGGGAGGCGCCGGGCGGCCAGGGCTTTTCCAGGAAAGGGTTGTCCGCTGACCTTACGGTCAGCACGGAAACGTGGCACGGGCATCCTGCCCGTGAAGGGGGCATGGCCAGGATGGCCAAGGCACGCTGTCGTAGCGCTGACCTTGAGGTCAGCACCTGCCGACCTCAAGGTCGGCGCTACACTTTCCTCCCGGCCCGATTGGAGGCGACGGGTAAAGACCGAGGCCGCGAGGCGAGCTTCCGGCCCGAACCATTTCCCGAATCAGCCGAGTTCCACCAGCGCATGGCCGAGGGCGGGGACGGTCACATCAAGGAGATACCGTTCGCCCTTACGGCTGGCGGTGGCGCCCATGGCCTTATACTCCCGGGCGCCGTCCAACCCGATTTGGGTTGGCGTGAATTCAATGCGCCGCGTGGCAGGATGGTCTTCCAGGTTGAAGCAGTTGATAACGGCGCCGGGATGACTGGGATGAACGTGCACGTGCACCATTTCGTCAAGCCCGTAGAACGTTCCCGCCTTGAAGAAAGGCTCCAGGCGGCGGTACGCCGTCATGGCGTCCTTCTGCGCCTTGCGGACGGCGGCGTCGGGGTGGGTTCCGCCGATTCCCAGGTGCCGGCAGGTGGAGGCGTTCCACCAGAACATCAGGCACTGGGGGTTGTCTTTTCGCAGGTCGATGTGCAGGTAGAGAGGCAGGGAGTAGGCCAGGTTGTAATAGTAGAGCGCCATGCTGTGGCCGCCCACCAGGTCCTTCATGGGACTCCACATCAACTCGAATCCCCAGACCGTGTCGAAGCCGTGGGTTTCGCCCGCCCCCCCCTCCCGCTGCCGCTTGCCGTAGCCGTAGTAGGTGGGGACGTAGCGCAAATTCGTGCCGCCCAGGATCTGGTCGTGCATCTCGATCATGACCTCGGGATACTGGGCATGAACCAGGCAGGCCAAGCGGTTGGTGGCTTGCACATGATCTTCGCGCCGCGAAGGGACGGGATGGCCATGGTGAGGATCCCAGCACTCTCCGTTGATCATCGTGCCATCGAACATGAAGAACGTGGCGCCGCCGCGCGCCAGGGTCAGGAGCCGGGAGAGAGTTTCTTCCGTGTACTGCCGGGAGGCGCCGCACAACGACATTTCCACGCGGGTGCCATCGCGGTTCATGCGGTCGATCTCTCGCGAGTAGCTGGTGGGATTGCACCAGCCGGAAAGGGGCGTGTGCAGCGACAACTTCAGCCCGTAATCGCGGCGCAGCATGGCGACGAATTCGGGCAGGGGACCCAGGCGCGCGTCATCCCAGATTTTGGAGGCGAAATTGGTGTCCCAGCCGGGGTCGAGGTAGAGCGCCTCGCAGCCGATGTCGCGCGCCTTGCCCGCTCCATCCTTCATATCGTCCAGGGTGTAAAGCTTCCGGCGGTTTTCGGGCAGGTCCATTTCCCCCATGGGCAGCGAATAGAGCTTGTTATCGTAAAGCTCATTCCAGTGTACGGGCGGGTTGAAGCCGGGCGGGCAGGCCATTCCCCGGGCTTCCATCTCGGCGCGAAAGGCGTAAAAGCCCTCGTTGATGCCGCCTTCGAAGGCGGTGATGCGGGTGACGCCGAAGGGATGCGAGGTCTCCGGGGCAAGTGTGGCGGCAACTTCCGGATCGCCTTGAAAGATTCCATATCCACCCCAGCGCAGGCCCAGGGTCTCGCCGCCCAAGGGAATGCTGTCGAGCAACGCCCATTCCATTCCCTCTTGGCTGTATTTGGTAACCAGGAAACCGCGGCGGCCGTCGGTGAAGACCCAGCCCTCCGAAGCGTATTGTTCGTACAGGGTCTGGATAAGTCCCATGTTATACACATTAGAAATATAAACATTTCCAAATTTCTGAATATCTCCCTTCGCACGCAACTGCGAGTGGCGCGCTTCGGTGAGCACCTGGAGAAGCGTATAGTCGGCATACTGGGTGCGATTGCCGGTGGGCTCGCGCCGGTAGGGAACGGCGGTGAACTTGAAATCCTTCAACGGCGATTCCACCGCGCCGCCCGCCACCTTGGCGGGAAGCACGAAGCCGCAGCGGCCATCGGGCAGAGCGATGCGGTGAGGGCTCCGGCTGGTGAGGGTGATGGCTTCTTCGATCCAGGGCTTGTCGTGGGGAGCGCGAAACTCCTGGCGGATCTCAATGCCATTGCCGGTCTCGCCCACCAGTTTCACGATGGTCGCGTTGTTCTCTTGAACAATGGACGCATCCGCAAAGACCGGCTGGCCGAAAGAGTAGCTGTAGTCTCCGCTGGCCAGTGTAAGCCTGAGGCCCGACGGCGCGTGGACCAATTCCGTTTTCAAGCCCTGCCCGGCCTCGAGGCTGAGCTCGAAATGCGCGTTCACCAGCTTGAACAACCGGGATGGCTCAGCATGGGCCGGAGCCGCAACCGGCCGGGGCGCGGCATTCGCCGGGCCGGAACCTAGCGCCGCCAGCGGCAGAAGAGCCGTTGCTTTCAGAAAGGATTGACGCGTCATGGGTGAGGTCGATCGGTTTTTCTCCTTCATCGTTCCCCTCCTGGGGCACTTTGTTCCCGGGCCGCATAACATGCGCGGCGACCCTGACTTATACTCCGCCGAGGGCCGTGCTGGCAAGCGTACGTTGATTGTAGCGCCGCGCTTGCGGGCGCCACGTGCCGGGCTCAAGCCCGGCGCTACGACGGCGGTACCGTGACCGCATTTTCCACCCGCGACACTAGCTATTGTTTTATGCCCATGGCAGGGATAGTATCTTCTTCGCAAGGTCCCATGAAGTGCGCGGCGGAGACGGCTATCTCAATTCCAGGTTTATCCATCCGGGGAGGGGCCATGAAAACAGGGGCGAGGGAACGCGCGATGATGGGCGCCACCCTCTTCATCACAATCGCAGTGGGGTGCGGCAGCGCCGGACGCTTGATGGCGAAAGATCGAACGGCACAAGTCAGTTCCGATGACCCGACCTTTCGCCTCTACAATCTTCTGGATTCAAAATTCAACGGCAAGCTGGACGACTTCTATGTGCTGGCCGATGTGTTTAACGATCCCAAGAATCCCGGGCAGGCAGAACAACACGTGCTGCGCGTGGAGTACAACAAGGATCGGGGATTCGGGAAGCTGACCATTCGCGTGCGGACGGTCGCTCAACTTACCCCCGACCAGTTGAAGACTTACAGCGCCAAGCAGATTTACGAATTCGCCGAGACCGACAGCGCGAAGTTCACCAAGACGGATCCGGGCTCCTTTGGCAAACCGGGCGACGTTTACTTTGAACCCGCCGCGGACGGGGGCGCCATGGGAACCATTTCCGTAACCTCCGACGTGCAGGCCCAATATGAACGGTTTGTGACCAATTACCTCCAGCCTGCCCTGGAGAAAAAGACAGCGGCCGGAAACGGGTCGTAGCGCCGCTCCTCCCTGCGCCGGCGGCTGGTCCCCGAGGCAGCGCGCCTCAATACTTACGGTTTGCCCTCGGTCAACACCAGTCGTGGGAATGAGGAGGGGTTCCCGGTGCTGGTGCGGAACAGGTGATCCTTCCTGGACTGAAGCACGATGCGCTCCGGATCTTCCGTCCCGCCGCGCGGGATCACTTTCGCCACGCTGAATTCCAACCCTGCTTCGTAACCTTCCTCAAACTTGCCGCCCGCGAAGAAGGTCACGGGGATGGCGATGTCGCCGGAGTAGCCGCTCGCGGTTTTCTTCCAGGCGGTGAAAATTTCCTGCATGTAATTGTGGGGTTGCGGCCGGGGCGGCAGGTAGTCTTCATCGGAGAAGATGCTGGGCTGGACATCAGCGAAATTCCCGGGGCTGAAGTAGAGGGTGTATTCATCGCCGGTGGGTTCCGTGGCCAGGAAGTTCTTGCGGAAGGCGGTTTCCAATCTGAGCACAACGGTGTCCCCGTTCTGAATGCCGCGCGCGAAGAAGGGTTGATAGAGGCCGGGGTCGGTCACCGCAACGCCCACGTAGAGAAAGTTCGCGTCCCATGCCAGCGCCACGCGTGCTGACAATTCGGTTGGTCCCCGCCACAGTTTGACGCCTGTCAACAACTGCCCGCGTTCATCAAGCTGGTAGATCGGCGCGCTTTCCCATTTGGCGAAATCGCCATCCAGGTTGGGGGACTGATTCAGGCGATAGGCGGAAAGCGCCTCGCGGTTTTCGTCCCATTCGAGCCTGCCGTCGGCGAGATGCCGGAATGCCGGATCGGCCTTCACCTCGGCCAGGCGGTCGCGGGTACGCTCGAGGGCCGGTGAAATTTCACTGAGCAAAGGCTCCAGCCGCCGCTGGTAGCGCAGGCGCTCCAGCGAAGCGTTCATTTCCGCCAGTTTCGATTGCATCGCCTCCACGTCCATGGGCGGGTGACGCTGCTTGAAAAGCGCCGTGAAGTCTCCGTCATCCCAATAATAGCTCCCGTAAATCTTCAGGAAGGGAGCGAGTTGGCGCGGCGCATCCGGGCCGTACTGGCTTTCGACCGCGTGGGTTTCCGATTGCGCCGGGTCGTACGCCGCGGCGTTCCAAAGGTAATCGGCGATGGTTTGGAGAGGGATCATTGAGGCGCGCGCTTCGATCATGGGGTTGGAGACGAGGCCGCGCACCACCCCGGGCAAATGCGGGTCGCGACCAATGAGCGGACCCAGAAAGCGGCACCAGGTCGCCCCATCGTTGACAGGGTAGTTATCCCAGATCAAGGGCGGGCGATGGATGTACCCGCCCCACTCGCGCGCTTGGTCCACGGTGATGGCGGGAGAGAGGACCTTCGGCCCGGTCCAAACGATGGGCACACCCGGGTCAACCCCAGCGCCCAATTCCTGGACGTAGTCGCGGCTGCCCCATTCGTTGGTGTAGGTCGTGGGCGTCAAGGTCAAACGGTTCGAGGCGGATTGCTCCTTGAGGTGCTTGTAGAGTTTGTTGGTCAGGTAAATATGCGCCTGCGCGAGCGTCTTGAATTGCGCCTTGTCCTGGGGATCCTGCAAATCCTGCGGGACGTCATCGAGAAAAAGGGCAAAGCAGGAAACGCCCAGCCTCGCGACGCTCGCGAGTTTGTCGGTCAAGACCTGGAAATCCTGTTCGCTTGAGTAGGCGATGGTGAGGCCGGGGCTGATGGCAAAACAGAAATCCACAAAGTTGTGGTTAGCGGTCTCCACGAGTTCGCTCAAGCGCTGCTGCGCTTCCGGCGGATAGGCCTCGCGCCAGAGTTTGCGGTGGTAGGGGTCGTCTTTGGGCGCATAATAGTACGCGTTCATGCTGTGCGCGCCCTCAAAACGCAGAATGTCGAGGCGGTCCTGATGCGTCCAGGGTGTGCCGTAAAAACCCTCCACCACGCCGCGCTCCGGGAAGGAGGGAAAATCCGCAACGACGGCGGAGGTGCCGTTTCCCTCGATGCGCACGGCCTGCGGATGGGGAATCAGTCCGGTGGAAAGGCTCGACGGCGGGAGCTTCAGCAAGTCCGGCACCCGCAATAGGGCAAGGTGAAATCCCCGCCAGTTGGCGGCAGTGATGCGCAGGCGGTCGGGCGCCGCCGCGCGCGGGTACTTCGCCTCGATGATATAACCTTCCTGGGCCAGTTCCAGTGTGGGTGCGATGGCGCTTGCGCCCGCCTCGCGCTTGAGGTCATCGAGAAAAGCCTCCGCACTTTCTGCCTGGCGCAATTCGATCGTCAGGCCGCCGGGTGGAGGAACCACGCGCGCCGATTCCGGGGTGGTTTTCAAGATGCGGATCAGCGCCTCATCCTGCGCGGCCAGCACGTTGAGCTGGCGCTCAATGCGCTCATCCAGATCCCCGGCCGTGTAGACGACCCAGGTATGCTCGGCGGCGCGGGCGCACGGCGCCAGGGCGGTGAATGCCAAAATCAAAAGTCCGGTAACCTTAAAGTTTTTCATATCAACAGCAATTTCAAAGCTGATTTTCACCTAAGCTAACGACCGGTGGTATACTACAAAATCATGAAGCGAGCCACTGTTTCCATTCCCGATGACCTGGCAAAGGCGGTGGACAACTATGTCCAGGCTCAGGACGCTCCACCTCCCCTCACAGCAGTCGTACAGGCGGCTCTCCGGCAGTACTTGACCGAGCGCGGCTATTTGCCGGCGCCAAAGCCATTGTGCATCAACCCCGCACCCCAAGGCAGCGGCCGCAGTGACGTGAGTCAGGCGCATGACCGTTACCTGGCGGCAGAATGAGATCTGCTGTCCTTGCTGACACGGGACCCCTGTATGCCGCGGTTGACCAGATGACGCCTATCACGAACGATCCCAGCGCGAGTTGAAGCGGCTTTCCCGCAATTGACGTGACGTTATCATTGCGTATCCAACGCTTCTGGAAGCATACACATTGGTCCTGTACCGCCTGGGCCAGCGCAGTGCTTCCAACTGGCTCAATGACATTCTGGCCGGGGCTGCTCTGGTCAACCCCACCCCCGATGACTATCACGAAGCGGTCCACAAAATCCAGGCCTTTGCTGACCAGCAAATCACGCTCTTTGACGGCATCATAGCCATATTAGCCGCACGCCTGGGAGTTCAGGTGTGGACCTACGATCACCACTTTGACGTGATGCGCGTCGAGGTATGGCGGTGAGCCGCGAGCCTGGCTGAGACATTTTTCTAAAGTGATAGAGGGTTTGCGCGGTCACTCGCTGTCACTCCTTTGCCAAAACTCCGGGTCTTCCATGCCCAGCCGCCAGGCCGCGTAACCGCGCAGGTGGCTCGACTCGACCAGCTTCAATTTCTCGCGCAGGCTGCGGGCGTCGTCAAACCAGGCGGTGCGCAGGGTATCGCCGTCGCGTAATTGGAACCAGGTGGTTCGCGAGCGGTCGTCCCAATGGGGATCGCTCGCGGGGTCATCCAGAAAACTGCTCAGGTCCTTATAGGCAATGCTATGGGCGGTCGAGCCGCTGGAGGTTTCAACCCACTCGCGTCCGTAAAGCGGGAGGCCCAGCAGCAGCTTGTGGGGGGAGACGCGGAGGACGGCAAAGTCGAGGGTCGCCTGCACCCAGTCGTAGCCGGCCACGGGTCCGGGCAGGGTCTGAGGGGTGTGTTGATCATAGGCCATGAGCACAACAAAATCGGCCACCCGCCCCAGGCCGCGGTAATCGAACGCTGCGCCCCATTCGCCGGTGTAAAACCCGGATGGGGAGCTGCCCGGAATGGTATCGGAGAAGCGCGGCACCACGGCGACGCTCAGCAGGCGATGGTCGTGGTGCAGGCGCGCCGCGACCCGTGCCACGAATCTCGTGTAGGCAAGCTTGTCGGCAGGATCGATCCCTTCAAAATCGAGCTGCCAGCCGACGTATTGATCGCGTTCGGCAAGCTTCGCCAGTGAGGTTGCGGCCAGCTCCTCGGCCCGGGCATTGTGCAGCAGGGCGTGCGCGGCGGAGCGGTCGAAGCCGGGATTGGTCACCAGCGGCATGAGGGGCAGTCCGGCGCGCCGCGCCACGTCCAGGACTCCGGGGGGAAGCTGGCCGTGCAGCGTTCCCGCGCGGTCGAGCCCATAACATTGCGGGGCAAGCAGGGTTATGGCGCCCGCGTGCGCCTGGAGCGATTCCAGCCCCGACGAGTCGTCAGAGTAATAGAACATGGCCAGAGGTTGGGCGGTCAGCACGCGCTCACGCGCCTTCGCCAGGGCAGCCTGCGCTTCGGCATTCGCGGAGGCAGGTTGCGCGGGACGCCGAACCTTGGGCCCCGCCCATGCCGTTGCCGCCATGGCCAGCAAGATGAGTGGGTAGAGGAGAATTTTGAGTGCCATGGGTTTCGAAGCTCGAAATTGGAAACTCAAAAATCGATGGCGAGTGGAGGAATATCGAGTTTCGATTTTCGAATTTCGATTTTCGCCTTTCGAGTTGCGAGCACCGAGTTTCAAGTTTCGATTCATGAAGTGCGCCGCGCCCACGCCTTCCAGATCCAGTATGCGGGAATGCCGCTGGCCACCAGCACAACTCCCCACATCGAGTCGGCTCGTTGCTGCCCGAACGTATTTACCAGCAGGCCGACGGAGAGAATAACAAAAAGCGCGGGAACCAGGGGATACCCCCACGTCCGGTAAGGGCGCGGCAGGGCAGGCTCCCGAACGCGCAGCACAAAAACACCGGCGGTGCAGAGGGCGTAGAAGAGGAATTCGGAAAAGATCACTTTCGTGTAGAGCGACTGGTATTGCCCGGTCAGCGCAAACAATCCCGCGATGATGGCCTGTCCCACCAGGGACACGGCGGGGGTGTGAAAGCGCGGATGCACCGTGCCCAGCGCGCCGGGGAACAGGCCCTCGCGCGCCGTGGCGTAGGGAATGCGCGAGCCCGCCAGGATCGAGCCGTTCAGCGTGGCGAAGGTGGAAATCATCACGCCCACGGCAATGAAAGCTCCTCCCGCATTGCCCAGCAGGCGCCGCGCGCAGTCGGACGCCACTGTGGTGGTCCCCACAACCTTGGAAAAGGGGAGCACGTGGAAATATGCGAGGTTCACCAGGACATAAACGATGAGGACCAGCAGCGCCCCTCCAATCAACGCGCGGGGCAGGTTGCGCTGGGGATTGCGCACTTCCCCCGCCACCATGCTGAGGTTGTTCCATCCATCGTAGGCCCAGAGAGCGGAAACCGTGGCCACCCCGAACGCCGCCAGCATTCCGCCCTGCCCGCCCGCCGCGAGAAATGGGCGGAACCCCTGCCACGAGCCGTGACCGTACGTGAGGCCCAGCACAATGAGGATGGCGAGCACCAGCAGCTTCGAGGCCGTGAACAGGGTTTGCACCGCCCCGCTGCGGCGCACCCCCAGAATATTCAACGCGGAAAGCAGAATCACCATCACCGTCGCGCCAATTTGCAGGCCCGTCAGGCGCAGGTCGAATCCGTGCCCGCCCCAGCGCCAGGAACTTCCCCACACCGTTTCGTGCAAGCGCGGGAAGAAGTAGGCGAGGTAAAGGACAAACCCTGTGGCGATGGCGGCAATCGAGGCGGTCTTGGCGATAATGAATTGAGTCCAGCCGTAGAGAAATCCAAACAGAGGGCCGTAGGCGCGGTGCATGTAGACGAACTCTCCGCCGGCCTGCGGCAGCGCCGCCCCCAACTCGGCGTAGCTGAGCGCTCCAAACAGGCTGAGGACCCCGGCGGCCACAAACACCGTGACTACCATGGAGGGCGTGCCCACCTGTTGCAACATGATGCCTGGCACCACGAAAACCCCGGTCCCGATCATGGTGCCAGCCACCACCGAGGTGGCGCTGAACACCCCCAGGCCTTTCACCAATTCGGATTGAGCTTTGTCACGCATGGCCATGAGTACTTGGACATTCTGAATGATGGAGGGTGAATAGTAAATGTCGAACGCGAGCGCCCCCCCTTTCGATCGGCCTTCGGGATTTTGAACACTGGACTGGCAGTGTTGATCGCATCCAAAAGTCCATCTATCTCCTTTTCTTTCAATAACTCATCGCGAAAACACTCCAACCTCTTTGTTTTCATCAACTCATCCAGAGCACTTTTTTTGCCCCTTTGTTTTCAATAACTCATCCAGAGCAATCTTCATTTTTAACATCTTTTTGTGTTGGATAATTTCGGGACCGCGTCCGTGAGTTGGGGAGACCTTTATGGGGGGCCGAACTGCGCCAGACCTTCATCGCCATTCTAGCCTATACTAACCGACCCACTTTGTCAAGCGACAAATTGTCTCATCGGCATGCAAGACGCGAAGGATGGTCGAGCGCCTGCGCCTGCCCAGCCGATCTCAACATCACGGCCCCGAAAGGGTTTTCCGCAGCCGCTTCAACTGGCGCGTGCCGGGGTCGCAAGACTCACCAAGAGTCCCACGGTGAAAGTTACGATGGTTCCGATGGCGACGTACCACGTCCACGCAATGGGGGTGAAGTGCATCACGTAGCCGAGGGTGGCAAGCGCGCACAGCGCCCCCACCAACGCCCCGCGGCTGTTTGCCCGGCGGGTCAGGACACCCAGCAGGAAGATTCCCAGCATGCTGCCGTAAGGAATGCTGGCAACGGTGAGCGCCAATTCCAACGCGCTGCGCTGGAGGTACTGGGCCGCGAGCGCGATGGAGATGATCACCGCCCCCCAGATCACCGTCGCAAGTCGCGACACGCGCAGGAAATGCCGGTCATCGGCCCCAGCGCGCGCCAGGGGTTTGTAGAAATCCATCACCGAACTGGACGCCAGGGAATTGAGCGCTGCGCTCAGATTAGCCATGCCGGCGGCGAGAATCGCGGCGGTCAGCAGGCCGCACAGACCCACCGGCAGCCGGGTGATGACGAAG
Source organism: uncultured Acidobacteriota bacterium (assembly GCA_963730515.1). Classification (GTDB taxonomy): domain Bacteria; phylum Acidobacteriota; class Terriglobia; order UBA7540; family UBA7540; genus Bog-366. The sequence continues at coordinate 384,802 of CAVSSA010000010.1, read as the reverse complement.
GTGGGATAAATCTGGTCGGGCCGGTGGAAGGGAACGGCGGGAGGAAAATGCCGGTAAAACGCATAGAGCACCACGCCCACCACCAGGAAGAGGCTGAATTGCAGAAGCACCACGACGCCACTGGCCAGCAGCGCGCCCTGGCTCTGGCGGCGGCTGCGCGCGGCCAGCAGTTGCTGCACGATCAATTGATCGGTGCCGTGGCTCGCGGTGTTCAGGAACATGCCGCCCACGAGGCCGGTCCAGAACAGGTAGGGCGTGCTCCAGTCGAAGTGGAAGTTGAAAACGGTGAACTTGCCGCCGGCCGCCTGCGCCACGCGCACCACCTCGCCCCAGCCGCCGGGAAGAGCGTGCAAGGCGACGAAAAGCGCCACCACCGTTCCCGCCACATAAATGGTGAGCTGGATGACATCCGTCCAGATCACCGCGGCGAGGCCGCCTTCCAAAGTGTAAAGCAGGGTCAGCACGAAGATGATCAGGAGCGATGGCACCACGCCGGTTTTGAAAATGATGGCAATGACGATGGAGATGGCAAAAACCCGCACTCCTTCGGCCAGCGCGCGGGTAAGCAGGAACAGGCCGGCGGTGAAGAGGCGCAGTCCATGCCCAAAACGCCGCTCGATAAGCTGGTAGGCGGTATAAAGTTCGCCGGCAAAATAGCGGGGGATGAAGAGGAAACTCACCACCACGCGCGCCACCAGGTATCCCAGGACAAGTTGCAGAAAGCCCAGGTTCGAGCCATAGGAAATACCCGGCGTGCTGATGATGGTAAGGATGCTGGTTTCGGCGCAGACAATCGACAGCGTGATCGCCCACCAGGGCAGGCGGTTTCCCCCCAGAAAGTAATCGCGCAAAGTCCGCTGGCCTTTGCGGAAGCGCGCGCCAAAGGCCGTGATGGCGATCACGTAGGCGATGACGACGGCGAGATCGATCCAGCTAAAAGCCACTCCCACTCCTGATGATTTTGGATTTTCGATTTTGGATTTTGGATTGAGTGCAGAGTGCTTGCCGCATGAAATCTGCGGTTTGTGCGTCTTGTCCAAAACCCCTAATGGGCCCGCGCCTTTTCACCGGGAAAGCATACTCTATTTGCCGGGGCGCGGCCATCCTGGCGAGGAAGATCGCAGTGTCGCAGTTTGAAGTTATCGCGGCGGGTTAATTTCAGAATTTTCAAATTGTCAAAATCCGGGGTTTCCTGCAAAAGCAAGATGGATATCCTGAATAATGCCGGTGATCGGGGGTCTTTGCCGGACAGGTCAGGGTGTCAAAATGTCGCTTTCCGGCCTCGGTGTCAGTTCCCAAGGCGCGTGCGGCGATAGGTGCTGGTGGTCATGAATGGGAGCTGGCCGGGGCGGTAGACGCGGTGGTTAAGCGGCATGGGGTAGAAATGTAGTCTCTCGACCCTGATGGGCCGGAAGAGTACGTCCTCGCGGGAGATCGCAGACTCCCCCACGCCGGGAGCCTTCGCCCACTGACGACATCAGTCTGATGCGCCAGCCAGCGATTGACGCCGGCGTACTCGTCGGGTATCTTCTTGCAGGAATCAGTGAGGTCACCGTGAAGAAATGCCCGTCGTGTGCTGAGGAGGTCCAGGACGACGCCAGCTTCTGTAAGCGCTGCGGATCGAATCTGCCGATGGCTGAGCCGACGGGTCCGCCAATTCAGCCCGAAACAAGTGGCAAGGCTATTGCAAGCCTCGTGCTTGGCCTTTTCTTCATCCTGCTTCCGGCATCGATCCTCGCCGTTGTTTTCGGCCATTTGTCGTACTCAGAGATCAACCGTAGCGCCGGCCGCCTGAAGGGAAAGGGCATGGCCATCGCTGGGCTCATCCTGGGGTATTCCGGCGTAGCGCTGATTCCCTTGGTAATCATCCTGAGCATGGTGGTGGTGATGGCGCCCATGCCGAGCGGTGACACGTCCCGCCCGGAAGGCAATGTGCTGGCCTCGATGGGCAGGAACACCATTACCAGCGCCGACCTAGATCAAACCATCCGCGACCGGTTTAAGAACTCACCCATGGGCTTCGACAGGCGCATGGTGCCGATGGTTGCGCCTGCCGTTCTTGACCAGATGGTGCTCCAATTGATGTTGAGACAGCAGGCTGGAAAAATGGGGATCAAGGTTTCCGATCAAGAGATGCTGAAAAGCCTCCAGACCATCCCGTGGTTGTACCCGGACGGAAATTTCGTGGGTACGGAGCGCGCCACCGACATGGTGGCCCAACAAACCGGAAAAACCCTCGCGCAGTTTGAAGGCATGTTACGAGACAGCCTGCTGGAGGAAAAGATTCGCAACATCGTCACCGGTGATGTGCAGGTGACGCCCGGGGAGGTTCTGGCGCGGTTCCGCCGGAGGAACACTAAAGCCAGGATCGATTATGTGCTTATTGATCCCATCCAATTTATCAACGATGTTAAGGTCACTCCGGAGGCCCTGGAAGCGTTCTTCCAGAAAGACCCTGCCCATTACAAACTTCCCGAGCAGCGCCAGGTGCGGTACGTGGTGATCCATCCGGACCAGGTGCGCGCGCAAGTGAAGGTGAGCGAGGCGCAACAGAAGGAATACTATGCCCAGCACCTCTCCGATTGCCGGGTGCCCGACCGCGTCAAGGTTGCCCACATCCTTTTTAAGACCACGGGCAAAACGCCGGCGGAAGTGGCCTCCGTTGAAAAGACCGCCGCTGCTGTGCTGAACCAGATTCGGGCGGGCGGCGACTTCGGCGAACTCGCCAGAAAATATTCCGAGGATAGCACCGCGCAGGCGGGCGGCGAATTGGGTTGGGTGGCTCACGGGCAGACCGTGCCGGAATTCGACTCCACGGCTTTTTCTTTGAAGCCGGGCGAGGTGAGCGGCCTGGTCAAAACCGTGTACGGCATTCATATCCTCAAGGTCGAAGACAAGCAAATTGCCCACTTGCAGACCTTTGAGGAAGTCAGGAATTCCATCCAGACGGAATTGGAGAAACAGCAGGTTGCCGACCTCCCGGAAAAGCTGGCGGGGGACCTCGAAACCCAGATCAAAGCAAATCCCCAGCAGTTTGATAACCTCGTGCGCGAGGCCGGACTGGAACCCAAGGAGTCGCCGCTGTTCAAATACAACCAGCCGATTCCCGACCTTGGCAAAACCGATGCCTTCGAAAACCTGGCATTCCAGCTTCGCCTGAACGAAATCGGCACGCCCATCTCCGTTGCCGGAGGTATAGCGATTATCCAGCTTACCCAGATCGTGCCCGAGCACGTTCCCGCGCTCGAAGAAGTGCGTATGCAAGTAGAAGAAGATTACCGCCGCGACCAGATCATTGCGCTGGCTCAGGATAAAGCCAAAAAGCTCGCGGACCTGGCTAGGACCGGGGACTTTGATAAGGCGGCGAGATCCCTGGGGTTAACCCCCCAGGTGAGTGGTGAATTCAGCGAGAACGAGCACGTGCAAGGAGTGGGGAGCGGAAGCCAACTCGCCGAGGCCTTCACACTCAACCCCGGGCAGGTCGGCAGCGTCGTTTCCGTTGGCGCCCACCAGGTGTTGTTCAAAGTGGTCTCACTCACGTCCCCCAATGAAGCGGATTTTGGCGCCCAGCGTGATCAGATCCGCGAGGAATTGCTCGACCAGAAGCGCGACCTGCAATTTGAGATTTATTGCCAGAACCTGAAGGACCAATTTATCAAATCCGGCAAATTGAAAATCAATGAGGCCGGCATGAAGCAGTTCCTGGCTTCGTACCAGGGTCAGTAGTGTCAGGAAGAATCCCGGTCTGTTCTTAGCTTGTCAAGTTGTCCGGTTTTCATAGCACGTGATCTGTCCGGTTTTGGTTTTTCTTCTCCTGCACAAATTTGAGGGCCCCCGCCGCCGTCGTCGCTGTGGGAATGTGGGAATCCGGCGTCTTGGGCCGGATTTCCAAGCGCGGAGGGAAGGGTGGAAAACTCGTTTTTGGAGTTTTCCACGCTTTCCTCGGCGCGGCATTTCCACAGCGTGGCGCGCGCGCTTTTTCCGCCTTCGCCAGAATTTCACCTGCCGCCGTGTAGCGCCCCACCACGTGGGGTCCGTGGGCAATCGTGACGCGGCCATCCAAGTGTTCGCAGATCGTCACGCGGCAGCCTGCCAGCGTGCCTCGCCAGGACGTGCGCTCGATCTGCCAGGTCCGATCCGCCAGCCGCACGGTGTTGTCCTGGGCCACGGCGCGCTCGTGCTGAACCGAAAAGATGATGTCCAAGTCCTGGCCGCGCACCGGCATAAACGCGTGTCCGCTCTGGGTGGCCGACACGCTGAACTTCCGGTTCATCTCCCCGATGTAACGCTCCCGCAGAAACCGGTTGGCTTCCTCCACCCCGGTGATGTGGGCCAGACGCAACTCCTGCGGCAGCCGTCCTTGCCAGGTGCCAAACCGCCGCTCGCTGCGCCCCCGCGCCTGCGGCGAGTAAGCCGCGATCATCTGAATCCCCAACCCCTGCAGGGCCCTCCCCACCTGGCTCAACCGTTCGCGGCTCACCGGCCCACCCGCCGCCGGGGTGTGAAAAAAGTGGCTCGCCCGATCACTGTAAAGCGCGCAGAATCGCCCCTTCCGCTCGATTACTTCGCGCAGCGCCGTCATCACCGTGCGCGTTGATTCCTCCTCCACCAACTGCGCGTAGTAGGTCTCGCTGGTGGCGTCATCGATAATCTCGATCAGGTCATACCAACGCTCGTCCTGAAACCACTGATGCCGGCTCCGTCCAGGTGCAACAGCATCCCCGGCAGCGGCCGGCGCGCTCGCCGCTTCCGATGTACGCCCCGCTTCCGCCCCTTCTTCACCAGCCCCGCCCCTTGCAGCGCCTGCTTCACCCACGTGTAGCTCAACTCGATTCCGTGCGCTTCCTGCAACTTCTCGTGAAAGTGCCGTACGTTCAGGTCCGCATACTTCGCCTGATATATCCGCAGCACTTCTTCCGCCTGCGCCAGAGGAACGCGTTTCGGGCTCGGCTTCCCCCACCGCCGGTCCAACAGCCCATCGTATCCCTGCTCCTCGTAGCGCTGCCGCCAGCGCCGCATACTGCGGTCCGAGAGCCCGATAATCTCCGCCGCTTGCCACCACGTAATCTTCTTCGCCATCGCCCGCAATATCACCTCTTGCACTTTCATCGCCCGCTCCCAGGCGACCCCTGAGTATTTTGGCATCCTGCCTCCGGCCTCTTGGATGCCTCAAATCCCCGCCGCCTTCAGCGGACAGATCACGTGCTAATTGAACCGGACAGATGACATGCTAACGACACAGGAAGAATCCCGGTCTTGCCGCAATTGGCGACTCTCTTCTATAATGGATAGGTTTCGGCCAAATTGCAGGAGCAATTATGTTTTCCCTCTTTAAGAGAAACAAGGACCAAGTCAAGAAATGGCTGCTGATTTTCTTCCTGGGCATCGTTTCCCTGAGCATGGTGGTGGTGATGGCGCCCATGCCGAGCGGCGACACGTCCCGCCCGGAAGGCAATGTGCTGGCCTCGATCGGCGGGAACACGATTACCAGCGCCGACCTGGATCAAATGATCCGCGACCGGTTTAAGAGCTCAGCCATGGGCTTCGACAGGCACATGATTCCCATCGTCGCGCCTTCCGTTCTGGACGGTATGGTGACCAAAGAGATCCTGTTGGAACAGGCACAGAAATTGGGAGTGGAGGTTTCCGATCAGGAGGTGCTGAAGGCCTTCCAGAATGAGATGCCGGTGTTGTTTCCGAATGGCAATTTCGTGGGCGCTGACCGCGCCGCCGACATGGTGGCCCAACAAACCGGAAAAACCCTCGCTGAGTTTGAAGGGGGGTTTCGGGAGACTCTGCTGGAGGAGAAAATTCGGGACATCGTCACCGATGACGTGCAGGTATCGCCCGGGGAGGTTCTGGCCCAGTTCCGCCAGCGCAATACCAAAGCCAAAATCGACTATGTGCTCTTCGATCCCAGCCAGTTCATCAAGGACGTCAAGGTGACGCCGGAAGGCCTGGATGCGTTCTTCCGAAAGAACCCTGCCCATTACAAGCTTCCCGAGCAGCGCCAGGTGCGCTACGTGGTAATCGATCCGGACCAGGTGCGCGCCCAAGTGAAGGTGAGTGAGACGCAACTAAAGGAATACTATGCCCAGCACCTCGCTGACTATCGCGTGCCGGACCGCGTCAAGGTTGCCCAAATCCTTTTTAGCACCATGGGCAAAACGCCGGCGGAAGTGGCCACCGTTGAAAAGACCGCCGCCGATGTGCTGAACCAGATTCGGGCGGGCGGCGACTTCGGCGAACTCGCCAGGAAATTCTCGGAGGGAAAAACTGCCCCGGATGGGGGGGAACTCGGTTGGCTGGTGCATGGGCAAGCAGACTTCGAATCAACTGCTTTTTCTTTGAAGCCGGGAGAAGTCAGCGGCCTGGTCAAAAGCGTGTACGGCATTAATATCATCAAAGTCGAAGACAAGCAAATTGCCCACTTGCAATCCTTTGAGGAAGTCAGGAATTCCATAGAGGCGGAGATGGAAAAGCAGCAGGTCGCCGACCTCCAGGATAAACTGGCGAGCGACCTTGAGGCCCAGCTCAAAGTGGACCCCGAACAGTTTGACAACCTCGTGCGCAAGGCCGGACTGGAACCCAAGGAGTCGCCGCTCTTCAAATACAGTCAGCCGATTCCCGACCTTGGCAAAACCGATGCGTTCGAGAACCTGGCATTCCAGCTTCGCGTGAACGAAGTCGGCCCGCCCATCTCCGTTCCCCGGGGCGCGGCCATCATCCAGTTGAGCCACATCGTTCCCGAGCACGTTCCCACGCTCGAGGAAGTGCGCCAGCAAGTGGAAGAAGATTATCGCCACGATCAGTCCATTACCCTCGCTCGGGACAATGCCCAGAAGCTTGCCGACCTGGCGAAGGCCGAGGACTTTGACAAGGCGGCGAAATCCCTGGGGTTAACTTCCAAAGAGAGCAATGACTTCAGCGCGAGCGATTACGTGGAAGGCGTGGGCAGCGGCAGCCAACTGGCGGAGGCCTTTACGCTGAACCCCGGGCAGGTGAGCAGCCTTCTTAGCGTTGGCAGCAATCAGGTCCTGTTCAAAGTGGTCTCGCACACCCCCGCGAATGAAGCGGATTTTGCCGCCCAGCGTGATCAGCTCCGTGAGGAATTGCTCGACCAGAAGCGCGACCTGCAATTTGAAATTTATCGCCAGAACCTGAAGGACCAGTTCCTTCAATCCGGCAAGTTGAAGCTCAATCCGGCCGGCATGCAGACGTACCTGGCTACCTACCAGGAACAGTAGGCGCGGAATAGGTGACAGGTGTCAGGTGCCAGGTATCAGTAAAACCGTAACTTCTGACTCCTGACTCCTGGCTCCTGACTCCTGATACCTGACACCTGGCACCTGACACCTGTTCTTCTGTGGAGTCCGCCCCGTGGTTCCGTTGCCTGACCAACAAAGTGCCCTCCGTCGCAATCAAGCTCCTGAGATGACCATCGAACCGGCCTGCGCGGTGATTCCCGCCGGGGATTTTCTGATGGGTTGTGAGCAGGGCCGAGATGAGGAGCGCCCCGCGCACCGCGTCTGGGTGGACGATTTTGAGATGGCGATCCATCAGGTGCGGAACCGCGACTTTGCCGTTTTCATGCAAGCCACGGGGCATCCAGCGCCACCCAACTGGGGGCAGGCCGGCTTCGACGATCCCGATCATCCGGTGGTCTCCGTCAGTTGGGTCGAGGCGCAGAAATACTGCCAGTGGCTTCGCGTCATCACCGGCCGCGCCTATCGCCTTCCCACCGAGGCGGAATGGGAGCGTGCGGCAAGGGGCGGGGTGGAGGGCGGCCTGTATCCCTGGGGGGATGACCCGCCGCAGGAGCGTGCCGATTACCGGGAGCGCTGGGGTAGGAATATCACCGGGCCCCTGCCCGTGGGGCGAGGCGCGCCCAATCCCTACGGAGTATACGATTTGTGTGAAAACGTGCATGAGTGGTGCGCGGATTGGTACAAGGCGGATTACTACGCCGAGTCGCCGCGGCAAAATCCCCCGGGCCCCGCAACGGGCGAGCGCCGCGCCTCGCGCGGTGGCTCCTGGCGGCACCACGTCAGGGTCAGCCGGGTGGCCGCCCGCTCCAGCATTCCACCCACCTTTCAGTACGCGGACTATGGGTTTCGAGTCGTGCGGAGTAGGCGGTAGGCAGTTGGCAGTCGGCAGTGGGAACAACTGACGGCCGGGACATCAACGAAAATCAAAAGGCGAAGGGCGAATGCAAAAGTCCGTAGGGTCAAAAACACCTTGCCAGGAAAGATAATGGATTTGGGGTCCCCAAAGCGGTGCTCAAAACGAAGGGCGGAAAGCAGAAAGATAAAACCCTGGCGCCTACTGCCTTCTGCCCACTGCCTACTGCCCACTGCCTACTGCCTTCTTCCCGGGGAGGCGTGATGCGGCGACGTGATTTCCTGGCGCAACTTGCCGCCGCATCCCTATCTCTCGAAAGGGCCGGAAACAGCTTCGCCTATACCAAGAAGAAGCGGCGCGGCGCGCCCAGTCCGCCCCCCAAGTGGGACCGCATTGCCATTTCCTCCTGGAGCCTGCACAACTACTTCCGCTCGACACGCGAAAGCTCATTCAACCTGCCTGGTGCGTTTCTGGCGCTGCTCGATTTCCCCGAGATGATCGTGGAGCGATACAAGGTGCGCCACTTTGAATTTTGCGCCACCCACTTCCCTTCCACCGAGCCGGCTTATTTGCGGGAGTTGAAATACACGCTGGCGCATACCCTTTCAACCATAGTCAATCTCTCCGTGGATATCGAGGAGTGCGGGCCCGAGGGGACGTTTTCCGATCCCGACCATGAAGCGCGCTTGGCGGCTCTCGACGCCGCCCGGCTGTGGGTAGGCGTGGCGCATGACCTGGGCGTGAAATCGGCTTCGGTTGGTCCCGGCAAGGTCGATCCCGAGAACCTCGAGCGCACCGCCGAATCCTACAAAGCCCTCGCCCTCTACGCGCAGGCCAAAGGCGTCCGCGTGATGGTGGAAAATCAGGATGGATTCGGCAGCGACAATCCGCAAGAGATTACCAAGGTCCTCAAGCTGGCCGGCGCCGGACGCCTCAGCGCGCTGCCGAATTTCGCCAACTTCACCGACGAGCCCACACGCCAGAAGGGCTTGAATATGCTCTTCCCCTACGCGCCATCGCTGTGCCGCGTGCAGGGCCTCGAGTTTGACGCCGCGGGCGCGGAGACGGGCTACGACTTCCCCCAAGCAATGGCCATTGCGAGAACCGGCCGCTTCCGCGGAGTTTACTCGATTGACTTTGAAGGCCCCGGTGATCCCTATGCCGGCATCCAGAAAACCTTGGATGAATTACTCAAGTACCTCTAAAATACGGCCATGCTAAGAATCCGTAACCTCTTGTTGTTGGCGGCGCTCCTGGCCGGTTGCGGCCGATTGTGGGCGCAAGATAACCCCGGGACGCCCGCCGCCCCGCCCGCCCAGTCCAAGCCCGCCGCCGAAACCAAGACTCCGCCGCCGCACAAGTTCTGGGACACTGAGAACATCTGCCTGTTCAGCGGCGTCGGGGCGGCGCGCATGCTCGACTATGCCTCCACCCGCCACCTGCGCGACCAGGGGGATAATGAAGTGCTGCTGACCAACGCCATTGTCGATAACCGGCCGCTCTTTGTGGGAATTGAGCTTGCAGGGACGGCGGCCTCCATCGGCGTGTCCTATCTCTTCCATCGTACCGGCCACCACACGCTGGAGCGCTGGGTTTCCATCGCGCATATCGGCGTGGGGGTGGGCGGGTCCATTCACAATTATGCTCTCAAGCCGGCACCCGGTTACGCGCAGCCTGCCCTCACCCCCGGGATGGCGCTTGAACCCGGACGCTGAATCTGCTGTTGCGCCCCTCCCCCGACCCGGATCGACCGCAATTGCCGCCCCGCCACAATTTGAACCATTGCCGCGCAGGCACTCTTGCCCGGCCGCTCACCCTGTGGTATATTTATACGTTGGTTGCATAAAATTGCATGGACAAGGTCTATCGAAGGACACAGATCGTGGACCTCCTGCGCAACGAGGAGGCCGAAACCCAGGATGACCTGCGCCGCAAGCTGGCGCGCCGCGGCATCCATGTGACCCAGGCCACGGTCTCACGCGATATCGAGGATCTGGGACTGGTCAAAACCCGCACCGGATACCGGCTGCCGGACGCGGTTGAACCCATGGCGTCTCTCCAGCCCACCTTGGCGATCGTGCTGAAGGAATTTCTGACGGAAGTGCGCCTGGCCGCCAATCTGGTGGTCCTGCTGACCCGGCCGGGGAACGCGCACTCGGTGGCCGCGGCCCTGGACGCCAATCCCTGGGAGGGAATCGTCGGCACCATCGCCGGTGACGACACCATTTTTGTCGCCACTACCGGCGCGCACCAGGCGGAAGTCATTCGCAAGAAAATCCTGGCGCTGGTGGCGACTTAAAGACAGTTATCAGTCGTCAGTAATCAGTAGTCAGTAAATTCCTCTTAGGGTCACTGCTGAAGCCTGATGACTGATAACTGATGACTGAAGACTGAGAACTTCTCAGTTATCAGTAGCCAAGTATCAGTTGTCAGGAATCAGTGGTCAGTAGATTTCTCTTAGCGTCGCTGGCTGCTGACTGAAAACTGACGACTGATAACTGATGACTTTTTTATAAAGGAAAGCGGAATTCAAATCCATGTCTACATCATCCTTATCGCAAGTCAAACGCGTAGTTCTGGCTTACTCAGGAGGGCTTGATACCTCCATTATCATTCCCTGGTTGCGGGAAAATTACGATTGCGAAGTCATCGCCATGGTTGGGAATGTTGGCCAGGGCGACGATTACGCGGCCGTCCGCCGCAAGGCGCTGGCCAGTGGCGCCAGCAAGGTTTTTGTCGAGGATCTCCGCGAGGAGTTTGTGACCGGCTACCTCTGGAAAGCCGTCAAGGCCGGCACCATCTACGAAGGGAAGTACCTGCTGGGAACTTCGCTGGCCCGGCCGGTGATTGCCAAAGCCCAGGTGAGGGTGGCCCTGGAACAAGGCGCTGACGCCCTGGCGCACGGCTGTACCGGAAAGGGGAATGACCAGGTGAGGTTTGAGCTATCCTTCCAGGCGCTGGCGCCCCACCTGCGAGTCATCGCCCCCTGGCGCGAGTGGTCCATCAAGTCGCGCGAGGATGCTCTGCAATATGCGGAGGACCACGGGGTTCCGGTGCCCGTCACCAAGACGGACCTCTACAGCCGGGACCAGAATATCTGGCACCTCAGTCACGAGGGCGGACCGCTGGAAACCCATCTGGGCGAACCTCCCGACGACGCGTGGAAGCTCACCGTCAGCCCGCACAAGGCGCCGGACAAGGAAGGCAAGGTGGTGATCGGCTTCGAGGCGGGCGTGCCGGTGGCGGTGAATGGCAGGCGCATGGGTCCCGTCAAGCTGGTCGAAACCCTGAATGAAATCGGCGGCCGCTACGGCGTGGGCCGCACCGACCTGGTGGAAAACCGGTTGGTGGGAATCAAATCCCACGGGGCGTATGAGACGCCGGGCGGCACCCAGATTTACGCTGCCCACCAGGAACTTGAGGCGCTATGTCTCGACCGGGAAACTCTCCACTTCAAGCAGCATGTGGCCTTGCGTTATGCCGAACTGGTCTATTACGGGCTGTGGTTCACACCTTTGCGCGAAGCGCTCGATGCCTTCGTGGATTCTACGCAACAAAACGTGACGGGAAAAGTAACCCTGGGCCTTTACCGCGGCAACGTGCGGGTGCTGGACCGCGAGTCGCCCTTCTCCCTCTATGACACCAGCATCGGCAGCTTCGTGATGAGCGCCGATTATAACCAGAAGGACGCCGAGGGCTTTATCAACATCCTGGGCCTGCCCCTCCGGCTGGAGGCGGCGCTGCGCAAGAAGGCGCAAGCGAAACCCGCGCGGAGGAAGAAGGCATGAAGCTCTGGGGCGGACGCTTCAGCGGCCGGCGTGACCCGCAGTTCGAAAAGTTTTCCGAGTCCTTTTCCCTCGATCAACGATTCGTTCTGTACGACCTGCGCACGAACCTTGCTTACGTGAAAGCCCTGGCTGAGGCGCGCGTGCTGAAACCACGCGAAGCGGCACAGCTTGCTGCCGGCCTGGAAACGCTGCGCCGTAAAGTCCAGCATGATGAGAATTGGGCCCTCGGGCAGACCGCCGAAGACGTCCACACCTGGGTGGAGGGCGAACTGGAACGCATCGCCGGAGGTGTGGCGCGCAAGTTGCGCACCGGGCGCAGCCGCAATGACCTGGTGGCTACCGAGATGCGCCTTTATGTGAAAGACGCGACGCTGCACCTGGAGCGCGTCCTGGCCGCTCTGCTGGCGGCGCTGGCCGGCCAGGCGCGGCGCCACTCGGCTGTGGTGCTGCCGGGATTCACGCACCTTCAGCCCGCCCAACCCATCCTCTTCGCGCACTACCTGCTTGCCTATTTCGAGATGTTCTGCCGGGACGGCAGCCGGTTGCGGGATTGCCGCGTTCGCGCCGATGAGCTTCCCATGGGAGCCGGCGCCCTGGCAGGTACCACCTTTGCGATCAATCGCGAGCGCCTGGCGAAGGAATTGGGATTCGCGCGCGTGGCTCGCAACAGCCTGGACGTTACCTCTGACCGCGACCCGGTGGCGGAACTGCTCTTCGCCTGCTCCCTGTGCATGGTCCACCTGAGCCGCTGGGCGGAAGATTTGATCATCTACTCCTCGCCGGGATTCGGCTACGTGGAGCTTGCCGACGCCTATTCCACCGGCAGCAGCCTGATGCCGCAGAAGAAGAATCCGGATTCCCTCGAGTTGATTCGCGGGCGCTCCGGCACGGTAATGGGGAACCTCACGGGAATGCTGGCGGTGATGAAAGGCCTGCCGCTCGCCTATGATCGCGACCTTCAGGAGGATAAGGTGGCGATGTTTTCAGGGGTTGATGCCACTCTGGGCGCGCTCGAAATCGCTGCGCGCGTCGCCGCCACCCTGCGCATCCGTCCGGAACGCATGAAGGCCATGACCCGGCTCGGTTTTCTGACGGCCACGGACCTGGCGGATGAACTGGTGAGGCGCGGCATTCCTTTTGCCGATGCGCACGAGCAGGTGGGCAAGCTGGTTCGTCATTGCGCGGCGGAGGGCAAGACGTTTCAGGATTTGGCGGAGGAGGAAGCCGCGCAGTTCGTGCCGGGATGGGACGCGGACCTGCACGATGTGGCCACATCCATGGAGCGCTCCGTGGCTCGCCGCAATGTGACCGGAGGAACCGCTCCCCGGCAGGTGGCACGACAGATCGAACGCGCCGAACAGCTTGTTGAGGAATTGAAGAAGAAGTTGAAGTGAGACCCAGGACCCGACCCAAGGTAAGAATCGAATATTCCTAATCCAAAGTTGGAAAACCAGGATGGTTATTCGCGCCTATGCGGTAACCACTTCCGTCCGGACCTTGGCAAAATCCATTTTGCCCAATCCCCGATCTTGCGCAAGCTGCAAATAGCGCAACTGGGCTGCTTCCAGGTTCCAATAGGCCTTGGCCACATAGGCATCGAGCGCCACGGGATCGGTTCCGGCCACCAGCGTCTTTTTCAGAAGCACGTCGGCCAGGCTGCCTCCCGTGGGGCCATTGCGGATGAGCACGCGATACGCGTCGATCAGGGTCAGGGTCGGGCGCATGACGTCGGCCAGGTCGGCCAGGCTTTCGTGGATGCGCTGGTGAAGCCGGTTGCGCGCCCCGCCCAGAATCCCATACCAGTTCTTCATTCCCAGGGTGACGCCCGTCAAGCTGTGAGATTTGGCCACCGGGAAATTGATCATCTTGTCGGCGGCGATAAAAGGCTCGAGCACGGGCCACTCGCCCAAAACGTCACCGCGCAGGTTGACTGTACGAAACAGGCGCTCCTCCGGCAGAACCACTTCCGCGCCCTCCTCCCCGGCAGCGCGGGCAATGCCGCTGCGCTCAAAACAGCGGTGGGATTCATTGCAGCTTACGTCCGTGACGATTACCTTTTTGGCGCCCGCATTGAGACACTCCCGCACCATTTCCGCCACCGCCAGGGGGTTGGTGTTGGCGGCCTGCTCGGGAGTGCGATCCCACCCAATATTGGGCTTAATCACCACCACATCACCGCGCGCGATAAAGCGTCCGATGCCCCCTAATCCCTCCATGGCCTTCCGCACCATGGCCCGCGGGTCGTCTCCCTGCGCCACCACCATCTCCGGGTAGCGGATGTCAGGGGGCACGGTAACCCTGTGGGCGAGCGTCAGTGAGGCTTCTTCCTCCGGACGATGACTGCGGCTGCCGAGCCAGAGCGCAACTGCTGCTGCGGAAACGCCTAACCCCCCGGCGCGCAGGAGGTTAATAAGCATTTCCCTCCGGGGGGTGCCAAGGGGGGTCGGATTTTCAGGGGCGTGTGGGGTATCTGCCATGTTCAGGGCACCGGATTGGCCATTCGCCGGTTGAGCACCCGATGATTTACGCGAATTGGCAACCGTATTGCCCTCAGTTCCATTGCAATGAGTGAGCAAATAGGCTTCCAAAGCACAGCCCGGCGCGAGTCGGGAGTAACCTGGACCCTGCGCCTGATCTTGTCTCTCCTCGGCTTCACGGCCGTCATCGCCCAGGTCGTGCTGATGCGTGAGTTACTGGTGGTCTTCTATGGTAACGAACTCGCGCTAGGGGTAATGCTGGCCAACTGGCTTCTGTGGACGGCGCTCGGCGCAGGCGTACTGGGGCGGGTGGCGGTGCGGGCCATCCCTCCGCGAAAACTCGTAGCGGGGCTACAGACGCTGCTAGCTTTCGCGCTCCCCCTCACCTTGCTGGCCGTGCGCTCCAGCAAAGGCTTCTGCCAATCGACCCCCGGCGAAATCCTGGGCCCCGTGCCGATGGTTCTCACCTCCTGCGTGACACTTAGTGTTTTCTGCGTCATCTGCGGCGGCCTGTTTGCGGCGGGCAGCCGGTTGTTCGGGGAAATGTCCGGCGCCTCCACGGCCAAGGCCACGGGTGCCGTCTATCTGCTGGAAGCGTCGGGTTCCGGGGTGGGTGGCCTGCTTGCCGGCCTGGTGCTTGTACGCCTTGCAAACCCGTTCGAGATTACGGCGCTTCTGGGCGTGCTGAATCTCCTTGCCGCCTGGACGCTTCTCGCCCCCGTCAGCACCCGGCGCCGGGCTCTGGCCGCAAGCCTTGGGGTAATGACGGCGCTGGTTCTCCTAGGCGGCTTTGCACTCCAACCCTTTTCGCTTGCCCGGCTGTGGCGCGGCTTTAACCTGGTGGCAACGCAGAATTCCGTATACGGCAGCCTGGCCGTCGTGGAGATGGGGGAGAGCCGCAGCCTCTTCGAGAACGGCTTGATCGTGATGACCGTCCCGGACCCCGCGGCGGCGGAAGAAGCCGTGCATTTTGCCCTGCTCGAACATCCGGAACCTCGGAGTCTGCTGCTGATCGGTGGCGGCGTGAATGGCAGCGTCGCGGAGGCCCTCACCCACCCCAGCTTGCAGCGCGTCGATTACGTCGAACTTGACCCCATAATCTTCAACATCGCGGCGCGATATTTCCCCGCGGCTTGGAAGACGATCAAGCGCGATGCGCGCGTGCACGTTCACGCCATTGACGGGCGGCGGTTTCTCAAAACCACTACCGATTCCTTTGACGTCATCGTTGTTAACCTGCCTGACCCGCACACTGCGCAGCTCAATCGCTTTTACACGGAAGAGTTCTACCGCGAAGCTGCCGCGAGGCTCGCTCCCGGCGGGATCGTGTCGTTCCAGGTGACCTCCTCGGAAAATTACATCAGTCAGGAACTGGCCGATTTTCTCCGTTGCCTTGAACGCACGCTGCGCCAGGTGTTTCCGGAAGTTGCGGCGATTCCCGGCGACACGGTCCATTTCTTCGCGGCGGAAAAACCCGGAACCCTAACCACCGATCCCCGGGAACTCGTGCGGCGGCTGCGCGCGCGCGAGTTGCACACCCAATATGTGCGGGAATACTTTCTGCCTTTTCGCATGTCGCCAGACCGCATGCAGGATCTGCAACTGCAAATCGAGCCGCTGCCCTCGACGCCGGTCAATCGTGACTTTGCACCCGTGGCCTATTACTTTGATGTGGCGCTGTGGAGCGCACCCTTCCACCAAACTTCCGCCGAGTGGTTTGAGGCGCTCGCCAGCGTGAGTTTTAAGCGGCTCCTCGCGGGCACGATACTGGCGCTCGCGGCGCTGGCCCCACTGTTGTGGATGTGGCCGGCGGACGGCGAGGATAAGCAGGCAGCACGCGCACGCCGGTCAGCAGCTTTCGCGGTGGCGGTGGTGGGCTTCACGGAATTGGGTCTGGAAATCCTCCTCTTGTTGGGCTTCCAGGCGCTCTATGGATACGTTTACCACGAGCTTACCCTTCTGGTGGCGTTGTTCATGGTGGGCGTGGCGCTGGGCGGGTGGTGGGCGCTGCGCAGGGATGAGGGTTCGATGTTTCGCAATTTGCGGCTTCTGGCAGGCCTGCAAGTCCTTATTGGCGCATCACCGCTGCTGCTCTACGCGCTGCTCGTTCAACTCGGGCGTGTGAGCAGCGTGGGCGGGCAGCGCGCCGCAAGCGAGATCTTGTTCCCCGCCCTAGCCCTGGTGGCAGGCTTGCTGGGTGGCTTCCAATTCCTGCTGGCCAGTCGCGCCTATTTTGGCGATGCGGCTGAAGGGGAGCGCTCGCCCGGCGCGCTCTATGCCCTGGATCTCGCCGGGGCTTGCATCGGGGCGTTGGCGCTGAGCATTGTGCTGATTCCTGTTTACGGATTTCTGCGCACGGCAGTGCTTATGGCTGCGGCAAACTTGGCCCCGGCGGTGATAGTGGCAGTGGCTGGACAGCAACAAAGAATGCGGAATTATGGATAGAAGAGGCAAGTAAAGCGACTACGAGAGTTGAGCGCTCAAAGTCCCCTTATGCTGCCTTTCGGCGAAGGCTAACCTGAATAAAGAATTAACTGCCTGAACGACTTTCTGTGCCCCGCCGGGTTCAAAGTAGACCTCGCCACAGCGAACGCAGACCCACGCCTGGAGTCCAGAGAGTTTGACTTTGACCCCTTCCTTTTCGAACTCCTGAGCGATGGTCTTTCTCCGTACCTGGCCGCCGCATTCGGAGCACTTTGATTTCAAGAGTTTGTTCATATAAGTCTGCCTCTCTTGCCCGGCGTTATCCACCATGGTTTTTGAGGAAGGTAAGCGGTGACGATGTCCACTACCTTCGGGTTTGAATAGTCGCATACGAGGTGGAGGGGCTGACAGACCTTTTCACTCACCGTAAAATAGCCAAGAACCAAGCATCGCATCTCCTGGGGATAGACTTCCAAGATACGACTACCACCACTCACCGCTTCGACCGCATTCTCCTCATCGAAGCCCTCTTCAATCATATGCCGGACAGCATGGAGCCTGATCCGATATCTCCCTGCACGCACGAGCGACCTAATTTTCTCCAGTACGCCCCGTTCGGAATCCATTTGGACGTAGCATAGCACATCGTCGGTTCCCTGGTTTCAACATTACAATCCCGGTCTGAACCGCCAGTGAAGCGCCAGTGCTCATGGCTGCGGCAAACCTGGCCCCGGCGTTGTTGGCAACTGCATCCTGGTGGAACCTGTGTGGGGTTGAGGCAAAGTCACCTCATCCGTCGAGTGGTCCCCAAACACCAGCGCCGTGAACATGAAAATATCGGTGTCATCATCCTTCCAGGCATCGCGCGGCAAGCCGGCCTTGTGGCAGGTCTCTTCCAGAAAAGTGTCACGGCCCCAATGCTCTTCCACCGGGACCTGGGGCAGCAGGATTCCCTCGATATCCCCCTGCTTCATAATTAATCCGTGCTTGCCCACCTTGATATCTTTAATATCCAGGACGCGGCGAAGCGGCGACATGACGGAAACCTCATACTCAAGGAGCGGCAACTCGTCGGAGGTGACGGGCGAGAAGCGCGAATCCTGAAGGGCCGCATAGGCCGCCACGTCCCGCACGGTTTCCGCCAAAGATTTCATGGGCGTGATGTATCCGATGCATCCCCGCAGTTCGCCATGCTCCTTAAGGGTGACGAACGCGCCGCGGGCTTCCTCCAGGCGCGGGTAGCCGGTGGAACCCACCAGGTACATCTTGCGATCGCGCACGGCGGTCTCCACGGAATTGCGCGCAATCTTCATCAGGGCGTCCTTCTCACCGCTGGACAGGTTAAAGTCCGCGCGCTTCTTCCCTTGCGCGGCGCTCGCCGGCGTGATGGCTACCGCTCCATAGCCGACCACGCGAGTCTTGTCACCGGTGGCGTCACCGGAGTTGGCGTATTTCAGAATCTGGGCATGGGTGGCGCCCAGGCCCTCGGCGGCGATCATGCCCGCCACGATGGGGCCGCCGCCGCAGGCTTCCCAGGTCTCGACGCCAGGCCGCCAACGCGCGAAGTTGCGGGACAAATTGAGGTAGTCCCACTCCTCGATGGCCTGAAGCGTCTGGTGGTCGATATTGTTCGCATAGTCGTAGGTGTGGTAATGCGAGAGATCGGAACTCACCAGGATCAGCGTCTGGGCGCGCGCCTCAGGCGTCTCCGCCAGCAGCGCCTTGGCCAGCGCCCGCCCCAGCGAACGCTCCAACCCGTATTCCTGATCCCCCATGATGATGGGCACCAGCTTAAAATCGCCCAGAGTGCGCTGGAGCCAGGGCAGTTGCACTTCGAGTGAGTGTTCAGCATTCTCGCCCTCCTGCACGTGCCCGCGATCGGAGATTTTGATGTCGGAGCTCAATTTCGCGAGCTTGGCCCGAAATTCCTTGTCCACGGGAACGTTGCCCAGCGGGGTTGCGTAAGCGTCGCCATCGTAAATGGAGTTAAAAGTAAAATAAATATAGTGCGACGGTGCAATGACGATGACGCGGGTATATTTCCGTCCCTTGAGCTGGGCGAAGCACGCCGCCGCCACGGGGCCTGTGAAGATATAGCCGGCGTGCGGGCAAACAAGTGCCACCAGCGGCCCGGGAACCTGCGGCACGGTATTTTGCGCCAAGAGCCTATCGATCGTTTGGGTAAGCTCTTTGGGATCGGCGGGGTAAAAACCACCGGCCACGCCGACGGGACGAATTTTCTGTTCGGCGCCGCACCCGGCCTCGTGTGGGATTGTGAGGATCAGTGCACAAAGCGCGAATAACACTAACAGTTTGGCAAGGGAATTTCTCATGGCATCACCTCTTGGAGGCAGTTGGGCAGTGGGCAGTTGGGCAGTGGCTAAGAACCCTGGAGTGTACGTATCAACCGGTGCAACATCTTTCCTAAGCGGTCACAATGCTCCAAGGTGCTTTGAGCTTCTGATTCTGCGAGAAGGCCGACGCGAGTGCAGAGAATCAAGTGGGTTTCCACTTCTTTCAACGAGCCCTGCGCAATCCTGAGAAACTGAATGTAATCGCCCTTATTGTCCCTGCCGTAGCCCTCCGCAATGTTCGCGGGAAGAGAACTCGCAGCCCGCCGAATTTGAGAGGTCATTCCAAAAAGTTCATGTTTCGGAAAAGGTTTAGTCAACTCGTAGCAAATTACGGCCAAGCTTATTCCTTCCTGCCAGACTCGCAAGTCGCGATAGGACCGAATCCTGCTCTCATCGCCCTGCCCCGGAATCACACCTACCTGCCCGTTACCCATCCGCATCCACCCTATTCCTTTCTCTCGACCTGCCTATCTGCCCAACTGCCCATCTGCCCCTACACTACGTCCAGACCCCCGGAATCACCGTATGGCAGAACTGGCACTTGCCGTGGTGGATGTAAACTCCATTGATCGTGTAACCGGTGCGGTCCACCACTTTATTCCGGCAATGCGGGCAGTAGGTGCTTTCCGCCGGATGCCCGGGCACGTTGCCGATGTAAACGTAGTGGAGGCCTTCGGCGTCAGCGATGGCTTTGGCGCGCTCCAGGGTCTCGATGGGCGTGGGGGGCAGGTTCTTGAGCAGATACTCGGGATGAAACCGCGAAAAGTGCAGGGGCACATCGGGGCCGAGCTCGGATTTCACCCAGCGCGCCAGACCTTGAAATTCCGCGTCGCCGTCGTTGAGCGTGGGGACGACGAGATAAACAATTTCATTCCAAACGCCGGCCTTGTGAACCGTGAGGATCGCTTCCAGCACCGGCTTCAGCTCGCCATTCACAACGTCTTTATAGAACTTCTCGGAATAAGCCTTTAAATCAATCTTGATGGCATCGACTTGCGCGCAGAGCTTTTTGAGCGGCTCGGCCTGAATGTATCCGCCGCTCACCACCGCGCTGCGCACCCCCGCCGCACGTCCCGCCTGGGCGCAATCGAGTACGTATTCGAGGAAAACCACCGGCTCGCTATAAGTGTAGGCGATGACCGGGCAGCTATTCTGTTGGGCAAGAGCCGCGATCTTTTCCGGCGGCGCATAACTGGCGCGCACCTGCTCAGGCCGCACCTGGGAGATATCCCAGTTCTGGCACATCTTGCAATTCACGTTGCAGCCTGCCGTGGCCAGTGAAAACGCAATGGCGCCGGGCAGAAGGTGAAAGAAGGGTTTCTTTTCGATGGGGTCGATGTGCGCGGTCACCACGCGCGAATGCACCAGCGTGTGGTAGGTTCCCCCGCGGTTTTCACGCACGCCGCAATAGCCGCGCTCCTGGTCGTCAATCACACACTCGCGCGGGCAAAGCTTGCACTTGGTCTTCTTGTAAGGCAGCTTTTCGTAGAATTTTGCTTCCCGGATGAACTGGCTGTCATCTTCGGCGGCGGGCGGGATTGCCAACAGCGGCGTGGTCAACGGCACACTCATCAGCGCCCCGCTGCACGCCGCGAGACAGGGCAAGGATGCAGCTTTTAAGAAACCACGGCGGTCGAGAGTGGCCAGGCACTCTTCCCCGAAAACCTCCCCTGCCTGAGTCAAGACATCCGCTCGCGTAGGAATGGCGGAAGTCCTTCGGGCAAGTGACGACGGACTACGGACCGAGGATGGTATTCGCATCATATTTCCACGCGCTCAATGCGCCGGGGATCGCAGGTCCCCAGGAGGTGTTCGGCGTCGGCGGCGGTCGAGATATAGGCCGGCTCGCGCTTTAATTCGCCGAGCGCCTTCATGCCCACCTCGGCGCGCTTCTTTTCAATGATCTTCCAGCCCACATAATCCAGCGCCACCGGGTCGCGCGATACAAGAAGGCCGTTGAATGGCCACATCCATTGCGGCATGAAGGACGGCCCGCCTTCGTATTGCGCGTTCAGGCCGTCGCAGATGTGCAGCCGCACCTTCTGCCGGATGGGGAGGAAGGCGTAAACGTCAGCCACATAAGGATTTCCGGCATCCAAGTGATACTTGTTGGGGTTGTGAATTGCCCCAAACATGCTCTTGAGCGCCAGGGTGACGCCGGCAATGCCGTGGTCTTTGAGCACAGGCAGATTGATCACCGCATCGCAAACCCTCGTCAGCGTGCGGCACAAAAGGCTGCCTGCTTTGCCGAAAGTCACGAGGTCATCCTCAAAACCCATCGCGTCATTGCCAAAGCAGCGGAGGCCCGCACCATGCTCGGCAATCTTGAAGCGGGCATGCTCCAGGTCAGAGTTCTGCCGGTCCCAGATGACAATCTCCGTAATCCCCACTTGCCGCAGGCGCTCCGTTATGACCTCCACCAGCTCCGGATGAGTGGCGTTGCCGCGGCCACCCAGACAATTCACCTTCAGCCCCACCACTTCGCCGGGGCGCACGACCTTTCTCCAGGCTTCCAGGGGCGAGTCGCAGTTAAAGGAGGCCTGGAGGGCGCGGTCGAGCAACTGGACAACCTGCGCAGAGTCGAAACCCGTTCCCGCGCTCCGCACCTTCGCGTCACGCGCAATAACCACGCGGGAGCTACCCCCTTCCGTTGAGGGCAAAGCCGCGGCGCGGTGGTCATCCAGATTAAGGGCAGCAAGGGTGCTCCCCAGCATGAAGGTATGCTTCAGGAAGGAGCGGCGAGTTGGCGGGAAGGGTGGCTTCCGCATGGGAACGCCTCCGACGTGATGCTGAGCGGGTCAGATCTTCAGGTGCGGGCGAGAGTGTTGAGCGGTGGGCGAAGACACCCACTCCTTGAGGCGAAAACAGACCCAGGCTTTTTGCAGCACTCGGCGTGCCAAGCTGCGCGAAGCCGGGCCAGGAGTGAGTTGGATGCAGGTTAAATTTCTATCTTGCTTGTTTTCATAGATATTATGAGCATCGCCGGCATCTTTCGATCTTTACTGCCGGAGAGGCAATGGGGAGGGAGCCAGCCTTTACTCCACGCCATTGGCCTTCAGGAAGGGGGCAAATTTCATATCGGCGTCCAGAATTTCCTTCCCCATCCAGTCTTTCAGGAATTTCACACCTTCGGGAGTCATTCTGGCATCATCAACCATGAACTTTTGGTAGAACAAGAGGACCTTGTAGGTCAGGCATTCGTGCTCGGTGTGGTGGGCAAGGAAATCGGGGTACCCGCAGCTTTGCAGGACCTTTTCCTCCGCCGCGAAGTGGGCCTGGCTGTAGCGGATGAGATCATCCAAAGCCTTGCCTACTACCTTCCTTCCCTTGCCATCTACCAAGGCCTGGTGGAGCCGGTTGATGATGTCCACAATCTGTTTGTGCTGCACATCGGCAAAGTCGATGCCAACAAAGTACTCCTCACTCCAAGGAAGAAGATCCTCTTGTGGGGTTGCCATGGCTAATTCCCTGCCTCCGAATGCGGTCCCACCGATGTTCCTTTAGCTTCTTCGGCAGGATTGCCGGAAACTTAATCCCGGCTAGCGGCCGAACCCACGGCCCATCTGGTCTTCGTGGACGAAAGCGGAGCCAACACCAAGATGACGCGCCTGCGCGGCCGCGCCCTGGGCGGGGAAAGACTGCGGGCGCGCATCCCGCACGGGCGGTATCAAACCCGCACGCTGATCTCCGGCATTCGCCTGGACGGCCCCTGCGCCCCCTGGCTTTTTGAAGGTCCGATGGACGGCGAAATGTTTTTGGCCTGGGTCTCGCAGGGGTTCGCACCCGCCTTGCGCCCCGGCGATGTGGTGATTCTCGACAATCTGGCTACCCACAAAATCCAGGGAGTCCGTGAGGTCATCGAAGCCGCCGGCGCCCGCCTGCTGTATCTGCCCCCGTATTCGCCCGATTTCAATCCCATCGAGCCCATGTGGAGCAAGATCAAACAAATCCTGCGCCGCCACGCTCCCCGCACCGACGAGCAATTGCTTCTGGCCGCCAAGACCGCCTTTCAGTCCATTTCCGCCACCGACTGCAAAGGCTTCTTTTTTAGCGCCCAGTACGCTACATAATATATGTAAATGCTCTAGTCCCCAGTCCCTAGCCCCCAGCCCCTAGCCCCCAGTCCCCTGTTCGCTGACATAGATGAACGCGCCAAAGGTTTTGAAGGTATTGAAACCCAAGCGCTGGTAGAGCCGTACGGCGCCGGCGTTGGCGTCAGTAACCGTCAGCGTGACCTGCTCAAAGCCATCCTCCGCCAGATCCCGAAAGGCCGCCTCCATTAGGGCGGTGCCAATCCCCAATCCCTGAAATGACGGACCCACCCCCACCTGGGGAATGTGCGCGGTGCTGGGCCGCACCTTGGTCAGGGTAAGGATTCCCGCCAGCTTCTGTGTGGGGCGATGCACGGCCATGCGTGAGACCTGCGTCAGGAAGTCCCCGCACCCCTGATTATGGTAAATGTTTTCAATCAGCCGCGTGGCTCCCATGACCGAAGCATACTGGTCATTGATTAGCGCGTCCACGTGCTGCCGATAGGATTGGTACAGCATCTCGGCCGCGTCGTCATTGAAGCGCTTTTGCCAGGGAATCACTTCGATTCCCTCCCTTATCCAGCCGGCGTCCGCGGGGGGCCGGGAACCGCCTTCGGTTTTTGAGGCTGGGTGTTGACCGCGCAGGGAAAGGCTCATGAAGCGGCGCAAGAAAGTTTGGAAACGGCGGGTGAGGAAGCACGCCTCCAGATCCTCGCGCTCGTAGTGGGGAAGCTGGGCTTCAATGCGCCGCAGGCCGGGGGTCCCCAGCAGTGTCTCCAGCGAGTGCTTCAGCAGTTCGCACTCGTGACCCTGGCCCGCCAGTTCGGGGTGGACGTAAAGATCCCCAATGATCCCCTTTTCCCCATCGTAAAAGAAGAAACAGTAGCCGCGAATCCCGCCTTCTCCCACCAAGGCATAGCCGGAAAGCCGCTTGTCGCGCAGACAGGAGTTGATGACGCGCACCGAAGGGGCAAAGTCCCAACGCAGCGTGTCATTCCAGGCGCACGATTCGGCTTCCAGAAGGGGAGCGAATTCCCGGGTTTCAAACCGGCGTATATCAATGATCTCGAATCCCAAACGGCGGTCCTTTCCCCCGAGGCACGCAGAAGGCGAGTTGCCACCCGCAACTCCCTCAGCCCTCGATCGAAGGTCGTCCTCATTACGGACGGCCAATCGGGCCGTTGGCCGCTGCGGGGCAACACCAGCGCCAGTATAACCCAGATTTGCGTCAGCCATTTTGCGCAGTGGGCAATAACCGCATGCCCAGAGAGTATTCACCACCCAGCGCACAGAGCGCGGAAGTGAGTCTCAAAGATGACCTGGCCGTGTTTCAGAGTTCAAGGGGAAGTAATCCCAGCTCACCCTCGGGATTTTGTTGACACAATGTCGCAATCCGCGGGCGTGCGCAACTTTTTTGTTACTTCGCGCCGCAAATTGCATTCATTTTGTGCAGATGAGGGAATTGCCTAAGCAGGGGCCGCATTGCTTCTTATCTGTCTTGCGGCCCCACCTCCAAATGACATTTTCTTCATCGCCCAGGGTGACGGGCATCCGGCGCCCGGACAGTATGAGGTGAACCATGATTGAAGGTAAATTGCGATTGACCACGGTGGAAGGCACGGGGCGGCAATTTGTCGCTCAGTCTGGCACCGGCCACGCCTTTGTGATGGACGACGCGGACGGCCACAGCGGTCCCAAGCCCATCGAATTTGCGTTACTGGCGCTGGGTGGTTGTACGGCCTTTGACGTCATCGGCATTTTGCGCAAAAAGCGACAAAAGGTCACGGGTTATGAAATCGAAGTGCGCGCTGAACAGAACCCCGAGCCCCCCGCCTTCTTTACGCGCGTGGAAATCAAGCACCGGCTGCGCGGTCAGATCGACCCGGAGGCGGTGCGAGCGGCCATTCATCTCTCGGAGACTAAATACTGCGCGGTGGGCGCCATGATCTCGAAAACCGCCCAAATTGAGACCACGTTTGAAATCCTTCCAGACGAAACCCCGGAAATCCTCCCCCACGCCGCCTGATGCCCCGAGCAGCAGGTAGTCGGCAGTGGGCGGTAGTCGGTGGTCGGTAGGCAAAAGGCAGCACCGCCACCGGCCGAGGGCCGGATTGAATAGTCTGTGACTCGCAATTTCGTCGGCCGTTCAGGATCAGAAGGTTGCCACTTAGTCACAGGCCAGGGAAGATGTCCATGCCGTCCCCATCCGTAGGTTAAAACCTACGGCTACTCATCGTTGGTCCCTGCGGGACCCTGAACTCTTTCACCTCTTCATATTCAAACTGAGATACTACCGCTACCCCGCTGTTGCCGGTTAACGAACTTTTTTTGTCGTTCGTGGCCTGGGTGCGGGCACACCCCACTTGGCAAACTGGCTGGCGATATCGGGCTGGATCGCCTGGGCGGCGGCAATATCCACATCCGAGGCTGACCGGTTGCCCTTCATCCCCTCCGCCAAGCCGCGCCCGTACAGGGAAGAGGCCAACCTGGGGCCGAGTGCCAGCGCCGCGGTGTAATCGGCGATGGCCGCGTCGGGATTCTTCATTTTGAGATACACCAAGCCGCGGCTGTCGAGCGTGCCCTTGTCATGATCCCGAAGATGCAGCGATTGGTTGCAGTCCGTCAAAGCGGCCTGCAACTCGCCCACAATGGCGCGGGACCAGCATCGATCGTTCCAGGCAGGGGCGTAATCGGGTTTCAGGCGGATGGCCTGATCGTAATCCTGAATGGCCCGCTCGTAATCGCCTTTTATGCCGTAAGTGTTGCCGCGGTTGAGGAAGGCGCCGGAAAAATCCGGGTTTAGCCGGACGGCCTGATCGTAATCCTAAATGGCCCGATCGTAGTTGCCTTTTTTCGTGTAGGCGTTGGCACGGTCGTTGAAGGCACTGGCAAAGTCCGGTTTCAGATGGATGGCCTTATTGTAATCCTGGATGGCGCGGTCGTAATCGCCCTTGTCGTAATAAGCGTTGCCGCGGTTGAAGCGGTATTTGGCACGGTCAGGTTCCAGCCGGATGGCCTGACCGTAATCCTGAATTGCGAGATCGTAGTCGCCTTTTTTTTCATACGCCAGGCCGCGGTTGAAAAAGTACTGGGCATCGCCAGGTTTCAGTTGAATCGCCCAAGTGTATTCCCGGATGGCTCGATCGTAAGCCTTCTTACTGCAATAGACGTTGGCGCGGTTGTTGAAGGCAGAGGCGTAATCCGGCTTCATGTGGATGGCCTGATCGAAATCCTGGATGGCCCGGTCATAATCTTTTTTTTCCAGATAAGCGTTGCCGCGGTTGTTGAAGGCAGAGGCGTAATCCGGCTTCATGCGGATGGCCTGATCGAAATCCTGGATGGCCCGGTCATAATCTTTTTTTTCCAGATAGGCGTTGCCGCGGTTGAGCAAGGCTTCGGGATAGTCCGGCCTCAGGCGGATGGCCTGATCATAATCCTCCATGGCCCGGTCGTGCTGCCCTTTATTCCAGTAGGCGAGGCCCTGGTTGTAGTAGGCATCGGGATTATGTGGCTTCTGCCGGATGGCCTGATCGTAATCCTCAATGGCCTGGTCGTCATCACCTTTGTTCTCATGAACGAAGGCGCGGTAGAAGAAGGCCTCGGGGTAATCCGGGTTTAGCCGGATGACCTGATCGAAATCCTGAATGGCGCGGTCGTTATCACCCTTGTTCTTGTAGGCTAAACCGCGGTTGAAGAAGGCTTCGGGATAATCCGGCTT
Source organism: uncultured Acidobacteriota bacterium (assembly GCA_963730515.1). Classification (GTDB taxonomy): domain Bacteria; phylum Acidobacteriota; class Terriglobia; order UBA7540; family UBA7540; genus Bog-366. The sequence goes on along the minus strand of CAVSSA010000010.1, from coordinate 357,889 downwards.
CAGGCGGATGGCTTGGCTGAAATCCCCAATAGCGTGGTCATAATCCCCAAGGGTCCAATAGACATTAGCGCGGTTGTCGAAACCATAGGGGCCATGGGGCCTCAGGCGAACGACCCGGTCGAAATCCAGGATGGCGCGACCATAATCTCCTTTATTCCTATAAGCAAAGCCGCGGCTGGTAAAAAAAACGGGGTCGCTGGGGTTCAGCCGGATGGCCTGGTCAAAATCCATGATGGCGAGGTCGTAATCCCCTTCACCCCGATAGGCGCGGCCGCGATGGAAGTAGTCACGCGCGAGATTTTCGGCGGTCTCCTGCCCCGACAGGATCAAGACCGTGCAGGCATTGATGCGCACCTCGGGATAGGAGTCCTTACAAAGGGCGGCGTTTTCTTCGCGACTTTGGGCCGCCAGCAAACTGGAGAATATAATAATGGCAGAGCCGGCGGCAAAAGCCACTAGCAGCAGACGGAGGCGGGCCAAGACGCGGATTCGCACACCAAGCGCTCGGGCCATGGATGTTTCGTTCCGCCGCCCGCCGGAAAGCGCTCAAGCTGCTTGCCCTTCCCCGTCGGAGGCACCAACAAGCTTCCCAATGCGCCGTATTCTCTTCCTGCCGAGCGCAGGTGTCAATACCCAGCATTTCACCATGAGGCACTGAGGTACAGAGGATCAAAAGGAAAAGCGCATTTTTTTCTCTGTGCCTCAGTGCCTCAGTGGTTCCATCACAGCACCATGCGTTTGATTCCCTGGCGCAGCGCGGGAACGTTAAAATTCAGAAGGAGGCCCGTATGGATTCCAGCGAGGCGCAGGTACGTCAGGATCTGGGCTTCGTGGATCGGCAAGAGCCGGTCGGCGGTTTTCAGCTCTACAATCACCCGCCCATCCACAACAATGTCCAGCCTGTAGCCGCAGTCGAGATGCACGCCCTTATAAATCACCGGCAAGGGTTGCTGGCGGACAAAGGCGAATCCCCCCAGCCGCAGTTCGTGACACAAGCACTCTTCGTACGCAGATTCGAGCAACCCCGGCCCCAGCGCGCGATGAACCTCAATCGCCGCGCCGATGATTTTCTCTGTCAGCGGATCATTTTCGATCATGTCACATCCTTTTCACCACTGAGGCACTGAGACACTGAGGACAGGACAAAACAGAACAGTTCCTTATACTCTGCGCCGTTATTTCTCCGCGGTTCATTTGGTTCTAATCTTCTCACCACTGAGGCACTGAGACACTGAGGTAGAAGCCTATCTTTCTTTTTGATCCTCTGTGCCTCAGTGCCTCTGTGGTTCATTTTGGTTCTTGCCTTTTCAAGGGTACAGCAAATACTGGGCGCGGAGTTTCTTGAACTTTTCCACATTTTCCTGCCAGTCGTACCAGATGCGCGCGGGGCTTTGGCCGTTGCGGATGGATTCCAGCACTTGGTGGCTTCCCACCAGGCGCAGCGTGCCGTCCAATTTGGAGTTTTGGGGTGAGAGGCGATAGAGGGCGGCGAGCAGTTCCACGCCCATTTCCGTGGGCTCCAGCGCCTGGCGGTCGATTAGCACGATTTGCACGCCGTGGCAAACCTGACCGTTAAAGATGCCGGAGAGCGGTGTGAAGTCCATGGGCAGAAAGCGCACGCCTTGAATTTTCTTTCCATTCAGATACCCGGCCAGCACCTTCGCGTCGATCCAGGGCGCGCCGACCATTTCGAAGGGCGTGTCGGTGCCGCGGCCCACGCTCGCGTTCGCGCCTTCCAGCAGAGCGACGCCGGGGTACAGCGTTTCTTCCGTGAGGTTGCGCAGATTGGGCGAGGGGTTGATCCACTCGAGGCCCGTCTCATCGAACCAATCGGTGCGCTGCCAGCCCTGCATCTTGATGACATGCAGTTTGGCGTTCAGGTGATTTTCGCGATTGAACATTTCCGCCAGCTCCCCCACCGTCATCCCGTGGCGAATGGGCATGGGAAAGTAACCGATGAACGAGCGCAGGTCAGGGTCGAGAACGGGGCCATCGACATCGGTGCCATCGATGGGATTCGGCCGGTCGAGGACGTAGAAATCGATTCCCTTTTTTGACGCCGCTTCCAGGCAATATCCCAGCGTGGTGATGTAGGTGTAGAAGCGCGCGCCCACATCCTGCATGTCAAAAACCAGTGCGTCGATGCCTTCCAGCATCGCGGCGGTGGGGCGCTGGACGTCGCCATACAGGCTGTAAACGGGCAGGGCGGTGGAGGCGTCGCGCCCGGAATCCACCTTGGCCCCGGCCGCTTCCGTGCCTTCCAAGCCGTGTTCAGGGCTGAACAAGGCTGTCAGTTTTACGCCCGGAGCATGGGCAAGCAAATCGATGGTGCGCCGGCCGTCGCTCGAGCGCCCCGACGGGTTGGTGATCAATCCCACGTGCTTCCCGGCGAGCGAAGCGAAGTGTTCGGCTTCCAGCACGTCGATTCCGGTTTTCACGCTGCCGTTGCGCAGTCCCTGCACGCGGTAACTCTTCATCAGCTCGGCGTAGCCGGTGAGGGAGCGGCGGCTGTCCAGAATCTGCTGGGCGGAGAGCGGCCCCAGCGCCCCCGCCACCAGCGTGGCCAGCGCCGACCGCAGGCTCCCCACCTCGCCCCCGTTGTTCGGGTGCACGCGATTGGTGAGCAGAATTACGTAAGTCTTGGTCACCGGGTCAATCCAAATTGACGTTCCCGTGTAGCCCGTGTGCCCAAACGAACCCACATCGAACAACTCGCCGCGGTTGGAAGCAAAGGGCGAATCGAGATCCCAGCCCAGGCCCCTCAAGACCATCTTGCCGGGCGGGGACTCGGGCTCCGTCATCTTTTCGATGGAAAGGGGGCTCAAGATGCGCGTGCCGTTGTAGATGCCGCCATCCAGCAGCATCTTAGCGAAGATGGAAATGTCATCGGCGGTGGAAAACAGGCCCGCGTGCCCCGCCACCCCGCCCATAAAGCGCGAGGTGGGGTCATGCACCACGCCCCAGAGCACCGGCCCGCTCGACCCGTGCTCGTATTGCGTGGGGGCAATGCGGCTGCGCAGCGAGGCGGGGGGATTGAACCGCGTGTCCTTCATGCCCAGCGGCCCAAAGATGTGCTCCGCGCAGTAGTCGTCGAGCGTCTGGCCGGAAACGCGGCGCACAATTTCTCCGAGCGTCTCGAAATTGATGTCGCTGTAAATGAAGCGCGTGCCGGGCTCGGAGTCGAGGTGTTCGGCCACGATCATTTTCATCGCCGTGTCGTAGCCCGCCCAGACGGGCTTCAATTCCAGGTCGGGGGGAAGTCCGGAATAATGCGTCATCAACTCGCGGATGGTGACCAGCTCTTTGCCGTTTTGCTTGAATTCCGGCCAATAATCGCTCACCGGCGCGGTGAGATCGATTTTGCCCTGCTCGACCAGTTGCATCACCGCGGTCGTGGTGGCCACCACCTTGGTCATCGAAGCGAGGTCAAAAATCGTGTCCACGGCCATGGGATGCCGCTCGGGCACCAGGGAACGCTCCCCGTAAGCCTGGCGGTAAACCACCTGCCCATCGTGGCCGATCAGGACGACCGCGCCGGGAATCTTCTTCGCCTGAATCGCCGATTCGACCAGCGGAGCAATTCCCTCCAGGCGCTTGCCGTCCAATTCCGGCGCGGCGCGTGCCACCGCGGCCGCCAGAATCACGCCTCCCAAGCAGCTCGCCACGAATTTAATCGAAATCCTGGAGTAACGATTCACACTGCGCATCTCTCCTCTAGTTTACCCCTCCACGCCTGAATTCATCCCGGTCCGCAAAGAAAAATTCACCACTGAGGCACTGAGGCACAGAGGATAAGGAACTGGTGTATTCTCAGCGTCTCCGTGCCTCAGTGGTGAAATCCTCCCTGGTCTGCTGCTGACAGCCGCGCAGTGGAGAACCTTTTTCCTATATACTTGCGGGGTTTCGCTGTCGATGGCAGGATGGACAATTGACGATGGACGATGGGCGATTGCCGATTCAAAGCCGTCGCATCAGCCATCATCAATCGACAATCTTTTCAATCGTCAATCGGCAATCGACAATCGGCAATTATTAGGCTCTCTATGAAACTCACGCACCTCGACTGGCTGGTAATTGCCGGCTACTTTCTCATCAATCTCCTCATTGGGCTCTACTACCGCAAGAAGGGTAGCGCCAGCACCGACGATTTCTTTGTGTCGGGCCGTCAAGTTTCCTGGTGGCTGGCGGGGACTTCCATGGTGGCCACCACCTTTGCCGCCGACACTCCCCTGTGGGTAACGGGCCAGGTGGTACATGGTGGGATTGCCGCCAACTGGTTCTGGTGGAGCTTGCTGCTCAGCGGCATGATGACCGTGTTTTTCTTCGCGCGCATGTGGCGAAGGGCGGAAATCATCACCGACGTGGAACTCATCGAATTGCGCTACGCCGGCAAGCCCGCCGCTTTCCTCCGGGGATTTCGCGCCCTTTACTTTGGCATCCTCATCAATTGCATCATTCTGGGATGGGTGAACGTGGCCATGGAGAAGATTCTGGGGATATCGCTCAACATCCCCAAGTTCTGGGCCGTGGTGATCTGCATGGCGATCACGGCGATTTACACCTCCATCTCCGGGCTGTGGGGAGTGCTCTGGACGGACCTGGTGCAGTTCATTTTGAAGATGGGCATGTTGATCCTGCTGGCCGTTTATGCGGTGCGGGCGGTGGGCGGCATGGGCGCGCTTAAGGTCAAGCTCGCTGCCGTTGACGCCGCACGGGGCGCGGCTGTGGGGGGGTCAGGATCCATCCTCTCCTTCGTCCCGGATTTGCATTCTCCCTGGATGCCGGTAATGACCTTCCTCGTCTACATCGGAGTGTACTGGTGGTCGGTGTGGTATCCGGGAGCGGAGCCGGGCGGGGGCGGCTATGTGGCACAGCGAATTTTCTGCGCCAAGGATGAGAAGAACTCACTGCTCGCCACCCTGTGGTTCAACATTGCCCATTACGCCCTGCGTCCCTGGGCCTGGATTCTCACCGCGCTGACGGTGGTTGTGCTCTATCCCCAGCTCAGCCTGCCGGGAGCGGACGCCGAGGGCGGCTTTGTGCGGGTTTGGGTGGACTACTTGCCCGGAGCTTTCCGCGGCCTGATGCTCGCCGCTTTCGCCGCCGCTTACATGTCCACCGTGGCCACGCAGCTCAATTGGGGATCGTCCTACCTGGTGAACGATTTCTACCGCCGCTTCCTTCCCAAACCGGGCGCGAGAAAGAGCGGATTCTGGAGGGTGGTTCTGTGGCTCGGCGTGCTTTTGGGAGCAGCTTGCGGAGTCTATCTTGTGCATCTGATTCTGGCGGCCTGGTTCAAGATGTATTTTGCACTCCATATTCTCTTTGGCAACACGCCATGGCTGGCCGAATTTGGGATGTTCGCGGCGGTGATTGTGGCGGGCGTGGGCGGCGCATGGATTTTCTTCGCCATCGGCCGGCGCCTGCTCTTCGAGGAGCGTGACGAGAAGCACTATGTATTCGTCTCCAAAGTCTCCACCCTGGGATTGATGGTGCTGGGCGCGCTCGTTTCCTACATCATGCACACGGTGGCAGGGGGATGGGAAATGGTGGTCAATATCGGCGCGGGCACGGGAGCGGTCTACCTGCTGCGCTGGTACTGGTGGCGCATCAGCGCGTGGTCGGAAATTTCCGCCATGATTACGGCGGCGGCGGTCTCCATTACGCTGCGTTTGCGAAGCCCCTTCGCGGCTTCCGATCCCAATTACATGGCCAAAAATCTGCTGCTGACGGTGATTGTCACCACCGTGGTCTGGGTGGTCACCACGCTCCTGACGCCCCCCGAGCCGGAATCGAAACTGCTGGCCTTTTACCGCCGGGTGCGGCCCGGTGTGGCCGGATGGGGACGCATCGCCGCGCTCGCGCCGGATATCAGTCCCACCCAGGATGGCTGGTATAATTTTATGGATTGGGGACTGGGCTGCCTGATGGTTTATATGGTGCTGTTCGCCATCGGCAAGCTGATCCTGGGTTCAACTGCAACCGGGTTCCTGTTCCTGGCCGTCGCCGCCATTTCCGGATACATCATTTACTGGGATTTGTCGCGGCGCGGGTGGGAAACGCTCTCCGGGAAGGAGTAAAGAAGGTGTCAGGCTTCAGGTGCCAGGTGTCAGGGTGGGAAACGCATTCGGGGAAGGAATGACAGGTGGACAAACGGCTGCGTAACGACTGGATTCTTGTCGTCGCCTTAAATATAGGCGCTTTTGGAACTGCGGTATGGAAATACAGAAATGGCGAATGCGCCCCGCATGTGGCACTCGCGAGCGGGGTCCTGGCTTCGGTGGCGCTCACTGCCGTGTTACTTCTCACCGTTCGGGTCAGGAACCGCCGCATGGGCCGCGTGACCCCGCGGTCGTTCGTAATAGGTTCCCTGGTGTGCAGCGCAATCACAGTAAATGGTCTTTGGCTGACCCTCGGAAACGAAATGACCGGAAAAGACTTCATGATGACAGCTCTTTCCTCCAAGCCGATCAGTGAAATCCGGCCAGAAGAAAAAGCCCTTGCCGTGCAATTTCTTCGCAAGTGGCTTAAGCGAAATGCTGATTACGAACAGACCCTTTCACAAATGAAGCCCCTTGAGCCGCCCATTTTCTCCAATCGCTCGTTCAGTAGCTTAACCATAATGCAGCAGGAATTGGCCGGGCTTAAGAAGGCGGTCGAGTTGGATTTCACCCTCTACGCTCAGCACGAGCACGATCTGGGAGAATTCCGGTCCGCAATGAAAGAACGGCATCAAGCCGACTTAAACTCGTTCAACTCGATAATTCTCAGCAAGGAAGAATCCTGGGAGGAAATTGTTTCATTGGATGGACAGTTACTCCGTGCGACGATTGACTTATATGATTTCGCGGCTCAAAACCCCGAGAACATCCGCTATGTGAATGGCAATCTAATTTCTCACGACGCCGGGATCTGGAACACTTTCGCCGAAAAACGAAAAACTTGCATCAGCCTTGTTCAAAGATTGCAGCGCCTGGTGCCGAAACGGCTCTTTGCGTAGCGAGGGCCCGGAGTGTAAGGGAAGTTGCGCTCCCGCCAATTTGATACTTTGTAGTCTTATTTTGATGAAAACGAATTCGCATGAACGCATAACCGAGCGGACCCATCCCGGCTCGGCATCGCTCGATACCCGATCAACCCGGGAAATCCTGCGCCTTATTAATCGCGAGGACCAGCGCGTCGAGCCGGCGGTTCGCAAAACGCTTTCGCAGATTGCGCGCGCCGTGGACCTAGCCGTCGAGGCCATCGGCAACGGCGGGCGGCTGGTTTATTCGGGCGCGGGCTCGAGCGGACGGATGGGGGTTCTCGACGCGGCAGAGTGCGCGCCCACCTTTGGGACGGACCGCGTGGTGGCCATCCTGGCGGGTGCGCCCGCTGCTTACGCCTCCTCGGCGGAAGGTGTCGAGGACAATGAGCAACAGGGGAAGAGGGATTTGCGGCGAATCAAGTTCAGCGCACGCGACGTGCTGGTGGGAATTTCCGCCAGCGGCCGGGCTCCTTACGTTCTGGGCGCATTAAGTTATGCGCGGCAGCATCACGCCAGGGTCGTGGCCCTTACCTGCGATGCGAAGTCTCCCCTGGCCTCTCTTGCCGACGTTTCTATCTGCCCCGTGGTGGGGCCGGAAGTGATCTCGGGTTCGACCCGCATGAAGGCCGCGACGGCGCAGAAACTTGTGCTCAACATGCTTTCCACCGCCACCATGGCGCGCTTGGGCCGCGTGCTTTCCGGTAGTATGATCAACGTCCAGCCGACGAATCAAAAGCTCCGGAAGCGCGCCGAGGGCATTTTGATCCAATTTACCGGGGTCGGGCATACGGCCGCCGCCAAGACTTTGAATGAGGCAGGACGCAGCCTGCCTGTGGCGGTATTGATGGTATTGAAAAAGATTCCTCGATCGGAGGCGGCGCGCCGGCTCAAGCAAGCTCCGAATGTGGCGCAGGCGCTGCGGAAGGCGATCGAGGAAGCGTTGTAGGGGCAGGCCTGGTGCCTGCCCTCCGCAAGGGCGCCCACGAGGGGTGCCCCTACAAAAGGCGGTTCGGATTCAATTCGTGGATAAATTTCTCATCACCGGCGGGCGGCCTTTAGAAGGGCGCGTGGTGATTAGCGGGGCCAAGAACGCGGCTTTACCGGCCATGGCGGCGACGCTGCTTACCGACGAGGGCGTGGTCCTCCGCAATATTCCGCGCGTTCGCGACATCAGCACGATGCGCAGCCTACTGGAGGATCTGGGAGTTGATTCTTCGGTGACGCACGAGGCCCACGGCAATCGCATCGAGATTGCGGCCCGCCAGTTGATCAACCCCGTGGCGCCCCATGAACTGGTCAAGCAGATGCGGGCCTCCGTGCTGGTGCTGGGGCCGCTGGTGGCGCGCTTCGGGCAGGCGCGCGTTTCCTTGCCGGGCGGCTGCGCCATCGGCGTGCGCCCCATCAACCTTCACCTCAAGGGGCTGGAGAAACTTGGCGCATCCATCCATTTCGACCATGGCTACGTGAATGCCCGGGCCGAGGGGTTGCGCGGCACGGAATTCTACTTCGACACGATTTCCGTGACCGGCACCGAAAACCTGATGATGGCGGCCACCCTGGCCGAAGGCGTCACCGTCCTCGAAAATGCGGCGCGCGAGCCGGAGGTGCAGGACCTTGCCGACCTGCTCAACAAAATGGGCGCCCGCATCGAAGGCGCCGGAACCCACAAGATCAAAATCCAGGGGGTCAAACGGCTGCACGGCGCTGAGCACAGCATTATTCCTGACCGCATTGAAGCGGGAACCTTCCTGATCGCCGCGGCCATAACGGGGGGGCGCCTTGCCGTGGAACGCTGCAATCCCGAGCACCTCGCCGCCCTCCTTGCCAAACTTCAGGAGGTGGGCGTCGAAGTCATTCGCGATTCCGGCGATGGCGCGAAGGGCGGGCACACGCTCATCGTCCGGGCGGAAGGCAAACTGCGCGCGCTCGACGTGACCACGCAGGAGTACCCCGGTTTCCCCACCGATATGCAGGCCCAATACCTGACGCTGATGACGCAGGCCGAAGGGTCGTCGGTGATTACGGAAACAATTTTTGAGAACCGCTTTATGCATGCCCTGGAACTGGCGCGCATGGGAGCGGATATAACCGTGAACGGCCGCCGTGCGGTAGTGCGCGGCAAAACCCCGCTGAGCGGGGCGAAAATCCAAGCTTCGGACCTTCGAGCCAGTGCCTCCCTGGTGCTGGCAGGATTGGCGGCCGAGGGCGAAACCCTGATCGATCGCGTCTACCACATTGATCGCGGCTACGAACGGATCGAAGAGAAACTCAACCAGGTGGGGGCTCGCATCGCCCGGATTTCCGAGTCCGACTGACCCCCGTGTCAATCCCATAACTCCCCGCTAAATCCATGAGCATTAAGTTTCCTTTACCTCGTTTTCGGGCGGCCGCCGCGAGAGTATTACTCATTATATATAATATCTAGTAGCATTATACTGTAATGTACTCTTTCGTAGGTGAATGGGCGCACCCTAAATCAGTTTCCGCCGGGCTGGCGATCTTTTTTGCGCTCCTGTGGTATGTCATTGATTTTAAATGGTCAAATTCAAAGATCGGGGCGTTTATCGGTTATGAGTGGGCAGACTCCAGGGGGAATTCCTTGTCCGGAATTTGCGCCGGGGCTCGTGAGCGAGCGGCGAGGAACGCTTCCGGTGGGGTGGGAACAGGGCGTACGGAGACAACATTAAACATTCTTGAATTGTTTCTGTGGTTCACCCCATCCAGTACCTTTGTGTAGATAATTGTGCTGGAAAGGAGGCAACGACTATGCTATGCTTCAATCGCAAGCCTGCTGGTGGAGTGCCGCCAGCCCCGTGGCCGCCCCACGATGGCGAATAATTATTTCGGCTGGGGATGGGCATGCACGGTGTACGCGGCGCCTGCCCACCCCCGGTCGGACGTATGCATACTCTGGGAATGGCAATCAGCTTCTGCGGTTTTGTCCTCTTGGGTTCCTTATTCCTGAGGGGAGCGATGAGCCATGTGTTCCGGCTGTTCCCACTGTTTTACTCTTACATTATTTATGCCTTTTGCGGGACTCTGGCATTGTACTTGACCTTGTGGCTGGAGCCGAGAAGGTATGCCACTGCCTACTGGGTTTACTTTCTGGTTACAATCCTCGCGGAATTCATGGTCCTCGTCGAGATTTCTGACCAGATCTTCCGCTCCTTTCCTGCCATCCGCCACCTGGGGCGCGCCCTGACCCTGGTGATCGCCGCGGGTCTGGGGGGCTTTTACATCCTGCCCACGATCTTGTGGTCCACCGACCGCACCGAGACGCTTTTTGATTTCGCCTTGCGGGCTTCCGTAACCAAAGCTATTATTCTCGCCGTCCTTTTCTATGTGGCTCGACATTACGGGTCCCAATTAGGGAGGAATGTGGCCGGCTTGATGCTCGGTTTCTCCATTTATGTCGCCATGAACATTGCCACTATGGCCGGCGCCAAGGCGTTTGGCGAAGGGCTGTTTGCCCAGGTCTTTTGGTTCATATTGCCCCTCTCCTCCGTGCTATGTCTAATGGTCTGGACCCTATCCCTCTGGGAGTACTCCCCGATACCGGGAAGTGGCAGGATGTCTCCGGTCATGGGAAGAGATTCTGGAGTTGTGGCTCTTGAACTCACTCGTTTCAATAGCGAACTGACCAAGTTCTTACACAAATGACCATGCTCATTTACGCCGCAATTGCGATCGCTTTTCTTATTGTTATCCTGGGACTTTTCCGAAAGATCCGGGCCCAAGAACCCGACGAATTCCTGCCTGGCAATCACACTGCCCCCAACACGGGCAACGTCCGCTGGCTGGATCTTTCCGAGCGCATCTTCGACCCCTCCGATGCCCGTTGGTTGCGTGAAGAACTGGCCTTCCCAAGGTTAGCCGAGCTCCTGACGATTGAGCGGAAGCGCTTGGCCATCGCGTGGCTCGAAGCCTTGCAGGAATCCTTCGACGCGCTGGTGCGGACACCTGAAGTTTCGCTCATGGAGGCTTCTGAATCCCCGTCTCCGGGCAGTTGGCAGATGTTGTGGCTCACCGTCCGCTTTAAATTCCTGGTTTCCTATGCCTTGCTCGTAGTCAGATTCTTTGGCCCCTACCATCGGTTGATTCCGTCTTTTTCATGGGTTCCCTTCCCAAGGGAGATCGGCCGCAGTTTTCGCCAGGCGGATCTGGTTGGCAGCCGGAGCGTCCACTGAACCCAGCCACCGGTTGTCGCCCTGGGCGGAACGGTAATTTTGTCTGAGGCATTCCTCACCCTCCTTGGTGAATTTCACCCCACCGCAGGGTCTTCTAGCTCTCCAAGTTCTTGATTCCTCGCCAACAGTTTCTTATATAACCCGTAACAAAAAGCATCAAAACAAGTTAGCCTCTCTGCTTGGCCACCCATCTTGGCCCTCCCGTTGCTTCTTTAAGACGTGGGTTGTTAGGGATGCCATCAAGTCTTAGTTCCGGAAATAGGATGCTTGCCGAGGGAGCCCTCGCCGCGGGGTGTCGGTTCTTTGCCGGTTACCCGATAACGCCCGCTTCGGAAGTCTACGAAGTCATGATGCGCGAAATGCCGGCATACGGGGGCTTAGCCCTTTCCGCTCCTGACGAAATTTCGTCACTCTGCTACTGCGTAGGTGCAAGCTTGCGGGGTCTGAAGGCCATGACGGCCACTTCAGGTCCTGGTTGGGCTCTGATGATTGAGACTGCCCAATACGCTCTGATGACCGAGACCCCGGTGGTGGTCGCTCTGGTGCAACGCCTGGGGCCGAGCACAGGGGGAGCCACCCAGGGCGCGCAAGGAGATATCTGGCTGGCGGAATTTTCCACTTCCGGCGGCTACACCCTTCCCGTGTTCTCTCCGAGCAACGCCACGGAATCTTATGAGCTTGCTGTGCACGCCTTTAATTGGTCGGAGAGGCTGCGCACGCCCGTCCTGCTGCTCTCCGACAAAGAAGTCGGCATGACCACCGAAGTTGTGGATGAAGGGGCCGTGCAGGTTCCGGAATTGGTAAACCGCCCGATGGCCGCGATCCAGGCGGACTATCTGCCGTATGCGGCGAAAGAACCGGAAAGCGTCCCGGCCTTTGCCGCGGTGGGGGGAGAAACCAAAGCCACTGTAACGGGGTCAGCTCACGACCAACAAGGGCGCTTGCGCAAGAACTCCCCGCAGGTGGTGGAGGTGCTCAAACGCCTCGAACGCAAGATTGCAGCGCACGCTGAGGAGATGGCCATGGTGCGGCCGGACCTTGACCCCGACGCGCGGTGCCTGCTGATCAGCTATGGGGTGACGGCGCGTGCCGCCCGGCAGGCAGTGGTTGAGTTGCGCAGCCAAGGCAAGCGAATCTCCTTTTTGCAAATTCAGTCCTTGTTCCCCATCCCCCGGAAGTGGCTGGATTGGGCGGTGGCGGGGATGGAAACGGTGTTTGTGGCCGAAGAAAACCTGACCGGCCAATATCGCGTCGCCTTGACTCCCCACCTTTCCGGCAAGCGGGTCTATGGAATTAACAAGATTGGCGCCCTGATTTCTCCGGGCGAAATTGCCCGCGCCGTCGAGGGGGTGCTGGCATGACGCCGGAAGCCCTTTACCTCTCTCCGACGGCCGAACTGCCCTATTGCCGGGGTTGCGGGCACGCGCTGGTGGTGCGCCACCTGAGCAGCGCCATGGAGCGCCTGGGGTTGCCGCCCCGATCCATCGTGCTCACCACAGACATTGGCTGCGTGGGTTTGGCGGACTCACTGTTTCCCTACCTGCACACGGTTCACACCACGCACGGGCGCTCGACGGCTTTCGCCACGGGGATGGCTCTGGCGGACCTCGTGCAGGATTCCCAGGGCCTGAAACCCGTCGTCATGATCGGCGATGGAGGGGCGATGATCGGGTTATTGCACCTGGTCCACGCCGCGCAACTGAACGTTGATATCACGGTTTTGATTCACAACAATTTTCTGTTTGGAATGACCGGCGGGCAGCACTCCGCCTTGAGCCCTATGAACTGGGTTACCGCCACCACTCCCGAGGGGAACTCGACGCCGCCCCTTGATCTGCTCGCCCTGCTGCGCACCGCTCACGCCACCTTTCTGGCTCGCCGCCTGGCCACCAGCCCGGATTTGGGGACCACCATCGCCGACGCCATCAATTTTCCGGGGTTCGCCGCCGTAGAAATCGTCGAATTGTGCACGGCCTACGGGACGCGCTGGAACCAGGTCACAGGGGCGTCGCTCGAAGGGATGGCCGGACGGCAGGGGCAAGCCATCGGGGAGATGGAAACGGAAATGGAACGCCCCACCTTTCGGGATCTCTACCGCCACCAAATGGCATCGCCCCGGCCGCAGCGCGAGAAGCCGCCGATTCCCCGCGTAAGCGTTCCCGCCACGCTGGCCGGCGAAGTCCGAGTGGTTATCGCCGGGACGGCGGGCGAGAGGGTTCAATCCGCCGCCGCCCTGCTCTGCCGGTCCGCGCTTGCCGCAGGTCTCTACTCTACGCAAAAGAACGACAATCCCGTCACCCAGGGTTCGGGATTCTCGCTTGCGGAAATTTGCTTGAGCTCCAAGCCCATCGAATATACGGGAATGGAAAGCCCTGACGTGGTGATGGTGGTCAGTGAAGATGGCTGGAAGGAACTCGAAGCCAATGGCACTATCGCCGCGTGCCGGGAGAAAACCCTGCTGCTGCTCGACTCAGAAATTGATGCGAACCCGCCGCGGGGTCAAGTTATCCGGCTTCCTCTCCGCCGCGAAGCCCATCCCAAGCGCGCCGCGCTGGCCGCCATTGCCGCTTGGCTGGAGAAGAACCCCTTCCTTCCGGCAGAAGCCTGGGATGCGGTGCTGGCGCTCGAACCGGCAGAGCGCCAGGCGGAATCAGTCGCCGCGCTTGAAGCGGCCGGCGCCTGGCGGGCCCGGGCGGCGCGTCCGATTCCCGCGAAGCGGGACACCGTGAGTAGCCGTAGGTGAAACCTACGGAAAGAGCAGACGCCTGAGTGTTCCGGCCCTGGAAGGGCCGACCGTTTGCAAGGACAACCCCATTGGGGTCGGGTGGCTGGTGGGTTTCGCAATCCGCAGGTTAAGACCTGCGGCTACCCACGGTTGGCCCCTGCGGGGCCGGCTTGAGACAAGTTTCGCGGCACGAGTTTTGAACAAATACTATCGGTAGGACGGAGTGAAAAGATGACTAGAAGCAAGGTAACCATTGATGGCAACGAGGCGGCTGCCCGCGTCGCTTACCGCATCAACGAAGTCGTGGCAATTTATCCCATCACGCCTTCCTCTCCCATGGGAGAGTGGGCGGATCAGTGGTCGGCGGAGATCAAACCCAACATCTGGGGAACAATTCCGAATGTGATCGAGATGCAAAGCGAAGGAGGCGCTGCCGGCGCGCTGCACGGGGCCATCCAGGCCGGATCGCTGGGCGTCACCTTTACGGCTTCACAAGGCCTGCTGCTGATGATCCCCAATATGTTCAAAATCGCCGGGGAACTGACGCCGACGGTTCTGCACGTCACCGCGCGCACCCTGGCGGCGCACGCCCTCTCGATTTTTGGCGACCACAGTGATGTGATGGCCACGCGCACCACGGGCTTCGGCCTGCTAGCGTCGAATTCCGTCCAGGAAGTGACGGACTTCGCTCTCATCGCGCAAGCCGCCTCGATGAAGTCGCGCGTCCCCTTCCTGCACTTCTTCGACGGTTTCCGCACCTCGCATGAGGTTGGCAAGATCGAGGAATTGACGGACGACGATCTGCGGGCGCTGATCCCCAGTGAGCTGGTCGAGGCGCATCGCCATCGCGCCCTTTCACCGGACCGCCCGGTGCTCCGCGGCACCGCGCAAAATCCTGATGTTTTTTTCCAGGCCCGCGAGACCGTGAACCCCTTTTACCTGGCCTGCCCGGGAATTGTCCAGGAGGTAATGGACCAGTTCGCGAGCGTGGTGGGCCGCTCCTATCACCTATTTGATTATGTCGGCGCCCCCGACGCCGAGCGCGTCATCATCATGATGGGATCCGGCGCCGAAGCCGCGCAGGAAACGGTGGATTACCTTACCGAACGCGGCGAGAAGGTGGGCTTGCTGAAGGTCCGTCTCTATCGCCCCTTTTCGATTGAGCACTTCCTTGCCGCCCTCCCTGCGACGGTAAAGAACCTGGCCGTGCTGGACCGCACCAAGGAAGCAGGGGCCGCCGGCGAACCCCTTTACGTTGACGTCATCACCGCCATCAGCGAAGGCCTGGCCGCCGGCAAAACGCCGTTCGCAAGCTTCCCCCGCATCATCGGCGGGCGCTACGGGCTTTCCTCCAAGGAATTCACTCCCGCCATGGTGAAGGCGGTGTTCGACGAAATGCTGAAGCCCGCTCCGCTCAACCACTTCACCGTCGGCATCAACGACGATGTCACGCACACCAGCCTGGAAGTTGACCCCACGTTCTCGACCGAAGATCCCAAGACGGTACGGGCGATTTTTTACGGCCTCGGTTCCGACGGCACGGTGGGCGCCAACAAGAATTCCATCAAGATCATTGGTGAGGACACGGACAATTATGCGCAGGGCTACTTTGTTTATGACTCCAAGAAATCCGGCTCCATCACCATTTCGCACCTGCGCTTCGGCCCCAAGCCGATTCACTCCACCTACCTCATAACTCAGGCGAATTTCGTAGCCTGCCATCAGTTCACGTTCCTCGAACGCTACGATGTGCTCAGGGCCGCTGAACCCGGGGCAACCTTCCTGCTGAACAGTCCCTACGGGCCGGACGAGGTCTGGAATATGATGCCCCGCACCACCCAGCGGCAGATCATCGAGAAAAAACTGCGCTTCTTCGTTATTGACGCCATCAAGGTGGCGCACGCCGCCGGCATGGGCGGCCGAATCAATACGGTGATGCAAACCTGCTTCTTCGCCATCAGCGGAGTGCTGCCCCGCGAGGAAGCGATCGCCGCCATCAAGCACGCCATTGAGAAAACCTATGGGCGGCGCGGCGAATCCGTAGTGAAGAAGAACTTTGCCGCGGTGGATGCTTCGCTCGATCATCTCCACGAGGTCACGGTTCCGGCGGAAGCGAGCAGCAGTTTCGACATGCGCCCGGCGGTGCCCTCGCAAGCCCCGGCGTTCGTGCGCGACGTGCTGGCCAAAATCATCGAGGGCGATGGCGATTCCCTGCCGGTCAGCGCCATGCCCAATGACGGAACCTTCCCCACCGCCACCGCGCAGTGGGAAAAGCGCAACATCGCGCTGGACATTCCCGTTTGGGATGAGGAACTCTGCATCCAGTGCGGCAAGTGCGTGCTGGTCTGTCCCCACGCCGTGATCCGGGCCAAGATTTACGATCCGGCGCTGCTGGAAAAAGCTCCCGCAACCTTCAAATCCGTTCCGGCGCGTTGGAAAGAATTCAAGGAGATGAAGTACACACTGCAAGTGGCGCCGGAGGATTGCACCGGCTGCGCGCTTTGCGTGGAAATCTGCCCGGTCAAATCCAAGAGTGAGGCCAAGCACAAGGCCATCAATATGGCGGACCAAGTGCCGCTGCGGGAGGCAGAGCGCGACAACTGGGATTTCTTCCTGGAAATTCCCGAAGCCGACCGCCGCACCCTGAGCCTGGGCCAGGTGAAAGACGTGCAGTTATTGCAACCCCTGTTCGAATTCTCCGGGGCCTGCGCGGGCTGCGGTGAAACCCCCTACATTAAGTTGATGACGCAGTTGTTCGGCGATCGAGCGCTGATTGGCAACGCCACAGGCTGCTCCTCGATTTACGGCGGCAACCTTCCGACCACCCCCTATGCCGTCAACAACGATGGCCGCGGCCCGACCTGGTCGAACTCGCTGTTTGAAGACAACGCCGAATTCGCGCTGGGCATGCGCCTGGCGGTCGACCAGCAGACTCAGTATGCGCGGGAACTGGTCAAACGGCTCGCTGCGAACCTGGGTAACGAGCTCGTGCAAGCCATTCTCAATGCCGATCAATCCACCGAAGCCGGCCTGCGCGAACAGCGCGAGCGGGTGAAGGCTCTTAAGGCCAAACTGGCGGGATTATCCACTCTTGAAGCGCGCGACCTTTCGAACGTTGCTGACATGCTGGTGAAGAAGAGTGTGTGGGCCTTCGGCGGCGACGGCTGGGCTTACGACATCGGGTATGGCGGGCTTGACCACGTGCTGGCCAGCGGCCGTAATGTGAACGTGCTGGTTCTGGATACCGAGGTTTACTCCAACACCGGCGGGCAGATGTCGAAAGCCACCCCGCGCGGCGCTGTGGCCAAGTTCGCTGCGGGGGGAAAGCCGCGGCGCAAGAAAGATCTGGGGATGATGGCCGTCAGTTACGGCAACGTCTATGTGGCGCAGATCGCCATGGGATCGAGCGACATGCAGACGCTCAAAGCCTTCAACGAAGCCGACGCCTACGACGGACCGTCCATTATCATTGCTTACAGCCATTGCATCGCGCACGGCTACGACCTGGTGCACGGATGCGATCAGCAGAAAGCCGCGGTGCAGTCCGGCTACTGGCCACTCTACCGCTACAACCCCGACTTGGTGAAGCTGGGCAAGAATCCCATGCAGATCGATTCGCGGGCGCCTTCGCTGCCGCTTGAAAAGTACATCTACAACGAAACCCGTTACACCATGCTCACACACAGCGATCCGGAAGCTGCCAAGCGTTTGCTCAAGCTCGCGGAGGAAGATGTCCACGACCGCTGGAGAGATTACCAAAACCTGGCCAACATGCCGATGAACGGCGCTGCGAAGGAGGTAAAGTAAATGATCGACCTGACGACAAAATACCTGGGTATGACCCTGAAAAATCCACTCGTTGTATCCGCTTCGCCGCTTTCCGCAGACCTTGGCAATATCCGGCGCATGGAAGATGCCGGAGCCTCCGCGGTCGTCCTTCCCTCCCTGTTCGAGGAGCAGATTCACCTGGAAAGCAACACGCTGGATCATTTCCTGTGGCAGGGAACGGAAAGCTTTGCCGAGTCGTTGACCTACATGCCCAATATGGAGGGTTACAAACTGGGCCCCGATGGCTACCTGGAACACCTGCGGAGCGCCAAACAAGCTATCAAGATTCCCGTCATCGGCAGCCTGAACGGAACGTCCACCAGCGGCTGGGTGGGGTACGCAAAGAAGATCGAGGAAGCCGGCGCTGATGCTCTGGAACTTAACATCTACTTCATTCCTACGGACGCCGAAATGAGCGGCGGCCACGTCGAACAAATGTACGTTGACCTGGTCTCCCAGGTGAAGGCCAGCATCCACATTCCTGTGGCCGTGAAAATCGGCGCCTACTTCAGCTCGCTGCCCAACACTGCCAGGCGTCTGGACCAGGCCGGCGCGAATGCCCTGGTTCTTTTCAACCGTTTCTATCAGCCTGACTTCGACCTGGAAAACCTGGAGGTTGTCCCCAACCTTATCCTGAGCACCCCGCACGAATTGCTGCTGCGCCTCAATTGGGTGGCGGTTCTTTACGGGAAAATATCGGCGGACATCGCGGTCACCGGCGGTGTGCACTCCGGGGTGGACGTTCTGAAGTCGATGATGGCCGGAGCGCGCGTGGCCATGATGACCTCAGCCTTGTTGAGGAATGGCATCGGCCATCTGGCGGTCGTCCAAACCGAGCTGCTGAAATGGATGGAAGAACACGAATACGAGTCCATCCACCAGATGCAAGGCAGTATGAGCCAGCGCGCCGTGGCGGACCCCGCCGCTTTCCAGCGGGCCAATTACGTCAAAGTGCTGAGTTCGTATACACTGCCGGGAGGCTTACAGTAGGCGGTAGACGGCATACGGGGCAAGCGTGAGCAAAATGGTGTTCGGCCTCGTTTGCTCCCTGGAAACAAGACTGCACGCCGCACCGTAGAAAACGAAGTCAGCCGTGTTGGAAAGGTTGAGAACTTCTGGTCTGCTGTCCCCAGTTTCCTGTATGCGGTCTACCGTATGCCGCTGCTCGTTTACACTTCCGATTTGCATGGTGACCTTGAGCTATACAAGGCGGCAGGGGAAGCGGCGGTCCGCACGCGGGCCGACGCTTTGATCTTCGGAGGAGACCTCTGCCCGGGCATCCCTTCTCCGTCATCTTTGCGCCTTCCCATCGAACAACCGGAGTTCCTGCTCTTCCAGTTGTCCCACCTCCTGGGCAATTGGAAGGAGGCCCACCCCTCCCTCCGCATCTTCGCCATCCCCGGTAATGACGACTGCCAAACGGTTCTCCCCGCGCTTGAAGAACTCGAGATGAATGACCTCATCGAAAACCTGCATCAGGAGATCCGGACCCTGGGCAACTACACGCTGATGGGCCTTTCCTATGTGCCGCCCACGCCTTTCCACTTGAAGGACTTCGAACGCTGGGACGACGCGCCGGAGCCGGACTCCGATTCCTATTCCTATCGCTGCGTTACGGGGACCGCGCGCGGCTTCATGGTGATCGGCGATTTCCACTATTACCTGGATTCCCTCCCCAGCCTCAAGCAGGAATTGAAACGCCTTCCGGTCAGGGACCCCCTGCACACCGTGGCGGTGATCCACACCCCGCCCTTCGGAACAGCGTGCGATGTGCTTTTCGATGGCCGCCATGTGGGCAGCAAAGCGGTGCGGAGCTGGCTCGAGAAAAATCAGCCGTGCCTCGCGCTCCACGGGCACATTCACGAAAGCCCCAAGCTCTCCGGGACGTTTTTCGACCGCATCGGCTCGACCACGGTCATCAATCCCGGCGCTGACCAAACGCGCCCCCACCTGGTTTTCATCGATCTCGATAACCCCGACGAACTGGAGCATTCGCTTTACGGGAAGAAGGCTGTGCCATGACCCAGCAAAAACTTCCCCAGCTCCGGCGGTGGTCGCAGGTTGTGTTTCTGCTGTTTTTTCTTTTCCTGTTGAGGAAGACGGAGAGTTTCGGCTCGTTGCGCGCGGTGCGGGACGGGGCGCGCCTGCCCTACCCCGTCAGCTTCTTTCTTCAACTTGACCCCCTCACGGCTCTCTCCAGCGCGCTCTCCACCCACACGCTTTATCGCGGGCTAGTTTGGAGTCTGGCGATTCTGATTCCCACTTTTTTCCTCGGCCGCTTTTTCTGCGGTTGGATTTGCCCGCTGGGAACGATGAACCACTTTCTGGGCAGTTGGAAATCCGAGCGCAAGCGCGGGCCGGAGCGCTTGGAACGGAACCGCTACAAGCGATGGCAGACTTTGAAGTACTACCTGCTGATTGCCGGCCTGGTCTCGGCGCTGTTCGGCGGCTCGCTCGTCGGCATCATGGATCCCATCTCGTTGACCGTGCGTTCCCTGGGGACCTCGGTGCTCCCGGCCATCAACTACGCGCTCGATGCCATGCTGGGGGCGCTGCATCATTCCTCAGCCGGGCCGGTGCGGACACTCGGTTTCATTGCCCAATTCATCCTCAATGAAACCCTGCTCAGTTTCCGGCAGCCTTACTATCGCCAGGCGTTTTTCCTGGGAGCGATTTTCATCACCCTGCTGGCGCTCAACCTGCGCATCACGCGTTTCTGGTGCCGGGCGCTTTGCCCGCTGGGCGCGCTGCTGGGAATCGTTTCGCGCTGGTCGATTCTGGGTCTCGAAAAGGACTCGACTCATTGCGACGAATGCAACCGCTGCCTGCTGGATTGCCAGGGCGGGGACGACCCGCAACCCCAGGCCAAGTGGCGGAAAGCGGAATGCCACCTCTGCTTTAACTGCGTGGGCGAGTGCCCCGATATCGGAATTCGCTTCAAGTTCTTTCCCGCGACGCCCACCACTCTTGACACGCCCAACTTGCAGCGTCGCCGCGCGCTCACCGGAGTGGCCGCGGGCGCCGCCCTCCTGCCGATTCTCCGCTCAGGGCCGGGGCTTGCGGCCGCCCGGGATCCCCGCTTGATTCGCCCGCCCGGGGCGCTCGACGAGAAGAGCTTTCTCGCGCGCTGCATTCGCTGCGGCGAGTGCATGAAGGCATGCCCCAACAACGCCCTCCAGCCGGCCTTGCTGGAAGCGGGGGCGGAGGGTTTGTGGACGCCCGTCCTCGCCCCGCGCATCGGATATTGCGAACCCAGTTGCGTGCTCTGCGGCGAGGTGTGCCCCACCGGCGCGATCTGGGAGATCACCCTGGGCGAAAAAGCCTGGCTGCCTGCGAGCGCCGCGAAGGATTCGAAGCCCATTCGCGTGGGCACGGCTTTCTACAACCGGGGCCGCTGCCTCCCGTGGGCGATGGCGACGGAGTGCATTGTGTGCGAGGAGTGGTGCCCCACGTCTCCCAAGGCCATTTACCTGCGCCCCGTCGAGGTGACGGATGCCCTGGGAAACGCCAAAAAAGTTCGCCAGCCTTACGTCGATCCCAGCCGCTGCGTGGGCTGCGGGGCCTGCGAATTCGCCTGCCCGGTGAAAGGCCAGCCCGCCATTTACGTCACCAGCATCGGCGAAAGCCGCTCCAAGATGAATCAGATTTTATTGAACCGGGATACCGTAGGATTACCCGGGAGGAGCGCAAAGCAATGAAAAACCGGAACTCGAAAATCGAAACCCGAAGCTTGCCGCGATTTTCGATTTTCGACCTTCGAATTTCAGCCCTGATCTTTGTCCTCGCCGGCCTCTTGTTGGCGTGCGGCACTCGAAAAAGGGCTGCTAACCCCGCTGATTTCTTCCCCGCCACGAATGCCGTGCCGGGTTGGGTGAAATCCAGCGATACGCGCACCTTCGAAGCCAGCCATTTGTGGGAATACATCGATGGCGATGCGGACAAGTACGTGCACGCGGGTGTGGTGAAGACGCTCACCAGCGACTACAAGCTCAACGGCAAGACCGATGCGGCCGTGGACATTTACGTAATGGGTAACGCGGCAGGGGCGCAGAAAATTTTCGATTCCGAATCGGCGGAAGGAAGCGAGGCCCTTGCCATGGGCGACGCCGGCCGCTATGCCAAGGGCAGCTTGACGTTTCGCAAGGGACCATACTTTGTGCGCCTCGTGGCGTATGAGGATTCGCCCGATATCGCCCAGGGCCTGACCGATCTGGCCCACGCGGTCAGCAGCCGCTTGACCCCGGCGGGCCCGGGAGCTTAATCATCCGGAGGAGGCCTTATGGTTGGCAAGAATCGCATTGGGCGCCGGGAGTTCATGGCCACTTCGGCCGGAGCCCTGGCAGCGGGGCTGGGCAGTGCCTGTGGGCGCGTGCCCATCAGTGACGTTCAAGAGGCCGCCGCCAAGGTGGGCCGCCTGCCCCGCCGCACGCTCGACCGCTCCGGGCGCAAGGTCAGCGTGCTGATCGGCGCTGCGGACTGGGCTCCTGAAGCTGTGGAGGCGGGCCTTTTGTGCGGGATCAATTACTGGCACAAGAGCCAGAAATGGGCCGCCGGGGGAGTTCCGCAGGCCATCCTGAAGAATCGCGAAGCCTATTACTGCGAGATTTGCGTTGACCGCGTGCGCGGCAATCACGAAACGGGCGTCATCGAAGAAGAACCCGACTACCAGTCCGTCAAGCAGGCCGTGGAGCGCACCGGCCTCCGTTACTTTGACGACATGGTGCTGCACTTCGGCTATCACAACCTTGCCGAGCACAAGGAAAACCGGGGGTTCATTCGGGCCTACGAGCGCTTGAAGAAAGAAGGCCTGGTGCGCCACATGGCGCTGTCCCAGCACAGCTACAACGGCAATTCCCGCGTGCCCGGGGGAGAGGATCGAGTCGCCATCCTCACCGCCGTGCTCGACGAGGGCCTGTACGAGCACGCCCAATTTGCCTTCACTTTCGGCGAGGGCGAAGCCCTTACCCAGTTCGTGAGCCTGGCAAAGAGCAGGGGGTTTGGCACCACCGCCATGAAAACCGCCGCCGGCACGGTGCGCATGCAGGCCGATCGCGACTTCATGAGCACATTCCCGCCGGACACCACCCCCCATCACGCCCTGGCCCGCTGGCTTACCACCCGCACTGAGCTGAGCACCGCGGTAATTCAGATCAACAGTCTGGAGGAATTTGTTGATACCTATTCGGGCGCCGGCAAGCCTCTGCGGGCCGCCGACGACCGCGCCATCGAGATGATGACGGCGTACGCGAATCGCGAGGTCTGCCGCCTCTGCAACGATTGCATGACCCATTGCCCGGAGGGCGTGCCCATCGCCGAGATCCTGCGCTATGAGCGCTACGCTACCGATTACGGCGACCGGCAACTCGCCCGGCGGCTTTATGCCCAACTGGACAAGCGCGCCGACGCTTGCCAGGCGTGCGGCTCCTGCCTGCCGCATTGCCCGCAGGGGCTGAAGATTCCCACCAAGCTCGCCCAGGCTCACCGCTTGCTCAGTTAGTTCCCTGCGGCGATGCAGTGATGGTAACTCCCCCGCGCTGGTAGTGTCTCAGTTTGAATTAGGTGCGACAGAAGGTGTTCCTATTTTGCTGTTATGTGGCCCTGTTCCCCGAAGGGGAAAACCGTGGGTAGCCGCAGGTTTTAACCTACGGACACGCCGCCCCCCAAGAGTAAGTCCCGGCCCTGGAGGGGCCGCACCGTCGACCCCGCCAGGGTCGAAGGGAAAATCGTCCGTGCCGTCCCGATCCGTAGGTTAAAACCTACGGCTACCCACCGTTGGTCGCTTCGGGACCCTGAACTCTTTTGCCGTTTCATATTCAAACTGAGACACCACCTGCCGCACTTGCATTACAGAATCATACATCGTATTATCTCATCATGCAGACCCGGACCGCTCACAAGAAGACCGTCTCTTTCCGGCTTGAGCGGCGCAAGGTCGCCGCCCTCGACCAACTCGCCAAGGCTCAAACCCGCGATCGCACCTTCCTTCTCAACGAGGCTGTGGACGCCTACCTGGATGTGCAGCGCTGGCAGATCGAGCACATCGAGGAGGGTCTGCGGCAAGCCGAGGCCGGCATGGGTACGGATCATGAGGAAGTACGTGCCAAGTGGCGGCGCCGCCTGCGCTGAGCCCCCCGATATTTTCCATGAAGATTCGCTGGATGCCACTCGCCGAACAGGATCTCGATGCGGCTTACGAATACGTTCGGCAGGACAATCCGCAAGCCGCCTCTCGGCTCGTGTCGCGTATCTTTAAAGGTGTGGAAATGCTGAGTCGCTATCCATTTGCAGGCCACCCCGGGCGTGTCCCTGCAACCCGTGAACTGAGCATTGCTCGTACTCCCTTCATCGTTGTCTATCAACCAACCCAGGATGAAATCAAAATCCTCGCAGTCATCCACGGCGCACGACGATGGCCGACGAGCTTTGGCGAGGGCGGCAGCGGGCGTTGTTAATCCAAATAAGTGAGGAAGAACTGTATGGCCCACGCGGATCTTGACGCGCTTCTGAATGCCGTGCTGCCGCTCGCTCAGCAGATGCTGGCCAAATATGGCGAGTTCTATCCCCTGGGCGCGGCCATGAACACCGGGGGTAAAGTTGGGTTGATCGGCTGCATGCCCGAGTCCGAACACCCCGAGTCGCAGGAGGTCATTGACCTGCTGGTGGCCGAACTGCGGGACCAGGCGGGAAAGCAGGGGATTCGTGCCTCCGTACTCTGTTTTAATGGCAGCGCGATTCCGCCCGGCGAAGAGGCGAAGGTGGACACCATTTGCGTTCACCTGGAACAAGCAGCAGGTGAGTGCGTGGCAGCGTACCTGCCTTACCGGAAGGAGATCCACGGCCAGGTAACCTATGGGGAGCTTTTTGCCAGCCCCTTAATGCCCCAAATATTCGTCCGCAGCAAGGCGGGTTGATGATGTGGAGTGCGGGCCTCGTCTCCTCATGGGGCCTTAGCTGGCGGCCGGGGGCGCGCTGCCGGGACTGATGCTCTCTGTAGATGAAAAAAAGGGAAGAAGCGCCGTAAGGACTGCTTCGGCTTTCACTGCCACAATGCGATTGGGGCATTGCGGTACCCACGTACAACCTTCCAGCCCGCGCAGCGGGCGATAGATCGTAGCCCATAGCATAGGCTATTGATGTCGGTACCATCAGCAATAAGCCGTGAGCCCCGGAGGGGCGAAAGGATACACACCTGCCGCGATTCTCTGCCCTGGGGCAGGAGATTCATGTTATTGGGCTGTTTCTTTCGCCCCTTGCGGGGCTCTGACGGGCGGGTGGTCGCGCTTGTCCCACTTGCGCCATGGGCTACGATCTGTCGCCCGCTTTGCGGGCTTCACAGTACTTCGTAAAGTATCGGTTCACCTGAAGGACTCGGGCTGGAAGCCTGTGCCCCCGTTGAGGCGTTAAACGCACCGTCATAAGTGTTTGCGCGCGTCCAAACCGGGCAGCCGCACAAATGGCTTTGGCCATCGACTCGGATGCAAGTTTATTTACGGCATCGCTCTGGATACAAGCAATTTATTTCATCCGCAGGTCAAATTCTGCCGATACCCACATCAGGGGGAGGGGGCGCGATGCCCGCGGACAGACTTTCCTGCTGGAATGATCGGCATTTTGTGACGAAAAGTTGAGGAAATTGTTTCTGAACGCAGCGTCATAAATGTTTGCGCGTGCCCAAACCAGGCAGCCGCACAAACGGCTTTGGCCACCGACCCGGATGCGAGTTTATTTACGGCATCGCGTTTAGCTTCCGGCCGGGGGCGCGGCAGGTGTGGGAGGTGCGGCTGCGGCGGCAACGGCGGCGGCCTGTGCTTTTTGCCGAGCTACGGCGCGTTCCAGCAAGCGCGGGAAGTCGTAGCTCAAAACCTGGGGGCAGTTCCGGCATTTCCACAGAGTGTCCTGCGGGTCGAGGTAATTGAAATTGACGCAGCCGCAGTGACACACCACCTGAAGTCCGGTGCTGCGCCCCTGCACAACCTTGACATCGTCAACTCCCACCGGAAAGCTCATCATTTCTCCTCGATCCACACCCGAAATTTCAATTGTGCCGCCTTGCCCAACTGCTATTGTACCCGATTGCCTCAGGAGTGAGCGAGATCTCATCCTCCAGCAGCATTGTCATTTGAAATTGGCCCCCCCCCGACGCCATTCATACCCCGAAAGGTGAATTCAGTCCTTATTTCTGCTAAAGAGGTTCACACAGAGGGCACAGAGATGGGTTCACAGAGAGCACGGAGAAAATCCGCAATCTTCTTTGTGTTCTCTGTGGTCCTTGATATACCCTCTGTGACCTCTCTGTGAAATGCTCTTAAGCCCTCCTTTCGTAGTAAATGGCAGCTCTACCTATCGTTTTTGCCAGATGGGATGATCGGGCTGCGAGAGTGACATTCCTGCGGGTACGCGCTCCGACGTGAACACGAACAATGCCCAACATTGCGGAATTCATTGGCCGCTTGTTTATGTCATAATACGCCGCCATCGTTAGGGAAGTCGTAGGGGCGCCGCTCGGGGTGCCCTTGCGGAGGGCAGGACAAGCCCAGCCCGTACAAGAGGAGAGGATGCCAGCAATGAACAGACGGACATTCAATGAGTTAGTGGGTTTAGGTGTATTGGGAAGCGTGGCGCGGCCGCTCAACGCGCAGCCACAACCGGGACCGGCGGTGGATGTCCCGGCACGCATTCCGCGCTGGCCTGACGAGACATATCGCCGCAGCCTCATTGATATGCACGTCCCCGACTGGGACCCCAGGCTTCTCTCCAAATTCGATCCGGCCGACATTGTGAAGGCCATTGCCGGAGCGGGCTTTCAGTCGATGACGGCCTACGCCAACTCGCACGTGGGCCTGTGTTATTGGCGCACCAAGATCGGGCAGAGGCATCGCAACATGAAGGACCGCGACTTTTTCGGCGAGATGGTGGAGGAGCGCAAGCGTTACGGCCTGCACGCGGTGGCCTACTACAGCGTAATCTTTGACAACTGGGCCTATGAATACCATCCCGACTGGCGGATGGTGCCCGACGATGACAGTATCCCCACCCACCCGCAGCGCTACGGGTTTGCCTGCCCCAATTCGCCCTATCACCAGCACGCGCTTGCCTGCCTGCGCGAGCTTACGGGCAACTATGACTTTGACGGGATTTTTATCGACATGGTGTTCTGGCCG
The DNA here is from genome assembly GCA_963730515.1 of uncultured Acidobacteriota bacterium. GTDB lineage: Bacteria > Acidobacteriota > Terriglobia > UBA7540 > UBA7540 > Bog-366. The sequence continues at coordinate 330,961 of CAVSSA010000010.1, read as the reverse complement.
GACGTCTGCTATTGCCCCCACTGCATTGAACGCTTCCGCACGGAGGAGGGCGCCGAACCGCCGCGCATCGTCGATTGGGATGATCCCACCTGGCGGAAGTTCGTGGCGGCGCGCCAGCGCTGGATGCTGGAATTTGCCCAGTCCATAACGCGTGCCATCAAGGAGACCCGCCCCATCACCGTGGTGGATAATTACGCCCCGCTCTTCCACAACTGGAGGTCCGGCATGCCGGTGGAGATCCGGGACGCCATCGATTATGCCAGCGGAGATTTTTACGGCGGGCCGGCCGAGCACTCGCTGGTCTGCAAAGCCTTTAGCGGTTTGACCCCCCATCGCCCCATCGAGTTTGCCACCTCGCGCACCCGCGACCTGCGCGACCACGCCACCACCAAGCCGTTCGAGGAAATCGTGCGGGAGTCGGGTGTAGCGCCCCTGCATTCGGCCGCCTTCCTGATGATTGACGCCATCAATGTGGATGGCACCATCAATCACAGCCAGTATGAATTCCTCGCCAAATTGAATGCCGAGCGGGCGCCCTACGAACCTTATTTTGGCGGCGATCTGCTGGCCGACGTCGCCATTTACTACGACAAGGAATCGGTCTATAACCCCCTGGAACAGAAAATCCGCGTGGGCCACCTCCGGCAGCGGAACGACTGCCCCCACCTCGAGGCGGTTATTGGCTGGACGCGCGTACTGCGCGAGGCGCATATTCCCTTCAGCGTCGTCACCAACGCCAACCTCGACCAGTTGAAGAACTACCGCGCGGTGCTGCTTCCCAACGTTTTGGAAATAACCGCCGCGCAGGCTGCCGAGTTTCGCAAGTTTGTGGAAGCGGGCGGCGCGCTTTACGCGAGCGGGCCGTCGTCGCTCGACCGGTTTGATAAGGATGGGCCGCGCTTCCTGCTGGAAGACGTTTTCGGGGTGCGCTATACGGGAACGGTGGGCGCTCCTCTGCCCGGAAGCGAAGAGGGGTCGAGTGCGACTTTTTCCGGTGAAGCGACGCCGGAAGCGTGGCGCTACTCGTGGACCTTCCTCTCCCCCAAAGACGAGGCGGTCGAAAAGCTCATCTGGCCGCAGAAGGAATTGAGCTACCCGGGGCCCATGCTGAAAGCCATGACCCTGCCGGGCGCGGAGGTGCTCGCCACCATCACTCTGCCCTTTGCGCCGCCCGCTCAGGGAAGGCCCATCGGCAGCCGCTTTGGCGCGATTCACAGCAATCCCCCGGCGCTTACTCCGGGGACCGACCCGGGGATTGTCTGGAATACTTACGGCAAAGGCCGGGCAGTGTGGGTGGCGGCTCCCATCGAAATCAGCAGTGAGGCAGTGAACGCCCGGCTGGTGGGCGCCCTGCTGAAACGCGCCCTGCCCGGGCCCTATCAATTTGAGGCGGATACCCATCCATCCGTGGAAATGACCCTGTTCCACCAGGAAGACAAGAAGCGGCTGCTGGCGACCCTGTTGACAATGCAAGAGCAACTCCCCGCCCTGCCGGTAACCTCCACCGTGCGGGTGCAGGTGCCCGCCGGCAAAAAAGCCACCGCCGTCCTCCACCTGCCGGAGCGCAAACCCGTAAAATTCAAGACGGCAGGCGCATATGTCCAGTTCGACCTGGAGCCGTTCACCTCCCTCTCCATGGCGCTGATTGAGTACGCGTAGATCATGTACCCCGGAGGTAGCGCTGAGGCATCCGTCAGCGGACTGATTCTTCAGCGGCTTTTCCAATCGGAGCGGGCAGGGTAAGGGGCTGAGGTTTGCGGTGAATATCCGCAATGAACCGGGTCGGAGAGGTTTGTTTTCGACAAAATGTCGTTTGAAAGCCGAGGTTTTCTGCAAAATCGGCATCAAATGTGCCCAAATGCCCGACATTTGTTCGGATATATTGTCGCCTTCCCCTTTGTTTTCATACACTTTTCCGGATCGACCTTCATTTTTAACATCTTTTTGGGGTGGTGGTGATCCGTAGCTGACTTTTTGTTGGATTAAGGTGTGACGGATTCGCCAAGAGGGGCGGGGGATCATTTCTTCCACATTCGACACGGGCCGGGACTTTCCGTCCCAGGCACAGGCTTCCGTATCTACTATACCCACATTTCTAGCCGATTGTCAATAGAAATGTGAGGCTACAGGCAAAAACCGGCTTTGCCCGGGGGACAAATCCGCCACCGCCAGCGTAGCAACGGCTCTATACGACAGACCTCCAAGGGCTGAGGTCTGCGCCAGCCGGTCCACAAACGTGCCACGGGCATCTTGCCCGTGCCCGGGCATGGCCGGGACGGCCATGGCACGCTGTCGTAGAGCTGACCTTGCGGTCGGCACGTGCCGGGCTCAAGCCCCGCGCTATGTTCTCAGCCCGCAAAGGGGGCGAAAGATCGTAGCCCATGGCGTGAGCCATGGGAAAAAAGGCTCCCACCTCCCCAAGCCCCTTGAGGGGCGAAAGAAATCTCGAACAACAGCAGAGTTTCACCCGATCTCGCGAATCGGAATTTCGATGTGAATTCACTGCAAGGGCCGGTTCTTCCGCCCCTCCGGGGCTCGCAGGGATTTTGCCCTTTACCCACCGCTCACGCGGTGGGCTACGATCTTACGCCCGCTGCGCGGGCTTTGGATGGTTGGAACGTGGGCTGGCACAGACCTCGGCTCTTGGAGGTCTGCGCTTCCCCGAAGGGACTCGGAGGGCTGGCCGTTCATTTCAATCGGTCCATGCGGAGTTTGGAGAACAGTCTGCGGCCGATGAGTTTACGCGGTGGAATGCTGTGCACGAAGAAAGTCCCTACAGGGGAGATCGCGGACCTCCAATATCAGCGATGTGGGCCAGCCCGCGGATACGAGACTAGCGCTTATGGCGGCGGGGGTGTACGATTACCCCGCGGGAGGGAGCAATGTCCACACATAGAGTAAATCTTGATTCACTGATAAAACGTGAAGATTTTGAGACCGGAGGTATGGATAGCGTAGGGGGAAGGGAGCCAATTTTCAAGGTTGAGGAATTATCATCTGACCGAATGTATTTTGGCGTTCTGCGAAAACCAGATTTTCAAAGGACGACTAATAATTGGACGCCAGAGATGATCGTCGACTTGGTGGAAAGCTGGCTAAATGGCGACCTTGTGCCTGCGCTAATTCTTTGGCATTCGAAGCAAAGCGGAAAAGTCTTTATCGTTGACGGCGCTCACAGACTCAGTGCGCTTATAGGCTGGGTTAATGACGATTACGGTGATGGGTCTATCTCGCGCGGATTTTTTGATGAGATACCTCCGGCACAAGCAAAATTTCATAGGCAAACCCAGGAGTTAATGGCGCAACGAGTTGGAAGTTACAGAGAACTTCATCGAATGGGATTGAACCCATTACCCACAGATGACCCCAACAAAGTACGACGAGCAAGAGCAATTGCTACCCTACAACCCGCCATTCAGAAGGTAGAAGGTGATGCTCAGACAGCCGAGAATTCATTCTTAAAGATCAATTCCAATCCGGCTACAATTGATCCAACCGACCTCGACCTGATTCGTGCAAGAAGGAAACCCAATGCTATTGCTACACGAGCTCTGATGCGTGCTGGAACGGACTATTATGCAAAGCTCGCTAAGGTCAAAGAGATAGATACTTTGGCAAAGGAGGTACACGGGATAGTATTCGGCCCAATCTTGGACCTGAACACACAAAGTCCCGATGTGCCTCGCGCCGGACAGCCGTATTCGAGTGACGCTTTCAAAATGGTCCTTGATATGGTCAACATGTTTAATGGCGTCACATCTGCAATGTGGCAAGAGCAGAAAATAACCAGCAAGAGAAAAGTACAGGTCGCAAAGTTACAGGATGATGCGGATGGATCGGCGACCATCGAATATCTCAAAAAAGTTAGAGAAATTGGCACCCTTGTCAGCGACAACGGAGAACGGAACTCAGGTTCTCTGGGGCTAGATCAGGCTGTGTATTCTTACGGTGCGTCAGGAAAGTTTCATCCTGGCGCATTCCTCGCAGCTCTGAGGTTGGCGAAAGAGTTAGAAACCAATAAAAAGCTTAAACAATTCACGAAGATCCGAAAAGACTTTGAGGAGTTTCTGGTCCGACACAATTTTTTTTGTCAACCAAATCGGACACAGCAAAGGGAGTCGGACTCGACCTGTAGAGTCTGTATTACAGATGCACCGCATCATCATAGATTGCCTCCAGTCCGGGGTACAAGATGACAAGAAGATAATCAGGAAGCCCAAACGGGACAGACGGCTCGAAGAATTAAACGATGTCACCAACATCCTCAAGGATGACACCAAACGAAAAAAGTTTTCAAAATCAGTTCAGGATGCTGCAGTTATAAGGTCCGTGTTGGACAACCGAGAACGCTGCAAAGTGTGTGGCTCAAGATTACCGCCGTCGTGTCGTTCCAAAGATCACAAGCAGCGCCAAGTAGATCTAGGAGTTGGTTCGTTGGAAAATTTGCAGTTCACGCATCCTTATTGCAACACTGGATATAAGGAATCACAAGCTGCGGGTGCCCAAAGGGCTAGTCACCCAACGCCCAAAAACTGAAATACGCTGACTGGCGCAGACCTCAAAAATCAGAGGACGGCGGTACGACGAGGTGCCATAGCCATCCTGGCCATGCCCCTTCACGGGCAGGATGCCCGTGCCACGTCCCCTGGCGGCTTACTCGGCATTTTCCCTTGCCGCGCGGCCCACACTTTCCCGCATCGTTATCGGCGGTTGGGGTCGTGACGATGAAAGGATTTGTAGGGTCTCCGCGGCGACCTTTCGCCAGGGCCAGCATTGCCTGCCCCGGGCACGATCACGCGACGTGGCACCGGCGTCCCACCGGTCAGGTTAGCGGCCAGCATGGCCATGCCACGACTTGGGGTGCTTCCCTGCGGTGGGGGGCTACGTCCGCACCTTCACCCCGGCGAACTCCTCGATCACGGTGCCGATGGCGGCGTAGTCCAGTTCGCCTTTGCCCTGGGCCTTGGCGGCCATGTAAACCTCTTTCACCGCGGCCAGCACGGGCATGGGAACGCCTTGGGCGTAGCCGGCTTCGGCGGCGAGTTCGAGGTCCTTATGCATCAGCTTGAGGGGAAAGTAAGGGGTGAAGTCGCCCTTGAAAATGAAAGGCGCTTTGAAGTCGGTAATGCCGGCGCGCGCCATGCTGGACTGGACGATTTCCATCATGACCTCCGGCCTTACGCCCGCTTTGACGGCGAGCACAAAGCCTTCGCAGAAGATTTCAACCATGGTGGCCTGAATGGTGTTCTGGGCGAGCTTGGCGGAGAGGCCGAGACCGTGCAGTCCGCAGTAGATGTGCTTCTTGCCGAGCAGTTGAAGGATGGGCATGGCGCGGTCGAACGTCTCGCGGTCGCCGCCGATCATGAAGGTCAGTTCGCCTTTTTCGGCGCCGTGCTTGGAGCCGGTCACCGCGGCGTCCAGCCAACTCGCTCCCTTGCCGGCGGCGTGACACGCCATCTTGCGGCTCACCGCCGGGCTGATGGTGCTGGAATCGATGACGATCGCCCCGGAGCGCAGCGTTTCCAGGATGCCGTCCTTGCCGGTCACCACACTTTCCACCGCCGCCGAGTCGCTGACAATGATCACGACGATGCTCGCGTCGCGTGCCGCGTCAGCGGGAGTGGCGGCCACGCGCGCGCCCACCGCCTCCAGAGCAGCGGTTTTCCCCGGCGTGCGATTGTAAACCGCCAGCTCGTGGCCCGCCTTCGCGAGGTTCAGCGCCATGGGCTGGCCCATAATTCCGAGTCCAATAAATCCGATGGTTTCCGGCATGAGAATTCTCCTGGGAAGAGCTTTCAGCTCTCAGCATTCAGCTTTCAGCAAAACCCGCACGGCAAGATCGAATGTAGCGCCTCCCCCTATGCGACACTATCCAAAATCGAGCCAAATGCGCACGTCACGCACGTTATTATCCGTGAACCCGGTGTCGAGCGTATCGCCCAGGGTGCGGAAGAAGGAATAGGCGTCACTGCCGGCCAGATAAGCGTCCGGATCCAGGCCACGGCCCTCGGCGCGCGAAATCGTCTGGCCGTCGGCCACCGCTCCGCTGGTGGGACTATTCCCGTCGCGGCCGTCCGTGCCGGCGCTCAGCACCACGCGGCGCTGGCCCGCAATCTGCTGCGCGGCGTAAAGAGCGAAGGCCTGATTGCGCCCGCCCATGCCGGGGCCGGTGACCGGGCACGTCACTTCTCCACCCACCACCAGGCAGACGGGCTGGCCCTTGCTTTCCTGCGCCAGGGTATCGAGAGCGGCGACGTTCGAACCCACCACTTCGCGATAGTCAGCGTCCCAGGTCCCGAGGTCGATCTCGGCGGCGAAACCGAGCTTCTCGGCCGCCGACCAGGCCGCTTCCACCGCGTCGGGATTGGAAAGTAGGCAGAAGTAATGCGAGTTGGCAAAACGCGGATCGCCCGGCTTGGGAGTCTCGGGAAGCTCGCGGCGCTCGAAGAAAGCTCGAATACTTGCGGGAAAGTGGGTGGCCAGGCCGTTCTGCGCCGCCAGTTCGTAAGCCTGCCCGGTGGTGGATTCATCGGGCATCGTCGGTCCGGAAGCCACCATGGAGGGCAGGTCGCGAGGCACGTCGGAGATGAAGATGGTCAGTTGACGCGCCGGGTAAGCGCATTCGGCGAGCCTGCCGCCTTTGACCGCAGAAACGTGCTTGCGCAGGACATTGATCTGCTCGATGGGCAGGTGCGAGGTCACCAGAGCGCGGTTGAATTCCCTCAGGTCGGCGAGCGTAATACTGGGGTCCATCGGTTGCGCCAGGATGGCCGAGCCTCCGCCCGAAGCCAGGAAGATAACCGTGTCTTCGCGGGTCAGGTGAGAAACGATTCCGAGCGAGGCCTGCGCCCCTTCCAAACTGCCGGCGTCGGGATAAGGGTGGCCGCCCACGAAGTAGCGGAAGTTGGGAAGCTTTTGCTGCGTCTCGGCGGGGGCTACGGAAACTCCGGCTTCAATCCATCCGCCCAGGATTTCGTGGAGGACGGTGGCCATGCGATTGGCGGCCTTGCCAAATGCCACGACGCGCGGCGCACGAACCAGGGGATGCGCCACGTCCCCGGCCAGCAGCGCGCCACCCTCGAACTTCAACTTCGCCAGCATGGCATGGCGCACGTCGATGGCGGCCATGGTTTCATGGAAAATCTGCTGCGCCAACTGCTTGCCATGAGAATAGTCCGGCTTCTTCATCGTCGCGGGTTGAGCCGTCGTCTTCATCGCCAAATCCTCGTGAACGCGGCCATTGCGGTTGGAACCGGCAGAATTTCAGCCCGGCGGCCGGGGCTTCCCACTTCCCGGTGGAGATCACGGACCTTGCGTTTCAGCATAGCTCCATTATTGGGAAGCCGGCGGGGAAACGCAAGCGGGTTCGGGGATGAGACTGGGGAACGCGCCTCCAGGAGATTGCGGCCGGATTGCCGCACCGGAGATTTGCCGATCAGGATGGCGCCCGGCGCTTCCATGGCACCGCGCCTTAGGCGGAGGAATTAGCGAAGTGATTCCCTTCACGAATTCCCGCGGCCCGTTGCGGGTCTAATCTGCTATGCTGGGAAAGCTGAGGGTCACTTACGCCGTCTACGTGCGGTGGCGGACGGCGTGTTCACCATGGAGCCCGGCCAAGGCGCCCCAAAGTCCGAACGTCCCTCCGTAGATTATGTCCAAGAAATGGTATTCAAAGAGCAATTTTACAACTGGGGAGAATGTCACCTGTGAAATTCCATCCGTGGGATTGGATATCTGCCGAAATCCTTTTCATTTTGGCGCTGCATACGATAGCGGCGGCGGCCTCGATGATTCGTGCGAGGCGTGAGGGCCTGGGTTACATGGAGTCTCTCCGCTGGGGAGGAATAGGCTTCATCAGCGGACTTCTTGGATTTGTTGCGCGCATGAGGACGGAGCGCCGGCAGTTGACCATTGTCCATATTGCACAGGATGCCCTGCTCAACTTTGGCCTGGAAGTTATTGCCGTCTACGGCGTGCCTCACCTGCTGAGTTAGAACCGAAAAGATTTCACTAAAAATTGACCGGTTCGCATCGGACTTCCAGGAATTCATTGTGGATAAAGGGCTACAGCCCACGGGAAGGCGCAACAAAGCAGTTGCGAGCGCCGGACAAAAAGTCTTATCCAAGAACACCACCCCAGCCTGGCCCGGTCGCTGATCACGCTCGCCTCCGCATGACTCAAATGGTGCGAATTTTCATCCAAGTCGGACATTGAATTGCTTTAGCCTTCTACTCATGCTTATTCCAGCCTTTGGGAATCAGCCTGATGATCGGAAAATCAGCGATTTTTAGACTGACCAGACTAGAAGTCCCTAATTTTCAACGCCTTTAAAGGGCGCCCGGCTTGACGTTGATTTTTTCTGCGTGCTATGATGCAGCGCTCTAATAATTGTAGTTTATCCTCAAGCTATCCTGAGATTTTCTCCCGGAGACTCAATTTCGGAGAAGCCCAACATACCCGCCTTAGGTGCGCGAAGAGGAAGTTTCGGTCGGAGGAAATTCCATGCTCGTGTTCGCAATTGCCAGTCTAAGTTTGCTCACATTAATCCTTTCTGATTTTGCCCGTCACAATGCCCTGAAGGCAATTTCCGCTGCCTGGAGCCGCCGCCGCTCGCTGGCCACCCTTTTTGCCACGGCCGCAGCCTCCCTGTCCCTGGCCACGACCACGGCGTTAGCCGCAGGTGGTGACGAGGCCGCCGCCGGCGAAGCCAACCTGAAGCTGCCCGACCTTGCCTCGGTGAAGTTCCTGGGCATGGATGGCCACAAGCTCCTCATGATCGGCATCCTCTTTTGCATTTTTGGACTGCTATTCGGTATGGTCATTTATACCCGCCTGAAGAACCTGCCGGTGCACCGCGCCATGGGAGAGATTTCCCAGTTGATTTGGGAAACCTGCAAGACCTACCTGGTTACCCAGGGCAAGTTCCTGCTGCTCCTCTGGGTCTTCATCGCGGCGATCATCCTGCTTTACTTCGGGGTGCTGCTGAAATATGAAGCCCTCCGCGTGGCGGTGATTCTCTTCTTCAGCCTGGTGGGAATCGCCGGCAGTTACAGCGTGGCGTGGTTCGGCATTCGCGTCAATACGTTTGCCAACTCGCGCACGGCGTTTGCCAGTTTGCGCGGCAAGGCCTATCCCATTTTCCAGATTCCCCTGCGCGCCGGCATGAGCATCGGCATGATGCTGATCAGCGTCGAGCTGTTGATGATGTTGATCATTCTGCTCTTCATTCCCGGCGATTATGCCGGCCCCTGCTTTATCGGGTTCGCGATTGGCGAATCCCTGGGCGCCGCGGCACTGAGAATCGCCGGCGGCATCTTCACCAAGATTGCGGACATCGGTTCCGACCTGATGAAGATTGTCTTCAAGATCAAGGAAGACGACGCCCGCAACCCCGGCGTGATTGCCGACTGCACGGGCGACAACGCAGGTGATTCGGTGGGCCCCACGGCCGACGGCTTTGAAACCTACGGCGTGACGGGCGTCGCCCTGATCACCTTCATCCTGCTGGCGATCACCCCGCCGATCTTCCTCCCCACGGGAGTGACCATGGTAACCGCCACCCCGGCGCAAATCGCGGCGGCAACGGCTGCCGCCGCCTACGTCCAGGTGCAATTGCTGGTTTGGATTTTCGTCATGCGCGTCATCATGCTGGTGGCGAGCGCCTTTGCTTATTTCCTGAATGGGGCCATTTCCAAGGCGCGTTACGGCAACGCCGACCGCTTTAACTTCGAAGGCCCGCTCACCTCGCTGGTCTGGATCACCTCTTTCGTTTCCATCGCCTTCACCTACGTCGCTTCCTACCTCATGATTCCCAGCCTGCAGGGCGACTCCTCGCTGTGGTGGAAACTCGCCAGCATCATTTCCTGCGGAACCCTTGCCGGCGCGCTGATTCCCGAGCTGGTCAAGGTCTTCTCTTCCACCGAATCGCGGCACGTACGCGAGGTGGTGACCTCCGCCTCTGAAGGCGGCGCTTCGCTCGGTATTCTTTCCGGCTTCGTCGCCGGAAATTTCGCCGCTTATTACCTGGGCCTGGCCATGGTGTTCCTGATGTCCCTCGGCTTCCTGGTCAGCCTCCTGGGGCTCAGCCACCTGATGCTGGCGCCGGCGGTCTTCGCCTTCGGGTTGGTGGCCTTCGGCTTCCTGGGCATGGGGCCGGTCACCATCGCCGTGGATTCCTACGGCCCGGTTACCGACAACGCCCAGTCGGTCTATGAACTTTCCCTGATTGAGCAGGTCCCCAACGTCAAGGAGGAGATCAAGAAGGAATTTAATTTTGAGCCCAATTTCGACCGTGCCAAGGACATGCTGGAAGAGGGCGACGGCGCGGGTAACACCTTCAAAGCCACTGCCAAGCCGGTGCTGATCGGCACCGCCGTGGTGGGCGCCACCACCATGATCTTCTCGATTATTATGGCGCTCACCCAGGGCCTGACCGTCAACAAGGAGATGCTCTCCCTGCTGCACGCGCCCTTCTTCCTCGGACTGGTAACGGGCGGCGCGGTGATTTACTGGTTTACGGGAGCCTCCACGCAAGCCGTCTCCACCGGCGCCTATCGCGCTGTCGAGTTCATCAAGGCCAACATCCGGCTGGAAAGCACGGAAAAAGCGTCGGTCGCGGACAGCAAGAAGGTGGTGGCCATCTGCACTCAATACGCGCAGAAAGGCATGCTCAACATCTTCATCGGCGTCTTCTTCGCCACCCTGGCCTTTGCCTTCCTGGAGCCGTTCTTCTTCATCGGCTACCTGATTTCCATCGCCGTCTTCGGACTATACCAGGCGATCTTTATGGCCAATGCGGGCGCCGCCTGGGACAACGCCAAGAAGATTGTGGAGGTGGAGTTCAAGCAGAAAGGCACGCCGCTGCACGATGCCACGGTGGTGGGAGATACGGTGGGCGATCCATTCAAGGATACGTCTTCGGTGGCGCTGAACCCGGTCATCAAATTCACCACCCTCTTCGGCCTCCTGGCGGTGGAGCTGGCCGTCAAGCTGACCACTACGCACGGTTCGGGTTTGACGCATGCCCTGGCGGCAATTTTCTTCGCCGTATCCATCTACTTCGTCTATCGGTCGTTCTACGGAATGCGCATCGGCGGCGCCTGGCCGCCCGTCGCCAGGAACGAGCCCGAAAAGTAGGCAGCTCAAACCCCAGCGGGCACGCCCATAAATCCCCCGGCGTGCCCGCCACTCTCCAGCAATTTATTCCAACAAATCTTATTCCTGCGCCTCACGTAGGGGCTCCCCTTGGGGTGCCCTGGGCAGGGCAAGCCCAGCCCCTACCGCCACGGCTGTAGCGCTACACTTGCGGCACTGCCGCGGCGTGCTACGCGTGCTTCCGGGTAATGTCACAGAGCATATCCGAATGGATGTTCAGACCGATGTTGGTCATGTTATAGATGTGCTCGCTGGCAACCAGCCAGACGATTTCGCAGATCTCGCGCTCCGAATAGTGCCGGGCCATGCGATTAAAGGTTTCCGGGTCAACCTTTTTATCCCGCGTCAGCTCCGTCACGTAGTCCAGCGCGGCGCGCTCCCGGTCGTCAAATAGCGGGCTGGTTTGGTAGTGCTCCAGCGCATCGAATTTGGCTTGATTCATCGACGCCTGGATCGTGAACGCCCGGCCGATATCCATACAAAAAAGACAGACGTTGATCCGCGCCACCTGCTCGCGAATCAGCATAATGGTCTCCGGCGGCAGCAGCAGCTTCTTATCCAGCTTGCCGATCTTCGCATAGAACAGACCGAACGCCGACGGCAGCCGCGCGGAATGCACCTTCAGCGGGGTAAGCACCTTGCCGAATTGCCGGTGGGTAAAGTAATACGCCAGCTTCATCATCAACCCCTCGGGCTTGTCGATGGGTGGAAGATAGGTGTCCATGGTCATACGCTCCTTTTCCTGGATCTTTCAATTTTAACGCAAGGCCGGCATGTGGCGCATTTTTCCAGGTCAAATTTCCGGCCTTCACCTCTATGACGAATGGGAATGTGGGAACCGGACAAGCAGACCATCACTCGTACTTCCCGGGAGCAAAGCTCTGGAGTGCGGCCCGCCGCGGCGGACTGCCGCTTTTTCCGCCGAAAGCCAGCTTGCGGGCTCGCTCGCCGGGATTTCGTAGGGGCGGTTCGCGAACCGCCCACCCCCCGCGCGGGCGAAAGATTGTACGCCCTGATGGAGCTACTCTAAGAAACCCGCCTTCGGCGCCCTTCCGGCATGCGCGGAAAACCGTGCAGCACCATTTTGGTGTATAATGGTGTCATGCCTGCTTCTACCAAAGTCGTTCGCCAGACCGTGGGGCTTCCGGCCGACACGGCGCGCCAGGTCCGCAGGCTCGCGAAGCAAAGACGCCTGAGCGCCAACCGGATCATTGTGGAGCTGGTGGAAGAGGGAATCGAAGCCCAGAAGCGCAAACAAAAAGAGTTTTTCGCGCTCGCCGAGCAATACCGCGCGGCTACCGATCCCCAAGACGTTGCCCGCCTCGGCGACGACCTGGGCCGCATGGTTTTTGGCGACTAATGCCTCACCTCGAGACCTGGAACTATCTCCCGCACGCCATCCGCCAACACTTGATGCAGAGGATGCGCGATCGACGCATCAGCATTGCCGATCTTAATAAGCTGCGAATCTGGGTTGAATCCCATCCGCTGGTTCCGGAGGGCGAGTGGTTCAAGGATTTCGGATCCTTTAAAATCTGCGGCGAGGGACCCTATCCAAAGACCTTCCTGCTTCCCGGTCAGCCCGCCAAAGGCGAAAGCCTCTGAGCGCCCCCTCACCCGGCTGCGGGCCGAAGCCGAGCTCGATTTCATCTGCCGGCAGTCCCTTCGGCGGGCGTAGGCCCGGCCCGCCCCGACTGGCAAAGGCGCCGGTTGCGGCCACCTTCCCCCAAGGGGCGAGAGACGACGGCCAACTACTGAATTGTGACCTGATTAAAGCCCAGACCCTGAAGAAAGCTGGTGATGGTATTGCGGGCGTTTTGGTCGGCGGCCTTCAAAATTCCATCCTGCAATGCCGACTGCTGGAGTTGGCGCTCGCCTTCCTGGCGCACCTGGGTCTCCAGATTGGGATCGGCGGAAGAGAAAAGCCCGGTGTCACGCGAGTACACGCGGGTTTGGGCATTATCAATGCGCGTGCTGAAGATTTCCGCGGCCGGCAGCCGGATGGAGATGTTGCGGCCTTGCACTTCAATGTCGCGGGAGGAAATTTTTCCCAGATTGATACCGGCGACGACCTCGCCATGCACGAGGAGGAGCAGGCGATCGCCCAACAGAATTTTGGGCATGTAGGGATAATCAATCCCTCCACCAATGATTTTGTCCATCGTGTAGCTGACGGTCTCCAGCCGCTGCAACTGCTGGATCTGTCGAACCACGGTGGGCTGATCCACATTGATCTGCGTGCGCCCGCCCCGGAAAATCTCCATGAGGTGGAGAAGATTCATCCCCGTCGCCAACCGGACGGCGGCGCCGGCAAGAATAAGGGTGAGCAATCCCCCCGCAATCATTCCCAGCACCCAGAACAACAGGGAATGGGTCCGCCGCGGTGGTGGGCTGGTGATGGGCGTTTCCATTATTGTCAGCACCAGTGTACCAAGAATTGACCGCGTAAAGCGCCTGATTTGTGAGCGTGGTCAAGGCCGGGAGCGCTGGCCGGGCTCTGGTTTGAAGGGCTGTGCCTCATCCCGTATTGACCACGAAATCCCCGGAATCACGGAAACGGAGGACTGCACACCTCTCTTTCCATGGTTGCCTTGAAGGTGGGACAAGAACCCGCCGTCAAATTAGCCGAACCTTCGCAGCTGAGAACTATTTTGAGTAAGATTTGACCTGCACGTCGGTCTAACCTCTTCCTTGTCAACCCCGCCTTCTCGATAAGCCCTTGTAGTGCCGACCTACCCCCTTTACAGGGGCGTAGCGAATTTGTGACGATGCGTGCTGACGATGTTTCTGCGCAGCAAAAAACGGCGCAAGGACGGCAAGACCCACCGCTATTTCAGCGTGGTGGAGAATCGCCGGGTGCGCTCGGGGCGAGTGGTGCAGCGGCAGGTCTTGTTTTTGGGAGAGATCAACGATAGCCAGCAAGCGGCGTGGCGGCAGACGCTGGAAGTTTTTGATGAGGCCGAGCAGCGGGCGGCGACGCTGAGCCTGTTTCCAGAGGACCGCGAACTTCCCGCCGACGCGCTGGATGGGGTGCAGGTGAAGCTGGCGGAGATGGAGTTGCGACGGCCGCGAGCGTTTGGCAATTACTGGTTGGGATGCGAGTTGTGGCGGCAGTTGGGACTGGGCGCATTTTGGGAAGCGCGGTTGGGGGAGGGCCGGGAGGAAGTTCCCTGGGCCAAAGTACTGGAGTTGCTGGTGGTGAGCCGGTTGGTCTCACCGGGCAGTGAGTTTCGGTTGCACCGGCAAGGGTTTGACCAGAGCGCCATGGGGGATCTGCTGGGAACGGGCTTCGCGGTAGCGGAGAAGGACCGGCTGTATCGCTGCCTGGATCGGATTTTGAAGCATAAGGCCGCCCTGTTTGAACATCTGCGGCAGCGCTGGCAGGAGCTGTTTCAGGCGCGCTTCGACGTGCTGCTCTATGACCTCACCAGCACCTACCTCGAGGGCGAAGGAGAGGAGATTCCCAAGGCCCAGTATGGCTACAGCCGCGACCATCGCTCCGACTGCCGGCAGGTAGTGATCGCCTTGGTGGTGACGCCGGAAGGGTTTCCGCTGGCCTACGAAGTGATGGAGGGCAACACGTCGGATCGCACCACGTTGCGCGGGTTTCTCGCCAAGATCGAAGCACAGTATGGACGGGCGCGGCGGGTGTGGTTGATGGACCGGGGAATTCCCACCGAAGAAGTGCTACAGGAGATGCGCGCGCCGGAGCGGGAAGTGTTCTACCTGGTGGGTACGCCGCGGGGCAAGATTCAGCAGTACGAGAAAAAATGGCTGGAGTTGCCGTGGCAGAAAGTGCGGGAGTCGGTCGAGGTCAAGCTGTTCGCCGAGGAAGGGGAATTATACGTGTTGGCGAAGAGCGCAGGACGGCGGGCCAAAGAGCACGCCATCCGCCGTCGTAAGCTGGTGCGGTTGCTGTGGAAACTGCGCGACCTACGCCGGAAATCTCCGGCGCGCGATCGGTTGCTGCTCCGGATCGGTGCGGCCAAGAAGGACGCGGGACGTGCCTTCGGCTTTGTCCGCATTCACCTGCCCCAGGAGGGCGAAGCCGTCACGCGCCAAACCTTCACGTTTCAATTGGACAAAGACAAGCTGCAGAAGGCCGAACTCCGCGACGGGCACTATCTGCTGCGGTCGAACCTGGTGGGCGAGGATGCCGCCGTGCTGTGGGAACTCTACCTCCAACTCACCCAAATCGAAGCGGCGTTCAAGACCCTCAAGAGCGAGTTGGGCTTGCGGCCGATTTATCACCAACTCGAAAACCGCGTGGAGGCCCACATCCTGGTGGCCTTCCTCGCCTACGCTCTTTCGGTAACGCTGGGACAAAGGCTGCAAGCCCTGGCCCCGGGCCTCACCCCGCGGGCGGTGTTGGAAAAGCTGGCGACGATCCAGATGCTGGATGTCTGCCTGCCCACCACCGACGACCGTTGGCTGATCATGCCACGCTACACCCAGCCGGAACCCGATCAAGCGCTGATGCTGCACCAACTCAATCTCTCCTTGCCTTCACAACCGTCACCTCGCATCAAGGCCCAGGACGACCCGGCACAGACGGTGCAACCGACACTGAAAATGTAGTGCCGACCTTTGGGAACCCTTCGCTAAAAACAAACCACTTACAGCTCGTCTACTCCCTCAGCTGCGAAAGTTCGGTTAGCTTGTGGTCGCGGGGGGAAGCTTCGCCGAAGGCCTGGGCTTCCAGCCAGTTGCATCCCTTGTCGGTCAGGAACCACAAATTGCGGGTGGGTGTGGTCTTTTTTCCCGCAAGCGCCTGCTCGCGCATTCTTTCCAGGCGCTTTACCGCGTCGTACTCTTCCATCTGCACCTCTGCGGCAAGGCTCGAGGCGGTCCGATAGGAATACTGCCCGTTGAGCAGCGCTTTCAGCAGTTCCCGGTCGGTATGATCGACGGGAAGGTCCATCAGTTGCGGGGGAACGCTGGCGCGCGCGGACTCGGGCAGGGGCTCAGTGCGCTCTTCCATAACTTGTCGAAGTAAGGGCTCGACCTGGCTCGACCTTTCTTCCGCCAGGGTCGCACGGATTTGGGCTTCCTGGGACTCCCGCTTGGCCTTTTCAACTTCCGCCGCCAGGCGCTTGGCGACGGTTTCCGCGAAGGTGCGGGAGAAAACTGCCACCAGCAGACAGAAGCTGACAAACACGAAAAAGTCGAAGGGGATTCCCGACCCATAGCGGATGTTGGTGATTTTATCGACCATGTCGCTGGAGATGGTCTTGAGAAAAAGGGGCGCCAGCAGGGCAGCCACCAGGCCCAAAACAAAGCTCCGCGCGCGCTTGGCATAGGCGGGATCATCCTTGTGTAAAAGCAGATAGTTGGCCGCTCCACCCAGCAGTCCCGAGCCAATCATCGCTACGAGCAATAGAATAATGTTGTACCTGGTCATTCCTGCTTACCTCCCCATTCGCGCGCAATTCCCCCGGCGCCGGGAACCACCCCCGCCGCATGGAAGCGACGGATCCAAGTGCCCGCCGCACCTATTTCATCGGACGCTTCAATTCCGAAGATGAAGGAATTTGCGAGACCGGGTGACGAACTCTGATTTGTTAAGGCCGATTTCGCGCCGCCCCACGGATTAGAAGCAATTCCCTCAACTTTTCATCACAAACTGCCGATACCGGCCGGGGAGCGCTTGACCCAGCGTGCGGCGAAGCGAACGGCCGGATTTTTCGGCCGGGGCAGCGGGTTGATCGGGAGGATCCCTCCGCGCACCCGCCAAAGCTGACTTCGGAGTGATTTGCAAAGTTTTGCGAGTTATGCCCTATCGAGTTGGATGTCAAAATGTCGCTTTTCCGGCCTCGGGATGAATTTCTACGCCACTGGAACTTTTCCCCTCCCTTGGGCAGCCGCCATGTCCAGCCGCAACTTTCCTGCCACCCGGAGGGGTGCGCCATGGGACAAAAAGACTCTTTTGCCCAGCAATCTGGAGCCGCCAATTTCTAATTTGGACAAGCCTTGGTTCGCCGGCTGGCCCGCCTCGCGAAGCCTCTGGACAAAGCAGCGCCGAAAGCGATCGGAGGGGAAGAGGCGCGTGCGGCGATAAGTGCAGGTGGTAATGAATTGCAGTTGACCGGGGGTATAAACACGGTGGTAGAGAGGCATGGCGCGGAAGAGTATACTCGGGACGGCGCGGGGGGCAAAAGAGGTCGTCCCTGCGGGAGATCGCCCAAGGGCAGGAGTCTGCCAGCCGGCGTTTCGAGGCCAAAATGGAAATTCCGGATCGACCCTGGAAAAGGCCATTCGCTAAGCTGCGTTTTGACGCGAAAGCCGTTCCGCACATTGTTCCGGCCTTGGTTTTGATTTGCACTTCTGTATTCGCCTATGGATTGTGCGGCCCCCATATAGGCTGGCTTAGTGACGACTATAACGAGGTGTTTGGCGTTTCAGCCGGCGTTCCCGATTGGCGAACGGCATTCATGATGGGCGGTGGGGGACACTGGTCGCCTTACCGACTCCTGAAATATCCCCTTCAGGGATATCTTGGCTTCTGGTTGGGACCCAGTTATACCCACATCCTCCAGTTCACGGGTCATCTCATCTGTGTTCTCCTGTTCTACACTCTGCTGAAGCGCCTCGCATGGCCCACCCCGGCGTCGCTTGCGGCGGGCATGTTATTCAGTTCTTTTCCCTGGTTTTCTTCGGCGGTTTATTAGTGGCCAGCAGCTTCGGCAATCTGGGCAACAATTTTAGTACTTGCCGCCGCCCACTGCTTCATCTTGTGGAGCGAGAGCCATCTGCACAGATGGCTGATCGCTTATGCCGGTTTCGTCCTGCTGAGTTTAGCTCTCTATGAAATTTGGCTTGGTGGATTCATTTTTATTGCAGGGCTTGACTGGTATTATCGGCGCATTGGAAAGGGCGCTCCTGGTAAGCCCCCAAACGAAGAGGCTTCAAAAGGGAGAGGTAACCGTCTTTGGCGCTATGTAGGGATGGCTGCACCATTCCTTGCCTACGCGCTTCTTTATGGGATCGCTCCGAGTTCGGACGCCTCAGACAGGATCACCCTGCCGCTTACCCGCCTTCCCACTCTACTCGCCTTTGTCCATTTGCGGGCAGCGCAATGGCCCCTTGACACACAGTGGCGCTGGACATTTCTAAATGCGGGTCGGGCGTTTCATTCGGCTTTTGGCGCATTCGCCCTTGCTGCCCAGGCTGCCCTTCTTTTGCTGCTCGGTTGCGCCTGGGTGCGCAAATTCCGGCAAACTGATTTCCCGCATAATAGTGTGCCTCTTTGGGATTCATTGGTTTTGGGATGGAGTCTCTTTCTAGGATCACGAATTGTTCTCGTATTACAGGGAGTAATATTACGCTTTGAAACGCGGGAAAACTACGCGGCCAGTATGGGTGTTGCTGTTGCCGTGGTTGCCCTGCTGTGGAGTTTGATCCGGACCAGGCAGATTGGCGCCCGGCTGCGCGCTCCAGCCGGAGTGATGGTATTGGCTGTCGTCCTGGTTCTTGGTTGGGCTTCAGCCGGTGTGGGTATGCACTATGTGAAGACGTCCAAGGCGGAGGCCCGGACCATTCGCACCCTTAACGGCTGGATCTCCGCTTCTCCACTGGCAGTGCGTGGGATGACGATTGTTGTGATAGCGGGAAAGAACGCCATAGCTCATGGGACGACTGAGCTGGCTTATTTTAGTGAACACGACGGCTGCTGGCTCAACTATGCAGTAAAGCAGCGATGCCAGGATTGCAACGCCTTCGTTACTGGGCAGGTGGAGTGTGTCGGCAAGAGGAGTTCGATCGTTCTGCACGACCCCCTGGAGGCATCCCCAGGGAGGCTGGTGCTCGGTGACAGAACGGTTCTGTTTCGCTGGACTGGGGAAAACCTCGTGCTCGAGCACCCCGCCTGCCAGTAGCTCCGCCACGACATCCCCCGCTGCGGGTCTTCGCCGGTTGGCGCACCTCGCGAAGCCTTTGGACAAAGCAGCGGCGAAAAAGATCGGAGAGAAAATGGGGCGGGCGGCGATTAGTGCTGGTGGTGATGAATGCAGTTGACCGGGAGTGTAAAGACGGTGGTAGAGAGGCATGGCGTGGAAGAGTATACTCGGGACAGCGCGGGGGTCAAAAGCGAATGTCCCTACGGGAAATCGCAACCGGCCAAAGAACAGGTGTCTGATGCGCCAGCCGACCTCAGCCCGCCCTTAAAGCATATTTTCAATTTGCCGAGAATTCCCTGAGAGCGCATGTTAAACTACACTTGCCGTCTGAGGAATATATGCCCGACAAGACACAAGCCGAAATACCTTATTCGTACATAGAATATACTGCAATCTTCAGGAAGCCGATCATTAAAGCTTGGTCGCCCCCAGGCGATTTAATTGCCGCCATCTTAAGCCGACTTGAGGAATGGGGTTTCAATCTTGATGGGGTGGAGGCGAAGACCCGCGCCGAGAAGTTGAATGAAAGCTCAATCATATTTCGACGAACAATTCCCCCCGCGCCCAGTCAGAATGTGACACTGGGAGTCGGCAAGGTAGTAGTCACGTTTGAAAACGCCGATTGGTCGGAGGCGGATCAGTTAATCTCGAAGACGAGAGCTGTGCTAAGTGCCGTCTGTGAAATTGGTCAGGCCGATGTCGAATCGCAGAAGCTCTTCTTGGGAATTCACATTCAGATCAAGGACAAACCTCGGCAGGATGTAACAGCGCCACTTTTGAACCCACTGGCTTTCAAACTCCTTGACGGTGAGGTCAAGTTTCCCGGGGTGATAATGCTGCGGGAGAAGTCGCAAATTGTTATTGACGCATCCGTTGCATTTGCTAATGGGCTTTTCGTGAAAATAATTCGGGAGCATCCCCCTACAACGTCACTCGAACAAATTGTCCAAGCTCTTCGTAGAGATGAGGAAGGGATCTTTGAAGTACTTGGTTTAGAGGGCGCTCTATGAGTGCGTTACAGGTGTTCTCAGACTATCTTGAGGGTCCAAGCGTGCCTTCGTGGCCAGCGCCACTGCCCGAAGCAACTTCGCCAGGCGCAAAACCGCCTGAACAGCGAGTGCCCCCGACGCATAATCGGCCAATCGAGCATTTTCGATGGTTGCCTGATGGGCAAGAACCCGCAAGTTCTGTGCCCGAAGGGTTTCTGGGCGCGTTTGGTGCGGAGCGCCGTGACACGCTAGCTGTAATTGACGAACGGATTAGACTCCTCGAAAGTAATAGGCCGCCAGAAAACGAGAGGCAACACATCCAGCGGGAGAGGCCCTATTGGGAAGAATATCGAGGCCGCTCGCTAGAGGAACTAGACAGATTTTATGTGTTTGAGGACCGCGACGGTGTCGCTGGATTCATCAAACAGAACCGGCTCCAAGGCCTTCTAGAGCAGGCAAGGGAGCCACTCAAATCTGCTTTTGGTGAAACCGCGCTGAAGAAGCTTACTCTTATCACCGACGATGAAGGGTTTACGGCTCTATTTTGTCTTGTTCGGGTTCCTGGCGATACGCAAGAAGCAAGGCGTGCATTGAGATCGTTTGATCATCAATGGTGGGTAGGTCATTCAACCGGCGCCGCCGGAAAACTAAACTTTGATTTTGAACTCGTCTGATGCCATTCAATTGGATTGATTACTTAACACTGGCAGAAGGTCTTGCCAATCAACTGGACGAGGCATCGAGGCGGACCGCCATCAGCCGAGCGTATTATTTTGTCTTCAATATCGCGTCGGACCGATTTCTATCCAATGGTGGACAATTTCCCAGAGGAGAGAGTTCCCACAACTGGTGCTGGAGCAAGTACCAGAAGGGCCCGGACCCGGCCTGTATGCAGCTTGCAATTACTGGGCAACGTATGAAGGCGAGGCGGGAATGGGCGGACTACAAGAAGGGTCAAAAGCAGCGTATCGATGATGAAGTTGCGCGTACGTTAGAGGATGCCCGCGATTTTCAAAGAGATATTGGAAACCTCCCCGGTCGATATCCTCTCCCGTGATATTTGTAGCTTCAATTCCTCGTGCCCTCGCCGGGGGGCCAAAAGACTCAACGGTTGCAAAAAGGTGCCAAACTTGGGGCCCATTCCCTTTAGAATTCCCCCCAAGCCGCTGAATCCATAAGCAAGGCTATCTGATTCTCGATCTGAATCGACCGGACGGCGGGTCCATAGGACTTCCAACATCGGCGGCTCAACAGAGGCGCCGCAGGACCGGAGAGCGGGTCCTGCGCTACTACCGTAGGCTTATGCGCCTTGGCGGCTCAAATCATCTTAAATTAAGCGCTATAGTTCATAATTCGGCGGACGCGGTCGCAGTTTTCCTTGATCTCATCCTGGAAGCGGGGGAACATGCCCACCACGATGCAATCCTGCGGCTTGATGCTGGTCAGGGCTTCCTTGAAGGCATTTTCGACTCCATTGGGGGTTCGCGCCACCCGTCCGGCGGCGAGGATTTTGAACAGGAAGCAGGTCTTGGAAGTCTTGCGCGCCACCTCATAGGCCCGGGGAGGGTCGGTTTCCAGATAAACTTCGTTGGCGGGCACGGGCACCACGCCCAGGATCTGGCGGATTTCCTCCGGCGTACGCGTGCGATTGTAGGCGCAGAGCAGGTAGAAATCCACATCCCAACCGCGTTCTTCAGCGTATTCAACCACTTCCGGCTTGTGCGTGCCAATGCCCACGCGCACCCCGGCTTGCCGCAACTGCTTGGTGTACTCGTGCACCTTGTCCATCTTGCCCTGGCGGTAGAGGACATCGGTGACTTCCCCATGGTGGTAGAGCGCCATGGCGCCGCTGCGGCGCACGGCGTCCTCCACCGGAGTCATGCCCGGGTCCGTGGCGATCAAGTGCATTTTTCCACCCTTGGAGCGGAATAGCTCCAGATCTTTCAGGCAGTTATCGTGGTGGGCGTACTGATAGGCGTTGATGCCGTTCTGCTGGCAATCCATCAGCGTCTGGCAAATGCGGTCGGGGGTGTTCCAATCCCGCATCATCTGGTCAAGCAGGCCGTTGAAGTGGGAGAATCCATAGAACTGGTTGCTTCCTATAATCATCCGACTGATTTCCACATCGCCGAAGCGGACCTTGGGAAATGCCGCAGGGGGTGGTGGGGGTGGCGTCTGCGCTCCGGCCAGAGGTCCCACCGCTAATGTGGCCGCCAGACCGGCTGAGGATTTGAGGAAATTTCGTCTGCTGCTCATGGATTCTCCACCTCGTTGAATTTTTAGACACACCTCCGTGAGTCAACTTCCGCAAACTGCTCACGATGAGCAATTTTGGAGCAAACCGGCAGCCAAAGCGGATGAGCAGGTTCGAAAAACCCCTCACCCGGCGGCGCATGGCCGCCACCCTCTCCCCAAGGGAGAGGGCAGAGAATGCCCTTCCTTCTCCCTTGGGGAGAAGGTGGCCGAGGGACGAGGTCGGATGAGGGGGTTTTTCATGCGTTTTCGCGGGCCGAAGGCCCATCAGGACAGACACGCGGGCGGGGGTTTCAGACAGAATGTCAGACACAGGCGGCAGCGCGCGGACTCCAGCGTGCCGCTTGTCAAAATTCTCAACGGTATCCGGGGAAGCTGTGAAGTAAATTTAGGACAAGCAAAAGCCTTTCACGCAAAGGCGCCAAGCCGCAAAGTGCGCAAAGAAAACAAGGTGGTTGTGCTGTGTTACTCTTTGCGCCTTGGCGTCTTGGCGTGAGATTGTTTTTTTGTCACAGCTTCGGGGCAACTGCCACCGCCAGCCTTCAGAAAGACGCCCCCTATAGGTGTAGAATGGGCTTCAGATTTGCTGGCGTGAAAGGAAGTTGCGGGAGAAGTCGTAAGCGGTGTCATCCTGAGGCTGGCCATTCACAAGCTCATCCAATTCGTCCTCTTGCTCATCCTCGCTGTTGTGCCGGTCTACGGCCAGGGTAACTATGAAATCCAGGTCTATGGGTCGGACACGGTGGCGCCGGGCCGCACCATGGTGGAACTGCACAGCAACTTCACTTTCGAGGGACTCAAGACAATGGACCAGGGGGTGCTGCCCGATGAGCACCAGGAACACGAAACGGTGGAGATCACCCAGGGTTGGACGAGCTGGTTTGAAACGGGATTCTACATTTTCACCAGTTACGGCCCCGGCCAGGGGTACAAGTGGGTGGGCGACCACATCCGCCCCCGGGTGCGCGTGCCCGACCGTTGGCATTGGCCGGTAGGGGTTAGTTTATCGACGGAAATTGGCTATCAGCGGCCCATTTTTTCGGCGGACACCTGGACGTGGGAAATCCGCCCCATCGTTGATAAGCAGTGGAAGTCGTGGTACGTGGCGTTCAATCCCGCGCTCGAGCGGTCGTTTCACGGGCCGAGCGTGCCGCAGGGCGTCACCTTTTCTCCCAACTTCAAGGTTGCCTATTCGCTGACGCGCAAGCTCAGCGCGGGGGTGGAATACTACGGAGCGCTGGGACCGGTGACCGGCTTTGACCCGCTGTATCAGCAGGAACAGCAGATCTTTCCCTCGTTGGATTATGATTTCGGTCCCAATTGGGAATTCAACTTTGGGGTGGGCGTGGGCGCGACGCGCAGCACCGATCATCTGCTGGTCAAAATGATCATTGGGCGGCGGTTTCGCTTCATTACCCCGCGCCTGCCGCGGGTTATGAGGCCGAATCCCGGCGGTGGGGGTGATTGATTGTCATCGGGACTGGTTCGCGTCCGAGTCGCGGTTTTCCTGATGCTGAGCCTGTTGCCTGTCCTGATGGCCCGCCAGGCAGGGGCGCAACAGCCCGCCGGCCCGCCCGTTTCCCTTGGCCTCCCACCCATTCCCTGGCCGGAAGACAATCCTTACTCCGCCGCGCGCGCCGCACTGGGCAAACTGCTTTTTTTTGACGGGCGGTTTTCCGCGAACGGCGTCGTGTCGTGCGCCTTTTGCCACGAACCTGCCCATGCCTATTCCTCCAGCACGGCACTTTCACGAGGCGTGGACGGAAAGCCGGGAGTTCGCCACGCCCCCACCCTGATCAACCGTGCCTGGGGAAAGTCGCAATTCTGGGATGGCCGGGCGCCCACGCTGGAGGCGCAGATAATCTCACCGGTCACCAACCCCGATGAGATGGGCATGACCACCGACGGGGTGGTGCAGAAGATTCGCGGCATTAAAGGCTACGCGCCGCTTTTCGCCGCGGCTTTCGGAGACAGGACCATCACCTTTGAGCGCATTGCCCAGGCGATTGCCACCTTCGAGCGCACCATTGTCTCAGGAAATTCGCCTTACGACCGCTACCTGGCCGGGGACAAGACGGCGCTGACCAAGCAGCAGAAGGATGGCCTGGATTTCTTCAACAAGAAGGGGGAATGCGCCGAGTGCCACTCCGGGATCAACTTGACCACGGAAAAATTCGCCAACCTGGGCGTGGGCATGAATCAGGCAAGTCCCGACCCGGGGCGCTTTGCCGTTACCAAAAAACGGGGTGATTTCGGCAAATTCAAAGTGCCCACCCTGCGCGACATTGCCCATCGCGCCCCCTACATGCACGACGGCAGCGTCAGGACCCTCGCGGAGGTCTTGGACTTGTACGCGAAAGGAGGCCTCGCCAACCCTCACCTCGATACGCGCCTCACCCCTTTTTATCTGGATGAAGAAACCCGACGCGATCTGCTGGCGTTCCTCGATGCGCTCAGCGGCGAAGGCTGGGAGAACATCACCCCACCCGCCGCGTTCCCGCAATGACCCGGGTTCCGCGCGGCGCCGCCGTGTCGCAAGATCAAATCAAAAGGCAATGGGGAATTGTAGCGCTGACCTTGAGGTCAGCACAGAAACATGGCACGGGCGTCCCGCCCGTGATCAGGCATGGGTCAAGACGGCGATGGCACGTCGATGTAGCTCCGACCTTGAGGTCGGCACGCGTGCGCAGGGCCGGCCGCGAGGCCGGCCAGTGAGTGCTGACCTCAAGGTCAGCGCTACGGGTGGGCAACGGCGGGGGCTACGGCGGGGCTAAAGCCCCCGCAGGAAATTGAGGATGTCCTGCTTGTCCTTGTTCTTGAGATGATTGTAGTGCTCGACGACTTTGTTCGCCTCGCTGCCCGGGCTCTTGTGGTCCTCGATGGCTTCCACCAGATCGGTGGTGCGTCCATCATGGAGAAAGAAGATGCGCTGTCCAAGCCCCCAGAGCGGAGCGCTTCGAAATTCATCAGGACCGGCGCTCCCCTGGGTGATGCCGTCGGCCAGGCCTTTCCCCATGTGGTGAACGATCAGGTCGGACCAGAGATTCACCTTCTGATTGGAGAGAGCCTGGCTGGGGCTCTTCGAGGAGCCGGTAGCCATGCTGTTGCCGGTAGTGAACGAAGGCGTGTGGCAGTGGGCGCAGCCCACTTTGATGAAGGCGGCGCGCCCATTAATGGTGGACGGCGTGTCGGGCGCGGGAGTGGGCGGAGCCAGCATGCGCATGAAGTTGGCAAACGCCTCAATGTCAGAGATGACGGCGGGATTGATTGCGCCCGTCGAGGTGGTAGTGAAGTTGAGGGCGTCATTGGGCGAGGCGACATAGTTGCAGCCCGGGGTCTCGTCACGCTCCTGGGGGAACAACTGGTTGGAGATCCCCATCTCGACGTTGTAGGCTTCCCCGGAGAACATGATCAGGGATTTGTTCTGGGCCTTCCATCCGAAACGCGTGATGGTCCCATCGTTGGCGCTCAGGTTGACGTTGCCGCCCTGATGCGCGTTGGGGTGGCCGGAAATTCCCAAATCCGCCTTCTCCGCCAAATTTGCCTGCATGTTCGCGAGGATCGCCGAGTCGGGTATCGATTCGATCAGGCCCGCGCCGAAAACTGGCGTGGGGATGCGGAAGACAACGTTGGAATTCCCACCCTGGCCGCTGACGGGGTTACCCGCGGGCAGGAAATTGGGCTGGATCATGGAGCATCCCGGGGCGTCCGCGCGGCCCGTGATGACGAAAAGGTTGTGCACGCCGCCGTCGTTCGAACCGTTGCCATTGCGCTTAAAACGCACCTCGCGAACCGGTCCCTGCGGAGTGATGAACCAGGGGATGGTGTTCTTTGCCCCGCTGAGCTTGGCCACTTGAATCAGGGGGTTTTGCGCGGGGCTCGATCCACCCGGAGCCGGCTGCGCGTGGCACGACAGGCACTGGTTGGAATTAAAGCGCGGCCCCAGGCCGTTGTTCGCCCCGCCCTGTACGACTTCGACTTCCGCGAAACGGGCGAACCCGTCCTGGAAAAACGCGTTTTCGTCGGCGGTCAGATTCTTGAGTGGCCCCCCGGCACTGGGCGCGCCGCTCCGCACCCCGGGATCGACGGGCGCTTTTTCCGATCCGCCCAGGGTGCGAACACAGGGGATTAGCAAGACGGTGGCAACGAAAACGATCAGAACACGGACAACAGCCCATCGCTCGGTTCTCATGGCCCAATCCTCCCGATATCGAAGATTCACTTATTGGGTTTGCGTCGACTTTCGCCCGGATTTCAATTGATGGGCTCAATATACACCTGTTTGCGTCAGGGGATTCTGTTTTTTTCCTGGGCGGTGACAAAGACTTTTGGATAGAGAATTGCCGCACCGACCTTGGGGTCGGCGCAGAATGGTGGCACGTGCACTCTTGCCTGTGTCCCGGTATGGCCGAGACGGCCATGGCACGCTGTCGCGCCGACCTTGAGGTCGGCACCGAAACGTGGCACGGGCATCTGCCCGCAGCCGATGTTTGACAAACCCACGCCTGCGCTCCAGAATGAAGGGTCTGGGCATCATCAGAATTTTTACGGAGATCATTCATGAGCAGCCGAATCAGCCCGCAGGATGTAGTGGACGCCCTTCGGGCGGTAAAAGACCCAAACGTGGGGCGCGACATCGTAACCATGGGCTATGTGAAGCAATTGGAGGTGGGTGATAACCGCGTGACGTTTGCGCTGCAACTGGCCACGCCCGCCGGCCCGGCGCGTGACCACTTGATGGCGCAGGCGCATGCGGCGGTGGAGGCGCTGGGCGTTGCCCACGTGGAAATTCACCTGCTCGCTCCAACCCCGGCGCCCACTCCCGGCCGCGGGCTGATTCCCCAGGTGAAGTACACCATTGCCGTGGCGAGCGGCAAGGGCGGCGTGGGGAAATCCACCGTGGCGGCCAACCTGGCGGTGGCTCTCAACCGCGCGGGCGCAAAGGTGGGCCTGATGGACACGGACGTTTACGGACCCAGCGTGCCCGTCCTGATGGGCGGAAGCGAAGCGCCGCACGTGGTGGAGGGAAAAATCGAGCCGCCCGTCGAGTACGGCATCAAGATCATCTCCATGGCCTATTTCCTGCCCAAGGACGAAGCCGTCATCTGGCGGGGCCCCATGCTGCACAAGACCATTCAGCAGTTTTTGGGCGACGTGCGCTGGGGCGAGCTCGATTACCTCATCATGGATATGCCGCCGGGCACGGGAGATATCCAGTTAAGCCTTTCGCAGACCATTCCGCTGACGGGCGCGGTGATTGTCTCCACGCCGCAGGACCTGGCGCTGACCGTGGCGTCCAAAGCCATCGCCATGTTCCAGAAGTTGAACGTGCCCATTCTCGGCATCGTGGAGAACATGAGCTACTACGTGTGCCGCGAGTGTGGCCACCGCGAAGAAATCTTCGGACATGGCGGGGCGCGCGAGGCCGCGAAAAAGCTCAATTACCCGTTCCTGGGCGAGATTCCGCTCGACCTCGCGATTCGTGAGCAGAGCGACGCTGGCAAACCCGTGGCGCTCGACGATTCCACCATCTACGGCAAGGCCTTTGCGCAAGTCGCCGCCACGCTGCGCGATCAAATCACCATGGGAAGCCTGGAGCCGGCGGAGGATATTACGATTGAATAGCGGTCAGCGATCAGCTATCAGCTTTCAGCTAGAACCAGAGGCGGAAGGCGAATTCGGAATGCTGAATTCTAAATGTTGAAAGCTGCACGCCGCATGAGGAAACTGTTGGCTGTGAGATGTCACCGAATACTTTAGCTGAAAGCTGATCGCTGATGGCTGACAGCTTCTTTAACCCCATGCCCCCAACTCCCACGAAGGTCAAACTCGCTGCCGGCAACAACACGCTGGCCATTCGCTGGTCCGATGGCCATGAGAGCGCGTACCCTTATCGCTACCTGCGCGGCAAGTGCCCGTGCGCAACCTGCGGTGAAGAGGCCCCGGTGGCGGAGCAGGCGGTGGGAGGCCTGCCGATTCTCGGCCAGAAACCCCTACATCCCGAACGCGCCGAACTGGTGGGCCGCTATGCCCTGCAAATCTATTGGAGCGACGGCCATTCGAGCGGCATTTACGCCTTCCCCTACCTCCGCTCCCTTTGCCCCTGCCCCGAATGCGCGGCGCTGCGGGAGGGAACGGAAAGCAGAAGTTAGAAGATAGAAGCTAGGAGTTAGGAGCGAGGAGTTGGAACCAGCATTTGGGAGCTGGCATGATGACCGTTAAAGGCTAGGGCCACGAGTTCTCGCTCCTCACTTCTAACTTCTAGCTTCTGACTCCTTGCTTCTTCTCCCGGGAGGGCATTGACATGCGAAGCAGGATTTTACGTCTGCTGTTTGCCGCTGGGGCAACCTTGCTAGTGACGCTGGGCGCGACGGCACAATACGAGCCCCCCGCGCCGCCCCACGGGTTGCTGCTGGTGGCGAATAAGGGCGAGCACACGCTGGGGATTATCGACCCGGTGGAGGGTCGGCAAATCGCCACCGTGGATGAAGGCGGCATTACCGGCCACGAGGTGGCGGCATCGCCCGACGGCCGGCTGGCCTTCGTTCCCATTTACGGCAATTCCGGCGTGGGCTCGCCCGGCACCGACGGCCGCACCGTGGCGGTGATTGACATTGCCGCCCGCCGCCTAGTGAACACCATCAACCTGGGAAAACCACTGCGCCCCCATTGCGCGGTATTCGGCCCGCAGAACGGCCTGCTCTACGTCACCACCGAACTGGGCAACTCGGTGACCATCATCGATCCCGGCAGCATGCAAATCCTGGGCGCGATTCCCACCGGCGAGCCGGAATCGCACATGCTGGCCATCACCCGCGACGGCAAGCGCGGCTACACCTCGAACGTGCATAGCGGAACCATCAGCGTGCTGGATCTGGAGGCGCGCCAGAATATCGAAGTCATTCACGTCGCAAGCTATGCGCAGCGCATTGCGCTTTCCATTGACGACCGCTGGCTGTTTACCGCGGACCAGAACCAGCCGCAACTCGCCGTCATCGACACCTCAACCAATTCCGTGGCGAGATGGATTCCGCTCGAGGGGCGTGCCTACGGGACTGCCGCCACACCGGACGGCAAATGGCTGCTCGTCACCGTCCCCGAGCGCGGTCAGGTGGCCGTGGTGAACCTCGCTTCCATGAACGTGGTGCGCACCGTGATCGTGCCCAAGGCGCCGCAGGAAATCGTGGTGCGGCCGGATAACCAGGTGGCGTACGTTTCCTGCGACGCCAGCATGAAGGTGGCGGCCATCAATTTGCAAACGTGGAATGTTGACCAGTTGATTAACGCCGGGCGGGGCGCCGACGGCCTGGCGTGGGCCGAAGCACATTGATTCATTGAATCATCGGGTCATTGGATCATTTTCTGATCGGATCATCCGTCCATCGGGTCATCGGATCATTGAAGAACAGAATGTGACGCATGGATGTTCTTCCAATGATCAAATGATTCGATGATTCGATGATTCGATGATTCGATGATCCGATCGTTAGAGGATTTCAACCTGGCAGTGCTTCACCAAACTCTTGAACTTAATGGCGTCGGCGTC
Source organism: uncultured Acidobacteriota bacterium (assembly GCA_963730515.1). Taxonomy (GTDB): domain Bacteria; phylum Acidobacteriota; class Terriglobia; order UBA7540; family UBA7540; genus Bog-366. Next base: position 301,123 of record CAVSSA010000010.1, on the reverse strand, counting down.
GCTTCCCACAATCGCTCCATAATGCATGGGCACGGCGATTTGGGGATGGATGGCGAGGGCGGCCTCGGCGGCCTCTTCCGGCGTCATCACGTAGGTTCCGGAAACCGGCAGCAGCGCAATGTCCACGGCGACATCGTGCATCTCCGGGATGAAGTCCGTGTCACCGGCGAAATAGACGCGCGTGCCATCCATGGTGATGATGAAGCCCAGGCGTTTTTCCCCCAGGGGATGAAACGCGTGGCCCGGCTCGCGAAACTTGTTGATGTTGTAAGCGGCAACGGTTTCGATCTGAACCTTGCCCACGCTGACCTTTCCACCCGGATCGAGAAAGCGGATTTCTTTCACCTTCACCCCTTTGAGCCCGTCCCGGCAAAGCGGGCTGGCCACAATCGTGGTGCCGGGAAAAATCACCTTGTCGAGATCCTCCAGGCTGAGGTGGTCGAAATGCTCATGGCTGAGCAGAACGATGTCCGCTTCATCACGAGTTGTCACTTTAAAGGGGTCGGTGTAGAGGGTTCGTGATCCCTTGATTTTGAAGGTGTCATGAGCGATGCGAGTAAACTCGAGATTGAGAAGTTTCATCATGCGCCTCCCGGTCGGTTGATGATTGCGCGTCCCCACGTAGCAGGGCTCGCCTGTTTAGAATAACACCAGGGAGGGGATTAACGCGAAGCCTTCCAGGCCGTGCGCAAACTGTGCTAGAATCGTTGATGCTTCCGAGTCAGATGGGCCGTTAGCTCAATTGGCAGAGCAACTGACTCTTAATCAGTAGGTTGGGGGTTCGATTCCCTCACGGCTCACCAGCTAATTTTTGTATTTTCAATATCTTCCGTAAACTCGCGCCATTTCGTCTCGCCCCAACCTTTGGGCCACGTTGACATTTCCACGCAGGCGTCCGGGGTCTGTCCTTGTCTCCCCCGCCAGTAGTCCACTGTCCACAGTTTTACGTCAGAATCGAGAACACTTTAACGGTGGTTCGAATCCACCCGGCGGGAGCATGGTTTTTTCGTTGCATTCTTCCTGCGCCCGTGGTAAACTGGTTTGGATCTGCCAAAGCGGCCAAGCGTCCAAGGCGTACGCCTAGGCGGAAGATCGCTGGTTGAAATCCAGTCGTCGGCTCCAGAGTTGAGCCAGAGTTGAAAATGTTAAGATTCCCCAAACCCGAAACGATGCGCATGCGGCACGGCAGGCCGGGCCGCATATTTGTGTGCGCCCATCAGCACCTCGTCGACAACACCATTATGGCGACAAATCCAGGGCGCGGCGGGGGTGGGTAGAATCCAGAGCACAGTTCGGATTCTAAGCAGCCCGCCCTAAAAAGCGGGTTTTTTTATTGCCCTTTGACGAATGTTACTTTGCTGACGTAGCCAAGCGTTCAAGGCGTCCGCCTAGGCGGAAGATCACTGGTTAAAATCCAGTCGTGAGCTCCAGAGGTGAGAATGTCAAGATTCCTTAAACCCGAAACGACGCGCGACCGGCAAGGCAGGCTGGACCGCATATTTGTGTGCGCCCATTGCCAGGTCGCGGGTAACACCATTATGGCGACAAGTCCAGGGCGCGGCGGGGGAGAGTAGAATCCAGAGCACCATCGGATTCCAAAAAAGCCCGCCCTAAAAAGCGGGCTTTTTTATTGCTCTTTGACAACTGAAAGACCCAGCAGCACAGGAGCATGGGGTAGCGGCAGCGCGGCGGCCTCCAGAACCGCAGGCGTGGGTCCGATTCCTACTGCTCCTGCCAGGGCGCGTTAGCCAAGTGGGAAGGCATCTGCCTGCAAAGCAGACAACCTCGGTTCGATTCCGAGCCGCGCCTCCACGGTGGTCAGCACTGGTGTGCGGGCGGGCCTTATAAGCCTGTAATTGCCCCCGATCAGGGTGCACGGCAGAGTTCGATTCTCTGGACCACTACCAAAGTTTTGCCTCCGTCGTTCAAGGGATTAGGACACCACGCTACGAACGTGGAGACAGGGGTTCAAATCCTCTCGGGGGTACCAAGATTGCGGGCGCGTGCGGCCAATCGGATCGGCCACCAGCCTCCTAAGCTGGCGATATGTGAGTTCGAATCTCACCGCGCCTTCCATGCCGGGCTCATCTAACGGCAAGATGTGCGCCCGATTAGCGCAACATCGAGGTTCGAGTCCTCGGCCCGGTACCACTTCTGGGTGGTTCAACGGTAGAACGCGCGGCTGTTAACCGCGAAATGGGGGTTCGACTCCCTCCCCAGGAGCCAGATTTGCGGGGCCAAGATGTTACCGGCGGCATACCCGCCTTTTAAGCGGAGAAGTCCGGGTTCGAATCCCGGTGGCCCCACCATGCTGCGGTAGCTCTAACTGGAAGAGCGGCTCACCCGTAATGAGCAGGCTGTGAGTTCGAATCTCACCCGTAGCTCCACGGTGACTGAACCCAAACGGTGCGGGACCTGACTGTGGATCAGGTGTTAGCGGGTTCGACTCCCGTCAGTCACCCCAGGATTGTAAGGCAAGTTGTCGGCCCTGTAGCGCAGCGGACGAGCGCGGCTCCGTCCGAAGGAGCAGGTCATCGGTTCAAATCCGATCAGGGCCTCCAGCTCGTAGGTCAGCGCGGCGGCGCAGCCCGAGGCGTGCCATGGCCGTCTCGGCCATGCTCGGGCACGGGCGGGACGCCCGTGGCACATATCGCGTAGGGCCTTCAGCCGGCGTAGCTCAGTGGCAGAGCGCGTCCCCGGTACGGACGAAACCCGCGTTTGATTCGCGGCGCCGGCTCCAAGATATGGGAGTGAGGTGTTATGGCTGGCACACTCGGCTCTTACCCGATGAGGTGAGGGTTAAAATCCCTCCACTCCCACCAGGATTTGCCCGGTTAGCTCAGATGGGTTATGAGCGCTCGCCCTACAAGCGAGAGGTCCCGGAATCCCAAGCCGGACTGGGCACCAGATTTGGGTGCGTAGTGTTCAACGGGAGCACATTGGTCCTGCAAACCAAGAGTGGGGATTCAACTTCCCCCGCATCCACCAGATTGAGCGGTCATGGTTCAGTGGCAGAATCCGACATTGCCATTGTCGGGGCGCGGGTTCGATTCCCGCTGACCGCTCCAGGACTCGCGGCTGTAGCTCAATGGCAGAGTAGGAGTCTTCCAAACTCTCGACGACCGGTTCGATTCCGGCCAGCCGCTCCAGATTGTCGGGATGTAGGGTAACGGCAAGCCCACCTGCTTTGGGAGCAGGGCAGTGGAGGTTCAAATCCTCCCATCCCGACCAGGATTACGGGAAGTGGCCTAGCGCTCAAGGCGTCCGCCTAGGCGGAAGATCGCGGGTTGAAATCCCGCCTTCCCGACCAAGATGTTGCGGGGTAGAACTCTGGTGAGTTTAGAGGTCTCATAATCCTCCACAGGTGGGTTCGATTCCCATCCCCGCTACCAAATTTTAGACGGCCTCATCGTCCAGTGGCTAGGATGCTCGACTCTCTATCGAGCGACGTGGGTTCGAGTCCCCCTGAGGCTACGGGCTGTTGGAGGAGTTTGGAGTCCTCGGCTCTCTGTCACGGAGCAGATCACGGGTTCAAATCCCGTACGGCCCGCCAGGATTGTACGGTGGAAGGCGAAGTGGCCGAGCCCCTGGCCTTTCAAGCCGGGCAGTAATTATCCTCCGGCAAAGCCGGAGAAGCTGTGAAATTTTTGACATTTTGCTTGACTAGCAATTTCACTAGTTATATACTGCCCCCATGGGATACCTTTCCAAAGTGCAAGTGATCGAGCGGGCGGGGGGCAGCCGCCAGTTTTACCTGATGTGTCCGGCCCAACTCGCTGAGGCCCTAGAGATGGAGAAGGGCGAGGAGATCCAATGGGTGGTGGAGGACAAGCACACCCTGGTGATTCGGCGCCTGCCCGCGCATCGTCGGGAAACGAGGCCGCATGAGCGTTGAGCAGGGAGTGCTGATCGAGAGCGGCGAAGCCCGTGGGGCGCCGGCTCCGCCCCTCCTCCCCACCGACGGAAGCCGCGCCTGAAGCGGGTGGATCGCCAGCAGATGGTCTGGCGCGCCATCGATGTGGAGCATTTGATCGATGCCGATCATCCCGCGCGGGCCATCTGGGACTTGCTGGGGACGCTGAACGTGGAAAGTTTCTGCGCCGGCATCAAGGCGGTGGAAGGTCGGCCGGGGCGCGACCGCTCGGACCCGCGGGTGGTGATGGCGCTGTGGCTGTACGCGCTGAGTCGCGGGGTGCGGGAGGCGCGGGCCTTGGACGCGTGGGCACAGTACGAGCCGGGCTGCCAGTGGCTGCTGGGGCTGGGGCGCATCAACTATCACACCCTGTCGGATTTCGTCACCGCGCACGCGGCGGCTCTGGACCAACTGTTTGTGGAACTGTTGCACGTGCTGATGAGCGAGGGGTTGGCGGATCTGGAGCGGGTGGCGCACGATGGCACCAAAATCCACGCCGACGCCAGCCGTGCCAGTTTCCAGCGCGAGGAGCGCTTGGCCCAGTGCCGGCAGATAGCGGAAGAGCATCTGGCGGCTCTGGATGAACAGTTGCGTCAGGAAGCGAGTGCCGCCCGCCGTCAGGCGAAGCAGCGCGCGGCGATGGAGCGGCGGGAACGGTTGCGCGCGGCGGCGGCGGAGTTGCAGCGGCAACAGGCGGAGAAGGCGGCAACCGAGCAAGCCCAGGTGCGGGTGAGTATTACGGATCCCGAGGCGCGCAAGATGCGGCAGGCGGATGGAGGCTTCGCACCCAGCTACAACGCGCAGATCTCCACCGATTGCCGGCAGGGCGTGATCGTGGGCTATGACCTCATTCAGTCCGGCGAGGACTGTCAGGAATTGGCGGCGGCCCGGCAGCGCATCGAACAGAATACCGGACAGGCACCGAAGCAATTGCTGGTCGATGGCAGTTACACGACACGGCAGAACATTCTGGAGTCGGCGCCAGGCCCCAGCGAACTGATCGGGTCGCTGGGCGAGGACCGTTCGCAGGGGAAGCTGCGGAGCCAGGGAGTGAGTCCGGAATTCTTCTCCGACCGTTTTGTCTTCGATGCGCAGAAGAATCAGTACACTTGTCCGGTGGGCAAAATTCTGGTTTTCCAAAATAACCGCAAGCTGGTGGGAGCAACACAGAAGCGTTACGCTGCGCGCGCCAGCGACTGCCAAAACTGCCCAATGCGGACGCAGTGTTGTCCGGGGAAGCAACCCCGCGGCCGCCTGGTTTTTCGCACCGAAGAACACCCGCAGGTGGCGGCGTTTCGCGCCAAGATGCAGCGCGATGAGTATCGGCAGATTTACCGGCAGCGGTCGCAGGTGGCAGAGTTTTCCAACGCCTGCCTGAAAGAGAAACGCGGACTGCGCAAGTTCCTGCGGCGGGGGCTGAAGAAAGGGCGGAGCGAACTCGCCTGGGCCTGCCTCAGTTGCAATGTGGCCATCTGGGTCCGGCGGGTGTGGAAAGTGAGTCTGCAACCGGCAGCCTAGGAGAAGTGTGCCTACCCGCTTCCAGCGGGGGCGGTAGAGCGCGGAAAAAGGAGTCAAAACCCTGCCGGCACCGTGAGTAGACCTCAACTCGACCTCCACTACCGACTCGAATCGGCCCCAAAGGTGTTGCCTTAGATTGAAAACAACAAAAATTTCACAGCTTCGGAGGCTTTGCGGTGGCTGGCCCCTCAAAGGGGCCTGATCGCAACCGGGAAAAACCAGAACTTACGCCTCGTCACGTCGGCAGTAATCGGCAAGAGCGGAAACGGCATGGGTCAAACAGACTGCTGAAGATGTCAAACTTTTACTGCCACCCCGGCAAAGCCGGGGGATCTCCTAACTGAATTAGCGGGTTCAAGTCCCGTCCACCGTACCATGGGCGCGTCGTCCAACGGATAGGGCCACAGTCTTCTAAACTGTGAATGTGGGTTCAACTCCCGCCGCGCCTTCCATTTTGAGGAAAGGAAAATGAGCGACACTCTGGTTCTCGATACCCTGGGTTTTCCGGTGGCCTTTGTCACCTGGCAGCGGGCGGTGAATCTGCAATGGCAGGACCGCGCCGTGGTGGTCACGGAAGATGCCAAGCGCATCCTTCGCTCGCCGTCCTTCGAGATGGGGATGCCGCGCGTCATCAAGCTGCGGAACCATATCAGCCGGAAGCTGCGGCTGAAGGTTCCGATGACTCGGCGTAACATCGCCATCCGCGATCACAGCTCGTGCCAGTATTGCGGCATGGTGCTGGAAACGGCGGAGTACACCATTGACCACATCCTGCCCAGGGCTCGCGGCGGGAGTTCGGTCTGGACGAATCTGGCGTTGGCATGTGTCCAGTGTAACAAGCGCAAATCGGATCGAACTCCCCAAGAGGCTGGACTGACGCTCCGGCAGAAGCCTGTTGCGCCTAACCCTTTCGACCCCAGATTCAATTTCCGGCTGCACATCCACGCGTTGAGGCCGGAATGGTCCGACTACAAGGCTTACCTTTATTGGAATGTCGAGCTTGAAAAGTAATCCCCCGGTGAGCAAGCGCGGTCGTTGCGATGGTCCGAAAAGCCATAGAGCCCCGTTCGACTCGGGGACCGGGGACCAACCCTTCTGGCCTCGTCTAATCGTAGGACGGCTGACTTTGAATCAGCTAATCCTGGTTCGATTCCAGGGGCCAGAGCCACTGCGAGATCGTTCAACTGGTAGGACTCCAGATTCTGAATCTGGCAATGTTTGTTCGAATCAAGCTCTCGCAACCAGGGAACCGGGGGGAACCCAGCACGCAACAGCTTCATGGCCATTTGCATTTGCGCCATCATGGGGATCGCTCGGGATCTCGATGCCAACGACTATCCGCGCTTGAAACGCCGGAAATTGATGCGGTCTTGCGATCCGCTAACGGTCCAGCTTTTCCATACGAGCCAGATATAAAAGTCTAAAGTCGTCAGTTCGGCCTGCATCCGCCGCGCCTGGAATTCCTTTTTTGCCCGGCCTCGTATATTCTTACCGGCTGCAAAAGGAGAGGCAGCTCATACATGTCTGACAAGCTTATTGTGTTCACGGAAAGAGAAGCGGGTCCGGTATGCGGGCTTGACGAAGAGCGAATTCGCCGGCAGGGCGGAAGCGTGCGCTATGGAAGGGCGGTGGATGAGCAGGATCGCATCCGGCTGGCCGAGGGCGCGGCCGTCATCGTGGTGGGCGGGGCGCGGCTTTCGCGCCAACTGTTAACATCGTTACCGCAATTGAAAGGCGTGGTGCGTTTGGGAATCGGCGTTGACAACATCGACCTTGAGGCCGCCACCGGACTTGGCATCGTGGTGGGCAACGTCCCGGAATTTTGTTCGGACGAAGTTGCTGAGCACGCCCTGGGGCTGATGCTGGCGGTGACACGCAAGATTGTGCTTGCCGACCGCAAATCGCGCCATGGGGAATGGGTCCCCGGAATGGATGCCGTCTTGCGGCCGATGCGGCGGCTCAGCGGTCAAACCCTGGGCCTTCTTGGTTTGGGCAAGATTGGGCGTTGCACTGCCTCGAAGGCTCGGGCGTTGGGGCTGAAGGTGATTGCCTATGATCCTTACGCCAATGTGGAGGCAGCCAAGTCAGCGGGCATAACGCTGATGAGCCTGGAAGAACTGCTGCCCCAGTCCGATATCGTTTCCTTGCATGTGCCGGAGACGGCGGAGACTCGGGGCATCATCAACGCCCGCACCCTGGCGTTGCTCAAGCCCGGGGCCATTCTCATCAATGTGGCGCGGGGGCCGGTGGTGGACGAAGCTGCGCTTGCGGACGCACTCGCTTCCGGCCGGTTGGCAGGCGCTGGACTCGATGTGCTGCAACAGGAACCCATCCGCCTGCCTCATCCGCTCGCGGAATTTGAGAACGTGGTCTTTACCTGCCACTACGCGTCGCTGAGCGAGGAGTCCTACGCCATCATGCGCCAACAAACCTCGGAACAGGCACTCCAGATAATTCGCGGCGAATTTCCGATGAACTTCGTGAACCCGCAGGTGAAGGATACGCCGCAGTGCCGGTTGCGGAAATACAGCGCATAGAACGGACCCGTTCGCAAAGTCCGCGGCTTCTTGTTTTAATAGGGGACTCCCACGAGTCCCTTGGGAAAATCGCAGACCTGAGAAGGGAGCGGGGTGATGGCTGGTTGAGTTAGGCCTAATCCCTCATTGCGAACGTTATGAAAAACCCAAGTGATTTGACGACAACGGAGCCGCTTCGTGGAATTCATATGGCAGGTAACGTAACAAGACGATTCCTGGTCACCTACCCTGTGCCACCGGAGACGCTAATGCCCGCTTTGCCGCCCGGCGGCCAGTTGGCCCTCCATAATGGTTTAGGTTGGGTGTCCGCATGCTTCGTTCACATCGCAGGCATGCGACCATCATTCGCGCCCAAATGGCTGGGAACCAATTTCAATTATCTTATTCATCGGACGTTGGCGCGGCTGCCCTATCCCGATGGCAAGCTCCGAAATACCGTGCTTGTTTTTGAAGCGAACATAAACCGGTGGGGCCTGGGGGTGATAGCCAGGAAGATGACGGGAGTTAAATTTCACATTAGGGAAATCAGCCTCCTTGAGTTCGGTGGGTCGTGGGTCGTTCGGATGAAGGATGGTGAAGAAATCCTTTATGAAACCGAGATCGATAAGGGTTCTATTGGCGTGCAAACCGAAGAGCGATCACAATTCAAAAGCGTAAGCGAGGCGGAGCAGTTCCTTTTGGGCATCTCTTTTGGAGCGCAGTGGGAACCCGAGGCTCGACGAATCAAACTCCTGGCGGAAACTCACGACCCATGGCAGACCTACGTCGGCCGGTGTAATACAAAGTTGCATTCATAAAGATACTAATATAAACTCCTTCCGATTATTTTTACGCGGAGGGAGAAATGCGACCACCTCGACCTTTTCCAGAAGGAACGCTCGAGCGGTTACAACAGGGGTTGAAGGAAGCGCGCAACAAGGCCGAATTTCAGCGGGTGCAGTGTTTGTGGCTGCGAGCGGCGTTGGGGTTAAACGCCAATCAAGTTGCCCAAGCCCTGGGATGGCGACCGACCTCGGTGCGGCGTCTGCAGGCCCAATACTGGCGGCAAGGCGAAGCGCTCTGGCAGCGCCGGGGGCGCGGAGGGCGACGCCACCAGAACCTGCCTGTGGCGGAAGAGGCCCAACTGTTGGCAGGATTTCTGCAGCGCGCCGAACGCGGTGGGTTGTTGGAGGTGAGCCGGGTGCAACAGGCCTATGAACAGGCGGTGGGCCATGCCGTGCCGAAATTGACGGTTTACCGCATGCTGGCCCGGCACGGCTGGCGCAAGTTAGCTCCGCGGCCTCGCCATCCCCAGGCCGACCTCGCCCGCCAACAGACTTTTAAAAAAACTCCCCGCGACCGTTGAGGAGCATCGCCTCGCCGGGCGATCCCTGCGCTTGATGTTCCAGGATGAGGCGCGGTTTGGACGCATCAATGATCCCCGGCGCTGCTGGGCGCCGCGCGGCGTGCGTCCCCAGGTCTGCGCCCGCATCGTGCGCGAGTACACCTATGTTTTCGCCGCCGTCAGCCCGCATGACGGTACGCTCGATACCTTGGTCCTACCCGAGGTGAATGCCCTGACGATGTCCTTGTTCCTGGCCGAAGTCGCCCGGCGTCACCCCCAGGAATTCATCCTGATGGTGCTGGACGGTGCGGGGTGGCACCGCGCCAAGGATTTGCAGATCCCGGAGAATATGCGGCTGCTCCCCTTGCCGCCCTACAGTCCGCAGCTCAACCCGGTGGAGCATGTCTGGGAGGATATCCGGGAAAAGTGGTTCCCCAACCTTGTCTTCGACAGCCTGCGGGCGGTGGAGGATCGTTTGGTTGAAGCGCTGGCGAGTCTTGAAAATGACCCGCAACGAGTGGCCCGAGTCGCCGGATTCGATTGGATCATTAGTATTCCGATGAAGGCTAATTAGTATAAGACGAGCCGCCATGTGTTTTTGAGGTCCTTGGGGGTTCGGCAAATGGACGCTGATCACGTCATCACGATGACAGACATTCCTCACTATTTCGCTCTTCGTGGCCTGGTCGTGCCATGTCCAGATTCTGCGTAACTGCTATGTGGTAGCCAGGCCGGATGGCGCAGACCTGGTTTGATAGTCCGCGGTTCGTCGAGATGTGGCAAACAGATTCGCGCGACTTTGGGCGGTCCCTAAGTAATTGGAAGCTTGATGGCGCTTTGAAGCTGGGCAGTCTTTCGTTGCAGCCTTTGCAGGCGGTGGGTAAAGCGCTCGGTGTGCGACGCGGAAGAAGGCTGCTCGCGCAGGCGCTCGAGGGCAGCGAGGGTGAATTCCATGGCGCTTTGGGGGTCGCGCTCGTGGTGCTCATAATGAATCGCCAACTCTTCGAAGGCATCGAGAGCCAGCGGTGACGCCCGTCGCGAGAGTTCCATCCACTTCTCGACCGCCAGCTCGTGCTGCCGCTGGCGTTTGTACTGCAAGGCCAACTGGTGCAAGGCGCGCGCCTCAATCTCTTCCGGCAGCCCGCCGGATAGCGCGCGCTGGCAAGTCTCCACGGATTGTTCCCTGGAGCCCGCGAATTCAAACATGCGGCTAAGGCTGAAGAGGTCCACAGGGGAGTCGAGCGTGCTCGCCCCCCCATCACCAATTGCCCGTGCCAGCTCCACGGTGACGGCGGCGAGCGTCATGATATCGAGGGCGTTGTGGTAAAACACCGGCTGCAGGCCGCGCGCGTCCCCCGAACGCAGGTAATCAAAATAGATGGCGGGGATTTCCGAGCCGGCCACGTCGCCCTCGCGCTCGATGCCCAGCACGGCGCTCTCCAGGTCGGTGAGCTTGCAGCTTTCCAGGCGCAGCCGCCACAAGCGCCGCGCCGGGTGCAGCGCATCGAGGTGCAGCAGCCGTCCGAAGGGTGATTTCAGCCGCGCCAGCGCGTAGCGCGTTTCCAGCAGCGGCACATCGAAAGTCTTGCCGTTATAGGTCACCAGGCCGTCGAAGGCGCTCAGGATTTCCGCAAGAGCGTGCAGGATCGCCTTCTCTTCCGGATAATCCCGCAAAAAGAATTGCCTGACCAGGAATTGCGTTCCTTCCAGCGTGCCGATGCCAATCAGGAACGCGCAGGTTCCGGTGCCGCCGGCGAGGCCCGTGGTTTCCGTGTCGAGGTAAACCAGGCGCTCCGGCGCGGGCAGAGCGGCTTGGGGGAAAAGCATGTTCAGCGGGCTCAAGTCCGCAACCGAGATGTCGCCAATGCGCAGCTTGCCGTAAGGTCTGCCGAACGGGAATGCCTGCCGGGCGATAAAGTATTCGCCCAGATCGTTCTTCGCAAGCACGCCTTCCACGTACTGTTCGATGCCATTGGCCGCTCGCTGCGCGGGAAGTTGGCGCGGCTCAGGCGGCTTCTCCATGCGGCGCAGGAATTCCAGCGTCTGCGCAAGCTCGCGGTCCGGGTCGCGAGGCGCCGAGGCCTTCTTAAGCTGGCGAAGTTTTTGGTCGAGGTTCATGCAAAAGAAGCCCACAGCTTACAGCCGACAGCTAACAGTTCCTGGCAGTTGTTCCTCGTTGGTTGCAACACACAACTGACAACGTAACACGAACAGCCTCTAAGTTCGCGACGACAGCGGAGGAACTCTCACCATTCTGCCCAGGATTTCCAGCGCCACTTCCTTACCTTTTTCCCCAATCTCCCCCGCCGGGCCCACGCAGGAGGGGCAACCTGTGGGGCATGGGCATTCGGAGATGAGCTTGTGAGTTTTCTCCAGCAGCGAATCGCTCAAGCGAAAGAGCGGTTCGCTCAGCCCCACGCCTCCGGGATAGGAGTCATAGAGATAGATGTTGGGTTCGAAAATCTTTCGCACCACGGTGCGCTTGCCCGGCTGCGCGCTTTCGGGATCAATTTCCTCGGTGACTTCCAGCTCGGCATTCTCGCCCACGGAAGTTCCCAGATCACGAGCGTCGCACATGACGAGCAGGGTGGCAATGGCGCCCAGCGCGTTGGCAAGCCCGTTCACGCCGTCGAGCCGCTCGGCGGAGTTGTAGGGCAGCGCCTCCATCATGGGGCGCGGCAGCGTCAGCCAGAACGCCGTGGTGTGCATCTCCTGTTCGGGCAGGGTGAGTTCGCCGGAACCCACGTTCTCCATGGTGTAGAACTTGATCTTCTTAAAGCCTACCACCTGCGTGTTCACCTGAACTTCCCCGTGATTCTTGCGGGCATCGCCGGCGTGGGCCGAATCAAAGGTCTCGAGGATTTTGATCTTGGTGTAGGAGATGGCGTCGGTGAAGTATTCGGAATCGACCTGGTGAACGTAAGCCTTGCGGTCGTCGTAGTCGAGGCGCTCCACGTGGTATTGCACGCCGTCTTGAATATAGATGGCCTTCTCGTGCAGCGTGGTGAGGGCGCTGGAGAAATCCGTCTCGCCCATCACTCGCGCCTCGTGCGTGTTGTCAACAATCACAAAATTGTCGGAGGAAACCGAGCGCAGGCTGAGCGCATCGGCAGGGTAGCTTTCCGAGAGCCAATGCCAGCCGTCCTGGGTGTGGTGCAGAAAGCCGGCCTCCTCGAGGTGTTGGCAGAGTCGCCGGAGATCGAGCGTGCCGAATTTCTCGTCGTCGCGCAGAGGCAATTCAAAAGCCGCGCACTTCAGATGGTTCAGCAGGATAAAAAGGTTGTCGGGATTCACGTAGCCATGCTCGGGCGAGCGGCCAAAAAAGTACTCAGGGTTCTGCACCATGAATTGATCCAGCGGTGCGCTCGAAGCGACGAGCACAGCGGCCGATGTCCCCTGCCGCCGTCCGGCGCGGCCCGCGCGCTGCCACGTGGAAGCAATGGTGCCGGGGTAGCCGCAGAGCAGCGCCACGTCCAGGCTGCCCACATCGATTCCGAGTTCGAGGGCGTTGGTGGCCACCACACCCCGCAAGCGTCCACTGCGCAGGTCGCGCTCGATCTCGCGGCGTTCCAGGGGAAGGTATCCGCCCCGATAGCCGCGCACCGCTTGAGGCATGGCGGGGCCCTGAGCAAAGTCCTCCTGAAGATAGGTCACCAGAATTTCCGTGGCCAGGCGGCTGTTGGCGAAGATGATGGTCTGAAGCCCGCGCGCAAGAAAGGTTTTAGCCAGGCGCCGCGTTTCATTCAGGTACGACCGGCGAATTCCCAGTTGCGGATTGACCACGGGGGGGTTGTAACAAACGAAGTATTTCTCCGCCGCGGGTGCGCCGTTGTCATCGATCAGCGTCACCTCTTCTTCCAGAATGCGCGTGGCAAGCTCCTGCGGATTGGCGATGGTCGCCGAGGTACAGATGAACTGCGGAGCGCTTCCGTAAAATCGCGCGACCCGCTTGAGCCGGCGCAGCACATTGGCCAAATGGCTGCCCAGAACGCCGCGATAGTAGTGCAGCTCATCAATCACCACGTAGCGGAGGTTTTCAAAAAGGCGCTGCCATTTGGTGTGATGGGGCAGGATTCCCGCATGCAGCATGTCGGGATTGGTGATTACCAGGTTGCCGCGGGAGCGAATGGCCTTGCGCGCGTCCTGCGGCGTGTCGCCGTCGTAGGTGAAGGTGCGCACCTCGTCGCCAAGCTGCTCGGTCCAGCGATTGAGTTCCACCAGTTGGTCCTGCGAAAGGGCCTTGGTGGGAAACAGGTAGAGCGCGCGGGCCTCCGGGTTCGAGATCAATTCGCTCAGGATCGGCAGGTTGTAGCACAGCGTTTTGCCCGAGGCCGTGGGCGTGACCACCACGAGATTCTTGCCTTTGCCCGCCAGCGTGAAAGCCTGCGCCTGGTGAGTGTAGAGTGATGAGAATCCGCGAGCTTTCAGAACCGCCACCAGGCGGGGGGGCAGCGTGGAAGGAAACGGTGCGACGCGCGGTTCGCGAGCAGGAAAATGGCGGATGGCCGTCACTCCTCCCTGAGCGCGCGAGGCGCGAAATTTTTCCTGGATTTCCTTCAGCGCACTTTCCACCGGGGCAAGGTCATTTCCCCGGAAGCTTGCCAGGGCATCGGGTTTGGATTCCATCCTTGGTTCCTTCAATCGTTCATCGGATCTTTCGGCGAATTTTCAATTTGGCGACGGATACCCCCTGCGCGTTTTTGAAGATGGATATCCAGAACTTTCCCGGAGCAAGCCTGCGCTTCCCGGATGCGCTCATTCGCCTTTTATTCGCTCACTTTAACACATTTGGGCCTGGGGCCAAAGTGAGGATTGACATTGTCTTTTCATAATATGATAATCGGCCTTGCGAGAGCAAAAGTCTGCCTGGTGACAGACAAATTCTGGCATGATATTGCCTTTTGCGAGGGGTTATGGCCACCACAGCGAATCATGTCCTGAAAGCCGCGTCGCTTTCCCGGGAGTTTCTTCTGGGCGCCTACCGAACCATGTTCACGTCGCGCCGCGTGGACGACAAGGAGATCCAACTCAAGCGGCAGAATCGGGCATTTTTTCAGATTAACGGCGTGGGGCACGAATGCATTGGTGTAGCCGCCGCCCTGCACCTCAAGCCGGGTTATGACTGGTTTTATCCCTACTACCGAGATCGGGCATTCTGCCTGCAATTAGGCACGACCCCCTATGAAATGCTCATGGCCTCGGTGGGCGCCAAGGACGACCCCGCCTGTGGGGGCCGTCAGATGCCTTCCCACTGGGGTTCGAAAAAGCTGCACATCTTCACCGGTTCCAGCCCCACGGGGACGCGCGCCCTGCATGCGGTGGGGGCGGCGGAAGCCAGTTGGTATTTCTCCCACATCCATGAGGCTGCCGAACTTTGCGCCAACTTCCACGATGACGAGCTGGCCTACATCTCGATGGGCGAGGGCGCCACCAGCGAGGGTGAAATCTGGGAGTCCCTGAACTACGCGTGCGGCCGCAAGCTGCCCGTTTTGTACGTGGTGCAGGACAATGGATATGCCATCTCCGTCCCCGTTGACGTGCAAACGGCGGGGGGAAAGATTTCCAGCTTGTTGCGGAGCTTCCCGCATCTGCTTACCCTCGAATGCGACGGCACGGATTTCCCCGAAAGTTACGAGGCGGCGGGCAAGGCGGTGGAATACGTGCGCGAACGCAAAGGCCCGGCGCTGGTTCACGCCCACGTGGTGCGCCCCTATTCCCACTCGCTTTCCGACGACGAGCGGCTTTACAAGCCCGAGGAAGTGCGCCAGCAGGAGGCGAAGCGCGACCCCCTGACCCGCCTCGCCCGGCTTCTCGAGGAGGAAAAGGGGGTTACCGAAAAGGAGTTGAAGGAAGTCGAGGCGGCGATCGAGCATGAAATTCGCGAGGCGGCGGACCGCGCCCTGGCGGCCGAACCGGTCTCCGCGAAAACCGTGATGGACTACGTTTACTCCCCCGGCGTCGATCCCACTTCCGAGCACTTTGACCATCCCCCCAAATTTCACGGCGATCCCAAGACCATGGTGGACCTCATCAATGCGTGCCTGAAGGATGAGATGGCCCGCGATCCGCGCATTGTGGTTTTTGGCGAAGACGTTGCCGACGCGAGCCACGAAGCCGATCTGGCCCAGGTGAAAGGCAAGGGCGGAGTCTTCAAGGTCACCCACGGCTTGCAGCGGCAGTTCGGCAGCACGCGCTGCTACAATTCCACGCTGGCGGAGGCGGGCATTGTGGGGCGCGCCATCGGCATGGCCAACCGCGGGCTGAAGCCGGTGGTGGAAATTCAGTTTCTTGACTACATCTGGCCGGCCATGATGCAAATCCGCGATGAGCTGACCATGCTGCGCTGGCGCTCCAACAACGCTTTTTCCTGCCCGGTGGTCATCCGGGTGGCGGCGGGCGGCTATCTGGCGGGGGGCGCGGTCTATCACAGCCAGTCGGGCGAATCGATCTTTACCCACCTGCCGGGATTGCGCGTGGTGATGCCGGCGACGGGCCTCGATGCCAACGGTTTACTGCGCACCGCCATCCGCTGCGACGACCCTGTGCTGTTTCTCGAGCCCAAGCACCTTTATCGCCAGACGCACAACCGCGCGCCCTACCCGGGACGCGATTACATGATTCCTTTCGGCAAAGCCAAGCTGGTGCGCGAGGGGGCGTCGGCAACCATCGTCACCTACGGGTCGCTGGTGATTCGCGCCGTGCAGGCCGCCAAGGCGCTCGAGCAGGATGGCATCAAGCCGGAGATTCTCGACCTGCGCTCACTGAATCCCTACGATTGGGAGCTGATTTCGGCCTCTGTCAAGAAAACCAACCGCGTGCTAGTGCTGCACGAAGACAGCATATCGTGGGGTTATGGGGCGGAAATCGCGGCCCGCATTGCCGACGAACTGTTTGGCTTCCTCGATGCGCCGGTCCGCCGGCTGGCGGGCAAGGACGTTTTCATTCCTTACCATCCCGTCCAGGAAGACGAGGTCCTTCCCCAACCCGCCGACATCGTGGCGGCGGTACGAGCGCTGGCGGCGTACTGAAAAGCAGGGGTTAGGGATCAGGGGTTAGGGATTAGGGACTCGGGATTCGAGACTCGGGGCTCGGGATTCGGGAAACGGGACTCGGGGTATGAGATTTATGAAGACGAGTGGGGTAGCGCGGAGTCATTCCGGTTCGACCGGAATCACTCCGCGGCTTTTCGTGATCGGGTAATAACAGGTGGGCGGACGTTATCATGTTAAGAACCGCAGGGTAAGGCAGACTACGCCTGACCCTGCGCTACCCTGCTATTACCGCGTGAACGAATCCCCGAAATTTGTGGAAATTCTCCATTTCCAGCACGGCTCCCGTGAGCTTGCAATCTAGCGCATGGCCCAGGCCGGAAACCAATCACTACGCAGAACAGCCGTCCCCACCCGCACACACGATATTTTCCGATTTTCGAAGATCGCGGGCTGGTCAAGATGACCTAAAAAACTGGGAGATATCGTGCCTGTCCCCGTATCGTCCCCACTCGCCACCGCGGCGGGGCGTCAGGCGAGCAGACTTAGGGCCGACGAAGAGCTGTTGAGGCTGCTCGAATCCAAGTCTTGCAGGAGTTGGCTTGTCGAGTTGGAGGATGATGAGCCGCTGGAACCTGAACTGAGACCTGCACTGATCGTTTGCAAGTAACTGGCGCCTGCGGAACTGGGTGAGACCGAGGCCAGTGCCTGCATGGCGGTGCCGGCGGCTGACGAATCGCCGGCACTCATGGCCTGCACAATCGCTTGAATCAGCTCCGTCAGGCCCGATTGACTGATCGAGGTCGCGGAGCTGGCCGTACTCGAGCTCCCGCTGGAACTCGGACTGGCGGCAGAAGCCGCATTGAGCGCCACAGAGTCCAGCGAAAGCATGTCTTCCTGAGCGGAAGTCTGATCGCCGTTCTGCAAGTCCGTGCCCAGTTGATTGAGCTCGCTCACGAAGGAGTTTAAGCTGCTTGGCGAGGAGGCGAGGGACGACAGCAGGCTCGGGGTGATTCCACTTGCCGAAGTGGTTGCCGTGGATGAAGTTGCGCCGTTTAGCGCGTCTGCGGACAGCGTAACAAAATCATCCTGCGCCGCCGACAAGTTGCCGCTTTGTGCATCCTGCGCCAGTTGGTTCAGGTCGGTGGCGAATTGGTTTTCGGTGGATGGCGAGCTGAAGATTTGCGACAACAAACTGCTGGTAATTCCGCTGGTGGACAAGGCTCCGACTCCTCTCGCGTGCTCTGTACACTAAACTGCCTCAGCTCATTCATCGGCATAAACGATGAAAACTTAAGCGCTATTTTCGCGCCGGATCTTACCGGGAAGCGGGGTAGCGCGAAGTCATTCCGGTCCGGCCGGAATCACTCCGCGGCTTTTCGCGATCGGGTATCAACAGGTGGGCGGACGTTATCGTGCTAAGAACCGCAGGGTAAGGCAGACTACGCCTGACCGTGCGCTACGCTGCTGTTCATAATTCAGAATTCAGAATTTTGTTTGTTCCCAGCCCCTGATTCCTAGCTTTCGGTCGAGGGGAGGGGGATTTCGCCGCCCAGGGCCACTTCGCCGGAGGCTCCCTTGCCCACCACGATTTGCCACACCAGAAATTCCAGCAGGATTCTGGAATCCTTCCAGGAAGACTTGATTCCCAAATCGGCGCGGCGGACGGCGCGCATGGCCTGCAACAATTCCTCGCGGGGATAATTTTTCTGGGTGAGGGGGGCAATCTCCGAGGTGGAATAAGGGTTGGGGCCTCGCGCCCAGCCGCCGCGGTTTGCGTAGCCCGCGACGCCGCGCAGTGCCTGGCGGAACAGGTCGCCGATGCACCAGAGAATGAGCGTTTCCGCCACCTTGCTGGCCAGCAGTTCGCGCAGGGTGGCAAGCGCCGGGGCGCACTTTCGTTCCCCCATGGCGCGCAGCAGTTTGCCAATCTCGCGCTCTTCGCGGAAGGCCACCATCACCTCCAAATCCGCGGCTTCCACACGCTTCATGGCGGGGCGCGCGGTGAGCAGTTTTTCGAGCTCGGTGCGCATCCAGAGGAGGTTGACGGCGGAAGGCCCGGCGGCGGAGCGCGAGTCCTGACTGATTTCAAACTTTCCGGCGATCTCTTCCGCCAGGCCGTCGGCAATTTCCACGCCCGCCTGATGGAGGTGGTGCTTCACCCAGCCGGCGGCCTCGGCGCGGTCGGGCGAGCGCAATTCCACAAGCTGCGACTTCTTTTCCAGCACCGCGATGAAGCGCCGGCGCCGGTCGGGCTCCGTGGCCAGGAAAACCACCGTGGAGAAGGGGGAGGGACGCTCCAGGTAGGCGCGGAGCGCTTCCACATCGTCGTCGCCCGCGGACTTGAAATCTTCCGGGTCGGAAATGAGCAGGAAATTGTGGCCGCCCAGCATGGGCATCTGCTCAGCGCCTTCCAGCGCATGGGGAAGCTGCCCGGGGGTAAATTCCAGTTCCGTCAAGCACCATTGCCGCGCATCCTCGGGTATGGAATTGACCACCGCCTTGCGGCATTCCTCCTGAAGGAAGCGGTCGGGGCCGCGCAGGAAATACGCCGCTCCCACCGGACCCTTGCGCAATGCCGCGATGAATTCCGTTGGCCGCATCGAAAGGATTCTAACTGCTGGGAGCGGAATGCGGAAGGCCAAAAATGAACCCAGGAATGAACTGGTCCGCCCGCGCCGGAAAACCCCGGTGACAAAACCCAAGGTAGTGTCTCAGTTTGAATTTGTAGCGGCGGGTTTACCCCGCCCAATGGCGGCATAAAGCCGCCTCTACGTCAAACTGAGACACCACCAAACCCAAACGCCTGTTGCATGAGGGGAAGTGAGCCGGTAAACTGAATCGGGTTGCAGCTCCTGACTGTGCGCCTGGCCCTCTATGGAAAACGCGCAGCGCCATTCAACTCGCATCATGTACAGCATTCCGGTGACCATCCGGGGTGTGGATGAAGCCGGGAAGCCTTTCGAAGCGCCCGGGCGAACGATTACGCTCAACCGCCATGGCGCGCGGGTGCAGGTTTCCTGCCCGCTCAAACCAGACCAAACGATTCGCGTGGTCAATCAAACGAACGATGCGGAGGCGGAATTCCGGGTGGCCGGCCCGCTCGCTCCCCCCCTCGACCGGGTGGGCGAATGGGGTATTGCCTGCCTGCAAGCGGACTCCAACATCTGGGACATCTTTTTTCCTTCCACCCCGGAAGATGCTGATGCCCACGTGGTGCTCGCCTGCCGGCACTGCCAATCCCTGGCACTGCAATCCCTCTCGCTGGTGGAGGTGGAGGTCCTGGAAACGGCGGGATTGCTGACCAAAACCTGCGTCCATTGCGGCGAGTCAACACCCTGGGGATACTCGGAGCCGGCCTTTGATGCGGAAACCGATCCCGCCGCCCGGGCCGCGGCAACCCGTGGTAATCCCGCCTTAACGGCTCACCACCGGAAGTGGCTCCGGAAGCCTGCGCAGGTTCCCATTCGGGTGAGGGATTATTTCGGGGAAATGGAATTTGCCCAAACCGAAAATATCTCCCACGACGGCTTCTGCTTTTCCAGCCCCCGGAAGTACCTTGTGGGCCAGGGCCTGGTGGTGATCTGCCCGTTCCATGCGTCCTTCGAACGGGCGGAAGCCTGCGCCCGCATCGTTCGGGTTGAACCCGGAACCAGCCCGGAGCGCAACCTCTACGGCGTGCGCTACGAACCCGCGCGGCTTTAAGCCCACTCCTCAGCGCTCCCCTGGGCGGGAAGGTCAACCCTTCAGTTCTCAGTTTGCAGTCAGGGCAATGCGGGACTACAATTTATAAGCAAGTGTCCGTGCGCCGACCACGCGCCAACATCATCGGGTTTGCGAGAGAGTGCCGCCATGGTTCCGACTCGTCCGCTGCTGAAGTTGCGCGAAAGCGTACTTTCCTTGGGGAGGGGGGGTATTGCCGCTTTCATCCTGCTGACCGCTATTTGGGTAATGGGCGGGCAGAATCCTGCGCCGACTCATCCCGGCGAAGTTGCGCCTGCGGCCCCGGCAGTCAATACCTCGTCCCATCTGATCGTACCCAACCCGCCGGCGGCAGCTCAGAAATCCAAGCGGGAGAGAACGAAAGCCGATGCGGCTGAGCTTTCCGCGTTAGCCGACCAGCTTCGCGATCAGCTCAACAAGATGAACGTCCATGTTCTCTCGCTCGATGTCCTTCAGAAGACGCAGGCTATTGAGAATCTGGCCAGGAAGATCAAGGCAGAGGCCGATGAGCGCTAAGGTTGAAATCCCGATCGTTCGAGCCTCCTCCCGGGGGCGGGCGGCAATCCTCCCCCTGGCTCTGCTGATCCTGGTCGCTTTGCTCGGGCCGGCGGCTGGCCTTGCGCAACCCGCGCAGAGCGGAGGAAGTGGACAAGTGGGCCACCAACCGATTCCATCCGCTCTCGATGATATTCCCACCACTCGTGGCGAAAGCCCCGAGCCGCTGAACCCCAAGATGACGAAGAGCATTATGGAGTCCAACTTCGCAAAATCCAAAAAGGACGCAGCCGAACTGGCCGCCCTCGCCAAGCAACTTCGCGAGGAACTGGACAAACCGGACGCCAACCCCCTTTCCGCCGAAGTCACCAACCGCATCGATAGGATTCAAAAGCTGGCAAAGAAGATCCGGGACGAAATGAAGGGATACTGAGAGGACATGGGCTTTTCGGCATGAACCGGGGACTGCGAGGACTGGCAGTAAAATCCATCTTCCTGTTGGTGGCCTTGACTCTCCTGCCCCGGCTTCCCACAGTGGCGCGCGCGGACGTGGGGGGCAGCATTTCCGGAACCGTTAAGGATCGCACGGGCGCGGTGGTCCCCAAAGCCACGGTGGCCGCGACCAATATCGATACGGGCGTCCGGCAAACGACCTCCACCAACGGCGCGGGGGTATACTCCTTCCCCGGCCTGCCGGTTGGCCACTACAATATCGATATCGTGGTCCCCGGATTCAGACCCTATCAGCGCGCCGGCATCACCGTGGACGTGAGCAGCGCCCTGCTGGTGGATGCCGTGCTCGAGTTGGGCAAGAGCTCCGAGACGGTCACGGTAAGGGAATCGCTGTTGCACGCCGAGACGGTGAGCACGCAATTGGGGGACGTGATCACCGCCACCAACGTTGCCGCCCTGCCCCTCAATGGGCGAAGTTATACCGACCTGCTGGCGCTCCAGCCAGGCGTCGTGCCCGCAACCACCATTACCAGCCTCACCGTGCAGGGGCTTGGGCAGAATGTGTTTTCTCCCTCGGGGGATTTGAACCCCGGCACCCTTTCCATCAACGGGCAGAGGGAATCCTCGAACGGCTTCACCATCAATGGCGCGGACGCCGAAGAGACCGGCAGCTTGGCCGCCGCCATCATTCCCAATCTCGATTCGATCGCCGAATTCCGCATCCTGTCCGACAATTTTGACGCCGAGTACGGGAAATATACGGGCGGCCAGATCAACGTGATTACCAAGTCCGGAACCAACCAATTCCATGGCGACGCCTTCGACTTCCTGCGCAACACGGACCTGGACTCGCGCAACTTTTTCTCTCCCACGCGCGGCACCTTCATTCAGAACCAGTTTGGCGGCATCGTGGGCGGTCCGGTAGCGCGTAACAGAGTCTTTTTCTTTTCGGATTATGAAGGCACACGGCAGATTCAGGGGGAGGATACCGGGCTGATCCCCGTGCCGTCGATGCAGGACCGTATGGGCGACCTGTCAGACCAGGAGAGTTTACTGACCGGCAAGGTGAGCGGCCCCTACTGGGCGAACCTGCTCGCACAGAAGCTGGGTTACGCCGTTTCCGCAGACGAACCGTATTACGGGTGCACCCTTTCCGCGGCGTGCGTTCTTCCCAGCGCGATAATCCCGCCGAGCGCCTGGTCGGCTCCGGCCGCGAACCTGCTGAAATATATTCCCACGCCAAATCTGGCGGGGAGCATCTTCTCGACGTCGGCATATAACGAGATCCTCGACGATAACAAGATAGGTGAGCGCCTCGATGCCAGCACCCGGTGGGGGACGATGTTCGGCTATTACGCGCTGGATAATTACAACGAGAACAATGCCTATCCGACGGCCCAGGGAGGCGCGAACGTGCCCGGGTTCAACGGTCTGTACGCGGGCCGCGCGCAACTGGCGGTGCTGGGCTTCACCAAAACGCTGGGAACGAGCGCCGTCAACGAATTGCGCCTCAGTTACACACGCGACTCGAATGATCTGGGCAAGCCGTCCGGAGGGCTGGGAGTATCCCTCGCTTCGCAGGGCTTTGTAACCGGAGCGGGAACGCTGGGCATTGTCCCCCTGGCGCCCGAAAGTCAGGGCGTGGAGAACATCCTGTTCAGCAACTACACCATCGGGTCTGACCCCGACCGCTTCTACCAGATCAATAACAACTTCGGGTTGAGCGATAATTTTTCCAAAGTGCTGGGCACGCATACCCTCAAGGCCGGCGTCGAGTTGGCCTACGACCAGATCAACACGTACCCTTTCGCCGACCAGAATGGCAGTTTCAATATCTATGGGACCGAGACCGGGCTCGACTTCGCGGATTTCCTGTTGGGCATCGCGAGCCAATACAGTCAAAACGACATCGGGGCGTTTTATGGCCGCAACCGATATGCCGGGCTCTACGGGCAGGACAGTTGGCGCCTCTCGAGCAGCCTGACGCTGAATTACGGTGTACGCTGGGATCGCATCGAGCCGTGGTATGAAAAATACAACAACAACATCACGCTGATACCCGGCGAACAGTCCCTGGTTTTTCCCAGTGCGCCAACGGGCATCGTGTATCCGGGTGATCCGGGGGTTCCGCGCACCCTCGCGCCGCCGGGAAACCGCGATTTTGCCCCGCGCCTCGGGTTGGCGTGGACGCCTGATCGGCCGCACAATTCACTCATCGCAAAGATCGTGGGTGCGCCTGGCAAGACCAGCATCCGGGCCGGCTTCGGCATATTTTACGCGGCCATTCAGGGGGAGACGCTGGGGCTGATCAGCGGTAATGCGCCCTATGGATACACCTACTCGAGTTCCTCTCCTCCCCTTCTGACCACTCCCTTTGTCGACGCCGCGACCGGCCATGTGGAAGGCCAGCGCTTTCCCTCGCAACTTGCTCCCCTCGATGTGTCGCGAAGCAATTCCGATCCCAACGTCAACTTCTCCCTGTTCGAGCCGCTCAGTTCAATTCCCGGCTATAAAACTACCGACACCATTCCCTACACCGAAGAATACATGCTGTCTTTGCAGCGGCAGGTGGGAAGCATGACCCTGCTCAGCATGAGTTATGTGGGAAACCAGGCGCATCATCTTCTCGTGCTGGAGGCGGCGAACCCCGGCCATCCTGCGCTCTGCCTGAGCCTGAGCCAGCCGGACGAGGTGGCGCCGAACACCCCCACTTGCGGCCCCTTCGGCGAAAACAACGTGTACATCACCGCGTCGGGACAAACCATCAACGGAACCCGCGGACCCCTGGGGCCGGACTTCGGAAGCGTCAGTTACCAGACCACCATCGGCAATTCCATGTTTAACGCGCTGGAGGCCAGCCTGCGCCACACCGGCGGGCGCACGCAGTTATTTGTCAGCTATACCTGGAGCAAGTCCATTGACCAGTCTTCAAATCTGGGCGACCAGGTGAATCCCCTCAATCCGCGCCTCAGCCGGGAACTTTCATCATTCGATATGCGGCAGGATCTGGTGGCGAGCTACACCTATCGGATTCCTTTTGAACACCTCGCGAGCGCGCACCATCGCTGGTTGGAGGGCTGGTCGGTCTGCGGAATCACCCGCTACAGCACCGGTTTCCCGGTGACGCTCTACAATTTCGAGGATACCTCCCTGCTGGGAACGCAGGGCAATGGCATCAACAACCTCGCCGTGGATGAATTGGAATATACGGGGGGCGCGCTCGCCTTGAATCATAATCCGCGCATAAACAACAACTACTTCAGCCCCAAGCTCTTCAGCCTGCCGCCGCAGGGTTCAGTGGGCAACAGCGGCCGCCGGTTTTTCTCCGGGCCAGGGATCAACAATTACGACTTGTCTTTGCAGAACAACTTCAAATTCACCGAATCGAAGTCCCTGCAATTGCGCCTGGAGGCCTTTAACACCTTCAACCACGCGCAGTTTTACGGGCCCAGTTCAGTGGACGGCAATATCAGCAGTCCAATCTTCGGCCAGGTGGTCAGCGCCGCCCCGCCCCGCCTGATCCAAATCGCCGCCAAGATGTTTTTTTGACGCGGCGCGCCAGATGCCCCCCGTTGGAGAACGCGCCCGCTTCGCCGCAAGACGTTGGCTTTTGTGCCCTTCACCCAAACGCCCACTACCCCGCTACCGCGGCATGGTAGCCGGGTCGATCAGGGCTACAATCATTACATTGTAGGTATGTCGAGCAAGCGTAAGGCGCCCGCTTTTGTATCCGCGGCTCTTGAGTGCTTCTGTGCTTACGCGCTCGCGGCGGCGGCGCGCCTTCCGCCTTCGTGGTGTTTGGCCCAGGCCACCAGGGCTGCCAGCAGTTTCTGGATGTGCACCCGGGTATCCTCGTCGGTGAGGTTGCCCTCTTCATCGAAGCGCCGGGTGGCGTTCGAGATCATGACCTCCGGCTTATTCAGCGGATTCATATTCAGGAACACAAACGCCTGCCGCAGGTGGTATTGCGCGCGGGAGGTCCCCTGCGCCCCCACGGAAGCGCCCATGATCGCCACCGCTTTCCCGTCCCAGGAGTTATCCCCGTAAGGCCGCGACGCCCAGTCGATGGCGTTCTTAAGAACCCCGGGAATCGAGTAGTTATATTCCGGGGTCACCATAAGGATGGCGTCGGCGGCGCGAATACGCTGCTTGAAAAGTGCGACGCGTTCCGGCGGGTGGGCTTCTTCATCCTGATTGAAGGGGGGAATTCCCTCGAGGTCGAAAATTTCGAGGTTCACCCCCTCCGGCGTCAACTGCTGAGCCGCCCGTAGCGCCGCGCGATTCAGTGAGGCCCTGCGAAGACTGCCGGCGATTCCCAAAATTGTAAATGGCGTTGCCATATTTGTGTTCCCTCCCTGGAAGCAAATTCCATTGTGAAATGGTGACCGATGCGAAGCCGGCGCGAATCTCGATATTACCCCAGACCGCGGCGGATTGCAGTTAAGATTGCGGAGCGGGGGGCCGCAAAAGGGGTTTGGCATAGCCGGAACCCCCCCGGTATAATGACGCGCATTATTTGGGAAAAGGCCGCCGCGCGCGGCGCAGGAAAGGGAGAGGCCCGCTTGCCAACTTCGCAGCCCCGATGGATGAGCCACCTCGTGATCGTTCGCCATGGCGAGTCGCAGCGCAACGTGCACCGCGCCGAAGCGCAACGGGAGGGCCGGCTGGAATACCACGGAGATGTGCGCGACATGGACGTGGCGCTGACGCCCCGCGGTTTGCGCCAGGCCCGGGAAACCGGAAAGTACCTGGGCCGGGAATTTGAATTTGACCGCGTTTTCGTTTCGCCCTACGAACGCACTCTGCATACCGCCGCCACCCTTCTAAAGCAATTTCCATACAAGGTGGAGCTGACGCTGGAAGAGCGCATCCGCGAAAAAGAATTCGGCATCCTCGATGGGCTGACCGGCCAGGGCATCCGCAGCAAGCATCCGGACGAATGGCAGCGCCGCCAGCGCGAGGGAAAGTACTACTACCGTCCGCCCGGGGGCGAAAGCTACCCCGACGTGGCGTTGCGGGTGCACAGCTTTCTCGGCACCCTGGCGCGCGACTTCCGCAGCCAATCGGTGCTGGTGGTGTGCCACTCGGTGGTGGTGCTCACCTTCCGCCGCCTGCTTGAGCGCCTGACCGAAAAGACCCTGCTGGCCATCGACCGCGACCCGGGCCAGGACGTCTGCAACTGCTCGGTCACCTGGTACGCCTTTGACCCCGGTGCCGGCCCCCGCGGAGGCTTGGTGTTGCGCGAATTCAACGGTGTGCACTACTCCGCCCGGCACGCTTCCACAGAGGAATGCGGGCGGAAAGCGGCGGACGAGCAGATGAAAGTCAAAAAGCAAAAGTGAAGAGCCGCTCGCGCCAGGAGTTTTGAGTTCGGGTAGGGAAAAGATGTCAGGAGTCCAGCCTACTGTCTGCTGACTTCTGTCTCCTGACTTCCCAGGTTTTCACTGATGAGATACTCGACCACCACCACGTCGTGCCAGCGGCCATCCAGGATCGTGTGCTTTTGGTGCACGCCCACTTCCCGCCAGCCGTTCATGCGGCAGAGCGTGCGGCCGGCGTTGTTATGAGCTACAAACCTTCCGATCAGTTTGTGGTGTCCTTCGTTACGGCCGGCGGCTTGAATGGCGCGCATTAATTCCTTGCCCACCCCGTGCCGCCGGTAATCGCGATCGATGTAGATGAGCAGTTCGGCGATGCCCTCGATGCGCGGGCGCACCTGATAAGGGCTGAGTGACGCCCATCCCAAAACTCGCCCGTTCAATTCCGCCACCAGCAGCGGGTATTTCCCGGAATGTTCCGTCACCCAACGCGTGCGCTCCTCGGGAGTGACCAGGAAATGTTCAAAGGTCGCCAATTGATCCTGGGTGGCCTGCATGTAGATGCGCGCGATGTCGCGGGCATCGCGCTCTTCGGCGGGCCGCACGTACAATTGCGGGCGCGGCTTGTCCGGCAAGACGGGTGTGATTGGCGATGACATAGTTTTTGACCTGCGCTCATCATAGCAAGACCGGGAGGGATTTACCAAGCTGCGAGTGGCTTGCGGATTTCAGCATGCGGATTTCCGGCGGATTTCCGGTTGACATCCCGGGGCCTGTGGCTTATTCTGAATCTTCAGGGATGCGAAACCAACTCCAACTCGCCGTGGCCATGTGTTGTTGTACGGTGCCAGTGCCGGCGTGTGGGGGAGTTGTTTAGCACCTCGCTAATCAAAACCACCTGATTCCAACCCACCGTCGGAGCTGAACCCGGCAGTGGGTTTTTTGTTTTTGGAGTGCACCGAGAATGAAAGCCTCGAACTCGCTTTGGAAGGAAAACCTCTCCGGCAGGTTGCCGGAAGACCTGGCCCACGAAGTTGACGTCTTCGAAGCGGAGCTGGGTTTGCGCAAGCTGGGGAAACTCGACGAGCGCCTGATTGCTGAAACGCGCCTGCGCCGCGGGGTATACGGCCAGCGCTACGACAATGGCCAGCGGCACGACGGCAAGAAGGTGCAGGAGTTCGTCTATCCCTCCGGACGTTTGACCAAGGGCCCGCATACCCTCTGGGATGCTCCGGGGATGCAGCGCGTCAAAATCCCGGGCGGGGGCCTGAATGCCGGGCAACTTGAAACTCTGGCGGAGCTTGCGGAAGAATATTCCGACGGAATCGCGCACGTCACCACCCGCCAGGATGTGCAGCTTCATTACGTGCACATTGATGATACGCCCACCATCATGCGCCGCCTGGCCGCGGCCAGAATCACCACCCGTGAAGCCTGCGGAAACACCGTGAGAAATGTCACCGCCTGCCCCTTCGCCGGCATCTGCCAGGATGAAGTATTCGATGTCACTCCTTACGCCCGGGCGCTTTCACGCTTTCTGCTGGGCCACCCGGACTGCCAGAGCTTTGGCCGGAAATTCAAACCCTCTTTCAGCGGCTGCGTGCAGCACGCCTGCGGGCTCGCCAATATGCACGACCTGGGCCTGGTGGGCGTCACGCGCATCGAAAACGGCGAAGAGTTGTGCGGCTTTGCCGTATACGTGGGCGGAGGGCTGGGCACCGTTCCTTACCAGGCAAAACTTTTTCATCCCTTCCTCCCCCCGGAAGAGCTGGGTCCGCTGGCCCAATCGATCGCCAGGGTTTTTGCGCGGTTGGGGGAGAAAAAGAACCGCAATCGGGCGCGCATCAAATTCCTGATTCACGATCTGGGCATTGAAAAGTTCAAGGAATTGGTGTGGGAGGAGCGCAAGACGCTGCCTCCCGATTCGAAATGGGCGGAGTATTTTCAGGCCGCCCGGGAAGTGCGGGAGGAGCCGCTGCACGCTCCGGGGGTAACTCCCTCCCCGGCCTCGGAAGCCTTCGAGCGCTGGCGCGCCACCAATGTGCGTCCGCAACGGCAGGAAGGCTATTCCACGGTTACCGCCACGCTTCCCCTGGGCGATATTACCGCGGACCAGCTTCGCGCCCTCGCCGACATCGCCCGGCGGTTCACGCGTGAGACGATCCGAACGACGGTGGAACAGAACTTGGTGATTCGTTGGGTCAGCAATCGCCACCTCGCCAGAATCCACGAGGCTTTGGACGCCGCAGGCCTGGGAGATCCGGGGGCGGGAACCATCGTGGACATCGTTTCGTGCCCCGGCACCGATACGTGCAAACTGGGCATCTCCTCGTCGCGCGGCCTGGCGGCGGAATTGCGCAACCGGCTCGCCCTGCAGAGTTTTGCCATGGATGCGGCCGTGCAGAACCTGCACATCAAGATCAGCGGCTGCTTTAACAGTTGCGGCCAGCACCACGTGGCCGACCTCGGCTTCTACGGCGTCAGCCGCAAGATGGCGGGCTACGCCGTCCCCCACTTCCAGGTGGTTCTGGGCGGAGAGTGGGAAAGCAACGCCGCATCCTACGGTATGCCCATAGTGGCCGTCCCGTCCAAAAACATTCCGCAAGTCGTGACCCGCTTGACCGATCGATTCATGAGCGATCGAAAGAACGGTGAAAGCTTCAAGGATTTCATCAAACGCATCGGGAAAGTGGAAATCAAAAGCCTGCTGGAAGATCTCACCCGGCTTCCCGCCGATAACGATGACCGGAGGTTTTTCAGCGATTGGGGCGACCCGCGCGAATACAGCTTGGGCGACCTGGGCGTCGGGGAGTGCGCCGGAGAAGTGGTTTCGGCGATTGAATTTGACCTCGCCGCCTCCGAACGCGAAGTTTTCGAAGCGCAGTTGGATTTGGAGAAAGGCAACTTCCAGCAGGCGGCGCGCATTGCCTATCTGGCCATGATCCATGCCGCCAGGGCGCTGGTGAAGGTGGAACTGCGGGACGTCCGCGACGATCCGGATTGGATTATCCGGGAATTCACATCGCGCTTCTATGACACCCAAAAATTCTTTGATTCCTTTGCCGGCGGAAAATTCGCCCAGTATCTATTCACGGCCCACGCATCGTCGAACCAGCCGGCCACCCCTGATTCGGCCCGCTACCTGATTGACGAAGCTCAGTTGTTCATTGACGCCTCCCACGCCTGCTACAACCGGCTGGGGGCCTTGACCGTCGCCTAGAGGAGAGATTGGGAGCACATGCAACTTCAGCATATCAACGTCAAACTGCTCTTGAAAAATACGGAAGAAATCGACCTGGAGGCTTTGATTCCGGTCTTTCATAGCTGGATCCAGGATCAAGCCCGCGGTGAAATCCTTCTGGATGTCGCGGATTATCGACACGTCCGCTCGGGTCCAGGAGTGATTTTGATTGGCCACCAAGGTAATTATAGCCTTGATAATACCGGCGGCCGATGGGGCGTCCGCTATAATCGCAAGGCGGTGTTGGAGGGGACCAACCAGGATCGCCTGGCCCAGGCCGCCCAGGCTGCTCTGGCCGCCTGCCAGCGCCTGGAAACCGATCCACGCCTGGGCGGAACGATTCAGTTCGACGGCCGCGAAATGGAAGTGTTCATCAACGATCGCCTTCTGGCTCCCAATACGCCGGAAACACGGGCCGCCGCCGATGCGGAGTTCCGAACTTTTTTTTGCACGCTCTTTGCTGACACTGACTACGCGGCATCGTATTCGCCGGATCCCCGCAGCCTGCTTTCCATTCGAGCGCGCGCGTCGCAGCCATTTGACACCACGGCCTTGCTCGACAACCTGAATTTGCTGGCCCCGGCATCCTCCCACAGGTGAGGGGAATACGCTGACCCAGCCGCAGCTCTCCATCCGGCGCATGCCGTCAAGATTCCCGCCGCCTTCGGCAAACCGACTTGTCCGCCAGGCCTGCACGCCAGGGGTGTTATAATCCTCAGGTTTGCTGCAATTGCTTGGGAGCCCTTATGCACGATGCCTGCCTGTGGACGGCGCTCGCATTTTACGCCCTGGGAATCTCGCTCATTGTCCCCTCCGTGATGCGGCGGCGGCCCTCCCTTTCGCCTGCTTCCCTGGGGGCGCTGGGGATCGGCCTGGCCGCACATGCCGGGGCATTGGCAGTTGAAGCCGTGCGTCTTCATCGCCTGCCGGTTACCGACGTTCGGAGTGCGCTGTCGTTTTACGCCTTCCTGGTGACCCTCGCCTTTTTCTTTGTGTACCTTCGCTACCGGATTGTTTCCCTCGGTCTCTTCATGCTGCCGCTCGTTTTCCTGCTCACCCTGATCTCGGCGCTGCGTCCGCCGGGGTCCTTTGATTCCTCGGCTTTTCGGGGCGGCTGGCTGCTGGTTCATATCAGCTCAATCTTCCTGGGTTACACGGCCCTCTTTCTAACCTTCGTCGCGTCCGTCATGTACGTGATTCAGGAACGCGAGCTAAAGTCAAAGCAGCCGCGGGGTTTTTACTATCGCTTGCCCTCCCTCAAAGTCTGCGAGGAACTCTATTACCGCTCGTTGGTACTGGGGCTTCCCTTCTTGAGCCTCGGCATCTTGACCGGGTTCATTTGGGCGAGCCGCACTTGGAAAGGTCCATGGGAATTCGACCCGAAGATTCTGGCTGCCATGGTGACTTGGTTGATCTATTTGGTTTTGTTTTCCGCTCGCGTCAGCGGCGGTTGGCGCGGACGGCGCGCCGCTTACATCGCCATCTTCGGGTTCGCTGCCATTCTCGTCACCTTCGTGGGTGTTAGCCTGTTGAGCGGGGAACACGGGTACATTCCGAAGTTACGGGGTTAGGGGTCAGGGATTGGGGGTTAGGGGTTTGGGATTCGGAGCGCATTGCGGGATGGTTTTTCCGAATCCCTAACCCCTAATCCCTAACCCCTGCTTTTAAAATGAATCTCACCCTTCTGGGTATCAATCATCGCACCGCGCCGGTGGAAGTCCGGGAGAAGATGAACATCCCGGCGGAGCAGCTCGCCGAAGCCGTGGCCGATCTTGTGCATCGTGAGGGTATCTCGGAGGGAATGATTCTTTCCACCTGCAACCGGGTGGAAGTGACAACCTCGGCTGAGGACGAAGCGGATGCGGAATCCATTATCCGCAGATTCCTGGCTGACCATCACCACTGTGACCTGGGGCCCTTTGCGCATTTCTTCTATCGCCTGCGGCAGGAGGATGTGGTAAAGCACCTGTTCCGCGTGGCCTCCAGCCTTGATTCGATGATTCTTGGTGAACCCCAGATTTTGGGACAAATAAAACAAGCTTACGCTACCGCGCGCACGGCAGGCGCGATGAGCGGGACCTTGAACGAAGTGATGAATCAGGCGCTCGCCGTGGCCAAGCGTGTGCGGCGGGAAACGGCCCTGGGATCAGCGGCGGTGTCCGTTTCTTACGCGGCCGTGGAACTGGCCAGGAAAATCTTCGGCGGCCTTCAGGGTAAGACCATTTTCGTCTTGGGCGCCGGCAAGATGAGCGAGCTCGCGGCCAAACACCTGCTCAGCAGCGGCGCCAGCAACATTCTGGTGAGCAATCGCACTTACAGCCGGGCGGCGGAACTGGCGGCGGCGTTCCACGGCACAGCGGTGCCCTTTGAGCATCTCTTCGAGCACCTCGCCCAGGCGGACATTGTCATCAGCTCCACGGGGTCGCCCCAGACCATCATCAATAAGAGCCAGGTGGAAAAGCTTCTCGGCGCACGCAAGAACCGGCCTATATTTTTTGTGGATATTGCCGTACCCCGCGACGTCGATCCCGCTGTCAATGAATTGGATAATGTCTTTCTATATGACATCGACGACCTGGCCCACGTCGTGGAGGCCAATAAAAAGCAGCGCGAGCGCGAAGCCGTATGGGCCGAGGAAATCATTCAGGTCGAAGTCCAGAAGACCCTGAAGCGCCTGGCGTCGCGCGAGGTCGTCCCCACCATCGTAGCGCTGGAGGACCGCCTGAACCATATTCGGGCCACGGAAATGGAACGTTATCAGGGCCGCATGGCGAGCATGACCCCCGAGCAGCGCCAGGCCGTGGACGCCCTGACGCGCGGCATGATGAACAAAATCCTCCACGGACCTATTACCGAACTTAAAAGCGGGGCCGGCGAGCCTGAAAATGTGGCGTTGGTGAGGCTGATCCACAAGATTTTCGGATTGGGGAGTTGAAAAAAAGTGACGAGTGACGAGTGATGAGTGACGAGCAGGTCCGAGCCGGAGGGTCTCCAAAATTTATCGCAGCACCGACTCGAATGATTGCTCGTCACTTGTCACTCGTCACTCGTCACTTAAGACTCGTCACTTGTTCAAACAACTGACTTCATATGCGCTTGATCATCGGTTCTCGCGGTTCCAAGCTCGCTTTGTGGCAGGCCCACTGGGTTCGTGACCGGCTTGCCGCGGGGGGCGCGGAAGTGGAAATTCGCATCATCAAGGCGACGGGCGACCAGCTCCAGGCGATCGCGCCCGGCGAACCGCTGCCCACCTCCATGGCGCAAACCGTTGCGGAGGCAGGGAGCAAGGGCCTGTTCATCAAAGAAATTGAAGAAGCCCTGCTGGCGGGGGAAATCGATGTGGCCGTGCATAGTTTGAAGGACCTGCCCACCGAACAGCCCCCGGGGCTCGCACTTGGCGCGGTACCGCGGCGCGAGGATGCACGCGACGTCTTCATCGCCCGGAACGGTCAACTCGTGGAGGATTTGCCGTCCGGCGCGCGTGTTGCCACCAGCAGTTTACGGCGACAGACGCAATTGCGTGCCTTGCGGGCGGATCTCGTCTATATCGCCATGCGGGGGAATTTGGACACGCGACTACGCAAACTGGAGCGCGGTGACGCTGAGGCGCTGGTGTTGGCCGCAGCCGGCGTTCACCGCCTCGGCCTCACGGAGCGCATTACCCATTACTTCAGCTTTGAGCAGATGTGTCCGGCGGTGGGGCAAGGGGCTTTGGGCGTCGAGATCCGCGTCGAGGATCCGCGCGCGCGGGAGGCCGTGGCGCCACTCGATCATCCGGCGACGCACCAGGCGGTTCGCGCTGAGCGGGCGGTGCTGCGCCGCCTGGGGGGAGGCTGCCAGGTGCCGATCACTGCCCACGCCGTGGCGGAAGACGGCAATTTGCGGCTGCGCGGGCTGGTTGCCAATCTCGACGGAACTCGCGTGATCCGCACCCTGGCATCAGGTTCCGCCTCCCGTCCTGAGGCGCTGGGGGCGGCGGTGGCGGAAGACCTGCTGCGCCAGGGCGCCCGGGAGATCCTGGACGCGCTCGGATAAGAAACCATGGCATCCGGCAAAGTCTACCTTGTTGGCGCAGGACCCGGCGACCCGGGCCTGCTGACGCTCAAAGGGAAACAGGTTCTTGAGCGCGCGGATTGCGTCGTTCACGACTTATTGGTGAATAAAGAACTGCTGCGCCTGGCGCGGGCAGAGGCCGAAAAGATCAGCGTGGGCCGGCGCGGGGAAACCCACCGCCTGCGGCAAAGCGAGATCAACGATCTCCTGGTGGCGCGCGCCCGGGCGGGCAAAGTGGTATGCCGTTTGAAGGGCGGCGATCCGTTTGTGTTCGGGCGGGGAGGCGAGGAGGCGCAGGTGCTCGCCCGTGCCGGCATCGCGTATGAGGTTGTGCCCGGAGTCACCGCCGGGCACGCCGTTCCCGCCTATGCCGGAATTCCCGTAACCCACCGCGACATCACTTCCACCGTAACCTTCATCGCCGGTCACGAGGACCCGGAAAAGGAATCCTCGCGCCTGGATTGGGCGCAACTGGGGACCTGCCCCGGCACGCTGGTTTTCTTCATGGCCGTGAGAAACCTCCCGCGCATTACCCGGGCGCTGATCGAGCACGGGCGCTCACCCACCACCCCTGCCGCCGTCATTCAGTGGGGCAGTCTTCCGGATCAGAAGGTGGTGGAGGGAACCCTTGCGGACATCGCCGTCAAAGCCTCTGCCATCAAGACCCCCGCCATCACCGTTATTGGTGAAGTGGTAGGCCTGCGGGAAAGGCTGAACTGGTTTGAACATTTGCCGCTCTTTGGCAAGCGCATCGCGATTACTCGCGCCCGCGAACAGGCCGGAGTACTGCGCGAGGATTTGGCAGCCCTGGGCGCCGAGGTCATCGAAATACCCACCATCGAAATCCGGCCGCCGGACTCGTGGGAGCCACTCGATGCCGCCATCCGCCGGTTGGAAGAGTTTCACTACCTGCTGGTAACGTCGGCGAATGGAGTGCGGAATTTTCTCGAGCGACTCGCCGCGTCGGGGCGTGATGTGCGCGCTTTACACGGATTGACGATTGGCGCCATCGGCCCGGCCACCGCCGCGGAATTCGCGCGCACGGGGGTGAAAGTGGATTTGTTGCCCACAGAGTATGTGGCGGAGGGATTGCTCGCGGCGCTGGATGACCACGACTTGCAGGGTAAAGCGTTCCTGATTCCACGCGCAAGGGCGGCGCGGGACGTGGTGCCGCGAGTGCTCGAGGAGCGGGGAGCGCGCGTGGAAGTGGTGGAGGCTTACCAGACCGTCACGCCGGAACTTTCATCTGACGAACTTACCCGCCTCCTGACCCCGCCGCCGGATGCGATTACTTTCACCAGTTCGTCAACGGCCACAAATTTCGCAAAACTCGTCGGCGAGGACCGGCTGGCGGAAACGCTGCGCGGTGTGGCCATCGCCTCCATCGGACCCATCACCTCGCAAACCCTGCGCAAGCTCGGCCTTACGGTAGCGCTCGAGGCGGAGGAATCAACGATGGCAGGGCTGGTCCACGGAATTGCGGAGTATTTCGGGGATGATCGAACCAAAACGATTGAGGCAGTCAACGAGGCTCTTGCAGAAGAGGGCGAAGGCCGTCCAGCAGCAGAAGTGCACGCGGAGCTGAGGAAGAAATATTTTACGAGGCGCCAAACCCACCCTAAGTCTAAGGAATGATTAGCCCGGATTCTCACCGCGTTCAGGGATTTGCGGAAGGGGGGGCTTCACAGGCTGCAGAAGAACTCGCCGCCATTCCAAGCCCAGCAAGGGCGCAATTTAATAGCCGGGGCGACGCCCCCGGACTGGAGTTTCTCCATTCCCGATCGTCGCGTCCCCCCAACCGAAGCCTCACCGATCAAACCGCAGACCAGATATACGATTCGGCGACTTATCGTCAACCCAGGATGCGGAACTGGTAGCGCGGACCTTTCCTGTATGTCCGCGGCACTTTGCTGTCATTTGGGGGCCGAACCGCGGACCTGCAAAGCAGGTCAGCGCTCAGATCGGTTGGGAAGCCAATGCAATCGCTTCCTTCACTACGGCTTCAGAGGCTCGAAAATTGAGGTCTCGACGGAGCTTCCGCACCAGTGTCGAGGGTTCCGAGGCCCGGCCCTCAAGGTGCAGTCGCGCCAGGATCCGGACTGTTCCCACAGGTTTGAATCCCTGTAGCGTGCCAATCTCACGTGCATCCTTATCATCACCTATGAAGTACTCGGCGGACTTTTCCTGCGCTTGAACAAGAGCCTCAGACTCGCCTTCGTGCAATTGGGCCATCAATAAGCGAACGTTTGTCCTGTCCGCTACCATGCATCTTAGAAGGCAGCCGGATTGGTACAGTTTCTTAAGGCGATACCGAAATCGGCCCTTCCTGTTTACTTCCTCATGGACTACCCGCGGGACGTAAACGACATCGAAAAACCTGGATAGCTCTGCGGCGAGGCCGAGATGCGTCAGGTAAATGAGCGGGGAACTGTCTACGACGGCAATACGCACTATTTTTCGCTAAGTGAGAAAAGTAGGAGCAAGGCGAGGCCCGCTGCGACAAGGGCTCCGGCTGCTTGCCGTTTTTCCTTACTGAGGTGTTGCTGTTGCAGGAATTCAACGACTTCTGCCTCGACTATTCCCGGATTATCCCAAGGCGAGAACGTAAAGACACGGGGAAATTGTGCAACGAGAGGACTGGTCGCCACATCCGAATGCACAATGGGTATCACGAGTTTTTGCTTGGCGAGGGCATACTTAAGCTCTTTCTGGACGCTCGGATTCGCTTTCGCGGTGATGATCGCCAGAACGCAGTCCGAACGATCAATGGCCTTCTCGACACTGCCCGCCGCAGTCATACTTGAGGGAAACCGAAATCCTCGGCGCGGTACGTACATCTCCATGCCGTGGGCAGCGGCCAGGGTTTGCAATCGCCAAGCCAGCGCTTGCTCGGTAGGGTCGAGGCTGTGACTCAAGAAAACCTTAAAAGCCATAGATCTGCTATTCTACGCTTCTATTTCCTATGGTTCTAGTGCGGTTTTTCTGTGGTCTTTCGCTCTTCGTCCGTAATGCCGCAGAACCCATAAAGTAGTTCGCGGCTGGCGCACACATGCCTTACAACGTCTGCGGCTCTGATGTCGCCACTTTAGAAGAACGCAGACTCCCACAAGCACGGAGTCTGCGCCAGCCACGAAGACTTGCACGCGCTCAGAACCGCAGACATTCGAAACCATGTCTGCGCCAGCCCCCGCACTTCGGACGATTTTCGAATTTCGAGTTTCGAATTTCAGCCTTTACAGATTCAGCAACTCGCGGAGTTTGTGGGTTTGGGCGCGGCTGACGGGAATCTCCGTCTGTTTGCGATCTTGCATTTTCAATTGGTAGGAGCTTTTGAACCAGGGGACCACTTCCTTGATGTGGTTGACGTTGACCAGATAGGAGCGATGCACGCGCCAGAAAATCTTCGGGTCGAGGTTGGCCTGAAGTTCCTCCACGGTGCGGAAGTTGGACTGCCCTTCCAGTTCGCGGGTCACAATGCTGATGACGCCATCCTCGATGCTGGCGTAAATGACCTCATCGGAATCAACCAGGAAGAGCCGATTGCTGCTTCTGACCACCAGCTTGCCCTTCTGGGCAACGGGGCGTTGCTCCACCATCTGCACCAGGCGATCGAGCTTCTGGCTGGTGGCATCGGAAGTCTCGAGCAGGCGGCGCACCCGCACGATGGCTTTTTCAAGGCGCGCCTTGGCGACGGGTTTCAAGAGATAATCGATGGCATTCACTTCGAAGGCCTGCAAGGCATACTGGTCAAAAGCCGTGGCAAAAACAAAGAAGGGCAGGTGCGTTTTTTTCTCGAGCAGGCGCTTGATGACGCCAAACCCGTCGACCCCGGGCATTTGCACATCCAGAAAAACCAATTGCGGATTCAGTTCACGCACCAGGCTTACGGCCTCAACCCCGTTCCTGCCCTGCCCGACCACTTCCACGTCAGAAAAGCTCTTCAGCAAGAACGCCAACTCGTCGCGAGCCGGTTGTTCATCATCCACAATTAACACCGTGATTTTCATGCTGTGCGAATCCCTTCTGTGGGCCGAGGCGCGAATCACCCTGGCGCTACGGTTCCCCCTGCCGGACCATTATAGCTGACGACAGGCTGGCGGAAAATGGCGCTGCGCCCGCGGCGGCGCTGTGACAACACAGGGTCGATGTTATACTAGGACTTCGCCAATCGTGATCCCTTTGAATTTTAGGGTTGATGTTGTAGCGCTGAGCTTGAGCTCAGCACAGCGTAGCGGCGGCTTTACGCCGCCATGGCGAGGTAAACTCGCCGCTACATCAGCATGGCGGGGTAAACTCGCCGCCACGTCAGCATGTGCCGACCTCAAGGTCGGCGCTACAGAATGAGGTCAAAACCTGTGCTGAAGCGCGCCCGCATCCTGAAAAGTAAAACCATCTACCGGGGAAGAGTGGTGGAATTGAAGGTGCAACGCGTGGTGGAACCGGGAGGCGTGGAGACGACGCGCGAAGTGGTTTGCCACCCGGGATCCGTGGTGGTGGTTCCCCATCTCCCCGACGGCCGTCTGATCCTGGTCCGCCAATACCGGCACGCCGTGCAGGAAACCCTGTGGGAGCTCGTGGCCGGTGGGATGGAACCCGGTGAAACCCCCCGCCAGAGCGCGCGCCGCGAGTTGTTGGAAGAGACCGGGCACCATGCCCGCACCCTCAAGCCCCTTCTGGATTTCTATCCAAGCCCCGGCATCCTGAGCGAGAAGATGCATCTGGTTGAAGCGTGGGATCTTACCCCAGCCAAAGGAGTGCCGGATGCCGATGAACGGATCGAAGTGGGGTTTTTCAGGATGAGCGAAGTCATCGCGATGATTCGCCGTAAGGAGATTCGCGACGGGAAAACCCTGGTGGGAATTCTCTTCCTCTTCGGGAAGGAAATGGCCTCGGATCAGTCTTCCACGCGTTAATTTTCAGCACGTAAGAATCCCCTCGGCGAGGCGGCCTATCGCAACAATTTTCTTGACAAAATGCAGGTGGAAAAGTTATCTGTATTAACGAGGGAGTTGGGAAAGTGTTCTTGTTGGGAAAGCGTTCATAGAGATAGGCGGCCGGGGATCTTATAGATCTTCGGCTTTTTTCTTTTTGGGCGCTCCCCAGGGAACCGCACCCCCAAAGCAAAATCAAGGAGGGCGCAAGTGGCAAGACTTCAAGGAAAAGTAAAGTGGTTCAATAACAGCAAGGGGTATGGGTTTATCGGCCAGGACGGCGGAGCTGATGTCTTCGTCCATTACTCGGCCATTCAGGGTGAAGGATTCAAGACCTTGCAAGAAGGCGACACGGTGGAGTTCGAGATCGTCCAAGGGCAAAAAGGACCGCAAGCCGACAAGGTCACAAAGCTCGCCTAACGAGCATCCGCTTCTGCATTTCCTGGCCCAATCCTCGTGGTTGGGCCTTTTATTTTCAGGGGGTTGGGAGATTAAATCGCTTTCCCGCCCAAGCCTTGATTTCCGGCTCGCGTCGCTTTCCCTTGATTTTCAACTTCCCAAGCGCGACAATACGTGGGTCTACTGAAATTGGGGTAAGCTCAAGCTTCCACACGCGTGAGGGCGAAGTGCCCTCCGACCTGGTGAAATCCAGGCGTACGGGCTGGGGCCTGGGAGGAAGACATGATGATGAATTTCCGGCGTGCCGCAGTTTGCATGCTGGTCTTTGCGTTCGCGGCTATTGCTCAGGATATCAATCCCGGCGGACCCTTGTCCCACCGCATGACGGCCGAGGAAGGCGTGCATCTCGCCGAACCTGCCAACCTGACGGTTCCCGCCGAAACCGAAGTTAAAGTGCAGGTCCTGTCGGGGATTCACACGCAGATCAACCACGTCAACGACCCCGTCACCGCCGAAGTCTTGAAACCGGTTTTCGTGGAAGGAAAGCTTGCCCTGCCTCCGGGAAGTTTGCTGGACGGGCACATCACCATGATTCGCAATGCCGGTCACATGCACCGCTCGGCGGAATTGGGCATGCGATTCGATCACATTACCCTTCCGGACGGGCAGGAAAAACCTGTCGCCGCCGTTTTGGCTGCCCTGGAGCATCCCGAGATGCTCAGTATTCACCTTGATCAGGAAGGCCACCTGACGAGCAACCGGAATGTGTCGTGGAAGGCGCTGGCCGGAGGATTCGGCGCGATCGGGGCGTTTGGCGCGCTGAAATTAGCGGCGGTGGGCTCGGCCGGCGCGACCATTGCGCTTCCTTTGGGCGGAGCGGCCCTGATCAGCTACGAGGCCCTTTGGCGGCGCGGGCGCGAAGTGAATATGCCTCCCGATACCCAATGCCGCCTGCGCCTGAACTATCCCCTCACCGTTCACATCCCTTGGTAAGCGACCGACTCGAGGAATTATTATCGCAGCCGGCGGAGGCGCGGCCGGCGGTGCTGGAGGGCCGATGGCTGGGTCAGGCCCCTGACGAATGCTGGGGCGCTTCCGAGCCCGCCAGTGTGCTGGAAGGTTGCGGTGACGCGCTGGGCGAACTGCCGCAGTGGCTTGATCGCCTGGCCCAAAAATATCCGGAGGGCGCGGCAATCGGGTTCCTGTCGTACGAACTCGCCCGTCAATTCGAATCCCTGCTGCTCCCTACTTATCGTTCCCTGCCCGACATTTCTTTTGCCTACTACCCGCGAGTTGAGCGCTGGCGCGCGGCGGAGATCCCCACACCCAGGCCGTGTGGGGCCGTGCAGGTTCACTCCCCTGTGGATTTCCAGATGTATTGCCGGGCAGTGGAAAGAATTCGCTCCTACATCGCGGCGGGGGATATTTACCAGGCGAACCTGACCGTCCCCTTCTGCGCCGAACTGGGCGATGAACCTCCGGAATCAGTTTATCGCCGCATGAGAGGCAGCGGCGCTCCCTTCCGGGGTTTCATCAAAACGCCGGAGCGCACCCTCCTGAGCGATTCCCCCGAGCGATTTTTCCGGGTGACGGGAAATCGTATTCTTTCGAGCCCCATCAAAGGAACCATTGCGCGCGACCGCCTTGATCCCAGTCAATCGCGGGCAGCGCTCCTTGCCAGCGAGAAAGATCGCGCCGAAAACCTGATGATTGTGGACCTGCTGCGCAACGACCTGGGCCGTGTCTGCGATTACGCCAGCCTCCGGACGCGCTTGTGGGAAACCGAAGTGCTTCCCCAGTTGATTCACCTGGTTTCGCACGTGGAGGGAACACTCCGCCCCGGGGCGGGAATTGTGGAAATCCTCCGCGCACTTTTCCCCTGCGGCTCCATCACCGGCGCGCCCAAAATCCGCGCCATGGAAATCCTTTCCGAGATCGAGCAGTCGCCGCGCGGAATCTCCATGGGCGCCATCGGAATTATCCGCACCGCGGGGGGTCAAGACCGCTGTAGAATGGATTTTAACGTCGCGATTCGCACGATAAGCATTGAGCGGGGAAAGGTATCGTTCAACGTGGGCGGAGGGATTGTATACGATTCGGATGCCGCGGCGGAATACGCCGAGGTCATGCTCAAGGGTCAACCGCTCTTCGCGGCTTTGGGGCAAAGGAAAGAAGTAAACAGTCATCAGTCGTCAGTCATCAGTAGGAGCAAGCGCGACGGGACGACTGATAACTGAAGACTGAGAACTGATAACTTAAGGCTGAGAACTTAAACGATGGATTCACTTATTTATCATAACGACCGGATTGTTCCCCTCACGGAGGCGCGCCTTTCTCCCGGACAGATGGGCCTGCTGATGGGCTGGGGGGTCTTCACCACGCTGCGCATCTACCAGGGAGTCCCCTTTGCCTTTGACCGGCATTGGGAGCGGATGGCGCATGACGCCGAACGCCTGGGCATTGCGCTCGAATACCGCCGGGAAGCGGTGTGGGAAGCCATCGTAAAGCTGGCTGCCGCCAATCACCGTCCCGAATGTGCGGCGCGGCTTTCCTTCATCAAGAATCACGGAGGAATGTGGGCTGACGCGCCCGGCTCCCCCGCCACCGACCTGCTGATCTTTACCCGCGAACTGGCCGCGTGGCCCGCCTCCCACAAGCTCCTGCTCGTTCCTGATGGAATCTTTTCCCACGGAAAACTGGCGGGGGCCAAAATGCTTTCCTGGGTGCAGAATGCCGGCACCCTCGAACGTGTTCACAACGAGGGATATGACGACGCGCTGCTGCTCAATGAGCAGGGACATCTGGCGGAATGCACGTCCGCCAATGTTTTCCTCGTGCGCGGCCGCGAGATTCTGACGCCGCCCTTACATTCCGGCTGCCTGCCGGGAATAACCCGCGAGGCCCTCCTCGAAATCATTCCCGCGGCGGGATACACAATTGCGGAGAAAGACCTTACGCCTGCCGACCTGGATTGGGCGGAGGAAGTTTTTATCAGCTCCACTACGCGCGAGGTTGCCGGCGTGGGAATCATCGAGCCTAAGTGGAAATATCCTGCCCCAGGGAAAGTCACGCGCGAGCTGGAGGCGGGCTTCCAGCAGTACGTCAAAGATCATTTGCAGCGCGCCGGCGTTCCTCGCGCGTAAGTTTTCAATTCGGTATCGGGCGAAGTATCCCATCGCGGTCGCAACTTTCGCGGGTGCTGGGGGTAATCAACATTATTCTAAGCCCCGGCACAGACGTTTGAGCAATGTCGATCGCCGTGGCGACTTGCTGATACGAAACCAAATCGTCGGCTTCGACGAACAAAACCTTTTCCCACCGAGTTTCGTAAATTCCGGCTAATCGAAGTGGGAGTCGCCCCGCAGTAATACGTTCCTTGTTGTTGATGACGAGGCTTCCATCATTTTCAATCAGCAAGCGTATCATGCGTAATTGTTCCGGTGAGTCGCACCGGGTTACGACTATACCAACTGACAATCCTTGCGAATGGTTGTGATGGTGGAGGCGAACCGCGACAACGCCAAGCAGGACCACTACGAGTAAGGCAGTAATGAAAAACCTCTTCATGACGCCACCCCAAGCGGGATTGTAGCACTCTTGATGCAAGCTGTGGACGGTGGCAGCAATACAGAAACCCTCGAACAACAAGTGCTCAGTTTCACCGCCACAAGGCTTGGGGTGAGAAGAAGCAAAGTGACCAACTCCGCCCGCCTGGCACAGGACCTTGGGATGG
The DNA here is from genome assembly GCA_963730515.1 of uncultured Acidobacteriota bacterium. Taxonomy (GTDB): domain Bacteria; phylum Acidobacteriota; class Terriglobia; order UBA7540; family UBA7540; genus Bog-366. Next base: position 258,496 of record CAVSSA010000010.1, on the reverse strand, counting down.
AGGGAGAGGATGCCGTTGAGCTTTTCAGGGATTTCGGCCAGAGGTTCAACGTTGACCTGCATGGCCTCTACGCCAACTGGGAACGACACTTTTCACCAGAGGTTGGAGGCCCAACGCTGGCAGCAATAGCGGTGATTTGCGGCTGCGTCACCGCTGGCTTCATGCTCAAGGATTTCGTAGGAGTCCTTCCGGCTTGGGGATGGGGAATCGTGCTCATTGGCATGGGGACAGCGATTTACCAAAAGTGGTTCATAGAAAAGGACACTCGCATGCCGGTCAGGGTGAACGACCTTATCGAATCGGTGCGTTCAGGCAAGTGGAGCATGTCGTATGCAACGAGTAGCTTGCGATACTCCAGCCCGGACGACGACTTGACCCAACTGAAGCGCTAGCGGGCACTGCGGAAGTTCCGGCGGCGGGAGGGGGTATCCAGTTACCGGGTTCAAGGCCGGACGCACACCCTATCGAGTCAGTGGACCCCTTTGGAGTTCAGAAACGGTCCATACCTCTTGTCAGATCCCATGATGTGTCTGCTGAGCCAGTCCTTCAGGAAACCCATCACTTCGATCGTCAGGCCGACTTCGCTCCTCTCGAATTTCCTTTGGAATTCCAGCACCGTCTCTGTCAAGCGCTCGTGCTCGGTCTTATGATTGATGTAGTCAGGGTAGCGGTGCGATTCCATGAACACCTCTTCCGTATGGAAGTGCACCTGGGTGTATTTGATAAGGCTGGCGAGGGCCTTGCCGAGTTGGTCCTTGCCATGGCCTTCCACCAGCGCCTGGTGCAATTCGTTGATAATCCTCACCAGGTTTTTGTGCTGCATGTCGATAACGCCGATTTTGACGCTGTAGGCATCACTCCATGGAAACAGCAGGGCGGTCGCGGTAGCCATCTTCCTCTCCTGAATCGGTGCGAAGTATTCGTCAGGTTTGATTCGTAAACGAACCTCAGATCAGGGCCGGGGGTGGGACAGGAAATGCGCTAGTGCACCCCTTTGGAGTTCAAGTAAGGGCCGTACTTCTTATCAACGCCCATGATGTGCTTGATGAGCCAGTCCTTCAGAAAATCCATCACTTCACTGGTCAGCCCGATTTCGTTCTTCTGGAACTTGGTTTGAAAATCCACGATCGTCTGCTTAAACTGTTGATGCTCCGCCTTGTGATTTACGAGATCGGGATATTGTTTCGACTGCATCAGACCTTCTTCCGCCTGGAAGTGGCCCTGGGTGTATTTGATCAGATTGGTAAGGATTTTGCCGAGTTGCTCCTTGGCCGTCCCCGTCATCATGGCCTGGTGTAATTCATTGATCAAGCCCACCAGGATTTTGTGCTGCGAATCGACTATGCCGATGTTGACACTGTAAGTGTCCTTCCAGGGAAAGAGCAAGGTAGTCGCTGTAGCCATAATCATCTCCTCAACAGGTATTCGGACCGTTCAAGGTTCTTCCCCTCTTTCATCGGTCCCTTGGGCTCGAATCTTTAAGCTATTTGGGAACGGGAAATCGCGGGAGTTTGGGCTTTCGGCGGTGGCAAGCGGGAAGATCGGCTTCGGGCAGGAACCACAAAAGGCAACGCGTTGTCGATGTGCCGCCCCAACCAGGGCTACCCTCGAGTGCGGCCAAAGGAAGCGGGACGGCTTGCAGCGTGACTTGCTATTTCTTGCGTGGCGGCTGGGAAGGCCGCATCTCAATGCGGCTGGCCAGCGCCGTGCCGGGGAACTTGTACAGATCGATTACCGCCTTGGCAATGTCTTCGCCGGTCAGTTTCCAGGCTTCGCGGGGCCGGGAGCCCGGGGCGGCGGCGAAATCCGTCGCCACGCTCCCCGGCATCAGGTAGCTGACGCGGATGCCGTCGTAGCGAACGTCCTGCATCATGGCCTCGCTAAAACCGTTCAGGCCGAATTTGGAAGCGTTGTAAGCGGCGCCCCCCGGCAGGGCATTGACGCCGGCAAGACTCGAGATATTGAAGATGTACCCGCCGCCACGCTTGCGCATGAGGGGAATAGCCTCGCGGCAGCAGTAGAAGACGCCGCAAAGGTTCGTCTGAATCGTCGCGTCCCACTCTTCCACGCTGAGCTGGTCAATGGGCTTGAAGACGCCCACGCCGGCGTTGTTCACCAGGATGTCGAGCCCGCCGAACCGTTCCGCCCCCGCCCGCACCAGCTTGCGGCAATCTTCGTAGTTGCGCACGTCGGCCGCCGACCCGTCCACGTTGGCGGGGGCAGTGCCGCGCAGCTTATCGAGAGCCGCTTGCAGAGCATTCCCGTCGCGCCCGCAAATGAACACCTTCGCGCCTTCCGCCAGCAAAGCCTGCGCGATGCTGAAGCCGATGCCGCGCGACCCCCCGGTGACCACGGCCACTTTATCCTTCAATTCGCTTGTCATCATCAGCCCCCTATCCACGCCATCAGCTCTTAGCTTAACCCAAACTCGCAGCCGGAATGAAGCCTTCTATAGTATATTGCCGGTGGCAATAGCGGTCCGCTAGGGAATGCCCAGTTCTCAATTCCCGGGCTGCCGGTCCGCGAAAAGAACGAGTTCTCATCCACAGGAGGAAAAGCCCATGAACAGGCGTAAATTCGTGAAGCGATCAGTGGCGGCCATGGGCGCTTCCCTGCTGCCGGGAGCGGCAACCACAAGTTCGGCCCACGCGGGCGTTCCTGCGCTCGCAAATGAACCGCCGCCCGGCAGGCTGAACATCCAATACATCCGCCCGGAAATCCCCCACTTCGAAATTTCTCCCTTTCGGGGCAGGCGATATCAGGACACTGTCCCGGACACCCTTGACATCGCCGAGCGGGCCAAGCTGTGCATCAACGCGCTGACCTCCATTACCGACCCGCGCGCCGACATGGAGGTTTACTGGCTCGCCAGCTTTTTCCGCAACCCTCCCGTGATGGAGCACGACTTCAACGACTGGGTTGCGAACGTCGAGGGACTGAAGGAAGCCCTGCCGCTGCTGCGCATGGCCACCGGGAGCACTCAGAACGACCATGTTGATCCCGTGTGGATGCAGGTGCTGCTGAAGGAAATCGGCCCGGATGGGTTGGTCTATATTCCCATGAAGGGCCGTCCGTGGAGTTTGATCAGCCTCCCCAAATCCTACGTGAATCCCTTCTGGAAGGCGGACGGAACCTCCCTGCCCACGCTTGACTCGAGCGTCGCGCAGGTGACCGATCCCACCGCGTGCCAGCGGGCCCTGGGGACGATGACCCTTTACTACCTGCGGGATAAGAACCCCATGTGGAAGTCCACCATCGAGAAAATGATCACGCGCCTCACCGCTTTGGCCGTGGACATAGGCGATTATGCCTACTGGCCGCGAGGGGGCCTGGAGCCTTTTGGCCAGTATGGCGCGGATGCGCCCATGCCCACCGGCTTTCGTGGGGAAGAGACCAGCGGCCGGGTGATCATGGGCCTCGCGCAGTATTATCGCGCCACGGGTTACGAGCGGCCCGCGCCCTGGCCGCGAAACTCGCGAACTACCTCCGATTCCATGCCGCCTACTACCAGCCCGACGGCCCGTGGCTATTCGGCGACCCCGAGCGCGAGTGGTGGACCGAGAGGTGGCATATTGAGCACGTAGTGAACGGAGGCCATGGCCACGCGCACGGCATCGGCTTGTTGAGCGTGCTCGAATATGCCGCCACGGTGGGCGACCAGGAGCTTCTGGAATTTGTCCGGGGCAGCTATGAATGGGCCAAGGCCAACAGCCCATCGGTCATGGGCTGGTTCCCCGAAGCCTTCGTGCCCGATTATACCCGCTGCGAAGCGGACACCATCGCGGACATGGTGGCCATCGCCCTGAAATTGACCCTGGCCGGGGCGGGAGACTATTGGGACGATGTGGATCGCTGGGCGCGCAACCACTTTTCCGAATCCCAGATCACCGACCCGGCCTGGATTTACCGCGTGGCCAGCCGTTTGCCGCCCACCCCCGTGGCCTTCAATGAAACCGGCGACCACGTGCCGGAGCGCAGCGTCGGGGCATTTGCCGGCTGGTCCGCCCCCAACGATTTCAACGTCTACGATGCCCACGATTTCCCCCACTCAATACAGCATTGCTGCACCGGGAATATGGGCAGGGCGCTCTATTACATCTGGGAACATATCATCAAGTATGACCTGGGGGAGCTGAGGGTCAACCTCCTGCTGAACCGGGCGAGCGAGTGGGCCGACATCCACAGTCATATCCCGTATCAGGGCAAGGTGGAAGTGAAGGTCAACATGCCGTTGAAGAGTGTGCTGATGCGCATGCCGGAGTGGGTGGTCGAGAAAGGCCCGGAGGTGACGGCCTTGGCCAACGGCCATAAGATCGCGTTCCATTGGGAGGGCCGCTACCTGAATCTCGGCAGCTTCAAGCCCGGTGACGTGATGGCCGTCAACTTCCCGATACCGCTGCGCCGGACCAGGGTGACCATCGGGGGCGTTGCCTATACGCTCGACATCAAGGGCAACACGATCTATGGCATCGACCCGCCGGGGGAGAACGGCCCGCTCTATCAGCGGAGCTACTACCTGGCCTCCGAAGCGCCCCGCCGCAAGGTGGAACGCTTCATTCCCGAAGACCCCATCCCCTGGTGAGGGGCGGCGGCCGCAACCTAGCGCCGTACCCGCTCTCCGGTCCTGCGGCGGTGCCGGCAGGTCCTTGCTCTGCGGTTCTTCCCTCCCCCTGTGGCAAAGCCGCCACAACGACAGAGCGGCGATCCGTCCGAAGTAGGAAGAGGGGCAACTTGGGGTCGAAAACGTCTGCAAAAAACCCGTCAGGAACCGGCAATTCCCTGCAAATTGCCCTTCAAAATCAGGAATAATCTGCAAAATTAGCCTCAATTGTGCATAAATGTCCGACAATTTCCAAGACATTGTGTCTATAGGCCCTTTGTTTTCATATACTCTTCCGGGTCGATCTTCATTTTTAACGTCTCTTAGGGGTGGTTGCGGTTCAGTAGTGACTTCTTGTTGGTTTAAAATGTGTCGGATTTGCCACGCAGGGCGGAATCTAAAATCTTGCACGTTCGATCAGGGGCCGGGACTTTTCGCCTCCGGCACCATCTCCTGCCTTCACTATACCTACATAAGTAGGCTTCTGTCAAGCGAAAAGTGGGCTACATCTGCATTTCGATTCTTCCCTTGCTTCCTTGATCGTTCCGGTGTATAGAATTCCTACGTCCTGGCACAAGGGGCACGGCGGGAATCTGATTTCATGAATTGCGGACCGTGCGCGTCAACGAACGATGCGCCGCCGGCTGGCTTCCTGTTCCAGGGAGCACAAACTAAGCACCAGGCTGAATCAGTCGGGCAGGAAGGAGGCGCTCGTGGCGAAGCCCCCGAAAAAGAAGAAGCGATAAGCAGGTTTACAGCGGAGTCTGAAGAGGAGCGAAATGCCCAAACGGCCGCGTAAGTCCGGGAAACCGTCTCCCGCCGCCGATAACGGCGGAGCACGAACGAAGGAGGGTCAGTCTCGCGACGACCTTGCCAAAGAACTCGACACCTACTCGACGACCGTAAGCACCCAACTGCGCACCATCAACCTGGGAATTCTGGGACTGGTGTGGCTGCTCATTCTGCGCAAGGAGGAGATTGCCTGGCTCGCCCAGCGCATTTCGGAAAAAGCCCTTCTCCTCGTGGCGCTCGTCTGCCTGCTGGAGCTGGTTGTGGATCTCGCCCAGTACCTTTTTGCCGAGAAAGTTGTTGAGAACGCCTTCGACCGGGCCGATTCGAGCCCCGACCAAAGGGCCGACTACGACGATAAATCTTTCATCTATAAGGCCCAGTTATTCTGTTACCACGCCAAGCTGGTGCTGACCTTCGCCGCCGCCCTGGCCTGCGTCGCCCTCATCGTCGGAGCATTGCTGGCCGCCGGCGCCAGCCGGTGAAGTTCTGCGGAGATGCAAACTAGCCGTGAAGGTCCTCTCGGACCCAATCAGGAGGGGGACCATGAATGGCCCAAAGTCAGGAAACCGCTACCCGCTATGGGAATAACATTGGACGCACCTGCTTGCGCAAACGGTCAAGCTCACCAGCGTTGTGTTGGAGGAGTTCGTGCCCCCAAGTCTCGTTGGTTCCATCCCGGCAATCTCTTGCCATCGCCGAACCGATATTTTCGTAAGGGCCAAGCGTGGCCTTAAGGTCCTCCGGGTCGTTTAAGGCGCCGAGAATGAACACCCTATCGGTCAAGTTTCCGGGAATCACGGCCTGGGCTTGGGTCAACCTTTCTACCTTTCCGTCGAAGTCGATCAATAGAATCATTAACCGGTGAGAATTGCTTTCCATTTCACTAACGTGGACTGATTGGAAAAGCTCCAGCACTCTCGGCCAGCCCCGCGCCACCGAAAGCACCTGCATTTGCCGCTGCCGATTCCAGGGAACTTCTAGGTGAAATCCGTTCGCTATTTGCAGGTTTGCATCGTCTTCGGGGAGGACCAATACGTGCGGCTGATGGTCGTTGACGCTCATGGCTCCACGTCACCACGAACGAGCGCATCGACTAGATCACCACTCACTTGGAATTCGCTGAGGGGACGCACGATGGTGGGCTCAAGATGACTCTTCCTGTAAAGATAAAGAGTATTTTCATCGGAAAAACGACGGATCGCCTCGGGATTATGCGAGGTTGCGATGAACTGCCCGCCGGATTGGAACGCTGTCCGAAGGGCTAATACAAAGTGCCCAACTTCAGACAGGGCTAGATAATTGTCGGGCTCGTCCCAGAAGCAAAGCAGCGGGCCATAAGCATCGTTCGCGGCCAACACCACCGCGCAAATCATAAAGCATTTTTCACCGTCCGACAAATCGTCAAAAGGAAGCGTTACACTGCGCTCATTGTTAAGAAACTGTACGACCAAGCTTCGCGAGTCGGCGCCGACGACGGGATTCTTGATGTCCTTCAGATCCGGCATTACCTGCTTTAGGTACTCGTCGATTTTGGTATAAGCGGATGGCGCATGAGCAAGGAGCCCCGAAAACCATGCGGCAAAGTTCGTGACGCTAGGAAGCGGGCGCAGAGTTTCTCGCTTGGACTCTCCGCGAATCAAGCTAGGCATGGGGCGAAGTATGAGCATGCTTGCCAGCCACCGCTTGAAGACGAACAAAGGATCATTCTCCGACTGTTGTTGAATAATCGGGAGAGCCGCCAGGAGCGGGTCGATAGAAAAATAAGCTGCCTTCTCCATACCTCTGCCTGCTAAATGAACTTGCGCCTTCTTTCGGGTGTAGACCGATTCGCCCCCAACCGTGAGTTTCTCTTCGAGAACGCAAAGTTCCCTGAAAATCGCCGGAAACTCAAATGCGATGGTGTAGCCGTAGATCCTGGCGTTCAATTCGACCTCGATCTCGAATCGCACAGGCACGTCTGTGCGTCCGCGAAAGAGATCCTTTGGCTTCACCAGGCCCTCGACGCGGTTCCTTCCTCGCGCAATCTTCTGTAGAACCCTCAGGGCAAGCCCTACCGTCGTTTTGCCTGATCCGTTGTTACCAATCAGCAAGGCAGACGACTTGCCCGAAATGGGCAATTCGAAGTTCTCCAGGCATCGAAAATTATGAACGTATAGCCGGGTTATCACAGGGGGATAATACACGATTATAGGCTCATTTGAACGGGAATCTTAGCATTACTCAGGGCTGGCGAATGACGGACGCGCGAGAAGTCGGCCGCAAGTTAACAGATTTCAGAAGACTGGAGATGGAAGGAAGAAAAGACCGGTCAAGCAGACACCAAACGGTCCTGCGGGGACTTTTTGGTGCTTTCGATTCGCCGCGGCGGAAAGCGAACCCATCGCTTACGGCTTGGGGACGGCCCTTTGGCGCTTGACGATCTGGGTTTTGATCTCCTTGCCGTCGGGGCGCTGGAGAATCATATCTTTTCCGTCGATGGCGGCCTGCACGGGGTCGCCAACGATCAGGCCTTGTCCAGCATCGCCGGGATGCTTCTGCTGTTTTTCCCCCCGGCCGAAGTACACCAGATCCCCGATCTGCACCTGGTAGATCGCATACTCCGTGCTATTGCCTTTTTTGACCTGTTGGTCAGCAGTGATATCCACCAGCGTGCCGGTCTGAAAATCCTTACGGGCGCCCCGGCACCAGCCCACCGAGCCTAAGAAGAGGCACACCATAAGAGAAATTCGTAGCGGCGTGACGAGTGATGGCTTGTTCATGGCCGAATTATGCACCCGAGTCGAGCAGCGAGACAACAGGAATTTCGCTCCCGGAATCGCCCGGCGGGTGAGGGGCTTTTTCAACTCCCCGGCCCGGGAGGGGCTGGCTAATCCCCCCGACTTTCACGAATCCCTGCCGGGGCAAAGTTAAGGTAGATTTGCCCGCCCCTTTTCGGTATAGTTAAATCACCTTAGGGCGTAAGTTCTAAACAGGTTTTTGGGGGAAATCAGCTTGCGAACTCGGCTGCTTCTTACTCTTGGTATCTTTGCCTCTTTGGTCTGGTTGTTCAACACTACCAGAACTCCTTCGGTGACCCCGCCACAAGCGGGCGTAAAGCCGGTGGATTTTAACCGCGACATTCGTCCCATCCTGTCGGACACCTGCTTCAAGTGTCACGGCCCGGATGAGAAGCAACGCATGGCGAACTTGCGTCTGGACGACACGGAAGGCTTGTTCACCGACCGCGGGGGCTATCGCATCATCGTTCCCGGCAACGCCGCCGAGAGCAAGCTCTATCAAAAGATCAGCAGCAAGGATGAGTCCATGCTGATGCCGCCCACTTATTCCGGGCGGTCGCTGACGCCGGCGCAGATTGAGCTGTTCAAGCAGTGGATTGACCAGGGAGCAAAATGGGATACCCTCTGGTCCTTTGTCCCACCCAAACGTCCCACTGTCCCGGAAGTGAAGGGCAAGGCGTGGCCGCGCAATCCCATTGACAACTTTGTTCTGGCGCGCCTCGAATCGGAAGGGCTCGGGCCTTCTCCGGAAGCGGACCGCGCCACGCTTTTGCGCCGGGTTTACTTTGACCTTACGGGCCTGCCTCCAACCCTGGCGGAAATTGACGCCTTTATTGCCGACCGCTCCCCCGACGCCTACGAAAAGCGCGTGGACCAGCTCCTCGATTCCCCCCACTACGGCGAGCGCATGGCCATGCCCTGGCTTGATCTGGCGCGGTACGCGGACACGCACGGCTACCACATTGACTCGATGCGCGACATGTGGGCGTGGCGCGATTGGGTCATCAAATCCTTCAATCAGAATCTGCCCTACGATCAGTTCACCATCGACCAGCTCGCCGGGGATTTACTGCCCAATGCGACGATGGACCAGAAGATCGCCTCGGGCTTTAACCGCAACCACATGATCACGCTCGAGGGCGGCGCCATTCCCGAGGAGTACCACGTGGAGTACATTGTTGACCGCGTCAGCACCACGTCCACCGCCTTCCTGGGACTCACCATGGGGTGCGCGCGCTGCCACGATCACAAATACGATCCCATTAAGCAGAAGGATTTCTACCGCTTCTTCGCTTTCTTCAACACGGTTCCGGAGCGAGGCCTGGATGGATTTACCGGGAACGCCGTGCCGGTTCTGCCCATGCCCTCGCATGATCAGCAGGAGCGGCTGGATACGCTCAATGCCCAGATCGCGAGCACCCGGGTAGCCCTGCCGGAAAAGGATCTTCTCGCCCAGCGCAACGACTGGCAGAAGACGGCGCTTGCTTCCCTGCCCGAACCGAGTCGCCAGGGCCTCTCAGCCTATTACCCGTTTGATGGCGACCTTACGGACGCCTCGGGATTCCACCATGACGCCAAGGCAGTGCGCGGCGAAGTGGTTTTTGACGACGATGGTGCGGTCGGCAGGGACGGCGAGTTCAGCCCTGAAACTCAGGTGGCTTTCGGCGACACCGGCGATTTCGATCGCAGCCAGCCCTTTTCCGTGAGCATGTGGATGAGGCCCTCCGGCCAGCGTTCCGTCAAAATCCTGCTGAAGCACGCTGGCGGCGAGCACTGGCAGGGGTGGGAACTTTTCGATACCAAGCCTGAGGCCAACGGCTACAGCTTGCGGGTAGCGCGCATTGTGGTGCGCCTGGCCAACCACTGGCCCGACGACGCCCTCGAAGTTCAAACCAAGGAACCGGTGCCCGTCAGCAAGCTGAGTTCGGTGCCGGTCACGGGGCTGCACCAGATTGCGGTGGAATATGACGGCTCCGGAAAAGCTTCCGGCATCAAGTTCTTCGTGAGCGGCAAGCAGGTGGAAACGGAAGTACTCAAGGATCACCTGCGCGGTAGTTTTCGCACCACCGCCCTGCTGCAAGTCGGCGATAAGTCCCTGGGAACGGCCTTCGAAGGCGCCATGGACGACCTGCGCATCTACAATCGCACGTTGAGTGCCAACGAAGTGGAAGACCTGGCCGTTCGCCTGCCCGCCCGTTCGCTGCTGCAGGCGCTGGGCGGGCGCCCCGACAGCGAGATTGCCACCCTCCAGCCCCCCAAGGACGACGATGTCCAGATCGGCATGGAAGATTCAGCCAAAACCAAAGAAGAAACCGCCAAGGCCCTGGAAAAGAGCCGTCAGGCCAAGTTGAGCGAGTACTTCCTGGAATACGCCTCGCCCGAAAAAGAGCGCCAGCTTTACTTGAATTTGATCGATCTGCAAGAGGAAAAAGCCAAGCTGGATGAGGCCATTCCCACGGTCATGATCATGGCCGAGATGAAGAAGCCGCGCGAGACCTTTGTGCTGGGCCGCGGCCAATACGACGCCCCCAAGGACAAAGTCACCGCGAACGTGCCCGCCTTTCTTCCCCCCATGGCCCCGGGCCTGCCCATGAACCGGCTGGGCCTCGCCGAATGGATCGTGAGTCCTGGCAATCCGCTCGCGGCGCGTGTGGCGGTAAACCATTTCTGGCAGGAATATTTCGGGATTGGCATTGTCAAGACTTCGGAGGACTTTGGCTCGCAGGGTGAGCCGCCCAGTAATCCCCTTCTGCTCGATTGGCTGGCCACGGAGTTCGTGCGCACAGGTTGGAACGTCAAGGCCATGCAGCGGCTCATCGTGACCTCGGCCACCTACCGGCAATCGTCGCGCATTACGCCGGAACTCGCCGAGCGCGACCCGGAGAACCGCCTGCTGGCCCGCGGCCCACGGTTCCGCCTGCCCGCCGAGTTGATCCGCGACAACGCCCTGGCGGTGAGCGGCCTGCTCGACAACCGCATCGGCGGACCCAGCGTTTCCCCCTATCAGCCCAAAGGGTTGTGGGAGGAGATGGCGTTTGGCCAGGGATTCACCGGGCAGGTCTACGAGGAATCCACTGGCAAAGACCTCTACCGGCGTAGCATGTACACCGTTTGGAAACGCACGGTGCCGCCCCCGGCGCTGGTCACCTTCGACGCGCCGGACCGCGAAAAGTGCACGGCGCGCCGCTCGGTCACCAATACCCCGCTCCAGTCGCTGGTGCTTTTGAACGATCCGACTTATGTGGAAGCCTCGCGATTTCTCGCCGCGCGCATGATGACCCAGGGCGGGAAGACTCCCACGGCGCGAATCAACTTCGCTTTCCGCCTGGCGACAGGACGCCTTCCGGATGCCCAGGAACGCGCCGTTTTGCTCGAGCAGGCGCAGGAAGCCCTGGCCGATTACCGCGAGCACGGCGATGAGGCAAAGGAATTGCTGGCCGTGGGCGCCTCCCGAAGCGACCCCCGGCTCAACCCGAATGAACTGGCCGCCTGGACTACCGTGGCCAGCATCATCCTGAATCTCGATGAGACGATTACCAAGGAGTGAAGCTTACAGCCGACAGCTAACAGCGGACAGTGACTGTTGGCTGTGAGCTGTAAGCTGTCAGCTCTCGAAATGGTACGATCACGAACGAATATCGTTGACGTCTGTAAGGGACTGTAAGCTGTGAGCTGTCGGCTGTCAGCTATCGATTGGATGTGACCCATGATGGACCCCAAAAATACTACCGCCAAAGACCTTGCCCTGCGCATGACGCGGCGGCATTTCTTCCGGCGCAGCACGGCGGGCATTGCCCTGGGCATCCCGGCGCTGGCCTCGCTGCTCTCCCGCGATGGCTTTGCCTCCCCCGACGGCTTTGATCCCAAGACGGGGGGATTGCTGGGCTTTCCCAATTTCGCGCCCAAAGCCAAGCGGGTCATCTTCCTGCACCAGTCCGGCGCTCCCTCGCAGATTGACCTGTTTGACTACAAGCCGACACTCGTCAAAATGAAGGGCACTGACCTGCCGGACTCGGTCCGCAAGGGCCAGCGCATCACCGGCATGACCTCCGGCCAGTCCACCCTGCCCGTGGCGCCTTCCATCTTCAACTTCTCCCCGGCGGGGAAATCCGGCGTGATGCTCAGTGACCTGCTGCCGTATCACCACAAGATTGTGGACGATATCACCCTCATGCGGACGGTTTACACGGATGCGATTAATCACGACCCGGCGATTACCTTTATTCAAACGGGCTTCCAGCAGCCGGGCCGCCCCAGCATGGGGTCGTGGGTCAGCTATGGTTTGGGTAGCGAAAACCAGAACCTGCCGGCCTTCGTGGTCATGATTTCGCAGGCGAACGCGCTCAATCCCGATCAGCCGCTGTTTTCGCGCCTCTGGGGCAATGGCTTTCTGCCTTCCAAATACCAGGGAGTCAAGTTTCATGCGGGGGGCGACCCCGTGCTCTATCTCTCCAACCCGCCGGGGATCACCCCCGCGACGCGACGTCGCATGCTCGACGGCATTGCCAAGCTCAACCGCCTGCTGGTGGAAAAGTACGGCGACCCGGAAATTGAAACGCGCGTGTCCCAATACGAAATGGCCTATCGTATGCAAACCTCGGTTCCCGACCTCATGGACCTTTCTAAGGAGCCGGCTTCCACCTTTGAATTGTACGGGCCGGATTCACGCAAGCCCGGGACCTATGCCGCCAACTGCCTGCTGGCGCGGCGCCTGTCGGAGCGCGGCGTGCGCTTTGTGCAGCTTTACCATCGCGGTTGGGATCAGCATACGGACCTGCCGCGCGACCTGGCCCTTCAGTGCAAGGGCGTGGACCAGGCTTCCGCGGCTCTGGTGCTCGATCTGAAGCAACGCGGCATGCTGGATGACACGCTGGTGATCTGGGGCGGGGAATTCGGACGCACGGTTTACTGCCAGGGCAAGCTGACCGACACCAACTACGGCCGCGACCACCATCCGCGCTGCTTCACCATGTGGATGGCCGGCGGCGGCACCAAGCCCGGCCTCGTTCTCGGCAAGACCGACGACTACTGCTACAACATTCTGGAAGACCCGGTGCACATTCACGATATCCAGGCCACCATCCTGCACTGCCTGGGCATCGACCACACCAAGCTGACATACAAATTCCAGGGGCGCTACTTCCGCCTCACTGACGTCTCCGGAAATGTGGTGGATAAGGCGCTGGCGTAATCCGAATTCGGGGTTCCAGTCTGCTCACCGAGCTTGAATCCGGAATTCGGGATGCAGGTTCAATCTACCTCTTAAAACTGGATCGCGGATCAGCACAGAAACACCGTGATCCAGTCGTTACTACTTGCGCGTCAGCCTCGCTCGCAGGAACGGTTTCAGCACTCCCTTCTCTTCTGAATCCATCCGCCACTCCCAGCTTTTGTCTTCCGGGTGATAGATGAACCGGGTGTGAAAGACGCTGTCTTTGTCTTTGAAGATGAAATGCATCTCGTTGCCGTCACGCTTGGCGCGGCCGATGGTTGAGGCGCCCATGCCTCCGTACGTATCAAGCCACGCGCAAACATATTCGCCGCCGGGTTGGTCCCAACCCACAAAGACCATCGCCTCGTAGGCGGGCTGGCCCTGGGTGTCCTTCTCGCGCGAGACTTCGTGAATGCGCAAGTATTGGTGGCCCAGCACCCACTCCGCGGCAAGATCGTGCGTGTTTTCTTTGCCCATAATGGTCCCCTGAAGCACCCAGTTTCCGGTCAGGTGATCGAGCAATTGATCGTGGAATGTTGGTTGCTGTGCGAAGGCAAGGCCGGCACCCAGAATGAGGCACGCAGCAACTTTGAGGAATGTTCTCATGGCAAGACCCTCCCGGTGTTGGACCAAAGAGCCAACATCATGGATGCGATGTGGTTTCTCGAACCCTACCACACGCGCCTGCGCTGATTCAACAGGGAACCGTGCAGCTTGATGTCAGCAAAATTCTCGCAGGCACTCCGCTTCCCAGCGTATACTCGAATGCCTTAATGACAAAGAGGAACGGTTGCACCCAGATAAGGGCCGTTCGGCAGGACGGGATTGAACATCATCCCTGCCAAACCAAAGTTAAACTCAGAAAGAGCCAGGAGGAAGACGTGCGCAGGACCAAATTCGGAATCATGCTGAAGCCTTTTCTTGCCAGTCTGATCGTCGCAGGGATGGCGGGCGCCGTTATAAAGACGCTCTACGCCCAAGCCAGGACGGAAGGATCTACGCCGGCATATAAAAACACATCGCTGCCCATCGAGCAGCGGGTGAAAGACCTGATCTCCCGCATGACCCTCGACGAGAAGGTCCGGCAGATGCAGCACACCGCGCCGGCCATCCCCCGCCTGGGCATTCCCTCCTACGACTGGTGGAGCGAAGCCCTGCACGGCGTGGGACGCGCGGGATACGCCACGGTGTTTCCGCAAGCCATCGGCATGGCCGCCACCTGGGATCCCATTCTTGTCCACAGCGAAGGCCGGGTGATTTCGGTCGAGGGCCGGGCCACCTACTATCAGGCGCAGCGTGAGGACAATCACTACAACTATTTCGGACTCACCTATTGGTCGCCCAACATCAACATCTTTCGCGATCCCCGCTGGGGGCGCGGCCAGGAGACCTACGGCGAGGATCCCTTCCTGACGGGAAAGATGGGAACGGCTTTCGTCAAGGGAGTGCAGGGCGACGACCCTCGTTACTTCGAAGCGATTGCCACACCCAAACACTATGCCGTGCACAGCGGTCCGGAGATGGCGAGGCACGGTTTTGACGCCAAGCCCTCGGCGCACGATCTGGAGGACACTTATCTTCCCGCTTTTCGCGAGACCGTGGTGGAGGGGCACGCCGAGTCCATCATGGGCGCCTACAACTCGGTCGATGGCGAGCCCGCCTCCGCTAACACTTACCTGCTGACCACGACCCTGCGCAAAGACTGGAAATTCCAGGGCTATATCGTCTCTGACTGTGGAGCGGTGGAAGACATTGTCGCCGGGCATAAATTCGCCCCTGACATTGAGCACGCATCGGTCGCCGCCGTCCGGGCGGGAACGGATAATACCTGCGGCCAGGAGTTCGAGACTCTCGAGCAGGCGGTCAAGGACGGCCTGATTAAAGAGAGCGAGCTCGATGCATCACTCGAGCGCCTCTTCACCGCGCGATTTCGCCTGGGCATGTTCGATCCGCCGGGAACCGGCCCTTTCGCCAACATTCCCACTTCCCAGATTGATTCACCGGAACATCGCCGGCTGGCGCTTCAGGCGGCGCGTGAGTCCATGGTGCTTTTGAAAAATCAGAACGGCATTCTGCCGCTCGGTCCTGCGGTGAAAACAATCGCCGTGATCGGCCCCAACGCGGAGTCGCTCGTGTCGCTCGAGGGAAATTACAATGGAACGCCGCCGCGCCCGGTATTGCCCCTCGACGGTTTGCGCAAGCAGTTTGCGGGGAAAGCCGAGGTGCTCTACGCGCAGGGTTCGCCCTTTGTGACCGAGCTGCCGCTCCCGGTGCCGCGCACCGTCTTTCAAACCTCGGGCAGTTCGAGGGAAGTGGGCCTCAAGGCCGAGTATTTTTCCAAAGCCAACTTCTCCGGAAAACCCGCGCTGGTGCGGGTTGATCCGTCAATTCAGTTTGATTGGAGCGCCGCTTCGCCCGCTCCGGGAATTCCCAAGCAAGCCTTCGCGGTGCGCTGGACCGGCAATCTGATCCCACCGGGGCCGGGTGATTACTCCTTCGCATTTCAGCAACCCTTTTGCTGGCCCTGCATCAGCGAGCAATCGCTCAAGGTCTACCTGGACGGCAAGCTGGTGTCGAGCGGCTCACAACACAACCGCGATAAGGAATTCCCGGGGTTTACGGCCCACTTCGACGGCCAGCCGCCGCACAACTTCAGCGTGGAATACACGCACGTGGGACCGGTATTTGCCGCGGGCTTGACGCTGGCCTGGAAACCTCCCGTGGAAGTGCTGCGCCAGGAGGCCGTGAATTTGGCCGAGCGCGCTGACGTGGTGGTGGCCTTCATCGGCCTCTCGCCGGACCTGGAGGGCGAGGAGAATGCGGGGTTGCACGTGGAAGGGTTCAGCGGCGGCGATCGCACGGATGTCGCCTTGCCGCGCGTACAACAGGATTTGTTGGAGGCGCTGGCGGCAACCGGTAAACCGCTGGTGGTCGTCCTTCTGAACGGCAGCGCGGTGGCCGTGAATTGGGCGCAGGAGAATGCCAACGCCATTCTCGACGCCTGGTATCCGGGAGAGGAGGGCGGCGCCGCCATTGCCGAAACGCTTGCGGGCATCAACAATCCCGGCGGCAGACTGCCCGTTACTTTCTATGCCTCCATCGATCAAGTTCCGCCGTTCCTGGATTATTCCATGGCGGGGCGCACTTACCGGTATTTCGCGGGCAATCCTCTTTACGGATTTGGCTACGGCTTGAGTTACACGAAGTTCGTTTACAACGGCCTCAAGCTCTCATCCGCTGAGATAAAGGCGGGGGATACGCTCAAGCTTGAGGTGGACGTCCGCAACACGGGCGAGTGGGCAGGGGACGAGGTGGCAGAACTTTACCTCTCGAAGAATGCCGATGCGCCCGCCCACCTGATTCGCGCGCTGCGGGGGTTCGAGCGTTTTCACCTGGAGGCGGGCCAAACCCGGCACGTGATTTTTACGCTCACGGCTCGCGACCTGAGCATGGTGACGGAAGAGGGCGAACACGCGGTGTTGCCCGGTAGCTACAAGATTCTTGTGGGCAGCACCCAACCCGGCGAAGGGGTAAGGGGCGCCGAGGCGGAATTTGAAATTTTGGGTGAAGCCACACTTCCCCGGTAGCCGCCCCCCCCATTGTGGATATTCCGAGATATGCCGCTACAGTAGGAATACGAACAACTCTAAAGATGACCTCGCAGTTGTTGGGAGATGAATGACAATGAGAAGGGGGGGGCAGACGCCTCCAAGTACGACATTTTGTCCCACTTGACGCGCAATCTTCAGACCAGCCCGGTGCGATGCCCGGTGTGCCGAGCCCGCCGCTCATCCCCACCATATCTCGCCGGGCATCAGGCGTTTGCGGACAAAATCTTCGTTGATTTCCAGTCCCAGGCCCGGCTTATCCAAAATTCTGTATTTTCCGCCCCGAATGACGCCGCCCTCGTAGATGACGAATTTCTCCCAATCTTCCGGAAGCATGCGGCCGGGCGAGAATTCCTGGGCGCGAAAGTCCCGGATGGACGCCGCGCAATGTGCGGAAGCTATTGCGCCCACAGGAGTTGACGCTATGTGGGCGCACATGGGCATGTCAAAAAGCTCAGCCAAATCGGCAATTTTCTTTGCTTGCAGCAGGCCGCCGGCCTTGGGAATATCGGGCTGCACCAAGTGGCATCCTGAATTCAGAATGAAGGGCATGAACCCGCGGTTCAGGTAGAGATTCTCTCCGGTCAGGATGGGGACCGGCGATTCCGCGGTCAGTTTGCTCCAGGACTCCGAATAAAACGGGGGCATGGGGTCTTCCAGCCACATGGGATTGACGGGCGCCACGACCCGCGCCAGTTGCAGCGCATCGATCCAATCGAACTCCCAGTGGCAGTGCACGGCGATGTCGATGTCATCCCCCACCGCCACGCGCAACATTTCAAAGCCCCGCCCGATCCGGGAAAGGTCCGTGGCCGTCAGATGGCCGGTGACAAAGTCGTGTCCGGGTTCGCGCGCCTGGGGGTCAAACCTTTCAGGATAGTCATCCGCATCCACCTTGACCGCCGTGATGCCAAAGGGGTGGCTTTTGAGCATGGCCGCAAACTCGCGGCAGGAAGCCGGATCGAGCCGGTTGTGGGGGTCGGTAGTCCAGTAGGCTCGCACCCCGTCCCGATACTGGCCGCCCAGCAGTTTGCACACGGGCACCCCAAGCAGTTTCCCCGCCAGGTCCCAAAGGGCAATCTCCACGCCGCTCGCGGCAGTCACCGTCACCCCGGCCTGGGAGCCGGCACCGCCCGTCCTGCGCAGCATTTTGGTGAAAAGCGGTTCGATGTCGAGAGGATCCTGCCCCATGACGATATCGCGCAGGTATCCCTTAATCACATTCTCAACGCCATAACCCCAATAAGCCTCCCCGATTCCTGAGACGCCGCAGTCAGTATCGACTCTCACCAGGGTGGTTTGGGTGTGGGCCTGGACGAACATGGTTTTCACGTCCGTGATTTTGACCTTTTTAAGGAGGGGGGCAGCCATGGCCTGATAGCCGGAGAGCGCTGCGGTGGCCGGAACCACGGCAGCCAACCCTTTTAAGAAATTCCTTCTAGCTGTTTTTCGCATTATGATTTCATCCTCTTTCTATTAAGATGCCATTACAGGGCTTAAGAGCTTATATGGCAACATCGACCAACAAGGGGGCAAGGTGCGCGGCTTTGGAGTGCGCCAGCTCGCTGCCGCTTTCCTCCCCGCGAGCTTGCTCGCGGGACTGGAGTTTCTCCATTTTCCGATCGTCGCGTCCCCCCAACCGAAGCCTCCACGATCAAACCGCGGACCAGATGCACGATTTGGCGATTACATATCCAGGTGGTTGCAGGTTGATTTACCTCACAGCCAGCCGTTCTGATGAGGACTTGCGCCGCACTCGCTACTTTGTGCGAAACAAGCTTAGCCCAGAGTTGTCCACGAGGTGAGCAAGAGTTTTTGGTGTAAATACTTTTCCTTTGGTGGAGAGAATCAGCTTTTTCATATCGCTCCGCCGCACACCAAAACCACGCCCCGCAACACACGCTATTACCTCGTACTTGGGCTTCCGTACCGGTTGGTCCTTCAAGCTGAGGGTTACGAGGTTTTCTATCCGCGTGACCTTATCCCGGGCCGTTCCATCGTCTTCGGTAAATTTAGCCTCGATAACTACCTTCGGGTTGAATTGGTTCGGAACTATGAAATCCGGGGTCTGCTCAAATCCAGGAACAACTTCAGCGCGTTTCGTTTTCTTGTAGCTGACGCCAGCAGCGGATAGAGCGTCCTCTATTCCTGACTCTAAAGGATCACCTACGAGTTCACTAACCGAGTCACGGTGCCCTTCAAAGGGTCTCCCAAGAAACCGCTCGTACAGTAACATTGGATAAGGGACCCCGAGGTCTGCCGCTGATTGCACGCTGGTTTGCCCGAACGCCGTATCGCACTTATCGAGTCGATGAATTTTATCCGAGCTGACGCTCGGAACACTCTCCCTTAACAGATCGCAGGCCGTACCAATCATGGCATTAATTCTGTCCAATTTCACTTTCCTCGCCTCCACCGGTTCTGATGGCTGAAGGCGTATCTTCCGGTCAAGGTTACGAGCAAACCCCTGGGGAATTTCGATCCCCTTCCGCTGCCCGGCAATGTACGCCCACTCCGGAGGTGTGAACCCAAGCATTGAGCGCAGGACAACAAAGGAAATCGGAGATTCGATCACTGCACGGAGGATGCCCTCTTGCGCTATTTCTCTAAACCCGCTGGTTGCCTGTTTGAGCTTTTCGTACCCGCGATCAAAAGTGGGGTAATCGACAAAGCCTTTTCCTTTTGGCATAACCCAGAATTCTGAGGCAAGACTTGCGAAGACCGCATTGATGAAAGGATTTGGGTCCGCCTGCACTTCGGAAAATGGAACTTCGAAAGGTTGTTTGAGCATTAATCTTCGTGTGGAAAATTGAATTCAGCAGTGGCAACTGCCATACTCGCGGCCGGCAATCCCAAAATCGACCTCTCAATTACTGACTGTCCGCCCATTTTTTCGATCTGCTCCGAAATGGCAGACAGCTTGGCCACCGTGGGAGTGCTTTTATCCCAGCTCCGATGAAGATGCCAGATAGCGAGCCTTATAAGGTGGCCACGTGTAATGCACTTGATGTCGCCAACGCCAACGGCGACACCTCCGTCCCGGAGCCTTTTCGCGTCGTCGCTAACAAGGACGGCCACTGAATCGGGATCATCAGCTAACAGGTGCCGTTCGGTCACACCTTTAGACCTACATACAAAAACGGTGTCAATGATGGAAGAGTCGGTTCCGCTGATATGTATTGACGCTCCCATTTCACCTGGACATGGCAGCGAGGCGGAACAGGTGAGCCCCGCATCAAGGATGGCTGCGGCAATGGGATAATAGGCATCCATTTTGTTGTGGTGATAGGTGAACGCCAAAGGCGCCCCGGGTTTGAGCGCGACGGCCATCTTTTGGAATACCGCCGACAGGCCCGCCGCAAAGTGCTCCAAACCTCGGCTCATATTGATGTTACCGGTTAATTCCCCGGTGTTTCTCGTTGAGGCTTCACCAAAGAAGCCGTTATCATTTATGATCCGGCGCAACCAGACATAGCAGAAATCCATGAGTTCGGCATATTGGACGTTGCCAAAATAAGGAGGATCGGTAAAAACTGCGTCGAGACTCCCAGGGGACAGCTCCGCGCCGGCGGCATCCCCGCAACGCAAGTCAATCTCTCTTGATGTACATGCAGATGTCCCAGGCTTACTGCTGCCAATCCATTCGCCGTGAATCGGGACCCTTGTCTTGGATCCCCGATAGTGACGGATCTCGAAGGGATGATCACAGTAAGCCTTCGCCCTGACATACTTTTCGACGATATTCGACCATCCTCCGCTCCCAACATTCGTTCCCTTGGCCTTGTCGATGATGCCCAATAGGTTTGATTCGCACTCCACCAGGCCCACCGGGAATCCATGAACTGAAAAAATATCAAGCGACTTCAGCGCCATGGTGTCATATCGACAGAGCATGTTTTGATATCGCAACAAGTCCGAAAGGTTGGTGGCCAATGCGTGGCGGATTCGTTCGGAGTGCTGCGGGGCAATGAGCCCGCAAATGAATTCCAGCCCCGCCAATTGGCGGGAATTGAACATCTCTGAGTAGTGCCGGTAACCCCAACGATGGAGGCGGTCTGTTTCATCACCAGCAGGGATTGCTTCTGAGGGAACAAACATGGGCCTTATTCGCTGTTTCGCGGCCTCCGCCTCGGCGAATTTCGCAAGGTCGTTTTCATCAGGCTTTTTGAAAAATCTTCCCAGATGCTTGCTCTTGCATTTGAAGCAGCAGTACTCGATTGCGAACATCCGATGGCGTGGAGGACCTAGCCGGTTGTCGGGGTACGTAACCCTATGGGCGCAATTGGGGCACTTGCACGCGCCTCTTTTCGCGGGGCCGGCGATCGAAAGTGGCGCCCCACAAGAACTACATGAACCCGGTGCACGCCGATCGGAGCACTCGGAGAGTCCTCCGCAGCTCGCGCATGCGATCACGTTCTTGGGGTGTCTGCGGTCTTCGGCGAGGAGATAGCCTGGAAACAGGTCAACGTCGTGACCACACTTGGTGCAGGTCTGGGTCTTCACCCACAAGAAGTACTTCACGGGGGCAGCCGTAGAACCGCAGAGAAGGCATTGAGTTCGATATAAATGACCTAACTTTGCCTCGAGCTCTTCCAAAACTGCTTCCGCTGCCTTCCTATACTCCGTGAGATCAATGCTTTCGATTTCTTCCCGAACGATCCAGTGGGCCATGGGGTTTATGTCGTACCCAAGCACTTTACAACCAAGCCTATTGGCTTCAAGAAGCGGCGTACCGCCGCCCATGAAAGGATCCGCAACCCGCTTACCGGCAAGATTGTGAGACTGATAGAACGCCTCACGCTGTTCCCCGCCATTAAACTCCGACAGCAGTAAAGAACGGAACAGTGTCCCCGGCCGCCGTGCGAACCACTTATGCACGGCAATGACAGGGCGATAGTTCTGCTGAATCTGCTTCTCCCGGAGAGCGAGGTCGGCAGTAAATGAAATGTCGAAGTTCTTTTCGATCATTTGCCTCATTGCGCCACATCGCAAAGACCAGATGGCGCACCCCAACCAAGATGGATTCTAACACCTCTTTTGATCACGCAAATGAGCTTTCGCGGTTCTGCGTGATTTGGCGTGAAGAATGAACCGCACCGGGGCGAATGCCGGCAGAAGCCCTGGGGACTGAATCACCAAGTAGTGTTGGAGCCCATTGAACCAGGATACTCATTCCAACCTCGAATCGTTCGCGCCTCCATTGAGCTCGTGCTCCCCTTCCGACATTCAAAGGTGACATTGACGGAAGATATGAACTGCATGAGCGATTCTTTATGGCGGGAGCGAGGAGCTTGGGCCATATGCGGGTAGCCGCGGTCAGCGCTCTCCTGACCGTGGGCCTTTCTCTTACGCGATACCCCGGCGGGAGTTGGACGTCGGACGGCTGCGCAACTTAGCACCCTGACCGTCCACGTTCAAGGAGGAACCTAGGGAAGGACCCACGGTCAGAACTGGTCGCCGCGGCGACACCGTGGCTACCCTCTTGAGCTTAAGGAGCCTTGTTCCTGATCAGGAAAGCCGACCAACCGGGAGGTCCAATTCCCGGCTGGTTGCTTTCCAGCCTGATTTTCCGCAGCCATTCGACGTCGAAGAGGGAGAGAAAATCAAAGCGCAGCTCCTCTTCGGTGACGCCGGAAGCTCCCTCCGGTCCTTGTTCATCTTCATCACGCCGTGCCGCGAGGAGAAGAAATTTGGTTCCGGGATGGGAGAAGCGCCGGACGGTCTCCAGGTAGGCCGTCAAGTTCTGATCGCGCACGACGTGGTAACAGCCGCGGTCATAAATAAAATCGAAGGGTTGCAAATCGGGAGGGGCAAGAATATCCGCCAGCACCCAGTTCACGCTGACTCCGGCTTTACTCCCTTTCACCTGGGCCTGGGCAATCGCCGTAGGCGCCACGTCAATGGCGGTGACGTCAAATCCTTTGCCGGCAAGATAGATGGCGTCGGTACCCGAACCGCAGCACATGTCCACGACCCGGCAGCGGGCCACCTTGCCTCCCCCCACCACTTTCTGAAGTTCATCGGCGGGCCGGCCGATGTCCCAAAGCGCCGGGGCTGGACGCTGATAATCCGAATCCCAAAGCTCCAGCAGGCGATTTCCCTCCGGCCCGTGGGGCAGGATTCCCGATGGGAAGGGGCGACTGCTGAGCAGCGCCCTGCCCTCTAAAGTAGCGATGCTGATTTCGCCTGCGCCCTGGGTGGGGGAAGGCAGGGTGAGCCGAAAAACCCGGCCGTCTGCGGTTACGTTCAATTTCCAATCGCCTGTGGCCGTGATTAATGCAGATTGGATCGGCTTGCCGGCGCTAGCCCCCTTGCCGATCTGTAAGATTTGCAGGATTCGAGCCCTGGGGCCGTTCACCGTAGTTTCCAGGAAATACCTTTCCGATTCTTGTCCATCGCCGGTTCGCTTGGCAAGATAGTTCACCTTCATAGGAAACAGAATTTCCGAGGTAATCTCACCCGAGGCTGCGCTGATGTGCGCCACGCTGCCGTAGACTTTTGGCGCAGTTTGGGAATCGAGGCACGCTTCAGATCCCCCCGGCGAAAGTGACGCGGGGAAATCATCATCGATAATGAAGGTGGATGGGTTCAAGACGATCAAACGGCGAACCCAAAGGGTTGCCGCCGGCCGCCCCTCGGAAGATGCGCCCTCTTCCGATTGCATCCCGGCCACGGCGTAAACAAAGGAGCGGTTCTCCTCAAATGCCTTCATAATTGAGGCATCACCGGGCGGACTATCAAAAGCTGCTCTGACGACGCGGGCGTACGCGTCAGGGGCGCCGTTCGTTGCGGCAAGGTACTGGGCAAGCTCGAGGATTTGCGCGGTGTGCACGCAGGGCTCGAAGGCATGTCCGGGGGCCGCCGTTTGTGCCCGGGCAGACCAAAGGCCCGGCAGAAGGATCGTCAACATCACGGCGCCGATCATCTTTCCTGGGAAGCGGCGCGACGTACTGGACATGGGATTCGGCATCAATAGGCCCTGTTGGGTTGTCGAAAGCTGAATGAAAGCGAGCCATCACCCCGCTCTTACGCACCCGGCAAGGGCTGAAGAATATCACGCTTCGAAAGGCGCGTGCAATTCGCGGGGCAGTGCCACAGTGCCTAGCATCGCATCGAACGAGTCATCTGGGGGATTTATGTGACGCCGCCCTGTGCCCATAGCGAATTTGGACGACGGGTGCCGCGGATCTTCCCAAATTCGAACCCTGCAAAGATGGTTCTCGCCACGAACGCGAAGTGAAAAGCCGAACAGGAACGCAAAATCCGCGTGCGCCCGCGAGTGGCCGGGAGGGCGCCGTCATTACCAAGCCCAATCGGTCATGCCGAACCGGTTGGCGGCGAATCAAACGCGCTAAGAACCCACCCTCTGCGCGAGCCCTCCGTTCTGGTGCGGCTCGTGATAGGATTCAATAAAGGCTGCGGCCGCCGCAGTGCAAATTAATCATGGGAGGCTCGAATTATATGAATATCAAAAAGAAGTCTTCGGGATCAGGGAAGAAAACAAAGGGTGCGCGGGGCGACCACGCTCTGCGCGATCACCTGCTCAAGCTGCTGGACAGCGAAGCCCATGTCAGCTTTGAGAATGCCATCACCGGACTCCCCCCCGGTTTGCGCGCCGTGAAGCCTCCCAACCTTCCTTTCTCCGCCTGGCATTTGCTGGAACATCTGCGGATCGCCCAGTGGGACATTGTGGAGTTCAGCGTCAATCCGAAGCACGTTTCGCCGGCCTGGCCTGATGGATACTGGCCTGAAGGTGACGCTCCCCCGAGCGATGCCGCCTGGAAGAAGAGCGTCCAACAATTCCGCCGCGACCTTAAACGGATGCAGGCACTCGTCGCCAATCCGCACACCGACTTATACCTGCCCATCCCGCACGGAGATGGCCAGACGATTCTTCGCGAAGCTCTTCTGGTGGCTGACCACAACGCTTATCACTTGGGGGAACTGGTCGTGGTGCGCCGTCTGCTAGGGGCGTGGAAGAGTTGAACTTCGGGGAACCGGACCGGCGCCATGGCCGCACAAGCGGAGGGCGCCAAGGGGGATCGTCCTATGAAACACAGCGAAAAACCTATCAACCCTTTTAGAAATCAAACCGGGTTTAACCCCGGGCGGAGAAGGTTTGCCAAGCTCGCGCTTACGGGGGGCCTCGCCGGGGCCGCGATGTTTGCCGAACCTATCCATGGCGCTGCAAAGATTTATGAGAACGCCCCGGGGATCAAACTTTCCGTGCAGGTGGGCTCTGACCCCACTCCCGAAGACTTGCAATTCGTTCGCGAGTTGGGAGGAGAATACGTCAACATCTGGACGGACGCCAAAACCGCGAACCTCGAAAACTATCAACGGTTGATTCACAACGTGGAGGCGGCGGGGCTCAAGGTTTGGAACATCGGCAATCTCAGCGTGCACAACATGGAAGAGGTCACGCTGAACCTCCCGGGGCGCGACCAGAAAATCGAGGAATACAAGAATTATCTCCGCCTGCTCGGAAAGGTGGGGCTGCGTTACACCACCTACGCTCACATGGGGAATGGAATCTGGAGTTCGGACCGCGAGACCACCCGGGGCGGGGCCTCGGCGCGGGCGTTCGACCTCGCGAAACCCTGCAAAGGCTACTGGAACGGAAAGGAATTCTATCTTCCTCTCACCCATGGGCGGGTTTTTTCCGAGGACGAGATCTGGGAGAACTACACCTACTTCATCAAACAGGTCGTGCCCGTTGCGGAAGAGCAGGGGGTCAGGATCGGAATCCATCCTGACGACCCGCCGGTCCCGGTGCTGGGGGGAGTGCCGCGCTGCATCTTCGGCAATTTCCAGGGTTACGTTCGCGCCCTCGAAATTGCCAATAGCCCGAACATCGGCGTGTGCCTGTGCGCGGGCACCTGGCTGGAAGGCGGCACGCTGATGGGCAAGACCGTCCCGGAAGCCATAAAGTATTTTGGCGAACGGAAAAAACTCTTTAAAATTCACTTTCGCAACGTCGAGTCTCCCCTGCCCCACTTCGTTGAAACCTTCGTGGACAGCGGCTATATGGACATGTACAAGGTGATGCACGCCCTGCGGCAGGTCAACTTCGACGGGGTGGTCATCGGCGACCACTTCCCCGACATGGTGGGCGGCCAGCGCGCTTCCGTCGCTTATACTTTTGGATATATGAAGTCACTGAAGCTGCGCGCGGAAGCGGAGTTGGCAAGCTAGCGCAGCACTTTATGCGAACGAAGGATAATCCATGAAAAGGATCCTCTTGATCACAATGTTTTTTCTCCTGGTTTCATGCAGCCATCGCCCGCTCATAGCTCAGGAAACCGTCTCCCCGGTATTTTCCAAGCGCCGGCCCGTGACCATGACGGAGTTGGGCAGGATGAAGACCGATGGAGTTTCGGTGGTGGAAGTCTCCGACTATGTTTTTGGAAATTACCAAGGTGATTTTCCCAGCCCTCCGCACGCCGATTTGAACCCCAAGAAAGCCTTCATTATTTTCTGGAGAGATTTCCCCTACCGCTTCGTCTTCTCCCATGAAGCCAGCTATTGCCCCTGGTTTGAACTGCCCTCAGGGGCGGGCGTCAGCTACCAGTTCTTTGAAGGAAATGACGGCTGGGCGGAACTATTCAACCAGTACGGCAGGCAGGAGAAGAACAGTTTCGTCGATGTGATAGAGTCCGGGCCGAAGCGCGTGTGGGTGCGCTGGACGTACTTTGGCGTGAATGTCGTGTCAGGCGAGCCCGCTTTCCGGGGGACGGAGGATTTTTTCGCCTACCCGAATGGCTTGATCCTGCGGCGTCAGTCCTATGAAACCTTGAAGCCCGGACAGCACCATGGCTACGCTCGCGAACCGATCGAGCTGATTGCCCTGTGCCCGGTGGGGAAAATGTGGTACGACGTTCTGGAAAAGGTTCCCGCCACCGGCGAGAGCCATGCCCTGGCCGTTCTGGACGTCTTCTCGGACAAGCGCTACGACGTCTACTGGAAGCGCCGGCCCCACACGCTCTTCGACGCCACCCACCGCCGCACCGGCTGCAAGTGGACTGACCTTCAGTCTTCCTCCGGCGTGGTCTTTGTCTACCCGATATCCGATGGGTCAGGATTCTGCGTCTTTGGTGATGCCTCGGGCTATAATCACAACTATACGAATATTAAGGAATTCAGCTTTGGCGCGTACGGATGGGTCTCAAGGTCGTGGGATCATTGGCCCATCGGGTGGCTTAACAGCCAGGGTCACCAGGTGGATGCGGAATCCTTGCAGAAATATCCCAATCATTTCGCCCCCGATGGCATGGACTTCTTCCCTCTGAACGACGAGGAGTCGGAGCGCGGCGTCTATTATTCCCTGATCGGGGTGGGCGGCGATAATCTTGAGGCCGTGCGCAGCGTGGCGCGCCAATGGCTGGAGAAAGGTGAGGCAGCTATTTCCAGTCCCGATAGCGGCGCAGACTTGCCGGCGGTGTTCAGTCCCAAGCACCAAGGCCGATAGTCAACCCGCATCGTGGAGGTCTCGGGTAAGGGTCCTCAATCTTCGGCGCCGGCCACCACGTGTTCGCTTTCGGCGAATTAAGTGCCGGCCTCAAGCCCGACGCTGCATCTGGAATTAGGACTCTACCAGGAATTCAACTGCCACTTGCGCTCTGCGGGAACTTTGTGTATCTTGATCTTTCGGGCAGAAAACCAACAATCAACAATTGAAAGGGGGGAACCCATGGGAAAGCACTTGGCTCTTGCGCTGATTCTCGCAACGGTCGTTCCCGTGGCGGCCACAGGACAGGTTGCCACATACCAGTTGATCGACCCCGTGGTGGCGGGGTTGATCAGCGGCACGTCGATTACCACGACCGTCAACTCCATTGCCGGCGCCACGACGGGGGTGGTCAAGGGAGCGGCGGCCGATGGCACGGCCCAGGTCATCCTGCGCATTCCCGCTAAGAGCGTGGGCCAGAGTTTCACCGTAACCGTCATCAATGATGCAAACGCTCCGAGCACTTCGGTTGCGAATGATGGCGGATTGTTGGCGCTGGGAGGCAGCCCCAGTTCCGCCGCCAGCTCCCTCGTCGTGACCGCCGTCCAGATTACCTCGGGGTATGAAGCTTTTGCGATTTATCTGGCGCCGGTGAATTTCTCGCGCACCTCGTCGGACTATACGTTGACCACGCGCAGCGTGACATTGCAGGTAACGTCGCCGCCGCCCACCGTAACGGGCACGGCCAGTGTGACGGTGGCGAGGCCACCCGTGGTGCTCGTGCACGGCTTATGGGGAAGCGCGGCGAGTTTCGATAACTTCACGCCGCTGATTACCGAGACCCTTTTCGATATCAACTACGCCACCTATAACAACGCCATCACCAGCATCACGAGCACGACGCCTTCGGTCTCGAAGACTTCGGGCATCGAGGCCAATTCCCTGGGGTTTGCCTATAACGCCCCGTCGGTGCTGGCGCAGATCAACAATTTTATTGCCAACTACCGGACGAGCGCGAACGTGGCCGCGGTGAAGGCCGACATCGTCGCGCACAGCATGGGCGGCGACGTTTCGCGCACCATGTTATTGCCGCCAAACCTCTTTCTGAACAATCCGACGTTCCCGACGTTTGGCGCCGGGCCCATTAACAAGCTCATCACCATCGCCACCCCCCATCTTGGCACGCCGGTGGCTGCCCTCTTGCTGGCCAGCAACAATACCTGTGTACGCAACGTTCTTAATTCGGACGGGGACTACGCGCTTTCCTCCATCACGTTCTCCGGGCAAACGGTGGATGGCGCCGTGGGGGACCTGGAAGGCAATGGATTTGGCAGCAGCTTGAGCATGGCGCTGTCCAATTTCAAGACATCCCAACCTTTCAAGACGGCCTATATTGCGGGAATTGCCACCTCCACAAACCTGAATGGCCTGAGTTGCATACTCTGCACGGCGCAACTGATGAGAACCTTGTGTTCGGGCAATCCGCTGGCGACGGACCTGACCGCCACGAAGTGGACCACGATTTATGGGCAGAGCAATGACACGATCGTGCCGCTCGACAGCGCATTGAATAACCTTAAGGGCCTGCAATTCTCCGGGGTCATTCACACCGCGGCGCTGGAGACCCTGGATTTCAAGGGGCCGTCGGTGCTCGATCCCGCGTCGAACATTTCCAACGAGGTCATCAGCCTGCTGAACGAGGCGCCGACGGGAAGCGATTTTCACTAGAAGCCTTATGGGCAAAGGGAGGACGGGATGAGCAACATGCAACATAGGTGGGGAATCGTAGGCAGTCTGATCCTGGCGGTGGGGTTGGTTGCGGCTTCTGCCCGTGCGCAGGAATCACCGATTCGCTTCGTATCGCCCGCGGCGGGAACGGTCGTCCAGCCCGGGCACACGGTCACGGTTGCCGTGACGGCGGATTCCTCCGTGGAAAAGTTCGCTCTGCTCGGGCAACGCCCTCTGCCGCTTAGCCAGGTTGTTGCGCCCGGCCTGGGCGTCGCCAGCCCGTTCGAGTTTCAGGTTAAGATTCCGACTGACATCCGGCCCGGCTCCTATCGTGTGACGGCTATCGGAGTGCTGAGAGGAGGCGAATCGGTATCGGAGTCGCTGGTGCTGGACGTGGAGAAGGCGGAAGAACCCACGCGCATCTGGGCCAAGCCGGAAACGATGCTCTTCTCGCGTGCGGGAGAGCGAATCCCGCTGCGCGTGCTCGGCGCATTTGGCGATGGCTCACAGGAAACCCTGACCAAGTCCAGCAAGACGATCTACACCTCCGCCGATCCGCGCGTCGCGACCGTGAGTGCCGATGGTTTGGTGACTGCCGTTGCCTCCGGAAAGACCAGCATTCAGGTTCGCACGGCGACGCATGATTTTTCGATTCCCGTGACCGTTGATGACGGGTCAAATGACGCCGAGGAGTGAGGTAGCGTTACGGCAATTTAAACCCGCGGCGCGGCGAGGAGCGGTCCGGATGCCGGGCCCGCGGCGTGCTTCTGGCGCCGGCTGAGCGCATTCTCCGCGGCAATGCGGACCACGTGCAGCAGTTCCGGGTCAGAGAGCGGAGGAACAATGAAATCGAACGCGCCGCGCTCAATGGCCTGCACGTAGAAACTGATATCCGCAAACGGCGCCACCACGATCACATTCACCGGCGCGCACGCTTTCGCGGCCAGAGTCAGAACATCTGCCCAGTTGCCGTCCGCCAGTCGAATTTCCGTAAACACCATGTGGGGTGGGCGGTCCGACCACAACGCCAGAGCCGCCTCGGCGCAATTCCTGGCGGTCGTAACATCAATCGACTGCTCCTCCAGCGCCAGACGGAGCGGGTCGAGCGGATTGCGCCGCGCCTGAATCAACAGAGCCTTGACGGTTTCCTTCATATTCCCCCCCTCGCGGAGCCTGCTCCGGGTGCAAACTTCCTCGTCGCCGCCGAGTGCCGGGGATTTCCCGCCTTATTTCAATCGCAACACGATGGATCGCTTTTGCTGGAGAATCTCCAGCTTGTCCTCGCGCGCCAGCCAACCGACGGCGAAACCCACGAGTTCGCTTGTGCCATTGAGTTTCCTCTTCAGTTGCGCCAGGGTTTGGGGCCCGCCCTGATTGAGCAGATGCCAGACGTCCCCGGCGGCCTCACCCACCTGCTCCTGCCCACTCACTTGCTTCCCGTCCCGCATCATGACTCCCTCGTTCGGCCGGATGGGAGCGCGACGCTACCTTCGCCGCGCTCACCCGGTTTTTCGCGGCGAATGACGTTCGGCGAGCCTCATTCGCGGCTTGACCACTACCCGCATTCCCTCGTTGGGATCGACATCCATGGTCTCCGCTGCGCATTAAGGGCATTCGCGGGAATCGTGACGGTTGGGTTAAGAATCAGCGGGGCATCAGGCCTTCCTTTCCACTACTACAAGAGCGGAGCTTAAGAGCGTCATCCCCAATGACCCCGCTCCCCGCGCTGGGACCCGTCACCAAAAAGGTTGTCGGGTTGTGCTAAAATTGCAGCGTGGCATTCCTTCCCACAGTTTAAGAAGGCCGGTGAAGATCTCCTGCTGTCGGCTGGAAAGCTCACGAGGGAGCGGCAACAGTGCAAAGCATTGACGCGCCCGGCCCGATGATGCCGGGCGCGGGCAACCATCCCTTGATTGCGATTGTGGGCTCCACCGCCGCCGGCAAGTCGGCGCTGGCCCTCGAGGTGGCGGAGCGCTGGAACGGCGAGGTGGTGAATTACGATTCCGTGCAGTTGTATCGAGGCTTTGACGTAGGCTCGGGTAAATTGCCTCCGGCTGAGCGGCGGGGCATTCGGCACCACCTGCTCGATTGCCTGGAGCCGGCCGAGGCTTATAACGCCGGTGACTACCGCCGCGACGCATTGAAGGTCCTTGCTGACCTGCGCCGCCGCTCCAAACTCCCCGTCTTCGCGGGGGGAACCGGGCTTTACCTGCGGGCTTTACTGCTGGGGCTTTTTGAGGGGCCGGTCCGCTCCGAAGCTTTGCGCGAGCGCTTGCGGGCCATGGTGGATGGCCGCGGCAGGGAGTTTCTGCATCGCCTGCTGGCGCGCCTTGACCGGGCGGCGGCGGCGCGCATCCAGCCTCGCGATACCCAGAAATTGATTCGCGCGGTGGAGGTGTGCATCCTCGCGCGGCAGCCGCTTTCGGAAATGCAGGCGCGCGGCCGAATTGGGTTGGATGGATATCATGTGATTAAGCTCGGTCTCGATCCGCCGCGCGCCCGGCTTTACGACCGCATCAACCGGCGCGTGGAAGCCATGTTTGTGGCGGGCCTGATGGAAGAAACCCGGGCCTTTCTTAACCTTCCCGACGCCGCGCGCATCAAACCTTTAGGCGCCTTGGGCTACCGGCAGGCCTGTGCGGCATGGGAAGGGAAGATCAGCCGGGAGGAAGCCGTAACCGCCACGCAAATCGCCACGCGCCATTATGCCAAACGCCAGTTGACGTGGTTCCGGCGTGAGGCCGACATTACATGGTTCGAGGGGTTCGGCGACGACCCACAGGTTCAACACCGCATTTTGGAAACCGTGGGCAGGACGCCCGCCGCCGCCGGGGAGGGGGCGCTTGCTCCGTCTGGGGTTTTACCATGACTGCTGATCTTACGCCGGGGCAACACTTGATGATTGCTCGATCAAAAGAGAGAAAAAATATGGATAAACAGCCACAGAACATTCAGGACGGTTTTTTGAATTCCGCCCGCAAGGAAAAACTCCTGTTGACCGTCTACCTGCTGAGCGGGGTGAAGTTGACCGGACGCATTCGCAGTTTTGACAAGTACTCCCTTATTCTGGAAAGTAACCATCAGGAACAGATGGTTTTCAAACACGCTATTGCCACGGTGGTGCTGCCCCGGGCTACCCCCCTACCGGCGGCGCCCGCCACCCCGGAGGGATAGAAATATTCGACGCCGGCAAGCTTTGGAGAAGGCATTTCTGGCAGGCTGGGAATCCACCCGGCGCGATTCCGCACCCGGAAGGATCGCCGAGGCTGAGGATTCCCTGCGGGAACTGAAGGAACTCACGGCCAGTGCCGGAGCCCGGGTGGTGGGAACGGCGCTGCAGCGCGCTTCCGATCCTGATCCCGCCACGCTGCTGGGCCGCGGCAAGGTGCACGAAGTTCGCGCCGAGGCACGCGCCGCGGGCGCCGACCTGGTGATCTTTGACCACGACTTGACTCCCACCCAGCTTCGCAATCTTGAACAGGCCCTCGACCTGAAAGTCATCGACCGCACCCAGATCATCCTCGATATCTTCGCCCGCCGGGCGCGCAGCCGGGAGGGGCAACTCCAGGTGGAGCTGGCCCAATTGAACTACATGCTGCCCCGCCTTTCCGGGCATGGAACGGTGCTCTCGCGGCTGGGTGGCGGCATCGGCACGCGCGGTCCCGGCGAGCAGAAATTGGAAATGGACCGGCGGCGCATCCGGCGGCGCATCCGCATTCTCACCGAAGGCATTGAGCGCGTCCGTTCCCAGCGCGCCCTGCATCGCGCCCGCCGCCGCGACCAGAATCTGCACACAGTGGCCCTGGTGGGTTACACCAACGCCGGCAAATCCACCCTGTTCAATGCCCTGACCTCTGCGGGCGTGGTCACCTCCGCGCGCATGTTTGCCACCCTCGACCCCACCATCCGCGCCCTCCCGCTTGACGCCCACCGGACGGCCCTGCTTTCCGACACCGTCGGATTCATCCGCAAACTCCCGCCGCACCTGGTGGCCGCCTTCCGGGCCACCCTCGAGGAGTTGGAGGAAGCCCGCTTGCTGCTGCACGTCACCGATGCCTCCGACCCGGAACGCGACGCGCAGGACGTGGCCGTCGAGGCGCTGCTCGAAAATTTGGGCGTGGCCTTCACGCCGCGCCTGCATGTTTGGAACAAACTCGACCAGGTCGCCCCCGCCGAGCGGCGTAAATTTGCGGGGTCGGAGCGCGGCGTGGCAGTCTCCGCCCGGACCGGGGAAGGCCTGGAGGATTTGCGCCGGCAGATTGCCACCGCGCTGGCCGCTGACCCCATGGTGGAAGCGGATTTTGAACTTTCTTCGCATGACGGAAAGCATTTGGCGATGCTGCATCAGTCAGGAACTGTGGTCTCCATTTATTACCAGGCCGACCGTGTTTGGGTGCGGGCGATTGTGCCCGAATCAATCCGCGAAAAGTTGAAACCCTCCCTTTCCGCTGCCCCGACCGAGCGGTAAGTTGTTGCTATTTCGAGGGGAAAAATACTTGTGGAAATCTTTGTGGAAAAGGTACCGACATTTCGCCATTCGAGAAATCCATGCCACCCGCTGTTTTCGCGGGTGCGATGATAAGCTTTATTTATGCCCCTTTGTAAACAACGAGTTACAGCCGATATAAGACAGTGGGCCGGCCTTCTTCCCCCACATAAAGCCTTTGACACGGTGGGCGATTCATGGATGGATTTTTGCACAATGATGGAGCAATTCCGGCTGAGATTTCGCGTAGCCCCCGCCTTCCCGTCATTCCGCATAAATTCAGCCCTTTCCGTCTCTAGCCTCTTATCATAGTGGTTGGAAAGCTCCCGGAAAGGGTTGGGGAAGGCCCCAGGCCCGCCGGTTTGACAGACTCGGGTGAGTGGTTTAGATTGCCTATTCCTGATTCCCGCCGCGAATCTTGCGGCGCGCCGTGAGCCAAGGAGGGGAACCCCCCTATGTTGGATTTGAATTTTGTCCGCGACCATCTCGAGTTGGTGAAGCAGAAAATGCGCGAGCGCGGGCTCACCGATATCCTGGGTGATTTTGAAGCGCTGGATGGCGAGCGCCGCCGTTTGCTGCGGGAGGTGGAAGGGCGCAAGGCGCGCCGCAACCAAGCCTCCGATGAAATTGCCACGCTCAAGAAGCAGGGGCAGGACGCCTCGCAACTGATTGCCGATATGAAGGCCCTGGGCATCGAGATCCAGGCGCTGGATGAGCAGGCGAAGTCCTGCGACGAGCGCCTGCGCGAGGTGCTGCGTCTGGTTCCCAACATTCCCCACGCGAGCGTGCCCGTGGGGCGCACCTCCGCCGACAACCTGGAAGTCCGCCGCTGGGGCCAGCCGCGCCAGTTCGATTTCGAGCCCCAGGCCCATTGGGATCTGGGGCCGGCGCTGGGCATCCTGGATTTTGAGCGCGCCACCAAAATTACCGGCGCGCGCTTTGCCGTGTACGCGGGGGTGGGCGCGAAGCTGGAGCGGGCGCTCGCCAATTTCATGCTCGACATGCACACCCGCGAGCACGGTTATACGGAAATCCTCCCCCCTTCCTGGTGAACTCCGCCAGCCTTTTCGGCACCGGCCAGTTGCCCAAATTCAAAGAGGATCTTTTCAAGATCGAAGGCCATGATTTTTGGCTGATCCCCACGGCGGAAGTGCCCGTCACCAACCTTTACCGCGATGAGGTGCTGGAGGCGGATAAGCTTCCCGTCAAGCATTGCGCCTGGACGGCCTGCTTCCGCAGCGAGGCCGGGTCCTACGGCAAGGACACGCGCGGCATCATCCGCCAACACCAGTTCCAGAAGGTGGAACTGGTCAAATTTGCCCTGCCGGAAAATTCCTACGACGAGCTCGAAAGGCTGACGGGCGACGCGGAGGAAATTCTCCAGCGGCTGGAACTGCCCTACCGCGTCATCACCCTGTGCACGGGCGATGTGGGATTCAGCTCCGCCAAGACCTACGACCTGGAGGTCTGGCTGCCTGCGGCGCGGGAGTACAAGGAAATCTCCTCCTGCTCGAATTTTGAGGCCTTTCAGGCGCGCCGTGCCAACCTGCGCTTCCGCCGCGGCAAATCCGGCAAGACAGAACTGCTACACACGCTGAACGGCAGCGGCCTGGCGGTGGGCCGCACCTGGGTTGCCATCATCGAGAACTACCAGCAGGCCGATGGCTCCGTGATCGTCCCCACCGCGCTGCGCCCCTACCTGGACGGGCTGGAGCGCATCACCCCGCCGTAGGGCGGTAGGCAGGAGGCGGGAAGGAATGGGCAACGAGCGAAGTTGCCTGATCCAGTGCGTCGAATTGGGCAGCGCCCGTCCTCCATTCTTCTTCCGCCTTGATTTAGATCAAAAAGACCACCCTTTGCGCCCCACCTTAGGGGATCGTCCGACCCGATGCGCAGGTCCAGAGCATTGCGCGCGCAGATCCGCTGAGTCATTTCATGAACGGCATATCCTCAAGCTAGGAGGCTAGCATATTGTGGACAGTCTATTGCGGCATGACAAATTTCCCCCTACGACCCTTCTCCTGAGAATTTCAAAATATAGCGGGGTAGCGGCGGGCTTGAGCCCGGCATGTGCCGCCCTCAAGGGTGGCGCTACACTCATATTAGGACACTATCTGCCTGGTGAAAGGATACGGGGCCGACAGGCAAGCGTGCTAAAATTACCTCGCCGTGGCGCGGGTCTTGAGCCCCCGCGGATTGCCGCAATGCTCCCGGCATCCGCGCGAAGCGTTCAATTGCGCGAGAGCGCTGGCGGGGCAGGGCGCGGCTAAAGTTGCCGGTTCTGAGGAGGCAAGTGGAAAGCGATTCGCTAAGCGTCGTCGTGCCCGTTTATAACGAGGAGGAAAACATCGCGGCTCTCCTTGAGCAGCTCCAGGCGGGACTGCGCGACTGGCCCGGCGAGGTGGAGCTCCTCTTCGTTGACGACGGCAGCACTGACCGGACGCTGGAGCTTCTCAAACGCGCGCAGGCCAGCGACCCGCGAATCCGCATCGCGCACTTCCGCCGCAATCTGGGACAAACCGCGGCCATGGAGGCGGGATTCCATTTGGCGAAGGGGCATGCCGTGGTGACACTGGATGGCGACCTTCAGAATGATCCGGCGGAGGTTCCCCGCTTGGCGTGCATGCTTGCCGATGCGGATGTAGTCTGCGGCATTCGCACCCGCCGGCAGGACACCTGGTGGAAGCGGCGGTCATCGCGCATTGCCAACGGCTTCCGCAATTGGATGACGGGTGATGATATCGTGGATACGGGCTGCACGCTGAAAGCTTATCGGCGCGAGTGCGTCGAGCGCCTGGAACTTTACAACGGCATGCACCGCTTCCTTCCCACCCTGCTGAAGATGCGCGGCTACCGCGTCACCCAGGTGCCAGTTAGTCATCACCCCCGCCGGGCGGGAAAGACCAAGTATGATACCTGGCGCAGATTGAAGAAGGGTCTGGCGGACGTGTGGGCCGTGCGCTGGATGAAGAAAAATTGGATCGCCTACCAGGGCGTTCTGGAAGTTGTCGAAGCGCCCGCCCCGAGCGACCTCAAGAAACAGGAGGTTGGTAAAGTCTGATGGATGGCAGACCGGGTGACCCTTAAAGTGTCCGGTAAGCGGGTTACCCCGTCATCAGATTCGCCGATAGCCTTGACGCCCACGGAAACCCGCCCCGATTCCCGGAAAACTGTTGCTCTCTCGCTCGGCCTCCTGCTCATCGTGGCGGGCGTGCTGTTCTTCGCAGGTTTGGGACGGCTTCCCTTGCTTGAACCCGACGAGGGCCGCAACGCCGAGGTGGGGCGCGAGATGATGGCTTCGGGGGATTGGATTACGCCGCACTTCAACGGCCTCGCCTATCTTGACAAGCCCGCCGTTTTTTTCTGGATGGTGGCTGCCTCGCTCAAAACCTTTGGCGTTTCCGAAGCCGCCGCACGGCTGCCGTCGCCGCTGATGGGGTTGGCCACTGTGCTGCTGGTGTGGTTCCTGGCGCGGCGCATGTTCGGTAATTCGCCGGGAGTGCGGGCGGGCCTGGTTTTTGCCGCATGCCCTCTGGCCCTGGTGCTCGCGCGCGAAGTGATCTTTGACATGACGCTCACTTTCCTGGTCACGGTGGCCATGGTGGCATTCTGGCTCGGGGAAGAGAGCGATTTCCGCATACCCTGGTGTGACACCTTGATGTTCGCGGCGATGGGGCTGGCGGTGATCACCAAAGGTTTCGTGGGCATTCTGATCCCCTTGGGGGCAATCCTGATTTACCTGGCGGCGCGCCGTCGTTTAAGGGAATGGCTGCGCCTGCGCTGGGGGTGGGGCATGCTGGCATTTCTCGCCGCCTGCCTGCCTTGGTTTATTGCCGTCTCACTGCGCAGTCCGGATTTCCCCCGCTATGCCTTGTGGAACGAAAGCCTGAAGCGTTTCTCCACCACCGCCGCCACCCACCGCGGAGGCGGCATTTTCTACTACATTCCAGTGTTCCTCGGCGGCTTTTTCCCCTGGAGCCTTTTCCTGCTCCTGGCCGGATGGCATCGCTTGCGGCGCTGGCGGGAATTGAACCAAGAGGTGGGCCGGCGCATCCTGTTTCTGCTGAGTTGGTCGGCATGGGTCTTTCTCTTCTTCTCGGTCTCGCATTCCAAACTTCCCACTTATTTTCTGCCGGCAATCGTTCCACTGAGTATCCTGATGGGGCTGGTCTGGCAGGAGGTGGGCAAGGACGCGCAAGCGCGGGCGCCGGATTGGCTGACGGCGGGATATGCGCTGCTCCTGGGGCTGGGCGTGCTGGTGGCTGCCGCGTCGCACTCCTGGCTTTACACCCTGCTTCAGGCGCGCCTCGCGAGGAAACTGCCCCCCGACGTGATGGATCTCATCCAGCCATCGCTTCTCTACACCGGTGTGCTGCTGGGGGCGCTGGGATTTCTCGGCCGCCGGCTGGCGGGGCATGCACGCGGGCGCGCCGCGGCCATCGCCACCCTGGCGCTCGCGGCGCTGGTGACTCCTGCAATCGCGCTGCGATGGTATGCGCCCATCGAATTGCTTGCCAACGCCGATTCCAGCCGCCTGCTGGCCGCCGCCATTCGCACCAGTGCGGA
The DNA here is from genome assembly GCA_963730515.1 of uncultured Acidobacteriota bacterium. Lineage (GTDB taxonomy): Bacteria > Acidobacteriota > Terriglobia > UBA7540 > UBA7540 > Bog-366. The sequence continues at coordinate 220,280 of CAVSSA010000010.1, read as the reverse complement.
CGCGGATGCGCCGATATTCGGTTACTATTACTACCGCACCAGCCTGCCCTTCTATTTGCGCCGTCCGGTGGGACTGCTTTCCGTAGAATGGGGAGAGATGACCAGCAACTACCAAGTGGCACACCAGGCGGAGGCGCGGCGCGCGGGGGGCGGCCAACCTGGTGGGGGCGTGCTCCTCACCGTCCCGGAATTTCGCGCCCTCGCGAAATCCAACACGCAGCCCATTCTGGTGATCACCCCGAACCGCCTGGTGGAAAACGCCTGGCAGAATGCGGGGCGCCTCGAGCCGCTCTGGAATGAATCGGACTTTTCCGTTTGGGAAATTCCGCCGGCCACAGCCGCGCGAACCGAAAGCGCGCCGGCGAAAGTGGTCCCACCTTTTCAGCCGTGAGGTTTCGCGCCGATCGAATTCCCGACCGGGACCATGGTTGGGTCAATTTCGCGGGGATGGAAATTCCTGATTTACCGGGATTCTCGCGGCCCCAAGATGACCTCGCAGTGTTTCGCAAAGGATTGCCGTGAAAGCCCCGGTGGGCGCCGGGGGCGCGGCGGGTCAAAATGTCGCCCTTGAGGACCAAGGGATGATTTCTTGGACCCATGCCCCGGTTTCGGTCAATTTGACAGAAAAATCTCACCGGCCCGAACCTCCTTGCCCTTTTGCGCTTAAACCTGGCGATTGGAGGTGGATTTCCGTTCCCGGTTCCCTGTAACCTGTTCCCTGTAACCTAATGTGCGGAATTTGCGGAATCCTCAATTTGCAGCATCAACCCCTGGCGCACGCTGAGCGCATTGACGCCATGGCGGCCCGCCTTTTCCATCGCGGGCCGGACAGCGGCGGCAAGTTCCAATTGCCCCACATCGCGCTGGCCATCCGGCGGCTGAGCATTATTGATCTGGAAACCGGCAACCAGCCGCTCTCGAGCGAAACCGGCGACATCACGGTGGTCTTCAACGGCGAGATTTATAACTACCGCGAGTTGTGCCAGGGCTTGCGCGAGCGCGGCCACCATTTAAAGACCCATTCCGACGGCGAGGCCATCATTCACCTCTACGAGGAGAAGGGCCCCGGCTGCCTCGGCGACTTGAATGGCATGTTCTCGATCGCTCTCTGGGACAACCAGGCCAAGCGATTGCTTCTGGCGCGCGACCGGGCGGGCGAGAAACCACTTTATTACTGGAGCGACGGCGAGACGCTGGTGTTCGGCTCCGAGATCAAGTCGCTGCTCGAGTATCCGGGGATCAGCCGCGCGATCGACCCCACGGCGCTCACCCACTATTTCTTCTACGGCCATTTCCCCAGCCCGCGCAGCGTTTTTGCCGAAATCAAAAAGCTTCCCGCCGCGCACTACATGGTGGTGGAAAACGGCAACCTGCGCATTGACGCTTACTGGCGCCCGCAGGACTATTTGCGTTCGCCGGGTCAGGCGCCGGTCACCGCCAGCCAGGAGCGCGACCTGGTGGAGGAACTCGCCGTGCGGTTGCGGCAGGCGGCCGAATCGCGCCTGGTGAGCGACGTTCCCCTGGGCGTCTTCCTGAGCGGCGGCGTGGATTCCTCCACCATCGTCGCCATCATGAGCGAACTCAGTCCCGGAAACGTCAATTCGTTTTCCGTGAATTTTGCGGATAAGAGTTTTAACGAGGAGCCCTACTCGACGCTGGTGGCCAAGCGCTTCCGAACCCAGCATCACATCCTGAACGCCGATAAGCCCGCCATGCACCAGGCGCTCGCCACCCTGGCCGATCATCTGGATGAGCCCATCGCCGACCCGGCGGTGATTCCCACCTACCTGATTTCGCGCTTTGCCCGCGAGCACATTAAGGTGGCGCTGAGCGGCGAGGGCAGCGACGAGCTTTTCGGCGGCTATCCCACTTACCTGGGAGCGCGCCTGGCGGACTATTACCTCAAGCTCCCCGGCGTCGTGCGAAGGCAATTTTTCAGCAGGCTTCAGCGCTTTCTTCCCGTCACCTCCAGCGCCGTTCCCATTGGCCTCTTCCTGCGCCGGTTCTTGAGCCATGCGGAAAAGACTCCGGCGGAGCGCCACCACATCTGGTTCGGCATGTTCAACCCCGCGGAGATCGATCAACTCTTCGCGCCGGATTGGGCGGGGCCGCATCGCCCCAGCAGCGGGATTTTTTCGCCGCTCGACCGGGTGCTGGAGGGCGCGCGCTTCGATGAAACCGTCTCCGAAATGCTCTTTCTGGATTTTCGGTTGTACCTGGAAGATAACTTGTTGGTGAAGGTGGATCGCTCGAGCATGGCGTGCTCGCTGGAATTGCGCACGCCGTTTCTGGACCACCGCCTGATCGAATTTGCCGAAGGGCTGCCCGGCGAGCTCAAGGTGCGGCGCTTCCAGCTCAAATACATCCTGAAAAAAGCGGTGGAGCGCTGGCTGCCACACGAGATTGTCTACCGGCAGAAACGCGGGTTCTCTGTTCCCATCGCCAGTTGGATGCGCAATGAGCTGCGCCCGCTGGTGGATGAAACCCTGAGTGAAGATAAGCTGCGGGAGGGGGGAATCTTTAACCCCGCCTTCGTGCGCCGCCTGCTGAACGAGCATTGGTCAGGAAAGGCCGACCACCGCAAGCCCCTGTGGACGCTCTTCAGTTTTCAGCTTTGGCACGACCGGTGGGGGAGATGATCGGGTCATCGGGCCATCGGGTCATCGGACCATTTTAAGAACTGGCCAAGAAACTTAATCCGCGGGGTGGCAACATCACGCGCATTGTTTTTGAGATAGCGTAAAGATGGCCCGTCACGCGAGGCTGGCGCATTACCGCCATCTCAAAAAGGACCCTTTATGGGAAGGATAAGCCGAGCCCGCACGGTTGAAGTCTTTATTTTAGCCACTGCACGCAACAAGTTGTGAGATATGCTGTTAGGCGGATGCCCCCAATGCTTCGAGGTGAATGCCAATGTGGTTTAAAAACGCGGCCCGTGTGACGGCGAACTTGCCGTTTTTCCTCTTTCGGCTCATTCATGGGTTGAGCTCAGACCACTGGGAGCGAAGCCTTCACAACCACTTGAGGTTTGAAACGACAATGGCCAAGAATCGGGGCAACTTAATGGCTTGGTGGTTGCGCGGGGAATATGGTTATAAAAAGTCAAAGAACCCGCGCCGGTGAATACATAAGCGGGTAGCCACGGACAGTGCTTTCCTGTCCGTGGGTTCTTCGGATTGGTGATACCCCTATCGAAATTGCAGGGCGGGTGGCCACTACCAGACTTGACGCCGGGTCCGACATCAAGGGGAAAGCCCATGGACAGGAGGGCGCTGTCCGTGGCTACCCCGCTCATGCGAGTAGAAAATAGGTTTGGATTACGATTACACGAGTCGCCGAAAACCCCACTTTTCAGAATCGAAACCTGGGCTATACGGTTTTCTACTACCCGGACGTTGGGCAACAGCCTTCCATCATTTATCGACTGGGGCTTTGTATTCTATAACTCGACCCTTGTAAACATATGTCTTAGAGAATGCTGCTCGATTAAGGTCAAAGTCCGGAAGAAGCCACTCGGTTTTTCCATCAACATAGGTGAGGAAACCTTTCGCGTTTGGAGTATAATGGACAAGGAGATTTGGACTAGCGAAAAGACCGTATTCAAAGACAGTTCCACCACTAAGATCAGGAACAATGACCGCCTCTCCGTAGATGGTTACATTAAATTTTGCTATCTTTACTTTAAAACCCTTCCAGCCGTTGACAGGCACATACACCCCTAAGGATGATAGAAGGTGGGATACTTTTCCGCCTTGTTCCGCGAAGTTTATCACAGAGTTTATGTCAAATGGATCTACAGGTTTCTCGCCAACTTTTGCGCCTTCTGGAATTGCGAACCCATTAGAATACGTGATTAGTTTAGGTGCTGTGTTCGACGTGGGAGACTGTGGTACGGTGATCTGTGCATACGTACCACTACAGTGCAAGGAAGAGAAGAGAAGCGACAATGCGATAATGCTTAATCTGCTGAGTTGTTTCCGACACAGAGCATTTGACAATTTCTTCATGTGCAGCCCCCTTTGGAATCTAACAGGTACTTCCATTTTGATTTCCCTCCTCCGAACTACCCGGAATTACCATTTTGCATCTCGGCTACGGGCCAGTATACACACCGTTGCCCCCGCCGGGTCAGTTTCTTGCATCCGTTTCCATCCCAAAGACAAAGGCGCTGGCTGGCGCAGACACCTGTTTTTGGGTGTCTGCGATTTCCCGAAGGGACTCTGTCAGTTGAACTCAACGCATCCGATCCGTGCAGGGCGGGTAGCCACTACCATAATTGACGTTGGGTCCGGTATCAAAGGAAAAGCCCACGGACAGGAGGGGTCGCCGAGGCGACTCCGTGGCTACCCCGCTTCCCCCGCCCTTAATTCAAACTGCGACGGGGGCGAAGGGTTTACTCCTGACGCGCGAGCATGGAGAATAGGAGCGTGCTTCCTAAAAGCTTTGCCGTTGCCCACAACTATCCTCCGTCTTCAGCCCCGGGCCGCGCGGCTTTTACGCCGGCGGAGTGGGCCGTTATCCGCCGCTGCCGCACGCCCAAACAAGTACAAGAGCTGGTAGCCACGGACAGTGCTTTCCTGCCCGTGGGTTCTTCGCATCGGTGATGACCCCATCGAAATTGCAGGGCGGCGAGCCACGACCAGAATTGTCGTTGCGTCCGGCATCAAGGGAAAAGCCCACGGACAGAAGGGCACTGTCCGTGGCTACCGGCTGGAGGGGGAAATTCGCTTAAGAATCGCGGAACAGCGCGCGAAATCCCTCTTGCTCGAAGTGCCGGTCATTGGTGAGCGCTTCGGTCAACCCTTCGCGGCGCATGGTTTGCATCGAAATGCAATCAACCAGGCTGCAACCTTTGTCGGGACGCGCACGGTAGAGTTGGAGGCCAGCGAGGAAAGATTCCCGGCTTTGCGGAATCACGCGAATCACTGAGTTCGCCAGGAGCCCCGCAACGCTTTCGGCTACTTCTCGGCGTAGAGGCTGGGAGGCGGTCGAAAAAAACGTGAGGTATTCGGTCAACACCTCATCGGTGGTAATGATTTGCGAGGCTGCGTACCTGGTGGTAAGAGCCAGGGCCCGCTCATGGGCACTGTCGGTGAAATCCGCCAGCGCAACCCAGTAGAATGTGTCGGCGAAAAGCGCGGTCATGCCTCTCTTTTGGGCCAGCCATAGATGTAGTGATCGTGTTGGCTCGCGCCGTCCTTGGGCATGGTTTCCATGATTTCGGACGGGACTTTGCGCATGTGGGAGAGAACGATGTCTGCCGCGGTTTGCATGGGGCGCTCGGCAGACGATGTAGGCGGTTCCTCGCTGGCTAGCTTCTTAAGCCAAGCCTCAAGGGTAAGGCCCGCCGCCGCCGCTTTCGCTTTCAGCACCGCCGCCTGTTCATCGGGCAGCTCAATCACCGTAATAAGAAATCTCCCTGTCTCACGTGCTTACCTCGTACCTAATCCGATCTTACGCCAGTCGAAACACTTTGTCACGCCGTGCGCGGTGCGGGTACTGGCGTCATCCACTGCGAAAACCGGGCTTAAGAGCGTTTCACACAGAGCGGCAACCCGCCGGGCGGCTTCGGGATTATCCTCACGGATTCGCTCTACAATGCGGGCGAGGTCGTCCGCGGCGTCAGTAGTCCAGCGGACGCGGGTCACGAGCGGAGCATCTTCTCGACGCGCTCCACCACCTCATCATGTTCCAGCAGGTCACCACGGCGGGCGGAAGCGCGTCCTTTCTCGACGGCGGCCAAGAAGCTTTCCTCATATTCCAGCATATGGTCAACGGCGGCCTCGATGAGCTGGGCGGCATCCCGGCCGGTGCGGGTGGCGAACTGCCGCACGCGGGCTTCCTTGTCGGGCGGAAGGTGTATTTCCATAGCTTCAAGGGTAAGGGCAGCCCAACCCGGCGTCAAGCGGGTTTTGGATCGCAGCGCCTTGCGCAGTTCCGGCCAACGGCCACAACCTTAATCGCCTCGATGATGGGTGCATCCTTGGCGGGGGGCTTAGAGCGGGTAGCGCAGCGCGGCCGAGCGGCAAACCACGCGTTTCGTAGGGGCTGGGCTTGCCCTGCCCCCAATCCGCACCGCGGAAAAACTACGAGGGCAGGGCAAGCCCAGCCCCTACGAAACGTGCAAATTGTTTGCTAAAAAAACAAGCATTCACGAACTTGCATTACAGGGCTTTACTCCTGAGGCGCGAGCGTGGAGAATAAGACCGTGCTTCCTAAGAGCTTTGCCGTTGCCCACAACTATCCGCCGTCCAAGGCCCCGGGCCGGGAGGCTTTTACTGCGGCGGAGTGGGCGGTTATCCGCCGCTGCCGCACGCCCAAACAGGTACAGGAGTATCTGCGCAAGCTTCCTTACAACTGGGAAAAGGGGGGTGAGACGCTGCGGACGTTTCGCGGCGTGGTGCGCCAGGGCAGCGCCCACTGCCTGGAGGGGGCGCTCGGCGCCGCCACCATCATGGAGCAGCACGGTTACCCGCCGCTGCTGCTGGATCTGGAATCGCAGGACCAGCTTGACCACGTGCTGTTTCTATTCAAGAAAAATGGCCGCTGGGGAACCATTGCGCGCTCGCGCGACGCGGGCCTGCACGGCCGCAAACCGGTCTTCCGCACCATCCGCCATCTGGTGATGAGTTACGTGGACCCCTACGTGGACGGCGTCGCGCGCATCGTGGGCTACGGCGTCGCTGACCTGCGCACCCTGGTGAAGTGCGACTGGCGGCTCTCCACGAAATATTTGAAGGAAGTGGAACGCGCCCTCATCAAAATGCCCCACAAATCCATCAAAACTTCCGACCGCCGGCACAACGCGATCCTCCGCCAGTTCCAGGCCTTCCGCAAAAAACATCCCACCGCCCCCGCCACGTTCTATTCCAACCGCAACGTCTGGCTGTGAAGAAATGTAGCGCTGACCTTGAGGTCAGCCCAGAAGCGTGCTACGGGCGTCCCGCCTGTGCTCGGGCATGGCCGGGACGGCCATGGCACGCCGGTGTGGCGCGGACCTTGAGGTCAACGCAGCAAGGCAGCGCAGCCCCGACGGGCATAACTGCGGGCAAGATTCCATCCTGCTAAAACCCGCTAGCTAAAACCTATTAAAACGAGATCATGACCGCGATTCAGATGCCCGGATAGTTGCGGTCGTACACGTATCACCCATCGCAAATCACCAATCACCGATGGCGCGATGACTCAATGACCCGGTGGCTCGCTGCCCCAACTTGCGTATAATGCTGGGGTCTGTTAGATTCACGGCAAATTCAGAAGTTCGGGAAATGCATTGGGAAAAGTCATTGCGATAGCGAATCAGAAGGGCGGAGTCGGCAAGACCACCACGGCCATCAATCTGGGGGCGGCGCTGGCAAAGCAGGACATGTGGACGCTGGTGATCGACTGCGATCCCCAGGCGAACACCACGGGGGGCATGGGATTTCCCCGCGACCCGCAGCGGCGCTCGATTTACCACGCCTTGATGCACGATGTGCCTCTTAAAGAACTGATCCTCAACGGCGGGGTGGAGGGGCTGCACCTGATCCCCTCGGAAAAGAACCTGGTGGGGGCTTCGGTGGAACTGGTGGACCAGCCGGAACGCGAGCAGGTGCTGCGCAAGAAGATGGTGGATATTCGTGATCAGTTCAATTTCATTTTGCTCGACTGCCCGCCATCGCTCGATCTGCTGACGCTCAACGCCCTGGTGGCGGCGGACACGGTGATTGTGCCGGTGCAGTGCGAATACTTCGCGCTGGAAGGGGTCTCGGAGCTGATCGACACGCTGATTCGCATTCGCCGGTCGCACAACCCGCGGCTGGCGGTGGAGGGAATCCTGCTGACCATGTACGACGAGCGCACCAATCTCGCCCGCCAGGTGCGCGACGACTTGCGCGATTTCTTCGGTGAGCAGGTGTTTTCCACGGTCATCCCCCGCAACGTGCGGCTGGCGGAAGCGCCGAGCTTTGGCAAGCCGATTATTGTTTACGACCCGGAATGCAAGGGCGCTACCAGCTATCTGGATTTAGCCAAGGAGGTCATCCAACATGACCAGAAAGGCGTTGGGGCAGGGCCTTAACGCGCTGCTGCGGACCGTCGAAACCACCACGGCGGGACTGGCGGAAATTGCCGTTGACCAGATTGACTCGAGCCCCTTCCAGCCGCGCCGCACCTTTGCCGCGGACAAGCTGAAGGAGCTTGCGGATTCCATTCGCGCGAGCGGGGTGGTGCAACCCGTGCTGCTGCGCCGCGCCGCCGAACGCTATCAACTGATCGCGGGTGAGCGCCGCTGGCGGGCCGCTCGCCAGGCGGGGCTCTCGACGATTCCTGCCGTGGTGCGCGACATCGGCGACCGCGACGCTCTGGAAATGGCGCTGACGGAGAATTTGCTGCGCGAGGACCTGAATCCCCTGGAAGCGGCTGAGGGATATGCGGCGCTGCAACAGAAACACGGATTGAGCCACGAGGAAATCGCCGAGCGGCTGGGGCTGGACCGCTCCACGGTCACCAATACGCTGCGCTTGTTGCGCCTGCCCGCCGAGGTCCAGCAAATGATCGCGGAGGGGGCGATTTCGGCAGGCCACGCGCGGGCGCTGCTGGGGCTCGATTCCGCCGCGGCGCAGTTGAAACTGGCGGAGTTGATCGTGAAGCAGGGCCTGTCCGTGCGGCAGGTGGAGAACCTGGTGGCCGCGCGCGATTCGAAGCCTGCCAAGAAAGACGCTGCGGCGGCGCCCAAACTCGACGCCAATGTGCGCGCCGCGGTGCTGGAAATGGAGCGCACCCTGGGGACGCGGGTCAAAGTGCAGGGCGATGAAAAGCGCGGGAAGATTGAAATCAGCTATTTTTCCGCCGAAGACCTGAATCGCATCTACGAATGGATTGTTAAAAGGGAATGAAGAAGAGTGAATAGTAAATCGTGAAGAGGGGAGTGGCGACGAATTTTGATCACGCAGCCGCCAGCCACGAGCAACTGTTGACTATTTCCTTTCTACTCTTCACTATTTACCATTCACTATTCCCTGTTCACTAGCCACTGTTTTTAGGAGGGCGAAATGGCATTTGGCATCAACAAACCTGCATCCCGCCGCCGCGAACTCTCCGAATTGCCGGACGATTGGGTCGGCTGGATCGAGCCGGGAATTGAGATGGAAGGGAAGATGAAAGTCACGGGCGGGCTCTTCCGTCTGAATGCCCACTTCAAGGGCGAGATCGTTTCCGACGGCGCGGTGGTGGTCCACGACCAGGGAGAAGTGGAAGGGCAAATCCAGTCGCGGGTGGTGAGCATTACCGGCAAGGTGAAAGGAACGGTGCACGCCAAGGAACGGCTGGAAATCAAGGAGCATGGCATCGTTCTGGGCGACATCTACACTCCCTGCCTGCTGGTCGACCCCGGAGGGTTCTTTGACGGCCAGTGCCACATGCCGACCCCCGAACCTGCCAGCCAGACACCCAAAGCGGTGGATTCCCAGGAGCACGTCTGAGGGGCGACTTGGATCGAGAAGGGGCGCTGCACCCGGGCCCAAAGGATATAAAGAAGCGCGCAGCCCTTTTCTGGAAAAAATCAGGGGAAGTGGGAAGCCCGCTCTGGGCAGCCCCCGCTTCCCCCGGAGTGGATAGAGTTTGAGTTAGAAATTGGGCTCCACGTTGTGCTGGGCACAGAGGAGCCTTGCCTTAAAGGTGGTGATGAATGGGTCATCGCTGAGCTTCACCAAGACGGACCCACCCTGTGATTCTTTCACAATGGACGGTGATGCGCCCGGGATCAAAGACTCCTTGGGGAATCGGTAGAGGTCCCCAGAGCCGCGTTCAACGTAAGCCCCCGGATCGTTGATGGCCTCCCAGGTAACCTCGGTTAGCACCTGCCTCCGGGTTGCCTGTGCCGATTGCGTCATTACATCCTCAGATCTTGCCATAGTGATTGTCCTCCTTTGACCTTTAAGTTGATGGTGCAGGGGAACGCACATTATCCCCTCGTTCTGGGAAGACGGCAGCGCGGAGCACCCTGGTGAAGTGGATTGGAACAGCCCGACCGGTCGAAAGAGCAGTGATCCGAGGATATACCTTTGTGCAGTATATGAGGGGTATTTACACCTCAGCCCCGTTCATAAACCCGAGCAAGTTGTTGATCAGCCCTGTGCTCCAGGCCACCCCTTTCAGCCCGGAACACTTCAACGCTACTCCCGCACTTGACCGATGTCAAGAATTAGATTGTGAGGATATTCAGTAATTTAGCGTGTAAGCCCTTCAAAGCCGCATAAATACAGGTCGAAATCGATGTCAGCCGGATAAACCGTTGACATAATACGGATAATGAAGCCCGCGAATTCGGACTTCAGATTGTACGAGAAGGATTTCGCACCAATTTCCGCAGCAATTCCCATCGGGGCAATTCCGCTGCATCACGCGCGAGGGAGACTGGCATCGCTGATTCTTGGCAGGCTTGGCGCGAGTGTGTAGAATAAATCGAGCGTGGGCTCGCTCTTCGCCCATAGTTAGGAGAGGTTCATTCTAATTCCCATCTTCATCCTCATCGTCCTGGCAATTCTTTTCCTCGGCCATTACTTTGTCTATGCGTCCGTGCTGTATTTCTTTGGGCTCGCGGCCTTCGAACACCGAACAGCGCTTGCCGTGATTCTTTTCCTGCTGCCGTTAAGCTTCATCGCCTCTTCCTTCCTCGCCCACTGGAGTGACGGATTCCTCACCCGCGTGCTCTACTTCGGCTCCTCTCTCTGGCTTGGTGTGGGACTGACGCTGCTCACGGCATTCGCGCTAGCATGGCCTGTTTGGGGAGTGGCGCGCGTCCTCGGACGGGACCCCCGCCCCACCTGGTTCGGACTGGCGGCCGTCGGGTTGGCGCTCTTTTACTCGGGCTACGGGGTGTGGAACGCCTTGCATCCGCGCCTCGTGAATTGCGAGGTCCGCATCAGGAACCTCCCGCCAGGCTGGCGAGGCAAGAGGTTGGTGCAGCTTTCCGACGTGCACCTGGGGCGCATCCTGGGCGCGAATTTCCTCGCGCGCGCCGTGGACAGGATCAATGCGCAAAACCCCGCCATGGTGCTCATCACTGGCGATCTATTCGACGGGGCGGACGGGAATCTGGAGGAATTGGTGGCTTCGCTCAACCGCCTGGTGGCGCCGCAAGGGATCTATTTCGTGACCGGGAATCACGAAACCTACCTGGGAGTGGAACGCGCCATCGCCGCGTTGCGCACGACTCCCGTAAGGGTCCTGTCGGACGAGAGCGTGGTGGTTGACGGCCTGCAAGTGGTCGGAATCAGCTATCCCCACCGCGGCCACGCCCTGGATTTTGCGGCTAAGATGGCCGCCCTGCCCAATTTCGACCCCGCCCTGCCCTCGCTTCTGCTCTACCACAGCCCCACCCAGGTTGCAGCGGCAAAGGCGGCAGGAATCAACTTGCAGCTATCCGGGCACGTTCATCAGGGCCAGATCTTCCCGCTTCAATTTTTTACCCGGCTGCTGTTTGGAAAGTATCACCACGGCCTGCATGAGGAGGGGGATTACACACTCTATACGTCCAGCGGCGCGGGGGTCTGGGGGCCCACGATGCGCACCGGCAACCACCCGGAAATCGTAGTCATTCAACTCTAATATACAATTCAGATATTACTCTTCTTCATCTCCTGCATCAGGTAATCACAGGAGCGGACTGTGAGCGCCATGATGGTCAGAGTGGGGTTCTGGCAGCCCGTGGAGGGGAAGCCGGCTCCGTCCATGACGAAGAGGTTCCTGACATCATGGGTTTGCTGGAAGGCGTTGAGCACGGTTTTCCGGGGATCATCACCCATGCGCGCGATGCCCACCTCATGGATTCCATACCCCGGACCGTTTGCCCTGTTATTGGGGCGGATGTTTCTGGCCCCGGCCGCCTCCAGCATTTCCGCCGCGCTGTCCGCCATGTCTTGCACCATGGCGCGCTCGTTCTCGCCGTAGCTCATGTGCAAGCGCAGCACGGGGATTCCGAAAGTATCCCGGACGCCGGGATCGATCTCCACATAATTTTCCCAGCGCGCCAGGTTCTCGCCAAAGCCGCCAAGGTTGATGCTGGTGATGGGGTCCTGAAGAGATTTCTTGAAGGCCTCGCCAAATCCCGGGGCATGGAAGTTGAAGCGCGAATGGCCGCCCCCCTGGAAGCCGTAGCCGCGCAGAAATTTCTTGGACAAGGCGCCCGGGACATTGCGAAACCGCACCACGTATAATCCCGAAGGCCGGTGCGGCCCGCCCAAGCTGGGTTTGACGGCCAGGTCGGGAAACTCGCCGGTGGCGCCGCCGCCGGTCACATGGTCCATCAGGTAGTGGCCGAGCACGCCGCTGGAGTTTCCGAGGCCATTGGGATGCTGCCGGTCGGCGGAATTCAGCAGGATGCGCACGGATTCCAGGGCCTGCGCGGCCAGCACCACGGCCCGCGCCTCGACTTCCCTGGCCTCATGCGTGTTGCGGTCAATGTAGAGCACCCCGCGAGCCTGGTGGCGGTCCGCATCCATCAGCACCTTGTAAGCCATGGCGTTCGGAATCAGCGTGCAATTCCCACTCGCCATCGCGTCGGTGACGGTAGTAAAGGCGGAGTTGAAATAGGAATGGGTCACGCACCCGCGATGGCAGGGGCCGCAATAATGGCAGGGGGCGCGGCCATTCAAGGGTTTGGTGATGTTGGCAACGCGGGTGGTAGTGATGAGCCAGCCCAGCTTGGACTTCACCCGGTCGCGCAAACGGGCTTCCAGGCAATTGAGCGGCATTTCCGGCTGAAACCTGCCGTCCGGCAGATAAGGATTGCTTTCGGCGCGCCCCGCCACCCCCACATATTTCTCCACCAGATCATAGTAGGGCGCGAGGTCTTTATAGGTGAGCGGCCAATCGGCGCCGTGTCCGTCGAACGACGCGGCCTTCAGATCCAGGTCGCTTAGCCGCAGGCTGACGCGGCCCCATACGTTAGTCCGGCCGCCCACCATGCGCACCCTGCCCATCCAACTGAACTGCGTGCCTAGCGCCGTGGTGTAAGGCTCGTCGAGGTCATTCGCGAACCAGTGGTAGTTGTACTCGGTGCAGGCATAGCAGTCCTTCTGGATGGGCCGCGTCCGGCGAATCACCTCGGGAACCCGATCGCGGTAGGGCAGCTCGAACGGCGGCTTGTGCTCGGTGAAGTTCTGGTCCGATTGCGGGCGCCCGCAATCGAGCAGCGCCACCTTCACCCCTGCTTCCGCCAACCGCTTGGCCGCCCAGCCGCCGGAAGCTCCCGACCCCACCACAATCACATCAAAGCGCTGCTTTGGCCCATCCTGCATGATGCCCCCAAGTACCCTGATTGCCGCCCTGAATATCGCGGTGTGATGTATTAGATGACCATAACGCCCTGGAATACTGCCCGCCCGTCGAGGGATTTTCGATGCTACCAATGCCCCGCAATGGCGTCAATAGAAGAAGCGCCTGCAAACCTAGCCGGCGGGCAAGTAGCGGAGGCGAAGTTCCCTTGCCCAAAGAGCGATGCTTCATCCTGCGGGGTAGTGTCTCAGTTTGAATATGAAGCGGCAAAGGAGTTCAGGGTCCCGAAGGGACCGACGGTGAGTAGCCGTAGGTTTTAACCTACGGATGGGGATGGCATGCACCACCTTCCCTTCGACCTTGGAGGGGCCGACGGTGCGGCCCCTTCAGGGCCGGAGCTTGTTTTTTGGGGGCTGCGTGTCCGTAGGTTGAAACCTACGGCTACTCATGGTTTTCCCCTTCGGGGAACAGGGCCGCGGGACCGTAAAAGTGGAACAACTTTCGCCGCCACTAATTCAAACTGAGACACTATCTCCCGCGGTCCTCCCTTGCGTCCGGGATTGGTTCACTGTGCCGTCCAGCCACCGTTGACGACAATGTCGGTGCCGGTAATAAAACCGGAGGCGTCGGAAGCAAGGAACACGGCGAGGGCGCCAATCTCTTCCAATTTGCCCCAACGGCCCAATGGGATTTTGGCATTGAAATTCGCCAGTTGCACGGGGTCCTGCTCAATAATACGGGTGATTTCGGTGGGGAAGGGTCCGGGGCTGATGGCATTGGCCGTAATGTTGTAAGGAGCCAAATCCAGAGCCAAAGCTTTGGTCATGCCCAGTACCGCAAATTTGCTGGCGCTGTACGCCGAGCGTTGGGGCAGCGAGACGTGAGCCATGGTGGAGGCCACGCTGATAATGCGGCCGAACTTCTTTCCGATCATGCCCGGTATGAAGGCGCGGCTGCAAAGGAAGGGGCCGTCAACATTCGTGGACATTACAGAGCGCCACTCCTCCAGAGTGAATTCGTGGAGGGGCCGGCGAATGTTGAGTCCTGCGTTGTTGATGAGAATGTCGGGAACGCCCGCCTGCCGGCGGATCTCGCCGGCCACGCTCGCCACTTCAGATTCCACGCTGACGTCGCCAACATAGGCGCAGGCCTTCCCGCCGCGGCTCACGATTCCTGCCCGCACAGCCTCCAGCAATTCATTGCTGCGCGCCACCAAAGCCACGGTGGCCCCCGCCTCCGCCAGTGATTCCGCCATCTGCCTGCCCAACCCCTTGCTGGCCCCCGTGACCACCGCCACCCGCCCGTCAAGCCGCTGATTGATCATTGTTTCCTCCGCCTTGGAAATGTAACACATGCCCATGGTGGGCGTGTTCCGCATCGCGCCCGCGACGGGGCGGCGGCCGATCAATGGTTTTCAGCTTATTCAGCCCGCCCTTTCCCCTCATTCGTAAGAATCCGCGCTAAACCGCTGCACCCTTGCCGCAATTCGCATATAATGACCCGCGCCGGGCTCGTCCCCTGGCGGCGCGAAAAATTGCAGATTCCCTCGCCGGAGAAACCTTTCGTGAAAATCGTCGTGTGCATCAAGCAAGTCCCCGCCCGTGATTCCGTGTTGCGCCTGAATTCGGCCGCCACGTGGGTGCAGGATACCGATCTCAGCTTTGAACTCAATGAGCCGGATATTTACGCCCTGGAAGAAGGCTTGCGCCTGAAGGAAAAGCACGGGGGCGAGGTGGTGTTGGCGACGCTCGGACCAGCGCGCGCCCAGCAGACGATCAAGGAGGCCCTTGCGAAGGGAGCCGACCGCGCCCTGCATTTGGACGATCCCGCCTTTGCCAACCTCGATGCTTTCGGCATCGCGCGCGCTCTGGGCAAGGCGATCGAAAAGGAGAAGCCCGATATCATCCTGACCGGATTGCAGTCCGACGATTTCGGGGCCGCCCAAACCGGCGTGGTGCTGGCGGAATTTCTGACCCTGCCGCACTCAACAATTATTATGGAGATTCAAGTCGAAGGCGGCGCGCTGCGCGTAAAGCGCGAGCTCGAAGGCGGCTGGTTCCAGTGGATCACCCTGCCTATTCCCGCCGTGCTGACCATTCAATCCGGCATCAACAAGCCCCGATATGCCACTCTGAAGGGCATCATGGCGGCAAAGAAGAAGCCCGTGGAGAAACTGACGGCGGCGGACTTGGGCCTCACCGCAGAGGACCTCGCCCCGCGCCTGCACATTGCCAAGGTTTATACCCCCGTGAAAGCCGCCCACACGGAGTTTTTGCAAGGTAGTCCGAAAGAAATTGCCACGCGCCTCGTCAATAAACTCAAGAACGAGGCGCGGGTCTTGTAAATGTTGTGCCGGGCTTCCGCCCGGAATGTGCCGCCCTTAAGGACGGCGCTCCAACTTGGCCGGGTGCCATTCGGCCCCACACTTTAAGGAGGTTCACCATGTTCGTTCATATCTGGAGAATGCGAGCTAAGAAGAAGCGTGTTGAGGATTACGAGAAATTCGGCCGTCAGGTGACACTCCCCTCGCTCAAGAAAATTGACGGCTGTTTGGGGGCTCATTTCATCAAAGTCTCCGAGTCGCGCCGGCCGGAGTATCTGTGGCTGGTATTTTGGAAAGACCATAAGGCGCTGGAACAGGCGCGCACCAATCCGCTCTGGCGCGAACAGATCAAGCGCTTTGAAGCGGGCAAGTATTACAAGTCGATTCCGCTCGAACTCGTGTGCGAATCGGTGGAATCCTTCAGTGCCATCTTGACCAAGCCCAAACGAGCCGCCAAGCCGGCGAAAGCGAAGAAAGCTGCGCGACACGAAAAGCCGGAAGCGGAGGAGTCGCACCCGGAAGAAACGGAACTGGAAGAATCCGCCCAGGAGGAGTCATCCCCGGCGGCAGCTCCGGGACCGACTGTGGAAGGGGAATAGGGTAGGAAGGTGTCAGGTGTCAGGTTCCAGGTGCCAGCAAAACCCCGGCACCTGACACCTCTTCAGCGTGTACGCGGTGAACAGGATTCATAACTATGGCGAATGACATTTTGGTTTTTGCCGAGCACCAGGGCGGCAAGCTGACGCGGCCTACCTGGGAAGCGCTGGCGGCGGGGCAGCACCTCGCACAGGGATCGGGGACCACGGTCACGGCCGTGCTGCTGGGGAGCAATCTGGCTTCCCTGGCGGCGGACCTGGCGGCGGCTGCGGTTCACGAAATTCTGACAATTGATTCGCCCCTGCTGGCGGAGTACACGGCCGATGGTTACACGCTGGCCCTGCGCGCGGTGATCGACCAACAACAGCCGCGCTTCGTGGTTTTCAGCCACACTTATGAGGCGCGTGACTTTGCCCCCAAGCTGGCCGCCGCTCTCGGACGCGGGTTGGTAAGCGATTGCCTGGGCTATCGGAATGAAGCGGGGAAACTCATCTTTGTCCGGCAGGTGTTCCAGGGCAAGTACTGCGCCGATGTCGAATTGGTGGGAGAAGCGCCCTACTTCGTCTCGTTTCAGGCGGCGGCGTTTCGCGAAGACGCGGTCCAGCGTGGCGCGAGCCCGGCGCCCATCACCCCCGTGGCGGTGGAGCTTGCTGGCGATTCCATTCGCGCCAAACCCGGCGAGCGCTTCCGTGAAGCCAAGCAGGCCGTGGACTTGACCCAGGCGGAAGCCATCGTCGCCGTGGGCCGCGGCATCAAGGCGCCGGAGAACGTCGATCTCGCCCAGAAGCTTGCCGAGGCCCTGGGGGCGGAGCTGGGCGCGTCCCGTCCCATCTGCGACAACGGCTGGCTGCCCATGGATCGCCAGATCGGAAGCTCGGGACAAACCGTGGCCCCCAAGCTCTACGTGGCGCTGGGAATTTCCGGCGCCATTCAGCATATGGTGGGCATGAAGGGCTCGAGCACTGTCGTGGCCATCAATAAGGACAAGGAAGCGCCTATCTTCGAAGTCGCCACTTACGGAATCGTCGGCGACCTCTTCGAAATCGTTCCCCCGCTGATTGAGGAAATCAAGAAGGCGAAGGCGTAGGCAGGGCCGGATTCCATGACCGTCAAGCAATTCCAGAGCATGGCTCTGAGCCTGCCCGAGGTCGAGGAGCGCGCCCACGCGCTCACTTCTTCGGAACCCAGGTAAACGCCCCCCAGGTGGTCTGCTGCACCTTGCAGGTGTTGACGTCGAAAGCGTGCAGGGATTCGGAATGGCCGGTGATCTTTTCCGCCGAAATGGAGTCCACTTCAAAGCGCACGGTGATCGAGCAGAGCTTGGTGTCCTTTCCCGCGGGCGCGCCGGGAATGGCAAAGAGCATGTTGACGTTCGAAGTTCCCACCCACTTCGACCCTGCCCGGCGGCACTCGGTGCGGATGTTAGCTCCTTGCTTGGCGGCGGGGGCAGGCACATTCACCCAGTCAGCGCGGAACGTATCGTTCGCCACCTCCACGCGGAAGTCGTGCTTAGTGGATTCGGAGTGCCAGATCTTGGGGAGTTGACCGCTCACCGGTTTGGGGTCAACCGTGGCCGCCTTTGAGGGAGCTGCTGGGGTTTGGGCGGCCGCGGTGAATTGGACCATCAATAAAAGCGTCGCAAGCGCCACCAGCATGTATTTCCAATTGATAAATACCATTCTCAAAGTGTCCTCCTGAAGATCCGCTTCGACTGCTTTATTTTCGCCGCCCCATTGCCGCCGAATCCGCTTGCCAAAGCAAGAGCCCCATTCTAACCGGCCCTTACCAGCCAAGCCATCAAAAACCGCAACATGATGCCCAAGCATTTGCGAACGGCTACCAGCTTTGGAGAGACGGATGCGGCTCTTTCGGGAAACAGTTTGACCTGAAATGTAAGGATTGATATCCTTACAGTAGGGATGGAGGGTAAGGAAATGGCAGATTCCAGCGTCATCAGCACCAAGGGGCAGGTCACGGTTCCGAAGAAAATTCGAACCCGGTTGGGTTTGCGGGTGGGGGATCGGGTGGAATTCGTCATTCAAGGAAACCATACGATCATCCGGCCGGTTCGACCTGCCGGAAACCCGTTTGAGAAATATGTTGGAGCCGTGCCCGCGTTTCCGGGCGGCATAAAAGAGATTAATGCATGGGTTCGCTCCATGCGGGACGAGGAGTGAGGCGAGCGGTGCGAACTGCCCTCGATACCAATATCATCTCGGCGATTTGGTCTGGCAGCGCCCCCGCCGTTCAGACCGCCGGCACGCTGGCACGGGCTGCCAATGAAGGCGCGCTGGTAATTTGCGCGCCAGTCTATGTTGAACTCAGGGCGTACCCGAACATGACCGCCGAATACTTAGAACGATTTCTTGCTCATACGCGCGTGGAGGTCGATTTTCTACTTGACGCACCCGTGTGGCGCGAAGCGGCCCAGCGGTTTGCGAATTACTCTCATCGAAGACGGAAATCAGGCGGCGGGGAGGCGAAGCGTCTGCTGGTTGATTTTATCATTGGTGCACATGCATCCCTGCACGCTGACCGCCTGTTCACGCTTGACCCCCATCGCTTTACGAAGGATTTCCCCAATCTTCTATTGATCTAGGAAGTGAGGCGCACGATGAAAGAAACCGTCATCATCTCAGCTTGCCGCACAGCTATCGGAAAATTTCAGGGTTCGCTTACACCGTTTTCCGCGGTGGATTTGGGCGCGTTCGCTGTCCGCGAGGCGGTGCGCCGGGCGGGCATCGATCCGGCGCTGGTGGATGAAATCATCATGGGCAACGTGGTGCCGGCGGGCCTCGGCCAGAATCCCGCGCGGCAGGCGGGTTTGAAGGGTGGACTTGCGAACCGCGTCGCCGCCATGACCATCAACAAGGTTTGCGGCTCGGGCTTGAAGGCCGTGGCCCTCGCCGCGCAGGCGATTCAAAGTCAAAATTCGGAAATCGTGGTCGCGGGCGGCATGGAATCGATGACCAACTGCCCGTACCTGCTGCCCCAGGCTCGCGCCGGAATGCGGATTGGGCACGGCAAGGTGCTCGACTCCATGATCACCGACGGCTTGTGGGACGCCTACGAGGACTTCCACATGGGGATGACGGGCGAGTTGGTGGCGGAGAAGTACGGCATCTCCCGCCAGCGCCAGGACGCGTATGCCGTGGAGAGCCACCGCCGCGCCATCGATGCCATCCGCAACGGCCGCTTTGAGGACGAGATTGTGCCCATCGCCATCAAGCAGAAGAAGGGTGATCCCATCCAGTTCTCGACGGACGAATCCCCGCGCGCCGACACTTCGCTCGAAGCGCTGGCCAAACTCCGGCCCGCCTTCAAGCCGGACGGCACCGTGACCGCCGGAAACGCTCCCGGCACCAACGACGGCGCGGCGGCGCTGGTGGTGACCTCACTCGCCAAGGCCCACGAATTGGGCAAAACACCAATGGCGCGCGTCGTGGGGCAGGCGGTGAGCGGCGTCGAGCCCAAGTGGGTAATGATGGCCCCGGTGGACGCCGTGCGCATGCTGCTCAAGAAGCTTGAATGGAAAATTGACGACGTGGACCTCTACGAGTTGAACGAGGCATTCTCCGTCCAGGCCATCGCGGTAATCCAGGAATTGGGACTTGACCCCGCCAAAACCAACGTGAATGGCGGCGCCGTGGCGCTTGGCCACCCCATCGGAGCCTCCGGCGCCCGCGTCCTGGTCACGCTGCTCTATGAAATGGCCCGGCGCAACGCCCAGCGCGGCGTGGCCGCGCTCTGCCTGGGCGGCGGAAACGCCGTGGCGCTGGCGGTAGAAAAGTGAGATTTCAACTGGACTAATGCAAGCTCGGGTGGCGCCGACATTGCCTTTTATGTCGGCGACTGGAGGAGCGGTAGAGTAGGAGAGGGAGCGATTGAAGACCTCGCACCTCTCCCCTCGTCGAACCGGACGTGCGGGTTTCCCGCATCCGGCTCTCGCAGAGGCTCTCGCCGCGAGCATGCACAGGCTGTTCCCCGTCGAGTTACAAGGCGATCAGGCCCAGTTGTTTCATGTGGGCGTAAACCGTCATCCCTTTTGGGGGTCGATAGGGTCGCTGACTACGGCGCCGCAGATGTTTCCACAGGCGCCAGTTTACGTAGCTGTTGATCTGGTTGAAGGCGTGCCGCGGATAGCCGCAACCGAAGTAGTTGCCCCAGCCTCTCAGGTTCCGATTCAACTCCCCAAGCAACCGGGGGATCGGGACGCCATTCTGTTGCGCGCTGGTCATGTCGCGCAACTTCGCCCGTTCCCGCGCCAAGGCTTTCTTGGACGGAATCACATTCAAGTAGCGATGCCGCCCCCACGCGGGGCGCGACCGGTCGTACCGAAACGTGAATCCTAGAAAGTCCAAACTGGCTCCTTGCTGCCTCAGCTTCACCACCCGTGTCTTCTCCCGGTTAATCTCCAGCCCCATCCAGGATTCCAGCTTCGTCTCGATCCATCCCACCAGGCGCGGCGTTTGCTGTTGCGCCAGCACCACAAAGTCATCGGCGTAACGCACCAGTTTAGCCTTGGCCCAGTGGGCCGGTCCGCTGGCCCGGTAAAACACCTTGTCGAACCAGTGCAGATACAGGTTAGCCAGCAAAGGCGAAATCACTCCGCCCTGCGGCGTTCCCTGCTTCTGCCGGCTGATTCGAGGTGGTCCACCCGATTCCTCGGACGTTTCCACCACCGCTGCTTCCAGCCACTGCCGGATCAGCTTCAAGACGCTCCGGTCGGCGATCCGCATCCGCAAACAGGCTTGCAGTTTGTCGTGCGGAATCGAGTCGAAATATCCCTTCAGGTCCGCGTCGTACACCGCCTGATACCCGGCTTTCAAGTGCCCGCGTATCTCCTCCAGTGCTTGATGGGCCGAGCGTCCCGGCCGAAACCCATAAGAACAATCCTCGAAATCTTCCTCGAAGATCGGCTCCAGGATCAGCAAGGTAGCCATCTGCGCCACTCGGTCGCGCACCGTCGGTATGCCCAAGGGTCGCCGCTTGCCGTTCGCCTTGGGGATGTAGACGCGTCGTACCGCTTGCGGGCGATAGGTGTGGGCGCGTAGCGATTCCTGAAGTTTATCCAGAAATCCTTTCACCCCGTCGCCGGTAGTTTCAATCTGTGCGATCGTCACCCCGTCAACGCCCGGAGCGCCCTTATTAGCGCGCACCCGCTCCCAAGCGGCTTCCAGCGTGTCCCGCCGATAAATCCGGTCGTACAACACATAGAACCCGAACTTCGGCTCCTGCTTGGCTTTTTGGCCCAGCTTCTGTCTCAGTTGAGAGAGTTTCTCCGGCAAGCTCCGTTCCTGCCCCGTTTCCGGCAGCCTTTCCGCAGCCTGCGGTTTCTCCGTAGTGGGATTTTCATCCAAGCGGCTCTCCCCTCCTCTGACTCCACAGGTCTCTGCTCCGGCCCCTTCGCTCCACGGTCGTTACCCGCTTCGCCGCTACTATGAGCCGGTCCGACTCCCGACCGAGCCGCCCCAGGGTTATGCATTCCCCTCGGGCGTTGGTTGGCTTGCGCCGACCACTCCGCCGGGTCTCCCAGGTTCCTCGACTGATCTCTCCCCACGCGCCGCCCCCAACCACCCCGGAGAGCCCGGTGGCTGCTGTTGCCCCATTGCTTCACCACCAGTGGCAGGCTTCGTCACGTATGGCAGCTTGGCCGCTCTCAGTTTGCATAACGAGGCCGAATCGGGTTCGCTTGCGCTACGGCTCATGAGTTCGCTTCGCCCGGCTTCGTGTCACGGATTGCTCCGCCCCACGCGGGCTCGGCTACCTGTTGAATGGGCAATTACAAGGTAAGCTCCTTTCAGCTTACAAGATCAGCCAGACTTTCCTGGCACTCCATACATAAAGGACGATGTATGCGCCACCCTCGTTCCCTAAAAATTGCGGCCAAGTGCACGTTGACGTTCGCGTCAAGCAGCCACATGAATGGAATTGGTAACCTCGGCGGCGACTTTGAGGACCTCGGGCAGGGCTTCCTGCGGGAAAGCGCGGTCAAAGGCTTCGTCGATGTCCGGCATCGTCATCCCTGCGGCGAGGCATTCGAGGATCAGAGAAACCGACAATCGGGTGCCGCGAATCGCCAGCTTTCCGCCCAGAAGCTGAGGGTCGGCGACGATCCATTGATAATCTTTATAGGGAGCTGGTTGCCAGTTCGACATACTTCACCTGGATTCGTACCTAAAATCGAGTATATCACAGCAAGCGCGGGGCAGACCTGTTTGCCATTTCCACGGCTTATCGTTGGTCAGCGGGGACCGGCCGCTAAAGCTGTCATGCCACTGAGCGTGGGCGGCGGTGTTCTTGGATCGAGGGATAGGTTTTCGATATCGAGGGCTCGGATGCGATCGAGCCAGGCGTCACCGGAGATTTTATTCGCCGCCAGATCGCGGACGAGACGGAAGGGCTGCAACTGCTCTTTACCGCGCTGGAGGTGGAACTCGCCGGGTTGAGCGTGAAGTTCCCAGCCGCTCGCCATGAGGGTGAGGGAGAGCGACGCCGCCAGCAAGTCGGCGGCGCGGCGCGTGCGCTGCTCGCGTGTCAGGAGCCTGCCTTTGGGGTCGCGAATGCGCGAACCCATTTCGGCAAGCCCCTTGACTTTTTCGGGCAGCGAGCTGGCGGTCACGCCCGCCAGAAGCTCCGCGTGCTCTTCCACGTACTTTCGCCATCCCGGCACAAAGATCGTATGACTCACCTCTTCCCACGGGGTCAGCTTCAGGCTCCCGACGTTCTGCTTGGGGTTGAGCTTGGCCAGCAACTGGGCCTCCAGGCTGGTCACGTCCTCAAGCAGGCTGATCGCCGGATGTTCGTCCTGGGGTTCATTGCCAGCGGGCAGGCGGCCTGCGGCCTCCAGGCGCTCACGCAGTGGAGGATGGCTGTCATACGGCCGCTTTTGAGGGCGCGCGAGCTCTTTTTCGAGGTGCGCCCCCACCGCCTCGCGAATGCCCTCCGCCGCCATAAAGCGCCTAAAGCCTTCGGCAATGGGCGGGCGGTACCCTGCCCCCAGCACCTGGCCCAGCTCGCCCCAGTAGGCGGAAACGGCCGCCGCGGCCCGGTGAATGTCCTGTAAACCTTCCATCAGGGCGCGCGAACCTGCCACCGCGCAGGCCAACTCGTCAGCCCGGTACTCCTGGCGGCGGGAAATCAGTTGGGTAATCCGCAGAAACAGATTCCAATAAGCAATCAGCACGCGCGTGACAATGACGTAAGCCAGGTGCACCAGCGCCAATTGGTTCAAGCCTCGCAGGATGGAGGACGGGCTGCCCAACCCGCGCAGGGTCCGCACCATGGCCAGGCGGGTCTTATAAACCCAGGGCCCCAGGCGCGTGTCACCGCCGTAGTAGTGCGCGAACTCGTGGGCCAGGACGGCTCGAAAGCGGGAAACGCTCAGAACCTGAAGCAGGGGCAATCCCAGACCCATAATGCGGTGTTCACGTCCTCCCCGCTCCGCCACCCAGGCGTTGACCTCAGGAATCAGGTACACCTCCTGCGGCACCGGTTCCTTGAAGCGCGCCGCGAGGTGTTCGATTTCAGCAAACAGGCGCGGGTGCCGGCTGGCTTCCAGGCGGGGGCCGGGTGGAATGAACTTTTCGCGGCGCGGAACGAGCGACCATAAGATCGTCCCCGCCATGACGACGCCCGCAACGAAGAGCAGGGTTATCGCCCCATTTCGCGCGCTCAGCATCAGGAGGTAAGGGAGATACACACAGGCCGTGGCCAGAGCCAGGGTCAGGAGATAGAATCCCACAATCAGGACGGCCGCCAGCGCTGCCCAAGCGGCGAGTGAGCGTCGGGGCGGCAGCAGGGATGTGGTGTTTGGGCTCATGTGAATGCGGGGATTCTAGCATAAGCGGCAAACTACCTCACATTGTTCTTGACAAAGGCTAGGTGTGTCGGTATACTGAAATGCGAAGTTTGTGCCTGGGAATGAAAGGCTAGACCCATGCCGAGCCGGGAAGGCTCCAACCTCCGCCCAATGTGGCGATTCCGCCACACCTTAAACCAACAAAAAGTCACTCATGGGGCACCACCACCCCATAAAGATGTTAAAAATGAAGGTAGGTCCGGATGAGTGTATGAAAACAAAGGGCGACGGACAAAATGTCATGCTAAGAAACGGACACAAATGCATAATCGAACCCCTTTTTGCAGAAAATTAGGGCTTTGAAAGCACAAATTGTCGGGAATTTGCAAGAAATGGGTGTTCTCAGATCGCTGAATCGCTAAATCACGGTATTGTGGGGGCCCTTATGAATGAATCGGAAAATCATCCGATCGAAAAATCACAAAATCGCATCATCGCAGTCGTCGGCGCCGGGCAGATGGGGCATGGAATTGCCCACGTCATGCTTCGCGCCGGGCATCAAGTAATTCTGCTCGACATTTCGGAAAACTTTGTCGAAGCGGGGGCAAGACGGATAGTCAAGGGACTCACGCGCGACGTGGAGAAGGAGCGCCTGACGGAAGAGCAGCGCCAGCAGGCGGTCAAGCGGTTGAAGGCGACCACCGTGGTGGCGGACTTGAACCGGGCCGACATCGTCATTGAGGCGGTGACGGAGAATTACGAGGCGAAGGCCGGGGTTTACCGCTCGCTTGAGCCGCACTGCCCCAAGGAAACGATTTTCGCCACCAATACTTCCTCGATTTCCATCACGCGGCTGGCGGCGGCCACCCAGCGGCCCGGCAAATTCGTCGGCCTGCACTTTTTCAATCCCGTGCCCGTGATGAAGCTGGTGGAAGTGGTGCCGGGCCTGCAAACCGCGCCCGCAACGGTGGAACTCGCCATTGCGCTGGCCGCTTCGGCGGGCAAGACTCCGGTGCGCGTGAACGATTTTCCCGGATTCGTCTCCAACCGCGTGCTGATGCCCATGATCAACGAAGCGGTTTTCTGCATGATGGAAGGCGTGGCCGATGCGGCGGGCGTCGATAATGTGATGAAGCTGGGCATGAATCATCCCATGGGGCCGCTGGAACTCGCCGACCTGATCGGCCTGGACGTCTGCCTGGACATCCTGATGGTCCTTTACCAGAGCTTCCACGACTCGAAGTATCGCCCCTGCCCGCTGCTGGAGAAGATGGTGGCCGCCGGGTGGCTGGGGCAGAAGACCGGACGGGGGTTTTATACGTACCCGCGCAGCTAGGGTAAGGTATGATGGTCATAGCTGCAGGGTGGAGCGAGGCCTGAGCGGAACTTCTACTACGTATGCCCACAGTCCTCAGAGAAGGTCCGTACCGATTCTTTTTCTACTCCGCGGATTTCGACGAGCCGCCCCATGTCCACGTCGAAAGGGAGAGCAGCAAGGCGAAGTTTTGGCTCGATCCTGTGCGACTCGAAAGAAACTTGGGTTTTGGGCGGATGGAAATCCGCCGCATTCAGAGGTTGGTGGAAAAAAATTCTGCCTTGCTATTAGGGAGTTGGAATGAATTCTTTGAATACCCAGGTGCATGAAGCAAGAGCCCAACGCGTGGCTGTGACCGACGATAGTCTGGTCATTGACCTTATGGATGGGAGGAGCATTTCGGCCCCATTAGTATGGTATCCAAGGTTGCTTCATGGAACGCCAGGGGAGCGTAACAATTGGCGGCTGATTGCCGGTGGTGAAGGTATACACTGGCCCGATCTCGACGAGGATTTGAGCGTGGAAGGCATTATCCTGGGCCGTGCGTCTGGGGAAAGCCAGGCGTCGTTGAGGCGCTGGCTGGAAGCGCGGAAAGCGGCAACTAAACTGACCCGAAAATCTGCGAGGCCTCGGAGCTACACAGTCAAGCCACCACGGCAAAAGGCTCGGGTTGGTAACGGGCAAAGCTAAAATTCTCTCATGCTTCGCTGTGGACCTGGCTACAGGGTACCTGCTACGGACCGCGTCCCAAGTGAGCCAACGTGAAAATTCTCTCATGCTTCATCGTTGGGCAGCCGAAGGATATAGACGGAGGACGACCCAAACGTACTAAGCGGACAGACCTAAAGTACGTCTGAGGTCATTCCCAAAATATGATACAAATCTAAATAAGCCCGCGGAGCAATGCGGGGGGAGCAATTGCAATGCCGGAAGAACGAACTGAAAAGAACAAGGCCATTGATCTGGCGCTGATGCAGATTGAGAAGCAATTTGGCAAGGGCTCGATCATGCGCCTGGGCTCGAAGGACGCGTTGGTACCGGTGGACATCATTCCCACGGGGGCGCTTTCCTTTGACGCCGCGCTGGGTGTGGGGGGCATGCCGCGCGGCCGGGTGGTGGAGATTTTCGGCCCGGAGTCAAGCGGTAAGACCACCATCGCCCTGCACGTGGTGGCCGAGGCGCAGAAGCGGGGCGGGATGGCCGCCTACATTGACGCCGAGCATGCCATGGACGCCGCTTACGCCAAAAAGCTGGGCGTGGACATTGACAACCTTCTGGTCTCGCAGCCCGACTACGGCGAGCAGGCGCTGGAAATCGCCGAGTCGCTGGTACGCTCGAACGCCGTGGATGTGCTGGTGATTGACTCCGTGGCGGCGCTCGTCCCCAAGGCCGAACTCGACGGCGACATGGGCGATTCGCTTCCCGGCCTGCAAGCACGGCTGATGTCACAAGCAATGCGCAAGCTTGCCGGCATCGTGGCCAAATCGAAAACCTGCTTTATCTTTATCAATCAGATTCGCGAAAAAATCGGCGTGATGTTCGGCAACCCCGAAACCACCACGGGCGGGCGGGCTCTGAAGTTCTATTCCTCCATACGCGTAGACATCCGCCGCATTGCCGCCATCAAGGACGGCGACCGCGTGGTGGGCAACCGGACCAAGGTGAAAATTGTCAAAAACAAGATGGCTGCTCCCTTTCGGGAGGCGGAATTTGATATTCTCTACGGGGAAGGGATTTCCAGAGAGGGCGACCTGATCGATATTGCCGCCGAACAAAACATCCTGGAAAAGAGCGGCTCGTGGTTCTCCTACGGAGGCGAGCGCATCGGGCAGGGCCGGGAAAACGCCCGGCAGTTCCTGCGCGACAACCCGGATATTTGCAAGAAATTGGAAGGCCAGGTGCGTAAGGCTATGAACATCCCCGGGCAACACGAACAAGCCGCCGCTGTAGGGGCCGTGGAGGGCACGGCCCTGCCTCGCGCCAACAGGAAGTAACGGGCGGGGTAAATGCCCCGGAGGCATTCCCCACGCTGTCTGGCAAGATGGCCTTGATCCGGTTTTCCGGCGCCAGCGGAAGCGAAGTCAGGGCCAACATCAATCTTTCGAATTGAGGAGTGCAGTGAAAAAATTGCTAAAAAGACTTGCCATCCTGGCGTTGGCAACTGCCTGGTTGCTGGGAATTGATCAATCGTTTACGGCCACGCCGAGAGGCGGCGTGGGCAGCCCCGACACCCCCACCGTCACTCCGCCGCAGCATTCCACGACCGCGAAATCCCCCACTCATAAGACCACGGCTGCACGACGCAGCAAACGCCGACCCCGGCGGGCGGCTGATCCCTGGCGCCTGGGTTCCTATGGCGATCCGGCCGCGGAGGACAATCCGGCGGGCGAAGATCCGGTGATCCGGCAGGCGGCACTGAGCGCGCTGGGCAGTTGGAATGGCAGCATTGTGGTGGTTGACCCGAACAGCGGGCGCATTCTGAGCATGGTGAATCAGAAGTTGGCGCTTTCGAGCGGCTTTACGCCGTGCTCAACCTTCAAGCCACTGGTGGCGCTCGCTGCCCTGCGGGAAGGGATCATCACCCCCAACACCCGGCTCTATGTGGGCAACCGCGAGCGCATGAACCTGACCGATGCCCTGGCCCACTCCAACAATCCCTTTTTCCAAAAGCTGGGAGAGATGCTGGGCTTTAAGCGCATTACCGAATATGCGAAGGAATTCGGCATCGGGGAAAAGGCGGGACTGGATATTCCGGGTGAATCTGCCGGCCACTATCCTCCTGCGCCGCCCACGCTAGGCGGGGTGGGATTTCTGGCTTACTGCGGCACGGACGTGGAGGTAACTCCTTTGCAGATGGCCGCGTTTATTTCCACCATCGCCAATGGCGGCACGCTCTATGCTCTGCAATATCCGCGCACCGCGGAAGAGATTGCTGCCTTCCAACCCGTGGTGCGGCGGCATCTTGACAACCTGGCGGAGTATATCCCGCAGATCCACGATGGCCTGGCGGGATCCGTGCTCTATGGCACAGGCCGCTCCGCCTACGACCCGGACTTCTCCATCTACGGCAAAACCGGGACCTGCAGCGAGAATGGGGCGCGCCTCGGCTGGTTCGTCTCCTATGGCGGCATCGCCCAATCCCAATATGTGGCCGTGGTGCTGCTGCGCGGCGGGCGCATGATGTTTGGCCCGCACGCTGCCGAAATCGCCGGACACTTCTATCGCGACTTGATGCAGAAGCAACATCCCACGCAGGCCAGCCGCGAAGATTCCTCCTCGCTTTCCTTCCGGCGGTAGCTCGTACACCCGGGATTTTTTGGACCATCATGGATGCCAAACGCCAAGCGGCAACGGGAATGGTGCGCCGTTTAAGGTCGGAGGGGTTTGCGGCCTATCTGGTGGGCGGGTGCGTGCGCGACATGCTGATGGGCCGCACCCCCAAGGATTATGACGTCACGACCGGCGCAACCCCCGACGAGGTCTTGACGCTTTTCCCTGACGCGCTCACCGTGGGCGCGCAATTCGGCGTGGTCATCGTTCCCCACGAGGCTGGAAATGTCGAGGTGGCGACCTTCCGCAGCGATGGAGTCTACGCGGACGGGCGGCACCCCCGCGAGGTCCGTTACGCCCAGACCCCGCAGGAAGATGTCCAGCGGCGCGACTTCACCATCAATGGCCTGCTCTACGACCCGCTCCTTAACCAGGTGCTGGACTATGTAGGTGGGCAGGCAGACCTCTGCGCCCGCCGCCTGCGCACCATCGGCGATCCGGTGGCGCGCCTCGGTGAAGACCGCCTGCGCATGCTGAGGGCGGTGCGCTTCACCGCCCGGTTTGCATTCAAGCTTGACCCCGGTGTGCTGGCGGCCATCCGCGAACTCGCGCCGCAGATCCGTTCCGTAAGCCTGGAACGCGTGCGCGATGAGATCATGAAAATACTCACCGAGGGGCCGGCCCGGGCCGGGTTCGAGCTTCTGGACCAGTCTGGTTTACTCGCTGAGGTATTACCTGAAATTAAAAGTTTGCAGGGTGTGCAACAGCCTCCGGAATTCCACCCCGAGGGCGACGTTTGGATCCACACCCTGATGATGCTGGAGGGTTTGCGGCAGCCGACGCCCACGCTGGCAATGGGTGTGCTGCTCCACGATGTCGGCAAGCCGCCCACCTTCACCATCCGCGAGCGCATTCGCTTCGACGGTCACGTGGAAGTGGGCGCCCGCATGGCCCAGGAGATCTGCGCTCGCCTGCGCATCTCCACGCGGGAAACCGACCGCATCGTGGAACTCGTCCGGCATCATCTGCGCTTCAAGGATTTTCCCCTTATGAAACGCTCCACAAAGCTCCGCTTCCTGCGCATGGAGGGGTTCGAGGAACACCTGGAACTGCACCGGCTCGACTGCCTTTCGAGCCATCGCGATTTGACCAATTATGAACTGGCGCGGAAGATGTTGGAAGAGACGCCCGAGGAGGAGATTAAACCCGCACCCTTATTGCGCGGCGACGATTTGATTGCACACGGTTATGCTCCCGGGCCCGGCTTCAAGGTCATCCTCCAGGCGGTGGAGGACGCGCAGTTGGAAGGGCGCATACACAACCACGCTCAGGCCCTGCGCCTCGTCGAAGAGCAGTTCCCCGTCCATCGGCAGTAACCCACGTCTAGCTGAGTGACCGCACGCAAAGAAATACAACCCCACCCACCGCAGCCAGGGCCACGATAAACATGCCGATCTTATAAAGGAGCATCTTGCGATCCCCGGGCTGGGCGGCAGTCTGATCAATCATTTGGAACATGGCGACCTCCCGTTTCGCGCCCACTTCCTCGGGCGTGGAGGTTGTCCACTGGCAATTGCGCAGGCCGCAAGATAAGGGGCGGGAAGAGCAGGGAGCGTTGCAAATTGCGTGGTGCAGTCTGTAGCGCCGCCTTCCCCTCGGGCCGATCATGCGGCGAAACCGCTACTTTTCCTGCATACACTCTAGACCTAATTTTGGAAATGTCAAGTGCCTCCCCAAGAATCGCGATTGAGCGATGTTGTGCGTGTGCGAGGTGATAGGAAAGTCAGTTGGCGCGAGCATTGGGGCAACTTACGACCAATCCCGGTCTAAGTTCAGGGTCCCCTAGGTCCTCGCATACGCTTTTTCCGCCGGCGACAGACACCGCCGCGCGGCGGTTCGATGGTCATGCTTTTTTGCCTCCTCCTTCAGACAGGTAGCGTCGCGCAGCAGACCCGAGCGGATTGCAACATGCGCCATTTCTCCAGGTCGGCCTTAATCTGCAGCATCCAGCCGCGCGCGTGGCGCACCAGCTTGCCCGCCAGCCGATACACCTTCCAGCGCAGCGTCGCCACCGTCGCCGTGCGATACCCGGCCGGCAGCACCTGCCGTTTCAGAAGTTGGGCCAAGTTATAGGCCAGCACGCCAATGGCGAAATACATCGCATTGGCCGCGAACTGCCCGCACGGCATCTGCTCCATCCCCAAGCCGATCTTCAGTTCCTTATGCCAGTTCTCGCTCTCGCCTCGCTGGTTGTGTTTCCAGATCACCGCGCTGGCCGCTTCCTCCCGATTCGTGGCCACCGCGTGATAGCAGTACCGGTCGGCCTCGAACAGATTCGGCTGCGGGTTCGGCCACCGCAACACGATCAGCCGGAAGGCTTGCTCGGTGCCGTTCATGCTGTGCACCGTCTCGGCGATCTCGCGGTCCGTGGCGATACCCTCGGGGGTCCGGTAGGGTTGCCAAGCCGCCTCCGGCAGGTTCCGAATCTCCCGCTTCACGGCCACGTCCAGATCGGCGGTGATGCTGAAGCTCCGCCCCGGCTGGCTGTAGTAGTTGATCACCGCGGCTTGATAGGCCGCACTGTCGCTGCGGAAATAGATCCGCTTCCCCGCCGGCAGCGCCGCCTCACAGCTTCCGCGCAAACTCCAAGATCCCCGCTCCCGGACTCTGCATTGCCTTCCCGAAACTCGTGCCCCACGCACACCCCGTCCACATATCCCACCAACGGCATGTACCCTTGCACGTGGTGATAGGTCCATTGCGCATCCTGCTTCTCCGCCTCGATCTCCGTCGCGTCCACATCCAGCGTCACTTCTTCCGCCCCTTCCAAACAGGGCGCGACCAGCTTCCGACTGATCTCTCCCAGCGCTTCCGCCCCCTTCTCCCCCTGCCGCCGCAGCCAGTCTCCCACCGTCCCCGCATCCGGCACCGCCTCCAACCCCAACGCCCCCAGCACCTCCTGCTCGGCCCGCAACTCCCGCAAGTCCTCCAGCCGCCTTCCCCCCGCATGCAGCATCCAGACCAGCCCCTGCACAAACTCGTGCGGCTGCATACCCGCGCCCCGACTTCGGACCCTCCAAGCGCCCCGTCCACCTCCTCCCACAACCCCACCGCCCGCGCCAACTCCTCCAACACCACCAGCCCGCCCAGACTGGTCAAACGCTCCGAACTTCTTTCCAGCTTGATCGGCAGAATCAACTGCGGTAGGCTTGCTTCCATCGTTCACCCTCCGGGTGTGAGGCTAGATTTCTTGACAAAATCTCTATACCACACATCCCGCGAGGGTGAACGTCTTTTTCTGCATCTTGCGCTCGTATCAATCGCGATTGTTGGGATACCGACGTGGTGGTCTAATTTGGGTAGAGCAAGCCAAAGGTACACATGGGCGTGAGCCCTAAACTTGGGGCGTCGAGGTTTGGCGGAGGTGTTTATAGTGATAGCAGGCTGGCAGGAACCTCTGTCATTGAGATCTTGGCATTCCTCTGGCAAGAACCGCGCATTTCGGGCTAACTCTTAATCAGGCTGACCCGCGTAAATCCCATACCGTTCGCTATCTCCAGGAAGGGGGTGGCCTTCGCAGTCATCGGTTGTTTGGGGCAGCGCTATCCTAACGTAAATGTTGTGGGCACTTCGCATGCCCGGGAGATCTTTATAAATGTCCCTACAGCACCGGCAAGGAAGAATATCACTCATTGAGCGAATCTGGTTCAAGAGCGACATGGCCTCAGAGTAATCTTCATCCTTCGCGGCACGCTTCAATAGCGGAAGGGCCAACCGGATATTCCCTTCGTCAACGAATGAGACTGCAAGGTGGTACATCGCTTCCTCCCGGCCTAGGTCAGAGATGTCCCTTGAAGTTAACGCGCGCCTGAACATGTGGCGGGCCAGCAAAGGGTTTCGGCGCGTTCCAATCCCGTACTGGTGGCAATATCCGACACGCACGGCGGCATCGCCGTCGCCCATCTTGACAGCCCGCATGTACCAGTGGAACATGCGCCGAAATTTGCGGTCGTCGCGCTAGACTGTCGCCATGTTGCTTGCTGCGAGGGAATCTCCGTCCCGAGCGGCGCGGTGATACCAGTGAAGGGCCAGGCGCTTGTCGGGCTTCGCGCCCACGCCGACGTCATATGCGTAGGCAAGTGACTGCGCGCCGACTTTGCCACCACTTTCCGCCACGGCGCGCTGATAAAGGCGAAATGCGGCAGCCGGATTTCTCCGCACAATCGCCCGGCCGCGCTTATCTTGCACGCCGTCCCGAAGCCACGAGCCTAAATCACACATGGCCGATACATTTCCGGCAGCCACTCGCCGTCGAAGCGCCGACAACCCCCCTTCACATTCGCGTTTCTTTTTGGAAATCGACATCGATGCACCAAATTATGCAGCTCGGAGTTCTCGGCCCGGCCTAAAGGTGAGGGCATTAGACAACTTATTAATCTGCGTTTGAAGGGCGAAGTACAGGGGACAGGCTACAGTGCACGGGGCACAGGAGGCACGGGATTCGGGACAAGGGGCGCTGCCCACTTTTTGATGCGGGGTAGGGCCGCACGGCGGCGTCCCACGGGAATGGTAGCGCCGACCTTGAGGTCGGCATGTGCTGGGGGAGTATACCTCGCCATGGCGGGGCAAAGCCGCCGCTACGGCACGGTCAGCGCCACAGGGACGTGCCATGGCCATCCTGGCCATGCCCGGGCACGGGCGGGACGCCCGTGGCACGTTTCTGTGCCGACCTCAAGGTCGGCGCAACGACCACGGGTGTGCCCCGGTCCCCTGTCCGACTGCAAGAATCGCCAATCGCAGATCTCAAATCGCAAATTCAAATGCGCCGAAATCGCCAATCACCAATCGCATGTCACAAATGCCCCACTTCCCCCTGGATTTTTTCTTGACAAGGATTTCGATTCGCCGCATGTTACGCGATAACACCTTGGTCGAGAGCACAGAGTCGTTGCCAAAGCCTTCGCGTGCTCTTGGACCTTCGGAGAAAATAGGTTGATAAGGTACTGGCTTCCCCGCTTCATTCTGGCCGGCGTGCTGGTTTTCGCGGCGCGTGGCGAACTCTGGGCGCAGACCACGGGCACGATCCGCGGCACGGTGACCGACCCTTCGGGCGCAGTAATACCCGGGGCGCGGATTACAGCAATCCTCGAGCAAGGCTCGCTGACGCGGGGCGCACAGACCAGCGGCGAGGGTACGTACGTTTTCCCCGCTCTACCCGTGGGGCTGTACACAGTGGTGGTAAAGGCGGAAGGGTTTCAGGAGTACCGGCAGTCGGAAGTGGAAGTCCAAATCGGCCACGTGGCCCTTGTGAACATCGGACTGGAACTGGGCACGCTGGCGCAAGTGATCACGGCGGAGGCCGCGCCCCCCCTGGTGGAAACCACCAGCACGCAAATGGGCGCCGTGGTGTCGGACCGTGAGGTGACGCAACTGCCCCTGAACGAGCGCGACACCTACCAATTGCTGCAACTCCAGCCGGGAGTGCAGTCGGAATTGGGATCCGATCTGTTTTACGGCAGTGACGAAACGGGCGTGGTATCGGTGAATGGGGGGCGGGGGCGCTCCAACAATTACACTGTCAACGGGGGCGACGCCAACGACCAGTTCGCGAATCTCCCCGCCATCCAGCCGTCTCCTGATTCCATCGAAGAATTCCGGGTGATGACCAGCACGTTCGACGCGGAGTTCGGCCGCAATTCCGGCTCGGTGGTGAACGTGGTTACCAAGTCGGGCGGCAACACGGTGCACGGCGATCTTTACGAGTTTCTGCGCAACCAGCACCTGAACGCGCGCAACTTTTTCGAGGGGCCGCGCCCCGACTTCCATCAGAACCAGTTCGGCGGAACGCTGGGAGGGCCCATCAAGCGGGATCAGACCTTCTTCTTCCTGTCCTACGAAGGGCGTCGCATCCATCAGGGAATTCCTTCCGAGACGGTGGCCGTGCCCACCGAGGCCGAGCGGCAGGGGGATTTTTCCGCCGGTCCCTCCTTCGCGGGCACCCTGAGCGATGACTTTCTTGCCCAGACGCTGGGCGCGCGGACCGGCTGCGCTGCAGCGGTGCAAGGGAACTCCGGCGCGGGCATTGCCGGAGGAACGGCTTACGCCTCGATTTTCCCGGGCAACATCATTCCGGCGCCATGCTTCGACCCCACGGCGGCGGATTTGATGAAGCAGTTCGTGCCCCTGCCCAACTCCGGCTACAATTTCTATCAAGCCTCGCCGCTCGAACGCAACCGCGTTGACCAGGGAACGATCCGCATCGACCACAAGCTGACCGACCACCAGCAATTTAACGCCTACTATTACTTCGACGACGATTTTCTCGCCAAGCCCTTCGCGAAGTTTGAGGCGGGCGGCGCAACCCTTCCGGGTTTCGGCGATCTGTCGAACGACCGCTATCAACAAATCAACCTGACGCACACCTGGGCTTCGGGGTCCACAACGGTGAACGAACTCCGCTTCTCCTTTTTCCGGGAAGGCCAGGAGCGGTTTCTCCACCCGCAACGGACCAACCTGGTGCAGGACTCCTGCGTGAGCGTTCCGGCTTACCAGTGTTTCAACGATCCCGATAATCCGCGCCTGGGCATTACCCCCAACCTGGGGGCCGACCACGAAGGGGTGCCGTTTGTGGGCGTTTCCGGAGGCTTTTCCATCGGCGACAATTATGAAGGCGAACTGCCCCAATTCGGCAACACGTTCGAGGGGTCGGACGACCTCACCAAGGTCAAGGGCAATCACACCTTGAAATTCGGAGTCGACCTCGACCGCGAGCAGTTTGACCAGACCCTCTACTTTGCCACCAATGGAGATGAGAACTTCTTCGGGGGCGGACCCAACGACGTGGGGTATTCCGACCTCATTCCCAATTACCTCCTGGGACTTCCTGACAACTACCTGCAAGGATCGGCGCAGCGGGAGTATGTGCGCGCCACGGCGTTGTACCTCTACGCCGAGGATAGCTGGAAGATTCGGCCGAACGTGACGCTAAACGCCGGCCTGCGCTGGGAGTTGACCACCCCCATCGCCGACGTCGGGGGGCGCACGCAAACCTTCCGGCCCGGCGAGAACGACACGGTCTTCCCATGCCAGTTGGGAGCGAATAACCCGCTGGTGGCCACTTTCGCAAGCAACGATTGCGGGCCCGGCAGCGCGGGCGAGTCGGTGTTCCCCCACGGCCTGGTCATTCCCGGAGATCCTGGCATCCCCAAGGGCCTGACTCAGACCTACTACAAATCCTTTGCGCCACGGATTGGCCTGGCGTGGACCCCCGGCTGGAATAGCGGCTGGCGGAAGGCGCTTACCGGCGGGCCCGATAAAACCAGCATTCGCATGGGCTATGGAATTTTTTACAACCCCATCGAGCAGTTGGTCCTGGAACAATTCAACGGCGAGCCGCCCTTCGGGGGAAGCACCAATCTCTCCAACAATATGTTCAATACGCCGTTCCTGGGCCAGGATGGAACCGTAAGCCCCAACCCCTTTAATGGAATCCTGAATCCACAGCGCGGCCAGCCGGTGGATTTCTCGGAATTCCGGCCCATTGAGCTCTACGGCCAGTTTCAGCCCAACCTGCGCTCACAGTATTCGGATCAATATAATTTCAACATTCAGCGCCAGGTGACCCCCACCCTGCTCGTGCAGGTTGCCTATGTCGGTTCCCAGGGACATCGCCTGCTCGCCACTCACGACCTGAATTATTCCAATCCGCAAACGTGCCTTGACCTGGACCAGATCTATCTTGCCGACGGCGGAAGCACCTCGGATTGCGGCCCGTTTGAGGAAGACAGCGAGTTCTTCATCCCGGCGGGAACCATCCCGGCGGGAATGACCTTGCACTTGCCATACGGCTCGGTGCCATCGGTCACCGGCCCCAACCCGACCGATATCACCCTGGTGGGACTGCGGAAATACTCCTCGCCATTCTGCCAGCCGACGACCGGGGTTGGTTGTCCCCCTGATGGCGTGCCCGTTTTCTCCAGCATTTTTGCGGAAGATACCATCGCCAATTCCAATTACAACTCTTTCCAGATGCAGGTGGAGAAGCGATTTTCCCGGGGCATGGAGTTCCAGGCGGCCTACACCTTCAGCAAGTCGTTCGATGAGGCTTCCAGTTTTGAGAACGTCCTTGACCCGGTGGATTTCCGCCGCAGTTACTCGCTTTCCCTGTTCGATGCACGTAACCGCCTGGTGTACAGCTACGTGTGGCAGCTCCCGATTCCTTCCAGACACGGCTGGAGCGGCAAGGCGGTGAACGGCTGGGCGGTTTCTGGCATCACCACTTTTCAAACCGGTTTCCCCATTCGCATCACCTCGTCGGATGACCTGGAGCTTATGAATAGCTACGATTTCGAGTTGCCCGGCGAGCCCGACATGGTCGCGCCTTTCCGGACCATGAATCCCCGGGGGAATTATAATCTCGATTTTAATCCCTCCATCTTCCAACCGCAGGCCTTGGGAACCATCGGCAGTTCACCGCGATCAGTATGCTGCGGGCCGGGGATCAACAATTTCGATGTGGGAGTGCAAAAGGAAACCCAAATTACGGAACAGACGCGCTTGGAATTTCGCGGGGAGTTTTTCAACATTGTGAACCACGCGCAATTCGAAACTCCGGACGGCAACATCTCTGACGGCGCGGACTTTGGCCGCGTCATGCAGGCACGCGATCCGCGCTTGATCCAGCTTGCGCTCAAGCTTTTCTTCTAAGGCCAGGCGTCGTGATCGGCGTCGAATTTTACGAATTTTTTGATGTAGAGGGGGCGCCCCCCCGTTTCGCATTGTGGATACCCCGCGATAGCCCAAAAATGCCCACAACAGTCAGCAGTGATTAGTCGCGTGGTTTCGGAATCATGTGGTAAAGTGTTTGCAATCATTTTGTAATAAGGAAATCACTCGGATATGAGGACTGACGAATAAGATGAAGCTCGGCATAAGCTCTTTCACCTATGCGTGGGCCATTGGACTGCCTGAGGCACCACCCCGCAATCCCCTTAAGCCGCTGCAATTACTGGAGAAAGCCCGGGAACTTGGCGTGGGAATTGTGCAATTCGGGACGAACCTGCCGCTCGATCAACTCCCCGAGAACGAGTTGCGCGACGCGGTGAAGCATGCGAACGCGTGGAAGATTGACCTGGAACTGGGGATGGTGGGAATTGACCCCGGGCGGTTGCGGCGCCAGATGCAATTTGCCAAGCGCATTGGCGCGATCCTGGTGGAAACGACCCCCGAGCTTCCGGACGGAACGCTGCCGATGTGGGGTGAGATTTCGAGCGGCCTGCGCCCCGTCATGGAAGAGTGGGCCAAGGACGGAATTGGCCTGGCGATTGACAACAGCCGCATCCCCCCGCAGGAACTCAACTCCCTGCTCGAATCCATTCGCAGCCCCCGGCTGGGAGCGGCGCTCGACATGGCCAATCCCCTGGCGCTGGCCCAAGGTTGGCAAATCTCCGTCCGCGTGTTAGGCCATCGCAGCCTGAGCCTCCACATCAAGGACTTTGTGGCCATACCCGCCGCGCATGGAATGGGCTTCTGCATCAAAGGCTGTCCGGCCGGCAAGGGCATGCTTAGTATTCCCTGGCTTGTCGAGTCATTTGCGGCGCTGCGCGTTGAGCCCTCCGTGATTCTCGAGTCCTGGACCCCCGAGCAACCGACCCTGGAGGAA
Source organism: uncultured Acidobacteriota bacterium (assembly GCA_963730515.1). Taxonomy (GTDB): domain Bacteria; phylum Acidobacteriota; class Terriglobia; order UBA7540; family UBA7540; genus Bog-366. Next base: position 182,056 of record CAVSSA010000010.1, on the reverse strand, counting down.
ACCATCGCGCTCGAGCATGACTGGGCCGGGCAGGGAGTGGATTACCTCCGCCGGTTCATTGCTGATTAATACCCTCTAATGATAACAATCTAATTGGCTTATTTATTTTTTTGAACTGAATTCCCACTCGCGTCATTGACAACTCAGGGTGCCTGTGCTAACTAAAAGCAAGGAAGGATTTCTGACCGTTTATGGGCGCCGAAGAACTCCAAGCCGCGTGGGACCTCCTCAAGGAGGCCTATCAGTACCAGATGGGCGGCGATTACGACATGGCGGTCGAGCTCTACAAGCGCTCCTTAGAGCTTCATCCCACCGCCGAAGCCTTCACCTTTCTGGGTTGGACCTACCGCTTCCAAGGCAAGATTGACGACGCCATTGCCGAATGCAAGAAGGCCATCCAGATTGATCCGACGTTTGGCAATCCTTACAACGACATAGGCGCCTACCTGATCGAGAAAGGCGAATACGACGAGGCCATCCCGTGGCTCGAGCGTTCCCTGCAATCCGAACGCTACGAGTCCTACCATTACCCCCATTACAATCTGGGGCGCGTTTATACCGCCAAGGAATTGTACGGCAAGGCGCGCCACCACTTTGAGCAGGCCCTCAAACTCTCCCCGGATTACACCCTGGCCAAGGACGGTCTGGCCAAGGTCCGACACAAGGTTCAATAACAACGTCGACCCATTCCGCGCGGTACAAGGTGACCCACAAGGCGTGCCACGGACATCTTGCCCGCTCGAACGCCCGGCGGCGCGGCAAATCCCTTCATCGTCCCGACCCCAACCGCCGATAACGATGCGGGGGAGTGTGCGCCGCGCGGCGGGGGGGAATGCCGCGTGTCCGCCGGAGATGTGCCACGGGCGTCCCGCCCGTGCCCGGGCATGGCCGGGACGGCCATGGCACAGGCGTGCCACGGGCATCTGAAGGCGTGAAGAAACCCCCGAACGAGAAGAATTATCTCGCGCAGAGGCGCAAAAGCGCAGAGAGCGAAACGAAAATGAAGGAATTGTCTATTGTAAGCCTCTGCGTCTCTGCGCGAGATTGTCAATCCTTACACACCTTCTCCTGCCCGTGCCTGGAGTTTCTATATTTCCCGGGCGACAGGTTAACCCGGCAAGGCGCATTGCTCCAATCCCGGACGGGGTGAAAAGGCCCCTCACCGCCCCGTCCGTGTAGGGCAATTCCAGCACGATATCGGCCGGCGAGCAACCCCGCGGCCATTCCGGTGGTTACGCCATCAAACTGCCGAGTGGGGGGAGAAACCGAAGGTTAGCAGGGCGGCGCTACACTCAAACTAGGACATTGCCAATGGGTTAGTGCGCTGTCCTGCCGGCATCAAATCTGGTAATCTACCGCCGCAACAAAAACAATTGGGAGGCTCGAGATCATGAAGAGGCGGGATTTCCTTTCGACGGCGGTGGCGGTGGCAGCGGGTTTGGCGGCGCGATCCACGCGCGCGGCCGATGGCTTGGTGGAGGTTCTGCTGGACGAGCCGATTGGCACGATTGCGCCGGAACTGCAAGGCCAATTCTCCGAACACATTGGGGAGGTTATTTATAACGGCGTCTGGGTGGGGGAGGATTCCAAGATTCCCAACATCGGGGGAATCCGCAAAGCGCTGGTGGAGCGCATGCGCCAGATTCGCGTTCCGGTGGTCCGCTGGCCGGGAGGCTGCTTTGGCGACAGCTACGATTGGCGCGACGGGGTGGGACCGCGCGCCCAACGTCCTGTGCGCACCAGCTTTTGGCAACTCGTTCCGGACCTTGCCAAGGCGCCCGACGGACCGCAGAAATGGGAGCCCAACACTTTCGGCACGGCGGACTTCGCTCGCTTCTGCCAACTGAGCGGGGCGCAACCTTATCTCAGCGTCAACATCCGCAGCCTGACGCCGCTCGATTTCGACCGGTGGGTGGAATACTGCAACTCACCCGCCGGCACGACGACGCTGGCCAAGACGCGCGCCGGCGACGGCAGCCGTGAACCCTTCAACGTCAAGTTTTGGGGCATGGGCAACGAGTCCTGGGGTTGTGGCGGCAACATGCGCGGCGGGGAATACTGCATGGAATTCCGCCGCTTCACGGCCTGGGTTCCCGATTATGGGCGCAAGCTCCGCTTCATCGCCTCAGGCCCCGGGGCGGATGAAATCGATACTCAGGTGGTGTGGACGCGCGGGTTTTTCGAAAGCCTGACGGGCAAGAGCACGCACCTTTTTGATCGCGTCTACGGCTTTGCGCTGCACTATTACTGCAATGGAAGCGAGCACGACGATGCGATTAACTTTAACCTCGATGATTGGTACCTGTTGTTCCGCCAGGCCGACTACATGGACGCTCTGTTGCAGGAGCACTGGACGGTGATGGGCGAGTATGACCTGGCGCGCAAAGTGAAGCTGGTGGTGGACGAGTGGGGGGCATTTCACCATTCCACGGCGCTGGGGCCGGAGTACCTGTGGAGCTACGTTCCCTCCCTGCGCGACGCTCTGCTGTCAGCCATTCACCTGGACATCTTTAATCGCCATGCCGATAAGCTGGCCATGTGCAATGTTTCCCAGTTGGTGAACAACATCAACACGCTGTTCCTGACGCGGGAGGAGCGCCTGGTGCTGACCACGGTTTTCCACGTTTTCGACATGTACAAAGCGCACCAGGGGGGACGTTCGGTGCGGTTGGTGTGCGACGCGCCTTCCATCACCGCCGCGGCGGAGCGAGGCAGCGGTGAGCCTTCCCGCCCGACCAACCTCAAGAACTCACTTTGGGGGCTCGCCGGGTCAGCGTCCGTGCGGGAGAACACGCTGGTGTTGACCGTGGTGAATCCCCATGCCAGCGAAGCGAGGGAGGCGGACGTCGCCCTGCGCGGCGGGGCGGCGATGTCCGCTCAGGTTACCGTGCTGACCGCGCCCGACATCCACGCACACAATGATTTCGACCAGCCCGATGCCGTGGTGCCCAAAACCCGGACCGCCGCCCTCTCCGGGCGGAATTTCGCGTGGACCTTCCCGGCCGGGTCGGTTACCAAATTCGAAATCACCCTGGCGTGACACAACGTAGCGCCTGGAGGTTGGCAGGCAAACGTGCCACGGGCATCCTGCCTAAGGTAATAATTAAGCCCCTTCCGAGAAACCATGCTCGTCCCTTGAGTGAGAGCAAGACCCTCACCACAGAGTCACAGAGGCTCACGGAGAAGAGAGGCATCACAGAGAAGAGCGCTTCTGCATGCGCAGAATCTGGCCACTATTGCTGAGATAGTTGAGCCGCGGCTATTCTCCGTGCCAGTTCTCTGTGAGCCTCTGTGTCTCCGTGGTGAAGCTTTTGCCTGGTGTGGGGATGATGAGTCACTCCCACCCGCCGGTATACCGCCTGCCATGCGAGGCATAACCGCGCTACGCCGCCGCCACTCCGGGGCTTGGAGCGGGCGCCGGTGTGCTATGATGACGCGTTAAAACCGCTGAACATCCCCCTGGGAGGCCGAATATGCCCAAAGCCGAGTTGCAATACCTTACCGATGAACTCAACAAGCTGCGCGAGCAGAAGCTTTACCAGAAGCTGCGCATCCTCGAAACCGAGCAGCTACCCATCTCGCGTTTCGACGGCCACGAGGTCATCAACCTTTCCTCCAACAATTATCTGGGATTGACCACGCATCCCAAGCTTCGCCGCCGCGCCCTGGAGGCCACGGAAAAGTGGGGAGTGGGTTCCGGCGCGGTGCGCACGATTGCCGGCACCATGGCAATCCACATGGAGCTGGAGGAGAAGATCGCGCGCTTCAAGCACGTGGAAGCCTCGGTGGTGTTCCAATCGGGCTTCACCGCCAATGCGGGAACGGTTTCCGCCATCCTGGGGCGCGAGGACATCATCATCTCCGACGCCCTGAATCACGCCTCCATCATCGACGGCTGCCGGCTGTCGCGCGCGGAAATCAAGGTCTTCCCGCATAAGGACATGGAGGCCTGCGAAAACATCCTGAAGGAGATCGCAGATCGCAAGTGCCACAAGCTTCTGATCACCGACGGCGTCTTCTCCATGGAGGGAGACATTGCGCCGCTCCCCCAGCTTGTGGAACTCGCCGAAAAATACGGCTGCATCATGATGATTGACGACGCCCACTCCTCCGGCGTGCTGGGCCGGAACGGCCGCGGCACCGTGGACCACTTCAACCTGCACGGCCGCGTGGATATCCAGGTCGGCACGCTTTCCAAGGCCATCGGCGCGCTGGGGGGCTACGTGTGCGCCACATCCGACACCATCGATTTCCTCTATCACCGCGCGCGCCCGTTCCTGTTTTCCACCTCCCACCCGCCGTCCGTCGTGGCCACCTGCATCGCCGCCTTCGAAGTTCTGGAAGAGGAACCGCAACTGATCGAGCAGCTTTGGGCGAACACCAAATTCCTCAAGGCCGGCCTGAAAAAGTTGGGCTTCAATACCGGCATGAGCGAAACCCCCATCACCCCCATCATCGTGGGAGATGCGGCCCTGGCGCACGAATTTTCCCGGCAGCTCTTCGCCGCCGGAGTGTTCGCGCAGGGCATCGGCTTCCCCACCGTGCCCCAGGGCCAGGCGCGCATCCGCACCATCGTTACCGCCACCCACACCCAGGAGGAATTAACCCGCGCCCTCGCCATTCTCGCCGAGGTGGGGAAGAAATTGAAGATTATTGAGTAGGGACGTGCCACGGGCGTCCCGCCCGTGCTCGGGCATGGCCGGGACGGCCATGGCACGCCGCCACGTGGCCCCTGTTCCAAACCGCTTTGCATCGACGCTGTCCTTTCTGTAGTATCGCAAGCGTGGATGACTCGACCATCGTCGTGGCGGGAGCCACCGGTAATCTCGGTGGACGCATCGTGAGAGCCTTGCTCGAACGGGGAGCCCGCGTAAGAGCCCTGGTTCGCACCCGCACTCCGCGAGATAAGCTGGACCGGCTGGGGGAGACAGGCGTAACGATTGCCCGCGTTGATTTGAACAGCGCTTCCCAGGTGGCGCCGGCATGCGCGGGTGCGTCCTGCATCGTATCGGCGCTGGCGGGATTGCGGGACGTGATTGTGGAAGCGCAAACGGTTCTATTGGAGGCGGCGATCCAGGCAGGCGTGCCCCGCTTGATACCGTCCGACTATTCGATCGATTTCACCCGGCTTCCACCCGGAGAGAATCGCAATCTCGACCTGCGCCGGGAATTCCACCAGCGCCTCGATAAGGCCTCGATTCGAGCCACCACGATCTTCAACGGGGCGTTTACCGAGATGCTGACCGCTCAGATGCCGCTCATTCTCTTTAAGTGGAGGCGCGTCCTCTATTGGGGCAATGCGGACCAGCGCCTGGACTTCACCACCGTGGATGACACGGCCGCCTTCACGGCGAGCGCGGCTCTTGACCCCTCCACCCCCCGGTTTTTGCGAATTGCCGGGGATCAACTCAGCGCCCGAGAACTCGCCGCGGTGGTAAGTGAGGTGACCGGAAAGGAGTACCGGCTATTCCGGGCCGACGGCCTGGGAATGCTCGGCACGCTGATCAAGGTGGCGCGCGCGGTAGCTCCCGGAGAGAAGGAACTTTACCCGGCGTGGCAGGGCATGCAGTACATGCGCAACATGTTTGACGGCCGGGCCAAGCTGGACCCGCTCGACAATGATCGCTACCCCCATGTTCGTTGGACGAGGGCGCGGGATGTGCTCTCCGCGCGTCAAGCGGCGTAGCGCAGGCACTCCTGCCCGTGTCCGGGCAGGGCCGAAACGGCCAAGCAGCGGACGTGCAACGGACGTCCCGCCCGCTACCCGCTTTGCCGCAAGGTTTAAGAGGGATGGGACTTGGAGCAGGGGGCGATGCCCTCCAGGTAGAACTTAAACTGGTGAACACTACCGCATCCTGCGCACGCCACATTGATCACGTCGAAATGGCCGGAAGCCGATGAGCCTGCTACCTGGAGGCCGGGCAGGAAAACGCCGCCACAACTGCATCTCTCCTGGACGATGTGCCGGTATTCCTCACTGGCGGAATAAACCGTAATACCGGGACTCACCGAATAGGGGGTACGCGAATTCGCCGGGTGGCAATCGACATTCTTCGCGGGGCTCGGCGCGGATTCTGCGCGTTCAGCACGCCCCCCCTTCCACGTGGAGTTGAAGAAATGGATCACACTCCGAAGATTGTCGAGAACGGAGACGGTTTGCATCGCGGCCACCCCACCAGTAAGTTGTAGCAACCCGGAGCCAAAGACTACCTGTCAATAATTGAAATACTATAATCCCATATGCATGTCTACAGCACTAAGGTACTACCTCATTGCATAACATTTCTTTTGGCCATACAACTCTCTGGGGCAGGGACCTTTATCGATACGACCTGTGGTAGGAAAGAGATGGGGCCAAGGATGAGGGCGTGAAACGTTCCCGCTTGCTCAGGAGGGTGGACAGCCCGGCGCGGCTGTTGTTCCGTCCTTAAGGTCAGCACCGGAACGTGGCACGGGCGTCCCGCGGCGTAGCACAGGCACTCCTGCTTGTGCCCGGGCATGGCCAGGATGGCCATGGCACACCGCCGCAATTCCCTGGGGGCTCCGCCGCGCGGCACGCTGCGCCATACGCAGATTTAGCTTCACGGGAGCGAAACCAGTGGGTGTATACTGAGCTTTCCAAAGAATCCAAAGGGCAACCCCGGCAAAATCCAAGAGAGAGGTGATCAATGATGACCACCAAGGGTAATCTCACGACCTTGCTTCTTACGCTCAGCTTGTTCGGCGGTATGGGAACACCGCGACAATTGGCGGCGATCCCGCAGGACGGCGCAAATCCGCCCGTGCCGCCCAACACGCAGGTGGAGTACATCACCGACCCTTCCTTTAACAACATGCAGGCGATCGCTGTGACCATTCCGGAGAAGTGGCACTTTCGGGGAGTGCTGCTCCTGGCCGGCAAGACTCCGGCTCAGCCCTATCCGGTGTTCCGGGCGACGAGCCCGGATGGCCTGAGCATGGTGGAGCGGCTGCCCAAGCTCTGCTGGAACTGGGGATGGGGACCGCGCATGCGGGATACGAACCCGGCCTGTGTGCACCTCCAGGAGGCCATGAGCGGGCAGGAGTTTCTGAAAAAACTGGCGACGCTGATGAATGCGGACTATGTGGAGGAATTCCCGATTCCGGAGGAGGTGAATGCGGCCGCGCAGAAGAACGCGCAGTCCCAGGATCGGGATTGGAAATTCTTCACGGTTCAGAACACGGCAGAGGTGGCTGCGGCCATCGTCCGCTCCAAGAACGGGACGTTCACGATGAAGGGGCTGCTGAGCGTGAACATCAATTGCCACCAGACCAATTACCCGGGGAGGAGGCCGCAGCCCTATATGCCGGGCATTCCCCCTTCCGAGGTCCACGGATGCACCTCGGACGTAAGGTACCTGGTGGCCCCGGAAGACCAGTACGACGCCTTGAGGGCGGTTTGGAACCGTCCGGGAATGGCGGGGCGGATTCTTCCCCAGTGGGATTATGCCATGGGTATGCGGATCCAGCAGTATGGGCAGCAGCAGGTCCAGATGATGCAGGCGCAAGGCCAGATCCGGCAGCAGCAGTTTGACCACGACCAGGCTGTGCAGCTCCAGATGCATAACCAATTCCTCCAGACCATGCAGCACGGGACCGACCTATCGATGGCGAGGGAGCAGGCCGGCATGCAGGCGCGCTCGACGGCGACGTCCGATTGGGTGGATTATTCGCTGAACCAGCAGACGGTGGTGAACCCGGGAACGGGACAGCTCAGCAAGGTCTCGAGTGCGTACTCCTACACCTGGGTGGACAGTTCAGGCCAGCACAGCTTCCAGACGAACGACCCGAACGCGGATCCCAATGCCACGATGACGGGGAACTGGACCAAGCAGGTCGTGACCCATGGAGATGGGTCGCAGTAGGAAGTGGATCAAGTATCATGGCCATCCTGGCCATGCCGGACACGTGCCATGGCCGTCCCGGCCATGCCCCTTCACGGGCGCGACGCCCGTGGCACGTTTCTGGGCCGAGCGCTGCTCGGCGCTACAATTTCCTTGCGGCGCCACTGTGGGCTACAGGACAGCGCCCGTTACACAGGCTCAGGTATTGACCGCCCGATGATCCGATGCCCCTTCACCTGCCGAGAGAAGCTTTGACCAGTTGCACACTCTGCGCCCACACGCGCCCGCGGACTTCCGTCGCCTCGGCCATCACCTGATCGATGGCGGAAACGATGGCGTCAACCTCCTCCTCGCCAATGATGAGGGGTGGCAGGAATTTGATGATGTTGACTCCGGGGCCGGCCACCTGGGTCAGCAGGTGGTGGTCGCGCATCAGGGCCATCACCACAAACTGGGCAAACAGGCCCTTTTGAGCGGCTTCCGCAGCGGCCCAGGCGGCGCGCAGGGTGAGGGAGCGGGGCGGTTTGAATTCGATGCCCACCATCAGCCCCTTGCCGCGCACGTCGGCAATCATCTCGTACCGTTCCCGCAGGGCCTCGAGCCCCTGGAGAAGCTTCTCTCCCATGGCGGCGGCGCGCTCGATCAAGCGTTCCTCGTCGAGGACGTGCAGGGAGGCAAGGCCGGCCGCCATGGCCATTTCATTCTGACCAAAGGTTGTGGAATGCACCTGGCAGCGTTCCAGGCGGTTGAACGTGGCATCGTGAATTTTGCGCCGGGTGACGGTGGCGCTTACCGGAACGTAGCCGCCGCCCAGGGATTTGGAGATTGTCACGATGTCGGGCTCGAGGCCCCAATGCTCAGAGCACAGGAAACGCCCGGTGCGCCCCATGCCCACCTGCACTTCATCGCAGATGAACAGAGTGCCGTGCTTGCGGCAGAGGCGCTGGGCTTCCGGCAGATAGTCGGGGGCGGGAATGTAGACGCCCTTGCCCTGAATGGGCTCGACGATGAACGCGGCCACATCGCCGGCGCGCAATTGTTTTTCCAGAGCCGCAAGGTCGTCCATGTGAACAGCGTCAAAACCCGGCATGAGGGGCTCAAACCCCTTGCGAAAATCCTCCCCGCCATTGATGCCGAGGGTGCTCAGGGTGAGGCCGTGAAAGGCGTGCTCCAGATAAACCACCCGCGGACGGCGCGTGGCGGCACGCGCGAATTTAAGCGCCGTATCCACCGCGTCCGCGCCCGAGTTGGCAAAGAAGACCGCATCCAGGCCCCCCGGCATGCGCTTGCATAAATCCTCCGCCAGCAGGCCGGCCAGGAGCGGGCAGTCCATCTTGATCAGGTTGGGCCGGTCGAGGGAAAGCAGTTCCTCCATGGCCTGCTTGATGGAGGGGTGAGCGCGCCCGAAGTTGAAAACGCTGAAGCCCGAGAGCAAATCGAGGTAGCGCGTGCCTTCCGCGTCCCACAAATACGCTCCCTCGCCGCGCGTGTAAATCTTGTCGAAGCCAATGATGCCTTGCACGCGAGCCAGGCTGGGGTTGATGTACTGTTCGTGCAGGCGGTATTGATCCGCTTGCCGCGATTCAATGAGCTGACGCAACGACCATGCCATGGGAGATTCCTCAAAAATTAAATGCCACGCTGTGGACGGAAGCCCCCGCCGGGTGAACCCCCGCCACCAGGTTCAACATCATACTCCGCTTTAACCGGAATTTTACCGGAATGAAACGCAAACTGCAGAGGCGGAATCTTGCGGTCCCACGGCAACATGCTGCCGGTAGTTTGATTTCAATTGCGCGGGCGGCTCCTTGCCGTTATCGGCTCAGCCGGCAGTTGCGCTCCATGCCAGCATGCGACCACCCAGACAATCTGGTCTTCACAACGATAGAAGAAGCGGTAGGGCGGAACAACCACTTCGCGAAAGGGAAGGTCAGGGAACTCCGGAATAAGTCGGCCGGACCTTGGATATCGAGTCAGGCGGCGCAGCACACGCTCCACCTTTTTCCGGAACCGAAGGGCAGCCTGCGGATTGTCCTTAAGTATATAAGATACAGCGGCAAGAAACTGAGTTCGTGCCGAGGTGGTAAACCGGAGTTTCACCGGGGGCCACTCGCCAGAAGAGCATCCGCCTCAGCCAGGACCTCATCCAGATCGATCCCTTTCCCCCTGGCGATTTCCTGCTCGCCCCGCGCCAGCAAGTGCAGAATCTGGCGCTCGTGCTCGCTGCGTTCAAAGGCTTCCATGCTCAGCAGAACCGCTGCCGCCCTGCCGCGTTGGGTGATGACCACGGGCTGCTGCGACGATTTCGCCTGCTGCAACGCAGCCGCCGCGCCCTGTCGGAGATCGGTAATCGGAATGATGGCGGGAACCTTGCCCATAGACGATACCTCCAGAAGTACGCTTAAAGATACCGCGGTTTCCCAAGGGTGTCAACGCGCAGGGGAGGGAGAAGGCCACGCGTGTCAGGATATTCAGGCAGCAGCATGGGAGGGCGGAGCTTTGGTTGGACAGGAGGGTTAGATCCGCTTGCTGGTGAATGGGCAACATAGTAGAATCCCCCCGCGACACATTCCGATGTGTCGATGATGCTGTTTTGTCTTGCCCAAGGTATGATTCCAAGGCCGCTCGGTTGTTGCGACCAGCGGAGGTTATTATGCCCGCCATCGCTAACTCCGACATTCAAGTGCAAACCGGATCGTGTGCCTGGACCCCGCCGTCCACGGTGAAGGACCACGTGGGGGGCCAGCTTACCTCCAACTGCGACTTCTTTGTGGCGCCGCCTCGCGAAATCGGGACGGTGTTGACCGCCCACACTTCCCTCAAGCGGGAAGTGGAATCTCCGTCCCAAGAGAAGCGCGTGACTCGTACCATCATGGTGGCGGGCGTGATTGTCTGCGCGGGCGTGGGGCTGACCTACGTGACGCACAACGATTGGCTGATTCCGACCGGCATCGTCGCCGCCATCGCCGCGCTCATTACCTGGTTCGCTTTGGGATTCAAGCATATCTGCAATTTCGTGGGCACGGAGGGCTGCGCCGAGTTCCAATGCGTGGGGGCGCGGGAGGACCTCAAGGTGAAGCGCCTCTTCTGCTTCAAGGACGCCTGGGCCGTCTCCACCGCGATGACGCGCCATTACACGAACGGGATTTACACGCGCACCAGCTTCGGATTTTATTGGTACCCGCCGCAGGGGGGGAAATCGATCTACGCCATCGCCGGCAAGCACACCTCGAATCTCAAGACGCCGCCGCTCAAAAATAGCTACAACTTCGCCTGCTCGGTGGAAAGCGCCTGGATCAAGTACCTGCTGCCCAAGATCAACACCGATCTTCAGCAAAAGGGCTACGTCAACTTCTTCATGGGCGATGGACGCTGGGCGCGGCTGGGGCCCGGCTTCCTCGACATCGTGGACAAGCAGGGCAACGTCAGCCGCTGCGAGGCGGGCGACATTGGCTCCGCTAAAATCGCTTCCGGCGTCTTCACCCTCACCCGCAAAGATGCCAAGTCCAAATTCTTCGGCTTGCTGGGGTCGAGCGGCACCTTCCGATTTAACTATGCGGGCATGTACAACGCGCGGCTTTTCCTGCTGGCCTTCCAGGACCTTCTCAATATTCGAGTTCAATAGCGGGCGCGGGGCGGGCCCGCGTGTTCGGAAATTGGGCAGGGCGTTTGCTGCCGCCGGCGGTTGCGGGAAACTCAGTCGTCGGGCCTTTCCGATTTGCCAATGGACTTGAGGGTGACGCGAACCACTTGCACGGCTTCCTTGCCGGTCTCCCCGTTGACGGTAACAATTTCCAGGTCGCCGGTGAGGTGAAGATAATCAGAATCCTTCTCCGCGCGCCCCCTGCCCCGCTCCACCGTTCCGGAAAAACGGTAGAACTTTCCATGGATCCGGTTGGTGCGGAATTCCACGTGGTTTTTGGCGCGGGATCCCTCCACAATGTCGTAACTCAGGATATCGTCGGATTCCTCCTCCGGCTGCGTCACTTCAATGTAGCCCTTGAGCCTGCCCTCTTCGTCGAGAATTGCCAGGGTGTCGTCCATGGAAAGGAAATGGTACTTGGCGGTCATGTCGTCAACGGGCTGACCCTCATCCTGTGCTTGCAGATGCCGAGCCGAAAACAGCATGGCCGCCAGCACCGCCAGGCAGGCGATGAGCTTCGAAATCATGCCTCCCCGCATAAAGCGCGAGGGGCCAGCCGCATGAACCATGGGCTTAACGCACCCTTTCCGGCGAGCCGCCTTGCCTTCTCCGCGCGAATCAGCGACCGCAACCACGACCAGTTTATGCTGACTTCCGCCCGGCGGCAAGCAAGGCCGGGGTTGGGTAGTGCGAGAGATTCCGGGTTATCGGGGGTGCGGCGAATTTTCAGTGGGGGGAGGTTGACTGCGCGGCTGGTCCCAGTGGCAGCGATAGATGCGGAGTTGCACAACCCCATAAGCGTTGGGGTGCGCCACCGCCACGGTGGTGACATATTGTTTAAGGGCGGGGAAATAGTGCGCCAAACGCAGCAGCCACAACTGATCGGCCACAATGTAGTCAGGCCGTTTTGCGAGGAGATAGTCGAATTGGCCCTGCTCGGCTCGATTCCTGGCCATCGCTTCCTCATCGACGAGCCCGGCGATGTCCAATAACTGGTAATTTCCGTAGAAGCGGAGGACGCCGATGTCGTGGGTCGCCACCAAGATGTCGGGCGGAGCATTTGCCTTTAGCCACTTCACCGCCCAGAAATGGTTGTTATTGATGGAGGCTTTGCCATTTTCGTAATTGCCCAGCCGGGTGAGCAGATTGAGGTAGCAGATTACGGCGGTACCCACCAGAAACAGTGCCGTCGCCCAGCGGGGAACCCGGAATTTGCCCGTGCTGTGCAGAAGCACACTCACGCCATCACCCGCGAGGATGAACAGAAAGGGCATGAACGGGTGCAGGTAACGTCCCCCATACGCAAAAGACTCGATGGGGAGAAGCATCAAAAACATGATTTGCGTGGAGAGGATCCAGGGCAAAACCGCCACGAGGAGCGGGCGTGACTTTTGCGCAAAGAGTGCCGGGAATAAAGGCATGACCAGCGGCCCCCATATCCAATTCATGCCACGGGAATAGGCGGACCAGCGCTGGGGGAAGGACATCCGGAACTGGTTAAAGAAATAAACCTTGGCAAGAGCGGTGTGAGGTGTGAAGGAGCCGAGCAGCAGCCACTGCGTTCCGAGAGCCAGCAGGATGGCGCCGGCCAGATACCCCCCCAGCGCCGCAAGGTGGCGAAACTTCTCCCGCTGGCTCGCCACCAGCACCACCAGATAAAGCAGCAGGCTCACCGCAAACCAGTAGCCCTCCGGGCGAGTCAGGGCCGTGAGATAGAGCCAGAGAGCCGGCCACCCGCGGCTGCCGCCCGGATTGCACGACTTCAGCAGCGAGCCGAAGCAGGCCATGGTGAGAAACATGAACAGCGTTGTTTCCAGGCCATTCAGCGCATCGAAAACCATGTGGCCGGTTAAGGCGGTCACCAGAGCGGCGTACAATGATGCTTCCCGACTCCCGGTCAGATGCATCGCCACAGCCCCGGTGCGTTCAATGAGGAGGACGAAAAACAGAATTCCCAAAAATGCGTCCGCCAGCTCCAGCGGGAGGCCCAGCCGCGCCGGCAAAGCCAGCAACGCAACATGCAGCAGGCTGGTGGCCCCGCCGGCACGGTGTATTCCGTCAAAGGTCAGGCGGCCGGTAGCTGCCAGGTTACGGGCAAACTCCAGGGTGATATAAGAATCATCGTAGGGGAATGGAAAGGGCCCGGAAGACCAGAGAAACCAAGCCACGACTCCCAGACCGGCCAGAGCAGCCGGCAATGTTACGCGCAGACTCGAATTTCCCCCGGGGGCCGGTGGAGGAGCAATCCAGCCACTCCAATTCATAGCCGCCCCAGTCCCCCCGGTTTTGAGTCCGCTACATAAATAGCCAGGAGCACCAGGAAAGTTCCCAGGGATACGAAGAGTCCCGCCTTCAGCCCATTCTGCCGGTAATGGAATTTGATGATGTGCTCCCCCTGGGTTGCGAAGACGGCGCGGAAAATCTGGTTGGCGCGGATAACGGGCGCCGGGCGGCCGTCGAGAGTGGCTTGCCAGTTGGGATCGTACCGGTCCAGCAGGAGGACATAAGCCGGGCGCTCGAGCTGGGCCCGCAGGGTGATGGAATTGAGATCGCGTTGGGCGATTTCGACCTGCCCGGCGGGGCCGGCGCCGCTGACCGCAGGTGAGGAGCCGGGCGGGGCGGCTAGAATCACCGTGTGCAGGGCGTCAAAATCCGGGGAGGCCAGGTGGTCGAGCGTCTGGTCGGAGTCGGTCAAAAACAGGGAGTTGCCCGCCACATAGGTGCGCGGCGCAAAGCACAAATCCTCGTACAGCGGGTTGGGCAGCGGCGATCCGTTGGCGACGCTGCCGATGATGCGGGTGACGCTATTTTCCGCGGGTGCGGGGCGAATGATGTACTTCACGTTAATGCGGCCCAGCAGGCAGTTGAAGGGCACGGAGTCCGACGTCAGGCGGTTGAGGTAGACCTTGGTATCGTAGAGAAAGGGGGGCACGGAGCGCTCGGGGTCAAGGTTTATGCTTCCCTCCACCTGGTAATACATGGAGCCGGTGTAGAGTTGCAGCCGTGATTGAAACTCTCCTTGCGCCAGTTCCGACACCCCCGGGGCGCCGGGAAGCAATTGGAAATTGACGTAGGATTGCAAGCTGGGCGCGTCGGAAGATTGCAGCGTCCTCCCCAGCGACAGGAAGCGATAGGTTTCTGGCGGGGCCTTGAATTCGCCGAGCACGGGAGGCCGGTAAGTGTAAAAGCTCTTGGGCACCGTGGGATTCGCTTCGCGGTTCACCATGAACAATTGAACCATGGCCAGCACCGCGAAGGCATAAAGCCCAGGGCGCGCCCATTTCCTCCCCTGTCCCAGGCCGGTAATCAGCATGAGCCCGCCCAGGCAGAAACCGGCGAGGCCGGGGAGTTCCAGGCGCAGCTTGGTGACCAGGTAATCCGGAACCGTGTCGAGGTTAAAGGGAATTCTTCCCAGGCGGGGAAAGACATAGTTTTCCGGCGCCTTGATGATCCCGGGAGCGAGCCACGCCACGCCCAGCGCCAGCACGGTGCAGCCCAGGAAAATCAGGAGTGGCAAGGTGAGGCGCTTCCATGACGCCTTCCAGGGGGACGTCGCGCCACATAAGGCGTCGAGCCCCCACCCGGCGAGGATGGCCACCAGAATTATGACGTGCACCAGCAGTTTGACGGGAAAGCGTACCACGGCCAGCGGCGGCAGCAGCAGGCGGGCCAAGGCCCATACCGGAGTAAAGTGGCCGAGAGAAAGCAGTAGAAGCGTTCCCGCCGCCGCCGCCACAAAATTGCGGCGGCGGTCGGAGCCCATCGCCCACCCCGCCAGGGCAAAGAAGACCGGCACGAACCCCAGGAAATTCGAGATGTTGTAGGGATCGTTTTCATCCGCGATCAGCCAATACCAGCCGGCGGGGCCGGCCAGAACGGAGCCGGCGAAATTCGGCATGAGGATTTCCAGAAAAGCCAGCGGGCTCACTGACCAGGTGGTGGCCTCGTGAAAACTCAGGCCATTGCCGCGGTGCGAATGATTGAGCATGTCGAGGGCCGGCAAAAGCTGCACCGCGCAAAGCAGCAACATGCCGCCGCCGATCAGGCCATAGATAATCAGCATCCTGATGTTCGGCTTGGACCAAAGTCTGTCCCGCGTCCCACACCGGTAGAAGGCATAGGCGAACGAAAGGCCAAAGGTGGCCATCATGGTCAGCGGCTCAGCCGCCAGCCATTGCAGCGCAAAGACCACCACCAGCAAAACCCAGGAACGGAGGCGCCGGGTTTCCAGCGCGCGGTCAGTGGCCAGCAGTGCCCAGGGAATCCACGCGCAGCAGGCCGTGGTGTTGTAGAAGTTGCCGAGAGAGAGCACCGGCCCGCTGAAAACAAAGATAAAAGCCGCGAAGAATGCCGCCCGGTACGACTGCCCCCACACCCGCGCCAGCAGGTAGGTGCCAATTCCCGCCAGGGCAAAGTGCAGCACGTAGTGCAATGTGTAGGCCAGATCGAAAGGCGCCAACAGAATGAGGAGCGTGGAGGGATAGAAAAAGAGCAGGTTGGGATTGGCCAGCACCGGCTGGCCGTAATTCAAATAGGGATTCCAATAGGGCAGAGATCCGTGCCGGCAGAGTTCGCGGATGAGAGAGGTGGTGGGGTAAGTGTAATTGCAGATGTCGCGATAAAAGAAGAGCGCCGAGGTGAAAAGGGGCTCCCGGAACAGGACCACCAAACTCGCCACCAGCAGCCCCACCGCCCCCAGGTCAGCACGCGTGAAGGCCGCCGGGCCTGCCGCCTGGCGGGGGATTTCCGGGGAAGAGTTGGACGGCGTTTGCGTCATGTCACTATCGAGGGAGCGACTCTAACATAGCATGTGCGGGCGTGCAATCTTGCCGGACAGATGGCCGGCCGGAGGGTGGAAGCAAGGTGTGGATTTTCTTGTGCGGCCCAAACGGTGTACGGGCTTCTCTCACGGCGTGGTGAATTTTACCACCTGCTCTGCGCTGCGTGTGCCATCCGTAACGATGACCTTCACAAAATGGGTGTGCGCGCCCGTTGCGAGTTCCACATCGAACGCATTCGCCGTTTGCTCGAAGCTCTGCTCTGCATACGTGTGATCATTGTCCGCCGAATAGAGCACGGTATAGAGCAAGGGCCTTCCCGCCTCGCCGCTGGCGCTCCAATTCACTTGCACCCGGTTGTCGATGGCGTGGACCTGCGAATCCGCCACCGGCGTCAGCAACTCGATCGTCGGCGCATGCGAGGTGAATCTCCTGCTATCCAGCAGTCCTGCCGGCCCCATCAAGTCCGCCTGGGCCACTCCGGGAAGCGCCGGCACGCGGAAATCGAAGGCCACCATGTTGCGCTGAATGGTCTGATCGGCATCGGTCCAATGAGGCGCAAAAGCGTATTGGCCCAAGACGTTGCCGCCGGCGTCGCGCAGAACGATGGACCACTCTCCCGCGCCCCCGGCCTCGACGTCTGCTTCTCCCATCAAGTTGTAAAACGCGCGGAAGGATCCTTTCGGCTGCCCGTTTTTCCGGCTCACGATTCCCCGCACCAGGATCATGGGGGGATCGGGCGGCTTGAGAAGCAACTTGGTGAGATGCCAGTAAGTGCACTGGGTGATCCATTGCTGCGTTATGTATTTGTCCTCCATTTTGCCCGTGGCCAGGTTCATGACGCTCTTGGTAGCAGGACTGTCATTACTCAGCGGATCGTCCATATCTTCCACGGGGGAGGTGATGCTGGGCCCCATGAGGGGCAGCGCTGCAATTTTCTCACGCCGCCGCGGCTCGCCTCCGGCCACCAGCCGCAAGCCGTTGCCCCAGTAATTAAATAGGTTGTGATAATCGCGCCCGCACTCGGCAATCATCCCGGGGGAACTCCAGCCGTCCGGCAGGGTGTGCACCACCTCGTGGGCGATATCTTCCACCCTGGCGGCGGCCGGCACCACGATAAGCTTCCAGTTCAATACCACCCCTGCCTTCCAGAGGTGGAAATCGTTGGAATGAGTGACGGCGACACCACCACTCTTGCCCTCCAGCTCCCTGAAATCCAGTTGATCGAGAATCACCACCACACGTCCCGCGCCGTTCAAAAACGTGCCCGCCGTAAGGGCATCCTCCAGTTGCGCGATCAACGCCTGCACTCGATCTCCTTCGTCTTCTTCGCGAATTCCCGCGTCGGTGAAATTGCGCAAGCCCAAGGCCCGCGTGGGAAGATCGCCCGGCGCCAGCGGGTAAAAGTCGGGGACGTACTTCTCGGTCTTGGCCGCGAGTTGTCTGGCCATGTTTTGCAATAGAAGCGGATAGCCGTTTTCGCGAAGCTGTACAGGCACGAAGTTCACCACGGGGCCGTGGGTTTTGATCACTTCACCTGCGAGCGACATCGAAATCCCCGTGGGCGATCCATCTGACATCTTCACCAGTTCCACCTTGATCTGATAAGGCCCCGGGGTTTGAAACTTGAAGGTCTCCTCCCGCGGCACGCCGAGGTAGGCCCACTGCCTGACGGTGGCTACAATGGTGGAATTACTCACCGGATTCTCAATCAAGGCCAGGGTTGGCTGGTTGCCGTAAAAAACGATGGGGCCCTGGCCGGCCCCGGTCACGGTGAATTTGAACCTCACCACAACCGACTCCGTGCAGTTGGTTTTGTAGGACAGGGAGATGTTTTCACGGTCGTTGACGACGTGCCCGCCCGAGCCCTCCACATAATGATGGACGCCCACCACGACGGTGTCGCGGTTGGCCACCATAGGTAGCTCGGCGAGGTAACTTACCGTCCCGGTTCGCAGCAGCTCTTTGCCCGGTTTGTCCACGAAAGAAGTGTCGTCCTGCCACACCCCTTGCGACGGTTCAAAGTAGCCGTCCACCGTCTGGTAGGTGCAGGGGGGCGGCGTCATCGGGATCACGATGGGAGGTGGCGGCGGAGGCGGCTGATCCGGCGGCTTGCCAATCGTCACGCCTCCGCCCCCGGGTGTGCCTCCGGGACCTCCCCCCGGCCCCGCGCCCGGACCACTGCCGGGGCCACTTCCCGGACCACTGCCGGGGCCGCTTACTCCACCTCCAGGGGGATTCTCGCCCGGCTTGACGGGCGGCGGATTCTCCGGCGGGTTTGAAACCGGCGGTGACGACGGGGTGGTAGGGGGTGTAACGCTGGTGGGGGGTTGGGTTGGATTCTCGGACGTCCCCGGTGTCGTGGGTGTTGTCGGCGTCGGCGGATTTTGCCCAGGAGCCGGTGGAGGGGTCGCTGGCACCGTGGGGGTGGCAGGAGGTGAAACGCTGGTGGGGGGTTGGGTTGGATTCTCGGACGTGCCCGGTGTCGTGGGTGTTGTAGTCGTGGGCGGATTTTGCCCCGGAGTTGTTGTGGGGGGCGCCGGCTGTGTGGGATTCGCCGGCGCGGGCGTGGTGTAATTGAACGGGAGCGGATTGGTGGGGCTGCCTGGGTTGGGAGTGATGGTGGAACCCGCGGGGACGTAATACGTGCCACCGGTGCCGTCAGGCTTGGTCCAGTCGATGCGAGTCTGGCCTCCGTTTGGGTCGGGTATGACCGTGTAACCCCCATTGGGGCCGGTGAACGTGGTGACGCCGGTTTTGGCGTCGGTGGAGGTTTGCGTTTTGGTCCCATCGGGATTCTTGGTGGTGGTGCCGGTCTTGGTGACCTCACCGTGATTGTCCACGGTCGTGGAAGTGGACGAGTTGGGATCGGCGGGATCGGTGACCTGAGTAGTCTGGCCGCCATTGGTATCGGTGGTGGAGGTGACGGTGACCGTGGTGGTCTGGCCATTACTCCCGGTGATGGTGATGACGGCGGTCGTGGTGGTGGTGCCGTCATTGTTGGGATTTTCAGTCACATTGACGTCCACCTTCGGTTCACCGTCCTTTCCCCCCGAGGAGCCGTTCTGATTGTGAGGAGCGGAGGTGGACTTGCCGGTTTTATCGTCGGTGACCGTGGTGGTCTTCTTCTTGGGGTCCACGGTAACCGTGGTGCCGGTTTTCGGGTCCTTGACCTTGGTTTCACCGGTCTTCGGGTCCACGGTGGTGGTTGCGTCCGTGTCGGGATGTGTGAGCGTGGTGCCCGTGGTGGTGGTGTAAACCGGAGTGGTGGCAGGCGTCGTGGCAACCTCGGTGGTGGGATTCGAGATCAGGGTGGTGTAAGTCTCCTTCCAGGTCACCGTGCCGGTGATGCCAAATCCCCCGGCCCGAATGCCGGTGAGCGTGCGCGGAGTCGAATACGTACCGTCGGTGCTGACTTCCGCGTGGGGAATCATCATGCTTTGCGCATTGCCCCCGCTCATGGCGATGACCGTGTCGGAATTGTTGACGAGGGTCATCGGAACATCGTAGGTGATGCCCTTCAGACCCAGCACCGTAGTGGTCAGGATGGTCGTCTGGCCTTTGAGCAGGTGGAGGTTCGGCGCCGAGAGGTGGATGGTCAGGTTCCGAAACGGGGCCTGGGTCACGTGCCCGTTTTCACTATCCACGATCTCGGAGGGTCCCAGCGTCTCGCTGGTATTCCGAACCACCTTCTTGCGCGGCGATTCCGCCACCTCTTCCACCGTGCTGCCCCCGATCTTCACCGAATCGGCCGGGTCGAATTTTCCATTGCACGGTTCGGTGATCTCCAGCAGTCTTCCCTGCTGGCCTCCCGTCGGCAAAGTCACAATGGGCGGCGCGGGGAACGTCACGGGGGAGATGGGCAGCTCGCTCGAGGCGACGGTTTTGCCATTCAGCACCAGACTGATGGTCCGTTCCGCAGTCGAGAGGGTGGGGGGAATCTGGCGGGTAAAGGTCTTCTGGCCGACGGATGTGGCTTGCTGTCCGATCACCAGGACGTAATTGCTGAGCTGCGAGCGATTCTGGGTGCGCTCTTGCTCATTCTTGCCGGTGGGCTCCTCCTCGACGGTTCCGGAAATAGTGTCGCCGACCTGCAAATCATCCGTCACATTGGCCGTCACCTTGCCCTGCGGAGTGGTGAACTGGATGGCGTCGGTGCCGGTGGAGGCTACGGTCGCGGTCGCATAACCGGGATCGGACGTGGGGGTGAGGGTTGGACCAGGGTTCGAGAGATAACTCAATTCCTTCCACTGGTTCGAGTTAAAGTCGAATTCGTAATTTTTTCCCTTGCCATCCGCGCCCTTCTTGTAGCCCCATTTACGGCGACTCACGATATTATCTTTAAGGTCGTATTCAACTATCTCATAACTAGTGCTGCCGTCGGGGTACTCGATGTTAGTCGATACCTGCTCGGGTTTTTCACCCCCTTCGAAATAGATGATGGTATCCTCCCTGAACCCACCACCGGCCTGGGGGGTAAAGTCCTTTACCCAACGAAGTTTGCCAGCCTTATCTTTGTACACTACCTTCGTAACCGTTTCATGTTCGTCTTGTGTAGTCTCCGTGGTGCCCCCCAGCGGACCCGTTCTGATGACCGTTGTGGTGCCGTCGTCATTCTTGATAATTTGCGGCGAAGTCGTTTGCGAGTAGAAACGAGGCAGGCCGGCGAGCAGGCACAAAGCCCCTGCAATAAATGAAACGCTGAGGATGGTTACGGCTCGGTTCGTGTGGCGCACGGTGGGATCCCCTCTCTTCCGCAGAATTCCCGATTTTCAGCGGAGTCTCGGCGCGAAAGTGGATGCTCGCCACCCTCGCGTATCGACTCCACCGCAAGTTCGGTTTGGCCGCCCCGGGGAGATTACTATCCAGAATTTTGGTTATCGACTACAGCCCTGCAGGGATTTTACAACTGACCACGGCTGAATGCAACCGTCAGTTCGAGGTGTGTCGTTAGCATGTCATCTGTCCGGTTCCATTAGCACGTGATCTGTCCGCTGAAGGCGGCGAGGAGTGGAGGCATCCAAGAGGCCGGAGGCAGGATGCCAAAATACTCAGCGGTCGCCTGGGAGCGGGCGATGAAAGTACAAGAAGTGATATTGCGGGCGATGGCGAAGAAGATCACGTGGTGGCAAGCGGCGGAGATTATCGGGCTCTCGGACCGCAGCATGCGGCGCTGGCGGCAGCGCTACGTGGAGCAGGGATACGACGGGCTGCTGGACCGGCGGTGGGGGAAGCCGAGCCCGAAGCGCGTTCCCCTGGCGCAGGCGGAAGAAGTGCTGCGGTTATATCAGGAGAAATATGCGGACCTGAACGTGCGGCACTTCCACGAGAAATTGCGGGAAGGGCACGGCATCGAGTTGAGCTATACGTGGGTAAAGCTGGCGCTGCAAGGAGCGGGGCTGGTGAAGAAGGGGCGGAAGCGGGGCGTGCACCGGAAGCGGCGAGCGCGCCGTCCGCTGCCGGGGATGCTGCTGCACCTGGATGGCAGCCGGCATCAGTGGTTTCAGGACGAGCGTTGGTATGACCTGATCGAGATCCTCGATGACGCCACCAGCGAGACCTACTACGCGCAGTTGGTGGAGGAGGAATCGACGCGCACGGTGATGGCCGGATTGCGGGAGGTCATCGAGCGGAAGGGGCGGTTCTGCGCGCTCTACAGCGATCGGGCCAGCCACTTTTTTCACACGCCGGCGGCGGGTGGGCCGGTGAGCCGCGAACGGCTGAGCCAGGTGGGACGGGCGCTGCAGGGGTTGGGGATCCAGATGATCGCGGCTTACTCGCCGCAGGCGCGGGGGCGCAGCGAGCGGCGGTTTGGCACCTGGCAAGGGCGCTTGCCGCAGGAGTTGCGTTTGGCCCAAATCACCGGGGTGGAGGAAGCCAACCGATTTCTGCGGGAGCGTTACATCGGGGAGATGAACCGGAAGTTCAGCCGGCCGGCCGCCCAGAGCGGGCACGCGTTTACCCCGGTGCACGGCCAGGACTTGGACATCATCTTTTCGATCCAGCACGAGCGCGCCGTGGCCCCGGATAACACCGTACGGCTGGCGGATCGGACCTGGCAGATCGAGCGCACGTCCTGGCGCGGCACGCTGGCCGGCTGCCGGGTGACCATCTGCGAACACTTGGATGGCCGCGTCACCATTGCCCACGGACCCCACGTGGTGGGGCGTTACACCGCGTCCGGGGAAGTCCTGGAGAAATCGGGAAAAGCGCGCGCGCCACGCTGTGGAAATGACGCGCCGAGGAAAGCGCGGAAAACTCCCAAAGCGAGTTTACCGCTCTTCCCTCCGCGCTTGGAAATCCGGCACACCACGCCGGATTCCCACATTCCCACAGCGACGACGGCGGCGGTGACCCTCAAAATTGTGCAAGAGAACAAAAAACGAAACCGGACAGATCACGTGCTATGAAAACCGGACAACTTGACAAGCTAAGAACACCGTCAGTTCGAGGTGGTGTCAGTTCGAGGTGGCAGCGGCTTCGGAATCTTTGCGACAGGAAGAGCTGGAGGGGGGGGTAGGGCGTGTTGAGCGGCAGGTGGGGAGGGTACGGTGAAGTGGTGTCTATTTTCCCGGGGTGTTTTTTCGCCGTTTGCCGACACTGCCTTGTTGGGCGGAGTGGTGTGCGGAGAATATCGCCAAGGGGGGAGTCAGCAATCTCCCGCCGGGACGTGCTATTCCGGCCCATCAGGGGTCGAGAGTCTACTTTGCTGCGCCTTGCCGCTCTGCCACCGTGCCTACCGTCCCGGTCAGATCCAATTCGACACCACCAGCCCCGATCGCCGCACGCGCCCTGGGAATTGACTCCGGGGCCGGAAAAGCGACATTTTTACACCCTGTCTGTCCGGGCAAGAGCGGCAATACTTCGCGAAACTTTGCGAGGTCATCATGCGTTTGTGCCCACCCCCTGATTTTGACAATTTGGACAATCCTGAAAATAACCTGCGACAACTGCAAACTGCGACACTGCGATCTTCCGCGCCAGGATGGCCATGCCACCGCTTGGGTTGCGGCTCCGCCGCCACCGCCCGGCACCCGCCGTCCCCCACCCGGCACCCCCCGCCTGGCGCCCGCACCCGCCACCCGCCCCACATTTTCCCCCTGCCGCGCGCCCCACACTCCCCCGCATCGTTATCGGCACAAACGACCCGATTGTTGAGGGGGCGCCACGCGCAGACGGGTGGGATGCGTGCGCTGCATCCCGTTAGCGCGCGTCGTAGGGAAGGCTCTCCAGCAAATCCTTGTCGGGCTTCTTGCTCAGGGTGAAGAGCTCCTCAGGATGTGGGGTGAAAAGGGTTTGTTCGGCTCCGATTTCCAGCGGCAGAAAGGGTCCACCCGGAGGAGTGGGAATCGATTTCGCGGCTTCCACGTCCGGTGAGAAATCGGTTTTGGAAAAAGCCAGCAGGTAGCGGGTATCGCGCCAGGGGCGGGACGACTGTTTGATGATTGCCAGCAGACTTGCCTTGAGATGTTCCACCAGGGCCTGGTTTTCGGGCAGATCGGCGACGTTTTGCAGCTCCAGCGGGTCGGTGGGCCAGTGATAAAGGCTGCTGCGCCGATAGCCCGGGCGGTAGATAAACTGCCACTCGCGGGTGGTCAGGCTCACCATGCCCTGGGGGGCCGGCAAGTGGGCGTTATCGACGACTTCCGAGACGATGGGCTCCTCCGGATTGTCCGGCGCGTAATCGGGCTTCCATAAGCGGCTCAAGCTGTTGTGGCGCAGAACCGCTCGCTTCATCCCGGCCATTTCCAGTGCCGTCGAGAAGATCTGCGTGGTGCGGACCGCGTCCTTCACCCGCACGCCCTGGGGGATTCCCGGGCCGGCGACAATCAGCGGCACATGCAGAACCTCGCGATACAGGTCCCAGCCGTGCGTATAGTTGGCATGCTCGCCAAACCCTTCGCCGTGGTCGGCGGTGATGATGACGTAGGTGTTGGACCACTCGGGGGAACGCTCCAGAAATTGCAGCAACTCTCCCACCTGGCTGTCGATATACTTCAGGCCGTTGTCGTATCCGGCAATCACCCCCTCGCGCTCGCCGGGGGGAAGATAGAAGCGGCCCGAAAGCGCCGTATTCAACAAATACTTGGCATGATCGGAAGCGCCCCCGTAGAAATGACTGTAGGGAGGAGGGACCTCGTAAGGATCATGCGCGTCGTTGTAATTGAGGAAAAGGAAAAAGGGGCGGTCGGAGCGGTGATCGAACCAGCGGTAAACCTGCTCGTTGAGCTCATGGGCGGTGAACTGGTTAAAGCGGCGGCGGTGGAGCCACTCGGCGGCAAAAGGTTCGACGAACTCGCTTCCCACGCGGCTCGAGTCCAGGCAGTAACCCAGAGTGTTGGAGCTGTCGATGTAAGTTTCAAATCCCCGGGCGAGACCCCACGGAGCAACGCCAAAAAAGGGATTACCGTTGAACCCCGCCGTCTCATAGCCGCCTGAGCCAAGAATCTCCGCGAGCGTGTGCGGTCCCCCGCCCAAACCCCACTGCGATTCGGCGCCGTGCTGGTGGGGCAAAAGGCTGGTGAAGATGGAAGACATGGCGGGCAGCGTCCACGACGAGGCGGAGACGGCATTCTCAAAAAGCACTCCGCGCCGGGCGAACTGATCGACGTTGGGCGTGGTGTCGCGAGCGTAGCCGTAAGATGAGAAATGGTCGGCGCGCGTGGTGTCCCACACAATCAGGACAACGTTGGGCGATGACGCCCGGCCCGTGGCGTGCGCCGTTGCACTCGCCCAGTGCTCTGGAAGGTGGCTCGCTCCCAAGGCAATGGCCAGTGCGGCGATCAGGGCAAAGACCCCCCGCGACCATAGCCGCTGCGGCACATTATCAATGAAGCCCAGAGGAGAGCCTGGCTTTCGGGTGGCCCACAGAGCCGGTAAGGTCCACGCAAAAACCACTGCGAAGACGGTGGTGGGCGTAACAAAACTCCGGAGAGCAATGAACCACCCGCTTCCCGATTGCGAGTATTGCAGCACCATGGCCAGGTAGGCCCCCATCAAACCGGCGAAGCCCGCGATGATCGCCATCCCCAGAAATCTGGACCTCGGCAAGGCGGCGAGGGAACCCGCCAGCAAGCCTAACAATCCGAAAACTACTGCGGTCACCAGCGGGGAAAAGAACCAGAAGGAAGGCGGAACATGCACCTTATTGAGAAACAAAGCCACATCCGTGAGGCGCAGGCAGGAAGCCTCGGACAGCCCAAGGGCTATCCCCGCGCTCGCTCCTGATAAGCCAACCTTGCCAATAATTGTCAGTCGGGATGTGGGGTCGGTTGCCATTTTCTGTCGATTAAGGACCGGAGAGGGCGCTTCGCTTCCTGTCCAGCCAGGGCGACAAGCGGACCTCGAGAGATACTAAGTCGTTATCATGCATGCCTTTCCCCGTGCATCTCCGAGGGGGAAGGGGCACTTACCTCAAAACGTACGGACGCCTTCCGATGGCATGCCAACTCTGTTTATCGGCAAAAGGCGTGCCAAAGGCTACATTTTGAGTTTCTTAAAAATTCCTTCGGGAATGGCGCGCACCATGAGCATGATCCATCGCCAAAACCAGGGAACGTACACCACATTCTTACGGCTTTTGAGGGCACGATAAATATCCCGCGCCACGGCTTCCGGATGAGCCACCAGGGGCAGTTTCCCCTTGCCGAAAACCATGCGCGTGTCGACGAACCCGGGCTTTACGGTGATAACGTGCACGCCGCTGGGGTACAGCCGGTTGCGCAGGCCTTGAAGATAGGTGGTGAGGCCGCCCTTGGCGGACCCATAAAGGTAATTGCTCTGGCGGCCGCGATCCCCCGCCACCGACGAGAGCGCGCAGATGAATCCTTTGCGCCGCTGCTCAAAATGGTGGGCGAGGACCTGGAGAGCCAGCACGGATCCGGTAAAATTCGTGTCCAGAATCCGGCGCGCTTCGTTCAAATCCGTGCGCGCCGCTTCCGGGTCTCCCAAGTAACCGGTGCAGAGAACCACACCCTCGAGCGCCTCCCCGTCCGGAGCCAGGCATGCCGCGAGCGCCGATTCGAGGGCTGCGAAGTCCACCACGTCCACCCGCGCGGCGCGCGTGCTCACGTGGTGGCGCAGGTTCAGGTCGGCAGCGAGGGATTGCAACTCTTCCATGTCGCGCCCGGCGAGAATCAAGTCGTAATGGTGCGAGGCAAATTCCGCCGCCAGCGCCCGGCCAATGCCGGCATTAGCACCCAGGATTAGAACAGACGGCACAACATCTCCTCAAGATTAATTGTCGATTTTCGATTGCCGATTTTCGATTGAACCCGCCGAAATCGCGGATCGCCAATCCTCAAATCGTGGCCAATCTAATTGATCGAAAATCGTCAATCGACAATCGTCAATCGACAATTAAACAATCGCAAATCCCCAATCACCTTTCACAAATCTTCAGCCTCCGGGCCATGGACGAAGAGAGCAGTCTGTCTGGGTCCAATTTCCGCTGGATGGCCCGGAAAGAGTCAAGCCTGGGGTACATGGCGGCAAAATCCCCGGCTTGGAGCGCCGCGTCCTTGGCCAGATAGATGCGCCCTCCATGGTCCAGAGTCATCCGGTCAAGCTCATGGAGAAACGGCAAAAGCCCGCGATTGGCAGGGATATCCAGCGCCAGAGTGTAGCCGCGCATGGGGAAGGAAAGCAGCCCGTTGCCGGCGTCGCCAAAGCGCTTCAGGACCGCCAGGAACGAGGCGCGGCCGGAGCGCGTCAGGCGGTCAAGGATGGTGCGCAGGCCGGCGCGGCCGCTCGCCTGGGGAAGGGCGATCTGGTACTGAACAAACCCGCGCTTGCCGTACATCCGGTTCCACTGGTTGATGGCATCGAGCGGATAAAAGAACTTTTCAAAACCCACCAGCTCCCGTGGCGCCGTGTGGTGGATGGCGTAGTAGGCGGTGTTGAAGGCCTTCACGGTCAGCCGGTTCAAAGCGCCCGAAGGGAAGTCCAGGAACAGGTTCCAGCGGGGATGAGTGGGGATGCTGAGGTCATTCCGGATTCCGGATTCCGGGTTCCGCACTCCGGATGGCAGATTCGGCGCTCCGGATTCAGGATTCCGCATGCCGCGTTGTGGATTCGGCACTCCGGATGGCGGATTCCCATTGGCAAGATGCGGACTTCGCAGCCGCGCGGGCAGTTCCGCCTCCGTCGCGTGATTGCCCCGCATCAGGATGCTGCGGCCCATGTTCTTGCCCGTGGCGATGCCGTCAATCCAGGCCACGGAGTAGTCATAGCGCTCGTCGGAGGCATCCATGGTCTCGAGAGCGTCTTCGAGGTTCGGAGATTTGTGAAAGTCCACAAAGACATACGCCGAATCCACCCGCCGCAGCCGCAGTCGGGCGCTCAGGATAATCCCTGTCAAGCCCATGCCGCCCACCGTCGCCCAGAAAATGTCAGCATGCGCGTCCGGGGAGCAGAGCAGAACCTCTCCACCGGCAGTGAGCAATCGAAAATCCAGAATGAAGTTGGAAAAAGACCCCTCCTTGTGGTGGTTCTTGCCGTGGATGTCTGCCGCGATGGCCCCGCCCACGGTCACAAACTTGGTGCCTGGCGTCACGGGCAGAAACCAGCCGCGCGGAAGGAAGTATTGAATAATCTCGGCAAGACTCACCCCACTCTCGCATTCGAGCACCCCGGAGGAATTGTCAAAGGCGAGGAAGCGGTTCAGAAGGACCTGCCAGATGACTCCCGCATTTTCGTTTAGTGCGGCATCGCCGTAACTCCGCCCCAGGCCGCGAGGAATGTAAGAGGATTGCATGCTCGACGCCAGTGTGGCCGCCACTTCACTGCGCTTTTCCGGGCGAAAAACGTGGCACGATTCCACCGGGTAGCGGCCCCAGCCGGAAAGTGATTGCGTAGCGAAAGTGGTAGGGGTAGTCATCAGTCTTCAGTTGTCAGTCATCAGTCTTCAGTTGTCAGTCATCAGTCTTCAGTTGTCAGTCATCAGTCTTCAGTTGTCAGTCATCAGTTGTCAGTAATTAGTTAAGCCGTCGCGTACGCAGGATTTCTTACTGATGACTGAAAACTGATGACTGATGACTTCTTTCTACAGATAGATAATCAACACCACCGACGCCGCCCACAAGAGGACCACCGAAAGCAAAACCGGGTCGGTAAAAAGCGACCGTGTGGGATTACCTCCCTGCTCGCCGTGGTGGATGAGGTGGAGATAGCGGAAGATGCCGAACAAGACGAAGGGTATGGTCATCTCCAGCCGTTTCCCGGGGAATCTGCTCTGTACGTCCGGCGATAAAGTGTAGAGCGCGTACGACACCACCGTGGAAGCCGTGACGATGCCGATGAGCTGGTCGAGAAAGTAGGGCGAGTATTCCGCCAGGGCAGCCCGATGGTTCGAGGCATTGTCGCCCAGCAAAACCAGTTCATGACGCCGTTTGCTGAGGGCAATGAAAAGCGCCAGCAGCGTCGTGCACACAATCAACCAGGGCGAAATGGGAACGCGAATCACCAGCCCGCCGGCAATCACCCGAAATAAAAAGCCCGCCGCCACAATGAACACATCCAGCAGAACGACGTGCTTCAGGAAAGTGGAATAGAGGATGTTGATGGCGACGTAGGCCACGATAATCTCGAAGAAGGGGATATTAAGCCTCCAAGCCGCGATCAGGCCGCCGGCCCCGAAGATCACGCCCACCATTCCCGCGGTGGTGGCGCTGAGCCGGCCGGAGGCGATGGGCCTCAGCTTTTTGATGGGATGGTGGCGGTCATCGGGCGCATCCATGATGTCATTCAGGACGTACATCGCGCTGGAGACCAGACAGAACACCAGAGCAGCGAGCAGAACTTGCCGGAAACGGTCCCAACGCGTGAGGCTTTGGGAAAAGATCAGTGCAGCAAAGACGAATCCATTCTTCACCCACTGCTGCGGGCGCAGGGTTTCCACCACCGCCCGCAGCGTGGAACTGCGTTGGCCGGTGGCCTCTGCAGAAAGCGAACTTGCCGGTGAATCCAATCTGACTCCTGTGCGGTTGCTCCTGGCGTAGTACAACCCAAGTTGGTCTTGCTGCTTAGTCCAATGCAGGTTAACTGAACGACTCTGGATTTTCAACGCCCGTTGGTACTAACGAATTGGGGGAAGCTGCAACCCCTCACGGCACCATCCACCCCAGCCAGTAAGCTTGCGCCAGGGCGATCAGGCTGAGCAGCAGCGCCAGCAGCAGACTGTGGCCGAGGGTGGACCGCACCACTTCGCCCTCATGCCCCACCAGCCCGACGGTGGTTACCCCCACCGCAATATTCTGCGGGGAGATCATCTTTCCCATAACCGCCCCGGAAGAATTGGTGGCGGCCAGAAGAATAGGGCTCACGCCGATCTGATGGGCGGCGGCCACCTGGAGGTTTCCGAACAGCAGATTGCTTGCCGTATCGCTGCCGCTGAGGAAACAGGCGATCCAGCCCAGGAATCCGCTGACCAGTGGAAACAGCTTTCCCATCCCCGCCAGAAACGCCCCCAGGGTGAAGGCCATCCCGGAGTAGTTGTAGAGGTACGCTAGGGCAACAATCAATCCCACTGTCAACCCCGGCATGCGGAGCTGGCGCAGGGTTTTTACCCCGGATTTGGCCACGGTGCGCGGAGCAGCGCGGAAAATCAGTGCGGTCAGGACCACTGCCGCCAAGCACCCGGTTCCCGCCGCCAAAGGCTGAAAGGGGAAGAGGGCGGCATAGGGTTTGTTGTAGAGCGTAATGAAGACCGCGTTGTGCAGGTGGGGGACAAGAAGATTTTTCTGACCCGCGGCAAAAAGGTGGAAGTAGGACCATGCGCCCATCACCGTTGCCAGCACCACCCAAGGCGCCCAGGCCGCAAACGATTGCCCGACCGTCAAGCTGGCCTCGGGAGCGGAGACGTTGGCAATTCTTGTCGTGCCTGCCATCACCGAAAGCGGTGCGGGCTTCCAGACCCGCAGAAGCCCCATGACACAAAGGGTGGAAAACATGGCGGCGACAATGTCTGCCGCATACGGTCCCCAATAATTTGAGCAGGCAAACTGTGCCACCGCAAAGCTCGCGCCGCCGGCCACGGCAACGGGCCACGCCCTCTTGATACCTTTGCCGCCCGCCACCACCCAAACGAGGTAGGCCGGCAGGATCAGGGAGATAAAAGGCAGTTGTCGCCCCACCATGGCGGAAAGTTTCATGAGGCTGAGGCCGGTCACGCCGGCGAGCGCCACGATGGGAATGCCCAGCGCGCCAAAAGCCACCGGCGTGGTGTTGGCGATCAGGGCAAGAGTAACCGCCTGGCGCTTCGGGAAGCCCAGTCCGAGCAGCAGAAAAGCCGCTACGGCCACCGGAGTGCCGAAGCCCGAGGTGCCCTCCAGCAACGAGCCGAAACAGAAGGCTACCAGAATGGCTTGCACGCACGGGTCGCCGGAGGCGTGTTCGCCCATCCACCGGCGCAGCAAATCGAATTTGCCGAGGTCCACCGAAAGGTTATAGAGCCACAGCGCGGCAAAGACAATCCAAAGGATCGGCCATAGGGCGTAGGCAAACCCATACAGCCCGCTCCACACCGCGAGTGGCATGGGCATGCCCCACACCAAAATGGCGAGGAGGAATGCCGTCCCCAGGCCCAGC
Organism: uncultured Acidobacteriota bacterium; assembly: GCA_963730515.1. Classification (GTDB taxonomy): domain Bacteria; phylum Acidobacteriota; class Terriglobia; order UBA7540; family UBA7540; genus Bog-366. The sequence continues at coordinate 151,187 of CAVSSA010000010.1, read as the reverse complement.
GCGGCGGACAATGCTCCACTCTTGCGCAGCCCGCCCATCAAAACTAATACGACGGCCAGAGGCAGCAGGGCAAGGAGGGCGGAAATCGCCAGATTGTGCGCCGGCTCGAGCGGCTGCGGCCACCAGAACGCCAGGTCAAGGGAGTGAAGAGTGATGAGAGACGAGTGACGAGCCAACAACTGGCCTGTGCCTTGCGCCGCACCGAAGCCGGACGAAAACCAGGGAGTAGCCAGCATGGGCCTCCTGCCTACTGATCATTAATTTCGGTCAATTGCTGCTCGGTAAAGCCCACCAGTTCGGGCTCGAGGGTGAGGGAGATGCCGGTTTGAGCGCGCACGGTTTTTCTGATGTGCTGTGCGAGGGCGAGCACGTCCTCGGCCGTTGCGCCGCCCTGGTTGATCAACACCAGCGGCTGAGCTTCATTCACTTGCGCGCGCCCCAGTTGATATCCCTTCAGGCCGCAAATTTCGATCAGGAAGGCCGCGGGAATTCTGATCCGGTCCCGCGCGGGGAAGCGATTCCGCAGCTCTTCCAGCCGTGCCAGCTCGCGTGGGGCAAAGTTGCGCTGAATCATCTTCCGCAGTTCCTCGTATTCGGCTTCGCGGAGCGACAAATTCTTGAAGAACGAACCGGCGTTCCCGCCCCGCTCCTCACGCGGGAAGGGAAACTTCCGGTCGCGAATGGAGATGATCGCCTGGCGGATTTCGGCGAGCGAAGGTTGTGGAACTCCGCGCTCCTGGAAATAAGCCCGTACGTCCGGATAATCGAGTTGGGGATTTCCGCGCTTGGCGAGGCGAAGCGTCAGGCTTACGATGACCAGTTTGCCGCGCTCGGTAGTGTTGAAGATGCTTCGCCGGTAGCCCAAGCCGCAATCGGCGGCACTGAGGTGGTGAAGCGCGCCGGAGGAGATCTCCATCACCCGGGCTGATTGCACAACGTCGCTCACCTGCCGGCCATAAGCGCCGATATTTTGCACGAGCGCCGCCCCCGCCTGGCCGGGAATGTGGGAGAGGTTTTCAATTCCCCACCAGCCGTGCTCGACGGCATGCTGGACCACGTCGTCCCAGTTCTCCGCGGCACTCACTTGCAGGGTTACCGCCTCGGCGTCTTCATGCAGGATCTCGATTCCCCGCCAAGCCGGACGCACGACGAAACCGTCAAAGCCCGCGTCACTGACCAGGATGTTGCTCCCCCCACCGAGAACGAAAAGCGGCAGCCTTGATTTCGCAGTCATGGCGAGGGTGCCGCGAAGTTCCTCGACCGACGCGGCCTGGGCGAAGTACCGCGCGGGTCCGCCGATCTTGAAAGTCGTATAAGGCTTCAGGGGTTCCGCTTCCTTGATAACGGGGCCACTGAACCCGGCCGGAGAGGGCATAAGGCGTGATTGTAACAGTTCACTGCATTCAAGACACTAACGTCAGACCGCCGGGTAGTGTCTCAGTATGAATTAAGGGCGCGGGACTTGTCCCTTGTTTGCCGCTAGGCGGCCCTGTTCCCCGAAGGGGAAAACCGTGAGTAGCCGTAGGTTTCAACCTACGGAAACGCCGCCCCCAAAAATAACTCCCGGCCCCGAAGGGGCCGCACCGTCGCCCCTTCCAGGGTCGAAGGGAAGGTCGTATGGGCCGTCCCGGTCCGCAGGTTAAAACCTACGGCTACTCATCGATGGTCCCTTCGGGACCCTGAATTCTTTCCCCGCTTCAAATTCAAACTGAGACACTACCGACCGCCGGGGGGGCAACACTCTGGCATCTTCCCGCATGCATTACCATGTTCTTCAATCGAAAATCGGCAATCGAAAATCGAAAATGTTCTAATGGACGCGCCGCTCCTGGCCCGCCCAGTATTTTTCGCGCAGAACTTTTTTGAGGATTTTTCCCGTTCCGCCTTTCGGCAGGGCATCGGCCAACTCCACCGTTTTGGGAATCTTGAATCCCGCCAGGTGCTTCCGGCAATGGTCCATGATTTCAGCTTCGCCGGCCTGGCAGCCTGCCTTCAAAGTAACAACGGCCTTGGCGACTTCCCCCCATTGCTCGTCGGGGACGGCAATCACCGCGCATTCCAGAACCGCGGGATGCAGGTAAAGCACGCGCTCAATTTCCGCCGAGGCCACGTTCTCGCCGCCGGTCAGAATCATGTCCTTGGCGCGATCGACGATGAGAATGTAGCCCTCTTCATTGACGGTGGCCAGGTCGCCGGTGTGAAACCAACCGTCGCGAAGGGCCGCGGCAGTGGCTTCCGGCTGCCGCCAGTAACCTTCCATCACCACATCGCCGCGCACCACGACTTCGCCCACCTGCCGGCGGTCCGCGGCCACGTCCCGGCCATCGAGATCCACCACACGAATTTCACTTCCCGCCAGCGCGCAGCCGGCGGTTGCCTTGCGGCGCAATTTTTCCTCCCCGGGATTGCCCGCCAGGTGTTCCTTCATGTGGGCAATGGTAAGCACGGGTGACGTTTCCGTCAGGCCATAACCCCCGGCGGCAATGCAACCGGGAATTTTCCTTTCCACTTCCTCCAGCAGAGCGGTATTGGCAGGAGCCCCGCCGATCATGACGTCGCGCACGCTGCTCAAATCATAGCGGGAAAAATCCGGATGGTTCAGCAGGGCGATGATCATGGCCGGGACCATGTGGAGGCGCGTGACGCCTTCCCGCTCGACCAGCGCCAGGACCTCCGGCGGGTCAAACTTGCGGAGCATCACATGCCTCCCGCCCGCGAGAGTGAAAACGTGGGGCGCGCCCCAACTGTTCACGTGGAAGAGCGGCACCGTGTAGAGGTGCACGTCGCGGTCAACGGCCCCCATGCCCACTGCGGTGTAAAAGGCATGCAGGTAAAGATTCCGGTGCGTGAGCATCACCCCCTTGGGATACGCCGTCGTGCCGCTGGTGTAAAAAAGCTCGGCCACGGAGTTCTCATCAATTCCGCGGTAATCGATATCCGCCGGTTGGGAAGCCGCCAGCAACTCGTCGTAAACCTTATCGTGCGCCCAGGAGGGCTTCACATCGCGGTTCGACACGTAGTGTTCGATGCCTGGCACCTGCGGTCGCAGCGCCTCCACCAGGGGAATGAACTCGGGATCGAAGCAGAGCACGCGCGGCGCAGCGTCATTCAAGATGTACGCCAACTCTTCCGGGCTCAGGCGAATGTTCATGGCCAGCAGAATGGCGCCGATCTGCGGCACCCCGTAGTAGGCTTCCAGCAGGCGATGGCAATTGAAGCTCAGGTAAGCAACGCGGTCGCCTTTTTTCATGCCCAGACCGAGGAGCGCGGCGGAAAGCCGGTCAGCGCGTTCGTTAAACTGGCGATAGGTAAATCGATCCTGGCCACAGACCACGCCGACCTTGCTTCCGAATACTTGCGCCGCGTGACGCTTTAACCGGACGGGAGTCAGGGGGAGCAGCATTGGCACCTCGCACTGATTCTGATTCTTGGACGCGGAGGCCATCCGCGCATACCCTTAGGAATTGCGTGAGTGCCGAAATATACCATAGGATGAGCAAGACAGGAGGGTATGTAAAAATTTCACTCCTCGATTGCCGCCGTTCAACTTTTCCATTGTGGATAAAGGGCACGATCGCGCTCCTGACGGGTGCAATTCAAACCATGGGCGACGGTGCTGTTGTCGGGAGCCGCCTTTTAATATGATTTTCCATAGATTTCGCCGCTTATGGGGGCAAAATGTCCGCCAAGGTCCCGCTGCTTCCAAAACCTTGACGACCGACGGTCGAGCGGCTGTTAAACTATCCGCATGAGCCGTTTCCTCAAGCGTTTGTTCCTTTCTTTCGTAATCCTTCTCCTGGTCATCCTGGCGGGTGGTGGAGTGTGGCTTTACACGCGCGCCCGTGCCAGCCTCCCCGTCCTTGACGGGGAGATTTCCGTACCGGGGCTCGCGGCGCCGGTGGAAATCCGCCGTGATATGCGCGGGGTACCCCACATTCGGGCGCAATCGCTTTCCGACGCCCTTTTCGCCCAGGGTTACGTGACGGCTCAAGATCGCCTTTGGCAAATGGATTTAAGCCGGCGAAATGCCGAGGGGGAGCTTTCCGAGGTCTTTGGCGCCCGCACTTTGCGCATGGACGTTGAAAACCGCGAGTTGGGCCTTCCCCGCGTGGCCGCCAGCGCCCTAGCCGAACTGTCTCCGCAGGAGCATGCTCTTCTGGACGCCTATGCGCGCGGCGTCAATGCCTTCATGGAAAGCCATCGCCGCCGCCTGCCCCTGGAATTCCTGCTGTTGTGGTATCAGCCCCAGCCCTGGCGCGAGATTGATTCGATCGCCGTGGCTTTAAATCTTGCCACCAACCTCAGTCATACCTGGACCACCGATCTAATGCGCGAGCGCGTTGCCGCCCGGTTGGAAAAAGATCTTCTTCCGGACGTATTTCCTGACCACTCCCCATACGACGTTCCGGTGGCAGAGGTCGCGCCATCCCCGCCCGCCTGCGCCAAAATAAGCAGTGCAGATCGGTTATTCGATGTTATTGACTCCGGGGATTGCCGATTGTCGATGGCCGATTGTCGATTATCTCAATCGAACATCGACAATCTTCAATCGGCAATGGCCGGCCTGGGCAGCAACAACTGGGTGGTGAGCGGAGCGCACACCCAATCCGGCAAGCCGCTTCTCGCCAACGCCCCCCATCTTAGCCACACCGTCCCCAGTGTCTGGTACATGGTGCATCTCCAGGCGCCGGATCTCAATGTGACGGGCGTGAGTCTTCCCGGCCTGCCGCTGGTGATCCTCGGCCACAATGAGCGCATCGCCTGGGGGGCCACCAACACCGGGCCCGACGTTCAGGACCTTTATATTGAGACCTTCAATCCCCGCGACCCGAAGCAGTACCTGCACAACGGCGAGTGGGTGGATGCCGAGGTGCGCGATGAGACCATCAAAGTCCGGCATCAGGCCGACTACCATCTGCGCGTAGTGGTGACGCGCCACGGACCGGTGGTTTCCCACGACGGCCACCGCGACTTGACCCTGCAATGGACCTTGCTCAGCCCGCACGCGGCCTTTCTGCCTTTCCTCGCGATCGATCAGGCGGGCAACTGGCAGCAGTTCACCGACGCCCTCCGCGACTTCAAGGTACCGATGCAGAATTTCGTCTATGCTGATGGGGAAGGCAACATCGGTTTCTATGCCGCGGGGGTTGTTCCCATCCGTAAAAAGGGCGACGGCGCAGTTCCTGTGCCCGGCGATACCGACGATTACGATTGGACCGGATTCGTCCCGTTTGACCGCCTTCCCCACTCTTTTAATCCCAAAGGCGGGATTATCGCCACCGCCAACGGCCGCATTGTTCCGGATGACTATCCGTATTTCATTACCCACAAGTGGGAAGCGCCGTTTCGCACGGCGAGGATCTTCGAGCTCCTGCGCGCCGCGGGGGCTCTCAATTCCTCCGACATGCTGAGGATTCAGACTGATATTTACAGCCTCGATGACGTGTGGCTGGCCCACCAACTCCTCGCGGCGGCCGGAAAGCAACCTCCATCCACCCCCGACGCGCATTTTGCGCTCGACGCCGTAAAGGGCTGGGACGGTGAAGCACGCGCGGATTCTGCCGCCACCCTGGTTCTGGAAGTCACCCGCCGCGCCCTGCTGGCCCGTATTCTCAAACCGAAGCTGGGCGAAAAGCTGTCCGGATATAACTGGCCGCTCTCGACGATTTTTCTTCAGAACGTTCTGGAGCAAAACCTCACGCGCTGGCTCCCCCCCGGGGATGCAGACTTCAATGTTACCCTGATGAAAAGCCTGGATGAGGGGATCAGCCAGATTCCTTCCCTGGTTCACAGCCGGAATCACGCGGCGTGGAGATGGGGAGATGCCATTCCCTTGACTTTCCGCCATCCGCTGAGCGGCGGCGTGCCCCTGCTGGGAAAATGGCTGAATGTGGGACCGTTCCCGCAAGCCGGAACGGGCTCGACCGTGAAGCAAACCACTCCCCACCTGGGACCGTCCATGCGCATGGTGGTGGACTTCTCCGACCTCGACCAGTCCCTGCAAAATATCACGCTGGGGGAATCCGGGCAGGTCACTAGCCCCTATTACCGCGACCAGTTTTCCGCCTGGTATGAGGGCAAGAGTTTTCCCATGCCTTTCAGCGACGCCGCCGTCGAACAGAGCACCGTTCACAAGCTAATTTTGGAACCCAGCCGTTAGTGCCACGGGTGTCCCGCCCGTGCTGGGGCATGGCCGAGACGGCCATGGCACAGCGGCGTAGTGGCGAGTTCGCCTCGCCATGGCGGCGTACAGCCGCCGCTACGGCGTGCGGACCTTAAGGTCAGCGCCACATCCGTGGGTGTGTTTGGGGTCAAGCGCCGTTCGGCCCTGCAAATCCTTTCATCGTCCTGACCCAAACTGCCGATAACGATACAGGGGAGTGTGGGCCGCGCGGCAGAAGGAAAACGTAGGGCCGAGCGGTCGCCGACGCGCCGAGTGCCTCCGCCAAAGCGCTTCGGCACTCAAGATCGTGAAGGCGGAAGCCGCTATGGCAAGCGCGCGCGCCCGGCCGGGTTCGTGCCACGGCCATCCTGGCCGTGCCTGCGCACGGGTGGGACGCCCGTGGCGAATTACTGGGGCGTGCCATGGCCGTCCCGGCCATGCCCGAGCACGGGCGGAACGCCCGGTAGATTGGGGCAGGCTGCCCGTGCCCAAGCGACTGTTGCGCCATGCATATTGTAGCCGCGTCGTTTGTGTTCAGAAGGGGACGGGGACAGGGACCACGTTCGCCGGGTTTTCTAGCGGGTAGCCGCGGTCAGTGCAGTTCTGACCGTGGGCACTTCTGACGGTGGTCAAGCTATAACAATTTGCATGGGACAAGGCCACCGTGGCGGCGTGCCCTATTCAGATCGATTGCGAATGATTGCCTTCGGGGTACTGAGCGTGAGAAAAGCCGACGGTCAGAGCTGCACTGACCGTGATGGCTACCGACTCGGCTTTAAGTGTCTCGCTGAAAAAAATGGCGATGGATCCGCTGGAGCGCGGTTTCGAGATGAGTTTCATCAAAAACCATCATCAAGCTATTTGGCGAAGAGCCATGGGAAATGAGATCCAGCCGCAGATCGGAAATAGCTCCCAAGGCCATGGCTGCGATGCCCGGCTGCTTGATTAGTCCCTGCCCCACCAGGCAAATGGACGCTTTCCCCCGCTCAATTTCCACTGCACCCCAACGCTGTAATTCCGGAAGAAACCGCTCAAAGGGAAGGTTGGAGTCAAGCGCCAGCCGGCAGTGCACCGAGGAGATGGCGGTCAAATCGGGCGTAACGCGGTGCCGGTCCAGAACATCCAGCACTCCTTTCATGAACTCGGAAATCGGCTGCTGCCGGTTGGAGACGACGTGAAGCAAGGCCAACCCTCGCTTGAAGGCGATGGAGCGCACTCCTTGCGAAACGGTCACCGCGCTTTCCTGAATGATGGTGCCGGCGTCTTGGGGGCGCCAGGAGTTGATGATGTGAACCGGAATGCGCTTCTCGGCCGCCGGCCAAACCGCTCGTGGGTGCAGTAGTTTGGCGCCAAAGTAGGTCAACTCGGCCATTTCATCGCAGGTGGCCGCCGGAATCGTCTGCGCCTCGGGAATAACCGCGGGATCGGCGCTCATCAAGCCCGGCACATCCTTCCAAATCTGTATGGCCTTCACATCCAAAGCCGCTCCCACGAAGGTCGCGGTGAAATCAGACCCTTCAAAACCCAGGGTGGTCGTCGCCCCCGCCAGGGTCGCCCCAATATACCCTTGCATCACCGGCGTGCGGCCCCGCTCGAGCTCGGGGAGCAAAGCGGAACGCATTCGCTCTTGCGCGGTTTGCTCGATCGGGTCCGCGGCGGTGAAGTGATCGTCGGTAATCATGAGCGCGCGGGAATCGAGCAACTGCACCTTCACCCCGCAGGACGCGAGGCCCGCCGCCAATATGGCCGATGAAAGCAGCTCGCCGTAAGCCGCCATGGCGTCCTGGCTGCGCGGCGAAAAGTCTTTCAAAATGGAAAGACCTTTTACCAGGTCATGCATTTCGCTGAAATATCCCGCCATGAGGGAAAACGAGTTTCCGTGATCATCCACCAACTGCGCGAGTTCGGCACGATGATAGGCTTCAAGGGCTGCCAACTGGGCCAGAGCCTCGCCAGTTTTCCCTTGCGAGGCCAATGCCCCCGCTCCCAGCAGGTTGCGCGTGGTCTTGCCCATGGCGGAAACAACGATCACCGGATGGAGGGGCAAGTGCTCCTGGATGATCTTGATCACCCGGTCGATGGATGCCGCATCCTTGACGGAACTGCCCCCAAATTTCATGACAATCATCGGTTCACCGCAAAGAGAGAATTTCCAGAATCCCCATCTGCACAACTATACCCTTAAATCCAGGGCTTCCCGCCAGGATCATTGATTTACCCTCCATGACCTCTGCCTGAAACGCCCTTACTGAGTGTTGCAAGATGGAGCGACGAAGACCCCCTCACCCCCGCCCCTCTCACCCAAGGGGGCAAGGGGGGGGGGTATGGGGGTTCATTCGTCACTGCATTCTGCAAAACTCAATAAGCCGTCCTTTCTACTCAATGACGCCGATACCCTCGTCCCCGGGGTGGCGACGGAATTGGAATTCTTGGATATAGTGTTATATTGATGAACTTCTTGGCACCAACTCGGCTGGCTTGGTCAGGAATTCAAGCAAGCCAAATGGACCACACGTTGATGACATCCTCGTTGCTGCGCCACGCCGCGGAGGGCCCGGTCAAGCCGTGGAGGATGTTGCTCTCAAAAGGACCTTCGCGCCTCCCCTTATTGCTGCTGCTCCCTTGCCTCATCCTGTCCTGCAAGTTGGTTTTGCGGGCTGGTCAAGGCGCCGCCGCAAAGCCGCTGGAGCTCACTTACACGGCGCGCGTGGAGCGTCCCACCACCCACCTGCTGGGGATTGAAATCGTTGCCCGCCCGGTGGAGTCAGGCAGCCTCGATTTCGTCTTGCCGGCCTGGGGACCGGGGCGTTATGCCATTTACGATTTCGCGAAGAACGTTCAGGAATTTTCTGCTGATGACGCGGACCATCACCCCCTCGCGTGGACCAAACTCGACAAGCAGACCTGGCACGTGGAGGCCGCGGGGGCGGGAGGAATCATCCGCATCCATTACCAGATGTTTCTCAATGACCTTACCGGGTCGTTCTCGCAGGTTGACTACGTGCACGCCAACTTAAATGGTCCTTCGGTTTTCATGTACGTCGAGGGACACAAACCGGATCCCGTCACGCTGAGCCTTGAGGCGCCTGCCGCGTGGAAAGTTTACAGCGGTTTTTCCACCTCGCCGGCGGAGCGCACGTTTCACGCTCCCAATTACGACCGCATGGTCGATACGCCTCTGGAAATCTGCGGCGAATGCACCCTCGACCAGTTCGAAGAACAGGGCAAGGCCATCCAGGTTGTGGTGCATACCTACAACGACGATGACAACGATCGCTCGCGCCTTCTCGCCGGGCTCAGAAAAATTGTGCACCTGGAAATGTCCGCCATGCCCCCGCCGGATTTTGACCATTACTTTTTCATCTTCCATTTTGTGCCGGACCTCGCCATGGGAGACGGCATGGAGCATTGGAATTCCACACAAATCATCACCACCGGCAGCGTGGCAGACAGCACCGACCATGCCCTGGAAACGGCTGCGCATGAATTCTTCCACCTCTGGAACGTGAAGCGCCTCCGCCCTGCGGCCCTGGGCCCATTCGATTACACCCGCGAGAATTATTCCCGTTCGCTCTGGTTCGCCGAGGGCATCACCTCCTATTACGCTGACGTCTTTCTTCTCGAGTCCGGCGTCTGGACGCGCGAGCAGTTCCTCGGCCATCTGGGGGGCGAGATTTCCACGCTGGAAAGGGAGCCCGGCAGAAAGCTGATGTCGGCGGAATCTTCGAGCTTCAACGCGTGGTTCTTTGACCGGTCGCCGCAGATGCAGGAAACCAATTTCGCCAACACCACCATTTCGTACTATAACAAGGGCGAACTGGTGGGGATGCTCATGGATTTGGAAATACGCGCGCGCACCGGGGGAAGCAAGTCGCTGCTGGACGTGATGCGGTTGATGTATCACCAGTTCTACGAAGCCCCCGCCACCAGCTACTACGGGCCGGGCCGGGGGTATGAGGAAAAGGACGTGCTGGAAGCGCTCAATTCCGTCACCGGCTCGGACTTCGGTCCCTTCTTCGAGCGTTACGTCCGGGGGGTGGACCCGCTCCCGTACCAAGAGACCCTGGCGAAGGCGGGTTTGCAGGTCCGCGCGCAGAAGCCCCCCGACGCCATCCCCTTCCTGGGCGCGGCGGTGCAGGCGGAATTGCGGGGAGCGCGGATTGTTTCGATTGTTCCCGGCAGTCCGGCCGACCGGGCCGGGCTGAGCCGCGACGACCTGCTGATCGATATTGACGATCAAACCCTGGCCACCGAGGAGCTGGCCACCCGGCTGAAGCCCTACGCGGGGGGCAGCAGTATTCTTCTCAATGTGGAACGGCATGGCCGCCGGGATCGAATCACCGTGACGCTGGACCCGGCGGCACGCAGCGAGTATTCCATCGTGCCTGTATCATCAGCAGCGCCTGACCAGGTGGCCCTGCGGGAGGCCTGGCTTGCCGCGCACTAAAGCACTCGTTCTGGCTGCCTTCTTATTGTGGCCGCTGCTTGCGGGGTCAAGTCCAGCGCGCGCCGCCGCACCCGACCCCATTGACGAGCAGGCGGAAGCGCAGATCAAGGAAGGCCACTGGAAAAGAGCGCGCGACCTTCTTGCGCCTCAAGTCAAAGCACATCCCCAGGATGCCCGGGCATGCTACCTGCTTGCGGAAGTGAAAATGGCGTTTCAGTTTTACGACGGGGCGCTGCCCCTTGCCCAGCACGCTGTTGAGCTCGACGGCAGGAACTCCGATTACCACCTCAAGCTGGGCCAGATTTATGGTGAATTGGCGGAGCGCGCCAGCTATTTTTCGGCAGTACCGCTGACCATAAAGTTCCGCAAGGAAGTCGAACTTGCCATCCAGCTCGATCCCCGGAATTTGGACGCGCTGGACACCATGATGCTGTTTAAGTATCAGGCGCCCTACGTATTAGGTGGAGACTATGGCGAAGCACGCGCCCTGGCCAATAAAATAACCGCACTCAACCCCAGTGAAGGATATCTTTCTCACGCCGAGCTGGCGGAGCTCGAAAAGAATTTCGCCCAGATGGGCGCTTTCTATTTAAAAGCGGTGCAGGCAAATCCCAGGAATTACGAGGCGCTTACCGCGCTGGCGAAGTTTTACAGTCAATCTCCCTACACCAAATATGATGAGGCCGTGAAATACGCCCAATCCGCCTTGCAGCTCGCTCCCCAGCGAATTGGGGGGTACTGGATCCTGGCGCGGGTTTTTGCTCTCCAGCAGCGCTGGGGCGATCTTGAGCAAATCCTGGCGGCCTCGGCAATAAACATTCCAGATGATCCTCGGCCTCTTTATGAAGCTGCCCAGGCGTTACTCGAAACCGGCAAAGACCTTCCCAGAGCCGAGGGCTACGCGGAGAAATACCTTGCACAGGATCAGGAGGGCGAGGAGCCGAAGGCGGGGGATACCCACCTGCTCCTTGGGCTCTTGTTTGAGAAGGAGGGCCGGACCGACGCTGCGCGCGCGGAATTTCACCAAGCCCTGCGGTACGAGTCTGACTCCAAAGCGGCGAAGGACGGTCTGAAGAGAGTGCATGGTTAATGCGCGGCGCTCCTAATTGCTCCCTTTCCTCCGTCGAAGCCTGTGTACCAGAATCAACACGACTGCGGCGACGCCCACGATGGCCAGCGCGATGCGGTCCATTCGACCCACCAAGTAAACCAGTTCGTCCCAACTGCCCCCAAACAGAAATCCCACGTAACCGATGGCGAATGCCCAGCAAACCGCGCCCGCGAAGCTGAAGAGGATGAAGGTCGGGAAGGGCATGCGCAGCGCACCCGCCAGGACTCCGGCAAATATACGCACGCCCGTGATGAAACGCGCCCCAAAGACTGCCCATTGACCATGCTTCAGGAACACCTTTTGGGATTCATCGTACCGTCTGCGGAGCCGCGGAAAACGCGACAAGAAGCGCTCGACCACGGAAGAGCCGCCATACAGGCCCAGCAGGTAGCCAAGACTCGAACCGCTTGTGGCCCCGGCGATGGCGGTTAGAATTGCGGGCAGGATGTGCATCCTGCCTTGATAGGCGAGAAAGCCCGCAAACAGCAGGACGGTTTCACCGGGAAAGGGCACGCCAATGTTTTCAGCCATCACGCCGAAGAAAACAACCCAGTACCCGTAGCGAGCGAAGAATTCCGACAAGATTTGGAAAATTGAGTTGGCCACGACTTCCGCGATTATGCACGAACTTGCACTTCCCCCCCAGAAGATTCTGCAAAGATTCTGTAAAGTGGGCGGGCGGGCGGATGTGGTACCCTACCCGGCAGTCGCGCAAATCCGGCGCATGGAAAGCGTTGGGCAGGCGCGTCCGCAAAATCCCGGGGAGGGACCCTATGGATGCAAATGAATTCGCCGGCAGGGTGGCGGTGGTAACGGGGGGGAGCGAAGGCATTGGACTCGACTTCTGCCGCGCCCTTTGCGAAGTTGGATGCGAGGTCTATTTCTGTTCCCGAAATGCCGAAAGGGGCGAACTGGCCGCCAAAGCTCTGGGGAGGCAGGCTCACTACCATCGGGTTGACCTCGCGGCGCCCGAGCAGATCAGGGACTTCGCGGCCTATGTGCGCGAAATGGCCGGGCGCATCGATTACCTCGTCAATAATGCTGCGAATGACGACAGGATTGGATTTGAGGAGCTTACTGTCGAGGAGTGTGACCGCATGTGGGCCCTGAACCTGCGATCCTTCCTGCTCATGTCCCGGGCCTGCCTGGAGCTCCTAAGGAATGGCGAAGGCAAGAGCATCGTCAACATCAGCACCACGAATTACATGTTCGGGCTTGAACCCTTCACAATATATAACGCCACCAAGAGCGGAATCCTGGGATTCACGCGGTCGCTGGCGCGCGAACTGGGACCGGAGGGGATTCGCGTCAACATGATCAGCCCGGGATGGATCATGACGGAAAAGCAACTCCGCAAATACGTGACGGAGGAGGACAAGCATGCGCTGCTTCGCGATCAATGCGTCAAACATTTGATTGAGGCTAAACACGTCTCGCCCGTTATGCTCTTCCTGCTGAGCTCGGCGGCCGCCGCGATGAGCGGGCAAAACCTGGTGGTCGACGGCGGAAAGTACTTTCAGTAGCCTTCCCTGGTTTGACAGGCCCGCAAGGCATGGTTTAATCTGGTTATTCGGGACTACACCGTTCGGGCTGTCTAGAGACATTTAAAATTCTTGTGAAGGCAGCGCCGCCCACCGGCGGTGGTTTCTCTTCCCGTGGGAAGATGAGGTGGCGAACCTTCGAAACTCTACCGAGGAGGAGTTATGCCATTCACCCTGCCTGCACTGCCCTATGCTCCCGATGCGTTGGAACCTTCCATTGACAAGATGACGATGGAAATCCATCACGGGAAGCACCACAACGCCTATGTGACCAACCTGAATAAAGCGCTTGAATCCGCGCCCGATCTGGCCAACAAGAGCCTCGAAGAATTGCTCGCCAACCACTGCGCGATTGTCCCTGAATCGATTCGCACCGCCGTCCGCAACAACGCCGGCGGCCACATTAACCATTCGATGTTCTGGCAAATCATGGCCCCCAACGCCGGTGGGCAACCTGGCGGCGCCCTGGAGGCCGGCATCAAGAGCGCCTTCGGTGATTTCCACAATTTCAAAGAGAAACTGAGTGCTGCCGCCATGGGCCGCTTTGGCTCGGGCTGGGCATGGCTGGTCGCCTTCGGCGGCAAGCTGGAAATTTACTCCACCGCCAATCAGGACAGCCCGGTGATGGAGGGCAAAACCCCGGTCATGGGCGTCGACGTCTGGGAGCACGCCTACTACTTGAAGTATCAGAATCGCCGGAATGAGTACCTCGCGGCGTGGTGGAATGTGGTGAACTGGCCGGAGATCGAGAAGCGCTTTCACGCCGTGAAGTAGTTTGCCGGGAAGACAAGTCATCGGGGCGGTTCGAGGGTTTGCGAGCCGTCCCTCCCATGTTATGGTCTCAAATCCGTCCCTTGCAGCCTGCGCAAGGCCCACCCGGCGTGTTCCCGCACCAGCGGGTCGGAATGGCCTGCAGCCGCTTCAAGCCATGGAATAAACCGGCGGTCGCCCGAATTTCCCATCACCACGCACAAATTGCGCAACCATCCGCGGTGCTTCGCGCGCCTGATGGGCGAGTTCGCAAAGGCTCTTTTAAAATCTTCTTCGGTGATCGATGCCAGGGCTTCGAGCGGGGGATTGAATAGCGAAAACGGCTCGCTGCTTGAGGGCTGGGCAGGTAACTCGTTCTCAGAGGGAGGCCCCCAAAATTCCTTGACTGATTTGATTTCAACCTGCAGGGGTTGGAACTCGGGAAGGCTGGTTGTCGCTGCCCGCCTCGGCGCCCGACTATCGCCCGACTGCTTATCGCGCGCGGCGTCATCAAGCAACGGACCACTGTTCCACGGACAAACATCCTGGCAAATGTCGCAACCGAAAGCATTCCTGCCCATCGCCGGGCGAAACTGCTCGGGGATGGATCCTCTCAGTTCAATGTTGAAATACGAAATGCAACGCGACGCATCCATGACATAGGGCTCCACCAGGGCTCCGGTGGGGCAGGCTTCCAGGCAGCGCGTGCAGGAGCCGCAACGGTCGGGGGCGGGAAGATCCGGCTCCAGATTCAGATTGGTAAGGATCACGCCCAGAAAAAGCCATGACCCCTTCTGTTCATTGATGAGGCAGGTGTTCTTGCCCATCCACCCCATCCCGGAGAGCCGGGCGAAGGCTCGTTCCACGATGGGCCCCGTATCCACGTAGACGCGCGTGTCCACATTCCGCGCCAGCTTTTCAACGGCCATCCGTAATTGTTCCAGCTTGCCGCGCATGACCTTGTGGTAATCCCTGCCCCAGGCGTAGCGCGAAATCCAAGCCCGCGCCTCCCCGGCCCGACTGCCCTTCGTAGTCGCCGTTTTTTCCTTAGCAGTGGCGCCACTGATGTCGGTGGAATAGGGGTGTGGAGTGTTGTAAATCAGTCCAACGCAGATCACGGATTTTACCGATGGCAGGACACGCCGAAGATATTCGCGCCGGGGATTCGCAAGGTAGCGCATCTCCCCGCCGTACCCCTTTTTGAGCCACTGAGGGAGAAACTCCAAATCCTTCGCGGCCGAGGGCGGCGCAATCCCCACGAGGTCAAAGCCCACCTCCAGGGCGCGTTGTTTGATAGTTCCCGCCGGAATCATGGTAAGTCATGTTAACCCGGCGAGGGCTCGGGGCAGAAGAGGTTATTGGGTGGGCGCTACCTCGGCAGGGGATTCACGAATCCATTAAGAGGATTGCTTCCGCAAAATTCTTTGAATGGAGAGGGCGCGTCCGGTTTCCGGATCCGCCTCGAGAAGCGCGGCGGAGAGGCGCACGTCGCCCTTGGCAACTTCGAAGCGCGCCGGCAATTGATCGAGAAATCGCTGGACGACCGCCTGCCGCTCCATGCCGATTACCGATTCGTAGGGACCGGTCATGCCGAGATCCGTCAGGTATGCGGTGCCTTGGGGAAGTATGGTTTCGTCGGCAGTGGGAACATGCGTGTGCGTTCCCACCACCGCCGTCACCCGCCCATCCAGGTACCAGCCCAGGGCCTGTTTTTCGGAAGTCGCCTCGGCGTGCATGTCCACGATGCGGATCTTCACGTCGTCGGGAATGGTGCGGAGCAATTCATCCGCCTTGCGAAAGGGGCAGTCGAGAGGGGGCATAAAGATGCGGCCTTGCAGGTTGATGACGGCATAGGGAATGCCCGCCGGCGATTTTCCCACGTAAAGGCCGCGGCCCGGCGAGTCCCCGGGATAGTTGGCAGGCCGCAACAATCGGCCATTCACCTGGTCGCGGAAATAAGGGTAAATCTCTTTCTTGTCCCAAATGTGATTGCCGGAGGTCAGAACGGCGATGTCAAGATCGAGCAGTTCTTCCACGAGGGCTGGAGTAATTCCAAAACCGGCGGCAGCATTCTCCGCGTTGGCCAGCACCAGGTCGGGTTGCAATTCTTCCCGCAGACGCGGCAGGGTTTCTCTTACGATTCGCCGGCCGGGGTGGCCAAGAATATCGCCGATGAAGAGAATACGCATAACGGAAGGTGTCAGGTGCCGGGTGCCAGGTATCAGGGCCATGGTGTTAGAAAATGGGTGATAGAGGTTAAAGGGTAAAGGATAAAGGGTAAACTTCAAACCGCTGACGTGCCGATCCTTTAGCCTTTACCCTTTCTAATTTAACCTTCCACCCCATCCCCTGACACCAGGCACCTGATACCTGACACCTTCCTTTCAAACAGCGTCCTTCAAGATTTCGTCCAGCGCGTTCGTGTACTCCCCAACTTTCTGGTCCATGTGCTGGGTAGATTCTTCATATCGGGCCTTCATCTGATGATACTCATCTGCCACATTGAGGGCCGCGAGAATCGCCACGCGCACGGTATCCACGGTCCGCGTACGCTCCGCAATGGAGCGCATCTTGCCGTCCAGGTATTGTGCGAGCTTCTGAATGTATTCCTGGTTCAGGTCTCCCCGCATGAAATATTCCTGGTCGTAGATTAGCACTCGGATGCTCTGGGGGTCCTTGGCCATGTTGGTGAGAAACCTCCTTCGCCGGGAGAACCGACAATGGTAAACAGTGAATAGTAAATGGTGAAAATTAAACTGAGCAGAGAACTGTGGATAGCGAACAAAAGGCTACTGGCGACAATTCACTATTCACCATTTACTATTCACTATCCACTGTCCACTATTCACTGCTCTTCCGGGTTTGTCAACGCGTCAATCCGCTCCAGCAGTTTCTCGACGCGGGAGCGAACCTCCTCGCGCTCGCGGCGCAAGGCAATCACCTCGCGTTCCATCGCGCTATCACCCTGGGCCCGTTCCCGGACTTCCCCTCTCAGCTTTTCGACCTCTTGTTCCAGAGCGCGCTTCTCCGCCTGCGTTCGCTTGAAGAGCTCAATCGCCTTCAAAAGTTTCTCTTCCAACCGTTCGAACTGGTCCTTTGGATCCACCCTGTGCTCCTTATTGCCGATTGGCCACGGCTGATTGTCGATTTTCGATTGACGATTGAGCCAGAAGTTCTTCCGCCGTGAATATCACTCCATGTCTTCCACCGGCTACCGATCGCAGGTACGCATGCTTTTCAATCGTCGATCGGCAATCGAAAATCAGCAATCTCTAGCCCCGCAGATTTGCTCCCAGCTCTTGCAGCGCGGTGAGTAACCGTTGGCTCAATCCGCCAATCTCCTCGCTGGTCAAGGTGCGGGTTTGGCTCTGGAAAGTCACCCGCAACAATAGGCTGTGGTGCCGGGCGGGAATGGCGCCGCCGCGAAAACGGTCCACGGGGCGGAAGCCTCGAATCTCCTCAAGCTCGAGGCCCGCAATCGCAGAAGAAAGGCGGGCATAGGGCAACTCGTCCGGCAGCACCAGTGAGAAGTCCCGTTCCACGGCGGGAAACCTGGAAATGGCCTGATACTTCCGGGAGCACAGGGGAAATTCCCGGAGGCGTTCAAAATCGATCTCCGCCACCCAAACCGCCTGACGCAACTTGTACTCGCGCGCCAGGTCCTGCTGGATCAATCCCAACACGGCCAACTCAAGTCCCTGCGTACTCATGCGCCCGCTGCGCCCTTGCTGGAAATACGCGGGCCCCGAGGGATCGAAATCACAAGCCGGCACGTCGAACGCCCCCAGAATCGTTTCCACATCGCCCTTCAAGTCAAAAAAGTCGAGGGGGGCTTCACTGTCGTACACCGTGGCCGGCCGCCGATGTCCCGTGGCGCCAAGGGTAAGAACCCGGCGCTCTTCCGGCGCCCCGCCGACGCTCATGCTGTAGGTCTTGCCCAGCTCGAAAAGTTTCGCGTCGCTCGTGTCGCGGTCAAGGTTCCAGCGAATCGCCCTCAACATGCTGGGAACCGCCGAGGTACGCATGGCGGAGGCATCCTGGCTCAGGGGATTGGCGAGCACCACCGGCAGAGCGGCGGAAAAACGCTCACTCTCGGCGGGATCGACCATCGAGCTGGTGATGATTTCACGAAATCCCAATCCCACCAGCAAGGAAGTGGTGGTCAAGACCTTGTCGCGCGTCGCGTCCCTTTCCACGCTGGGGGGCGCGGGCCGCACGCGGGCGGGCAAACGGTCATAGCCCACGTGCCGCGCGACTTCTTCCACCAGATCCACTTCCCGGGAAACATCCACCCGAAAGGAGGGCACGGAAACTTGCCAGCTTACCCCGCGCATTCGCTCCACCCCAAATCCCAAGCCCTCCAAGATTCGCTCAACTTCTTCTTCGGGGATTTCTGCTCCCAGGATGCGCGTAATCTCGCTCCGCTCCAGATCCAAATCAAGGCGCGGTTTGGGCTGCGGGTAAACGTCGATCATCCCCTCGAGGATTTCTCCCCCCGCAATTTCCTGAATCAACGCAGCGGTACGGTCGAGCGCCAGCGGCGCCATCTGGATGTCAGCGCCCCGTTCAAAGCGGTGCGAAGCCTCCGTGTGCAATCCCTGGGATTTCGACGTGCGGCGGCTGGACACCGGCTCAAACCACGCGCTCTCCAGCAGAACGCTGCGGGTGCTCGAGGAAATTTCCGATTCCTCCCCGCCCATAACGCCCGCGAGAGCCACGGGGTGCGTGCCGTCGGCAATAACCAGGTTGTCGCGCGTCAGCAGGCGGTCCACTCCGTCGAGAGTTCGCATGGCCTCGCCGGGCCGGGCGCGGCGGACGATAATCTTCTGCTGCTTCAGGCGCGACAAATCGAAGGCGTGCAGAGGGTGCCCCAATTCCATCAGCGCATAATTGGTGATATCGGCGACGTTGTTGATGGGCCGCTGCCCAACGGCTTCCAGGCGCTTCACAAGCCAGTCCGGCGACGGTCCCACTTTTACGTTTTGCACTACCCGGCCGCAGTAACGCGCGCAGAGGTCGGGATCGGCAATCTCGATGGACACCGCTTCCTGCGCGGGTCCGCCCGACTCCTTCACTGAGATTTCCAAATTTTTCAGCGACCGGCGATAGAGCGTGGCAAGTTCCCTCGCCACTCCGTAATGATTCAAACA
Source organism: uncultured Acidobacteriota bacterium (assembly GCA_963730515.1). Taxonomy (GTDB): domain Bacteria; phylum Acidobacteriota; class Terriglobia; order UBA7540; family UBA7540; genus Bog-366. The sequence continues at coordinate 132,025 of CAVSSA010000010.1, read as the reverse complement.
ATCCGGACGATTGGTGGTCACCTCCACGTCCAGCACCCAATCATCACCCACCGGGACAAGCGACTCCGTGTTCAGACCGATCATGGTGAGGTCCGACTTGAGCTGGCGGGGGGCGCTCGCAACATCGACGAATTCTTTGAGCCAGTTGACAGAAATCTTCATGATGCCGAGGTCGTAGGGGCGGCTCGCGAACCGCCCCTACCAAAGTTAAAATTGTTGCAAGAACCGCACATCGCTCTGGAAGAAAAGCTGAATGTCATTGATGTCATATTTCATCATGGCGAAGCGATCGATGCCCAATCCAAAAGCCCAACCCGAATACTTCTCGGGATCGATGCCGCCGTTGCGCAGCACCTGGGGATGAACCATGCCACAACCCATCACCTCAATCCAGCCGCTTTCTTTACATACCCGGCAGCCCTCACCCCCGCAAAAGATGCAACTGATGGAAACCTCGCCGCTCGGCTCCGTAAAGGGAAAGAAGCTGGGCTGAAAACGCGTGCGAATCTTTTCCCCAAAGAGCTTTTTGGCGAAGAAATCGAGGGTTCCCTTCAAGTCGGCAAAGGTGATATCGCTCGCGATGGCCAGGCCTTCGATTTGATGGAACATGGGCGAATGGCTGGCGTCGGGGTTATCGTGCCGATAGCACTTTCCGGGAATAATGATGTAAAGCGGCGCGCCATATTTTTCCATCGCGCGAATTTGCACGGGCGAGGTGTGGGTGCGCAGCACGGTTTTCGAATCGATGTAGAGCGTGTCCCAGTCGTCGCGCGAGGGATGGCTCTCCGGAATATTGAGCGCGTCAAAGTTGTAATAGACGGATTCAATTTCCGGCCCACTCTCAATCCGGAACCCGAGATTGAGAAAGATTTCCTCGATTTCGCGCTGCATCTGCGTGACGGGATGCAGTGAACCGAGCGGTCGCCGGTTGCCGGGGAGAGTGAGGTCGCCCGGGACCTCGCGGGTTGCCTGGCTGACCGCCCCAGGCGTGGAATCGCTAAGGGGAATTTCCCCGCCCGGTGCCTCGGTATGAAGCGCCACATCCTTCGTCAATGCCGCGATTTCGAGCGCGCCCGAGACTTGCCGTAGGCTGTTGAAATTCCGCCCGGCAAAGGGTTTGAGTTCCCGGGGAGAAGCTTTCAGCCAGTTTTCATCGACCAAGGATAAGATGCCGTTCTTCCGCGCCAGCCACCGGTCGCGGAGTTCCTTGCACAACTTGTCGCGTTCGGCTTCGCTCGCCACGCCGCGCGAAATCAGTACGCTTCTCTCCTCTTCCATCGCCGCGCGCACCTCGGCGAAGAGGGCATCCACGCCCGCAGCGTCGCTGACCCCGAGTTCGGCGAGCGTCTTGCGAACTTTCTCATCAATGGTCATAGCCGTTTGCGCAGGGGCGGTTCGCGAACCAAGGCTGTCCAAATTAGCGAGTGATCATGGTGTTTGACGGGCTTCGCCCCGGTCGCCGCGGCGACAAAGGCTTTGCCTTTCCGGCCCATCGCTTCTATTTACTTCTCCTCCGCGCGCCTGCCCTGATTAATCGGGGCAGGCGCGTCGAAAGAGGTTTATGGTTGGCTTGCGTGACGGAAAGGCGAAGCCTTTCCGCAGAGCAAGCGGCGAAGCCGCAACAAGGAAAAGCTCCTCTTTTCGTCGAGCGTCCGAGGGCCGCTAGCTGGCAGCTACCCGCTGGGGGCCGGTCAGGGTTGCCTTGACCCTGGCGGCCAACTCCCCAAACGCCACCTGGTCCTTTACCGCCAGCTCGGCAAGCACCTTGCGGTCCAGTTCGATGGCCAGCGTCTTCAGTCCATGAATAAACTGGCTGTAGGTGAGCTCATGGGAGCGTGCGGCGGCGCTGATGCGAAGGATCCAGAGCCTGCGGAAATCGCGCTTCTTGCGACGGCGGTCACGGAAGGCGTAACGACCCGCCTTATCCGCAGCTTCCTTCATCGAGCGGTAGAGTTTACTTTTGGTGAGAAAAAAGCCCTTGGTGAGCTTGGAAAGCTTCTTGCGATTGGCGCGGCGCACAGTTCCGCGCTTAACTCGAGGCATGGGTTTCTCCTTTTTGAAAGAATTGGGGAGTCAGGAGTTAGGAGTCAGATGTCAGAATAACAGACCCAAATCGATGGCTGCTTATTCTGGCTCCTGACTCCTAGCTCCTGTCTCCTGCGTGGGGCAGTGAAGGCACCCGGCCTCGGTGTAGCCTTCCCGCACCCTGAAAAACAGGTGTCAGGTTCCAGGTTTCAGGAAAAGCAAATCGATTTTCGCGTTGCTTTGTTCCCTGACACCTGATACCTGGCACCTTTTTTTACCTCCCGTAAGGGAGCATGCGAAGAACCTGCCCAACATCGGCAGGTGATAATTCCGCTGCCTTGCCCAAACGCCGTTTGCGCTTGCTGGCCTTGGACGTCAGGATATGACGAGCAAAAGAATGGTGACGCATCACTTTGCCGCTGCCCGTGATCTTGAATCTCTTGGCGGCGCCCTTATGGGTCTTGAGCTTGAGTTTAACTTTGGTGACCTTAGCCAATCTGTCCTCCTGAAGATCCTTGTGGTCCCGCGGGCTTGGCGGAAGCCGGCACTGGAGCATGGGGTTTCGCGGGAGGCGCCGATGCAGCGCCTGCCGCCGGGCGGGGAGATCCTCCCCCGGACTTGCCCGCCGCTTTCTTAGGCGCCAGGATCGCGGTCAGGTTCGGCCCCTCGAGTCGCGGCCGCGCTTCCACCTGCCCGGCTTCCCCCACCTCTTGAATCAAACGATCGATCATATTAAAACCCAGGTCCCGATGCGCCATCTCGCGCCCGCGGAACATAATCGTGACCTTGACCTTGGCGCCCTCCTGGAGAAAATCCACCACCTTGTTCCGCTTGGTCTCGAAATCGTGGGCGGAGGTGCGGGGCCGCATCTTGACTTCCTTCAGCCCGATGGACTTTTGATTCTTGCGCGCCTCGTGCTGCCGCTTACTCAGTTGATAGAGGTACTTCCCGTAGTTAATGATGCGGCACACGGGAGGATTGGCAGTGGGGGCGACCTCCACCAAGTCCAAGCCCTGACTCTTCGCGGTCTTCAGAGCATCGAAGGGGGTCATAATACCCAGTTGCCCACCTTCTTCATCTATTACCCGGATTTCTTTGGCGCGAATCCTTTCATTCACACGAACGAATCGGTCAGCGATAAATCTTCCCTCCCAGCCCCCACGGGGGCCACCAACAAGACTGCAAGTTGCGTCCAGGTCTTTTGACCACCCGATCCAAACCTAGGAATTAGCTTACCATTTCACAGCCCGGGTGTCGATAAGCTCGCGGGCCCAATTTACAAACTCGGCCAGGGGGCGGGCGCCGGCGTCGCCGGAATCTCTGCGGCGGACGGCCACCGTGCGGTTCTGTGCCTCGCGATCACCCACCACCAGCATGAAGGGGACCTTCTGAAGTTGCGCGTCGCGTATCCGCGCATTCAGCTTCTCATTGCGATCATCCAGTTGGGTGCGAACCTTGGCGCGGCGCAGTTCTTCCCGAACCTCCCGCGCATAAGGCGCGTGCTTGTCGCTGATGGGCAGCACCACGGCTTGCACCGGCGCGAGCCATACGGGAAAGGCGCCCGTGTAGTGTTCAATGAGCACGCCGAAGAATCTTTCGATCGAACCAAACAGCGCTCGATGCACCATCACCGGAGTGTGTAACTTCCCATCCGCCCCCGCGTACTCCAAACCGAAGCGCCGCGGCAGGTTGAAATCAAATTGCACCGTGGTGAGCTGCCACGGCCGGCCGATGGCGTCCACCAGCTTGACGTCGATCTTGGGGCCATAGAAAACCGCTTCCCCGGGCATGTACTTGAAGGGAATTTCCATGCGCTTCAGGGTGTTCATCAGCGCGCCTTCCGCCAGGTTCCATTCCTCCACGGTTCCCGCATAGTGTTCGGGGTCCCCCGGGTCGCGCGCGGAAAGCTCCACTTGGTATTGATCGAAACCAAACGTCTTGAGCACCGTGTGCGCGAATTCCACGCAGGCCTGGACCTCGGCTTCCAGTTGCTCCGGCATGCAGAAGATGTGCGCATCATCCTGGGTAAACCCGCGCACGCGCATCAGGCCGTGCATCACCCCCGAGCGTTCAAAGCGATAGACCGTGCCCAGTTCCGCCAGGCGCATCGGCAACTCGCGATAGCTGCGCGCCCGCGACTTGTAAATCAGAATGTGGCCGGGGCAGTTCATAGGCTTGAGCTGGTACTGGTCGTTCTCCACGTCCATCGGCCCAAACATGTTCTCGCGATAAAAGTTGGCGTGGCCGCTCACTTCCCACAGATGCAGGCGCATGGCGTGGGGAGTAAACACCAGATCGTAGCCGCGGGCGGTCAACTCGTCGCGCAGCCAATCCTCAATCTCCCGGCGAATGATGCCGCCCTTGGGGTGCCAGAAAATCAGTCCCGGCCCGGCATCGTCCTGAATGCTGAACAGGTCCAGGTCTTTGCCCAGGCGGCGGTGGTCGCGTTTTTTCGCCTCTTCGATCTGCTGGAGAAAGCCGTCCAGGTCCTTCTGGCTGAAGAAGGCGGTTCCGTAAATGCGCTGCATGGGGTGCGAGTGCTCATCGCCCTTCCAGTGCGCCCCCGCCACGCTCAGGAGTTTGAAGGCCTTGATGCGCCCGGTGGAGGGAACGTGCGGCCCCCGGCAAAAGTCCAGAAACTTGCCGGTGCGATAGGCGGAGAACACCGGGTCGGCTTTTTCCTCGATCAACTGGCACTTCAGGAACTCGCCCATCTGCTCAAAAAGCTTCAAGCCGTCTTCCTTGGGAAAATAGACGCGCTCGTTGGGCAGGTTGGCCTGAACGAACTCCCGCATCTTCGCCTCGATCTTGCTCAGATCCTCTTCGGTAAAAGGCTTTTCCCGATAAAAATCGTAATAGAAGCCGGTCTCGGTGGCCGGCCCGATGCCGGGATGCGCGTCGGGAAAAAGTTCGGTGACGGCGGCGGCCAGCAAATGTGCGGTCGAATGGCGGAAAATCTCCAAGCCCTCCGGCGAGGATGGCATGATGAATTGAATGGGCCCATCCGCTTCCAGCTTGGTGGAGAGATCGATCAGCCGGTCGCCCGCCTTCGCCGCCAGCGCTTCCGCCGCCAGGCGCGGACCAATCGACTTGGCAACGTCCAGCGCCGTCGTGCCGGGCGGAAATTCCCGGGAGGCTCCGTCAGGAAAGGTAATGTGGATTTGATCGGCCATCACTTACACGACTTCCTGGGCATAAGATGCAAACTTTAACTATAACAATGAGTGTACGGGTTGGTCAAACATTCGGGAGCATGGATAGTGTCTCAGTTTGAATATGAATCGGCGAAAAAGTTCAGGGTGCCGAAGGGACCGACGGTGGGTAGCCGCAGGTTTTAACCTGCGGATCGGGCGACCCCACAAGAATCCCCCCCAACCCCAGCGGGGTTGACGATCAGGAAGTTGGAGCATGGGGCATAAGCAGAGATTAGATTTGATGAGCGATACATGTTGTAAAAAGGGCGCACCGGCGGCCCCGTCAGGGCCGGGAATTATTTTTGGGGGCGGCGTGTCCGTAGGTTCAAACCTACGGCTACTCACAGTTTTCCCCTTTGGGGAACGGGGCCGCGTAACGACAAAACAGGAACAGCTTCCGCAGCCCCCAATTCAAACTGAGCCCTCACCCCCGGGTGAATGGGTGTCAGCGCCGGGAATTGCCCCGCGCTACGCAGGCAAAGGCGGGTAGCGCACAGGTACGCGTATTTTGCGTTCCTGTGCGGTTTTTCATCTCGCGTTCGCGCCAGAAACCATCCGGGCATCGGCCGATTTTGGGAAGAACCGTGGGCGCCAAGAGCGAAGCTTTGGAGTGCGTGCAGCTTGCTGCCGCTTTCCCTCCCGCAAGCTTGCTTGCGGGAAATCCAACCACCAGGACGAACCGTGATTAATTCTCGAAATTCGAAATGATGCGTGCCAGCCAGCAAGCTGGCAGGGGAAAAAGGGGCAGCAAGCTGCACGCACTCCAAAGCTGCGCCAGCGCGCCCCGCGGGCTTGCCGAGGGCGGTTTTACGGGCAGAGCTACTCGCTGCGTACGTAATCTTCTTGACAACGTAGCCTATGGAGTGTACAATGAAAGGGCGGTTCATTCTGGGGGAGATCCCCCGGGCCGCCCCTAGCCTCCAGAAGTCGGAGCGTCGGGCGCGGCAGGATTTGCCGCACGGAAAGGCGCGCGGCCAACCTGGAATGTTGATGAAAAAAAGCGAGTTAAGGGAATTCAGGCAATGTGTCTGGTGATTTTGACGAGAGCCAAGTATCTGATATTAAACAAGTTAATTTAGGGACCGGGAGGCGGCGGTAAATTTCCAGAAAAAACCGCCTGCCAACCTGGAATGTTGATGAAAACACAGCCAGTTAGCGGAGAAATGCGCCAGACGCTATCAATCTAGCCCATCGCCAAGCAGTAGAGGGCAAAGGGGTTGTAAAAAACACACGGGAAGGCGGCCAAAAAAAGGGGACTGCTTTTTTCCCGGCCCCAAAATGTATGTTGCTGAAAATAATCCAGTAAAAAACTTGACCGAAGTCAAAATCGCTCGGAACCTGGAATGTTATAGAAAATGCAGCTACTTATCTCCGCGACCCGGGAATGTATATGAAAAGACAGGTGGTTATTCGAAATGAAAAGCGCTGATCTCCAAGTGCTTTTCGCTCGGCGTCCGGTGGGCGGCGGTCGCCAAAAGACCCCTCACCTAGCCTTCTACGCTTGCGGCGCGCGCAAGTCGCGAACCTGCGCCTCGAGCGATTCGCAGTCCTGAAAGATGCGAATGCCGGCGATTCCCGCGGCGCCGTTCTCACGGCAGGCGGGGGCGCGGTCAACGGTGATTCCGCCCAGCGCCAAGACCGGGATGGAAACCCGGGAAGTCACTTCGCGCAGTTTGGCGAGTCCCAGCGGTGGGCCATATTGAAGCTTCGAGGGAGTGGTGAAAATCGGTCCCAGCAGGAGGTAATCCGCGCCCGCCGCTTCCGCCGTCAAGGCTTCCTCCAGGGAGTGGCAGGAGACTCCCACGATGAATTCGCGCGGCGCCAGTCTTCGCACCAAGTCTGCGGGCAGGGAGCGCGTCCCCAAATGCACGCCATGGGCATGAGCGGCCAGCGCCACGTCCAGGCGGTCATTCACGATCACGCGGGTGCTCCCCTGCTGGCGCGCCAACCGAGCCGCAGATTCCGCCAGGGCCAGCAGGCGGCGGACGGGCAGATCCTTTTCGCGAATCTGTACCCCATCCAACCCTGCGGAAATGGCTCGCGTGATGGCGGCGTCCAGACTGCCGGATTTGATCTGGTGGCGGTCCGTGATGTAGTAGAGCTGGAAAAATCGGGGCATCGGATCAGTGAATCATCGGATCATCGGATCATCGGATCATCGGGTCATTGAAAATCAGGAAGCAAATCCTAAGTGGGTAGTCGCCACATTCCAAAAACATAATCAGCGGCTGCTATTCAGTGTCTTGTCAATTAACCAATTATGCAATACTATAACTGGTTAATAACCTAGTGATTCCATGAATCAACGATCCAATGACCCGATGATTCAATGATCCGATGATCCGATGAACCGATGAACCCATGATTCAACGATCCAACGGCCTAACCTGCCCATGATCTGATTTGATGGTTTGGACGGCCTTGGCAAATCCCAGTTCCCGCCGGAAGCGCCACACCTCAAAGCAGGCAAGCCAGATATCCGCCAGCCCCAGGCCGGAGACGGCGCCGCGCAGGAAGTAGTTGCGCGCGATGGTGGCAAACAGCGGGTAGTGACCGACGAAATAATTCCTGGTCCAGAGCGAAATCCAAGGAAAGACAAACAGAAACACACCAATCTCGAAGCAGAACACGATGTACACGATGGTTAGAAGGCGGTTCATTCGTTTAATCGATCCAGGGATTCGCTCTCAGGCCAGGTGATAGGGGTCATCCCCGGCAGCGGGTGGGATCTCTATCAGGTTTTCTGCTGGAGTTCGCGGATCTTGTCCGCCACATCGCGGAAGTCAATATTCTGGCTATAGACTTCGGTAAACCGCTCCAGGGCATTGCGGGAATTGCCGGCTTGCTCGTACGCGACGCCCAAATCATATTGTAGTGCCATGAGCGCCTCCTCGTCGAGGGCGGGAGTTTCCAGCGCGCGCAGGTACCACTTGACGGCAATCGCCGGCATCTTTTTTTCCATGAAACATATGGCCAGAAGACTGCATGCCTGAAGGAAATTGGGGGGATAATTCCCTTTCCCCGAACCCTTCACAACCTTTTGGAATTCTCCAATCGATTCGTCCAGCAACCCCATCTCCCGGAAGGCCACACCCAGATTGTAGTGGGTCTCAGGATCGTCTTGGGTGGGGATGGTGTCAGACTCCTCCATCTCTGCCAGCAGACCGCTGAGTTGCGCCACGCCTTCCGAAGGGGCAGCGGGGGGAGCCGCCACACCCTCTTGCGGGGCGGCAGGCGTCTTGGGGGATGGCGCCACGATTCCCTCCAGCGATGAAGCCAGTTCTCCGGCCAGGTCGCCCAACATTTCCGCGCCGCCGCTCGCTGCGGCCGCCGGCTTCTCAACCACGGGCTCAGTGGGCGGAGGTGGAACCACGGGTTCCATTGCCGGTTCCGGGTAGGGGGGCAGTGCATAGGTTGTGGGGAGTTCCCAATCCTCCTGCGCGAGTTCGTCCGCCCTGGTCGCGGGCGCAACGGGTGAAGTGATCGCGGGTTCTTCATGGGCGGCTTCAATCGATGTTTCGGGAGGGCTGGCGGCATCGGCAACTGGCAATTCCGCATGCGGCTGGAGCGTCACAGGTTCATCCTTCGGGACAAACGCCTCCAGTTCCAGGGGCTCGGTGGGTTCTTCACTATCCTGCTCGCCCACCCGCCGGCGCAGGTTCGCGACAAACGCGCTGCCGGGATATTTCTCTTCAAGCAAGGAAACCGTCTGCCGGGCCTCCTCTACAAAACCATTTTCAAGGTAGAACTCAACTTCGATCCTGCTCTCTTCAAGATCATCCGGGATCTCTTCTTCCATAATCCCCGGCGCCGGAGGAGTCACCTCGGCGGGTTTAGGTGCGATGGGAGTCGCCTCTTCCACCACCGGAGGCGGAGCAGGCGCTGGCGGGGGAGCAGGAATTGCCACCGGCGCGGAGGCCGGGGTATCCATCACGGTTGGAGCCATGGGTTCAGGTTGTGGCGCCGGGACGGGAGCTGACGGAGCTGGGGTTTCATGGCTCAGCGCCGTCATGGCCTCCAGATCTCCAGACAGGTCTAACTCCACCGTCTGCTCAGGCAAAAGGGGAGGGGAAAGCGCCGCCGGAGCTTCACTCGGTGTCTCAGGCGGTGTGAGGTCGAAAGGAGGTGCAACCTTAGATGGCGCTGCGGGCGCAGCCACGGGCTCCATTGGGGGCGCCTCGGCCTTTCCCGCTTCCGGCGTCTCAGGGGAGCCAGGTGGAGGGGTAACGGTCCCTCCCTCCTTCTCGCCGGGGGAAGCCGGAGGCTGTGGAGTTTCGTGCTGGGTGCCTTGTTGCGCCGCGATGGCCTGGTATTTGCCCGCCATCTCCGCATCCCCATGCTCGGCAAAGATTCGAGCGAGTTGCGTGGCGGCCACCGCTCCCCTCCCCGGAAGCCCTTTGCGCGAAATTTCCAGGATGCGCTGGTGAACCTCGATTTGATCGGGATAGACCTGCAAGACCTTTTCCAGCTCGGCAATTGCCTTCTCAGGGAGGTTGTAACGGGCAAACAGGTCGCTGTTCTCAAGGGCCTCGTTCACCATCAATTCCTGGCTAAGATCAATGACCTCCGGCTCCGGCAGGGTTTCCTCGTCCGTCTCCGCCCCCCCCTCAAGCGCCATCTCGTGAGCAGAGAAATCCGGGACTTTGGCATCCCTGCCCAATTGGTGCTGGATCGCCTTCAGAAGGCCGCGGTAGGTCTCATTTTCGGGCTCGCGCTCCGACAGCTTGAGATAGGCCGCTTCGGCTTTCTCCAGGTCGCCCGCCTGCTCGTGGGCGTGGCCCAGCGCCTCCAGAACTTCCGGCAAATTCATCTCGTCGGCGGTTTGCTCGCAGATCCGATGAATCAATTCCAGGGTGGGGATGTGGGCGGGCGCATTGTTGCAAACCGTGCGCAGGGCCTCCAAGAGCAGACCGGCGTTGTGCTGACTGATGAGTTGATCCGCCACGCTCGAGAGTAAGTGATAGGCCTGGTCAATGTCCCCTTTTTCCGCGAGGAGCGACGCAACGCTTGAGACCGGGGCGAATTCCGAGGGATTGGCATGGAAAAGTTCCCGCACGAGCTTTTCCGCCTCCGGAAGTTTTCCGGTGCCCAGATAGGAGTCCAGCAAAATTCGCTTCACCGCCGGGTCCGACTGCAACTCCGGCGTGGAATTGATGATGCGCTCGGCCTCCTCCGGCTCGTGGCGCGCCACCGCCACCCGCGCGCGCAGCATCTGAATCTTGGAATTCCTGGGGTTCAGTTCGGCAGCTTTTTTCAAAGCAAGTTCGGCAGCCGCCTGATCGCCGCGGTGGACTAGAATCTCCGCCGATTCCAGATAGGCCAGGGCCGCGTCTTCCTGCTTGCCCGCTTCTTCGCATTCGGCAGCCAGGCGGTTGTGAAAATTGATGTTCTCAGGATCAAGCAGCACCAGCTTGCGAAGGACCTCAAGAGCCCGTTCGGGCTGATCGCGCTTTTTGAAAAACTCCACTGCCTGAAGGAATTGTTCCCGAGCTTCGCGGCTCAAACCCTGGAGCTGATACAACTCTCCCAACTTCAGAAGCGTGTCTACAGAATTGGGGTCAAACTTCGAGATCTTCCTGTAAATGGCGATGGCTTTAACATTGAATCCCTCGCGGACGTAGGCCTCCGCCAGCTTGTGAAATTGCCTCAATCCCTCCGTGACGTTCCGTTCGCGAATGTAAAGATCGCCTACCGTGTTGTAAAGTGACAAGTCGGAAGGATCGATATCGATGATGTCGAGATACTGTTTGATGGCCTGGGCAATCTTGCCTTGAGCTACGGATTTCTCAGCCTCCTGCAGCGCCCTGGCCCTGTGAAAAGCCATCTAAATGCTCCAACTGCCCCTTGGTGGTGAGGACGGTCCGCTAAACGTAGCATACGCCCCCCACCAAGTCAACGCGGTGAGGGGCATGTCGTATAGAGTGGAAGCGGCGGGCTGATCCCGCCACGTGGCGGCGCCAAGCCGCCTCCCCACCCTTTTTACGCAGGCTTGGGAGCGGGAGGGGGCAAGGTCCGCGCTTTCACATCCGATTGAAAGTTGACCTTCCGGTGGGAGCCGTCGCAAAAGGGTTTGTTCTCCGAATGTCCGCAGCGGCAAAGACCGATGGCGGTGCGGCCGGACAGGTCAAAAGTATTGCCGCTTGCATCGCAGATGGTGAATTCGCCTTCTACCTTGATCGAACCGTTGTTGTTAATTGTGATTTTCGCCAAACTTCCCTCCTTTAGATTTACGAGCCAACAGCCCTTTGACTTGAATTTTAGATCGTACGGGTTCCTGCTGTTGCCGTTTGAAAATTGCCTACTGCCTGCTGACGAGTGCGCCGATTTCCCCGAGCTGCGCGTGCGGCGGGTGCGGACTGAAGGGTTTGATCACCGCCAGGACCAGGATTACCAGGAACAATAGGGAGATCGCTCCATGAAAGAGCATACAGTCACGCCGGGTTAGCTCGACTCTCCCTTGATGACAACTCTTGACTTGAAATGTAAGCCGCAGATCAATCCCCACCAGAATGACCACCAAAAGCAGTTTTGCCTGCAACCAGGATTGCTGAAGATATTGGGGATTGCGATACGCCAAAATGAAGCCGGTGATCACCATGATGGCCGCTCCGGGATGGGCCAATCCCTTCAGGAGTTTTGTCTCCAGACGGCTCAGGATGGCGGACACCTCAAGGGAGTGTTCCGTAACATGAACTGCCAGAATCTGCGTGACCACCAAGAGACTTCCCACCCAAAAGACCAAGCCAACAAGATGAAAGACCAACGACCAGGCAACCATGCGACCTCGCAACCGGGGAAGTCAGCGATTCAACGACAAAGCTTGGAATTCGGCGCTGCTTTCCCAACGAAGATTCCAGCTCTCAGAATAGCAGCACCACACTGGAGAGCGCGCCAACCCACGAATCACCATTATAAGAGATAAGCGTAATTGGCCGCAAAAATCCCGCAAGCGCGCTGCGCCCGAAGCCATATTTGGGGGGGGTAGTATGGCCGCGGAAACTGATCGGATCACTCCCTATAATTCCCGCGAGCGCCCGGAGCAGGCGACGGCGGGCGCTTGTATCTTCAAGGCCCTTCAATACATCTCTTACTCACAGGGGGTGCGACCCCATGGCGCGCGTTTTCATCACAGGTTCTTCCGATGGCCTTGGCCGCATGGCCGCTCAGCTCCTTATTGAGCAGGGACACCGGGTGGTTTTGCATGCACGCAACGAGCGGCGGGGGAAGGAAGCGCTCGCCGCCGTGCCGGGCGCGGAGTCCGTGGTGATCGGTGATCTCTCCAACATTGCGCAGACTGGCGGCGTGGCCGAACAGGTGAACCGGCTCGGCTCATTCGATGCCGTCATTCACAATGCGGCCATCGGGTATCGGGAGCCCCGGCGCATCGCGACCGTAGATGGCTTGCCTCACGTGTTCGCCGTCAACACGCTTGCGCCATACATCCTGACCGCGCTCATTCAGCGGCCCAAGCGCCTCGTCTACCTGAGTTCCGGGCTTCACCGCAATGGTGATGCAACGCTGAAGGATCTGGTGTGGGAGCACCGCCCCTGGCAGGGGCAACAGGCCTACTCCGACACCAAGCTGCACGACGTGCTGCTGGCCTTCGCCGTTGCCCGCCTTTGGCCGGATGTTCGTTCCAATGCCCTTGAGCCCGGTTGGGTGGCCACGAAAATGGGAGGTCCGGGAGCGCCGGATGACCTGGATGCCGCCCACCGCACGTAGGTGTGGCTCGCGGCGAGCGATGACCCTGCGGCCACCGTCACCGGTGAATACTTCTATCACTTACGGCTGCGCCCACCGAACCCAGCGTCTCGCGATGTGGAACAGCAGGATGAACTACTAGAGGCGTGCAAGAACTTCTCCGGAATGGATCTGCCCAAAGGTTAGCGATTTCCAGCGCCGTGCATGTGCATCTCTGTGTGAAACCCTCTTACGCACTGCTTTCGCAGCAAATAACACCACCATCCGCCGGACCCTACGTGCTTAAAAGCAAATGATCGAATCGAGCAGAATGGGGCTTGTGGGGGGGCCGGGAATGAGTATGATAGTCAGCGTCACCGGGGCTATAGGATATGACGGACGAAAATCGGACGGATATTGGAAGAAGCGGGGCGTGGTGGGTGGCGATGTTCCGCGACGTACAATTCTGGGTTCCGCTGGCGGTCTTGCTTGGGCGGCTTGATTCTCTTGCGCGCCATCCAGTAACCTCGAAAGTCCTCTCAAGGGGCACATTCCTCTGGACTCCCTCATTGCCGGAAGCTTGACCGATCGACGACGCCAGCGCACGCTCCAGGCGCTGGGAGTATTCTGCGGCATGGCGGCAGCGCTGTGGCTGGCCGCCGCCGAGGCGCCCACCAAGCTCGTGACCATCGCGGTCTCACCCCTTATCATTTCCTTCATGATGGTTCTGGGCGCGTTCATTTCGCGCTGGAGCCTTCCGGCGCTGATTCGCGGCACTTCCGATATCGCGCGAGACGTCCGCCAGGCGCCCCACCTGGTGGTGTGGGGTATTCTGGCCGGTTGCCTGTGGGCCGTGGGAAATACTTTGACCATCTTTGGCGTGCGGGATATCGGCCTGAGCATCGCCTTTCCCCTGTGGAACTCCAACAGCCTGATTGGCATCGCCTGGGGAATTCTCTTTTTCCGCGAACTACGCCGCGCCGGATGGCTCCGCTGGGTGGGAGTGGTAGGCGGCGCCGTCATCATTTTCAGCGGCGCGTTGATGTTGTCGTTCGCTTCCACCTCCCAGAGTTCATCCCCGCATCCCCTGCGCGGCGTGGCGGCGGCGCTGGGCGCCGGCCTGATGTTTGGGTCGATGTATATCCCCTACCGCAAGGCCTACATCAGCGGGATGAACCCGCTTTCCTTCGTCACCTTCTTCACCTTTGGCGAGATGGGTACCATTACCGCGTTGACGGTGGTGTTTCTGGGCGGCGTGACCCCCGTTTGGCATGAGCTGGTTCAGGTTCCGGGGAATCCTCTTCTGGCCGTTGCTCGGGCGGCTTTATGTGGGTGATTGGGGATCTCTTTCAAAATTTCGCCGCCAAGTATGTGGGCATCAGCCGGGGAATCCCGCTTTCGAATACCAACCAGCTTTGGGGACTGCTCTGGGGCATCCTGGTGTTCGGCGAATTGCGGGGCGCGCCGCACGGCATCATGGCGAAGGTCGTCGGCGGCTCCCTGCTGATGGCGGTGGGCGCCGTGGCGATTGCCTTTTCCTCCGCCCCGGAGGGCGAATACGTAAGCTGGAAAGAAGCGGCACAGAGGGAGAGCGATCTTTACGCCATTGATTCGGCCTACGTGGCCTCCAGCATGGAAGGCCGGGAGAAGAGCGCGGCTCCCTTTCGGCGCACCTGGCTCGATTGGTTGCTGGTGGTTGCCGCCACGTCAGTTTTCATCGCCTTCGGGGCGCTCGCCGTCATCCCCCACATGGCACTCAACTGGATTTGGCTCGCCGGGCTCGCTTCCGCCATGCTCGTCGTTCTTGTCGCCTGCGGCATCATGCTGTGGCGCGTCACAAGGTTTAATTAATGATGAGGGGTGGCTTAAACCCCCACGCCCTCGCGTTTGCGGAGCTTTCGCACGTCGTCGTGATTCACCACCGGTTCCTGATCGCACTCGATGGCGATGACGGTCACCGGGCTGTCCGGCGCCTCGATGGGCAGGCCCATGAACCTGACGTACTGGTCACCCTGCTCGAAGGCCACGGGCTTCCCTGAAACCAGCAGGCGCGCCGACTGGACTTTGCCGCGCAGCCCGCCGATGGCCACCACGCTGGGCGGTTGGAAGAATTCCAGCCACTGGGCAGCCGGCGTTTCTCCCGGCCAGTGGTAAACATGCATGTAGAGGGTATTACCCCGGCGGGTATAATTGGCGTAGACGTGCCAGTCCGATTGGCAGGGTTCGGTGGGGTAAATCGCCGCCCCGTTCCTCTCCAGCCATTCGCCGACCTCGGTCAGGATGCGCACCGATTCCTCGGGAACCGAGCCGTCGGGCTTGGGGCCGATGTTGAGCAGGTAATTGCCGGCATCGTGCGCGCAAGTGGAGAGATTGCGCACGATGGTTTCCGCCGCTTTCCAATCGTTATCGGCCTTCTGGTAACCCCAGCTTTCGTTCATAGTCATGCAGGTTTCCCAGGCCTGGCCGGCTTTGCCGGGCTCGATGTGCTGCTCGGGTGTGGTGAAATCCCCCGGCAAGCCGTTGCGGTTGTTCACAATGATGTCCGGTTGCAGCTCGAACACCATCTTGTTCATCTTTTCCGATTCCCACTGCTCGGCGTTCAGGGGCCAATCCACGTCGTACCAGAGGATGTCGATCTTTCCGTATTGGGTTAGGAGTTCGCGGATCAGACCGTGGGTGTATTCCACAAAGCGCCCGCGCGCCGCCTCATCGGTCAGGCAGCGGGCGCCGTCGGGATGGTGCCAGTCCATCAGGGAGTAATAAAAGCCCACGCGCATGCCCTCGGCGCGGGCCGCTTCCACGAATTCCGCCACCAGATCGCGGCCGCACGCCTGCTGGGGTGCGCAATAGTTGGTGAGCTTCGTTTCAAAATTGCAGAAACCCTCGTGGTGCTTGGTGGTCATCACCATGTACTTCTGCCCGGCGCGTTTGGCAAGCTTCGCCCACTCGCGCGCCGCGTGCGGCCGGGGGGTGAAATGCTTCGCCAATTTTTCATACTGGGCCACGGGAATGCCTTCCACCTCCATGGCCCACTCGTGCTGGCCAATCACCGAATAAAGGCCCCAGTGAATGAACATGCCGAAGCGCGCCTCGTGCCACCACTTCATGCGCCGCGCGCGGTCAGCCTGCACCTCCGCACTCTCCGGGGCCGTGGGCGCCGCTGCGAACATCGCCGGCGATTCCCAGGGCAGCATCCCCGCCGCCGAACCTGCCAGCGCCGTCGCTCCGGTTCCCAAAAACCGCAGGTGATCACGTCTGGACATCTTGAGTGGTCGCATCGGGTTCTGTCTCCTTTGGGTCAAGCCCCCTCGGTCAGGATTGCGCCAAGAAAATACGCCAAATCCTGGCGTGGTTCAATTAATTTGGCAGCCGCATCAGGGCTTGAAGATCCGGACGTCGCAGCCGGGGGCATCAACTTCCACAATCCATTGTCCCACCCACTCGAACCATTTATCCGTTACCTTCAGTACCGCGACCGCTTTGCCGCGCCCGGGAACGAGCGGAGCCACGCCTTCGGCAAAAACGTTGCCGCCCCGCATGGGAACATTGCGCAAGCGCACCTTTACTTCATGGGCGTCCGCGTCGCCAAGATTGATCAGGTAGGCGCGCATCGTCTTGGGTTCAGCCAGCGCTCCCGATCCGTTCTCGTTGTAGTCGGGCCCCACCAGGCTGGGTGAGGCGATTATGGTTGGCTTCTCATAATGGTGGGAATAAGTGTCGGCAACCTCGCGGACCTCAGCGGGCAGCCCCGACCCGTCGGTGGGAAATTCGAAGTAATGAGCGCACAAGGCGTCAGCGCTGGCCAGCAACTCGGGATTGCCGGCGAAAAATCCCACGCCCGGCGATTCGGGCGCGATCAGCCGGAGGAAACGCATCTGCTCCTCCAGCTCCGCTGGGGTATCAGCCCAGTTCTCCCCGGGATTGCCGCCCTTGCCCAATCCCAGTATGAAAATCGACTTCGGCAGGACGCCATACTTCCGCGCGGACCATACCTGCGTGGCAATCCACCAATAATCCCGCTGGCTGTGCACGTAGCTTTCAAACATCACGAGGTCCGCGGCGTCGCGGTAAGCTTCCCCCAAAACCTGGGGGAGGGGTTCGCGCATCTGAAAGACGGTAAGCGCCAGGTCCGGCTTCTTCAGCTTCGCCTGGCGGAGAACCTGCGCGGATTTCTGGTCGAGGTTGCCGCCGTAGTCAAAACCAAACTCATCGATCATCACCACCGGGTGGGGATTTCCGCCAAAATCCGTACCGGTCAGATTTTCCACGGCCTTGTCCAGAGGCGTGCGCAGCAGGTCGAACCACGCATGGCCAACCCCCTCCACCACGCCTCTCCCCTGCCAATACTTCCAGTCCGCGGCGTTTGCCGGGCCGAATAAGGTTACGGACTTTAGCTGTTTGGGATCAAAATCCTTGCCGGGGGTGTAGGTGAAAGCGAACACCTTGCTTAACCCAAGCACCCCGGCCACGGCGGGCCGGGCGGCGAGATGACCGGCCACCGGCATGCCGAGGCCCGCCGCCACCAAGAGAATTCCCGCAATGACCCGATAAGCCCAGCATGATTTCATGGTGACCCGCCTGCCCCTCTGGATTTGTTTTCCCCGAAAATCCATTTTGGCCCTACGGTGCGGGAATGTCCACTGGCGCGAATGAGCCGCGAGTGTTTATTCAGACTTGAAGGGGATGAGGGGAGGATTTCGAAACCCCTGCGCTCCTCGCCGGTGCGTGGGGATCAATTTGTGAAGGCAATCAGAACTTCGGGGGTGTGGCGAGCCTGTGAAGGCGCGCGTCAGCTGACCTGGGCCGGGGCCGGCGATTCCACCAAATCCTTCCCTTCGCCGCTGGCCTCATCAGCGCTTTCCGCCTGTTGATAACGCTTCAGACCCTCGCCGATATGTTCACGCATCAAGCGCCTTGCCAATTCCGGATCGCGCCGGCGGATTGCCGCCATGATCCCCAGGTGCTCGTTGTGCGCATCCAGGGGAGTCCGCGGCCACGGGCCGAGCTTCAACAACGCATGTTGTATTTGATTGCGAATCAATGACAACAGATCGAATATGAGATCGTTTGCTGATGCCTTGGCAATGATCAGGTGGAAGGCCACATCCGCCTCGGCAAATTTCTGCGGATCGCCCATCAACCCAGCCATGCGATCGAGCATGCCTTCCAGCTCCCGGAGCTGCTCTTCCGTGGTGTTAAGAGCCGCGTGGGAAGCGGTCTCCGCCTCGAGGGCCAACCGCACGGTCATCATGTTTTCCACGGTTTTCCGCTCCGTCGCGACTCTCCATCCCAACACTCTTTCAATAAACTTGTCGGGGTTCATTGCCAGAAAGGTGCCTTCCCCGGCCCGAGCTTCCAGCACGCCGACAATGGCCAGGCAACGAAGCGCCTCGCGCAGTGACGACCTCCCGACGCCGAAGCGCAGGCGGAGATCGCGCTCCGACGGCAGCTTTTGCCCCGGCTTCAAATCCCCGTTGGAAACGAGCCGCATGATCTGGATGGCGATCTCCTCGCTCAGCGAGGTCTTGGTGATCGTCTCAAAATCGTGGCTTGGTAAAGTAAAAGTGGTATCAGTGCTCACGTGCAACTGCCTCCATTTAATTATCTCCCTTCTATCATACCGCTCGTCAGCAGGTATGACAACCTGAACTGTACGGAAAAATAGCCCCCGCTCGGGCCTTCGGGCAGCAGACCCGCCACCGACTTCAGGCTATGTATAGCGAAAATTAGCGAAACGCGCAAGAGGCTCACCTGTACGGGCAAGATCTTTGCATCATGGGGAAAAAATCCAGTCTGCCATCACCAGGCCCTGAAACATGCAGGGCGCTTCGATGAAAAGCAGATGATCTCAAGTGTGATGCCTCATAAGTTCGTTGATTATTCGCGACCCCCCCCCTTGCCTGGACAATTAGCCTGATTTCCCTTTACGGGGCGCAAGGGGCGGTGTATCCTGCTCAAGAAAAATTCCGGGGGCTCCCGATGGGCAGGTTATTGGTCAAACCTTTTATCCTCATCGCTTTGCCGACAGTCAGTGTCTTCTTCGCGCTCGATACTTCATCCCAGTCTCCGGGCGCCACCGCCCACTCCACCTATGAGCAGCATGGCGGGGCGAGAAATCCCGCCACGATTTCTTCCGAGATCAAGGACCCCGCTGAGCAACAGGCATTCCGAACCCTCTCCGCCACGGCGGACTCGGGGGAAAGGCTTAAGCTTGCGGAAGCGTTCCTCTCGGCTTATCCGCAATCATGGGTTTTGGCCCAGGTTTACGCGATCGCGGCGAACGCGGCAATGGAAGTGGGGCCTTACGATCGCGCCCTCGATTACGCCTCGGCCTCGCTCCAAATCCTGCCGGAAGACCCGCTGCTTCTGGTTTCGGTTGCCGGTCTTCAGGCGCAACGCGGCATGTTCGACGCGGCGGAGCAGAACAGCCGCGAAGCGCTGGATGAACTGGACCGGTTTCTGCCCCCGGCTTCCATCCCGCCGGAAAAATGGCCGGAGCTTAAGCAGCAACTGCGCGCGTCATGCTACTTTGCGTTGGGGCGGGCGGAAGTATCGCAAGCGCTCACCACCCCGACGCGCGCGGCACGCGACAAGTTGCTGCGCCAGGCCCTTGAGGATCTCGCCCGCGCCCGGCAATGCGACGGGCGCGACGCGGAAATTCCCTACCTCGCGGGCCTGGCCTGTTTGTCGCGCAACGATGCGGGTTCGGCGGCTTCGCAATTCGCCGCGGCTTACCGGCTGGGCGGGCCGCTCGAAGCAAAATCCCTTCAGCAATTGCAAAAGATTTACGGGGCCGCGCCTGCCGCGCGTTCCACCAGCTTTTCCGAGTATGTCAAGTCGCTGCCCGACCCGCCGGTGCAAGCTTCGTTGCCCAGTCTCGTTGTCTCCACGGCGCCTCTTCCCGCCTACGCCGGTTCCGCCGCCTGCCGCCAGTGCCACCCTGATGTTTACGAGCATTGGTCGCACACCGGCATGGCGAAAATGCTGCGCCCCTACCGGCCCGAGAATGTTATCGGCGACTTCACCGTCAACAACAAGTTCTACGATGACTCCCCGGCGCCGGGGAAAGACGGCGAGACCAAGCCTGCTGCCCAGGATGAACAACGGTTGTTTGCGCGCATGATCATTGACCAGGGCCGCCACTACTTTGAAATCCATCAGTCGGGCGGCTGGCGGCGGTATCCGGTGGACTACACGATCGGGTCAAAATGGGAGCAGGCGTACGCCACCCGCCTTCCCAACGGCGAGATTCATGTCTTCCCCGTGCAGTACAACCTGGTCCAAAAGCGTTGGTTGAACTTCTGGAAAACCCTGGATGCGCCCGGCAGCCCCCGCACCGACCTGGCCCAGTGGGAGAAGCTCGATGTGTATACCAGCTATCAGGCGAACTGCGCCGTCTGCCACACCAGCCAGCTCCGCAATGTCAGAAATGAAGGATTCGAACCGAACAACCTGACGTTCCGTGAGGGAGGCATCGATTGCGAGATGTGCCACGGACCCGCGGCGCAGCACGTGGCATCGATCCAGGCCGGAAAGGTCTACGAGAAGCGCCCCATCGATCCGCCGGTGGATTTTACCCGCATCAGCGCCTCCGAGTTTTTGGCCATCTGCGCCCAATGCCATGAACAATCGGCCGTCCGCCATGGGGTGGCGGAACTCAATTACTCCACCACCGGGGAGTTCTTTCAGCATTACGCGCAGCGCCCCTTCATCGAGTTCTCGCGCAAGGGATTTTATAAGGATGGCCGGATGCGCGGGACCGCCTTCATCGTCGAGTCCCTCATGCGCTCCGAGTGCTTCAAAAAGGGAAACGTCACCTGCGGGAGTTGCCACGATCCGCACAGCGCGGACGCCGGCTCCAATCCCACCTCTCTCAAGTTCCGTGATCACCCCGACCAGATGTGCCTGCAATGCCACGCCCCCTTTGCCCCCCAGGAGGCCATGGAGCGTCACACCCACCATCCCGCACCCTCGGAAGGCAGCCGCTGTGTCTCCTGCCACATGCCGCGAATCATGGACGCCCTTCTGTTCAAAGCCCGCACCCATCAGATCAGCGAAATCCCTGATGCCGACATGACCCAGCGCTTTGGCCAGGAGGAAAGTCCCAACGCCTGCCTGCTGTGCCACAAAAACCAGAGCGTGAGCTGGGTGAAGACGCAGTTAGTGTCGTGGAATCGCGGAGCCGCGAAGAGCACCGGGCGGTAGACGGCAGGCAGAAGCCATCCGTCGTGTTCTCCGCCTGAGGGGCGCCGTATTCGACCTAAATGATGGCTTCGATCAGCCGGGGTCCATGTCCTTGCATGGCGGCGGCGAATTGCTTGCGGAACTCCTCGGCGGTATCGGCGCGCGCGGCCTCCACGCCCATGCCCTTGGCGAGCAGCACCCAATCGAGGTCGGGCCGGTGCAGGTCCATCAAGGCATCGGCGTGCGGGCCGACCCGCCCGGAGCCGGTGCGGGTCATTTCGATCTCGAGTATCCGGTACCTGCGGTTGGCGAGCAGCACGACGGTAACATCAAGCTGCTCGCGCGCCATCGTCCAGAGCGATTGCGGGGTGTACATGCCGCTGCCATCAGCTTCGAGCGCCACCACTTTGCGATGGGGACAGGCGAGCGCCGCCCCCACTGCCACGGGAAGTCCCTGGCCGATGGCGCCGCCCGCCACCGTCAGCAGATCGTGCGGGGCGGCGTTGCCCAGGTACCGCTCAATGTCCGCGCCGGCTGACACCGCTTCGTCGGAGATGATGGCGTTCTCGGGCAGCAGATTGGCCATGCACTGCCCGATCGCCAGCGCGGTCAGCGGCCCCGCCGGAGCGCCAGGGACCCGGAGTGGAGCCGGCTCGAACGGGCGCGCGCCGAACTCAGCAGCGAGGGCCGCGAGCGCCTGCGCGCCGTTTTCTTCCGGCCCCGCCAGAATGTGCAACAAGCAGTCTTCCGGCGTCAGTTCGCTGCGCCGCCCAGGGTAGCCGAAGAACGATACCGGCGCTTCGCTTTCCACCAGCACCAGGTGCTCGAGGCCTGCCAACATCTGCTCCGCCGCCTCCGGGAAATATTCGAGACGATTCAGAGGGATCTTGCCGCGTCCTCGCTCCATCCGCGCGGCAAAGCGGTTGGCGATCATCGTTGTCCGCGCGCCCGAAGCGAGCATGCCCGCAGTGACCGCTCCCGCCGCGACGAGGCCAGGTCCGAACAGGACCGTGCCGGAAAGGTAAAAACCTATGGCTTCACCGGCACGAAGCAGGCGGGCGATCTCCTCGATTCGTTCCGGCGGCACGCGGGCCTGCTCCTTAATCGGCGCGACCTTCCCCGGCTCACCCGCCTCGCTCCACGAGAGATCTGCGGGCACGATCAGCGTGGCCACGCCGCCGGGCGGTCCGTAAGCCGCGCTCACGGCGCTTGCGGCGGCTTCTCCCATGCGCTCGGACGCGCCGAGCACATGAACCCACTTGGAAACGGGGCGCGCAAACCCTTCGGCGGGGTTGGCCAGCGGCGAATTGAACCGCTGGTGCCATGTGGCGTGCTCGCCCACAATGCTCACCACCGGCGAGCGGGCCTTCTGCGCGTTGTGGAAATTGGCCAGCCCGTTGGCCAGACCCGGCCCCAGGTGCAGCAGGGTGGCGGCGGGCTGGCGGAGCATCCGCGCGTAGCCATCCGCCGCGCCGGCGCAAACTCCCTCGAACAGGCACAGGACGCTGCGCATTCCGGGCACGCGGTCCAGCGCCGCCACGAACTGCATCTCCGACGTGCCGGGGTTGGCGAGACAGAGATTCACCCCGTTCGCCGCCAGGGTGCGAAGCAGAACTTCAGCGCCCAGCATGTGCTTGACCCCCTTCCACGGGAAAATCCGTTACCTTGACCCGAACGTACGCGGTTCAGTGCATGCCCCTTGACCCCAGGAGTTCGGTGGCGTATGAGTTCGATGAGGCAGGGGCGAGTTTACCCCAACGCTGTCCAATTTGGCGAGCTTCTTGGGCGTTGAGCGGCGGGGGATTGAATTTGCAGCGCCGGTTCGCCCGGCCAGGGTCTACGCTGGGAGCGAAGCTTTGGAGCGCGGCCGCTCGCTGTTGCTTCCCTGCCCGCAAGCATGCCTGCGCGTATTTCGACACTGACTACACCCGCTCCGCAGCCTGGACGCTTTTTCCTTGATGCCACGAAGCACCAAGGCTATAGATGTCTGCTCAATTGACATCAAATTGGGGCTTTGCGTGGCGCCGGCGGGTAAATTCGGCTCCCCTCGGGGTCCATTTTTCATTGGTGGTTAAGGAATGTGTTAAGGTCACCAGAATAAGTATCACAGAGTGAGATAAATTGCTCCCGGCTCCACTGGCGGCGATGGAAAGGGAGAAGAGCACTCCGCTTCCGCGCAGTGATCGACCGCACCCGTCGGGTCAAATCACGACCGGGAAGCGGCATTCTGTCCGTCCTAGTGCGGTTAAAGTGGGCGGTTCGCGCCACTCTCGCCCCTCCCTCGGGGTGAGGAGTGCACTCTTCTCGCAGTTTCCACTTGTCGGCTACATGTTGAAATTATCAACGCGCCGCTGCCTGGGGGCACCCGCAAAATCAGCTTGAACTCGAATGGCGAGCAACGAATTATGTCAATTATGGGAAAAATCATCCATCAGTGTGGTCAATTCCGAGCAGAGCCTGACAAAGTGCGTCCATCGGTCGCAGCCAGTCCATTCCGCTCTGGGCTCGGGGGTTTATCTCGTGATGCGCGTCATCACCACAATTGCATTATTCTTATGCATAAAAAATATTAATGTTAAGTCAAAAAGTACTTGACTCTCACGGTTTGTATCCTTATGATCCTTACGTTCAGGCTTTGTCTGTTGAAACTCATTTCAGCTTGTCAGACCACCGTTAGATTGGTGGGTTCTGATCAATATTGTCGGGCTTGCGAGATTGCGGTCGGGGTTGCGTGGGTCTAAGCAGCTTGGCGTCTTCCAATCCGTATTGGAAAATGCGGAGCACACTCACCGAGCATAAAGAGGAGGGCAGGTTGATGTCACTATTGAAACGCTTGATGTTGGTTGCCCTGCCGTTGGTCCTTGTGTCCTTTTTCGGGATCAGCGCGTTATGGGCACAGACTGACCGTGGCACAATCACCGGGACCGTAACCGATCCCAGTGGTGCGGTAATTACGGGCGCCACTGTGACTGCAACCCACATGGGCACAGGGCTAAAAACTTCGATCACCAGCGGCGCGGGCGGAAACTACACCCTGCCTCTGTTGCAGATCGGAACCTACAGAATTTCCGCCACGCGGACCGGATTTAAGGAATTCGTTCAGGATGGGATTATCCTGGACGTCGGCCAAACCGTGGTGGTTCCCATCACCCTGCAAATCGGCAGTGTTACTCAGACCGTGGAAGTCACCGGGCAGCCCCCGCAATTGGAGACGGCCACCACGACCTTAACCACCGCCGCAACCGGCCCGGAAGTTGAGGCGCTGCCGTTGTTCGGGCAAGCGGAAATGCGCAACCCCGCGTTCTTCATGGTCCTGGATTCCAGCACCTCGGGACGCGGAATTTCCAGCACCGCGGTCGGGCAGGGAACCTTTACGGATCGCACCCTTTCCACCACGGTGGCGGGCAGCCAGTCGGCATCGACGGAGTTTGACATCGATGGCTCGCGCATGGTGATCTCGAATTGGTTCTCCTCGAACTATCAATACATCGATTTCCCGCAAGACGCGGTGGCGGAGTTCACCTTGATCACCACCGCCCCGCCCGCGGAAATCGGCCGCACCGGTGGTGGTGTGGTCAGTTTTGACATAAAGTCAGGGTCGAATAAATTTCACGGCACCGGTTTTGAATACTTCCGCAACGACGGGCTGGATGCCAATCCGTTCTTTGCCAACTCGGGACCTGCCAACTGCGACAACGACACGATAGCCTGCCGGGCCCCCCTCCAGCAAAACGAATTTGGCGGCACCTTTGGCGGGCCCATCCTGAAGAACAAACTCTTCTTCTTTGGGTGGTATGATGGTTTTCGCCTGAAGCAAGGGGCTTCGTCTGTTCTTACCACCGTCCCTGATGCGCAGATCCGGCAAGGTAACTTCTCAGCGTGGTTGGCTCCTACGGGAACCTGTCCCATTTGCGGGGAGATTTTTGAACCTTCCAGCACGACTCCCGACGGCAGTGGGAGTTACACGCGGACGCAATTTCGGGGGAATATCATCCCCCCGGCTGATTTCGACTCCGTTGCCAGTAACATCCTCCCATACTTCCCTACGCCCACCAACAGCAACCTCGTCAACAATTACCTGATTGGCGGCGCCAACGGAACCACGATTAACGAGGAGGGCATCAAGATCGATTTCGCGATGAATGCCCGCAACAAGTTCTTTGGGGACTATGCGGAATCGCGCAATGCCGGAATCGTGGGCGCGGCCGATCCTTATCCTCCGCCGCTCGATGAAGCCGGTCCTGGCCTCATCAACATCCCGGAGTTTCGCGTGGGGTGGGACCTGGTTATTGCCCCCAACATCGTCAACCACATCCAATATGGATATAACCGGTACGTAGGGATCGGCGAGTTGCTGGACAATATCCCGGGGGGATGGCCCGCCAAGATCGGTTACAAAGGCGGCGGGTATGGCGAGTTCCCCATTCTCAATTTCGATAGCATTTACCCGCAATCGGGGGGTGGCGGCGGCAATACCCCCGGTGGAAGCGCTGACAACGGTACGCAAATTGAGGATACTGTAAGTTGGGTCACAGGGAAACATAGCTTCAAGTTCGGCATGGAATATGAGCGTGGCGGATACAATAATTTCGGTTACGGCCGGGCCAGTGGTTACTTGCACTTTAACCTGGACGAAACCGGATTGCCCGATTCGCCTAATTTCCAGAGTACCGGACAGCCCTTTGCCAGCTTCTTACTGGGCCAGGTTGACTCCGGCTTGACCAACGTTTATAACGCCGAAGACTACGAGCGCTGGGGCTACTATGCCGGATTCGCTCAGGACGATTTCAAGCTCACCCGCAAGCTGACCCTGAACCTGGGAGTTCGCTACGACCTCTATCGTCCGACGGTCATGGCCCACAACCAGATGTCCTGGATGAACATCACCGAGCCCAACCCCGACGCGGGCGGTCTGCCGGGCGTCTATCAGTTTGCCAATTCCCAATTTCGGACCGATCTCCACTCCTATAACCACATTTTCGCTCCCCGCATCGGCTTGGCCTATGCGCTTAACAATAAAACCGTCCTCCGCATGAACTACAGCATGATCTATGGCCCGGGTGGCTACACACGAGGCAACGGCGACTGTTGCAGTGATATTTTTCTGGGCGGATACAATGACGTCAATTCGCTGGTCAATTCCAGCGGCGGCGCCTTCCCGGCTTTCGTCCTCGCCAACGGCTGGCCGACCTCCCAGTTTCCGGATATCATCAGCTCGAGCCCGGGATATGACATCAACGGATATGCGGAACGCCTCGACCCGGCCGATTCCAAACCGTATTACGTTGAGAACCGGGCTTTTCAAGTTCAGAGGGAGTTGGGATTCAACACCCTCCTAAGCGTCGGGTATATCGGAAATACTGGAGTGCACCTTCCGAGCCGGATTGATCCGGGCAACGAGATGCCGCCCCAGTATTTGCAGTATGGAAGTCTGCTCACTGGCCCCATCGGCGCCGGAGCGGCCCAATTGCTAGCGCCGGTTATGGCCATGCCGGTTGACCCCGCCACGGGCAACCATTCACCATGGGCAACCAATGGAGCGATTCCGGGATTTGAGGGAGCCATGGGGGGCAACGCCACGCTGGGCCAGGCTCTCAAATTGTTCCCTCAGTATACGTCGCTCAAACGGCTCTACGAGGGAGTGGGGAGCTCGGGCTACAATGCGTTAGATATCAAACTGAACAAGCGGTTTTCTAACGGATTGAGCTTCCTGGCCGGCTTCACCTGGTCCAAAGTCCTCTCCGACGCGGACTCGGCATCCGCGGAATTCTCGGGCTTTGACCAGGATAGCTTTAACACTAAAAACCAGAAGGCGGTGAGCCTTAACGACTACCCGGACAATCTGGTGATCAGCTACAGCTACGAATTACCCTTCGGACCCGGGAAGCACTTCCTGAACCAGGGAGGAGCCCTCGGAAAGATCGTGGGCGGGTGGAAGTTCAGTGGCATCCAGCAGTACCAGAGCGGCCCCCCACAGGAAATATACGAAGGCAACCCTCTGGGTAGTCTCGAGGGGAACAATGACAACGGCGATGGCGATACTCGTCCCAACGTGACGGGACAACCGATCACCACGCCTCAATTCCGCTCCGGCCATTTCGACCCCATGAACGGTACGAATCCCGAGCTGAATGCGGCAGCTTTTACGGACACCACAGCCACCAACACTTACGCCTTCGGAAACGGCCAACAGATTTACTCGAACGCCCGCCGTCTCCCCTATCTCAACGAAGACTTTTCCCTCAGCAAAACAACGCTGGTGGGCGAGGGAATCAAAGTGGAATTCCGGGCCGACTTCCTGGATGCCTTCAACCGCGCCATTTTCGGGTTGGGGTCAGGCGGTGATATGTATGGCTCGGTCTTGTTTAACAATACCATCGGGAGTGCGGCCTTCGGGACGGTCTCCAGCCAATCGAACATCCCGCGTGAAATTCAGTTCGGACTCAAGATCAGCTTCTGAGCCGGTTTGATTCTGTTCACGTGGATTCAATTACGGAGGGGCGCTCAGCAGCGCCCCTTCTTTTTTTCTGAACTCACCACCCCGCCGGCAAATGGAGCGAAGATTTGGAGTGCGGCAGCTCGTTGCCGCTTTTTGGCCGGCCAGCTCGCTGGCGGCTGATTTGTGCCACGGGCGTCCCGCCCGTGAATCCGGCACGGCCGGGAAGGCCATGGCACCAGGGGCGGAAGCGATCTTCCAGCAGGAAAGCAGCAGTCTGCCGCGGCGGACCGCACTGCGAAGCTCCGCTCCGCCTTCACACGCAATAGTGGGGCTGATCAGGAACGCAAATTTGTGCAGCCAGGTTGAGCACAAATCCAACCCGTGCCCACTGCCTGCTGGCCTGTGACTATTGAGGGCTACAAATTAGAGCAACGTTCTGCTTCCGTTGCGCGGGCGTCTTAAAGTGTGAAAAAATCGTCGTGCGGGCATGCCCTAGCGCGCCCCTACGTGGATTTTCAATGGCATGGCACGGGTTGAAATCGCCCTTTTCAATTTTTTCACACCTTTAAGCGCTAAGATAAACACAGAATCCGGTCCCCTTTGAATGGTGCAGCAAGAAAGCAGGATGGCGGAACTTAAATTAGCGCTTATGGGTATCCTGCTCGCAATGAGGGGCGGGTCCGATTTCAGGTACAATTCCGATTGGACTATCGGACACCTGCAACGCAGATTGTTTCATCCACTGGTCAAATTCCGCCGATACCTCTCAATAGGGGGCAGGTGGCGTGGCGCCAAGGGATACACTTCCCTGCTGGACCCATCGGCAGTTTGTCATGAATTCTTGAGGGAATTGCTTCCAGGTCTACAGCGGCACATGCCAGTCTCAAGCTCGGCCCAACGCTTCTCGTCATCTCTGCAACGCAGATTGTTTCATCCGCAGGTTAAATTCCGCCGATACCCCTCATCAGGGGGGAGGCGGCGCGGCGCCAAGGGATACACTTCCCTGCTGGACCTATCGGCAGTCTGTGATGAACAGTTGAGGGAATTGTCTCCAGGTCTACACCGGCACATGCCAGTCTTATGCTCGGCCCAACGCTTCTCGTCATCTCTGCAACGCAGATTGTTTCATCCGCAGGTTAAATTCCGCCGATACCCCTCATCAGGGGGGAGGCGGCGCGGCGCCAAGGGATACACTTCCCTGCTGGACCTATCGGCAGTCTGTGATGAACAGTTGAGGGAATTGTTTTTATAGTTGTGGAAATTGTTTCTATCGAGGCTTGAAAGACATCGTGACGAACGGTTTTCGTAGTGCGGGCATGCTGCCCCCGCCCATCGGGATCTCGCCCGCTGTGGTGTGGCATCCTGCCCATCAACCGACAGAAGGCGAACGCTCCTGCGACAGCGGGCGAGACGCCCAAAAGCGCTAACTTAAGCCGCTTTGGTTTGGCCCCGGCAAGGGCAGTCCGTGAGTAGCCGCAGGTTTTAACCTGCGGATAGCAGAGCCCACACGACCTCCGAATCCGTCAGCCGACGGATTGACCTCGCGGGGGTCGGCCCCGTCAGGACCGACGCCATATTGGGGATTCCGGTCCGCAGGTTAAAACCTGCGGCTACTCACGGTATCCCGCTTCGCGGGAGGCGAATGCACGAACGTGACAACCGCCTAACTTAGAGCATTTTTAATTTAAGTGTATACGTTTTATGAGATAATGCCTCTGCTGGTAGAGGGGAGGCAGAGATGCAATCGTATTCACAAGATTTGCGGGATCGGGTGCTATGGGCCTTGCATCGAGGAGAACGTCCGACGGTGATTGCGCGGCGGCTGGAAGTCAGTCGCGTCTGGGTTTACCAGGTGCGGGGGCGAGAGCAGAAGACCGGCCAACGCAGCAGTTTTCCGATCGGGGGCCATCGCCGTTCGCGCATCGCGGAGATGGAGCCCGTGCTGCGCGCCTGGATCGAACAAGCGCCGGGACTGAGCTTAGTGGAGTTGTCGGAACGTCTCGCTGAGCAGGGCATCTTGATCAAGATCGGTGCCTTGTGGCATCAGTTGAACAAATGGGATCTGACCTTCAAAAAAAACCCTGCACGCCAGCGAGCAAGAACGCGAGGACGTACAGCGGGCGCGCCGAGCGTGGATGCAAGCGCTGCCCGTGATGGAAGTCGAAAAGCTCGTATTTATCGATGAAACATGGATATCGACGAGCATGACGCGGCGCTACGGGCGCGCCCCCCGAGGTCAGCGTTGCCTCGACTCGGCGCCGCACGGACATTGGGAGACGACGACCTTTGTGGGTGCTCTGCGCCGCCGCCGGTTGACCGCACCGATGGTCACCGACGGGCCGATGGACGGCGAGACGTTTCTGGCTTATGTGCATCAATTCCTCTGCCCAACGCTCCAACCCGGAGACACCGTGATCCTTGACAACCTGAGCAGTCACAAGGTGGCGGGAGTCGAGAAAGCGATCAGCGCGACGGGAGCAACCTTACTCTATCTGCCCCCTTACTCTCCCGACCTGAACCCGATCGAACGGTTCTTCTCCAAACTCAAGGCGCTACTCCGCAAAGCCGCCAAACGGGACATTGACGCCCTCTGGAAGGAAATTGGGGACTTACTCAATACCGTCTCCCCGTGCGAATGCACAAACTACTTCGCCTCTTGTGGATATGTAAACACTTAAATCGAAACCGCTCTAGCGCCTATGGGCAAGACGCGCTACGCATGTGATTGTCGCTATATTTCGAAATTCTCAGTAAGCGGCCGGCCAAATTGCGAGTCACAGGAAAATTAATCCCGCCCCCGCCGGTGGCGGGACTGCCCACAGCCTTCCGCCTACTGCCGATTGCTTACTGCCCACTGCCCTTCACTGCCGCCGTGGAGGCCAGGCTTTCGCCTTTGTGGCTTGGCCACTTGGCCAATTCGGTTTTGAGCCACGCAATGTCTTTGTCGGTGTGGCAGATGAGGCAGGCGTTGGGGCTGTATTTCTGGCCGAAGCGTTCGGTCATCTCGGCGCTGGGAATGTCATCCAGGCGGTGGGTCATGGTTTTGAAGAGCACGGTGGTCATGATTTTGGGCATGTGGCAGGCGGTGCAGCGGCTTCCCGGCGAGGCGGCCGGATGGTGGGTGTGCGCTTCCGGGTTGGCGGCGTAGCTGGGATGGCATTGCAGGCACATCTGGTCAGGGTGGTCGAGGAATTTCAGGTCGCGCTCGTTGTGGATATCGGAGGGGTGAAAATCGTGGCAGTTGCCGCAATGGGCGCCGCCCTTCTGCACGCACTGGGAGCGCATGAAGGACTCCACGATGAAGGAGACCACGCGAAAGCGCCCGTCGCGGTAAAAGGCGCGCAGGGCGAGCTCATTGTAGGGGAGGCTTTGGTAGTTTTCATAAAATGTATCGGCGTAATGACGATAATTGAAATCCCCCTCGGCGTCGTGGGCGAACTCCGCCGTCTGCATGTGGCACTGCGCGCAGATGGCGATGTAGTCGCGGCTCGAGATCTTCTTGAATTCCACCTGTAGCTTGAGGGGGGGAGTGTAGCCGGGGCGGGCGGTGCGCATGGAGGCCACGTGGTCGCCCGACGGCCCGTGGCACATCTCGCAGTCGATTCCCGGCTCGCCCATCGCCATGTCTTTCACCTTGGGCGAGACCAGGTTGGTGAGGCGCAACTGGCTGGTGTGGCAGGGCGCGCAATGGGGCAGGTAGGACGTGGAGGCATCAAGGCGCGAAAAGTAGATCAATTGCCCGCGCAGGCTGAGGGGGGAATCAATCGTCCTCCAGAAAGCCACCCAGCGGTTTTCCTGCCGGTTGTACTGGAGGGGGAAAACCTGAATGTCGCCGGAGGGCAGGCGAGTGGCGTAAGTCTGCTGCCACTTCGCGCCGATCGTGTAGTCCACCCGGTAGCGATGCCACTGGCCCTGCGGGTCGAGGGTCGCAAAATAGTGCTGGGTGGAGTCGTGCGTCATGCGCGCCACGACTTTTCCGGAATCGTCGGCAAAGGTCGTGTTGTTGAAATCGCCGAAAACGTTCTCAAACTTGTAAGGCCGGAACATGCGAGCGTGGCCGGTGTTCTTCCAGCCGGCAAACTCGGTGGGATGACAACCCTGGCAGGAATTCGACCCGGCATAGGCGGGGGCGCCCACGCTCGAGTGAACGGCTTGGGCGGGACCGGCGAGTTCCGGGGGAGTGGCGGGGGGCGGGGCCGGGAGGCCGCGGACAAACTCTTCAAACCCCTGCCCGGGCGGGGGCGGCCACTGGGCGTAGACGGCGCGCAGCCGCTGCCCCGCCTTGGCCTGGAGCGGCCCCTCCTCTCGATAGGCTACAGAGAGGGGGACAGCGGCCTCGCGGGGGTTGCCGCGAAACACCCGGATCAACCCCAACAGGTAGGCGTTGTTCGCATCCGAGGAGTCGAGACGCCACGACTCGGCGGAAAGCTCTTCCGCCTTCTTCAACTGCGCGGCGCGCTCCGCGCCCGAAGCCCTCAAGCCGTGGGCGGCAGCGGCTTCGGCGAGCAAATACAGGCTGGTGGCTCGAAAATGCCAGGCATCGATGGCCCATTCCTTCGCGGAAAGGCCGGAGGGCCGCGTGAAACGGTCCAGACAATCGAGCGCCAGGCTGGCGTTTTCCACCGCTTCGGCAATGTCGCCCTGGCGCATTTCGACGTAAGCCAGCGGCACCAGGAGCTGGGGATTCTCCGGGTAGATCTTCAGGGCTTCGCGCCCAAACCGGATAGCCGCCTTGTCGTCCCCCAGATCGATATAAGCCTTGGCGGCATTCTCGTAGGCCTGCGCCAGGAACGCCGATTGCGGGTAATGGTCCAGAAAATCCTTGGCCACCCGGAGGCGCTCGTCAGGGGGGCCTCCCTTCAAGAGACCCGCGAAGGCCGTGCGCTCGCCGGGGTCCGGGATTTCATCGAAAACCGTTCCGCGCGTCAAATCCGTGAACGCGTTGGAGAGAGATTGGTCGCCGCCTCCCCCCTCCGCGGGGTTGATGATGGGCTCCGCAAAGGGATTGACCGCGGGCAAAGGGCCCCTGGGGAGGGGAGGATTGCCGGGCTGCTGGGCAAAGTACAGGGCGGCGACTAAAAGTCCAAAGACGGCCAGTAATGAGAGCGCAAGACGGGCTTTCATAAGCACCCTCCCACGATTATCAAACATTCTGTCGCCTGTGTGTTTACACCGACCTTGTCTCCAACTGGCCCCATTCGGTGCATTTAATGGACCAAACGTCGCTCTACTGCCGCGCCGGGGGATTCAAGTGACAGATTGTCGATGCTGGGTCGGCATCAAAGGCAAGTGTCTGGATAGCGCTTGTCCTCCCTTCGCCTGCTTGCGTGGGGAATCGCAGACTTATCCAGCTTGCGACTGGGGGAAGGGGGGTCCTGAGACTATTTTTTAAGCTGAAAACAAAGTGCGAAAAAAGTTCAATACTACCGGGCCAAATAACCTCCGTCCACCGGAATGATGGCGCCATGAACGTAATCCGATGCGTGCGATGACAGGAAAATCGCCACGCCCTTCAGGTCGGCGGCTTCACCCCAGCGTCCCGCGGCAATCCGGCTGAAGAAGAACTCCCGGCGCGTGGGATTGTTCTTCAAACCCGCGGTCATTTCGGTTTGCATAAACCCCGGGGCGATGGCATTCACATTGATGCCCTTTGCGGCCCACTCACTGGCCAGTGCTTTGGTGATTTGCCCCACGCCTCCTTTGCTTGCTGCGTAGGCGGGAATTTGCGTCAGTCCCAGGAAAGTGGCCATTGACGCCATGTTGATGATCTTGCCGTATCCTCTCTCGATCATGATGGGTGCCGCCAACTGGCACAGCCGGAACACCGAGGTCAGATTGGTCTCAATCAAAGTATCCCAGGCTTTTTCGGGGTACGATGCGGCCTCGTGGACATAAGTCATGCCGTGGTTGTTGATCAGGATGTCCAGGGTTCCCAGTTTTTCCACGGCCTCTTTGAATGCGCGGTCAAGTTCGCTCCGGTTGGTAAGATCGGCTTGAAACGCCACAAAGCCATCCGCGCGGGCCACGTCAAAGACCCGGGCGGAACGGGAAATGACCGCCACCTCGGCGCCGCTTTCTTTCAACGCTTGAGCCATGGCCCGCCCCAGGCCTTGCATGCTGCCCACTCCCGTAACCATCGCCTTCCTGCCGGACAGATCAAAAAGATTCATCTCTTCACCCCGCTCCAGTTGATCAACGCCGCTTACGACAGGTTGATGGTGCGCCCGCCACAAACGTTAATGGCTTGTCCGGTGAGGTAAGCCGCGGCGGGCGATGCCAGGAACAGCACAACCTGCGCGACGTCTTCGGGCCGCCCAAATCTCCCCACAGGAATCTTCTCGATGATACCCTTGGTCAATTGCTCGAAGGTAAGGCCCCGCGTCTTGGCGCGAGCCGTTAAAACCGACCGCATCATGTCGGTCTCGGTATTTCCAGGGCAGAGGGAGTTGGCGGTGATGCCGTAGGGTCCGAGTTCGATCGCGAGGACCTGGGTGAGAAGGATGACTCCGCTCTTGGAGGCGCAATACGCTCCCTGCCCGGGAGCCCCCATCTTTCCCGCCGTGGAGGAAATGTTGATGATCCTTCCCGTCTGGCGTTTGATCATCTCGCGCGCGGCATATTTGCACGCCACAAACACCGCACGCAGGTTCACCGCCATCACCTGGTCCCAATCTTCTTCGCGGAGATCCACCAGCGGCGAGGTGTTCACAATGCCCGCGGCGTTCACGATGATGTCAAGCTTTCCGAACTGCTCGACCGTCTTTTGCACGAGGCCCAAGGTTTGCCCGGAATCCGCAAGGTTCGCTTCCAGGCCTTCAATGCGCAACCCCTCATCCCGGGCCGCCGCGAGCGTCCCGTTCAATCCATCCTGCTTGATATCCGTCGCCATCACCACGGCCCCGGCGCGGGCGAGTTCCAGCGCGATGGCCCTGCCGATTCCTCCGCCCGCTCCCGTCACAATCGCCGATTGATCTTTAAGAACCATGGTTGCCCCCTTCTCTTCATCCAATGTAATTTGCCCCCCAGCGTTCTTTCCGGCGCTCGCGGAAGTCGCCGGTCAACTGCAGGATGGACGTCTGGCCGCCATCGCAGATGATAGTCTGGCCAATGATGTAGCGGGCGTCGTCGGAGGCGAGGAACACGGCGACGCGGCCTATATCGGCGGGGTCGGCGATGAAACCGGCGGGCAGCGACTTGCTTGCCGCTTCCCGGTCAAACGTCTCGCCCAGGACCTTGCGATGATTTTCCACGAACACCCATCCCGGGGCGATGGCATTCACCCGAACCCCGCGCTGGATCAGTTCGAGCGAGAGTTCCCGCGTGTAGGCGACGATGGCGCCCTTGGTGCCCGCGTAGACCGAGTGTTCCGTCATTCCCCCATAAGCGTGCACGGAAGTGAGGTTGATCACGATTCCCTTCGCGTGTTCAGCCAGCGCCGGCAGCAGCGCCTGGGTCAGGAAAAACTGCGCGCGGATGTTCACGTGGTAGAGCGTGTCAAACTGCTCGAGCGTGACGTCCTCGAAAGGAACGTTCAGGGTGATCCCCGCATTGTTCACGAGCACGTCCAACCCGCCCAGAAAATCCGTGACTTCCCGGGCCAGCGTGCGGAGGGTTGCGGCCTCGCGGAAATCGGCTTGGAATGGTTGCGCCTTGCCCCCGCGGCTCGTGATCTCCTCGGCAGCCGAAACCGCCCCGGCGCGGTCCCGCCCGTAATGCAAGGCGACGGCGGCGCCTTCTTTGGCAAATTCCAGGGCCACTCCCCGGCCGATACCCGTCCCCGCGCCCGTAACCAGCACTCGCTTGCCCTGCATGCGGCCATCGTTGACCATGACAATTCCCCCTTCTCGCGCGTCCTGAATTCCGGCTGCCGCCTTCATCAACCTCCCGGCAATTGCCAGGGGGACACGTAGTGTACAGCAAAATGAGCCGCGCGGAGCAAGTCATGCCCCCGGCGGGCCGGAGGATTCACCCCGCTGCTCGGAACCCAATGAGGCCTATGGCTGCGCATAGCGCCGCGCTTCGCAGGAAGGGGAGCGGATGACTTGGAAACGCGCTTTACTCGGATCTTAGGAGCCTTCGCCCTGGGCTAGCTTAAATCCCCCCCGTGGGGCATCGAGAATTCGAACCTCGATTTGGAAATGAGTCCGTCCAGTTAAGGCCTGACCGGTCTCTCGTCCGGCCCTGACATCGCAATTTCGAATAACGTATAAGCGTCTTATTTTTATATATTTAGTAGGGTTCGCGGAAGATGGTGTCCTGTAACTTATTTGTTTTCTGTAGTTTGGTTGGTTGTGGAAAACTTTGCGGGTTTTTTGGGGATTTTGAGCCCTTAAAATCGTTATATCTCGTTTATTTTCATAAAGTAATAGCTATTTTACGTTAACTCTTCTTGTTTCAATACTTTGGTTGGATAGTGAAAAATGTCGCTTTTTAGCGCTTTGTTTTCAATACGTTAGTTGGAGCACTCTTCATTTTTAACATCTTTTGTGTTTTTCTGTTCCCCACTTGATCTGCATCAAAAAACCGCCCTCTGCCCCAGCTCGAAGAACGTGTGGGCCGTTGCCTGGGTGCAGGGCATTTGGCCGGCGACGGGGTTGTGGGCAATTTCACGACTTCCACCCTCTATTCAGGAGCCTAGCACATAGGCAAGTCAGTGTCAAGGGAAAATCGACACATTCCCTGCGGCAGGAAAATATCTTACTATTCCCGCCAGGAATTTCCCATCGGCGGGAAAGGGGCCGCGAGGCTCGGCGGCGAGAGCGACCAATGGTCTTGGCGGGGTTAACCCGCGGCTACAAATTCCAACTGAGACACTACCCCGGGTTGTGAATCCTCGCGCAAGATGTTATATTGAAATATAACCGAAAGGAAGGGCTATGCACACAACGCATCTGCGCAGGGTCGGCGGCTCGGTCATGCTGGCGGTACCGCGCGCCGTGCTCGATGTCCTGGGCTTGGGGCCGGGAGCAAAGGTCGGCGTTGCCATCGAACGCGGCCGGCTGGTGGTAGAGCCGCCCCAACGGCCCCGCTACACCCTGGACGAACTGCTCGCCCGGTGTAACTCCAAGGCCCGCCGCACGAAAGCGGAGCGGGAATGGCTCGATGACAAGCCCGTGGGCCGGGAGCTGATCTAATGAGACGGGGGCGAAATCTGGTTGGTCGCTCTCGACCCCGCGGAAGGCCACGAGCAAAAGGGCCAACGCCCTGTCGTGGTCATCTCCCCCGATGCTTTTAACCAGGTCACCAAGGTGCCTGTGGTTCTCCCCATCACGAGCGGCGGGAATTTCGCGCGCACCGCCGGATTTGCGGTGTCTCTCGCGGGCGCCGGCACCAAAACCGCCGGCGTCGTCCGCTGCGACCAACCCCGCGCGCTGGATCTCGTCGCTCGCCACGGCAAAAGGCTTGAAAAAGTGCCCGATGCAATCATCGACGAGGTCCTGGCGAAGGTTGCGACAATTCTTGAGTGAGTCCGTATCCCAACCCAGTTTCCCCCCGGAGAGGTTTCTGATATGAGCAAACTGGAAACGCCCATGACGCGCTGGTACTGGAAGCAGGTCGGCGGTACTCTGATTGAGGAGTTCCGCGCCGTGGACCGCTCCCGCTCTTGCGGGACGCGACTTTTGGATGGGGTCATTCTCAAGGGAGGCGAATTCCGCCTCGCACGGCAGTCTGAAGTGTCGGTCGAAGGCCAAGACATAATTGTGGTGCAGACGGATGCCGGGCGGCTGGGTATGTACGTAATGGGCCAGGCGTTCTTCTCGGCGCAGCTCATGCACCGATTCAAGCCGCGGTCGATAGTGTCCGTGGCTCTGGTGGCTGAGGACGATGATGTCCTGCGACCGCTTTTCGAGCGGTACCCTCGCATGCGCGTGATCGTCTGCCCGCCAGAGGTGTCGGGCCGATCCAAGCCGAGAATCCGAAGGCGCAAAAAGCGCGCCTGAACAGCGACCCGCCGGCAATCCACGCGCCATGACCGGACTCTCGCCCCCAAAAGAAAACCTCACGACCCAAATCCCGAACGCCGATAACAACTATGACGGCATCGCGCCATGCAAACAACGCTTAGTGCCATACTCGAACGCCTTGCGCAGACAGACACCCGCGCCCACCTCCGCCGCACGAGCCAAAACTACACCGACGAAACCCACATGGTATTCCTTTCCCTCGACCTCCGCGAACTACTTCGCGACATTGACGACTCACTCAGCGGCCAGCTTCCCGCTCGCCGCAGACCGGCGGCCAATGGTTTGCTCATCGCGCCGCCAGGCCCTGTGAGCCCACGTCCACCCGACCCCGCGCCCGTGCAGAATAACTCCGCTGAATAATCACCAGGATCACAGAGCAGGGTAGCGCAAAGGTGCGCGTATTCTGCGCTCCTTTGCGGCCGTTCCCCAATTCCATGCGGGTTCACGCGAGCGTGCTCGGGTGGTGATTGGCATCTCCGTTGGAAGAGCCGCGGAGGAGCGCTGAAGGGCGCGCACCTCCTCGCTACCTGCTTGCCCTGCATGCGGCCATCGTCCGCCATGATGATTCCCCCTCGCGTGCGTGCGGCGAGAATACCCGCAGCCGCCACCATAATTGTCCCGGCGCTTGCCGGGTGGACACGTAGTGTACAGCAAAATGAGGCGCTCGGAGCATCCACGGGGCAGGCTCTTGCGATAAAGGGGGCAGGACATTTAGACGAGATGGGCTCTCAATCCGGGGTCGTTCAAGGAAACGATTTCCTTGCTGGTTGTGGGGTTTATGAAGTCGTACATGATGACGTTGGGCATAACCCTGCGGCGATCGCCGGTGTCTGTGGCCACCACCTGGAATTTTTCTCTGCCCGTGTAGATGTCCTGGCCCGTACAAAGAAGGACCTTGAGATAATCCATGTTGTGGTGGGATCCCCCTGAAACGCGTTGTTGTTGCCTTTTTTTATCCTGCGGCAACTCTTTGGTATGTGCCTCGATATTGCCGCCCGTCTGCGTCCAGTACAGAACGAACAGGTGATCTCCGGTATGATCTGCATGGGAATCGATTTTTGCCACCTGGCCGTCAATCACCTTCCTGAGCTTCGGTGAGTTGGAATACTTCCCACAGGTGATGAGCCCCGTCGTAGCGCCCTCCTCGTACCGGTGGAAGGGATGCATACCAAAGTTGGGCTGGAGCGTTGAAAACGATTTGGGTTCAAAGGCACAGATCGCCTTCCCCCGCAGGGATTTTATGGTCGAACTTGCAAAGTTGGGGAAACTGGCAGATCTGTATAGTTTATCCTTCGTCAGTGAAGACTGCACGAGTTTTGTGATGATCTCGTCCTTTGCTCCCCCGGCGGGCTTGGTCAAGCGCAAAATTACGAACTCGCTCGGATGTGCATCCAGGAAGGCAGACATACTCTCGAGGGTGGAATCCCAACTCTCCCCCACCGCCCCATGGCCCGCGGTGGTGTGGTGAGGCTCGAATGGAGGATTCGGAAGCATTAAGACGGATGTCAAAAAAACGTGATCCCGCCTCGCACTGTTCGAGTACACTCCGGTCCTGGCACGCGGTCATCCCGGAGGACAGAACGTTGCCGAGACCCACTTTTGTCGAGGCCTCCCGGTAGACACCGGCGTCATGACTCCCCGGCATCGTAATTTCCTTCAGCTTTCGATCGTCGGGGATGGCGCTCATCCACCCCGCCATATTCCCCAGTCCCCCCATAGATTTTCCTCCCCCTCGGATAAATTAATCCGAATTTAAGTTTTCAATTTTGGCCCAGCCCCTAAAATACGCCCGAGCGCCTCTGCAAGGCAAGACCCGGATCGCTGCCGTTTTCAGGTTCAATAAGATTCAGCGCTTGGGGCGAGGCACGTGCCCAGGATCATCATCACCACTCCGCATGACTGGACCAGCGCCTGGTGTACCCAGAACCACTGGGCGGTCGCGTAGGGCAAGGGCATGAGGTTAGTCACGCGTTCGACGTGGACTCCCAGCAACAGGAAACCGAAAAGGCCGCAAAATTCAGCCGGGCGCAGTGGGCGTTCGCGCGCGGTGGCCGCTAGCGAGGCGAGGACCGCGAGGGCCAGCACTCCCTCATAGGAGAAGACCAGCGCGGGCAGGGCGATCATCCAGGGAATATAGCGCGCCAGGGTGCGGGGGGTGAATTCACTTCCCCGGTCGCGGCAGAGCGCCACGATAAAGGTTATCGCCCAAAACGCCAGGAAGAGGATTTTCGCGGCTTTGCCCGGCCCTCCCAGCAGCGTAAAAATCAGGGTGGAGGGAGCAATCGAACCACGCGCATCGCGGGCGTTGCGCCCTATCAAGGCATGCAGCGCCGATGGCCATAGCCGGTAGAAGGGAAGCAGCAGCGCCAGGGTCACTCCCACGGTGAGGGCCGCGAATCGCCACTGCCGCCGCCGCAGCGCCACGGGAAGCAGGATGATCGAATAGAGTTTGGTGGCCATGCTGGCTGCGAGCCAGAATGCTCCGCCGAGACGGCGGCGAACGCTGAACGCCGCGACCAGGAGAACAAACATGACTCCATCCATATTGCCGCCGCGCATGCACTCCTGCGCCGATATGAACAGGGCCCACACCAGCAACAGAAGCACCCTCTCCGTTCGCGCGAGCCGCAGGGTACACGCGTACCACCAGAGCGCCAGGGGAACAAGAACCAGATTGGCGCAGACAAACACCAGGGTGGCGCGATCAACGGATAGATGCGCAAGCAGCAGGGGAATGACCAGCGAAAGCGGCGGGGTTACAAAGCCGTTCAAACGATAGGGATCGCTGCCGGTCAGCCAGTCTCGAGCCCCGTGCTGAAGGAGCGTGAAGTCCCATCCGCCATCGAAGGGAACGGACAAGACCGAATCGCCGCTCCCAAAGAGGGTGTTGGCAAGGAAGAATACGGCAAGCTGCCCCGCAAATACCAGCAAGACAACCCGCAGAAGCAGATGCACTCTCGGGCAGGATGGCGGCGGGTTGTTATCCATCATTTGATTTTAAGCGACGCGTTCGTTCACCGGGTCCCACGCCACTTTCATTCCCCTTTTCAGTGACGTGTTGCCAATCCACGAGGTGCGCGCGGCCTCCACGCCTGCCTGAAGATAGGCGTTCGGCGTCTTGCGGGTGCGGACGCAATCGAGGAAATTGCGCACGTTATCGATGGTGCCGTCTTGCTCGCTGCGCACGTAAATTTCCGGCTCCGGCTCGAAGGTGCCCGGCACGTGCGCGCCTTGCTCCGGGTAGACGGCCAGGCGCATTCGGTCGACTTTCAGGGTGGCCTCGCTGCCGTAGAAGGTAATTCCGCCATCGCCCACGCGGCTGTTGATGGTGTGGGTGAAGGAGACCATGAAATTGCCGGGGTATTCGAATGTGGCCGTCAGGGTGTCAGGCGCTTCCCACGGCATGTGGTAGCGATCGCCCACCACCGTCGCAGTTTTGGGAGCGGTCTGCCCCATGTACCACTGGATGACGTCCACCAGGTGGGTGAACAGATCGGTCATGGAGCCCCCGCCGAAGTCCCAGAACCATCGCCAGAAATAAAACTTCTCCAGGGTGAAAGGCTGGTCCGGCGCGTTCCGCAGGTAAGCCTTCCAGTCGAGCTGCGACGTATCCACAGGCTCCAGCACCCTGAATGCGGGATACAAGTCCTGATACCAGAACGAGTGGACGTAGGTGATGCGGCCCAACTTGCCGGAATCGATGATCTGCTTCCCCATCTGGTAGTGCGGCCAGCTTCTTTGCTGCGTGCCGGTGGCCACCACGCGCTTGAGTTCCGCGGCCATGCGCACGGCCGGCACGCCTTCATCCACGGAGTGCATCACGGGCTTTTCCACATAAACATCCTTGCCGGCCTGCAAGGCATCGAGCACCATGGGAATGTGCCAATGGTCGGGACTCCCGATGATTACCACGTCAATGTCCTTGCGGTCGAGAACCGCGCGGTAGTCGTTATAGCCCTTGGCTTCGGGCGGGCAGAGCTTCAACCCCTGGTCACGCCGCCCGCCGTAAACGTCCGCGCAGGCGACCAGGTCAACGGAAGGATCCTGCTTAAAGGCGCGCATCAGGACTTTGCAGCGTTCCCCGGTGCCCAGGGTTCCGACGCGAATCCGGTCATTCGCGCCCAGCACCCGCGACGGGGTCAAACCACCCATCATGGCGGCTGACGCTCCCGCCGCTGCCGTCCCTTTCAGAAAATCCCTGCGGGTGATCTCAGCTTTTCTCTCCATTGCTCGACTCCTCTCGTTTTTAGGTTCCCTCGGCGGCCCAGCGCTAAATTGGCGTGCCATGGCCGTCTTGACCCGTGCCCCCGCACGGGCGAGACGCCCGAGGCACGTTACTGCAGCGTGCCATGGCCATCCTGGCCATCCCCCTTCACGGGCGAGACGCCCGTGGCACGATTCTGTGCCGGCCTCAAGGCCGGCTCTACATTTCCTCCGCGCCTCAAGCGCCATCCGCGCCATAATCAAGGCCGATTTCGCGCGCGAGCTTTTGCACGTAATGGCGGCCCTCGTCGTACTCTTCCGGCTTATCGCAGTGTTCGAGCATCAGGGTAATGTCACCGGGAAGGCGGGCGATTTCGGTCAGGTAGGTCTTGTAGTCCATCGTCCCACGCCCGGGGATGGTCTCCCGCAGGTAAATCTGCGGATAGTCTTCGAAGATCAGATCCTTGGCGTGGCAGGAGATGATCCATTTACCGAGCTTCTGGAAGCACTCGCGAATGACGCGGGTGTTGTGGTACATCTGCTCGGGAGAACCGATCACGTTGCACGCGTCGAGGTGAACGGCGAATTCCTTGCGGTCCACCGCCCTGACCAGCTTCAGATAATCGTCCGGCCCGGTCGGAAAGGTGTACGACATCATTTCAATCGTAAGCTTGGTCCGGGTGGGTTTGACCGCGTCAATCAGGTTGCGGCAGTTCTCCACTGTGGCCTCAATGAACGCCGGACTGATGTTGTCGGGGCTGGGTCCGTTAGTGGACACCCGGCTGTGGGAGCCCGCCGTATCCACGCAGCAGCGCGCGCCCAGTTCGTCCGCCAGCACCAACCGCTCCTGCACATAGGCCAGGTTGGCCTTGCGTTTGGCCGGATCCAGATCCTGCATGTTCTGCCATGCGCCGGTTTCCGCAATCACCACGTCCTGCGCCGCATATTCCTTGATGATGGCTTTGATGCGGTCCCGGTCGTTCACATTGCAGGGGGGGGTGTAGGCGGCGCGGTAACCCAGGCGGCGATGTTCGCGGGCGAGTTCGCCGGGATCGTCGGATTTTATGAAAACGGGCGCGCCCAAGCGCATGCGCTTTGCGGCGGTGGTGGAACCCTTCCCCGCCAGAGCCGCGGGCAGGGTGGCGGTGGCGGCCGCCATGGCCCCTGCTCGCTCCAGAAATGTCCGTCTTGAAATCCAATCGGATCGCATCAGTCCCTCCGTGTTTCGGTATGCGTCTTTCGCAGTACCCTTATTAAGCCTGCTTCCCTTCTCCGCAAGTCCTGCGTGACCGGAAATCTTTATCCGGAATTTCCCGCATCGACCTCGGCAGCGCACGATAACATACCGCCGCCTGCTTCAGATTGCAATCAAAGGAATATTGACAATCACCCGATGGGTGTCCCATTGTGTTTGCTGTAGCAGGCCTTCCCATATGACTTATTCAAGCTCTTAGACTCCGGTTTCGCGGGTGTGCCAAATTGAAGTTGTTAGCGAGGTGAATCGCTTCATGGGGCGCAAAACGATCGTCATTCTCGCCACCCTGGATACCAAGGGGCCGGAAGCCAACTTCCTGGCTGACCAGATCCGCCGGTTGGGGCACGAACCCCTGATCGTCGATTCCGGCGTGGTGGGCGCTCCGGGCGCGGCGGCGGGGATTACCCGGGAACAGGTGGCGGCGGCGGGGGGAGTTCCGCTCCCGGACCTCCTCAAGGAACCGGACCGCAGTGTGGCCGCGCCGGTGATGGCGGCGGGGGCAACCCGATTAATCACCACCCTTGTGGAGCAAGGCCGCGCGCAGGGCATCGTATCGGTGGGGGGAACGCAGGGGACAACCCTGAGTACGAAAGTGATGCGGGCTCTGCCCTACGGGTTCCCAAAGGTCATGGTTTCCACCATGGCCTCGGGAAACGTGGCCCCCTGGGTGGATATCAAGGACATCACCATGATGTTCTCCGTCACCGACATCATGGGGCTCAATCCGGTGACGCGGAAGATCCTGGCCAACGCTGCGGGGGCGGTGTGCGGGATGGCGGATGTAGAGGTCACCCTGGAAAGGGGAGATAAACCCCTGATTGCTAT
The DNA here is from genome assembly GCA_963730515.1 of uncultured Acidobacteriota bacterium. GTDB lineage: Bacteria > Acidobacteriota > Terriglobia > UBA7540 > UBA7540 > Bog-366. Next base: position 88,255 of record CAVSSA010000010.1, on the reverse strand, counting down.
TACCACGGTGGGCATTACTACCCAGGGAGCCATGACCGCCCAGCGGGTGCTGGAAGCGGCCGGATACGAAACCATTGTATTCCATGCCATCGGCCCCGGCGGGCGAGCCATGGAGCAGATGATGAAAGAGGGCATTGTGGGAGCGGTGCTTGATTACTCCACCATCGAGGTTTCCAACGAAATGTTCCATGCGCTCCTGGCAGGAGGCCCGGAGCGGCTGACCACCGCGGGGAAACTGGGTATCCCCCAGGTGATCGCTCCGGGGGCCATCGAAGTGCTGGTCTTCAACGAGCCGGAAACGGTCCCGGCCCGCTACCGCGACCGCACGTTGATTCGCCATAGCCCGCAGATTACCGACGTGCGACTCAACCCGGCGGAGATGGCCGAGGTGGGGGCCGAAGTGGGACGCCGCCTGCAATCCACCACCCGGGACACGGTCTTTATGATCCCCACGGCGGGGTATGATAGTTATGCGGTGAAAGGCCGGGGATTTCATGATCCTGAGGCCGACGCGGCATTCGTCCGGGCGTTGCGGGCAAGTGCTCCGCCGTGCGTCCGGATCGTGGAGCGGCCCACGCATATCGAAGACCCGGATTTCGCGTCGGAAGCGGCCCGCACCCTGCTCGCGTTGATCGCAGGCCGGAAACCCGCATAGCCGTGCGATTGGGAAATGCGTTCACTGTAGCGCCGCCGTTTAGGGCGGCACTTGGCGGGCTAAAGCCCGGCGCTACATTTATTGACCGCGGAGCGGAAACCCGCAGAGGGGTGATATATGGCAATCCGCTATTCACGCAAAGATTTCCTGCGCCGCTTGCAGGTGGAAATTCAGGCAGGCAAGCCCCTGGTCATGGCCAGCGCGGGCAATGGCCTGGCCGCCAAGTTCATTGAACGCGGCGGAGCGGATATTCTGGGCGTCTACAACACGGGATATCTCCGCATGCAAGGGTACGGATCGCTTGCCGGCATGCTTCCCATGGCGGATGCCAATGGCCTGGTCTTTGAAATGGGCGGCAGGGAAGTGTTGCCCCAGGCGCGTGCAGTTCCCGTGGTCGCCGGCCTCAATGGCGTGGACGTTCTCCGCGACATGAAGCGCTTCCTCGAGGATTGCCGGCACATTGGATTTTCCGGGGTCCATAACTTCCCCACGGTCGCATGGTTTGAGGGGGAGTTCCGCAGAACCCTGGAGGCGACAGGCTTGGGTTACCAGATGGAAATCGACATGCTCAATGCGGCGCGCCATCTTGACATGGTCACCATCGGGTACGCCTTTAACGAGCCGGACACGGAGCGGTTGATGCGCGACGCCTCTCCCGACATTTATATCTTCCATGCGGGGATTACCGCCGGAGGTTCGACGGGCTATGCTGGCGCTGTGGCGCTGGAGGAAATGGCGGCGCGCACGCGGGCTCATTTTGCCATCGCCCGGCGGATGAAGCCGGACGTCATTCTGCTCGCGCATGGCGCCAGCCTGGTCAATCCGCAGGACGCCCAGTACTTGATTGACCACACCGAAGCCCAGGGGATACAGGTGGGCTCCAGCATTGAGCGCATGGCGATCGAGATTCCCCTTCAGGAACGCGCTGCCGCGTTCAAGCAGTTGCGCTTCACGGAGGAGAAGCGGTGACAGCACCGCGCTGTGGAGGAGGCGAATGGCCCTGACGAGCTTTAACGACCTGATGCGCGACGCGGAGAAGGGACAGTACGCCGTCGGATATTTTGAGAGCTGGGATCTGGAATCTCTGCAGGCGGCGGCGGACGCGGCGGAGGCCGTGCGCTCACCCGTGCTGCTGGGGTTCAGCGGAATCTATTTGCACCATCCCCAGCGCCTGACCCGCGAGCGCCTCAGCGTCTATGCCGCGCTCGGGAATAAGATGTGCCAGGAGGTTTCCGTCCCCGCCTGCCTGCTCTTCAACGAATCTCCCCACCTTGGACACGTTCTGGAGGCAATCGATCTGAAATTCGGAATTGTGATGTATAGCGAAGAGCACGCTCAGATGCGGGAACGAATCCGTCAAGTAGTGACCCATGCCCATGGCCACGGAGTTGCCGTGGAGGCTGAAATGACCGCGCTGCCTGGCGTTTCGGGGGGGCTCGCGCGCCTTCCCGAAAACCTGCCGTTCACTGATCCCGAGATGGCGCGGGATTTCGTTGACGAGACGGGAATTGATGCCCTGGCCGTGAACATTGGACAAGCCCATCTGCACGGCCGGGAAGAAGTCCAACTGAATCTTTCCCGGCTCGCGGAATTAAGGAAAAAAATCACCGTTCCCATGGTGTTGCACGGAGCAACCTCGGTCCGCCGATCGGATCTGGATGCCGCCGTTCGGATGGGCATCCGCAAGATTAACGTGGGGAGCATCCTCAAAAGGACCTATTTCGAAGCCCTCCGCACAGCCCTTGCGGAAATCGGGCAGGAATACAATCCCTATGACGTTGTGGGCTCCGGGCTGAAAGATGATGTGTTGACCAAAGCGCGGCTGGCGTTGCAAAATGTAGTACAAAGCCTCATGGAACTATTTAACAGCAAGGGCAAGGCATGATTCAGAAAACGGTGTGGATGCACCACCCAGGCATTCCCATGAGCTCCTTCGAACACGACGATTTGATTTTTAGTTTCGAGGAATACGGCAGTGGCATTCCCCTGATCTTCAGCCACGGGCTGGGGGGAAACCTTACCCAGATGCGCGATCTCCTCGGCCCGCTGGAGGGGGTAAGAGTCATTGTTTACGATAATCGAGGGCATGGCCGCACCACGGGTGCGGTTGATTCCGGCAAGCTGACGTTTGCCTGCATGGCGGATGACATGGCTGCGGTTCTGGATCGCTTGCGCATCAATTCCGCCGTGATTGGCGGCGAATCCATGGGCGCGGGCGTATCCCTGGCATTCTGGAGACGCCACCGGTCGCGGGTGCGGGCGCTGATCTTGAGCCGGCCCGCGTGGCTGAGTGATCCGTTCCCGCCCAATCTGGCGATGCAAGGGACGGCGGGCCGTCTGATTGAAGATTTGGGCCGGGAGCCAGCGATGGCGCACCTGGCACAGTCCGCCGCTTTCATTGAGCTCCAGGCTTCCCATCCAGAGAGCGCAAAATCGCTGATGCGCACTTTGCAAGACCCCGCGAACACCAGCCTTGCCCTTCTATACAAAACAATTCCTGCCTCCGTACCTTTTCAGCACTTCGCGGAGTTAGGGGACGTCGACGCTCCCGCCCTGCTACTTGCCAGCCATAACGACCCTTTTCATCCCTTCGAATATGCCTCTCGCCTGGCCGCGGCAATCCCCGCTGCCACTCTTCAGGATTTTCCCTCGAAGAATCAAAACGTGGATGAGCACCTGAAAGTATTCCGCCGCCGGGTGTCTGAATTCATCGCCACGCTGCCGGCGCGGCAATCCCTGGTGAAATAATCCCCGTTGCATTTCTGCCGATTGGGTTGCCGGATGCGGCATTGGGTGGGGGGAAGCGCGAATTGCCGTTGCGAACGACTGGGCGGGGAGTATACTGTCTCCTTCGGGCTCCTGGATGGAAATCCGTGGTGGGGAGATAGTTTGCGAATGCGCAAATTCACGGGCCTTGCCTTGTTCCTCTTCGGCGCAATTAACGCCTGCGCGGGAGGAGGCTCAGGGTTCATCTCGATATTTGACGGCAAGACGTTGCAGGGATGGTCAACCGCCGACATGAGTTATTGGTCGGTTGAAGATGGGGCGCTCACAGGCACCGTTACCGCCGAGCATTCTAATCCATATTCACGGTGGATCATTTGGCAGGGTGGCGAGGTCGGCGACTTCGAGCTGAAACTCAAATTCCGCATCCAGGGCACGATCGACGCCAATTCGGGCCTCCAGTTCCGTTCCACTTACGACGCGAATCAAACCCATGCGCGGGGTTATCAGGCGGACCTGGTGCGCGACCCCAAGTGGATGGGACTTTTGTATGAGGAAGGCACCGTGCGGAAAATACTTGCGCATCGAGGGGAAAGAGCTGTTATCGATGCGGCGGGCGGTCGCGACACCCGGGAATTTGCCGATCCAGCGAAACTATTCGGGTATGTGAAGCTCGACGGCTGGAACGAATATCGGGTCATTGCACGCGGTAACGACATGAAGGCGATTATCAACGGACACCTGATGTCCGAGGTGATCGACAATGACAAGAAATACTTTCAAGCTACGGGCTGGATCGGGTTGCAGTTGCACCATGGGCCGCCGATGAAGGTGCAGTTCAAGGACATCCTCTTGAAAAAATTCCCTTCCGCCAAGGCCGCCACCTCTTCCGTCCCACCGGGAAATTGAGCGTGCAGCGCCGGCCTTCAGTCCGGCCGAATTCCAATCCAGAAAGTGATCCCTAGAATGCGTATTTCGCATCGTTTTTGTAAAGAATGCCTGATCCCCCTGTTGTTTCTCTATTTCTTGTGCTTGGTGCCTGCCACTCCGGCTGCTGACTGGCCCACCTTTGGCCACGATCCGCAGCGCACCGGGTGGGCCATGGATGAAGACACCCTGGCTCCACAGAACGTTTCAAATCTGACCCTGAAGTGGAAAGCCGCGCTCAAGAACCAGCCCCTCGCCCTTACGGCCTTGACGGCGCCGCTGGTGGCCGACCTTATCAATACTTCGCAAGGGAATAAAACGGTGGTCTACGTCGCCGGCAGCTCCGATCACCTGTTTGCCGTCGATGCCGCCACGGGGAGTGTGATTTGGAGCCGCGATTTCGATACCCGCGTTCTCCCCAAAGACGCGACCATGTGGTTGTGCCCCAACAATGTCAATGCCACCCCCGTGATCGACAAGCGCAGCGGAACCATTTACGCCATCGCCTCGGACGGCAAACTGTGGGGATTGGATCTTGGCAGCGGCGACGTGAAGTTTGGCCCCGTTCAATTCGTCCCGGCCTTCTCCAAGGATTGGAGCTTGAATCTTCACGGCTCGACAATCTATACCGTGACCTCGCAAGGGTGTGGGGGGACGCAATCCGGATTCTATGCCATGGACGTTCACGACCCCCGCCGGCCCGTGGTCCGCGACCTTCTGCTGGAGGCCAAGCATGGCGCGGGCATCTGGGGCCGGGGCGGTGCCGTGATCGGGTTGAACGATCGGATCTACGCCGAGACCGGAGATGGGCCCTTCGACCCCGCCGCCGGCAACTATGGCAGCGCTTTCGTGGCAGCATCCCTTCGCGATCTTCGAGTCCTGGATTATTACGCTCCTGAAAACTATCAGCACGTTTCGCAATACGATTTGGATATCGGGGCGGCCAGCCCGGTGTGGTTTGCTTCCGGGAACCACAATTTTGTGGCGGGGGGCGGCAAGGAAGGCGTTCTCTACCTGCTGGATGCCGACGCACTCGGCAGCAAGGATCATCATACGCCGCTTTACACCGTCAAGCTGGCTAATGATCCTGAGGAATTCCAGGCCAAAGGTATCTGGGGAGCGCCAGCCGTCTGGCGCGACGAGACGGGCGTGATGTGGCTTTACGTCAGCATTTACGGCCCGGTTTCAGCCCATGCACCGAGGACGTTCAGCCTCAACGGCGCCACGCCGCACGGCAGCATTCTGGCCTTCCAGGTTGCGCCGGGCGGCGTTTCTCAAGCGCCCACGCTCCAGCCGGCATGGATATCACGCGACTTCGATGTTCCCGATCCCCCCGTTGTTGTCAATGGCGTCCTCTTTGCACTTTCCACCGGGGAAAATCCCCTCCAGGTATCCGGAGACCGCGCCACGGTGATTTACTCCGGCCAAAAACTTCTGACCAATGAGGAGCGCGCCGCCAACACCCATAACGCCGAGTTATACGCTCTCGACGCCAAGACCGGGAAACTCCTCTACCGGAGCGGCGAAGCGATGGCCACGTGGGTGCACTTTAGCGGGCTGGCAGTGGCTGACGGCCAGGTATACGCCGTGGACCACGACTCCAATCTTTACTGCTTCGGGCTGAAGGAGGCCGGTAAACGTTAGCGCCCGCCTTTGCACGATGCATCCCCGACCCAGCTCCGCGGGCCAGAGACCGTCAGCGGACTTCGTGTTAAACTCTTTTTTCAGTATGCGGGGGTGGCGGAACTGGTAGACGCAAGGGACTTAAAATCCCTCGGTCCGCAAGGACTGTGCGGGTTCGATTCCCGCCCTCCGCACCAGGCTTTCCTGTTCGCACACAACAAAAAGGCCCGCTTGGGGGAGCGGGCCTGGGGAAAGGAGGAAACTCAGAACTAAAATCATTACCTCTTCTTTTTCTTTGCTTTCTTTGCGGCCATATTTTCCCCTCCTTTGCTGAAGTCTTGGGGTCTGCGTGCACAACCACAATTTGTGGTCAAACACTACATTACCACTATATGTAGTGGGCTTTAAACTTTTTGTCAAGAAAAATATTACAGCGGTGGGATTTTACCCTCGATGCGCGAAATACCGGCATCGATCCGGCGCCAGCATGCGCGCCCGAATATGTTCAGGAGGGGCGGGGAAAATGCGCGAGGCTTATTGAGCTTTCAGGGCCACGGCGGGAGCGGTGCGGTTGGGATTCCCCGCAGGCTTCTTTTGCGCGGAGGCCGTGCTGCGCGTGGACGGGTGCCTGGATCCGGCGGCGGGTCGTGAGTGGGAGGTCCGCGCGGTGGTGGCCCTTCCTTCCACGTAAATATGCAAAGTTCTACCTGGAGCCACTTTCGAAGACTTCAGGCCATTCCAGCGGCGAATCTGGTATGCCGTTACGTTAAAGCGATCGGCGATAAGATCCACAGTGTCTCCCGGGCGCACGCGGTAAGTGGTAAGCCGGCGGGGAACCGATTCCCGAACCCGCGCTAGGGAGGAATTATTCCCTGCCGCCATGGGAACCACCAGGTGCGCGCCCTGCTCAAGCGAAGAGCCGGTGGTAAGTTGGTTGGCTTCGGCAAGGGCAGCGGGTGAAACGCGAAGCTGCTTGGCGATGCCGGCCAGCGTTTCGCCTTCCAGCACCTTGTGGGCGCGCCACCAGATCCGCTTATCGGGCGGAATTGAGGCAATGCTCTTCTCATACACGTCCCGGGTTCCAGCAGGCAAATACAAAACGAAATTGGGGTCGTTGCCGGGGGTGGTCCAGCGCTGTAAGCTGGGATTGAGCTTCACCAGCTCCTCGACCGGGTGGTCAATGAGTTGGGCAATCAGTCGCAAATCCGTGGGAGTGTCGATCTCGACCGCATCAATAGCCAGGGGCGGATCGGGTGGCGTGTCAAACCCGTAAGCCTTGGGGTCTTTGGCAATGAGGGCCGTGGCCAGAAAGACGGGAACATAATTTTCGGTTTCCGCGGGCAGGGCGTGGAGCCTCCGCAGTTCCCAGTAATCGGCATATCCGGTCCTCTCGATGGCGCGCTGCACGGTCAGGGGGCCGCTATCGTAAGCAGCCATCGCCAGGAACCAATCACCAAAAGTTGTGTAAAGATCCTTCAAGTGGTGGGCGGCGGCGGAGGAGGATTTAACGGGATCCTGGCGATCATCCACCCAGCTATCCTTCTTCAAACCATAGAGGCTGCCAGTGCCCAGCGAGAACTGCCAAATCCCCACGCATCGAGCTTTGGAAACCGCAAAGGGATTGAAGGCGCTTTCCCCCGCCGCGAGATAAATGAGATCCTGGGGCACTCCCTGTTTGCGCAAAGCCTCGCTGATGATTCCCCCGTAGGTTCCCACCCCTCGCAGGACGCGTTCAACATAACCGCGGTTGTGGTTCTGCAGGTAAGCAATAACCCCATCCACCGAATCGTTGGAAACCAGCGGCAGATCCGAATGGATGGATTGCAATTCCTGCTGCACGCGTTGCTTGGTGCGGGGATCGACGGGGAAGGTGAGCCCGGAAAATGATTCAAGGGGGGTAGGCTCGTAATTGTGCAGGCTCAGAGCGTCGCCCCGCTCCAGCGACGCAGCCTCGGCCGAGTAAACATCTTCCACCAACCGGTTGAATTCGGAGCTCAACCGCTCATCACCCTGGATGTCCAGGCCCGATTCCAGCAGGGTGGCCACCGACTCGTCAAACTCCTGCTTCGCTTTTTCCAGGTTCCCGGCCTTGTAATCGGTTATGCCAGCCTGGTAGAGCGCTTCCACTCGCTTGATCAGAAGATCCGTGGGGTCGGGAGGGGGAGCCACCACGGGGGGAGGAGGCGCCTGAGCGGGCTTGGGGGGCAGAGGCTGCGCAGGTGGCGGCGGAGGGGGCGTCTGCACCACCGCTGTCTGCTTTTCTGTCGTCGCGCAGCCGCTCAGCAAAAGCACCGCGCCAAAAAGACAGGCCAGCCATCGCTTTGTCAAAACCCACTCCCCCTAAACCCGAAGATTGTGGACCCTCGACCGCTCTCCACGCGAGCAGGAATCTCCAGTTGAATTCTACTTACCTGAAGATTGCCGGGTCAACCCGAAAGTGGGTTGGCCCGTTGGCGAGCGCCTGAGGGATTTGCGGCACCGAGGCGCCGGCGCGTGCTGAAAGGACGTTCGGTACAACAGCCCTACACTTCGCCGCGGCGCGCGGCGGCGGCAATCCGGTCAGCGGCGCGAAAGGCCAGTGCTTGAATGGTCATGGTGGGCTGTCCCCGACCGGAAGTCACAAAGCTGCTTCCATCGCAAAGGAAAAGGTTGGGAACATCGTGCGTGCGGTGATCGGCATTGATCACCGAGTTCTTCGGGTCGTTCCCCATGCGGCAGGTTCCCAGCAGATGCACGGCGAAGGACTGCTCCTGGACGGGCGCTGCCCAAACCTTGGGAGCCTTCGCCGCGTCCAATATCTCCCGCGCGCGGTCGCAAAGATAGCGGACGGTATTCAGATCGTCAGGATGATCTTTATAGGTCATGCACAGGGCGGGCAATCCCCAGGCGTCTTTCAGATCGGGGTCAAGGGAGATGCTGTTGGTCTCCACGGGAAGCGAGGTGGCGTGGCTGGCCACGATCATGGTGCGCGAGAACGATTCCAGCCAACTCTTGAAAGCCTTCCCCCAACGGGGAGCGCCGCCCGGTACCGCGCCCAGTGCGAAGCTAATGGGTGTGATCCCCAGGCGTGCGTCGATCCCCCCGCCACCATAAAACCCTAGCTTGGGATCGATTTCATAAAAGTCGTGCAGCACGCGGGTGACGGCCACACTTTTGTATTCGTTGAGCGGCTCATCAAAGGTAGCAAACACTTCGTGATAGCCGTTAATCATCAGATATTTTCCCACCACGCCGCTGGAGTTCGCCAGTCCCTGGGGAAAGCGCGGCGAACTGGAGAGCAGCAGCAGGCGGGCGGTCTCCGCGCCATTGGCACTCACGATGACGGCGCGCGCCTTTTGAAACTGCGGCTGGCGCTGGGCATCAAAATAGGCGACGCCCGTGGCGCGGCCCTGCTCATTGGTTTCCACACGATACACATAGCTCTCCGTGCGGATTTCGCAGCGCCCGGTCTGCTGTGCTATGGGAATGACGCTCGCGAGCGTGCTGGATTTTGCTCCCACCTCGCAACCAAAAGCTTCGCAGCGTCCGCAATGGATGCACGCTGCCCGCCCCTGGTACGGCTGGGAGAGAATCGCCAGGGGCGCAGGGAAAGGATGCAGTCCCAACTTCCAGGCGGCGCGCTCAAAGATCACGCCCGAGGATTTTACGGGCATGGGCGGGACGGGGTATGGCTTGGACCGGGGCGGATCGAAGGGACTTGCGCCTGCCAGACCGGAGATGCCCACTTCCCATTCCACCTTGGTGTAATAGGGCTCCATCTCCGCATAGGTCAGCGGCCAGTCCGCAAACCCCGTTCCGCCAATTTCCCCGCGGCGGCTGCGCTCTACAAAATCAATTTCGTGGAAACGCCAGAAGTTCCCCGTAAAATGCACGGAGCCGCCACCGACCAGCCGGCCGTATATAATCGCCAATTTCTTTTGCGCTTTGTCCTGGGGGGTTCTTCGAAACGTTTGCGGTTGCTCGCGGGGGTTGTTGGTCAACTGGGATTCTTGAAATATCTTGATTTCATCGTGCGAAAACTCGCTGGGAGGAATCCATCGCCCTTGTTCGAGCACCACCACCTTGAAGCCCGCGGTGGAGAGTTCTTTGGCCAGGACACCACCCGCCGCGCCGGAGCCGATGATGACGAAGTCTACCTGTTCTGAGGGCTTGAAGGTGGCTTGCGGATTCATTGCTTCTCCCCCGGCGGCTTCCAACCGGGATAATCACGGTCGTAATAGCCAAAAGGCGGAGCAAATGCGGGGCTGTCATCGAACCCGATCAGTTTCCATCCGACTTCGCCGCGATTGCCGCCGCGCATGGGGTCGCAGAGAAAACCCATGACGGTGTGCGAGAGGATCAACTCGAAGAACGGCTGTCCCTCGAGGGCTTTCAGCACCGCGTCCTGCTGGTCGGGAGTGGCCTGGGAGAATTTCGCCGTGGTGGGGAACATTTCCCGCGTCTTGGCCTGCAAGACCGCGACGCCCCTGGTGTAGTCGTCGCGATTGTCGGCGGCAAAAGTGGTGAGGGCGCGGTCAATGAAGTAAATTACCCCGGCCTCGCGCGCGCCCGGCGTGTCGTCGCTGGGGATGATGCGGCTCGCGGCAGCCTCGATTTCAGCGGCTTGATCGGGGGTCAGAACCTCCAGCGTGGCCGGAGAGATGGCCGTGTGCATCCGGGCGGCGTGATCCGCTGCCGCCGCAATGGCGGGCCAGTGCAGAGCCGCCCACGCTCCGCCCGCGCCTCGCAGGCCGGTAAGCAGGAATTTGCGCCGGTTAAAATCGTCCTTTGAGATCGGATTCATAACTCACCCGTTGGCGCTCCACTTCGGTCAGTTTACTCGCAGAATTGCCGTCAGAGTGAGTGATTTATTTTGGGGCGACCATTCCCTTGACGTCTGCTGAATGAAGGGACGGGTTTTGGGCACTCAACGCGGCAGCAATTACCAGCCCGATTTGCTCACCCTGGGGGGCCATTTCCGGCGACTGCAAGCGACAATTTGGCGCCACGGCGCTCGGGCACTTTGTACACATTTCTCCACTTTTTCATATTAATTAGTAAGTTATTTTATTTTCAGTGAGTTCTCTGCTTTGGGAGGAGGGGAATGGCTTTTTCGAGTCTTTATTTTCAATAACTTCTCAGCTTTGGACAGAATGTCCGACCAGCGACATTTTGCCGCAGAGCCCGAGGTAAAATTTGTTGGCCTGCATCCGCGTCCCCGGACGCCCGCGCCGCGAGCGCGCACTTCCCAATCCGGGCGAATCCAGACATCATGAATTTATTGTAGCCTAATCGGATGGTGTCAAGAGGAAAACAAGCCGTCCCTTAAAGGGCCCAGAGGCTACCTGAGGACTCCGGGCGCCGACGGGAAAGCGGGGCTAGAGTGACGAAAGTGGGTGAGCCAGGAACCCATTGACGCCTTTTTTTGCCTTTGAACCCCATGTCCAGTACATCCCCAGATAGGCGTAATTCTCCGTTTGCCCGAAGGCAGAGTGCCCGTAGGCAAACAAGATCTGCCAACCGGGATTCCGGATGTAGTAATACCCGCCGACATCAATCATCGTGGAAGACATGGTCTGGGGTGTGGCGAGCCCTTCCGCCCCATGCGAGAAGACTTCTGCCCCCAGGGTGAGCTTCTTTCCAACGTCCCTTTGCAGCAACCATCCGCCATAGGCAAAGTTGCGATACCCGGTCTGGGGGACAATCTGGTATCCGGCGCCACCGTAACTGGTCCAGTGTCCCCAGCTTTTTTGTGCCCAGATGGGCAGCTTGTACCAGACTTTGCCGACGCCCAACCCGCGGGCATAGCTCCCGCTGGGGACTTCCAACATTGTAAAGATGCCAAACTCCGGCCGGTGCCTGGTTTCTTTGATAAATCGATACTTCGCTCCCAATTCCATGTCCGTCAGCCCATAGGCGCTCGGACCCATTCCGGCGGGGGAATACAAGGGGTTATTGGAAGGGACGATGGCCCCCAAAGGCACGATAATGTGCAACTGAAGGTTGGGAGCCGCACCCCAATTGGCCTCAAACGCCGGACCGACCGGATCGGTCTCCACCGGAGTTCCGTCCGTGCCGCCGAAGAGATAGACCTCATAATGCCGGAATTCCACCGGTTCCGGATCGTCAGTTTGAAAGGGAGGGCCTGCCCGGAGGTTGGAAATGGAGAGCAAAAACAGCAGGATGAGCGTTATTTTTGGGCAACGCTGAATAGCGTTCATTCGTGCTCCGTAATCGGCTCATTTTCCTAACAATAAATCTCCCAACGGCGGAAAGGTCAGTAAGATTCCCAATGCCAGGAGCACGAATGCTGTGACGTTGACCTTGGCGATGGCCACGGTTCTGGTTTGCCAACGCCTGGCCAGGATGAACCACGCCCCGAGCCAAACCAGAATTGCGAGCGAACTCACGCCGGAGAGGGGCCCCGTGGGACGATAAAAGGTCATAAGCTTTGCGATGGGCTTCGAAGCGTCCGCGGCCACGCCCAGTATGCCCAGTACTGAGCAGCCGACCCCCGCCGACAAGATGGCGGCTGCGGCCGGGCCGTTAGGAAGTGATTGTCCGCCTTGCTGGGTTTTCCGATCTTCTTTATTGGGGAGGGCAGGGGTCATTGGCTTTTTCCCATCAAATGAATTGTGGATCCACCATTTACCGGCGCGTATTTGTTGAGCATTGCTCCGAACAAACCGGCAATTCCAGCAGCTCCCAGCGCCACCACCGCAAAGGCCAGCACGGCTTTGCGGACTTGTGGATGCTCGCGCATCGACAGCCGGTACTTCGTCAAGACATAGGCCACCATGGTCATGACGATGGGAGCGATCCAGGCAACGTGTTCTTTCCACTCCATCCCCAGGTCGTGCCAACCCGCGGTGGCGGCGTGCGACTTCAGCAAATATCGTGGGTAGAGGGACAAGTCCGCTAAGCCAGCGGGTGGAACGGCGCGATACCAGGGATACACAAGGTAAGCTCCCGTAAGAACGGCGGCCCAGCCCAACCCCACCAGGCTGAAGAGATAAAGACGCTCCAGGGAACGGCCCCGGGGGGTTAGCATTGCAGGTTGCTCAAAATAGGCTGAACGACAGAGTTCCAACACCAGTCCGTAAATCGCCATCAGAAAAAAGGCGCCGAACAACATCCCATGGATCAGCGTAATGAGAGCATGAAGTGTGATTTCCATCTGGAATCTCCAATACCGACGTAGCGCCGTGTTTACCTCAAGGCTGTCCAAATTAACGAGCGATTAGGCCAATTAACGGGGCTCCGCCCAGCTGCTGTGCGGAAAGGCTATGCCTTTCCGGCCGATCGCCAAGATTTTCTCCCCCTCCGCGTGCCTGCCCCGATGAATCGGGGCAGGCACGCGGAAGAGGTTTATGGGTGGCCTCCCCCAACGGAAAGGCGTAGCCTTTCCGCACAGCAAGCGGCGAAGCCGCAGATCGCTCGTCAGCAATTGGATCCCAATTTGGATAAGCCTGTGTTTACGTCGCCATGGCGGCGTCCCGATTGCATCGGGATAGATTCCGCCGCCGCTACAACGTGCCATGGCCATCCTGGCCATGCCCGAGCACGGGCAGGATGCCCGTGTCACGTTTCCGGGCAGCTACGCCCTGTCCTCGTGATGCTCGATTCCAAACATTTCCCCGAAGAGTTCCTGCACGCGGCGCCGCGCCGACTTCAGGGCCTTGCGGCCCAAGGGGGTAATCGTGTACATGCGCCGGCCGGATTTTCCGTCGCGCTTCAAGTGCGAGCGCAGATAGGCCTTGCTCTCCAAGCCGTGCAGGATGGGATAAAGTGTTCCTGCACTCAATTTGTATCCATGGCGCGCCAGTTCCTCGGCGATCCAAGTGCCATAAATGGGTTCTTCGGCCGCGTGGTGGAGAATGTGCAGGCGGATCAGCCCCACGTAAAGACTCTTATCATCCATATTGATTTTCGATGCCCTGTTTCGATAACGAAATTCAATATAGAATATGGAGGGGTATCCTGTCAACACCGCGATGCAAGCGCGGGCAGAGGCGGGTTATAGGGGCGGGGCCTGTCCGAGATCGTCCAAAACGGTGCTTCTTCTGCTGAGCAGACGCTCTTCCGGGAATCCTAAGGCTGAGCGTAGTATCCCGCCCGCGTACGCGCGGTGAGTCCGGGTTTGCTTAATTTGACCTGAATCTTGTGATACTCATTCGGCTGGCCAGCCACGGAAGAATCAAAGGTGAGCGTGTAATAGACGGTTGCGTCCATCAGGCAGCTCGCCATCGAATCCGGAATGCCATTGTTCCGGTTAAGAACCTGCCCGCCGCTTTGAAGGGCTAGCACCTGGAGCGCCAGGTTGCCGTTTTGAACCTTTTTGGCTGAATCCACACCTTTCACGAAGCTCTCATAATCCGAGGATAGGCCAACCGCATCAGGAACCCCGTTTGGATCCCGGATGTATCGTTGGCCGGCAATCAGGTGTGCCTCGAGCGGATCGATGTTGTAGAGGGTGATGCCAGCCTCTCGCAGTGCCGCGGACAGGCTGACAATGGCGCCGAAGAGCAGCCCTCGATCTTTCCCGCTGAGTTGCACTTCCGGTCCGGAGGCCAGGGGCCAACCCGGGCCGAGCCAGATCAGCAGTTTTCTTCCCGGCGAATTTCCCTGGTCAGAAATGAATCGCTCCAGTGTGCCCAGAGAAAGCTGCGCCCGTTCCACATCGCCGTAAGATCCCTGCGAATCTTGAAAGGCGCGCAGGCCGAACTGCTTGGAACTCAAGAAATCCGCCAGGGCCATTCCGTCGCGAGTAAACGCGGCCTGCCCTTGGTCCTTTTCGGAAAAGACGACCACGGAAATCGGCAGGGGAAGCTTTCCGCCGTCTTTCCGCAAGAATTCCGCGAGCTGTTGCCGCTGATAGGTCACGCTCTGGAACTGAACGTTGAGGGCATCGACAAGCACCACGGCCTGAAGCGGGGGAGCAGCCGCCTGGAGGGTATTGTCAGTCGCGCAAAAGGACAATATCGTCTGCGGCTTTTGGTTATCGAGAAGGGTAAAGTCCTGCTGCTGCAACCCCGGCACAGGTTTCCTGGAGCGATCGGTTACGACGATGTCGAGCGTAATGCGGCGATCGGTGGAGTGTGCGGTGGCCGCGAGCAACTTGACATGGGCCGGGACTACGCACTGCTGCGCGAATCCCGGAAATGAAAACCAAAAAAAGAGGGCAATTAAAGGCAGGGACAAAATGCGCATGTTCACCTCGCATCAACGTCCCTCACTCTCTACCCATGCGGGCCTGCATGCAACAATTTTCTTCGCTCGTAGTTGTTGAAGATGAGCTGGGTGAAGAAAAGCAAAACGGCGATGCCCACGAGAATCCAGAAGCTGGATCGTACCGAATGGTGTTCGGCGACGTAGCCGACGGTCTTAGGAACTACCGTGCCGCTCAGCAGGGCGAAAGCCATGAGCATGCCAAAGACCGTTCCAAAGATGCGCGAAAAATAGGTGCTGGCGGTTCCCGCCGTGGTGGGAAATACCGGTGCGAAACAGAGGCCGCAGAGGACGGTGCCGGCCGTGGCCATGATTACGTTGGGCGCCAGCGTAATCAGCAGGAGTCCGGCAATGGCGCCCACGGAACATCCCAGCACCAATTGCGGTCCGCGAATTCGCTTGACCACCTGGCTGGCGATCAGGCGGCCCAGCATCATCATTATCCAGAAAACCGTCAGAACAATTTTGGAACTCTCAGGGGAAACGGCTAAATCATTTTGCAGCAAGGTGCGAATCCAGCCGGAAGTGGAAACCTCAAGGGCGGAATAGAAAAACAAAACGAAGGCGAGAATGATGACGGCGGGATTGATGGCGAGAGACATCGCCTGATCCCAGTCAAATCCTCCTGCCATGCTCGCCGGCGGAAATTGCTGCGCCAATGCCACCAAGGCCACCACACCCAACAGCGTTGCCACAAACCACATTGTGGCTACCAGACCCACGCTCCGGGTCAGCACCGCCACCAGCAAAGGAAAGAAGAATGCCCCAACCCCAAAGAAGGTATTTGCCAAATTGAGCGCGGAGGAGGGATTGGCGGGGTATAAATCGGGGATAAGGGTGTTGGCGGCGGCCATGGCGGAGCTGCTGCCCAAGCCCAACGTCACCAGCAGCGCGCCCAGCAGCGCGTAACTGGGCGTATAAGCCATCCCCACCAGCGCCACCGCGCTTAACAGGAATCCGGCGGCTAACACCAGCTTCTTGCCGAAGCGGTCGATGAGCGGTCCGGCCAGGAAGACCATGGGCACCTGGGGAATGTAGAGGAAGCTGAAAAGCGATCCGGCGTGCGTCAAATCAATACCGGAGCGCGCGCGCAGCTCCGGCAGGGTCGCGCCCAGAAACGAAACGACCACGCCATAAGTGAACAAGCCCGCGCACGCAGTCACCATCAGGTAAGGGGTGGAAGTCTGGTTCTGTGAGGCCATCGAGGGTTGACCTTTCCGCTAAGTAAAACTGATTTTCACATCCTCGCGATCGGCCTCGGCAGCCTGGAAGAGCGCGTGGGGCTGCATTCCCTTGAAACCGGCCACAAAGCTGGCGGGGATTTGGGCGATGCGGATATTGTAATTATTGGCGTCGGCATTAAAGCGGCTGCGCTGGGCGGCGATCTTCTCCTCGAGGTCGGTGATGCGCCCCTGAAGCTGCATGAAATTGGCATCGGCCTTGAGGTCGGGATAGTTCTCAGCCACGGCAAACAAGGTCTTGAGCGCGCCTGAAACCATGCCATCGGCCTGGGTCTTTTCCGCGGGGGTGGTGGCGCGCATGTAGGAGGTGCGGGCGTCGGTGACCGCCTGCAAGGTTTTCTGCTCATATTGCATATAACCTTTGCAGGTGTCCACCAGCTTGGGCAGTTCGTCGTGCCGCTGCTTCAGGATCACGTCAATGTCCGCAAAGGAGCGGTCAATGTTGTTCTTCAGAGCCACCAGTTGGTTGTTAATCCCCACCAGGTAGACGATCAGGCCGATAACCACGAGGGCTATGACCCCGAATATGGCGATCAGCACCATGGCAATTACCATCTCCACCTCCTTTGCTTACGTCATTTTCACATCGACATCCTGGCGGTCTTCCTCGGTGACTTTGAACATGTCGCGATGCTGCAAGTGCATCAGGCCGGCGATGAAGACATCGGGCAACTGCTGGATGCGAATGTTGTAAGTGTTGACGTCATCGTTGAAGAACTCGCGCCGGTCGGCAATCTTTTCTTCCAGCTCCGAGATGCGTTTCTGGAGTTGCATGAAATTGTTGTTGGCCTTCAGGTCGGGATAGTTCTCCGACACGGCGAACAGGCTCTTGAGCGCGCCGGAAATCATGTTATCGGCCTGGGCTTTTTCTCCCACTGTTCCGGCCTTCATAAAGGCCGTGCGGGCCTCGGTGATAAGCTGAAAGGTCTTCTGTTCATACTGCATGTAGCCCTTGCAGGTTTCAATCAATTTGGGCAGCTCGTCGTGCCGTTGCTTGAGCAGGACATCGATGTTCGCCCAGGCCTTGTCGATGTCGTTTTTCAAGCGCACCAGGCTGTTGTAAATGGTGATGAGGTAAGCGAAGATCCCCACCACGAAGAGGATCACGACCAGTCCCACCAAGATGACAATACCCATCGTTTGCTTTCTCCTTTGGCTTTAGAACAACCAGCCGTGTTTTGCCAGGAAGAGGCCCAGGCAGACCACGGCCAGAATAGCCCCGCCGAAAATACGCTGAGCTGCGCGATTGCGAAGCGTCTGCCTGATTTCCTTCTCACTTCGCCAGGTAATCAGGAAGGTTGGCTCGTTCGTCCCCTTCACGATCAGGTTGCGGTCGTACTCGTCCTGGGCATTGGGATTCTCCACGCAGGTTCCGGTGATGTCGTACCAGTGCTCGGGGATGACCAACGATTCGGTCAACCGGTAGCGCCCCCGCGCGCCCCCATGCGACCCAAAGATGCCGGCGCCTTTGTGGCGAGTGATCGCGTCGGCAACGTAGGACCCAAGGTCCGGGTAGCTGCCCGCAGCCGTTGGGGACTTGCCAAGACCCAGGAGGGTGAGCCCCGCGCCTGATCCAAGGCTTTCCCCCGATGTTTCCATTCTGCCGGTCTGGACCAAATCGAATTCCGCCTTGTGCGCGTCCACCAGCACTTTGCCGGTCGTGTCCGCCACATAGAATCTCGGTCCGTCGGCATCGGTGACCAGGTGGCTCCAGTGACCGCCGTTCTTATCCGTAACCCAGTGCTCGATATCCACGCTGTAGAAATAGCAGGGGGTTTGGGTAACAGGACTGGGAATGGGGGGGACACCCGTAGCCTTGCCGTGGATGTCCACCAGGCCCATCGCCACACTGCGAATCGGGACTTCGGGAGTGTCCATCAACACCCGGTATTCGCGGAATGTGCGAAAGCCCTGGAAAAAATAGCACAGTCCCGCACCAAAACCTATTGTCAGCCACACATCTATCTTGGTCGAAGCGTCCGATGACATAAGGATGACCTGAAGTTCCCGCCATCCTACTTTACGCGCCGGGAAAAGGCAAGCGCCGTAACGTGCTTGACGGGAAACCTGCCAATTGGACCAGGTGAGCCTTTATGCCGGCCCTAGCTGTGCGGGTGATGCAACTCGCCGTCACAACCGTCCAACGCTCGGTGGTGTGATATTTGTGCGGTGCTGGCAATCTATTGCGGTCTTAGTAGCATGGCGGCAAGAACGAGGTACTATTGACTCTTCCGAACCTTCCGTATAATCTAGCGCATCAAACCTAGGCAGAGGTAAATAAGCGTGGGATCGGGCATTGCAGTCATAGGGAACATTTCGGCAGAGTATTGGTATGCCGATCTGTACGGCGCAATCTCTTTGGCCTACCGCTTGTCCGCTCTCGTGAAAAGCCGAGCTGCAGCCATCCGCCTTGTTTACCATTTCCGTCGATTGGATTCCGTACTAGAGAAATTCTTCAAGGACATCCACGCCGTAATGAAGAAGGGTGTGCCGAAGGATATCGATTCAAGGCCCGAGCGCATAGCGGAAGCAGTCCAAGGTTTGCAGAAGTTGCACGCTATTCTTGATAGATTTCACCAATCGTGCAAAATTGCACGACTGACAAACAACTCCCTTTTTGCCGGCCATATTCATAATATAAACAGATACAATGACGAGGTCTTGGAGTTGATCGAGTTGTTTGAGCTGAGCCTACATCCAGAGGTCATCGATTCAATATACAATCGCGCAAAGAGAGAAAAAGCGCGCGGAGAAATCTTTGATGTGAGCGAAGTTTAATACGTGGCACTTCAAGTCAAGATCACTGGAACACCGTACAAATACCTGCAATCCTTAGATAAGCCAACTAGGGTTAGGATCGTTGAAAAGCTTAAAGAAATTGCCGATGATCCATTCAACCCTCGGCTGTCGTACCCCCTCGTTTCGAGTACAAAGAGAAGCTCTCGCGTTGGTGGATACAGGATTCTATTCCAAGTAGATGACAAAGTTTTGGAAGTCGCCGATATCGGACCCAGAGGGCAAATATACCGGAAGGCTTAACCGTTGGAGATCAACTCTTGGATTGTCCAAACGTGATCCGTAATTCCAGCCTCCATCGCACGCTGAGGCGACAGACCACAGATTGATGGTGCTTCAAAATTCCAATACTCATCAAAGGAGGCTTCACAATGGACCTGGGTTTGGCTGGTAAGACGGCAATCGTGACGGGTGGTGGGTCAGGGATTGGAAAAGCCATCTGTTTCGCGCTCGCGAAAGAAGAAGCGCAGGTGGTTGTGGCCGACCTTTACAAAGATCGGGCCGAAGGCGTCGCGCATGAAATCAGCGGCCAGGGCGCAAAAGCCCTCGCGATCGCCGCCGATGTCTCCTCCGCTTCCGATGTGGAACGCATAATGGCCGCCGTCGTGAAGGAATGGGGCAGCCTGGATATTCTGGTCAACAACGCAGGAATTATTCTTCAGGCGTTTGCGGTGGACATGACGGAGCCGCAATGGAGCAAGATTCTAACCAACAATCTCACCAGTTGTTTTCTCTGTTCGCAGGCCGCCGCCCGGCAGATGATTAAGCAGGGGCGTGGGGGGCGCATCGTGAACATCTCTTCCATTCACGCGGAGCTTTCTGAACCCTCTGCCAGCGCCTACACCGCCGCCAAGGGTGGAATGGAAGCGTTCTCGCGCACGCTGGCCACAGAGGTGGCGCCCCACAAAATAACGGTTAACTGTGTGCGGCCCGGCGCCACTTATACCGAGCTCACGCTTCCCATGTACTCCGAAATGGTTAAGAAGGCGCTTTTCATGCGTATTCCGCTTAAGGAAATTGCCGAAGCCTCGTGGATCGCCGATGGCGTGGTCTTTCTCGCTTCCGAAAGGGCGCGTTACATCACAGGGCAAATCCTGGCGATCGACGGAGGTTATCTCATGGACGGCAGCCTGCCCGGCGCCGAGTACTGGAAATGAACGCGAACGGGGCGAATGCTTTGCTTCCAGACTCGCTCCGCGTCAGAACTCGCGTGTCGTCATATCGCGAAGATCGAGAACCCAAGGGGAGGGACTTCACTGGCCTTCCAGGGGGCTGGGTAAGGTTTACTTCCAGGGCCCAAAGGGGGATTCGTCTTGATCGTGGGGTAATGATAGAATTGTAGGGATGCTGCGGCGCGGGTCTCTTTCATCGCTTTGCGCTTTGTTGCTCTGGATTGGCGGCTGTCCCAGGCGCCAAGGATCCCAAAATGTAGTTGTCTACGTTCCGGCGCAGCCCCCGGCGGCAGTGCAACCCTCGACGCCACCGCAGGTGATGGTGATCGAGGAACCACCACCTCCGCCTGAACCCGAAGAGACACCACCGCCTCCAACGCCTGAACCTGCCGCCCCACGCCGGCCGAGGCGCGCGGCGCGCCCCGAAACGCCCGTCGAGCCCGACGAAAGCCCCACAACGGAAAATCCGGAGACCCCTCCCGCGGAAGTTCCTGCCCTCGAGCCGCGCCAGAGTTCTGCCCAGGAGAGCGAACTCCGGCGCCAATTCCAGGATTTGGAGGAGGAAATACTCCGGCGCTTGGCGCAGTTGAAAGGCGCTCACCTTTCCGCCAACGACCAGAAAACGCTTGATGATGCGCGCACGTTCTATGCCCAAGCCACGCACGCCATGACGACCGGCGATCTTCCGCGCGCCCTGAACCTGGCTCGCAAGGCCAGCTTGTTGCTTGCTGCCCTGGAGTGAAATTCCCCCTCCCCGTCTTTCTTCCTCATTGGGGTCTCCACCCTTGAAGGGTTGGTACCTAAACCTCCATCCCGGCTCCGTTGCGGCGTGGACAAGAGCGAATCTTCAAAGCATGGGGCGCGCGCCCGCTGATATTATAATCCCGCGCGAAAGGAGTGCCGATGGCAGACAAGGGTGCGGTGGTTATTACCGGAGCATCGACGGGAATTGGTGAGGCGTGCGCCTTGCACCTCGATCAACTCGGATATCGCGTCTTCCCCGGCATTCGCAAAGCCGCCGACAGTGACTCGCTGCGGCGCCGCGCTTCAGAGCGGCTGGTTCCGATCCGCCTGGACATCAGCGACGAGATGGAAGTTGGGCAGGCCGCCCGCGACGTCATCGAGTCGTTGGGAGGCGGTCCATTGGCCGGACTGATCAACAATGCCGGCATCGTCGTTGGTGGCATGCTGGAGTTTCTTCCGCTCGATGCCCTTCGCCGCCAGTTGGAGGTGAACGTGATTGGCCAGATCGCCGTCACCCAGGCCTTCCTCCCCAGCCTGCGTAAGGGGAGCGGCCGCATTGTGAATATCGGTTCAGTAAGCGGCCTGATTTCCAGCCCGTTTACCGGCGCTTATTCGGCTTCGAAGTTTGCGCTGGAAGCTTTGAGGGACTCGCTGCGCATGGAGCTTCGGCCCTGGAAAATTCATGTCGCAATTATTGAGCCGGGATACGTTCAGACACCCATCATCGAAAAGTCGCTGGCCGCCGCGCAGGAACTGGGGGGGCAACTTCCCCCCGAGGCCCTTCAGTTGTACGGTCCGTCGCTCGGCGCCTTCGAGGACGCCACCCGGCGGGAGTCCTCCAAAGCGGTCCCTACCGGGGTGGTGGTGAAAGCAGTCGTTCACGCGCTTACTGCCCGCTGGCCGCGAACCCGCTACGTGGTCGGCGCCCATTCCGGATTCGAAATCAGTTTCGGCCGGGCCCTGCCCGACCGTTGGCGCGACGCCTTGATGGCCCGGCATTTGGGGCTGAAATAAGGGTTGGGGATGGAGCGACCCGGCAGCCGAATGCTGGCTGCTGCCGGCATCTCTTATCTTTTCGCACTCTCGTAGCATCCCAGGACGCGCAGGAAGTTGGTGACTTCGCTCAAGTGCGCCAGGGCCTTCTTGCAACGATCCTCCTTCACGTTCCCGATAAAATCGAGATAGAAGAAGTATTCCCACGGGCGGCCGCGCAAGGGCCGCGATTCCATTTTGGTCAAGTCAATGTCGCGCAGGGCGAAAACACTCAGACACTTGTAAAGGGCGCCCGGCAGGTTGCGCGTGGAAAAGACAATGGAAACCTTGTTGGCCTTGCGGGAAACCCGCGCGGTATTGGAAAGCAGAAAGAAGCGCGTGTAATTTTCGCGGTGATCCTCCAGATGCGCCGCCAGGATGCGGGCGTGGTAGACCTCCGCAGCAATGCGGCTGGCGATGGCGGCCGCACCCGGCGGGCGGCGCTCCGCCAGCATTTTGACGGATCCCGCCGTGTCGTAGAAAGTGATCCGCTCCACCTTGGGGTTCCTCGCGAAAAAGCGGCCGCACTGGGCGAGCGCCACAGGATGGGAATAGACCTGGCGAACGCCCTTGCGCGCGGTGCCCGGCATCGCGATGAGATTGTGAACAATGCGCAGGCTCACCTCGCTCACGATGTGCAGATTGTTGGCCAGCAATAGGTCGAAGTTCTCGTAGACGGAACCTGCCAGCGTGTTCTCAATCGGCACGAGGCAGTAATTCGCCCGTCCGCCGGTGACGCTTTCAAAGATGGCGGTAAAAGTCTCGCAAGGCAGCACGCGGATTCCCCGGCCCAGAAGCTTGTACGCGGCTTCCTCGCTAAACGAGCCTCTTTCACCCTGGAAGGCAACCAATGATTTCGGCATGATTATGTTCTTTCTCCCTGAATGAAGATGGAGGAAGGATGCTATCACAAGAGGAAGCAGGAGTCAGGAGACCGGGGCGAGAATATTGATTCAACCCGCAAACGGGCAATCGGGCCTAGGTTGTTCCCAGAAGACCGCGAAAGAAAAACTCGGTGTAGTATTGGCCGAGGTCTTCCTGCTTGACCGGCCCTACGGGGCTATACCACTGGTAGAGCCAATTGATCATTCCCAGCAGGGCAAAAGCCGCCAGCCGGGGGGAGATTTGGGGTGGCCGGGCGCTCTGTTCCTGCACGCGGGCGATCAGATCGACAAGGTATTCGATATAACCGCGTTTTCGGGTGTTGAGTTTCTTGCGCAAGGGGCCGCTGAGCGACCGATTTTCGTGCAGAATGACGGTGATCTCCTGGTCGCGAGCGCGTACGATCAGGTCGATGTGGCCCATGATGGTTTG
Source organism: uncultured Acidobacteriota bacterium (assembly GCA_963730515.1). Lineage (GTDB taxonomy): Bacteria > Acidobacteriota > Terriglobia > UBA7540 > UBA7540 > Bog-366. The sequence continues at coordinate 64,820 of CAVSSA010000010.1, read as the reverse complement.
GCGAAGCTTCTCGCGAGGGTCAGAGATGTCCTTGATGGGGGCAAGCACGGTCTCATCCAGGATGTCCATTCCGTAATTCTGGATTTCATACAGCAGCCGGTCCTTGCTGCCCACGTGATGATAGAGACCCGCCTTGGTGAGGCCGACGGCTTGCGCGATGTCCTGCATCGAAGCGCCGTCGTAGCTCTTTGCGTAGAAGACACGCGCGGCGATGCGACAAATTTCGCGGAGATGCTGCTTGGCTTCAGCCGTTCGGGTCATAATCAGTTTATTACCAAGCGCAGTATAACACAGGGGGCAAAGTCCGGCAGAGGATTCAAGGGAGGATTCAAGGGAGGCTATGGAGGTTTGCGGATACTGGCGCCGTGCAAATTCAGGGGGCCTCAGCTTCCGCGCCTCGCTTCAGGCTTACGGCCGGGAAATAATCTCCCATCAATCGGCGATCCCACCACGTGCCTTGCGCCCGGCGTTCCGCCCAGGTCGTGAAATGATAGTCATAGATCAGGGCGCGAATGTAAATCGGAGGCGCCTGCGGAAAGGGGTTTCTCGCCAGCAGGCCGAGGACGGGGGGCGACCCTTGCAGCAGCCGCAGCATGAGCTGGCTGAACCAGGGTGAACTGCGATAATCGCCCAGCGCCGCGAACCACATTTGCCAATCCAGGCGCGGCTGGAATGGTTCCACCCAGCGCGGTGCGCGGCGCGGGTCCCCGGCTTTGAATTTGAATTCGTAGGGAAGCCACGTTTGGCCATCGTTGCTGCCTTCGATGATGATTTCCGGGCGCGAAGTGGTCATGACGGCAAATAGGCCGTAGCCATTGACGATACGCACCGGTTCAAGGTCGGAAAGCAGTTGGAACGCCGCAGGCGGCAACCACTCCACGGCGAACAGATCGGCAAGCTGAAGCAGCCCGCACCCCAAAATAATCAGCGCCACCGGAGCCGTCACCCAGCGGCGAAGTGAAGAGCGCCGGGGGCGGGAAGGCGCGCTGCGCAGGCGCTCCGCCAGGGCGCGGGGAAAAAAGCGGGCCAGGAAAGCATCATCATAGAGCAGAACGCATAGGGCGATGGTCAGCAGGTTGAAAAAGGCATAGTTTCCGGTCAGCGCAATCAGGATCTGAAAAATAATCAAAAAGCCTCCCCCCACGAATCGCCAAAGGCGCGGCGCGAAAATCAGAAAGGGAACGGCGAGCTCAATGAGAAACATGATCGCCGCCGAGCCTTGATGAACCCAGGCCGGAGCAAGGTGAACGTACCAGGCGAGGGGTGTGGGCAGCGGCTGCGTGTAGAAGTGGTAGGTAAGCGCTGTCAGGTTCCGCCAGGTGGGATCGCCGCTCGAGAGCTTGACCACTCCGGAGGAAAACATCAGCCGAAAGAGCAGGAAGCACAGCAGCCACCGCGGGGCCTTGGGCACAGGGGCTTGGGGCAGCCAGCGCGGCCAGAGATGCCAGGGAGCAAGGAGTATGGCCAGAAAGCCGGCCTCCAGCAGCAGGTTGTCCCATTGAAAGGCCAGGAAATCCTGTCCCACCGTGACCAAAGAAAGGTACAGTATCCACAAAACCGGCAGCACCAGGAGAGGGGCAATGTCGAAGATCAGCAGGAGAGAGGCGATCACGCCGCCGGCACTCATCAAACGCAGTGCCGTGTCGCTCGCGCTCAGCCAGGCGAGCGTGGGGAAAAACCAGTAGCGCTCCGGACCCACGCGGGCCTCCAGCATGGCGAGAAAGTCGGTGGCCGGCAGGATGCCGTTTTTCCCCACCAAGCCAAGGATCTGGATGACTAGAGAAAGGAATGCAAAGAAATAGACCATACCGAGCAGGCGCAGAAACAGCCAGGAGGCGAGGGAGAAGGCGGGCCGCTCGAAATGCCTCCCCCAGAAAAGCCGCGTGAGGCGGTAAAGCAAATTCCTGTGGCCCGCCACCTGCCGGTAAAAGAATTCAGCAACGGGTGCAGCGCCGGGAAGGCGCTGGTAAAGCCAAAGCATCCAGGCATATCCGGGGACGAAGGCGAGTGAGCGAAACACCGCCTGCGCCGCACTGAAGACCTCCCCGCCGGGAAGGATCAACTGCACCGCACGGGCAAAGGACTCGCGGGGAATGTCCGGGAACTGCCCCGCCACCTCCTGGAAGGGCGCATAGCGAACCCGGTCGCCGGTAAGGGTGCGCCAACGGTCGATCCAAAGGCGGCAGAAGCTGCAATCGCCGTCATACACCAGAAGCGCTCGTTCGGAAGGTGTGGGATCCATGCCCTGAAGCCTCAGAATCGTGCCTTGCCACGCCCGCCAGCCAGGCGACCTGGTATTCTACCGGGATTTCTAATCGTGCCGGGATGTTTTGATTTTACCCCCTTTCTCCCCGTGGGGGAGACCGTGGCGGCTGGAGGGCGGGCCACCTCGAATTTATTTTCGTACGCCGCTTGATGTAGAATCTGGTATGTTTGCCGTAGAACCGCGCGACCAACTTGGGCGGCGAATCAAATCATGAATGGCCAGCAGGTGTGTTTGGACAAGGCAGGAGCGTGGATCAGCCCATCGGCAAAGGACCCGGCAAATTCCGAGGGGGGACGACACGTTGTGGAGCTTTGATGAGCGAACGCCTTTCGTTATACATAAAGAACGACCTTGGCGAAATTGCCCGGATGAGCCACGAGATTGCCTCCTGGTGCCACGCGCAGGCGCTTCCCGAGGAAGTTGAATTCCAGATCGATTTGGTGCTCGACGAACTGGTGAGCAACGTCATTCGCCACGGATTGAAGGACGATCATGAGCACGTCATCGATGTCAGCCTCTCGTGCCAGGGGGATGAGCTGATCATCGAAGTCGTGGACGATGGCGTGCCGTTCAATCCGCTTGATTCTCCCATTCCCGATATCAACAAACCCATCGAGGAGAGGCGCATTGGGGGCCTGGGCATCCACCTGGTTCGGCAAATCATGGATAACCTTGCCTACGAGCGGCGCGAGGGGAAAAACCGTCTGCACATGAAGAAGAGGTTGGGGGAACAGCCCGCGTAATTAATCCAAATCACTCCCCGGGGAACGGCATGCCGCAGTTGTCAGATTTGCTCGCTCTCGCCAGCGTTTATCAGGGCGCTCTTGAGTACAGCGCCGTTTATAAGATTTTCGTACACCATCTGGGATCAACCCTGGGGGCGCAGGCGGTGCTCGTGTGGAAGCGCGCGCGCGGCGGGGAGGGATTGACCTGTGCGGATTCGTGGTTTCAGCCGGGCTCGCCGTTTCGTCCTTCCTCCGAAGCCGCGACCGAAGGCTTTTTGTATGATCAATTGGAAGCCGAGCGGCCTCGACGATTCGGAGAAGGAGAGATCGACCCCGAAGCGCTCACCCATTTGGGGGAAAACGACCGCGAGCGGGTGAGCACCGCCCTGTACGCGCCGATTAGAACCCGCCTCGGCCCCGTCGGGGTGGTGGAAATTCTGAACAGCCCGCAAGGGGAGTTCTCTCCCGATGACGCTGCCTATGTCGAGGAGGCGTGCCGCATCACGGGAGGAGCGCTCAACTTCCTCAGTTCCCTCGATGAAGAGCGTTCCTCCAGCATGTCGACCGTGGAACGCCTGACCGCCCTTTATGACATCAGCCGGGTGTTCAGCTCCACCCTGGAGCTTTCCGAATTGCTCCCCATCATGGCGGAAAAGATTCGCGACATCCTGGGAGCGGGGGCGTGCAACATCTGGCTGGTCGAATCCGACACCCGGGAACTGAAGTTCGCACAGCAAGCGGGCGAGGACCCCAGCTTCGACCACGGCGCGCGCATTCCCGTGGGGGAAGGAATCCTGGGGCAGGTTGTAAATCTGGGCGCGGCGCGCCTGGTGGAAAGCGCGGAAGCGGAGCCACAACTCGAGGAGCGGCGGCAGGCAGGCGGGGATTTTGACCTGCAGACACTGATGTGCGCGCCGGTCGTCAAGGAGGAAACGGTCACCGGCGTTGTGGAGGTCGTCAATAAGGCCGACGGCGGCGCCTTCAACGATGACGACCTTTTTTTCCTTACCAGCATGTGCGAACAGGCTTCCATTGCCCTCACCAATGCCAACCTGTTCAACGCCGAGCGGCGCGCCAACGACTTGAACGCCCTGCTCGCGACCAGCAAGGAACTCACTTCCACCCTCAACCTCGATCACGTGCTCACCACGGTGGTGCATCAGGCGGCCACCGTGGTGACCTTCGATCTTTGCGCCATTGGAATTTTTGATCGCAACCAATTCGTTCTGGGAGCGGTGTCGGGAGAAGCGGAAGTTCCCAAGACCCCCAAGATGGAACAATTGCGAAAAGTCATGGAATGGGTGGCGGGGCAGGAGGGCGCCGTTTCAGCCGACCGCCAGGGGGAAGGCTGGGCCACGTCACCCGACGGCGAAGTCGCAGCCTTAACCGAGTTCATGGATGAGCACGGCTACGGCGGCTTCTATGCCATTCCCCTGCGCGATGACCAGGGGTGCGTGGGCGTGCTGGCGCTGCTCAGCGAGCAGGCGGATTTCCTGACCCCCAGCAGTTTGGAAATCATGGGCATCCTGGCCAGTCAAACCACGGTGGCCGTCCGCAACGCGCGCCTCTACCAGGAGGTGCCCTTAGCCAGCTTTTTGCGCCCCTTTATCAAGAGCAAGCAAAAGCTGGGGGAAGTAACTCACGGACGCTGGTTGGAGCTTTCGTGGAAGGCCGTGATCGTGATCGGTCTGCTGGTGATCGTTCCCTGGAAATTCCGCATCCAGACCAACGCCACGGTGGTCCCCGCGGAAAAGCGCGTGGTGAGCTCCGAAGTAAGCGGCGTGGTGGAGAGCGTACCGGTGCGGGAGGGCCAGACCGTTCAGGCCGGCGATGTGCTGGCCTCCCTGGGGGATTCGGATAACCGCAAGCTGCTCGAAGATGCCCTTTCCAATTTGAGCCTGGCCCGGCGCCAGCTTGAGGATGCGCAGGCTCGCCGCGATTGGCCCGCGGTCAGCCAAGCCCAACTGAGCATGGATCTGCACAAGGCGGAGGCGGATCTCTATCGCGAAAAGGTGGACAAGGCGCAGATTCGCTCGCCCATAGCCGGCGTCGTCGTAACCCCCCGGGTGGAGGAAAAGACCGGCCAACTCCTGAAAGTGGGCGACCCTTTTTGTGAGGTGGTGGACGAGGACCGCATGGCCGTGGAGATGAATGTGCCGGAAACCGATGTGCGGTGGGTTCAGCCCCATGCCCAGGTGGCGCTCAAGCTCAATGCCTTGCCCACCCGAACCGTGGAGGGTCAGGTGGAGCGGGTCTCCCCCCAGACCATCACCGCGGAGGAAGAACAGTTTTTCGTCACCCGCGCGGTTTTTCCCAACCCCCGACGGGCGGCCCGCCCGGGCATGGCCGGACAAGCCAAGATTACCGCGGCGGGGGGATGGTTCCAGAGCGGCTGGTATCCCGTGGGGTTTGTCATGTTTCGCTCGCCCACAAGTTGGGCGTGGCGCAAAGTGTGGTCGTTGCTTCCGTGAAGGACAGAGAGGCCGGATTCATGCGATCTAAAATCCTGGTGTTGGGTTTGGCGATGATCGCGCTGCTGGGCGCGACGAACTGTTCGAACAGTGACGGACCAAAACCCGCGGAGGCGACTCCCGCCCCGGCGGTCCCCGCGCCGCCCGCCAAGGCCGCTCCCCTCGCCGCACCCGTTCCGCCCCGCGCCGCTACGCTCGAAATCCTGAGCGTGCTTTCGGTTGAACATTCGGTGCAATTGCTGGCCCAGATGGACGGCATTGTGACCGAACTCGACGTTGACCAGGATAGCTGGGTCAAGCAGGGGCAGGTCCTGGCACGCCTCGACGACCGCGAAATTCAAGCCCGGCTGGAGCACGCCCACGACGATTTGGAGATTGCCCGGAACAATCTGAAATACCAGGAAGCCGAGACCAAGGCCAAGGACGCTGCCTACCGCCGGCAGTTGGAATTGCGCAAATTCGGACTGAGCAGCCAAGCGGCGGAAGAGGAGGCCGAGTTCCTTTCCAAGGGCGCCCACTACGACGTGGACAGTTTCACGGCCACCGTCAAACAGAAAGAAGCGGAAATTCAGGAACTCGAAGTCGAGCTGGAAAAGACCCGCCTCCTCGCGCCTTTCGAAGGTTATATCACCCAGCGCTCGATTCGCGCGGGCCAGAATGTGGTGAAGAACGACCCGTGTTTCCGCGTGAGCCAGCTCTTGCCGCTCGAGGTCAGGTTCCTGGTGCCGGAATCCGCCGGCAAGGCTCCCCAAATTGGAGACCGGCTGCGCGTGGTTGCCGTGGGGGATAACGCGCGGGAATACGCGGCCGAGGTGAAACTGCTCAGCCCGACGATCGACCCTGCCAGCATGAGCTATGATGTGACGGCGCGGTTGACGGGGCCGGACCTGGGCGCGCTTCGCCCCGGCATGGCAGTGAAGGTACTTTGGCCGGCGAATAATCAACCCATGGCTCGATGATTTGAGGCGCAATGCAGTTTGGACCCACTAGTATCCGCCTCAGCGGCGTTCTCGCCCGGGGGCTGCAACGTCCCAAGCTCCGCTCTGACCTGAAGGTCAGCAAGCAGACGTTTGCCGGCGAAGTCAGCTACGTTATCAAGATTCCGGGGACCGATTCTTTCAACCGCATTGGCGAATTCGACTGGGAGGTGCTGGCCCTTTGTGACGGAACCCGCACGCCCGCGGAGATCGCCGCGGAGTTGAACGAAAAAAATGCCGATGTTTCACTCTCCGCGGAAGAGGTCACGGAATTCCTGGCCGGCATTGACGAGAACACCTGGGAGCGAAGTCCGGCAGAGAAAAATCTGTGCATCCTGGAAAAGATCCGGGATGAACGCCGGGAGCGCGTCAATAGCGCCAGCCTTCTCTATATCTATTTTTCGGCCTTCGATCCCGATGAAATCCTGACCCGCCTGGATCGCTATCTCGGGTGGATGTTTACCAAACAATTCTTTATCGCCACGCTGGGAATTTTTATTCTTGCCGCGATCATTGTGCAAGATGACTTCGCGCGGTTTCGCACGGAATCGGAAGCCCTCTACAGCTTTTCCAATAAAGGCGCGGGCGACCTCCTGCTGATGTGGTTCCTTCTGTTCTTGGTGGTGGGGCCGCACGAGTTTGCCCATGGGCTGGCCTGCAAGCATTACGGGGGCGAAGTCCACCACATGGGTTTCATGCTGATGTATTTCGCCCCGTCCTTCTATACCGATTGCACCGATATGCACTTGTTCGACAGCGTCAACAAGCGAATCTGGACCATCATCGCCGGGATTTGGATCACTCTTTTGCAGTGCGCCTTCTCCATCTTCCTCTGGCATCTTTCCCCGCCCGGGTCGGCCATTGGGAATCTCGCCTACAAGCTGGCGCTGATGAGCGGCATCCCGGCCTTTCTGCAGTTGGACCCGCTCATGAAACTTGACGGCTATTACGTGCTGGGCCAATACCTGCAAGTTGACAACCTTCGCGAACGCTCCTTTGCTTACATGAATTCATGGTTCAGGCGATATGTGCTCCAGCAAGCGGTGGAAGTCCCGCCCATCAGCCGGCGTGAACAGCGAATTTTCATGACCTACAGCACGGCCGCAGGAATCTATAGCGGCCTCATGCTTTACTTCTTCGTCTTTTTCGTGAACAACGTGTTCACGAGCCATTTGGGAAATTTGGGGTACCTCGCCACCGCCGGGATGATTTACCTGTTCCTGCGCAAGCAGTTGAAGCAATGGGGGTCTTCCGCGTGGCGATACTGGGAGGGAGCGAAAGTGAAATTCCAGGCCTGGAGAATGAAGTGGTGGCAGCAGGGATTGGGCGTGGCGTTTTTCCTGCTCCTCATTGTTCCGCCGACGGCGGTCAAGGTGGAGTCCGATTTCCAGTTGGAGCCGGGCAGGCGCGCCGAAATTCGCGCGGCGGTTCCGGGCGTCATTGCCCAAGTGGAGGTTCGGGAGGGTTCGGCGCTCCCCGCGGGCGGACTGATTGCGGTTCTCCACAACCCGGATCTGGAAACTCAAAGTAAAGTTCTGGGCTGCCAATTACGGCAGGCGGCAGCGGCCATGAGGGCGGCGGAAAGCCGCTTCGATTCCGGCCAGACCGCACTTTACACCCAGCAGGAACAACGCCTGGAATTTGACCAGAAACAGGCTGAGGAGAAGCTTGGCCAGTTGACGCTGCGGGCCCCCTTTGCGGGTGTCGTCGCCACGCCGCTGGTGGAACAGCGCGCGGGGAGCTACTTGCAGGAAGGGGATCAACTCACGGTTTTTGTGGATCGCCGGGTGATGCGGGCGCGCGTACTCGTCCGCGACCGCGATCTGGAGAATGTGCAGACGGGTGCTCGGGCTGACCTCAACGTCCAAAGCTTTCCGTTCCGAACCTTTACCGGCCAGGTCCGGCAGATTATGCCCGCCGCATCCGCCAACCGTCCGATCACTGCGCCCGATAAGCTGGAGCGTAAAGGACAGGAGTTGGCCAATTTCTTCGAGGTGGATCTGGAATTCCCCAACCCGGATGGTTTGCTGCGGGAGGGGATGACCGGAACGGCAAAAATTTATGGAAATCGTTACCCCATGGCCTGGCGGTTCGGGCGAGCGAGTTATCGTTGGATTCACTCGCTCATTTGGTAGGGGGCGCAGAGCTCAATCTTGGGCCCACGGAGGGCAATTGCCAAGCGTGCAAACGAAACCTGGAAAGTCGTACTCATCACCATCGTACGGTGTGATCGGCCAGTTCTATGACGATCTCTGGGGAGAACATACCCGGGCGTGGCAGGCCGCCCGCCGCCGGCTGCTGAAACCACTCCTTGCGCACACGCGGCAAGTTTGCGAACTCGGGTGCGGCACGGGAACAACCGCCATTGAATACGCGCGCCTCGGCCTGGAGGTTTTCGCGCTGGATTTCTCACCCGTGATGTGTCAGGTCACACGCCGCAAGGCTCGCGCCGAAGGTCTCGACGTGCGGGTTCGACAAGCCGATATGCGAACGTTTCGTTTGCCGGTCCAGGTTGACCTGATCACCTCCGAATGGGGAGTCATTAATCATTTGCCGCGTCGAGCCGATCTTGCCCGAACGTTTCGCGCCGTAGCGGGCGCCTTGCGGCCGGGCGGCTACTTCTATTTCGACCTCCACCAGCGGAAGCTGTACGAAGAGAAATGGTCACGGGATTTTGTCGGCGAGGACCAGCAAGGGAAGACCTTTGCGGCTCAACGCGGCGGCTATGACCGAAGCCGCGGTAAAGGCTGGATTGAGGTAACCTTCTTTGTTCGCCGGGCCGGAGGACTCTGGGAACGGCGCTGCGAACGGGTGGAAGAAATCCATTGGCCACATGGAGAGATCGTCCGTGATCTTGGCCGGGCGGGGCTTCAACTCCGGCAGGTCCTGGAATTCACCGACTTGGACTCCCCACCGAGCCCGAAAAAAGTTCCTGGCGGCCTGCGGACAATGTATCTGGCACGAAAAAAGAGTGCATAGGGTTTCCTGCCTTGCCGCACCGTGAAGGCATCGGTCATCGCATTCGGCAGAATGCAATCGCAGGGGCGGTTCGCGAACCGCCCCTGCAAAACCTATGCGGGAATCGGTGGGTTTTTGGCAGATTGGCAGACAGCGCCCCGTCAGCCCTGAGGGGCATTGCTGACTGGCCGGGCGCCGCCGCCGTGGTCACACTCTGGCCGGTAGAATCCCTGCATCACTACGTAAAGCTCAAAGTTAGGGGGGATGAATCCTGAAGGGGGTCGAACCTAACCAGCCTGGCTACTGCAAATCCTGCGAAGGGGGCCATTCCAGCCCTGCGATTCAGGCGTTTAAAGCCCCTCCGGGAGCCGGAACCTCGGCTCCGACCCGCTACACAATTTCCTCAAGCCCAGCTTCCGAAACTAGCGGGGGCCGATAGAGAACATGAGCTTGGTGTCGCCCAGCTTGGTGCTACCCTTCAAAACCTTCTTGGGGGTCTTGGTCGCGATCTTCACATCTTTCTTTTCCATGGTATTTTCCTCCGTCTCAAATTTAGAATTTATTGCGGCCCTAAAAAAAGCTCAGAGGAAGCCGCACACCCTGGAAGGGACATGAAGCTTCCTCAGAGACGACCCAATAACGTGCGAGCCAACGCTTGGGTATGCAGAACTTAATCAATCCCAGCCACTCAGCTTATTGCTTCTGCTGGATCTTCAGCTTGGGGGGCTCAACTTCCTGTTGATCACAGCCCCGTATCCCGGAATTAGGAAGTGGGGGGCTTCACGCCGAACATCAGTTTGGTGTTGGCCAGCTTGCTGCTGCCCTTCAAGGTTTTCTTCGTGGTCTTCGTTTCTTTCTTTGCCATGGTGATTCGCCTCCGACTCAAATTTTGAATTTACTTACGCCCGATGGCCTGTATAGGAGCATGCTCATAGCCAAACAGTGACAATTTGTAGCATAATTACATCTGCTTTACTTTCTATTACATACAAGACTGGATTGATCGGCTGGGCGGCTGGGCGGCCCCGGAACCACGATTTGAAGCGTTAAAAATTAACGCTTACCGTTAAAAATTAACGCCCAGAACTCCTTACAGGCTATATTTCCTGCACAGATACCTCATCTTCTCCGTGTTCAGACCCAGCAAGCGGGCGGCGTGGGCTTTAACTCCCTGGGATTGCGACAAGGCAAGTTCGATCCACTGTTTCTCCACGGTGGCAACTTCCTTCTCCAGATCTATCCCTGAAGATGGCAGGCGGAGCTTCTTGTCGGCAGAGCGCCCCGTTGCTTCCCGGATGTCGCGGGGGAGGCTGCCAGGGGTAATGACATCGCCTTCCGTCATCACCACCACACGCTGAATGACGTTTTCGAGTTCACGCACATTTCCCGGCCAGGGATAGTGCTTGAGCGCCTGCATGGCGTCGTCATCCACGCGTTTGGGAGGGAAGCGATTGGTGACGCAATGGAGGTTCACAAAATACTCGACGAGCAGGGGGATGTCATCGGCGCGCTCCCGCAAGGGAGGGACGAAGAGCGGCACCACGTGGATGCGGTAGTAAAGGTCTTCGCGGAAGCGGCCTTCCTGGACGGCTTTCTCCAGGTCTTCATTGGTGGCGGTGATCAGCCGGAAGTCGACACGAATGGGCTTCTTGCCCCCCAGGCGCATCAGGGTCTGGTCCTCGAGGATGCGCAGCAACTTGCTTTGCAGCGAGAGGCCGAGGGTGCCAATCTCATCGAGAAAAAGGGTGCCGTGATGGGCCGCTTCGATGCGGCCTTCCTTGGTGGCGGTGGCGCCGGTGAAGGCGCCTTTCTCATACCCGAAAAGCTCCGACTCCATCAAGGTTTCGGGCAAGGCGGCGCAATTCACGCTGACGAAAGCCCGGTCGCGGCGCGGGCTGTGATCGTGGATCGCCCGCGCCACCAGTTCCTTGCCTGACCCGCTTTCCCCGCGGATGGCCACCGTGGCGTCGCTGCGCGCCACCCGCTTGATGGACTCGAAGAGGTCGCGCATGGCATCGGTGGAACCCAGCAGATCCCCCACTTGCGCCTTGCGGGTGATTTCCTGGCGCAGCAGGCGGTTCTCGCGCTCGATGCGCACCTTTTCCACGGCCCGCCCGATCACCACCTTGAGAACCGCGGGATTCACCGGGGTAATCAGGTAGTCGTAGGCGCCGGCCCTCATCATGCGCAGGGCGGTCTGGGTTCTCAGATCATTGCTGATCACGATGACGAGGGTGTCAATGTTGCTGTTGCCAAGCGCTTCCAGCAAATCGAGGCCCGCTTTAACGCTGTCCCCGTGGGAGTCGACGTCGAGAATAAGAGCGTCGGGGGAGTTTTGTTCCAGCAGCCCGTAGGCCTCATCGCAGGTGCGGGCATTCAGGAGGTTGAACTCGCTGCCCAGGTAGCTTTCCAGATCGCGCCACAAAGCAGCTTCTTCCGTAACGACGGCAACGGTGGGTTTCTGGGAAGGAGCCGACATAATTATACCTGGGCAGTGAGGTTCGTGGTTTCGCGCCACGCGGTCGATTGTCTCTGAGATTCTAGGAGGGGATTCACAGGGTTGTCAATCTTTTGTAACGCGCTGTGCTACCCCGTTACCAGATTCTACAACCCGTCGAAATGGGGGCCGCCGCCGCCTTCGGGCGGTACCCAGGTGATGATGCCGTAGGGGTCGGCGATGTCGCAGGTTTTGCAGTGGACGCAATTCGAGGCATTGATCTTCAGATGGGAGGTCAAGCCGCCGGGATTTTCTTCCATTTCGTAAACCGCGGCGGGGCAGAAATATTGGCAGGGGTTGCCGTACTCTTGCGTACAGCGATGGTTGCAGATGTCTAGGTCGGAAATCCTTAAGTGGCAGGGCTGATCCTCCTCGTGCTCGGCGCCGGAGTGGAAGACGTCCGAAACCTTATCAAAGGTGAGCTTGCCATTCGGTTTGATTCTGGCAAGCGGTTTCCCCTCCCATTCTTTGCGGTGCTGCATGCGCAGGTGGCCGGGCGCGGACGGGTAGCGAGCGTGCAGGCCGCGGCCGCCGGTAAGGAATTGCAATCCGCCGTGCGCGACGCCTCTCCAGAAGCCGTGCTCGAAGCCCTGATGATAATTGCGCACCTTCCAAAGCTCCTCGTGCACCCAGCTTTGGCGCCAGCGGTCTTCAAAGCCGTGCAGGGCGGCGGCGGAATAATCTTCTTTGCATAGGGCCTCGAAAATCGTTTCCGCCGCGAGCATGCCGGTCTTCATGGCGAGGTGAATGCCCTTCAGGCGCTGCGAGTTGAGGAAACCGGCGGAATCGCCGATCAGCAAGGCGCCGTCCGCCGCCGTGGTGGGAATGGAAAAGTATCCGCCCTCGGGAAGGGTCTTGGCGCCATAGCGAAGCATTTTGCCGCCGTCCAGAAGCTTGCTGAGCCAGGGGTGAGTCTTGAACTGCTGAAAGGCATTGTGGGGATCGAAGCGCGGGTCTTCATAGTCAAGGCCCGCGACGAGGCCCACGGAAAGCAGTGTTTCCGATAGCGCATAGACGAAGCCGCCCCCGAATTGCCGCGAGTCGAGGGGCCAGCCCGCGGTATGAACGACGTGGCCGCGGGCAATGCGGCCGGCGGGAATTTCCCAGAGTTCCTTCACGCCCAGGGCATAGGTCTGGGGATTTCGCCCCTGATCAAGCACCAATTTTGCCACCAAGGGCTTGGCGAGCGACCCGCGGGGACCTTCGGCAAAAACCGTGACCTTGGCGTGGATTTCCATGCCCGGCTCAAAGTTGGGCTTGGGGCGGCCCGCACGGTCGAGACCCTTGTCGTCGGTGCGCACGCCGATCACCCGCGATCCGTCGTAAAGCACCTCGCTCGCGGCAAACCCCGCAAATAAACTCAGGTCCGCGCGCTCGGCCTGCTGGCCCATCCATTTCACGAACTTGTTGATGGAGATGATGTAGTTACCATGGTTGCGAAGGAAGGGGGGATCGATGGGCAATTTCCATTGCCCGGTCCTGGTGAAGAAGTAGACGGAGTCACCGGTGACGGGAGATTCGAGAGGCGCGCCCTCCTGTTCAAAATCGGGCATCAGTTCGCGGAGCGCCCGGGGGTCAAGAACCGCGCCGGAAAGGGAGTGCCCGCCAATTTCCCCGGCCTTTTCCAGGACGTAGATATTTTCCGCCTTGAGCTCCGGGCCGCGCGCAGCATTTTCATTGCGGGATTGGAGAAGCTGGGCAAGACGCAGGGCGCAACTGAGGCCGGCGGGCCCCGCGCCTACGATCAGAACATCGGCTTCGAGCTTTTCACGCTCGATCTCGGGCATGAACTGTACCCCTCGAGAAAATGGGATGGATCGAGGCCGACCGCGGCCGACCGGCTCGGGGGAAGCCGATCCTGGTTGGGGTCGGGGAGAGGGGGTTCGCCAATCATCAACGAACTCAGGGGGCGGACACTAATGTGGTGTCCCGCCTAATATTTGCCAACAAAGTATTGGACGGACCCCCTCACCCCCAGCCCCTCTCCCCCAAGTGGGCGAGGGGAGCGCTGACTCTCTTGCCCTCGCCCCCTTGGGGGAGAGGGTGGCTCGCTGAGGCGTTCTCATCAGCCGAGGCGAGACGGGTGAGGGGGTTCAATCCATTGTCAACGCTTACACGGGACACCACACTAGGGTGTCAAGGTGGCCATCTGCTGCTTGACAGCCTGAGCTACCGTGGCGTCGGTGGCAAATTCCTTTACCAAGCGTTCGTAAATCTCCCGCGCCTTGGCGGGCTGCGAATCGCGATAAGCATCCGCCATGGCCAGCAGCGCGCTCGCCTTGGGCACGGTCAACGTGGGGTGGTCGGCCAACTCCTGGTAGAGTTTTGCCGCCTCGGGCGTCTTACCGGTCTTCGCCAGCTCCCCGGCGAGGGCAAACTTCGCCAGGGCGGCAATTTCCGCGTCGCGGTCCTGGCTGGCTTCCGTCAGGGTTTGGATCGCCCCGGCATGGTCGTCCAGAAGCGACTGGCAGACCCCCGCCTGGTAGCGGGCAATCGCTACAGCCTTCGGCCGCGGAAACATTTTGTATTTATCCAAGATGGCATCGAATTCCGATAAAGCCTTTTTGTATTTCTCCTGCGCGGTCGTGTATGTGGCCGCACCGGGTTCTGTTTGCCCGGGCGTAGCCTGGCCCACGTATGCCCGGAAGGTCGTCAGCGCATCGCCCAAATCGGCGTTGGCGGCGGCCTCCTGGCGGTCGGTGTAATACTTCAGGCCGGCGGCGAGCCCCAACACGACGACCACGACGATCGAAACTTTAAGGATTTCCTGGTAGTGCTTCTTAAAATATTCTTCCACCTGTACCAGGGTGTCCTTGAATTCGTCCTGCTTCAATTGATGACGGTGCTGTCGGTCCACGGTCTGGCTCCTTCCGGAATGCTTCTCCCTGCCATCTTAGCAACCCGCCCAAATGCAGTCAATTAATGCCTGCGCTGCAATTGAGCTTTAATGAGGTTGGGGGCGTGATCTCCTCCCGGCTTGAAGTCGCATATTTGACGAGCGTCAATTGGCGCCCATTGTTTGATTCAAGCTGCGCCATGCGGGCGGCGATCCGGCAGTCCAATGCCTCGGGACTGAGACTGTCACTCATCTTGAGATGCACCTACCCAGATGGTGGCGGAGACGATTTGACTTGCATGGGAATCATTGGTGGGAGGGGGGGGGTAAAATGCCCCTAAAATAAAATGAGGGGGAAGTCCTCTCCCCCCTCCAAGCGTCGGGTCTTGGGTCTAAACTCCGAGCCGTCGCTGGCTACCCTCTAGGTTTGTCCGACGTCGGCTCGCCCGGCTATAGAGCAAGCCGGATTCCAATTTGACCCCGAATTATTTTATAGCGGCAATAACGCTAACTTCTTAAGATTCAGCGCATTCGATTGTTCGACCCGTTGGACGGAAACGCACCGTCAGGTGATAAGCTATCGATTTCTATATTTGGAAATCCCAAATACAGAATTCCGTTTGATTTGTCCTGCCGATATTTACCAAATAGTGAGCTATCCATAATTCAAATCTGTTGACTAAAGCGTTGGCTGGCGTGCTATCCTGATGCCTGAGAAGCCCCGCCATTCCCGACGTAAGGATGATGTGTTGGCCCCTGGGGTCCTCAGGTTGTTGATTATTGTTACGCAGATGAGTTTCCGCGCCCTGGGATGCTGGAAACAACTCGGCGGATCCGGTGGCACTTACATTTCCTGGGCTCCGATATGATTGATATCCACTCCCATCCCTTACCTGGCGTTGATGACGGCGCAAAAACCTTTGAGGTGGCGGTTGAGATGTGCCGCCTATCGGCGGAGGATGGCGTGACGCACCTGGTGGCGACGCCGCACAGCAATTACACTTACACGTTCGACCCGGACCTCAACCGGCAATTGCTTGCCGAGCTGCAAGAAAAGATTGGTGAAAAGCCCAAACTCCTGCTGGGGTGCGACTTCCACCTTTCTTACGACAACATTCAAATCTGCGCGCAAAATTCCAAGGATTTTACCATCAATCAAACTTCTTACCTGCTGGTGGAACTCCCTGACACCTTCATTCCAGACCACATCAGCCGGGTGTATTACGATATTCAGGTCGCCGGGCTTAAGCCGATTATCACCCACCCGGAGCGGAATGCCCTTCTTCAGCGCAAACCGGACCTGCTGGAGCAGTGGGTCTCCATCGGCTGCCTGGTGCAGGTTACCGCTCAATCGTACGCGGGGGGGTTTGGCTCCAGAACGTGCAAGTTTTCCGAGCAGTTGCTTGACCGCGGCTTGGTCCACTTTTTTGCCAGTGATGCCCATGATGTGAGGAGGCGCCCACCGCTTCTCTCCGGCTGCTACGACAAGCTGGCCAAGAAGAAAGGTGAGGAGATCGCTGACCTGTTGATGCGTCAAAACCCTGAAGCGGTCATCAACGGACTCCCCCTGCCCCCCCAGCCGGACATGACCTATGGCTATGACGGGGGAAAACGCCGCTGGTACTCCTTCCTTCTGGGCCGGTGATTCGGGCCTCTAACTCGCATTTTCAAGATTAAGCCAGTGCCGCGGGGGTTGCGACCATTTGGTTAAGAACCCGTCGATCTTCCCTGCGTTGTACTTCTTCCCGTGCTCAAACGGGTGGGTGGGTTGCGAATGCAGGAGGACGCCTTTGGAATCCAGGACAAAGAAATGCGGGTAATCGGCAATCTTGGGATAATGAGAGAGGAATGCCTCGTTGGGATTTCCCTTACTGTAATTGACCTTCAACGTTACGTAATTGGTATCGCGCTTCTTCCGAAGTTGCGGGTGGTCGTTAAAAGTTTCATCCATGATGTTGCAATAGACACACCAGTCGCCTCCCACCTCCATCAGAATTCGCTTATTGGTTTTGGTAGCTAAGGCAATGGCATCCTGAAGGTCTTTGGCAGGGTCTCGCGATTCATCATAAGTGGCGGCCGCTTTAGGGGTAGGGGGTGGCGGAGTCTTGCTTCCGTGCTTGGCGCTGGCTGAAATCGCGAGCAACAGGCATAGAGCAAGCGCTGCATTCGATTTCATCTTGAACCTTGGTTCCAGCACGGCGAAACCTCCTCGGACAAAAGGCTGTAGACCTTCCCTCCAACGTGCAAATCGTACCAACACGTCGCGGTGCGAGGCAAGAGGTTTGAGGAGCCTGTTACGTCTGCACCAGCCCCTTCTTCACGGCGAAGAGCACGAGTTCCGCCGTGCGGTGCAAACCCAGGGTATCCATCACCCGGGCGCGGTGGACGGCCACCGTATTGACACTGATATTGAGGAGCACGGCGATTTCTTTATTGGACTTTCCCTGGGCGATGAGTTGCAATACCTCTTTTTCCCGCAGGGTGAGACGTTCGTAGGGGTCTTGCGTGTCGTCACGGAACGATCCGGTCTTCAAACTCTCCAGCACGATGTGGGAAATCCCCGGGCTGAAATAGGCCTCTCCTTCCGCCAGCGCCCGCACGGCGCGGTTCAAATCCACCTCAATCGCATTCTTCAGCATGTACCCCTTGGCGCCGAGTTCGAAGGCCTTGCGGATGTAGGCATCGTTCGAAAACATGCTGAGGATGAGAATTTTGACTTTGGGATTGTCTTTGAGGATTTCCGCCGTGGCCTCCAGGCCGCCGAGCTCCGGCATGGAAAGGTCCATCACCACGATTTCGGGCTTCAAAGTCTTGCACTGCTCCATGGCTTCCAGCCCCGTCCGCGCTTCCCCCACCACGATGATTTGGGGGTCGTCTTCCAGGATGCGGCGGAATCCCTGCCGGACCAGCGTGTGGTCCTCGGCCAGCAAAACGCGAATCTTCTTTCCGGTTTCGGGCGTATCCATGGCTTAATTGATCTCCTCGGGCCGCGAATTCAAAGAGGGCCGCTGTAGGGGGATGCGGACGCTGACCGTTGTGCCCTTGCGAGGGGCAGAGCGAACGGAAAGCGAACCTTGCAGGTGTTCGGCCCGTTCGCGCATGCCCATCAGCCCGATCCCCTGGCCGGCTTCTCTTTTCAATTCCGGACTGGCTTCGAAGCCGCTCCCATTATCGCGGATTTCCAGCTCCAACAGGTCATCTTTTTCTCCCAGGGTTACCCATGCTTCTCGCGCGCCGGAATGGCGCGCCACGTTGCTGAGCGCCTCCTGCACGATGCGATAAACGTGAATAGCCGCCTCGGGAGGGAACAATCCATCCGCCAGCTCTCCCTGGTAATGCACCTCGACGCCCGTCTGGCGGGTGAATTGTTCGGCAAACCAGCCCAGGGTTTGCTGCAGGCCGAAATCATCCAGGATGGCAGGACGAAAAATCTGCGACCCGTCGCGCACGCTCTGCAAGGTATCTTCCACGATCTTCTTGACCTCGCGCACGTCCTGGACAAAGACCGGGTCGGTTTCCGCGGCTTTCTTCGCCGCGCGTCCCAGCATGACGCCGATAGCGGTGAGAATCTGCCCAAAATGGTCGTGCAGATCCCGCGCCACCTGGCGCAACGTCTGTTCCTGAACTTCAATCAGCTTCCAGGAAAGCATGCGCAGTTGCTCCGACTGCGATTGCAGCTTTTCCGCGAGATGATGCAGGCGCTCGAAGGTTTTGAGGTTGGCTTGCAGCGTGTAAAGCCCCGTCCCCAGCGCCACCAGGAAGAGCACGCCAATCAGCAGCAGGATGTCATTGGAAACTTCCCGGTACACCAGGATGACGCGCTGGCCTGCCTCCTGTTGCGCCTGATCATTCAGGTTGAGCAATTGCGAGACGACGCTCGAAATCGTCTGGTGCTGCTCTTCGAGCTGCGACCGGATGAGGTAGCGGGCGTCATCCTCGTGGCCCTGGTCCGCCAGAGTGAAGGCTTCGTCAGAGAGCTGCCAGAAGTTGTCAAGGATGTCCCGCAGTTGCCGCCGCAGCGCATCGCCAGCCGGAGTGTTCTGGGCGTATTGGGCCTCCAGCATCAGCCGGTTATTCATGTCCTCGTGCAACCCCGAAAATTTCCCCTTCCAGTAGAAAATCGGGTAGCGGCTCTCGGGAAGGGTCATGTCCCGTAGCGATACGGCGAGCTGGAAAGTATCATCCTGCAACCCCAAAAGCTGGAGGGAGTCCTTGCGGTTCTTCTGCACCACGTTCACCTGGTAATCCTGGAGCCAGCGGATTTCGTGGATGGTGTAGGAAGCAAAAATCACGAAGATGGCGAGCGTGACGCACAAGCCCAGCCAGAGGCGCCGCGTGGGCGAGGGGATTTCACTCAAGAGATCGTGCTCCGCTACCGGCTTGCGCGGGCCTTGGCCCGTATTTCCAGCAACGGAGGCTCTCGCCAGTGCCTTGGTTTCTTCCTGCATAAGAAGGGTGGTGTCCATTCCCAGCGTCAGCGGGATTCCCCCGACCCAAGGGTTGCTAATAACTTATCGCAAGGAAGGGATTGCGGCAACTCGGAATGGAACTGGGAAGGATGGGGAGTTGGTTTTGCCAGCCTCGCCTCCTGGGGATCGAGTTTCTATACTTTGAAGCGAGATGATCGTTCTCCAGCGCTGCAATAGTGACGAACGAGCCGACAGTTTCTGCAAAATACGTGTGCTCATGTATAAAATGTCATCGTCGATGTCGTCCGTCGTGCAGAAATGTCGTCTTTTGCTGCGGGCAAAATGTCATCTTTTTGTTTGTTTTCATACACATTCCCGCTTCGTTCGTCACATTTTAACATCTTTTTTCCTGCGCCCGCTCCCCGCGCGGCTTATCGTTCCCCTGGCTCGACGATAGGGAACTCCTCCGCGTCGCATATTTTGTCCTGAGCTTTCCGCTTTGGTCTGGGCATTCGTCATATCCTACGGGCGACCCGGTGGGGCTGGCCCCTTCCGCGACCGCCCCCTCCCTCCCAGGCTACACCATAGCCCAGGTGGCATGTCAAGGTAATTCTTGCCGGTTTCCCTGCCGGCAGGAAAAGGATTTTACGAATCGGGCTCGCCATCTCCTGTCGACGGGAAAGCAGGGGTTACGGGCCTCTGATGCCAGCTCCCGGACACCCTTTCACCGAGGCCGGCCCCGCCAGGTTGTGCCACCTTTCATTTCTTTCATCCTCAGACTTAACTCCGCCGATAACCCCCATTAGGGGGGAGGGGGCGTGGTGCCGGGGGACACACTTCCCTACTGGGATTATCGGCAGCTTGTGCCGAAAAGATGAAGAAATTACTTCCAGGTCCACACTTGCAGATCCCGGTCTCATGCTCGGTTCAACATTCCTCATCTACTTTGCAGCGTGGTTTCCTTCATCCTCAGACTTAACTCCGCCGATAACCCCATTAGGGGGGAGGGGGCGTGGTGCCGGGGGATACACTTCCCTACTGGGATTATCGGCAGCTTGTGATGATGAGTTGAGGTAATCATTCCCATGGGGGATTGCACAATAGACTGAAAATCAGGTGCGAAACGCGGGCATCTTACCCATAAGTGCTAATTAAGGGTGGTGTCGATTCGCCGCCTCCCCTTCCCGCGAAGCGGGATACTGCGAGTAGCCGTAAGTGAAACCCATGGAAACAGGAGACGAGAAATGGCTCCGGCCCTGGGGCGCCCTTTTGCAGGGTCAACCCCGTTGGGGTTGGGCGGGTTCTGCTTTCCGCAGGTTGAAACCTGCGGCTACCCACGGTTGGCCCCCGGGGCCGGAGCAGAAACGGCTTGTCTTGCGCATGTGTCAGCACCGGGATAAAAGGGGGCCGAAATCAACAGTCTGAGGGGAGCCAGGTCTTGAGAGCCTCATCGGCGCGGACGCGGTAAAAACTCTATAGCAGACTCTATGGGCTCCTGGTCGCAGTCGCATAGCCTGCGAATTCGTCGGGGTGCCGGCCGCCGTGCCATCCGCGGCCGGCGAGTGTGGCATAATCGAGTCCGTTACGAATTATGCTGCGCAAGAAACTCCGTTTCGCCGAAGGTGACGTAAAGTCGCCGTTTTCCATTACGGGTATCTGAGAGCGAGCCGGACGAATATTCACGGCAAGAACCATTTCGGGATTCTACCGTTGCAGAAACAGTTTGCGGCGTGATGCCAAGAAGTGACTTTGGACGGTCCATATGCCGGTGAGGAAGAAAGCGCCAACGACGCAAACTACGATTTGGGACTTTGTCGGCGAAGTGTTTGTCGTTTGCCCGCGCTGTTCGGATACAGCTCTTGTCAGACTGGATATAGACCCAGGCTGTTCGCGGGTGACCTGCTCTCATTGTGGATATTCGAAAATTAGGTCGGTGAATCAGTATTGTTTAGGAGGCGCGGTCGACCCGTGTTTTCACCTTCCGTTGGTTCTGCAAACTCCCGTCTTCCACCACACACTGTGGGCATAAAACTTAAGCCATCTTACATTTCTTCGACAATGTATCGGAGCAACCGACCGGCGACGACCTTCGAGGAAACCATCTGACCCGTTAAACAAATTGCTGGCGAGTCGCTTACCTCGCTGGATTCTGTTAGCAAAAAACCGCGACCGACTCCTCGCCGCATTGGCCGAATTGGAGAAAAAGCTTGAGAAGTGATGCTGAACGTTCACTGCATCTTTCGGCAATGAATCGCAAAGATGACTATACGAATGCGATGATCGCCCGAAACTGGACTGGCTCAATCGTTTAGAATGAGTTTGAGAAGACATATTCGTGGTTTTTCTATGCTTCGATTCAGCGCCAATAACCACAGCCTGCTCTCGCGGACGGAATACCGCTCGTGCGCGGTCTTCATGGTGCTTGGCCATTCCACTCACCGCGTTTATCGCCTGCATGACTTCACTAAAGCCCACGCCATGGAGCCAGGCTCCTACTACTGCGTCTCGGGCAAGGTCAACAGCGCCGACAAACTCTACTGGTGGTCGAATCGGTCAAACCGGGTCCCAAACACAACCGGTTTTCCAGCGCTCCTGTTCCTGTTGACGGCGCGGGAAAATAATCAGATGGAGTGACTAAGAGCTTATCCGTAAATAATACTTGAAGCCTGCTATCATTTGATGCATGATTATGACCCAAGATGCCACAGATAAAATCTTGGGAAGTATCCGACGAGTTTTGGGTGAAGGTCGAACCGCTGATTCCCGTTCGAGAACGGTTGAAAGGCCGAAAGTATAGACGGAAGCCGGGGGGTGGGAGGAAGCCGATGCCGGCACGCCAGATCTTCTCGGCCATTGTGTATGTGCTGCGCACGGGGTGTCAGTGGAAGGCCGTGCCCAAGGAATTCGGCAGCGCGAGCGCGATCCACAAGCATTTTCAGCAGTGGCAGCGGGCGGGTTTCTTTCTGGCGCTGTGGCGGTCGGGACTGGCTGAGTACGATGATCTGGAGGGCATTGCCTGGGACTGGCAAAGCATTGACGGAGCCTTGGTGAAAGCCCCTCTGGGCCTGACGTGTGTGGGACCGAATCCGACGGATCGGGGAAAAAAATGGGCGCAAGCGAAGTTTGTTAGTTGACGGGCGTGGCGTCCCGCTGTCGCTCGCCGTCAGCGGAGCCAACGTGCATGACGTGAAGCTATTGGCCACCACCCTCGACCAGGTGGTCAGAGCGCGACCGGCGCCGCGACCGAGAAAGCCCCAGCACCTCTGCGCCGATGCGGGTTACAAGGGATCCCCCGCTCGGCAAGCGGCCACGAACCGCCACTACCGGCCGCATATCAAGCAACGGCGAGAAGAGATGAAAGCAAAACGCATCGTCCCCGGTTACAAGGCTCGCCGATGGGTGGTCGAGCGGACGCATTCCTGGCTCAACCGATACCGTAAGGTGTTGGTGAGCTTTGAAAAGACCGAGGAAAGCTATATTGCCTTACTGACCCTCGCCGCGGCCATGATCTGCTGGCGACAGACGATTATTAGTTACGGATAAGCTCTTAGAAAGGGTAGGGCAAAATCAGCGCTAACGACCCAAGGTGCGCACCGGGGTTCACACCGTGGTGTCTGCGGGGGCCAAATCCAGCGGCACATGGCTCCCTCCTAACTGATGAAACTGGCTCCTTTTTATTCCGGCGCTAACACGCATGTGGGCATCTTGCCCGCGGTGTCGGGAGCGCTCCCGGTTGCACTACTCCAATGGTCCGATCCGTATCGGACCTGAAATCGGACCCGTTCCCACCCAACCCATCGGCTGGATGCCCACGCCACAACGGTCGAAATGCCGGCCATGCCAAGGTAGCCGTCTTGGTTTCTTTCATGCTCAGAGTTAATTCCGCCGATAGCCCTCATTAGGGGGGACGCGGCGCGGCGGTAGGGGGCAGACTATCCCGCTGGGATTATCGGCAGTTTGGGGTGAAAAGTTGAGGGAATTATTTCCAGGTCTACAGCGGCACATGCGGCCTCATGCTCGGTCCAACCCTTCTTGCCCACCGTGCAGCGGAGTTTGTCTCATCCGCAGACTTAATTCCGCCGATACCCCTCATTAGAGGGGAGGTGGAGCGGGGCGGGGAGACATACCTCCCCGCTTGTCTTATCGGCAATCTATCGCAAGAAGTTGAGCCCAATTTCGATTTAATTTACCACGGCCCCGTTTTGCAGTCGTGGTTCAGCAGCACCAGATTTGCAGCGCCGTGAATCGGCGAATTAGGGACCATGCGGCGTCGTGCCGCCGCGCCCAGCTCGGATTATTCATGAAGATGACAAGGTCAATCGGATGGAAGAAGGTTTCACACAAAGTTCACGGAGCGCGTGGCCCTTGGGATCACTGATACCTCTGTTCACAGTGCGCACAGAGAAATTCTCAGAAACCTCTCGGTGTCCTCTGTGCCCAAACTCGGTGATCTCGGTGTGAGCGCTTTCCCTTCGGCCATCGCTCGCCGAGATTCATGAATAATCCGCGCTAGTTGCTCATGCCCGTGCCCCCTTTTTTCGGCGACGTCGGGCCGCTCCTGTTCGGCGGCGACCAGAGTTTTTTTTAAACCTCCAGCCGAGCCGCCGCAGCCAGAGATCCATGGTGGAGGTAGGAAAGGAGCGGTCCATCCGCGCGCCCAACTCGGCCAGCGTGGCGTCGGGCTGCGCGGATAAGAGATCCTTCAGTCGTTGTTTCCGCTCTGCGGTGAGCAGCGTCTTGCGTCCGCACAAGTGCGTCTGTGGCTCCAGCGTGCGCCGCTTCTGAAACTGCTGGCGCACACGGCGCACCGCCGCGATACAATAACCTGAAAACTGCGCGATCTCCCGCGTGCTCTTTCCACGATCGTAGAGTTCCAAAATGCGCTTGCGGATCGGAATCGGTATGGCTCGCATGAGTACACTGTGCCATAAACGTTCGTCTTTTGCAAGCTACATTATTTATGTAAATGCTCTAATGGGGCACAATGCCTTTGGAGGTCAAACATGAAAGGTTCTTTGGTAAGCCTCTCGAACGAGTTGGCAAAACTTGTGGAGGAATTCGAGCCCCACGTCGTGGCGGTTCATGCGCGCGCTCATTATCCATCGAGCGGAGTCCACTGGCGGCCCGGCATCGTGGTGACCGCCGATCATACCCTGGGCCAGGAGGAAGACATTCAGGTCACGCTTCCCAGCGGGAAACGCGTGGATGCCGTCCTGGCGGGCCGCGATCCCGGAACCGACATTGCGGTCCTCAAGGTTGAGAAGTTGGGCTCATCCGCCGTGTCCATTGAGTCGGGCGACCCCGCAACTGTCGGTGAGTTGGCCCTGGTGGTGGGCCGTTCTCCCGGCAGCGGCCCGAACGCCAGCCTGGGAGTCATCAGTGCCGTATCCGGCCCATGGAGGACGTGGCGTGGCGGGCGCCTGGACCAGTACATTCGTCTCGACGCCACCCTTTTTCCGAATTCGTCCGGAGGGGCGGTGGTGGATTGTCGCGGGCGCCTGCTCGGAATCGCCACCTCGGGGCTTTCACGGATAGCCGGCCTGGCGATTCCAGCGTCTTCAATCAATCGAGTCCTGGATGCTCTGCTGGAGAAGGGGTACGTGCCGCACGGCTACCTGGGCATTGGAGTTCAACCGGTGGCCATCCCCAACGCTCTCGCCACAAGCCTCTCGGTGACCGCCAAAACCGGGGTTATGGTGGTGAAGGTCGAACCCGGCGGCCCGGCGGATCAGGCGGGCGTACTATTGGGTGACATCCTGGTGGAACTTGGCAATGCGCAGCTTGAGCAGATCGAGGACCTGCAATCATTTTCAGATTCGGGGGTGATTGGAAAACCGGTGAAGGCCAAACTGATTCGCGCCGGAGCCCTCCGGGAGATTTCCATCACGGTTGGCGAGAGACCTGAAAAGTGAGGCGGAAATGGCTATTGAGGGTTTTGGCCAGATTGCGGAACGCTTGCGCCGCTCCACGGTTCAAATCACCAGTGGGCGGCGCGGCCAGGGATCAGGTTTTATCGTAAAATCAGACGGGGTGATTGTGACCAACGCCCACGTCGTAGGCGATTCCCCTCTGGAGGCCAAGCTCTGGGATGGAAGTTCCTTTCCCGCCCACGTTGACGCCCTCAGCGCGCGGCGGGATTTGGCGGTTCTACGCATTCCCGCCGTCAATCTTCCTCCCGTCACGCTGGCGAATTCCGATAACCTGCGCGTCGGCGAACTGGTGATTGCCGTCGGCAATCCGCTGGGTTTTATGGGAGCGGTAACCACGGGGATTGTTCACGCCATCGGTCGACGCAGCGGACTCGGCCCTACCAAGTGGGTGCAGGCGGACGTGCAACTGGCGCCGGGAAATTCCGGCGGGCCATTGGCCGAAGCGCGCGGAAACGTGGTGGGGGTGAACACCCTGGCGGTGACCGGCCTTGGGTTGGCGGTGCCGGCAAGTGCCGTGGCGCGGTTGCTCGCCGGAGACCCTGACCAGCCGCCCCTGGGAGTGCTTGTTCAGCCCCTGTCCGTTCGTGTTGCGGGCACGGAACGCCTGGGGCTTAAGATACGGGAACTGGTCTCCGGCAGCGCGGCAGAATATGCTTCGCTGCGGGTCGGCGACATCCTCATTGGCATCGAGGGGCAGGCGCTCGGCTCCCTCGACGACCTCGAGCAGGCGCTGGAGGGCGACGGAGAGCGTTTGCTGCGTCTGCAATTCGTCCGGGGCGATCCGGACAAGATTCGGAAGGTAGCGGTGCGCCTGGGTGTTCCGCTCGCGGCCATGGCATGATTCGCGTTCTCGTTAAAGCCTCGTCCCCCATCGCCAAGGCAGGCCTCGAAAGCCTGCTTCGGGGCCATCCTGCCTTGCGCCTGGTGGATGATTCTTCCGGGGAAGCGCGGGGGAATGGAACCGATTCGGCGGCGGATGTGTGGCTCGTGGAAGCCGCGACACTTGCCGACTCTGCCGCGCGTAAGGCCATGGATTGGGCGGCCGTGGGCGGGCCGGTGGTGCTCCTGGTGCGCAATCCCGCCGCCGAGGCGGTGGCGGATGCGTTGCGCACGGGAGTGAAAGCGGTGCTTCCCAGCGGGATGGCGGGCCCGGAAATTGTGGCAGCCATCGAAGCTGCGGCTGTGGGGTTGGTGGTCCTTGACCCCGCCGGAATCGAGCCCCTGCTGCGCGCTCCCCATGCGGTTTCCAGCAGCGGCGCCGATGCGCTGGTGGAAGGTCTGACCCCCCGCGAATTGGAAGTGCTCCAACTTCTCGCCGTGGGCCTGGGCAACAAGGAGATCGCCTCACGCCTGGCGATTTCCGAGCACACCGTCAAGTTCCACGTTGCTTCGATCATGGGCAAGCTGGGCGCGGCCAGCCGGACGGAAGCCGTCACCCTCGGCATCCGCCATGGATTGATTATGGTCTAGCTACCGGCCGCTGTGGTCGTGTCCGCCCGCCTCGTGTTTGGCCAAAGACGCCGTCACCGGATGTTGCTTGAAGTAGTCGAGGGTGCGCCGGAAGTCCTCGAGCAGAAGCCCCGCAAGGTCTCGGCTGAAGCCATGGCGGACCAGGATGCGCTGCACCACCAGGTCGGTGCGATTGGGTGGCATGGAGTAAGCGGGAACCTGCCAGCCCCGGGTGCGCAGGCGGTCAGCAAAATCATAGAGCGAAAAGCCGGGGTTTTCGCCGTCTTTGAGGGTCCAGCAGACCGCGGGCAAGCCTCCCTTACCCGCGTAAATGATCTTGAACGGCCCCATCTTCTCGATCTCGCGGGCCAGGTAGACGGCGGTATCATGGCAGGCCTGATGAACCACGCGGTAACCCTCGCGGCCCAGGCGCAGGAAGTTATAGTACTGGCAGATAACCTCTCCGCCTGGCCGCGAGAAGTTGAGCGCGAAGGTGGGCATGTTGCCGCCCAAATAATTCACCTCAAAGATCAGGTCACTCGGCAGGTCGGTATGGTCGCGCCAGATCACCCAGCCCACGCCCAGGGGCGCAAGCCCGTACTTGTGTCCTGAAGTGTTGATGGACTTCACCCGCGGCAGGCGGAAATCCCACACCAGCTCGGGCTGGATGAAGGGCGCGAGGAACCCGCCGCTGGCCGCATCGACATGGATGGGAATGTCGAGCCCTTTCCGTTCCTGCAGTTCGTCCAGCGCCTCGCTGACCTCCTTCACCGGCTCGTAATGGCAGGTAAAGGTGACGCCGAGCGTGGGAACTACGCCGATGGTGTTCTCATCGCAGTGCTGCACCACTTGTTCCGGGGTCAGCAGCAAGCGGTCGTGCTCAAGCGGAATCTCGCGTAATTCCACATCCCAATAGCGGCAGAATTTGTGCCAGCACACCTGCACCGGACCCGTCACCAGGTTGGGCCGGTCGGTGGACTTGTGGTGGGCCCGCCTTTTCTCCCGCCATTTCCACTTGAGCGCCATGGCGCCCAGCATGGCGGCCTCACTCGATCCCGTGGTGGAAGTGCCGATGGTATTGGCGGATTCAGGGCTGTGCCAGAGGTCGGCCAGCATATGGACGCAACGCGCCTCGATCTCGGCCGACTGCGGATACTCGTCCTTGTCGATCATGTTTTTGTCGATGCATTCGGCCATCAACTGGGCCACCTGCGGCTCCGACCACGTTTGGCAAAAGGTGGCGAGATTCTGCCGGGAGTTGCCGTCGAGCATCAGCTCGTCATGAACGATGGCGTAAGCGTGCCGGGGATCCTGCGCGCTCTTGGGGAATTTGTATTTGGGCACGCACACGGAGAGATCGTGCGAGGCGTAAATCTCATCACACTTTTCAGGTCCAAGGTCGATTTTCCGGTGCAGGGGCATGAGGCGTCTCCTTAAACATTCCAGGCCGGCTTTGACCTCCGGCCGCAGATTTTCTCGCAATGTGCTGATGGTGCGTGCGCAAATTATACCGTATTTTTCCCCCGAGCATCGGGGCGGTTACGGGGGGGTTATGGAGCGAATGAAAAGTGACGAGTGACGAGCGATGAGTGACGAGCAGGAAAACGGACGGCGGGCCCAGGGCAGTTTCTCAAACACAGTTCACGGTTTATAGCAAAAATCGAGAATGCCCTGGCTGTTGACTGTCGATTGTCAACTTTCAACTGTGAACTCCTTTGTTGTGGTGCGGGTAGTGTCTCAGTTTGAAGTAGAGGCGGCTTTACGCCGCCATATGGCGAGGTAAACTCGCCGCTACAAATTCAAACTGAGACACTACCGTGGTGCGGCGCAGCTTGACGCCGGCCATATACCGTGGTATTACTCTTATGACAAAGTAATGGAGGAAAAATGGAGTCGGCGATTACGGTGAAGGGGCAAGCCACGATCCCGAAGGCTATCCGGGAGCATCTGCATTTAAAGGCGGGTGACCGCGTGAAGTTTTTTGTCCACCCGGACGGTACCGTGGTTCTCCTGCCCAAGCTCCCCGTGGCGGCGTTAAAGGGCATCCTTACGCGCCCCCGCCTGCCGGTAACCCTGGAGCGAATGCGTGAAGCCATCGCGGAGGGCGGCGCCGGGCTCCGGCCACGCACCCGGCACCGATGATTGGGCTCGACACCAACATCCTCGTTCGCTACCTCGCACAGGATGACCCGATCCAATCGCCGCTGGCCACGGACATTCTCGAGTGCGGCCTGAGTGAGGAGAACACCGGCTTCATCGGCGTCGTGGCAATGGTCGAGACGGTGTGGGTCCTCGATCGCGCCTATGGCCTGGCGGACGATGAAATCGCTCGGGCCCTCGAGCGCATCCTCCAGGCCGATACCCTGGTTGTCGAAAACGAGCAGGAAGTGTTTACGGCCATGACCGCGCTTAAAGAAGGTATCGGCTCGTTTGCCGACGCCCTCATCGCAGCGCTGGGGGTCAAGGCCGGCTGCTCCCGCACCTTGACCTTCGACAAGACGGCACTGAAACTCCCCGGCTTCGAGCATCCCTGACCAAGCCTTAAGAGCAGTGAAGAGTGACGCATAGGCTGGCGCAGACGCTCGATTTTTAGCGCCTGCGCCAGACTGCCTGAAAATGCACTTGACACGCCCCATTTGACTGATATAATCGGCTAGCGTCAGTTAGGAGAAGAAAAAGCGAAAATAAGGGGGGGGGAGGAGGAAACCCAGGTACTGGGCGCTCGCATCCTTAAGGGGAGGGGTGTATTCTGCCGATATACCTCCCAGGGGAGATGATGGATATGAGGCAAGAAATGTCCCTCGGTGATTTCATAAAGGACTTAGCAGCGCTCTTGCACGAAAGGAGAGTTGGCATGCCATTTAAGAATCAGAGGCCATGGCACTTGGTCTTGTATGACCTAAAAAAGGCCTCAGGCGCGGTGGGTCGCCCGACCTTTCTCGACGAACTTACTTTCGATTGGGATGGACCCTATCCGAGATCCCGAGAGCTTTCTGAATTCTTGAACGCCCTCCATTGGAATGCTAGCGTGTCTGCCAGCAACCCTCACTATGAGACCATTACCCTAACCAACGACGTGACCAAGCTTTGGCTAAATAGATACGAGCACCTTGACGCGGATACAAAAAACTTCCTCAAGAAGGCAGTGGAGAGTGCCCAAAAAGAGTTCTCAAAAGCTCTCGATACTACCAAAGCGAGTGAAACTGCGTGCGCTGTCAAATAAGGAGTACCCAGCGCTTTCAGCGCTCGTTAAATATTTAGATAATTACCTCGCCAAACAATACCCCGACTTCTTTAGTGCGGACGTGTGTCATCCCGCCCTCCCGGTAAAGCCCTTCAAGGTCGTCCATGACAACCTGTGGGGGACGAATCGGTTCGGGTGGGCCGAACTTGCCCTTATCGACTCCCCCATTGTGCAGCGCCTGCGCGATATACACCAAGTCGGCCTTGCCTCTCACGTTTACCCATCAGCCCACCATACCAGGTTTGAGCACTGCCTCGGGGTGGTCACGTTGGCTTCGCGCGTCTTTGAGGCCCTGCTGACGCGGAACGCCGGAGAGATTAAAACAATTGCGGAGGTTATTGCTCCTGGGTGCGAGATATCTCAGACCATCGCAGAGATGAGACAAGAGCTTCGCCTAGCTGCCTTGCTCCATGATACGGGGCACAGTCTGTTCAGTCATACGTCTGAGCGTGTCTTCCAGAGCTTGGAGATTTTAAGGAAAGGTTCTGCTGAACTCAAGCGGATTACCGGTAAAGAGAAGGGGGCTGGAGAGGTAATTTCATTCTGCTTGGCCCAGACCCAATCCGTGTCGCGGTTACTTGCAAGGGCGCAAGCACATTTGATTATTAGGCCTTCCCAAGGCTACACCGGCGATATTGATTTGCAAAATGTCGCACTTCTTATTATAGGACGCGCGAAGCATCCATGTCTCCAGTTTCTAGGAGATATCATATCTTCGGGGTTTGACGCCGACAAACTCGACTACCTGGTGCGAGATGCTGACGCCGCCGGGCTCCCTTTGCGGTATGACCTTGATAGGTACCTATACGAGGTTCGCCTTGAAAGGGACTTCCTAGCAGACGATGAGGGAGACCTCGAAAGGTTGTACACTTGGGCGAGCCCAACGCCAGTGGAGCGCAGGCCCAAAGGGCGTAGCTGCCCCTTTCCTCATTTCGAGACCAACAGGTTGCGATTGCCAAAGGCGGCGATGAATACAATCGAGCAGATTGTCATATGCAAGATGATGCTCTTTAGCTATCTGTACCATCACTCTAAGGTTCGGGCTGCAGAGGGAACCCTCGAAAGAATGTTGAGGCGTATTGTCGCCTCGTGGGGCAAGGCAGGTGAGGATGATCTAGCTATACTCGGTCGATTTCTCGAAATGACAGACTCAGCATTGCGCTGGCCACAATTCACGAAATCAGATGACCCTTATGTAAGAAATTACTCCTACCGACTATTGAACCGACTGATCCCGCGCGAAACGTATGGGCTGGGTGGGGATGTTGCAACACACGAGGACCGTCCCTTGCTGACTGACTTCCTCACAAACCTTCAGGACAAATCAAAATCGGGCGAACTGGTGAGGAATCTCGAGCATGTGATTGGGAAGGAGCTCATCAAACTTGATGCTAGCCTTGGGCCCACGCCCGAAGATGCGCTTTGCAAGGCAGGCGTGTGGGTTGACGTACCCAAAGCCCCTAAGTTCGAGGACGTGGATGAACTCGTTAAAGGGGACGTAATTAACTCCCCCGGGGTACCGATAATGCAAATTTTTCCTGTAAGTCAATGGACCCAAGCCTACACCCACTTCCGCTATTCCGTGCGCATCTTTTCCTTCTCGGAATACTGGGATATTACGAAAAAGGCTGCAAGAACAGCTATGGAGGAGATCATTAAGATCCACGACGACTCCTTCTATCTTAAGGTGGGCCGTACTCGGCAGTGAGGTAAGGCTACACCGTCGCAGGCTGGCGCAGACGCTCGATGTTTAGCGTCTGCGATCTCCCGCAGAGACCTTCTTCCCTCGCGGATTGGGCGCTGTATGAATCCCCGCGGCGTGCCATTCTCCAACGGCGCTGAGCCGATAGCCTCCTCCAGTTCCCTTCGGGATATCGCAGAACCCAAAGAGCAGGGGTCCACGACAGTCTACCCGCGTTTTCGGCAATTCGGGTCAGGACGATGAGGGAATTTGCAGGGGTCGCCGCGGCGACCGTTCGGCCAAGTGCGTAACGCCGGCCTTCAGCCAGTCCGGAAACGTGCCACGGGCATCCTGCCCGTGCTCGGGCATGGCCAGGATGGCCATGGCACAAACTGGGCCGAACGCCGCTCGGCCCTATGCCTCCCGAATGGTCGCGGTAGTTTGCGTTGATGGGCGCGTGGCGGGCGGTTCGCGAACCGCCCCTACAAAATCTGCACGAGCCGCTTTAGGCTCTTTCGATTTGGAAAATTTGCGCGGGAAGAACCGCAGGGCCGGAGAGCGGGCCCTGCGCTACGTTCCCCCCCCTCGCTGTGCCCCCAATACTCCCCTTATCGTTATCGGCGGTTGGGGGCGGGAGGATGAAACTAATTTTGGAACCGAGGGCGCGCCTCCCCCGATGGCTGGATTCCCTGCGGTGAATTCCCAATTTCGGATAGAGGATTCCGAATCACCAATTGCCAATCACCAATTGCCAATCACCAATTGCCAATCACCAATGACCCGATGGACAGATGTCCCGATTCCTTAGCTCCTGACTCCTGGCTCCTGACTTCTTCCTCCCTCTGCTACAATTGCACACGACTATGGCTGACACTAATTTGACGCATCGCACGATTGATCCCTTTTCACGCGAGGTGCTGGAGTTTCCGGCGGTTCTCGAGGTGTTGCACGGGTACCTTTCCGGGCCCATCAGCGAGCCATTGCTGGCGCGGGTCGAGCCGCACACCCAATTAGAAAAGATTCGGCGCGATTTGGAACTGGCCGGCGAGGCTCGCGAGTACTTGCGCGAGGGTTCACGTCCCAGCCTGGCGGGGGTTGCGGAGCCCGGCGCGTTGCTTGACAAATTGCGGGTGGAAGGGCTGGCGCTGGCGGCGCTAGAAATTATGGCGCTGGTGGAGGTGGCGCGGGCGGGGCTCGACATGTACCGCACGTTTGGCAAACCCGCGACACCACACGCCGAGCACGGGGGCCGAACTGAAACGGGCCGAACTGCGGCTCCGGCGACGATTGCAACGCCGCGCACCGGGGAGGGGGGCCAAACGGTTGCCGCGGCGACCCCTACCTCGACGTCCGGCATGCCGCGGTTGTCGGAACTGGCGCGCGCCATGCCGGATTTCCGCAGCCTGGTCGCGGAACTCAACGGCAAGATCAATCCGGACGGCACCGTGGACTCATCCGCCAGCCCGGAGTTGGGGCGCGTCCGCCGAGCCATCGAGCGCGCCAAGCTGGAAATCCAGTCAAGCCTGGAGCGCATGCTGCGACGCTTGTCCCAGGACAATGTC
Organism: uncultured Acidobacteriota bacterium; assembly: GCA_963730515.1. GTDB lineage: Bacteria > Acidobacteriota > Terriglobia > UBA7540 > UBA7540 > Bog-366. The sequence continues at coordinate 31,815 of CAVSSA010000010.1, read as the reverse complement.
CTTCAGGATGAGATAGTTACGATCAGAAACGACCGCTTTGTTATCCCCGTGCGCGCTGAGGAAAAGCGCCGCGTGCAGGGCGTCATGCATGGGGCCAGCTCGTCGGGGGCGACGGTTTATATCGAACCGCTGGAGACTCTCGCGCTCAATAACGACTTGGTGGAATTGCAGGATCGGGAATTCGCGGAAGTTCAGCGCCTGCTGGGTGAGTTCACGCGGAAACTTCAGGAGCGCCGGGAAGATTTGGCGCGCGCGGCAGACATTTTAGCTGAAATCGACTGGGCTTTCGCCAAGGGTGAGTTCAGCAGGAAATTTGATTGCTGCATCCCAGAGATCGGTCAAGACCGGGCAATTTGTCTGAACGGGTTTCGCCACCCGCTCCTACTATTAGCCCTAAAGAACGGGAAAACACGGGTTATCCATCTTGATTTGGAGCTAAAGGCCCCAAAAACCCAGATGATCATCAGTGGGCCAAACGCCGGCGGCAAAACCGTCGCCCTGAAAGGCCTGGGCATCGCGGCGCTGATGGCCCAGGCGGGAATCCCCGTGCCCGCCGCTGAAGTCAGGCTGCCGCTGTTTGGGCGAGTGCTGGCCGACATCGGCGATCAGCAGTCCATCGCCGCGAACCTCAGCACCTTTTCCGCTCACGTGACCAACATCGAAGCCATGGCCGAAGTGGTGGGCAAGGGCGACCTGGTGCTGCTCGATGAGATTGGCGCCAGCACCGAACCGAGCGAAGGCGCGGCGCTGGCCGTGGCCATCCTCGAACACTTCCGCCTGCGCGGCGCCATGAGCATGGTGACCACTCACCATTCGCGCCTTAAAGCCTACGCCGCCGAAACCGCGGAGGCCGTGAACGCCGCGATGGAGTTCGATGAAGCCACGCTTGAGCCCACTTACCGCCTGCTGGTCGGCTTACCGGGAAAATCGAGCGCGCTCGACATCGCCGCACGCCTGGGCCTCGAACCGAGCATCGTGGAAAAGGCGCGGTCGCTGCTCCATCCGGCCGACGCTGAGGCCGCGGCGCTGGTGGCAGGCCTGCACCAAAAACGCACGGAGATGGAACGCAAGCTGGAGGAGATGGAAGTCCAAAAGCAGGAACTCGAAAAGCGCCGCGAACTGTTGGAACTGGAGTTCCAGAAGGAGCGACGCAACAAACTGCGCGAACTTGATTCCCGCCTCGATGACACCCTGCGGCAGTATGCGAAGACGTGGGAACAATCCCTGGAGGAATTGCGCAAACAAGCCGCGCCCGCCAAGGTCGTGAGCCGGGGAGAACGAAAAGCCACCGGCCTGGTGCGCGAAGCGCGTGAGGAATGGAACACCCAGGTGCTGGAAGCGCTGGGTGAGCCCGTGGCCACACCGCAAGAAACCCCAGGGGTGCGCCTCATGGCGGTTGGCGACCGCGTGCAGGTGCTGAATGTTTCAACACCCGGAACGGTTACCGCTCTGCTTCCGGACGGGCAGGTAGAAGTGGCCGTTGGACTCATGAAAATGCGCGTCAGCAAGGGAGAAGTCAAGCTGCTGATGCCGGGAGGCGCGACCGCGGGGAATGCCACGGTGTCCACCGCGCACGGCGAAGACGTCCCCGAGGAGTTCAACGTCATTGGAAACACTGCGGAAGAGGCCCGCGAGCGCGTGGACAAGTATCTCGACCAGGCTTTCCTCGGTGGCCGCTCCCGGGTGCGCATTATCCATGGACACGGGAAAGGCATTCTGCGCAAGACCCTGCATGAGATGTTCGCTCATCATCCCCAGGTTGAAAAATTCTACTTGGCCCCACCCCCGGAAGGCGGTACCGGCGCGACAATTGTGGAGTTGAAGACATGAGCTTCCATGAATACGCTCAGTTTCGTGGGTCTTCACGCAGAGAGTGTGGGTGGAACCGCGATTTATAGGAAATTCTAATCTTAAGAGGGAGGAGAGTTAGATGTTGTTTGATCGCTTGGAATTGAGACGGTGGTTGCCTTTGCGAAGGCAGTTGCGGACAACTTGCACGAGTTCATCTGACTTAATCGGCTTGTTCAAATACTCGGTTGCGCCGGCATTCATAGCTTCCAGGTAGGTATCCACCTCACCATACGCGGTGAGAATAATAACCGGAATTGCGTCCCCAGCGCTACGAATGGCCGTGAGCAGGTTGAGACCGTCGCAATCAGGCATCCGTAAATCGCAAATGATCAAATTGAAACTGCCGGAACGCAGAAGTCCAATGGCCTCGCACGGGTTTGAGGTGGCCGTGACCTCGAACTTCTCACTGGATAAGATCCGCTTAAGGACGCGCAGGAAATGCGGGTCGTCGTCAATGATCAGGATGCGACCACTGAGTACCTCGCCCACAGACTCCCCGGCCCCCAAGCTTCCTTCTTGCCCGGAATGTTCAACAGCGTCCCACATGAGATAAAACCTATGCAGCGTGAATTTCGTCACATCCACACTCAAGCCTGCTTGGAGCACGTAAGTCACCATTTTGAGGATTTATAGGAAACCTACGTGTGAACATCATGCGACCTGGAGTGCGTGACATGATGTCACCGGGCGGAACCGCACCCCGTCGAATTTTGATTCGAGTGCGGGGCGTTTAAGGAGGGATGGCGAGGGCGGACACCCCTCGCCAAGTTGGACGCGAGTTCTACAGATGAGAACGTGAGAACGAAAGGTGGCTAGGCCGCTCGCGTGGCGGTTGCGACCCCATCCTTCTTGCCCAAACGACGCCGGATCGTCCGGGGATTAATTTGCAGTAATTGCGCAGCGCGCAGCCGATTGCAACGCGTGTACTGCAATACCGTGCGAATCACCGAATCGTGAATTTCCTTCATGGTGGTCCCAATCGAGAAAGTCAGGGTAAAAGTAGGTTGCATTTCCATGGGCGTAACCTCCTTAAAGGGAGTTACCGACCTTGGACCAGTGGCGAATTCCTTCACGTCGGCTGGCCCACGAACAGTAGTAAAAGGTTTCATCATAGCCTCCCGCTAATTAAGACTTACCTTCAAAGCTGCCCTTTTGTCAGCATTTTGAGTTCCTTTTCGTCCACCAACATTTTGTTCATAGTGAAAGGGCGTCCACCCCCCTGTGAACGAAAAACGGACATATTGCGTATCCCTGCGCAATTCCATGTGGGTTTTGCCCCAAATTTCGTGCGGGGGCGTCCCTTGCCATCCCTATGGAGGGAAAGTTATTGCCGATTTCCCGTCCATTTTCAAGCGATTGGGGTGGTCGGACATTTTTTCCAAGCTGGCATTTGAGATGCCGAATAAGGTGCTCTAGGGACCAGCAAGAATCGGATCCGCCTCTTTACTTAGGAGTAGTACATGGCCAGTCGCCAATCCAGTTTTGACAGGTTTCTGCAATTCTTCAGCTCGCTGAAGTGCGGGTTAACGCTCCTCGGCTTGCTGGGCACAGCAATGATTCTGGGCACCTTCATCCTCCAAAGGCCGGTGGCCCAGGAAGGGCAAATCGAGCAGGTCTATGCTCCGCAGGTAGTCAGCCTTTTGAATGCGTTAGGGCTGTTTGACATTTTCCATGCCTGGTGGTTCATCCTCCTCCTGGGACTGCTGGGGGCCAACATCACGCTGGCATCCATCGAGCGCTTCCCCCAAGTGTGGCGGCTGTATGCCCGTCCGCATTTTCTGGCCGACGCGGCTTTCATCCGGGCACTGCCTTTTCAGCGGGAAATTCCCTTGGGGGCGCACACTCCGCAGGAGGCGATGGACCTGGCCGCGCATAAGCTTGAGGACCTGGGGTACCGGCCCCGCCCGGATGTCCTTCCCAAAGGTACGCTTTACGTGGAAAAGCACCGGCTAACCCGTCTGGCGCCTTATGTTGTACATGCCAGCCTCTTGATCATCTTCACAGGAGCCATTTTGGATGGTACCCGCGGCTACAAAGGATTCGTTAACCTCCGCCCGGGAATGAGCACCGACGTGATTGATCCGCTGACCGAGCCCGGTCCCCGTCGTCACCTCGATTTCACCGTGCGCTGCGATGCGGCGGGCATGGAGGCTTATCCTGACGGCTCGCCGCGGCAATATTGGAGCCAGTTGGTGGTACTCGATAACGGCCGCGAAGTGGCGCGGAAGAAGATCTATGTAAATGACCCTCTGACCTATAAGGGAGTGCGGTTTTTCCAGGCATCCTACGTACCCTCAGGTGTTCCCAGCAAGCTCGTTATGGAGGCAAGTTGGCAGGAAAACATGGTGGAGAAACACCAGGTGCTGAATCTGGCTCCCGGCGTTCCGGTGCCGCTGGGCGACCAAGGAACCGCCGTCGCGCTGACTGATTTCCTGCCCGACTACGTTTTGCAGGGAAACCAAATCACCTCGCGCTCGATGGAACCGCGTAATCCTGCCATTCACGTGCAAGTGGGTCGGCCCGGCAGCGGGGTCACCAATGCCTGGGTGTTGCCGAAATCGCCAGGGTTGCATCCGCCCAACGACACCGGCGTCAATTTCCGGTTTGTGAGCGTGCAAATGGATGCCACGACTGGCCTGCAAGTGGCGCACGAGCCCGGCCAATGGTTGATCTGGGCCGGCTGCCTGCTCCTGACCACCGGATTAATGATGGCTTTGTATCTTTCCCACATCCGCATCTGGGGTGTCGTGGGCGCTGACCGGAAGGGGAAACCGGCGCTCCTGCTCGGTGGGCAGCCCAGCAAGTATCGCGAGAATTTTGAGCGCAGGTTTCACGAATTGACGGAGCAAGTGGAATCTGCCTTGGTGCAAGTGCCCGCTGAAGTAAGTGCGGACGCCCGGGCGGCGTAATAGTTAATGTCGCCGTCCCCTCCCCGCCGGAAATTGGCAAAACGCGGGCAAGTGGAGCGACGCCTGGCAGGCAGCCCCAGCGGGTAACAGAAAGGGAGAAGCGAATTATGGCGAAAGCAATCACACACACGACAGAGCCCGCCCAGCACAGCGCAGCAAGCTGGATTTTGCTGGTGGTCAGCGTTGCTGCACTGACGGTGCTGGCGATCTCTGTCCCCCATCTCATCACCCCGGGCGGGTGGTTTTCCGGCGAGAGAGCCGGCGAGAAATTCCTCTACGTGGCGCTGATCGCTTATCTGGGCGCGTCGGTGTTATACGGCTCTTCCGTCGCCTTGCGTCAAGGGCAATTGCAGGTGGGCGCAGTATTGCTATCCCGCAGCGGACTGCTGCTGCACACCATCGCCATCGGGGCGCGCTGGGCGAGCTCCGGGCATGCGCCCTTATCCGACATTTATGAAATGGTCTTGATGTTCTCCTGGGCGGTCGTTGCCTTGCACACTCTGGCGGAATGGAAACTCAAGCTGCCCTTCCTGGGAGCCATCACCCTTCCCATTGCCACCCTGGCGCTCATCCTGATGCAAGTGCTGCCGGGGGAAATCCACCCGCTGGTGCCGGCCTTGCAATCCACCTGGCTGCAAATCCACGTGACCCTGGCCATGCTGAGCTACGCGGGATTTACCATCTCGTTCGCCGTGGCCCTCCTCTTCCTCGTAAAAGATGGCGTGACGTCCCGGACTTTCCTGTCCTGGTGTGCGGCTCTGGTGGTGGGGGTGTACGGAACCATTGTGGCCACCAGCGTGAATGGCAGCATGGCGCTGACCATGGCCGCCTCGGACCCCGCCACCCAGAAGAAAGTGATGATCGCCGAGCATAAAGCCTTGATGGTGCCACTCGAATTCCTGGGCTGGCCGTTCGCGATCGTCCTGGTGCTGGCCGCCGCCACCCTGGCTCTGAGCCTTGTGGCCACCTATTCCGTGCAGCCGGAAAAATGGGACAGGCCTGCGCACTGGGCCTTCCTGGCGGCGCTGGGCGCCCAGGCACTGGCCCTGGTGCTCTTAATGGTGAAGGTGAATAGCGGTCCTCATTATCTCGCGGATTATTCCCAGAGCTTTGCGGTGCGTCTGGTGGATAGCCCGTTCCTGCTGGCGGGCGTGGCCACCGTTCTGTTTGCCTGCATCGCCTGGAAGGTGCTCGATTGGAAATATGATTCCATTGTCGGCTCCCTGCCCTCCCGTGATTCCCTGGACAGTCTGATCTACAAAACCGTAGCGATTTCCTTCCCCCTGCTGACCTTCATGATCATTGCCGGCGCCTATTGGGCCAACCGCACCTGGGGCACGTATTGGAGCTGGGACCCGAAGGAAGATTGGGCGCTGATCACCTGGCTGACGTACGCGGGTTACCTCCACATGCGCCTCACCCGCGGCTGGCGCGGCAGGCGCTCCGCCTACTTCGCCATCATCGGCTTCGGCATTGTGATGTTTACGTTTTTTGGCGTGACTTACCTCCTGCCTGGACTCCACGCCTACGCGTGAGTCTGTTGTTATACCGGGAACTTAACTCATTCCTCCCGGCTTCACCGCTCACCGCGATTTCATTGCGGTGAGCGGTTTTTTTTGCCACGCAGGGCGACACTGAATCCGCATAGCAAGCTCGTAGCGCAGCGCGGCGGAGCCGCAAGAAAATTGTAGCGCTGACCTGGAGGTCAACACGTGCCGACCTCCAGGTCGGCGCCAGCCGGCCGAATTGCTCCGGGGCTTTCTTCTTTTGAAAACGTCCTCACCAGACTGTTTACAACTTAAGAAATGAAATATTCCGCGAATTTTGCACGCTGACTTCGCTAATTCTTCGTTAAGTTATTTATTTTTAAGAGATATAAGAGGAAACCCACAGGTCCTTTGTTTTCATACACATCGTTTCAACCCTGCAAAAGTGACCCATTGTCCGATTTTTTGCTTATTGTTTTCAATAAGTTAAAAAAATAATCTTCAATTTTTGCATTTTTTATTTTTTGCTTTGGAAGGTTCTTAGCTAAGTCATTCAAATTGTTATAGATGCAATTTCGGCAATATTGAGGGCGGAGAAATAACCCGTTTGCTTCCTATTATATCGTTTCAGACGTTCATGTATTGCTTTAGATTTCCGTTCCACGGCCCCTATTATTGGGCACTGAAATTGGATTTTTCCGGCGCGAACGGGGTGTTCAATCGACCTCGCGCCGGCGCCGTCATTGCCCATTTCCTGCATAGCCGCCATCCCGCGCCGCTACTTCCGGCGTCAGAACCTGACCCTCACTTCCATTCTACTCTCAGTAGGCTACTCTGTCAAGAAAATTCTGTACGCAGCGAACCGCGGGTAGCCACCGGCACTTTGGCACATGATCCCGTTTCCGAGATGCGCCAGCCCGCCCGAGGAGGATTACAGAAAGCGCACAACTCCCCGCCCCCCCTGATATGACACTCCTGAAACTGTCACAGGGATTGTAGCTTCCTCCCTTCGCAACCTCTATGATGCCGCCTGAGAACGAGAGGCACAGGGATGACGGAACGGTTGCTGGGAATATGCGGGAATCGTCAATCGACAATCGTCAATCGGCAATGTTATATTGAGCGCCCATTGGAGGCCTGACCATGAGAGCCCCGCTCGAGCAGGAACTCCGGCAGTGGGTCGAGGCCGCGGTGATCGACCAGCCGACTGCCGACCGCATTCGCGCCTTTGCATCCCCTTCGAAATCAACCGGACTGCGCTGGCCCGCCGTGCTCGCCGTGGCTTTCGGGGCCATCATGGTGGGGGCCGGGGTGTTGCTTTTCGTCGCCGCCCACTGGGAAGACCTCTCACCCACCGAGCGTTTCCTGCTGGTGTTGGCGATGGTGGCGGGCTTCCACCTTGCCGCCGGGGCGCTGATGCCGCGCATGCGCTCGCTCGGCCTGGCGCTGCACGGCGTGGGCACCGTTACCCTGGGCGGCGGCATCTATCTGGCCGGTCAAATCTTCAATCTCCAGGAACATTGGCCGGGCGCCATTCTGCTTTGGGCGCTCGGCGCATTGCTCTCCTGGGTGGTGCTGCGGGAATGGCTTCAGGCCACGCTCGCGGCGCTGCTCATCCCCGCCTGGATCGCCTCCGAGTGGGCTGTGCACGGAGAACGTATCTTTGGTACGGATAGATTTCTTATCCAGTTCCTGACGCTTCTGGCCATCACTTATCTCAGTGCCCAGCGCGAAGGAGACGAATCCTATTTCCGGCGCGCCCTCAAATGGACAGGCGGATTGGCCCTGCTTCCCATGGCGGTGACGCTCGCCGCTGATCACGATTGGTATTGGGGTGGCAGGCCGACGATGTCCGTTGCGCTTCGCGCCGCCGGCTACCTGATGGCCTTTGGACTTCCCCTGGTGGCCGCCGGGGTCCTGCGCCGCAAGGCCGTGGTGTGGAACCTCGCTTTCGCGGTGTGGGTTTTTGTCATGAGCTTGTTAAACAACCAGGACATTTTCGGACAAATGGCCATCTACGGGTTGTGTGCCCTGGGGGCTATAGGCCTGGTTTATTGGGGGCTCGCGGAACGCCGCCGCGAGCGCATTAATCTGGGCGTGGCCGGCTTCGCCATTACCATCATGGTGTTCTACTTCTCTTCGGTGATGGGCAAGCTGGGCCGCTCCGCGTCCCTTGTCGGCTTTGGACTACTGTTTTTGCTGGGAGGGTGGAAGCTTGAGCAGTTGCGCCGCAAGCTGGTGGCGCGCATGCGGTAGTGCCTCAGTTTGATGTAGAGGCGGCTTTACGCCGCCATATGGCGAGGTAAACTCGCCGCTACAAATTCAAACTGAGACACTACGCGCACGGCGGGAGGCAAAGCATGAAACCCCTGACCAAGGCAATCGTCGTTGCGCTGATTCAAATCACGATCGTCTGCTCGCTGGGGGCGAAGCTGCTCTACGACCGTCACACCTGCCCGCGCGCGTGGTTCAAGGCAGAACGCTATGATCCCAATCTGCCCATTCGCGGACGCTACCTGAACCTCCAGCTTGAGGTGGCCGACCCGCTCATGCCGCCGCAAGATGACGGGAAGTTCCGCAACCCGGCGGGAGTGCTAGGGGGCAACCCCTCAGCCCCGGTCTACCCGGGTCCCAGGAACTTGGGATGGGAATGTGGCTCTATTGACGCCGGCAGCGGGCATCCCACGGCCGTCTTTGAATCAAGCTCCGCGCCGGGTGGTTGCACCAATCTGGCTTTCGTCCGCCAAAGATCCGGGAGTGGAACAATCCTGCGATTGGAGGAGCCCGTCCTCTACTTTATCCCCGACACTGCCCAGGACCCCACCCGCCTGGTCGCGGGAGAGGAGATCTGGGTTCTCGCCACCATTCCCCGTAAAGGGCCACCGCGGCCCATCGCCCTCGGAATCACCCGGGCCGGCCAGATCGCCATCCAACCCCTGAATTTGAACTAAGCGCCCCGCACGCGGCGTGGCACGGGCGTCGAGCCCATAAGCGCTGAGTTAAGCTCCGCAATCCTGCTTTTTTCATGCTGCACCGTTCAAAGTGGGCCGGATTCTGTGCTTATCTTAGCGCTGATGGGCAGGCTGCCTGCGCTACAAAAACAGTTTGTCACTATGTCTTTCAATCCTCGATAGAGACAATTCCCACAACAATAAGAACAATTCCCTCAACTGTTCATCACAAACTGCCGATGAGTCCCAGCAGGGGAGTCTGTCCCCTGGCGCCGGGCCGCCTCCCCCCTAATGAGGGGTATCGGCGGAATTTAACGCGGGGATGAAACAATCTGCGTTGCAGGGTGGACGAGAAGTGTGGGACCGAGCACGGGACCGGCAGGTGCCGCTGTAGACCTGGAGACAATTTCCTCAAGAATTCGGCACAAACTGCCGATGAGTCCCAGCAGGGGAGTGTGTCCCCTGGCGCCGGGCCGCCTCCCCCCTAATGAGGGGTATCGGCGGAATTTAACGTGGGGATGAAACAATCTGCGCTGCAGGGTGGACGAGAAGTGTGGGACCGAGCACGGGACCGGCAGGTGCCGCTGTAGACCTGGAGACAATTTCCTCAAGAATTCGGCACAAACTGCCGATGAGTCCCAGCAGGGGAGTGTGTCCCCTGGCGCCGGGCCACCTCCCCCCTAATGAGGGGTATCGGCGGAATTCAACCTGCGGATGAAACAATCTGCGTTGCAGGTGTCCGATGGTCCAATCCGAATCCGAGCTGAAACCGGCCCCCCCCAGCGCGGGCAGGATCCCCATAAACGCCAAGTTAAGCTCCGCAGTCCTGCTTTTTTCATGCTGCACCGTTCAAAGTAGGCCGGATTCTGTGTTCATCTTAGCGCTTATGGGCGTGCAGCCCGTGGTCGGGCATGGCCAGGATGGCCATGGCACAAGTTCGATCCTACATCGGGTTCCGCAGCCATTACGGCAGGAAAGTTGTATACTTTGCGGCGCAAGTATTCGAGATATTCGGACCCCGCTCGGCGGGCGTCCGCTGGAGAAAGGATATAAATAATGGCTGCCATCATATCGAGCAAGCAAGCCGATCTCGCCTGCCCGGGGATTGGCAATTACAACGAATTGGAAAAGATTCTTCCATCCGACTATCACTCGCTGTTAACCCCGAAAGAAACCCAGCAGGCGATTTTCCACGTAAAACGCTACATTGAGGACAACCTCTCGAAGGAGCTCAACCTGATGATGGTTGAGGTGCCGCTGATCGTGGATGTGGAAAGCGGCGTGAATGACATGCTGGACCGGGATGGATCGCGCACCCCCATCTCCTTCCATATTTCCAACGATTACAACCAGCACCCCATCGACGCCCAGGTGGTGCAGGCGGCCACTAAGTGGAAGCGGGTGGCGCTGAAACAGTTCGAGTGCGAGGTGGGCGAGGGTATTTGTACGGACATGCGCGCCGTCCGCAAGGACTACTTTCTGGATCATGACCACAGCGCCTACGTTGACCAGTGGGACTGGGAGCGCGTCATGACCCCCGGCCAGCGCAACCTGGCCTTTCTGAAAGAAGTCGTGCGCGGCATCTGGAAAGTGCTGGTGGGCGCGGAACGCTATGCCCTGGAGATGTTCCCGCAGTTGCGCGACCCGCGGTATCCCAGCCTGCCCGAGAAGCTGACCTTCCTGCACGCCGAAGAAATCCTCGACATGTATCCCGATCTGCCCCGCAAGCAGCGCGAGACGCGGGTGTTGCAGGAATATCCAGCCATCTTCATCGTGGGCATCGGCTGGCCCCTGAAGGATGGTTATCCCCACGAAAACCGCGCCGCCGATTACGACGATTGGGTCACCGATACGAGCCAGGAAACCGGCAAGCCAACACACGGCCTGAATGGCGACATTCTGGTGTGGAACCACGTCACCAAGCGGCGGCATGAACTCACTTCCATGGGCGTCCGCGTGACGGCGGAGACCTTGAAAGTGCAGCTCGAAATGGCCCATCAGCTCGATTTGATGAAGCTGCCCTACCACCATGGAATTTTGACCAACCAGATCCCCCTGTCGATTGGCGGCGGAATCGGCCAGTCACGCACCCTGATGCTGTTGCTCCGCAAGGCTCACCTGGGTGAGGTCAGCGTTACCGTGTGGCCGAAAATCCTGAAGGAGATTTGCGCCAAGAAGAATATTTTCGTGCTGGAATAGCCATGCGCCTGTAACGCCCCGAGGCATCGGGGCGTTACAGGTCATTGACTCGCGCGCGGGCTGGTCATAGAATGGGCAACCATCGTGAAAAATCCACTCAATGTACTCGCCGCGGTTGGTCTGGCTCTGGGCGGGGTGTTGGGCATGGCCGGCTCATTTGCCAGTCAGCCCTATCTTCGCAACATTGCCTGGGAAATTGACGGCCTGGGTCTGGTTGTGGCCACCTCGCTGCTGACTTTGAAGTTCTTCCGCAAAGGGAATGACTTTGCGGCCGCGGGCTTCCTGGTGTTTGCGATTGGCGAGTCCGTCATGCTGGGGGGGCAGGCGGCGGGCCTGGATGGAAGCGTCCCGGCCTTTGCGGCGGGCGCGGCCTTGTGGGCCACCGCGCTTCTGTTGATCAGCATTCCAAAATTGTTCCCCCTTTGGGTTCGCCTCGTCGGCATCGCCAGCGCAATTCTGTTTGGCATCACCGCAACTAAAATTTATTGGGGGCAACCGTTGTCACCCATCTCCACCCCTCTGCCCACCATTGCGTATCCGCTATTCGTATTGACCTTCCTCGGCTGGATTTTGACCCTGCTCAAAGAGGCCTGATACAAAGTTGCATTCATAAAGATACTAATATAAACTCCTTCCGATTATTTTTACGCGGAGGGAGAAATGCGACCACCTCGACCTTTTCCAGAAGGAACGCTCGAGCGGTTACAACAGGGGTTGAAGGAAGCGCGCAACAAGGCCGAATTTCAGCGGGTGCAGTGTTTGTGGCTGCGAGCGGCGTTGGGGTTAAACGCCAATCAAGTTGCCCAAGCCCTGGGATGGCGACCGACCTCGGTGCGGCGTCTGCAGGCCCAATACTGGCGGCAAGGCGAAGCGCTCTGGCAGCGCCGGGGGCGCGGAGGGCGACGCCACCAGAACCTGCCTGTGGCGGAAGAGGCCCAACTGTTGGCAGGATTTCTGCAGCGCGCCGAACGCGGTGGGTTGTTGGAGGTGAGCCGGGTGCAACAGGCCTATGAACAGGCGGTGGGCCATGCCGTGCCGAAATCGACGGTTTACCGCATGCTGGCCCGGCACGGCTGGCGCAAGTTAGCTCCGCGGCCTCGCCATCCCCAGGCCGACCTCGCCCGCCAACAGACTTTTAAAAAAACTCCCCGCGACCGTTGAGGAGCATCGCCTCGCCGGGCGATCCCTGCGCTTGATGTTCCAGGATGAGGCGCGGTTTGGACGCATCAATGATCCCCGGCGCTGCTGGGCGCCGCGCGGCGTGCGTCCCCAGGTCTGCGCCCGCATCGTGCGCGAGTACACCTATGTTTTCGCCGCCGTCAGCCCGCATGACGGTACGCTCGATACCTTGGTCCTACCCGAGGTGAATGCCCTGACGATGTCCTTGTTCCTGGCCGAAGTCGCCCGGCGTCACCCCCAGGAATTCATCCTGATGGTGCTGGACGGTGCGGGGTGGCACCGCGCCAAGGATTTGCAGATCCCGGAGAATATGCGGCTGCTCCCCTTGCCGCCCTACAGTCCGCAGCTCAACCCGGTGGAGCATGTCTGGGAGGATATCCGGGAAAAGTGGTTCCCCAACCTTGTCTTCGACAGCCTGCGGGCGGTGGAGGATCGTTTGGTTGAAGCGCTGGCGAGTCTTGAAAATGACCCGCAACGAGTGGCCCGAGTCGCCGGATTCGATTGGATCATTAGTATTCCGATGAAGGCTAATTAGTATGAGAAGATCGGGAAGAAATCGAGCCATCGGGGCATCGGGCCATCGGTTCATCTGCCCATCGGTTCATCGGGTCATCGGATCATTGGAAATTTGCGATTGGTGATTTGTGATTGGTGATTGAATCATCGGTTCATCTGCCCAAAAGACGACCGATAGCTTCTCAATGGCTCGATGATCCGATGAACCGATTAGTCCTGGCTGACCATGGCGGAAGCGCGGCGTTCCATTTCCGACGCCGAGTTGACGTGGGCGGGGAAATTAACCACCTGGATGTCGGTGGTATAACGGTTGCTGGCGCCGGCGGCGTCCGCCAATCCTTCGGAAAGGCGACCCGCGGTGTTCCGGGCTGCCTCCTCGGTCGAGCCGGGGAGCACAATTCCGAAGACTTCCGCAGACAAGCGATAAAGCGAATCCTCAGCGCGCAGCTTGCGGCCGAGGACCTTGGCGGCGTCTCCCAGGGCCACCTGCGCTTCCGGCCCCTGGGCGAACATCTTGGCAGGTTTGACGCGCACCAGAAGGAGAGAAAGCGCCTCCTTGGTCTGGGTGGCGCGCCGGAAGTCCATGGCGAGCCGGTCCTGAAAGTGGCTGAACCCCATCAAGGTTCCCAGCAACTCGGCGCTCGACTGCTGCTGGACGTGCGCCAGTTGCTCGCGCTCCTCGACGAGGGTTGAGCGAAGGTTCCTGACCACCAGCATGCGGTTGAACAGATACACCACCATGAGGATGCACAACGCGCAAAAGCCGAAGAAGAGAGTTTTGGAAGGCGCCACGGGAATCACCGCCGCCTTGCCGAAGACGGTGGGATACATCAGCAAGGCCATGCCGCCTCCCAGGATAATCACCATGACCAGCGCCAGCACGGACAACTGCCGGTCGCGGCGATCGAGGGATTTCTGGTTGACCTTGTCAAAGACCTGCATAGAGTGCTCCGTTCATCAGGAATTGGGAAGCGGCGCTCGACGGCCGCCATCATTCTACCCTGTGCCGCAAATGGCGTGGACGGGAGCTATACCATCCTCTGACGGCAGAGTCAACCCCGGCGGAGAACCCCGGCGGAGAATTTTCCCCGGGGGGAACATGGCGAACCCGGCGCGCATGTATAATGTGAAGCCCTGCGAAGCAGGATGGCGTCGCCCCGGAAAGACCGGGGACGGGTTCCGCCGCAGTGAGCTTATTGAAAAGGAGTGCGTTCGACTGACCTATGGCGAATGAAAATTTTTTCTCACTGGAAGGACAGGTTGCGGTAGTTACGGGCGGAGGGCGGGGAATCGGCGAAGGCATTGCCATGCGGCTCAGTCAGGCCGGCGCGCATCTGGCGATTCTCGACATCAATCGCGCCGCCGCGCAGGAGGTGGCCCACCGGGTAAGGGGAATTGGCCTGCACTGCGATGTCAGCTCCGCTTCTTCCGTCCATGAGGCGATGGAAGACGTCCGGCGGCATTTTGGGTCCATCCAAATCCTGGTGAATAACGCGGGGATTACCGGGCGGACCGTGCCCCTCTGGGAACTTGATGAAAACGATCTGGACCAGGTCTACGCCGTCAACCTGAAAGGAGTGTTCCTCACCTGCCGGGCGGCGATTTCCGGGATGCTGGCGCAAGGGTACGGGAGAATTCTGAATGTCGCTTCCATCGCCGGCAAGGAAGGGAACCCCACGCTGATCCCCTACTCCTCGACCAAGGCCGCGGTGATCGGCCTGACGAAAGCGCTGGCCAAGGAGGTGGCGGGCAAGGGCGACATCACCGTCAATTCCATTTCCCCCGCCGTCATCAAGACCAAAATACTGGAGGGCGTCGCCAAGGAAACCGTGCAATATATGGTGAGCCGCATTCCCATGGGGCGCACGGGAACCATCGAGGAAATTGCTGCGCTGGTGCACTTCCTGGTTTCGCGGGAGTCGTCGTTCACCACCGGCCAGTGCTACGACATCTCCGGGGGAAGGGCGACCTATTGAGCCGTAGCACAGGCACTCCTGCCTGTGCCCGAGGGTCATTGACCCTCACCAATGGACACAGGCAGGAATGCCTGTGCTACTCAAGACGCGTTACGCCTTCGCTTGTGCGGGCTTTTCCTGCTCGGTTTGGACCGTGCGCAGGCGAGCCGCTTTCCCGCGCAGCTTACGGAGGTAATAAAGCTTGGCGCGGCGTACGCGGCCGGAGCGCACCACTTCAATCTTGTCGATCACCGGCGAGTGCAAGGGGAAGATTCTCTCCACGCCCGTGCCGAAAGAAATCTTCCGGACGGTGAAGGAGGAGTGATTTTGGGCGCGGCGAAGGCCGATCACCGTGCCTTCGAAGACCTGGATTCTTTCCTTTTCGCCTTCTTTTATTTTGACGTGCACCTTCACCGTATCGCCGGGGCGAAACGATGAGACGTCCTTCTTCATCTGCGATTGTTCAACTTTTTCGAGCGCATTCATGGTTCCATTCTCCCAAACTTTTCGAGAGCCCATGGCCGGGGCTGGATTCCAGCCTGGCGAAAACGGCCTCGAAATAAAGATTCAAAATTTGTAGCGGCGGGTTTACCCCGCCATTTGGCGGCGTAAAGCCGCCCCTACGTCACCGTACCCTTGAGCGTATCAAGCCAGCGGCGGTCTTCCTCGCTCAGGGGAACCTGGGCAAGCAAGTCGGGCCGCCGGCGCCAGGTTTTTTCCAGCGCCCGCTGGCGGCGCCACTGGCGGATCTGCTCATGGTTGCCGGAAAGCAGAACCTCCGGCACCTTACAATCCCGAAACTCCGCCGGGCGCGTATAGTGCGGGCAATCGAGCAACCCATGACGGACTTCCGCCGGCGCGCCCGCGGGAACGGCGAAGGAGTCCTGCTCGCGCGACTCTTCGTTGCCCAGGACTCCCGGCAGCAGGCGGATGGTGGCTTCCATCAGTACCGCGGCGGGCAATTCGCCGCCGCTCAGAACAAAGTCGCCGATGGAGATTTCGTCGGTGACCAGGTTTTCCGCCACCCGCTCGTCAACACCCTCATAGCGGCCGCAGATCAACACTAGGCGTTCAGCATGCGACAGGTCTTCCGCCACGGCCTGGGTCAGCAAACGTCCCTGCGGTGAAAGCAGAATCACCCTCAGGTCTTTCTCCGGGGCCTCGCTGCGCAGGGCTTCGACCGCCCGGAAGAGCGGTTCGGGCTTGAAGACCATGCCCGGCCCGCCGCCAAAAGGCCGATCATCCACCGTATGGTGGCGATCGTCAGTGTACTCCCGCAAATCGTGCAGCCGAATCGCCGCGTGGCCCGAGGCCATGGCCCTCTTCAGCAGTCCGTGCTCCAGGATGCTCGCGAAGAAGCCGGGAAAGATCGTAATCACATCGAACGTCATAAGTACAGGGGTTAGGGGTCAGTGGGTAGGGATTAGGGGAGGACGTTACCAACCTAACCAGATTCCGGGACTCCATGTTGAATTCCTAATTCAGGATTCCGAATTCAAGATTCCGAATCCCTAACCCCTAATATCTAACCCCTAATCCCTAATCCCAAATCCCGGTTCCTACTCGTTCAAGTTAAGCAACTCTTCCGGCGGGTCGATGACGATGGTCAGTGAGGCGAGGTCGATCCGCGTGCAGATTTCCTGCGCCAACGGAATCAGCACTTCACTCTTTCCGTCCGCCCGCCTGACGTGGAGCACATCCGCGCCGCCGGTGGGTTCAACCTCTACGACCGTCCCAATTTCCTGTCCCTGGCGTTCCCAAAATACGCGGCATCCGAGCAATTCGCACAAGTAGTAATGGTGCGGGGGAAGCGGGGCGCGCTCCTCCCAGGGAATAAGGACTTCGAGGCCCCGCAGGAGGGAAGCGCTCTCAATGGAATCGATCCCTGAGAACTTCAGGATGATCTGGCCTTTATGGGGCCAAGCACGTTCCAACTTGACCGGCTTCGGAGCTTGGCCGGGATTCTCCAGGAACGCCGATGGAAGTTGCTGGAAGCGCCCTGGGAAATCGGTAAGGATTTCGGCCGCAACCTCTCCTCTGCGCCCCTGAGGCCGGAGAATGCGCGCGATGGCCAGAAATCTCCCGCTTCCGTTTTGCGTCAATGCCTCTCCCGCCGCGCACGCCTCTCCCCCCTGCATCTGAGAAAGGCCCCTATTCGAGAATTTCCAGCGTGAAGCGCTTCTTGAGCTTCATGCCGGCGGCGTTGAGGATGGTGCGGACGGAGCGGGCAGTCCTTCCCTGCTTTCCGATCACTTTCCCCAAGTCGGAGGGATGCACCCGCAATTCCAGCACGGTTACTTGTTCACCTTCCACTGCCCGCACTGAAACCTGGTCGGGATTATCCACGAGCGCTTTGGCGATGGCTTCGATTAGATCCCTCATCTGGCCCTCCCGCGCACTTGAAGTTACGTTCCAAGGTTGGTCGGTATCAGTGTGTATGAACGCATAGCCGCAACTTGTGCGGGCCGAGCGGTTGATGCAAAGGCCGCCTCTCCAGCTAAGCGGCCGGGGTCGGCGCTGATGGCGGAGCCGCTGCCTTCTTCAAGAAACTCTGTACGGTCTCTGAAGGCTGCGCCCCTTGTCCGATCCAGTAATCCACACGCTCGCGTTTCAGCACGATCTCCGGCGGTGTTCGCCGGGGATTATAATGGCCGATAATTTCCACAAAGCGCCCATCGCGAGCTCTCTCGCGATCAATAACCACTACTCGATAACTGCTCTTCTTTTTGGCCCCAGTTCGAGCCAAGCGTATTCTTAGCAATCTTCCCCCTTTATGATGTTCGATTGACGATTGACGATTATTGGTTGCTCTTTACAATCTCCAATCGGCCATCGGAAATCGAAAATTCATTTAATCCTGACTGATATCGCCTCCCGCGGACTAGCCCATCCCCGGCCCCACCGGCATGCGAAGTTTGCTGAGTCCCCGCCCCAGCAGGCTCGTACTCATGGTCTTCATCATCTTGCGCATCTGAAAGTACTGTTTCAACACCTGATTCACCTGCTGAACGGACGTCCCGCTTCCCCTGGCGATGCGCTTGCGCCGTTTGCCGTTGATGATTTCGTGATTGCGGCGCTCCTGTGGGGTCATGGAATCGATAATCGCCCCGATGTGAATCAGTTCTTTCTCTTCCACCTTGACCTTGCCGGCGTCCTTGAAAATGCCGACTTTGGGGAGCATCCCGAGCATCTGCTCCATGGAGCCCATCTGGCGCACCTGGGTAAGCTGATCGCGGAAGTCTTCCAGCGAAAAGGTATCGGTCTGAAGCTTGCGATGGACGTCCATCGCCTTCTGCTTGTCAATCTTCTGCTCGGCTTTTTCAATGAGCGAGAGGATGTCGCCCATGCCCAGGATGCGCGAGACGATCCGTTCGGGATAGAAGACTTCCAATTGATCGTACTTTTCGCCGATACCCATGAACTTGATGGGCTGACCGGTGATGTAATGAATGGAAAGCGCCGCGCCGCCGCGGGCATCACCGTCCAGTTTCGTCAGGATCACTCCGGTCGTACCCAGGCGCTCGTGAAATTCCTGGGCGCTGCGCACGGCGTCCTGCCCGATCATGGCATCGGCAACCAGCAGAACTTCACTCGGCCGCAGCTTGGTGCGCAATTCACTGACTTCGTTCATCAATTCCTGGTCAATGTGCAGGCGGCCGGCGGTGTCAACAATCAGCACGTCGTGGCCACGGTCGGCAGCGTCCTTGCGCGCGGCCATGGCCAATTGAATGGGGGAGTTGATGCCCTCCCCGGTGAAAATCGGAATCTGGGTGGCTTTGGCGATCACCGCCAATTGCTCCCGCGCCGCAGGACGGTAGACGTCCGTCGATACCAGGAGTGGCCGGCGCTTGCGCCCGGCCAGCCAGAGGGCCAGCTTGCCGGAAGTGGTGGTCTTGCCGGAGCCCTGAAGTCCCACCATCAGGAAGACCGTGGGGTATTCCTTGGAAAAAGTCAGCAGCGATGCTTCGCGACCGAGGATTCCCACCAGTTCGTCGCGGACGATGCGGATCACTTCCTGCGCGGGCGAAAGGCTGGCGCGAACCTCCTCACCCAGTGCCTTGACGCGGACGCGGTCAAGCAACTCCTTTACCACATTGAGGTTAACGTCGGCATCGAGAAGCGCCAGGCGCACCTCGCTCAAGGATTGGTCCACCACCTCGTCGTTAAGAATCCCCTGAATGCGGAGGCTCTTAAATACTTTTTGCAGCCGGTCTTGGAGTGCGTCAAACATTTATTTCAGCCAACAGAAAAGACAAATCCCCTTCGCAGGTCCCCCTCCCGGGAGGACTGACAAACAGGGTCCCTATGCCATTTTACGCCCTTTAACGATTTCCCGCAAAGCGCGTACTTACAATATATCACCAGAATAGGGCGGAGGGAATGACGAAACTCCGGCATTTCATGGGGCCCCCGGGCAAGATCTGGCCGGGCGATATTATCCGGCGTGTGCCACGACCCGCAAGCACGCACGCCTTCTCCACGAAAATCCCGGCCTGTCGGTAACCCGTATCAACTTCATTCGTCGTTAATATTTGAGCGAAGAAAATTTGCACCACGGGGCAGTTCATTGCTTGCACGGGGCGGAAGGCGAAAGAACCATCGACCTCCAGGGACAAGGTTCAAGGAATAACAAGATGTTGCACAATGCCAACAAATCACGGCGAAGGTGGACCTTTGGGAAAAATCTTGGGGCAATCCTGTTGGTACTGAGTTCAGCCGGACTTTCGTTCAGCCAGGGCAGGGGCCAGGATCTTACGCTGAAGATTCCTCCCGTAAGAACCACCTTAAAGGTCGAAAACCAGCCCGTCATCATCACGGCCTGGGGAACCATCAAGATGATTTCGAAGGAACGCGACCAGGTGGCCTTCCGCCTGGAATTGGTTGCCGACCTTTCCGATTTCCAACAGAACATCACCGAAATTCTTCGCTCGCAATTGGACAAGTCCGACCGCTGCGGTGAGCATATCGAAATTCAGCACGCTACGCTGGTGCCGACTGATCCTGCCAGTGTGGTTACGGCGCAACTCCACTACGAGCGATGGGCGTGCACCAAGATCTTCGGAAAGCAGTCAGCCCACCGCCTGGTGGGAGGGAATGCGGTGGTGGAATTGAAACTTACCCCTTTGGTGAAAGATTCCAGCACGGTGCGACTGCAACCGGAATTGGGAACGATGCAAGCGGACGGCTCACTGGGCGAACTTCTCCGCACGGGACCCTTTGAGCAGATGTTGCGGGAAAAAATCGGCCATGCCCTGGAATCCGCCACGGAAAAAGGAACCAACTTCAGTGAGACGCTCCCCCCGGCAGCCCAGGGCTTCGCCACGGTTCAAAGCGCGCAATTCAAGGATGGGGGCAGCGGCCACCTGCTGGTGGTTTTGGGCGGGGAGATCCACGTTACTTCCGGGCAGGCAGAACAGATCAAAAGCCAACTGCAAGAGCGGGCGGCTCGGGCGCGATAATCACTTCGCGCGGCCAGGTGAGGGAGTGGAAAAACCCTCAGATCAGCCCGCCGTCCTTGCGGTGCGTTCGCCAGCAATAAAGCTGCTCGACCGCCACCGACAACACGCACACCCCACCGGCAATGGAGACGCTTATCTCCAAAAGGTACCGAAGCATGTCTTCGTGGCTGGGGGCGCGAACCGTAACTGCCAGGGCAAATCCATGACCTACGGCCCAAAGACCAATAATGGCGCACAGCGCAAGAGTCACAACTCGAAGGGCGGTCTTGAACATAGGCACCTACCTCTTCGGTGGAAGGTACACCCATCACCTGCCAAGATTCTTACACCGGAATCCGACCGGGGTCAAATCAAAGTGGTTGGGTGAGAAAAGGGGTGAGCTGCCGGCGTGAGGTAAACGCCGAAGAAGACTCCCACGAAGATGGAAATTCAGCCGGTTGCCTTCAGGAAGGAAGCCCTTAGAGGTTCAGGAGATAGTCGGAAGCCGTCAGGTTTCCGAATCTCACCATATTCACGCGCTCTCCCACCACATTGGCAAAGTACTCAAGAATGGAGGTCAACTTCAAGGCGGCGGGCGCTTCGCGCAATTTCAGCAGGTGGCGCGTCACCAGGGAAGCGAAGACCAACTTAAAATAGAAGATCAAGAGCCGCTCTTCATACGTGTAGCGTTGGTTGACGTTGGCTGCATTCTTGAGGAGGTAGGTGAGGGCCAGAAAATCACATTTGAGGGTCAGGGTGAGCCTTGGATATTCCGTCGGAGAACCCAGCTCCTCAATGGCCTTGCGGATTGATGGAAATTCCAAGCGATTGGCGTTCACGAGCGATACCGAAAACTCCTGCGCGAACTGCCGTCGCAGAATCTTCTGGCAAACCGCCTGGAAGTAGAAGAAAAACAGCCCAGTGGACAGAATCAAAATAAGGGCCGCCATAAACATAATCCACCTCGTTGCACTACTTAGTCAGCAACGGCCTCAAGCAAGGCTGCGTTCTTCCCCACGCGCGACCCAACTGGAACGGCCTGGGGGGCCTTCTCGATGGCATAAATCCAAATGAGTAACATTCCCACCGTGCAAACCGGGTTCAGGAAACTGAAAAGAGTGCGCGCAAAATTCTCCCCGGAAGTCAAGTGCAGCATGGCCAGACCGGCGGCCTCGCCGGCAAACTGCAGGCCCATTCCACAAACGAGCAAACCGAGCTCGTCGTCATCAATGGCGAGATGCTGCATGGCCACATAAAGCAAAGTGTTCAGAACCAGGCAGGCAAAATAAAGGTTCTGGCTGAATTCCACAATGAAGAGGGTGTAAAGATGTGCGTAATTGCGGGTAAGAGCGAGGGCCGAAACTCCCAGCACCAGGACAAAAACTGAAACGAGCAGCAACCGCACGAAACTCCACATTTTTTCTTCCCGCGCGAAGGCGCGCCGGAAGAAGGCGCAGGTCAATAGGAATGCGCCCATGGCCAGCACCACGTCCGTAAGCCAATAGAAGTAGCGGTATTGATCGGAGGCTTGGCCGAAGAAGTTGAGGACTGCGGATCGCGCCACGCCGTCGAGCACGAACAGCGCCGCGACATACAAGCAGAAACCCTTGAGCCGCCGCCATCTCCCCTGCCAGACGATCAGCAGGCAGATTGCGGCCTCAAGCATATAGCCCGCGTATTGAAGACCACAGGTTAGAAACTTGTCGCTCATGAGCGGGGCGGAAAGGGCTCTCTCCTTTGCTCGCTTCCGTGCCGCTCAAATCTGGCGACGGAAGCTATTTAGCTCAGCGGCGGTATGGGCGCCGGGCTCGTTCCAATTCCCTTCCCCAATGGTGGTATGGGGGCCGGACTCGTTCCAATTCCATTCCCCAGGGGCGGTATCGGCGCCGGGCTCGTTCCGATCCCAATCGTGCTTAACGGCGGTATCGGCGCTGGACTCGTTCCAATTCCAATCGTGCTCAACGGCGGTATGGGTGCCGGACTGGTTCCGATGCCTGCCGCGCTCCGGCGAACCGTCACAGTGGTTAACACCACCAACAACGCGAGCAGTAATGCCAGGTTAAAGTTTCGCACAACTTTCCTCCCAGAATAAAATGACTATCTGGGGGGAAAGCGTATGCCACTACCTATCCCAAGTCAATAGCTTTTTACACACCTCGCCTACCTGTTGAAAACTTAATCACCTGGACACAACGTCCAGTACTTTCTGGTACTTACCGATCCATACCGACTTCGACTTTCACGTGTCACGATAAGGTGCTCGCAGTACTTTGGCAATAGTACGAAAGTACTGCCCGCGGGCCGAAGCCCGTGGACCCGATCCTTCACTCCACGGTAATGCATCCAACGGTTCTTTACGCTGGCGGCCTCCGTGAGACCCGCGGTTTTCGCGGGTGGGACAATACCCGGAGGCCGAAGGCGCGTAAAAGCTATGTGTGACGCACTACTCGAGGTGACCGCCTTGGCAGCAGGCTCTGCGGTGTCCATAAATTTTTGCTACCTTGCGAGTTGACCCTGACGGGGGCGAGTGGCATCATACTCATTATCTTTGTCAGTGCATTGGGGAGCGTGCCGCATGAGGAACATGAAACGGTATTTGCCATTAACCCTGGTCGCGGGAGTAATGGGGGTGCTGCTTCTGGCCATCTCCCCGCCCAAGTGGTTTGCCCAGGGCCAGGAGCCATCGCCCTCCGAGCAACAGCAGACCACGGGCCCGACTCCTGACGTAGGAGAAACCGTGCTGGTTCCGAAGAAATCCCAGCCGACTCCCACGCCATCGGCTCCCGCCACGCCCACCACAACACAGCCCACTCCAGGACAGCCGGGGACGAAACCCCAGAAGGTTAACCCCAACGAGATCTACACGCTCTCCACTTCCACCAATCTCGTCAACGTGGATGTGATGGTTGTCGACAACAATGGAAACCCGCTCCATAACTTGGAAAAAAAGAATTTCCAGTTGTACGATGACGGCGTCCCGCAAGCCATCACCAACTTCGGAACCGGCGAAGCCCCCATGACCGTATGTTTGCTGGTGGAATTCGCTAATCGCTATTGGCCGTTCCTGGTGATAGCCCTTCGCTACAGCTACTCTTTCCTGGAGGTCATCCATCCCAAAGACTGGGTGGCGGTGGTCTCCTTCGATTTGAACCATCAAATCCTCACCGATTTTACCCAGGATCGCAACGAGGTGCGAGGGGCTTTGGATACCCTGCGCGTTCCCGGCTTTAGTGAATCCAGCTTTTACGACGCGCTGACTTTTGTCCTGGACCGGATGAAAGAAGTGCACGGGCGCAAAGCCGTGGTGGCTGTGGTGACCGGTATTGATTCCATGAGCAAGCTGACCTACGACCAGACCTTGAAAATCGTGCGGGCTTCCGACACTCCCATCTACCCCATCAGCATCATGGAGTTCATCACCGAGCGCAGCCCCCGGGGCGAGGGCATCACGGCTTTGCAGGCGGAAAATGCCCTCAAGACCATGGCCAACTACTCCGGCGGCCAGGCCTATTTCCCGCGCTTCGAGCAGGAAGTGCCGGGTGATTACCAGCAGATCGCGCAGTCACTGCGCATGCAATACAGCCTGGGCTTCGTTCCCACCAATAACACAAGAGACGGCCAGTTCCACAAGCTCAAGGTGGCGGTGGTGGACGAGCAGGGAAATCCCCTGACGATTTTCAATGAGAAAGGCAAGAAGGTGAAGTACCACATCGTGGCGCGCGATGGGTACTACGCCCCGAAGTCCTAATGGGAGAAGTGCCGCACGCCGGTTAAGACCATCGTGATGCCGTGCTGGTTGGCGGCGGCAATGACTTCATTATCGCGAACCGAACCGCCCGGCTGCACGATCGCCTTCACACCCGCCCGAGCCGCTTCTTCCACTCCATCGGGAAAGGGAAAAAAGGCGTCGGAAGCGAGCGCCGCGCCTTCCAGTGCGTGCTTCAAATCGCGCGCCTTGGCGGCCCCCAGCTTGACCGAGTCCACCCGGCTCATCTGCCCCGCCCCCACGCCCACCAGCACTCCCGGCCGCGCATAGACGATGGCGTTCGATTTGACGTGCTTCACGATTCGCCAGGCGAAGAGCAGAGTTTCCATCTCTTCCGGCGAAGGCTGGCGTTCCGTGACGCATTTCCACTGCTGGGGCTGGGCAACGAGGGAATCCGGTGTCTGGACGAGCAACCCTCCACCCACAACCTTTAACTGGAGCCCCAGGTCGTCGCCGAGCGTCGCCGACATATCGAGGAGCCGGAGATTTTTCTTGCCGGCCAACCGCTCGAGCGCCGGCGCTTCGTAACCCGGCGCCACCACCGCTTCCACAAAGAGCTTTGACAACTCTTCTGCCGTGGGTCCATCCACTGCCCGGTTGAAGGCGATCACAGATCCGAAGGCCGATACCGGGTCAACATCCAGCGCGCGCTGGTAACTTTCCACCTGCGTCTTACCCGTGGCCACCCCGCAGGGGTTCGTGTGTTTAATAATGACCGTGGTGGGTTCTCGAAACTCCTGCACCAGGCGCCAAGCAGCCTCCAGATCCACCAGATTGTTGTAGGAAAGTTCCTTGCCCTGCAGTTGCGGCGCCGCCGCCAGGCCCTTTCCGGCCGCGCTGGGGCTGCGATAAAGCGCCGCCTTCTGGTGGGGATTCTCTCCGTACCTTAAATCCATCACCTTCCGGTAGGTTAGGTGGAGCGTCTCCGGAAATTCTCCATTCGCCATCTTCTGCAAGGTGGTGGAGATGGCGCTGTCATAAGCCGCGGTCGTCGCAAACGCCTTGCGCGCCAGCCGGGCGCGCGTATCCCGCGAAACACTTCCGCCGGTTCTCCGGAGTTCTTCCAGGATCGCCGGATAATCGGCGGCATCCACAAGAACCGTGACGTCCTCGAAATTCTTGGCGGCCGAGCGCAGCATCGAAGGACCGCCAATATCGATGTTCTCGATCAACTCTTCCAGGTTCACCCCGGGCTTCATCGCGGTCTTTTCGAAGGGATAGAGATTCACCACCACCATGTCAATGAACTCAATCCCTTGTTCCTTGACCTGCGCCTGGTGCTGGGGGTTTGAGCGGATGGCCAGCAGGCCGCCGTGGACCTTGGGGTGAAGGGTTTTCACCCGGCCATCGAGCATTTCGGGGAACCCCGTCAAATCGGAGACATCCCGCACCTTCAGGCCCTTCTCGCGGAGCAGCTTCGCGGTTCCGCCGGTGGAGAGCAATTCGACTTGCAGCGAAGCAAGTCCAACGGCCAGATCAACGATGCCTGTCTTGTCACTGACGCTGATGAGCGCCCGGGAAATTTTGCGCATGGGAACCCCCTTGGAAGTAGCTAGAAGTTAGAATCTAGAAGCTTGAAGGTAGAAGATAGAAGTCCGGAGTCAGGAGTCAGAATACAGGATTATCGCTGGTACCGATCATTTATCTTTATGCAGCGTCCACCTTGATTTTTTGATCGTGGCGGGGATAAGGATTTGATTTCTAACTTCTGACTCCTGTCTTCTGACTTCTGACTCCTGCTCTTCTCAATCCGCTCGCGCGGCTTTGAACTTAACCTTGCCGCCTTCAATGGAAACGGTGAACTGCACCTTGTTGCAGTGCAGTGTCTCTTTAACCTGCTTGGTCTTATTCTTGACGAACTTATGGAAGGCGGCAGGGTCAAGACTATCGGCGCTCTCTCCCACCCGCCTCCGGGCCTCTCGCATCGCTTGTAGGAGCCGGGTCACCTTCTCCGTCTCCTGATCCGGGTCCGAACAAACCACCCGCACCACGCCACCGTCCTCAGGCAATACCGCCGGGCGTTTCGGGGCTCCGGTCACGCTGCGGCCTTCTTCCTTTTCCTGAAGCTTCCGCCGCCACAGGTTGGAGTGAACAGCGTACTTCTGCGCCAGACTCGTAAAACGGAAGCGCTGGCTGAAGTTCAAACTGGATTGGTCGCTGGAATATCGTTTTATGGTTTTTTCCACACGGAAAAGGGTGTCGTGCGGAGGCCGGGGAGATCCACCATTAAAATACACTTCGTATTCAATCTTGAGGCGGCGGAGATCATCCTCAAGCCTATTGAAATCTTCGTCCACTGTCACAGGAGCGCCTCAAGTCCAGTCCAAGAGTCAAAATTATAACCCTTTTGAAATGCGCCGCGTCAATCGGAAAGTTGACGGCCATAGCCGAGTGTGTTGAAATGGCGAGCGGACGGACACGGGACTCGGGACACGGGATACGGGATTCGGGACACGGGGTTCGGGATTCGGGATCAGTTCCGACCCCTATATTCCTTACAGCAGAATTAACGTAATTTAGAAATCGGAGTTGTGCCCTAACCCCTAATCCCGAGCCCCGTGTCCCGAATCCCGTTTCCCGTATCCCGTCCGATTTGCTATGAACTCGCCCCCCAGTGGTCCCCAACCCGCCGACACCAGCTTACTCCGCCAGATTCCTTCGGTGGATGAGTTGTTGAATCGCGAGCGCCTCCGGGAGTTGGAAGGGCGGGTGGGCCATCGGCTGGTCGTAGAGGCAACCAGGAAGGTTCTCGAGGACTTGCGGGAGAAAATCTCAAGCGGTAGTCCGGCCAACGTCTCGGCGGAATGGCTGGAAGAAGAAATCCTCAAGGAAACCGCGGCTGAAACGGAGTTTTCCTTGCAGCCCGTCATCAACGCCACGGGGGTGATTCTGCACACCAACCTGGGACGCGCCCCGCTGGCGCCGGAAGCGCTTGCTCACCTGGTCCGCGCCGCCGCGGGATATTCCAACCTCGAGTACGACCTGGAGCGCGGGGAGCGCGGCCAGCGCGACGTCCACACCGACCGGCTCTTCGCCCGGCTGCTGGGCGCGGAGCGGGCGCTGGTGGTCAATAACAATGCCGCCGCCGTCTTCCTGGCCCTGAACACCATGGCGGAGGGTTGGGAAGTTGTGGTATCGCGGGGTGAGCTGATTGAAATCGGCGGCTCCTTCCGCATTCCCGACGTCTGCGTGAAAAGCGGAGCCACCCTTCGCGAGGTTGGCACCACCAACCGCACGCGCGCTGGTGATTATGCCGCCGCCATCAACGAGCGCACCCGCGTGCTCCTCCGGGTGCATCCCAGTAATTTCCGCGTCGTGGGGTTTACCGAACGCCCGGGTTTGGGTGAATTGGTGGAGATTGCCCGTCGGCACAAGCTGATTCTGATGGAGGATTTGGGCAGCGGCTGCCTGGTGGATCTTGCTTCCTGCGGCGTGCGCGACGAACTGCCCGCCGGATCAAGCTTGCGAGCCGGAGCCGACGTTGTGACGTTTAGCGGCGACAAGCTGCTGGGAGGCCCGCAGGCGGGAATCCTGGTGGGAAAGCGCGAACCCCTGGAGCGCATCCGGAAGAATCCCTTGTTTCGCGCGCTGCGGGTGGATAAGCTGACGGTCGCCGCGCTGGAGGCCACCGTCTCCCTCTATTTGCAGGGGCGGCTTGATGCCATCCCGGTGCTGCGCATGATGCGCCTTTCCCGCGAGGAGATTGCCGTGCGTGCGGGGCGGATGGCGGCGAGGATTTCCGCGCAGCCTGGTTTCAATGCGATTCTGCGCGAGGGGGAATCGGTCATCGGCGGCGGCGCCACTCCCGGCCAGGCGCTCGCCACTTCCCTGGTGGCGGTCCGCCACGGCCGGCACAGCGCCGCGAAGCTGGAGGAAATGCTCCGCCGCCGGAAACCCGCCATCGTGGGCCGCGTTGAGCAGAATGAGCTCCTCCTCGATCTGCGCACGGTGATGGAAGACCAGGATGATCAGATCGCCCAAGCCTTTGAGCAAATCCAGTAGGCAGAAGGCAGCAATACGAGGTTTCCTTGACGAAGGGTCTTTCAATCGTCGTCCGACAATCGTCAATCGAAAATTATGAAAGCTCTTTATTTCGACGGCAAACTTACCCTCCGCGACGTGCCCACCCCGCAGTGCGCTCCGGGAGAGGCGCTGATCAAAGTCCTGCTGGCGGGCATCTGCGGCACTGACCGTGAAATCTTGAAAGGCTATTCGGGCTTCCACGGGATTCCCGGACATGAGTTTGTCGGGCGGGTGGTGGAATCGAGCGACGCCCAGTGGCGGGGCCGGCGCGTGGTGGGAGAGATCAATCTTGCCTGTGGCCATTGCCCATGGTGTGCGAGGGGTCTGGGCCGGCATTGCCCCCAGCGCACGGTGCTGGGAATTGTGAATCGCCCCGGAGTTTTTGCCGAATATGTGGCTCTGCCGCTCGAAAATCTGCACGAGGTTCCCGAGGAGATTTCTGACGAAGCCGCGACGTTTACCGAGCCGGTGGCGGCAGCCTGCGAAATCCTCGAGCAGATGACCCTCGCGCCCGGGACGCGCGTGGCCGTGATCGGTGACGGTCGCCTGGGGCTGCTGGTGACGCAGGTGTTGAAGGAAGCCGGTGCGCAGGTGACGCTGCTCGGTCGGCACGCATGGAAATTGGACTTGGCGCGGGCGTGGGGCATCAAAGCCTTGAGTGAAGGCGATGGGGGGCTTGCCTCCAGCAGCTTTCCCGTGACAGTGGAAGCGACGGGCTCGCCCGGCGGCATCAGCGAGGCCCTCCGCCTGGTGGAGCCGCGCGGCACCCTGGTGATGAAATCCACCTTCCATGGCGCGGCCACTTTTGATGCCACCAAGCTGGTGGTGGATGAGATTACTTTGCTCGGTTCCCGTTGCGGCCTCTTTGCTCCCGCTCTCGAACTGCTGCGGCGGGACCAGGTGTCGGTCCGCCACCTGATTACCAGGACTTTTCCTTTGGAGCGCGGGATCGAGGCCTTCGAGTACCTGGACCGGACTTCCGCCTTGAAGGTCCTGCTGGCGATGGCGGGAGAATGATTCACCGCGGAGGCGCAGAGGCGCGGAGTAGGGGTCAGGCGTCATTTATTAAGATTCTTCTCGTACCTGGCACCTGACACCTCCTTGGCTCTGCGTCTCGGCGTCTCTGCGGTAAGATAGTGGACGAGGGTAAACGGCATGCTTGCATTATCGGGTCGAAAATCCGTTCTGTTGCACGCTTTGATGGTGTCATTCCTCACCGTGGCATTCGGTGGAGGCGCCGCACAAGCGAAAAAGAAGGCCCCACCGCCTCCCCCCACCTCTTTGCCCGGGCGCGTCAACGCCCTCGCCAATCAGCTTCCCGGCGTCATGCTGGAGGATGCCGGGCCCATCACCAGCCAGATTCAAAAGTTGGTAGTGGATCACATGGTGGAGTGGATGGCCAACCGCACGCCCACCGACGTGGAAGTGCGCCGCGAGATGGAGGGGATTTTTTCACTTCTACACTACCCCCTGGAGGGCCTGCCGGCGGCTTTCGCGCAGCCTTGGAAGGGCCAGATGGTGATTGGCGCCGGCTACACGTTGGGCTGGACTGACCAGGACCGGCAAAATGTGCTGGCGATCTTTACCAGCAGCGCGGCCAGGAGCCATCTGGTGACGGTCACCAATTTCATCCCTCGCACCGATTTGCATTATGAAATACTCCCCCAGCTTGAGTGGGACGATCTCCGCTTCTTCGTTTACGGCTACCACCTCGGCAAGAGCCAGCCGCGCCTCTCCGTGGTTCTGTATTCCTTCGACGGGCAGAACCTGAAGTCGCTTTGGGAGAGCCGCGATATCTACGACGGAAAGATGGAGGTCCTGAAGGACAAAGTTCTCATCCGGCACCTGAATGAGGACGAGTACGTGCAGGCTGTTGAGCACAATGGTAAACTTACCCGCCACCTCGCCTCCTACCAGCTCACCGCCAAAGGAATTGAGTTCCTGGAGGACAAGGAAATTCCTTTCTAAAACGGGGTTTTCTGAACGTGTCCACTTTGAGGAAGTATTCCACCTGCCCCTCTGCATCCTTCCGCTTTTCTGTTCCGGCTCGCGAATCGCGTAGGCCGTAGGCCGGAGCGATTTGCGAGCCGGAACAGACCTCGCGTTGACACCCCACATACCCGCTTTTGCCCCAGAAGAGCGAGTGTCCACTTATCCCATCCAACATGGATCTAAAACGGGGACGGTGACGTATCCAGATTTCACCGAACCGTTATTCCCTTGTGAGGATTCCGCTGGACACTGGGTTCCATGACCAGTGCCGAGGCGAGAAAGGTTGCCACGCCCGCACCCTTCACGGTCCTCAACGTCGTGTTGGATTCGGGAGAACGTCTGCCGTGTCTTGTGGAGTCGGCGACTTGGATTCCAGTTCGGGTAGCGACCCGATGGGCCGTCCGTTACCGGCGTTATCGGGTTCAGGCATCAACGCTGGCGAACAACCTGCGAGTTTTGGCGCGTGTATACGGGTGGGCCCGGGATTGCGCGGGGCTCGATCTGGACGACCTTCTGACCCAGGGACAGATCCTCCGGAATCGGGAGATTGAATCTCTCGTGAACAGTCTCCGGGCGAAGGCCGATACCCATACCCTCGACACGGGAGCATTCGACCAGCACCTCGCGGTGGTCGAGGATTTCCTGAAGTGGTCACTGGACAGTGAAAACCGGGGTGGGCGCTGCGTCCTCTCACTCGAGCAGTTGACGGCGGAGCGGCAGCGGATGGAGGAGTTCTTCCGGTCCTTCCGAGTTGGGGCACGCCCGTCAACCCGAATTGAGCCGTTGGAGGAAGCAGACATCGAAGCGATTCGGCGGACAATTGGACCTAGGCGAGGTTCCGGTGACCACCTGTCATTTCCGGGTGTCTTTTCATACCACACCCAACTGCGTAATTGGCTGATGTTCGAGGTGGCTCTGGAACTCGGCATCCGACGCGGCGAGCTTCTCAAGCTGAGGCTAGATTCTCTGCCCCGGGCTGCCGAAGAGGGCATTCGCATCCTCCGTCGTCCGGATGATCCTCACGACTCACGATCGAAAGAGCCAGCCGTGAAGACCGCAGAGCGAGTGATACCATCGTCGCGGGACCTGCGGAGAGCCGTACAGATGTATCTAACCTCCCCACCACCGCTGGGGCGCGTCTCCGGCAAGAGTTCTTATTTGTTCGTGACGCGCTCTGGCAACCCAGTCTCAATTGACACTGCCGACGACATTATTGCCGCGATCGGGCGGGTTAGCAACGTCACTCCCTTGTCTTGGCATCGGCTCCGTCACACGTGGGCGGAAAGGATGGCGGAACTATTCGCCGACCAGCCGAACGGGATGGACCGGCTGGTTTATCTGGGCGGGTGGAGCAACCCACTATCCGCAAGGCACTACATCCGGCGGGCGGTAGCCAAGCAAGCAGAAGGGATCTTACGCGACTATCACCGTAAGCTCTACGAGGAGGCAGCGAATGCAGGGCACGGCTCATAGGGCTGTCGATCGCTGCGCTGATTTACCTTCCCTTCCAACGCAAGTCGTCTCCATGGACGGCCAGCTCGTCGACACT
>CAVSSA010000009.1:0-962817 GCA_963730515.1 uncultured Acidobacteriota bacterium | reverse complement strand
ACGCTCAGCTTGGGTTGCGATAATCAAAATCCAGTTCGAATTACGGATGTGTGCCAAGGCGTTTGTTGCACGGTACGCCGTTTAGTGCTTTGATAGGCCACGACACGCGTACGCGCGGACTCTCGACCGAACCCAATTAGGTGGAATTGCCTGTGGCAATACTATTGGGTTCAATAGCACCGATCGCTCGAAGGCAAGCGACCGAGACTAGTGGTGTTTGGTCAAGACCTTTCCACTAGACCAAACACCACTAGTCTCGGTCGCTTGCCTTTCGAGCGATGGGTGTTATTGAACCCAATCGTGTCCACAGGCAATTCCACCTAATTGGGCTCAGGTCGAGAGTCCGCACATACGTGTCGTGGCCTATCGAACCGCTCAAACGGCGTACCGTGCAACTAAACGCCTTGAGGCATCCGTGATTGCAGCAAACTGGATTTTGATTATCGCAACCCAAGCTGAGCGTGGGGGCGAAAGGAAGTGCTGTGGACGAATCCCCTACAACCTATTTAAATCAGTTCTTGATTTCGTGTCAAAACTAGATGACCGCAGAGCGTCCGGTCCGTGCAACTGGCTCACCCCGACTTGGCGAGTTGCACGGACTGCACGCTCTGCGGTCATGCTCGTTCGCAACACGAAAATAAGAACTGATTTAAATAGGTTGTAGGGGATTCGTCCACAGCACTTCCTTTCGCCCCCACGCTCAGCTTGGGTTGCGATAATCAAAATCCAGTTTGCTGCAATCACGGATGCCTCAAGGCGTTTAGTTGCACGGTGTCGCCGAGTTTGAGCGGTTCGATAGGCCACGACACGTATGTGCGGACTCTCGAACCGCTCAAACGGCGTACCGTGCAACTAAACGCCTTGAGGCATCCGTGATTGCAGCAAACTGGATTTTGATTATCGCAACCCAAGCTGAGCGTGGGGGCGAAAGGAAGTGCTGTGGACGAATCCCCTACAACCTATTTAAATCAGTTCTTATTTTCGTGTCTAAATGAGCATGACCGCAGAGCGTCCGGTCCGTGCAACTCGCCAAGTCGTCATCTCTGAGCCAGTTGCACGGACCGACGCTCTGCCGGTCATGCTCGTTTGACACGAAAATAAGAACTGATTTAAATAGGTTGTAGGGGATTCGTCCACAGCACTTCCTTTGTCCCCCCACGTCTAGCTCGGTTGCGATAATCAAAATCCAGTTTCTCGCTGCAATCACGGATGCCTCAAGGCGTTTAGTTGCACGGTACGCCGTTTGAGCGGTTCGATAGGCCACGACACGTATGTGCGGACTCTCGAACCGCTCAAACGGCGTACCGTGCAACTAAACGCCTTGAGGCATCCGTGATTGCAGCAAACTGGATTTTGATTATCGCAACCCAAGCTGAGCGTGGGGGCGAAAGGAAGTGCTGTGGACGAATCCCCTACAACCTATTTAAATCAGTTCTTATTTTCGTGTCAAACGAGCATGACCGCAGAGCGTCCGGTCCGCGGCAACTCGCCAAGTCGTCATCTCTGAGCCAGTTGCACGGACCGGACGTCTGGCCGGTCATGCTCGTTTGACACGAAAATAAGAACTGATTTAAATAGGTTGTAGGGGATTCGTCCACAGCACTTCCTTTCGCCCCCACGCTCAGCTTGGGTTGCGATAATCCAAAATCCAGTTTGCTGCAATCACGGATGCCTCAAGGCGTTTAGTTGCACGGTACGCCGTTTGAGCGGTTCGAGAGTCCGCACATACGTGTCGTGGCCTATCGAACCGCTCAAACGGCGTACCCGTGCAACTAAACGCCTTGAGGCATCCGTGATTGCAGCAAACTGGATTTTGATTATCGCAACCCAAGCTGAGCGTGGGGGTGAAAGGAAGTGCTGTGGACGAATCCCCTACAACCTATTTAAATCAGTTCTTATTTTCGTGTCAAACGAGCATGACCGCAGAGCGTCCGGTCCGTGCAACTGGCTCAGAGATGACGACTTGGCGAGTTGCACGGAGGCCCGGACGCTCTGTGGTCACGTCGTTTGACACGAAAATAAGAACTGATTTAAGTTGTAGGGGATTCGTCCACAGCAATCCCCTCGCCCCCCACGCTCAGCTTGGGTTGCGATAATCAAAATCCAGTTTGCTGCAATCACGGATGCCAGAAGGCGTTTAGTTGCACGGTACGCCGTTTGAGCGGTTCGAGAGTCCGCACATACGTGTCGTGGCCTATCGAACCGCTCAAACGGCGTACCGTGCAACTAAACGCCTTGAGGCATCCGTGATTGCAGCAAACTGGATTTTGATTATCGCAACCCAAGCTGAGCGTGGGGGCGAAAGGAAGTGCTGTGGACGAATCCCCTACAACCTATTTAAATCAGTTCTTATTTTCGTGTCAAACGAGCATGACCGCAGAGCGTCCGGTCCTCTAACTCGCCAAGTCGTCATCTCTGAGCCAGTTGCACGGACCGGACGCTCTGCGGTCATGCTCGTTTGACACGAAAATAAGAACTGATTTAAATAGGTTGTAGGGGATTCGTCCACAGCACTTCCTTTCGCCCACACGCTCAGCTTGGGTTGCGATAATCAAAATCCAGTTTGCTGCAATCACGGATGCCTCAAGGCGTTTAGTTGCACGGTACGCCGTTTGAGCGGTTCGATAGGCCACGACACGTATGTGCGGAATCTCGACCTGGGCCCAATTAGGTGGAATTGCCTGTGGACACGATTGGGTTCAATAACACCCATCGCTCGAAAGGCAAGCGACCGAGACTAGTGGTGTTTGGTCTAGTGGAAAGGTCTTGACCGCGAAATCACCCGGAGCGGTTTCCGAGCCAAGCCGGGCCGATCGAGCCAAGGAACAGAAAAGTACAAGTGGTCAAAATCAATGGTCCAGGGACTTTTAACTGTCGCTGATTTAGCCCAACAGTGGAATTGTAGTCGGGACTATGTCTATCGTCGTCTGAACCCTAGTCACCGGCAGTTTATCCCACATAAGCGCCTGCCCTCTGGAGATGTACGATTTGACCAGCAGGATCTCGTTGGATACTTGAAATCGTCTGACAAACAGGTTAGGGTTCCTATGTCGGGCTCGTCGGTCCGGGGAGGCATTGAAATGACCCGGAACCGAGACAGGAAAGGTTCCCTCCTGCTACATGGACGCAAGCGCAAGTTCTGGCTGGTCCAATGGCCGGAGGGTGACAGGAGGCCCTCGCACAAGCTTGGTTGGCGCGATGAGATGACCGTATCGCAGGCCGAGCGAGCGAGGCGCCAGTGGATGGAGAAGATCAACCGGCAACACGATATCGCGGGTGACTCAGTGACTCTCGAAGGTTTCTTCCGTGAGCATTATTGGCACGAAGAAACCAGACAGTACCGAGACGAGCTGGGCACCAAGAAGCCGTCAACCTGCAGGGACATGAAGAACACAATGCTGCAGGTCTTGATTCCGCGCTGGGGCAAACGCAGCATGGATTCGATCAAGACCGGAGAGGTCCAGTCGTTTATCGCTGGCAGCATTGGGCATGGGCCGGGTAAGGTCAGCAGGAAAACAGCACTCAAGTGGAAGAACTACCTGAGTTCCATGTTCACCGCGGCGATCCGGCTGGAGGCTGGCGTTACACGCAACCCCGTGCGGGGAGTGAAACTCCCGGCGGGAGGACCGGAACAGACGCCGGCCTGTATTACCGTACAACAAGCAGTTGAAATCCTCGGTCAGTTGCAAGACCCAAGGCATCGCATCGCTTGGCAATTGGCGATGTGGATCGGCAACAGGTGCGGCGAGCTGCGTGGCCTGCGCTGGTCCTCGGTGAACTGGGAACACGGCTGCATCGTCATCACAGAATCAGTTTGGGAGAGTCACAGCACTCTGCCCAAATCCAAGAAGGGCTACAGGAAGGTTATTCTGACACCACACCAAATCGAAGCGCTACGCCAGTACAAAGAGCAGAACTACCCCAACGCTGGCCCTAACGAGTGGGTGTTACCGGGCAAAAAAGGGAGACCGATGGAAATGAATCGGGTCATGACCCGTCATGTAAGGCCCATCGCTCAGTTACTCGGGATCGAGGGAGTCCACTGGCACGCTCTGCGCCATTTGAACAACACAATCATGCTAGATGAGAACGTGGATATCGCCACCCGGAAAGACCGCCTTGGCCACACCACCGATCGCGTGAACCTGATTTACTCACACGCCGGGGATCGGGCCCAACTTGCTGCATCGGAAGCCATCGAGAAGAGGTTGGAGGCGGTTCAGGAGGAGGTCCAGAAGCGCTTATCTGTGACCCCAACTGTGACTCAACAACAAGGTGCATCTGCAAGCTATTGAAAACAAAGTACGGGCCCATAGCTCAGTTGGTTAGAGCAGCGGACTCATAATCCGTTGGTCCAAGGTTCAAGTCCTTGTGGGCCCACCAACCCTCCCAAATGGCAATCTCGCCCCGTGGTTTTCCCGGCTTTTCCCCGAATTTTCACCTTGGAAACATCTTATTTGCTTTCAATAAGTTAGTAGGGTCCGATGGAAATCCTGTTCCAAGCCATTTGTAAGTCATTTTGTTTCTGTAGTTTGGAAGGGTAGCGTGATTTGGATTACTTTTCAGGGAAATGTGGGGGGTAAATCGCTATATAACTTTATTGTTTCCATTAATTTAAAGCTATATTCTCATAAGCCATTTACTTTCATGTATTTAGTTGGATAGGCGTTTTGTCGCTTTTTTTGAACTTTGTTTTCAACAGCTTAGTTGGACCACTCTTCATTTTTGATGTTTTTCGAAATTGCAATTCCCGGTGGATTTTTTCGGGCAAATTGCCGCAAACTGCCCAACTGTCGGAAGCGCGGTTTTCAGTTCAGGAGTGCGAGGGTGGCAGGGGCACCAAGTGTTCATACCAGCTCTAGCCTAACTCCCCTGGAGGTTATTGTCAAGTAAAATAATTACTCTCTTACTAGGGCGTTTGTAGCGCGGCCAAGCCGGGGATATTTCTCAGGATCCAGAACAGCACGATGACGATGAGGAGAATCCAGATGAAAGGCCGGCCGGATGAACACCCGCGGCAGTGTCCGGCCGCAAACCATCTCCCAACCCGCGGAGGCGCCGGAATATCCTACATAGGGCAATAACAGCATCATCAGGGGATTGAGCCGGAAGGCCGCGGCCACGTGGCCGGTCAGGAGTTGGTGCAGAGCGCGCAGGGTTCCGCACCCGGGACACAGATAACCGGTAAACTTCCGGAACAGGCAAGGTGGGAAAAAACCGGCGGTCGCGGGATTGAAAACCCGGAGCACGCCGGCGATGGCCACCAAAGCCACCGCCAAGCCGACCCAATAAATCCGCCCGCCGAGGCGGGCTTTGTCAGACGGGAAAGTTTGCAAGCGCAGTCCTCATCGGTTTTGCATCACGGCGGTGATTCCCGCGATAATGGCATAAATCAGACCTGCCGCCAAGCCCGAGCCGAAGGCGATCCAGCACCACATCCGGGCGTTCTTCGACGCCTGGCGCGCCCCTTCCAAGTCGCCCTGGCCGACTTTGGTGTTGACCTGGGCGGCGTAAACG
Organism: uncultured Acidobacteriota bacterium; assembly: GCA_963730515.1. GTDB lineage: Bacteria > Acidobacteriota > Terriglobia > UBA7540 > UBA7540 > Bog-366. The sequence continues at coordinate 957,300 of CAVSSA010000009.1, read as the reverse complement.
ATGGCAGGAATTCCCAGCGGCCAGCAACAGCAGAGCGTGCACACAATCGCCTGCCATAGGTAATTGGGAATGACCACGGGACCGCCGCCCATGGGGGTCAGGGCGGCCTGCAAAACCGTCTGGCACTGAACGCACTTCCAGGCATTGTCTTCATTCTGGGTACCGCATTTCGGGCAGTACATGAGAGTTCATCTCCCTTCGAATAAACCCAACATCAACCCGGTTAAAATCAAATAAAGCAGCGCGAAGAACCCCCCCGCGATAATGCCCACCAAGGCGTGGATTTTTCCCTTTACCTCCGGATGCTCCCGGGCTTTGCGCACACCTTTGATCCCCAAGATGAAGGCCGCGATCCCCATGGGAATGCCCAAAAAGGGAATTACCGAGAAAACACCGAGGTAATAAGCGATGAGGCCCGGGACGTTTTTGGCTGGAATCAACCCACCCAGGGTGCTATCGGAATCGATAATGATGGGAGGTGCGGAGGGGTGAAGAATCTCCTGGCAATGCGTACATTTAAAGTTCTTGTCGTGATTTTCAGTTCCACACTTGGGGCAGTACATTTTTCGTACCTCGGGCGGCGTAGTATATGGGGGAAAAAATGCCAATGCAATAGCCATGAATAGTGATCAGGCCGCTCGGTGGAACCGGCGCCTGACCGCCTCATCCGCTATTTTCTCTGCGCAGGTGGGACACGGGTACACCGGCCGCCTGCTCCAAGATGTCACATACCGATAGGCGGGCTTTGCTCATTCGCGGGCCCACTGCTTTCCTGCCGGATAACGCCTGTCTGGTCGGTAAAATAGTGGTTGGTGCCCGTTGAGCTGGTTATCGGATCGGCGTGGATGGTGTAGGCATTAATCCTTCCCGCGGAATCTTTTTCCCCGGCGCTGTATATGAAAGCATAGCCACTCTTTATACCCGCGGCGAGCACATCATCAATGAGGCCTGCGGTGTTGGCGTCCGGCATGGCGCTGCCCACTGGAGATTTGAGTGCCGCCATGTCTGGAGGGAAGCCCACGTTGTATGTCGAAGAATAGGTAATCGCTGCCGTGTTCAAAGTCCGCAGAGATCCGACGGCGGAAGCCTGGTTAGCAGCGATCCTGGAACGCAGAAGGTTGGGAATGGCGATTGCAGCGATAATCATAATGAAGGGTATCACCGCAACACCGCAATACCCGAGGACAAGCCCGGCAATGGCCATGCCCTTTCCTTTCAGGCGGCCGGCGCTGCGGTTGATCTCCGAGTACGACATATGGCCGAAGATAATGGCGAGTATCGAAGCGGGACACAGGAAGAAAAAAAGACCAAGGACGAGGCTGGCAATCGCCTTGCCGCTGGTTTCAGGTTGGCCGGTGGAGCCGGGCGATGCGGAGGGCGACAGAGTCGTTCCGCAGTGCCGGCAGAAACTGGCGTCGTCCTCGATTTGCTGAGCACAATTTGGGCACTTCATGGTTGCCTCCTTTTGTTCACCAAAGTAAAACCGGCAAAGTGAAAAGCGATCAGTCCTCCGCAGTTCCTTGACGAGCTTCCGGCAATACCGGGCCGGGCGTCCCCAAGGGAACCCGGGTTGTGCAGGACTGGATGCGCTTGGCCGTCAACAACAATCCTTGCCGAATACCGTAATGCCGCACCGCTTCTATTGAATATTCGGAGCATGTCGGCCTATAGCGGCATTGGATCCGCCCTTTGAGCAGAGGCCGGCCGATGGCCTGATAGATGTGGACTCCGGCCACGTACAAATGTCCGGTGACCTGGTTTGCCGGGCTACGAAAAAAATCCATTGCGGCAAACAAGAGCACAATGGACAACACGGCCAGGTATGTGCCTGGGCGTTTCAGGGATTGCCGCAATGGGGACATTTGGCGCTCGCTTGCAGCCGCTTGTTCCGGCAGCTTGCACACTGGATAAGATTTCCCTGGGGCCGGGAAAGTATGTAGATAATCAGACCCACCAGGCCGGTGATCATCACCAGCAGCATCCACAGCACGGCGCTATCCATGCCGCGTGCCTTGGCGTCGCGCGCTACCCAAACCAAAATAGCGATGTGGAGCGCGATGATGAACAACACGAGAAAAATCATCACAAACCCGCAACCGCCGCACGCGGCGCAGCCCGCCCCTGCATCTGCGTTTGGACCCATAGGGCGTTGGGCTACTGCCACTGTGCTGAAAAGTGTCAGGTTGAGCAACGCCCACAGGACGGACCTTGCCGGGGTGAGAATCGCTTTTTGTTTATCACTCCCGTAATTATTCTGTTGCACGTATTCCTCCGGTGCGTGGCGTTTTCGCCGGATCTAAGTGGTTTGCAGATGAATCCACTTTCGAGTGTTGCCTCGAAAGAGCGTGGGAGGCGCCACGCTGCGCAAGACCCAAGATGAGCTACACAATAGGCAATTTCCGTGCTCTTACTGGGCCGCCATTAAACACCCATTTTATGAGCAAGGCAAGGGGGGAGATTGACGGCAGTGTTCTCATTTGAGATGTAGCGCCGGCTTCCAGCCGGCATTGAGCCGCCAAGATGGCGGCGCTACATTTAAACTAGGGCACTACCAGCTTGACAGGGTGGGGCGCGGTTCCGCTTAGTTGGACCAGGCCAGATAGCCGGGGACGATAAACTGCACGACGGGGATGATCATCAAAATCCCCCACCATTTTGGCTTGTGACGGGCTTCCGCAATGGTCATCCACAGGAGGAGCGTAAACACCAGGCCGACGAGTGGGACAAGGCAAAGGATGCCCCACCAGACGGGTTTATTGGCCATATGCGCCCACAAGACGAGGTTGGCAATCGGAATCCAAGCCAACCAGCCGTTTTCAGTGTTGGTTTTCCTGGCGATGATCTGAGTGGCCCACGAGGAATAGATGTAGAACACGAAAAAGACCACGTAAAAGATGTCCACAAAAATGCCCAAGGCCTCGCCACCGGGCACCTCTTGCCCGAAAGCGGGAACTGCCGGCAGCAGGGCAAGACTGGCAAGCATGGACAGAGCAACGACCATCCGTCTTAACCGACGCCGGGGGAGGGATCTCACGCCGTGTCTCCTCGTTGGTTTGAATCACCATCAGGCGCAAGGGAGTTCGCCAGAGATTCCGCGAGGATTTTTCGCCGGCTCCGGCAAGCCCGCGCCTATTCGCACACCAAGACTCGGGGCCCCGCGGCTCACCCGGCGGGGCCGCCTAAGAGTCATTCTCTTCTGTTTAATCCGACCAGGCCAGGTAGCCAGGAACGATGATTCCGACTACGGGCACGATCATGAGTATTCCCCACCAGTTCGGCTTGTTGCGTGCCTCCGCAACCGCCATCCACACGATGATTCCCACCACGATGTTCACCAGCGGGATGATCAAAAGAACGATCCACCAGATAGGCTTCTTGGCGACGTTCAGGATCAGGATGATGTTGAGGATGGGGATCCAGGCCCACCAGGCGTTTTCCGTGCCGGTTTTCTTGGCAATCGTCTGGAGGGCCAGGGCGATGTAAACATAGATCGCGATAAAAAACACAAACATGAACAGGCCCATCGCGATGCCCATCGCTGCCATCTGGCCGCCGCTGGGCCCGTCGTCCGCGAAGGCGGGGACGGCCGTCAACAGGGTGAAAAGAGAAAGAACAGATAGAGCCGCAATCATTAGCCTTGACCCACGCCGGGGGAGTGTTCTCATGTGATGCCTCCTTCAATTGGGATTGAATCAGGAACAGACGCCCTGCGCCTGTCCGCACTTTCGCCAGGGATTCATGACCTGACCCGAGAAGTCCGCACCATCTTGTCCCACATGCCTACCGGCAAGGCCGGCAAAGCCGGGTCTATCCACCTTTCCATCGACCGGACGATAGACATCCCTTAATGCGTGGACTTTTGCGAATTGCGCTATTGGTGAACCTTCGGATAGTGCGTGTATACACCCGTTCCCTCCACAAAGCAAGAGGGAGAGCAAAAGAATTTTTGGCGCGGGAGTTTCCCCGGATCCCCCGCGGCCGGTTACACCGATGCCTGACAACGGTTCTTGCCATCCTGCCCCTGTTTCTGACATAACGGATAGATGTCATTCGGTTCAGTTTGGCCGAGAGGAGATGCCAACAGCATGTTCACTATAAAGAAAATTGTCTCTCCCTTCTTCTTCCCCCTACCCTTGACTTTGGAGTTCCTGCTGGTGGGATTGTTCCTGCTCTGGTTCACGCGGCGGCAGCGGGCGGGGAAGGCTCTGGTCACGTGCGGGGTGATACTGCTTTTGGGGCTCAGCAACCCCTTTGCTCCGGACGCCCTGCTCCGCCCGCTGGAACACCGTTATCGGCCTTTGGTGGTCGCCCAGGCGGGGGCGGACGCCCGGGTCATTGTGATTTTGGGGGGAGGGGCAAACCAGGACCCGGGCGTCCCTATCTCCAGCCACCTTTCCCCCGACCAGGAAGTCCGCCTGATCGAGGGCTTGCGTCTTCACCGCGAAATCCCCGGCAGTAAACTTATCCTATCGGGCGGATACGATGACGAAAGGGGCATGACGGAGATTGCCGAGGCCCTCGGGGCGCGGGCAGAGGATATCCAATGGCTTTCCGAGCCCCGCGACACTGAGGAGGAGAGCCAGCAAGTTGCCCGCATCGTGGGTTCCCAGCGATTGATTCTGGTGACCTCGGCCTGGCATATGCCGAGGGCCATGGCCTTTTTCAGGAAGGCAGGCATGCAACCGATTGCCGCTCCTACCGACTACCTCGCTCCCCGCCGCCCCTTGCAGTTCGACGATTACATTCCCGATGGTTATAAGCTCTTCAAGTCGCAAATGGCCATTCATGAATACCTGGGGCTGGCCTGGGAAACCTTGCGGGGAGGGATTTGAAGGCAAGTACAACCCGCATGTGCCTTTACACCTCTATATGCTTATGGGATAATTTCAACATCCATGATTTGGCAGGGCAGAAGGGAAATATGAAAAAACACGTCAGAACGGTCGCCGCGGGCATTGGCCTTTATGCAATGTTGATCGGCGGTTTGTGGGCGGCGAAGAAGCCCCTGGCCACTCCGGAACAATCATCCGATCCCGATTCCAAGGCGGCCACCGCGGCCACTCCCACGGTTCCCGACCACGCCAAGTCTTACTATCATTTCATGCTGGCGCGGCGTTACAAGGAACTGGCCGGAGTCTACAACCGCTCCGACTATATTGACCGCGCGGTGGCGGAATACAAGGAAGCCATTGCCGCTGATCCGGATTCCCTCTTCCTGCGCGTTGAGCTGGCCGAGCTTTATTCGCTCTCCGGGCACACCCCCGAAGCCATTGCGCAAGCGGAGGATGTGCTGAAGAAGGATCCCGACTACCCCGACGCTCACCGTCTGCTCTCCCGCATTTACTACCACATGCTCGACACCAGCCAGGGGGAACAAGGCGTTCCCAAGGAAAACCTGGCGAAGGCGATCGAACAATTGGAGGCCCTGGCGCGCGTGGACCCGACCGATTCGGATTCCCTTCTCCTTCTCGGGCATTTGTATCGTGTTGACAACCAGCCTCAGAAAGCGGAAGAGGTTTTTCGCAAAGTCTTGCAGACGGATCCGAATTCGAAGGTGGGGCTCGCCAACCTGGCGGAGATCTACATCCAGCAGGACGACTTTGACCAGGCCATTGAAGCGCTCAGCAAGATTCCCGACGGCGACATGGATTCCCAGCTTTACGGCATGCTGGGTTATTCCTACTCGCAAACTCAGCAATACGATAAGGCGATCGCGATTTATGAAAAGGGGCTGACGGAAGAGCCGGATAACACCAACCTGCGGCGCTACTACGCGGAAGCGCTCCTCGGCGCCGGCAAGAATGACGCCGCCCGCGAACAGTTGCAAAAGATTTTGAAAAGTGAACCCGATGACGGTTTGAGCTACAAGCGCCTGGCGATGCTCGATCGTGAGGAAGGGCGCTTTGACGATGCGCGCCAGGAACTCGAGAAGGCCAAGTCTCTGAGCGCCGATGACGTGGAAATACCCTATCAACAGGCGCTGCTCGAGGCGACGGTGGGGAACGATGACAAGGCCGTTGAAATCCTGAAAGGCCTGGTGAAGCAGTCGGAACGCCCGGAAGGTCATTACACCGTGCCGGAGGCCAACAACCGGGCGCTTTTTCTCGAACGGCTGGGTTTGGTGTATCGCGATGAACAAAAACTTCCCCAGGCCATGGACTGCTTCAAGCAAATTCTGGCGCTGGGGCCGTTGCAGGGTCCGCGCGCGGAAATGCTGATTATTGAAACCCTGCGCTTGCAGCATCAGCCGGAAAAGGCCATGGCAGAGGCGGATGCCGCGGTCAAGACCTATCCCAAGAATCAGGAATTGGCCGAAACGCGCGCCACCATGCTGGGCGAAGCCGGGCACGTGGATGAGGCGGTGACCGAATTGCAAGGCTTCCTCACGCATCGTCCCATCGATCGTTCCGTCTACATTGCCATTGCCCAGGTCTATTTGCAGGCCAAGCGCTTCGATGCGGCCGAGCAGGCGATTCAAAAAGCTCTCGATCTGAGTCCCGGTCCGGAAGACCAGGAATTTGCCCTTTTCGTACAGGGCTCCATTTATGAGCGGCAGAAGAAATACGATGAGGCGGAGAAGACTTTTAAGCGGGTGCTCTCCGTCGATCCGCTGAACTCTTCCGCGTCGAATTACCTCGGTTATATGCTGGCGGATCGCGGCATCCGGCTGGATGAATCGGTGCAGTATATTCAGAAGGCCCTGGAACTCGAGCCGGACAATGCTGCCTACCTGGATAGCCTGGGCTGGGCATACTTCAAGATGGGCCGCTACGACCTGGCGGAAAATCCTCTGGAAAGGGCCGCCAGCAAGATCCAGGACGACCCCACCATCCACGAGCATTTGGGCGACCTCTACTTGCATCAGGGCAAGAAAGCCCGGGCGCAGGAAGAGTGGCAGCGCGCCCTCAAGGAATGGCCCGAGGCTGTCTCCAGTGATTTCGATGCCGAGCAGGCCAAGCAGCTTCAGAAGCAACTCGACGAGCTTAAGAACCGGTAGGCGGAATCCCATCTCAAAGAAATGACCGGCTGGCCGCAGATGGCGCCAGGCGGCTGCGCGTTCACATTGCCAAAGACACTGCGCCTTCGCTCTTTCGCCAAGATTAACAACGGGCTTAAAATCCTCCGCAAGCGTCCCGACGGATACCACGAGCTCCCGTACCATTTACCAAACCATCGGCCTGCACGACCGCCTGGCTATCACCCTTTCCAAAGCCGGGGGGGGAATTGCCGTCGATTGCGATAACCCTGCAATCCCCGGCGGCCCAGGCAATCTGGTTTACCGGACGTGCGAAGCATGGGCCCGGGCGCGGGCCTGGCACGGCAGTATTCATGTGGAAATTTCCAAGGCGATTCCGCTCGGCAGCGGGCTAGGGGGCGCCAGCACCAACGCCGCCGCTACTATTCTGGGCCTCGAACGGCTGAGCGGCGACCGCTTGGATTTTCCCGCGCGGCACGAGTTGGCCGCCGGCCTGGGTTCTGACGTTCCATTGTTCTTGCTCGGCGGTCGGGTGCTGGGCTGCGGCCGCGGGGAAGAGGTCTATCCTCTCAGCGATCTTCCTTCCCGCCCCTGCCTGGTTATTTTCCCCGGATTTTCAGTTTCCACCACGGAAGCCTATCGCCAGGCAGGTTTACGGTTGACAGAGCAAGCCGGAACCGTTAGCATTGGTAGTTTCGGTGCGTGGCCACATTTTCCCCTGATGAGTTGGGGACCGGCTGAGAACGACTTTGAGCATGTCGTTTTCGCGAGGTGGCCTGAGTTGGCGCGATTGAAGCGCCGGCTTATCCGAGCCGGGGCCGAAGTTGCCTCCTTGACGGGCAGCGGGTCTGCTGTGTACGCCCTCTTTTCCTCGTCTCGTCAACTGGCCCGCGCCTCGCAACTCATCCCCAAAGGGTGGCTTAGGTTTTCGACCCGCACCTTGTCGCGCGCCGAATACCACCGAAAGCTGTTTGTTCATTGATTCATCGGGTCATTGAATCATTGAAAAGCTGTCCGTGGTCAGTTGTCGGTTGCCGCGGATACGCGTAGATTCAAAGCCGGAAGCCACTGACCACTGACGACGGACCACGGACAGCCTTTAAATGACCCGATGGCCCGATGACCCGATGATTCAATTTTCTTGGGAGGTCGTCCAGTGGTAGGACACATGCCTTTGGAGCATGGAACTCTGGTTCGAATCCAGGCCTCCCAGCCAGGATTCATACTTTTAATTCTTAAGCAGGCGTGCGAGGTGCAATGAAAAATCAGCGGGTGCGCAACACGCTGAAAATCTTCACGGGGAATGCCCATCCGGCGCTGGCCCATGAGATCTGCAAAGCATTGGGAGTGCCGCTGGGGAAAGCCCAGGTGGGACGTTTTCCGGATGGTGAAGTGCGGCTTCAAATCCTGGAGAATGTGCGGGGGACTGATGTTTTCGTGATCCAGCCCACTTGCCGCCCGGTGAATGACAATCTGGTGGAACTGCTGGTGATGCTCGACGCTCTCAGCCGTGCTTCCGCCTTTCGCATTACGGCCGTGATGCCTTATTTCGCCTACGCCCGGCAGGATCGCAAAGACCGTCCGCGCGTTCCCATCTCTTCCAAACTGGTGGCGGACCTGCTCACCTCGGCGGGAGCGGACCGGGTGCTGGCGCTGGAATTACACGCCGGGCAAATTCAAGGATTTTTTGATATCCCGGTGGATCACCTTTACGCCACCCCCGTCACCGTGGGCTACTTCCGGCGCCTGAAATTGAAGGACCTGGTGGTGGTTTCTCCTGATACCGGCGGCGTGGAACGCGCCCGCGGATTCGCCAAGCGCATGAACATTCCGCTCGCCATCATCGATAAAAGGCGCGAGGACGCGAATGTGGTGGAGGTGTTCAACGTCATCGGCGAGGTTGAAGGCAAAACGTGTTTGTTGGTGGACGACATGATTGATACGGCCGGAACCCTGGTCTCCGGCGCGCGCGCCCTGAAGGCCCAGGGGGCCGCCAAAGTTTATGCCTGCTGCACCCACGGGGTCTTTGCCGCCAATGCCATTGAAAGGATCTGCGACGCACCCATCGAGCAGGTGGTGGCGACCAATTCCATTCCCCTGACCCCGGAAGCGGAGAGGTGCGGCAAGATCAAAGTCTTGAGTGTGGCCAAGTTGCTCGCGGCCGCGATTCGTTCCATACATGATGAGACTTCCGTGAGCAAGCTGTTCATCTAAGGAAACGATGAAACTCGAAATTCGAAACTCGATATTCGAGACGTAGTTGGCATTTTTCGGGTTTCGATTTTCGAGTTTCGGCCTTCAAGGAGTGGAAAGCTATGAGTCAAGCATTGACCGTTGTAGCAGAGCCGCGCGAAGATTTTGGCAAGAACGCCGCGCGGCGCACACGGGCCGCGGGCCGCATCCCCGGCGTGGTCTACGGAGGCGGTGGTCCGGTCATCCCGATTTCGGTTGACCCCGTTGGGATTCGTGAAATCCTGCATTCGGAGTCCGGCCATAACTCCATTTTCACCCTGGAGATTCGCGGCAAGGCGCCGGCCCGGGCGATGATTCGCGACTGGCAGTCGGAGCCCGTCCGCGGCGGCCTGCTGCACGTGGACCTGGTGCGCATCGCGCTGGACACCAAGTTGAAATTGCAGGTGGCCATCCATGTGACCGGTGAGCCCAAAGGCGTGAAAGTCGATGGCGGAATCTTTGAGTTCATGTTGCGCGAGGTGGAGGTGGAGTGTCTTCCGGGTGACATTCCCGAGGCCATCACCGTGGATGTATCGCCGCTGGCCCTCAATCAAAACCTGCGCGTGTCGGAACTTCCCATCGGGCCCAAGGTGAAGGTTCTCACCGATCCCAACCGCGTGGTGGCGCATGTGGTGCCCCTGAAGGCGGAAGAGGAGAAGCCCGCGGAGACGGCGGAGGCCGCTCCTGCCGAACCTGAGGTTATTCGCAAGGGCAAGGCGGAGGAGGAAGGCGCCGAGGAAGAAGCCGGCGAAGAGAAGAAAGACAAAGGCGAGAAGAAAGAGAAAGCCGAGAAGAAGGAAAAAGGCAAGGATAAGGGCTAAAGGAAGTGACGAGTGGCGAGTGACGAGTGACGAGCAGGCAGTCGTCGTCAGGTTCCTGGCCATTTTCCGAAATGAACAGTGCCAGGTAGAGGATGGTGCGGGTCTTGTTTGCTGGTCACTCATCACTCGTCACTCGTCACTGTTCTTATGAAGCTCATCGTCGGTTTGGGGAACCCCGGCTACGAGTACCACCTGACCCCCCACAACGTGGGGTTCATGGCGATCGATCGGCTGGCCGACGCCTGCGGCAAAGAATTGACGCGCCGCGAAGCCCAGGCCCTGACGGCTTCCACGGAACTGGCCGGCGAGCGCGTGGTGCTGGCGAAGCCGCAAACTTATATGAACCTGAGCGGCCTGGCGGTGGCCCGGTTGCTTCAGAATTACGAACTGGAACCCCGGGATTTGCTGGTGCTGGTGGATGAGATCGAAATCCCGCTGGGCATGTTACGGATTCGGCCCCGCGGCAGCGCCGGCGGCCACAACGGTTTGAAGTCCATCATCGGCGCTCTCGAGGCCGATGATTTTATCCGGCTGCGCATGGGCGTGAGGCCGGAGCGGCCCGTGGAGGATTACGTTTCCTACCTCCTCCGGCCGTTTCGCCCGGCCGAGACGGAGTTGGTCGCGGAGATGCTTGTCCAGGCCGGCGAGGCCGTCCGCGTGGTTCTTTCGGAAGGTGTGCAAAAGGCGATGAATCGCTTTAATCGGAGGGTTCCGCCCCCCGAGTCATGAGGTCACATGCGTAATTACGAAATGATTTTTATCGTCCGCCCCGACGTGGCTGACGACGATGTTCAAAAGCTCATCACGCAGATGGAGGGCGTTGTTGCCTCTGCGGGCGGCAAGGTGGAGAAGGTCGAAAAGATGGGCCGCCGCCGGCTTGCCTATCGCGTGGAGAAACAGCGCGAGGGCTTTTATGTTCTCTTCTATGTGCAGGGCACCGGAGATACGGTGAAGGAGTTTGAGCGCCGCCTCAAGGTGACCGATATGGTGATCAAGCACCTCACCGTCTGCACGGACGATATTCTGCAGCGCGCTGCCAAGTTCAAAGCCCTGCGGACCAAGCAGGAGGCCAAGCGCCGCCGGAGCAAGCCTGCTCCCGCCCCCGCTGCGCCTCTTGCCCCCACGGAAAACGCGCAAGCTTAAAGGAGCGAATCACCATGCCAGTTCCCAGAGAAGGCGCGCCCTCGGGCGAACGCCCCCAACGGCGCGAGGGACCCGGTGGTGGCCGGAAGCAATACTTCCGCCGCCGCAAGGTCTGCAAATTCTGCACCGAGAAAATCGACTTGATCGATTACAAGGACGTGCGTCTGGTCAGCGAGTTCGTCGCCGAACGCGGCAAAATCCTGCCGCGCCGCCTGACGGGCACCTGCTCCACGCACCAGCGCGCGCTGTCCGAAGCCATCAAGCGCGCCCGCAATATCGCCCTGCTGCCCTTTGCGGCGGGAGCGTAGGAAAAATCGGGACTCGGGATACGGGACTCGGGACTCGGGATACGGGGCACGGGAAACGGGACACGCCCTGCCCGAAATGGGATAACGAAACTTCCTACAATTGCCGAACATCGAGCGTATCCGCATCCCGAATCCCGAGCCCCGAGTCCCGTATCCCGAGTCCCGAGTCTCGAGTCCCGAATTGAGGAGTTTTGCCATGGAAATTATCCTTCTGGAGAATATCGATAAACTGGGAAGCCGCGGCCAGTTGGTGAAGGTGGCCGACGGTTACGGCCGCAACTTCCTGCTGCCCAAGAAACTGGCCGTGGCCGCCACCCCGCAGAACCGCAAGTGGGTGGAGCAGCAGCGCGTCCGCTTCCTCAAGATTGAGGCCAAGGAAAAGGCCGATGCCGCGGACCTCTCCACGCTGCTGGAAGGGGTCAGCGTCACCGTCATCCGCAAGGCGGGGGATAAGGGCAATCTTTTTGGCTCCGTCACCTCGATGGACATCGCGGAAAAACTCCTGGCCCAGGGATACCACATCGACAAGCGCAAGATCACTCTCAACACGCCCATCAAGGTGCTGGGGGAGTATAACGTCCCCATCAAACTTCACAAGGATGTGATTGCGACGGTCAAGGTCCACGTCGAGCCGGACGAGGAGAGCAAAGCCAAGATCCAGGCTGCTGCGGAAGCCCAGGCCAGGGCGAAGACGCAGGCGCCCGCACCCCCCAAGGAAACTCCCCCTGCGGAAGCTCCTGACGCGGGGACTCCGGAAACCACCCCGGCGGCCGAAGAAGAAAAACCATAGCAGTGCCTGCTCCGCCTTCCCACCCGGGCGGGCAGAGCAGCCCTCACCGATCCCCTGAGTTGAACTGCCAAGCCGCACGCTCCCTGCGCACCGCCCTCAATAAATATCCACCGAACCGTAGCGCAGCGCGGCGGAGCCGCAACCAAAACGGATGACGCTCCATGGCGGTTTCCGTCATGATGTTTTTTGGGCAAACGTCATGGGGAGGGCCGTCATGGAGCGTTTTTTGAAGCGGCATGCGAGCCGCATCCTGGGAAGCATATCAGGATTTGACCGGGTTTTGTTTCGCGGCGTGTTGCGTTCGATCAGCTATGTGCAGGGGCTGGATTATTTCATGGGAAGTCAGCGGGTGGGGTTTAAGGATTTTGAGTGGTTCGTGCAGAAGTTTTCGGCGGGCATTAAGAAACGCGCCGAGCAGATCGCGCAGCGGGCAGGGCGACCGTTCCAGTTCGTCCCCTCGGGAAAAGCGAGCAAGGAAGCACTGGTGAGAAAGCTGCTGGAAGAGAAACCGGTAAAGGAGGGGCTGATCTGCGTGTTGTCGTGTGTGGAACCCTGTCAGACCTTCACGGTGCGGCGCGACCGGGAGAAGCGCCAGTTGCGGTTAGTGCCGCGCCAGGCCCAGTGCTTGCATTTTTACTTTTATTTTCTCGACCGCGACTTTGGCCTGATGCACATTCGGCTGCAAAGTTGGTTGCCGTTGGCGATCCAGGTGTGCGTGAACGGACGAGAATGGCTGGCGCGGCAGATGCAACGGGAAGGGATTGCCTACGAGCAGAAGGACAACTGCTTCACCTCCATTGGCGATCTGCCGCGGGCGCAGGCGCTGATGGACCGGTTGGTGACTCTGCCCTGGGCGTCGATTCTGAATCGGTGGGCACAGGCGGTGAATCCTTGGTTGGCGGCGGGGGCGCGTCCCCGCCTGCGCAGTTACTACTGGACGGTGCGGCAGGGGGAATACGCCAGCGATGTGATGTTTCGCAGTCCGCAAGCGCTGGCGGAAGTTTATCCCGCCCTGTGCCGGCACGCCCTGGAACAATTTTCCTCGCCCCAGGTGCTGCGCTTTCTGGGGCGACGCACCAACACGCGGTTCAACGGAGAGGTCTGCAGCACGCACGAGCGCCGCATCGAAGGGGTGTGCGTGAAACATCGGGTGGAAGAAAACTCGATCAAGATGTACGACAAGCAAGGGAGCGTGTTGAGGGTGGAGACCACCCTGAATAATCCGTCGCGGTTTCGCGTCTACCGCGGCGTGAGGCGGAAGGGCTGTAAGGTGAAAGGCTGGTATCCCCTCCGCAAGGGCATCGTGGACCTGCGTCGGCGCGTGGAATTGAGCCGCGGCGCCAATGCCCGTTATCTGCAAGCCTTGGCGGTGGTGGGCGAGTCTCAACCCGCCCATCGCATTCTCGATCCGGTCAGTCAGCCGGTAAAGACCCCGCGACCTTATCGCGCCCTGCGGCCCATCAGCCCGCAAGAGAGCGGCTTGTTTGCCACCATCTTGCGCGGGGAATTCCACCTGCAAGGCGTTCGCAACCGCGATCTGCGAGAGGGGCTATCCCCTTCTCCTCCCAACGACTCCGCGCACCGCCGTCGCGCCGCCGCTCGCACCACTCGGCAGTTGCGCTTGCTCTGCGCTCACGGATTGATCCATCGCGTCGGACGAACTTACTATTACCGCCCCACGCAGAAAGGCCAACAGGTTATGAATACCGCCTTAAAATTTCGCCAAACCGATTTCGCTCTGCTGGCAGCCTGAAAAGCTTGCCAAAAAAACAAGAATTTACGACCTTGCAATGCAGACCTGCTGTCCAAAGTCTGCGGCTCTTGACGTCAATCTCGGGCCTGGCATGGGATGCAGGGCAGGATTTGTAGTGATTGCCCGCCGGCTGGCGCAGGGCGAGCCCAGCCCTGCGACTCACGTTTCTCGCTGCGTGCTCGGAACCGTTGTTTAGGCTGATCGGCGGACTTTATTTCGAGCCCTCGCTGCCTTGATCGTTTCTCGAAACGCCGGGCTGTGCTCGCCCTGCGCCAGCCGGGTGTGCCGAGCATGTTCGACAGCTTGGAGGTGAAAGCCCTCTACCCAACCTGATGGAGGTGAAGGGTTAGCGAAGCGCAAGGGCGTCGTCGTGAGGCGGGGTCTGAAGGAAGCGTGGAGGTCGCCACGGCGACCGAGCCGATCAACAAAAACCGAATATAGGGCGTGAGCGTTGGGCGAGCGGGCCGGGTTTCGCAAAGCCCCTATCCATCAAGAGCGCAAAACGTAGATTCGGCGGCGACGCACGGAAGGCGGTCGAACTTACCTCGGGAGATCTGCCGTAGGTCACGAATCGGTGACTGAGGGTGATGTAAATCGTCCTGACCCTGCGGCAGAAGTCAGCAGAGGGCATCTTAGTCCCGGTTGTTTGGGATGAAGGCCCGAACCGTGATCGCGAGTAGTAGTAGGCGTTTCTCAAGGACGGCCATGCGCCAGCCCATCCGCTTCGGCGGAGCTACCCAGGGAGGGATGGGGTGTAGCCCGAAAGGAAACTGGGAGCGGCGAAGCCTACTCGGCGAAACGCGTGTCGAACCTCCGGCCCTGCGGGCGCAAGTCACGGAACCGCCGTATACGCGCTCCGTACGTACGGTGGTGTGGGAGGGGTGAGCGGGCAACCACTCCCCCTATCCCGATGTGCGCTGTCAGGCCGGGAATTTCTGCGCGAACGCAATGCGTTTTTGGATGGAGGGATGGCTGTGGAAAATGAATTCAATCCACGGGTGGGGCTGGCGTTCCGCGAGGTTCAATTCCGCCAGCTTTTCCATGCCGGTGATGAAGGGTTCGCGGGAAGCGATGGCGCGGAGGGCATAGGCATCCGCCTGGCGTTCCATGGCGCGCGAGTAGGAATTCACGGCGGGCAATAGAACAAGGGAAAAAGCTGTGGTGACCAGAGCGAGAAGCGGCAGGTTGGCGAAATCCGCGGCGCTATGATAGCCAAAATGCGGCGTCAGCCAGGCGAGCGTGCGCTCGATCAAGTAGAAGCCCGCAAATAATGCTCCGCCCTGAATCACGATGCTCTGCAAAATGTGGCGGTGGACGTGGTGGCCCAATTCGTGGGCCAGCACCGCCTCTACTTCGACATCCTGAAATGGCTCGAGCAGCGTATCTGACAGGATAATCCGGCGCGTGTTCCCCAGGCCCATCAGCGCGGCGTTGGCTTTCTTGGTTTTTTCGCTGAGCTTCCATTCGAACACGCCCTTTACGCGGGTGCCCGCGCGGCGCGAGAGTTCCAGCAGGCGCTCCGTCAGGGAAGGATTTTCGAGAGGCTTCACCTTAAAGAAAATGGGGAAAATAAGGATGGGGGCGAGGTTCGCGAGCAGCACAAAGAATCCTATGAAAACGATGGCGCACACCATCCACCAGCGCTCGGGCCAGCGGCGGATGGCCGCGTAGAGGAATTCCACCGCCAACAGGCCCAGCGTGCCGCCCACCGCGAGGCCCTTCAGTTGATCCTTCACCCAGCCGCCCAGCGTCTGGTTGGAAAGTGCGTAGCGGTGCTCCAGCCAGAAGCCGCTCAGGTATTCAAAGGGCAGGCTCACCACCTGCGTGATGATTCCGAAAAGCACCAGATAAATCAGCAGGGCTAGCCACGGGCGCGGGCTGACGTGCAGGGCCAGGTTGCGCAGCGCCACGGTTGCCGCGGTGAAAAGCAGGAAGAGAAGCAGGGCCAGATCAACCACGTAGCCCGCCACGCTCAGGATGCGGCCCGTCTTATGATAGCTTCTTACGCGCTCGGAATCCTTATCGCGCTCGGGAATGCCCGGCGTAAGAATTTCATTGTCCATGGGAAGCCTGAATCATCGCTTCAAGGTTCTCCAGCGGCACGGAGGGAAGAATCGAATTGGCGGCGGCCACGATGTAACTATTCCCGTAAGGGCGGCCGAGGGTGTCGATCGTCCTGCGCACCATGTCCTTCACTTCCCGGGGGGTGTAATCTTCGAGGCGCTGGTCGTCGATTCCGCCGCTGAAGGCCACCTTGCCTCCGAACTGGCGGGCCACTTCGGCGAGATCGAGCGGTCCCGGCTGCATGGGGTCAAGAATGTCCACGCCCACTTCAATCAGGTCGGGAATGATTGAGGCGACGCTGCCGCAACTGTGAAACATTACGTCCTTTCCCCAGCGATGAACCTCGGCGAAGATGCGCCGGTAGTATTCCTTGAAAAAGCGCCTCCACATGGCCGGTGACACCATCAGCGCATCCTGGGAGCCCCAGTCATCGGTAAGAAACATGGCCGCGACATCGGTTTTCCCCCACTCCTCGACGAGGCCGATGACATAGTCCGTTAACGCATCGCACAAGCGGCGAACCTCCGCCTCATTGGTGTGAAAGTCCGCCAGGGTATTCTCCATGCCTCGCAGCGAGAAGAGCCGCTCAAAAAGGATGTTGTGCACGATGCCCACGCAGTACTTTCGCGAACCGAGTTTTTCGAGCGTGGGCAGCGCCCCGGCGATCCGCCCGGGCGCATGGGCGTCGGGCATTTGATGGGCAAGGTAATCGTCAAGCTGCGACCAGTCCTTGATCGGGTGGCCAACGGGATTGGCGCCCACTCCGTCCGCCGAATGCCGCCAAATGATTCCCCATTCATCGGCCCATTCGTTTTCCCGCATCAGAACCTCCAGATCGCTGAGGCGGCCGGGGCGATCGGAAGGCTGATATCCCAGGGAGAATTCATAGGCGAGCACGGAAACGACGTCATCCGGATACTGGCAGAGAAGGTCCGCCAGGCCGTCGCCATACTTGACGATTACATCCGCGGTGAAGCGATTCATGCGGGTAAGGCAGCGCTCCGCCCCCTGGCGGTGCAGGGCTTTCCGCACCCACTCCTTGCTGGGGGGGCTGGCCACTTGCGCGGCCATCACCCGGTCCTTGAAGCGCGTCACGATGTCTTCCATGACGCCGAGCGGCAAGGCCCGGTAGTCGGCAGGCCCGGTATTTGCTGTCGAAATGTGATTTCCCATCTTGCCTCCTGGTTTCGGGCGCGCATGGGATTTTAGCAGAAAGGGGGTTCACTTCGGGGGTTTTGCGACAGGTCGGCCATGCGACAGCGCTCGGTTGACCTTGGAAATTGACACTTTGACCGTGCGGACCCGGCGAGGCTTATTTATTCGGGTACTTTCGTACTATAGGTCAAGCCCGGCACCCATGATACAAGCGATACCGTTCACTCCGCTCGGGGAGGATCTATGTTCCCATTTGATGGTGCAGGAAATCTGGTTTTGACCACTCTTGCCGTGGTGAAGATGCTGGCTGATCGTCTTTTCTCCAGCTATTGGGCCCTGACTATTCTCGTGCCGCTGGTCTATCAAGGCGTCCGAAGCCGGAACCTTGCTAAAGCCAGACAGAACCTAGAGGACCGGCAGTAGGTGAATAACACCCGAATCTTAGCCGAGGCAGTGGGCAATTCCAACCGATGTTTCTATGAATTGTGGGCCAAACCGGCGGCCAGCGGCCGGCCATTGAGATAAATGAGTTTTGCAAGGTAAGAGCCGCGGTCCCCAAAAGTCCGGGCCGGCGCTACTGCGTCGCGATGCGGGTCATTTCGGCAAGCAGCATTTTGACTTGTTCACGCGTGGGCGCCTCGGAATAGAGCCGCAGCAGGTTCTCCGTCCCCGAGGCCCGTACCAGCAGCCACGCGGAATCTCCAAACAACATCTTGGCGCCATCCAGATCCTCGACCGCGGTAACTTTCAGTCCAGCGACCTTGCGGAATTTCCGCGCCGCCACCTGCTTCACCAATTGTTGGGCTTTGGCGAGTTCCACTTCCAGATCCACGCGGCCGTAAAAGTGCGGCCCGAACTCCTGGCTTAATTCTTCCACCAGTTCGCCCAGGGTCTTTTTCCTTTGCGCCATCACTTCCGCCAGCAGCAGGGAGTTCAGAATGCCGTCGCGTTCCGGCAGGTGCCCTTTGATTCCGATCCCGCCGCTTTCCTCGCCGCCAATCAGGATGTCGCGGGTCAGCATCAGCTCGCAGACGTATTTGAAACCGATGGGAGTGAGGTGAAGCGGCAGGTGGTGCTTGCGGGCCAGCTTATCAATCATCTGGGTGGTGGAGAAGGTTTTTACCACTTCCCCGCGCAGCCCCAGGTCCTCGGTCAGGTGCTTGAGCAGGATGGAAAAAATCTTGTGGGAATCGATGAACTCGCCCGTGCGGTCGATGGCGCCAATGCGGTCGGCGTCGCCGTCGGTGGCAAAGCCCGCGTCGTAATGGCCTTCCGTCACCGCGCGGCGCAGGCCCTCCACGTGCGGTTCGATGGGTTCGGGATTCAGACCGGGGAAAATGGGATTGTGTTCGGCGTGAATTTCCCGGTAGGGAATTCCTGCCTCCTCGAATAAGCGTGCAATGCAGCCGCTGCCCGCGCCGTACATGGGATCAATCACAAACTTCTGGCCGGAAGCGCGGATCTGGTCGAGATGGGCAAGCTGCTTGAGCCGTTCGAGGTAGGGAGTGGTGAGGTCAACGAGTTCCAACGTGGCGGGCTGGGGTTTGCGCGTCCGCGTGCGAGCGCGATCGAGGCGGCGCAGGTGGATTTCAATCCGATGGATAATCGCGGGGTCGGCCGAGCCGCCATAGGGCGCTTTGAACTTGATGCCGTTCCACCGGTAGGGATTGTGGCTGGCCGTGACCATGACGGCGCCCGCGGTTTGCCTGGCCACCACCCCGTAACTGACCGCTGGCGTGGGCGTGCCCGCCTTCGCGAGCCACACGGGGATTCCCGCCGCCGCCATGACCTCCGCGACCGCCTGGGCGAATCCCGCCGAAAGAAAACGCATGTCGTAGCCAACAATCAGGCCGCGCGCCGGTTCGCTCTCCTCGCGGACGTACGAAGCAATGGCCGCCGCCACCCGCCGCACATTGGCAAACGTGAAATCCTCGGCGATAACGCCACGCCAGCCGTCCGTACCGAATTTGATTTTGTCCATGGGCGTTTCAAAGGGTAAAGGATAAAGGGCAAAGTTTAAAGGATGAAGTTTAACGGGTGAAGGGTGAGAGCCCGAAGCTTTATCCTTTACCCTTCACCCTTTACCCTTTCTTACAGCAGTTCCTTCCGCCCCCCTTTTTCCAACGCCTGCACCGCTTTGCCCACTTCCTGGGAGCGTTCCCGCGCGCAGACCAACAGGGCATCGTCCGTTTCCACGATGACGAGGTCCTGAACGCCCACCGTCACCACAAAACTGCGCTTCGAGAAAATCAAATTACCGCGCGAATCCAGGCACAAACTGCGCTCGGGCCGGGCGTTGGCTTCTTTGTCTTTCGCCTTAAGATTGTAAACCACCGCCCAACTGCCCACGTCGTTCCAGCCGATGTCGGCGGCGACGCCGTGGATGTCCGAAAGTTTTTCCATAATGGCGTAGTCGATGGAAATCTTCTCGAATTGCGGGAAGAGGCGGCGAAAGGTCTTTGGCGAACCCGGACCGCCGGCCGCCGCCAGGCGCGCGAGTTGATCCGCCATCCTGGGTTGATATTTGGCAAAATTTTCGAGCAGGGTGGAAGCCCGCCAGATGAACATGCCGCTGTTCCACAGATAACGGCCTGAGGCGACGTAGCGGCGGGCGAGGGCGAGCTTGGGTTTTTCCGTGAACTTCACCACCCGGTAAATCTCCTGCCCGGCGATGCGCGCCTCGCGAGCCCCGATCCGCACGTACCCAAAGCCGGTGTCGGGGCGGGTGGGCTTGATGCCGAGCACCACGGAACTTCCGGGGTTATCCGCGGTCTCGCAACCAGCGCGCAGCACGCGCAGAAACTCGGCGCGTTTGGAGATGATGTGGTCAGCCGCCAGCACCACCATCACGCCCTGCGGATCGCGCCGGCAGATCTCATGCGCCGCCACTCCCAGGGTGGGTCCAGTGTTGCGCGAGGCGGGCTCCGCCACGATTTGCGCGCGCGGAACTTGCGGCAGGCGCCGGCAAACCTCGCTCGCGATAAGCTCGCTCGTGTAAACGTACACCCGTTCAGGAGGGATGATGGAGCGGATGCGCTCCACGGTTTGTTCCAGAAGCGTGCCCTGGCCGAAAAGTTCCAGTAATTGCTTGGGATGCTGGCGGCGGCTCAGGGGCCAAAAACGCGTTCCACTGCCGCCCGCCATCACCACAGCGTAGGTGCGGGCGAAGACCGATTTTTTCGCCATGAGATTTCACTCAAAGGTAATTTGGCGGATTTTCTCCGGGGGAAATCCGCGCCGCTTCAAAGGCTCGCGAAAGTCCCGTTCGATGTCGGGCACGTAGAACTTCAAAAACCTTGTGTCCGGCGCCGGCACCATCCGGTAAAGGCCGGCGGCGGGTGGGATCAACCACGTTTCGCCGGCGCGATAGCCCAACCAGCCCGTCTCATTTTCGATGCGCCCTTCGCCTTCAATAATGGAAAGAACTTCCACCTTATCGGCGGAGCTTTGAAATGTGGCAGTGTGGTTGAGACGGAATTCCTCCAGGGCAAAGTAGCGGCTGGCGAGAACGAAACGCCGCGTGCCGTATTTCTCCTTGAATTCCAGCCGGGGCAAATCGCGCAGGGGCGGGAGCTCCGGCCGGATCACGTCGAGCCCCTTTTCCAGGTGCAATTCGCGCGGTTTTCCGTCCTGATCGGGCCGATTGAAATCGTCCAGCCGATAGGTGATGTCGGAATTCTCTTCGACTTCGAACACCACGAGGCCCGGTCCCAGGGCGTGGACGATTCCCGGAGCAAGAAACACCGCCTCCTCCGGTTCCGGCCGGAAGCCATGCAGGATATCGCGGGATCTTCCGCCCTGGAACGCGGGCAGCAATTGTTCACGGGTGACGCCGGGCTTCAGGCCGAGGAGAATCGAGGCGTCTTGATCGGTTTTGAGGAAATACCACATCTCGCATTTGCCTCGGCTGCCGGCGTCGTGGGTGGCGGCGTAAGCATCGTCGGGATGAACCTGCACGGAAAGCCAGTCGCTGGTGAAAATGTATTTGCCGAGCAGGGGGAAACGGCGGCCCTGCCAGGACTTTCCGTGCAACTCGGGGCCATATTTTCGCGAAGCCTCGGCGAGGGTCATTCCCGCCGCCGGGCCGTTCAGGAAGCGCGCAGCATCGTCGGTTACCCACACCTCGCCCATGCGCCGGCCGGCGGCGGTTTCAGGCATGTCAAAGAGCGGCTCCAAATCATGCCGCCCCCAGAGTTTCGGCTTGTAGATATTAGAGATTTGAAGGGGGCTATTCAAGGTGGACATAATCAGACTAGGTACCATGTTCCGGGCGCCGGGTTCAGGGGGGCGAAGCTCGATTCCTTTCCAGCCCCGAGTCCCTGGCGCCCGGCCCCTGCTTTAGAATGTTCCAAAAAACCCCGCCATGCGCCTTAATCCCTCATCAATGTGGTCGAGCGAAGTCGCATAGGAAAGCCGGACGTGTTGCTGGGTTCCAAAGGCCGGGCCTGGGACTACGGCCACGTGCGCTTCGTCCAGAAGCCTCTCGGCCAGCACGGTGGTGTCAGCCAGGCCGTCGCCGTTCAGGTAAGCTGAGATGTTGGGATAGGCGTAAAAAGCTCCCTGCGGCAGCGTGCAAGTGACGCGGGGAATGGCGCGCAGGCCTTCCACCACGCGGTCGCGGCGGCGGCGGTACTCGGCCAGCATGGCGCGGACGGAATCCTGGGGGGCGCGCAAAGCCTCCACCGCAGCTTTCTGCGCGATGGATGTGGGGTTGGAGGTCGAGTGGCTTTGCAGCTTCAGCATATTGGCAAGCAGCTTCGCGTTGCCCAGGGCAAAACCGACGCGCCAGCCCGTCATGGCGTAAGTCTTGGAAAGCGAGCCCACAATCAGCAGATGCTCGCGGTCCCCGCAGCTTCCCAGGGAATAGGGCGGGTCATCATATACAAATTGGCAATAACATTCGTCGGATAACAGGAGAAGTTGATGCCGCGCTGCCACCTCCAGGAGCTTTTCCATCTCCCCGCGCGGAATGACTGACCCTGTGGGATTGTTGGGTGAATTCACCACCATCATCCGGGTGCGGGGGGTAACGAGCCTTTCCACGGCGTCCGCCCGCAAGGCGAAATTCTCCGCTTCATCGGTTTCGAGAAACACCGCCTTGCCGCCCGCGTAATGAATGATGTCAAGGTAGGAGACCCAGTAGGGAACGGGCAGGATCACTTCATCCCCGGGGTTGAGGGTGGCCATCATGGCCTCAAAAATCGCCTGCTTGCCGCCCACCGTCGCCAGGCACTCCTCCACGGCGTAGTTCGAGCTGAAATCCTGCGCGTGCCGGTTTACCAGCGCTTCCTTCAGTTCCCGCGTTCCTCCCGTTGGGGTGTACTTGGTAAAGTTCTCTTCCAGGGCGCGGATGGCGGCCTGCTTGATGTGATCGGGCGTAGGGAAATCGGGCTCGCCGGCGCCGAAGTCTACCAGCTTGGCGCCGGTGGAGCGCAGCTTGTCAGCCTTCTGCACCACCTGGGCAGTCGAGGAAACTGAAATCCGCGAAATGCGATCGGAAAATTCCATTAAATGCTCTGGGAAGACAGGAGTTAGAAGCTAGAAGTTAGAAGCGAGAGACTGCACATGTTACTCTGACTCCTAACTTCTAGCTTCTAACTTCGTCCTTCTCTTTCTTGCCCTGAAAAATCTTCTGATGAAGCCGTTCTTCCACCATCGCCGGCACCAGCCCATTCACCGAGCCGCCCAACTGAAATACCTCCCGCACCAGGCGCGAACTGACGTAGGTGTAGGAGAGGGCCGGCATCAAGAACACCGTTTCCAGATCGGGGGCGAGCTTGCGATTCATCAACGCCATTTGCAGCTCATACTCATAATCCGTGAAAGCTCGAATACCCCGCAGGAGCGCCTTCGCCTGCTTCTCGCGCGCGTAATCCACCAGCAGTCCGCTGAAGGTGTCGACCGTGACGTTGGCGATGGACCGGGTAGCCTCCTGGAGCATTTCCACCCGTTCGGGAACGGTAAAAAGCGGGTTCTTCTCCAGGTTGGTCAGCACCGCCACGATGAGGTGATTGAAAATCTGGCTCCCTCGTTCGATCAGGTCGAGGTGACCGTTGGTGATCGGATCGAAAGACCCGGGATAAATTGCCACAATCTCGCTCATGTAGGGTGTGAAAGAGCGCGCCCGCAGCGTGCACCAGCTTTCAATTCATTCTAGCGTCGGAGATGGAAGGTTGTAAACGGGATTCTAATACCCGATGCGCAGCGCGATGGCGAGCGCCAGCCCGCCGGCAAAGCTCGTGCCGGCGAAATTGACGATGCCGTTGGTCACCAGTCCGCGCCGCTCGATGGTGGCGCCCAGCACGCTGTCAAACAGGTTTCCGCCCACCGCGGCGGCGAGCGCGATCAAGGCCCCGCCCCTGCCACACAAGCCCAGCGCCAAGGCGAGCGCCGCCACCAGCGCCGAAGCCAGCGCCCCCGCGGCGGTGCCTCCCACACTGATGCCTCCATCCACGCCGGCGGGAACCGGCTGAAACGTCGTGATCAGGTAAGCGCGGCCGGAAAGCCACTGGCCGATTTCACTCGATACCGTGTCCCCCGTGGCTTCCGCAAACGCCGCCACCAGCGCCATCAGGAAAGCGCCTTCGTGATGAGTGGTGATGACCAGAAGCGAGAAGAACGCGCCCGCCAGGGAGTTGGCCAGGGCTTCGCGCCAGCTCCGCGCCCCCCCGCGTTTTTCCGCCACGCCGCGCGCCGCTTTGCGCGCGTAACCGAGGCGAGTGGCTACCGATCCGATGGCGAAAAAGGCGAACATCATCGAAAAGCTCTTGTATCCATAACCCAGGTAAATCGCCACGCCCAGCAGAAATCCGCAGACTGCCCCCGAGCGGTTGACCATCTTCAGGCGCAGGGCCATCACCGCCAGCGCCACGTTGATGGCGGCGGCCAGCACGATGCGGCGGCCGAGGAAAGGCAGGTTGCTCGCGAGCGCGGTGCGTTCGACGAAGTACAGGCAGAACATGCAAGCGCCCGCCACCAGCGGGACCGAGGCATTGTCATCCAGGCGAATCGGGGCGGACTCGACCAGCGCCCCCACCAGGGCGGTGGCCGCGCAGATCTTGAGGGCGGTGCCGGGCTCCACCGCCGGGGCTATCCATCGCGTCAAAACGTAGGCGCCCGTCGTGCCCGCCACGATGAATCCCAGAAATCCTGACCAGGTCTTTTGGCGATTCCAGGGGAGAGCCGGACCGCCGAGCGCGCAGCCCGCGATGCCCGCTGTGCCATCGCCCAGCGCCATGATGGCCCAAACAGCGCCGACGATCTGCAGGTCGTGGCGGTAGAGAAGGATCAGCGCCAGCACCGAGATGGGGTAGATGACAATACCGGTCCAAACGCCTCCCGGCGCGCCGGCAGGGCCCTTGCCCAGGTCGGCGCCCAGCCGGGGCAGCACCACCACGTTGAAAAGCAGCGCCAGCAGCGCGCATCCGGCCGCTTGCCGCCAGGTGAGATAGGGCAGCAGGAACGCGAAGATCAGCATCGACATGTGGACGATCTTGCGTGTGGAGAAAAGCGGCCCGCGCGTTGCCGCAGCGGATGTGGAGAATTCCGTCATGTTTGGCAGTAACCGGCTACTTTATTGCATCCTCTCACATCCGCACGAGGCGCCCAGCTTCAGCGTGGGATGACCGATGGCCTCATCACCCGGAGGGTTTTCAGAAGGCCCTCTTCCAGCGGGGCCACCCGGTATCCAAGGTCGCTTATCGCCTTGGCGCTGGAGTATACCCAATCGTGTTTGAAAATTTCCACGACGCCGGGGGTGAGTTGGGGAGAATGCCCGAACGCCCGGGCGCGCAGCAACTCCATGGCCCCCGCGACCTTCCCGAAAGCGAAAGGAAGATGACGCACAGGATGACGGATGTGCGTCAGGTCCGCCAGGATCTCGAAGAATTCGTTCAGGGAACGATTGTCCCCGCCCAGCACATACTCCTCCCCGGGTTTTCCCTTCTCGAGAGCGGCCAGATGGGCATTCACAACGCCGGCATTGAACGCAAAGCTCCATCGCTGATTCCCCGACCCGAGCAGGCCGGGGAATTTGCCCGCCAGGTATTGGTCGATCATTCCGCCCATCAGATTGCCTTCGGTTTGGGGCCCCGGGCCGTAGACGACACCGGGGAACAGGACGATGATGGGTGCCAACTGCCGCCCCTCCTCCCGCACCCACTGAAGAGCCCGCGCCTTGGTTTCCTCATAGGCGTCGGAAAACGGGCCGGCGTGGCTCAACTGCTCGCCCGCGTTCACATCCGCGGACGGCCCCAGCGCCAGGAACGACGATGTGTAGACAACCCGATGCACTTCCTCCTGCCGAGCGGCGTGCAGCAAATTCTGCAAGCCCTCAACATTGACGCGCCGGAAATCGTCCCGGTCGCGCACCCACATTTTGACGAGGGCGGCGGTGTGAATCACCTGGTCAATGCCCTTCAGCGCGGCGCGCAGGGTTGCGGGCTCACGCAAATCGCCGATGGCGACCTGGCAGTGGCAGGCCTCGGGGTCAAACCCCAGGCGTTGCGGGTTGCGCACCAATACCCGGAAGGGCTCGCGCCGCGCGATGAGTTCGCGGGCAATTCCCGAACCAAGATAGCCGGTGGCGCCAGTCAGTAAGAGCATCGGATCATCGGTTCATCGAATCATTGAATCATTGAATCATTGAGTTATCGAGTCATTCGGTCCCTGCCTTTTAATGATCCGATGATCCGATAATTCAATGACCCGATTCTACCAAATCCCTAATCGCGGATTGCGAATCAAATACGCCCCGGCCAGACCCAAATGGCCAACCATCATCATCCAGTACATGTGGTGCCATGATGGGTGGTTTTCACCCTCGGTCACCAGCCGGTGCGGATCCTTGTTAATCAAGTACGCAACGTAGGCGCCCCAGGCGATCATGATGACGCTCAAGGCGAGGATGGCCGCCGGATTGCCGCTGAGCACATGCAGGGCGAGGCCCAGCGGCAGCATCAGCCACGGCACGACAAAGGATGGAGTGATGGCGCGCGCGCTCCAGGTGGCTCCGTATTTCACAGGCAAGGTGATGCACCCCGCCGCGCGGTCGCCTTCGATATCCGCGAAATCCTTGGTGGTGGTGGCGCCCAGGAGAAACACAAAATAGATGGAGCCGATGTACCAGGGCTCGACGGAGGTGAGCACCGTCGCCACCGCCGCCCACCCCGCCACCTTCAACAGCCAGCCGCGGATGAGCGCGATGATCAGGTTGGAACCCACCGGATGGCGCTTCAGGCGAATGGGAGGCGCGGAATAAGCAGACGTGGCAAGAGCGGCCATCACGTAGATGGCGAAAGTCTGGCGATTGACCACGGCCACCATCCCGAGCGCCAAAGCATAGGCCGCCGCGGTGAAAATCCACGCCTGGCGCAGACTGATGGCGCCGGAGGGTAGCGGCCGGTGCGGCTTGTTGATGTGATCGTTGGTCAGATCGCAGATCTGGTTGAGCGCGTTGGAGGCGGCATTCAGAACTCCCGCGGCGAGCACGGCTAATGTGATGCGGACCGGGTGCAGGGCCGCGTGCGTCGCTCCATATCCCAAAAGGGTCCCGGAAAATATCCCGGTCATGGGCGGAACCAGCGTGAAGGGACGCGCAAACGTCCAGTAGGTGCGCAAGGAACTCATCTGCGCGTATTCTCATTTATCCAGGGGATACTGACAAGCGGAAAAAATCCGGGAGGAAGGTCGTAGGTGGTAGGTCATAGGTGTGGAAAGGCCTACCTACCACATGCTATCTACTACTTGCCTTTTTGGTTCTGCATGCCTTGACACGATCAGTATTGCTGCGCCATGCTGGTGATCCCATGACGCTCAAGCCGATCTCCGTTGTCTGCCCGCAATGCGGTTCGGGAGAAGTGTTTTATTCCTGCAATCCGACGTGCTGCTACAACCACGTTTGCAACAAGTGCTATACCACCTTCGAGCTGGAAACGACGCGGGTGGGGGAGGTCACGGAGAATTTTGAAATTCCCCCCGACCCCGAGTCCGGCGCGCCCACAGCCCCCTGCGCGCGGTGCCATGAACCGAGGGTCTTCGCCATTGGGGATGCTGGCCCCCGCCGCAATTTGTGTGCGCCGCCTGCAAGGCCCTGCTCACCCTGGAATACACGGAAATTGCCCCGGGGTAGCGCCCCTTTGGCACGCTGACCCCGCCATGCCCGCCCAACTCCTTCCGGCGGGGAAGCGTTGTATACTTCGAATGACCATGGCCTCCTCACCCGCACCATCGCTGAGCGAAAACTCCAAGAAGCGGTTTGCCATCACCGCGACCGCTCTGGTCCTGTGCATCACGGCGGTCAAATTCCTGGTGCACCTGTACGCCGGCCGGCACTACGGATACTTTGTTGACGAACTCTATTACCTTGCATGCAGCCGGCACCTGGCCTGGGGCTACGTTGACCAGCCGCCGTTGATTGCGGTGATCACCTGGCTGGCGCGGTCGCTGCTCGGCGGATTCGCTCCCCGCCCTCCGATTCTTTCCTGCCGTTGCCGGGCGCTGCCGAGGTTGCCCTCACCGCGCTGATCGCGCGTGAACTCGGCGGGAAGCGTTTTGCCCAGGGCTTGGCGGCGCTGGCGGTCCTGGTGGCGCCGGCAATCCTTGCTGCGGACAGCCTGCTGACCATGAACGCGTTTGAGCCGCTGTTCTGGATGGGATGCGCCTACCTGTTCATCCGCATCGTCAAGACCGGCGACGCGAGACTCTGGGTCTGGTTCGGCGTGCTGGCAGGAGTCGGCCTCGAAAACAAGTATTCCATGCTGATCTTCGGCGCCGGGATTGTGGTGGGGCTGGTGCTGACTCCCCAGCGCCGTGCGCTTTTGAGTCCCTGGATCTGGGTGGGCGGCGCGATCGCTTTCCTGATCTTCCTGCCGAATTTGCTGTGGAACATCCATCATCACTTTCCGTTCCTGGAAATAGAAGCCAACATCCGGCGGCACGGGCGCGATGTGCCGCTGGGGCCGCTCGCCTTCTTCGCGCAGGAAATCCTAACCCTGCTGCCCCTCACGCTGCCCATCTGGCTTGCCGGTCTCTGGTTTTTCTTTTTCTCCAAGCCGGGCAAGCCTTTTCGCGCGCTGGGATGGGCTTGGATTTTCACTGCGGCTGTGATCGTGATCCAGAGTCCGCGGATCTATTACCTCTTTCCCGCCTTTCCGCTTCTGTTTGCAGGCGGCGGCGTCATGTGGGAAACCTGGCTTGACCGGCCCCGCTACCACCGGTTGAAACTCGCCTACTGCGCCTTGATGGTTGTGGCAGGCGCCGTATTCTCGCCGCTGGTCGTTCCGATTCTGCCGCCAGAGACCTACATTCGATACACGCAGGCGCTGCATCTCCAGCCGCCCAGGATTGAGACTCACAAGCTGGGCCCGCTGCCCCAGCTTTACGCCGACCAATTCGGTTGGGAAGAGATGACCGCCACGGTGGCGGGAGTTTACAACCGCC
Source organism: uncultured Acidobacteriota bacterium (assembly GCA_963730515.1). Lineage (GTDB taxonomy): Bacteria > Acidobacteriota > Terriglobia > UBA7540 > UBA7540 > Bog-366. The sequence continues at coordinate 928,619 of CAVSSA010000009.1, read as the reverse complement.
TGCCGCCGGACGTGCGCGCGCGGACGGCAATTTTCGGCCAGAATTACGGGCAGGCGGGCGCCATCGACCTTTTCGGACCGAAATACGGCCTGCCCCCCGCCATCAGCGGGCACCAGAATTATTTCTTGTGGGGACCACGCGATTATACCGGCGAGAGCATGATCGTCATGTCTGGACGGCAGCAGGATCTCGATCGGCGGTTTTCGAGCGTGGAGAAGGTGGCCAGCGTCTATCACCCCTACTCCATGCCCTACCAGCACTTTGATGTCTTCTACTGCCGCGGCCTTCGCCAGCCCCTGAAGGAAATCTGGCCGCAAGTCAAAAATTGGGATTGAATCAGAACAGCCGGAAGCTGACCTCCACCTGCACTTGCACGGGCACTGGCACTCCTAATCGCATCGAGGGCTTGAACCTCCAGGTGCTTACGGTTTTGACGGCTTGCTCATCCAGGCCCATGCCCAGGCGCTTGGCGATCCGAACGCTTTGCACGATGCCCTGCGCGTCCACGACAATCCACAACGTCACGATTCCTCCGAATTTGGCCTTACGGGCTTCTTCGGAGTAGGCAGGCTCGGGAGAATAAATGGGGATGGGCGCGCTGACGCCGCCAATTCCCGGATTGTAGGCGCCCCCGCAGCATCCTCCCCCTTCGCCCGGACCGGCGCCGGGACCCTTGCCCGGTCCCACGCCCGTGCCATCACCGGTGCCGATTCCCCCGCCTCCTCCCGGACCGCCGGAAGGCGGACCCGGCACGCCCTGAGGGTCGCCAAAAGGCATGTCCAGGCGCATCGCGGGAAGTTTTAATTCCGGAGGGCCCAGCAAAGTCGCGGGCATCGGCAACGCCGGCGGGACCTTGGGAATCGTCACCGAGGGCGGAGTGAATTGGGTGAGCGCAAACGGGGGAAGCGCGCCCCGCGAAGCGGCAAGGGGAGAATGCACCCCACCGCCTCCGCCGCCGTGGCTCGACTCGGCTCTACTGTGGAACTGAGGAAACGTGAGCACCAGCGGAGTGAGGTCGAATATCTTCTTGGGAACCGGCACGGGGTTCATGAACTGCCGTAGCGCGAAGGGCAGTAGCATCGCCGTGAGCGCCAGCAGATGAATGAGCAGCGAATTCGCCCACGAATAGGGGTTGGGCAGGTAGTCCTGCCAAAGGTCACGAACGTCAACCCTTCGTGGGTCAGTTCTTGCTGCAGCCGCTCTGGAAGCCGCCAGGTATGCCCGGAATTGCGCCGGCAATTCGCGAAACCACGGCCGCTGGTCGGAAATGGGCAATCGCGCCTCCGGCTGGCCGCGCCGGAAAGACGGTTCTCGCCTCTCACGAAGTAATGCGCCGGCCTGCCGGATGAGTGAGACGGGCAAAGTGGGCAAATCCAGCAAGGTTAGTTCAAAAGGACGGGAAACGGGGGACTGGGGATCGAACTCTGCATTGGGGACAGCACGCGCCTGCGGACACACCTCGGCATCGGATTGTGACACAACAACCCCTTCCTTGCGGACCCGCCAATCACGCGGCCCGCGCAACGTTTTACCGGATGCTTTCCCCGCCTTGGATGTGGGACTGGGGTGCGAGGTTGTCTTGCGATGGAGACACTGTGCGGAAGGAATGTGAAATCGGGGACGCCAAAGGAATTCAGTACAAAGGTAAGGACCAGGCAGGATTCAACTTCAGGATATAGCCCTGCTTTTGGATGCCCCGCAGGATGACTTTCAACTCCGCCATGTCTTTTGCCACGGGAGCATCAGCAGCCGAGAATTGATGGGCGGGATCCGGCACAAAAAAGATGAGGGGATAATCGATGGTGGCGAAGGGATTCCCTCCGTAATCGCTGTGCTGGACAACATTGCCCGCCTTACTGTGACACTCGGCATTCAGTTCGGTGCGTATCTTCATGACGGTATGAGAAATGTTGCCCAGATGTTTGTCCTCTTGGGCGTCGGCGAGTTGGGCTCGCTCCTGGCCGCTCGCAAAAACGAGTTTGGCCGCCTTGGCCTGCTGGGTTACAAACGCTCCCGGTTGATTGGCGGTGGAGACCCCGGGTTCTCCGAACTGTTTGAGGAGTCTCCCCATGGTTGTCCCTTGATTCGTGGCGCTGACCAGATTGGCACGGAGAGGCATGAGCCGATCCGCGACGCCCGAGCCTCCAACCGAGGAGTGGGGAAAGATGCACCAGAGATCATAATCCCCGGCCACAGCGGCCCTCACACCCAGCTTCTCTTCAGAATTGGGGTTGGTCATTCCGTAGACGGGCCGGAGGCCGGGCCAACCGGGAAAATCCCCAGGCATGACATGGCGCGCGGACGAAGGTATCTCCGACTGTTTCGGGTGGTAATAAACCGCCCACACGGTCGTGTCGCACCCTGGAGGTATGACGGCGAGCTTTACCAGGGTGAACTGGTAGGTGGCGCCGCCTTCGGGCGCGGCCGTCACCTCGCACACCAGGCCTTTGCGGCTGGTAACCTTTAGCAGGCCGCACTTCTCCAGCTTCACGAACCGATTTTCGGAAATGTAGAGGGGCACGCACATCGCGTGATGTTCGAAAGCCTTCGCAATGTCACGCTGCTGGTCCTCGATCTTTTGTTTGCCTTTCGTAAACCGGTGGTCCTCGGGCACAAACCCGGCCATCGGTCCCCAGTCGCAAGTTTTCGCCTTGATGTGAAAGCCCTTGGCGGCATAACCTTCCAGCACCAGGTCGGTGCAGAGGGGGTTGAGTTCGCGCGAGGCGATTACCATCTTGTTGCGGCAGGCAACACGCTTGAAAGCCTCAACGTGGAGAGTCGGGAACCCGGCGGTGGGGTCATACTCAGGCATTTTCGACATGCCAACAATCCTTGCACCGGTGCGACAAAGTGTCAATAAGAACTAGAATCTCACAAGCTATTTTCAATCCCTCTGTAGATCATGGATTGGATGTGCAACGTGAGCTTCGGGAAGGGTCGGGCCTTATGGGAAGCGTGAGTATTCTGGGGGGCTTTCGGGATTCCGGACATGCGACGGCGGGGGTCCGATTCACGCTCCCGATCCCGGACTCGCGATCCCGAGTCCCTGACCCCTGGCACCTGACACCTGACACCTACTTCTTCAAACAGCACTCCCCGCGCGGGATGGGCGAACCGTGGGGACAGGTTTGCGGGTGGTGGAGGAAGGAGCAGATCTTTTCGGTCACTTCGGGGCTGAGCGAGTGTTCAATTCGGCAGGCATGCTCGTCGAGCGCATCCTTGTCGATTCCAAAAGTCTCGAAGAACAGGCGCTCGGAAAGGCGATGGCGGCGCAACACATGGCGGGCGCGCGTCTCTCCGCGGGGAGCAAAAGAAAGCGCCCCGCTTTCCAGTTGTACCAACCCTTCCCGCGCCATCAGCAGGAAAGCTGCGCGATTGGGCGCGAACTCGGGGAGAGCTTCGGGTTGCAGCACGTCGTGTCCGGTATCCTCGCGCGCGTGCCAGACGGCCTTCAGCAGGTCATCGATTAACTCCTCTTCATGGGTGGGGAAAACGGAAACCTCGGTCAGGCGGCCGTGATGAAGTTCGATGCGGCGCTCGGCCATGCGTCCGATTTCCGGGTCGTGGGTGACCAGCACGATGGTGTGGCCTTCGCGATGCAAATCCGTCAGCAGGCCCATCACCAGGGTTTCGTTCACTTCATCGAGATTGCCGGTGGGCTCATCGGCTAGGATCACGTTGGGTTGGTTGATCAGTGCGCGCGCCACGCACACCCGCTGCTGTTCGCCGCCGGAAAGCTGCGAGGGTAAATGCCGCAGGCGGTCGCCCAGGCCCACGCGGGCCAGCGCTTCCTGGGCTTCGCGCTCATCCGCGAGGCTGTGGAAGTATTGCGCCAGCATCACGTTTTCCAGGGCCGTCAAATAGGGCACCAGGTGAAATTGCTGAAAGACGAAGCCGATTTTTTCGGCGCGGAAACGCGCCAGTTCGCTCGCGGAAAGGGAGGAAATTTCCTGGCCATCGAGCGCCACGCGCCCCGAAGTCGGCGCATCGAGGCCGCCCAGAATGTTCATCAAGGTGCTCTTGCCCGAGCCGGAGGGGCCCATGACGGCGATCCACTCGCCCCTCTCCACCGTGAAGGAAACCCGGCGCAGCGCGCTAAAAAAGGCGCCGTAAGTCTTCGTCAAATTTTCAACTTCAATGAAAGCCAATTTTCTTCTCGCTTCCCATCGGATGTGGCGCGGGCGTCCCGCCCGCTGTCGCGGGAGCGTCCCGCTCCCGGGCGGTCTGCGCGGGCAGGATGCCCACGCCATAGCGGGCGGGACGCCCGCGCTACGGGCTGATCACCTACTCGCCCTTTAGGACCACGGTGGGCTGAATCGCGCGCACGACGCGCACGGGAATTTGCGCAGCAATCACCGCCAGCGCCACGGTCAAGCCGCAAACCACGGGAAATATCCAAACATTCAAATTCAGGCTGACGCCGAACAGCCGCCCGGCCAGCCCGTGCGCCAGCAGCGCTCCCAGCGCGTATCCCAACACGCCCCCCGCGAGTCCCAGCCCCGCGCCTTCCGCCATGAAAAGCCGCATGAGCAGGGAATCGGCGGCGCCCAGGGCTTTCATCACGCCAATGTCCTTGCGGCGCTCCAGCACGATGGCCGTCATCGTGGCCATGACGCAAAGAGCGATAATAACCAGAATCAGGATGGTGAGGGAAAGCAAGAGCCAGCGAATGGCGCCCAGGGCTTTCCCTGCGGAGTTAACAATCTGCCGAATGGGGCGAACCTCCAGGCCGGGCAGAAGGCCGGCGAGCCGATGCACGGCGGCTTCCACTTCACGGGTTTCGCCGGGAAGGCTGACTTCCACCAGCGTGACCCTGCCCGTCATCCCCAGGAAGGATTGCAGCGCGGCGAGGGGAAGAAAGACCTGGTCGTCTTCCGAAGCCCCGGTGGTAATGACCGTGGCAATGCGAAAGGCCGTGAAGGTGGAAGCGTTCTCCCGGTCCGCTTCCGCCGCTCCCGAGGGCAGGCGGCGCATGGCGAGGGAATCACCCGGCCGCAGATGCAGGCGCGCCGCCAGCGAAGCGCCCACGGCGCACTCGCCCGGCGGCAAGTCCGCGGAACTTGCCTCACCCATTTCACGCCAGCCGGGGTTCAATCGGCGCAGCAGGCTGAAATCCGCGCCCGTCGCCACCACGTTGGTAAATTCCGGCAAGCGGGGATCGGCGGGATGGGGCGACACGCGAACCACTCCATAGAGAATGGGCGCGAACAATGTGCCGGGGGTCTGCCGCGCGAACCGGTCAAGGGGTTGAAGCGCTGCTACGTTCACCACTGTGCTCGCTTCCGCGCCGCCCTCAGCTCCGGCGGAAGCGGGGGCAATGACCACGTTGGCGCCGTAAGCCCGGAAGTCTTCCGTCATCTTCCGGCGCACATCACCATAAAGGTTCAAAAGCATGGAGGTGATGGCCGCGCCCACCACCAGTGAGCCCAGAGCGAGCCCCGCCTGGGAGCGCTTCACCGAGACAGCGCGCCACCACAGGCGCCAGAACATAGGTAATCGGTTCATCGGTTCATCGGATCATCGGACCATCAAGAATCGGGTCATCTGGCCATCGGGCCTTCGCCCGCCGAAGGGCTCACCTTCTCACCGTACGGTGCGGCGCTTCGGCCCGCAGGCGGGTCATTGAAAAACATCCAAGCGGTTCATTTCCGCGATGGGTTTAATCTCGCAGCGCCAGCGACGGGGCAATTCTCAGGGCTTGGCCCAGGGGCAGGGCGCTTCCTGCCAGCGTTACAATCAGCGCGGCCCCCAAACAAACGGGCAGGATCACCCAGTGAACGCTGACCGCTGATCCGAATACGGTGAGAGCCAGGCGCCACGCCAGTAAACTGCCGAAGAGAAATCCGGCCACGCCGCCGAGCACGCCGATGGCGCATGCCTCCAGGAGAAACACCCCTGCCACACGGGCGTCCGTGGCGCCGAGGGCTTTAAGGAGGCCGATCTCCGCGCGGCGCTCGAGGACCGTGGCCAGCATCATGGAAGCCACCGCCAATCCCGCCGCTACCAGCGCCGCGACCACCAGCAATGCCATCAGGACGCTGACCTGGTCGAGGATGCGGCCTTCGGTTTCCGCCACGTGATAAACCGGCCGGGCCTGCGCCTCGGGAATCGCCTGCTGGATTTGATAGGCGATGGCGCTGACGTAGGGCGTGCAATACCAGCGGTCGAATTCCGCCCCCGAAAGGCGTGAAACGTCGGAGCGGGCAAAGGCGTCCTCCGGCTTGGTGAGCGCGCTGATCTCGATGCGCCGCACTTTGCCCTCCAGCCCGGCCCAGCGCTGCACGGAAGCAAGCGGCGCGAGCACCTGGTTGTCCTCCGGTCCGCCGGTTTCGAGGATTCCAGTGACGACGAATTCCGCTGGTGATGAGGGCGAGGATTGTGCGTTGTCCCCGGCAGCCGCGGCCAACGTCAACGCCTGGCCAACCCGTAGATTCAGCCGCTCGGCAAGACGCCGGCCCACCAGCGCCCCTTTCGGGTCATCGTCAGCAGGCCACTCGCCCGTGACCTTCCACGCGGGGTGGAGCTTTTCCAGTCCGGTGACGAATACCTCGGACTTATCCACGGGCATGGCCTTTTCAAACCAGCTCCCCATCACCACTACGGTTCGGCCCTCCAGTGTTGCGGGAACATAGAGAAACGGCGCAAAGGCCACGATGTTGTTCCGCCAGAAAATTCTCTTCAGGCTCGCCAGCGCCGATTCCGGCAGGAACGCTCCGGCCCCGGCGGGACGGTAATCGATGCCCCCCACGGCCACGGGAAGGCCGTCGGCAGCCGGGGTGACCGTGAGGTTGGCGCCAAAGGAGCGCAGCTCGCGGCTGACCTTGTCGCCCACGTCGAGCGCCAGTGTGGCCACCGCCGCCGTGACGGCAATGCCCAGGGCCACCGCCAGCACGCTCAGCAGTTTGCGGCGGCGGCGCCGGGCGAGAGATTCCCAGACGATTTGAAAGATCATGCGACGCTCAGTGAAAAACCTTGGCGGCGCCCGCCAGCGCCGTCGCGGCAATGTGCAGCTTGTCACCCTCCACCAGGTAATCAATATGAAGGGGGTTGCATCCTCCCGCCATGCCAATGGTGGGAACGTAGATGACCGCGCCACAATTGCGGCAGATGACGTTCTTGCCGTCCTGGTAGTAGCCCTGGTGCCCGCAAATCATGCAGGCGTCGAGACCCGCGCGAACCGTGCCGGAGGAATCCAGAATGACGATGATCCGGACTTCCGTGCCCCCCACATCCACCACGAAACGGTGCAGGTCGTGGTCGGTGAGCAGGCCGGTGGAAATCTGCGCCTCGCCATTTTCAATGCTCACGCGCTCCGGCGGGGACATGGCCTGGGCGGTGCGGGAATAGATGAATTGCGCCGAAATCAGGACGATCACCAGCAGGCTGGCCGCCGTCGCCGTGAGCTTCCAGAAGCGGTCGCGCTGCTGATCGGCCAACAGCCTGCGGCGCTCGGGCGGCGACAAGCGGGCGGCCTCGATGGATTTTGGGTCACCCGCCTGGAGGCGCTGCGCGATGATCAGGAAAAGCGCCAGGGCCACGATGACCACAAAGAAAAAGGCGTCGTTGTTGACGATGGGGCCGATCAGCGCCATCTCGCGCGGGCCCGAGGGCAGCACCTGGGCTTCCGAGAGTTCGTGCACGCCCGACACCAGCAGTTGCGCCGCGACGACAAACAGCACCATGGTCGTGATCGCGAAGAACTTCCCCAGGTTGACTTTCACGCTGCCCTTGAAGAAGGCCACGCCCAGGGCTACCGCGAGCCCCAAGCCCAGTATGCCGCCGAGGAAGTTCAGCAACTCGGTGGTGCGCAGGGAAACCGCGGCGAGAAACAGGACGGTCTCCGCGCCTTCCCGGAAGACCATGAGAAATACGAAGAGGAAAAGGCCGAAGGCGGCGCTGCGGCTGGGCGAGGCGGAAAGCTCCGAAAGCCTGGACTCGATTTCATGCTTCAGGCGCTTGCCGGTTCGCCACATCCAGTAAACCATGGTGGCCACCAAGAACGCGCCGACGAGCATCAGCCAGCCTTCGTAGGCATCCTCGATGACCTCAAAACGATGGATGACATACGCGGCGGCGAGGCTCGCGGCAATGGCGGCAATCAACCCCCACCAAGCGTAACGGCTCCAGGCTTGGCGTCCGGTCTTCTTCAGGTAGCCCAGAACGATGCCGAGAATGAGGGCGGCTTCCACCCCCTCCCGAAGCGTAATGACGAGCGATTGGAACATAGCGAAGCGTGGGTTTTGCTTTCTCTAAATGTGCTCACACCTACATCTTCGATGTTAGGGGCATTTTGTCGGCATGTCAATTATGGATTGAACTATAAGGAGTTAGGTAATTTTCGTGAAATGCCAGTTGCAATTGACTTGCAACTACCGACGGTTGCGTTCCGGTTGAGGAGCAGCGGTGGTGGGGGTGGAGGAAGGGAGAAAGTGAAACGTCTTGATGATCTTATTAAAGATGGCTTCCTGGAACTCGAACGTTTCCGCGGCGGTAAGTCCGGTAATGCCGAACACCATGTTCTGGTGGATGACGTGGACAGTTACCCCGTGCCACTCGGCGCCATCCAATATCCCCGAGAAGGTCCGGCGGATTGCCTTTTGCCCATCGCAATCAAAGGATTCCTCGGAGATCGGGCGGTATTCCTGGTAGGTTTGGCGAAGCTTCGCTTCGATTTGATCGCTGGTCAGGGAGGGAGGGCCGCTCCACACCTGGCGGTTGACGATGAGCAGAGTCTGCTCGTCCTCGGTGCCCATGGCCATGATCCCGGAGCCGGTTTCCTTGGGTACTCCTTCGAAAATTTTCCAGTCGGGGGGCTTGAACATGGAGAACTGGAATGTGTCGTTGAAATACGCGTTGCCGTCCACATGCTCGTGAAGGGGAGTGGGCATGGGCACATCCAACGGGTGGCTGACGGGCAGGGGTGGCGGCGTGGGGGGCTTCACGTCGAGGGCCTTGGTGGCGACGGGCGGAGGTGGCGGCATGGGGGGATTTGCTGGCGTGGGGGCAGAAGAGGCCCGGGCGAGAGCTGGCGGCGGCGGCGCGACCGGGGCGGGCTTCACGCTGATGACCGTTGGTGCGGGGGCAGGAGTTGCTGTGGTGGGAGCCGTTACCGGCGTCGCTGCGATGTGTGTGGGCTTCACGCTGATTACAGTTGGTGCGGGGGGAGGAGTAGCTAGGGCCGGAGCCACCACCGGTGCCGCCGCAACGTGGGCGGGTTTCACCTCGACGGTCTTGGTGGCGGGCGGCGGGGGAGTTGGGTGAATGGCTGGCTCCGGCGTGCTCACTTGAATGGAAACGACCTTGTCTTTGCGAACCAGCGCTATGCCATACGAGGTCTTAACACGGAACATATCATCTTCGTAGCCGATGATGGTGCCTTCAATTTTTTGCCCGTCTTTGAGGATGAGCTCTTCCGCGCAGGCGGAACCGGGCGCGCCCAGCAGCGCGGCGATGAGCCCTAATCCGGCGATGATGCTCACCCGTTTCATGGCAGGCCGTCCGGTTCTAATACTTTCGCAACACGCCCACCACGCGGCCTTGGATCTTCACGTCGCGAGCGGGCACCAGGATGGGATCCATCTGCGCGTTGGCGGGTTGCAGCCGCACTTTGCCGTTGGGTTCGCGAAAGAAGCGCTTCAGGGTGGCGTCGGTGCCTTCGATCAGCGCCACCACAATTTCCCCGTTGTCCGCGGTCTGCGCCCCCTCCACCAGGATATAGTCGCCGTTACAGATATGGTCGTCAACCATGGAGTCGCCTTTGACGCGCAGGACGAACAGGTTTCCACGGCCGCCGGTAAAGTCGCCGAAGGAAAAAGTCTCGGCGTTGGGAATGGCTTCCACCGGCTGGCCGGCGGCGATGCGGCCGAGGAGCGGAAATTCCATGTTGCCCAGGATCGGGGCGGGCAGGAACGCGGCCACGGGCGCCATCGTGGGATGAGGGTGGCCATCGTCGGCCGCGGTCTTGCGCCTGCCGAAGGGCTGCACCGCCGTTTTGGAGAAGGGCACGGCAGCGGGAATGGCCACCACTTCCACCGAACGGCTTTGGTTGTAGCCGCGCCGAATGAACCCCTTTTTCTCCAGGGTCTGCATGTGCTTGTGGACGGTGGCGAGGGAGGAAAGATCCAACCCCGCGCCAATCTCCTCGAAGCTCGGCGAGTAGCCGTGTCCGTTGATAAAGTCGACCAGGAAGTCGAAGACCTGTTTCTGCCGGCGCGTCAGTGCCATGGTTTAACTCCAGAGGATGTGAGTCGTCAGTTTTCAGTCATCAGTTTTCAGTCATCGGTTCCGAGCTTCCAACTCTGGTATTTTCCGCTGAGAGCCGATAGCTGACCGCTGAAAACCAGTAGGTATTTTAGGCGAATAAAAGGCGAATAAGCAAGCAAAGAAATTGCCCTCCCCGGGGCGCCAGACCCCAGGCAGTTCCTGGTTTGGGTATGCAGGGTTCCCACCCGCGCGCGGTGAGCAGGGCCCGTGGAGGCACAAAGCAATGAAGCCGGCCGGTGCAACGACCCCTCGCCAGCCGGCGGGCGGGGGGAACTTGGCGCTGGGAATTTCCGTCCCAAACCCGTTTCGAAAGCGTGACTCGTTACAAATTGTCATTTCAAAGGCGCAATTTTCTGCGAAATTGACGTCACTTTCGGCGAAATATGTGTATTTTAGGCTGACAATTTGTCATGCATTCCTTTGTTTTCATGCACATAGTCGGATCGATCTTCATTTTTAACATCTTTTTGGGGTGGTGGTGCCCCACAAGGGACTTTTTGTTTGTTTAACGCGTGGCGGAATCGCCACGAGGGGCGGAACTTCGAGTCTTCCCGGCTTGGCATGGGCACGTCATTTCCTTCCCGGGCGCCGACTTCATACATAAGTATACCGACAATTCTAGCCTTTGTCAAGAACAATGCGGGGGGCGGAGGTGAGGGGGCATAGGCGTTAAATTAAGTCTGGTTGATATGGCCCCGGCAGGGGCCTTCCGTGAGTAGCCGCAGGTTTTAACCTGCGGACAGCAGATCGCTTGCGACCTCCCAATCCGTCAGTTGACGGATTGACTTACAGGAGGTCGGCCCCTTCAGGGCCGGGGACATTCCTTGCGTGGCGTTTCCGTAGGTTAAAACCTACGGCTACTCACGGTATCCCGCTTCGCGGGACAGGAATGCGCAAATGTAGCAACGGCTCATTTTAACGCCAATGGTGAGGGGGTGCGTCACTCAATTCCCAAAAGCTCGATAAATCATTTTTGCAGTTGCACCTCAACTGTCCACCGTGTGTACCCGGAATTGTCGATGGCCTTTTCCGCTCCGGGCGGCGCGACGAGCTCCAAGGTTTTCACATCGCCCTTCGATTCGAGGGTCCGCGCGCCTTGCCGTGGATTCACCGCCCACGGCGTAAAGAGTTGAACCCGGTAGGGACGCCCCGGAAGTCCTTCCACCGTCATTTGCAGGCGGCCATCGTGATAAGCCGAATGCAGAAGGCGCAAGTTGCGGCTGGTGTCTCCTTCCAGCAGCGGCTGCCACTCCACCTTCACGGCCACGCCGGGCGAGTAGTGAACCTCCAGCGTACTCCTGCCGGAGACCGTAACGGCTACGACGGCATGAACATCGCTCTCAAAATTTTCAACCTGGAATGGAATGGAGTTCCCATCCTGCCGCACGTCGAGAACCGTCGAGCCCGCGGGCAGCCCCGGGGCAAAGTTAAGCTTGTTGGGTTGGGAACCGCTGAATTCCAGCACTGTAGTGAGCACGCCGGGCGCCTGATGCAACTCCAGATTTAATTTCTCCTGACCAAAGGGAAGCTGACGGACGGCAACCCCCGGCCAGTCGGGGGGTAAGTGGGGCGCAAGGCCGAGGGTTCGCTGGGGCATGTCCAGCGTGAGGCCCAGAACGCCATCGATGAGGCCGGGAATGGCGGTGAGTTCGGAAAACATCTGGTGCGGCACGGCGTCGTCCAGCAGGCGAAAGAATCGTCCCGTAAAAACTTCGGGCATGGCGCCGCGCGCACTAAACCCCCGCAGCCGCATCATCGCCATCCAGGTGGAGAAACCCTGCGCGGCGTTGTGATACCGATACTGGCCCAGGAGCGGACCCGCCGTGAGAACCGGCCAGACGGAGCCGACATGGTACGAGCCTTCGGCGTATTCAGGATCGTCCATCGACACTTCCCGCTGTCCCCAGTCTGACAGCAAAGCGGCGGTGTTCAAGCGTTCCAGCACCGCGCGCGCATGTTCGTCAGGAAGAATCCCCAGCGCGGCACTCGATCCAATCGCCGGATAAATGTACGTGAGGCGTTGGCCGGTGGTGGCAAGGCCGTAATCGTAATAATGGGTCTGCGGGTCCCAGAACTCCCGTTCCAGAGATTGTTCCGCCTGGCGCTGGCGCTCCGCGCATTCGCTCGCGAGGGCATGTTCCCCCAGTGAACCACTGATCTCATGCATCGCATGAAGAGCGGCAATCCACTCGCCCGCCATGGCGGAGTCCTTGGAGAAATCCGCCAGCTCGGTCGAACCCCATTCACCCTTGGGAATCATCGGCAGGCCATCGGCCGGGTCGAGGATTGAAACCCCGAAGCCGTAGGCCTTTTGAACGGATGCCCAACTTTCCTTCATGAAGTCCTGATCGCCGGTGAAGAGATCGTAGTCGCGCATCGCGATCAGATATTCCAGCGTCGAATCAGGATGGATGTAAGCGTAGGGATAATCCTTGAACCAGTCGATCAGGCCGGCGCTTTGCGAAACTTCGTGGGGAATCTTGCCGTCGGCGCGCTGATACTTCTGGAGGAAGCGCAAGGCCTCCTTCAGGCTTTCCGCCCCGCCGTATTCCAGGTAGGCCGGGGAAGTCACCGTGGGTTCGTCGAAAAACCAGGCGTACATGGGGCGCGTGCCCGTTCCGGAGGAGCCGTAGCCGGAAACGTACCCGCATCCCACGTAGGGATTGCAGACCTTGAGCTGATCGAGCGAAACCCGCGACCAGCGAAGGGCTGAATTCACCTGGGGGTCCGGCGTCAGGAATTGGGTTCCTTGCACGTCGAGGTCGGCATAATGATGGAGGCTTTGCGCGTAAAGCTGCGGCGTGATGTCGAGGAGCCTCTGGTAGGTGGCAGCGGCGTCATAGATGCCCTGGATTCCCCCGGCAATGACAATGGGAAGGAAGAACCGCCGGGCTTGTTCGGGGTTGACGCGCAACTCGATAACTTCATCGGGCTGCTCACTCGAGAGGTAGGCATGGTACCCCACGGCCGTGGAGCCGGCTGCCCCGGGTGAACCGATCAGGGCGGTGAAGCGGTTTGTGGGTTCTGAGATCGTTACCCACTTCTTCTTCTCGTCCCATAATGAAGATTGGCCGCCGATTCCCCCCGGCCACATCAGGTTCAAGTCCGGCTGAAAGCGCACATACACGCTGAGGGCGGCCGGGGCCTTGACATCGAGCAGAATGACCAATCCTGGTTCGGCGCGGGGCGCAAACAATGTTTCCGTAACCGTGAATTGCTCGGCGGAATATTGCAGTTGCACCATGTGCGGAAACACCCGCACGCTGCGCGCAATGTCTGAGCCATGAAAAACCCGGGGGTACCCTTCCAGCATGAAATCAAGCTGGAAATCGTGCATGATCTTGAGAGGATAAACCCATCCTTCCAGCTTGCCGTTTTCAAAACCCCACAGGCCGCTCTTCTCCCCCACCGCATGAATGAATCGCCAGGGGCTGGCGGGCCCGCTCAGTTCAAGCGGCCCCTCGGCGAGGTCGAACTTCGCGATGCCTTGCGCCGCCAGGCTTGCCGGTATCGCCGCCAAGAATAGGATGTATGCCAACCGAACCAGGAATCTCGCCGGGCATGGACGCTGATTGGGCATGGGGATGGGCATGGCGCGTTCCTCCAGGTATTTCCACCACAATCCGGATGAGTGGATTTGCGGCCACACGCTTTTACACCGAAGCTCAGTCCACCCTCCCCGGAGGGGAGGACGGTGGGTAGCCGTAGGTTTTAACCTACGGATCGGGACGGCAATCATTATCTTTCCTTCGACCCTGTAGGGGTCGACGGTACGGCCCCTTCAGGGCCCGACCAAATTTTGGGGGCGGCGTGACCGTAGGTTAAAACCTACGGCTACTCACGGTTTTCCCCTTCGGGGAACAGAATGGCTGCGTGTCCGTGGCGGCGCGCGCCATCAGCTTTCCCGCAGCGCCCGTTCAACTTGATTCACCACTTCCTGCCATCCCCCGGGAGTGGTTTGGCGAAAGAGGCGCGCCGTTGGATACCACGGGCTATCCTCGCGATCGAGAAACCAGCGCCAGTCGCAACCTTTGTGCAGCATGATCCACACGGGCTTGCCCATGGCGCCGGCCAGATGCGCAACGCTGCTATCGATGCAAATCACCAGGTCGAGATTCGCGACCAGCGCGGCGGTGTCGGCAAAGTCTTTCAACTCCGCCGCCAGATCGATCAAGGGTGCGTCGGGAGGCAACTGGTTCGCCTGCTCGCTGCCCGCCCCCACCTGTAATGAATAAAAGGTTGTGCCGGGCACTTTCATCAGCGGCACAAGGTGCTCGAGGGGAATGGAACGAAAGCGATTGCGCTGCATGCCGGGGTTCCCGCTCCAAGCCAGCCCGATGCGCCGCGTGTTCCCGGCGAGGCGCTGTTGCCACGCCGCTGCCAGGGTTGACTCCGCGTGGACGTAAGGCACCGTTGCCGGGATCGTGTGCATTTCTGTTCCGAAGGCCAAAGGCAGGCTGAGCAGCGGGCACTGCCAGGCACACTCCGGAAGTGTCTCGCCACGGCTGATCACCTGCGCTGCGCCTTGACTTCCCGCCAGCAGGCGGCGCAATGCCGGCTGAACTTCCAGCACCACGTGTCCGCCGCGAGCGGCGACGAGTGGAACATAGCGCACGAATTCCAGCGTGTCCCCGAAACCTTGTTCGGCATGAATCAGGATGCGCTCACCGTTCAGGGGTTTGCCTTTCCATTGGCGCTGGACCAGTCCTCGGTCGTCGGCAAGGCCCACCTTCCAGCGCGCTTCATATTCGGGCCAGCCGGCCGCGAAATCGCCCTGCATCAGATGGATCAATCCCAGATTGGCCGTGGCCTCGGGGGAGTCGGGCCGCAGGGCGCGCAGGCGATGAAAATAATCGGCGGCCTCACCCAACTCCCCCAGTCCGAAAAGGACGTATCCCAAATCCGCATAGGCGGCATGAAGCTGCGGGTCCAGCTTGATGGCATCGCGGTACGCGTCCGCCGCGGAGACGAGGTCGCCCTTGCATTCGAAAAGGTGACCGAGCCCGGCAATGGTCTTTGCCGAACGGGGATTGATGCGGAGAGAGCGCCGGAAGGATTCAATGGCCGCGCCGTAGTTGCCCAGATTGGTGAGCACCAGGCCCAGGTCGTTGTAGACCTCGTACCTTTTGGGATCGAGCGCCAGGGCGCGCTGGTACCACTCGGCGGCGAGTTCGAGCGAGCCGCTTTGGTAGAGAACCCGGGCGAGGTGGCAGTGCAGGTCCGCAGAATCCGGCTGAAGAGCCACCGCGCGCTGATAAGAAGCCTCCGCCGCCTTGAGGTCCCCGGCCCGCTCCTGCACTTCGCCGAGATGCAGGTGGGCCTGCGCAGAGTTGGGGCGAAGCTCCACGACCCGCCGCAGGCAACCCATCGCCAGCGGAATCCTGCCCTCGGCCAGGTGCGACGCGGCCTGTTTGTTCAGGGTATCCGGGTCGCCGGCGACGGCTGCGCCGAGCGAGGGGATGGGTTCCGGAGGCGGGCCTGCCTGGCCATCCAACAAGCGCGACATTTGCCGCACCTCGGAAGACGTCGGGTCGACCTTCAGCATCTTGCGGTAGCACGCCGCAGCCTGCTCCAGGCGCCCCTCGCGATGATGCTTCAATCCCTTGCTGAGAAGCTTCTGAAGGCGGTCCTGCGTGGACAACATACGCGACATGAAATGACCTCGATGACCGGGCTCGTGCAAGTCGGTCTGCTACAGTTCGATCTCCCGTGGGAATGGGCAAGTCCTACTCGGCGCGCCGTCCTCCGGGCGGTCAAAGCGCTCGTTGCACGGTCGAACTGCTGTGAAAGTTCCTGGTCACGATCAGCGGCGGGAAACTCACGTAGGCATTGACCCGTGGATACACGCCGTTGAGCATGACGTCGAGGCCCCTGTTGGGCACCGCCCGCCCGAGGCCGGGAATGTTGACGTCCATCTTGCGCAGGGGCAGGCAGAGCCGCTTCATCGCCTGTGCGCCCATCGGAGAAACAGAGTAACCGACAATGCCGAGGGCGTTGACGAGCCGGAAGGGCTGCGGCATCAAGCGCGCCGACTGAAACGCCTCGACGCCCATCCTCATGCGATCCTGGTCGAACATGCCCAGGCACGGGGAAACTCCCGGCATCATGTCGAACAAGAGGATCGAATCGAAATTCCACCCCCACAAAATCAGTTGCCAGTCCGCCGGGAGCGCCTTCATCAGCGACTCGGCAGCGGGGCCAAAGCCGCGATTAAAGATGGCGTCATCTTCGCAGAGTGTGAGCGTTTGATTCTTCTCCATCGCCAGGTCCCACAGCGCAAGATGCGACAGGGCGTTGCCCAGCGCTCCATCGTCGTAGCCAAGTTCGGCGGCGATGATGCCGCGCTCCACCAGCGGGCCGCGCGCGACGTTCCTTCCTTCGATCGCGGGGAAGCGCACGAAGTTCAAGTTCAGGCGACCGTTCAGGCTTTCAAACGCCACCATTCGATCCTTACTGCGGTCAAGATTGATGACGTGGATGTCCAACGCTCAAAACTCCCCAAGGCACATACGTTATGGTGCAGCATCACCGCGGTTCCAGATTCGGGCAGCACGCATTTATTCGCGCCAGCCGAGGCGGGCCGTCTGCATCGCCGGGATGGTTGTTATCCATTCGCGAACGACGGATAGCATACTTCCTGAGGCCTCAGGAATTCAATCGTGCCGGTGAGTTCTTGGTTGAGCAGAGGCAGCTTTGTGCCCGGCCCCAACCGCAAGGCATCTGCTGGAAGATTCCTGGACTCGCGCGGGGTGGCAGCCGGTGGTCACAATGGGGTCTTGAAATAACGCGTGGTCAAATTGGAGGTGACTTGCCCATTAAAATGGGTGCGCATGGAGGGCGCGTTAGGGCTGAAAAATGCGCAAATTCCTGCACCATGAATGTCGTCTTCTTCATTAAGTTATTTATTTTTCATGGATATAAGAGGAAACCCGTAGGTTCTTTTTTTTCATGCACATCGTGGCAAATTTGCAAAAGTGACCAATTGTCTGATACTTTGCCTTTTGTTTTCAATAAGTTAAAAAAGCGACCCTCAATTTTTTTAAATTTTTCATTTTTTAATGTGAGGGCGATTTGGTAAGCCATTTAGATTCAATGACATGATTTTTAGCTGTTTTTGACCATGGAGAATTAACGGTTTGTTTTCTGGTACATCGTGCCAGCGGTTCAACCGTTGCTTTAGATTCTCGTTCGATGCGTGCCATTTGGGGGTCCTGAAATTTCATTTTATTCGAAGGTGAATGGGTAGTTCGCTCCACCTGGCGCCACCGGTTCCGGCGCCTGGGCCACAACCCACATTCCATTCTACTCGCCATAGGCTACAATGTCAAGAAAATTATGGGCGCGTCGAATTTCAAGTCCCGGGAGATCGGGTTCTTCCCGCGCCATCGCCACGAATCCGACCCGGGCACGCGCGTTCCAAATCGAAGTCAAACTCCTGAAGTACCATGGTGGTTGGCCTGACTTGCGGCAGGGTTTTGACGCCGGTATAATCTGGCGCGAGCGATGCTACGCAAGGAGCCTTTAGTCATGTTCACTTCCCCCTCCAAAGAATCCCGCTGCTTAATCCTGCTGGCCGCCATTTTTCTCGTCATAATTCCCCGGGGCGCGGCGCAATCGCCGGAAGCAACGGCGACGGCTCACCGCTGGGTGGGCGCCAAATTTCTCGGCGAGGCGCCGTCCAACCCGCCGGAAAGCCACTTGCTGGTCTATCTGCACTCGGGCCCGATGAGCAGGAACGAGGTGCAAGGCCGTCATTTGCTGATTGTGGACAAGGAATATACGCGCGGCCTGCACTTTCCCTCTGACGGCAAGGTGCGCGTGGTGCTTCCCGCGCCGGCCAGGAGTTTTGAGGCCGTGGTGGGCGTGGATAGCAACGACGTCGGATATTACTCCGGCGCCGGCCGGGGCGCCGTAGTGGCTTCGGTTGACGTCGCCGGCAAGACGGCTTTCCGCACTCCGGTGCTGCACGAGGGCATGGCGGGCGTGCCCGTCAAAGTTGATTTGGGCAACGCCACGGAGTTTGACCTCAAAGTCGAGGACGGGGGCGGGGGCGTGGTCTTCGGCAATGATTTTGACCAGGCCGATTGGGCCGATGCGCGCGTGACCCTGGCGGATGGCGAGACGGTATGGCTCGATGACCTGCCCACCGGACCTTTGCGCGCTCCCTTGACCACCAACGTTGCTTTTTCGTTTCGTTATGGTGATAGGCCTTCCAGCGATTTGCTCAAAATGTGGGAGTCTGGCCGCACTTCCCGCCGCCTCGACGATAACCGCATGGAGCACACGTTGACTTACACCGATCCCCAAAGCGGCCTGGTGGTGCGCTCGGTGGCCATTGAGTATGGCGATTTCCCCGTCGTGGAGTGGACGCTCTATTTCAAAAATACCGGCGCCGAACCGACGCCGATTCTGGAGAACATTCAGGCCCTTGACACGCGTTTCGAGCGCAGTCAGGACGGCGAGTTCATACTGCATCACAGCAAGGGCTCGCAAGCCACTCCCACGGATTTCGAACCCTATGCCGACCCCCTTGAACCCGGGGCGGAGAAGCGGATCAGCGCGGCGGGCGGGCGTCCCACCAACACCGACCTGTGCTACTTCAATATTGCCCTGCCGGGTCAAGGCACGATTGTGGCGCTGGGCTGGCCGGGCCAGTGGGCGGCCACCTTTACGCGCGACGAGGGGACGGGACTTCAGGTGCGCGCCGGGCAGGAGTTGACCCACTTCAAATTGCTGCCCGGCGAAGAGGTGCGCAGCCCGCTGGTGGCCCTGCTGTTCTGGACCGGCGATTGGATCGATGGGCAGAACGTTTGGCGTAGGTGGATGGTGGCCCACAACCTGCCGCGCCCCGGCGGCCAACTGCCGGCCCCGCTGCTCTCCTCGGGCGGGAACCGCTTCACCATCGAGATGCAGGGCGCGAACGAACAGAACCAGAAGGAATTCCTTCAACAATATTTTGATGTGGGGTGGAAGTTCGACTACTGGTGGATGGACGCGGGTTGGTATCCGTTCAAGGACGGCTGGTGGAATGTCGGGTCCTGGGACCCCGACCCGGCGCGCTTCCCGCGGGGCCTGCGGCCCATCTCCGACTTTGCTCACGCGCACAGCGTGAAGACCATCGTGTGGTTTGAACCGGAGCGCGTCGCCCAGGGTTCGTGGCTCGCGGAGAATCACCCGGAATGGCTGCTCGGCGTAAAAGATAGACCCAACCGGCTGCTGGATCTTGGCAATCCGCAAGCCCGCGAGTGGCTGACCGAGCACATTGACCACTTGTTGACCGAGCAGGGAATCGACCTTTACCGGCAGGATTTCAATATGAATCCGCTGGACTATTGGCGGGCCAACGACGCTCCCGACCGGCAGGGCATTACGGAAATTCGCCACGTCACCGGCTACCTGGCTTACTGGGATGAATTGCGCCGGCGGCATCCGGACATGCTGATTGACACCTGCGCCAGCGGCGGCCGTCGCGACGACCTGGAAACGCTGCGCCGCGCCGTGCCCTTATGGCGAAGCGACTACGGATATGACGATCCCCCCGCCATGCAGGATCTGACTTACGGATTGGCCATGTGGGTGCCGTATTTCGGGACCGGCCTCCGCTCGTCGGGCGCTTACTCTTTCCGCAGCACCATGGCGATGGCAATGGGCTATGGGGGGCCTGACCCGCGCAGCAAGAGTATTGACTTCCCGGCGCTGGAACGGCTGGCCGCCCAGTGGCGCAAGCTCGCTCCATATTATTACGGCGATTATTATCCGTTGATGCCTTACGCCACGGAAGACGACGCCTGGATGGCCTGGCAGTTCAACCGGCCGGCGGCAGGGGATGGCATGGTTCAGGTCTTCCGCCGGGCCCAGAGCCCCATTGAAAGCGTAAAGTTCAAGCTGCGCGGGCTCGACCCGTCCGCGCAGTACACGGTGAGCAATATGGACGCTCCCGGCGCCACGCAGGCGAGCGGCCGGGAGTTGGCCGATCACGGCTTGCTGGTGGCGATCAAAGATCGGCCGGGAGCGGTGATTATCCTCTATAAGAAGAGCAAATAGCCGCGCGGCCGCCCGCAAGCCCGCGTAGCGGGCGCTGTCATGTAGCCCACGGCGAAGCCGTGGGGAAACGGGAAATAGAAATAGTTTGTGAGCCCTGTTAGGGGCGGCGTCTGGGCTTCGTCAAGCAAAACCACGCCGCAAGGCATCATCACAGGCATCGCTCGTCCGCCAGCCAGACTTCGCCCCGGACGGGGCTCAACACCCCTTTTTCTGCCATCGTTCCCACGGCTGGCTCGCCGTGGGCTACATGACAACGCCCGCTACGCGGGCTCGCGGATGCGTCTGCGCTGGGGGTAACCCCTGCGGGGCGTCGCCCATCGGGGCTTCATCGAGGCCCCGGTTGTCCCCCAAAAGGGCAGCCTTGCAGGCCGGTGGCGAACGTGGGACAATCGGCTCACTGAGCGCGGTGAGCTCGGACGTTATGGGGCGTCCAAAGAAAAACGACTTTCGTTAAATTGCCGGCAGGCGCGGCGCATGCAAATCGCGTCCGCCTGCTGAAGTCACCGCCGGGGTTTCCAATGCCGACTGATATGGAGTTTTGATCATGGCCATCGGTGGACAGATTCGCTCCCAGGATAAAGAGAAATTTGCCGCCGCCGCGCAAAAGGTGGGTGTCTGGATTCTGGTGCGCGGCGCCAATCAGAAATCGCTCGACTATATCGGCCGGGCCGATTGCACGCCCAAGCCCATCGACTGCAAAGCCAAGACTGCGCAACTAGGGGCCAATGCCGGTCTCGTGGTCAGTCCGGCCGTGGCGCCCGATGCATTTCAGAACCCCACGGAGTCGGCGCGGACCTGGAAGGAGAAATCCAATCCCCTTGTCTTCAGCCCCCACAAGACCCACTACTCGATTGAGTACAACGGCGCGCGCAAAGGCTGCGTCAAGCTTGACGGCAAGTACATCTACGGGGATTACGATTTGAAGGCGGTGGTGGTGCCCGGACATGAGTCCGCCACCGTGGCGCTGGTTACCGAGTTGCGGGGTGTGCAGAACGTCCGCCTGGGGCCGAAGTTTTATGAGGTGCAAAGCGCGGTGAACAATGCGATCGGGGTGGAAATGGTGCAGCACGGCGCCGACGACGAATTCACCGCCCACGGGGATGAATCCATCTACGTCTTCGGTCCGTGGGGCGAATACGAAGAGCTGCAGGGATTGATAAAGATTCAGGAATGGTACGACGGCCAATTCCACGGCCGCAGAACGGCGGATGCCACCTTCAAGGGGGGCGTTCCCGCCGGCGTCACCCCCGGTATTCGTGGGGTGGTCCAACCCGATGGCTCCATCCGCCCCATCAACTTCCGCAAGCGGTGATTCGCGCCCCCGGTTTCCCGCCGGGATTTTATAAGGGGCTGATGTCAGGCGGGGCCGAAACGCACAATGGTAACGGTAATGTCATCGGACTGCGGGGCGGTGCCGACATATTCGCGGATGCTGGCCAGGATTCTGCGTACCACCTCATCCGCCGTTTGCCCGGCACAAGCTTCCAGCAGGGTGAGCAGGCGGGCGTCGCCGAACAATCCGCCCAGGGTGTCGCGCGCTTCCGTGACGCCGTCCGAAGTGGTCACGATCAGGTCGCCAGGATTGACTTGAGCGCGATCAACCTTGAATTCAACCCGCGGGAAGAGCCCCACGGGGAAATTGGAGGACTCCAGTTGGTCGACGCCGCCCTTGGCGCGGACAATCAACGGGGGGATGTGCCCGGCATTGACATACTCATAGAGTCCGTTGCGGTCCAGGACGCCGTAGAGGAGGGTGGCAAACATTTCGGGCGGCGTGCGGTCGCACATGTAATCGTTGACGCGAAGAAAGAGCTCGCCAAGGTCCGGAGCGCCGGTGGCGACGGCGCCGAAGGCCCCCTGGAGGCTGGCGGCCATCAAGGCGGCGGGCAGGCCCTTGCCGGAAACGTCGGCCAGCGCGAAGCCGTAACGGCCCTCGGGAAGCTCCAGCATGTCGTAGTAGTCGCCCCCCACGGCTTCGGTGGGAGTGGTGACGCTCAAGACCTGGAAGTAATCGCTTTGGGGCAGTTCCCGCGGGAGCAACCCCTGCTGGATGCTCCGCGCCAAATCCATTTCGTGATGGAGGCGCTCCTGGGCGCGCGCCACTCGAAATAAGCGGGCGTTCTCAATGACCGTGGACCCTTCCACCGCCAGCGTTTGGAGCACCTGCCGGTCCAAGCCCGTGACCGCCGCGGCCTGGGCGCGGGTGTCCAGATAGAGCAACCCGAGCAACTCCGGCGCCCGGCCCACAAAGGTCTCTCCCGCCGCATCCGCCATTTGCAGCTTTTGCAGGGGGACGGCCACGATGCCGCGCCCGCCGGTGCGAATAATGCCGGTTTCGTAAGCCGTACGTCCGGAGGTCACTTCTTCCAGAATCACTTCCTCCTGGCCGGAAGCCGCCACCCGGTTCACCACGGTGCGGGAGTAATCGTGCACCTCCGGGCTGAGGTAGATTCCCCCTTTGCCGCGCGCCAGGCTCAGCTCCAGGTCGCCATTGCCTTCCTTCAGGAACAGCAATCCGCGCTCGGCATTGGTGAGCTGAATGGCGGAGTCCAGCAGTGTGGTCAGCACTTCCTCCAGCGCCGGGGCGCGCAACATCATTTGGGCCATCTGAAGAAGCAGGCCCAGATGGTGCAATTGCGGAGCGGGTCCTTGCTCGGAGGCCTTCTCCAATTTCTCCAGCAGGCCGGGAAGCACCGCGGGCTCCACGCCGAAAGTCAGACCGTAGGAATCGGTTACGCCCAGGCCGATCACGTCGCCGGATTTCAACTTGTGGGGGGCGGTGATGCGCTCGCCGTTCACAAACGTTCCGTGGCGGCTGCCGGCGTCTTCCAGCACGTAGCCTTCGCCCTCATTGATAATGCGCGCGTGACGGCGCGAAATGCGCGTGTCGAGCAGTACCAGGTCGTTGTCGCCTTGCCGCCCCAGCGTGAAGGGAGTGCGGGAAATCTCAATTTCGCGCTGGTTGCTAAAGGCGTCGCGGACCGTGATGTGAGGAACGGTTCTGGGCATGAGAATCCGCTGAATCTAGAACGAAGCGTAGGCCATTATACCAAAGGCTGCGGCTGTCGCCTACCGTTAACAAGTTGATTTACAAGCTTTTGGTTATGCCGCAGGGAAGGACGCGTGGTTTATGGGCCGGCTCACTAATCCGCGGGTTGATTGGGATTGAGGAATCTTTCATAGCACTCCGTACAAAGCCAATCCTGGCCGTTGGTGAAGCCCTCGCCATGCTCAAGCGAGTCCGATTCACAGAGTCCCCACCAGCAAATCGCACAACGGTCTTCGCTCCATTCGCCTTTCACCAATTCAAATTTCTCCGGGTCATACGATTGCCCGCTGTAGAAGTGGAGCTTTCGATCCGCCCGCTGCACTAATCCGTCACGAGGGACCCAGCGGCGCTTTTCCCAATGAAATTTCTGGAGGCGCTCGCTAAGCTGGCGAATCGTATTTGCGGTCCACAACTCACCATGGATTTCAATGAAATCTTCCCGTTTGATTTCTGGGGTGTGCGCGACATTCCAGGAGGCATCGCTCATCCGACCAATTTCTTCGCGAAATACGTCAAGGTTGGTCACCACCTCGGACAGAACCTTAGCAGCGAGCCCATCTTTTTCCCTAATCAGGGCGAGCAGCAGATGGTTGGGGCCGATGTGCTTGTCCGAAAGGCGTTCTGCCTCCTCAGCAGCGTAGGCCAAAACGCGCTTGCATCCCTGGCTTAAGGGCAGGTCGACTGATTTGGAAACCTTTTCCCGTCGCGGCGTTTGTTCCTCGATCCGCTTGCGAATAAATTCAACGGTGATAGGAGGGCGCGACAAACGATTGGCGATCATCGTGTCTTCCCGGATCAATCCCAGCAACAGGTGCTCCGTTTCAATGAAAGGGCTGCCGAACTGGCTCGCTTCATAACGGGCGAAGAAGATCGCCCTTCTGGCCTTTTCCGTGTATCTCTCAAACATGGTTCCCTCGGAAGGAGACTGGACTTACGAAAGTGTTGGGTCGGCCACGCGATGAAGAGATTGTAACTCCCTTTGACAGATTTTCCAAAATGGTTGGCGGGCGATTGATTCTAACTGTGCGGGAGACTTCGGAGATCCGCCAGGACGTCGGCGGGTTGCCAGTCGTTTCCCCGATAGATTTTGACCACCTTACCGTCGGGGCCGATGAGCGCCGTCACCAGCGCATGCACGATTTGGCCTCCTTCGGTCCAGTATTTCAGGCCAAAGAACTCGGCCACTTTGCGAACCTGGTCCGGCGTACCGGAGGAAAATTCCCAATGATCGAAGGGATGAGGGTTGCCCGCGCAGTCCAGGCCGTAAGCCCGCAAGACGGCAGGCTTGTCGAACTCCGGGTCGATGCTGATGCTCAGCAAATGGGTGGAAGGGGAAAGCTCCGGGTCGCCCAGCACTTCTTTCAAAATTTGCGCAAAGTTCCTGCTCATCCGGGGGCAATAGTCGGGGAGCGGGCAGCGCGTGTAAATGAAAGTGAGCAATAACGCCTTGCCGCGATATTGACGGAGATGAATCCGCTTCCCATCCTGGTTGACCAGCGGGAAGTCTGGCACTTCTTCCCCTAATAAGGGGCCCCCGACGCCCGCAGCCTGAGGTGGGGCGGATTGCGATTGTGACTCTTCGGTTACGACGATGCCTTCCAGCCAGGCGTGATCGCTCGCCACCACCAGAGTTGCATGAATGGTCTGGCCCGGTTTGAGTATGTCCAGTGCCCACTTATCTTTGAGGGGGTAATCCATAGTCATGGCGGCCATGTAACCGGGGATGGCTTCGGAAGCCAGGGTCACGGTGCCTTTGCTTTTATTGACCGCCACCACTTTCCCCCGCAAATCAAAGCGCTGTTCCGGCAATAGCTTTTGGGTTTGGCATGAGGTCATGGTGAAGACCATGATCAGACCCACGAGACTTGCCATGAACCCTCGCGCGCCCATTACGGACCTCCTCGAGCCTCTAGAAATGGAACCGGTACCGGAATTCGCCGTAGATTTGTCGTGGGTCGTTCCAGTGAAAGCCTCCGAAGGTCAGGCTGTTGTCCAGTTCCACCCGTTTGTTGGTCATATTCAGCCCGCTTACCGAGACCGTGTATTTCTCGCGGAAAGTTTTGCTCAGGGAAACATCGAACGTCATGTGCGCAGGCAGATAGTCTCCCGGATATTGCGTGTCCGGAATACCGTTCGTGAACCCCGAGCCGTAGTAAACATTGGTTGAAGCGTAAGCGTGCCAGGGAAGATTTCCATTGAAACCGAAGTTCAAGGTGTTTCGCTGGTCATGGTCCACTGGCGAATACCCGGGCGGGATATTCAGCGGACAATTCATGTCGTTGCTGCTGGGACAGATTAAGCCTCCGGTGATGGGCGAAGTGGCCTGGGCGATTTGATTCGAATAGGCAAGGTGAAACTGGCCGCGATTCCAAAGACGCGGGGACCGCACGGTGACTTCCCATCCCTGAATCAAGGCGGCAGACCAAGTGATCGGCCAGAAGAGATTGGATTCTCCGATATTGTTATGATCCAACCAGTTGCTGGCTTCCGTTTGAAAGGTGTCGGCGTCCAGCGCCCAGCCGCGGAAAGGAATGGTGACGCCGAATTGGTGCTCTTCATCGCGCTCGCCGTGCAGGGGGGCGAAAGTGAAATTCTGGCTGGTGGCCAGGCCGAGCAGCGGGCCGGTGGCCGTCACCAGGGGCGGGGCCTGGTAGTACTTTCCATAGAAGGCGCGAAAAACCCAGTTAATGCGCGGGACACGGATGGCCATGCCAAAGCGCGGGTCCGTCGCGTTTTCCGTGACGTCCGCCGTAAAGTAGGTTTCGCGAAGGCCGGCCATCAAGGTCAACCACGAAGTCACCTTGAATTTGTCGTCAACAAAGAAACTCGCCAGGCCCCCGTTGACGCCAATCGAAGAGGCGGGGAAGTTTTGACTGCCGTCGGTGAACTCGTTGTTGAAAAGATTGTACTGGTGCTGACCGAATCCGTACACTCCCGCCTGAAGGTCGTTCCTCCAGAAGTGCTGGTTAAAGATTGCCTGCAAGCCCCCGTATTGGGCGGCCTGGTCCATGGTGGAGATGACGGGATAATCGTTCGGCCCGCCCTGGTAATCGGCGCTGTTGTAGTGATAAAAGGGGGATACCGTGAGCAGCGAATTGGCGTTAAAGGTGTGTACCCACGAAAATGTGACGTAGCCGTCGCGCTCGTGCTCGCCGTCGCGGAGGCCGTAACTGGGGGATTCCCCCGCCTCCACCAGTTGCTGATTTCCAATGGAGTTTGGATTCGGGTCATAAGGGATCTGGTAATAGTCTTCCCTTAAAGAGGTGACCAGGCGCAATTGGTTCCCGGCGTTGGGATTGAAGATGAACGAGGCGAATCCCCCGTAGCCGTTCTCGGCGTCGTGAAAAACCTGGGCAATGGGGGTTTGCAGACCGTAATCGCTGCGATTTCCGTTCACACTGGCGTAATAGGCGAAGCGCTCGGTGTGCCCGCCAATATTGAATTGATCGTTGGTTTGATACCAATCGCCGAAAGTCGTGACCAGTTCCGCCTCGTTGTTACGCTCGAAGCCGGTGCGCGGCACGATGTTGAAGATTCCGTACGTCCGGTCTCCGTAATCGGCGTCGTAGCTGCCCCTTTGCACCTCGAGATAATCGATGTCCTTGGGGTCAATCACCGGAGCGATGTTGGCGGCGATGTTGGTGTTGGGAACGGGTACGCCGTCAATGAGCCAATCAACCTGATGCCCCCCCCGCATGTGCAGCATGTCGTGGGTAACGTAGGCGCCGGGAGTGTAGTCGGTGATCATGGCCAGGCTGTTGGTGCGGTCCGCGCCGGGAGTTTGCGATACATCCAGGCGATTAACCAGGGAGGTGGGGGTTACCGAATCCATATTGGCCACCTCTCCCCGGCCAACCACCACCGTGGATTGATTCAAGGCGGCAATCGCCAGTTGAAAGTGAAGAATCGGTGATGAGTCGGCATGGACGGTGACCGTCTGCTCCGAGGTCTGGAATTTAGGCTGAGTGACCGTGATTTTGTAGTCGCCCACCGGCACGCCAGGGAACGAAAATTCACCGTTGTCGTCCGCCAGCGCGGTTTGCGACCAATCCGAATTCACTGCCTGAAGCTTGACCGAAGCTCCGGGTATAGGCCGATGCTGCGGGTCGTGCACGATGCCTTGGATCCTTCCAAAGATGGTGGCGTGGAGCAGGGAAGCAAACGTTAAAAATGCCGCCAGACAAAAACAGAATATAAGCCTCCGCATGAGGTCTCCTCCTGAGATGAATGGAATTGAAGCGTCGGCCGAAAGCTGGCGAAGAAAGGCGAGAGGCTCAGGGACTCCCGCGGTCTCTTATCCCAGCTTACAGCGCAGGGCGCGCGAAAAAAGCGTGTAGCAAGGAGGAATCAGAGCGTGGCGCGGGGAGGTTGTTCAGGAATCCGTGCATGGGATGGCGTCAGGTTTAAGTTTGAGGCGAAGCGGCCAAAACTCCAGGGCGCGGATGGATTCGCCCAATGGTGTTCGGTGGGCATATAAATCAACATGCTGAGAACCGAACTCAAGTAGGTGTCATGCGAGACCCATCCGCACTGGCCACCATTAGCCATACAGCAAATGGGGATTTGCCCGATAGCGTGGTGGTGGCCGGGGCATCGGCAGGCCGCCGGAGGACACGCGCAAGCTTGCACGGAAGCGCGCAGGGAAGCCCAGCGCGCGCCGGGGGCAAGCAACGCGGCAATGGTCAAAATGGCCAGCAATCGAGTGGCGGTGCGCATGTCTTCTTTTTGGATCCCCAAAGACCCAGTGTAACAGATTTTGAAGCGGGGGGGTGATTTTCGGGGGAATGGGGAGATAAAGGAGGGTGCCTTGGCGGCAAGGGTGTTCGTCGGGGCGAAGGTTTCTTCGAACTTGCCGCCAAGGGCTCAGCACTGCATTTGGGCGGGTCAATCGCAGCGCTGGCGGGTTATGACGCTACTCCCTTTATCGGCACTGGCGAGAAAAACTTGAGCCGGTTCAATCCCTCATTCATGCTGGGGCGGCAGGTTGACAGGGCGCAGGGGGGCGTAAAACTGCACATTGACACATTGTCCAAGCTGCGCTCCGCCCCTGGACCGGAGCAGGGAATTCCCCGGCCCGAATCCCTTCGAAGGGTGTAACTTCAACAATTCGGCCTGGTTGGCAGCAACTCACTTGTCTGCTTCATCGCAGTAAATGCACATTTTGCAATTATTTAACATGTTTTTGGAAAACTCCTCATGACTAAATGCCGTCCAAGCAAGGGTTCATGGAAATATCTAAGAAAGGCGGGCTAGCATCCGATGAAAAGCATTTTGAGGATTTTGCTCATGCTGATGATAGGTAGTCTTCCAGCCTGGGCGGCGCTTGGTGGCGACGTTCCGTCGGTGAATTCCGACGCCCAAGTGCTGGGTGGGCAGCATAGCGTCGTAGCCAAAGTGGGCTACAACCTTCACCAGATCACCAAGGCGGACGGCAGTGTGGTGAATGAATTCGTGTCGCCGGCGGGAGTCGTCTTCGGGATCTCCTGGCAGGGACACTCCATTCCCAACCTCAATCAGGTGTTGGGTTCCCACATCACCGACCTCCAGCAGGGCGAGCGAACGCATGTTGTGCCGCGCCGCGCCGTGACCATCCAGACGAACGACTTTGTGTTTACCAGTCTCGGCCACGGACGCAGTTTCCGGGGACGCGCCTATGTGCTCAGCCTCGTTCCTGCCAATCTCACGCCGGAGGTGGTGCGATGAACCCCAAACCCCTTTCCTTTGGCGCCTTGATGCGTCTGTTGGCGGTCATGGTGGGATTGACAGTCCTGGTGGGTTGCAATGGCGGCTCCAGTTCCAGCAGCAGCCCCGGCACACCCGCGGTGAGCCTTTCGGCCTCCACCTTGACCTTTTCCGGCCAGTTTGTGGGCAGCACCAGCGCCGCGCAAGTGGTGACCGTCACCAACAGCGGTACGGCCACCCTTAATTTCTCCAGCATCACGGTCAGCGGGCAGTTCGGTGAATCCAATACCTGCACGAGCGTAAGCGCTGGCGGCGCCTGTACGGTCAACGTAACGTTCAGCCCCACGCAAACCGGCGCGCTCACCGGCACCCTGACTCTTACGGACAATGCCAGCGGCAGTCCGCAGACGGTGAGTTTGACGGGCACGGGAACCAGCGTTTCTCTGATCCCTAGCACCCTTACGTTTACGGGCACCCCGGTGGGCACTCCCAGCTCGCCGCAGGGCGTTACGCTCAACAACACCGGCAGTTTGATAATTCTGGTTGCCATTTCGATCACCACCGGGTCCAGCACCTTCTCCGAGGCCAATAACTGTGGCCCCAGCGTCGCCCCTTCCGGAACTTGCACGATCAACGTCACCTTTACGCCCGCGGCAACGGGCACTGTCAACGGCACCCTAACCGTTACATATAATTACCTGGGTGTGGCGGGGGCGGGCACCAACCTGACAGTAGCCCTGACGGGAACCAGCAGCGGTTCGAATACCGTTTCGGTCACCGTCGGCTTCGGACCCAACGGATATTCCAACACGGCTGATTCTTATTACAACGGGATCTTCACCACGGTCTCGGTTTGTGAGCCGGGCACCACGACCTGCGCCAGCGTCCCCAACGTGCTGGTGGATTACGGTTCCACGGGGTTGCGCGTTCTTTCCTCGGCAATCAGCAGCGTAACGCTTCCGCAGATCAATGATGGCAGTGGTGACAATCTCTATGAGTGCTACGAGTTCGGCGATATGGCCTATACCTGGGGGCCGGTGTCGATGGCTAACGTGCAGATCGGTGGGGAGACGGCTTCGCAAGTTCCCTCTGCCGAGGGAGGAACCGCCAATACGGGAGTTCCCATCCAGGTCATCACGGTGAATGGGACCGCCCCCAACGGGGCCCCCTGCCTGGCTACCAGCCTGGGCGCTGACAATTCCCTCGCCTCCCTGGGGGCCAATGGCATCCTGGGCATCGGCAACGCCCCCGAGGACTGCGGCGTGGACTGCACCGATTCTACTGACGCCGCAAACGTTAACCCCTACCCGTTCATCCTCTGCTCGAGCAGCGCTTGCGAGGAATCCCTGGTTCCCTTGGCGCAACAGCCCTGGAATCCCGTGGCGGCGTTTTCTTCCGGAGATAACAACGGGGAGTTGCTCACACTACCGTCCATAGGTACAGGCGGGGCAGCCACGGTCCCGGGGACGCTGATCTTTGGGATCGGCACCCAGTCCAACAATGCGCTCGGCAGCGCGACCGTCTATGAACTCGACGACTATGGTAACTTCCAATCACTCAACTTGTATGGAGTCAGCTATACCTCGGACAACAGTTATGGGGCCTTCCTTGACACCGGCTCGAACGCCTACTACGTTCTGGACCCCGCGACGCTGACTTCATTAAGCACCCAGACGGGGGTG
The DNA here is from genome assembly GCA_963730515.1 of uncultured Acidobacteriota bacterium. Lineage (GTDB taxonomy): Bacteria > Acidobacteriota > Terriglobia > UBA7540 > UBA7540 > Bog-366. The sequence goes on along the minus strand of CAVSSA010000009.1, from coordinate 897,899 downwards.
AGCAGTGTCACCAACTGCGCGGATAATGGCTACTACTGCATGAGTTCCAACCTCAATCTGCCCATTACCCTCGCCGGTTCCAATGGCACTACCTCGCCCACCGAGACGCTCAGCATGGAAAGCGCGGATACCTTGCTCAACTCCACCGACGCAGCGCTAGACGACCTCGGGGACACGAGTTGCTCGCTCACCACGACCCTGAGCTGCGGGGCATCGACGGATTATTTCGACCTCGGACTGCCGTTCTTTTATGGCAAAACAGTCTTCCTGGGTATCACCGGGGCGGACTCGACATACCCCAACGGTTTCTGGGCGTTTTAGCTGCATTCCGTGTGGGGGCGCAAGCCGTTGAATTTCACCTATCGACGCTGCGCCCCTACAAATTTTCCGGCTCTTCTGCTCCTCTCCAGTTACAACCACGGCGATGACCGGGGCATCCAAACCGGTTGTCATTCCATTGGTTGTGGTACGGGCAGCCTCCCCGATTCATCGGGATCCCGCCCGTGAGCGGTTACGGCCAGGAGGGCCGTGCCGCCCCCAAATGCCTACTTGAATTTTCTCAGCACTGGATGGCTCGCGACAGTCTGTGGTATTTTGATGAGTCTCGGTAAAATGCGGGAAACCCTCCAAGGGGAAGGGTAGTTTGAGGAAAAAAGGCGGCGCGGGTCAATGGAAGAAAAGTACGGGTGGGGGTTGGGAAGAACGGCGGGTGCGGTCTTGTTCATTCTGGTCCTGGGGGCGGCGCCGGCCTGGGCAGCGCTCGGCGAACCGGAATCGTCGGTGAGCGCCGACGGGCAATTCCTGCATGGTCAGATTCGCGACGAGGTCCATCCGGGCTACCAACTTCACCTCATTACCGATCCCAGCGGCGCCATTGTCCGCGAGTACGTTTCACCGGCGGGCAAAGTTTTCGGGGTCGCCTGGCAGGGGCCCTTTGTGCCCAATCTCCAGCAATTGCTGGGCAGCTACTTCACCTATCTCCAGCAATACGCCCATTCCCAGACGGGGCATCACGGCGGGCCCCTGATCATCAAGAATGACCATTTCGTTTTTTCGAGCGGCGGGCACATGCGGTGGTACCACGGCCACGCTTACGTGCCCAGCCTCTTGCCCACCAACCTTTCTCCGGAGGTGGTGCAATGAGGATTAAGAGAGTTTCCCCGGGCGCCCTGGCAGGCCTTCTGGTGGTGATGGCCAGCGGGATATTTTTGGCCGGTTGCAATACGACCAACTCTACCGGCAATATCATCCCTTTGCCCGTCGTCACCATTTCGCCCTTTTCCGCATCGGTGCAGGCGGGAGAGCCGATGCAATTCACCGCCAACGTGGTCAGCACCACCAGCACCACTATTACCTGGTCTGTGAATAATATTCTGGGGGGCAATTCCACATTGGGCACGGTCAGCACGACGGGATTGTACATGGCGCCGGCCACCGTTCCCAATCCGCCCACGGTAACGGTTGCCGCCACCAGTTCGGCGGAAACCCGTCCCTACGGAGCGGCAATCGTTACCATCACCGCGCCGCCGGTAAACGCCACGGTGACTGTTGCCCCCACCGACACCACGGATCTGGCGGGAAAGAACGTGCAGTTTGCGGCCACCGTCGGCGGAGCCGCGAGTACTGCCGTCACCTGGTCGGTGAACGGCGTGGCGGGGGGCAATTCCACGGTGGGGACGATTTGCAATACCATCGGGACAGGCTGTACCTCCCTGGGACTATATACGCCCCCGAGCACTGTGCCCAGTCCGGCTACCGTGGTCGTGACCGCCACCAGCCAGGCTGACACCAGTGAATCTGCCGCCGCCACCGTGGAGGTGACGACCGGCAACACCGCGCCTCTTTATGTCAATCTGGGGGTCAACGGGAACACGGGCAACCCCGCCACTACTTACTACAACGGCTTATTCACGACGGTGACCGTATGCCTTCCGGCCACGCAGAATTGCCAGATTATCCCCAATATTCTGGTGGACACGGGTTCGGTGGGCTTGCGCGTTGAGAATTCGGCGTTTACCTCCGTCCCCGTCGATTCGCTGGGGACGATCACAGATTCCAACGGCAATCTTGTGCAGGAGTGCGTGCAATTTGGCGATACCTCCTACGCCTGGGGCCCCATTTACTACGCCCAGGTGGAAATCGGCGGCGAGACGGTCACCTCCGTTCCCATCCAGATCCTGGGCGATACCACGTTCGTTGTCCCGGCCGCCAGTTGCCTGAGCCTGGGCATCGGCCCCAATCTGGACAGCGTGGCGGCGCTCGGCGCGAACGGCATTCTGGGCGTGGGCAGCGGGGTGCAGGATTGCGGCCTCAACTGCGCGGGTGGAGAAACCTTCTCCGGATATCCCTATTACACTTGCCCCAATAACGTGTGCCAGGCGGCCCCCGTGCCGGTGGTGGAGCAGGTGGCCAATCCCGTCGCTTTCTTTGCCAAGGATAACAACGGTGTGGAGATTGTCCTGCCATCCATCTCCTCCACCGGGGCGCCCACGCTGCCATTCATCAACCCGGATGGATCGGGCCTGGTTCCCGCCGGGCAGTTGATTTTCGGAGTTGGAACCGAATCCAACAACGCCGTGGGAAGCGCCACCGTCTATGCCCTGGATGCCAATGGAAACTTTCCGACTATTGTCTATAATGGTAACACCTTCACCTCGGACGGTTTCCTTGACACCGGATCCAACGCCCTCTATGTTTCCGATCCTAACACCCTGGGCACTGCGGACTGCCCTGACAACCCGTACTACTGTCCCATCTCGCCCCTCGCGCTCACCCTCACCTTGGACGGCGCCAATGGCAGCTCGGGAATGGTCACGCTGAACATCGCCAACGCCGATGACCTGATTGCCACCGGGTCAGCCGCCTTTAACGATCTGGGGGGGGCCAGCGGCGAAGGCCTTTCGACGGATTATTTTGACCTGGGATTGCCGTTCTTCTTCGGCAACAGCGTGTTCGTGGGCATTGCGGGCACCACCGTTCCCGCGAGCGTGAGCGCTCCCAACGGTTATTACGCGTTCTAAAGCCGCCCGCCCCCCCCCAGCCCCTCCCGGTCGTGTCCTGGTTTGAATGTAGCGCCGGGTTGAGCCCGGCATGTGCCGACCTCAAGGTCGGCGCTACAATGCTCCTGGCCGCCTGGCCGCCGCCCGCTCAAACGGGGACGCGACCTACCTTCCATGCCTCTGGCTAGCCTTGCGCTTTCTGTGGTAATTTAGCAGCAGCGCTCAATCACTACGAAATGACCTTCCTGGGGAGAATTCGCCTTCCACCCGTGGAATGAGTTGATAGGACGAAAGAAAGGCAGGGGGCGGCTCGATGAAAACTACATTAAAAGTCCTGCTCGTACTGATCGTGGGAACGCTTCCGGCGTGGGCCACGCTGGGTGAGTATGAGGGTTCCGTGAGCCTGGACCAGCAACTTCTGCGCGGAGAAATTCACGAAGAGGTTCACGCCGGCTACAAAGTCCAGGTGATGATCTCCTCCGAGGGCGCGGTCATCCGCGAATATGTTTCGCCGCAAGGGAAGGTTTTCGCCATCTCCTGGCATGCTCATACTCTTCCTGATTTGCAGCAGTTGCTGGGATCGTATTTCCCCAGGGTCCGGCAGGCGGCCGAGACCCGGGTGCGGCACAGCGGCCCGCTGGTGATCGAGACGCAGGATTTTGTTTATTTTAGCGGCGGGCGCATGATGGACTTTCATGGCCGCGCCCTGGTGCCCAGCCTCCTCCCCAGCAACGTCACGGCGGAGGTGGTGCGATGAATCTTGCGAACCCTTCCAGGGAAGCCGGCAGTCAGGTGTCAGCAGTCAGGATGATCCCATCGCGAGGGTCTGCGCTCGGCCGAATTTCTGTTCTGGTGCTGGGATTGGGCATGCTCGCGGGATGCGGCGGAGCCAGCAATACCGGAGGTTTTTCTCCCCTGCTCCGACGCCGACGGCCAACACGATTGACGTCGCGGTGAACTCCGGTCCTGCCTTCAATGCCTACAACGTTGCTTACGTCTCGGTGACGGTCTGTAATCCGGGTGGCACCACCACGTGCGCCACCATCCCCAACGTGCAGGTGGACACGGGTTCCTCGGGCTTGCGCCTTCTTGCTTCTGCGCCGGGCTTGAGCAACCTGACGCTCGCTCCGGTGACGGGCAGCGGTTCTTCGGTGTATGAGTGCTTCGAGTACAACGATGGCAACTACCTTTGGGGACAAGTCGAGCAGGCCGATGTTTCGATGGCGGGGGAGAACGCCACGGATGTTCCCATTCAGGTGATCGCGGGCGGCAATGCTCCATCCAACACCACTTGCGGCCAGGCCGGCGGCGGCAATCTCGACTCCACGGCATTGCTCCAGGCGAATGGCATTCTGGGAATTGGCACGGCTCAGCAGGATTGCGGGAGCCTCTGCACGGGAGGCACTGTTCTGCCTTATTACTGGCTCTGCTCCTCCGCCAGTTCCTGCACCGGCGCGGCGGCCGTTCCCACCGCCACGCAGGTATCGAACCCCGTCATTTTCTTTGCCGGCGACAATAACGGGATCATTCTCACCATGTCCCAGGTAGCGGCGAGCGGAGCGGCCACCGCCAGCGGCGCGCTGACCTTTGGAATTGGAACCCAATCCGACAATGCCCTCAGCAGCAGCGCCACCACCTTCGCGCTCTCTGCCAACGCCCTTGGCTCCTTATCGTATAACACTATATTGGCCGCTTATCCTGCCGGTGGCAAAACCAGCTTTCCTGTTTTCGTGGACAGTGGACAGGGTCTCAACTACTTCCTGGATGCGATCACGGTGGCCGCTGCTCCCGCGGGCGCGGGAATTGCCAGTTGCCCTCCGCCCGATAGCGGCTTGTACTGCCCCAGTGCGGTGGTCAGCCTGCCCTTTACGGCCAAGGATGCCAGTGGTGACTCGGCGGCGGCCAGTCTCTCGATTGGTAACGGCGTATCGCTGCTGAGCAGTGCGGTGTCGCAAGGCGGCAGCAATACCGCCTTCAGCAACCTCACCGGCGGCGCTGCAACGGCATCGGCGTTGAACGATTACGTGATTTTGGGAATGCCCTTTTTCTATGGCAACACGGTCTATGTGGGAATTGCCGGCAAGGCTCCGCCCACTGGCGTGCCCGCTGCTGACGCCGCGCTCGGGTACGTGGCGTTTTAGCGGGGCGCCGAACTCACGGCGTGCTCTTCGCCGTCGCCTGCAACTCCTGCGCCCGGGCGATCTGCTTTTTCAGCTTCCCCTCGATGGAGGCATCGCCAATTTCTTCGTCCTGGAGCACCCCATCCGCGTCAATGGTGAAGGTGTGAGGAATCGCACGCACGCCAAACAGCTTCGCCATCGGCCCGTCAAATCCCCCGTCGCGGCAGTTCAGCCAGGTCATGCGGTTTTTGGCCACGAATGACTTCCAGCTTTTCTCCTCGTTGTCCAGGCTCACGCTGAGAATCACCAGGGGCTGCCCGTCAAACTTTTTGGCGATCTTCTGCATGTGCGGCAGGGCCTCGCGGCACGGACCGCACCAGGTGGCCCAGAAATCAATCAGCACCACCTTGCCTCGCAAATCGTCCAGCGAGATATGCTGCCCATCGAGCGTGGTTACGGCAAACGCCGGCGCCATTTTGGCCCGCGCCATTTCGGGCTGACGGATGAATAGCAGCGCCCGCTGTCGGTTGGGGTCATCCTCCCGCGCCAGCTTGAGGAATTGCTCAAACCGGGCCTTGGCCTCCGCGTCCTGATTCAGGTGGGCAAGAGCCATGCCATCGCTGTAAACCGCCAGGGGGAAATTCGGCACCGCCTCCAGGGCCTTGGCCATCTCGTCGTGGGCGCGCTGATAGGGTTCGTCCTTGCGCCTCCATCTTCCTTCATCCATCAGCAGGATGCCCGACTCGTAGTGAGCCAGCGCCACGTTCCTCGCGCCCTCGGCCTGTTCCGCCATCTCATTTGCCGCATTTTCGGCGGCCTTCCACTCCCCCAAGTCAGCCCCAAGCTTCATGACTTGTGCCTGGCAAGCTTTGCAATGCCCGCCATCCAGCTTGTCGGCTTTGGCGAAGCTTTGAAAGGCCGACAAGGTCATGTGATGGTTAAGTTCATCCAGGCCCTGCTTGTATGATTTCTGCGCCTTTTCATTGGAAGGGCCGGGCATCGCTTCCTGTGCCGGAAGCGGAGCCGCGGCCACGGCGAGTAGCAATATCCAACCCATCGATCGCATGCTTGGCCTCCATCCCGCTGCCTAAACGCGCGCCATTATAACGCCGGCGAATTCCGCGCGCCCATCCTTTTACAATCCTTTTACAATTTGCCGCCCCCGGGCGCGAAACATCTTCCCACCCTTCCGCATCTAAGGATTTTTGGGGCAAACCCGTGAGTGCACAATTCAAACCGCCTTCGCGCGTCGTCGCAGTGGACATCGTGCGCGTGTTCGCCATGGCCCTGATGGTTCAGGGCCACACGCTTGACGTTCTTCTCACTCCGGCCTGCCAATTTACTCCCTGGTACAAGTATTGGCTTTTTTGCCGCGGGTTTACCGCTCCCATGTTCATGACCCTTTCGGGCTTTGGTTTTGCGCTGGCCACGCTTCGCCGCTGGGATGAGCATCGGCTATTCGGGCCGGCGGCCGCCAAACGCCTTCGCCGTTTCGCCTTCTTCGTGCTTCTGGGTTATTCCATGCGCATTCCCGTGCACTCCTTGCGCGACCTGCGCTGGGCCGGTCCCGATGCCTGGCAGGGATTTCTGCAATTCGATGTGCTTCAGACGATCGGTTTTACCCTCATCGTTTTGCAGTTGCTGGTGTGGGTTCTGGGAGCCCCGCGCCGCCTGGCCGCGGTGACGGGAACCCTGGCTCTGGGGATTGCGTTCACCGCGCCGCTCGCCTGGCGCAGTCCCTTCCTGAATTCCCTCCCGCTGGCGCTAAAGTCCGCTTTGATCGGAACCACCGGCTCACTCTTCCCCCTGCTGCCGTGGTCGGCGTACATCTTCCTCGGCGCCACGCTGGGGATTGCCTACGTGGAATTTGGACAATCCGCTCCCGCCTTGTTACGCAAGGCCATTCCCTTCGGATTATTGCTTCTGGTAAGTGGAATCGCGCTCGAACGGCTGTCGCTGCATCTCTACGGTCAGGCGAATTTCTGGCCCACCACCCCTCACCTGTTCATCGCCCGCATCGGATTTGTTACCGCCTTTCTCGGCCTTGCCACCTTTGTGGAGCGCATTCTTCCCGTCGCGCCGCGCACCGTACGGGCCCTCGCCGAGGAGTCGCTCCTCGTCTATTTTGTGCACGTCATGATTGTCTATGGTTCAATCTGGAATTCCGGCCTCAAGCAGTACCTCGGCGGCACCATGGGCTATGCGCAGGCCTACCTGCTGGCCCTCGCGCTGCTCACCGTCATGATGATGATGGCCTTCTCCTGGAATCGCGCCAAGAAGGATTACCCGCTCCCCAGCCTGCTTCTGCGCCTGGCCGTGGTGGGGGCGGCCACCCTCGCCATCGCCTGAAGGGCTGATCCGGTGTGTCGCTACCGGGCGCCCCCGTCAATTCCATTCACGCGGCTGAAGAAATCCAGAATCACCTGCAATTGGCCCTCTGGATATGCGGAGAGCGCCTGCCTCAAGGCCTGGCTTCTTGACTGGTAGAGGGCCTCCAGCTTGCGGAATTTCGACCGCACCGGGCGGATGATGGAACTGCGCCGGTCCTGCGGGTTCGGCTCGCGGCGGAGGTAGCCGGCCTTTTCCAGCCGGTCCAGAACTACGGTGACCCCGCCCGTGGAGAGAAAAGCCCAGCGCGCGAATTCCCCCGGCGTCGCCGAACCCTGCAATTGCAGCAGGTTGAGGCACTGCATGTCGGTGCCGTTCAAGCCCGCCTCATCGGCCGCCTTGAGATTAAACAGCAGGGCTCCGGCAATGAACCGCCGCACCTCCCGGTTCAGCGACTCCAGCAAATTCAGGTTTTTGGGGCTTGACATGTTCCGCCTTTTATCTTAGTTTATAAGCATCTTGTTCGCTAAGGAGTATAAGCATGGAATCGGCATCCGTCAAGGCCTACAAGGGCATGGGCATGGAGGGCTGGATCGCCCGCTGGTACGCCGCCAATACGGGTAAAAGCATGGAGGAATTCCGCGCCCTGGCGCGCCGCGTCGCCGCCGGCCTCGCCCCCGGCAGCGTCGTCCTCGAACTCGCCCCCGGACCCGGCTATTTTGCCATCGAATTGGCGAAACTTGCGAGCCTCGAGATTACAGGCCTCGATATCAGCAAGTCTTTTGTTGAGATCGCGCGCCGCAACGCCCAGGCGGCGAAGGTGAACGTGGACTTTCGCCAGGGCGATGCCTCCCACACCCCCTTTGCCGATGAAACCTTTGATTTCCTGCTTTGCCGCGCCGCCTTCAAGAATTTCAGCCAGCCGCTCCTCGCCGTGCGCGAAATGTACCGCGTGCTCAAGCCGGGCGGCCGCGGCGTCATTATTGATTTGCGCCGCGATGCCTCACAGAAATCCATCAATGAGTTGGTGGACCAGATGGGGTTGACCTGGATGAGCAGCGTCTTCACCAAGTTGACCTTCCGCATGATGCTTCTCAGGCGCGCGTATACCCGCAGCGAATTTGAGAATTTTGTCTCCCAAACTGAATTCCACCACGCCGACATCGAAGAAACCCCCACCGGGTTCGAAATCCGGCTGCAAAAGTAGGCCAGGGAACTGCCATGGGGGCGGCGGCGCTGCTCGACACCACGCCGTCGCCCAGGGCGCCTCTCCTCGATGTCAGAGGAGGGGGGGCCTTTACCGGAACCCCCCTCCTGAATCGCGTGGCGCGATCGCGCTACGCGGCGCGGCGGGGGAAGGCGGCATGGTCGCTCAAGAGCGGGGCGGATGTGGTTTTCCGGTAGATGAACACCAGGCGGCCGGGTTCGGGGAGGGCGTCGCGGTCCACTTTGAGGCGGCGGTCGTTTATGAAGTGGGCGACGACGTCTTGCGCGGCGGTGGGGGTAAAGGTTTTGGAAAGGCAGTAGCCAGTCATCAGTCGTCAGTTTTCAGTTAGGGCCTTTCTTTAAACAGCAACGCATGGAGTGCCAGGAAAGTCTGGCTGATCTTGTAAGCTGAAAGGAGCTTACCTTGTAATTGCCCATTCAACAGGTAGCCGAGCCCGCGTGGGGCGGAGCAATCCGTGACACGAAGCCGGGCGAAGCGAACTCATGAGCCGTAGCGCAAGCGAACCCGATTCGGCCTCGTTATGCAAACTGAGAGCGGCCAAGCTGCCATACGTGACGAAGCCTGCCACTGGTGGTGAAGCAATGGGGCAACAGCAGCCACCGGGCTCTCCGGGGTGGTTGGGGGCGGCGCGTGGGGAGAGATCAGTCGAGGAACCTGGGAGACCCGGCGGAGTGGTCGGCGCAAGCCAACCAACGCCCGAGGGGAATGCATAACCCTGGGGCGGCTCGGTCGGGAGTCGGACCGGCTCATAGTAGCGGCGAAGCGGGTAACGACCGTGGAGCGAAGGGGCCGGAGCAGAGACCTGTGGAGTCAGAGGAGGGGAGAGCCGCTTGGATGAAAATCCCACTATGGAGAAACCGCAGGCTGCGGAAAGGCTGCCGGAAACGGGGCAGGAACGGAGCTTGCCGGAGAAACTCTCTCAACTGAGACAGAAGCTGGGCCAAAAAGCCAAGCAGGAGCCGAAGTTCGGGTTCTATGTGTTGTACGACCGGATTTATCGGCGGGACACGCTGGAAGCCGCTTGGGAGCGGGTGCGCGCTAATAAGGGCGCTCCGGGCGTTGACGGGGTGACGATCGCACAGATTGAAACTACCGGCGACGGGGTGAAAGGATTTCTGGATAAACTTCAGGAATCGCTACGCGCCCACACCTATCGCCCGCAAGCGGTACGACGCGTCTACATCCCCAAGGCGAACGGCAAGCGGCGACCCTTGGGCATACCGACGGTGCGCGACCGAGTGGCGCAGATGGCTACCTTGCTGATCCTGGAGCCGATCTTCGAGGAAGATTTCGAGGATTGTTCTTATGGGTTTCGGCCGGGACGCTCGGCCCATCAAGCACTGGAGGAGATACGCGGGCACTTGAAAGCCGGGTATCAGGCGGTGTACGACGCGGACCTGAAGGGATATTTCGACTCGATTCCGCACGACAAACTGCAAGCCTGTTTGCGGATGCGGATCGCCGACCGGAGCGTCTTGAAGCTGATCCGGCAGTGGCTGGAAGCAGCGGTGGTGGAAACGTCCGAGGAATCGGGTGGACCACCTCGAATCAGCCGGCAGAAGCAGGGAACGCCGCAGGGCGGAGTGATTTCGCCTTTGCTGGCTAACCTGTATCTGCACTGGTTCGACAAGGTGTTTTACCGGGCCAGCGGACCAGCCCACTGGGCCAAGGCTAAACTGGTGCGTTACGCCGATGACTTTGTGGTGCTGGCGCAACAGCAAACGCCGCGCCTGGTGGGATGGATCGAGACGAAGCTGGAATCCTGGATGGGGCTGGAGATTAACCGGGAGAAGACACGGGTGGTGAAGCTGAGGCAGCAAGGAGCCAGTTTGGACTTTCTAGGATTCACGTTTCGGTACGACCGGTCGCGCCCCGCGTGGGGGCGGCATCGCTACTTGAATGTGATTCCGTCCAAGAAAGCCTTGGCGCGGGAACGGGCGAAGTTGCGCGACATGACCAGCGCGCAACAGAATGGCGTCCCGATCCCCCGGTTGCTTGGGGAGTTGAATCGGAACCTGAGAGGCTGGGGCAACTACTTCGGTTGCGGCTATCCGCGGCACGCCTTCAACCAGATCAACAGCTACGTAAACTGGCGCCTGTGGAAACATCTGCGGCGCCGTAGTCAGCGATCCTATCGACCCCCAAAAGGGATGACGGTTTACGCCCACATGAAACAACTGGGCCTGATCGCCTTGTAACTCGACGGGATACAGCCTGTGCATGCTCGCGGCGAGAGCCTCTGCGAGAGCCGGATGCGGGAAACCCGCACGTCCGGTTCGACGAGGGGAGAGGTGCGAGGTCTTCAATCGCTCCCTCTCCTACTCTACCGCCACACGCGGCTTTCGGCTCGGAGTGCTTCTTGCGTGCATGAAGTGCCACGCCCGCGCGAGCTACATCGCTCGTCTCAACACGTAAATCACCCAGGGAGGGATGGTGGTTTCGCTCACCCACGGGTAGGGCTCGTCGCCCGTGGCCAGTGGCTTGAAGACAGCAGCCGTTTGCAGGCCCGCCTCTCGATAGACGGCATGATACGATTTCTCGGTCCAGAGGATGTCTTCGACGGGCCTGCGGTCCTGATGGTCAGTAACGATGATGCGCACCAGGTCCCCGCTGCGCGCGTTGGCGTTTTCCGGAAAGTCCCGGGTGGTGAACGATGCCCACTCATGCGTGTAGATCTCCAGGGAGGAGACGACGCTGATCAGGGTTCCCGCCGGACTCAGCAGGTTCCCGAGGTCGGAAAAGATGCGCACTTTAGCGGCGCCCGGAATGTTGTCGAAGGTGAAAAGTGAAACGACCAGATCAAAGGTTGCCGGCGCGAACTCGTTAAAGTTGTCCTGCGGCACTAGGCGATAATCGCCATTAGGATCCGAAGAGCGAGCGATCCGCAACATGTCCTCCGAGATATCCACGCCCGTAACGCCAAATCCCAACTTGCGCAGGAAGCGCGTTGACCGTCCTGTGCCGCAACCGAAATCCAGCGCTCTGCTGCCGGTCACGTGCCGGGCGATGATCGCCGGCAGATCGCGGTAGGCGAGGTAATAGGTGTTGGCGAACTCCAGCGTCGAGTAGGCGTCGGCACGACGAACATCCTCATAGCAATTGCTAAAGTCCATCCCCACCTCTTCTACCAGCAGAGTAGCGCGGAGGCACGCGTACTTTGCGTTCCTCCGCGGGTTTTCAACGCTCGGATAGGCAAGACAATTTGCCGAAAGGGCCGCAAAGGAGGGCAGACTGCGCCCACCTTTGCCTTACCCGCTACCAAAACGCACAGCATTGTACACTCGCTCTGCCTCCTGAACAATGTAGCCTCACTTTTCTGTCGTTAGCATGTCATCTGTCCGGTTCAATTAGCACGTGATCTGTCCGCTGAAGGCGGCGAGGAGTTGAGGCATCCAAGAGGCCGGAGGCAGGATGCCAAAATACTCAGCGGTCGCCTGGGAGCGGGCGATGAAGGTACAAGAAGTGATATTGCGGGCGATGGCGAAGAAGATCACGTGGTGGCAAGCGGCGGAGATTATCGGGTTGTCGGACCGCAGCATGCGACGCTGGCGGCAGCGTTACGTGGAGCACGGATACGACGGGCTGCTGGACCGGCGGTGGGGGAAGCCGAGCCCGAAGCGGGTTCCCCTGGGGCAGGCGGAAGAAGTGCTGCGGTTATATCAGGAGAAGTATGCGGACCTGAACGTACGGCACTTTCACGAGAAGCTGCGGGAAGAGCACGGCATCGAGCTGAGCTACACGTGGGTGAAGCTGGCGCTGCAAGGGGCGGGGCTGGTGAAGAAAGGGCGGAAGCGGGGTGTACATCGGAAGCGCCGTGCGCGCCGTCCGTTGCCGGGGATGCTGCTGCACCTGGACGGCAGCCGGCATCAGTGGTTTCAGGACGAGCGCTGGTATGACCTGATCGAGATCATCGATGACGCCACCAGCGAGACCTACTACGCGCAGTTGGTGGAGGAGGAATTGACGCGTACGGTGATGGCCGGGTTACGGGAAGTGATCGAACGGAAAGGGCGGTTCTGCGCGCTCTACAGCGATCGGGCCAGCCACTTTTTTCACACGCCGGCGGCGGGTGGGCCGGTGAGCCGCGAACGGCTGAGCCAGGTGGGACGGGCGCTGCAGGGGTTGGGGATCCAGATGATCGCGGCTTACTCGCCGCAGGCGCGGGGGCGCAGCGAGCGACGGTTTGGCACCTGGCAAGGGCGTTTGCCGCAGGAGTTGCGCTTAGCCCAAATCACCGGGCTGGAGGAAGCCAACCGGTTTCTGCGGGAGCATTACATCGGGGAAATGAACCGGAAGTTCAGCGTGCCGGCCACCCAGAGCGGACACGCGTTCACGCCGGTGCGCGGCCAGGACTTGGACCTCATCTTTTCGGTTCAGCACGAGCGCGCCGTAGCCCAGGACAATACCGTACGGCTCGCAGATCGGACCTGGCAAATCGAGCGCACGTCCTGGCGCGGCACGCTGGCCGGCTGCCGCGTGACCATCTGTGAACACCTGGACGGCCGCGTCACGATTGCCCACGGACCCCACGTGGTGGGGCGCTACACGGCGTCCGGAGAAGTCTTGGAGAAGTTAAAAAAAGCGCGCGCCCCACGCTGTGGAAATGACGCGCCGAGGAAAGCGTGGAAAACTCCAAGGACGAGTTTTCCACCCTTCCCTCCGCGCTTGGAAATCCGGCAAAAGACGCCGGATTCCCACATTCCCACAGCGACGGCGGCGGCGGTGGCCCTTAACATTGGGCAGGAGAAGAAAAACCAAAACCGGACAGTTCACTTGCTATGAAAACCGGACAACTTGACAAGCTAAGAACATGTAGCCTCACTTTTCCCTTGACGCCAGGCTAGATGTGTAGGTATAATATATGCGGAAGCTTGTTCCTGGGACGTAAAGGCTCTGCCCGTGCCGAACGTGGAAGAATGTATCCCCCCGCCCCTCGTGGCGAATCCGTCACACCCTAAATCAACAAATTGTCACTTTGGGGTCGCCAGCCCCCAAAAAAGATGTTAAACATGACGAACGAAGCCCGAATGTATATGAAAACACAGGAAATAGCGACAACATATCCGTGCAAATGTCGGACATTTGTGCACAATTGAAGCCCTTTTCGCGGAAAAATTCGGGTTTCGAGGGGCATTTTGCCGTGAACGATGCTCCCAGAATCGGTTTATTGCGTAAGATATCAGCGCAAGATGCGATAGGCTTTCATCCGAACGAAAGGGGAAAACATGAGCAATGAGGCAGCAGGGCCGGCGGGGGAACTTAACCTGGCCAATCTCTCGTCGGCCATTCAGAGCACCACCACGCCCTACCAGCGGGTAAAACTCAAGATCACCGACGTGCGCACGGCGGAGATTGCCGCGCATGGGTACCAGGTGCACGTGCGCGTCTATACCGACCAGGGAATCACCGGCCACGGAGAGTGCACGGACGCGGCCCATGGCGCGGTGCCGCTGCTGAACGAGTGGCGCCACTCGCTCGTCGGGCACGACCCACTCAACGTGGACTTCCTGATTGAAAACCTGCGTGCCATCGGGGTCTTTGCCGGCGCGCAAGGCGGGCAGTATTCGACGGCGCTAAGCGGCCTCGAGATCGCCCTCTGGGACCTGGCGGGCAAGGCGCTGGGGGTTCCCATCTACCAACTGCTGGGCGGGAAGATGCGCGATCGCATTCGCATGTATTGTGACACCGCCACGCCCATTCCCGGAGATCCCGGGGCGCACGAAGGGCTCCAGAAGGTCAAGGACCTGGGCTTCACGGCGCTGAAGATCGATGTGGACGAACAATTCTCCCCGCGCAACTGGGACCTGCTTCGGCCCTTCACGAGGACTCCCCGGCTTGCTCCAGTCAAGGTGAATCTTCTCGCCAGCAACGCAGAAATTGATTATATGATCAAGAAAATCGCCTTTGTCCGCGAGGCCTTCGACCCAAGCGTCGATCTGGCGGTGGATATGCACGCGCAGTACGACGTCTCGACCGCCAAACGCGTGGCGTCGGAGGTGGAGCCATTCAAACTGCTGTTCCTGGAAGAGCCCGTGCCCGCCGACAACGTGCAGGCGCTGCGCGACATCCGGGAATCGACCACGACCCCCATCGCCACGGGAGAGAACCTGTATCTGCGCCACGGCTTCCGCGAGATTCTGGAAAAGGCGGCCGTCGATATCATCCAGCCGGACTTTCAGAAATGCGGAGGACTCCTGGAATCCCGCCGGATTGCGGACATGGCGCATGTCTACTACGTATCCGTCGCGCCGCACTGCGTGGTGTCGCCGATTGGGACCATGGCTTCCTGCCACGTGTGCGCGGCCATTCCCAATTTTGTCGCCCTGGAGTGGCATTGGATCCGCAATCTGCAACTCTGGAGGAAGTTTGCCAAGGAGGGAGAAATTATCGACAAGGGATTTATCACGGTTTCCGACCGCCCGGGAATTGGCGTCGAGATGGATGAGGAAGCGGCGCGCACGGCGCAAATTCCCGGGACGACCTGGTTTGCGCCCAATAACTAAAGTTGAGCGATTGTTCGCCGAGCCGGCAAGGCAAGGCAAAAGGCAAGAGTGAAAACCGGCCAGTGCGGAACTTTTTGCAATGCTGTTGTTCTTGCCCTCCGTGGCGAGTATACTCGGGAGCCGTCCCAAGGCCGCAGAGTTCCAAATAATGTGGTGCGCTACCCATCGCGAAGTATGCGGTGAAAGATTCGGTATCGTCGCGCTCACCTTGAGGTCGGCACCATCCGACCGCAAGGCCGGCCCCACAACTACTCTGCGGCATGCTTGGGGTACAACAAAATCCTAACTCTGAAACACCAAGAAAGGAAGAAGGGGGCGCTATGAAAAAGTATGTGGCGGAGTTCATCGGTACGTTTACCCTGGTGCTCTTCGGTTGCGGGACCGCGGTGGTGTCGGGCGCGGCGGTGGGCCATCTGGGCATCGCCTTTGCTTTCGGGTTTGCGCTGGTTGCCATGGCGTATGGAATTGGTCCCGTTTCGGGATGTCACATCAACCCGGCGGTCAGCCTGGGGGTTTACACCGCCGGCCGCATGAGCGTTAAAGATTTGATCGGTTATATCGTGGGCCAGGTGCTGGGCGCAATCGCCGCCGCGGCGGTTCTGGAGGTCATCGCCAAAGGCATGGCGGGATATACCGTAGCCGCCAATGGTTTGGGCCAGGACGGGTGGGGGCCGGGATACCAGCAAGGCTATTCACTCTCGGCTGCCATGACCTTCGAATTTGTCGCCACCCTGATTTTTGTGATTGTCATTCTGGGTTCAACGCAAGGGGGAGCGCCGACGGCCATGGCCGGTTTAGCAATAGGCATAACCCTAGTGGTTATCCATATCTTCGGGATTAACATTACAGGGGTTTCGGTAAACCCGGCGCGCAGCCTGGGCCCCGCGCTTCTGGTGGGCGGCCAGGCCCTTTCACAGGTGTGGATGTTCCTCATCGTTCCCAGCATCGCGGGGATCGTGGGCGGAGGCATCTGCCGCACCAAGGTTCTGGATATATGATTTCCACCCGCTTTCGATATGTGATGGCGGGGGTGCTGTTCTTGACGGCTTGGGGCTTGGGTCTTGCGGGGGGAAGCAGCCCCGCAAGGCCCGGTCCAGGCCATCCCGCGGGGAAAGGGCATCAGGATGTTTCCGAGTCGCACGGCACGCTGATCGGGCTTCAGTACGAATCCTTCTTTACCCCGCACAACGTGAGTTGGGATGCACATCAGGTGTCGGGATCCGTGGGGCTTTACAGCGGGACCGAGGAAGCGATTCCCATCCTCGGCAAGTACAGTTCCTACGACGTCAAGGTCATCAGGAAACATGAGGAGTGGTTTGAGTATCTGGGAATCGATTGGCTGCTGATTGACTGGACGAACTTTCTGATCGCGAAACCCGATTGGGAACAGCACCAGGGCGCCACTCGGGAAGCCGAAGAGACCACGGAACTGCTCTTCAAGACCTACCGCCAACTGCAAAAGGAAGGCAAGCACCCGCCCAAGCTGGTTTTCATGGTGCCGCCGTTCAGGAGCGATCCGAACGCTTCCATGGGCATACCGCGGCTTAACAAGGTTATCCAGTGGGCCACCGAGCATTATCTGGACAATCCCGAGTACAAGGATCTGCTGCTCGACTTCGACGGCAAGCCCCTCATGACCCTCACCTGGTGGGGAGCCAACGTGAACACCTCGGGCAAGTCGTGCGCCGATGTCGCGAAATTCACCAGCCAGGTTTCCGCCCCGGGATGGACTGTGCGGTGGATGGGGACGCAGCTTGATGACTCGCACGTGGACCAGTGCGGTTATTGGTCCTGGATGGACGGAACGATACGCCAGGCGGTGACCTTCCGCGACCGTGTTCCCGAGGAGACGGTGGTGACGCCATCCTGCTTCCCCTTTGCCTTCACCGACGCGGGGCTCGCAAGCCGCAAGGGCTGGCTTGACTCGAAAGCGACGGGAAGAGACCACGGCGCGCCTTACCTGGAAAGCTGGAAGGTGGCCTTCGAAAACCGGCCCCGAGTGATCCAGATTCACCAGTGGAACGAATTTGCCGGACAGTTGACCGGGCAGGGAATGGGTCCGGGCATCAAGCGCGAGGTCTACGGGGATGAATACAATCTGGACCTTAGCGATGACCTCGAGCCCACGCAGCTCAACGGGTGTGGTTATAGGGGCTGCGGAGGCTGGGGGTACTATTATATGAACCTCACCAAGGCGGCGATTTCGCTCTATCGGAATGAAACGCCGGAGAACACCCTCCTGGCCCTTTCCGGACCTGCCCTGCCCGCGGTCATCAAGGAGAATCAACTGCCCCTCACCTGGAATTATCTCGGCAAGACCCCGAGCAGTTACACGCTCAAGGTGGATGGGCGCCCGGTGGCGGAAGACCTTGAGGGTGAGAATTACACCTTGAACCTTGCGAAGTTCCCAGCGGGAAAGCACACGGTGCAGTTGGTTGCGAACGGGGTGCACACCTGTTTTGACCTCGCGCCCGAGCGCTTGACCACCAAGTCGCCGACCCCCCTGCCCGCAACCTCGGAAATCGTTGTAAGCTACTCTCCCCCCGCACGATGAGAATCGGCCGGACCCGCATCCCGAGTCCCGAGTCCCGAACCCCGAGTCCCCTACTAAAGGCTTCGAGGATATTGCCGATGTGCCAACTGGTGGGTGGGGAGTATGCATTTGTCCAGGGACAAAGCCGATTTGGCATTTCCGGAAAGGGCGGAGACCCCCAATCCCCAGCCGCCGGCGATTCCGCACGCCTTCCGGGGCACCGTAGACCCGGAGGCCATACAGAGTCGCAAGATTGCCTTGATGGCATCCCTTTCCGACGGGCTTCCCACCCTCCCCGCCTATGTGTTTGAACTCAATAGTCTGCTGGCGGCGGCCCCGGTGAATTTGAAGCGTGTGGGCGAGGTGATTCGGACCGACCCCAGCCTTACGGCGCAGGTTCTGCGCCTGTGCAATTCCGCCTTCCTGGGTTTTCGCGAGCGCGTGACGAAAATTGAGCACGCGGTGATGCTAGTGGGAACCGCCCGGCTCCGCACCATGGTCCTCACTTGCTCCCTGGTCGAATATGTGGGGCATCGCGTGGCGTCGGAGGACATCCAATCGTTCTGGCAGCACAGTTTCCTCACGGCGACGCTCAGCGAAAGGGTGGCGCGGGCGATTAACTATGCCGAGCCTGAGCAGGCCTACCTTGCCGGCCTCTTGCACGACATAGGCGCTCTGCCCCTCCTGGTGGTGACCTCGGCGGAGTCCAATCAGGCGGAAAGTATCATCACCTCCGGTTGGGGCGAATCGCTCGATCTGGAGCGTGAGCACTTTGGCAGCGATCATTGCGAAGTGGGTCATTGGATTGGGGTTTCCTGGAATTTCTCCCCCGTCTTGCGGGAGGTCCTGGCGAAACATCATAAGCCCCGGGAAGCGACGCAGGATCCCCAACTGGTGGGCCTGGTGGCGGCGGCGGACCAGTTCTGCTGTCGGCGCGGAATCGTGCTAGGAGCCGTGCCCCCGGAGCTTTCCGAACCTGCGGATAATCATGATCAGGGCATCCTTCAGGCTTGTCTGCCGCAGCTCCAGCCGGGGGAGGCAGGTAAACTGGCCGAAATGCTGCAAGCGGACTTTCTTCATCTGATTCAGTTAATGGAATTCGGCGCTTCCGGGCTGTTTGGCGGCGGAATTCCCAAAAATCCTTTCCGGGAACACGAGGGGGAAGCATGAAGGAGCTACGGATACTGATTGTGGACGATTCTTCGGTCATGCGGAAGATTGTTGACCGCTCCCTCCGCCAGGCGGGTCTGGATATCAAAGAAGTGTTCGAGGCCAGCAACGGCGTGGAAGCCCTGGCACGCATGCAGCAGACGCGGGTTGACCTGATTCTGAGCGACATCAACATGCCCACCATGGACGGCCTCGAACTGGTCCGGCAGCTTCAGGGGGTCGAAAACGCCAAGGGCGTCCCCATCGTCATGGTGACCACCGAGGCGGGGGAAGCGCACGTGGTGAAGGCGCTTTCCAGCGGCGCGCGCGGTTACATCCGCAAACCCTTTAGTCCTGACCAGATCAAAGAACGCATTATTCCACTTCTCCAGGAGTAAAAATGAACTCCGACCAAGCAGGTCCAAACCATGTGCAGCTCATCATTTCCGCCAAGTCTTCCGGCCCGGGCGGATGTGTTACCAAGCTCGCGGGGCGTTCCCGCGATGAGACCGAACAGCGGTTTACGGAAGCGCTTGGCCAGGCCGGGGCGGAAGTGTTTGAGATGATGGTGGGAACCGCCCTGGGCGATTCCGACCAGTCTCTGCCCCGCGTCGCCGATTACACGTCCATGATTGGCCTGGCGGGAGACCTCTGCGGCGTCCTGAGCTTCCGCTGTAGCAATGCCTCGGCCGCCCGCATCGCCGCCCTCATGCTGGGCTCGACGGAAGGCGCCTCGGCGGAGTGCATCCGCGATGCCCTGGGAGAAATCTGTAACATGGTGGCCGGCGCCTTCAAGGCCCACGTGACCGACATCGTCGACCAATGCATGCTCTCCGTGCCCATGGTGGTGAGCGGCAAGGATTACGAAATGCACCCCCTCGCCGACGGCTTGCGCATCCAGGTGTCTAAAACCTTCGAGGGCGCCTTGGTGTGGATGACCCTCGACCTGCACGGAGGATGAGCGCGAGATCGGGCCATCGGGCCATCTGGCCATCGGTTCATTGAGCCATCGGGGGAATTGTTGATTTTCGATGTTCGATTTCCGATTTCATGCATCCGACCTTGGACTCCGGACCTCGTTTACTCGCCACTCATCACTCATCACTCGTCACTGACTTTCGGATTGGTGATTTGCGATTGCAGGCCAGCCACCTGCGGCCCCCGAGTCCCGAATCCCGAGCCCCGAGTCCCTAACCCTAACCCCTAACCCCTAATCCCTCCGTCTCGCTAAAAGGTTGACTTCGGGGAAGGCGAAGCGTATATAGCGTGCATGTTGCGGCAGCGATGTTTTATACGGTTGTGCCTGGCAAGTGTCTTGCTGCTCATCGCGCCTACTCCCGCCTTATGTGCCGAGAAGACTCAGGCCTGGAGCCGGTTGCGCAGTCCCAACTTCATCGTCGTTACCAACGCCAGCGAAAAGCAGGCGCGCCGGGTGGCCTACCAATTCGAGTTGATCCGCGCCGTCCTTCGCGAGTTCTTCGGTCTGCGGGGCGCCGCCACCGACCCTCCGGTGATCATCATCGCGGCCAAGGACCTGGCCTCGTTCAAGCCTTTCCTGCCGGAAGGTTACGAGTCGAAAGGCTCCGCGCAACTTGCCGGCCTTTACGTGGGCGGTCCGGAGAAGAACTATGTGGCCCTGCGGCTGGACGTCAGCCTGGACCGCGAGGCCATCGAACCCTTCGAACCGGTGTATCACGAGTACGTGCACTACCTCACTCGCCGGTCCATTGCCCAACTTCCCTTGTGGCTGACGGAAGGTTTGGCGGAGTTTTATGGCAACATCCGCCTGGACGGCAAATACGTCCTGGTGGGGGCGCCCAGCAATTCGAACCTGATGGTCTTGCGCCAATCCCAACTGCTGCCGCTCGGCACGCTTTTTGCCGTAAATGCCTCCTCGCCGTATTACCACGAGAACAACAAGGTCTCCATTTTCTATGCGGAATCCTGGGCCCTCACGCATTACCTGATGGTGCAGGACTGGCGGGGCAAAACCAACCGCTTGACCCAATTTGTGGCCCTGCTGGGGCAGAACGTAACGCCGGAGGAGGCGGCGAAGCGCACGATTGGTGATCCCCGCGTATTGGAGAAGGCGCTGGTACAGTACATCGGAGGGCATTCCTTCCTAACCGACCGCATCCTGGCGCCCACCGAAGTGAACGAAGACGCCTTCACGCCTGAGCCTCTGTCGGAAGCTGAGTCCCTGGCGGTACGCGCCGACTTCCTGGTGCACTCCGGCCATTACCCGGAGGCCCGCGCGATGCTGGAGGAAGCGCTGAAGGCCGATCCCAAGCTGGCCGCCGCGTATGAGAGCATGGGCCAGCTCTATGCCCAACAGAACCTTAACGAGAAGGCGGGGAAGTGGTATTCCCAGGCGGTGGCTTTGAACTCCCAAAGCTACCTCGCCAATTTCTACTATGCCACCAACCTGTTCAAGGGCCGGATGGATGACGAGCTCGCCGCCAAGGCGGAAGCCAGCCTGCGCACGGCGATCCGGATCAATCCGCAGTTCGCTCCGGCCTACGACGCCCTGGCTTATTTGCTGGCCAGCCGTGATCGCGAGTTGGAAGAGGCGCGCATGTACGCCCTTCAGGCCATCGACCTGGAGCCAGGGAACATCCGCTACCGGCTGCGCATGGTGCACGTACTGATGCGGATGGACCACACGGACGACGCCCTGCGCGTGGCCACCCTGGCAACTTCCATGGCCAGAACCCCCGAGGAGTGGTCGGAGGTGCAATCGACGCTCGACCGGGTGCGGCAAATCCAGGAAAATAAACGCCGCGCCCAGGAACAGCAGGAGGCCTTGCAGAAAGCGCCGACGGAGGCGGCGGAGGATCAGGAACACATGCCCCCACGCGAGGCACCGGCTCCGGGTGAGGAGTCGCCAACGGAGGAAACCAATCCTCCCGTACTCCAGCACCGGCGTGAGGGGACAGTAACCGGCCCAGGCGGCCTTGCTCCCGGCGCCCAGACGCCAGGCCCTCCCCAGCGGCCCGAACTCCTCCCCGGAATCGCGGAGGCCGAGGGCACCATCACCCAGAGCGAGTGTCCCGGCAGAGCTACACTCGAACTGACCGTCACCACCGAGGCGGGGACCAGACACCTTTACACGGACAATTACTATAAGATTACCTTCAGCGCCTTGAATTTCACCCCGCAGGGGACCTTGCATCCGTGCCAAGACTTGCAGGGCATGCGCGTCAGGATTACCTACCATCCGGCCAAAGACCTTCCCGGGCAGGGGGAGATCGTGGAGGTGCAGTTGATGAAGTAGCCGGCCGCATGCGGCGTAAACCCCACGGTACAATTGAAGGTGGCGTCCCGATAGGATCGAGAAAGCTTCCGCTGCCATAACACTTGGGCCACTGCCCACGTGGGCAGGTCTGCCCCAGCCTAGCCGCCGGGCTCGGCAGATTGTTCGCAGCCCGATACTCCGTCCATTTCCGCTTTCGCTGCCGCGAGGCTGCTACCCAGTGCCCGGTGGCATTCAACATAGCCTGCCAGCTCGCGGCCGTTTTCGGCGTCGAGTTTCTTATCCGGAAATGTGCTAACCGAACCTTCGCAGCTGAGAACTATTTTGAGTAAGATTTGACCTGCACGTCGGTCTAACCTCTTCCTTGTCAACCCCGCCTTCTCGATAAGCCCTTGTAGTGCCGACCTACCCCCTTTACAGGGGCGTAGCGAATTTGTGACGATGCGTGCTGACGATGTTTCTGCGCAGCAAAAAACGGCGCAAGGACGGCAAGACCCACCGCTATTTCAGCGTGGTGGAGAATCGCCGGGTGCGCTCGGGGCGAGTGGTGCAGCGGCAGGTCTTGTTTTTGGGAGAGATCAACGATAGCCAGCAAGCGGCGTGGCGGCAGACGCTGGAAGTTTTTGATGAGGCCGAGCAGCGGGCGGCGACGCTGAGCCTGTTTCCAGAGGACCGCGAACTTCCCGCCGACGCGCTGGATGGGGTGCAGGTGAAGCTGGCGGAGATGGAGTTGCGACGGCCGCGAGCGTTTGGCAATTACTGGTTGGGATGCGAGTTGTGGCGGCAGTTGGGACTGGGCGCATTTTGGGAAGCGCGGTTGGGGGAGGGCCGGGAGGAAGTTCCCTGGGCCAAAGTACTGGAGTTGCTGGTGGTGAGCCGGTTGGTCTCACCGGGCAGTGAGTTTCGGTTGCACCGGCAAGGGTTTGACCAGAGCGCCATGGGGGATCTGCTGGGAACGGGCTTCGCGGTAGCGGAGAAGGACCGGCTGTATCGCTGCCTGGATCGGATTTTGAAGCATAAGGCCGCCCTGTTTGAACATCTGCGGCAGCGCTGGCAGGAGCTGTTTCAGGCGCGCTTCGACGTGCTGCTCTATGACCTCACCAGCACCTACCTCGAGGGCGAAGGAGAGGAGATTCCCAAGGCCCAGTATGGCTACAGCCGCGACCATCGCTCCGACTGCCGGCAGGTAGTGATCGCCTTGGTGGTGACGCCGGAAGGGTTTCCGCTGGCCTACGAAGTGATGGAGGGCAACACGTCGGATCGCACCACGTTGCGCGGGTTTCTCGCCAAGATCGAAGCACAGTATGGACGGGCGCGGCGGGTGTGGTTGATGGACCGGGGAATTCCCACCGAAGAAGTGCTACAGGAGATGCGCGCGCCGGAGCGGGAAGTGTTCTACCTGGTGGGTACGCCGCGGGGCAAGATTCAGCAGTACGAGAAAAAATGGCTGGAGTTGCCGTGGCAGAAAGTGCGGGAGTCGGTCGAGGTCAAGCTGTTCGCCGAGGAAGGGGAATTATACGTGTTGGCGAAGAGCGCAGGACGGCGGGCCAAAGAGCACGCCATCCGCCGTCGTAAGCTGGTGCGGTTGCTGTGGAAACTGCGCGACCTACGCCGGAAATCTCCGGCGCGCGATCGGTTGCTGCTCCGGATCGGTGCGGCCAAGAAGGACGCGGGACGTGCCTTCGGCTTTGTCCGCATTCACCTGCCCCAGGAGGGCGAAGCCGTCACGCGCCAAACCTTCACGTTTCAATTGGACAAAGACAAGCTGCAGAAGGCCGAACTCCGCGACGGGCACTATCTGCTGCGGTCGAACCTGGTGGGCGAGGATGCCGCCGTGCTGTGGGAACTCTACCTCCAACTCACCCAAATCGAAGCGGCGTTCAAGACCCTCAAGAGCGAGTTGGGCTTGCGGCCGATTTATCACCAACTCGAAAACCGCGTGGAGGCCCACATCCTGGTGGCCTTCCTCGCCTACGCTCTTTCGGTAACGCTGGGACAAAGGCTGCAAGCCCTGGCCCCGGGCCTCACCCCGCGGGCGGTGTTGGAAAAGCTGGCGACGATCCAGATGCTGGATGTCTGCCTGCCCACCACCGACGACCGTTGGCTGATCATGCCACGCTACACCCAGCCGGAACCCGATCAAGCGCTGATGCTGCACCAACTCAATCTCTCCTTGCCTTCACAACCGTCACCTCGCATCAAGGCCCAGGACGACCCGGCACAGACGGTGCAACCGACACTGAAAATGTAGTGCCGACCTTTGGGAACCCTTCGCTAAAAACAAACCACTTACAGCTCGTCTACTCCCTCAGCTGCGAAAGTTCGGCTAAAATCGGCTTGGCCCGAAAGAGGCGAATCGGTGATGAGGAAGCCATGACACCTCAAGAACGCTTTGAAAATATCGAAAAAAGCCTCCTTGAAATCTGCGATATTCAATCCGTCTCGGCGCGACTACAGCAAGCGTCCGAGCGGGAGTGGAAGGGGCAGATCGGCGAACTCCGCGAGGTCGTGGTTCACATTGCGAACGCGCAACAACGCTCGGACGCGGCTATCCAGCACCTCGCCGAGCAGCATACTCTTACCGACGCGGCGCTGAAATCGCTGATAACCTCGATCGACCGCTTCATCCAGGGCGGGGGCGGAAATGGCCAACGAGAATGATAGTGCGGGTGAGGGGGTAGGTAGTAGGTCGCAGGTGGCAGGTGGACGGGCTACACCTCACCGGTCAGTCCGAATCCCGATTGGCGAATTCCGAATCCCAAAAACCCAATCCCGACTCCCGAGTCCCGAACCCCAAAATCTAACCCCCAACCCCTTCCGTGCCGGCGCCCATCTGGGCATGTCTTGCCCAGCGTTTCGGCTTGACTCGGCAGATTGTTCGCAGCGCACTTTCCCATCCACTCTACTCTTCGACTGTCCAACTCATTCATATTTGGACAATTAAATCGATAAAGTGCCTCTCGCGCCGCATGGCTACCCTCCTGCACTGGACATGGTGGGGAGTTTCGATTATGGACAGTGGATTTTATGCGGCTTGCACGGGACTGCTGGCGAAGACCAACGCCCTGGATTTGACTGCCAACAACATGGCCAATCTGAACACGACGGGCTACAAGGGGCAGCTCGAGTTCTACAGTTCCATTGAGGCGAGCCTGGGGAACCATCGCCTCAGTTCGCTCAACCAGGCGGTGAACGACTATGGCATCCTGGGCGGATCGGTCGTGGACATGAACGCCGGGGAATTCCAGAAGACCGGCAACGATCTGGACCTGGCGCTGGAAGGTCAAGGCTTCTTCGTGGTCAAGACGCCGGCGGGACTACGCTATACCCGCAACGGCAACTTCCACACCGACCCCGCAGGCCACCTCCTGACCGCCACCGGCGACATGGTGATGGGCGAAAAAGAACCCATCGAACTTCCCGGGGGGACGATTACCATCAGCTCCGATGGCACGATTTCCCAGGACGGGGCGGTGGTGGCCACCCTGCAACTGGTCAACTTCAAGCCGGGGACGGCGCTCGCCGCGGAGGGACATTCCTATTACCAGGCGCCCACCGGGTCCACCGAACCCGCTGACGATCCGCGCCTGGCACAGGGGTCCCTGGAAAGCTCCAATCAGAATCCTATTACCGGCGCGGTCAGTCTGATTACCCTGCAACGGCAGGCACAGCTTTTGGAACAGGCGCTGTCCATCTTTCATTCCGTTTTTAACGCCGCGCCGGCGCAGGATCTTTCGCGGGTGACTTAAGAGCAGTGGCTAGTGGGTAGTGGTTAGCAATCGCAGCGCCGCACCGAGGGGTTCGACCCTAATCCCTAACCCCTAACCCCGATCCACCGCACCGAGGAGACAACATGTTTCGAGCCTTATACACCGCCGCCAGCGGCATGCTTGCCCAGCAGTTAAATCTCGATACCATCGCCAACAACCTGGCCAACGCCAGCACGGTGGGCTTTCGCGAGACCCGGCTGCAATTTCAGGATCTGGTTTACCAGGAGATGGTGGTGCCTGGCTCCGCGGCCACGCAGCAGACCACGGTTTCGGCCGGCCTGCAAATCGGCTTGGGCACGCGCGCCGCGTCCTCCGAGGTTTTGCAGTTGCAAGGCGAATATGACAACACCGGGAACTCCCTGGATCTGGCCATCCAGGGCAATGGGTTCTTTCAGGTGAAGCAGGTCAACGGCGAAATCGCCTATACGCGCGCGGGGAACTTCCAATTGGACCAATCGGGGAATGTGGTGACCGCCAATGGTAATCCCCTGGAACCGGCAATTGCCATTCCCACCGCCGCCACGGCCATCAGCGTGGGGTCCGACGGTACGGTGACGGTCACCATGCCGGGGCAAACCACCTCCCAGCAGGTGGGAGTCATACAACTTGCCACCTTCCCCAATCCCGGAGGGTTGCTGAGCAATGGCGCCGGTCTCTTTACCCAGACCACGGCCTCGGGTGATCCCATTGTGGGCACGCCGGGGGGGTCGGAGGGCTTGGGCACTCTCCAGCAAGGCATGCTGGAAGATTCGAACGTCAATGTGGTGGATGAATTCATCCAGATGATCATTACACAGCGCGCCTATGAGTCCAATTCCAAGGTGGTGCAGGCCGCCGATCAAATGCTTCAGGACGTTAACCAGATGTCCCACTAGCGGAGTGCGCAGTTCCATGCCAAGCGTCCTTAAAAGTCGACTCGCCAGCCTGCCTTTGATCTTGATGGTGCTGCTCGCGCCCCCGCTGGAAGCACGCGCGGCGGATGCGCCTCTCCGCAAGGCATTGGCGGCGCCTTCCGCGGGGAGAGAAGTGCTCCCACTCAACCCGCCCCGTCTGCTTTCACGCCAGGAGATCTTCCAGGCAATTCAGGATGAACTGGCGCGAAGGGGAATCGCCAAGCGAGGGGAATTTTACCCGGGGGACCTGATCATCCAGTCCTCACTGCCGGTGCTGAGTGCGGACATCGGATTAAAGGTCAAGCGCATCGGGTTTGATCCCTTGCGGCGCGTGATCGTCTTCGAACTTTGGGCTTCCCATGAGCCGCAGTATCTCCCTTTTGAAGTTACGACGCACCGCGACCCGCGCAGTTTGGGTCTGAATTTGGATTTGGCTTCGCGTCTGCTGGATGCCGGTGGCGGTGACCCGCGGGCGGAAAGTTCGGCCTCGGGCCTCGCGGGGTCTCAACTTCGCTCCAAGGCCCCGGTGCTGGCCAAACCCGGTACGCTGGCAACTTTGATCATGCTGGGACAGAATGTGCGAATTACCACGTCCGCCGATCCCTTGCAGCCCGGAAGCAAAGGCCAATGGATTCTCGTGCGCGAGTCATCCACGGCGCGCGTAATGAAGGCGGAAGTGATTGCCGAAGGCCTGCTCGAGACCAGTTTTTAGACGGAGTTCGCGATGAACTTGACAATGTATGCGCGTAAAGCGGTTCCTGCCCTCATCACCATCCTGCTTTTCATGCCCTTACCCGGATACGGGAGCTTCCTGAAGAAGAAGAGCGCGCAGAAGGACTATCTGGCCGAATACATTGAGCGCGTTGAAGGGGTGAAGCCGCCCGCGCCGACGACGGGCAGCATTTGGACTCCGCAAAGCCCCTATTCGGACCTGGCGAGCGACTATAAGGCCCGCAACGTCAATGACCTCATCGTGATTCAGGTGGTGGAGTCGACCACGGCGGCGGAGGATGGCGCGGTGAAGTCGCAGCGCACATTTTCGGCCAGCTCCGGGGTCAGCGCCTTCATGGGCAATCTGGGTTCCAACAACAGTCTGCAAAACCTCTTTTCGCCGAATTCCACGCAGAATTTGAATGGCCAGGCGCAAACCTCTTCCGATTCCACCTTGAACACGAGCCTGTCCGGCCGGGTGGTGGAAGTTTTGCCCAACGGCTTCCTGGTGATTGAGGCGGTGCGCCAGGTATTCATGAACAACCAGCACCAGACAGTGATTATCCACGGCGTGGTGCGTCCGGGGGACATCAATTCGGCCAACGCCGTACCCTCCACCTCGGTCAGCAATCTGGAAGTGGAGCTGAAAGGGAAGGGCGTCATCAGTGATGGGGTTGCGCCCCCCAACAAACTAGTGCGGTTCATTTTGAAGATCGTGGGGTTTTAAGTCCATGCGCTCCCCATGGCGGGTCTTGATTCTCGGATTACCCCTGCTTCTGCTGCCGTCAACGCTTGCGGGCAAGGAAGAGCCGGGCCGCCAAGTGCGCCTGGGCGACGTCTCCACGGTGGAGGGTGTGCGCGACAACCTGCTGATCGGCTACGGCATGGTGGTAGGCCTGCACGGCACTGGCGACAGCCAGCAGACGGTGTTTTCGGTGCAGACCCTGGCCAACCTCCTGCAAAAGATGGGGGTGCAGTTTGCTGCCTCGGCGGTGGTGGTAAAAAACGTTGCCGGCGTCTTCGTCACCGCCACGCTCCCGCCTTTTGCCCGCCCGGGGACGCCGGTGGACGTCACCGTTTCCTCGGTGGGGGACGCCAAAAGTCTGGACGGCGGAATCCTCCTTTTCACCACCCTGCACGGTCCTGATGGGCAGATGTGGGCGACGGCGCAGGGTCCGCTGGTCAATGGAGGTTACTCGGCGGGGGGCAAGGGCAACTCCGTTCAGGTGAATCACCCCACCACGTCGCGCATTCCCTCCGGAGGCATTGTGGAGCGCGATGCGGCAATGGACCTCAGCCATTTGACCCACCTCTCCCTGTTGCTGCGCGACCCGGATTTCCAGACGGCCACGGATGCCGCGGCGGCCATTGTCACCGAACTGGGACCCGGCTCGGCGCGGGCGGTGGACAGCCGCCGCATCGAAATTCGCGTTCCCGCCCCCGACCCGGCAGTGGTTTCCGCCCTGCTGGCCAAAGTGCAGAACCTGACCGTGGCCATTCACCCTCTGGCCAAAGTGGTGGTCAACGAGCGCACGGGAACCATTGTCATGGGCCAGGCGGTGACCCTGGGGGCCTGCTCGATCCTGCACGGCAACCTGTCGGTGGTCATCACCACGCAATTTCAGGTGTCGCAGCCCCTGCCCAACTCCCAGGGGCAGACCATGGTGGTGCCCCAGGTTACGGTGAAGGCGACGGAAACCCCGGCGCGGCGCATTGAACTCCGCGAGGGGGCGAGCGTGGACGATTTAATCAACGGTCTCCAGGCCATTGGCGCCACGCCTCGCGATATTGTTGGCATCCTGGAGGCGGTGCGTGCTGTCGGTGCCTTGCAGGCGGAACTGGAGATCATATGACCCTCCCCATGATCCATAACGGTTTGCCCATCCTGGCCAGTCGCCAGAAGGTCAACTCCTCCGTAAGCCAGCCGGAAACCCCTGCTCACAAGAAGCTGCGCAAAGCCGCCCAGGAATTTGAAGGCATGCTGATTACGCAGCTTTTGGGCGATTTTGGTTCAGGCCTTTCCACCCTTACCGGGGGTGCGCCCATGGCCGGGTCCGAGACCTTGAACGCCTTGGCCGTGCAGACGCTCTCGAGCGCCTTGGCGGGCCGGGGAGGGTTCGGAATCGGCAACATGCTGGTCCACCAGCTCGAGCCCAGTTTGACCCGCGGCCATTGACTCAGACATCGATGGACAGGATCGACAGGATGGAAGGACAGAACAATTGACTTGAAAAAACCAATCTGCTGTT
This sequence comes from uncultured Acidobacteriota bacterium, assembly GCA_963730515.1. Lineage (GTDB taxonomy): Bacteria > Acidobacteriota > Terriglobia > UBA7540 > UBA7540 > Bog-366. The sequence goes on along the minus strand of CAVSSA010000009.1, from coordinate 868,163 downwards.
GCACGGGAGACCGTGCGAATTTGCAGCGCCCACCGGAACTCAAAAAAATATCAAATTTTGGTGTTCCATCCGAACGAAAGATGACCTGACAGTGTTTTGCAAAGGATTGCCGTTACTACCCGACTGAGGATGTGTCAAAAATGTTGCTTTTCCCCGGCGGGCGCCGACCTCTGCCTTAGGGAGTCTGCGATTTTCCGAAGGGACTTCGCGGGCTGAACCGTGCGCATCCGACCCTGCGGAGAACTGACGCATCCTGCCCAGAGTATAATCCCCAACTTGGCCACGACGAGTCCCCGGGGGAGTCCACCCGCCCCCGCGCGAGCAGACAGGGTGCCGGCCGGTTGTGGTCAGGCAAAGCAATGCTTTGACAGGAGTGCTCCAATCCGTTCTGGTGGCGCCTCTAACCACCAACCTGGAACGGGCAAATCTCGCCGGCACTGCCCTGATTAACGCCTTGCCAGACGGGCCTCCCGCGAGCTGCGTGGACCGGGCATTTCAGTTACGTGCAATTCCCCAGTCGGCTCTCCAGAAAAAAATCCGGGACTTAACCGAAGAGGAAACGGCTGAAGTCGAACTGGCCACCGACGAGGCTCTGGGTAGGGTCGAGCCGCCACCCAAGTAGCAGCACCTAAACCCCGGGGAGGAGAAAGGCGTACTTGGAACGTGTGAAAAAATACACAATCTCGCGCCGAGACGCTGAGGCGCTGAGATTCGGAACAAACAACTCCTTTATTTTCTTGTTGGCATCGGCGTTTTTGCGCCTCTGCGCGAGATGATTTTGTTCTTTCCGGGATTTTCTCACACGTTCCTGACACCGTTTCCCTCATGAATTGGAGCTGGCCGGGACGGTAGGCGCGGCGGCAAAGCGGCATGGCGTAGAAAAGTAGACTCTCAACCCTGATGGGCCGGAAGAGTACGATCGGGACGGCGACGGGAAAGGCGCGGAAGTCACCCCTCACCCGCCCGGCCCCGGCTGGTGAGATCGCCAGTTGCCGGACACCCTCTCCCCGCGGAGAGGGAAAGGGATGTTTTGAGCGCGCTCGCGCGCTAAGACTGCATTTTCCTTCTCCACGGGGGAGAAGGTGGACTGCGACGGGCGTTCTCACCAGCCGGCGCGGGACGGATGAGGGGTCTCTGCGTGCGCCGCTCCCAATCACGCGCAAAGGAAGTTCAAGTCGTCCCCAAAAACCGCCGATAAACGAAGCGGGGGAGTGTCGGGGGCACTGCGAGGGGGCGGGAAAATGAAGTCTGGGGTCCGAGGTCCGGAGTCCGGGGTCGGCACATGTTCGGGCCGCGCCGCTCGCTCGCCACTCGTCACTTACCGCTCATCCCTGCGTTTCCGACTTCGTACTTCGGACCTCGGACTTCGGACTCTTTTACTCGTCGTTTTCTTCGTGTCCGGCTGCTGGCTTGCGTTAGCGCGTGAGGAAGAGCCGCACTGGGACGCGCGAAACGCCCGCCTATGCGCTTTCCGCTTGAGCCCCCAAGGGGCGAAATTACAAAGCCCAGGCCAACGGCCTGGGTTTAGAGCATTTTTAATTTAAGTGTATACGTTTTATGAGATAATGCCTCTGCTGGTAGAGGGGAGGCAGAGATGCAATCGTATTCACAAGATTTGCGGGATCGGGTGCTATGGGCCTTGCATCGAGGAGAACGTCCGACGGTGATTGCGCGGCGGCTGGAAGTCAGTCGCGTCTGGGTTTACCAGGTGCGGGGGCGAGAGCAGAAGACCGGCCAACGCAGCAGTTTTCCGATCGGGGGCCATCGCCGTTCGCGCATCGCGGAGATGGAGCCCGTGCTGCGCGCCTGGATCGAACAAGCGCCGGGACTGAGCTTAGTGGAGTTGTCGGAACGTCTCGCTGAGCAGGGCATCTTGATCAAGATCGGTGCCTTGTGGCATCAGTTGAACAAATGGGATCTGACCTTCAAAAAAAACCCTGCACGCCAGCGAGCAAGAACGCGAGGACGTACAGCGGGCGCGCCGAGCGTGGATGCAAGCGCTGCCCGTGATGGAAGTCGAAAAGCTCGTATTTATCGATGAAACATGGATATCGACGAGCATGACGCGGCGCTACGGGCGCGCCCCCCGAGGTCAGCGTTGCCTCGACTCGGCGCCGCACGGACATTGGGAGACGACGACCTTTGTGGGTGCTCTGCGCCGCCGCCGGTTGACCGCACCGATGGTCACCGACGGGCCGATGGACGGCGAGACGTTTCTGGCTTATGTGCATCAATTCCTCTGCCCAACGCTCCAACCCGGAGACACCGTGATCCTTGACAACCTGAGCAGTCACAAGGTGGCGGGAGTCGAGAAAGCGATCAGCGCGACGGGAGCAACCTTACTCTATCTGCCCCCTTACTCTCCCGACCTGAACCCGATCGAACGGTTCTTCTCCAAACTCAAGGCGCTACTCCGCAAAGCCGCCAAACGGGACATCGACGCCCTCTGGAAGGAAATTGGGGACTTACTCAATACCGTCTCCCCGTGCGAATGCACAAACTACTTCGCCTCTTGTGGATATGTAAACACTTAAATCGAAACCGCTCTAGACGATCCCGCAATTTTGCCTCCAGCACTGAAAGGGCGGCATACTGCTGGACGCGCACGGAATCGCCTAGGACGAGCGGTACGTGTGGGATTGAAAAGGACTGCCCCGCCCCTTCAGGGCTGGGGGATTGATGGGGGTCTCGCTGATCCAGGCCTTCAGTCCGCCATTGGGATCGGCGGACCTTCGGCATGGGCTTCGTTATTTCGCCCCCTTGGGGCTCACCTTGAAGTTTGGGTGGCGCAGACATCGCTTGTTATGTCTCGGTCACGTTGACGGGTCGCAGCGCGACCCCCGTGTCGCATACATAAACCCCAATATGCCACCCGTGGTTGTCAATTAGATTGACTATTAGAAATAGAGCTTGACAAATGCGGTGCGCTGGATATCATTAGCAGTGGGCCATCGATACGATGGTTCTGAGATCTTTGACAACTCGCTCCTTTGTCCGTTGTTTGCACTGACCACGGGGGCCGAGAGGCCCCATAGCCGAAAGCCAGCATTGGCGATCGGAAGCTAATGACGAGGGAAGTTTGACCATCGTCGCGGGCGCGGTTTTGGGTGCCCGGTTTTAAAGGGCGCATGTCTCGCTCTGGATTGTATCTGTAAGGTTCTGCACTTACAGTACTATCTAATAGTAATCGGGCATGTGCATTTGTGGACCGGATCGTTCGGTTTGATGTCGCTCCTTTTCGGGAAGTGCGCTTCCGGGCATGGCGCATGCTTGCGCCGGAAAGGGGTGAGAGCACGATGCAATCCAAAGATCTTAAGGTAACCATCTCCCGGTTGCGGGAGTTGGCTGGCCGAAGCGACATCGAACCACGACAAAAGCAACTTCTGGAAAAGGCGATCGAGAGGCTAAAAGGGTTCCGCCGCCGCCAAAATCCGAGCAAAGCGGACGCTTACCGCTGCGTGAGGGAGGTTGCGCAGGACCTGATTGAAGCCTTCTTGGTTTAGCTGAATTTCACTATCTTTGTTGGGGACGGTCCGAACTCCACTTCAGGTCTACGTGATGAATTATGGGAAGGCCCTAAAGATTGCACGGGCGATCAACGGTACTCAACAAGCGGAACTTGCGCAAGAAGCAGACCTCGACCCAAGCTACGTTTGCTTGCTGGAAAAGGGAAAGCGCAAACCCAGCGTCGCGACCATTGAGCGACTAAGCAGGGCGCTCCAAATCCCAACCCATCTATTTTCCCTTTTGGCAGCGGAAAAGGATGATTTGATAGAAGCAGACGCGGAGGAAATCGCGAGAGTCGGAGAATCACTGGCGCGATTCTTACTTACAGATGCCCCCAAGCGTCGAAGAAACAAGTCCGAAAGATCCGTCCCTAGGCGCACTTGACTTATTTTCTCTCAATAAGCTGGAAGCCTTTCTTGGCTTTTCCAGGGATGAAATTCGGCAGGTAGCCAATCACGCTGGCGCTTACTACAAGCCCTTTCCGAAAAAAGATCGGAATCGCCCATTCCAAAAAAAGTTCAAGCCTCCCAAGACGCGAATCATCGATAATCCTACTGGGGCACTGAAGGAAATACAGAAAAGTGTGCAGCGGAACCTGCTTCGGACAATTCCACTCCCTAATTATCTATGCGGTGGCGTCAAAGGACGGACGCTTCTAGATAACGTTCTAATACACTTCGGCGCCCGCGTTTTGGTAACCATGGACATCAAGAGCTTTTTCCCTAGCATCACGAACGAACAAGTGTACAACATTTGGCGGCATCGGCTTAGCTGTTCAAGCCGCATTGCAGCGATGCTGACAAAGATTACTACCTTCGAGAGGCACCTTCCCCAAGGGGCGCCGACGAGCACCACCCTGGCAAACCTGGTCTTAAATTCACTCGACGGGCCCATCCGTTCGGTATGCAATCAGTACAATGTTCATTACTCCACTTGGGTCGACGACTTGGCCTTTTCGGGGGACAACGCACGCGACGTCATAAACGTCGCAGTTCGAGCTTTGGCCGCTTCGGGGTTTTCGGCTCCGCACAAAAAGCAAAAAATGATGGCGCCTGGTACGAGGAAGGTCTTGACCAAAGTTCTGCTTGGGAAATTTCCGACAGTTCTGCCTGAGAGGATCTCGCAACTGAGGTCCGGAATCCATAAGCTTAAAATTGGACAGATTGTCGCCCGCGACCTTCCACCGTATCTGCAAAGCTTGAAGGGGAGCATCGCCCATGTTGCGAGCATCGACCCCAGAAGGGGGAAAATGCTTCAAGATCAACTCACAAGCGTTTTGGTGGAGCGTAACATGCTGGAAAAGTAAGTAGCCATTCGAACCGTGAAGATGGTCACTTCATGCTGCCCAAACGCCTAGATTATCTATCAACCGAAGGCGGGAAAAGGTGTCTGGAACATGTGAAAAAATTGAATTTGGACCTGTTATCAAGTGTGTAAAGTATTGAAAATGCGTGGTGCTGAAATCGGTAAAAGCAATTTTTTCACATGGTCCTGACGCCTTTTCTGACACATTTTCTCCCCGACGCTTAGGTCACCGGGGTTAGATTGCAATGAACCACGACAGCGAGCTTGAGAAACACTTTTTTCGGCCGGTTTGCAATGGGCAAGAAATTGAACGGATTTTTGACGTCAGAAACGCGAGCGATTATTTGTTGAAATTGCGAGCTGATACTAATTAGCCTTCATCGGAATACTAATGATCCAATCGAATCCGGCGACTCGGGCCACTCGTTGCGGGTCATTTTCAAGACTCGCCAGCGCTTCAACCAAACGATCCTCCACCGCCCGCAGGCTGTCGAAGACAAGGTTGGGGAACCACTTTTCCCGGATATCCTCCCAGACATGCTCCACCGGGTTGAGCTGCGGACTGTAGGGCGGCAAGGGGAGCAACCGCATATTCTCCGGGATCTGCAAATCCTTGGCGCGGTGCCACCCCGCACCGTCCAGCACCATCAGGATGAATTCCTGGGGGTGACGCCGGGCGACTTCGGCCAGGAACAAGGACATCGTCAGGGCATTCACCTCGGGTAGGACCAAGGTATCGAGCGTACCGTCATGCGGGCTGACGGCGGCGAAAACATAGGTGTACTCGCGCACGATGCGGGCGCAGACCTGGGGACGCACGCCGCGCGGCGCCCAGCAGCGCCGGGGATCATTGATGCGTCCAAACCGCGCCTCATCCTGGAACATCAAGCGCAGGGATCGCCCGGCGAGGCGATGCTCCTCAACGGTCGCGGGGAGTTTTTTTAAAAGTCTGTTGGCGGGCGAGGTCGGCCTGGGGATGGCGAGGCCGCGGAGCTAACTTGCGCCAGCCGTGCCGGGCCAGCATGCGGTAAACCGTCGATTTCGGCACGGCATGGCCCACCGCCTGTTCATAGGCCTGTTGCACCCGGCTCACCTCCAACAACCCACCGCGTTCGGCGCGCTGCAGAAATCCTGCCAACAGTTGGGCCTCTTCCGCCACAGGCAGGTTCTGGTGGCGTCGCCCTCCGCGCCCCCGGCGCTGCCAGAGCGCTTCGCCTTGCCGCCAGTATTGGGCCTGCAGACGCCGCACCGAGGTCGGTCGCCATCCCAGGGCTTGGGCAACTTGATTGGCGTTTAACCCCAACGCCGCTCGCAGCCACAAACACTGCACCCGCTGAAATTCGGCCTTGTTGCGCGCTTCCTTCAACCCCTGTTGTAACCGCTCGAGCGTTCCTTCTGGAAAAGGTCGAGGTGGTCGCATTTCTCCCTCCGCGTAAAAATAATCGGAAGGAGTTTATATTAGTATCTTTATGAATGCAACTTTGTATGAGACCATCGTTGATCACATGCGCCTTTTCCGCGTATATCGGAACAAGGCACTCATGGATGAGACCAATTGGTCGCTCGAGCGCTCATTCGACTCTTCACACTACGATGCATTTCTACAACACCTGCCGCGGCAGGAAGAGAAGAGGTGTCGGGCCATTACGTACGGAAACATGTTCTCAAACGATCCGAACGGGTCTATATTCGCGACCGACTACGGTTCGATTGTTACAATCAGTGATTCATTGCAGTTCTTCTTGAAGTTTATGCATTTGGCTCTTCTTGACTTTGGCGAAACAGTTCCCGTGCATGTGCGCCTGAATGCCTTGCGCATAGCCATCCGTGTGATGCTAAAAACAGAGGCGCTTGACTTCCTAATGGACCCACGAGGAATCGTCCCACGTGGCATCGCTGAGGCAATGCATTCACCAATAACATACCAATTGCGTTTTATTGCCGGTCATGAGTTCGCGCACAACCTTCTGGGCCACCTTTCAGAAGCGAGGTTGGAAAGCAGGCCAATTTACTTTGCAATATCAGCAAATGACCAGGCCTATAAACCAATAAAGGTTTACAGTCGTTGCCAGAAAGACGAACTCGACGCAGATATTTTGGCACTCACTTTACCACGTTACAAAACCAACGAAAGGAAGTTGGTCTGGAATGCCGCGCTGCTCTGGTTTGCCGGCCTTGAACTCTACGAAACAGTATGCGAGGCTATTTGTCCTTCCTGCCCATGGACACCCGCGACGCACCCATCGGCAAGAGAACGCTCCGAAAATATTTTGACCAACGCTCCGGGGTCCCTCAATTTGAAGTTGAAACGCTGGAAGGAGTTCACAGGAACTATCGACCGGCTCAAGAAATTTCTGCTTGAGGATGTTTCCATGGATGCCGAGCGGTACGAAACTTACGGATCGGTTTACTTGGACAAGCCTAATACCGAGTGGAGAGGGCGGGAGCTCAAGGACAGAGTCGATTACTACTGATATCAGGAGACAGTTGGATGCGTCGTGGCATGTCACAATCGTTTACCTTCAGGACGCTGCACCCTACAGGACGCCGGGACACGCACCATATTTCCGATTTACCGACATCATAGCTTCCGCCGCCTTCCACTGGGGAATAGGGATTGGGAATTAGGGGCCTGTAACCACCCCCGGCGGGAAGCCGCCGACCCCTCCTGAATCCTGTAACCACCCCCGGCGCGAACGCGCCGTCCCCTCCTTAATCAGGAGGGGAGTCCGTCCGTTCCACCCGTCTGGCCACCCGTCCGCCCGCCCCGGGGGGAAAAGGTCAGGAACGTGTGAAAAAATTGGTTTTGCCGATTTCAGCACCACGCATTTTCAATGCTTCACACAGTTGATAACAGGTCCAAATTCAATTTCTTCACAGGTTCCAGGTACATTTTCTTTCGGATCAGGCGGCTGTGGCGGGGGACTCCGAGCGCTGGGCGGGTTGGGGGCGAACCAGCCACGCCAATAGGGCGATACAAATCACCCCGCAGGCCGCCGCAATGGCCGTGGCTCCCGCGGCAACGTTTGAAGCGTATTCCTCCGTCAGTTTTCCCAACAGGGGATTGGAGACTGTCATCATGATGGCGCTGATGAGTTCTCCTACCGCCACCCCAACGCAAACGCCGCGTGCCGGCAGTGAGTCCGCGACGGCCACCATCAATATTACGGTGCATCCCTCAAAGGCGGCCATGATCGCGGTGGAGGTCAGTGCGGGATGAACTGCAAGGATAAAGGTTCCCCCCAGGATGGCGACGGGCATCACCAAACCCAAAAGTGTCAGCAGCACTGCCCGGGATTTCCACGCGGTGATCCCGCCTTGTACCATTGCCCAGGCTGCGCATCCGGCTGCGAGCGCGCCTACTGAGCTGGCTGCCGAGTTGAAATGCCAAATCCATGCTTGCACTCCGAACCGCTGCATCGACAACATCGGCAGCCAGCTTTGCGCGAAAACATAGAGGGGCGTGAGCATCAAGGATCCCACCGCCAGCATTACGACCGAAACGACGGCGATACCGGAGACCCCCTGAGAAACGCCCCGCGCCGGACGCTTCCACAAGACCCAGCATAGCGCGGCGGCAATTGCCGAGGGAACCCCGGCGAGCATGGTGGCGGTTTGCCATCCAATGGCCGTCGTCAGGTGCGGCTGCACGGGCAACAAGAGAAGCGAGAGGATTGAAAATGTGGCAAGAAGGATGCCGATCGCCAGGGGCCGCAGTGCGGAGGGAAAATATTCGCGGATTGACTGGATGGCGGCTGGAAATGTGCCCCCGGCGAACAACCCCAATACCGCCCGCTGGGCGACCAGCCCGCCCAGATTGGAAACCAAACCCGCGCCTGCTGCGGCCAGCGACACGCCCACCATGGCCACCACCAGTCCCCAGCGGGTCCCACAGAGGGCCGTGACCACGGTCATCACCACGTAGCCCGCCATCATTCCAAACAGATAGGCTGAGAAGGCGGTGCCAAGATTCAATGGGCTTAGGTGCATTTGCTCGCTTACCTTGTGTGCGTACCAGGGCAATACCATGACTTGAAGATGCTGCGCTGCCACGGCAAACACCAGAATCAGGAGCGCCACCCAGGCCTTCCCCAGGTCATAGATTTCGTCGCCCGCCGGGGTTTCCTCCGGCATCGCGCCATGCTCCAGCATTCGCGCCAGGTTGGAAATTCTTACCCAGAAGACGATCCAGCAGACGAAGCCCGCAAGCCCGGTTAAAAAGCCGACGATAGGAATGATGGAAGTCACCGTCAAAACGCAATAAGCCAGGCCGATGCCCCGTCCACAGTCATCCTGCGAGGCCTGACGAAACTCAAACTCCCGGCGCAGCGAGTTGGCGACACGCGAGACCGTAAAGAAAATCCAAACGACGTTAAACAAGGGGATGAGACAGAGCCACACTGAGCCCGGCTCCATCAAGCGGTTTTGCGGCGCGCAAAGCCGCAGGGCGCGCTGCAGGCTGAGAAGAAAGAAGACAGCGGCTACGATTGAAGCCACCACCACCACTGCATAAGCAACCACAGCGAGGACGGCCATCTCCGAACCCATGTCACGATTCCTTCCGTCAGGAGAGATTTACCGCGTCGATTTTTTTAATGAGGGCGCCCGGCCACTTTCAGGCCATGAGCATCGAGACTTAGGCTCCATCTTCCGCCGGGGATAATTTGGCGCCGGCGGACGTATAGAAAAGACGCTTTAGAGGAGCGCACTTTATCACCCTTCAAGTCTCCTGTCGAGGCAGGGAGCAACTCCAGGCCGTGTCTCCGTTTGGGGTAGAGGCGGTTTGATGCCGCCATTGGTTCCGCGGGTGGCGCATACAATGGGGTTTATGTATGCGACCCGAGCGGAATACTCCGACCCGTCGAATTGCGGCAGACATAAGAGGGAAAACCGGGGGAAAACCAGGACAGTCTGTCCCGGGTTTCCCTTGGGGATAAGGTGGCCGAGGGAGGAGTGACGAGGAAAAAGATTCGACGCCCGGGGGCGTTCAATGGCCCGGTGGCCCGATCCGTCCCCCCCGGCGGGGAAAATTAAAATCGCATCACGAGGCTAAAGTTTTCTCAGGAACCGTCGATAGGACTGTTGTAGGTTAAGGAGACAGGTTATGAGAATTGATGCCGCGCTTCCACTATCCGAAAATCAGCAACCGTCGAAGGTGACGCGCTCCGGGTCGTCGGGCCAGCAGACCACCCCCGCCGCGGTGAGCTCCGATCAGGATCAGGCGCAACTGTCTGCCAACGGGGCAGTGGTTCAGCAGTTGAAGGCCAGTCTTTCCCAGGTTCCGGAAGTACGGCAGGACCGCGTGGACGCCCTTCGCCAGGCGGTGGCCAGTGGCAATTACCAGGTTTCCGACCAGCAATTGGGCGACGCCATAGGATCCGACCTGCTGGGGAAAGTCGTGGGATGATCGGGAGATCACGTAATCGGGTGAGCGGGTAATCGAGTGAGCGGGGGAACAGACTGGCGCTTTGCGGAAACATGGCATGTCGGTCGTCACATCGACCGGTGACCCGATGACCCGACCGCCCGATTCCTAGGAGGGGTCATGGATGATTTGGCTCCGGCCCCCACACAGCGGACTTTTGATAAGGTAGAGCGAACCCCGGATGAATGTTTCATGGCCCGCAAGAAGGCGGTGAAGAAAGTTCCGCCGGCGCCTGCCCGGCCGCCGGATCCCGAACCGGAGCCGCCACCCGAACCGGAACTGGACCACCAACTCGACCTTCTGGCTTGATTATGAAAATCGAAGTGCAACGTTACCTGGAATTGCTGGAACGGCGTCTGGCTACCCTGCGGCTGCTGGCCACGGACCTGGATGAAAGCCGTTCGGCCTACGTCTCGCTTGACTTGCGCGCCATGCATCAACACATCGCGCATCAAGAGAATCTCTGCACGGAGATTCGTATGCTGGACACGGAGCTGAGCGGCCTGAAAGGGAAGCTCACGGGGTTGGCGGCGACGGGCGAAATTCCCTCCCCGCTGGGGCAATTGGAGGCGCAGTTTGACCCTGCCTCGGCGCGCCAGCTTCACCTCCTGCTGGGCGGGCTGAAAGCCATCCAGGCGGACGTGCGCAGGCTCAGCCGCGTCCATTCCGAATTGCTTCGCCGTTCGCGAAGATCCGTAAACGTTTTGCTGAATTTCCTCGCGCATTATTCCGGCACGTACCCCCTCCCGGTGACGCGCTCGAAGGGGATGCCTTACGCCTCCATGGGGAAATAGCTTATGTCGAGCCTATTCGGTACCATGTCGGTCGCTCTCCAATCCCTGCTGACCCAGCAGGCCGCTCTGGAGGTGACCGCCAACAACATCGCCAACGCCAACACCCCCGGATATTCGCGGGAAGTTCCGGTGCTGGAGGAGAGTCCTCCCCAGCTCAGTGGGAATGCCATGGTGGGCACCGGCGTGACCATGGCGAGTGTGCAAAGCGTGCGCGACAACATCCTGGACCTGCGGATCGACCAGGAAACCTCCCAGCAATCCAGCCTGAGCTCCTACGTCGATTCGATGAACCAGGTGCAAGCCCTCTTCAACGAGACCCAGGGCACCGGGCTGCAAACTGATTTGAGCAATTTTTTCAACAGTTTCCAGTCCCTTGCCACCGATCCCACCAGTTCCGCCGAGCGTCAGGCGGTGATCCTGGCGGGTCAAAACCTGGCCGGCGCGTTTAACCAGACCAGCCAGAATCTTTCCACCATCCAGCAGGGGCTGGATCAGTCCGTGGTGCAGACGGTTCAACAAATCAACCAGCTTAGCACGCAGGTGGCCGCCCTCAATCAGCAGATTCAGGAGGTTACCAATTCCGGGGACAGCCCGGGCCCGCTTGAAGATCAACTGAACGAAGACCTGACCAACCTCTCCAACCTGGTTGGTACGGCGGTGGTTTATAACAGCGACGGCACCGTGAATGTGACCACCGGCAATGGGGCCCTCCTGGTAGCCGGCAATCAGAGTGAGGCCTTGACCACCCAAATCAACACCGCCACAGGAATGAATGACGTGTATTCCCAAGGAACGGACGTCACTTCCACCATCTCCGGCGGCCAACTCGCGGGCCTGATCAGCGCCCGCGATGACGGGATTCCGTCAGCTCAATCTTCCCTTGATAATCTGGCCGCCGGGGTGATTTCGGCCGTCAACACGCAACAAACCGCCGGTTATGACATGACGGGAGTGAATGGCGCGAACGGCGCGAAGGGTGCGGATTTCTTCACGCCCTTTACGCCTGCCACTGCGGGCTCCAATGCCGGCGCCGCCGCCACCATAAGCGTGGCGCTTACCAATCCTGACCAGGTCGCCGCCAGTTCCGACGGCACGCCAGGAGACAATGGCAACGCCACGGCCCTGGCCAACCTCCAGAATGCCACGATCGTTTCCGGCCAGACGGCGGGGGACTATTATTCCAACCTGATTGACCAGGTGGGCAACGACGTTTCCAACGCCACCTCCGAGCAGGAAGCCGTGGGGCTGGTGTTGCAACAGCTTACCAACCAGCAGCAGTCGATTTCCGGGGTTTCCCTGGACCAGGAAGCCACCAGCTTAATCAGCTACCAGCAAGCTTACGAAGCCGCCGCGCGGGTCATCTCCACGGTCGATGAACTCAACGAGACGGCCATCAATATGATTCCTTCGAGCTAAAATGGGCATACGCGTCAATCCCGACATGTATAGTGTGATCCTCAATGGACTGCAAACGAACGCGCAGCAGGAGGATCAAGCCTTGACGGAGGTTTCGTCCGGGCAAAAGCTGAACTCCCTGTCCGACGACCCTGCTGCCGCGGCTACCCTGGTCACCTTGCGCATGCAGTCAAGCGCCGACACCCAGTACCTGCAAAATGTCTCGACCTTGACGGGGTCTTTGAACGTGGCGGACTCGGCGCTCAGCTCGGTTGTGGAGGCTTTGACGACCGCGCAAACTCTGGGGGTGGAGGGGGCGAGTGGAACCGTTAATACCCAGAACCAGCAAGCCCTTGCCCAACAAGTCCAGGGCATCCAGCAGGAAATCCTAGGTCTGGCGAATACCACGTATAACGGCGAGTATCTTTTTTCCGGTACGGCCACCACCACGCAGCCCTACGTGGCCGATTCCAGCGCCGCTTCCGGCGTGGACTACAAAGGAAACGATGATTCCAACAGCGTGGAGATCTCCCAGGGACAGGCAATGCCCACCAGCCTGCCAGGCAGCCAGTTGTTCAGCAATGCCACCACCAGCGTTTTTCAATCCCTCCAGGACCTTTACACCGCGCTGAATACCAATGGCAACATCACGGGCGCCGTCACGGAAGTTCAGAACGCGCTGAACTATGTGAGCACCCAGCAGACCTTCTACGGAAACGCCGTGGATCGCTTGAACAATGCTCAAACCTTCCTGACCCAGGAACAAACGCAATTGACCACAACCGAGGGCACTACGCTGGACGCCAACATGGCGACGGCGGTTACTAACCTCACCCAGGCGGAAACCACCCAACAAGCCCTGGTGCAGGCCGGCGCACAAATCTCCCAGTTGAACTTGTTTGACTATTTGCCCACGCCGTAGGGTTTCACCGCGGCGGTCATTTGGACAAAACAAGGGTGACGCAAAGCGGCGGAGCCACAATCAAAATTGGTAAACTGGCCCCTCACCCGTCCGTCAACTTACGGCCACTCCTCCCGCGCCGCACAAATCGAGAACCAGCAAACTCTTTTACGCTTATACGTATTCCAGGATCGCCATGTGGAACACCTCAAAGGGTTCGACCTTGAACTCCAGGTAGGGTCCTTTCTTCTGCCAGGCAACGGGCTTCAGGTCAGGAACACGCAGTAATTTGCCCGGCGTTCGCCCCGAGGGAATTTGCACACGCACGGTGGCGCCGACGGGAATGGGAGGCATCATCGTTTGCATGTTCAGCAGACTCACCAGCAGCCGGCGGGACTGGGGTTGGTCAAAGAGGGTCATTTCCACCGCGGGGTGAGCATCCAATTCAAATCGATAGGGCGCGGGGAAGACGCGTTGCAACAGGTGCTGCGTCAGGCGGATGTTTACCGCTTCATCCTTGGACTCCATGGGGGCGGCGACCCAAAGGCATTTACCTTTTCCAAACGAGTGCACCACCACCGCCGGATCCGTGCCGGGCTGGAGAGCCGGAGGATTGCTGTGGATGGCGGCAAAGTGGCTGCCAATGGCGCGTCCCAGATCGGGGTCAACGAAAGCGGTGGTGATCGTGGCCAGGACTTCACTCCCCGGCAATGCTTCCACCTGCGTCATGGTTCCGGTAAAACTCACATGGTCCTGCGGCCAGACTGCCTTGCTCAATTCCGCGTCACGGGGCGTGAGGTAGGTGATTTTCTTCGAACCCACCACTCCCTTGTACTTGATCCCCAGCACGTCTTCCAGCAGGAAACGGCGCTCATGCCCGGGACGTCGGTCTAGAGAAGACGGCCCGCTGGCATAAAGAACTCCCCCCGCCGCCACGAAGGCGCGGAATTGTTCCGCCTGCTCGGGGGTCAATTCCAAAACGTTGGGAAGGATAACGGCGCGATAGTTCTTGAGCTGGTCGAGATTGACATTGGTGATCACGCCGTAGGGAAGATGCCCCTGGCGCAGAACGCGGGCCGCGCCAACCACGGCATCGCGGTGCGGACAATCGTTCGCCGCCTGCATCTTGGTGATGTGAACCCCATTCTCGTCGGGGTTATACATGGAATTTTTGTCGTAGTAAACCGCGATGTCGGTGAGCAGGTTGCCACCCAGAAAGGGTTCGTAAACCGCTCTTTGCTCGTTCAGTGGTTTGAGCGCGTCGTAGACTGCGGAATTCTGCGTGCCATCCGCATTGATGTAATCCACCAGCAACAGCGCGGCGGAGTGGAGGGTTGCCACATAGGATTCCGTGCGCATCTCATCGAGCGGCTTCATCGTCACATGATCGCTATAAATGCGCGTGCGCGAAGTGTGAAATTCAAAGGGATGGGTTTTGGAAAGCCCATTGTAGGCCTTGCAGACCAGCGACTGCTGCGCCGGCCCGCCATAGAAATCGCCGCCCACATAATCACAGGCCTGCGTCAACTCCAGGGGAACGCCCGTTGTCCAGGAAAAGAAGATCGTTGAGTATTGATGGTTGACGGTGATGGGGCGAATCTTCTTCACCGTTCCCGTCACCAACTCGGCAAACTCCAGCAGCCAGGCGGGGCGGGCCTTCTGGAAAGCGCGCCAGACGGGATCGTTCCAATCGACAATGCGGGGGAGTTCGGCGTTCTGCTCGCGCCGGAATCGCTCGGTGCAATGGTGGCAGTAGCAGACCTCGGGCCAGAACGTCATGTCGAAGAAAATTCCATCGATGTCGTAGTTGCTGACGATTTCCCTGGCGCACGCCACCACGTAATCGCGATAGGGCGAGTTCGGGCACACGATGCCGTAACGGCTGTCCACCCGCGCGTTATTTCCCTCGGCGGAGAGGATGCGCCAGTCGGGATGGTGTTCGTAATTCCAATTATCAAAGATCACGCTGATGTAGGCGAGGGGATGGATGTTATGGCGACGGGCCTCCGCGACGACTTCACCGAAGAAATCCCGCCCGTGCATGTTGGCGTGCTTATGCCCGACGGATGTGTTCCAAAGGCAAAGCCCCACGTGCGAATTGGTGTATTGCACCACGGACTGGAACCCGGCGCGGGCGATATTGCCGACGTATGTTGAGGGGTTGAACTGCCCCAGGAGTTGCGGGTCCCAATCAGGAACGTGGGTGTCAACCCCGAATCGGCGATAGGTTTCGGACGGCCACTGGGGCATTTCGGGGGAGGAAGCAGCGGGTGATGCGGCGAAGGCTTGCACCTTGCTCCGCGACGTGGCTTGCATTCCCCCCAGCGCGATCATCTTGTTAAAAGTCCGTCGATCCATGAGTGCTCCTCCTCGTTAAAGACAGTGGCTGGAAACATGAAGTGGGTAGCTTATTGCATTGAAGGTCGATTGACGCACATCATTCTCGTGGATTCAAATCCGCGGGGGAAAACTCAGCTTTTCGCCTCAATCTTGAACACCCGCAATCCACCTTCGCGTATCTTGTCGCGTTTGACGGCGCAGGGAAAATTATCCAAATCCTGCTCGGTGCAGATTTTGCTTTCACCGGCGGGCCACAGGTTGCTGACTTTGTAACGCGCACGCCCTGCCCAGCCTATTTCTTTGACAGGGATCTGCATTGTCAAGTGAGTGTCGCGGCCTGCATCTCGGTTCGCAGCCACCAAAATCGCGGCTTGTTCGTTCCAGCGCAAGTAGGGAACCGGGACGGGTATATCACAATGGTGGGGAACGGCCATGATCTGTGGCTCTATTTCCGCCGCCGGTAATCCGAGCAGCGATGCCACCTGCTGGCGCACCGAGATCATCCGCTTTACGTCGTCAAACATGCTGGCATGGTCAGGGTGCTGGAGTTCATCCCAATCCAGCATTGTCCCATAGAGCCATTTGCCTGTGCCGAGTTCGCCGCCCCCCCACAGGTGGGGAGAAAGCCAAGGAATGGGCCGGTAGGTGGCGTCGAATTCCTCGCCAGCGAAAAAGATGGGAATCATCGGCGTGAACAGGCACGAGTAACCAAAAAGCGCGCGGCTGCCCTGGGCCACATAGGGGCTCTCGTCGGCGGGGAATCCTTCCCACCCTTCATCGTGGCAGCTCAGCATGATGCTCGGCCAGCCGTGCGCAAGCGTGGCCACGAATACCTGAATGGTGCGGGGTGCGCCTTCCACGATCAGAAGCTTATGGTCTTTTCCCCATTGCAGTTGCCAGCTTCCCCCCATATCGTCGGTGACCAGAATATTCTCGATGGGTTTCAAAGCCACACTTTCAACCGTAAGCTGAATATCGGGGATGCCATCGGCGTGGACGTCGTTGATGCGGCGGCAAACCTTGTCGGAAGTAAGACCAACCAGGCGAACGCGCAGAGGCCCTTGCCCGTTCGTGTCGCCGCTCTCTCTGGACCCGTCATCAGCATATTGGATCTCCACCCGGTAATATCCCTTCTTGCCAAAAATGCGATCGTAAAATCCGGGGAGGTCATTGAGCAGGTGCGGATTTAGTTGCGGATGCGGGCTGCTGGGCGGGGGGATGCGCATCGTGTGGTCGTGCTGGGTGAAGTCGGTGACGCCCGGGATGACGGCATCGTCTTCCTCGAAGATGACAATCTCATGGCCCGTGGCGGCGGCGTTTTGGCGGATGCGCTCCCACAGGTCCGGCCGGAAGATGCGGTAGTCCAGGCGAAAGCCATCCACGCCGAATTCTGTGACGTAGTTCGTCCAGACCTTGACCCACCAATCGTCGAGGTCGGTGTGCCCGCCCGCCCAGTCGTAGTCGGTCATATGCCAACTGCCGCCGCGGAACCAGTGCGGATGTTCCTTGATGAGCGGGCTGAAGCTCAAAATGCCATGCACGTGGACGTCGAGGAATACACGAATGCCACGTTGGTGCGCTTCGGCAATGAGGGCTTTGAATTCCTCGGAGGTACCCAGCGAGGGATCGAGTTTCTGAGGCTCGATGTTCGCGTACTGGGTCCAGATGTTATAAAAAAAGTGCGAGTCCGCCAGGGAGTGGCCGGTCAGCCAGATGCCCGTGATGCCTAGCTCTTCGAGATAAGGCAGCTTTGTCTTGAGGCTGTTAAAGGTGCCTGATTCCGGGCCTTGGGGCGAGGTGAACCCTTTCGTGGCGATCTCATAAACGATCAAGTCCCGAATCCAGGAGGGCGAGGGCGGCTGCACCGGCCGCGCTTCCAGCACATCCTGAACAGGGGCAATGCCAGACGCTGGAGAGGTCGTCCACAAGCTGGCGGCGGCACCCGTCTTCAGAAAACTGCGGCGTGATGATTGGGGAAAACTACGCGATGGGTCTTTCATCGGGGATATCCTCAGTCACGATTTCCAGGTGATACGTTCGTTTCGGCTCGGGGAAGAGGTTGAGCCGATAGAAGCCTTTATCACTGCGTTCCAGGTCCCTTCCATCCAGGCGCGCGCCCGGTTCTTTGCCGCTGAGCCAATGAATTTCAAGATCCGCGCCACGGTAATGCAGGCGCGCCCGGGCGGGGGTGATCGGTTTGGGAACCGAGGCGCGGAAGCGCAACTCATCACCTTCGACTTCGATGCCCATAACGGCTTCAAAAAACCCCCAGATGAAGCCACCATTGTTCATCAGCAGGCCGCGGCAATTGTTGGGCTCGGCGGTCGTCCCATCATAAGCCTCGTAGAATCCCACGTCCGTCACTTTGGGGTGGGTGGCCAGCAACTTGGCAACGTGCAAAGCGCCGGTCACATCGCCCATCTGGGCGCGCGCGCGCATGTCCGGGGCGGCAACGAGGGTCCAAATTCCCCCATTCCAATAATACTCCGGTCCATTCGAGCAAAGTCTTTGCTCAAATGTTCCAATCCGCACCCGGCAGGGAATGATTTCCTCGATCTCGGCACGATGCTCCGCAAGCTTCCGGAGAATTTTCGCGCTCTGTTCGCGGCTGGCGAGTCCGCAGGCCACAGCATGCAGATTATTGCCGGTTATCCAGTCATCGTGCGGGGTTCCATCCTTTTCGACCCAGGCAAGAAACCCGTTAGCGTGGCCGTTCCACAGGATCTTTTGCGCCGCGTCCCGCACGCGCCCGGCTTGTTCCAAATGATCGATTGCATCCGGATTCTTGCCGATAATTTTTTCTAGTACTGCCAGCCGCCGAAGGGCCTCGTAATAGAACAGGGTGGCGCCAAAATCCTTCCAGGCATTGGCGACGGTATCTCCAATGTAGGTGATGCTGGAGCCTGCTTCCCCTCCGGGACCGATGGGCCCTGGAAAAAGCTGCGTCCGCCCCTCCGGCAGAAGGTCGCCATCCAGGTCCCGCGCGGCGAGATAATCCACAACTTCCCGGCATTGCGGGTAGAGGTCGAAGGCGAACTGGCGGTCACCGGTTACCTCGTAGGTGCGGACCACCTGAAGAACAAATTCCGCAGAGCGGTCCAGGTCACATCCCGGGTCTTTGTTAAACTTCGGACGAAGGCCGTCAGCGGTAACTGACCAGGGAACGGGCGGATGATCGGGAGAGGTCTTGACGAAGCGGGCGAACTTTCTCAGTTCCTTGCGAAAAACCGCGTGTTGATCTGCGCCGCCGGTAAAGAGACCGCCATGCAAACCAAAATACAAATCGTTGATCGCGTCGTCCGTACCCCACCTGAACCCCGCATCACAACAGTGGGTCTGATCGTTCACCGTGCAGCTCAGAATGCCATTGCGGGATCTGGACAATGCCGCGAGGATTGTTGCCTCCGCGCATTCCAGTAACCCGTAATCAGCGGAAACGGCGGCCCATGACTGCTCATTGGTAAGACCTGTTGAGGCCTCTAAGGCGGCCTGCGGCGCGGCCCCTGCTCCAGCGGCCAGTCCTGTGAGTTTCAAAAAATCGCGTCGCCGCATGTTGTTCCTCGTGCGCCCTACTTGAGAATCAATTCCAGCGTTGTTGCAGAATGGGGAGGTAGTTGGTACACGAAAGTCCCGCTCAGTCCAGTGAGCTGCTGGTGGCGAACCTTTACGGGAGAGACCCCGAAATTATTCAGGGTCAGAAAACTCTCCGCGGCGATCTGCCAAATGTCGCCGATGGGTTCAATGCTATGCCCGGTAATCGCAATCTGCACGCTCATCGGATGGGCTTCTTCCACGTTGATGAGATGCACGTAGAGCTTGTGGCCATCGTCGGAAAGGGTGGCGCAGGCATCGAGGTACGGAATGTTTCTCCAATTGTAGGCGGGAACATCGTAGGTGGGCGATTTCTGTTCCAACTTGAGCAGCCTGGTCCCGGAGTGCGGGCCGTAGAGTTGCAGGGCGGTGCCCGAAGCCGTTACGTAGGCCTCCGTGCTGCTGGCGCGGATGGCTCCGGTGCTGTTGACGATATGGGTGCGGCACGCAAAGGGAACGCGGTCGCCCACGCGCATAAAGGCGTGGAACATGCGCGCTTCAAACACCGCGTCGCTTTCCGGCTGATTGAAGTCGGCATATTTGATCAGCCCCTGCACCAGCCGGGCAATGGAAAATTCCCGTGGCGGGGTGCGTGGGGTGGGACCAAAATTGGCGTCATTCCATTCGTCCAGAGCAATTTGCAGCTTCCTTGAACCCGAGGTTGCGGCGTCAATTTTGGCCAGCGTCTCACGCAAAGCCTGCTCAACATAGACGGGCGCAGCCTGCAAGGAGCGGTAGAAATCCACGGGATGATCCGCATCGAACTGCGACAGGAAACCGAGGGCAAAATAATAGTGCAGGGAGAGATAGTCGGCGCGATCTCCGCTGATTTTGGCCACGGTCTCATTCCAATTGCCCTCGGCGCCCAGGGTATCGCCCACGGCGACAATTTTTATTCCCGGATCGGCCTTGCGCATGGCGTCGGCAAAATCGTTGAAGTATGCGGCATACCCTTCCGGCGTGGAGTGGCCGGGCTCAATGCCCAACCACGTTTCATTGCCGACGCCCCAGGTCTTCACGTTGTAAGGTTCGGGGTGTCCGTTCGCATCGCGGCGCCCGCCCCATTCTGAACTTACGGGGCCGTTGCAGTACTCCACAAACTCACGGGCCTGTTCGGGGCTCCCCGAGCCAAAGTTCGCCGTGAGGTACGGTTCAGCGCCGATCAAACGACAAAAGTGGATGAATTCATCAATCCCAAAATCGCTGGGATCGACGCGGGAATCATAGCCGTCCTCGTTGGCATAAATTCCCAGGGGATGAGGCGGGCGCTGGTCGCGCGGCCCCAGGCCGATCCGCCAATCGTACGTGTCCGTAAATCCGCCTCCCGGCCACCGCACCAGGGGAACCGCCATGGTTCTGGCCAACTCCACCACGTCCTTCCGGATGCCGTCGATGTTGTCGGCCGGCATCAGAGAGGCGGCGCCAATCCATACGACTCCGGCGTGATTGAACATGATGCGGAAGACCGCGGGATGAAGGCCGCCGGCGGGCGTCAATTCGAAATCGTACCTTTTCCAGTCCCCGGGTGTCAGGGTGACTTCCGCGCGCGCCAAGGGTGTGCCCTCCGGCGTTTCCAGCGCAAAGGCGGCTGACTGATTCGCCGCCGTCGATTTGATCCAGACGTGCCCGACGTATTCCCTTCCGCCCACCACATCGAATCCGTCCTGCCGAATGCCGCGCCAATGCGGGGCCTCGCCCGTGAGGATGATGCGTTGTGAGGAAATTCCATCCACAGAAATGGCGCGATCGAGGGCGTAGCTGGATTCCTTGTCATTCGGATCGCCCGTCCACGGTACCGCGAGGTTCATCTGCCCGATCGCCTCAAACGGGTAGAATTTCCGGTTCTCCAGGAGTTCAGCCCACAGGCCGTGCTCAACCACCCGGCAATAATGCTCAATAAATTGTCCGTAAATGCCGGGATTTATCCTGTGCAGTTGAGTATCAGTATCGACTTGAATTTCCCCGCGCACCTGCCCCCTGGCCTGGGCAGCAAAAGTTATGAAGATGATTACGGCGAATAAATTTGTGACGGTTGACCTGCGCATTCGTGCCTTCCCCTCCGGGTTCTTATTGATTGTTGCAAAATTGAGTGACAAAGACCCCCTCACCCCCGCCCCTCTGTCGCCGCGGCGACCGAGGGGAGAGTTAGATTGAGTGTACGCCCTCGCCCCCTGGGGGGGAGAGGGTGGGGTGCAGCGCCGGGTGTGGGGGGCTTTGTCAATATATTCTGCAAAACTCAATAGTTGAAGACATCCCACCCGCCAAGGAAGTTTTTCTTCCGCCGGCTTCGGGCCGAGACTCGGGCTGGATTGTAGGAGGAGGGGAACCCCAAAGTCAAAGATTGATTTTATTCCATCCAATCGGAGAGAATACGTGCCCATGAAAACAAATTGCACTCGTCGAACCTTTCTGCAAACAGCAACATTGGGGGCGGCGGCGCTGGGCAGCGCCCGATTCCTGCCGGCGCGCCCTGCCTACGAACCCACATGGGATTCCCTGGCCAAGCACGCGGTTCCGGGCTGGTTTGCTGACGCCAAGTTCGGAATCTTTTTCCACTGGGGGATTTACACCGTCCCCGCCTTTGACTCGGAGTGGTACTCGCGCAACATGTACATTGAGGGTAAACCCGCCAACCAATATCACAAGCTTGTCTACGGGCCGCCTGCCAAGTTCGGCTACAAAGATTTCATCCCCATGTTTCGCGGGGAAAAATTCAATCCGGAAGAATGGGCGCTGCTGTTTCGCAAGGCGGGCGCCCGATTCGCAGGGCCGGTTACCGAGCACGCGGACGGCTTTTCGCTGTGGGACTCCCAGGTGAATGAATGGAACGCGGCGCGCATGGGCCCCCGCCGCGATGTGGTGGGCGAATTGAGCAGGGCAATCCGCAATGAAGGGTTGAAGTTCCTCTCAACTTTTCATCACCAATGGCTTTGGGGATGGTACCCCACGGTGGACAAAACCCTCGATGCTTCCGACCCCAGGTACTCGGGATTGTATGGACCTCCCGCGCCGGGCAGTCCATTCAACTATCACGGTTACCGGACGCACCCGATGCTGCCGCCGCCGGAGTCGTTTCAGGACATTTGGGAAGCCAAGGTTAAAGAAGTGATCGACAAGTATCACCCGGACCACATCTATTTTGACAGCCGGCTGGAAATTATTGACGAGCGCCGCCGGGCCGGTCTGTTGGCCTATTATTACAATCAGGCTGAAGGGCGGAATCAGGAAGTCAGCCTTTCCTATAAGCAGGACGCGCTGCCCGCCGACGTGGCGATTCTCGACCTGGAGGGCGGCAGATTTCCGGGAATCTCTCCCCGCCCGTGGCTGATCGATGACGTCATCGATTGGAAGTCGTGGGCCTACGTGCAGAAACCGGATTACAAATCAACCCACCGCCTGATCGGCGAATTGGTGGACATCGTCAGCAAGAACGGTGCGCTGCTGCTCGATATCGATCCCTCCTCCGAGGGGGTGATGCCGGAGCCCACCGTCGAGCGCCTGCTCGCCATCGGCGAGTGGCTGCGAGTCAATGGGGAAGCCATCTATGGCACCCGCCCCTGGAAGATCTATGGCGAGGGCCCCACCGTGGTCACATCCGGTGAGGGGGGCGAAACCAAGACACCGGATTTTACGGCAGGAGACTTCCGCTTCACCAGCCGCTGGAAGACGCTCTACGCAGTCGCCTGGGGCTGGCCCCAGGACAAGGGGGAGTTGCTCATCAAGTCGCTCAACACCAATGACCGGTTGCTTGCCCAGGGCGAGATTTCAAATCTTTCATTGCTGGGGAGCGACGAGCAAATCACCTGGAAGCACGACGCCGAGGGCCTCAAAATCAAGCTGCCGACACAGAAGCCCGGCGATTATGCCTATGTTTTTAGAATTCTGCTGAATTGAGGATGAGTTAAATCGGAGCGCTGACCATGAGTCAGCTCATGTGTGCCACGGGCGTCCCGCCCTTGCTCGGGCATGGCCGGGACGGCCATGGCACGGCGCTGCAGCGCCGCCCACCAGGTCGGCGCTACCTCCTCAAATCATGAGGCGACGCCGCCATCATTCGCGAGAACTTTGCGGCAGATGCGAATCAGGCGGCTGTGCGGGATCGCCTGATCCGGGTTCAGCATTACCAGTTCACCCTCGCGGAAGCTGCTGTAATACCACCGCGCGAGCAGGCTGAGGTGCTCCCACTGCGGCAGGGCGGAGGGGGCCTTCCGTTTCTCTCCTCCGCTGAGCGCTTCCATTAAGTCGTGGAGCTGGCGGTCGAGCGGAATGGGATTGGGCGCGTTTTCATCGAGCGAAAGGCCGGCAGGGCCGTGAATCTCCCCGCAGATGACGCGGAAGAAGACCACCGCTTTCGCTTCGGCCCCCGGCAACACCATGACGGCGTGGAGATCGCGAAGATTTCTCGCCAGGTCCGCCCTTTGGCGCAGCACCTCGTTGAGTTTTTCGATCCGCTGGTGGATCTTGGACGCCTGCTCGAATTCGAGCGACTCGGAAGCTCGGGCGCGCTCCGCTTCAAGCGAGCCCAGCAGAGACTTCCCTTGGGAATCCAGGAATTCCACCACCCGCTGGACTTCTCCTTGATACTCACCATCCGTGCACCCGGCAAAGCAGGGCGCCAGGCACATGCGCAACTGCGAGTAAATGCACCCAGGATGGGAAGGGTCGGGATTGAGCTCTTCCACACAGCGGCGGATTTTGAAAAAGTCCAGAAACTCGCCGGCAAAACGCTCGGCCGCGGCCATGGAAGGGTAAGGGCCATAATAGAACGACCCGTCATTCACCATGCGCCGGGTCGGGTAGCAGCGGGGGAAACGGTTCTGCATTTTCAGTTTCAACAGCGCCGGGGGCTTCAGGCGAAGGCGACCGCGATACTGGCGTGAAAAGTAATGGCGGTTCAGGTGGTAGAGCTGCCAGGCGCCCTCAAAAGGTGAACCCACGGGCTCATATTCAATCCGCGCGGCGAGTTCGCGGAGGTTCAACATCTTGGAACTTTGCCGGCGGGGGGATAGCAAGCGCGTCAGGCGGCGGCGTAAATCGCGCGTGCGGCCCAGATAGGGCGCGGAGGGAACGCCTTCGCGGGGAGCGGGAAACAAGGCAAAAACCGCGGGGCAGGAGGGGAGCCCTTCCAGGAAGCCGTCCGTATCGGCGTCCGCTGCGAATGGCATGGTATAGCGAAGATGCATAATCCCACCGGTAAGAAGGAATTCTAGCGGGGGGAGAAAGCCCGGGTCAAGGCGGGTGGCTTGACGCCCTCATCTCCGCGAGCGCCAACGCCTGCGACCCCCAAAGCAGTGGACATCCATGGGAGGTTTTGGTAGGCTGACTAGGGTGTTCTAATCTGAGGCTTTTCTTTAACAGCCATTAAAAGCGGCGGGTACTCGCCCATTGACATGTTGCCTTGCCCCGAGCAGGGTGATGACTCTTGTAGAGCGCGGTGGTGCTGAATGCAAATCCGATTTTGGGGCGTGCGGGGTTCCACACCCACGCCGGAGCCACGCAACTCCCGCTATGGCGGCAACACCACCTGCCTTGAGGTCCGTCTAGCCGACAACAGTCTCATCATCCTGGATTGCGGAAGTGGGTTGCGCGGACTGGGCAAGAGCTTGCAGAGCGAATTTGGCGACCAGCCCATCCAGGCTTCGCTCTTTCTTACCCATTTTCATTGGGACCACATCCAGGGGATACCTTTTTTCACCCCTTTTTACAGGCGGGGCAACAAGTTCATGTTCCACTCGGTGCTGCGCACGGGTTCCGACCTGAAAGACACCATCGAAGGGCAGATGGCCAATCCTTACTTTCCCGTGAATATGGGGGTGATGGCGTCTGAGCGCCACTTTTCCAACCTGAATGGCAAACCGGTGATCTTGAACGGAGCGACTCTGCGGTTTGCTTCCCTGAACCACCCCCAGGGGTGTGTGGGGTACAGAATTGAAGCCGATGGCGGGGCCTTCGTTCTGGCCACCGACAACGAACCGGGGTCGCCGCTCCACGATCAAAACCTCCGGGATTTGGCCCGGGACGCCGACGTCATCGTGTACGACGCGCAATATACCCCGGAAGAATTGGCGGGAGATAAGAAGGGGTGGGGACACAGTTCCTGGCGGGAAGGGGTGCGCATTGCGCGGGAGTGCAACGTGAAGACGCTGATCCTTTTTCATCACGATCCGGACAGCAATGATGACCATGTTGACGGGCTGGTGATGAAGGCCCGGAAGGAGTTTCCGAACACGTGGGGCGCCAACGAAGGCATGGTCATCTCAATTCCCCGCGGCTCCATTGAACATCCCGTGCTGATTAGGGACAGCGAGCGCCGGGCCGACCGCCGGTACAATGTGGAGTTGCCGCTGAAGGTCACGTGGCGTGATCAGGACGGCAAGTGGCATGAGGTTGACGGGGTTGCCAAGAATATTTCCCGGGCCGGAATCTACTTCCTTGTTCCCAGGCCGATCAACGCCGGCGAGCCGGTGCAATTGGAACTGGTGCTCCCCGACGAAATCACCCATCAGGGGGAACTGCGCATCAAGCTGGTGGCCCGGCCGCTGCGTCAGGGGCAAGCCTGCAATGCCTTGTCCGAGGAGAAGCCGGACTTTGGTGTGGCGGCGACCCTCGACGTCAGCGACAAGAATCCGCCGCTTCCTCTTCCTCCGGACAAAGCTTCCCGTTAGAAAGCCCTCGGCAATCCCGGTTCTTTCTTGTCCAGCGCCGCCAACCGCACGGGGCTGGGAGTAATCCCCGATCAGAGGGAGAATTTGGTTATTGTTTATGAGGTGCGCGGAAAGAAAGCAGCGAGTCTGTCGTAGGTGGCCAAAAGGTCTTCCGGCTGGACGCGCGCTTCCCCCACCACGGTCATGAAGTTTGAATCCCCGGTCCAGCGCGGCAGCAGGTGAAGGTGCAGGTGATCGGCCACGCCCGCCCCCGCACATTTCCCTAAATTCATCCCCAGATTATATCCTTCGGGATGATAGCTTGCGTGTAATGCGGCCTGGAGCCGCTGCGCAAGCTGCATCATCTCCACCAGGGTTTCCGGCGGAACCTCGTCGAGGTCGGCGACGTGGGCGTAAGGGGTGACCAGCACGTGGCCGGTGGTGTAAGGATAGAGATTGAGGAGGATGAAGTTGTCACGCCCGCGATGGAGCACCAGATTTTCGCGGTCGTGGGCGGGGTCCAGCGCCACCTTCTGACAGAAGGGGCAGCCTTCACCCTTACCGGCCTGGCTGACGTATCGATATCTCCAGGGACTCCACAAATAATCCATAATTTCCGAAGGCCCCACGAGGGCGGCAGGGACTCCTAGGGAGTCGCCGGATTGGGGGCCGCGGGCGGGGCAGCCGGTGGAGCCGCAGGGGTCTCCGCGGGCTGGGATGTGTTGACCAGGTCTTTCAATTCCTTGCTGGGTTTAAAGTAGGGAATCTTCTTGGCCGGCACGTCCACGCGCGTACCGGTCTTGGGGTTGCGCCCGATGCGGGGCTTGCGTTGACGCGTGCGGAAACTTCCAAACCCGCGG
Source organism: uncultured Acidobacteriota bacterium (assembly GCA_963730515.1). GTDB lineage: Bacteria > Acidobacteriota > Terriglobia > UBA7540 > UBA7540 > Bog-366. The sequence goes on along the minus strand of CAVSSA010000009.1, from coordinate 841,401 downwards.
ATCTCAATCTTGTCGCCCGCCTTGAGCGATTTCACAATGCTGTCAAAAATGGTCTCGACGATGATCTCGGAGTCCTTGCGGCTCATCTCTACCACCCGCGAAACATCTTCGATCAGTTCGGCTTTCGTCATAATGATCTCCTGCTGCAAGGTTTCCTGGAATTTTGTACGCCTGCTCCTGATTATAGAACTGCCGCTCGATTCGCGCAGTTTGCTTCGCGGGTAAGCCGCAATTCCGTATTGCGGGATTATATCAAAACTCGCCTGGCGCGCGCCGTCTAATTCATGGGCAGCACGGGTCAGTTCGTAAAGGTGATGCCGGCGGACGATAAGGCTTCCGCCATGGTCGACAGTCTTTCGGGTTCCTTGGCCTTGGGCGCCACCGGCTCAGGAGGAGGCGGAGGGGGCGCCGGTTCTTTCATGCTCAAGGCAATTTTCCGGTCTCCGGCATGCAGGCGAATGATGCGAAATTCGTGCTCGCTTCCCACTTCCATCCTGGGACTTTCGCCCCCTGCCTTCTCTTGTCCCATTTCCGACACGTGGCAGAGGCCTTCAATTCCTTCCTGCAACTCCACGAACACTCCGAAGGAAACCTGCCGGGAGACTTTGCCATGGACCCTATCGCCCACATGGATTTTGGCGAAGTAACTCTCCCAGGGGTCCTGTTCCAATTGTTTCAGTCCCAGAGCCAGCCGCCGATTGGCGGGGTCCAGGGCCAAAACGATGGCGCTAACCTTTTGCCCCTTCTTCAACATCTCGGAGGGGTGCTTGATATTGCGGTTCCAGGACATGTTGGACAGATGGATGAGGCCATCGACGCCGTCTTCGATTTCCACAAAGGCGCCGAAATCCGTGAGGTTCCGCACCCGGCCCTCCACGACCGCTCCCTCGGCATACTTCTCGCCGATCGTGGTCCAGGGGTCCGGCAAGCTGGCCTTCAGGCTGAGGGAGATGCGGCGCTTGGCCATGTCCACATCCAGCACCCCCACGTCCGCGCGGTCATCGACCTTGAGGATCTTGGAGGGATGGCGCAGGCGCTTGCTCCAGCTCATTTCCGAAATGTGGATGAGCCCCTCCACTCCGGGCTCGAGCTCGACGAAAGCTCCATAGTCCGCCAGGCTCACCACCCGGCCGGTGTAATGTTCACCTGCCTGATAAGTGCGGGGCACCATTTCCCAGGGGTCCGGGGTAAGCTGCTTCAGTCCGAGTGAGACGCGCCCTTTTTCCACATCGTGCTTCAGAACTTTGACGCGAATTTCCTGGCCAACCTGAACGACTTCCGAGGGGGTCGAAACGCGCCCCCAGGCGAGGTCGGTAATATGCAAGAGCCCGTCCAGACCGCCCAGGTCCACGAAGACGCCGTAATCCGCGAGGTTTTTGACGGTGCCCACCACCTCGGCGCCTTCCACCAGGCGCGCCGAGAGTTCGGCTTTGCGACGATTCAGTTCCTCTTCCAGGGCCAACTTGCGGCTGATCACCACGTTGTTGCGCTTGCGGTTGATCTTGATAATCTTGCAGGTAATCTCCTGGCCCTTCAACTCATCCACGTTCCCGTGCGCCCGCACATCGGCGTGCGAGGCGGGGAGAAAAGCCGGCACTCCCACATCCACGGTCAAGCCGCCCTTGATGCGGTCGATCACTTTGCCGGTGACGTTGGTTTGATCCTGGAAGGCCTTCTCAATTTTTTCCCAGACCCGGCGTTGCGCCGCCTTCTGGTGGGAAATTTTCACCCGTCCCGTCTCTTCATTGTACTCCTCAATCCAAATGTCCACCCGGTCGCCCACGGCGACGTTGACCTGACCTTCATTGTTCTGGAATTCGGATACGGGGATGGTGGCTTCTGTTTTCAAGCCGAGGCTGATGACCACCTCGCCCTCGGCTACCTTGACGACCTCACCCTGCATCACCTCGCCCGCGACCAGCGGAGCACCCGCAATGGTCTCCGAGTCGGCAAGGAGTTTCGACATATCACTGCTTTCGGTGTTACCCGCGTTCGTTGCACTGACTTCTACAGGCTGTTCAGGACTGGCTCCAACCTCCTGTGAGCTGCCATCATCTTCCAACGACATCAACGTGCCTCCCTCCTAATACCCGACGCGGACCAACAGGAACAGGAAAGTCGTAATTCTACCCCCCGCGCAAACCGAAGTCAATGCGACCTCGGGCGCTCTTGACCGGCAAAGCAATTGCAGGTGGTCTTCATGCCTTGCAACTGGCAACCTTCCTTCCAGGCGCCCTCCTGAGCGCTATGGCAACGTATAGGCCACGTACACTCCTCCCGACGGGGACGTCAAATCCTTGCCGCCCCCCGCCGCGATCACCACATATTGGTGGCCTTTGATTTCGTATGTGGCGGGCGTGGCATTGCCGGCGAAGGGGAGGGTGGTTTCCCACAGCAACTTGCCCGTCGCCTTGTCATAGGCATGGAATTTCCTGTCAAAGTTGGTGGCGCCGATAAAGAGCAGTCCTCCCGCCGTCACTACCGGACCGCCATAATTCTCGGTGCCGGTATTTCTCATGCCCTGCGCAACCAGCGCGGGGTATTCTCCGAAGGGAATTTTCCACACGTACTCGCCGGTGTCAAGGTTGATGGCATTGAGAGTGCCCCAGGGAGGCACCACGGCGGGGTACCCATCGGGGTCGAGAAACTTTCCGTATCCCCCAAAGCGGTATTTGGCGGGAGGCGCTTCTCCCTCGCTCTTCAATTCCTGCTTATCCTCAATCCCCACCAGAAAGTTCACGAGCGCGGTCATGTACCGATCGGAGAGATTGGTGAAGGCGGGCATCCGCCCACGGCCCTGCCGGATGATGTCGGTAATTTGCTTCTGGGTCAGGCGGGAACCGATTCCCTGGAGAGAGGGGAAATCCGGGGGCGACCCGCCCCGATCGTCGTGGTGGCAGAGGGCGCACTGGCTCCGGTAAACGTGCTGCCCGGTGGGATCATTGCTGGTATTTTCCTCCACGGACCCGGTCATGACCACGTCGTTGGAGTTGACGTAGAGGATTTTGGTTTCAGGGTCCACCGCCGGGCCGCCCCATTCGGCGCCGCCGTCGTAGCCCGGAAAAACCACCGTGTCCTTGCCCACCGAGAAGGGGACGAATTGGCCTTCACTGCGAAATTTCCGGAACCGTTCGAGGGCCCACGCGTGCACTTCTGGAGTTCGATTGGTGACCATATCTTCGGTCAGGAGTTGGCGCGCGTAGGGAGCGGGCTTGGTGGGAATCGGCTGGGTGGGGGCGGCAGCCTCTCCCGGCACATCGCTGGGAGGAAAGGGCCGGTATTCAATGGGAAAAAGCGGCTCGCCGGTGGCGCGATTGAACAGGAAAACATATCCCTGTTTGGAGGTTTCGGCGACCGCGTCCACTTTTTTGCCCTCCCGATCCACTGTAATGAGCACGGGCGGGGCGGGGAAGTCGCGGTCCCAAAGATCGTGCCTGACCCCCTGGAAATGCCAGATTCTTTTGCCGGTGCTCGCGTCGAGAGCGATCAGGCAATTGGCAAAAAGGTCGTCGCCGACGCGGTCCGCACCGTAGAAATCCGACGAGGCCGAGCCGGTGGGAACGTAGACGATGCCGCGCGCGGCATCCACGGCCATGCCGCCCCAATTGTTGGCGGCCCCACTATACTTCCACGCCTCCGGCGGCCAGGTCTCGTAGCCAAACTCACCGGGGCGGGGGATGGTATGGAAGGTCCAGCGCAGCTTGCCGGTTTCGACATCGTAGGCGCGAATATCGCCGGGAGCGCAGGGCAGGGACTCCGGCTCGCGCCCGCCCACGATCAGCAGGTCCTTGTAAACAACTCCCGGGCTGGTCATGGCGAAGACTACGGACTGGGGGTCACGGCCCAGATTCTCGCGCAGGTCGATGCGCCCACCCTCTCCAAATGTGGTAACGGGCTTTCCGGTGTTCGCATCGAGGGCATAAACATAGTTCATGACGCCGGCCAGCAGGCGCCGGTGCTTCCCGTCGGTCCACGTGGCCATACCACGGTCCGGCTGGTGACCGACAATCCCCGAATCAAACTTCCACAGGAGCTTGCCCGTGGCGGCATCGAGCGCAAACACCTTCTGGGTGGGCGTGAAGGCGTAAAGCACTCCGTCCACAATCAGGGGGTTGGTCTGCAAGCCGCCGGCTTCTCCCGTGTCGTAGCTCCAGGCCACCCGGAGATCCTTGACGTTTTGACGATTGATCTGGGCGAGGGGCGAATAGCGGGTATCCTCCGGCCCTCCGCCGTACACCGGCCAGTCGCGATCCTGAACGGTCGGCTTCCTGGCGGCGTGCCCGGGGGCGGAAAAAAGGATGGATGGGGGGTGGGAAAGAATGCAGAACCCGAGCAGTGCAAATACCAGCAGCAACGTCTTTACGACCGGCGGATGGTCTATCAATCCCAATGTCCTTATCAAATTCATTCGGCTCCGATGAAAGCCCGCGGAGCGGGTGGCGGTCATTTAGCCCACGGCGAGCCAGCCGTGGAGAAACGCACCGCTTAAATATTACTCCAGCCCTGGAAGGGGCGGCATTAGGTCAAAACGCTGACCGATGCCGCCCTTACGGGGCTCAACAATTACTTTGAGCTGCACGCGCTCCCACGGCTGGCTCGCCGTGGGCTAAAGGACAACGCCACTCCGTGGCTGAAATCCAAGGGGATTTACGCACCCTCACTCCACGCGAAACTTGTTGCCCGGTTGTTTAACGGCCTTGCGGAAGTCGTCGGAGTTGATTTCCACCAGCTTGCACATTTCGTACAGCCGCGACCGCAGCGTGACCCCCAACTGGTTCAGAGTGTAATCCAGATCAGGGATGTCCTCACCGGAAGGCTGGCGAACCCCGCGCCGCCCGCCCGCATCGCGCGACAGCAGGGTGGTAGTGATGATGGTCACCTTCTTGTAGTTATAACGTAAGTTAATAATGTGATGCAGGGTCTCTTTCACCCAGTCACTGGGGTTGGAGCCCGCCAGCTCGTCGAGCAACAGCACCTCCGCGTCCAGGACGGGCTGGAGGATGCCGATCTCAGTGTTTTGGGTTCCGGGATTGTAGCTGTCACGGATGGTCTTGAGCAAATCGTGGAAATCATAGAAGAGGCATTCCACCCCTTTGCGCAGCATCAGCTCCCGGATCACCGCCACGGCCAGGTGGGTTTTCCCCACCCCCGTGGGACCCACAAAAAGCAGGCCAAAACTGGTGGGATACTCCTCCACAAATTTTGTCGCGGTAAATTTCGCCGCCCGCAAACTGGGGTTCTCCAGGTCAGTTCCCGGGATCTTGCGCACGGCAAAATTCTCCAGCTCGCAGTGCTCATAACGGGGCGGGATGCGCGCGTCCTTCAGCAGCAGGGCGGAGCGCTCCACATCCAGGCAATCGCACGGCGCGACGCGCCGGACGCCGTCCACCTCCACCGGCTTCCATCCCGTTCCATCACATAGCGGGCAATCTTTTTGGGCCATGGTCAAGAAGTGTAAAGTGTAAAGGGGAAAGGATAAAGGGGAAAGTTTAAAGGGTAAAGGTTAAAGGATAAAGTCTAAAGGGTAAAGGCTGAAAGGTATGAGGGTGTTGCGCGGACCCCCGCTCTTGGGGTCCGCGGTTCTTCCCTTGTAATAACCACGAAGCTGACGCCTGCAGGCCCATTTCGGGCCCAAGTCACAGGAAGAGCTACACTGGCAAAGGTCACAATACAGACGCATCATGGCGGGAATGGTGAGGAATTCTTGGGTAGAGCCGCACACCACAATGGCGGGGGTCTGCTACGCTTCCTGGGGCTGGCTTCATCCTTTAGCTTTTACCCTTTACCATTCATCCTTCACCCTTCATCCTTCACCCTTTAAACTTTACTCTTCGCGCGCACGATTTGCAGGGGGTTGACGCGCACCAGGGCGTTCTGCGCTCCTTCGCGGTCCTGTTCCGAGCGCTCGAAAAATTCCTTCTGCACGTGGTCCACAAAGGCCTGCATCTCTTCCTGCATGACGCGCATGCGGCGGCGCATATTCAGGATGATTTCGATGCCGGCCAGGTTTACTCCGAGGTCGCGCGTGAGGTTCAGAATGGTTTCAAGCTGCTCCAAATCCTCGGGGGTGTAAAGGCGGGTGTTGCCGTTGGAGCGGGAAGGGATCAGCAGGCCCTCACGCTCATACATGCGCAGCGTCTGGGGATGGATGTTGTACATCTCGGCGACGGCCGAAATCATGTAGCCAGCCTTGCCGCGAGTTTTTCTGCCACGTTTGGCCATGGGAGAAGTTGTCAGTTATCAGTCGTCAGTTGTCGGTCAAAAGCTAACAGCCTTCAGCTATCAGCGGTCAGCTTTCGGAATTCAGCATTCAAAATTCAAGGCGGAAAAATCCAATTCGGCATTCATAATTCCGAATTCCGAATTCACAATTCCAAATTGACAATTCCGAATTCACAAATCCTAATTCTTAATTCGTAATTGCTCCCCGCCTACGGCCTGCTGCCCGCCGCTTTCAAATCGTGGCGGGGGTCGTCGGGGTTCAGGCGGGCGAGTTCGCGCAGAATTTCCTTGGTGCGTTCGTCGGCGACGTGAGGCACCATCACCTGGACTTCCACGAATTCGTCGCCGCGCACTTCTCCCGAGGAATCGCGCAGGGAGGGCGCGCCCTTTCCCCGCAAGCGCAGTTTCTGCCCGCTTTGGGTGCCGGGAGGAATCTTGATGGTGCTCAAGCCGTCGATGGTGGGCACCTCCACCTTGGCGCCCAGCGCGGCCTCGGTGATGGTGACGGGCAGCTTGACGTAAAAGTTGTCGCCCTTGCGCTCAAACACCGGATGCGGCTCCACTTCCGTGACGATGTAAAGATCGCCCGGGGGGCCTCCCTGGATTCCGGCATTGCCTTTGCCGGGAACGCGCACGCGCGAACCGGTGTCAACGCCGGAGGGAATCCGCACGTTCAAGGTTTCGGGGGTTTGCAGGGCGCCGCTGCCGTGGCATTTGGGGCAGGGCCGGCGCTGCTTGCCGGTCCCCTTGCAGATGGGGCAAGTCATCTCAAAGCGCATGGCGCCCACCTGCTTCGTGGTCTTGCCCCTCCCGTTGCATTCCGTGCAGGTGACGGTTGGACCGGGCATGGTGCCCGTCCCGTGGCAAGTGGTGCAAGTATCCTCACGCCCCACCGTAACCCGTACTTGGGCGCCCCGGATGGCATCCCAAAAACCCAGGTGCATCCGGTATTCAATGTCGGAACCTTTTTCCGGCTCCTCGCTGGCCGCTTCACGTTCGCCACGCGAAAAAATCTGGGAGAAGATGTCGCGAAAGCTGCCGCCGAATCCCCCGCTCCGCCCGCCGGTTTCGCCGCCTGGTTCTTCCATGTTGGAAAAATCAAAACCGGAAAAGTCAACGCCGGGTGGGGGAGAATACGCGGCCCCACCCGCGCCGGGCGGGGGACGGTAACCGCCGGGAGGAAGGTTGTCAGAATAGAAGCCGTACTGGTCGTAGATCTTGCGTTTCTTCTCGTCGCTCAGGATTTCATAGGCTTCGGAGAGTTGCTTGAATTTCTCTTCCGCGCCTTTGTTCCCGGGATTGACGTCGGGATGGAACTTGCGCGCCAGATGCCGATAGGCTTTGCGAATGTCCTCGGCCTTGGCGTCGCGGCTGACGCCGAGCACGCCGTAATAGTCTTTCTGTGCGCCAACGGGCATGGGGTAATCCTGAAAATCAGTTATCAGCTATCAGTTGTCAGTAATCAGTTATCAATTGTCAGTAATCAGTTGTCGGATGGTGAATATCTGATGACCAGAATTTGATGACTGCGCGCGATTTGCGAGCTTCAATCTATTGAAATTCGCTGACCGCTAACGATTGATCGGTCTGAACTGACGACTGAAAACTGACTACTGACAACTTCTTTTCAGTTCTTGCTCATTTCCAAAATCGGCCCAAGATGATCGGGGCAGCGGGAAGCGATCCAGGCCTCCAGGTGCTTGCGCAATTCTGTCCCGGCCGTTTTGTCAAAATCCTCAACTTCGACTTCCAAAAAGTGCCGCCAATTGCAAACCGGGCATTGGACGGGCACATGGGCACGATGTTCCATAAATCGGTTCACAGTTGACAGTTCACAGTTCGAGCGCTTAACTTCGCCCTTCCGTCTCCTGACTCCTGCCTCCTGCTTTCAGTTCTTCTTATCGAGGGTCCATACTCCGGAGTCCGCAGTCCTGGGTCGAACTCCCGACTCCGGATTTCTAGCTTCTTACTCCTGACTTCTGACTCCTGCTTTCAGTTCTTCTTCTTATCGTCGGAGTCCACCACCTCCGCGTCGATCACTTCCCCTTCGCCTTTGGCCTTTTCCTGAGCGTCGCCGGGGGTAGGACCGGGCTGCGCCCCTCCCGCGCCCGCATCGCCGGCGGCCTTGGAGGAAGCCGCCTGCTTGTACATGGCTTCCGCGAGCTTATGGGAAGCCGTCGTCAACTTCTCGACGGCGGCGCTGATCTTCTGCGCATCACCTTCCTTGATCGTGCTCTTCGCCTCTTCCAGAGCCTCTTCGATGGACTTGGCATCGGCCTCGGAAATTTTCTCGCGATTTTCCTTGAGGAGTTTCTCGACCGAGTACACCATCGAATCGGCCCGATTCTTGATCTCCACTTCCTCCTTGCGCCGCTTGTCATCGTCGGCGTGGAGTTCACCTTCCTTGGTCATGCGCTGCACCTCTTCCTTGCTGAGGCCGCTGGAGGAGGTGATGGTGATCTTTTGCTCGCGTCCCGTTCCCAGATCTTTGGCGGAGACGTTCAGGATGCCGTTGGCGTCAATGTCAAAGGTCACCTCAATTTGCGGAATGCCGCGCGGGGCGGGGGGAATGCCCACCAGATGGAATTTGCCCAGGGTGCGGTTGTCTTTGGCCATCGGCCGCTCGCCCTGCAGGACGTGGATTTCCACGGAAGTCTGACTCTCTGCGGCAGTGGAGAAAATCTCGGCCTTGCGCGTGGGAATGGTGGTATTGCGCTGGATCAGCGGGGTCATGACGCCGCCCAGGGTTTCCACTCCCAAGGTCAGCGGGGTTACGTCGAGAAGCAGCAGGTCCTTCACCTCGCCGCCCAGCACGCCCGCCTGAATGGCCGCTCCCACCGCCACGACCTCGTCGGGGTTGACGCCCTTGTGCGGCTCCTTGCCGCCGAACAGGTCCTTGACGATCTGCTGCACGCGCGGAATGCGGATGGAACCGCCCACCAGCACCACTTCGTTGATCTTGTCGGGAGTCAAGCCGGCATCCTTCAGGGCTTGCTTCACCGGGCCCACCGAGCGCTGGAAGATGTCTTCGCACATCTGCTCAAAACGTCCCCGCGTCAGCTTCATGGCCAGATGCTTGGGGCCGGAAGCGTCGGCGGTGATGAAGGGCAGGTTGACCTCCGTTTCCAGCACGGTGGAGAGTTCCATCTTGGCCTTCTCGGCGGCTTCCTTCAAACGCTGCAGGGCCATGCGGTCCTTGGAGAGGTCGATGCCCTGGTCCTTCTTGAACTCTTCGACAATCCAGTCCATCACCCGCTTGTCAATGTCGTCGCCGCCCAGGTGGGTGTCACCATTGGTGGACTTGACCTCCACCACGCCCTCGCCCACTTCCAGGATGGAGATGTCAAAGGTGCCGCCGCCGAAGTCGTAAACGGCAATCGTCTCGTCCTTCTTCTTGTCGAGGCCGTAAGCCAGCGCCGCCGCCGTAGGCTCGTTCACAATGCGCAGAACTTCCAGGCCGGCAATGCGGCCCGCATCCTTGGTGGCCTGGCGCTGCGCATCATTGAAGTACGCCGGCACGGTGATGACCGCCTCGGTTACCTTTTCGCCCAGATGCTGCTCGGCCGCATCCTTCATCTTCTGCAAAATCATGGCGGAGATTTCCGGGGGAGAGTACTCCTTGCCCAGCGCCTCCACGCGCACGTCGCCATTGGTGCCGGAGATCACCTTGTAAGGCACCGTCTTCATTTCGCTCTGCACTTCGTTGAAGCGGCGGCCCATGAAACGCTTGATCGAATACACGGTGTTTTCAGGATTGGTGATCGCTTGCCGTTTCGCCACCTGGCCCACCAGGCGCTCGCCCGACTTCGTAAAGGCCACCACCGAGGGGGTGGTGCGCCCCCCTTCGGGATTGGTGATTACGGTGGGCTCGCCACCCTCCATCACCGCCACGACGGAATTCGTGGTGCCAAGGTCAATTCCAATAATCTTGCTCATATCGCTAGCTACCTCCTCAATCCAACGGATGAATCCCCGCTAAAATTAGTGTGTATGCCCAAGCTAAAGATACTGGCCGTACCCATTAGTCGCTGCTTAGAATAAATCTTGAGCCTGTTATTGTCAATATAAATTTTTGTCAAGATTTAACTTGAATTTTATCAAGGGGATGCAATATGAATAAGAATGGAGTCGGCGGTGAGGCTGGCGGAAATGCTTTCGAAGCCGAGAGGCCGGGAGGGTATACTTCGCCACTTGCTCCAAGCAACACCCAACTCCACCGGGCGGACCCGTTGCCAGAACTCCCTTCTAACTGACCGCGGGAAAATCGGGGCAAAAGAAGTTTCCGCCGATTGGGAGGTGCATGCTCCGCGGTTTCGGTTTATTCTGGTGATGGAGGGGTATCCACAATGCGCAAGGCCCACAAACCGGAATACACATCCGACCATGCCCGCGGGGGTGTTCATGCCGAACTTCCCGCGATCAAAACCTGGGATAACCAGTATCACGGTTATGAAATCACCATCACCATTCCGGAATACACCTGCATTTGTCCACGCACCGGGCTGCCGGATTTTGGAACCATCACCATTCATTATGTTCCTGACCAGCTTTGCCTGGAATTGAAATCACTGAAGTCATACATTGTAGCCTTCCGCAACATCGGCATATTCAATGAGAATGCCGTAAACCGCATCCTGGATGACGTAGCGCGCGCCTGCCAGCCCCGGTGGGCAGTGGTGAAAGGTGAGTTCTCAGCCCGCGGAGGCATGCGCACCCTAGTGGAAGCCCGCTATCCAAGGAAGAAATAAGGAACATCCTGCCGGGAGCCCTTCGACGAAACACTCAACTGGGTTAACCTGCGGGCATCGCCACATTGCCGGATGACCCTTTAATCTTTCTTCACGGGATTGTAATCCTGCGACAATGCAAAACTGGTAATATCTATGTGGGGATCGGCAGACTTTGATTTGCACCCTTCACCCTGGAGGCAACCATGGACACGTCCTCGCATCATCATACGCCCACACCCATTCTTGAAAACCCCCTCAGCGTGGAAGAACTCCGCCGCATGCATGCTTACTGGCGGGCCGCCAATTACCTTTCCGTCGGGCAGATTTATTTGATGGATAACCCTCTGCTCAAAGAGCCGCTCAAAATCGAGCATGTCAAGCCGCGGCTGCTCGGCCACTGGGGAACGACGCCGGGTCTTAACTTCCTCTACGTGCATTTGAACCGCCTGATCAAACGGCACGACCTGAACATGATCTACATCATCGGTCCGGGGCACGGCGGGCCGGGTCTGGTGGCGAACACCTATCTGGAAGGAACTTATAGCGAGGTTTATCCCAACATTCCCCAAAACGCCGGGGGCATTCAGCGGCTGTTCAAGCAGTTTTCGTTTCCGGGCGGCATTCCCAGCCACGTTGCGCCGGAAACCCCCGGCTCGATTCACGAGGGCGGGGAACTGGGATATGCCGTCGTGCACGCTTATGGGGCCGCATTCGACAATCCGGACTTGATTGTGGCGTGCGTGGTGGGTGACGGGGAGGCGGAAACCGGTCCGCTCGCGACCAGTTGGCATTCCAACAAATTTCTCGACCCGGTGCGTGATGGGGCCGTGCTGCCCATTCTACACCTCAACGGTTACAAGATCGCGAACCCCACCGTGCTCGCCCGCATCAGCAAGGAAGAGTTGACCAGCCTCTTTACCGGCTACGGCTACAAACCCTATTTTGTCGAGGGGCATGATCCCGAACCTCTGCACCAGCAGATGACGGCCACGCTCGAAACCGCGCTCGCCGAGATCCAGTCGATCCAGCGGGACGCGCGCACCCACGGTTTCCGCACGCGACCGCGCTGGCCGATGATCATCCTGCGCACGCCCAAGGGCTGGACAGGGCCGAAATTCGTGGACGGCAAACCGGTGGAAGATTCCTGGCGCTCGCACCAGGTGCCGCTGGCGGACCTGGCCACGCATCCCGACCGTTTGCGGATGCTGGAAGAATGGATGAAGAGTTACAAGGCGGAAGAGCTCTTTGACGAAAACGGCACGCTGCTCGCGGACCTGGCCGAGCTCGCCCCGCAGGGTACCCGGCGCATGGGGGCCAATCCCATCGCCAACGGCGGACTGCTCTTGCGCGACCTGGTGATGCCCGACTTCCGCGACTACGCGGTGAAGATTACTAAACCCGGCCATGTGGAAGCCGAATCCACGCGCATCATGGGGCGCTTCCTACGCGACGTGATGAAGCTGAACGCCGAAAGCCGCAACTTCCGCGTGGTGGGTCCGGATGAGACGGCCTCCAATCGCCTGGGAGACCTCTTCGAAGTGACCAATCGCTGTTCCACGGCGGAAATTTATCCTACCGACGATCACATCGCCCCCGACGGGCGGGTGATGGAGGTGCTGAGCGAGCATATGTGCCAGGGCTGGCTGGAAGGTTATCTGCTCACCGGGCGGCACGGCTTCTTCTCCTGCTACGAGGCGTTCATCCACATCATTGATTCCATGTTCAACCAGCACGCCAAGTGGCTGAAGGTGACGCGGCATATTCCCTGGCGGCGGCCCATCGCCTCGCTCAATTACCTGCTCACCTCGCTGGTCTGGCGGCAGGACCACAACGGTTTCAGCCACCAGGACCCGGGCTTTATCGATCACGTGGTAAATAAGAAGGCCGACATCGTGCGCGTCTACCTGCCGCCCGACGCCAACACGCTGCTCTCCGTCACCGACCATTGCCTGCGCAGCCGACATTATGTGAATGTGATTGTGGCGGGCAAGCAGCCGGCCCCCCAGTGGCTGGATATGACTTCCGCCATTGCCCATTGCACGACGGGCATCGGCATTTGGGACTGGGCCTCGAACGATGAGGGCTCGGAACCCGATGTGGTGATGGCCTGCTCGGGCGACGTTCCCACACTGGAAACACTCGCCGCCGTGGCCCTGTTGCGCCAGACCGTTCCTGACCTGAAGATTCGCGTCATCAATGTGGTGGACCTCATGACCTTGCAGCCCGCCAGCGAGCATCCGCATGGGCTCTCCGACCGCAACTTCGATCTGCTCTTCACCACCGACAAACCCATTGTCTTTGCCTTCCACGGATACCCGTGGCTGATCCACCGGCTGACCTATCGACGCAACAATCATGCCAACCTGCACGTGCGCGGGTACAAGGAAGAAGGCACCACCACCACGGCTTTTGATATGACCGTGATGAATGAGATCGACCGCTATCACCTGGCCATGGACGTGTACGACCGCGTGCCGCGCCTGCGCAACATGGCCGCCCTCTCGAAGCAGCGCCTGCAAGTCAAACTGATCGAACACAAAGAGTACATCCAGCGGGTCGGCGATGACATGCCGGAGATTCGCGATTGGAAGTGGCCCTTCTAGCCAATCGGGTCATTGATTCATCGGGTCATCGGGCCATTGGCGACTTGTGATCGGTGATTGGAATCCCTTTCCTTCTCCCAGGGAGAAGGTAGACCGTGACGGGCGCACTCTTCAGCCGCCGCGGGCAGGGGGCCCAACGTTCTGCTTGTCGTGGGGATGAGAGGATACTTCCGCCCAGTCAATGTCCCAAATTCGACCGATGCCTGGACGGTTATTAAGGCGAACACGATGTGAAAAGCCGCACCGGAACGCAGAATAGGTGCGCCTGCGCTATGCGCTCTGCAAGTGCTCCTCCATGGCAAGCTGGCGTTGCACTTCCAGGTGGAACTGTCCTCGCCCTACACGGGTTAGTCGTAGAAAGTCGCATTGGGCTTCCAAACGACGCCGCAGGAGAATCAATCGTGTCTCCAGATTGTCTTTGATATCGGGCAACTGGAGAGCGCTATCCAGCCGGATTTCCTTGTTCGTAAAGTCCACCCGCCCTGTGCGGGCGTGACTCTGGACGAGTTTCCAAAAGATCCGGCCGGCCACACCTTTAATGAGGTAGGCATCATCGATAAAGATACTGTCATCGACCCCATAATGCTTGACGATAGCACGGATGGGCGAACGCGAGGCGGTGGGGCGCGGCAGGGCCGCCTTCGGGGCCGTGGCGTCCGGGCGCGCGAGCATCGCCATGGTGGCCGCGAGATGACGGGCGGCAATCTGAATCAGGCGCTCATCGCCCGCCAAAAACCGGCCGGTGACCGCACTCTGTAAGCAGAGGACTCCCCAAAGCCGGTCGCGGGCTATCAGGGGCGCCACCAACTGACTCTGAACGTCCGGCAATCCCGGCAGCGTAATTTCCTTTTCGAGCAGGTTTTTCTTGCCCCGGTGCCGGGCCGTGGATCGAACCGCCCGCGACAAAAGCATCTCGCGCGCCAAGCTGGTGGTGCGCACCACCACGCGACGTTCCGCGGCAACGCCGAGGATCCCCTCGCCGACCCATACTTCCGAGCCTTCTCCCGAATCTGCGTAGCCATGGCTGGCCAGCGTATATAGGCGCGTGCCCTCCTCGTCCAATGCCATCACGAAAGAATGATTAAAGCCGAAGATGGTTGATAGGGCGTCAAGCGCCGTGTCGAGGAGCGAATCAAGGTCGCCGCAGGCAGCGAGGCGCTCCGAAAAGGCTTCGAGTTCCGGCAAAGGGTCGGTTTTCGGGGAGCTTTCGGCAGGCGCCTGCGAAGCGAGGGGCAGGCATTCCATGACCCGGTAGATATCCACACCCAGCAGCCTAAAAACTTGACTCATGCCGGTTTGGGAAGCAACCGCGTCGAGGCGCGATTTCATGCGATCGAAGGTGGGGCTTTCCGTCTCCGTTCGCTCGTAACACAAGCTCAGCCGGTATTGGCGCAGCGTCTCCGGTGATATTACGACCACTTGCACCATGGGGTTCTCCATGACATTGCGGCGGGTCTTGTTGAAGAACTGATAGGAGAGGCCCACGTGGCGGTCGTCGAGCCGGTGAACAATCGAGAGATACGTCAGGTTCGGTGTTCCATCCCTGGAGCAGGAGCAGATCGTCGCCGGAAGAATTCCTTCAAAGCACGAGGCAATGTTTTCGAGCGGGATGGTTAGGGGCGAGGGTGCGCTCATAAGGGTGAACCGGCGTCCGGCCCGGGAGTCTGGTCAAATACCTGCTTGGGGACAAAGCACAGTTTGACCAGAACCGGTGAGGTTTCAAGCTCTCTTCGCCAAAAGGTCTCGATACGCTGGCGCGGGAATCCAATGCGCGCATTTAGGCGAGTAAACGCTTCGCGATGCCTTTCCACCGCTGCCAGGTCTGCGCGTCGCGGGTCGGTGGTCCCCATGCATTGCCCCTTCAACTGAACCGTTTTGTAGTTGGTGGGAAGCGAGCAGCAGACCGTGATCTGCCCGTTGCCCGCGACATTGTCGAGTGTTTTTTGGCTCGTGGCGAGTGGAACGCAAAGGCTGATGCTCTTCCGATCTTTAGAAACCAACACGCCCCACGCTCGGGTGACCTCCGGGACTAAGTCCGCATCCCGGGTGCCCACCACCACGGAGACGCCGCCTTCCAGGAAAGCCTTCAGTTCTGCGCTAATTGCAACGGAACTCTTGGCGCGTTTCATACCCTATTTCTACACCAAATCGGCCGCGGCGGCGTTGGTTTCTCTTAAGAAAGATTTAGCGATCTCTTAGGAACTATTTAGGAACGCGTCTCCTTGCGATCCCATATTGTTGGTCTTGCAAGAGCAAGAACATCTCAAATCGAATGGAGCTCATCATGGCAACGCAAGTCGCGGTAAACACGAAAGTGGAAGAATCCATCGCATTGGTTCAAGGACGGCAGGCCTTGGGAGGAATCCCTAGGGGAAGGCTCGACGGAAAGGTCGCACTGATTACGGGCGGAACGAGTGGGATCGGTTTCGCGACCGCGCAATTGTTTCAGCAAGAGGGCGCGCAGGTGATCGTCACCGGCCACAATCCGCAAACGATTGAAGATGCCCAGAAGTCGCTGGGCCCGACCACCCAGGTCGTTGCGTCGGACGCGAGCCATCTCGCCGATACAGACGCGCTGATGAAGATCGTCTCGGAGAAATTCGGACGGCTCGACATCCTCTTCGCCAACGCCGGTATCGCCCAATTTGCCCCTGCCGAGCAGGTTGACGAGAATTTTTTCGACCGTCACTTCGATCTGAACGTCAAGGGCCTGTTCTTCACGGTGAAGAAGTCCCTCGGGCTGCTGTCGGACGGCGGCGTTGTGCTACTGAACGCTTCCGTCGCTTCGTGCAAGGGCTTTGCAGGAGCGTCAATCTATTCGGCGACCAAAGCGGCAGTGCGGTCCTTCGGCCGGACTCTGGCTGCGGAACTTGCGCCCCGCCGCATCCGCGTCATCACCATTAGTCCGGGCCCCACCGCCACCGCGCTTTTAAGCAAGCTGGAGATGCCGAAGGAAGCAATAGACGCGGTTGCGGCGGGCTGGGCAGAGGGTGTAGCGCTCAAACGCATGGGCCAACCCGAAGAGATCGCACGCCTGGCACTGTTCCTCGCTTCCGACGAGGCTTCGTTCATCACCGGTACGGAGGTGTTCGCCGACGGCGGCCTCGCTGAACTCTGAGCGCACGGTAGTACGAGAGATTTTGCAATCTCGTGGGAACTATTCAGGAACGGCACAAATCGTGTTTCGGTAATGTCCGCTGGGGAGCAGCAAAAAATTCTAAAAATCAAAAGGAGACAATCATGGCAACACAAGTCACGATGAACACGCAAGTCGAAGAATCCGTCGCACTGGGCCGAGGACGGCAGTCCTTGGATCGGTCGGTCTGGTACAACGGTTGGTTGATGACCTTCCTGGCCACCGGCGAAGACACGCAGGGGCAGTTTGCATTGATCGAGGCGGTCGCCAGAAAAGGTAATGTTCCACCTCCGCATATCCATCATCGGGAAGAGGAAACCTTCTACGTACTGGAAGGCGAGATGACCGTTTCGGTTGGCGATCGCACCGTCAAGGCCACAGCGGGGACCATGGTGATCGTGCCACGCCATACGGTGCATTCTTTTGTGGTCGATTCGGAACAGGTGCGGGTCCTCAACCTCCTCACTCCTGCTGGATTGGAAGGATGGTTTAAGGAATTCAGCGTGCCAGCGCCGGCCATGACCTTGCCGCCGCTGGAGGAGCTTTCGTACAGCGCGATACAAAAGATGCTGGCTGCGGCTCCGAAATTCGGCATCGAGTTTCTCTTGCCAAAGAAATAGGCGGCGGGATCTGCCATCAAGACCGGGAAGCGCGGAGGGGGGACATTTCAGCCCTCCTCCCCGGCTCTTAACACGATGGGCGTTTACACGATTATTAATGCGAAACAATTTTGCCACTAAACGGCCAAACTACCCTGCTGTCCGGTATCGCGGGCGATGCTGACGATTTGGCACTCTCGTCACTGGGCCTTGCAACCCATTTCCCGCCGGTGGCAAATTGCCGGCGGGAATTGCAAAAACTCTCCAGCCGGCGAGCAGTGTGGCGATTATCCCTTGACATCTGCCTTGCCTATATGCTAGCCTCTTGAGTGGAGGATGAGCTTGTGAAATTGCCCACAAACCCGTCGCCGGCCAAATGCTCTGCACCTGCGAAACCGGCCGCACGGTCATTGAGGAGGCCGATGGCGGGATTTTTTGATCTAAGTCAAGTGGGGACGAAAAAAACAAAAAGATGTTAAAAATGAAGAGTGCTCCGAATGAGTTATTGAAAACAAAGGGCAAAAAATGTGGCAAAATGCACCATCCGAATGAGTATATGAAAACACACGACTTACCGAAAAATCACTATTAATGTCTGAAAACACATGAGATAGAACGATTTCAGGACCTCAAGAAGCCATAAAAAACCGCAAAGTTTTCAACAGCCGAATAAAATACAGAAAACAAATAAGTTACAAGACTCTATTTTCGTGAACCCGAATAAGTATCTGAAAAAGAAACGCTTATATGTTGTCCAGAAATTAATTCTTGATGGCCACCGGGGGGTTCCGCATGAGTTCGATAAACGCGGGGTATTGGCTGATCTTCTGGAAGTCGGGGTCTTCCTGGATGCGCTTCGGGTCGCCATAACCATCCTCGAGCGCGCGCCGGAGGTAGCGCACGGCGTCCTCGGCGTTCCCGATGGAAGCATAGGCTTTGGCCAGGTAGTAATAAAATTCCACATCGGTAGCCCCGGCATGGACCACCGTAGCCACGCTTGACTGCTGAAACTCCACTTTGGGATCGATGCCCAGAGCGGTGCGATACTCTTCCACGGCCTCATCGAGCTTTTTCAGATGATAGTAGGATGTGCCCAGATTCATATGGAAGGCCGCGATGTCGCCCCTCAACTTGATCGCGCGCTGGTAGGCGGGCACGGATTTTCCATACTTCTTCTCCATGAAGTACACGCTGCCCATATTGTTCCACGCCTCGGCGTAGTTCTTGTCGAGGCGCGTGGCGTGGGTGTATGCCTGGCGGGCGCTATGAAGCTTCACCTCCTGCTGAAAGGCGATTCCCAGCTTGTTCCACAGCACCGGGTCCTTGAAATTTGACTGTTTAATGGCACGGTAATAGTAATCAGCCGCATCCGCATAATTCTTTCTGGCCATGAAGATGTCGGCCCGTTGTTCCAAGGTGAGCTCGCGGGGTTGGGAAGTTTCGGGTGAAGAAGCTACCGACGTGGGGGCGCCTTGTTGCGGACCGAAACCTGCCGCCCCGGCGGGCGCCGCCCACCCCAGGGGAACAACCATCATCAGAAGCGTGGCTGCAATTGAGCTTACGCGTCGCCTTGGGGGTTTCATGGATGCTCCTCGGAACCTCGGGGCTCGGGCCCCGACCCTCATCCCTCCGGCGTCTATTTCGGGGGATCCGGAGGGTTGACCGGTTGGGAGTTTTTTCCTTTAAAGATCGACAGAAACCTTTTCAGCACTCCGCCCTTATTCTCGCCAGGTTGCTGAGCGGGATTCGTCGTTGGCGTTGTGCCCGCCGAATTCTCGCTTCCGGGGGGAGCGGGGGAGGCCGCGGTGGTGCTACCCGAGTGGAACAATCTGCTCAAAATTCCCCCGCCGCCCTGCCCGGTGGTTTGCGCCTGCGGTTCGGTTCCCTCGATAAAGTAATCATCGTGGATCGAGATGGCCTCACCCCCGCTGGGCAGCGTGGAGGCCACTTGCACGGGCACCGCCACGACGCCCGGAGGAGGTTCGAAGGGCTTGGCATCCCGATAGGCCGGATACTGCGTGGCCAGCTTCATGAACTCTGTCCAGATGGGCAGGGCGGAGTCGGCGCCGGGGAGATTCAGTTCACGATTATCGTCATACCCCACCCAGGCAATGGCCAGCAGGTTGGAGGTGAAACCGGCAAACCAGCCGTCATGGGAAGTGCCGGTTTTGCCGGCGGCGGGCAAGGTGAACCCGCGGCTGCGCGCGCCGGCTCCCGTGCCATTGTTGATGACACTTTCCAGCAAGTTGACCATCAGGTAGGCAACCCGCGGGTCCAGAACCTGGCGGGTGACTCCCGGGCTTCGCCACAGCAGGCGCCCGGAAGCATCGTTGACGGCCAGGATGAACCGCGGCTCCACGTAGGTTCCGCCATTCGAGAAGATCGTATAAGCGCCGGCGATTTCCAGCGGCGTGGCCACGTACGCTCCCAGGGCAATGGCGGGGGTGGCCAGCAACCCCTTGTTGAACCCCGCCTCGATCGCCAGGTTGCGCACTTTCTCATATCCCGTCATCTCGGCCAGGCGCACGGTGGCGACGTTTAAGGAATACATCAGGGCCTGCCGCAGCGTCACTTCTCCGTAGTATTCCTGCTTGTAATTTTCCGGTTCGTAAGTCATGTCGCCGAACTGGAAAGTGGTAGGTTCGTCGTTAAGCACCGTCGCGGGAGTAATGAGGGGTTGGGAGCCATCCACACCGGAACTCAAGGCTGCCGCGTAAACGAAGGGTTTGAACGATGATCCCGGTTGGCGTTTGGCCAGTACGTGATTAAGCTGGCTGCGCCCATAATCGCGTCCTCCCACCAGGGCCTTCAGCCATCCGGTGTGGGGATCGAGCACCACCAGGGCCAATTGCGGTTGCAAAGGATCAGGCGGCGGAGCGTTTTTCGAAGCCTTCCTTTTAACCCGCTTGTCCACTTCCACAATCCCGGTAGTGATGGCTGCCGACGCCGCCTGTTGCATATCCAGGTCGAGGGTGGTGTAAATCCGGTAGCTTTGCGAGAGCAGGTCCTGGTTAGAGAACTGCGCGAGCAACTGGTCCTTCACCATGTCAACGAAGTAAGGCGCCTGCGTCCCCTCCACGTTGCGCACCACAACGCCCAGGGGCGCCGCGGAGGCCTTCGCCGTCTCCTCGGGGGTCAGCATGCCCTGTTCCATCATGCTTCGCAGCACAAAGTTGCGGCGCTCCAGCGCGCGCGAGGGGTACTTGTAAGGGGAATAGAAGTTGGGCCCGCGAATCACCCCGGCCAGCAGGGCGGCTTCCGCAGCGGTCAGGCTGCCCACATCTTTGTTGAAATATTCGCTGGCCGCCTCTCCGAATCCATAAATGGAAAAACCACCGCGCTGCCCCAAATAAATCTGGTTGGCGTACAGCTCAAAAATCTGTTCCTTGTTCAGACGCTGCTCCAGCAGCAGGGCAAGGAAAATTTCAGTCAATTTTCGTCCGAACCGGCGCTGCGTGGAGAGCCCGAAAATATTGCGGGCAAGCTGCATGGTCAAGGTGCTTCCGCCCTGCATGACTTCGTCGGACCGGAAGAAATCGTGCAAGCCGGAAGCGATGATGCGGTAGAGATTCACGCCATGGTGGGAGAAGAAGCTGTGATCCTCCGCCGCCACCACGGCGTCAATGACCGTTTTGGGAAGATCCTGGTAGCGAACCAGCCGGCGCTTGCTGCGGGAATTGTCAAACAGCGTGGTGATGACTTCCGGTTCCAGATTGTAGCTGGCCAGCGGGGTCGGGCTGGAAAGCCCGGTGATGGACACGATTTGTCCGTTCGCGAACTCCAGCGCCGCGTCGCCCTCCTTGAATTCGTCGCTTTGAAAGAATGACGCAGATCCCGGCCGGATTTCCAGGCGATTGCCCACCATCCGGTAAGTGCCGACTCTTGATCCGCCCTCGTATTCGGCGTAAAGGCCTTTGCGCAGGCGGGCAGCCACCTCCTGCGGGGTTATGGCCTCACCGACGAAAACCGGCGTGGGGGCGGCAAATACCAGGGAAGCGTTGTTGAAGACGTCGCCGCTCAGCCGGGCGTCAATTACCCGCGAGAAGCGCACATAGAAATAGATGAAGGTCCCCAGCACCGCCAGAAATACCAGCAGGCCGGCGCCGACAAGAGTCTTTTTTCCTTTTCCCCAACGGGAAATTCCCAGCCGCGCAAATTTCCCGCGGCCACCTGACGCCTGGGAGCCTCGCGATGCCGAAGATGGACGGACAGTCACGTGTTATATCGACCGGTTTTCTGATGAATCGGTGAAGTGGAGTTGCAGCGTATATACTTTCAAATCCACCGGGACGTGGACGTCAAGGCTGACGCTAACTTTGTTCGGGTTGTCGACAATGGTCACATCTTCTTCCGCAAGGGGGAGATCCAGGTCCTGGGCCTTGGCCAGAATGTTTTTGCGAACCGTGTCCTCCGTGGCATGCTGGGTCAGCCAGAAAGGGGTCTGGGTCTGAATGTAGTCTTGAAGCTGGTAATTGTTGACGTAAACGGGAATGATTTTAAAAGCCGAGTAGATCACCGCCGCGATAAAGGCCAGAGACAGGATGGCTTTAAGAGTTATTTTCCCGGACTCCGATGGCCGCATTGTCTCTTCCCCAGGCAGATTCATCCCCTTTCCGTCACCGGTGCTGCAATTCCAGTAAACTTGCCACAATCGACTCCAGCTTAACATCCTGAATTTGCTTTGTCGAGCGCTGGAAGATCTCCGCCAACCCCTGCTCAAACTTGCGTTTTCCAATGGTGACGCGGTAGGGCACGCCAATGAGATCCGCATCCTTGAACTTGACCCCCGGCCTTTCGGCGCGGTCATCGAACAGCACATCCAGGGAGTGCGCCCGCATTTCCTGATAAAGTTTTTCCGCCGCCTCGCGCAGCCGCGCGTCATCCATGTTGGCCGCCGTCAGGATGACATCGAAGGGAGCGATGGAGGCGGGCAGGAACATGCCATCGCGGTCATGGTTCTGCTCCACCGCCGCACTCAGGATGCGCTCCACGCCGATGCCATAGGAACCCATCACCAGCGGAACCTCGCGGCCGTTTTCGTCAAGCACGCTGGCGTGCATGGCCTGGGAATAGCGGCGTCCCAGTTTGAAAATGTGGCCCAGTTCCACCGAGACGCTGATGCGCAGCGGTTTGCCGCATTTCGGGCAGCGGTCGCCGGCCGAAACCACGCGCAGATCGGCGTACTCGGTGGTAAAATCGCGCCCCGGGGTTACGTTGCGCAGGTGGGTATCATCCTGGTTGGCGCCGGTGATCATCCCGCGGCGGCCCTCCAGCGCCTTGTCCGCCAGAATTCTGACCCCCTTCAATCCCACCGGCCCCAGCGACCCCAGGTGCGCACCCAGCAGCGCGCGCGCCTCCTCCGGCGTGGAGGGGCGGAACACCTCCGTGCCCAGCACTGAGGCCAGCTTGGTTTCGCTCAGGGTGTGATCCCCGCGCAACAGGATCAGGATTGCCTGGCCTTCCACCACGTACACCAGCGTTTTGATCATCCGGCTGCCGGGCTCACCGGTGAACTTGACCAAGTCATCGATGGTCTTTTGTCCGGGCGTCGCAAAGGGCTCCGGCGCGGCATCAACCGCGGGGTCCTCCACGGTCGGCGCGTTGCCTTCCGCCTTCTCCAGGTTGGCCGCGTAGCCGCAATCGCACAACGCAATCAAATCCTCACCGGCGTCCGTGGGCGCGGTGAATTCATGCGAGTGGGTACCGCCCATTGTTCCCGAGTACGCTTCCACAATCACGTACTTCAAACCGCAGCGGTCAAAGATCTTGCGATAGGCGTCATAGTGCTTGCGGTAGCTCACGTCAAGGCCGGCGTCGTCAAGGTCGAACGAATACGAATCCTTCATCCAGAATTGCCGCAGGCGCAACAACCCTGACTTGGGGCGCGGCTCATCGCGGAACTTTTCCTGAATCTGGTACCACATTTGAGGGAGTTGTTTGTACGAGCGCAGTTCGCCGCGCGCGATGTTGGTCATTTCCTCTTCGTGGGTGACGCCCAGGACCATTTCATGGTCGTTGCGGTCCTTGAACTTGAAGAGAGTCGGGCCGTAGGCAGCGTAACGTCCTGACTCCTTCCAGAGTTCCGCCGGGTTCAGCGCCGGCAGGTAGAATTCTTGCGCCCCGATGGCATCCATCTCCTCGCGAATAATGCGCATGATCTTCAGCAGCGACCGTTGCGCTAAAAAGAGATGAGCATAAACCCCCGCCGCAACCTGGCGGATGTATCCGGCCCGCAGCAAGAGACGGTGGCTGGGAACTTCTGCTTCCGCGGGATCTTCCCGCAAAGTGGGAATAAAAGCCTGGCTCCAACGCATGATTTAGACCTTTCGTTTCCTAGCTGTCAGCTCTCAGCGATCAGCTCATCCGCCGATTCTGAGAATGACGGCGGATTTCAGCGGGCTGACGGCTGACAATCAGAATCCGTCATTGTTGAAGATTGACCCGCAGCTTGTCAAGGAAGGGGGAGACGGGTAGCCGCGTCATTTACTACGAAAGCAGGGCCCAAAAGCGTCTCCCACAGAGGTCACGGAGGGTAAAGCAATGACCACAGAGAACACAGAGAAGATTTCGGATTTTCTCCGTGCTCTCTGTGAGCCGACCTCTGTGACCTCTGTGTGAACCTTCTCCTTGCCAATATGGACTGGATTCACCCTTGCGGGTATGAACGGTGTTTGGAGAGGTCCAATTCCATTTTAAATTCCCCCGCCCGGAAGTGCAGGCGTTCCTAAATCCCTTCTTGACAAAAGGCGAACAAAAAGCGAAACTAACTGCAAGCCTGATGACTGGAGGTTTCCTATGGGTTGCATTTCATTGCGGGGACCCCTCGAGAAGACGCCGCTGGTGGGCATTGCGCGCCTGGCGGCAGAAAGCCCCCTAGTGCGCGAGCGGGCGGAGGTGGAGTACTACCGTCTGCCGTCGCGCTCCGCCCTCAATCGCGAGTCCAGCGGGCGCATGCCTTTTGCCTGGACTCTCAACCCTTATCGCGGCTGCGAATTCGGCTGCCACTACTGCTATGCCCGTTACACGCACGAGTTCATGGAGATGTGGGACAGCCAGGACTTTGAGCGCAAAATCTACGCCAAGACCGACGCGCCCGGGCGTCTGCGCGCCGAGCTTCGCCAGGGCCGCGACAAGGGCCTGCCCATCAGCCTGGGCACGGTCACCGACCCTTATCAGCCGGCCGAGCGGCAGTTTGAAATCACCCGGCGCATGCTCGAGGTCTTTGCGGAATTCCGCGGCCTGGACCTGTCGATTACCACCAAGTCGGTGCTGATTCTTCGCGACTTGGAGTTGCTCGAAGCGCTCGCCGCGCGCCATCGCTTCAGCGTGCACATGACGGTGACCACTCACCTGGAGCGCCTGGCGCGCCTGCTGGAGCCCAAAGCCCCCACCCCCGCCCAGCGCCTGGAGGCGGTCAGGAAGCTCGCCCAGGCAGGAATCCGCGTAGGGGTGAACGCCATGCCCGTCCTGCCGGGATTAAACGACGCCCCGCGCATGTTGGACGCGCTGGCGGCGCAGGCGGCCGCGGCCGGCGCCCGCTTTCTCTACGGCAATGTCCTTTTCCTCATGCCGAGCGCCATGAAGCAATTCATGCCGTTCTTGGAAAGGGAATTCCCCCAACTGGTCAAGCGCTACCGGAAGCTTTATGCGCAGTCGGCGTACCTGCGCGGGGAGTATCCGGAGAAAATCTCGCATCTCATGGCGGAACTCCGCGCCCGCTACGGCCTGGACGGGAACCGCGGAGACCTCCCCCCTGCAGCGCGCCATCCGCAAATGGCTCTCCCCTTCGATCTGCCGTCGCCAGGGGTCGAAGCGCCCCCGGCTCTCACCGCCTGCCACAACGGGCTTTAAGCAGAAGGCGACAGGCAGGAGGCAACCCCGCCACCGGCCGCGGGCCGGATTGAATAGTCTGTGACTCGCAATTTCACGGACCCTTTAGAATCAGTGTGTTGGGGTCTAGTCACAGCAAGCAGCGCGGGGGAGAAAGGTAGCGCAGAGTAATTCGGCGCCGAGCCGAATTCCTCTGCAATGCAATACCGTAAATGTTTGTTTTTTAGCAAACAATTTGCATGTCTCGTAGGGGCACCCCTCGTGGGTGCCCTCCAACATGGGCACCCACGAGGGGTGCCCCTACGAGACGCGTTGGTTGCGGCTCCGCCGCGCTGCGCTACCTTCCCCTCGCCCGGAACTGCGTCAGGCGTACCGCTGAGTAATTTTTCTCGGAGAAAAATAACTCATCGCTACGCCGCTTTTGGACATGGTAGAATCATGTGTATTCAGTTGTGTCAGGAGTGCATCATGGCGAACACGCCGGTAGTGACCGTACGCTTGGAACCTGGACTGCGGGAACGGCTGGACCGTTTGGCGAAGGCGCAGCGCCGCAGCCGCTCGTTTATGGCGACGGAAGCGATCCGCGAATACGTGAAGATCAATGAGTGGCAGATCGAGGAAACGCACAAGGCGCTGGCGGAAGCTGTCCGGGGAGAGTTTGCCTCTCCCTCCGAGGTACGCCGCGTGGTGAAGAAGTGGACCAAGCGGAGCGCACGTGCCCGATAGCCCGCTGGAAATCCGGTGGCTGAAACGGGCGCTGGCCAACCTCGATGCCGAAGCCGCCTTCATCGCCCGCGATAATCCCGCCGCCGCTGCCCGCGTGGTGAAAGCCATTGTCACTACGGTGGAATTGCTCGCTCGGCATCCCGCCCTGGGCCGCACCGGGCGCGTCAACGGCACCCGCGAACTGGTGGTCCCCGATACTCCGTACCTAATTCCCTACCGCGTGCGCGGCCACGCTGTCGAAATCCTCCGGGTCTTCCATGGCGCCCGCAAGTGGCCGAAGAAGCTCTGACCGCCTTCGGCAGCCGGCGTGCACCTTCCTTCTTTGCGAGGTGGTGAAGAGCCCGTAGCGTGGGCCGTCGCCTTTGCGGTCCGCGTCTCTTCTCTTCCCTGACAGCAGCGGAGGGGAAAGGTGCGCGTATTCTGTGCCCCTTTGCCGCCGTTCCCCAATTCCATGCGGGTTCATGTGGGCGCGCCCTGGTGGTGATTGGCATTTCCGCTTGAAGAGCCGCGGAGGAGCGCTGAAGGGCGCGCACCTCCTCGCTACCTGCTTGGACCGCAGGTCCGCGCTCCCCACTACCTCCTGCGGCTACCGCGGCCCATGTTTCCACCCATGTTCCCACAGCTTGACGATCAGGACCTTGGTGTATATCATGATATATATCCCTGGAGAGGAGGGATTGAGGGTGCGACAAAAAGCTAAGGTCTTTACCAATGGCCGCAGCCAGGCGGTGCGCCTGCCGGCGGCGTTTCGCTTCGACACCAAGGAAGTATTCATCCACCGTAACCCGCGCACCGGAGACGTGATCCTGTCCCGCAAGCCGGCGAACTGGAGCGAAGTGTTCGCCGCGCTCGACCGCGCCGGCGTGCCCGAGGACCTTCTCGCCGGCCGCGACCGGAGCCTCCCCCAGGAGCGCGAGACGGTATGATTTACCTGCTCGACACGAATACCGTGAGCTACATCATCAAGGGCCAGTCCCGGCGCGCCCGCCGCAAGCTTGAGCGGGTGAGCGCGGATCACGACGTCTCGATCTCGGTGATGACCGAGGCGGAGATGCGCTTCGGCCTCGCCCGCGGGAAGCTCTCGGCGGCAACGGAGGCTGCCGTTGAGCTGTTCCTCGCCAAGATTGACATCCTGCCTTGGGACTCCGCCGCGGCGCGCGCCTACGCGAAAGCCCGCGCCACGCTGGAACGAATCGGCAAGCCGCTGGCGAACATGGACCTGCTGATTGCCGCCCATGCTGCCGCCGTGGGAGCCGTGCTGGTGACGAACGACCACACCCTCAGAGAATGCTCGAAGCATATCGACGTGAGGCAGACGGTCAATTGGGCCGACGATGTGGGGTGACGCCCTGACTCCCCATCGGCTGATTGTTTCCGCCACGAAGCGTTTGAAATGCCGCGGAGGAGCGCTGAAGAGCGCGTACCTCCTCGCTACCTGCTCTGCGGTTCGTAAATTGGCAATACTATTGTGAGGATGTTATGAAAGGATAAAAGCCGCGGAGTAGTTCCAAGGTCGATACAACTCCGCGCTACCCGCTTTCCCGATTGGAGCATGCGAATTCATTCATCTAGCCGAACTTTCGCAGCTGAGGGAGTAGACGAGCTGTAAGTGGTTTGTTTTTAGCGAAGGGTTCCCAAAGGTCGGCACTACATTTTCAGTGTCGGTTGCACCGTCTGTGCCGGGTCGTCCTGGGCCTTGATGCGAGGTGACGGTTGTGAAGGCAAGGAGAGATTGAGTTGGTGCAGCATCAGCGCTTGATCGGGTTCCGGCTGGGTGTAGCGTGGCATGATCAGCCAACGGTCGTCGGTGGTGGGCAGGCAGACATCCAGCATCTGGATCGTCGCCAGCTTTTCCAACACCGCCCGCGGGGTGAGGCCCGGGGCCAGGGCTTGCAGCCTTTGTCCCAGCGTTACCGAAAGAGCGTAGGCGAGGAAGGCCACCAGGATGTGGGCCTCCACGCGGTTTTCGAGTTGGTGATAAATCGGCCGCAAGCCCAACTCGCTCTTGAGGGTCTTGAACGCCGCTTCGATTTGGGTGAGTTGGAGGTAGAGTTCCCACAGCACGGCGGCATCCTCGCCCACCAGGTTCGACCGCAGCAGATAGTGCCCGTCGCGGAGTTCGGCCTTCTGCAGCTTGTCTTTGTCCAATTGAAACGTGAAGGTTTGGCGCGTGACGGCTTCGCCCTCCTGGGGCAGGTGAATGCGGACAAAGCCGAAGGCACGTCCCGCGTCCTTCTTGGCCGCACCGATCCGGAGCAGCAACCGATCGCGCGCCGGAGATTTCCGGCGTAGGTCGCGCAGTTTCCACAGCAACCGCACCAGCTTACGACGGCGGATGGCGTGCTCTTTGGCCCGCCGTCCTGCGCTCTTCGCCAACACGTATAATTCCCCTTCCTCGGCGAACAGCTTGACCTCGACCGACTCCCGCACTTTCTGCCACGGCAACTCCAGCCATTTTTTCTCGTACTGCTGAATCTTGCCCCGCGGCGTACCCACCAGGTAGAACACTTCCCGCTCCGGCGCGCGCATCTCCTGTAGCACTTCTTCGGTGGGAATTCCCCGGTCCATCAACCACACCCGCCGCGCCCGTCCATACTGTGCTTCGATCTTGGCGAGAAACCCGCGCAACGTGGTGCGATCCGACGTGTTGCCCTCCATCACTTCGTAGGCCAGCGGAAACCCTTCCGGCGTCACCACCAAGGCGATCACTACCTGCCGGCAGTCGGAGCGATGGTCGCGGCTGTAGCCATACTGGGCCTTGGGAATCTCCTCTCCTTCGCCCTCGAGGTAGGTGCTGGTGAGGTCATAGAGCAGCACGTCGAAGCGCGCCTGAAACAGCTCCTGCCAGCGCTGCCGCAGATGTTCAAACAGGGCGGCCTTATGCTTCAAAATCCGATCCAGGCAGCGATACAGCCGGTCCTTCTCCGCTACCGCGAAGCCCGTTCCCAGCAGATCCCCCATGGCGCTCTGGTCAAACCCTTGCCGGTGCAACCGAAACTCACTGCCCGGTGAGACCAACCGGCTCACCACCAGCAACTCCAGTACTTTGGCCCAGGGAACTTCCTCCCGGCCCTCCCCCAACCGCGCTTCCCAAAATGCGCCCAGTCCCAACTGCCGCCACAACTCGCATCCCAACCAGTAATTGCCAAACGCTCGCGGCCGTCGCAACTCCATCTCCGCCAGCTTCACCTGCACCCCATCCAGCGCGTCGGCGGGAAGTTCGCGGTCCTCTGGAAACAGGCTCAGCGTCGCCGCCCGCTGCTCGGCCTCATCAAAAACTTCCAGCGTCTGCCGCCACGCCGCTTGCTGGCTATCGTTGATCTCTCCCAAAAACAAGACCTGCCGCTGCACCACTCGCCCCGAGCGCACCCGGCGATTCTCCACCACGCTGAAATAGCGGTGGGTCTTGCCGTCCTTGCGCCGTTTTTTGCTGCGCAGAAACATCGTCAGCACGCATCGTCACAAATTCGCTACGCCCCTGTAAAGGGGGTAGGTCGGCACTACAAGGGCTTATCGAGAAGGCGGGGTTGACAAGGAAGAGGTTAGACCGACGTGCAGGTCAAATCTTACTCAAAATAGTTCTCAGCTGCGAAGGTTCGGCTAGACTGGAATTTAGCTTCTCTTTCACGCGAGAACCTACTCCTCCGCCCCCCGTCGGGTCAAGTGCGAACCTAGCTGGCGCAAATCTACGCCAGGCGAAGTATTTTCTCTGTTGCGCCAGCCGGCGTCACTCATTACTCGTCACTCCACTTGTCACTGCCTTTTGCGGCTCGCACAAGTCCCTTCGGGAAATCGCAGACCGCCAAGGACAGGGGTCTGCGCCAGCCGGCGCTACCCGCTTGATCATTGCCATCCAAAGAGAAAGGGCCGCAGAGTAATCCATCGGCTGACGGATAACTCGCGCTACCCGCTCCCTTTGGGGCAATACATCTGTTAGAATCTCCGCCACGGGAGAGTTTCACTGGCGCCCATGAAGACCTGCCCCAATTGCCAAAGGACCTACCCTGACGATTTTTCCCTCTGCCCCCGGGACGGGGCACACCTCACAGCTCAAGCCATGGAGGCCGATGCGCAGCTTGCCGCTGGACTGTCGCGCCGGTTCCGCCTTATCCGTCGCCTTGGCAAAGGGGGCATGGGTACGGTTTTCCTCGCGGAACAGATTGGAGTGGGAAATCGCCCTGTGGCGCTGAAGGTATTGAACCGCAAACTTCTGGACGACCCTGACTTCCTGCTGCGCTTTCAGAATGAGGCGGGCTCCACGGGTCGTATTCATCACCCCAATGTGGTTTCCATTTATGAATCTGCACAAGGGGATGATGGCACGCCTTACATTGCCATGGAGTACCTCGAAGGCGAATCTCTCCGCGAGCTAGTGAAGAAGCGTGGGGCACTGCCGGTTGCCGAGGTGGTCGAGATTACCCAGCAGGTGGCGGATGGCCTTGATGCCGCCCATGACCTTGGCATTATTCACCGGGACCTGAAGCCTGACAATATCTTCCTGACACGAGACAAGCGCGGCCGGTTGGTCGTCAAGGTGGTGGATTTCGGCATTGCCAAGCTGCGTGAGTCCAGCATGCACACGCAGACCGGCATGGTGCTGGGCACGCCTGCTTACATGTCATATGAGCAGGCATCGGGCATGAGGAGCGACGAGCTGGATGCGAGGTCCGACATCTATTCGCTGGGCATAGTGGTGTATGAGATGCTTAGCGGGCGTGTGCCCTTTCATTCTGACACGCCCCTCGGCTATTTGCGAAAGCATATGACGGAAGAACCTCCACCGTTTAGGGTCGTCGCCCAGGGTTTGGGCGTGCCTCTTGCGGTTGAAAGCGCTGTCATGAAGGCGTTGGTGAAAGACCGCAACCAGCGTTATTCGTCGGCGCTCGACTTTGCCCGTGAACTGACTAGCGCCGCACAGCCTTCGCCCCAAGCGGAAGCCCCCCTGACGTTACCTCCTACCTTGATTGTTTCGCCGCCTACGCCAGAGGTCATCCAGCCACTTCCGTCAACGAAGGTCGTCACGCCACCCCCAACTCGGCAACCTGCTGTGCCCATGCCGCTACCGGCGATTGCGTATACCGAAGGTGACACTGCCGCTCAATCTCCGTCACCTGCTCCCCCGGAAAACATTGGTGAAACTCCGAGTGCATTAGCGCTAGGGAGCAAGCCCATAGCGGCAGCAACCCGCCTTCCTGCTGCGCCCAGAGCACCGCAATTCCAGGCTGCGACGGATAGCCCGAGCCGGGGCAAGTACGTCGTCTTTGGCTTTGTTCTTCTGGCCGTCATCGCGGGCGGGATTTGGTATTTCTCTCAGTCGGGGGCGGAGCCACCACCGAATGTAACGAGCCCATCATCCAGCGCTTCCGTGCCCACAGGGCGGGAGGCTAGGGTCGAAGCACCGGTCCCAAACATTAGTCATGCGCCGATGGAGGCAAAGGTTAATCCCAAGGACGGCCTCCAGTATATTTGGATTCCCCCAGGGACCTTTATGATGGGCTGCTCGCCGGGTGACAACGAGTGCCAAGATGTCGAGAAACCCCCGCACCAAGTGACCATCACTAAAGGTTTTTGGATCGGGCAAACGGAGGTTACGGTGGGCGCATACAAACGCTTCGCATCAGCCACCGGGGGGCAGATGCCGCCTGAGCCGAGTTATGGTGGCAGGCCGCTCAACCCTGGGTGGGGTGATGATGCCATGCCCATCGCTAATTTAATATGGGATGAGGCCCAAGCCTATTGCACTTGGGCGGGGGGGCGTTTGCCCACGGAAGCCGAGTGGGAGTATGCGGCGCGGGCCGGGAGTACCGCATCGCGGTATGGCAGCCTCGATGAAACTGCATGGGAAGGGGATAACAGTGGCCTTCAACGCTTGGACAGTACAAGGATTTTCAATGAAGACCGCAATACTTACCCGAAGCGCCTGGCCGAGAATGGCAACGGCCCACACGATGTCGGCCAGAAGCGTGCCAACGCACTCGGGCTGTACGACATGCTGGGAAATGTGTGGGAGTGGCTGAATGACTGGTACGACGAGAAGTACTATCAGAGTAGCCCCTCTCAAGACCCTGCCGGGCCGACAAGCGGGAGGTTGCGGACTCTGCGTGGCGGGTCCTGGGATGCCACTCCATGGATTGTACGGGTGTCGTTCCGCGGCTGGTTCAACCCAAGTCTCAGGCGCGGCAGCTTCGGGGTTCGTTGTGGCGGGGAACTGAATTTGGCAGGGGTGGCAAACGATGATAATAGCCAACCGTCCGAATCAGAAGCCTCCGTGCGAGCGGCGCTTGACGCTTGGGTTCAGGCATTCCGTTCCAAGGATTTGACGGCTCTGGCAGATTCGTATGCGCCTCAAGTCGAGAGGTACTTCCGGCAGACCAATGTTAGCCGTGACCAGGTTAGGCAGTATATTGAATCTACATTCGTGGGAATGGCCGATATTCGACAGTATGAGGTCAACGATATTCGAGTCGCGACGATGCCCGGCGTCTACGTAATGAACGGAATAAATTACGGCAGGGCGACGGCTACTTTCCGCAAGACATGGGACACACTGGAATCCGATGGTAAGTCTTTCACCGGGGAGGAAATTGAACAGTTGACGTTCACAAGTTCGCCACAAGGATGGAAAATCGTCCGTGAGGAAGAGCTGAAGATTCTCAGAGTCTCCAGGCACTAGCTTCAAACCAAGATGGGCAGATTGGACCCTGCATGCCCGAGGAACTGGACGATGCTGGACACATCAATGTTAAGCTCTGTCGCCAGGCAGCTTTTGAGCGCCGACGAGGTCGAGGTGGAGGGCAATCGGCTCCCCATCCGGCGCACGAGCAAGCAGGGTCTCAGGACCGTGACCTTCACCATGGGGGAACGCCAGTACGCCGCCATCGAGCAGAACCCCGGCAAGCCGAGCCGCTGGGGGCAACTTGCCCGGAGCGGGCGTCAGGTCGTCCAATTTAAGGATGTCGAGACCAACAAGTTTGTGGCCGTGGCGGTGGACAGCGAAGTGACGCAGTATGGTGGCCGGAAGAGCCGGAGCCACTCTGCCGCCGACGGGGGATAACACACGGCATTGGTGCCGTGCTGGAAACGGGGCGGCTGCGCATGCCTTTCAATGTCTGCGGCCCCGCTATCTCCTCTCTGGGGAAAACGCAGACTCCCATAAGCACGGAGTTTGCGCCTGCCCGCGACTCAAAACCCGGCAATCCCCGAGAATTGACAATCTACGCTCTCTGGGGCACGATAAGAACTGTGAGTAAAGCTACGAGGTTCTCTAAGAGTTTTACGGTGGACCGATCCATCCTCGACTACCTTCAGCGGACGCGCTCCAGCCGTTCACGGAGCGAACGCGTGAATGAACTGCTCCGCCGGGCGATCCTCGACGAGCAGTATGAAGTCCTGGAAAGGGAGGCCGCAGAGTTTTTTACTGCCGCCGGGAAGACGGAACGCGCCGAGTCCAGGGCTTTTGCCGCCGCCAGCCGCCGGTCAATCGTACGGGATGGTGATTGATGGCTCGCACTCCCCCCAGCGGGTGGTTCCCTCGGCGAGGTGAACTGTACCTTGTCCGCCTGGATAAGCCGCGCCCGGCACTGGTGATCTCCACCGACGCCCTCAACCGCCACGCCCTCGACGTTTGCGTGGTCCCCATGACGACCGTCGCGCGTCCGAGGTTTTCGCTGCGGGTTCATGTGAAACCCGGCGAAGCCGGCCTCAGCCGTGATACCTGGGCAAAGTGCGATCAGGTGACAACGCTTGAAAAGTCCCTCCTGCTCTACCCGCCTTTAGGGCGGCTGACGGACGAAACGCTCCAAAGCATCGAGCAAGGCATCAAGCTGGCGCTCCAACTGCTGTAGCGGCCGGCGGGCGCAGAGGGAAAAGAGATAGGTGTCAGGTATCAGGCGCCGGGCGTTGAGGTAGAATCGTCCTGCAGCGGCGCTTGCAGATCACGAATAAGGTCTTCGCATGGGTAGCGAATTGTGTCAAATGCCTGTTTTCGCTGACACCTGACACCTGGCACCTTCTGACACCATGGACATTCGCATCAGCAAAGAGAGTGAGATACCTCTGCGCCAGCAGTTGGCGGAGCAGATCGTTTTGCAGATCGCCACGGGCAGGCTCCAGCCCGGCCACGCGCTGCCCAGTGTGCGGGAACTTGCCCGCCGCCTGAAGATTCATCACAACACGGTGAGTGAGGCTTACCAGGATTTGATCCGGCGCCGGTGGCTGGTGGGCCGCCGCGGCAGTCACGTTACGGTGCGCGCCATTGAGGATAGCGTCCAACCCCGCGTGGCGAGCGGCCTGGACGAGATTATCAATACGCTGATCCGGGTGGCGCGCGAGCAGGGCATTTCCCTCCAGTCCCTGCGCGAACGAGTGCGCGAACGCTTGTTGGGTCAGCCCCCCGATCATATCCTGGTGGTGGAAGCCGACGCGGGCCTCGGCCGCCTGTTGCAGGAAGAAATTCGCGCCGCCATCAACTGGCCGGTGGCGGTCTGCTCGCGCCAGGAATTGGCGGCGCACCCCGGCCTGGGGATTGGCGCCCTCACCGTGGCCGCCCACTACGCCATCCCCGACGTCAATCCCCTGCTGCCCAGGAACCGGCCGGCCATTCCTCTGGTGTTCGGCGCAGCGGACGAGCAGGTGGAGATGATTCGCCAACGGCGCGAGCCCTCCATCCTGGCGGTGGTTTCCGTCAGCCAAGGGTTTCTGCAAACCGCGCGCAGCGTGATCTCCACCGCCGCCGGACGCCGCCATGTGCTCCAAGAGTTCCTGCTGCCCCTCCCCGGGCCAGGCTCGCTGGCCGCGGTGGACGTGGTCATCGCCGATTTCATCGCCGTGCGCGAGATCGAGCATCCGCATATCGTTCCCTACCGGCTGATCAGCCCTGAATCCCTCAGCTACCTTGCCAGCGCCCTGCGCACGGCGTAAGAATTCCGCCTCGCAAGCCCGCCTGCCGGCTCAAAATGGCCTATTTATCTAGCTAAATGTGAGGCGCAAGGCAGGAATCATCGGTGGGATTACGCGCGGCATCAGCAAAATGGATCGCGCCGGCCCCGCCCATTTCCCCTCACCTCTCCACCCCATCCCGCCGATAAGAATAGGGAAAGCAGCGAGGCGTCTATGCACGCGCAGACGGCAGGCAAAGCGGCAGTCGGGGTCGGGAAGCTTAGCGGGTGGATCACCTGGGCGGGGCGGCACCCTGGAATCGTGTTGCTGGGTGCTCTGGTATTGGCCATTCTGTCTGTCCATGAGTCGCCAAGGGCCGGGGACACCGAGCGCGATTCGAACGACGAGGAAGTACCCCTGTTCATTTGAGCGAGGCATCGGCAGGCTTCGCCAACACCAAGGGCTGCCACGTGGCTCCAGAGTGTGGCTCTCCACGCCCGAAAAGCGACATTTTGACCCTACGCCCCAGACTGGGAAGCGCCCCTGTTGCACGGGAAAAGCTGGGTTATCCAGCTTGCTT
Source organism: uncultured Acidobacteriota bacterium (assembly GCA_963730515.1). Lineage (GTDB taxonomy): Bacteria > Acidobacteriota > Terriglobia > UBA7540 > UBA7540 > Bog-366. The sequence goes on along the minus strand of CAVSSA010000009.1, from coordinate 806,098 downwards.
TGCGTGGAAAGTCCCATTTTGGACAAATTTTCCCACCGAATTTTTCATAAAGAAGAATGTCCAATTCAAGGTCGAGTCAAGGGCATGGGCGTCAGCTCACTCCGCCATCGGGTGCTTGTGCTTTTTGGGCCGCTTGTTGTACTCCAGGATTTTCTTGCGCAGGCGAATGGATTTGGGAGTGATCTCCACCAGTTCGTCATCGGAGATAAACTCGATGGCTTCTTCTAGGGTCAATGGGCGGAAGGGGATCAGGCGAATGGCTTCGTCGGCCACCGAGGCGCGCATGTTGGTCTGTTTCTTTTCTTTGACCACATTCACGTCCATGTCGTCCCAGCGCGAGTTCTGGCCCACCACCATGCCCTCGTAAACCTCCACGCCCGGCTGCACGAACAGGTCGCCGCGCTCCTGAAGGTTCCATAGCGCGTAAGCCGTGGTGCGCCCGGCGCGGTCGGCTACGAGCGATCCGGTGAGGCGCGTCGGCAGGTCGCCTTGCCAGTCGATATAACCATCGAACAGGGTATTCATCACCGCCGTGCCGCGCGTGGCTTTCAGGATTTCCCCGCGCAGCCCGATGAGTCCGCGCGAAGGGATGGAAAACTCCAGACGCACGCGGCCGCTGGTTGCATGCCCGGTGCCGTGGCTCACAATCTTGGTATTGACGCCCTTGCGCATGCCGATTTCCTGCATCAGCACGCCCACAAAATCCTGGGGAAGATCGATGATGAGCTGCTCCAAGGGCTCCTGGAGCCTGCCGTCCACAGTGCGGGTAACAATCTCTGGCTTTCCCACCGCCAGTTCGTAACCTTCACGGCGCATCATCTCGATGAGGATGGCCAACTGAAGTTCGCCCCGGCCCAGCACCTTGAAGGAGTCGTGGCTGCCCATGTCCTCCACGCGGATCGAGACATTGGTCAGCAGTTCCTTCTCGAGCCGCTCGCGCAAGTGCCGCGAGGTTACGTAGGTGCCATCGCGCCCCGAAAAGGGCGAGGTGTTGATGGTAAAAACCATGGAAATGGTGGGCTCATCAATGGGAATGTGCGCGAGCGGCGCGGGAGATTCGGCGCTGGTGACGGTTTCGCCGATAGTGATGCCTTCCACCCCGGCAATGGCCACGATGTCGCCCGCTTCCGCCGATTCAAGGTCAATGCGCTCCAGTCCCTCGAAACCATAGAGCTTGGTGATGCGGGTGAGTTGCAGGGTTTTGTCGAGTTTGGCGATGGCCACGTCGTCGCCGCGCCGCAGGCTGCCGGAAAAAATGCGGCCGAGCGCCAGGCGGCCGTGGTACTCACTGTAATCCAGATTGGCCACCAGCAGTTGCAGCGGGGCGGTGGGGTCGCCCGAGGGAGCGGGAATGGCGCGCAGGATGGTTTCAAAAAGCGGCTGAAGGTTTTCCGACGCCCCATCCAGAGTTTCACGCGCGATGCCGTTCTTGGAAATGCAGTAAATAACCGGGAAGTCGAGCTGGTCCTCGGTGGCGTCGAGATCGATGAAGAGGTCGTAGACTTCGTTCAAAACCTCCTGCGGCCGCGCGTCACTGCGGTCGATCTTGTTGATCACCACGATGGGAGGCAGATTGGCCTCCAGCGCCTTGCGCAAAACATAGCGCGTCTGCGGCAGGGGACCCTCACTCGCATCGACGAGCAGCAGCACGCCGTCCACCAGTTTCAGGGCGCGCTCTACCTCGCCTCCAAAATCACTGTGTCCCGGTGTGTCCACAATATTGATGCGGGTGCCGTGGTAGGTGACGGCGGTGTTCTTGGCAAGGATGGTGATGCCGCGCTCACGCTCGAGGTCGTTGGAGTCCATCACCCGTTCCACCACGGGCTCACCCTTGCGGAAAATACCGCTCTGCCGGAGCATGGCATCCACCAGGGTGGTCTTGCCGTGGTCCACATGCGCGATAATGGCAATGTTGCGAATCGAGGTGTTCGAACTCATAGATTAGCAGATGTTGGCAGGCCGCCAGAGGCGAAGCGGGCTCGATGGCCATCCTCGGCTCCGACGCATTTCATCGGAGCGAAGGACCTTTTGCATTTTGCTCCTGATTCTTGGCCAACACCTATCATAGCATCTCGTGGGCTTCTCGAGCGGATGGAAATCCCTGCCAATCGGGAGGATCCTTCGTCCTCTGCCTCCTGCCGGTTAATCTCGGCGAACAACCATCTTATTTTTCATGAAGATAGTGGAGAGCATGGCATAACTATCTTATTTTTCATCAAGATCGTGGAGAGGCGAAAATCTGAAATTTTTCTACGTGTGTTTTCAAGAACAGCGTGGAGGTTACCTTCATTTTCGCCCCCCGCGCATCATTTTCGAGATCGACGTAACCCCTTATATTTGAATGAGATAGATATTTGGTAAATTCCTGTAAATCATGAATAACTCCATTGTTATCTGGAATATCGTGGAGTTGCGCGTATATTGGCCAATTGTTGCGCATTAAAAAATAACACCTTTGATATCAATGAGATAAAATGCTGAAAAATCATCACCTTTCAGCCCTAACCCCTTCCATTTCTGCGAGGTCGTGGAGAACTGGGCTCCATGTGTGTTTTGTGGCTCCCCTTTTTCACGCCCTCTCGTGAAGGGCACACCACCGATCTCCGGGCATTGCGGCGACGGGCTTCCCGCCGGGCGGGGGTAAGGGTGGGGGATTTGCGCAGCGACCGGGTGACCTATGGCGACGAACTGCAATCTAGTATATATTTATAGCCTAATAATGTCAAGAGACACGATGCCCGATATGAATAGCCTGTGGAAGTTCCGCGCCCTCCCGGGGCGGAGAGAGGGTAGCTAGGGATGTCGGGGATATCATCACTAATGACGCGCATTTACTAACCAGGCATGTCGGAGGCATCCAATTCATTGTTTCACTAGAGCGAGCACCACTTTAAGGCAGTAAAGGGGCGGTTGCCGAACCGCCCCTACCACCCATTCGACAAAGTCAAATCCCACCCAGCGATGGCGTCACTCACCCCCCTCAATCCGCCATCTTGGCAATATGCACATCGAACCCCGTCCCGGGAATGAGCGAGGTAAGCGTGAAGGCGGTGAAGTCGCTGCCGGTGAGTTCGGTGCGCCGGTAAACGCCGGGTTCGGTTTCCTGGGCTTCACGCTTGGCCCCAAAATCCTGCAAAAAGGCCTGGGCATCCTTCAGATCAGGACGCTCGGAGTTCTTGCCCTCGGTGAGGGCTTCGGCGGCGTAGGAGCGGATCAGTTTGGGCCAGTATTTTTCCAGCAGCGACGTGCTGGCAAACATATCGGCCCAGATGATGCGGCCGTTAACCGCCACCACCACGCCCACCGCGTTGCGGTCGCGCAACTCGCGCATCAGCCCCAGGTAGGATTGTTCCAGCGGCGCGGCCATGGTATCCACCTTGCGTCTGACCTCTTGATTGGCCATCACCCCCGCGTAAGACGAAGTCCCGGACATTTCGCGAGCGGCGGGTGGGCTGGCCTGGACCTCCAGGGATTGCGCCGTGGATTGGACTTCCGCCCAAACCTTCTGCTGGTCCTTGTTCGCCATGGCGCTGCGCCGCACGCTGGGCTGCGCCATCTGCGAACTGAATGAGCCGAATTGCGACTTGGTCACCACCCAGCGTTCGGGTTCAACACAAAACACCGAGAGATCGATGGGGTCGCTCTTGGGAGGGACGATGCGATCCTTGGCTACGACGCGATCCTGTTTGCCGCCGGTCACAATCTCGCCCGCCAGCAGAATGAGAGGGCGGTCGGAGTTGTTCTCCAAAACCAGGCGATTGACTTCCGCCCCGTCACGGGGGAAGTATTCCCCTTGACGGCGAACCAGCGGCCGCACGCTGCCGGCCTCGCTCACCACCACTTCGCCGGAGCGCACGCCCTCATCGAGGGTCAGGAAGCTTTGCGTGTTGAAGGTGCGGTCAGCCACCACGGGAAAGATGGTCAGGTTGCCGCGGCTGATCGGCGCGAGCACTTTGTAATTGAAACCCATCTGGCCCGCCTCGCCAAGGTCAGGCCGCATGGACAGAACCACCAGAGTCGCCAAAGCCATTACCAGGCCAATACCCAAAATTTGTTTGCGCTTCATCATCGTCTCCTCCCTGCTGGATTAACCGGGGTACCAAGTCCCGGTCTGTGGGAAGAACGACTCAGGGTATAATTCTTGCATCCCAGTCGGGGAGGCATTAGTCTTCGGTTGTCAGTACTCAGTTATCAGTAAGAGCAGGCCCGTCTTAGACACATACTGACAACTGATGACTGACGACGGGAACAGTCCTCAGTCATCAGTTTTCAGTGATCAGTAAAGGCCGCCATCCCTTAGGTTTTGACTGATAACTGACGACTGATAACTGACGACTACTTGCACCAAGGTCGAACTCCATGAGCGGAACCCCGGAAACCGCGACCTCCCAGGCAAAGATCAATATTCCGGAACCGTTGTCGGCGCGGCTTTACCGCGAAGCCGGGGGGGAGAAATTCGGCATCACCCCGCAGGCTTTCGCGCGCGTCCTCCAGGAAGTCGCCACCCAGTATCTTCCCGCCACGGCCAATTCCGCAGACGTTACAGATTTCCTCAGCCACTTGCGCGTGGAGGATCTGGCCTTGGCGCGCGCCTGCGCCCTGGGCAGCGAAATCGCCTGGGAAATATTTCTGACCCGGTACCGCGAAAAGCTTTTCAGCGCCGCGCACTCCATCGTTCAGGGGGATACCAATGCCCGTGAACTGGCGGATTCCCTCTATGCGGATCTTTACGGAACACGCACGGTGGACGGCCGGCGGATCTCCAAACTCAACTCCTTCACGGGCCGCGGCTCGCTGGAGGGCTGGCTGCGGGCCGTCATGGCGCAGGAATACATCAATCGCTTTCGCCGCGAACAGCGTCTGGTCAGCATGGAAGAGCAAACCGAAGCAGGGGTGCAATTTGAGGCGGAAACGCCTGACCCCACGCAGGCCGTCGACGCCCGTCTGCGCGAAGCAACCGACCAGGGGCTGGCTTCACTCCCCGCGGAAGACAAATTCATTCTGGCCAATTATTACCTGGATGACCGCACTCTGGCGGAAATCGCACGCCTGGTGGGCGTGCATGAATCCACCATCAGCCGCAAGTTGGAGAAGATTACGGCGGCGACCCGCAAGGCCATCCTCTCCGGGTTGATGAAACGCGGGATGAGCCGCAAAGAGGCGGAACAAACCATGGAAGTCGAGGTCACCCAGATCTCCGTGGATGTTCGCCGTCGATTAATGCAAGAAAAGGACCAGGAAACCGTTCCATAATAGCAAGGGCAGGAGAGAGGAGACAGGAGTCAGAAGTTAGGAGTCGGGGGGGCACGGGATACGGGACACGGGGAAGGGGTACGGTAGTAGGCAGTAAGCGTAAAAGGTAATTGTCTTAGCGAAATCGAATATGCCGGGATTACCAAAAATCGCGATTGCACGGCTAAAGGCAAACGCTGAAGCGCCGAAATCTCCCGGCGCTCCTCCTGGGCCGGATGCTTTCCCGGGTGGGCTGCACCCCGACGCCAACCTGCTCTCCGCCTTTGCCGAGCAGACCTTAACAGAACAGGAACGCACGCAGGTTCTGAACCACCTCTCCCAGTGCGCAGATTGCCGCGAAGTTGCCGCCTTCATCGTGCCCGCCGAAGTGTTGGTGTCCGATCCCGTGCGGGCGACGCCCGGAGGGCGCTCGATTCCCTGGCTGGTGCTGCGCTGGGGGACGATGGCGGCCATCCTGGGAGTATTAACCGTCATCGCCATCTTGCGCCCCGGCATTTGGAACAGGGGGCCGGAGGTTTCAAAGCTGACGCCTCCGCCGGCCCCGGCCAGCCCTTCACTCCGCGCGCCCCAAACCGTTCTCGGGCCGTCGTCAGCGCTGCCGCCCGCCCCCGCCGTCCCGGCTGAGGCGCCGAGCGAGGAACAGGAATCCGCAGGCAAATTAGCGGCGGTCGGGAAACCCTCCTCCGCCCAGCGGGATCTGACCCTGGCTGGCCCCACCGCGCGCCCTCCAGCCAGCCAGCAAGTGACCATCATGGCATCCAGCCGCCCCCCCGCCGAGTTTCGGGCGGAGCATGGCATGGCCGTGCAGGCTGCGCGGGAAGAAAGCAAGGGAGGCAACACGCTCACCGTCGTAGCTTCTCCCGAGCCTTCTCCGCCTCCTGGGCCTCCCGCCGCGCCCGTGCCCGCAACTGCCGAGGCAGATAAATCCATCGCTGCGCAGCCGAAAGGGCCGGCAACCTCGGGCGCGACAAACGCAAACGTCACCGTCACTGTTAGTGCGGAACGGTTGCAAACGACAACCGCAACCGTCTCGACGTTGGGAGGGTTTACCGCCGCGAAAGCTGCACCTCACGCCGGCGCTCAGGCCGCCCGCCGGATGGCACCCCAAGCGTCCATGCATGAAATGGCGGCGTCGCGCAAAAAAGTGGAAGTTCAAGCCGCTCCCCGCGCGGCCTTCTGGAACGTTTCGCCGGATGGCCAGGTGCAGCGCTCCACGGACGGTGGGAAAACTTTCAGTTCGATCCCCGTTGCGACCGGCATCAAGTTCATGGCGATTGCCGCCGTTGGCGATGATGTCTGGGCGGGGGGCGCAGGCGGCGCCCTCTATCATTCTGCGAATGGCGGCGCCACCTGGAATTCGGTTGGCATCAGCTTCGCGGGGAAGCCCATAACCGAGATGGTCACGGGCATTCAGGTCACCGACCCGCAGCATCTTACCGTCACCATGGCCTCGGGCTCGCAATGGGCAAGCGATGATGGCGTCCAGAGCTGGCAAAGAAAACCCTGACATTCGAGATTCGAAACTGGAAAATCGAAATTCGAAATTCGAAAATCGAAATCCGAAAATCGAACTCGAAAACCGCAATGCGCGGTTGTAGCGTGATTCCTTGAGTTGCGCCTGCTCCAACCAGACATAGCTGCTGGGGGTATAATAGCGGGGGAGAGTTGCGAGGCTGGCAATTCGCAGCCCGGGACTGCGGACCTCCCGGTCAGGTCGGAAGAGGTTCCGGTCGGTGCGCCGTTGCCTGGCGGATCTCAGCGGACCTCGGCGGATTCCGGATTCCGAATTCCGAAGTTCGAATTCCGAAGTTCGAATTTCGATTCAGGAATTTCGAGTTCCAAATTTCGAGTTTCCAGTTTCGAATTTCGATTTTCGATTTTCCAGTTTCGATTTTCGATTTTCACCTCTCCCCAAGGGTCGTGAATTATGGCCACGCTTCAGGATGTTCTGAACGCCAATGTGCGCGAGGGGGAGCTCTACGAGAAGATTGACCGGGGCTTTGTGCGTTGTTTCGCCTGCGGGCATTGCTGCCGCATTCCGGAAGGGCAACTGGGCGTCTGCAAAGTGCGTTTCAACGAAGGGGGCAAGCTCCAGGTTCCCTGGGGATACGCCGCGGCGGTGCAATGCGACCCCATTGAGAAGAAGCCTTTCCATCACGCTTACCCCGGCGCGCTGGCTTTCAGTTTCGGCATGATGGGCTGCGACCTGCATTGCGCCTATTGCCAGAACTGGGTGACTTCCCAGGCCCTGCGCGATCCGCACGCCGTTTCCCGGCCGATGCATGCAACGCCCCAGGAACTGGTTCAAGATGCTTTGCGGCAAGGCGCGAAGGTTATCGTCAGCACCTACAACGAGCCGCTCATCACCAGCGAGTGGGCGGTGGCGGTTTTCAAGGAAGCCAGGGCGGCAGGGCTCGTCACCGGCTACGTTTCCAATGGCAACGGCACGCCCCAGGTGCTCGAATACCTGCGCCCGTGGGTGGATCTGTACAAAGTCGACCTGAAGAGTTTCGACGACCGCCACTACCGCCAACTGGGCGGCCGCATTCAGCCCATTCTCGAAACAATCCGCAGCCTGCACGCGATGGGATTGTGGGTGGAGATTGTCACTCTGCTGATTCCCGGCTTCAACGATTCCGACGATGAACTCGAGCGGCTCGCGGAATTTGTGGCAAGTGTTTCTCCCGACATGCCCTGGCACATCACGGCATTTCACAAAGATTATAAGATGACCGACCCCGCCAACACCCAGCCGCGCGACCTGCTGCGGGCGGCAGCGATCGGCCGGGCGGCAGGATTGAGATTCATCTACGCGGGAAACCTGCCCGGCCAGGTGGGCGAGCTTGAGAACACCCGCTGCCCCCAGTGCCATATCTTATTAATAAAACGATTTGGATATCACATCCTGGATTATCGCCTGACTTCAAAAGGCGCCTGCCCCCAATGCGACACCCCCATTCCCGGACGCTGGGCGGAAAAGTTCGAAGGCCAGATCGCCGACCTGCCCTATTTGCCGCGCCCGCGGAGGGTGGTGAGGCAGTAGGCAGATCGCTACTGCCCGCGGATTCCTCCATGATTTTATGCCTCCCCTTAAGCGCGGTTTTGATTGATGAATACGGCGGCGCTAATTAATTTGGGGATCTTTGAGCAGCAAGAGGTCTTTAGCCTTTACCCTTAACCCTTCACCCTTTAGCCGTTGACCTTTTCAATCACCCTGGCAGTCGAGCTAAGCTGCCCCCGCCTTCTGCTTACTGCCTCGTGTTCTACCGGATCCCGTAAAAAGAGTACCCCGGCCCTACGCGCATGTGGTGAATCGCGGCATCCGGCGCGACGGCGGCGAGCAGAAGCCCGCCCACCGCCTGCGCCAGCGCCAGGGGCCAAATGTTGCGATGGCGCGCGAACACTTCCGCGAAGACAACTCCTGCAATTAAGGTGGCGACCATCAAAATGACGTTGGGGATGTGGGTAGCGCTGAACATAATTCCCACCAGGGCGGAACTTACGTGGCGGTTGCGCACCACCAGCATCAGCCGGTTATGGAAGTATGATTGGGTCAGGTATTGCTGAAATGCGCACCAACTGCCATACCCGAGCAGAGCCAGCAGGGAGTACCAGGATGGAGGAAGCAGCACCAAGCGATGGTGGAAAATTCCATACCCAAGCATGGGCAGATAGAGGAGAATGGCCAACGGCCAAACCCACTGGGCGCTCGAACGGAAATCGGCGCCGGCGAGCCCCAGCCCGCGCCAGGTGTCGCGATGCACCACATGACTGACCAAAATCAAGGCAAAAAGCGGTATCCACGCCAGCGGGTGCGTATGCTGCCAACGCCAGATGTAGAGGAGAATTCCGGTGAAAATCAGGACAACTTCAAACGCGGTAGCTATGGCCCACGGGCGGCTCATTCCTCCGCCTTCTTCCATTTTTCCCACTGAGGTACCTCAATCCGCCTGATGGCTCGGAGGCTGGGGAGCGAGCGGCGCGGGGGAATCGGGAGCAGTGCGCGCCCCTCTTCGCCGGGGGAACACAAACCGGATGGTGAGGTAGAGAATCAAAGCCAGAACGATCCCCACGCACTCCAGAACCCCCATGCGAAAGAAACGGCTGTCGGGCATGCCCAGTCTGTGGAGCCCCATCAACATGCAGTCGTCGTACACGTACAGGGCGATCCGGCAATCGCGCGTCGCCAGGCTGGCTGCGCAGAGGACCAGTCCCACGATTGCGAGTCCCAGGGTGATGCGCAAGGCTTTTGACATAATTCCCAAGACACGGACTTGACCGGCAATTGGCGCGCGCCTGCTCCGGCCCTGCAAATGGAAATTGTACCGAACTGCCCGCCGGGAGGGAAGGACTAACCCAGTCTCTTTTCCAGCCTCTCCATGGCCGAGGCGATGATCTCCCGGCTGACGGGAAACATGAAGGGGCCCCGATCGGGGTCGTTCGCGGCCTTTTCCGCGATGCGCAGAATGAGCTCGCGATCGAAGGGCAGGTTCAGGCCTTTCAAGGAGGGCTCCAAACCCAGCTTCCGGAAAAAGGCGAGGGTCTCCTCAATTTTTTTTTTGGGACACTTCTCCACGGTGAGCTGCACCATGATTCCGTACCCCACCTTCAAACCGTGCAGCACGTGGTGGCTCTCCTTCATCATGGTCAGGCCGTTGTGCACGGGGTGGGCAAGCCCGGTGAAAAGGGTTCCCTTGCCCAGAGTTTGAATCACCCCGGTCAGGTGAATAACAATATCCAGGGTCTGGACCAGGCTGTCATCCACGCGGCGTTGGGCATTCAGACGCACCGCCTCGATGGCATATTTTTTGTGCCCCTTGTAGAGCACCTCGGCCAGTTGAAATGCCGCAGCGCTCGGAACATCGGGATTCGGAACCATCGGCATGACCGCGCGCCCTTCGTACCACTTGGCGAGGGAATCCAGGATGCCGGCGCGCAGGTAAATGCCCGGGGAACGCGTGATGATGACCGGATCCACAAGAACCAGGCTGGGATTGCGGGGCTGCACGCAGACTCTCTGAAACTCACCGTGGTCGTCGTAGATGACCGACAGCGCCGTGGTGGCTGAGCAGGTGGCGGCGATAGTGGGAATGCAAACTGCCGGCAGGCCGAGTTCCGTGGCCGCCTGCTTGGCAGCGTCCAGGGATTTTCCGCCGCCCACCCCGATGATGACGTTGGCTCGATGATCCTGCGCATTTCGCTTGATGCGGGCGATGTTGGCTGGGCTGGATTCACCGGTAAACAGAAGCTTTCGCCAGGGGATACCGGCTTTATCGAGAGATTTGGTGAGCGCTTTTTCCGACGCCGCCAGCGCTTTAACGCCGCCGCTGATCAGGGCGCGATTGCCCCAGGGCGCAATGCATTCTCCTGCCACGCTGAGAATTCCGGGGCGGTTCACGTACTGCGAGGGGCCGGTGCGCACAAAACTGAGGGGGGAGTGCTTAACCTGCTTGGCCATTTGCCTTCCTGCTTATGATTTTGGCTTCGGGGCAGACCTGCGGCCCTCGAAGCCTTTTCCTAAGATGTGCTGATGGGCACGGTGGGCGTGATCCGTCTGCTCGTTCTGGTGAGCCGTACTGGAATCCCCCAAACTTAGGGCTCCTTCCATCATACCCCAAGTCGTCGTTAACCGGGGCTCGCGAGCAGGCTCCATCCTAACTTCAGGGAATTGGCCAAACCGAAGGTCAGGAGAGAAAAGGCTTCGGGATGAAGGGAGAGCAGCCGCTCGAACAGGCGAGGCTCGCGGGCGAGGGCATCGATCACCCGCCGCCGCAGCCAGGCGCGGCTTCCCATCGCCAGCAGCAACCTCGACATCACTTCGGAGGGGCGATTGATGCGCCGGTGCGCCCGCTCGTAACGGACCAAATCATCTTGGGCCAGCGCTTCGGCCAAGGCCTCGGCTTGCTGGAAAGCCAACCCCAGCCCCTCGCCGGTCAGTGAATCCACCGAGCCGGAGGCATCACCCACCAGAGCGATCGGCCCCCGGCAAACCCTGCGAAGAATGCGCAGGGCCGTAATCGCGCCGAGATCCTTGGTGACGGCACTGCGCCCTTCCAATCTCTTCGTGATCTCCGGAAATTGCACCAGCGCCTCTTTAAGCCGGATTTGCGGCGAGCGGGAGGTGGCCGCCAGGCACACTTCCTCTGGGCTTACCGGCGTAACCACAATTTGGCAATGACTGCCCCAATGAACTTCCACAAAGTCAGTCCAAGGCGCGACGCGGAAATGCTGCCTAAAGCCGAAGCGCGATTCCTGGGGTTGCCCGCGATCCAGTCCGGCCCACTTCCGCACCTGAGAGTTTTGCCCGTCCGCGCCAATGATCCAGCGGCAGAGAACTTTGCCTGAATCGAGCGTCACCTCTCCCCGCCCGATGCCCCGCACGCGCGTTCCCCAAAATAATTGCACGCCCTCTTCCGCGGCTCTCGTCACGAGGGCCTGGTGTAGAGTGGTGCGCCGAACTCCCGCTCCATAACTCCGGGGGAAGGCGCCTTCCGCCACTCTCCCTTGACCCAGGAATCGAATGCCGCGAAAGGGAATGGCCTGGGCTGGACCGAGCGCCACGCCCAGAGCTTTCAGCGTGGCAAAAGTGTGGGGCATCAACCCTTCGCCGCAGGTCTTGTCGATGGGGGGCTTGGCAAGATCGGCCACCACCACGCGCAGGCCGCGCTGGCGAATCGCAATCCCCGCAGCCAATCCCGCCGGGCCGCCCCCCCCGATGAAAACGTCGGTGTTCAATAACTCTCGACCCATCAATTCCACCTGAGAAGAACCAGTTCCGAGCAAAAACCCGGTCCCATGGCGGCCAGCACGGAGTAGGTTCCCGCCTCCGGGCGGCGGCGTTTAAAAACTTCCTCCAGCACCAGCAGCACGGAGGCGGAAGAGAGATTGCCGACTTTACGCAGACATTCCCAGGAAGCTCTCATCTCCTCTTTCGACAATTCCAGCGCCCGGCCCGTTGCCTCCAGAATTTTGGGCCCGCCCGTGTGCAGAATCCACCGGCCGATATCCTTGCGGTCGAGGCCATGGTCCGCCAGGAAAGCATCCACATCATGGCCCAGGTGATCCACAATCAGTTGCGGCAGGTCGGGTGAGAGCACAATTTGAAATCCCTTCTCCGAAACATCCCAACCCATGATGTGTTCGGTCTGCGGATAAAACACGGAGCGGGAATCCAGAATCTCCGCTCCCGGGCATTCGGTCTCCGAACCCATGATAATGGCGGCGGCCGCGCCATCGCCAAACAGCGCCGAGGAGATCAAGTTGGCCATGGAAACATCTTCCTTCTGGAGGGTCAGCGAGCAGAGTTCCACGGAAAGGAGCGCGGCAACGTGATGCGGGTAGGCGCGCACATAATCGGCGGCGCGGGCGATGCCCGCAGCTCCTGCCACGCATCCCAGCCCGAAAATGGGGATGCGCTTGATGCGCGGTGACAAACTCATGCGATTCACCAGCCGCGCATCGAGCGAGGGGCTGGCGATGCCAGTGACGGAGACAACGAACAGGGCGTCGATATCCTGGGGAGCAAGCCCCGCCCCCACGATGGCACGGCACAACGCTTGTTGGCCCAACTCCTGGGCGCACTCGATCCACGCATCGTTGTATTCCCCCCAGGTTTTCAATTCGTAATAGGCGTCAACCGGCAGCGCCAGGTAGCGGCCATCTATCTCCGCGTGCGCATGCATCCGGTCCACCACATCAGGATTGTTGAGGCGGCCATCCCAGAACTTCTTCAGCGCTGCGCTGAGGAACGCCTGCGGGTAATAATGTTTGGGAAATGCGCTCGCAACACTAGCAATCTTCATATTGGCACTTTCACCCGCGGTTCCCCGTCGGGGCACACCATGGCGTGCCCCTACTGAAGCCGCGCGAGTTCCCTTCTGTAGAGTTGATTGTTGGGAAATTCCTCCGCCAGATTCTGAAGCAGTACCCTGGCCTGGTTGCGATCTTTATCGCGCAGAGCGGCCACGGCCAGCAGCAGCCGCGCGAAAGGCAGCAGGTAATGGCCCTTCGTAGCGGCCAATTGCAATTTCTCGATGCCCGACTCCTTGTCGGTTTCCGCGCCGTAGATGCGCAGCAGCCAGCGCATCGGCGCAGGGTTCAGCCCCAGGATGTAATTCTCGAATCCTGTGGCTAGGTAGGCGTCGTAGCAGGAAGGGTCATCCGCCAGCAACTTCTCCGCTTCTTGGCCGGCGCGTTTAGTGACGGCGAGCGCCGCCAGGTCGCGTTTTTCCACCAGTGACAGGTAATCTGATTCCAGCCCCAGGTTCAAGACCGTGGCGAACAGGGCGTTGTGGTCGTTGGGTGATTGCTTCAGGTTGGCGTCCGCAATTTTCTGACTCTGCGCGATAGCCCCTTGGAACTTTTCGCGCAGGGCTGGGTCGGGCGATAGTTTTTCTCTTTCCTTGAATTTCCCGTCATCCATGAACAGCTCGGTCTGCAAAACCCCCAGCCGGTCGAATTCGTCGAACAGGTAGGCCGCGGCATCCGAGGTGGGGCCGAAGGGATCCCCGGGATGGGCCTTGATGTAACTCTGGAAAGTCGCGTGCGCGCCGCTGAATTCCAGGTTATACATCTGGCGATAACCCCTGTCCAGGGGCGCGGAAGACCCCAGGCTGGCGCTGATCGGACCCAAAGCTCCCAGCGCCATGGCGAGAAAAGAATGAATTGCCACCATGCCCATAGGGCAAAAACCCCGCCGGCTCACTCCGCGGGTGGAATCATGCACCACCCCTGCGTTTCATAGATCGACAGAGTAAGTTCTCAAAAAGGCCCTGGGATCGATTGTACGATGCCTCACGACGCCTGGGGGTTGGAAAAAGAGGCTCGCGGGCGAAAAGGTTGGGGGATGAACTTAACCAATAGCCTTCGGAGCTGGAGCCGGTCGTTTCCCCGCCCTCCGGAGCACGGATACTTCGGCCGAAGTCAATTCCCTCCACTTGCCTACTTGCAAGCCCTCCATGGTCAGCGGCCCGATGCGCGTGCGCACGAGTTTCAAGACTTTGAACCCCACCGCCTCGACCATGCGCCGCACTTCGCGGTTCTTGCCTTCCGTCAAGACCACGTCCAGCCAGGTGTACTTGCCGCGGTCTTCGCGCCGCCCCACGCTCAGGGGCTCGGCCCGATCGCCGCGCTTCAACTCCACGCCGGCATTGAGCTGCGCGATCGCTTCGTCCGAGAGCAGGCCGCTGGTCTTCACCAGGTAGGTTTTCTGGATGGCGGATTCCGGAGCCATAATGAAATCGGCGAAATCCGTGTCATTGGTGAGCAGTAGGAGGCCGCTCGTATCCTTGTCGAGGCGGCCCACCGCAACCACCCACTGGTTCACATCCTCCAAGTATTTGTAAATCGTCTCGCGGCCCGCGGGGTCGCCGTGGCTGGTGATCACCCCCTTGGGTTTGTAAAAGAGCAGATAGCGTTTGCGCGCGGGCTTTAGGCGCTGGCCGTCGAACAGGAAGTGATCCTGATCCGGGGTGACCCAAACATCCGGGTCGCGCACGGTGCGGCCATTAACTTTCATGCGCCCCGCGAGAATTGCTGCACGCGACACGGTGCGCGAGGCAATGCCAAAGCGCGAGAGCACCCGGTCGAGGGTCATGGTGGGTTTCATAGCGGAAACGGGCGAAATTCGAAATTCGAAACTCGAATATGGAAAGTCGAAAATGGAAACTCGAAAATTGCCCACTCTCAGGCTCGATTGGGCGAGTTTCGATTTTCCAATTTCGATTTTCGTCTTTTCAGATTTCGAACTCCCGCCCCATGCCCTTCTCCTCCGCCGCTGCCAAAACCAGGTGCGCGGCTACGGCGTCTTGCACGGCGACGCCGACTGACTTGTAGAGCGTGATCTGCTCCGCGGAGGTCCGTCCGGATTTGGCGCCGGAAATCAACTCGCCGATTTCGGCGTGGAGATGAACCACCGTCATCAGCCCATCGCGAATCGGCCATTTGAGGTCGTTCGCGCCACCCGCGTTGGGGGCGAGCGCGGCCTCGCGGGTCTCCACCACCACCAGCGATTTCAGCACCGCTTCAGCGTCAACCTCGCAACCGCCGGCGTTCAGGCCCACCGACGTCACATGGGTTCCGGGCTCGAGCCACGCGCCCCTCACCACCGGCTCGGCGGCATGAGTGGCCGCGCAAATGACGTCTGCCCCCGAAAAAGCCTGCTTCCCCAGCTCACAAGCCACCGCGAGGATGCCCTGCTCCCGGGTAATTTGCGCCGCGAGAAGTGCGGCCTTCTCCAGGTTGCGCCCGGTGACACGAATTTCCCGGATCGGCCGCACCCGCGGGATGGCCCGGGCGTGGGCGCGCGCCTCCACGCCGGTGCCAATGATTAGCAGGACGTGCGCGTCCTGGCGCGCCAGAAGGCGTGCCGACAAGGCGGAGCCCGCCGCGGTTCGCGCCGCCGGGATGACCGTCCCATCCATCAGGGCGCACGGCGAACCGGTGGCGGCGTCGAACACCAGAATCACCGCCTGGTGAGTGGGCACGTCTCTCCCTTCATTCTCCGGAAAGAGGGTGACCAGCTTGGTGGCGAGGGTCCGCGTTGACCCCAGATAAACCGGCATCGCGGCCAGCAGCCCGCGCGGCTCGTCCACCAGCGACAGGATGCGCGCGGGCATGGAAACGCGTCCCGCGCTCAGTTCCGCCATGGCCGGACCCAGCGCGTCGATCAACTGATCAAGATCGAGCAGGCTTTCCACTTCGCTGCGATTGAGAAGAAGCATGGGTCTAGTCCGCGTGGCAACAAGTCGATAGTTCATAGTGAATAGTCGATAGCAAGACCCGTGCTCGCCTTACTGATCTCTAAACACCAGCTTTTGACGTTTAAATATCGACTATGAACTATCAACTATCGACTATCAACTTACTTAGCGAACGACACCTCATCGAGCTGAATGAATTCCTGGACCATGGGCACGGAGGATTGGTCCATTTCCGGCATCGTGCCAAAAAACGCGACGCGGCCGTCCACCAGGAACACCACGCGATCCGCCAGCTTGCGCGCCAGTTTCACATCATGGGTCACCACGACGGAGGTCAGGCCCGTCTGCTGCTTGACCTTGAGGATCAGGTCGCTGACGGTTTGCGCCATGAGCGGATCGACCATGGTGGTGGGCTCATCATAGAGGATACACTCAGGCTCCGCGGCCAGGGCGCGGGCGATGGCCACGGCGCGTTTCATACCGGTGCTTAGGTCTGATGGCATGAGTTCGCGCATGCCCTCCAATTCCACCTGCCCCAACAGCATGTCAACGCGCTGCTGAATCTCTTCCTCGCTCACCTGGAGGCCGCGCAGGGCCCGCTCGCGCAGTGGGTAGGCAACATTTTCACCCACCGTGAGGGAATCAAAGAGCGCGCCGGATTGAAAGACCATGGTGACGCGCAGGCGCACATCCATCAGTTCCTCTTCGTTGAGCACGGAAACCTCGCGGCCCGCCACCCACACCTCGCCCGCGTCGGGCTTCAGAAAGCCCAGGATATGCTTCAGCGTGACGCTTTTGCCCACGCCGCTGCGCCCCAGCACGGCCACCACTTCGCCGCGGCACACGTCAAAGGTCACGTCTTCCAGCACCGGCTGCCCGTCAAAAGCCTTGTACACATGCAGAAATTCGATGTAGGGCTTCTCCGCCGCCGGCAATTTTGTTTGGTCAGTCATGCGATGCAATTATGAATTATGAATTCGAAATTATGAAGCTGAAAGGAGGGCGGCGGCGAGAATTCTACATAGCCCTTGGAGATCTCGAATCCCGAGTCCCGAACCCCGAATCCGTCAGTATCGCCACAAAAAGTAAACGGTCATTGCCGAGCCGACGCAGATCACCGTGGCGCGCACCCAGCGGGGGTCGAGTTTCTGGGCGTAGTGGGCGCCTCCGTAGCCTCCGGCCACGGCCGCGACGATCATCAGAACAGCCTGCGGCCACTCCACCTGCCGGGCGGCAATGAACGTCACCACCGCCGCGCCATTGATGGCGGTGGCCAAGACCGTCTTCAGCCCGTTCATGGCGTGGATGTCATCGAGATGGATCAATTGCAGCATGGCCAGCATGAGGATGCCAATGCCGCCGCCAAAAAAGCCACCGTACAGGGCAATAAAGAACTGCACGAAGCTAAGGCCGATGATGGCTGGCACGGAGGGAGGGCCCGCCCGCTTGATGACCTGGCCGAGCGCCCGGGTCAGCCGCTTGCCAAAGGCGAAAAGCAGCGTGGCGATTCCGAACAGGTAGGGAACCAGGGACATGAAAGTGGCCTGCGGAGTGTGCAGCAGCACCACGGCGCCCGCCCAGCCGCCAATGACGCTGATGGTGACGAGGGGGACCATGACGCGCGGAGATTTCGGCAGGCGCTGCCGGTAAGAGAAGACACTCGCCACCGACCCCGGCCACACCGCCACGGTGTTGGTGGCGTTGGCGGGAATGGGAAGGACGCCCGTAAAAATGAGTGCGGGGAATGAAAAGAAACTACCGCCGCCGGCAACGGAATTCATGGCGCCCGCCAGCAGCGCGGCCAGGAAGAGAAGAATGGCGTGAGGAAGAGTCATGGGTTCGAAATTCGAAACTCGAAATTCGATGTCCCGTTGGCGAGTTTCGAATTTCGAGTTTCGGTTAGGGTTCTGCCGGCACCGCTTCTTGGGTGCGAATGAGGCCGGTCAGTAAGAATTTACCATCGGTCGAGAAAACCGGGTGATAAACGTAATGCTTGTCGGGTTTGGACAACACAAACAAGTGCTCGTCGGGCGAGCCTGCGGGCCGCTCCGGCGCCCGGAACACTTCATCCTGAAGAAACTCCGGCCAATGGTTCTGAATGAAAACGCGGAACCCGTCGAGCGAGGGCGAATCTGCCTTCAGGAATTTGGCCGGATCAACCAGCCCATAGGCCGAGGCGTAATCGTGCAAATGCAGCGCGGCAATGAAGCGATAGAGGGTGTAATCGCAGCCCGGCGAGTATTCGGTTTTTACCGGAAGGAAGGCGGTGCCACTCCAATGATAGACGGTGCGCGCCTGGAAGCCGCGCTGCCCCCGGCGGTCAATTTGCAGGAGGCCGGGGTCGGCCCGCCCGGTCACAATCATTTCCGCGGGCCCGCCCGCAGCGTCCACAAAGCTCACCCGGCCTTGCAGGAGGGGTTGGAATCGGCTATCGTCCGCCTGCGCGTCCCACACCAGCGCCGCAGCGTGGTCCTTGAGCTGAAAGATGACCGGGTAGGCGACGGGAGAATCGCCCTCCAGAATGACCACTGCCAGGCCGCGCCCCGCCGCGGGGCCCAAACTGATCGGGCGGAAAGTGAAGTCTTCAACTCCAGCCAACAGGCTCGAAACCTTCCAGCGAGCCGCGTCCCAGGAGAGCAGGCAGACCGCCCAAAGAGGCTGCGAGTCGGGAGCGGGCGCGACGTCCACGCCCCCGGTGACGTCGGGAATCGCCCATTTCAAAAGCATCTCCGGCACGCCGTCGCCGTCCAGGTCACCGGCCGGCTCGAGCGTATTGGGCGGAGCGCCGGGGGAAGTACCTTCCAGCCTCTCCCCAATGTGCAGCGCCTTCGACAGAGCGGCCGCGTCCGGGGTGGTCACGCCCTGAATGGCCGCCTGGATTTGAGCCAGCAAGGCGTCTGGCAAGGTGGTTTGGGTGCCATGGGTCTCCGGCGGCGCCGGTTCGGGAGGCTCTTCCTGTTGAGCCGAGGCCAATGCCGCAAAGGTAAAGATCAGGATGCAGGCGGACAGCGCGCTCCCCCATGGGAAGATGGCGCGGACCCGTGGGGCAAACGTGGCGTGATGGCGGTGCTGAGATGACCTCATGAAGTATTGGAGATTATACGAGATGTTGGGACCGGGCACCAATCGGAATTATAAGAAAACGGAATGAGGTGTTGAGAGGGCACAGCATAAATCAATGATTTGCCATGTTTTCATTATGTTACGATGAATTCAGGAAAATTGATATTTTTCAACGGAGAATTGGCACTCGCGAGCGACGAGTGCTAATTCGTTGATTCCAGGCCAAATTTGATGCTTGACAAGTTCGCCTGCAAAGACTACATTAGCACTCGCAACAGTTGAGTGCCAAACGTCGTGGAAACGTTCACGGGGCGGCGCTGAAGTTAACCCAATAGACCTAATCGCATGAGCCCGAGGGGGGCCTCCGGGCGGGGCAGTAATCGCTGAAGTTCGGGGGCTACGATCTCGGGCGAATCTGAGGAGGAAAGGAGAATTCGCTATGAATGTTAGACCTCTTCATGACCGACTGATAGTGAAGCGGGTGGAAGAAAAGGAAACGATCAAGGGTGGAATCATCATCCCCGACTCGGCGAAAGAGAAGCCGCAGGAGGGCGAAGTGATTGCTGCCGGCAATGGCAAAAAGACCGAAGACGGGAAGGTTATTCCCCTGGACGTGAAGGCGGGGGATCGCATCCTGTTTGGCAAATACTCCGGCACGGAGATCAAGGTGGACGATCACGAGTACCTGATCCTGCGCGAAGACGAAGTGCTGGGAGTGATTGAAGGCGCGAGGGCGGCGGCGGGCAAGAAGTAAGCCTGACCCGCACGCGTGGTGCGGCGGACGGCTCAAGGAAGGCGGGCCTCGCCGCGGGGGTAAATTTCGAACTCATCAACTCCGCCATCCCGATGCTGCAAATTCGGGAGGGGAGCAAAGAAGAAATTGGAGGGAGGTAAGAATGGCAAACGCAAAACAAATCATTCACGGCGAAGACAGCCGCCAGGCGATCCTGCGAGGGGTGAACAAGCTGGCGAACGCCGTGAAAGTTACACTCGGCCCCAAGGGCCGGAATGTGGTTCTGGACAAGAAGTTCGGCTCGCCCCTGATCACCAAGGACGGGGTGACGGTGGCGAAGGAGATCGAGCTGAAGGATCCGCTGGAAAACATGGGCGCGCAGATGGTGCGGGAAGTGGCGTCCAAGACTTCCGACGTGGCCGGCGACGGCACCACCACGGCGACCGTTCTGGCGCAGTCGATTTACAAGGAAGGCTGCAAGACGGTGGCGGCCGGCGCCAACCCCATGGCCATCAAGCGGGGCATTGAGATGGCGGTGCGCGCTGTTTGCGGCTACGAAGAAACCCAGAAGGACGGCACGAGGAAGCACGTAAAGGGCGAACTCGAGAAGATCTCCAAGCCCGTCGAGGGCTCGATGATCGCGCAGGTCGGCTCGGTTTCCGCCAACAACGACTCCACCATCGGCAACATCATTGCCGAGGCCATGAAGAAGGTCGGCAAGGACGGGGTCATCACGGTGGAAGAATCGAAGACCATGGAGACGGCCCTGGAAGTGGTCGAAGGCATGCAGTTTGACCGCGGCTATCTGTCTCCCTACTTCGTCACCGATCCGGAGCGGATGGAAGCGGTGCTGGAAGGCTGCTTCGTGCTGATTCACGAAAAGAAGATCAGCTCGATGAAGGACCTGCTGCCCCTGCTCGAACAGATTGCCAAGGGCGGCAAGCCCCTGCTGATCATCGCCGAGGAAGTGGAGGGCGAAGCCCTGGCCACCCTGGTGGTGAACAAGCTGCGCGGCACCCTTCAGGTCTGCGCGGTGAAGGCGCCGGGCTTCGGCGACCGCCGCAAGGCCATGCTGGAGGATATCGCCATCCTCACCGGCGGCAAGGCGATCACGGAAGACCTGGGAATCAAGCTGGAGAACGTGAAGCTTGAGGACCTGGGCCGCGCCAAGAAGATCACCGTGGACAAGGACAACACCACGATTGTAGAAGGCGATGGCAAGCACACGACGATCGAAGGACGGGTGAAGCAGATCCGCACCCAGATCGACGATACCACTTCCGACTACGATCGCGAAAAGCTCCAGGAACGGCTCGCCAAGCTGGTGGGCGGCGTCGCCCAGATCAAGGTGGGCGCGGCTACCGAGACCGAGATGAAGGAAAAGAAAGCTCGCGTCGAAGATGCCATGCATGCCACCAAGGCGGCTGTTGAGGAAGGCATTGTCCCGGGCGGCGGTGTGGCGCTGGTTCGCTCCATCCCCGCGCTCGACAAACTGAAGGCGACGGGCGATGAGCAGATCGGCATCGACATCGTCAAGCGGGCGCTCGAAGAGCCCCTGCGCCTGATCGCTGCCAACGCCGGCCACGAAGGCGCCGTGGTGGCCGAGAAGGTTCGCAACAACAGCAACGCCAACTATGGTTTCGACGCCCAGTCGGAAACCTATGGCGACCTGGTGGAATCCGGCGTGATCGACCCCACCAAGGTTACCCGCTCGGCACTGCAAAACGCTGCGTCCATCGCTTCCCTCATGCTCACCACCGAGGCGCTGGTCAGCGAATTCCCCGAAGATGAAAAGAAGAACGCCGGCCCCGGCGGACCTCCCGGAGGCGGCATGGGCGGCGGCATGTACTAAAAACAGTTAACAGTCGACAGTTGACAGTTAACAGTAAAGACCAAGGGCGGGGGGAATATTCCCCGCCCTTTTTGTTTGCTCGCCCATCATTGCTTCGGGTTGATCGTCTTGAATTTTGAATCTGTAGTTTTGAATCGCCGCCCGCTTCGCCGCCCTTTTTGTTGGAAGCAAGCCGCACAGCGGCGAGCTTTCTCAATACGGCATCACGGCAAAGTGACCCAGAGTGCGTGTTACACTCTATTCGTGTCATGAAAGCTCGACTGCGAACCATCACGATTACGCTGGACGAGAGTATCGCGCGCTGGGTGCGGATTGAAGCAGCGCGGAGAGATACGAGTATTTCGCGTCTCCTGGCGGGAATCTTGAAAGAGCGGATACTGGAAGAGGATGCCTACCAGGCAGCGATGGGAAGAGCCCTGGAGCGAAAGCCCTTTTTGAAGACCAGCGGCCGATACATGTCCCGCGAGGAGGTCCATGACCGCCCCGGTATTTGCTGACCGAGGACCTTCAGGCCGGCCAGGATTTCGATGGTCTCCTCGTTGTCAACCCGTTCCACAACGATCCCGCATCACTCTTGAACAGCTAGCAAATTTGGGCATTGCTTCGTGCATATGCCTCGTATATACTTCTCGCATGGCCACTACTAAGGTCTTTCAGAGCGGAAACAGCCAGGCCGTAAGAATTCCCAAGCGGTTTCGATTCCGTTCAGAGCAAGTGGAAATTACCAAGCGTGGGAATGAGATTGTGCTCCGGGAAAGGCCGGGGGACCTTTCTGCCGCCTTCGAGCTTCTCGGCGGCCTCTCGCCTGACTTCTTCAAGGGCGGGCGCCGCCAACCTAAACTGGATAAGCGCGTGAAATTCTGATGCGCTACCTCCTCGACACGAACATCTGCATTTATGTCGCGAAGCAAAAACCACCCGGCGTCCTGGCACGCCTCCAGCAGTTAAAACCTGGTGATGTGGGCATGTCAATCATCACGCATCTGGAATTGGTCTATGGTGCTTACAAGAGCCAGCGGCGACAAGAGAATCTGGCAAGTATCCGCGCCTTGGAACGATTGATCCCCGTGTTGCCCCTGGATGTTGGCGTCGGCCAACACTATGGCGAAGTGCGCGCCGACATGGAAGGGAAAGGCACGCCCATCGGCGCCCACGACCTTCTCATCGCCGCACATGCCCTGAGCCTTGCACTGATACTGGTAACCAACAACGTGCGGGAATTTCGCCGGATTCCGCAATTGAGTCTGGAGAATTGGGCGGAGGAAAAACGGTAGGCAGAATGCAGCAGGTTGATCGTCTTGAATTTTGAATTTTGAATCTCGAATCGCCCCGGCCAGGGGTTCGCGCGCACAAAAATCACGCAACAAACCGGGAGGTGTGGGCATCGAATTCCTTAAGGAGGAAAACATTATGCAAGCTGCAGTCGTACCCGCCGTGAGCAGTTCGTGGCAGATCAAAGACGTACCCCAGCCCGAACCCGGGCCCAATCAAGTGCTGGTGAAGATGCACGCCAGCGGCATCTGCTATACCGACGTGCATGAAACGCTCGGTAACATCCCCGGACCATTCCCCCGAATTCTAGGCCACGAGCCGGTCGGCGAGATCGTCGCCGTTGCTCCCGGCGTCACCACGCGAAAAGTAGGCGACCGTGTGGGCACCGCATGGATTCAATCCACGTGCGGGCGCTGCGAATGGTGCCAACGGGGCCGCAAGATGTTCTGCCCCTATCTGAAAGGCACGGGGATTGATATACCAGGCGGCCACGCGGAGTACATGTTGATGAATGCCGACGCCACCTACCTGATTCCGGACAAGGTTTCCTATGAGCAAGCGGCTCCGATCTTTTGCGCCGGTTACACCGTCTATAGCGGGCTCCGCTGGGCCGATCCCCAGCCGCATGAGCGCGTGGCCGTGCTCGGAATCGGCGGGCTCGGGCACCTGGCGGTGCAATACGCGAAGGCGGCGGGCTTCGAGACCATCGCCATTTCGCATTCCCCCGATAAAGACCAGATGATCCGCGATCTCGGCGCGGATGAAATTGTCCGCGACGGAAAGAGCCTTGCTGCGGCGGGCGGCGCCGACGTGATCCTCAGTACTTCCAATTCGACCAAATCAATGGTAGACAGCATTCAGGGACTGCGGCCGGACGGCCGGCTGGTCACCATGGGCGTCGCCGCGGAGCCGCTTTCGATCTCGCTGATGGACCTCATCACGAAGCGCATTCGGATCATTGGCAGCCAGCAAAACGGCCCCGAATATCTCTACGAAGCCCTTGATTTTGTAGCGCAAGGAAAGGTTAAAACGATGGTCGAGTCGTACCCATTGGCCGAGGCTGCCAAGGCATACCAGCGCGTGGTAGAAGGCAAGGCCCGATTTCGCGCCGTGCTCACGATGTAACTATGAAAATCACCAAAATCGAAACTTTTCTGGCGAACGCGGGGCTGCGCAATTACCTGTTCATCCGCCTGCACACTGACAGCGGCTTGACGGGGATTGGGGAGTCAACCCTCGAATGGCAGGAAAAAACCGTCGAAGACCCTGATTCATGAGTTCTTCGCGGAACGATATGTCGTGGGCGCCAACCCCTGCGATATCGAAGACCTGGTTGCCCGCATGGTTCGCGATCAGTACCAGGGCGGGGCCACGGTAATGACCGCGATCAGTGGCATTGAAATCGCCTTGTGGGACATCCTCGGGAAAGACTGCGGCAAGCCTGTTTATCAGCTTCTCGGGGGGCGCTGTCACCCGAGCATTCCGGCCTACGCCAACGGCTGGTATGGCGGAGCCCGAACCCCCGACGAGTACGCCCGAAGAGCCAAACAAGTGGTCGGCATGGGGTATGGCGCCCTGAAATTCGACCCGTTTGGAGTAGCCTGGAAGGAACTCCCGCGCGGGGAATTCCGGAGGAGTATCAGACTGGTTGAGAAGGTCCGCCAGGTGGTCGGCGACGATATCGAGATCATGATTGAAGGGCATGGACGGTTTAGCGTTGAGACATCTCTCGAAATTGCCCGCGCCCTCGAGCCCTTCCGGCCGGCGTGGTTTGAGGAGCCGGTGAGTTCCGAAAATATCGAACTCCTGGAAATCATCAAATCGCGAACGAGTGTGCGCATTGCCGCGGGGGAGCGGCTGTACTCCGCCTCTGACTTCCTTCGCTTGATCTCGAGGCGGGCCGCCGACATCGTGCAGATGGATGTGGCGCACTGCGGCGGCATTCTCGCCAGCAAGAAGATTGCGGCCATGGCGGCGGCCCAGGATTTATCGATTTCGCCCCATTGTTCCATTGGCCCCGTGGCCCTGGCGGCGGCCTTGCACCTCGACATGTGCACGCCCAATGTGAAGTTTCAGGAGGCTTTTGGGGAGTTTGAAGCGAACTGGCGCGACGCCCTGGTAAACGGATGGAATCCC
Organism: uncultured Acidobacteriota bacterium; assembly: GCA_963730515.1. Classification (GTDB taxonomy): domain Bacteria; phylum Acidobacteriota; class Terriglobia; order UBA7540; family UBA7540; genus Bog-366. The sequence continues at coordinate 781,089 of CAVSSA010000009.1, read as the reverse complement.
CTTGGCAAGGGCGTGTTTCATGTCTCCGACGCGCCGGGCCTCGGCGTTGAACTCGACGATCACGAAATTGCCCTCCACCCGTACGTCCGCAACTCCTTCCCCACCCTTTGGGATGGAGGCTGGCACGAAAAGTTCACCTCTTCCCGCCGATCCAGGAAAACCCGCAAGCCTTGACACGAGATGACGCCAACCGGGACGAAGAAAGACCTTGACATTGTTTATCTATATATGTAGACTTATTCCGTTAAGGCTCGGCTCCGGTCAGAAAAGCAAGGAGGCATTCATGAAATCACTTCGAACGTTTTCATCTGCGGGTTTTCTGGTGCTGGCGCTTTTGGCAGCCTGCCTCAGCACGGGGGTGGCGAGCGGGCAAGATTCCAAGGGTGGATTAAGCAGTTGGGACAATCTCAAATCCCTGACGCGGGGTGAGGAAACTCGCGTCGTAATGAACAACCTCAAATTCTACCAAGGTGAGTTCGAGTCGTTGAGCGATGCCGGAATTACGATCCGGCAAAGAGCGGGCGAGCAGACGCTGGCGCGCCAAGACGTTCTTCGCGTTTCCAGGAAGGGTCAAAACCACCGGAAGCGAAACGCCGTGATTGGCGCGGTCGTTGGGGCAGGGCTCGGCCTGGGGGGTGGGCTAGCCGCTGATCATGCTATCTGTACGATATGCCCCGCGACTCCTCGGTATTGGGCACTCATCGGTCCGCCTGTAGTTGGTCTGGCCGGCGCCGCAATCGGCGCAGTGATCCCCACGGGTGGATGGCATGACGTCTACCGCGCTCGCTGATGGCACAGATTCGCAGGGGGTGTCTACACCACCCACTTCCTACTTCGCTGCGTCAGAAAGACCAAGGAGGCAATCATGAAATCGCTTCGAACGCTTTCGCCTGCTGGTTTTCTGGTGCTGGCGCTTTTGGGGCCGGCTTCTCGCCCGGGACGGCGAGCGGTCGAGATTCCAAGGGGGGATTGCGCAGTTGGGACAATCTCAAATCCCTGACCCCGGGTCGGGAAATTCGCGTCGTGATGAACAATGTGAAGTCCTATCAAGGTAAGTTCGAGTCGCTCGGTGACGACGGAATTACGCTTCGGCAGGAAGCGGGGGAGCAGACGCTGGCGCGCAAAGACATCCTTCGCGTTTCCGAGAAGAAAGGGCATAACCACCGAGTGCGAAACGCGGCGATTGGCGCGGCCGTGGGAGCCGGCGTCGGCCTTGGGATTGGAGTAGCCCATTATCTTCGCCCGAGAAACTGTACCGAAGGCCCCCTCTTTAGCTGCGCCGGCCCCTCCAATCTGGACCTCGCGAAGATCCTTGCGCCTGCAGGTGCTGGGGTCGGCGCCGCCATCGGCGCCGCAATACCGACGGGTGGATGGCGTGATGTCTACCGCGCCCGCTGATGGCCCGCGGGTGGCGCATACCGCCCGACAATTTTTAAAGTGGTGTATGCGACCCACCGCTGGCGTGCAATGAGCAGGGTGGCCGAATTCCACCAGGCTGGTGGTAATTGGCCAGACGCGAGACCTTCGAGCAACCGCGCGGGTCGCTAAAAGCATCTTATTTTCTGCGAGATGGCTGCAAGCAAGGGTTTGGCAAGGCATTTGCCTCTCCTCTGGTGTTATCTCGGAGGGAGTACCCATGGTGACCAAGCATTTTAAGTCTTTGCGAAAGGGTGTGATTTACAGTGTGCTGAGTTTATTCGCGGCGTCGATGGTGGCGTTGGCGCAAACCCAGCCGGAACCGTCGGTGGCCCCAGGGCAACCGGCCACGCCGACGATCACTGCGCCGGCCGATCCACAGAACCCGCCGGCCCCTACGCCGCAAATTACTACGCCAGCCGATCCGCAGAACCCGCCGGCTCCCACGCCGGGACAGCCGGTCAGTCCTCCACCTGCAACGCCCGAGCAGCCGCCCAGCCCGCCGCTTGCTCCACCCGCGCCGCCTGCACCGCCTGCACCCACAGAGCAGCCGGAGAACCCGCAGCCCTCGGCGCCTGGATGGCACCGATTCTCCATGCCGCCCTCTCCGCCGGTAGCACCGCCGCCGGGACCTGAGCCGCAAGTTGATCCAACCCCCGCGCCGGTGCCGCCGCAAATCACCATTCCCGCAGGCACCTTCATAACCGTGCGGCTTGACCAGTTTCTTTCTTCGGACAAGAATCAGACAGGCGACAGCTTTTCCGCGACCTTGGCGCGACCCTTGGTGGCCAACGGGTTAGTAGTTGCCCGGCGGGGTGAGACCCTGGGCGGAAAGGTGGTTGATGCCAAGAAGGCGGGGCGCGTGAAAGGCGTTTCCCACTTGCAGATTACCCTGAATAGCCTGACGTTGGCGGATGGCCAACAGGTTCCGGTGCAAACCGCCTTGACGAGCATCACCGGCACCACCTCCAATGGCCGTGACACGGCCGCCGTGCTGACCACCACCGGGGCGGGCGCAGCAATCGGTGCCGCGGCGGATTGGGGAACGGGCGCGGCGATTGGCGCCGGCGCTGGATTGGTGGCGGGAGTTGTGGGGGTGCTGGTAACGCGTGGGCGTCCAACCGTCATCTATCCTGAGTCGCAATTGACCTTCCGGCTGGCCAAGCCTGTCACCTTTTCGACCGATAGGGCGCCCCAAGCCTTTGTGGATGCCAACACGCTGAACAACCAGCGCGCCATGCGGCAGGGTCCGCCGCAGGGTCCGCCACCGCCCGGATACCAGGGCGCTCCCGGATACCCCGGCGGGGCGTACCCTCCGCCGTACTACTACGGTGGTCCCTATTACCCCTATTACCCCTATTATTGGGGGCCAGGCTTCGGGTTCTTTTACGGGGGCGGATTCTATGGCCGAGGCTTCGGTTTCCGCCGCTAAAGTGTGTCCCTTGCTGCATCGTTAGCATTCAATCCTTCGCAGACCCGCCGGCCCTCCCTCCCCAAGGGGAACAGGCCGGCGGTTTTTTTTGAAATGAATGGGCAGCAGGTAGCCACGACACGCTTCTTGTGTCGTGGGCTTTTCCATCATCCGCGATACGCTTCTGGAAGGTGGACAGGGTCAATCGGGATGGGGCAGTCGGCAAATCGATTATTACCACTGAAGGACCGAAGAACCCACGACACCCAAATCGTGTCGTGGCTACCCACTACCGGATTGCCGGGTTTTGAGCCGTGGGCAGGCGCAGACTCGGTGCTTGTGGGAGTCTGCGTTTTCTCCAGAGAGGGGGTATCGGGACCGCAGACATTGGAAGGCATGTATGCGCCAGCCACGGTAAACACGATGCGACATTCATCAGGTAATCAGACTTTCAGCCATTTATGCCGCCGTCATATTGCTGCCCACTCGCCGGCAAATTCGGCCAAATTGGGCTTGACATGACTCAGACTTAGTGCTACAAAATGTAACACTATGAGTTTTAACATTCGCAACCGCAAGGCGCCGTCTCCGCTCGAACAGTTCATCCTGGACTATGTGTGGGCGCACCCCCAATGCACCGCCGAGATGTGCCGGGAAGGGCTGGCCAGCCAGCGCCGGCTGAAGGATTCAACGATTCGCACGATCCTGCGAAAGCTGGAAGAGAAGGGCTACGTGACCCATCACGTCAAGCGGCGGACTTTCGTTTACCGCGCGGTGGATACCAAGCGCAACGTGGCGGTGCAGGCGGCGCAGCACCTTATCGACCGTTTTTGCGGCGGGTCCGTGGAGGAATTGCTGGTGGGCTTGGTGGACAATCAGGTCTTGGAGCCGAAGCAGTTGCAACGACTGGCCGAGAAGATTGCCTCGCGCAAGGAGAAGAAAGCATGATCGCGATTCAGTTTCTGGCGGAATGGGCTCTCCGTTCCTCCATCCTGATCGTGAGCGGAGCGTTGCTACTCAAGGCGCTGCGCGTGAAAGATCCATCCATCCGTTGGGCGGCGTGGACAGCCATGCTGTGCGCCTCTCTGGCGATTCCGGCGCTCACTGTAGCGTTGCCGAAGCTGCCCTTGGTGGTCATGCGGGCCGCGCCGGCGCAAGTTCAAGCGCCCGTGATGGTCTACTCCGTCCCCGAGGAGCCGATGCCTGCCATGTCCCCTCCGAACGTGGGAATGAAGAGGCCCGTGGTTAGCGTCTCCGAACCTTTCGACTGGGCGCGTGCCGCCGTGATGACCTACGTCCTTGTCGCCCTCGTGCTTCTGCTGCGCCTTTGCTTCGGCCTGGCGATGAGCCTGCGTCTGCTCCGCAGCGGCCGGGTGACCGGCCGGGCGACGGAAGGAATTGAGATTCGCGAATCGGAGCGCGTGGCCTCGCCCGTGACGCTGGGGATCGCGCGGCCAATCATTGTGCTCCCCGCTGATTGGCGCGAGTGGGATCGAGCCAAGCTGGATGCCGTGCTGGCGCATGAGCGCTCGCACATCCGGCGCCACGACCCCGCCGTGCAACTGCTCTCGGCGATTCATTGGGCGCTGCTGTGGCACACCCCGCTGAGCTGGTTCCTGCACCGGCGCATCGTGCGGGCGGCGGAAGAAGCGAGTGACGATGCGGCGCTAGCTGTAAGTCAAGATCGCGCCTTGTACGCCCAAGTGCTGCTGGACTTCATCCAACGCGGGGTGCGCGGGCCAAGCTGGCAGGGAGTTCCGATGTCGCGACACGGCCGGGCGGAAAAGCGCATCCACCGCATTCTGGATGGGAAGACCCTTTCGCGCGGAGTCACCCGATGGAGCCTGGCGGCGATTCTGGCGTTGGGATTGCCGCTCGCCTACCTGGTGGCAGCAGCATATCCGGAGACCGCACCGCAAACACACGTGGCGGCCGGTCCGGCGGCGCCCGTTCCCACTCTGGATCAGGGCTCCCGCAACGTGCACTCCCTGAGCCGCCAGTGGACGCCCTTCGAGGCGCACATAGTCGATCGGCAGTACCATGCGGGAAACCAAGAACCCTTTTCCATCGAGAACTACGTGTACGCCCGCCGCGACGATGGCTCTTGGGTCAAATTCGAGCCCATCCTGCCGAATGGCAAGCGGTTAAACCAGAGGATTGTCGAAGATTATTCCACCCTCACCCGCACATCGATTGACCCCTCTATGAAGAGTCTGATCAAGATTCACTACTCCACCAAAGACGTCGATGACCTCTCCACGCCGCCCCGAGCATGCAGCGACTCCAAGGCGGCCCACGTGGAAATTCAGGGCTACGATACGGTGGAAGTGAGGTTTACCGAGCCGGGGCCGGGCGAGGGCTTTCCGGTAACCGAGTGGAGAGCGCCCCGCTTGAACTGTTTCGCCCTGAAACGTGTGATGGTCTGGGGGATCTCCACTCTGACTCGGGAGGCTCTGAACGTCAAAGAAGGGGCTCCGGCGGATTCGCTCTTCGAGATTCCGAGTACCTACACGGAGCTTCCTTCCGAGGGAATGGCGGAACGCGCCTGGCGCTCCGCGAACGAGCCGGAAAAGGCCCCAACGGAAAGTGTACGGCCATTTGTCGCGGTGGTTTACATTCTTGGCGCTGTGCAGAAACCCGGCGCTTACCCACTCCCCCGGGGCGAGAAATTAACAATCGCGCAATCCGTGGCACAGGCTGGTGGCCTTAATCAGACAGCCAAACGCCCCGCCCGAATCAGCATCATACGGAAATGCAAGAATGGAACCCGAACAGAAATCTCGATAGACCTCAATAAGGCCCTCGATGCTAAGGAGGTGGGCGTCGAGCTAAACGACGGCGACATTCTCTATCTCCCTACCAAGCCGATACCGCCGCGATCGCCATATGATCCACCGACGGGGCAGAATCCGGAGCCAGTAAAGGCCCAGGCTGAAAATGCGGGACCTGGATTTTTCCTCAAGCCCCTGGTATCCCCTGGTGCGAATTTCGAGCATGGGGGCGTGGGGAACGGAACCACTCCGAGTTTCTTGACCGGCGGCGACTTGCTGGCCCTCCAGCGGCAACCGATCCCTACTTTCAGGGAGAAGCAAACGCGCGCTTCCGTTCCCGGGTTGAATTTACCTCCTGCCCCGGGCTTTGCCTGGAAGGTTCAGACGGCCCCTGCTCCCACGCTCGACATTTCCCACCTCTTCAATTCACAAAGAGGTCAGACGGTGGCTGCCGTCATACCCAAAGCACCGTACGCGCTGCTGCCGCAGATTCCTCCACAACAAAGCTTGTGCTCGGTTCCGCTGTTGCGGGTGCAGCCACCGACGGGCACGCACTACACGATGCAAGAGCCCGGCACGGAACGGACTGGGTCGGCGATGGCGATGGCGGTAAGACCGTTGGCGCCATCCTGCGATGCGGTCATCCCGGAAGGGCCGAAGGTGACGCCCGCCGACCTCATTCGCGTGGCTCCGCAGGTGGAATCAGCCAAGTTGATCTTTCACCCTCCGCCCGAGTATCCGGCCTTGGCGAAAATGGCGCGCATTCAAGGCGTCGTGCGGCTCGATGCAGTGATCAGTAGGGATGGCACGGTTAAGTATCTGAAAGTGATAAGCGGCCACCCGCTGCTGGTAGATGCCGCCCGTGACGCCGTGGGGCGCTGGCGCTACCAGCCCACCCTGTTGAACGGTGAGCGGGTAGAGGTGTGGACCGAGATCGACTTAAACTTTACCCTTCCGCAATAGTACGCAGCGCGAGCTATCCGTCAGCCGACGGATTACTCCGTAGTTCTTAAAATGATGGCATTCACGTCGGTCGTAATACCCGATGACAAAAGGCTGCAGACGAAGGCCAACTACACCGGGGTTGCGCTACCCGCTCGATCCCCTGGCGCGGACCACCACCACTCGGGCATCAACATTCAGGATCTGCGTGCCATTGGGGAGAACCGCCATGGGCAATTCCCAGTAGGCATGGCCGCGAACCACCAGCGTGGGCCGCGCTTTCTCCAGGGCCTCGCGCAGCATCGGGCTGCCCCGCAAGCCAAGAGGTGGAAAGTCCGGCCCCTCGTGCAAAATCAAAAGTCGGGGCCAGCGTTGCAGAGCCTGCTTACGGCATCAAGGAAGTCAACATCGCCACGTCGAAAGGGCTTGCGGGGATTACCCATGACCCCCGAAAGGCCGGCCAGCTTGAGGCCATCGAGTTCGATGACATCGCCATCGAGAAAATGCGCGTTCGTTTGTCCATCGAAGCCGTTGAGATCAGGAGCACCCGGGGATTTCCCGAAAAGATCGTGGTTGCCGGCTACCCCGGCCACCCAGCGGCAGCGCCGGGCAAAAGCTTTCCAAACATCGCGCACGTCGCCACTCCCGCCCCGCCCGTCAAGATTCTCCCGCGCATAGAGGTCGCCCACCAGGATTGTGCCGGTTACCGCGAGGGGAGGAATCCATTGAAGCTTGACCAGCCGATCCAACTCATCCGCCACGCGCAGTCCCAGTAACCTTGCCTGACTTACCTCAGCAGTTTCCTTTTCGCGACCCTGGAGATCGCCGGTAACCAGCAGGGCTTCCAGGCCGGCCGGCAGCTCATCAACCTCCGCCCGAAGAAAGGGCAGCCCGATATCGACAAGCTCCCGGTTCGGCGCAACATTCCGGTAGACCAGTTCGTGGAAGGGGCGGGACGCAATGTTCGACGATTTTCATCATTCACCATTTCCTCGCCAGCAAGCAAATGGCGCCGACCTGCGGTTCCGTTGCTTTCCGGCTTTAATCGTGCATATGCACAGCGAAGGTAAGCGGGATAGCCCCGAGTTGTTCCGCCTTTTGGAACCACTCCACCTGTTTCCATCTTCTCACAACATTTTCAAAACACTATTCCCAATTGACGAACCGCAGAGTAGGGAAAAGTGCCCCCAACTCTGCAAAGAAATATCATAAAAGCTTATTTTCTTAGCATGCATTTGCCATGTGACCAATCGTGTTGCGGCTCCGCTGCGCTACCCTACCCCCTTAACACCCAGCACCTGGCACCTGACACCTATCTCTTTACCTCTGCGGTGTGACACTTCACAAACTGTAACCCCACATGTCGCGGCGGCCCATTCTTCTCGTCTATTCTCCATCGCGAGGGTGAAAAACATGGGAAGCGGAAAGATTCTGGGAATGGTCATTGTGACTCCGGTAGTCTTGGGCGTGGCAGTCTTAAGATGGGCCTCGGAAGAATGGCTGAAACAGTTTGCGGAACTGGCGCGCTCGCTGGGGAGGCCGCTGTGACCGGGGCAGATCGACGGGTGGAGAAACGCGCTTTTGTTACCTTGCCAATTGCTCTAAAATGGGCGCGGGCGATTGCCAGGCTTATCCTAATTGCGAACATTGCGATTGGTCATCGCGGCTCCACCGCCTACTGCCATGAAAATAGCGGCTTGCTGGTAACCACGCCTGGCGCTTCCACGCCACCCCTCCTCAATCAGGAGGGGAGTTCCGGCAAAGGCTCCTCTCCTCCGATGAGGAGGGGAGGCGCCCTGGGGGCCGGGGTGGTGCTGGCCCGGAAAGGCAAAGCCTTTCCGCGCAGCGGGGCGGCAGAGCCGCCGGAGGCAAGGTAAATGGCAACTTCGCGAGGTTATGCGGGCGTTCTGAAAGAGCGGGGATTTGTCTACCTGCTGGCGGCGCAGGCGCTGGCGGTGTTTGATGACAACACTTTCAAGCAACTCCTGATGCTCTTCGTCACCGCCAGTGTCGCTTCGCTCGCCACTCGCAACCTTTACATTTCCCTTGGCACCGCGCTCTACGTGCTGCCTTACATCGTGCTGTCCTCCTATGCCGGCCAGGTGGCCGACCATTTCTCCAAGCGCCGCGTGATCATTTTCATGAAGGGGGTTGAGGCCACGCTGCTGGTGGTGGCCACCTTCGCCATGTTCATGGGCCATGTCATCGCCATGCTGGCGGTGCTTTTCCTGTTGGGGATTCACGCCTGCTTCCTCGACCCGGCAAAAGAGGGAATCCTGCCCCAGATCTTTCCGGATGAAGCCCTCGCGCGCGCCAACGGGCTGATGCAGCTCACCGTTTACACAATGATCGTGTCGGGACCGGTGGCCGCCGGGCATCCTGTTGGACCACTTTCTTTCCCGCCCTTACATTCCCGTGGCGATGCTGGTGGGCATGGCCCTGTTGGGATTGTTTGTGGCTACCGGGATCAGCCGCGTCCCCGCCATCGCCGCGGGCGAACCCTTCCGGTGGAACGCCTTCCGCGAGTTCCAGCAGGATTTTGCGGAAATCCGCCGCTCTCGCGCCCTGTTCCGCACCGTCCTGGCCATCGCCTATTTCTGGTTTCTGGGTGCGGTTTATCTGCAAAACGTCATCGGTTACGGGCGCGATCTTTTGCATTTGAGCAATACCGGAATTAGTTATCTGACCGCTTCGGTATCGATCGGCATCGGCTTGGGCGCGTTTGTGGCAGGCAAACTTTCCGGCGAACAGGTGGAACTGGGCCTGGTGCCCATCGGGTCGGTGGGCCTCGGGGTGTTTGGCGTGTTTCTCTTTTTTGGCCATCACTCCTTCGCCCAGGTGTTCATTGGGCATTTTCTGCTGGGGTTCTCGGGTGGAATTTTCATCATCCCGCTGCAATCCTACTTGCAGGCAAACGCGGGCGAGCACTCCAAGGGACGGGTCATCGCCACCTCAAACGTCCTCACCTTCACCGGCGTATTTCTGGGCGCAGGCCTTTTCGAACTCCTCTCCAGCCCGCTGCGGATGCAAGCCAACCAGATTCTGCTGGTCATGGCGGTGATTTCGTTTGGCGCCACGTGGCACATTCTCACCGTCCTGCCCGACTTCACGATCCGCCTGTGCTTCTTCCTGCTCACCCATACCTTCTATCGCATTGAAGTGCGAGGCGCGGATAACCTGCCGCGGCGGGGGTCGGCGCTGCTGGTGTGCAATCACACCTCATTTGCCGATCCGTTCCTGATTGGCGCGTGCACGTCGCGCTTCATCCGCTTCCTGATGTACCGGCACTTTTACGAGACGGCGGGAATTCGCTGGCTGGCGAAGCTGATGGGCGCCATTCCCATTTCCGAAGCTGACAAGCCGCGCGAACTGGTGGCGTCCCTGCACACCGCGCAGGACCGCTTGCGCGAAGGCGACCTGGTCTGCATTTTCGCGGAGGGCGCCATCACCCGCACCGGGAACCTGTTGCGTTTCCGCCGCGGCTTTGAGCGCATTACGCGCGGCCTTCCCGTCCCCATCATTCCCGTCCACCTTGACCGCGTATGGGGCAGCATCTTCAGTTTCGAACGCGGCCGGTTCTTCTTCAAATGGCCGCGTCGCATCCCCTACCGCGTGACGGTGAGTTTCGGCGCGCCCCTTCCCGGCGATGCCGACGCCTTCCAGGTGCGGCAGGCGGTGATGGCGCTCAGCGCCGAGGCCTTCGCGCGCCGCGGACACGCTCAGCGGCCTCTGCCTGAGCTGTTCCTGGATAGCGCGCGCCGCAACTGGCGGCGCTTTGCCATGGCGGATTCCAGCGGGCGCGAGGTGAACTTTGGACAAGCACTGATTGGCGCATTACTCTTCCGGCGACAGGTGATGAAGCAGTTCCCGGGCGAGAAGATGATCGGCGTCCTGCTGCCGCCCTCGGTGCCGGCCGCGCTGCTCAATTTCGGCATCAGCCTGGCGGGGCGCGTGCCGGTGAATCTGAATTACACCTCGTCAAAACAGGCGATGGAAGTTGCCGTGGAGCGCACCGGGCTGAAGACCATCCTTACCACCGAGAAACTCTTGAGCCGGTTGGGAATCGAGAAGCAGCCCGGCATGGTGATGATCGAAGATGTGGCGAAAAGCTTCAGCAAGCTGGACAAATTGCTTTGGGCCGCCGCCGCCCGCCTGGTTCCCACCGCCGTGCTGCGGCGCGCGCTGATTCCGCGCGAGGTGGAACTTGATTCCCTCGCCACCGTGATTTTCTCCAGCGGCAGCACCGGAACGCCCAAGGGCGTGATGCTGAGCCATCGCAACATCGTTTCCAACCTGGAGGCGGTGCAGCAGACGATCAACACCAACCGCACCGATTGCCTCCTGGGGATTCTGCCTTTCTTCCACTCCTTTGGTTTCACCATTGGACTCTGGCTGCCCGCCGTTTCCGGGTTCGGCGTGGCCTACCATACCAATCCCCTGGAGGCGCGCAAGATCGGCGAACTCTGCCGGAAGTTTCACGTCACCGTCGTGGTCTCCACACCCACCTTTGCGTGGGAATACGTGCGGCGGTGCGAGGCGGCGGATTTCGCCTCCCTGCGGGTGGCGATGGTGGGCGCGGAAAAGATGAAGCCGGAACTGGGCGACGCCTTCCGCGAGAAATTTCATCTGGACCTCCTGCAAGGCTACGGGTGCACGGAGCTCTCACCGGTGGTGTCGGTGGAAACCTCCGGTTACAGCAGCCGGGACGAGAAGCAGATTGGCTCGAAACGCGGCACGGTCGGGCAGCCGATTCCCGGCGTCGCCGTGCGCATCGTGAATCCGGAAACGTTTGCGACGCTCGGCCAGGGCCAGCCGGGAATGCTGCTGGTCAAAGGGCCCAGCGTGATGGTGGGTTACCTGGGCGAGCCCGAGAAGACCCGCCAGGTCATGTGGGAGGATGGCTGGTACATTACCGGCGACGTGGCCCAGCTTGACGAAGATGGCTTCATCCAGATTACTGACCGACTCTCGCGCTTCTCCAAGATCGCCGGAGAAATGGTCTCACATGTCCAGGTGGAGGAGGCGCTGCACCGCGCGCTCGGCTGCTTCGAGCCCCGCATGGTGGTGACCTCGATCTCCGACGAGCAGAAAGGTGAGCGCTTCGTGGTCCTGCACACGGAATTGGGGCTGAGCGTGGATGACCTGCTCAAGCGGATGCGCGATTCCGGGCTTCCCAAACTGTGGGTGCCGCGCAAAGAAAACTTTTTCCCGGTGCCGGCGCTGCCGTTTCTGGGCAGCGGCAAGCTGGACTTGCGGCAAGTGAAGGAAACCGCCATGAGGCTTGCCAACGCGGCGGCGATGGCGCCAGGGGAGCCGGCCTAGCACCGCGGGGCGGGGGCGCGGAAGAAAATCAAAACACAAATTGCAAATCTCAAATTTCAGATTTCAATTTTGAGATTTCAGATCTCAAGCATCAAGCTTGATGTTTAAGGTTTCAAGTGTCAAACTTGATATCTTGAATCACGAATTACGAATCACGAATTGAGAAAGTATTCAAAACAGTTCTTGAGGATTTCAAATTGCAAATTTCAAATTCGAAATCTCGACCTCTCAGATTTCGGAATGTCAGATTTCAAATTTGAGATTTGGAATTTCAAATGGGAGTCGCGCCGCGTGACTTACAAGCGATTCGAAGATCTCCCGGTCTGGCAGGCGAGTCTGGAACTCGCCCGGCGCATTTATGGGCTCACGGCCCTCCCACCCTTCCGCGGGAATCGCAGCCTGCGCGACCAAATCGAGCGCGCCGCCGTCTCCGTCTCGAACAATATCGCCGAGGGATTCGAACGCGGCACGACACAGGAGTTGCTGACATTTCTCTATATCGCGCGCGGCTCCGCGGGGGAAGTCCGCTCCATGCTTTGCCTGCTCGAAACGCTGGCGGACTTCGCAGATCTCAAATCTCAAATTTCAGATTTGAAATCACACGCCGAAGGAATCTCCCGCCAGTTGCGCGCCTGGGCCGATTCCTTGTAAAACTCCACGGTCACCGGCCAGCGCTACCTCACTGAGAAAGCCCGGAAGGCAAGCCAAGCCCGAGCCGGGCGCGATGAATTCCTCAAGCGGCTTCAGCTAATCCGCGAGGGAAAGGCGAATGCATGAAGGCGGAGGGGCCCCATTCCGCTCGTTGTGGGGGTGGGGGCCTGGTGTTCAACTGACAGCCGCCGTCAGGACCGGTCTTTAACTTTTGCCTTTTGACTTTTGCGTTTTGCCTTTTGATTTTCTCTTCCCGCGTGTCTTGACCTCCTCACCCGTCTTCCCCTAATTCACAAGTTCTGGTACCTCCCGCCCGAAAAGCGCTATACTCCTTTCCGGCGTCCCACCCGATCCACTGGCTGGCGCTCGCAAGTCCAGGATGGACCGCTTCTCGGGGCCGCTGTTTGTAATTTCAACGTTTGCCCAAGGCCCCATGGTCCTCTCGCGTTTAATCGCTCGCCTCTGCCTTTGGCTGCTGGGCCACACCTTCTATCGAGTTGAAGTGCGGGGCTTGGAAAACCTGCCGAAAAGCGGCCCGGCGCTGCTGGTCGCGAACCACATCGCCTTCATCGATCCCTTCCTGCTGGGCGCCGCCACGCGCCGTCCCCTCTGTTCCTTAATGCCGAGACGTTTTTACGAGGCACGGGCCATTCACTGGCTGGCGAAGCGCATGAGCGCGATTCCGGTATCCGCTCAGGATCCTCCGCTGGAGAGAATTCGGGCGGACCAGGCGGCGCAGGAGCGATTGCGTTCGGGCGGGCTGGTTTGCCTGTTTGCGGAGTGTGCCCTGATGCGCGGCGGTGATTTGCCGCGCTTCGCGCCCACCCTGGAGGCCCTCACCCGCGGCCTGAGCGTGCCGCTCGTTCCCGTGCACATCGACCGCGAGTCGGGAAACATTATCGGCCTCGATCAGGAGCGATTCTTCTTCAAATGGCCGCGCCACATCCCATATCGCGTCACGGTAAATTTCGGCGCGCCGCTCCCGGCCGGCTCCAGCGCCTTCCAGGTGCGACAGGCCCTGGCGCTCCAGTCGGCGGAGACCGCGGCCCGGCGCGACGCCGTGCAACAGCCGCTGCCCGCGGCGTTTCTGGATTGCGCGCGGCGCAACTGGAGCCGCTTCGCCATGGCCGATTCCGCCGGGCGCGAGCTTACCTTCGGCAAGGCGCTGATTGCCGGGCTGCTCTTCCGCAGCCTGGTGGTGAAGCGCTGCCCCGGGGAAAAGATGGTGGGGGTGCTCCTGCCACCCTCCGCGCCCACCGCCATCGTTAACCTCGGCATCACCCTGGCCGGGCGCGTGGCCGTGAACCTGAATTACACCGCGTCCCAACAGGCCGTCAACGCGGCCATTGAGCGCTGTGGGATCAAGGCCATTTTCACTTCGGCAAAACTCCTGGAACGTTTTGACATTCCCCGGCAGCCCGGCATGATCATGATGGAAGAGGCCGCCGCAACATTTTCCAAACTCGACAAGCTGCGCTGGGCCGCCCTGGCTCGTTTCGTACCGGTTAGGCTTCTGCGCCGAGCCTTGATTCCACGCGAAGTGACTCTGGACTCTCTCGCCACCGTGGTCTTCTCCAGCGGCTCCACGGGGACGCCCAAGGGCGTGATGCTGACCCACCGCAATATCGTCACCAACGTGGACGGCATGCTTCAGGCGATCAACGTGGACCGGAAGGATTGCCTTCTGGGCGTCCTGCCTTTCTTTCACTCGTTCGGGTTCACGGTGGGATTGTGGCTGCCCGCCATCGCCGGGTTCGGAGTGGTTTTTCACACCAACCCGCTGGAGGCGCGTACCATTGGCGAACTCTGCCGCAAGTATCGTGTCACGCTGATCATCGGTACGCCCACCTTCATCTGGGAATACGTCCGGCGCCTGGAGCGTGAGGACCTGGCCTCGTTGCGCGTGGCCATTGCCGGCGCGGAAAGAATGCGGTTGGAACTTGCCGACGCCTTCTGGGAGAAATTCCATCTGGATCTCACGCAGGGCTACGGCTGCACGGAGACTTCGCCGGTTGTTTCGGTGGAGACCGCCGGTCGCCGGCGGCAAAGTCAGATGGGCTGCCTCGGGCGCGGCAGCGTGGGCCGCCCCATGCCCGGAACGGCCGTGCGCGTGGTCCATCCCGAAACGTTTGCGGCCCTGGGGCCCGGCGAGGAAGGGATGCTGCTGGTGAAAGGGCCGAGCGTGATGGCGGGTTATCTCGACGAGCCGGAAAAAACGCGCCAGGCCATCTGGGAAGACGGCTGGTATATCACCGGCGACGTGGCGCAGCTTGACGAAGACGGCTTCATCACCATCACGGACCGTCTCTCGCGCTTTTCAAAAATTGCCGGCGAAATGGTCTCGCACGTCCACCTGGAGGAAGTGCTGCACCAGGCGCTCGGCACCCTGGAGCAGCGGCTGGTGGTGACGTCGGTTTCCGATCACCAGAAGGGCGAGCGCTTCGTGGTGCTGCACCTGGATTTGGGGCTGGGGGTGGATGAACTACTGAGGCGCGTGCGCTATTCCGGATTGCCCCCCTTGTGGCTGCCGCGCCGCGAGCACTTCTACCAGGTTGAATCGCTCCCCGTGATGGGCAGTGGGAAATTGGATTTGAAATTGGTGAGGCAAACCGCGCAAAAACTCGCCGCCGGAGTTGGCGCGGCGTAGGACCTTTCAGAACTCCACGCCCAGCAGACGCAAGTCGCTTTCGAGTTGCTCCGCATTCAGGAACTGAATAGTGTGCAGGCCCAGCCGCCGCGCGCACTCCAGGTTGAGTGAGCGGTCGTCAATGAACACGCTCTCTTCCGGCTGCCGCTGGGCGATGTCGAGCGCCAGGCGGTAAATCTCCGGGTGGGGCTTGGATACCCCCAGGTAGCAGGAGCTGAAGAAGGCGTAAAAATAATTGCGCAAGCCGAATTTCTCGATGCGGTGCAGATTCAACTCGCGCGATTCGTTGTTGAGAGTTGCCAGGAAGACCGTGCCCGCCCGCGCCATCCGCCCGATCAGGGCAAGGGAATCCGGCAGTCCTTCCGACTGCGCGTACATGAAATCGCGCGCCTCCTGTTTGCGAAAGGGGCGGGGGCGGTAGAAAATAGTGCGATCGAGATACTGATCGAGGTCAAGCTGCCCGTTTTCAAGGGACGCGCTCAACATCTGGTGGCGGTCCTCGAAATCCCGGCTGTCCAGACCGAACTTCTCCACTAGGCGGGCGCGCTGGCCATGGTCCCAGCCGTTGGTAAGCAGGACGCCGCCCACGTCAGAAAACACGGCGGAGATTTTGGGCACGTTGCGCCTCCCCTGAAAGCGTGATTTTTCCCATTACCCCAGCCAGCCCGGGTTTTGAGCGGTACCATCAAACATGGTGGAAGTTTTGAAGGGTTCGTATTGGCCATCGCGGCCGGCCGCGGCGGTGCGAGCCCGGAGCGTTTCCAGTTCCTCGGCCGTCAGCGGGCGAAAGGTGCGCGCCGCCAGCAGACCCTGCTCCAGCCGCTCCAGGGAATCGCAACCATTGATCACCACTGAGGTGGGCAGATTCATGGCATAATGCAGGCACTCAACCGCCGAAACGGTATTGCTTTTGAGGATATTGCCAAAAGCCAGGGGCTTCATTCCCAGCACCCCGATGCCGTGCTCCACCAGCACCGGAACAACCTTATGGGCAAAGCTCTTAAAGTGCATGTCCATGACGTTCAGGGGCATCTGCACAGAGTCAAAAGTGAAGCCCCGCTGGAACGCGGTGTTCAGCATTTTCAGATGGATGTCAGGGTCCTTGTGGCCGGTAAAGCCGATGTAGCGGATCTTGCCGGCCTGTTTGGCCGCCATCACCGCTTCAAAGCTGCCGCCGGGGCCAAAGATGCGGTCGGGATCGCCGGGGCGAATGACCTCGTGAATTTGCAGCAGATCCAGGGTGTCGGTTTGCAGGCGCCGGAGTGAATCGTCAATCTGCCGCGCCGCGAGGTCCTTGACCTGGCCATCCACCTTGGTCATCAGGAAAACCTTCCGGCGGTAGCCGTCGCGTAGCGCTTTGCCCATACGGATTTCGCTGATGCCGCCGTTGTAGTCCCAGCAGTTGTCCAGGAAATTCACGCCGTTGTCGATGGCGGTGCGGATAATGCGAATGCTTTCCTGCTCGTCCTTCTGCACGCCGACGTGAAAACCGCCCAGCCCCAGCAGGGAAACTTTTTCGCCGCTCCGGCCCAGCGTGCGGTAGGGCATTTCAGCGCTTGCGGCAGCCGTGGGCAGGGCCGTAAGGGCGCTCGAGGAAACGGCGGCGCCCGCTCCTGCAACTCCCAACGTTACCTTTTCCAGGAACTCGCGGCGATTGGGCATGGATTTGCTCATGGAAGGCCTCTCTTGGGCATTAATGTTTTGGCAATCTAAACCCTGTCCGGACAGAACTGAACGATTATCATAGCACGAGGAATCGCGGGAAGGGATTGGCGCGCCATCTGATAAAATGGTGTGTATCGGTCGCCCGCCCGCGTGTGACGGCGAGCTCTGGGATTTGCCGAAGGTCGCTCATGCCTCTGGAACTGCACCAACTCAAGAAACTCGATGAATATCGCTTCCTGGTGCCGCGTGGCACAAGACCGGGAATGTTGACGGATGCGCTCATCTTTACCGATGAAAGATTATTGCCAGACATCCTCAAAGACCTTTGCCTGGAGCAGGCCATCAACGTGGCCATGTTGCCGGGCATCGTGGGGCGGTCGCTGGCCATGCCCGATATTCACCAGGGTTACGGGTTCCCCATTGGTGGGGTGGCGGCCACGGACCCGCATCGCGACGGCGTGGTTTCACCCGGCGGCGTGGGATTTGACATCAACTGCGGCGTGCGGCTGCTGGGCAGTTCGCTCACCCGCGAGGATGTGGCGGTAAAGATTCGCGAACTGGTGAACCAGTTATTCCGCGACATTCCCTCAGGCGCGGGGCAAAGCGGCAACATCCGGATTTCCTACCCCGAACTGGAAGCGCTGCTCAGCGAGGGCGCGGCGTGGATGGCCGAACACGGCTATGGCCGCGGCGAAGACCTGACCCACTGCGAGGAGAACGGGGCCATGGAAAGCGCCGACCCGGGGGCGGTGAGCGACCATGCCAAAAAGCGCGGATTGCCGCAGGTGGGCACGCTGGGCTCCGGCAACCACTTTCTGGAAGTTCAGTACGTGGAGCGGGTGTTTGACCCGGGCCGCGCCGGGGCGATGGGGCTTTATGAAGATGAGGTGGTGGTGCTGATTCATTCCGGCTCACGCGGGCTGGGCCACCAGGTGTGCACGGACTATCTGCGCGAAATGGGTCCGGCCATGCGCCGCTACGGCATTGATTTGCCGGACCGCCAACTGGCCTGCGTGCCTGTGCGCTCCCCCGAAGGCCAGGCCTATCTTGCGGGAATGCGCGCCGCGGCGAATTTTGCCTGGGCCAACCGCCAGGGAATTACCCACTTCACCCGCCAGGCATTCAAGCGGATTTTCGGCGAGCAGGAGGAATTGCGGGTCATTTACGATGTGTGCCATAACATCGCCAAACTCGAGCGCCACCAGGTGGAGGGCCGCGAGCGCGAAGTGATGGTGCATCGCAAGGGCGCCACGCGGGCCTTCCCGCCCGGCCACCCGGACGTCCCCGGGGTTTACCAGGAGGTGGGCCAGCCGGTGCTGATTCCCGGCTCGATGGGGACTTCATCCTATGTGCTGGTGGGCGCGGAGGGCGCCCTGCGGGAAAGTTTTGGCACCACCTGCCACGGCGCGGGCCGGGTGATGAGCCGCACGGCGGCCCGGAAATCGCGCTTTGCGCAGGACGCCCGGCAGCGCCTCGAAGACCTGGGCATAATCGTGCGCGCCGAAACGCGTGATGGGATTACGGAGGAGATTCCGGAAGCTTATAAAGATGTGGACGCGGTCATCGACGTGGTCCACAACGCCGGCCTGGCCCGCCGCGTGGCGCGGCTGAAACCCATGGGGGTAATTAAGGGATAGCGGAGGATTACCAACGGCCGAGGTATGGCCCCGCGAGGGCTGGTAATGAACCGCGGGGCCATCGCGGATTCAACTACACCTGCTGGGCAAGATAATTTTGAATGCCGATGTTCTCAATCAGTGAAAGCTGCTCTTCCAGGAAATCGACGTGCTCTTCCTCGTCCGCCAGGATCACCTGGAGCAGGTCGGCCGAGGCATTGTCGCCCGCTTTGCGCGCGGTGGCGATGGCGGCGTTGTATTCGGCCACGGCGTTCTTTTCGAGCGCCAGGTCATTCTGAAACTGGGTTTTCACATCCTTGCCCACATTCAGTTTGGGCATGTCATTCAGATTGGGCATGCCTTCCAGGAAGAGAATGCGCTCAATGAGTTTTTCCGCGTGTTTCATCTCATTGATGGATTCCTTCTTGGTGTGATCGCTGAGTTTCTTGTAGCCCCAGGACTCGCACATTTCAGCGTGAATGAAATACTCACTGATGGCGCCCAGTTCCTCTTTCAGCATTTTGGCCAGAACCTCGATGACTTCCGGTTTACCCTTCATGTTTGCTCCTTCTCCTCAAGTCGATGGATAGAGGATAAATTATGAAGCGTAAAGGGTAAAGCGTAAAGGCAAAACGCAATCCCCCTTTATCTATTACCCTTCATCCTTGTACCCTCCAACCTTTAACTCTTCTTCTCCCGCACGTGGGTGATCAAGTCGCGGACGCTATCGGCGAGTTCCACGACCTCTCCGTCGCCCTTCACGTTGAACTCGATTTCGTAATTTCCCGCCGCCGCGTGGTCCACTGCCTGTTTCAGGTCGGTCAGGGGCTTGACCACCTGGCGGGGCAGGGTGAAGCTAACCCAAATGCTCACCAGCAGGGTAATCAGGGAAACGATTCCGCCGATGATCTCGGCGCGGATCAGCAGGGCGCGGGCGCGCTCGTGATCCTTCTGGACGCGCCGCCAGCCGCGGCTTTCGAGTCCGTTCGAGAGAGTGATGATCATCTGGCTGGCGGCGGCCAAATCCCGCGAGGTCTGGCGGATTTCCGGGTCATTCTCCTCCACCTTGGCGGCCACTTCCGCGTCAAAGGACTCAATGCGGGCGCGCAGCATCTCGATCAGGCGCGTGCGGCTTTCGCGGGGGGAATGTTCCAGTACATCATCCAGGTCCTGCTGATAGGTGCGCACGATTTCGCGCAGGCTTTGAATGGGCGGCAAATTGCTTTCCCCCAACCGGTCCACCGCGTGGTTGAAGCTCAAGCGGTAAAACGCAATCTGCGCCTCCATCTGGTCAAACGTCGCGTTTTCCTCCGGCTGCAGGGCGCGGCAGGACTGGATAGTCTTCTCCAGTTCGAGCAGCGATTCCCGGTTGCGGGCAATGTCGTCGGGGTCGTGCAGGAGAAGGTAATTGGTTTCCGCCCGCCGGGCGTCCAGCATTTGGAGGGAAGCGCGCTCGGCGTCTCTGGCCACGGGAGCATCAATATTGACGATGCGATCCACGATCGAGGCCATGGCAAACAAGTAGTACACAGCCAGAAAGATGACCGGGACCAGAATCAGGCGCACCAGCGCCAGGCTGGCAGCCACACGGCGGCGCAGGGAAAAGCCCCGAAGCAGGACGATGAAAGATCTCCGCGAACGCCAAACCATAAGGTAATTTCCCAGGCGCCGAGCAGGCGGGCATGCCCTTCAAGCACGTAATTTCCACCGATAACCCCGGCATCTTAACCCAAAATCCCGCGCGAAGGTGCGAAATCACCCGTTGTTTACTCTGTCTGCAACCCCGGCGGCAAGAGATAGAGCGGGAACTTCATCGGGATGGATGGAACTTTTTGGTTTGCATAACCGTATTCCCGGATAGTGGTGGTCATTTGATCGGAGGAAAAAATGTTTTGCCCGCAGTGTGGAAAAGAATACATTCAACCTGTCAATTTCTGCTGTCATTGCGGTACGGCGTTCTCCGCACCCGCGTCCACTCATGCCCGCAAGCTCACGCTCTCCCGCAGCGACAAGAAGATCGCGGGTGTTTGCGCCGGCTTCGCACGTTACTTTGCGGTGGACGTGACCGTGGTGCGGGTCATCTGGCTGATGCTGGTTTTCTTGTGGGGGTGGGGAATCCTCGGCTATTTTATTGCCTGGATCGTCATGCCGCAGGAGCCCCTGCCGCAGGCCGCCCCGGTGGCGGCGACGCCGGATCTTCCCCAGCCGGCGGGCCTTCGCTGAGGTTCCGGGCGCTCATGGTGCGGCTTTTATTTCGAGCTCGAAAGGCGCCAGTTGCTCCTCGATGACCTTTTTGACTCCGACCGCGACGATAGTCTGGCGGGCGGCGGGGAAATACTTGGCGGCGGCAGCGTCAACATCCTGGACGGTCACCTTGCCGATGCGTTCGCTCTCCCTTCCCAGTTCCTCCGGCGCGAGGCCCAGCACCCACAATCGCGCCAGCGACCGCCCCAAGGCATCTTCTCCCTGGAGTTCGACGGCCTGCGTGCCCACCAGGTATCTTTGCGCGTGCGCCAATTCTTCCTCGGAAGGGCTGGTGGTGGCGAGGCGGTTCAGTTCGTATTCAATCTCGTTGATCGTTGCTCCGGTGACTTGATTGCGCACGGCTGCCCAGGTCTCGATCAAGCCGACGGTGCTGTGCGGCGACACTTCGGCGAACGGCGAGTAGGTGTAGCCCTTGTCTTCGCGAATGTTCAGCGTCAGGCGTGAGCCGAACATGCCTCCGTAGAGGGCATTCGCCACCTGCACGGCGGCATAATCCGGACTGGTTCTGGCCGGTCCGAGGGCGCCAATGCCGAGGGTGGTCTGCACGGAGCCAGGGCGATCCACCACGAAGACGGCATGGGGCGGGACCCGGGAAGGCTTCTCGACGGCGGGCACGGGAGGCGTGGAAGGCGCGGCCCATGCGCCCAGTAGCGATTCGGCGGACTGCGTCATTTTCGCCGCGTCGAAATCACCCACCACCACCAGAACTGCCTGGTCAGGCCGGAACCGCCGCGCGTACTCGCTGCGCAGAAGCCCGGCGGTGGTCCTCGCGATCGAGTCCTGGGTCAAGGAAGTCACCGCGTAGGGATGCTCGGCAAAAAGGGCTCGCGCCAGGGCCCGCTCCGCCAGGAAATCGGGATCGGCTTCCTGCTCCTGCAAATGGCCGACGGCGTTGCGTTTGGCCAGTTCCACTTCCTCGTCAGGAAACGTGGCGTGGCGCGCCACGTCGGCAAGCAGGGCCAGTCCCGCCTCCGCCTTGGCGCTGAGCACGCCGGTGGTGACCACAATGGATTCACTGCCGGCCGTGGCGCTCAAGTCTCCGCCCGCGGCCTGCAATTCTTCCGCAATCTGTTTGGCCGTGCGCGTGGCAGTTCCCTGGTCAAGGGTCGCGGTCAGAAGTTCCGCAAGCCCGGGCAGGTCGTCGGGATCGGCGGCGAACCCCCCCCGCACGGCCAGGGTGTAGGAAACCTTGGGAAAGCCCCGGCGCGGCTCGAACCACAGCTCCAGTCCATTGGCAAGCTTCGCGGTGATGACCTGAGGCGGGCGAAACGGCTTCAGTTGGCCATAGGGCGGGAGGTCCTTGGGCAGCGGTTGTTCCTTCTGCGCACCGAGGGCGGCGCCTCCAGCCAAAAAGAGCAAGAAGAACAGAGTCAGAATTCGGCGGGTCATCAGCGTGCTCCCTTCTCACTGTGGGCATTGCCTTCGGAGGCCGGCGTGGGGACGCGGTTAATGATGGTGCGATTGGTTTTCACCAGGTACTTGGCGGCGAAGGCGCGGACCTCCTCCGGGGTGATGCGGGCGAGTTCTGCGGGGATTTCGTTGACGCTCTCCGGGCTGCCATCGAGCAGCGCGGCGTGCGATAGCAGGGAAGCGCGGTCCAGGGGAACTTCCAGGTTCGAATACCAGTCCGACTGCATCTTGGCGCTGATGCGGGCGAGCGCCGCCGGGCTGGGCACGCGACTGGCTAGCCCGCTCATCACCGCGTCGTAGGCGCTTAGAACGCCGTCTTCCTTCAGGTTCGGCGGATAGAGGATGAACGAGGTCAGCAGCGTCGGGCCGTCGTATTCGAGAGGGGTGCCAAACTCAAAGTTGACGCCGCCACTGACCTCCAGCGCCACCTTCTGGTCCTTCACCAGCGCCTGGTAAAGCAGCGAGGCTTGCCCGTTATGGAGCAGTTCCCCCACCAGCGCCCCCACCACCGCGTCGTGCGAGTGATGCGGCGGCATGCGATAGCCGATGGCGAGGGCGGGCACGCGCGCCAGCGTGTCCTGCTCGGTCAAGCGCCGCTCCGCCGTCTGCGGCGCCTCGTCAGTGTCGGGCCTGGGCGGAACCTGGCGCGGCGCGATCCCGCCAAAGTACTTTTCCACCCGGGCAAAAACTTCCGCCGCGCTGACGTCGCCGGCGATCGCCATCACCGCATTGTTGGGGGCGTAGTAGTGCTGGAAGAAGGCGGCCACGTCCCGGGTTGTTGCGGCGTCCAGGTCCTTAAAATCCCCATAGAAGTTGTGGGAGTTGGGGAACCGGTCAAACGCTCTGTGAGGCAGATCAATGCCGTAAAAGAGGCCATAGGGCGCGTTCAGCACGTTGACGCGCACTTCCTCCTCCACCACTTTGCGCTGGTTTTCCAGGTGCTCCGGGGCGAAATCGAGGCTCTGCATGCGGTCGGCCTCCAGCCACAACACCGGATCCAGCTCGGAGACGGGTCCCGAGTCAAGGTACTCGGTAAAGTCCCAGCGCGTGTCGGCGTTGTTGGAACCACCGCCGCTTTCAATCACCCGGTCAAACGTCCCCTTGGGCGCGTCCGGCGTCCCCTCGAACATCATGTGCTCGAACAGATGCGCGAACCCCGTGCGGCCCTGGGGTTCCAAGCGAAAACCGATGCGATAGGAGATGCACAGCCCGAAGGTGGGGGCCGAGTGATCCTCCGATACCACCACCACCAGGCCATTGGGAAACTTGCGGGTCACGGCAGGGACTTTCCACCCCTCCGCGCCGCGAGCCGCGCCCGCCATGCCCGCCAGACACGCCAGAATCAGGGTCAATCGCCAGAGTTTCATCACGGCTCCTTGTGTCGTCAGGTTTAGCCAAGAACCAGTAGTGGTGCAGTTTGACGTCGTAGCGGCGTCTATAACGGCATCGGCGTTGTCAAGCAAAACTTCTCCGATGGGGTGGCGGATGGATTTTTCTCGCGCCTTTCCCCTTGTGAATTCGTTTTGGGCTCATCCCGACCAAGGCTCGCCTCGTCGAATCTCACGGTGGTCCGCTGGGGTTCCGCTACTCATCTATGCGATCCCGCTTCGCGCGGGTACCATGATTCACCGTGCGACCTCCCCGCCCTCGTGCGGGGAGGCCCGGCGCCCCATCAAGTTGTCGATCCCGCCGGGGGCGGGACCACGCCGCTACTCGGGCTGCCGGACATGTGAACGAGCTGCGCGTAGTTGTGGCGCGTGCGCAGCATCCAGTAAAGTCGTATGGCCAGGCGGCGGGCGATGGCGACTTTCGCCACCCCGCTGTTGCGCCGGCTCTTCAAGCGTTGATAGGTGCGGCGCAACTCGGGATCGAGGCGTGCCGCCGTCTGCGCGGCTTCCACCAGCAGCCAGCGCATCATCGCATTTCCTTGCTTACTAATGGAGCCCAGGCGCTGGCGGCCGCCGCTGGAGTGCTCGCGCGGATTCAGTCCCCAATAGCTCACCAGTTGGCGGCTCCTGGGGAAGCGCTCGATGGGTCCGACGCTCAGCACAAAGGCCAAGGCCACCACCATCCCCACCCCCGGATGGGTGCGCAGCAGGGCCACCTCGGGACGCGCCCGCCCGGCTTCTTCCACCGCCCGGTCCAGTTCCCGCACCTGCTCGTCCAAGTGATCCAGCCACTCCAGCAGCTCTTTTCGCCGCCGCGCCGCCCAGGGCAACAGCGTCAGCTTTTCTAGCTCGGCGCGCCCCTTGGCGCTCCACAGCTTGCCTCGCCGACAGACTCCCTGGCTGATGGCCAGCGCGTGCAGTTGATTCTTCACCTGCGTGCGCGCCCGCACCAGCTTCATCCGGTGCACCAGCAACTGCCGCAGATCGCGCTCTTCCACCGACGGCACCCAGATGCGCGGGAAGCGTCCCGTGCGCAGCAGATCCAGCAGATGTTCGGCATCGCGCGGGTCGGTCTTCTGTAAGCGTACTTCGCTAGCCCGAATGCGCGCCGCGTCCCCTACCCACAACTCCTGCCCCAGCTCCGCCAGCAGCCGCTCGAACCACAGCGCCGGAAACGTCGCCTCGATCCCCACCACCGTCCCGCGCGGCCACTGCCCATAAAAGCTTCGAACTTCCTCACCCGCGTGCTCCAACCGTCGCACCTTGATCTCTCCCGTGCTCTCCTCGATCTACGCTACAACCTGGTAGCGCGTATGCAAATCACATCCGATAATACTCATGGCTCGGCTCCTTTTCCGGCTTGCCTTGGTCGTGGATACCCCAAGTCTACCGGGACCGGAGCCGATGCCGTTATCTAATCAAGTTGACCTCGCCATGGCGGCGTAAAGCCGCGTCTACATCTTGCCCCCCCACCCAAGAAAGATGTCGCGGCATGCCGCTGCCCAAGGACTCAAACGAAAGCACCCATTATAACGAATTAGACGGGAGGGAAGTTCATTCGTCTCGGTGCGGACCCGCAAAGGTCGGCGCATCATCGACGTGCCATGGCCGTCCCGGCCATGCCGGGGCACGGGCAGGATGCCCATAAGCGCTAAAATAAACGCGGAATCCGGCCCACTATGAACGGTGCAGCAAGAAAAAGCAGGATGGGGGAACTTAAATTAGCGCTTATGGGCATCCTGCCCGTGCTGGGGGGGGGGACGGGTCCGATTTCAGGTTCAATTCGGATTGGACCATCGAGCACCTGCAACGCAGATTGTTTCATCCGCAGGTTAGATTCCGCCGATAACCCTCATCAGGGGGGAGGGGGCGCGGCGATGGGGGACACACTTCTCTGCTGGAGTTATCGGCAGTCTGTGATGAATACTTGAGGAAATTGTCCCCAAGTCTACAGCGGCAGAAGCCGATCTCATCGTCGGCTCAACAATTCTTGCCTACCCGGCAACGCAGATTGTTTCATCCGCAGGCTAAATTCCGCCGATACCCCTCATCAGGGGGGAGGCGGCGCGGTGATGGGGGACACTCCTCCCTGCTGGACTTATCGGCAGTTTGTGACGAAAACTTGAGGGAATTGCTTCCAGGTCTACCGCGGGACATGCCGGTCTCATGCTCGGCCCAACACTTCTCGTCCATCGTGCAACGCAGATTGTTTCATCCGCAGGTTAAATTCCGCCGATACCCCTCATTAGGGGAGTGTGTGTGGCAACTTGCGAACGGGGCAGACAATTTTGAGTTTATGACTGAGCATAAGTTTTCAATTTCGTTGGGAAGGCGAGGAGAGGGTGCAACCCTCCTCGCGGTTGGCTTCCGCTCAGCGCCGGGCGACGGTGCGCCACATGCGGGTGAGGTTAAAGGCGGTGCAGTACAGGGCCACTTCCGTTCCCGCCTTGCTCAGTCCGCGCAGCCGCAGGTGGCGCATGCCGCGTTGCTCTTTCAGCACTCCGAACACC
The DNA here is from genome assembly GCA_963730515.1 of uncultured Acidobacteriota bacterium. Classification (GTDB taxonomy): domain Bacteria; phylum Acidobacteriota; class Terriglobia; order UBA7540; family UBA7540; genus Bog-366. The sequence goes on along the minus strand of CAVSSA010000009.1, from coordinate 755,075 downwards.
GGCTCGACCAACGCCTGCCGCCGCCGGTAGCGAGCCTGTCCGGCCGGACTGCGCAGCTTGGCGCGCATGCGGCGGTGGACGGGAGAAGCGGCTTCCGTCTTGAGCGGGCCACGTCGCTGTTGCAGTTCTCCGCTCAGATGCGCATCGGGCAGATACCCTTCGATGCCCCGCCGTTCCAACTGCTTCAGGTTCTGCACCGAAAAGAAAGCACTATCCGCGCTCGCTTCCGCAGGCCTTTCCCCGCACGTCGCCTCCACCTGCCGGACCATGGGCAACAGCGAGTCACTGTCGCTGACCGCCTGCGTCGTCCGCTGCCCGACGATCAGGTGATCGTCACTCACCGCCAGGTCCACCGTGTAACCCAGCACGAAACCGCCCGAGGTCTGGTGCAGGAAGCGGCTGTCGGGGTCGGTCACCGACAACTGCCGGGCGCCCATTTTCTTCAGCTTGCGCAATTTTTGCTGAGTGCTGGCGAGCTGCTCCTCCAACTGCTTCTCATAGTCGGACTTCACCTGCGTTCCCGGTTCTTCGTTGGGGTCCGCGGCATCACATTGCTGCTGCCAACGTCGAATCGCCCGCCGCGTCTGGGCCAGGCGCTGACGCAGCTCCGCCTGCGTCTCCGTGCGGCGGCGCGAGGCGTTGGCGCGTACCCGCGTCGAGTCAATGGCCACGTGCCCCAGCCGTCCCATCCGCAGTCCGCGCGCCACCTCCACCACCTGCAAGAACAGGTCGTTGATCGCCCGCCGATGCCGGGTGCGAAAGTCATTCAGCGTCCAGTGGTCGGGCCCCGCCCCGCCCGCCAGATAGCGGAAGGCCAAGTCCTCCTTGAGGCGCTGCTCCAGCCGGCGCGAACTGGTCACCTGCAGACAGTAGGCGTACAACCACACTTTGACCATCAGCGCCGGGGCATAGGGCCGTTGCCCTTCTTCACGGTATTGGGCGGCAAAGGCGCTCAAATCCAGACGTTCCACCACCTGGTGGATAAAAAAACACAGGTGGTCTTCCCCCAGCACATCCTTCACACGGGGCGGCAACAACCAGGCTTGATCGGGTTCGTAGGGCAGAAATTTCATATGCGGCCTCCTATAGCCGCATTATACTACAAACGTCAATGAATACCACTAAAATATTATCTATGAGTATCCAATTACCCCATACCCGCCCCCGAGTTGTCACACAGACTCTAGGGGGGAGGCGGCGCGGCGCCAAGGGATGCACTTCCCTGCTGGACTTATCGGCAGTCTGTGATGAACAGTTGAGGGAATTGTTTTTATCGTTGTGGAGATGGTTTCTATCGAAGCTTGAAAGACATAGTGACGAACGGTCTTCGTAGTGCCCACGTCTTGCCCATTAGCGCTTAGATAAACATAGAAGCCGGCATACTTTGAACGATGCAGCAAGAAAAAGGCAGGATTGCGGAGCTTAAATTAGCGCTTATGGGCAGGATGCCCGTGGCACATTTCCGTGCCGGCCGCAAGGTCGACGCCACGTCTGCGGGTGGGTCTGCGACTAACGCCGTTGCCCCCCACCGCGCCTGTTGCCTGATTTTCGCGCGCGAAATTTTCCTGCGATTTTCCCCCGCGAATTTGTCCGGGCAGGTTGCCGGACGATTTGTCCTCGGCCGCCGTTGTTGCGACTGTATCCTCATTATGGACTTGACAAGATAGATACTTATGGTAGACTAGAGCCTACGCCAGTTCCCGCTGGCCAACCGACAAGACCGCCCGCCCGTACAAGAGGCCGGCGCATTTCATATCGAAGGCAGGTGACAGATCCGAAACTCGAAAATCGAAATTCGAAACTCGCCATCTTGCCATCGAATTTCGCTTTTCGAGTTTCGCTCTTTACTGGCGCCTGATCCCTGACACCTGCCCTCAGGAGGTTTCCATGTCGCTTATCAAAAGACACTCATTAACCGCCCGGCAACTGGCCGCGAACCGGAAGAACCAGAAACTTTGCAATGGGGTGCTGACCGACGAGGGCCGCGAGCGCATCCGCGCCGCCCACCTGCGTCACGGCTTCTATTCGCAGGCGGAGGAGGTGGCGCTGCGCGCCCTGGGCGAGGACCCCGCCGAGTTTCAGGACCTGCTGGAAGCCCTCTGGGAGGAATGGCAGCCCACCCCGGGGTTGCAGGAGGAACTGGTGATGCGTCTGGGGCGGGCCCTGTGGCTGATCTATCGTGCCGACCGCATGCAGGAAGGCTACGCGCTGCGGCAGGCGCAGGACGCGAGCGCGGGCCGCGAGGACCGGCGGCACGTACAGATGATGCGCCTGAAAATGACGGCCAATACTTTGCGGACGCTCGCCCGCTCGGTGGCGCAGGATGACTACTTTACGCCACGCGAGGACCTGGAGATGATGAAGAACTTGCAAAGGCAGGGAGACGTAAAGGAGATGGCGGGGATCGCGCTCGACCTCTTCATTCAGCTTCAGGAGCCGGGCACGGATGAGGACGGCCTCACCGAGGAGGAAAAGAGCCGCGAGGTCGTGACCAAGGTCCGGGCCATCTTCGGGATTAGTACGGACGAAGAATTCTTTGCCAAAAGAATGAGGGAGGCTGCCCTCCGAGCCCAGGGGCAACAGCCAGCGGCCGGCGCGGCGCTCCCCGCCGGGCAGCCAGTGGGCGGCGCGCCAGCCACGGAGGAGGAGCCGGAAAGCCTTTCGCCCGAAGAGGAGGCCCGGGAGCGGGCGCGCCAGCTTCTGCAAAATATCCTGACCGGGCAGGCAGAGATTTGCGAGGCGCAGCGTAAGGCTATCCGGGAGGAGTTGCGGAAAGGTCCGTCACCCTACGAGCGCGCCGCGGAAATCGCCCCCACCCTCGCCGACGCAAAGCTCATGAGGAGAATGCAGGATTCCAACTTTCGGGAAGTCCGCCGGGCCACCAGCTTGCTGCTGAAACTAAAAAATTATACGCCCGGAATGGGAGGTCTTGCGCGGAATGGGAGACGGCGACGCGGTTCTCCACTATCTGGCAGAAGGGAAAGGGATTAGGGGTGAAGCGGCAGGATTTTTCGACATATTATGTCATTCATTTCAAAGGAGTTGTTTTCAATTGCGCAATATTGGGCAAAAAACGCGCAACTCCATTATATGTCAGAAAATAATGGATTTAACCGTGAATTTCGAGAATTTTTCAAGTTTCTATCTCATTAAAATCAAAGGAGTTATTTTGAGTCTCGAAAACAGGCGGGGGGGCGAAAATGAAGGTAACCTCCATTATGTTATTGAAAACACATGTAGAAAAAATGTCCGTTTTTGCCTCTCCATTATGTTATTCAAAAATAAGCTCGTTATATACTGCTCTCCATTATCTTTATGAAAATAAAGGAGAAAGTTGTTTAGCAGAATGTCGGGAAAAATTGATTGCAGCCGCGGATCTCGTGCCCTTGCGGTCAGTCAAAACGCGAGAAATTGGCAAAACCCAGTGCGTTCTTGCGTTCGCAAAGTCTTCTTCGGCCCTCGAAATGCAAAAAATGACGGGTGGTGGGGAATTACACGGACACACTGTCAGTCCGGCCGCGAGGGGAGTGAGAAAATGCGCAGCCACTTGGGTTGTACGGGGTCAGTCAGACTGGGCCAACTCGGCAACGAAACCCAGAACCGCTTGGGGCAGATTGCCGCAAGTTGGCTGGAATACTCGCCGGAATGCTCCTCCTTGGAAGTGCGCCACGTGCAGCCCGATGATGTACCGCCGATGCGGGAGGTTGCCGGCGAGTTGCTGGACTTTCTGCACGCGGTCTCTGACACCGAGCGCGCCCAGATTCCGGGCGGGGCTCTTTACTACCAGGACGAGCCGACGGGCCAGTACGTCCGCCTGAAAGTGTGGCAGGGCGGATTCCTGACCGTCGCCTGGGCGCGGCCTGACTACATGCACGCACGGTGGGAAGCTTTTCGCAACCAGCCCGTCAGTCTGGTCTTTGAACCTTTCCAGCGCCTGAACGGCACGATAAGTTTTGAAGGCAATCCCAACGCCGCCGATGACTTTCGCCGGATTCTGGAAAATGCCGCCGGGGAGTATTCGCAGGGTGACTTCGCCATCACTTCCACCGTCCGCCGGGTTGAAATCCGCCTTCGCGATATCAACGCTGATGCGCTGACGGCGATCAATGCCCTCCGCTATATGGCCGAGCCCGGCACCCTGACCGGCGAAATCGATATCACCTCCTTCCGCGTATGCGACCTGGAAGACTATTGCCGGTTTTTGTTTCGCGCCGGAGAGACCTGGATGGCACGCCCCCAGCTCTGGTCGGATACGCCCCATGTGGCAGCGGCGCCCGCGGAAACCGTGGCGCAAGCAATTTGAGAAAAGTTTTCAGTTATCAGTTTTCAGTCATCAGTAAAAACCCCGGCCCCTAACGTTCTGTCTATTAGTGAGTATTGAAATCTGATAACTGATGACTGATTACTGACAACTGATTTCAAGGAGTTCCCACCATGGACTACGGCTTCACGGAGTATCAAACGGCCATCCGCGATCTGGCGCGGGAGATTGCCGAGAAGGAAATCCGGCCCATCGCGGCCGAATATGATCGTGAGGCCAAATTCCCCTGGCCGGTGGTCAAGGTGCTCGCGGAGACGGACCTTTTCCGCGTCTATATCGAAGATGAATACGGCGGGATCAGCGACGGCTCGCCCATTATGAACATGGTGATCGTCACCGAAGAGCTTTCCAAGGCCTGCGGCGGCGTGGCCCTGAGCTTTGCGGGCACGGCGCTGGGCACCCTGCCCATCATTCTTTCCGGCAACGAGGAGCAGAAGAAGCGCTGGCTGCCGGACATCGCGGCGGGCAGGAAACTCGCGGCCTTCGCGCTCACCGAACCGCAGGCGGGGTCGGACGCCGCGGCGGTGCGCACCACGGCCATTCGCGACGGCGATTATTACGTGATGAACGGCACCAAGCAGTGGATCACCAACGGCGGCGAGGCGGAAATCTACTCGGTGATCTGCCTGACCAATCCCTCCAAGGGCCCCCGCGGCGCCTCCTGCATTATCGTGGAGAAGGGCACGCCCGGGTTCACCTTCGGCAAGAAGGAGGACAAGCTGGGCATTCGCGCTTCCGCCACCCGCGAGCTGATTTTCCAGGATTGCCGCGTGCCCGTGGCCAATTGCCTGGGCCGCGAGGGCACGGGCTTCATTACCGCCATGAAGACGTTTGACGTCTCGCGTCCCGGCGTGGGCGCGCAGGCGGTGGGCATCGCCGCCGGGGCGTTTGACCTGGCGCTGGAGTACGCCTGCTCGCGCCGGCAGTTCGGTTCGCCGGTCAGTTCCTTCCAGGGACTGCGCTTCATGATTGCCGATATGGCCACCAAGATCGAAGCCGCCCGCGCCCTGGTTTATGCCACGGCGCGCTATATTGACACCAAGCCCAGGGAGCGGCCCACCCTCTACGCCGCCATGTCGAAGTGCTTTGCCAGCGATGTGGCCATGGAAGTCACCACCGACGCCGTGCAGATCTATGGAGGCTACGGCTACATGCACGACTACCCCATCGAGAAGTACATGCGCGACGCCAAGATCACCCAGATTTACGAGGGCACCAACCAGATTCAGCGCGAGGAGATGTCCAAAACGCTCATCAGCAATTTCCACTCCCGTAGGCCCGCTGCTGCCCGCGCGGCGTGAGGGAGTTTCCGGAATCTTGAATGCGGAGTCTTGAATCTGCGATCTCCCCGCACGCCCATGGGGCTTGATGGTGTGGACCTCCGCAGTTACAATAAATGGGGCCAGATTTACAGATCAGCGAGGAAGACCATCCGCAAACAATACAAACGCAAGCTGCGCTCCTGCGCTCTCTGCAAACCCCACAAGATGGCCGGGGAGAATCGCTGGAAGCCCAAAGAACTCGCCAAACTCAAGCGTGCCGAAGCGGAGATCCGCCAGGCATCCCGCGAGGAGTGAGGGCGCGGCCCCAGGAGCGGACCCCCACCGCGACACGCTTATCCAAAATAATTATAACGTTTTACAAGATAATCGATCTTTTAATGCCTGCATTAAGGCGTCGCCCGCGACATTTTGCATGGATCTCTTGGCCTCCGCCTCCATTTTTCTTACCACTTCGTCTGACGAATCGTTCTTGGAATATTGGAACTCGAGATTTTTGGGGGTGGCCACCGGTATGCTGAAAGAATCAATTACCTGCGAGGAGTCCAGGCCGACCACAAAGACATCCACCGTGGCGCTGCCGTGGTTGTAGCCCGCATCGATGTTATTGGGATCGATGGGGATCGCGGGCGTATAATCCGCCACCCTCCAAATCACGAGGTACTTGGTGGCGAGAATTCTTTCGCCGTCCTGGGCGATGGAGTCGGGCTCACCTTGTAGTTCGGAGGAGGGGGTTGATTTCGTGGAATCCATCGTGCGAAGGAGATACACCAGATCATCACCCGACCATGCCTCGAAGGGCGGGGTTGATTGGATATCGAGCAGTTGCAACTCAGCAATAATCGAAGTGTTCTTTTCGGGCTTTTGAAATTGGAGGGACATCGGCGGATCGGGCTTGGAAACAGGAGGGGGGCTTTGGGGGTCCACCTGTTGGGGCAGAGCCGCCGCAATCGCGCGGAGTTTCTCGGTCAAGGCGTCGGCGCGCGGCCGGTATTTGGCCAGCGCTTCTTCTTCGGTTGGGTGATGGCCCCGATGGCATCCGGCGAGCAGCAGGCAGCCTGTAAGGAGACAGGAGAGAAGGGTTTTGTTTCTCATCGTGTGAGTCCTCTGCCGATGGTTTTTACCAGGATTAAGGAATCGATTTTTTCGGCCCCAGGCCCATAAGATACGCCGGACTGTTCCCGAACGCAACGGGAAGACGGATTGGTGTCCTGGAAAATACGCGACCGTGCAATATATTTTTGGTACAATCCTCCGATAGAGGTAAAGAACGTGCGGTCTGGAAACAGTTACCCCGCGAGTGCGAATGGCCTGAGGCCGCTTTTCACGGTTGGTCACTCGATCCTGGAGTTCGAGAACTTTGCCGCACTGCTGAAAGACCATTGCGTCGAGTTGGTGGCGGATGTGCGCAGCACGCCGCAGAGCGGGCGCCTGCCCCATTTTAGCCAGCCTGCCTTCGAAAAGCTGCTGCGTGCCGAAGACTTTGACTACCTCTTTCTGGGAGAGGAATTGGGCGGCCGTCCCGATGATGCGGACGCCTATCGCCCCGATGGGCTCGTTGATTACCAGGCGCGCCGGAAATCCTATGCTTTTCAGGCGGGGCTGAGTCGCCTCCAAAAGGAATTGGAGGGCCGGTGCGTGGCCATGATGTGCGCGGAAGAGGACCCGCTGGAGTGTCATCGTTTTCTGATGGTCTGCCCCGAACTGGCCAAGCGGGGAGTGATTCCTTTGCACATCCGCAAAGGCTCGCGAATCGAAACGCAAGAGGCGGCGGAGAATCGCCTGCTCGCCGCTACCGGGTTCGAGGGCGTGGCCTCGAACACCCTTTTCCCCGAGGCGCGCACCGACGCCCTGGAGAATGCCTGCCGCCTGCAATCGGAAAAATTCGCCTTCCGCGTCAAGCCCATGACGATGGATACCTGGTAACACGGCATGATATCAACTATTTTCACCATCGGTTTCACGAAGAAAACGGCTGAGGAGTTTTTTCGACTTCTTCAAGAGGCTCAAGTCCAGAAGCTGATCGACATCCGCGAGAACCGCGTCGGCCAACTTGCAGGTTTTGCCAAGTATCCCGACCTAGCTTTTTTCCTGCGAGGAATCGCGGGAATCACTTACGATTATCAACCCATTTTTGCACCCAGCCCTGAAATCCGCACTGCCTACCGCAAATCGCAAGATTGGGCACAATACGAGAAGTCGTTTGCAGAATTGATGGCGCAACGGCAGGTGTTAGAACGGATAGATTCTGCGTCATTTGAAGAAAGAGTCGCCCTGCTTTGCTCCGAGGCGGAGCCGGAAAAATGTCATCGCCGCCTGGTTGCGGAGACCTTGGCGCAATACTGGAATGCCCAAGGTCACCAGGTCGAGGTCGCCCACCTCATTATCCCTAGGGTGCCGCCTCGCAAGAAGCGAAAGGATCACTGATGAGAGAACTGATCCTTTCTGATATCACGGAAATGTCGCCGGGATTTTGCGTCATTGGGTTGGAGCAAGTTGCTCAAGACGCGATTCGCTCCGTGCGGCCGATACCGCCCAGGGATTACGCTTGGCCCATTGATTTCCCGTATGGGCGAGGCAGCATCGTGCAATTTGATCCAGGACCCACTTCTGCTTCGCGCCCCCACATCGAAGATCAGAATACCCACGGGCTATCCCCAAAAGGCGGGAACTTGTCGGAAATTAAGTTAGTCGACTTTCTACGCCGCGCCGAAATGAGCTCCGATTTGAAAGGGCTCTTCGGGAGCGAATTGCAGCATGACACCGCTGGGGGGAATGTGTGGGTGGCTCCCGAGACCGCATCGAGGTCAATCTGCGGCTGCGAATATAGGAACATCAGATTTCGTGTTTTCGGCGATCCCGACAAGGTGGCAATTCGCGCTCGGCTCGTATTGCCATCCGGTGAAACCTTGAATAGCCTGCCGGTAGTCGACCAGCAGTGGCGGAATCTGCTGTATGACTTTTTGAAGCAAGGTTCAAAAACTCGGACCCCTCTCGAGTTTGAAACTATACTAAACCGTTCTGTTCGCCCCAGGCTGATGCGGTCGGCGCATAGCTTGGCGCGCATAGGCATCACAAGAGCACACCTGAACCCCAAAAAGTGCTGGCTCATGCTTGATTCGCTTTTCCCACAACCGAACGCCTTCTGGCTCGGCAGCCTCTGGCCCGGCGTTTAAAGGCTCGATCTCGGGACGATTTGCAATGGCTTCACCCTTTAACCAACACGTACCCCAGGCACTTGAGTTCGCCCGGAAATATGTTGTCAGTAAGCTGATTTCGGGCGAACTCCCGGGAGATGATACCGATCTTGTCGAAACCGGGATGCTTGACTCGATGGCTTGGGTGGATACGCTCATCTGCATCGAATCGGCCACGGGTATTCGAGATTTTGGCAACCCCTGGCCTGACGATCGGCCCAAGAGCATACAAGTTCTCGCGGAGATGATTCTTGAGGCCCCAAATCAGACCCCTGATGAAAAGACCGGGGAACGCTGCAGGGCGGGGATACAGCATGATTCGGAGATTATTATCGATGGTTGGGGATGCATTTTGGGGTCGCTGACCCTTAACACGGAAGAGATCGAACGTGACCTGGCTCTCCCCTTCCACAAAATCCAGGATGGAGCAGGCATCGAGAGCGTGCGTGTTGCGGCTGACGACGAAGACGAACTGACACTTGGCCAGAGGGCAGCCGATATCGCACTGGAAACGGCGGAGGTTCCTATTGATCGGATCGACTTCCTGGTGGCAGCCAGCACAACCTTTCCTGGTCTCCCTTCATTTGCCGCCTCTCTGCACTCAAGACTGCTTCTGCCGGAAACCAGCGGTGCGCTGGACGTGGGCGGAGCTTGCACGGGCCTGATTTACTCGCTGGCCGTGGCTAAGAGTCTGCTCCTCACTCGACCCGAGGGGGTGGCACTTGTCGTGGCCTCGGAAGTTCACAGCCGAAGGCTCAACAGGCCTCATGTGCCGGGAGAATTTCGGGGGCTCTTTGGTGATGGATCCTGTGCGTTCGTTCTCATGAACATTGCAAGCGATGCCCGGAAGGGCCGCGTGAGACTTCAGGAGTTCGTTTGGGGCTGTTCCGGGAGCTTCGCGTCTTCACTGGGTGTAAAGATTCTTGACGACGCCGGATTGGCCATTCAATTCAAGGGGGAGCAGCTTGCCCACGCCGCGGTCACGGAGATGGATCGCACCATCGCAACTCTGGAGAATCTCAGCGCGAGACCGCGAAGCGAAGTCGATTATTTTGCGCTACACCAACCCAACCCGCGGGTTGTTGAAATCTTAGCACAGAAAGCCAAAATCCCTTTGGAAAGAGTCCCGTTGGTATCGCAGACCTGCGGGAACCTCGGCTCAGTAACCTGCGGCGCGAGCTTGTGCCTGGCTCTCGCCAGTTCTCGGGCGAATGGAGATCATACCCGGGCGCCTCTTATTTTCATGGCGGCGGTTGCTCCAGGCCTGCTTTGGGGAGGAGCTTTCTTGAATTGAGAGTGCGCGGGCAATCAGGTGATTTCAATGAAGCCAAGAATCATGTATATGGACAGGCGACCGCGCAGTTTAAAGTGCCGCCCGCACCACGCCTCCTTCGGCGCGGAGGGCGGCGCCATTGATGATGGCTCCCTGGTGGCTCGCGACGAAGGCGACGACGGCCCCCACCTCCTCGGGCTTTTCGAAGCGCTTGAGAAGGGAACTGGGGCGGACTTTTTCAAAGAATTCTTTTTCCACTTGCTCGGGGGTCACGTCTTGTTGTTTGGCCAACTGATCCAGAAAGCTGCCGACGCCCTCGGAGCGGGTGGGGCCCACCAGAATCGAGTTCACGGTGACGCCCGTGCCGGCGACGGATTCCGCGAGGCCGCGCGCCACCGCCACCTGCGCCGTTTTGGTCATTCCATAGTGAATCATTTCGACGGGAATGTTGACGGCCGACTCGCTGGAGATAAAGATGATCCGGCCCCAGTTCTCCTCCAGCATGCCGGGCAGGTAGTAGCGCGCCAGGCGGATTCCGCTGAGCACGTTGACCTCGAAAAAGCGCAGCCAATCGGCGTCGGTTATTTCCGCGAAGGACTTGGCCTCGAAGATGCCCAGATTGTTGATGAGGATGTCGGCTTCGGGCGCGTCATTGAGAAAGGTCTCGACGCCGTCCCGTGTGCCAAGATCCGCGGCGACGCCCCGCACATCCGCTTCCTCCAGTTCGCCGCGGATTTTCTCCAGGGCCGCGGCCACGCGCGCTTCAGTGCGCCCATTGATGACCACCGCCGCGCCCTCCGCGGCCAGCGCCGTGGCAATGGCCAAACCAATGCCCGCGGTCGAACCGGAAACCACGGCGGTTTTTCCCTTGAGGCCCAGGTTCATGTCAGGCTCCAGAAGAAGGTGTCAGGTGTCAGAAAATGAAGGTATCAGGTGTCAGGTGCCAGGTGTCAGTAAAACCCCAACGCCTGGCACCTGACGCCCGACACCTGATACCTGATACCTGACACCTTCGTGGTATTTTCGCACAACACCCATTTTCCGCAATCCCGGATTGCGATAGACTCACCAACCCAATATCCTGCACAGGGCGGAGGTGGCCGGATGGATCCAGTGAAAGAAATCATCGTGGGTATCGACATGGGGGGCACCAGCCTGCGCGCGCTGGTGGTGAATGCCCGGAACGAAATCCTGGCGGTTGAGAAGCAGCCCACCAATGTGGCGCAGAAGCCCGCCGGACTGATCCGCGACCTGGCGGCGATGGTGGAGGATGTGGTGGGGGCGGCGGGCCTGCGCAAATCGCAATTGCGCGCCGTCAGCATCGGAGCGCCGGGGGCGGCCGATCCTGAGCACGGCGTGGTGTATAACGCGCCCAATCTGGGTTGGGACGCGGTGCCCCTGGGCGCCGAGTTGCGAAAGTTATTGCGCGTTCCCGTCTTCGTGGAGAACGACGTCAATGTGGGTGTGGCCGGCGAACATGCCCTGGGGGCAGGGCGGGGCGCGCAGGAACTAGTGGGCATCTTCGTGGGCACGGGAATCGGCGGCGGTATCATTTCCCGCGGCGAACTCTACCTGGGGATGCGGGGCGCGGCCGCGGAAGTGGGCCACATGATTGTGCAGGTGGATGGCCCCGTGTGCGGGTGCGGGAACCGCGGGTGCATCGAGGCGCTCGCCAGCCGCACGGCCATGGAGCGCGACGTGCGCGCCGCGATTCGCGCCGGCCAAAAAAGCTGCGTGCTCAAGCTGATGGAAGAGCGCGGCAAGGAGCGCATGACCAGCAGTATCATTCAGCGCGCTCTGAAAAGGAATGATCCGGTCATGCGCAAGGTGATGAAACGCGCCCAGTACTTTCTGGGGATAGCCGTGGCCAACGTGGTAAATTTGCTCGACCCGGAGTGCGTGGTGATCGGTGGTGGAATCGCCGAGCGCCTGGGTGAGGACTTTACCGCGCCCATTCGCAAGACGGCCTACGAAAATTTTCTGCGGCGGCATGACGCCGAGCGGGTGAAGATTGTGTCCGGCACGCTGGGAGATAACGCCGGCGCGCTGGGCGCGGTGGTTCTGGCCCGCAAGCGGCTGAAGAAGTAGAAACGAATGACCGAACATACGGCAACTCCGGGCGCGCCGGTTTATGACCGCGCCAACCAGCGCAATGCTCTGGCGGCAGGCTTTCTGGGCTGGACGCTGGATGCCTTTGATTATTTTGTGCTCACGTTAGTGCTGGTCCCCATAGGGCGCGAGTTCCACGTTTCGGACGTGGAAATGGCGGCCACCCTGTTCGCCAGCCTGATCATGCGTCCGGTGGGTGCGTTTTTCTTCGGGTTGCTGGCCGACCGCTTTGGGCGCCGCTGGCCGTTAATGCTGGATATCGTTTTCTTCTCGATTGTGGAAGTCCTCTCCGGCCTCGCACCCAACTATAAAGTGTTTTTTGCTTTGCGCCTGCTTTACGGAATCGGCATGGGCGGCGAGTGGGGCGTGGGTGCGTCGCTGGCCATGGAATCGATTTCCCCAAAGTGGCGCGGCATTCTTTCGGGATTATTGCAGGAAGGTTATGCACTGGGAAATCTCCTGGCGGCAGCGGTTTATTCCCTGGTCTTCCCGCACTGGGGTTGGCGCGCCATGTTTTTCGTGGGGGTGGCGCCCGCCCTGCTTTCTCTGTTCATCTTTGCCAAGGTGAAAGAGACCGAAGCGTGGCACGCGTCGCGCATCGACTGGAGCGCCTACGGCCGAGCCATCGGGCGCAATTGGAAATTATTCCTGTACATGGTTCTGCTGATGACGACTATGAATTGTATTTCGCACGGGACTCAGGACCTGTACCCCACACTCCTTCAGAAGCAACGGCTTTTCAACACGCAGACCACGGCGATGATCACCATGATTTCCATGGTGGGAGCAATCGCTGGCGGAATGCTGTTTGGCCTTTACTCTGACCGCCACGGGCGCCGGCGCTCCATGCTGACCGCCGTGATTCTTGCCCTTCTGCTCATACCAGCCTGGGTGCTGTCGTCAAAGGTCCTCCTGATCGTGCCTGCGGCGTTTCTGATGCAGTTTATGGTGCAGGGAGCATGGGGAGTTATCCCCGTCCATCTGAATGAGCTCTCCCCCGGCGAGTTGCGTGGCTTCTTCCCCGGCTTTGCCTATCAACTCGGGGTGCTGTTTGCTGCCAGGATTCCGGTGATTGAAACGGCCCTCGCCAAGCACCTGACTTACGCTCAATCATTGGGATTGCTGGCCGGGATTGTCCTGTTGATCGGGGTGCCAGTGATTGGGCTGGGGCCGGAAGCCCATGGTGTGGAGTTTGAGAAGGGGCGGCCTTAGAATTTTGGATTTTGGACTTGCGATTTTGGATTGGGGGAGAGGGCAGGTGCGGGGAAACACCAACAGCAAGTCAAAAGGCAAAATGCAAAAGGCAAAATTCAAAAGTAAGAACCCCTGCACGTCAATGCCCGCGCTGCGAAATACCGCCTATTGCTTTCCGTTTTCTGATCACAACGAATCCATGAACACGAGATAAGAATTTGTCCAAAGGTTGGTTGGAATCGAGCCGCGCGTGCGGTTGGTAATGACGATATGGAAACCCGGGGCCGCGGAGGCCATGCGCGCTTGCAGGTCCCCCATGGAAGAGGCCGCGCCCGCCTGGGGCGCCGCCAGGGCGAGGGTTTCCAGCACCGGGTAGATGATCTCTGTGGCGGCCGACATGGGCGTCTCGAAGCCCTCGGCGATGAATTGCATCTGCGCGTCGATTTCGTAAAAGTGCCACGCCAGGCAGGCGCAGAAGTTGACTCCCTTTTCAAACTGGGCAAGGGATTTTTCGTCGGCCGCGGCCAGGCTGGAGTCAAAGACCAGGACCAGCCGCCGCTCATCCTCGCGCGTAAACTCGCGCACTTTGAGTTGCTGGGCCTTGGCCGTCGCTTTCCAGTCCACATGACGGGCGCTGTCGGTTTCCTGGTAGTCGCGGATGGCGTACAGGTCGTGGCCGCGGCCTTTCAGGAAGCTTTCGGTCTCGCCCCCGATCAGCGGGAGGATTTCGTAGAACTCCTCCGTGGGCTGCACGTTGGGCAGCACCAGGATTTCCTGCTTGCTGGAGATTTCATGCGCTTTCAGCAGCAGGCCAAAGGGAAACTTGGAGCTGACGCGAAAACCGTCCTGGGAATATCGCCCGCGGCGGGGGAAGGTGAGTTCCACGTGCTGAGTCACGGCGGAGCGGTGCGGAATGTAGGGGACGTAGACCGGCGCGTCCAGAATCTGGCGGGGTGTGGACGGGGCAATCCGGCGGCGCTTGCCTTTGTGCGCGTCGTGCGCCGACACGGTGAGGGAGAAGGAAGGGAAAATCCACTTCAGGTTCTGAACGGTCAGGCGTGAGATCAAGGGACGTTCGGCAAAAACATGCTCGGGCAGGGCAAAATCCAATTCGAGCTGCGAGAGCATGATGGCCGAAAGAATTCCGGACAGCAGGATTCCCGAGAGCAGATTGGCCAGTATGATGAACAGAAGGTTGTTGCCGGTGTTGAGGGCGGCGATGGCGATGACCATGATGATCACAAAATAGACCACGCCCTCGCGCGTGAATTCATATTCAACCTTGATCATCCAGCGTTCGAGCGCGGTGCGCTTGGCGAGGTAGGGAACGATCTTGACAGCGACGATGGCGGCGATGAGTAGCGAAAGGGAAGCCGCGGCCATGGCCCCCTCCGCGTGCCCCGCTTCTGCCAGCGCGGTGGAATACAGGGCGAGAAAGAAGGCCAAACCCAGGCCGAAAAGCGCCAGCCAGAAACGGCGCCACGCCGCCCGGTCAACGTGCGCCATCTGGTAGCGGGCCATCGTCCAGAGGTGCCGCCACAATCCTCCGGAGGCGGTTTGGGTGACAGTCGCCATGGGGAATTGATTGTAACTCAGGTGGGGGAAGAGCAGTAGGTAGCAGAAGCTTTCCCATGCCGCGCGCATCGCCGGACTTCCCGTGTCCGTCGGCGTTTGCTACGGACGGCCTTCCGCCTTATGCCGGTTTTTCACAGCGATGCGCGGTTGGCACACATATCGTTTTGGATGTTGACACCATATCCCAAGGTCGGCGACATACAGAGCGATGCCCGCGCCACCTTACGCAGTTGTCCTAAGGCCCGTACTCAATGATGGACGATAAGGATCACCACGACGACAATGGCCGCCCCGATCAGTATATAAGTGATGGGCCCTGGTGGATCCTTAATCTCGGTGACTTGGGCATACGGGATGGACCTTTCCGAGGACTTGCAGGTCTTTACGGTAAAGGAATCGGCGTCAATGGCCCGGATGTGCCCGCGCACCAGTTCGCCCCCCACCAGCGAGACCTTCACACTCTTGCCCACTCCGAACTTCTTCACCTGAGTTTCCACCGTGGAAGGGTCAGGTGTTTGGGGCCCCATGGCGAAGGTGGGAGCCGCCTCAGTTCCTAACAGCCAAACCGCCAGCAGCAAAGTCAGCCCGGAGCGGAGCATCCCCCCTCTCTCCCAGAAATATTTGTGGGCCCGCGAAGTTTTCGGTTGCATGGTCGATGCCTTCCTTTGCCCGCACGCCCCAGCAGGTAAACCTCGTACCTGGGACCTGCTTGTGGATGCGGCCCGGAAAAATTGTAGGGGATGAAGGTGCCGCGCCCTATCGATGAAACCCCTGACAAAGGTCGCCCGATTTCATCGACAGCTTCTCCGGGAGGACATCCCCGGCCAACGGTGTGGGGTCACTTAGAGCGGCACGGGTGTGGATTCTATGATTTCCCGCAGGATGGTTTCCGACTGATCGGATTTCTTCATCGTGGAAAGGTAGCGGGAACTGACAATGCAGCGATGGGAGAAGACGGGGATCACCAGGCGCTTGAAATCATCGGGGAGGCAGTAGGTGCGGCCTTCCATGACCGCCATGGCCTGCGCGGCGCGGTAGAGTGACATGGAGCCCCGCGGGCTGACGCCCAGGCTGAGGTATTCGTGCTGGCGGGTTTTCTCCACGATGGCCAGAGTGTAATTCAACAACTCTTCATCGACGGCGACGCGGCGGACCGCCTGCTGAACTTCCAGCACCTCGTCGGCGTTCATGACGGGCTCGATCCTGGCCAGCGGGTCGGCGTCGGCAAAATTCCGCAGGATTTCCTTTTCACTTTCCGGGGTGGGGTAGCCGACGCGAATTCGCATGAGAAAGCGATCCATTTGGGACTCGGGCAAGGGATAGGTGCCGTGATGCTCAATGGGATTTTGTGTGGCCACCACCATGAAAGGCCGGGGCAGAGCGTAAGTGCGGTTATCCACCGTCACCTGATTTTCGTTCATGGCTTCCAGCAGGGCGCTCTGGGTCTTGGGAGTGGTGCGGTTGATTTCATCGGCGAGGACGATATTGGCAAAAATCGGTCCCTGCCGGAATTCGAAGCGCTGGGTGGATTGGCTGAAGACGCTGATGCCCACGACGTCGGAAGGCAGCAGGTCAGAGGTGAATTGCAAGCGCTGGAAGGTGCAATTAAAGGAGCGCGCCAGCGAATGGGCCAACGTGGTTTTGCCCACTCCCGGGACATCCTCGATCAGCAAATGTCCGCGCGCGAACAGGGCCACCAGGGTGAGCTGAATCACTTCGTCTTTACCCCGGATGACGCTTTGCACGGACTGCTGGACGCGCCTGAGAAGGTCAGGAGCAACGGCGGCGTGATTATCTATTCCGGCTTTTTCCATTTGGTCGAATCTCGAAAGTCTCGCCCTGAGCTTCTAGACCCTGGGCCCAATATCTGCTATCTTGATGAATTGCCGCGGGCGATTAACTCAGCGGTAGAGTGCTATCCTCACACGGTAGAAGTCACAGGTTCGAATCCTGTATCGCCCACCATATCCCTTCGACAACCCGGCAAGTTTACCACAAACGCCGATGGGGCATTTCTGGAGCAGGAGTTTTCACACCGGCCCTTCGCATTCGTTTTTCGATTGACATCTATCGGACATTTTGATATCTATTTCTTCCATCAGTGGCAACATGTCAATAAAATATGCTTAGGCGAGGAGTTTCCCATGGCAGAGAGCGTCCAGAAGAAGCTTAGTAGGGTACGGGCTCCCCGTGTCCATGTTACTTATGATGTGGAAACGGGTGGTGCGATTGAAACCAAAGAACTTCCATTCGTAATGGGAGTTTTGGGCGATTTTTCCGGTCAGCCTGTCGATCCGCTTCCCAAATTAAAGGAACGCAGGTTCGTGGAAATAACCCTGGATAACTTTGACAGCGTTCTGGAAAGTATGAAACCCCACGTGGCGTTTTCGGTCGACAACAAGTTGAGCGACGACGAAAATGTGGGGCAATTGAAGGTCGATCTCAACTTCAAGAGTATGGATGATTTCGAGCCCGAGAAGGTGGCCCGGCAGGTGAAGCCGTTGCGCGAACTGCTCGAACTCCGTACTCGTCTGAGTGATTTAAAGGGCGCCTTGCAGACCAATGACAAGTTGGATGAACTTCTGCTTGACGCCGTCTCCAATACCGAAAAGTTAAACAAGTTACGGGCGGAAATCGGAACCAAGGAAGGGAAGGAGGGGAGCAATGGCTAACGAAGCAAAAGCTGCCGCGACACCACAGACCACCGAGCAGGTGGGCGAAAAGTCTCTTCTCGACCAAATAGTCGAGACGGGAAGGGTAGGAACCGATGCAGCCACTCGCGAGCGCGGCAAGAATCTGGTGAAAGAGTTCCTCACCCAGGTCTTAGCGGGAGAGGTGACGATCTCCAAAGACACCGAGGCGATGATCAATTCGCGCATTGCGCAGATTGACCATTTGCTCTCCATCCAGCTCAACGAAATCCTGCACCATCCCGCGTTTCAGAAGCTGGAAGGCACTTGGCGGGGTCTACGGTACCTGATCAGCCAAAGTGAAACCAGCTCCATGCTGAAGATCAAGGTGCTGAATGTTTCCAAGAAGGACCTGCTGCGGGACCTTCAGCGCGCTCCGGAGTTCGATCAGAGCGCGGCCTTCAAGAAAGTTTACGAAGAAGAGTTCGGTGTATTCGGCGGCCAGCCGTATGGCGCGCTGATTGGCGATTACGAGTTCAGCAAGCATCCGGAAGACCTGGAACTTCTGGAAAAGATGGCGGCGGTGGCGGCATCAGCGCATGCTCCCTTCGTTTCCGCAGCCTCGCCGCAGCTCCTCAATATGGAAAGCTACACGCAGCTTGACCAGCCCCGCGACATTGGGCGGATCTTTGATACCACGGAATACGCCAAATGGAAGGGCTTCCGGCAGAGTGACGACTCAAAGTACGTTTGCCTGACCTGCCCCCGGGTTCTGATGCGTCTGCCCTACGGCCGGGATACCGTGCCCGTCGATGCCTTCAACTTTGAAGAAGGCGTGGATGGAACCGACCACAGCAAGTACCTCTGGGGGAACGCTGCTTACGCGCTGGGCGCCAGAATGACGGGTGCCTTTGCGCAATACTCCTGGTGCACCGCCATTCGTGGAGTTGAAGGCGGCGGCCTGGTGGAAGGTCTCCCCTCCCACACTTTCAGCACCGACGAGGGCGACGTGGCGCTCAAATGCCCCACCGAGATCGCCATCACCGATCGGCGCGAGAAAGAACTTGCCGACCAGGGTTTGGTGCCGCTGGTTCACTGCAAGGGCACGGACAAGGCGGCATTTTTCAGCATCCAATCCTGCAACAAGCCCAAGATCTACGATAGTGATGCTGCCACCGCCAACGCGCGCATTTCAGCGCAATTACCCTATATGATGGCCACCTGCCGCTTCGCTCATTATCTCAAGTCGATGATGCGTGACAAAATCGGCAGCTTCATGTCCCGCGACGACTGCTACAAGTTCCTGAATCGCTGGATCAGCCAGTACGTGACCGAAGACGACAATGCCGATCAGGCCACCAAGGCCCAGTTTCCCCTGCGGGAAGCGCGCGTGGATGTGGAAGAGATCAAAGGCAAGCCGGGCTGCTACCGGGCGATTACCTATCTTCGCCCGCACTTCCAGTTGGACGAGCTTAGCGTTTCTCTCCGGCTGGTAGCGGACCTGCCCGAGCCGGCGAAGAGGTAATTTTCGGTTCCTAGCTGTGGCGGGATTTTCGGCAGGGTGCGCCTTGGCCGCTTACCCGTAATTCAACTCGGTGACAAGGAGGATTGAGCAATGCCCAGTGACTATTATATTCTCATTGCTGGTGTCAACGGAGAAACACAAGCGGTAGGCATGACCAACTGTATCGAGCTCGAAAGTTGGCAATGGGGTGCGTCGAACCCTTGCAGTCTTGGCGGCAAAGGTCTCGCCGCTGGAAAACCTTCATTATCGGACCTCACGGTCAGTTTCGGGCTGGAAGCCGCCAGCTTCGCGATCGTGAAGGACTTGGTGAATGGGTCGCACGTTGCCTCCGCGACATTCACAGGCCGCAAAACGGGGGGCGGAGGAACTCCTTATAACTACCTGGTCATCACATTGACCAATTGTTTCATTACCAGTTTCAGTACAGGTGGCGGATCGTCGGGAGTCCCATCGGCGAGCCTCAGCATCGCGTACGAAAAGATCCAGTACCAGTACTACACGCAGGATACGGCAAAAGGTTCGGTTACCCTGGCCGGTCAGGCAACTTATGACATCAAGCAGGTGCAGCAGACCTAACGCTTCTGGCTGTCCCGGGCACTGACATCGCGGGCAAGTATCTTCACGGCCATCCTACCGATTGGCCGTGAAGATACTCTCGACAGGAGGGGGGAGTCTGCCCGGGATAAGTGCACGGCAAGCCGAAGGCCGTGCGTATCCGGCCTTGGGTTCCAATGAGTCCTTGTTGGAAGGAAGCCGAAACCGGGCAGTCATTTGTGCTTGCTGGTTTCATGCCCCGCCCAAGAGCCTCCCTCGTGTTCCCGCACAAGTTGTTCCGGGTCCAGGGCTGGGGAAGGAACTGCTGTGTCCGGTTACGGTTGTGTTCAATTGACCTTACTAAGGGGCTTGGCGGCGGGGGAAATCCGCGTCACCAGCCGTTCTGCCGATATACAGGGGAAGGGCTCTGCCATTGCCCTGAAAAATCTCAGCGCGAGATCCTTTCGCTGCCGAAAAAATGTCCTTATGGGGGAGCCGGAGATGACCGCACAAGAGCTGTTTCGAGCCGGCCAATTGGCTGACGCGATAAAGGCACTGAGTGCCGAAGTTCGGGATAATCCAACGGACGCGCGGCGCCGGACATTTCTATTTGAGCTTTTATGTTTCGCCGGAGAATATGAGCGGGCCGACAAGCAGCTCGAAGTTCTGGGCCAAGCGGGGCCGTCGAGTGAGATTGGGGTCCTGCTCTATCGAAGCGCGCTCTTCGCTGAGCGACAGCGGCAGGACCTGTTTACCCGCGGAGAGTTTCCGAAAAAGCTGGACGCGTCGGCAACGGCTCGCACCGGTACTTTCAATGGCAAGCTTTTCACCTCTTTTTCGGACGCCGACCCCAGGATTGGGGCCCGACTCGAAATATTTGCCGCGGGCAACTACCTTTGGCTCCCCCTGGAGCACGTGGCCTCAATTCAAATCGAACCTCCGAAACGGCTGAGAGATCTGCTGTGGACGCCGGCGGCGGTGTCCACCACGCCTTCGTTCAAAGGCGCAGAACTCGGTGAGGTGATGCTCCCGGTGCTTGCTCCTTTCTCCGCGCAGCACTCCGATGATGCGGTCCGGCTCGGGCGAGCCACCGCGTGGGAGCAACGCACGGGATTCGATGAGGAGGTCCCGTTCGGCCAGAAGATGTGGGTGGTCGATGATGAAGAGATCCCCTTTCTCGAACTGCGTTCAGTGGAGTTCACTCCGGCTCCCACGGGAGACTGACGAATCATGCCCCTTCCTGACGACCTATTAGTTCCCATCGAAGGACCCAACCCCAGCGGCGCTGACCTTCGCTACGACGAAATTTATAGCAAGATCAAAGAGGCCCGGCGCGAGGAAGCCGTTCCGCCCCCCGGGATGAGCGAGAGCGACCGCAAAGTAGCGGACAATCCGCTGGTCATCAAACTCGCGACAGATGTTCTCACCAAGAAGACCAAGGATTTGTGGCTGGCGGCCTGGCTCACCGAGGCCTGGGTGAAGCAAAACGGCTTTAGCGGCCTCCGGGACGGGTTGGCGGTCTGCCACGGTTTCGTGGAGAATTTCTGGGACACGCTCTATCCCGCCATCGAGGATGGCGATGTGGAAATGCGGGCTGCCCCCTTGGAGTTCCTTGCCACCCGGCTCGAACTTCCCCTGAAAAGCGTTCGCCTGGTGCAAAAGGAACCTTATGGTTTTACTGATGTCCAAGAGTCCCGCAAGCTCGGGTACGATGACCCCTCAAAAAGCGACGAAGTTCGGCAGGCCCGCACCGCAGCGATTCAGCAGGGTAAGATTGCGCTCGAAGCCCTCGACAAGTGCTTCGAAGAAACTCCCAAGGCCTTTTACGCAAAAGCCGAAAAGGACATTGACGGCTGCCTGGAAGCTCTCGCTCCACTCAAGGATTCCTGCAACGAGAAGTTTGGCGACATGGCTCCTTCCCTTAACAAATTGGAGTCCTTGCTGGGAGAGATTCGGCCTGTCGTCCATGGATTTCTCCAGAAAAAGCGCGAGAAGGAGCCCGACCCCGTCGAGGAGGGGCAGGCTGCGGCTGCCGAGGATGCCGCTCCAACCACCGGGGGGGGGGCCGAGGAATTCCGCGGGCGGGCGGGTCCCGCGGGCATCGTGATTCCTTTTGGTGACAAGGAACCGGCGGAGCGCCGGGGTGCGATTACGGCGGTGGCGAGCGCGGCGGCCGCCCTTCGCAAACTCGATCCCTATAGCCCTGCGCCTTACTTGATGATGCGAGGTTTGCGATGGGGCGAATTGCGGGCAGCGCTCGGCAAACGGGATATGACCCTGCTGGAAGCCCCGCCCACCGAACTCCGGCAGCATATCAAACGTCTGGCCATTGAAGGGAAGTGGAGCGAACTGCTGGAGGCTGCTGAAAACTGCATGTCCCTTCCCTGCAGCCGCGGTTGGCTGGATCTTCAGAAATTCACTGTTGATGCCTGTGCGGGATTGGGCGACGACTATTCCGGGATTGCGCTTGCCATTCGTAGTGAATTGAAGACCCTGGCGCGGGATGTGCCGGAAGCGCTGGAGGTCAGCTTGCTCGATGACACTCCTGCCGCCAATAGTGAAACACAAGTCTGGCTGCGGGAACTGGTGGCGGAAACTCCCATTTCTGCCCCGGAGGCCGCGCCCGCCCCAGATGGCGAGCCTGCCGCGGACGGCGCGCATGTCGCGGAGACCCCGGTCGTCGCAAACCATTCTTCACCCGGTTGGCATCGAAAATTCGCAGACAGCTACGACCTGGCGAACGAGGCTTTGAAAGCGGGACAAGCGGAAAAAGCCATCGAAATCATGATGCACGAAGTCGAAAGGCAGCTTACCGGCAGGGGACAGTTCTTCCGGAAGTTGCAGCTTGCCGAAATCTGTGTCGCGGCCGGAAAGCCGGAGATTGCCCAACCCATGATCGAAGACCTGGCGGCAAGCATTGAGAGCAATCACCTGGAGACTTGGGAAAGCCCCAAGACGATCGCCAAAGCCCTGGTGATGATTATGAAGAACAGTCAGCGAGTACAGACGGACGACTCGGAAAAGCATCGGCTTTTCGAGAAAGTTGTCCGCCTTGATCCCGTTCAGGCCATCACCGTTCTTGGAAACTAATGCCATCTGTTGACAATGAAGGCCCCGTAACATTGTCGGTGCTGGACCGGCTCATTGATGCGGAACCGGAGCGCAAGCTGGAGCCCCCCCTGTCCCGGGCCCAATCCCTTCGGGAGTTGCGCGCGGCGCTACGGCGGGATTTGGAGTGGCTCTTCAATTCGCGCAGCACCATTGAAGAACCTCCAGAATCCCTGCGGGAGTTGGAGCGCTCCGTTTACAATTATGGCGTTCCCGACACCACCAGCCTGTACTTGCGCTCGGTGAAGGATCAGGATTACCTGACCAAATCCATCAAGGCCGCGATCAGCTTTTTCGAGCCCCGGCTGCAAGCGGTAAAAGTCACTCTTCAACCTGCCGGCGACGTCATGCACGGCATTCACTTCACGATTGAGGGCTTGCTGCGCATGGATCCGGCCCCGGAACCGGTATTCTTTGACACGCTGCTCGAGCCGACGAAGGGTGAATACAGGGTAAAGAGCACTTAGCATGCGCGACAGACTTCTCGACTATTACGAAAATGAGCTCACCTTCCTCCGGCAGATGGGGAAGGAATTTGCCGAGAAGCATCCCAAAATCGCCGCGCGCCTGCAACTGGATGCGAACCGGTGCGACGACCCGCATGTGGAGAGGCTCCTGGAGGGTTTTGCCCTTCTTGCCGCCCGCGTCCACCTGAAGATTGATGACGAGTTCCCGCAGATTACTGAGGGGTTGCTCAACATTCTTTACCCCCATTTTCTCCGGCCCATCCCCTCCATGACGATCGCCCAGTTTCGCCTGGACCCGGAGCAGGGAAAACTCACCACCGGTCTCGAAATTCCCCGTGGTTCCGTCCTGTATTCCCGGCCTGTGGATGGGGTCCCCTGCAAATTCCGCAGTTGCTACGATGTCACCCTCTGGCCTGTTGAGATAGGCGACGCACGGTGGGTGACGCCCGACAAACTCAACCCCCCCTTGCGCGCTCCGGACGCCGTGGCCGCGCTCCGGGTGGAACTTCGCGGCTTCCCCGATGTCAGTTTCAGCAAGCTCCAGATGTCATCGCTGCGTTTCTTCCTGAACGGGGAAGGCGATGTGGTGAATACGCTGTACGAATTGCTTTCCAATAATTGCCGGCAAATCATCGTCCGGGACCCCGACAGTCCCAAGAAGCCCGCCCAGGCGCTGAGCATGAAGTCCCTGCGGCCCATGGGGTTTACCGAATCGGAATCGGTGCTGCCTTACCCGCGCCGGTCCTTCCAGGGTTACCGGCTATTGCAGGAGTATTTTACCTTTCCGGAAAAATTCTTCTTTTTTGAACTGAACGACCTGGGGCAATCCCTGAAAGCCATTCCCGGCGGACGCGCGGAAATTATTTTTCTCATTTCCCCTTTTGAACTCGAGCAACGGCAGCAAAGATTGTCAGTGGCGGTCACGGCCAAGGCGATTCTTCTGGGATCTTCGCCGATCATCAATCTGTTTCCCCAAACCGCCGAGCCCATCATGCTGACCCAGCGGCGGTCGGAGTATGCCGTGGTTCCGGATGCCCGGCGGAGGATGGCCACCGAGGTTTTCTCCATTGACGATGTGGTGAGTTCCGACCCGGTCACCCATGAACTTACCCACTATGAGCCGTTCTATTCCTACCGGCACCGGACCCTGATGGAGAAGAACCAGACGTTCTGGTACTCTACCCGGCGGCCTTCCTCCCGGAAAAGTGATGAGGGTTCGGAGGTTTCCCTGCTCCTGGTCGATCTTTCCATGCATACCTGCCTGCCGGATACGCAGGTGATCACCGCTCACACCACCTGCACGAATCGCGATATTCCTGCCCGCCTGCCGTTTGGCAACGAAAACGGCGACTTCGAGGTGGAGGGAATCGGATCGATTAGGGGCGCCGTGGCGTTGCGCAAACCCACCCCCACCCTCCGGCCCCCCATGGGGCGGAATGCGTTGTGGAGGTTGATCTCTCACTTGGCGCTGAATTACCTCTCCCTTGTCGAGGACGGCAAGGATGCCTTGCAGGAGGTCATGCGTCTCTACAACTTTTCCGATTCTGCCGACCTCGACAAGCAAATCTCCGGAGTTACGGGCGTCAGCAGCAAGCGGCATTTTGCGCGTATCAATTCCGAGAGTGGGATTGCCTTTGCCCGCGGGACCCAGGTGCAACTGGAATTTGATGAGGACGATTATGCGGGGGGAGGCGTTTATCTATTTGCCGCGGTCATTGACCATTTCCTGGGTTTGTACGCTTCGCTCAACAGCTTCAGTCAACTGGTCGTCAAGACTCGCCAGCGCAGGGGGGTACTGAAAGAATGGCCACCACGGGCCGGCCAGAGCATCCTGATGTAAGCGTCTCCACGGTGGAAACCGAGCTCCGCGAGGAACCCTTCCTCTTTGAGTTCTTTCAAGCCGTTCGCCTCCTGGAACGTCTCTTTCCCGACAAGTCGCCGGTGGGGGGATTTAATCCTCCCAGCGCCGAGGTGGTCAGGTTCGCCGCCCATTCCACCCTGTCTTTTCCCGCCAGCGAAGTGGAATCGCTCGAGTGGCCCCGCAAGGACCGCACCGGGCGGATGATGGTTAACTTCATGGGTTTGACGGGGCCGGAAGGCATCCTGCCCCTCTACTACACCTCCCTGCTCGCGGAGCGCAGGCGCTCAGGCGATCATGCCGCAATTGAGTTTTTCGATATTTTCAATCATCGCATGATCTCGCTTTTCTATCTGGCGTGGGAGAAATACCGTTTTTCCATCGCTTATGAACGGGAGGGGTTGGACCCGTTTTCGCACCATTTGCTGGATCTGGTTGGTTTGGGGACTCCCGGCTTGCAAAACCGGCTCCCTGTTCTCGATGATTCCCTGCTTTATTATTCCGGGCTTCTGGCCCAGCGTCCGCGGTCGGCCGAGGCCCTCCGCAACCTCCTCACGGATTACTTCGAAGTTCCCGTGGAGGTGGAACAGTTTGCGGGAGGCTGGTATCCGCTGGACCGCAACACCCAAACGGCTCTCGATGAAGGACCCGATGAATCCGGGCAATTGGGATTCGGGGCGGTGGTGGGCGACGAGGTGTGGGACCAGACCGCCCGCGTGCGGGTTCGCATCGGGCCTTTATCCCTGGATCAGTATCTGGATTTCCTGCCGCAAGGCTCCGCTTTCGAGTCCCTCCGCGCCTTGACCCAGTTATTTTCGAACGGGGAGTTCGATTTTGAGATTCAGTTGATTCTGAACCGCCGGGATGTGCCGCCGTGTGAGCTGGGCGCGGAAGGGTCCGATGCTCCCCAGCTCGGCTGGCATACCTATGTCAAGACCCGGCAGATGAAAGAAGACGCATCCGACACTATTCTTCAACTTTGGGAAGGAGATTGGAATGAGCATCAACCTGAAATCACTGATCGGGAAGCTTAATGAGTATACCCGGAAGACGCTGGAAGCGTCCGCCGGCGTGTGCCTGGCCCGGACGAACTATGATATTGAAGTTGAACACTATGTGCTCAAGCTCCTTGACCAGCCGGATGGCGACTTTGCCTCGATCGTCAATCGCTTCGGCATTGACAAATCGCGACTGACCGGTGAGCTGAACCGGAGCCTTGACAAACTTAAAAAGGGAAATTCGCGCAACCCGACGCTGAGCCCTTCATTGGTGAAGATGCTCACCGAGGCTTGGACTATCGGGTCCATTGATTTCGGTTCCGGGGAGATTCGCACCGGGTTCACGGTTTTGGCCCTGGTGTCGAATGATGAGCTCAGCCGGCTGGTGCGCGAGGTCTCGAAGGAAATCCAGAAGATTGAAGTGGAGGCTTTGCGCAAGGATTTTCTCTCCATCATGGAGCGGTCCGAGGAGGACATGTTGGAGCCGGTGGGGGCCGCGGCAGGCGCTCCCGGCGCCCCGCGCCCGGCCGGTGGAGGCAAGACTGCCAATCTGGATCAGTTCACCATCAATCTCACTGAAAACGCCAAGGCCGGGAAAATAGACCCGGTGCTGGGACGCGATATGGAGATCCGCCAGATTATCGATATCCTGATGCGCCGGCGGCAAAACAATCCCATCCTCACCGGCGAAGCGGGGGTGGGAAAAACGGCCGTGGTGGAAGGCTTCGCGGCGCGCGTCGCCAAGGGCGATGTGCCGCCCCCCCTCCGCAACGTGGTGGTGCGCACTCTCGACTTGGCGCTGCTCCAGGCTGGGGCGGGCATTAAAGGGGAATTTGAAAACCGCCTCAAGGGCTTGATCGAGGAAGTCAAAGCTTCTCCGGTGCCCATCATTCTGTTCATCGATGAGGCGCACACCATGATCGGGGCGGGCGGCCAGGCGGGGCAGAACGATGCCGCCAACCTGCTGAAACCCGCCCTGGCGCGCGGGGAAATGCGCACCATCGCCGCCACCACGTGGTCCGAGTACAAAAAGTATTTTGAGAAGGACCCCGCCCTGGCGCGCCGATTCCAGGTGGTCAAGGTGGAGGAACCGGTGGAAGTGCAATGTTCGGTAATGCTGCGCGGCATTGTTCCCTCCCTTGAGAAGCATCACAAGGTTCGAATTATGGATGACGGGCTGACGGCTGCCGTGCGGCTCTCCCATCGCTATCTGGCAGGGAGGCAGTTGCCGGACAAAGCGGTGAGCATCCTGGATACCGCCTGCGCGCGCTTGGCGCTTGGGCAGAGCGCCACGCCGCCCGCCATCGAGGACGCGGGGCGTCAACTGGATGATCTGGAAGTGCAGCGGGGGATCCTGGAGCGTGAGATGGCCATTGGGGCCGATCACGCCGAACGCCTGGCGGACATTGCCCGGCAAAAGGTCGAAGTTGAAGCCCGCTTGAAAGCTCTTAAAGAGCGCTGGACCAAGGAATTCGAACTGGTCTCCAAGATCCGCGAACTCCAGGGTCAAATTGAAGGCGCGGCAGGAAAGGCCCCTGCTGTTGCTCTGGCTCCGCCGCCGGCTGCCGCGCCCCAACCTGCCGCGCAAGTAGCGGCCGCTACCGCCGCCACGGCCGCCGCCCCGGAAGTCGCCGCGCCCGCACCGGCTGCGAATCCTGAGGCCCTGCGCGCCGAACTGACGAAGGTAGAAGCGGAGCTTGCCGCCTTGCAAGGCGAAACCCCCATGCTGCGCGTGGCGGTTGACGCCCAGATTGTGGGCGAAGTGCTTGCGGCCTGGACCGGCATCCCGGTGGGAAAGATGCTGAAAAATGAAATCGCCACCGTGCTCTCGCTCAGCTCGCTGCTGGGTAAGCGGGTCATCGGGCAGGAACATGCGCTGGACATGATCGCCCAGCGCGTGCAGACCTCCCGCGCCGCACTGGATGATCCTAACAAACCGATCGGGGTTTTCATGCTGGTAGGCCCCAGTGGAGTGGGAAAGACGGAGACGGCGCTGGCCCTCTCCGATTTGCTCTACGGCGGAGAACACAACCTCATCACCATCAACATGTCGGAATTCCAGGAAGCGCACACGGTTTCAACCTTGAAAGGCTCGCCTCCCGGATATGTGGGTTACGGCGAAGGCGGAGTTCTGACCGAAGCCGTGCGCCGTCGCCCCTACTCGGTGGTTCTGCTCGATGAGGTGGAAAAGGCGCATCCCGACGTTTTGGAACTCTTCTATCAGGTGTTTGACAAAGGGCACATGGAGGATGGAGAGGGGCGTGAGATCGATTTCAAGAACACCATCATTATCCTCACCTCCAACGCCTGCACCGACCAGATGATGAAGCTGTGCGCCGATAAGGAAACCATGCCCTCGGCGGAAGGAATCATCAAGGCGATGCGGCCCGAGCTGAATAAGATCTTCAAGCCGGCTTTTCTCGGCCGCATGGTGCTGATCCCCTTCTACCCCATCCGCGAGGATTCCCTCAAGTTGATCATCGAACTGAAGCTGGGGAGAATTCAGAAACGCATCGAAGAGAACCACAAGATTCATCTGGCTTACGACCCGGCCCTGGTGGACACCGTGGCCAGCCGCTGCACGGAAGTCGAGAGTGGCGCCCGGAATGTGGACAACATTCTCACCAACACTCTGTTGCCGGATATTTCCCGGCAGTTGCTCGGGCGAATGGCGGAGGGCGAGAAGGTGGAGCGCATCCACGTCGGCATCGGCGCCGATGGAGCGTTTGTCTACAACTGATCGCAATGCTACCAGGAGGAGTTAAGTCATGGGGAGCAGCAGCTACATACACGGTGGGGCCAGTCTATTCACGATCACTACACCGCTGGGACCGGACAAACTCCTCCTGAAAGGCATGACGGGCTCGGAGGGGATGTCTCGGCTCTTCCGCTTCGATTTGGATCTCCTTTCCGAGGATCCCGACATCGATTTCACCCAGATCATCGGGAAGAACGTGACCATTGCGGTGACCCAGGCGGACAATACCCCCCGGTACTTCAACGGAATTATCAGCCGCTTTGGCCAGGCGGGCGCGGATGAAATCTTCACCTCCTACCGCGCGGAAATGGTCCCCTGGCTCTGGCTCCTGACGCGCACCGCCGATTGCAAAATCTTTCAGCAAATGAAAGTAACCGATATCATCAAGCAGATCTTCGGCACGGTGAGCTCCGCGGCTTTTACCGATTCCACCAAAGCAACCTACGAGACGCTGGATTACTGTGTGCAATACCGTGAGACCGCCTTCAATTTTGTCTCCCGGCTCATGGAAGAGTACGGAATTTTCTACTTTTTTCAGCATGCGAAGACCGGCCACACGTTGGTGATGGGCGACGATCCCAGCGCCAACGCGGATTTGCCGGGCCAGAACTCGTTCCGTTTCTATTTTGAAACTCACGCCGTTCTCGATGAAGACGTGGTGGACGGATGGGAGGCGGAGCAGGAGATGCGCACGGGGAAGTGCACGCTGACGGACTACAACTTTACAACCCCGAGCACCAGTCTTCTGACTTCCACCTCCACCATCGACAGCGTGGGCGGCAACAGCAGCTATGATACCTACGATTATCCCGGAAAGTACCTCACCCAGTCTGATGGGACCACCCTGACGAAAATCCGCATGCAGGAAGAGGAAGCCGTGTATAAGGTCATCCATGGCACCAGCGATGGGCGCAGCATGGTGAGCGGCTATAAGTTTACGCTGACGGACCATTATCGCCAGGACATGAATGATTCCTACCTCCTGACCGATATTGAGCATCACATTCAGACCACGGGTTATGGTTCCCGCCGGGGCGCGGCGGAAGAGCATTACTCCAATTCCTTCCGTTGTATTCCCGCCTCCGTGCCTTTTCGGCCACAGCGCGTGACTCCTCATCCCACGGTCATGGGGCCGCAGACCGCGGTGGTGGTAGGTCCCTCAGGCGAGGAGATCTACACGGATCAATACGGCCGGGTTAAGGTGCAATTTTTCTGGGACCGCGTGGGACAAAATAATGAAAACAGTTCCTGCTGGCTCCGCGTGTCGCAGCTCTTTGCCGGCAAGGGTTGGGGAGCGATGTTCCTTCCCCGGATTGGTCAGGAAGTCATCGTGGATTTTCTGGAAGGCGATCCCGATCAGCCGCTGATTGTCGGACGGGTTTATAACGCCGACCAGACAACCCCCGGCGCATTGCCCGATAAAATGAATGTGAGTGGCTGGCGCACCCACAGCACCAAGGGCGGGGGCGAGCACGATGCCAACGTGCTGGCCTTTGATGATACGAAGGGCTCCGAAGTCTTTTATCAGCGCGCCGAGAAGGATATGGCCATACGGGTCCAGAACAATGAAGATATCCACGTCATGAACAATCAGACCATTACGGTGGATCAGGACCGGACAGAGACCGTCACCAAGGGCAACGAATCGGTCACGATCAAGCAGGGCACCCGTACCCATACGGTTTTCGGCAACGAGTCGCTTACCGTTCAGTCCGGCAACCGCAGTGTCGAGGTTCAGCAAGGCAATGACGACCACAAGGTCGATATGGGCAACCGCAGCGCCACCGTCAGCATGGGCAACGATTCGCTGACCGTTTCCATGGGAAATCACTCCATTACGGTGAGTCTGGGTTCCAGCTCAATCACCGCCATGCAATCGATCACCCTCACCGTGGGGCCGAGCAGCATCACGATTGCTCCAGCGGGTGTGACGATCAGTGCGCCGATGGTGACCATCAGTGCCGACGGAATCGCCGATATAAGCGCCGACGGCATGCTGAATCTTCAAGGCTCGGTCACCATGATCAACTGCGGATAGTTTCACCCGGCGTATGCAGATCAGGGTATGATGCGGATTCAAGTCAATCGATAGGTACAAACCATGGGCAGTGGTGAGGCAGCGAAAACACCGGTATCGGCGTTGCAGGAGCTTTGTGAACGAGCCAAGGTGAGCGATGATGCCAAGGCTCTGCTGACCAGCGAGTCCTCGACGAAGGAATTCATTGCTCTTTTGATGGAGAAAGAGCTCTTCAAGGACGCGCTGCGCATGGTCGCTTATCTGCTCCCCAAGCGCGAAGCGGTCGGTTGGGGTTGCCTTTGCGTGCGGCATGTCTTCGCCAGCCAGAAAGGCAAGCCCCTTCCGGAAGTTCACCCCGCCGTGGAACGATGGGTGTCTGCTCCCAATGATGAGAATCGCTGGGCAGCCCGGCAGGCGGCGGACAAGGAAAAGCCCAAGAGCCCCTCCGGCATGCTGGCCATGGGCGCGTTCTTCGCGGGTCCCAGCATGACGCCCCCCAACGCGCCCCCCACCCCGCCGCCCGGCCATGTAACTTCCGAACTGGTGGCCGGCGCGGTGTTTATCGCCGGCGTGGTCACGGAACCTGAAAAGGCCAAGGAAAAGTATGGTGTGTTTATGCAGAAAGCCATGGCCTTGATAGCGCGCTTGCAGCAGCCCCAGAAATAGTGTTGGTTCGAGATCGTCGATTGCTAGGTCCATTATGGGAATGCCCGCCGCTCGCGTCTTGGACATGCACGTTTGCCCCATGCTGACCGTCCTCGTGCCGCATGTGGGCGGTCCCATTCTGCCTCCCTGCGCCCCAACTGTTCTGACCGGAATTTTCCCCCAAGCCCGGGTGACGGACATGCTTGTATGCGTCGGGCCTCCCGACATCATCGTGCTGGGCTCCTTCACGGTTCTGGTGGAATATTTGCCGGCCGCCCGCATGACTGACATGACCGCCCACGGGGGCACCATCATTCTCGGCTGTCCTACCGTCCTGATCGGCGGCTAGCCCCGATCCTCCCTTTGTTCACATTGCCTAATCCCTTACTTTTTTTCTTGTTTACTTAGTGTTACAATCGGCCCATTAAGATTAGGCAGACACATTTCTGAGAACGTGGGTCCGGCAAGATTCGGAACAAAACCATCCTGCCACCGGTGAGGATGGACAGGTCACAAGGGGCTGCGGAATTTCGAAGCTGAGGAAATGAGTGCGCCGGTGTGGCGGCATCCTTGATTATCCAAGTCGGCTTGAACTTGTGTTGCGGCACCATGTTCTATCCTGGAGGGGACAATGAAAAGGCTGTTGGGGATCATCCTGTTAACGCTGACGGTGACTTCAGGAGCTTGGGCTCAGGACAAGAAGCGCATCACCGTCATGGATTTTGAATTTGGCGCCGTGCAGGCCTCCGCGAACCAGATTTTTGGCGGTAACAGTCAGGACGTGGGCAAGGGAATCGCTGACATGATGGTTACCAAACTGGTCCAGGACGGTACCTTCAAGGTGATCGAGCGCCAGGCCCTCGCCAAAATCATTGGGGAGCAGAATTTCTCCAATAGCGACCGTGCGAATCCCGAGACCGCCGCCAAAATCGGCCGGATTCTGGGTGTGGATGCTATGGTGATCGGCAGCATCACCCAGTTTGGCCGTGAGGACCAGAGCCACAACGTGGGGGGCGGTGCGGGGGGTTGGCTGGCCGGCCATTATGGTCATGGCGTCGGGGGTGTCGGCACCTCAAAGTCCAAGGCGTTTGTCGCCATTGACGCGCGCCTGGTGGACACCAACACCGGAGAGATTCTCGCGGCGGCTCAGGGCAAGGGAGAATCGCAGCGTTCCGGCACTTCCTTGCTGGGCGGGGGCGGAAACGGCTCGGGGGGTGGCGGCGGCAACTATTCTATGGGGAGCTCGAACTTTGACACTACCATCCTGGGCGAAGCCACCAACGCCGCCGTCGCCGATACCATCAAGCAACTCGAGGCTTCGGCCGGAAAAATTCCCACGGCGGTAGTCAACGTTAATGGCCTGGTTGCTGATGTAACCAATAATACCCTTATTCTGAACGTTGGCTCAAAGGCGGGAGTCAAGGTGGGTGACCGCCTGGGGGTGTTCCACAAAGGCAAGGAAATCCGCGACCCGGCGACCGGGAGGGTTCTGAAGACACTGAATACCCAACTGGGTGATGTGACCATTACCGAAGTGGATGAGGATTCCTCTACCGGCACCTTTACAGGGCCCACGCCCCCCAAGGTGGGCGACATCGTCCAGACGGAGCAATAACGAATTTTCGAAAGGCAGGCCCTGCGCCTGCGCCAGGGGCGCTCCAAGGGGCGCCCCTTCAGCTTAAAGAGGGGTCAGCGATGAGCTTTCATATTGGCGACACCGTTGGTGATTATCAGATTATCGGTCTGCTCGGCGCCGGGGGAATGGGGAAGGTTTATAAAGTCAAAAACACCATTTCCGACCGCATCGACGCCATGAAGGTCCTGCTGCCGAATCTTGCTGAAGATCCGGAGCTGGCGGACCGCTTCATTCGCGAAATCAAGGTGCTGGCGAGCTTAAATCATCCCAACATCGCGGGCTTGCGCACCGCGTTCCGCCTCGAGAATCAGCTCCTCATGGTGATGGAGTACGTCGAGGGCACAACCCTGGATGAGCGGACCAAGGTAGGAAGGATTCCCCTTCCGGATTCCATCAGCTACATTATGCAGGCCCTCGCGGCGCTGGGATACGCGCACAAACGCGGGGTTATCCACCGCGACATCAAGCCTGCCAACATGATGCTGACCCCCGACAACGCCATCAAGCTCATGGACTTTGGAATCGCCAAGACCAAGACCGACAAGAAGCTGACCCAGACGGGGACCACGATGGGATCGCTATTTTATATGTCGGCCGAGCAGGTGCAGGGCGGCGAGTTGGATGGCCGTTCGGATCTGTACTCGATTGGCGTTTCGCTGTACGAGCTGGTAACGGGGACGCGTCCCTTTCAGGGCAAGAGTGATTTCGACATCATGGTGGCCCAACTGCAACAGGCGCCCCTGCCGCCCATTGAAATGATGCCTGACCTGCCCAAAGCCCTCAATGACATCATCATGATCTCGCTCGAAAAGGACCCCAACAAGCGGTTTCAAACCGCCGAGGCCTTCGCTGCGGCCCTGGGAAGCATCAGTAGTATGCTGAATGCCACCCCCGTGCAAGCCTCCGCCGGAAGCACGCCTCCGGTCTATCCATCGGCGACGGCACCAGCTTACACCTCAGCCCCGACGGCGTACAATCCACCCCCAGGGCCCGGTTCGGCAACGGGATTTGGGGGGGGGTCAACCGTATCGGCCCCACCGCTGGCGGCAGGGGGAACGATTCCCGCATCGGGAGGTTACACCGCCACCGGCGGTCTGCCCACGGTGATGGCCCCGCAACCGCAGGCCCCCGTGACTACGGCGCCACCTCCGCCCGTTCCTTCCCACGGCGTTCCAGCGCCCAAGCCCTCCAAGAGTTATACCGGGCTCTATATGACGCTGGGAGCCTTGATCGTTGTGGCGGTTCTGGCCGTGGCGGCGGTCATGGGAACACGCCTCCTGAAGGCCCGGGCAGGGGGAGGGGACCAATCCTCGATGAACTCGAACTCCATCAGCGTGGCGCCGGGTAACCCGAGCACCGATAACACCTCGCAGCCGGGCTCCGTCGCTGGGTCACCCGCTGTCGGCGCGGGGCCAGCACAATCCATCGGCTCATTCGGTGGGGGTAATACTACCGCCACTCCGGTGGGATCGGAAGCTTCGGCCGGCCCTGCGCCTTCCACCGAGAATTCAGCTAATCCCATCGGCTCCGGCAGCAACCCCACGCCGAATCCCCCAAAGCCCAGGAAAACCCACAACGCTTCCGGCAATCTGGCGGTGGGTGGGCAGAGTGCAACACCCTCCGTGGAATCCGGAGCCGGCCAGGTCGTAACGCCTTCCGGCGGAGGGGTGCAAACCCCTACGGCGAACAGCGACGCCGCGGCCCAGCAGCTTGCGGAATTGTCCGACCTCCACGATAAGCTGTCCATCCGCGCCACGACCGTGAACGAAGGGGTGGAAAGCCTGCGCAAGCAAATGGAGTCCAGCGGCAACAACTTGCGATCGGATATTTCCGCCTCCCAGGCGCGCATGAAAATGTATATGGATAAGTTTGACGCGGCGATGAATGCCAAGGACCCGGCGGCGGCGCACAAGTATATGAGTCTGGCCGAGCGTGAGGTTGAGAACCTCGAAAGATTTTTGGGCCACTGAGGGAGACTTCGTAGCGCGGGCATCCCGCCCGCTGTGGTGTGGGCATCCTGCCCGCGCTGGGCGGAAGCGGGACGCTCCCGAGACCGCGGGCAAGATGCCCGCGCTACACCTCTACCCGTTCCATCGCCCTCCAAGCACCGTCGGCGGGTCGGCGACGGATTGGAAGCGCACCAGGCGAATGGTTGGCTGGTCCTTCAGGGAAGCAAGTGGCATAATGCCTTTCAGCATCATCTCCTCGGCCGCCGTCTGGGTCATCAGAACTTCCGCACACGGTTTGGTTTTGGTCTCGCCATCTTGAGTGTAAATGTGAATGGGCAAGCTGGTAATCTCCTGGAGAGTGCCCGGGCGAAGCTCCCACCCCTGCTCTGCAAAAGTTTGGGCGAGCAGCAAAACCGCGGCGAAGGCCGGGTTCGCCCAGAGATAATCCTCATGGGCGGCGATATCAGGAATTTCCTCGAAATCAAAGAGCTCGGTTGACTCCGTGTCCTTGCCGTAGGGCAGGCGAATCAGGAAGCGGGGCAGGACCAATCCCACGTAACGCGCTTCGCCCAGCGCCCGCAAAGCCTTCCAGGCGGCGACGGCCTCGGCGGAGGACGGCTTCGTCCATTTCCGCCGATCCGGCAAGTCGGCAATGGATTCGCAGCCCAACAGGCCGGGGCTGGCGCTGGTGATGAACGGAGCGCCCGCCGCTGCCGCCACCTTGGCCATGCGCGCCAGCAGTTCAGCGTCTTCGCGGGAATCGCCGAAAGTGTAGTTTCCCGCCAGAAGGGCCCAGGGTTCCGCGCCGGGAGTCCCCACGGTTTTCTCCACCAGCAATCGATAGGTTCCCGTGGACCGGAGGTCCGGCGAGGAAGCGAGATCCTTGGCCAGTTCCTCTTTGCTGACGTCAATCAGCATGACTTTGAGTTGGGAGCTTGTTTCCAAGTTGCGAACTAGGAAGAATACGGCGCGCCAGGCCGATTCGAGGGCCTGGAACTCCGGCAAGTGAAGCAGGGCGCTCATCTGGGCGCTGGTCGCGAGGTCAATCAGTCCCAGCGCCTCGGCCTGCCGGGGATCAGCCTTGGGAACAACGTGCGGAGCAATGATGCTGCGCACCAGGGTGGTCAACGGATCGGCTCCGCGGGAAGGACGCGGCTCGACGGTTCTTTTTTCCGTCTCCTCCACCAATTCGTCAAGGAAGTTTCCGGATACGACTTGCTGGACGTCGGCGCTCGCATCCCGGCGGGGTTCCACCGGTGCCTGCGGTGGCGGTGCTGCTTCCGCTTTCTTTCCTCTCAGGCCGAGTTCATCCGCGGTCTGCGAAAATGTCTTATCATCGCTGAGTTTCTTGCGAGTATCGCGCAGCTTCTGGAATAACTGGTCCCGCCGGAAAATGCTGTCGGGATGAAAATCGTCCAAATCGCTGAACTTCAACGTCAGGAGGTAGCTGTCACCGATGAGCAGGTCGATCTGCGGCGACACCTTGGCGAAAACCGCATCGAAATTGTCCCGGTCAATCAGGATAGGCTTCCGGTTGGCCATGGCCTCACCGATTTCCATGAGCCGTCGATTCCCGCGTCCGCTGAAATCTCCCAGAATGGCGATGCGGAAGGGAGTTTCTGACGCGGGGGTCTCCTGGACCCGCTCACGGCCGGCGGTAACGTCGAGATGAATCTCACCAAAAGAGTGGCGATCGGGCATGGGAGCGCTCCTCACATCGACAGTTGGTATTTTTCTTAAACGCCAGGATTTGAATGACGAAGGTTATTGTACCCTCATTGCTTCCCGAGTCCAAGCTCTGAATGGACAGCTGTCGTTAGCATGTCATCTGTCCGGTTCCATTAGCACGTGATCTGTCCGCTGAAGGCGGCGAGGAGTGGAGGCATCCAAGAGGCCGGAGGCAGGATGCCAAAATACTCAGCGGTCGCCTGGGAGCGGGCGATGAAGGTACAAGAAGTGATATTGCGGGCGATGGCGAAGAAGATCACGTGGTGGCAAGCGGCGGAGATTATCGGGTTGTCGGACCGCAGCATGCGACGCTGGCGGCAGCGTTACGTGGAGCACGGATACGACGGGCTGCTGGACCGGCGGTGGGGGAAGCCGAGCCCGAAGCGGGTTCCCCTGGGGCAGGCGGAAGAAGTGCTGCGGTTATATCAGGAGAAGTATGCGGACCTGAACGTACGGCACTTTCACGAGAAGCTGCGGGAAGAGCACGGCATCGAGCTGAGCTACACGTGGGTGAAGCTGGCGCTGCAAGGGGCGGGGCTGGTGAAGAAAGGGCGGAAGCGGGGTGTACATCGGAAGCGCCGTGCGCGCCGTCCGTTGCCGGGGATGCTGCTGCACCTGGACGGCAGCCGGCATCAGTGGTTTCAGGACGAGCGCTGGTATGACCTGATCGAGATCATCGATGACGCCACCAGCGAGACCTACTACGCGCAGTTGGTGGAGGAGGAATCGACGCGTACGGTGATGGCCGGGTTACGGGAAGTGATCGAACGGAAAGGGCGGTTCTGCGCGCTCTACAGCGATCGGGCCAGCCACTTTTTTCACACGCCGGCGGCGGGTGGGCCGGTGAGCCGCGAACGGCTGAGCCAGGTGGGACGGGCGCTGCAGGGGTTGGGGATCCAGATGATCGCGGCTTACTCGCCGCAGGCGCGGGGGCGCAGCGAGCGACGGTTTGGCACCTGGCAAGGGCGTTTGCCGCAGGAGTTGCGCTTAGCCCAAATCACCGGGCTGGAGGAAGCCAACCGGTTTCTGCGGGAGCATTACATCGGGGAAATGAACCGGAAGTTCAGCGTGCCGGCCACCCAGAGCGGACACGCGTTCACGCCGGTGCGCGGCCAGGACTTGGACCTCATCTTTTCGGTTCAGCACGAGCGCGCCGTAGCCCAGGACAATACCGTACGGCTCGCAGATCGGACCTGGCAAATCGAGCGCACGTCCTGGCGCGGCACGCTGGCCGGCTGCCGCGTGACCATCTGTGAACACCTGGACGGCCGCGTCACGATTGCCCACGGACCCCACGTGGTGGGGCGCTACACGGCGTCCGGAGAAGTCTTGGAGAAGTTAAAAAAAGCGCGCGCCCCACGCTGTGGAAATGACGCGCCGAGGAAAGCGTGGAAAACTCCAAGGACGAGTTTTCCACCCTTCCCTCCGCGCTTGGAAATCCGGCAAAAGACGCCGGATTCCCACATTCCCACAGCGACGGCGGCGGCGGTGGCCCTTAACATTGGGCAGGAGAAGAAAAACCAAAACCGGACAGTTCACTTGCTATGAAAACCGGACAACTTGACAAGCTAAGAACAGCTCTGAATGGACAGCCCTGAATGGACTGCGCCGAAGAGGTTGGAGGCCTGGCGAAAAGGCTGGCAACAGCAACCAATGTTTTATTGCGAAATCTCATTGAGTCGCTTTCAGGCCGTGAATTCGAAGTCCTGCGGTTGATCGGCTCAGGAAAAACCGTCTCGCAGATTGCCGAAATGCTGCATTTGAGCGTGCGCACCGTCAGCACCTATCTCGCCCGCATTTTGGAGAAGATGAGCATGAAGACCACCGCTGAGCTGATCAATTATGCGGTGCGCAATCGGCTTGTGGATTAGAACGGGTTGTTCGCCAGCCTTCGCGGTTCTCTCGAGAAGTGTCAGTGTGAGAGGTCGCACGCCATCATTCCACCACCTCATCGGTGTATTCCGTTTCCACGTTGTCAAAAAAGAGCCCCTGGAAGCCGCCCGCCTCCATGGCAGGCAGGTTCAGTTCCACCTGGTGCGTCCGGTCCGCTTCGAGAGCCGAAACGTCGGCGTAATACCCGGTGAAGCTGCGGAGGTTGGGCCGAATGGAGGCATAGGCGCGCTCGAGAGCCGCCGCCTCGCCATCGATTTTGAGCGTCACCGGCAATTTCGGGTCGGGGTTGGCCATCTGCACGAACAGCAATAATCGCTCCGGCGCGAGCCACGAGCACTGAAGGTCCTCTTCTGTCCACGCCATGGACCACGCTTGCCGGCGCGCCGCCAACTGCCGCTTGATGCGCGCCGGGATGCGAAATTCCCCGCGCACGATGCCCCCGCGGAACTGCGGATCGTAACTTCCCACCTGCTGCGACCTGCAAAACGGTTCCCCTGCGAACTGCACCCGCACTTTGAGCATTTCACCTGCGCGCTGAAGTTTTGCCGCCGCGCCGTTCACCGTCACCGCCTCGATCTCTGTGCCGCCGGGAGCCAGCACGCCGAGCTCCACCTCCGTCCCCACTTCGCCGCGTATGCCGCTTAAAGCCAGACGGCCGTCCTCGATCAAGGCGCTTCCCGGGGCATTGAGCAGCACGGGCCTCACCATCTCCGCGGCAGCAGGCTCGAGCGACAGCACCGTGGCGCTAGTCCCGTCCATGGTCGCCGTCACCCGGTCACCCGTCCTCCACATTCCTGCCCGCGGCTTCCCCCACAACCGTCCTTCCAGCGGATACAGCTCGCGCAGAGTGAAGCGGCCTTGCCGGGTCAACCCCATCGAGGAGTCGAGGTTGAAACTCACCTCGACTTTCCGGCCATTGGGATTATAGAGGAAGATGTAACCCTGGTCGCCGACGATGGCTGCACTGCCATCAACCTTCCCCAGCGCCGGCTCACCCAGAATCAGGCGTGTGTGGCGCAGCGTGCCCAGGTTCGCGTCCGTCCAGTCAAGCCACTTCCTCCACCAGGCCTGGTCCGCCGCGGAAAAGTGCCGGAATTCCTCAATGTCGCGCGCCGGCAGCATGGCGATCACATGGTTGATCCCCGCGTAGCCAATCGATGAGATCACCGAGTACTTCCACCCCAGGCAATCGAAGTTGCGCATTCTCCAGCCGGTGTTGAGCGGCGACGTTTTTTCCTGTTCCGTCTTCCCCCCATGCCGTGGCACCTGGTGCGACATGAACCCGGGCAGCGCCTCGGTGGGATAGTATTCGTAGTTCTTGTATAGGAAGATGGCATACCGCATGCGGTCGGCTTCTACGCGAGCGAAGTGCAGATCGGGAAAATTGACATGCGACTCGGGCTGCTCGTCGCCGAACATCGGCCAGGGCCAGTTGCCCGCCAGGTGCGTCCAGGGGCCGTAAAATCCATGGTAGGCGCCCCCG
Organism: uncultured Acidobacteriota bacterium; assembly: GCA_963730515.1. Taxonomy (GTDB): domain Bacteria; phylum Acidobacteriota; class Terriglobia; order UBA7540; family UBA7540; genus Bog-366. Next base: position 714,897 of record CAVSSA010000009.1, on the reverse strand, counting down.
GAAATCACGATGCCGGGCGCAGCGCGGCGCAGCTCTTCCTGCACGCGCCCCCACCCGAACCATTGCGCGTAGCGGCTGGCGCCCGGAAACGACAGATAGACGTAGTCAAAGAAATATCCGCCCAGGTCCAACTGGCGCTGGAAGGCCGCCATGGTTTGGATCAGCCAGTCCTGCAAGCTGCGATGGGCGAGCGAGGAGTGCCTGCCATCCGGCGTCAGCCACTCTTTGCTCTGGCTGAATGCCAGGTCAGGATACACGTAGGCGATCAGCTTGACGTTCCGGGAGCGGGCGTAATCGAGCATCTGCTGAATGGAATCGGGCAGGGGGTCGCGGCCCGCGCGCCATTCACCGCTACGGATTTTCTGCCCCATGCCCAACCACAAAACATATTCCGTCTTCCAGGTGTCGACGCTCTGGTCGCGCGCGGAAATTCCCGTGTTCTGGGGCGCGAAGGTGAGGTGGTCACAACCGATGGCCGCCGTGGCATCAATGATCCGCTTGTATTCTTCCCGGCCCTCGGGGTTCGAGATGTCGATCTGGTAATCGTTCTCATACCAGCCGCAATGCATCCGGACGGCTTTCTGCGGGTGCGTCATCAGGAAGGCGCGCACGCATTCGGTGACCGCTTCCACCTCCGCCTCATCCTGCCCGTCGAGAGCGCTTGACGCGAGCTGCCACTCCGGCGCCGGGTCCTTCGGAATCTTGCGGCCGCTCAGCCGGTACGGGCCCAGGCAGGCGCGGTCGCAGGGGAACGGACCCCAGGCGGTCTGCCAATCCATCTCCGGCGCGTAGCGCAGCGAAAAGACCTGGCCCGCGCGGACGCACTCGAAGAAAGGATTCTGGAGAAGGATGTAGAGCCCTCGCGCCTCCTCCATGCGCAGGAAGGCAACGTAAGATTTGGTGCCGGTGTCCCCAATTCCCGGGTCCGCCTCGTGAATGGTGGCAGGGTAACCTGCCGCCCCGGAGGGGATGAGCTTCGGGTACCGGCTGTTCTGCACGTAAAGTTCTGACAGCAGGTCCTCAATCTCGAACTGGAGAGGTTCGGCCGCCCCCACGTGGAATGAGCCCGCATGGACTCCACTCACCAGCACCTGCTTGCTCGCAAACCTCCAGCCCGCGCGGAGCTCGTACACGACATTGATCTCGAAAGCCTCTGTTCTGAACGTGTAGGTGAGCCGGGAGGGTTCGGCCTTCACCGCCACCGCCCGGAGTCCAGCGCTGTCGATCGGCTGCTGATTGATTTCGAGCTTAAAACCGTCCGTCTTGAAATGAAAGGTCCTGCCGAGGGCGGCGTCCTCCATCGACACCAAGCCCCGGCGGTCAAACACCAGACGCAATTGTTCATTGGCCAATCGGTAGCGTGATGCGTCGGTGGGGCTTTCTTCCCGGGCGTTCAATATCTCGCCCGAAGCCAGGACGAACCCAACTGTCGCTGAACGCTTGAGGAAAGCACGACGATCAGTTCCCATGGGTCAACCCCCCCTTCAAAAGTGGCAGCCGCGGACAGAAAAGGTCGCTGCGGCGACTCCGTGCCTACCAGCCTACCAGTTTGCACTGACAAGCGTGTAGTACAAAGGACGACACATGCTTCCTGATCAACTACACAAAAGATCGATTTCCACTGATGGCGACGGACCCCCTGCGTGCCGTAGAATTGAATTCGAGATATGAAGATGACTTATCGCAAATCCCCACCCTGTTATATTCCACCAGGTTCCTGCTGTATTCCACCAAATTGTTGAAGGGTTGCGAGCCTTAAGGGGTGTTAGTTCGGGCCTCAATGGGGGTTGGTCCCCATGGGCGGGAGGATGAATTTGTCTGAGAACTGGGAAAAATTGAGGGAGACGGCGGCGCAATACTCCGAGATCTTTGATGTGAGGCGGGCACTGGAGAGCGCGGGGGGTGACCGGGAATATCTCGCGGAGTTGGTGGGTCTTGCGCAAGCGGCATGGCCAACCCTGGTGGAAAACGTACGGACCGGAGTGGCCCGGGGAGATCTGCGTGCCGTGGAAACGGCGGCGCGGGTGGCCAAGGCGGCGGCACAGAACGTCTCGGCGCGCCGCGCTTATGAGGCCGCCCTGGAGCTCGTGATGTCGGCGCGCAACGGCGACTTGCAGGCTGCCCAAATGGCCAGTGTGGAGTGGGAGCGGGAGGTGGAACTGCTTCGCATCTTTCTCGCCACCCTTGGGGAATCTGAATGTGCCTCGTGACCTTGACCTTCACTTCGCCGCCAGAGCCGGTTGGCGCGCCGGGCCCTCAAAACCCCGCCCATCAAACAGGAGGAATCGCGTGAGTTTGGAAGTGCAAATTGATTGTGACTCGGGCCGTGAATTGTCCATCGCGGCCGCCGGCGAATACAGCCTTGCCGATCTGCAACACCTTTTCGACAGGGTGAAAGAAGAGAGTGAAAAATGCGGATGCCGCAAAGTGAGGTTGGATGTGACCAGGGTTGCGGGAACGATTCCCGTCGTGGACATGCTGGTGCTCGGTGAACATTGCGCTCGTCATTGGCAGCAAGCGTTCCGAATTGCCATCATTTCCGCCAAGGAAGGGTTCTCACGGTTTTTCGAAAATGTTGGAAGAAACCGGGGAGTTCAGATCGCGGTGGTCTCCGATCACGTCGCCGCGGTGGATTGGCTGAAGTGACCCGCCACCGGCTTTTTGGGAGGGCGGGTGTGTAGCGCAGAGTTGTTCCGCTTTTGGGAACTACTCTGCGGCTTTTATCTTTTTACATCATCCTCATAATAATATTGCCAATTTAAAAACCGCAGAGTAGGGCGAACTGCGCCCAACTCTGCGCTACACCCGCTCTGCATCGAGGTTCGCCGCCCAGCCATCCAGGCCCTGCTCGGCGGGAACCGCTTCATCGGCCGCCGGGCTCTCGGCCAGACGGGACAGGTCCCAGCGCTTTGGATCCGGCTGCCGCATCACGATCAGATGGACACGCTCGCCCCGACGAAGCGTCCACGGCGTGCTCGGCTTGAGCATGCCCTTCTCGTATTTAAGACAGTGACAAGTGGCGAGTGGTAGGTGGCGAGTCGACGGCCCGAGCCCCGAGTCCCGTTTCCCGCCCTTGGCCCCCTCGCAGTGCCCCCGACACTCCCCCGCTTCGTTTATCGGCGGATATTGATAACAAGTTGAGCTTTTTCCCCAGCGGGGCGGAAGGCGGCAGCTTCGCGGCCGCACTCCACCTCTACTTGCTCCACCACTTTCTCAAAAAACGGAACCAGAACCTTTTTTCCTTTTTGTCGTCCTCCGGGGACTTCGGCGGGGATTTGCCATCCCAATTGTCATATTCGATCGTCGCGCCCAAGTTAGAGCCGTAAAGCTGGTGCTTTACGATCGCCTCGATGGCCTCAATGCTCCAAGCGGGATGAGTCTCCGTGGCATCCCAATGAACCCCGCCAGGCGCTCCTCCCCCTGCGACGAAGCGGAATGATGGCGCATCGAACTTCCTCCGGATCTGCTCTTCCCTGCTCGGATTGAGAAACTTGAAACTTCCCTTGCCCTCTTTGACAGTAATGATGCAGTGTAGGCAGCTCTTATCGAGTACATACTCTCCTCCGCCGGGGCCGTGGAGGATCTTCTCAGTTTCCTTCCCCCACGGCGGCCGGATTTCGTAGACTTTGACGCGCATCGCCTGACCCTCCGGTATCACTGAAAATCGATCTCCGACTCGTCCCCCATAGGCCTTGGGCCGCAGGGCGATCGCCGCTACAAGGCTGCCGGCCAACGGGCCGACGGTGCCGACCTCGAGGTCGGCGCTACGTATGAGCCCCAAAGGGGCGATCTAACGAAGCCTCGACTGACGGCCCATTGGCTACATGAGGAAGGCCACCCAATCCGCCTCCAGGTTGAATTCATTCAGGCCGCCGCCGGCGCTTCTTAGCAGATAACCTCGCCATTCTCCCGCCGGGTCGAAAAGGTTGTATCCCTGTCGGTGGTTGTCAACCGCGAAGGCAGACCATTCAAGGTTCAAATCAAAAAGCAGGAGCACCGCCTTGTTCGGCGTGTTGACGATGTAACCCGTCAATTCCGAATCGGGCGACCAGCGGCGCACTCCGGAATAACTGGAGGTATGCCGGGGGTCGAGCGCAGGGTTGGAGGTGGGATTCAGCGCGGCCGTCCGGAGCGGGTCGAGGGAGGGGTGGAACCGGGGGTTGATGCTGGTGGCCCGGTGCGGATTGATCCAGGGATTAAAAGCCGGATTGAGTGAGGCGTTCACCTTGGGGTTGAAGTTGGGGTTGAACTGGGGGTTGATGTTGGGGTTGAACTTGGCGCGGGGCGGGGGATCAGGCATCGGAGTCCTTATTACCAAGAGGGATGACCGAACGCTCGCAAGGCAGCGCGCGGCGGAAGCGGGCTCTTATTTCAGTAAGCCAGTCTTCGTTTCCAACCTTTCATAGCCGAAATCGATCTCCTCGCCGGGACGGCGGGCGCCCCGAATGTTAACGCGGCGGATGCCCACAATGGCGGCATTGGTCAGCACGATCGTGTAGTAGAGGGTCGCCTGACTCGCTGGCTTTTCCGGGATAATGCCAATCTTGACGGTTTTGAGGAGCTCGTTCGTGCACAATGCCGTCCGCAGCAGTGGTGAGGCTTCGTCCACTTCTCTGATTACCGTGAGGGGGGGGTGGTGGGGCTTGGAGCCTGACGACGAACCGCTTCCGCCGCTGCCCCGGGGGAGGCCGAAATTTGGCCAGCCGGTGACCGGTCGAAGGGCTTCATTCGTCACCAGGGCCTGGAATATTTGCGGAATCGCCACCCCCGTTTCCTGCGTGACCGTGATGGGACTGTGCTGGCGCTTTCCCGTGAGGCCTGACGAAGCGTCGTACGGCGCACTTACTGAATAGCTGAAGCCGTGGCACTCCAGGCCTTCGGAATAGGAAAGGTCACCCTTTTCCGTGGTGATGGGACTGTGCTGCCGCTTTCCTGAGGCTTGGCCGGTCGAAGCGTCGTACGGCGCGCTTACTGAATAGCTGAAGCCGTGGGACTCCAGGCCTTCGGAATAGGAAAGCCCACCCTTTCCCTTGGATGACATACTGCCCTTGAATTTTCCCTGTTTGGTGCCTTCGATAGTCATTGAGAATTTAAAGGCCACGAGCTCCTCCTGGGAGGGGCGTGGGGCTCCCGGCGTCCGCCGCCAGCCCGGATCACATGCCCCGCTATCCTTCCGGAAGCACGGGCAGGTTCATGACGCAAAGGGAAGAAGCGAGTCATCCGGCAACCTCCTTCGGCGCGGCGCAGATACACAGGGTTGGCGCCCACCCGCTGGTCCGAACGCCCGCGCCTCGGCTCCCGGGGCGCGGGTTTAAGCCGAATTTTCCATTTGGGTCCCTGACCTAGCCACAATACACCCCGTGGCCCCTCTTTGGGAAGGGGCATCAATTTAATAAAGAGCCGGATGGGGTCAAGGCACGGGGGAGGTGAGCCGGGGGCGCTGGCGGGGCCCTCCGGGGCAATGGTTTGTCAGCTACAAATCGAGGCTCTCAATGGGCGTGGGGCCCCCAGGCGCCAAATTTTCCTCTTGGGCGGCGGTCGCAGCCCGAATTCAAGGAATGGGGCGCCCGCCCATTACATGGCGCTGAACATTTTGGCGATGCCGGAATGATCAAACGGCCGGCGACCGCCGCCGGGGAGTTCGACCTCCGTGTGGGCCGCGTAAATGATGAGGCGGCCAATCAGACGCCCCTCCAAGGTGAGGTCCAGCAGGGCTTCCGCCACCGGCTTCTTGCTCTCCGGGGTCGGCTGCTTTCCCGTCTTGTGCGAGGCGATCATTAATTTCCCGGAGGGCGTGCGGGCCATGCCGGCCCATCGGAAATCGGGCTTTTTGTCAACTTCGAGGAGTGCCCCCCGCGCTTCAATCGCTTCCCTGATTTGTTCGAAAGCGTTGTCCATCCGTTCGGTAAGTTCGCTGTCGGTCATCCCGCCTCCTCAACCAGTTCCTGGGCTCCAGTGTTCAATCAGCAGAATCCACAGGGTTTGCTATTAATGTTAATGGTGCGAAATGGGCGCCGTGCCAAGCCTTCCTGCCGGCCGTACGCGCTTCCTAGCATTATGCAATTAAGACGCAGAAATCAACCTCATTCTTTTATGTGCGACATTGAAGGGGAAACACCCCGTTATCCATCTCGGGTTTTCAGGGTACCCCCCCCGCCCCGAAGAATTTTCTATTTCGCGACATTCGATACGCAACGTAAAGATGAGAAGTAGCCCTTCTGCAAAATGGGAGGGGCTCCGAGTGTATCGAGGTCGAACTGCACCGTAACGGGCTTGCCATTGGGAGCCGTCATGGGGCGGCCACCGGCAATGCGCAGGACCCACTCCACATTGTAGACACTTCCATTGGGCACGGTTTTATCCGCGTCGGCAAAGAAATGGAAAACTCCCCAGGTTCCGGGGTAGCTGGGGAATCCCAAATCAGACCCGCCTTGAATCTTCACCGTGAGCGTGACGCCCTGGCCCGTTCCCGGCCACGAAAATTGCTGGAACGAGGAATTACCACCGGTATAGTTCAAAGTCTGGCCGTCAATATTCATGGTGAGGCCCGTGACGCTCTCGGTCGGATGCGGGCGCAGCGCGTACTTGAATTGCAACTGTCCCGGAGGGCCTGAGTAGAGGGCCCGCTGCACACCCCAGGCGCGATTGAAGAAGGCGAGGAAGGCGGGATTCACCGCCTGCGTCGCCGAGGGATTGGAAATGAAACCTGCTCCCTGGGGGAGGAGAAGGTTTTTCAGCGCGGAAGTATAGAACTGGCCCAACGCGCCGGCGCTGGGATCAAAAACCCCGCCCAGATCCTGCGGAGTGGCTTCTGCGGTGGCCTGCGGGCTGAACGGGAACTTGGATTGGAGTGGTCCCATTTGCGCGCACAGCCCCGCGCCACTGACCGGCCCCGGTTTCAACACAGCAGAGACCGACGTGATGGGGGCCAGTAGCAAATTCTGCACCGTCTGGTCAATGTGGCCATCCTGGTCAATTTTGAATCCCTGGCCAATCTGATTGGCGGCTTGTTGGGCGGCGGAAACGTTATCGGCGCACTTGGCCTTGGCGGCGTCCTTGTCACCCAATGCGTTGTTGGCGGCGTCCAGGCAGACCTGAAGGTTGCTGAGGCCTGCGACGTAGGGCTTGTTGGCGTCCCCAATATATTGATCCTGGCAGTTGCCCGCTGAGACCACCGACTGGACTGGCTGGAACGCCTTGACCACGTCGGGCTGGTTAACCGCCGTGTTCTGTGCCGCCACGCAGAACAGCGCCAGCAGCGGCGACTGATTGCCGGAAAGCTTCAGGAGCTTTTGCGTGGCGTCAGGAAGGCCCGAGTAGTGGACCACGTTCCCGCTTCGCATGAAGGCGCGCCATTGGTTGATGAAATCCTGCTGGTAGCGGCTGCGCAGATCCACCCCGAGTTTTGCCAGGTCCACGTTGGACGAATTCTCCTGCCCCAGAACCCATTGTTCACCATTGAAGTAGGTGGGCAGGTTTTGCAAGGCGTTTTGCATGAAGGCCCAGCCGCCCTTGGTGAAGGCGCCGCTCACCACGGTGCGGTCAATCACGGTCTCCGCGGAGCCGGGAAATTTCCTGTTGAAGTCGATGGGCGGATTGGCCTTCGCCGCCTCGGACAGCATGAACTGGTACACCCGCTCCACGCCCGAGAACTGGGAGATGTAATTGCGCGCCCGGGCCACCACCAGCGTGTCATTCTCCGAGGAGTAGGGATTGTCGAGTTTCAACTCCTCGCTGTAAAAATCGAACTGCTTTTGCGCCAGTTGCACATGGTCCTCATCGATGTCGCGGCCGGCGATCCAGGCTTTCATGAGCACCGGCGAGAGGAACAACTCCGTGCTCTTGTCGTGATTGGAGGTGGTGATGAGGTAGGCCTTCAAAGTGTTGTAAGGAAGATCATATTGATCGTTGGGCCCGGGCGCGGCGGGAAGGGCGCGCAGGGTCTGCACCAGATTAGCCTGCGCCTCCCCGAACAGCAGGTAGGCGAAATGCTGGAAGTAGATCCTGCGGACATCGGGGTAAAGTTTGTTTCCCGCGTACAACCCCCACCGCATGCTCCAGGGCGCGCCGTTCTGCTGGTAGTCCGACAAGGTCTTCGACGGATTGCCGCAGCGTGTCCAGCTTGGTCAGTTGGTCGATGCCGGCGAGTTGCTGGCCGGCGAGCGGGGTGTCCGAAACTCCCTGGGCAGCCGTCACCACCTGGTTCTCCAGGTTCTTGTTCCGCACGTACGAGACGATAAAGCCGATGATGAAAATCAGCAGAAACACCATGGCCGTCGCCAGCAGGAATCGTCTCCACGCGCTGGTCTTGGTGCTGGAGGCGCTGGCCGTCAGGGCGGAGGTGTCCTTCAGAAGCACGTCGCTAAAAACATGGGGCAGGAAGATCCACTGGGGGACGCGGCGAGTTTCGCCCACTTCCGGGGCAGCGGCTTGCTGAGCCATCTGCGCCTTCACCTTGCGCATATCGAAAAAGCCGGTGGCGTGCTCGGCGGCACTCTGCGCGCCCGGTTGGCCAATGGGTTGCTCGGGAACCAGCGCCGGCCCCGTCGTGGTGATGGTGACCGGCCGCACCCCGGTGAAGTAGAACCCGCGTAGGAAGGGGCCGGAGCGCAACTGGCTGGGCCGGCAAAGGTCCACAATCAATTGCACCAGGAGGGGCCGGAGTTTCCTGAACTCCCGGGGAAACTCGTAGGTGGTGGGCAGTTTGGTGGCATCAAACTCCTGCGCCAGCAAATGGACGCGCCGGTCGGCAAGCGACTGGAAGAGGTTTTCAAATGCCCCGGTAATTCTCGCGGTTTCCTGCTCACCATACACGCCGGTTGAAAAGGTGACCATGGGCAGGGTGGTGCCGAGCACCAGCGAGGCCTCGTCATGGCTGAAGTTGCGGACGTAATCCTGAAAGAATTGCAGGCGGTCGGCCCGGGTAAAGAGAACATAGACCGGAAGGCTTATGCCCAGCAACTGGGAGATTTCGAGAAGGCGGGTGCGGATCCGGTCGACGCTGGCGGCCAGGGCTTCGGGAGCGCCGGCGCGCATAAAGCTTTCGCAGTCCACGCACACCAGGGCGGCGCGGGGAGCGGGCGTGCCCTTTCCAAAGACCGAGTGAAGCTGGCGAGGGGCCAGCTTCTTCACGAATTTGGTCCATCGCGTCTTTTCTTGCAGCATCGAGCCGCCGGCTTCCGCAAACAGGCATTGCCGGGTGAACCAGAGGTTCGCCGTGCGCGTGGGAACCGGAGACTTGTCCTGCCCCTGCACCGCCTGCCCCGCCAGCAATTCCGGTTCGAGCCCGGAATGCAGAACGACGCTGGTTTTGGCGGACCCGCTCTCGCCCATGACCAGGAAGAGGGGCAGGTTGCCCACCCGGGCGCTGCGGCCCAATTTCGACGCCTGAAGCCGCTTCTCCGCTTCCCGAATCAGGAGGTCAATTTCATCCCCCCCCGCGGCGGCGGCCGGCGTTCCCCGCGCGCGCTCCTTGTCCTTGACCACAAACCACCAGACCACCAGAGCAAACGCCGCGATGCCGATGAAGGCCAGCGCACCGCGCAGGATCCATACGCTGCTGCCCTGCAAATGCAGCCAGGAGGGGATAAACCATGCCAGGACCAACCACCCGATTAGAATCAGCGCCGCAATCAAATATTTTATTATTTTCACGGGGACTCCCTATGGGGATGTAAGCGGAGCGATCGCGTGCAATCCTGATGCCCCGGAAATGAGCAGGAACTTGAATCCCACAAACAAAACAATGGCCAGAAACAGCGCCCCCAGCGTGCCCCACAGAAGCCCCCGCACCAGGGGGTCCGTAGCCTTCCCGCGCACCACTTCCTTGGGGGGCGCCCAGTTCAGGGAAAGGGGGCGCAGCCCGCCCCGCCGGCGCAGCAGCTTTTCCGCCACCTGGGAAGCGATGGCGCGCACACTTTCCTGGCCGCTCATGCTGTAACGGCCCCGGTAGCCGAGCAGCAGGCAGAGGGCGTAAATCTCCAGCACATCGGCCGATTGCGGGGAATCCTCCTTCGCCATCTCTCGGTCGATGCAATGGAAGAACATTTCTCCGGCGGTGTGCACGCCGAACAATTCCTCTTGCAAGGGCATGCGCGGCCAATCGGCGAAGAGGGGATTGTTGGAGTTGAGAATCGATTCATCCAGCAGGGCAACGACCGCGAAGGTGGCCAGCCGCACATCTTCAGCGGCGTAGCCCTTGCGCGTGGCTTCGGCCTCCGCCGCGCCGATGCCCGTCTTGATCTGTTCGCGAAACGTCGTTGCGTCCGTTACCGCCTGCCGGTTGGAGCGAAAACGCGCGATGGCCGTCAGGATTTCCTGGTAACTCAATGCCAGGTTCGCCCGTGCCGGCGTCGCCACAGCCTGTTGTCCACCCATGCCTTGCCTCTCAGGATTCCAGAATAACGAGCAATTCAATCTCCGGGTCGGGAATGTCGCCCGGAATGTAGATTCCCACCCGGCGGGTTTGCACAATGTGATCCCAGCACGGCCCGGCACGCGCCACCGAAAAATACTGACTCTCCACCCGCCGGGCCACCGCCGAGGGAGGAACCGGAACGTGCGCGAGTTCCATACCGGGCAGCGCCCTCTTCACCAGTTGGGGAACGAACTGCGCGGAGCAAACCTTGACGAGTTGCAGCGTCCGCGTGATCACTTCCGCATCGCCCATGGCCGAGTGCACGGAAATCATCCAGCGCGCGCGATCCAGGCAGCGCTGATCGGTAATGTCGCCTTCCCAGAAATAATGGGCGGCCGGCTTGAGCGGAATGGAAAGGCAGTTGGAAGGCGCCAGAAGATCCAGATGATCGTGGATGTGTTTTTCAATCTCCGCGAAGCACTTATCGAGCTCCAGGTGATTGTAAAGGGGAAGATTGCGGGGCTGAGAATCCAGCGCGAACGTGCACAGCGCTCCACCCAGGCGCAGCAGCTCCAGGAAGAGCTCTTCCGGATGCCCGCGCTTGGTGAAGAAAAGATGGCGGAGGGGTCCCAGGGCGGAGTTGATGGCGTGCAGGAACCAGAACTGCCCGATTTCCTGCGCCGAAAAGCCTGATTGAAATTTCCCCTTCCCCGGCCTGCTGAGAGACACCGAGACGCTCTTCTCTTGAAGGATTTCGATGAGCCGGCGGGCCAGCAGCATCAGCGTGGGGCTGGCGCTGATCTGCGTGCAGGGGGGAATAAAACTTTCGTCATAGATGAAATGCCCCGCGCCATCCCTGCGGATGCGGGCGATGGGCAGGGTTTGCAGACTTCCGGTATCTTCCGTGTCGAGGAAAATCTGGATATTCTTTCGCCCGACTTTCAAAGGTTTTTCATCGGCGCCGGTATTCTCATCCGGAGTCAGGGAGGATTCGGCGATGAAACGCGTTGCGCCGTTGCTATCCGGATCTCCGAGGGTACAGTTCGGCGAGCCCATGCGCAGCGGGGGAATGGCCATCAGCACCGTCAGGCTTTCCCGCGTGGGCGGAAAGACATCCGCAATGGCGCGCGAAGCGGGCAGCGGATCGCTTTCCGGCATGTTGAAGGGAAGCCCGTCCGGGAAGATGCCGCGCGCATGGACCATGGCCACGGTGCCGTTGCGCAAGGCCTCAGCGTCCAGCTCCAGCCCCACCAGTCCATAGGGCTCGAACCAGAGTTCCGAGATCCCGAAGTGCGTGATCTCTTCGAAAAAGCGGCTTTGCACCTGAAAGTGATGCGGCCCGAGGTGCATGCCCTCTGACCACACAACTTTTGAAAGTTGCTTCATGGAGTCAACCCGATAGTGCCCGGTTCGTCGCTATCGGGTGGGTTTCGCCTCCGCTGCTCCGACGAATTTCACATCCTCCGCCCAGCATCCCGCGCCCCCATTCCGCACGGGCATTCGCCTTGCATCTCCTGAAGGTCGGCCCCGAAGATGGCGAAAGTTGGGCGCCCCCCGATACCCAAAGCCTACCAAAAATGTGAATCGTTTCCTGTACGTGTCGCCGTTAATATTACAACAACTTGGCGCGAAGCAACAGTCTTTCGCAAGGGCCTGCTCAAAAAGATGAATCGGAGGTTGACTTTCGCAGGTCAAATGTTCAGAGTGTGCAGCGGCGATTTGTTTTTACCGAAAGCCGGCCAGCATGTGCAGGCGCCAGTGTGGTGTCCCATATTGGGTTTGATAAAAGACGAGACCCCCTCACCCGTCTCGCCTCGGCTGATGAAAACGCCTCGCCGAGCCACCCTCTCCCCCAAGGGGGCGAGGGCAGTTAAATCAACCCTCCCCTCGGTCGCCGCGGCGACAGAGGGGCCGGGGGGTGAGGGGGTCCGTGCAATATGCCATTGTCCAATTATTACGCGGGACACCGCACTAGAATCGGCGCCATATCTCAGGATGAACCGGGGGAAGACCTATGAAGCGACGGACGTTTATCCAAAGTGTTGCGGCGGGCGCGGTGACTCTGGTGGGTTTCAAGCCGCCCTTCGATCTTCATGCGGAAACTGCGGACGCACTGGAGATGGCCTTCCGCGAGCCGCCTGCCGCCGCCCATGCCAAAACGTGGTGGCACTGGATGAACGGCAACGTCACCGCCGAGGGGATCACTCTTGACATGGAGGCCATGAAGCGCGCCGGCATCCGCGGCTTCCAGATGTTCCAGGTGGGCGTGGGCATTCCCAAGGGCCCCATGGATTACACCAGCGCCGAGCACACCCGCCTGCTTCAGCACGCGGCCAAGGAGGCGGAGCGCCTGGGCATGGAATTCGACATCATGAATTGCCCCGGTTGGTCTTCCAGCGGCGGCCCCTGGATTACCCCCGAACTCTCTATGAAGCAATTTACGTGGAGCGAAACCCTGGTGCGCGGAGGGCAGCGCGTGGTTGCCGAATTGAAGCAGCCGCTCGCCAAGCTGGGATATTATCGCGATGCGATGGTGCTGGCGTTCCCGGCGCTCGAAGGTGAAACCCGGCCGTGGTACGACACGTTGCGGGCAGCCCGCACCAACACCGGCGCGGTTGACCGGGGAGTATTGATCTACGCCGATCCACGGATTGGCGTGCACCTTCGACCGCCCGCTCCCGGCCAGCCGGCATCCCTCCAGCTTGAGTTCACCGAGCCTTATGAGGCGCGCTCGCTCGCGGTTTACGGCGCTCCCATTGACGACGCGCCGCCCCCTTCCGCCGAGCACAAGCTAACTCCCCTGTGGCTGGAAGTTTCCGACGATGGGGTTCAGTTCCGGAAGGTTGCCGATCTCGATGGGGGGGGCAGCGGGCCGGAATCGGTGGAGTTTCCCGCCACGGCAAGTTTCCCGGCGGTGCGGGCAAAATTCTATCGTCTCTCTTCCTGGCGCGCCGAACGCATTATCGACTTGCGCATGAGCGGCGCGGCACGCCTCCCCCACTGGACGCGATTGGCCAATTTCACCCGCAAGAGCGGCTTCGGCCCAGAGGCCGTCGAGGTCCCGCCGGGGTCAATCCTGGATCCTTCCAAGGTCATCGACATCACGCCGCACATGGACACTGACAGTCGCTTGACCTGGGACGCGCCGGAGGGAACTTGGACGGTTCTGCGCATCGGCCAAACCACCACGGGCGTCCAGAACCATCCCGCTCCCGACGGTGGATGGGGTCTGGAATGCGACAAGTATAGCCGCGAGGCCTACGATTATCATTTCGATCATTTCTTTGGCGATTTGCTCGAGGCGCTCGGCCCGCTGGCTGCCCAGGGCCTGGCGGGCGGACTGATTGACAGCTACGAAACGGGGATGCAGAACTGGACTCGCGATTTTCCCCAGGAATTCCATCAGCGCCGTGGCTACGATCTGCGCCAATATCTCCCCGCCATGACCGGCCGCGTGGTGGAAAGCCGCGAAGCTTCCGAGCGCTTCCTGTGGGACATTCGCCGCACCTGCGCCGACCTGATGGCCGACAACTATTACGGCCGCTACGCGGAGCGCTGCCGCGAGAACAAGCTGAAAGCCTACGCCGAGCCTTACAACGGCGGGCCGTTCGAAGAGTTGCAGTGCGGCGCGCGCCTCGATGTGCCCATGGGCGAGTTCTGGGTGGGCCAGGGGAACAGCTCGATCGGCTACAGTGTGAAGCTGGCGGGGTCCATCGGGCACCTGTTCGGCAAGCCCGTGGTGGGCGCCGAATCCTTCACCGGCGATCCCCGTTTCGCCATGTGGCAGAATTACCCCTACCAGATGAAAGGGCAGGGCGATTGGATGTACACCCAGGGGCTGAATGAGTTCATCTTCCATCGCAATGCCATGCAACCCCATCCCACCGCCGTGCCCGGCATGACCATGGGGCCGTTCGGATGGGAGTGCGACCGCACCAACACCTTGTATGAGGGGCTTACCGGCTGGCTCGAGCATGCTGCCCGCAGCCAGAATCTACTGCGCCAGGGGACGCTGGTGGCTGACCTGGTCTACTACGCGGGCGTGGAAGTTCCCGTGGATACCCCGGTCCTGCCGCACCAGTTGCAACCCGCGCCTCCCGAGGGCTATTACTACGACGTCGCGAACGAGGAAGCCATCCTCACCCGCATGCAAGCCCAGAACGGCCGCATCATTCTTCCCGACGGCCTCAGCTACCGCGTGCTGATTCTTCCCGAGGACCGGCGGCTCAGCGTGGAAGTGCTGCGCAAGGTCCGTGACATGGTGAAAGAAGGCGTGGCGCTGGTCGGTCCCAAACCGCAAGCGAATCCCGGGCTTACGGCGTATCCCCAAAGTGATGAGGAATTGCGCCAGATTGCCGAGGAAGTTTGGGGCGATTTGAATGGGTCAACCTCGACCGAGCGGAGTTACGGCAAGGGCCGGGTTTTCTGGGGACTGCCGCTTGAGACGGTTCTTGAAAAGCTTGAAATTCAACCCGATTGCGACGTTACCTCACGGTCGGGAGACGCTCCCATCCACTATATCCATCGCCGCGTGGGCGACGCCGAGGTGTACTTCGTGGCCAATCGCCGCCGGCATGCGGAAGATCTGGTCTGCACCTTCCGGGTAAAGGGAATGCAGCCGGAACTCTGGAATCCGGAGACGGGTGAGATCACGCCGCTCAACATTTTCGACCCGACCGATGCGGGAGTACGCGTGCCGCTGCAACTCGGCCCCGCCGAATCGGTGTTTATTGTGTTCCGTTCCCCGGCCACCGCGCGTGGATTCCAAGCTATTACTAGCGAAGGCAATACCATTGTAGGAACGGACCCATTCCCGGCCTTTCAAGCAGGGCGCCAGCGTGACGTGACCAACGATTTCACGCTCAGCGTATGGGTAAAGCCGGACCTGAATGTGATCCTGCCGCCCCAGGGCAGCCACAGCACGGATGCGCCCATGCGCAGCATGGTTATCTCTCCTTCCGAGGGCGACACACTTTACGGCGCAGGGCATGTGTCCTGTGGGTTGACGGCAGGGCGCAATGGAATCGCGGTTCTCGAGCGCGCGCACTCCGATTGGCACACGGTCCTTTCCGTGCCCATGCCCATCGCGGGTTGGGTCTACGTGGCGCTGGTTTATAAAGTGGGCGCTCCCCAGTTGTATGTGAATGGCAAGCTGGTAGGCCAGGGTGAGGCCTCCGGCAAAATCGTTCATCCGGGATTGGGCGATGTGAGCGAGCGCGGCGGCGCCGAATATTTCGACGGCGATATGAGCGATCCCGAGCTATTCAAAGGAGTGCTGGGTGACGATCGCATCCGGCAGTTGGCAGCGGCCGGTACCCCCAGCCCCATTGCCCCACCGGAAATTGAATGGATTGGTAGTGCGAATGCGGAGTTGCTCTTTTGGCAAGAGGGCAGTTACCTGTTGCAGAGTGGGGCGGGCAAATCATCCTTGAAGATCACGGGGATTGGCAAACCTCAGGAAATTACCGGGCCGTGGCAGGTGAGTTTCCCGCCCAACCTCGGCGCCCCGCCCGAAGTGACCCTGCCCGAACTGATCTCGTTACACCAGCACCCCGAGCCCGGCGTGAAATACTTCTCGGGTCGGGCGACGTACAGCAAGCAGATCAGCATCCCGGCGGGGGCCATAAAGGGCAATCGTCGGCTGTACCTCGATCTGGGTTGGGTTCACGTGATGGCGCAGGTTCGCCTGAATGGCCATGATCTAGCCTCGTTGTGGAAGCCGCCCTTCCGGCTCGACATCACCAGCGCCGTTCACGCTGGCGCTAACCAGTTGGAAGTTCTGGTGACCAATCAATGGGTGAACCGCCTGATCGGCGATGAACAGTTGCCGCCCGAAAATGATTACAATGCCAACGGAGCTATCAAAGCCCTGCCGGATTGGTACCTTCAGGGCAAGCCCAAGCCTCCCGGGGGACGAATCACCTTCGCCACCTGGAAACATTATGATAAGGACTCGCCGCTGCTCGCCTCCGGACTGGTGGGGCCGGTTCGCCTGCGCACCGCAATGCGGCGGGCGGCGCGGCCCTGAGCATCATGGGGACGATGGAATTTGCCTGTTGGCCGCTTACGGCCGATTGCCGCATTTTGAGCAGAACGTGGCCTTGGCTCGGAATCTCCATGTCGATGACCTGGCGATTTTCCCCACATTACAAAGCGCTTTTTATTTCATATCTTTTTGAAAGAGTAGATTGATGAAAGTAATCGTAAGAGTTCACTACGCCGGCTCGATGGAAATGTGAGGCTGGTGTCTACCATTCCTAAAGAAATGTGGAGGTCATCATGAGTATCGAGAAAATTTACCGAAGGGATCTGCTCAAGGTTGCGGGCGGAGCGCTGGCGGGCTCATCCCTCATGGAAAACAGCGCACGCGCCTCCGGGGATCCACCCGCCAAGCCGTCGGGGCTCGGAGAGTTTAACGTTCTTGATTTCGGAGCCGCCGGCGACGGCAAGCGCGACAACACGGCAGCCTTCCAGCGGGCGCTGGCGGCGGCGGAAGTGATGGGCGGCACGGTGCGCGTCCCGCCCGGACAATTCCGCTTTGATGGAAACATTGCCCTCCCCTCCGGCGCCACGCTGGAGGGCTCCTGGCGCGGCCCGCATTATCCCGACCCGCACAAGGGAACCATGCTCCTGGTTTACGCCGGACGCGATCAGGAGAAAGCCGATCCCTTTGTGACGCTGGCTTCCAACAGCACGATCAAGGGTGTGTCGTTCTATTATCCCGAACAGCAAGCCACGGACATCCGGCCCTATCCCTGGACCATCTCCGTGCGCGGCGACCGGGCGAGCGTCATCGACATCGCCATGGCCAACTCTTATAACGCGCTCGATTGCGGCACGCACCACAACGCCGCGCATTACCTGCGCAATCTCAACATCACCGCGCTGCGCCGCGGGGTTTTTGTGGATCGCGTCTATGACATCGGGCGCATGGAGAATATTCATATCCATCCCAGTGAGTGGAATTCGCTCCGCACGCTCACCGCCCGCGAGGGTGAGGCGATGATGAATTTTCTGTTGGGGAATCTGGAAGGTTTCATCATCGGCAAGTGCGACTGGTCGTATATGTTTGACTGTTTCGTGATTGCTGCCAAGGTGGGCTTCCGGTTCATTCCCATGCAGCTTGAGCCCGGCAAGGACCCCGGCCAGGCGCCTCTGGGCAACATCCTCATAACTCAAAGCGGGTCGGACATGAGCCCCCTGGCGGTGCTGGTGGAGGGTGTGCAGGACCATGCGGGCATCGCCTTCGAGAATTGCCAGTTCATGAATTCCATCGAAATTAACGAAACCAACACCGGCCCCGTCAAACTCACCAACTGCGGTTTCTGGGGCCAGTGCCGGTCCGGCTCCGTGATCCTGAACAAGGGAACGGGCGAGGTTTTCCTCACCAACTGCCATTTCAGCGCCTGGGAGGATCAACACAACCACTACCACTGGGATCCGAAGCATCCCTTTATCGACTGTGAAAACGGCTCGCTGCTCATGACCGCCTGCGTGTTCAAGGACTATGGCCACACGCCGGATCACCACGTGCGCCTGGGGCCCAGCGTAGCCTCGGCCGTCCTCAACGGCAACATTGTGCACGGGGGCGGCAAGGTAAAGTTGGAAAACCTGACAGCCGGCGACGTGCAGTTATTTGGCAGCGTCGTGCAAAGCTAGTGAGGATTGCAGAATATCGTGACGGACGAACCCCCTCACCCGTCTCGCCTCGGCTGATGAAAACGCCTCGCCGAGCCACCCTCTCCCCCGAGGGGGCGAGGGGAGAGTTGATTCTACCGCCCTGGCCCCCTTGGGGGAGAGGGTGGACCGCAACCCGCGCTTTCACCAGCGGGGGCGGGCCGGGTGAGGGGGTCGCTCTGGAAGTAATTGACGGGGCGAGTTCAATCGCCAATTTCTGAGACAGGAATCTAGCCCGATTCCCCTGGAGGGTCAAATGAAAGCGCGCCTCGCAATCATCATCATGGCACTTGGATGTCTCGGCCCCGGGCCGCGCCGCCTTTTTTCCGCGTCGCCGACGGCAAGCGAAGAAGCCCGCCGCTGGGTGGGGGCCAAATTCCTCGGACAGCCGCCCTTGACTCCCGACCAGGGCTACCTGCTGGTGTACATCCGGCGGGGCGGGCTCGACCGCAATTCCGTTAAGGGAAAGCCTCTGCTCATCGGAACGCACCAATTCAAAGGAGGGCTGCATTTCTCCGCCGGCAAGGTGGTGGTGCACCTTCCCCGGGCCGCGCAAACCCTGGAAGCGGTGGTGGGCGCCGACGGCAACCGCGATGACCTAGGGTTCGGCGGGCGGGGAAGCTTTGTCCTCTCCGTCAACGCCCAGGGGAGCGAACTTTACCACTCCAAGGTCATGCATGAGGGCATGGATGGCGTTCCAATCCACGTCAACTTGAATGGCGCGAAAGAATTCACCCTGGAATTGAAGCCCGTGGGGGCAAAGAATCCGTGGGACTCCCTTTTGTGGGACCAGGCGGACTGGGCGGAGGCGCGCGTGACCCTCGAGGATGGAGGTTCGGTGGCCTTGGCCGACCTGCCCAGCGGCCCGCTGCCGTCTCCGTACACGGTCGAGCCGCCCTTCGCCTTCCGGTATGGCGATGTGCCGTCGAGCGTACTGCTGAAGACGTGGGAATTCAGCCGCACGGAGCGCCGGCTGGATTCAAACCGCACGCAGTACGTGCTGACCTACCGCGATCCCCGGACCGACCTGGTGGTGCGCTGCGAAGCGATCGCCTACGCGGATTTCCCCACGGTGGAGTGGATCGTTTACTTCAAGAACGAAGGCATGAAGGACACCCCGATCCTGGAACAGATTCAGGCGCTGGACACCGGGTTCGAACGCGGCCCGGAAGGCGAGTTCATGCTCCACCATGCGAACGGCGGCCACGCTGAGCACACGGATTTTGAGCCCCTCGAAACGCCGCTCGGGCCGCGCGCCAATGAGCGTCTGGCGGCCGGAACCGGACGCGCCACCGACAAGCATCTCTGCTATTTCAATGTTCAATGGCCAGGCCAGGTGGCACGGGCATCCAGCGAAGTCATGGCCAAGATGGCCATGGCACAGGGGGTCATTATTGGCCTGGGCTGGCCCGGCGATTGGGCGGCGCAGTTCACTCGCGACGAGGGCAGGGAACTGCGGGTGCGCGCCGGGCAGGAGCTTACCCACTTCAAACTGCTGCCGGGGGAAGAGGTTCGGGGGCCGCTGGTGGCCCTGCAATTTTATGACGGCGATTGGATCAGCGCGCAAAACGTTTGGCGGCGATGGATGATGGCCCACAACCTTCCCCGCATCGATGGCAAGCTTCCCCCTTTCCAACTCGCCGCCGAACCCGGCGTGGTGACCGACATCATGCAGGACGCGAATGAGCAGAACATGCGCGCCCTTCTCGACCGCTACCTGGAGGAGCGCATCCCGCTCGACTACTGGTGGATGGACGCCGGCTGGTATCCCTTCAAGGAGGACTGGTCGAAAGTCGGCACTTGGGACCCCGACCCGCAGCGATTTCCCCACGGACTCAAGCCGATCACCGATTACGCGCACAGCAAGGGGATTCAGTCCATCGTCTGGTTTGAGCCGGAGCGGGTTGCTCCCGGAACGTGGCTCGATGAAAACCACCCGGAATGGCTGCTGGGGAATGGCGGAAGAAACAAGCTGCTCTACCTGGGGAATCCCGACGCCTGGCACTGGTTGGTGGAGCACATCAGCGCGCAAATCAAAGATCAAGGGATTGATTTCTACCGCCAGGATTTCAATTTTGATCCGCTTCCCATCTGGCGGGCGAACGACGCGGAGGACCGGCAGGGGATCACGGAAATCCGGCACGTCACCGGGTACCTCGCCTACTGGGATGAATTGCGGCGGCGCTTTCCCCGCCTGCGTATTGACACCTGCGCCAGCGGCGGCCGCCGCGACGATCTCGAAACCCTGCGCCGCGCCGTCCCCCTGTGGCGCAGCGACGACGTTTGGGCCCCCACCGCCATGCAGAACATGAATTACGGCATGGCCATGTGGATACCCTACTTCGGGACGGGGATTATTGACGTGGACCCGTACTCCTTCCGCAGCGATATGACTCCCGCCGTGCTGCTGGAGCTGGACGTGCGCCGCAAAGACCTTGACTATGACACGCTGCGGCGCATGTGCTCCCAGTGGCGGACCATTTCAGAATATTATTACGGTGACTATTATCCGATGACCGAATATAGCACTGAGGATGATGCGTGGGCCGCCTGGCAGTTCAATCGCCCGGAAACGGGTGACGGCATGGTGCAGGTCTTCCGCCGCCCGGCCAGCCCCTTCGAGGCCGCCCGCTTTCCCCTGCGCGGCTTGCAGGTCAATGCGCGATACACGGTGACCAACCTGGACGCGGCGGGCTCGGTGGAATTCACCGGCCGCGAATTGATGGGTCAGGGGCTTGCCGTGACTCTGAAGAACCGCGGCGAAGCGGCGGTGATCGTGTACAAGCGGATCAATGCCATCCCGTGAGGAACTCCTGCGAATGTTAATTCCAGGCGGCGCTCCGATGGAAAAGCAAGGCAAAATGCAAAGTGCAAAATGCCAAAGTGAAATCAACCCTAGCAGGTAGGGAAGGGTATATGATTTCTCGCCGGTCGCTTTTGACAAATTCGGTGGTGGGCCTCGGTGCGGCGGCGCTGGCGCGGGCGGAGGTCGAGCATCTGAACGACCACGCGGCGGGGCCAGTGTCTTGCAAAGATGACCGAGGATTACCAAGCTGGAAACTTTTCTGGTCAGCCCCCGATGGCTTTTCCTGAAAATTCACACCAACGTCGGCATCGTGGGGCTGGGCGAGCCGTATCTGGAATCACGCGCCCTCACCAGCGCGGCGGGGGTGAAGGAGGTTGAGCCTTATTTGATCGGCAAGGACCCGCGCCTGGTGGTGCACCACTGGCAGAACCTTTATCGCAACCCCGTTTATCATGGCGGGCTGATTATGACCAGCGTGATCAGCGGGATTGACTAGGCGCCTACGCTGATGTATCCCGCACCTTTGTTGCACCGGACGACGCCAGGCTGACCATCGCCGGGTCGATCCGCAAGGATCCCAGCGCCCAAAACGGACACACCATCAAAGCGCGTATTCTGCACAACGACCGGCAAATCTGGCCGGCCACCGGATGGGCGGGCCTCCCAAGGCGGCGGACCGGTTAAGCGATGGTGACCTTGATTCCGGCCTCCGTGAGTTCGTTCAGGTCGGCCTTGGAAATCCTGTTGTCGGTTATCACCTGGTGAATGGCGGAAGGCGGAGCGATTTGTGAAAGGCTGCGGCGCCCGAATTTGCTGGAATCGCATACACAGACTACCCGCCGCAAATCTTGATCATCTCGCGATTCACCTTGGCTTCCAGGAGGTTGGGAGTGGAATGATTGCCCTGTCGTCTTCAATCCCCATCAGGCTTCTTCGGGAGGAATGTCGAAGTTGACCAACTCCGCCCGGAAGCCGCGGGTGCGGACGGCTCCATAGAGAATCCCGGCGGTCATCCAGAGGGTTCCCAGCACCAGCGCGGGATGGCTGAGATGAATCCAGATGAAGCCGCAGATGAGAAAGCCCAGGGCGGGCACCAGCAGGTGGCTTAGCGTCCGGTTTGTTCCCCGCAGCCAGTAGTGAACGAAGGCGGCGGCATTGACGCCCATGAAAGCGATGAACGCTCCGAAATTGAGCGCCTGGGCGCCAATTTCGTAAGCGCCTCCGCCCAGGCGGTTGGCGAAATATTCCAGGACGCCTGCGCCCAGCAACGCAAAGAGGCCCACGGCCAGGATGTTATTGCGCGGAACGCGGCGCTTGGGCTCGATGGCCCCGAAGAACGATTTGGGCAGCGCATTGCCGCGGCCCATTCCGTAGAGTAGGCGGCCGGCGGCAAGCTGCGCGCCCATGCCCGAACCCATGTTCGCCACCAGCAGGGTGAAGTTGATGATCTGAAAAAGAACCACGCCGCCCGCCTGACGGGCAATCAAGGCGAAGGCGGACTCCACCCGGTCAAGGGGAAAGGGTTTGGATCCCCACACAAGCTGTGCCGCATAAACTTCCAGCGCCGACAATAAGCCGACCACCAGGCAGACCAGAACCGTGGCCAGCAGGATGTTGCGGCGGGGATTCTCCGCCTCCTCGGACAGCGTGGATACGGCGTCAAAGCCGATGTAAGTCAGCACCGCCACCGAGGTGCCTGCGAAGAGGCTCGAGGGATGAAAGGTCTCGGGCTGATAGAAGGGGCGGAGGAAGAATCCGGGATCATGGTGAACATGCCAGAGGGCGCGAGTCACGCTCGCGAGGAACAGAGCGATGACGATCACCATGCCGGCGCACAGCGCTTCATTCATCTGGGCGGAGGTTTTGATGCCGCGCAGATTCATCCACGTAAAAAAGGAGGCAAAGATCACAATCCAGGCATAGTAAGGCAGGCCGGGAAGGATGTTCATGGCCGCCTTGGCGCAAAAGGCCGTGCAAATCAGCGGGTTCAGGAGGTAATCCATCACCATGCCCCAGCCCACGATGTAGCCGAAGGAGGAGTGGATCTCCTGGCCCACATAAGTGAAAGCCGAGCCCGCGCTGGGATAGACGCGCGCCATGCGGCCATAGCTGATCGCCGTGAACAGCATGGCGACCATGGCGATCAGAATGGCGGTGACGACGTGTCCCCGCGCCTTGTTGCTGATCACCCCGTAGATCCCCATGGGCGCCGTGGGTTGGACAATAACCATGCCGATGATGATCAAGTTCCATAACCCCAGGGTGCGATGAAGCCGAACCGCGCCGGCCCCCGACGAGGCGGAGGTGGCATTGGCCGGATTGGGCTGCGTCATGGCCGGGCTCCAACCGAAAATGACCGCTCTAAGGCGGCGGGCGATGTGCACGGGACGCGATTAATAGAGTGCGCCGTAAACCCCGCGCCCATACCCATTTCCACAGAGATGGCTACAACTTTCCGGCGCCGGGGTCGTCCAAAGCGGAAAGGTACCTGACCTTTTCCTCCTGGGTTTGTAGTCAGGGGGAATAAGCCAGCCACTGGTAGTTACTTCTACCTGGCAATCCAGAAACGAAAGGGACACGACAGGTACACGAAAAACAAGGCATTCCTAACTAACTGAGACGCTTGAAGATAGGCTGGCGGAGAGGGTGGGATTCGAACCCACGTGCCCGCTTTTGGCAGGCAAGACGCTTTCGAGGCGCCCCCGTTATGACCGCTTCGGTACCTCTCCGACGTAAACCAGGTGCCAGGTTTCAGGTGTCAGGTTCTAGGTTCCCGATGCCAAGTGTTGGTTTTGAGCTTTTCCCTGACACCTGGTACCTGATACCTCGTCCTTAACTCCTCCGCTTCCGGAAAAACTCCTGAATCACCCCGGCGCATTCGGCGGCCAGGATGCCTTTGGTTACTTCGACCCGGTGATTCAGCTTGCGGTGGTTCATGACCCGCAGGGCTGATCCGCACGCGCCTGCTTTGCGGTCGGGCGCGCCGAAGATAATGCGCCGCAATCGGGCGTGCACGATAGCGCCGGCACACATCGCGCAAGGCTCAATTGTAACATACAGGTCGCAGCCTTCCAGCCGGTAGTTGAGCAACTTTCGCGCGGCACGCCGCAGCACCAGAATTTCCGCATGCGCGGAAGGGTCGTGCAGGTGGAGGGGGCGGTTGTGGGCACGCGCCAGCACCCGGCCATTATGCGCCAGCACCGCCCCTACAGGGACCTCTCCCTCGCGCGCGCCTCTCCCCGCCTCGCGCAGCGCCAGGCGCATAAAGCGTTCATCATTGGGATTCGCCATACCCTTGCGCATAGGTTTAGGGGCCATGGGGCGAGGGAGGAATAGGTTCCGCATCACGGGGCCGACGTGCCGCACTTTCCCGGTTCTCCTCTTGGAGAATGCTCTTATACTCGCGCAATCCGGCCTCGGCGGCGCGATTCATGCTTTCGACGACCGAGTTTGCCAGTGCGGCGAGCTGGTGTTGCGCCTCAACGAGGGGAGTGGGGGGCGGGTTCCCGGCGGCGGGCAAATGGGATTTCAGTTCTTCGATCCCGGCTTGGAGCTTGCGCATCTCCTCTCGCGACGCGCGCAGGCTCTCCTTCAGAGCCTTCATCTCCTCTTCCAACGCCCCCAATTCATGTTGTTTCGCCAAGCTGGCGCGCTCGCGCAGATCAAATTCCAATTCCGAACCCAGGCGATGGATAAGCTGATTCACCCGGTCCTCGAAATCCCGGGCGTGGGCGTCCGCGGAGTCCTGCATTTCCTTCAGGAGCTGAATCGTGATCTCCTCGCCCGCGAGCGATGAGACGCGCCTGCCAGCGTCCCCGGCCTGCGCCCCGCCAGGCAAGGGGGCGGGCGCCGCCGGATCCTCGTCCACAATCTCGGAATGCCAGTCATCGGGAGGAAAGGCGATTCCCCAAATATTCAGCGCTTCAAGCAGTTGCAGCCCCACGTGATGCAGGTCGCCGGTTTGGTGCTTTTCGTTCAACCAGGCAACCGTTGCCTTGGCCGCGACGCCCAGGGCGCGGTTTTCAATCTCCACCTCCGTGCCCCTCACCAAATGGCGGGCGGTCAGAATTTTTCCGCCGTGCTTGTTCACTATGAGGGTGCGAACGCTTTCGCTAAACTGAATTCCCTCGGCGTCCACGCCGGTGATGACGATCGGAATGGAAATGGGCAGGCGGGTGCTTCGGCGGTTATCCTTTAAGTTGTGATCATCCACATTGCACCTCGCCGGGCGAAAAGGGGGCTCAGGGCCAAAGCCGCCGGGCACTGGGCGCCTGATTGTGGAGGGCCCCGGATCCGGCATCAACTGCTACTGTTGCGGCGTCAGCGGCTCCCATCCAGGGCCCGGAGAAATATCGGCATTTCTCTCTTCTCCGGTGCCCGGGTTATACCAGTAACGGCTCTTCGGCCCATTGAACACATTGACGGTGTTGCCGTAGGGATCGGTAGTGGGGGTGATTCCCGAGATAATGTTGTCCCACTGCTGGAACTGACTTTGCCGTTGCGCCTGTCCGCGCTCAAACGCCGCCACCTGATTCCGCATACCCTGCATCTGGCTTTCGAATTGCGCCACCTGCGCGGATAGGGCCTGCATGCGCCGTTGCTGGCGTTCGCGCTGGTACACCAGGGCTTCCTGATCCAACTGGTTCTGCTTCTGTATCCAGGCCGGGCTAAGCTGGAACGATTTGCTGGAGTGGAGGATGATCTCGCGAGTCTCGGCCACCCGCCCTTCGGGAGCGAGATAGCTTGTCAGGCTGGTCGCCTGCCACAACCCTTTGAACAGCGCGGTTTGGGCGTAGACGTAGGCCGTCCTGTCCCCGCAGGTAAAGTTCGCTTCTCCTTCGGAAGCCTGCACGACCCCTTGGGGCGCGTCCAGCTTCACCAGCAGCGGTAGGGTGGCTGGTTTCGGCGTCAGGTTCTGGCACACCGGGGCAAAGCGAACCCGGCTGTATCCCTTGGCAAATTCCTGCCCTGAGCGGTATCTCGCCACCCTTCCCTGCGCCTGCAATCCCAAATCATATACCTCGCCTTCATGATGGTTTTGGTTAGGCAGGAAGTAAGTTGGAATCGCCACATCCCCCAGGCGGATATTGATCTTTCGATCCGGAGATATCATGTCCACCATCAGCCGGTGGTCGGAGTATCCCAGTCGGAACATCCCGCCCTTTACCGTCCACCCCTTGGGAACTTCCAGGGTGAACGCCTTCTCTAGGAGCCCGTCGGAGATAAGGCTCTAAAATCTTACCTTTACCGACTCTCGGTTGCGAGGGTCGTATGTTGGCCATAGGCACTGTCCGGGCTGCCGGGAAGACGATCTCTGCAGTTTGGGCCAGCGCTTTCAAGTGCTCTGGGGAATCCACCCGGAGCGGAAGAGTTTCAGTAGATTATGGGTGGCGCAGATCATCTGCCATTCTGCCTGCACTTTCCCCAGCCCGCGCAGCAGAAATCTCCGAAACCCTCGAGCCTCTTTGATCTGCCCAAAAACCGGTTCCACCACCGCCTTGCGCAGTTTATAAACCGCCTGTCCTTCCGCCGTCCGCAGCTTGTGCCGCATCTGCTCCGCCACGCTGGCCCCGGAGGGCGGAGGCCCGGTCGTGGCGGGCGGTTTCTCGCCGTGCTTCTGCCCGTCCGGCGCTACGAACAGATCGATCTCCTGCAACTGGGCATCGGTAATGTTGGACTCACTGAAATACCCGTTGTCCGCCGTCGCGCGCTGCGGCGGGCGCCCCATCTGCACATGCACTTGATTCAGCATCGGGACCAACTGCTTCTTGTCGTTGGCTTCCTGCGTCACCGCCGCCCCCACGATCACTTGCGCGTGGCTGTCCACCGCCGCCTGGGCGTTATAGGCTTGCACAAACTCTTTCGTCGCTCCGTCCTTCATGATCCGCGATTCCGGGTCGGTAAAATTCCGTTGCGCTTGGGGCTCCGGCTTCGTCGCTTCCGGGTCCGGCGACTGCGGCGGTCGTCCCCCGAACTTCCGTCCCCGTTCACGTTCCTGCTTCTCCCGCTCCTTTAATTGCGCCGCCACCTCCGCCTCCTTCTTTTCCGCCCCCTCTTTTGCCTCTTGTTCCAGCGCCGCCTTCGCCTCCCGAATCTTCTCTAACCGGCTCTCCCGCCGCGCCAGTTCTTTCGGCAGTTCGTCGCCCCGCTTACCCTTCCCATATTTTCCATCTTCCTCCGCGTCTACCCGTGCTGCCTCGGCCAGCAGCGATTGCACCTCCGCGGCGAGTTCCTTCTCCGCCTTCTCCATCCGCTCGTAGCTCATCGCCTTGTGCTTCGAGGCGTTGGCCTTGATCTTCGTCCCGTCCAGCGCCACGTGCCCCAATTTCACCAGTCCCGCCCGCTGGCACAACTGCAACACCTGCACGAACAACTGTGCCAAGGGCACCAAATGTTCCTGCCGGAACGTCGCGATCGTGTCGTGGTCCGGATGCTGGTCGGCCGCCAAATACCGGAACGCCACGTCCTCGTACGTCGCCCGCTCGATCCGCCGCGAACTCGCCACCCCCCGGCAGTAGCCGTAAATCAGCATCCGCACCATCATCCGTGGATGGTACGCCGCCAGCCCCCGCCCATCGCCTGCTTCGTAAGTCGCGTAAATCGCCGCCAGGTCTAAGGCCTCCACCACCTCCGCCACAAACCGCGCCAGATGGCCTTCCGGCAGCCAATCTTGCAGGGAGGGAGGCAGCAGATAGGCTTGGTTTAGATCGCAGTTCCGAAACTTTTTGCTCATAACCTCATATTACACACATACACGCGCATGTCAATACTAAACAAAGCGATACACAAAAAACTTGATTACAATCAAAATCTATCTCCGACAGGCTCCTAGGGGATCTTCGTAGGTTTGCCACATCACGCCTCCATTCGGCGCGCCCGTCGCCGCCCTGCCCTGGTTCGAGCTCTGATTGCCGCACCCCGTGGCGATCAGCAGGACCACTAGCGAAGTCAGCCATGGTCTAAGTTGCATGTTAAACCTCCCTTCCAAAGTTCTTCCGGTGAAATTCAAGACTACTATGCCGGTTGACCTCGCCGAACTTCGGGGCGCTCATCCTTTCCCGCTCGCTTATGAAGAATTGCAGATTGGCACACATGGGCGGACAAATCAAGGCCGGCAAATGGCCGGGAGGGGAGTCGTTATACTACGGCGGCGCATCGGAGCGGGATCACCCCCCGCCTTCACCTTTGGGGCTTCAAATAGACTACGCCGAGAGGTGGCAGGGTAATTTCCACCGAGCAGGGTTGGTTCTGCCAAACCAGGGGGATGGCATGGCGGCCGGGGGCGTTGGTGATGCCGCTTCCGCCGAATTGAGCATCGTCGGAATTCAGAATTTCCTGATAGAAACACGCCTCCGGCACACCCACGCGATAGCCCGGATGGGGCTCCGGCGTGAAGTTGCAAACCACCACCAGGTGGTCGCCGGGCGCGAGGCCCTTGCGGATGAAGGCGATGACGGAGTGGTCGACGTCCTGGAAATCGATCCATTCGAACCCGTTGTACTCAAAATCCACCTGGTGGAGCGCCCCCTGCGCCCGGTGCAGTTGGTTGAGCCGCTCCACCAATCCCTGGATCTGGCGGTGGGGTTCATAGTCGAGCAAATTCCATTCGACGCTGCGGGCGGCGTCCCACTCATTCCACTGGCCCAGTTCCGCGCTCATAAAGAGCATTTTCTTCCCGGGGTGGGCGTAAAGAAAAGCGTAGAGCGCCCGCAGGTTGGCAAATTGCTGCCAATAATCCCCCGGCATTTTCGCCAGCAGCGAGCGCTTGCCGTGCACCACCTCGTCGTGAGAGAGCACCAGGACAAAGTTTTCCGTGAAGGCATAGAGCAGGGAAAACGTCAGGTCGGAGTGGTGGTAGCGGCGGAAGATGGGGTCAGTGGAAAAATAGCGCAACATGTCGTGCATCCAGCCCATGTTCCATTTCAGGCTGAAACCCAGGCCGCCGACGTAAGTGGGCCGCGAGACCATGGGCCAGGAAGTGGATTCCTCGGCGATGGTCAGGGTGCCGGGGTGATACTGGTTGGTGAGTTCGTTGAAGCGTTTCAGGAAGCTGATGGCCTCCAGGTTTTCGTTGCCGCCGAAGGCATTGGGCACCCATTCGCCGGCCTTGCGCGAGTAGTCGAGGTAGAGCATGGAGGCCACCGCGTCCACACGCAGGCCGTCGATGTGATATTTTTCCATCCAGAACAGGGCGCTTGCCCACAGGAAGCTGCGCACCTCGTTGCGGCCGTAATTGAAGATGCGCGTGCCCCAGTCCGGATGCTCGCGCAGGCGCGGATCTTCGTGCTCGTAAAGGTGCGTGCCGTCGAAGAACGCCAAGCCATGCGCGTCGGAAGGAAAATGCGCCGGCACCCAGTCCAGAATCACGCCAATCCCGCGCTGGTGCAGGTAATCGACGAAATACATGAAATCTTCCGGCGTGCCATAGCGGCTGGTGGGGGCGAAATATCCGGTGGTCTGGTAGCCCCACGACTCATCCAGCGGGTACTCGGTAACGGGCATCAATTCCACGTGTGTAAAACCCATCTTCACGACGTACTCCGCCAATTGGCCGGCGATTTCACGATAGTTCAGGACCGGATGTTCCCCATTCGGCGAGCGCCGCCACGAGCCCAGGTGAACTTCGTAGACGGCCAGCGGGGCGCGGAAGTGTTGGCGCGCCTGGCGCTCCGCCATCCACGCCTGATCGTTCCAGGTGTAGCGGTCCAGGTTGCAGATGATCGAGGCGGTCCTGGGGCGCATCTCGGAATAGAAACCGTAGGGGTCGGTCTTCAGTCCCAGGTAGTTTTTCTGCCGGCCCTTGATTTCGAATTTGTATATTTCCCCTTCGCCCAAGCCGGGAAGGAAAATTTCCCATACTCCTGTGCCGCCCCGAACGCGCAGAGGATGACGCCGGCCGTCCCACTGGTTGAAGTTGCCCACCACGCTCACCCGCTTGGCGTTGGGGGCCCACACCGCGAATGAAACGCCGCGCACGCCGCCGATTTCGGTTAAATGCGCGCCCAGCTTTTCATAGGTTTTGTAATGCGTGCCTTCCGCCAGCAAGTGCAGGTCGAAATCCGTAAGGACGGGTGGGAAGCGGTAAGGATCCTCAAAATCGTTTTGCCCGGCAGGATCGGTGCGCAGGCGATAGGGGAACAGCGCCTGCTCGCCCGGGAAGACCGCTTCGAAAAAGCCGTCCGCGTGGATACGCTGGAGCGGTATAACGTCGACCGCCCCCGGTCCGCGCACCACCCAGGCGTCACGAGTCCGGGGCAGGTAAGCGCGAATGGCTACCGCCGGCCGGCCCTGCACCTCGACCAGGTGGATTCCTAAAATATGAAAAGGGTCGCCATGCTCGGCACGCAGGATTTGCGCAATCTCCTCCACCGCGGCCGTGGTTTCAGCGAGTAGCTTGATTCGAGAGGCCATGTTTCTATTCTACTCCACCTGTGGGGAGGTGTCAGGTGCCTCGAGTCCTGCGGATGGCAAGAGCAAGTCAAAAGGCAAAGTGCAAAAGGCCAAAGGCAAAAGTAAGGAGCTGCACGTTTGGCGCTTGCTCTGGTTTTGTTTAGGCTCGTCCAGGGTTGCAGTACGGCGCTACCTCCGGTTGCGCCGATGATGTTCGCCGCGGCCGAGGCCGCCTACATCGATCACCACAGCGACAATCAAAATCACCAGATTAACGCCCTGGATGGGCCGTCCGGTATTCATCAGCCACGCGTAAGTCAAGGTGGTAACGGGCAGAAAGATGAAGCCCAGGAAAGGCAGGAGCAGCCCGTGGTAGGCGCGCTCCAGGTAATGCGAGAAGAGGAATACGCACACCAGGACGATGCGGGGAAAGATCAAAACCAGAAGCGTGATCAGGCAAGGCATAGGGATTCCTCTCGTATCTCTCTTAGCGCTTGGGGGCGTAAGGAGTATAGCGCATCAACTTCGGAATGCATCAGAAATGGCAACTTTGGGGAGGGCACGCCGATGACAAATGACGCCAGCATCCACATCCCCCTTCGGTGGCACCCACAGCCATTTGTGATAGTATTCTCCCACTGATTTCTCCAATAATTACGCTATACAACGGAGGCTTCAATGCGACTAGCCATTGTGGCGTTTCTAGTTTTGCTGGTGGGATTTGGATCGGAGTCCGGCAAGAAGGGCAATTCCATCACCAGCCTCACGGCTGGACGAGTTGACCCCGGCGGTCTAATGCCGTTGACCCCGGCGGGGAACGCATGGGCGGCCACACCCCCCTCGGCCGCTGCTCTCCCCATCAACCCTGGCGACTCAGGCAAAGGAACGGTCTCGAGTGAGCCAGACCTGGTGGCGTTTTCCTCCGGCGCATTGATCGTACAGAAGCCCCAGGAGTACAGCGATGGATGGGCGGCCTTCTGGATGCTGGACGAACTCTCCGACACCGGATGGGCGACCCCCAAGGGGATTATCAGTAACCAGACGGTCGTGATTGAGCTACCGGATCGGACCATCTTAACAACCCTGGAATTCGACACGGCACACACCGAAAATCCCGGGAGGAGCGCCAAGGACATCACCGTGGAAATGTCGGACACCAGCATGCAAGCTGGCTTCATGAAGATTGCCGACGTTTCTTTGAAAGATCACGCGGACGGCCAGGTCTTTCCCGTCCAAGCAGCGGTACCGGGGCGCTGGGTGCGTCTGACCTTCCATAATAATCATGGCGATTCGGACTATCTGGAGTTGATGGAATTCCGGGCACGCGGCAAACGACTGAGCACGAGCCCCTTCCCGGACATCAGCGGCACCTACCACACCAATTTTGGGGATATGCACATCCGCCAGCAGGGAACATCCGTGGTGGGTTGCTACGAACACAGCGATGGAATGCTCGCGGGAGGTATTGAGGGTCGCGTTATGAAGCTTTCCTGGCATGAGACGGCCCAGGAAGGGCCCGCGATCATGGTTTTTTCGCGGGAAGGGAAGCAGTTATTCGGACTGTGGTGGCACACCGGCGATACAGGGGCAGGAAACAACTGGGACGGCACCAAAACAAGTAATGTGGTAGGCACTTGCCCACATTGGAAGGGCGGCGTTGAGCAGCAGATGACGAGCGATTTGGAACAGACCGGCAAAGTCCGCGTTTACGGCATCAACTTCGATTCCGACTCCGATCATATCCGCGACGAGTCCCACACCACGCTCGATCAGATTGTGGCCATGCTAAAGGCGAAGCCCGACTGGAAGCTGACGGTGGAAGGCCACACCGACGCCACCTCCACGCCCGAGCACAACCAGCAACTCTCCGAACGCCGCGCGGTCTCCGTTAAGGCCTACCTGGTGGCCGCAGGCATTGACGCTTCACGTCTCTCGACGGTTGGCTATGGCGCCACTCGACCCGTCGCTTCTAACGATACGGGGTTGGGGCGCGCGCAAAACCGGCGCGTAGAACTCGTCAAAAAGTAGCTCCCGCCACGATCGTTGGCGCGGCTCTGTTCATGCCGCGAATTTTTCAGATGGTCCTGAAAGGAAGGCAGGGGCGGCGGCTGGTTGAGTTGAGGTGCCTGCCGTCGCCCCTGTTGTAGGTGAGCTTAACTTGGAGAGCTTAACGCCGCCCGCCGTGGCCGCCGCCACCGCCGCTGTGACCACCACCGCCACCACCACCACCGCCTCTGGGCGCGGAATAGCTATGGCCACCACCGCTGTTCCTGGGTGCGGATTGAGTGCGGCCGTTGCCCGAACTGCTGCCGCTATTAGAGCGCGGGCTCATGATGGGCCGGTTCAGGTTAAGCGGAGGGCGTGAACCGCCGCCATAGTAGGAACCTCCGGAGCGAGGCGCCGCCCCGTTCCATCCGCGCGAGCTCCCTTGCTGGCCGTAGTAGCTCTGCCGTCCGCCGCTGTAAGGGTTGGGACTCGCATACCGCTGCCAACTGTTCCCGGCGGTTCTCCCCTGATAGGCTGAGGAGTTATTGCCCGACGCCGGCGACCGGCCGGGGGTCGCATACCGTTGCCAGTTGTATGATGGGGTTCGAGCGCTCCCCGCTTCCGTGCGGCCGGTAGCCATGGAGTTTGTCCGAGCCCCATACGCTTCCGTGGACCCACCGACCCGTCCCATACTTTCCGAACCACTCCTGGAGAAGAAGTGCTCGCCACTGGCCGTCATTGATCGATTGCCCGAGAAGTTGCTGGCCGGGCGGCCCATGCTGGCCTGGGTGTGCCCCACGGGCAGAGAACCACGGATCATGCTGGCGCTGTGCAGCATGTTTTCACTCACCGGCATGGAGTGCCCCATGCGCCCGCTCGAAAACTCCTGCGACGAGACGCTGCGCAGAGCGCTGCGCACGTGCGCATCGGTCCCCATGGTTTCCAGGTTGGAGCCGAAGCGCGGCCCGCCTGCGCGGATATTGCCGGCGCCATGAATATCGTTAAAGCCCATGGCGGCAAAGCCGTGGCCTGCCCCGTACCAGGGGTGGAAGACGTCACGCGGACCCAGCGCCAGCCAGCCAATCGACCCAAATCCGAACCCGAACCCTACGCCCATTCCCCGGCCCCCAAACCCGAAGAAAGAGACATAGGCGGGGGCCCACCGGGCACCACCACCATAGAAGCCCCGGGCCGGCCACCAGCGCCAGGCGCCACCGTACATAAACCAACGGCCGTAGTGATAAGGGGCCCAACCCCAAGGCTCGGCGGAAATCCAGGTCCATCCCCAGTAGGGTTCATAACCCCAAGAACCAGCGCTGTAGGGCACCCACCCGGCGTCCACTTCGGGCGTCCAACACCATCCGTAGTCCGGCACTTCATTCCATTGGCCGTAACTATCCAGATCGCTCGATCCGGTGTAATCAGGACCCGTGTGCTGCCAGGCCTGCGCGCCCTGAATCTGCTGGTCGCGGTCCATGGACCACTTGTCAAAATCGTCTCGGCCCGGTGCGGGGTCAATCTTGTATTCGGGATGGTCCGTGCCGTGGATCTGGATAATCTGGCCGGCCTCAACTTTGGTGCTGCCATCGTTGGTCAAAACTTCCGCCTCGCCCTGCTCCACGATCAGCAGGGTTTCACTGGGGGAATTCACCTGAATGCGATACAACCCCGGGGCCAGCGGATGCACGCCCATGTTCGGCGTGTCAAGCTCCAAGTCAGCCTGCGTGCCGTTAAGAACGCTGAGATCCACCAAGCCCGAGGCCAATTGCAGTTGAATCTTGTTCTGCTCCAAGTCCGCCACCTGCGCTTCCGTGCGCTCATTGAGCCGCAGCAGGTTGGCGGGGTCAAGCTGGACTTCCGCCCGCGACCGATCCCCCGTCGCTACCTTGTCACCCGGAACCACCGGTGTGTTCACCACACCCACCACCCATTGGGTGCCGTCGCCGTGCATGGTTGAAACGGTCCCTTGAACCACGCTAAGGCGCCCCACCTCCGAAGGTGCCGAAGGCGGTGCCTCGGGCTGACCCACCTGCCCGGATTCGGGATCGTCCCCGGCGCGAACGTTGGATGTGACAAGTAATCCCGTTGAGAGAATTGCGAGTGCGATCAGCAAGAATCGGTTTTTCATGGCCCACCCTCTTAGGACGCCCACTAACTGCTCCAAACCCGCGTCCAGCCTGTAATAGGCAAGCCGTGGGCCAAACCATAAAATCGCGAGATGTGTTTATCTGCCTGCACGACAGTGAGTTAGGAGAAGTTGCCTTTCCCGTCGCCTTGGCACCGAGCGCATAACCCTGCCCAAATTCAGCCGATTGGTGGCCGATTTCGGCCAATGGGGGGTCCTTCACCCTCCCGCCACGTCAATGAGGCTTTGCAGCAGGGAGCAGTCTTTGCAATCGGCGCGCGGCTGGGGTGGGCGCCGCAAGTCATAGATTTCCCGGACTCTGGCGAGAAGCGGGGGAATGGTGGCCGGGGCCAACTCTACCCACCGTATGTGCGCGCTAAATTCCATCAGGAACCCCGACGGGTTCTGGTAGGCATCCTTCGCTGCCGTGACGTGGTCGGTTACCGGCTCCGTATAAATCAGGGCCAGGCCAGACACCGGCGCGAGCCCCTTCTGCTCTCCAATCACCGCGTAGGCGTTCAACTGCACCTGATACATCGGGAACAATGCATCCTGGTGATCGGTGAACTTCGCGGTTTTGTAATCGACAATCAGGTGCGAGCCGTCGCCCATCACCAGGATGCCGTCGGGGGTGCCGCGCAAATTGACGTTGGACGCGCGGTCGAGAATGCTGAACTTCGAGTAGTGCGGGGGATTGACGTACCCTTTGACGTTGCCGAGCGGGCTGAGCCACGGAGGGGCGCTTTGGTGGCGGTCGAACCATCCGTGCACCAGGCGCTTGCCGTAGGCGTCGATCGAACTGAAGATCCCCGGGAAAATCTGGTAGGGGATTCCCTCCGCGTGCTCCGTGATCCAGAAGCAGCGCGGGCAGAAGCCGGGCATGGCCACCCCGCCCAGGTTCTTGGCAGAAATCGTGATGGGTTCGGACATGGCTTTTTCCTGCGTCGGAAAATTCTGAATGCTGAATGCTGAAGGTTGAATTATGTCGAAAATAATCTGATGATTCAATGGCCCGCCTGCGGGCCGAAGCGCCGCGCTGTACGGTGAGGAGGTGGGCCCTTCGGCGGGCGTGGGCCCGATGACCCGATGGTCCGATGGCCCGATTCCATGATATCTTCACGCAGAGGCTCGCATGGCTGGCTTTGATCTCAAGTTCTATCTCGATCGATTTCCGGAGGTGTGCAGACAGAAGTTCGGGCGCACTTATTCCTTCCGCGCGCTGGAAAAGAAGTTTGAGCCCCTTTGCACGGGCAACCGGTGGCTGGCGGCCAAGGACGTCCTGAATATTTTCGATCCTGCCGCCACTCCCTTTGGGCGTTACTGGCCCAAGCCCAACGAAAAGGAGCTGGACCAGGTTTTGAAGAAGGCGCGGCTGGTGCTGGGTCCGCTGCCCGCCGACCCGCGTGAACTGGTGCGGCGCGCGTTGGAAGTGCTGCACAGCATCGGGATGGTTTCCCTCATCCTGCGTTTTGCCCATCCCGACCGCTACGGCGTTTTTTCCACGCCTATCATGAATCTTCTTCAGGTGCACCGGCCGCGCACCATTGATCTCTATTTGGCCTATTGCGAAGAGCTGCGCTCCTGGAAGGAGCACTTCCGCCTGGAATCGGTGGCCGATACGGAGACGGCGTTGTGGGCGTACCACGAACTGGTCGCGGGGGAAACGCACGCCAGCGAGATTTCCACCTCGCACGCGGAGTTCGATGCCGACGTGTGGATTCAGCGCCGCCGCGTGGCCCAGGTGCTGCGGCCCTTCCTGCGCAACTACGGGCCGCTGGAACTGGCGCGCATTCTGGTGGAGGAAGAACCCAAACTGGCCGGTAAAATCGCCGGAGAAGAATACGAGCGCCTTCTGCGTGTGGCCGCACGTGAACTTTGCGGCGGCATGAACCTCAACGTCCGCGGCGCCATTGAAATCCTTTTCGATCGCCTCGCCGAGGATGGCTACATCTCACTTGAAGACAAGGCCCAACTCGATAAAGCCTGGAGAATCCGCAACGCCGCCGTGCATGCCGGACGCCCCCCCGACCCCGAGCAAGTGGAAAACATGATCGACACCCTGGAGCGCATCTGCCGCTCCTGGGAGGAACCGCGGTAGAAAATAATTTTTTTTCGCGTCTTTATGCCTGACCTGCGGGAATCCAAGCTGGATATCGGGAAGATTCCTATACATCCGGCAAGAAAGGCCGTGCAGGGCATTGACCCGGATTGCCTGACAAATTGTCCGTGGGGACCACGGAGGCGGAGGATTGGTACAGTTTGTCACCCCTCCCCTTTCTCCCCGGCCAGTCGCCCCTCTATTCCACGACCCTCACACGATTTGCCGATTCCGTTTCGGGAGGCGTCACGTCCACCACCTTGTGATCGGGCGGAATCGCAATCATCTCCGCATGCGGCTGTAAAAAACTAATTTGATGGACAAGCGCGAGCAGCGCCTGACCCGGGCCAACGGCTCTTCGGCCCCCCAAATCCGCTCATCGTCCCGGTGCCAACCGCCGATAACGATGCGGGGGAGTGTGTGCCGCGCGGCGGGGGGAGCATGCCTTGAGGGCTGCCGGGGAATCTTATGATGACGTCTGGCGATTTACCACACGCACTCCTGTCTATGTGCAGGCCTGACCGAAGCGGCCGTGCAGCCGAAGTGGCACGGGCGTCCCGCCCGTGAAGGGGCATGGGTCAAAACGGGCATGGCACGCCGATACAGGGCCGAACCCTGTTCGGCCCTACATTGCAACGAACGCCGTTCGGCCCTACAAATTCCTTCATCGTCCCGGCGCCAACCGCCGATAACGATGCGGGGGAGTGTGGGCCGCGCGGGGGGATGTGCCACGGGCATCTTGCCCGTGTCCATTCACGGCCAGGATGGCCACGGCACGTCGGTGTAGCGCCGACCTTGAGGTCGGCACATGCTGACCTCAAGGTCAGCGCTACGACTGCTTGACGGGCTGGAAAAGGCGTACCTGGAACCTTCTGTGCGGTGGAACTTTTTGTGCGGTCGGCACCGCCCCCCGAGCCGCATCGCGGCGTCAGATTGTGGCCCATGGCGAAAGCCATGGGAAATGAGAGCGCGGCAAGAAGCGAGCCCCATAGGGGGCGACAGAAAGGAATCTTTCGCCCCCTACGGGGCTCGTGGCCATCGGCGGGGATCGACCCACGGCTCACGCCGTGGGCCACAATCTTACGGCCCTACGGGCCTGCCCGCGGACCCTTCACAAGGCGCGTTGGTCGAGGGGGAAACACAGGTTAGCGCTTATAGGGCGCCGTTATTTCGACCCCTTGGGGCTCATGGCAGGCTGGCGCAACGCTCTGCGAGTCGGTCAATCGATGCCTGTCCATGCCAGCGTCGCAGGGTTTCACCCAGCGCCAGCCAGCCCGCGGGTTTTGGAGCGGGTAGCGCAGCGCGGCGGAGCCGCAACCAACGCGTCTCGTAGGGGCACCCCTCGTGGGTGCCCATGTTGGAGGGCACCCACGAGGGGTGCCCCTACGAGACATGCAAATTGTTTGCTAAAAAACAAACATTTACGGTATTGCATTGCAGGGCGGCGGGGCCGCAACCAAAAACGGTGAGCTGACCCCTCACCCGGCGGCGCATGGCCGCCACCCTCTCCCCACGGGAGAGGGTAAGGAATCCTCCCCCTTCTCCCTTGCGGAGAAGGTGGCCGAGGGACGAGGCCGGATGAGGGGTCTCGTAATCCGTAAAATGTTTGCTAAGAAAGCAAGAAATTATGAGCTTGCAATGCAGAGTTGTTCCGCCTTTTGGAACTACTCTGCGGCGTTCATCTCTTCATAACATCCTCAAAATACTATTACCAATTTAAAAACCCAAGAGTAGGGCAAACTACGCCCAACTCTGCTACCCCGCTATATCGGGTTCTATAGATTTTTGGGTGTTCTGCTGAGGCGGCAACTCTGAACAACCGGCGAGTGGTGGATCATCGAGCCCACTGGGAATAGTTACTTGACGACTATCAACTGCTCCACAGACGAAGCGGGAAACCTGATCGGGCACATTTGCGCAAACCGGCCACTCTTTTCCCCTACGAGAACCTCCAGGACCGTGGAGAACATCACTTTGTACTTTCCCGGCCGATCAAACGAGTACGCATCTTCAAATAAGAACTTCTGCTCGAAGTGCTCTCCGGGTTTCACAACAACAGTGGGGAACCATGAGGTGGCATCCCAGGTGTACGTCGCCGGCGCAGTATCGGAGTGGCTCAGCTTATCCGCGGGGTAGAACGTCATCGTGTAGGAGGAGGGACTTTCACGGATCGCTCCCACGCTGATCTCTGCGCCCATCACTCCCCTTTCGGGAAAGCGGATGACATAGGGCGAATTATTGTTGACGCTCAGGACCACGGGTACGGATGATCCCATTTTGACGGTCCCCGTGCGCTCAAACCGGAATTCCGCGTGCACCTGTTGGAAGATTTCGTTCTCTTCCACAGTCAACTCAACGGGCTTGGTCTTTTGCTTTGAACACTCCCAGACCAGCACATACTTTCCTCGCTGAATTGTGTCGCCAAGCCCCATCCCACCTTCGTAGCCAGCTCCCAGGATTCGATCTAATGGCGGGCCGACAGAACGAGTCTCAGTGGAGCCGTCGGGTTTGGTCACAAAAAGAGTGCAGGGACTATCCACGACCTTCTCAGGGACGGGGCGGTGGTCCACCGCACGGATGCCGACCCAGAAGCGCACTTGTTCCCCCAGCACGTACAGGGTTTTCTCCAGGCGGAGCGTGGGCTCAAAATCTGGCATTGCCTCCTGCGCCCAGGATTGCCAAAACGCGACTGGCGACAACCCGGAACTCAGCAGCAGTAGCAATACGGCAGGTCCTCTACCGGGCATCCAACGGGAATTCATGATGGCCTCTCACAGGGGGGT
This sequence comes from uncultured Acidobacteriota bacterium, assembly GCA_963730515.1. Taxonomy (GTDB): domain Bacteria; phylum Acidobacteriota; class Terriglobia; order UBA7540; family UBA7540; genus Bog-366. The sequence continues at coordinate 675,675 of CAVSSA010000009.1, read as the reverse complement.
AGCCCAGCGCGGCGGAGCCGCAACCAAAATGGGGGAACTGACCCCTCACCCGGCGGCGCATGGCCGCCACCCTCTCCCCACGGGAGAGGGTAGGAAATACATTTCCTTCTCCCTTGGGGAGAAGGTGGCCGAGGGACGAGGCCGGATGAGGGGTCTCGTAATCCGTAAAATGTTTGCTAAAAAAGCAAGAAATTATGAGCTTGCAATGCAGAGTTGTTCCGCCTTTTGGAGCTACTCTGCGACTTTCATTTTTCATAACATCATCAACATACTATTACCAATTTAAAAATGGCAGGGTAGGGCCAACGGCGTCCAACTCAGCGCTACCCGGCTTATCTCCTTTCCGATGATTTTGAGAATTCCGGGTTAGTGCCATCGCATCAGGGCAATCAGGACAGCCTCGCCGGCCAGGTAGGCTGCGCCGAGGTGGGTGAGCTGATTTGCCAGATTCAGCGAGTATCCGCGTGCGCCCTTCAAGACCAGCAGCGGCGCGGAAGGCTGGTAGCACACCGGCCATCGAGCCAACTCCGACTGATGGAGCAGGTCCGGAAGTCTGGCGGGACGCGCCCGCGCCACGAGCCTGGTTAGTTGCTTGCGCTTGATTTCGATCAGAACGGTCACGACCACGGACAGCACCAGGCAAGCAATCGTATAAACCTTCACATAGACCAGCTTGCGGTCCAGCGGCGCATTCAACAGGATCGGCCAGAACAGGATGGGCGCCGTCAAGAAGGCGCGGCTGAAGTCGCACATCTTCAGGTAGTACACGCGGGTCTGCTCGCGTGCCTCGATATGTTCGGCCACATCCTGGCGGGGTACGGGTGAACGCCATCTTACAATGATCTGCTTCACGAATAAGATGCCAAGCTGTAAATAGAGGTAGAAGGCAGGCACCCAGAAGACGAGCTTCAGGTTGTGGTGTTGGGGCGCAGCGAAGTAGAAGCGCACCAGAAGAGCCAGACCAGCCGCCGTGGCGAGCGCGAGCGTCCACTCCACGGCGCGGCTGGAGTAATCGCGCAGGCGTCGCGGCTTGAGGGTGGAAGCCATGAAGACCATGGGTTGCTCGGCCTCGGGGAGCGCATAGGGGCGCGCCTGCCGCTCTGCCAGATCGACCGAGTACACGTGGTTGATGTGGATTAGCGTGATCATGCCGGCCACCAGCCAGTAGAGATAGATCAGGTGGTCGAAGATAAGGATCGTCGCGGCGATCAGAATTTCGAAAGCGACGGGAATCAGCATCCGCAGCATGTACTGATGGCGAAGCCTCTTACCCACGCCTGTGTAGAAGCCGGGTGGCACGTGGACGTCAAAGAACCACTCCGGTCCGCGGAGCAGCGGTTGGCGAGCGCGGCGAATACAGCCTTGGATGCGGGTAAGCCAGGAGAATCCGTAAAAAATGAGAGTGAAGGTGACAAAAAAGTGATTCAGCATTTATTTGCCTTTCCCCGCGACCGTGCGCAGTTCGCTTGCGACGGCTTCCAGAATCCGGCTCGGCGGCCAACCTGCCAGTACCATCTGAGTGAGGGCGGTTCGCAGCGGTGACAAAAGCTCTACCTCGCTCCGGCGGGTGGTGGTGCGCGATGCAACCACCGAACCCGCTCCAGGTTTTACGGTGATCAATCCGTCTTTCTGCAACTCGCGATAGGCGGTGGCAATGGTGTTGAGATTGACGCCGAGGTCCGCTGCCAATTGCCGGACCGGCGGCAGCGGCGCTCCTTCGGTCAGTTCTCCCCGCGCGATGAGTTCTTTGATCCCGTCGGCTACCTGCTGGTAGATGGAGCGTGCATCTTCGGTCTGTATGGTGAGCATCATAAAGTGTCTAGCGTATGTATACGCTAGACACAGAAGCTGTGTCAACCCCTTTTTTTACAAGAAACCCCAATCCATCACAGTTAACCAGGATTTCCATTTTGGCTCCGGGGTTGGAGCAGACGTAGCGCGGACTGCCGTTGCGGGGTCCGCGGCTCTTCCCTGGCATTTACAGCAAATCGAACGTCTGCGTGGGGGGATTACGGGCGGTTCATGAAAACTGCCACACTCGCTCAGATTGGACGTGAAGAGCCGCAGGCCGCAAGGGCGGAGGCCTGCGGTACGGTTATTTTTCGGAACCCTGTTCCGCCAAGCTGGCGCGCAAAAACTCCAGCACTTTGGGAATGGCGTCGAGTGAGGATTGCGCGTCCCCGGGCGCGTTCCCCCCTAGATTTTCCTCTCTTCCCGAGGTGGGATTGGTGACGGCGCCGTGCCACGCGGGAACGATTTCCGGCCGGCCCGCCCGGTGGCCCGCGTGAGGGTACTTCAAATGTTCGCAGGGATAGGGGAAATGAGCTTGTTTCAGGCGGTAGGCGACGGCATTCGCCATCCGGCTTGACTCCCACACTCCATCATCCTCACCTGAGATGAGAAGAATCGGGCCGTGCGCATGCTCCACGGCGATGGTGGCAGGCAAATTCCCCAGCGGGACTCGCGGGTTGACGAACGCCAGCGGTCGCCCCTGCCAGGTCCAGGCGGGGACCCGAATGTCGCCACAGCAGCCCGGATAACGCACGTTGGCCGGGACATACGCCACCACCGCCTTGATCTGCGGGTACATGGACCCCAACTGAAGCGCCAGTTCGCCGCCGCGCGACGTTCCCACCACGGCTATGCGATCGGCGAGGATTTCCGGCCGCTCGATCATCCAGGCGAGCGCCTGTCCGAAGTACTCCAGAGGGATGCCTTCCAGTTGGCCCGGCAGGCCGTCATAGCGGAAGTAGGCGAGCGCCAGCGCCACGTAGCCCCGAGAGGCCAACCAGGCCGCCTTGTGGGTGGGCATGCCTCCCTCCGATCCTCCCACCACCAGCACGCCCGGTTGACGTTCTTGGGTATTGGGCAGGAAGAGCACGCCGTGAAGTTTTCCCTCGACTTTGATCTGCCGCACTCCCTCGGCGACTCCCAGTTGTTCCATCTGGGCGCTCGCTACAGCCTGCCCAATTCTCATCAACGAGAATTTGATGATTTGCGTGCCCAGTTCCGGCGGCGCTTGATACGATGCCACATGTTTGGCCTCCGGCTTCATTGACCAGATGAGACCCATCGCCGAAATTCCTTCGTAAGAGCCTTTTGAGGGGGCTTGCTGGGAGGTGTCGATCGTCCCTTGAGCGTCGGCAACAAACTCCGCCTGCGAGGACCAGGAGTTGCCCCCTCCATCCACCAATTCAGCCTGGACGGAAAGGTGCTCGCTCGGCTGGCATCCCCCGGCGCGGATCACGGCGGTTTCATCGGCCAGCACTCGAGGGGGATTGACCTCCAGCGTTTGCGCGGAAGCAATGGCGAGTGCGCCCATCCAAAGGCAGGCGGCCAAAATAAGCCGTTGCCTCTTCAGATCGCAGTTGCCCGCGCCCATAGACCCTCCGTCAGACCTTCTCCCAATTCTCCATGCCCCGCCCATAACTTACTCCCGCCCGCCGCTGAACGCAATTGTCAGCCGAATAGCCGGTATCGGTTTCATTTGCAAGGCGCGGCGTGCGTGGCGAAAAACCGAGTCAGCCCGAAAACTTCTGTGCAAACGCGATGCATTTTAGTATGGAGGGGTGACTGGGGAATATGAACTCAATCCACGGGCCGGCTGGCGCAGAACCTCGATAAAGGTCCAGCAGAATCGCTGGCAGGTAAAGGGGCGAGGGCGGCGATAGGTGCTCGTCGTGATGAACGGCAATTGTCCACGCTCGTAATGGCGTCCAAAGATGGGCATGACAACTTTATTGGCAGATGCTCAGCGGAAGGTGGGTCGCAGAGCTGAGCTCGCTCTGCGCCAGCCTTTCATGTTAAGAGCCGCAGACTTTGAACGGCACAAAGTCTGCGCTACGCCGCTGACACCGTTCTTCCCTAGCCCCAATACGGTTCAATTAGGTGGTTTGAGGGATTGACCCCCACACCCGGCCCGCCCCGGCTGATGAAAACGCCGGTTGCGGTCCACCCTCTCCCCCAAGGGGGCGAGGGCTTGAGATTCAACTCAACCTACTGCTCCCCTCGATCGCCGCGGCGACAGAGGGGTCAGAGGGTGAGGGGGTCAAATTTGCTATGGGGCAGCTTAAATGAACAGTATTGGGGCTAGCGCGCCGGCGGCGCCAGCGAGTCCGCCACCACCCAGGCGGCGCCCGTCACGGCGAGATTCACGGCGCCCTCGGTCCAGTTCCAGTGACTCGAGTGATCGGCCAGGAGGGTCGGCAAGTGCACCAGCAGGGCGAAGGAGGCGAGCATGGCGGTCAGCAGGATGGCGGCAAGGCGCGCCCGCACGCCGGTGAGGAGGGCAACGCCCGCCGCAACGAAGCCAACCCCGGTGGCGTAACCCCAGAACTCTGGCGAAGGCGGCAGCCATTTGGGGACGAGTGGGGCGGTGAGGTTCATATAGACAAAGTGCGCTCCGCCGAAGACCAGTGCACAAACCCCAAACGCCCGTCGGCCCAGGCGGGTAAGGCGCGCGGCCAGCCCTGCATCGATCCTGGCGGTGCCGGCGTAAACGATCAGCCCGCCCGTGGCGATGGCGAGCTGCATGACGAGGTTTTCGTAGGTGACGTATACGGCGTAATCGGTGAGCAGCAGGCGGCCGTTCATCAGAATCACGACAAAGAGCACGTAGTAGACGGTAAGCGCCGCGGCGCCCCAGGCCACGGTGCGGCGCCACTCGACGGCCGCGGCCGCCACGACCATCAACGCCCCGGCGGCAATGGCCAGGGCGGTGCGAGCGGGAAGGTTATCGGGCGCCGGCTGCCCCGGGTCGAAGTCCCTAAACACCAGGCAGGCCGTGCCCATCGCCATCACGCCCAGGCCGTAGACACGCCAGCCGAAAGCCCTCTTGGTTTTTTCCGCCGTCATGACGGTTCCCACTTTGGGGAGTTATTCCGCAAAGTCTGACAACTCCAGGCGTAAGTTGCCTGGGTTGGTGGCATAGGCACAGCCGGTTTCCATGTCCACGGCACGGCTGCGGATGAGCTTCTCGATTTCGCCGTCAAAATGCTGCATGCCTTCCAGGTTCCCGTCCCGCATCGCGTCAATCAGGGTTTTGCCTTCTCCTTCGCCCCTTTCGAGATACTCGCGAGTGCGCAATGTGGATTTGAGGATTTCGAAGGCGGCCACGCGCCCGCTCGAGCCGGTGCGCGGCAACAGCCGCTGCGAAATGATGAAGCGGAAAGACTTCGAGAAACGGTTGCGAATGGTCGCCTGCTCGCCGATGGGGAAAACGCCGCAGATGCGTTCCACCGTCTTGGAGGCGTCAATGGTGTGAAGAGTGGAGAAAACCAGGTGGCCGGTTTCGGCGGCCTCCATGGCAATCTCAATGGTCTCCTTATCGCGCATCTCCCCCACCAGAATCACCTTGGGCGCCTGCCGCAGCGCCGCCCGCAGCGCCTTCGCGAACGAGGGCGTGTCGCTATGCAACTCGCGTTGATGGATGGTGGACTTCTTGTGAAGATGCAGGAACTCGATAGGGTCTTCGATGGTGAGGATGTGGCAAGCCTTCTCCTCGTTGATCTTGTCAATCAGGGCGGCCAGGGTCGAGGATTTCCCCGAGCCCGTCGGACCCGTCACCAGGACGATGCCATTCTTCAAACCCACAATCTCCATTAATTGCGGCGGCAGGTTTAGGCTCGAAAAACTGGGAATAATATTCGGGATGACGCGCATCACAATGGCGCACGTGCCCCGTTGAGTAAAAATATTCACCCGGAAGCGCGCCTGGCGCGGGAGGCTGTAAGAAATGTCGCAGGAGCCATCCGAGCGGAATTTCTCCATCGCCACCTTGTTGGTCCCGATCAAGTGGGCGGCAAAGTTCGCGGTATCTTCCGGACGCAGCGGCGGCATTCCCTGAATTTTTACGGGTACCAGTTGTCCGCTCAGTTCAACCTGCGGCAGACGGCTAGGCGAAAAGATCAAGTCGCTCACCTGACTGCCGGCTCGCAGCATGGTTGCCAGGATGACCGGTAGGGAAAGCATCTGTGCCGCGGCAACCTCCGGAGCCGGCGGGGGCGGGGCGGTCGGGGTTGGCGGTGTGGCCATAGCTATCCTCCAAGGAAACTCGGGTGAACTTCTCCACCCCTTGCTGCGAGTTGAGAACAGGTCAACCCCTCAAGCTACACTATAGCAAACCGCCATTACCTTTTAATATAGGAAGAACATGCTTGGAGGGTGATATTCCTGAACATCGCGGACGTAGAATTAAGCTTGCCTCCTTCGATTGATCGTTACTTCCCCGCCACCGTCCCCCGGAAGATTTCCCCCGCCGGGTCATATCGAATTTCGAACTGTTCCATCCCCCCGCCCATCGCGCGGTGATCGATCGCATACTTCCAATGTCCGGGTTGATCCGGCTTTTCGGAAAGCAGGTTCCCCACCCAGTAGGTATTCACATAGCCGCCGCCGCTCGCCGGGTCCTTCTCCAGAATGAAGCGGTACTGGATTACCTTGTCCTGTTTGGGACTATAGCCCACCAAGGTTGCCAACGTCTCGACGCAATCCTGGGCTTGGAAGAAGGCCGCCTCCAGCGCCTGGCCGTCGCCGTTGTAATCCTCCAGGTGCAAGAACTCGGGTTTCCCCTCCCCCGCCACTAATTTTTCCGCGACGTGATACGGACCGGGCGCAATTCGATAGGGCAGCTTGAAATCGTATTCGCCCGTCCCCACCTGGCCCGGGAACTCCAAATCGATGGTGTTGATAAATCTCTTCGTCTGCGTATCCGCCAGCGATAGTTGGACCTTTCCCTCATAATAGCTGCCCAACGACTTTTCGTAGCACGCGTACGGGTTTTGCGCGGTCAGCGGGCCGCGCTCATGCTTATTCGGCTTGTCCATCCACAGCCGCAGCACCAGGGCCCGATGAGGATGCACGGCCGCCGGAATGTCCCGGGTTTCGATCAAGATTTCATCGGGGTCCATGTCCTTGTAGGGTGGCTCTTCGACAGGCTTGGCGGAGGGCGGGGGCGGGGGAGGAGGGGGTGGGGGGAGAAGCATCGCGGATTCCTCGACCGGCGGCGGCGGCTGGCCGGGCCGCAGTTTCCGTTCTTCGGCCCGGGAGCTGCTTTCCGGTCCCCCGGCAGCCCGCGCCGCCTCGATCGACTGTTTGAGAGTGGCGATTTCGTCGCTGATCAGGCTCGCCTGGGCCGCATCCGACAGCGTGCTCTTCTGGGTCAGCAGCAATTGCAGTGCCTCCAGCGAATCGATGTCATCGGCTTTGAGGACTAACGCTGCGCGCGCGGCGGCGATCCCTTCGTCAATCCCGGCCAGATACTTTTTCCGAAGTTGTGCGCGCACGGCAGCGTCGGGAAGGGGGTCAGGTTGGTTATATTCGAACCCGGCAGCCACGCGGGCGGTACGCAACGGCAACTCAGACTGGACCACGGCAATTATGGCCAGCCCGCGGTGGCCCTTGAGGGAGGACGGGTCCGCCACCAATAATTTCCGCATCCACTTCCGAGAATCGTCGAATTGCGAGGTTTGGAACTCCACTACCGCCAGATCCCAAAGCAGCGCGGTATTGCCGGGGTCGCTGGCCAAGGCGTCCTGGTAGGTCTTGCGCAGGAAAGCCGACCGCTCCCTCTTGTGTTCAAACCCCGTTGTCCAATCTTCGAGATAGACATAAGCCAGGCGCAGGCGCGCGGTCAGAGATTGCGGGTCGGCCGCCACCGCGAATTCGAACCGGTCGATCGCGATCTCGTTCTGCACCACATCGTTCTTGTCGGACTCGAATCCCTGGTTGAACGCCGCGTCGCCCTCTCTTATCAGTTCTTCGGCGTCGCTCTTTTGGGCGAAAGCCGGTGCGGCGGCAAGCCCTAACCCCAAACCCAGTAAACACAGGAAAAGTGATCGATGAAGAGTCATCGCGCGGTCCCCCCGGAAGGTATCAACCAGAATCTCGACAATCAATCGGAGCCCTGTCCAATAACATACACCTGCCCGCCGCTGAACTCAATTGCCCGCATCTCGCCTTCTAAGCCCGGGGCCAGTCGCCCGAGTCAGGCTGGGAATTTCTGCGCGAACGCAATGCGTTTTTGGATGGAGGGGTGGCTGTGAAAAATGAATTCAATCCACGGGTGGGGCTGGCGTTCCGCAAGGTTCAATTCCGCCAGCTTTTCCATGCTGGTGATGAAGGGTTCGCGGGAAGCGATGGCGCGGAGGGCATAGGCATCCGCCTGGCGCTCCATGGCGCGCGCATTCTGCGCTCCTTTGCGGCCTTTCCCCAAAATCCATGAAAACCAATGCCCACCGTGCCCCTTCCACCAGGGCGTAGGGATTTTATACGCCAGAACCATGAAGGAAGCAGGCCGTCGGGGGGTCCAGGGGGGATGTAGGCTCAATTTTTCCTTGACAAAAGGCTAGATTTGTGGGTATAGTTAAGGTAGGAGATGGCGCCGGGGACGAGAAGTCCCGGCCCCTGTCGCACGTGAAAGACTCCAGATGCCGCCCCGCGTGGCGATTCCGCCACACCTTAAACCAACAAGAAGTCCCTTGTGGGCCACCACCACCCCCTAAGAGACGTTAAAAATGAAGATCGACCCGGAAGACTCTATGAAAACAAAGGGTCGATAGACAAAATGTCTGAATCCATTACGGGCATTTTGTCGAAAATGAAGCCTTTCCTGCTGATCATTTTGGACTTTGAGGCACAATTTACCGGAAATTGCCCTTTGCTGACGGGATGTTTTCGGGAATCTCCGGCGCCCAATGACCCCTCCCCCAATCTCCGCCCGCACCGCGTGCCGTCGCTGTGGCGGCATTGCCACACGGGGGAGAGGACCGCAGGGGAACAACGGAAAAGCCGCAGGGCCGGAGAGCGGGCATTGCGCCACCTCGCCGCCCTTTCTAAACTACGAGGGGAGCTTTGGGCCCGCCTGGATGAGAGCCTTCGCCTTCGGGAAAATATCGCGATATGCGAGAATGTATATGAAAACACAAGTGCTTATAGGAAATTCGAGCGATTTGGCTAAAATTGTATGTTGTTGGGAAGAATTGACTTATCGCGACGCGGCGGGTTTGGCCCCCAAAAGAGGGGAATTGAAGCAAATCTACGAGCAAAGCCTGAATGTCATTGAAAACACATATCGAGAATGCCTTGCTTTCCTCGTATGCGAGAATGTTTATGAAAATAAAAGACTTATCTTCAAAATGCGGGAATGTTGATGAAAACACACGAGGTTATGAAGTGCGCGCTTCCGCCCTTGGCCCTGATCGGCGGACCATGCGCACCCTCCGGGGCGCGGAGAATATCCACAGGAAGGCGAGACTTCTTCACAACTTTCCCGGCTTTTGCACAGAATTTCCGCAGCCATTCCCGTAGATGCCGGATGAGTGAAGCGCCCGAAGTGTTACAGTGGGTACCGAGGCGGCTCTACACCGCCCTGGGGTCCGGCAGTTTCGGAACAATCCGCCGCTCCAAGATCAAACGTTCAGACCGCAGAAGTTCGTGTAGAATTGAAAACTATTCCCATGCCCACTCCCAACCCCAGCGACCGGCCTATACCCCAAAACCCCGATGCGGAACGCGCCCTGTTGGGCTCGATCCTCCTCGACAATACCGCGCTCAATTACGCCACCGAGGTTCTGATCCCCGAGGATTTTTTTTCGCAGGCCCATCGCTACACTTTTGAAAAAATGATCGCACTCTCGGAAAGAGGACGGGTCATCGATGTGGTGACCCTTTCCGAAGAAATGAAGAAAGCGGGTTTGCTCGACAAGGTGGGCGGCGCCTCTTACTTGTCAGCGCTCACGGACGCCGCTCCCATCGGCGCGATGTCGGCGGTGGAGGACTATGGCCGGATTATTAAAGACAAATCCACGATGCGCCAGTTGCTCATGGCCTCGGACAACGTCATCGCGCACTGCCTGAGCGGCACGGAGGATTCCGAGAAGCTCATCGATCTCGCGCAAAAGCAGATTTTCGAAATTGCCGAGCTGGGGGCTCCGTCGGGATTCGTGACCATGAACGCGGCCATTAAGGCCAGCCTCGACCATATCAAGAATATGTTCGAACGCGGCCAGCGCATGACGGGAATCGAGTCGGGGCTCATTGATCTGGACAACATGACCTCCGGCTTCCAGCCTGGTGATTTGGTGGTCATCGCGGCGCGTCCTTCGCTGGGAAAAACTGCGCTGGCCCTCAACATTGCCGCCCACGCCGCCATCCAGAACCGAAAAACGGTGGGAATGTTTTCCCTCGAAATGAGCAAGGAGTCCCTGGTACTCCGCCTGGTTTGCTCGGAGGCGCGTATTGATAGCCACAAACTCCGCTCCGGTTTTTCCAGCCGTGAGGATTGGAACCGCATGACGCCGGCCTTGGGCCGGCTCTCGGAAGCGCCGTTTTTCATCGATGACACACCCGCCTTGAGCGTCATGCAGATTCGCGCCAAGGCGCGGCGTCTGAAGGCCGAAAAGGGACTTGACCTGCTCATTGTCGACTATCTCCAGCTCATTTCCGGCCCCGATAAAGAGAATCGCAACCAGGAAGTGTCCTACATTTCGCGACACCTGAAGAGTATCGCCAAGGAACTGAAGGTTCCCGTTCTGGCTCTCTCGCAGTTGAGCCGGGCGCCCGAGCAGCGAACCGGCTTTGCCCAGCGCCCGCAGCTCTCGGACTTACGTGAATCGGGCAGCATTGAGCAGGATGCCGACGTGGTCATCTTCATCTTTCGCGAAAAGCGGGCGGCGGAGCGGGGACAGGAGGGCGCCGAAGAGCCTGCGCAGGGAGGGTCGGAAACCCGGTTGATCATCGGCAAGCAGCGCAATGGGCCCACCGGCGACGTGCCGGTGGTCTTCCTCAAACCCTTCGCGAAGTTTGAGAATAAAGTGCACGATGCCAGCGAGGCGGACGAATGAATCCTCCCACCGATAAACTTCTGCGCCCCACCTGGGTGGAAATTTCCCTCTCCCGGCTGCGCCGCAACTTCCAGCGGGTTCGGGAGTTGGCCGGGGCGCGCAAAGTCATGGCGGTCATCAAGGCGGACGCTTACGGCCATGGCGCCGTGCCGGTTTCCCAGTGCCTGGCGGAGTGCGGGGTGGACTGGTTCGGGGTGGCCACCGTGGAAGAAGCCCTGGAACTGCGCGCGGCGGGAATCCAGCAGCCCGTCCTGTTGCTGGGCGGACTCTACATGAGCGACCCCGCGCATTTGATTGAGTACCGATTGACGCCCTCGATTTCCTCCACCATGCGGCTTGACACCTATGCGGAATGCGCGCGGCGCTACGGCCAGCCGATTGAATTCCACCTGAAGGTCGATTCCGGCCTGGGGCGGCTGGGCCTGCCGCTGGACCGCGTGCGGGCCTTCGTGGGCCACTACCGCGAGCTGGAGGGGTTGCACCTGAAAGGCCTCTTCACCCACCTGGCCTCGGCGGAGGATCTGGTGGCTTCCCAAACCGAGGAGCAGGGGACGCGGTTTGCCGAGGCGCTCGAGCAACTGCGCGGCTTGCAGCTCGATCCGGAATGGATTCATGTCTCCAACAGCGCCGCGCTGCTCACCGGACGGAGCTTTCCCGAAAACCTGGTCCGCATCGGCGCCCTGCTGTATGGCTATTGCATGCCGCTCGTCGTCCCCCCCGGCCAGGAGCTGCCCAAAGTGCCGGAATTCGAGCCGGTGCTCTCTTTCAAGTCGCGGATTGTTTACATGAAAGACGTTCCCAGTGGTACACCACTGGGCTACAGTGCGGCATTTTTCACCCGCCGCCCGTCGCGCATCGCCACGGTGCCCGTGGGCTATGCCGATGGCTTGAGCCACGCGCTGTCCAACCGCGGATTCGCCATCGTGCGCGGACGGCGCGCCCGCATCGTGGGCAGCATCAGTATGGACCTGTCGCTTCTGGATGTGACCGATGTCCCGGGGACGAATATCGGTGACGAGGTTGTCCTGATCGGGCAGGCGGATCACACCTCCATCACCGCCGTGGAGATCGCCCAGATGCTGGACACCGTCCCCTACGAAGTCCTCTGCTCGATTGGCAAGCGCGTGCCGCGCCTTTATGTGGATTGATTCGCTTCAGCGGACACCCGGCTGCCGTCCGGTAAAGAACTCCGGGAAGACCCTGCGGTAGATGGACATTCCCAGCGCGGCGTGCATGCCGATTTCGTCCAGCGCCGCGATCTCTTCATCCGTAGTGATTCCGCCCGCCGCGGTAATGGGGAGCTGGGTCACGGCGCGCAAACTGCGGAACCAGTCGAGGTCGGTTCCCTGCATTCTTCCTTCGCCGTCAATGTAGGTGCAGAGGAAGCCTGAACAGTAGGGTTCGAGTTGGGGAAGCGCCTGCGCGCAGGTGATGGGCAGCGTCTCCTTCCAACCATGAACGGCCACGCGGCCGCCGAATGAGTCCACGGCGATCAGGATCTTTTCACGCGGCACGGCGGCGGCAAGCTGGCGAAGGAATTCGTGATGAATGCCCTGCGATGTGAAGGCGCTGCTGCCCACAATGACTTTAAGAGCCCCGTCCGCCACCACTGCCTGCGCCCGCGCGACATTGCGGATTCCTCCCCCCACGCGGCAGGGCTTGCGGCGGCAGAGCTCACGCACGATTTCCGCGTTGTTTTCCGCCTTGCCCATCGCGGCATCCAGATCAATGACCTGGATTTCAGGATAGGCAGAGAACTTTTCGAGGACGGCAAGCGGTTCGGGCAGCTCCAGGAATTTCTCCTTGCCCTGGACGAGCTGCACGACCTTCCGATCCATCAAATCAATGCAGGGGATGATCATCAAATCCTGACCGGCACACCCTGCTCACGCAGGTACTGTTTCAAGCTGCGGATCGTGTGCGTCTCATAATGAAAAATCGATGCGGCCAGGGCGGCGTCCGCCCAGCCCCGCTGGAAAACTTCGGCAATATGTTCCGGGCTCCCAGCGCCGCCCGAGGCAATCACCGGAATATGCAAGGCGCGCGCAATCGTGGCGGTCAATTCGCAATCAAAACCCGCTTGCGTGCCGTCCGCGTCCATCGAGGTCAGCAGGATTTCGCCGGCGCCCAACTCCTCCGCGCGCCGGGCCCATTCGAGCGCGTCGAGGCCCGTGGGTCTGGTGCCGGCGTGGGTCACCACTTCCCAGCGCGGCGGTTCGCCATTCAGAGAGGCGGGCGTGGAATTTCGAATCCGGCGCGCATCAATGGCCACCACGATGGCTTGTCGCCCATAGCTTTCCGCGATTGTCCTGACGACCTCCGGGGTTTCAACCGCGGCCGTGTTAACGCCCACCTTGTCGGCTCCGGCAGAAAGCAAGCGGTGCGCGTCATCCAGCGCACGGACTCCGCCGCCCACGGTGAGGGGTATGAACAGGCGGCGCGCCACGCGGCGGACAGTTTCCATCAGCGTGCGACGACCCTCGCGCGTGGCCGAAATATCCAGCATCACCAGCTCATCGGCCCCTTCCCGGTTGTACATTTCCGCCATCTCGCCCGGGTCGCCGGCATCGCGCAGGTTTACAAAATGAATGCCCTTCACCACGCGGCCGTCTTTGCAGTCGAGACAAGGAATGATGCGTTTGGCAAACAAGTTTGTCCTTCGTCCTTGGTCCCTCGTCCTGGGTCCCTCGCTGCACAACGCTTGTTTACGGTGCAAATGACAAGGGACAAAGGACTATGGACGTCCTATAGATTCAAGAAATTCTTCAAAACCTGCAATCCGATTTCGCCGGATTTTTCAGGATGAAACTGCACGGCCCACGTCTTGTCAATTTCGATGCCCGAGGCAAAAGTTTGGCCATATTCAGTGACGGCGCAGGCTTCGGGCGTAACCGGGCCGTAGTAAGAATGGCAGAAGTAAACGAAGCTGCCGTTGGGGATTCCGCGGAAGAGTTCAGTACCGGGGCGGATTTCAACCTGGCTCCAACCGACATGGGGGACTTTAAAAACCCCTTGAAAGCGCGTCACCGAGCCGGGAAGGATGCCCAGGCCGGGCATGCCGGGGGCCTCCTCGCTCGATTCATAGAGCGCCTGCAAGCCCAGGCAGATGCCGAGGAACGGTTTTCCCGCGGCGAAGGCTTGGCGCAGCGGGGCGAGCAACTTGCGTTCCGTCAGCTCTTTCATCATGGCGCCGAAGTGGCCCTGCCCGGGGAAGATGATCTTATCAGCAGCCTCGATCGCCGCAGGCTGCACGACCCTTTCGGCCGCAATGTCCAGGTACTCAATGGCCTTGAGGACCGAGCCCACGTTCCCGCCGCCATAATCGAGGACGGCAATCATAGAAGTCCCTTCGTGCTGGGAAGCTGCGCTCGCAAGCGGTGGTCGTGCGAGCAGGCATAGCGCAGCGCCCGGGCAAACGCTTTGAACAGCGCTTCGATGGCGTGGTGGCTGGACCGTCCATACGCGACCTTCAAATGCACGTTGGCCGCGGCCGTGGTCGCGAAGCCATGAAAGAAATCTTCCAGCAGCTCGGTTTGCAGATCTCCTACATACCGCACTTTCAAGGGAGCCTTCAGCACCAGGTAAGGCCGGCCGCTCAAGTCAATGGCGGCGACTGCCAGGGTTTCATCCATCGGCATCAGGAAATAACCGGCGCGATTGATCCCCTTCTTGGAGCCGAGCGCCTCGCGCAGGAGTTGGCCGAGAACGATGCCCACGTCTTCCACCGTGTGGTGCTGGTCCACGTCCAGGTCGCCGCGCGCCTCGAGCTCCAGGTCGAAACCGCCGTGGCGGGTGAAAAGCTCGAGCATGTGGTCGAGGAAGCGAATGCCGGTGGAAATCTTGTAAGTGCCCCGGCCATCCAGGTTCAGACGTCCGCGAATGTCGGTCTCGGCGGTCTTACGATGCAGGGAGGCAATGCGCGCTTTCATGCAAACCATCCGGTGGAAGAATAGGACACCATGTTTTTCCAGGCGCGCACCCCATCCGGAGTCTCGATGAGATCCCGCAGCCTCTGCAGTTTCGTCATCAGGCGGCGCGTTTGCGCCTGCGAGCCAATCGTGAATCGCAGGTAACCCTTGAGGTGGGGGTCATAACTCCAGTCGCGCACCAGGATCTTCATGTCGCGAAGTTTGCGGGCAATTTCCGGAGCATGCTCGCCCACCCGCGTCAGGACGAAATTTGCGGAACTGGGGACGTAGGGAATCTTGTGCGCTTCGAGCCAGCGGCAGAAGGCGGCGCGGTTGGTGCGGATGGTCTCGGCATATTTCCGCACCTGGGAGTCGTAGCGGATGGCGATGCAGGCGCTGATCAACGCGAGCGAATTTACGGCAAAGGGATTTTGCCCGCGTTGCAGAGGATCGATGAGCTGGGGGCAGGCGAAAAGACAGCCCATGCGTAGCGCGGCCAGCCCAAAGGCTTTTGAAAATGTCCGGGTCACGATCAGGTTTGGATACTTGCGAATCCACGGCAGAATGGTCTGACCGGAGAAATCCTGATAAGCCTCATCGACCAGCACCACCGTGTCCGGTGCGGCAAGCAAAATGGCCTTCAAGGCCGGCTTGGGGATCTGGGTGCCGGTGGGGTTGTTGGGGTTGGCCAAAGCCACCCAGCGCACCTTCTGATTCTTCAGCGTGGCGACGAACTCCTCGGTGGGCAGGCGGAATTGTTCATCGTAGCGAATGCGCAGGGTTTTGCCGCCCGCCACATTGTTGAAGAACTCGTAGACGGGGAAAGTGGGCGCGGGAACCAGCAGCGTGTCACCGGGATCGACGAAGGCGTCACAGACCATCTTGAGCGCATCGTCAGTGCCGTTGGCGAGCAGCATCTCCTCCGGCTTGACGCGAAAATATTCGGCGAGAGTGCGGCGCCCTTCGTCGTACTCCGGATAGCGTGTCATCATCTCCGGGTCCAGGGCGCGCCGCAAAGCCCGAATCACCTGAGGAGGACAGCCCACCGTATTCTCGTTGAAGTCCAGCCGCATCTTGCCACCGCGGCCCTCCTGGGGAGGACGATACTTCTTCAAGGTTTCAATGGCCTGGCGGGGTCGAATCATCGCTTGGCGGTCCTTTCTTGCCGGGCAGTTTCAGGCGCGGTGCTCGACGGAGAATGGAACCGTGTCTCGACGGAATAAGCGTGGGCTTTCAGGCCCTCGGTTTCGGCCAGCGTGACCAGAGTCTTTTCGAGTCCAGCCAGTCCGCGGCGGTCGAGCCGCTGGACGGAAATGGCCTTCACAAAATCTGCGGCGCTCAGGCCACCGCGCAAGCGTGCCGCACCGCTGGTGGGAAGAATGTGATTCGTCCCCGAGGCATAATCTCCGGCGGCCACGGGGCTGTAGGCGCCCAGAAAGATGGAGCCGGCGGATTGGATGCGTCCCAGCAATGTCGTCGCCCCCTCGAAGAGCGTGAGATGTTCGGGAGCCAGGCGATTGACCAGTTCGCCGGCCTCCGCCAGGTTCCGGGTGACGATGATGGCTCCCTGGGAGGCAAGCGCTTGGCCCGCCAGCGGCAAATCCAATCGCCCGACAATTCCGCGCGCGGCCGCCTGAACCTGGAGCGCCAACTTGAGGGAGGGGGTTATGAAAATAGCCACAGCGTCGGGGTCGTGCTCAGCCTGCGCGACCAGATCCGCGGCGATCCACTCGGGGTTTCCGCGCCCGCCCACCAGCACGAGTTCCGAAGGCCCGGCAATGAAATCGATTCCGCACTCGCCCGCCACGAGTTTTTTTGCGGCAGCGACGTAGCGGTTGCCAGGTCCCACAATCTTGTCAACGCGGGGGACGGACTCCGTTCCGAAGGCGAAAGCGGCGATGGCCTGGGCGCCGCCCAGACGATAGATATTCCTAACCCCCAACAGGTCAGCGGCCACCAGAACCGCCGGGGCGGCGCGCGGGGAAGTTACCATCACATCGCGAACACCCGCCTCCTGGGCGGGGATCACGCTCATCAGCACCGTGGAAGGCAGCGGAAATCGCCCGCCCGGAACGTAGCAGGCAACGCGCTCCAGCGGCCGAATGATCTGCCCCACCTTGACGCCCGCGCGGGTGTTGCATGTCCATGGCCGGGGCAACTGCTTGCGTGCCGCCTTGCGAATATTCGCTGCCGCCTCTCGCACTGCCGCCCCGAATCCGCGGGGGACCTCGCGATAGGCGCTGCGAATCTCTTCGCGCGACACCGTCAAGCCGCCCTTGCCAAGGTCGAGGCGGTCAAACTTTTTCGCGTAGCGAAAGAGCGCGCGGTCACCCTGGCGCCGGACGTCCTCAAGAATGGGGCGCACGACCCTCTCAGCCTCCATCAAAGTTGTGGAGCGCGCGCCCAGCAGTCTGCGGATTGCCTTCGTATCGCTACTGCGAATGATATCCAGCATTAAATTCCAGGGACTCGGTGTTGGGTGACGGGTTCCAGGTAAAATAGTGAATGGCAAACAGTGAATTAAATGCACCCAGCTCTCGATAATTCACTATTCACTATTTACCATTCACTCTTCTTATCGGCCTCCGTCACCCCACCAATTCAAACCACGATTTTATTCAGCGGATATTCCACAATGCCTTGCGCGTTGGCGGCCTTAAGACGCGGAATGATTTCGCGCACGGTCTTTTCTTCGATGACGGTGTTGACCGCCACCCAATCGGAATCGCTCAAGGCGGAAATGGTGGGGCGCTTCAAAGCGGGGAGAACCGCCAGCACCTTTTCAAGGTCGGCGCTCCGGACGTTGAGCATCAACCCGACCTTGCCGGCGGCCTCGATAGCCCCTTGCAGGAGCATGGTGAGCGTCTCAATTTTGGACCGTTTCCAGGCATTCTCCCAGGCACCGGGATTGACGATAAATTTGGTGTTTGATTCCAGCACCGTCTCGACGATGCGCAGTCCATTGGCGCGCAGCGAGGAACCGGTTTCCGTCACTTCCACAATGGCGTCGGCAAGCACCGGCGGTTTCACCTCCGTGGCGCCCCAGGAAAACTCCACTTTGGCGGTCACGCCGTTCCGTTCGAGGTAGCGCCGGGTAACGCCCACCAGTTCCGTGGCGATGATTTTTCCCTCCAGATCCTTGACGCTCTGGAAGGGGGATTTTTCCGGGACAGCGAGCACCCAGCGGACCTTGCCAAAAGTCTGCTTGGCATAAACCAGGTCGGCCACCTCGATCACCTTGGCTTCGTTCTCAAGAATCCAATCCTTGCCGGTCAAACCGGCATCGAGGATGCCGTCCTTCGACGTAGCGCGCCATTTCCTGCGCGCGAATCAGCATGCACTCGATCTCGTCATCATCGATCGAAGGGAAATAGGAACGAGAGCTGACACTGATTTCATAGCCCGCGCGACGAAAAAGCTGCAGCGAGGATTCCTGCAAGCTTCCTTTGGGTAATCCCAACTTGAGTACACTCATGTCTGGCTCTCCGGGTGCTCCTCACCATAAACGCGCGCCGGATTGAATTCGCGCTGGAGGATGATTTCCTCGCCTTTGGCCGTCAGCCGGCGGAAGAAGCAGGATCGATAACCCATGTGGCAGCAGCCCGGGCCGGTCAGATCCGCCTGGATCAGCAGGGCATCCTGGTCGCAGTCCACGCGAATTTCCCTCGCCACCAAGCGGTGCCCGGAAGTCTCACCCTTGGTCCACAGCTTCTGGCGTGAGCGGCTAAAAAAGGTGACGAACCCGGAAGTAATCGTCTTTTCGTAGGCCTCCACATTCATGTACCCCAGCATCAGAACTTTTCCCGAATGACGGTCCTGGATGATGGCTGGAATCAGCCCATCCTCATGAAATTTGAGTTCCAACATGCACCGCCCCCTGAGTGAAAATGAAAAAGCCCGCTGAGGGTTTCCGTCAGCGGGCCGCTTTGCCGATCCTACCTGGTGGTTTTAAGCGTTCGCCCACTGACACGTCACCCGGAAGCTGAAGTGATGATGATGGTGGTGTGTCAGCGCGCGTAACATGAACCTATAGACTAACGTTGCCCCATCAAATCTGTCAATACGGATTTTGCGGCCAACGCTTGCTACTGTGCGTTTTGCAGGCGCAACGGCGCTCCGCCCTCCGGCGTTTGCGGCTCCCCTTGCCTGCACGGCCAAGCGGGCCAGGCAGGAGGCGCGGGTGGCGCGGAAGCGCCACCCCTGACGTCTTAATTCCCGCGCTTGAGGGCGGCCATTCCCAGAAATTCCGCAGCGCTGCCCAATTCCTCTTCGATGCGGAGCAATTGATTGTACTTGGCGATCCGGTCGCTGCGGCTGGCGGAGCCCGTCTTGATTTGGCCGGTCCCCATACCGACGGTGAAATCGGCAATGAAAGCGTCCTCGGTCTCACCCGAGCGGTGAGAAACGACGGACGTATAGCCGTGCCGGCGGGCGAGCTCGATGGCGCGTATGGTTTCGGTCACCGTGCCGATCTGGTTGAGCTTGATCAAAATCGAATTGGCCACGCCTTCTTCAATGCCGCGCTCCAGCCGTTCCGTGTTGGTCACGAAGATATCGTCACCCACCAGTTGAATCTTACTCCCCAATTCTTTGGTGAGAAGCGCCCAGCCTTCCCAATCGTCCTGCGCAAGGCCGTCCTCAAGGCTGACAATCGGATACTGGCGCACCCAATCGGCGTAGAGCTTCACCATATCCTCGGATGACTTCTTCGACTTATCGGACTTGAAAAAGACGTACTTCCCGTCCTGATACATCTCGCTGGAAGCGGGATCGAGGGCGATCGCAATGTCATGACCGGGAGAGTATCCGGCTTTGGAGATGGCTTCAAGCAGGACTTCCACCGCTTCGACATTCGATTTGAGGCTGGGGGCAAAGCCGCCCTCGTCGCCGACGGAGGTGTTGTAGCCGCGGTCCTTCAGCACCTTCTTGAGGGTGTGGAAAGTCTCCGCAGCCATGCGCAGGGCCTGTGCGAAGCTCTCCGCGCCCACCGGCATAATCATGAATTCCTGAAAGTCCACGGTATTGTCGGCGTGGACGCCGCCGTTCAAGACGTTCATCATGGGTACGGGCAGCAGGCGCGCTTGCAGTCCACCCAAATAGCGGTAGAGGGGGACGCCTGCCGACCGCGCCGAGGCCCGGCAAGCCGCCATGGAGACGGCCAGGATGGCATTGGCCCCCAGTTTCGCCTTGTTGGGAGTGCCATCGAGGGCGATCATGCGTTCGTCGATTTCCGCTTGGTTGGCGGCGTCGTGGCCGCCCAGGTCGCGGGCGATCACCATGTTGATGTTTTCCACCGCTTGCAACACACCCTTACCCATATATCGCCGTTTGTCGCCATCGCGCAATTCCACTGCTTCATGCTCGCCCGTGGAGGCGCCGGAGGGAACGGCGGTGCGGCCAAAGGAGCCGTCGCGCAGAACCACGTCCGCTTCCACCGTGGGATTGCCGCGTGAATCCAGAATTTCTCTTCCTTGAATGAGATCAATTTGTGCCATAAGAATGAATCCTCGATGCGAATTTGAAAACATGAAATACTAACACACTGCCGCCTTGAAAACCCCACCCAAACCGCAGAGCGGCAATCTGTCTGATGGGGCTGATCCCCACAGGGATACAACGCCCTTCTTCCCAGCTTGTAGTTTGAAATTCCCCCGGGTGTGGTCATAATGTGGTGAATGCGGCAGAGGGGCTTGATTCTCCCTGCCGGCGCTGGTGAGGGGTGGAAGGCGCCGGGCCGCACCGCGTTCGAAATCGCGGAAGCTCGATGAGCGGGTCTTGCCCGCTTCCCAGGGAGGAAGTGCATGAAAAGTATTCACAAAATAATCCTGGTGGTGGTGATGATTGTGGTGGCGCTGCCGGTCCTCGCCATCCTGGTGTTTATGAGCGCCCGGCGGGTAAAGTCCCACACCGTATTGGTAGTGCGAATTGAAGGCGAGATACCGGAGCAGTCGCCGCAAAACTCCCTTCAGGATCTCATCAACGGCCCGTCCACGACGGTCACGGACATCACCGAGGGAATTGAGCGGGCGCGGACGGACCCGCACATTACCGCCCTTGAGGTCCGGGTGGGCGAGAACTCCATGAGCATGGGCAATATTCAGGAGATTCGTGAGAGTATTCAGTCCTTCAACCGTGCCCGCAAACTCAGTGTGGGTTACCTGGAGTTTGCGACCAACCGATCCTACTATCTGGCTTCGGCCTGCCAAACGCTCGTGATGCTTCCCAAGTCGGAGTTCCACCTGCACGGGATGATGGTCTCGACCACCTTCCTGCGTGGGGCGTTCGACAAGTTGGGAATTTACCCGGATTTCCTCCACATCGGCGATTACAAGAACGCCACAAACATCTACACCGAGAAGAAGTTTACGGCGGCGCACCGCGAGGCCACAAAAGATCTGGTGGACGACTGGTACCGTCAATTCGTGCAGGGTATCGCGGTGTCGCGGAACATGAAACCGGAAGAGGTGGAACGGTTAATCGCCGCGGGCCCCTACAATTCCGATGACGCCCCCGCTATCGGCCTGGTGGATCGAGTTGCCTACGGGGACGACGTCTCCGATTTCGTCACCCAGAAGAACCATGGGTACGATCGGCGCATCAAATTGCACGCCTATCTCGAACGGTCGGAGAAATTCACCGTCAATAAGATCGCGGTGATTTATGCCGTGGGGGAGATTGTGCCGGGTCCCAGCACGGCTTCACCGCTGGGAGGGGAGATGATGGGGTCGGATACCCTCGCCCAGCAGTTTCGCCGCGCCCGCACGGATGATTTCGTCAAGGCGGTGGTGGTCCGTGTGGATTCGCCCGGCGGGGTTGCTTTTTCCTCGGAAGTGATCCGGCACGAACTGGAACTGACCAGGGAGGTGAAGCCGGTGGTGGTTTCCATGTCGGATGTGGCGGCCTCCGGCGGATACTGGCTGGCCATGTCGGCGAATCGGATTGTAGCGGAGCCGGGCACGATTACCGGCTCCATTGGAGTGCTGATGGGAAAATTCAATATCCAGGGGCTCTACGATAAACTCGGCTTGAGCACGGACTTCATTGCCACAACGCCGAATTCCACCCTGGAATCGCCGTTCCAGAGTTTCACCCCAGCACAGCGGGAGGTTGTGCTGAAGAATATGCACGAGACCTACAATGATTTTCTTCAGGGAGTGGCGGCAGGACGCCACATGAAGGTTGAAGACGTGGATAAAATCGCCCAAGGCCGCGTGTGGACGGGCGAGCGCGCCCGGCAGCTTGGCCTGGTGGATGAACTGGGAGGCTTGCACACGGCCATTGCCCGCGCCCGCGCACTGGCCAGGATCCCCGAGGATGAAAAAGTGAGCTTATTGTTGCTGCCCGAGCGCCGTTCCCTCATTGAGCGCCTGCTGAACACGTCGGATGATGAGGTGTTCGCTCCCACCCCTTCCCTAAAGGCATGGCTCGGCAAACTGGAGTCGCTCGCGAGCTTTTCGGTGTGGGCGGTTTTGCCGGGCGTGCCGGAAGTGCAGTAGGCGGTAAGCAGTAGGTCGGCAGTAAGCAGTAGGCTGTAAGCAGTGGGCGATCAAAGAGGGAAGCTGTGCTCGAATCCGGAACTGGGCGACCGCCCAAAGGCATGATCGCAAAGGCCGGGACCGCTGCCTTGGAATGAACTTAACCTTCCCCACGCTGTCCCGAACTTGCCCCTTATTGCTTACTACGTACTGCTTACTGTCTACTGCCTACCGCACTACTCCGGGTCTTCAAACATCCTCAGCTCGGGGACCACGACCACGATTCCCGTCTCCGTGACGTGATATTTCTTGCGGTCTTCTTCCAGGTTGTAGCCAATCTCGGTGCGTTCGGGGATATCCAGATGGCGGTCGATGATGGCGCGGCGGATGCGCGAGTAACGGCCGATGTTGACGTGGGAAAACAGGATGGAACTTTCCACTTCCGTATAGCTGTTGACGCGCACATCAGGCGATAGAACGGAGCCGGTAACTCGTCCGCCGGAGATGATGGAGCCGCTGGAGACGATGGAATCCACGGCAATTCCCATGCGGCGGCCCTCCTGCGCGAATACGAATTTGGCGGGCGGGTATTGCCGCTGGTAGCCCCGGATGGGCCAGGCGGAGTCGTAGAGGTTGAACACCGGCGAAACCGAGACCAGGTCCATATTGGCCTCATAATAAGCTTCGATGGTTCCGATGTCCCGCCAGTACGACGCTTCCTTTTTGTTTTCGTCGATAAAATTGTAGGAATAGACGCAGCCCTTCTCGATCAGCCGGGGGATTACGTTTCTTCCAAAGTCATGCTGTGAGCGTGGATCATCGGCGTCAGCCAGCAGGGTTTCAATCAGCAAGTCGCGGTTGAAGCAATAAATACCCATGGAGACGTGGCTTTTGGAGGGATCGTGCGCGGCCGACTTGGGATGCGCGGGTTTCTCCTGCCAGCCGATAATGCGCCCGGCGGAATCGATATCGCATATACCAAACCGGGAGGCCTCCGCGCGATCGAATTCCAGGGTGCCGATGGTTACCCCCGCGCCCGAGTCCACGTGTTGCTTGAGCATCAGCTGGTAATTCATCTTATAGACGTGGTCGCCGGAAAGCACCAGGACGTACTTGCAAGGCTCACTGCCAATCGAGTAGAGGTTCTGATAAATGGCGTCGGCGGTGCCTTTGTACCAGTGATCGCCCACCCGTTTCATGGGGGGCAGCACCGTGATGAATTCCCCGAGTTCGTGCGCGAGGATGCTCCATCCTTCGCGAATATGCCGGTTCAAAGAAAGTGCCTTGTATTGCGTTAAAACGTAGATGTGACGCAGGTCGGAATTAATGCAGTTGGAAAGCGTGAGGTCAACGATGCGGTAAATGCCGCCGAAGGGCACCGCGGGTTTTGCGCGGTCCCTGGTCAGCGGGCTCAGCCGTTCACCTTCGCCCCCGGCCAGCAAACAAACGAGTGTGTCGCGTACCACGGTTTGAGGAACCTCCCTGATGAGATTTCAGGTGCTGGCCTGCCACGGCGAAGCAAGATAGCCTGTTTCCTGCCCGACATATTGACAGGCTATTATACCAGACCCTTGCCGGGCGGAACCGAAGAGACCCCTGACGCTTCGAGCTCCTTTTTCTTCGGGGAGGGGGGTCGGTTTTGACCGGACAACGCGGCCTGCGGGGTTTACCTGATTTCTTTGCCGGCATGCTATATTCGATTGCCGGGAGAATGCCCGCAGAAAATATGCGCCGCTCAGATTGCACCCAACTTGCCCCCTACGCCATGCCAGTGGAAGAGTCGCAGGGCCGGCGCTACGCGGAACCCCCGCATCCCTACCGCAACGACTTTGAACGAGATCGCGACCGCATTCTTCACTCGCGCGCCTTCCGCCGCCTGGAGAACAAGACGCAGGTTTTCACCCGGAGATATTCCGATCACTTTCGCAATCGCCTGACGCACACTTTGGAGGTGGCGCAGATCAGCCGGACCGTGGCCAAGGCGCTGGGCCTGAACACCGACCTGGTGGAGGCACTGGCGCTGGTGCACGACGTGGGGCACCCGCCGGGCGGGCACTCCGGCGAGTCTGAACTCGACGGGCTCATGCGGCGGCACCATGATTCCTTCAACCACAACCTGCATGCCTTGCGCATCGTCGAGTCTTTTGAGCAGAAATATGCGGGGTTCCCGGGCCTCAACCTGACCTTCGAAGTGCGCGAGGGCATCATCAAGCACTCGCGCGATTACCTTCCCGCGCGATACCCGGAACTGAAGGAATACCGCCTCCGCGAGCGGCCCCCCCTGGAGGCGCAGCTCATCGACGTCGCGGACGAGATTGCTTACAATTGTGCCGACCTCGATGACGGCTATGAGGCCAAGCTTCTCACCCTGCCGCTGATTCGTGAAAACTCACCCCTTTTCGATCGCCTCTACCGGGCGATGGAAAGGCAGTATCCGGCGGCGGTGGAAAAGCTGAAATTCAACGAAGCCCTCAAGCGGCTGCTGGATGCGCTGGTGACCGATCTGATTGCGGCCACGCGCCGGCGCCTCGCAGTGAAGAGAATTCAATCGCTCGGGCAGGTACGTGCTTCGCGGTCGCGGCTGGTGGCGCTGGGACCGCGCATGAAGCGGGAAAACCGCATGCTGAAGGATTTTCTCTTTGCCCGCCTCTATTCCCATCGCGGCGTCAACTCCGAGCGCAAGCGACTGATCGGCTGCATTCACAGCCTTTTTGCGTACTACTTGAAGAACCCGCGGAGCCTGCCCGCCTTCTACTACGATGCGTCACGGCACGAACCGCTGCACCGGGTCGTATGCGACTACATCGCCGGGATGACGGACCATTTTCTTCTGGAGCGCCATCGCAAGCTTCTGGAGGAACCTTGAGTCTGCGAAGACAATTGCTGCTTTCGCTGTTGCTGCTGGTGGTGGTGGTGCTTTCGGCGGTGGCGGTTTACATGTGGTTCGGCGGGCCGGACGTCACCCTGCTCGACGCCTTTTATATGGCCGTGATCACCATCACCACGGTGGGATACGGGGAAATCGTCGATACCCGTCACAACCCGGCGCTGCGCCTTTTCAACATCTTCTTCATCATCGTCGGCATTGGCATCATGCTCTATGTTTTTTCCGCCTCGACCGCCTTCATCGTGGAAGGTGAACTCAATCACTTTTTTCGGAGACGCAAGATGGAGAAACTGATCCGCGACATGCGCGACCACCTGATCATTTGCGGCGCGGGTGAAACCGGCACCTACCTGGTCAAGGAGCTCCTGAAGACCGGCAATTTCTTTGTGGTGATCGATCATGACCAGGAACGCCTGGAAAGGATCAGCCAGTTGGGGGAGGTTCCCGTCCTCAAAGGGGAGGCTGCGGACGAAGAAGTATTGATGGCGGCACGCATCCATATGGCGCGCGGATTGGCATCCGTCCTGCCCGAGGACAAGGATAACCTGCTGACCACGGTGACCGCGCGGCAGCTCAATCCCAATTTGCGCATCGTGGCGCGTTGTGCGGAGGCCCGCATGGTGGAGAAACTCCTGCGCCACGGCGCCAACTCCGCCATCTCCCCCAACATGATCGGCGGCATGCGTCTGGCTTCGGAGCTTGTCCGGCCTTCCGTGGTCAGCTTTCTGGACTTGATGCTTCGCGACCAGAGTGGAACCCTGCGTGTGGATGAAATTCCCGTGACCGGGAACTCACCCTGGAGCGGAAAAAAGCTGAGTGAGATGGATCTGACCGGGCGCTATGAACTTCTGCCCCTGGCCATCCGCAAGCCCGACGGAGAAATAAAATTCAATCCCCGCGGCGACATCGTCATGGCGGGCGGCGACGTTTTGCTGGTCCTGGGAGATGTCTCCAACGCCTGGAAAGCGCGCGAGGCGGCGGGAAGCAAGATTCCCCATCGCAAGCTTTAGCGAATGGCGCCCACCCCGTCTGCGCAGTGGTTGGTCCGTCAAGGCACAATAGGGTGCCTCACATATTCAGCTTATCCACCCAACCAAGGGCGAATTCACCCGGGCGTTCCATGACTCCGAGTTCGCTGTGTTCCCCTTCCTGCCGGCGCAGCCGGCCCTGGAGTGCGGTCGCGAAGCTGCCGCCTTTTCATTGTTCGAGTGGCAAACTGCTGCTCCTGTCACTATCCCGGCGCGGGCGCGTTGGAGATGGGCAGCAAAGCGCAAGGCGGCGGCTTCGCGACCGCTCTCCAAGGCGCTGCGCGCATGCCCAAACTCTGACCTGCCCCGAAGGGGCGGGCGAAATTGTCCCGCTGCAGTCGAAAAATGTTTGCTAAGAAAACAAGAATTTACGAGCTTGCAATGCAGCGGCAACTTCATGCCGGTAATCGCGATGAGGCGCGCCGGTCGGCGCCCTGGGGAGGCGGGGCAGGGGCCAGGCGTCGTTACGGACAAAAGCCAAATTGTGGTAACTTGACCAAAGGAAGTCTTCAGTAGTCAGGAAACAGCTAACGGCCGACAGCTAACAGCTCACAGCCGACCGCTAACAGTTAACCCCGGGCCCCGAATCCCGAGTCCAGAATCCCGAGCCTCGATCCTGTAGCCTCATTACTTATTCAGCACTTGCCAAGAATGCTATCCATGGTATACTAGTATAAAGTTTCATTAAAACATGTTCACATCACGTCAACAAAGCGTCGAACTTCTTCCAGCGATGAACCACGGGGGCGGCGTTGATTTCCGAAACCCCGAGCAGGATTCGATTCCGCAACTCCTCCCACGATTGCACGCGAATGTGCCGCAAGAAAGTTCGCGCCATTTTGCCGAAAAGCGTCTCCACGATATTCAGCCAGGAACCATGGGTGGGCGTCAGCACATACTTGAACCGATTGGGACGGGTGGCCAGGTAGGCCTGCGTCTCTTTGGAAAGATGTGCCGAGTGATTGTCCAGCACCAGACGGAGTGTGCACTCGGGGGGATAGTAGCGATCCAGGTCCTGCAGCAGGGCAATGAACTCGCGACTCCGATGGCGATGTTCGACCCGCGCCGTGACATGTCCGGTCTGCAGGTCGAGCGCGGCCAGAATCGATGCCGTACCCAACCGCTTATATTCGTGATCGCGCCCCACGGTGGGGTGCTGACCCGCTACCGGCGGCAGATCGGGAGCCGTATTCGCCAAGGCCTGCAGGCCCGGCTTCTCATCGACGGAAACGGTAATCACGCTGGGCGGGGCCTCGGGAGCCCCGCGGCTTTGGCTCTGCAACATCACTTCTTGATAGACCAGCAGCACTTCGCGCATTTTGGTCTCAAAAGCCGGGTCGCGCCGCTCCAGATAATACGTCACCTTGTCGGGGCGCAAAGCTTGTTGGGTCAAGATTCGCTGCACGGTCGCCTTGGCCGCCCTCGCCAACGCCGGGTGCCCGGCCGCGACCGCCTGTCGGCGCACGTGCTGCGCCAGCGACTGCCGCGTCCACAGTTCCGCCGCGTACCCGTATTCCTTGGGCTTCGAGCAGGCCAAATGTACCACCCAAGCCTTGGCCGTCTCGGTGATCACCGGTTCCCGCGACCGATGGTAGGCGTCTTTCAAGCCGGCCGCCAAGCCGACCTTCAGGGCCTTTCCGACCCACTTGGCTACGCTGGTCCGCGTCATGGAAACCTTACGAGCAATCGCCGTGATGGTTTCGCCGGCATAATAATCCCACAGAATCTCAGCTCGCTGCACCTCGCGCCGTGGCGCCGTTTGCGAACGACGCAACCGTTCCAGTCGGTCGACTTCCTCGGGGGCCAACACCAACTTTGCACGCTTCGATTTTCCTGCCATGCCGCGAAGCATAACAGAAAAGCAGGCCCATGTGAACATCTTTTAACGAAACGTTATACTAGATGCTGAGGCCATGGCGCGCCGGCGGACGTGCAAGGCCGCAGTGGGCAGCAGGCAGTAGGCGGAAAGCAGTAGGCGGTAGGCGGAAGGATTAGCCCTGCGAAAAGGCGCCTCGCTAACCTGGAATGTTCATGAAAACACGATAGGTTAGAGAAATACTGACAGAATATCGTTTTATTTCGAGGAGCGCCAAGTTTATGATGATAATGGAGTTAGTAAAGGCGTTCGGACTTGCGGCGAAACGGGACCACAAGGGACCGTGCTAACCTGGAATGTTGATGAAAACACAGCCAGTTAGTGAAGAATCTGGTCAGACGCTATCAATCTAGCCCATCGCTAATACGCTGAAACTAGGGCGGTTGGAAAAAGACGCGGGAAACAGCCGCTAAAAAAGGGGACAACAAATTTGCGGGTCAAAAATACTAACTTATTGAAAACAAATGATTAAGAAACTTGATTCAAGTCAAATTTGCTCGGAACCTGGAATGTTATAGATAAATCAGCTGCTTATCGCCGAGAACCTGGAATGTGCATGAAAAGAGAACTAGTTAGACGAAATGCAAGATGCCAATTTTCAAGTGTTTTTCGCCCACTGTTCCGCCCCAACGTCAACCCGCCATGGCCGTCCCGACCAAGAACATGGGGACAGGTCTTGACCCATACCCGAGTACGGGCAGGATGCCGGTGGTACGTTTCCGTGCCGACCTCAAGTAGCACCGGGTATATCCCGCCAGGTAACGTAGCGCCGACCTTGAGGTCGGCACCCACCGGCCTGTTGGCCGGTCATGCTCCGGGATGCCAGCCTAACGGCCTGCATGGCTTCGCGTGCGGACCTCAAGGTCGGCGCTACGATTTCTTTGCCGCACTGCCTCAGGAGAGGTCCGGTGCCTAACGGGGGAAACGCGTGGCCACGGGCCTGAGTGGCCATGCCCCTGAGCCCCGCGTGACACACTCCCCCACATCGGTTATCGGCGGATTGAGGTGACAGGATGAATCAACTTGCCGACTTTAGAAATCGGGTCATAGGGTCATCGGCCCATCGATTCATCGAGCGATTACATGGGTGGTTTTCAATGACCCAATGACCCGATGAACCGATGATCCGATGGCCCGATTCGGTAACCCGAGCGCCGGGCTATGCGTCCAAATGTACGAAGTCTTTGAGACGCGGCAGCAAGTGACGATGCGTCTGATCCGGACCATAAAACAGAGCGTGGATATACATCAGCAGAGCGGGTTGGGAGAATCGGCGCGGCGGATTTTTCCGGAAGGGGAAATAGCCGAGCTTGCCGGGTACAACTTTGTCCGGACGCTCATAGGAGACGAGCGGCCAGAGCGCCGGGAAGAATCGGAAACCGGCTTGACCCAGCGTGGCGGGCCATCGGGGGCCCGAAGCGACGGTGATTTCGATATAGAACCGCCAGTTCCATCCCTGGGGGCCGCGGCGCTCGTGGCGAAGCACCTGGCGCAGGATCCGTTTGCCCAGGCCCCGGCCGCGCAGGGCGGGATCAACGAAGATGTAGCTTCCGAACACCACGCTGAACGCCGGCAAAACCAGGGTGCAGGCGCCGCCCACCAGGCGATCATGCAGATAAGCGGCGAACAGGTGCACGGGATTGACGCGCTCGGGCGAGGGCACCATCACCGCGCGCAATACGGCCGGGCTGACGCGCTCATCGGGGTTGAAGCTGCGCTGGTAAAGTTGCAGGAATTCGTCCAGCGCGCGGCCGTCGGTGTGGTGAATTAATTTCAGGGTAAGTTTGCGCATGGTGGCTCTTGCTCCAATTCGATTTGTGAAAACATGCTGGTTTCGAGTATCTTGTATCACAGGCTCGGGCATCGGGCCAACGACTGGGGAGTGGTACGGGGAATGTTGACAAAGCTGGGCTGGTTCCTGATGTTCTTGCTGATTTGCGCGTGCGCCTCCATGGCCCAGGAAATTGCGGTGGATGATTCCGCGTTGGTCCCGATGTTTGACGGCGTGGATTTGGCCGGCTGGCACGAAATGGGGCCGCAGGATTGGCATGCCGAAAATGAAATCCTCTGGACGGAAGGCAAGGGCGGCTGGCTGCGTACCGACCAGCGCTATGCCGATTTCGTCCTGCGCCTGGAATACCGCGTGACCCCAGGGGCGGCCAGCGGCGTCTTCCTGCGTTCCGCCACGCAGGGCGATCCTGCGTTCACGGGGCTGGAAATCCCGCTTCTCGACGATGCCGGGCAGATGACCGACCTGCACAGCACGGGGGCCATCTACGGCGCGGTGATTCCGATGTACAGCGTGGGCAAGAAGGCCGGCGAGTGGAACCAGTTGGAGATCACCTGCGTCGGCCGGCACCTTACCGTCTTTCTGAACGGCAACCGGATTCACAAAATTGACTTTGACGATCCGGCCTTTGTTTTTGCCGAGCGACGTCCCCTCAGCAGGGTTCCCAACCAGGGCTATATCGGCTTGGACAGCCATACCAACCGCGTGGATTTTCGCAACCTGCGTATTCAAGTCATCAAGCCGGCGTCCTGAGGTTCGCCCGCGGGAAAAAACTCGAAACTCGAAAATCGAAGCTCGATCCGAATTTCGAATTTCGAGTTTCGAGCACCGATTTATTGGGGAGGGTACGGTTGTTTAAACTTCGTAGCAAGTCGGAACGCGGGGTGGGCGCGGTGGTGGTTTTCCTGCTGGTGGTGGTAGCCGCCCTGCTCCTGCTGCTGGTGGTCAAGGTGGCGAGCCGTCAGGCTCCAACCATTCTCCTGCCCGCGACCCCCAAAGGCCTGGGCCAGAGGTCGGAACTCGTCGTGAACGCGAGCGACGCAAAACACAACCTCAAGTCGGTGAGCGTCGAGGTGGCGCAGGACGGGAAGGTGATTCACCAGGAAAATCTGGTGATTTCCGCGCGCCCCCACCATGGGTGGAAGTTCTGGTCCGCAGGTCCGGCGAGTTCGACCACCTGGACCGTGCTGGTGGGCCGCGAGGTGATTCCGGTAATGAAGGAAGGCCATGCCACCGTGCGCGTCACGGCGCTCAATGATTCCTGGGGGCGCTTTTTCCGGGGTGGGAAAAGCCAGGTGGTGCTGGACCTGCCCGTGCGGTTCATTCCTCCCCAGGTCGAGGTGATGACCACTCAGCACTACATCAACCAGGGCGGTTGCGATATGGCGGTGTTCAGGGTTTCGCCGGGGACCACCCAGTCCGGCGTGCAGGTGGGCGACAACTTTTTCCCCAGTTTTCCCATGAAGGCATCCGACCCGCAAACCCGCCTGTGCCTTTTTGCCTATGCATATAACGTCGATCCTTCCACGGTTCCGCACATTGTGGCGCGCGATGATGCCGGCAACGAAACCCTTGTGAGCTTCAACCACAAGGTCTTCCCCAAGAAATTCCATACCGATACCTTCGACCTGGAGAAGATGGCAGGCGGACAATTTCTGGCCAATGTCGTTCCCGCCATTATGAGCCAGACTCCCGAACTGCAAGACCAGGGAAGCCTGATCAAGAATTTTCTGCTGATCAACGGGCCGGTGCGGCGGGAGGACGCGCAAAAGCTGGTGGCTCTCTCCCGGCACACGGCATCGCACTTCCTCTGGAAGGGGACGTTCCTGCGTCTGCCCGGCAAGACGGAAGCCGGCTTTGCGGACTACCGTACCTACATTTACGGCAGGGAGCCGGTGGACCATCAAACGCACCTGGGGTTTGACCTGGCGGGCTCCGAACACATGCCGGTGCGCGCCGCCAATGACGGGGTCGTGGTGTTTGCGGGCTGGTTGGAAATTTACGGCAACGCGGTGGTGATCGACCACGGCTGCGGGCTGCAAAGTCTTTACGGCCACCTGAGCTCGATCGAGGTCAAAGAGGGTGATGCGGTGAGAAACCTGCAGGAAATCGGCCGCAGCGGGCAGACGGGCCTGGCCGGCGGCGACCACCTGCATTTCACCATCCTGCTCGATGGCATCCCGGTGAATCCTGTGGAATGGTGGGACCCGCACTGGATTCACGACCGGATTGAAGCCAAGATGCAGCCTTGACGCGGGGCGCGCTGCCCCTCGTTACTCTTCCTCTTCCTCCACGGCGGAGGGCCTGTGGGCGGCCACGATCTTGTCGGCGATCATCTGGGGGACAATGTCGTAGTGCGACATTTCCATGGAGTAGGTCCCGCGGCCCTGGGTCATGGAGGTGAGGTCGGAGGCGTAGGTGAGCATCTCCGCCAGCGGCACCTGGGCCTTCACCACGGTCGAGCCCCCCTGCGGTTCCATGCCCTGAATGCGCCCGCGCCGGCCATTGAGATTCCCCATTATATCTCCCGAGTAGTTTTCAGGAACGGTAATCTCAACATTCATGATGGGTTCGAGCAGGCAGGGCTTGGCCTGTTCCATGCACTTCTTGAATCCCTTGGAGCCCGCCAGCTTGAAGGCCATTTCCGAGGAGTCCACGTCGTGGTAGGAACCGTCGTAGAGAATGACCCGGAAATCCACCACCGGGTACCCGGCCAGGTAGCCCCGCGCGGCCGCCTCCACAATGCCTTTTTCCACGGCGGGGATAAAGTTGCGCGGAATGGCGCCGCCGAAGATGTCGTTCACGAACTCGAAGCCCGATCCGCGCACCAGGGGCTCCAGCTTGATCCAGCAGTCGCCGTACTGGCCATGGCCGCCGGTCTGCTTCTTGTGCTTGCCCTGGGCATCGGCCTTGGCGCGAATCGTCTCCCGGTAGGGAATCTTGGGGGCTTTGAGGGTCACCTCGATGTTGAAACGCCGCTTGAGTTTGGAAACGGCCACTTCCACATGCTGCTGGCCCGCCCCCGAGAGCAGAAACTCCTTGGTCTGCGGGTCGCGCGAGAAACGCAGCAATAAATCCTCCTCCAGCATGCGGTGGATGGCGGTGGAGAGCTTGTCTTCATCGCCCCGCGACTTGGGCTCGATGGCAAAGGAGATGGCGGGTTCGGCGAGCTTCACCTTGGGAAACACGATGGGCGCGGTCTTGTCGCCGAGCGTGTCGCCGGTCAGCGTGTCCTTCAACTTTGCCACCACGCCGATGTCGCCGGCGTGCAGGTCCGCCACCGCCGTCTGCGTCTTTCCCTGGGTCACGCCGATATGGGAGAGTCGCTCTGCGCCACCGCGATTGAAGTTGATGAGGTTGGCCTCGTTCTTGACGACGCCCGACAAAACCTTGAAGTAGCTGACCCGGCCCGCAAAGGGGTCTGCGACGGTTTTGAACACGTAGGCCGCGACCGGTTGGGCATCGGCCACCTTGCGCTTGGCGGGCTGGCCGCCCTCGTGGTCAAGCCCTTCCACCTCGCCGCGCTCCAGGGGCGAGGGCAGGGAATCCACGATGAAGTTCAGCAGCGCATCGCTCCCGATGTTGAGCAGTCCGGCGGCAACCGTCACGGGGAAGATCCGCCTCTCCGCAATGGCCTGTTCCAGGCCCGGCACCAGGTCTTCCACCGGGATCGTGCCCTTTTCGAAGAACTCCTCCATCAGCTTGTCGTTGCCTTCCGCCACCATCTCCACCAGCGCTTCGTGGGCCTTGGTGGCCGCGTCCTGAAGGTCGGCGGGAATCTCCGCCTCCTTGCCTTTGCCCGAGCCGTCCGGGTCGTAGAGGTAGGCCTTCATGCGCACCAGATCGATGAGGCCGCGAAAGCTCCTCTCCTCGCCGATGGGGAGCTCGACGGGAATCACCGCCCGGCCGTAAGCGCCGCGGAGGGCTTCCAGCGTCCGCTCAAAGCTGGCGCGGTCGCGGTCCAGTTGGTTGATCACCAGGGCGCGGGGCAGGCCGTGCTTTTCGCAGAAGCCCCAAACCTTTTCCGTCTGCACCTCGATGCCGGCGACGCCATGGATCAGCACCAGGGCCGAATCCGCCGCCACCAGGGCCGCCTCCGTTTCGTGCATGAAAATGTTGTACCCGGGCGTATCCACAAAATTGATTTTGGTTTTTCCCCACTCCGCGTACGCGAGCGAGGCGCTGATGGAAAACTTGCGCTGGATTTCTTCTTCGTCGTAATCGGTAACGGAAGTGCCTTCATCGACCTTGCCCAGGCGATTTGCCATGCCTGCCGTAAAGAGGAGTGCGGAAACCAACTGCGTCTTGCCGGTGTCACCATGGCCTACTAATGCAACATTCCGTATATTTTCGCCGTCGTAGATTTTCACCAAGAGGCTCCTTCGAATCATAGGAATGACCTTAAGATTGGGCGGTAGCGCTCGAAGCAAACGTTCATCCTAACATAGGGTTCAAGTGGCTTCAACGCGCGTGTAACAGGAAAACCCGCCGGGCGCCAGAAAAGAGCTTGACGAAATTTATCTATATATGTAGAGTTTAGGTCGTGGAGGGTCTCCGCCGCCTTGATCAGCTTGACGGTGAGGCGGACTTCCCCATGGTCCATGCGTAAGCCTAAGGGACCTGCCTGCGGCGGGTATGCGGGTTGCCGTTGCGAGAGGTTTCGAATCGAGGTGTGGATCACCCCTGGGGGAGGGCAGCCATGAGAATCCTGGTGCTTGGCGGGGACGGTTATCTGGGCTGGCCGGCCGCGATGTATCTCTCCGCGCGCAGCCACGATGTTGCGGTTCTCGATAATTTTTCCAAGCGTGAATGGGAGCAGGAGTTCAACGGTGAGCCGCTTTTTCCCATTAGCACTTTTCAGGACCGCGTGCGCGTTTGGGAAGAGGTAACGGGCCTCCGTCTCTCCCCCTTCATTGGCGATTTGTGCGAATACGATTTCGTTCGCTCCGTTGTGCGTGACTTCCGGCCTGACGTGATTATTCATTTTGGCGAGCAACCCTCGGCGCCTTTCTCGATGACCGATCAGCGCCGCTGCGTCCTGACGCTGGCAAAGAGTATGCTCACGGCCATTCGCAACCATGACCACCGCATCCGGCGTGAAGTCATCCTGCCGCGCATTATGTGGGACGATGACTTTCCGGCAGCGGTCAACGGCGGCGCCCCCGCAAGTCAATTCGGGGTATAGGCCGGAGATAAACCGGACGCGCGCCGTTTGTGCGCGGCGCCGAACCCGCATGGTTAGTGAGTGCGATAGACCTCGTGCCATCCGGAAGGGGGGATTGCCCCCACCCCTACGGCCCCCGCAGGCACCGTGATTGCCGGGATGAACCAGTGATATTGCCGCCAACTGCTTAACTTGGGGTCGCGGGTGAGGTAAGTGAGTAGGAGCCCGGCGCCCAACCCCGCCGCCACGCCCAGGGCGATATTTCGCCCCCGGTGGCCGACGTGCACGGAGACGCTGCGAATATCCCGGCGTGCGTACATCTGCTCGCCCGCCGCCGACTGAAGCGTAATCCCCCCGCCGGTCATCGTCTGAAAATTACCCTCGTAGGATTTGGCGTTGTTCAGTTCCACACGGATGAGCTGGCCCTGTTGCAGCTTGTGGAGATTGTCCCATTTCGAGTTGGCGGCCTGGAGTGGCGATCCCCCAGGCATGAGAATAATAATCAGAAAAGTAATGCCTGAAATGTATTTTGAGCCGTGCATGATGTAACCCCCCTGGTGAAGCGTATTCGAGAAGCCGCTGGCGGGTTGAATCACCCCCTGGACAACGGCCCAAGAGCCTCCGGCGAAGGACGGGAGAGGCTTTTGCGGTATAAGTCTACATATATAGATTCTATTTGTCAAGCTCGTATTATCCCCGGGCGGGCCGGCGTGGCGGGCAGCGGTCGGTTTGAATTTTCGGCGGTTGGTGGTTTTGAATTCCCACGCCGGTGATGGGGAGCCGCGCGACGAGGGGTCGAGCGCGGGGCGGTGCAATAGCCACACCTCATGCCACGCCCGGTGCCATGGCCATCTTGGCCATGCCCCTGCACGGGCAGGATGCCCGTGGCACGCCGCTTGGACGGGAGGGACGCCACGCTACTTTCCCCCCGCCTCAGGTGAATTTGAGGTGGACGGAAGTTGTCTTCCTCGCGGGCAATTGATAGCGCATGAACCGAAGGGGCTCCGGTTCCGGGTACGACTCATGCTCCACAGGCTTGAGCATCAAAGTTTCCCGCTTGTCCACCACCAATTCGCCTTCACAACCCGGGGGCATGGACACCGTCAGATCGCGACTGCCCAGTTTTCCCCGGCAACTGAATTCGATGGGGCCCTGGACGGAACGCACCGTCAGCTCCAGCAAATCAAGGTCCGCTGGTTGCGGGCAAACCTCGCACCTCTTGAAACCCGGAGCCAGCGGATTAATTCCCGCCAGTGTCATTGTGGTGATGTAGAGGGGAACCACGGGGCAATGGCTCCATTCGGAATTTGAATCGGGCTTGACGTGCCAATCCTCCTGAAGTGTGTTGTTGAGCCTCACCGAATCCAATGTGGCCCAGCGTTCACGCAGATCCTTCACGATAACATCGGCGCGGCCGCCCTTGCCCAGCGCCCACAGCCGCCAACCGGCGTTGGCCGGATAGGAGAAGCCCATTTCCGGAGGGCACTCGGCGAGCACCCTCAGCGCGGCCTCGGTGCGTCCCCCCGGACATTGGTTATACAGGACAGCCGTGGCCAGCGACCGGTCGCACATGCGTAGCGACCCTTCCTCCTTAAGCCAGGGAAGGTTAACGATAAACAGATTCTGCAGCTGGCTCCAGAACCGCCGCACCGTCGCGACCTCGATCCGGCGGCCAAGATCGCGGGCGGCCTGGGCGCGCGCCGATTCGCCAAAAGCCTCACACAGGCGGGGCAGCGGATTTTGCAGCATGGCGGCCGCATACAGATTGAACGCACATTGTTTGTGGTGCTGCTGTTGGTAGGCAACGTGGTCAATCCAAACGCTGGGAATCCCCAGGTTTTCCACCGGCAGCAGGCCGTCCGCTCCCACGATGCTTTCCAGATATTGCGCGAAGCGCAGCAGGCGCGGGTAGGGCTCGCGGAGATCATCGAGGTCGCCGGAATACAGGTAATGATAGTAACAATCAAAATTGAAACCCACACTGTGATCCAGCACCGGCCCCCACTTGCTGAGTTGAAGCTGCCGCTCAAAAAGGCGCGCCAGGCGGTCATACGCCGGCCAGGTATCGAGGAAATATCCTTCCTTAGTCATCCCCTGGCTGAAAGTGGCGAGGAAGCGCGCCGGGAGCCGGGTCTCACCGAAGTTCATATGCAGAGGGTGGAGTTGATGCCCGCAGTCGCCGCTGTACTGCTGCCGCTCGCGGCCGGCGCCATCCATCAGCGTTTCCTGCGCGCAGTTGTACATCGTATTGATCGTAGCGTCCATCAACCTCTTGAGCGGTGCTTCCGAGACGCGAATGGCGGGCGGATGCGGCCAGGGGAAAGCCCTGCGGCGCATGCCCACGCCGGAAATGGTGGCATTGCCCACGGCGCCATGAATGTGCAGTTGCATCCAACGGCAACTCTCAAAATCAAACGTTTCAAAATGGTTGATGCCTTCGCGGCAGATAAAGCGGGTCCAACTGTGAAAGTGCGTATTGAGCAGGGCCGGCCCCCTACCTGGTGCGCTTCCTGGACCATAAGTTCGATAGTGGTCCCGGCTGGAGCGTCGATGGAAAAATAAGGCCAGCCGACCATCTGGTCCGCAAACTCGAAAGTCAGGGCCGCTCCGCATTGGCCCGCGAGTTCGACTTCCCATGTACCGGCCGAGACCTCGTGCGCGGCGGGTTGCCGGTCGGGGCGAAAACTCCCGGGCGGCATGAATTCAAAATACTCCTCTGGCGTACGCTCCCAGCGAATCCAGCACGATTCGGCGAGCCCGGCCACGGGGACAGGGGTCTCACGCAGCAAAGGGATGCTCCGCGCCCGCAACTGCGAGATGGAAGCATCGCCGCGGAAGTCGTACTCGTATTCCGCGTAAGTGGCGCAGGCCGCCGGCTTGTCTGCCGGGCATTCGAGCGGCATGGCGGGCAGCCAATATTGACCGGGAATAAAATCCGGACTCGACCATCCGTAGGGGTACAGGCGCGCGTCAAATTCCTCCTGAAGACAGCGCACGTACCAGCGCTTATAATGGCCGGGTTTCCAGGCGCGGGCCAGAAGCGCCTGCCAGCCTTCATCTGAGACAATTGTCTGCTTTCCGCCGCCCGCGTACTCAATTTCCAAGCGGAAAATGAACCCGCACTTCCCGATCGGAAGGGTGCCGTCTCCCTGGCCGTAAAAAAGCACTTGGGCGCCGAAGGTGTTTGCGCCGGCTTGCAGTATCCCCGTCAAATCGACAGGATCAACCTCCGGCCAGCGCGGGTCCGAGGGCGCCGGACCCCACTGCACGCGTTGGCCGTTCACCTCCAGGCGGTAGCGGCTCTCCGCAGTCACCCACCCGGTGGCCCTCACGGGCTTTTCCGCCAGGTTCAGTTGACGGCGGAACAGCACGAAAGTATTTTGCAGGGTGCGCTCCGACGGGTACCAGATCCAGCGCGCCGGGCTTAAATCGAGCAGCGTGGTTTTGGGGAGCGACATCGGCTGGATGGGAGCCTGTAGGCCGGGAGCAGGCGAATCGGCCTTGACCTGATGTCCCGCCGGGGACAGCAGAGTTCCACCTGCCAAAGCAGAGTTCTTGATAAAGTCGCGGCGTTTCATCATGCCCTCCCCAAAGTGGCGCCTGATTCCATCCAGACCTGGAATTTTCCCGTGGAAGTATATGCGATTTAGGGGGTGGCGGGGAGGAAGAGCAGGGAAGGGTAAGAGAGAGCAAGGCAAAATGCAAAGTTCAAAATGCAAAATGCAAAATTGAAGCCGCCTGCGTCATACCCCAAAATGATCCGATGGCCCGATGGCTCGATGATCCGATGGCTCGAAGATCCGATGCCCCGATCCCACTCGGGCGCCGTGACTCTATTTCTATTTCCCCCAAAAGGCGTGTTTGGCCTTCTTGCCGGAGGCCTGCCAGAGTTTGATGACCTCGAAGATAATCACGGTGGCGTAGGAGACAGCCACCCACGCGCCGACCTCCTCAATGGGCAGGCTGTACCAGGCGTTAATTGACAGTCCCACCATCTGGCGCTGCTGGAAACCCCACCAGCCGTAGGGGAGGGCCAGGGTGGCCTCCCAGACCAGGCTGATCAGGACCACAATGAACAACGTCAGGCTGAAGGCCCGCCAGTTGATGAAGGGGCGGGCCGCAGGAAAGAATGCTGCTGCCGGAATCAAGGCCGTGGCGACGAGAAAGGTGAAGTACCCCGGAAAGCCTTCCGGGGCCGGTGAAAGCAACTTCTTGTAGGCGATGGCGGCAGCGATCAGGATGATCCCCAGCGCCACGGAAGCTGCGTGGAATTGCATGAGGCGCGGGATTTTTCTCGACTCGCCAGGGTAGTCGGCAATGTTGTAGGCCGCGAACCAGTACTCGTCCGCCCAGATGTACATCAGGAGCACCGTGGTGAAGCCCGTCAGGTAAAAGCCATACTCTTCAATGGGCACCGGCCTGCCCAGCGCCGGCGCGGGGATTCGCAGCGTCGCGGCGGGGTTGGGAAAACAGAAAAACCAATGGGCGAAGAAGAAGTCCAGTCCCGCTCCGGCAGGCACCAGAAGCGCCAAGGTGAGAAAGAAAGCCTTGCGCGGGATCTCCACGCCCTCATGCGGCAGGAACCAGCCGGCAATCACCACGATGGGCACGATGAACAGCAACAGGCTCCACGTGTAACCAAAGGGAGTGGGGTTGGAACTGAAATCGTGCGGCGCCGCCGACACCCGGACCGAATGCAGGGCGAGGGCCGCGGGAACCATCACCATCAGCAGCATCAGAAGGACGATGTGGTCGCTCTGGCGGGAAGTGGGGGGCGGAGAATTGGGTTTGGACAAAGGAGAAACCTCACTAATCGGGCCATCGGGTCATCTGGCCATCGGGCCATCGCCAAACGCCAATCTCAGATACAAGATTCAAGATTCAAGAAATACCAATTGCCCATCGACCGATCTGCAACCGCAAATCACCAATCGCTTAATGGCCAGATCGCCCGATCTCCCGATGGCCCGATCAGCCATCGCAAATCGCCAGTCACCAATCACAAATCGCCCGATGGCCAGATGGCCCGATCGCTCGATGGTCCGATCACCCTAGGATTCTCGTTCCGGCCATGCCCTGCAGGGCTTCGGGGATGCGCTCGGGTGAAGTGATGATGGCGAGGTGGCCGCCGCGTTCGAGATAGGCGAGTGCGGCCTCAATCTTCGGCCCCATGCTGCCGGCGGCGAATTGGCCTTCGCGCAGGTAGCGGCGCGCCTCGGCAACGGTCAGATTGGGGAGGGCGCGTTCCCGCGGAGTGCCATAGTCGAGCGCCACCTGCTCAACCCCGGTGGAAATTAGAAAGAGTTCCGCTTCCAGTTCCCACGCCAGGAGGCTCGAGGCGCGATCCTTGTCGATGACCGCGTCGATTCCCACCAGGCGGTCGCGTTTGAAGACCACGGGAATGCCCCCGCCGCCGCAGGCGATCACCAGCGCGTCGCTGGCGAGGGCGCCCTGGATGGCGGCGAGTTCCATGATCTCCTTGGGTTCGGGGGAGGGCACCACGCGCCGGTAGCCGCGGCCGGAGTCCTCGACCATGGTCCATCCATGCGAGGCGCGGCGGCGTTCCGCCTCCTCGTGGGGATAAAAAGGGCCTACGGGCTTCGAGGGATTGTGCCAGGCGGGGTCGCGGCGGGAAACCAGCACCTGTGTCACCATGGTCACCACCGGCCGCCGCAGACCGCGGCGCTGCAAGGTTTCCTGAAGGATCTGCTGGAGAAGATAGCCGATGGTGGCCTGGGTTTCGGCTACGCAAGCATCGAGCGAGAGGGGCGGAACCTGCGCGGCGGCCAGCTCCGAGCGCAGCAGGGCGTCGCCCACCTGGGGACCGTTGCCGTGGGTCACCACCACGCGGTAGCCGGCCGCCATGACCGCGGCAATGCCTTCACAGGTTACGGTGAGGTTGGAGCGCTGGTCATCCATCGTGCCGCGCTCGCCGGGCTTGACCAGGGAATTGCCACCGATGGCCACCACGGCGATAGGCATAAGGCTTCTCAGGAGAGCAGGGCCAGCAGAATGGCCTTCTGCATGTGCAGGCGATTCTCCGCCTGGTCGTAGACGATGGAGCGGGGCGAATCCATCACATCGTCGGTAACTTCCTCGCCGCGGTGGGCGGGCAGGCAGTGCATGAACAGGGCCTGCGGACCCGCGGCGCGCATGAGCTGGGCATTCACCTGGTAGGGGCGAAAGACCTGCTGCCGGGTCTCCAGTTCATGCTCCTGGCCCATGCTGGCCCAAACGTCGGTATAGACGGCGTCGGCGCCCTGCACCGCCTCGGCCGGGTCGTGCGTCAACACGATGTCGCCCCCTTCGCGCCGTGCCTCGGCCACGGCGGAGCGATCCGGCTCGTAACCGGGGGGCGTGGCCAGACGCAGGCGCACTCCCAGGCGCGCTGCGCCGTAGATCAACGAATGCGCTACATTGTTACCGTCGCCCACCCAGGCAAGAGTTACATCCGCAAGCCTACCCTTGTGCTCCAGCAACGTCAAGTAGTCGCCCAACGCCTGGCAGGGATGCTCAAAATCGGAAAGCCCGTTGATGACCGGAACCGTAGCATGCTCCGCGAGTTCGATCATCGTCTGGTGGGAATACACGCGCGCCATCACCGCATCCACCCAACGCGAAAGATTGCGCGCCACGTCTTTCACCGCTTCGCGCTGGCCGAGGCCCGCTTCCTCGCGACCGATGTAAAGCGCCTGGCCACCCAACTGGGAAATCCCCAGGTCAAAAGTCACCCGGGTGCGCAGACTGGGTTTTTCAAAGAGCATCGCCAGCGCCTTGCCCTCCAGCGCATGCATGTAGCGCATGGGGTCGGCCTTGAGGTGGAGCGCCATTTTC
The DNA here is from genome assembly GCA_963730515.1 of uncultured Acidobacteriota bacterium. Taxonomy (GTDB): domain Bacteria; phylum Acidobacteriota; class Terriglobia; order UBA7540; family UBA7540; genus Bog-366. The sequence continues at coordinate 633,873 of CAVSSA010000009.1, read as the reverse complement.
ATCAGGAAATCAATCTCCGCTGGCGCCAGATCGTGGAGGGAGATCAAATGCCGGTGGGCAAGAGCGGGCGGGCGCACGGGAGGCGCGGAGTCCTTCTCGGTGGAGGGAACAATATTGAGCTTATGCATTTTCGTTCTCGCTTTCCGTGGACCCCGGCAGCGGGTCATTGACCCTGTAGCGGCGGGTTTTCCCCGCCATTTTGGGTTGCGTCCCTGGCGCAAGGTGGCGGCATAAAGGCGCCACTACAAATTTCCGTTTCGTCCCCCATTGCCCGTCAGGCTATCTTTCTCCCACTCGGCAATTCGCATTCTTCCACGAACTCCGCCAGAATTTCACCCAGGCCGGGTTCGGTGCGCTCCTCGATCTCGTAATTTACACGCAGGCTGGGCTTGTTCAGGCGCAGGAGGCGCGCCAGGTCGACGGGCGTGGCCACCAGCACCATGTCGCAGGGGGTGCGGTTGATGGTTTCCTGGAGTTCCTGGCATTGCGCGTCGCTGTAACCCATGGCGGGCAGAAGTCCATGCAGGTGGGGAAAGCGCTGGAAGGTGTCCTGAATGGAACCCACCGCGTAGGGCCGCGGATCAACCTGTGCGGCGGCCGCAAACTGGCGCGCCGCCACCACCCCTGCTCCGTAGGCCATCTCGCCGTGAGTGAGGGTAGGGCCGTCCTCCACCACCAGCACGCGTTGGCCCTTCACTTTTTCCGGCTCTGCCACGCTGACGGTGCATGCCGCCTCAATAATGGTGGCTGCCGGGTTGTGCCGCTGGATGTTGGCGCGGACGGTTTGCACGCCTTCCGCGGAAGCGGTATCGACCTTGTTGATCACCACCACCTGGGCCCGTCGCAGGTTCACTTCGCCGGGGAAATAGCCCAGCTCGTGGCCCGCGCGGTGGGGGTCAGCCACCACGATTTCGAGGTCAGAGCGGTAGAAGGGAGTGTCATTGTTGCCGCCATCCCACAGAATCAGCTCGGCTTCCTGCTCGGCCTGGCGAAGGATCGCCTCGTAATCGACGCCCGCATAGACCACCGTGTTCTCGCGGATATGCGGTTCGTACTCCTCGCGCTCCTCAATCGTGCAGCGCCCGGTTTGGAGGTCCTCGAGTGTGGCAAAGCGCTGGACGCGCTCGGCCATCAGGTCACCGTAGGGCATGGGATGGCGCACCACCACCGCCTTGCAGCCCAGTTCGCGCAGTTCCCGCACCACCCGCCTTGATACCGGACTTTTGCCGCAACCGGTGCGGGTGGCGCAGACCGAAATCACCGGCACGCGGGCCGGCAACTGGGTGCGCTCCGCAGCCAGAAGCCAGAAGTCGGCACCCGCCGCCACCGTGCGGGAGGCCAGATGCATCACGGTGGGGTGCGACACGTCGCTGTACGCAAACACCACCACGTCCACGGACTGGTCGCGGATCAGATCTTCCAGCTCCGCCTCCGCCACGATGGGGATGCCCGTGGGATAGAGTGCGCCGGCCAGTTCCGGTGGATAGCGGCGATGGTCAATGTTGGGAATCTGTGTGGCCGTAAAAGCCACCACTTGGAAGGACGGATCGTTGCGAAAAACTACGTTGAAATTGTGAAAGTCCCTGCCTGCTGCACCGAGAATGATGACTTTTTGCATGACTTCCATCCACCCCCGATAACCGGCGTTGATCTTCGCCGGAAGTGCCTGCGCATTGAAAGGTTTCTGCCCGCCGACTTGGCGCCAAACATGTTCATCCTGGCGATACCAAAGCAAGCGCTGGGCCACGAACTCACCGGCTGCTCAAAGTCAGCCTAAATTATTCATTTTTAAGGATTAAAACGTCTTGCGTGGCTGTGGGACCAACCGGGAGGGGCGGACGTGGGGATTATCACCCTGTGACAACGAGCAAAGGCAAATCGCGCAGAGACGCAATGTCGCTGAAGGCAGGAAGAAAACGATGGAGTTGTTAAGGAAGAACCTACAGTCAAAATTGAACTGAGGGCGAAGCTGTCGGCTGGAATCGAGGATTAGTCCCATGCGGGCGGCTTCAGGGGTTCGCCATGGCTCTCGACTGCGGCGGCCACATCTTTGGCGAAATTCTCATCCAGGGTGGCCGTTGAGCCGTGCTCGCGGGCGAGGCGAAGAGATTCGGAGAGCAGCCGCACATGAGATTCGGCAGGACGGACCACGGCTACGGGCCGCGCGCCGTTTTTGATGATTACTTCCGCGCCCTCGCGCACCCGCGCCAGCAACGACGCGAAGTCGCGGGTTGCGTCCGCTTCCGACATGTCGATCACATGCTTGGCCATGCCCTTATTATACATCACTGGTTTCAATCGGGTAGGCCGTAGGGGGTGGATAGCCCCGGGGATCATCAGCCTTCACGGGCGTTGTTTCAGAATGCGTCGGATATTTCTTTTCCCGTGGAGAACCGCGACAACCTGGAGGGGAACCGTATCCGGCCGGTACATAACCGTGTAGTTAGGGTAACGTGTCAGCGTCCAGAAACGCAGCGACCGGGATGTGAGGTCGGGGCGGGAATGGCCGCCCAAGGGCGTTCGGCGAGCAGCGCGCAAGCGTCGTAAATCGCCTGTTCCACGAGGTCGGCGGCAGCTTCGCTGTCATCGGCAAGGTAACACCAGATGTCGAAAATATCGGCTTTGGCAAGAGGCGTGAGAGCATAAACACTCATCGTTTGGACAATCGCCAGTGATCTTTTATTGCTTGAATTTCCTGGCGAGCCTGGGCGCCGTCAGTAAGCTCGCCGCGCGCGGCCTGTTGATAGCCTTCCTCGATATGAGCGGACAAGGCCCGGCGTTCCTCGTCGCTCCAGCTTTCCTCGGCGTCCTGCGCTTGCAGAGCGCGGCGGAGAACGTCTTCAGCGCTCGTATAGCCGCCGCTGGAAAGGCGCTTATTGATGAGCGTCTCCAGGTCAGGTGGAACGTTTAATTGCATGGCCGGTTCTCCCTTTTCATTTCTTAGCCTTCCCTACCCGTCATCCCCCTCAGAATACGGTAAAACCCCACGCGTGGCAACCTGCGTAGCAGGGTCGGCTGGCGGTAATGGGGATGGCGGTCTTTGAGGTAATCGCTGTAGAGAGGTGCTGGGGGCTAGGGTCTAGGGAAGTGCGCGAGGATCCAGATTGGAGGCGGCCTAACACCCAACACCTGACACCTAACACCTTACTTTATGAGCGCAGCATCTGCTCCAGGCGGGCGTTCATTTCTGCTTCTTCAATAAACTCGCCCCGGTCGGCCTGGGCAATACCCTCGCGCACGGCGGCACGAAAGCGGGCATCTTCCTCCAGCAGACGCACGGCGGCATCCTTCACCAACCGTTCGGCGTCGGTGCCTTCCTGGGTGGCAATCTGCGCCAGCCGCGCTTCCTGCTCGGGGGTGAAATGGATTTCCATCGACCTCAGAATACGGGAAAACGTTCCCGGTTGCAAGGTGGCACCATGCGAAGCCACAGTCAGAACTGCACTGACTGTGGCTACCCGCTCGTCACTCGCCGCATGCCACTGTGAATCTGCTTCCCCGGCATGATAGGCTGGTAGGGTGCAATTTGAATGGCATCCCGAAAAGGCGCACAATAATCTCATTAAGCATGGGATATCATTCGACGAGGCGGCGACGGTATTTGGTGATCCGCTGGCGGTGACCATCGACGACCCGGACCATTCGCTGGAGGAGCCGAGGTTATTGACAACCGGTTTGACACGGCGCCAACGCTTGATGATTGTCGCGCACACTGATAGAGATGGGCGGATCAGGATTTTCAGTGCGCGGGAGGTAACACCCGCTGAAAGGAAACAATATGAGTCCGGAGAATGATCGAAGCGAGGCAGACGAGATGCGGCCCGAGTATGACCTCCGAGGGGGCGTTCGCGGCAAATACTACCAGCAGTACCGGGAGGGTACGAACATTGTGCTGCTTGATTCTGATGTGGCTGCGGTGTTCCGCGACTCGGAGTCCGTCAACCAAGCCCTGCGAGTATTGATCAAAGCAGCCAGCCACCTCGAAGCGGCCACCTCCCCGAAAACCGAGCGAACCTAACCACGGGCTGGCGCCGACGGCCTGTTTTTGCCGTCTGCGATCTTCCGAAAGCACTCTCCTCTGGCATGGCAATGTCGAGGGTATACTCTCCGGCAGGGTGACGTTTTAGAAGTTGACTGGATTGAGCCCTCTACTCCCGCAAGTCCCTTCGGGAAATCGCAGACCCCCAAGAGCCGGGGTCTGCGCCAGCCGGCGAAACCGATGCGAACAAACCGGCCTTTGGGGCACCAGCAATGTCGCTATTCAAACTTCTAGGTAAGAAGCTCACAGCCATAAGCACCGCACTAGTTGTGCTGTCAGCCCTTGTCGGCCTCTGGCTAGACCCGAAAGGATTTGCTGTCAACATACTTGCCGGGGTCGTAGGTGTCGTCATCAGTTTTGTTCTTGGCATAGGAATCCTGAACAGATATGTCGAGGCCAAACGGGAACAGCAATGGGCGAAGGTACGCGACCTTACATACATGTCTATCTCGAATCATTTGTATGACATCGCACAGCAGGCAGGCATCAATTGTGGCCTCGCGTTTCCGCATGCTCAGAATCCAAACTTGCCTGCTCTCAGTGAAGGGCGAGACCATCCCAATCCCGCTGCGGCCCAAGCGATGTCAGACCTGTGTTCTAAAATGGAAGCGCTTCCTGGCGCTAAAGGGACAGACAATAAGCTTTCGGATGTTGCGGTCGAGTTCTATCGCGATGTCCAGTGGAATCTTGACCAGATTAGCAATGTCCTGTTTCCCCGCGTTGTTCAGAGTACGAACGAGCTAGAAGTGGTTGATTCCCTAATCGAATTTGACCGGGCAAGGCTCAATTTGCACAACGCTACGTATGTTCACAAACTCCTTGTTATCGGGGGGATCTTTCCCGATATGATCAACCTCGTAAGAAGTGCCCAGGTTCTTTACCGTACACTGGCAAAAGCCGGGTAACATGGGCGTGCACGGGGTAGCCATCTCTGAAGCTACTGCCTGCCCCAGCACACCCAAAATGGGAAATTCGCATGCCAAAACAAGTACCACTCGACGACTTTCGCGCCGTGCGCGTTGTGCTCGAAGCCGACGATTTCGCGTACGCTCCAGGCGACCCCAATCCACCGCCCGAAGACTTGGTCGACAAAGCAACGTGGGGCGACCTTGTGACTCTGCCAGACACCGTTGCGGTCTTTACGTCTAACAACCACGGGGGAGAGTTGCGACTTATGTCTGACTTATGGGGAGAGTGCATCGAACACTTCTACACCGAATTGAATGACGAGACGTTTTACGGGCTCATGAACGCCAGCGATGAGTTCCAGGCAGCCACATTTAATGCTCTCGGCGGCTACTACCGCGTTGCGATAGGTTGCCTTCGGTCCAGTCTGGAATCGATCACGATCGCAACTTACTGCCAAGCCCGCGCTGCGAAAAGTGAATTTGAGGAGTGGCAGAAGGGTGAGCGTGATATTGGATTCGGGGAGGCCTGTGACAAATTAATTACAGCGCAGTGCGTGCAGCCCTTGAGCAAGGCGCTGCTGACACAGTGTGGCACGGATCTCTTCAGGCAGGGGCAGGGCAAGGGGCAAGCGGGGTGGGTTCGTAGACTCTACTCGGGGCTAAGCAACTACTTGCACAGTCGCCCTGGCTTTGACGCGGCCCAGATGTGGGGAGGCAGTAATGGCCCGATCTACGAGAAGGGCGCATTCAGGTGGACACACAGGCTGTGGCTGCAGACGTTAGGAACCTGCTTTATCCTTGTAAAGCTCGTTCGTCCGGCGACGCCACTGACGCCCAGACTCCAGCATCTATTCGCTGAAGCGGCTGTGCGGGAGATTCCTCCGCTCGATGTCGCTGTCCACCTTCTTTGGCCTTAGCGCAGTCCGACGCAGAACCCCCTGGGAAGCCCTGACGATGGATTCAAGACTGCCGGGCTACTTCTGTTCCTCCTGCTGGCCCCATCCCTGTTCGTCCTCCGGGATTCATAATTCAACTTTCACCGTTCACTCTTCACAATTCTCTCTGTCCATGCGAGTATTGCCTTCCAACTGCCTTTATCGAGGTTCAAGCCATGGCCGACCCAAAACACCTCAAGATTCTCAAGCAAGGGGTTGAGGCTTGGAACAAATGGCGGCAGAAGTATCCGTGGATAATCCCTCACCTTGAAGAGGCGGGCCTCCGCAGGGTGCACCTGTTTAGGGCGAACTTCCGCAAGGCGAACCTCAGCAGGGCGGACCTCAGCGCGGCGGACCTCGGCGAGGCAGACCTCCGCGGGGCGAACCTCCGCGGGGCGAACCTTACCGGGGCAAACCTCTTCAAGGCGAACCTCGGCGGGGGGGATCTGGAAAATTCAGATTTCAAAGGCGCTAGGGTGGGTTTGACGGTGTTTGGGGACAATGACCTTAGCACTGCGAGAGGGCTTGAGACAGTGCGGCACGAATTCCCTTCGACCATCGGCATCGACACGATTTACAAATCCAAAGGCAACATTCCCGAAGTCTTCCTGCGCGGCGCGGGCGTGCCCGAGGACTTCATCGTCTACATGCGGTCGCTGGTCGGCAAGGCCATCGAGTTCTACTCCTGCTTCATCAGTTATTCGAGCAAAGACGATGACTTCGCCCAGCGGCTGCACGCCGACCTTCAGCAGCAAGGCGTGCGCTGCTGGTTTGCGCCCGAAGACTTGAAGATTGGCGACAAGTTCCGCATGCGCATCGATGAATCCATTCGCGTCTATGACAAACTCATGGTGGTCTTATCGGAGAACTCGATCCGCAGCCCCTGGGTGGAAGAAGAGGTGGAAGCGGCGCTGGAGAAGGAACGCAAGCAGAACAAACTGGTCCTCTTCCCCATCCGCCTGGATGACGCGGTAATGGAAACCGATCAAGCCTGGGCCGCCAGCCTCCGCCGCACGCGCCACATCGGCGACTTCCGCGCCTGGAAAGATCACGACCAATACCAGAAATCATTCGAACGCTTATTGCGCGACCTCAAGGCGTAGCGCGCCGATTAATCGGGGCGGTGCCACCGCCGTTTTTGAGCCCCAAGGGGGCGATCTAGCCAGCCCAGGCTGAAAGTCCGCCAATCTTGATGGAGGACCATCGGCCCGGGTTTACACGGAAATTCAATTTTGCCAGGAGCCCGGAAAGCAGGGGGCGGTTCGCGAACCGCCCCTACCATAACTCCGCAACTCCGCGCGCAAGTGCCCTTTGACATACCGAGGCCTGCCTCTTACACTAGGGGAGTGATTAAGGGGCGGAGGCCGCCCGGAGGATTCGCATGACCATTCAACTCAAACCCGAGCAGGAACACCGCATCGCCGAGGCCGTGCGCTCCGGGGCTTATCAAAGCCCTGACGAGGTCATCGAGCAGGCTCTGGAGGTTTTGCGCGAACGGGACGAGTGGTTGATGGCGAATCGCCACGAGATCGAGGCGAAAATCCGCCGGGGACTGGATGAATTGAGCCGCGGGGAAGGCATTCCCGAGGATAAGCTGGACGCACACCTTAAAGCATTGAAAGCTCGGTCGGAATGAAACGCCGATATACGCTGGCTCCGGAGGCGGTCCGAAGAGGAGGGCCGAAAACCCTTCGGCCCGGCAAGGCACTCCGGCGCATACATGGAGGAACGATGTATGCGCCACCCACGATTCACCGGGGTCCCGCCCGTACTCGGGCATGGCTGGGACAGCCATGGTACATCGCTGAGTGCTGACCTCAAGGTCAGCGCTACATCCGCAATCTCGGGCGTGAAAATCAGGCGCCGCGAACTCCAGAAGGAAGCCCCACAAGGGGAACCTGGTTTCCGAGCAGACATTTTATGGGTCACGAGACCCCTCATCCGCCGCCGCCTTCGCCCGCCTCCTTTAATTCAATCTGCATGGTCAAATTCATGAGCGGGGTGACTTCGCCGAAGACGGCGAGCATGGACTCCACCAGGTCCGCACCCGTCGAGCCCAGAACCTCCTCCTCGGTCATGGGGTAGAAGACCTGGAAACCCGCCCAGTGATTCCCGGGAGCGGCATCCAGCAGGCGGCGGAGCTTGGTGGCCCCGGGAAAATTCTCCATGGAAAACCTCGAGTGTTCCGATTCCCAACTCCCGGCGAAGAGGCTGAAGCCTTCGCGCAGGATCAGGCGGCGCAATTCGCTATCCACGGGACTGCCGGGCCGCAAACCTTTCACCAGCCGGTGCCAGTCCCAGTCCGGGCGCAGCTCACAATCGCGGGCGGAGCGCGGCGCCTTCACATAGCCGCGTTCGACCTGCAACCCGCACTTGAAAAGCTCCTCCTTCGTCTCCACGGAGATGAAGAATTTTGAGCAGCCAAAGCTGACATGCGAGGAGAGCGGTTTGGCCTCACGGTCGGCGCGCGGCAGGAAGGCGATCCATTGCCAGAAGACTCCTCGGCCCCAGCGCTCCGTGACGAAGCCCTGCCGAAAACGTGCCTCCAGCGCCAGCTTCAAGATGCGCGTGATGCGCTCATTTTCTTCCAGATTCCCCACGTGGATCCCGCGGCGGAAATCGAGGAATTCCGGCCTGAACCCAATCGCCGCGGCGGGTAAGGGAGATGAATCGCCACCCCGGTGATGAGGTGTGGCCCTCACCTTCGGGTCGGCCAAGGAAGCTCCGGCGTTTGATTTCATATCGGCACCTCCGCCAGGGATGAATCGGCATGATTGTAGCAGCACCCGCCTGGAGGCGCAGGCAATCATTCACTGTTTGTCCTGCCGTGTTGTGAAAGAAGGGGAAGGATGCTCAGGGGGTGCGCAGACCGATTGGCAATAGAGGGAGAAGGCGCAACGGCCATCGGCTGCCGCGCCCCTCTCTCCCTAAATCGGTCCCCTCTGCGCCTTTATTGATACATGGCGGGTGGAGTAACGAGGCTATGGAAGAGCCACAAGCCTACAATGACCAGCAGCATGACCAGCGAAAGCGTTCCCAGAGCGCGAATCGGGATGGTCAACTTCCGGGTTTTCATCTCAATGATCGTCTGGGCTTGAATAGCCTTATCTTCCTTGGCATCATCCGTCAAGGGAATCCAATCCGATTCGGTGTTGGTAAGTCTGCGGCGGTAAATCAGTAAGGCAAAGAACGTGATCGTAATCACTCCCCAAATTGACCCCAGTGCAATTAAAGTAGCCATATCTCATCCTCCGAAAAACTCAGACACAGTGTCGCTGAGCGAAAGCTGGTCCATATAAAACATGGAAAGCAAGCGGGGTTCCAATCGGGTCTCCACAAAGGGATTCGGAGGTAAGCGCGGTGCTAAGGTTGGTGCCAGGGGGCGATTATGGGACACAATGTCGACTTCTTTGACTGTGGGGTGCAGGAAATTCAGCTTGGGGGCGTTCTGCCCGACATCAGGACCAATAATTCGGAGGAAGGTGGCCACCCCCGCGCCGTGATTCCCTCCTCCCGGAGGTAGCTTGAACCACTCGCACTCGGCCAAAGTGAGGCGCGGGGGCGGTATTTTGATGAGCGGCAGCCCTACTGTGCGGTTCCCTCCCGATGCTCGAGCGGAATTTGCGGAGTAGCCGGTGCGGGTGAAGTGACGGAAGCGGCGGTGGACGTAGTGGCAGGGGTGGCCGCTTTTTCCGTGGGCCGGTATTTGGGTTCGCTCAAATAACCTCGTACAGAATTCTTGTCAATGCGGTTGATGACCAACTCCAGGGGAAGATGGTAGCCCTCAGGGTAAAAGGTAACCGATTCATACAGATTGACATGCTTTCGGTCGATCGCTTTGTCGTCGACGAGCAACTGCAAATCACAGTATTCGTGCTTGGTATCGGCTTTGTGCAGGGCGATGCTGATAGGCCCCGTATGGTGATAAGTCGAGGATTTTTCGAAGCTGAACTCGTAATAAGTCCGCTCCCCTTTTTTCTGCAAAGCCAATACTTCATCGTGGTTGCGGGCGATATCTCCGCCTAACTCAGTTCGCGCCGATTGCAGATTTCCTTCCATCTCAGATTTAGCCTGGTCCAGGTTGGCTTGAGTGTCGGCAATCAGCTTCTGATTATCCGCCAACTCCTTTTCCTGACTGCCGAGCTGCTGTTGGAATTGCTCCCACCGCGGATCTTCGACAGGGGCGGGTGCGGCATTTAATACGTGGCTCGCGTGGTGGTGCACTACGTGCGTGCGGGGGGGAAATTGTTCGTTCTTTACGGGCTCAGCGGGGGCGGGAGTGGCTGCTGAGGTTGCCTGGGTGGCGCTCAAGAGGCTGACTCTTGCCGCCAGGGCATCCGCCTGGCCTTTCTCCTGGGCAAGCGAGGCCTGCAACTCGGCGCGTTCGGAGGCCAACTGCCGGGCGGCATCGTGTTGCAGCCACCCATAACCCGCCGCCATCCCGGCCAGGATGACAAACAGAACGACGGCAATCTTCAGCATGGTTGACGTAAAATCATTACCTTCCTGAACGTGACCTTCTCCCGGATTCAGGACAGGCTCTTGCGAACCGTTTGACGGCGTTCGCTCATCATTCATGGGTCCCTCCCACTGTTTATTGTGCGTTGCAGATAGCTGCCTAACCGAAGACTGCAGGTGGCATGCCATCCGCAAAAAATGTTAAGTCATTTTTTTATAAGACCTTAGAAGGTGCACCGAGGGAAACTTGGGATGGCTGGTAAAGTCAAATTTTCCGATGACGAGAAAATTATTCAAGGTGGCGGAAGGGATGAGGTAGCGTCACACCTCCAGTAGCAGGAGTCCGAGGGTCTCCACCGAAGTCATGAAACCAGGCTTGGCCGGGTTTGCTCAAGGGTGGGATGCCAGTGACCCGCTTTGTGCTAAAATACAGCATTCCTTCGCGGCCTTGACGATTGAGTTGTCCGTTCAGTAAGTCTGCAACTTCAGTTTCATCCGAGTAACGCCGTAATCCTCGCCAAGGTCGGCACGCTTGCTACAGGAGACCCCTTCATGCCTTCGCGTACGGCCATTTTGATTCTTACCCTGTTGGCGCTCGGTAATGCGCTCATTTCCTGCAAGCCCAAACCTGCCGCGGCGCCTCAGCCGGAGGCACGGCCGATCGGAACGCCCATCCAGATCGCGGCTCCCCTGGGACTGCCGCCCGTCCCCATTCCGACCGACAACCCGCCGACCGCGGAAACCGTGGCCCTGGGTCGCAAGTTGTATTACGACACGGCCCTTTCCGTGGACAACACGGTGTCCTGCGCGACTTGCCACAATCCCCAGTTGGGTTTTTGCGACGGACGCCCGGTTTCCATCGGGGTGCGCGGCCAGCAGGGCGTCCGTAATGCCCCCACCGTCATCAATGCTGCCTATTACACCACGCAGTTCTGGGATGGCCGGGCGCCCAGCCTGGAAAAACAGGCGGGAGGACCCATGGTGAATCCCGTTGAAATGGGTCATACCCTGGCGGGCGTGGAAGGAAAGCTTAGCGCCGCCCCCGCTTACCGGGCCGAGTTCAAGAAGGCGTTTGGGGAAGACGTCATCACGATCGACATGGTGGAGAAATCCCTTGCCTCCTTTGAACGCACCATGGTCAGCGGCAATTCTCCCTTCGATCGCTACATGTACGGCGGCGACAACCACGCCCTGAGCGTCTCCGCCCGGCGCGGCCTGGAAGTTTTCCGCAATCCCAAGAAAGGCAATTGCGTGGTGTGCCACACTATCGGCGACAGTTATGCTCTGTTCACCGATAACAAATTCCATAATCTGGGCGTGGGCGTGAAGCTGGGGATGGACGGCGAGGAGATATTTACGGACGTGGGCCGGTTTAAGGTGACGAGCGTCGAAGCCGATAAGGGGGCCTTCAGGACCCCCTCGCTCCGCAACATCGCGCTGACCGCTCCCTACATGCACGACGGGAGTGATAAGACTCTGAAAGAAGTTATCGACTTCTACATTGGCGCGGGCAATTCCAATCCCTACCGCGATAAAGAGATTCATTCATTGGATTTTCTGACCGGTCAGGAGCGGGCTGACTTGCAGGAATTTCTGAAGTCGCTGACTGGCGAAATCCCGCCCAACATTGGGCCGCCTACTTTGTAGCGCCGAATGGATTTTGCGGGATGACGAGTATCCCCCCAGGGCTGTCCAATTTAGTCTCCCGGCGCACGCTCGACCCGATGGGCAGGCAGGCAATCGTCATTATTTCGACATCCTCTCAGCGGGGAAGAATATCGAAGTGCGTCCGGATTGAGCTGCGGGAAGGCTCAGTTTGACCAACCCTAATCCCACGCCGCTTGCGGGAAATACGGTCGAATCGGACGTTGCTGCTTGCTAAAATCCAGCAAATTATTTCCTCATTTTCCCATTCGATTCAGCCGATACCCCAGTACAAAGGGGGGAGCGGGCCATTTTCTGCGGGACACACTGCTCCGCATGGATTATCGGCAGGTTGCCGGTAAAGGATGAAGCGAAATTCAGGGTCGGATCGGACGTTGATGCTTGCTAAAATCCAGCTAATTATTTCGTCATTTTCCCATTCGATTCAGCCGATGCCCCAGTACAAAGGGGGGAGCGGGCCATTTTCTGCGGGACACACTGCTCCGCATGGATTATCGGCAGGTTGCCGGTAAAGGATGAAGCGAAATTCAGGGTCGGTTCGGACGTTGATGCTTGCTAAAATCCAGCAAATCATATCCTCATTTTCCCATTCGATTCAGCCGATGCCCCAGTACAAAGGGGGGAGCGGGCCATTTTCTGCGGGACACACTGCTCCGCATGGATTATCGGCAGGTTGCCGGTAAAGGATGAAGCGAAATTCAGGGTCGGATCAAGCGTTGATGCCACGATTCCGGGTTTTTCGGCGGGTAAGGGCGGGCGTCCTCTAAAACCTGAAGGTCCTGTCACTCCACCATCCGCCGGCGGGTGAGGGGATTTTCGACCCTGCGGTTCTTGCCGTGAAACGCCCACCCGACATGCGTGCCGCGGTCAGATTGGTGGTTATTGCGCGGGAAGAGCCGCGGACCCCAAAAACGGGGGTCCGCGCTACGTCGTGTGTCCAATTCTACGTAGGCGGCTTGGGGCTGAAAAGTTTGACCACCGATGGGCGGCCCAGAACGATAAACGATAAGACGCCCAGCGCCGTCCCGTAGGGAAATTCCAGGCAGCCGAGCGCGGCGATGACCATGCAGTAGGTTCGCGACTTTCGTTGCTTCACATACCGCCCCGCCAGGAACCTGAGAAGCGCCACTACCATCGCGAAAAGGAATATCAATAACCCGATTCCGGCGAAGAACCAACCTATAAAGGCCCGCGGCGGCTCATGGTCATTGGCGGAGGGTTGCGCGAAGCCGAAGGCTATGCCCATGACAAGGCCCATGACGATATAAAACAGGCCAAAGAGAGCAAAGAAAGCCGCCATCCCGGCCGATATCATGTAACCGAGCGACACAAGTTTGAGGTGATCTTCGTCAAGGATCGACTGGCGATCGATTTCTTCAGGCATGGAAGACCTCCGAATGCGGCAAGCGTGGTGCAGCGTACCAAGCATGCCTCGCCAAAACAAGGGCATTTCGCTTCGGCGGTTAATCCCCACGGCGTTTCGGCGGCAGCTCCCTGATAGCATGTGGGCGGGAACCCACCACAGATCGCCCGGGTGTTGTAGAATATGGAGTGCCTTCCTCGCAGAGAAGAGCACCCCTGCACGCACGAGACGCGATGGTTGTTGCCTGGTCAGTTGCCCCGCGGTTCTTCTCTGTGCCTGTTCTCTGTGAGCCTCTGTGCGCTCTGTGGTGAAGTCCTTTTTACCCATTCAAAAGGGGAGAGCAAAGTTTCTTGGAGTATTATCTTGGCGCTCAGGGGCACAAGTCCTGGCCCTGCGAACGCACCAGGGCGCGCTGGTTGGGCACGCGGGAATTAGAGCAGAACTCACATGCTGAATGATTTTCGCCAACTTCTGCGGCAAAACCGCAATTACCGCTACACCTGGATCGGCCAGGTGGTCAGCGAGTTCGGCGATCATTTCAACAACATCGCGGTATTCAGTCTGGCGATGGAGACCACCCATTCCGGCCTGGTGGTGAGCGGCATCATGTTGTCGCGAGCCATTCCCGCGATGATGGCGGGGCCGCTCGCCGGCGTGATCCTTGACCGTTTTGACCGCAAGCGCATCATGCTGGCGAGTGACCTGATCCGCGCCGTGGTGGCCCTGGCGTTCGTGCTGACCGTCCGTCACCATCAAACCTGGCTGCTTTATGGATTGAGCGCGCTGCTGATGTTTGCCTCGCCGTTCTTCACCAGCGGCCGCACTTCGATTCTGCCCTCCATCACCAGCCGCGAGGAATTGCACACCGCCAACTCGCTGACCCAGACCACTCAATGGACCACCCTCACCATCGGCACCATGTTGGCGGGCTTGAGCGCCGCCACCCTCGGCTACCGATGGGCCTTTGTGCTGAACTCCCTCTCCTTCTTCGGGTCGGCCGCGTGCATCTGGCAATTGCGCCGCGTGGGGGGCTTCCGGGCCCGGCGCGAAGGAAGAGCGGAAGACCAGGTGGTGCGGCCGTGGCACGAGTACAAGGAGGGCCTGCGTTACATGCGCTCCCTGCCGCTGCTCCTGGGAATTGCCCTGGTCTACGTGGGGTGGGCCACCGGTGGCGGGGCAGCCCAAATCCTTTTCACCTTGTTCGGCGAGCAGGTGTTCAATCGCGGCCCGGCGGGCATCGGCACGGTGTGGAGTTTTGCCGGTGTGGGCCTGCTGGTGGGCGGAGCGGTGGGCCACACCCTGGGCAAGCGCATCAGCTTCCGCCAGTACAAGCTCTCCGTATCCATCTGTTATCTGATTCACGGCGGGGCCTATGTGCTTTTCAGCCAGATGCCGAATTTCGGGGCGGCCCTGTTTTTCATCGCCCTCTCCCGCGCCGGCGTGGCGGTCAGCTCCGTGTTGAACGTCTCGCAAATGCTCAAGCGCGTTCCGGATGAATTTCGGGGCCGGGTGTTTGCCACCATCGACTCGCTCACCTGGTCTACTATGATGGTTTCCATGACGGGGGCGGGCATCGCTTCCCAGTACTATTCGCCGCGCACCATTGGGCTGGTGGCGGGCATCTTCAGTACCAGCCCCGCCATCTTCTGGGGTTTGGCGAACTGGAAGGGAAAACTTCCCGAGCCTGAACCTTTGGCCGTCGAACCCGAGGAAGTGGAAGTTCACGGCGGGCCGACGGCGTAGGAGGAATTATGAGTGAATCAAAACCCTTGGCCGTGGTCACCGGCGCATCGAGTGGCATCGGAGCCGTATTCGCGCGGGCGCTGGCAGCGCGAGGTTACGATCTGGCCCTGGTGGCGCGCCGCGAGGATCGCCTTCGGCAGTTGGCTGATGACCTCCGCCGGAAATTCCCCGTCAACTGCACGTTGCTGAAAGCCGATTTGACGAGCGATGCGGAGTTGCGCACGGTGGAGGATGTTCTGGCGGGCGCGACAAATCTCCAGATGCTCGTGAACAACGCCGGTTTCGGCAGTCTGGGAATGTTCTGCGAAGCCTCCATCGAGAGCCAGGACGCCATGCATCGCCTGCATGTGCTGGCTACGATGCGCCTGACGCACGCCGCCCTGCGCAGCCTCGCCGCGCGCAACCAGGGCGCCATCATCAACGTCGCCTCTGTCGCCGCCTTTGTGCCCCGCCCCGGCAGCACCAGCTATTACGCTACCAAAGCCTGGATCAACTGTTTCACCGAAGGTCTTTACCTGGAGCTGAAAACCACCGGATCAAAGGTGCGCGTGCAGTCCCTCTGCCCGGGATTTACCTATACGGAGTTCCATGATGTGCTCGGGCTCGAACGGAATTTCATCTCGAAGGCGTGGTGGATGCCGGCAGAAGACGTGGTGGACGCATCGCTCAAGGGTCTGGAGAAGGGGAAGCTCTTCGTGGTGCCGGGATGGCGCTACAAACTGCTTGTCGGTCTCATTCGATTGATGCCGCGGAGTGTGCTGCACTACGCGCTGACAAGAGGGCCTGCCAGCCTGCGGCGGGAGAGGAAACCGTCGAAATAAGTTGTCAGTCATCAGTTATCAGTAACCCCTCAAGGAGGGCACGGGTTGGGAAATCGAAGTTACGCCCCTCGCCCGTTTGGAGCGGCGTTTACTGACGACTGACAACTGAGAACTGACGACTGAAAACTGACAACTGATGACTGAAGACTAATCTGGTAGCGGGGGGGAGGATCGAACTCCCGACCTAGGGATTATGAGACCCTCGCTCTACCACTGAGCTACCCCGCCAGGTGTTTCGCATCGAATTCGCGAGCAGTCACACAATTCTCCATAGTAGGGTATTGACGCGCAGGAGGTCAAGAATGGCGCGCAATAATTGACTCCGCACTCTCCCGTAAGGTATTTTTTTGTTGCAGTGAATTGCGCGAAGGAATTTGCCGGGGAACCCCTAACGTTCGGAAGAAGCGCTTGACTCGCAGTAATCCTTTGGCGAGTTCCCCCAACCCCGAGGGAGTCTCGCGCCGTCAAACATCAGGGAGGAACAGGGAATGGAAAAGAGCAGTGAACCTGCACCGGAAGGTTTGATCCCGAGCCGCCGGAGGTTTGGCTATACCCTCATTTATGGCTTGGGTGCAATCATCAGCGCGGCGCTGGCGATTCCCGCGGCGCTTTATCTATTCCTTCCCTCCAAGACCCGCCGGGACCAATCCTGGGTGGAGGCCGGCGACCTCAGCCAGCTCGAGCCCGGAACTCCTGAAGAGATGACCTTCCGGCGAATTCACACCGATGGTTGGAAGGTGTACAGCGAAAAAGGAACCGCGTGGGTGGTGAAGACCGCGGAGGGCAAAGTGATCGCCTTCTCTCCCATCTGCACGCATTTGGACTGCGCGTATCACTGGGATGCGGGCAAGTCAGACTTCGTTTGCCCTTGCCACGGATCGGAATTTGCCATTGATGGAACGGTCTTATCGGGCCCGGCGCCGCGCCCCCTCGACCGGTTTGAAGTCAAAATTGAGAATGCCCGCCTCTGGCTCGGCCCAGTGCATCAGTCGAGCGAGTCATCATCATGAGGGAATCCCCGCGCAAGCTTCTTGCCTGGTTTGACCACCGTACCGGCCTGGAATCGGCCGTGCGCAACTTTCTGGACGAGGACATTCCCGCATCCAGCGGCTGGCACCAGGTCTTCGGCAGCGTCGCCCTCTTCCTGTTCATGGTGCAGGCGCTTACGGGCGTCCTGCTCGCCTGCAATTACGCGGCGACTCCCGGTGACGCTTACAACAGCCTGCAATACATCATCACCGAGGTCACGGCGGGCCGCCTCATCCACGGCCTGCACCACTGGGGCGCCAGCATGATGATTGTGGTGGTGGCGCTCCACATGACCCAGGTCTTCCTTTTTGGGAGCTACAAGAAACCGCGCGAAGCCACATGGATGGTGGGCGTGGTTCTGCTGCTGCTGACCCTGGCATTCGGTTTGACCGGTTACCTGCTGCCCTGGGACAACCGCGCTTATTGGGGAACGGTGGTCAGCACGCAGATTGCCGGCCAGGCCCCGCTGGTGGGGGCCGCCATGAAACACCTTCTGGGAACGGAAGGAAGCGTGGGGGTTGTCACCTTCGCGCGGTTTTACGCGCTCCACGTGCTCATTCTGCCGCAAGTGATCGTGGCATTGATCGTCTTCCACATTTTCCTGGTGCGAAAGCATGGCGCCGCGCCGACGGCCGGCGATACCGGTCCCACCAAAAAATTCTTTCCTGACCAGGTGCGTAAAGACGTTATCGCGGTATTCACGGCGTTCGTGATCCTTTACCTGATGGCCCTGTTTGTGAACGTGCCGCTGGAGCGCCTGGCCGATCCCACCGATCTCACCTATATTCCCCGCCCGGACTGGTATTTCCTCTTCCTCTTTGAAACCCTGAAGTTCTTCAAGGGCTCGCTGGAACCGGTGGGCTCCGTTCTTCTGCCCAGCCTGGGCGTGCTGGCCCTGCTGCTCACGCCATTTATGGATCGCGGAACGTTGAAGCGAGTCACGCGACGGACCACCGCCATCGGAGCCGTGGCACTGGCCGCCATCGCCTGGAGTGCGCTGACCCTCGCGGCGATTGTGACCACGCCGCCCGCGCCGCCTGAGCAAGCGGGCAACCTCCCCCCGGGTCAAGGTTGGAATCAATTCTCCCCGCAGGAACTTGCCGGCCTGGGATACTTCCGCCAGGAAAAGTGCGAGGCTTGCCACAACTTGAGTGAGGGTCCTCCCAAGGCCGGTCCTGACCTGGCCACGGCGCGTGAACATCGCGATGCCGCGTGGATGGTCAAGCACTTCAAGAATCCCAATCAGGTGGTGCCCGGAAGCAACATGCCGCCCATTCAGTTGAGCGATGCGAACCTCACCGCGCTCGCCGCGTTCATGCTCAAGCTGTCAGCGGAAAATGCGAACGACGTGGCCTCCGCGCCTGACAATATTGTGCGGGGAGCGCAAATCTACGAAGCGCAAGGATGCGGGAATTGCCACATGGTGAACGGCGCCGGGTCGAAGTTGGGACCAGCGCTGAACGGCCTCGCCAACCGCCGCGATCGGGCCTGGGTGGATAAGCATTTCGCCAACCCTGCCGCCCTTTCGCCGGGCAGCATCATGCCGCCTTCCCAGTTTTCGCCGGCGGATTTGAAAGCGATTGACGATTATTTATTTTCGCTGCCGGGGGCGTAATCGGCATTCCAAAGATGACCTGGGAGATGGTGGGGAATGTTGGGAGATGTTTGGCGTAACATCTCCTGCTGCGAGCGGACAATATGTCGTAATTCGCGGGCCTGAAAAACTCGCCCTGCGCGCCTATCGCCAGAAGGTATCTCAAGAAGGGGGTGCAGGGCGGAACCGCATCGATTCCTACCGCGTGGGGTGAGAGCGCTTTTTCTGTTCGGCCTTCATCTCTTCAAGGGTTTTGGCGACTCCGGGCGAGTAGAGGGCGCCCACCCATTGGGGATTGAGCCATTCCGGCTGGGAAGTCGCCACCCCGGCGAACTCGCTCAGGGCGCGATCATGCTGCTGCGCCTGCCATTCGGCCACCGCCAAGCCCATCCGCCGCTCGTTATAAATACGCTGGTACGGGTGCGCCCCGTTCTTGGAGGGGGGAGCCTCGGTGCCGGCGGTTTCAAACCGCTGCATGGCGGCTTCCAGGTTATGCTGTTCGATCAGCACCCAGCCCAGGCGGGTTTGGAGGAGAGAATCACCCGGCAGTTCTTGCACGGCGCTCTGAAGCCATTGCGCCGCCGGACCGAATTGGCCCAAGCCATAGAACCACCATCCGTACCACCCACGTTGTGGCGGCGGCAGGCTCCGGGCGTCGGGCGCAACCGCCGGGAAAAGCACCCGGTCGGCCGCTTCCCGGCCCTTTGCCGCAAGGGTCAACTGCGCAAGTTTAAGACGGACCTCCAACTGGTTCTTCCGCACAGGATGTGAATCGGCCCAGTCCGTAAACGCCTGGAGTGACTCGGCGGGTGAGTGGCGCGCGGCCAGGGCGTCGAACATAACTCGCCACCAATGTATCGTCAGCAGGCTTGAGGTCAAGCGCCTGGAGAAACGCCGCAGCCGCCTCCGTAAAATTTGCCTGCGCGAATTCCGCCCAGCCCAGCACCTTGAGAGCTGCAAGCTGGTTAGGCCGCATCTCCAGCGAGTGTTGCGCCTGCCGGACCGCCACATCGTAGTGCCCGCCGGTGTAAGCCTGCTGCGCGCGCTCCGTCCAAAAGACGTATGCGACTTCCAAATCGCGCTCGCGGGTGAGTCCGCCCCAATTGTTTTCGGCAATCAAGTTTTTGATTTGCTCGATGCGCTCGGAGGGCAGCGGGTGCGTACGGAAGTAGCCTTCCAGGGTTTCAATCGCCACGCTGGAGAGTTCTTCCTGGGGGGACTCGGCGCGCCGCACGTATTCCCGATAAAGGCGGTCATAGGTCTCAAACATGCGAATCGCGCCCAGGGGAGAGTACCCCGCCTCCACGGCCAGTCCGGTGCCTTCGGCGTCCGCCTGGAGTTCCTGGTCCTTGCTGTACCCGGCTTCAAAAAGCGCCAAGGGTAGCGTCGCCAATTCGCCCAGGGGGACTCGCCGGAGGCGCTCTTCAATTTGCACACGCTCGGCCGCGTGGCGGTGGTCAATGTGCTCGATCTCGTGGCCGAGCACCGCGGCCAGTTCGTCCTCGCTATCCATCTGCGCCATCAGCCCCGCGCCGATGTAAACATGCCCGCCCGGCAGCGCGAAGGCATTCACAAAATCCATGTCGGGAATGTAGTGGAACCGGTAGGGCAGCTTGCGATGCGCCCGGGCCGCCACCCTCCCCCCCACGCGGTTCACGTACCTGGCCACCTCCTGATTCTGCCGCCTCTCGTCCGGCGTCAGGTCGGAACCCCCCCTGAGGAGCCAGGAATTATTCGCCGCCATCTGGTTTCCGATGTCAATTTCTTCCTGGTCAGAGAGGCGCGTGGCGGTCATGGGCAGCCGGCTGAGTTCCCACTCCGAGTCGGCGATGAAATAGAGGAGCGATGCGGGGGTAACGCGCACGTCCTCCGGGTGGCGCTCCGACCAAGCCAGGGCGGCGATTCCCAGAATTGCAACAATGGCGAAGATGACCCAGCGGTTCATGAGATAAGTTCTCAGTTTTCAGTTCTCAGTCTTCAGCGAACAGCTCACAGCTAACAGCCGACAGTAAATCCCTAAGCCCTAACCCCGAATCCCTAATCCCTAACCCCTAGAGATACTGCCGAATCGCCTCGCTAAACCGCGTGTAGAGGAACGAGACGCCCAGCAACGCCGCCCCCAGGACGATGAAGGTCAGGTAGCGGTCGCGGGGGTGCAGACCCCAAACGTCGAGCAGCACAATCTTGCCCACACAAACCAATAACAACGCCAGGCCGGAAAGACGGTAGCTGCGCTGGCCCACCGCGAGCGCAAACAGGAAAATCGCCACAGCCTCCAATCCCCACGCCACCGTCACCATGCCTTTGGAAACTTCCAGCCCGAGGAGCACGGTGAGCAAAAAGAACGGAATGAAAAAGAAAACCTGGTCCGGACGCCGCTCCAGCCCGCTGAATGTTCGCCGCCACAGTCCGCGCTTGCCGGATTCATCCTGCGGCGGGCGGCGCAACAAAAAGGCGAAAGGCAAAACCGCAAAGAGCAGCGCCACGGTGACGCCCACGGTAAGGCTGCGGCTTTGCCAGGGGGGCGCGGGGAAATAACTCCGCAAGTAGAAATTGTGCAAAGTGCCCCGCATCAGGACCGCAAGGCTCAGCAGCAATCCCTGGTGCAGGAAGATCCTCTTTTGGTAGCGCCAGGCGATCGCCGCCAGCGCCCAGATCATCGCCGCCCACGCCGCCACCACCCAATCGGCCTGCAAATCAAAACGCGCCCAGCCCGCCAGCGTGAAGGTGCCCAGGAAACAGAGAACCTCCGCCGCCTTCCAGCGCCGGTCACGGTCAAGGGTCGCGTCAGGGGAAGTATCCAGCACCCCGTACACATAGAAGAAAACGAGCGCCAGGGGCAGCGTGGTATAAAAGCGGGGGCTCAGTTCACCCGGCATTCCCGCGGCGTTGAAATTCACGTAGAAAAGGCGCAGGAAACTCAACACGAACGCCAGGTAAGCCTGCCAGCGCAGGTGCGTCAGGCGGCGAGCGCGGCCGATTTCAAACAGCACCAAGCCCATCAGCGTCCAGGCCAGCACGACACTTAATGGCTCCAACTCGTACCACGCCAGCAGCCCGACCAGCAACGATGCGGTCCAGGTGTGCCCTGGGGAAATTTCCACCACGGTCACCTTGGGCGCGAGGGTCGACCAGCGTGAACAGGCATAGAGCATGGCGGCCGCAAGACTGACCGTCACCACCCGCACCAGGATATGGTGGTGAGCACCCTGGTCGGCCAGATTCACCGCGATGACGCGGAGAAATGCCAGGAACGCCATTCCGTGGCCCTGATAGGTGAAATCCCGAATGCCCAGACGCGAACCCAGCACGATGAGCGCCAGGGCCAGGGCGGCAAATCCCACGGCCACCCAAGGTTCCGGCGCGAGCCACCAGATGCCAATCACCCCGGTAACGCCGGCGGCGTAGGAAAGCACGCGCAGCGTGACTCGCTCAAAGCGCGACTTCGCCAACACGGAGGAGCGGCGCCCCAGCCAATGGGCGTTGCCATAGAAGATCAGGGTGGCGGCGGAGAATTCCATGATGCCGCGGATCAGCTCGCCCGCATGGAATCCCTTCCATTCCGGATCGTATA
The DNA here is from genome assembly GCA_963730515.1 of uncultured Acidobacteriota bacterium. Taxonomy (GTDB): domain Bacteria; phylum Acidobacteriota; class Terriglobia; order UBA7540; family UBA7540; genus Bog-366. Next base: position 611,744 of record CAVSSA010000009.1, on the reverse strand, counting down.
TCTGGCGCAAGGCGAAGCGGTCCAATTGAAAGGCCACCAGCATGCTCGCCAGCAGGCCCAGCCGGCAGAAGATGATTTCATCCAGGAAAACACCGGCCAGGAACAGCGCCTCGGCTTCCGCCAGCCACAGGATGGGCAGCGTCTCTCCTGAATATTTAAAGGGAATTGCCGCCAGCATCAGGGTGGAGCCCACCACGCTGAGAACCACAAACGCCGCGCGCCGGCGCCGCGCGATGGGCAATTGCCCGAGCACGAATTCCACCGCGCCCAACGCCAAAAGAAACCGGAACGCCCATTCCGGATGCACGGATTGGTACTTCATTAAACCCAAAAGCAGGAACGTGTTGAGCAGCGCGGCAACGGTGGAAATGTTCTCTTCCGCTTTCGGCGAGGACTCGGGATCGTCGGGGTCGCCGCGGCGACCGTTCGGCCCAACCGGGACGGGAATGCGGCGCAGCAGGTAGGAAACGCGAAACACTAGCCAGTAGAAAATCAGCAGTCCAGCGCTGGGGATGAATTCCGGGAAGGGGTGACGATGCCCGCCCGTCGGTTCAATAATGGGCCGCAGCCAGTAAAAATGATTGAAGTAAGCGGCGAGGATGCCGCACACTTCGAGCTCAAACCACCTGCGCCGCTGCGTGATGATGACCACGGCGAGGGCCAGAATCGCGCCGGCGGACAGGCTGTAGACATTGTCTTTGCTGATGGTGACGGTGATAAAGCCGAGCAGCAGCGCCATGCCCGTGACTACCTGCGAGTTGTAACGCAGGGTGTGCACCACCATCGCCGCGGCCACCGCCAGCAGCAGAACCAGGTCAGTGACCTGGGAATTCAAGATTCGGGCGGGGGGGACGTGATACATCGCATAGGTGGTGAAGAAGGTGAGCGCCCAGCCGCCGCCAATCGCCACGCGGGCCAGCAGTCGATAGCGCTCATGCCGCTCGTAGAAGATGCCGGCGCCCAGAAGCGCGCCACTCACCACGTATCCCACCAATACTTTTCCCGCCGGCCCCAGCTCGCGCATTTCATAAGCCAGAAATAGCGCCACCCCGATCACCAGAATGCTCATGCCAAGCTTGTTGAGCCAGTTGGTGCCGAGGACCTCTTCCATATTCAGGACGCGCTTGGCCCGGTCCTGAGGGGAAGGCTTCGGCGCTGACAATGGGTGGAGCGGGGGTGGCGCAACGGGCGGCGCAGGAGGTCCGGAAGCGACTGGGGGAGCGGGGGGCTTGGCGCTCTCCGCCCCTACCGGAGGCACGGTAAGCGTGGGCCGGGGGGGTGCGACGGTAACCTCGGCGCGCGGTGGCTCAGCGGCAGGCGGTTCTGGCCCCACACTTTCAACCGGAGGCTTGGACGGCTCCGGCGCAGCCGCCACGGCGGGCGCAGGCTCCTCGCGAGCCGCCGGTGCTTTGCGCAAGTCTTCCAGCGCCTGTTCCAAAACGGTGGTCTGCGCCTTTAAGCGGCCCTGCGTCTCGTGAAGCTCCGTTTCCAGGGTGTAGACGCGCTGGACAACCTTTTGCCAAGTCTCCGCATTCTGCGTGGCCAGCCGGGCGGCCGCGCGGGCGCGCACTATGGCCACGATCGGAAGAACAACCGTAAGGCCTACGAAACCCAACCCGATCATCACGGCCCAAAATGCAAATGCGTCCACAGAGATGGCTCCGCAATAATTGCGGCGTATGCTACCACCGAAACCGCCGGCAAACAATGCGCCGGGATATTATTTCCGCGCACCGTGGCCAGTCTGCCTGCCTCGAATGAAATCCGCTACAGCGCACGTGACAGATTGGGAAGTGTCATAAGTGAGTTCACCACAGAGGCACAGAGGCTCACAGAGAGCAAACATAGAGAAGGACTGGTGTGGCGCCAAAGGTGCATGGATTGGTCCCTTCCCGTTTTTCTCTGTGTCCGACCTCTGTGAGCCTCTGTGTCTCTGTAGTGAAATGCTCATTTGGCAACCGCCAGTGCGCCTCTCCCGCCTGGCTGTTATAATCGCTGGCGGGTAGGGACAGTAATCAATATGGTGAAGGAATGAAACCCGTCATCATCGCCGGAGGGGGTCTTGCGGGAAGCGAGGCGGCCTGGCAACTGGCGGAGCGCGGTCAAGCCGTAACGCTTTACGAGATGCGTCCGGCCTGCCCGACGCCCGCGCACAAGACCGATCGCCTGGCGGAGTTGGTGTGCAGCAATTCGTTAAAGTCGAACAGCCCCGGAGCCGCCTCCTGGCTGCTGAAAGAGGAATTGCGGCGCGCAGGCTCGCTGCTGATGCGAATTGCCGGCGAGTGCGCCGTGCCGGGGGGATCAGCGCTGGCCGTCGATCGCGAGCGTTTTGCCGAGGGCGCGACCGCGGCCATCGCCGGCCACCCGCTGATTACTCTGCGGCGGGAGGAACTGCGCGAGATTCCCAATGACGCTTTGGCCCTGATTTCCACCGGCCCGCTTACCTCGGACGCGCTGGCGGTCCAGCTCCAGGCGCTTACCGGTTCCGAGAACCTCGCTTTCTACGACTCCATCAGCCCGGTAGTGGATGCGGAAACCCTGAATATGGACCGCATCTTCAGCGCTTCCCGCTACGGCAAAGGCGGGGAGGATTACCTCAACTGCCCCTTCAGCGAAGCGGAATACCGCGTCTTCTATGAGGCGCTCCAGAGCGCGGAAACGGTGCAGGCCCACGAGTTCGAAAATGTGAACTTTTTTGAGGCGTGCCTTCCCATCGAAGAACTGGGGCGGCGCGGTTATGACACGCTGAGGTTCGGTCCCATGAAACCCGTGGGGTTAATCGATCCGCGCACCGGGCGGCAGCCCTTCGCCGTCGTGCAACTGCGCGCGGAAAACCTGCGCTTCTCGAGTTACAACCTGGTGGGCTTTCAGAACCACCTGAAATTCCCCGAACAGAAGCGGATTCTGCGGTTGATTCCGGGTCTCGAGAACGCCGAGTTTCTGCGCCTGGGGCAGATCCATCGCAACACCTATATCAACGCGCCCCGCCTGCTGAATCCGGACCTGAGCTTTCGCAGCGCCCCGCAGATTTTTGTGGCGGGCCAGCTTTCGGGCGTGGAGGGCTACGTGGAATGCATTTCCACCGGCCTGCTGGCCGGCCTGGCCCTGGCGGCGCGGGTGACGGGTGAAAATTTCACACCGCCGCCGCGCACGACCGCGCTGGGGTCACTGGTGCATTACATCACCCACGCGAGCTCGACAAATTACCAGCCCGCCAACATTTCCTTTGACCTGCTGCCGCCCATGGAAGGATTGCCGCGCGCCATAGCCCGCGACCGCCGCGCGCGGCGTGAACGGCAGTGTGAGCGGGCATTGGCGGATTTTGAAAAGTGGCTGTCAGCAATCAGCTTTCAGCCGTCAGCTAAAGCCCTGGCTGACCGGGTGTTGTAGGGGCAGGCCTCGTGCCTGCCCTCCCCAAGGGCACCCACGAGGGGTGCCCCTACGAGCGACTAAACTGAAAACTGACAACTGATGACTGACAACTAAAATGGATGACCTCATCGAACGTTACATCAACTACCTCCGCTACGAGCGTAACGCCTCGCCGCACACCATCCGCAATTACGAAAGCGACCTGCGGCAATTTCGCGATTACCTGACGGATGGGGATGCGCAGGCCCAGGTTGATCTGGGGGCCATTGACGCCCTGCGCATTCGCGGGTTTCTGGCGCAACTGTTCGAGCGCGAAAAGAAGAAGACTTCCATCGCGCGCAAGCTGGCGGCGGTGCGAGCGTTTTACAAATACCTGGCGAAAGATGGGGCGCTTGCTGCCAATCCCGCCTCGACCGTTTCCACCCCCAAGCTGGACAAAACCCTTCCCCGCATCATGACGGAAGAGGAGATGAACAATTTCCTGAACCGTGTGGCGGAGGCCGCCCCCCTGGCCGAACCCATCATGCGCCGCGACCGTGCTATTCTGGAATTGCTTTACGCCTCCGGTTTACGCGTCAGCGAACTGACGGGCCTCGACGTGCGCAGCGTCAACTTTGGTGATGGGATGCTGCTGGTGCGCGGCAAGGGCCGCAAAGAACGCATTGTACCCTTTGGCTCGAAAGCCCGGCAGGCGCTCGACGACTACCTGCCGGTGCGCGAAAAAATTCTGCTGGAGGCCAAGAAGCGCGGCGAGACAGCGCTGTTTCTGAATACCCATGGCGCGCGGCTGACCACCCGCTCCGTTGACCGGCTGCTGAAGGAGTACGTGCGCAGGTTTGGACCGAATGTGAAGGTCAGCCCGCACTCCATGCGCCACGCCTTCGCTTCCCACCTGCTCACCGAAGGCGCTGACCTGCGCTCCATCCAGGAAATGCTTGGGCACCGGAGCCTGGCCACCACGCAAAAATACACGCAGGTGTCCATCAAGCAGCTAATTGATGTTTACGATAAGACGCATCCGAAGGCGTGACGGAAGGAGTCAGGAGACAGGAGTCAGGAGTCAGGTGACAGAAGGCAGGAGACAGGATCAGAAAACCGAAGATAGGAATCAGAAGATGGGAGTCAGGAGGCGTGAATTAGAATCCATCGGTGAGGAGGTCATGCCCATGTGGCTTCTGACTCCCGACTCCTGACTTCTGCTCTTCCGAACTTCAGTTCGCTTCATGGTGGCGGTGGTTTAGCACCCACTCGCCCACGTCTGCTGAGGCTTCAGAAAGCATCCGAACAACTGGAGTTGCGATGCGCACGGCCAGGGCAAGAGCCAAAACGCCCAGCCACACCGCCCACCGCTCGGCCGAATGGAGCGGGTCATCAGGGTCAATCTGCGGGCGCGTGCGCGGGCCGCGGGTGCCGTAACTCATGACGACGAGGCCCGCATAAAAAACCGCACCGGCAAGCAATCCCAGCTTGAAAAAACCAATGAAGATGCTGAGTAAATTTTCCCGAACCACTTTTTCTATCTCCTCTTCTCCGGCAACGCTTACAATTGGTTTGATTCAGAATGAGCGCAAAAGGTTCTCTGTCTTGACAAAAATTGATAATACCTTTAATTGCAACGAGATGAATATGGCACCGAGGTACTGCCGGGCGCCGATGCGGAAAAATTTGACGGGCGTCAAAAATATGTAAAGGGGCGGGCAGGAAATTCATCACCTTTGCGGCACAGAGTGCTAGAATCGGATGAACGGTGGGGGGCGACCTTGGAGATCCTCAACGGCCGCGGCGAGAGCATTGCCTCAGGCCACGATGGGCAAGGGACCGCACCTCTGTAAGTTTTTGCGCCTTGAACATCGATGCACTCTAACATCTACTACTTCGAGCCGTGTGCCTCCGTATTGGGTTTGTGCGACCTGGGCGAGGATTACCGCCTTATTTCCATCCCCCGGGAGGGGGGCGAACCTCCGGCGTGGGAGCTACCCGCGGTTTTCGTGGCCGACGCCGCTGGGGACGACTTGGAGCGCCTGTCCAAGTCCGCACCCAAATCCGACGGCTGGCGCATCATCTACCTGCTGAACGGCGAGGCCCAACCCCCCGCCCGGCTGAAGTCGCACATCTTTGCCGTGCTTCCCCGCGAAGCGCCGTGCCTGGCGCTGGCCACAACGATTGAGAGGGCGTTTGAGAGCCTGCGGGCGCAGGAGGAGCACCACCGTACCCGCCGGGAATTGCGGCGCGCCGTCTCGGATCTCGAGACCCTCAACAAGATCGGCATGGCGCTCTCCACCGAACGCAACACCGATGCGTTGCTGGAATTGATTCTGAGCAAAAGCCGGGAAATCACTTCCGCCGACGCCGGTTCGCTTTACCTGGTCGAGGAGAATGAGCACACCGGCGCGAAACGCCTGGTGTTCAAGCTGACTCAAAACGACAGCCATTCGGTGCCCTTTAGCCGGTTTGAGCTGCCCATCGATACGACCAGCATCGCCGGCTATGCGGCGTCCACCGGGCAGATTCTCAACATCAAGGACGCTTACCACATTCGCAATCTGCCGTTCCAGCTCAACCGCGACTTTGACCAGAAATTCGGCTATCGCACCAAGTCCATGATGGTTCTTCCCATGAAGAATCAGAAGGACGAGGTGATTGGGGTGCTGCAACTTATCAATTCCAAGAAGATTCCGGGTTTGAAGCTCACTTCCCCTAAGGTGGTGGCGGAGGTGGTGGGGCCGTTTTCGAAGGAGAGCCAGGATCTGGCCTCTTCATTGGCCAGCCAGGCGGCGGTGGCGCTGGAAAACAACCACCTCTACCGCGACATCGAAGAACTTTTCGACAGCTTCGTGGGCGCCTCGGTGACCGCCATTGAATTACGCGACCCCACCACCTTCGGCCACTCGGGGCGGGTGGCCAAGCTCACCGTGGCCCTGGCGGAAACGGTGGACCGGGCGGACGCCGGCCCCTACAAGGACATCCACTTTACGCGCGACGACATCCGGGAGATTCGCTACGCCTCGATTCTGCATGACTTCGGCAAGGTCGGGGTGCGCGAAGATGTTCTGGTCAAAGCCAAGAAGCTTTACCCCGCGCAGGTCGAGCTCATCAAGAAGCGGTTCCAATACATTCGCAAATCCCTGGAGCTGGAAGCTTACCGGAAGAAGCTGGACCACGTGCTGCGAAATGGCAATCAAGGTTATGAGGAGTGCTTTGCCCGCATCGACGGCGATTCCGGCCGCGAACTTAACAATCTCGATGAATTTCTGCAAGACATCATTCAGGCCAATGAACCCTCGCTGCTCGGGGAGAAGATCTCGGAAAAGCTCGTGCAGATCGCGGGCTGGAGCTTTGACGATCCCTCCGGGCCCACCGAACCACTGCTGACCGAGGAAGAACTGGAACTGCTTTCCATCCACAAGGGCAGCCTGAATCCCCTCGAGCGCATCCAGATCGAATCGCATGTCATCCACAGTTACAAGTTCCTGGCGGAGATTAAGTGGACCAAGGAACTAAGGCGCGTGCCGAACATTGCCCAGGCGCATCACGAGAAACTGGATGGCTCGGGCTACCCCTACCATATGCCCGGGGACCAGATTCCCTTCCAGTCGAAAATGATGACTATTTCAGATATTTACGATGCGCTCACCGCTAGCGACCGACCGTATAAGCCCGCGGTGTCCATCGATCACGCCCTCAGTATCATCGGCAACGAAGTAAAGTCGAAGCTTCTTGATCCCGTGCTGTTCGACCTCTTCGTCGAGGCCAAGATCTTTCAAGTCACCGCAAAAGGTTGAGGCGGACGCGGGCGGTAAGCTGCCGGTGGTCAGTCGCCAGTTGCCAACCCAGAGCTTTCAGCGTTCAGCTAAGGCAGTCGCCGCCCGGCGTCTACTGTTTACTGCCTACTGCCTTCTGCTTTAAGCCTACTGTCAATAAGGGTGCCACATCTGGGGGGATTCATAGACCAGCACGCCACGACCCGTGGTGCGGTCTTCGTAGGTCAGGCAATAGAGGCGCCCGGCATCGAAGGCGGCTTCCAGCTTGTAGGCCGTACCGATCCACGCCAGGTGCTGGCCACCACGAAAGTCGGTCATGGTGGTATCGGGGATGCCGAGGGCGGATTCAGCGTCCTGAGGGGAGAACGTGGTGCGCAGCCTCTGGGGATGGCGCTTCACAATCGCCCCGTCCAGGGGGACGGAAATTTCCTGCGGATCTTCCTCGACCGCATCCTGGAAAAAGGCTTTGATTTTCTGCTCGCGTGCGGCGGCGGCGCGTGCGGCCAGATCCCGTTGATGGTGAGGGAGATAGAACTTGAAAAAGGCGAAGAGTCCAAAAAGGAGCAGGACTTGAATCACAATGACGCGCCACGGAGCGCCGCCCATGCTGGAGGTCCGCATGAAATCAATTCTAATGCCACCCGGCTTCCGGTGGGAAATGAATCCGTTCCGGCCCCCGGAACTGGGCGGCTCGGGCGCAGGGCGACTCCGGAAGCCGCGCTCGGGGGGTTCTATCCGCGCCATGAGCGTCCAGCGGGCACACTTCTTCATTTGCTTGAGCCCTGCAACCTAAAATCGGAAGGAAAGACTGCGCCGAGGTTCTTTTCCCTACCGGGCGGCAGCCTGGGGGGCTGGACCCCTCAAATACTGAGGGTCGAAGCGCTGGAATTTCAGTTTACAGTTAGGACAACTGATTAACCATAAATCGGGCGACGGGTTGGCCAGCCGGGTAATTTCCATGCGGAATGCCTTTTTACAGGCAGGACAACGCGTAAGCGGATAGGCGCTTTGCATACGAATGTCTCCATTGGAACTCGAGCAGACCCCAAATGCTATCACCGGGAAGTGGCAAATGCAAACCACCGGGGGACATTTTGTCCCCCGGCAAACACTCTCCGCCAAGGGGCTGGAAAACTCCATTCCACGCGCCCCTAAGCCCCGTGGTGATAAACCTCCCAGCCCTTGTAATTGGCCAGCGCCTCAGCCACAGCGCGGCCATAGTGGCTGCGGTTGACGGCCACATGGTGCTCGAATCCGTGCCTGCAAACGTACTGGAGAAGCGCTTGCAGTCCGGGGATTTTCACCACCCCATAACCGCCAAAGGTCTGGAGTTTGTCCGCAGTGATTTCGCCCTCGCCGCAATAGGCGCGCAGCTTGCCGTGGTAATCGTCCGTAGAGACGCGGCAGTAGGTGAGGGGGCCCGCCTTAAGGCTGCCGACCACGGTTCCAAAAGTATTAAGCTTCCCCACTGAGCCCGCGATAATTTCCTGAAAATCCATCTTGGGTTCTTCAAAAAAGTGCTTGGGCAGGTTCGAGCAGTGGAAGATGACCGCCTTGTCAGGGTCCTCACCGTAATTGTTATTCCAATCGACGATGGCGCTGGGGTCGCCGGCGGCCAGTTGCAGCACGTACATGCCAATCATCCCGATCATATCGGTTTCACAAGCACTGGGCATAAGGTTGTTGGACATCATGCTCATCAGCGTGCAGGGAACCACGCCGAAAAACTCCTCCATCGCCGTCCAGCATTGAATAGACGAGCCCGCCAAGGCGTTCGCCTGCATCCAGTCATCGACCACCACGCCGAATTTGGCCATTTTCACCTGCGGGGCCGCCGGCACGCCCTGGGTGGGAACGTAACCCTGAATACCCTCCAGCTTGGCTTTGACCCTCGGGTCATCGTCGGCCAGTTTACCGATGCGGCCGAACACTTCCGAAAGGTCGAGCGTCTCAACGGAGATTCCGTGGCGTTCCATCAACTTCTCGCTGAAGCGCACGGTGTTGAAGGCGGTGGGACGCGCCCCCAGGACCCCCACGCGGAGGTTTTTCAGCCCTTTGACAATCCGGCAAGTGGCGGCAAAGGCCTTCAGATCCGCGAGGAATGCCGGGGAGGCGGGCGCCTGCGTATGCTGCGAGGTCAGGGTGTACTTGATCCCATACTGCCACAGGTTATTGCAGACGGAAATCTTGCCGCAGAAGCTGTCGCGGCGTGAGGCGATGAGCATCTTGTGAGGCTCATCGGGGAAAGCCTGGACCAGCACCGGAGCATCCAGTCCGGCCGCGCGAAGAGAGTTGGCCACGCCCCGCTCGTCTCCGAAATTCGGCAGGCAAACCAGCACGCCGTCAATCTCTTCGCGGTGCTGGCGGAAGAGATCGGCGCACTTCTGGGCGTCCTGAAGCGTTTCCACCGAACCAAACTTGGTATCCTGGGGAGTCAGGCAAACGCTCCGATAACCTTCCTTCTCCAGCGTGCGCAGAACCTCTTCCCGCCCATCGCGGGCCAGAATATCAGGAAAGAAACCACGATTGCCGATGATGACACCAAACGTTGCGGGCTTAGACATGAGACCGACCTCCCTAAGGATATGCTTCCTATACTTCCTGACCGAACCAATCCGGGCCGCCATTCTAACACGCCGCCGGGAAAACCGCGCAAATAGGGAAAGCAGAATATTTCTTTGGCATGGGGGGTCTGGTCCTACCGTTCCTTCCCTTAGACGGGGCGGCGGAAGCGGTCGAGGATTTGAAAAATTACCAGGCCCAGCGCCGTGTTGATAAGGACGGCACTGGCGGTTTCGAGGGGCTTAAACGGCGGCGGCACCTCATACAAGACGCGATGAAGAACCACCACCAAGAGGTTGTGGACCAGCACGAAGACGCCCGTCAGCACCGTGCGCGCCACCAGGGATTCCAATTCAAAGCGTGTACTGGCGGAGGCCGCGAGATAACCCACAATCGCCTTGGCAATTCCGTAGATGCCAATGTAGGCGTGGGAGAGCGCGTCCTGGAGCAGGCCCACTCCCGTGCCCATGGCGATTCCGAACACTTTTTCGCGCCGCATGAGGGAAAAGTAAATCACAATGAGCAGCGGAAAATCCATCAAGCTGGCCAGGTGCACTTTGAGCGGCAGAAGCGTCTGGAGAAGCAGCGCCGCCACCATCGCCACCGAAAGGATGGCGGGATGCATCTGGAAGACGGCGATCGGGCGTTGAGCAGAAGCAGGCATCGAGATTGCGAAGAGGGGAAGGCGCGGCCCGCCAGCTACTGCGGCCGCGCGGGGAGGTTGAGAGCCTGTTGTTCGGCGGCTCCCGGCTTAAGAACCACCAAGACCATTTCCAGGCGATTCAAATCCACGGCAGGCTTTACGCTGATGGTTTTGTAAATATTGCCATCACCCACATTCACCACGGCTCCCACGGGCAAACCTCGGGGATAGACCTGGTCAAGCCCGGAAGTGATCACCGCCTCCCCGGGGGAGACCACCTCTTCGTTCATGATGTAGTTAAGGTCGCAGAAATTATTGCTGCCACCCTTCAGAATGCCCTGTACGCGGCTCTGGGCAAGGGTCACCCCCACGCCGCTGGAGGAATCGGTAATCAGCAGAACTTGCGCGCTGTGGGGAAAGATGGCCACAATTTTTCCCACCACGCCCTCCGGGGTGATGACGGCAAGGTCCGAGGTGAACCCGGAATCCGCACCCTTGTCAATGAAGATGGCGTTGGAATTTGCGCCGGGGCTGGAGGCAATCACCTCCGCGGCCACGGTTTGAAACGTCAACTGGTTCTTAAAATCGAGTAAAGCACGCAGACGCCCGGCCTCGCCTGCCTGCTCGGCCAGGCGCTGGATTTGCGCCTGCGCAGCCACCAACTGCAGATGCAGTTCCTGGTTTTCCTGCTCCGCGTGCCAGAGATTACGATAGGACCGGTACGCGGTGGAAGAAACATTCATCAGGCCGCCCAGGGAGCGCTCCAGGGGATCAAATGCCTCGACGGCCCAGTAGCGAATCAACCGCACGTGGTTGTTGCGGGTAATCTGCAAGGAAAGCAGCAGCATTTGCGCGATGACCACTGCCACAAGGGCAAAAAAGGACCGGTGCCGGCTGAAGAAGGCAGGAACGCCGGGCCCGTCGAGGTCCAGGGGCTGGACCGGGCGCGTCGAATCCGGGGCGTGAGGATCAAACATAAAAAAACGTCCGTCGTCCCTTGTCCTTGGTCCCTAGTCTACGGTTCTCAGCCCTTCTATTATTCATCTGCCGGGTACCCTTGACACATCGGACCACGTTGCTTTTGCAAAGGACAAAGGGCCATGGACCAAGGACAGAACGAATGTTTATTCTATCGCCACCCGTCGCAGCAAGTCAAAATCTGTCAGCATTCTGCCTGTACCCAGGACCACCGAAGCCAGCGGGTCCTCGGCGATCGAAACGGGCAGGCCGGTCTCCTCGCGGATGCGTTTGTCGAGGTTCTTCAGCATGCCGCCGCCCCCGGTCAGGACGATTCCCCGGTCGGAAATATCGGCGGAGAGTTCCGGCGGCGTGCGCTCCAGGGCGACGCGGATGGCGTTCAAAATCGTGGAGACGCATTCGGAGAGGGCATCGCGGATTTCCGAGTCATCGATGGTAATGGTCTTGGGGATGCCCTCCAGCAGGTGCCGCCCCTTGATTTCCATGGTCAAGGGTTTTTCCAGGGGATAGGCGGAGCCGATTTCCATCTTGATGTGTTCGGCGGTGCGCTCACCCACCAGCATATTGTACTTGCGCTTCAAATACGCGGTGATGGCTTCGTCCATTTCGTTTCCGGCCACGCGCACGGAGCGGCTATAGACGATTCCGGAAAGGGAGATGACGGCAATATCGGTGGTGCCGCCGCCGATATCCACAATCATGCTGCCGGAGGGTTCGGTGATGGGCAAACCCGCGCCAATCGCCGCCATCATCGCCTGCTCCACCAGAAAGACTTCGCTGGCCCGGGCGCGCATGGCGGAATCCTGAACAGCGCGCTTTTCCACCTGGGTGATTTCCGAGGGGACGCCGATGACGATCCGCGGGTGAACGAACATGGTGCGGTTGTGGGCCTTCTTGATAAAGTGATTCAGCATTTTTTCCGTCACCTTGAAGTCGGCGATGACCCCGTCCTTCAAGGGGCGGATGGCCACGATGTTGCCGGGCGTGCGGCCCAGCATCTCCTTGGCATCGCGTCCCACGGCTTCCACATCCCCATTCACTTTGTTGATCGCCACAATGGAGGGCTCATTGACCACGATGCCTTTGCCTTTGGCGTAGACCAGGGTATTGGCGGTCCCCAGGTCGATGGCAAGGTCGGATGAAAAGACACTGAATAAAGAACGTAGATTCATGGTCGTGTGAACTCCTGCTGTGTTGGACCGGGTGAAAGGCAACGGAACTGCTCATTCGATCACGACGGTCTTTCGAATCGTATTGGTATTGCCCTTGCGGTCTTGTGCGGTGATCGTGATCTGGTTTGAGCCGGAGTCCGGAAACGGGGACGTGAAGCCTCGGAACGTCCCATCGGGTGAAATTGAGAAGACTTGCTCATTATTGATGATCACGGTTGTGCCGGGCTCGGTCTTGCCTTGCACCTCCACCACTCTCCCATGCTGAATAATCCTATCCACTTCCAGGTAAGCCTGGTTTCCCTCCACCTGATGAAGCAGGTTCAACCGGTTGGCCTGACTCGGCTGGCTCTCCACACCGTTCGCGTCAACGGCGCTGACCATCCAATAATAAATCCCCTCCTCCAGCCCGGAAATCGGAATGGAGGTCTTTCCCGTCACCTTCTTGTCCACCACGAAATTGGAAAGCATGACCGAGGGAGAAATCTGGAGGCGATAGGCTTTCGCCTCCGGGACCTCGGTCCAACTGAAGTCCATCACCGTGGCCTTGGGATCCTGCACCAGCTTCAACTCCATATTCTGGGGCGTCAGCAGGGCGGGAGGGGCAATCACCTTGTTGCGCACCAGTCCGGCTTGTTGGGCGGCGAAAGTAACCTGCTCGTATTGGCCGAGTTGCACGCTGGTGGAACCCCTGGTCACTTCCGCCTGGCCGGTATCCACCGTAAACTCGTGGACATCCTTGTCCGGATCGTTGCGAACCGCGGCGCGGCTCTCTTCATTGAGCGAGGCCACCGCGTCCGCAAAAGATACCTGCGAAGTTGAGCCCGGGGTCTCGAAGCGCCCCGTCGCCAGGTCCACCGCCCCCGAGGTCACCTGCACCGCCACTTTGGTGGCGCGGGTCAGCGGGTCCTCGCGGCTCTCTTCCACCACAATGAGCGCGTCGGGTTTGAGCGTATAGTTGGTGCCATCGGCGAAAATGATGCGCGCCACCCCCTCGCTGCCCGTCTGCACGAAATCTCCCTTTTCCAGGCTGGTATTGAAATCCGCCCGGATCCACTGCGAGGAACCCGCCTTCTTGATGCGCACCGTGCCGTCCAGGTTCACGAAGTGCGCTTCCCTCCGGCTCGCGGAAGCGGGAGGGGCAGCGGGGTTGGCGGCCACCGCATTGAGCATCCGGGTGGCCGTACCGATCACAAAGCGCGGCGAAATCAAGTACAAGACCCCCAGCACAATCACGAAAATCAGGACGAGGTAAATCGCAATCGTGCGATAGGAGATTGTCGTCCACTCGACTTCCAGTGAAGTTCCCCGCTCGCCGCTAGGAGGCTTTGTCCGTGGGCTCATAGTACGTGCAATCCCGCATGGTTATTCTTGACGAAACCACCGGCAGGGTCAAGGAGATTTAACCCAAGAATATTCCAACCGTCCCACTTGCCGCTCATCGTGTCTTGGGGTTTCGCCGCGGGGTTACCCTCTGGCCATCATTTCCGGGAAGCGGCCCGAGGCGGAGGAGGCCAAAGCGGTGTAAGATATCGTTAGACGGGAGGGTCTTGTGGCCAAACTGGGAAGGATTCTGGTGGTGGAAGACGACCCCAATGCGCGGCAGGGTTTATCGGACCTGCTGAGCGCCTGGGGTTACGAGACGGACACGGCCGTCGACGGCGCCGAGGCTCTGGCGAAGATCGAGGCTTTCAGCCCCACCGTGGTGATTTCCGATCTTCGCATGCCACAGGTGACCGGCATGGACCTTTTGCGCCAGCTCCACGAGGACCGGCCCGGTTTGCGCTTCATCATGCTTACCGGTCAGGGTACGATTGAAGAAGCCGTGGAAGCCACCAAGCTGGGCGCATACAACTTCCTGGAAAAGCCCGTTGATCCCAAACGCCTCCAGGTGGAACTGCGCAATTGCATGGAGCGCCAGGAGGGCGAGCGGCAGTTGGAAGTTGCCCATCGCCGCCTGCGCGACCTGGGTGTGCTGGGAACTCTGGTGGGGCGTTCCACCTCCATGCAGGAGGTCATGCGCCTGATCGCCATGGTGGCGCCCTCCAGCGCCTCCGTCCTGATTACCGGTGAAAGCGGCACCGGCAAGGAGTTGGCGGCGCGCACCCTCCACGAACTCAGTCCCCGCCAGACCAAACCCTTTGTGGCGGTGAACTGCGCGGCCATCCCCGAGTCGCTGATGGAAAGTGAAATCTTCGGCCACGAAAAAGGCTCATTCACAGGGGCGGTGGAGCGGCGCATTGGCTGCTTTGAGCTGGCCGATGGCGGCACCATCTTGCTTGACGAAATCGGGGAGATGCCGCTGGCCACGCAAGCCAAGCTGCTGCGCGTCCTGGAGGACTCCAAGGTGCGTCGGCTGGGAAGCAAGTCGGAAATTTCCGTCAACGTGCGCGTGCTCGCCGCGACCAACAAGATTCCGCAGGAGGCCGTCGCCCAGGGACAGCTCCGCAGTGATCTGTATTTCCGCCTCAATGTGGTGCAAGTTGCCATGCCCCCCCTGCGCGAGCACCTCGACGACCTTGCGGACCTGGCGGCGGCTCTCCTGGAAGGCCTGAACCGCAAGCACGGCCGCTCCGTGACCGCCATTTCCCCCGAGGCGCTGGAGGCCCTGCGGCGCCACACCTGGCCGGGGAACGTGCGCGAGCTCCGCAATGTCCTGGAGCGGGCCTTGGTGACTTGTTCCGGCAACGCTCTGGAAAAGGAAAACCTGGGCCCCGACTTTGGCCGCACGCTTGCTCCCGGGGCCGCCGACGGCCTGCGCCTGCGCCCGGGAATGAGCGTGGGAGAAGCCGAGCGCCGCCTGATTTTTGAAACCCTGACGTTCACCGAAAACAACAAGACGCGCGCCGCCGAACTCTTGGGAATCAGTTTGAAAACCCTGCACAACAAGTTGAAAGAATATGAGGCTGAGCCTCAAAGCTAAACTTACCGCGCTCATTACCGTTCTGGTCCTGCTGGTGGTGCTGGTCACCTCCACGGTCTATATTTCGAACCTTACCCGGCAGGCCCTTCGGGAGGTTCAAACCAAGGGCGAATACGTGGCGAGCGAGGTTTCCCTCCAGGCCAGTGCGGCGCTGGCCGGAACTCACATGCCGGAAGGGCAAAGCCCGCAGGACTTTCAAGCGCTGCGCAGCTTTGTGCAGGAGCAATTCAATTCCTACCCGGGCCTCAACTCGCAGATCGAATCGGCCGTGGCCTATTCGCCGGTGGTGGACTACGTCGCCATTACCGACACCAACCTCTCCGTGCTGGTGCACAGCGATTCCCAGGAAATCGGCTCCCACCTCATGCCGCCTCCGCCTTTTTCGCAAATTGTCGGGGCGGGGATGGTGCGCCAGTTCCGCACGGTCTTCGGCCCCCCGCGCATCTATGAAGTCACCCTGCCGCTGGCCCTCGGCGACAAGCCGCTGGGGGATGTGCGGGTGGGCGTCTCCACGGTGCTGCTGCGCGGCGAGATCGAGCCGAACCTGCACGCCGCCCTGCTACTGTCGCTGGTGGTCATTGTTTTCGCCACGCTTTCGGCGGGCGTCGTCTCCTCCCTCGTGCTGCGGCCCCTCGAAACCATCCAGCGCAGCGTCGACCTGCTGGCGCGCGGCGAGTTTTCCCCGCCCGTGCCCCTCAAGCGCCGCGACGAATGGGGCATTCTCTCCTCCAAACTGCAATTACTGGGCGAGCAGATGCGTGGGGAAAAAGCCGCCTTCGTCCGCCTCCAGGGAAACCTCGACCAGATATTCTCGAACCTCAGCGACGGCCTGCTGCTCTTTGACCAGCAGGACCGGCTGGTGCTGGCGACCCCGGCGGCGGCGCGTTTTCTCGGTCCCACCATTCGCGCCACTGACCAGCGTCCAGCCCTGGAGGTCTTCGCGGAGGACACCCCCCTGCACCAGATGCTCCGTCAAGCCTTCCAAACCCGCCGGTCCCTGCTTTGGAAGACCCTCGAATTGCCCGGCAAGCCCGCCACCCGCCTCGCCGTCAACGTCCAGTTTGTGGGCGCCGGCGCCGAGCGCGTGGGATGCCTCGTGACCCTGCGCGACACGGGTTCGCGCGCGGAAATTCGCGACCAGATCGATACCACCACCAAGCTCGCCGCCATCGGGCGGCTGATGTCAGGCGTCGCCCACGAGGTCAAAAACCCGCTGAACGCCATGGTGCTGCAACTCGAGGTGCTGAAGGCGCGCCTGGGCGAAGACGGTGAAAAGGTGAAGCCCCAGGTGAACGTCCTGGCCGAGGAAATTCGCCGCCTTGACCGCGTGGTTAAAACCTTTTTGGACTTTACCCGGCCCGTGGAGATGCATCCTTCCGAGGTGGAAATTGCTCCCCTGGTGCGCGAGGTGTTCGCCCTCGCCGAGCCCCAGGCGCGCAAGAATATCGTGCGGCTGATTCTGGCCGGCGACAGCCCCACTCCCCCGCTGCGCGTCGATCGCGACCTCATCAAGCAGGCGCTGCTGAACCTGGTGTTGAATGGCTGCCAGGCCATGCCCCAGGGCGGGGAATTGACCGTTACCCCCCGCGTCCTGCCGAGCGCCGTCGAACTGCAAATCAGCGACACCGGCGTGGGCATTCCCCCCGCCGCGCAGAAGAAAATCTTTTCGCTCTTTTTCACCACCAAGCCCGGGGGCACCGGCATCGGGCTCGCCATGGCCTTTCGCGTGGTGCAACTCCACAACGGCGTCATTGATTTCTCCAGCGAAGTCAACCGCGGCACGACGTTTCGAGTCACCCTGCCCACCGGCGCCCCGCAGGACGCCAGGCCCGCGTAAGGCGCAGGCACTGACCGCCTTTGGTGGGTTCTTCGATCATCATACCTTCCTTCCTGAGTCCGGCGGCCTATGAGTTGAGCCTGCGCATCCCTTCAGATTGCGAAGGAATCGCCATCGGCCTGAACATCGGCGCTTTTCAGGAAGGATTCCCCCCCTGGTTACGATCGTAGACAATGATTCTCTTGACATAATATAAGCTATAGTGATAGACTAGTATGGCGGGACAGGGCTGCGCGGGGGTGGCGGCGCGTTGGGAAGACCCGCTCGCCGTAAGCGGCGTGCCATGGCCGTCTCGGCCACGCCCGAGCACGGGCGGGACGCCCGTGGCACATTCCTGCGGCGTGCCATGGCCATCTTGGCCATGTTCCTTCACGGGAAGGATTCGCGTGGCCAATTTCCGGGCCGGCAGCATGGTCGGCACTACAAAAACCGTAGGAAGACGATAAGGTCGCCGCCACAAAGGCCACGATCTCCATGATGTGTAAGAATGGCCCCATAAATTTATGGATCAATCGCAAATCACCAATCACAAATCGCAAATCCAAAATGTCCCGATGACCCGATGGATCAATCCCAATCGCTTGACTCGCTTTGAGTCGGGGCGACATACTGGATTGGAGGGCCTCGTGGCGGAACGCTAGAGCAACCGCATGAGGCGCTTCACGGGCCGTGCCGGGCGGGGTCAAACCAACCATGGCCAGAGGTGAGATGAATACGGATCGGGCATTACTGGTGGACTTGTATGAGTTGACAATGGCGGCGGCGTATTTCGAGCACCGCATTGATTGCCGCGCCACCTTTGAGCTCTTCGTGCGCCATTTGCCCCCGCAGCGTTCGTACCTGGTGGCGGCGGGGCTGGATTCGGCGCTCACCTACCTGGAGAACCTCCATTTCACGGGCGAGGATGTGGACTTTCTGCGCCGGCAACCGGCTTTCCACACGGTCTCGCCCGGGTTCTTCGACTACCTGCGGGAGTTTCGCTTTCAGTGTGATGTGCGGGCGGTGCCGGAGGGGACGCTGGTTTTTGCGGAAGAACCCCTGCTGCAAGTCACCGGGCCGGTGCTGGAAGCGCAGATTGTGGAAACCTATCTGCTTTCCGTGATGCACTTTGAGACCCTGGTGGCTTCCAAGGCGGCGCGGGTGGTGCGCGCGGCAGGCGGCCGCAGCGTTTTTGAATTCGGAACGCGCCGTGCCCACGGGCCGGAAGCGGGAGTGCGCGCGGCCCGGGCGGCATGCGTGGGCGGGTGCGCGGCCACCTCCAACGTGCTGGCCGGCGCGCTGTACGATCTGCCCCTGGCGGGCACCGCGGCGCATTCCTGGACGCAGGTTTTTCCCAGCGAGCGGCGCAGTTTCGAAGCTCTGCTGGAAACCTTCCCCAATACCGCCATTCTCCTGGTGGACACCTACGACGCGCTGGCGGGCGCGGAAATCGCGGCGGCGCTGCGAGCGCCGGTCCCCGGGGTGCGGCTGGACAGCGGCGACCTTGGCGAAAAAAGCCTGCGTGTTCGGGAGATTCTCGACGGTAAGGGACGGCACGACACCCAGATCATCGCCAGCGGCGATTTAAACGAATATAAGATCGAAGAGCTCACTGCCGCTGACGCGCCGATTGATGCCTTCGGGGTGGGCACGGACCTGGTCACCTCGCGCGACGTGCCCGCGCTGAGCGTGGTTTACAAACTGGTGGAGACCGAAGAGGGCGGCGTTACCTCGCCCAAAACCAAATTCAGCGAAGAGAAGGTTTACTGGCCCGGCCGCAAGCAGGTCTTCCGCTTTTCCGCGAAGGGCCAGTACCACCACGACCTGCTGGCCGGCGCCGGGGAAAATTATCCGCAGGCTTCGTCGTTGCTCGAACCCGTCATGCGCGCGGGCCGGCGCCTCGATCCGGCCCCGGCGGTGAAGGAAATTCGCGAGCGCACCCTCGCCCATCTTGCCTGCCTGCCGGACGCGTATCTCACTTTGCGGGGGGCGCCCCTTTACCCGGTGGAGAAGAGCGCGGAGCTCGAGCAGTTGCTGGAGGAGGTTCGCGCCCGCCACTTTGGCGCGGCGAAAGCATCTTATCAACCGGGAGGGTTTTGAGCCGTGAGCGCGGCAAGCGAGCCCCTGGTGTTTTTCGATGTCGATACGCAGGTGGATTTCATGCGTCCCACGGGGCGGCTCTACGTTCCGGGCGCGGAAGATCTCGTGCCGAACCTCCAGCGGCTGATGAGCTGGGCAAGGGATCATGAAGTTCCGGTTATTTCCTCCGCTGACGCCCACCCGCCTGACGACCCGGAATTCAATATCTGGCCTCCCCATTGCGTCATCGGCACTGCCGGGCAGCAGCGCATTCCCGAAACGTTGTTTGCGGACCGCGTGGTCATTCCCTGCCGGCCCGGCGCCTTCCAGCCTCCGGCGCGCTGGGTGGGCCAGTTCATTGTTGAAAAGCCCACCTACTCGGCCCAGGACAATCCCAATTTCGACGCCATCCTGAATGCCCTGGGCTTGCGGCGCGCCGTGGTGTTCGGTGTGGCAACGGAATTCTGCGTGCGCGCCGACGCTCTGGAGTTGGCCCGGCGGGGCTTCCAGGTGGAAGTGGTTACGGATGCGATCAAGCCCATTACCGCGGAGGGCGGACGCCGGGCGCTGGAGGAAATGGCGGCGGCCGGGATTCGCATGGCCACCACCGCGGAAGTTTGTCAATCCCGGGCAGGAGTTATTTCTTGATAAAGCACGTGAATCAACTATTGCAAGTATTTGTAATATTTACTATTTTGATGCTCGTGGCCGCCTGGGTGGCGTGCACGGAGCAGCCCGCCCCCGGGGTGAGTTCTCCCGCGGCCGAGCGCGCCGCCATGATGAATGTCACCGACGCCCAGCGCCTGAGCGACGGGGCAAGCAAGCTGATTGATGCCATGAAGAAGCCCACCGGGTCATTCCACTTCTCCTACACGGGGCAGGAGAACATCAATGACCAGTACCCGGCGGATAGGACGCAGGCTCCGCTCGTGGGCCCCGTGTCCATGCAGGCGGATATTTCCCCGGAGGAGATCAGCGTGAAGGAGACGCGCGGCTCAACCACCAAAGCCTCCAAAGCCAAATCTGGCAACGACGTCGATTGGAGCATGGCGAACCTCCAGACGCTGGGGGTGATGAGCAAGCCGACGCTGGTCATCGCCGTGGGAGCCAGCGTAACGTCCCCGCCGAGCTCGGACCTGGTGGGAGCGGTGCTCGCCGATAGGTTCATTTTTGACACCGCCACCGCTATGGCCTCCCCCCAGAAGGAGGGCCTGGAAAGAGCCCGCCTAGTGATGACCACCATTCAGGGCTGCAAGGGAACGGCGTGGATCGCCAAGGATTCCGGCGTCCTCATCAAGTTCAACATTGACGCGGATTATCTGGATAAGAACCAGCACGCCTGGAAAGAGCACTATGAAGGCAGTGTGACGCCGAAGTGATCACGCGTTCTTGAGGATGCGACGGTAATGATCTTCGTAAAGGGGGATGATGGTCTTGCTGCAAAAGTGGCGGAGGGCGCGCTGGCGGGCGGCAGCAGACATCTCCGCCTGCCGCTCCGGATGGGAAAGGATCTCGAGTGCCCGCGCCGCCATGGTTTGAACATCCCGGGGTTTGACCAGAAAGCCCTCCACGCCATCGCGGATGACCTCCGGCACGCCGCCCACGCGCGAGCAAATGGCGGGGACGCCCGACGCCATGCCCTCCAGCGCGGCCAGGCCGAAGGATTCAATGTCGCTGGGCAGAAGCAGCACGTCGGCGCAGCAGAGCAGGTCCTGCACCTGATTCTGCTTGCCGAGAAAGATCACGTCGCTCGAGAGATTCTTTTCGCGGGCCATCCACTCGGCCACCGTCCGGTCCGGCCCATCGCCGATCATCAAAAGTTTGGCGGGCATTTCCTTACGAACCAGTGAAAAGATTTCCACGACGTCCGGCACGCGCTTGACGGGGCGGAAATTGGAGAGGTGGACCAGCACCTTCTCCCCCTGCGGGGCGAATTCCTGGCGCCGCGACTCGCCTTCCGGGGGGTGGAAAACGTCGCAGTTGACAAAGTTGGGAATGACCTCGACGGGGCGGTGGATGGCAAATTCCCGCAGCGTGACATCGCGAAGGTATTCGGAGATGGCCGTGACCCCGTCGCTCTCTTCGATGGAAAAGCGCGTAATGGGAAGATAGGAGCGATCCGAGCCGACCAGCGTGATATCGGTGCCGTGCAGCGTGGTGACAAAGGGCAGGCGGCGCGGTTTCAGCATGGCGCGCGCCAGGTAGGCGCTGACCGAATGGGGAATCGCATAGTGCACGTGCAGCAGGTCGAGCGATTCATTGACGGCCACGTTGGCCATGGCGGTGGCCAGCGCCAGGGTGTAAGGCGGGTGGTCGAAGAGCGGGTAATTCATCATCTCCACTTCATGAAAGTGGATGCGCGCGGAGGCTTCGGTGATGCGCACGGGCATGGCATAACTGATGAAGTGAATGTCGTGCCCGCGCGCGGCCAGCTCGATACCCAGTTCGGTGGCCACCACGCCACTTCCGCCGTAGGTGGGATAGCAGGTGATGCCGATGCGCATAGTCGTAGGGGGGAGCAGAAGCCAGGCCCGCCGTCGGCTGACGGACTAAGAGTGCGGCTCCTTCTTCTGGGTTTCGCTGGAAAACAGTTCGATGCGCGTCACCGTGCGGCGATCGGCCCGCTGGTCGTAATAGACAATGACCCGCGTGCCGGGCGAGAGGACATCCAGCCTTTTTCGGTACCCGTCGGACGTCATAACGTGCGTGCTGTGCTTGATAGGAAAGACCTCCGTGGTCCCTCCCTCCGCGTCAATACTCATGATATTGTGCTTTTCATCGATTGACTTGACGGTTCCGGTAAAGGCCAGATGCTCGTTGGCAGCGATGATCTTGTCGAGACCCGGGATCTTAGGTTTATCTTCGCCCCCCCCGATCTGTGCCCGGGCTGCGCCCGCGAAAATGAGAAGGGCGGGAATGACCACTGCCACCCGCCAACTCGCGCGCCAAAGGGTCCGCCAGCAGGGAGCCACGCGTCGCCACGTTTGCCGATCGAACGGGGAAAACGTAAGAAATCTCATGATGCAATCCGTTCGGAGATGGGGCCCTCATTCCATATCTTGCGGTTGATGGTTATCCGGTTCGTGACTGCCCCCATTACGGGATTCGCCATCCTTATACATAAACCGGATGCACGATTTCATGACCAGCAGGTTCGGTTCATTCGTACGATGCACCTTGATACAGTTTTTGTCGTACCACTCGATGACCCCGCGGATGGTTTCGCCCTGATCCAACACCACGATCATGGGCGTGCGGGCTTGCATCTGCTTCAAATAATAGAAATTCTCAGCGTTGGTTTGCTCGGGAGGGGCGGGTTTCTTGCGCTGCATGCGCGCGCCAAGCTGGTCCTGTACATCCGACAGGGTAGGACGGATTAATCGCCGATTCATATGAGTTTACTCCTGAAGCCCGAACAGACGGGCACTGCCTCGCGCTTCTCCCCGCGAAAAGCCCCCGTACTCACCTGAGACGCTTCACACGGGATCCCGGTTTCGTACGGCCCAGGAAAT
The DNA here is from genome assembly GCA_963730515.1 of uncultured Acidobacteriota bacterium. Lineage (GTDB taxonomy): Bacteria > Acidobacteriota > Terriglobia > UBA7540 > UBA7540 > Bog-366. The sequence continues at coordinate 588,929 of CAVSSA010000009.1, read as the reverse complement.
AGTGACCATGCTGGGAAGACGGCCGCGAATGGAGTGCATAGTACCATAGGCAAACCCCTCTCGCAATTGTTTTAGCCGTGCTGGACGCGCTTCAGCTTGTTTATCGAACTGATCGCATTGGCCGCTCGGGGTTCCTATCGTTAGATGGCGGGAGGATACTCTTCGTTGCCCGCTACGTTCGGAACTTGCGCCGGAGGTTAGCTGGAATCATGGCCGGAAATCATATCGATGCCCAGGGTTTCAAACCCCAGTTGAGGATTGACGTTGCGAATTTGCAGGCGGTAAGCCTGATCAAGGCCGGCCTTCAGATTTGCGATTCCGCCCAGGGTCAGCCTCGGCGCCCAGCCCTGGAGGCGTGCTGCCAGGTCAACATTCACCACCGTGCCGGCTTGGGGGTTCAGAAGGACGTGCAGGAGATCGGAGAGCAGGGAATAACCGACTTTAAGGGTTCCTTCGAAATCGTCGCGATTCTCCGCAAGCGCGCGGGCGGAGTCAAATACCAACCGCCAGTCCGCGCTGGGGCCGCGGCGCACCATGGCGTCAAGAAAATCCAGCCAGGGCTGGCGCCGCCGTTCGTATTCGGCGAGGTCGAACGTTCGGGCGCGGGCCACACTGCCCGCCGCCACGCGTGCGGCCAGCGCCTTCTGGGGCTGACTGAGATTTTTCTCGCGCGCCAGCAGGTCCTGGATGATGGTCAGGTCCACGGGCTGAAAAGCCACGCGCATGCAGCGCGACCGGATGGTGGAGCGCAGCTCAAAGGCATTGGGGCAAACCAGGATAAAGCTGGTGGTTTCCGGAGGTTCCTCCAATACTTTCAGCAGCAGGTCCACTGCCTGCCAATGAATGGACTGGGCTTCGTCGAGAATAAAAATCCGGCGCGGCAGCTCGAACGGCCGTGTGTAGGCAATGGCGCGCATTTGGCGAATCTGTTCGGTGAGGATGAACTTGCTGAGCGGCTCGATGAACTGAAGATCGAAGTAAACCAGGCCCTCAACGCGGCGCGCGGAATCCTTGCTCTCGCGGCGTCGCGCCAAATCCTCGCGCTCGGTGGCGAAGATCTGCTCCGCCTTGCGGCAGCGCGAGCACTGATCGCAAAAGTCTGCGGGGCCGCGCTCGCACACCATCGCCTTGGCCATCATGAGGGCCAGCGTTTTCTTTCCCACGCCCTCGGGCCCGGCAAAAAGCAAGGCGCCCGGCACGCGCCCCGCCGCCAGCATCTCGCGGACCGCCGCCACCGCCTGGGAATTGCCGAGAAAGGAATCGAAGCCCATGGGTTTACGTCCGACAATCGAAACTGGAAGATCGAAATTAGAAAATCGAAACTCGAAATTCGACGCTCGTCACGATTTTCGAACTTCGATTTTCGAGTTTCGTTCTTTTTCCGCCAGCAGCGGCTGGATGAGGGCGCGAATTTCAATCTCAATCGCCGCCACCGATTGATCGGCGGGCACCACCCGGATGCGATCCGGGGCGCGGCGGGCGATGGCAAGATACCCGGCCCGCACTCGCCGGTGAAAGGCCAGGCTTTGCGCTTCCATGCGATCCGGGCGCGAGCGCCGCTGCTCATCGCGCCCCCGCGCGCGCCCCCGGGCTTGTTCCGGATCAAGGTCGAGGATAATGGTCAGGTCCGGTTGCGTCTCACCGCAAATGACGCGGTCAAAGGCGCGCACCGTGGCAGCGCCCAACTGGCGCCCGTAACCCTGGTAGGCGAACGATGCGGTATTGTAACGGTCGCTCACCACCACATCGCCGCGGGCAAGGGCCGGGCGCACCAATTCCTCCAGAAGTTGCGCCCGCGCCGCATACATCAACGCCAACTCCGCCAGGGGCGCGAGTTTTCCAGTTTTGGATGCCAGCAGAAGGTCGCGAATGCGCTCCCCCGTCCGGGTTCCGCCCGGTTCACGCGTCACCACCACGTGATGACCGAGTTTGCGCAGGTAATGGACCGCGCGGCGAAGCTGCGTGCTCTTGCCTGTGCCGTCCAGTCCCTCGAAGGTAATAAAAAGGCCGGATTTCATTGTTCCTTGGACCGTCATTTGCGGCAATGGATCAAGGAAAAACGAAATTCGAAACTCGTGGCGATTTTCGAATTTCGAGTTTCGTCTTTCCCTGTCCTGAATCCTAACACTCGCCCGGAATCGTAACAAGGTGCCTGCACGCGGGGCAGGGAATGATAGAATGGCACGGTTTCAAATTGCCATATCCATAAATTACGCGGGGCTCGGCCGCGCTGGGGTCTGCCGGGAGAAATGATCGCGAATATTCAAGAAAACATTGCGCGGGTGGAAGAGCGAATCAACGCTGCCTGCCGGCGCAGCGGACGCCGGCGCGAGGATGTAAGACTGGTGGCCGTTTCGAAGACCCACCCGCCGGAATCCATTCGCGCGGCCTATGCAGCGGGTCTTCGCGAATTTGGCGAGAACCGCGTGCAGGAAGCGAGTGCCAAGCTTCCGGCCCTTGCCGATCTGGGCGCAACCTGGCACCTGGTGGGACACCTCCAATCCAATAAGGCGCGGCAGGCGCGCGGCCTTTTCGATTGGGTGCATTCGCTGGATTCGCTGCACCTGGCGGAAAAGCTTGCCCAGGCCGCCGCCAACAACGCGCGCCTGCCCGTGTTGATCGAGGTGAATTTGGGGGAGGAATCCTCCAAGGCGGGGGTTCGCGCCGGGGAAGTGGCGGCACTGGCGGAGCAGGTGGCGGCACTCGCAACCCTCGACCTGCGCGGCCTGATGGTGATCCCGCCCTTTCGCGAGAACCCGGAAGAGGTGCGGCCGTACTTTCGGCTATTGCGTGCCCTGGCGCGCGAGATCGAAGCGCGGAATCTGCCCAACGTTTCCATGCGCGAGCTTTCCATGGGCATGAGCCACGATTTTGAAATCGCCATTGAAGAAGGCGCGACCCTTGTGCGGATTGGGACTGCGATCTTTGGCGAGAGGGAGTGAGGGCGTCCGTGCTCCGTTGTCAGCGGTCCGTTGCAAGTCATCCGTTGCGAGTTCCGCAATTTGAAGAGATTGGTTCTTAGCGGAAGCCGAAAGCTGACGACGGACAACGGACAAATGACCACGGACGCTTTTATGATTGAATTCAAGATTGAACGCGAAAATGTAAGCTTCTGGCTGCGGGTGAAGCCCCGGGCGGCGCGCGAGCGGTTGACAGTGGATGTTTCGGGTGTGCTGCGCCTGGAGTTGCACGCCCCGCCTACGGATGGGCAGGCGAATGAAGCTTGCATTCATTTCTTCGCTCGCGCCTTGCGCCTGCCGCAAGCGTGCGTGGTGATCCTTTCGGGCCAGAAGGCGCGGCGCAAGCTGCTGCGGATAACGGGACGGTCCGCGGAAGAGAGCATCGAGCAAATCAAGAGGGCAGTGACAAGTGACGAGCGAACAAAAGCGCACTGATTTATAACCGGTGAGAAGCGACGAGGTTCTTGCATTCTCGTTACTCGTCACCCGCAACTCGTCACTGCTTTTGGGGGAGTGTAATCGTTGAGCTTCACTGAGCGCCTGGGAGAAATTCGCACCGGATTTGAGCGCGCCTTCTGGGTGGCGAATTTCACGGAACTGTTCGAGCGCCTCGCCTATTACGGCATGTACGCCGTCCTGGCGATGTACCTCAACGAACAGCTCCATTTTTCGAAGGAAACCGCCGCGTCAATGACCGGGGTGTTCGGCGCGGTGGTCTGGTTTCTGCCGGTCCTGGGCGGGACACTTGCGGACCGCTTTGGGTTCCGCCGCGCGTTGATGTTTGCCTATCTCGTGATGACCCTCGGTTATTTTCTTCTGGGCTCGCTTTCGGCGCCCTGGATGCATGAACTGCGCCAGGCGCTCGGCGACAGGTGGTTGGTGCTCGGCATCCTGATGATTCCGGCGCTGGGGCCCGGGTTGGTGAAGCCCTGCGTGGTGGGAACGACGGCCCACGCTTCGGCGGAGAACGTCCGGTCCATTGGTTATTCAATCTATTACACGCTCGTGAATATCGGTGGCATGCTCGGCCCGGCAACCGCCTGGCTGGTCCGCGATCGATTGGGTTGGGGTATGGAGAACGTCTTTCGCGTTTCCGCCTTGAGCGTGTTCCTGATGTTCCTGGTTACTCTGCTATTTTTCCACGAGCCGGCGCGGCCGGATGAGCAGAAGGTGGCAAGCGTCTCGGATGCCCTCAAGAACATGTTCGTGGTGCTGGCCAATTTTCGCTTCGTTCTATTTTTGCTGATATTTTCTAGCTTTTACGTGGTGTTTTGGCAGGAGTTCGTCTCCGCACCTCTGTTCCTGCGCGGCTATGTGAATCCCCATGCCAAAGCTGACCTGGTCCTTTCTGTGGATGCCCTGGCTGTGATCTGCTTCCAGATTCTCATCACCTATCTGACGCGGAAAATCCCGACGTTTCCGGCGATGACCCTGGGCCTGGTGATTTCAAGTTCGTCGTGGTTGATTCTGGTGTTTTTTCCCAGCACCTCAGGACTGATCGCCGCCCTGGTTTTCCTGGCTCTTGGGGAGATGACCCAATCGGCGCGCTACTACGAATACATCTCGCGGCTTGCGCCGCCGGGTCAACAGGGACTCTACATGGGATACGCTTTCCTTCCTATTGCTATCGGAAATTACTTCGCCGGATACCTGGGCGGCCATCTCCTGCATTATTTCGGTGAGGTGCTGCATCGGCCCCGACAGATGTGGTGGGTGGTGACGGCAATCGGATTGGTGGGCGCGGTATTTATGGTAATTTACAATAAGGTCTTCAAGCCGGGGGAAGGGCAGGTGGCGGCTGGGGGTTAGGGGCTGAGGAATGGTGGAAGGGCGGGGCTTCAGCCCTGCGAAATCGGAACTTCCACCCAACTACGGAGGAATTTCCTGTGAATCTGGAATCAATTCAAGCTGCGTTGCGCGACTCCAAACTGGACGGCTGGTTGTTCTATGACCACCACCGGCGCGATCCCATCGCCTATCGTGTACTCGATATTAATCCCGTGATGTGTACGCGCCGTTGGTATTACCTGATTCCAAGCGTCGGGGAGCCGGGGAAGCTGGTGCATCGCATTGAGGCGAACAACCTGTCGGCACTCGTGGGCACGGAGGAGCGGTATTCTTCCTGGCGCGAACAACGCGAAGGCCTGGCCCGGCTGCTGCACGGCAAAGCGCGCGTGGCGATGCAATACTCGGCGCTGAACAACATCCCTTACGTGGGCCTTGTGGACGCCGGCACCGTGGAACTTGTGAAGACTTGCGGGGTGGAAATCGTGTCCTCCGCCGACCTTGTGCAGCAGTTTGAATCGCGCTGGTCCGAGGAGCAATGGCAGTCGCACCTGGCCGCGGGGCAGGTGGTGCACGAATCGGTGCGGAGGGCGTTTGCGGCCATTCGCAATGCGGTGAGCGCCGGCCGAGAGATCACCGAATATGATGTGCAACAGGAAATGATGAGGGTTTTTGGGGCGGGAGGCCTGATCACCGACGAACCACCCTGTGTGGCGGTGAATGCCAACTCCTCCAATCCCCACTATTCGCCATCGGCGGAAGCCTCGCTCCCCATCCATGCCGGAGATTTTGTGTTAGTTGATGTCTGGGGAAAACAGAATAAGCCCGGCGCCGTTTACTTTGATATCACTTGGACGGGATACGTGGGTGAAACCGTTCCGGAGCAGTACACGAAGGTTTTTAATGCGGTCCGGGAGGCGCGGGACGCGGCGATCCACCTGGTGCAGAAATCCCTCGAAGCCGGGCGCATGCTATATGGTTACCAGGTTGACGACGCGGCGCGCGAGGTCATTGAGCGGCACGGCTACGGCACTTTTTTTGTGCATCGCACCGGGCACTCCATCGGTGAGGACGTGCACGGCAACGGCGCCAACATGGATAATTTTGAGACTCACGACGAGCGCCGGATCATCTCCCGCACCTGCTTTTCCATCGAGCCGGGCATTTACTTGCGTGAATTCGGCATTCGGAGTGAAGTGAACGTGTACGCAGGAGCCCGTGAGGCTCGGGTGACCGGGGAAATTCAGGAGGCGGTTGTCCCCATCCTTGCCGCGCCCTGATAAGGTATGTTACGTTGGAAGAGTTGGAGGAGGATTTAGGATTCAGGATCTAAATCCCCAATCCTTGCTAGTAAACCCATTTCCTATGGCCAACAAAGCAGTGCAGGAAACCGTTGCTCGCCCCGCTCAACCCAAGCTCGCGAGCCTGGTGTGGCTTTGTGCGGCAGCGTGGATGGTGCCCGGCCTCGGCCACTTGCTCCTCGGCCGCAGGGGGCGCGCGTTAATTCTCTTCTGCGCCATTGTGATAATGTTCCTGATGGGCCTCGCCATGCAGGGCGAGTTTTTCACTACGGGGACGGCATCATATCTCCAAACCCTTGGCTATTTCGGCGAGTTGTGTGTGGGCCTGGCCATGCCGGCGGCGCGTTTTTTTGGGTATACAGGGGGCAATCCGCTGTTCGTGAGCGCCGACTTCGGTACGGCCTATCTGGTGGCGGCCGGCATGCTGAACACCCTCTCGGTTCTCGATACTTACGATATTGCCATGGGGCGCAAGCCCTGAAGGAAGTTAAGAGTGACGCGTGATGAGTGAAGAGCCAGCAAGAACCGAAATTCGAAAATCGAAGCTCGAAAATCGGGGCGAGTTTCGATTTTCGAGCTTCGAGTTTCGTCTTCCGCCTGCTCGTCACTCATCACCCATCACTCGTCACTAGGTTTTAATATGGCTCTTTCACATTTTCCGGCAATGGTTCTGTTCTCCTTTCTCGTCTCCGTGGTGTTTGGAGTACTGAGTAAGAACACACCGCACGAACGTTGTGTTTACGGCGCCAAAGTCTTCGCGGCTTTTGTGGGCGTGGCGGTGCTGCTCGGCTGGATCATGTACCCCGTGCCTTGAATCCCCTCATTACCCCCCTCCCGGCGCGCCAACTCACCTTGACTTCGCCGCAAACCGGCCTTAGAGTAGCCCTCACTGCAAGAGGTAACCTCCGCCCCGCGACCGTTCCTCGCAAGGCGCCGAGCACGCTTCCCATGCAGAGGCCATCGATATGATTCTTCTGGTTAACACCTCAGCGTTTGTTACCTTCCTGGCGATTGCGGTCTTCGGCTTTATTTTCGTGATGGCCAGCGCGGTCGTGGGCGACTTGTTCGAGCACGGCGACTTCGGCCATGACGCCGACGGGCACGGCGCCGGCCCCAGCCTCCTGAGCAGCCGAATCCTGAGCGTCTTCGTGACGGCCTTTGGATGTTTCGGCGCCATTGGTATTCACCTCGGCTGGGGGGTGGGCGCCAGCACGGCGATGGGCTTCGGGGGCGGGGTGCTGTTTGCGGGTGTGATCTACGTTTTCGCCAGCTTTCTTTACAGTCAGCAGGCTTCCAGCACCGTGCGGACGGGCGACCTGGTGGGTAACACGGCGCAGGTGAGCGTTGCCATTCCCCGCGCCGGAATGGGCCAGGTGCGCTGCACGCTCGGTGACACAGTGGTGGAGAAGGTTGCGCGCGCCGCCAACAACCAGGAAATTCCTGTCAACACCCTGGTCAGAATCAAGTCGATCGTCGGCGAGGTGGTTTTGGTGGAACGCGCCGAGTAGGTGGGCGCTCGCTGGTACTGCCTTGCTCGTCATTTCCCTTCAGGAGGTTCATCATGCCCTTTCCGCACGCTGAACTTGTAATTTTCCTGGCAGCAATTGCCGCCATTGCCCTGTTGCTGGCAATTTCCCGTTTCGCTAAGAATTACATCAAAGTTCCGCCCAACGCCGTGGCGATCTTCAGCGGTCGCAAACATAAATTGCCCGACGGCCGGATCGTGGGTTATCGCATGGTGCGCGGCGGCGCGGCTTTCCGCTGGCCTTTGCTCGAGCAGGTGGATTACCTCTCCCTGAACGTCATCACCATTCCCCTCGAAATCAAGCGCGCTTACACGCTGCAAGGCGTGCCGATCTCCGTAAAGGCCGTGGCCAACGTGAAGATCAAGGGAGATGACATGTCGCTGGCGGCGGCCGCGGAGCGCTTCCTGGGCATGACGCACGACACCATCCAGAAAGTGATCTTCCAAACCCTGGAAGGCCATCTGCGCTCGATCCTCGGCACCCTCACGGTGGAGGAAGTGAATAGCGACCGCTCCAGCTTTGCCCAGAAGCTGACTTCGGAGGCGGCGCTGGACCTGGAACGCATGGGCATTGGTGTGGACGTCCTGACCATTCAGGACATCAGCGATGAAGAAGGCTACCTGGACGCTTTGGGAAAAAAGCGCACTGCGGAAGTCAAACGCGATGGAACCATCGGCGAGGCGGAGGCCACGCGCGACGCCAAGATCAAGTCCGCGATTGCCATGCAGGAGGGCGAAAAGGCGAAGTTTGACGCCGACGCCAACATTTCCAGCGCGAATCGGGAGTTCCAGGTCAGGCAGGCGCAGTACCAGGCCGAAATTGAAATGGAAAAGGCCAAGTCGGCGCAGGCCGGACCCTTGGCGAATGCGAAAGCCAAGCAGGCTGTGGTGGCGGAAGAAGTGCGCGTGGAGAAGACGCGTACGCAGGAGCAGATCTCCGTGCAGGAGCAGGAAGTCCTGCGCAAGCAACAAGAGCTTGAGGCGACAGTAATCAAGCCCGCGGAGGCTGAGCGGCAGGCGGCCATTGTGCGCGCCGAGGCCAAGAAGCAGGCGGCCATACTGGAAGCCGAAGGCGAGAAGTCCGCCCAGATTGCTTTGGCGGAAGCACAGCAGGAAAAGCTGAAACAGGAAGGCTTGGGCCGCGCCGCGGCGGTGGAAGCCGAAGGCCGTGCCGAAGCGTCGAAGGTCGAGGCCATAGGCCTGGCGCAAGCGCGCGCCATTGAAGCACAGGGCGTGGCGGAAGCGCAGGCCATTTTGAAAAAAGCGGAAGCGTGGCGCCAGTTCAACGATGCGGCCAAGCTGCAAACGCTGTTGGAGAAATTGCCCAGCGTGCTGCAAGCTTCGGCGGGAATTTTTGGGGCGGTGGCGGCGCCGCTGGGGAATATCGATAAAGTCGTGGTGATTGAACAGGGCGGCGGGGCGGCAGGAAACGGCACGGGCGGAATCGGGCGCATCGCTCAGGCGGGCCCGGCCCTGGTCTTCGCCCTGCTCCAGCAGCTCCAGGCGCTGGGATTGGATATTCCCTCGGTACTTTCGCAACTCGGCTGGGATGAGAAGTCGGCCGTGACCGTGAAGCCCAAGGCGCCCCCGGCCTCGCCGGCGGAAGAAAACCCAAATCAGAAGTAGGCGATCAGCAGCCTTCTTCCTAAATTGTTCGTGGGTGACCCCATCCCCCCCGGCCCCTCTCCCTAAGGGCCGAGGGGAGGAGTAAGAGGATTTATGCCGAGCCTTCAACTTTCTTCGACGGTCCACGAGATGGATGCCGAGGTGCTGGCCATCCATTGCAGCGACCATCGCTTCCAAGCCGGGTTCTACGAGTTCCTGAATGGCAAGTTGAACCTTGATGAGAATTACGACCTGCTGGTGCTGCCCGGCGGCCCGCAGTGCCTGACCCTGGTGGAATACCTGCCGAAGTTTTCCTGGGCGGGCTGGAAGTGGTTCCGCTATCTGGTGGACGCCCATGACCTGAAGCGGCTGATTCTGATCCAGCATCAGGATTGCGGGTGGTACAAGGAATTGCCCCATCACCTGCATTCCTCCTCGGACCCCCGCCAGCGCCAGGAACAGGACCTGCGACGGGCGCGGGCGGCGCTCACCAAGGAGCGGCCGGAGCTGAGCGTCGAGCTCTACTACGCGGGCTGGGATGCAAGCCAGCGCGTCACCATCGAGGGGGTGGTTGACTGATGCCCTCCTACGCAGAGATTGCCTGGCACGGCGCCATGGCCCTCCTTATGGGCTTGCTGATCGGCATCGAACGGGAGCACTCGCAGCAGGCGGACGAACCCCTCTTTGCAGGCATCCGCACCTTTCCCATTATTGTCCTGAGCGGGTATCTTTGCGGCCTGCTCACTCAGGCGGGATTCAGATGGGTGCTACCCGTGGCGCTGGCGGGAACCTGCGCGCTGGCGGTGGCCGCGTATGTGGCGGCGGCCAATGGGGGCCACAAAGGCGCCACCACGGAGTATGTGGCGGTCCTGGCGTTCATTTTCGGCGCGCTTACGGCCCTAGGTTTCCTGATTCCCGCCGCGACGTTTGCGGTGGTCACCACGCTGCTGCTCTCCATTAAAGCCCCCCTGCATCGTCTTGCCGAGAGGATGCGCGAAGAGGAGCTGTACGCCATCCTCAAGTTTGGTATTGTCAGCGTGATTATCCTGCCGCTGCTCCCCAATCACGTCTTCGGGCCGTTTCAGGTGCTGAACCCGCGGGTGATCTGGTGGATGGTGGTGCTGATTTCCGCGGTGAGCATGGTGGGCTACGTGCTCATGCGGCTGCTGGGAGCGCGGCAAGGCGTGGCCGTAACGGGCGCCTTGGGCGGCCTTGCCTCCAGTACCGCCGTCACTTTCGGGCTCTCGCAGAAAGCGCACGAAGCAGCGGATAGCTTTGCAAAATACTTCGCCCTGGGAATCGTGATTGCTTCCACCATTATGTTCCTCCGGCAGTTGCTGCTGACCTTTGTGATTGACCCCGCCCTTGGGCATGCACTGATTCTCCCTGTGGCCCTCCCAGTGGTGATGGGCGGGGGGGCGGGTGTATACCTTTGGAGGCAAAAAGGCACCGCGCAGGAAGCCGCTCTGCAGGTGAAGAACCCCATGGAGCTGTGGAGCGCCATCAAGTTTGGCCTGCTCTTTGCGGTGGTCTTGCTGGTTTCGCGGGCGGCTTACCAATATTTTGGCGCTTCGGGCATTTACACTGCGGCGGGAATTGCCGGACTGGCGGACGTGGACGCTATCACCATTTCTTCGGCGGGCCTGGCCCACCAGGGAGTGCTGGGGCACGGCACGGCGGGCGGCGCGATTCTGCTCGCCGGGGCGTCGAACACCCTGGTGAAGGGCGGGATCGCCGCAGTGATCGGCGGCCCCGCCCTGCGCCGCGTCATTGTTCCCATTTTTGCGGTCATTACCCTGGGCGCCATCGTGGCTTGCATCGCGGCGGCCCGTTCCTGAGAGAGCGGCATTCTGCACTCACTCCCCGGATTCAAAACCCCGGTTGGAATTCCCTCTTAGCGAATCGTTATCCGGAAGCCCGCTCGAAACAGGATGGGAGGCCCGCTCGTGAGGTAGGGTGTGCGAGCCACATCGTAGCGCTGGTCCAGGAGATTCTCTCCCGCGACAAAAATATCCATGCCATGACCCAAGGGGCGCGAGACCAGCGCGTCGAGCAGAAAATAATGCCTGAGCAAAAGGGTGTTCTGGTCGTTGTCAAAGGCGGAACCCACATAGCTTCCTTGCAGAGCGGCGGTCAGGCGGTGCGGGCGCGAGTAGCGGGCCTGGAGATTCACGTCATGGCGCGGCACGTGGGGCACGAGCAATCCCACCAGTTCGGCGTCCGCGGGGAAACTCGTTACGGTGGCGTCCACGTACTGCAATCCTCCCGAGAGGGTGACGGTGCTGGTCACGTGCGCTTCCGCATCAAGATCGGCCCCGCGCGAGCGCGTTTCCCCCAGATTCTGCCGCTGCTGGGTGATCAAGGTCGGAGTGCTGGAGAGCGTAACGTTGGCGATGGGATCGTTGATGTCGCTCCAGAAGAAGGTGCCGCGCACGCTCAGGCGTTCATCCCACGCGCTGTAGCTTGACCCGGCTTCCGCCCCCGTCAATTGTTCCGCGGTCAGGGCGCTATTGGCGAGGGTTTCCGTATTTCCCTGCCGAAAATTCCGGTAAAGTTCGTTCAGCGTGGGTGGGCGAAAGGCCCGGTAAATCGAGGCCCGGAACACCAGATTATCCTTCGCGCGGAAAAGGGTGGAGAGCCGCGGGCTGAAAGCCTGCTCGGTGCGCGCGTTGAAATCGGTCGCTTGCGGCGGTCCGGGGTTCGCCAGCGGCTGCTTGACGGAGAGCGCGTCATAATTGCTCCAATCATCCACGCGCGCGCCGGCGGTGATCAGCCAGCGCGTGCTGATGCGGATGATGTCCTCGCCGAAGAGTCCCCAGATGCGCTGCCGTCCGCCTGCCCCCACCGCGGATGAAATACTGCCGGATGAATAGAGGAATTCGTTGCTGGCGCCGCGGATCTGTTGGCCGTCGAACCCGGCAGCGAGGGTTTGGTACTCGCCCGCCGTGCGCGACCACTGGGTTGAAAGTCCGGCCTGGTAGGAGGGCACGCGCTGAATGTCGGTGAGCGTCTCACTGTTCTGGTTTGTAGCGACCGAGGAAAAGGACTGGTCGTAGTCCTCCGGGCCGCCATAGGCGCGTAAAGCGAAGACACCGGCCACGGCGGATTGCCAGTCGGCGCCCACATCGAGCTGGCGCAGCCGCGTGTCATTGTTTTGCAGCGGCGTGCCGTTCTTGCGGGCATCTTCAAAAATCGATCCTCCCGCGAACACCCGCCCCTGGTTGCTGAAGAGGCGCTCCAGCTTGAACTGTCCGTCAAAGTGTTCGGAAGCCACCGGGGTATCGATGCTGCCCTGCAAAGGCGGCAATACGGCAACGTAGCCGTTGGTGTGAAACCCCTCGCTGGAAATAGTCGCCAGCCAGCGGTCCTCGCGAAGGCTGGCGGTCACGGACGCATCGGGCGTTTCTTCGTTTCCGTAGAAGGTCGCGAGGGAAAGGTAATCTTCCTTCGGGCGCCGGGGAATGACATTGATGACGCCCCCCAGCGCATCGCCGCCGTAAAGGTCGGAAACGCCTCCCTCCACCACTTCCACCGCCTCCACCGAGGTCATGGGAATGCGGTCCCAATAAACCCATCCGCCGAAAGGGTCGGTAAAGGGAATGCCGTCGGAGATCACCAGGGCGCGGCTGGCCCCGCTTGTGCCCACACCGCGCAGGGAGACACCGAGCGAGGTGGGATTGGCCGTCAAGCTCCCATTGCGGCGATACAGCATGAAACCGGGAACTTCACCCAGCGCGTCATCGAGCGTAATCCCTCCGCTCACGGCCAGATCTTCCGCGCCCAGCACCGTTACGCTGGACGCGGTGTCGCTCACCCGCTGCGCGGTGCGTGTGGCGGTAACGGTAATGCGCTCGGCAAGGGCCTTGGGAGCGAGGGTAATCTCCATCGGTTTCGAACCTTGGGCGTGCGCGTCCCAGCTTTGCTCGACGGGAGTGAATACGCCGGTCCGTATGGTGAGCGTCCCCGCGGCAATGGGCAGATTCTGGAAGTGAAAGCGGCCCTCGCTGTCGGTGAGCTGGGTGGCGCGAAAGCGACCGTCGCTCAGCGTAACTTCGGCGTTCGGCACGGGAGCGCCCGTCCCGTCGCGAACAATTCCTTCCACCTGGAAGGATGTCTTCTGCTGGCCAAGACCGGCGCCCCCGGTGAATAGGAGCAGGGCAGCGAGCGCCAATGCTTTAAGGTTCCAATTCATAATCTGCCCAACTCATATGCAGCAAGCCCGAGGCAACCATTCTACATGATGGTGGCACACGGTCTAGGGGGGAGTTGGAATTGGGGTGAAATGCCCTCGGAGTGGGGCCGGGAATCGAGATGTAGCGCTGACCTTGAGGTCAGCACTCACACGCCGGCGCTACGGCGGCGTGCCATGGCCGTCTCGGCCATGCCTGAGCACGGGCGGGACGCCCGTGGCACATTACTGCGGCAGCCACGCCGCCTCGCGCTGCCCTGCCGGCTATTTCACCGTAAAGGTGACGGAAGACAACACTGCGCCCGCGTCGTCGGTGACCTCAACTTTCCAGCTTCCGGATTTGACCGATTTGCTGCTCCAGGTGCGCGTGGAGGGGAATTTGAGGTCAAGCGATTGTTCAAAGACCTTCTTATCGCCGAAATACCACACGTGCTTGATGGTGGCCGGAACGGTCTTGGCGCTGACCTTCGTCCAGCAGGAAACGGTGCCCACGGAAGCGTCGAATTCCGTGTTTTCGCCCACCGGCTCGAGTTTGTCGACGGAGGCCGCGGCGACAATCTTCTCAACTTTTATGCCCTGACCCGCAGCTTTGTTCGGATTTTCCTGCGCCGCGGCGATGCCCAGGGAAACCAGGCCACACGCGAAAAGCGCGATGATTTTGGTCATAATTGCTTCCTCCTTCGAGAATCTCACGTCAGATTTTAGGACGTCAGTACTCCGGCCGCAGGGTTTACCGGTAACCGTATACACCTGTTCAAACGCTAAAGCAAGCCGGAGGCGGACGGTTGTCGTTAGCATGTCATCTGTCCGGTTCAATTAGCACGTGATCTGTCCGCTGAAGGCGGCGAGGAGTTGAGGCATCCAAGAGGCCGGAGGCAGGATGCCAAAATACTCAGCGGTCGCCTGGGAGCGGGCGATGAAGGTACAAGAAGTGATATTGCGGGCGATGGCGAAGAAGATCACGTGGTGGCAAGCGGCGGAGATTATCGGGTTGTCGGACCGCAGCATGCGACGCTGGCGGCAGCGTTACGTGGAGCACGGATACGACGGGCTGCTGGACCGGCGGTGGGGGAAGCCGAGCCCGAAGCGGGTTCCCCTGGGGCAGGCGGAAGAAGTGCTGCGGTTATATCAGGAGAAGTATGCGGACCTGAACGTACGGCACTTTCACGAGAAGCTGCGGGAAGAGCACGGCATCGAGCTGAGCTACACGTGGGTGAAGCTGGCGCTGCAAGGGGCGGGGCTGGTGAAGAAAGGGCGGAAGCGGGGTGTACATCGGAAGCGCCGTGCGCGCCGTCCGTTGCCGGGGATGCTGCTGCACCTGGACGGCAGCCGGCATCAGTGGTTTCAGGACGAGCGCTGGTATGACCTGATCGAGATCATCGATGACGCCACCAGCGAGACCTACTACGCGCAGTTGGTGGAGGAGGAATCGACGCGTACGGTGATGGCCGGGTTACGGGAAGTGATCGAACGGAAAGGGCGGTTCTGCGCGCTCTACAGCGATCGGGCCAGCCACTTTTTTCACACGCCGGCGGCGGGTGGGCCGGTGAGCCGCGAACGGCTGAGCCAGGTGGGACGGGCGCTGCAGGGGTTGGGGATCCAGATGATCGCGGCTTACTCGCCGCAGGCGCGGGGGCGCAGCGAGCGACGGTTTGGCACCTGGCAAGGGCGTTTGCCGCAGGAGTTGCGCTTAGCCCAAATCACCGGGCTGGAGGAAGCCAACCGGTTTCTGCGGGAGCATTACATCGGGGAAATGAACCGGAAGTTCAGCGTGCCGGCCACCCAGAGCGGACACGCGTTCACGCCGGTGCGCGGCCAGGACTTGGACCTCATCTTTTCGGTTCAGCACGAGCGCGCCGTAGCCCAGGACAATACCGTACGGCTCGCAGATCGGACCTGGCAAATCGAGCGCACGTCCTGGCGCGGCACGCTGGCCGGCTGCCGCGTGACCATCTGTGAACACCTGGACGGCCGCGTCACGATTGCCCACGGACCCCACGTGGTGGGGCGCTACACGGCGTCCGGAGAAGTCTTGGAGAAGTTAAAAAAAGCGCGCGCCCCACGCTGTGGAAATGACGCGCCGAGGAAAGCGTGGAAAACTCCAAGGACGAGTTTTCCACCCTTCCCTCCGCGCTTGGAAATCCGGCAAAAGACGCCGGATTCCCACATTCCCACAGCGACGGCGGCGGCGGTGGCCCTTAACATTGGGCAGGAGAAGAAAAACCAAAACCGGACAGTTCACTTGCTATGAAAACCGGACAACTTGACAAGCTAAGAACAGCCGGAGGCGGACGGTTGTCGTTAGCATGTCATCTGTCCGGTTCCATTGGCACGTGATCTGTCCGCTGAAGGCGGCGGGGATTTGAGGCATCCAAGAGGCCGGAGGCAGGATGCCAAAATACTCAGGGGTCGCCTGGGAGCGGGCGATGAAAGTGCAAGAGGTGATATTGCGGGCGATGGCGAAGAAGATTACGTGGTGGCAAGCGGCGGAGATTATCGGGCTCTCGGACCGCAGTATGCGGCGCTGGCGGCAGCGCTACGAGGAGCAGGGATACGATGGGCTGTTGGACCGGCGGTGGGGGAAGCCGAGCCCGAAACGCGTTCCTCTGGCGCAGGCGGAAGAAGTGCTGCGGATATATCAGGCGAAGTATGCGGACCTGAACGTACGGCACTTTCACGAGAAGTTGCAGGAAGCGCACGGAATCGAGTTGAGCTACACGTGGGTGAAGCAGGCGCTGCAAGGGGCGGGGCTGGTGAAGAAGGGGCGGAAGCGGGGCGTACATCGGAAGCGGCGAGCGCGCCGGCCGCTGCCGGGGATGCTGTTGCACCTGGACGGGAGCCGGCATCAGTGGTTTCAGGACGAGCGTTGGTATGACCTGATCGAGATTATCGATGACGCCACCAGCGAGACCTACTACGCGCAGTTGGTGGAGGAGGAATCAACGCGCACGGTGATGACGGCGCTGCGCGAAGTAATCGAGCGGAAGGGGCGATTCTGCGCGCTTTACAGTGATCGGGCGAGCCACTTTTTTCACACCCCGGCGGCGGGTGGGCCGGTGAGCCGCGAACGGTTGAGCCAGGTGGGGAGGGCCCTGCAGGGGTTGGGGATTCAGATGATCGCGGCTTACTCGCCGCAGGCGCGGGGGCGCAGCGAGCGGCGGTTTGGCACCTGGCAAGGACGGCTGCCGCAGGAGTTGCGTCTGGCCCACATCACCGGGGTGGAGGAAGCCAACCGGTTTCTGCGGGAGCGTTACATCGGGGAGATGAACCGGAAGTTCAGCGTGTCGGCCACCCAGAGCGGACACGCGTTTATGCCGGTGCGCGGCCAGGACTTGGACATCATCTTTTCGGTTCAGCACGAGCGCGCCGTGGCCCAGGACAACACCGTGCGGCTGGCGGATCGGACCTGGCAGATCGAGCGCACGTCCTGGCGAGGCACGCTGGCAGGCTGCCGCGTGACGATCTGCGAACACTTGGATGGCCGCGTCACGATTGCCCACGGACCCCACGTGGTGGGGCGCTACACGGCGGCAGGTGAAATTCTGGCGAAGGCGGAAAAAGCGCGCGCGCCACGCTGTGGAAATGCCGCGCCGAGGAAAGCGTGGAAAACTCCAAAAACGAGTTTTCCACCCTTCCCTCCGCGCTTGGAAATCCGGCCCAAGACGCCGGATTCCCACATTCCCACAGCGACGACGGCGGCGGGGGCCCTCAAATTTGTGCAGGAGAAGAAAAACCAAAACCGGACAGATCACGTGCTATGAAAACCGGACAACTTGACAAGCTAAGAACAGCCGGAGGCGGGCACTCAGTTGTATAAATCGAAATTGTCGCGGCGAGCTTATCTCAAGGTTGTCCACTTCGGGCAGCTTCAAGCGACCGGTTGGGATTGATGACCAGCCAGAGGGCGGCGCCTATAACGCAGAGGCCGGCGGCGGTCAGGAAGGATGCTGTCCAGCCGAATTGGTGGGCGATGAGGGGCGTGATGATCGCGGCGACGGCGCCACCCGCCTGGCCCACCATATTCATGAAGCCGGAAAGGGAGCCGGATGAGCCCTTGCCATAGTCGGCCGAAAGGGCCCAGTAAGCGCTTTGGGCGAGGTAAAGGGAACCGGCGCCCGCCGCCAGGATGATGCTGGCCGCAGCAGCGGTGGAGACATGCAAGGCCGCGGCAATGAAGAGGCCGGCGCCCACCATGCCGATGGCAGCCACGCCGCAGCGCCCCCATCCACGGCCGAATCGGCGGCAAACGATGTCAGCAATCCAGCCGCCCACTGCCGATCCCAGAGACATGGCGAGGAAGGGCAGCATCGTGTAATAACTGGCGGTACTAAGATTCAGGCCGCGCACTTGGGTGAGGTATTTAAAGAACCAGGTAAAGAAGATGGTGGGTGTGTAGCAAAAGCAAAAATAGCTGACCGTAAGCACCCAGACGTCTTTGCTCGCAAGCATGGTGCTCCAGGAAAGTTTGGGCGCTTCCAAAGGATCACGCTGCGGAATGCCCTGATGAATCCACTTCCGTTCCGCATCATTCAACCAGGAGTGGTGGTCAGGATGGTTGCGCGCCATCCCATACCATGCCGCTGCGGCCGCGACTCCCAGCACCCCGCACATCCAGAAGGAGGCGCGCCAACCGAGATGGACCAGGGCGTAGCGCAGAATTGGCGGGGCGAAAGCGGAGCCCGCGCCTACGCCGGCGAAGATCAATCCGTTGGCGAGGCCCCGCTCCGTGGTGGGGATCCAGTTGGCCACCCAGCGGTTTGAACTGGGGAAGACCACCGATTCCCCCATGCCCAGGAGGAAGCGCACCGAGAGGATGATCATGAATCCCCGCGCGATCCCGGACGGAAATCCGGCGGTGAGCGCGGTGAAGGCCGCCCACCATACGGCGCCCAAGGCCAGCATGCGGCGTGGTCCCAGCCGGTCGGCGAGCCAGCCCGCCGGTATCTGGAAAAGGCCGTAGCCCATGAAGAAGGCGCTGAAGATCCAGCCGAGCTGCACGTCCGTGAGGTTATAGGCTTGCGCGATGGAATGGCCGGCAATCGAGACGTTCACGCGGTCCACGAAGAAGATGGCCGCCATGAAGGTGATGCAGATCACCAGGATCCAACGAACGCGAGTGGGTACGAGGGAATTCATAGGAAGATTGGCGGCGCTCCGGCGGCAATGATCAAAAGGCTAAACAGCATCCCATGGTTTGGGCGGGTTGGCAACTGCCAATGCGTCATACGAAGGAGTTCACCACCGAGCGCACAGAGGCTCACAGAGAATAAACACAGAGAAACAAACCAGGGAAAAATTGACGAGTCCCGCGCGTGGAGATGGCTCTTCTCTGTGCGCCCTGTGGTGAATCTTTTCTTCCGCCGAGAGGAGGCAGCCGTAGATGGCGGGAAATCCGGGTTTGTTCTTAGCTTGTCAAGTTGTCCGGTTTTCATAGCAAGTGAACTGTCCGGTTTTGGTTTTTCTTCTCCTGCCCAATGTTAAGGGCCACCGCCGCCGCCGTCGCTGTGGGAATGTGGGAATCCGGCGTCTTTTGCCGGATTTCCAAGCGCGGAGGGAAGGGTGGAAAACTCGTCCTTGGAGTTTTCCACGCTTTCCTCGGCGCGTCATTTCCACAGCGTGGGGCGCGCGCTTTTTTTAACTTCTCCAAGACTTCTCCGGACGCCGTGTAGCGCCCCACCACGTGGGGTCCGTGGGCAATCGTGACGCGGCCGTCCAGGTGTTCACAGATGGTCACGCGGCAGCCGGCCAGCGTGCCGCGCCAGGACGTGCGCTCGATTTGCCAGGTCCGATCTGCGAGCCGTACGGTATTGTCCTGGGCTACGGCGCGCTCGTGCTGAACCGAAAAGATGAGGTCCAAGTCCTGGCCGCGCACCGGCGTGAACGCGTGTCCGCTCTGGGTGGCCGGCACGCTGAACTTCCGGTTCATTTCCCCGATGTAATGCTCCCGCAGAAACCGGTTGGCTTCCTCCAGCCCGGTGATTTGGGCTAAGCGCAACTCCTGCGGCAAACGCCCTTGCCAGGTGCCAAACCGTCGCTCGCTGCGCCCCCGCGCCTGCGGCGAGTAAGCCGCGATCATCTGGATCCCCAACCCCTGCAGCGCCCGTCCCACCTGACTCAGCCGTTCGCGGCTCACCGGCCCACCCGCCGCCGGCGTGTGAAAAAAGTGGCTGGCCCGATCGCTGTAGAGCGCGCAGAACCGCCCTTTCCGTTCGATCACTTCCCGTAACCCGGCCATCACCGTACGCGTCGATTCCTCCTCCACCAACTGCGCGTAGTAGGTCTCGCTGGTGGCGTCATCGATGATCTCGATCAGGTCATACCAGCGCTCGTCCTGAAACCACTGATGCCGGCTGCCGTCCAGGTGCAGCAGCATCCCCGGCAACGGACGGCGCGCACGGCGCTTCCGATGTACACCCCGCTTCCGCCCTTTCTTCACCAGCCCCGCCCCTTGCAGCGCCAGCTTCACCCACGTGTAGCTCAGCTCGATGCCGTGCTCTTCCCGCAGCTTCTCGTGAAAGTGCCGTACGTTCAGGTCCGCATACTTCTCCTGATATAACCGCAGCACTTCTTCCGCCTGCCCCAGGGGAACCCGCTTCGGGCTCGGCTTCCCCCACCGCCGGTCCAGCAGCCCGTCGTATCCGTGCTCCACGTAACGCTGCCGCCAGCGTCGCATGCTGCGGTCCGACAACCCGATAATCTCCGCCGCTTGCCACCACGTGATCTTCTTCGCCATCGCCCGCAATATCACTTCTTGTACCTTCATCGCCCGCTCCCAGGCGACCGCTGAGTATTTTGGCATCCTGCCTCCGGCCTCTTGGATGCCTCAACTCCTCGCCGCCTTCAGCGGACAGATCACGTGCTAATTGAACCGGACAGATGACATGCTAACGACAGCGGGAAATCCGGGTTAGGCCTGCAAGGATATTTTCGTGTAGCATGGGGAGCCCGCGAAGTGCGCAGAGGGTTCTGCGAATCCTGCGGGCGGAGGTTGGAAATGATCCTGGACGTGGTCGCAAACGAGGAACGGTTGAAGCAGTTGCACCCCGGTTTCGGTCCGGCGCTCGAGTATCTGCGGCAGACGAACCTGGCGGAACTCCCCGAGGGGCGCCAGGAGATTGATGGCTCCCGCCTTTACGCCCTGGTGATTCGGGGGCACGGCAAAGGTCAAAAAGGGGCGAAACTGGAGGCCCACCGCCGGTACATTGACATCCAGTGTTCCATCACCGGCGCGGACGTAATCGGCTGGAAGCCGGTTTCCACTTGCCGTGACCCTGAACAGGACTACGACGAAAGTAAGGATCTCCAGTTCTTTCGAGATCCAGCGGATTCCTGGGTGACCATTCCGCCGGGGAGTTTTGGGATTTTCTTTCCGCAGGATGCCCATGCGCCGGCGGCCGCCGACGGGCCGATTCACAAGATTGTCTTTAAAGTGGCGGTCGACTGGGCATGAGGGCTGAACTGTTCTATCCCCTAGCCTCAGATTTGTGTTGACAAGGGCTAGAAGCGTCGGTATGGTTAAGGTAGAAGTATGTAGCGTCGCATGAAAGGCTAGCTTCGTGCTGAAGAGGCAAGTTCCCAGCCCCCGCCCGTCCGGGCGAATTGATCCCCTCCTTAAACAAACAAAAAGTCACTCCTGGCAGACCCGCACTCCCTAAAGATGTTAAAAATGAAGGATGGTCCGGATGAGTGTATGAAAACAAAGGACGAGGGACAAAATGTCAGCCAAAAAAACGGACACAAATGGACTATTGAAGCCGATTTTGCAGAAATCCGCGCATCTTAAGGAGCAATTTGTTGTAATTATCACTCTCGGGGCGTCTTTTTTCCGAGATTCTCGGCAACGACGAGCCTCGTAGCAATGCATCCCTCCTCGGCTTGGTGACCATGGGTGCGTGGGGTATTGGGGTGGATGAGCCGGAGTCAATATTGAAAATGGGTGACCTGATGGTATGCTATGCGCCGCAATCCAAAATCCAGCACTGTGCTTCAGGGGGGGGAAGATGAAACACGACTTTTCACGGCGGAACTTTTTGCAGATGGCAAGCGGGGCGGTCAGTCTCACCTGGGGAGGGCTCAAGATCTTTGCCGGGCCGCCAGCCTGGGCAGGCGAGGCGGCGCCCGGCGCACCATCTCCTTCCGGTCAACCTTTCATTTACGGAACGGCATTCTACCGGCCGCCCAATCCCCCCCCGTCCGAGCGTCGGGAGATGCTGAAGGCGATTGCCGAGAAGTATCGGTTCAACATCATTCGCATTTATCCCGCCTGGACCTACTACAATCCCGCGCCCGACCGTTTCGTTTTCGACGACCTTGAGGAAGTCATGAAGTATTGCGACGAGTTCGGATTGCGCGTGCTGATGGGAATCGTTATGGAGGAGGCGCCGTACTGGCTGGAACGGCTTCACCCCGAAACGCGCTACGTGGACGCCACGGGAACGCCCCAGCGGCTGGTGGACAGCGCCAACAACGTGAGCGGCGGCTGGCCCGGGCTTTGCTGGGACTGGGAGCCGGTGCAGCAGGCGGCGGTGCGCTTTATTCACGAGTTTGGCAAAATGGCGGCGGCGCATCCTTCGATGTACGCTTACGACTGCTGGAATGAAGTGCACATTGAGCCGGCCTGGCCGCGCAACATGTGGATCCAGCCGCAGGGACGCATCTATTGCTATTGCGATCAGACCATTCAGATGTTTCGCCGCTGGCTGGAGAGCCGCTACGCAACCCTGGATGCGCTCAACGAAGCCTGGGTGCGGCGCTATTCGGATTGGAACGAAGTGGACCCGCCGCGCGCCGTAGTGGGAACGTACCTGGACTGGATCGACTGGCGGGATTTCATCATTGAGCGCACCACCTGGCAGATGCAGGTGCGTGTCGCCGCCATCAAGGACGTCGATACGCACCACCTGCTCGAGAGCCACTGCGGGTATCAGCCTCCCCTTGAGCCGTTCGCGCTGGACGGCATGAATGGCTGGCGCCTGGCGGAGGTGGTGGAAGCCTGGGGGCTTTCGAATTTCCCCCGTGACGCGACGCGCATCTACCACGGCGCCGCCAAATTCGAGGTGACGCGCTCGCAGGCGGCGGGAAAGCCGTTCTGGATGACCGAACTTCAGGGCGGGCACGGCAGCGGGGGGCTGCGCCAGGGTATGCACATGCGCCCGCGCGATATCCGCCTGTGGAATTGGTTGGCGGTGGCGGCCGGGGCCAAGGGCATCCTCTATTGGTGTTATCACGCGGAAGCCACGGGCGGCGAGGCCACGGGATTCGGCCTGGTGGACCGCGATGGGTCGGAGACTGAGCGTGTGGTGGAAGCCGCCGAGGATAATCGCCTCATTCAGGCTCATTGGGACATCCTGAAGGACTATGTCCCCAAACCCCAGGTGGCCCTGCTGCTTGACCAGGACAACAGCATTCTGACTTTTGCCATGGCGGGGAATGAAGACGCTTCCGTCCAGTCATTCCGCGGCTACTACAAGGCATTGTGGAACATGGACTTGTGGGCGGATTTTATTGAGCCCGCCACCCTGGGGAGGTCCGACTACAAAGTGGTGATTGCCCCGTGGCACATCATGGGGAAGAAACAAACCTGCGAAGACCTGCTGGACTATGTGGAGAATGGCGGAACCCTCATCCTGGAAACCGCCTTTGGGCTGTTTGATGAGAAGTGCTTCTACAACCCGGTGATTCCGCCCTATGGACTGGCGGAGGCCTTCGGATATCGCGAGAAGGAGAATTATGCCCAACACCCCCGCAGCGATTGGGTGACGCATGAGACTCCCGGGGGCCCGCCGCTGCGTGCTGCCGACGACATCATCTATTACCAGCCGGAAATTGAATTCACGCTGCCCGTGCGGACCCAGGTGCGGGCGCATACCTTCCTGACGCCCATCACGGTCAGTTCCGCCACACCCATCGCCAAGTGCCACGACCTCACGGTGGCCGCCATGAACAAGGTTGGGAAAGGCGAGGTCTATTACCTGGGAACCAACCTGGGCGCGAGCATCAATAATGGTGACGACGCGGGAATGGGGTTGCTTGCCGCCATCATCACCAAGGTCTTGCGGCCTCGCGTGCGCGCCGCCAAACTTCGCCCCCGATTGATCGAAGGGCCATCAAGCCGTAGCTTGCTGGTGGTGGTCAACGACACGCTCCAGGACCAGACGGAAAGCATCACGCTGCCCCCGCGGTACCGCCATGCCACCGACATCCACACTCAAAAGCCGCAGGCAATTGAGAATGGCGCGGTGCGCGTCTCGGTGCCTTATGAGGATGCCGTCATTTTGTTGCTCGAATAGGTGGGTGGGATGGGAAATCTTCGGGAATGGGCGGGAGGCGAGTCAAAAAGCCATGGGCGCCATATGGGTTATGATCGTCCCCGAAGGCGGCCCAATTGTTTGCTTCCATACAGGTGTTGGTCTGCCCTTTTCAGGAGGGATTCCGCCGTGTCCCCGGCGGTAACCATGGCCGCGCCCACCGAGACGGTCACCTGGATTTCTGAGCCTTCTACCGGCACCGTAGACTGGGCCACCATGGCCCGGCATCGCGCTGCGGTTTCCGACATGGCCTGTTCAGTGATACCGGGGAGGATCACCAGAAATTCGTCTCCACCCCAGCGTCCCAACACGTCGGAGGCGCGCAAACAACCGAAGAGCGTCCTGGCGATGGTGACGAGCGCCGTATCTCCGGCGACATGGCCGTGGGTATCGTTGATGTTCTTGAACTCGTTCACGTCGATCAGCAGGATTCCGAACGGCGTGCCTTCCCTGGAATGTTGGTCGAGATGCTGAGCGAGTTGTTGGTCCAAATAGCGGCGGTTCGCCACCTGCGAGGTGGGATCGAGAAATGCCAGCTTGGCGAGTTCGGTGGCTCTTTCGCGCACGGCCCTTTGGCGGGAGTTGTCACTGAAAATCTCGACGGCACCAACCACTTCACCATCCCGGCCCGGAACTGCGCAAACGCGAACCTCCACGGGGACCCGGTGGCCGCGCTTATGGTGAAGATAGACCTGTGCCCGGCGCGGATGACGATCCGCCATGGTGCGGCTGAGAGGGCACTCTCCCTCACAGAGGGCGTGCCCGGCGTCGTTAACGTGCATGAGGATGTTGTCGGCGCAGCGTTTCCCGATAACTTCTTCGGCGGCGTACCCGGTGATTTCTTCCGCCGCCCGGTTCCAGTAAATGATGGTCCGATTCGGATCGGTAAAGTAGACACCGTCAAAGAGGTTGTCCAATATCCGCTTAAAGAAGTCTTCCATTCCGGAGGAAGGAGACGGCGGGGAAAGCGTACTTAGGGACGCCATAGCGATTCTGCTTTAACCAGCTTGAGGGCTTGAGAGCTGGAGCCGACGACCAGACTTGAACTGGTGACCCTCGGTTTACGAAACCGATGCTCTACCAACTGAGCTACGTCGGCCGAAGGATACAAAAATGCTCACCCGTGAGGTTCAGCGTTTCCGCCATTCCAGCGGGTGAGCATTTTCAGAGGAGAATAGAATGACGGACGCGCCCCGCCATCTAAGCTCAATGCGAGTCTAGAAAAACCCTCCGGCCATGTCAAGGGAATTTTCAGGATTTTTTTAGCGTGTTAACTCGTTTAAATTCAAATTGTTAGCGGCAAGGTCGGGCCTCAAAAAAACGTCGAAAAAGCCCCATAAATGGCCATCTGCCCTCCGTGCATTACTGTAACTGATTGATTCCAAGCTTGTTGCTAGGTTTTGAGGTTCAGGCGGATGAGCTGGTCATCATCCGTGCGCCCCCATTGCGATTCCGGGAAGAACTTTGCCGCGAATCGCCGCGAGAGGAAGAAGAGTACGCCAGCCAGAATGCATGCTCCAATCAGGATGACGGTGAGAAGGAAGATGGCGAGGATCATATGGACCAACTGCAAGGTGAATGTCCTCTCCGAAACATATCGCTGGTCCCAACTTACCCCCTCGGTCACCTGGAATTGATTGAGCAGCGCGGAAGCCGTCCCAGCATTCCCCGCATGCAGGACCAGAAACACGTATGAGCCGCTGCGTCTTCCATAGGTTGAATCTTCTCCGTGATCCTGATTCACTCCCAGAAAATTGGTCAGCGCTCCGAAGCGAATCCGCGCAATCTGCGGGGTGGGGTAGCTGATGGACATCAAGGTGGACGTGCCTTTGGCGGTTTGGTACTGGCCCAACTGCACCTCCGCGCTCTGGTCAAATCCCAGCAGGTCGGTGCGGAATGCCGGCAGCACGCGTTTGGCCGCCTCGAGTCCCAAAAGGTATTTCTCGCTCCCCGGCACCAATCCCTTCGCAGGCATGGGGCGGGGCAATTCCTTGAGGGCGTTCGCTGACGGCTCACTTCCCCCCACGAAGATGAGCAGCGCCTGGTAATCGCTTGCCGACAGGTGCGAATCATTGCCGTGCAGGAAGCGGATGAACTTATTTCCGCGCGCCATCAGCGCTTGGGTCGCGTCGCCAACCGCCAATTGGATGTCCTTGACCGGCGTCATGGCGGGGGTTTGATAGAAAGTCAGCAACCCGTAGGCGGAGGTTGTATCGGCAGCAGTTTCCACCACTATCTGGGCCGGCGTTTTACCCAATTGATAGGTACGCAGCTCCAGCGCTTTCACGCCGTATTCCTGCTCCACTGCCGGGTCGCCGCCGTACTTGCTGACCGCAGAGAGGGGCAGAGGGCGGGCGTCCACTTCAAGCCAATTGGCGGCGGGCACCAAAGGCATGACGAAGGATTGGGGTTTTTCCTGGGCAGGGCAGAGGAAGGGCAGAGCCGTCAGCACGGCTGCCAGCCAAGCGTGCTTGGCAAGAATTCGTGACATCAAGTTCAGGATATCAGAAATTCGGCCGGGCGGCAGCGGAAGTTTGTTCGGATGCGACGCGCTGCACGGGCTTGACCTCGCCGAGGTTCTTGGCGTAATCCAGAATCCCCTGATAGAGCGCGTAGGCAATCTTCTCGCGATAGTCGGACTTTTTCAAAAGGCGCTCATCGCGGGGGTTGGAGAGGAAGGAAATTTCCGCCAGGACGGAAGGCATGTTGGCGCCGATCAGGACCACAAAGGGGGCTTTCTTGGTGCCCCGATCGCGTTGGGCGCCGCTGACTTTGGTCACGTGCGTATATACTTCGCGTTGCACCTGACGGGCGAAATCCTGGGATTCCTCAATCTTTTCGGTCATGGCGATCTTCTTGATCAAGTCCTGGAGTTGGTGCACCGCTTCCTGGGAAGAGGCGTTTTCGCGAGCCGCTACTTCCAGGGCGTCGGGGTTGGAGGTGAAATTCAGGTAGTAGGTTTCAATGCCGCGCGCCGTCATGTCGGGGCTGGCGTTGGCATGTATGGAGATGAACAGGTCCGCGCTCTTTTCATTGGCGATGGCGGTGCGTTCCACCAGGGGGATGAAGGTGTCATCGGAGCGCGTCATCACCACCTCGAAGCCGGTGTTCTCTTCCAATAGTTTCCTCAGCTTCAGCCCCACATCCAGGACCACGTCCTTTTCTTCCAGACCGGTGGGCCCGATGGTTCCCGTGTCGTGGCCGCCGTGTCCGGGATCGATGACGATGCGGCCGATTTTCAGACCAAGGGCGCGTGTCAGCGTGCGCGAACCGGCCTCGGTGGGGCCGCCGGGTTGGATGGCGGGGGTGACCTCCGCCGCCTCGGTCGTACTCTTGGACGGCTTTGGATTGCTCGCCGCGGGCGGTTTGACGGAGGCAGTTTCTTCCTGCCCGACCGTGGTGGAGGTTTCAGACCCGGGCTTGAGCGCCGGAGCGGGCGGAACTTTGACGGTGGTCTCCGCTGACGCCTTGGGCGAAGGATTGGCGGTCACCGGGGCAGGGGCTTTTTCCGATTTGTGAACCTCGGGCTTTGCCGGCGGCGGCGGGTTCTGAGTCCTGGCGAATTGCCGGGGCGGCGTGCCCTGGACGTCTATCACCAGGCGGAAGGGATTGGGAAGCGAGAAAATCGAGTAGGCTTCAATCTTCTCCACGTCCAACACCACGCGCGCCACCTCCGGACTGAACTGCGCCACCCGAATCTGTCGCAGGAAGCCATCTTCCATGGGAAACGTTCGGCCCCCCAGTTCCGGGCTGAGGCGTGCGGTTTGCAGATCCACGACAATGCGGTCGGGGCTGGAGAGCCGCACCGATTCAAATTTCACTTCGCCATCCACTTCGATCACAATGCGAAGATAATTCGGGCCTACCCAGTGGCGTATGGCCGTCAGTTGCCGGGGTCCCGAAGCCGGTTCTTCCGAAACCATCTGCACGGGGGCAGGCGTAGCGGGGGGAGGGGGAACCGGGGTCTCTACCGCAACTTTCTGATCGAATTGCTTCAGAATTTCCCGGGCTTCGTCCGCCTTGTCGGTTTTGGGATACATCACAATGTATTCCTGAAAGGTCTTGCGCGCTTGCTCCGGATCCTCCATGTCCTGGCGGTAAATTTCCCCAATGGTGAACAATGCCCCGCGCACGATGCGGTTTCGCGGATACTGGTCCATGAGCAGGCGGTAGGACTTGATCGCTTCCAGGAAGTAGGAGTCCGAAGCAAACACCTGCCCCATCTCGCGATAGAGTTCGGCGACGGCGGCGAGCGCCTCCGGCGATTTGCTGTAAGTAGGGTTGAGGCGATAGACCTGGTAATAGGCGTCGATGACTTTCTTGTACTCTTCCTTGTGACGCTTGCCTTCGGGCTCGGCCTCCAGGGTGGCGCGCAACTGTTGTGCTTCTCCAAAAGCCGCAACGGCGCGCTGGCGGTGGGTGGGGGAGACGGTGGCGGAAGCTGGCGCCGCGCACGCCGCCAGCGCGGCCAGGATCAGTACCCATCGATATCCCGTTTGCGAACCCATTGATTTCAACTTCCGGCTCCCCTGCCGGGAACAAGGCTGTCCTCTCGAACCCCCGCGGGATGCCCGTGCCACGTTTCTCGCCCCCTGCCCCTGGCTAATCCACATTGGAGAAATGCACCACCCCGTACTCATCCACGTAGCGGGTGATGGGGGCCTTGGGCGGCTCCGCGACGACTCCCTTCTTTGCTAAGGAGGGGGCAGGGGGTGGTTGCCCCCCGGGCTGATAGATGCTGGTGATTTTGCGCACGTAATTCTGGGTTTCAGGGATCGCCGGAATGCCTCCCGAGCGCTGCACCGTATGCTCCCCGGCGTTGTAAGCCGCGAGGGACAGGTTCAAGTCGCCGCCGAAAAGATCCAGTAGGTGCTTGAGATAATTGACGCCGCCCTCGATGTTCTGCTGCGGGTCAAAGGGGTTCGAGACGCCGAATCGCTGCGCCGTTGCCGGAATCAATTGCATCAGCCCCATGGCCCCTTTGCTGGATAGGGCTTTGGGATCGTACCCTGACTCCACGCGAATGACCGCTCGCACCAGGTCGGGATCTACTTGATGGCGGCTCGCGGTTTGCTCCACCAGCTTGTCAATGTCGGCAGGTATGCTCGTGGGAACGGAGGATGCGCCCGCCCGAAAGCTGTGCGTCATCCAATCGCCGCCACTGGAGTTCCCCCCGGTGTTTACGTAGATTTTGCGACCGGTCTCATCCACCAAAACCACAATATGGTCGGATTGAGCGGCCGCAGGAAGGAGGGCGGAAAGCAGAAATGCGCTCAGCAGGACGCCCCGGCATAAACGGAGTCGGTATAAGCGGAGCCAGTATAAATGGTGCCGGCATGAATGGAGATAGTTACGCATCGAGGTCCCGGCGCCGCAAACGCAGCGCCACGCGAACTTGGTCCCCTCCCACTCACCCAAGCCTGGAGCGCCACCCACGGCGCTCTTGCCTGCAACCTTGTCCAGGAGTCTTGCCTGGCGCATTCTCTCCCGTAAAGGCTCAGTACAACGCGGGCCTTACACCAAGGTGGATTATAACATTGTGCGCAAGTGCATGCAATTGGAGGTTGCGGGAGGTTGCGGGAAGCACAAAGAATTGCCGATGGTCGATTTTCAATTGCCGATTTTCGAATGCCGATTGGTGATTGGCGAATGTCGCTTGGCGCGATTCGATTTTGGGTTTTGATTTTTGAATTAGGAATGTCAGATCGGTTTTGGGTGTTCGCCGATTGTTGTGGGGGCGACGGGTTCGGCCCCTTGCGGTGTAACTACAGATGGAACTTCTGGCGCATTGCAACCTCCTCAGGGGTGATGGCTTACCTGTTCGGCATCACCCCCGGGAAGTCAGTTAAATCAAGACCCGACGTAATTCAATTCAGGAACTCCAAAAGGAACCAATTTCAGAACCGCACAAGCG
The DNA here is from genome assembly GCA_963730515.1 of uncultured Acidobacteriota bacterium. Lineage (GTDB taxonomy): Bacteria > Acidobacteriota > Terriglobia > UBA7540 > UBA7540 > Bog-366. The sequence continues at coordinate 559,343 of CAVSSA010000009.1, read as the reverse complement.
CTCCAAGCTGAATGGTGCGGTTATCATAGGCGGAGGAGATTATTCCCGCACCTGTGGTCCCGATTGAAGCGTTAGGCAGTCCAAAGTTGGGACTGTTTAAGAGATCATAGGCATCCGCGCGAATTTGAAATTTTACTTTCTCCACGATGTCAAAGGTCTTCCCCAAACTGAAATTCAGGAGCCCCAGGTTTGGCCCGTACAGGATACTGCGCCCCGAATTGCCAAACGTATAGGCCGCCGGCTCCGCAAACGCCCCAGGGTTGAACCATTCCCCATTCGTCGGATTAGAGATAGAACCGTTGGCGAGGCGGTTGGGATACCAGGATCCGGTGATCGCGCCGCTCAGATTCGCTGTTCCCATAACAGGGGTGAACGACTCACCCGAATGGGCCATGAAAATTGCCGATACTCGCCAGCCCCCAATGAAGCCGTCCGCAACGGCATTATTGTTGACAAACTGACGTCCTTTGCCAAAGGGCAGCTCATAGACAAGGGAGCCATTGAACATATTTCGAATGTCACTTGCCGAATTCCCGTAGTTGGCGTTGACATTATAGGCGTTTTGATATGTGACACCCATCAGCTCCCCATTTCCACCTTCACCGGTTTCGGTATCCAGGGAGTGCGCATAGACATAGTTTGCCTGAAGCGAAAAACCATGACTGAACGGTTTCCGGATGGATACCTGGAGGGCATTGTAGCTGGAATAGCCATTGAAGGTCACGCCGGTGATGGTGGAGAATTGCGGGTAGGGCCTGTTAAGTTGCGCATTTCCAGGGGCGAGTTTGTCCTCCGGAACCTGGTTGACATCGGCGCCAAAGCCCAGATGCACGAATCGGCTACCCACGTAAGAGGCATCGATCAAGAACCCTCCCATTTGATGCTGAAATCCGAAGTGCCACTGTTGCATGTAGGTCATCGGAACATGGTAAGGGTTGTAGAGCAGGTTCTGGCCGTTCAGCAGACTGTTTGGGGCCGTGTGGGGGTCGGCCGGGGGGTAAACTGGAAGTGGCGGCCCCTGGGTCATGGTAAAGATGGGAGTAACAAAGTCCGTTGACGTCTCCGTCCCCTGGATGAACCAGCCATCCTCGCCCTGGCCTGAGCCGAAATAATTCTGGTCACTCCACGGCATGTAATAGATTCCGTATGCTCCGCGGACCGTCCAAGTCGGCTTCGGCGACCAGGCAAATCCCAAGCGAGGGGCGAAAACGGCCGGGTGGGTTGCTTGCGCAGCACGACGGCCATCTTCTCCCCCATACCATACTGCGCCCAAAGTGCCCGTGGCCGCGTTGGTCAGGGTAGGATCAAACTGCGCGATGTGATCATGTTCTTCCGTCCAGCCCTGCTGATACTGGTACCGGATGCCGTAGTTCAGGGTAAGGTTGGGCCGTACCTTGAAGGAATCCTGCACAAACAACTGGAAGTTGTCGTCGCGGCCCCCCGTTATAGGCCCACTCAGGATATTCCAGGAATTGGGGAGCCCCAACAGCAGATCAGCATAACCCAAACCCACACTAGTAGGGTTGGTGGGATTAGGACCGCTGGTGAATTCCCCATCGAATGAAAAGTTGCCGGCATCCACAAAATCGAAAGGATCCTGATTCACATTCCACTTGTCAAATTCACCGCCCATCTTGATCGCGTGCTTTCCTTTGATCCAATTGAGGGTATCGCCCAAACGGAAGTCATTTTGCCATAGACCATTGGACGGGGCAGTGCCCAGCGATGAGACGGGTATGACCCCGCTGAGGCTAATATTGGGGAAAGCGTCCACCACGGCATTATTCAAGCCGAGCTTCGCTGGATACCCCGCACCCAGGTCGGGTCCCCAGTTATAGACGGCTGACCGGTTATCGGCCACACGAAATTCGTTAACCAGTGATGGTGATATAGTGTAGGTATCTGTTAGTTGGCTCAGAACAGACGGCCCCCCCCAGATGTTAAGGGTGCCTATCGGATTGACAGGCGAACCCTGAGTGGTGAAATCCTTCTCGGTTTCCCCCGTGAACATCAGACGGTTCTTCGAGGAAAGATTCAGATCGACCCTGTAATTGTAATAATTAAGCGTCTCTGGATCTTTGTTATTTGAAAAATAATTGTTATACAAGGCGGACGTCTGGGGCATTGGGTAGTAGGAGTCAATAGCGGCTCCCACTTTGTCCATGGTGGAAATGATGTTGCCGCAAATCACACTGCCACACGTCGTCCGCACGTACTGGCCGCCCACAAGAGTTGTGGTGGATGGATCATAAAGGGTGGGGAAGCCCGGACCGGAGAAGTTCCCCTCGCGCATCGCCGCCGTCGGATAGGTGTAAAACGACGGGCTGTAAGCCACCGTGGGGTTGCGTTGATAGGAGAAAAAGAAGAACGCCTTGTCTTTCTTGATGGGACCGCCGATGGTCCCGCCAAATTCGTTCCAACGCTCCGGGGCCACTTTGGGGGACTCGGCGTTACGTGCGTTGAAGACGTTGTTCTGCACAAATTCAAAGGCTGATCCGTGGAATTGGTTCGTCCCGTTTTTGCTGACAATCTGCATGACGAACACTCCATTTCCGTACTCCGCGCCGGCGTCGCTTGCCACGACATTAAGTTCCCCAATAGCTTCGACGGGAAATTGTGTCGCGCTATTGTAACTTCCCGGCTCCATGAAAGTACCGCCGTCCACAAGCCAGTTCGCCATATTCGATTGGGACCCGTTCATCCCGATATTATTACCATTGCTGAAATCGCCGGATCCGGTCCCTCCGGGATTAGCCCCCGGGATGAGAAGCGTGTCGTTCCACCAGTTGTGCCCGACGTTGGGCAACTCGGCGACTTGTGTCGTCGATAGAACGAGGGTCTTTTCCGAAGACTCCGTTTGTAACTGGTCAGTCACGGAGGTCACCGTTATTTTGGTGGCGACAGTGCCGACTTGCATTGTGGCGTCCACGGTAATGGTTTCCACATGGAGGTCAACGTCATTTCGTACGTCCTGTTTGAACCCTTCCTTGGTAAACGTCACCGTATAACGCCCCGTCTCCACCCAGGGGATGTCGTAAACACCCGCCGGCCCGGTGTTGGTGGTGGTCACCACACCGGTGGCAACGTTGGTGACATCCACCTTGACCCCCGGAACCGCCGCTCCACTGGCGTCGAGCACGGTTCCGCGAATTTCGCCGGCATTTCGGTTTTGGCCCAGGGTTGGGATTGCTGCAAGCAAGAGGGTGAGTGCGACCAAGGCGAAAAGACCTTGGTGCGTCCTCAGTCGATGAGAGAATCTTATCGATAGACTTGTCATGGTTTCACTTCTTTCGGTTAGGTTTTCCCTGGAGCCCGACCCTGGAAGCCCGACGTGTAAGATATGCAATGTTCAGTGGTCTGACATGCATATCAATTGCAAGGTTATATATCAGAAAGACGTTTGTACTACAGGTTCCAGTTCTTGTCAAGTACTATTTGGATAATCAACCATTGGTACGGGGTGACCCGGAAATCTCACGTAAAACCAGTGCGTTGCCCAAAATCGAAATCTGGTGGCGAATAGCGTTGAGAATGGTTAGGATCAGTGATTCAGCCGGGCAATCAAGGCCATTAAGGGAAATTTCTTGACCGTTGGAATCGGGGTTGTAGTACGATGGGACCGAACTTCGGGGTGTCTTCTCGGTACGGCACATTGATCGACCGCAGGACAATCAATGGGAGATGAGCCGCGCAGAAACCCCAGCCCATTTCATGATACCGAGGGTAGCAGACGGCCACTGTGCGCTCATATGGATTTTCCCTAGGGCATCACCTGGTTGCGTTGAAGCTAACTCAGCCCCTTCTCCTACTGATGATTTGCTCCGCAACCCCCAGAAGCGACGTGCATCCCCGCGGGTGGGGTTTAAGACATAAGGGGCACCCCCCTGATTCGGGCTTCAAGACTTAAAAGGCAAGGAGTCTTCCCCGAGGCATGATGAAACTAATCCCTGTTTCACGGGTCACTCTCGGCGAACAAGTTGCCGGGCAGTTGGCGAAGATGATTACCGGGGGGAAGTGGAACCCGGGAGAGAAGTTGCCCTCGGAGTTGGAGCTTCGCAAGACCCTTCACATCGGCCGCTCGACTCTCCGCGAAGCATTGCGATCCCTCTCCTATATCGGGCTGGTGGTGATGAAGCCGGGGGACGGCACTTACGTAACCAAGGGTTCCAGCAAATCCCTTCAACACATCTTATCCCATGGCATGCTCAGGACCCCCCAAGACGTCGATGACCTGTTTGAGACGCGGGTCATCTTGGAAACAGAACTCGTGGCCTTATGTGCCCATCGTGCCTCCGGGACGGACCTCGAACAGATCGAGGCATTGGTCCTTGAAATGGAAAGAACCATGGATCATCCCGTTGAGGATTTCGCTTCCCTGGATATCCAATTTCACTCAGCGATAGCGGAGGGTTCCAAGAACCGGATTCTGGGCCGCTTGTTTCAATCCATTCATGGTCTCATCAAGGAAATGTTGACCAAGCGCGAGTATATTCTCGGGGGCCATGAGGAAGCCTGTAAGAGTCATCGCAAAATACTTCAGGCGTTGAAGCAAAGGAAGGTGCGAGAGGCGCGCCGTGCGATGCGTGAGCACCTGGATGGTTTTATTGCGAACTTCCTACGCGAACATCTCGCTGCCTCGCGCCCGAAAGACAAAGCCAGGGCCGCGGGACAGGAACCGCTTCCTCCCATTCAGGGCTCAGGCACCGACGCTCGCGATGCATTTCTTGATCCGGGGCCGCCTTCTGTGGTCGTTCCTTGATAAGAGTCGCCCCTTAGGGTCCTCAAGAGCCTACTTCCTTAGAGTCCTAAGAAGCCAAAAATTGGGACGTTTCCGCGACTCCAGCCGTGGTGGTACGATATTGATCAGATGGACGGAGCGTGATGATGAGAATTTCATTTTATAGAGGGATGTTTTTAGCCTCAGTCCTGAGCGTCGTTTTCCTTCCAACGCTTTTTTATTCCCAGAATAGCGAAAGTCAGCAGCAGGAAGTTCAGTCACACCTTCAGCGCGCCTTAAAGGCTCTGAGCGTAAACGATCCGGACACCGCGGCGCGTGAGTACCGCGCGGCACTGCAAATAGATCCCAAGAACATTGATGCGCGCGCCAACCTGGGCGTGATCGCTTTCATGCAAGGCCAGTACGCGGAAGCCACCGAGGATTTCCGCGCGGCGCTCAAGCTTCAGCCTGGTCTTTGGAAAGTGCAGGCGCTGCTGGGGCTGAGTGAAAAGCGGCTGGGCCACTTCGCGAGCGCGCGCACGTGGCTGGAGAAATCTTTCCCGCATCTGGAAGAACCGAAACTGAAAACCCAGGCGGGGCTGGAACTGGCCGAACTCGACTATCAGGTGGGGGAACTCGGCAAATCCGCAGCGGTGATCGACGTGTTGCGGCAGCTTGATCCGAAAAATTTGGATGTCCTCTACTCAGCCTATCGAACCTATTCCGACATAGCCGGAAGCGCTTTGAACGCTATCGCCCTTTTGGCACCTGATTCCGCGCGGATGCACCTGATCATTGCCGAGCATCTGATCAACGAGGGGGATCGCGACGGCGCCGTCGTCCAGTACCGAAAGGTTCTGCAGCTTGATCCCAAATTGCCGGGCGCGCACTTTGAACTCGCCGAGGCGTTGCTACAGAAATCCAAAACCCAGCGGGACCGCGAGGAAGCCGAAGAAGCTTTCAAGGCGGAGTTAACCCTCAACCCTGGCAACATTAATGCGGAGTGCCGGCTGGGAGACCTCTATCTCTCCGCCGGGACCCTGAAGCTCGATGATGCCTACAAGAGTTATGCCCGAGCCCTGCAACTCCAACCCGATTTCGCGAGCGCTCAACTGGGAATGGGAAAGGTCCTGATCCGCATGGGAAAAAATCAGGAGGCCCTGACTCACTTGCGCGAAGCTGCACGCCTCAACCCCATTGACTCAACCGCCCATTATCTTCTCGCCCAGACCTACCGGAAGTTGGGGCAAATGCCCGACGCCGACCGGGAGATAAAACTCTTTGAGGATTTGGAAAATTCAACGAAGGCCATCCACGAGGTTTACCAGGAAATGCACCAACTCCGCCCTGGGGAGGAACCGCCCGAGTCCGAGGCGCCACCGCAATAGCACGGAAAAGTCAAGGGACGTAGGCCCGCGGCTTCCTAGCTTCTCCGGTCATGGGCGCGAAACGTACCGGCAGCAGGACTCGCTCGGTGGGGCCTTTCGCCGTGCGGCGGATGCGAATCAAGTCCTGTCCCGACCCCCGTCTCCACCTCAAGAGTCGAGGCCCGGCACTGCCGACACGTCTGGCCCTCATGGACGGCCTGCTGTCGCTGTTTCCTGAAGGCATACCTCACCCCTCAGGATTCCCAGAGAGTTTGTTGGGAAGTGAAGGGGTCGAACGATTCGACCCCTCCGGTTGTGATGGTGAGAGTTTGGGAAGCCTCCCCCGGGGGTGATGCTCTACCTCTTACTCATCACCCCTGGAGAAGTTACTAAATGCAAGACCCGACGTAATCCAAATCAGGAGTTCCAAAAGGAGCCAATTTCAGAACCGCACAACCGCTCCAAGCTGAATGGTGCGGGCACTGTCCGCGGAAGAGACGATTCCCGCCCCCGCAGTGTTGATCCCAGTGTTTGGCTGTCCGAAGTTGGGATGGTTAAAGATGTTAATGGCATCCGCGCGAATTTGCAGCTTCACTTTCTCCACGATGTTAAAGCTCTTTCCCAGGCTGAAATTCACGAGGCCCAGGCCCGGCCCGTACAAGATATTGCGCCCAGAATTGCCAAACGTATAGGGCGCCGGCACTGCAAACGCCCCGGGGTTAAACCATTCCTGAATCGTCGGATTCGAGATCGATCCAGTTCCGATACGATTGGGATACCACGACCCGGCAAGCGAGTTGCTGAGGTTCGCTGTTCCTATTGCTGGAGTGAAGGGCTCCCCGGAATGGGCCATGAAGATGGTTGAAGCTTGCCAGCCTCCCAGGATTTCGTCCGTAACGCCACTATTGTTGAGATAGGCGTGTCCTTTGCCGAAGGGCAACTGATACACAATGGCCCCATTAAAGAGATTTCGAATGTCGCTTACCGAACTCCCGTAGTTGGCTTGGGGGTCGGCTCCATTTTGCCAGATTTCTGTCCTAAGCATCCCGTTACCACCTTGACCGGTGCCCGTGTCAAGCGAGTGTCCATAGGCATAATTCAGGAGCATCGAAAAGCCATGGCCCATGGGTCTTTTTACACCGACTTGGAGTGCATTGTAGCCGGAACGGCCATTAAAGGTTACTCCGGAAATGGCCGAGAATTGCGGGTAGGGCCTCAGGAGTTGGGCATTGCCAGCGGCCAGTGAACTCTCGGGTACCTGGTTGATATCCGCGCCAAAGCCCAAATTATAGACGTTGCTGCCCACGTAGGCGACATCGAACAGAAAACCTGCCATTTGGTGCTGAACTCCGAAGTGCCACTGTCCCATGTAGGTTATCGGTACATGGTAAGGGTTATAGAGGAGGTTCTGACCGTTCAGCAGGCTGTTAGGGGCCGTGATAGGGTTGGACGGTGGATAAACGGGAGTCGGCGGCCCTTGGGTCATGCTAAAGATGGGAGTGACGTTATCCGTAGACGTTTGGGTTCCCTGGATGAACCAGCCATCCTCACCCTGGCCGGAGCCAAAGTAATTCTGGTCACCCCACGGGAAGCTATAGAGCCCGTACGCGCCACGCACCGTCCAGGTGGATTTTGGCGACCACGCAATTCCTACGCGTGGCACGAAAACGGCATGTTGGGGCGCTTGCACAGAAGTGCGGCCATCTGCCCCGCCGAACCAGACAGCGCCCGGGGTTCCGGTGGCCGCGTTGGTGAGGGTAGGATCAAACTGGGCGATATGATTATGTTCTTCCGTCCATCCCTCCTGATTCAGGTAGCGAACACCGACGTTCACGGTTAGATTCGGCTTTATCTTGTAGGAGTCCTGGATAAACAACTGGAGGTTCCAGACACGCCCACCGGTTATCGGCCCACTGAGAACATTCCAGGAATTGGGAAGTCCCAGCAGCAGGTCGGCGTAACCCAAGCCCGTACTGGTGGGGTCGGCGGGATTGCGGGTGAAGATTCCATTAAAGGAGAAGTTGCCTGCATCCACAAAATCGAAAGGATCCTGGTTCACCTGCCACTTGTCAAACTCTCCGCCCATCTTGATGGCGTGTTTCCCCTTGATCCAATCGACGGTGTCAGTCAGAGTGAAGTTATTTTGCCACAGGCCATTGGAGGGGGCAGTGCCCAGGCCGGAGGGTGATACGGCCCCGCTGACGCTGATATTCGGGAAAGCGTCCGACACGGCATTGTTCAGGCCCAGCTTGGCGGGATAGCCCTTCTCGAAGTCGGGCCCCCAGTTATAAACAGCCCCCCGATAGTAGGAAATGCGGAATTCGTTGATCAGGGAAGGGCTGATGGTATACGTGTCGGTGAGTTGCATCTCGGGCGCCGTGGGGCCCCAGATGTCCAGGGTGCCGATGGGATCGGCCGGCGCCGTCTGCACCTGATAGGAGTTGGTGATCATTCCTGAGTACATCAACCGTTGCTTCTGTGAGATATTGTAATCGACCTTAAAGTTGTACCAATTATTGATGCTGGGGTTTTTGGCATTCACGAAATAGTTGTTGTACAAGGCCGAGGTCTGAGGTTGCGGGTAATACGTGTCAATCGCGGCTCCCACCTTGTCGATGGGGGAAATGACATTCATGTTGAAGGCCGTCCGCGTGGGGACGCCGTCCACCAGCGTGGTGGTGGAGGGATCATAAAGGGTGGGGAATTGCCCGCCCCCGAAGTCCCCCTCGCGCATTGCCGCCGTCGGATACGTGTAAAACGATGGGCTGTAACCCACCGTGGGGTTACGTTGATAACTGAAGAAGAAGAACAGCTTGTCCTTCTTGATGGGACCGCCGATGGTGCCGCCGAATTCGTTCCAGCGCTCCGGCGCCACGCTGGGAGAGAAGAAGTTGCGAGCGTTGAAGACGTTGTTCTGCACAAATTCAAAAGCCGATCCGTGGAACTGGTTCGTCCCGCTCTTGGTGATTACACTGAAGGAAAAGAACCCGTTCCCGTACTCCGCGCCCATGTTACTGGCGTTGACGTTGACTTCGCTGATCGACTCCATGGGAATGGCCGTGCTGCCATTGTAACTTCCCGGGGCAGTGACGGCGCCGCCATCCAGAAGCCAATTGTTGTTATTGGGTTCGGATCCGTTGATACCGATACTGGCTCCATTGCTGAAATCGCCGGAGTCTGTCTGTCCGGGATTAGCGCCGGGAACCAGAAGCATATAGGCCCCGTAATCATGGCCCACATTGGGCAGTTCCACAATGGAACTGGGCGAAAGAATAAGGCTTTTCTCTGTGGTCTCTGTTTGTAATTGGTCGGTCACGGAGGTCACCGTAATCTTGGTGGCGACTGTGCCGACTTGCATGGTAGCGTTAACCGTAATGGTTTCCACGTGGAGAGTGACGTTGTTTTGTACGACCTCTTTGAACCCTTCCTTGGTGAACGTCACCGTGTACATTCCCGTCTCAACCCAGGGAATGTCATAGACACCGGAATCCCCGGTGGTGGTGGTGGTCACGACGCCGGTGGCAGTATTGGTAACCACCACTGCGACGCCCGGAACCGCCGCTCCGCTTGAATCGAGCACGGTTCCGCGAATTTCACCCGCGTTCCGGTTCTGTGCAAAGGCGGGCACTGCGACAAGCAACAATATCAGGGCGGACAAGGCAAAAAGGCCCGCGTACGTCCTGAACCATCCAGAAAGTTTGTGAGTAAGGCTAGTCACGACTGGACTCCTTTTCGATAAAGGTTTTGATTGGACCCATTCCCTACGATCAATTTGGACAAATCTGACAGTTAAGATTCCAGTGGCAAGTTGTCTGACCTGGGCAGATGAAGCTACCTTCTTCATCTGCGGGGAGGTTAGGCAGCATTAGACTTCTATTACTTGACTTGCTGAGTTGGGTATACGCCTCAACGGGGCGTCTGTCAAGAGTTAATGTAACATTTCCTTAATATTAGGCTGGGAATTTCTTGGATGGTAATTTTGACCGATTTTATTGCCTGGTAGATCTGTGTTTTTCCACCGATGACATTGTTACCGAAGGCCTAACCGAACTTTCGCAGCTGAGGGAGTAGACGAGCTGTAAGTGGTTTGTTTTTAGCGAAGGGTTCCCAAAGGTCGGCACTACATTTTCAGTGTCGGTTGCACCGTCTGTGCCGGGTCGTCCTGGGCCTTGATGCGAGGTGACGGTTGTGAAGGCAAGGAGAGATTGAGTTGGTGCAGCATCAGCGCTTGATCGGGTTCCGGCTGGGTGTAGCGTGGCATGATCAGCCAACGGTCGTCGGTGGTGGGCAGGCAGACATCCAGCATCTGGATCGTCGCCAGCTTTTCCAACACCGCCCGCGGGGTGAGGCCCGGGGCCAGGGCTTGCAGCCTTTGTCCCAGCGTTACCGAAAGAGCGTAGGCGAGGAAGGCCACCAGGATGTGGGCCTCCACGCGGTTTTCGAGTTGGTGATAAATCGGCCGCAAGCCCAACTCGCTCTTGAGGGTCTTGAACGCCGCTTCGATTTGGGTGAGTTGGAGGTAGAGTTCCCACAGCACGGCGGCATCCTCGCCCACCAGGTTCGACCGCAGCAGATAGTGCCCGTCGCGGAGTTCGGCCTTCTGCAGCTTGTCTTTGTCCAATTGAAACGTGAAGGTTTGGCGCGTGACGGCTTCGCCCTCCTGGGGCAGGTGAATGCGGACAAAGCCGAAGGCACGTCCCGCGTCCTTCTTGGCCGCACCGATCCGGAGCAGCAACCGATCGCGCGCCGGAGATTTCCGGCGTAGGTCGCGCAGTTTCCACAGCAACCGCACCAGCTTACGACGGCGGATGGCGTGCTCTTTGGCCCGCCGTCCTGCGCTCTTCGCCAACACGTATAATTCCCCTTCCTCGGCGAACAGCTTGACCTCGACCGACTCCCGCACTTTCTGCCACGGCAACTCCAGCCATTTTTTCTCGTACTGCTGAATCTTGCCCCGCGGCGTACCCACCAGGTAGAACACTTCCCGCTCCGGCGCGCGCATCTCCTGTAGCACTTCTTCGGTGGGAATTCCCCGGTCCATCAACCACACCCGCCGCGCCCGTCCATACTGTGCTTCGATCTTGGCGAGAAACCCGCGCAACGTGGTGCGATCCGACGTGTTGCCCTCCATCACTTCGTAGGCCAGCGGAAACCCTTCCGGCGTCACCACCAAGGCGATCACTACCTGCCGGCAGTCGGAGCGATGGTCGCGGCTGTAGCCATACTGGGCCTTGGGAATCTCCTCTCCTTCGCCCTCGAGGTAGGTGCTGGTGAGGTCATAGAGCAGCACGTCGAAGCGCGCCTGAAACAGCTCCTGCCAGCGCTGCCGCAGATGTTCAAACAGGGCGGCCTTATGCTTCAAAATCCGATCCAGGCAGCGATACAGCCGGTCCTTCTCCGCTACCGCGAAGCCCGTTCCCAGCAGATCCCCCATGGCGCTCTGGTCAAACCCTTGCCGGTGCAACCGAAACTCACTGCCCGGTGAGACCAACCGGCTCACCACCAGCAACTCCAGTACTTTGGCCCAGGGAACTTCCTCCCGGCCCTCCCCCAACCGCGCTTCCCAAAATGCGCCCAGTCCCAACTGCCGCCACAACTCGCATCCCAACCAGTAATTGCCAAACGCTCGCGGCCGTCGCAACTCCATCTCCGCCAGCTTCACCTGCACCCCATCCAGCGCGTCGGCGGGAAGTTCGCGGTCCTCTGGAAACAGGCTCAGCGTCGCCGCCCGCTGCTCGGCCTCATCAAAAACTTCCAGCGTCTGCCGCCACGCCGCTTGCTGGCTATCGTTGATCTCTCCCAAAAACAAGACCTGCCGCTGCACCACTCGCCCCGAGCGCACCCGGCGATTCTCCACCACGCTGAAATAGCGGTGGGTCTTGCCGTCCTTGCGCCGTTTTTTGCTGCGCAGAAACATCGTCAGCACGCATCGTCACAAATTCGCTACGCCCCTGTAAAGGGGGTAGGTCGGCACTACAAGGGCTTATCGAGAAGGCGGGGTTGACAAGGAAGAGGTTAGACCGACGTGCAGGTCAAATCTTACTCAAAATAGTTCTCAGCTGCGAAGGTTCGGCTAAGTCCTGTCGATGGCAATGCCCTTTGCAGGCAGGATGCCCGTGGCACGACCCTGCGGTGTGCCATGGCCGTCCCGGCCATGCCGGGTCACGGGCGGGACGCCCGTGGCACGCTCCTGCGCCAGCCTTCAGGCCGGCCGCGCGGCCGCGCGGCCACCCCCATCTTGTAGCCTCTCATTCTTGTTTTTACTCTTGACAATAGTGCCGCTCTGGTATATAGTGGATGGGCATTGGATCGCAGGCCGCGTCATGTCTTTGCGCAAATCGCCTACGCTCACTCCCGCCCTGCTGGCTTCGAACCGCCGCAACGCCGCGAAGTCCACCGGACCGCGCGCCCCGCGGGGCAAGGCCAAGTCGCGCCTGAACCGTTTGCGGCATGGCCGCCGGTCGCCGGAATTTCTGGCGCTCTGGAACGCCCTGCTCGAGGCTCCCCCCGGCCAGGTGGCGGCGACGGCGCGGACACTTCTAGCCTCCCATCCGATGCAGCACCCGCTGATCTTGGACACCTTGGCAATGAGTATGCGGGTGGAAAGGGAGAGATGTGCGAGGAGCGCCAGTGGATCCGCACCGAGGAAAAACAGAAAAAGAATTCTTTTTTTCGACGTTCAAAGCCGGAATGATAATGAAAACAAAGGTTCGGCAAGTTTGGTTAATTCTCGCACCCGAATAACATATTGAAAATACAATGTTTGTACAGAATATGCGGGAAATGGCTATTACCATATGAAAATGCAGAAGTTAGCTGCACATCATCACCCCTTAAAAACCCTCAATGCGCCTCGCTTGTGTATGTTATTGAAAACAAGTTCGTTATTCGAATTCAGTTCAAAAGCCATATAAGTTAATGAAAAGGCATGGGTTATCCAGTATCTGCCGGACCGATTTTCGGTATTTTCAGCCACCCGAATAAGTATATGAAAAAACGGCGGTTATTGGATTTACGCATCAGGCCCTGTAGGGAAGTATTTGATAATGCGGGACATGCCAGTACGCCCAGAACGTCCGCCAGTGGGCGCCAATCTATCCCTTTTTTTGGGGAAACCCTGCACCCTATGCAGCCGGAAAATGGCCGCTATCCGCCCGGGATCGTGGGGCGCGGTCTATCGTCACGGCGGGCGTACGGTCATCGCCGGTGATGCATATCCACTTCTTGCCGAGAAGGCCAATCGTAGGGCGTGTCACTCCTGCGGCGCGGCCTTCACCCCATCGCAGGGTTCCAGGCGCCAGATCTCCGTCGCGTATTCCTGGATGGCGCGGTCGGAGGAGAACTTGCCGGCGCGTGCAACATTGAGAATGGCCATCCGCTCCCAAAGGTCGTGGTTCCGATACGCGGCATCGACGCGCTCCTGCGTTTGGATGTAGTCGCGCAGGTCAGCCAGCAGCATGTAGTGGTCGCCGCCTTCCAGCAGCGATTTGACCAGCGGCTTGAAAATCCCCGGCTCCAGAAGGCTGAAGAAATCTTTGTCGATCAGTGTGAAAGCGCGCCGGATCTCCTCGTCGCTGTTGTAAATATCCCGGGGATTGTAGCTGCGCCGGCGTTGTTCCACCTCCTGGCTTTTCATTCCGAAGATGAAGATGTTCTCCTCCCCCACCTCCTCCAGGATTTCCACGTTGGCCCCGTCGAGGGTTCCGATGGTCACCGCCCCGTTGAGCATCATCTTCATGTTGCCGGTTCCGGAGGCCTCCGTTCCGGCGAGGGAAATCTGCTCGCTCAAATCCGCCGCGGGGATGATTTTCTCCGCCAGGGATACCCGGTAATTGGGCAGGAACACCACCTTCATCTTGTTCGAAACCTGCGGGTCGTTGTTGACGACTTCCGCCACCTGATGGATAAGTTTGATGATCAGCTTGGCCATGAAATAGCCCGGCGCCGCTTTGGCTCCGAAAATGAACGTGCGGGGAACAATATCCAGGCCCGGGTTCTTCTTCAGGCGGTCATACAGCACGATGATGTAGAAGACCAGCAGCAGTTGGCGCTTGTACTCGTGCAGGCGTTTGACCTGCACATCAAAGATCGAATCGGGAGAGACGCTGATCCCGGTTTCGCGCGCGATGAGTATGGCCAGTGCTTCCTTGTTCTGCCTCTTGGCGGCGCGGAACCGCTGCCGGAAGGCGGGGTCGTCCACGAACTTTTCAAGCTTGCGAAGCTGCTCCAGATGGGTGATCCACTGGTCGCCGATGTACTCGGTAATGAGATGGGCAAGGGGCGGATTGGCGCTGAGCAGCCATCGCCGCGGGGTGATGCCGTTGGTTTTGTTGTTGAATTTCTCCGGCCACAATTCCGCAAAGTCCCGCAGCACCTCGTGCTTAAGAAGCTCGGTGTGGAGTTTGGCGACCCCGTTGACCGAGCAGGATCCCACGATGGCCAGGTGGGCCATGCGGATGTACTTCTCGCCGGCTTCGTCGATGATGCTCATGCGCCGCAGGCGGTCGCCGTCCAAGGGCCAGCGGGTGGCGACATCGCGCATGAACCGGGCATTGATTTCGTAAATGATCTGCAAGTGCCGGGGGAGCAACCGCCCGAACATGCTGATGGGCCACTTCTCCAGCGCTTCCGGCAAAATGGTGTGATTGGTGTAGCCGGTGGAGGTCGTAGTGATCTGCCAGGCCTCATCCCATCCCAGCCCTTCGCGGTCAATCAGCAGGCGCATCAGCTCCGGGATGACCAGCGAGGGGTGCGTGTCATTCATCTGGATGAAGGCTTTGCGCGGAAACTGCTGCCAATCGGTATGGTCGGCCTTGAAGCGCCGCAGGATGTCCTGAATGGAACAGGACACGAAAAAGTACTGCTGCTTCAGGCGCAGTTCCTTTCCTTCAAACACATTGTCATTGGGGTAGAGGACTTTGGTGAGATTTTCCGCCAGGACTTTATTGGCCACCGCGTCCACATACGACCCGCGGTTGAAATCGTCCAGATCGAATTCCGCCGCCGCCTTGGCCGACCAGAGGCGGAGGGTGTTTACGGTGTCCCCGCCATACCCGACCATGGGCAGGTCGTAGGGCATGCCCACCACCGGCTTCGAGTCCACCCATCGATATTCCAAACCATTGGGGCCTGGGCGGGCTTCCACACGGCCTTCAAACTGCACGGGGAAGGAATATTCGGGATGGGAAATTTCCCAGGGGTAACCCAGCTTCAGCCACTCATCCGGCACTTCCACCTGATAGCCGTTCACGATGCGCTGATTGAAAATGCCGAAGTCGTAGCGTAAGCCATATCCGAACGAGGGATAATTGAGGGTGGCGAGGGAATCCATAAAGCACGCCGCCAGGCGCCCCAATCCACCATTACCCAGGCCCGCATCAACGGCCTGTTCGAGGAGGTCGTCCCATTCCAGTCCCACCTCCAGAACGGCCTGGCGGCAGGCTTCCTCCAGGCGCAGGTTCATCACATTGTGTTCCAGCGAGCGGCCGATCAGGAACTCCAGCGACAGGTAATAAATGCGTTTAACCTGCCGGGTGTGGTGGGTTTGCTGGGTGGCAATCCAGCGCTCAATCAGGCGGTCGCGCACAGCGAGAGCAAACGCGTAATAGCGGTCGCGCGTGGTGGCGGTGTAACGATCCTTGGCCAGCGTGCGGCGCAAGTGGTGCTCAAAGGAATTCCGCAATTCCTGCACGGAATTTCTGGCTTCATCGCCCACCGCGGCGGGACTTGGAACTTTTTCGTCGGACTCCATTTTTTCCTCCCCTGCCCAAAAGCCAAAATCGAAATTGGAAACTCGAAATTCGGAGCGCCCGATGTTGCCGGTGCCCGTTCCTGCAAAACCCGACCCCATCGAGGGTTGCAAAATATAGTGACGGACGGATTTCGTAGCGTGGGCGTCCCGCCCGCTGGGGCGTGGGCATCCTGCCCGCGCGCTGGGCGGGAGCGGGACGCTCAGGAGACAGCGGGCAAGATGCCCGCGCTACGCCCGTGATTGTCACTATATTTTGAAATTCTCAGTAGTTCCCCACCGCCGTTCCCAGCGCCCGCGTGATCAGGGCGCGGCCTTCTTGCTGAATCCGGCGCAGGTGTTCGATGCCGTTCAGGCTTTCGGCGTAGAACTTGTACACATCCTCGGTTCCGGAAGGCCGGGCGGCGAACCATCCGTGTTCGGTAACCACCTTGATTCCGCCTATCGCCGCGCCGTTGCCGGGAGCGTCGGCAAACTTAGCCACAATCTTCTCGCCGGCCACCTCCACGTCCAGCACCTGCCGGGGAGACAATTTGCCCAGCGCCGCCTTTTCCTCCGGCGTGGCGGGCATATCGGTGCGCTCATACACCATCTCGCCAAATTCCCGGGTAAGCGTGCGATGATGCTCCGCCGGATCGCTTCCGGTCTTCGCTATTACTTCGGCAGCCAGCAGGCCCAAGATGAGCCCATCTTTGTCCGTGCTCCACGCTTGCCCGTCAGTGCAGAGAAACGACGCGCCGGCGCTCTCCTCTCCGCCAAAGCCCAGCCCCCCGTTGAGCAAGCCCTCCACAAACCACTTGAACCCCACCGGAACCTCGACCAGCCTACGGCCCAGGCGCGCAACGACGCGGTCAATCAGGCTGCTGCTGACCACCGTTTTGCCCACCGCCGCGGTGGCCGGCCAACCCCGCCGGTTTGGAAAGAGATAATCAATGGCCACGGCGAGATAGTGATTGGGATTCATCAGCCCGCCCTCGCGCGTCACGATCCCATGCCGGTCGGCATCAGTGTCATTGGCGAAGGCCACATCAAAATTGCCCCGTTGCTCGATCAGACTCGCCATGGCATAGCGCGAGGAGCAGTCCATGCGGATTTTCCCATCCCAATCGACGGTCATGAAGCGGAACGTGGGGTCAACCTGTTCGTTGACGACGGTCAGGTCAAGATGGTAGCGGTCGCGGATGGGACCCCAGTAGGCGACGCTCGCGCCTCCCAGGGGGTCGACTCCGATCTTCACTCCGGCGCTTCGAATGGCCTCGAGATCGACCACCGTGGCAAGGTCCTGCACGTATGCGGCGATGTAATCGTAGGGGTGGGTAGTGCCGGCATCGCGCGCCCGGGCGTAAGGGATGCGCAGAACTTCGCGCAGGTTATTCTCCAGAATCTGGTTGGCGCGCTGCTCAATCCATTGGGTTACGTCCGTGTCAGCAGGCCCGCCGTGTGGGGGGTTGTACTTGAAACCGCCGTCTTCGGGAGGGTTGTGCGAGGGGGTAATCACAATGCCGTCGGCAAGACCCGCGGGTTGGGCGCGATTGTAATTCAAAATGGCGTGGGAAATGGCCGGTGTGGGAGTGTACCCGCCGGCGGCGTCCACCATTACCTCGACCCCGTGGGCAGAGAGAACTTCCAGCGCGGTCACAATTCCGCACTCGGAAAGGGCATGCGTGTCCTTGCCCATGAAGAGGGGACCTTGGATGTTCTGCTGTTTTCGGTATTCGCAAATTGCCTGGCTGATGGCCAGGATGTGGTCCTCATTGAAGCTGCACTTCAAGGCCGTTCCCCGGTGGCCCGAGGTGCCGAAGGCGACGCGCTGCTCGCTGATCGATGGGTCGGGATGCTCAGCAAAATAAGCCGTGATCAGTTTGGGGATGTTGACCGGGGTGCTCTGGTTGGCGAGTTTGCCAGCCTGGGGACTGACCTGCATTTGAGGGCCTCCGTCCTCTTGCCGCGAAGTCTTCATCCAACCCGGAGATGGTCACCGGCCGCCGGGGTTGGGTGGTCACTCATATTAGCCCCAATTTAGCCCCCGCGGGGGGCACGCATTGGCTCCTACCTTATGACCCGGCGCCCGAGGATAACACTTTCTCCCATGAATAAAGATGCTGGTTTGCGTGAATGTGGCGTTAAATTGCGTCATGATGCTGACGCGGCTCAATCCTTCCCAAAATCCATTTCTGAGATTTACTCCGGAATGTCCGATCGGCGCCATCCCCATTTAAAAGGGTGTGAACCCGCCGATGCCTGAGATCATGGCCTAGTGGTGCCCACCCCCGCCACTCCCGCCGCTACTCCCGCCGCCGGAGAACCCGCCACCTCCGCCGCCGTGGCCGCCGCCACCCCCGCCAACACTGCTGCCGGAGAAGCCGCCGCCCCCGCCGCTGTGGCCACCGCCCGAGGAGCCACCCCCACCCCCGGCGCGCCCGCCCCCGGATGATCCGCCGCCGGAATAGCCGCCGCCGCGTGAGCCGCCTCCCCCTTGGCCGTGGCCGACGACAGCCAGAGACCCGCCCCCGGCGCGCACTACTGTGGGGCTGTTCATGCTCCGCGAGGCGCCATTCTTCACCTTGCCGCCGAATGACTCACCCGGCGAGCCGCGCAAGATGTAGCGGCCGCCCAGGGTTGTGCCCTGCGCAGCGCGCAAGGGTGCATGGGCGGATTTGAGGGGTTGAGTCGCCAGCAGCGACCTCTCCGTGGCGGTATTGCCTCCCATCAGAATGGTCGAAGGCGCGGAGCCGTGGTTTGCGAACCTCAAGCCCGCCCCTGCGATTGGAGCGGTTGCGGTCGTGGTGGTCGCGGCCGGAGTACTGCTTGTGGAGGCAGGTTCTGACTTGGGCGCAAACGTGGTAGCGGCGCTCGCCGGACGCGGGTTAGGCTCGAACGGCGGGTGCTCAATTGGCGTTCCCGCCCGGGTCAGGTTGTGGCTCACCATCTCGGGCGTAATCATCTGCCGATTTTGAACCACCTTGTCGGGAACCGTGACAATTTCCCTGGCGGAATGACTGGGGTGAGAACCCGGCCGGGGACTAGGATGCCCGGGTGGATAGGGTTTCGGGGTATGTGGCCTCCAGCCGATCCATCCTGTTCCCCTGTACCAACTCACCAGGGAAGGCGCCCAGGGTCCGCAACCTAACCGAACCTTCGCAGCTGAGAACTATTTTGAGTAAGATTTGACCTGCACGTCGGTCTAACCTCTTCCTTGTCAACCCCGCCTTCTCGATAAGCCCTTGTAGTGCCGACCTACCCCCTTTACAGGGGCGTAGCGAATTTGTGACGATGCGTGCTGACGATGTTTCTGCGCAGCAAAAAACGGCGCAAGGACGGCAAGACCCACCGCTATTTCAGCGTGGTGGAGAATCGCCGGGTGCGCTCGGGGCGAGTGGTGCAGCGGCAGGTCTTGTTTTTGGGAGAGATCAACGATAGCCAGCAAGCGGCGTGGCGGCAGACGCTGGAAGTTTTTGATGAGGCCGAGCAGCGGGCGGCGACGCTGAGCCTGTTTCCAGAGGACCGCGAACTTCCCGCCGACGCGCTGGATGGGGTGCAGGTGAAGCTGGCGGAGATGGAGTTGCGACGGCCGCGAGCGTTTGGCAATTACTGGTTGGGATGCGAGTTGTGGCGGCAGTTGGGACTGGGCGCATTTTGGGAAGCGCGGTTGGGGGAGGGCCGGGAGGAAGTTCCCTGGGCCAAAGTACTGGAGTTGCTGGTGGTGAGCCGGTTGGTCTCACCGGGCAGTGAGTTTCGGTTGCACCGGCAAGGGTTTGACCAGAGCGCCATGGGGGATCTGCTGGGAACGGGCTTCGCGGTAGCGGAGAAGGACCGGCTGTATCGCTGCCTGGATCGGATTTTGAAGCATAAGGCCGCCCTGTTTGAACATCTGCGGCAGCGCTGGCAGGAGCTGTTTCAGGCGCGCTTCGACGTGCTGCTCTATGACCTCACCAGCACCTACCTCGAGGGCGAAGGAGAGGAGATTCCCAAGGCCCAGTATGGCTACAGCCGCGACCATCGCTCCGACTGCCGGCAGGTAGTGATCGCCTTGGTGGTGACGCCGGAAGGGTTTCCGCTGGCCTACGAAGTGATGGAGGGCAACACGTCGGATCGCACCACGTTGCGCGGGTTTCTCGCCAAGATCGAAGCACAGTATGGACGGGCGCGGCGGGTGTGGTTGATGGACCGGGGAATTCCCACCGAAGAAGTGCTACAGGAGATGCGCGCGCCGGAGCGGGAAGTGTTCTACCTGGTGGGTACGCCGCGGGGCAAGATTCAGCAGTACGAGAAAAAATGGCTGGAGTTGCCGTGGCAGAAAGTGCGGGAGTCGGTCGAGGTCAAGCTGTTCGCCGAGGAAGGGGAATTATACGTGTTGGCGAAGAGCGCAGGACGGCGGGCCAAAGAGCACGCCATCCGCCGTCGTAAGCTGGTGCGGTTGCTGTGGAAACTGCGCGACCTACGCCGGAAATCTCCGGCGCGCGATCGGTTGCTGCTCCGGATCGGTGCGGCCAAGAAGGACGCGGGACGTGCCTTCGGCTTTGTCCGCATTCACCTGCCCCAGGAGGGCGAAGCCGTCACGCGCCAAACCTTCACGTTTCAATTGGACAAAGACAAGCTGCAGAAGGCCGAACTCCGCGACGGGCACTATCTGCTGCGGTCGAACCTGGTGGGCGAGGATGCCGCCGTGCTGTGGGAACTCTACCTCCAACTCACCCAAATCGAAGCGGCGTTCAAGACCCTCAAGAGCGAGTTGGGCTTGCGGCCGATTTATCACCAACTCGAAAACCGCGTGGAGGCCCACATCCTGGTGGCCTTCCTCGCCTACGCTCTTTCGGTAACGCTGGGACAAAGGCTGCAAGCCCTGGCCCCGGGCCTCACCCCGCGGGCGGTGTTGGAAAAGCTGGCGACGATCCAGATGCTGGATGTCTGCCTGCCCACCACCGACGACCGTTGGCTGATCATGCCACGCTACACCCAGCCGGAACCCGATCAAGCGCTGATGCTGCACCAACTCAATCTCTCCTTGCCTTCACAACCGTCACCTCGCATCAAGGCCCAGGACGACCCGGCACAGACGGTGCAACCGACACTGAAAATGTAGTGCCGACCTTTGGGAACCCTTCGCTAAAAACAAACCACTTACAGCTCGTCTACTCCCTCAGCTGCGAAAGTTCGGCTAATTCGCGGCGTAGCGCCGGGTTGAGCCCGGCACGTGCCGACCTCAAGGTCGGCGTTACGTTCAAGTCTGGACCCTACCCAGGTACGCGCAGGTGCTCGCAGGCGTTGACTTGCATGAACTCTTGAGTTACGCTTGCTTTGCGAACAAGGCTTTGTTTCTGAAGACCGTTGGGCCGACCGGTCAAGCGGTCTAAAGGCAAAAACCGAGCGGATGATCTCCCTCCAGAGGCGGGGTCCCATTCGAGGTGTAAAAGGCGAGGCGATATGGCCGAAGCGCTGACGAAGGCCGGGCGATACCAGATTGTCGGGGAATTGGGCCGCGGGTCAATGGGGGTCGTGTATCGCGGGTTTGACCCCATGATTCAACGCACTGTGGCCATTAAGACCATGCTCCCCGAAGGTCTGTCACCTCAGGAGTTTCACGAGTATAAGACTCGTTTTCAGCGCGAAGCGATGGCGGCCGGAATTCTCGCGCATCCCAATATCATCACGGTTTACGATTTCGGCGAGGACAATGGGGTTCTCTACCTCGCCATGGAATTTCTGCAAGGCAAATCCCTCGAAAATATGGTGCAGGAACAGGGCGTGCTGCCCATGGAGACCATTTTACCGATTTATGAGCAGATTTGCAGCGCCCTCGATCATGCCCACCGCAACAAGGTTGTGCACCGTGACATGAAGCCTGCCAATATCATGATTTTGGAAAATGGCCTGGTGAAAGTCACCGACTTCGGCATCGCCAAGATGATGGCCATGGGCATGACCCAGGCCGGTCAGATTCTGGGGACGCCGAATTACATGTCGCCGGAGCAGGTTAAGGGCCGCCAGATTGACGGCCGTTCTGATATTTTCTCCCTGGGGGTCATTCTCTACGAGCTGGTGACGGGCGAAAAACCCTTCGGGGGCCAAAACATCACGACGGTGATTTACAAGATCATCAACGAGAATCCCATTCCGCCGCGCGAATTGGACGCGACCATCCCGGCGGGCATAAGCTATGTCATTTCCAAAGCGCTCGCCAAGAGTCCCGATGAGCGTTATCAAACCTGCCACGAATTGGCGGAGGACCTCAAGAATTACAGGAACCTGAGCGCCGCGGTGATGGGGCAGGGAACAGTGATGATGAGGGCCGCACCGGAAGTTGCCGAACCCGCTCCGCTGCCACCCCCGTCCGCCCCGTACCGTCCAGCGGCTCCCCCGCCGGCGCCGCCCCCCCCCGTAATGCCTGTGGCCGCGCCTCCACCTGCGGAGCTGCCGTTGATTGAGCCGCCCGCACCCGCCGCCTCGGCCGTGGAAGAGACCCCCATCGCCAGTCCGCTGAATGCCCCGGTCATTCCTCCGGCCAAGCCGCGCCCGCAACCCGTTCCCCAGATCGCCTGGGTGATGGGGGCGTTGCTGGTGGTGGCGATCATGGGAGGCATCACTTTTTACCTTTTGCGGCCGCACGGCAACAAGCCGGTGGCGCAGGTCGCGACCCCGCCGGCGCCCGTCGCAGCCCCCGTGCAGAATCCCCCGACGCAGGTTCCGCCCCCGGTGCAAACCCCCGTACCCACCACGGAAACCCTTGCCCCGGTCACCGCGCCTGCCACCACCACGCCCGCAAAAACGGAGATTCCCAAGAATCAGCACACGAGCGGCCCCGCGGAAGCCAAGGTGGGGCAACTGATGGTGACCGCCAACGTCAACGGCGCGACCATCACCGTCGATGGGCGATCCAATTCCGCCTGGGTGACGCCCACCACCATCCCCGACCTGGACGCCGGGACGCATAACGTGTCGATTACCATGGACGGCTACGACACTTATCAGCAAAGCGTAACGGTGGAAGGGGGGCAGGTGGCCAATTTGGAGGCCAACCTCTCCTCCCCCAAAGCGGAGCTTGACATTGCCACCAAGCCCCCGGGCCTGGAAATCCTTATCGATGGAAAATCCTACGGGTTGAGCCCCGTCAGCGCTCTTTTGGCGCCGGGGATTCACACCTATACGGTGAAACCGCCGGGCGCGGAGCCTTATGAGAAATCCATCAAACTGCGGAGCGGGGATTTGGTTTCCAAGACGGTGACCCTGGGTACGACGGAGGCTACGGGGATTGTGGAACTCCGCAGCACCCCGACTGGCGCCACGGTGACGGCGGATGGGGCCCCCGTGGGCGGCCAGACCCCCACGTCTTTTCGATTGTCCGTGGGGACTCATATGCTGGTCATTTCGCTTTCCGGGTATCAATCCAGCCAGCGGCAGGTGACCGTCGCAGAGAACGCAACCACCACCATCAATGTTAACCTCACCAGTCAATAACGGGGACGTTCTTGGTCAGACACCCAGCACCGCAGCGGAGGTTTGATAATGAGGCGACGCATCATCCTTGCCATCATTTTACTGCTGTGCCTAGCGCCCTGCGCCTGGCCGAAATTCAAAGATGACGAAAAGCAATATCTCGACGACCAGTTTAAAGCGATGCTTAATCAGATGCAGGCCATGAGCATTCAAGTGGCGGCGCTCAATGCGCGCATGGAGGAATTAAAGCAGACCCAGGTGCAACTGCAAGCGGTGATCCTGCGCCAGCAGCACCAGCTTCAGGACCTGGACGATATGCTCTCGTCATTGCACATGGGAGATGAGGAGAACTTCTCCCAGCTCAAGGTGGTCATCGCTGACTTGCGCGCCGAGGCTGAAAAGGCCGCCAAGCTGTCGAGCCAGGCCGCCGCGCCGCCCCCTCCCCTGGAAGTTGCCCCGGAGCCGCACCGGGAGGTGGTTGCAGTGGCCCCGCGCCCGGCCACCCCAGCGGGCCGGCAGGCGCCGCAGGGTTACATCACGGCCATCGAAGGCGCCAACGTGACGATCGACGTGGGCTCCGCGCAAGGCGTCAAGCCGGGAGTCCGCCTGGCTATTTACAAGGCCGCCGACCCCAAGACCCGGGTGGGCGTCATTGAGGTGACCCAGGTGGTGGACGCAAGCAATTCACGTGCCCGCATTGTTATCATGAACCCCGGGATGAAACCGGAATTTTCCGACGTTGTGCATGTGGAGTAAACAGGACTAATTTCATGGCGCGATTTGTAATTACCGACCCCTCCGCCCGCACCCAGATCTTCGAGATCACCAGCCCCACCATCAGCGTGGGGAGGGCGGAATCCAACGATCTGGTGCTGCATCACCCCAGCGTGTCCCGCCACCACGTGCGCATCAGCGTGCTGCCCGGCGACATCACCCTCTTGAATGACCTGGGGAGCATGAACGGGACCTTCGTCAACAATGTGCAGGTGCAGGAACACGGGCTTAAGGACCAGGACCGTGTCGCCATCGGCATGTACGAGTTGAAGTATGAGGCGGCGCGGGCCACCGGCCTGCACGTGCAGGCCGGCACCGGAACCGTCAACGAAGTCAAGGACCTGGTGGATTCGCAGGACCTCGCCACCGCTCTGCGCCTCAATGCGCCCACCGTGCAAATGGCGGAAGTGCCCGTGGAAGAGCGGTTGAAGGGTCTGGAGAAGGAGAATAATCTCCTGAAGTTGCTTCTGGCAGTCGGCAAGACCCTTTCCTCCGTCCTGGTGCCGGAAGAAATCATGCACCGGGTCATGGAATTGGTGTTTCAGATGGACAACGTCGAGCGGGGCTTTGTGATGCTCCGCGACGAGAAGAAGGGCTTCAAGCCGGCCGTTCTCCTTTACAAGGACGAAGGGCAGAAAGACAAGGCGCGCGGCGTATCGCTTTCCACTACCGTGACCGAAAAGCTCCTGCATGACCGCGTGCCGCTGCTGATCTATGATGTCGGCACCGATGAACGCTTCTCCTCGAGCGAAAGCCTGCGCATGTCGGGCATCCGCTCCGCCATGTGCGCGCCGCTGATCTACCGGGACCGCGTTTTCGGGATCTTCTACGTGGATTGCCTGAGCAAACCCTACGCCTTCTCGCAGGAGGAGCTGGGAATATTCTCCGTGATCTCCGCCGAGGCGGCCATCAGCTTTGACAATGCGCACTCGCATGAGGAACTGGCCCGCCGCGTTGTGGAACGCCAGGCGCTGGAGCGCTTCCTGAACTCCAACATCGTGGAAAAGATCCTCGCCAACCCCAACGAAATTCACCTGGGAGGGGAAAATCAAACCGTCACCATCCTGTTTTCCGACATCCGCGGATTCACCCGCATGTCTGAGCACATGGAACCCCATGCGGTGGTGGAATTGCTGAATGAATACTTCTCCGAGATGACGGACCTGATATTTGAAAGCGGAGGAACGCTGGACAAATACCTCGGCGACGGAATCATGGCGGTCTACGGCGCTCCTCTTCCCAAGCCTGATGACGCCTTGCGCGCCACCAAGACCGCCATCGAAATGCAGCGCGCCCTGGTGGCTCTCAACCGGGGTTGGGAGAGCCGGGGCCAACAGCCGCTGCGCATGGGCGTGGGCGTAAACACCGGCCCGGTCACGGCCGGGAACATCGGATCGGCGCGGCGCATGGATTACACGGTCATCGGCGACGCGGTCAACCTGGCCTCGCGCCTGTGCTCGAATGCCGCGGGCGGGCAGATTCTGGTTTCCGAATCCACTTTCGCGCTCTTGAACGGCACCATACCGGCCAAACGGTTGGAACCCATCCGCGTAAAAGGCAAGGAGACGCCCGTGGAACTTCACGAGGTCCACTGGCAGGAGCCCGTCTCCTAGGGGAGGATACAGCGGTTCCCCGGCAAACCGCTCCGGGGCCGGGATGATCCGGGAGTCCACACAAGATGTTCGCACCGTTCACCAATCTTTCGCGTCCGGGGTTTGCCGCCCTTGCCGTCTTAATGGCGAGCGCCCTCCCCGCGCCCCTCCTCGCACGGCAAGCCCTCACCCCGGCCCCCATGCCGGAAGAAATGCGCGGTGTCAAGGTTTACAAGCTCCCCGCCAAAGGAGGTGAGCCGACGCCCAATTTTGGTATCTACAAGAAGCTGACCTACCGGGATATTAATTGGAACCGCCTGTTGCTGGACCTTTCCATCAGCATTCGGCCCGTCGATCACCCCGCCGCGGTGGAGCGGATGTATTTTCAGAACGTGCGGGTGAACGGCATTCCCGTGCACATCGAAACCTTCACCCAGGAGTTCAAGCTTTCCAGTAAGGAGGCGGTGGATGTGCCCGCGCCGCTCGCCTGCTCCATCGTTTTTGCCGATCTGGATTCCCTGCAGCCGGTCCGGGATTTCGTGGACAAGGACAAGATCCTGATCACCGGCGATAGCTTCGTGGAGGTCAAGCTGGGCACCCTGGGGAAATTTGCGGAGCGTGCCAGGCGGATGGTAATCCGGGTGCCCTTGAACGAAACCGTCCCCCTCAATCTGTTCCAGGGCAGCCCTTTCCTCCATATGACGGCGGCGGCAATTCTCGACACCCTCGTTAACCCGGGCTCCACGGCGGCCGTCAGGGTGGCGAAGGAGCATCTGGCAAAACTGCGGCTCGATGAATCCCTGGGGGCAAAGGTCAAATCCACCCTCTACCTTGTGTTGACGGAATACCGCGTGCGTGACCCGAAGTCCCAGGCGTCGGAGCAGTTTTCGCAGTCGGGCACGGGTTTTCTGGTGAGCGCGGATGGAAAACTGCTCACCACCAAACGTGTCGTAGCCCCCTGGAAGTTTGACCCGCAGGTGGGCTTCCTGCTTGAACACCTACACCTGCAAGTGGAGAAGGGCAGCGTGAAAATCTATGCCTGGCCGGCGGGTGCCCAGGTGGCGGGGGCGGATGGGCAGCTTGATTTTTCCGCCGCTCTGAGCACCGAAAAGCACTCCTTGAAAATCCTCCGCATGCCCGCCGATGTCCTGGTTCAGCAGGATTACCTGGACCCGGATTCCGGGGAGAAAGCGTCACTTCACCTGCACGCCGAAGGCATGGCGGACCTGGCTCTGTTGCAGCTCACGGGGACGGGCTTTAAGTCCCTATCTGTGCAAGGCTCTGGCTCTGGTTCCAGCCTCCCGGCGGCTCCCAGCCTGGTGTTATGCAGCTATCCCTTTGGCTCCAGCCAGGCGCAGATTGACCCGCGGCTTTTGGGCGTTCAGGCGTCGCTCGAAGGAACCACGGTGAACATCGATCATAATCTTGACCCGGGTGAATCCGGCGCTCCCCTGCTCAACGCCGACGGGATGGTGGTGGCGATGGCGGCCTCGGCAGAGCAGTGCATCCCCATTGGGGTTGCGCAGAGTTTGATCCCATGAGACCTCATCGCTGGAACCTTCTGGCTTTTCTTAGTGCCACAACGGTGATTGCAGGGTTGGCTGCGGCCCCCTCCGCCTTTTCCCAGTCCCAGGTGGGCATGGTCGGGCAATGGAAGGAAAAACTTTCCAAGGCTGGAGTGTTCTTCCGCGCTGACGCCCCCCGCTTTTTGCGCAATTCCAGCGATGATAATCTCCCTATCTTCGTCGAGGTCATCAATGGCGTCGAACAGGAAGCCCACACCATGGGGTCCAGTGTCGCCCACTACGTTAATCGGGACCCCTTGCCACTCCTGGGAGTGGATGTTTATGTGAAGCCCAGCGGGTCCCAGCATAAGTTTGACCCGGAACCCCTGTGGCTGGGCACGAGCCGGGACTTTTCTTTCGATGCGCGCACGGGCGGCCATCCGCTCGCCATACCTGAACGTTTTAAGAAGACTTTGGAGATTCCCCGCGCCGCCATCCTTTCTTTCCTCGCCAGCCACTTCCTGGGTGGACCCTTCCCCTCCGCCGACTTCCAGATTTCCATTCGGGCCGGGGATTGGCCGCCCCAGGATTTTTACTTGCGCGTGCAGTTGAACGCCCCGCCGCTTCCCCAGATCTCCAACTGGTATCGGGGCGACCTCCATTACCACTCCGGCTACACAGATAATCCCGCCGAACGCGGGTATCCGCTCGATGTCACCCGGCAGGCGGCCATTCAGGCTGGAATGGACTGGCTGCTCTTGGCCGATCACTCCACGGATCTTTCGCCGGAAGTTTATAAGGCGGATTTGGACGACGTCCGGAAATACCGTGATGGGCGTTTCATGATGATCCGGGGCGAAGAGGTGACGGTCGCCTCCGGTAAGGACGTTGTCTTAGACACCATCCACATGGTGGCGGCGCCCTCCCCGGACGATCCGGACAAGGGTTTTCCCGACTTCAAGAATCCTGATGACACCGTCATCGTCACCGGCGACGGCTCCCCCTCCCACGCGGCCATGCCTCTCAAGGAAGCCCTGGCGCGGATCGCCGCGGCGGGGGGATTCGCTTACGCCGCCCACCCCTTTGATCCCATCAGCCCCGTCCTGCGCGGGGGAAAATGGGACCTTGCGGTGGACTTCCTCGCGCCGGATGGAAAACAGCTCCTGCCTGGCCTGGTGGGTCTGGAGCCCTGGAATCGCGCCACCATGTTTACGGCCGACGACATGCGCGACCCGTTTTGCGTTGTCCCGCACAATGAGGCCAGCGACTGTTTCCAGCGCGATCCCGCCGCTGACCAATATGCACGCCTGGAAAAGGGGATCAAGGAAGGATGGCTTCCGCTTCTCCGGCTGGGCCTCGGCGTGCGGAGTGACGGCGTTGATGCGCCGCTTTTCAAAACCTTTTTTGCCGCCGGTTCCGACGCGCATGGCGACCTGAATTTCGAAGCGTCCATGGACGTGGTGGACTTTCTGGGCAAACCGTCGCGCAGCATCAACGGATATGCCGAAGATAACGCGCTGGGGAGGGTTTTCACGGTGGTTTACGCGCCAGGCGGCATGGGGCCGCGCGGTGAGAACGTTTTGCGCGCCCTGCGCGCGGGCCGTGCGGTGGGCAGCAATGGGCCCATCCTGATTGCCGGCTTCGATCGCAACTCGAACGGCTCGCTTGACGACCCTGGGGATGTCGGAATCGGCCAGGAGATTTCCTGCCCGCTCGAATCGCTGCCCCCTTTGCAACTCCAGTGGGTGAGCAGCGAAGAATTTGGGCCCCTTCAATCCATTAAACTGATGGTGGGCACCGATACGGGAGAGTTGCCGCCTGTGGAATTGCCCGTGCCCTCCGCCAAGGCTCTGGCGAGCGACGGTTTGATTCCCTTCGACCTTCGCCAGGAAGTGAAGGCGGCAGGGCAAAAATGGATTTACATTCGATTGGTGGCCACCACACGAAACAGCGCCAATAGTGAATTTCGCTGTTATACTAACCCCATTTGGATTAAAGCCACGGATGGCCCAAAATAATCAAATTCGAGAAGAGCACAGAATATGAATCCTGACGCAAATGAGCAAGGAACCGTACGCTACCAGCGGTGCGCATCGTGCGGGAGCATGAACCCGGCGACTGCCGCCACCTGCGCGCGGTGCGGGAAGCCGCAGCAGGCCGGAGCTCCATCCGCGCCCCCCGCCCCGCCCACGCCGGCGGTACGCGGCCCGGGCCCTGCGGCTCCCCCCTCGGTGATGTGCCCGAAGTGCCACAAGTCGTTTCCGCTGGGAAGTAAATTCTGCGGATACTGCGGCACCACTCTGCCTACTGCTGCACCAGTGGTGGTGGCACCCCCGCCGGCGCCGCTGCCCCAGCCCGTGGCTCCTCCCCGGCCGGTTGCGCCGCCGCCCGCGCCCCCGCTGCCCCCGCCGCTGCCCCGTCCTGCGGTTCCCGCGCCCCCGCCTGTGCCCCGGCCCGTGCCGTCCCCGCTGCCGCCCCCTCTGCCGCGTCCGGTGGCCCCGCCCCCGGTTCCATCGCCCATCGCCGTGCCTCCGCGGCCCGCCGTTCCGCCTCCTGTGCCCCGGCCTGTGCCACCTCCTCTGCCGCGCTCGGTGGCGCAACCGCCGCTGCCGCCTCCACCGGTCCCCCGGCCCGTGGCTCCACCCATCCCGGAAGCGGTCCGGGAGGGAACGGCTGTGTTCTCAGGCCTGCGCGCGGCCCCCCACCTCGAAGCCAGGATTTCGGAAAAGAAGCCCGATGGAACCTGGGGTCAAACCTTACCTATTACCAAAGATACCTTCATCGGCCGTGAGAATTGCGACTTAAACTATCCCCTTGATACCCTGCTTTCCCCGCGGCATGCTTCCGTCAGCATCAGCGAGGGCAAGCTGGTGCTCAGGGATTTGAACAGCCAAAACGGGTCCTTCATCCGCCAAAGGCACGATTTGGAACTTGTTCAGGGTGACGTTTTCCTGCTGGGGCGCGAACTCTTCCGTTTCGTCACCGAGGGCCCGGATGAATCGCTCACCCGCGAGGCCCCGCAGGGCACGATGATGTGGAGCGTTCCCAAACTCCAATCGGGACCGCCTACGGCCAAGCTTGAACACATCAAATTGAATGGTGAGGTTGTAGCGGAGTTCAAACTCGACAAGCCGGAAACCACCCTGGGCCGAACCACGGGCGACGTGGTTTTCAGGGATGACCCCTACATGTCCGGGTCGCACGCCCGCATCATCGCGCAACAGGGACGCTTCCTTTTACAGGATCTGAGCAGCCGAAACGGCGTTTATCGCCGGGTGCGCGCAGATGTTGTCTTAGCTGACGGGGACGAATTCTTCATGGGTGAGCAGCTCTTCCATGTGGAGGTCAAGGGCGGGGGGTAATTGCGGAATCGGGAGATCCGGTGATCGGGAAATCGGGTGATCGGTTCATCGGGTCATCTGGCCATCGGGTCATGGAATCATTGAAAACCTGTCTCTGGTCGCTTGGGTGAGCTCCGTGGTTCGTGGCACGCGATGCACAAAGATCGAAAGTCTGAAATCACCGCCGAAGGAGCTGCATGCTTTTCAATGATCCGATGATTCTATGATCCGATGGCCAGATCGCCCGATCATCCGATCCCCCGCTTCTCAGTGCTGCGTGTGCTGCATGGCCTGCCTCTGAAGCTCGGGCGCCTTTGACTTGATGTAACTATCCATAATCTTGGGGATTTCGGTTTTCATCCTCGCCACCATTTCGTCCTGGGCTTTTTGCATTTTGGCGTCCATTTCGTCCTGAGCTTTTTGCATCTTCGCGTCGATACTGGAAGCGTTATCAGCGAGCTTGTCCATTTTCTCGTCCAATTTCTGTGATTCCTCGGCGGCGCTCCCCATCATCTCCTTATGCACCAGCATGCCCAGTTTTGCCAGTTCGTCGCTGTTCTGGGACAGTTGCATGCCGACGTAGATGTTCGTGCACACCGCCAGCAGCGCCAGCACCAGGACGATGTAAAGCAGGGTGCGAATCTTCGAAAGATCGTTGTCCATGTTGCCTCCTTTTAAAGGCAGTGGCTAATGGTTAGGGGCGAGGAAGAAGCCCGTCCGAAGATGGGGGCACGGAAGAGGCGCATTGGACTTCGAAGCTGCTTGCTCGCCGCTAACCACTAGCCACTGCTCTTCCTACTTAACATCCTTGCGTTTCATCACGATCAGTATGATCACCAGCATCACGAGGGCGTACCCGGCCATGATCCCGAGGTAAGGTCCCTGGTCCGGCCAGAAATCGGCGTGAAGCGGGAAAGGCTGCGTACCCGTCTCGCTGGGCGGCGCTTCCAGACCATCTTCGAGATCATTGACATAACCCGGATGCAGCGAAATCGAGATGGTATTCAGGATCTTGTAGGCCGATTCCCCCGTGGAATGCTGGCCCTGAATGCACAAGTCACTGAGCGATTCCAAACCCCAGCGGGAAATCGCCAGCGAGGAAAGCCAGCGAACGACGTCCGGCATGCCCGTGATGGGAGCGGGGGTATACCGGTGGAAACAATCCGCGATATCCGGAGGCACCTCCACCACGGCCGCCACTGTTCCCTCTTCCCCTGGGGGGGTCGGAGGCGGGGGTATCGGGGGGACGAGGGGATAGGTAACTCCCGGGCATCTTTGCGTGGCCTTGATTCTGTCCAGTACTCCCTTTTGGCCTTTCGCGGGTAAAGACATTAATTGCAAGTCCGAGACGGGAATCATCGTCTTGATGGGGTTCACCGGCAGGAATAGGCCGCAAAGCAGGAGTTCCGGAATCAGGACCAGTGGAAACAGCGTCAAGGCCTTTTCCGGCGTGGAGACCAGGGCGGAAATCAGCAACCCGATCAGCGATCCGTTGATGGCTACCAGGAACATGATCAGAATGGCCGCGCCCACTTCCGGCAGCTCCAGGTGGAGGGCCGGCTTGATGATCAGGCAGATGAACACGACCGAGAAGCACTGCACAAACGCCACAAAGGACAACACGGTGAGTTTCGACAGGATGTACGATGGGATCTTCAGGCCGGTCTGCCGTTCCCGCCTATAGATGGTTTGCTCATCCACAATCTCGCGCACAGCGTTCGAGCACCCGAACCAGAGAGCCGCGAACATCATCATGAAGAGGGTTTGCACCTGGTTGGGGGGGCTGCTGCGCGCCATCAAGGCCACCAGCAGAGCCACCAGGGGGGCCTGGGAGAAGAGAAGAATGGTTTGCCCCCGGTCGATGAACTTTAATTCCCAACTACGTTTCAGCAGGGTGGTGAACTGGCCGAGGCTGAATCCTCCCTGCCGGGCCTGCGGCTGACTGGGCGCGCCGCTGGCCATCACCTGCTCGTTCGGAATGTTGCTTTGCGGCTCCACCACCAGGTTCTGGTACAAAGAGGCGTTTTGATATCTCTCCTTCAGTTCCAGCGCGTAGGGGATCGTGTTGTTGTCGGTCAGGTCATCATAAACGTCGGGAGGAGATTCCGCCTTGAAATATTCGAGGAATTTTGTGCCCGGGCCGTAGTAGGCCAGCCGTCCCTGCACGAGAACCACAACTTTATCGAGCACCCCGAACGACCCGAGCAGGTGGGTGGTGATGATGATGGTGGAGCCCTGGTTGGCGAGCTGCCGGAAAAGCATCATCATCAGGGTTTCCGTCCGGGGGTCCAGGCCGGCGGTGGGCTCATCCAGAAAGAGCACTCCCGGTTTGGGCAGAAGTTCGATTCCCAGGCTCACGCGCTTGCGCTGGCCGCCGCTCAGGGTCGAGACCGGGTTGTCCCAGCGCTCCGGCTCGAGTTTCAGGGATTCCAGCATCTCTTCGATGCGCCGGTTGATTTCGTCATCGGTAATGTCGTCCGGCAAGCGCAGCTTGGCGGCGTAGTAGAGGCAGCGGCGCACCGACAACTGCCGGTGCATGATGTCTTCCTGCGGGACGTAGCCGATGGTGGATTTCATCGCGTCCAGGTTCTGGTACAAATCCACGCCGTTGTAAAGCACCTTCCCGGAAGTGGGTTTTACAAACCCGTTCAGGGCGTTCATCAGGGTGGTCTTCCCGGCGCCGCTCGGTCCCAGCAGGCCGATCAGTTCCTTGGGCTTGACCACCAGCGAGAGATCATCGAGCAGCAGTTTGGGCTGGCCCGTCTTCCGGTCGGGCACCTGGAAATTCAGGTGCACGGAATCCAGCCGCACCACCCGGCGGTCGGGCACATGAGTCAGAGTCCCGCCCTCAAAATGCAGCTCCGAGGGGCCAATCACCACCCGGTCGAGTTCCTGAAGTTCGTGGCGTTTTACTCGAATGCCATTGACAAAGGTTCCGTTCACCGAGCCCAGATCGATGAGCTCCCACTTGCCATTTTGCCGGATGATTTCGGCATGCTTTTTGGAAACGACGGGATGGGCGATCACCACGTCGCAAGAGGGATCGCGCCCGATCACCAGGTGGTCCTTTTCCAGGTTGATGTGTTCCATCTTGAGCTGCGGTTCCAGGCCGGAGCGAAAGATCAGGGACTTGCCGGCATAGCGGCCGAAGGTGATGTAATCACCGTCATGCAGCAGGGTGGATTTGATGCGGATCCCATTCACAAACGTGCCATTGGCGGATTGGTCGGTCAGCTCGACGTTGCCCTCTTTGATGGAAAACTTCGCGTGCACGGCGGATACGGAGGCATGTTCCATCACCATCTTGCAGCGCGCCGGATCGCGGCCTACCACCAGCCCCTCGTCGGGAATGTCCTCGCTCTTGACCGCGAACTTGTTGACGATCAGATCCAGGTGGGGGCGGGCCATGAGGTCCGTCAGCTTGATGGCCACGGTTCCGCCCGTGGAACGATCCGCCTCCTGGGCCGCGGCAATTTCCGCCTGGCTCACCACCGAAGTGTGAACACCCTCCTCCTCATCAACCATCGCCTTGCGCGCCGGCGCCGCCGCGGGGGCTTGCACGAACGACTCCATGCGGAACACGTGCTTGGAGCCCGCCCCGAAGGAAACCACATCGCCCGGCTTTAACACCGCTTCCTTAACCCGCATCTGGTTGACGTAGGAGTGGTTGGAGGAATCGTGGTCGCGAAGCACTACTTGACCGGCTTCGTTGAAGCCCACCCAGGCGTGCAGGCGGGAAATCTGGTCATCCGCGAGGACGATTTGGCATTTGGTCTGGTCGCGGCCAACATTCAGCCCTTTGGAGGTGATATTGAAGTTTCGGCCGGAAAGAAGCCCCGAAGTGGCCACCAATCGGAAAGCGGGGGGAGCGGAGGCAGGCGGCGGAACCGCCACGGTTGCTTCCACGGCAGGGACGGGGGGCTTGGGCATGGCCCCGGTGGGAATATCGTCCTGCTGCACACTCAGAGGGTGGCCGCAAACCCGGCAAAACCGGTATCCTGCCTCGTTCACTTCGCCGCATGTTGGGCATTTCATGGCGCAGTCCTCGGCTCTCAGTTTTCAGTTCTCAGCACTCCTCGTCCCGACCGGTCGTGGCGTTTTGCGGAATGGCCATCCTGGCGATGAGTTCATACGGGCAGCATGCCTGTGCCTCTGCGGCCGCCCGACTGACTACTGCCAACTGAATATAGAAAACTTCCTATGTTTGCGCTTTAAAGTCTTCTTCGTCGAATTCTTTGCACACGACGGGGGCGCTGGCGTCCAGGGGAGGAAGTCCCTCGCCCGAAAATTCCGCAAGAATCACCGTAATGTTGTCCGTCCCCCCACGGGCGTTGGCCTTCTCGATGAGGGCTTTGCAATTGTCGGGGAGCCCATTCGCGCGGCTGCCGCAATCCAGCAAATCCGCCTCGGGGACCATGTTGTACAGCCCGTCGCTGCAGATCAGGATTCTATCGCCCTGATTCATGCGGATGTAGGTGACCTTCACATCCAGCGTTTCACTGCTTCCCACCGCCTGGGTCAAAATGCTCTTGCGGCTGTCTTTTTCCGGGTCAATCGGCAATTCTGCGCCAATGTCCTTCAGGTAGTTCAGAAAAGTCTGGTCGCGCGTCAATTGGGTGATCTGCTTATTGCGGATCAGATAGCAGCGGGAATCCCCCACTTGTCCAACAAAGAGGTGGGGGCCGAAGAGGGCAGAGGCCGTGGTGGTGGTTCCCATCCCGTGGAAGGCGGGATTGGCGGAAGCCTTCTGGTAGATGATCTGGTTGGCATATTCGATCGCCTCGCGCAAAAGGATCACAAAGTTGGCCTCGCTGACCGTACCCAGGGTCTTGAGGTTGTCATACAAGCGCTTGGGAACCGTGACCGCAGCGAGTTGGCTGGCCACCTCGCCGCTGGCCTCCCCGCCCATCCCGTCGGCAACCATGAAAAGCGAGCCGAGCGCGCCCACCTCATGCTCGCGCACCGTGGCGGATACTGCAACCTCTCCGGTGGTCAGATTGCAGACCACGAAGTTATCTTCGTTATTCTTGCGGACGCGCCCCATATCGGACATCCCGCAATAGGTCACGCGAATGGGCTTCGCGGTACTCCCCGTTGTCTCGGCCACGGCCCTCACCTTCCCCCGGTTGCAGTCACGCTCAACCGTAACCTCAGTGAATCCGCTTTTTGCAGTCTGCGCGCAAGTTGAGCGTCCGTCTGACCTCAACCTCAAAGGGACTTCACTTCCGCCCGGGTACCTTTCCCCGTATGTCGACAGCCACCCACCGCCTCTTTCCGCAGGGGGCTGACGTTGATGTAATGATATGACCGTTCTTTCTTACCACAGCCGCACGCTGGTATCAAGCTCGGGATTCGGGACTCGGGGCTCGCGACTCGGGACTCGCAATACGCCACTGGGCATTCGTCCGGCGCCCGCCTTGGCCCCCCAATCCCGAAGTCTGAACCCCTTTATTCCGAATTCCGAATCCCTAACCCCGAGCCCCGGCTCCCGAGTCCCGAGTCCCGAATCCCGAGCCCCGCAGTTCCTCAACGATTTGCGCGGCGACGCGGCGGGCGCCCTCCAAATCGTGCGGCGGCAGGGAGATGGCCGCCACTTTGGGATGTCCTCCGCCCCCATAACGCTCGCAAATACTCGCCAGGTTGGCGGACATGGGGGTGTTGTTCCAGGGGTTGCTGCCCACGGCGATCTTAATCCGTTCCTTCGAAGAGCTGATGCCTACGCAATAGACCGCGGCGGGAAAAAGGTAATAGGGAATGAATTTATTGAAACCCTCCAGATGCTGGTCCGCCACGTCAAAGAAAACCACGCCGTCGCGCAGTTCGGCGCGTCCTCGCAATAGTTCGATGGATTTCAAATGCCGCGCGTAGAGTTCTCCAAAGGCTTTCTGGATGTGGGGGAGGGCGGCAATTTCCGCAAGCGGCCGGGAGAGCAACTCGGGAATCAGGCGCACGCAAAAGTCCGGCTCGGCGGTTCCTTCGATGACCAGGGTCAACTGGGTGGCGGGTTCGCGCATTTCCACGGCCGTGGCGATGTCGGGGTACTTTGCGCCGTCAATCAAATCCGCCCAGTACACCAGGTCGTCGAGGTCGGGAGCCTGGAAGCCAAACTTCTTTCCCGTGGTTTCGGCGATGAACTTGGTGCAGGAGCGATAGTCCGGCCCGTAAAATTTCCGGCCGCTCTGGTCGTGGTGGAAATGCTCGGCGTCGGCTTCAGTAAGGAAGGCGCTCTGATGATGATCAAACCACCAGGTCAGCCGGTCGGAACTGGAGTACTTGAAATCGACAATGACGTTTTCGTCGGCGTCGAAAAGGCCCGCATCGAACAATTGCCCCGCGCGGTGCATCATGCCGCGATACCGGAACTCCGCCCGGGAGTCGATGCACTGCCGGTAGAAGCGCGTAAACACGGCCGCTGAGCAGGCCCCGTCGAAACACCGATCGTGAAAGCAGACTAGAACCGCCATAGGTCTTGGGGGTGAGGTTGCCGTTTCAGGCACGCCCGGCCTCACCAACGCGAGCGAAACCACCTAACTTGCGCTCGCGGCTGAAAATTGTCAAGAGGAATTGCGCAGAAGAGCATTCGGGGAATTTCTGCCAAAAGCCGGAGGCGGTATAGGACCGCCGCCCCCGGGTTGCGAAAGGGAGAATGGGACCCGGCGAGTCCGCGGGTTGATCCCCCTCGCTCAGTTCCTTTGACCACTGAAAACGGGTTACTTCGCAGCCTGCTCTTGGGCGAGCTTGCCAATCACTGGCAACAGAAACTGCTCGCCGTTGTAAGCCTTGTACATGCAGAAGATCACAAGCCCGAAGATCGACAGCCCGAGGAGCGGGAAGAGAATCAGTCCGACCACCCAGCCGATGAAGGGGATGATCGCAAAGAACCCCACCACGAAAAAGATCACAAAAGTCGCCGCCGCCAGAAACAGAGACTGGAAGGAGTGGAACCGAATGGTCCGGTCATTCTTGTAAGGATCTGCCACGAGGAAAATAATCGGGGGGATGATGGTGAAATACGCCAGCGCCCCCGCCACCTTGGGATCCAGTCCCGAACTCGCCGCAGCAGGCGCCGAACCCGGGGCTGCAACCGGGGCCGCACCTGCCACCGGCGCGCCCTCCACCGCTGCGCCGCACGAGCCGCAGAACGTTGTTCCCTCCGTCATTTGCGCACCGCACTTCGCACAGAACGCCATGCCCTTATCTCCTTTTGCGGAATCCGCGGAACCGTGGGGTCGTGACCTTCCTACCCATCCGGTCCGTGCTCCCAATCCGGGTCTCCCGCTCGCTGTGAGGAAGCTATTTGGTACTTTACAGGCTAGCTATTCCTACCATAAAGCCCGGGCCGAAACAAGCGGGAAATACATCTTGTCCGGTGGATGTGCCGCCATGACCGGTCAGCAAGCCATCCCCCGCGTCTCCCTCCTGCCTAAGATTCAGGGTGAGGCAGGCGATGGCGGGCGGTGGGAAAGTTCAGGGTGAGGCTCGCCCTGGCCGGGCACATGCACGCCCACCAGGCGCGAATACATTTCGTCGTATTCGCGAACGGCCTGGCGCATTCGGAGGAATTCCGCTTCGTCGTGCGGTTCGAATTCGGGCGGGGGGAGATCGGGTATTATTTCTTCCAGTTTCTTTTCCCGGTCGGTGGTGCGCGGGTGGGTAGCCAGGAGGCCGCCAGGCTCCACCCTTTCGTTCTCCTGTTCGGCCTCGAGCCGCTGGAAGAAAAGCGCCGCTGCGCGGGGGTCGTAGCCGGCGCGAACCAGGTACTGCGCCGCCAGGCGGTCGGCGCGCACTTCGGCGTTGCGGCTGGAACGGGCGTGCGCCATGGTCTCCGCCCAACTGCCTCCCGCCGCCAGCGCAATGCCTGCCGGCCCTCCCAGAACCACCGTGGGAACCACGAAGATCAGTTCGAAGAGATTGCCCTTCCGGGGCGCGGTGCGCCAATCACAGGCGTTTTCATGGGCGATTTCGTGGGACAAAACGGAGGCCAATTCCGCCTCACTTTCCGCCAGGCTGATCGCCCCGGTGTTGATCACAATGTATCCGCCCGGAAAGGCCTGGGCGTTGATCTGGGGGTTGTAAACGACAAAAAAGGAGAATGGTTGCTGGCTCCCGCTGCTGCGCGCCAGGTTTTGCCCCAGCCGATTGACATATTCGTTCAGGGCCTTATCACCCCATGGCGTGCTTACGGCAAGGACCTGCCGGACCATGGCGTTGCCCGCCTGGGCGGCTTCCAACATGACTTGGGGACTGCCGCAAATCCCATCCGGCAGCAATGCTTCCGGCGTTCGGCCATGGGCAGCCGCCGGCAGACACGCTGCCGACAACACCCATAGGGTCACCCACCGGCTTATCGGGTGCGGTACCTTCATAGGTATGTCCTCCGACAAACCTATCGGCACGAATCCAGTAATCTTCACTGGGCCCCTAGCCCTACTACCTTAAATTGTTGTTAGCCCTGAAGTTGGGGAGCAAATCCAAAGGAGCTGCCGTTGGATTCGCCCCCTGATCACTTATCTCACCAGCCACGCACAAAATCCAGCGGATTCTCAGAGAGAGTGTCAACCCCCAAAGCCTCAGACGCTTGCATTACGCGCCATAGTTGCCTCTGGCCCGAGTAGTGGGTAGGATGGATAATTTGGAACTTGGGATTCAGCAGGAATCTCTTACCAGCCCGCACTTTTCTTATCATGCGATCGGAAGGATTTGAGCAGGGATCCTCAAAAAACTTATGGAGAAATTCTTTCGCAGTCCCATTCGCCGTTACTACGAAGTTGAACTGCCGCACGACCACGCCCGGCGCAAGCGCTGGCCGCTGTTGGTGGCGCTGCATGGTTACGAAGGGGATAAAGATTCCATGATGCGTGTGGCGAAACACATTGCGGGCGGCAAGATGGTGGTCATCTCCTTGCAAGGGCCGTTCCAGTTCTTTCGCCGCCTGGTCAAAGATCCCAGGAACCGCCGGGTGGTCTTTGGATGGGGGACCACCTATAAGATGGAGGATTCCCTCCAACTTCACCACCGGGACCTGGAAACGATCATCCAACTTGCCGTGCGGAATTACCACGCCGACCCTCAACGTGTATTCCTGCTGGCTTTTTCGCAGGCTTGCGCTCCCAATTACCGTTATGTGTTCACTCACCCGCGAGCGATTCGCGGCGCCGTGGCCGTGTGCGGGGGTGTCCCCGGCGACTGGAAGGAGAATCCGCACTATCGCCTCGCCGCCACCCACGTGCTGCACATTGCCGCCCGGCAGGATGAATGGTACTCGCGGGAAAAGAACCTGGAGTTCCGCCGGCAATTGGGGGAGCGCGCCGCCACCGTCGACTTCCGCTTTTACAATTCCACCCACAAATTCCCCCGCCAGTCTCTGCCCCACATCCGGCGATGGATTGAAAAGCACCTGTAGATGGGGTTAGGGATTAGGGGTTAGGGGGTGGGCAGGCCATTCGCAACTCGAAAAGCGAAACTCGAAGCTGGATTCAGACTTTTCGATTTTCGAGTTTCGATTTTCGCTATCCTCCGATGCCTTACCCCTAACTCCTAACCCCTAATCCCTGATGCATGATGTGCTACCATAGTGCCGATGTACGACGAAACCGTGGCGGTCATCGAGAATCGATCCCTCACTGGCGGCCATTACCTCATGAGTCTGGATGCTCCGCGGCAAGCGCCTGGCGTGCGGCCGGGGCAGTTCGCCATGGTGCGCATCCTCGGGCGGTCCGACGTGCTGCTTCGCCGGCCCATGAGCATCTTCGACGTTAAAGCGCCGGACGGCGGCCCCTCCGCTTCCCCCCGGCCGGCAGCCGCGCCGCGCATCCTCCAACTTCTCTACAAAATTGTGGGCAGAGGCACGCGCTTGATGGCGGAACTCCAGCCCGGCGACAAGGTGGGCTTGCTCGCGCCCCTCGGTCATGGTTTTTTTGAAGAGGAATATCTCCCCCAGGCGCACCAGTCCGACGAAATTCTGCACGTGGCAGGAGGCATTGGCATCGCCGCGCTGCTGCTTCCCGCAAAGCAGTTGGGTCAAGCGGGATTCAGGCAACGGCTCTTTTTTGGAGCGCGAACGAAAGATGACCTGGTAGGTGTTCAGGAATTTAAGCCGCTAGTGCGAGCCATGCTGTTGGCTACGGAAAACGGCTCGATGGGATATCGCGGCTACGTGACGCGGCCGCTGGAGGACTATCTCGCCAAGCACACCAACAAGAAATTCCTGCTCATGGTGTGCGGGCCGGGAGCGATGCTGCGCGCCACGGTGGAACTGGCCCGGCGCTTTCGCCACCCCTGCCTGGTCTCCATGGAAAATCGCATGGGCTGCGGGCTGGGCGTCTGCCTGGGCTGTTCGATTCGCGTCCAGGGATCAGGCCACGATGCCTACCAGCGGGTTTGCACGGAAGGGCCGGTGTTTTGGGCGGAGAAAATTGTTTGGGAGGCGGATAAGAAACTCGGGATTCGGGATTAGGAGTTGGGGGAAAAAATTTTTGCTGGATTTTTTGTTACTTAGCGCCCCAGGGCCGTTTCCCAAGATGGATATCCCAAACAATCCCGCATAAAGGCGTGAATGCGCGGAGGCAGGCAGACGGTGAAGGCGAGCGAACACAAAGCGAAAGCAGCGCGAGGCCGCGTCAATGGGAGTCGTGACCCCGGGAACTCGCACATTTTGCCCGAAATGACCACAGCCCCAGCGCCGGCGCAGGAATTTACCCCTCAGTTGGAAGTCGAGATAGCCGGGGTGCGATTTCAAAACCCGGTGTGGACGGCCAGCGGGACGTTCGGCTACGGGAAGGAATTTGCCCATCTCATTGACCTGAACCAGCTTGGCGCGATCTGCGTGAAAGGCATTTCGCCCGAACCCATGGAGGGCAATCCGCCCCCCCGCATCTATGAAACGGATTCGGGGATGCTAAACGCCATCGGTCTTCAGAATGTGGGCGCAAAGCGGTTCCTGGGTGAAAAACTGCCATTCCTGCGCACCCTCAAGGCGCGCACCGTTGTGAATGTGTTCGCCTATTCCACGGAAGACTACGTGCGGTGCATCGAGATTCTGAATGAAGGGGAGGGAATTGCGGCCTACGAATTGAATATTTCCTGCCCCAACACGCGCTGCGGCGGCATCGTGTACGGCAGCGACCCGCACTTGACGGAGGAAGTGGTGGCGGCGTCAAAAAAGGCCGCGCGCTACCCGCTGTTCGTCAAGCTTTCGCCCAACGTAACCGATATTGCCCTGTTCGCGCGCGTGGCGGAAGGCGCCGGGGCGGACGCGCTCTCGCTGGTCAATACCTTTGTGGGAATGGCCATTGACATTGAAACGCGCACGCCGCGCATCTCCAACGTCACCGCGGGGCTTTCGGGACCCGGCATCAAACCCGTGGCCCTGCGCATGGTTTATCAGGCGGCGCGCGCCGTGAAAATCCCCATCATCGGCATCGGCGGCATTGCCGGCCCCGAAGACGCGCTGGAATTCATCATTGCCGGGGCGCGCGCGGTGCAGGTGGGCACCGCAAATTTCTACGATCCGGGAACCTCCCTGCGCATCGTGAAGGGCATCCGCGATTACTGCCAGCGAAAGCGGCTGCATCTTGCCGACCTCGTAGGCTCGCT
The DNA here is from genome assembly GCA_963730515.1 of uncultured Acidobacteriota bacterium. Taxonomy (GTDB): domain Bacteria; phylum Acidobacteriota; class Terriglobia; order UBA7540; family UBA7540; genus Bog-366. Next base: position 517,270 of record CAVSSA010000009.1, on the reverse strand, counting down.
GAGAATTCCATGACCCTGCGAACCTGCGCGCGGTTTTTCCCGAGCGGGGTTCAAAGCCTCATTCAGACCCGAGGAGTTCTTTTGGGCATTGTGTTCGAGTAGTTTTCAGAGGAAATGGATGTGAGGAACCGGACAAGCGAAATGCCAACCGTGTCCGAGGGGAAAGGATTGCCTCCCTACCAGCCGCGCACGTCGCTCGGGAAGCGCCTTTGGGAAATTCGGGGTCAGATTATGCCCTCGGGAGAAACACCTCTGGGCTGGGATGAGATTGAGAAGGAAATCTCCGAACAGCGCAGCGACCCCGGGCGGGGCAAATGAGCAAGCTGACGCTTGTGGATTCGGGCGGCCTCATTGCTGCACGAAGCCTGCCCCCACGTTGCGATGTCGGGATGGCCTGCCGTAGGGGTACCCCTGGTGGGCACCCTGATGTCGGCATGGCCGGCATTTCGGGCAGGCACGAGGCCTGCCCCTACGACTGAATATGTATGACCCTAAAATCCATCACCGGCAATCGCTGCGGTGGGATAAACATAACTACTCGTCCCCTGACTTCTACTATGTGACCATTTGTATTCAGGACCATCGGTGTTTGCTCGGGGCGGTGCAATCGGGCGTGATGAATCTGAACGACGCTGGCGAAATGGTGGACGCCGCGTGGTTTCGAATTCCCGTTCAATTTCCAACAATTCAATTGGACGAACACATCACGATGCCCAATCATTTTCACGGCATCATCCAAATCGTAGCGGGCGAAACCGCAGGGGTACCCCTTGTGGGTACCCAGAAGTCGGCATTGCCGACATTCCGGGCAGACACGAGGCCTGCCCCTACGTTGGGTGATGTGGTGGGCGCGTTCAAATCACAGACCACCGACGAATATATAGCCGGTGTTCATCAAGTCGATTGGCCGAGATTCCAAAACCACTTTTGGCAACGGAATTATTACGACCATGTGATCCGGGACCACGACGAGCTGGAGAAAATCCGGGACTATATTCGCAATAACCCGCTGATGTGGACCTTGGACAGGTACAATCCGCAGAACCCTGTGTTGGTGGTTGGTGAAACGGGAGCGCTGGCGCCGTGGGACGAATCGTAGGGGTACCCCTGGTGGGTACCCAGAAGTCGGCATTGCCGACACGCCGGGCAGGCACGAGGCCTGCCCCTACGTTGCGATGGTGGGATCGCCGCATGCCGTAGGGGTACCCCTGGTGGGTAGCCTGATGGCGGCATGGCCGACATTTCGGGCAGGCACGAGGCCTGCCCCTACGTTGCGATAGCGGCAGGGCCGACACGCCTTAAATATGTTTCGTGCACCTAACTGTCCTGCGGTCCGGCGTGGTTAGGGATTCAGCCCGCGATGTTCCCTCAACCGTAGGGTGCGGCAACCGGTGGGAACAGGCGGTCTTGGGATGGCCGGGGCGAGAGCCCGGGTATAGCTCCCCCGATCACTTGATCATGCGATTCTCGCGCTTGACTTCGCCTGCCCCGCTGGCTACAGTGGCCATTCAGTCATCCCCACGCATTCCAAACGAATGACTGACCGTGCCCCATGATCACTGCCATGATTACAGGGATTCTCAAGCGCTGGGTGCAGGCAGTTCAGGAATTTACCCTCCTCCTGGTCGACTCCGTGCGGCACGCTTTCACCTCGCCCCGCTACCTTGTCGACACGCTCATGCAGATGGACGTTATCGGCTTCGGGTCCCTGCCCATCGTTCTGCTAATCGGCTTTTTTACCGGCGGGGTTCTGGCCTTGCAGTCCTATCGCACCCTGAGCAATTTTGGCGAGGTGGGATTGATGGGCAAAGTGGTGGCCCTCAGCCTGGTTCTGGAACTGGGCCCGGTGCTGACGGCGCTGATGATGGCGGGGCGCAACAGCTCGGGGATCGCTTCCGAAATCGGCTCCATGGTGGTGAGCGAGCAGGTGGACGCCATGCGCGCGCTGGGCACCGACCCTTTGCGCAAACTGGTTATCCCGCGGCTGGTGGCCACCCTGGTGACGCTGCCCCTGCTAACCATCCTGGCGGATTTCTGTGGCATGCTGGGCGGCTATTTCGTCAGCTATTACACCGTCCGCCTGACCACGGAAGAATACTGGACCTCCGCCTACCAGGCCTTGACCTATCAGGATATTACCCAGGGGCTCATCAAGCCTTTCTTCTTTGCCGTGCTGATTTCTCTGGTGGGCTGCTACCAGGGGCTGCACACCACCGGCGGAACCGAGGGCGTGGGGCGAGCCACTACCCAGGCCATGGTGGTAGCCTCCGTGCTCATCGTCGTGGTCGATTTTTTCATTACCAAATTTTTGATTGGGATTGGATTCTTTTGAATTGGGATTAGGGGTTGGGGATTAGGGGTTAGGGAATCGAGATGCGAGGCTCGGGGCTTGGAGCTTCGAAAGCTGAAATCCGGTAAGGGTTAACGATAGGTTTAACCTTTTGTCACTAAGGGCCGGAATTCCCTAATCCCCAACCCCCAACCCCCAACCCCCAACCCCTTATCCCTAACCCCTAATCCCTAAACCCTAATCCCGAGCCCCGTATGAGCGCCATCGCCGCCATCGAACTTCGCAACGTTTCCCTCTCCTTTGAGAATAAACAGGTCCTTGCGGATATCTCTTTTGTTCTCGGCGCCGGCGAGACCCTCATCCTCCTGGGAGTGACGGGGTCGGGAAAGTCCGTCCTGCTTAAGCTCCTGCTCGGACTTATCAAGCCGGACGGCGGCCAGGTGCTGATCGAAGGGCAAGACCTGGTTCCCCTTTCCGAGTCCAGCCTTCAACCCATCCGCCAACGCATGGGAATAGTCTTTCAGGAAGGCGCGCTCTTCGATTCCCTGTCGGTTTTTGAAAATGTCGCCTATCGCCTGCGCGAGGAGCATCTGGGGGACGAAGGCGCCATCGAACGGCGGGTTCGCGAGGTTCTGCGCTTTGTGGAAATGGAAGCGGCCATCGAAAAAATGCCTGCCGAGCTTTCCGGCGGAATGCGGCGGCGCGTGGCGATTGCGCGCACCATCATCAGCAACCCGTCGATCATGCTCTATGACTCGCCCACCGGCGGGCTCGATCCGGTCACCAGCCAGACCATCAATGTGCTGATTGCCAAGCTACGCGACCTGCAACACGTCACCTCGGTGGTTGTCACCCAGCGCCTGCAAGATGCTTACGTGCTCGCCAACTTTACCTTCTCAGCCGAAAACCAGGCCCTGGTTCCCCGGCCGCCGGAGGGCGCGGCTGCCTCTCGATCGCCGACGCGCTTCCTGGTGCTGCGCGACGCCGGGGTGTACTTTCAGGGGGACGAGCAGGAGCTTACCCGCTCCCCGGACCCCTACCTGCGCAGGTTCCTGGCGTAAAGACTCGGGGCTCGGGACTCGGGACTCGGGATACGGGACTCGGGACTCGAGGTTCGAGCGAAACTTCGAATGAAGGGAGCACGGCAGCGAAGACAGGCAAACTGTGGTCTCCGAGAACGGGCCGCAAACAGCCCCGATTTCCTAACCCCGAGTCCTGAGTCCCTAATCCCTGATCCCTGATCCCTAACCCCGAGCCCCGTATCCCGGGTCCCGAGCCCCGAATCCCGTATCCCTAATCCCGAGTCCCGCAACATGCCGCGGATGAACTACAATAGGGTTTAGAACTTCGCGAAGGAGAGCAACTATGCCTCAACATGAGCGCGTGCAGTGGGCTCAGCTTCGAGTCGGTGTTATGGTCCTTGTCAGCCTGGCGCTTTTTGCCCTCGCGGTCTTCTTTATCAGCGGCCAGGTGGGATTCTTCACGCGGCATTACACTCTGAAGGCTTATCTTCCCAGCGCCGGGGATCTGCGCGAGGGCGCGCAGGTGCGGCTGGCGGGAATTTCCGTGGGCAATGTTTCCAGGATCCGGATCTCTCCCTTCAGCGATCGCCGGCGTGCCGTGGAGATCGACCTGAACATCGCGCGCACCTTTCAGAACGAGATCCGCGCTGATTCCGTGGCCTCGGTGGAAACGGTCGGCCTGCTGGGCGACAGTTACATCGATATAACCCGCGGTACGGCCGGGGAGGAAGTGGTGGCGGACGGGGGCGCCGTCAAGACCGCGGAGAAGGCAGACATTGCCGCCGTCATGCAAAACACCAACGAGGTCATCATGAACCTCAATACCCTTTCGGCCAAGCTCGATGACATCACCACACAAATTCAGGCCGGCAAGGGGTCGATGGGCAAACTGCTCTACGATCAGACGCTCTACAACAAAATGGATGCCACTATTACCAGCGCCCAGGACCTGGTGAGCCGCGCCCAGCGGGGGGAGGGAACCATCGGCAAACTCATGGTCGACGAGACCCTTTACAACCGCACCGTGACCACGCTCGACCGCCTCAACAAGGTCATCGATGACATTCAACACGGGGAGGGAAGTTTGGCCAAGTTCATCTCCGATCCCTCGGCTTACAACAACCTCAACCGGCTGATGGCGAATGGCAACAGCCTGATTGACGGCATCAATCAGGGTCACGGCACGCTCGGCAAGCTGGCCAAGGACGAAACCATGTACAACCGCATGAACTCCACCCTGGCGCACGTGGATACCATTACCGAGCGCATCGACCAGGGCCAGGGGACGCTGGGGAAACTCTCCACGGACCCCACCCTCTTCAACAATTTGAGCGCGAGCTCCGAGTCCCTCAAGGAATTTCTGGCGGACTTCCGCAAGAATCCCAAGAAATACCTGAGCATCAAGCTGCATATCTTTTGAAAAGAGACAGGTGTCAGGAGTCAGGAACTGGAAGACAGGAGTCGGGAGTCAGGAGGCATAAGAAAGAAGCCAGACTAAAGCTGGCATTGATACTGAGCCTTGGCTTCTGGATCGTATATCCTGAGAATTTACGGGTGGGAGGAAATCGCGCCAAGGGCAAGAACGGTTGCTGGTCTTAATCTGACTCCGGACTCCTGACTTCTGACTCCTGCACTTTCGGGGCGTGGCGCGCAAACATCTCTTCGATGACGGCGCGATACTTCTCTTCCACCACCCGCCGCCGCACCTTCAGGGTGGGTGAAACCTCACCGTCCCCCATGGAGAGTTCGCGGGGCAGCAGAACAATCTGGCGGATTTTTTCGTGGGGCGGCAGCCAGCGCGTGGTTTCGTCCACAAGCTGCTGCATGAAGGCGTGGATCTCGGGATGGGCAACCAGTTCTTCGCGGCTCGTGAAGGAAATGCCGTGCGCGCGCGCATGGGCCTCCAGACGCTGGTAAACCGGCGTCACCAAGGCCCCCACAAATTTGCGCCCGTCGCCGAAGACCACAATCTGGTGGACGTAGGGGTGGCTCTGAAAGAGGTTTTCCAGCTTTTCCGGGCAAACGTATTTGCCCCCGGAAGTCTTGAAGAGATTTTTCTTGCGGCCGGTGATGCGCAGGTAGCCTTCTTCGTCCATCATCCCCAGGTCGCCGGTGTGGAACCATCCTCCTTCGAACGCGATCCGGTTTTCTTCCTCCATGTGGTAATAACCGGGCGATACGTTGGGACCCTTCACCAGAATTTCACGCCCCGCGCCGCCTTCCGCATCTTGAATTTCTTCCCCGAACTTTACTTCGACACAGGGAAGCGGAGGGCCGACGGTTCCCAGTTTTGTGTGACCGGGATAATCGATGGCAATTACCGGGGAGGTTTCCGTCAGGCCGTAGCCCTCATACACCGGCAGCCCCATGGCATAAAAAAATTCGGCCAGCTCCCGCGCCAGCGGAGCGGCTCCGGAAGCCAGGATCGATAGGCGCCCGCCCAGTTGCTCACGCACCTTGGAGAAGATCAGGCGGTCGGCGAGGGCATGCTTTAAACGCAATCCGAGTGGCAAGGGTTGACCCCTGAGGCGATAGGGAAAGGCTTGTTTCCCCACTCCCAGCGTCCAGTAGAAAATTTTCCGGCGCGCCGCGGGAGCCGCGCGCACGACTTCCATGACGCGGTCATAAATCTTCTCGAGCACGCGTGGAACCACGCCCATCAAGGTGGGCCTGACCTCGCGCAAATTCAGCGGCAGTGCGTCCAGATTCTCCGCGTAGGCAATCGACACGCCCTTCCAGAAGCAAAGGAAATCCAGCGTCCGCTCCAGAATGTGGGACAGGGGCAGCAGGGAGATGGAGGCGTCATGGCGGGTCAGGGGAAAGAGCTTTGCGCACTCCAGCACGTTGGAAACAATGTTGGCATGCGTCAGGATGACGCCCTTGGGCTGGCCCATGGTGCCGGAGGTGTAAAGAATTGTGGCGATGTCATCCGGTTGCGCGCCCGCCGCCCGCGCGGTGAATCGCTCCACGGCGTTGGTGGCCAAACCCAATTCCAGCGCGATGCTGCCCTCCCAGCACTCCGCGCCCGTTCCTTGCAGATTGGCGCAATCCATGGCGAGGACAAATTTCAATTCCGGCAGGCGGGGACGCACGTTCACAACCTTGGCAAGCTGTGCTTCCGTGGCCAGCACGATTCCCTTCGCCCCGGAATCGCGCAGAATGTATTCGATGTCCGGTTCGAGCAGGGTGGTGAAAATCGGGACGGGGATGGCGCCCAGCCCCAGCAGCGCGTAGTCGGTCAGCGCCCACTCCACACGATTCTCGGAAAGGATGGCCACGCGGTCGCCGCGCTCCACGTGCAGGCGGGTCAAGAGCGAGGCGAGCGCCGCCACTTTGCGCAAAGCCTCTTGCGAAGATACGCCCTGGTAGCGCCCTTCACTCTTAAAAAGAAAACAATCCGGCTTGGCGTGCGTGGCTACTGCCTGGAGGAATAATTCGTTGAGGGTGTTGATTTCGCTGGAAGCCATGTCGTCGTGAGAGTCTATCACTTTGCCGCCAAAATCCAAGACCTTCTTAGCAGAATCGGTTTATCGGACCATCGGGTCATCTGGCCAACGGGTAAGTGAAGATTGTTGCTCACCGCCCCGCCCGCATCAGCAACTTCGGTAAGTGCAGATCCGTTTCCAACACTGTCTCTTGTTCTGAGGACCGATTGGGTGTATAGCAGTCGGCATGCAGCAGCCCGGTAAGCGCTGACTATCGCTGGAGGATCGCGAAGAAGGATCGAGTGTTCAACCACCCTGCAAAGGTGGTGACGAAAGCGATCCGTCCGCGACCCTGAGGGTGGGCGGGGCGGCAGCATGTGCGCCTGCCACATCCTGGCAAAGCGCAGGAGGAAGTGTGATGAGCATTTTAGGTCTTAGCATCCTGGACACTAAACCGGTCATTCAAGGAGCGGGGTTCTGGATTCGCGCCCTGGCGCGCGTGGTGGACACGGTTTACGGCTATTTGATGGGCTTCTTCGCGGGAGTGTTGGGGGGCATTGTTTTGCTGATTTTGCAGAATCTCTCCATCGTTGAGCACGGCTGGCTCCTGCGGGTTTCACAGGGGAAATGGCTCCTCTGGTTGGCGAGCCTGGTGGGTGGTATTGGCTACCAAACCCTATGCGAAGGGTTGTGTGGCGCCAGCATCGGTAAATTGCTCTGTGGCCTGCGAGTCCTCTCAGAAGATTGCTCGCCGTGTGACTTGTGGCAGGGATTCATTCGTTCCCTCAGCTATTTTATCGACGCCCTGGTGTTCGGCCTTGTTGGATACTTGGAAATGACCAAGACCCTGATGGAACAGCGGCATGGCGACCATTGGGCGAAGACCCTGGTGGTGCGAACTTTCCAGGTTCCCGAGGCATCAAAAGCCTCTGGGTTGCGGTTCCTCCTGGCGATTGCGCTGGGTTCCGCCGCGTGGAGTTTTTCCCTGATTGTGGCCTATATCGCGTTGGGTCTGGCCGATTAACGAATTCCGCGCATGTTTCGCAGGCCCGCATCTTTCACCCGCTTGAATCGAAAAGCTCGCTGTGTGCCCCTGACACCTGGAGCCCTCTAGCTTTTGCGAGCTCCCTTTCACTTCCGCCGGCATTGGGCTAAGATTCCGGGGGAGAGAACCACCATGGCACAACCGGACACAGTGAACAGCGTAAAGTCTACTGCCCATTCCTACCAGCCGGTGCGCGCCCCGCGCGGCACAGCCTTATCCTGCAAGGGCTGGCAGCAGGAAGCCGCCCTGCGCATGTTGATGAACAATCTCGATCCCGACGTGGCGGAGCGCCCCCAGGATTTGATCATCTACGGAGGCACGGGCAAGGCGGCGCGCAATTGGGCTTGCTACCACGCCATTGTCGCCGCGCTCAAGGACCTTGCGAATGACGAGACCCTGCTGGTGCAATCCGGAAAGCCCGTGGGAGTCTTTCAGACGCACGAAGCCGCGCCGCGCGTGCTGATTGCCAACGCCAACCTGGTGGGCCACTGGGCCACCTGGGAAAAATTCAACGAGCTGGAACGCCTGGGCCTGACGATGTATGGCCAGATGACGGCGGGCAGTTGGATTTACATCGGCACGCAGGGAATCCTGCAAGGCACTTATGAAACTTTTGCCGCCGCAGCCTTGAAGCATTTCGCCAGCGACCTTGCCGGCAAGCTGGTGGTGACGGGCGGCATGGGCGGCATGGGCGGGGCGCAACCCTTGGCCGCCACCCTCAACGGCGCCGCTTTCCTTGGCATCGAAGTTGACGCGGAGCGCATCAAGCGCCGCATCCGCACCGGCTACTGCGACATCTGCGTGAATTCCCTCGACGAAGCCATCCGCATCCTCAAGAACGCCGTGCGCCGGAAGCACGCCGTGTCGGTGGGTCTGGTGGGCAATTGCGCGGAGGTCATCCCGGAACTGGCGCGCCGCGGCATTGTCCCCGATCTGCTCACCGACCAGACCAGCGCCCACGATCCGCTGAATGGTTACGTCCCCGCGGGGCTTAGCCTGGAAGCGGCCGCCGAACTTCGCAGCAAGGATCCGGAGGATTACCTGAAGCGCTCCTACGATTCCATCGCCCGCCACGTCACGGGCATGCTGGAATTGCAGAAACTCGGTGCGGCCACCTTCGATTACGGCAACAACATCCGCACCATGGCGTTTGAGCATGGGGGCGTGAAGGACGCCTACAATTTCCCCGGCTTCGTTCCCGCCTACATCCGCCCACTGTTCTGTGAAGGCCGCGGACCGTTCCGGTGGGCGGCGCTTTCCGGCGAGCCCGCGGATATCTACCGTACCGACGACCTGGTGCTGGAACTTTTCCCTGACAACGCCATTTTGAATCGGTGGATTCGCCTGGCTCGCAAGCATGTGAAGTTTCAGGGATTGCCGGCGCGCATCTGCTGGCTGGGTTACGGCGAACGCGCGCTCTTCGGTGAACGCATCAACGACTTGGTTGCGAAAGGCGAAATTAAGGCGCCCATCGTCATCGGACGCGACCACCTGGATTGCGGCTCCGTCGCCTCACCTTTCCGCGAAACCGAGAGCATGAAAGACGGCAGCGACGCCATTGCCGATTGGCCTGTGCTCAACGCCCTGCTCAACACCGCTTCGGGAGCCAGTTGGGTTTCGTTCCACCACGGCGGCGGCGTGGGCATTGGATACTCCCTGCACGCCGGGCAAGTGACCGTCGCGGATGGAACTCCGGAAATGGCGAAACGACTCCATCGGGTGCTGACCAACGACCCGGGAATCGGGGTGGCTCGCCACGTGGATGCGGGCTACGAGGAGGCGGCAGCCTTCGCGGCCAAGGCGGGAGTGAAGATACCGAAAGTGCAGTGACGAGTGATGAGCCAGATTGCCGATTTTCGATGGACGATTGACGATTGAACAAAATCGACAATCGACAATCGGCAATCGAAAATTCCTTCACTCGTCACTCGTCACTGCCCTCTCAGCTTTTCTTCGATGTCACCGTGAAGAACGAGCCGTATTGCTGTTCAACCTTGCGGCTCTTGCATTTCGGGCAGGCGACCCGCTTCTTGTCGTGTTCGGACATGGTTAAGATCAAGGTGAAGCTCTTTTTGCACTCTTTGCACACGTATTCATAGCTGGGCATAGACAATAACCTCCGGAATGCGTTGGGCGGGTATTATAGCGCATTACCATGCCAAACTACTCTCCAACTGCGCTCTTTTTCCGCAACGCCGGGCAATTGATCACTCTCGAGGGCGGGCCGGTCCCGCGTCGCGGGCAGGCGCTCGGTGAACTTGGGATTATTGCGCGGGGCGGCCTGCTGACGCAGGGAGAAACAATCCTGCGGGTTGGCCCGACGCGCTCGCTGGAACGCACGGCCCTGCGTTTGCGGGCCGAGGCCATTGACTGCCGCGGGCGGGTGGTCATGCCCGGCTTTGTGGATTCGCACACCCACTTGATCTTTGCCGGCAGCCGGGTGAATGACTACGAACTGCGCCTGCGCGGAAAAACTTACGAAGAGATCGCGAAGGCCGGAGGCGGGATCGGGTCCTCCGCCGAGAAAATTCGCAAAACGAGCATTCAATCTCTGGCGCACCAAGCGGCAACATTCCTCGATCAGTTTGCCGCCCACGGCACAACCACCGTGGAGGTGAAAAGCGGCTACGGGTTGGACTTTGAACAAGAGCTAAAGATCCTGCGCGCCATTCGATTGCTGCAAGCGGGTCAAGCTCTGGAGTTGGTCCCCACGCTGCTTGCCCTCCACGCGCTTCCCGCGAGTTTCAAAGGGCGCTCCGCCCAATACGTGGACGAGGTGATTGAGCGGCTGCTCCCCCTGGTTGCGGCAGGGGACGTATCGCCCGACGTAGCGCCGGGCTTGAGCCCGGCACGTGCCGCCCTCAAGGGCGGCGCTACAGCGGACAGTGCAGCCCTCAAGGGCGGCAGTACAGCACGCAATGCCCCCCTGACGGGCGGCAGTATAGCACCCAGCAACCAGGCAGCGCGGGAGAAGTTGGCTGAATTCATCGACTGCTTCTGCGACCAGGGCGCCTTCAGCGTGGAAGACTGCCGCCGGGTTTTTGACGCCGGCCGGCGGTTCGGCCTGACCCCACGGATTCACGCCGAGCAACTGGCGCGCACCGGCGCCGCGCGCCTGGGCATCGAGTTTGACGCCGCCTCCGCCGACCACCTCGACAAGCTTTCAGCTTCAGATATTCGCGCCCTGGCAGAATCCAATGTCGTCGCCACCCTACTGCCCGGGGCGAATTTCCACCTGGGATTGAAGCAGTACCCACCTGCGCGAAAGCTCATCAACGCCGGCGCCGCCGTGGCGCTGGCGACCGATTTCAACCCCGGAACCAGCCCCACCGTCAATATGCAATTCATCCTGTCCCTGGTCTGTACGCAGATGGGGATGACCCCGGCGGAAGCCATCACCGCGTCCACCCTCAACGCCGCATACGCCCTCCGCCGCGCCCACCGCATCGGTTCACTCGAAGCGGGCAGGCAGGCCGATTTGATTGTGCTGGATGTTGATGATTACCGCGAAATCCCCTATTACTTTGCCGTGAATCATTGTGTGATGACGGTCAAACGCGGGGAAATTATTTACTTGCGGAAATAGCCCGTGGTCCGCATTGACCGTGATAGCAGCCCCACTAGGGAAATTATGGGCGGGTCCCCCAAGGCAACCGCCACGGCCCACCGCCCATCAATTGAGAAGCAGTCGGAGGGATATACCTGAAGGGCGAGGGTCACACCGGCCCACGCCACATGGGGGTTACAACTGCGATGCGAATGCTCCGGCAGCAACTCCTGCTCGCTGTTCTGACGGGTGCAATGGTTTTCGTCGGGACGCTTCCTGTTTACAGCCAGAAAAAAAGCGACGATCCTGACCAGATCGGGCACCGCAAGGTTGCCCGTCAAAGCATTATTTCGCCGCAGAAGGAAGACGCCATTGGAAAGCAATATGCCGCGGCATTCGAGCATGCCGTCGAAATTATTCAGGACCCCGACGTTCAACGTTACGTAACCACGCTGGCTGAGATAATCGTGCGCAACTCCGATTGGAAGGGTCCGGTAAGGATCAAGGTGGTAAAGTCACCTGCCGTCAACAGCATTTCCCTTCCGAGCGGATTCATTTACCTAAGTTCGGGGCTGCTGTATTCGGCAGAAGACGAGGACGAGGTCGCCGGGGCAATTGCTCATCAAGTGGCGCACGCCGCGGCGCGGCACTGGGCGGCGGGATTGACTCACGCGACCATCTTGCAATTGGGCATGAGGCCGATGGCCCTCGCTCTTTATCCAGGCTTTTCGCCCATTTACCCGCCGATTTCAATGGCTTGCTCAGGATTCTTGCCGTATCGTTACCCGCCTCAAACCAGGCCGTCCCGACTGGTCGACGAGGAGTACCTCTATGACAGGCCACTCGGATACCTCAAATTGGTGCGCCGGGATGAGTTGGAGGCTGATTACCTTGGGCTCCAATACATGTACAAGGCTGGATACGACCCGAGCGAGTTCGTAGCATTGCTCCGAAAACTCGCCTTACAGCCCGCGGACTCTCAAAAACTGCCGGATTCGCTTCAGGACGAGCCCCCATTTCCGGAGCGCATTGCCAAGGCAGAGGAGGAAATCCGTACCATACTCCCTGACCTCAGATCGCCGGCCAATCCGAGTCCCGAATTCACGCTCATGAAAACTCGCTTATAGTAGGGGGGCGTTGGCTAGTGCAGATCCTGCTCCTTAGCTCTGTGCTTTCACTTCGATCATGCCGTGCCCGAGGAGAGTGCCGTTGGGAGATTGCGGACGCTAATAACCGCCCATCTGCGCCCTCCCCCGACAATTGCCTGCCGTCGCGGTTGGGTGTAGCCCGCGGTTTCAGGCAAGATATTCAGACAAAGTAATCGGGCCGGGACCGAGCCTTGGGGATGGGCGCCACGGGTGAACGCCACCCTCGTGCGACCCCAGTCTATAAGGAGGAAGGGGCGTGCGGCGACCGGCCCGACTCCGGGGATTCAAAATTCAAAATTCAAGATTCAAGATTCACGAGCGGGCCGTGATTTACAAGATTCAAGAGCGTGCCGCCAATTACCCGTGCCATGGCGTTCCCGGAATGCGCCTACAAACTTGTTTGCTGCGGGGTGCGCCGGGCGCCGTTCCGAATATGCTCTAACTCCTTCAGAAATTCATCCCGGCCTCTCCGTGCGACGTCTGCCTGCCGCATCTTTTCGCTTACATAACGCTCGCCCTTCAGGTCCGAATCGCGTAGTGACCGCACCCAGGCGCCAAGCTGCTTCGAAATACTCTCCGCGCCGGATTTCAAATATAAGACCTGGGATTCAAGACTGACAAAGGCCGGAATTTTCTGGAGAAGGCAGAGCATGGATCTCACTTCCCCCGCCGAGCCGCGCGCGATATAGAGAAACGTGAGCAATTCCTGCTTTGTTCCCCGCTCAAACCCCTCAGCGATATTGTTGGAAATTGACACCGCGGCGCGTTCAATCTGGTCCCGCAATGAATACCGGCTGCGAAATGGCGGCATCTCCGTCAAAGCATACGCGGCCGCTGCCAGATCAGTGGCCGCCTGCCAGGCGGGCAATTGTTCGAAACGCTCGTACTTCATAAATGCCTCCGTTTTTCGTCTTCGTCTTTTTAATTGCGCCTTTCGAATGAATCTTGGATCTTGTTTTCAAGTCTTGAATCTTGAATTTTGAATCTTGAATCCACCTCTTCCGGTTCCGCACATAGATCTATCGTCAGAAGCGCTATGAATCATGAGGATTGTCGGCCCCAGGGGATCGGGCCCGGGCACCCCGGCACAAGCGGGCAGAGCGTTCAAAAACCATTCCTGCGTCCTTTTGTCTCTTGACAAGGTAGGTCAGTTGCTATAGGCTAGAATCGCGATGAAGGCCCGGCGCAGCACCGCCCCCCACGAAAACCTCCCCAAACCCCCAAAACGCTCTCGAGCTTACCCGACACAAAAAGATGTTAAAAATGAAGAGTGCTCTGGATGAGTTATTGAAAACAAAGGGGCGAAAAAAGTGCTCTGGATGAGTTGATGAAAACAAGGAAGTTAGGGTGTTTTCACGATGAATCTATGAAAATAAAAGAGATAGGAGAGAAATCGGTTCATCGGATCATCGAATCATCGGGTCATTGAGAATCTGCCCCGCTCTGAACTGAAAACTGATGACTGACGACTGACAACCGCTCGCTTGTGCTACATTCGCACCATGCAAACTCTTATCGAATGCGTTCCCAACTTCAGTGAAGGCCGCAACCCAGCAGTGGTGGAGGCGATCGTTCTTGCCATTCTCGACGGACCGGACGTTTACCTGCTCGATCAGGAGATGGATGCGGACCACAATCGGTCGGTCGTCACCTTTGTCGGAACCCGGGGGAGCGTGGGCGAAGCTGCTTTGCGCGGCATTGGTAAAGCGGCGGAACTCATCGACCTGAACCACCATCAGGGAGCGCACCCGCGCCTTGGAGCCACGGACGTTGTCCCCTTTGTTCCCCTCGCTGGCGTCACGCTGGAAGACTGCGTCCACATTGCGGAGTGGGTGGCGGAGGAAACGTGGAGGCGCTATAAGATTCCAACCTATCTCTATGAAGCCGCCGCGCGCCGGCCGGATCGCGTCAATTTGGAGAACATCCGCCGGGGCCAGTTTGAAGGCGTGCGCGAGGAAGTCCGCAAGAATCCTGATCGCCACCCGGATTTCGGCGGGGCCACGCTGCACCCCACAGCGGGTGCCACAGTGGTGGGGGCGCGCAAATTCCTGATCGCTTACAACATCAATCTGAACACTCCGGACGTCACGCCGGCCAAAGCCATCGCCAAAAAGATTCGAGCCTCAAGCGGCGGCTTTCCCTGCGTGAAGGCCATGGGAGTGGAATTGAAAGCCCGCAACCTGGCGCAAGTGTCAATGAACTTGACGGATTTTGAAACCACCTCCCTGGCCAGGGTTTTTGAGGCTGTGGCCATGGAAGCAGCGGCGCTCGGCATTCAGGTGGTGGGCAGTGAGATTGTGGGATTGACTCCCCGCAAGGCATTGGACGAGGCGGCCGTCCATTTCCTGCGAATCGAAAATTTCCGGCCGGAATTGATTGTGGAGAACCGGTTGGAACAGGTCATGGGAAACCGAAATTCGAAACTGGAAACTGGAAACTCGAACGCTGGCCAATTGGCAATCGACAATCAACAATCGTCAATACCAAAAGCTCCGCTGCGGGCGATGGTAGAAGAGTTTTCGAGCGCCGTGGCGGCGCCCACGCCGACTCCGGGGGGCGGCAGTGTGGCGGCGCTGGCCGGGGCGCTGGCGGCGGGCTTGGGGGAGATGGTTTGCGGCGTGTCGCTGAAACGAAAATCGCTGGGGGCTCATCACCCGGTGCTGGAAGGCGCGCGCGCCCGCTTGGCCGAATTGCGCGAGCGGCTGATGGGAGCCATCGATCGCGACGCGCGGAGTTATGAGGCCGTCATGCGCGCCTTCAAGCTGCCCAAATCCACCGAGGCGGAGCAAGCTCTCCACTACCAGGCAATCGAGACCACCAGCAAGGAGGCTTCGATCGTGCCCCTGGAAACGGCGGAGTGGGCGGCGGCTGTGGCGAACGAACTTGCCACATTAGGGGCGATTACCATTCCGCAAGCCGCCTCCGACCTGCGCGTGGCCTCCGATATGGCGGAGGTGGCGCGGCGAGGGGGAATCGAAAACGTTTTGGCCAACCTCGCCGGCATTCAGGATGAGACTTGGCTGAAGGATGTCCAGGGGCGGATGGAGAAACTCGGGACACGGGACTAGGGACTCGG
Organism: uncultured Acidobacteriota bacterium; assembly: GCA_963730515.1. Taxonomy (GTDB): domain Bacteria; phylum Acidobacteriota; class Terriglobia; order UBA7540; family UBA7540; genus Bog-366. The sequence goes on along the minus strand of CAVSSA010000009.1, from coordinate 501,717 downwards.
GACGCGGGACACGGGGCTCGGGACTCGGGTTACGGGTTCCGGTGCAGGGGGTTAGCTTTGGGCGGTTGCATGAATGGGGTCAAGCCATCAAACTTCAGAGGGTCGGAGCCTTGCAAATCCCGGGCAGGAGGCTATTTCGGATTGCAAGCTCGAGTCCCGAGTCCCGAGCTCGTGCGTCAAATCCCCCTTTCCCCAAACCATTAAGAAAGGCGGAGTTAAGCGCCGATGGGGGCAAGGTCAGTTGCAAGCCATTTGCAATTAGCCACTTTGGGCCTTAGCAAAATTTTAGAAGATAGGCGCCGGTCTGGAACCCCTCTTGCCCTACGATGGGTACTATGCGAGACGCCGCGAACTTTAGCTCACCGATGAACCTTTACGAAGCGAACGACCACGCCGAACTTAGAATCCTCTTAATCACGGGCGGATGGGAAGTCCGCCGGTCCTTTAACCAGATGGGCATCCAGCCGGGCGACCGCGTTCGGGTATTGCGCCGAGCCCCTTTCGGCGGCCCCCTGGTGATTGACAATCAAGGCACCCAAGTTGCGGTCGGAAAGCAACTGGCGGAGCAGATCCGCGTCGAAGTCCTCCAGTGAAAGTCGCGCTGGTTGGCCAACCCAATTCAGGCAAAAGTACTCTTTTTAATGCTGTGGCGGGTTACCGCTCGCTCACCTCGAACTTTGCCGGCACCACCGTGGAGTACACCCACGGGCAGGCACGGGTGAACGGAGCGGTGCTGGAGCTTATAGATTTACCAGGGCTTTATTCCCTCTCGCCAACCTCCCCGGTGGAGGAGGTCAGCCGCGATTATCTACTTACGGGCGACTGGGACGTCATCGTCAATGTGCTGGACGCCTCGCAACTGGCTCGCAGCTTGGAATTGACCCTCGAATTGCTGGACCTGGAATCGCCCATGGTGGTCTGTCTGAACATGATGGACGAGGCGGCGCGCAAAGGCATGACCATCGACACGCCCGCCTTGGAAGCCGCCCTGGGCGTCCCGGTGATCGAGGCCATTGGAGGCCGCGGTCGCGGCATTCTTGAAACCTTCCGCACCGCCCAGGATGTAGCCGCGGGGGGCAGTCAACCCCACCCCTTCGTTTATGCGCCGGAAGCCGAGTCAATGTTGCGGGAATTGGCGGAAAAGATTGCCGATGGCCCGAAGGACCGACCAGCGGCCCCTCATCCGTATGGGAAGTTGCCCGTTTTCACCCCGCAAGCCACAATGGAAGCGCCTCCCCCGTGCCAGCAGGGCGGCCATTGCCAAGGAGCGTGCGCCGACCGCCATGTGTCGTCCAGCGCCGCACGCAATGTGGAATCCCGGGTCGTGGCATCCGAGCTTGCCGCCGTGTCCGTGGCAGAAATGCCCCATCCACTATCGCATCCTCCGCCGTTTCAATCATCAATCACCCATCACCCATCGCCAATGGGAGTCTTTCCGCCCGCCCGTTTCCAGGCCCTGCAACTGCTTCAAAGCAAGCCCCGCTCCGCCCCTGAGGCCAAGGGAGCCGCCCAACCCCAGCAAGCAAGCCCAGACCCTGCTGCTCATCACTCGACACTCGTCACTCATCACTTCTCTTTTGACTCCGGACTCCGGACATCGGACCTGGGACATTCATTTATCTCCCATGCGCTGTCGGAAATCGCCCAGCGCACCGGCTTGCCTGCGGACGCGGCGATCTCCGCGGCCCGGCACGCGGCCTGCCTGACGGTTTTTGAAGGGGTGGCGCACGTCGCCCGCCCGCGCGCTGACTGGCGCGAGAAAGTGGACCGCCTCGCCATGCATCCCGTTTGGGGATATCTGGTGCTGGCGGGGGTTTTTCTGGGATTCTTCCGGCTGATTTTCGACGTGGGCAAGCTGGGCGAGGACCGGATCCTCAACGTCTTTGACATGCTGGTGGCCTTCCTGACCCAGCACATGAATCCTCAAAGCGCGTTGTTTGCGGGCGTCAAGGGAGCGGTGCTGGGAACCGCCGGAGCAGTGGCGATTGTGCTGCCCTACCTGCTGCCTTTTCTGGTGGGGCTGGCAATTCTGGAAGACATCGGCTATCTCTCCCGGGTCGGCTACCTGATGGACGCCGCCATGCACCGCCTGGGACTGCACGGCACCGCCACCCTGCCGGTGCTGGTGGGTTATGGATGCAGCGTTCCGGCGGTGATGGCCACGCGAATTCTCACCACCCGGCGTGACCGCTTCATCGCCGCGTTTCTGGCGGTCCTGGTGCCGTGTTCGGCCCGCATGACGGTGATTTTCGCCCTGGTGGGATTCTATCTGGGGGCGAATTACGCCCTGGGCATCTACGTTTTGAACATCATCGTGGTAGCCTTGTCGGGCGCTGTGCTGGCGCGCCTGTGGCCGGACATTTCGCCCGGCATGCTGATGGAAGTTCCCGCCTACCGGGTGCCCGCAGCGCGCGTGGTGGCGTACAAAACCTGGTGGCGCCTGCGGGAGTTTGTGCTGGTGGCGTTTCCCCTGCTGGTGGTGGGCAGCGTCCTGCTGAGCCTGGTTGATTTTTACGGCTGGCAGCATGGCATCAACGCCGCGCTCTCGCCTCTAACCGCCCTGTTGGGACTACCGCGCTCCGTCGGGCTGACCCTGATTTTTGGGGTGCTGCGCAAGGAACTTTCGCTCCTCATGCTGATGCAGGCGCTCGGCACCACGCACGTTCTGGGCGCCATGACCGCCGCGCAAATCGTTATCTTCACCCTCTTCGTGACTTTCTACCTGCCCTGCATGGCGACGCTCGCTTCCATGTGGCGCGAACTCGGCTGGCGGCTGACGCTGGCCGCGTCCACCGCGCTGCTGGCCCTCGCCATGATCGTAAGCCTTGCCGCGCGCGGGGTGATGCTGCTGCTTTAGGGTCGCCCCGCACAGGAGACGTCGCGCAGGGCACGCTCTCCGGTGCGCTGCTCGACAGATTCATTTCGCAAGCTGTACAATGCGCTCACTGTGAATTCCGTGCGGGGAGGGGAACCATGCGATGCGGCATGGGCACGTCATTGGGAATATTGCTCCTTTTTTGGCCTACCCTTTCCGGTTGTGGAGGAGGTTCCACCTCCACACCTGTGACGCCATCCGCTCCCGCGGCGCCAACGGGCCTCATGGCAAGCGGCGGCAATGGTCAAGTTTCGTTGGCATGGAGCGCTTCGTCGGGGGCGGCCAGTTACAACGTGCTGCGCTCGGCCTCGAACGGCGGCCCGTACAGCAGCATCGGTACGGGAGTGGCGACAACCACCTATCTGGACACCAGTCTGACCAACGGCACGACTTATTACTATGTCGTGCAGGCGGTGAACAGCGTTGGGACCAGCAGCGACTCCAACCAGGCCAGCGCCACGCCGGCCGTGCCTCCACAGCCGCCGGCGAGCCTCATCGCCACCCCCGGCAACGCGCAGGTGTCGCTCGGTTGGACGGCGTCTTCGGGGGCGACCAGCTACAACGTGCTGCGCTCGGCCTCAAACGGCGGCCCGTACAGCAGCATCGCTATGGGAGTGGCGACAACCACCTATGTCGACACCGGTCTGACCAACGGCACGACTTACTATTATGTCGTGCAGGCGGTGAACAGCGGCGGGGCCAGCGGTGACTCCAACCAGGCCAGCGCCCGGCCGGGCGCCGAACTGCAATCTCGAGTGAATGCCAACCAGGCGGGCTTCTTTGTTTATGAGGATGAAGACTCGGGGTTCAACCACGGTTTCCCGTCCGGTTCCTTTGCCAGCAGCACCGCCAACCTTGCAACCATCCACCTGGACACGGGTTGCGTTGACAATCCTGCCGACACCATCACCGGGTGCTATCCATCCACCAACACCAGCGTTATCGATACCGTGCATGGAACGGTGATGCGTATCACCTTTGATGCGCAAACTGCGGGCAACTTTGCCGGAGTCAACATCGAGGAACCGCAAAACTGGGGTTCGTTGCAAACTGGCAATGGCTACGACCTTCAGGGCGCGAGCAGCGTCACCTTTCAGGTTCGTTCCCCCAATGGAGGGCAGGTTCAATTCGGGGTGGGCGGCTGCACGGAGCCCTATACGGGCGCTTTATCGCTGACTTGGACTTCCATGACCATTGCTTTCAATTCTCTCAGTTGCGCGCCCGATTTGGCGCAGCTCCATGTCCTGTTCAGCGTGGCGACGAATGACCAGCACGATCCGGGCGGCGCTACCGTGCTCCTCGACAATATCCAATTCACCCCCTTACCCCCCCGGGCGGCGCAAGGGCAGGAGGGGGAAACCTTGAGTTTGCCGTTGAGCAATCAGGTGTTCGGAGTGGTGTCTCAGACCGCATCGCCGTTTCCGCCGGACCAGAACAACCGCAATTACGCGGCAATTTACGAGTCGGCGCTGACCATCCTGACTTTTCTCGAGCAGGGCGACGCCGCCGACGCCCAAGAGGTTTCCAACGCGCTCGACTATGCGCTCTACCACGATAATGAGGGAGACTACCTCAGCACCGCCCCCACCACTCCCAGCGGCTGCTTCTCGGGAAGTGCGGCAACGCAGTGCGGACTTCACAACGCCTATGAGAGCGGCGACATTGGTCTTCTGAACGCTCAAAGTGGAACTTCCGGCGGTGCGAAAGCCGGCGACAGCCGCCTGGCAGGCTTTACCTGTGGGGCGGCGTCTCCCACGGGTTATTGTCTTGTCCTCGATGGAGCAACCGGCGGAAACAATGCCTGGGCGATCCTGGCGCTGCTGGCCGAGTACAAACAATCGGGCAACGCCAAATACCTCAATGACGCGATCACCATCGGGAATTGGATTATCGCCAACCTGACCGACACCTCCTCGACCGGATACGGAGGGTACTACGACGGCTACCTGGATGGTGGCGAGCCTCCACCCAAGACCCTGAATCAGGGGAAATCGACGGAGAACAATGCGGATATCTTCGCCGCCTTCACAGCTTTGGCCGCCTCCGATTCGGGCAACGCCGAAGCATGGACAACCGCTGCGAATGCTGCCGGCGATTTCGTGATGCAGATGTTCGACTCGACAAACGGGCGCTTTAACACGGGGACCGTCCTGGTGGGTACCACGGCGGGAACGGGCACTTGCCCTACTGGCGCGCAGAAAGGGAATGACATCATCAACGCAAACTCATCTCCCGACTGCGATTTTCTCGATTCCGATACCTTTGCTACCCTGGCAATGGCGGGCGCGCCGCGCTATTCCAACTATAAGCTGCCCAGCGGCACAGTGATGGATTGGACTCGCCCCATTCAATACGTTCTCAACACCTTCGCGCAGAGCATCACCGCCGGAAGCCAGACCTTCCAGGGGTTCGATATCGTCACTACTCCCGTGTCGGGTGCTAACGGAGTTGCGTGGGAGTTTACCGGCCAGACGGTCGAAACCCTGCGCTATGTCGATCAGATTTACAACCAGACAACCTTTGAAAGTCAGGCGGCTCTCTTTCTGGGACAGATCCAGCAGGCACAGGTGCTGGCTCCCTTTGGCGACGGTCAGGGTCTGGTGGCCAGCACCCTCCAGGGTGGCGGCACGCTACCGCCGCTCGGTCAGTGCTTGAATACTCCGTTCCAGAACTGCCCACCCGAACGCGTGGGCCTGGCGGCGACCAGTTGGATGATCCTGGCGGAAGAAGAAAAAAATCCGCTGGCGGGCCCTTGATCAAATCTCCCGGCTGACGTTTTGATATTGTTTGCGCTACTGCTTCGCGCCGCCCTGCTGCAAGGCGGCGGTGATGTAGGGATATTGACTGGCGTGGGCAAGGGCCGTTTCGCCTTTCTTGTCCTTGATGCCGGGATCGGCGCCGGCCTTCAGCAGCATGGTCACGGTCTCCGCATCTCCAAAATCCACGGTGGCGGCATATAGGAGCGGAGTATAGCCGAAGTGGTCGACCGCATTCGCGTTGGCCCCGGCGGCCAGTAGCGCCTTCACCACCTCCGGATGGTGGGCCAGCACCGCCCAATGCAGGGCGGTCATGCCATCCGAGTCCCTCTCATCGACATCCGCTCCGCCTTTTACCAATGCCTGAATGACCGCGGCGTCACCAAACCCCACCGCCGTGACCAGAGGGGTGGAAGGAAACATTCCCAAGACGTCCATCTTGTAGTTGGGATTAGCCCCCTTGGCCAGCAGCAGAGCCATGGTGTTGCAATCGCCCGCCATCGCCGCCAGAAATAGCGGCGAGGCTCCGAAGATGACTCCCTTGACCGGGCGGGCTTCGGCGCCGTGCTCAAGCAAGAGCTTAACTGCCGGTGAGGAGTCGAAATAGGTTGCGGCCACCATCAGAGCGGTGTACCCCGATTTGGCTTTGGCGCGCACGTCGGCGCCATGGTCGATGAGCAATCCAACCTTCTTGGCGTCCGGCGCGGCCATCATGAGAAGGGTGGTACCGTCCGGCGTTTTGCTCTTGGGGTCAAGGCCCGCGTCCAGTTGCGCTTTGAGTTCCGCCGCGGTGCCGAACAGGGCCGTTTCCATCCACGGCTTCAGGCCGGCAGGGGAAAGGTTGGCAGGGGCCTCGGGAACGGGTGGCGCTGCGATTTTCGGCAGAGCCAGCATGAGCGCCATGGCCGCCCAGCAGGTGGCGGCGGTGGAAAGGAATTGGTCATGCCCATAGGGAAAGCCGCTCTCGATGTACGGCGGGCTTACCGCGGCGGGGGAAAGCATGCGCGTATGCACGTGCCAGGAGCCATCGGTTTGCTGAGTGGCGAGCAGGTAGGCCGCCCCTTTCTGCCACGCCGGATCGGTCACGGTCAACCCTCCGGCTTCGTGCAGCGCCACCAGCGCCTCACCGGTGGAGTAGGCATCCGGAGACATATGAGGAAGTTGTCCCCAACCGCCATCGGTTCGTTGCAAGGCCAGAAGATCTTGGGCGGCATGACGGCATTCATCGGCAGTTGCGCCCGCCCAATATAGACCGAAGAGGCGGAAGGTAAAGTCTTCGGTGCTGTGCGGCTCGGCGGTGAGCAGCCACGTGCGGGCGCGTGCCCGGCGGGCCTGGGTTTCCCGGGCAAGCTGGGCGGGCATGTACAGTTGCATGGCGCGCAAGGCCATGGCGGTAGCCGTAAAGAAGCTGTAGGACTGCGGCGGGCGGTCGTCGCCGGTGTACCAATAACCGGCCGGCCGCTGCCAGTTGGCGATGCGCCGGGCATACACGGCGGTGACCAGATTGGGCGGCACTCCCGCCGCGTGCGCGGCGACCAGAGCCCACCCCTCCGACGACGCCGGATCGACAATCATGGAGTCCTGCACGGCATGATCGAGGGAGCTCAGGTCAGGCGAAAAGAGGAATCCTTTGGCGGCCACCTGGCTGGCGGCAGCTTCGTCCACCGCCACGCCGCGCTCGCGCGCCGCGCCGAGGGCCAGCATGGGCAGGGCGTGATCGTGGCAGGAGAAGCATGGCATGAGTTTGGAGAAGGTGGCTGAGCCGTGCTGGACGATGGCGATGGCGTGGCTGGCGGCGGGTCGAATCTGCTCCGGCGAAACCGTCTGCGCGTGCAATACCGGCACGAACAGGCAAATAACCAGTGCCCTGTACATGATCTCTCCTCCAGAAAATAGCCCCGAATGTGATTTGAATTGTGCCCGAAATGGCCGGAAACCGCAACGCCATTCTGCACGTTTTCATTTGCCCGTGGGATGGAGCTGATTTATCCTTAGGCTTTGGCCTCGTGCAGGAATTGTGATTCAGCCTTGGGGGGCGCTCGGCGGGCGGGCAGGTGGGATGATGGAGTTTTGCAGAAGACAGTGATGGATGAACCCCCTCACCCGGCCCGCCCCGGCTGATGAGAGCGCCGGTTGCGGGCCACCCTCACCCCCAAGGGGGCGAGGGTGCGAACTCAACTTTCCCCTCACCCCCAAGGGGGCGAGGGTGCGAACTCAACTCTCCCCTCACCTCCAAGGAAGTGAGGGCGCAAACTTAGTTCACCTCTCCCCTCGCCCCCTTGGGGGCGAGGGGCTCCGTATCACTCAATTATGGAGTGATCAGTAGGGATGGATCCGCATTAAAGGTGGAGGCGCGTGGGTCGAGGCTTTCAATTGAGACTTAATCCGCTGATCGGCGGTCTGCTGCTGGTGGGATTGCTCGCCCCGCTCCCGGGACGCGCCGCGGAGTCCACTCCGCAGCCTCCCCGCGAATACCGCCTGCGCTTTTATCACACCCACACCAACGAGCGGCTGGAGATTGTTTATCGCCGCGGCGACACGTATTTGCCCGACGCGCTCGACCAATTGGACCATTTCCTGCGCGATCACCGCACCGGGGATGTTCAACACTTCGATCCGCGGTTGTTTGACCTGTTGTATGACCTGACCGAATCCCTGCATCATGCGGGCGGCGAGATCGACGTGATCTGCGGCTATCGCACGCCGTGGAGCAACGAATTTCTCCGCAGCCGCAGTCCCCATTCCGGGGTGGCCGAGCACAGCCTTCACATGCAGGCCGAGGCCATCGACATTCGCATGCCGGGAATCCCCACCTCGCAATTGCGCGACGCGGCGCTGCGCCTGCATCGCGGGGGCGTGGGGTATTACTCCGCCTCTAACTTCGTGCATGTGGATGTGGGGCGGGTGCGGCGCTGGTAGGGGCATTTGCCCGCGCCCGCGGGTATCCGGCGGCCAGAGCCTTCTCCAGGTGAGCATCGTGCCCGTAAATATCCTGGAAGAATTTCACCTCTCCATCCGGCAACACCACCGCCGTGGCATAGATGATCACCACCGGGCGCTTCTGGGGCAGATTCACCTGCTGTGAATCCGGGCCATTGTTCATCGCGTCCACGATCTTGTCTTTGGTCCAGCCACCGTACCCGTGCAGGATATAGTCCGCGAGCCCCGCCGGATCTTCCACGCGAATACAGCCGTGGCTGAAGTCGCGCCGGGTGCGGGAGAACAGTTCCTGCGCCGGCGTGCTGTGGAGGTAGACGTTGTGCTCATTGGGAAACACGAACTTGGCCAGGCCCAGCGAATTCTTGGGACCGGGCCTTTGCCGGACATTCAGGGCGCCGGTGTTTAATTGCGCCAACTGCGCGTCGGTGACGGCCCCGGTGGAAACCACCTTTCCGTGCTGGTCCACCACCTCGAACTGGTTCTTCGCGAGGTAATCCGGGTCCTTTTTGATCTTGGGCACAATCTCACCGCGTTGGATGGCCAGGGGGACATTCCAATACGGCCGGAAGATCAGGTAGGACATATTCTGCGCGAAGACCGGAGTGTGGGTGCGGTAGGACTTGCCCACCACCACTCGCATGGTCATTTCGATGGATTCCCCCGGCCCGAAGCCGCGCACTACGAACTCCGGGATATTGACGAGGATGGGAGGGGGGTTGTAGACGCGGGGCGCCCATCGCCAGCGCTCCAGGGTGAGCTGCAATTGGCGGACGCGATCACTAAGCGGGGTGTTCAACTGGTCGAGAGTGTCCTTGCCGATGCGCCCATCTGCCGCGAGGCCGTGCCTCTCCTGAAAGCGCTTCATGGCGTTGACGATGGGGCCCTTGTAGAGGGTAGAATCCGGCGCTACGTCGGCGTCGGGAGGGAGATCACCGACCAGTTTCAGCAGACGCACCAGGCGCGGCACGCCGGGATAATCATCACCGGGATCAATTGTTTTCTTTTTTCCTGGTGGGGGCGGCAGCTTCTCCCCGTCGTCCTGAGCGGCGAGCTGCATGTATTTGCGCATCACCTCCTCCGTACGCCGGTACAGGATGTAGGGAGGTTCAAGCTTGGCGAGCGCGGCGGGAACGTCACTGGAATTGACGATTTCACTGCTGAGGAACTGCGGCGTGTTGAATTTGCTGCGCGCGTCGTCGTCTCCCAGACGCACTCTCGCGGGTTTAACCCGCCCGAATTGCACCTCGCTGACGTAGCGCATCAGGGACACCGTCAGCGCCAGGTCAAAGCGCGCGGCTTCGTCATCCGTGGCATGCGGGTTCCCACCATTCAACTTGGCCAGCCGGTCTTTCCAGCGGGGACCGTCGTAATCCTCAGGGGCAAGCCCCACCTGGTCCGCCTGTTCGAGCGCGGTGATGGCGGCCAGCGCCTGGGGGGTCGGATGCCCATCTTTGAGCCACGCGAGCGCATAATTCGAGGACGCGTAAAAGCTTTTCACGTCGTCGCGGTGGTCCGTAAAGTCGGGCCAGCGAAGATCAGCCAGCGTTCCCGCCGCAATCATGGTTTCGAGCGTCTGCTGGCCCGCAGCGGGAGTCTGGGGTGGGGAAGGGAGCGCTGGTTTCGAAAGCGCCGGAGTGACAACGGCCAAGCCCACCAACAGCAGCGAACACGCCTTTGCCCTGCGAACGAAAAGGGAAGTTTTCATTGTGTGTAACCCCTCGCGCTTACTTCGGGCGCGATTCAGTTCCGCACCCGGAGCGGGTAGTTTCTCCATTTGTATGCAGCGCCGACCTTGAGGTCGGCACATGCCGGGCGCAAGCCCGGCGCTACGCCGCAAATTTGGACACGACCCAGAGTCTTCTCAGGTTGCTCCAGAGTGTATCATGACCTGCGGCGGGAAGTGGCAGCTTTGGAATTTGGTGTATACTTGCCTCGAGGGAATCTCCAAAATGAGTTTCGGACGTACCGCTCATGGCTCCTGATTTTAATTCCATCACCTCGGTGCCCCCGCGGCGTGACCCTCCCCGTCCGGTGAGCAACCGGAAGATCTTCGGCCAATTTGTATTCCTGATTCTGATTCTGCTCTCCGCCGGCGTGGGCGCGCTGGGAGGGCTGGTTTTTGTTTACTCTTCCGACCTTCCCAAGGTGCGCGAGCTGGAAGATTACCGCCCCGATGTGATGACGGAAATCTACGCCGACGACGGCACGGCCATCGGCAGTTTCGCGCTCGAGCACCGCGTCATCGTGAGCTACAACCAGATTCCCCCGATGCTGCGCAACGCGGTGATTGCCATTGAAGACCGCCACTTTGAAAGCCACGTGGGAGTGGACGTCATCGGCATTCTGCGCGCGGCCGCCAAAGACCTGCTGCAATGGCGGAAGACGCAGGGGGCCAGCACCCTGACCCAGCAATTAAGCCGCATGCTTTTTCTCACGCCCGACAAGAGTTTCCGCAGGAAATTCCAGGAAATACTGCTGGCCATCCAGATTGAGCGATATTTCACCAAGGATCAGATTTTCACCATGTACGCGAACCAGGTGGACCTGGGCCATGGGAACTTCGGGTTCGAGGCCGCGGCGGAATTTTTTTTCGGCAAACATCTGAATGAACTGACCCTGCCGCAGGCCGCGCTGCTGGCGGGCATCCCCCGCACGCCCACGGCGTACTCCCCGATCGTGCATCCGGAACTGGCGCGCAAGCGGCGCAACCAGGTGCTGCTGGCCATGCACGAAACGGGAAAAATCAGTTCCGCCCAGCTCCACGAGGCCACCGAAGCTCCCCTCGGACTCAACATCCAGCGCTGGAATTACACCATCGCCCCTTACTTTGTGGAGGAGGTGCGGCAGTTTCTGGAGAGAAAGTACGGGCCGGAAGCGGTGCGCGAGAAGGGCCTGCGCGTTTACACCACGCTCAACATTAAAACCCAGGAAGTTGCGGAAGATGCCCTGCGGAGCGGCCTGCGCAACGACGACAAGCGGCGCGGCTGGCGGGGGCCGGAAGAGAACATTCTGAAGGCCCCGTTGCTTACGTCCAATGGTAGGCCCGTCACCCTGGGAAGTTATGTTGACGACGACTGGAAACAGGCCCCTGCCGCCGGGAGTCTGATTCACGGCCTGGTGATGGACGTAAAATCGGACCACGCTGACGTGCGCTTCGGCGGCTTGACCGCTCATATTACCCCGCCGGACTTTGCCTGGACGAAAATGGTGTATGCCGACGCATTGTTCCATCCCGGCGATGTGGACCTCTTCCTCATCAAGGAAGTCAAGGGAAACACCGTCAAGGCCACGCTCGATCAGGAACCCGATGTGCAGGGCGCGGTGCTGGCCATCGACAATGCCACCGGTGAAATCAAGGCGATGGTGGGCGGGTACGACTGGACGGAGAGCAAATACAACCGCGCCGTGCAGGCGGAGCGCCAGGTGGGCTCGTCTTTCAAGGTCTATGTTTACTCCGAGGCGATCATGGACGGCACCTCTCCCTTTGACACGGTGGTGGATGCGCCGGTCAGCTACCGTACCTCCTCGGGAATCTGGGCGCCGCACAATTACGACGATAAATTCGAGGGAACCATCACCATTCTGCACGCCCTGGCGGAGTCGCGCAACGTTCCCGCCGTCCGCACCCTGGCGCGCATCGGCGTGGACAAGGTCATCAAGCTCTGCCGCAAATTCGGGATAACTTCACGGCTGGTCCCCAACTTGCCGCTGGCTTTGGGCGCTTCCGACCTGACCCTGCTTGAGCACACCTCGGCGTTCACCACGTTTCCCAACGATGGCGTGCATATCGCCCCGCGCATGGTGACCCGGGTGACCAACTACGATGGCCGGCTGATTGACGATTTTCCGTCCGAGGTCACCGACGTCATTCCCGCTTCCACGGCGCGCATCATGGTTTCCATGCTGCGTGAGGTTTTCAACTCGGGCACGGCCATTTCCGGCAGAGCCTTTGCGGCCAAGTATCCGGTTGCGGGAAAGACCGGAACCACCAACGATTTTACGGATGCCTGGTTCCTGGGGTTCTCGCCCTCCCTGACCTGCGGGGTCTACGTGGGTTTTGATGACCATCGCACCCTCGGGAAGAAAGAAGAAGGCGCCCGCGTGGCGCTGCCCATCTGGCTGAATTTCATGGGACAGATTTTGCCGGAAAGGCCGGTGGAGGATTTCCCCCACTCGCCCCTGCTCAAGACCCCCGACCAGGTGAAGGATATTCTGGCGAACGCGGAGCCGGAACGCCTGCTGGCACCGGCCGGCTCACCCCCCGTCGAGCCGGCGGCGAGCAAGCCCATCCCGCAGACCACCCCGCCGGGAGAATCGCCCGAGCCTCCCCAGAAGGAAATCATCACCCCGAAGCCGCCCGCGAGCCCTGCCCCGGCCAATGTTCCCACCGGCCCCGTGGCCAGGAATGCGGCGACGGGGGCGGGCAACCCCTAGCGAACGTATCTCTCCACGCGCGGCCCATGGAGCGCAATCAGCCACGGAGTGGCGGCGTCATGTAGCCCATGGCGGGCCCGCCATGGGAATGCATGCCGGAGCAAGTAGATTTCAAGCCCCGTAGGGGCGGCATCAGGCTGTATTTTGACCCGATGCCGCCCCTATGGGGCTGGGGAAATATTTGGGGGGGCGCACTCACCCACGGCTGGCTCGCCGTGGGCTAAATGACTGTCACCCGCTTCGCGGGCTTTTATCTCGTTTGGTTCCCACTTCCCGCGCTGAGCCGCGTCCTGTTTGCATCCGCATGCCAAGAGGGACACCTTGACGAAAGCTCCGCTCAGGATGAAAGTTCGCAGCGAAGCGCTTTCCCGCAGTCGGGAAAATCCTGCCCTTTTCGCACACCCGCGTCCGGCGCAGGTTTCTCACCTTTCTAGCGACAAAATGTGCTGAAATTATTAGTCCTCTTGACACTCAATGTTGTGCAGCGTATTGTCTTTTCGGCCATAAAATGGCCGATTTAGCTTTATCGCCAAGTGGTAAAGCTTAGCCAATTGCAGTGCGTGCCATGCCTTTCTCGCCGCAGACCATTGGCTCTATCCTTCGCAAAAATTCTTCCTTTGGGGTTTCCCATGTCCATTTATCGCGCGCTTCGAGTTGTCCTTCATTCTTCAATTTTGGGTTTGTTGGTGTGGGCGGGTTGCCTATCATCGGCAAGCGCCGCTACCAACACCAAGGTTGCATCATTCCGTCCCGTTGATCCGGAAGAATTAAAGATGACGAGTGATCCTGATGCGCCGGGAGCGCCGGCCATTATCCTTTACCGGGAGGTTTTCCGTGACGACATGGGCCGGAAATATGAAAACGGCGTCCCGACCGTCACCTTCGACTACAGCAATACCAATCCCCGCGAGGATAATTATTTTCGAATCAAAATTCTTACGGAAGAAGGGCGCAAATATGCGGATGTGGAGATTCCCTTTTTCAAGGAGGCGGGCAGGGTTTCTGAAATCCATGCGCGGACGATCAAGCCGGACGGCACCATCGTCGATTTCGATGGCCAGGTTTACACCAAATCCCTGGTCAAGGGGCGGGGCGTGAAATACCTGGCGAAAACCTTTACGCTTCCCGCGGTTGAGGCGGGCTGCATCATCGAGTATTACTACAGCGTCGAATTGAGCACCGAGTATCTCGTTAACTCGAACTGGATCTTGGGCAATGAGCTGTTCACCAAGTCCGCGGATTTTGGTTTTAACGCCTTTGTGAGCCCCGATCTGCCTTATGGTGTGCGCTGGACCTGGGAAAACCTGCCCGCCGGGGCGTCCCCCATTACCCGCGGGACCGATAACGTGGTCCGCATGCATGTGTCCAACATTCCCGCTTTCCCCACCGAAGATTTCATGCCCCCGGAAAATGCGCTGAAAGGGCTCGTGGAATTTACTTACCCGCAGGATGCACCCGAGGCCGACCCGAGCCGTTTTTGGGCCAAAGTCAGCAAGCGAATGTACGGCCGACTGGAGAGTTTTCTCGGCAAGCCCAAAGCCCTGGAAGGCGCGGTGGGGGAAATTGTGGGACCCAACGATCCCCCCGAGGTAAAACTGCAAAAGCTTTACGCGCGCGTGCAGCAGATGCGCAACACCACCTATGAACCCCAAAAGACCGAGCAGGAGGAGAAGCGGGCCAAGGAGAAACCGCCTAACAACGTTGAGGAGGTCTGGAAGCGCGGCTCCGGCGATAGTATGAGTCTTACCTGGCTTTACCTGGCCCTGGTGCGGGCGGCTGGATTTGATGCTTATGGGATTATGGCTGCCGACCGAAGCCATTACTTTTTTGACCCCACCCTCATGCAGAGCCGGAAGGTGAGCTCAAACCTTATCCTCATCAAACTGAATGGCAAGAATATCTTTTGCGATCCCGGATCGGCTCTCACGCCCTATGGCCTGCTGCCCTGGCCGGAGACCGGCATCCAGGGGCTGCAACTGGACAAGAAGGAATTGATCTGGATTACCACCCTGACTCCCACCTCCGACCAGGCCCGCACGGAGCGGCGCGCCGATTTGACCTTGACGGAGACCGGAGATTTGGAAGGCAAGCTCACCGTCACCTATACGGGGATGGAGGGCGCGCGCGTCCGGGTGGAGGAGCGGAACTCGGACGAAGCGGAACGCAAAAAGTTTCTGGAAGACGCCGTCAAGGGATTTATTCCCGCCGCTTCCGAGGTGAAGTTGACGAAACCGCCCGAATGGAAGAATTCCGCGCTGCCTTTTACCGCCGAATTCGATATCAAGGTTCCCGGATGGGCGTCTGGCGCGGGCCATCATTTCCTTGTCCCCGTGGGCCTTTTTGGGGGGAATCAGAAGCACCTGTTTGATCATGCCTACCGCATCTATCCGATTTATTTCCAATACCCGTTTCAGGAGTCGGACGAGATCAACATTCAACTGCCCACGGGCTGGCAGATTGCCAGTCTGCCGGCGGGGTGGAATGACACCGGCAAGGTCGTCACCTACACCCTGGCAGCGCAGAACCAGAACGGGAAATTGCATTTGGCCAGAACGCTGTCGGTAAACACCATTTTCCTGGAGCAGAAGTATTACGGCGCCCTGAGGAACTATTTCCAGCAGATCAAGACCACCGATGATGAACAAGTGGTTTTGGATGCCTGGCCCGGCGCGGGCGGGGAACTGACTAAGATGGCAGTGGGCGGCGGGCAGCAGGCGCCAGGGACGAAGCGGCGCTGCGGCCCGGCGGGTTAGCAAAGAGTTCCAACGGAGAATGAAAGAATCGAACAAACGAGGCCAGTATGAAACGGCAGTTGCTTGCGATGGTGATGGGCATTCTCACGGCTACGCCGCTTTTCGCGGCCCATAACCAGGCCCCCGATTGGATGCACGCGCTCACGAGCGTGCCGCTGCCCGCTCATGATGAGAAGACCGACGCCGTCCTGCTCTATTCCGATGAGAACCTTACCGTTATTTCCGCCGACAAGTTTCGAACAACCGTCCGCGAGGCTTACAAAATTCTGCGCCCCGAGGGACGGCATCACGGCACATTGATAATTCCTTACGACTCCCTCTATGACAAAGTCACGAGCATCCATGCATGGTGCATTCCCGCCGGAGGCAAAGATTTCGAAGTAAGCGACAAGGAAGCAGTGGAATTGTCTCTCGAAAAGGGCGAGGACGTCAGCTTGATAACCAGTGAGCGGCTGAAGGGTCTGCTGATCCCCGCGCCCGACCCGGGGAATATCATCGGCTATGAATACGTCGTTGAATCACATCCTCAATATTTGCAGGACTTCTGGGACTTCCAGGAAGACGTCCCCGTCCGGGAAAGTCATTATTCCCTGGCGCTTCCACCGGGGTGGGAATTCAAAGTGTCCTGGTTCAACTACCCGGAAGTGAAACCTCACGATGGCGGCGGCGGACTTTGGCAGTGGACCGTTGGAAGTGTGAATGAGATTCGAGAAGAAAAGGAAATGCCGCCGCTGCGAGGAGTTGCCGGCGTGATGGTGGTGACCTTGCTCCCCCCGGGTGGCACTCCGGCGCATAACCTTTCCACGTGGAGCGACGTGGGTGACTGGTACCGGCGACGGTCGAATGGCCAGCTCACTGCCTCGCCGGAAATCAAACAGGAAGTCAGCAAGCTTACGGCTTCAGCCCCAACTCAACTGGCCAAGATGCGGGCTCTCGCGGGATTCACGCAGCGGGACTTTCGCTACGTTTCCATCTCCTTGAAAGTTGGAGGATTCACGCCACATCCCGCCGCGGAGGTGTTCGCCCACCGTTATGGAGACTGCAAGGACAAAGTCACGCTCATGCAGTCGATGCTGGGGGAAATCGGGGTGGATTCCTACATGGTGCTGACCAACATCGATCGCGACTCCGTTACGCCGGCGACCCCGCCCCATGTGGGTGCCTTCGACCATGCCATTATTGCCATCAAATTGCCGGAGGGCCTGGCGGACCCCTCGCTGATCGCCACCCTGAAGCATCCCACGCTGGGAACACTCTTGATATTCGATCCCACCAATGAGAAGACCCCCTTTGGCCAGATTGGAGGCTACCTTCAGGCCAACTACAGCTTGCTGGCCGCGCCTTCCGGAGGTGAACTGGTGCAATTGCCCCAGCAACCCGCCACCCTGAGCGGCATCCGGCGAACCGCCAGGCTGACCCTCACCATGACCGGTGACCTCGAGGGAGATGTGCAGGAAGTGAATTGGGGCGACTACGCAAGTGATGCAAGGGAGCGATATATCTCGGCGCAGCAGCAGTCCGACAAAATCAAACACCTTGAGAACGTGCTTGCCGATTCCCTGTCGGTTTATCATCTCACGCAACCCACCGTATCCAACCTTAACCAGACCGACAGCCCTTTTATCTGGAACTACTCTTTCCAGGCCGAGAAATATGCCAAGTTTGCGGGGGACCTGCTGCTGGTGCGGCCACGGGTGCTGGGGAGCAAATCCCGTGGGTTGCTGGAAACCTCCGAGCCCCGCCGTTACCCTGTGGAATTCGATGGGCCCGAGCAGGACACCGATGAATTCGTGATCACCCTGCCGCCCCGCTACGTGGTGGATGATCTGCCCCCCGCGGTGGACGCAGATTTTGGCTTTGCCAGCTATCACGCCAAGACGGAAGTCGTGGGAAATGTGCTTCGCTATCGCCGCACGTTTGAAGTGAAACAACTCAGCGTGCCCCTGGCGCAAGTGCCCCAGCTTAAGAAATTCTACCGCATCATCGCCTCCGACGAGAGAAACACCGTCGTCCTGAAACTCGGGGGGCTTCCGAACTAAAAGCCTCCGCCGCGGGCGCTGTCATTATTCAAGCCCGCGTAGCGGGCGCGGTCATGTAGCCCACGGCGCAGCCGTGGGTAAACGGTACCCCAGGTAAATTTCCTCTGGAGCCCCGGAGGGGCGGCGTCCGGCCCGATTCAAAGGAGGCCTTTATGGCTCACACCTACACCAACATTTTGATTCACGCGCTCTTTAGCACCAAGGACCGCCAACCCTGGCTCATCCCCGAAATCCGGGAGGAAACCTTTGCCTATTTGGGAGGCACGATAAATGAGTTGGGAGGCCAGTCGCTGCTCGTGAATGGCCCTCGCGATCATATCCACATGCTTTTTGTTCAGCCAAGGACGCTCTCTATCGCCGCCCTCATGGAAAAAATCAAGTCCCATTCTTCCGGTTGGGTCAAGGACCGGTGGCCGGACCGGCGCTTTTTCGGCTGGCAAACCGGCTATGCGGCGTTTAGTGTCAGCAAATCACACGTTGAGCAAGTGAAGCGCTACATCGGTAATCAGGAAGAGCACCATCGCAAGGTCAGTTTTCAAGAGGAATTGATCGCTTTTCTGAAGAAGCAGGGCGTCGATTACGACCCTCGTTATGTTTTTGCCTGACGAAGTCCCGGACATCGCCCCTGACGGGGCTCGCGGGGAAATCTATGAATGCCGTCTTTGTCCCACGGCTTCGCCATGGGCTACATGACGACGCCCGCTACGCGGGCTTTGGGGATTTGAAGATTTATTAATTCCGTCTTTGTCCCACGGCTTCGCCATGGGCTACATGACGACGCCCGCTACGCGGGCTTTGGGGATTTGAAGATTTATTAATTCCGTCTTTGTCCCACGGCTTCGCCGTGGGCTACATGACAGCGCCCGCTACGCGGGCTTGAGAAATAACGGCGCCCCCAACGCGGGCTTCAGAACCGCTCATGATTTTACCCACTCCATCAGAAGCCGTTCAGCGGATACCGCCCAAACTTCTTCGCCGTCTCGTAGAAGGCCAGGATATTTTCCAGCGGCACTTGCGACTGGATATTGTGGGCGGGGGAGATGATGAACCCGCCGCCCTTGCCCACCGTTCGCAGGCGCAGTTTCACCTCGTTGGCCACATCTTCGGGCGTGCCAAAGGGCATGACCTCCTGAATATCCACCGTTCCCCAGAAGGTGAGCTTGTCGCCGTACATTTTCTTGACCTTGGCCGGATCCATGGATTTGGGCTGCACCGGGTTGAGGATATCGAGCCCGACTTCGATGAGATCGGGAATGATGGGGAAAATGTTGCCATCGGAGTGAAACGCAATCTTCACGTTAGGGTTGAGCGTTTTCCATTTGGAGAAAAGGTAGGCGTAGCGCGGCTTGAAGAACTCGCGAAAGAGCTGGGGTGAGATGATCATCCCGTCCTGCATGCCGAAATCGTCGCCAATCCAGATCACATCCACGCCCAGGCCGACCATGCGCGCCCCGGCTTCGTCAATCCAGGTCATCAGCCGGTCCAGATAGGCGTGCATGAAATCCTTGTTGTTCGCCATGTCCTCCATGACTTTTTCCATCCCGCGCAGATACCACGCCAGCTCCAGCAGCGTGCACGCGCACCCGCCCATGATGCCGTACTCTTTGCCGTATTCAGCCACCAGCCGGCAGGCGCCGGTATAGCGGTCCTCGCGGGTAAAGTCGGGCATGGTGAATTCCGCCGGGTCAACGAGGTCGGCAAGCGGGTGCCGCACCATCTCCGTGTAGGAACCTGTGTCCGCGAACTTGAACCATTTCCAGCCGATGCCCCATTCGTCCGTGTACTCTTCGGCGGGGTCGGCATAGAAACCGGTGCACGGCCCCACCCAGGAGATCAGGAAGTCGTGGTCCATCAAAATGGGGAGTGGCCCGCCCGCTGATTTGTAAGTCTCGGTTTGGGTGGATTCCACCCCAAGGTGGCGCAGCACGGTGCGCTCCGCCTCCGGCGTGTACCACGCGCAGATGGGAACGCGGTCAGGCTCCTCGTGATTGATGGCGGTTAAAAGGCGTTCTTTGTGGGTCATGCTTCCCTCCCGGGTAGGCGCGCCCTTGCTCGTGCGCGGGGCCGCTGACCGCGCATCGTACCGCCCGCACCGATCGTAAAGCAACCCCTTTCCGCTGCGCTCATTGTGCCCCTCAAATTGTGCACGGCGAGGTGAGAAATGTTCTTTGTTATTTCTTGTGGAGTGGTTGCGGTTCGTTGGTTGAAGCGGGCTCCTCTTCGGCTAAGAGTCGTCCTTCTCTGCTGCATGTTAAATGACTGCTATGTGTCATATAAACTGGGATGATGCGCTTCGGCCCGGGAGGATGGTAATGGAAATGAATCAACCTGCCTCGGCAACCAGGACACCATTCCACCTTTTCATTTTCTTCCTTTCGGCCACATTTGGTGCAGACCTTCATGGCCTGATTCTTCCACACTGCGGGGGACGAAGCAAGAGAGGTGATTTTCAAAATGAATCAATCGCTGGCCGCACCTTTGTTATGGGCGACGCCGCCATTCATGATAGACTACGCCTGCCTGAATGGCGTTAAGTCATCTCAGCGCATCCATACTGCACTCAGGGGGAGGAAACCCATGAAAAGAATTCCATTGGTGGTCGGTTTCATTGTAATGGCTTGCCTCGCGGCGATTTGGCCCGGCACGGTGCGCGCCCAGGGCGGATTTGAAGTGGTGACGGGCCAGGCGGTGGTCCGTGCGGTGCCGAATGACTTTTACCTTGAGGGAAACCGCATCCCCGTCGAAAAACGGGATGCGGTTCTCCTGAAGAACGCCCACGGCGCCCGCCTGGTGGTGGCCAACATCAACACCGCGGGATACAGTTCGCAAATCAAGCAGAAGTACACGGGGATGGTGATTACGGAAACCAAGATCTCGGTCTGTGGCGCCGATCTCGGAGTGGGCAGCTACGGTTTTGGGCTGGACCGCCCCGCCCCGCCCAGCACCGCTGACGCCACCTTCAGGATTTACAACCAGGCCGGCGAAAAGCTGGGGGAATGCGCGGCCAAGCACGACGAGAACATCAAGCAACCCACCCCGCTCACCGTGAATGCCACCAAAGACGGGCCGGTAAAAATCGCCCTGGGCAAATACGTCATTGAAATTAAGTAACCTCGGGGTTCCACAGATTACGCTGATTACACAGATTTTCGAAATGAAAACAGAGACAACACGGGATGGGGGGAATTGCGAACTCAATGGACGGCAGGCATCCCCCCCCTCTGCTCGTATTACAACCCTACCTCGCGCTTACTCTTCAGACATCCGGGTCCCGCGACTCCACTCTTTCAGCCTTTTTCTTATAATCTGCGGAATCTGTGCAATCTGCGGATGGGGATCAAGAACCGCCGCCGCCCAGGAGACGCAGCACACCGGCGCCATGCTGGAAGGTTACGTGTCGGTCATCGAAGCGGACAGCATTACGGTGCTCGATCAGCGGAACCAGGTGGTGCTGATCCGCACGGGCAAGGACTTGACTGGGCAGATTCCCGTCGCCGCGCCCGTGCGGATCTGGTACACCACGGAAGGCGGCGTGAATCACCTGCAAGACATCATCATCATCAACGAGGTAAAGTCCATTCCCACTTCGCCGATTGTGGGAAGCATCAAGCGCATCATCATCCTGCCGCAAGCGGAGGGCGTGGAGGATACCGACGGGCTGTTCAGCGCGATTTCCACGTACCTCACGAATAACACGGGATGGTTTGTGGGTCCGTCCGACCTGGCGCGGGAAGTAGCCGCCGGCATCAGGGAATCATCCCCGTCGCTCGACGCGCTTGACCCCAGTTCCGGCGATTTCACTCCGGAAGATTACATTGAAGCGCAAGGCGCGCTGGCCGTGGCGGTGGCGAATCGAACCCACTCCGACGCCGTGTTGGTAGTCAGGATTGTCAAAGTCAGAGCCAACATGAAGAGTTTCATGGCCACCTGGGATGACATGAAGGAGTCCGTCGAGCCGCACAAATCCTTCCTCGGCTCCCCTTGGGGGGGAGGGAAGGGATGGGTGTGGGCGACCACGGTCGATCTGCGCCTGTGGAGCCAATCTGGCAGTATGATTTGGCAAAACCGGCGGGGATTCGCGGTGCTCGCCGTGCAAGCAGGTTCCAAGCTTCGTGGGCGTCCGCTTTCGGCAGTTTACGACGACGCGGCTAGGATGCAAAAGTGGCTCCAGGAAACCTTCGCGCAATTGATCTCTCCCGGCACGGCGCCCACCGGCGAGCCGGCGCCACTTTCTCCCGAACTCCAGAAGCAAATCAATAAAATCAAGCAGGCCGGCGAGGAACAGAAGTAGGCCCCCCCATCGGTAGTGTCCTGGTTTGCGGCGTAGCATCGGGCTTAGCCCGGCACCTGGAGTTTCTACATTTTTCATGCTGCAAGCGAATGCAGCGACGCGCCTCCCGTTTGCCATATCGATGTATTGTATGATACATTTCTCCATATGAAGACAACTGTAGAGATTCCCGATTCTTTACTCGAGCAAACCAAGCAGCTTGCCATGCGGGAGCGCACGACGGTGAGGGCCTTGGTGGAAGAGGGACTTCGCCGGATCGTGGCCGAGCACAAGCGGGCCAAGGTGTTCAAGTTGCGCAAGGCTTCCTTCCGGGGCAAGGGTCTTCAACCCCAGATGGCCGGCGCGGAGTGGCGCGAGATTCGCGACACGATTTACGAGGGGCGCGGCGCTTGATCGCGGTAGACACCAACATCCTGGTTTATGCTCACCGCGAGGATTCGCCGTGGCACGAGGCGGCCAGCAAGCGCCTTGCCGAACTCGCCGAAGGCCGCGCGGCATGGGCCATTCCCTGGCCGTGCCTGCATGAATTTCTGGCCATTGTAACCCACCCGCGAATTTACCTTCCCCCCAGCCCTTTGGAGGTCGCCTTGACTCAGATGGAGGCTTGGCTCGAGTCTCCCAGCTTGGTGCTGCTGGCAGAGACTCCCGGCTACTGGCCGGAACTGCGTGCCACGCTCAAGGCCAGCCGTGTCGCAGGACCCGCCGTGCATGACGCTCGGGTCGCCGCGCTGTGCGAGCTGCACGGAGTCCAGGAGCTTTGGACAGCCGATCGGGACTTCAGCCGTTTCACCAAAACCCGCGCGGTTAACCCCCTGGTCGGTTAACCCGGCGCTACGTTGTGCCATGGCCATCCTGGCCATGCCTGCGGCACGGGCGGGACGCCCGTGTCACGTTTCTGTACTGCCCGCAAGGTCGGCGCTACAGTCGAGCCAGGACACTATCCCCGCATCGAGCAACTTGCCTAATCTCAGCTATTAAGATTAAGATAATCAATGGTAGGGGTGGCGAAGGGCTGTCGAAAGGCGTTGCGCGGCTGGAACCCTGCTGTCCACACTTTCGCCCGGAAGGTGGGGAGAGCATGGGCAGATTCGCAAGGCGCTTTGGGTAATGATGTCCTGTTAACTTAAGCGACCCCCCGAGGAGGAATGCAGATGAAAAAGATGGCGCTGTTGCTCTTTGCGGTCCTGGTGTTTGGCAGTCTCTCCTTCGCGAAATCCGTGACCATCAGCGGGGTGGTGAGTGACTCGATGTGCGGGGCGAAACACTCGACCCCGGGAAACGCGGGTTGCGTCGAACATTGCGTTTCCAGTGGCGCGTCTTACGTCCTGGTTTCGGAGGGAAGAGTCTACCAACTGGACGGGCAGGATAAGTTCAAGGGACTCGGCGGCAAAGAAGTCCAGGTGACCGGGAAAATTAAGGGCACCACGATCACCGTTAAGAGCGTGGCGCAGAAGACGAGTTAAGTTCTCGACCCGTCAACAACCAGGACTGCCCAATGCTGGAGCGGGTAGACTGTCGACTGTTGGAACTTTGCGGAGGTTGGCATGAAGTGGTTCACCTTCTCCATTTTGGGATTGGTTCTGGCCGCCGGCCTCAGCTTTGCGGCGCCGGGTAATGACTCCGCCAAAACTTTTGTGGGCAGCATCGGCGATTCCATGTGTGGCGCCAAACATATGATGCCCGGCGAGAGCGACAAGGATTGCACGCTCGATTGCGTCAAAAAAGAAGGGGCCAAGTATATCCTCATCGGTCCGGGCGGGAAGATCTATCAACTCAGCGACCAGAAGACCCCGGAGCAGTTTGCGGGCGCCAAGGTGAAGGTTACGGGTACGCTCAAGGGCGACACCATCACGGTCACCTCAATGGTCGCCGGCAATTGACAACGGCGCAGCGTAGCAGAGCCGCAACCAAGATCGATGAACTGACCCCTCACCCGTCCCGATGAATCGGGACACCCTCTCCCCACGGGAGAGGGTAGGGAATGCTTTCCCTTCTCCCCTGGGGAGAAGGTGGCCGAGGGACGAGGCCGGATGAGGGGTCACTTGCCGGCGGTTCCTCTCAGCAGGAAATTGAAATATCCGCTATAATCGGTGTGACGGGTCGGGAGGGTCGGAAACGAATCTATGGATACAGAGAATAGCACGCCCACAAGCAAGGAATGGACAGTCCGCCGAGTGGGAACGGTGACATTTGCAATTTCCAAGCCCAAGAGAAATCCCCGCAAGCTGCGCCAGATGCGCCTGAAGAACAAACGGCGCGCGCGGTAAGCGGCGATGGGCCAAAAGATTAATAACCCCATCATTTAGACCACGGATTCTTCGCGGGAGGATGGCGGCCTCCTTTCCGCTGCCGGAAGGCTAGTGTCCTAATCTGACTGTTGCCCAGGGCTTGAGCCCGGCAAGTGCATTTGTAGCGCCGGGTTGAGCCCGGCACGTGCCGCCCTCAAGGGCAGCTACAATCAAATCAGGGCTCTACTGCGGAAAAAGTGCTATTGAGAAGGGTCGTGTCCTCAGCGCAGTTTTCGGGCGCCGGGGGGCGGTCAGGGCACATTCTCCAATTTCATATCTGCAAAGATAACCCCGGGCGGGCGCTCCGATGGTTCACGTCCTCCACCAATACGGCTTCTCCTTTATTTTCCTTGCGGTATTTGCGGAAAGCCTGGGCCTTCCTGTGCCCAGCTACCCGGTGATTCTGGTGGCGGCGGCTTTGGCGGCCCCGCTGCACCTCCGCCTGCCCATGATTTTCATCACATGTGCTGCTGCCGCGATGACGGGCGATGGCGTCTGGTACCAACTGGGCCGGTCGCGCGGCCGGCCGGTTCTGCGTAGGCTCTGTTCCTTCTCTCTTTCTCCGGACTCCTGCGTCCTTCGCACTGAGCGCCTCTTCCATCGATACGGGATAAAATCCCTCTTCGTGGCCAGGTTCGTGCCGGGATTAAGCGCCGTCGCCGCGCCGCTCGCGGGGATGCTGAAAGTCACGCCCCTGCGGTTTATCGCCGCGGATTTTGCCGGGATCAGCTTATGGGCGGGCTCGGCGATGGCTCTGGGTCAGGCATTTCGAAGTCAAGTGGAGTGGACCCTGGAGTGGCTTGCCGCGTTCGGGCGGACCGGCGTGCTCATTCTGGCGGTGCTTTTGGGTGGCTGGCTCCTGCTCAAGTGGGTCCAGCGGCGGCAATTCTACGGCCTGCTGGAGCGCTCGCGCATCTCCCCACCCGAACTCAAGGAGCGCCTGGAGCGCGGCGACTCCATTGTTATTGTCGACCTGCGCTCCGACCTCAGCTACTATGAGGGTGGCATTAAGGTTCCCGGCGCCATCTGGATTCCGCCGGAGGATTTCGAGGAGCGCCACGCGGAGATCCCGTCCGGCCGCCCGGTGGTGATGTACTGTACTTGACCGAACGAGGCCACCAGCGCCAGGATGGCGCGGTTACTCATCGAGAAAGGCTACCACGAGGTCTTGCCCCTTTTGGGGGGATTGGACGGCTGGGTGGAACTCGGTTATCCCACTGAACGGCTTAACTTCCCGGCGCCCGGACTCGACTCCGTCGCGGCCGCAAGTTCTTCAGTTTAGCTCAGATGACCAGGATTGGCAGGGATTTCCAGCCCGCGCGGACGGGCCGGGCATACAACTTTTGGCGACAAAAAAGCCTCTACTCATAATGATGCTTCCCGAGGGCGGGCAAGCGCGAACCATAACGGGGACTCGGCGATGAAATCAAATTCCAACCTTGGCAAGAAAATCCTGATGGCAGCCGCCCTGCTGGTGCTGGCCGGCTGGGTCGGCCTGGCCGCAGCCCCGGCGGACCAGCCGCTGACCAAGGATGACATCACCCTGCTCCTGTTGGGGAGCTCACCCAGCGCCAAGATTATTCAGATGGTCGAGCAGCGCGGCGTGGACTTCCAGATGACCCCGGACCTGGCCAGGACTTTTCATAACCAGGGCGCCAGCGATGATTTAATCGATGCTATGCAAAAGGCGGGAAATAAGCCTGCGGCCAAACCCACCGCACCATCACCTGCCCCATCGCCCCCGGCCGTGACCAATCCCACTCCGCCTGCCGCGCCGGAGCCTTCCCCCGAGGGCAAACCCAACGCTCCGGATGCCCCGGAACCCCGCGCAGCGGTGCCTCCACCTGCCCCCGCGCCTGCCCCTGCGCCTGCCCCCGCGTCGCCGGTTAGTGAATCGTCATCCTCAGAGCCCGTTCTGCACACTCGCGCGTCCGCTACCACGGAGGCGGCCCCTGCTCCTCCCTCTCCTGCCCCCGCCCCGCCCAGCATGAACCCATCCTCTGAGCCGGTTATGCATGAAGCTGCAAAGAAGGAATCCTCCCCGGAGACCCCGCCAACAGCGAGCGCTCCCGGCTTGAAGGATCCCGACGCGCAGGGAATCCAGCACATCATCTCGGAGTTTGCCGCTAAAGAGAAGATCTTTCGCGAGGCCCGCAACAACTACACTTATCACCAGATCAACAAGGTTGAGGAACTGGGCGCCGACAACGAAATCATGGGAACCTATGAACAGGAATGGGACATCCTATATGACGACTCCGGCAAGCGCATCGAAAAAGTCACCTATGCGCCCCTGAATACGCTCAAGAATCTGATTGTCACCAAGGAAGACCTGGAAGGCTTTCGCAACATCACCCCCTTTGTCCTGACCACCGACGAACTGCCGGATTACGACATCAAATACCTGGGCCACGTCAAAGTGGACCAGATTACCGCGTACGTGTTCTCCATCCGGCCCAAGGAAATTCAGAAGAACCGGCAATATTTCCAGGGTATTGTCTGGGTTGACGACCGGGACTTGCAGATTGTCAAGAGCGAAGGGAAACAGGTTCCTCAGGATAAGACCCACCATGGGCAGGAGAATCTGTTCCCGCGCTTTTCGACATGGCGTGAGCAGGTGGATGGTAAGTTCTGGTTTCCCACTTACACCATGGGTGACGACACCCTCTACTTTTCCAATGGCCCGCCCGTCCACATGAAGGAAATTATCCGTTACACCGACTATAAACAGTTCAAGTCGGGTGTGCGCATCCTGACGGTGGAATCGATAGATAAACAGAAGGAACAAACCACCACACCTGCCCCTCCTCCCAGCAAGTAAGCGCAGCCGGTGGAGTGGCATTGCCGGGGGAGCGGCAGTTACCCCCTGCCGCCTCTTGCTGCTACAATTCCTTCCATGAAGCGTCTCGAATTGAATTGGCGTATGGTGCTGGTGCGTCCCCGCAATCCTTTGAATATCGGAGCGGCAGCGCGGGCGCTGGCAAATTTTGGCCTGTTGGAAATGGCCGTCGTCGCTCCCTTTGCACCGACGTGGGAAGAAGCACGCACCTCGGCAGTGGGTGCGGACCCGGTGATCGCCTCGGCGCGCTCGGTGTCATCGCTCGCGGAAATCTTGTCGGATGCCACGCTGGTGGTCGGCACCACCACCGGTTCCCGGCGCAATCTCGGCCGCGAGATCCTGACGCTTCCCAAACTGGCCGCCTGGCTGCGCCGTCGAAAATCCCGCGGACAGGCCGTTATGCTTTTCGGCTCGGAAAAGACCGGACTTTCCAACCAAGACATGAGCCTCTGCCATGTGCTGGTGCGCATTCCCACGACGCCGGACTGTCCTTCCATGAACCTGGGGCAGGCGGTGGCGGTCTGCGCGTATGAATTGACCCGCGCCGGCGTTGTTCCTGTGCGCACCCCGGCGGTCACTGCACATCGATCGGAACCTGCCAACCAGCAGGCGCTCCATCACATATTCGAGAACGCGGTGCGCATCCTGGATGCCTGCGGTTATTTCCATCCCAAGAGCCGGGCAGCCATGTTGATGAAGCTCCGCCGCACTCTGCTGGATTTGAACCTTACCTGCAACGACGTTCGAGTCCTGGGCGGAGTTCTCTCGCAGGTGGCGTGGAAGTTGAACACGGGATACGGGACTCGGGACTCGGGACTCGGGATTCGGGACTCGGGGCTCGGGACACCGGATACGGGACAAGGGACACGGGGTGCAGGGTCGTGATGTGGCTGTTCTGCCCCGCTATCGACTCGAGTGGTACGAGTTCCACGCTCCGTATTCCGCATTATGCATTACGTCCGTCGGCTGCCGTTTCCCGAGCCCCGAGTCCCGAGTCCCGTGTCCCGTATCCCGTGTCCCGCTTTTGACGGTTGCGCGGCGGGAGGCTATAATTGCCTCTATCTTTTCATCAACCAGGAGGCTTGTTTGCCGCTCTACGAGTATGAGTGCAAGAAATGCGGGCGAAGGATGGAGAAAATCCGCAAATTCTCTGATCCGCCTCTGACGAAGTGTGAAAGCTGCGGAGGGAAACTCGAACAACTGCTTTCGTCGCCGGCCATCCGGTTCAAGGGATCGGGTTGGTACATCAACGATTACGCGAAAAAGTCGCCCGCTCCCACCAGCGATTCGTCAGGCGATTCTTCCTCATCCTCGGACAAGAAGGAAAAGGCGGAGGCAAAGGCCGAGACAAAGTCAGAAGGGAAATCCGAGGCCAAGGAATCCAGCAAGCCAAGCGAACCTGCCAAGACCAGCCCCAGCAAGGAGTGAGAACCGGGTGCCAGGTATCAGGTGCCAGGCTTCTAATACCTAAAGATGTAATGACTGAAGATAGCGCCGAAAGGCTTTGCCCAGATCAGGCCGCTTCAGCGCAAGTTCCACGGTGGCTTGCAGAAAGCCCAGTTTATCCCCCGCGTCGTATCGCTTGCCTTCGAAGACATAGCCGTAAACGGGTTCCGTGGCGAGGAGCCGCCGCAGACCATCGGTGAGTTGGATTTCTCCACCCGCGCCGGGAACCACGCTGGCCAGGGCTTTCCAAATTGACGGAGTCAGGATATAACGCCCGATCACTGCCAGGTTCGAGGGGGCTTGGGAAGGGGACGGTTTCTCGATCATGTCCTGAATCTGGTAAAGCCGCCCCGGGCTCTCGTGATCCTGCACCAGGCGCCCGCCAATGATCCCGTAACTGGAAACCGATTTTCGAGGAACGCGCTGAATGGCGATGACGCTGTGCCCAAAGCGTTCATAAATCTTCAGCATCTGCTTCAGGCAGGGAACCTCGTTCACAATAATGTCGTCGGAAAGCAGCACCGCAAAGGGTTCATCCTCCACCAGGTCGCGCGCCGTCAGGATGGCATCCCCTAAGCCTTTGGGAGTCGGCTGGCGCACGTAAGCAAAGCGCAGCATGCCGGAAATCCTTTGCAGCTCGCGGCGAAGCTTCTCCTTCCCCCTCCCTGCCAACTCCTGCTCCAGCTCCGCCGACAGATCGAAGTGGTTTTCGATGGCCTGCTTGCCACGCCCCGTCACGAATACCACCATGGGGATGCCGGAAGCAGAGACCTCCTCAACCGCATACTGCACCAGCGGCTTGTCGACGATCGGCAACATTTCTTTGGGCTGAGCTTTGGTCGCTGGCAGGAATCGTGTGCCCAGCCCTGCCACCGGTAATACCGCCTTGCGGATTCGCATGTTTCCTCGCTCGACCTGTGCATTCAACAGGATGAAATCGTCCACGCGCTGTCCAGTTTATCCCTCGTTTCCTGCCTCGTCAAAGATTTGCCGACCGAGAATTGCCGATTAACGATTTTCGATTGCCGATTTAAGAATGCGGATTGGCCATTGACGGTTGCCGGGTGGCAGCACACCCATAATCCACCACTTCTCATCGATAATCATTCGTCGGCAATTGACAATCGTCAATCAACAATCGACAATCGTCAATGTGATGCTGGTTTTGGGCATTGAATCGAGTTGTGATGAGACCGCGGCAGCCGTGGTGGCTGACGGCGAGCGGATTTGTTCGAGCGCGGTGGCCTCGCAAATCCTGATGCATGAAAAATACGGAGGCGTGGTTCCTGAACTCGCCTCGCGGGAACACCTGCGCGCCATTGAGCCGGTGGTGGAAGAGGCCTGCCGCAAGGCCGGCGTGACCCTTGGCGATGTATATGCGATCGCCGTCACCGAGGGCCCGGGCTTGATCGGCTCGCTGATGGTGGGACTGGTTTACGGCAAAGCCCTGGCGCTCGCCTTGCACAAGCCCCTGGTGGGCGTCAATCACCTGGAAGGCCACATTCACGCCGTGCTGCTGGAAAACAAAATGGATCGCGCCGCCGGCAAGCCTCTTCCGGAAGCGCGCGTTCCGGCCGTTGCCCTCGTGGTCTCCGGGGGGCACACCACCTTGTTCCTGGTTGCACCCGGCGCGCAGCCGCCCCATCAGCCATTTGCCTACACCCCGCTCGGCCACTCGCGCGACGACGCTGCCGGCGAGGCTTTTGATAAGGTCGCGCGACTCCTCGCCCTGGGATATCCCGGCGGGCCGATCATTGACAAGCTTTCCCGCTTCGGCGATTCGCACGCCGTCGATTTTGGCCATATTAAGATGAAGGGCAATCCGTTTGACTTCAGTTTTTCCGGATTGAAGACTGCGGTGCTCTACCGGGTGCGGGACACGGCACTCGCGCGGGAGGCCGAGGAGCGTCGCGCCTGGCGCAAGACCGTTGAGCGCCCCACCCTTGAGGAATTGCGCGGCCGTTGTTCGCAGGCGACGCTTGACCTCGCGGCGAGCTTTCAGTACGCGGTGGTTCAGGATTTGGTGGAGCGCACGCTCGCCGCCGCCGAAGACGCGCGCGTTGACAACATCTTCGTCACCGGAGGCGTAGCGTGCAATTCCCTGCTTCGCCAGCGATTCGCGGAAAGGGGGAAGGGATTTCACGTCTTCTTTCCGTCCCCCGCGCTCTCCACCGACAACGCGGCGATGATCGCCGCTGCCGGTTACTACAAACTCCTCGCGGGTGAGCGCGCCGACCTCACCCTTGCTCCCCATGCCTTGCTTCCCCTGGGCGTACGGCAGCCCTAGGCTGTTGGCACGTCGAAAACGTTTGCTGAGAAATCGAAAAACTACGGCTTTGGGGCGGCGGGTCGGGGGATCGGATAGGGGGGCCGCAAAAGGTGAAAAATGCGCGAATTTTGCTTACAAAATGCCCTGATTTTCGTTAACCATTTGCTTTTTCAGGGAGATAGGGGAAGCCTATAGGTGCTTTGTTTTCATATACATCGTGTCAAAATTGTAAAAGTGACCCATTGTCCGACAAGTTGCCTTTTATTTTCAATAAGTTAACAAAACAAACTTCAATTTTTTTGTTTTTTCGTTTTTTGCATCGCCAGCGGTTCGCTCAAAGCCCTTAAATTCAATAAGATGGTTTTTTACCATTTTCAGTATATACGAATAACCTGTGTATTTTCTGTTACATCGTCGCAAACGTTCATCTATTACTTTAAATTTCAGGTCAATAGCCTCCATTTGTCGTTCCTGCGTTTGGATTTCATCAGCAAATTCAGGCTCTCCGCTTCCCGAGGCTGGCGGCCTTGCCGATAATCCGGCCCACGCTAGCTCACCAAGTAGTCTATCATAAATTTGGGGTGTGTCAAGTGTGAAGTAGAGACATATTCGACGCGCCATCGGCCAGGAAAGGTCGTCAGGCCACCGCCGCAAATGATTTGGAACGGCCCCACAATTTGAGGTGTCTATCGGAGCGTGGAGGCCTCCTCGCACCGTGTCGATGCATCTCAAGCGAGTGGCATCAACTTGTAGTGGCGGGTTTATCCGTCAACTGACGGACCACATGGCGGCGTCCCGATGGGATCGGGATAAATTCCGCCACCTCCACATCAACCGCCCTACCACCAGATAGAGTGCAAGAACGGGTGCACGGTTCGTTCTCTTATTTGAACCAGAGCGGTAAAGGGTGTCAACAATACATCTCTACGGAGCCCCTCATGAACAACGTTCAGCAACACCATCACCCCGCGAAATTCTTCCTTTTCATCCTCACGGTATTTCTAGTCCTCACCGCGTTTTTCGGGCGGCGAGCCTTCCAGGCGTCCAACCGCACACCTTCCTCCTCCGCCACCTATTCGCAGGGATTACTGAACCTGACCATTCCCTACCACGCCACGCACGCGGGAGCCGGGCAGTTGACGATGGAAGTCCTGGATCCGGATGACGCCGTGTTGGGGCGCACGGAGCGCCACGAAAATGTGGCGGAGGGAACGGGCCGCTGGCAAGCCACAATCAAGCTGGAGAAGCCTCTGCCGCTTGACGATCTGGTGTGGCAGCGGGTTCGATATCGCTTCGCCTATGACGATCAGACAACCGCGGCGCTCGAGGGCACGGAATCCATCTCGCAGATTCTGCGCACGCCGGTCATCCACATTTTGGGGCAGCAATCCTACCTTGCGGGTGGCGTCGCGGCGGTGCGCGTGATCGTTACCGATTCGAATAATGAAGTCATTGCCGGCCGCAGTTCGCTGCGGATTGAAATCGCGTCCGGCGACGGGAAATCCCAATTGCTCTTTGCCGGCCCGATGAACCGGAGAGGAACCGCCGAGGCGCAGTTCCGCTTCCCGGCCGGCCTCGAGGGCAGCCAGTCCGTGCGCTATGTGGTGGATACTCCCATCGGTTCCACCGAGTACACGCAAACGGTGCGCCTGGAAGACAAGATTTCGATTCTCTTGACCACTGAGAAGCCCATCTACCAGCCGGGCCAAACCATTCACGTGCGCGCCCTGGCGCTTGACCGCTCTGACCACCGGGCGGCCGCGAGCCGCAAGCTGACTTTCGAAATCGAGGATTCGCGCGGCAACAAGGTCTTCAAGAAAGCCACGGAGACCGATGCGTTCGGAGTGGCCTCGGCAGAATTTGCCCTCGCCGATGAGGTGAACCTCGGCACGTACCACCTGCGCGCCCTGATGGAGAAGCCCGGCGGAGACGACGCGCCCGTAAATACGGCGGAAATCGCCCTCAACGTGGAACGCTACGTCCTGCCCAAATTCAAGGTGGCCGTGGAATTCAGCGCGCACGGCAAGAAGCAGAAGCATGGCTACCGGCCGGGAGATCACGTCACCGGCACAGTGCGCGCCAATTACTTTTTCGGCAAGCCGGTGGAGGGCGCCGAAATCGCCATCAAAGCTTCCGCGATGGATGTCGCCGTGGCGGAAGTGGCGTCCACCCAGGGGAAGACGGATCCGGACGGCTCTTATCATTTTGATCTCACCCTGCCGGATTACTTTGCCGGACGCCCACTCAGCCAGGGCGCCGCGCGCGTGCTGATTGAGGCCACGGTAAAAGACTCCGCCGGTCATGCGGAGACGCGCGGCGAGCCGATTATCGTCAGCGCCTCGCCGCTGCTGATCACGGCAATCCCCGAGGGCGGAACGCTGGCTCCCAATCTGGAGAACCAGGTGTTTGTCCTGACTTCCTATCCTGACGGAACTCCCGCGAAATCCCAGGTGACCATTCACGCCGCCGGGAATGCCGAGCAACAGCGTCGCCACCGACGAGGGCGGAATTGCCGTTGCGCGTGTCAAATCAGGTGCGGGCAACGAAGACGCTGGACATTGAGGCGGCCGATCAGGACGGAAACCATGCCTCAACCCATATTCAACTTGCCACCCGCCCCGGCGAAGACCAGATTCTGCTGCGCACGGAACGCGCCGTCTACCGCGCCGGTGAGCGCATCGAGCTTCAGGTCTTTTCCACCAAGGCGCGTGGCGCCGCCTACGTGGACATTGTGAAGGAAGGGCAAACGGTGCTGACCCGCGACCTGGACATCGAAAACGGCCAGGCGGAGTTGACCCTCAC
Organism: uncultured Acidobacteriota bacterium; assembly: GCA_963730515.1. GTDB lineage: Bacteria > Acidobacteriota > Terriglobia > UBA7540 > UBA7540 > Bog-366. The sequence continues at coordinate 467,985 of CAVSSA010000009.1, read as the reverse complement.
CGCCACGCCGGAGCTTGCGGGAACGGTGGACATCAACGCCTACCTTTTCGGCAGGGACGCGCGCCCCGTGGGGGATCATCGACTGATCTTTGTGCAGCCGGCGGAGGAATTGAAGATTGAGACAGTTGCGGATGCTCCCGATTACAAGCCGGGCGGCGAGGCTGCAGATCCGCTTTCACGTGACCAACTCGCGCGGCCAGGGCGTTGAATGCGGCGCTCGGCGTGCAAATCGTGGATGAAGCGGTGTTCGCGCTGGCGGAAAAGCAGCCGGGGTTTGCCAAGGTCTTCTTTTATCTCGAGCAGGAAGTAATGAAGCCGCGCTATGAAATTCATTCGATCGGCATGCCGCAGATCGTGGAGCCGGTTGAGTCGTCGCAGGCGGAACAGCGCAACCTTGCGGCGCGCGCCCTGTTTTCAGCCACGGAAATCGTCAATCCCAACAAGTTCGAAACGGAAGTCGGGCAGGGAATTGCCAATGGCGAAGCAGGCGGAGTATGCCAGCCGCTACCAGGACCGGTTCCTCGCGCAGGTTCGCCGCCTGGCCGAGGGCATGAGCCGCGGCTATGGACAAGGTTCCGATGGGCGAGACCTCACCAAAATCTTCGCCAGGATGGAGAAGGCTGGAGGACCCGACCTTCATGATGCCTGGGGTACTGAGTTGCGCATGGAACCCGTCCCTTGGTACCGGAGGAGCCAGACTTATTACCTCATACGCAGTGCAGGCGCGGACCGGCAATTCGATACCGGTGATGATCTGACCCTCTACATCGAAGTTCGCACCGGGACAGTGACCCGTCAGCGGAGTACGGATACCATCAAATTTAAAATCGAACACGATCGCGGGCCATTCAACGGGCTGGCAGAGATTACGGGGACCGTTACCGATCCCTCGGGCGCAATGGTCCCAAACGCCGAAGTGGAGGTGCGCGAAGTCTCCAGCGGAAAGACCCGCAACGCAAAATCCGATGCCGCGGGGCAATTTGACCTGGCGGGAATTCCGGCCGGCAAATACCAGGTTCAGGTCTCCTCGCTGGGTTTCAAGATCGCCGCGCGCGTGTTCGCTGTTCAGGCGCGCGACCGGGCCGTGCTGTCTGTAGCCCTGAATGTTGGCGCCGTTACCGAGGCAGTGGAAGTCACGGGCGCGGCCCCGCCGGTTTTCGCGCGCGGCGGGGATTTCGCGCTCGCCATGCCCATGGCTGCCCCAGGGCGCGGGATGGCAATGCACCAGCAGTTGGGAATGGCCAGAGCCAAAGCTGTGGGCGGTATGGGCGGCGTCATCGGGGGTTTGGTCACCATGACGTCTCCGGGGGCGGTCGATGAGGGCCCCGCCGCCCATGTGCGCTCCTATTTCCCCGAAGCGCTCTACATCAATCCCGAGATCATCACCGATAAGGACGGCCGCGCCAGCATTGTCATTCCCATCGCCGACTCCATCACCACCTGGCGCATGGCCATGATCGCATCCACGCAGCACGGCGCGCTGGGCACCTCCACTTCGAGTCTGAAGGTCTTTCAGGATTTCTTTGTCGACCTCGATCTGCCGGTCACGCTCACCCAGGGCGACCGGGTTTCGATTCCGGTGGCCATCTACAACTACTCGGGATCGCCCGGCGAGGTGAGCCTCAACTCCAGCCCGACGACTGGTTCTCCCTGGTGAACGACGATGCGGAAAAATCCGTCGCGGTGGATTGCGGCCGCGTGGGCGCAGTCGCAATTTACGCTTCGAAGCCCGGCGCATCGGCAAGTTCAAGCTGACGCTCGCGGCCAGCATGCAGGGCCAGGCCAATCGCGCCGACATCGTGGTGCGGGAAATTGAAGTCATCCCCAATGGGCGCGAGCAGAGTCTGGTATTCAACGGCCGCCTGGAAAACACCGTGCAGCACGCGGTCAGCTTTCCGCCGAACGCCATTCCCGACGCCAGCAAGATTTTTGTCCGCCTCTATCCCGGCCCGCTTGAGCCAGGTGATCGAAGGCATGGACAGCCTTCTGCGCATGCCCTACGGCTGTTTTGAGCAGACTTCCTCCAGCACTTACCCCAACGTGCTGGCGCTCGATTACATGAAGCGCACCAAAAAGCTCACGCCGGAAGTCCACGCCAAGGCGGAGGGATTCATCGCCAACGGCTATCAGCGGCTGCTCACTTTCGAAGTTCCCGGAGGCGGATTCTCCTGGTTCGGCAGCGCCCCGGCCAACAAAATTCTGACCGCCTATGGCTTGATGGAGTTCTACGACATGTCGAAGGTCTACGACGTGGACCCGAAACTCATCCAGCGTACGCAGCAGTGGCTGGCGGGGCAACAGCAGGAGGATGGAAGCTGGAAGCCCGACACCTCGTTTATCAATGAAGGCGTCACCAACCGCTACAACTCCGACGTGCTGCGCATCACCGCTTACCTTGCCTGGTCGCTGGAGAACACGGGATACCAGGGAGCGGCGGTGGAACGCGCCAAACAGTTTATCGAAAGCCACATGAACGCGAAAATGGACGCCTACACGCTGGCGGTGGTGGCCAACTTCGCCGTCGACTATAGAACGCGGCGAACAGGGAAATGACCGCGACTTCACCCGCCAGGCCATGCAGCTTCTGCTCGACGCGCGCACCGAAAAGGACGAGCAAGCCTGGTGGAGCGCCGAGGAAACCGGCTTCTACGGCATGGGCGCAAGCGCCAGCGTGGAGACCACGGGGCTCGCCGTGCAAGCGCTGCTCAAGTGGGGTGAGGCGTCAGGCACGGCGCGCAAGGCGCTCGCCTATATCGCCTCCAAGAAAGACGCGGGCGGCGACCTGGGGCACCACGCAGGCCACCATCATGGCGCTGCGGGCGCTGCTGCTCGCCACGGAAAAAGGCGCGGCCGACACCCAGGGCACGCTGGAGGTGCTGCTCAACGGCAAGCCCGTCGAAAAACTTGACCCTGACCCCGGAGAATAACGATCTGCTGCATCAGTTCGTCTTCAAGGGCGCGGATATTGTGGGGGTCAGCGTCCCTGCCCCCGGACCGATCCCTGTTCGGCCCGCCGTGAAAAGCGAAAAGTCCTCTGAAGAAACAGAAAAAATGCGTAGGGCCATGCAAATCGTCAACACCATCGAACTCCGCTTCGAGGGAAAAGGCGGGCTTGCCTACCAGATCGTGGGGAGCTATTTCCTGCCGTGGACCGAGAAGCCCGCGGAGGAAGCGCTTTCCATCGATGTGGCTTACGACCGCACGCACCTTGCGCAGGACGACATCGCCACGGCCACCGCCATGATCAAAAATAATCTGGACAAGACCGCCAACATGGTGATGGTGGACCTGGGCATTCCCCCCGGGTTCGATCTGCTCAGCGAAGACTTGCAGGACTATCAGGAAAAGAGCGCCGGCCGCAAGAGCGGCCACTTGTCGAAGTTCAGCCTGACGGCCACGCAGGCCATTCTCTACTTCGATTCGTTCGCTCCCGGCGATACCGTCACCGTCAAATTCCGCCTGCGCGCCAAGTACCCCATCCGCGCGCGCACCTTCCAGTCGCGAGTCTATGAGTATTACGACCCCGAGGTGAGCTCGGTCGCCCCGCCCGTCCAACTGGAGGTGCGCAAGCGGTAACCCGCCCCATCGGGGCTCACGAGCGTAGCGCCGGCCTTGAGGCCGGCACAGAGAAGTGCCACGGGCGTCTCGCCCGTGCCCCGGCATGGCCGGGACGGCCATGGCACATCGCCGTAGCGCCGGCCTTGAGGCCGGCACGCGAAGCCAATGCCGGGCGTCACGCCGGCATCTCGAGGTGCAACCGTCCATCAGGCCGGGGGGTGCTGACCTCAAGGTCAGCTCTACACCGGTACTGCCACCGCCCACGCAATCCAGGTCCACGAGCCTTACGTTTCTTCCAACCAGCCAATCGATTCCGCTAGAATAGTCAATCTTCGTTAGATGGAATTGGAGCGCCCACGGCTTACTGTGCGGCGTCAAAACAATGCGCATTGGTGTAGATACGGGCGGAACATTCACGGACTGCGTGGTCCTCGAGGGCGGCGAGGTCAAGGTCCTCAAGGTCTTTTCCACCCCCGCCGACGCCAGCAGCGCCATTGTTCAAGGCGTCCGGCAATTGGCGGGCGATAAAGCTCCCGCTCGCCGGGGCGGGAGAGGGTCAGACGTTCGAAAGGGAAGGGAAGCTGCGCTTGCCCGGCTGGAAGTCATTCACGGAACCACGGTGGGCACTAACAGCCTGCTGGAGCGGCGCGGCGCGCGCGTGGCGCTGGTCACCACGGCGGGCTTTGAAGACCTTCTGGAAATCGGCCGGCAGGCCCGCCCGCGCCTCTACGACCTGAACGTGCAGCGCGAGCCGCCGCTTGCCCCGCGCGCCCGGCGATTTGGCGTTAAAGAGAGAATCGGGCCCGATGGCAAAATTCTCCTTCCTATTTCCGCTGCGGAAATTCGCCGATTATTATCGCGGGTGAATGCGAGCGGGGCGGATTCCATCGCCCTTTGCTTCCTGTTCTCCTTCGCCAACCCCGCGCATGAGCGGTGCGTGGCGGCGGCGCTCAAAAGCCTGGGTCTTCCGCTTTCCATCTCGCACGAAATTCTGCCGGAGTTCCGCGAATTCGAGCGCCTTTCCACCGTGGTTATCAACGCCTATCTCGCCCCGCAAATGGGCACTTACCTCCGCAACCTGGAGAGCCGGATGCTTACCGTAGGGGCACGCCATGGCGCCGTACGGGCACGCCATGGCCTGCCCCTACCTCACGCACGCATTTATGTGATGCAATCGAACGGCGGCATTTCCACGGCAGCGCGTGCGAGCGAGCAGCCTGTCCGCACCATCCTTTCCGGGCCGGCGGGCGGCGTGGTGGCGTCCGCTTGGCTCGCGCGGCAAATCGGGCTCGAGCGCGCCATCAGTTTCGACATGGGGGGAACCTCCACGGACGTTTGCCTGCTGGACGGCCCGCCGCGCACCACCCACGAGACCTCCCTGGCGGGTCTGCCGGTGGCGGTTCCCGTGCTCGATGTGCATTCGGTGGGCGCGGGAGGCGGCTCCCTGGCGCGGATTGATGCGGGCGGCGCGCTGCGCGCGGGCCCGGAAAGCGCGGGCTCGAGCCCCGGCCCCATTTGTTACGGGCGGGGCGGTGAAGGGCTGACTGTGACCGACGCCAACCTCATCCTGGGGCGGCTCGACCCGGAGCACTTTCTGGGGGGGACCTTTACCCTTGACGCGCCAGCCGCCGCGCACGGTTTTGAGAAATGCCTCGCCGGCCCGGCGCGCCATGCGGGCTTCGCCTCCGCGGTCAAGCTGGCGGCCGGCATCGTGGCCGTTTCGAACGCCACCATGGAAAAAGCCCTGCGGGTGATTTCCGTGGAGCGCGGCTACGATCCCCGCGACTTTTCGCTCATCTGCTATGGGGGCGCAGGCGGCCTGCACGCCGCCGACCTGGCGCGCGCCATCGGTTTGCCGGCGGTTATCGTTCCCCGGAATCCCGGGGCCTTCTCGGCGCTCGGAATCCTGCTGTCCGATGCGGTGCGGGACGTGGCCCAGTCTGTTCTGCTGCCCGTACCTGCGGGCGCAAATTCACTCGTGCGCCCCCTGCTGCGCCAGATCGATCGACGCTTCCACCGGCTCGAGCTCGAAGCTTACTCCGAACTTCGGAACGAGGGGTTCGATGCGGACAAGGCCCGCGCCTCGCCCGGCCTGGACCTGCGCTATCAGGGACAATCTTATGAACTGCCCGTCCCCTACACGCCCGGTTTTCGGGAGAGTTATCATCGCCAGCACACCAAGGCTTATGGCTATGCTTATCCCGAGCGGCCCTTGGAAATCGTCAACCTGCGCCTGCGCCTGGTGATTCCCACGCCCAAGTCCCGCTGGCCAACGCGCAAGCCCGGCCCCGCGCACCAAGCACAGGAAGCTCTGATCAAGACGAAGCCCGTATGGTTCGAATCGAAGCCGTTCCCCACGGGGGTTTACGATCGCCAGCGGCTTGCTGCCGGCGCTGGCGTCCGCGGGCCCGCCGTGATTGTGGAGTACAGCGCGACCACGGTGGTGCCCCCTGATTTCATTTGCAAGGTTGACGAACACTTGAACCTGGTGATTTTTGCTGATGCGCATCGACGCCGCTGAACTCGAAATTTTCAAGAACCTCTTCCACTCCACGGCGGAGGAGATGGGCGCCGCCCTGCGCCGCTCGGCGTTTTCACCCAACATCAAGGAGCGCCGCGATTATTCCTGCGCGGTTTTTGATGGGCGGGGCCGCGCGGTGGCCATGGGCGACCACATGCCCGTCCATCTGGGTTCGATGCCCATGTCCGTTGCTGCCGCTTTGGATGCGTTGGAACTTGGCCCCGGCGATATCGCCATGCTGAACGATCCTTACGCGGGAGGCACCCACCTGCCCGATGTGACGCTGGTGATGCCGGTGTGGAGTTCGGGGCTCGGGACTCGGGATACGGGACACGGGGCACGGGACACGGGAAACGGGGTACGGGACACGGGGATGGGGACATTGCGAATTGCGGGCGTAAATTCCGATAGCGCCGGCCTTCATGTTAGGGCTGCGACTCGTAAGTCCTCCTCGCCGCGGGTCAAGCCCACTTTCTATGTTGCCAATCGCGCTCACCACGCCGATATTGGCGGCGGGCAGCCTGCGTCCATGGGGTTAAGCGAGGAAATCTATCAGGAGGGTTTGCGCATCCCGCCCGTGGCTCTGGCACGCGGGGGCAAAATTCAGTGCGATGTGCTTGCCATCCTTCTTGCCAACGTGCGCACGCCACGCGAGCGCGAGGGCGATTTGATGGCCCAGGTGGCGGCCTGCCGATTGGGGGAGCGCCGCCTGCAAGAACTGCTGCAGCGTTATGGAACCGCGCGGACCGGGTTTTACCTGGCGGCCTTGCAGTCATATTCCGCGCGGCTGATGAAAGAGGTGCTGGCAGAAATTCCCGCCGGAACTTACACGGCGGAGGATTTTCTTGACGATGACGGCCACAGTCCGGAGCCGGTGCGTTTGCGCGTGGCCATCAAAATTTGCGGGGGCCGCGCGGAGGTGGATTTTCAAGGCACCTCGCCGCAACGCCCCGGGTGCGTGAACGCCGTTTTTGCCATTACTTACTCGGCGGTGTTTTACGTTTTCCGCTGTTTACTGGGCGAAAACGTGCCCGCCTGTGCGGGGCTGATGGTTCCCATTGAAGTACGCGCGCCGCAAGGCAGCGTGGTGAACGCCCGGCCGCCGGCTGCCGTGGCTGCGGGCAACGTTGAAACCTCGCAGCGCATTGTCGACGTGTTGTTGCGCGCGCTGGCCGAGGCGTTACCTCAGCGAATTCCCGCCGCAAGCTCTGGCACCATGAACAATCTTTCTTTCGGGGGCATGGATTCGCGCACCGGCGAGCCCTTCGCTTACTATGAAACCATCGCCGGCGGCATGGGGGCGCGGCCTTCCGCCGATGGTCTGAGCGGAGTGCACACTCACATGACGAATTCGCTGAACACTCCCATTGAGGCGCTCGAATCCGCCTACCCGGTGCGGGTGCGGCGTTATTCACTGCGCCGGGGGTCAGGCGGGGAAGGGAAGTTCCGCGGGGGCGAAGGCATCGTGCGGGAAATCGAGTTTCTTGCCGAGGTCCGCGGAAATATTCTTTCCGATCGGCGGCGATTCGGCCCCTACGGCTTGGCGGGCGGCAAGCCGGGGCGTCCGGGAAAGAACCAATTGCGGGTGCAGGGGCGCTCGCGCACATTGCCCGGCAAAGCTGCCTTCACCGTCCCTGCCGGCAGTTTGCTGAAAATCGAAACCCCGGGAGGCGGGGGATGGGGAAGGCGGTAGACGGCATACCGTAGACGGCATACAGGGTGCGGAGTCGCGATCTTGGCGCATCGTCCCCGAATGCCGTTTACGGTTTGTTGTCTATGCAAAAAGGAGAAACCATGAACTCCATTGATCGACGCGATTTCATCAAGACCGTAGCGGGAACGGCGGCCTTCGCGGGCGTGGAGGGCAGAGCGCAATTGCCGCCCAGCGCCGGGCCAGTGTTCCTGTCCACCTGGATCTGGGGTAAAGCCGACAATGAACGCGCGGCAGAAGTCTTTAAAGGCGGCGGGACGCTACTGGACTCCATCGAGAAAGGCATCAACGTGCCGGAAAATGATCCCACCGTAACGAGCGTCGGCTATGGCGGGGTGCCGAATGCAGAGGGAGAAGTGGAACTCGACGCGGCGATCATGGATGGCGCCCGCCATCGCGCCGGGGCGGTTTGCAGCCTGCACATGATCAAGAATCCCATTTCGGTGGCGCGCCTGGTGATGGAGAAAACCCGTCACACCACGCTCGCCGGCGAGGGAGCGTTCCGCTTCGCGCTGAAAATGGGGTTTGAACCCCAAACGCTGCTTACTCCCCAAAGCCTGCAAAAGTGGCAGGATTGGAAGGCCGATCCCGGGCACAAGACGTTCTGGCTGAGCCCGGAAAACCACGACACCATCGGCATGGTGGCGACCGACGGCAAGGGACACGTGGTGGCCGGCTGCTCAACCTCCGGCCTGGCCTTCAAGATTCCCGGCCGCGTGGGCGATTCACCGCTGGTGGGCTGCGGCGTTTATGCTGACGACAACGTGGGCGCCGCCTCCGCCACGGGCGACGGCGACCTGATGACCAACTACTGCACCAGCATTTCGATTGTCCACCTTATGGCGCGGGGGGCTTCGCCTCAGGATGCCTGCGTGGAATTGTTGACGCACATGGTGAAGACCGACCCGCAGAATAAAGACGGGCAGGTGGCGGTGATCGCCATCAACATGCGCGGGGAGACGGGCGCCGCATGCATGAATGACGGTTTTCATCTCAAGTACGCGCTGTGGCGTGACGAGGTGAGCCAGGTTCTGGAATCGGAGAAGCTGATTTAGAGGAAATTAAGTCTTCAGTCATCAGTTCTCAGTCATCAGTCTTCAGTTCTCAGTTTTCAGTTGATAGCGACCTTTTGCCCAAGAAGCGCCGGATGAGGGGTCACACCTATAGGCGTTAAATTAAGCCATTTGGGGATGGCCCCGGCGGGGGCCTTCCGTGAGTAGCCGCAGGTTTTAACCTGCGGACAGGAGGGATCTCGCGACCTCCCAACCCCAACGGGGTTGACTTACGGGGGTCGGCCCCTTCAGGGCCGGGACTTATTTTGGGGGCTGGGTGTCCGTAGGTTAAAACCTACGGCTACTCACCGTATCCCGCTTCGCGGGATAGTGACGCGCAAGTGTAACAACGGCCTAATTTAACGCCGATGGGGGTCACACCCCAACCGATAACTGACGACTCATGACTGATTACTGATGACTGAAAGCTCACTCCTTTACCTCTCGCGCCACGTCCGGAGCCCAGAGCATCCACAAGAGCACGGCCGCCGCGAGGAGAGCCAGCGTCGCGCCGTTCTGCATGAAATACTTATTCGATTGGCCGAACAAGTTCACCAGCGGTTCCGCCACTTGCACACCGAACAAAACCATCAGGTAGGCCAGAATGTTATCGCGCAGAAAGAACCCCACGATGCCGGCTGCCGCCAGGAGGGGAAGGAAATTCAGCAACCAGCCGACGCCGAACTCCGCCAGGGAATGTGCTTCGGAGGGGCCGAGTGAAATCAGCACCAGCGCCACCATCGCCCACAGCCACCATGCCCGTTGTTTCCATCCGGCGCGGACGATGAAAATGGCCAAACCCATGAGTCCGGCATAGACAAGGGTGTGGGTCAGGCTGGAAAGGAAAAACCCGGCGGCCGGCCAGAGGCTGGCGAAGATCGCGGGGAAGAGATCATCTTTGATGGGGGCGTAAGCATGGAAGGCGCTGGTGATCAGGGCGCCGACCTTCGCCAATCCTGCACCCGCGGCAAGGCTCAAAACGAGCGCCACCAGGGCGTCGCGGCGCCACACCCGCCGGGCTGCGCCGCTCAAAACTTTCCAGGCGTCGGGGTAGAAGCTGACCGCGCAACCGATCAGTAGCCACGCCAGCAATCCCCCCACGATCGGCACCACAATCACCCCGACGGCAAGCACGGTGTTCCACACCGCCAGAGGCCTTGAGGTATTGTAACTGCCATAGACCAGGGGAAGATTGTTCAGTGCTCCGAGGAGCGCCAAAAGGGCAAAAAGGACTCCGAACCTGGCAGATCGCTTCCATGGCATCTGCCCGGCCCGGACCTGGTAAACAAACGCGATCAACCCGGCAGCCAGCAAACTAATCAGCGTAAGGACGTAGACCGCGATCAGGATATTGTTAATAAGTCTGCGGCCTTGCTGGGCGCGCTCCCAATCTTCCGGCAGCTTGAAAGAACGGGCAAAGCCCACCACCTGATCGCCGGCGATGTCCACTTCCAGACGATAGTGCGCGTCGCCAATGTTGCGGGGGTCGCCGGGCTTGGCTTGCCAGACAATGGTGTAATCCTCGCGGGCCTTGCGTTTGGTCGCGTCGGAACTTTGCAGTTCAAAATCCTTCAGGTTGTACCCGTATCCCTGCACCGCCTGTTCCGCCAACTGCCGGGCTTGATCAGGCGAGAGCGACGCCCCGGGAGCGTTTTCCTCCAGCTCGTGACGGAATCCGAACACTTCTCCGGAAACCGGATCGACATAAATATGGTACTCCTCCTTTTCCAGGGGGCGGTAGTAACGCACCTCCCACAAGGCGAGTTGCGTTGCCTGGCGGTAAATCTGGTCCGCCTGTTGCAATGATTTCCGCTGCGCAAGGTAGTGGAGCGCCGAGGAGTCAACGTTGTCATTGATCAGAACAACCATGCGGTAGGTCGCCGGGTCAATTTTCCGCTGCCGCATGAAATTGTCGGCGATGTGCAAAGCGTCATGCGGCGATTCATGCAGGGTGAGGCCTTTTCCAAAGCGGTAAACAGGGATGAAGGCCAGGGCGGCGAAGATGATGGTCAGCGCGCCCGCCAGCATCAGCCGCGAAGGGGAGAGGGGTTGGTAGGCGAGCGGCGTTTCGGCGGGGGCGGCGCGTGCGGCAAGGGGTTCCGGGGTGGCTTCGGCGGCGTTTAAAAGCGTCTCTTCTTCCGCGAACGTGCCGGTGCGCAAATAAGCGGTCAGCGCCACGATGAGCGGGACGAGCATGATCCCCGCCGATACGGCGCCCGAGAACATCAGGTAATGATTGGGAGAGCGCAGCAGGAGAAAGGCCGTATAAAGCGCATCCACCGAGTAATGCCAAATCAGCGTGGCCAGAATCCCGAAGCGCAGCATGATGAGGCCAACAATAATGCCCCCCATGCCCACTTCCAGGCCGCGAATGAAAAAGGGTTGATTGGGATAGAGCGAGTGCAGGAATCCCCAGATGAAGGCGGCCAGCACAATGGCCAGCGGCCCCGACTTCAGATATTTCCGGAGGAAGGGAATGGCAAACGCGCGGAATTGTATCTCCTCGGAAACGGCGGGGAAGAAGCCGACGAAGAGGACCATCACCCAGGGAAAACGCGTATTGAGAAGATCGGAAAAGGGGATATCCGCGGGCGCCCACGCGCCCAATTTATTGGCCGCCAGATAGAACACCGTCTGGTAAGCAAAGAAAAAAAACGTGAGGGTGATTCCCACCACGTTGGCCAGAAAGAAGGAGCGCGTGCGCAGGCCGTGCCAACTGAAGTAGCGGCGAATGGAGATGGCGCGCGGATAAGCATCGCGGTAGACGGGCTCGGTGCTGGCCATGAGCAGGAAGATCAGCGCTCCGAGTCCCAGCGCGGCAAGCAGGTTTTGCACCGCGTAGCTGCTTACGAAGCTGGAATAGGAATCCGTGGTGGGGTAGTTGTATTCGGCCTGCGAAAACATGTTCAACTGGCCGAAGAAATAGAGCACCGCGGTGACTGCGGCGAAACCGCCCGCGAGGTGAATGGGCACATCGCGTTTGCCCAACCGCAGAATCAAAAGGGCCAGGCCGGCGATGCACAGGAGGAGCCAGGGGACCTCGTCCACGATATTGGCCGCCTCGTTGCGGGAGCGCAGCTTCTCGTAGTCGCGCGACCAGCCCTCCGGAATTTTCACGAACTCCCGGTAGCCGTCCACGCGGTCGCCGTCCACATTCACTTCCACGCGCAGACTGCCGTCCCCCAGGTCCACATCCTTCTGTTTCCAGGTGAACCAATAATCCGTGCGGGCGGGGCGCTTCTCGCTGACCGAATCGACAAATTCCAAATCGGTAAGATCGCGATGCGCGACCTCCACCAGGTACTTTTCGGCGAGGGCGCGCGCCGGGGCCGCATCCAGATTGGCGCCGGGGGCCTCCTCCCGCAGTTCGCGGTCAAATCCCACCACCTGCCCCGCGGGCGTCACGTCCACGCGGTACTCTTCCTTCTGTTGAGGCTTGAACCAGCGGTGCGACCAGTGCCAGAGATGGATGGGGCCGCGCGTGAGGGTGTTCATGCGCGCCAGGCCCTGCGTGCGCTCGAGATAGACCTTGGCGTCGTCGTCATAATCGAACACCGCGGCGTGCCGGTAGCCGCTGATGCTCAAACCGCGATCGGCCAGGAATTGCGTAGCGAGGGGGGTGGAATCATCCCGGTTCACACGGAATTCGATGGCGGCTTCGGGAAAGGCATGGGAAAAGTATTTCACCCCAATGGCCAGGGAGATGCCCGCAACGACGATGGCAATCATGATGACCCGGCGATCCGCAGAAGTCAGAGTTGTCGGCATGAGATTCCCTTCTTTACAAGGTCCGCGCGCAGCTCAGGCGATTATACCCGGTTGTTCGTTGTCAGTGGTCAGTTGTCAGTTGTTAGTGAAAGCGGCTTCCCCCCTGCGGGCACGTGAAAGTCGCGAACTCAAGGACAGGTCCGCGCACCAAATGCCGATCACGGCCGATCTTCTAAAGTAACTCCTTCACCATCACCCAGGCGGCGGAGCCGTCAGCGTAGTAATGCTGGATCTCATCAACCTTGCGGTAACCTCGCGCCACATAAAACTTCTGAGCGGGGAGATTGTCCTCGGCGGTTTCGAGGCCAATCACACCCAGACCGTGGCCGCCCGCCCACTGTTCAGCGGCGTCCATGAGCAGCGAACCCACTCCGCGCCGCCGCCAGGCTGCGAGGACATCAATGGTGACGATGTGCAGGATTTTGCCCGGCCCGCGATGGGCAATCAGGAAACCCGCGATTTCCGCGGCCTCATCCGCCACCCAGGTTTGGGAAAGACGGTTGCCGATGAAATCCGCAAGTTCCTGGCGGGTGTAGGAAATTCCCGGAACAAAACAGGCTTGATCGATTTCGTAAAGGGTGGGCAGGTCAGCGCGGCGAAAGGGGCGAAGGCGCATGGCGGGCGACCCTACTTTCCAAGCATGCGAGCGAAAAATGACGCCTTGCGAGTTTCGGGTTTGAGCGGGACTTCTGCCAACAACGGCTCGATCTTCTCCGCCGGCCAGGGTTGGCGGGCGCGGTCCCAGGCGACGACTTCCAGCAGCGCCGTCCACAGTTCCAAACAATGGAGGCACTTGGCGCGATGCGTTTCTGCCGGTAACTTATCATACCAGCTCGCCTGGCCGTCAAGAATACGGATCAATTGCCGGAGGGGGGTGCAATCCTTCTGCTCGCCGGCGCGCGCCGCATTGCAAACGCCCAGCCAGGCGGAGGGCCACAGGCAGCGGTCATCGTTGCGTTCCAGGACCGCGGCGTAACCGGCGTGCAGCCGCTCCAGTCCCTCCTGGGCCACGGCGGGAGTCATGCGCAGAATATTCTCGATGGTTCCCTGCGCATACCCCGCGAGAGCCAGGAAGGCAATTTCCTGGTGAAGAAGGGGCAGGCCGCCGAGCAGGGCGCCGAGTGTCTCGACCGTGGGCGCGGGAGGCTCGCCCGCATCCTGGGGGGATTCAAGCCGGGCGGCCGCCCAGTCCTGGAGAAAGGCGCGCAAACCCACCAGGAACTCGCGCTCCGATTGATGCGAAAATCCCTTGAGGATTGCGTATTGGTTCGAGCACAAGGCGCGGAGGGCGTCGCGCCAATGATCCAGACGCGCGGCGGGCGTCCAGGGCGTATAAACGCTGAAACAATCGAGGGCTATGGGAGTGTAATCCGCCAGGAAGGCTCTCCACGCCTGGGGATTTCCTTCCTCGCATCCGGGAAGGGTGTTATGAAAAATCATCAACTTTGACATGATGGGAATCGAGAGGCCCTGCTGGGCGTGCCGTCCTACTTCCGCCTGGGATCCTGAGGGGGGAAGACTTCACCCCCGTGGTGCGGCTCCTCACCGCCGTTCACCTTCCATGATGGCTTCCTTAAGGTGCGTTTGCACCAGGGTGGCCGTGTCGCTGACGGCTTGATCCAATCCCGGAGGATTGTATGGCCGGTATATCGAGTCCTGCCAGATGGACGCCCCGGTGCGGTCAGAAATATAGACCTCGGAGTGCACGTGCTTCAGCCGGCGGGATTCCAGGCACGATCCCCGCAGCGTGGCATCGGCATCGCGGGGTTTGGTGACCAAACGAAAACGCCCCCACTTGCCGAAAACATCCACCAACTTGTCGCTCAGTGAATTGTCGATACTCTCGACGTAGAGCGTACGAATCCTCATCAATTTCCGGACATCGGTGGTGGTGGAGGTATTGGGGCCGGATTCCGATCCCGGTCCGTTGCGAGGACCCAGCGTGGGATGCTCTTCCGGTTGCTGCGGCTGCTCTTGGGGAGGCGCCGGAGGAGTATTCTGCCCCGCCTGAGATCCCCTCGCCAAACTGGCCAGCAGAAAGATCGCCAGCAGGCGAGCAGCGTATTTCATTGCGACCTCCCCAGGCGGAAATCCTGCCCACCCCGCCCATTCCAGCCGCCGGGGCCCTAATGGTTATAGGTGTGCTGCATTTGGCTCAATCCCTTTTGGCGGTCTTTCATGTCCTGAAGCTGGTCCTTCTGCTTCTGTTTCAGATCGCGCATTTCGCGCTGCATCTGGTGTTTGGCCTGATCGCGCTGCGTGCTGTTAACCTGCTGATGCTTCCAGGACATTTTCCGGTTCGCCTGCTGAACCAGCAAGGCATGCCGCTCCAGCTTCTGCTGGGCTTTCATCATCTTTTCTTGCTCCCGCCAATTGACATTCTGTTGGGCTCGGGCCGCAGTGGCCAGGCCGGTCACCAGACATATCGTAGCGACCATCACCACCAGGTAGTTACGCATTCTGCCTCCACGGGCGCTCAGATGGCTGCTCGACACAAACTTATCCCTCCGCAACCTTCACGGCTTGGAGCATCCCTTCTCCACCAGCATCTTAGCGAGAATGCGGGCAGAGTACAATAGATTCCCGCAAAGACGCAACCGCGCATGGGAATCAAGCTCCGGCGCCCGGAACCCCTTCCCAGGTTCGCAGGCCGGCCCGGCTCAGGTAAACCGGGATGTTTTTGAATAGGGGATTCTCGGCTTCAATCACCGGGATCATGACGCCTTTCCAGTTCCCACCAGGTCGTGTTCGGCACCTGGATGGGGGAAACAGTGGCGTGGGGACAATGAAACATCTCGATGTACAGATTGTACCACAATCCGGCGCCATCAAAGCTTCCTGACGGCCGGGAGTCATGCCTGCCCATCATCTCCTTACCGGCCCTCGGCGGTGGTGGGGGGCAAACAACCCCCTCTCCCCTTTTTTCCATCCAAGCAGGAAGCAAATGTGTGACAAAATCAGGAATTGCCCCCATGACGGAAGACGAGGAACAAATGCGATGACGAAAAAATCGGTGAAGCAGGCGGCGCAACTTCGTTCTCACGGATTTCCGCGCCAATTGTTGGCGCTGAAAACGTTTCTTCTTATGCTTTTGGTGGCGCCGCTCCTCTTCGCTGCGGGTCAATCCCTGCGGACCGGGCAAGCGACGGAAGGGCAGGCGCAAGGTCCGCCCATCACCGTGCACGTCAAGGTGGTCAACGTTCTGGCTATGGTGCGCGATAAGAAGGGAGCGATCGTGCGCGACCTGAACCAGGAGGATTTCGAACTTCAGGAGGATGGCCGCCCGCAAACGATTCGCTACTTCTCGCATGAAACCGATCTTCCCCTCACCCTGGGGCTGCTGGTGGACACCAGCATGAGCCAGCGGCGCGTTCTGGGCCAGGAGCGCGATGCCGAGCTCCGCTTTCCTCGACCAGGTGCTGCGGGTCGACAAAGATCAGGCCTTCGTCATTCACTTTGACCGGGAAGTGGAACTTCTCCAGGATCTCACCTCCTCCCGGCAGAAATTGCAAGCCGCCATTGCCCTCCTGCAAATTCCGCAGCGCTCCGAGGATGACGGCAGCGATTCATCGGACTCCGGGCAAGGGCAAGGCGGAGAGGGCGGCGGCCGCAGCCGGCATGGATGGGGTGGCGGCACCATGCTTTATGACGCCATTTACCTCGCTTCCAATGAGATCACAGCGAAGCAGGGAGGACGCAAGGCGCTGATTGTCCTTTCCGATGGAGTAGACCGCGGCAGCAAGAAGACCCTGGCCAGCGCCATCGAAGCGGCCCAACGCGCTGACACGCTGGTTTACTCGATCCTCTTCGCCGCAGAGCCGGAGTCCGGCGGCGGAGGGTATGGACACCATGGCGGAGGAGGCGGATGGGGCGGTGGCATGGGCGGCGGTGGCATGGGCCGTCATGGCGGCGGCTATCCGCGCTCGCAGGAATCCCGGCCCGACGGCAAGAAAATTCTTGAGCGGCTTTCCAAGGAGACGGGCGGGGGTTTTTTCGAGGCCTCCAAAAAGCATCCCCTGGATGAAACCTTCAATCAGATCCAGGAGGAACTGCGCAATCAGTACAGCCTGGGATATACGCCTGACCCGCCTGACGTCGGGGCCGGATATCACAAAATAACCCTGACCACCAAAAAGAGTGATTTGAACGTGCGCGCGCGCGACGGGTACTATTCCGAAGCGAGTCATTGACCCGATAGCTCAATGGCCCGATGGCCCCATCACCCGATTTCGAGAGTCTTAAGGCCATGTGTTCGTTGTCGAAATAACGCTCCCCCACTTTCAGGCCGCGCGTTTCATGTCCGTAGGTTTGGAAGCCGAGGGAGCGATAAAGGGCTATTGCCGGCGCCTGTTCACCCACCACCGTCAAGGACACCTGCTCCACGCCCGCGCAGCCCTTGATTTTTTCCAGCAGCGCGGAGAGCAACGCCCGCCCGACGCCCTGCCCGCGGCAATCCTCCCGCACATACACGCCCCAGATGCGGCCCTTGTGCCGGGCCTTGGAGATGGCATAACGGAAGAATCCCGCCGTGCCCACCAGTCGGCCGTCATGAAAAGCGCCGAAGACAAAGCTTTCGCCGGGTTTCTCCTCCACTCGCTCCGCCGCCGACTCCACGGTGGTCCGGCGATGCTCTTCGGCATCTTCACCAAAGGCCTGCGGTTCGGTCTCCAGCGCCTTAAGCCGCAAGCGCCAGTAGGCTTCGGCATCTTGCCGGGTTAGGACGCGAATCTGAGTAACAGGCATGGGGCGTAGTCCGATGTCAAGAGTCCGTTCACCTCGCGGCCAGGAAGAATGCCGAGGTTTGAACTTCGCACCTCGGGCTTTGGACTCGTCTCCCAGGCATCAGCCCCCGGCTTTATTTCAGCGCGCTCTCGATGGTGGCTTCCGCGATGGGCGCCATCAGGGCATATCCCCGGGCGTTCGGATGCAGGCCGTCATCCGAGTAGCCCTCGCGCAGCATGCCTTTATCATCCGCCAGCGCCGCGTAATAGTCTGCAACCTGGGCGTGAACGTCCGGAGCATAACTTTCCAGCCATTGATTGAGTTTGACGATATCGGCGGGCGGCCGGCGCACCGTCTGTTTCTCCTTGGTGTAGTCGCTGACCGGGGTGAGCAGGCAGAGAATAATCTTGATGTTGTGGCTCGCGACCAGTTCGCACATGGCGCGAATGTTGTCTTGCACCATCTCCAGGGTCACCGGACCGGTGTTGCCGGCAATGTCGTTGGTGCCTCCCAAAAAGACGAATGCCGCGGGTTGAAGATGGATCACGTCAGGATGCATGCGCACCAGCATCTGCGGGGTGGTTTGCCCGCCGATGCCGCGATTGACATAAGGTTTTCCTGGAAAGTATTTCGCCAGGTCCCACAGGTCGGTGATCGAGTCGCCCAGGAAGACCACCCGGCCGGGCACGGCGGGCGCGCTTTCCAGGCGCAAATCGTCCGCGTGGTAGCGGCCCAATTGATTCCAGTCCTGGAGCGCGTCGGCGAGGCGGGTGGCAACCCCCGGCAGGCAGCAGGGCGCCGGCGACGGGTTAAATTCCTGCAGCAATTGGGCTCGCCCGGAAAATGGCACGCAGAGGATAAGGCACAGTCCGACCATGATCTTCTTTGCAATGTCCATGGTTCCCTCCCTTCCGGTGTTATATCCGAAGTCCAGGGAAGCCGTCAAAGAGATACTCTCCACTGAAAGTGGACCGGCTGACGCAGAGTGAAACACTGCGACTCGAGTTTTTACATTTCCTGTTCAGCACCACCCCGACGCTCAGCGCGCCACCCCTCATCTCTGGAGGGGAATTCTTTAATGGCTCACCACCTGATTCCCTTTGGGCGCCAAGCGCCGGGGTGGTTCCAGCAGTGCGATGGGGCGGTTACACGCCGCGAGGGGTTCTTCTGCAGCCTGTAAAGACCCGCCCTTTCGCTTACCCCTGGGCGTAATGAGATGCCCAGGCGACCCGTTCACAGACCCGCCTCGCCTCGCAATTTCCCAGCCTTCCCAAAGCGATTGATTGCGTAATTTCACCACAGTTTCCGCCAGATGCAACCCAGATGCAAGTAATTCGGACTTTAATGTCTATTTCGAAGCTCAACTGCTGAATTTCTCGGCACACGGCGTGCAGATAGATTCTACGGGTTGGATTCCTCACCCAGACAATCTGTCCAACCTGCTGCGCGTCGGAGATGTTTAAAAAATGAGCAAATCCATTCTGGTTGATACAACACGCTGCATCGGCTGCGGGGCTTGCGCGGCTGCCTGCAAGGTCGTCAACAGCCTTCCCTTCGATAAGCCGGATGACGAGAAAAGCCGGCCATCCGCCACATGTAAAGATGACGATCTGGTGGCATTTGCACAGACTGTCGGCGCGGACGAATTGGGCGGTGTTCTGTCTGCCGGGAAGCTGAATATAGTTCAAACCCACGGCAACATTTTCGTGCGGCGATTCTGCATGCATTGCCAGGAACCCACCTGCGCGTCGGTCTGCCCGGTGGGCGCCCTGCACAAAACGGCGGCGGGCCCGGTGGTTTACGATGCCGAAAAGTGCATGGGCTGCCGGTATTGCATGATGGCCTGCCCGTTCAGCATTCCGCGCTATGAATGGAAAGCCCTTCTGCCCAAGGTGAAAAAGTGCACCATGTGCGCCCCCCGACAGGCAAAAGGACTGCAACCCGCCTGCACGGCGGTCTGCCCGGTGCAGGCCGGCATCTTCGGTGAGCGCAACGACCTTATGAAGGAAGCGGAAAAGCGCTTGCACGATGAGCCCACAAAGTACTTCCAGCACATTTACGGCAAGGAAGAGGTGGGCGGCACCTCGGTGCTCTATCTTTCCGCAGTGCCTTTTGAGCAACTGGGTTTGCCCGCCAACCTGCCGAGCGACCCTATGCCCTTGTTGACCTATCGGGTGCTGTCCAAAATCCCGGGCCTGGTCCCCCTGGCGGGAGTTCTTCTGGGCGGGATCTGGTGGATCACCAACCGCCGCGAAGAGGTGGCGAAGGCGGAGGGGAAAAAATAATTGTCGATTGTCGATTGTCGATTTTCGATCCGTTCAATCGGCAATCGAAAATCGAAAATCGACCATGAATTGGCCCGATGGAGACTTCCGATGAATTTTGCAAAATTTCCCAAGCTGACCTTCTGGCGCGCGGTGCTGATGCTGATTTTGGCCGCGGGTTTCTATTCCACGGTGCTGCGCTTCACGCGGGGGTTGGGAGCGGTCACGAATCTTTCGGACCAGTTCCCCTGGGGGCTCTGGATTGGCTTCGACGTCCTCTGCGGGGTGGGCATGGCGGCAGGCGGCTTCACGCTGGCGGCCATCGTTTACGTTTTCCACCTCGAGCGCTTCCATGCCGTGCTTCGCCCCTCCATCCTCACCGCCTTTCTGGGATACGCGCTGGTGGCCGTGGCGCTGATGTTCGACCTGGGCAAGCCTTACAACATCTGGCACCCCCTGGTGATGTGGAACCCGCACTCCGTGATGTTTGAGGTGGCCTGGTGCGTGATGCTTTACCTCACGGTGCTGGCGCTGGAATTCTCCCCCGCCGTGTTCGAACGCTTCCAGTTGCACACCCCGCTGCGCGTCGTGAAGGCGGCGACCATTCCGCTAGTCATCACGGGCGTGCTGCTCTCCACCCTGCACCAGTCCTCGCTGGGCAGCCTGTACCTGATCGTTCCCGAAAAGCTGCATCCCTACTGGTATTCGCCGCTGCTGCCCGTGTTCTTTTTCATCTCCGCCGTGGGGGTGGGAATCGCCATGGTGATTTTTGAATCCAACCTGAGTTCCCGCGCCTTTGGTCGGGAGATTGAGATGCCCTTGCTGGAAGTTCTGGGCCGGGCGATGGCCGTGGTGTTGACGATTTACGGACTGCTGAAATTTGAGGATCTCTGGGTGCGCGGGGCGCTTTCCCACCTGCGCGAACCCTCCACGGAAACCCTCCTGTTCGTACTGGAGATTACACTGGGCCTGCTCATTCCCTTGCCCATGCTGCTTTTTCGCAAGATTCGGGAGGATCGCGAAGGCCTGTTCGCCGTCGCCGTGCTGGTGATTACCGGCTTCCTTCTCAACCGCTTGAACGTTTCGGTTACCGGCATGGAAGCTTCGTCGGGCGTGCATTATTTCCCGCGCTGGACGGAGGTGGCCGTAACTTTGTCCATCGTGGGCGTGGGCTTCCTGCTTTTCAGCCTGGCGGTGCGATACCTGAATGTGATGGAAAAACAGGTGTCAGGTGCCGGGTATCAGGTGCCAGAGAAAACATCCCATCTGGCACCGTTAACCTGACACCTGGCACCTGACACCTGGGACCTTGCTTATGCTGCATATAACTCACACTCTGGCGATCAAACTCACGGCCTGCGTGGTGGGGGGGATGGCGATCCTCTTCTCCATTTATGGATATTGGAACCTGCGCCTTTGGCGGCAATCCGAGCAGGAGACGGTCTTTCAGAGCGCCGACCGCATCAATGACGTCATCCGTCGCAGCATCCGCTATTCCATGTTGCGCAACCAGCGCGAGGAAGTGTTCCACATCATCAATACCATCGGGCACGAAAACGGCATCAGCCGCATCCGCATTTTCAACAAGGAAGGGCAGATCAGTTTCTCGACGGACGCGCAGGAGGTGGGCCAGTATGTGGATAAGAACGCGGAGGCCTGCTACGCCTGTCATGCCCAAGCCCAGCCGCTGGCGAAGCTCGACCGGCCGGACCGCATGCGCATTTACAAAAGCCATGATGGTACGCGGGTGCTGGGGCTGATCCGGCCCATTGAAAACGAGGCGGATTGTTCCAGCGCCTCCTGCCACGCCCACACCGACGGCAACCAGGTTCTGGGCGTGCTGGACACCAATGTATCGCTTGCCGCCATGGACCTGGCGGTGGCGCAGCACGAGCGGCGCGCGGTGATCTACACAGCGGCCTCCCTGCTGGTGGTGAGTTTGTTCACCGCGTGGCTGATCTGGCTGACTGTGCACAAGCCGGTGCGCAAACTCACCGAGGGTACCCGCGCGGTGGCGCAGGGCAATCTGGATTATGTCCTGCCCGATACGACCCAGGATGAGATTGGCAGCCTGGCCGTGGCCTTCAATCAAATGACCGGGGAGCTTAAAAAGGCGCGCGCCGAAAACCTCCAGTGGACCGAAACCCTGGAAGATCGTGTGCAGCGCAAGACGGAAGAACTGGAGCGCGCTTATCGCAGCCTGACCCAATCGGAGAAGATGGCCTCCCTCGGCAAGCTGGCGGCGGTGGTGGCGCACGAAATCAACAATCCCCTGGCCGGCATTCTGACTTACAGCAAGCTGGTGTCGCGCCTGGCGGATAAGGGTCTGGGCGAGGGCCAGCGCCTGAAGGAGGCCAAAAGCTACCTGCAGATCATCGAAGGGGAAAGCCGTCGCTGCGGGGGCATTGTCAAAAACCTGCTCACTTTCGCGCGCCAGACACCCATCAATCCGCAGAAGAACGATCTGAACGCCATCATCGAACGTTGTTTGCTGCTGATCGGGCACCAGATGACCCTGCAGGGGGTTGAGTTGGAGAAGAAGCTCGACCTGCAACTCCCCTCGCTCTATTGTGACGCCGGGCAAGTGCAACAGGCACTGCTGGTCATCATGATGAACGCCGTGGAAGCGATGCCGCACGGCGGGCGTCTGGCCATCGAGAGCGCTTACGACCCGGCACATCGCCTGGGCCGTGTGGTGATGAGAGACGAAGGCCCGGGCATCCCGCCGGAAGTGCTTTCCCACATCTTTGAACCCTTCTTCACCACCAAGGAAGAGGGCAAGGGAACCGGGCTGGGGCTGCCCATCGCCCTCGGCATCGTGCAGCAGCACGGCGGGACCATCGAGGTGGATTCCACCCCGCAGAAAGGGACAACGTTCACGGTTTCGCTGCCGGAGGAACCGCCCGCGAGGATTGCGGCGGCGTGAATCATTACCGATTGTCGATTTTCGATTGACGATTGTCGATTGAAGAAAAGATGGTTGGTTGAGGGTATGGAGGATTGACGATGAATGATTGACGGTTGACAACGGAGGAAGCCTTTTCTTCATCAATCGACAACCTGAAATCGTCCACCGGCAATTTAATGACAGCTAAAGAAATGCAGGCTCGGACCAAGTCGTTTGCCGTGCGGGTGGTCAAATTGGTTGATGCGCTACCAAGAGGCTTGGCTCCACAGATTATCGGCCGGCAGCTCCTCCGTTCAGCAACTTCGGTAGGCGCCAACTACCGGGCCGCCTGTCGGGCCCAATCGCGCGCAGAGTTTGCGGCCAAGCTCTCGATTGTTGTCGAAGAATCAGACGAATCGCTTTACTGGCTGGAGTTAGTGCGTGAGACGGACCTTATAAGACCTGAGCTAATGTCCGCCATCATCAAAGAGGCCAACGAACTCGTAGCCATCGTACTGGCGTCGAGAAGAACTGCGAAAACGCTTGGTGGCTCAGTCAATCGAAAATCGAAAATCGAAAATCGGCAATTATGAGGAGTACGTTATGAATCCCAAAGCCAGCTTATTAATTGTTGATGACGAGAACGTCGTCCGGGACTCTCTGGGAAAGTGGTTTGAAGAAGAGGGCTACAGTGTGGACACCGCCAGCAGCGGGCGCGAGGCGCTTTTGAAGCTGCCCCGCCAGCGCTGGGACCTGGCCCTGCTGGACATCAAGATGCCCGGCATGGACGGCCTGGAGCTGCACCGTAAAATCCGCGAGGTCGATCCTGACATCATCGTCATCATCATGACCGGCTACGCCGCCGTGGACACCGCCGTACAAGCGCTCAAAGACGGCGCCTACGACTACATCATGAAGCCCTTCGATCCCGACGACCTGGCCCATGTGGTGGCCAAGGCTCTCGAGCATCGCCGCACGCGGGACGAAAATCTGCGCCTGCGCGAAACCCTGGAGGAAACTCAGGCCGTGGAAATGGTGGGGCAAAGCCCGCACATGCAGCGGGTGCTGGAAAGCATCCGCACCGTGGCCCCCACGGACACCACCGTGCTCATCCACGGGGAAAGCGGCACCGGCAAAGAGTTGGTGGCCCGCGCCATTCACAATTTAAGCCCCCGGCGCTTTATGCCCATGGTCACCATCCACTGCGGGGCGCTCACCGAAACCCTGCTGGAAAGCGAACTCTTCGGACACGAAAAGGGGGCCTTTACCGGCGCGCAATACCGCAAAAAGGGTAAATTCGAAGTCGCCGAAGGGGGCACGGTTTTTCTCGATGAGATTTCCGACATCAGCCTGAGAACTCAAACCGACCTGCTCCGCGTCCTCCAGGAAAAGGAGATCACGCGGGTGGGCGGCAACCAGACGATCAAGGTGGATTTTCGCGCCATCGCCGCCACCAACAAGGATTTGCCCACCCTGGTGAAAGAGGGAACCTTCCGCCCCGACCTTTATTACCGCCTGGATGTTTTCGGCATCACCCTGCCTCCGCTGCGCGAGCGCAAGGAGGATATCCCCCTGCTCGCCGATCATTTCCTGCACAAGTATGCGCGCGCCATGAACAAGCATTTCACCGGCATCAGCCGCGCCTCGCTCGACGCCCTGATGAATTATGCATGGCCGGGGAATGTTCGGGAATTGGAGAACGCCATCGAACGCGCCATGGTGATCGGGCACGAGCCGGAAATTCAGGTGGCGGATTTCCCCCTCCAAACCGGGGCGCCGCCGGTGGCCGAAGGCAGCATGGCCCTTGACGATGTGGAGCGTGTGCACATCCAGCGCGTCCTGGAGGCGTGCGAGTGGAATCAGACGCGCGCCGCCAAAGCGCTCGGCATCGACCGCGTTACGCTTTACAATAAGATCAAGAAATATGGATTCCGGAAATTGGACACCGCCGCGATATGAAAATCATCTCCCTGATGCCGGTCGGAAAGGTCGACCACGCCCTGTTGGAACTCCTCGCCGAGGGTCTGACGCGGAGCCTGCGGGTGGTATGTTCCATTCAACCCGAGCATCTGGAGCCGGAATTCGCGTTCAATCCCATGCGCCGCCAGTACCACTCCACCGAGATTCTCAAGAAGATCCTCCAGCGGCCCCCCGGTGATTCCTGGAAGGTCCTGGGAGTTACAGAAATGGACCTTTACATTCCCGTGCTCACCTTCGTCTATGGGGAGGCGCAACTCGCCGACGGCGGAGCGGTGGTCTCCGCCCATCGCCTGCGCCAGGAGTTCTACGGATTGCCTACTGACCCCGAACTCCTCCAGCAACGCCTGCTGAAAGAATCCCTCCACGAATTGGGACACACCTACGGACTGCGCCACTGCCCGGATTACTCCTGCGTGATGAGTTCCTCCAACGCCGTCGAGCGCATCGACCTGAAGAGCACTGATTTTTGCCCCAATTGCGCGCCACTCATGCCCATCCATGAACCATAAGCCCCCGGTTTTGCCGCGCCGGCCATCCGGCGGGCAATT
The DNA here is from genome assembly GCA_963730515.1 of uncultured Acidobacteriota bacterium. GTDB lineage: Bacteria > Acidobacteriota > Terriglobia > UBA7540 > UBA7540 > Bog-366. The sequence goes on along the minus strand of CAVSSA010000009.1, from coordinate 442,974 downwards.
TGCACCAGTACTCCGCGAGCGGGCCTGAAGGTCAGCGCCGTTCTGCCTCGATCGATGTGGGTAAATGTGGGGGTGTGATTGTATCCCGGTAAGGATCAGGAGGAGCGTGCGGATTTGGTCGGCAGAATTACTGCTCCCAATTGACCCACTCCTCCGCGGCGCTTTGGGTGGGAACAACCGCTAAACGAAAATGGCCATTACGAAGGGCAACGTTCATCTTCAAGCGTGGCGAGACAGAAGCGGAGCATCTCCACTTCCCGTTCCAGGCTGGCACTGGCACTCTGGGCAGCCTGCAAATCGCCCTTGCATGCCACCCTGTGGAGTTGCAGCGCGGACTCATAGGCCCGTCTTGCCGAGACGTTTCGAGCGGCGGCCTTGGCCAGGCGCGCGCTGGTCTCCACGGCACGTAGATCCCCCCGCGAGATACCCTCCCGAATATCCATCAACAAAGTTGGCCATGCCGCTTTGGTGAGGCCGACGACTTCAGCAAGAAATTCCTGGTCACCACCCACGCTCCTCAGCGCCAGGCCCACATCAAAAACTTCAGCGTATTGGTTGGTTGTCTCCAACATGATTTTAATTACTCGTTTCTGAGATTTTCGTTGGACATTCGCGGGCGCCCTGAACCCGTTTCAAGCTACAGGCGCATCCACCAGGCCGCGTAACACTTCCGCCACCTTGTGAAATTCCGTCGACTTGTCAAAATAATAGCGCGCTCCGCCTTGCAGGCATTTCTTGCGAAATTGCTCATAGTTGTAGTTGCTTAGCATGATGACAATGGGCGGGGAAGGATGTTTCTTCAAACTTTCGAGCACTTCGATGCCACTTCCGTCCGGCATACGGATATCCAGAATTACAACGTCGGGTTTCAACCTGCGGATGTCCAGGATGGCGTCCGCAACATTGTCGGATTGACCGACAACTTCCAATCCCGCTATTTCCGCCAAGCTGGATGTCAGGCGTTGAACCAGGACTTCCGAGTCATCAACAATCAATACTCTCATGAGCGTACCATTTGAAATTTTGCCATTAGGTGAGAGCCGGCGCCATCGGCAAAAGTCCCTTTCTTGCGTAGAAGTATATAAGAAGTAGATGTAGTTGTAAGTACTACAGCGGCGTGGTCCCCCTGGCAGGCGGGCTAATCCACAAGTTGATTGCGCAGCGCGTAGTTCATCAGCTCGGCCGTCGTCCTCATTCTCATCTTTTCCAAGAGGCGCGCGCGGTAGGTGCTGATGGTCGTCACGCTCAAGTGCAATAAATCCGCGATCTGGGTGATGGTCTTTCCTGAGCCCATCAGGCGCAGGACTTCAAATTCACGGTCCGACAGCCTTTCGTGGAGGGGTTGGTCGCCTCCCTGGCCGAGGTCCTGGGCGAGTACTTCCGCCAGGGTCGGACTCACATACCTGCCGCCCGCCAGCACCTTGCGGATCGCCTTAATCAGTTCCTCCGGGGCGCTGTCTTTATTCAGGTAGCCGGCCGCTCCAGCTTTCAGCACGCGCTTGCCGTACTGGTCTTCCGGATGCATGCTCAAGACCAGCACCGGCAGCTTCGGCCGCTCTCGTTTAAGATCGGCGAGAACGTCAACGCCGCTGCGCCCGGGCATGGTGACATCCAGAATCACCACGTCCCAATCTTGTGCCTGAACCTGGTCAAGGGTCTGCTGGGCGTCCTCCGCCTCGGCACAAACCGGGTCCTTCAGTTCGCGCCGGAGGATCTCGATCAGCCCCCGGCGCAGGATGGCATGATCATCAGCAATCAGAACCCTAATCATCGGCAAACACTCCTTAGGTGTGAGAGGCCTCCGGAATCCGCACGCGCATGATCGTACCGTTGCCCGGAAGACCCCGGAGGGTGAGCTCCCCTCCCAACAGCATGGCCCGTTCACGCATTCCCAGGATCCCGAGGGAGGTGCCGGCCGAGAGTTTGTCTTCAGGAATTCCCTTGCCGTTATCCCGGACTTCCAGCGTCAGCTCACCCTCTTCCCTGGACAGGCGCACCTCCACTTGGCTGGCGCCGGCATGCCGGGCCACATTGGTCAGGGTCTCCTGAAGGATGCGGAAAATTGCCGTGGCCCGCTCCGCATCGATGGCGATATTCTCCGGGGGCAGGTCCAGGCGGCACGCCGTGCCGGTGCGCGCCTGAAAATCCTCCCCCGCCCATTCGATGGTCGCCACCAAGCCCAGATCATCCAGCATTCCCGGCCGCAATTCGGTGGAGATTCGGCGTACTGCCCGGATCGACTCATCCACCAGCTTCAGGATTGAGGAGGTCCGCTGAGAGGGCGGTGTCTCGCCGGCTGGCAACTCGCGAACCAGCGAGCTCAAGTCAATCTTGATGGCGGTCAAAGCCTGGCCCAATTGGTCATGAATCTCGCGGGCCACCCTCTTGCGCTCCTCTTCCCGCACGCTTTGCAGCCGCCCCGCCAGCGCCCGCAACTGATCGAGAGAATCGTGCAGTTCCATTTCCATCCGTTTGCGCTCGGTGATGTCGCTGGCGATTCCCGCCACAAAGACCTGACCGGAGGCGTCATGAATGGGGAATTTATAGGTCATCCAGTAACTAGGCTCCCCTTGAGGGTTCATCGTTTCCTCGATAACCTCGATGGGATGGCCCGCTTCCAGGGCAGCCTGGTCGTTCCGTCGGAATTTCTCGGCGGTGGCGCGCGGATAGATATCGAAGTCGGTCTGGCCCATTTGGTCCGCAATGCGGACCCCGACGCGCTTTTCGTGCGTCTCGCTCACGTAGATATAGCGGCCCGCTGCATCTTTCATCCAGGCGATGGTGGGGCTGTTGTTCATGAAGAGGCGGAAGCGTTCCTCGCTCATGCGCAACGCCTCCTCCGCCCGTTTGCGCTCGGTGATATCTTCCACAAACCCGTCGTAGTACAGAATCTGATTTCCTTCTTCGCGAATGGCGCGAGCGCTCTCCCGCACGAAGATCGCCGTCCCATCCTGCTTTCTCCAAACCACCTCCAAACCCTGCACTTCCCCGTCTCGCGCCATCTGTTGGTGGAAGAGTTCCCGGGGATGGTTGGGCTCAAACCCCTGCTCTTCCAGGTTACGCTGAACCAACTCGTCCATGTTCTTATACCCCAACATCTTCACCAGGGCGGGATTCGCCATCAGGATCTGGCCCGCGGGGGTGGTGCGATAAATACCGACGGTGGCGTTTTCAAAAAGGCTCCGTAAGCGCTCATCAATTTCGCGGAGGGCGGCTTCCGCCTGCTTGCGCTCGGTAATGTCTTGCACCATGCCCACGCCGTATACGGGGTTCCCATCGCTCCCTTTCACCAGCGAAACCGTCAACAGCCCCCACACCACGCTTCCATCCTTCTTGAGATAGCGCTTTTCGATTTCGTACTTCTCGCGCTTCCCGGCCATCAGTTCGCGGAAGAGCCCCCAGTCCAACTGCCGATCGTCCGGGTGTGTGAACTCCGTAAAAGCCATGCGGGCGAGTTCCTCCTCGCTAAATCCCAACATCTGCCAGAGTACCGGGTTGGACTTGATGGGATGTCCCTGCATATCCACCAAAGCCATTCCCACCCCTGCGTACTCGAAGGTGGCGCGAAAGCGCTCTTCGCTCTCGCGCAGCGCTTCCGCCGCCACCTTGATTTCAGTGATGTCGCGAGTGATTCCCCAAGCCCGCACGAACATCCCGTTCTCGATAATCGGAATCTCCGTCCTGAGCAAATGCCGCAAGTTGCCCGATTTGTCGCGGCCTCGGAACCCAATGGTCCGGCTCCCCAATCCACCTCGTGCCGTGGATCGAAACGACGCCAACCTTTCTTCATCCGAAGGGAAAACCAGATCCCGGATGTATTTCCCAACCATCTCTTCAGGAGCGGAGTAGCCCATGATGCGCGCAAATGCCAGATTGCACTCGGCGATGTAAGCGAATCGCATGAGTCTCTCAAAAACCTCTTCCCCGGGCAGGTCGATAGGAATGGGCTGTTCCATCTCCACGCGCCACACGCCTTCATGGCTGTGCAAGATGAAGTCCTTATACCGCTCCTCGCTTTCGCGCAGGGCCTCTTCCGCCCGCCGAAGATCAGTGATGTCCCGCGTCATGCCCCAAATCCTCACCAGCATGCCATGCTCGACAATCGGAATCTCGGTCCTGCTCAAGTGCCTCAAGTTGCCCGATTTGTCGTGGTCCCGAAACTCCACGGTGCGAGTGCGCATTCCACCTCGAACCCCGTTTCGAAACGATTCCAAACGTTCCTTATCCAAGGGCGGTGCGAGATCTCGGAGGCGCTTCCCCACCATCTCTTCCGGCGTGGAGAAACCCCAAACACGTGCATGCGCCAGGTTGCACTCGCCCATGTAGGCGTATTGAAAGAGCCGCTCCAGGATTTCATCCTCGGGCAAATCGACGGGAATGGGCTGTTCCAACTCCAGGCGCCAAACCCCTTCGTTGCTATGCTCGATGAAGGCTTTGTATCGCTGGTCGCTCTGATTAAGCGCCTCTTCGACTCGCTTCCTCGTGGTGAGGTCGGTGAGAAACCCCAGGGACACTGGGCCATCCGCGAGTTCGACCCGGGAAACCGCCACATGCATGGGAAAGGTTGCGCCGTCCTTGCGCCTGCCAACGGATTCGTACTCCTTGGGGGCGGGCAGGCCTTGTTGCCGGCGCCGCAGGATGTCTTTGATTTGTTCGTGGCTGGAGGGTGCGAACTGGTCGAGAATGGGGCGCCCAAAGGCCTCCTCGGGATTTTGCAGGCCGAAGAGCTCGACATACGCGGTATTGACATAGCGGGTGGTGCCATTTCGTGCCACACCAATCGCCACAGGGGCGTCGGTAATCAGAGTGCGAAAACGTGCCTCGCTCGCCCGCAGGTTTTCCTCCGCCCGCTTGCGCGCGGTGATGTCCTGAACCCAGCCAATGGTGTGGATCAGCCGCCCGTCTTCATCGCGAAGAGCAATAATGTGAGTGTCTGCCCACACCACCGTGCTGTCTCCCCGGATGTATCTTTGCTCCATGTGAAACACGGGGATTTCACCGGCGCGCAATTTGGCGCTTAGCGCCAGTGAAGGCCCCCAGTCCTCCGGGTGCAGAATCCCCAGAGGACCCCGTTTGTGTATCTCCGCTTCGCTCAACCCCAGGAAGTCGCGATAGCTTTGGTTGGTGAGGGTGATCTCGCGCTCCGGGCCCAGGAAGGCAATGCCGATGGGGCAGTCTTCAAAAAGTCTGCGGTATCGCTCCTCGCTCACCGTCAGCGCCTCCTCCACCCGCTTGCGCTCCGTGATGTCCTTGCCGAACACCGATATCCCGAAAATTTTGCCGTCGCGTCGGAGGACGTTTAAGGTCAATTGCAAAATGATGGTGCCTGCAAAAACCTTGTAGTCGGTGGTAAACGAACTTTCCGCCAAGGCGCGCTGATAGAATCCGCGCCATCGGTCGATGAAATTCTGATCCGGGAACAGGTCCTCCGGACGCATGCCTGTCCGCAGGTGAATTCCCCGCTGCTGGAAAAAATAGTCGCGGAGGGCACGATTGAACGTGAGAAGACCAAAGGATTGGGCATCGACCGACCAGATCAGGTCGGACGTGCTGTCAACAATCGCATTCAACAAAGCCTGCGACTCGCATAGGGCCTCTTCCGCCCGCTTGACTGGGGTGATATCGCTTGCCACAACGCCGGCATGGATTCCTCCGCCGGTCACTCCTTGGGTTCGTCTTTTTGAAGGCTTCATGCCCACTCGGCCCCCGACTCATGAAAATTGTGGAAGTAGTCAAAAAACGTGATCAGCGTGGTGTTACTGTCTGTTGTCACCGTTTCACCGGAGCATACAACGGAGCTAGTGGCTTCCGCGAGGCAGGCGGTTCCGATGTATGAGGGGTGCTTGCGGATGAGGACTTGAGCCGAGAATGCCCCCGCCGGGATGCGTCCCCAATCCGCAATGCGTATTATTATTACGCTAACCGCGCCGATAATCAATAACTCGTTACGATGGGAAGCGCGGCGGCCAGCGACCCGTGGCGGGTGGCGAGTGGATACTGACGAGCGACCCGCGACATTGCCCTCGGCGTTTTCATTCCATCGGCAATCAACAATCGAAAATCCTTCAATGGCGCGATCCCCTTTGACCCCGCGCAACCCTTCCGATAGAATTTGCAATCAGATAATCGGGGGTGGAAAGGGCCAAAGGTCGCGCGTGCTGAATCTACGCTTTCGAACTCGCCTGGCGCTGGTGATGTTTTTAACCATGGCGTGCACCACCGTGGCCCTGATGGTGACTTATGTCCGTCACGACCGCGAAGTGAAGGCCTACACCACGGTGCTGACCTCCGACCTGCTGCAAATCGTCAATGTGGCGCAGGAGCATATCCCGCAAAGTTCTGACCGGAAGCAGGCCCTGGAGATTTATAAGAAGGCGCTGAATGACGCAGGCTTGTCTTCGATTACCGTGGCCCTGCCCTCCGGCGAAGTGGTGGCCAGCTCCAACCCGGCGCAGGTCGGCCAGAGGATCCGTCTGAAAAAGCGCCCCCCACCCACCCAGGAAAAACCCATTCAAATTTCCGCGGAACTTCAGGATGTGGACGTCAGCCGGGGCGTGGAGCCCAAAACCTACATCATCGAATTTCCCATCGTGCAGGGAGACAAGGTGCTGGGATACGTGCAGATCAAGGGTGAAATGGACGCGGTGGGCGCGCTGCTGCGCAAGAAATACGTGGACACCCTGATCTTGATTCTCTGCACCATGTTGATGGGAATGTTTGCCGTGGTCTATCTCGCGTTTCGTTTCACCAAGCCAATTGACGAGTTGGTGGTGGGAGCACAACTGGTGGCGCAAGGTAATCTCTACGTGACGCTGCCGCAAGGCGGCGCGGACGAAATTGGCAGGCTCTCCGGAACGTTTAATCAAATGGTCGAACGCCTGCGCCAGAACCGGGAGCTTCAGGATCGGCTGAACGAGGCGGAAAAGCTTTCCCTGCTGGGGCGGTTTGCCGCCGTCGTGGCGCATGAAGTGCGAAATTCCCTGAACTTCATCAATCTCGCCATCGATCAAATTCGCGCCAAGCACATCGACGGCGATGCGCGGGCCCGGGGGGAATTGCAGCGCAACCTTCAGAACATGAAGGAAGAGATTGGGCGGCTGAATCATCTGGTGAATGATTTTCTTTCCGTCGGGCGGCAGGTGCCTCCCGCTCTGGCGCCGTGCGATCTGGGCGGCACTTTGGCGGAGGCCGTGTCGCTCGCGGAAAAGCAGGGCCGCCGCCAAAATATCAAAATCAGCACGCACCTGCCGCCCGCCATGCCTGCCTTCCAACTGGATGCAGGGCAGATCAAGACTTGCTTCCTCAACATTCTGTCCAACGCCATTCAGGCCATGCCGCGCGGGGGCGAGGTGCAAATCACCGCCCGCAATGTTACCGGCAGTGAAGGCGCGGAATTTCTGCAATTGCGCTTTGCCGACACCGGCCCCGGCATCCCTCCGGAAGATCGCGAGAAAGTTTTTACGCCTTTCTATTCCACCAAGGCCACGGGCTTTGGCCTGGGACTGGCGATTACCAAGAAGATTATGGAAGACCACGGCGGACGTATTTTTGTAACGGACGGCGAGGCGCCCGGCACCGTGGTGGTGATGGAATTCCCCGTACACGGGGTACGGGACACGGGACTTGGGGTTAGGGGTTAGGGATTCGGGGTTAGGGAGCGAAGGGTAAAGGATAAAGGGTAAAGGGAAAAGGGTAAAGGGTAAATGCACATGCTGTTTTTCTCGCCATTCGGGGCAGGTATATATTGTGAATGTTGTGGTCGCTTTATCCTTCACCCTTTATCCTTTACCCTTCAGCCTGTACCCTTTATCCTTTACCTTATAAACTTTACCCTTCGCTCCCGAATCCCCTGTCCCGAGTCCCGAATCCCTAACCCCTAATCCTTAACCCCGAGGTTTCTAATGCCTGAAGGCAAGATCCTGGTTGTTGACGACGAAGAACGGCAACGCGAAATCTATCGCGACATTCTGCAAGGAGAGGGTTACGAGGCGGAAACGGCGCCCAGCGGCGAAGTCGCCCTCAAGATGCTCGGGCAGGGCCGCTTTGACCTGGTCGTCACCGACCTCAATCTGGCGGGCATGACCGGCCTCCAGTTGCTGAGGGAGATTGTGGCGGATGACCCCACCATTGCGGTGATCATGATCACCGGCTACCCGTCCATTCAATCGGCCGTGGAAGCCACGCGCAAGGGCGTTTACCAATACCTGGAAAAACCTGTCGATCGCGACACCCTGCTGGAGGTGGTGGATGAGGTCTTCGAGCGCCTGGCGACGCTGAAGCGCACGATTATCGGCGATTCACCCGCCACCAAGGCCATGATGCGGATGATCCTGAAGGTCGCGCCCAGCGCCCACACGGTGCTGATCCTGGGCGAAAGCGGCACCGGCAAGGAACTGGTGGCGCGCGAAATCCACCAGCACAGTCCGCGGCGCGACCGGCCGTTCCTGGCCGTCAACTGCGCGGCGCTTACTGAAACCCTGCTGGAAAGCGAACTCTTCGGCCATGAGAAAGGGTCCTTTACCGACGCCCACCAGATGAAGCGCGGGGTGTTCGAGCGTGCCCATCAATCCACCCTCTTCCTGGACGAAATCGGCGACACCAGCCTGGGCATGCAAGCCAAAATTCTGCGCGTGCTCCAGGAGCGCGAGTTCTTCCGGGTGGGGGGAACCGAACCGCTCAAAACCGACGTGCGCATCATCGCCGCCACCAATCGCAACCTGGAGCAGCGCGTCAAGGAAGGCAAGTTCCGCGAAGACCTCTATTACCGCTTGAACGTGATCCCCATCGTCTGCCCGCCCTTGCGCGAGCGGGGTGACGACATCGACATCCTCGCCTACCATTTCATGCGCAAGGCGGCTCTGGTGGCGGGACGCCGGGTGGAAGGGATTTCCCCCGAGGCGCTGGCGGCGCTGCGCTCATACGCTTGGCCCGGCAACATCCGGCAATTGGAATGGGCCATGGAGCGCGCCGTGGTGCTGGGTGAAAGCGAGGGCGTGGAACTGGCCGACCTGCCCCCGGAAATCCTGCAAGCCACGCCCTCGGCCTTTGCCCTTGCCGACTCCGCCGCCGCCCCGGCGCGGCCACCCGACGGCCGCCCCCAACCCATCATCACCGAGGGCTCGTGGGAAGAACACGAAAAGGCCAAGATCATGGAAGCCCTGCAACGGTCAAGTGGAAACATCACCCGCGCCGCGCAACTGCTTGGCATGACCTTCCGCACTTTGCAATACCGGCTGGAGAAATTCGGGATCAAGCGCCCGTAGGGGGGGCGGACCGGGCTGCGGGAAATTCCCCCGCCGGCCGTCACTCCCAGCCTTTGCAGGAATCAGGGAGCGAAGGGGCTAGCGCTTCCGCGCAAGGCGAACTTCGCGAAAATCAAGGAGCGCTCTTAACAGGGGGCGCGGACTCAGGTTCCTCGGCGCCGCGGTGGCAGGTCCAGCAGGTGACGCGCCGCTCCCCGCCAAAGTTGTCCTTGTTAATTCCCTGCGCCATCACCAGCATCTTCCTGGCGGTGAGCTTCTCGGGCTTGTCGTCCTTGTCAAACGCGCCCTCAACATGGCAGAAGCTGCACTTCACGCCCAGGGAATGCGTGAATGATTTCATGACGTCGATCAAGTGTGGAGCCGGCATCCCCTTCAAAACCTGAATGTTCTTGTAAACCTCTTCGGCGGGCTTGGGCGGAGCGGTGGGCTCTTGCGACATCGCTGGAACGGCCCCGAACACCGTCAGGACCACGAGCAGATAGCGAAGCTTCCATATGGGGTGAGCGAGTTTCCTCATCAGCGCCTCCGGGCGGAATTGCAATGAACTGTTTGGTCTTTGGCAGAACCCAATTCCTGCCAGCAAGAAAATCCTAACACTAATTCCCCATGGGCGCACGTGGATTTGAGCGCAAGAGACCGGCGCTCTCCAACCTGGTCCGTTGGCAGACCCCGCGGCTCTGCCGGGATATACTTACCCGCATTATCTTCTTGACATTGTAGCCTATGGCGGGTACAATGGAAGGGAGGTTGTTCCCGGGGCCGGGGCGCGGGCGCAGCGGCAACTTCTGGAGAATAGCCCCGGGCAGGTGGAAAGTTGGGTGACTGCGGAAAGCCCGGCGGCGCGGACGCTGGCAGGAGTGCCGGCATGAAATTACCCACCCCAAAATCGCGTGCGCAATGCTCCGGACCGGGGAATCGGGTCGGACGATGCCTTGGGGGGGGGTCAAAAAGTGGACTTTCTGATCTTTATCATGTCCGAATCGGGAAAAAACAAAAAGATGTTAAAAATGAAGAGTGCTCCAACCAAAGTATTGAAAACAAACGGACAAATAAGCGACATTATGGACTACCCAACCAAAGTATTGAAAGAAGGCGAGTTAAGGGGAATTCGCTATTAGTTTATGATACTAAAATAGATAGGATGATTTTAGGGCCTCAAAAACCGAAAAAACGCAAGTTTTCCCACAACCCTACCAAACTACTGAAAACACGCAAGTTAAAAACTAAGAATTTCTGCTATCCAACCAAATAGCTGAAGATAAAAGGCTTGTTCGTTATTCGGAATCGGGGACGGCAGGTTCGCTGTTGCACCTGCGCCAAATTGCGAAAGTTCGCGACCTTTCGAGCGTCACGGACAATTCGACTCATTAATGCAACTTGGCGCTAGCGCCGCAAGAAGGAACCCGGTAGATTTCCAGTCGCACTTGGGCCAGGAATTGCTAAGATACCTTCTCGCAATATGAGAAATGACCAAGAGGGAGGAAACCATGGGCTATCCCAAACCCAGCCGCCGCTCCTGGGCGGAACCCTGGAAAATCAAAATGGTCGAGCCCATCCGCATGACCACTCGTGCTGAACGCGAAAAGTTTGTGGTGGAGGCGGGCTACAACCCCTTTCTGCTGCGCTCCGAGGATGTCTACATCGATCTGTTGACCGACAGCGGCACCAATGCCATGAGCGACCGCCAGTGGGCGGGCATGATGCTGGGCGACGAAGCTTACGCCGGCAGCAAGAACTTTTATAATTTGTGGGAAGCCGTCACGGAATTCTATGGATACAAGTACCTCGTCCCCACGCACCAGGGGCGCGCCGCGGAGCACATCCTGTCGCGGATTCTGATTCACCCGGGCGACCTCATTCCCGGCAACATGTACTTCACCACCACGCGGCTGCACCAGGAACTGGCCGGGGGCACGTTCGTTGACGTGATCATCGACGAAGCGCACGACCCCGCCAATCCGCACCCTTTCAAGGGCAACGTGGACCTCACCAAGCTGCAACGCGTCATCGCCGAGGCCGGCCCGCGCAAAATTCCCTACGTGTGCATCGCGGGGCCGGTGAACATGGCGGGCGGGCAGCCGCAATCCATGGAGAACATGCGCGCCGTCCGCGACCTCTGCCGCCAGCACGAAATTCCCGTGGTGCTTGACGCCACCCGCGCGGTGGAGAACGCCTACTTCATCCAGCAGCGCGAGCCGGGGTACCGGTCCAAGCATGTGGCTGAAATTCTGAAGGAATACTGCTCTTACACCGACACCTGCACCATGAGCGCGAAAAAGGACGCGCTGGTGAACATCGGCGGGTGGCTGGCCACGAATGATCAGGCCCTTTACGAAGAGGCGCGCAACCTCGTGGTGGTTTACGAAGGCCTGCACACTTATGGCGGACTGGCGGGGCGCGACATGGAAGCCATGGCGCGCGGCATCGTGGAAAGCGTCGCCGACGACCACATTCGTGCCCGCGTCGGCCAGGTGGAATACCTGGGCAATCACCTGCTCGATTGGGGCATCCCCATCGTCAAGCCCATTGGCGGGCATGCGGTATTTCTGGACGCCAAGGCGTTCTACCCGCACATTCCGCAGTCTCAATACCCGGCCCAGGCGCTCGCCTGCGATATCTACATTGACTCGGGCGTGCGCACCATGGAACGGGGAGCGGTTTCCGCCGGGCGCGATCCCCGCACCGGCGAAGAACACTTCCCCAAGCTGGAACTGGTGCGCATCACCCTTCCCCGCCGCGTTTACACCCAGGCGCACATGGACGTGGTGGCGGAATCGGTGCTGGAGGTCTTTGAGCAGCGTGAGCAAGCGCGCGGCCTGCGCATGACCTACGAGCCCAAATACCTGCGCTTTTTCCAGGCGCGCTTCGAACGCGCCGCCTAAGTGCCACGGCCATCCTGACCGTGTCCGAGTTCGGCCAGGATGGCCGTGCAACGTCAAACTGTGGCACTACCCGGCGCGAAGTTGCAGCGCCGAACCGGGAATAATGTGCAATAATCAGACGCAGGAATGGTTCCTGCAACTCCAGCCTGGTTTCGCGCCTTGCAAACTCATGCGAACATGAAGCTCACGGGTTTCCCCAAGGCTTTGCTGATTATTTTCGTGTTGACCTTGCCGCTGGTGAACCCCTTGGTACGAGGCGATGGGGTGGCGTACTACGCCTATGTGCGGTCGATCCTCGTTCAGCACAATCTGCGCTTCGAAAACGATTGGATTAATTCACCCTGGCCGTACGTTGACCGGACGGTCGATGCGGAAGGCCGCATCCCCACTGAATACACCAAGACCGGCCACCTGCCCAACCGCTATTCGGTGGGTCCTTCCATGCTCTGGGCTCCCTTCTTGATTCCCGTTCACCTCACGATGGTGGAACTCGGGAAGGCGGGGGTGAACGTCCTGAGGGATGGCTTTTCCAAGACTTACCTGGTCGCCGCCGCGCTTGCCACGGCGCTTTACGGATTCCTGGGGCTCTGGGCTTCGTTCATCATTGCCCGCCGCTACGTTGCGGAAAGATGGGCGTTCATGGCCACGCTCGGCATGTGGTTTGCCTCTTCCTTGCCCGTCTACATGTATTTCGACCCTTTCTATTCGCATGCCCATTCCGTGTTCGTCGTCGGGATTTTTCTCTGGTACTGGCGCCGGACCCGTGCGCGGCGGAGCGTTGCCCAATGGGCCATCCTCGGCCTGCTGGCGGGCTTGATGCTGAATGTTTACTACATCAACATCACCCTGTTGCTGCTCCCCCTGGTGGAATCGGCGAAGCAGTACGCGCAGGCCTGGCGGGCGCCCCAGCGTGAGAGCGGAGTCTTTGCCCGGCTATTGGTGGCCAACCTGATTTTCTCCGTTGTGACCTTGGTGGCTTTTCTGCCCACCCTGATCACCCGGCAAATCATCTATGGGAGCCCATTCAATCTTGGATACGAACCCTCCTCCTGGACCCATCCCGCCATCTGGCAGCCGCTCCTGTCCTCCAACCACGGACTGCTGCCCTGGACTCCCATCGTACTGCCGGCCCTGGTGGGCATGTTTCTTCTCCGCCGCTACGACCCGGAACTGGCCGCATCATCACTCGCGGTATTCGTGGCCATGTACTATGTCGTGGCTTGTCATCCCGCCTGGCATGGCACGTCATCCTTTGGAAACCGCTTCTTCATTTCACTCACCCCGCTGTTTATCGTGGGGCTGGCGGTTTTCATCCAGGAAATCAGCCGGTGGTTCAGCCGCTCGCGGGATGCCATCGCCGCCGCCGCGCTTGCCATCAGCCTGCTGATCGTCTGGAACCTGGCGTTCATTTTTCAGTGGGGTATTGGCCTGGTTCCGCACGTGGGGCCAATCTCCTGGAGACAGATGGCCTGCAATCAAGTAATGGTGGTGCCTGCCCGGGCAGGCAATGCCCTGAAAACCTATTTCACCCATCGCACCGGAATGATGAAGCGCATCGAACAGGAAGATTTGGACCGCGTGCATAACGGGCACTGAATCCTCCCCCCATAAAAGGGCCGGCAATCACCGCCGTCTGGGCAGGGTGGATGGGCATTGACACTCGCGCGCACGCGGTTCTACACTGCGAATTCGGGCTCATTCCGCAAATTCACCACGGGGGTATGTTCATGGCCAAAGGTCCGCTGAACGATCAGTAGGTCAGGGATTACCACGCCAACGGTTATGTCGTCGCGAAGGGGATGTTCGACCGGGAGGAAGTTGGCCTGCTCCAGCGCGCCGCCCGGGAAGACCGGGAACTTGACCAGCATGCGTTTGGCAAGAAGGATGGCGAAGGCGGCATCGTGCGCCTCTCCCTGTGGAATCATCCCGGCGACACGTTGTACGGAATGTTCGCGCGTTCCGCGTCGGCGGTTGACTCCGCGGAAAAACTTCTGGGCGGCGAAGTTTACCACTACCATTCCAAAATGATCATGAAGGATCCCCGGGTGGGCGGCGCCTGGGCATGGCACCAGGACTATGGATACTGGTACCAGAACGGCGTCCTGTTTCCACTGCTGTGCAGCGCCTCCATTGCCGTTGATCCGGCCACCCGGGAAAACGGGTGCATGCAGGTGCTGCCGGGCTCGCATGAACTGGGGCGCATCGATCACGTTCTGACCGGTGAGCAGGCGGGCGCCGATCCGGAGCGCGTGAGCGAAATCCGCAAAAGGCTGGAAGTGGTCTACGTGGAAATGGAGCCCGGAGACGCCCTGTTTTTCCATTGCAACCTTCTGCACCGCTCGGACCAGAACCGTTCTGACCATCCGCGCTGGTCCATGATCTGCTGCTACAACGCGGCGCGCAATGATCCGTACAAGGAATCGCACCATCCGCGCTACACGCCCCTCCACAAGGTGCCGGACACGGCCATCAAGGCGGCGGGCCTGCGGCGCTTCAGCGATCCGCACACCGACGTGGCGTGGATGGACCCCGACACGGATGTGAGCGCGCGCAGCCTGGAGAAGAAGTAATCCCGGCGGGAGGACTCCATGAACGACGGCAAAACTCTTCTGCTGCGTCACACCCTGGCCACCCTCGCTTATCGCGGAGGGAAGGCCTTGCGGGGCGCGCCCCCGGAGTTTGCCGGGTTCCACGCCGGTGAAAGCACGCGTACTCCCGCCCAAATCCTGGCGCACCTTGGCGACCTCCTGGACTGGGCGCTCTCGCTTGCCGAGGGCAAACAAGCGTGGCACGATTCCCCGCCGCTCGACTGGGAACCGGGGGCCGCTCGTTTCTTTGCCGCGCTCAAGGCTTTTGATCAGAGACTATCCGCCGAGGCCCCGCTCGCCTGTTCTGCGGAAGGCCTCTTTCAGGGGCCTATCGCCGATGCCCTTACGCATATCGGCCAGATTGCCCTGTTGCGCCGCCTGGCCGGGTGCCCGGTGCGCGGTGAGAATTACCTGGTGGCGGAAATTACCGCCGGCCGGGTGGGGCCGGATCAGGCATCGCCGCAGCGTGAGTTCGAATGAGCGAGGGGCCGGCGCCTTCGACCACCCATTTGACAGTTCTTTCCTTATGACCCTTCGTAAAGTTACCATCTAACTATTATTGTATTTATGTGTTAAGCACTTGACCGGGGCGGGGGGAGGGCGTAGTGTAGCAATCATTACTATGACTATAGAGCCTCATGAACCGCGGCGGGCCAAGCGGGTTGAGTTCAGCACCCCGGCGCCGGTCGCCACTCCTTCCGGAAGCGGGCGACTCATCGAAAATGCCTCCACAATTGATCTTTCTGAGTCGGGTGCCCGGGTACGCTTAAGAGGGCAGATTGAGCCCGGGCAGGTGGTGGAGCTTTTCCTGGGCAGGCGGCCCGCCCGCTGCCGTGTGGTGTGGACCACCCCGGGCAGGGCCGAGCAGGAGCGGATTGCCGGGCTGGAGTTTATCTGTCCTTTGTCCGGCCCCCGGAGCCCCGGAACTTCCCTCTAACGCAAATTCAAACCCCTCCGTTAGCGCCAGCTTTGACTGCCTGCCGGCGTGTGACTTCCTCGCTCTCTACCATCCCACGGGTTTCCCCTGATTCTGTTCCTTCAGCCATTTTTCCAGCGGAGCGAAATACTCGCGGATGGCGGTGGCGTCCATTTGCCGCTGGCCGGTCATGACCTCGAGGGCGTCGGGCCACGGCCGGCTTTGGCCCATGGCGAGCATCTTGGCCAGGCGCGCGCCGGCTTCCTTGTTATCGTAAATCGAGCAGCGGTTGAGGGGATCCGTGCAACCCGCGGTTTTGGCGAGTGCGCGGTGAAATTGAAATTGCAGGATGTCCGCCAGGAAATAGCGCGTGTAGGGAACGTTGGCCGCCACGTGGTATTTGGCCCCGGGATCAAAGTCCTCCTCGCTGCGCACCGTGGGCGGGGCAACGCCCTGGTATTTGAGTCGCAGGGCCCACCAGGCCTGGTTGTACTGCTCGGGCGTAATCTCACCGGAAAACACCTTCCACCGCCATTGGTCGATGAGGAGCCCGAACGGCAGGAAGGCGATTTTTTCCAGCGCCTTCTCCATGAGCAGGCCCAGGTCCTTGGAGGGATCAGGCGCCTGGCTGATCATCCCGAGTTTTACCAGGTACTGGGGGGTGATGGAGAGCGCGATGGTGTCGCCGATGGCCTCATGGAAGCCGTCGTTGGCGCTGTCCCGGAACAGGTAGGGCTGTTCCCGGTAGGCGCGCTGATAATAGTTGTGACCCAGTTCGTGATGGATGGTGGAAAAATACTCGGCGGTGATGTCGATGCACATTTTCACTCGGAGATCCTGATCCGAATCCACGTCCCAGGCGCTGGCGTGGCACACCACATCGCGGTCGCGCGGCTTTACGAACATCGAGCGTTCCCAGAAAGTCGGCGGCAGGGGGGCAAAGCCCAGCGAGCTGAAAAAGTGCTCGCCGTAACGAACCATACCGATGGCATCGGTGTTGCGGCTCTTCAAGATTTGCGTCAGGTCGTAGCCCGGATCGGCATTGGGCGGCGCCACCAGCGGGTAGACGTTATCCCAGGTTTGCGCCCACATGTTGCCCAGCAGGTCAGCAGGTATGGGGCCGCTCGCCGGAACCGCCTGGTCGCCGTATTTCTCGCGCAACTTCCAGCGCACGTAAGCGTGCAGTTGCAGGTAAAGCGGGCGCACCTGCTCCCACAGCCGGTCCAGTTCCCGCGCAAAATCATCGGGTGGCATGTCGTACTTCGAGCGCCAGAGCGCCCCGGTATCCTTAAATCCCAACTCCCGCGCGCCCTGGTTGGAGATCTCCACGAAGCGCACAAAATCCTTGCGCATGGGCCGCGCCGTCTGGTGCCAGCCCACCCAGGCATCGCGCAGTTCGTTGGGATCGTGGCTCGTGGCCATCAGGCGCGACAGGTCTTCGATGTCCAGGCATTTGTCTTTCCCGGGCGGGCACCACTTTGCCTTGCCGTAAGCACCCTCCATGCGCGAGGCGATCTCGGTAAGCTCCGCGCTCTGGTGAGGGTCGGAGGGAGTGGGAAGCACCAGGGAAGTCTTGAGCAGCCGCATCTTGCGCGCCAGGTCGGCGGGGAGCTTTACGCCGTCGAAGCGGGTGGCCTGGTGGGCAAATTCCACCTGCGCGGCAATGGCGCGCTCGTCGGCCTTTGCCGCCAGGATTTCCGTGTCGTCGGTGATGTAGGTGGCCTTCACCCAGTCGGCGCGCGCCGCCGCCACGTTCAGTTCCAGCAGTTTGGCTTCAGCATTCTTGATAAAAGCTTCCGCTTCCGCCACGGTCGGAGGCTGTTTCCCTGAAGATCCTTCTTGAGCGTTGGTCATGAATACCACTCCCATTAGTATGATTCCGGGAACCAGTCCCCACTTTTTCGAAACTCCCCAACCTCGTGACATGTTGCTCCCCTTTGTGGCGTTCAGCAGCACTTGCCGCCCAACGCCCCTTCTAAAATAAAGCATCGCTGGAAGGGAACGGTCATCCCAGGCAACCGTATCTTAGGTCGATTAGGCGCGCTGGGCAAGGGGACAGCGAAGCCCGGCGGAGTGGAGCCACGGGCAAGGTGCGCAGCACGGTAGAGCCGCAACCAAAATTGGGAAACTGACCCCCTCGCCGTCGGCACAAAATTCGGCAAGATGAGGCTGCGAAGGCGACAAACCAGACAAATTGTTTTTCCAAAACCTGCAAATTCCTGCAAAATCGGCCTGACTTGTGCATTTGTGTCCGTTATTTAGCTTGACATTTTGTCCGTCGTCCTTTGTTTTCATACACTCATCCGGACCTACCTTCATTTTTAACATCTTTATGGGGTGGTGGTGTCCCCAGATTGACTTTTTGTTGGTTTAAGGGGTGACAGAATCGCCCTGCGGGGCGGGGGCTGGAAACTTCCCTCTTCGGCATGAGGGTAGCCTTTCATCCGAAGCTACATACTTCCACCTTCAGCATACCGACACTTCTAGCCTTTGTCAACCGATAACTGAGGCTAGGCGGTGGCAAAGCTTGACAGGGGGGCGGCACAACGCCGCCCGCCGGGATTTCTGCATTGCCGCCGGGCGCCTCCCCCAACCCAAGCCTCCGTGGGGATACCGCGGGCCAGATGTACGGTTTGGCGACCGTTAAGCTGGTAGATGGTAGCCGTCAATGCTTTCTTGTGGGCTCTTCCGTTCATGTTGGAAGCATCGGCGTGCGGCGGGTGCCAAACGGGGGGACGGTGATAAGAAAGGCTTCGATGTTCGTGTGCGCATTAAAATCCTAAAAACCGCGAACCTTGAACCTCAGGTCGCGCTTCTTGCTTCACGGGGCAGTGAAAGACTGAATCGGCATTGAGCCGTGAATAGCCAAAGTCGGTGGACGTTGTGGACAACAGAGTTGACGTGCGCTCTCTCCAGACCAATGCGACTTCACTCTACCGTATGGATCTGTCACCATCTCTGTGAAACCGCTGCGAAAATTGTTCCGCTTCTGAACAGTTACGGAGCGTTCACCAATGCCCGTGTTTCGAGATAACAGTCATGGGCTGACTCAGCCCTTAGGTCCTCCGGGAGTCTTTTCAACTCTAGGAGCCGCTTGACGATGAACCAGCGGCAATGCGAACACGGCTCACGGTCATAAAGCCCCGTAAGAATTTGACTCTCTATGGAGTCATTTGGATGAGCACTGAAGAATCTGCGGAGGCTGCGGTCAAAATCGCTGAGTATTTCAGGATCGCCCTCGTCGTCGCACCACGCCATCACCATCTCGTGATCGCCGTGATGGAAGTTGTTTTCCAGCAGGCCGACGGCGTATCCGCGGAGGGGAGATCTGGCCTCGACAAGACTAAGGGCAAGCCTGCGCACCCTGTCGTCGTGAACACATTCCAAAGCACTGAGGGCGTGTCGTGGGACCGGGCCGTCGGGCATACCCGCCAGTTGAAGGAGATGGTCGCAACCGAGAGGGAACGCTCGTTTCCGAAAGATATGGAGGTAGGATCGTAGCCTTGATGAATCAACCTCTTGAATTAGGTCGGATGCTGCCAGCTCCAGATCAGCCGGATCGGCATTCTGACCCCAATCAGCCAGAATGCCCACAGTCTTGCCGGATGCGATCATCAACCGAATCTGTTCATAGCTAACACTTGAGGGGTCTATCCTCCGATATTCTTCGCGCCGCAGGCGATTGGCCTTGACGGCCTCGACGTAGGCTGAGACGTTCACATCCGTTTTCGCCCGCTCCTCGGTAGCGTTCCATACAGACTCTTGACCCCACGTGTCTCCCGCCATAGAAATCAGGCAGTCGTCCGCCCATCTCTCGGGATCAGCCTTCAGTCCACGGCCAATTCGACCCACCGCGAATAGCAGACCGGGAATCCCATCGAGGTTGATGAACTCCTCAGCATAACAATCTTGCATCGATGACCCAATCTGCCGCTCAAATGCCTCGGCCATCGCTTGCCGTGCACGGTCATTGCCCTCTTGGGCGAGAAGGCGCGCAATCTGGAAACGCTGAAGTGCATCCCATTCGTCTGCTTCATCGGTGAGTGCATCAAGAACTTTACTAGAATAGAAGGACGGGTCGTCCGTGCGTCGCACGATATCCAGCATATATTGCGCCCGGCTTCCCTCGACCTGTGCATCTCGCGCTTTGGTGTGAAGACACGCATCCAAGATGACCTCGGCGAATTCAGCGCCACGGTGCTTGGGCACTTGTAGCACTGCCCTTCCTAAGCCTAACGAGACTGCGTGGCGGAAACCTTGAATGTCCATTTGTCTCATTATTATAGGCCACTCGGCTGCAAATCCTCTTCATATCGCTCTTACCTGTGGAAAACAAACGGCGGTCTGCGGAATTGATTACACTTCGTCGTCTGCTGTTTACAGACCAATCTGCAGGCACAATCCGTAGTCCTGGGGCACTCGGAAAGAATTCACTTGGCCGTATAACGCCCTACCCGCGGACGTGGCATCCGGGTTGTTCCGGGGGGATGGTCGGCCCTTTCAGAGCCGTGGACTATTTTGGGAGGCTCCGGGGCTGCGGGGTCATGCAGGTCCGACACCCCCGGCATCCTGGATCATCGGCCTCACGACGCTCGCCGGAGTAGCTTCCGACAAGTTCTTCCAGGAACCGGTCCCAGGGTGAAGGGAGTCTTGCTTCGTTGCGGGACGGTATATTGCAAGTGCTCGGGTCGAAGGTCTGACAGCAAATTCCAATATCGAGGGGCATCCGGCCGGCCAATATCGCTGAGTTTCACTCCGCGCCAGGAGTTTCTACATTTATCCCCGCTGTGGCCCGCGCGCCGGGGTGGTGCCGACAGGGTTAGTGCGCTATGGCCGGGGGAGGAACTTTGCCTCAAACGCGCTCCACGCCGCCGGGCCCAGTTCACTGAGGCAGCCGAGCGTGGGAATTCCGCCGTCCTGACTGGTGACGCCCAGGGCGAGATCCGGCGTGACCTGCCCGAAAATGAACTCCTGGAAGCGCATGAATTCGCTTTGCAACCACAAAGCGGCTTGCTCGCCAAAGCGCACATTGGGGAAGGGCTCCTCCACCCGGGTGGGGGTCAGGTAACAGACCCAGCCGCTCCCATAGGGGTCCTGGTTCAACAATTCCGGCTCGCCGGCGAGGCGGGTGTTCACGGCCATCACGCGGCCGGTCATGGCGGAGGGAATGGTGGCGGAGCAGCCATTGTGCTCCAGGCGGAAGAGCGGCTGGCCGGCGGTAATCTGGTCGCCAACCTTGGGGAGGATGATGCGGCGGACGGAGCCCACCGCGCGCACGATGAGAGCGTCGGCGCCCATCTCCAATCCGCCGGCAGGATTGGCTCTGAACCAGGTGTGCTGCGGGGCAAGATGGACGCCCTCGGGGACCCGGCACAACTCCTCAAATCCGTATCCCAAGGCCTCGATGCGGGGACGCGCCGGCGGCGCGGCGTGCGCGGCCCGCCACACCCGCCACTTCTCCAGCGCCAGATCCGTCAGTACCAGGCTTACGAACATGAATGCCACAAAAAGTGCGACCATGACAGCCTCCAGACATAACTCCAGCTTTGCCCGTGCGCGCCACTTGACGTGCGTGGTCTTAGCCGAGCAGCATTTCCTCCACGAACTTTTCCCACTGAAATTCCGGGACCAGGCTCAACACGTCCCCGATGGCATGACCGCCGTCTTGTAAACGAGCCTCCGAACCGGGACTGATGCGCGTATGGAGCGCGCCCACCGATTCTTCCATCCAGCGCTGCGCCAACCGCCCGTGCAGAAGGTTCTTCATGTTGCTGTCCACCGCCGGAGCCTGCACCGCCACCAGCCAGCCCGCGCCGTAGGGATCCTTATGGGCGAGGGAAGGATCGCTCAAGACCTTGGGATTGATGTCAATCACTTCGCCCTCGATGGGCGAGAGCATCTGAAAGCGATGGCTGCCCCGGCCAACCGTCCAGCCGCGCTCGCCTTGCCGCAGCCAGCGCCCGCGGGCCGGCAAATCGATCTGATCAATCTGCCCCACTACCCGCGCCGCAAAATCATCCAGGCCAATGCGCACCACCTGCCGCGATTCCTTCATCGCCCAGGTGTGCCCGGGATGGTAGGCAAGGTGCGCGGGCGTGCTGAAACCTCCGACGACGTTCATCGCGAAGGCGGGGGCTTCGTCCCCAACTTCCGGCCGAACTTCCGGCGCCGCGCCCTTCACTTCCATCCTGTACGCCTGCCGCCTCTGCACGTAAAAGTCGTGAGCAACCACGAGAATGAACATGACTAAAACCAGTGTGAGTACCATTTGCCACCCCATTGTGCTCAGCCACCTTGCTGCGAAGCTGAAGCACTCAAACTCACCCTTGCTAAAGGCAAGGCAGTGGCCACTTATTAGCCCTTGTCAGGCCTTCTCCGGGATCGGCCTCGCCTTCTAAAGCATGTATTTTCTGTGGATTATAGAGCCTCGCGAAAATTCTGAAGAAAGCGACATAAAGGCAGGAATTTGCGCCTTCGTTGTGTTTCACAACACCGATTTCCTAGTTCGCCCCCCGAAGACAACCTAACCTACCGTGTTTTCTGATGGATGCACTGTCTGTTGTGGAACGCAACTATGGGCGTTTAATAATGCAACAGAAACCGACCCAGCCACCCGCTAATGCGCTGACAACAAAGCTGCTCGCCGAATTACTGTCCGCGCTGGATGACGTCGGCAGGGAGTTGGCTGGAGAAATCCTGGAGGCACTCGCTCAGGTGCGCGGCTTCGGCAGGGTTGACGGCGTAAAAGGAAACGGTATCTCTCCCGGCGACGACATCATTTTGAATCGTCCATCTGCCCACCCGAATCCAGGTGGGCGGCACCATCCCCGGGAACACATCGTCATAAATGATGGCGATGCGGGCCCCGGATTGTTGGGCAAGGCGGTCGATGTCGGTCTCGTAGTAAGCGTGTTTTTGTTGTAATCTCGCCACCTCCGCGTTGGCCAGTCCCCATAGATCCAGGCAATGGATATCGGCAAGAAAATTGACGGCGCCAATGTCATTCAGCCCGACGCTGGAATTCTGATAGTACCGCTGGACGAACCTCCCCATTTGATACTGCTGCTCAAAGATGTTCTTTGTGCACTGGGGAAGAAGCCAGAGAATCAGTCCCCCTTTCATCGCCAGCGGAAAGAAGAGCAGAAGAGCCAGGGCGCCGGAGGCGAGATGCTTGGGCGCCGTCCAGGTTGACCAGGAAGCGAGTGATGGCCAGCGCGGCACGACCACGGGGAGTTGCAAGACCAGGTAGAGAATGGCCAGCGCGTCCCAGTAGGCCTCGTAGCGGAACAGGGAATCCCATCCCACGAATTCGATGTGCGCCATGCCCGTCAGGACCAGAATCGCCCCCATGATTTGCCGGCTTTCGCCGGGCCCGCTGCCCTTTCGGCAGGCCACAATGTAAACCACCAGGACGGCCACCATGAGCGCCAGCAACTGCGGGGCTTTGCTAAAGCTGCGGTAGGCGGGATTCAGCACGGAGAGAATGAACGCGCCCAGGGAGCTGTGGTCTGGAAGCGACGCCTTGAGCAGCACCGAAGTGGGAAACCAGAACCATCCCTTGGCAACCGAAATTGTCCCATTGATGATGACCGGCAGAAATCCGCAGACCGCGAGCGCCGCGGCGTAAACCCAGCGTCGGCCCAGGAGGAAAAGGGCGCAGAGGGTGGCGACGAGGAACATGCCTTCGAAGCGCACGGCGGTCGAGAGCGGCGCTAGGATCAGCAACCCTACCGCGTCACGCCGGGAGGTGGCCGGTGACTCTCCGGAGATTAACCGCGCGGCAAGAAAGACTGCCAGAAGCGAAATCAGGGTTTGCAGCGCCTGCTCCATCCCCGAGAGAATGAGCGTGGGCAGCGGTACGAGGAGGATGATCGCCAGCAGCGCCGCAAACTTTACCGTCGTGGCCGTCTTGTACCAGCAAAGGATGGCGTTCGCGACCCCCAGAACCAGGATGGCGAACAGGAGATTCCACAATAAAGGCGCAACCACCTGCACTCCCCCCAGGTAAAAGGTGAGGCTCAAAAGCAGCGTCCACAAGAGCGAGGAAGAGCAGGGGGTGAAAGCGTAGCGCGTCACTCCCCAAACGCCCGATTGGGAGAGATGTTTGGCGATCGCCAGGTGGATGTAAGCGTCGTCCAGCGCGTACACCAGATGCCCCCGGTTGTAGCCGATGGAAATATTGACCGCGAGCCACACCAGCAGCAACAGCACAATCACCGCAGCGTAAAGCGGCCAGTTCAGAAGTAAACTCTTTTTCAATCGCGGCTCCTTACCTTTCAACTAACCGGCGAATATACACCAACCCGCCCAAGCCGCGAAAGAGTACCCGAAGGCAAAGGCTGAAGGGTAAAGGATAAAGGCTAAAGGGTAAAGGCTGAAGGGGAAGAGGCGAAGGTTAAAGGTTGAAGGTTAAAGGGTAAAGGCTGAAGTGCCACGGGCGTCCCGCCCGTGCCGGGGCATGGCCAGGATGGCCATGACACGCCGCTGTACGGGTCGCCGCGGCGACCGTTCGGCCTCGTGTGTAGCGCCGACCTCGAGGTCGGCACGTGCTGACTTGAGGGTCAGCACAGAAACGTGCCATGGCCGACGTGCTATGGCCGGGGATGTGCCAAGGCCGCGAATGTGCGATAGCCGCGAATGTGCCATGGCCGTCCCGGCCATGCCCGAGCACGGGCGGGACGCCCGTGGCACTTCACTGCGCCGTGCCATGGCCATCCTGGCCATGCCCGAGCACAGGCAGGAGTGCCTGTCCCCCATTTCTGTGCCGACCTCGGGAAGCTACCTGATCAATTTGAACATGAAGCGGCGAAAGATTTCAGGGTCCCGAAGGGACCCACGGTGAGTAGCCGCAGGTTTTAACCTGCGGATCGGAACGGTTAGAAGAAAATTCCTTTCGACCCTGGCGGGGTCGACGGTGCGGCCCCTACAGGGCCGGGATTTGTTTCTGGGGGCGGCAAGAGTTTGCGTGAAAAGCCGGCGCCTCGCACATTTACGGACGTTCGATTAATACCATGATGGATATTCCAATGTTACGAACTGCGGAGGAAGCCCTATCGCGGCTACCTCTGCTACCCGCTGGAAATGTCACCAACGTCCAAGTACATAGTGAGGCCAGGCTGGGTGTTGGGATGACATCCGGCCCCCTCACAAGGCAATGCGTGCCCGTGCCGTAGACGCTTTGGTTATTCCAGCACTCTGAAGGTATACATCTTGCCGACGGACCCCCCGCTACTCGAAAGCACAGCACCCGGAGGCAGAAAACCGTACTCTCCTGCGCCCAGGTTGCCAAGTTCGATCACGTAGGTGCGGTTGGCGATCTTCTTCCCCTGGAATTGCACCAGGTCACGCGTGGCGCCACTCGATACGTGCATCACCCCGCCTGTCACCGTGCGGAATTCGCGCGAATCTTTCTGCTCGTGCAGATGGATGAGTTGGTATTCCGTAACTCCCACGCCTTCGGCCATGTAGATTAGAAACTCGAGCGGCGTGCGCACTTGGTTGCCGCTGTGCGCGCCGTTCAGGTGGGCATTTATGTCAGGCTTAAGAACCCCACCGGTTAGCAACGTCTTCCCCACGCCGCCGCTTTTTACATTGACGACCTCGGGATCAACTTGTTTCCACTCGCCGCCCACCTTGGTATAGACGCCAATTTCGCTTACCGGCCCCGCTGCGGGAGGTGCGGAGGTGGGTGGGGGGGTGACCACCGCAGGGGCGGCCCCGCATCCGGCCATAGCTTCCAGGACTGCATCGCTGACACCCGCACCCTTGAGCTTGATCAGCGCATCGGTGGAAGTATCAAACTTGCACGCGGATGATCTGACCTTCGCCACAATGATCCCGTCCGCCAGCTTGGCCTGTACCATCTTCAAGATGTCGTCGTTGGTGAGGGCGGCAGTGCCTGTCCCCTGTCCCCCTCTGGAAATAGTCGCGGGGTGAAAAACGAAAGGCAACAGAACAAGGAGAGAGGCAAAAACCAGAAGTACTCGTCTAAGTCTGAACATTTGAACCTCCACCATATAGCCGCATGGAATATGTCGAGCTTTCAACATCCCCATAACTCAGGATTACAACAAGGTGGGTTCGCAAGAGCGTGAACCGCCGTGGATAAAGACGGATGCGGGACAGATATCTGTCCTCTGTGCCAAGGCTGCAATCGAGAACCTTCATGCGGGTAAGGACGATTCTTGGCACCGCAGTTGCCTTCACTCCTTCGAGACGCCAGTGAAACACCAGACGGGGAGAACGCGCGAAACACCAGCCTTTGTGACCTTGCCACATCCACTCCCTCCAAATGCTCCGCATGAGAAGCCCTATGGAACGCACGAAAGGGAAGGTCGCGATCAGGGCGATGTGACCGAAACGGACTGCCAGACCGTCGTCTGCGGGCCCGAGACGTCCGGAAGTCCCTCGAACTGTCCCAAAACGACGTAATATGGGCCTTTACCAACGTAAAATGGAATCGTCCAATTGAGGCGATTCCCAGTCGCGTCGCTCAGCGTCGCGTCGGCGTACCCGTTCCCATCAAACTTGAATGTAATCAAATACCAAGTGTTTACCGCCCCGTTATATAGACTTCCGGGGTTGCCATATCCCCCTCCGTCGATGGGGCCTAAATCCACGAACATGCCGTAATACCCGGAATTAGTTGCGAGGTTGGCCGAGAAAAAAACCGACTGGGAGCGGTCGCCACTAACCAAATAGGCTTGGATCGCGGAGCCATAATCGACCGTAGTCTCGACTGTCGTCTGGAAAGTAAAGGGCGGTGCCATTGTTATGTTAGACTGGACGCCGGTAAACTGATAATCGCTGTTCGTACCTGACATGCTCATGCCTAAATCGCTGAAGGCGAGCACGGGCTGTTCGTATGCCGCAGGCAGGCCGCCGGTATACTGTGCGATCTGCTGAAGTAAAGTTGTATCTGTGCCCCAAAGGGACGCGTTCAGACTGGTGTCCGTGGTAAACGCATCCGACAACAGCGTCTTGGGAGATGGGGGCGTTGGGGGCGCGATCGCTGTCGCCCCATTGATAGAAAATGTATAAACACACACCGGGATTGGGGCTCCGACGCCAGTGGTCAGGTTTATGGTGATCACCGACCCCCCTCCAGTGTATCCGACCGGTGAACCCATCTTCCGCGGTTGAAGTTCCTGCCTGATACTTCCCCGACAAATGAACTCCAGGACATGCGTACAGCGCGCATGTGGTAGCCAAACGCGGAGGTGTGGAATGAGTGACATCGGGAAGGGCGACGCGGAGAAGGCACGTTATTGGCAGAGGACCATCAGCGAGGCGGCGCAGAGCGGGATATCGATTCGGCAATTTTGTCGGCAGCGTCGGCTGAAAGAGAGTCAGTTCTACTGGTGGCAGCACAAGCTCAAGGCCAGTCGGCAGGCCGGGACGACGTCGAAACCCGGTGGCCACGGGCGACCGACCAGTTTTGCTCTGGTGAGCGAGGACTCCGGAGCGACGGACGCGGGAATCGAGTTGGTGTTGAGCGGGGGCCGGCGGCTGCGCATTACCAAGGGAGTCGATGAAGAGACGCTGCGCACCGTCCTGGCGGCTCTGGAGCTGCCGCGATGCTGAGTTTTCCGGCGGCGATCAAGGTGTATCTGTGCACGGTGCCGTGCGACATGCGGCGTTCCTTCGACGGCCTGTCGATGATGGCCGAGCATGTGATCGGGTGCAACCCTTACGCTGGCCACCTGCTGGTGTTCTCGAACCGGCGGACGGACCGGGTGAAGATCTTATATTGGGATCGCGATGGCTGGGCGATTTGGTACAAGCGGTTAGAGGCTGGGACGTTCGAATTTCCCTTCGCGGAGACCGGGCGGAGGGAGATCGCGGCCTGGGAGTTGGCCGTGCTGCTGGAGGGCATTGATTTGAGCCAGGGAAAGCGCCGCAAGCGCTACAGCCTGCCGGCGGCGAACAAGGAGGAAGAGCGGGAAAAAACCGGGAAGGAGACCGGCGCTTCCTGAATCTTTTTTCATCGCGAAGGCATTTTTTTGTTGACAGATTCCGATAGCTTTATTATGATATCGGACATGAATCTTACCGAAATCGAGCGGCGCATCGAAGCCATCCAGCACCGTCTGACCCACCTGGGGCCGATGCACCCGGGCAGTCTGGGGGAACAGTACAACGTGTGCGGGAAGGCCGCGTGCCGCTGCAAAGATCCCAAGAAGCCGCAGAAGCATGGGCCGTACTATCAGTTGAGCTACACCTGGCGGGGGAAGAGCACGACGCGTTTCGTGCGGCCGGAACAGATCGAGGGGATGCAACGGAAGGTGGCCAACTACAAGCGCTTCCGGGAACTGCTGAACGAATGGGTGGACCTGGAGGTGGAGCGGGAGCAGGCCGAGCGGGCGGAGGAGAAACACGCCGGTGGAAATTAATCCCAACCAACTCCCCAGTGATCCGGCGGCCTTGCGGCAGATGGTGGTGGGGTTGCTCGGGGAAGCGATGGAGCGCGAGCGGAAACTGCGGCAACTGCAACATTGGGTGGAGCAGTTGCTGCGGGCGCGGTATGGGCCGAGGCGTGAGCGGGTGGATGAAAACCAGTTGTTTATGTTTGCCGCCGAGATCATGGCCCGAGCGGAGAAGACTCCTCCGGCCTCCGGCGAAACGGAAGCGCCTCCTGCGGGTGCGAAGTTGACGCCCCAGCGTCCCGGGCATGGCCGGAGGGCGCTGCCGAAATCTTTGCCACGGCAACGGGTGGTCCATGATCTGGGGGAAGGCGCACGCCAGTGTCCCCAATGCCAGGGCGAGTTGAAGCGGATGGGGGAAGAGGTCAGCGAGCGATTGGAGTTTGTGCCCGCCTCCCTGGTGGTCATCGAGGAAGTGTGTCGGAAGTACGCCTGCCCCAAGGGATGCACGGTGGTGACTGCGGAGAAGCCCATGGCGCCGATCGAGAAAGGCTTGCCGGGGCCGGGGTTGCTGGCGCAGGTGGCGGTGAGCAAGTATGGGGATCACTTGCCTCTGCACCGGCAGGCGGACATCTTTCGCCGCCAGGGGGTGGAGATATCACGCCAGACGATGTGCGACTGGATGCGTGCCTGCGCCGATCTCGCCCGCCCGCTCTATGAACTGATGAAACAGGGCGTGTTGGGCTCGAAAGCGGTGCAAACCGATGACACGCCGGTCCCCGTGCTGGACCCGACGTTGCCCCGCACGCGCACGGGCCGAATCTGGACGTATGTGGGGGATGACGACCATCCCTACACGGTATATGACTACACCCCCAACCGCAGTCGCGACGGACCGGAGGAGTTCCTGAAGGAGTTTCGGGGATTCTTACAGGCCGACGCGTATTCCGGATACGATCATTTCTACAAGGAGCCCAACCGCGGCATTGTCGAGGTGGCATGCTGGGCGCATTCGAGGCGGCGCTTTTTCGAGGCGCAATCTTCCGACTTGATGCGTTCAACGGTGATGCTGGCCTATATCCGCTTGCTTTATGACGTGGAGCGCGAAGCTCGCGATGGAAAGCTCGACGGAGCGGGCCGGGGGGCGCTGCGGCAGGAGAAATCGAAACCGATTCTGGAAGACATCCACGCCTACCTGGAGCAAGAGCAGCCACGGGTGCTGCCGAAGAGTCCCGAGGGAGAGGCCATCGCCTATACGTTGTCAAATTGGGAGGCGCTGGTCCGCTTCTGCGACGACGGTAATTTAGCAATCGACAATAACGGCGCGGAGCGCAGCCTGCGCGGAGTCGCGGTAGGGCGTAAGAACTGGATGTTTTACGGCAGCGATCGTGGGGGACGGACTGCCGCCGTGCTGACCAGTCTGATCGCCACCGCCAAAAGATTCACCATCGATCCATTCGCGTACCTGCGCGACATCTTCGAACGTATCAGTAGCCATCCCAAGAACCGACTGGGCGAACTGCTTCCCGACCAGTGGCTGGTTACACGGCGACCTGCCGCCACCGTCTAACCCGGCTCGCACCGGGGTCGCTCGGAACTGTTAACCTCCAACCATCTTTGTCGCCTTATTCCCAATTGAGTAAGAATAACAGCTATGTAATCCAACTGGATGATTGGAGGGCAGAATGCATCTCTACAAACGACTTCGACGGGAATACGAACACGGGCTGGGAACCATCAACGGTGTCGCCCAAAAATACCGAGTGCATCGTCGGACCGTTAGGGCGGCATTGAGGAACCCCGTGCCACCGAAGCGGAAAGTGACGTCAAGAAAGCGGCCGAAAATGGCGGTGGCCATTCCGTTCATCGACGCCATCCTGGAAAACGACTTGAAAGCACCGTTCTACCAGCGACACACAGCGCATCAGATCTGGCGCCGCATTCGAAGCGAAATACCCATATGCGATATCGGGGAATCGACAGTCCGAACTCATGTGCGAGCGCGGAAGGCTGCAGTGGGTGCAGGGGGGCAACAGATGTCTTCTCAGGCCGCAGCTGCCTGGATGATGGAACTACTCCATAGTGACGCGGCTCTGCGGATCGTTGAAAAAGAATTCAGGGCCGATCTGCCGTCAAACCTCGTCGGAGTCATCAAGCGTGGCCGACTGCGCGATCGCAAGAAGGCCTTAGCAGTTATCGGTCGCCTGAGGGGCATCCGCAAAGCTGTGATTGCTCGGTGTCTCCAGATGTCGCGCAGGACGATCGGCCGCTACTTCACCCGCTTTACAAACGACGGCTTCACTGCACTCGTGTCGCCGAAGGTGACCAAGCCGAGACCGGATCCAGAGCGCGAGCAGTTCCTTTTTTCGGTACTTCACTCGCCGCCCTCTGCCCACGGGATCAACCGCACCACTTGGAGGATGGATGATCTTTACCGAATTATGGCTGCGAGTGGTCATGGCACATCGAAGAAGCGCATACGTACCTTTATCAAGATGGCCGGATTCAAATGGCGGAAGGCCAAGGTTGCCCTTACCAGCAGTGATCCCGAGTACCACGCCAAAGTGGGGATCATCAACCAAATCCTATCGAACCTGAAAAGTGATGAAGCCTTCTTCTCCATTGACGAGTATGGCCCATTTGCAATTAAGCAAAGGGGCGGGACTAAGCGGGTCGGTCCCGGCGAGGATTATGTGGTCCCGCAGTATCAAAAATCGAAGGGCTGGTTGATCCTCACGGCTGCGCTCGAACTTTCCAGAAATCAAGTAACCCATTTTTACTCCTTGAAAAAGAACACCGAGGAGATGATCAAGATGGCGGATCTATTGCGCGCCGAGTACCGCACCTGTCGTACGATTTATCTGTCGTGGGACGCGGCCTCATGGCACATATCGAAGAAGCTGTTCTCACATTTGGATGAAGTTAACCGGCAGGCAGATCAAGACGGGTTCCCCATCGTGAAGACCGCACCCCTGCCCTCCGGAGCGCAGTTCCTCAACGTAATCGAATCGGTCTTCAGTGGAATGGCTAAAGGGATCATTCACAACAGTGACTACCCGTCCACAGATGCTGCGAAAGAGGCAATCGATCACTACTTCAGAGAACGGAACGAGTTTTTTGTTCGGTGCCCGAAGCGTGCCGGGCGAAAGATCTGGGGACATGAGCGGGTACCGAGCGAGTTCTCCGAAGCCAACAACTGCAAAGATCCGATCTATTGGTGATTCCACAATTGCAATCACTGCGGATAAAATCCGGAAGCTTGGCAGCGTATCGCTCCCCATCGTGGGGACCTAGCTAAACTTTACCGGGAAGTCACCGGGAGAACGTCGCCGGGAACGATTGCGCCCCTTTACAAAAATGGGTTTACCGGACGTTTACCTCCAGTAAACCCGTACATGACGCCATTGAAGTAAGCCAGCCCGTAGACTTGGCTATACCCGATATTGCCGATCAAGGTTCCCTGTCCTGTTGTCGGGTCAACCGAAAAGAGCTGGTCGCTACTGCTGGTACTGCTCGTCAAGTACAGTGTTCCGCCGCTGCCAAACTCCAGGTCACCAGAGGAAGTGTAAGCCCCGGCGCCACTGCCGGATCCGATTATCGTAGCCGTTCCGGTGTCGAGATCGATGGTGTACAGGCTGTCGCCGCCCGCGGCATACAGAGTTCCTGACGGGCTGAAGGCCAGCGCATTCAGCGCCACACCTGTGCCGCTGCCAATTGCTGTGCCGCTTCCAGATGACGGGTTGATACTATACAACGTACTGAAACCCCCGCTCGGAGCCTCGGAGATTCCGTAGAGGCTGCCGTCGTATGCTGCGATGTCTGACATTACGGCAGGTAAGCTGCCGATCCAGATGGCGTCCTCGGATTTTCCCTGCGTTTTCCAGAGTTGTCCGGCTGAATCGGAGACTAAAATCTCAGTAGGGTTTTGAGTTCCGGCAGCCTGAACTGTGAAATCTAGAGTGTTCGAAGAGCCTCCGCCCGGGGCGGCATTCGTGACCACTACCGGAAATGTGCCTGTTGTGTCAAGGTCGGCAACGGTAAGGGAGATCGTGAGTTCGCTCGAGCTCACGTATGTCGGAGTATGCGCGATGGCGTTATACGTCACAGTCGAGTTGGAGAGAAAGCCCGCTCCATTAATTGTCAAATTCTGTGGCGCGGCATCGACCGTGAGTGAACTGGGGGACAATGAAGAAATGGACGGAACAGGGTTGCCACCCCCGGACGCGGTCACGGTAAAGTTGACGGCTCCCGAGACCGCACCTGCCGTGTCCGGGTTGCTGACCGTGATCGGAAACACTCCTACGCTAAGGAGGTCGGTTGCAGGAAGTGTCGCCGTCAAGTCGTTCGCGTCCACAAACGTAGCTGTGAGCGCTGCCCCATTGAAGTTCACAACGGAGTCGGGGACGAAGTTGGAGCCCGTGAGAGCCAGAGTTAGCGCTGAACTTCCCGAGGCCGCCGTGCTGGGCGTGATTGTATTGAGCGTGGGCTCGGCTGACAGAACAGAAAAGCCGCCGCTCGCCTGGGCCAGGGTTGCGATCGGGTAATCAAACACTGGATAAGGTCCAAAAGTGGCGAGGGTTTCGTCGAGGATGCTCACGTCCACTCCGGCACTCCCCTCGAGTCCTGCCTGCAAAGTCCACCAGGGGTTGCTGTTAATGTTGGCGTTGAATTGGAGGTAAGCGTCGGGTGAAAAGTAGGGCGTTGCGATCCCGTAGAGTTCCAGGCCAAGTTGCACCCCTGCCTTGCCTTTGAGGTCAAGGCCTGCATCAAGTGATAGCGGATTGGCGGCGGCGGTAAATGTAACTTGGCTGATGGGCGTGATTTGACCATTCGCATAAGAGAGCCCGGCGGTTGCCTGAGCCTGCTGCGATATTCCACTGTAAAAACCGGCCGAAAGGTCGCCACTCGCTCCCACAAAGAACGTGGCGGTCGGCGTAACGACGACGGGAAGGGAGCCGAGGAAGACTACAACGGTATCAAAATCAACGGTGGCGACGTCCGTCTCCTTATCCACACTCTCCGTTCCCGAGCCCTGTAGCGAAACCTGCGCGTATTCCGCAAGGGTCGCAGTAGCTGTGATTGAGTTCACATGAAACAGGCCAATGTTAATGTCAAATTCTATGGAGGGACACACATCGATTTCGCCGCTGCCGACGATGCTAGCTGAGCCCTGTTGATACAAGGGCACCGAGTACATTTGCGCGGTTGTTTGGGAATTCCCCGAACACGGATTAGACACCCCCCCCAGAATTCTCGGTGCGGTCGCCATCTGCAAGATTCTTACCCCTGGCAAAACCTTCTTTGCGATCATCGCATTGGAGGGGGCAATGGCTTGATTAAAAGTAAACTTGGCCTGCTGGACTGCGTCAGCGAGGGTTGCTGGTGCCACATTCACCACGACGTTCGACCCCGAGGTTGTCACCTGCTGCACTTTATCCAGGAGGCCGTTGGGCGCCGCCGCCGTGGGCGCGCTAGCAAGGATGTTCCCAGCCTCCAGGGACGCTGCAACGGCACTCTCGCTGGATATGGTGAGGGTAGCGCCGTCTGACGAAACTGCAAGGCTCTTCATGCCGGTCGGATCAAGGACTTTCGTCGTGTTCGGGATGATGTCGTAATAGTCCACGGTCACAGTAGTTGCGCTCCCGGCAGCAACAGTCACGCTTTGGCTTGGTTCTGTGGCGTAGTACGTGCTCGACCCGACTGCAACTCCAATTGCAGCTATTGTATAAGTTCCTTCCGCGCTAGGGATGGTCTGGCTGGCGGTCAGGTTGAGATTGAACCCGTCGGGGCCGGCCACTGTCACATCGGCGAGGGCACCCTTGGGCAAGTCGATGATGTTCACTGTAAGACCGCTGACTAGCACGTCGAACATTACGGCAGAAGACGTGCCGCCCCCCGGCGACGGATTCGTCACGGCCACGGGATATGATCCGGCTGTGGCCTGATCGCTGGAGCTCAAAGAAATGGTCAACTTCGTCGAGCTCACGAAGGTTGCAGGATGGGTGGTGCCGTTGTAAGTGACGGTGGAGGTGGAAAGAAAACCATTCCCATCGATAGTCAGGGTTTGCGACGCTTCCCCAACGGTGGCGAATGAGGGAGACAGACTCGTGATCGAGGGCACAGGGTTGTCCACGGTGAAATTCATCGAGTTCGAGGCCCCGCCACCCGGCGACGGATTCGTCACCACTACCGCAAAAGATCCGGCGGTTGCCTGATCACTGGCGCTCAGTGGGATCGTCAACTGAGTCGAATTCACAAAGGTCGCTGTATGAGCGACGCTATTGTAGGTTACCGTCGAACTGGAAAGAAAGTTTGAGCCATTGATGGTCAACGTCTGCGCCGCCGCGCCTGCCGTGGCCGAAGGTGGGGAGATAGAGGTGATGCTTGGCACGGGGTTCGATGTCGGTGGCGGAGGCGATCCGCCATTGCCTCCACCCCCGCCGCCACAGGATACGCAGACAGCCAATATGAGTGCAAGCAGAAGAGAAGTAACCACGTAAAGAAAAGAGTAAAAGGTGCTTTTCTGTGTGAGGCTCTTGCGTTTTCTAACATGGGAGGTGACCTCGCTTGGACATTTCTCGCGGGTGATCCCCGTTTAGACAAGGCAGCCCGATGATATGCAGGATGGAGGGAATCAGAGTGAGCAAGCGCCGGGGGCTCACAAGCGCTTCCGATCAAGGACCCTTGAGGAAATGACGCCGCAATTTATAACAACTTCCTGGAACGTAGTCAATACACATTGTATTTGTTACTCCTTTGATACGAGAGTTACCTTGAATCTTACTAGCCAAGGCTTGGGGAGCTGGCAAATAGCGCCAGCCTGTATGTGTCTTGGTTCAGCCTGAAATGGAAAGTTGCCGTTTTGGGTAAGCTGCCATATTCTGCCGTCGGGCGGCGAGTCGCGCCGCCTGGGCAAACTGCGGGCCTACTCGGCCGCATGGGCGCCGGATGCCCGGGCCCTGGCCTACACCACAGGGTAGTCGCCGATCCCGACCGTGTAATTGGCGCGCGGCTTCACCAGCCGGTGAGGCATGAAGTCGTTCAAGGAAACCACCGCGTCCGGAAACCACCCCGGCGCGCGCGCGCCTCCCCTCCTGAATCAGGAGGGGAGTTCCAATTAACGCTCCACTCCTCAGATGAGGAGGGGTGGCGCCCTGGGCGACGGGGTGGTGCTGACCCGGAAATGCGGAAATTCGGGGGCCCCTCACCGCCTCGCCGCGAGCCCCTGCGAGTGCGAGATAAACAAGGCCAAAAGCCACCTTATTCCATTGATAACAAATCACTTAAGTTAATAGTCTGAAGCCCCTAAAATTCCAACGAATTGAAACCAAAGCACTTAGATGATGACAGGGGTTCGCGCCGAGGGGCTTCGCCAGCCTATCTTGGGCATTCTGCACTGAGCCGTTACGGCATTCCTTCGCGAAACACGGTGAGGTCATCTTATGCCGGGCCAAAACCGTTCCCATGGGTTGCAAACCCGCCGCTTCGTCACCCAGCGCGTTGGGCTCCAGCAAAATGTGGTACCATGCGCGATGGCACAACCCCCTGCGGAGGGCATTGACCCATGTGGATAAAGAGCCGCTGCTCCTTGTTGGCGTTGACGTTGGTGTTGATGAATGTCCTCTGCGCGCGCGCCCAGCTTCGCCCGGAAGTAACTCCCCCACCCGCCGCGCCCAAGCCCGCGCAAATCGTTGTCGAGACTTCACCGGATGCCCAAGTCTATCTCGACGACGTCTTGAAGGGAAAGGCGAATGCGGACGGCCGGTTGGTGATCGAGAATCCCCGGCCCGGCGAGCATGAACTGCGCGTATCCCTGGCGGGCAAGAAAGATTTCCGCCAGAGCGTCACGGTGGTTGCCGGCAAGGAAGTAAAGATCGCAGCCACGCTCGTGGAGCCGCCGGCCAATCTTTCGCCCAAGCCCGCCCGGCTCGGCCCGCCGACTCCCGGACAAGTGCGCGAGAATTCAAAGGACGGGCTCAAGTACGTGTGGGTTCCTGCGGGCAGCTTCGCGATGGGCTGCTCGCCCGGCGACGACAAGTGCGGGGACGCGGAAAAGCCCTCCCACCAGGTGACCATCACCAAAAGCTTCTGGATGGGGCAGACGGAAGTGACCGTGGGGGCTTTCAAGAAGTATGTAGCCAGCGCCGGAGCGCCCATGCCCGCCGCCCCGGATTTCAACGCGAATTGGACCAACCTCGATATGCCGATTGTGAACGTGAATTGGGATGAAGCCACCGCGTTCTGCCGTTGGGCAGGCGGACGTTTGCCGACCGAGGCGGAGTGGGAGTACGCCGCGCGCGGCGGCAGCACTAAAGCGCAGTACGGGGCACTCGATGACGTTGCCTGGTATCTCAACAACAGTGATAAGAAAGCGCACGAAGTCGGCCAGAAACGGGTCAACGCTTTCGGGTTGTATGACACGCTGGGGAACGTGTGGGAGTGGGTGAACGACTGGTTCGATCCGAACTATTACCAGAACAGCCCGGCGCAAGATCCTCCCGGCCCCGCGAGCGGCGAGTTTCGCGGTCTGCGGGGTGGGTCGTGTTTCTTCGCCCCCCGGGCTATTCGAGCATCGAATCGCCATAGGGCCGTTCCGGCTCTCCGCCACACCGGCATCGGCTTTCGTTGTGGCGGGCAAGTAATCGCTCCTTAGCAATGCGGGCGACGACCCCGCGCTTCCTCCTCTTGATAGCGTTGTGGTGGCGCTGTCAGTCTGACGCAATATGCACGAACTTCGCGCAATCCCTCTAACTGATGTCAGCCTGATCGCCGCCTATTGCATTTTCATTTCCAGTTATCTTGTCTTCGCCCTCGGAAAATTCCCGGGTCTCAAGATTGACCGCCCCGGCGCGGCGATTATCGGCGCTGTGGCCATGGTGGCCTTCCACATCGTCCCGCCGCGCGAAGCTTTGCACTTCATCGACTTTCCCACCGTCGTTCTGCTGTTTTCGATGATGCTGATCGTGGGCAATCTTCGCCTGGTGGGTTTCTTCGAGTGGAATGTGCAATTCGTCCTGCGGCGCCTGAAGCCCGCTCACCTGTTGCCCGCCGTGGTATTTGCCAGCGGAGTGCTCTCGGCGTTCTTTGTGAACGATATCGTGTGCCTGGTGATGGTGCCCTTTGTGCTGGCCATCATCCGCCGCTTAAAGCTTGCGCCTCTTCCTTATTTGCTGGCGGTGGCTACCGGCTCAAACGTGGGCAGCGTGGCAACGATCACGGGCAATCCCCAAAACATGCTGATCGGTTCCTTCTCCGGCATCAGGTATTGGGACTTTTTCCTGCATCTTGGTCCTGTGGCGCTGGTGGGATTGTTTCTCAACTGGGCGGTGCTGCATTGGATCTTCATGCGCGGGCGAACGCCCCAGACGGAGGAGGAAGCCATTCCCCTGCCGCCCCTCGACCTCTCGCGTTTGACCAAGCCCGTGGTGGTGGTTACGCTGGTGATCGCCGGGTTTCTCGCAGGCGTGCCTCCGGCCATGATGGCGGCGCTGGGAGCGGCGGCTCTGTTGATCACCCGCACCACCGAACCCCGCAAGCTTTACGCCCAGGTTGATTGGGGGCTGTTGGTCTTTTTCGTCGGCCTCTTCCTGATTGTGGGCGGGGCGGAAAACTCCGGAATCGTGGCCCGTTTGCTGGCCTTTGCCCGCCACTGGAATCTTCAGCGCCTGGATGTTTTCACCTTCGTGGTGGTGGTCTTCAGCAACCTGGTGAGCAACGTGCCGGCTGTGATGCTGCTGAAGTCGCTGGTGCCGGGGTTCGCGGAGCCGCACACCGCCTGGCTGGCGCTCGCCATGGCCAGTACCCTGGCGGGGAATCTGACCATCACCGGCTCGGTGGCCAACATCATTGTGGTCGAATCGGCCAAGCCGGAAGTCCACATCGGCTTCTGGGATTACATCCGCGCCGGCTTCCCCATCACCCTCCTCACCCTTCTTTTCGGATTGGCCTGGCTCGCCCTGGTCCGATAGGTGGACTCTATCCAAGGTCAACACCGCCTGGAAAGGCACAATTGCCGACATAAAGGCAGGTGATTTATGGTGCCCGGGGGTTGCTCCCGGATGCCGCCGGGTGCCGTGAAGCCGCGGGTGCGATTTCACAGCCCCAGGATTGACTGTTGTGCCCCTGTTGGGCCTCAAAAGACAATCGACCTTTCTTAAATGGAATGGCGTGCAAAATCGTGGGTGCCGGGGTCTCGGAAATGCAGGGAATCCTCCCGTTAAGTGGTTTTGCCCAGCTAAATTTTGTCGCTGACGGGGGATGATTATGAGGATGAGAATAGATCCAAAAAGGTCATCATTAAGCAGACTTGTCTTCTCCGGGCGGCATTGGTTCCTGCTCCCCAGCCTCGTGGTATGCGGATTGGTTGCCTGTGGTGGAGGAGGAGGCGGTGGCGGGGGCACGGGACCGGGGCCCTTGCCGCAGTCCTTCGACTTTGTTGTGTCGCCCACGAGCATTTCGATTGAGCCCGGAGGTCAAGCGACGGTAACGATTACCGCCACCGGTTATAATGGCTTTTCAGCGCCCATCAATATTCAGGCCAGCGGCCTGCCGGCGGGTGTGACGCCCTCGCCTTCCATCCTAAGCGTTACGCCGGGAACCATCGTTACGCCAGGAACCCCCCAGAATTGGACATTTTCCGCAAGCGCCTCGGCGGCGACAGCTAGCACGAGTGTGGCCCTCGCCGGCACCTCCGGCCAGCTGAGCTTTAACGCCAGCCTGGGGATGTCGATCGTCGTGCCCGTCACCTCCAACACCCCGCCGTTCCGAATGCGCTACGTGCGGACGGGCTCCGCAACCCAGTATTTCTTGTATGGGAATATTAATTGGCTCCATTTCGACCCTGGCACATCGCGCTTTTTTGTGGCTGACGCGGACTCCAACAGCGTCTTTGTGCTCGACTCCAAGACCGAGAGCCAGGTGGGAACCCTTACGGTTCCGGGCGCTTACGGTATTGATGAGACTCCCGACAACAAAACCCTATATGTTGGCACCGAGGTTGGGGATGTTTACGCGATTGACCCCGTCAGCATGACCATAACCCAGCGCTACCCTGCCGCGAGCATCGGCGAATACGGTTTTACGGCTATGACGGCTATCGTATTGGCGAGCGGCCAGTTGGCGCTGATGGGGGCCCCCAATGGACCACCCCCCGCTCTCGGTGGAGTAGGGGTCTACATCTGGGACCCCGCCACCAATTCCCTAACTCCCTTGCTTTATCCTGAAATAGCCACGGGCGACCCCCGGCCCTGCGGCCCTATTGGACCCATCGATGCCATGACCCATTCGCCCGACAGGACCAGGCTGATCGTGGACAGTAACCTGGATGGCGTGTTGTGCGTCCTCAATCCGTCCACGGGAAGCGCTGTCAGCCTGGATATCGGCACGAACTACCTCAATTACACCACCACACCCGACGGGAAGTATATTGTAATTCCCAGATACTCGCTGCCAGGGTCGGCAATCGTCCTTAATGCGCAAACGCTTGCGCAAGTTTCCACATTTAATGTATTGGGGGATACGTCCGCGGCGGCGGGGTTCTACGTGAGCGCCGACTCGAAAACCCTCTATACCCCTTCCGACAGCATCGTCTATGCCTACAACCTCAGCACCGGCCAGCTGATGGGATGGTTCCCCAATATTTGGGTCTGCCCCATAACCGGAGGTGAGGTTTACGCCCCCATCGACAATCCCCTCATCGAGGGAGTGGATGGGACGGGGCTGTTCGCCGGGCCCTTGGAAGAAGGGGTGGGATTCCTCGACCCGTCAATGATACGCACCGGACCTGTGGGCACTCAATTCCAGAACTCCTTCCTAAACCCTCCGACGGGGGGTGTGGCAGGTGGGATAGAGACAAGCTGGGGTGTGTACGCGGAGTTCAACGTGGTTACGAGCAGTGACTTGTCCGATATCTACTTCGGCAGCCAGAAGGCTACGGGCATTTCTGTTGTCGCGACCGGCAGCGGAAACTTTCAAGCCACCGCGCCTACGGGCGCGCCCGGCCCGGCCGACGTTTACACGCAGGTTGCCGATGGTGGAATTCAGTATCTGCCCTATGGATTCAGCTATGGCCCCACGGTAGTCGAAATCACGCCCAACTCGATATCCGCCGCCAGCGGCGGAGCCAGCACGCTTTACGGGTTTGGACTGGGCCCACCGAATTCCGCCAGCATTCCGTCGGGCCTGAGCGTTACGGTCGGCGGCAGCCCCGTGACGATAACCGCGTATAGTTCCGACCCCTATAATGTCGCGCCCCAGCCTCTGCCCCTCGAAGGTGTTTCTTTTCAAGTCCCGGGGGGGACTGCGGGGACCTCGGCGAACGTGGTCGTGACCACATCAGCGGGTTCTACCACCGTTAAGAATGGAATTACCTACGTTGCGGCTGATCCACAATCTTCCAGTGGGGGGATGGTGCTGGCACAGGGCGTGTACGATCCTCGGCGCGACCTTTATTATTTTTCCGACGCCACCCGCATTCGCGTTTACTCAAAACGCGACAAGTCGTGGCTGGCCCCTATTTCCTTTCCCGCCGTATTGACTCCCAAGCGCTTATGGGGTTTGGCGCTTTCACCGGATGGGAGCCTTCTCGCGGTTGCGGATTTGACGGGTCAGGCCATCTATGTTTTAAGTCCAGATAACCCCTCCGGGGCGCGAAAGTTCAATTTAGCGCTTCCTGGCAAGGGGACATCCCTCTCCCCCACGGCTGTTGCCATCAGTGACCTGGGGGTGGTTTATTTCACTGCCGTGAATGCAGTTGCTTCGGGCATGGTAAACAAATTCTTCAAGCTCGACACAACTTCCGGAAGAATCAGCACCTACCCCGTTCAAACGCCAGCCACGAAGAATGACATTTATCTGCGCGCGATATTGAGCAGCGACAGCAGCCAGGTTTATTTCAACGACACCGGAAACGTGTTCAATGTCGATACGACTACGGACAATATCTATGCGGCCATAGTGGGTGCGACCCCGGATGACGGCGACGATGACCTGTCCCTCGCGGGCAATCAAGCGCAGTTCGCCGCAAGCGGATACTTCTATGATTCCAACCTGAACGCCGAGGCGTTTATCGGCATGAACCGTGAAGAAAGGATGAACGTCTCCTACCTCTACGGAGAAAAGCTGAGCCCCGATGGCACTCTGCTGTTCCAACCCACCACGAATGGCATCGATGTGCTGGACGCCCGGCTGGGAAAACTGCTGAAGCGGATTGCCCTGCCCTTTACGCTTTCGCCGAATTATGACGCCCTCGTTGCGGACGGATCGGACAGCGTCCTGGTGGCGATTACGGGCGCGCGCGGCGACGGCATCGCCGTGATCGACCTTTCTTCGCTTCCCCCCGCACCTTTTTTGCCCTATGAAGCCGAAGCTCGGGCAAGAATTCTGCGCGCTGCTCCAATGCCCGCTTCATCCGCGAATTCGAGCAACGCACCCGTGCAGGCTGAAAAGCCCAAGCAACCCAAACCCCCTGGGCACAATATTCCCCATGTGGCGGTTCAAGGATTCCTGCAAAGATGAGGTTCTTCCATTTTGGATCAAGACCTACCTGTTGGGGAGACGCCGGCGGGAGCGGTGGAGGTGCGCCACCCTCTAATCCCGTTACGAGATCCCCCGGCTTTGCCGGGGTGGCAGTAGAAGTTTGACAGTTCCCGAATGGGGGCCGAGCACAAGACCCCTCACCCGCCTGCGGGCCGAAGCCGAAGTTGCTTACAGCTCCCCAGTAACCCTTCGGCGGGCGTAGGCCCGGCGGCGCATGGCCGCCATCCTCTCCCCAAGGGAGAGGGTAGGAATTGATCTGGGCGCGCCCCCCGCGCGCTGAAACCCTTTCCTTCTCCCCTGGGGAGAAGGTGGCCGAGGGACGAGGTCGGATGAGGGGTTTTTCCCGACGGTGGCGATCCGGCCCCTTTGAGGGGCCAGCCACCGCAAAGCCTCCGAAGCTGTGAAATTTTTGTTGTTTTCAATCTAAGGCAACACCTTTGGGGCCGATTCGAGTCGGTAGTGGAGGTCGAGTTGAGGTCTACTCACGGTGCCGGCAGGGTTTTGACTCCTTTTTCCGCGCTCTACCGCCCCCGCTGGAAGCGGGTAGGCACACTTCTCCTAGGCTGCCGGTTGCAGACTCACTTTCCACACCCGCCGGA
The DNA here is from genome assembly GCA_963730515.1 of uncultured Acidobacteriota bacterium. Taxonomy (GTDB): domain Bacteria; phylum Acidobacteriota; class Terriglobia; order UBA7540; family UBA7540; genus Bog-366. The sequence continues at coordinate 400,828 of CAVSSA010000009.1, read as the reverse complement.
CCCAGATGGCCACATTGCAACTGAGGCAGGCCCAGGCGAGTTCGCTCCGCCCTTTCTTCAGCCCCCGCCGCAGGAACTTGCGCAGTCCGCGTTTCTCTTTCAGGCAGGCGTTGGAAAACTCTGCCACCTGCGACCGCTGCCGGTAAATCTGCCGATACTCATCGCGCTGCATCTTGGCGCGAAACGCCGCCACCTGCGGGTGTTCTTCGGTGCGAAAAACCAGGCGGCCGCGGGGTTGCTTCCCCGGACAACACTGCGTCCGCATTGGGCAGTTTTGGCAGTCGCTGGCGCGCGCAGCGTAACGCTTCTGTGTTGCTCCCACCAGCTTGCGGTTATTTTGGAAAACCAGAATTTTGCCCACCGGACAAGTGTACTGATTCTTCTGCGCATCGAAGACAAAACGGTCGGAGAAGAATTCCGGACTCACTCCCTGGCTCCGCAGCTTCCCCTGCGAACGGTCCTCGCCCAGCGACCCGATCAGTTCGCTGGGGCCTGGCGCCGACTCCAGAATGTTCTGCCGTGTCGTGTAACTGCCATCGACCAGCAATTGCTTCGGTGCCTGTCCGGTATTCTGTTCGATGCGCTGCCGGGCCGCCGCCAATTCCTGACAGTCCTCGCCGGACTGAATGAGGTCATAGCCCACGATCACGCCCTGCCGGCAATCGGTGGAGATCTGCGCGTTGTAGCTGGGTGCGAAGCCTCCATCCGCCTGCCGCATCTTGCGCGCCTCGGGATCCGTAATACTCACCCGCACCTGGGCTTGCTCGGTTGCCGCCTTCTCCGCCTGTTGCCGCTGCAACTCCGCCGCCGCCGCGCGCAACCGTTCCCGCCGCTCCATCGCCGCGCGCTGCTTCGCCTGACGGCGGGCGGCACTCGCTTCCTGACGCAACTGTTCATCCAGAGCCGCCAGATGCTCTTCCGCTATCTGCCGGCACTGGGCCAAGCGCTCCTCGCGCTGGAAACTGGCACGGCTGGCGTCGGCGTGGATTTTGGTGCCATCGTGCGCCACCCGCTCCAGATCCGCCAACCCCTCGCTCATCAGCACGTGCAACAGTTCCACAAACAGTTGGTCCAGAGCCGCCGCGTGCGCGGTGACGAAATCCGACAGGGTGTGATAGTTGATGCGCCCCAGCCCCAGCAGCCACTGGCAGCCCGGCTCGTACTGTGCCCACGCGTCCAAGGCCCGCGCCTCCCGCACCCCGCGACTCAGCGCGTACAGCCACAGCGCCATCACCACCCGCGGGTCCGAGCGGTCGCGCCCCGGCCGACCTTCCACCGCCTTGATGCCGGCGCAGAAACTTTCCACGTTCAGCGTCCCCAGCAAGTCCCAGATGGCCCGCGCGGGATGATCGGCATCGATCAAATGCTCCACATCGCTGGCGCGCCAGACCATCTGCTGGCGATCCACCCGCTTCAGGCGCGGCTTCCGTCGGTGGGGAGGAGGGGCGGAGCCGGCGCCCCACGGGCTTCGCCGCTCTCGATCAGCACTCCCTGCTCAACGCTCATGCGGCCTCGTTTCCCGACGATGCGCGGGCCGGCGCCGAATCACCAGGGTGTGCTTGTCCTCCACCACCCATTGGATCTCCTCGCCCTTCTCCATCTCTAGGGCCTCAGCGAGTTGGGCCGGACACATCAGGTAAAACTGGCGGCTGCCCCCCGCCCGCTCGATCACTTGCACTTTGGAAAGGTATCCCATGGGGGCAGTATATAACTAGTGAAATTGCTAGTCAAGCAAAATGTCAAAAATTTCACAGCTTCTCCGGCTTTGCCGGAGGATACTTACTGCCACCATGGGTTCGGGATCTTCCGCCTTGAACCACAGTCTAACCCTGACCCTGAGCGTGAATTGATGGCAAACTGATACGTCGGTCAGAAAAGGTGTCTGGAACGTGTGAAAAAATTGGCTTTACCGATTTCAGCACCGCGCATTTTCAATACTATACACAGTTGACAACAGGTCAAAATTCAATTTTTTCACATGTTTCTGACCTTTTTCTCCCCAGGATTGACTCTTGTTCCCATGTTGGGCCTCAAAAGACAATCGACCTTTCTTAAATGGAATGGCGTGCAAAATCGTGCGCCGGGGTCTCGGAAATGCAGGGAATCCTCCCGTTAAGTGGTTTTGCCCAGCTAAATTTTGTCGCTAAATAACGGGATGAGATGATGAACATTTCCGCAAAATGGGTCGTTCTTCGCTTGCTCTTGGGCACAGCAGGGGCCATCGCGCTGCTGGCCTTGCCCTGTTCAGCCCAATCCTACTTTTACAATCGCGCGGTGTTTACCACAGGCAATACGCCGGTTGCGGCAGTGGCGGCGGACTTCAACGGTGATGGCAAGTTGGATCTCGCCGTGGTTAACGAAACCGACAATACCGTCTCGATTCTGCTGGGCAAGCCCGACTCCAGTTTTGCCGCGCACGTGGACTACCCGGTGGGTAATTCCCCCGTGGCCATTGTGGCAGCAGACTTTAATGGTGACGGGAAGGTGGATCTGGCGGTCGCAAACTCGGGCGCGAACACAGTTTCCATCTTGTTGGGTAACGGTGACGGCACATTTGCCGCGCAAGCCGTTTACCCGACCGGCAGTAAGCCCGTCGGGGTGGTGGCCGCGGATTTCAATGGTGACGGCAAAGTCGACCTCGCCTTGGTGAACACGTGGGACGGCACCGTGTCCATTCTGCTGGGAAACGGCGACGGCACATTCAGCGCCGAACCCGCCATCGCCGTTATGTACGACCCCGTTGCGATCTCGACCGGGGATTTTAATGGGGACGGAAAGGTTGACTTGATCACCGGGAATTCCAACCCTTCGGCTCCCGAAGCCCAAAGCGTCACCGTCTTGTTGAGCAAGGGGGACGGAACATTTACCCGCGTGGACACCGCCACAGAACTAGGGCCCGACTCCATAGCGGTCGGGGACTTCAACAACGACGGCAAGTTGGATGTGATGATCAACGGCGGAATTTTTTCGCAATTCCTCCAAGGCGTGGGGGATGGGACCTTTGATCCTTCGCCCGTTGTTATCCTGTTGACTTACATCGAAAACTTCAATGCCCCAACCGTTGTGGAGGGCGATTTCAACCGCGACGGGAAGCTCGACCTGCTGGTGTCGGGACCGTACACCACGGGGATACTGCTCGGGAAGGGGGATGGAACCTTCGAGTGGGGGCCCCACCCTGGTCAAAATCTCGGTCTCGCGCTCCTCACCGCCGACCTCAATGGGGATGGTGTGCCCGACGTCGTGTTGGGGAGCAGTACCAACAACATTTTCGTGCTCCTGGGCAGCGGGGATGGAGCGTTTGGCGCCACCCCGGATTACGATCTCATCGGCATGTCACCCCTCAACGGCATCATGGCCGGGCCGGCCATAGCGGGAGACTTTAACGGAGACGGCAAGACCGATGTGGCGGTGTTTGAACACACCGTCCTCGGCCTGGGCTTGATCGCGGTGGGGTTGGGTAACGGGAAGGGGACGTTCCAGGCGCCGGTTTCTTCCCCCATGACTGAAGTAGGGGCCACTGCCCCTGCTCTCGGTGACTTTAATGGGGACGGGAAGATGGACGTGGTGGCCTGGACAGACAGTCTTACCTCGATCGCACAGAATTGGTTCCTTTCGATATTCCTCTCGAACGGTGACGGGACCTTTCAGCCCACCGTGCATGTGCCCACGCCCCCCAGTCCGGATCCTGGAATCGTCGCCGTGGGGGACTTCAACGGCGACGGGAAAGCGGATTTGGCAATCGTCACCGAGCCCGTTTCAGCTAGTAACGGCCATGCATACGTCCAGATTTTGCTGGGGCAAGGGAATGCGACGTTTACGACGGGAGCTACAATTTCCCTGGAATCCTCCGCGCAGACCGCCCTGGGCGGGTACATTTCGGGGGCTGTAGGCTTGGTGGCGGCAGACTTCAACCACGACGGCAAAGTCGATATCGCCGCTGCGGACATTCAAACCGTGGCCGTCCTGCTTGGCAACGGCGATGGGACGTTCCAGAATCCCGTGTTTTACGAATGCAACGAACCCATCATTCAAGCCCTCGTCGCGGCTGACTTCAACGGTGATGGGAATATTGACCTGCTAATGTCCACTTACGACGGGGTATCCGTCTTCCCGGGAAATGGCGACGGTACTTTCGGACCTGAGATTGACAGTAACTTTAACAACAGCAACGTCGAAGGATTCCCGTTTGCCGTGGGAGATTTCACCGGGCGTGGGAAGCTGGACCTTGTCTTTCCCGCCGGCGTCGCGGCAGGGAATGGCGATGGCACCTTTCAAATTCCTCAACCCCTGGGCTTTTCGCCGGCAGCGATGACGGTGGGGGACTTCAATTCCGACGGCATCTCTGATCTCGAAGTCATTACGCAGTTGCAAGCGCAGATTCCCTTCACCAATGGACTTCTGAGTGCGCCGCAAGTTTCGTTCTATCCCGCGGCGCTCAACTTTCCCACTCTGGAAGTTGGGGTGGCAAGCGCGTCCGAGGGCCTGACGGTAACTAACATCGGCAGCGCGCCGCTGAAGTTTTCCAGCATAGCGGCGAGCGGTCCTTACTCGCAAACCAATACCTGCGAGGAGGCGATTGCCGTTGGAGCAAATTGCGTCATCAGCGTGATCTTTACGCCCACAGCGGCTGGAACTCAATCCGGAAGTCTTATCCTCACAGACAACCTGGCGACCAGCCCGCAGGGAATCGCTCTGAGTGGGGCGGGCATCGCGCCCTCCGTGAGCTTCTCTTCCACCAGCCTGACTTTTGGCGGGGAAACTATGGGGACCACCAGCACCGCGCAGTCGGTGACCCTGACCAACACCGGGAACGTGGGGCTGATTATTTCCGACATTGCGGCCGATGGCGATTTCGCGCAAACCAACAACTGCGGAACCGGTCTGGCTGCCGGGGTGAGCTGCAAGATCAGCGTTAAGTTCACTCCCACGGCCGACGGGACGAGAACCGGTCAACTTACGGTTACCGATAATGCCCCCGCCAGCCCGCAGAGCGTCGCCCTGGCCGGCAGCGGGCCTGACTTCACTCTCGCCGTCGCCGGGACTTCCTCACCCAGCGCCACGGTGAATGCCGGGCAAATGGCGACCTATACCCTCGTCCTGAACGGCGCCCAGGGTTTTAGCGGGACCTTGTCGCTCGCCTGCTCCGGCGCGCCACAACTCTCCACCTGCGATGTTTCTCCCCAAAATCCGACGGTGGGAGGAACGAGTTCGACCAACGTGACCGTGAATGTGTCCACCACCGCCGGGTCAGCCGTCATGCCTAGAACACGTTTCCGCCCCCCCGTGCTCTCGGGGCCACAGCTTATCATCGGCGTGCTGCTGGCGTGGTTGCTGGCGCTCATCCTGGAAAGACGCCGGAAGCGAGGACGCGCAAACGCGGCGGTGGCATCATGGCAGGGCCCTCGCTGCTCGCCTTCACCACAGCATTGGGGATTTTGCGCGGCTCTCTTTACCCTTTTGCTGATTGCGGCAGTGGCGATGCCCGGGTGCGGAGGCGGCGGTGGGGGTGCGCCACCCTCTAATCCCGGAACTCCCTCCGGCACCTTTACGCTGACAGTTACCGCCACCATGGGTTCGGGATCTTCCGCCTTGAACCACAGCCTAACCCTGACCCTGAACGTGAATTGATGGCAACCGAGTACAATGGAAGCGAGCGTTCCAAGCTGAACGCCGTGCGGCGCGCTCGTAGAGCGCCGACCTCTGTCTCGGCCGGATGGCGCAGCACGGCGGAGCCACAACCAAAATTGGAGAAGTGACCCCTCACCCGCCTGCGGGCCGAAGCCCAAGTTGCGTAAGGCTCCCAGGTAGCCCTTCGGCGGGCGTAGGCCCGGCGGCGCATGGCCGCCACCCTCTTCCCACGGGAGAGGGTAGGAAATACATTTCCTTCTCCCTTGGGGAGAAGGTGGCCGAGGGACGAGGTCGGATGAGGGGTCTCGTCATCCATGAAATGTTTGCTAAAAAAACAAGCATCTACGAGCTTGCATTGCAGGGGTTTGAGGTCGAAACAGGAGAATCCATGAAAATGGCGCGAAGAGAATTTGTCGAGCTGCTGGGAGCATCGGCGGTTTCCCTGTCGGTGGGCAATTGGGGACGGGCGGCCGGATCAGCCGGCGCGCCCGAAGCTATCGAGTTGGGCGGGTGGAGGCTGAGCGTTGCGCCCAGTGGCGACATCATTTCTCTAACCGACGGCAAGGTGGAGCTGGTCAACCGCAAGCTGGGCGACAATCATCCCCGCGTGCTGATGTTGGGGAAGGCGCTCTATGAATGCAATCAGCCGCAAAGCGCGCGGCGGGACGGCGCCAAGCTGATTTTCCATTACGCCTTCGCGGAGCGCCACACCTTCACGCTCGATTACGAATTGGAACTCATCGATCTCCATGACCAGACGGCGGCGCTCAAGCAGAACGTCAAGATCAACGCCCCAGAAACAATTCGTGAAGCCGTCAAGCTGGTGCTGCCGCGCAACATCCAGTTGCCATGGGAAGGCCGGCAGGTTTTCATCCCGCTCAAGAATGGAGTGGGGCGGCGCAAGCCCATCACCGGTCTCGACAACGAGGATGATTACCTCTTCCAGTTTGCCGGCACCTATGAAAGTGGAAAGCCGCAGCGGCTGGCCATCCCCCTGCTGGACGAGTACGCGGATGAGTCCGATTTGCACCTCACCCTTTGCGCGGATCCCTACTTCACCTCGCACATCACCCTGCCCTATCAAGACAAGATAGGCCTCGTTCACTGCATCTATCTTCCCGATGTGGGGGTGAAAGCGGAGGAGAGAACCGTTTACACCGGGATGCATCGCGGCGATGCGCGGACGGCGATGCGGGTGTTTTATTCGACGGCGCTCGCGGACGTCCCTGCCGGCCCCGATTGGCTGCACCCGGTGGCGATGATTGACTACGACTACCTGAGCAAGAACGGGCGCGGCTGGTATGCCGACATTGACAAGCTCACCGAGGTGATCAAGCCTGCGGACCGCTCCCAGGTTTTCCTGGCTTTACATGCGTGGTATGACCTTGTCGGGCATTATACCTATGATCATTCGACCCACTCGCTCGCGAAGCAGTGGATGGCCCTGCCCAGCGCGCGGGACAAGGCGGTGCAGGCGCTGGGCGACGCTCCGGAAGCCTGGAACGACTGGTACTGGCACAAGCGCGCCCTCGAGAACCTTCAACCCGTGCCCATGTCCATCGCCGAGGTGCACCGGCGCATCCGGTACGCCAGGGACCGGGGCTTCCGCGTGGGCCTGTATTATGCCGACGGCCTTTCCTCCTGCGACCGGGGAAGGGAACTGGCGGACCCCACCACGGTTCTGCACTGGGGCGGCTGGCACGGGCCGGATACCCTGGGGAAGACCTATCAACAGTCTCCCTTGCATCCCGGCGTGCGGGATTTTTATAAGGGCTATCTCCAGGCGCTCATCAACGAATACGGCAGGGAAGTGGATGGCTTCATCATGGATGAAACCTTCTTCGTCGATCCCGGCGATCTGGGCACGGAAGCTTATCCCGGATACGCCGACCGCGCCATGATGACCCTGGTGAAGGAACTGGCGGCCATCGTTGCGGCGTCCAGCCGGCAACTGGCGTTCTTCGCCTCCGACGTCATCGGGGTGCGCACCTGGACCCACAAAGCTCCCTACGCTTTGATGGCTCATGCCACCTACCAGGATTCCGGCAGCCGTCCCGAGGCCTGGCCGTATGGACTGTTCCCGAACTTCCGGAATACCCTCTGGTCCTGCAATTGGGCTCCGGTCTCGAATTTCCGCTATACGAAGTACGCGGTGGAAACGTTTGACACTCCGGTGACCATTTCCAATGGCTGCGCGGGTGACGACATGGGAATTTCCGAGGTCAGCCCCCCCGTCCTCCAGGCCATGCTCGACCTCTTTGCAAAACGCAAAACCCGGCGCATGGATATTGGCTGGATCGAGGAGAACCACGGGAACCCCACCTACCAGGGAAGGGAGATTTTGTACAGGAACAGCCTGTGGTCGGAATAGGAAGGTGTGGCTGTGGCCCTGGCGTCCGCCGCGGGGTTGCGGGCGGATTATGGCGGGTTATCGCGCGGCGTCAGGGTTTTCGATGGCGGCAAACATTTCCTCGGCGCGCACCGGTTTGGAGACGTACCCGTCCATCCCCGCCGCGCGGCACCTATCGCGGTAACCCTCCAGGGCGTGAGCGGTCATGGCGATGATGCGCAGGTGCTTGCCCGTGGCTATCTCTTTCTCGCGAATCGCCGCCGTAGCTTGAAAACCATCGAGCCCCGGCATTTGCACATCCATGAGAACCGCGTCAAAATTCCCCTCTTCCAGGGCCGCCAAGGCCTCCCGTCCGTCGGCGGCCACCACCACCCGATGCCCGCGCCTTTCCAGCAAGCGCACGGCCAGTTGCTGATTGACGGGATTGTCCTCAACGACCATTACCGAGAGGCCCCGACGGCGCTCCCGTAAAGCCGGGGCCGCGTTGAGAAGAGGTTCTTCCGGAAGTTCGAAATCCGCCGTGAAATGGAAAGCGCTGCCCTTTCCTTCCTCGCTCTCCACCCAGATCTTTCCGCCCATCAGCTTGACCAACTGCGAGCAGATGCTAAGGCCCAGCCCCGTCCCGCCGTATCTCCGCGTCGCCGAGCTGTCCGCCTGCCGGAAGGCTTCGAAGATTACATGCTGCTTGTCCCGGGGGATGCCAATCCCCGTGTCCACGACCCGGAAGTGGAGGGTCACGGCCTTTTCCTGGCGCGCCGCGGCGCTCACGTGAACCACAACTTTCCCATGAGCGGTGAATTTGATGGCGTTGCCCACCAGCTTGAGGAGGATCTGGCGCAGGCGGCCGGGATCACCCAGAATGGCGTCGGGCAATTCCGGGTCAAGGTCCGAAGAAATTTCCAGCCCTTTCTGGCAGGCGCGGGAAGCGATGGATTTGAGCGCCTCGCCCACGCAATCCTTCAGGCTGAACTCGATTTTCTCCAGGTCCAACCTTTTGGCTTCAATTTTAGAAAAGTCCAGGATGTCGTTGATGACCGTCATCATCGCATCCGAAGATAGCTGGACCGCCCGCAGGTACTCGCGCTGCTCGTCGGTCAATTCGGTGTCCAAAGCCAGTTCCGTCATCCCGACAATCCCGTTCATAGGAGTGCGAATTTCGTGGCTGATGTTCGCCAGGAAATCACTCTTGGCCCGGTTGGCGGCCTCGGCAGCCTCCTTGGCCCTCACCACTTCCTCCTCGGTCCGCTTGCGCTCCGAGATATCGATGATGGTCCCCTGGATCAGGGGCGCCATGGTTTCCGTGTCGGTCACGATAAGGGCGGCGTTTATGAGACCCCAAATCAGGCTGCCGTCCGTCCGGCGGAAGCACATTTCGCGGCCGATCACTTTTCCTTCCTTGCGCAGATCCTTGAGAAAAGTCTGCCGATCTTGCGGCTGAAGGTAATAGTCCACGGCGCTTCGGCCCAAGATCTCCTCGCGGGAAGAGGCTCCCCCCAGACGAAAGAAGGCCTCGTTGCAATCCAGGAGGATACCGTTGAGGGAGGTGAGAAAGACGGCGGCGAGATTATGATCAAAGAGCAAACGATAGCGCTGCTCGGAGGAGCGCAGAGCCTTCTCCGCCCTTACCCGCCGGACAACGTCGCGGCGCAGGATCACGCTGGCCAGCGCCAGGATGGCCACGGCCAGTACGCTTCCCAGAACGACAATAAAGATGGTGCGGCGGGCGGTGGCTGCCGATTCCGCGTTGCGCTGATCGAGTTGGCGGTGCTCCTCCTCTTCCATGCCCCGGAATTCCCGGCGGATTTCGTCCAGACATCGTTCTTCCTGCACCCGGTAACGCGCCGCGTCCGCCCCCGTGGTTTCCCCCTCCTGCGGCTGGTTCATCACCAGGTGAAAGATGCTGAAGGCGTTTTCGATTTGATCATCCAGCCGATTCAGCCGCGACTGCTGGCGGGGATCATCGGAGGTCAGCCGACGGAGATGGTCGAACCGCCCTTCGGCCTGGGCGACGCTCGAGAAGTAGCGGTTGCGAAACGGCTCGTCCCTGACCATGGCGAAATCCGTGGCATCGTTCTGGGCGCCCTGAATGGCCGAAAACGTCTGGGAGATTGCCGCCAGCACTTCATTCGTTTTGGCGACGCGGCTGTTCACCAGGATCAGCCGCTGCGTGTTCTGAAAGGAGAGCACCCCGGCAACGATCAGCACCATCGCCGCCAGGCTCGAGATGATTCCCAACTGATTCTCGACCGTCGCCTTCATCCGTTTCCCCTGCTGGTTATTACGCCGGTAAAATACCCTCATCGGCAGAAACCGTGTCCCGGAAGAATAAAATCTTACGGAGAGGACAATTTGGAGGGGAGAAATGCCCGTATGCGCAGACTTAAGCTATCGCCAAGTTCGCGCATCCGCGCCTCGCGAAGCGGGGTACTGTGAGCAGCCATAGGTTTATGGTTTTCGTAAATTTGAGTTGGAGGGGGCGAGTGTAGCGCGGACCCCCAGTTTTGGGGTCCGCGGTTCTTCGCGTGCAATGTGGATAAATCCTGACGACGGGGCGCGTGTTTGACCCGGACGCGCTTCGTGCGGCCTTCACTCAAATTGCATGGGAAAAGCCGCGGACCCCAAAACCGGGGGTCCGCGCTACGCCTTTGACTCGCCGGCTGGCGCAGACTCCGGCCTTTGGGAGTCTGCGATTTCCCGAAGGGACGCTCTCTTCCGGCTCTGCACCCTCCGCAGTATACTCTTCTGCGCCATGCCTCTCTACCACCGTGTTTACGCGCCTGGTCAACTGCAATTCATCACCACCAGCACTTTTCGCCGCACACCCCTTTTCCTCCCCGGCCGTTTTCGCCGCCGCTTTGTCCAGAGGCTTGAAGAGCCCCCCGGCGACTGGCCATGGTCAAGCCGGCGGTTCTATCATTGGGATGGTGCATCGATTCTCCGCATGGATCGGTTGCGCTGAGTTCAACTCATGAAGTCCCTTCGGGATCGCAGACTCTCCAAGGCGGGAGTCTGCGCCAGCCGGCCTTTGCAGCTTCAATATGGAGGAATAAGTCCTTTTTGTCCGAATTCACTCCCCACCGGGCGGCGGGAAGGTTCCGTCAGGAGTTGCCCGCTGTCCAGATGAGCGGATGGAGCGGCAGGGGTTCAAAGAATTGGCGGCGAGGCCCAAAAAGCGACATTATGACGCCCGCCACCGTTCGAGAATCTACGGCAATTCACGGGTTTGTTCCGGATTTCCAGCCTGCGTTGATACGAAACCCCCAAAATCGCCAATTCTGAATTTCGACCGCTGCTTCCTAAGACCAAACTAACTTACCACGTGTATGCGGGGGGACTGGTACCTTTGGGCAATGGAATAGCCTGGCGAATCAAGGTACCATCAACTGATCGAAGGCGCCTCTCGCCTCCGGAGGACAGCTTCATGAAGGACTCACAAACCCGCCGCAGTTGCCGGGTTGCGATGACCGTCCCCATCCGCGTTTTTGGGGTCGATTATCGGGGCAAAGATTTTACCGAGGAGGCTCACACCCTGAGCGTGAACCTGCATGGCGCCAAGATCAAGTTGGCCCACCAACTGCTGCCGGACTCGGAAATCCGCCTGATCAGTTACCCCACGGGACGGGATTCGGTCTTCCGCGTCGTTTCCAAACTGCCAAGTTCTGAGCTGAAGTTTACTTACTGGGGCGTGGAGAATCTGGAGCCGCAAGAAAAATTCTGGGGGGTGGACATTCCCATCCTCTTGCCCGAGGACGCAGCCTACGTGCGGGTAACGATGGAGTGCCCGGATTGCTCGGCGCGCGAATCCTTGAAAGCGGATGAAGGACTGGTGGCCTCGCTTCAGGAAAGAGGCGGGGTGGACCGGACTTGCAAGTGTTGCAGGAACCCTGGACTCTGGAAACTGTTGCCTTGCCTGCCGGCTTAATAGACCTACTGCTCGCGGTAACCCAGGATTTCCGCTACCACACCCCGCAGCACGCGACCCTTTTGCGGCGCATTCTTGTCGATCCGCGAGGCGTACTCGATGCGCTGGACGATCAGCCGGTACTTTTGGAATTCACATTCCTCCGGCAGTATCAGAAGGTCGCTCTCGTTGAGTTCATTAAAGTAAATCTCACTGCTGCTCGATCGAACTTCCGCGCCCGCCACCCGGGCCACGATTTTGCCGTCCTGATAAATGGCATTTTCTTCGTACTTCGCCGTCCGGCCAGGCAGGGGGAGTTGCGGTTTCTGGGGATTTGATTTCTTCACTCACGGTTGCGTTTTTCTCCTTAAAAGGTTGATCGCTTCGCCCTGCCTGTTTCCGGCAGACCTAAGACAATTCTTTCGGAAACTCCGTTCGCGGTCAAGAGGTTTGAGGAATGCGCCCTCACCGCCCGAACGTTCCCATCAATTCCGCCTGCGCCAGGACATGACCTTTCATCGCGGCGTCAACATCCTTGCGGTAGACCGGGGCGGGCAATTTCAGGACGGTGTCGAGGGCATAGAGCCGGAAGAAATACCGGTGGGGTTTGCCGGGCGGGGGACAAGGGCCGCCGTAACCGTCCTGGTGAAAGTCGTTCATTGCCTGCGTGCCGCCGCCCGCCACGCCGTCGCCCGTGGGCACGCGTTCCGGCAATTGCCGCGCCGAGGCCGGCAGGTTATAGACCACCCAGTGAACCCAGGTGCCGACGGGAGCGTCCGGGTCATCCACAATCAGCACTAAGCTCTGCGTTCGCGGCGGGGGTTGGTTCCAGGCGAGAGCGGGTGAGATATTGACGCCGCTGCACGTGAATTCCGTGGGGATCGCGCCGCCCGGCCGGAAGGCGGTGGTACTCAATTCCAACTTCCCGGAAGGTGCTGCTACACACGCCGCCAAAATGATCAAAGCCAGCATGAGGGCCGCGCAGGCACTGCTCCAAAAGAAGCGTACCCCCGTTCGCAGGCTGGCAAATTCGCTGATGGATTGGCTTGAGTCGGCATGCATGGCGTATGCCCTCCTTTGCGCATGAGCGCGAAAAGTTCCCCAACAGATAAGTGGTAGGTATAGCACAGGAAGATGACCTCGCGAAGTTTTGCCGTGTTTTGCAGGTGAGGGGTAGGGCCTTTCCCACCGCCGGCGGACAAATTGAGCTATTTAGTTCATGACTAGCGCGAAGAGAAGAGGAAGGATTCCAGCATGTCAGCCCGCGCCTTCTCATCTGATGCGATGACCCGCAGCATGTCCTGAACGGAAATCATGCCTCGATAATGAGCGTTTTCATCGACGACCGGCAGGTGATAAATGCCGTGCTTTTCCATCAGGCGCACGCACTCGTCCAGATGCGTGGCGGGATGGATGGTGATGGGATGCGAGGTCATCACTTCCGAGACGCGCATCCAGGCTGGGCACTTGTTTTCCGCCGCCACCTTGTCAGAAATGTCACTTTGCGAAACAACTCCCAGCAGTTGGCCGTCGGGCTTGAGCACCCCTACCGCCCGAACCTGCTTGGCGCGCAGGTAACGAGCTGTATCGTAAACGGTTACGTCTTCGGTGACCGAGTAAACTTCAGTTCGAGAGTGGATCAAATCTTCAACCTTCATGTGACCCCCCCATAGTGTGAAATTAGGGTCATCTTATGCCTACAATGGGGGAATCGCAACGTAAATTCGGGAAAAATGACCTAGGGCGGTCAGGCGGGGGAGCAGGTAACGTTACTGATAATTTCAAAATATAGTGACAACCACGGGCGTAGCGTGGGCATCTTGCCCGCTGTCCGGGGAGCGGATCCGATTTCAGGTCCAATTCGGGCTGGACCATCGGGTACCCGCAACGCAAATTGCTTCATCCGCAGGTCAAATTCCGCCGATACCCCTCATTAGGGGAGTGTGTGTGGCAACTTGCGAACGGGGCAGACAATTTTGAGTTTATGACTGAGCATAAGTTTTCAATTTCGTTGGGAAGGCGAGGAGAGGGTGCAACCCTCCTCGCGGTTGGCTTCCGCTCAGCGCCGGGCGACGGTGCGCCACATGCGGGTGAGGTTAAAGGCGGTGCAGTACAGGGCCACTTCCGTTCCCGCCTTGCTCAGTCCGCGCAGCCGCAGGTGGCGCATGCCGCGTTGCTCTTTCAGCACTCCGAACACCGGCTCGACCAACGCCTGCCGCCGCCGGTAGCGAGCCTGTCCGGCCGGACTGCGCAGCTTGGCGCGCATGCGGCGGTGGACGGGAGAAGCGGCTTCCGTCTTGAGCGGGCCACGTCGCTGTTGCAGTTCTCCGCTCAGATGCGCATCGGGCAGATACCCTTCGATGCCCCGCCGTTCCAACTGCTTCAGGTTCTGCACCGAAAAGAAAGCACTATCCGCGCTCGCTTCCGCAGGCCTTTCCCCGCACGTCGCCTCCACCTGCCGGACCATGGGCAACAGCGAGTCACTGTCGCTGACCGCCTGCGTCGTCCGCTGCCCGACGATCAGGTGATCGTCACTCACCGCCAGGTCCACCGTGTAACCCAGCACGAAACCGCCCGAGGTCTGGTGCAGGAAGCGGCTGTCGGGGTCGGTCACCGACAACTGCCGGGCGCCCATTTTCTTCAGCTTGCGCAATTTTTGCTGAGTGCTGGCGAGCTGCTCCTCCAACTGCTTCTCATAGTCGGACTTCACCTGCGTTCCCGGTTCTTCGTTGGGGTCCGCGGCATCACATTGCTGCTGCCAACGTCGAATCGCCCGCCGCGTCTGGGCCAGGCGCTGACGCAGCTCCGCCTGCGTCTCCGTGCGGCGGCGCGAGGCGTTGGCGCGTACCCGCGTCGAGTCAATGGCCACGTGCCCCAGCCGTCCCATCCGCAGTCCGCGCGCCACCTCCACCACCTGCAAGAACAGGTCGTTGATCGCCCGCCGATGCCGGGTGCGAAAGTCATTCAGCGTCCAGTGGTCGGGCCCCGCCCCGCCCGCCAGATAGCGGAAGGCCAAGTCCTCCTTGAGGCGCTGCTCCAGCCGGCGCGAACTGGTCACCTGCAGACAGTAGGCGTACAACCACACTTTGACCATCAGCGCCGGGGCATAGGGCCGTTGCCCTTCTTCACGGTATTGGGCGGCAAAGGCGCTCAAATCCAGACGTTCCACCACCTGGTGGATAAAAAAACACAGGTGGTCTTCCCCCAGCACATCCTTCACACGGGGCGGCAACAACCAGGCTTGATCGGGTTCGTAGGGCAGAAATTTCATATGCGGCCTCCTATAGCCGCATTATACTACAAACGTCAATGAATACCACTAAAATATTATCTATGAGTATCCAATTACCCCATACCCGCCCCCGAGTTGTCACACAGACTCTAGGGGGGAGGCGGCGCGGCGCCAAGGGATGCACTTCCCTGCTGGACTTATCGGCAGTCTGTGATGAACAGTTGAGGGAATTGCTTCCAGGTCAACGGCGGGACATGCCGGTCTCATGGTCGGCCCAGAACTCCTCGTCCACCCTGCAACGCAGATTGTTTCATCCGCAGGTAAAGTTCCGCCGATACCCCACATTAGGGGGGAGGGGGCGCGGCGATGGGGGACACACCACCCTGCTGGACTTATCGGCAATTTGCGATGAATTCTTGAGGGAATTGCTTCCTGGTTTACGGCGGCACATGCTGGTCTGATGCCCGGCCCAACACTTCTCGTTCACCCTGCAACGCAGATTGTTTCATCCGCAGGTAAAGTTCCGCCGATACCCCACATTAGGGGGGAGGGGGCGCGGCGATGGGGGACACACCACCCTGCTGGACTTATCGGCAGTTTGCGATGAATTCTTGAGGGAATCGCTTCCTGGTTTACGGCGGCACATGCTGGTCTGATGCCCGGCCCAACACTTCTCGTTCACCCTGCAACGCAGATTGTTTCATCCGCAGGTAAAGTTCCGCCGATACCCCACATTAGGGGGGAGGGGGCGCGGCGATGGGGGACACACCACCCTGCTGGACTTATCGGCAGTTTGCGATGAATTCTTGAGGGAATCGCTTCCTGGTTTACGGCGGCACATGCCGGTCTCATGCTCCGCCCAACACTTCTCGTTCACCCTGCAACGCAGATTGTTTCATCTGCGGGTCAAGTTCCGCCGATACCCCTCATTAGGGGGGAGGGGGCGCGGCGATGGGGGACACACCACCCTGCTGGACTTATCGGCAGTTTGCGATGAATTCTTGAGGGAATCGCTTCCTGGTTTACGGCGGCACATGCCGGTCTCATGCTCCGCCCAACACTTCTCGTTCACCCTGCAACGCAGATTGTTTCATCTGCGGGTCAAGTTCCGCCGATACCCCTCATTAGGGGGGAGGGGGCGCGGCGATGGGGGACACACCACCCTGCTGGACTTATCGGCAGTTTGCGATGAATTCTTGAGGGAATCGCTTCCTGGTTTACGGCGGCACATGCCGGTCTCATGCTCCGCCCAACACTTCTCGTTCACCCTGCAACGCAGATTGTTTCATCTGCGGGTCAAGTTCCGCCGATACCCCTCATTAGGGGGGAGGTGGCGTAGCGCCAGGGAACACACTCCCCTGCGGGGGTTATCGGCAGTTTGCGATGAATTCTTGAGGGAATCGCTTCCTGGTTTACGGCGGGACATGCCGGTCTCATGCTCCGCCCAACGCTTCTCGTTCACCCTGCAACGCAGATTGTTTCATCCACGGGTTAAATTCCGCCGATACCCCACATTAGGGGGGAGGTGGGGCGGCGCCAGGGGACACACTTCCCTGCTGGACCTATCGGCAGTTTGTGATGAACAGTTGAGGGAATTGTTTTTATAGTTTTGGAAATTGTTTCTATCGAGGATTGAAAGGCATCGTGACGAACTGTTTTCGTAGCCCAGGCAGACTGCCCATAAGCGCTAAGATAAACATAGAATCCGGCCTACCTTGAACGGTGCAGCACAAATAAAGCGGGATTGCGGAGCTTGACTTGGCGCTTAAGGGCAGGCTGCCCGCGGCCCTGCAGGGGCGACCCCCGGCAAGTCAACCCCGCTGGGGTTGCGTACCCGGTTGGGTTCGGCTCTCCGCAGGTTAGAACCTGCGGCTACTCACGGTTGGCCCCTGCGGGGCCCATGAAGCCGGAAGGGGAGCAATTTTTTGCAGACCGTTCGGCCCCGCCCTCCCTTCCGCCGACAGATAATTTCGCGAACTTCCGCAACTCAGCACTAGGCATCCTTACAAATGAGTTGAGCTGATGGCTTTAAACCCGCTCTCGTGGGTTATTTGCTAAGCTGCCATCTTATGACATCGCGCCCAACCGTCACGAGATAGCGCCCGTCCGGAGTGAAGGCTACATCGGCATCAGAATAAGAGGTCTGAAAGCCTTGGAGCTGGCCCAATTCGGCCCCCGTCGCTGCATCCCAGAACCTAACCGTACTGTCCTCGCTCACGGTGGCCAGGTAGCGCCCGTCGGGGGAAAAGGCAACCGACTTGACGGGTTTCGTATGGGCCTTGCGCGTCCCCAGTTCTTGACCTTCGGCGACATCCGAAAGGCTCACCGTCCCATCGCTTGCTCCCCGAGACCAGCCAGGGCCCATCGGGGCTAAACAGGCTGCGGGGGAACTCGTTTTGAGGCCCGAAAAGTGACTCAATCCGAAAACGCCCGGACGTGATATCAATGACTTGTGAACATTCGAACAAGTCATTTCGACCCTCGAATGAGTTTTTCCGCAGTCTGTAAAGTCCGGCCCTGGAGTTTCTACATTTTCCATCATGCAAGCGAATACAGCGAGGCGCATTTCGGTGGTTAGGCCGTTTCTCGGCCACTTTCCAATTGGCGTGTGTTGTACACCTAGAATGAACAGACCTCCAGTTCGGGGGCTTTTGGCTACTTGTTCTCGGGAGGTGCCGAACTGCCATAGTTGATGCTGGACGGGGTGGGCTTGAACTCCGCAGCACGCCGTTTCGCTTCCGCTAGTTGGGGGTCGGGCATGCGGGCTCGCAAACTCACCTCGTCTTGGTCACACACGTGGCTACCATGTTGCGACAGCAATATCCACTGGTAGGCAGTGACATCGTCCTGAGGAACACCGTAGCCGTGGGCATATAACAGGCCCAGCATGCACTGCGCGTCGCTAATGTCCTGGCCTGCGGCAATGGCGAGATATTTGGCGGCAGCAGCAAAATCTGGAGGACCCGTGCGCCCCGGAATTTGGTTGGCCAGTAGAGCACCTAGATTGAAGGCGGCATCTGCGTGACCGGCGTCGGCGGCCTTCTGAAACCAGTACATCGCCTGGGACACGTCGCGCGTCACACCCTCGCCCTGCAAGTACCGGACTGCCAGGCCGTAGGCGCCGACCGGATCTCCTTGATCAGCCGCCGCTCGGTACCACTTCACCGCTTGGGAGTAGTCGCGCTCGACGCCGATACCATTTGCATAGACCCATCCGAGTTCGCCTTGGCAACGAGCGTCGCCCAAATCCGCACCTTTCTGAAACCATTCCAGCGCGGCTTTTCGATCAGCCTTGATCGAAGAGAAGCCGTTTTCGTAAATCGACCCTAGCGCGAGCATCGAATCCGCTAGACCGGCGTTGGCCGCTTTTGTGAACAATTCCATCGCTTGCCGAGGGTCGGCAGACACCCCTTGACCCAACAAGTAGATGATTCCCAGATCATAGTCTGCGGGAGGGAATCCGGCCTTGGACGATTGCTGGTACCAGTGCAAGGCCTGAGTATAATCTTGGGGAACACCGACGCCGTTAGCATAGAACGTGCCAAGGTTGTCCATGGCCGACGCAGACCCGAGCGCTGCGGCTCTGGTCAGCCACACGATTGCTTTTCCACGGTCGCGTTGTTCGGAGGCGCTGTTGGCGTAAACCATTCCCAACTCTTCAGTCGCCACTGGATCACCCTGGTCGGCTCCCTTCTGACACCAACTTAGGGCCTGGGCCTCGTCTTGCTCGACAAACAGTCCGGTCCGGTATGCGAGGCAGAGAACTGCCTCAGCCGCCGCGTCTCCGCTCACGGCCTTTTGTTTTGACGATTCAAACTGATCCTGGTTCATCGCTTGCAGCGTCTGAACAGCCCGACCAAGCCTGCCAAGAAACCGCAACGGCACACTGGGACGTAACTGATGTTCACAATTAAACTGTGGTGGCGCTTGGGCAGCGACAATCGCTGGACTCAGGAAAAACAGAACCGCAAGCAGCGTGCGCTTATCGAAGATTTCCATTTTGGCACCTGAATGCTCGGCAGTGTACACCCGGTGGCCCAAAGAAACCAAGGGAGAGACACTGCCCCGATCCGCCGATAAGGGGCGGCTTGGGCAGGCTGAGCCGGGGTGCAGTGATGGCGCCGCCTGTAGACATGGGCGACGGGCTTGGGGGGAAGAAGCGAAAGGTTGTAAGATTTTTCACCCCCAGGGTGTGAAAATTGCTGAGGGTTTTCTCCTATGCGCAAACTCCCCAATCCTTCACCCACGGCCTCGCCGTTGCTGTTCGAGCTTGATCCCGAGCCTCTGCAAGAAATCCTCACGGTGCTGGGAGGAATCCCGCTGGTGGTACAGGCCTTCCGTTCGCTGGGGCTGCCGCGGAGTGTTCAGGAACACGTGCGGGTGAAACAGCGGCAACGCGGCTACGACGACGCGACGTTTGTGGAGAGCTTCGTGATCCTCAATGCCGCAGGGGGCGAATGTGTGGAAGATTTTGAGCGTCTGCGGCAAGACCCCGGGCTGGCGGAGATGATCGGGCACGCGCTGCCTTCACCGCGCACGGCGCTGGAATTCTTGCAGGCCTTTCATCAGGAGGAGAAGATCGCGGAAGCCCAGCAACGACGCTTACCTGAGCAGATCGCCTACATCCCCGAGGAGACGGCCGCACTGGAGGGGCTGGGCAGAGTGAACCGCGATCTGGTGCAGCGCTTCGGGGAACGCGCCCCCGACCAGCGCCTCGCCACGGTGGATCAGGACGCGACGATCATTGAGAGCCACAAGCAGCAAGCCTTAACCACTTATGAAGGGGTGCGCGGCTATCAGCCGATGCTGGCGGCGTGGGCGGAGACCGGCCTGGTGCTGGCCGATCAATTTCGCGATGGCAACGTGCCCGCGCAGATGGAGCCGGTGGAAGTGGCGCAACGGGCCTTTGCCGCCCTGCCGAGCACGGTGCAGGAGTATTATTACCGGGGCGATTCGGCGTGTCATGAAAGCGGGTTGGTGAATTGGTTGCGCGATGAACAGCGGCCCGAAGGACCGGGCGGGCGCATCGCGTTTGCGATCAGCGCGCGGATGAGCGAGCCCTTGCACGCGGCCATCCAGGCGCTTCCCGAAGCCGCCTGGGAACCCTACGGCGAGCGGCATCCGGCCGAAATCCGCGAGTGCGCCGAGGTCCCCTTCGTGCCCGGCGAGAAAGTGGAGAAGAAGGATGCGCAACCGCTGCGCTACGTGGCCATCCGCATTCGCAAAAAGCAAGGAGAACTCTTCGCGGACGGGAGCACGGTGCGGCACTTCGCGCTGTTGTCGAACCGCTGGGAGTTGAAGGCGGCGCGCTTGATCGAGTGGCACCGCGAAAAGGCCGGCACCATTGAGTTCGTCCATGACGTGATCAAAAACGACCTGGGGGGCGGCGTGCTGCCCTCGAAATATTTCGGCGCCAACGCGGCTTGGCT
Source organism: uncultured Acidobacteriota bacterium (assembly GCA_963730515.1). Classification (GTDB taxonomy): domain Bacteria; phylum Acidobacteriota; class Terriglobia; order UBA7540; family UBA7540; genus Bog-366. The sequence goes on along the minus strand of CAVSSA010000009.1, from coordinate 380,288 downwards.
GCGTTTGGCGGTGATCGCACACAACGTGCTCCAGGCGCTGAAGCGGCTGGCCTTGCCCGCCGAACTACTGACCGCACGACCCAAGCGCTTGCGCTTCCTGCTCTTCACCATGCCGGGGCGGCTGGTGCACCATGCCCGAAGACTGATGCTGCGAGTGGCCGCGCTGGGCAAGTGGGCGGCCGCCTATGGGGAGGGCCTGCGGTTGCTGCCGGTGATCACGTGAACCTACCGGCACCAAAACGTCGTCCTTATCAGCGGATTATCCTAACCCCCTTCCTGAAACTTCATGCGGCGTGTCTTCCTCTCGCGCACTGCACAATCTGCTGTGGCCTCCTGCCTTCTCTTCGGGCCGTAACGACACTGCGCCTACCATGAAAGGATGTCTCCACAGTGCCGATTCCCTATTCTTTTATCCAAAATCCCTACCGCCCGTTCGTTATCGGCGGATTAGGGCACTGCCCCAGCACAAAGCTTTAGTCAAAGATTGGCAGAATAGGTCACGAGCGCGTCAACTCCTGATATGTCGCCAAACCGCACATGTGCGTCCGCGGTGGCAACGCTGAGGGTCCGGGCCGGGGGATGCCCATCAGAAATGTAAAAACTCCGGGGCGGGGTAAAGCCCCGCAATTCCGAGGGTCACGAATAATATCGCTTATTAATGCAACTTGCCACCAGGCCGTCAGAGGGTTTTGCCGACGGACACGATGTCCCTTGACCCCGAACTGCGCGAGCCGGCCTGGAGGCCCGCGCAATCTGTTCAAAGTTGACGCTTGGGTGACTCAGCCGTCAGAGGCTAAACGATAAGGTGCGGGGGAGGATGTCTTGCGGCAGCAGGGAGAGGCGAAGGCTTACGACTTCTTTTCTTCCTCGGGCTTCTTCTCTTCTTTCTTGTCGGAAGAACCTTCCATCCCGCCGCGCATGGCGTCCTTGAACTCGCGAATGCCTTTTCCCAAACCTTTGCCCAGTTCCGGCAATTTGCCGGGCCCGAACAGGATCAGGACTATCAGCAAAATGAAAACCAGGTGCGTCGGACTTAATAACCCTTCCATTTGTTATTCTCCTTACGGGTTGGCGCATCACCCTATTTCTTATCGCAAGTGGTGTGCGCGGCGCTCCCCCAGGACCTCTTTAAATCTTGTGACGGCAACTCCCATCGCCGTACTCAACTTCGGTGATCCCCAGCGTTTAGTGAGAAGAATGGCAATCACCCTAATCACCACGGGGAAGCGCAGTACGAACCCCAGCATGACGTACAAGAACCATGTTGATTCTGGCAACCCCTTCATTTGTCACGCTCCTTCCGGGGTTGGGGCCGCGCTTATTTCTTATCGGAAGGACTATCCATTGCACCGCGCATGGCGTCCTTGAACTCGCGAATACCTTTTCCCAAACCTTTGCCCAGTTCCGGCAATTTCCCGGGTCCAAACAGGATTAAGACGATCAGTAGAATGAAAACCAGATGAGTGGGACTTAGCAAACCTTCCATGATTATTCTCCTCCCCCGCCGGCACGGTCGCAGGCGGAGCCTCAAACGAATTATAGCCCAGCCCGGGGCAGAACCCAATCACGATTCGCGTTTGGGAAAAAGCATGTTCCCCGGGGTCTTGCCTTCCTGCTCGCACTTTTGGCGATAAAGCGCGGCGTAGCTTTCTTTGATGTAATCCTTGCGCGAGTAGCCGAGTTGGCGCGCCACCTCGTCAATCCAGCGCTGCGCGCCTTCCAGTTCGATGTAATTACCCACCGGCGTTTCATCGTAGACCAGGTGGGGGCCTCCCAGCGCATCGCGTTTGCCGCGCGGCGCGTAGATGGTGCGAAACTTTTCGTAGGAAAACGTCTCCTTCAACCCCAGATGGAGCAGGACCTCGTGAACGCTGTGGCCGTCGTCCACAAAGGATTCGAATTCCGGGCGAATCTTGTAGTCGCGCGACTGGAGCGGGGTCCCTTTAAAGGTCAGCAAAGCCTGGTCGCCCATATAGCGCAACCGCACCAGGCTGCGCATTTTGCGCAACCTCAGGTCAGGGTAATCGAACAGGATGTTGCTCTCGAAATGGCGAGCCATGATGATTCGAAAGCCCTGCTCGGTCAGGCGCCGGCGAAGATTTTTGGCGTCCCTGACCTCCAGCTTGACTTCGGTTTCGTGGCGGTGTTTCATGCCGAAAGGTGGTCTCGGTCTCAGGATTCCCGTTCCAAAATGAAATCGGGTAAAGAGTGCAACGCGTCTTTGTAAGGCGAGTCGGGGTAGTCTTCGAGAAAACTTCGGGCTTTTTCGGAAAACTCCTGGGCCTTTTCCCGCGCCGCCTGGAGCGTTCCGTAATGATCGATCAGGTCCAGGATCTCGGCAAAGCGCGCGGATTCGAATCCGCCTTCTTCCAGCACTTGCGTCACCATGCGGGTCTGGGCCGGAGTGCACCTTTGCAGAAGATAAATCAAGGGCAGGGTCATTTTCCCCTCGCGCACATCGTTGCCGATGGGCTTGCCCAGGACTTCCTCGGAAGAAGTAAAGTCCAGCACGTCGTCAATCAGTTGAAATGCCAGGCCCAGGTTAATGCCGTATTGTCCCAAGCGGGTCTCCGCTTCCTCGTTTTTTCCGCCCAGCAAAGCTCCCAGGCGCAGGCACGCGGAAAACAGGCAGGCGGTCTTGCGATAGGCCAGCTCCAGATACTCTTCCTCGGAAACGGTCGGCCGGCGCAGGCAGGTCAGTTGGAGCAGTTCCCCTTCCACCATCACCTGGGTGAGCCGGATCAGCACGTCCAGAATGCGGAAATTCCGCTCGTTCAGGGCGATGTTGAAGGCCTGCATGTAAAGCCAGTCACCCGCCAGCACGCTCATGGGGTTTCCCCACCGGCAATTCGGGGAGGGCCGCCCGCGGCGGGTGTCCGCCTGGTCAATCACGTCGTCGTGCACGAGCGTGGCGGTGTGAATCATTTCCACCACCGCACCCATGCGGATGGCCGCCATCCCTTCGTAACCGCACAGCTTGGCGGCGAGCAGCACCAGCGCCGGGCGCAGCCTTTTCCCTCCGCCTTCCTGCAAGTACTGGCCGATTTCGGAAATGGGACGGACGTCCGTGGAGGTCTGCACGCCGAACTCCTCCTCAACTTGCAGGAGGTCCGGGCGGACCAACTCGAGGACTTCTTTGAAGGTCAAGTTCTTGACGGACGCCAAGCGCTAATTCTCCCTCGCCCTGTCTGCGGGCCGTACCAAATCAATTTTGGTGGACAGACCGAAGGGCGAACCCACGAAGCTAAATACTCCCACAAAAAGTCTGTGAAGGGAAGGGGCAAGTGAGTTCAGGCAGCGAAATAGCGCGGGAAAACACTGCCTCTCCATCGAATTGCCCATGATGAGGGATGGGGGTGAGGGGGATTTCCTTAAGAAGGATCTTAGGTGGCGGCTCAGTTGGCCGGGCATGCGTGGCTCCGGCTGTTGGGCCTCCAATTGGCACAAGGCGTCGGAGATATCATCCAGTAAGGCGCGCGCCCCCTGCTCCCCGGCGCTGGCCGCCGCCATAATGCCATAGGCGCAGTTCAGGCAAAGGCAATAGGCGCGGCTCTCCGAGATTTGGCCGGGGCGGCAGACGGCACAGGGCCATTCTTCACACGTATGAACCAGCAACCCCCCGGGCGTCATGGCAAAATCCACGGTGTTCCCCCAGCCGCCCCCGGTGCCAATTCCTGGAAAGGGCCGCCACTGTTGCTTATCGGTTATCCGGGGCCAAGCTTAAGCCGCTGGCCTGCCTTATTCGATCGAAACCCCGGCCGCAGGGCGTATGGAGCTTGGCCGCGACTTCCAGCGCCCTGCCCCTCCGCCGCCGCGCCCGGTGCGCGTGGTATAATTTTGCCGCTGGCAACGGGGACCAAGCGGCGCAAGCGACTCCATCTCGAATACAGCCTTGCAAGGACCGCCCTGCTGTCTGCGCAAATAACGACCAGATGGTGGGATTGCCTGGGAACCGGCCAATCGATTCTGTGGGGGGAATGTGGCGAGTTCTGAGACCTTGAAAGCCAACGCAACAAATGGGGAAGGGGCGAACTCCGGACCTTCGGGGCAAACCGCCTCGACCCCTCTTGCGGTCCTCGATGTGGGGTGCGGCCAGAACAAACTGGCGGGCGCGATCGGGATCGATCGAGCGGCCCTGCCCGGAGTTGACGTCGTTCACGATCTAAACTCTTTTCCCTATCCGTTCGAGGCCAACAGCTTTGATGAGATTCGCCTCATCCACGTCATCGAACATCTCGACTCGATTCTTCGGGTCATGGAAGAAATCCACCGGCTCGTGCGGCCGGGCGGGCGGGTGACGATCATCACCCCACATTACACCGACTTCCAATCCTGGAACGACCCCACCCATAAGTGGCACCTGACGACTTTTTCTTTCCGGTACTTTGAGCCGGAATGGGAGTCCAGCTACTATTCAACGGCGCGATTCAAAATTGAATCGATCCATATCGATTTGGCGAGGATTTGGAGACCATTAGGTTTGGAGGCCTTGCTCAACCTGTCCTTGCGGCACAATGCGCTTCGTTCCCTGCGCAAGTTCTGGGAAGGCTATCTCAGCTTCCTGTTCCGGGCGGGGGCGATGACCTTCATCTTGAGTCCGATTAAGTAACCGCAACGCTGGAGGCAGAAAGCAGTAAACCGAAAGCCTCGGGTTGGCTGCTTCCCCTAGCCCCCAACCCCTGGAACCCAGCCCCCAGCCGCGGCTATTTCTCATAACCAATGCCATAAATCTTGCGCGCGGTGCCCTGCATTTCCTGGCGCCGCACCACCTGGCCGCGCACCTCGATATTGTGGCCGGCCGCCTGGTAGGGGCACGTCACCAGGATGACTTCCCCAACTTCGTAGCTCTGGTCGGTAATGAAGCACAATCCGCCGCGCGAGACGTTTTCCGTGCGGGTGAATTCTTCCCCGCCGCGGAAACTGCGGACGCGGATGGGCAGTTGCAGGGCCACCCGGATGTTTTTGCGAACCCCCGCGGCCGCCGGCTCATTGACGCTTTCAGGGTTGGGAAGCGCCGCGCCCCGGTCATCGCCCGGGATGGTGAGGGACGACTCCTTATAGCTCCAGGAGGTCGAGCGGCCGCAAGCCTCGCACTCTTTGACCAGCAGCCCCGAGGTCCCCAGGACTTCATGCTCCACCAGGGAAAGGTGGCAGAGTTTCACGGCGCGGCAGCGCCGGCACTCCAGCAAGGCGGCGCACAACCCTTCCCCCGTCGCGGGGGGGGGGGAAGCCGATGCCCCAAACCGTGCAGTTCGATTCCAGGCACTCGACGCCCCATTCCGCGCCCTCTCCGGAAACGGGTTGGGTTGGCCCCACCACGCGAAACCGGGCCTTGCGGCGCGCCCCCGTGTTGGTGATCTGCAATACGGATCCTGCCGCCACCCCCCGCTTCAGGTAGATTCGCGCCCCCTGCCGATTGATCAGGATCGTCCGCGTGTCTTCGTTGAATTTCACGCCCTCCCGGTCCATGCCCTCGACCTGGATGGGCACCGTAATCAATAACCGCTCGCTCCGCCGGCGCTCGACCTCGCGGAGTGACGCCTTGGCCGAGGTCAAGGGCGCACGGGTTGTATCCGGAACCTGACTCATTACCCAACTCCCGTGCACATCCTCGCTGGATGACAGCGGCCCGCGTGAGGTCCAGTGGAGGGTTGTGCGTGCTCTAATTTAGCACAGGCGCAGACCCAATGGCCAAAGTTAGCCACGGACGACCCCGTAGGGTCCTGATTTGAGTGTAGCGCCGGGCTTGAGCCCGGCGTGTGCCGGCCTCAAGGCCGGCGCTACAATGCTCGTGGCCGCCGAGCGGCGGACTGCTCAAATTAGGGCGCTACCGATAGCCCCCGGTGCTTGCATCTCCACCACAGCATCTCCAACAACCGTTGCATGTTTTCTCGGGGGCAGGTACCATGGCGCCCTTGCTCCGGGATATCCTCTGAGCGAGGATCTGGACTTCATCAGGTGACGCCTCATGCATCGCAGAAATTTTCTTAAAGCATCTCTTGGCGCCGCGGGTACGGCTTGGGCCTTGGGCCGAGTCCATCCGGACCTACTCTCCGCGGGTATACCGCCCTTGCCGGCGTCCGCTTCCAGCGCGGGCTACGCGAGCCTGCGGCGGGCATTCGAGAATCCGCCGATCCAAAACCAGGACTGGACCCGCTGGTGGTGGATGGGACCCCAGGCTAACGAGGAGGGAATCGCCTACGAACTCGAGCAGATGCAGAAGCAGGGTTTGGCCGGTGTCGAAATGAGCTGGCTAAGTCCGGTGGAAACCGAGGGAAATTTCGAGTTTCTCTCCGCCCGCTGGGAGGAAATGACCCGCTTCACGGTCCAGAAGGCCAGGGAACTGGGCATGCGCGTGGATTTCACCCTGGGCACCGGATGGCCGTACGGCGGGCCGTGGATTCCCCTCGAGCTCGGCTCGCAGTGCATCGTGCGCGCCGTGGATGAGGTGATCGGGCCGGACCGTTACGGCGTCAAGATCCCTGGTGATGTCGGCGAGCATGAAAAACTCATCGGCTTGTTCGCCGCACAAACTATGGGCTCCGACGAGGTTCTCGATCCACGCAGCATCGTGGACCTGCGGCCCTACCTGCGTTACACCGACCCCAACTTCTGGGCGGTGGTGCGGCAGGCAGTGGGCTGGCCGGTTCCCGAAGGAAAGTGGAAGATTATCGCCCTCAAGCAGGCGCCCACCCGGCAGCCGGTGCGCGGAGCGGCACTCGGCGATGAAGGTTTGGTGATCGACCATTTCTCCCGCAAATCCCTGGACCGTCACCTGGAGGTGGTGGGCGGCGCTCTCCACAAGGTGGCGGGCGAGGAATTCGGCAAGACCGTGCGCGGCATCTTCTGCGACAGCTTTGAAATCCACATTCCCCTCCAAAGCTACTATTGGACCGGCGACTATCTGGAGGAGTTCAAAAGGCGCAAGGGTTATGACTTGACCCCGCACCTCCTCGCCCTCTGGTACGACGTCGGCGACAAGACGCCTTACCTGCGGCACGACTTCACTCACGTGCTCTCGCAACTGATCATCGATAATTTTTTCATCCCGTTGCGCCAGTGGTGCGAGCAGCACAGCCTCATCTCGCGCGTTCAGTCCCACGGCAGCATCGGCGAACTCTTGCAGTCCTATGCTTCCAATACGATCGGGGAAGGCGAGCAGGTGACGCTGCGCGAGCCGCAGGTTTCCATTCACCGGAAAAACGCCACCAGCTCCGCGCACATTTATGGCAAGCCGCTGACGTCGGCGGAGAGTTTTACCTTTCTCAGCGCCCCCGGCTACCCCAGTTCCTACCGGTACGTGGTGAACCTGGAATTGATGAAGTCCGTCCTCGACCCCTCCCTCCGCGATGGCTATCAGGAGATCGTCAACTGCGGGTACACCTACAATGATCCCGACGACAGCACGGAACCTTTCCATGAGATGTTCGCGGTCTCGGTGATTCGGCACACCGAACCCTGGTGGCAGTACTACCATCAATTTTCCTTCTACATCGGCCGCTGCTGTTCCTTGCTTTCGCAAGGGCGGTTTGTGGGCGATGTCGCCGTCCTCTCGCCGATTCCCGATTCCTGGAGCAAGGCAGGTCCCTCGGCGGAAATGTACTGGTCGCCGGAGACTGCCATCAAGTGGGGCGAGGTGGCACCGCTGATTGTGCGCCATGGATTTGATTTCAACATCATTAACGACCAGGTGTTGACGGAACGATCCAGTCTCGCCAGCGGCAAGCTGGTGATCGAGAAGATGGAACACTCTGTGCTGATTCTCCCGCGCATGACGTATCTCTCGCTCCGGTCGATGGAGCGGGTGCGCGATTTCTGCCAGGCGGGCGGCGTGGTGATTGCCATCGAGCGCCTCCCGGAATTCTCCACGGGATTTACCGCCTACGAAGAGAACGACGCCAAATTGCAGAGCATGGTCGCGGAAATGTTCGGAACGATTCCCATCCATGATTCCATCGTGAGAAACAAATTCGGCCAGGGTGAGGCGGTGCTGCTGCGCTCGGAAACCGACTTGCCCAAGATCCTGCGCGAGCACCTGCAACCGGATTTCGAGCTGGAAAAGCGCGCCGATGCGGTGCTGCACCTCCACCGGCGGGCGGATGATTCCGAAGTGTATTTTGTGACCAACACCAGCGAGTTCTACCAGGAAAACTCGGCGCTGTTCCGGGTGAATCACAAGTCCGTGGAGCTTTGGGACGCGGAAACCGGGGAAGTCAAGCCGGTGGCAAATTACGTGGTGGAGTCCCACGGCGTGCGCATTCCTTTTCGCCTCGAGCCCTATGAGTCGGTGTTCTACATCTTCAAGGACGCCCCCGAGCCCGCGCACGTGGTGGAAACCAATGCCGACGAAGTCCTGATCGCGGGCGAGGGCAAGGTGATCTGCACGACCGTCGACAACGGGACGATTTACATCCGCACCGGCGGAGCGGCGAAGAAGCCAGGACGTCAGGAAATGCTGGTCAAGGACCTGCCCGCGCCGCTCGAAATCACGGGCGAGTGGCTGGTGACGTTTCAAGCCTACAAGTTCGACAAACTGGTAAAGAAGATGGCGGTGCTGCACTCCTGGAGCGACGACGCCGACACGCGCCACTTCTCCGGCACGGCGCGTTACGAGCTGGAATTTGAAATCCCGCCCGCGCTGCTCGCGAAAGGGCGGCGCGTCACCCTCGATCTGGGCACGGTGATGGACGCGAGCAAAGTTTGGCTGAACAGCACGGCGGCGGGAGTCACCTGGAAGCGGCCCCACCTGCACGACGTGAGCAAACTGGTGAAGCCGGGCAAGAACTTTATCGAAGTGCGCGTGAGCAGCCGTTTGATCAACTGCGTGGCGGGCTTGAAGCGCCCCGAGTGGGCCGACAAGGTGGTGGAAAAGTACGGCAACTACAACGAGCGCCGCCAGTGGTACGAAATCATGTCGCGCGAATACGGGGCAGAGAATATCCCCCCCGCCGGGTTGCTCGGCCCCGTCAAACTGGTTTTCGCCGAGGAACTGGAGTTTGAGATCTGAAGCGGCAGGGCTCGCAGCGGGCAATAAAATCCTGATTTGGACAGGCTCGACTTCCTCTTGCCTTCTGCCTACTCGTCGTCATCATTTGAATTGTGCATAGGTCCGGTCAAACTCCGCCTTCAGGAGGGGATTGGGGGCGCTGAGAGCGTTCACCACCTTGCGCGCCCACTCGAAGTATTGGCGCTTGCGCTCCGTATCCCAGTTGGCCGGCGGGCTGGCGAGGAGCGACCGCAGGTTTGAGATCTTGTCCGCCAGTTTAATTACCTGGGCGCGCACAGACTTGTGCGGAGCGTGCTCGATCTGCAAGGTCTTGCGGACCTCTTTGGGCAGTGATTTGTCGTCGGTCATCTCCACCACCAGCGCCGTGATGTCGCTTCCAAACGCCCGTTCGAGTTCCTCCGGCGTGGTGCCCGTGTCTTCAATCGTGTCGTGAAGAAATCCCGCCATCACCAGGTTGGTATCCAACAACTCGCTACTGTCGGCAACCAACTGCGCCACCTCAATCAGATGGTTGATGTAAGGTTCCGCGGCCGCGCCCTTGCGTTTCTGGGCGGCATGCTTTTCCGCGGCAAACTTCGCCGCCGCCAATATCCGCTGCACGGGTGCAGCCGGCATCGCTTCTTGAAGAGACATATTCATCGGGCGCCCTTTCCGAGGAGGTCGCAGTCAGGAAAATTATCGCAGGAATCACCCCGCCCGGCAACCGGGAGCCTGCGACCTCAGAAGCCGGGGCCCGGTTGGGACTTGACAAATCCTGTGATTATGGTAGACTAGTTTGTGGGCCAGCCACGGTTGGCCGGCGGGCCAGCGAGGGTGTGCCATGGCCGTCCCGGCCATGCCCGAGCACAGGCGGGACGCCCGTGGGACGTTTCTGTGCCCATCGGAGGCCGGCGCGGCAATGCCTGCAATCCCCATTATGTGTAAGAAAACAAATTTGTTAGCGATTAGAATCGGGAGTTTTACTGGATTCTATCTTGTTCAAAGGAAAAGGGTTATTTTTTAATGTGCACAAATGTGCAAGAAAACGTGTTCGCCATTATGTATCAGAAACTAAGGGGGATAGCATTTTATGGTCAGATAGTCGTATCCTTATATCTGGTTCAAAGAAAAAGAGTTATGCCGAATTTTAGGGGGGTGAGAAAAAACGAGGAAGGCGTTTCACCACTATATATCAGAAAATAAATGGATTATAAGTTCTCGGTCAAAATCGACAAAGTCTCTATATGATTGACAACAAAACAGTTATTAGCCGAGCGCGAATCGTGAAAATAAAAAATGAAAAACCCTAAAAATGAAGGTAACCTCCAGTAGGTTATTGAAAACACATGTAGAAAAAATGCCAGTTTTAGCCTTGCCACTATGTTGCTGAAAAATAAGCTAGTTACATACTGCTTGCCATTACATGTATGAAAATAAAGGAGAAATTCGAGTGGAGATTAAGCGGGTGAGGGGGTCAAGGGAGAGGGGGGATACTCAAAAAGTAAGGTTCCCTGGCATTGCATCCATGACCAGAAAGCGTAGTCGGCGAGCATCCACATTGTGGCGCAGCCGAGTCCTTCCGGCCTCCGTTATAATTGCTCTGGCCGGTCAAGGTAGCTGGCGCTGCCCGCGGGCCGCAAACCCGCTGAGGGCCTTTCACCAGGTTCTGCTGGGTTCGATTCCCAGCCCGGCCTTTACAGGGCGCACCCCGGAATTTACTACTTTCGCTTCGCTGGCGTATAATCAATCGTCCGGGGCAACCATCCAATTCACGCCCACGGGTTACTCCGCGCTTAGCCACTCGCCAGCCGGTGCGGGGCTTAGCTGACCGCTGAAAGCTGAGTGCTGAAAGCTGAGAGCTGAGAACTGAGAGCTTAAAACCTATGCCTGCTCGAACTTTATACGAAAAAATCTGGGAGGCTCACCTCGTTGCCGAGGAGCCTGGCCAGCCCGCCGTCATCTATATTGACCGCCACCTGGTGCATGAGGCCACCTCGCCACAGGCTTTTTCCGGCCTCAAGGTGGCGGGGCGGAAGGTACGCCGGCCCGATCTGACCTTCTCGGTGGTGGACCACTCTGTGCCCACCAAGAACCGCCATCTGCCCATGGTGGATGAGATCGGGGCGGCCCAGATCGAGGCCCTGGGGCGTAACTGCCGCGACAATGGAATCCTGTTTTTTGACATGCAGAGCCCCAATCAGGGCATCGTGCACGTCATTGGGCCGGAACTGGGCATTACGCAGCCCGGCCTGACGATTGTTTGCGGCGACAGCCACACCTCCACGCACGGCGCCCTGGGCGCTCTCGCTTTCGGCATTGGCACCAGCGAGGTGGAGCACGTGCTGGCCACCCAGTGCCTGGTGCAATTCAAATCCCAAACCATGCTGGTGCGGGTGGACGGCAAGCGCGCCCCCGGCGTCACCGCCAAGGATATCATTCTGGCCATCATCGGCAAGATCGGCATCGCGGGCGGCAACGGCCATGTGATCGAATACGCCGGCGAGGCCATTCGCGCCCTCTCGCTCGAAGGCCGCATGACCGTCTGCAACATGTCGATTGAAGGTGGAGCGCGCGCCGGCATGGTGGCGCCCGACGACTCCACGTTTGCCTATATGGAAGGCAGGCCCTTTGTTCCCCGCGGCAAGGAATTTACGGCGGCGGTGGAGCGCTGGAAGACCCTTCCCACCGACGCGGGCGCAACCTACGATAAGACCGTAATCCTGAATGCCGCCGAAATTGCGCCGCAGGTCACCTGGGGCACCAACCCCGGCATGGTGGCGGACATTACCGGAACCATTCCCGACCCGAACTCTTATGCCGATTCGGTGGACCGCCAGGCCGTGACCCGCGCCCTCGAATACATGGCCCTCACGCCGGGAACGCGCATCGCGGATATTCCGCTCGACCGCATCTTTATCGGCTCGTGCACGAACGCGCGCCTGGAAGACCTGCGCATGGCGGCGCGCGTCGTCGAGGGCAAGCACGTCGCCAAATCGCTGAAGGAAGCGCTGGTGGTTCCCGGCTCCATGCAAGTCAAGGCGCAGGCGGAAAAGGAAGGTCTCGACAAGATTTTCCTCGACGCGGGATTTGAGTGGCGCGATGCCGGATGCAGCATGTGCCTCGCCATGAATCCCGACGTGCTCCTCCCCGGCGAGCGCAGTGCCTCCACCTCCAATCGCAATTTCGAAGGCCGCCAGGGCAAAGGCAGCCGCACCCATCTCGTAAGCCCCATGATGGCTGCCGCCGCGGCGATTGAAGGCCACTTTGTGGATATTCGGAAGTGGGGGGTTGGCAAAACGGAGTAAGACAAGGGTAAAGGCTAAAGGGTAAAGGGTGATGAACGGCCATGGCGACGGACACCAAGAGACTCGGCCCAGAATTGGAAGGGAAGGTGCTCCGAGTATTCTTTAAAGGTGGCGAAATCGTCGAATTGAAACTGCTGAGCTTTGATGTCCATGAGAATTGTAAGTTCGGGGATTCTTATGCGGGGATCATTTACCACCTAATCCAAACCAACCGCCCCGAGGAGTACATGAACCCAGAGGCCTTCGCCTTTTGGTCTGATCTTACTGAAATCGAAAAGTTTGAACTCGTCAACTGACAACTGAGAACTGATGACTGTTAACTAGCAAAGGACGAAGGACAAGGGACCAAGGACAGAATTCTATGCAACCATTTACTAATCATACGGGAATAGTCGCTCCGATGGATCGCGTGAACGTTGACACGGACCAGATTATTCCCAAGCAATTCATCAAGTGGCTGACGCGCGAGGGTTATGGCCGCAAGCTCTTCCTCGACTGGCGCTACCTGGCCGACGGCGAGACGCCCAACCCGGATTTTGTGCTCAACGCGCCGCGCTATCAGGGCGCATCGATTCTGGTGGCGCGCGCCAACTTCGGCTGCGGCTCCAGCCGGGAGCACGCCCCGTGGGCGCTGCTGGATTACGGCTTCCGCGCCATCCTTGCGCCCAGCTTCGCCGACATCTTCTATAACAACTGCTGCAAGAACGGCGTTCTTCCCGTCACCCTGCCCGAGGCGAAGATTGACGAAATTTTCGACCGCGTGGAAGAGACGGAAGGCTATCAATTGACGGTCGACCTCCAGTCACAAACCGTCAGCGACAACGCCGGACTGTACTACTCGTTCACCCTCGATCCGTTCCGGCGCGAGTGCCTGCTGAACGGCTGGGACGATATCGGCCTCACCCTGCGCATCGAGGACAAGATCGCGGAATACGAAAAATCCCATCATCCCGCCGCGCCCCAGTATTCCCCCGTTAACGCGGCAGCGGCAAAGTAGGACAGTCGGCGACGGGACCGTTAGCGCGGGGCTAGCGCCGCTCAAAAGGTTGTCTCCATTGGATTCCGGCTTCTTCGCTGAAAGCCCGTCAGCCAACGGGCGCGGTCATGTAGCCCACGGCGAGCCAGCCGTGGGTAAGCGCCCCAAGGTAATCCTCAAGCCCCGTCAGGGGAGACGTCAGGTCAAAGCCCTGCCCGACGCCACCCCTACGGGGCTCAAAATGTTTTTTATCCTGCGCAAATTCCCATGGCTGGCTCGCCGTGGGCTACATGACACCGCCACTCCGTGGCTGAAGGCGCGCCCTGGCGAGCGCCGCCGCTTCCTACTCCCCCAGTTGGAAATTCACGTCGATCTCGGTGAGCACTTCCACCGGTTCGGAATCGAGCAGAGTGGGTTGATAGCGCCAGGTCTTGACTGCATCGAGCGCCGCTCGCACCAGCAAGGGATGGCCTCTCAAGACCTGCAAATCCTGAATTGTGCCATCCTTGCCAATGATTGCTTCGAGCACCACCGTCCCCTGCACGTGCGCGATGACGGCCAATTGCGGATAGGCCGGCTTGGGCTGGAACACCGCTTTGGCGGCAACCACCCCGCTGCTGAGGTGGATGATCTGCGGCTTGGGCGCCGGGTGTTCAACCGGCGGTGGGGGCGGAGTATTTCTGACCCAGGGGTCACCGCCCGGGATGAATCCATTGCCTGTACCATTTCCAGGTGGCGCGCCCGGCACGAAGGGTCCAGCCGGCCCGGCCAAAGATTGCGGCGGCTCTGGGGGCTCAACGATCTGGGTAATCTGCGATGGAATTAATCGCGGCTGAGTGAACGGGTCCACGGTGGGATGGCGTGTTATCGGCATCGGCCGGCCTGCGGGCGTCGCCGGCGGCGGCCCCGGCGGTGGTGGAATGTGCAGGTCGGTCATTAGCCACTGCCTTGGTAATGCCTGAGTGTAAATCAGTGGAACGAGAATCAGCATGCCGACCAGCATCGACTCCGCCAGGTAGGCCAAGAGGAAGTGAACCCGGGGAAGTATGGAAATCTGCCGGTGTGAAGATTCGAGTAGAGCGCTCTCGAACATGGCCGCACCTCCGTGAAGATAGGTGGCAGGTTTCAGGGGACAGGGAACAGGCTCTTTCCCTGTAACCTGTGCACTGTAACCTATAACCTGCTTTTGACAGCCGCGGAGCGCTCCTGCGACTGCTTGCCCTTGCCTTCCACCCTATTCGACACCGCATCGGTGGAAGATGTTCCGCAATTTTATTGAAGGGTATCCGAGGTGGGCGCACTTCAAGCCTCCTCCGCATGAAAATCTTCACCACAGAGACACAGAGGCTCACAGAGGCCGGACACAGAGAAAAACGGGACGGAACCAATCCATGCACCTTTGGCGCCACCCCAGTCCTTCTCTGTGTTTGCTCTCTGTGAGCCTCTGTGTCTCTGTGGTGAAGATTTCCTTGGTTGCGGCTCCGCCGCGCTGTGCTACAGGGAAGGCATGATCTGCTCACGCTATATCGGCGGCCATTTCTGTGTCTCGGCCCGGGTCACGTCGCGCGCGCCGCCCAAATCCGCAGCTCTGACCACACCCGTTTCATCGCTTGCCAGGGTGCGGCGCGCGTAAGGCACAGAGGGAAGCAGGGCGCGCAGAAGTGAAAGGGCCGCGTGCGAATGGCCGTAATGCACGGGCGCGGCATAAACAAAATAGTGATGCTCATCCTGGGCAGGGTCGCCAGTCAAAACCACGACGTAGCGATAGACAGGTCCTTGCAGGTGCTTCCAGAGCGAGTCATCCAGCAAGCCTGCCCTGTGGAGCTGCTCCAGGGTGCCGTACTCGCCCAAGCCATTTTTGTTCACATCGAGCGTGGCGTTCGTCTGAAGTTCCAGCTCGGCGGTGTTGATGATGCGTAAATTCGTCAAGGCGGCGCTTTCCAGCGACGGCCCTTCCAGGCGGTAATTCAGGGAGGCAAAGTAATTCGCCACCGCGAAAAGCGTAAACAGAATGATGGCGCTACCCCAAACCACGCGTTTCTTCCCATGTCCCGCAGCCAATGCCTGGACGCCGCGCCCAATTCCGTATACGAGAATGATCAGGATCGGAATCATCGCGAGTTCTGTACCGCCAACAGTGAGCAGCGTGCAAAGCGCCAGCAGCAGGCCCGTGGCCACGCGCCATTTGCGCTGCTTCGCAGTCACCGGCGCCCCGGCCAGCCGGTATCCCAGAATGGCGACGGGAAAAATCAGAACAATAGTGAGCAGACCGTCCGGTTGCGGCGCGTTGTTGGCGTAAGCAGGGATTGCGCCGGCAAACAAGCACCAGAGCAGCAGCGGCAGGACTCGGCGGAATGATTTCATGGCGCACTTCCTTGGCGGCGGGCGGTCGCAGCTTGTCCTTCGACCCAGGAGAATTTCCAATCCTCGTCAGGAAAGAAATTCGTCCTCGAAAAAGTATAGGTGATGATCGACGGAGGTGAGGCACTTTCCGCGACCGGATAATTTGAATGGCCCAAAGAGTAGCCGGCGGGCAACCGCAACCGAAAGGCGGCCTGGGCAATCGGCCGGCCCCAGGCGTGCGTGGTGGTAAGGAGGTAGCAACCCTCGGGTACGTGCGCTGGTTGCCAGTAATCGAGCAGAATCCACTTGCCCTCCCGCGGCCGAAACAGCAGGCGCACATGGGGCGCGGCCGGCGGTCCAAGCAAGGAAAGTTCCCTCTGGGCGCGCCCGCCCTCGTCCACTTCGGCGAGCGTAAAGGCATCCGGCGCGGGATGATCCTGGTCCACAGGGAAGGGGGTCTCGAGCGTCAAAAGCGCCGGCAGGCGAGAGGCGTTTTGATAATGATAAAGCCCGTGCACGTGAATCAGCCTAGCTTCCACCGCCACCTCGATGCGCTCCTAGTCGAACCTCACGGTGGTGAACCGGCCACCCAGGAAAAAGGCAGCCGAGGCCGCGAGCGCGCAGGCCCCCAGCACGCCGCTCCAGCGATCCCAATAAATCCGGCCGGCCTTCGACATTGCCCCCACGCGGCGCTCCATCCTGCCCGGGCGAGGATTATGGCAGGAAGCCGAAGGTACCTTTCACTCCCGACGATGTCAAGGCGCAGGAGCGGTGGGTAGTGTCTCAGTTTGAATGAGGGGCAGGGGAAGTTATTCCTCTTTTTTCGTTTCGCGGCCTTTTTCCCCGAAGGGGATAACCGTGAGTAGCCGTAGGTTTCAACCTACGGACACGCCGACCCCCAAAAGCAAGTCCCGGCCCTATAAGGGGCCGCGCCGTCGACCCTTCCAGGGTCGAAGGGAAGATCGTCCTTGTCCTCCCCATCCGTAGGTTAAAACCTACGGCTACTCACCGTGGGTCCCTTCGGGACCCTGAACTCTTTCGCCGCTTCATATTTCAACTGAGACACTACCGAGGCGGCGGGTATTGGGTAGGATCGGATGAAGAGGAGGGCGGGACCCTCAGGCCGCTTGGGGGCGGTCGCACTCAAACGATGAGAGGTCAAGTTTCATTTCGACTTCGTCGCCGTAACTGCTGGTGGTCTGGAAACCTAATTTGCGGAAGAGGCGCAAGGCCCGGAAGTTGGAAATTTCCGTCGTGAGATAGGCCTGGGCAAATCCCATGTGCAGCGCCCAATCCAGGGTGTGCCGGCTCAGGACCGTGCCCAATCCTTCTTCGCGATAGTCCTGATGGACAAAGATCGTGAATTCCACCGAGTCCCCGGGCATGGGGCAAAGAATCGTATGCGCAACCACCTGATTGCCCTCCCAGGCCAGCAGCGCCTGGGACTTGTGCACCAGCCGGTCGAGCCAGTGGGCGATGCGGGGGACGTCCGGCGGCGGGATGCCTTGGGCTACACGTTTGGGCTCAAAGGATTTGTACATGCGCACGAGCGCCCCGAAGTCTCCCCCCCAAAGGGACGAATTTCCAGTTCCCGGCCCTTGTGGGTCAGCACCGGGACCGGATTGAACACAATCTCCGCACCGCTCGTCATGGTGAATTGCAGAGCAACTCAAGTTCCAGTCTTGCGCTCAATAATATTCCGGGCTGGGGGAGGGGCGGGACAGTCCTGATGGGTGGCAAGAGGTTGGAAACAAAAGCAATTCATGGCCATTCCATGGCATTTGCGGCTTATTCCACTCGCCTGCCCGAAGACTGCTGAAGGGTTGATGGATGGCAATCCGCCGCGGGGCCTGTCGCAAAGCTCAGCAGCCTCTTCTTCTCGTCTCCTTTCTCCTTGCTCCGCCGGCAAGGCGCGCCACCGGGCCGTTGAGTCAAAACCCCCACTGCTGGTTGGATGGAAGGCGCGATGTCCATTCGCCTTGATCCCGGAGAGGGGGCGCATTGGGGTACCTTGAGCGCCGATGCGTAAGGATGCTAAGCTCATTCCATGGAAAGCCCCGTGCGCAATGATCCCTCGAATCCCGCGGCGGTCGAGCGTTACCGCGCGCTCCTCCAGGTTTCCGAATCCATCGCTTCGGACCGCGACCTTCCCGACCTATTCCGCTCCCTCGCGGCGCTGCTGCATCGGCTGGTGACATTCGATTTTATCTGTCTCACCCTCCCCGACCCGGCGCGCAAAGTGGTGCGGGTGCACGTTCTGGAAACTTCGCTCCCCACAAGGATTCAGCCCGGGTTTGAAATTCCTATGGTGGAAAACGTGCGCCAACTGGTCTGGGAAAACCAGCAGCCTTTGGTGATCTCCCATCTTGAACACGACGAGCGTTTCCCGATTGTCAGCGAAATGCTGCGCCAGGAAGGGGTGCAGTCACTCTGCATTCTGCCGCTGACGACCGCGCAAAGGCGGGTGGGGGCAATGGGATTCGGCTCGATTGAAGCCTGTGCTTACGACGCCGCCGACCTCGAGTTTCTGCGGCAGGTTGCGGCGCAGGTGGCCGTAGCGGTGGACAACGCGCTGAACTCCCAAAACGCTCAAATCTACCAGCAGGAACTGGCGCGCGAGCGCGACCGTCTGCGCCTCCTTCTGGAAGTCAACAACGCGCTGGTTTCCACCCTCGATTTGCGGCAGTTGCTCTCCGCCATCTCCGCCTGCCTGCGGCGGGTGATGAATCACGATTATGCCAGCCTGGGGCTTTATGAACCAGACGCCCGGCAAGTTCGCCTGCAAGCGCTCGATTTCCCGCAGGGCAAGGGGTTGCTCCACGAAGAGATGGTATTTCCGGTGGAAGGCACCCCTTCCGGGGAGGTCATCTCGACGCGCAAACCCTTGATCGTTTCGGGCTCGAACCTCGATCGCTATGAGCCGAGCGTGAGGGGGCTTTTCACGGCCGAAGGCCTGCGCTCCGGGTGCATCGTGCCGCTGATCACCGCCAACCGGACCCTGGGGACGCTCAGCCTGTCCAGCCTTCGCGCCAGCGCCTTCACGCAGGAAGATGTTGACCTGCTGATGCGGGTGGCCAATCAGGTGGCCATTGCCATCGAGAACGCCCTAGCCTTTCGCGAAATCGCCGAGCTCAAAAACAAACTGGCCGAGGAAAAACTCTACCTGGAAGAGGAAATTCGCACCGAATACACGTTTGAAGAAATCGTGGGCGAAAGTCCCGCCCTCAAGCGCGTGCTGAGCCAGGTGGAAACCGTGGCCGCGACGGATTCCAGTGTCCTGATTCTGGGCGAGACCGGCACCGGCAAGGAAGTGATCGCACGCGCCATCCACAACCTGAGCCTGCGGCGGGAACGCACCTTTGTGAAGATCAATTGCGCCGCCATTCCCGCCGGACTCCTGGAAAGCGAGCTGTTTGGCCACGAGAAGGGCGCCTTCACGGGAGCCATTGCGCAAAATACGGGACGCTTCGAGCTTGCCCATCGCGGCACGCTGTTTCTTGACGAAGTGGGTGACATTCCCCTGGAAATCCAGCCCAAACTGTTGCGCGTCCTTCAGGAGAAGGAATTCGAGCGCTTGGGAAGCACCCGCACCCTGCATGTGGACGTGCGCGTGGTAGCCGCCAGCAACCGCGACCTGACCCAAATGGTGGAGGACCGCCTTTTCCGCAGCGACCTCTACTACCGCTTGAACGTTTTTCCCATCACCGTCCCGCCGTTGCGGGAGCGCATCGAGGATATTCCCCTGCTCGTCCGTTATTTCGCCCAGAAGCACGCCCGCCGCATGGACCGGCGCATTGAGACGATTCCCGCCGAGGAAATGGCGGCGCTCACCCGCTATCACTGGCCGGGCAATGTGCGCGAACTCGAAAACCTCATCGAGCGCGCCGTGATCCTTTCGCGCGGACCGGCATTGCATGTGCCCCTGCCGGAGGTCCGCGTTTCCGGAGAGGCGTCTGCCTCTTCACCCGTGACTCTCGAGGCCGCGGAGCGCGAGCACATCCTGCGCGCCCTGAACGACACCAACTGGGTCATCGCCGGGCCGGGTGGCGCCGCGGCGCGCCTGGGCATGAAGCGCACCACCCTCCAGTCGCGCATGGCCAAGCTGGGGGTTTCTCGGCCCGGCCGCCTTACCGCGTCGCCGCCGAGATAGGCAATCCCTCGCGTCGTCCACTGGGGGTGGCATTTCAGTTTTAGGATTCCCCAAGCCAGGATTTCCTCCTCCCCAAGATGACCTCGGGATGTTTCGCAAGTGAATACAGTAATGCCCGGACCCGCGCAGCGTCAAAATGTCGCTTTTGCAGCGCGTCGGTAATTCTGTCCAACCCCGCGACTTTCTGCGCTGATTTGGCCACCCATTCGCCCATTCGCGTCCCTCTCCCCATTGCGAATGGTATTTGAGCTTGGCGGGCGTCTCGCGCTATAGTCATTTTGGGGTATTAAGGAAGCGATTTGAGAGAACAAACTTACCAAAGGCGTTGTAAATCCTCCGCATTGATCGTTGGGGGCGTAATGATCGCCCTTCTGGTGATGGGAGGCACGGCCCTGTGGAGCCCTTTGCGCGCCCAAACCGCCCATAAGTCCGCGATTGACATTCCGGTGCGCTTTACCGATATCCGCCAGGCCGCCGGAATCACCTTCAAGCACGACGCCACGATGACCGAGGACAAGAATTATCTGGAGACGATGGGGAGCGGTGTCGGCTGGATCGATTACGACCAGGACGGCCTGATGGACCTCTACTTTGTCCAGTCGGCCGCCACCGATTGGTACAAGCCCCCGCAGCCCTTGCGCTCGGCCCTTTATCACAACAACGGTGATGGAACGTTTACCGACGTCACGGAAAAGGCGGGCGTGGGCGCCGAGGGCTTTTACGGCCAGGGCGTGGCGGTGGGTGATTACGACAACGATGGTTACCCGGACATGCTGGTGACCGGCTACGGCCATGCCATCCTCTTCCACAACAATGGCAACGGAACCTTCACGGATGTCACCGCCAAGGCGGGAGTGGCGGACGAAGGGAACTGGTCCACCAGCGCGGGATGGTTCGACTACGACAAGGACGGGTATCTCGACCTGCTGATCTGCAATTACATCCAATGGTCCCCCCAGACCAATCTCTGGTGCGGGGACCACAAGCCCGGCTATCGCGCCTATTGCCATCCTGACAACTATCGTGGAGAGCGCATCAAGCTTTATCACAACAACCGCGACGGCACTTTTACCGACGTCAGCGACGCGTCGGGCGTGGGCAAGCCGGAAGCCAAGGGAATGGGCGTGGTTCTGGCCGATTTGAACAATGACGGCTGGCCGGACATCATGATTGCCAACGACACCTGGCCGAATTTTCTCTTCATGAACAATCACGATGGAACGTTCCGCGATATTTCCTTCATCTCGGGCGTGGTGGCGAGCGACGACGGGCGGTACGAAGCGGGCATGGGGGTGGACGCCGCCGACGTCGATGGCGACGGCTGGCTGGACATTTACATCACCCACCTCGCGGCGGAGCTGAACCGGCTTTATCACAATAACCACGACGAGTCGTTTGACGACGCCACCTACACCTCCGGAATGGGTAACAAGGCACAGTTGCTGAGCGGCGTCAGCGCCAAGCTGTTCGACTACGACAATGATGGATGGATTGATATCTTTCAGACGAATGGATCCATGCTGGATAATATCCACATGTACCACTCGGATCTCCAGTGGCCGAATCCCAAACTCCTGTTCCGCAACCAGGGCAAGGGCAAGTTCGAAATGGTATCCCAGGAAATGGGCCCCGACTTCATGAGGCCCACCGTGGGCCGCGGCATGGCGGTGGCGGACTTTGACAATGATGGCGACCTGGACGTGGCCGTTTCCAACAGCAATGACTATCCACAGCTACTGCGCAATGACGGCGGGAATGCCAACCATTGGCTGGAAGTCATGCTGGTGGGAGTGAAGTCCAACCGCGATGGCCGCGGCGCCGCGCTCAAACTCTCCACGGAGGGGTTTGTCGAATACCGGCAGGCGCAGGGCGGAGGGAGTTACATGTCCGCCCATGACCCGCGCATCCATTTCGGCCTCGGGCAGAGAAAAACCGTGGAATCCCTGGAAATCACCTGGCCCAGCGGCATCGTGGACAAACTTACCAATGTGCCCATCAATCAGATCATCACCGTGAAGGAAGGCGTGGGGATTGTTCCCAGAAACTTTCCCAAAATCAATTGGAAGTAAGCTGGTAGCTGGTAGACACGGCCAGCGATTTTCTGACCGTGGGTCCTTCTGGCTACCGGCTCTAGTGTGGTGTCCCGCGTAATATTTAACGATGGCATATTGCAAGGACCCCCTCACCCCCGGGCCCCTCTCCCCCAAGGGGGCGAGGGGAGAGTTGATTTTCCTGCCCTCGCCCCCTTGGGGGAGAGGGTGGACCGCAACCGGCGCTTTCATCAGCCGGGGCGGGACGGGTGAGGGGGTCTCGCCCATTGTCAACTCTAACATGGGACACCACACAAGAAGGTTTCATGGTAATATCACGCCATGGATACGTACACCTACCCGATCACCGTGGAACGCGAAGGCCGGAAGTATTGGGCGTACAGCGAGGATTTTCCAGGGGTGTACGGTCTGGGGAATTCTATTGACGAAGCCAAGATCAGCATTCTTGAATCAATGAGGCTTTATATTGAGGAGTGCCGCGCCACTCATCGCCCCATCCCTCGTGCCCGCACGGTCTATATGGAAACTGTCTCTATTGCTGTATAGCAAGAACCCTCACCCCTGTCCCTTATCTTTCTTGCCTTCCAGGAAGTCTTTCTCTGAGAACCCTGCGTCCTTGAGAATTTGGAGAAACAATCCACGCGGGACGTCACCGGAATGAATCGGTATACTGAGCATGGGCCGGACGGGATGGGTGAAAATCCGGTGCGAACCCTTTTGCCGGGTCGCCTCGTACCGTTGTTTACGGAGAAACCGGATTAGCTCTTTAGCTTTGGTCATAAGCAATCAGACCGGGCGGTTTGCTTTTACAGCAAACTCATCAAAGCTTACTCTTGCGCGTCAAATTAGCCAGTTGCTCGTTCGACATGTTGGCAATGGAATTGCGATTAGGACCGTAAGGCAGAGGGTCCATGGCCAAAGCTCGTGCAATCGGGCTCACCCACCTATAGGAAACTGTCTTCCCTTGCTGATCCTTAATTGCAGCAACGGTTCCAGCCGCTACAAGCCGTTTAAGTGTGTTATGGATTGGAACCATTTCCTGTTTGTATCGCTCGACATTGAATCCAATTTTAATCAGGGCGTCCCTCACCTGCGTAGGAGTCAGGCCAATGGTAGACTCACTCAGGACTTTGAGTATCGATTCCGTCAGAGAATCGCGCTGTTCCAAATCGGGAGGTATCGTCAAATCGGGAGGAAGAACCATTCCGATCTCGTCGCATATCGCCGTGAGTCCGTCAATGGTTCTTTTCAGGCTGACAATCCGCTTGTCGATTTCTTGTCGCTTTTTGAGTTGCTCAATGATCTCTTTCTGTGCGGCGTCCAAAGCTTTCTTATAGACCCCTACCCCGTGCAATTTCCCGGAAACCCTAAGCTTGTCCATCTCATTCATGAAGGGAGCTTACACAAAAACAAGTAATCCTGTCAAGCAAATCTTACACACTCGTAGATTTAGTCAAACTCGCGCTGGGCAATAGCAATTTCAGACACAGAAAAGCTACTGCACCCGAACAAGTTAAACTCCGCACGATTGCGGGCCGCAATTCGTTGGTTTAGGGAGCAATTAGCTACGGGCGAGCGCAGCCCTGCGTTTCGAAAAACGAACAAGGCGACAGGAGGTTGAAACGAGGTCCGTCGATGAGCACAAAGAAAGTATCCACGCGAGCCGGGAGGATCGTGAGTCGCATGGCTGTCCTCGCCATGCGCCAGCCGGCCTGCCCGGATTCCCCAACCAAGCCCCGATCCGCCGATAAGGGGCGGCTTGGGCAGGCTGAGCCGGGGTGCAGTGATGGCGCCGCCTGTAGACATGGGCGACGGGCTTGGGGGGAAGAAGCGAAAGGTTGTAAGATTTTTCACCCCCAGGGTGTGAAAATTGCTGAGGGTTTTCTCCTATGCGCAAACTCCCCAATCCTTCACCCACGGCCTCGCCGTTGCTGTTCGAGCTTGATCCCGAGCCTCTGCAAGAAATCCTCACGGCGCTGGGAGGAATCCCGCTGGTGGTACAGGCCTTCCGTTCGCTGGGGCTGCCGCGGAGTGTTCAGGAACACGTGCGGGTGAAACAGCGGCAACGCGGCTACGACGACGCGACGTTTGTGGAGAGCTTCGTGATCCTCAATGCCGCAGGGGGCGAATGTGTGGAAGATTTTGAGCGTCTGCGGCAAGACCCCGGGCTGGCGGAGATGATCGGGCACGCGCTGCCTTCACCGCGCACGGCGCTGGAATTCTTGCAGGCCTTTCATCAGGAGGAGAAGATCGCGGAAGCCCAGCAACGACGCTTACCTGAGCAGATCGCCTACATCCCCGAGGAGACGGCCGCACTGGAGGGGCTGGGCAGAGTGAACCGCGATCTGGTGCAGCGCTTCGGGGAACGCGCCCCCGACCAGCGCCTCGCCACGGTGGATCAGGACGCGACGATCATTGAGAGCCACAAGCAGCAAGCCTTAACCACTTATGAAGGGGTGCGCGGCTATCAGCCGATGCTGGCGGCGTGGGCGGAGACCGGCCTGGTGCTGGCCGATCAATTTCGCGATGGCAACGTGCCCGCGCAGATGGAGCCGGTGGAAGTGGCGCAACGGGCCTTTGCCGCCCTGCCGAGCACGGTGCAGGAGTATTATTACCGGGGCGATTCGGCGTGTCATGAAAGCGGGTTGGTGAATTGGTTGCGCGATGAACAGCGGCCCGAAGGACCGGGCGGGCGCATCGCGTTTGCGATCAGCGCGCGGATGAGCGAGCCCTTGCACGCGGCCATCCAGGCGCTTCCCGAAGCCGCCTGGGAACCCTACGGCGAGCGGCATCCGGCCGAAATCCGCGAGTGCGCCGAGGTCCCCTTCGTGCCCGGCGAGAAAGTGGAGAAGAAGGATGCGCAACCGCTGCGCTACGTGGCCATCCGCATTCGCAAAAAGCAAGGAGAACTCTTCGCGGACGGGAGCACGGTGCGGCACTTCGCGCTGTTGTCGAACCGCTGGGAGTTGAAGGCGGCGCGCTTGATCGAGTGGCACCGCGAAAAGGCCGGCACCATTGAGTTCGTCCATGACGTGATCAAAAACGACCTGGGGGGCGGCGTGCTGCCCTCGAAATATTTCGGCGCCAACGCGGCTTGGCTGCGTTTGGCGGTGATCGCACACAACGTGCTCCAGGCGCTGAAGCGGCTGGCCTTGCCCGCCGAACTACTGACCGCACGACCCAAGCGCTTGCGCTTCCTGCTCTTCACCATGCCGGGGCGGCTGGTGCACCATGCCCGAAGACTGATGCTGCGAGTGGCCGCGCTGGGCAAGTGGGCGGCCGCCTATGGGGAGGGCCTGCGGTTGCTGCCGGTGATCACGTGAACCTACCGGCACCAAAACGTCGTCCTTATCAGCGGATTATCCTAACCCCCTTCCTGAAACTTCATGCGGCGTGTCTTCCTCTCGCGCACTGCACAATCTGCTGTGGCCTCCTGCCTTCTCTTCGGGCCGTAACGACACTGCGCCTACCATGAAAGGATGTCTCCACAGTGCCGATTCCCTATTCTTTTATCCAAAATCCCTACCGCCCGTTCGTTATCGGCGGATTAGGGCCAAGCTGCCCGGGTTGTGAATCCTCGCGAAAAATGTTATATTGAAATATAACTGAAAGGAAGGGCTATGCACACTACGAATCTGCGCAAGGTCGGGGGCTCGGTCATGCTGGCGGTACCGCGCGCGGTGCTCGACGTCCTGGGCTTGCGGCCGGGAGCAAAGGTCGGCATTGCCATCGAACGTGGCCGGCTGGTGGTGGAGCCGCCCAAACGGCCCCGCTACACCCTGGACGAGCTGCTGGCGCAGTGCGACTCCAAGGCCCGGCGCACAAAAGCGGACCGGGAATGGCTCGAAAATAAGCCGGTGGGCCGGGAGTTGATTTGATGAGGCGAGGCGAAATCTGGGTGGTGGGCCTTGATCCCGCCGCAGGACACGAGCAAAAGGGCCGACGCCCTGTCCTGGTAATCTCCCCCGATGCCTTCAACCGCGTCACCAAGGTGCCTGTGGTTCTCCCCATCACCAGCGGCGGGAATTTCGCGCGCACTGCCGGATTTGCGGTATCTCTCGCCGGTGCCGGTACCAAGACTACAGGTGTGGTGCGCTGTGACCAGCCCCGCGCGCTGGATCTCGGCGCGCGCCACGGCAGAAAGCTGGGAAACGTGCCCGCTGCGATCATCGACGAGGTTCTGGCCAAGGTCGCGACAATTCTCGAGTGAGTAAGAACGGAGCTGGTGGCAACGGTCAGCGATTTTCTGACCGTGGATCCTTCCATGCTTGGCCGGAGAGAGAAAAGCCCGCGGTCAGAAGAGCACTGACCGTGGCTACCGGCTTGCCTGAGGGGGCATTCAACGCTTATACTCGTGGCATGAAGTATCAAGACATCATTACCATCGAACCTGGCAAGCGCGGGGGAAAGCCTTGCATTCGAGGAATGCGCATTACGGTCTATGATGTGCTCTCGTACCTTGCATCGGGGATGAGCCACCAGGACATTCTGGCGGATTTGCCCTATCTGACGGAAAAAGATATCCTGGCCTGCCTCAGCTACGCGGCTGATCGGGAGCGCCAACAGTTGGTTGTGAAAGTGTGAAGCTCCTCTTCGACCAAAACCTCTCGCCGCGACTTGTCGAGCAACTCTCCGACCTTTACCCAAGCTCCGCCCATGTTTACCCGATGGGCCTGGATCGGGCCTCCGACACCCTGCTTTGGAATCATGCGCGGGACCATGCATTCATCCTCGTCACGCAGGATGCGGACTTCAGCGAAATGAGCGAAGTTCTGGGCTTTCCGCCCAAAGTGATTTGGATCCGCCGCGGCAACTGCTCTTCCGGCGAGATTGAATCCATCCTCCGACGGAGTTACGAGGCCATTATCCGCCTCGATCAGAGCCTGACTGCGGGCATCCTCACCGTGCTCTAAACTGCTCAACTTTTTCGCGGGTGGCGCATACATTGATTTTTGTGTATGCGGCACTATTCCCCGCCTCCTCGCTTGACCGCCTTCGGAGCATTCGCCATAATAAATTCATCAACTAACTTGCAGGCGGATGGGGGGCGGCTCATGCACGATATCCGCAAGGTGGCGGTTCTGGGTGCTGGCACGATGGGGGCTCGCCTTGCCGCCCATTTTGCCAACGCCTCGGTCCCCTGCCTGCTGGTGGACATCATTCCCAAACAGTTAACCCCTGAAGAGCAGGCCAAAGGATTGACGCTGGAAGCGCCGCAGGTTCGCAACCGCCTGGCGCGGGCGGGCCTGGATGCGGCGCTCAAATCGCGTCCGGCGGCATTCTTCGTCCCGGAAGCCGCACGCTTGATTACCCTCGGCAACTTTGAAGACGACCTCGGTAAACTCAAAGATTGTGATTGGATCATCGAGGCGGTGACCGAGGACCTCGCCATCAAGCGCCTGCTGATCGAGAAAATCCAGGCAATTCGCTCCCCAGGGGCCATTGTCAGTTCCAACACCTCGGGAATCTCCATTTCCTCTCTGGGCGAAGGGTGCAGTCAAGAGTTTCGCGGCCATTTTCTGGGCGCCCACTTTTTCAATCCCCCGCGCTACCTGCACCTGCTGGAGATCACCCCCACTCCGGAAACGCTGCCGGAGGTGGTGGGGGCGATTTCCCACTTTGGCGAACAGGTGCTGGGCAAGGGTATCGTGGTGGCCAAGGACACTCCGAACTTCATTGCCAACCGCATTGGAGTCTTCACCACCCTGAACGCGCTGCGCATCATGCAGGAGGACGGTTACAGCATCGAGGAGATTGATACGCTGACGGGTCAAGTGCTGGGCATGCCGAAATCGGCCACGTTTCGCACCCTCGACATCATTGGTCTCGACGTCCTGGCGCACGTGGTGAAGAACCTCGGCGACTCACTGCCCCTGGATGAGCGCCGCGACCTTTTCCATGTTCCCGAATTTGTTGAGCAGATGATCCAGCGCGGCCTGCTGGGTGACAAGACGGGTCAAGGTTTCTTCAGAAAGGTGAAGGGGAAGAGTGAAGGCGGGAGTGAAATCCTGACTCTTGACCTTGCTACGTTTGAATACCGCCCCCGCCAGCGGGCCTCCTTTCCATCTCTGGAAATGGCGCGGAATGTGGATAACCTGGGGGAGCGCGTTAAAGTGCTTTTCCAGGCCCCCGATCGCGCCGGCCAGTTTTATCGCAAGTTGTTTTCCGACATCTTCCATTATGCCGCCCGGCGCGTGCCCGAGATCGCGGATAACATCGTTTCCATCGACAACGCCATGAAGTGGGGATTTGGCTGGGAAATGGGCCTCTTCGAACTGTGGGACGCGCGGGGTGTCGAGTGCGTCATGGGCGATTGGGCCAGCGAGAAAAGATCCATCCCGCCGCTCGTGGAGGAGCTGCTGGGAACGGGAGGAAAATCGTTCTACCTCCAGGACGGCTGGTCCACGGCCTACTTTGACGGGGCGTCCGCCGGCTACCACCCGCTTCCGGAGAGGCCGAGTGTCATCCTGCTTTCCGCCCTCAAAGCGCGCAAGAAGGAAGTCAGGAAGAACGCCGGGGCGAGCCTGATCGATTTGGGCGATGGAGTGTTGTGCCTGGAATTTCACTCCAAGATGAACACCATCGGCGGTGACACGGTGCAGATGGTGCATGCGGGGCTGAAGTTCCTTGACGAACAATTCGACGCCATGGTCATCGGCAATCAGGCGCCGAACTTTTGCGCGGGCGTCAACCTGATGCTGGTTCTGACCGCGATTCAAGAGGGCGACTGGGACGAGGTTGACCTGGCGGTGCGCGCTTTTCAGAAGGCCAACATGGCCTTGAAGTATGCGCCCAAGCCGGTGGTGGCCGCGCCTTACGGAATGACTCTGGGAGGCGGAACGGAAATGTGCCTGCATTCCGCCCGCGTGCGCGCCGCGGCGGAGACCTACATGGGACTGGTGGAAGCCGGCGTGGGCCTGATCCCCGCGGGCGGCGGCTCGAAGGAGATGCTGATTCGCGTCCTGGACGGTGTGCCTTCCGATCCCGAGGCCGACCCTTTCACCTATGTGAAGGAAGTGTTCCTGAACATGGGCATGGCCAAAGTCTCCACCAGCGCCGAGGAAGCGCGGCGCTTCCGCTATCTTTCGCCCCAGGATTCCATCAGCATGAATCGCGACCGGCAACTTGCCGACGCAAAGCAGTTGGTGCTCGACCTGGTGCGCTTGGGATATCGCTCGAAGCCGCCGCGCCAGGATATTCGCGCCCTCGGCCAACCTGCGTTTACCAAGATGAAACTCGGGCTGCATTTGATGCGCCGCGGTCAGTACATTTCCGATTACGACGTGGTGGTGGCAACGCAACTTGCCAAAGTGCTTTCCGGCGGCGGTGAGTTCACTTCGCCGCAACTCGTATCGGAACAATATTTGCTCGATCTGGAGCGCGAGGCCTTCCTCAGCCTTTGCGGACAGAAGAAGACCGTGGAGCGGATTCAGTTCACACTAAAAAAGGGGAAGCCGTTGAGGAACTAAGAGAATTGGTGATTTGTGATTGGTGATTTGTGATTGGCAAACCGTAACGGGGGCCGGTTGATGTTTTCTTTGGAACTTGGGAGCGAAGTAGCAAACCTAACCTGCGATTGTTGTGGCAAACCCTTTAAGAGCGTCTGTGGGTTCATCAAGAAGGACGACTGGGCGTACTCGGTTTACTTCGCCACCTTGCAGTGGGGGCACAACGAAATCCGTGTTGGACTTACTGTGAGCATAGGCAAGTGGTGGGACGATTCAGAAGAAGCTACTCAACAACGCGAATGGGTGTATATGCGCGTGTGGCCATCCGAGAGTGGCAGCGGCTTTGAAGTACGTTTGGAAGAGCCGGATGAGTCGCGGCACGCCGACTTGAAATATCTAGGCCGGAAGCTCACCCGTGAACAGGCGCGGCAAAGCCCTAAGTTGGACGAGTTTTTCGCCATCTCCGATTTCGTCATCGACAACGACCCGGCGGTGCTTTCATATCTGTCGGGCGAAGATGTCAATATCGCGGGAAGAATTTGTAAGCACGACTGACGCGGGCCGCTAATGAGGGCGGGCAATCACCCTTGCTTACGCATTGGGAGCAAAATATGCGGGAAGCCGTTATCGTTTCGATTCTGCGCACGGCGGTGGGCAAAGCGCCGCGGGGGGCTTTGCGCTCCACGCGGCCGGATGACATGGCGGCAACCGTGATTCGGGAGGCGTTGCGACGCGTGCCGGCGCTCGATCCAGTCGAAGTGGAGGACGTCATACTGGGGTGCGCGATGCCGGAGGCGGAACAAGGGAATAATGTGGCGCGCGTTGCTTCGCTGCGCGCGGGCCTGCCGGTGACCACCTCGGCGATGACTATCAATCGCTTCTGCTCCTCCGGGCTTCAGGCGATTGCGCTCGCCTCCGAACGCATCCGGGCCGGTTCCGCCGAAGTGATCGTGGCGGGCGGCACCGAAACCATGAGCATGATTCCCATGGGCGGATACCATTTCTCCCCCAACCCTTACCTGATGGACCACTACCCGGATGCCTATTTGAGCATGGGGCTGACCGCGGAAAACCTGGCGGTGAAGTATCAAATCACCCGGGAAGAACAAGACCAGTTTGCGCTGCGCAGCCACCAGCGGGCGATGGCCGCGATCGACGGGGGGAAATTCCGGGAAGAGATTGCGCCCCTGGAAGTGATTGACGTCAGCATGAACGGCGGGAACAAACCGCAAACGCGGAAAGTGACTATCGCCGCCGACGAGGGACCTCGGCGCGACACATCTCTCGAAGCGCTGGCGAAGCTTCAGCCGGCATTCCACGCGCGCGGAACGGTGACGGCGGGCAATGCCTCGCAAATGAGCGATGGGGCGGCGGCCGCGGTGGTGATGTCCCTCGACCGCGCCAGGGCATTGGGGTTCGAGCCCCTGGCGCGATTTGTGAGCTATGCGACGGCCGGCTGCCCGCCGGAGGAGATGGGCCTCGGTCCCGTGTACGCCATTCCCAAGGCCTTGAAGTTGGCTGGACTGAAATTGTCCGATATCGAGGTGATTGAACTTAACGAGGCTTTTGCCGCGCAGGCGCTCGCGGTCATCAAGCTCGCCGGAATCGACGTGGATAGAACCAATGTTAATGGCGGAGCCATTGCCCTCGGCCATCCCCTGGGTTGCACGGGGGCGAAACTGACGGCCACCCTGCTGGGTGAGTTGCGACGCCGCAAAGCCCGCTATGGCATGGTGACCATGTGCGTGGGCGGCGGAATGGGCGCGGCGGGTATCTTTGAAAACTTGCAATGACCCGACATGTTCCCCAGGGAGGTCGAATATTTCGGCCCCTGATAAGGCGTAGGGGTGGTTCGCGAACCGCCCCTACAGTTCATCGTTAAGGAGAGTTGATATGGAAAGAGTGACAGGCCTAGGCGGGTTATTCTTCAAGGCGGAAGACCCGGAGGCGTTGTACGCGTGGTACGAGAAGCATCTGGGAATAAAGCGCGGGCCGGAGGGGGCCGTGTCTTTTATTTGGCGGGAAAGCAATGACAAAGGAAAAGATGGCAGGACGGTTTGGGCCATCTTCCCCAAATCGACCCCATACTTCCAACCCAGCCGCGCGGATTTCATGATGAACTTCCGCGTCGCCGATCTCGAT
This sequence comes from uncultured Acidobacteriota bacterium, assembly GCA_963730515.1. Classification (GTDB taxonomy): domain Bacteria; phylum Acidobacteriota; class Terriglobia; order UBA7540; family UBA7540; genus Bog-366. Next base: position 348,887 of record CAVSSA010000009.1, on the reverse strand, counting down.
GCGCTTCTGGAAGCACTAAAGGAAGAGGGCGTGGAAATAGACCCGCATCGGGAGGCTTACGATTACGGCCGCTTTGCCTGGATCATGGACCCGGAGGGAAATCGGATTGAGCTTTGGGAACCGCCCGCGGGTGTTTGAGGATGGGGCACGCCGCTTTATTACCGCGGGAAAATAAGCGGACCAAACCAGAAGGCCGGAGGAACAACCATGGCAGACGCATCTGCGGCGGCGGCGCAGCGAATCAAGGGTGGCAGCTTTCTGATTGAATCGCGCGCGCCGGAAGAAGTGTTCACACCGGAAGACATCACGGAAGAGCATCGCTTGATTGCGCAAACGGCACAGGAATTCATGGACCATGAAATTGCGCCCCGCCTGAACGAAATCGAAGAGAAGAAACCCGGGCTGCTGCGCGAGCTGCTTAAGAAGGCGGCGGAACTGGGCTTCTGCTCGGCGGACGTGCCGCAGAAATATGGTGGGCTGGAGATCGACAAGATTTCCTCCACCCTTATCGCCGAAACAATGGCGCGTGATGGTTCCTGGGCCACGACGCTGGGGGCGCAAGCCGGCATCGGCATTCTCCCCATCTCCTTTTTTGGGACAGAAGAACAGAAGGTGAAGTACCTCCCCAAACTCGCCAGCGCCGAGTGGGTGGGAGCCTATTGCCTGAGCGAGGCAACGTCCGCCTCCGACGCTCTGAATTGCAAGACGCGGGCTGTGCTCGACGCGGAGGGGAAGCATTACATTCTCGACGGCGCCAAGATGTGGGTCACCAACGGCGGTATTGCCGACGTTTATGTGGTCTTTGCCAAAGTCGACGGGGAGGAATTCACGGCCTTCATTGTGGAGCGCGACTTTGCGGGAGTCACTCCCGGGGCGGAAGAGCACAAGATGGGAATTCGTGGTTCCTCCACCACGCCGCTCAATCTGGAGAGCGTGCCGGTGCCCGTCGAGAACGTTTTGGGCGAAATCGGCAAGGGGCACCTGATTGCCTTCAATATTCTGAATTTGGGCCGGTACCGGTTGGGCGCGGGTTGCGTGGGAGCCTGCGAATGTCTACTGGGAGATGCGCTGAAGTGGGCAAAGGAGCGCGACGCGTTCGGACGCAAGATCGCCGACTTCGGACTCATCAAGGAAAAGCTGGGCGAGATGGTGGCGCAAATGTACGCCCTCGAAAGCATGTCGTATCGGACGGGCGGGATGATTGACGCGATGCTCACGGGAATTGAACGGGGGGCGGCCACAGGGCCCAAACAGATTCTGGATGCCTTGCAAGAGTATGCGGTGGAGTGCTCCATCCTGAAAGTCATGGGCACGGAGACGTTGGACTTCGTGGCCGACGAGGCGGTGCAAATTTTCGGCGGCTACGGATTTTGCACCGGCTACGAAGTTGAGCGCGCCTATCGCGACCAGCGCGTCAATCGGATATTCGAAGGCACGAACGAGATCAACCGCCTGTTGATCACCGACATGCTGATGAAGCGCTCGCTGAAAGGCCAGTTGCCCTTACTCGCTGCGGCACAGAAGCTGGCCGATGAGATATTGGCAATGGCGCCGCTGGAGGAAACGGATGACGATGATCCCCTTGCCGGGGAGGCGCGGCTGGTGGAAGGGGCAAAGAAAGCTGCACTGCTGGTGGCGGGAAGCGCCGTGCAACGCTACATGCTGGGCCTGGAACACGAGCAGGAAGTGATCGGCGTTATCAGCAACCTGGTGATGGCAGTCTACGCCATGGAAAGCGTCCTGCTTCGCACCCAAAAGAAATTGGCGAAGCCTTCAGCGTCCGCCGAAGACATTGGAATTGCAGTGTCGAGAGTCTGTATCCACGAAGCGGCCGATCGCATGGAAATCGAAGCACGCCGCGCTCTCGCCCGCATCGCGGAAGGTGACACGCTGCGCACTCAACTCTCCGTCCTGCGGCGATTCCTGCGGCGCACGCCGCCCGATTGTATTGGATTAAAGCGTCAATTGGCAGATCGGGCGTTGGAGATGAGCCGGTATCCGTTCGGGGGTAGGTGGGCGGAGGGTAGGTGGTAGGTCGTAGGTGGTAGGTGGGGCAGGGCGCCTAAAGCCTTACGGCATTTATCAACCCCGTCAGCATACGGGCGACGCGTTCAGCCTGTTCAACCAACGATTCAAATTCGACCTTTTACCCCAGGCCCCGGCATAGGAAGTAGTAACGCAATTTCTCGATGTTCGCACACGCGTACCACTGCTGCAGATTATGTCTTACTTCGTGAGCTTTCGGCAAGGCTGCGTTGCTTGAGGCGCTGACGGCAGGATGCCGGGGGGAGGGAGCAGCACCGGGTCTGATGAGTGAGCCGGGGCGGTAGTTATGAGGTCGAGCGGTGGGCGGTTGGCGTCTTTCGAACCGAGCGAAACTTCTTTTGCAGTTGTTGGTTCACGGCAGTGAGTGAGAATGCCTCAGGGTCAAAAGGGCCTCGCCATTGCAGCACGTTCTCATGTTCTTCGTGCCCAAGGTCGGCCATCGCCTCCAGGTAGTCTTCATACCCGGACGATCCGCCCACGTCCTCGGGTGGCGCACGGCGCTCCCCGGCGAGACAACGAGGATACGAAGCCTCCGGATCCGGCAGGACGATGGCTTCCAACCGCAGGTCGTGCCGCCAGCTATCGCCGAAGTCGTACAAGTACTCGAAACGGGTTCCGACCCGCGGCAGAACTTCCTTCAGCCGCACACGGCTTTCGTCAATTACTTCCCGCTCGTACAGATCGTCGTCCGGGTCGGGCACACTGTAGATGCGACGACCAATGGCGAACTCGTGGAGGTGACAATCTTCCCACCCCATGACGATCTGCAGGGTGCGGTGCAGTTGCGCCAGCGTCGCATCCTCCCACATCTGGATGAGTCGCCAGACGGGCGGAGGGATCTCTTGCAGTGTGACCTTGAGTTGATACAAGACACGGTTGTTCTTTCTCGCCATCAGGATGCCTTTTTCGTCTTTAATATGCGCCGCACCGAGGTGCGGCCGATTTGCAACCGGCGGGCGATTTCGGATTTACTCGTGCCCGCGCGGTAGAGCTTTCGGATCTTATCAGCGTGGAGACCTGCCGTAGCGGGTCGCCCCAGGCGTTGGCCGTTCTGACGGGCGTGCGCCAAGCCGGCCCGAACTCGTTCCCGCAGAATCTCCCTTTCGAACTCCGCGAACACGGCTAAAAGGCCAGCCATGGCGCGACCGGCCGGGGTCGTCAGGTCCAGCGCTTCCGTTAGCGACACAAAGCCGACGCCCAAATGCTCCAGTTCCTGGAGGGTCGCCAGCAGGTCGGTTACCGAGCGGCCCCAACGGTCCAGCCGCCAGACTAACACCACGTCGATCTCACGGCGACGTGCCGCTTCCAGCAGTTGCTCTCGCCGCTCCCGCTGAGAAGCGCCCGAGCCGATTTCTTTGGCCTGCAGGGCGATCGTCCAACCTCGGCGAGTGGCGTATTCCTGCAGGGCACGGGTCTGCATGGGGATGGTCTGCTGATCCTGCGTAGAAACGCGGGCGTAGAGGCCTGCCCGAAACGGTGTTTTGGCCCGGCGAGAGGGGTGGCCAAAAACCCCTGGCGATTTCCGTTTTCGGGAGGCCCGTTTTACGGCCATTTTCGACTGCCGCTCCGGCCTGGCCGCAGAGGATCGTTTTCGGCCAGGCAGAACGTATTCTACTTCAACGGGATTTAAGCGGGAGGATGACTGGTGCCGGCCGGTTGCAGTGCCTGCCGGTAATTCCAGGGCATCCAGTCCGCCGGGTGCTGGGCCAGTTCCTCGGCGTGTTTCTGCAATTCGATCAGGTAGTCGAAGGGATTGATCTCATTCAATTCGCAGGTATGGATCAGGCTCATGAACAGGTCGCCCACCTCGGCGCCGTTGGTGGTCTTATAAAATAAAGAGTTTTTTCGGTGAAGGATGGCCTTCTTCAGGGCGCGCTCGACGAGGTTCGAATCCAGCGGCGCCCCAGCTTCGCGGAGGAACAGGGTCAGCCGATCCCACCGTTTCAAGCAATAAGTGATGGCCTCGCCCAGCCCCGAGTTGGGCTCGACTCTCTTCTCGGCGAACTGGGTCTCGAACCAAGCGTGGAGAGTGTCCATCACGGGCTGGCTGTGCTCCTGATGAAACCGCAGTCGTGCTTCCGGGGACAGGCCCTGCGCCTCCGCCTCGGCATCATAGCGGTAGACTTCGCGCAAGCTTTCCAGCACGAATTGGCACTCCTGGGGGAAGTTGGGTGTCACCTGCACAAAACGGCGCCGAGCATGAGCGTTACAGTTTCCCAAGAGGATTTCCAGTTTCTCGGGCAGCTTCGGCAGGTTGCGCGATAAGGCATCGCACATCTGTATGGGCGGCGCCAGTCCTTTGCCCCGCTCGATCAACACGCGGGCGAGGTTCTCCCCGGCGTGCTTCCGTCCCGTGAAGAACATGACGATCCGCTGCCCCTGCCGCGTCGTCGAGACGATGCCGGAGGTGAACAGTCCCGTCCGTTCCTTGGAGCTCGACGCGGCTTCCTCCTCCGCGCGCTGCGGGCTCGCCCTCGCCAGCGCCAGGATCTTCATGCTGGTGTCATCGTTATAAAAGACCTCGCCTTGCGCGGCCTGGCGGAGCAGTTCGTCCCAAGCGGGCCGGATCACGCCGGCTATTTCCTCGACGATCTCCCACTGGGTCGAGGCCGGCAAGGGAATCCCCAGACTCGCCTCCAGCCCTTCCAACCGGTAAAAAGGCACCCCGCTACCGTACTTCAGCAGCGCGATCATCGCAGCCGCCGTCTCGTCGTACTTCTTCTCGCCCACGCTCGCCGGAGCCTCCGCTTCAAAAATCTCGCCGCACAGGTTGCAACGGAGACGTTCCAGTTCATAGACCGTGGCCGCAATCGGCGCCTGCCCCACCACCCGGATGCGCAGAGCGGGTTCCTTCTGTTCGTAAACCTTGCCCTTCTGGCACTCCGGACAACCGTCTCCCGGCTGGAGGGAAGCGTGCGCGATCTTGATCCGGCGAGCCCCGCCATACGCCTGGGCGCCGTTTCGACCGTGCCCCGGCTTCGGCGGGCCCGGCGCGTTCGCAGGCGGACTGTTTTTCGGCGGGGCCTTGATGCCCGCTTGCTCCAGCACCTTGCTTGTCTTCTCCGTGCCGGGCTTGGACAATAGCGCACGCAGTTGGCTGATCGTCGTGTTCTTCTCCCCGATCCTTTCGATCAGATGGCTCAACGCCTGGATCGCACCTTCCAGCCGCTGACAATCCTCTTCTCCCAAGGGCCCCTGGCGCGCCCGCTCCAGCAGCGCGGTCAGCTCTGCAAAATTCACCTCGATCACCTCACGTTCCGGCTTCATCCTACACCTCCGTCAGCCCCTGGCGAAAATGCGGCGTGAGTGGATACCCCAAAACCTCCTTGAGGGAACGATTCGGCCGGTGCGTCTGGTCGTTTTTTCCCCGCCCCGTCGTGCGCCCCATCACCACCCAGTTCGCCGCCCGATAACACGTGCCGCGGTAGCGTTCGGGATCGACGAAGGTCTCGAGAAAATAAATGGGGTGCCGGTAGATCCGTTCCCAGTCGGCCGCGATTCTGCGCGCCATCTGACCGAGAACGTGCGACGCCAAATGCGGGACGCGCACCCAAGGCAAAATGAGAAAGCGAGGGTTGTAGGCGAGAAAACGGATATTGCGGCGCCGCGCCTCCGCCGACCAGCCGATGAAGCGGTCGCGGGCGCTCAGATGCCGCGGCGCCGACGACCAGGCCAGGCAGGCAATCACCCGGCCCGCCGCCGAGACCAGATATTTGAGGTGTTCCCCCACCGGCCGCGCGTAGCCGAGCGGATGATACTGGGCGACGAGGTAGTTAAACAGCGGCTCGTCCGGCGTGCGCCGCACTTGCTGAAACTCCAAGGGCCGCAGCGCCCGCAGGGGTACCTCCAGAGGAGTCGTATCCAGGAGGAGCGGCGCCACCGCTTGCCCGCTCGTGGCGCGCCGGACGGTCGGGTTGCGGTGTACATGGGTCGCGGATGGTAACTCTAGATGCCCGGCCCGTGCGAGTTCCAGCAGCAGCCCGCGACAGACCATGTCGCGCAGCGCCCCGTTGGCCTGTCTCCATCCCCACGCTTCGCACAGCCGCAACGAAAGTTGCCGCCGATTGGCCTCGGGATGGGTTGCGATCAACTGGCGGATGAATTCCACTTCCGCAGCAGTAACGACACGGCCTCGGTAGCGAAACTCTTCTTCCATGCTCCCGAGGGTAGCAGAGAAGAATTTAGAACGCAAGAGCCGCGCGCTCTTTTTCTCAACTCGAAACACTCACGGGCCGCCACGCTGGGGCCGCCTGGGTCGCCATGGGATCACCCGCCGCCAACAACACTTGCAGTTGATGCGCCGCCAGACTCCGCGCTACCTCGCGCGCACTCCGTCCTTCCGGCCACCAGCGAAAACGCCCTTTCGAAAGCCGTTTCTGCGCGAGCCAGAATCCCTGACCGTCGTAAACTAAAATGCGAATCGCTGTTCCGCGTCGGCTGCGGAAGACGAACAGGCAGCCCGAGAAAGGGTCGGTTAGCAATCTCTCCTGGCACAACTGCGCCAGCGAGTCGATGCCCTTGCGGCCGTCCACCGCTTCCACTGCCACCAGGATGCGCATCTGCGGTGTGATCTGAATCATGCCCCGTCATCCCACAAGGCCTGGCTCAGCGCCACCAACTCGGCCGGGCCTACACCCTTGAACTCGATCTTCATCCGGCCCCGCGGTCCTTCCAACTCCACCACCGCACTGCTAACGCTGCCGACCCGCGGCGTAATTAGCTCCATAAATGTCGGCGGGGCGGGCGGGCGGCCGTGGCGTTGGATCACTGACCGCGCCTTCCTCACGACCTTCTTCTCTTGCCCCGGCGCCTCCGCTCGCTCCTTCAGCTTGCCGTATTCCAGATGCAGAGCTTTCGCCGTGCGGTTTATCCCGTGCTCCCGCGCCAGTTCTCCCGCCGCCGCCCACAATGAATCCGGAAGCGGTACACGGCGAGCGTGTGAACTCCGCCATCGCCGGAGACGTCGATAGACCTTCCGCATGTCACGGGGAATATCAGGAATCTCGTTGGCCATCGTCTGTCCTCCTCGCCCTCTTGGGCAAAAGACAGACATTAGCAATTTCGGTTAGATCAAGTCATGCAGCCTTGCCGGAAGGACACATAAGATCAAAATCAGAGTGGCCATGATCATAAGGCACCTTATTACAGCCTGCCCAGCAGGAATGGAGTCAGCCGACTTCGCATCCCGCCAATCAGCAACTTCAGCATATTATGCTACGAGCCTTCCAGTACTTTAGCCATAGCCCTTTCGTACTAGTCGCGCTTCCAGGGAGGAGAAGATGCCGACTGCGGCTCAACGATTCTGGGAGTGTAGAGCCCCTTTTCTATAGGGGGTCAGGCGCCGCAATGCGAGGTCCTGGGCCATGAGGGGGGTTAAGGTTTTCACTCAACTCACTTCCGCCATCCAACTGAGCTCTTCAACTGAAACATCATTGGTCGGCCCTTGTTCAGGCGCGTCGAACCAGCCAGGCTTTCACTGTCCATAGGGCAACTGGCTGACATCGCTGCCATCCGGTCCTGAGAACCGGGCTCTGCGTCAGTCCGCCAAACATGTTAAGATGCGCCGACAAGATTTCCCACGGAGGGCCCAACTACATGTGCATAAAGAGCCGTTGCGCGCTGTTGGCTTTGACATTGGGACTGACCTATTGCCTCTGCACGTATGCCCAGATTCAACCAGAGGTGAAGCCCAATCTTGCGAAGTCACCCTTCGTAGAGGGACCCGCACCAGCGGCTGCAAAGACGAACCCAAAAGATGGTCTCAAGTACGTTTGGATTCCGCGAGGGACTTTCATGATGGGCTGCTCGCCGGGCGAGAGCGAATGCGACGCTGGGGAGCGGCCCGCTCATCAAGTGACGATCACCAAGGGTTTCTGGATGGGGCAAACAGATGTTACGGTAGCCGCCTACAAACGCTTCGCGGCAGCGACAGGAAAGCAATTGCCCGCTGAGCCGAATTATAGCGGGAGGCCACTCAACCCTAGGTGGAGCGACGACGCCATGCCCATTGTGGATGTGACATGGTATGAGGCCCAAGCCTATTGCGGCTGGGCGGGCAGGAGGCTGCCCACCGAAGCCGAGTGGGAATATGCGGCGCGCGCTGGGGGCACCCAAGGGCGTTATGGCGATCTGGATGAAATCGCCTGGTACGCGGACAACAGCGGGAGCCAAAGCTTGGACAGTGCCAAGTTGGGGAATGAAGACCGGGCGGATTATTTGAAGCGTTTGAACGACAACCACAATGACATGCACGATGTCGGCTTGAAGCGGGCTAACGGGTTCGGGCTGTACGACATGTTGGGGAACGTGTGGGAATGGGTGAACGACTGGTACGACCAAAACTATTACCAGTACAGTCCTCCCCAAGATCCTCCAGGTCCGGCGAGGGAGCAGGTGCGCGTTATGCGTGGCGGTTCCTGGAACGACTTCCCTTGGCTCGTCCGAGTGTCCAGCCGCTCCGGTGTATTCCCTGCCTACTCCAACAACAACCTTGGCTTTCGTTGTGGCGTGGAAGCGTTCGTTCCTTGACCCCTTCTCTTGAGGCATCACGGGATTCCTGGACATCGGGAGGGTTTGGTTTGGAGGGTAATCACCTCCGCCATCCTGCCGAACTCTTCAGCCTAAAGATCATCTGTCTGCTCTCGACTGGGTCCGTGAAACCCGCCAAGCTCTCGCTTTACATGAGAAGTCCCTGCTCAGATTTGGACGGGTGAAACCGCACGAACACTCCTGCTCGGATTGCTCCTAGGCGCAAAGATGATGATGAATTTTGAAACGGTTGTGCGCTACTATTGGCCAAAGGCACTTCGCAATATCAAGGAGGATCCGGAGGAAGGTGAACTTGACCAGAAAGCGATCAAGGCTGTAGCAGACAGACAGCTTCCAATTTTAGAGCGGCGAGATGACCTGCGTAAATGGCTCCGGTTCTATGGTGTACTTCAAGGCTTCACAACCCCCGAACGGTTTAAGATCGCTGAAGCGGTGCTCGGCTGGGCCGATGATGACGGAAATCGAAGTAGAGATTTGACGACTGCAAAAGCACTCGCTGACACACACGCAGAACTCATGGCGGTAGTTTGTCGAGCCTACGGTAAACCGCGCGACTTTACTTCGCTCGCCTCAAAAGCGTTATGGTTGTGCTACCCCGAAAGTGTTCCAATGCTTGACGGCTGGACGAGGAACGCGCTGTATGTCATCAGCAAGATCGAAAATGGTATCAATCCGATTGCAGAGAAAACACCAGAGTATGAGCAGTTCGTTCACGTTTGGAAGCAACTCTATTCGAAGTATAAAGAGACGATAGAGAATCTGGATATCGGCACCTATCCCTATCGCGTTCGCGTCTTCGACAGAATCCTTTGGCTGATTGGCCGACCCTCCTATCAAACGGACTAGCCCTAGTTCAACGCAGTCTTAGGACGCTACCGGCGGCTAACGACACCGACAAAGCGAACGGGTTGACAAACCTATCATGTTGTCTATACACTGGCTACGTAGTAGGCAGAGGTGCTGTGATGAAGAAGACGCTTTCGAGGACTCAGTTTAGTAAGTGGTTTATGAAGTCGATTAACTCTTATCTCTCGACGCTTCCCGCCGACGAGCGAGCAAAGCGAATACGGGCTGCTCACGCTGCCGCTACCGAGCCGGAGGTTTCACAAGATCAAACTTCCTTAGATATTCACGATAGAGATCGGAATTCTCGCCTAACCCATAACCTTGCAGAATAGAGATAAACCGATTGCGAGTGCAAGTTCCCTTCTCGATTGCTTTGCGCACTTCTTCTTGTAAATTTTCAAGTGCAATGATTTCAGGCGTCTTTTGATGTTTCCTGCCCCTGGTTTTCTCAGAATAGTATACGTCCTTAAAATCCTTGGACACACCGACCTCCCGACCGGATTTCGGCTACAGACCTGACAAAGGGGATTAGGGGGTTTAGGCTGGAAGGGTCCAAGTTTCCGGCATCCGTTCCCCTTTGCCGAGTTCGGAAAAGGCTCGCCCTGGTCGGCGGGCTTTTTCAGTTCTGATTGGAACATACCGACAGGAAGTAATCAATACTAAAGGAATGACATTTCATTGGATGGAGGGAATGGTCTGCGATTTGCTGCGGGTTGGCGGAGCTGCCATCCTAATCCTGCCATGTGCGTAAAGTGCATACTTCCGTTAATTAATGCTTCGAATCGCGCGTCATGCGCGACGGGTGCAGGTTGGTTTTAAGAACCGGGCTTGGCCCCCTTCCGCTGCGAGAGCAGGTAGGACTTGATGAACGGGTCCAGGTCCCCGTTGAGCACGCGGTCGGCGTCGCCCACTTCAAATTTGGTTCGATGGTCTTTCACCATCCGGTAGGGGTGCAGAACGTAGGAACGAATCTGGTTGCCAAAGTTGATATCGGCCTTGGAAGCCTCCAGCTTGTCGGAAACCTGCCTCCGGCGTTGCAGTTCCATTTCGTAGAGCCGCGAACGGAGCATCTTCATTGCCACTTCGCGATTGCGGTGCTGCGAGCGCTCGTTCTGGCACTGGGCCACGGCGCCGGTGGGAATGTGGGTGATGCGCACCGCCGAGTCCGTGGTGTTGACGTGCTGGCCGCCCTTCCCGGAAGAGCGATAAGTGTCAGTCCGCAGTTCATCGGGCTTGATCTCGATGGTGATGGAGTCGTCGATTTCCGGGCTGACGAAGACCGAGGTGAATGAAGTGTGGCGCCGCTGGGCGGCATCGAAGGGCGAAATGCGCACCAGGCGATGCACCCCGCTTTCACCGTGCAACAGGCCGTAAGCATAGTCTCCCGCTACGGTGAAGGTGGCGGATTTCATCCCCGCTTCATCGCCCGGCTGGTAATCATTCATGGTGAATTTAAAGCCGCGCGCCTCCGCCCAACGCTGGTACATGCGCAACAGCATGTCGCCCCAGTCCTGGGATTCCGTGCCCCCGGCGCCGGGATGGATGGTGACAATGGCGTTCAGGTGATCGGTCTCGCCCCCCAGCAGCGTTTCCGTTTCCAGCAGGTCAACTTCCTGGTGGAGCTTGTCCAGCTCGGAGCGCAACTCGGAATCGATGTTTTCCCCCTCGCGCGAGAGCTCGAAATACGCTTCCATGTCGGCCAGGCGGCCGGCCAGCTTCTCGTCGGCCTCCAGGGTTTCCATAAGCCGCTTGCGGGCCGTCAGAATTCGCTGCGAAGCTTCCTGGTCCTGCCAGAATTGGGGTTGGGCGATTTGTTCTTCGAGGAGAGCCAGATCCTTGCGGCGCGCGGGAGCGTCAAAGAAAACTCCGAATGTCAGCGGACTGCCTCTTGAGTTCGTCAAATTCACGTTGTAATTCTTCGGTCACGAGTGCTCCTTAAATAAAGTTGTCAGTGGTCAGTTGTCAGTGGCTATCAGCGTTCAGCAATCTTTTCACCCTTTACCCTTTACCCTTTATCCTTTAACCTTTGGCGCCCGCCACTCCCCAGCGGTGCGATTAAAAGCATCAGCGCCGCCACCGCCGTGCTCAGCCACGCGAACCAATCTCCATGGGCCGTGTAAAACGTCTCGCGCGTCTCAAAGTCGAAACGCGCCGGCATGGCCAGCCGCTGGTAGCGTGGGATTTCTTCCCGCACCTGGCCATAGGGATCGATGAGGGTGGTCAGCCCGTTATTGGTGGCGCGCAGCAAATACCGATGGTTCTCAATGGCGCGCAGCCGGGCCATTTCCAGGTGCTGATAGGCGGCTGCGGACTTGCCGTACCAGGCGTCATTGGAAATATTCACCAGCACGGCGGCGCCGTTCGCCACCAGTTGGCGCGCGAGCTGGGGAATAATCGCCTCGTAGCAGATGAAGACGCCAATTCCCCCGCCCGGAGACGGTGCCACCGGGTAGCTGGTGCCGGGAATGAAGTTCCCCACCTCGGAAGTAATCTTATGGACTAATCCCGGCAACGCCCAGCCCGGAACATATTCGCCAAATGGGACCAGATGAATTTTATCATACCGGGACACCTCACGGCCGTCCGGATCGAGGGTGAAAGCGCTGTTGGCGATGGTCTCTTCCCTCTCATTGATGGGGATGATGGTATTGGCAATCACGTAGGCGTGCGTCTGGCGGGCCAGATTTTCCATGGCATGGCGAAAAACCGGGTCGCGAGTGAAGAAGAACGGCGCGGGATTCTCCGCCCAGACCAACAAGGTAGGATTGCCGATTTTCGATTGTCGATTCTCAATTGCGGCTTCGGGACGCACGGAGCCCGACGCAACTCCATTAGGGGAGAACCGTTCAATTGAGGATAAGCTGAACTGAACGAGCTGTTGAAGCTGCGTAGGGTCGCGCCAGGGAGCCCATGATTCGAGTTGAGCATCGTCCAGGGGCACGTTGGGTTGAATGAGAATCGCCAACTCTTTGCCCTCCGTGGGCGGCGGGGGAGCCAGCCTCCATTGGACGAGCAGCAAGAGCGCGATCCACACCGCCAGCGCGAGGGCGGGGCGCGTGCGGCGGGGGGAGATCATCACCCACGCCAATAAAGCGCTGGTGGCCACGGCCAGGAACGACAGGCCGTAAACGCCGGCGATGGAAGCCACCTGCCGCACGCCGGACGCTTGCACGGCGTATCCCAAAAGGTTCCAGGGAAATCCCGTAATCAGATAGGTTCGCGCCAGTTCCATTGCCATCCAGAGAAACGGGGCGAGCGCCAGTGCCCATCCCGCAGAGCGGCGCGCCGCCCAGCCCATCAGCAGGCCAAACGCCCCAAAGAATGCCGAGTCAATGATCACAAAGAGAATCAACACCACCACGGCGAGCGCCGGCGCCAGGTGCCCGTAAAATTCCATGACCGTCGTGAACCAGTGGCAGCTTCCCGCAAAGAAGAAGGCGCCGCACACGTATGCCAACAGGAAGGCGCGCTTCAGCCGCCTTTCCCCAGCCAAAACCGCCAGCAGGGGCAGGGAAGCCACCCACACCAGGCCAGGTGTATGGAGTTTGGGAAAGCAGGCCGTTAGCATCAGCCCGCTCAGCGCGGCGGCCAAGAGGGATTTTAGATTTTGGATTTTAGATTTTGGATTGGAGGGGGCGGACTCTTCCATTTTACGGTTGTTCGTTCGTCGCGCTTGGGAGTCCTTTTTTCCAGCCAGATTTTCCCGCCCCTTGCGCATAGGTTACCGAATGTCGCTAATCCAAAATCTAAAATCCAAAATCATCAATGTTTGATGAAGGGCTTGAATCCCTCTTGTGAAAGCTTGTCGCGTACGTTGTTGGCGTCGTCACGAGTCTTGAAGGGGCCCACCTGCACGTGAAAAAGGTTATCGGCCGCGTGGGCGTCTTGCGGGGTGACCATGAAGACCGGGTAACCCCGTCCCTTAAGAATTTCCACCAGATGGTCGGCATCCTCCCGGGTGCTCAATGCCGCCACTTGAAGAATGATCCCCCCTCCCCCCGCACTCGCAGCAGGGATGGGCGGGGGGGGAGGATTCGAGTTGGACTTGGTCCCGGGCTGGGGTTGCCCGCGGGGAGGCGTAATGGCCGCCGACTTCGCAGCAGGGGGAGGGGGGCCGCCTCCGGGGGGAATGACCTCGGTTTCCAGCGTCGCCTGGCCGGTGGCTGGGGCCGGGGGCTGCATCTGGCTACTATCCAGTGGCGCGTTGATGGTGGGGGGAATGGCCGGCGGCGGGGTAACAACCTCGGTGGCCGGCCCCGCAGGCGAGCGGCGTTCGTTGAACCCCACCAGGAATCCCATCGAGAAGAAAATTGCGCACACTACGACGCCAATGAAAAAAAAGAGGATGAGATACCGCGCGGAATGGCCTCTTTCCTCATGATCTATCGCCTCCGTTGCCACAATGCTCCTCCCCGCATACACGTTTCCTGAAAAATAAGCCCGGCAACCACCCCGCCCTTCGGGCACCCCTCCTTATTCAAGGAGGGGAGTCCGAATTCCCCGACTGGTTCAGGAAGTGCGCCCGCAGGGCGGGGTGGTCCAAGCTGAATATCCTGCCCTCAAGCCGTTACTTCTTCTCAGACCCCAACACCGGCGGCAGCAGGCCCTTGCCCATCAGGGCGCTCAGCAACTCCACGGGCACCGGGAAGACCACGGTGGTGTTCTTTTCCGTGCCAATCTCCACCAGCGTCTGGAGATAACGCAGGGTGATGGCGACGGGTTGCTGGGCGATGACGGCGGCGGCTTCGGCGAGTTTCGCGGACGACTGGTATTCGGCGTCCGCGTGAATGATCTTCGCGCGGCGCTCGCGTTCGGCTTCCGCCTGCGCGGCGATGGCACGCTGCATTTCCTGCGGCAAGTCCACCTGCCGCACTTCCACCTTGGTCACTTTGATGCCCCATGGCTCGGTGTGCTCATCCAGGATGGATTGCAGGCGGGTGTTCAGCTTTTCCCGCTGGGAGAGCAGATCGTCCAGCTCGACTTCGCCCAAAACCGAGCGCAGGGTGGTTTGCGCCAACTGCTCGACGGCGTACCGGTAATTTTCCAGCTCCACATAGGCCTGCTGGGCGCTGATCACGCGAAAATAAACCACCGCGTTGACCTTCAGTGAAACGTTATCCCGGGTGATGATGTCTTGCGGGGGCATATCCCACGTCAAAAGACGGAGGGAAACCCGCACCAGTTTGTCGATCGGCCAGAGAATGAAGATCAGCCCCGGCCCCTTGTCCGGCTTTTGCAGCCGTCCCAGGCGGAAAATCACCGCCCGTTCATATTCCCGCAACACGTTTAAACACGAGGAAACCCACATGAACACAATGACCAGCACAACGATGATGAAGGTAGACATGACGCACTCCTTGCCGCATCCCTGCGGCTGATAACGCACTTATCCGTTCAAAGACTTTCGCGGCCCCCAAGGACTGCAGCGCGGACCTCAAAGGCGAAGGCCTGCGCTATACGTGCGCGCTTTTCACTTTTGCATTTTGCCTTTTGCACTTTGCATTTTGACTTGCTCTTTGACCTGGACTACCGATCTTCCGTCCCGCACTTCCCAGCCGCCCGTGCAGTCTACCGGGTTTCGGGCGCCGACTCAACCAGCAAGGTGAGGCCGTCAACTTCCCGCACCCGAACGCGCGAGCCTTGGGGAATGCGGCCGGCGGCGCGGGCCTTCCACAATTCGCCGTGCACCAGGACTTTTCCCACCGGATCGAGGTCGGTATCCGCCACACCCAGCAAACCGAGCATTCCCGCTTCGCCGGTCAAAGCTTTGCGCCGTTTGGCGGCAATGGCGAATTGTAGGAGGATGACCGTGATGGCCGCCAGGGGCAGGGCCACGCTGAGGGCCGTGGAAAGGTGGATGCGCGCTTCCGGCCAGGGCGATTTAACCAGGATCATGGCGCCCAACACCATGGCCACCACACCGCCCGCCGCCAGCACGCCATGCGAAGTCAGCTTGGCCTCCAGCGCGAAAAGCGCCAGCGCGGTAATGATTAGCAGGACCCCGGCGTAATTGATGGGCAGGAAATTAAAGGCATAGAGCGCCAAAACTAAGCATATCGCGCCCGCAACTCCCGGCGCCACCATGCCCGGGTGAGTGAACTCCAGGTACAGGCAGGCGAGCCCGATGGCCCCCAGCAGGAAGGCGATGTTGGGGTCCGCCACCCAGACCAGCAGGGCTTCAATGCGCGTCATCGGGTAGGTCTCGACTTCCGCATCGGCCAGATGCAGCGTGGTGCTGCCGCCACCAAACCGTTGCACCGTCCTGCCATCGTACCGCGCGAAGATTTCGGCGGGCGATCCCGCCACAGCGTCAATCAGCTTGTCATCCAGAGCTTCCTTGTCGGTGAAGGACGCGCTCTTGCGCACCGCATCCTCGGCCAGCCCCACGTTGCGCCCGCGTTTCTGCGCGATCGACCGGATGTAGGAAGCCAGGTCGCTCTCGATCTTCTCCTTCATCACCGGGTCGGAGTTCCCTCCCAGCATGTTCACGGGATGGGAGGCGCCGGTGTTGGTGCCCGGGGCCATCACCGCCAGGTCGCCCGCCAGCAAAACGAAGAAGCCCCCGGAGGCGGAACTGGCGCCACTGGGGGCGACATAGGTAATCACCGGGGCGCGGGAAGCGTAGATGGCCTGCACAAGTTCCTGCGTCGAGGTGACCAGTCCACCGGGGGTGTCGAGCTCCAGCAAGATGGCGTCGGCATTCCGCTCATTGGCGTAGCGGATTCCCCGCTCCACGTATTCCGCGCTTACCTGGTGGATCATCATGTCGAGCTTGATTTCCACCACGTACGGCCGGGGCTGGCCGGCGCGCAGGGAATGAGTGGGTAATGCCGCAGCGATTAGAACAACTAACAAGAGTGCAGGACGGAGGAATTTGGCGCTCACGGTGAATTCCTTGCCGGGGGGGCGGCTGGGATTTGCTGCATCAATTGTACGGCTTGCGCGTTGCCGGGATCGAGATCGAGTGCGGCCTGCCCCTGGGCGCGCGCCAGAACCGGCTGATTCATGGCGATAAAAACGTGGGCCAGGGCAAGATGGGCTTCCACGCTGTTTTGCAGTTTGAGGGAAGCCTGAAGTTCCCACACGGCGTCCGAGTGCTTACCCTCCGCCTCGAGCGCCTGGGCAAGTAGGATGTGCGCCTGCGGATCATTCGGAGCCAGGGAAACGACCTCGGCCAGTTCGTGCTCCGCCTCCCCATAACGGTTTGCCGCCAGGAATTTCTTGCCCTCTGCCAGGTGCGTGTCAATATGCTGTTGCGGAGATGCCGCGGCCAGGCGCTGCTCCACGGCGTTATGCAGAGTCAACTCCAGCAGGCGGAAGGCGCGGCCGTCATAATTTTTCTTGAGACGCGGCATGGGGAGCAAGTCGGCCCCCCCCCGGCCGCCAGGCCCACTTCATGAGCGGTCAGCCAATCCTGCTGCTGGCGCTGCGCCGCGGCGTCGCCCAGCTTGCCGTAAACCACCGCCAGCCACGTGCGGGCTTCGGAATCATCGGGGATGGCTTCGACGGCGGCCTGGAGAGATTCCGCGGCCTCCGCGTTGCGCTTCGCATACGCGAGGGCCACGCCTCGGTTGAAGCAGAAGTCCTCATCCGACGGATCGCTCTGGTAGGCGCGCTCGAAATTGGCCAGGGCCTCGTCATACTGCCCGCGGCGGGCCTCCAGGACTCCCAGGTTATTGGAGACTTCGCTGAGGGGCAGGGTCTTGGCCAGGGCTTGAAAGTCGTTTTCCGCTGCCGCTTCCCGCCCCAGGAAGAATTCATCCACCGCGCGCAGGAACAACGCCTCGCTCCCATCGGCATCGGATTCTTGAACCTTTTCCAGCCACGGTTCGGAGTTGGCATAATCCTTGTGCTCAAAATAATACCGTCCGAGGGCAAACGCCGCCCGGTGGTCCGAGGGATCGAGGCGCGCCGCTTCCGTAAAGAAATGCAGGCGGCTGGCATCGTCGGTAGCCAGCAGGCCGCGAATATAATTCTCGAAGGCGTCGAGGCGGATATCGTGGAACCGCCGCCGGAAATCGTCTTCGTTACTCACGGTGAAACCCGGGTCGTGCGTCGCCAGCAGCCGCCACGCGAGGCGCGTCTGCAAGTCCACCAGTTCCGTCAGATCTCCGGAAACTTCCAGCGGCTGCGAAAGCTTCAGGAGTTTGACGTCGAGCAGTTGCGCGTGGGCCACCAGGCGATTGTCCGTGACATTGAAATTGCCCAGGATGGCCCAATCCACGCCCAGCGTTTGCGCTACCTTGAATTCGCTCGCCAGCGTCAGGGGCGTATCCATGGGCATTCCCAATTGCGTGCAGGCGGCGTTGCGTTCATCGCGCTCCAGCACGTAATTGTCCGGCTGGGGCAGGCGGTTGGAAAGAACTTGTGCGAAACTTTCCGAGATCCAATTCAGATCCGCGCGCGGACTCAGATTTTCAAAGGGAAAGACCAGCAGGGAGCGCACCTCTTGCGAGCCACAAAGCTGCCAGGGGCACAACACCAGAAGCACAAGGAGTCCGACGGTTCTTCGCATGAGAACTCAACCCGACGCTCCATTATAGCACCGTTGTTAATAAGCTTTTGCCCCAGGAAATATTTGGTAGTGTCCCCGTTTGATGTAGAGGCGGCTTTACGCCGCCATATGGCGAGGTAAAGTCGCCGCTACGAATTCAAACTGAGACAGTATTTCCCCTTTATCCTTTACCCCTTAAACTTTACCCTTTAGACTGGTCGTTTCATGGATCCCGCCCACGCCATTCCGGAAAGCCGCGCCGTGGCAACACCATCTTTGCCGGAAGTGCACCGAAGTGTGATTGTTCCTCCCGGCGCGGGATTTTGGCGAAAGCTTCTGGCCTTCTCGGGGCCGGGTTTTCTGGTTGCGGTGGGATACATGGACCCCGGCAATTGGGCCACTGACATCGCCGGCGGGTCGCGTTTCGCCTATCAGCTCATTTCCGTGCTGATGATTTCCAACCTCATCGCGATTCTGGTGCAGGCGCTGGCGGCGCGCCTGGGGATTGCCACGCAGATGGACCTGGCGCAGGCCTGCAAGGCCCACTATTCGCGGCGCACCAGCTTTATCCTCTGGGTGCTTTGCGAAATCGCCATTGCCGCGTGCGACCTGGCGGAAGTCATCGGCTCCGCCATCGCCCTCAACCTGCTCTTTCACATTCCCCTGCTCATCGGAGTCTGCCTGACGGCGCTGGATGTGCTGGCAATCCTCTATCTCCAGCACAAGGGATTCCGCTATCTGGAAGCCGTGGTGGTGACGCTGATCGCGATCATCGGCGGCTGCTACCTGATCGAACTGCTTCTGGTGCGCCCCAACATGGTGGCCATCGCCAAGGGATTCATCCCCGCACCGCAAATCCTTACCAACCCGGAAATGCTCTACATCGCCATCGGCATCCTGGGCGCCACCGTGATGCCGCACAATCTTTACCTGCACTCCTCGCTGGTGCAGACGCGCGCCATTGACCGCACCCCGGCGGGCATGAAGACGGCCATGCGCTACAACTTTCTGGACTATTTCCTGGCCTTGAACTTTGCCTTTCTGATTAATGCCGCGATTCTGATTATGGCCGCGGGAACGTTTTTCCGCGCCGGTTACACACAGGTGGCGGAGATTCAGGAGGCCTATCACACCCTGACGCCCCTGCTGGGAACCAAAATGGCCGCCATCCTGTTTGCCGTGGCCCTGCTCTGTTCCGGGCAGAACTCCACTTTGACCGGCACACTCGCGGGCCAGATTGTGATGGAGGGATTTCTCAACCTGCGGCTGGTCCCCTGGCTGCGCCGGTTGATCACCCGGTCTCTGGCCATTATCCCGGCGGTCATCACGGTGATTTTCTTCGGCCAGGCGGGGACGGCCAAGCTGCTGATCTTCAGCCAGGTCATCCTGAGCCTGCAACTCTCTTTCGCCGTCATCCCCCTCGTGATATTTACGGGCGACCGGCTCAAAATGGGCGAGTTCGTCAACCCGCGATGGCTGAAAATCCTGGCGTGGATCACCGCCGGGATCATTGCGATCCTGAACGCGTATCTTCTGTTCGTGACGGTTCGAGACTGGATCAGGTAATCGGTTCATCGGCTCATCAGTTCATCGGGTCATTGAAAACCAGCAGGCGATCGATGGGTAGCAGGTGTTCTTTCAATGATCCGATGAACTGATGGCCAGATGACCCGATTCCGCGAGGTTCCCATGTTCAAGAAAATCCTTGTTGCCCTCGACCATAGCAAGGCCGACTCCTTCCTCCTGCCGAAGGTCAAGGAATTGGCGCGCCTGACCGGCGCAGAACTTCTCCTGCTGCACGTTTCCACCGGGTGGGCGGCGCAATGGCAGGAAAACCTGAATCTTTCCGATTCTCAGGAGATAAGAGAGGACCGGGAATATTTGGAGAAGGTCAGCGCGGAACTCCGTGCGGAGAACCTGCGCGTAACCGCGCGCCATGAAAGCGGCGAACCCGCTCGCGCCATCCTGAAGACCTCGACGGCCGAGCATTGCGATCTGATCGCCATGACCACCCACGGGCACCGATTGATTTCCGATGTCATCCATGGGACCACCATCACCAAGGTTCGGCACGAAAGTGATATTCCGCTCTTCCTGGTGAAGGCGCATATGGATTGACCAGGCGGAAGATCGAAATTCGAAACTCGAAAATCGAAAATCTGAGTTCGGAATTAGAAATCCGGAATTCGGAATCGGGGCGATTTTCGAATTTCCAGTTTCGAATTTCCAGTTTCAAATTTCGTCTTTCGAGCTTCGCGACTTCCTTTTCGTGCTAAAGTGAAGCTGGTTTGCGGGGGATTCCAACACATGTTAATTCCAGGGTACGCCACGTCCGAAGGGACGGACCGCTATCGCCGCCGTTTCGAGGCAATGTTCCCGGGCCATTTCCGCGAGTTGCAGGGGCTGTGGCTTTCCTCCATCGGCATTGGGACTTATCTCGGCGACCCCACCGCCGCCTATGACGCCCTTTATCGGGAGGCGGTGGCGCAAGCGCTGGAAAGCGGGATCAACGTCATTGATACGGCGGTGAACTACCGCCACCAGCGCAGCGAACGCGCCATTGCCCAGGCCCTTGCGGCGGTGATGGCCGAAGGCAAGGTCCGGCGCGACGAGGTGCTGATTGCCACCAAGGGCGGCTTTCTGAATTTTGACGGCAGCGAGCCCGATGATCCCTCCGAATATTTCCAGCGGACCCTGATCGATCCCGGCTTCCTGCGCCCCGAGGATGTGGTGGCCGGTTGCCACGTGATGTCACCCAAATATCTCGAAAACCAGATCGAGGTGAGCCGCCGGAATCTCGGTATCGACACGCTGGATATTTATTATTTGCATAACCCGGAAACGCAGGCGTCCAACGTGGCCCGCGAGGAATTTGACCGGCGAATACGGGCGGCCTTTGCTGTCCTGGAAAAAGCCGCGGGGGAAGGCAAGATTCGCATCTACGGCACGGCCACCTGGAATGCCTATCGCGTCGGGCAGGAATCGCGCGAGGCCCTTTCGCTTACCGACCTGCTGCGCCTGGCGGAGGAGGTGGGCGGCAAGGACCATCACCTCCGCGCCATTCAACTGCCCTACAATCTGGCCATGCCGGAAGCCCTTTCCGCCCGCACCCAGCGCGCTGACGGCAAGAGCGTCCCGGTTTTGCAGGTGGCGCGCGCCCACGGCCTGCTGGTGTTCGCCAGCGCCAGCTTGCTTCAGCAGAAATTGACGGAGGATCTGCCGGACGAAACCCACCCGTGGTTTCCCGGACTCGAGAAGGATGCGCAAAGGGCGATCCAGTTTGTGCGCTCAACGCCCGGCGTAGCCTGCGCGCTCGTGGGCATGAGCCGGCGCGATCACCTTACTGAAAATCTCGATACCGCCCACACGCCCCCGCTCAACCTGGAGCAATTCCGCGCCATTTTCAACCAATGACCCGGGCAGGGGAGAGGCGAAAATCGAAAATCGAAACTCGACTATCACACCGAATTTCGAGTTTCGAATTTCGAGTTTCGAAGTTCGAATTTGGAGATGCTCCGTGCAAGGAATTGCCTGTGACCCCCATTGAACCCGAAGATCGGCTGGCGCGCGCCCTTGCGGCTCTTGGACAGGCGGACTTCCCCGCCGCCATCCATCTGCTGGAGGAGTTAGTGGTGGATGACCCGGCGAACGCCCGCGCCTGGAGCGAGCTCGGGGTGTGCTACCTGGAAACCCAGCGGCCCTCTGACGCCGCCGAAGCCTTTACCCGCGCCCTGCAATCCGCGCCCAGGGACGCCCGCGCGCATTATCTTCTGGGCAACGCTTGCGGAAGCTTGGGTCAGTTGGACCGGGCGGCGGATTGTTATCGCCGCGCCCTGGAGATTGATCCCCGCCACGCCAAGGCGGAGGAATTTCTGATGAAGGCGGGATCTCTGATGGCGAGCCGGGAGCATTACCGCACGGGCCTGGGCCTGTTCTTCCAGCCCAATCCTTCCCGGGATGACTTGAACCGCTGCCTTCGCGAATTGACTTTGTCCGTGGCTATTTTTGAGAATTCTCCGGCGCGCGACAACCTGCCGGAGTGCGCCCGCCGCTTGCGGGAATTGCAGCAGGAATGGCCGCTGACCCTGGCCATCACCGCCGAATTTCAGCCCTGGGCGGCCGCCTGCGAGCGCGGGTTTCAGTGCATGCGCTTCCAGAACTGGGTGGGGGCCCAGGCGGCTTATGAGGAAGCGCTGACTTACCGGGTCACCGATGCGTTCGTCCATCAAGCCCTGGGTTTCGCCTTTCTCGAACTTGGGGAGATGGATAACGCCGTGCGCGCCTGGCTGCGCGCCCTGGAATTGGACTCCCACTGCGACTTCACGCGTCTCGCCCGCATCCAGCGGGTGATGTGAAGGGCGATGGGAAAGATTGGCAAGGGGGCGTCCTCCTCATATTTTGACACTCCGCGTAAGCGGCGGAAGGAAAAACCAAACATGAAATCTTCGCTAAAATGCGCTTCGCTTTGGATTCCTTTTATATTTTGGGTGGCGATCAGCGGCCTCGTCCTTTGGGGCTGGAGTAAGAGTACCATTTCAATGCCTGCGGGGTTCCCGGCATTTATTGCGTTTCTTCCCATGGCTTTCTTTTTCTCCGCCCTATCTGTGCAAAATCACATTGCCAGATTGGAGAGGCGAATAGAGGGCTTGGAAAAGGCAGGCGGCCGGCCCGCGAACGAATGAGAATGCAAATTAGGGAGCGCCAGGTTGGTGAGTGCCCCGCACAACCCTCGCGGGTTTCGGTGGTCTGGCCCTAATCCCGCTTTGCCTCCCGCCGAGAACAGGAGGAACCCTTGGCTCGCAAGCCCCTCATTACCATGATCACCGATTTTGATACCACCGACCACTTTGTGGGGACGATGAAAGGGGTCATCCACAACATCAATCCCGAAGTGGAAATTGTGGACATTACCCACAAAGTGGCTTCTTACGATATTTTCGACGCGGCTTTCACGCTGGCCCAAAGCTACCGTTTTTTCCCTCCCGATGCGATCCACCTGGTGGTGGTTGACCCGGGGGTGGGAACGTCCCGCCGGCCCCTGGTAGCGCGCAGCATGAATTACAAATTTGTTGCCCCGGATAACGGCGTGCTGTCGTTGATTTACGAGCGCGAGGAGAACGTGGAGGTGCGTCACATCACCTCGGACCATTACTTCCTCAATCCGGTCAGCGCTACCTTTCAGGGGCGTGATATCTTTGCTCCGGTCACGGGGTGGCTGAGCAAGGGGCTGGAAGTTGATAAGTTCGGCGAGCCCATCAGCGATTACACCAGGTTCTCCTCACCCAAACCCAAACGGGTGAATGACAGCCTCATTAAGGGTGCGGTGCTGAAGGTTGACAAGTTTGGCAACATCCTCACCAATCTCCGGCCGGATGACATTCCCCAGTTGTTCGCTGAGACCCCGCCGCCCTTCAAGATCCTCATTAATCATCAGGAGATTACCCGCCTGAATCTGGCGTATTCCATGGGCAAACCCGGGGAGTTGTTTGCCATCGTGGGCAGTTCCGGCTACATCGAAATTTGCACCAACCGGGGCTCCGCCGCGAAAACTTTGAATGTCAGCCGGGGCGCGGATGTGGGTGTCCTGCTGGGGGGCCAGGAGCCGGGGCCCGGAAGTCAGGAGCCGGAATAGGGACGTTCCACTCCTGAACCCTGACTTTTGGCGCCAGAATCCAGGGCTGCCGAGGGCAGGGTTTCAATGCGAATTTTGGAAACCCGGCGGCCTTCCACCTCCAGAACGGTGTACCGGCGGGATTCAAAAATGAAGCTCTCCCCTCCGTGCGGAATGAATCCCAGCCGCGCCAGCACAAATCCTGCCAGGGTTTCATATCCCGCGCCGCGCGGCAGGACGATTTCGCGTTCGCCTGCCAGGTCCCGCAGGCTCATCGCGGCATCCACCACCAGGACGTTTTCCCCCACCTTGCGGACCGCTGATTCTTCGCGGTCATACTCGTCCTGAATCTCGCCGACGATCTGTTCCAGCACGTCTTCGATGGTCACCAGTCCCACGAAGGTTCCGAACTCATCCACCACCAGGGCCATTTGCGAATGCCGCCGGCGCGCCTCCTTCAGCATCTGGGTCAAGGACATTCCCTCGGGGACAATCATGGGCTGGTGCAGGATGGTGCGCAGGTCGAAGGCGGGTTCGGCGGGAGATGTGGCGCGCCCCCTTTCCGCCACCACCGCCAGCAAATCCTTCGTGTACAGGACGCCGACGATCTGGTCAGGGTGGCCGTCATAAACCGGGATGCGGGAGTGCTGATCGCGCACCACGCGGTCCAGCAAGGCGCGCAGATCGGTGGAAACGGGAAGGCACGTGATGCGATTCCAGGGCACCATGATTTCGCGCACGCGCACGCGGTCCAGATCGAAAACGCTGTGAATCATCTCTTCCTGCTCTTCGTCCAGCAGCCCGCGTTTGCGAATTCCCGATACGATCAGCTTGACTTCTTCGGCGGTGGGCAGAGGGCCATGACTTCGCCCCGAGGGGTGGTGCAGGGAGCGCAGCACGCCGCTGGCCAGCATGTCGAGCAGGCGGACGGGATAACGGCTCAGATGGAGGAACAGATACATAGGCCGCGCCACGCCCAAGGCAAAGCGCTCCGCGTTGTCGTAAGCCAGGGCTTTGGGAACGAGTTCGCCAAGGACCATAAGCAGCATGGTGATGAGCAGGAAGGCCAAGCCCACCGAAATGGAGTGCGCCACGGCAGCGCGCGCCACCCGGCTCAGATACCCTTCCAGCGACTGATTGATGGCGTCCGCCATGATGGCTTCGCCCATCCAGCCCATGAGCAGACTGATGACGGTGATGGCCAGTTGCGTCCCCGAAAACAGCGCTACCATATCGGATAGCAGGGTGAGCACCAGTTTCGCTTGGGAATTGCCTTCGTTGGAAAGCTGCTCCAGGCGGGTGCGCCGCACGCTGAGCAGGGCATATTCGGTGGCGACAAAGAAGGCGTTGAGCGCCACCAGGCCGGTAATCAATGAGGCTTTAAGCAAGGCGAACATGGAACACCCGTACGCCAACCATTGTAGGCGAGGCTCGCCAAAACTCCAAATGACGCGCGCCTCCCCCGGCTAAAACTCACCATGGTGCTGTGCGTGGCAGGCGGGCGCGCGGCAACCAGCCCAGTACGCGCCCTCAGCGCCGCGGCGCCCTGGGTCGTGGGCATCATCGCCGCCCGCGGGGGCCTTGGTTCGGCTTTCGGCATCAGCGGCCTGGGGTTTCTCCTGGCTGGGGTTCCTGCTCGCGGCCTTCCAGAAACGCATGGCCGCACCCTGGCGTAACCCTGAAGATCATCTCATCAACTCGACGTTGTGTTCGCCTTCGGCAAGTTGAAAGCTTGCGCGCCCTTGCTGCACGCTCACCTTCCCCACGGCCTTCCCGTCGACCCGCAGGTATAACTCGCCACCCTCGAACTCCTGCGTGACGGCTACGACCGTGCGCGCGGCTTTCAAGCTGAAGGTAAGCTTTGATGCCGACATCCGGTAGTCCCGCACCACAACCCCGGCGTTGGCTTCAAAGCGCTCCTGCCCGTCGCGTTGGAGTGCAGTTTGGTTTGGACCCACGGTGACGTCGTAATTATGATTGTCCCAAAC
This sequence comes from uncultured Acidobacteriota bacterium, assembly GCA_963730515.1. GTDB lineage: Bacteria > Acidobacteriota > Terriglobia > UBA7540 > UBA7540 > Bog-366. Next base: position 323,353 of record CAVSSA010000009.1, on the reverse strand, counting down.
TGCCCGGTGGAACTCTCCTTGTGCCGCCGGGTCGAGCGCGCCAAACCGCAAGCCTTCCCAGGGATTCGTATCGATGTATTGTTCCAGCGGTATCAGGCAGAGCAGCGCTCCCCAGGTGTAATGGGTATCGCCGCCGGCCGAGCCGCCCCACGCGTAGTACTGCTCGTCGTCGTGCTGGTTCATTCGCCAATCATCCATGAACAGGGCGTAGTTCTTCTGCGCGTATTGCAGCGCCACCTGGTCGAACCGGTAACGGTTGATGCCCTCGTAGAGCATGTAGTTGGTGGGTCCCCAGATGTCCCCGCGCCAGTAAAACTGGTCGGGGAAGGCGGGGTCGTTGCGGGCAATGGTCGGGGCAACGTACTTGCCCCAAAATTCCTGGGGGTTGAGCAGATGCTCCTTGACCATGCGCTCCGCCTGGTGGGGCGTGGCGATGCCGGCAAACAACGGATAGAAATTCGTTGGGGAGAGGCGCTGGGAAAATCGCCCATCCCAGAAGCGGTTCTCGTAGATTCCGTCCTGCTCGTTCCAAAGTTTATCCCGCACGAGCTGCTTCATGTGCTCATACTCGGCGGCAAATTCCCGGCTGTCATCCGGCTTTCCGAGGATGGCCGCGATTTTCGCCAGGCACTCGGCGTCCAGAGCGTAGAGCGAGTTCAACCCGACATCGTCGAGATCGAGCGTGTAAGCGTGCGGGTCGTAGGTGGCCTCGTCGTACATGGGACTGTCGTCCATGCCGCTTTCATACCTGGCATCCTGGAGGGCGCCGCTGTCGCCGAAGTAGGCAGGCGCGCCGCGGTCGCTGCCCCACTCGAGCAGGCCGTCGCGGTTGCCATCGCGCCAGGGTTGGCCGTCTCCACGGTCGGCCAGCCACCACTCGTGCCACTTCTTCAGGCGCGGGTAGGCCCACTCCAGCAGGTCCCGGTCGTGCCGCCGCTGGAAGACTTTCCAAACCACATACGACCCCACCGGCGGCTGCGAGCGGTCGGGGCTGCTTCCCGCGCCTGAGGTCATGTTGGGAACCAGGCCGGTGTCTGTCTGCGCCAATAAAATGGCGTGAATGCCGGCGGTGGTTTGGGCTTCGTCCTCGAGACTGGTGAGCAGGGCGCCGAAAAAGCAATCCCACTCGCCCACCACCCAGTCTCCCGTGGTATGCGCCCATCGGCGGCTGATGCTGGGAAAGATGAGGTCCAGTTGCGGCGCGTAGAGCGTGTTCCAGAACATGGAGTTGCCGATGGCTTCCGGCGCGCCTTCAAACAATCCGCCCACCGTGGGCAGGCGCGCTGCGTAGGCGTCAGACTTCTCTTTGAGAATGGCGTCAATTTTGCCCGGAGCCAGCAGCGCGCTCGCCTGATTGAGCAACGAATCCTTATCCCAGCCGAGGATGGCCACAAAATGCGCCGGGGTGGAATCGGCAAACTCCATCCCTGCGGCTCCGTCGAGGTGTTCGATGGGAAGGGATGGCCGCAGCAGCCCCGAGCCGAGCATCACGTCCTCCAGGTTCTTCAGAGAACGATAGGCGCCGCTGCCCAACAGAGGCCGGTCCGTCATCACCACCAGCCGGGCCACGTGGTTGAAGACCTTGTCAAAATACCCTTCTCCCAAAATGGCGCGGCGGGAATCGTCCACGGCATAAGCGCTGCCTCGCCCACTGTCGAATTCCGGAAAATAGGTTTCCATCACCAGTTGCAAACCCTGATGGGAGGTGAGGCGGCCGACTACCGTGGTCTCATTGAGGCGCGACCACTCCAGGGTAATCGGAGCTTCGCGCGAATAGTCCCGCCAACTCATCCGGCTGTACGAACCGTCTGGGGCGTGCGGCCCCACTTCCTTCACCATGTTGAAGATCTTCTCCCCGTCCACGAAATTCTTCCGTGCGTGGCCCATGCGCACGCCAAATGAGATTTGCTGGTTATAGGCCTTTGCCAGGAAGACGATGCCGTTCCATGCCGTGGCATCCAGCGAGTCAATCACCACGCGGTCAAAATGCGGCTCGCCTTGCCCACTCTTCGGCTCCTGGGCACGCAGGCTGCAAGTGACGGGGAGAATCGCCAGCAAAACGAGATGAAGATAGCGCTTGCAGATGGTCAGTTTGCAAAACCTTGCGCAGTTCATGGGAAGCCCTCCGCTCTCGACATTGAGCGCCCCTAGAATAGCGCAGTCTCCTGCACAGCGAAACTTCGGCAAGGCGGTAAGGTGTCTCAGGGCGGAGGCCATCGGGCAGCGGCGATGGGGGGATACGATGGCGAAAAATACCTGCATTTTTTGCAGGTGCGCCTTGGGAAGTTTCTAGCTACAATTACGCCCTCTCTGCCGGAACGAGTTGATGAGGCATCATAATATATGGAGGGGAGCAGGAAACGACGGCCTGAATACCCTCCAAATAAGAGCTTCAGGACAAAGGAGGCATCACCATGGAAGGAATGGGTCGGCGTGTGTTTATGAGTTCATTGGCGGGGGTCAGCATGGCGGCCGCGAGCCCCACCCCGGGCTTGGGAGTTTCGGGAGCGAACGGAGTTGGATCTGGCCAGTCCCGCCATCCCCATGGGTCCGGAGATTCGCAGGGTGACCCTTCTGGCGCGGCCATTTTCAACGTCAGGGATTATGGAGCAACCGGCCAGCGGGCGGAGGACGCCGGGCCGGCCATTCAGAAGGCTATTGATGCGTGCGCGGCGGCGGGCGGCGGCGTGGTTTATCTCCCGCCGGGTGAGTACACCTCCGGAACCCTGCATCTCCGCAGCCACGTGCGATTCCACCTCGAAGCTGGCGCAACCTTGTTCGCTTCCAAGGACGCCCATGGCTATGACGTTAAGGAAAGCAACGATTCGGCAGCCCTTTTTTATGGGATCGGTCTTGAGAACATTTCCATCGAAGGCCGCGGAACGGTGGACGGCCAGCATGAATTCATCTGGATGCCGCAGCCGGAAAATTTCGAGCGCGCCTATGGCCATTTGTTGATGATGAAGAATCTGGGCAAATCGCTGATGCGCTCTTTTCCCGTGGGATTTCCCGATCGCCAGGTTTATCCTCACCTGGTTTGGCTGTATCACTGCACCGACGTGCATATTTCCGGCATCTCCTTTCTACGCTCACCCAGTTGGACTTTCTATTTGAAGGAATGCGACCGGGTGGTAGTGGACGGAATTTATATTTACACCAGCCTGAAGGATGCCGTCTGGTGCGATGGCATTGATATTGACGGGTGCAACGACGTCCACATCGCCAACAGCCGGATTGAGACCGGCGACGATTGCATCGCCATTTTTGCGGCCAAACGCGCTGCCGAGAACATCACCATCGTCAACTGCCACTTTTCCTCCGCTTCCGCCGCCATCAAGTTCACGGAAGGGGTGGCCGTTGCCGCGCGCAACGTGACGATTGACAACTGCGTGATCACCGACACCAACCGTGGAATCACCTTGCAGATTGAAGCCGGCGGCACCATTGAGGACGTCATCATTTCCAACATTACGATGGTCCTGCGCCGCTTCGACTGGTTCTGGGCGGGCGACGCCAATCCCTTCAACTTCATGATCGGGACCCCCAGCGAATGGAACGATGAACCGCCCAAGCCCACCGATCCGGGGCCGGGACTGATTCGCAATGTCATGATCCGCAACATCATTGCCCACGTTCAGGGCTCTTCCCGCATCGCGGGCCACCGCACCCGCCCGCTGGAAGGCGTCACCTTCGAGGGCATCCGGCTCTTCATTTCCACCGACCCCAACTCGCCTTACGACACCTCCGTGCACGCCTTGAAATTCCAATATGCCAGGAACCTGAAGGTGAAGGACGTGGAAGTGATCTGGGAAAAACCGGCACTCGATAAGTGGCAGAGCGCGCTCTACTTTGAAAATGTCGATGGGCTCGAAATCGACGGTTTCACCGGACGCCAGGCGTGGCTTGACCGCGAGGTGCCGGCCGTGGTCTTGAACAAGGTCACCGACGCGAGGGTGCGCAATTGCCAGGCGGCGCAAGGAACCGCGGTTTTCCTCGAGGTCGTGGGCGAACAGAGCCGCAACATTCGGGTTATGGGAAATGATCTGGCCATGGCCAAAGTCCCCTTCAAATTTGAAGAAGGCGCTAAAAAGGACGAATTGAAGCCCCTCAGCAATTTCCTCCCCTGATGGGCGCATCATTGCTGTGCAGTGCGTGTTATTGTTCCATGCTCAATTTCCCCGCAGTGCTTCTCTGTGGCTGCTCTCTGTGAGCCTCCGTGCACTCAGTGGTGAAATCTTCTTTCCCATTACACGCGAGCAGGGCGTAGCGCCTCCGTTCTTGACGTCCGCGGCTCTTCACGTGCAGGAACCACAAATCTGACCCTGCAGGGCACACCAAACCCAGGATTCACGTGAAGAACCGCGGACCTGAAAAACGGAGGTCCGCGCTACGATCCGATGCTACGCTCCTCATGCCACGCGAACGCAATTTCGGCCAAATATCAATTTAAGATATGACAAAATGTCATATATTCCTAGTTTGCATATTTTCCCCTTGCATCGGCCAGTGGGCGGATGCATGATTTTGTCGTATACGAGTCGAAGTTTATGTCCCCCCTCTATCAATTAAAAATCATGGGCGCTACAGCCTTGTCCCGGCGCTGGCCTGCTCATTTGCTCATCCTGTCGGCTGATTCTCCCTTTAAGGAATTGCGGCTTCCTTGTTGAGGTGCATCATGAGGTCATCTTTGCAATTGAGTAGAGCAGGTCTTCTGCTCCTCGCCATAATTTTGTCCGTGGGGAGCTTGGTGGCGCAGGCCGGCGCGGTACGCGCCCGCGTGACGCAAGCCGTGGACGTGCACAACCTCGTCACCCTGCACGGCAACGTCCACCCCTGGGCGCGGCCGGAAAATGACCAGGGGGTGGCCCCCGACGACCTGCCCATGGAGCGCATGCTGCTGGTCTTGCAGCGCGGGCAAGACCAGGAGGTTGACCTGCGGAAACTGCTCGATCAGCAGCAGGTAAAATCCTCACCGTTGTTTCACCAGTGGCTGACCCCGGTCGAGTTCGGCACGCAATTTGGCCCCGCCGACGCCGATATTCAAGCCGTCACCGACTGGCTCGCCTCCCAGGGTTTTACAGTGAAGAAAGTAGCCGCGGGCCGCACGGTGATCGAGTTTTCGGGAAATGCCGGAATGGTGCGGCAGGCGCTGGGCACGGAGATTCACAAATATCACGTGCAGGGCGCGGACTATTGGGCGAACGCCAGCGACCCGCAAATCCCTGCCGCCCTCGCCCCGGTGGTGGCCGGCTTCGCTTCACTCAACAACTTCCCGGCAAAACAGATGCATGAGAATTTGCGTCCCAAGGCGCAGTCAACGTCGGCGGGCAAGGCGCAGCCGCTCTTCACCTACCCGATTGTTTGTCCTCCGGGAAGCGGTGATGAACAATGCTACGAGGTTCTTCTGGGCCCTACCGATTTTGCCATCATTTATAACGTTTCGCCGCTCTGGAACAAGGGCACGGACGGCACCGGCGTGACCATCGCCGTGGTGGCCGAATCCAACATCAATCCCCAGGACGTGGCGGATTTCCGCAGCATGTTCGGGCTTCCCGCCAATCCTCCCAATATCATTGTGAATGGCGTCGACCCCGGGCTCGCCAGCGACGAAACGGAGGCCGACCTGGACGTGCAATGGTCCGGAGCGGTTGCCAAGGGCGCGACGATTGACCTGGTGGTGTCGGAAACCACCGAGTCAACCCTGGGCGTGGATCTCTCCGCGCTCTACATCATTGACAACGACTTGGCGCCCATCATGAGCGAAAGTTACGGCGTGTGCGAAGCGATGTCGGGCGCGGGCGGGAATATGTTCCACAGCACCCTCTGGGAGCAGGCCGCGGCGGAAGGCATCACCGTACTGTTGGCATCGGGGGATACCGGCTCCGCCGTATGCGACCGGGATGATCCCGACTTCGGCATCTTCGCCGCCCAGTACGGTTTATCGGTCAGCGGCTTCGCTTCCACGCCCTTCAACACGGCGGTGGGAGGGACGGACTTTAACCTCACCTCGACCAATCTCTCCACTTACTGGTCGCAGACGAACACTTCCGGCACCAATGCCTCCGCCCTGTCCTACATTCCCGAGACCACCTGGAACGAATCCTGCGCGGCCTCCGGGTCGCTCAGCGGCTGTACCCCGCCGCCCTACACCACTTATCTTGATGCCGGTCTCTACCTGATTGCAGGCTCGGGCGGGCCCAGCAATTGCACTAATCCCACCGGCACGTTTCCCAACGTCACCTGTAGTGGGAATTATCCCAAACCTTCCTGGCAGAGCGGAGCGGGCGTGCCCGAGGATAACGCCCGCGACGTTCCGGATGTGTCGCTGGTGGCCCTGGGTTATGTGATCTGTCAAATGGATGCCAACGGTGATGAGAATTCCCCTCTGACCACCTGCACTCTGAGCGCTCCCCAGCCGAGCTTTCAAGTTGTGGGGGGAACCTCGGCATCCGTACAAGCATTTGCGGGCATCATGGCGATGGTCAACCAAAAGACCGGCCAGCGCCAGGGCAATGCCAATTACGTCCTCTACCCGTTGGCGGCACAGAGCGGGGCAAGCTGTAATTCCAGCACCACACCGGTCACCAATTCGAGTTGCATCTTCTATGACATTACGATGGGCAACAACTCGGTGATCTGCCAGGGGGGCTCGCCGGACTGTAGCAACACCAAGGCCGCTTCCGGCCAATACGGCATTCTGGTTTCCGGCAACCAGCCTGCGTACGTTACGACCACCGGCTATGACCTGGCCACCGGGTTGGGCTCGGTCAATGTGGCGAATCTGGTGAACAACTGGAAGTCGAACTTTACGCCCTCGGGCATTACCCTGGCGCTGGCCACCAACCCCGCCACGAATCCCATTACCCTGACGCACGGTCAGCCCATCGATTTCTCCATTGATGTAACTTCCGGCAGCGGGACGCCCAGCGGGGACGTTTCGCTCATCGCCCAGGCAGGCATCGGTGCGAATAATGTCACCGCCATCGGCCCCTTCACGCTCGACGGCGGCAGCGCCACGGGCTCCACCATCATGCTTCCCGGCGGGTCTTACAACGTGACCGCCCATTACGCGGGGAATGGAACCCTCGCCGCCAGCGATTCCTCTCCCGGAATCCCCGTGGTGGTGAATAAGGAGAGCAGCAAAACCAATGTCGAGCTGGTGACTTTTGATCCCACCACCGGGGTCCCCTCCTACGGCGCCACTACCACCGGCTATGGATCAGCCTATGTACTGCGCATGAATGTTACCAACAGCAGCGGGCAACCCTGCGCTTCGGCCGCCAGCGGATTGATTACCTACCCTTGTCCAAGCGGCGCCTTGAGCGTGTCGCCGGCGCCCACGGAGGTAAACCCTCCCTCCGGCACAACTCCCGGTCAGTACACTTTGAATACCCAGGGTTACGCAGAGGATCAGCCCATTCAGCAAGCGGTAGGGCAGTACAGCTTTACAGCCAGCTACGCGGGTGACAATAGCTATACCTCCAGCAAATCTCCCACGGTACCGATTACGATTACCACGGCCCCGACCTCGGTGACGCTTACCGGCTTGCCGACGACGCCCGTGGCCGGGAGTCCACCCGCCGTTACGGCGGTGCTGGTGACGCAAAGCAACGCCGTCGCGCCAACGGGAACCATGCAACTTTTGAATAATGGCGCCCCGATAGGCAATCCTGTGACCGTTTATGGCACTGCCGCCACTCCCGGCAGTTACGCTACCGCGCAAGCCAGCTTCTACCCCTCCGGGTCGGCGGGCAACTACAATTTTTCGGCGCGGTACAGCGGAGACGGTAATTATGCGAGTTCCACGTCGGCGGTGACGGTGGTCAAGGTATTCGATTTCAGCCTCGCGGAGAACCCCACAAGTCTTACCATTTCAACGCCGGGGCAATCCGCAAAATCCACCATTACTATCACTCCGGTCAATGGCTTTGCCGAGCCGACTAACCTGACCTGCAGCCCTGATCTCGATTCAGGAATAGGCTGTACCATCTCCCCCACCACGTTGAATGTGACGGGATCATCGGCCATGACCGCCACGCTTACCATCACCACCACGGGGACTTCCAGTTCACAGGTACCCTCGTTTCAGCGCCCGCATCCACTCGCCATTCCACAACCCGCCACATGGCCCTGGCTGCTGGCCGGTTTTCTGGCCTGGGCAGCATTGATCTGCCTGATGAGGCCACGGCCACGCCCGGCCGTTTGGCTGTTGGTCAGCGGTCTGCTCGTGGTGGGAGCCTGGATAGCTTGCGGAGGCAGTGGAAGCACGGGTCCCACCGGTCCCGCGCCCGCGCCCATCATCAGCCTTTCCACGACGAGTCTCAACTTCGGCCAAGTGGCGATGGGCAAGAGTAGCGCGGTCCAGACGGTGACCCTTACCAATGCCGGCAACGCTACACTCGATGTCGGGATCGACTCCATAGGGGGTGTGAATGGTACTAATTTCAACCTGGCGCAGGACCCTTGTAGCACTGCGGTGATCGCTCCTGGCGGTACGTGCGTGGAGCAACTGGGATTTACACCGCAGACGATCGGACAGGCCACAGCTTACCTTACCTTTACCGGCAACGCGGGCACCTACGGGACGGTTAACCTGAGTGGAACGGGGGTTATGCCGCCCACCCCGCCTGGAACTTATGGTATTGAAGTCAGCGCTGTGACCGCGAGCGACGATCTTGTCCATGTCGGATCGGTCGCCGTGACCGTGCAATAGGCACCGGGAATTAGATGTGCTTCCGTTTCGCTAAGACTCGGACCTTTCGACCGCATAGGCTTGAAGAGCGACATTTTGACGCGGCGCTCTGTTCGGGCAGGACTGGGAATGTTTGGGAATGTCAGGGAATGTCTGGGATATCCATCTTGCTTTTCGGGGAAACCCGGTTTTGGATAATTTTTTCCCAAGGAATTTTTTGCAAATTCCCGCGGCGGATTAAGACCCTTTGGGCGAGTCCATCTTCTTCCGCAAAGTCTGGTAGGTTTCCACCACCACGATGGCGGCGGCGAGAACGGCTCCGGCCGTCGTCAAAACTTCCGTAGCGCCCTTCAAGACCTTCAGCAGTTTTCCCATGCTTACTTCCCTCCGAGTGGCAGGTCAGCGCCTTCCGGCAAGTCTTCATTATACCTTTCCAGCCTAAGAAAAGTCGCCTGCACAGCTCGGGCGGAAATTTCCAGCAGGCCGCAGCAGCGCGGCAACGAGAACCTTTTCCTTCCCGCGCTGCCGGGGTTGAAGAAGAGCTTGCCGCCCAGGATCAGCGCGCAGGGTTCGTGGGTGTGGCCAAAGATCACCACGCGGCAACCTTCGGGAAGGCTCTCCAGAAAGCGGCGGCAGTGCTCCGCAGATTTTCCCGCCAAACGTTCCGCCTGCGCCCATTCGCGTATTGCCGATTGGGGCTTGGGCAGTTCGTGCAGCATGTGGATGATCGCGCCGCCGCAGGGCCGGGTGAGCGTGGGCGGCAGCCCCAGCACGGGAGAATCGACATTGCCGCGCACCGCGTGGACCGGCGCCAAGGAACGAAGTTGGTCGAGCACGGCTTCGGATCCAACATCGCCGGCGTGCCAGATCTCTTCGACACCTTGCAGAAGCGCGGGCAGATGCGGATCAAAATATCCGTGCGTGTCGGAGATGATGCCAAGTCGCATAAGAGCTAGGAGTCAGAAGTCAGCAGTCGGATGTCAGAATCGAAACTCGAAACTCGAAATTCGGCAGTTCGCGGACGAGTTTCGAGTTTTGAGTTTCGGTTACTTCTGGCTTCCGACTTCCGGCTCCTGACTCCTGGCTCCTGATTCCTCCGCTACAATTTTCTCCACCAAATCCTTAGCAAGGGGGCAATGGGGATGGCCGATTCGGCAGGCGGCGATGCTGGTGTTGCATCCGCACGGGCAGGGTTCCATATTCAGGCGAAAGAGGAGATGATTTCTCTGGGCGGCGGAAAGCGAACTCAAATCGACGCCGGGAATTTCCGTGGCGTCGGAAGGAACAAAGTCGGGCGCGGTCATGGGGCAGCCCGGCGGTTCCGGCCGGAGGGGAGCCGGCACAAATTTCGCCCGGCCCGGAGCCATGGCCCATACCAATCCGGCCAGCAGGACGAGGCCCAGCGCCACCATTCCGGCGGGACTGCGCGGCTTCCCGGGAGGGGGGGAGGCGTCGGAGCGTTACTCGAATTTGATTCGCTGGAAGACATCGGTATTCACCCGTTTCAACGTCACATTTTCAGGCACGACTTTGATGGTCACGGCCAACGGCACGCTCGAGGGCGGCAGGCAGGCGTGATCGCTGCACGCCTGGTACGAGAACCGCACCTTCAACGTGTATGTTCCCACGCCTATTGTCTTGCCGGACTCCAGCAGCGCGCCCACCACCACTCTGCCTTGATAGACCGAGAGGGGAATATCGGAGAAGGCCAATTTCAGGGGGGTTCCCGTGGGATACACCACACTTTTCACCGTGAACTGATCGCTGGGATCCACCACGAGTTGGGTGGGGATCAAGTAATCGAGCGTTGGCCGGTGATCATTGATGTGATAACCGGCCGCCACCTGGGCCACCACGGCGAGTTTTAAAGGAGAGTTGGCGTGCACGGCGCTCGTCGCCAACACCGCGTGGGCCTCCAACACGGAATTGCCGCCCTGAGCCCATCCCAGGCTCGCTGCCATCAACGCCAGAACCCCGCCCCAGAGTAGTATCCGCATCGTACCTAATTCCCGCCCCCCGGTTTCCGCTACTTGCTGGTTTCGCCCGCGTCCTTTTCCTTTAGCAACGCGTCCAGTTGCTCTTTGGCAACCTTGAGGCTGGTGGAGCAACCGCGGTCATGCTGGCGGCAATTGAGCATGGTGCGATTACAGCCGCACGTGCACTTCATGCCATCCATTTTTTTCTTAAAGGCTTCCTTCTGGTCGGCGGTCAACTTGGTGAGATCAACGCCGGGCACTTCCGAATCTATCGCCGCGGGATTGCCCAACTCCACTTTGTCCTCGTCATAAATTCGCCCTGCCTGCTGGAAGCTCTTGGCTTCGGCCTCCGGGCCGGCCGCCAGCAACTGTTTGATCTCCTCCTCGAAGACCTGGGAGGGAGTGGACCCGACGTGCTTGGCGTAGATGCGGCCATCGCGCCCGATCAGAAAGGTGGTGGGAAGCCCCGGCATGCCGCCATAAAGCTCCCCCAGCCGGTCATTGCCGACGGCCACGGGATAATTCATCTGCAATTCCTTGTAGAAATCCACCACCGGTTCCGGGCTGTCGTCCATGGAGATGCCGATCATGGTAAAGCCCTGGGCTCCGTAGCGTTTTTGGAACTCAATGAAGTCGGGAATTTCAATGCGGCAGGGCCCGCACCAGGTGGCCCAGAAATCCAGCATCACGACGTTTCCATGAAAGTCACTCAGATTGAGCGGCTTGCCCGTGATGTCGGTGAGCGAGAACGCCGGCGCCATGGGGTGGCCGGCCGCATCCCCTCCCATCGCCTGGGTTTTTACCGCGGGGGCAATCCAATAGCGGTTCACATAATACAAGCCCACCACCAGCACCACGGCCAGCAGCGCGCCGGCCAGCACCTTGGAATTGGGCGACGCGGGGGGCTCCGGGGGATTACTCCCCGGCGGTTTTGATTCCGGGGGCGTACTTTCCATGGGTGTCGGTTCTTCCACTGACTGCACCTCTCTTTGATTTAATGCCTTGCGCGTTTAACCGCGGGCGTTGCGGCCATCGCCGTCGCCGGTTCGTTCCCGCTTCCGGATTTGGCGGGTAGCCCATCGCCACGATGGGCGCGCCGCCAGATCAAAACCAGGGCAATTCCTCCCAGCGCCAGCAGGGCGATGAACTGCGACGTCGATAGCAGGTGATGAAACACAAAGCCCCGGTCCTCATCGCCGCGCAGGAATTCCAGAAAGAATCTCGCCACGGCGTAAGTCCCCAGGTAACCGAGGAAAACATCGCCATCCCGCTTTTTCCTGGGGAACCACCAAAGCAGCAATCCGAATATGGCCAGGGTGGTGAGGGATTCGTAAATCTGGGCGGGATGCAACCGCTCCCCCAGGGGGACGCCAGTGACGTTGTGCGCAAAGGTGCTGGTGAATACCACTCCCCATGGAAGGTTGGTGGGTTTGCCGTAATCGCAACCGGCGCTGAAGCATCCCAGCCGTCCCACACTCTGGCCCAGCGCCACACCCGGCGCCAGCACATCGGCTAACTTCCAGAAGGAAAGTTTCTGCACACGCACGTACCAGATGGTAAAGAAGAGCGCGGCCAGGAAGCCGCCGTAAAATACTCCTCCCGCCATGAGCGTGGAGATGCTGAAGATCTGGCTGAGGTGATCGGTGTGATCATTCCACTCGGTCAGGACCATCAGAACTTTGGCGCCGATCAGGGCGACGATGATCAACCACGTGCAAAAATCGAGGATCAGTGCCGAATCCAGGCCCACGCGGCGGCCCAGGCGCATGGCGGTATAGATTCCGCCCAGAATGGCGAGCACCAGTAGGGTGCCGTAAGTCGGAAGGTGGAACCAGCCGATGCTGAACAAGTACGGGTGCAAACTTTTTTCCTCTCCCACCCTGAAAACGCCGAGTGAAGGTAGTCGCGACGGCCCTCCGGCCAGCTCTCAGCGAACGTAGCGCCGGCTTTCAGGCCGGCACCTGCCGACCGCAAGGTCGGCGATAGATTCGTGCCATGGCCGTCCCGGCCATGCCCGAGCACGGGCAGGATGCCCGTGGCACGTTACCTTGCCGACCTCAAGGTCGGCGCTACACTACGCCCCCTGAACCGGTTAGAGTGAAAACCGGTTTAGAAATGAAAAATACCGGGCCAAAATCGTCAGCTTGTTAAAGGCCATCAGCGTGCCCAGTGCAATCAACAACACGCCCGAGGTTACCTCCACCGCCTGTAAGTGCTTGCGGAATCCCTTGTAAAACTTAAGGAAACTGGTCAGCAGAACGCTGGTGAGCAGAAAGGGAATGGCGAGTCCGGCGGAGTAAATCGCCAGCAGGAACATCCCCTGAAGCACCGTGTGCCTTTGCTCGGCCAGGAACAGGATGGCCCCCAGAATCGGCCCGATGCAGGGGGTCCAGCCGAAGGCAAAGGCAAATCCCACCAGAAACGCACCCCCCAGCCCGCGCCGCGGCGCGCCCGTATCCAGCCGTGCCTCACGATAGAGCAGCGGGATCTTCACCAAACCGGTCAAGTGCAATCCGAAGATAATAACAATGATTCCGGCGATCATGTTGAAGAGGACCTGGTGCGACCGCAGGAAGTGCCCCACCCAAGTTGCCGTTGCCCCCAGGATTACAAAGACCAGGGAAAACCCCACGACAAAAGCCAGAGAATTGCGCAGCACGCGGCGCAGCAATTCGCCGCTGGCTTCATTTTTCAGCTCCTCGATCGAGGCGCCCGAGAGCATCGAAATATATCCTGGAACCAGGGGCAGGACGCACGGCGATAGAAAAGAAGCAATCCCCGCCAAGAAGGCGATGGGAATGCTCAACTCGTGGGTCATAATTGCAACGTGCTCCTCACAGCATTAGACGCAGCAAATCCTATTTCGTGACAGAAGGGGCAGGGAATTGACACACCATCCTTGTACCCGCTTCCCCCTCAAGTGTACCATAGCGACAGGAATTGACGGTTGCGCACGGAGAATTGCCGATTGTCGATTGCCGATTTTCGATTGCCTTCAATCGCCGGCTGAGTTTCAGATAACCGGCGAGAACCGGCGGTTCCAGAGCATTAGTTTCCGATTTTTCGATGGCCAATGGACAATCGAAAATCGACAATGAAGTGAGGACCCAACTTGCTGCGCGCTGTTATCTTTGATTTTGATGGCGTCATCGTCGATAGTGAGCCGCTCATCCTGAGGCTGACCCAGGAAATGGCGGCCCGCGAGGGCTGGACGGTCAGCGAAGAGGAGTACTACCGCGACTACCTGGCGCTGGACGATCGCGGCATCGTCGAACACCTCTACGCCAGCCATGGCCGGCCGGTGGATGCCGCGCGGCGCGACGACGTGGTGGCTTGGAAGGGCGAGCGTTATCAGGAAATCATCCGCGAGGGGCTGCCTCCCATTTCCGGTGCGGCGGAGTTTGTCAACGTCATGGCCTGCCATTATCCCCTGGCGATTGCCAGCGGCAGCCTGAGCGCCGAAATCCACCACCTGCTCACTAAATTGAGCTTGCGTGACAGGTTCGCGGTTCTGGCCACCGCCGATGACTGCCAGCGCTGCAAGCCGGACCCCGAGGTCTACCTCCTGGCGCTTCTCCGCCTGCGGGCGCTGCCGCACTTTCGCGACCAACCCTTGCAATCGGAAGACTGCCTCGCCATCGAAGATGCCCCACTAGGAGTGATCGCCGCGCAGGCCGCTGGATTTAAATGCCTCGCGCTCGCCCATTCCCGGCCGCCCTCGGAACTCCAGCATGCGGACCTGGTGGCGTCAGGGTTCGCTGACGTGGACCTGCGCGATATTCGCGACTTATTCCGGTAATCAGCCACCTTCGGCCCTCTTTTGGACAGGTCCCGAATCAAGCCTGGCATCCTCAATTCTGGAAGACGCACAAGTGTATTATTTTTCATATACTTATTGGGGTCCTGGGAATTGTTAGTTTTTAACTAGCCTGTTTTCAGTAAGTTATTGGGCTGTTGAAAACTTTGAGGTTTTTTTAGGTTTTTGACGCCCTGAAATCGTGCTATCTCATTTGTTTTCAGAAAGTAATCGACATTTTAAGTTAAGTCGTTTGTTTTCATATACTCATCGGGTAGGTAGAAATTTAACTTTTTTTGCCCTTTGTTTTCAATAACTCATTGGGAGCACTCTTCATTTTTAACATCTTTTTGTTTTTTTCGATCTGTACTTGATTTAGATCAAAAAAACCACCCTTTGCCCATTTTCGGGGATCGTCCGCCCCGTTTCCCACGTCCAGAGCATTTCGCGTGCGCAGATCCGCTGAGTAATTTCACGTAGGCCACACCATCCAGCCGGGAGGCTAGCACCTTGAGTGCCAATCCTCTCCGCCCGCTGCCGGGCGGAAATTGCCCCGTTCGCCATCATCAGGAAAAGCGCGTCTTGCAACAGACGCAAGAAATTCCCGGCCGCCCGTTCTATACTGGTGGGCATTCAGCCCGCCGGCACACGGTTCGGCACCCCTCGTATGTCGTGCCTGCGAGCGATGGGCGGAGAATTTCCCAGAGACGGCCCGGGAATCCCCGGACAGGAAAGGTGAATCATGGCGAAACAACGACGGGCAGTGCGACTCATCGTGGGATTGGTGGTGGCAGGATGGATCGGCGCGGGAGCGGCCCGGGCACAAACTACCGTGACCTCCACCGAGCAGGACCAGAAGGAATTGGCGGTCACCGTTTACAACTCGAACGTCGCCCTGGTGCGCGACGTCCGCCGCATTAAGCTGCCGGAAGGCAGCATCGATTTGCGCTATATGGATATCGCCGCGCAGGTGAACCCGGCAACGGTCCACATTGTTTCCCTGACCGCGCCCAAGGAGCTCAATGTCCTCGAACAGGACTACGAGTACGATCTGTTGAGCCCCCAGAAACTTCTGCAAAAATACGTGGGCAAGGAACTGACGCTGGTCCGAGTCGTCACGGAAAACAATTCCACCCGAGAAGTTCCCATGAAAGCGGAACTGCTTGCGGATAACGATGGGCCGGTTTGGAAGGTGGGGGATGAGATCATCACCGGCATGGGCGCCGACCGTTACGTCTTCCCCGACCTGCCGGAAAATCTCTATAGCAAGCCCACCCTCGTCTGGCTGCTGGACAATCGCCGGGCGGGAGAGCAGACGGTGGAGGCTTCCTACCTGACCAACCAGATGAACTGGAATGCCGATTACGTGCTCACCGTGCACTCCGACCAGAAGTCCGCGGATTTGAACGGCTGGGTGACCGTGGTGAACCAGAGCGGCGCGTCGTTCCGCAACGCACTGCTCCAGTTGGTGGCCGGGGAGCTAAACCGTGTCACGCCAAATCGCGGAAGGATGGAGTACGCCATGGCCACCAAGGCCATGCCCGCGCCGCCGCAGTTCGAACAAGAAGCCATTTCCGAGTACCATCTTTACACCTTGCAGCGGCCCACGACCATCCGCGAAAACGAAACCAAGCAGATCAGCCTGCTGGCCGCCGCCGGAGCCGCTATTGACAAGGTCTTTGAGGTTGACGGCCAGTCGTATTACTACCAGAACGCCCAGACTCCCGGCCAGCCCGTCAAAGAGCCGGTCAAGGTTTACATCAAATTTAAAAACTCCCAGGAGAACTCGCTGGGGGTTCCACTGCCGGCGGGCACCGTGCGCGTTTACCAGGGGGACTCCAAAGGCCGCGTGCAATTCATCGGTGAGGATCGCATCGATCACACCCCCAAGGATGAAGAGGTAAGCCTCCACATCGGCAATGCCTTTGACGTGGTCGCGGAGCGCAAACAGACCGAATACACGCGCCTGAGCGCGCACCTTGTGGAAATGGAGTACGAAATTGCTCTTCGTAACCACAAGCCCGATCCCATTACGGTGTTTGTGAACGAGCCCATCGGGGGCGATTGGTCGATGCTCGATTCCACCTTCAAATACGAAAAGACTGCGGCGTTCGCGGCGCGCTTCACCGTGCCGGTGGCGGCCAACAGCGAAGCGGTGCTGAAGTATCGCGTGCGAATTCATTGGTAGAAAGGGCAAGGGCGACACCCATGGTGGAAAATCCTGTGCGCCCGCCGTCGGAGAAGGTGTCCCTGCGGGCTGCGAAGCGCGCGGACGCTCCGGCGCTCGCGCGCCTTGCGACCCAGCTCGGATACCCATCCTCCGCGGCTCAGGTTGAGGCGCGCATGACCACCATGCTGCGCGATCCCCTTCATCTGGTTCTTTTGGCGGTTTCCGGCGGGCGTGTTGTGGGTTGGGTGCACGCCCATGTGGTCCGGCTCCTGGAGAGCGATGCGTTTGCCGAACTGGGAGGCTTGGTGGTGGATGAATCCCACCGCGGCCAGGGCGTAGGGCGGAAGTTAATGGAGAAGGTGGAAGACTGGGCACGCCAAAAGGGGTGCGGCAACGTCTCGATCCGCTCCAATGTCACTCGCCTCGAAGCGCACAACTTCTACGCAGCCTGCGGGTACGAAAAGACCAAAACCCAGCATCGCTTCCGCAAAGGGTTGTGACCGCCGACGGCTGAAGCCGGGGCGGAGCGAGCGCCCTGCCTCTGGGCGCTGTTCCATAAAACCCCTCACCCCGTGGTCAGGCGATTTCGAAGGTCTGGACCTTCCAGGATTTAGATTCAAAATTCAATTTACCGGGGTGGCAGGCGACGCTGGCGATCTTCTTCCCCAAGAGATTGGTTTCGCACGCATTCGCCATGGGCAAAGCCATCGTGATGGTGGCAGGCCCTTGTTTGCCTTCCACCTCCGTGACGCGAATTTCCGACCCCGGCCCTGGTTTCTTCCGGAACGCCTGCAAGTGAAGATTTTTTGGTTCCATGCTGAGGAAGCCCTGGCGCGGCGGCAGGCTGCCGGCCAGGGGTTTGCCCACCACGGCGATGAATTTCTGACTGAAGGCCTCGGCGGCCCGCACCCGATCCGAGTGCGTAAGGCTTCCATCGTGCGGCGCCAAGGCATGATGATATTCCGAATAGCGCGGCCAGCCGTACTCCTCAGTGAAGTATGATTCCCACTCGCGCATCACCAGGTTGGAAAATACCCCGTCCGCATCGCGTTTGAAGTATTGCGTCCCCGGATGCAGAACCAGAAGGCCCGCTCCCTCTCCCACCAGGTCGATGAAAGTCCGGCCCTGAAAACAGGGGCGCTCCGACGCCTCAACCCCCAGGGGGAAGTCGCGAATCACCGCGGTGGGGTGGAAACTCGGAGCAAAGGTCAGCCAGTAGCCATTCTTGATTTCCAGTGGAAAGCGATGGTCTTCGCCCATGACGTCTCTCGCCGGTGGGACGCGGGCCAGCACCCGGGAAGTGACTTCCACCCAGGGTAGTCCTGCCGAGACCGTCACGTAGGTTTCAAACGTCAAGAGCCCCAGCACATGGCGGGCCTTCACCGTGGCGCGCACCGGACCCTTTTCAATCCAGCGAATCCATGAATCCTCGATCGCGGGCGGCATCGCGCCAGCAGAAGCCAGGGAGGCCGCGGCTTCCGCGTAGAATAATTCCGATTTCGAGGTGTCGTAGAAAGCGGGGATGGCACTCGCGTTCCGGCGATGCAGCTTGAGGGCCTCTTCACTATAGAGTTCATAGCCTTGGTTGGGCGTGCCCTTGAAGATGGGGAAGGCGCCCTTTTCCGCGTCCAGCATTTCGCGCCCTGTGCGCTTGTCATACAGGCTGATGATGGCTCCGAATTTGGGGCTCAGCCTGACCTTTAGAAACTCGTTTTCCATTGCCAGTTGTGGTTCGTCGATGCGCAGATCTGTCTCGGGCGGCGCAACGGTCCTGGGCAGGAAGTCCAGATGGTAAGTGTCGTAGCCAAGACTCGGCACGCCCGAGGCCACGAAAGTCAAATCGGCAACGATCAGATTTCCCGCCGTGTCCTTTTCGCTTTTGGTAACTTGCGAAGGCACGACGCGGCCAGCCCCGTCCCGGAGAACGACGCCCTGGGTGCCCGCGCGAAGGGGATAGATGCGGCCCGTCGTCGCCATGCCGGCGCGCTCCCAGGCGCTGGGATTGAAGACGGTAACCGCCAGGTCACCGTGCTTGGCCGTTGCTGAGCCGATGCGGCCGGCAATGGTGTTGAGCGACGCCGCGAGCACCTCCTGCCCCTGTTCCTCGGCGGCATCCAAATGGTTATAGCCAATCGCGCCCCACGTAAAGTTGTGTTTGTCCTCCAGGCGGTCGAGCGGCGCCATCCGGTCGGCTTGCCAGCGGGAGTATTCGCAGAGCCCCACATCGTGGCTTTGGGAAGTCAGCAGATTTTTCCAGGCCTTGTCCAGAACGCGCGCATGGTCCTTCGACCCCAGGCTGGCGGCGATGGCATCAAAGCGTTCCGCCGCCAGCAGAGTTCCCTCCACCTTGCGATCCATGACCCGCAGTTGGTCCCCGCCCAAACCCCAGGTGAGCAGCTTTTGCCAATCGTCCATGCGGAAGTAGACGGGCTCGGGAGCGGCCGCGCTGCCGTGCCGGTCAAGATAATCCGTCAGCGTGACGAATTCCACCGGGAACTCTTTCGCAATCTGCTCGTATTTCTCCGAAGTTTTAAGGTAGGAGGGTTCCTCGGGCGGTTCCCAACCAAACTCCTCCCAGGTGAAGAGCAGGGGCTTGCCCAACCCTCGCAATTTCTTAAACGCCTCCGAGGTGGCGAGTTTAATGAGATCAGGGGAATAACCGAAAAGCGAATTCTTGGGTGTGCTCAGGATGGTCGTGCCATCCATGCCCTTCCAGTGAAAGGCATTGACCTCCAGGTGGGGAATCCCCGCCCGCCCCCAGGTGTCCACCTGCGCAAGGCTGGCATAGCGGTAGCCCGCACCCGCGGCAATTTGCGGAATTTGCGGGTGGGAGAATTCCTCCTCGTCCAGGAATGTTGCCACCTCGTAGTTCAGCGCCTTGCGGATGGTTTCCCGGCCATAAACAAGTTGGCGGATGTTCGCCTCGCCGCTGAACATGGTCCCGAGCGGCTGGGCATAAGTGCCGCCGATCAACTCCACCTTGTCTTCAGCAAGATACTTTTTCAGCCGCCCGGCAACCTCCGGAAACTTCTCGGCCATGAATTCGTAGGCGCGGGCGTCCATTTCCAGGCAGGTTTTGACGTGCGGGTCGAGGTCAGCCATTCCCATCGCATCAATCGCCGAGAGGACGCAAGCTTCAATTCCCAATTGCCAGCCGATGCCGATATAGCTCCAATGATTGCAGAGCGCGATGCAAATGCCCTCCGGCTTGCCGGCAGCTTGCGCCAGAAGATTGCTGAAGGCAGGGGTGATTGCGGCGCCAAGCCCCCCGACCGAGCTTACTTTTACGAATTTCCTGCGGGATATCATTCCGTTCGTCATGGCGGGCCTCCCGGTGAGATGGCGGGTTAGTCTGCGGTTCGAACCAGCGGGCAATAGACGCTTTGGGGCTACGCGCCGACTACTCTCCAGCGCCCCATTTGGAGAGAGCTTGATAACACGGGAGGAGGGCTATGTCAAATGATGTCGTTCGGTGCGCTGCCGAGCTTTCTTTTTGCGGGTTGTCAGAACCTGGGAGCTGCCCGCGAACGAATTAATTTAGATGACGGGTGCGGTGATTGACGGTCGCAGAATTTTGCGCGGAAGGAAACGTGCAAAGTTCGATTGAGCTATGGTGCGCGGGGGGATCCGGAGATGCCACGCCCTGCCGGGCGCCGGCGGGTTGGGGGTTAGATTTGGCATGTTCTGCCGGCCGCGGGGTGACATCCGAAAGCCAGGACAGGATTCGAAAATAAACTGCCGCCATCCGCTGCTGCTCCATCATCTGCACCTGGGGGGAATGGTCCCTCACCATGCCGGGCACGGGAAGTGCTGGTGGCGATTAAGCTGAAGAGTGACACCACTCCCGCCAGGATTAAGATCAGGAACGGAATCGGCAGACAGCCTTTATTCTTCATAACCTTCTACGATCAGTGTTTTCTCTGTCGCCCTTGAAATGCAAATTCTGCAACCTTATCTCGTACGGCCAACACTGATTTGACGAAGCGCCAGGAATTTGGTTACGCGCAAAGCTGATGGCTTGCAGCTTAAGTGAATTGGATGCCAGCGCGAGCGAAAGGGTTACGCCGGGGCGGCTTTGGACCAGAAGCGGCTAAAGAATCAACATGCAATCGCCGTAGCTATAGAAGCGGTAGCGCGCGTCCACGGCATGCCGGTAAGCGTGCAGGACAAAATCCTTTTCCGCAAAGGCGGACACCAGCATGAGAAGCGTCGATTGGGGAAGATGAAAGTTGGTGAGCAGTCCCTGCGCGGCGCGGAAGGTGAATCCGGGGGTAATGAACAGGGTCGATTCGCCGCCGCCGGGCACCATGCGCCCGTCATGCTCGCGCGCCACGGTTTCCAGCGTGCGCACGCTCGTGGTGCCCACGGCAATGACGCGACGGCGGGCATCGAGTGCCCGGTTGATGGCCGCCGCCGCGGCTTCCGAAATGTCGTAGCGCTCGGCTTCCATGTGATGGTCTTCGATTTGCTTCACCCGCACCGGTTGAAAAGTTCCCAGACCCACGTGCAGCGTGATTTCGCAGGTTTCCACGCCGCGCGCGGCGAGCTGATTCAAAACCCGCTCGCTAAAATGCAGCCCCGCGGTCGGAGCCGCCACCGCCCCCCGCACTTTGGCGTAGACCGTCTGATAGGTGATGCGGTCGCTTGAGTCGTCCCGGCGCTCGATATAAGGCGGCAGAGGCACGTGGCCCAGCCGGTCGAGGGCATCTTCAATCGTACCCGTCCGCGCCCGCAGCCGCGCCCGGCGCACTCCGTATTCGCCCCGGCCCAGGATTTCCGCTTCCAATTCGCCGTCACCAAACACCAGCACTTCGCCCGTTCGCACCTTGCGCCCGGGGTGGACCAGGCCCTGCCAGATGTCCTGACTCTCCTGCCGCGTCAGAAAAAGCTCGGTTTCCCCCGTCAGGAATCCGCGCTGGGCGGGATTGTTCTTCCCCACCGGCTGCGCGGTAATTCCCCGCCGCCGGCCCAGCAGGCGGGCGGGGAAGACTTTGGTATTGTTGAAAACCAGCAGATCATTGGGCTGGAGAAGTTGGGAGATTTCGCCAAAGGACCTGTCCTCAATCCGCCGGGCCGCGCGGTCGAGCACCATCATGCGCGAAGCATCCCGCTCGGCCAGTGGCCTTTGAGCAATAAGTTCGGCGGGAAGGGCGTAATTAAATTCTTCGCGAAGCATGCGGAAGCAATTATGAATTATGAATCATGAATTGTGAATTATGATTTGTGACGTGAATTCTGAATCAGTACTGTCTTTATTTGTAGGCAAAGATCGCGGCGTAGAGGATGAGGAGGATCAGGCCCAGGCCGATGGTCAGGGCGGTGAAGCCAAAGCGCCGCCAGAACGTCACCACCACCGGGGGAGGCGGGGGGATCAGGTGTTTTTCCAGTTCACCCCGCTCGACCAGTTCGCGGTATTCGCGCGGCCGGTCGAGTTTGAACTTTTCCAGCGGCTCGCCCTCGGTAAACACCACCGTATCGATAGGAAACCGCTCCGGCCGGAAGTGGGTGTTGAAGAAATGGACGGTGAAGATGAAGCCCACGGCCAGCAGCGCCTCGTCACTGTGGACGATGGTGGCCACGTTGATCAGCGAGCCGGGCAGCACCCGCGTAAAGAATTCCGGGAACCAGAGCAGCAGTCCGGTGCTGCCGATAATCGCCACTCCCCAGAACACCGCGAAGTAATCAAACTTCTCCCAGTACGTCCAGCGGCCGTATTCAGGACGCGGCCCTTTGCCCACAAACCACTTGAGGGAAGCGATGAACTCCCGCCCGTCGGTGCGGTTGAACACCATGCTCCCCGGACCGAAGATGAATTGGCGCCAGGTCTTGCCGCACTTCCGGCGCTGTCGAAGCAGGTCCCAGAGGTGCAGGCCGAAATAGGTAAAGGTGAGCACGGCGCAGAAGCGGTGGATAAGCCCGGCGCCCTCGAAGCCACCCAGCAGGTGGGAGAGCACCTGCGCCCAGCGCGTATAGGAGAACTTCAGCATCATCCCCGTGGTCGCGAGGCCCAGAAAACTAGTGATGACCATGAGGTGCAGATTGCGGTCAAAGGGGCGGAAGCGGCGCACGTATTCCCCGCCCGCCCCTTTACTATTGGCTTTCAGTTCTCGGCTGTACTTGAGCGAGCGCGGCAGCCAGGCGGCAGTATGCAGGCCGGCCACCACCAGCGTGCCCATCAGCAACGATGTCATGCCCCAGAAAGCCAGGAACAGGAAGGGATACTTCTGGGGATCGTGGTGGGTGGCGTGGGTCAGATATCCCGCAAAGCGGCGATTGGAGCCGGGATGGCACTGGCCGCAAGTCTTCACGACGTTAGCGCGGCTAAGGCGCGAGGCCGGATCGTTGATGGCGCGGACGTCGTGCGACCCGTGGCAGTCGTAGCACTTGGCGGTTTTCACGTAGCCCAGCTTGGAGACTTTGCCGTGGTAGGTATCAAAGTAGGTTTTGCTGATGGCCTCGTGGCAGCGCCCGCACTGGTCCATGATGTGCAGGCGGAAGTCGGAGAGATCGGTGCGCCGGATGGTGTGCGCGGAGTGGCAATCGTTGCACACCGGCAGGGGCTTGGAGGTGTGGGTCACCTGGGGGGAGTGAATGCTGGTGATGAACGACTCGTAGATGCCGTGATGGCACCGCCCGCAGGTGGTGGCGACGTTGGAGCGGTTGACGCTGGACTTCGGATCGCTGGCGGGAAGCTCACGGTGAGGGGTGTGGCAGTCGGCGCAATTGGCCGTCACCGTCAGCCCGCTCTTCAGCAGCCCCTGTCCGTGGATGCTCTCATTATAATTTTCCACGATATTGGTCTGGGTGCCCTTGTAACGGAGTGCCGCCTTCTGCCCCGTGCGGTGGCAATTGCCGCACAGGGTCGGAACGTTGCGCGAGAAGGTGGGCGATTGCGAGTCGTTGTGGCTGAGGATTCCGTGTTGGCCGTGGCAATCCGTGCAGCGGGGCGCGTCCGGGCTGCCTTGCGCCAGCAACTGGCCATGGATGCTCTGCTGAAAGTCTTCGGCGGCGCCCGCGTGGCAAACCGAGCAGTCAACCTTGGTGGTGATGGTGGTGCAGGGGCGTGCCAGGGAGGGGTCGCCGCCGGTATGGCATTGCCCACAGGCGATGCGCGCGTGCCGCGACCCGGCAAGCTCCTGTTCGTTCACAAACAGGGAGCGTACGCGCCCGCCGCTTGTGGTTTTGAGCTCCGCGTTGCCATGGCAGCGCTGGCAGTCCTGGTCCGCCATCCCCTGGGCATAGAAAACCTGCCGGATCTTATGGGGCTCATGACAGTCCACGCAGGCGGGAATGAGGCCCGGGTGCTTCTCCCACAACTCGCCGCGAATTACTTTGCGGTGCACGGTCTCAATCAGGGCATGGCACTTGGTGCAGGTGTGGGCGATGTTCTGCTTGGAAATCGAAGAGCGGGGATCGGTGTGCGGGAGAACGAAATGCGCCGTGTGGCAGCTTGTGCAAACCGCGGTGACCACCAGGCCCCGCTTGAACAAGCCTTCGCCATGGATGCTTTCCGTGTAGTTCGCCAGGATGTGGTCCTGGGGGATGTCGTGGGTCAGCGAGACGGGCGATCCTTCATGGTGGCAGCGGCCACATAAAAGGGGAACCTGGGTGGTGGTGGTGGGGGAAGTTGGATCGGAGGGCCGCAGGATGTTGTGAGTTCCATGACAGTCCTTGCAACCCGGGGCCAGTGAGTCACCGCGTTTGGCCGCTCTTCCGTGCAGGCTTTCTGCATATTGCTGCTTTTCATCCGTGTGGCACGAGCCGCAGTCCACCGGGGTGAGCTTGGCGGGGTGGGGAAATTCCTTTCTGCCTTCCAGGTCGCTATGGCAGTTGCTGCACTCCAGGGTGGCATGGGGGGAGGCCCGCAGAGCCGCCTCGTTGAAAGGCGGTGGAACTTCCGGCTGGCGCTTACCCGTGCGGCGGCCGGTATCGTGGCAATCCAGACAAGGCTTGCTTCCCGGCAGAGGCTTGGATTGCTCGGCGTCTAAGGACGGGGCAATGAGGGCAGCGACGACTATTGCGGCACAGAACGTGGCCCAAAGATGCTTTCTCCCGCTAAAAATCATACCTTTTGTCCGAACTGCTGCGCGCCTTAGGTGGAATATCACAGCAAGCCTTCACCGTAGCAATTCGGTAACCAGCGGTATTCGCCTTGCCGGTTGTATGCGACTTCCGGACCCAGCTTCGCGATGGGAAAGGCTTGGCTCGCATCCGTTGGTGTGATGAAATACGCAAAGTCAAAAACCCGGCGGGCGCCGGATTGTGGCCAAACCCGTTGAAGGGCAGAGGGGGCTTGTGCGCCCATGGCGGGGGAGGGGCCGACGACTTCAGGTGCCAATGTTCGGTTGGCAATCCGGCCACTATGTGCTAGATTACTACCGCTCGATTTCGCAAATGCTACATCGGCGTTGCAGTGGATGGGTGCGGTTGATTTAAAGGGCCTCGGGCATTTTGCGATAATCGTCCCCCCGAGCTGTTTGGCCGCATGGCCAGATTCCCCAGGCTGCGAGGTTTTAGTTATGTCAAGCCCCTGTCCGCGCTGTGGGGCCACAAAAACGGAATCCGTCCGGCACGGGTTCATTTACAACACGGCGTGGAAGATGGGCTACCACATGCGCCGCTGCTCGGACTGCAATCGCTGGCGCTTTATGCCGCTGGGCAGCAGGAAACTCCCCCATCCGAATGAAATGACAATGGAACAACTTCAGGAAAGCTTCAATCGAAAGGTCGCGGCCGCAAGCGGGATTCCCCCCGCCAATTTGCCCACACCTGGAGAAAATATGGCATTTAGTTCCTCGGATGAATCGCCTTCAAAGGGAGCCGGGCCCAGTACCACACCGATCGAAAAGAAAGTGGAGAGGTATGAGGCTGAACTCCCCCGCGCCTGCCCAAAGTGCGAGAGTATACAATATCACCGTTCCCGCCGCCGCTGGTACGAACGGTTGCTGAAACGCCCCAAGATGGCACGTTGTTCAAGGTGCGGACACCGCTTTCCCTACCCTGGTTAGGATCTCATGGCGAAGATCAATATCAAGGGCAAGGCGGTTGAAAATTTCCCGCCGCTAGGCAAAACCGCGCAAATCATGGTACATCTTCCCCGATGAACTCTGCCCACATCACGCGGCGCATTGCCCAGGCTTCCGGCATTGTCATGGCGAGCGTGCTGGCCAGCCGCGTGCTGGGCTTCCTGCGCGAATGGACGGTGGCGCACCAGATTGGCGCGAACGCCTCCACCGATGCCTATGTCTCGGCCTTCACCTTGCCGGATTTCCTGAATTATCTGGTGGCGGCAGGCTCTCTCAGCATCACGTTCATACCAGTCTTCACCAAATACGCCGCGGAGAACCGCGAGGAGGAAGGCTGGCACGTTTTCTCCACAGTCGTCACGGTCATGGGGATGCTGCTGGCCGCCGTGGTGGTGGGGGCGGAGATTTTTGCGCCGCATTTGGTGGACCTGATCACCCCCGGCTTCGGTCCCGCCGAGAAGGCGCGCGTGGTTTTCCTGACGCGATTGATGTTGCCTGCCCAGATCTGCTTTTATCAGGGCAGTATCCTGAGCGCCGTCCAATACGCCAAAGGGCAATTTGTGGTGCCTTCGCTGGCTGGGGTGATCTACAACCTGGGGATCATCGTGTGCGGGGTGTTGCTTTCTCCGCGCATCGGGATCACCGGGTTTGCCATCGGCGTTCTTGCCGGAGCTTTAACCGGAAACTTTCTCCTCCAGGTTTATGGCGCCCGGCGCGCCGGCGCCCGCTTCCGGCCCAACCTGGATATTCGCCACCCGGGGTTCTGGCTGTTCATCAAGCTCACCGTCCCCATCATGCTGGCGCTCTCCCTGGTGTTCACCGACAACTGGATCATGCGCTGGTTTGGATCGTTCCTGGTCAAAGGCTCGATCTCCTGGCTGAATTACGGCAAGACGCTGATGCAGGTCCCGCTGGGAGTAGTCGGACAGGCGGTGGGAGTCGCCTCTTTTCCTTTCCTGGCGCAGCTTTACTCGGAAGGCAAGCTGGAGGAATTAAACCGCACCCTCAATGCCACCCTGAAGGGTCTGATTCTGCTGCTCATGCCCATTTCCGCGCTCACCATCGCCCTCGCCCAACCGGTGGTCTTTCTGGTTTATTCGCACACGCGTATGAAGGCGCCGGATCTTGAGAACGTGGCTGTGGCGCTGGCCGTTTTCTCCTTGGGCATGTTCGCCTGGGGCGCGCAAAACATTCTGGCGCGCGGCTTTTACGCGGCCCGCGACACGCTGACGCCCGCCATCACCGGAACCGCGCTCACCTTTCTGAACCTGCCCGTCTATTGGTGGTTGGTCCATCGCTATCAGTACCTGGGGTTAGCCCTGGCGAGTTCCGTGGGAATCATCGCCTACACGCTGCTCCTGTTCGGACTGCTCAACCGCCGCACCGGAAATCAGGAGGCCTGGGGAATGGTCTGGTTCTTCCTTAAAATCACCGCTGCCTCGGCGATTGCCGCCGGAGTGTGCTTCAAGCTGAGTTGGATCCTGCAATCCCGCATCGGCTGGCAAACCACTCTGCATGCCTTGGTGCTTCTGGTTGTGGTGAGCTCGGTTGGATTGCTCATGACCGCCGCGCTGGCCAGGCTCTTCCGGGTGCGCGAACTGGACGCCTACCTGGCCAAGCTTCACCTCTAAGCGGGTGCTTGCTCGTCGGCGCCTCCTTGAGCATCCTACGCAGGGGGAGAATGCAGGAGGCACTCAACAACCACGAATGGCCGGAGAAACGACTCGGGCAAGAAATCGAATTTGGACCGAGCCTTGCCTCCGATTACTGAAGGAGCTTGGATTAATAGGAGGGCATTGAGGAAGTGGCCCTTAAGAATCATCGACATAGTACCGTCAAAATCGGTGCCTGCCGCCGTCTTCACGCTCCACGGTTGGAGGGTTCTGGCGACAATCCGCGGGAAAGACCCTCCAGGGAGCCGATAGGGTCTCGCAAGTACATATTTATAAAGGGGTTAACAATACTCCCTAATCCGCCGATAACGAACGGGCGGTAGGGATTTTGGATAAAAGAATAGGGAATCGGCACTGTGGAGACATCCTTTCATGGTAGGCGCAGTGTCGTTACGGCCCGAAGAGAAGGCAGGAGGCCACAGCAGATTGTGCAGTGCGCGAGAGGAAGACACGCCGCATGAAGTTTCAGGAAGGGGGTTAGGATAATCCGCTGATAAGGACGACGTTTTGGTGCCGGTAGGTTCACGTGATCACCGGCAGCAACCGCAGGCCCTCCCCATAGGCGGCCGCCCACTTGCCCAGCGCGGCCACTCGCAGCATCAGTCTTCGGGCATGGTGCACCAGCCGCCCCGGCATGGTGAAGAGCAGGAAGCGCAAGCGCTTGGGTCGTGCGGTCAGTAGTTCGGCGGGCAAGGCCAGCCGCTTCAGCGCCTGGAGCACGTTGTGTGCGATCACCGCCAAACGCAGCCAAGCCGCGTTGGCGCCGAAATATTTCGAGGGCAGCACGCCGCCCCCCAGGTCGTTTTTGATCACGTCATGGACGAACTCAATGGTGCCGGCCTTTTCGCGGTGCCACTCGATCAAGCGCGCCGCCTTCAACTCCCAGCGGTTCGACAACAGCGCGAAGTGCCGCACCGTGCTCCCGTCCGCGAAGAGTTCTCCTTGCTTTTTGCGAATGCGGATGGCCACGTAGCGCAGCGGTTGCGCATCCTTCTTCTCCACTTTCTCGCCGGGCACGAAGGGGACCTCGGCGCACTCGCGGATTTCGGCCGGATGCCGCTCGCCGTAGGGTTCCCAGGCGGCTTCGGGAAGCGCCTGGATGGCCGCGTGCAAGGGCTCGCTCATCCGCGCGCTGATCGCAAACGCGATGCGCCCGCCCGGTCCTTCGGGCCGCTGTTCATCGCGCAACCAATTCACCAACCCGCTTTCATGACACGCCGAATCGCCCCGGTAATAATACTCCTGCACCGTGCTCGGCAGGGCGGCAAAGGCCCGTTGCGCCACTTCCACCGGCTCCATCTGCGCGGGCACGTTGCCATCGCGAAATTGATCGGCCAGCACCAGGCCGGTCTCCGCCCACGCCGCCAGCATCGGCTGATAGCCGCGCACCCCTTCATAAGTGGTTAAGGCTTGCTGCTTGTGGCTCTCAATGATCGTCGCGTCCTGATCCACCGTGGCGAGGCGCTGGTCGGGGGCGCGTTCCCCGAAGCGCTGCACCAGATCGCGGTTCACTCTGCCCAGCCCCTCCAGTGCGGCCGTCTCCTCGGGGATGTAGGCGATCTGCTCAGGTAAGCGTCGTTGCTGGGCTTCCGCGATCTTCTCCTCCTGATGAAAGGCCTGCAAGAATTCCAGCGCCGTGCGCGGTGAAGGCAGCGCGTGCCCGATCATCTCCGCCAGCCCGGGGTCTTGCCGCAGACGCTCAAAATCTTCCACACATTCGCCCCCTGCGGCATTGAGGATCACGAAGCTCTCCACAAACGTCGCGTCGTCGTAGCCGCGTTGCCGCTGTTTCACCCGCACGTGTTCCTGAACACTCCGCGGCAGCCCCAGCGAACGGAAGGCCTGTACCACCAGCGGGATTCCTCCCAGCGCCGTGAGGATTTCTTGCAGAGGCTCGGGATCAAGCTCGAACAGCAACGGCGAGGCCGTGGGTGAAGGATTGGGGAGTTTGCGCATAGGAGAAAACCCTCAGCAATTTTCACACCCTGGGGGTGAAAAATCTTACAACCTTTCGCTTCTTCCCCCCAAGCCCGTCGCCCATGTCTACAGGCGGCGCCATCACTGCACCCCGGCTCAGCCTGCCCAAGCCGCCCCTTATCGGCGGATCGGGGATACTCTGAGCGGATTGACACAATTCGTGCGGTCTGTTAGATTGGTAGGTTGGTATCTTGCGAATCGCATTTATTGAATCAGCAAAAGTATTTCTCGGGTTAGGTTGTGCCGCTCTGCTCCTGGCCGCATCCGGGTGTGCGGTGTCGAAGGTCACGCACGTTCACGCCCCGGCCCAAGTTCCCCCCGCGCTCGATGCGAATCTCGCAGAATTAGTGGCCAAAACCAACGCTTGGAGCGATGCCATTCACACCCTTACGGCTACGGTCGACCTGGAACCTACGGCGGGGTCGGTCTACTCCGGTGTTATCAAGGAATACCACGATGTAAAGGGGTTCATCCTGCTGGATAAGCCCTCCAAGCTTCGCATGTTGGGGCAGGCGCCCGTGGTCCGCACAACTATCTTTGACATGGTCTCGGACGGAGAGGAGTTCCGCTTGTCGGTCCCTCTCAAGCAAAAATTCATTATCGGCAAGACCACGTACCAGCATCCCGCCAAGAACGCGCTCGAAAATCTTCGGCCACAGCACATTTTACAGGCGCTGATTGTTCCTCCGCTCGATGCCGAACGGGAGACCGCGTTCCGGGAAAAAGTCGACCGCCGCGCGGAGGCCAAACGCTTTTACGTGGTGAATATTGTTGAGTCGCAGGGCGACCGGCATGTGATCCTTAAACGCAAGGTATGGTTTGACCGCACGGACCTGGAGGTGGCGCGGGTTCAATTCTACGACCCGGACGGCAGTTGTACGGAGGATGTCCAGTACTCCACCTACCAGGATTTCAGCGGCATCCACTACCCCACGCACATCGAATTGAGCCGGCCCGAAGACGATTACGAAGTAACCATCACCATTGAGAAGGCCGTGTTCAACCAACCGATCCCCCCGGAAAAATTCGACCTGAAGAAGCCGGAGGGGGCGGAATTAATCGACTTGAGCGCGACCCCTCCAGAGGAAAAGCCAATTGGTAAATAAGCTGATCGTTGCCAATGTGCTGCACCGGCCCATCCGCACCATCGTCAGCGTGCTGGCCGTGGCGATTGAAGTCGCCATGGTCATCATGGTGGTGGGCCTTTGCCACGGGCTGGTGAACGATAGCGCCAAGCGCGTGGAGGGCGTGGGCGCCGATATCCTGGTGCGGCCGCCCGGTTCTTCCTTCCTGATCGGTATGTCGGAAGGCCCCATGACGGTCAAGATCGGCGATCGCCTGAGGGAATTGCCGCGCGTGTTGGCCGTGGCGCCCACCTTTGTCCACGTCAATTCGGTGGGATCGCTGGACCTGATTTATGGCATCGACCTTCCGAGTTTTAATGCCGTCTCCGGTGGTTTTGTCTATCACTCGGGCGGACCGTTCGAGGGGCCGTACGACATCCTGGTGGACGATATTTACGCCCATTCTCATCACTCCAAAGTGGGACAAACCATCAACCTGCTGAACCATGATTTCCGCATCGCCGGAATCGTCGAGCACGGCAAAGGCGCGCGCCGTTTCATCCCCCTCGCCACGCTCCAGGACCTGATGGGTGAACCTGACAAAGCCACGACGTTTTTTGTCAAGTGCACCGACCCCGCTTACACCGAGCAGACCGCGGATGCCATCCGAACTTTGTTGCCCACTTATACAATCATGCCCATCAAACAGTACATGGAGCTGATGACCTCCAACAATCTTCCCGGCCTGAATTACTTTATTACTGTTATGATTGGCCTCGCGGTGGGGATCGGGTTTCTGGTGATTTTTCTTTCGATGTACACTACTATCACCGAGCGCACGCGCGAGATCGGCATTTTAAAATCGCTGGGAGCATCGAAAACGTACATCATTTCCGTCATCATGAGAGAAGCAACGCTCCTGACCGCGGTGGGCATCATTTCCGGCTTCATCGGGTCGGTGATTATGCGCAAAGTGCTTTTAACACTCTTCCCCACGCTTTCTGTTGAAATGACCTGGGACTGGAGGCTCTACGCCGCCGCCCTGGCATTGATAGGGAGCATGGTGGGAGCTTTTTATCCGGCTCTCAGGGCTGCGCGGCTTGACCCGGTGGATGCCCTCGCGTACGAGTAACTGGCCCGGCCCGGGCTACGTCTGCCATGGAAGAGGCTTGAGTGTCCGTATCTTCGGTAATTTACCATGCGCCGCAGCCAGCCGCCGAGAAACGCAAGGATTACGTGGAACCCATTATTCTTACCAAGACGCTGAAAAAGACCTATCGCATCGGCAAGGTTGACGTGCCGGCGCTGCGCGGCGTTGACCTGGTCGTGCAGGAAGGCGAGTTCGTAGCCGTCGTCGGCCCCTCGGGATGCGGCAAATCCACCTTGCTGCACATCCTGGGTGGCTTAACCGGCCCTACGGACGGTCAGGTGTGCGTGGATGGCAACGACTTTCGGCTCATGTCGGATTCTGACCGCACGCGCTTCCGCCGCCATAAGATTGGGTTCGTCTTCCAGCGCTTCAACCTGCTGCCCACCCTTTCGGCGCGTGACAACATTGCCATCGCCCAGCACATTCAGGGCAACGGCTTCAACCCCCATCGTTTTGAAGTCATCACCCGATTGCTGGGAATTGAAAATAAGCTGCGCCACCGCCCCTATGCGCTCTCCGGCGGCGAGCAGCAGCGCGTGGCGATTGCCCGCGCCATTATTTGCGAACCCAAAATCCTGCTGGCCGATGAGCCTACCGGCAACCTGGACACCGAGAATTCCCAGGCGGTGCTCGACATGATGCGCGAACTCAACCGGACCTTCCGCCAGACCATCCTGATGATCACTCACAACCCCGAGGCCGCCGGCGTCGCCGACCGGATCATCCGCATGCGGGACGGGCGCATTATTTCCGATTGATTCTTCCCGCAAATCTGCTATTTTTCCAAGCTGCGACTTATGTCCCAGACCACCGATGCCTGCCAACCCGCTTCTTCAACCGCCCCTCCCCACCCGCGGCCGTCCTTCCTGCGGCGAGCGTGGGCGGGCGCCAAACTCGTGGTCACCCGCAGCATCTTTTGGGCTTACGAACGCGGCAGTTGGCAGTATGACCTGATTTGTATTGCCATCCTGGCCTTCATCTTCCTCTCCCCGCGCGCCTGGTTCAACGATCGCCCCACCTTGCAATTGTCGGACTTGCGCCATCAGCAGGGCATCGTCGAAATGGGCCGGGTTAACAAGGAAGCGCGGTACCTGGTGGATGCTCGACTCGTGGATTCGCTCCATGAAAAACCTGAGGACGCCATCCCCCTTATCCTTAAGGAGCATCTTCACCAGCCCTTCACCGTAAAATCCATCGACCCTTATCGGGACCGCCATCAGGTCATTCTGGGCTATACTGTGATGGTGGAGGAGTAGCTTAGCCGCGGCAGGACGTGGTTACGCTGCCGGGGGGCTGAAACAGGTTTCGGATCTCATGCGCAATGCTTTTAAAATCGCGATGCGTGTGCTGCTGGCGGGCGCCCTGGCGGCGGCGCTGGCCCCGCCCGCGAGCGCCCGCAAAGGCAAACACCACGCCGACCTCACGGTCACCGAAGTTCTTTTCCAAATGAATAAGGCGTCAAAAGAGCTTAAAACCTTATCCGCAAATCTGGATTACACCAAGGTCACCGTGCTGGTTGATGACAAGTCAACGGAATCGGGTCAACTCTTCTACCGCCACGGCAAGACCCCGGAAATTCGCATCGAGATGCAAAAACCCGAAAGCAAGATCATCATCTTCAAAAAGAGCCGGGGAGAAATCTTCCTTCCCAAGATCAACCAGATTCAGGAATACAATCTGGAACAAAAAAGCGATCTGTTGCAGCAATTCTTCCTGCTGGGCTTCGGTACGGATACGAATGAGTTGAAGAAAACCTACGTCGTGAATTACCTCCGCGAGGAGGACTTGGCAGACGATACCACCGCCTTGCTGGAGCTTATCCCTCGCAAGGGAAGCGTCTCCGCGCCGATCTCCAAAATTCAAATCTGGGTCAGCGAAGAATCCTGGCTGCCCACCCAGCAGAAATTCTTTGAAGCCGGCGGCGATTACCTCATCGCCACTTACTCCGGGGTGAAAGTCAATCGCCTCCTGCCCGCATCCACCTTTGAGTTGAATGCCCCCGACAACGCCAAACGCGTCAAGATGAATTGAAGCTCCCCACAAACTTGATCGGGGCGGTTTGGGCATCTTCTATCACCTCAGGGATAATTGCCCCCGCACCGGAAATTCACCCGAGCGCGCCGCTCCCGCCGCCAGGTCATGCCTCGTTGCCGTTGGCATCGCCACCCTGGCGAATTCGTTCCAGCCTTTTCAGGAACTCGTCGCGCTCAATCTTCCTCTGGTCGGCAGTGCGGACCTTGTCCGTGACGTACCGCTGACCCTTCATCCCCGAATTCAAGAGGGACTGAATCCAAGCTCCGAGCTGCTTCGATATGCTTTCCGTTTGCTGCTTTAAAATCCGAATGCCGGATTCCTGATGCCGGAAGGCCGTCATCTTCTCCAGCATGCACAACATCGAGCGGGCTTCCGCTGTTGAACCACGGGCAATATAAAGAAATGTGAGCAAATCGGGATTCGTGCCTCGATCAAATCCTTCCGCGATGTTATTGGAAACCGAAACCGCCGCCCGCTCAACCTGATCCCGCAAGCTGTAACGCCCCTTGAATTCCGGCGCCTCGGTCAGCTCGTAGGTATGAACGGCAAGGTCAATCGCCGCCTGCCAAACGGGCAATTCCTCGAAGCGCTGGTATTTCATGATGTTCTCCTCGGGTTTCCCCTGGATGGACCACTTCGCTAAATCCGTGGTATTGGTCCGCCCACATGAATTTCGGGTCCGGAATTCGGAATGCGGAATCCGGAATGCGGAATCCGGAATTTTCCCGAGCAACCGCAATGCCAAAGGGTAGATTTCCGCCGCGGTGATTCCCTCTGCTAAGCGCAATGCCCACGGCCTAATCCCCCTCACCCCGCGCCCTTCCTCCTGCGGGAAACTGTTGACCTACTTCGCCGGGGCGTCGGTGCACACAAGCTCAAAATGCAAAACGGTACTGAATTGCTGAGCGGGCTCAGGTCCGGAGGGTCGAAACTTCCATTGGCCGGCGGCCTCCTCCGCGGCTTTCATCAACAGCGGGTGCCCGGAGGTCCCATGCACCTGCGTCACAGAGCCGTTTGCGTTATTTACGGTTATATCCAAGGTGACGCGCCCCGAGATTCGCGCCATGATTGCCAGCCGGGGATACCTGGCGGGCGCGTACTTGGTCAAGGGATATTTATCTTGATCAAGTAGAACTCCGACCGCCTCGGAGATCTTAACGTCAGGTCCCACATAGTTCGTAAGGTCCTTGCGCATGAATCCCAAATCACAGTGCAGCTTTCCGACGCAGTCCTGCCTCGCCTCCGTGTTCCCAAAACCCAGGTCATACCAGCCCGCGCGCAGCTTCGGCACAAATGTGTTTCCCAGGCGCCGCCGCTGGAGATCTTCGTCGGGCGGAAGACCATAAAAATCAAGCCTCTCGCCGAAAGCTCGGTGTGCTACGTCCCATGCCAGGTCGTACAGGGCTGCAACTTGGGGGTCGTGAGCCTTCAACGTCTCCATTTTCACGTCGGCGGGAAAGGGCAAGTGAAAAAGCTTTTCGGTTTCGCCGCACTGAGCGACGATTCCAAACTGTGAACTGTCAGAACGGTTTCCCTCAGTCTTGGCGCGGGCAAGCGCTGAATCGACGTCTTTTTCCCTGAGCGAACATAAGTTGAGGTGGCCCGTAAGCTTGTGGATGTTGGTGTGGGCAACTTGCGTCTCAATTGCCTTGACGCTCACATAATCAGGGCAATCCAAGTCCGCAAGAGCAATTCGAATGTACGTTATTGTAACGTTCCCGCCCTCCGGCCGAACGTCAGTGATGTAATTACGCCAATCAAGGAGATTGTCCGACCAATACATTCTAACAATGTAGAAGTGTTCGAGTTGCTTGGCGTCCTTCGCTCTTTTCCCTGCCGCCATTGCGAACGGAGCGTGCAGCAACTCCACGCCTAAAAGTAACAGGCACACGAATCCCACCGAAGAACCGCAACTGCGGACTTCTCGCTTGCGTGGAGCCATAATGTCCTCAATCTGGCGACGGGCGAGAACTGCATCACCCCTTGCGCTTGGCCTGGTCGGCCACGGCTTGGGCGGCGCGGGCCACGGCCTCCGGGTCGCCCAGGTAGTAATGGCGCAGAGGCTTGAGGTCATCGTCCAGCTCGTAGACCAGGGGAATTCCGGTGGGGATGTTCAGTCCGATGATGTCCGCTTCCGAGACGTTATCCAGGTACTTCACCAGCCCGCGCAGGCTGTTGCCGTGGGCGGCGATGATGACGCGCTTTCCGGACCTCACCACGGGGGCGATGGTGTCATGCCAGTAGGGCAGGGTGCGCGCCACCGTGTCCTTCAGGCACTCGGCGAGCGGCAGATCCGCGGCGCTCATGCCCGCGTAGCGGGGGTCCTTGCCCGGGTAGCGGTCGTCGTCAGGCGTGAGCGGGGGCGGCTGGATGTCATAACTGCGCCGCCAGATTTTTACCTGCGCCTCGCCGTACTTCTCCGCGGTTTGCGCCTTGTTCAATCCTTGCAGCGCCCCGTAGTGCCGCTCGTTCAGGCGCCACGTGTTGTGGATGGGAATATACATCTGATCCATTTCTTCCAGCGCCACCCAGAGGGTCTTGATGGCGCGCTTCAGCACCGAGGTATAGGCGACGTCGAAGACAAACCCGTCCTGGCGAAGCTGGCGGCCCCCCTCGATGGCCTCCTGAAGGCCCTTTTCGCTCAGCCCCACATCCGTCCAACCGGTGAAAAGATTCTCCTTGTTCCAGATACTTTCGCCGTGCCGCAACAACACAAGCTTAAACATGAAGGCGTCTCCTTTTAAAAGCAGTGGCTAGTGGTTAGTGGCTAGTCACTGATTGACCGTACCGAGTGAAATCCAAGCCGGATATTATATGCGCGATTGGAACGAAACGGCGAGCGTGTACATGTTCATCCTTTCTGCTCATCCGGGAGCGGTTACGTTAACGCAAAATTTTGAACTTGACGCGGCCTACCGACTGGTCGGACAATGCGGAAATTGCGGTGTGTTACGGCAAAACACGGTCAGGTCATCTTTTTTTTGCCGTCACCCCCTGCACTCAGGAGGGAAAATGCCGGAAAAGGTTTACATCTTTGACACCACGCTGCGCGACGGCGAGCAATCCCCGGGCTGTAGCATGAACCTGCCGGAGAAACTGGAGATGGCACGCCAGCTCGATCGCCTGGGCGTGGACATCCTGGAAGGCGGATTCCCCATCGCCTCGCACGGGGATTTTGAAGCCGTGAAGGCCATCGCGGCGGAAATCCGGCGGCCCATCATTGCCGCCCTGGCGCGCGCCAATGGGCTTGACATTGACCGCGCCTGGGAAGCATTGAAGGACGCCGCGCGGCCGCGCATCCACACCTTTCTCGCCACTTCCGACATTCATCTTCAATACAAGCTGCACAAGACGCGCGAGGAAATCCTGAAGATGATCAGTTGGGCGGTGGCGCACGCCAAGTCGATGTGCCAGGACGTGGAATTCTCTCCCGAGGACGCGGGCCGCACCGACCGCAGCTACCTCATCGAGTGCTGCCACGCCGCGGTGGAAGCCGGCGCCACGGTTCTGAACCTTCCGGACACAGTGGGATTCTGCCTGGAGCCGGATTACGAACAGATGTTCCGCGACGTCAAGACGCGCGTGCCGGGCATGGACAAGGTGATTCTGAGCACCCATACGCACGACGACCTGGGAATGGCGGTGGCCAATACGCTGGCGGGAATCCGCGGCGGCGCGCGCCAGGTGGAAGTCACCATTAATGGCATCGGCGAACGCGCCGGCAACGCCGCCCTGGAAGAATTGGCCATGATCCTCCATGTGCGGCGCGATTCGCTGCCCGTCTTTACCGACATTCACAGCGAAGAGCTTTACGCCTCCAGCCTGCTTTTGACCCGCTTGACCGGCATGGCGGTGCAGCGCAACAAGGCCATCGTGGGCCGCAACGCCTTCGCCCACGAAGCGGGCATCCACCAGGATGGCGTCCTCAAGAACGCCATCACCTACGAAATCATTACGCCACAAACGGTGGGCATGCCGTCCAACTCCATCGTGCTGGGGAAACACTCCGGCCGGCATGCGCTGGTGAAGCGCTACGAAGAACTCGGTTATCAATTGACCAAGCCCGAACTGGAACGCGCCTATCTGCTCTTCACCCAACTGGCGGACCGCAAGAAGAGCATTTACGACGAGGATTTGCTGGCGATCGTCAATGAGGGATTCGAGCATCTCCCCGAAATGTTCTCCCTTAAACTTTTCCAGAGTGTTTCCTCGAACGAAGGTCGCTCCACCGCCACCGTGGAATTGGAAAAGGACGGCGAAATATTTCACGACTCGGCCACCGGGGATGGTCCATGCGATGCGGCCTTCCGCGCCATCGACCGCATTACCGGCATGCCGGGAACTATTTCTGATTTCTCCGTTCATACCGTGGGCCCCGGGACGGACGGCGTGGCGGATGTGCACATCCGCGCGCGATTCGAAGGGCGTGAGTTCGCGGGAAAGTGCACCAGCCACAGCGTCGTCGAGGCCGCGGCGCGCTCCTACTTGCAGGCCGCCAACAAAGCGGCATACGAACTGAAACGCGTGGATGCCGCCGCCGCCGTGGGCACCGGTTCCGTCCATAAGAACGAAGCCACGGACCGGCTCTTCCCGGGAGGGTACTGAGGCGGGGGTGAAAAGCAGGACAAAAGGCAAACCGCAAAAAGCAAAATGCAATAGTGAAGAGATCGGCGCTCCCCCCTAGCCACAGAGAATTCCGTTTTGAACGTCCCCCATCGATTGGCGCTGCCATCACCTAAAATGCAGAAAAAAGAGGACTTGCATTGATAATTCGGCGGGTACTCGTGTGCCCCGGATGCTGTCACCCTTCCTAATAATTGTTGCAATTTAGTATCCTAATCCTGTAAGATATAGATAATGAACGATATGCAGAGCTTATACCGGATCGCGGTGCTGGCGGGGGACGGGATTGGGCCCGAGGTCACGGCGGAAGCCGTGAAAGTACTTAAGTCTATTGAGGAAATCAACGGCCCGACTTTTCGTTTCCAAAGCGGACTCATTGGTGGTTGCGCACTTGACCAGACCGCTTCTCCACTCCCTGCTGAAACCATCTCCATTTGCAACAACGCGCATGCCGTGCTGCTCGGCGCCGTGGGCGGTCCACAATGGGACACCAAGCGGCCGGAACTGCGTCCGGAGCAAGGCCTTCTGCAAATCCGGCAGCGTCTGGGCCTTTACGTGAATTTGCGGCCTGCCAAAGTGCTCGACGCGCTGGTCAACATGTCGGCGCTCAAGCCCGATCGCGTGCGGGGAACTGACCTGGTCATAGTGCGCGAGTTAATGGGCGGAATTTATTTTGGCAATCCGCGCGGCATTTTCACCAAGAACGGCGAGCGCTTCGGCGTCAACACGGAAGTCTATCGCGAGCACGAAGTGGAGCGGGTGGCGCACCGGGCATTCCAATTGGCGCGGCTCCGCCGCCGCAAAGTGACCTCGGTTGACAAAGCCAACGTGCTGGAATCCTCCCGCCTGTGGCGCGAGGTGGTGACGCGCATCGGCCAATCCTACACCGACGTCGAACTGAATCATCTTTACGTGGATAACTGCGCGATGCAGTTAATCGACAAGCCCACCAGCTTTGACGTGGTGCTGACCAACAACATGTTTGGCGACATTCTGAGTGACGAGGCCGCCATGCTGACGGGCTCTATTGGCCTGCTGCCCTCCGCCAGCATGGGCGAGCATTCCGCCCTCTATGAGCCGGTCCATGGCTCGGCCCCCGACATTGCCGGGCGCAATAAAGCCAATCCGCTTGCCGCCATCGCCTCCGCCGCCCTCATGCTGCGCTACTCCCTGCGCATGGAAACCGCGGCGCTCGCCATCGAGCAGGCCATTGAACGCATCCTGAAGCGCGGGGTGCGCACCGCCGAACTCCCCGGCAAGGCGCGTCCTACCTCCACCACCAAGATGGGCGACCTGATTGCCGAAACTACCAAAAAAATCCTGAAATCCGCCAACTCCAAGAAGCGGTAACCGGTAGCGCAGGACCCGCTCTCAGGCCCTGCGGCCTTCCATGCCGCCATCCATTGGGCTGGTGCCTCCGCTTTGTGACCCGCACACAAGGCTGGCACGCGGGTCCATTACCGTGGTAATATGATGCCATGACAATGGCTCGTTCAAAGGTCACTGCGCAGGGGCAAGTCTCAGTGCCGGCCGAGGTGCGCCGTCGATTGGGCGTGGGTCCGGGGTCAGTCCTCGAGTGGCACAAAGAGGGCAGAAAAATCGTGGTGCGGCGGTCGGGGCAGTACAATTGGGAGGATGTTCACTCCGCCCTTTTCCCCGACCAGCCCCCCAGGCCTCGTACCCTCGCCGAGTTGAAGCAAGGTATCCGGCAATACATTGTGGAGCGCCATGCGCGCCGTTGATACCAATGTCCTGGTCCGGCTCCTCGCGCAAGACGACGCCGTGCAAGTGGCAGCCGCCCGACGATGGGTGGAGGATGGCGTATGGGTTTCGACCTTGGCGCTCGCCGAGGCTCTTTGGGTTCTTTCGTTCGTCTACGACCGCGGCCCCGCTGAGATTGCCTCCGCTGTTGAAATCCTTCTCAACCACAAGGACTTGACATTACAAGACTCGGACGTAGTCGCGGCGGCTCTCGTGCGATTTCGGGAACGGCCCAGCGTGGGTTTTTCGGACTGCCTCCTGCTTGAACTCGCGAGGAAGGCAGGACATCTCCCCCTGGGCACGTTCGACCGAAATCTCAGCAAGCTGAATGGCGCCCGGAAAATCTAACGCCGGTTTTCAAGCCTCAGCGGTATGCGCGCCCACTTCCCGATTGCCTTTCCCAACCCAATCCGAAATAATTCTGGGCGAACCGATCGCCAGCGTTCCGGCTTTGGCGAAGCAATGCCGATTAATGGAGTGGTTTTCTTGCGGATAGCCGCCATCATCTTCGTCGTGGGGATATTCATGTCATTACCAACAACTGGCGGGGGACTGCCTTCCTCGCAGTCGGGTCGGGAGACTGTGCGGGGGGCGGATTTAATCCTGCTGCACGGGAAAATTTGGACGGGAGAGCCTTCCTCAATGGGAGCCGCCAATCACCCGGCCGCGAAGTTTGCCGAAGCCGTGGCGATCGCCAATTGGCGCATCCTCGCGGTGGGCAGCGACGCCGAAATCAAATCCTACATTGGCGCGAATTCCAAGGTCATTGACCTCAAGGGCCGCCTGGCCGTGCCCGGCCTGATTGACAGCCACGCGCACTTCATTTCCGGCGGTTTCCAGCTTCTCTCCGTCGATCTGAAGGACGCGCGCAGTGAGGAAGAGTTCACGCGGCGCATCGCCGATAAGGCCAAGACCCTCGCGCCCGGACGCTGGCTGCAAGGCGGAGATTGGGACGAGCAGGCCTGGACGCCCGCCCGGCTGCCCACCCGCCAGATGATTGATGCGGTCACCGAAAACCATCCCGTCTTTCTCAGCCGCTACGACGGGCACGCAGTGCTGGTGAATTCCCTGGCCCTCGAGCTGGCCGGAGTAACGCGTGACACGCCAGACCCCGTGGGCGGCGTCATCGTGCGCGACGGGGCGGGCGAGCCCACCGGAATTTTCAAAGATGTCGCGCAAAGTTTAATCGCGCGGGTCATTCCGCCGCCCTCGGAGGCCGAAATGATGGAAGCTTTACACGCCGCCCTGGCGGAAGCCGCGCGCGTCGGCCTGACTTCCGTCCACTCCATCACCGTCGATACGAATTCATGGAACGGCAGTTTTACGCGGGAGATTCAACTCTTACGCCGCGCCGAGTTGGAGGGCTTGCTGACCTGCCGCATGTATGAAATCATCCCCATCACGCATTGGGAAAAGCTGCGCGACGCGGGTTTGACGCGCGATATGGGCGACGATTTCATCAAGCTGGGCAGTGTAAAAGCCTTCGCCGACGGCTCCCTGGGCTCAGCCACCGCCTGGATGTTTGAGCCTTTCTCGGACGACCCGGCCAATCGCGGCATTCCCCTTCCGCTGATGAATCCACCCTCCCGGATGGAAACGCTCGCAAGTGGCGCGGATGCGGCGCAACTCCAAATCTGCACGCACGCCATCGGGGATCGCGCCATTGCGGAGATTCTCGACCTATACGCGCGCCTGGGAGGTTCCAACCCCGCCGCCCATCGCTTTCGCATCGAGCACGCCCAGCATATGCGGCCGCAGGACTTTGCGCGCTTTGGCGGGATGGGCATCGTTGCCAGCATGCAACCTTATCACGCCATTGACGACGGCCGGTGGGCGGAAAAACGCCTGGGGCACGAGCGCGCGCGCTGGAGTTACGCATGGCGCTCCATGCTGGACGCGGGCGCTCCCCTGGCCTTTGGCTCCGATTGGCCGGTGGCGCCCTTGAGCCCGATTCTGGGTATCTACGCCGCCGTCACGCGGGCGACACTAGATGGCAAACACCCGGAAGGGTGGTTCCCCGAACAGCGCCTTACCGTGGAAGAAGCTTTGCGCGCTTACACCATGGGCTCTGCCTACGCGGCCTTCGAGGAAAATGACAAAGGCAGCATCACGCCAGGGAAACTCGGCGACGTCGTGGTGCTCTCCGACGACCTCTTCACCATCCCCCCTGCCAGGATCAAGGACGCGCACGTGGTCATGACCATCGTCGGCGGGAAGATTGTTTACCAAGCCGAGTAAGCGGGCTGCCTGGTGATTCCCGCTGCTGTCGATTAACTCCCGATTCCATGTCACAGACCCACCGCTCCAGATCGTATGATCGGCTTTTCGGCCCGGCGAAAGATGACCTCGCAGTGTTTTGCCGTGTTATGCCGATTAAGCCCGAGCCGGGCGGGCGTCAAAATGTCGCTTTCCCGGCTTCGGGGTGAATTCCTACACCTCTGGAACATTTTTTACCTCACTTGAGCAGCCGCCATCTCCAGCTTAACTTTCCTGCCTCGCCGAGGGACGTGCGATGGGCAAAAAGACTCCTTCGCCATCCATCTTTAGCCGCCAATTCCCTAATTTGGGCAGCCTTGGTTCGCCGGCTAGCGCAACTCGCGAAATCTCTGGACAAAGCAGCGGCGAAAACGCTCGGAGGGAAAAAAGGGGCGGGCGGCGATAAGTGCTGGCGGTGATGAATGGCAGATGACCGGGAGTGTAAACC
Source organism: uncultured Acidobacteriota bacterium (assembly GCA_963730515.1). Taxonomy (GTDB): domain Bacteria; phylum Acidobacteriota; class Terriglobia; order UBA7540; family UBA7540; genus Bog-366. The sequence continues at coordinate 280,707 of CAVSSA010000009.1, read as the reverse complement.
CGGTGGTATATAGGCATGGCGCAGAAGAGTATACTCTGGGCGGCACGATACGGGAAGAGATCGTCCCTTCGGGATCGCAGACACCAAAAGTCGGGTGTCTGCGCCAGCCCGCCGTTTCATCCGGGCTTGCTTGGTAGAGGGGGCGGGAAACGCAGAGATCGTGTGATACCCTTGAATCAATTCAAGCATACTGGCGCAGAAATTCAGGGCGAGGTGTGGATAGGGGAACTTGAGGAGGTATCATGGCGAACGAGGCTGGTGACGAGACTTTCTTTGGGCCGGAAGCGATAAAGACGAGCGTTTTGCTGATTTGCCAATGTGAAAACTCAGACCTCGGCTGGATGAAGGTTGTGAAGGCGTCGGGTGAGAGCGGTCTGCCTACGAATAGAGTGATGGTACTCACCTATGAGTGCCAGAGCTGCAAGCGCACGGTAGCAGTTCACTTCGTGGTCGAAGCGCCGAAGCCGGAGTGAAGCTCGAACCCGAGCTTCAATGCTTCAGTTTTAGCAGCGGTTCGAGCAATCGGTACGGCAGCGCTAAGCGCTCGCCGCAGTCGGGACAGTGAGTGGAATAGTCGCCACCATAGGTTCCCTTACTGGGCGCAACGTGGGCCTCGAACCGGCTGCCACACTTTGACGGCAGTGAAATCATAACGTACATATACCCTCATTTCGCAGGGTAACACGAAAAGCGATAGCTATTTCCGTTTTTCGTGTATCCTGTCGCGCATCGTAAACCGGTTTTGCATGGAGGTGGAGATGCCGCGTTCTCGATGGTACGAAGGGGATCCCATAATGGATCACGGGCCGTGGACAGCACTGGTGGCGTTTATACTGATATTGGGTGTGGTTTTAGGAAGCAGGTGGTTGCAAATCCCGTGGAAGGAACCGCTGGCAACTCTGATATTCGTAGCGTTCTACATTGAGTTCGACGCATGCACCAGACAGGTCGAAAAACTGATGGACCGCATCAAGGACCTCGAAGGACAAATGCGAAATCTCGAAGCACAAGCCAAAAAGCTGTAGGAAAACTCTGTGTGTATTACGTCTGGCATCCCCCAGGCTGGCGCAGACTCCTGCCTTGGGGAGCGGGTAGCCGGTCAGTGGTAATCCATTTCGGCGGGTCGGGGCTTTACTCGGTCAGTTTGCGCAAAGGGACGGAAAAGCCGGGGAGCAAGGGGGTGGTGAGTGAGTCGTCGGGCTGAAGGTTTGCCACCCGCGCGAAGCCTCGGCCCTTGCGCCGATAGACTTGCGCAGTACCCTCATCCGGATCGATCAACCAGTATTCCTGCACTCCATATCGCGCGTAAAGCTTCAGCTTGGTGGTGCGATCGATTTCCGCCGTCGCTATTGACAGCACTTCCACCACCAGGTCGGGAGCACCCTGGACGTTCTTCTCCGTCAGCACCGAGGCGCGCTCCTTCGAGACATACAGAATATCCGGTTCGACGACATCATGGAGAGAGAAGACTACGTCGAAGGGGGCAACGTAGACTTCACCACAGCCCCTTTCCTCCACAAAATTGCCCAGAACACGCGAAAGTTGGGATATCACTCTTTGGTGGGCGCGGCGAGGTGAAGGGGTCACAAACAGTTCTCCATCGATAATCTCATATCGCCTGCCGTTGTTGGGCAGGAGGCAATAATCGTCGTAGGTCAGGCGGGTATCGACCAGCATGGCTGAATTATATCACCCTCCAAGCAATCAATCATCCATGACCTCTTGTTAGCCACTTCACCGGTTTGTGCGAACCCGAAGTTCCTCGCCCTCTGGTCATCCGTGTGCTCGCATTGTGCTGGAAAAGGCCCGTGAGTGGGTATATTCTCGCCTACCGAATTGCCAGGAAGGAAAATTCGGTTAGATGCTGTCTCTGGCGCGGCCGGAATGTCACTTTAGGTTGATCGTTCTCGCAGATTGACAGCAGACCGACTCCACGTGCTCGATTCTTGCGCCACACAACCCGCTCAACCGAGGGAAGACCATGAAAAATTTTGCCCGATTGCAACTCCTGCCGACGCTTCTGGTGGTGGCGGCCACCCTGAGTTTTGTCCAGTGCACTAAAGCCGCATCCCAGGTGCTCTGGCAGATTGGCAAATTTGACAAGTCGTCTTTGGAATTCGATCAGAGCGTTGTGCCGACACCCAAGCCTTACACCCCTCACCCGGTGGTTTATGTCATCGGCAAGAGCCAGGCATCCGAGTGGCCCCGTTTTCAGCCGGGTTCGGCAAACGGCTTGGCAGGCTTCCAGCCCCATCCTTGCACCATCCGGTTTGATCTGCCGTCCACGCCGCATGGTGTGTACACGCTGAAAGTGGCATTGCTCGTGGAAAGGCCTCTCGTGTCTCGCCTGGAAGTGGCGATTAACGGGCATCGCGCGCTGTTCACCCAGCACCCCGTGCTCGATTACAGTGCGGGCGATTATGCCAGCGTCTTCCTGCCGTACTACTCCGCCGACACGATTACGGCTGAGTTCCCCGCAGGCTTCCTGATGCAGGGAACCAACGAGGTGGTTTTGACGGCCCTTGACGATTCCAGCGTCCGCGATGACTCCACGGATTCCGGAATCTTCTACGACGCGATCGAGCTCAGTCAAGACGGGGACGCGAAGTATGCGCCGAACGAACTCGCCGTCGATGTGCAGCCCACCATCTTCTACGTGCAAAAGGGCAATGGGTTGGAAGAGTTATTGGAAATTCACGTTCGCCACAACTCTGCTGCCGCGGGAAGTCCCGTCGTGCTGACCTTGGGCAATGCGAAATTCACGGGCAAACTCGACGCGCGATGGGAAATCGGTGAAGAGGTGGTGGAGTTCGCCGTGCCCGAATTCCCTGCGGGTACAAAGGCCGAGGTCGCTATTCACGTGGGGAGCCGCATCCGGCATTTTCCCGTAACGCTCGATCCCACCAAGAAGTGGAATTTCTTTCTCGTGCCCCACACGCATCTGGATGTGGGTTACACCGATTACCAGGCCAAGGTGGCGGAAGCGCAAAGCCGCAGCCTGGATGAAGCCCTCCAGATGATTCACGACCACCCAGAATTCCGTTTCAGTCCGGATGGATTCTGGTGCGTGCGGCAGTTCCTGAAGGAACGCACGGAGGAGCAGAAGCAGCTTCTTTATCAGGCGGTGAAGGACAAGAAAATCTTCGTGCCGACGGTCGAGGCCAGCCTGACCACCGGCTTTCCCACCCTCGAGACGCTGCTCCGTTCGTTTTATCCGGCCTTTGAGTTTAACCAGCAGCACGGGGGAGATTCGGACTATGTCAATATCACCGATGTCCCCTCCTACACCTGGTCCTACGCCTCGATTCTGGCGGCGGCGGGGCTGAAATACTTCGCCGCCGGCAGCGACAACTATCGCGCGCCGATTCTGCTGCAAGGCCGCCTGCACGAGAAATCTCCGTTCTGGTGGGAAGGGCCGGACGGCGGCCGCATCCTGATGTGGTACTCCCGCCACTACCATCAGATGCTGACGCTATTCGGCCTGCCTCCCACGATTGCGGGGGGGCGCGATTCCTTGCCCCTCTTCCTGCAAATCTACTCGCGGCCCGACTACAAATCGGACGCCGCCATCATTTACGGCACCCAGGTTGAGAACACGGACCTCTTCCCGCAACAAGCGGCCTTTGTGGGTGAGTGGAATAAAGTTTACGCCTACCCCCGCCTGAAATATTCGGGTTTTGCCGAGGCCATCGGTTATATCGCCGGGCAGTTCGGTGATTCCCTCCCCGTGGTACGCGGCGACGGCGGGCCCTACTGGGAGGACGGCATCGCCACCACCGCTCGTTCGGCGGCGCTGGAGCGCGAGAACGAGCAGCGCGCCCTGGCCGCGGAAAAATTCTCCACCCTCAGCAGCCTCATCAATCCGCGCCTGCGCCCGGATGCAGCGGAGATCAAAGAACTCTGGAATGAAATGGTTCTCTACGACGAGCATACGTGGGGAGATCACCGCAGCGTGACGAGCCCCCGAAGCCAGGAGAGCGTCCGGCAGTTGGCCCTCAAGGAGGACTTCGCGCGTAATGCGAAGAACCACGTTGACGACCTGCTGTGGCGCAGCCTGGCAGCTTTGGCGGATGAAATCTCCGATCCCCCAAACACGCTGCTGGTGTTCAATCCGCTCAGTTGGCAGCGTTCCAGCCTGTTGGAATTTGACCTGGACAATGGGCTCGAACTCGTGGACTTGACCACCCATCAGGCGGTGCCGTACGAGGTCCTCTCCACCGGGCCGGAATATCACCATGTCCGTTTTCTGGCCGAGGACGTGTCCGCGGTGGGTTACAAAGCCTACGCTCTGAAACCTGCAACCCAGCCGCTCCCCACTCCGCCGCGAAGCACGGAGGGCACGGTGGAAAATCAATTCTACCGGGTGGTGCTGGACGCCGCGACGGGCGCGATCAAAAGCATTTTCGATAAGGAACTGAACAAGGAACTGGTGAACACCTCCAGCCCCTATCGCTTCGACCAGTATCTCTACGTCACGGGGGCAGACAAGCAGCCGAATCGGGCGCTGCGCTACAGCTCCGCCATGCCGATCCCGGAATTCACGATCCACAGCGCGGGCAGCGGGCGCCTGGTGTCGGTCACCCATCAGCCTTTTGGCGTCGTGGCGCGCCTGGAAAGCCAGGGGGTGAACACGCCCAAAGTTGAGACAGAAATGGTTCTGTTCAACGGGCAGAAAAAGATCGAATTCATTAATCGCGTGCACAAGACCGAGGTCTTCACGAGAGAAGGTGTTTACTTCGCTTTTCCCTTCGCCATGGAACATCCGCAATTCCGGTACGAGATTCAAAACGGCTTTGTAGACCCCAGCCGCGACCAACTGCCGGGCGCGGGAAAGGAATGGTTTTCAGTGCAGCACTGGGTGGCGGCGGATGAAGGCGGCGTGACAGTGGCGCTGGTACCGGTGGATGCATCGCTCGTCTGCCTGGGGGATATCTTTCGCGCCACCTGGCCGCAACAGTTCGGCCAGCGCCCCGGCACTATCTTCTCCTACGTGATGGAAAACTACTGGGACACCAACTACGCGGCGGGGCAGGGTGGGGATTTCACCTTCCGTTACGTACTGACCAGCGGCCATCACCTGGAGCCGGCGGCCTCAGCCGCCTCGGTTGGGAGGAGATGACGCCCGCGGAGTTCGACCAGATTACGCCCCAGGATAAGGCGCTTGCCACCCCCCGGCCCCTGGAGGCGGCCGCGGGAAGCTTCCTTCAGATTGACCAGCCCAATGTGGTCCTGGTGACCTGGAAAATGGCCGAGGATGGGGACGGAACGGTGCTGCGCTTTCTGGAAGTGGGCGGCCAGGCGAATACGGTGGAAGTGCAAACTCCCCGCCTGGATGTGAAATCGGCCTGGAGCAGCGATGCCCTGGAAAGAAAGCAATCAGCCCTTGCCACTTCTGCGCACGGCTTCCGGTTTTCCGTCAAGCCGTTCCAGATCGTCACCGTGCGGTTGGAGGGAACCGGGAACGTGCGGTGATCCCAAGTGGAGGGCGGAAAAAAATAGTAAATAGTGAATAGTAAATGGTGAATAATGCTGAGTCGCAAGCCATAAGCCCGACGCAACTTCGTATTCGTCTATTGATCACTCGTCACCCATTACCTTTCACCAGTTACTATTCACTATTTACTATTGCATAACCGTTCTCCACACATCATTGGTCACTGCTTTTACCAGCCGTTGAATTCTGCCTCCAGCCAGTGTAAGATTTGGACCGTTGGAGGGTGGCCGCAAAAAGAGCTTGGATCGAGTGGCAGCACCCCTTGACCCTACTATGTGGTGGGAGAAAAAAACTCGGCCGGAGGCGGAACCTCACAGTATCCGTCCAGTGGAGGCACCGCCCGCGCCTACGGAAGTGGAAACCTTTATGAGCGAACCGACACCGAAAACGACCTATCCGTCCGCGGTGACAACCCCGCACACCATTTTGGGCCGCACCGTGGTGGTGAAGGGAGAGTTGTCTGCAGGCGAGGATCTGCTGATCGATGGGCAATTCGAGGGCAACATCAATCTTGATGACCATTGCCTGACGGTGGGGACGGAAGGGCGCGTCAAGGCGGAAATCCACGCCCGGCAGGTCATCATCCTGGGGTCGATAACCGGCAACCTCACGGCGCGCGAAAAGATTGAGATCCGGCGCACGGGGCATGTGGTAGGTGATCTCGTGGCCGCCACGGTGGCGATTGAAGAGGGCGCTTACTTCAAGGGGAGTATCGACATCGCGCGCGAGGACGGGCCAGGGGCCGCGGCAGGGGCAACCCCGGCCCAGCACTTCAAGGCCTGACGCTTGGGAACGGCGGGTTGAGCCAAATCCCGAGGGGCCAAGTGGAACCGGCGCGATCCTGACGGGGCGGCGCAAGTGCACGGGACCGGGAGACGGTCACCAGGGGCTCAAACCACCATAATGGGTTCTCCCCAATTCGCCCCGGTCCGGTAAGAACAGGGCTGCCCGAAGCGTACAGTTTGAGATGGCGCCAATCAAAAGCCAGGATGAAATGGGGAGAACGCCTGCCGCTTCGCCGGCCACCAGCCCGGGTCTCCAGTGGCTTTGGCAACACCTCTCAAATCTGCGCCACCCCCACTGCTTTGAGTGCGGACCCCTCCGTCAATCCACATTGGACGTCCTGCTGTTGCGGGGCGCCAAGGTCTATCATTCCGACCTGATTACTCCCGCCCAGCAAAGCAATTCCGTCTTCTGGTCACGCCAGGGCAAAACGGTGGTTTTCCTCGTCGAGGATTTCATGGCCCAGATCCCCCCCATCCCGCCGCAATCACTTTCGGCGATTTGCTGCTGGGGACTGCTGGATTTGCTCCCCCACGAGGCGCTGCCTCCCCTGGTGGAGCGTCTTCATTCCTACCTTGAGCCGAACGGTGTGCTCTTCTCCATCCTGCGCGAACCGCACACGGCGACGGGCGCCGAAACCCGTTGGTGGTTTGAAAGCCTCACCGTCCTCGGCTCGAGCGACCGCAGCCAGAAGCCTTTTCCCTACCCCGCATTGACCAACCGCGAAATGGAACGCCTTTTTCCCGGCGGAAACGTCAAAACCTTCCTGACCCGCTCCGGCCGCCGCGAGGTGCTGGGCGTTAAGTGAAGACCGCCAAGCCCGTTTTTCACCATCGATATCGTTGAGGAGACCCGCAAGATGAACAAGGTGCAGCAGCGGCCCGACTATGGAATTGACGCGCCGGGAGTGGTCAGGAACCTGTTCATTGCGGGGCTTGGGGCGTTGGCACTCTCCCATTTCCTGGCCAGCGTGAAGGTGGGCAGCGTGACGTTTCTGCTGGGCCCGATGTTCCGGAATATTGCCATCGGGTGCTTGTTGGGCGGCGCGCTGATGCTGCTGTATTCGGTGTTCGGGAAGCTCGGGCACCGGGATCGCATGCTGGAGATGGCGACTTGGCGGGGGGATGAGCGCGTGCTCGACGTGGGCGCCGGAGCCGGGCTTCTGCTGATCGGCGCCGCGAAGAAATTGACCACCGGGAAAGCCACTGGGGTGGATCTGTGGAGTAAAAAGGATCTCTCGGGTAATGATAAACAGCGGACCCTGCGCAACGCGGAATTGGAAGGAGTGATGGAAAAGGTCGAGGTGCTCGACGGAGATGCCACCGACCTGAAGTTTGCGGATGACACTTTTGATGTGGTGGTGTCAAACCTTTGCCTTCACAACATTCCCACCCGCGAGGGACGCGATAAGGCTTGCCGGGAGATTGCGCGGGTCCTAAAACCGGGTGGAATAGCCGTGATTGCGGATTTCATCAGGACGCACCAATATCAGGCGGTGTTTGAAAAAGCCGGATTGAAAATTCTGCCCGAAACGGGATTATCGTGGAAAACGTTCCCACCGATGCGGGTGATCCAGGCTGCGAAAAGTTGAGCCATCACGGTGCGCACGTGAGGATGAATTTTCCGCAGCCTGTAAAGCCCCGCCCTTCCATCCGCAAATACTTAAAAGCGCTTATTTCTGCAACTCAGTGCTAGCTTTTTGAATTCTTGCGACCGCCCGAACCGAGAAATTCGCCGACTTTCCTTGCGATCACGTCTTTGCTGATATGGCAGGATAGCTCCCCCCATCCTTCCTTGGGGGTTAGAAGATCAAACTTGGCGAGAAGGGTGGGCGCAAGGGGCGGGGCCGCAGGGCCGGCCTTCTGCACTCCGAAATCATAAATCTCCCACTTGCGCCCATTGGTAAGAATCCCATACAGGAAGGCCCGGCCGCTGCCGTCGTCGAGACGCCATTGGAGATTGTTCCCGGGGTCATCCTCCTCGGCTTCGAGGAGGGTGCGCACGGCCATTTCCAGTTGCCGGCGATCTCTCTCCCGGATGCTGCGCAGGGTGATGGGCTTGACATCGATGATCACCGCGATCTTCGCGCCGTTCTCCACGAGCAGCCATAAATCACCGAGGGGAAAATTACGCTGGCCTTCCCTCCTTACCTCCTCCGTGGTCAGAGTATCCCAGCCGAGTCCCCTCAAGATGGGCTCCACGAAAACGGCCTTGGCATCGGACTGGCTTTGATTCTCTTTCCCATAACTCTCCGCCTTGGCGGCCAGTTGTCCGGCTAACTTTAGATCTGTGTCCAAATTGATCCAACCTAACTCCAGCATCGGATCGATGCGCATGGAATATCCTCCTTTGGCGCCATCTCCATCGTGACCACACAATAGCGGCAAGTGTACTACCGATTACCCTGAATTTTGAAATGCTGACTAAGCGGAAATGCATTTATTGGGTGTGCTCGAACCGGCTCGCCGAGAGCGAAGGCCAGGCACAGCGGCCCGATTTCGCATCCCGGCAAGCTTGCCCCGCACTGCAATCTCTTGATACACTCTGCGGCCATGGTCACAACTTCCCTTGACAAAGCCTTTGAAATGGTCCGCAAGCTTGCCGCAACCTTTCAAGCCAACGAAGCCCGTTACGTATCCGCCGACTACCAAGAGGCCGAGGCGCGCAAGGATTTTATCGACAAGTTCTTCATCGCCCTGGGTTGGGACGTGAATCATGACAAACAAACCAACCCCTACGAACAGGAAGTTAAGGTTGAACCATCCGTCTTGGCTGGTGGCCAGCGCCGGGCCGATTACGCCTTCCACCTAGCCCCACGCTACCGCGATGTTCGATTTTTCGTCGAAGCAAAGAAGCCCCACGGCGACATTGCCACCGCCGACAACTACTTCCAGACGATACGATACGGCTGGAACAGCCAGACACCGTTGGCTGTGCTCACGGACTTTAACCAATTCCAGGTGCTCGACTGCCGATACAAGCCCGACATCGACACTGTGCTGAACCGCTTTGTTGCCAAGTACCACTACAGCGAGTACCGCGACCCCAAGAAGTTCGCCGAGATTTACTGGCTTTTCTCCCACGAGGCCGTCGCGGAGGGCTCACTGGAGAAACGCGCCAGCGAATTGCCCAAGCCGCGTGGCAAAGCCGTCCAACACGGGTTGTTCCCAGGGGGCTACCAGAGCATCGACGAGTCTTTCCTCGAAGAACTCGACCAGTACCGCACCGCCCTCGCGCGCACGTTCAAAAGCAAGAACCCCAAGCTCGACGGTGAAACCCTTACCGAACTTACCCAGCGCACCCTCGACCGCCTTGTTTTCCTTCGCTTCCTTGAAGACAGGGGCATCGAACCACAGCACCTGGTCGATAACTTCGGGGACAGAGGGACCGCGTGGGACGATTTTGTCGCTGCAAGCCGGCGCCTTGACGGCATTTACAACGGCGTCGTTTTCAAGCACCACGACATCCTCGACGGCGACAAATTCCGCGTCGATGACACCACCTTTGGCGAGATCTGCGAGAGCCTCGCCCACGTCAACTCGCCCTACGACTTCAACGCTATCCCCATCCATATCCTCGGCTCGATCTATGAACGCTTCCTTGGCAACGTCATCGTCGCTACGGACAAACGCGTTACAGTCGAGCCCAAGCCCGAGGTCCGCGAGGCGCGCGGCGTCTACTACACGCCAGAATACATCGTCCAGTACATCGTCGAGAACACCGTCGGCAAATTGATTGCAGGCAAGACCCCCGACCAAATTGCTCAGATGCGCTTCGCCGATATTTCTTGCGGTAGCGGCTCGTTCCTACTGGGCGTTTTCGACCTGCTGCTGACTTATCACGGCCACTTCTACAACGCCAATCCCAATAAGGCCCGCAAAGGAGATTGCACCAACCACGACGGTAAACTTTACCTTTCGCTCCGCAAGAAGCGCGAAATCCTCCTTAACAACATCTATGGAGTTGACATCGACGCCCAAGCAGTCGAGGTCTGCCAACTGTCGCTGTACCTCAAGCTGCTTCAGGAAGAAACTACTGCCAGCGCTCACCAGTACCTGATGGAATTCGCCCACGCCGCACAGATGAAGAAGCTGCTTCCCGACCTGAGCAAGAACATCGTCTGCGGGAACTCTGTTATCGGCAGAGACGTTTTGGATGACCAACTATTTGCTGGAGAAGACGAGAAGAACCTAAATCCCATGGATTTTGAAGACGCATTTCCAAAGATCGTTCAGAACGGCGGATTTGACGCGATAGTAGGCAATCCTCCATATGTTGATGTGAAGAGCTTGTCTGAGACGTATGTTCGCTACGTGTTCTCTAAGTACGCAGCCTCAAATAATCGAATAAACCTTTTCGCTGCTTTCATTGAACGAGGGCTGGCGCTCTGCAAACAAACTGCTTTTCGTTTTTCTATGATTGTTCCCAGTGCAATCCTTACACAAGACTCATACCAAGGATTGCGAAAGAAAATACTCAGCAATTGCTGGGTTGATACGATTGTCCGTCTCCCAAACGAATCCTTTGGAATGGCAGCTGGAGATGTGAAGGTCGATACGGTGATTCTGGTTCTAACACAGCCCAAATCTTCAGAAGAAGATACGGCCATCCTGAGTTATTCAGGCTACGAGAGGATTTCGACAATCGATCCCCGCACGGCTCATGTCCGTGCAAACATTAATCAAACAACTTGGGCGAAGTCTAGTGACTGTGTCTGGTCACTAAATTTGGTCGGCAAAGAGGAGGCAATCCTCGATAAATGCGAACGCGACTCAATACCTCTCGATTCTTGTGCTGAGTTTTGCTTGGGATTGACCCCTTATGACAAGTACAAGGGTCATACTGAAAAGCAGATTCGCGATCAAGTATTCCACGCCACCTACAGAAAAGACAAGACGTATAAGAAGCTTTTAGCTGGTAGCGACGTTACGCGATATGCGATTGTTTGGAACAAACGAGAGTGGATCAGTTACGGCCCGTGGCTAGGCGCGCCGAGAGAACAGCGGTTTTTTACCCAAAAGCGAATCCTTGTTAAGCAAATCATCGATTGGACGACCAAGAGAATTTGGGCAGGTCTTACAGACGAGGAACTATACAACACCCAGAATGCTTTCAATTTACTGCCAAAACCGGGCTACGCTGCGGAATTTCTACTCGCCCTCATCAACAGTCGATTGATGACTTTCTATCATCGAAAGAAATTCCTGGACGAATTCAAAATGCGGTTTCAGAAGATTCTCATCAAAGACTGCCGGCGGTTTCCGATCCGGGTGCCCGACCTGACGAAGCGAACGGACAAGGCGCTGTACGACGAGGTGGTGGCGAAGGTGAAGGCAATGTGGGAGGCGAATAAGAAGTTGGCGAAAGCGAAAACCGACAAGGACAAGAGTTTTTACGAAAACAAGCGCGCCGCCCTCGACCGCCGAATTGACCGCCTCGTCTTCGATTTGTACGGTTTAACCGAAGAAGAGGTTCTAATCATCGAGGAGGCGCCTTAGACGGAACCCACCGTCGAAGCTAAAAATGGGCACTTGGTATTGCCCCCCAAATCGCCGCCGCGCGCGGAGGTCTGCACCCGTCATCCCATCAACGCACTTTTCAGACACTATCCAGTTTCTTTATAACCCTCATAAAACAAGCTTTGATCAGCCTGGGCCTCATCTTTGGGGTTTCCCAAATTTCAAAAACTGATTAAGATTAAATGTAGACCGAATGACAGTTTTGGGATCAGGTGCTGCGCTCATTCCCGGCGGGCAGGAATAATTTCTCGAAATCGTCATGAAGGGGAGAACCGAGGAGGGTACCCATGAAAGCGTCCAACGCCGGGACGGAAACGGCCAACTTCACTGAACTCTTGTGCGGCATTGGCCGGCCGTCAGCAGGCACCATGGAAGAGCGCGCGCGGCTGGAAGAACCCGCGGTGCTGAAGACCATGCTGGAGCAGATGGTCCTGATCCGCCGGTTCGAGGAAAAAGCCGCCGAACTTTACACGTTGGGAAAAATCGGGGGATTCTGCCACCTCTACATCGGGCAGGAAGCGGTCGCCGTGGGAGCGCTCTCCGCCACCCAGCCCGACGATTACATCTTCACCTCCTACCGCGAGCATGGTCATGCGCTGGTGCGCGGCATGGATCCCGGCGAAGTGATGGCGGAACTCTGCGGCAAGCAAAGCGGAGTCTCCAAAGGCAAGGGTGGGTCCATGCACCTGTTTGACAAGGGACGCAGCTTTATGGGCGGCCATGGAATTGTCGGCGGACAACTTCCCCTGGCAACGGGCACGGCCTTTACCTCCAAGTATCTCAAGCAGCCGCGCGTGACCCTCTGCTTTTTCGGGGAAGCAGCCGTCAACATCGGTTCGTTCCATGAGTCCTTGAATCTCGCCGCGCTGTGGAAGCTTCCCGTGATTTTCATTTGTGAGAACAACCGTTTCGGGATGGGAACGCCCATTGAACGCGCTTCTTCACTCTACGAGCTTTCGCAGAAGGCTTGTGCTTACAACATGGCGCGCACCTGGGTGGATGGCATGGATGTTCTTGCCGTGCGCGAAACCTTGAAAGAGGCCGTGGATCGCGCGCGCAAGAACAGCGCCCCCACGCTCATCGAAGCGCGCACTTATCGCTTCATGGGCCATTCTATGTCCGACCCTTCGCACGGCCATTACCGCACCAAGACGGAAGTGGAAGAGCAGCGCCGGCACGATCCCATCAAGCAGTATAGCGCCGCTCTGGAGGCCGTCGGCGTGGTCGATCAGGCGTACCTCGACGAACTCGACCAGAGAATCCGCGACACCGTGGAAGAAGCCGTGGCCTTTGCGGAACGCAGCCCGGAACCCGACGCCAAGGAAGTTTTCACGGATGTCTACGTGGATTAGTAAATTTTGCGATTTTTTAATTTTGTGATTGGGGAAATCAGGGGGGGTGTGGAGATCGAGCTGGATAAGCCTGACATTCCCGGCGCATCCCGCACAATGGCAAACACGATTTCACTAACCAAGATCCGGTTTGGAGCGACTTAATGTCCATATTGACCTATCGGGAAGCCCTCAATCAAGCCATGCGCGAGGAAATGCATCGCGACGAGAACATTGTGCTGATGGGCGAGGAAGTAGGCTTCTACAACGGCGCTTACAAAGTCAGCAAAGGCATGCTGGAAGAGTTTGGGCCCATGCGCGTGCTCGACACCCCCATCACCGAGCTGGGCTTCACTGGCCTGGGCGTGGGCGCCGCCATGTCCGGACTGCGGCCGATTGTGGAAATGATGACCTTCAATTTTTCCATGCTGGCGCTCGACCAGATTGTGAACAGCGCCGCCAAGATGCTCTACATGTCGGGCGGGCAATTCAATATCCCCGTGGTGGTGCGTGGACCGGGTGGGGCCGGCCACCAACTGGGCGCGCAGCACTCGCAATCGCTGGAATCCTGGTTTTGCCACGTGCCGGGGCTGAAAGTTGTGACCCCCGCCACGCCGGCCGACGCCAAGGGTCTGCTCAAAACCTCGATTCGTGACAACAACCCGGTCATATTTATTGAGTCGGAGGTGCTCTACGGCACGCGCGGCGACGTTCCCGACGGTGAGCACCTGGTCCCGCTGGGAGTGGCGGACGTCAAGCGGCCCGGCCGTGACGTAACCATCGTGGCGCACTCCAAGATGGTGATGGTGGCGCTGGATGCGGCGGCCGATCTCGCGAGCGAAGGGATCGAAGCCGAGGTGGTGGACCCCCGCACCCTGCGCCCACTGGACACGGACGCCATCGTGAATTCGGTCAAAAAGACCAATCGCGTGGTGATTGTGGAGGAAGGCTGGGAATACTGCGGCGTGGGAGCGCAATTTGTGGACGTCATCCAGCGCCTGGCCTTCGACTATCTCGATGCCCCCGTCCTGCGCGTGACCGGCCTGGACGTTCCCATGCCTTACGCGAAGAACCTGGAACATCTGGTGCAGCCCGACAAGCAAAGGGTGAAGGACGCGGTCTACCGGGTGCTCTACCGGCAGGGAGCAAACTGAATTCTAGATTTTGGATTTTATTGAGTTTTGCAGAACACCGTGACGGATGAACCCCCTCACCCGGCGCTGTGCGCCGCCCTCTCCCCCAAGGGGGCGAGGGCGGAAACTCAACCTAACTCTCCCCTCGCCCCCTTGGGGGAGAGGGGCGGGGGTGAGGGGGTCTTTGTCACTCAATTCTGCAACAATCAGTGGATTTTGGATGATGTATAGGCGGATCGGGAGTTCAATCCACGCGATTGCTTGATCCTCCGCAATCCAAAATCGAAAATCCAAAATGCGCGAGGGGACTACCAATGGCCGTTAAGGTGATGATGCCCAAGGGCAGCGATACGATGACGGAGGGCAAGGTCCTGAAGTGGCTCAAGAAGGAAGGCGACGCCATTTCCACCGGTGACGCCGTGGTCGAAATCGAAACCGACAAGGTGGACATGGAAGTGGAAGCGATGGGCTCCGGCGTCCTCCGCAAGGTCTTGGTAGCCACCGGCAAGAGTGTGCCCGTGGGCGAATTGCTGGGGGTAATTGCGAAGCCCGACGAGGACATTTCGTCCTTCTTGAAACCCGACGGAGCGGGAAAAGCAGAAGTCAGCCCCAAGGCCCCGGCACCGCCCGTCAGGGGAACTCCTTCCCCGGCTGCCCCCAGCACCCAGCACCTGGCCCCCACCCCCGCTCCTGAAACCGGTGGTCGCATCCTGGCATCGCCCCTGGCCAAGCGCATGGCCAAGGATATGGGCCTGGAGCTTGCGGAAATAGCCGGATCAGGCCCCAACGGAAGGATTATCCGCCAGGACGTGGAACGCCGCGCGGCCCATGCTCCACCTCCCGCGGCGGTTGGAATCCCCACGCCCACGCGTCCGCCCGCGCCCGTCCTGCTCCGGCGGCCTGCCCCGGCGCCCACCGGCCCTGAATTCACCGACGAGCCGCTCAGTTCCATGCGCAAGACCATTGCCACGCGCCTGGTGCAGAGCAAAGCGCCCGTGCCGCATTTCTACCTCACCATTGAAGTGAACATGGAGCGCTCGAAGGAACTGCGCGAATCCGTGAGCCTGCTCGACCCCGCCTTGAAGATCAGCTACAACGATATTATTTTGAAAGCCTGCGCTGCCGCCCTGCGCCTGAATCCCGAGGTGAACGCTTCCTTCCAGGGCGAGTCGATTCGCTACTACAACCGCATCAACCTGGGAATGGCCGTGGCCACGGACGGCGGCGGGCTCATCACCCCGGTGCTCCGCAATGCCGACGCCAAGAGCCTGGCGGAAATTTCCGCCGAGTCCAAGGATTTGGCCGCCCGCGCCCGCACTCGCAAGCTGCTTCCCGAAGAATATGCGGGCTCCACGTTCTCCATTTCCAACCTCGGCATGATGGGAATCGACGAGTTTTCCGCCGTCATCAACCCGCCCGAAGGCGCCATCCTGGCCGTGGGCGCGGTGGCGGAAAAAGCCGTGGTGGTGGATGGACGCGTGGAAGCCGGGCTGCGCTGCCGATTGACGCTCTCCTGCGATCATCGCGTCGTGGACGGCGCCATTGGAGCGAAGTTCCTGCAAACCCTCAAGCAGATTCTTGAGAACCCCGTTTACCTGGCGTTTTGAGTAGTTGTCAGTCGGCAGTTGTCAGTTGTCAGTAAAACCACCTGATTCAAGCGGGGTAGCGCAGCGCGGCGGAGCCGCAACCAACGCGTCTCGTAGGGGCACCCCTCGTGGGTGCCCATGTCGGAGGGCACCCACGAGGGGTGCCCCTACGAGACATGCAAATTGTTTGCTAAAGAAACAAACATTTACGGTATTGCATTGCAGAGTTGGGCGTATTTTGCCCTACTCTGCGGTTGGTAAATTGGCCGGCTTGCCACAACGAAGGTCGCTACACTTGCTCGATGAGAATATCTCGACTTGGCGAGACATCGCAGCTAACAACACTCCTTGCCCTCGAACGCTTTCTTCCCTTCCAGACAGATAACAGGAACCGCAACCAGCGCGGCGGCGGGGTCTATCCATCGGATATGAAGCAGCGCATTGAGGACCAAGCCGGCAAGGGTTATGCCGGCAAGGTAGCCACAGGTTGCGGACTGCACGGCGTCGGCGGTTAATGCCGCATTGCGAGCCGTTTTTCCGGCTCTTCGCTTCGCCGAACTCAGCGCGGGCATGAGGGCGAGCGCGGCTAGGGTGACGCCGATGCCGATCCAACTTGTGTCGGGCCGCACCTGCTGCCACAGCGCGAGGGCGGAACTCATGGTGATGACCGCCGCGAGCACGAAGAGAAGAATGCCCGCAAGCCTTGTGGCCCGCGCCGTGCTTAGAGCAAAACGCGGGACGAATTGCAGAAGCACCACGAGCGCCGACATGAGTTCGATCAAACTATCGGCGCCAAAGGCCAAAAGCACGGGGCTCCGGGCGCGCCATGCGGAAAAGAGTGCAAGGGCGCACTCAATCACCATCCAGATCAGCGTGACTACCTGCAACCGCACAATCTGGCGCGATACATTGCCGGAATTTCCTGCCGATCCACAGGGGAGTTGGTTATCGACGAGGAATCTCACGAGGCGTGAAGCACCGAGTGGTCGGCCTGGCGAGCCGCATACTCAATGGCGGCAAGACTATCTTCTCTCTCCAGGGAGGGGTAATCAGCCAGAATTTCTTCGAAGGAAGCCCCGCCCGCCAGGGGAACCAGGACGTCGGAAACGCGCAGACGAAAGCCCCGAATGCAGGGGCGGCCCCCGCACTTTCCTTCCTCCACCGTTATCCTCTTCAACCTTTCGATGCTCACGATTTGCAAGTCTACGATGGTTTGAGTCGAAGAGCAAGGAAGAGCCAGCCCGGGGACGTGAAGAGATGCGATTACCCGGCAACAAGCTGGCCGACAAAAAAGTGGAGGTAAACTGCCGCATGCCAAAGCTTTGCACCCCCACAATGCGCAATCGCGGTTACAATTCCTAATATGAATTTTGAAAAGGAACTGGAAGTCGCGCGGCGCGTTGCCGAACAAGCCGGGCGGCTGGCGCTGGAAAATCAGGTCAAGGGTTTCGAATCGGAAACCAAGCCCGACGCTTCTCCCGTGACCTCTGCGGATCGCGCGAGCGAGCGCCTGATCACCAGGCTCCTGGCCGAAGCCTTTCCCGACGATGGTCTGCTGGGCGAAGAGGGCGCGGCGCGGGAAGGCAAGAGCGGCCGCCGCTGGATCATCGACCCCATCGATGGCACAAAAAGCTTCATCCGCGGCATCCCCACCTGGGGCGTCATGCTGGCGCTCGAGGCGGAAGGGAAAATTGTGGCGGGCGCCTGCCATCTGCCGGCGTTGGGAGAACTTTACTCCGCCGCGGCGGGACTGGGCGCTTATGGCAACGGCGCGCGCCTTCACTGCTCGACGGCGAAAACGCCCGGCGAGGCGATGCTCTGCCTGACGGGTTTCGATAAGGTCGTGCAGCACCCTTGGGGCGAACGCCTGCTTCCCTGGATCACCCAATTCTGGTCGGTGCGCAGCATGGGCGGCTGCATGGACGCATTATGTGTAGCCTCCGGCCGCGCCGAGGTGTGGATCACGATGGAAGCCAAAGCCTGGGACCTGGCCCCCCTCAAAATCATCGGCGAGGAAGCCGGCGCCCGCTTCTTTAACCTCGATGGGAAATCGAGCATCTACGGCGGCAACTGCGTCATGACCGCCCCCGCGCTGGAGCCTGTGCTTCGCGATTTCTTGGGCATATGATCGGGTGAGCCGGTGATCGGGAGATCGGGTGAACACTCCGGAAGAGCGCAGTGCTATGGACATTGAAGGAGAGGGGCGGTAAACTGAGTTCAAAAGTGAAGGAAGGGAACATTATGGCCATCACTCTAAACCTGCCAACCGAAGTCGAAGCGAGTTTGGCAGCCCAGGCGCGTGCACTCGGCTTGCAACTCAATACCTATGTCCAAACCTTGCTCGAACAGCAAGCCGGCGTCGGGCGTGCGGAGCAGACCGTCAACCTGGAACAATTTGAGGCCGAACTCGATGCCCTCGCCCAGGGCTCCGATAACCTCCCCTACCTGCCGCCAGCGGCTCTGACACGTGAGAGCTTCTACCAGGAACACGATTAATGCCCGGCCTATTGTACCTGGCTGATACAAACATCCTGCTGCGCCTCATCAAATCGAACGACCCGGAATACCCGCTGGTTCGGAGGGCTGTCCACGCCCTCAAGGCGCGGGGCGAACGACTCTGTTACATCCCCCAAAACATCGTTGAGTTCTGGAATGTCTGCACTCGACCACCCGACCGGAACGGATACGGCCTCTTGCCGAAGGAGGCGGATGAACGCGCCCAGCGAGTCGACCGCGCGTTCACCCTGTTGCCCGAAAACGAACTCATTCACCCCGAATGGCTGCGGCTGGTGTTGGGGCATGCGGTTTCTGGAGCCCAGGTGCATGATGCGCGTTTGGTTGCCGCAAGGCACGTCCACGGTGTCACGCATCTGCTCACCTTAAACGTTCGCGACTTCACGCGCTATCCCAGTATCACGGTTGTGCATCCACAGACCCTTATTTAGAAGTAGGTGTAGGGCGCCACCCTTTCTCTTGAGGATCGCAGCAAGGAGGAACCATGATGTTGAAACGGCGATACGTTCCAATTCTGGCGCTGGGAGCGCTGGCCGCGTGCCTGGCGGGCACAATTCTGGCCGCCGGACAGGCAACCTCATCGGGCTATCACGAATTCACCATGACCGTAAAGAACTTTGAGTGTGATCCCGGCGTGATCACCGTGAAAAAAGGCCAAAAGGTGCGGCTGATCATCACGTCAACCGACCGCGAGCTGGGGATCAAACTCGACCCTTTCGACATCAATCAAGATCTCCCCATGGGCGATCCCACAACTATCGAATTCACCGCCGGCAAGGCCGGAGCCTTCGAATTCAAATGCTCCATGAACTGCGGCAAGGGCCACGGGAAGTTGAAGGGGAAGCTGGTGGTGGAAGAATAGCCGCGCGCGCGTAACCACACCGGCGCTCGGCGCGCCACCCCTCCTGAATCAGGAGGGGAGTTCCATGGAGCATTTCCATCTGTCGCGGCGCAGATAGAGAAGATCGGGTGTATAGTATTGGCAGGTGCAAGCCCGTAATCCCAATTCAGCCGAATAGCTTTTAGAGGAAACACTTGGATGGCGCGACAGGTCTCTTTTAATCGCCGGTGGAGCGGCCTTCGGGCCGGAGCGGCTGCCTTAACCCTGGCGGCCACGGGGCTCGGGCTGTGCACCCTCCGGGCCAAATCACCTCAGGAGCCGCTTCCCCCCATGACCAGGATCGAGCCGGTGAAGGACAACTACCACGGGGTGGAAGTCACCGACCCCTATCGCTGGCTCGAGGATCAGCAAAGCCCCGCCACGCGCGCCTGGATTGATGCCCAGAACAAGTATACGCAATCGCTTCTTACTGCGTGGCCCGAGAGAGAGGAGCTGAAACGCCGGGTGGCGCATTTGCTGAAAATTGAAAGCATCGACGTGCCCACGGAGCGAAAAGGTCTGCTGTTCTTCACCAAAAGACGGGCGGATCAGGACCAGGGCATTCTTTTCATGAGGAAAGGTCCCGGCGGCGAGGATGAGGTTCTGGTTGACCCCAATCCCCTCAGGGCGGACCACAGCGTTTCCGTCCTCCTGGAAGGCGTATCCGAAGACGGCGCCCTGGTCGCCTACGGCCTGCGGCAGGGCGGTGAAGATGAAAACACCGTGCAAATTCGCGACGTCTTGAAGAATACCGATCTGCCCGACGCCCTCCCCAAGGCGGTTTATTTCAATATCGCTATCAAGCCTGATAAGAGCGGATTGTATTATTCGCGCGGCGGGAAGGCGCCCGGGGTTTTCTACCACGCGCTGGGCACGGACCCGGCCGCGGATCAACAGATTTTCGGCGAAGGTTATGGCCCGGACAAGATCATTATCGGCGACCTATCGGAGGATGGACGTTACCTCATTATTCATGTCCTATACGGGTCGGCGGCGGACAAGACGGAAATCTATGCGCAGGATCTGGATGCGCACGGGCCCATTAAACCCATCGTGAGCGACATTTCCGCCCGCTTCTTCGGCCAGATGGGCGGCGACACGCTTTATGTGCAGACCAACTGGAACGCTCCCATGAACCGGATCCTGGCCATCAACCTGCGAAATCCCGCGCGCGAGAATTGGAAGGAAGTGGTTCCGGAAAAAGCTGCGGTGATCGATTCGCTGGCGCTGGCCGGGGGGAAGTTGGTGGTGATCTACAATGAAAACGCCAGCTCGCGGATCCAGATCTTCGACGCGGATGGCCGGCAACTTCGGGATATACCGCTTCCCGCCATCGGTTCGGTCACCGCATTCAGCAGCCGCTGGAGGGGTGAGCAAGCCTATTACGGTTATTCGTCCTACCCCGTTCCCTCTCTGATCCAGCGGTACTCCGTGGGCCGTGGCGAGCAGGAGCTCTGGGCGCAGGTAAAGGTGCCCATCGATACCGAAAAACTCGAACTGAAACAAGTGTGGTACACCTCGAAGGAGGGCACCCGCGTGCCCATGTTCCTCCTGGGCCAAAAGGGGATGAAGCTGGATGGCGCGCGGCCCACACTGCTCACCGGATACGGCGGCTTTACTGCTCTTGAATCACCAAGCTATTCGCCGATGGCGGCGTTGTGGGTGGCGAATGGAGGCGTGTTTGTTGACGCCACTCTGCGCGGGGGAGGAGAGTTCGGTGAGGCGTGGCACCTCGCCGGCATGCGGGAGAAAAAACAGAACGTGTTCGACGATTTCCTCAGCGCCGCCCAGTGGCTGATCCAGAACCATTACACCAACCCTTCGCAACTCGCCATCATGGGAGGCAGTAATGGCGGATTGCTGGTGGGCGCGGCACTCACCCAGCGCCCCGACCTTTTCCAGGCGGTGCTCTGCCGGTATCCCCTTCTCGATATGCTGCGCTACCAGAAATTCATGGAGGCGCAGTATTGGGTTTCCGAATACGGTTCTGCCGACAACCCGGAGCAGTTCAAATATCTCGCCGCCTACTCCCCATACCAGAACGTGAAGCCGGGCGTAAAGTATCCCGCCGTGATGTTAACCAGCGGGGATGGCGACACGCGCGTGGCCCCTCTGCACGCGCGTAAAATGGCGGCGCGGCTGCAAGCGGCTACGGCCTCGGACCGCCCCATTCTCCTTCGCTACGACACCCAGGCCGGCCACTCGACGGGCCTGCCCCTTTCCCGGCAGATCGATCAGCTTACCGATGAGGGGGAATTCCTCCTCTGGCAACTTCATATGCATTTGGCGCCAGAAAATCCCTGACGATACCATGGCTGAGGGGGATCTCGATTAATCAGCGAATTTCTGACACAGAGCACTTGGGGTGGTGCGTGGTGGCAGGCTTTTTTTCCGCCCCGCGCAGCTTTTTCAGGGTCTCCTGAAACTCGCGTTTGGTGGGCAGGGAGATGGCGCCGGTGTCACAGCCTTCCAGGCAGATTTGGCAGCCGGGAAGGCACTGAAGCGGGTGCGCCACGAGCGGCCGGCCGGTCTTGGGATCCCATGCAAAGACGTCGTGCGGGCAGAAGTTGAGGCATTGCAGGTCCGCGCGGCAGGCCTGAGGGTCAATCGTGGGATACCACGGAAATTTCTCACGCAGATAGCTCAACAAGAGCATACCTCCATCCATCATCCATCGCACGAATAACCGGACCGGTTATTCCCTTTGGGGCCTCAATGGAGCGGCTTGTTGGGGGCGGCAAGCTCTTTCAGCCGTTCGCGGATCCGGTCCAGGATGCCATCATTGGTGGTGTTGCGGACGTCCAAAGGAACAAAACGTTTGTCGTCGAACTCCGTGTTGCGCATCGCCTTCTTGAACAGTTTCATCTGCGTTTCTTCCTGGCAGGCGCAAACCAGCACGTAGGTGTCGGGATCATTCTCGGCAGAGCGCAGCACATCTTCGAGGATTTGATTTCCACCCTCGGCGCAGAGTTGCGGATGAACAACAGCATAGGAGACATCCAATTCGGATTCAATTTCGAAGGCCAGTGAGTTCATATCGGCGTAGCGGAAGGGATCAAGGCCTTTGCAGTTGCAAATCAACGTTTTGACCTTCATCAGATACCTCCTGAGACCGTAGGCGCACTCGTTCACTTAGAGCTTCAGAGCGAACGCCGAGTTGCACCATAAGCCTCCCATGGAGCGAATGAGTGCATATGAATGGCCACAAGTAAAAGTTTTCGCAAACCCTCCTGCTTTATGCAAAATCGAAGAAAACAAGTCGATTAGCTCCTATCCTGTGGCTTGGGCAGCTCCCAGGCTTTCCTGGAAGTGACTTTTTCCACAATTGGGATTATCAATTCTACGAAAGAGTGTATACATCCCGCTTTCAGGGAACGATTGCTTGCCGGCCCGACAACCAGTAGAATAAACCGAGCATGGCAGTTTGGGAACTTGTGGCCTCCCCACGGCGCCACGGACGCTCTGAACTCTCCGTGGAGTGGTTCCCGAGTCCGCCCGGCAGGGCAGGTTTGGTCGCCCGACGGATGGACGATCGTTTATGGAAAAGAACCGGTTCGCCCCACCCACGAAGGAACCCGATCCCCTCGCCGCCAACCGGCGGAGCACGCGCATTAACTTTGTTACCACTGTGCTCCTTTCCGGCAAGGATAGTTCCGGAATCCCGTTTCGGGAGTACACTCAGACCGCCAAGGTGAACCTGCACGGCTGCAAGGTGCGGACATCCTATCGAATTCTGGTGGGCATGCTCGTCACCCTGGAATGCCCCAAGGCCGGAGCGTCGGGAAAGGCCGTGTGCATCGAAGTTTGGGATCCCAAGCCGGGAATTGCCGGGCACGAGATTGCCCTTCAACTCATCAAACCCCAAAACCTTTGGGGCGTGCCCAACCCGCCGGCGGATTGGGAAACGGCCGCCAAGGCCCTGGTGCAGGGGAGGGTGGTTCAATCTGAAGGCCCGGCGCGCTCCGCCACCCCTGCGGCCGCCCCTGGAGCGCTAACTGCCGTTCCACCTGCACCTGCCGTTCCACAGGCGGTTGCGCCTGCCCCGCCTCCTGTGGCAGCGCCGGCACGGCCAGCCCCGGTAGCCGATTCGACGAGCGATCCGCGGCTTGCCGAACTGGAGCGGCGTTCGACGCAATTGGTGGAATCGGTTCTCGATATCCTGCGGGGACAGGCAGAGGAAATCACCCGCAACAGCCTGGACGAATTCCGCCAGCAAGTGGATGCCCTCATCCAGGATGCCGAGGTGCGGATGCGGCAGAATCTCCATCAAGCGTACGAAGAGTCGGCGGGAGCTTTGATCAGCCTGCGCGCCGATCTGATGGAACAGATGGCGGCACGGGGCGCCCAGATGGTTCGCTCCACCGAAGACACCTTGCGCACGCGGCTGCGCAGCCAGTTGGCAAACGAGGGTAAGCCCGCCCCGGCAAAACCTCCCGAGCCGGTCGAGAAAAAGTAAGATTTGCTGCGTGACGGGCTTGAGGTTTACCATCCATCCTTGGACGATTAACAAACCTGCATTCCGGCGCGCCCGTTGCCCATGCCATCCAAATCTCCCGTTTACGCCTACCTGCTGGTCGCTTCGACCCTCGCCGCTTTGATCGCGTGGTGGGCCAATCCAGGCATTTATGAACCCTACCTGGAGGGGCAAGCTTATTTCCAAATGGCCCAGGGCCATCCCGAGACAGCCTATAACTACTACGCGGGGCGCATGCTTCACCCCTTTGCCGCCCGCCTGCTGGCGGCTGCCGTACCCATGGACCTGCACCGCGCGTTCCTGGCTGTGGCCGCGATGGCGCTTTTCGCCCTTTGTCTGTTTCTCGGTCTGTACGCCTTCCAACTCAAACTCAACCCGTGGCTGCTCATTCCCCTGCTCAGCGTCCCGGCGGTCATTACGCTCTATCGTGGTTACTACTTCCAGGATCTCTTCCATGCCATGCTGCTGGCGGCTTTCTTTGTGTTGTATTCCTTTTCGGCATGGGCGGCTCTTCCCCTACTGTTGCTCCTGCATCTGACACGCGAATCCACTCTCCTGCTCAGCGTCTGGCTGGTGGTCGTCAGCCTGCGACGCCGCGCCTGGGCCTTGGCGCTCAGCATCGCCGCCGTTGCGATAATAGGAATGAGTGTAACCAACGCCGCTGTTCATGCGGCGCTCCCCAATAAGCACGGGATGAACCTCCTGGAGCTGTACGTCCTCAAGGTCCCCTACGCCTTCTGCAATAATCTTCTTGGACTGGTCTTTTGGACGGATACCAACGCTGCAACCATAAATTGTGTGCCCAGCCGGGTCTTCAATGTCGCCGGACACCTGGGTTCCATTCACCAGGTGGGGTTCTGCGGATTCCGGCCCCGATTGATCCTTCAAACCCTTGCCGCGTTTCTTGCCCCCTTTGGCGTCGAGCCCGCAATCATGGCCCGATGGCTTCGCAAGAATTGGCGTGCCTTGCCCACCCGGGGCCACGTATTCCAGACTGCATTCGGTTATGGCGCCACTTGCCTGATCCTTGCGCCCTTAATCGGAACCAGTCCGGCGCGCTACTTTCTCTATGCGTGGCCCCTGTTCTGGCTTGCCCTGCCTGAAGTCCTCAAAACTTTTGCCTTCCATCGCTCCCGGGTCATCACGCTCCTTGCCCTGCACGCTTTGGCATTTTTTGCGGCGGTCTGCTTACCTTACGAAGAGTCCTGGTACGCGTGGGTGGCGCTGGTGGCTATTTTGCTGGCCTTGAATGCTGGGGCTTATTTCGGCGTTTCCACCATGATCTCCGCAATGAGCCCCGCCGCGCGCCAGCTCTGAAGAAACCCCGGCCTCCATATCAGGCAAATTGTCGAACAAGAATGACATTTTGCACTTCGCATTGTGCGCCTGCTGCGCATTTGAGAGAGAATTCATCAATAGCTTGGCATCTTGTCGGACAATTCTGTTGTCAGGTTTGATATAATGAGATCGTTGGGAAAGATGGCCGCCCGTCGTCACACCGAAGGATGCAGTTCGGTCTGGAGTCTGGCTCGGAGCGGGAAATTCGATACGAAGCATGCTCATCTCCCCGGCAAAAACGCTGCTTTGGGGGCACCTCGCGGCTTGGTCCTTGTGGCCTGCCCCGGAATACTTGCGGCAGGGAATTAAATCCAAATATTCAAACGACCTCATAAAGGACACTCAAGGGGAATCCAATGGCAACTACTCACGTTGAGCCGAAAGAAGATGCGTCACCCGTCGGACAAGCTCCGGTTATCAACGACCTCAGCATCCAGGTGGCCACGGTAAACGGCTCCGGCAGTCAAACCGCCAATCTCGTTTTGTTGCGTGCAATTTTTCAGATGGGTATTCCCGTTTCCGGAAAGAACCTGTTTCCTTCCAATATCGCCGGCCTGCCCACCTGGTTTACGATCCGGGCCTCCAAGGACGGCTACATCGCGCGCCGCCGTGACAGCGAATACATGGTGGCGATGAATCCCGAAACCGCGGAAGAAGATGTGATGGGCCTCAAGCCGGGCGCGGCCTGCGTTTACGATGAGCGGCTGAATTTGAAGCGCCTGCGCAATGACGTGATTTTCTACGCCGTGCCGTTTGACCAGTTGGTGACGCCGGTGTGCCCGGATGCGCGTTTGCGCAAGCTCGTCCGCAATATGATTTACGACGGCATCCTGGCGAAGTTGCTGGGGATCGAGATGGAGGAGATCCAGAAGGCCCTCCAGAAGCAATTCCGCAAGAAAGCCAAGGCCGTGGAACTCAATTGGAACGCCGCGCGCGCCGGTTATGAATACGCGGAGAAGAACCTGGTCAAGACCGACCCCTTCATGCTCGAACGCATGAACGCCACCCAGGGCAAAATCCTGATTGAAGGCAACGCCGCCACGGCGCTGGGTGCGATGTTTGCCGGGGTCACGGTGGTGACGTGGTACCCCATCACCCCCTCCTCCACCGTCTGCGAAACGCTCACCGACTACATGAAGCGCTATCGCATCGACAAGGAAACCGGCAAGGCGACATTTGCCATCGTGCAGGCGGAGGATGAACTGGCCGCCCTGGGCATGGCTCTGGGCGCCGGATGGGCGGGGGCGCGCGCCATGACCGCCACCGCCGGGCCCGGCATTTCCCTGATGGCGGAATTCACCGGCTTCGGCTATTACGTGGAAATTCCCGCGGTGATTTTCGATATCCAGCGCGTCGGACCCTCCACCGGCCTGCCCACGCGCACCGCGCAGGGTGACATCATCTCCACCGCCCTGCTCTCCCACGGCGACACCGCGCACCCCATGTATCTTCCCTGCTCGATGACGGAATGTTTCACCATGGCCATTGACGCCTTCGATCTGGCCGAGGACTTGCAAACGCCGGTGTTCGTCATGAGCGACCTTGACCTGGGCATGAACACCTGGATGTCTGATCCCTTCCCTTATCCCACCAAGCCCATCGCCCGGGGCAAGGTGCTGAGCGTCGAGGATGTGCGGCGCATGGGAGGGTTTGAGCGTTACAAGGACGTGGATGGCGACGGGGTGGGCTACCGCACCCTGCCCGGAACCCCCGACCGCCTCAGCGGATGGTTTGCGCGCGGCAGCGGGCACAACGAAAAGGCCATCTACAGCGAGCGGGCCGATGTCTATGTCCACAACGTGGACCGCCTGGCGCGCAAGTTTGACAACGCCCGCCACAAGATGCCCGGCCCCGTCATCGTGGAAGCGGCGAAGCCGGAAGTGGGCATCATCGCTTACGGAACCAGCCACTGGGCCCTCATCGAGAGCCTGGAGCAATTGCGGCGCGAAGAGAATATTGACGCCGGCTATTGCCGCCTGCGGGCTTTCCCCTTTGCCCCGGAAGTTCATGATTTTATCAACCGTTACCAGCGCGTTTACGTCGTGGATCAGAACCGCGACGGCCAGATGCTCGGCTTGCTGCGCCTCGAATGCAGCGCCGACCAGATCGCCAAGCTGCGCAGCGTCCGCCACTATGACGGCTCGTCGATTGACGCGCGCTCCGTAACCGACAAAATTGTTTCCCAGGAGGTTCGTAACTAATATGGCAACTGTCACGGTTCCCTCTTCCCCATCCGCCAAGACCAATCGCGTGGGCCTGGAAATGGCCCAATACAAGGGCAACAAGAGCACGCTCTGCGCGGGCTGCGGCCACAACGCCATTTCCGAGCGCATCATTGAAGCCTGCTTCGAAATGGGCGTCGAACCCCACCGCGTCGCGAAGTTTAGCGGCATCGGCTGTTCGTCCAAAAGCCCCGCCTACTTTCTGAACAGCGCCTACGGCGTGAATGCGGTTCACGGGCGCATGCCCAGCGTGGCCACCGGCGCTCTGCTCGCCAACCGCAGCCTCGTCGCCCTGGGAGTGAGCGGCGACGGCGACACGGCCTCCATCGGCGTCGGCCAGTTTGTGCACCTCATGCGGCGCAACCTCCCCCTCCTTTACATCATCGAGGACAACGGCTGCTACGGCCTCACCAAGGGCCAATTCTCCGCCACCGCTGACGTGGGCTCGAAGCTCAAGACCGGGGTGGTCAATGATCTGCAGCCCATTGATACCTGCGCGCTCGCCATCCAGCTCGGCGCCACGTACGTGGCCCGCTCCTTCTCCGGCGACAAGCGGCAATTGTTGGCGCTCATCAAGGGCGCGCTGGCCCACAACGGCACCTCCATGCTTGACGTCATTTCTCCCTGCGTTACTTTCAATGACCACGAAGGCTCCACCAAGTCCTACAGCTACGTGAAGGACCACGACGAGCCGGTGGCCGACGTGAGCTTTATCCCTTTCTTTGAAGACATCTCCGTCGATTATGACCCTGGAACCACCACCAGCATCACCCTGCACGACGGTTCGCAAGTGCGCCTGCGCAAGATCCATACGGACTACGACCCCACCAATAAGGGCGCGGCCTTGCAGATGCTCACCGAATCCCACGATAAGGGCGAAATTGTCACCGGCCTCTTCTATGTGGATCCCAACCGGCCGAACTTTATCGACCTGTTGAATGTCCTGGACGAGCCGCTGGCTACCCTCCCGGAATCCAAGGTGCGCCCGCCCAGGGAAGTCCTGGATCAGGTGATGCAGTCGTTGATGTAAGCGGCTGGTCAAGTTACGACCTCTATTGAGTCCTGCGGAATATCGGGATGGTTGCTCCGCCTCAACTCTCCCGATCCTCATCCCATAACTGTCAAACAGCTACTGACTCCGCGGCAGAGCCGGGTGATCCCCCAACGGATCAGGTCGGTTCTTCGCCCGCCGTGCGGGCGAAGCGGAGGCCTCCCCACACGCATCAGGCATGACTCACGGTGAGAACCGCGAGATCACAAAAACGGAGGTTCAAGCTCCGATCCCTTCCCCCGATTTTAAGCCATTTACTTTCATATACTTATTGGGATCTTAAAAATTATTGGCTTATAAATCGCTTGTTTTCTATAAGTTATTGGGGTTGTAGAGAATTATGGGGTTTTTGAGGATTTTCGAGGCCCTAAAATCGTTCTATCTCATTTAGTTTCAATAAGTAATTGGAAAATTTAGTTAACTGGCTTATTTTTCAATAACTCATTGGCATGTTGCATTTTGCATCAATATTTTCCATTTGTTTTCAATAACTTATTGGGAGCACTCTTCATCTTTAACATCTTTTGTGTTTTTCCAATCCACTCTTGATATATATCAAAAAACACTCTCTGCCCCTCGAAGCGTGTGTGGCCTGTCACCCGGGTGGAGAGGTTTGGCCGGCGACGGGGTTGTGGGCAATTTCACGAGTTTCACTCTCTATCTAGGAGCCTAGCACATAGGCAACGAAGATGTCAAGGAAAATCGGCATATTCCCTGCCGGAAGGAAAAGACCCCGCATCCCCGCGTCCTGCAGAACGTGGGGCGCCTCGGCAACCGGCCGGGCCGGAGGGAGGGCAGGCACGAGGCCTGCACCGGCGTAGGGCCGAACATGGTTCGGCCCGCAAAGCGCCGACCTTGCTGCCGGCACATGCGGGCGTAGCGGCGAGATTACCTAGCCATGGCGGCGTAAAGCTGCCGCTGCACGATGCTGTCCTCAACTGCTGTCAGGGGAGGCAAGCCAGAATATCTGTGCGGATCCGGAGGGCCGCCTCAACCATTTGTCGAGCGTCTGTTTCCGTCGGCTCATACAGGTCACTCAGGTAACGGGCGGCTACAGCATAGTAGCTTAACTTTTGGCAGTCCTGCTGCCGAGTGGCCAGAGGCGGACTGAGCGGCACGCAAGCCGCCAATAGCGCCACCAAGTCATGGGTTCGAACGGGTGGCTGGCCGTGAAAAACCAGAAAGGCCTTGAGATATTTTTCGGCGGATTGCTGGGCATGAAAGCAGACCGTGTCCCAAGGAACATCCGGGGCATGCAGGTTGTTTTCGATATTGAGCAGGTCGTGTTCAGCCTTGGCCAGCCACGTCCGGTAATTGGAGTTAGCGGCGCTCATAGAGCGGCATTCCCTCGGCTTCGATCAGCGCCAGCAAAGTCCCATTGACGCCGCGCAGTCTTTCCACTTCGGCAGACGTGTAAACCACCAAATCCATCGACCAGGGGCGCAAACCAAAGATCGAGCTTACTTCCACGGCGCGCTCGGGCGGGCTCGCAACGCTCTCCATTTCAATGAAAAGGTCCAAGTCGCTGTGGGCCCTGGCCTCACCGCGCGCGTGGCTGCCAAACAGGATGATGCGACGAGGATGAAAATGCTCGACAATCTTTTTCGTGATGTCGGTCAACAATTCGGAATCCGTCATAAGCTCGCTCCGCCCACATTATACAGGGCGGGAGGCTGCCGCCCAAACTAATCCGGTGTGGTAGGAGGGCCGGCTGGCGCAGAGCCGGGTTTCAAGCTCTGCAACTTCGGTTCGGTCACGACCAAGTGCGGCGAACCCACAAACCAGGTCAGCGCCAGTTCTTTTGCTTTATGTTGGTCCGCCTTCACCCGAGCGGCTCATAACACAGCAGGACATTCCCATTGCTGAAGGCTCGCGTCCTGGTCAGCTTCAGGTTCAGCTTTTCTTGAATACCCTCGAACATCGTCTTCCCTTTGCCCAGAACGACAGGATTTACGACAACCTGGTATTCATCGATCAAACCCTCCGCGGCCAGTTGCGCGACAATGCTGCCGCTGCCCAGGATCATCAGGCCCGGACCGGGTCCAGCCTTCATCCTGCGGACTTCCGGCGCGACATCGCCCTTCACCAGCCGCGCATTGTTCCACGACGCCTTTTCCAGGGTCCGGGAGAAAACCACCTTGGGCAGATTATTCATGCGCTCCGCCACCACCGGATTGTTCTGCATGGCCATGGGGGTGGGCCAGTAGCGGGTCATGAGCTCATAGGTAATCCTGCCGAACAACAACTCCCCTCCGCCCGCGGCATTCTGCCCGACGAAAGCGTTCCACTCTGCGTCATGTTTGTGGGCCCAGCTCATGTCGCCGCTCGCGTCGGCAATGTAACCATCCAGGGTCACCTGATTGAAAACGCCTAATTTCCGCATGATTCATCTCCTTCACGTCTGGCCGGGGCATGCCTCGCGCCTCGTCGCGCAGGGCGCCTCCTGAGGAAAAGGTCACCCGATGATATACTGCCCGCGGCGATGACAAGCCGCAAATTTCTATTTTACCTGTTCTCAGTATTTATTTTCCCGGAGGTTAAAGCGCCAATGATGAACCGCATGCTCTCTCTGATCGGCATTTTACTGGCAGTGGCAGGAGTGGGTTTCGCCCAGGGCCCCACTATGCCCCTTCCCTTCAACCCGCCCGCTGCCCGGACGGACGCAGAGAAAAAGATTCTGGACGTCATGGATCACATGATGAAGTTCAATCAGACCTACCTGAGCGTCCCGCCGCAGGATGGCGAGGCGTTGCGCTTGCTCGTGGAGGCAGCCGACGCCAAAAACGTGGTCGAAATCGGCACTTCGACGGGGTATTCGGGCCTCTGGTTTTGCTCGGCCCTCCTCAAGACCGGCGGCCACCTGACAACGTTTGAGATCAATCACGAACGGGCAACAATGGCCCGCGGGCACTTCCAGGACGCGGGCGTGGAGAACCTGGTCACGATTGTGGAAGGGGACGCCCACGAGGAAGTTGCGAAGTTGACGATGCGGATCGATGTGGTCTTTATCGATGCCGACAAGCCCGGCTATATCGATTACCTCAACAAGGTGCTTCCCCTGGTGCGGCCCGGCGGCTTGATCCTCGCCCATAATGTGGATATGGTTCCCGACTATGTCAAAGCCGTGACCGCCAGTCCCGACCTGGAAACCATCTTCTTTATGCAGGGTAGAGGACTTGCGGTGACGCTGCGCAAGCGGTGAGAACCCGGTTCATTTCTTCACACAATCAAAGATGAACCTGAAACCATCGACCCCCACGCCCGGGCCGACGTCGGCGCGATCCGCCTGCTCGGCGCAGCCGTGCATTTTCAGCGAAAACGAATTGCGCCCGGGGAGCAATTCCATCACCGCCGTGCCGTCATCACTGGTCACGGCCTTGACGTCGTCAATCGCCTGCCCACCGTTAAAAATACCTTCGAGTTCGACTCCGCCAAGGGGCTGATGCTTCGAGTCAAACACTCGGATTAGCGCGGGTTTATGGACAAACTTCTTCGGGTCGTCGGTCTCGGACGGGAAGAACACCAGTTGGATGCTGGCGCTGGGAAGGGAAGGGGCCAACTCCTGATGATGGAAGGTTACCGTGTCCTGGGCGGCGTCCTCGCGGCGCCCCGTGACCCAATAAAGCGCCATGGGCAAATGCCCAAAAGAAAACCGCCCGTCCCCTTCCGTGATCTGCTGATCAATCAATAAACCTTGCACGTCGCTCAGCGAAATGCGGACGCCGGCGCGGGGCTGGAGGTCCGGACCCACCGCCGTTCCGCTCAGTACCCCCACGGAGTCGGGAAGGGGCGGGCGCAAATCCAGGGTGATGGTATTGCTGGTCACTTCGCCCTGCCAAAGCGCTACGCCGAGGCTGCGTGTAACTATATCCCCATTGGAATAGCTTGCCCCGTAAACCACCTGCAACCGGTAAGCCCCCCAGAGCGGTTTTTGCCCCTCCGTCATCGCCGGCTGCATGTGCACGATGGAGGTCTCCTCGTAATCCGCCCCGGCGGCCAACTTGACCAGCCGCGGCTTGGGCATATTCACGTAATCGAGAATGGTGCATTGAGCCGGCGAAACTACCGCTTGCGCCGCCTGAGTGTCCACCGGCTGAAGCTTGACTTCCACGGTTGAGCCCCCGGTGGTTTTGTTGGGTCCAGTTTCTTCTTGAATAATCTCCGCCGGCGGGCGCTTGCCGCGAGCGCGCCGGTAGAGCCAAAGGGTCTGGCCCGTGGGGTTGTGGATGTGAAGAACGATGCGGGCAGCTTCCGGTTCCGCCACAAAAGGCTGCTTGAGAGAAATCAGCAGATTAAGGCCGAGGGCGCTCGCTTGAGCCTGGGTGCGCGCGAGGTGCGGCAGCAGCGCTGCTCCAACCAGGCCTGCCATCAAAACCAATCGTCGTGCCTTCACAACACCCTCAGGATTAAACACTTCAGGTAATGCGTTTCCGGAACGGTGAGCAGAATGGGATGGTCGCGCGACTGCATGCGGCGTTCCACCACCACGACGGTGCGATGGGCGTCCAGCGCGGCGCTCGCCACCAGTTCCAGCAGGTCGGCTTCGCTCACATGAAAAGAACACGAACAGGTAATCAGATAACC
This sequence comes from uncultured Acidobacteriota bacterium, assembly GCA_963730515.1. Lineage (GTDB taxonomy): Bacteria > Acidobacteriota > Terriglobia > UBA7540 > UBA7540 > Bog-366. The sequence goes on along the minus strand of CAVSSA010000009.1, from coordinate 247,798 downwards.
GCCGGGGTTCAGAATCTTGAGGGCGCGAAGATTCAGTTCCTTGTAACCGCGCAATGCCGATTCCTGATGGGCTTTCTGCCGCGCGAAGGCGGGAGGATCAATCACCACGGTGTCAAAACGCTTTTTTTCCTGATCCGCCGCCTTGAGAAAATCGAAGCAGTTGGCTTCCTTCCATTCCAGGTTGGTAAATCCATTCAGAGCCTGGCTGCGCGCCGCCTGCCGCAGCGCATCCGCCGACGCATCCACGCCCACGACCGAATCGCATCGGGGCGCGAGCGCCACCGCAAATCCCCCCGTGTAGGTAAAGCAATCGAGCGCTCTCCCCCGGGCATAATTCGCGGCGGCGGCGCGGTTTTCACGCTGGTCGAGAAACCCGCCGGTCTTTTGCCCCTGCCTCAGGTCGAAGCACATCTTGACGCCGTTCTCTTCCACCACAACTTCGCGGACTTCTTCCCCCGCCAGGACGCCGACTTGCTCCGGCAAACCCTCGAGGCTGCGCACCGACGTATCATTGCGCTCCAGAATCGAGCGAGGCGCGAATTCCTTTTGCAGAATCTCGACCACCGTGGACTTCAGCCGGTCCATCCCCTGGCTGAGGGTCTGGAGGACCAGGCAATCGCCATATCGGTCAATGATGAGCGAGGGGAGCAGGTCGCCTTCGGACGCCACCAGCCGATAAGCCTCCGCCCCGGCCGCCACGTGCCGGCGGAATGCGGCGGCAGCGCGAATTCGCTCGGCGAGGAAGGCCGCATCAAAAGGCCGTTCTTCGCGAGTCAGAAAGCGCAGGGTGATTTGCGATTGGCTGCTGAAAAGCGCCTGCCCCCAGAAGTGATTCTTCTTGTCGATGAGGCGCACCACGCCGGGTTCGACACCCGCAGAATGGATCACATCGGAGCGGTAAATCCAGTGATGCCCGGAGGTGATCCGATCGATTCCCCGCGAACCGATCGTGACGGTGGGCATCATCATTTCCTAACTTTAGCACATAAGAGCAGTGACGAGTGACCAGTGACGAGTGACAACAATGAGAAGCTGAAATTCCAATTCCCAATCACCAATGGATCGATGGCTCGATGATCCGATGGGCCGATTCCGCAAATTCCCGCTATGCGTTTCCCGCGGGAGGAAGGGGCGGGACGGTTTCCTGTGCAGGAGGGGGTGGCGGCGCCGGTTCTTCCTCTTCTTCCCTCACCTCGTGCTCCGGGGCGCGGCCGGTCAGCACGGTCCACTTGAGGGGGTAGACGTCGGGATCGAAGATGACGAAATAGAAATGCCAGATCAGGATCGAGAACGTGGCCAGGATGGCCTCGTAAAAGTGGACGGCGGTGGTGACTTCCAGGACGGCCAGGGCATGCGGGAGGTAGGCCAGGACCGAGTCGTGGGCCCACAGCAGGATGCCGCTGATGGCCATGACGATGGTGCCCCACACCAGCGCCCAGTATTCGGCCTTTTCCATGTAGTTAAAGCGCGCATAACGCGGCGGCCGGTGGCGATAGCCCATGTTGTAACCCACGGTTTCCACGGCCTCCCGCACGTCGCGTACCTTGGGGAGCATATCCTTCACCCAGCGCCGCCCGGCGCGCTGAGTCAGCAGGTAGATCACGTGGTAAACCGAGGCCGCGATCAAGACCACGCCGGCGATGCGGTGGAGCAGGCCGCGCAGGGGGAAGTCCCTTTCCCAGCGCACAATGGGCTCCGCCCAGAAGGAATGCGGATACTTCAGCGCGAAGCCGGTTACCACCAGGGTGATGAAACTAACCAGCAGCAGCACGTGTTGCACGCGCTCGTTGAGGGTCAGGCGCACTTGCCCGTGGCCCCCGCGGTACTGCGCCAACCTGCGCTGGGCCTTCCGCCACCAGTCCAGGGCGTTGTGGACGATCATGAACCCGAGAATTACGGGGATGGCCAGCAGGTAAAAGGCCTTCACGAAATCGAGCGCCCGTCCGCCCGCCGTGGTGGTGGGGAGGGTATGCACCGAGCCGATGGTGAATCGCTGCCCGGCGTCAGGGTGGCACTTTCCGCAGGTCTTCGCCAGATTCGCCTTGTTGACGGTGGAGCGCGGATCGCTGGAGGGGAAGATGTTGTGCACGCCGTGGCAACTCGCGCAATTGGCCACGGTTTGCTGGCCAGCGCGCGAAGCGAGTCCGTGATAACTGTCTTCATAAGTGGGGACGCGCGAGGCGGGCATGTTGAAGCGTCCCATCAACTGGGTGTTGGCATGGCAGCGCGAGCAGGTGGCCTGCGAAACGTTGGCGAGATATACGGGCGATTGGGGATTGGCGGGCGCCAGGATGCGGTGCTCGCCGTGGCAATCCGTGCAGGTGGCCGCGTCCAGCGCGCCCGCCGCCACCGCCTGTCCGTGAATGCTCTCCCGGTAAACATCGAAGACATCCTTGTGGCAGGTGGCGCAGGTGGAAGCCACGTTCTGTTTCCAAATTTTCGAGCGGGGGTCGGAAGCGGGAAGGATATCGTGCACGCCGTGGCAGTCATTGCAGGAGGCGGCATTGAGGTTGCCCTTCTGGATTTCGCGGCCATGCACGCTCTGCTTGTAAGCTTCCACCGGCCGGGCCACGCCGAACATGTATTTGGCTGCCAGCGCCGGATCGGAATGGCACTTTCCGCAAGTATCGGGAAGGTTTGCTTTGCTCACCGGCGATTTGGGGTCGCTGGATGCCACCACTTCGTGCGCCGTGCGGTGGCAACTCTGGCAAACCGGCGCGTCGCCGTTGAACTTGGCATGTGCGCGGCCGTGGATGCTCGAGTTGTACTGACTCACCTCCGCCTGGTGGCAGGTGGCGCAGAACTGCACACCCCGCGTGGCAGGGTTCACCACGTCATGCGTTCCGTGGCAGGTGATGCACGTCGAGCTGTCTTTGGGGTCACCGAGCATTGCGTGCGCACTGGCGCTGAGTTTCGCCGCCACGTCGTCATGGCAGGTGAGGCAGGAAGCCGACGCCGTTTTCGCCGTGTGCCCACTCTTGGTGGCCCCGGCGTGGCAATCCACACACCCCAGATCCTTGTGAACGCTGTGCGCCAGCGAACCAGGATTCACCGTAATGGGTTTCCCCTGGGAATTCACCATGCCGGTTCCCGGCCCGTGGCAGGAAAGGCAGTCATCCGCGGCAAGGATCGGGGTCGCCTTGATCGACCAGATGACCACAAGAAGGAATGCAAAGTATATCCCGGTAAGGAGAGGGCTGTTTCCCTTAATGCCGCTTTGGCGAGGGGTCCGCTGGGTGCTACTGGGTGTCGTCACGGTGGGTCTCTTTGCAAGGTCAAATTGGGGCAAAATGCGCATGTTTTGACCGACGAAGGTAACTTTGAGACTCTCTGTCGGCTTTCTTAAGCCTCCGCCGATTCTATTGCAGTTCGAGTGCCGCAAAATTCAACACTTGCAACGGGCCTCGATTGACAATAGTCCCCTATCTTCCTGGCCCCATTGGTGGTTACATCATTCTGCCCTTATTTCGCGCTCGTTATTGTACGACTTGGAAGCTGAAGGCGGCGTCCGGTCCGATTTTGCTTCCGGAGAGAGGGTCTTGCGTTAGGACGGCTCCCGACGAACCCCCGCTCACCGGCACCGGGGTTACTTGCCCGACCTTGAACCCGTTTTTCTCCACAATGCGGCGAACGGCCGCGATCGACTGCCCGATGAAACGGGGGCAAAGGTAAGCGGGGGGCTCGCTGCCGCCGGAAATCAGCAGGTTCACGGTCGGGGTGCGCACCTCCGTCGCGGCGGGCGGAGGATCCTGCGCCACCACCACGTCCGGGTCGCCCGGCCAGGGGAGCACGGTGATGTCGCCGACCGTCAATCCGCGCTGCATGGCGGTGATGCGGGCGGCGCGCACGCTGTCTCCCACCATGTCGGGAACCTTCACTTGGGGAAGTCCCAGGCTCACCAGTACGTGTACGTGCTGCCCCATCTTCAAAGGCGTGCCCGGAGGGGGCATCTGTTGGGCGATCTGATTGGCGGCGTATTGGGTGCTGTAGATCTTGTCCTCAATGATGAGTTGCAGCCCCAGCGCGGAGGTGAGGTGTTGCGCCGACTCCAGGGAAACGCCGACGAGCTTGGGCATGTTTTCCTGCCGGCCATGAATGGTGAGCCGGATGGTGGTGATGGCGCTAAGCAGCGCCACGGCCACCAGAACCGTGAAGAGCAGGAAAAGCCGGAACAGACTCCGCACACGATTGGCCACGCCCATAGTAGAGGGGATTTTATCACGAGGCAGGGGGGAAGATGGAAAAGTCATGTGTCGAGACGCAAGTTCCCGCCATCCGGCTTTTGGCGTATAATCGCCCTCGGGCTTGGGACGACAAGTTTCTTTGAGGAGGCGACTCCATGCAGACGCGGCTTCGGGTAATGGCATGCGCGGTATTGCTGGCGCTGGCCGGCACGCTGGCGGCGCAGACCAAGCCGCTCAAAGTGGGCGACAAGGCGCCGGACTTCACTCTGCCCGATCAAAACGGCAACAAGGTCTCACTGAGCCAATTCCTGGGAAGGAAGAACGTGGTGCTGGCGTTCTATGTGCTCGCCTTCACCGGGGGTTGAACGCAGGAGCTCAAGGCGTATCAGGCTGATATCGCCAAATTCGAGAAGACCGGGACCGTGGTGCTGGGAGTCAGCGTGGACAGCCGCTTTGCGAACAAAGCCTATGCCGAGCAGATCGGTGTGACCTTCCCTCTGCTGAGCGATTTCACTCGCGAGGTCACTACCCAGTACGGAATCCTCAATGACAAATTTCCCGTGGCGCACCGCACCACGTTTGTCATCGACACGGACGGGGTGATCCAGCACATCGACCGCGAGGGTGAGGCCCTGGATCCCAACAACGCCCATGCGGCTTGCAGCCTTTTGGAGCACCGCAAAGGCCAGTAGGAAAACAGTGAAGAGTGATGAGTGATAAGTGACGAGCGTAACTTCGCTGTGCCGACGGCAAGACAACTCGCGATTACCACTTTGCTGAGCGTGCTCTTTATGCCCCTATTTGGCGCAGCAGCGACACTGAAGGTGGGCGATCGCGCCCCGGATTTTGCCCTGCCCGATCAAAACGGCAAGATGGTCAGGCTCGCGGACTTCCACGGCAAGAAATCCGTCATCCTGGCGTTTTACATTCGCGCCTCCACTCCCGGTTGAGCGAAAGAGATCAAGGCGTATCAGGGTGATATCGCCAAATTTGAAGCGGCGGGCGCGCAAGTGCTGGGGATCAGCCTCGACAGCCAGGACAGGAACCGCAGGTTTGCCCAGGAAACCGGCGCCACCTTCCCGCTGCTCTGCGACACGGAAAAGCAAGTGGCCAAGGCGTACGGAGTGCTCAGCTTCACCCGCCTCTTTTCAAACCGCGTCACCTTCGTCATCGACCGAGACGGCATCATTCGCCACATTGACGAAGGCTCCAACGCCATCGATCCCTCGGGCGCCATGCAGGCCTGCCCCCTGCCGCACAAGCAGTAGGCAGTGGGCAGAAGGCAGAAAGCAGTATGCGGAGGTTAGGGGGGCAACGGGCGGTAGGCAGAAGCCAGCGGGGTAGCGCAATCAGAGGGGGTCCGCCTTTTGGAACTACCTTGCGGCTTTCATCTTTTCACAGCATTCTCAAAATACTATTGCCAATTTGCCAACCGCAGAGGAGGGTACACTGCGCCCAGCGCGGCGCTACCCGCTTGCATTAGGCAACCATGGCGATTGGGTCAGCCAGGAATTTAAGCCCTGCAATCGTCCAATCGCCGGATTTATCTTGCCGCACCCAAACCACACGAGCAGGGATGGCCTGGGAGAATTGCCCCCTGATAATGATTTCCATCGCTTGTTTTGGAGCCAGCGCGAGCTCGGTGCGAATAGCCGCGCCGCACAACGAAATGTTGATGATGGTCGTGGAGATTTCCGGTGCTAACCGATTGGTTTTCAATACAAGATTGGCGGGGACGGCGACCGATGCGCGCTCCCACCGACGGAGATCAACCGGACTAATCGTTTGCATCGCCAGTCCCTCCTATCCTCTCGCCGAGTCCCAAAACCAGGGCGATGTTAGCTCTTCTAATCGGGATTTCCATTTTCGTTCAGAGTTGGAGCCCCGGTTATGGAACTTTCCACCATCTTACATCATACTCCTTGCCGCCGCCCAATACAAATGTGAGTCAAGTTTGCATGCAGGACGGGCTGGCGCATCAGACCCCGGCTACGGCGTAAAAGCAGGGGTGGCATGCTCCTGTGCCGGCGCGAGCGCCATCAAGGCTACGCCGATGACAATGAGGACCGCCACACCCACCAGTTCGCCACGCGCGATCATGTTCAGCCATGCCTGAGCGCCCATCACGGCGGCGTGAGCGAAGCTCGACCATGCGGTAAAAGCGATCAAGCTGCGATTCGCCGATGGGTTGCGGATGGCGAGCAGCAGGAAAACGCCGAGCGTCACATAAACGCTGAACATCATCGACAACGCGGGTTCTTGCCGCACAAACATCATCAGGGGATAAGCTAACGCCAAAAACAGCAAGCCAACCAACGCCAGCACAATCTTCAGAGCCACTTGTCGATTCATTTATGCCCCCACGTATCCTGTCCGACGCGCTCGCCGTAGCGGCTTTAATTTTTTCACAACATTCTCAAAATACTGTTGCCAATTTACGAACTATCCAGCTCCGCGAGGTTCTTCTTGCGCCACGGAACAGGGCTTCACCACGGAGGCACAGAGGCTCACAGAGAACAGCCACGGAGACGAACACCTCGCCACTCTCGGGGAGGGTTGGTTGTTCCTTGTCGGTTGGTAGCACTATCGTTCCTCTCGGTGTTTGTTCTCTGTGAGCCTCTGTGTCTCTGTCGTGAAGCCTTTCTGAAATGTCAGCAGGTCAGTGAGGAATCGATGGCAGTTTACCGTCTCCTGCCTATTGCAGCTTCTGTATAAAGTTCGACCATCACCTTATCGTCCTTGACCGCGGGAATTTCAATGACCACGGTCATTCCTCCCAGGCGGGCGCGGTGCACAATGCCCGCGGCGAAGATGAGCACCCCACCATTCTCCAGGCGCACGCGCTCGATGGGAGAGTCCGCGTCAATGCGGTACTCGGCTTCCAGCGCATGTTCGGAATAGTAGATTTCCAGATGATGCGGATGATAGTGGGCGTCCTGCGGGCCCTTCTCGTTAGCGAAGCAGAGCGCAAAGGGGCCGAGTGTTTCCTGGGCGAGTCCGGCGGCAAATTCGCGCGATTCGCACAGATCGTTGGGAGCGTCGCTCGCCGAGTGCCGCCATTCGATCCCCTCCAAAAGTCGCTCAGGCTTCAAAAGCCTGCCTGTGGCCCGGAGCTTCGCGATCAATTCCCCCGCCAGGATTTGCGGGGCCACGACCTTCACATCCTGCCGGGTGTTGAGCGCCAAGTGCTCGTAAACTTCTTCGAGCGGGATTGCAAGGACTTTTCTCATTCGCTCTTCCGTGGAGGCGGGGACCTTCTTTGCCGCCCAATTGTCATAATTGCCAGTAGGGGCGGTTCGCGAACCGCCCCTACGACTTTGCTACTACTTTCCCGCCGCCAGCTTGTTCAGCACTTCGCCGAGCTTCTTGATTTCGTCGCCATACCCGGCCCAATCGCCCTGGCGCTCGAGTTGCAGGGCACGGTCGTAGTGTTGATTGGCCTCGCGGATGAGCGCTTGGGTGTCAGGCACGGCTTCGGCGGCCTTGGCACCCGGCGCGCCCACGGCGGGTGTGGGCTGGCCGGCGATCGCGGAGGGAGGCGCTTCCGAGGTGTTCACGGTGCCCCCGAATATTTTGGTCAGGGCCGCGTCCAGCGTGGCTTCCATCACCACGTGGTCCGAATAGGCCACAATCACGCGTTGCAATTGCGGCAAGGCGCTTCCAGCTTCGGCGGAAAGATACAGGGGTTCAATGTAGAGCACGGAGTTGAGCACGGGGGTGACCAGCAACGTGCCGCGAATTACCTTGGAGCCGCTCTGTCCCCACAGGGTCAGTTGCGGCGAAATCACCGGGTCCTGGTCGATGCGCGATTCAATCTGCTGCGGGCCGTAGATGAGCTTTTGTTTGGGGAAGGTAAACACCAGCACCTTGCCGTAATTCGGATCGTCGCAGCGCGCCGCCATCCAGGCGATCATGTTGTCTTTGCGCGCCGGCGTGAACGGCGCCATGAGGATGAACTCCTCGCGTTTGCCCACTTCCGCCAGTTTCATGATGTTGTAGTAGGGGGTCATGGCCGTCCCCGGGCCGCCCGCCGCGCTCTGTGCGACGCGCCACAAATCCTCCTTGTTATAAAACACCTGGGGGTCGGTCATGTGGAACAACGCGTACATGTTGGCCTGAACCGTGAACAATTCCTCGGGATAGCGGATGTGGGCGCGCAAATCCTTGGGCATGTCGGCCAGAGAATGGAAGACGCCCGGAAAAATTTGCGCATAGGCCTGAATGAAGGGGTCATCGGGGTCGCTGATATAAAACTGCACCTCGCCGGAATAGGCGTTGATGGTGGCCTTCACGGAGTTACGGATGTAATTGTCGCCCAGCGGCGCCGGGCTCCGAATAGGGATAGCGCGTCGAGCTGGTGTAGCCGTCGAGGATCCAGAAAAGCGCGCCACTGTCGTCAATGACCATGTAGGGATCATGGTCGTAGTGAATGAAGGGGGTCAGGCGCCGGGCGCGATCCAGCACCTGGCGGTAGATCATCAGGCGGCTGTCCGGTTGAATATCCGACGAAAACAGGATGTTCTTCTCACCAAAATAAACCGTAAACAGCAGGCGCCGCCAGAAGCTCTCGACGGGAATTCCCCCCGCGCCCTGGTAGCTGGTGTAGACGTCCTTTTCGCCCTGGGGGTAATCGAATTCCTTGGTGTGCGTTTTGACAAAACAATAATCGCTGCCCTGCTCGCCAAAGTAGATTTCCGGCCGCGTCACCTTCAGAGAAACACTCGAAACGGGAGGGAGATCCTTGATGAAAAGCACCGGCAGCCCTTCGCCGGTAAATTCATTCACCGGCCCCAGGCACAAGCCGTAGCCGTGCGTGTAAGTCAGATACTCGTTGATCCAATTCCGCCCCGGCAGGCTCTCTGGATTCAACTCGCGGGGCGAGAGCGAAACCTGGCGGTAGGTGCCGTCAATCCAATAGCGGTCGTTGTCAATGTGCATGAAATCATAGTAGGTGCGGATTTCCTGCAATTGCGCAAAGGTGGTCAGCAGCGGGCCGTGGTCCCACAGGCGGACGTTGCGGAAGGTCGACTCGTTCTGGCGAATGTCGTCGAGCGTCAAGTCTTCCACGGCGGAAAAACTGCGCTCCTCAAAGCGGTCGAGCCCATAAGCCTTGCGGGTGAATTCAATGGTGTTGGCAATGTACGGCCGCTCCTTGTCGATTTCATTGGGAGCCACCACAAAGCGCTGCACGATCTCCGGGTAAAACGACCCGCCCAGAATTCCCACCACCACCAGGGCGCCAATGGCGAACAGCGGCACGCGGATATCCCCCTTGCGGGGGCGCAGAAAGAAAATGCCGGCGGTCAGCAGGGAGAGGGCCAGCAGCACCCACTGGACGGGCAGGGTGGCGTGAACGTCCGTATAACCCGCGCCAAAAACCATTCCCCGCGGCGAATAGAGAAGATCGTACATGCCCAGCCGAAAGCGGTAGGCGATCAGCAGGAAGAGAACGCCGCCCAAGGTCATCAAGTGCGCGCGCGCCGCCCTGGCCAGCACCGGACCGCGCGGCGTGAACCACACTCCACCCTCCGCCAGAAATAGGAAGGTGGCGCTCAGCAGGCAGCAAATCACCGTGACCAGCGCCAGGTGGTAGAGAAACCAGGTAAAGGGCAAGCGGAAAAGATAGAAGCCCAGGTCGCGGCCAAAGAGCGGGTCCGCAAGCCCCATCACCGGCACGTGCCGCGCGCGCAGGTAAGTGAGCCAATGCCCCATCCCCCATTGGCTTACGATGTATCCAACAAACAGCACGCCGCCCCAGATCAGCCAGCGGAAAAGCGAACCAAAGCGCTCCAGCGGCGCAAATTCAATCTCCTGGCTGTAAACCCGGAATCCCTGCCGATGCACCAGTCGATGGGCGATCAGGAGGTTCAAGCCGGTCACCGCCAAAAAACCCAGTCCGGCGATTCCACTTAAATCAATCTGGGCCTTCAAAATGGCCACGTAGATGGAACGATAACCTTCCTGGTTAAACCACAACCAATCCACCAGCAAGTTCACGCCGTTGGAGAGGAGGGGGAAGAAAATCAGGACGAACAGGAAAATTGCCACGATGATGCGGATTTTGCGATTGTTTTCCATGGGACGCTCCCGCGCTATCTTCACACAGCCACCGGCCACTGTCAAAAGCATCGGTTCATCGGGTCATTGAAGAACATGCGTCGCCCGTCCTCAGTGGCTTGAGACTTTCGACCTTCGGGCATTTCTGGCAACGGACAACGGACGGCTTTTCAATGACCCGATGAGCCGATGAACCGATGGCCCCATCTTACTTGACGTGAAACCTGATTTCTTATAGCGTTGCAGGTTAACAAGACCATGGCGAAACCGCGTGTATCTCTCTTTATCACCTGCCTTGCTGACCAGTTTTTCCCCCAAGTCGGCGAATGCGTGGTGAAAATCCTCAAAAGGTTGGATGTGGAAGTCACCTTCAACCCCGCGCAGACGTGTTGCGGCCAGCCGGCCTTCAACACCGGCTATCGCGAAGAGGCGCGCAGGGTGGCAAGGCGGGTTCTGGACCTTTACGACAACGCCGACTACGTGGTGGCGCCGTCCGGGTCCTGCTCCTCGATGGTGCGGGTTTTCTATCCAGAACTCTTTGCCGAAGACGCCGCCCTCCTGCGCAAGGCCCAGGACCTGCAAAAGCGCTTTTTTGAATTCTCCGAATTCCTGGTGAAGGTGCTGAAGGTTGAGGATGTGGGCGCACGCTTTCCCCACCGGGTCACCTACCACGATTCCTGCCACTTGTTGCGCGAGTTGGGCGTGGCGGAAGCGCCGCGCCAACTGCTGCGCAAGGTGCAAGGGCTGGAACTGGCGGAGATGGGCGATTACAAGCTCTGCTGCGGGTTTGGCGGCACGTTTTCAGTAAAATTTCCGGAAGTCTCCGTGCCTATGGGGCAGGACAAGATTCGCGCCGCCTCAGAGGTGGGCGCCGAATACCTGGTGGCCGCTGACGGCGGCTGCCTGATGCATCTGGCCGGACTGATCCACCGGCAGGGACTGCCGCTCAAAACGCTCCATTTGGCGGAGGTTTTGGCGCAGGGGAAAGAATAGGTGTCAGGTGCTAGGTGTCAGGGCCGAAACCAGACACCGAGCACCCAACCCCTAAAACCAAGTTTCACGTGTAAGCTGTCGCCTGCCAATGCCGATACGTTGCATTCAGAATCGATCGTCTGACACCTGACACCTCTTATGTCTGACTTTGACGTTCACAGCAACGCGATCCACCAGCGAGGGAGCGAAACCATCGCCAATCCGCGCTTGGCGGAGGCCTACCGCTCCTCCGCCCTGCGCCTGTTCACGCATCGATTGAACGCGATTGGTGAGGTTCCAGGCTTCGACCGCTTGCGCGACTTGGGGCGCGAGGTGAAGCGCCACACCATTGAAAATCTCGATTACTACCTTGCGCAGTTTGCCGACAGCGTGGAACGCAATGGCGGCAAGATGCACTGGGCGTCCACGGGCGCCGAGGTTTGCAAAATTGTCCTGAACATCGTGGAGGAATCGGGAGCGCGGGAGGTGGTGAAGGCCAAGAGCATGGTGGGCGAAGAAGTGGATCTGAACCGGGCGCTGGAGGCGGCAAAGATTCGGGCGGTGGAAACCGACCTGGGTGAATTCATAATTCAGTTGGCAGGGGAGCGGCCCGCCCACATCGTCGCCCCGGCCATCCACAAGACGCGCGAGCAGGTTGCCGATCTGTTTGCGGAACACGTTGACCCTCAGCGCACGCTGGTCCCGGAGGAACTTACCGCCTTGGCGCGACAGGCGCTGCGCAAAATGTTTCAAACCGCGGGCGTGGGGGTGAGCGGCGCGAACTTCGCGGTGGCCGAGACGGGAACCGTGGTGACGGTTGAGAACGAAGGAAACATTCGGCTGTGCACCACCGTGCCGCGCGTGCACATCGCGCTCGTGGGGATAGAAAAACTCATTCCGCGGCTCTCCGACCTGGGAATTTTCCTGCGCCTGCTGGGCCGCTCCGGGACCGGCCAGAAACTCACCACCTACACTTCGCTCCTTACCGGGCCGCGCCGCGAGCGGGAAGACGGTCCGCAGGAAATGCACGTGGTGATGGTGGACAACGGCCGCACCCACTCGCTGGCCGACCCCAAAATGCGCGAAATGCTTTACTGCATTCGCTGCGGCGCGTGCCTGAATACTTGTCCGGTTTACCGCAAGATTGGCGGGCACGCTTACGGGTGGGTGTATAGCGGTCCCATCGGCGCGCTGGTTACGCCGGAATTCGTGGGCATCGACAAGGCCCGCGAATTGCCCTTCGCCTCCTCCCTGTGCGGCGCCTGCCGGGAAGTTTGCCCCGTCAAAATCAATATTCCCGACCTGCTGTTGCACTTGCGCAGTCACGCGCAGGAACATGCGCCCCAACGCGGCGAGTCGCTCCTTCCCGAGCGGTTTACGTTCCGGATATGGGCCTGGGTGATGAGCCGTCCGTGGGCCTATGCGTTGGGCAGCCGCTTGGCGCGCTGGGGGCAGGTGGTTCTGGCGCGCCAGGGCTGGATTCGGAAAATTCCTGCCTACCCCGCCTCCCAATGGACAAAGGAGCGCGACTTTCCCGCCCTCGCGTCCCAAACCTTTCGCGATCGATGGAAAAAACTTTGAGAGTACGAAAATCGAAACTCGAGAATCGAAACTCAAAACTCGTGAGCAACGTGTTGATTTCCGATTTTTGGGAGAATTATCATGCGTAAATCATATTCCATCCTCAGAATCATGGTAACCGCAGTTCTTCCGGCCCTTTCCGCTCTGGGGGCAGCTCCCGTGGCACGCGCCGCGGAGGGTCCACTGGCTCCTGTCAACCTGCGTTGTGAATACCTGACCAATCCGGTGGGAATTGACGTGCGGCTGCCGCAATTTGCCTGGGTGGACCGGCACACGGGGCGGGCGCAGGTGCAGTCCGCTTACCAGGTCTTAGTGTCTTCGAGCCCCGAGTTGCTGACCCAGAATAAGGGCGACCAGTGGGACAGCGGCAAGGTGGCCTCCGACGACCCGACGCAGGTGGTCTACAACGGGAAACCGCTCGAGAGCAATCACTCCTACTGGTGGAAAGTCCGCTGGTGGGACAAGGACGGGGCCGCCAGCGATTACAGCCAGCCGGCAAGTTTCGACGTGGCGCTGCTCGCCGCCGACGACTGGAAAGGCCAATGGATTGGCGGCGCCAATCAGTTGCGGCAAGAATTCACCCTGGCGGAAGCGCCGCGCCGCGCCCGCGCTTTCATTTGCGGGTTGGGATATTACGAACTGCGCATCAACGGCGCGAAGGTTGGAAACAATTACTTGGATCCGGCCTGGACGACATTTGATAAACGCGATCTATACGCCACCTATGACATCACTGCGAATCTCCACCGCGGCGCGAACGCCGTGGGGGTGATGCTGGGTGAGGGCTGGTTTCATTCCCGCGTGCTGCTGCTGCAAATCAACATTGAACTCGTGAGCGGCAAACACGTGACCGTCACGAGCGGCCCCACGTGGAAGGCCAAAAACGGCCCCATCGTGAGCGATAGCGTTTGGGATGGGGAAGTCTATGACGCGCGCCTGGAAACGCCCGGGTGGGACCAGCCGGGATTCAAGGACGATGGTTGGATGCCGGCGGAAATCGTGAAAGGTCCCGGCGGCGTGTTATCCGCCCAGATGATGCCGCCCATTCAGGATGTGGATTCCATGGTCCCCATCGCTTTGACCAATCCCCGCCCCGGCTATTATGTGTACGACATGGGGCAGAACTTCAGCGGCTGGGTGGACCTGCGCGTTTCGGGGGCGAGCGGGGCGCGCGTGCAACTGCGCTTTTCCGAACTCCTCTATGCCACGGGAATGATCAATCGGGAAAATATCCGCGAGGCCAAAGCGCGCGACATTTACATCCTGCGCGGAGAAGGCGAGGAATGCTACCATCCGCGCTTCACCTATCACGGCTTCCGCTACGTGGAGGTGACCGGATACCCCGACACGCCGAGCCTCGATTCGCTGCGCGGGCACGTGGTGCACACGGCGGTCGAAACTACCGGCAGCTTTGTGGCCTCGAACCCCCTGCTGAACCAGATTCACAAGATGATCCGCTGGTCGGACCTCACCAACCTGCACAGCGTTCCCACCGATTGCGACCAGCGCAACGAGCGCATGGGCTGGATGGGCGATGCGCAGGTCAGTTCCGAAGGTTTGATGCTGAATTTTGACATGACCGCCTTCTATAGCAACTTCCTGCGCGACATGCGCGACGACCAGGGCACGGACGGCACCATGACCGATACGGTTCCCTATGGCGGCTATGGCAGCCGCCCGGCTGACCCCGCCTGGGGCACGGCTTTTCCCTTGATCACCTGGTACCTTTACGAGCAGACCGGCGACCGGCGCATCGTGGAGGAGAATTACGACGGGTTGAAGAAATACGAGGAGTTCCTGCACGGCCGCGCCCCCGACAATGTGCTGCGCTACAGCTACTATGGCGATTGGGTATCCCTGGAGGCGACTCCGGGCGCGGAGGTTTCCGACTTCTACTATTATTACGACACCCTGGTGCTCTCAAAAATGGCGGCGGCGCTGGGCAAATCCGCCGACGCGGAAGTCTACGCCGAGCGGGCGGGACTGATCAAAGAGGCCTTTAACAACGAATTCTTCGATCCCAAGTCAGGCAGCTATACCACCGGAACGCAGACCGCCAACGACCTGCCGCTCTTCTTGGATATGGTCCCTCCCAGATACCATGGAAGTGTGGTGAGCAACCTTGTCGATAATATTTTGTACGAACATAATACCCACCTGACGACGGGACTGGCGGGCCTGCGCTACCTTTTCCCGGCGCTGACGCAGAACAACCAGGCCAGCCTGGCTTATGACCTGGCGACGCAGACCACTTTTCCCAGTTGGGGTTATATGCTGGCGAATGGCGCCACCACGGTTTGGGAACTTTGGCAGGACAAGGTGGGGCCGCACATGAATTCCTGGAATCACCACATGCTGGGAAGCATTGACGGCTGGTTTTATGAGGCTTTGGGCGGAATCAACGTGGACCCTGACCATCCCGGCTACCGCCACATCCGCATTGAACCGCAGGTGACGCGCGACCTCACTTCCGTGAGCGCCACGGTAAGCACGGTGCGCGGCGAGGTGACCTCCTCCTGGGCGCGCGAGCCGGGAGTCATCACTTTGCAGGTTGATGTGCCCGTGGGCAGCACTGCGACCGTCTACATTCCCTGGGAACCGGAGATGACTGAGTTCACCGTGCGCGAAGGCGACCGGACCGTTTGGGAGAAAGGGCATTTTGTGGAGGGAACGCCGGGGGTGAAGGCCTGGGGAACGGCGGGGGTGACGCCGGGGGTCATGACGGGGAGTTTCAAGGACAAACGCATGATCTTCGAGGTGGGATCCGGCCACTACGACTTTCGGTTGAATGGAGAGTGAGAGAATTGCATCATTGAGTCATCGGGTCATTGAGTCATTAAGGATGGCCAGATGGCGCGGCCCTTTAATGATTCAATTCTTTGCGCCTCCGCAATGAACTATTATAACGAGATACGAAAGGAGATCGATTTATCATGAAACTGGTAACTTATGAATCCGCAAAACAACCTCGTCTGGGAGTGGTGCAAGGGGATGCCGTGGTGGACGTGGCCGCAGCCTATGGCTTGATTGCCAAGGGCCGGATCGCTGACGCCAAGGTGGCCGCGGCGGCCCAAGTCCTGCGCAGGCTGGGCAGGCCGCCCGAAGACATGATCGAACTCCTGGAGCTGGGAGAACGCTATCGCAAAGCACTGGGAGTGGTGGTGGCGACCGTCGGTGGGCTGGGCAAAAAGGCTCCCAAGGGCGCGCTCATTCCGTTGGGCAAAGCCAAGCTGCGTGCCCCCATTGCCCACCCCCAAAAAATTACTTGCGTCGGGCTCAACTATGCCGACCACGCGCGCGAAGGAGGCGTGGAGCCGCCCCCCGCACCTATCTTCTTCCTCAAGTCTCACAACACCATCTGCGGGCCGGGCGACCCCATCAAGCTGCCCCCCAATTCCGAGAAGGTGGACTACGAAGCGGAATTTGCGGTGGTCATCGGCAAGCGCGGCCGGGGTATTGCGGAGGGCGAGGCGCACAAATATATCGCCGGCTATACCATCCTGCATGACGTGAGCGCGCGCGATATGCAGTTCGCCGACCAACAGTGGTACCGGGGCAAGAGTTGCGACACCTTCGCGCCCACCGGGCCCTGGATTGTCACCCCGGATGAAATCACCGATCCCCACAACCTGCGAATTTCCCTGACGCTCAATGGCGAGACCCTGCAAGACTCGAATACCAGCAACCTGATCTTCAAGGTGCCTTTTCTGATCAGTTACCTTTCCCAGTCGATCACCTGGGAAGTGGGGGATCTGATTTCCACGGGCACGCCCCCCGGCGTGGGCTTTGCCCGCAAACCGCCGGTTTGGATGAAAGCCGGGGACACGGTGAGTGTGACGGTGGAGGGTATCGGGACCCTTACCAACCCAGTCGTCGGGCAGTAGGGCGGTTGGGGAAATAAACTGTACATGCATATTTCGCTACTCTTTCTCCCGGCGCTATAATGTGCAAAGGCATCCCTTTGCCTGGAGGCACCTCTATGCAACTTCCCGAATTCAAGAACGAGCCCCTGAGCGACTTCAAAAACAACCCGGCCCATCGCCGCCGGATGGAGTATGCGCTGGACGAAATCCACGATGAGTTGGGCCGTGAATACGACCTGGTCATCGGCGGCGAGCGCATCAAAACCCCGGGCAAGCTTCACTCCTGCAATCCCAGCCACCCGGAGCAGGTGGTGGGAGCGTTTTCCCAGGCGGACGCCGCGCTGGCTGACCGGGCCGTGCGCAGGGCGGAGGAGGCCTTCAAAACCTGGAGCCGTACGCCCGTGCAAAAACGGGTGGATCTGCTTCTGAAGACATCCAAGATTCTGCTCGACCGCAAGTACTACTATGAAGCTCGGATGGTCTATGAGGTGGGCAAGACATGGGCGGAAGCGGACGCGGATGTGGCAGAGGCCATCGATTTTATTGAGTTCTACGCCCGCGCCGTGCAGCGCCTCGCCACCCCCCAGGCGCTCACTCCGGTTTCCGGTGAAAAGAATCACCTGCGCTACATCCCTCTGGGGGTGGGTATTGTGATCCCCCCCTGGAATTTTCCGCTGGCGATTCTTGTGGGGATGACCGTGGCGTCGATCGTGACCGGCAACACAGTGGTCCTGAAACCTTCCAGTGATGCCCCCGCCATTGCCTACAAGTTTTTTGAGGCGCTGGAGGAAGCGGGCATGCCGCCGGGCGTGGTCAATTTTCTGCCCTGCCCGGGAGGGGTGGTGGGCGATTCCCTGGTCGGGCACCCGCGCACGCGCTTCATCGCGTTCACGGGATCCAAGGACGTTGGACTGCACATCAATGAATTGGCGGCCAAGACCGCGCCCGGGCAGGTTTGGGTCAAACGCGTGATTGCGGAAATGGGCGGCAAGGACTCCATTGTGGTGGATAGCGACGCCGATCTGGATGAGGCGGTGGAAGGTGTTGTAGTCTCGGCTTTCGGGTACCAGGGGCAGAAGTGTTCCGCCTGCTCACGGGCCATTGTGGTGGGGCCGGTCTATGACGCCTTCCTGCAAAAGCTCGAACAGCGGGTTGGACAAATTAAAGTGGGCCCCGCCGAGAGCTTGGAAAATTACATGGGTCCCGTCATTAACGCCAAGGCCAAGAAATCGATCCAGCAATATATCGAGACGGGGAAAACCGAAGGCCGGCTGGTTGCCGGGGGCGGGGAAGTCGAAGGGGCAGGGTACTTTATCCAACCCACGGTGATCGCCGATGTTCCCCCCACGGCGCGCATTGCCCAGGAAGAGATCTTCGGGCCGGTGCTGGCGGTGATCCGGGCCGGGAGTTTTGATGAGGCCCTGGGCATTGCCAACAACACCGATTACGGATTGACGGGCGCCGTCTACACCCAGGACCGGCGCAAACTGGACAAGGCCACGGAAGAATTTTTCGTGGGGAACCTCTATTTGAACCGGAAGTGCACCGGCGCTCTGGTGGGCGCGCATCCCTTCGGAGGTTTCAATATGTCGGGGACGGATTCCAAGGCGGGCGGGAACGATTACCTTCTGCTCTTCACTCAGGCTAAGGCTGTCTCCGAACGGATGACCTTCTGAACAACGCTCACGCCCTCAGCCGGAGCGATCATTTCGGACACTGGATGGAAGTGACCCGGCAACCCACCCGCCGCTTGCCCTCGGGAAGCGGCAGGGAGTAAATGCGCTCCAGGGCCAATTCGCCTCCCGACAGAATGGGGACCTGGACGAGCGCCTGGAAAGTCTGCGGCAAATCTGCCTCCTCGACCAAAATGCCAACCCCCCCCAGACTTGCGTCCAAAATCTTAACCGTGCTGCTTTTCCCCCCTACCCGGACAAGCCCCAGCGCGGGTGCTCCGTCCAGCCGAATTCGCTCGAACCTCCTGCCATCGGGGATGCGTTGAGAATTCCCACCTCTCTCCACAGTCTTTATGGGAGCTGCCGGAGCAGCGGGCAAGGGAGAGCCTGGAACATCCGGGTGATCCGGTGCAACCTCAACCTTGCGGGGGGGATCCTCGATGCCGAGAGCAGTAACCGGGAGTGGGACCGGACTATCTGCTGACCGGCCGTGCGCCTGATGTTTACACGCATAGAGCTTACGGTCAGCGCAAATGATCAAGCTGGACAAGTCATGTCCTTCCTCCGGAAAGACGGCAATTCCATAATCGATTGCCACCTGCGCGCCCGGGGTGAGGGAATGAGCGTACCCTGCAAATTTTCGCGCAATTCGCTCGGCCAACACCTCGGAGCCGGGCCGCTCGGTCTGGGGAAGAATGATTGCGAACTCATCGCCGCCGGTCCGGCACGGAATATCAGACGCGCGAATGGTTTCGAGGCTGGCGCGCGCCGCACTGCGCAAGATTTCGTCCCCTGTCGCATGCCCGTATGTATCATTGACGCTTTTGAATTTGTGGAGGTCGAATAAGAGGAGCGAAAACGGATATCCATAGCGAGCGGAGCGGTCGATCTCCTGGTCCAGATACTCCTCAAACATGCGGCGATTGTTCAAGCCCGTGAGCGGATCCGTCGCCGCATCGACGCGCAGTTTCTTGAGTTCCTCATACTCCAGAAGAACGGGGTTCCGCAGGATATTAAGTTCCTCGAAATAATCCAACGCCGCAGTCCTCAGCGTCACCGGATGGCCGAGTTTCCCGGCCCACTGACTTTGACGAGATCGAATTCCTTCCCAATGGATGATGCTTTCTTCTTCGCTAACTCCCCGGCCCACTAAACTCTGGAAAAACTTCTGCAGGAACGCGCCCCGAACACTGACGTCAAGTTCCTTCAAAGTGTCGGCAATCAGATCAAGCCAATACTCGGGTTTTCCGTCGCCCATGGACATGACGCCTTCCTATTTTGGAATCCGATATACGGGGTGTATGGATTCTCCATCGGAATGTGGTTACCGCCCTCCGGTCACGAATCGCCTCCGGGCTTCCCCCCTTTGATCTCCAAAGGGCGGAAGAATGAGCGGTCCCCCCCTTCAATTGGGTCCAGTTGTTTATCCTCATTCCGGGCTCGAGCGGACTTCTTGCGTGCCCAGCGTTTCTACCGCACCAACTTGCTCCTCAGCCGATGAAATGATTGTAACTCAGACCCCGGCTGAAGTCACATTGTGCTGAATATGTTTAGCCGCTAAAAATGATGCTTATCCTGGTTATGTACGCATGGGTAACGAAAACGGGTGGCCCATAGCGGTTGTTGAGCGGCCATAGGTCTCCCGTCCGTGGGGCCGGGAGGCAAACATTTAACCGTCAGTGTTAAACTGTGTTGGTTGCAGGCCGGTGGTTGGCCCGTGAAATTTCAATTCGCAAGCAGGCCGATTCCTAGGTAAGGATGACGAGGAGAGCAATGCCTTCAGAAAATCACCCCACGCAAAGCGCGCACCGGTTGTGGCGGGCACTGGCCGCCATTCTGGTTACCGCCGCGAGCGTGGGCAGTGATCCCAAGCCCCGTCCCCTTCCCTTCAAGATCCTGGCGGAACCTCCCGCCGGCAGCTACTACCATGGCGTCTTCCCCGGTAGCAGGGATGGCATGGGCGGAGACGTCACGCCCAATGATGTCAGGATCTATCAGCGCGCCGTGGGCAAGCCGCTCGCGTGGGTCTATTTCTGGAACAATTGGTACGAGGACCCCCGCTTTCCCTATCACACCGCCTCCTGGATCCGCTCGAACGGCAGCGTTCCCTATATCCGCATGATGCTTCTGAGCAGTCCGGACATCCCCACGCCCGATCCGGTTTATTCTTTGAAGAACATTAATGATGGCAAGTTTGACCCGCTCCTGCGAAGCTGGATGCAGGATGCCCGGAAATTTGGTTCTCCGGTAATTGCTGAGTACGGGGTGGAGGTCAATGGATGGTGGTTCCCGTGGAATGGTTTATATAACAAAGAAGGCGGCTCCTATGTTGATTCCGTGGCCCGCTTCCGGGAGGCCTACCGGCACATCATTCGCATCGCGCGCGAAGAAGGCGCTTACAATATCCGTTGGGTTTTCCATGTGGACCCTTGGGATGAACCGATTGTGGACTGGAACAATTTCGAGAACTATTATCCCGGCGATGAGTGGATCGACTGGGTTGGCGCCAGCGTGTACGGCCGGCAGTTGCCCAGCGATCCGCCCGGGGAATCGTTCCGGTCACAGATGGATTGGGTGTACGGACGCATGCAGCGGCTGACCCACAAGCCTTTCATCGTTTGTGAGTTTGGGACGATTGATGACTCGAACCAGTCGGCGTGGACAACCGCTGCCCTTTCCGACCTTCTGGGTGGCCGCTGGCCAAAAGTCATTGGATTTTCATGGTGGAACGCGTCGTTTGAAAATGACCGGGTATCAGGCCGCGCGTCGAACATGCAGGTGCAGGAAAACCCTACCCTCCAGGCCATCTTCCGCAAGTACGTGGGCCGGAATCAGGCCGTCATCAGCCGTCCCATTACCAGTTTCATTACTCCGGACGGCCGCTGACGATCGGCCCCGGGATTTTCGATTCAGACCTGCACAGTGACGCTGGTTTCCGTGCGGGTGACGGGGCGGTAGAGCGTGTCGCGCTCGAAGGGTTCGCAGCCCGCCTCGCGAATCAGCCGGATCAGTTGCTGGCGGGTCATTGCCTGGGGAGTCTTGGCGCCGGCGTCGTGATAAATCTTCTCTTCCACCACCGTGCCATCCAGGTCGTCGGCGCCAAAGCGCAGCGCCACCTGGGCCACGCGCGGGGTCATCATGATCCAGTAAGCTTTGATGTGGGGAAAGTTGTCCAGCAGCAGGCGCGCCACGGCGACGTTTTTCAAATCCATAAAACCGCTCGTCTCGTCGTGCTGAACCAGCTTGCCTAATTCCGTGTTGGCGGGATGAAAGGCGAGGGGAATATAGGTTTGGAAACCCTGCGTCTCATCCTGAAGCTTGCGAAGTTGCAGCAGGTGGTCAACGCGATCCTCCGCCGACTCGATGTGTCCGTAGAGCATGGTGGCATTGGTGTGCATGCCCAGTTCGTGCGCCAGGCGATGCACCTTCAGCCACATGTGCGCGCCGATCTTGTGGTCGCAGATGACGCGGCGCACCGCCGGCGCAAAAATTTCCGCGCCCCCGCCGGGCAGCGAATCGAGCCCCGCGTCTTTCAAGCGCTCCAGCACCTGGCGATAGGAAAGGCGCGTAATGTGCGAAAAGTAGCCAATCTCGACCGCCGTAAAACCCTTCAGGTGAACGCTCGGGAAACGCTCCTTCAGGCCGCGCACCAGATCGAGGTAGTAATCGAACGACAGGTCCGGATGCAGTCCGCCGACAATGTGGAATTCGGTGACCGCTTCTGACCAGTTCTCCCCGGCCACGCGCAGGGCTTCTTCGAGCGCCATGGTGTACGCCCCGGGCGCCTCGGGCTTGCGGCCAAAGGCGCAAAGCTTGCAGCTTGCCACACATACGTTGGTGGGATTGATATGCCGGTTAACGTTGAAATAGGTACGCAACCCATGCATTCTTACCCGCACGTGGTGGGCAAGATAGCCGAGGGCAAGGAGATCATGGGAGTTGTAAAGGGTCACCCCCTCCGCGAAACTCAGCCGTTCGCCCGCCAAAACTCTTTGGGTGATGGGCAATAGGGCGGCGTCATCGATCTGGAGGTTTTCAGGAAGCATAGCCAAATTCTGATTCTACCGGGATGGGAGAAAATTTGCAATTGGCCGCGACAAGCAATCTCATTGCCACTCCAATTCTGGCACTTCGATTGCTTGGAATGAGCCTCAAACCCGCATAAACAGTGCCAGGGGACTTGACAACGGGTTTATCATTATCTTTCTGCCCGGGGCACAAGGAAAGAATTTTACTGGCGCACCAGAAATTGTTCTGGGTAGAATTAAGCTTGGATATTGAGTTTATGGCCACTGCCCAACTCCAATTCGCCGAACCGCAACAAGAAGCTGCATTCTTCTATGGTCTGTTCCTACGCGGGCACCCGCTGCAAAAATTGCGCGAAGATATTGACGTCCCCCCGCACGTCCTGGAGCGCTGGCAACGACTGGCGCAGCATGATCCCATGTATCACGGCATGCTCGACCGGATGCTCACCTACCGCAAACACGTCCTCGCCATTTTTGAAACCCTCGTCTTCCGCGAAATGCTTGTCCAGCCGCGGACGCAATAAGAAAATCGGATCATCGGTCCATCGGATCATTGAAAAGCCGCCAATTGTCCATGGTCAGCGGCATAAGACCGAGGATCTTCGCAATTCTCTTGCAACGGACTACTGACAGCATTTCAATGATCCGATGATTCAATGATTCAATGATCCAATGATCCGATGACCCGATCACCCGATCACCCGATTCCTCAGAATGTCCGCTCCCCAGGTCAAGAAGAAGAGCAGGCTGATATAGCCATTTACATTGAAAAATGCGGCATTGAGGCGGGACAGATCTGAGGGTCTCACGATCCAATGTTCGTAGGCGAGCAACGCCGCCATCAGGGCGAGGCCCATTACGGCGAACCAACCCAGGGTTTCAAGTTTTATGACTGCAACGAGCAGAGCCACCATGGCCACGTGGCAGGCAATGGAGGTGTATAGCGCCGCCGCCACGCCGAAGCGCTGCGGGAAGGAATGGATGCCAATGCGCCGGTCAAAGTCGATATCCTGACAGGCGTAGATCAGGTCGAACCCTCCCACCCAGAAAGCCACGGCGGCGCCGAGCAGCAGCACACTCAGGCTGATGTTATTGCGTAGGGCAATCCACGCCGCGATGGGCGCCAGGCCGTCGGCGATGCCCAGCACCAGGTGCGAGAACAGGGTGAAGCGCTTGGTGTAGGAGTAAAGGAGCAGCACGGCAATCGCCAGCGGTGAAAGCTTGAAGGCGAGCGGGCTGAGTTCCCACGCCGCCAGCGCCAGCAATCCGCAGGAAATCACCGTAAAGCCCACGGCGAAGCGCAGGGTGAGGCGGCCCGCGGGCAAAGCGCGCATGCGGGTGCGGGGATTGAGCGCGTCGATTTTGCGGTCGGCGACGCGGTTAAACGTCATCGCCGCGCTGCGCGCCCCCACCATCGCCACGATCAGCCAGAAGACCTGCCGCCACGTCGGCCAGCCATGCAGCGCGAGCATCGCTCCCACCAACGCAAACGGCAGGGCAAAAACCGAGTGCTCGAACTTGATCATTTCCAGCGTGGTGCGAAGCCTGCCCAAGAAACCGTGAGCAATATTTGAGGGAGCCGGTGGCAGCGATTCACTTTGAAAAGTTTCAACCATGGAAAATATTCACAGCATATCCAGTCGTTCAATGGCTCAATGATCCGATGACTCAATGATTCAATGACTCAACGTTTTCCCTCGCCCTGCCAGCGAAACTGCTCCGCTCGTTCCAGTTCGAGGAGCGCCAGCACGCGGCAGCAGAACTGGGTTACGAGGTCATCCAGAGTTCTCGGCCGATCGTAAAACGTGGGGATGATGGGGAAAATCACCGCGCCGGCAAGCTGCGCCCGCAGCATGTTTTCGAGATGGATGCGATTGAAGGGCGCGTCGCGCACCGCCAGGATCAGCCGGCGGCCCTGCTTGAGGCACACGTCCGCGGCGCGCTCGACGAGCGTGTCGGAAATTCCGGAGGCAATCTGCGCCAGGCACCCCGTTGTGCACGGAATCACCACCATGCCCTCCACGGCGTAGGAGCCGCTGGCAATGGACGCGCCAATGTCAGAATCCCGCAGGTATTCGGTCTTGCGCGTGGGGTGCGCCGCCAGCGCCGAGGGGATTTGTGTGGACTTCGAGACGTCCAGGTCCAGTTCGTCGCGCAGGAGCTTCAGCCCGCTGCCGGAAATGACCAGGTGGATTTTCCCCACCCGCGGGTCAGCCTCAAGGATCTGCAAGGTGCGGCGGGCGAAGATCGCTCCACTGGCTCCCGTGACGCCCAGAATGATTCGTTTTTTGCGTGCAATTTTGGACATAGCCATCGCTCGCGATGTTAGTAGGCCCCTTTGGGGAAGTCAAGGAAGCGAGGGAAGTGTTGCCGGCTTAGCCCCGCATGCGTGGCTGTAGCGCCGGGCATGAGCCCGGCACGTGCTGCCCTCAAGGTCGGCGCTACACTCCACAGTGGCGTAAAGCCGCCTCTTCTCCCGACGGTCCCATTACCGGAATCCCCGGGGGGGCTGGTATAATTTGAGAGGGGGAAAACGCCTTGAGTCCAGAAGAAATCACCAGCATGCTCGAGCAAGTCCGGGGAGGCAAGCTCTCCGTGGAAGCTGCCGTGGAGCGCCTGCGCACGCTTCCCTATGAAGATCTGGGTTACGCCAAAATCGATCATCACCGCTCGCTGCGGCAGGGTTTCCCGGAAGTGGTGTTTGCGAGGGGCAAGGCCCCGGAGCAGGTAAAAGGCATCGTGGCCCACATGCTGCGCAACCAGCACAACATTCTGGTGACGCGCGGCGACCGGGCGCTTTACGAGTTGCTGCGCCCTCTCCACCCCAAAGTGGAGTTCCACGCGCTTTCGGGAGCCATCTCCATCCGGCGCGAGCGCAAGATTCGCGGCAAGGGCAAGGTCCTGGTGGTGTGCGCGGGCACGTCGGATATTCCCGTGGCGGAGGAAGCGCTGGTGACCGCAACCGTCATGGGGAATCGCTCCGAGTCTCTCTACGACGTGGGGGTGGCGGGTATTCATCGCCTGCTCGGGGAGAGCCACCACCTGCGCACGGCGCGCGTCATCATTTGTGTAGCGGGAATGGAGGGAGCGCTTCCCAGCGTGGTGGCGGGCATGGTGGGGGTGCCCGTGATCGCCGTGCCTTCCAGCGTGGGTTATGGCGCGAGTTTCCACGGCCTCGCCGCACTGTTGGGGATGCTCAACAGTTGCTCGCCCAACGTCTGCGTGGTCAACATCGATAACGGCTTTGGCGCGGGGTACCTGGCGAGCGTGATGAACCGGCTGTAGGCGTTCGATGCCCTTAACCGGCTGGGTTTTCATGAATATCATGGCAACACGCAAAATCAGGCCTTTTTCATCGATTTTATCGCGCCCGCCAGTGGTCATGCCCCGAAGGAACCTCACATCTGCCTTCTTTTCAATGACATTCTGGGGTATCAGGCTATGGCTTTTATTTTCAGCAACATTCAGGCTTCGTAGGGCCCCACTTGCCATCTAACTGCTTGTATTTTCAATAACCTAACCCAGTAGAAATGCTAACATCCTTATTTTTCAATAACATCGTGGAGCGCTAAAAACCCCGCCCAATGTTTTCAATAACATTCAGGCTTTGTTTGTCGAAAATTTTCCCCCGCAATTTCACCAAATCCATGCGCTTTCCTGAGTTCCTCGATCAAGGCGCGATCCGCCTCATGAACCATGTTGACGAGTCCCCGGAACAGGCGTGACCGCATCTCTTCCGGAGTCAGAATGATGCGCAGGGTGTGCTTCAGTCGGTCGGGCGGAGTTTCCATCAGGAGCATCATGACGTCGTGGTAGAGTCGCGCCCCTTCGCCGCGCCGCAGGCCGTTGAGGCGCGCCTGGGCCTTCCCCCTCGCGGTGCGGGGGCCGGTGGATTTCAGGGCATTGCGGCGATTGGCGGCTAGCCGCGCGGGAGTCAGGGTGGGAGGCTTGCGGAGGGACATGGCTTCACCTCGGACAAACTAGCAAGCTAGTATATCAAGATTGGCTACGCTTGTAAAGAGAAAATCGCGGCCGGGGGATGGCAGGGTTACGGTTCCCGGCCAGAGAAATGGTTCCCGACACCACTTCCCCCCTTGAGGACGTGCCGGGCCTCTTCAAGTTCGTTGTCTTCATCGACAACCCCAAAGTTATGAATGCGGGCGTGATTCCCATACCATCACGCCTCCCTAAGGTTGGAAGAGTTCGTCCTGCTACGCTTTGCTTTTCCGCTCGGCTTTGGCGAAGGTTTCGACTCGGTGCTCCGAGTGCAGAATTTTCTGGTCTGAGAACTAAGTGGTTGGGTAAGCCCACTCAGGGAGGGCTCATCATCGTACACCTTTGCCAGCTCGCATCGGCACCCCTTAACATTCGAACACCCCGAGTGGGGGGGTAGATTTGCCTCACGTTTATGTTTCCATTCCATCTTGTGCCTCTCACGGCACTCAGGACATGAATCTTCATCCATACGGCAGCGCCAAATGTAAACTATTTTCCGCCTCCTCATTGGGCTAGACGCTGCAGTGTTACGTTTTGCCCTCTCAGCCAGCTTCAGTATTGCTGCCTGGGCCAACTCGAGCGCCGCGGGAGGTTCGATAATAAAGTAGGCGGATGACCCTTTTCCATCAGCGACGATGTGCAGAGTGTCGCCGTGCGTCTCGCATTGCAAAAGCTTTTTCAGTCGGAAGGTTTTTCCTCCGCCCTTTCCAATAAAACAGACCCGCCTGTCGGTGATGTGAAGGCTGCCGAAGTCCACTTTCTCTATTCCATCAACCCTGACTGCCTGCCCTGGCATGATACGCCCAGCGGCGCGCGCGTAAAAGAGGGTGCTCCAGCAACCCTTGATCAGCATGCAGAGCGTCTCGCCATCGTCGATCAGCATCTCCGACTGGTCGTTTAGAGATTTAAACTCTCCGCGAGCGATTTGCTCCTTCATCGCCTGGTGACGGGCGGCATCCTCCAGCGCCTTCCGCTTTTGAGCGTCTGCCTCCGCCCGCTCTTTCGCCTTCCGGACAGCCTCTTCCGCTTTCCGTTTTTCGATAAGAGCGTCTACCTCCGCCTCCTCCTTCGCCATCCGGGCAGCCTCCTCCACTCTCAGCTTTTCGATGTGAGCGTTGACGCAGGCCGGATGGTCCTGACCGCCGAAGATTGATGCGATGATGTTGCGTGGTTTGCCACAAAAGGAGCAGGCCATCTCACTCCTCACTTCTCGAAATACACATCCTGTCCGTAAGGGAAGGAGGATACCACAACGCCTGCCGGGGGTGCTACGGCCGGGCTTCTTGCCCGGCGTGCGTGTGGCTGGCTCCTGGGGCGCTGGCGGTCCCTTCCGGCGGCGGCATGAATACGGGCAAGCAGGAAGACCGCAGCAACTGCTGGGTGCCGGGCGCCTTCAGTGTCATCGCGCTCATGTGCGTTGCCCTTACATTTCGGACTCGACAAGCTCTTGATTCCTGAATTCATCGGGAGGAGGATTTGCTTGGACGCGGGTAAGCCCGCCCTGAAGCAGCCGGGCATGGGATGAGAGCCTGGCCGCGGGGAGGATGCCCTCCGGGGCATTCCACTTGTCGCTTCCCATTTGGGACGCCTGCGTCCTCTTCTTCCTGCCGAGGTTCGAGCCCACGGATATCCCATATTCACCCGCAATTCATGTTCGCGCCTATTTCAACTCCAGCGTGTCTTTGTCCGGAAGCTTGGGAAAGGGCGCATGCGGTTCCGTTTGGTACCAGAACGCCGTGGAGGCGATATCGTCTTGGAGAGGCAGGTAGCGGCTTCCTGAGTGCCAACCCAGATCCTGGATGGTCACCTTCAAATCCTGCTCGAAGCGTACCGGGTCCACGATGTGCCAGCGATAGAGGCTGAAGCGCTGCTGGGAATCGTAAAGGCCGTCGGGGCGAATGACCAAGGAGAGTCCGGAGTAAGGGGTGGCGAACTCCTGGTAGTGGCGGTTGGTTCCCTCTCCAACATCGAAATCGTGGGAGCCGCAGAAATAGTCTTCCGTGCCCGTGCCGCAGATGGTGGGAAACTTCGAATCTCCATCGATGAAGAACTTGATTTCTCCTTCTCCCCACCAGCCGGTATTGTGGCTTCCGTAGGCGATGTAGGTGCCCACGTACTGCCCCCAACCTTTTACCCCGTCAAGAATCACGTGATCGGTCTTGTAGGGCAGGGGGTTGGAACGCCGGAATTGGGCGTGAAAGTAGGCCATATCGGCGGGGATCTCGGTCAGCGTGTAATCAACCTGGTAGTAGAGAATGAGCGGGACGGTACCGATATTTTCGATGGTGATTCTGGCCGATTTGCGAAAAGGCATCTGCCAATAGGAATTGAAGCCGCGCAAGGGGTTGGCGCACACCGCGAGGGAGGAAACCTGCCCGTACCTTCCCCAACCGGAGGCAAAGAAATCGCCGACCGGGACCTCGACGGAAGGCTCGCGCTCTCCGTCCCAATAGAAGCGCAGGATGGAAAAACGCAGGTTCTCCGGGGGGGACGGGGACATCCAGATGTGCTGGATGGCGCCTGGCCCCTGGATTTCGGCAACGGTGAAGGTCTGTTGGGGCTCAATCTTGACGGCCGGCGAAATCTTCCAGGTCTGGCCGAGGTCGCGCGCCGCTTTCGCGCCCAACCCCTCGGTGGCCATGCCTCCCTTGCCTTTTTCCCCCTTCATATTCTCGGCGCTGATGGATCGGGTTTGGGCATGGGAGAGCCGCGCGAGGTTGCCCATCCCCATGTCCAGCCCGTTGAAGGAGGATTGCGCCTGCTGCGCATGGAGGACGGCAACATCCAGAAGGAGCAGGGCCGATAACAAGCACAGGGTTCGTTTCATCAGGTGTTCCTCCCGGAGGGGATTGGCGATCAGTCGTGCGACCAGCATTTTCGTCCTTCGCGGCGAGCCGCAGGCCGATCTGAATTCACTTTCCAAAAACGCGTTCAAAAATTTCGTCCACGTGGGTCAGGTAGCGTTCCACCTTGAAGACCTCGGCAATTTCACTGGGCTTGAGGTACTGCCGGATGTCGGGATCGCGCTCCACGAGGGTGCGAAAGTCCTCGCGGGTCTCCCACACTTGCATGGCATTGCGCTGCACCCAGCGATAGGCGTCTTCGCGGGGCACGCCTTTTTCCACCAGGTCCAATAATAACTGCCCGGAGAAGATCAGACCCTTTAGCAGGTCCAGATTCTCCCGCATGCGCTCCGGGTAGACGAACATGTTTTCCACCAGGTGCGCGGTCTTGGCGAGGAGGTAATCGAGAAGAATGGTGGAATCGGCCAGGATCACGCGCTCGACGGAGGAATGCGAGATGTCACGTTCGTGCCAGAGCGCCACATTCTCCAGCGCCGCCTGGGCATTCGAGCGCACCACCCGCGCCAGGCCGCAAACCTGTTCCGCGGTAATGGGGTTGCGCTTGTGCGGCATGGCCGAGGAGCCTTTTTGTTGTGGCGAGAAGTACTCCTCCACCTCGCGTACCTCGGTGCGCTGCAAGCCCCGGATTTCGAGCGCAATCTTTTCCAATGAAGCCGCTGCCACCGCCAGCGTTGAGAGATAAAACGCGTGGCGGTCGCGCTGGATCACTTGGGAGGACACCGGGGCGGCCTCGAGACCCAAGCGCGCGCAGATTTTGCGCTCAATGGACGGCGGCAGATGCGTGTAGGTGCCCACCGCGCCGGAAATCTTGCCCACACGCATCTCTTCGGCGGCGTAAGCCACCCGCTCGGTATTGCGCTGGTTTTCCGCATACCAGATGGCGAGCTTGCACCCGAAGGTGATGGGTTCGGCGTGAATGCCGTGCGTGCGCCCGACCATGGGCGTATGTTGAAATTCGAAGGCACGCTTTTTCAGAACATCCCCCAGGCGTTTCAGCCCGGCCAGCAGGAGGGCAGATGCTTCGCGCACCAGCAGCGCCTGCGCCGTGTCCACGACATCGTTGGAAGTCAGGCCATAGTGCAGGTAGCGCCCCTCGCGGCCCACGTGCTCGGCCACATTGGTGGTGAAGGCGATGACGTCGTGCTTCACCTGGCGTTCGATCTCGATAATGCGGTCCACTTCAAACCGCGCCTTCTTGCGGATGGCGCGCGCGGCGCTCTTGGGAATCAATCCAGCCTCGGCCTCGACTTCCGCCGTGGCGATTTCCACGTCCAGCCATTTCTGAAACTTGTTTTCGTCCGTCCAGATGCGGCCCATTTCGGGGCGTGTGTAGCGGGGAATCATAGGATTTGTGATTTTGACTTTGTGATTTGCGATTTTCAACCCCAATGGAGACAATAATCGCAGTGGGCATCGTACCACAACCGGCGGCCTCGGGTCAGGGGGGAGATAGCGCGGGCGACTCGCCGGCTGTCGCACGGGCATCCTGCCCATCAGCGCTAAGTTAAGCTCCGCAATCCTGTCTTTTTCTAGCTGCAGCATTCAAAGTATGGCGGATTCTATGTTTATCTTAGCGCTAATGGGCAGGCTGCCTGCACTGCGAAAACAGTTCGTCCCGATGTCTTTAAATCCTCGACAGAAACAATTTCCACTACTATAAAAACAATTCCCTCAAGAATTCATCGCAAACTGCCGATAAGTTCCAGCAGGAGCGTGTGTCCCTTGGCGCCGCGGCGTCTCCCCCCTAATTTGGGCAATAATATACTTGACTAAGTAAATCAAACCTGCTATATTTTACTCATGAGAAACGAAAAACAACCCGATACATTACAGGAAGCAATCGCGTACTTCAATGACCCCGATAACTGCTTGGAGTACGTTAAGGTCCGGCGCTGGCCTGACGGCGTAACCTGCCCGACTTGCGGTAGCAGTGATGTCAGATATTACCCAAGCGTGCGCCGATGGGAATGCAAGAGCAAGCACCCGAGGCGGCAGTTTTCGGTTAAGAGCGGCACGATTTTCGAGGATAGTCCGCTTGGCCTGGACAAATGGCTCTGCGCAATGTGGCAGGTTGTGAACTGCAAGAATGGTGTGAGTTCCTATGAAGTCCACCGCGCCATTGGCGTCACTCAGAAAACCGCATGGTTCATGGACCATCGAATCAGGCTCGCGCTTCGGATGGGTTCGTTTGAAAAGCTGAGTGGCGAAGTTGAGGCCGACGAAACCTTCGTCGGGGGACTCGCTCGGAACATGCACAAAGACAAGCGCGAGCGCCGGATCACCGGCACGGGCGGGAAAGATAAGGTTCCGGTTGTAGGACTCTTGCAGCGCGGCGGGCGAGTCCGCGCCGAAGTAGTTCCAAACCGGAAGAAGAAAACCCTTCACGGCATCGTTCGGGGATATGTGGCGAATGGCTCCGCCCTGTATACCGATGATTTGGATTCCTATGAAGGATTAGAATCCTCCTACCGTCATCAAGTGGTGAATCACGCCATCGAATACGTTAGAGGGCGAGTTCACACGAACGGGCTAGAAAATTTTTGGAGCCTGCTCAAGCGTGGAATCAAAGGAACGTACATTAGCGTCGAGCCGTTCCATCTAGACCGCTACTTGGACGAGCAGATGTTTCGCTACAATAACCGGCTGGACATGAACGACGGCGACCGCTTTGACCTTGCCGTGCGCCAGATCGTCGGAAAGCGACTGACCTATGCCGAACTCACCGGCAAGGAAAATCCGCAAGCGTGAAAGCTTCCGTACCGCAAGCCGTCACGAGGCAAGCGGTAAAGTTGATGCTATAAAATCCCTTGAAACCCCCTCATCTTGCGGAGCATTCCGCCGATACCAATTGCGAGGCGAGCGAATGATTCCAAGGCGTTGGTCTGAAAGGGATTTTCCACAATCTATTGTTGCCACACACATTCCAGCATACAACAGCTTGTGGTTTTTTCTTGACAAACCTAACGAGTCCGGCATATTCTCCTGCCGGGTTGGGATCGCACACAAACTTAACCGAAGGGGAGCGGCAAACAGCAAATGAATCAAGGCGCTTCTCTGCCCGGAAACGGCAATCACGGGAACAGACTTTCTACTATTGAACTGTGTGCTGGCGGCGGCGGCGCTGCCATCGGATTAGAGCAAGCTGGATTTTCCCATCTGGCGCTGATTGATAACAACCCGCACGCCTGTGCAACGCTCCGCCACAACCGCCCCGATTGGAATGTCATCGAAGCTGATATCCAGCGCTTTGATTCCACCCCTTGGCGCGGGATTGATCTGCTATCTGGTGGCCTTCCATGTCCCCCATTTTCAATCGCTGGCAAACAACTAGGTGCGGACGACGAACGCGATTTATTCCCCTTCATGCTGAAAATCGCGAAAAAGACGCAGCCTCGGGCACTTCTGATTGAAAACGTCCGCGGCATCCTTACTCCACGATTTACCAAATTCCGTGAGCAGATCAATTCAGCATTAAACACACAGGGGTTTGATGTATTTTGGGCTGGCTTCAATGCCGCAGATTTCGGTGTTCCGCAGATTCGTTTCAGGGTATTTCTCGTAGCCTTACGGCGCGGCGCGACTAAGCCATTGAAGTGGCCGCTGGCTTTTGGAAGCCTCGCTCCCTCAGTCGGCGAAGTCATCGGCGATTTAATGGCCGAGCGCGGATGGCGCGGCGCACAGGTGTGGATGAAACAGGCGTCAGGACTTGCACCGACGATTGTTGGCGGCTCCTATAAGCATGGTGGCCCCGACCTTGGGCCGACCCGCGCACGGCGCGAGTGGGCACGGCTTGGTGTAGATGGGCTTGGGGTTGCCGATGAAGCACCCCCGCCGGAGTTCCAGGGAATGCCGCGTTTAACGGTACGAATGGTTGCCCGGCTCCAAAGCTTCCCAGATAGCTGGGTTTTCGATGGTTTAAAGACACCTGCCTATCGTCAGGTTGGAAATGCGCTTCCAGTGCGTCTTGCCTTCGCTGTGGCGAAAGCGGTGCGAGAATGCCTCGTTTAGGGTCCAAGGAAAAAATCAGACAATTCCTGCTAGCCAACATCGGGCGCGTAGTCGAATCCCATGAACTGCAAGCGGCAGCCGGCGGGGCCGTTCAATACAGCCGCAGGCTCCGCGAACTGCGTGAGCAGGAAGGCTGGAAAATCCTCTCACAGAATGACAGGACTGACCTGAAACCGGGCCAGTATCTCTTGGAAGACCGGCCACCAGCAAAGAGCAAGGTAGTGCTGCCACAGGGTATTTCAGCGAAGCTCCGTGCCGAGGTGCTGGACCGGAACGGCTTTACCTGTCAAATGTGCGGGCTTTGCCCTGGTGATATTGACCCGAGCACTGGAAGAGCTGTGCGGCTTCACATTGGGCACATCAAAGACAAAAGGCTTGGTGGCAAGGACGAGTTATCCAATCTTCGCGCTCTGTGCTCAACCTGCAATCAAGGCGCGAAAAATATCACATTGGAAAAGCCGAGTACCATTTGGCTGTTGTCGCAAATCAGGAGAGCCGGACAAGACGAACAGAAAGCGGTCTTGGAATGGCTCCGCACGAAGTTTGGGCTATGACGGACACGATCTCGCGGAAACGCCGCAGTGAAAATATGCGGGCAATCCGCAGCCGCGATATGAAGCCGGAACTTCGTGTCCGCAGTGCGGCCCATAGGATTGGCTATCGCTTTCGGCTTCACCGTGGGGATTTACCCGGCAAGCCGGACTTGGTATTCCCCAGACGCCGGAAGGTCGTCTTTGTGCATGGCTGCTTCTGGCATCAGCACTCAGCGTGTGCTGACGGCAGGATGCCGCGCTCCAATCTCGGTTACTGGCGAGCCAAGCTGGGACGCAACGTGAAGCGTGATTCCGAACATCTAACCAAGCTGAAAGCGGCCGGCTGGAAATCCCTTGTGATCTGGGAATGCCAGACAAAAGACGAACGGCTGCTAGTTTCCCGGCTGGCCCGTTTTCTCGGCAGTAGCGGGTTGACGTGTAAGGTATAATCAAAGCAGAGGAGGTCACGCAAATGGCGAAGCGATCAAAATTCAAGCCTGATGACGACAAGCTTAAAGAATTGATCTTGCTCGTGTCCCTCCGGTCCGAGAAAGACCCAACCTTCGGCTCGGTCAAACTCAATAAGCTGCTTTTCTACTGTGATTTCTCAGCGTACTTGACCTTCGGTGCGCCGATAACGGGCCAGGAGTACTTCGCGCTCAAGCAGGGACCGGCACCGCGCCGGATGCTGCCACTAACTGACAAGATGCTGGAAGAACACGAACTCGCCTACCAGCGGATACCCTATTTCAATCGCATCCAAAACAAACCGATTGCACTTCGGCGTCCCGACCTCAAGCGATTCAAGCCAGAGGAAATCAGCCTCATTGAAGAGACGATTCAAAAATGGAGCGGTAAAAACGCTACAGAGATCAGCGATAAATCACATCTGTTTATTGGTTGGAAGGTGGCCCGCGAAAAGGAAACCATTCCCTACTCCACCGCTTTGATTGGATTCAGGAGCCCAACACTGGATGAGTATATGCGGGGTATAGCGATGGAGAATGTAGCGGTCGGAAAGCTGAGCGGTCATGCAACCGCCTAAGATGCGGGAGATAGTCCATGAGCATTCGTTCGACAGGGAGATAAAAGACCTTGGCGGGAAAGCTTATGAGTTCATGGAAGCGATTGAAATGGTCCTTTCGCGAGACCCACAATGCGGTCATCATCTCGGAAAATCTCATGTGTGGTTTCTCGCTGGACACACTATCCCGCTTGTCATTTACTACACCTTCGACGAAAACAGCGTTTACTTACTATCCATGCAAAGGACGGAGAGTCCAGAAACATGAGTGAAGCCAAGTCAGTGGAGGCCACAAAAGAAACTCCGTGGGCACGCCTTGACCGCGCCTTTCGTGCCGTTATCAAGATTCGGAAGGATGACCTGCTGAGAGAAGAGGCCAAGGATAAGCGCCTACGGAAAAGGAAGCGAGCCAGGAAGCCCGCGTGACTGCACTGGGCCGCGCAACAACCCTCCGCCATTTACTTACTCAAGTATATTATTGCCCTAATTTGGGGTATCGGCGGAATTCAACCTGCGGATGAAACAATCTGCGTTACAGGGTGGACGAGAAGTGTTGGGCCGAGCATGAAACCGGCATGTCCCGCCGTAGACCTGGAAGCAATTCCCTCAAGAATTCATCGCAGACTGCCGATATGTGCAGCAGGGAAGTATGTCCTCTATCGCCGCGCCACCTCCCCCCTAATGAGGGGTATCGGCGGAATTTAGCCTGCAGATGAAACAATCTGCGTTGCAAGTGTCCGATGGTCCAATCCGAATCGGACCTGAAATCGGACCCGCCCCCCCCCCGCGCGGGCAGGATACCCATAAGCGCCAAGTTAAGCTCCACAATCCTGCTTTTTTCATGCTGCACCGTTCATATTGGGCCGGATTCTGTGATTATCTTGGCGCTTATAGGCACCCTGGACGAGCCGCGGGAGCGGGACACCCCCGCGATGCGCTACAGCCTTGGCAGCGAGCCATCGGCGGCGTAGACCCCCGCGGTTTTTGCGCACTCCATCACCGTGTGGATTGAAAGCTCGGGAGTCTCGGGGGGGAGGCTGCAACCCGGCCCCATCAGGAACCCGCCTTGCGGCCCCATCACCCGCAGGATGTCGAGCGTATGGCGACGGACTTCTTCCACGTCCCCACGGCGCAGCACCCCGTGGGGATCGAGCATGCCCAGAACGCTGATCTTTCCTTGCGTCGCCCTCTTGCAAACTGCCGGGTCGGTCAAGGGATCGAGTTCCAGGCAGTCGGCGCCGCTGCTGATCAGATGAGAGAGCATCTTGGTCTCATTACCACACGAATGCACAAAACTGCGGCACCCCACGGCGCGCATGGCGTCGCAAAACTTCCGGTTTCCGGGCAATTCCAGTTCGTCATACATCTGGGGAGAAATAAGGCTCGAGCCCACTGCCCCAATGCTGCTGCCATGAGCCCCGGCGCGGCGCTGGGCCTCGCCGTAAACCACATTCATGCGGGAGGTGAAGTCCAGCAATTGCAAAACGCGCGGCCGCTGGGCCTCGCCGCCCGCCGCCAGCAGAAAATTCTCAGGCCCCATAAGCGCCAGAGCCAGGGCAACGGGCCCCTGGTCCGCTCGACCCATGATAAAGACCTGTCCCTTGGTTTCCCGCACCAGGATGCGCGTCGCTTTCAGGAGTTCATTTAAGGGAAAGGTTTTTTCGGGATCAGGGATTTTGAGATTGGGCACGTCATCAAGGGACTTTAGAACTGTCTCTTTGACGTGCGGGGCGGAATTGCGCGGATAGAGGATCTCGCACCCCAGCGCTTCGGCTTCCGCGCAGACGCCATTCTCGTGCATGATCACATCGTGGCCAAATTCCCGCCAGGCGGCAAGCTGCGCCTCCGCCAACAACTCCCCGGAACGCATCACTTCCGCGAAATCAGCGCCCATCATGCGGGCGGCCATCAGGAAGTTGTGCAGGGCCACGGGCACGCGATCGGGAATGCGGCGGTCCAGCACCGCCATTGTGCGTTCGAGGGAAGTCATATTTTCCATGATTCTCCACTTTGGGCTGATGGGTTTGGACGGGGAAGGTGCATTACCCGAATTGAAAGACCCGGGTGGCCGCGGCTTGGCTCGCCACGTGAAGGGCGGTGCGTTCGCCGCGAGTGCGTTCCGCCAGGGCCTGTTCAGCGGTGAGGCGGGCGATTTCCGGGTGATTGTTGGTCTCGCTCAGGTGGGCGAGCACCAGCACCTGGGCCGCGCCATCAAAGTCATCGGTGAGAAATCCCGCCGTCGCCAGATTGGAGAGGTGGCCATGGCGGCTCATCACCCGCTGTTTGACGTGCCACGGATAGGGCCCCACTTTGAGCATATCCAAATCGTGATTCGACTCGAAGATGAGGCACTGGCAGCCTTTTACTCTTTGCTTCACCACTTCGTGAACATAGCCGAGATCGGTGACCACCCCCACTTTCAGGCCTTGCGACTCGAGGGTGAACGCCACGGGATCGGTGGCGTCGTGGGGGATGGAAAAGGGGGTGACTTCGATGTCGCCCACGGTGAACTTTTCGCCGGGCTTCATGATCTCAAAGGCGCAAAGCTTCGGGTCCCAGGTAAGCACCTGGTGGGTGAGGTGGGTAATATGAATCGGCGCCTTCCAATCGATGCCAAGCAACCGCAGGCCGTTCACGTGGTCAATGTGCTCGTGAGAAATCAGGATGGCGTCAAACCCGTCGGTGCGCTCGCCCACCCCCGCCAGGCGCGCGTAGGTCTCGCGGCGGTTCAGGCCCGCGTCCACCAGCACGCGAGTCTTCTCCGTCGCCACCAGTGTGGAATTGCCCTTGCTGCCACTGCCCAGGACGCAGACACGCAGGCTCACGCGGCCTCCTGGGATACAGAAGTGACAAGTGACGGGTGACGAGTGATGAGTGCAAGGTCATACACTGTGGAGGATTGCGAAGATGGGCTGGAGAGTGGCGAGCACCGGACAGGAAAATGAGCAGGCATGAAAAGGTGCATTCTCCCGCCTTCGGGAAATCCCCGGACCCGGAGGGCCGATCGCATTATCTTCATCCTTCGATTTCCGTCCATAAGTGTTAACAACGATTATAGGACGGAACACGACAAATCGGAAAAGCAAAACCCCCCAGGCCTGAAAATCCCCAAGCCGTTTGATGTTCGCCTTCCCGGCGATTATTTTCCTGGGGCCACAACCAAGTTGTTGGTGACGGAGAACACGCCGGAGACGCCGTTGGC
Source organism: uncultured Acidobacteriota bacterium (assembly GCA_963730515.1). Lineage (GTDB taxonomy): Bacteria > Acidobacteriota > Terriglobia > UBA7540 > UBA7540 > Bog-366. Next base: position 209,813 of record CAVSSA010000009.1, on the reverse strand, counting down.
GCGGACGCCTGCCATGTCCTTGTCGGCCTTGTTATCCACCACACCCTCGAGCGTCACATTCCCGTTCTTCACGATAATCCGGATGGGCTTGATCACCGGCATGGCGTATTTTTCCAGCGGCGCGTAACCGTAGATGGCCCGATAGAGCCGCAGTCGCAGCCCATCATCCATGGATGAGGTGGGGAGCACCTCGATCTGGTTGTCAAGGTTTTCAACTCCCTCAACCTGTTTCACCGCGCGTTCTGCATCTTTCTTGAGAGCGGGATTGGTGACCTGGCCCCGTAAGGTCACATCGTAACCCTTCAAAGAATAGGTGAGGTTATCAAAGACATTCAGGTAGGGGAGCATAACCAGTTGGTGGTGGACTTCCCTGGCGATCCGTTCGACCGCTTGCGGGGGAATCTGTCTGGTATTTTGGGCGCACAGTAATGACGGCAGCCCCAGGAACAGAAGCAGCAGAAGTTTACCGCGCATGTTCGCACCTCGTTTTGAAGTTGTCAGCGTGTCCGGAAAACCAACACAGGGAAAAAGTATATTCCCGCAAATTTGCGAATGCAATCCAGGGTAGGAAGCGGCGGAAATGTGAGGCGAGGGCTTCAGCAGCCGAGGTCATCACGCTTAAGCTTGAGGCCGTTAATGGGTCCCAAAACGGTGATGGCCAGGCGCTCGGGTTGGAAAAACTCCTGTCCCACGTCCATCACCTGCTCGGCGGTGACTGCGTTGACGCTCCGCGCGATTTCGTCCTGGGAGATGTAACGGCCAAAGTACATTTCCTGGCGCGCCACATTCCCCATGCGGCTGGTGGAGGATTCGAGACTGAGCAACAAACTTCCCTTCAGATAGTCCTTGGCGCGCTGCAATTCTTCCTGGCTGATGGGGTTTGACTTCAACTCACAGAATTCCTTGAGGACCAATTGGATGACCTCCCGCGCCTTGTCAACGGCCGTGCCCGCGTAGACGCTCAGGCAACCGGCGTCGTGGAAACTACTGAGGCTGGAAAAGACCGAGTAGGCAAGTCCCCGTTTCTCGCGGATGTTCTGGAACAGGCGCGAGCTCATCCCGCCCCCCAAAACCGAATTGAGAATGTACGCGGGGAAGCGGTTCTTATGCGGCTGCGGATAGGACGGCGAGCCCACGCAGAGATGCACCTGCTCCAGATCCTTTTTGTGCCGAACTTGCAGGTGAGGGTGGGGAACCGGGACGGGGCCGCTGCGCAGGGCAGGTCCCGCGGGCAGGTCGCCGAACTCATTTTGGACAAGATCCACAATCTGGGAGTGCTTGATGTTGCCAGCGGCGGCGATCAGCAAATTGTTCGGGGCATAGTGGCGGCGGAAGTAGCTGACCATTCGTTTGCGGTCAAAACTGCGCACGCTGCGGCGCGTCCCCAGGATCGGCCGTCCCAGTGCGTGGCCGCGCCAATAGGTTTGGGTGAAGATCTCGTGCACCAGGTCGTCCGGGGTGTCCTCCACCATCTTGATTTCTTCCTGGATGACGCGGCTTTCGTTCGAGATGTGCGCGGGTTCGAAGAGCGGATTCTTTACCAGGTCGGAGAGGATGGCGAAGGCCCGGGGCAGGTGCTCGTCAAGGACTTTGATGGAATAGTTGGTGGTCTCCTTGGCGGTGAAGGCATCCAGATGGCCGCCAATGGAATCGGCCGCGCGCGCGATATCCTCGGCGCTGCGATGGGTGGTTCCCTTAAAGAGCATATGCTCGATAAAGTGCGAAATGCCGTTGTCCTCGATGCGCTCCCGGCGCGCCCCCGTCCGCAGCCAAATGCCCACGGAGACGGAGCGGACCGAAGACATGGCCTCGGTGAGGATCGTCAATCCATTGGGAAGCACGTCTTTGCGAACATTCGGCATCAGTTCAAGTCCTTGGCGCAGAAGCGCAATGCTTGGTGAAAGTCAGAGCAGTTGAGCCCGCAGTAGCCCGCTACTTCTTTTGTACCACAAGGACCGGCAAAAGACCACGGCAGCGGACAAAGTCATCAATTTTCAGCCGTCAGTAACAGGCCTGCGCCGTGCGATTGCTTTTACTGAAGACTGATGGCTGACAACTGACGACGGTTGGCATGACCCTAATCCGCCGATAACGAACGGGCGGTAGGGATTTTGGATAAAAGAATAGGGAATCGGCACTGTGGAGACATCCTTTCATGGTAGGCGCAGTGTCGTTACGGCCCGAAGAGAAGGCAGGAGGCCACAGCAGATTGTGCAGTGCGCGAGAGGAAGACACGCCGCATGAAGTTTCAGGAAGGGGGTTAGGATAATCCGCTGATAAGGACGACGTTTTGGTGCCGGTAGGTTCACGTGATCACCGGCAGCAACCGCAGGCCCTCCCCATAGGCGGCCGCCCACTTGCCCAGCGCGGCCACTCGCAGCATCAGTCTTCGGGCATGGTGCACCAGCCGCCCCGGCATGGTGAAGAGCAGGAAGCGCAAGCGCTTGGGTCGTGCGGTCAGTAGTTCGGCGGGCAAGGCCAGCCGCTTCAGCGCCTGGAGCACGTTGTGTGCGATCACCGCCAAACGCAGCCAAGCCGCGTTGGCGCCGAAATATTTCGAGGGCAGCACGCCGCCCCCCAGGTCGTTTTTGATCACGTCATGGACGAACTCAATGGTGCCGGCCTTTTCGCGGTGCCACTCGATCAAGCGCGCCGCCTTCAACTCCCAGCGGTTCGACAACAGCGCGAAGTGCCGCACCGTGCTCCCGTCCGCGAAGAGTTCTCCTTGCTTTTTGCGAATGCGGATGGCCACGTAGCGCAGCGGTTGCGCATCCTTCTTCTCCACTTTCTCGCCGGGCACGAAGGGGACCTCGGCGCACTCGCGGATTTCGGCCGGATGCCGCTCGCCGTAGGGTTCCCAGGCGGCTTCGGGAAGCGCCTGGATGGCCGCGTGCAAGGGCTCGCTCATCCGCGCGCTGATCGCAAACGCGATGCGCCCGCCCGGTCCTTCGGGCCGCTGTTCATCGCGCAACCAATTCACCAACCCGCTTTCATGACACGCCGAATCGCCCCGGTAATAATACTCCTGCACCGTGCTCGGCAGGGCGGCAAAGGCCCGTTGCGCCACTTCCACCGGCTCCATCTGCGCGGGCACGTTGCCATCGCGAAATTGATCGGCCAGCACCAGGCCGGTCTCCGCCCACGCCGCCAGCATCGGCTGATAGCCGCGCACCCCTTCATAAGTGGTTAAGGCTTGCTGCTTGTGGCTCTCAATGATCGTCGCGTCCTGATCCACCGTGGCGAGGCGCTGGTCGGGGGCGCGTTCCCCGAAGCGCTGCACCAGATCGCGGTTCACTCTGCCCAGCCCCTCCAGTGCGGCCGTCTCCTCGGGGATGTAGGCGATCTGCTCAGGTAAGCGTCGTTGCTGGGCTTCCGCGATCTTCTCCTCCTGATGAAAGGCCTGCAAGAATTCCAGCGCCGTGCGCGGTGAAGGCAGCGCGTGCCCGATCATCTCCGCCAGCCCGGGGTCTTGCCGCAGACGCTCAAAATCTTCCACACATTCGCCCCCTGCGGCATTGAGGATCACGAAGCTCTCCACAAACGTCGCGTCGTCGTAGCCGCGTTGCCGCTGTTTCACCCGCACGTGTTCCTGAACACTCCGCGGCAGCCCCAGCGAACGGAAGGCCTGTACCACCAGCGGGATTCCTCCCAGCGCCGTGAGGATTTCTTGCAGAGGCTCGGGATCAAGCTCGAACAGCAACGGCGAGGCCGTGGGTGAAGGATTGGGGAGTTTGCGCATAGGAGAAAACCCTCAGCAATTTTCACACCCTGGGGGTGAAAAATCTTACAACCTTTCGCTTCTTCCCCCCAAGCCCGTCGCCCATGTCTACAGGCGGCGCCATCACTGCACCCCGGCTCAGCCTGCCCAAGCCGCCCCTTATCGGCGGATCGGGGCATGAGGTTTCCTCTTGCGCGAATTTGAGCCTCTGCCTATACTGATAATTCTCGCTCGAAGGTGACGCATGCCCCGGCATGCCACTCGCGGGCGCGCAAATGGGCCTGTAGCTCAGGTGGCTAGAGCGCACCCCTGATAAGGGTGAGGTCGGTAGTTCAACTCTACCCAGGCCCACCAATGTTTTCAATTAGTTAAGACTTCCTTCTCCATCTCTAAGTAGCTTTTTCGGCGTGGATTGTGCCATAGGTAGGGCAGATTCCCCCTTTTTGGCTTTTTCGGGGACTGCCACAGCATCGCACTATAGAATACAAATCGCAGCCTGAGCGCGGACCTTGGTTTCCTTGCGGACGTGGGAATAGTGTTCAAGCATTCGCCATGAGAGATGACCAGCAATTGATCTGATCGTTTGCTCACTCGCTCTTCCTTCGGCCAGCATGGTAATGCTGGAGGGTCGGGGTTATGAAAGCGCAACCCGCCCAGCCAAAACAGCCAACCCACAAATGGCGGTAGTCCATTAGGAGGAATTAAACGCAGCGTCTTAAGTAAGTGCGCATAGTCGGCGCAGCGTATCATTGGGTTTGGTCTAGTTTTTGAATTCCGTTTCGAGGGCGACAGCGACATCATGCAAACTGGTAAAGTAACGGTTATGAACACAAAGCCGACGTGTGAGTTTCCAGACGCGCTCCGTGGGGTTTAGTTCCGGGCTGTAGGGCGGCAGGAAGTCCAAGCGGAAACGTTCCGCCTTTTGCTGTCTCCAGTCGCGGTGCAGTCGGGCGTGGTGATATCGCGCGTTGTCGGCAATCACCACCACCTGTCGGGCCCTGCGAGTGCTGCTGGCACAAAGCTCTCGCAAGAATTCCTAGCAGGTCAGGGCGTTGAACCTACCCGTCTCCCGCCGGAAGAAGAAGCGGCCGTCGCGCAGACGGACCGCTCCATAGTAGCCCACGCTCTTGCGGGTAGGCTGGTGAAACAGCACGGGATCCTTGGTTTCGGGCGGGACCCACATGCGACAGCGCGAACCGTGTTGTTGAAAATGCACTTCGTCCATGGCCCAGAGATCAATTGCGGGGTCGAGGCTTAACCCCTGAAGTTTTTTTATGCGTCTTCTGCCGTTCCAAATCCGCATGGGCAATCAGCGGGCGGGGCTTACACAGCCGAAAACCCCGCTGCCGGAACAAACGCTGGCATTGACGCACCCGCAACTGGACTTGGAAGCGTTGCTCGATCCAGGCGCTCAACGTCTTCCGATCCCACAGCGTGCCGGTCAAGCCCAGGTCGCGAGGAGTCTGCCACAGGACTCCGTCCACCTCCCGCAATTGTGCCTCGCTCAGATGCCGGGGCCGCCCCGAGCGTGGCCCTTTGGGCAGGCCGATTCCCATGAAGATCGCCTTGTAACCGTCGCGGCGCAGGTCTCCCAGGGTGAAATCCCGGCCCAAGCGCAGGTTGCACTTCAAATCCCCGCCCAGGGCCAGGATGGCGTTGATTTCTTTCTTCACCATTTCGCGAGGAAGACGAAAAATGGGCACGCCCACGGTGAGCATTCCGCCGGGTTCGGCGTCCGTTTCTAAGACCGTCACTTTGTACCCGACCTGGACGAGATCGTGAGCCACCGTGAGGCCGGAAACGCCGGCGCCGATCACCGCAACTTTCTCGTAATCGCCTAGCAGCCCGTGGCAGAAAGCGATGTTTTCTGGCCAGTGAGCAAACCATTTTCGGGAAGCTGCGGGAGCGGGGCGAGGGCTTCAAAAGGATAAGCATGGTGTTTCCGAGCCCGTGCTGAAGCCCAAGCCGCGCAGAGCAGGCGCAAAAGGGTCAAAAAGAGGGCGCTATGGTAGCCCTGCAGGCCCCGGGGTGTCCCTCGACCCAACATCTTGCGCATGACCAGCCCCAAGTTGAACGCCGCCACATGCACCAGCAGACGTTTGAGAATATTCGGGTGATGCCGCAGATGGACGCGTCGCATCCCACCTGTTTCATAGCAGTGGGCAAAGCTCCGTTCCACCTTCTCGCCCCGCTGCCGCAACAAGCGCTTTCCGCGTTCGCCCCGGATCCGCCGCCGGTTGGCGTACACCGCGGCCTGTTCTTCCTGCTTTCCTTCCCAGTCCCGACGCCCTCGGTCGGGCTCCGAACAATAGCTGCGCACCTGCCCGTCGGCCAGTTCCACCAGCATTTCGTTGCTGTGATAACCCTTGTCCAGGACCACTTCCTTCGGCCCTTCGGGGTTCACCGCTTCGCCCTTTTCCCCGCCTGCTACCGTCGCGATCTGTTCGCCCGCTGCACACACCGTCTCGCGCCCCGTCGCCGTGTCACCCGCGTCCGCCGGCTGCACCGTGACCGCCACCACCGCGCCGCTGCTAAAATCTACCGCGTGCTCGACCTTGTGCGCCAGGTGCGTCCGCCCATCCTTCATCTTGGCGATGCGGGCATCCGGGTCGTGCGGATGCTCCCACTCCTTATTCGATCCCTTGTGGGCGCGCTTCCGATCCAGCCGCGCCAACTGCTCGCGCGTGGGAGTCTTGATCCCGGACTCCTGCGCCAGCCGTTTGAGGAAATCCTGGTAGCCTTCTCCCCTGTCCCGCCGCACGATCGTGCGCCGCGCCGCGTTCGCTTCCAGCGTGGTGGCATCCACCCCCAGCGTCTGCCCCTTCAGCAGCCCCTTTTCCGCCAGCACTTCCAGCACCCAGGTGAACACTTCCCGGTGCGTCTCCACGTCGATCAGCCGCCGCGTGCGCGAGATCGTGGAATGATCCGGCGGCGTCTCGTCCAGTCCCACCCGCAGAAAGCGCCGTAGCGCCAGCGAGTCGTTCGCTCGCCAGGCAATCCCGCGCTCGGAATCAATCCCTTCGAAATAGCCGATCAACAGCAGCCGGAAGTACACTCCCGGCGCCAGACTCGGCCGTCCCCGTTTAGCCGCATAGAACCGCCGGCACCGCCCCTCCACGAACTCGTCGAAGCGGCTCTCCTCCAGCAGTTGGTTCAAACGCTGGTAGAAAGGATGGCTTGCACCCTTCGCCAGCGCCGCCTGCGGAATCCAGATCTCTTCCTGTTGTTCTTGATCCTTCTGTGTTCCCATCGCCATGTCATCATTATAGAACACATCCACTATATTGCAATACTTATTCATAGATTACCGTACTTGTGCTGATAGCCAAACCCCGACCGCAGGATCGTCGTTGGATCGACTTTTACCACGGGCTGCTAGGTTGGGGGGCAACATGCGCTGGTCGCAGGCGGAATGATACGTTGCGGGGTCGCCGGTTTCCGGGCGGTGCTTGTCGGTCACTAAGCGCTTCAGGGCGCGAATGGCGATGGGCTCATCCAGGTCGCCGCAGCGGCAGTTGACCTCGCAGGGCGCGCCGCAGACGCGCCCACAGATGGAGGCGAAAGGGTTGGTGGCGCGCGCCAGCCGATAGGCGTCCTGGTAGCGACCCTCAGCGATGGCGGTTACGTAGCTGCAGGCGTTGGTGTGCACGGGGCAGGCGTGCTGGCACTTTACCATCCGCACCCAGTAGTCGGCCCCTTCAATAGCTTCGAATTTTGACAACGGATTGGGCATGGTGCGTTAGTCTTCGTGGAATTTGCTGAAGGCAAATTTGACCAGCAGAATGATGAACACGGCAACCAGAGCTCCGACGGCATAAAAAAAGACGGGCGAGCATTGCGTAGCGCGATTGAACTGCTGGACGATCAGTCCACGCTCGGGGTTATGAATCTCACCGTTCATGTAGATGAACCGGTAGGCAAAGGCGCTTCCTCCGATCACGATGTAGGCGGATTTCAGGAACGTGGGCACGTCCGTGCCTTTGCGTTCGTTAATGCAACCATCGGCGTAGGATTTGAGTTTCCCGGAATCGTTTGGTTCTGCCATCGTGGCTCTCCCTTAATCTAGCCTGGAAATCTTTTGTCGTACAGTTGCATCGCCGGGCTTCAGCCCGGCATGTGCCGCCCTCAAGGGCGGCGCTACGTCCGGGCCACCCTGAAGGGTGGCGCTACATCGGCGTATGTTCGTTGGGCGCTGCATCCTCCCCATCCTCTTCGAGCATACGGTACTTGGGCTCTTCGCCCTTGCTTGCCCAATATCCGTCGCAGAAGGAGCGGACGAAAAAGAATATCCCTCCTGCCAGGAACATGAAGAAGAGGAAGTACGAAAAGAAAATGCTCGGGTACACATAATCAATTATGGTGCCGCCTTACTTGTTGTAATCGTTGTCCGGCCGCCAATCCTTGGCCAGCCCCAGCGTCTGCAAATATGCCACCAGCGCCTGAAACTGTTCGGGGTCGTTGACGATCCACGGGAACGGGGGCATGACCGAACCGGGCACCAGGTCACGCGGATTGCGCAGGTGGGTGCGATGCCACTGCGTGTCGTACTTGCCGCCTACCCGCGCCAGGTCCGGACCGGTGCGCTTCGTTCTGAACATGTGCGGACTGTCGTAAACGAATTCGTCCGGGGTGGAAATGGGTGAATCGACGCCCTTCCACCCGGAGCGCTTGGTGTCCGCCAGCAACGTGCGGCACTGCTGCGTGTGGCAGTACCAGCAGCCTTCGCGAACATAGATGGCCCGCCCCTTCAGTTCCTGCTCGGTATAAGGCCGCAGCTTGCCGGTGGGCCCCAGGGAGGGGTCGTGATTTTCAAACGGGCAGGACCAGCTCTTATCCACCAGGGGCGGTACCACCTCAGTCAGAAGGCCGCCGATGAAAAAGAAGATCAGGGCGGCGATGACGAACATCATTGCACTCTTGTCGGTTTTACCTAACATGGCATTCTCCTCGGTGCCGCATATGTGCCACGGGTATCTTGCCCGTGCTCCGTCATGGCCATGATGGCCATGGCACAGACTTCACCGCTTACGCGGAAACGCCCGGCGCCGGGCGGGGGGCCGGGGCATCGTTCCTGCCCACGACCGTGGCCAGGCTGATATAAAGGAACGTCGTGATGCCCGCGAAGATCAACGCGCCGGAGAAGAAGCGCACGGTCCAAACGGGCTTGAGCGCTACCACCGTATCAATGAAAGGAATGGCGGGGTTGTTCCACTGCCATCCCTGCTAGAAGCCACCCAGTCACAGGGTTACGAAGAATCCCAGGCCACCGATCATGAACAGCCAGAAGGTCCAGTCGGCCAGCGCATCGGACTGCAGCTTCGTGCGGAACGCGTGCGGAATCACGTAGTAGCAACCGGCAATGGCAAAGAAGGAGAAGCAGCCCAGCAGCGCCATCTGAGCGTGCCCGGGAATCCAGTCGGTCTTGGAGACGATGGCGTTCACGAAGCGCAGGCTGTGCATGGGGCCCTGAAAGCAGGTCAGGAGGTAAAAAACCACTCCTGACATCAGGAACTTCAACGCCACGTTTTCGCGTAGCTGATACCACTGCCCCTGCATGGTGGCGAAGAAGTTGTAGACCACTGTCCACACCGGGATCCGCAACACCATCGAAAACGCGATGGCGATGGTCTCGAGCCACTGGGAGATGGGGCCGTGGGTCATATGGTGCGCGCCCGTCCAGACATAGACGAAGGCCAGCGACCAGAACCCGATCATGGAGAGCTTGTGGCTGTAGAGCGGCGTGTTGGAGGACCGGGGGATAAAGTAGTAAGCCACCGCCATGCCCACCGGCGTGAAGATCAAACCCACCGCGTTATGCACGTACATCCAGTTCAGGTTGGCCTAGTTGGTGCCGGTCGTGAAGTAAACCGCCACGTTGCCGGTGACGTAAACAAACGGGGTCCACAGCAGCGTCCCCATGATGTACCACAGGCTCACGTACATCTGCTCGTAGCGGCGGCTGCCGATCGTAGCGAAGATGTTCCAGCCGAACATGACCCAGGCCACCACCACCAGGACCACCAGCGGCAGAGGCAGTTCAGCCTATTCCCAACCTTTGTTGAGGCCCAGCGGCAGCATCACCACGGCGCCCAGCACAAAGATGTTCCACACGATGGCCGTTGCCACACCCAGCTTTTCGCTCCAAATCTTCACTCCGCAGAGGCGGGGAACGATATAAAAAGTCAGGCCCATGTCGGCGGGGAGCAGCCAGCCGAACAGCATGCCATTGACATGCAGCGGACGCAGGCGGTCGTATGTCAAATATTGCACGGTGCCGAGCAATTGCGGCCAGACGAACTTGGCGGCAATCGTCAAAGCGATGATGCCGACGACAAAGAAGTAGGTAATGGAACTCAACATGAACCACTTGGCCGTAAGGTCCTCATGCATCGACTCCCGCGACAGGGGAGCGCCAGCGAGGCTGGCTTGGCTCGCCGGGTTGGTGGGCGTTTCTCCTGGCATAGTGCCTCCTAGATTTCGAACTAACCGAACCTTCGCAGCTGAGAACTATTTTGAGTAAGATTTGACCTGCACGTCGGTCTAACCTCTTCCTTGTCAACCCCGCCTTCTCGATAAGCCCTTGTAGTGCCGACCTACCCCCTTTACAGGGGCGTAGCGAATTTGTGACGATGCGTGCTGACGATGTTTCTGCGCAGCAAAAAACGGCGCAAGGACGGCAAGACCCACCGCTATTTCAGCGTGGTGGAGAATCGCCGGGTGCGCTCGGGGCGAGTGGTGCAGCGGCAGGTCTTGTTTTTGGGAGAGATCAACGATAGCCAGCAAGCGGCGTGGCGGCAGACGCTGGAAGTTTTTGATGAGGCCGAGCAGCGGGCGGCGACGCTGAGCCTGTTTCCAGAGGACCGCGAACTTCCCGCCGACGCGCTGGATGGGGTGCAGGTGAAGCTGGCGGAGATGGAGTTGCGACGGCCGCGAGCGTTTGGCAATTACTGGTTGGGATGCGAGTTGTGGCGGCAGTTGGGACTGGGCGCATTTTGGGAAGCGCGGTTGGGGGAGGGCCGGGAGGAAGTTCCCTGGGCCAAAGTACTGGAGTTGCTGGTGGTGAGCCGGTTGGTCTCACCGGGCAGTGAGTTTCGGTTGCACCGGCAAGGGTTTGACCAGAGCGCCATGGGGGATCTGCTGGGAACGGGCTTCGCGGTAGCGGAGAAGGACCGGCTGTATCGCTGCCTGGATCGGATTTTGAAGCATAAGGCCGCCCTGTTTGAACATCTGCGGCAGCGCTGGCAGGAGCTGTTTCAGGCGCGCTTCGACGTGCTGCTCTATGACCTCACCAGCACCTACCTCGAGGGCGAAGGAGAGGAGATTCCCAAGGCCCAGTATGGCTACAGCCGCGACCATCGCTCCGACTGCCGGCAGGTAGTGATCGCCTTGGTGGTGACGCCGGAAGGGTTTCCGCTGGCCTACGAAGTGATGGAGGGCAACACGTCGGATCGCACCACGTTGCGCGGGTTTCTCGCCAAGATCGAAGCACAGTATGGACGGGCGCGGCGGGTGTGGTTGATGGACCGGGGAATTCCCACCGAAGAAGTGCTACAGGAGATGCGCGCGCCGGAGCGGGAAGTGTTCTACCTGGTGGGTACGCCGCGGGGCAAGATTCAGCAGTACGAGAAAAAATGGCTGGAGTTGCCGTGGCAGAAAGTGCGGGAGTCGGTCGAGGTCAAGCTGTTCGCCGAGGAAGGGGAATTATACGTGTTGGCGAAGAGCGCAGGACGGCGGGCCAAAGAGCACGCCATCCGCCGTCGTAAGCTGGTGCGGTTGCTGTGGAAACTGCGCGACCTACGCCGGAAATCTCCGGCGCGCGATCGGTTGCTGCTCCGGATCGGTGCGGCCAAGAAGGACGCGGGACGTGCCTTCGGCTTTGTCCGCATTCACCTGCCCCAGGAGGGCGAAGCCGTCACGCGCCAAACCTTCACGTTTCAATTGGACAAAGACAAGCTGCAGAAGGCCGAACTCCGCGACGGGCACTATCTGCTGCGGTCGAACCTGGTGGGCGAGGATGCCGCCGTGCTGTGGGAACTCTACCTCCAACTCACCCAAATCGAAGCGGCGTTCAAGACCCTCAAGAGCGAGTTGGGCTTGCGGCCGATTTATCACCAACTCGAAAACCGCGTGGAGGCCCACATCCTGGTGGCCTTCCTCGCCTACGCTCTTTCGGTAACGCTGGGACAAAGGCTGCAAGCCCTGGCCCCGGGCCTCACCCCGCGGGCGGTGTTGGAAAAGCTGGCGACGATCCAGATGCTGGATGTCTGCCTGCCCACCACCGACGACCGTTGGCTGATCATGCCACGCTACACCCAGCCGGAACCCGATCAAGCGCTGATGCTGCACCAACTCAATCTCTCCTTGCCTTCACAACCGTCACCTCGCATCAAGGCCCAGGACGACCCGGCACAGACGGTGCAACCGACACTGAAAATGTAGTGCCGACCTTTGGGAACCCTTCGCTAAAAACAAACCACTTACAGCTCGTCTACTCCCTCAGCTGCGAAAGTTCGGCTAATTCACCTTCGACGTCAACGCTGCTGTCTTTTCGTTTTTCGGGGCTTGTTCCTTTTGCTGATTCAGGCTCCGGATAAAGTTGATCAGGTCTCCGGCATCATTTGTCGAGAGGCCGTAATCGATCCAGGACGGCATCGCAGTGCCTTGCACGCCGTAAAGAATTGAATCGAAGAGGCGCCGGTCATCCACGCTGCTGACAAAGGCGTGATTGAGCACGTTCCGTGGCTGCGGGCTGATGTCGAGGGAGTTGGGGCCCTTGCCATCGGCCTTGCGCCCGTGGCAACCCGTACAGCGCAGCATGAACGTCTGTTCGCCCCGGGCCACCGATTCGGCGCTCATGGCCACTGGATTCAATTCCGGAACCTTGTGCCCAGTGACGGCGGCTCGCGGCTCTTTGAAGAAAGTCTGAAACACGTAAGTCAGGACGGCGCGGCGCTGGTCGTCCGTGAACACCCGCCCCCGGGGCGGCATTGACGTTCCCGGCACGCCCTCCTTCAGCAATTTCAGGAAGCGCTCTTCCGGTTTGTTGATCATGAACTTCGCCTTGGTCAGATCGCGCGGCTCCGGATCAAGATAGATATAAGTCATGCCTCTGCCGTCGCCCTTTTCACCGTGGCAGCGGGCGCAAGTTCCCTTGCAGAACTCTTCGGGACTCTGGAATGCCGGCGCCGTGGTTCGCACTTTCAGGTAAGCGACCAGGGATAGGAAATCATCTTCCGGGAATCCGAACGACGGCATGATGGAATCCGGGACGCGCGAGCCCGGATCGCGGAAGTGTTCCGTCATCCAATTGCTGTCCCGCACCAATCCTTCAAACGAAAAATCGGGGACGATGTGTCCATCCCGATCCCCCAGGCGGTGGCAGGCGGTACATGCGCGCTGGCCGATCAATTGCTCGCCGCGTGCGGCGGATGTGGTGGCGGTCTGATTCGGGGCGGTGGCCGTTGTCGTGGTCTTCGCCTCCTGCATGCGTACCCGATACTGGTCGAGCGAAGTTTCCGCGAAGTTGATTCCGCGCCGGTTCTTCAGGAAAATGACAAGCGCCATGATCTCATCGTCGGACAGGTCAAATTTCGGCATGAAGGACGTGGCCAGATAGTTGCGCGGATTGACCGTGTGCCCCCAGAGGTAATCGATGCGGTACTTCTTTCCCACTTCGGTTAAGTCCGGCGCCAGTATGCCGTCCGCGAGGCCTTCGATGCGATGGCCTCCGTAACAAGCCTTTTCGAAAAAGAGCTGCCGCCCGCGCTCGACCAGCGGCGTTCCCGCAAATTTTTCCTCGGTGTGGCACTGGGCGCAGTTGGCCTGCATGTACTCCTTGCCCAGAAGTTTCGATTTGTACTCGGAGTGCCAATTGGCCTGGGTCACGTAACCCAGCAGCGGCTCCGGCCAAAAGACGTCCTCGCCGTGGGCGTAAGCTGTTTCCAGGCCGCGCCCCTGGCCGCCGTGGCAGATGGTGCAACCGAAGTCCGCGAACTTGTGCCGGCGTTCTCAGCGGCCGTTGCGCTGCGTGTCACCTAGTGCTTCCGAGTAGGGATGCGAGCGTAAAGGCCGCGCGTGGCCTTGAAAGCGCGGGTCGTCAATGGCGATGTGGCAGGTGGTACAGCGGTCAACGCGCGATTCACCGAACTGCGTCACGATGGCCTGCTCAATGCGCGGACGGCGTTCGTCCAGGGCATGGCGCTCGGCATCGGTGCGCGCCATGCTCCGCGCCTGCTCAAAATATGCCGTCAGGTGATTCGACCAGAGGTTGAAATATTGTTTGTAAAAGACCAGTCCGTGGACAATCAGGATTACAAAACAGGCGACGGCCAAAACCCAGCGAGTACTCACGGGACTCTCCTTACCAAGGCGAGGCGAATTCCCAGTTCGGCCCACGGAAGAATGTGCCAATGATGATCAATCCGATATTGATGATGGCGAACGTGATGAAGAGCGAGTTGGCCAGCAGGCGCTCGCGCGAAAACCATTTGCCCACCCCGCCCGGCTTGCGGTCCACATAGGGCAGGAGCAACAGCAGCAGAACCTCGACAGTGGGGATACCCACTCCGCCCCAAAATGCCGAGTAGCTGACCATTTCCTGCAAACCCAGGAAATACCAGGGAGCCTTGGCGGGATTGGGCGGATGCATGATGTTGACCGGCTCTTCCAAAGGCGCGTTGAAAAAGACGGACACCAGCAGAATTCCCGCCACCGTCACCAGAAACACCACCAATTCCATCATGAAAAGGTTCGGCCAACTGAAGAGCGAGCGGTCCGGCACATTGCCCGCCTTGGTGATGGGTCCCTTGACCAGGCTTTGGATTCCGTAAGTACGCGCAAGTTCAGCGGCCATGGCGTGCGCGGCAGGCTGCACCGCGACCGCCGCTTACGTCGCTGCGACCGGTTCTGCCGTCGTCTGTGAAATGGCTTGGGGCAAGAAGTCATCTTCTTCTGGGGGGGCCGCGAAAGGCCGCCGTCTTTGCGGATTCGTCAGAAGTGCACGGCGACCAGAGTGGACATTAAGACCGGTAATACCGCCACGTGCAGCACATAGAAGCGCAGTAAAGCTTTTTGACCGACATTGGAATCGCCCAGCAGGAGGAAACGGATCTCCTTGCCGAAAACGGGAGCATATCCTGCGATGGAGGTCCCCACCGTGATCGCCCAGAAGGCAAGTTGGTCCCAGGGCAGGAGGTAGCCGGTGAAGCTCGCGAACAGTGTGAGCAGGAACAGCACCACCCCCAGCACCCAGTTGAACTCGCGAGGGCGCTTATACGCGCCGGTCAGGAAGACCCGGCATAAGTGGAGGAATACCGCCGCAACCATTCCATGGGCCGCCCAGCGATGCATGTTGCGCAGAAAAATGCCAAAGGCGACGGTTCCCCGCAGGTCCAGCATGCGGTCATAGGCTTGGGTGGTGGACGGGACGTAGTAAAACATCAGCAGGATGCCCGAGACTGCCAGGATGAGGAACAGAAAGAAAGAGATCAGTCCCAGTCCCCAAGTGTAAGTGGCCCGCAGGCTGTGCCGATGCACCTTGACGGGATGCACGTGCAGGAAGAAATTTGTAAACGAGGTGGACGCCCGCCCCAGATCGGAGATGGGCAGAGGGTTGCGGAAAATCGAGTGCTAGATGTTCTCCGGCAGTGCGGTGAGCGTCTTCCAGGGGCTGGTCGTAGTTTGGTTGCTCATACCTTGCAATAAGTCCCCACTTCTATTTCGTTGTCTTTATCCACTTCCAGTTCTCCGTTGGGAGCCAGGATGAGCTGATACCAGGCCAGATGCTTGGGAGCGGGCCCGGCCGTCACGTTGCCATCCTGGTCATAACGCGATCCGTGGCAGGGGCTGGGAAAACCGGTTTCTGACACTGCCGCGATGCAGCCAAGATGCGTGCAGGTCGTGGAGATGGCGGCCATCTTGTCGCCTTCGCGCACAATGCAGATGCGCCGCGCCTCCAGTGCGATCCGTGCCCCGGCGGGGTAGTCCTCCGGCCGGCCAATGGAGAATCGGTTCGGCTGGCCATAAGTAACGCGGGGCTTGATGAAGGTGAAATTCGAGAAAACTGTAATGATGGCGGAGCCGCATAGTCCAAATCCACTCAACCAGGCAAGCACCTTGCGGCGCGTCAACGGCTCGGGCTGATCTTCAGTGCTGGGCTTTATTTTCGACATCCTTCTGCTCTTGCTGCGGTAGGTCCCCTAACTCCTCGACGTCCGACCAGAAAACCTGGTACTTGGCGTCTTCCAGATTGTGGAAGTAGCCCTTCTTAACCGCGTAAACAAAAACCAGTGCTGCTCCAATTCCCATGCACAGGCTGGCGATGATGGTGATCCAGGTGAATTCCATCTAAAGCCTCTTGGCCCTGTCCTCGCGGGCCGTGGGTTTCCCGTGGCACGGCATATCAAAACGCGGAGTACCGCTGGCGACAGCCTCTTTGGCCAACTTTTCCAACGAGGCCCGGCGCAGGACGTCGGTTAAGGCTTTCTGCGCATCCTGCCAAACAAGATGTGCCGGGCACCACGATTTACGGTCACAAGAGGCGCCGTCGGCCAAACAGACGTTGAGTCTTGTTTCTCCCTCGATGGCTTCCAAGAAGTCCAACAACGAAACGCTGCGGCGCGGAACTGCCAGTTCGTATCCCCCGCCGGAACCACGTGAGAAGGCTACCAAACCGGCGCCGACCATGCGCTGCAAAACCTTGGAGAGAAAACTTTCGGGGACGTCGGCGGCCTTGGCCATCGCCATCCTCTGTACTTTGACGCCGTGGGGCAAGGTGGCCAGGTAAATCATCACGCGGGTGGCGTAGTCGGTGGCTGGAGTGATCTGCATGGTGGCAATTTCACCAATAAGACCCGATTGGTCCACTTCAAGCGCACCCGTAAACGCCCCTTTAATGGCAGTGTCAATGACGTCAGCGAAAAATCGACTTGATAAATATCAAAAGCGAATAATCAATAGACTTCGTATCCGAGATTATTACTTCTTTTCCTCCAAACTCGGCTCTTTTTCCCCTAATCTCGAAGGTGCAGACTTTTGACTAGTGCCCCTCGTGCGTTGACGCTTCATTAGAACCGCCTCCGAATTTCGTTTCTAACCCGCTCCGCAATCAGGCTGCGTTCGAGCTCCGCCACGGCGCCGAGAACTGTAACGACCAACTTGCCAGTGGGCGTGCTGGTGTCCACTTGCTTCGAGAGGGAGACGAAGTCAATCCCGAGAGCCTTAAAGGTTTCGAGGGCGCGGAGAAGGTGAGACAACGGCCAGGCGAAACGGAAGCCGGCAATGCAGGAGAGCAAGCGTGCCGAGGTCTTACCCGGTGGGCTCATGGCTTCGATGAGGTCGGGGCGTCCGGGCCCTACGGCTCGACGCTCCCGCTCCCCAAACTTACGCTGACTCCCGACGGCCAGACTGTTTTGGAAGTGAAGATACTGATCTTCCGGGGCTCTCTCAACCAAGTCTTGAGTAAAAGCACGGCACAGCGCGATACGCTAAAGTAGACGCGGGATGCATTCCTCCCGAGCCAAAGGTCTTTGCCGAACGCGAGTAACCCCCCAGGCCCCTACCATATAAACTTTACTCGGGCATATCAAAACTTCCCTCTCTCTCTGCCGGCCGTTGTGCCTCCTTCGCCATGCAAAGCTAGAAGTCTTGCAGCTTCAATCCATTAGGCCCAACCAATGATCGAGCTTTTTGGTAATGGACATGCTCTTCTTACAGTCTTCCTTCTTAGGATTCGGGGCCACCATAAGCCTTCAGAAAATTAGGGCGAGAGTGATTAGCCACATGAACGCAAGACCCTCTTGCCAGCATAAAGCATCATGAGGAGGTACACTATGGCAAGAAAAGCACAAGAAGCTTCGCTTCGTGCAAACCGTTTCCCGGTCCAAATTCCGGTTCGTTTTCGAGCACTACACGGCTCGGAATGGTTTGAGGCACAGACGGAAAACGTCAGTCACACTGGAGTCTTGTTTCAAACTAACTATATCCTTAAGCCCAAGACTCTTTTAGAAGTAAGGCTTGAGCTTCCTCCGACAAAACGGAATGGCACCCATGCACAGGTTGTCTGCAAGGGCGAGGTGGTCCGAATAGAGCAGACTCGTTGTGGGGAGATTTCCCCAGCCCTCGCTGTCGCGATACACGATTATCGGCTTACGCGTAATGGGCAGCCAAACTGAAGTCGTTAGCCTCCGCGAGTCTCGTAGTTCATGTTCTTGACACTTAGAGACTTCGGAGCCTCCAAACCTGCATGGATACGGGGTAAGTTCCTATCTGAGCCGATTGCTGCAATCATTGTCGAAATGATAAGGGTGAGGTCGGTAGTTCAACTCTACCCAGGCCCACCAACTAACTCCTAGAGTTAGCAAAGCCCCGTTCTTCGCTCTCCGACGCTTGGCGACCATTTCGGTGCACACCTGCCTTGTATTCCGATCAATTCAGGAGTAAGATTTTCTTACCATGGAAGTAAAACTCTCCACCAAGGGCCAGATCGTCCTTGCCGGCGCCATTCGCCGACGACTGGGTCTTCAGCCTGGCGATTCTCTCGACGCCAAAGTGCAAGCGGGGCGCGTAGTCCTGACTCCGCGCAAAGCACGCTTCTCGAAAACGACCATTCTCCTTGACCGGCTTACTGGGCTTCCGGTTCTTAGCGCGGGAATGGGGGCTCCGCGCTTGAGCAGCAAGCAAGTCCGTGAGATTTTGGCTGAATTTCCATGAAATACCTACTTGACGTGAATGCCCTGGTTGCCTTGGGTTTCCTTCAACATGAATTCCATGAGCGCGTTGCCCAATGGGTGCAGGGGTTGGCCACAAAAGGCACCCCTGAACTGGCAACCTGCTCGATTACGGAATTGGGGTTCGTCCGCGTCCTCGCGCAAGCGCCCCAGTACGGATTTACCGTTGGGCAGGCGTGCCAACTTTTGAAGCAGCTCAAGGAAGCGCCAAGGGTGAGCTTCACATTCATTCCTGACGGTCAGGACATCACACATCTCCCCCGTTGGGTCAAGACCGCAAAGCAGACAACGGACGGCCATCTGGCGCAACTGGCCGGAACGCACAGCGCCGTCCTTGCAACGCTGGACAGGGGGATTCCCCAAGCACTCCTGATACCCGTAAAAAGATAGGTCTTCATGAACCTGGAAAAGTATTCGCGGCAGATTCTCTTTTCGCCCATTGGCGCAGAAGGCCAGCAGAAGCTGCTGCAATCGAAAGCGGTGATTCTCGGTTGCGGGGCGCTGGGGACGGCGCAGGCGAATGCTTTGGTGCGCGCGGGCGTGGGGACGGTGCGCATTGTGGACCGCGATTTCGTGGAGGAATCGAATCTCCAGCGCCAGATGCTTTTTGATGAGGCGGACGCGCAGGCGAGCCTGCCCAAGGCGGTGGCGGCCGAACGGAAACTCCGCCAAATCAATTCCGACGTGCACGTCGAAGGGATCGTGGCTGACGCAGACAGCAGCAACATCGAAGAATTCATCGAGGGCTTTCAGGTTGTTTTAGACGCGACGGACAACTTTGAAACACGTTATCTTCTGAATGACGCCGCGGTGAAAACAGGAATTCCCTGGATATATGGCGCCGTGGTGGCCAGTTACGCCGCCACCATGACGATTCTCCCGGAGCGCACCGCGTGCCTGGCTTGCATCTTTCCCCAGCCGCCCCGGGGGATGCACGAAACCTGTGATACGGTGGGGGTCATCGGCCCGGCGGTCTCCTGGGCCGCCGCCCTGCAGTGTACCGAAGCGCTCAAAATTCTGTTGGGCCGCAAATCCGAGTTGCACGGGTCACTGGTGGCGTACGATCTCTGGAGCAACCGCTTCCAACAAATCACGACTCCGCGGGATCCCCAGTGCAGGGTTTGCGTGGCCCACCAATATGCCTATCTGGAGCAGGGCGGGGCCACGCACGTCAGCATGTGCGGCAGGAATTCCGTGCAGATTCATCAATCCGTGCCGCGGGCGCTGGACCTTGCGGCACTGAAGGAGCGCCTGGAGCGGTTCGGGCCCGTGCTGGCCAATGAATTTCTGCTGAAATGTTCCCTCGACCTTTACGAGTTGACGGTCTTTTCGGATGGCCGCGTGATCGTGAAGGGAACGCAGGACCCCGCCGTGGCCCGCGGCCTTTACTCCCGCTACATCGGGGGGTAAAGAGAAGTCAGGAGTCAGGAGAAATGAACCAGAAGACGTGCCCTGATCGCCACCGTCCCGAATTGGCTTCCGGCTCCTGAGTGCTGACTCCTGACTCCTGTCTCCTTGAATTGAAAGGACAATGATGCTGGGATTTTTCATTGGTTTGGGTCTGATCTGCGCCAGCACGCTGATGTATGAAATTACCTTGACGCGCCTGCTCAGCGTGACGTGCTGGTATTACCTGGCGTTCGTCTCGGTTTCTATGGCGATGTTCGGGATGACGGCGGGCGCGCTCGCTGTGCAACTTCGTCCGGCCTTGTTTGATCGCACCCTGGTTCGGTTGCGCATGGCGCAGGCGGCGTTTGCCATGGCCGTGTCCATGCCCATCGTGCTGGTGATCATGTTCGCCATTCCTCTGGACATCTCTTTTGCTCTGCAAACCGTCGCCAGCTTCCTGATCTTCTGCGCCTTTATCGCCGTCCCCTTCTTCTTTGCGGGAATTGTGGTGTGCCTCTCCCTCACCAAGGCCGCCGCTCCCATTGGGCGGATTTACTTTGCCGATCTGGCCGGCGCGGCGGCGGGATGTTTCGGCTCGGTGATTGTCCTGAACCTGGTGGACGCGCCGAGCGCCGTCCTGGTGATCGCGGCGCTGGTCTTCTTAAGTGCTTCCGCCTATGCCGGATTTGCAGGCGAGCCGCGGCTTCGGAAGCGCTCTTACGTCTGGGCGGGAGTGCTGGTAGTGCTGGCGGTACTGAACGCCTCGACGATTCATGGGATTCAGCCGATCTGGTCGAAGGGCAAGCTGGATCCCCGCGTTGATATCCTCTACGAGACGTGGAATCCCATTTCCCGGGTCCGGGTTGTCCCCCCCAAAATGGAGCCGCGCTTTATCGGCCCGAACACTCCGCCCATTCAGAGCGAGGTGGTCTACATCGACATTGATAACGACGCCGCCACGGGGATCTATCACTTCCAGGGCGACCTGAAGGACGTGGATTTTCTCCGTTACGAAGTGAACTCGATGGGGGCGAGGCTGCGGGCGGGAGGCAGCGCTGCCGTCATCGGCGTGGGCGGCGGGCGGGACGTCATGTCGGCCGCGCTTTTTGGCTTTCACCGCATTGTGGGAATTGAAATCAACAAAAGCATTGTGGACGTTACCGCGCGGCGGATGCAATATTATTCCGGCTTCGACAAAATCCCCAACTTTGAACTGCACAACGATGAAGGCCGCAGTTACCTGACGCGCAGCCATGAGAAGTTCGACTTGATTCAGGCCACGGTGGTTGACACCTGGGCCGCCACCGCCGCCGGCGCCATGGCCCTTACGGAGAATTCGCTCTACTCGCTGGATGGCTGGCGGATCTTTTACGAACACTTGAACCCGGGCGGGATCATCGCCTTCAGCCGGTGGAACCACAAGCCGGATTTCCACGAGACCACGCGCCTTTTCTCTCTGGCCTATGCCACCCTCTTGAGCGAGGGCATGAAGGACCCGGAGACCCACCTGGCCATGATCCGCCAGGATGAGCTGGCCACGCTGCTCACCAGCAACCAACCCTTCACTTCCAAAGATCTCGATACCATTCGCTCGACCGCACGCGATTTGCATTACCAGATTCTCTATCTGCCCGGCGAGCCCTTGGGGATGGAGCAGTTGCAGCCGGTGCTTCAGGCGCGGACGCTGGAAGGCCTGGCGGCGCTGCATTCCGCCGATTATTTTGATCTCTCTCCGCCCACCGACGCTTCCCCGTACTTTTTCAGTTTTGTGCGTTTCCACGCCATTCCCGGAATCCTGCGCATTCCCGGCGTGCATTATGAAGCGCTGCTTCCGCTTCTGCATTTAACCATCTTCATGCTGGCGGCCTTGATTTTGGTGATTCTGACGATTGTGTGGCCCGCGCGCCGATGGACGCGTTTGCGAGTGGGGGCCGCTCCGGCGCCGGCGGGCGCCATCCTCTACTTCATCGGCATTGGCCTCGGATTCATGCTGGCGGAAATGGGGATGATGCAGCAACTCTCCATCTTTCTGGGGCAGCCCATCTATTCGCTGGCGGTGGTGCTGGCGGGGTTGATTCTTTTTGCGGGACTGGGCAGCCTGGCGTCTGACCGCATTGACGTTGGCTCAAAACTGGCCAGCCGCGCGCCGGCGCTGCTCTCCGCGCTGGTATTGCTGGTCTATGCGCTGGTGGTGCTGCCCGCGATTCACGCCGCGGTGGCTGGGGTCTTGTGGCAGCGCATCATCGTGTCGCTGGCGCTGGTCGCGCCCTGCGGATTCATCATGGGGTTCTGCTTCCCGGTCGGCATGCGCTGGGCAGTCAAGCTCGGGCAGGAGGGAAATTTGCCCTGGATGTGGGCGCTGAACGGCGCGGCGTCGGTCCTCGGCAGCTTTATCGCTATGGCCATCTCCACGGAAACAACCATCCGCACCTGCGTCCTCACCGGCGCCGCCTGCTACGCGCTGGGGGCAGTTTTGTTGTCAGGAAAGGGCAGTGTTGTGCCTGTCAAAGCGGCGGAGACAGGCGAGGCGACACCCGTGGCGGCGCAGTGAGGGCTGCATCAGGCACGAAACGGCGCGCCCTCAGGACTGGCAAGTAACTGGTCATACAAAGTTGCATTCATAAAGATACTAATATAAACTCCTTCCGATTATTTTTACGCGGAGGGAGAAATGCGACCACCTCGACCTTTTCCAGAAGGAACGCTCGAGCGGTTACAACAGGGGTTGAAGGAAGCGCGCAACAAGGCCGAATTTCAGCGGGTGCAGTGTTTGTGGCTGCGAGCGGCGTTGGGGTTAAACGCCAATCAAGTTGCCCAAGCCCTGGGATGGCGACCGACCTCGGTGCGGCGTCTGCAGGCCCAATACTGGCGGCAAGGCGAAGCGCTCTGGCAGCGCCGGGGGCGCGGAGGGCGACGCCACCAGAACCTGCCTGTGGCGGAAGAGGCCCAACTGTTGGCAGGATTTCTGCAGCGCGCCGAACGCGGTGGGTTGTTGGAGGTGAGCCGGGTGCAACAGGCCTATGAACAGGCGGTGGGCCATGCCGTGCCGAAATCGACGGTTTACCGCATGCTGGCCCGGCACGGCTGGCGCAAGTTAGCTCCGCGGCCTCGCCATCCCCAGGCCGACCTCGCCCGCCAACAGACTTTTAAAAAAACTCCCCGCGACCGTTGAGGAGCATCGCCTCGCCGGGCGATCCCTGCGCTTGATGTTCCAGGATGAGGCGCGGTTTGGACGCATCAATGATCCCCGGCGCTGCTGGGCGCCGCGCGGCGTGCGTCCCCAGGTCTGCGCCCGCATCGTGCGCGAGTACACCTATGTTTTCGCCGCCGTCAGCCCGCATGACGGTACGCTCGATACCTTGGTCCTACCCGAGGTGAATGCCCTGACGATGTCCTTGTTCCTGGCCGAAGTCGCCCGGCGTCACCCCCAGGAATTCATCCTGATGGTGCTGGACGGTGCGGGGTGGCACCGCGCCAAGGATTTGCAGATCCCGGAGAATATGCGGTTGCTCCCCTTGCCGCCCTACAGTCCGCAGCTCAACCCGGTGGAGCATGTCTGGGAGGATATCCGGGAAAAGTGGTTCCCCAACCTTGTCTTCGACAGCCTGCGGGCGGTGGAGGATCGTTTGGTTGAAGCGCTGGCGAGTCTTGAAAATGACCCGCAACGAGTGGCCCGAGTCGCCGGATTCGATTGGATCATTAGTATTCCGATGAAGGCTAATTAGTATCAGTCGTTAATTTATCTTTTTTGTATACGATGTCGTTCAGGCCGGTGAAGAACGGCAGAACAAGGGACCAGCAACTTCCGGGTCAGGTTTGGCGCCGATAACGCTGTCCCAGCGGGCTGCGAGCGATGGCCAGGCTCCGGTCGCGAAGTTTTTCGAGAAGCTTGATTTTCTCAGAGAAGGGAAGTTCGCGGAGCCGCTGGCGCGCGGCTCGCTTGCTCTCCAGAATCCTGCGCATCCATTCGCTCATCGTTTATCCCGCAGGAATTTAATTCCAAACTGCTCCCATTTTTCAAGCAGCGCATGCCGATTAAGGATTGCATCAAGCTTGCCGGCGTCCAGAACTCCGGCATCAACAAACTGCAGGATGCGGACAAAATCTTTGGCGCGCGCGGTCCGCAGGGCTATCGCCACCAGATGCTCGGCGGCTATGACGCGCGTGGGGACCCCATCTACCTCGGTTGCCACCGCTTGCCTGAGCGCTTCTTCGTCCAGGGCATCGGCGGGAGGAAGAAACTGCACCGGCCATCCTTCGATGACCATGTACTCCTTCTCAGCTACGTAGCCGCGTGAAGTGAGGTAATCATAGATCCGTGTGAGCGTGAGCAAGCCGCTGCCCGGTGGCTTTTCCAAGGATACAAAAATATCAATATCAAGAGTCGCCACGGGCTCGAGGTAGAAGGTCGCTCCCACCGCGCCGCCAATAGCGTACGTGCCGATTTGCCCCTCTTCTTGCATCCGGTTGATGATTTCAAGCGTAGCTTTCATCTTCCAGCATGCTACTACGATTTCCTGCCCAACTTCTTAAATTCTCCGCCCAGTCCCTTGCCGATTCGCACGGCTCCTTTGCTTGTCCCGACGCCGACATTCTTGCCCAAGCCGCCGACCCCCTTGCCGAACGACGCTCCCGCGCCCGCGAAATTCCCGTGCGCCAGGTTCCCCACGCTACCCACTGTGCCCCTCGCCAGGTTCCCCGTGCCTTTGGCGACGCCCTTGCCAATGTCAGCTCCACCCTTGCCAATTTCCTTTCCGGGTGGGGTGTTCCCTTTCGCCTGGGAAGTGGTTTTCCGGTCGCTCGTCGGGGAAGTGGGCGCAGCCGTTTGGCTCCAGCCATAAACCCCCAAGGTCAAGATCGTCATCATCAACAAAAAAGTCGCTCGAAATCCCCATCGCATGGTTTTGCTCCTGCGCACGCGGCGCACATCCCGGGTCGAAAGATATTCTCCTCAGTATGATGCCACATCGGCGCCAGGGTTTTCCCGACCCATGACCAATTCCTGGGAAGGCAGGCAGAACGCCAGCCCCCGCCTGTGACATTTTGTAGCCTCCAGCCCCGGTGATTGTTCTTGACAATTGTAGCGTAGGAATATATACTTGAGACTTGTTGCGGCGGAGCGCCATGATTTTCCCCTGCTTGCCTGCCTCCCATTTCGACCCCCAAAATGATCGTTGCGAAGGCAGAAATCGCGCACACAAAAAGATGTTAAAAATGGAGGGTGCTCTGGATGAGTTATTGAAAACAAAGGGGCAAAAAAAGTGCTCTGGATGAGTTAATGAAAATAAAGGAGTTATGGTTTTTATCTTATAACTGTATTATTTTAAATAAGTTAGATGTTGTTTTCAGGGGAGATCCGTCAATCACCAATCACAGATCACCAATCGCAAATCGCCCGATGACCCGATGACCCGATGAACCGATGATCCGATGAACCGATCACTTGACCGTTTCCCACTTCTCGTACCCGAAGTCGTAGACGTCCAGGTTGAGTTTATCGTCCACCACCTCGCCCAGGGCGTATTCGCCGGCCTCCAGGGGTTCCAGCGGCTTCAAAGTGTAGATATTGGGGGCCACCTGCCTGCGTTCGATCGACACCATGGTGCGCTCTTCGGTGGCTTTGCCGCTTTTTCCCCGGCTGGTTTCCAAATCCTCCACCACGCGCGAATCTTTGCCGGGTTTCAGGCGCACGAGTTCGAGCTTGGCGCCCAGGGCGTCGGCGGATTGGACATAGAAGACCGGTAAGGGATCGTTCAAGCGGATGGTGGCTTTGGCGCCCTCCAGGATCACGAGCGAGCGGGCTTTCATGACCGGCAGGGGTACGGCCAGCAACATGGCCTGCCGCTTCTTGTCGGTCACCTCCTCGCCCGCCGACTGCACCATGCGCACCAGTCGCTTGCCCTCGAGGGTAAAGACTCCGTTGTCGCCGGGAAGGCGAATTCCGGGGGCCACCTCCATGCCCTGGTCGGGGGGTTTATAAAATCGCTCCTTTTCGACTTCCCGGGCTTGTTCCAGTTGTTTTTTGCGGGCGGCCTTGGTTTCCTCCTCGTCGCGCTTAGTGGCATCAAAATCCACGAGGGAAGTTGGCACCTCTTCCCATTCCGCGCGCTCCACGCTGTAGTAGCGCACGCGGTCACCCTGCACGTCGTAGGTGGAGACGATCTGGTAACTGCCGTCCTTCATGAAGAGCTTTTGATTGGCCCCCACGGCGCGCGACGCGGCCAGCACGCCGAGCAGCAGGGGGAGGGCAAAGAGAGTGCGGCGTGGCCAAGGATTACGCATGATCCCTCCGCTCCCCGTATCGACGGGAATGACTTCGACTCCATTATAGGAGCATCCGGGCGGAATGCGAACCGCAAGCCCGGGATGAGGGGGGAATAGCGGCGTTTATTTCCTCGACAGAATCGCTCATGCCCACCGCACTTTCGCGTATGATGGGAAATATGATCTCGGCGGTCAGGCGCGGCGTCGCGCGCACGCTACAACTGGCATCGTTCCTCCTCCTCGCCGTGAACGCCCCGCCGGCGTTTGCCCAGGCGAATTATCTTGTCCGCGTGGAAATGGAAAAGCCCCGCTACTTGCTGGGGGAACCCATCTTCTGCCGGTTTGTGATCCAGAATACGGGAAGCAGGGTTTTCACTTTCCGCTATCGCACCCCCACGCGCGGTTTGGGAACCGATTACGACCAGGAGCCGCGCTTCGTGGTGACCGACGCGCGCGGCGCGCGGCTGCCCGATCCCGGCCCGCGGCCCTGTGGCAACCCCAAGGGGAGTACGGTCTACGGGT
Source organism: uncultured Acidobacteriota bacterium (assembly GCA_963730515.1). Classification (GTDB taxonomy): domain Bacteria; phylum Acidobacteriota; class Terriglobia; order UBA7540; family UBA7540; genus Bog-366. Next base: position 183,194 of record CAVSSA010000009.1, on the reverse strand, counting down.
TCGTCACCCTGCCTCCCGGGCAGGTTCACACAGAGCGCTGGCTGCTTAACCAATGGGCGCAATTTGCCGCGCCCGGCCGCTATCACGTGCGCGCCGAGCGCCGCCTGGCGCTGCTCCCGCCCGGTCCGCAGGCGGGGGGATTGGCCGGCAAACCCCTGGCCTTCGCGCTGGCCATTGATGAACTCTCCGTGCAAGTGGTTCCCTCCACGCGCGCCCAGATTGAAGCGGCCTACCGGCCCTTTCTCGACGCGATCAAGAATCCCAAGGACCCCTACCCGGCGGAGGCGGTGGTGGTGCTGACGTCCCTGCCCCAGCCCTTCTTCCTGGATCAGTTGAGCGCCATGGCCAACGCCGGCAAACCCGACCGTTGGGACCGGCGCGATGCACTGGACGGCCTGGCGCGCCTGAACACACCCGCTTCCTGGAACGAAATCCTGAAGCGGTTTCAAAGTGTGAAATCTTCCGCCAGCCCGGAAAGCCATGAAGCGGCTGGGCAAGGGGAAGATTCCCTGCGTTCCTATGCCCTGCTTCTGCTCGCGGAAAAAGGCGATTCCGCATTTATTCCCGCTCTCCTGGGGACGGTCGGCAAAAGTCCCGAACCGCTGCGGGGCGACGTGCTGCGGGCGCTTGGATTCTTTCATGACCCCCGCGCCTACCAGTCGCTTTTCGAAAACCTGCACTCCCGCCAAGTGACGGACCGCATGAACGCCATCCTGGGTTTGAAGACCCTGGGAACCAAGGAAGTGATTCCCGCCCTGCTCGCCGCCCTCAACGATCCGGAACTGCGGGTCCGGCAGGTGGCGAATTTTGCCCTGGAGGGGCTGACGGGCCGCAAAGTGGAGGTTTCCGCGAATCCCTCGAATGCTGAGTCGGCGCGCGTGGCGAGCGATTGGCACGCCTGGTGGCGCGCGCACGCCGCGAGTTTTTCTCCTCCCCGGCCGGCGGCCTGCCATGATTGGTAGGGCGCTAAGAGCATCAGCGCTCAGCTATCAGCAGTCAGCTAAGGCCTTAGTGAGCGCAGAGCGCTGAAGCTGATAGCTGACCGCTGATTGCTGAAAGCTGACTGCTGACCGCTGGTTTTAGAAACCAGTTGCACGGGCTCTCGAAAGGGAGCAGAATAGTTGATGAAGTTGATTGCATTGCAAGGCAGACGAGTAAGCACTTATTTAACTAAATTCGGAACCGCGAACAGCTAGCCCTTTTCAACCACCCCGAATTGGAGAAGAATCATTGGAGCCAGCCTCCCAGCTCTTCCCAAGTTATCAGTTTGAAGTTGATAAGTTTCATGATCATTGTGGGGTCTTCGGGGTCTACGGACACCCGGACGCCGCCAAGCTTACCTTCCTGGGGCTTTATGCCCTTCAGCATCGCGGTCAGGAGAGTGCGGGCATTGCCGCTTCCGACGGCGACAATCTCGTCTGCAAGAAGGGCATGGGGCATGTGGAAGAAATCTTCCCGAAGGATGTCATTGAGAGCCTGCCGGGAAGGCTTGCCATTGGCCACACGCGCTACTCCACGGCCGGCGATACGGACCTGCGCAATGCCCAGCCGCTCAAGGTGAGTTGCTACAAAGGCCAGGTGGCGCTGGCCCACAATGGCAACCTGGTGAATGCCACGGCGGTGCGCCGGGAACTGGAAAGCCGCGGCGACATTTTCCAGACCACCAGCGATACGGAAGTCATCCTGCACTTTTTCGCCCGCTCGCGACAGGCGGGCATTCCCGAAGCCGTCGCCGAAGCCCTCGACAAGGTGGTGGGCGCTTATTCCCTGGTCATGCTTTTCAAGGACGCGATTTACGGCATCCGCGACCCGCGGGGTTTCCGGCCGCTGAGCCTGGGGAAACTGGGTGACGCCTACGTTCTGGCCTCCGAGACCTGTGCTTTCGACCTGATTGACGCCACGTACATTCGCGATGTGGAACCGGGCGAGATGGTGATTCTTGACAGCCGGGGCGTGACCTCGCTGAAATTTGCCCCGCCTGCCCACAAAGCGCAGTGCGTCTTCGAGCATGTTTACTTTTCCCGTCCCGACAGCATTGTGTTTGGCCGGTCGGTGCAGCAGAGCCGGGAGATGCTGGGCCGGTACCTGGCGCAGGAGCATCCCGTGGAGGCCGACGTGGTGGTGCCGGTTCCCGATTCCGGCGTCCCCGCCGCCACCGGCTTTGCCGAGGAATCCGGCATTCCTTTCAAGATCGGGCTGATTCGGAACCATTACGTGGGCCGCACGTTTATCGAGCCCACCCAGGCCATCCGCGACTTCGGCGTGAAGCTGAAGCTGAATCCGGTGCGCGCCTTGCTGGAAGGGAAGCGGGTGGTGCTGGTGGATGATTCCATTGTGCGCGGAACAACCAGCCGCAAGATTGTGCGCATCGTAAGGGAGGCGGGGGCGCGCGAGGTGCACATGCGGATCAGTTGTCCGCCCACCGTGTCGCCCTGCTTCTACGGGGTGGATACACCCACGCGGAAGGAACTGATTGCGGCCACTCATTCCTTGGCGGAGATCCGCGAGTACCTGGGCGCCGATACCCTGGGCTATCTCTCGGTCGAGGGGTTGCGCCGGGCCGTGGAGGATACCCAGGGGCACTTCTGCAATGCGTGTTATACCAACGAGTACCCCACCGCCATTCAGGAACCGTTGATCGCCATACGCAATCGAGAGTAAAACCCATGGAATCACCCGAAGTTAACCACCCGCAAGAGACGTCTGCGCCCGAACCGGCAGCCGAATCGACGCCCGCCAAGCCCGCCAGGCCCCAGCGCCCGGAGACGGTGTGGGACACCCTCCGCTCCCTGCTGATTGTGCTGGTAGGAGTGCTCTGCATTCGCACCTTTGTGGCCGAGGCGACGGTGATTCCCACCGGGTCGATGGAGTCAACCATCCTGATTGGCGACCACGTTTTCCTGAATAAGCTGCTTTACGGGCCCCAGGTGCCCTACACGTCGATCCGCCTGCCGCCCCTCCGGGAAGTTCACCGGCTGGATATTGTGGCGTTTCGCTATCCTGTGAACCCTTCCCTGATGTTCGTCAAGCGGGTGATCGGCGTGGGCGGCGACGTGGTGAAGATCGAGAACAAGCGCGTCTACGTAAACGGCAAGCCGCTTTTTGAACCCTATGTGCAATTCCTGACCTCGCCCACCGATTCTTTGCGGGATGACTTTCCTCCCAGCCTCAGCCTGCTGGAGACTTACCCTGCTTACCTGGGGCTTGATCCGGCCTGGGCTCGCCAGATGCCCAATTTCGTCCGCAAGGATGGACTGCACGTTCCGCAAGGCTACCTTTTCGTCATGGGCGATAACCGCGACAACTCGCTGGACAGCCGCTTCTGGGGATTTGTCCCGGTCGAAAACGTGGTGGGTGAGCCGCTGTTCATTTACTGGTCCTACGACGCCCCCAATCCCAAGGACTGGCAGGCCGAAAGTCTGGCGGCGCGGCTGAAGTTTGACGGCTCGATTGTTTTGAACTTCCTGAAGCACACCCGCTGGTCCAGAACCGGACAAACGTTCTAAAAGCAGGGGTTAGGGATTAGGGGTTAGGGATTAGGGACTGGGGGTTCGGGATACGGGACTCGGGATACGGGAAGGCATCGCGGCATTGCCCTCGGCGGGGATTCCAGCCCAGGGACACAGCGCTACTCCTCGACTTCTTAGCCCTAATTTGGTTGTCGAGGTTTCAACTTTTGGATCGTACTCCGGATCTCGATTCGTTCCTTTGGCCCCCGAGTCCCGTATCCCGAGTCCCTAACCCCTAATCCCTAACCCCGATTTCCTATGCTCTATCGTGAAGCCGGCGTTGATATCGACGCCGCCAGCCAAGCCAAAGCCCGCATCAAGCAGTTGGCGCGCGGCACCTTCTCTCCCCGCGTTTTGCGGGAGGTGGGCGCTTTCGGTGGATTCTTCTCTTTGCAGGGACTGCCCCGCGACGCCGTGCTGGTGTCCAGTGTGGACGGTGTCGGCACCAAGCTGAAGCTCGCTTTCGCCCTCAACCGCCACGACACCGTGGGCGCGGACCTGGTGAATCACTGCGTCAATGACATTGCCGTGCACGGCGCCACGCCCCTCTTCTTCCTCGACTACATTGCCACCGGCAAGCTGCACCCCAAGGTGGTGACCGACATCGTTAAGGGCCTCGCCAGCGCCTGCCGCAAGGTTGACTGCTCCCTGGTGGGCGGCGAAACCGCGGAAATGCCCGGTTTCTACCCCGAGGATGAATACGATTTGGCAGGCTGCATTGTGGGTTGGGTCAAACGCCGCCAAATTCTTGATGGCAACGGCATCCGCCCCGGTGACGCCATTCTGGGCCTGCCCTCGCTGGGCCTGCATACCAACGGCTATTCGCTGGCGCGCAAGGTTCTGTTGGAACAGGAACGCTTGTCGCTTACCGAGCACATGCCCGAACTCGGCCGCTCGCTGGGCGACGAATTGCTCGCCCCGCATCGTTGTTATTGGCCCACCGTCGAGCCGCTGTTCGCGCGCGGCTGGTTGAAGGGCCTCGTCCACATTACCGGCGGCGGCATTACGGACAACACGCCGCGCATCCTTCCCACCGGGGCCCGCGCGGAAGTTCAGTTGGGTAGCTGGCCCGTGCTCCCCATCTACGATCTGATTGCCAAGCGCGGCAACGTCCCGCCCGACGACATGCTGCGCACCTTCAACATGGGTCTCGGCATGCTCCTGATCGTGTCCCCGCGTGACTTGCCGAAAGTCACCGCCGCCCTCCAAAAGCGCCGCGAGAAATTCTGGAACATCGGCCGCATCATCCCCGGCAAGCCGGGGGTGAAATACCTGCACGGGAAATAAGTCATCAGTTCTCAGTCTTCAGTTCTCAGTAGCAAATGTACATCGACGAGCCATGGCCGTCTTGACCCATGCCCCTTCACGGGCGAGACGCCCGTGGCACGTTTCTGGGCCGAACGCTGTTCGGCCCCGCTGTTCGGCCCTGCATCATTTCTGGGTAAGCGCCTTCAACTTGCGGGCGCAGTTTTCGTCGTGGGGGGCGACCTGGCAGGCGGTTTCCAACTGCTCGCGCGCTTCGGGGAGCAGTCCCAGGCGCTCATCGGCCATGGCCAATTGGAAGTGGCCCGAGTAACTCTTGGGCGTGAGGGCCAGCACCTGCTGGAAGCGCCGGCGGGCCTTGGCATAGTCTCCCTGCTCAAACCAATACTGACCGATGGCCTCCGCGGCGGGAGCGTATTGCGGGTCGAGCTTGAGCGTGGTGGCCCATTCGCGCAGGGCGTCCTGTGGCTGTTGCATTCGGAGATAGCATTCGCCCAGATGGAAGCGCGCCAGGGTGTTCTGCGGGTCGGACTTCAGAATCGATTGAAACGTGGGAAGGGCGGCGTCGGTGTGCCCTTCCGTCAAGGCCACAAAGGCGCTCTGGTAAAGCTGGAATTCGGCAAAGCGGTCCTTGGGGTCAGGGCCCGCGTTTGCGGTTCCACCGCCGGGTGGTAGGGGCACGCCAGGGCGTGCCCCTACGGTGTCGGATCGTGGTTGCGCGGCGAGGTAACCGAGCGACTCGAGTTCGGCCAGCGTTTCCGGCGTGAGGGCAGGTGGGGCCTTTTGCTCGCGTGGAGCGTAGCGCGTGAGCAACGCCGCCAATTCGTTGTTAAGCTCCGCCGCCATCGCCGCATTCTTGTGCAGGAGATTCACCTGCTCGCGCGGGTCGGCGTCGAGGTCGTAGAGTTCCGCTTTCGGCGCCTGAATGTACTTGTACTTTCCCACGCGCAGGGCACGCAGCGGCGACCAACGGAAAGCATCGTGGGCGTAGAGGCTTTCGCTGTAGACGGGGCGCGGGGCGGGGGACTCACCCGGCTTGAGCGCGCCGAGCAGACTTTGGCCTTCAAAGGATGCCGGGGCGGGAACGCGCAGGTAATCCAATATTGTGGGCGCGACGTCAATCAGCCCAACAGGCGCGTTGCCGCGCGCGGGGAAGAGCCCACGGTCAGAAGTGCGCTGACCGTGGCTACCAACTCGTGTCGAATTTCCAGTTACGTCTTCCGAATTTCCAGTTTCGAATTTCGAATTTCGTTTTTCGATTTTCGAATTTCGATCCTCACCCGGCCAGTGCACGATCAGCGGCACGTGCAGCGTGCTCTCGTAGACATAGTAGCCGTGGTCGATTTCCTGGTGGTCGCCCAGGCCCTCGCCATGGTCGCCGAACACCACCACCAGTGACTTGTCCCACCAACCGTTCTGCATCAAGTCCTGCTGCAAGTGGCCCATGACCTGGTCAACGTATTCAAGTTGGGCATCGTAGCGGGAGATTCGTTTGCCGCGCGCGACCTCCGGCGGCAGGCTGTACGGCGTGTGCAGATCGAAAAGGTGGATGAACACAAAAACCGGCTTGTCGGGATGGGCATCCAGCCACTGGCGCGCGGCACGCACCACCAGCGCGCCGTCCCTCCGCAGGCTCATGGCCAGGGGATTCGCCACTCCGGTGGCTTGGTGGGTGAAGGGGCTGTCGTAATCCTCAAAGCCCTGATCGAGTCCAAAGCTGCGGTCGAGGAACTGGCTGCCGATAAAGGCGGCGGTGTGGTAGCCGCGCGATTCCAGCACGCGGGCGAGCGTCATCATGCCGGCAGGAACGCGCTCGCCGTTTTCCTCCACTCCATTCTCGAAAGGGTAAGTAGAGGTGAAGAGCGAGGTGTGCGAGGGCAGGGTGAGCGGAACCTGCGTCTCGGCGCGGGTGAACAGGGTTCCTCCTTGCGCATAGGAATCGATGTGCGGGGTATGGATTTTGGTGTACCCGTAGGCGCTCAGGTGGTCGGCGCGCAGGGTGTCGATGGAAATCAGGATTACCGGGGCGGGTGGCGGCCCATTCTGCGCGAAGCAATGGGGTGCCGGGCGGCACAGCAACACGGCGAGGCCCAGTGTGAGCAGTAGGGCTCCACGCATTCTGCCAAGGGCATTTCGTGCTGACATGACATGCGGCATAGCTTCAGGAGTCAGTATATCTGAAGGCGCGGGCGATGGCACAGTGCGGCTCCCCGCCTCCGTGGTGAAGGTTCGTCTGGGGATTGGGTAGGTCGCCCCTTTGGGGCTCAAAAACCACGTCCGACTTGACCCGGCTGGGCTTCGTCAAATCGCCTCTTTGGGGCTCAAAAACACAAAATTTTCACCCTCCAACTCGCCAGGCTGTTTCCGCAGGAACGGATGAAAGGGGGAATGGCGGGATGGATAGCGGCATGCCTCAAGGATCGCCCTGAGAAGAGCCCTAATCCGCCGATAACGAACGGGCGGTAGGGATTTTGGATAAAAGAATAGGGAATCGGCACTGTGGAGACATCCTTTCATGGTAGGCGCAGTGTCGTTACGGCCCGAAGAGAAGGCAGGAGGCCACAGCAGATTGTGCAGTGCGCGAGAGGAAGACACGCCGCATGAAGTTTCAGGAAGGGGGTTAGGATAATCCGCTGATAAGGACGACGTTTTGGTGCCGGTAGGTTCACGTGATCACCGGCAGCAACCGCAGGCCCTCCCCATAGGCGGCCGCCCACTTGCCCAGCGCGGCCACTCGCAGCATCAGTCTTCGGGCATGGTGCACCAGCCGCCCCGGCATGGTGAAGAGCAGGAAGCGCAAGCGCTTGGGTCGTGCGGTCAGTAGTTCGGCGGGCAAGGCCAGCCGCTTCAGCGCCTGGAGCACGTTGTGTGCGATCACCGCCAAACGCAGCCAAGCCGCGTTGGCGCCGAAATATTTCGAGGGCAGCACGCCGCCCCCCAGGTCGTTTTTGATCACGTCATGGACGAACTCAATGGTGCCGGCCTTTTCGCGGTGCCACTCGATCAAGCGCGCCGCCTTCAACTCCCAGCGGTTCGACAACAGCGCGAAGTGCCGCACCGTGCTCCCGTCCGCGAAGAGTTCTCCTTGCTTTTTGCGAATGCGGATGGCCACGTAGCGCAGCGGTTGCGCATCCTTCTTCTCCACTTTCTCGCCGGGCACGAAGGGGACCTCGGCGCACTCGCGGATTTCGGCCGGATGCCGCTCGCCGTAGGGTTCCCAGGCGGCTTCGGGAAGCGCCTGGATGGCCGCGTGCAAGGGCTCGCTCATCCGCGCGCTGATCGCAAACGCGATGCGCCCGCCCGGTCCTTCGGGCCGCTGTTCATCGCGCAACCAATTCACCAACCCGCTTTCATGACACGCCGAATCGCCCCGGTAATAATACTCCTGCACCGTGCTCGGCAGGGCGGCAAAGGCCCGTTGCGCCACTTCCACCGGCTCCATCTGCGCGGGCACGTTGCCATCGCGAAATTGATCGGCCAGCACCAGGCCGGTCTCCGCCCACGCCGCCAGCATCGGCTGATAGCCGCGCACCCCTTCATAAGTGGTTAAGGCTTGCTGCTTGTGGCTCTCAATGATCGTCGCGTCCTGATCCACCGTGGCGAGGCGCTGGTCGGGGGCGCGTTCCCCGAAGCGCTGCACCAGATCGCGGTTCACTCTGCCCAGCCCCTCCAGTGCGGCCGTCTCCTCGGGGATGTAGGCGATCTGCTCAGGTAAGCGTCGTTGCTGGGCTTCCGCGATCTTCTCCTCCTGATGAAAGGCCTGCAAGAATTCCAGCGCCGTGCGCGGTGAAGGCAGCGCGTGCCCGATCATCTCCGCCAGCCCGGGGTCTTGCCGCAGACGCTCAAAATCTTCCACACATTCGCCCCCTGCGGCATTGAGGATCACGAAGCTCTCCACAAACGTCGCGTCGTCGTAGCCGCGTTGCCGCTGTTTCACCCGCACGTGTTCCTGAACACTCCGCGGCAGCCCCAGCGAACGGAAGGCCTGTACCACCAGCGGGATTCCTCCCAGCGCCGTGAGGATTTCTTGCAGAGGCTCGGGATCAAGCTCGAACAGCAACGGCGAGGCCGTGGGTGAAGGATTGGGGAGTTTGCGCATAGGAGAAAACCCTCAGCAATTTTCACACCCTGGGGGTGAAAAATCTTACAACCTTTCGCTTCTTCCCCCCAAGCCCGTCGCCCATGTCTACAGGCGGCGCCATCACTGCACCCCGGCTCAGCCTGCCCAAGCCGCCCCTTATCGGCGGATCGGGGAAGAGAATTCTAACTGGGCGGATTCACTGCAATCAGATATACTTAGTTCTTTAACTTGTCTCATTTTTTTGGCGGGAACTGTGGTTGACCCCGCCCAGTATCACTTTATTTTGTTGAACGCAAAAGGGCTACGGGTTTTCCCGGGCGGGCGGTGGGAATCGGGGTGAGGGGCCGGCATGGCGAAAATGAAAGTCGTTGTTTTACAGCGCCGGCTATTCGCCTATCTCACCGCCGATGATGGCTGCCTGCTGGAGCGTGACCCTCTCTAAAACCCGGCGCAGGAAGGTCAACTGATGAGTTACCTGCACCCCGGATACTGGCACTTTATGGATACCTATCGCGACTTTATTGTTCTCAACAATTTGTGGAGGCAGGGAGCACCCTGGAAATTATGGGAATAGCCGGCGGTAAGAAGAGTCGTTGGGCCGGAAACCGCGTTTTGGTGACAGGGGCCACGGGCATCGTGGGCTCCTGGCTCACCAAGGACCTTCTGGAACTGGGCGCCCACGTCGTGGCGCTGGTTCTTGATGCCGACCCGCAGACGGAGCTTTATCGCAGTAAGGCCATTCGCCGCGTCAACGTGGTGCAGGGGCGGCTGGAGGATTATTACGCCGTCGAGCGGGCCATCGTGGCGCACGAGGTGGACACGGTGTTTCATCTGGGCGCGCAGGCGATTGTTTCCGTGGCTCACCGCTCGCCGCTCTCCACCTTTGAGGCCAACGTGCGCGGAACCTGGAATGTGCTGGAGGCCTGTCGTCTGCACCCTGACCTGGTGAAACGGGTGGTGGTGGCGTCGAGCGATAAGGCTTACGGGGAGCACGAGGCCCTTCCTTACACTGAAGATATGCCCCTGCAAGGCAAGTACCCCTACGAGGTGTCGAAGAGCTGCGCCGACCTGATTACCCAGAGCTACTATCACACTTACGGGCTTCCCGTGGCCGTGGCGCGATGCGGGAACATCTATGGGGGTGGCGACCTCAATTGGTCGCGCATCGTGCCGGGCACCATCCGTTCTTTATTGCGGGGCGAATCGCCCATCCTGCGCAGCGACGGGCAGTTCGTCCGCGATTACATTTACGTGAAAGACGTTTCCAGCGCCTATCTGCGTCTGGCGGAGGGCCTTCATGCCCAGGAGATCCAGGGCCAGAGCTTCAACTTCAGCCCCGGATCCCGGGTAACGGTGATCGAGATCGTGAATATGCTTCGCCGCTTCCTGCATTGTGAGCATATCCAGCCCACTATCCTCAACTGCGCGCCGGGGGAGATCCGCAATCAGTATTTATCCTCGGCCAAGGCCGCGGAAGTTCTTGAATGGAGGCCCACTTATACGCTGGAAGAGGGGCTGAAGGAAACCCTGGGGTGGTACGTGCAGTTTCTGGGGACGGACGCGAAAGTGTGAAGAAATGCCATCTTCACCGCAGAGGCGCTGAGGCGCAGAGAAAAATCTCATAATTTTCTGACCTCTGCCCCTCCGCAGTGAAATTTATGGAAATCAGACCACTCAGATTAGCCGGAACCTTTGAGATTCTCTTCGAACCCCGCCACGACGAACGCGGCTATTTCATGCGGGTTTACGATGCCGACCTGTTTGGGGCCCATGAGCTGAGGACGGATTGGGTTCAGGAGAATCAGGCGTTTTCCTCGCGGAAAGGGGTGGTGCGCGGCCTGCATTTTCAGGTTCCCCCTTTTAGCGAAACCAAGCTCGTCCGGGTGGTGCGGGGCGCCGTGTGGGATGTTTTTGTGGACCTGCGGCGGGATTCCAAGACTTACGGCCAGTGGGACGTCCTCGAAATCACCAGCCAAAATCAAAACGCGCTCTACCTGCCCCGGGGATTTGCGCACGGGTACTGCACGCTGACTGACGAGTCCGTGGTGCTGTACAAAGTGGATTCCCGCTATACGCCGTCGGCGGAAGGGGGCCTCCGATGGAATGATCCGGATTTGGCGATTCCCTGGCCCGTCCAGCGCCCGGTGATCTCGGCCAAAGACAACCGGTGGCCCTTGTTTCGTGGATATGTAACCCCGTTTGCTTAAGGAGAGAGATCTTGCAAGTTCGACTTTTCAAGCCGTCGGTAGGGGAAGAGGAACTGGCGAATATTCGCGCCGTTTTCGAGCGCGCCTGGCTGGGCCTTGGCCCTATGGTGGGACAATTTGAGAAGGAGTGGAGCGAATACATCGGGGCCCAAACCTCGGTGGGCGTGAACTCGGCGACGGCAGCGCTGCACTTATCCCTCACCGCGTTCGGATTCAAGCCCGGGAAGAAAGTGTTGATTCCGGCGTTAACGTTTGCCTCCACGGCCACGGCGGCGCTCTACAATCAGCTCGAACCGGTCTTCGTGGACATCGAGGAGGAGACCCTTTCCCTCAGCCTGAGCGACCTGGAGGCCAAAATCACCCCCGATTGCGTGGCAGTGATGCCCGTGCACATGGGCGGGCATCCGGTGCGGATGGAATTGCTGATGGACCTTGCCCGACGGCATCACCTGGCGGTGATTGAAGATTGCGCCCACTGCGCGGGGGGAAGCTACGGCGGAAGAAAGCTCGGCATGTGGGGCGACATCGGCTGCTTCAGCTTTGAGGAAAAGAAATCCATGACCACCGGCGATGGCGGAATGCTGTCGTCCAATCAGCCGGATTTGATTGAGCCCTTGCGCGCCCATCGCTGGGTGGGCATTGACAAGGACACCTGGAAGCGGGTAGCGGGCTATACCAGCACCGCAACCCTCGACGCGCGCCATTGGTACTATGAAATCAGCGTGCTCGGCTACAAGTACAACATGAACGACCTGATGGCGGCCATCGGCATGGCGCAACTCAAAAAACTGGACGGCATGAACGCCCGGCGGCGGGTCATCATACAGCGCTACCTGGACGGGGTTAAGGATTGCCGGCAAGTCCGGCCCTTGCTGCCCTACTCGCTGGAAGGCTCCTCGTACTGGATTTTCGGAGTGCGCTGCGCCCGCCGCGACGCGCTGATTCTGCATTTAAAGAAGCGGGGGATCGCCACCGGGGTGCACTACATGCCCGTTCCCATGCACCCTCTCTTCCAGGCCTATGACCGGGACATCCCCGTGGTCAAACGCGTCTGGGAAACCATGATTACCCTCCCCCTCTTTCCCGATTTGACGGATCAAGAAGTCGATTACGTGTTGGAAGCGCTGCACGAGTTTGAGCGCCCTTAGGGCGCGATATCGCGCGAGGATCGTGTATGCCGAGAAAGGTTATATTCTGGGGTGGAACGGGACATGCCAAGGTATTACGTGAACTTGTGCAATGCCTCGATTACGAGCTAACCGCGGTTTTCGACAACAACCCATCGGTCCCCCCGCCCTTTTCCGATGTTCCTCTCTATTACGGCACGGAGGGATTCCGCCGATGGAAAGAAACTCAGGACACCCGGGAGGTGTCTTGCGTCGTTACCATCGGCGGAGCGCGCGGCCGTGACCGGTTGAAGATTCAGGATTTCCTGGAGAAAGAGGGATTGCACCCCGCGACCGTCGTTCACCCCACCGCCTTTGTGGCGGCGAATACCGCGCTCGGGAAGGGGTGCCAGATCCTTGCTCAGGCCAACGTCTGCGCCGAGGTGACGATGGGAGAGGGTTGCATTCTGAACACGGGGTGCAGCGTGGACCACGAGTGCGCGCTCGGAAACGGAGTGCACATCGGGCCGGGCGCTATCCTGGCGGGGGTGGTCACGGTGGGTGATTTCGCCTTCATCGCCTCGGGAGCGGTGGTTCTTCCGCGCGTTAAAATCGGCGCGGATGTCATCGTCGGCGCGGGATCGGTGGTCACCCGGAATGTTCCGGACGGGATGGTCACCTTCGGCAATCCGGCGAAAGTGCGGCGTCCCACCACACCGTGATGGCTCAGGAGCGGGAGAAATTGCCGCGGCGCTCGCCGCCTGCCCCGCGGCAACGGCGGTCATCGGCCGCCACGGCCGGGGACGTGGGTCTGAATCGGGAAGGGTAACAGGGCCCCATTGCATGTCGAGAGTTTCCAGGAATGTGGTTTATAACGGCCTGGGCCAGGCACTGAGCGTTCTGCTGAGCCTGGTCGCGGTGCGCATTGTATTTCGCCGCCTGGGCGGGGATGCTCTGGGGCTGATTTATTTCTCCGTGGCCTTTAGCGCGGCGCTCTCCGTGGCCGTGGGTTTGGGGGTCTGCGAAAGCGCCGTCCGCGAGGTGGCCTCCCACCACCGGGAACGGCCGGAGTACATTGCCAGTTTAATTCGCACCAGTTCGCTGCTCTACTGGATTGCCTACCTCATTCTAGGCCTGAGTGCCTGCCTGCTCGCTCCCTACCTGGTTCACCACTGGATAAAACTCAGCACCCTGGATGATGCCACCGCTATTCGCATGCTGCGCATTCTAACTCTCGGGGCGCTGCTGGTTCTCCCCGGGGGCCTCTACCGGGCCTTGCTCGTGGGTCTCCAGCACATGGGGCTCACCAATCTGATCGACGTGGCGGGCAAGGCCGTCCAGCAGGGGGGGATTTTCGTCATCCTGCTGCTGCACGGCCGGCTGATTCATGTGGCCTTGTGGATTGCCGGAACCGCGTTTCTGAATTTGCTGATCTATGGGCTTTTCTGTACTCGCTACTTCCCATTGCGGGCGATGCTGATTCCCGGATTTTCCCTGGAGGTGATCAAGCAGAATGTGGGATACGCCTCCGGCCTGATGACCATCACCATCTGCTCGTGGGGAATCGGCGAGATGGACAAGGTGATGCTCAGCAAGCTGCTGCCGCTCGCCCTGCTGGGCCTCTACACCTTTGCGCGCGGCGCGATTAACCAGGGCATGCTGGTGACTCTGGCCATTAATAACGCCATTTTCCCGCATTTTGCGGGCTTGCACGGGGCGGGGGAGCACGATGAGATGATGCGTGCCTACCATAAGATCCAAGGCCTCATTACCTACGGGACAGTGCTGGTGTTCGCGGCCGTGCCGTTTGCGGCGCTCCCCTTGTTCTCCCGGATCTTTGACATGCCTTCGGCCCGCCGGCTCCTCCTCCCCGCCACGTTTCTTTGCATCGGTTATTACATGAATGGAGCGATCACCGCGCCCTACATCGTTTCGCTAGCCATGGGCCGGCCCGACATTACCGCGCGGCAGAACGTTTTCGCGCTGTTCATCGTGCCCCCGGTGAGTGCCGTGGCCATTTACTTCTTCGGGCTCAGCGGCGCGGGCCTTTCCTGGGTGATTTACCACGTCTACACTTATTCCTACGGGCTGCCGCGCATCTGCCGGGAGTGCCTGAGGATCGCGCCGAGCGTCTGGTACTGGCAAGTGTTCAGGATCATGGGTTCGGCCTTCCTGATTTACGGCAGCGCCTGGGGGCTGTTAAGTTGGATGGGAAACTTCACTCTTCCCGCCCTTGTTGCGGGCTATGGGGGGGCGTCCGTCATTTACTGCGCCGTGGCGGTGGGGATCATGGATGAATCCTTGCGCGCCACGATGATGAGCTATCTCCAGCGCGGATTGGGGCGGGTTCAACTAGTCTTTGCCCCATAAACAGGCTGTAGCGGCGGTCTCTGGCCGCCGATTAATGAACGGTGATCGGAGATCGCAGCTACCAAGGTGAAATCGGAGGCAGGTCCGGGATGTCGTTCCAACCACCACGGGTCAGCATCGGCATGCCCATCCACAACGAAGAGCCCTTCCTGCGGGAGGCGATCGAATCCCTCCTGGCGCAGGATTTTGCCGATTTTGAGCTCATTATTTGCGACAACGCATCGGATGATGCCACCCCGGAAATCAGCCGGGAATACGCCGCCCTCGACCCGCGGGTTCGCTACTACCGCAACGAGAAGAATGTGGGTGGTACAGAGAACTTCAACTACGCCCTGCAGCTCGCCGCGGGGAAATACTTCATGTGGGCGGCCGGCCACGATCTGTGGGCGCCCACCTATCTCTCTCGGTGCCTCGAAGTGCTGGAAAGTGATGAGAGCGTCGTTGCCTGCAATTCCATAACCCAATGGGTGAGCCGGGACGGAAAAGAGCGGGGCAGTTTTGAGCGCCAATTCGACACCCGCCGGTACGGCTTATTAGTGCGGGGCAACATCGCCCTGTGGCAGGTCTCGCCCTTCAGCGGCTATTCCTTGATCCGCACCAGCGTCATTCGCCAAAACCGGCTGACGATGAGACGGGTGATTGCCCCGGATTATCTCTTCGGTTTGGAACTAGCGCTGGTGGGGCCCACGGCGATTGTCCCCGAGCTGCTTTTTTTCATGCGTGACAACCGCGGAGAAAATTCCAAGGCCATCAAGGACGCCAAGGCCGTAGGGGCGTTCCTGGAACGCTTGTATCCCCGGGGGACATCTCCCTTGGGCAGGTTCAAGATGGCGAAATACATGGTGGAGGAGATGCGCGCCATCCGCCGCGCCCGGATGTCCACCTGGCAACGCATGATGCTTTGCGTGAGCATTCCTCCCACCTATCTGATCGAGTTCTACCGGTTCGTGCCTCAGCGCCTTCGTCGCCCTGTCCGGGGCTGGCTGGGGCATTTCCTCAAGCCGCCCCAAAAGCCCGTGGACGCCCGGTCGCGGTAAGCGGCGGACCGAAAAGCATGACCATCAAGGCTGACATGAAATTTAAAGACCAGGGGGGAAACTAAAGGGTATGCCCGCAGCAAGCGTCGCGGTGATCCACCCCGGCCTGGGCTATGGAGGCTCCGAAGCGGCGGTGATGTGGACCCTGGCCGCCTTGAAAGGGGACTACGACCTTACTTTGATCTCCGCCGGCGAGCTCGACCTGGCCCGGCTGAATGCCTACTATGGAACGGCTCTCGATGCTCAGGATTTCTCTTATCAACGCGCCCGCCTGCCCCTGGGGCTGCGCAACACGTTGAAATTCGCCGCCTTGACGGGTAGCTTCTTCCAGCGGTTTGTGCGGCGAATGGCGCCGCAATTCGATGTGCTCATCAACTGCTACGGACCGCTGGACTGCGGCCGGCGGGGGATGCAGATGATTGCCGATTTTTCCTTCGTGGAGGAATGGCGGTTGTCGCTTAATCCCGGTCTGCGCGGTTGGAATCGCTGGTGGTACGGCCGTTCTCCCCTTCGGCAGGCCTACCTGGCCCTGTGTGGGATGGTTTACCGGAGCAATCCTGAAGGCTGGAAGCAGAACCTGACCCTGGCCAATTCCGCCTGGTCGGCAAACCTGATTCGGCAGAGATACGGGATGGAGTCGCAAGTCTTGTACCCACCCGTGGAAAGTGATTTTCCCCCCATACCTTTTGCGGAGCGCGACTATGGCTTTGTCTGCCTGGGGCGAGTGGTTCCCGAAAAAAAGGTGGACGCCATCATCGCGATTCTTTCCCACGTCCGGGAGAGGGGGCACAACGTTCATCTGCATATCCTGGGGGGAATCGATGATTCTCCCTTTGGGAAAAAGGTGAAAAGGCTGGCCGGGCAATACCGTGATTGGGTATTTCCGGAAGGCTGGGCCATCGGCGAGAGAAAGAAGCAACTGCTGGCGAGCCATCGGTATGGAATCCACGGGCGGGAGAATGAACCTTTTGGCATTGGCGTTGGCGAGATGGTCAGTGCCGGGTGCATTGTGTTCGTGCCCCAGGGAGGAGGGCAGGCGGAAATCGTCGATCATCCCGCCCTGATCTACCAGGATGAGAACGACGCGGTGGAAAAGATCGATGCCGTTCTCTCGAGCCCTGCCGCCCAGGAGGAATTGCGCCATCACCTCCGGCAGAGCGCCCGGAAGTACTCTCCGGAAAGTTTCCAGTCACAGGTCCGTCAGGTGGTGAAGGATTTTCTGGCAGGACAGCGCGAACCATGAAAATACTCATCATTTCGCCCTATCTTCCCTGGCCTCTTTATGGCGGCAACGTGGTTCGCATCTATGGCATCCTGCGCGAACTCTCCAAACGCGGGCATGAGATTGTCCTCTTGGCCGGGTACAACGGTCCGCCCCTCGCCGACGATCATCCGGTCAGCAGACTTTGCAAGGAGGTGCGGTTCTACCCGCCCCCCGCCAGCGCGCGGCGGGCCAGACCGGTGGCGGCGGCGCTGGCTTCCGTGCTTTCCCCTCTTCCCTACACGGCGGCCAAATTCGGCGGGCCGGCGGTGGAGCGGAGCATCCGCGCGGTGCTCGAGTCCGATCCCTTCGACCTGATTCTGGCCAATTTCGCCTTCACGGCGCATCTGATCCCGGCGGAATGGGCGCGCCGGACGCCGGTGGTTCTGGACGAGCATGAATCGGAAGGTTTGCTGTGGCGTCAGTACCGCCGCCATGGGGGGGTCGCCAAACGCGCCTTCGCGGTGCTCAATCTTGCCAAGCTGCGATGGTTTCAGAAAGCCGTTTTTTCGCGCATCGTCGCCCTGCTCTCAGCATCCGAACGCGAAGCGGATTACACGCGAACCCTTCTGCCCCCCGGCGTCAAGCTGTGGACCGTTCCCAACGGCGTCGATACGGAATTCTTCGTCCGCGCCCGGCTGGAGGATACTGACCCGAACGCCATTCTGCTCTGCGCGGGGTTTGGTGTTTATCGCAACGCGGAAGCGGCCATCTGGTTTGCCCGCCAGGTCTTTCCGCGGGTCAAGAAGACCATGCCGGCGGCGGAGTTCTGGATTGTGGGCAGCGATCCCCCGGCAGAGGTCAAGCAACTTGCCGACATCCCCGGAATCCACGTGACGGGCACCGTGGAGGACGTGCGTCCGTACTATTGCCGCGCCGCGGTCGCCGTGGCTCCCTACCGTTATGGGGAGGGAACAAAACTCAAGGTGCTGGAGGCCATGGCTTGCGGGGTTCCGGTGGTCACGACGCAGATTGGCTGCCAGGGAATCAATGTGCAGGATGGCGAGGATATCTGCATGGTGGAGACGGCAGAGTCCTTCGCCGCGGGAGTTATCGGGCTGCTGGTTGACGCCGGGAGACGCCGGGCCATGGGCGCGCGCGCACGGCAGCTTATCGAGCAGGAATATGCCTGGACAAAGATCGTAGGCGATCTGGAACCGAAACTGGTCGAGTTGGTGCGCGGGTAGTGCCTTCGTTGGAATTGAATTCGTAGCGGCGGGTTTACCTCGCCAGATGGCAGGGGAAATCCGCCGCTACGTTAAACTGAGACACTACCGGGGTTCGTATCAGGTTGACCGCTCTCCTTTTCGCCGCGCTCAGGCAAGGTCGAAGCGATCAAGGTTCATCACCTTGTTCCATGCCGCCACGAAGTCCTTTACAAACGCCTCCTTCGAGTCGTCACAGGCGTAGAATTCGGCGATGGCCCGAAGCTGGGAGTTGGAACCGAAGATAAGATCGACATGGGTGCCGGTCCACTTGAGTTCGCCCGTCGAACGGTCGCGCAGCTCATACACGCCTTCGGATGTCGAGGAGGGCTGCCACTTCAACTTCATGTCGACCAGGTTGACGAAGAAATCATTGGTCAGCGTCCCCGGTCGCTTGGTGAAGACGCCGTGTTGGGACTTCCCGAAGTTAGCATCCAGAGCGCGCATGCCGCCCACCAGAACCGTCATCTCGGGGACCGTCAGCGTTAGCAACTGCGCCCGATCCACCAGCCGCTCCTCGGCGGACCTGGGGTCTCCATTCCGCAGGTAGTTGCGGAACCCGTCGGCGGCCGGCTCCAGTACGGCGAATGACTCCACATCGGTCTGCTTCTGCGAAGCATCCGTGCGCCCCGGGGAGAAGGGAACCTTCACGGCATGGCCGGCCTTCTTCGCCGCTGCCTCGACGGCTGCGCAGCCGCCCAGAACGATCACGTCGGCGAGAGAGACCTTCTTCCCGCCGGTCAGCGAGCCGTTGAAGTCCTTGCGAATAGCCTCCAACTTCTTCAGGACCTTCGCCAGTTCGGCGGGCTGGTTGACTTCCCAATCCTTCTGCGGCGCCAGGCGAATGCGTGCCCCGTTCGAGCCGCCGCGCTTGTCGCCGCCGCGGAACGTTGCCGCCGATGCCCAAGCCGTTGTGACCAGTTGAGAGATGGAGAGTCCCGATGCGAGGATCTTAGCCTTGAGGGCAGCAATGTCCCGCTCTCCGATTAGCTTATGATCCACGGCGGGAACGGGGTCCTGCCACAGCAGCGGCTTGGCAGGAACGAGCGGACCCAGGTACCGGGATACAGGCCCCATGTCACGGTGCGTCAGCTTGAACCAGGCCTTGGCGAAGGCGTCGGTGAAGGCCCGCGGGTGCTCGTGGAAACGCTTCGAAATCGGCGCGTAGATCGGGTCCATCTTCAGTGCGAGGTCCGTCGTGAACATCATCGTGGGATGCTTTTTCGACGGATCGTGGGCACCCGGCACAGTGGGCGCTGAAGACCCGTTCTTGGGCGTCCATTGGTTGGCGTCGGCGGGACTCTTGGTGAGTTCCCATTCATAGCCGAACAGGTTGTCGAAGAAGTTGTTGTCCCACTTTATAGGGTTGGTGGTCCAGGCGCCCTCGAGGCCGCTGGTGAACGCGTCGTCGCCTACGCCCGTGCGAAAGCTGTTCTTCCAGCCCAGGCCTTGCTCTTCGATGGGGGCAGCCTCCGGTTCGGGACCGACATACTTGACCTGCTCGGCAGCGCCATGGGCTTTGCCGAACGTGTGTCCACCGGCGATGAGGGCCACCGTCTCCTCATCATTCATCGCCATGCGGCGGAAGGTCTCGCGGATATCCCGTGCCGCAGCGATGGGATCCGGCTTGCCATTGGGCCCTTCCGGATTCACATAGATCAGGCCCATCTGAACGGCGGCGAGGGGATTCTCGAGCTCGCGATCGCCGCTGTAGCGCTCGTCGGCCAGCCACTTGCCCTCCCGCCCCCAATATGTGTCTTCTTCCGGTTCCCAGATGTCCTCGCGCCCCCCGCCGAAACCGTAGGTCTTGAATCCCATCGACTCCAGCGCGACGTTGCCGGCGAGGACCATCAGGTCGGCCCAGGATATTTTCCGGCCGTACTTTTGCTTGATCGGCAAGAGCAACCGGCGCGCCTTGTCGAGGCTCACGTTGTCCGGCCAACTGTTGAGGGGCGCAAAGCGCTGTGCTCCGGAACCCGCACCGCCCCGGCCATCGTGGATACGGTACGTGCCGGCGGCATGCCACGCCATGCGGATGAAGAGCGGCCCGTAATGGCCGTAGTCGGCGGGCCACCAGTCCTGCGATGTCGTCATCAAGGCATGCAGGTCCTTGATGACGGCATTCAGGTCGAGGCTCTTGAATTCTTTCGCATAATTGAACTCCTTGTCCATAGGATCGGACAGGGGGCAGTGTTGGTGCAGCATCTTCAGGTTCAATTGATTCGGCCACCAGCCCGCATTCGTCGGGGCCGTGGGTCGGCGAGCGCCGCCCGCTACTGGGCACTTGCTTTCGGTTGGCAAGGTTTGCTCCTGATGAGCGGGGACAGGCGTCTCCGCTGCGGTAGTGAGTGTTTTACCCATATGTTTGCCCTCCTCAGAATTAGTCAAAATGTTTGCCTTCCTTCCAAATGGTCAAAAAACCGTGACGAACTACGAATCCATCCTGGCTTTCCCATTCGCGCCATCACCGCCGGGCTATCGCGCCGGAGAACAGCCCACGGTCAGAAAGGGTCGCCGCGGCAACACCGTGGCTAAGTGCTGGCGCGCGCCACTCATCCGGTATCCACACGCCGACGGCATTTAACCGGAAGCGTGCTGCGGAGCGCACTTCGCGCAGAGCCCCCGGAAAATGATTTCGCATTCGCGAACCACCCGCTTACCGAGGGAGTCCGAGGCAGGCCCGGGCACGTCGTGCCACTGAATGTCCTCAACATTGCCACAGCGGTCGCAGATGAAGTGGTGGTGCCGCATGCCTTTCGCCTCGAATCGCGCGCTGCGACCCTCGACGGCCACCTCACGCACCAACCCCGCCAGCAGCAAGTCCCGGAGATTGTTATAAGTTGTGGCCCGGGAAGAGCGCGGATCCACGCGATTCACGGCTTCGAAGATTTCCGCAGCGGTGGGATGATTGTTGTGCTTCAACAAGAAAGCCATCACCGCGTAGCGCTGCGGAGTGCAGCGCAACCCGCTGCCTTCCAATGACCGTTTAATCGCCTCGGCGTTCATGTGGGGTTTAGATTATTTCTAATGTGAGATTTTGTCAAGGCTCATGCTTTGGGTTGCTGCCCTCGTTTCAGATGGAGCGCCGGGCTTTACAGCCTGGGGAACTTCGCCGGCGAATTTCTGCCAAGTAGCGGCGTTTATCCCGCCCTATAGCGACAAAAAGCCGCCTTTACAACAGGTTGCACCATGACCTGCTGTTTTTGGGGCTACACACGGGGCCAAACCCGTGGCATAATCGAAGCGATTCTTCGCTATGTGCCCGCGTTGTCACCGTGCCGGAACCGTTGGGTTGGGGTGAGTTTCCCGCGCCGTGCATGGAAGTCCGGCCCACAGGAAGTCATTCAGGTTAGTGGCGCGAGCCTCCCGCCCGTGTCCAAACCTTGCCATGATAGCCACGTCACGTTTTGCAGGTGAAATCAACCGCTACAGGAGGAAGGTATGAAGCGCATGTTCATGCTGGTCTTGGCGTTGGGGCTGGCGCTGGGGGGATTCGCCCAAGATCCCCAATCGCAAGCCGCTCTGACCAATTCCAACGTGACCACCGTAAATGGGGTGGCGCCGGGATTTTATCCGACAATCGGCACGGGGCTTACGCTCAACCTGGGGGCCGGGACCGCCAACTGCGGGGGAATCATACAGTGGGGCGGCGGCAGTTTCACCCTGACCGCGAGTACCACGAACTATGTGTTTCTTAACACGACCAGTCTGGTTAATTACTGTCACCCCGCCGTCAATACCACCGGTTTTGGCCCCAACATCCCCATCGCCAAGGTGGTCACCAGCACCACGGCTATCACTTCCCTCGACGATGTTCGAACCATCTTCAACACCGGTCAGCAGGGAACCGGCGGCGCGGCAACGTTCACCATCGTCAATGGCTACTACCATTACCGGGATTTGGTGACCTATTTCCATCCGGACTCAGGACCGACGGGCACGGTGGAAATCGCACTTCCCCCGACCATCACCAACAGCAGCGCGACGTCGGTGGACATCATTATTGACGGATATAGCTGGCCCTGGGGGGCGTGGACCATTCAGATCGGGGGATTGGTGGGGTTCCCACAATGCACCGAGGGGGTGGACGCCTGGTGCGGAGCCAATGCTTCCATTACCGGATCATTCCCGTACAGCTATGTGCGGCTGGGCTATAACACTTCGCTAGGCTGCTTTGTGGTTCTGCTGGGCACGACCACGACCGCCTGGGACCGGCTGACGGTGCAGGTTCCCAGCTTCACGCCCATTGAGTCTCCCACCCCCTCCACGCTGGGTCCGGGATGGTCCATCAACATTCTCTCGAGCGAAGCCAACATCACCAATGTTAACAAGGTGTACAACGCGACCCCCTACACTTCGGTCGGCCCGGTTCCTGCCGAGGGCGACGCGAGCACGGGGAACGGGACGGAAACTTCCGTCAATCTGGAAGTCCAGGGGGCGTCCCTGGACGTTCCTCTGTTGAGCGGCGCCACCACGGCGGTCTACCATTATCGGGATTTGATCTCCAGCTATGGTTGGGCAAGTCCTTCCGAACTGGAAATTGCCCTGCCCTCGACGGGCCTGGTGAATGGCGCGACCGGGGAAATCAGCATGACCCTGCAAGGATACAATTACACCACCGCCAGCGCCTGGCAGGTCACGGTGGGAGGGTTGGCGGGGGTGCCCACCGCCAAGGAGTGGGGTCAATATTCCGCCGTGGTTTCCGGCAATCCGCCGTTTACATCGGTGCAATTGGGCTACGATACCAGCCTGAGCACCTTCGTGGTTTTGCTCGGGACTACAACGACGGCTTGGACTTATCCCTGGGTCGAAGTCTCGGATTTCATCGTGGGCTATCAGGACGAGTCGAATTGGGGAACGGGCTGGAGCATCAAGACGCTGACCAGCACGTCGGAACTCGCCAATGTCGTGACCCCCGCCACCACCTGGCCGACCGGCCAAACTGTGGCCGCCACCTCCTGTGGTAGCCTGACCGGCTCGAAAGGCTGCATCGTGATTAATGTGAATGGCGTGGGGACACATTATGAGCCCTATTTCTGATAAGCAGCGGGCAGGGGGCGGAAGCAGATTAAAATCCGCATCCCGGGCGCAAATGAACGTATAATTTCCAGGGGAGAAAGCCAAAAAACCAGTTCCGGCGCTGTCCCTTGCGGGCCTGCCCGGATGCCGGTTCGGGCGGGAAGAAGCGAGTTGATGACCGAGCCGAACAAACCCATCGTGAGCGTGGTGATCCCGGCGTACAACCGCAAGGCGGCCCTGGCGCGTGCCATGAAATCGGTGGCGGCGCAAAGCTTCGGGGATTGGGAACTGATCGTGGTGGACGATGCTTCCACCGACGGAACCGAAGAGGCGGCAAGGTCTCTAGGCGACGGGCGGCTGGTGTATATCCGCCACGCGCAGAATCGCGGGGGCGGAGCGGCACGCAACAGCGGCATCGCGCGCGCGCGGGGAAAATACATCGCCTTCCTCGATTCCGATGACGAGTGGTTTGCGGAGAAACTGGCGCACGATGTTGCGGCCTTTACCTCGTCGGGCGAGGGGACCGGCGTGGTGTACTGCGGCAAGGAACTGGTGGACCCCGGCGGCCGCCTGCTGCTGCGGCGCATCCCGACCCTCCAGGGAGAACTCTACCGGCAACTCCTGGCGCATGATTTCATCGGCTCGTGCTCGCGGGTGGCGGTGCGCACGGAGGTGGCGCAGAGCCTTGGTGGATTCGACGAAAGCCTTCCCTCCGGCCAGGATTGGGACATGTGGGTGAGGACGGCGCGCGTGGCCAGGGTGGCGTGCGTTCCCGAATGCCTGGTCAGGCGGCACCTGGGGCATGAGCAGATTTCCGGTTCGCTGAAGAGGATTTACGAAGGCCATCTGAAGGTGGTGGAAAAGCACCGGGAGGAGTTTGACGCGGGGACGCTCAGCCGCCATTGGGCGGACCTGGCGGCGATGGCCATGAATTACGACATGCGGAGCGGCAGGGAATTGGCGCGGGCGTCGCTGCGTTTGCGGGCCTTCCAGCCCCGGGCTTTGGCCAGCCTTACCGCGTCGTTTCTGGGTATGACCGGCTATCGCTGGCTGTTTCGAAAGTATACCGGGTGGCGGCACGGATTTTATGCCGGGCGCGCGGCGGTGTAAGGGGAGAAGAAGATCATGGGGAAGTTCCTACGGTGGTTCAGCGCGCTCCCGCCGGTCAGGGGGCTGGCGCGGGGGCTTGGTCTCGGCCCCTTCCTGCGCAAGGTCTATCATCGCTGGGCCGCTCCCGACAACATTTTTCGAGCCCAGGTGGCGGGCATTCCGATCATGCTGCACGCGCCGACGGGCCGCGACCTGATCTGGTTCGAAGGGGCGGTGGTTACGGACCGGGATTGGTCGGAAAAACACGCCCTGGAGGCGATGCTGGCGTTCCTGAATCCCGGAGACGTGGCCTATGACGTGGGCGCCAACCTCGGCCTGTATTCCGTTACCCTGGCCAAACGCGTAGGCGAACGGGGACAAGTCTTTGCCTTTGAGCCGCGCTTGAGCACCTTCGAGAAGCTTACCGCCAACGTGCAGCTCAACGAACTCAGGAATGTTCGCTGTTTTCAGAAAGCCCTGGGCGAACAAGCGGCGCGGCTGCCCATTTATACTTTTCCCGAGCAGCCCTGGTGTTCCAGCCTGATGGGCGGACAGGAAAAGGTCCTGGGAGGGACCCCGGGGGTGGAATACGTGGAGGTGGAAGTGGGGGATCCCTTCCGCAAAGCGAACGACCTGCCGGTGCCGCGCGCCATCAAGATCGATGTGGAAGGGTATGAATATTCGGTGATGCGAGGCCTGCGGGAGACGTTGGGGGATCCCCGCTGCCAGTTTGTGGGCTGCGAAATGCATCCGCACCTCCTGCCCCCGGGGATCACTCCGCAACACGTCATGGACCTGCTGCGGTCTTATGGATTCAATCGGATTGAACTGAGCCCCTGCGGGCTTGACCAGAAAATCGATTGCTACAAAGAGTAGGGCTTCGTTTTAGGCCATTGCGCCCCTGAATTTAAACCCTTTTCAAACTGCGCAGAGGTTATCGCCATGGCCGTTGTTAAGGGTGAGTCCGACGTGATCGACGCTTATCGATAATACCGGGCGGCGCCGAGCGGACCCTTTGTTAAAAGTGGACTGTTAAGCCATGGGTGGAAATGAAACGGAGAAACGATTCCCGGCGGAAGGCGCCCAAGGCATGACTAGGCTGCGCGTGCTGGCCTGCGCCTTCGTGTGCAGCCCGTCGGGTAATAGCCAATTGGGCCACGGGGAGGCCGTGCTCGGTTGGAACCTGGTGACCCAGCTAGCGCGGTTTCACGAAGTCCACGTTCTGACCCACCCATCAAACCGGGAGGGGATCGAAAAGGCTTTGCAAACGCAAGCCCGGCCCACACTGGACTTCAGCTACTTCGATTTGCCCCGCTGGGTGGGGGTCTTGCGGAAGCTTCAGGGATGCTTTCAAATCTATGCCTACTTCTGGCAGATCAAAGCCTATTTTGTCGCGCGGCGGCTCCACCGGCAGAAGGGATTTGATGCCTTCCATCACCTGACGTACGCCAACGACTGGGCGGCGAGCTTTATCGGTGCGTTGTTGCCCATTCCCTACCTGCGGGGTCCGTGTGGGGGCGCACAGAAAACTCCTCGCCAGTTTCTTTCCGAATACGCCTGGCATAATCGTTTTTGGGAACGGGTGCGCGCCTCGATGGGATGGGTCTTGCGCCACGATCCCTTCTTTCTTATTGGCCAATCGCGGGCGCGGAAGATTCTGCTCTGCAATCGTGAATCGCTGGAGGCGGTTCCCAAGCGGCTCCGGCAAAAGGCCACGCTCTATCCGGTCAACGGCATATCTCCGGAAGACCTGGCCTTGATTGCCCGCCGGAACGGTTCCGGAGCGTCGCGAGATAGTAAGGCAACCGATCCCAACGCCACGGTTTCCAAAGAATTTCGCGTTTTTTCCGCCGCCCGGCTGATTGCTCTCAAAGGATACGGATTGGCGATCCGGGCGTTCAAGCCTTTCGCCGAGAAGCACGCTGATGCGAAAATGGTCATTGTGGGCGATGGACCGGACCTTGCCCGGCTGCAAAAACTGGTCCGTTCTTTGCACTTGAGCGATCAAGTGCTTTTTCCCGGCTGGATGGATCGGAATGCTCTCTTGGCCGATATGTGTTCGTGTGATGTATTCATTTTCCCCAGTTTACGCGACGGGGGCGGCGCGGTGGTGGTGGAGGCCATGGCGGCGGGCATTCCGGTGGTCTGCATGGACCTTGCCGGTCCCAGCCTGCACATTACAGAGGAGTGCGGCATCAAGATTCCCGCCCTTTCACCCGATAAGACTATTGAACTTATGGCCGGGGCGCTGGAACGGCTTTATCAGGACAAGGATCTCCGCCTGAAGATGGGGCAGGCGGGACGGTTGCACGCGGAACAAGTTTATAGCTGGGATCACCTGGGCGAACGGCTCTTGCGGATCTACGAGGAAGTTCTGGGAGAACGCGCAAAAGAGGCATAGATGGACCCTGAAGTTGAAAGACCCTTGCATTTGAAGCGGCGGGTCGGCAGGGGGGGGCGACCGGTTACGCCGGCTCGGCAGGAGGAACCGGTCGCGCCTGCCCCGCCTATGAGCGTGAGTGCCTGGGTGGCCTTGGGCCTGTGGTCCCTTCTCTGGTTGGGCTATAACACCGACATCTCGCGCGTGATGAATCCGTTTTTCCCCATCGATAACGCGGATCTCATCCATGGCATCAGGGCCTTTTTCCCCATGCTGGCGGGGTGGATTGCTTTAATTTTGATCTTCCTTCGATCCCATCGCGCCCTTTACTGGATTATGGGCCCCATCGGGTTGATGTTATTTTATACCGTCCTCGGCCTGGCTTCCTCCGCCACCATTTCTCCCGACCCGACTACTGCCCTGTATTATGGCGGCAACTATCTGGCGATCATTTTGATTCTGCTGGCGATGGTTCTGGTCAAGGACCCGCTTCCTGACCTGCTCAAAGTGCTGAAGCTCACCTGGTTGGTGAGCATTATTCTGACCATCAGCCTGCTGTTGTCCATTCCTTTTCTCGGTTCACCGGTATCGGAGGAAAGTGAAATTGCCACGGTTCGCCTGAAGACTTACAACGGATCCGGGTCGATTATGGGGATGGCTTCGACTCGCAACACGGGATTTGCCCGCTACGCGGCCATCTCGGCGCTGGCGGTCCTCCCCGGTCTTTTGCGCAAGGGGAACATTTACCTCCGCGTCGTTTTGGGGGCTATCTTTGCCCTTTCCGTCTACGCGGAAATCCTCGCCAACGGCCGGACGGAAATCCTGGCGTTTATTTGTGGAGTGGCGATCATCATGGGTGCGGAGAAAGCCCGGCGCACGGTCAACTTCATGGCGGCGATCGGGGCCCTTATTCTGTTGGGTATTCGGGGATTCTTCTCCCAGTTCTTTCTCTATTTCACCCGCACAGGCCAGCTTGACCCCACCCTGACCGGGCGCACCGAGACTTGGGAAGAGGGCTGGCATACTCTGTGGAAGTCTCCCTGGATGGGTTTCGGTTTCCAGGGTGACCGGTACTTCCTGCACCAGCACATGCACGATGCTTTCCTGCATGTCTTGTTTCAGTCAGGTTTTCTGGGGGGACTCGCGATCCTCATTGCCTTGGGAATTGCCTGGTACTATATCATCTATTACTTTTTTCTGCATCAGCCCTCGGATCGTTCCCTGATTCCACCGGAAATGCCCGCGATCTTTCTCTTCGTGACCATTTCTTCGATTACCGAATCGACCTTTGCTTATTTTTCCGCAGCCTGGCTGCTGAGCGCCCCGATTGTTCCCTATGTCTTGGTGCTGCACCGGCGCAGGCGAGCCCTCGCGCTGCAGGCGGCCAAGGAACGGGGCTTGCAGATTCGCCTGGCGAGGCGCAAGGCAAGAATTTTGGGATCTCCGGTAGAAGGGCCTCCCCCCACTCCGGGAGGCGCAATGCCTGTCTGAAGGCGGAAATCCCCGTCGCAACCAGTTGAATTTTCTGCAAAATCAGGTATGATCGATTTTGCCCCCTCATGTGCTCAGATACTTCATTCACTTCCGCCGGGAGCGCATGTCATATTTCGCGCTGCGTTGATATTTGGGGAGTCGATGGAGTGTCTTCAGTAGTCCGAGCCTCTTAACAACCGTTAAAGCAGGCCTTGAATCGAATCGTACAAGTGGCCGGCAACAGGCCGCCAGCATAATCTCTTTGGTACCCACGAGGTTTCCCTGATGAGGCATCGAGGATTAGCAGGCGTAATCCCCATCTCCATGCAGCCCCGCCACGATCGGGGTGTGCACCGCGAGAGCGCCCATGGCTCTTTGTGGGCAAAGTGGCGGCTTCTTGCGGCCTTGCTGGCCGTGGTGGGTGGGGTGGCCTGCGGGGGAGGCGGCACCGCCACGGTCACCCCGCCGCCGGCGCAGCCCGTGGCGGAAGTTGCCAGCACCAGCCTGTCGTTTGCCAGCCAGCCCGTGGGGACGGCGAGCCCGAATAAGCCGGTCACTTTGAGCAACACGGGCAATGCGCTTCTGATCATTTCCGCCATTGTCACCAGCGCGGACTTTTCCGAGACCAACACCTGCAACGGGAGTGTGGCGGCCGGCAGTTCATGCACAATCAATGTGACCTTCACACCCCAGGCGAGCGGCACAATCAATGGCGCCCTCACCATTACCGACAACAGCAACGGAGTGACTGGCAGCACGCAGACGGTGAGCTTGATCGGTGCCGGGTCCGGGCCGGTGGCGAGCTTTTCCGCCCAGGGTTTGACTTTTGCCAATCAATCCCTCAACACCACAAGCCCCGCGCAAACGGAGACGGTGACCAATACCGGGAACGCCAACTTAAGTATTTCCACAGCGGTGCTCGGCGGCGCGAATCCGAGCGACTTCGCCAAGTCCGCCGACACCTGCACGGGAGCCACGGTCGAGCCCAACGGCTCCTGCACGGTCAGCGTGACGTTTACTCCCTCAGTCTCGGGGAACCTGGTCGCCACGCTGGTTTTCACCGACAATAACAACGCGCTGGCGGGAAGTGAGCAGACGGTGGTAATGTACGGCACCGGCGCAGGGCCTGCGGCGAATTTATCCTCTCCGGGCTTTACCTTTGCCAACCAGCTCCTCAGCACCACGAGCGCCGCCCAGACGGAGACGATCTCCAACACCGGGACGGCCAACCTGAATATTTCGACAGCCGCGATTAGCGGCACGAATGCCCGCGACTTTGCCAAGAGCACGGACACCTGCACGGGAGCCACGGTGGTGCCTCAGGGCACCTGCACGGTCAGCGTGACGTTTACTCCCTTGGCGACGGGGAGCCTGAGCGCTTCCCTGATCTTCACCGACAACAGCAACCTGGTGGCGGGGAGCACGCAGACGGTGAGTTTGGGCGGCACCGGCGCGGTGCCCGTGGCGAGTTTATCCTCTCCGGGCTTTACCTTTACCAGCCAACTCCTTAATACCACGAGCGCCGCGCAGACCGAGACGATCACCAACACCGGCACGGCCAGCCTCAGTATCTCCACGGCCGCGATCAGCGGCACGGATGCGGGCGACTTTGCCAAGAGCGCCGATACCTGCACGGGATCCAATGTGGCGCCCCAGGGCACCTGCACGGTCAGCGTGACGTTTACTCCCAAAGCGGCGGGAAGCCTGAGCGCGTCGCTGATTTTCACCGACAACAACAACGCGGTGACGGGGAGCACCCAGACGGTGGGTTTGAGCGGCACCGGCACGGGGCCCGTGGCGAGTTTATCCTCTCCGGGCTTGACCTTTACCAGCCAACTCCTCAATACCACAAGCGCCGCGCAGACGGAGACGGTTACCAACACGGGGACTGCTAACTTGAGTATCTCGAAAGTCGCGCTCAGTGGCGCGAATGCGAGTGATTTTGGGAAGAGCGCCGACACCTGCACGGGAGCTACCCTTCAGCCCAAGGGTACCTGCACGGTCAGCGTAACGTTCACTCCCTCGGCGGCGGGGAGCCTGAGCGCCTCGTTGATCTTCACCGACAACAACAATGCGGTGGCGGGCAGCACACAAACGGTGCCCTTGAGCGGAAGCGGCACAACGGTTACGTTGGGCCTTTCCGCCCCCAGTTTAAGCTTCCTGAATGAGCCGGTGAGCCTGACGAGTGCTTCTCAGACCGAGACGGTGACCAATACCGGGACGGCCAACCTGAATATCTCCACGGCCACGATCAGCGGTACGAATTCCAGCGACTTTGCCAAGAGTACAGATACCTGTACGGGAGCCAATCTGGCGCCCAAAGACACCTGCAAGGTCAGCGTGACCTTCACGCCGGCCACCACGGGGAATCTCTCCGCCTCGCTGATTTTCACCGACAACAGCGGCGGGGTAACGAAGAGCACACAGACCGTGAGTTTGACCGGCACCGGCACGTCGCCCGTGGCGGGCTTGTCCTCTACGGGCTTTACTTTTACCGGCCAATTCCTTAACACCACCAGCTCCGCACAGACGGAGACGATCACCAACACCGGGACGGCCAACCTGAGTATCTCGACGGCCGCCATCAGCGGCACCAATGCCGGCGATTTTGCCAAGAGCGCCGACACCTGCACGGGAGCCAATCTGGCGCCCAAAGGCACTTGTACGGTCAGCGTGACGTTTACTCCCCAATCGACGGGAAGCCTCGCCGCCTCGCTGATTTTCACTGACAACAACAACGAAGTCGCCGGCAGCACCCAGACCGTGAGTTTGAACGGCACCGGCACGGCGCCTATGGTGGGTTTATCCTCATCGGGCTTGACCTTTGCCGGTCAACTCACCAGCACCACGAGCACCGCGCAGACGGTGACGCTCACCAACACCGGGACAGCCAACCTGAGCATCTCCACCGCCGCCATCAGCGGCACGGATGCGAGCGACTTCGCGAGGAGCGCCGACACTTGCACGGGAGCCACGGTCGACCCTACGGCCACCTGCAAGGTCAGCGTGACGTTCACTCCGTCGGCGGGGGGGAGTCTGAGCGCCTCGCTGATCTTCACCGACAACAGCAATGGGGTGGCCGGCAGCACGCAAACGGTGTCCTTGAGCGGCACGGGGGTAGTGCCGACACCCGCGATCAGTTTCTCCGTTTCCAGCATGAATTTCGCTAACCAGAACATCAATACGGTGAGTGCCTTCCAGACGGTCACCGTTACCAACAGCGGCACCGCCGACCTTGACCTCACGACGGCGGGGTTGGGCGGCACCGATCCGAGCGACTTCGGAATCCCCAGTAGCGATTGCGCCACCCGCACTCTCTCCCCCAACCAGTCCTGCTCGGTCACGGTGACGTTTAAGCCGCCGGCAGTGGGGAGTTACAGCGCCACGCTGAATTTCACCGATAACGCCGCCGGCAGTCCCCAGATGGTGAACCTGAGCGGCACGGGGGTGGTGCCCACGGTGAGCCTGTCCACGACCAGTGTGAATTTCAACAGCCAGCCCACCGGCATGACCAGCGCCGCCCAGCCGGTGGTTCTCACCAACACCGGGATGGGGACGCTGAGCATCTCGACGGCGGCGATTAGCGGCGCCAATGCCGGCAATTTCGCCATGAGCACCGACACCTGCTCGGGCGCCACCCTGACGTACAACGGGACGTGCACGATCAATCTGACGCTGACGCCGTCGGCGACGGGGAGCCTGAGCGCCACGCTGACCTTCACCGACAACAACAACGCGGTGAAGAACAGCACGCAGCCGGTGAGTTTGAGCGGCACGGGGACAACGCCCCTGGTGGGCTTTAACCCCAGCGCCGGGCTAAGTTTCGGCAGCCAGTCGCTGAGCACGGCGAGCACGGCGCAGACGGAGACGGTCACCAACCTCGGCGCCAGTAACCTGACGATTTCGACGGTGACGATGGGGGGCACCAACGCCGGCGACTTCACCAAGGGCACGGACGCCTGTACGGGAGCCACGCTTTCGCCCAGCGGCACGTGCACGGTCGGGGTGACGTTCACCCCGTCGGCGCTGGGGGTGCGGGCGGCGACGCTGGCCCTCAACAGTTCGGGGAACCCCGCGCAAACGGCCAATCTCGTGGGACTGGGGGAGGGTCCGCTGGCGGGAGTTTATACCCAGCGTTACGACAACGCGCGCACCGGGCAGAACACCCAGGAAACTTACTTGACCCCCTCCAACGTGACGGTGGGGCGGTTCGGGAAGCTGTTCGCGCTGCCCGTCGATGGGCAGGTCTACGCGCAGCCGCTGTACGTGGAAAACGTGGCGATTCCCAACCAGGGGGTGCACAACGTGGTGTACGTGGCCACCCAGCACGACAGCGTTTTCGCCTTCGACGCCGATGGCCTGTCGGCGATTCCGTTGTGGCAGACCAGCTTCCTGAATGCGGCGACGGGGGTGACGTCGGTTCCCGCGGCGGCGGCCTATCCCGGCTCCAGCGCGGACATCAAACCGGAAGTGGGCATCACCTCGACGCCGGTGATCGACCCGGTGGCGGGAACGCTGTATGTCACCGTCAAGACCCAGGAACTGCAGGTTCCCGGCTGCACGTCGGACTGCGCGTACAACTACTTCTATCGGCTGCATGCCCTGGACATCACGACGGGGGCGGAAAAGGCCAACAGCCCGGTGGCGATGGCGGCGAGCATGGCGGGCACCGGGTATGACAACGTCAGTGGCGTCATAACCTTCAATCCGCTGCGCGAGTTGCAGCGTCCGGGACTGCTGCTGCTGAACGGGACGCTGTACATAGCTTTCGGATCGCACGGGGACATTGACAACTACCATGGCTGGTTGTTTGCCTACAATGCCACCACGCTGGCGCAGCTTGCGTTCTTCAACACCACGCCCAACGCCCCGGTGGGAGGGGGGGATGGCGTGGTGGCGGGAGGAAGGGGCGCCATCTGGGGCGGTGGGGGAGGGGTCTCGGCGGATTCGAACGGATACTTGTATGTGGTGGTCGCCAATGGGACCTTCGACGCTAACCTGGGAGGGGTCGATTACGGCGACAGCGTGCTGAAGATGCAGCTCTCGGCGGGGCAGTTCACGGTGCTGGATTACTTTACGCCCGCCGATCAGGCGGTCCTGGACTTTCAGGATCTGGACCTGGGATCGTCGCCGGCGCTGATTCTGCCCACCCTGTCGGGGACCAGCCTCAACCTGCTGGCCACGGGAGGGAAGGACGGGCGCATCTGGCTGCTCAATCGCGATAACCTGGGGAAATATACGCCCAATGACTCGGGGGCGGTGCAGGTGATTTCGGACGGCAGCGACAGTCTGTTCGGCGGACTGAGTTACTGGAACGGGAACCTCTACGTGCAGGAAGTGGGCGATTACCTGAAGCAGTACACGCTGGAGAACGGCACGGCGCCGAGCCCCACGACCTCCGCGGATGAGTATGGAGGATTCCCGGATGCCGTGCCGACCATTTCCTCGAACGGAACCAGTAACGGCGTCCTGTGGATGGTGGAAACGGACGCGTACAGCAATAACGGGCCGGCGGTGCTGCACGCCTTCCAGGCTACCGACGTGAGCAACGAAATTTACAACAGCACCCAGGCGGCCAACAACCAGGACCAGGCGGGGGTGGCGGTCAAATTCGTGGTGCCCACCGTGGCCAACGGCAAGGTGTACGTGGGAACCTCCACGGAAGTCGACGTCTACGGCCCCCTGCCTTGAGAACCACGGGGCTGTTAACTCCCGGAGACCGGATCGGTGAGCGGGGCGTACATTTCCGGCCGGCGGGAAGCAATACGATCGAATTCCCACACCCCCGGTTGCCGAATCACGCGATTGCGGTCCGCGCTGGCCGCGTCGATTTCGGCATAGAGAATCGTCTCTTCCGTTTCGCCCGCTTCAGCCAGTTTGGCGCCGCTCAAATCCACGATTTGCGAATGGCCGGCAAAGCGGAAGCCGCGTTCTTCCCCCACGCGATCGCAGGCAATGACGAAAAGGTGATTCTCCGTGGCGCGCACCGGGGGCGTATGCTGCCAGGTGTCCGACCCGAGCGGCCAGTTGGTGGGGATGGCGAGAATCTGCGCGCCCTTCAATTTGAGAACGCGGCCACTTTCGGGAAAGCTGCAGTCGTAGCAAATGCTGATGCCGACCTTGGCGTGAGGTGTGGCGAAAACGGGAAAGGGCTTGTCACCCAGCGCCGCGTGCCAGTCAATTCCCAGGCAGGGAAGATGCAGCTTGCGATAGGTCCCCAGAATGCCTTGCGGCGCGACGACGGCGGCGGCGTTGTAAATCCGCTCGCCCGAGCGCTCCAGCAATCCCACGATCACCGTACAATCGAGCGCCCGCGCGGCCGCCAAAATCCTTTCGGTGGAAGGACCGGGAACCTCCTCGGCCACGGGCGCTGCTTCCTCCCGGCTGACGAAACCGTAACCGCTCAGCGCGCATTCCGGAAAGACCGCCAGCTTGGCGCCCGCCCCTGCCGCTTCCTCCAGCCGGTTGAGAATTTGGGTGAGATTGTGTTCCTTGGCGAGAATCCTGACATCCATCTGAACCGCTGCGGCCTTCATGCGCGCCTCCTTTGAGTTGATCCCTCATGGGTATTCTAGCGCGGATTGCAGACCGCGCCGGGAGGCTTTTGGCGGACCGCCGGACAATTCGGGGCTGGCGCAGACTGCCGCGTTTTGCAGTCTGCGATCCCGACGAGAAACGCAGACACTAAACAACGTGTCTGCGCCAGCCCCGGGTTCATGTAGGCGGCCCCTGGTGGTGATTGGCATTTCCATTTGAAGAGCCGCGGAGGAGCGCTGAAGGGCGCGCACCTCCTCGCTACCTGCTATTAGTGATGCGCACTATCCAGCCCGTCGCACTCAGGTTGGTGAAAAGTGATCTGGACAGAGCTGTACTCGTTCGTAATTCCGTACCTGGTGATGTTGACCCGCTCGTAATCCTCGGAACTCCCAAAACACTCTGCGCATGGATCTACTACCAATTCTCCGCTTGAATTAGTCGGAGATTCCTCTGGTTTCGGAAGCTTTAGACATATGACGTTTAGAGAAGTACCGAGCTTGTACTTGCCGCGAACTTCGTTAGGCACGAGTTCATCTAAGACGACGTTCAGTTGCGAATCGGTGATCCCCGCGTTGCCGTCTGAAGTGATGTGCGCTCTGCAAAGGTTACCAGTAGAAGCAAATGACGCATTGATCATCAGTCCTTGTGACGTTCGAAAGACCTCACTAACGGGGCTGCCATAGAGCTTTTGAAGTGTGTCTCGGTTCGTGCTAGTCGCGGTTGCTCCCAACTTTGAGAAGCTCAACTGCCCCCCTGCCAGAAATACAAGAAAGGCGGACATCCCAAACCAAGCAATGTATCTCATGCGAACCACGTTACGCCGTCGCCCATGGAATTTCAAGCCGGTAGGGGACAAGATACGGTACCCGACAGGTAAGAAACAGTACATGACACCCTTTCTTCCACACTACCCGGCGGAGGATGTGAGGCTGGCGGGCGCGTCAGGCCGGTGTTTCTTGGGGATTCCTTTCGTATGACAGTCCGCGCACTTAACAAAATGGATATTATGCGTGCTCGCGGTGGATTTGAAGGTGGTGTCCATAGTTTCCACATCGAGGCCGCAATTGGAGAGGCGCGGGTGGCAGGTGGCGCAGGAAACACGCGTTGCCATGCTGTGATTGGCGTGGCAGGCGAAGCAACTGAGGCCTTCATGAACGCCCAGGGGAGTGCGGTCGTCGCCGGAGCGCACCTGCCGGCTCGCTTCCGGCGCGTGGCACTGGTAGCAGAGCGCCTGGCGCGGATCGCGGCTGATCTTCACTGGCCGCTCCCCTTCGCGCATCGCCGGCAGGGGCAGTTCGGCCAGCGCAATGGATTGCATTTCACGCCGGTCGAAGAGGGCCACGGAAGGCCGGCTCATTTCCTGCGATGTGCTGGTCAAGGGTTTCTGCGCCGGACGGGCCAGGGGATTTCCGTGCCGGTGCATCGTGTGGCAATTCAGGCAGACGATGACGGGCCGGTCCGCCAGCTTCGGGTCACGCAGTTGCCAGGGGCCCTGCGTATCGATGGGCGTTACCAGGTCGCGAATGCCGCCGTCATAATGCGTGCCGTGGCAGCGCAGGCAATCGTCCATCAGCAGGTGCTTGTGGTTTTGCTTTGCGTCGAGGAAGATCTCCTTGTACGCGGCGTGGTGCAGACCGGACGCCCACTCCACCCATTCCTGCTGGTGGCACTTCTGGCAGCGCTCGGAGACGCGGAAAACATCGCGTGTCCGCAGCCGCACCTGCTCCGGCACGCGCCCCGAGACATGGTCGAAAACCCGGCGCATGTTGTTGATGTGGAATCCCGCATCCAGGGTGAAGACGTTGCCATGGCAATCGCCACAGGGAATGTTGCGGTGCGTGGAGGTGTGCCAGTCGGAGTAAGGCTGCCAGATCTCATGGCAGCGCGCGCAGGCTTTGCCGCCAGAGTACTCATAGTAAATGCTGGCGCCGGGAAGGGCGAGAACGGCGAGGCCCAACACGATGAGCGCTAAACGCAGGCGGTGGGATTTTCTCAGTTCGTTCGGCATCACAAATTCCGTCTTCTGATTGACCTTCGAGACCCCCTCACCCCCGGCCCCTCTCCCCCAAGGGGGCGAGGGGGGAGGTAATTTGAATCTGCTTCCCTCGCCCCCTTGGGGGAGAGGGTGGACCGCATCCGGCGCTCTTACCAGCCGGGGCGGGCCGGGTGAGGGGGTCAACAATTGACCAATTGATGAATACTTTAATCACGAATACTACCCCCGCACGCGCGTGCCTTTCCAGCTTTGCACCAGGTGCTCAGAGGCCCTGTAGGCGATGGCCATGATGGTCAGGGCGGGATTGAACCCGCCATTGGTTACGTGCACGCTGCCATCGATAACAAAGAGATTGGGCATGTCGTGTACTCGCCCGTAAGGGTCTACCACCGAAGTTCTGGGATCGTTTCCCATGCGGCAGGTTCCGGCCTGGTGCTGGCCGCCGCTCAGGCCCTTGCCGGGAAGCTTCGGCCAGGTGGTGGTGGCGCCGGCTTCCTTCAGCCAGGCGATAGCTTTCTCTGAAATGTAATGCGCCACGTCCAGATCGTGGGGATGGCGGGCGCCGGAAAGACGCGCCACGGGAATTCCCCAGCCGTCGGTCACGTGCGGGTCCACCTGCACACGGGCGTCGAACACCGGCATCTCCTGCACGGGGCCGTGCACGGAGACGCAGCGATTGAAGTAGCGGCGCATGAAATCCTTGTGCGCGGCGCCCCAGCGCGGCACGCCGGGCGGCGTGAGGGAAGCGACATGGATGGGCAGGCGGATGAACTCGTTGCAAAGCATCGCTCCGCCCACCAGGCCCGAATTGCCGTGGTTGTAATCGCAGATGGCGATGGAAGCTCCCGGGCCAAGGTCATCGTAGGTGTCTGTTTCCATCAGCCCATAGGCCCCCGAGTAGGCGTGCCCCATCAGGTTGCGGCCCACCCAGTCATAGCGATTGCCGAGCCCCCGGGGAAACAGACGACAGGCGGAATTGAGCAGCAGGCGCGGCGTTTCCGTGGCGGAAGCGCAGACCACCACGATCTCGGCGGGCTGCTCCTGGAGCCGGCCGCGCTCGTCGAAGTACTCCACCCCGGTGGCCCGGCCCTGGTCGCTCGAGACGATCTTTCTGGCCACGCATTCGGTGCGCAGGGTGCAGTTGCCCGTCGAGAGGGCGC
This sequence comes from uncultured Acidobacteriota bacterium, assembly GCA_963730515.1. Lineage (GTDB taxonomy): Bacteria > Acidobacteriota > Terriglobia > UBA7540 > UBA7540 > Bog-366. The sequence goes on along the minus strand of CAVSSA010000009.1, from coordinate 145,501 downwards.
GCGGGATCACGGTATTGTGCGTGCCGCACTTGGCGTCCACTTCGCAGGCAAAACCGGCGCACCAGCGGCAGCGCATGCAGGCCCCCCGGCCGTTATAAGGGACCGTATTACGCAACATGGGAATATCAAAAGGGTGCAAGCTCAGTCGTTCGGCGGCAGCCTTCAGAAGGGTGTGCTCGCGGCTGGGCGGCAGGGGGGGCATGGGCAGGGGCCGGCTGCGCGCTCCTTTAAAGATATTGTTGGTGTCGTCGCCCGATACGCCGATTTCCCACTCCGCCCGCGTGTAATAAGGTTCCAGGTCCTGGTAGCTGAACGGCCAGTCGTCCAGCGTGCTGCCCTCCACCGCGCCGTAAGTGGAACGCATGCGGAAGTCTTTTTCGAGATAACGCCAGGCCATGGCGCCGTAGCTGAGCGTGCCGCCCCCCACGCACGCGGCGTCGTTGTTGTACGCGCCGTCGCTCGGCACCACGATGCGCTCTTCGCCGCCCGCTTCCACCACCACCCGCCGGTTGCGGTCGTCGTCAGGCCCAAAGGCACAGCCCAGCAGGGAAGTGCGCTGGTTGCGCAGGTCGTCCTTGCGGCAATCGTAGGCGGTGTACCATTTGCCGCGCTCGAGCAGCACCACCGTGAGCCCGGCTTCCGCCAGCTCTTTGGCGACAATGCCGCCCCCCGCCCCTGCTCCGATGATTACCGCGTTCGCTTGAGGAAGTGCCATCACTTTTCCAATCCACAGATTGCTCATATTGCACAGATTTTCTACCTGCGAAATCCGCGTAATCTGGGGATTATTGACTGGTCATGCGCCCCCGCAGCGGCGGGTAAGGCAGGCGCAGCATTTTCCAACTCACCCGGTCGCGATTGCCGCCGTGCCGCGGGTCGCCGTAGAATCCTTGCAGGGTGTGGCTCACCACCATGTCAAAGAACGATTTGGCGGAGACCTGCTTCCAGCCATCCCCCTGCGCCTCGCCCTTGTCCATGGTTTCGAGCACCCCGTCCTGCTGCGGGGAAGTGAGGTCCACAAAAGGTTTGCCGAACATGGCGACGCTGGTGGCGTCGGTGCCGGCGATGCCCCACCGGTAGGTTTTGCGCAGCCGACGGTAAGGGCCGGTCAGTTGCCGATCAATGAAGGTGACGACGCCCGCCCGTGCGGCGCCGGGGTTCTGGTCAGCCGGGATGATGCGCTCGCAAATCGCCACCAGCGTGCGAGCTTCGTGTGGACTCAGGCAACGCCAGGGATTGCCGGGGCCGCCGAGGCAAGCCACCATCGGACCCGCCGCGGTGGCCACGGCGGTGATTTGCATGAACTTGCGCCGGCTTAATTTCGCGCTTTGGCTCATAAGGTGAATAAACCCCGCAATCCTAAGACCATCCCGGCAAGGGGGAACGAGGACCTCAGACTAATTGTCGGGAATGTAGTTGATGGGGCACGTTCACTTCGTGATTTGCAAGGGATTTGCCCCGTCAGTGCCGACCGCAGAGGAATACCCCGCCGATGAGTTTGTTCCCCGAGGAATTGGCCGTTGCAAACGCCACTTTTTTGCAAAATCACCTTACATTTGTGCAAAAAACCGTCGTTTTACCGGACAATTTGTCATGCTTGCCTTTGTTTTCATATACATAGTCGGATCGATCTTCATTTTTAACATCTCTTCGGGTGAGTTGTCTCCGCGGAGTGACTTTTAGTTGATTTGAGGGGGGGGAAGTGCCAGAATGGGTGCAGGGCAGAAGCTCTCCGCTGCATGCGTACAGTCCTTCCTTGCCGGGCGCAGACTCCTAGATAACTATACCTACACAACTAGCTTTTGTCAAGACAAAAATGAAGTCATTTGATCGTAGCTCGGGGCTTTGGCCCGGCATGTGCCGCCCTCAAGGGCGGCGCTACATCAAATCAGGACACTACCCGGCGCCCTAATCCGCCGATAACGAACGGGCGGTAGGGATTTTGGATAAAAGAATAGGGAATCGGCACTGTGGAGACATCCTTTCATGGTAGGCGCAGTGTCGTTACGGCCCGAAGAGAAGGCAGGAGGCCACAGCAGATTGTGCAGTGCGCGAGAGGAAGACACGCCGCATGAAGTTTCAGGAAGGGGGTTAGGATAATCCGCTGATAAGGACGACGTTTTGGTGCCGGTAGGTTCACGTGATCACCGGCAGCAACCGCAGGCCCTCCCCATAGGCGGCCGCCCACTTGCCCAGCGCGGCCACTCGCAGCATCAGTCTTCGGGCATGGTGCACCAGCCGCCCCGGCATGGTGAAGAGCAGGAAGCGCAAGCGCTTGGGTCGTGCGGTCAGTAGTTCGGCGGGCAAGGCCAGCCGCTTCAGCGCCTGGAGCACGTTGTGTGCGATCACCGCCAAACGCAGCCAAGCCGCGTTGGCGCCGAAATATTTCGAGGGCAGCACGCCGCCCCCCAGGTCGTTTTTGATCACGTCATGGACGAACTCAATGGTGCCGGCCTTTTCGCGGTGCCACTCGATCAAGCGCGCCGCCTTCAACTCCCAGCGGTTCGACAACAGCGCGAAGTGCCGCACCGTGCTCCCGTCCGCGAAGAGTTCTCCTTGCTTTTTGCGAATGCGGATGGCCACGTAGCGCAGCGGTTGCGCATCCTTCTTCTCCACTTTCTCGCCGGGCACGAAGGGGACCTCGGCGCACTCGCGGATTTCGGCCGGATGCCGCTCGCCGTAGGGTTCCCAGGCGGCTTCGGGAAGCGCCTGGATGGCCGCGTGCAAGGGCTCGCTCATCCGCGCGCTGATCGCAAACGCGATGCGCCCGCCCGGTCCTTCGGGCCGCTGTTCATCGCGCAACCAATTCACCAACCCGCTTTCATGACACGCCGAATCGCCCCGGTAATAATACTCCTGCACCGTGCTCGGCAGGGCGGCAAAGGCCCGTTGCGCCACTTCCACCGGCTCCATCTGCGCGGGCACGTTGCCATCGCGAAATTGATCGGCCAGCACCAGGCCGGTCTCCGCCCACGCCGCCAGCATCGGCTGATAGCCGCGCACCCCTTCATAAGTGGTTAAGGCTTGCTGCTTGTGGCTCTCAATGATCGTCGCGTCCTGATCCACCGTGGCGAGGCGCTGGTCGGGGGCGCGTTCCCCGAAGCGCTGCACCAGATCGCGGTTCACTCTGCCCAGCCCCTCCAGTGCGGCCGTCTCCTCGGGGATGTAGGCGATCTGCTCAGGTAAGCGTCGTTGCTGGGCTTCCGCGATCTTCTCCTCCTGATGAAAGGCCTGCAAGAATTCCAGCGCCGTGCGCGGTGAAGGCAGCGCGTGCCCGATCATCTCCGCCAGCCCGGGGTCTTGCCGCAGACGCTCAAAATCTTCCACACATTCGCCCCCTGCGGCATTGAGGATCACGAAGCTCTCCACAAACGTCGCGTCGTCGTAGCCGCGTTGCCGCTGTTTCACCCGCACGTGTTCCTGAACACTCCGCGGCAGCCCCAGCGAACGGAAGGCCTGTACCACCAGCGGGATTCCTCCCAGCGCCGTGAGGATTTCTTGCAGAGGCTCGGGATCAAGCTCGAACAGCAACGGCGAGGCCGTGGGTGAAGGATTGGGGAGTTTGCGCATAGGAGAAAACCCTCAGCAATTTTCACACCCTGGGGGTGAAAAATCTTACAACCTTTCGCTTCTTCCCCCCAAGCCCGTCGCCCATGTCTACAGGCGGCGCCATCACTGCACCCCGGCTCAGCCTGCCCAAGCCGCCCCTTATCGGCGGATCGGGGCGGCGTATCACTTCTTGACCCGGAAGGGATTATAAGGTTGAATAGGAGATTCAGGATTTAGCCCCCCAACAAGGAGCGATGTCCCTCAGGACATCGGCAGTTCCGAAAAAAGCATGCTGAAAACTATCAAGCGCTTGTCGCTCGGTTTATTCCTAATCTTGTTTGCTTCCGGCATCCTGCTGGTGTCTGACTGGAGCCGGCGCACCGTCGTCCGCAACCACATTCCGCGCGTCGCCATTCTCAAGCATGCCTCCACCCAGGTTCTGGACGACGCGGTGAAGGGGATGATCGACGGTCTGGCGCAGGACGGATTTGTCGAAGGCAAGACGATCATCTATCAGCAGTACAACTCGGAAGGCGACATATCCGTTAGCAATTCCATCGCCCGGGAGATGGTGAGCGGCAACTTTGATTTATTCCTGACTTCCAGCACGATCTCCATGCAAACCCTCGCCAATGCCAATCGCGGCCATGGGACGGTGCAGGTTTTTGGCGCGGTAGCCGATCCCGCCGCGGCGGGCGTGGGCATTGACATGTCGAAGCCGCTCGCGCATCCCCCCAACCTGGTGGGCATCGGCAGCTTTATGCCCGTCGATGCGGCGTTTCACCTGGCGCGCGAGATGTACCCGGGCCTGAAATCGGTGGGCGTGGCGTGGAACCCCTCGGAACCCAACTCGCGCGCCTTTGTGGTCAAGGCCCGGGAAGTTTGCCAGCAGTTGCACATTACTCTGCTGGAGGCCACGGTGGACAACACGGCCGGGGTGGGCGAAGCCGTGGACTCGGTCATTTCGCGCGGGGCGCAGGCCATCTGGGTGGGGGGCGATGTCACCGTGGTCGTAGCGACGGACACGGTGATCGCCGAAGCCCGCAAGGGCCACGTTCCGGTGTTCACCCTGACCCCCGGAAAACCCGATCGCGGCACGTTGTTCGATTCGGGCGCGGATTTCTATCAAGTGGGACTACAGGTTGGCGATCTCGCTGCCCAGGTTCTGCACGGGGCCGACCCGCGCCGGATACCCATTTTGAATGTTGTACCCCAATACACGATCGTGAATGAGCTGGCACTCGAAGGATTAAAGGATCCCTGGCACGTCACCGACGACATCCGCGCCAAGGCCGATGTGCTGGTGGATCGGCAGGGCGTTCACGTTCGCAAGCCGGAGGCATCCGCCCAAGCAAGCGTGCACGCGCCCCCGGGGCGGACGTTCAAGATCGGGATTGGCTATTTTGCGCCCGACCCCGGCACTGACAATTGCATTAACGGGATGCTGGATGGCTTGAAGGAAAGGGGGTTCGTGCAGGGCCAGAACTTGACGGTGCAAAAGGCTCACGCCAACGGCGAGATTGCCAACACGACGTCCATCATGCAGAACTTTGACAACTCCGATGTGGACCTGATCGTGCCCCTCACCACGCCCTGCCTGACGGCGGCGTGTTCCACGGTGAAGAGCAAGCCCCTGGTGTTCACCTGCGTTTACGATCCCGTCGCAGCCGGCGCCGGGAAAACCATGGAGGACCACCGGGCGAACGTGACCGGGGTGGGCTCCTTCCCCCCAGTGGAAGAAACCATCAAGGTGATCCGGCAGCTCATTCCCGGCGTCAAGGCCGTGGGAACGATTTACAACAGTTCCGAAGCGAATTCCCGCAAGGTGATGGAAGTGGCCCGGCCGTTATTTGCCAAGCAGGGCATCAAGCTGGAAGAAATCTCCATCACCAATTCCAACGAAGTCTATCAGGCGGCGCAGACCTTGACCGCGCGGAACATCCAGGCGTATTGGATCACGGGCGACAACACGGCGCTGCTCGCCTTCAGCGGCATCGCGAAGGTGGCGGGGCAAGCGCGTCTGCCCGTGATTATCAACGATCCGGAGTTCACGGAGCAGGGCGCGCTGGTGGCGGTGGGCATCGGCTGGTATCAGACCGGCCTTGCCACCTCCGAGCGCGTCGCCCAGGTGCTGGTGGGCCAGAATCCCAAAAACATACCTTTTGAGAATGTGGCGGTGCAGGAATTGGTGGTGAACCCGAAAGTGGCCAGGCAATTGGGCATCACATTTCCCCCCAGCCTGTTGAAAGAGGCGAAGCAGGTGCCGGAGAAGTAAAGGAACACATGGAAATCAAAAAGCAGAATGTGAGTGACGGCATCGAGATCCGGGTGATTGGCCGTATGGACGGCTACTGGGCTGACCACCTGGGCGCGGCGCTGGACGAGGTGATTCGCGAGGGCTCGCACCGCATCAGCCTGGATCTTTCGGAAGTGCCCTTCATGAGCTCGGCGGGGATTCGCATCCTGGTGAAGTGCTACAAGCAACTTTACGCGATACAAGGATCGTTCCTCATCGCCAGCGCTTCGGAGCAGGTCAGGAGAGTCATCACCCTATCCGGCCTGAAGGAAACGCTGCTGCCGGAATTTCCGCCTTCTACTGGAGATGCCGCGGCCCCAGCCGCCGCTCCCCCTGCGCCCGCCCCCCGGCCCAGCGAGCAGGTGGAGAAGGCGGGAGGCACTTACGAGGTGTTCACGCTGGCCGCGGAGGCCAAACTGAAGTCGCGGTTGGTGGGCAATCCCGCCCTCCTTCAGGGTTGCAAGTTCCGCAAGGAAAATTGCCGGGCGCGCGCCTTTCCGGAAACGGCTTTTGCGGTGGGGGTGGGGGCTCTGGGTGACAGCTTCGAGGATTGCGAAGGGCGATTTGGGGAATTCCTGGCGGCCGCCGGGGCGGTGGCCTACCTGCCCACCGACGGCACCAACGTTCCGGACTATTTTGTTCCGGCGCAGTCCTCGGTGCCCGATGTGCAGGTCTGCTATGCCGCGGCTTTCTCCGGCCCGTTTTCCAGGATGGCGCGTTTTGAAGCCAGGAAGGATGCCGGGCCTCTTGGCCTGACGCCATTAGTTGAGGCGGGGCTGGAATTCACCGGCGCCAAACGGGTGGGTGTGGTGATGGTGGCGGAGACGGCGGGTTTGATGGGGGCGGCGCTGCGGCGCGCTCCCACCCGGGCTTCCTCAACGGGCGCGCCGTTCGAATTCCCCGGCGTGCGCAACTGGCTCAGTTTTACGGCGGAGCGCGCTTATGCCCGCAGTTTGGCGCTGGTGGTGGGAATCGCGGCCCAGGGTGATGCCGGGGCGCTCGGTTCCGCGCTGCGCCCATTGGGGTCCAAGCCGGACCTGGTGGGCCACTTTCATGCCGCGGCATTTACCTATCGGCCCGTGCAAAAAGGCGAGATCGACCTGAAGGATACGGTCCGCTCCCTGTTTGAAAACCAGTCCCTGCAAGGCGTCCTGCATCTGCTCGGCGACGACCGCTCGATCCGCGGAGCGGGGGAAAGTGAATTTGTGCGGGGGGCGTTCTGGGTTGGGCCCATCTCCGAGATTTCCACGGAAGGAAATTAGTATGAGCCTGCTGATCGGAGCATTGACTATCGGTCTCATCCTTTCCCTGCTGGCGTTGGGGGTTTTCATCAGCTTCCGCATCTTCGATTTTCCCGACATCACCGCGGATGGATCGACCACACTGGGCGCGGCCGTGGCGGCCGCCCTCATCGTCAAGGGGATCGACCCGATCATGGCCTCCACCGCGGGATTTGCCGCGGGATTCGTGGCGGGTTCCGCGACCGGCATTCTGGCCACCAAGTTCAAAATCAACGGCCTGCTGGCAGGCATCCTGGTGATGACCGCTTTGTACTCCATCAACCTTCACATCATGGGCCGCAGCAACGTTCCCCTGCTTTCGGCCACGACGCTGTCCACCTACGCGCAAAACGCGGGGGCAAAGCTGCGGGGCGGCCAGCAGCCTTTGAACATTTTCGGATGGGACGTCACGGTGCTCGACGCCTCTACCTTGATTCTGGTCTTCCTGGCGATCGCTCTGGTGGGCCTGCTGCTTTACTGGTTTTTCCAGACAAACCTGGGAACCGCGATGCGCGCCACGGGCGACAATGCCCAGATGATTCGAGCCCTCGGGGTGAGTGACGAACGCATGATCATTCTCGGCCTGGCGGTATCGAACGGCCTCATTGCCCTGGCGGGAGCGTTGCTCGCGCAATACCAGGGATTTGCCGACGTGCAAATGGGAATCGGCATGGTGGTGTGGGGCCTCGCCAGCGTGATTATTGGCGAGGCTCTGGTGGGCGCCCGCACGCTGGGGCTGACCATCGTCGGCGCGGTGATGGGCTCCGTGCTCTTTCGCCTCCTGGTGGCCATTGCCCTGCGGATGGGACTTGATCCCAACGACTTGAAATTGATAACCGCAGGATTTGTTTTTGTGGCGCTCATCGTTCCCGGATTGCTCAGCAAGATCAAGTCGCGGAGGGCAGGCTTCTCACATGCTTGAAATCAGCCGGATTTGGAAGACGTTCAACCCCGCTACCCCCAATGAGGTGCGGGCCCTGCAAGGCGTGGACTTGGCCTTGCAGGACGAATCCTTTGTGGCCATCATCGGGACCAATGGCAGCGGCAAGACCACCTTGCTTAATGCCGTGGCGGGGACGTTCCAGCTGGATTCCGGGATGATCCGCCTGCAAGACCAGGACATCACGCGCTGGCCCGAACATCGGCGGGCGAAGCTGATTGGGCGGGTGTTCCAGAATCCCTTCAGCGGAACGGCGGCGCACATGTCCATTGCCGAGAATCTCGCGCTCGCCGCTCGCCGGGGGATGGGGCGCGGAGTGGGTTGGGCGCTGAACAAGAGACTCACCGCCAGTTTTCGCGACCGGGTGCGCCAGCTCAACATGGGGCTGGAGGACCGCCTTGACAACGCCATCGGCTCGTTGTCCGGGGGCCAGCGGCAGGCCTTGACCCTGATTATGGCGACCTGGTTGAAGCCCCACCTGTTGCTGCTCGATGAGCACACCGCGGCGCTCGACCCCAAGAGCGCCGACCAGGTGATTGCCCTGACGGATGAAATTGTGAAGCGCGAAAAGCTCACCACCCTGATGGTGACGCACTCCATGCACCAGGCGGTGAATCTCGGCGACCGGCTCATCATGATGAACCGCGGGCAGATCATTCAAGATTTCCAGGGCGCGGAAAAGCGCCGTCTGCGCGTTGACGACCTATTGACGCGGTTTGATGAAGTGCGCCGCGCCGAGCAACTGGATGAAACGGCCGCCCAGATGCTCGAACGGCTGTACGTTTAGAAGGCCGTGGCGGGTGGTTAGCTGTGAAAGAATTAGCAATCTCACGCCAAGGCGCCAAGACGCAAAGGACCGCCAAGCAAACGGGGCAATTTGTTCGGAAAATGATGATTGAACAAACCACGCTGATACTCAAGAATGATGCCTCGGAACTGGAACGAGTGCTGGCCTTCGTTTCTGACCTTTGCGCGCGGCATGGCATCCCTCCCCAGACCGAATTCGACCTGAATTTGGCCTTGGATGAAATTGTGACCAATGTGATCCGATATGCCTTCCCGGAGGGCGGAGAGCACCAGTTCACCCTGCAAATCGAAGTGAGCCATGAGGAGTTTGTGGCGCGCATTGAAGACGATGGAATCGAATTTAATCCCACCGAGCACCCGGCCCCCGATCTCACCGTCCCCCTGGTGGAACGGCAAGAGGGCGGATTGGGTATTTTCCTGGTTCGTCAAATCATGACAAGCGTCGAGTACCAGCGTAGCGCGGGCAAGAATCTCGTCACCTTGCGCAAAAAACTTACCTGAACTCCCTTTGGTGGGTAAGAGCGGGCGTTTATCTGCGCAGCGTGGCGCGGGGATGGGGGAGGATTCAGCTTGCCAGGGCGCTGGTCTCGTCCTCGTAGAGCTCGAAGAAGCGGTCTAATCCCACCATCTTCAGTGTCTGCCTGACCAATTTGGTGGGGGCGAACAGGGTGAATCGGCCGCCCACTTCCTTCAACATCTTGTGGGTGCGCACGAACGTGCCAATGCCGGAACTGTCCAGCATGGGGACGCCAGCGAGATTGATCGCGAAGTTCTTCTCTCCGCTGTCCACCAGGGTCTTGACTTGATCGCGGAACTTCTGTTCACCCTCGCCAATCTTGAGGGCGCCCTTCAAGTCCAGAATGCTGACATTGCCTATTTTGCGGACAGTAACATCCACGGCGGCTCGGCCTCACGGGAAGGATGTGTAATCTCTTGCCAACTCAACCACTAATCCCTAAGGCTACAGCAACCCGCCCACCAAATCAAGGACGGACAACAAAACCATCTGGGATTTTTTCGGACCCGGCGCCGGGTTGGCCCGCGAAGCACCACAGAACCTGGCACGCGGAAGTCGCACGGAATGTTTCATCTTTTCAAAACCCGGATGAGGAAGGCGCGCGGGGGATGTCATTACCGCCGAGGAGGAGAAGGAGCGTTGCACCTCCTGCTTGTCAGTTTTGCCGGTGGGTGGTAACTTGGGGAGGCTGGCAGCACCGGTCGATGCTCGGTGGGAATTCCTTCGCCGCATCTTCTGCGCTTGCCGGGTTAAGGTCGCCGAGATTCGCGGTTAGTTTCGGACGTTGCAATGCGGGCCCATAGCTCAGTTGGTTAGAGCAGCGGACTCATAAATCGTGCCAATGTATTTCCAGCAGGCTAATCCTTTGAAAATACAGGACCGCTGGACCCATGAAGCAGTCAGCTTTAGGCTCTTTTTACGCTTAACTGTGACCCAAACTGTGACTCAACTTGCCCACAGCAGAGGTTAATCCTGGTGGGGCCTGGGTCTGACCCGAAGTGTTAATTATCCCACCAGAGAAACCCACCCACAACTAGCTTAAGCAAGTCTCCACGCGAGCCCGATCGCGTATTCAAAACCTAACCAAATCCTCCTTCCACTCCCAAAACACCAGCCTCCTGGCAGACGGGAGGGCGAAGTGCGTCGGGCGTGAGGGCCAGAGTGGGCAACAACTGCATTGACCAGGTGGTGTCTGGATAGGGGGCCCCTTTTCGTTTCCGTTCGAGCCCACGGGGGGTCTTTTTGGACATTGCATTGGAGCAAGCCTACAGGGCCCGTCTTGGCTCCGCCAACCAGTGACCGCAATCTCGACCGCAATAGATCTTAACTCACCGTAGTCGTGTCCCCTTTTCAATTCACCCGTTTCCCTAATCACACCGGAGGTGTGCCTTGAGAACATATCAACCCGAACATGCGTTGATCGCCCGTCAGACCCGGAAAGAGAACCGTGAAGAACTGTCCAAGATGCTCAGCCAGATATCCATGGAGCGGGCAGCTCAACTGCCACCACCATCTCTCGAATCACAGATTCAAGAAAGCATCCGCAGGACTCGTGAGGACATCCAGCGTTTCAAGAACGCCCAGTCTGCCCACATTCTACGCTGGCTGCAAAGCTAATCCCCTGTAAGCCCGGAAAGCCCTGACGCATTTCTAGGGAGCAAGGGGCCCCTGCCTTAGCCGAACCTTCGCAGCTGAGAACTATTTTGAGTAAGATTTGACCTGCACGTCGGTCTAACCTCTTCCTTGTCAACCCCGCCTTCTCGATAAGCCCTTGTAGTGCCGACCTACCCCCTTTACAGGGGCGTAGCGAATTTGTGACGATGCGTGCTGACGATGTTTCTGCGCAGCAAAAAACGGCGCAAGGACGGCAAGACCCACCGCTATTTCAGCGTGGTGGAGAATCGCCGGGTGCGCTCGGGGCGAGTGGTGCAGCGGCAGGTCTTGTTTTTGGGAGAGATCAACGATAGCCAGCAAGCGGCGTGGCGGCAGACGCTGGAAGTTTTTGATGAGGCCGAGCAGCGGGCGGCGACGCTGAGCCTGTTTCCAGAGGACCGCGAACTTCCCGCCGACGCGCTGGATGGGGTGCAGGTGAAGCTGGCGGAGATGGAGTTGCGACGGCCGCGAGCGTTTGGCAATTACTGGTTGGGATGCGAGTTGTGGCGGCAGTTGGGACTGGGCGCATTTTGGGAAGCGCGGTTGGGGGAGGGCCGGGAGGAAGTTCCCTGGGCCAAAGTACTGGAGTTGCTGGTGGTGAGCCGGTTGGTCTCACCGGGCAGTGAGTTTCGGTTGCACCGGCAAGGGTTTGACCAGAGCGCCATGGGGGATCTGCTGGGAACGGGCTTCGCGGTAGCGGAGAAGGACCGGCTGTATCGCTGCCTGGATCGGATTTTGAAGCATAAGGCCGCCCTGTTTGAACATCTGCGGCAGCGCTGGCAGGAGCTGTTTCAGGCGCGCTTCGACGTGCTGCTCTATGACCTCACCAGCACCTACCTCGAGGGCGAAGGAGAGGAGATTCCCAAGGCCCAGTATGGCTACAGCCGCGACCATCGCTCCGACTGCCGGCAGGTAGTGATCGCCTTGGTGGTGACGCCGGAAGGGTTTCCGCTGGCCTACGAAGTGATGGAGGGCAACACGTCGGATCGCACCACGTTGCGCGGGTTTCTCGCCAAGATCGAAGCACAGTATGGACGGGCGCGGCGGGTGTGGTTGATGGACCGGGGAATTCCCACCGAAGAAGTGCTACAGGAGATGCGCGCGCCGGAGCGGGAAGTGTTCTACCTGGTGGGTACGCCGCGGGGCAAGATTCAGCAGTACGAGAAAAAATGGCTGGAGTTGCCGTGGCAGAAAGTGCGGGAGTCGGTCGAGGTCAAGCTGTTCGCCGAGGAAGGGGAATTATACGTGTTGGCGAAGAGCGCAGGACGGCGGGCCAAAGAGCACGCCATCCGCCGTCGTAAGCTGGTGCGGTTGCTGTGGAAACTGCGCGACCTACGCCGGAAATCTCCGGCGCGCGATCGGTTGCTGCTCCGGATCGGTGCGGCCAAGAAGGACGCGGGACGTGCCTTCGGCTTTGTCCGCATTCACCTGCCCCAGGAGGGCGAAGCCGTCACGCGCCAAACCTTCACGTTTCAATTGGACAAAGACAAGCTGCAGAAGGCCGAACTCCGCGACGGGCACTATCTGCTGCGGTCGAACCTGGTGGGCGAGGATGCCGCCGTGCTGTGGGAACTCTACCTCCAACTCACCCAAATCGAAGCGGCGTTCAAGACCCTCAAGAGCGAGTTGGGCTTGCGGCCGATTTATCACCAACTCGAAAACCGCGTGGAGGCCCACATCCTGGTGGCCTTCCTCGCCTACGCTCTTTCGGTAACGCTGGGACAAAGGCTGCAAGCCCTGGCCCCGGGCCTCACCCCGCGGGCGGTGTTGGAAAAGCTGGCGACGATCCAGATGCTGGATGTCTGCCTGCCCACCACCGACGACCGTTGGCTGATCATGCCACGCTACACCCAGCCGGAACCCGATCAAGCGCTGATGCTGCACCAACTCAATCTCTCCTTGCCTTCACAACCGTCACCTCGCATCAAGGCCCAGGACGACCCGGCACAGACGGTGCAACCGACACTGAAAATGTAGTGCCGACCTTTGGGAACCCTTCGCTAAAAACAAACCACTTACAGCTCGTCTACTCCCTCAGCTGCGAAAGTTCGGTTAGCCCCCGCATTCCGGAATCCCACCTTTCCTCCTCCCGTCCGAGAGGAGAGCCCAGTCGTGAATACAAATCCTAAGCCCGTCTGGGGCTTATGGTTCAAGGTGAAGGCGAACGACACTCTTGATTTCAAAGTCACACGTTGCATCGAAGGCACAGGGAAATTGGCTGGCAGCATGGGAGCCATGGTTGTGCAGGGACTGACCGGCGTAGAGAGCGAGATTGGTTCATCCCAGTTGACGAATGAACAGCGGCAATGGATTTGGCAGCACCGTGACATGCTGGCAGGTCAGGTTGTCGAAGTGAGAGCATTAACGGTGAATGAAAGCCTCCTTTGGGTATTTTGGGAAATCCTATCAAATATTCTGCTCCCGGAACAGGTGTTTTTGCGGTGCCTAATGAGATCGATGCAGATTTACCTAGCCGTCCATTTGCAGCCTCCGAGTCTTAGACGACCGGAATATCAGACATTTTGTAGTCTATTTTGAAATTAACCCAAAGTTATGCGCCTTCCTTTTCATACGGTCCGGCCTCCTTCTGCACCCATCCGGCCACGTTTTTCGACACGTCGGCACTCGGAGGGCCAAATCAACCCGAAATCGTTGACACCCCCGAAGACCGTGTGTTAGGTTGGATGTTTGCGCAGACTCTAAAATTCTTATCTTAAGAGAAGGAGGCTCTGGTTGAGCGAGCCTAAAGACCACCATCTGTTTACCTCTGAATCTGTAACTGAAGGTCATCCCGACAAAATTTGCGATCAGATTTCCGACGCTGTACTCGACGCCGTGATGGCCGCCGATCCGCAGGGCCACGTGGCCTGCGAATCCATGGTGAAAGACCGCGCCGTTTACGTCATGGGTGAAATCACCACCTCGGCCACCCTCGATATTGAGAAGCTGGTCCGCGAAACCGTGCTGGGCATCGGCTACACCGATCCTGCCGGCGGCTTCACGGCCGGCGGTTGCGAGTTGACCATTAACCTGACGCGCCAGAGTCCTGACATCAATCAGGGCGTGGTAACGGGCGGGGCGGGCGACCAGGGACTGATGTTCGGATACGCCTGCAACGAAACCAAAGAGCTGATGCCGTTCCCGATCATGGCTGCACACAAGCTCTGCATGCGCCTGGCGGAAGTGCGGCGCGAGGGAATTCTGGATTTCGTGCGGCCCGACGGCAAATCCCAGGTTACGGTTGAGTATGACGGCAGCAAGCCGGTGCGCGTGGATGCCGTAGTGGTATCCACCCAGCACGCCGCGAGCGTCAGCCATGAAACATTGTGCGAGGGCGTGCGCGAATGCGTCATCAAGCCGGTCATCCCCGCCCATCTGCTGGACGCAAACACCAAGTACCACATCAATCCCACGGGCCGCTTTGTAACGGGCGGGCCGGTGGGCGACTCCGGCCTTACCGGGCGCAAGATCATTGTGGATACTTATGGCGGCACGGCCCACCATGGCGGCGGCGCGTTTTCCGGAAAAGATCCCACCAAAGTTGACCGCTCGGCGGCTTACATGGCGCGCTACATTGCCAAGAACATCGTGGCGGCAGGCATCGCCGACCGCGCGGAAGTGCAGCTTGCCTACGCCATCGGGGTCGCCGATCCCGTTTCGGTTATGGTTGACACTTTCGGGACGGGCCAGATCGACCAACGCCAACTTGAAAATCTCATTCGCAAACATTTCAAACTGACCCCCCAGGGGATTATCGAGTCGCTCAATCTGCTGCGGCCGATCTACAAGAAAACCGCGGCTTATGGCCACTTTGGCCGTCCCGATCCCGATTTCACCTGGGAGAAGACCGACAAGGCTGCAATCCTGAAGAAAGAGGCTGGACTATAGATGGCTGCTACCAAAAAAAAATTAGCTGGTGATGTAAAAGATTTGAACCTTGCCGCCAAAGGCAAGCTGCGGATTGAGTGGGCCGACCAGTGGATGCCCGTTCTGCAAATCATCCGCAAGCGCTTCCTCAAGGAAAAACCCCTCAAAGGCGTGCGGATTTCCGCCTGCCTGCACGTGACCACCGAAACCGCCAACCTGGCCATCACCCTGCGCGATGGCGGCGCTGACCTGGTGTTGTGCGCTTCCAACCCCTTAAGCACGCAGGATGACGTGGCGGCATCGCTGGTGAAGGATTACGGCATTCCCACCTACGCCATCAAGGGCGAGGACAAGGTAACCTACTATTCCCACATTGTCGCGGCGCTTGACCACAAGCCCCAGATCACCATGGACGACGGGGCTGACCTGGTCACCATGATCCTGACCGAACGCCAGGATCTGGTGCCCGGGGTTCTGGGCGGGACGGAGGAAACCACCACCGGCGTCATCCGCCTGCGCAGCATGGCGAACGACGGCATGCTGAAGTTTCCCATCATCGCCGTCAACGACGCCGACACCAAGCATTTCTTCGACAACCGCTACGGCACGGGCCAGTCCACCCTGGATGGAGTCCTGCGCGCCACCAACGTGCTTCTTGCCGGCAGCCGCGTGGTCATCTGCGGATACGGCTGGTGCGGGCGCGGCGTGGCTATGCGCGCCAAAGGCCTGGGCGCGGACGTGATCATTACGGAAATCAACCCCACCAAGGCGCTGGAAGCGGTGATGGACGGCTTCCGCGTCATGCCCATTGCCGAGGCGGCAAAGATCGGCGATATCTTCATCACCGTCACTGGAAACAAGTCGGTGATTGCGGGCTCGCATTTCCGCGTCATGAAGGATGGCGCGGTGGTGGCCAACTCCGGCCACTTCAACGTGGAAATTGATATTCCGGCTCTCGAAAAACTGGCGGTGGGCAAGCGCCAGACCCGCGAATTCGTGGATGAATACACCCTGCGCGGCGGCAAGAAGATTTACCTCTTGGGCGAGGGCCGCTGATCAATCTGGCGGCGGCTGAAGGTCATCCCGCCGTAGTCATGGACATGAGTTTCGCCGATCAGTCCCTTTCCGTCGAGTACGTGGTGAAGAATGCCGGCAAACTCGAAACCCGCGTTTATCCGGTGCCCACGGACATTGATCAGAACGTGGCAAAGCTCAAATTGCAATCGCTGGGCGTCAGCATTGATACGCTGACCCGCGAGCAGGCAAAGTATCTTGCCTCATGGTCGGAAGGAACGTAGAAGGACAGCTAACAGCCGACAGCTCACAGCTGACAGCTAATAGCTGACAGCGGAGTTAAACTGTCGGCTGTAAGCTGTAAGCTGTTAGCTGTAAGCCATCACCCACCTATGAAAGAATTCGCTACTTGGGCGCTCGACACCGCAGTTGCCCGCGGGGCCACTTACGCCGAGGTCAGGGTGCTCGATACCCGCCAACGCTATCTTTCCACCAAAAATGGGCAGACTTCCCAGGTCAGGGAATCGCAGTCGCTGGGACTCGGAATCCGCGTGGTGGCGGACGGAGGCTGGGGTTTTGCCTCCACCGATATGTTGACCCACGCGGACGTGGATCGGGCCGCCGCCTTGGCCGTGGAAATCGCCCGCGCCAGCGCTTTGACCAAGAAGCACGACGTTTTCCTGGTTCCCGAAAAGAAAATCCTGGACCATTGGGCGGCGCCCTGTCGCATCGATCCATTCTCCATTCCGGTATCCTCCTGCCTCGACCTCCTGCTCAAGATCAACGTGGAGTTGGGCCGCGTGGCGGGCGTAACCCTGGCCGAAGCCGCGATGGATTTTCGCCGCGTCGAGCAGCTTTTCCTCTCCAACCTGGGCTCGGAAATTTACCAGTTGAAAACCCAAACGGGCGCCGGTTATGCCGCCACCTCCTTCGCGGGCAGTGAAATTCAGCGCCGTTCCTATCCGAACTCCTTTGGCGGGCAGTACCAGACCAAGGGCTACGAGCTGGTGGAAGAGCTCAAATTGCTGGAGAACGCGCGCCGCGTGGCGGAGGAGTCCGTGGCCCTGCTCAAGGCGGACCAATGCCCCTCCGGCGTGAAGGATATCATTCTCGACAGCTCGCAGTTGGGATTGCAGATTCACGAGTCCATCGGCCATCCCATTGAACTCGATCGCGTGCTGGGCACTGAGGCCAACTTCGCGGGCATGAGCTTCCTGACCCTCGATAAGCTGGGCAAGCTCAAATACGCTTCCGACATCGTCAATGTTGTGGCGGATGCCACTCCCGCGCACGGCCCCGGGCTTGGCACTTTCGCTTACGACGATGAAGGCGTCCCCGCCCAATGCACGCCGGTTATCAAGGACGGCCTGTTCGTGGGTTACCTCAGCTCGCGCGAGACCGCTTCTACCGTCGGCCTCGAGCGGTCGAGCGGTTCGATGCGCGCGGAAAGCTGGAACCGCATTCCCCTGATTCGCATGACCAACGTGAGCATCCTCCCCGGAGCCGGGAAGCCGGAGGATCTGATTGCCGATACCGACGACGGCATTTATATGGAAACCAACCGGAGCTGGTCGATTGACGACCGGCGCTACAACTTCCAGTTCGGCACCGAAATCGGCTGGGAGATTCGCGGCGGCAAGAAAACCCGCATGCTCAAGAATCCCAGCTACGGCGGCATCTCGACGGATTTCTGGAATTCCTGCGACGCCATCTGCGGCCCCGAATACTGGACGCTGTGGGGCACGCCCAATTGCGGCAAGGGACAACCCATGCAGGCCATGGGCACCGGCCACGGCGCCTCACCGGCGCGCTTCCGCAAAGTACAGGTGGGCGTGGCGTATCCGGGATGAGGATTGCGGACAAAATGCCCGAAATTAGGCCTGATCCCCCCCGCCGAAGGGGGATTGATTCTAAAGGGGTTATTTTAGCCTAATCGGCAATCCTTTGCGAAACACGGCGAGGTCATCTTTAAGTCCCTCGTGGAGCCGAAAAGTAATATTGAGTTGCTGAAAAAAGAAATTCGATTTTCGAGTATCGTCACTCTCCAGTAAATCGCACCAATGAATTTAACCCGACAACGCGCGGAAGAAGTTTTCGACAAAGTTCTGAAGTACTCCACGGCCGATGAGACGGAAGCAACGATCTCCTCCACCGCCTACGCCCTCACCCGCTTCGCCAACAATATGATCCACCAGAACGTGGCGGAAGAGAGCTCATCGCTTTCCATCCGGCTGGTCAGCGAAGGAAGAATGGCGCGCGCCAGCACCAACAAATTTGACGAAGCCTCCATCCGCCAGCTCTGCGAAGGCGCTCTGGTGCTGGCGCGCTTGCAGCCACCCGAACCCCTATTGCTGCCCATGCCCGGGCCCCAGACTTATCGCGCCCTCGATCGATTCTACAATGAGACCGCGCAGTTAACCCCACAGACGCGGGCGGAGACGGTGGCCCAGGTGGTGGGGCTGGCGGAAAAGAACGGCCTCACGGCCGCTGGTATTTTTTCCAGCGGCGCTTCGGCTTTCGGCCTTTTCAATTCGCGCGGCCTGAAAGCCTATCACGAAGAAACCATGTCGGAGTTTTCCGTCACCATGATGGGCGACTCCAGTTCCGGCTGGGCGAAGAAAACCGCGCCTTACTGGATGGAGCTGGAGCCCGTGGAGCTGGCGGAACGCGCGGCGCAGAAGGCCCTCGCCAGCCGCGAGCCGCGCGAGGTTGAGCCCGGCCGTTACACGGTGATCCTGGAACCCTCCGCCATGCTCGATCTCCTCGGTTTCATGATCCTCGACTTCAGCGGACAGGCCGTGCACGAGCAGCGCAGTTGCTTCACCGGCCGCGTGGGCCAGAAGGTGTTCGGCGATAACATCAGCCTTCGCGACGATGTTTTCCATCCCTTGCAAACCGGCGCGCCCTTTGACGGCGAGGGAATTCCCCGCCAGCGCGTGGCGATTGTCGAAAAGGGTGAGGTGAAAAACCTTGTCTATGCGCGGCAGACGGCGAAGAAACTGGGCACGCAACCCACCGGCCACGGCTTCCCTCTGCCCAATGAATATGCGGAAGCCCCTTTGAATATCGTCATGGACGGCGACCGCTCCAGCGTGGACGACATGATCAAGTCCACGGAGCGCGGCTTGCTGGTAACCCGGTTCTGGTATATCCGCGAAGTGGACCCTTACAAAAAAATCCTGACCGGCATGACGCGCGACGGCACCTTCTGGATTGAAGACGGGCAGGTGCGGCAGGGGGTGAGAAACCTGCGCTTCAATCAGAGCCTGGTGGACATGCTCAACCAGGTGGAAATGATGAGCCCGCCCCAGCGTACCGCCGGCGAAGAGTCATTTGAAATGGTCGTGCCCGCCGCCAAAATCCGCGATTTCAATTTCGCCTCGACCACCAAGTACTAAGCTGATTGAAGTGCCACGGGCGTCCCGCCCGTGCCCGAGCACGGCCAAGATGGCCGTGCCACTACGAAATGAATCACTCCCGCATTCTCCCTCGCGCCTTGACAACTGTGGCGGGCGGGTGTTAGAAAAATAATTGCCTCTCCGGCGCTATCGTCTAGGGGTTAGGACGTCAGATTCTCAATCTGAAAACCCGGGTTCGATTCCCGGTAGCGCTACCATAACAAATTCAATCACCTATCTCGACGGGCACACATCCAACTTCGCGGCTGGGCCGGAGGAGTCTTGGACCCACCCGACAAGCGAATGCGAGTCGTGGCGCAAGGCAGGGCTATGCGGCCGGAGCTGTGGCTGGGGCCTCGCTGCTTTTCGCCGGGGCCTCCGCCGTGTAAACCACAACCACCTTTTTCCCGCCCTTTACGGCCGTGGCATGGATTGAACTCAGATTGACACCTTTGGCTGCGAGCTTCTCCAGGTGCTGCGCCAGCGTACCGGGCTTATTCGCCAGCTCGTGTTGCTCCCCTGCGGTCTCCTGGTATGCAAGCTTGGCTTCGTTGAGGACCTTCTTGGCGCGCTTGGCATCTTCCGGCACAAGGTGGACTGTGCCGGTTGTCCCTTGTGCTGTTCCTGAAATCGCCAGGATATTCACCTTGGCGCTCCCCAGCGCTTTTGCGATTGCCGCGAGTGCGCCGGGCTGATTTTGAAGGGTGATTGTCAACATTTTGGTTTTGGCCATCTCGTCGCCTCCCAGTGGGTTATGCCGAGAGATTATACGCCTCGGATTTCAATTCGCCATGCTAGACTTGTCCGCTCTGTAATCCCAAGACGGCGAGGACACCATGCCAAGAACAACCTTTTATTCCCTTCTGAAAACGGTTCTCATCGCCCTTCTAGCGGCGCTTCCCGGCTACACCGCGTGGCATCCCGTGGGCAGCTTGACGGCCAGCCCGCCCCAGGGCAATCAAATCGATTTCCATAATACTGAAGCGCATGTGGTCATCACCGTGCTCGCTCCCGATCTGGTGCGGGTTCGAATGGTCCCCGCCAAGGTCCTCCCGCCCGATTACTCCTGGGCGGTCAGCAAGACGGACTGGCCCCCGGTGGCGGTCGAGTTTTCCGGGAGCGAAAGCACCCGCATCATTCGGACCTCGGAAGTTGAGGTTCGGGTTGACCTCCAGCCCTTCCGCATCGCGTTTTACAACCGCCAGGGCGAACTGATCTTGAAGGACGCTCGCGCCATGGCCTGGGACGGCGCGCGCGTCCGCTGCTGGAAGTGGATGCCGCCCGATGAACAGTATTATGGCCTGGGGGAGAAGGCAGGCCCGCTCGCCAAGCGCGGCCATTCCTACGTCATGTGGAACACCGACCCCGCCGGGTATGACGCCAGCACCGATCCCATGTACCAGACTGTTCCCTTCTTCATCGGGCTGCGCAAAGGCGAGGCGTACGGAATCTTTTTCGACAACACTTACCGGTCGTCTTTCGACATGGGGGCGGAATCCCAGGAGGAATACTCTTTTGGGGCAGACGGCGGCGAGATGAACTATTACTTCTTCTACGGCCCCGATCCGAAGAAGGTCATCGCCCGCAATACCGAGCTGGTGGGGCGAACCGAGCTGCCTCCCCTGTGGTCGCTGGGCTACATCCAAAGCAGCGCCTATTACCTCAATGCCGGCACATTTCGTTTTGTCGGCGAAAACCTCCGCCGCCGGCGCATTCCTTGTGATGTGCTCTTTATTGACACTCTCAACCACATGGACGGGAAGCGCATCTTTACCTGGAACACCCAGGCCTTTCCCGACCCCGCGGGGTTCCTGGCAGAATTGCACCGGGAGGGTTTCCACGCGCTTGAAAACATCACTCCCACCCCCAAGGTTGATGACAATTATTGGGTCTACAAACAGGGCCTGGAAGGCGATCACTTTCTCCGCAAGCGGGACGGGTCGGTGTTTGTCGGCTACTTGTGGGCAGGGGATTGCGTCTGGCCTGACTTCACCTCATCCAAGACCCGGGATTGGTGGGCCTCGCTCACCGCAAGCGACCTCAAACTGGGCATGGACGGCTTCCTGACCGACATGAATGAACCCACGGCGGATCAGATTCCCCACAGCCAGGGATGGATCCCCGGACCGCTCGATCCCCAGGTGGTGTGCGACGATCACGGACTCAAAAGCCCCTACGCAAAATGCCACAACATTTACGGGATGCTAGAGACGGCCGCCACCCGTCAGGGGATGCTCGAGTTTCAACCGAACGTGCGACCCTTGGTGATTACCCGCGCCACCTATGCAGGCGGCCAGCGCTATGCCGCCGAGTGGACGGGGGACAACCTGGCGACCTGGGAGGACCTGCGCGCCGGCATCCGCACCGTCCTGAGCCTGGGCGTTTCCGGCCTCGCCTTCGTGGGTTCCGACGTGGGGGGATTCGTCGGCTATCCGAGCGCCGAGCTTTACACGCGCTGGCTGGAGGCCGGCGTCTTCCACCCGTACTTCTGGACCCACACCGACGACAAGCACCGCACGCTTGATCCCTGGTCGTTCGGCCTCGAACACGAGTCGATCAACCGGCAAACCATCGAACTTCGCTACCGGCTGCTCCCCTACTTCTACAATGCCTTCTATCAGGAAACCCAGACCGGACTTCCGATTATGCGGCCCTTGTTTCTCTACGACCCGGCCGATGAAAAGTCCATGGCTCCGACCCCGGCAGACCAGAACAACGAGTTCCTTTTCGGTGAGGATATACTGGTTGCTCCCGTCGTCACCGAGGGGAAGTTCGAGCGCAAAGTCTACCTCCCCAAGGGAACCTGGTACGACTTCTGGAGCAACCAGACATACACGGGCACGAAAACCATTACCGTGGACGCTTCTCTCGATCGCATTCCCATGTTCGCCCGCGGCGGGGCCATCGTGCCCACCCGGCAGGTCGTTCAATACGTGGGCGAGGCGCCTATTGACCCGCTGACGCTCGAGATCTACCCGGAGGGTCATTCGACACGCCAGTATTATGAGGACGACGGCACGAGCTACGACTACCGGAAGGGAGTATATCTCCTCGAAACCGTCAGCGCTGACGATGCTGACGGTACGGTGAAAGTTGAAATTTCCGGTCGGGAGGGCAGTTACCATCCGCCTTCCCGTTCCTTGATTATGAAAATCCATGGCCTGCCGTGCGCGCCTCGCCGCGTAGAGCTCGACGGGCGGCAGTTGGCCATTCTGCCCTCCATTGATGAAATGGAAAAGTTGAAGGAAGGCGCCGCCTACGATTCCGAATCAAGAGCGGTGTGGATCAAGACTCCGGACCAGAATTTTCCCCTGGAAGCAATTATTGCAAAATGAGGAACGTAGCGCGGCCCCCCGTTTTTGGGGTCCGCGGCTCTTCACTTGCCACGTTGCAGGAAACCTATCAATCCCCGCGTAGATTTTGTAGGGGCGGTTCGCGAACCACCCCTACTGCGTGTTTACCTCTCCCCTCGCCCCCTTGGGGGAGAGGGGCGGGGGTGAGGGGGTCTTGGTCACGCAATCAGGAACTCACTTGGGACCTCACTCAATCACCAGCACCCGATGGATATCAACCTGTGGAATTTTGACCGTGAGGATTCCATCGTTGTAAGCCCAGGTGATTTTGATATCGGGGGGTACCATCGTCACGGACTGGGGGCTGCGCTCCCGGCGCACGCTGACCACCACGTTTTCGATGGGGGGAAGATTCTCCACGGTGTTGCGGTTGGCCGCGAAGGTCTCTCCCGAACCGCGATTGATCAGGTTCACCAGCAGCTTCCCTTCCTTCTGGCGCAGGATTATCTCGAGTTGAGGCGGCCCGCTGACGGTGGCGGCCCAGGGAATGTCCAGGCTCTCCACCAGCCTGCCGATGAACTCACGTAAGGCGGGGGCGTGATCGGTGTAATAGTCGCGGAAGATCGGCCCGTGCACGGCGATGATGGCCCCCTTGCCTACGTTGCGCCGGGTGACCACCGCCTGGTCCGTCAAATCCCGCACGGGGTCCTGCTCACTCAGCCGATCAGCCAGCACTAGCGTGCCGGGCGCGGGCGTTACCGGTTGCCACGCCTGCCACACCGGGACGGCCCGTTCGCCAAGGGGCAGGAAGACTCGCTCCGTCAAAGCTTTCCCGCGCGGCGAAGCACCCACCCAGCCCGCGTAATCACTGGCTAAATCAGCACCACTCACCAGAACGTAGCCGCCCGCGCGCGCGTATTCTTCCAAGGCATGAACGAGCGGCGCATCCAGCGGCGTCCCTTCCGGAATCACCAGCAGTTTGTATTGATTCATGCGCTCGAGCGCCGCGTCCTCGGGAAGGACGTCGGTGGAGTGGTGGGTTTCCAGCAGCGCCTGGAGCGCCCCCCGCATGGAGCCCACCGCGTCATTGGTGAAGTCGTACAGCGGATCATTGTGCGCGTAAAAATGGGCGGGCAGAAAAAGCACGGCCGCTTGCGGGAGCGTCTGCGAGTGGAAGCACGCCTGCTTGCGCGCGCGGCAAAAATCTCCGACCTTGGCAATGATGTCATAATGCCAGCCGGTCAGCCAGCCGCTGCGCTGCGGCGTGTCATCGATCATCACCGCGCCGCCCAGGGCCACGGGTTCGGATAGCTCCTGCTCCAGGTGGACGGCGGGCTTGAACACCATCGGGGCATCGCTTTCACCGGTGTTGATGTAGCCCCACGCCATCAAATCCCAGCTCATCCGGCGGGCGTCCAGGATGCGGCCCTGGACGGCGGCCAGGTCAACACCCTCCCACGGAACAACGTCCCCACTGAGATAATCGATGGGGGCCTTCACGGCTTCCGGTTCGTACATCGAGTACATCCAATTGCTCACCACCTGGCATTCCGGCTTGCGGGCGTGGATGGCGTTGGTGTATTTGGTGACGTGCTCGACGAAAAGATCGCGGTGGAAGGCCAGCCACTCATCCCAGTGGGGTTGGCCTTTTTCCGTGGGAATAACACGAATCCCCGTGCGCCGTGTGAACTCCGCCTTGCACAGGCTGCACCAGCAGGGGCGGGCCGCCCAGTTTTCACCGTCCACCCAGAAGCCGTCCACGTCGTAGGTGTCGAGGATTTCCATCATCTGGGGAATCATCAACTCTTCATCGTACCCGTGCAGGCGGCAGGTGGCCCGCTTGTCCGTCTTGCCGTCCGCATCCACGCGGCCCCATTCGGGATGGAGTTCAATGGCGCGCACATCCACCACGCCCGAGTAATGAACCCCCAACTTGATCCCCAGTTCGCGCGTCACATCGCGGTAGATGCGCAGCGCATCCTTCACCACTCCCGGGGAGGTGGAACCCACCTTGGTGGGCCAGCTTGTGTAACCGGGATGGCCCTTGCAGTCGGTTTGAATCCAGTCGGGATGGGTCTCGAGCAGCCGCGCGCGCAGCATTTCCGGGGTCAATTCACGGCCCAACTCGGTGTCGAATGCCGTCGCATGGAGATCGTTATGAATGCCGAAAAATACATTCTCGTGCCAACCTGACTTCTGCCCGGCGGCGCGGATGGCAATGCTTGAAGGCAGGGCGAGAAGAAAACTCAAGAATCCTGCAAAAATCAGAATCGTGGTGCGCCTGAACATGCCTTCACCTCCTACCGAGGATTCGCCACTGAGGCACAGAGGCCCAGAGACAACACGGACATGGGACATGCCGCGAGGAGGGGCGGTTCGCGAACCGCCCCTACAGCCGTCTGTTTACTCGCAGTTTTTTTCGGTCGATTCTCTGTGCCTCTGTATTGCAAGGTCGTAAATTCTTGTTTTTTTGGCAAGCTTTTCAGGCTGCCAGCAGAGCGAAATCGGTTTGGCGAAATTTTAAGGCGGTATTCATAACCTGTTGGCCTTTCTGCGTGGGGCGGTAATAGTAAGTTCGTCCGACGCGATGGATCAATCCGTGAGCGCAGAGCAAGCGCAACTGCCGAGTGGTGCGAGCGGCGGCGCGACGGCGGTGCGCGGAGTCGTTGGGAGGAGAAGGGGATAGCCCCTCTCGCAGATCGCGGTTGCGAACGCCTTGCAGGTGGAATTCCCCGCGCAAGATGGTGGCAAACAAGCCGCTCTCTTGCGGGCTGATGGGCCGCAGGGCGCGATAAGGTCGCGGGGTCTTTACCGGCTGACTGACCGGATCGAGAATGCGATGGGCGGGTTGAGACTCGCCCACCACCGCCAAGGCTTGCAGATAACGGGCATTGGCGCCGCGGCTCAATTCCACGCGCCGACGCAGGTCCACGATGCCCTTGCGGAGGGGATACCAGCCTTTCACCTTACAGCCCTTCCGCCTCACGCCGCGGTAGACGCGAAACCGCGACGGATTATTCAGGGTGGTCTCCACCCTCAACACGCTCCCTTGCTTGTCGTACATCTTGATCGAGTTTTCTTCCACCCGATGTTTCACGCACACCCCTTCGATGCGGCGCTCGTGCGTGCTGCAGACCTCTCCGTTGAACCGCGTGTTGGTGCGTCGCCCCAGAAAGCGCAGCACCTGGGGCGAGGAAAATTGTTCCAGGGCGTGCCGGCACAGGGCGGGATAAACTTCCGCCAGCGCTTGCGGACTGCGAAACATCACATCGCTGGCGTATTCCCCCTGCCGCACCGTCCAGTAGTAACTGCGCAGGCGGGGACGCGCCCCCGCCGCCAACCAAGGATTCACCGCCTGTGCCCACCGATTCAGAATCGACGCCCAGGGCAGAGTCACCAACCGGTCCATCAGCGCCTGCGCCCGCGGCAGATCGCCAATGGAGGTGAAGCAGTTGTCCTTCTGCTCGTAGGCAATCCCTTCCCGTTGCATCTGCCGCGCCAGCCATTCTCGTCCGTTCACGCACACCTGGATCGCCAACGGCAACCAACTTTGCAGCCGAATGTGCATCAGGCCAAAGTCGCGGTCGAGAAAATAAAAGTAAAAATGCAAGCACTGGGCCTGGCGCGGCACTAACCGCAACTGGCGCTTCTCCCGGTCGCGCCGCACCGTGAAGGTCTGACAGGGTTCCACACACGACAACACGCAGATCAGCCCCTCCTTTACCGGTTTCTCTTCCAGCAGCTTTCTCACCAGTGCTTCCTTGCTCGCTTTTCCCGAGGGGACGAACTGGAACGGTCGCCCTGCCCGCTGCGCGATCTGCTCGGCGCGTTTCTTAATGCCCGCCGAAAACTTCTGCACGAACCACTCAAAATCCTTAAACCCCACCCGCTGACTTCCCATGAAATAATCCAGCCCCTGCACATAGCTGATCGAACGCAACACGCCGCGAAACAAAACCCGGTCAAATCCTGATATGCTTCCCAGGATGCGGCTCGCATGCCGCTTCAAAAAACGCTCCATGACGGCCCTCCCCATGACGTTTGCCCAAAAAACATCATGACGGAAACCGCCATGGAGCGTCATCCGTTTTGGTTGCGGCTCCGCCGCGCTGCGCCTCAGTGGTGAACTCAGTCGTACCCCCCATACTCCCTGACGGTTTCCACGAGGGCGACAACGTTTTCCCAGGGCACGTCGGGCAGCACGGTTTGGGCCAGGGTGACGATCGCGCCGCCGCCTTTCTTCCACTCCAGGGTTATCCGGCGAACCTCGTCGCGCACGCGATCAACCGAGAAGCTGGGCATGACCGACTGGCTTCCGATGCCGCCCCACAGGCAGATCCGGTCGCCATACTTCTGCTTGATGCGGATGGGGTCCATGGCTTCGGGTTGAATCGGATTCATCACCGTAATCCCCAGATCGATGAGTTCGGGAATGATGGCTTCAACGTTCCCACAGCTATGATAGAAGATGAGGATTTCGGGGTTGACGCGCCGGGCTTGACTGAAGATTCGCGACCAGCGGGGTTTCATCCATTTCCGCCAAAGCGCGGGGCTGATGAGCATGCCCGCTTGGGTGGCCGTGTCATCGTAAAAACAGATGATATCGAGTCCCGCTTCCGCCAGGCCCACGGCAAGCTGCTCGTCGAGAGCCGCGACGCGGTCGAAGACCGGTTGCGCGAGGTCAGGATTATCCACCATGTCCACCAGCAGCTCCGCCATGCCGCGCAGGCCATATACCCATTCCGAGATGCTGCCCGCCGGCGCTGAAACCGCGTAGCCGCGATCCTGAAGGGCCTTCACCTTTTCCGCCACACCCGCCGGATCAAAAGTGGGCATCGGGTATTCGAGCATCTCGTTAACTGAGGTGAAGCGCTGCCAGGGATGCAGGTAGTTGCCGAGCGGAAAAAGCTTCTCAGGCACGTGGGCGACGCCGAGTTCATCAAAGGTCGTTCCGGGCGGAAGGTCGTGGTAGTAGCGGGAAAAATCCGTGGCGGCGGGTTTGAGCGGCGTTGCGATGTGGCGAATATCGTAGTCAAAATACTCCGCCGGATCGGTGGCCCCTGTGTGGGTGCGGAAGATATCGAGGTAGGTCACGTCGATGCCGTCGGAGGCGCCCACGTCGAGAGTGCGCGGCATGCGATCCGCCGTCTGGTGATGGAGGGTGCGAATGACACGTTCTCGAGGACTCATTCCGCTCATACCGGATTTTCTCCGCAGGCATCCAACCGGCCCATTCCTGGTCAGAATGGACGGTTTCGTCAGATATAGTTTATCCGGCCCCGGCGGATGCGGTCTCGAACCCCCACCTGATTGCTTTCCTTGCCGTCGGGTGCGACGCGGGCGGTTTGGAACTGGGGCAGACCTGCCGGCCCGGGCAATACGGTGACATACCGGGTGGTCATGATGAGCCATTCGAGCAGCAGTCTTCGGCACTCGGCCACCGTCGCCTGCGCCGCCGGGTCATGGTAAAGATTCTTCGTCTCATTGGGATCGTCGTCGAGATTGTAGAGCTCGCCCACGTCGGAGCCGAAGAGGGCGCGCGGGTAATTAACGAATCGCCACGGTCCCCAGCGCAAGGCTTTGCTCCACACATTCTCGGTGACGGCCACTTCGCGCAGCGGCTTGTCCTCGCCCTTCAGCAGCGGCGTAAGGTCATGGCCATCGGTCGTTTCCAGGGGTGGCAGGTTACACAGGCTGATCAACGTCGGCGTGATGTCGATGTTCTCCACGAGTTGATGGGAAACCAGGCCTTTCTCCGTCACTCCCGGCACGTACCAGATCATAGGAACGCGGCAAACCGCTTCCGAGCAGATGCCCGGCGCCTTCTCCGGAACCCCAAAAGTTCCTTCATAGGCGCCGTGATCGGTTCCATACACCACGATGGTGTTCGAATCTTTGCCGGTGCGCTGCAAGTAGCTTAAGAGCTCGCCCAGGGCGTAGTCCACTTGCGTGATGCAGGCCAGATACCCGTGCCAGACGCGGCGGCAGCCGGCCTCAAAGGTTTTGGGCTCGATAAACCATTCCTGCGTTTTCAACTTCTCCACCATGGCCTGAAAATGCGGCGGCCGGTGCGCCGCCGAATTGTAGAGGGTGGGCGGGAGGGCCAGGTCATCGGGGTACATATCCCAGAACCGGCGGTCCGGCGTGTAGCACTCATGCGGCCGGGGCAAGGAACATTGCACCATGAAGGGCCGCTCGCCCGATTCGTCAAGGAAGCGAATCGTCTCGGAAACGGTCCAGCCTTCCAGGCTGTGCCGGTAGGGGAGGTTGGAGGGGCGGGCTTCGTTTTGCTGATTGCCGGGAAATTCCGGAAGCCGCCCCGAATCATCCTTGTCGCGCAGGCCCAGGGCATCAAGGTAGGCGCCGTATTCGCGCGATTCCCCCCCATTCTCGCCGTGATAGGTGCAGACATTGGCGATGCGGTCGCAATGGCCGGCGAGCCAGTTGGTGGGTTCGTCCGGCGTGTGCACCTTGCCAATCACCGCGGTGCGATATCCAAAGCGGCGAAATTGCTGAAAGACGCTGGGCAGATCCACGGGAGGCGAGGGACCACACAGCCCATAGTATCCATGATTGTGGACATATTGCCCGGACAAGATGCTGGTGCGGCTGGGCGTGCAGATGGGATTTTGCGTATAGCAACGGGCAAAGCGCACACCGCGGCGCGCCAGGCTGTCCATGTTGGGGGTGATGGCCTGCGGATGGCCTTCCACGCCCATGCAGGCCGCCTGGTGCTGGTCAGAGATCACATACAAGACGTTCCAGGGCTTTTGCGGAGCCCCTTCCGGACGCGCTGCGAGAGGCGTTGCGCTGGCCGCGGCCAAAGTCGCCGCGCCCGATTGCAGGAATTGGCGACGATCGATTTTCGCGCTCATGGTTGTTTCCCCAACACCGTGGATTTGCGTGCCTCGATTGAAATTCCCCGCGAGGCGAGCAGCATCATTATAAAGCATAGCGGTCGGGAGATTGAACAGCGACGTAACGCAATCGGGTAGTCCGGTATTGGTAGGCGAGGGCTCCGGCCTCCCGCCTATTCCTGCTACAATCGAATTGGTAACCCATGAACCTTCTCTTTGACAACACCTATGCGCGGCTGCCCCGCCGGTTCTTCGCAAAACAGGCGCCCGCCCGTGTTCCGGAGTCAAGACTCATCCGCCTCAACCTCGGGCTCGCGGCAAGGCTCTCAATCGACGTCAACTGGCTGCAATCTCCTGACGGGGTCGCCATGCTTGCGGGCAACGCGGTTCCCGAGGGCGCCGAGCCCATTGCCCAAGCCTATGCGGGACACCAGTTTGGCGCATTCGTGCCCCAACTCGGCGACGGTCGCGCCCTCCTGCTGGGGGAAGTTGTCGACGCAGGCGGCGCCCGTTACGACGTGCAATTGAAGGGCTCCGGGCGCACCCCGTTCTCGCGCGGCGGCGATGGCAAATCCGCTCTCGGCCCCGTGCTGCGCGAGTACATGGTCAGTGAAGCCATGGCCGCGCTTGGGGTTCCCACGACGCGGGCGCTCGCCGCGGTGGCCACCGGCGAAAGAGTCATGCGCCAGGAAGGACTGCTTCCGGGCGGCGTATTCACCCGCGTCGCCTCCAGCCACATTCGCGTCGGAACTTTTCAGTATTTTCTGGCACGCCACGATAACGATGCCCTGCGGCTGCTGGCCGATCATGTTATTGTCCGGCATTACCCGGAGGCTGCTCAAGCCCCCAATCGCTATGCGGCCTTGCTCGAGTCCGTCGCCGCTGCCCAGGCGGATCTGATCGCCCAGTGGATGTCTCTGGGCTTCATCCACGGGGTGATGAACACCGACAATACCGCCATCTCCGGCGAGACCATCGATTATGGACCGTGCGCGTTCATGGACTCCTTCCACCCGCAGTGTGTCTTCAGCTCCATTGATTCCCGCGGGCGCTACGCCTGGGGCAACCAGCCCAACATCGGGCTCTGGAACGTCACGCGTTTTGCGGAATGCCTGCTGCCCTTATTGTCGGAGGACCCCGGCGAAGGGACCAGGATCGCCGAGGCCGTTCTCTCCCGGTACCCTGAGCGATTCGGCAGCCAATACCTCGCCTGCTTCCGCGCCAAATTCGGCCTTCCACCGGAGGCGCCCGCCGCGCTTATCGAGGAAGGTCTCGATCTGCTCAGCGCCCACGAGGTCGATTTCACCCTCTTTTTCCGCAACCTCACGCGTGTCGCCGCCGGGGAGGATTCTGCAACCCTCGAGGCGATGGTCTCCGGCAGCGAGCCCCTTAAGCAGTGGTTCGCCAAATGGCGACGCGAGGCCAACCCGGCCTCGCGCCTCGACGGCATGCGCGCTTCGAACCCCATCCTGATCCCGCGCAATCACCGCGTCGAGCAAGCAATCCAGAGCGGCTATGAGGGCAATTTTGCCCCCTTCCACCGCCTCGTCGATGCCCTGGCCGCGCCCTACACTGATCAGTCCGACTACGCCGACCTCGAAGCGCCGCCGCGGCCGGAAGAAATCGTCCACCAAACTTTTTGCGGAACCTAGTTCGAAGCCGCATTCCAGGCGTCGCCCGACCGTCCCGGCCATGAATAGACACGGGCAGGAGAACGTGTGAAAAAAAGGTCGTAGGGGCGGCCCTTGTGGCCGCCCTAGGGCAACTAGAAGGGTTGCCCCTACGGTGCGACGGCAAAATTTAATTTTTTCACAGCTTCGGACGCCCGGCAACCCTGCCATTGACGACTCAGTGACATTTTGTCTTGGTGGTATATATGTTTGATTATGACTTCACATGCTTCTATACTCTGCCGTGCAACGAGACACTCCACGGCTCAGCCCCGAGTGGGGCTCGGTGTGCGGCAAGCTGTGGCTCGTGAATGCAAGCGGGTAGTTCGCCACCCGAGTTGGAACAAGAACTGCGGGCAAAACCTTTGGTGCGGAACCGCTCACACTGAAAATTCAGACCTCACTTTTACCACCAGCCTTGGGCGCCACGGAGGGAGCGATGAACCAACATCGCGGATTGTCTGATGCGGACGCTGCTACCCCTGAGTTATCATCACTATCGCTATATACAGTTGCAACCCTATGTCCTCATCGCCGGAGGGCGGCGCTTCTGGTATTCCTCTTCCTCGCTGCCCTCGGGTGGGGCGGCGTTTTGTCACAGAGTGCAAATGCGCAATCCAATGAATGGACCTGGATGGGGGGAAGCAACACGCCTGGCGCCAATGGAGGTCAGCCGGGTGTGTACGGGACGCAGGGGACGCCCGCCGCAGCCAACATCCCGGGTAGCCGCTCCAGCGCGGTTGCATTGACGGACACCAATGGAAACCTATGGCTCTTCGCCGGCTTCGGCTACGACGCGGTGAATGGGCAGTTTCCTGCTCAACTTGGCGAACTGGATGACCTCTGGAACTACAATCCCGCCAGCGGCCAGTGGACCTGGATAGACGGAAGCAACATATTTAGTTCCACAAGCCAGACGGGACTCTACGGCACCCTCGGTGACTTTGCCGTGGGCTTTGTGCCGGGGGACCGCAACGGTGGGGTGGGCTGGATGGATGGCAACGGGGACCTGTGGCTGTTCAGCGGTTGGAGCAGCGTGGCCTTTCCCACCGGAAGCGATGTTACGACTCAATCCATTAACGATCCCTCGAACTGCTGCTACAACGATCTCTGGGAGTTCAAGCTGTCCAGCAACCTATCCGCCTGGGTGGGAGGCAGCCTCAAGTTCAACCAGCCAGGGATTTACGGGACACTGGGGACGCCGGCCGCGTCCAACATTCCGGGGGGCCGCGAGGGCGCGGTGAGCTGGACTGACCACGCGGGGAATTTCTGGCTTTTCGGCGGCTACGGCTTCGATGCGAACGGCACGTTATGTTATTTGAACGATCTTTGGAAGTTCGATCCGGCGACGGGCGCCTGGGGCTGGATGAGCGGAAGCAGCACTGCCGCCGCCCAATCCGGCTTGTGCCAAAGCGGTGGACAACCTGGAGTTTACGGAGCCTTAGGAGCAACGGCGAGCGGAAATACCCCCGGAGGCCGCGCCGGGCAAGTCGGTTGGACCGATAGCGGCGGCAATCTGTGGCTTTTTGGAGGATATGGGGCCGATTCGGCCGGCGCCGTCGGCTACCTCAACGACTTTTGGAGATTCAACCCTTCCACCAGCGAGTGGACGTGGATGGGCGGCAGCAGCACGCTGGGAGGATTTGGAGGGGTGCCGGGCATTTACCGTACCTGGATGACGCCCGCCAGCGGCAATTTCCCAGGCTCGCGGCAGGCAGCCACCAGTTGGACGGACGGCAACGGCAATCTGTGGCTCTTCGGTGGACTGGGCTACGATTCCGTGGGCGCCTACGGCTTTCTGAACGATCTTTGGGAGTTCAATCCGTCCTCGGGCGAATGGGCCTGGATGGGCGGAAGCATGACCCAATCGGCGCTTGCCACGCCGCCCGGTGTCTACGGGACGTTGCAAAGCCCGGGATTTCTGAATATTCCGAGCGGCCGGGAGGGCGCCGCGGGATGGACCGACAGCAAGGGGAATCTGTGGCTCTTCGGCGGCTATTCTCCGGCCTATTCGCCCGCGTCGGGTCTTTTCGATCAGTCCGGCTATTATAACGATCTCTGGGAATTTCAGCCGAGTCCGGCGAGCCAGCCGGCCACCGCCCAGCCGTCTTTTTCCCCGGAGGCGGGAGCCTATCCGGCCGGGGAAATGGTGGCCATTTCCGATGCCACTTCCGGCGCAACGATCTACTACTTCACGAGCGGCAGCGCGTCAGCGACGGAGTATACCGGGCCGCTCGGTATCACTTCGACAGGAACGATTCAAGCCATCGCCGTGGCCCCCGGGCACGCGAATAGCGCCGTCGCCTCGGCCACCTTTACGGTCGCCATAACCGCCAGTCCAACGTTCAGCGTGGCGCCGGGAACCTATGATGGGACTCAGACGGTCAAACTTTCCTCCGCCACGCCGGGCGCGATCATTTACTATGCCCTCAATGCGGCGCCCACCGGCACTTCCACCACCTACAGCGCACCCCTCACGGTGTCATCGTCGGAAACCATCCAGGCCTTCGCCATAGCCCCCGGTTTTTCTCCGAGCGCCACAGCCAGCGCCAGCTACACGATCTGGCCCACCTCGGCGGCGAATCAATGGGCGTGGATGGGCGGGTCGAACACCACCACCCAGGCTGCGACGCCGGTCTACGGAACTCTGGGAGTCCCCTCCACGGAGAACATTCCCGGATTCCGCCAGTTCTCGGCCACCTGGATCGACCAGAGCGGTAATCTCTGGTTTTTCGGAGGCTTGGGCATTGACGCGAACCTCAACAATTTCTCCCACATGAACGACCTTTGGAAATTCAGCCCTTCCACGAACCAGTGGACCTGGATGGGAGGGAGCCAGACAGTCGGCTCCCCAGCCGTCTGCCGAGAGGGCGTATGCGGTCAGCCCGGAGTGTACGGCACCCTGGGAACACCCGCGGCGGCAAACATCCCGGGAGGCCGTGAAGGGCCCGCGAGTTGGACAGACGCCGAGGGTGATTTCTGGATGTTCGGTGGTTACGGTTATGACCTGGCTGGAAATCCGGTATTCCTGAACGACCTTTGGGAGTACAACCCCACCACCAGCGAATGGGCCTGGATGGGAGGGCCGAACGAAGTTACGGTACCCTGCACCTTTTACTGCGGTGGCGAACCCGGTGTGTACGGGACTCTGGGGACGCCGGGAAGCGCCAACATCCCCGGCGGACGCTATCAACCGACCTCTTGGACGGATAGTCAGGGCAATTTTTGGCTTTTCGGTGGCGAGGCCTTCGATCCCTCCAACATCATCACGGACGATTTCAACGACCTCTGGAAGTTCAGCCCATCCACGAAGGAATGGACTTGGATAGGCGGTGATAATTGGGCAAAAAGACCGGCATGCTCCGCGGAAAACCCTAATACCCTCATCTCGACGTTCGGCGACTGTGGAGTTTACGGGACTTGGGGATCGCCCTCTTCCAACGATATGCCAGGAAGCCGCCGCGCCGCCACAGGCTGGGTGGATCAGACGGGTAACCTGTGGCTGGCGGGCGGTAATGGGTTCGATGCGTACGGGGGTTACAATCCGCTCAACGATGTCTGGAAGTTCAGTCCCTCCTCCAACCAATGGACATGGATGGGTGGAAGCAGTACGGTTCTGTTAGGCCTGGCGAACTGGAACAGTACAGGCGGTGGGCCCGGCCAGTTGCCGATCTACGGCTCGGCGGGCGCGCAAGGAGTCCCTGTCGCAGGAAATATTCCGCTATTCTTTGCCGGGGCCGCGAACTGGATCGACAAAAAAGGCAACTTCTGGCTGTTTGGCGGAGCGAGCGGCGATGCGGGCGGGGGAGTCAATGATCTCTGGGAATTCAGCCCTTCCGCGAACGAGTGGGCGTGGATGGGGGGAGGCGGCGACGCCTCGTTATCTGCCAACGACGTGAGTGGAACATACGGAGCATTGGGGATCCCGGCCCCAGGAAATTTTCCCGGCGCCCGGACCGGGGCGCTCAGTTGGACCGACAACAATGGGAATTTCTGGATGTTTGGGGGCTGCACACTCGTGTTGATGTACGATTGCGTGAATGACCTTTGGGAGTATCAACCCTCCGCGCCTGCTCCCGTGCCCTCGTTTGCGGTCGTCGCCGCGGCCATTCCCGGGACAACCTTTGGTACCCTGAACTTGCCTGCCGGCACGAGCGGCACCATCACGGTCCAGACTGTCGTCGCCGATGGATTCAATTCCAGTGTGAACCTCGCCGCCGGCAATTTGCCCACGGGTGTCACCGCAACCTTCAGCCCTGCGTCCATATCTGGCAACGGATCGTCTCATACAAAGTTGCATTCATAAAGATACTAATATAAACTCCTTCCGATTATTTTTACGCGGAGGGAGAAATGCGACCACCTCGACCTTTTCCAGAAGGAACGCTCGAGCGGTTACAACAGGGGTTGAAGGAAGCGCGCAACAAGGCCGAATTTCAGCGGGTGCAGTGTTTGTGGCTGCGAGCGGCGTTGGGGTTAAACGCCAATCAAGTTGCCCAAGCCCTGGGATGGCGACCGACCTCGGTGCGGCGTCTGCAGGCCCAATACTGGCGGCAAGGCGAAGCGCTCTGGCAGCGCCGGGGGCGCGGAGGGCGACGCCACCAGAACCTGCCTGTGGCGGAAGAGGCCCAACTGTTGGCAGGATTTCTGCAGCGCGCCGAACGCGGTGGGTTGTTGGAGGTGAGCCGGGTGCAACAGGCCTATGAACAGGCGGTGGGCCATGCCGTGCCGAAATCGACGGTTTACCGCATGCTGGCCCGGCACGGCTGGCGCAAGTTAGCTCCGCGGCCTCGCCATCCCCAGGCCGACCTCGCCCGCCAACAGACTTTTAAAAAAACTCCCCGCGACCGTTGAGGAGCATCGCCTCGCCGGGCGATCCCTGCGCTTGATGTTCCAGGATGAGGCGCGGTTTGGACGCATCAATGATCCCCGGCGCTGCTGGGCGCCGCGCGGCGTGCGTCCCCAGGTCTGCGCCCGCATCGTGCGCGAGTACACCTATGTTTTCGCCGCCGTCAGCCCGCATGACGGTACGCTCGATACCTTGGTCCTACCCGAGGTGAATGCCCTGACGATGTCCTTGTTCCTGGCCGAAGTCGCCCGGCGTCACCCCCAGGAATTCATCCTGATGGTGCTGGACGGTGCGGGGTGGCACCGCGCCAAGGATTTGCAGATCCCGGAGAATATGCGGCTGCTCCCCTTGCCGCCCTACAGTCCGCAGCTCAACCCGGTGGAGCATGTCTGGGAGGATATCCGGGAAAAGTGGTTCCCCAACCTTGTCTTCGACAGCCTGCGGGCGGTGGAGGATCGTTTGGTTGAAGCGCTGGCGAGTCTTGAAAATGACCCGCAACGAGTGGCCCGAGTCGCCGGATTCGATTGGATCATTAGTATTCCGATGAAGGCTAATTAGTATCAGATGACCCTTGCTACCGACTACACCGTGCCTCCGGCGGATTACATCCTCAACTTCACGGGGACCAGCGGCAGCACCACCGAGACCGGCATCATACCGATGACCCTCGCGGAGGCTCCGCCCGCCACGTTTCAGCTCGGCATGTCGCCCGCCACGTTGACGGTGAACTCCGGGGGACAAGGATTGGTGACCCTGACCGTAACGCCGCAGTACGGCTTCAACTCCGCCGTGACCTTTGCCTGCTCCAATTTGCCGTCCGACGCCACGTGCTCCTTTAGCCCCACATCGGTGACCCCTTCGGGATCGGCGGCAACCACCCAGCTTACGGTCACCGTGAGCGCGCAGTCTTCCGCGTTGCGGCCGAGTCCACGCCCGCTCTTCCCGGTGATAGCGCTGGCCGCGGCTTTGTGCCTCGTTGCCTGCCGGAAGCGCAAACTGCGATTTGCGCTGGTGGCCATGGCGCTCGCCGGGCTGCTTCTGGTCGCCGGCTGCGGAGGCGGGGGCGGGGGCGGGGGCGGGTGTGGAAGCAACTGCGGCCCTGCGCCCGTGACCTCCACGGTAACCATAACCGCTACGGCATCGGCGGTGGGCGTGTGGCAAACCACCACATTGTCGCTTACCACCAACTAGTCTGGGCCACAAGAAAGCAGGGAGCACGGCGCGGCGGCAAGAATCGCCGCGCCGGATTGCAGGAATTGGCGACGATCGATTTCCGCGGTCTTGTTTTTTTCCTTAAAACCCTAGTTGCCCTTCGCCGCAACGGCGAAGGGAGGCGAGCAGCACTATTATAAGCGAACCCGTAGCGCGGACCTCCGTTTTTGAGGTCCGCGGCTCTTCCGATCGGGATAGGGGGAGCGGTTGCCCGCTCACCCCTCCCACACCACCGTACGTACGGAGCGCGTATACGGCGGTTCCATGACTTGAGCCCGCAGGGGCCGGAGGTTCGATAAGCGTTTCGCCGAGGAGGTTTCGCCGCTCCCAGTTTCCTTTCGGGCTTCACCCGATCCGTCCCTGGGTAGCTCCGCCGAAGCGGATGGGCTGGCGCATGGCCGTCCCTGAGAAACGCGCCCTACTATTCACGATCACGGTTCGGGCCTTCATCCCGACGTGTCGGGACTAATATGCCCTCTGCTGACTCCTACCGTAGGGTCAGGATGATTTGCATCACCCTCAGTCACGACTTCGTGACCTACGGCAGATCTCCCAAGGTAAGTTCGACCGCCTTCCGTGCAGCGCCGCCGAATCTACGTTTTGCGCCCTTGATGGAAATGGGCTTCGCGAAACCGGGCCCGCTCGCCCAACGCTCACGCCTTATATTCGGTTTTTGTTCATCGGCTCACACGTTTGCTCCACGCTTCCTTCAGACCCCGCCTCGCGACGACGCCCTTGCGCTTCGCTAACCCTTCACCTCCATCAGGTTGGGTAGAGGACTTTCACCTCCAAGCTGTCGAACATGCTCGGCACACCCGGCTGGCGCAGACTCCTGCCTTGGGGAGTCTGCGATTTCCCGAAGGGACGCTCCCTTCCCGCCCCCGCGCCCTCCCGAGTATACTCTTCAGCGCCATGCCCCTCTACCACCGCGTTTACAGTCCCG
Source organism: uncultured Acidobacteriota bacterium (assembly GCA_963730515.1). Taxonomy (GTDB): domain Bacteria; phylum Acidobacteriota; class Terriglobia; order UBA7540; family UBA7540; genus Bog-366. The sequence goes on along the minus strand of CAVSSA010000009.1, from coordinate 107,356 downwards.
GAGAACTTCAATTCATTACCACCAGCACTTATCGCCGCACACCGCTTTTCCTCTCCGAGCGCTTCCGCCGCTGCTTTGTCCAGAGGCTTGAAGAGGTGCGCCAGGAATTACATTTCGTGCTCGTCGGTTGGGTTTTAATGCCCGAGCATTTTCATGTGCTGATCAGGCCCCAGCCCGCCGAGACCACTCCCCTGATCATCAAGGGGCTCAAGGAGGAGTCGGCCAAGCGCATTCTTAGAATACTTCGGGAAAACTTTCAGCATCCTTGGTGCCGGAAGACGCTTGCCCGGCTGCGACTGCCCTCCACCGTTCACGATGAATCACACTACCGTCTATGGCAGCGCCGGTTTTACCCCTTCAATGTCTTCTCCGAAGAAAAATTCCAGCCGAAATTAGACTACATGCACAACAACCCAGTGACCCGCGGGCTGGTGAGTTCCCCCGGCGACTGGCCATGGTCAAGCTGGCGGTTCTATTATTTGCAGGATGCGTCAGTTCTCCGCATGGATCGCATGGGCTGAGCTCAACTCACGATGTCCCTCCGGGAGATCGCAGACCTCCAAGGGCTGAGGTCTGCGCCAGCCGGCGAATACAGCGAGGCGCATTTCGGCGGTAAGGTTATACGGCCAAGTGGCGAGGTTTTCACGTGCCGACCTCAAGGTCGGCGCTACGACTCCTGGCGGTGCTACCGCGCTAGGCGGCGCGGCGGGGGAAGGCGGCAGGGTCGCTCGCGGATGGGGCGGGGGCGGAGGGGGTTTTCCGGTAGATGAACACCAGACGGCCGGGCTCGGGGGCGTGTTGTAGGGCCGAACGGTGTTCGGCCTTTTGCAGTGTCCCCACCGCCGTCCGGCGGTCGGAGACCGCCGCTACAGCACCGCCGACCTTGAGGTCGGCATTTGCCGTAGGGGCCGATCCGCGTTCGGCCCCGTGGAGTGCATCGCTGTCTAGTTGCAGGCCGAGCGCGCTGACCAGGTAATCGACTGCGTCGGCGGCGGCGTAGGGGGTATGGGCCTCGCGATAAGCCAGGCCCGTCATGCCGGCCGGGTTTTCTCTGTCATCTTGAATTTTGAATCTGCCATCATGGCTCGCCGTCCCCACCCGCCACTCGCCGGGCTCCCCTCCGAATTTGCGAATGTGTTCGCTCAGTTCCTCAATGATTTCGTTACGCCCGATTCGCATGGTTGCACCTCATCTGGCCATCGGTTCATCGGGTCATCGGGTCATCTTTCGATCGGGTCATCGGGTCATCTGGCCATCTGGCCATCGGTTCATCGGCTCATTTCGATGTGGGCGATTTTCGAGTTTCGAGTTTCGAGTTTCGATTCCTTGCCTCGGACATCGGACCTCGGACCCGGACTTGGGGCCTTTTCTTGCTCGTCACTCGTCACTCATCACTCGTCACTGCCTTTCTACCAACTGCAATACGGCGTGCCATCGAGCGAATCGTCGCTCGCTCCGCTGTGGACTTCCACGATTCCCTGGGGGGCGGCGCTATCGACGGAAAGGGACATGTCCTGGGTTTCCACTTGCCAGGTTTGGTTGGAGCCGGTAAAGGGGTCGGTGGGGATATTGCCCATGTATTCCTTTTCCACCAATTCGTCCAGGGAGGCGGGGCCGCGCTCGTTGTCTTTGGTAAAGCGGTCGATCTGGGAGCGCAAGGTAAACAGATCCTCGCGCAGGACGGCCTCGCGCCCGTGCACGATCACCGAGCGATAAACGGGCATGGAGAAGGTCGCCAGGATCATGATGAGCGAGATCACTGTCATCATCTCCAGAAGCGAAAAGCCCCGCGCCTTGTATTCCCGCTCGTCACACATCACTCTTCACTGTTCCTCCGGTTGATTGGCATGATTGCAGCCTTTCTCTTGAATCTCAAATCTTGAATCTGCGCTTAACCCCTCGTCACTTGTCACTGTTCTTCTATCCCTTCGGGAGACAGACCTCCAAAATCAGTGGTCTGCGCTACCCCGCTTTGGGGTGCAGCCCGGTGATCTGTCCCCTTCTTCCGTCCTAATCATGAAACAAGCGCGAATAGTACGAACAGCCCCATGAAGCAGAACACCGCTGCGATCAATCTAACAATAACGAATCCAGCGGAGGCATCCTCCGGAATGTCGGGTTCGGCGGTTCGGGCCCAGTTCAACATCGTAGATGGTCGAATGAGAAAATATACGCCGGAGACCAGAAACACCACCGCGAATAGAAGGTTGACGTTAACAGCCCACAGGCGCTGAAGTGCTCCGGAGACCGTCAGCCCGCTCCTAAGGCCCACCAGTACGATCAAAGTAAGTACGGCTGTGCCGGGTACTATGTGCATTCCAGCGACGAGTAATAAATTCAGGGGGGACAGTTTGCGGCGCGGAGCGGCCCCGAAAAAGGCACGGATCCCGCGCACACTCCCGGTTCGGAGAATTAGTATCCCTTGTGTAACAAGGAATATCGCTGTTAGTCCTGCCCCCAACAACACTCGGCCCATATTGAATCTCGCCCTCTTTAGAAATGCACCTCACTACAAAAAGCCGTAGTCGCAGAAGCTGAGCCACCTGCTATTCCGAGCGTAGGCCCCAACAATATGCCAGCGCTGTTGATGGAGCCCGTCGGCCCCGGCCCAACCGGTACTGGCCCCGTAGGCAGATTGTATCCTCCCGAAACTGAACCCCCGCTCAATACGTTGTCAATTTCCTGCGGCGTTAGAGGCTCGCCACTGAGAGAATAACCCGTAAGCGGTCCGACTGATAAATTGTGGCCGGCGGACACGCCGATCCCGCCTGAGATACAAAGGTTATGAGTCGGCGGGTTGTAAGCAATACTTCCCGCGGGGCCCGCTCCAACATCGGGCAACTTGCGAACCCATTTCTCCGCCCAGTCTTTCAAGTGGCTTTTCAAGGTATCGAATTGCGTCTCGGGAATGCGGCAACCCCACTTATTCAAGAAGTGCAGTAGATCGTTCTGCTGGTCCCTAGAAGCCAAGCCGGGATTGTCCCCGAGCTTGCAACGCATGTCACGATATGCGTTGTCGAAGTCGCCTTGATAGAGACGGCAAGCATACGCCAATTGGTATAGTTTCATGTGCCTACAGAATACCTGAATTGACTAAAAGCGCCACTTTCTACCCTTTATGAACCGGAATAAACGTTTTGGCCTTCCGGCAATTGAAAATATACACCCCCTTGGGCGCTGGCGAGCTCATTTTTTCTCCCGGCGGTCACACCCGCCGCCAACAACCCCTCCATAACCCCTGAAAACTCGCCGCCGAGGTTTCCGGAACCCATTTTTTCAGACACCACTCCATTCCTGGGAGATAGCAGAATCGTTTTCTTGGGTGCCGCGGGTGGCGCATACATCCCGGCGTTCTTTGCCGGGATGTATGCGCCCCTGCGATGCGCACGTGCTAAGAAGCGGCACCTCTGCTGGTCGCCCGATCCGATCCAAAGGGGCGCATACATCACGACAAAAGGCGTCGTGACTGTTGTTGGCGCTGGCCCTGGCAGGCTGCGGCGGAGGGGGAGGACCCAGTCCGACAGCGTCGAACCCCGGCACCTCCGCCGGAACCTACACGCTGACAGTAACCGGCACGGCGGGTTCGGGCACATCTGCCCTGAGCCATAGCGTGACGCTCACACTGACGGTGAGTTAGTCATAACAAGCCGCGGCAGAAGCGACCCATGGCGGTTTCCACCGCCCTGCTCTCAGTATAGCCTGACGGGGCGGGGTGGCGCAGAGCGTTGCTTTTTACGCTCTGCGATTTCTCCAGGGGACTAGGCCTGGTCGAATGACCCAGAGGGTGTGTCCCCCTCGCCGCGGGGCTGTTCCTGATTCTGGCGCTGGCAGAATGCGGCGGCGGTGGCAGCGGTGGCGCGCCAACTAACCCGGGAACGCCCGCCGGGACCTACACATTGACCGTAACGGGGGCAATGAATGTCGGAACCTCCACTCTGAACCAGACTGTGAAGCTCACTCTGACCGTCAACTGATAAGTGTCGGGATTTTTCCAGGATTCTGCGCTCGAGGATCCCGGGCTGCATCCGCGTTAACGTTGAATGGCGTCGCGCGGTCGCCTGCCCCCATGACTTGGAACAGAAACCCCCCTTCACAAGTCGCCGTGGGTGCCAAACCCTTTTGCTAAAGAAAAAGAGACATTTTGACGCTGCGACAGGGTGTGGGAATTCGCTGGATAATTCGGGATTGTCTGGGTTATCCATCTTGCGAATTGGGGAAAACCCCAAAATTGTAAAAAATTTCAGCAATTCGGTATTGAGAATCAAGGCGAGCCGCTAACGTTAACTTGGCGATGATTTCCCGGGCTTGCTGCGATACTTCGCCGCAGTCTCCAGGCTGGCGCGCTGCGTTCGTTGGGGAGGGAGGCCGCGCAGTACCAGTTCGACATCGTCCACTGCCATTCTTCCGATCTCATACATAATCTCGGGAACATTGCCGGCGCGATGGGCGGAGAGAATCGTGTTCGGAGTGCGCCGCGCGCGGTGATCCGGGGGAATGGGTTCCTGCGGAAAGACATCAATCGCCGCGCGAATCTGCCCGGACTCCGCAGCGTCAAGCAGATCGTCGAAATTCACAATCCCCGCGCGGCTCACCAGCACCACCACCGACCCGCGCTGCATGAGGTTGAAGTAGCGCTTGTCGAGCGAGCCGGCGTTCTCCGTGGTGGTGGGCGCCAGGATGAAGACCACGCGCGAACGGCGGAACATTTCTTCCAAGCCCACGGGTTGCAATTGCATGTTGCGCAAGACCGAGTCATGAACCCAGGGATCGTGCGCGAGGATCTCGCCCTGGAACGGCCGCAGCATGGGAATCAGCTCCCGGCCAAGGTTGCCGCAGCCGATCACTCCCATCGTCTTGCCGCGTAGCAGGAAGGAATCTTCCGTATCGCTCATCCCATAGAGCGATTCCCTTCCCACCCGGGTTTTGGCGTCGCCTTCCACCATCCCGCGCGCCGCGGCAATCGCCATGCCCAGGGCCATTTCGGCCACGGGCGCCGCGAACACCGGAGCAATAGTGGTGACGTAAATGTTGCGCCGGTGGCATTCCTCATAATCAATGTTGGGGAGGAAATTGCCCTCGATGTTGACGATCAGCCGCAGGTGGGGGGCGCGGTCCAGGCGCTCGCGCGGCATGGCCGATTGGCCGAGCAGGGCAACGCAGTTCGCCAGGTTCTGGTCAATATGCGCGTCGGGAGCGGGCCCATCGTCATGCCACATCACGCGGCCAAGCGCTTCCAGCCGGCGCTTGTCCTCCGGGCTGAAAATAACGTCCGCATAACGCGGGTAGAGATCGAGAATAAAGACGTTTTCAGTGGGGGTCATTTGGGTTCTCCATCATAGGGGTACGGCTTGCCGTACCCTCGTGCAGTTTACCGCTGAACGATGGGGGCAGGGCAAGCCCTACGATCCTACCGGAAGCTGTACCAGAGGACGCAAGTGCAGATAAACAGCACCACCGCCCAGGTACGGTAATCGGCGAATCCCTGCCAGGGCGCGGTGAATTCCCCAAACACGTTCACGGCCGCTTTGCTGAATTCCGAGGCCTGGCTGGTGATCTGGCTGACCATCACCATCACGATTACCGCCACGATAAACACCACCAGGGTGCGGTGCATGAATGAATGCATGATGGGGTGGGAGAAGATGGGCAAGCCCCAGTGCAGCACCTGGTCAAGAAAGAGAACAATCCCCAGGCTGAAGCCCACGATGAGGCCGCCGAGCGCTCCCTTGGTGTTGCCTTTCTTCCACAGCAACCCAGTGAGGATAACAGCCGCCATGGGCACGGAAAGGTAGGCGGAGATGAATTGCAGGTAGTACCAGATGGTCACCGAAAGTCCCACCAGTCCCGCCGCCATCACTCCGAGCAAAGCCATCAGCACGGTAACCCAGCGGCCGATCAGAACTTGAGTGCGTTCGGCGGTGGAGGGCTTAAATCGCAGCACAAAATCTTTGACGACCAGAGTGGCGCTGGAATTGTAACAGGCGCTCATGGAAGACATCAGAATGGCAATCAGGCCGGCAAGCACGAGGCCACGCAAGCCCACCGGCAAAAGACCCTGGACGAGCCGCGGATAAGCCAGGTCGTAGTGCGGAGCAAGTCCCGGGTAGAGAACTTTGGCGATCAGGCCGGGAAGAACCAGAATGAAAGGCACCAAAAGCTTCAGGAAGCCCGCAAACATCGCGCCGCGCTGGCCGTCCTCGAGGGTGCGGGCGCCCAGCACACGCTGCACGTTGGTCTGGTCCATGCACCAATAGAACATTCCGGCCAGGAAGTTAGCGATCAGGAAACCGGTAATGGGGAAGTCGTCGGTAAGGGGCTTGACCATTTGAATGGAAGCGTGGGGCACGGCGGCCACCAGGGCCGACCATCCGCCCACGGCTTTCAGGCCCAGGATGGTGAGGAAAGCACTGCTGATGATCAGCCACGTTCCCTGCACCATGTCCGCGTAGACGACCGCGCGCAAGCCGCCTTTCATCGTGTAAAGGGCCGTGAAGGCGGACAGGATAATCATCACGGCAAACTGGTTCCATCCAAACAGCGCCTTGAACAACAGCGAGCCCGCCCAGATGTCCACGGCGTTTTTGGTGAAGACATTGATGATCAGCAGATTTGCGGAAAGGAAGGCGCGCAGGGGCCACCCGAAGCGCCGCTCCAGGAATTCCGGGATGGTGTAAATCTTTTCGCGCAGATAAAGGGGTGCGAACAGCATGGCGAGCATGATCAGGTCCCAGCCGCTCATCCATTCGTATCCGCCGGCCACCATGCCGATGCGATACCCGTCGCCGGCCATCCCCAGAACGTGCTCGGCGGAAATGTTGGAGGCAAAGAGCGACATGCCGATAAACCACCAGCGCAGGTCGCGGCCGGCCAGAAAGTATTCGCTTCCCGTGGCGGCTTTCTGGGAGGCGCGCGTGACAGCGAAGATGACCAACGCCAGGCTGGCAAAAATCGTAACGGTATCAATCCATGACAACACGGTGTTTCACTCCTCCCAACATTCAGGCGTCGCGGTCACCCCACACACAATAACCCGCCAGAGGCCCACCAGGGCTTTGACACGGTAAATCTTTCAAAGGGTTCAACATCCGCCGGCGATAAGGCGAGCGGTACAGTCTCGCGATCCTTCGAGCGTCGCAATCGAGGTTGAAGATTTTGACCGGCCCAGCTTATGAGATTGCGCCCCTCCAAGTCCAGCACAAACTGGGAATTCCCACCCGAGGGCGGATGTGGACAGCAAGAAGAGCGCCTCTTCACGCAGGGGATGCGATTATTGCTGCTTGGTTCGTTGACCCGGAGCTCTTCTCCGTGGCTGTTCTCTGTGAGCCTCTGTGTCTCTGTGTTGAATCTCGTCTAAGCCGTTCCAAACTAATTGGCTGATAATCAGCGAGGTCCTACGCGCCTGATGTGGCGGCCTTCTTGACGCGATCGGCCAGTCCCCCCGGCTTGAGCAATACAGTAAAATCGCCGCCCGCCAGGGCCGCCGCCACCATCCAAACCGACCAGTTGAACCAGTAGTCCCAACCGTAGCTGATCTGGCCATCGTCGCCATAACCGCTACAGCAATTCACCCCATCCCACATGTATCCCCAGCGGCAACAATAAATATGAAGCTGCTTGTGCAGCAGGTCCAGTCCGAATTCCTTGTGCCCCTCATAGATTGAGAGGGTGCCGAGCCAGAAGACCTGATGATTGGCGTAAACGTATTCGCCCGCCATGTAGGGGTTGCTCGAGCCCTTCCAGGGGGTTCCATCGGGATTGGAATAGTTGGGAGGCATCCCCAATTTGCTTATCTTGCAAACCTTCTCGCGAAGCGTCGTCAGGATTTTTTCCACGTGGTCTTTGGGCAAGACGCGGGGGGCGCCGCTGACGTGGGCAAAATACTGCCCATCGAGTTGCGGGGTGTAAAAAGCGTCGAATTGCTTGCCGGTCTTCGGGTCGTTGTAGACTAGGTAATGATCGCCGCGCCAGAGATACTTCTCCATCGCCTCTTTTCCGGCGCGAATGGTGGCGTCCATCTTTTTGGCGTATTCCTCATCGCCGGCCTTCTCCGCCCACTCCCGCATCAGCTCTGCGCCCATCAATCGGTATCCCGCGGCCAGCACCTCAAATCCGTACATGGTGCGGTCTTCGAACCATTCCACCCCTCCCCCGGGAGGCATGGCGGCAATCTGCTCCAGCCCCATATCTTTGTGCAGGGTGATGGAGTACTCCATCAGCGCCTTGGCGGCAGGGTAGAACTCGTGGAAGAAAGCGTCGTCCCCGGTAGCCTTCCACTGCCAGTGCAGTTGACCCAGCCAGTCACCCGGATTCATGACCTTCTGGTACTCATACCCCAGAGGGAAGGCCATGTCCATCCACAGGCCCAGCACGCAGGGGATGTTGCCTTCCTGGTTCTGGGCGGCGCGGAATGCCCGCAGCGTGGACTTCGCCAGGTCCGGAAAGAATATGGAGAGGAACGGCCCGCCTATGGCCGCATTCTGGAAGGTATTCATGTGCGCGCAGGAGCGGGGCGCCTCCGACAGCGCGAAGACGCCGTCCTCCGGCTTGCACCAATTGCCGATCGGATCCTTCGCCTGTGCCCACACGCTGCACGGGCCAAAATAGTAAAAGGCGTTTACCAGCACGTCGGCAAGAAATCCGGGAAGGGTCTTCTCGCCGTAAATCTCCGACTGCCAGGCTATCACGCGCTTGAGCAAGGAAGCGTGGTTGTGAGCGAGGAAGTTTGCCACCTCGCCCGCATCGGCGAATCGGGAGGCGTACATGTGCGTATAACTCTTTCCGGTGCTCCCCGGACCGCCCTTCGGATCGACTTCGCCATCGTGGTAATTGGCAAGATCGCGTGTCCAGATGACTTTCCTGCCGGTGCCGGGATTGCCGTTCCCCTCCCACACCGGGGCGTACCAGGCCAGAACGATCCGCACCACCCTCTCGCTTTGCGGGGCAAGCTCGAATTCCACGGCCAGCGAGGAGCCGCCATCATCGCCGGACTCGGGCGCGGTAGGGGGCAGAGCCGTAATGATTTTTGTCCATTTGCTTCCATCCACTCCCAGCGCGCCGCCCACCCGCACGCCGGGCACATCCAGCGCGGCCAGCACGTAACTCATGCCCCAGCCCTTGTCTTCCACCCAGGTGCCGGCAAGGCCCTCGGGCGCGTTGCGGCGTTCGACGTGCGGCGGGGGAAGAACCGGTGTGGTGGCGAGATCCGTCCAGCCCAGGATTTCGTCCTTGCTGCGATGGTCGTGGAAACCCGGGAAGCTGAACGCCAAAGTGCCAGCCTGTTTTTCGGATGTGGTGTTGGCGAGGTGAACCTCAAAAATCGCGCCGGGGGTGTTGGAAGTCTTGGAATCACCGGGCATGAATGGCGCCCAGGCTCGCACCGCAACCGATACCGGAGCATCAGTGTAGAACTGCGTGTCGGCAATGGGAAAGTGCCCCCAATAATCGACGCCATTAATCTCTTCCAAACCCGGGGTCTCGAAGAAGGTCATGGGAGGACCCAGGCTCGGTCGGCAATCCCCCGCGTAGTTCTTGGTTCGGCGCGATGTGAGCACCCAAACCTTGTCGCCCACGCCCAGCCCCAGGTAGGGGGTGTTCAGCGGGCCGCCTTGCGGAGTGTAATGATTGAAGATGGAAGAGTAGCCAAACGCGCCGGAAGACTCGACATAAAGCGCGCCCGTGTCAATGCCCCCCAAAGGCGCGCCGGAGACAGGGCGAATCCCGGAAGCCGCGCCAAACTGCGACCAGGAGGCGAGCATCTGGCGGTAGGCGATTCCCGTCACGGGGCGCTTAAAGCCCGCGGCCTGAAACTGGTTCCACTCAAACGCCTCCAAGTCCTCTGGGAACAACTTGCCAAGGCCCTTCAACTCGCGAGTCGTCATGTTGGGGCGGGCACTGGACTCTCCGGGTGCGGCAAGACCTCGCAGCTCCGGATAAGCCGCGCCAATGATCCCGGCCGCAGCCTGCAAGAAATTTCGACGTGAAAATGGAATCGTCATGTGTCTCCCTTGTGCCTGCCGGGCATTGACCGGCAACTCCCGGGGGCGACTGAATTTAACCAGAAATTGCGCTTTCAATTTCCGAGTGAGCGGTAAGATACACCTGACCGCATCTGCTTGCAATCTTCCTGTGGAATTTGACCTCTGGAAGTTGACCCTTTATCTACGGCTCGTGGCAGACCCCTTGGGGTTTCTACATTTCTGATGAGGGCGTCCCCCGTACCGGACCCTCGGCGATGACACCGCAGACCACATGTAAGGTTAGGCGACTATACGGCCAGGTGACCAGCGTCGTTGGGGTGCTAGGGGTCAATGCACACTCGATGGGGGGTTCTTTCTTGAACAGAAGGGACCGTGGTGCTAAGCTGCGCGCGTGTCAAATATTTATCGTCTGATCCTCTTCCGCCGCATTTTCTTTGCCTGTGTAAACCTTCATCCGGCAATCGGACGTTGCAACGAATGCCAATTCGCTCTGCGAAAGGAAGTGTTGGCCGCGTCACGGCGACGGCTACGGTGGACACTGATTAGACCAATGCTTGCGGCGATTCTGCTTGCCGCGCCGGGCTGCCATGCCCAGCGCAGAGGCGAGGTCACTCCAATTCGAATTGCGGCCGGTGAGAGCGTAACGCTGGAGCGCGTGGCAGCGAAGGGTGAGGACGTATTCGAACTTGCCGCGAGGGCGGGTCAAACGTTGACGCTCGCGAAGGACGATGATGAGAACTGCCCGAATTGCCCGCCTGTGGACACCACGCACGTGGACGCTTTGCGCGTGTATTTGGTGGATGCAAAGGGCTCGAAGGATTTAGCCACTCCGGAAGACTATGAGAGCTGTCTGGATTGGCGGTGGATAAACGTCCTTCCGACAAGCGGGGTTTATCACATAGTCGTAAGGACACAGTCAGAGATACGATACCGTCTTCGAGTCTCTTTGCTCAACCCCCACGACCCCCTCTTCGATCCAGGGATAACGGCAGACCGCATCTCAATCGCTAGCGGCTTGTTTCCGCCTGGAAGTAGGCTCACGCTGAAAACATTCGGGCCCTCGGACTACTCGAACTATTGTACTCCCCTCCCCATAGACGGCGACTTACCTGCTCACTTGTGCCTGGAGGACAAACATGCCTGGCTTGGAATCATGAGCGTGGAGGGGCTGAAAAGGGCAAATCCAACGTGGGTTATGGATGGTGACCTCGGGGAACTGGAGAGGATTACACCAAACGCGCTGCCTCTGAAGCCTCTGTTCTCGGGCTATGACGACACGCCTCTTGCACATTGGGGACGGTTGGAATACTTCGAGGCGAAATCCTGGCGTGGGTTAAGATGGCTTGCAGAATACTACCCAGAGAACGACGGACTGCACAATCCGTTAATGTACGTCTTTGCCGCGATCTCGACAGACAGGAAGTATTTCATTTGGTTCCGGGCTGATATCGACTATCTTAATGCGCCGCCTGACCTGTCTCAGCTAACGGACGAGCAGAGAGCGCGGTTGGACGACCCTAAGACCTGGGAGAACTTCCAAAGCAAAGTAAAAATAGCCCTGACCAACGCTTCTCCGAAATCCTTCAAGCCCGACCTCGACCAACTGGACGCGGTAGTGCGCTCTTTGGAGTTGCGTTAGGGTTCGATAAAACTCCCCATCCACATAGAGTCCGGCGATCGGCGCGTCGCTGCTCGGTTAGCCGAGGGCTTCGCCCCGCAGGTCACTGTGTTGATAGACGCCCTACCCACAGAAGTGCCCTTTGCCCGCGCAGGATTGTCGGAGATGAATCTGTCACCGCTGCGTACCCGCGATGGCCCCCCAACGGTTTACTGGGTGGCGTCCGCCGCCCAGTCCTGGGGGAGGGCGGAAGAACCGCGGCCCTGGAAAACCGGTCCGCGCACCCGAGTTCCGAATTTCGATTTTCGAGCTTCGGCCTTTCCTGTCGTAGGCTAAGCAAAATGGGCATTTCGTCCCTTGACTTGATTAGGCTATAGCGATATACTAGATGGCTGCTCGTTGCAGGAGGCCGCCATGTCGCTGCGCAAATCTCCCACCCTGACGCCCGCCATGCGGGAAGCCAATCGCCGCAATGCCCGCAAATTGACGGGCCCGCGCACGGCCCGGGGCAAGGCTCAGACGCGCCTGAACGCCCTGCGGAGTGGTGAGCGATCGCGGATGTGCCGGGACCTTTTACTTGGCGACCTTTCGGCACCTCCCGGGCGGGTGGAGCAGTGCGTCCACGAATTACTGACTCCGGAGATGGCTTTGCACCCGGTGTTGCGTGAGGAAGCCGAAATCTTCATCCAGGCTGAACGCAGGGTCGCAGAGCACTTCCATCAATCGTATGGCCTTCGAGAGAGGGAATGAAAAAGGGGAACTATTTTTTGACAAACAAAGCGGGAATGTCATTGAAAATAAGGGACTATTGAAAATGGAAAGGGATGGTCTCTCGCGATGTTATTGAAAAATTAATGTGTTAGCGCGTTTTCTCGCGATGTATTTGAAAAAACAAGGGTTAGACAAGAATTTGGACCGCGCGCCCGGCTTTCGCGCGATCTTATTGAAAATTATGCTAGTTATGAGGATCTGAGGATGTTCAAATGCCCTAACCACCAAAATGCACGTGGAATTCCGGGCCAAGTGATTGCTCATCGCGAGGAATCCAGACTTTTTGACGGGAGATAACCTATACACGCCCGGGCTATTGTACAATGTACTAAAGTGTATTAAAGAGACGGATAGGGCCACCGTAGCACTTAAGAAGAGAGGGATTGGAATTGTATGATGAAGACGGGTGCGCAGATTCTTTGGGAATGTCTGGAGCGTGAAGGTGTGAAGCACGTTTTTGGCTACCCCGGTGGAGCGATTCTTCCGGCTTATGACGCCATGACGCGGAGCAGCATCCATCATGTTCTGGTGCGGCATGAGCAGGGCGCTACGCATATGGCCGACGGGTACGCGCGGGCCAGCGGACGGGTGGGCGTGGCCATTGCCACCTCCGGCCCCGGCGCCACCAACATGGTTACGGGCATCGCCACGGCCATGATGGACTCCTCCCCCATCGTCTGCATCACCGGGCAGGTGGGCAGCAAATTGATTGGCTCCGACGCCTTTCAGGAGACCGACATCACCGGCGTCACACTACCCATCACCAAGCATAATTACCTGGTCACGCACGCGAGCGAAGTGGCGCGCACCATCCGCGAGGCATTTTATGTGGCCGCATCTGGGCGCCCCGGGCCCGTACTGGTGGACATCACCAAGGACGCGCAGCAATCCTCCTGCGAATTCGACTGGGAAGCCGCCAAGCCCCAATTGCCGGGTTACCGGCCCGACCTGTCGCCGACTTCCGCCGATTACACCAAGGCCCTGAAGCTGATTCAGGAGGCCAAGCGGCCGGTTATTCTCGCCGGGCATGGAATCATTCTCTCCGGCGCGATGCAGGAAGTTCGCGAGCTGGCGGAGCGCACCGGCATCCCCGTCACCCTCACGCTGCTCGGCTTGGGAGCTTTCCCCGCCTCCCACCCGCTGAATCTCGGCATGATGGGCATGCATGGAGAAGCGTGGGTGAACCACATGATCCAGGATGCGGATTTGCTGATCGCCCTGGGCATGCGCTTTGATGACCGCGTGACCGGCAACCTGAAGACCTACGCGCCCAAGGCGAAAAAACTCCAGGTGGAAATCGATCCCACGGAAATCAACAAAAACGTCAAAGTGGATGTGGCCCTGATTGGCGATCTGCGTGCGGTCTTGCGCGACCTCATCCCGCGCCTCCAGCCCATCGATTGCAGCGAGTGGCGCGGTTACATTGACGGCCTGAAGGGCGATTCCGCGGTGCGCGACATTCAGAACCTTCCAGACAGCGGCCACCTTTATGCCGCGCATGTGATCAACGATCTCTGGCAGGAGACGCATGGCCCCGATACCGTGGTGGTGACCGACGTGGGCCAGCACCAGATGTGGGAAGCGCAATACTTCAAGCACGAGTTTCCGCGCTCGCTCATCACTTCCGGCGGGCTCGGAACCATGGGATTTGCCCTGCCCGCCGCCATGGGCGTCAAGGTGGCGCGGCCGGAGGCGGAGGTTTGGGTGGTGGTGGGCGACGGCGGATTCCAGATGACCATGGCGGAACTCGCCACCATTGTGCAGGAAAGCCTGAAGGTCAACATCGCGATTATCAATAACGGCTACCTGGGCATGGTGCGCCAATGGCAGGAGTTTTTCTACGATCGCAACTACGAGTCCACCCCGTTGCTCAGCCCCAATTTTGCCAAGCTGGCCGACGCCTATGGAATCCGCAATATGACGGTGACCAAGCGCGCGCAGGTGATTCCGGCGGTCGAAGCAGCCCGCCAGCACCCGGGGCCGGTGCTCATTGATTTTCAGGTTGAACAGGAGGATTCGGTCTATCCCATGGTCGCGGCGGGAGCTGGGCTGCACGAAATGATCCGCCGTCCCAACCCCCTTGTGGAAACCGCCGAGGACGAATAGGATTTTCGATTTTGGATTTTAGATTTTGGATTTTAGATTGTGCGCCGACATCCCTGACCGGCGAATTTTGGATTTTAGATTTTGAATTAGATTGAAGACTCTTATGCTAAACACTTTTGTTGTGCACGTTGAGAACAAACCCGGTGTGTTAACGCGGGTTTCCTCGCTCTTCCGGCGGCGCGCTTTCAATATCGACTCGTTGACGGTGGGACGCACGGAGAAACCGGAAGTCTCCCGCATGACGATTACCGTGGATGCCGATGTGGACCAGGCCAGGCGCATTGAGGCCAGCCTTTACAAACTCGTCAACGTCCTGCTGGTGGAAAACATTACGAATGAACCGGCCATCACTCGGGACCTCGCTATGATCAAGGTCGCGGCGCAGCATCACGACCGCGCCCACGTGCTGCAATTGGCCAACGTCTTCCGGTCACGAGTGGTTGACGTGGCGGCGGACGCGGTGACCATCGAAATCACCGGCGGCGAAGATAAGATCAACGGACTTCTGGAAGTGCTGCGCCCCTTTGGAATTCTGGAAATGGTGCGGACCGGGATCGTGGCCATGCGCCGCGGAAGCAAGCCCGCCACGCCCGACTCTCCCCTGGTAGTGATGGACGAGATTTCCCCCGCCGTGGATGATGACGCGGGGATGTCTGTGTAGCAAGGGTATCGCGGACCCAAAAGCAGGTCCGCGATACGATTCAGAGCGATGGCCTGGATTTTCTTGGCAAATCACGCGAGGTGGGGAGCCGCCTGGCTGCTCCTCAAGCCTCAGGTTCTGCCGACCGCCTACTGCCTTCTACCTACTGCTTACAGCGCGCGTTGGCGCACGGCTTCGTAGGAGGGAACGCCGGTTGATCCGCCTACTGCTTCGATGCCGAAGGCCGCGCACGCGCACCCAATGCGCGCGGCGGCTACCGGGTCATTTCCGCAGGAGAGTGCGGCGATGAATCCCGCATCCCAACAATCGCCCGCCCCGGTGGTATCCACGACATTGGCGGGATAAGCGGGTACTTGCACGCGATCCGTCCCGTGCGCGACGAAACAACCTTGCGGACCCATCTTGATCACCACCGCGCCGGCGCCCAATCCGATGAGCCGATCGGTAAGCTGTGGCGCGCTGGAGTTGGGGTAGATGGCCTGCAAGTCGTCAAAGCTGGGGATGGCGTAATCGCAATGCGGAAGCATGGCTTCCAGCAATTCGCGTTTGGGCCCATAGCCGAAGGCCTCATCCAGAAAGGTCACGGCCCCGCGCCGCCGCGCCTCCTCCAGAAGGCTCGCCGCAGGCTTCCCGTCGAGTCCCGGCAGAACCCACAGATCTTGGTAGAGGAAATATTCACAATCCAGGGCGTGAGACGGGTCAATGTCCGTGAGATTCAATGTCACATTCGCCCCCGGGGTGTGAATGAAGGTTCGGTCACCATCCGCGTGAATCCCGACAAACGTGAAGGGGGTTGAATCCTTGCCGGAGACGCAAACTCCCGACGTATTCACACCCACCTGCTTCAGCTCGTTGAGGATGAAACTGCCGTTGGGATCGTTCCCCACCTTGGAGAAAGCGGTGACCGCCATCCCCATGCGCGCCAGGGCCGAGGGCGTGTTGGCCGCTCCGCCGCCGGGGGCCATCCGAATCCATTCCGCAGTGATCTGCGTTTGCACCCGGGGAACCGGGTATTGCTTGATGGGTCCGTTTAACAGATCAACCACCAAAGCTCCCACACAATGAATCTTAGGCATGGTTTTGATTTTCTTCGGGTATTTTCACCACTGAGGCACAGAGGCGCAGAGAATAGAAGGTTTCAGGTGTCAGGTGCCAGGTGCCAGCAAAACGTGCGGATATGATACGTGGCACTTTCTTTCTTTTCTCTGCGCCTCTGTGCCTCAGTGGTGAAATCGTTCGCTCAATTCACTTCAAGGCCGCCGGCCGCATTCCCAGCAGCTCCTGGGGTGTTTCGTAGAGAATGGCATGCGCCACACGCAGGGCTTCATCGCGCGTGTACTGACCCATCGCCACCTTGTCGGCCAACACCGCTGCCAACTGACTTAAGACAATCTTCGACTTACCGTAGGTCCATTCCAGGCAATAGGCATCGGAGAAAAAGCCCACCTGCTTGTTCAAGGGAAGCATGTCGAGCCTTTCCTCTATAATCTGCCGCATGGCCGAGGGGAAGAAATTCAGCCACCAGTAACCGCTTAAGGAGAAGTTGGGCAACTCGCGGCACATCGTGCACAGCGCCTGGTTGGAGTGGCGGCTGGCTAGGAAGCTCTGGAAGCGGATCTTCGGGTGGCGGCTGATCATCTCGCCAAGTTGCTTGATGGTCTGCTGCGACAGGCGGCTGGCCGTCTCGAAGGGCAACGGCTCAGCTCCCAGGCTGAACTGGAATACGATTTTGGCATCGCGCGCTTCGAGCGCATTCAGATAGGCCTCATTAATATAGGAAGCATAGATATCGCGCTCCTTCGGACCGGCGTTCGCCCGCCTCCCGAGCGCCGCGGCCATGTCTTCCTTGCTCACTACGCTCAAATCGATGTCCGTCGAAATGTGCGTGGCCATGGACAGAAGCTGGTCGTAAGGTATGTTATCGACGTAGTGGTTCACGGCGGCATGCACGTCATCCAAAGTCCGAATGGTGCGCTCGGTCGAGGGCCGCTTCCCTGCCCCGATGGGACTGGGGCTTTCCGGCGTCTTGCCCCAGCAGCGTTCCAGCTCATAGAGCGCCGTGTCAAACTCACCCCATTGGCAGCGGGTGAAGAAAGCCCACTCGAGAGCATACTGGAGGATGTCCTTGTCCTGGGCGCTTTCGCGGCGCGCGAATTCGGTGCAATAGCGTTGGATATTGGTTCGGCGGACGATTTCCCGCTGCCAGGAACGATCATCGGCGCGCTCCCGAATCAGGTCATCGAGCCGTTGCCAGTTGTCTGCCGTCAAGGGCTCCTTCCAGTCGTACAAATCTTCCAGCATCAGGCGAATGCCCCAGGAAATGCTCGTGTTGTGCACGTATTTCAGATACGGCAGAGCCTCCTTGATACGATGGTGGGCTTCCTTCACGCTGGGCCAGCCGGGGTACTCGGTGAGCCGCGCGCCGGATGGACACCCCGCGCCGTAAAGATCGCTCACCGCCATGTGGTAAAGCAGAATGTCGTGCAAGCCCCGCGCCCCCAGCTTGCCGTCCACCAGGTGAGTGTGGGCGTCGAGCAGCGGAATGGAACGCAAATCCTCGCTGATTTCATGAAATAAATTGTCATTCATCATCAAATGTCTCCGGCATTGGATTTACGCGCATGCGGAAAATTTTGTCAAGAGCATCTTCAGCGCGGAGGCGAAGAGAAGGTGTCAGGTATCAGGTATCAGGTGTCAGGTATCAGAGCCTGGGCCAGGTGCCAGGTATCGACTGACAGTGTTTCACTGACACCTGACACCTGATACCTGATACCTTTTTTCTCTCTGCGTCTCGGCGCCTCCGCGGTGAGAAACCCGTCTACTCCTTCACCTCTCCGTCCACCGAAAACTTAATCGACTTCCCGTAATTCGTCCGAACCACAAGCTTTCCATCCCTGAAAACCTCGTAGTCCCACGGGGCGAGGACAACGTCATAGGAATGGCCGCGGAACCGGTAGGCCGTGAGCCGCGCCTGGCCGAGTTCGTGGTGATAGGAAGGCGCGACGTCGAGGGTTCCGTCAACGTGCGGGCGCAGTCCGAACACGCCGAAGACGATGGCCCCCATGGCGCTGGCGGCATCAAGCTCCAACGGCATTTCCACTTCGGGCACGCGCGGGTTGTCCGCGAAAACTTCCTGGGGAATTAGAGGAAAGTATTTCGTCCATTGGGTGCAGCGGCTGAGAATATCCCAGGCTAACTCCGCGTGTCCCGACCGGTACAAGCTTTCAACGATCCGCAAGGGTTGCCCGGTGTACTGCCCGCCCCCGCCAAAGTCCACATCCTCGAGGTCCCAGTGGTCGCGGTCTGCCTTGGACATCGAATACATTCCCAAAGGCCCAAGGAATTCGCCCTCTTTCAGACGGCTAATCATGGCCTCTCTTTGATGGGGGGAAAGAATCCCGGCGTCCAACAAGTCGAAGAGGTGATAGCTCAGCACCAACTGCTTGCTTCCGTCAGGATAGAGGTTCACAAACCATCCATCCTTTTCATCCCAGAGCTTCTGGTTCAATGCCTCCTGGATGGTTTTGGCCCAACCCTCGAACAGGGCGGCGTCGGGATCATTGCGCTCACGGCACCACTCGGCGAGCTGGCGGTAATAGGCAAACGCCAAACCGTTGGAAGCCGCCACCACGTGCTCGTAGCCGTCGGTGCGAATCTCGATCATCCTCTGCGAGCCGGCGCCGAAATCCATCAAACCGTCGGGGCGGCCGTATTGCTTCTCGACCTCCCGGCCCATGCGCTTCATCCACTCGAAGATGGTGGCTCCTGCCTCGGAGTGATTCAGAAACTCCTTGTCCCCCGTCTGGTTCATGTAGTCCTGAAGGATGCGCATTTCCGCAAAGGGGCTCTGGACATACCAGTAGGTCAGCTTGGTGCCGGGAAAATAGGTGTTGGCATTGCCATTGCCGTTCCAGGGCACCCAACTGTTGGTCATGAGGCCCGCGCGCACGTAAGCCAGAAAGGCCTCACGCAGCCCCGCAGGGTCCAGCACACTGAGCATTTCCGAGGCGAAGGATGTATCCCAGGGAATCGTGAAGATCCACGTTCCGACCGCGTAAAAAGGCTTGGCGGTAAAGTTTTCCCTTTCCCATCGTGCCTCCAGCACGCTGAGAATGCAGCGGCGGTAAAAGTCGTCAAAGGCGGGGTCGCTCGAGCTGATTTGCGGGAGCGCTCCGCCTGCCCATTGGAGACGGCTGCGCAGCGCCTGATCAGCCCCCTCCATGCGCTGGGCAAGGTCCGGGGCCACAACCGCCGGCGCCGGGGCGGAGGCTTGTTGAAGAATGATGGCAAAGTGCGCCACCCGTTTGGAATGGCCGGGGATTTCCCACCGCCACCCTTCTTTCTCCTCTCCGGTGAGATCGCTGACCACGGTGATGCGGATTTGGTCGCTCGCCAGGGTGAACGCTTCGGGGTGCGTGACGGGGCTCGCGGGCGGGGTTTTCTGGTTGGGGTAAGTCAACGTCAAATCCGGCGAACGTTGGTCGGGGCTGGCAACAAAATCCAGAGGCTCGGCTTCCCGGTTCTCAATTTCCACTTCCATGTAGATTTCGTCCTTCTCGGCGGAAACGTTCGTCTTCGTCGCCATGCCGAAGGAGATCCAGCGGCTTCCAAACAGCTTGTGGAAAGTACCGGTGCGGAAATACGCATTAGGTTCCCAGTACGCTTGCTGAAGAAGCAGCACATAGGGAAGTCCGGTACCGAAATTTGTGGCAAGGGGGTGCGGGTTCTTCCAATCTTCAACCTTGGCGTCGTAGAGGTCAGGAGTCACATCCTGAATCAACACCTTGGCGTTGGTTTCGCGAAACTGAAGGAAGAAGCGATATTCCCGCAAATCGATGGGAGGGTATTTCAAAGTCTGGAGACCGGTCAGGCTCTTGTCGCGAATACATACGCCACCGCGCCCGTTGAAAAGCCGAATCATGCGGTCGCCCATGGCGATCTGGGAGCGGGCCATGCCGAGGATTTCCGGGGTCAGCGGCACCGCGACAGGAGTTGGGAGCGGCTGTCCTGAATTCCCGCCCAGCGGAATCTGGGCTTGGGTAGCTGCCCCGAAACTAAGAACCACGCAGATGATGGCAATCTTGATGAAGAGATTATTTCTGGTGTAGGTGATCATGGGTCGAATTCCTTTCGCAAGAGTTCTAACACAGAGACCATAAAGAGCTCACAGCCATTGAGCGATATCCGCGTTTGGCCTTCGAGCGCGGGGAGAGTAAACAGCCCGCCCCGTATCGAGTGCCCGCAGGCACACTTACATCCGGCCCACGGCGGAATCCACCGCTTCGATGAAATCCAGGACGTCGTCGCCCGGAACCTCCGGCCCAATGTCCGCCACCCAGACATCGCGCAGGCACTCTCGAAGGCCAACTTCGCCAACCATTTTGGCGATCAACCCACGCACGGCGGTCCGTGACATATTCTGAAGGTCGTAAATGTTGATCATCAAGTCGAGTTTTGACTCTGGAAAAGCCTGGTGGACCGCCGCCACGTTGCTGCCCCACCCCACCTCAATAAACTCAATGGGTTTTAGCCTCTGATAGGCTTCCAGATACCGATCCATTTGCCCGCAATGGTGCAGTCCAAAATTATTGATCTGCTTCCGATAATGCAGGTCGGCGGGAAGGACAACCTCCGCGTAGGTGGCCGAGCTGATCATCATCACCGGGCAATTGCCGATGAACAACTGCCTGCCCACCGCTGCCTTGGAGTCGAAAGCGACGGTCAACTTATCGTGCGCCTCCACGCACACATCCGCGACCATGCTGAGAAACCAGGTCATGATTGGGGGGGATTCAGATAGATAAAGAAGCGCCTCGTTACCTAGGATGGTCACCGCTCCGTTGATGGGCCCCCCGAAATTGATGGCGGCATCCACACGCTGATAGCGGCTCGACAAGACCCCTCCTTGCCGCCGGAATTCCTGCGCCCAACGGTTGGTTTCCAAGTTCGGCTTGGGGATGGCGGCAAGTTCCGCTGCTGAGGTGATGGGAAGATGATGGCAACTGGGCGCCTGATCATCTTGAAATATAATTTCGCAGCCAAACAGCGCCGGGAGAAATCGATGGCCGCAAACCTCCAGGTGGGGACGCGGCTCGGGGTCCTTTTCGCCGATCCCCGCCTGCCCGAACCGGTCAAACAGCAACCGCCTTGCTTCACGGTCTTGTTCGGTCCGGAAAATCGGGTCGGAGCAGTATTTCTCACCAAACGTCAGACCGTAATTCGAGTGAAACCAGGACTCTGAGAAGGTGGGACGGGCGTGAGTCTTGGGCAGGTTTTCGCCTGCATACCATTTCATCGTGACTAGTTCCTTTCGGGATGAATCCTACATAGTCAATCAGACCGTGATCGGGCATGGCCGGGACGGCCATGGCACGTCGCTGGAGTGCTGACCTCTTGAGGCCAGCGCTACGACCCGTTTCACCGCACCTTCGAACTCAATATCTTCACTGGCCCCAGCAGGCCCGACTCCAGCAGCGGCGTATTGGCCTTGAACGGCCGGTAATCGAGCCACGCGTACTGCTGCTTCGCGGTCGGTTGTTGGTCGCCTATAATCCGGTTCGGCCACAGGTTGGTAATCTTCACCTCCAGGTGATTGCTGCCCGGATGGAGCAACGAAGTCACATCCGCCCGGTAAGGGGGCTTCCACAGAATGCCTCCCACCGCCTTGCCGTTCACTGAGACCTCGGCAATCTCTTTCACCAACCCCAGGTCAAGAATTACCTTCGCCCCCGGCTTAAACCAACCCGCGGGAGCAACTATGTCCTTGCTGTAGGTTGCCGTGCCGGAAAAATACTTCACCCCCTCGTCCGGGTTTTCGGTCCAGGAAGCAAGCTTATCGAAACGCACCCGCGCCGGCGCGCCCCAGTTGGGTGGAAAGCTCACCTGCCACGCCCCCTGCAAGGTCGCAAGTTCCGTACTGATAGCGTGCGGCACGGTTCGAGAGAGAACCGTCGTGGGGTGCTGGAAAATCACGAAAACCGACCCGCCGGGATCCAGATGCAGCGGCACGCGGGTCCGCCCGTTTTCGATTCTGTACTCGGCGGGCTCGGTCAATCCCGTGTCGGGATGCCACAATTCCGCTTCCCTCCCCTCCACCCGGAAACTGGTCTCGATATCCTCGGCGCGATCCTTCTGATTGGCCACAAAGTAGATGTCCCGATCCCCATCGCGGCGATGGATCCAGACGAGGTCCGTATCGTACTCCGGCAGGTTGTGCTCGAAGTCAGGCGGGGTCTGCTGGGCAGCAAGCACCTCCTCAATCGGCTTGCCCCAATAAATCTTCCCCTTGCCGTAAGCGTGCTCGTTGCCGCTCGCCCCGTCCATGATCCCCCAAAGTTGCACAACGAGGTTTCGATACTCCGCCTCTTTGCCCTCATCGGAAAGGCTGGGGGACCCGGTGGGTTTAACCGCGATGACTGTCCCTCCCGCCGCCACCAGATCGCGCAGCTTACGGAGCAGCGGCAGGGTCATCTGGGTCACGTAATCGGGAATCACCAGCACCTTGTAACTGATGCCATCGGGTAGAACGAAGCGCCCATCCCGAACCGACAGGCGATTCAAAATCACGTCGGCATTCACCCAGTCCGCGGCGTACCCAGCGGGCAGCGCCGGATTCAGGGGTTTCCAGAAAAAAATGGTGGCGGGTGCACCCTCCCCGTAGAAGTAGGCGAGATCGCCCACGAATTGTCCCTGCTGCAACAGGTACGACGATCGAGCCAGGTAGGTATGGAACGCAACCGACTGTTCCGCCCAGGTGTTGTTCTGCGAGAAGTGCTGCCCATAAGAGCCCAGGGTCAAACCGGGCTTGTGCCTTTCGTCCACAAACGGCTGGTGAACAGTGGTAGAGAGCACAATCCGGTTGACGCCATAGGACAGGGCGCGGTCACCGATCGGCTTCAGGTAGTAAGGCGACGCCCAAACGGGAGCGGAAACGTCGGTGCTGAACGCTTCGGCGGCGGCAATTTTCTTGCCATAGATGTGCGCCGCCGATGCGGCCTCCCAAATGTCCGTACAATGGTAATAGGTGTCCTTCCTGCCGATCGGCGGAGTCCAAAACTCACCCATGGGGACATCCAGTTGACCTTTGCTCAGCAGGGCATCCGCCGTGGTGTTAATGAAGGGGCCTACGGCTTCCGCATAAAGACCCACCCCAAGCTTGTTAAAGTATCGGGTGGCCAAGCCATAGTGATTTTCTGCCAGCAGGTCAGCAAGGGTGCGACGGTAATCCCACAGAAAACGGTCGCTCGCCTCCGCGCTCTCCACGATGCGGCCGGTCAATACGGGCAGATAAGGCGTGGGATCATATCCACGGCGCGCCTGGAAATCCGCCAGTAAAGTGTCTGTCCAATTCTCCACTCCCACTTCCCAACTATCCATGTGGAAATCGCGAAAGCTTTTGCCGAAATTCGAGCCGACGGCGCTGGAAACCATATCCGCGTAGTTCTTGACGTAGTCGCCCACGTATTTCGCGCTCAACTTATCGACTTCGTACCCAGTGGCCTCAGGCGTGGCGGGATGAACTTTCACGCCAATCAGCGAATAGCCGAGGCGCAGGATCACCCATCGCCCCGCTGGCACATCCCATTCCAGGGTCCCATCCGGCCGCATTTTGGAGGTCAGGTCGATTACGTCTTCGCGCCGCACCACCTCGCTTTTCTCGACGTGCGGCGTGGCGATGGTGGAAAAATCTGAGGTGTTTCCGTAGGCGGCCTTTCCCTGCCACTGCGCCACCCGCGGCCCGGCAAGCTCCAGCTCCGCCAGTCGAACCGTACCCTCCGCGGGAGGAGGAGTTCCTCTTTCTTTTGCCCGGGCCACCAGGCCTGCTTCCGGCGGGGCGGGACGCAGCATGACGCGAAAATACCGCGCCGTCGTCGGGGGGAAAGAATAGGTGTGAATGGGAAAATCACGCTTGATAAAGTATGAGGCGGAAAGGCTGGCAATCGCCGACCAATTCACGCCGTCATCACTACTCTGCAACTCCCCATCCTCAATGGTCCCACCGGTAAAGAAGTTGACGTTTCCTCCGCCCAGCATGAGGGCCTGCGCGCGGTAGGGCTGCGGAAATTCGAACTGCACCCACACGTGCGTTTCCCCCGGCGTCAGGTGTAGGGCAACTTCCGTGGCAAAGCTTCCATCGGTAAGGGCCGCAAGGTCAACTCCCGCCTCGCTCGCGGTGATCTTGGGATGGGCATCCGCCATGCGCACTTCGCCCACCGGCAGGCGGTAGGCAATCACCCTGGTGTCCGCATAGAAGGTGGGCGAGGGCTGAGGTGGCGGGGCGGGCGGTTCCGGCTTCGCCCCGGGAAGACCCTTGGGCGCGGGGTTCGACAGTTCCATCGGCATTCCCATATCCAGGAACCTGCCGTTGTTGGTGGGAGGCTTACGCAACACACCGGAGAATTTCATTGGACCTTGCACCAGGGTCTCGCTCCACACGACCTTCTTCATCGCTGCTTGCGGTTCGACCGACGGCCCGCCGGTTTCACTCCACCCGCCGGAGGCCGCCATCGCGATATCCATGTTCAAGCCGTGAGTTTCGTCCGCGGTATGGCGCAAAGCGTCCTTCCATTCCGGCGTCATCCATACCAGGCGTTTCTCGACAAATTGAGGTATGCCCACGTCGCCCTCGAACAACTGCACGCCAGTGATGCCCACGCGATGCATCCACTCCAAATCCGCGGTGATGCCCTCCTTGGTGATGTTGCCGTTCAGCCAGAAGTAATACGCGCGGGGTTTGGCCGAATCAGGCGGGTTTTTGAAACCATCTTCCAACTCCCCCGCGGAGTTTTGGGCCGGAATCCGGATGGCGGGAACCAATAGCATCGCGGCAACAGCGAATATGGAAACGATTGCGCGGCGATTTGCTTTCATTGGGGGAAACACCTTTCATTAGCTCGGATGACCTCAGGAAGGAGCTGAGCGGGAAAATCTATCATAAATCGGGGCGTAGGGCCGACGTTGAGGTCAGCGTGGAAGCGCGCCACGGGCATCCTGCCCGTGCTCGGGCATGGCCAGGATGGCCATGGCACATCGCTTACCACTTGATGGGTTCGTCAGGAACGAATCGCTCGACTTTGCGCATGGGCGCCGTAGAGGCGCGATAGTATTGGCGCTGGTAAAGTGGCCCGTTCTTGCCCGGCGGATCGATGCTGATCAACGTGTTACCCTTGAATTCCAGCGTGTATTGTACATTCCCAATGGTTTCCGTGGTCTTGCGGGTTGAAATCGGGAAGGTCACCGTCAGCATCTCGCCCGGGTCGGCGCTCCCCAGATTCAGGTAGCGGCCCTCCCAGCTTATCGAGCGGCTCCCCACTTTCGATTTTGCCGCTACTTCCGGGCTGCCTGCCGGTATCCACTCGGGAACACGCACCAGCACGGCGCTGAGGGGCTTTTTCACCACCACTTCCACTTTACCCGCGTAGGGAATGTAACTGCAGATATCCACCCAATCGGACGCTCGGTTCAGAAGCAGGTTGATGCGCAGCCGTCCATGGTCATAAGTCAAGATATGCTCTAGAAGGTAATACATGGTGCGCGCCGAGTTGCCGGTGCAACAATGCTGGATGGAGTGCGGATGCCGGGGCGTTTCCACTCCGAAGTCGTTGGCGGTGGACCATCCGGCAAAGGCCCCGACGCTCCGCTCCGCCACATGATCGGCCGTTTCATTCCAGGCCACGGGCTTTTTGGGCGAGCGCTCCGCCAGGCGGTTAATCCAATCCGTGCTGGTGATCTGCGACTCGGTAAAGTGGTTGCGGGTCCAACGGTCCGCATCGTCCCAGTAGTCCGCCACGCCGGCGGCGCTCATTTTCAGCGCCATGCCCAGCATATCGGCAATCGTATCGGTTTCGCAGGCATCATAATGCGGCATGAACCACTCGGGGAAGAACCCGATCGACGGGGAGCTGTAATTCGACTTCGCCCATTCGTAGGCGAACCGTACAAACTCGATCGTTCCCTTGTCGCTCGCGGCGAGTCCATACTCCAACGCCGAGATCAGCCCAATTCCGTGGCCGTGGCCATGCCCGCCGTTCACCTGGGCTCCGACATTCCAGGCCCTCTCCCACTGTTTTTCAATGGGGCTGAACAGCCAGGGGCCGTTCGGCTCATAGTACTGGGCGTGGTAGCGAAGGTAGTTCATCAACTTTCCCGCCAGGCGCAGGGCAGGCTCATAACCCGCGGCCTGATAATACTGGGCAAGGCCTTGAATGATGCGCCCACTGAGCTCTTCCCCCATGATGCCGGTGGGCATGGGGGCGTCGGCTGCATACCTGCCGCCCGGCAGAAAGCATCCGGCGGGGAAAAACGCGTAGTCGCCGCGGTCAGTTACAATCTCGCTGAGCCGAAGGATCATCTTTTCGATGGCTGCCTTCCACAGGGGATTCTTATCGCGCAGGTAATAAACCGTCATCGTGGCAATGGCCCGGTGGGTTGACTCGACACTTCCCAGTTGCGCGACCGACGGGTCGTTCATGGCAATCGCGGTTCCGTCGGGTTTCCAAACCGGCTCTTCGTAAGCGCGCGGAACACTCTGTAAACTCCACGGTCGGCCCTTCAAGGGCACGTAGGCGAGCCCGTCCGGCCCGATGGTTTTGAGCTGAACGCGCATCCACTGGGGATCCACGTGATCGTTCTGAGTGCTTCCCGTCGCCACCCGCAGCAGCGGCAAAGCCTCCATCATGCCTTCCACGCTCTGCACCCAATCGCTGAAGTCATGCTTCATCACCGGTGGATTCTGGTAAAAAGTGGTGAGCCAATACACTTCCTGATCGGCATTTCCGTCGGTAATGGAAGTCAGGGTGTTGATGCAGAGCTTGGCTCTCTCGGCGATGTCCAGCGTGTCCGGGACGGTGTCAAAATACCGCGAGCCGTGCGCTACCGGAACCTCGAACGTGGGAATATCTTCTCGAACGTATTGAACCTTGAGCTTTCCCGTGGGGAGGATGGCGGGGGGAGGGAATGACTCGGAAAAACCCGACTCCGAAACAACTCCACCCGGTTTCTTGTCATCGGCCAGCAAATTGCCACTGACGGCCAATAGTGCAGCCTTCAATAAATCTCGCCTCTCCATTGCGAATCCCCCCAAGAAAGTCCAGTGCCGCGCCGACTTGGCATTGTACGTCAGCAGCGGATAGGAAGCCAGAACCGGCGAAGCTCTCTGTGGCCTTTGTGTCCAGGACAGGTTTCACACAGAGGACATTGAAGCTCCGCGGGCTGTGTGTGAAGTTGCTTCGAAGTACACAAGGCATGCAGAAAACTGGAAACAAGTCCTCACAGTGCGTTCAGTTGGGCTTTTAAATCCCGTAGGAACCGGGCGGCGGCGAGACCGTCGGCAACGCGATGGTCAAGAGTGAGAGTGGCGGCCATCACCGGATGCCAGGCCAAGCCACCATTATCATCGCGGCGGAGCTCATCGACGACCGCGCCCACGGATAGAATGGCGGCTTGGGACGGCACGATGATGGCGGTGAAGGACTCCACGCCAAACATTCCGAGGTTGCTTACAGTAAAGGTTCCGCCGGTCAAATCCTCTTCCGCAATCTGCTTCTTCTCGGCCTTGGCGGCGTATTGCGCGGTGACGGCGGCGATTTCCTCGAGGCTCAGTTTATCGGTCTTGCGGACCACCGGCAGGTAAAGCCCATCGTCAGTCCCCAGGGCAAATCCAATGTTGATATCGCGGCGGCGCAAAGAGTCGCCTTCCAGCAGCGAGTTCAAATCGGGGTGCGCGATGAGCGTCCGGGCTGTGGCGAAAAGAATCAGGTCGTTGACGGAAACGGGAGTTCCCGCAGCCTTAAGGGCATTCTTCCTGCGCAGGGCCGCTGCCATCTCCATCTGCATGGTGACGCTGAATTCGGGAATCTCCTGCTTGCTGCGCACCACGGTGCGGCTGATGGCCTTGCGCATGGTAGAAAGCTGGACCACCTCGCCGGCCTTGGGGGCGGGCGCCGTTGCGGGTGCTGCCGCTTTGGCCGCGGCGGCTCTCAGTACATCATCTTTCTCAATGCGCCCGTCGGGGCCGGTGCCTTGAACGGCAGCCAGATCGATCCCTTTTTCCTGGGCCAGACGGCGGGCAAGGGGTGAGGCTTTGACCCGCTGTTCGCTCGCTGGGGCAGCCGGTGCTGGGGCCGCAGGAGTGGGCTCCGGGGCAGCGGGTGCGGCAGGAGCGGCAGGCACGGAACCCGGATGCGTAATGTTCTTGATGAAGCGATCGATTTCGTCGGTGGATTCGGTGCCATTACCAATGACCGCAATCAGGTGAGTGGCAGGGACCTTTTCATTCGCGGGGAACAGGCTGCGCAGCAGAACCCCCGTGGCGGGTGATTCCACCTCCATGGTGGCCTTGTCGGTTTCGATCTCCAGCAGGATCTCTCCGGCCGCAATCCGCTCGCCCGGCTGCTTCTTCCAGGAGATAATCTTGCCTTCTTCCATCTCCGCGCCGGTTTTCGGCATGATGACATCGCTGAGCGCCATGTGATTCCACCTTGGTTGAGTTCCCGCCCTCCGGCGGCGGGGCCATGACTCTTATTGGTTCACACAGAGAACACAGAGAAAAAGCACAGAGGTCACGGAGAAAAACAAAGCCTCTCTGTGCCCTTTTCTCTGTGCACTCGGTGTGAAACGCACTTACGCCGCTGGAACGGCCCACTTGCGCGCGGCCAGAACGGTATCAGCAATGCGCCGAGGGGAAGGAAGCGTTTCATTCTCCAGCACCCGCGCAAAGGGAATCGGTGTATCCTTGGCGCTGATGCGGATGGGCGGCATATCGAGAGATTCGAAACAATGCTCGGCCACCCGCGCCACCACTTCCGCGGCGATTCCGCACTGGGGATAACCTTCTTCGACGTAAACGAAGCGATTGGTCTTCTCGATGCTGGTCCGAACGGTGTCAAAATCCATGGGACGCAGCGTGCGCATGTCGATCACTTCCGCTTCAATCCCTCTCTTGGCCAACTCCGCCGCAGCCTCGAGGCTGTGCAGCAGTTGCCGCGAATGGGAGGCAATGGTGATGTCCGTTCCCTCCCGCTTAATTTCAGCTTTGCCCAGCGGGATGGTGAAATCGGGGTCTGGACCCGGAACGTCACCCTTGTTGTTGTAGAGCAGCTTGTGTTCAAGGAACATCACCGGGTTGTCATCGCGAATCGCGGACTTGAGCAATCCTTTGGCGTCGCGCGCCGTTGCCGGCATCACCACCTTCAGGCCGGGCACGTGGGTAAACCAGGCCTCCAGGCTTTGCGAGTGCTGCGCGGCATAACCCTTGCCTCCTCCGCAGGAGGCACGGATGACCAGCGGCACCTTGGCCTGCCCGCCCAGCATGTAGCGGACCTTGGCCACCTGATTCAGGATCTGGTCCATGCAGACTCCGGAAAAATCGACGAACATCAACTCGGCAATGGGACGCTGCCCGGTGAGCGCCATGCCCAGGCCGGAGCCAATAATGGCGGCTTCGCTGATCGGTGTGTCAATGACGCGGCCTGCGCCAAATTCATCGAATAAGCCCTTGCTGGCGCCCATGGCGCCGCCGAACTTGCCCACATCTTCGCCAATCAGGACAACACGGTCGTCCCGGCGCATCTCTTCCGCCATGGCTTCTATGATGGCTTCACGAATAGTTTTCTCTGCCACGTTATTCCTCGGTGTAAACGTAAAGGTTTGACTCCGCTGGTTTGGGGTCAGGGCTGGCTTCCGCAAATGCGACGCCCTCCGCTACTTCCCTGGTAATCTCTTCATCCACTTGGGTCAATTCCGCATCGGTCGCCACGCCTTGGGCAATCAACTTCGCGCGATAGCCTGCCACCGGGTCGCGCTTCCACCATTCCTGCTCTTCGTCGCGTGTGCGGTAAGGACGATGGTCCGAAGCTCCATGTCCAAAATAACGGTAGGTGCGGATTTCCAGAAGCGTGGGGCCTTCTCCGGCGCGCGCCCGCTCGACCGCGTCCACGGCCGCGGAGCGCACGGCTTCCACGTCCATGCCGTCGATGGAAAAGCCCGGCATCGCGTAGCCCTTGGCCCGGTCCGCCAGCGTTGCCGTGGCGGAAACTTTCTCGATGGGAGTGGAAAGTCCGTAAAGGTTGTTTTCGCACACCCAGACGATGGGCAGGTGGAACGCCTTCGACATGTTCATGGCTTCATGAAAGGCGCCCTGGTTGGTGGCCGCGTCGCCGAAGAAACAGACCACCACCTGCTTGGTTCCGCGCTTGCGGATGGACAACGCCGCGCCCACGGCAATCGGCAAGCCCGCGCCCACAATGCCATTCGCGCCGAGATTGCCCATGGAAACATCGGCGATGTGCATGGAGCCGCCGCGGCCGTGGCAGTAGCCGGTTTCCTTCCCAAATAATTCCGCGTACATCTTGCTCATCTCGGCGCCCTTGGCCAGGCAATGCCCATGGCCCCGGTGCGTGGAGAGAATGTAGTCATCCACATTCAGGGTGGAAATCACCCCGGCGGCCGATGCCTCCTCCCCAATGCACAGGTGGGGCGACATGCCGGTCAATTTAGCGGATTTATAAAGTTCGTGGGTTTTTTCTTCGAACAGGCGGATGCGAACCATCTGCCGGTAGAGCGATTTCCGGATTTCCGGAGTGAATTTCGAATTAGTTTCGGTCATGGATGATTCCGTTTCTGGATTGCGGTAAAAACGCTATCCTTGCAGTTCCGACCGGTTCTGCACCAGGCGCTTCAACTCATCGGCGATCATATGATTGACCATCAGGTGAACGTCTTCCACCTGGACCATCTTGTTGCAGGGGACGATGATGTTGATGTCGGCGACGGCGCGCGCCTTGCCGCCCTGGAATCCACTGTAGCAGACCGTGGTGGCGCCGATCTTCTTGGCTTCTTCAAACGCCAGCAGAATGTTCTTTGAATTGCCGCTTCCGGAGATGCCAATCACTACATCGCCGGGCTTTACCCAGTTGATCACCTGCTCGCTGAAGATGTAATCAAAACCCATATCGTTGCCAATGCCGGTGACGAACGACATGCTGTCATTCAGGCAGGCGGTGCGGAAGCGCAGCTTTTGCGCCACCACCTGTTTCTTGTCATCGGAACTCACCGTGTGCTTGGCAAGGTCGTTGATCATGTGCGAGGCGGTGTTGCAGTGGCCGCCATTGCCCATGGTGTAAATGCACTTCCCCTCGTTCACATTCTTCCACAGCACTTCGACCGTCTGGGAAATGGCGTCATAGGGGAGATTGTTCAGCACTTCCTGCAGCCCGAGGGCGTAAGTCTTCAGATTCGCTGTGTGATCCATGAGCATGACTCCCATGTTGAACTAAACTAGACCATACCTTTGTTGCAGGGCGGTTTGCAACGCGTTAAGCTTCTTCGCTTTTGCCAGGGCGTAGAGGGCCTGGGCGTGCCCTTCGGGCTTGTCGGTGAACGCCGCCGCCTCGCCCGACCGCCACACTTCCACCGCTTCCCGCATGGCTTGCGCGCCCAGCTTCGCATCCGGGTGGCCGCTTGCGTCGGTTATGGAATTGATGGCAGACCCCGCCAGATACAGCGCCTGCCCTGCGGGGAGGTTCTTCGCCACGTCCGCCAGGTTCAGGATGATGTTGCCCTGGTCCAGACCGCCGGCCCGCGCAATCATGACGGGCTTGATGTGCTCGGCAGGCTTGGTCAGCGCCTCTTCACACTTGTGCCATTCCAGGCCCTGGGGGCGCAGCAGGGGTTCGCTAGAGGTCAGCGGCGCAGTCTGCCGAAAGTCAATGCCATCCAGGCGCGCCATGAAATCCAGAACTTCACGCCACACCTGGTTGGTGCGCGTGGAGATTCCACTGTTGTGCCCATAGAGGACGGGTGGGGCCGCGTAATTTGCGGTCAGGTCGCGAACCGCCCGCACCGCTCCGCCGGTAAACTGTTCGCTGAACATCAATCCGTTGACGCCCGTCTCCAAAACTCGTTTGACAATGTCGAGCAGCAGGTGGGGGGGCGAACTGACGTGGGGAGCAAAGATCAGGCCCAGGCCGCCGCGCGTGGGGCTTAAACGCTTGATGACTTCCACGGATTTCCGCGCCCTCCCCACCACCGGGCAATAGGGAATGTTTGGGAAGAGGTTCTCGTCTTCCTTGGCGAACAGAAAGAGCGTCTCCCCGGCCACGCCTTCCACGAGGGCTGCCACTTCGTCGTCGGTAATTCCCGCCGTGGGTTTCAGGATCGTCCCAAAGGCAGGCGCGCCGTCAGGCCAGTGAGTTAATTCCCTGACGCCCGCGCAACCATACGCGGGTCCTGGAAACGTCTTCAGGATTTGGGGGGGGATCTTGACGTCCAGGAGCTTGGCTTCTGCGAACTCCCACAGTCCGCAGACGCCTTCGCCTGCCATAAGATGAAGAATGTCGGTGGTGTAATAATTGCCGTCGGCATGCTCGAACAGTTTGTTGGGAAAAGCCACACGAACCAGTCCCACCTTGTCGGAACCGTCCCAGGGCAGGACGCCTTCCACCCGGCCCGTACAGAGATCGAGAAGCGACCCGGGAGTGAAGTGCTTGGTTCCCGTGGTCATGTGGTAGGAAATCAGCTTGCCGGCCTTGGCGAGCGATACGGTGCGGGGGCGCAGGAAGTACGTGGCAACAATGGCGTCGGGGTCGGCGGGAACATCCGCCCAGAAGTGGCCTTCATCGTAAACCCGCTGGCGGATCGCCGCTTCGCGCTGGTCTACATCAATGAGGACGTTATCGTTTGTGGGCATGAGGTTCAAACTCTTCCAATGGGGGGAGACTACCATCAACGTCGAACCCTGAGTATAGAGGACTTCAAGCGGGAAAGCAAGTGATTCGCGCATTAAATAAAACAAATCGCGCAATTGTTTTGCGCGATTCTGTCCGGGCGTGGTTTTCACTCCCCGCGCACCGTCCCGTCGACCAGCGAGTAGCTTCTGACGCAATGACCATGGGCGTGGGGCCGAAAATCATCACTAACTCATTGCAAATCATGGAGTCATCTGGAAAACAAGATAACTTCTTTGTTTTCATCAACTCATCCGGACCACTTTTCTCGCCCCTTTGTTTTCAATAATTCATCCAGATCACTCTTCATTTCTAACATCTTTTTGTGTTGGTTGAGTCCGAGACCGCATGGGTGATTTGGGGAGGTTTTTACGGGGAGCGTGCTGCACCGGGCCTTCATGGCATATCTAGCCTAACCATTTCGGCTCGGTTTGTCAAGAGACAGTATGTCCCTTGATTATGTGGTGAGGAGTTCGATGTTGAGAGTGCTCAGAACCTCCAGCGCCTCTTCCGGAACCGGTGCATCCGTAACGATGGTGCGGACCACGTCGAGCGGGATCATACTGATCAGCGAAGGCTTGCCAAACTTGCTGCGGTCAGCGACCAGGATCACCTGCTCGCTGCGCGAAACTGCGGTGCGTTTGATGGGCACCTCTTCGAGGGCGGACATGGTCAAAGCCTGATGCTTGAAGTCGATTCCCGCCGTCGCCATGATCATTTTGCGAAATTGCAGGGAGCGAATCGAATCCTCCGCCATGGGGCCAATCAAGCTGCGCGTGTGTTGAAGATAGCGCCCGCCCACCACAAACAAGGTGACGCCGCGCGCCGAGCGCAGGACCTCCGCCGCGGCGAGAGAATTGGTGGCCACCACCAGCGAGTTATGGTTCACCAACTCCTGCGCCACCATGTAGGAGGTGGTGCCCGCGTCGAGAAAGAGGGTGTCGCCGTTCTTAACCAGGGCAGCGGCGGCGGCGGCAATTTTGCGCTTGGCTTCCATGTGGAAGTTCATGCGCAGGCCGAAATCCACTTCCACGCCCTCCCGCCCCTGCTCCGGGTAAGCTCCGCCATGCACTCGCCGCGCCGTTCCCTCCGACTCCAGTTTCTGCAGGTCGCGCCGGATGGTGGCGGTGTCAGCGCTCAGTTGCTTGGAGATCTCACCCACATCCACGTACCCGTGCTCCAGCAGCAGTTCGCAGATCCGTTGCCGGCGCGCCATCCCATCGGTTCTTCGCCCATCGAGTTTGTTCAGCATGAAATATTCGCTTCCCGAGTTCAGCCTCTCATGACCCTATCATATTACACCTAAGGAGATTTATTGAATCGCACAGCAGGGTGTTGCGTTAAGGCCAGGATGGGCGTAGATTCACGCACGGGGAGGAACGCATGGAGAAGGCTTTGACTAGGGAGAGGGTACTCCCTGCGGTGTTGTTCATGATTCTTATGGGGCTCGTGATTGGTTATCGCGGGCGCTCCGTTATCCTCGAGTGGCATTCGATCGGCCCGGCATTTGCGGCCTTCGGGGTTGTTTGGATTCTCGCCGGCACCGCAATGTTTGTGGCGGGCGGGTGCGTCTTATGGGCTGCCGGCCGGCGGCAGATACCCCTGTGGGTGGGGGGCGTGGCCTCCGTCGCAGCGGGAGTGGCACTCATAGCAGGTGTGTTGGCCCAGGTCATTCCCTGCTCGGCCTCGACCTGAGAGGGGAGCAGGTTGGTCTCCGGTGGAGGCCTGGTACTAATCGGAATACTGACATTGAATCTCGCTCGCGGCCAAAAGCCCGCATAGCAATTTGCGGCGCCGGGATAGTCCTGCCGCGAGTGTGCCGCGGGATTTTGACCTTGCCTGACCTGCGGCGAGGCACTAAGATTAATAATTCGTCCAAATCATTGGCGTGATCGTATACCGTGATGGCGTAAATGAATCAGGCTTCATAAGGAGCGTAAAAACCGTGGAATTTCTTCCCATGTCCGTGCTGCAAAAGGAGGCCCTGGCGGGAGGCTATGGCGTACCATCGTTCTGCGTTTGGAATGCCGAAACCATCGAGGCGGTGCTACGGACCGCGCAACGGCTCAAGGCTCCGGTGATTATGATGAATGGCCCGGGCGAGTATGGCCTGCTGCCGCCCGCCCAGATGGGCGCCATTGCCCATACCCTGGCGAAGCGATACAACGTGCCGGCCGCGCTGCACCTCGATCATGGCGACTCCCCGGAAATGGTGGATGCTTGTCTTGCGGCAGGGTATACCTCGGTGATGCTGGATTATTCCCTGCGGCCCTACCAGGAGAATGTCGATGCGCTAAAGAAGGTCGTGGCCAAGGCTCACCCCCGCGGGGTCACGGTGGAAGGTGAACTGGGCACGCTCGGCCAGGTGGATGATGTCACCGTGGAAGGCGGGAAAGTCATGACGCTTACTGACCCGGACGTGGCGGCAAGCTTTGTGGAGGCGACGGGGATCGATACCCTGGCGGTGTCGATTGGGAACGCGCACGGCATTTACACCGTCCTTCCGCAGTTTGATTTTGAGCGGCTGGCCAAGATCCACGCCACAGTATCCATCCCGCTGGTTTTGCACGGTGGCTCGGGCACGCCCCCGGCGGATTTGCAACGCGCCATTTCCTTGGGAATTGCCAAAATCAACGTAGCCACCGAACTCATCACCGCCCAGCGAAATTCTCTGCTCAGCCAGTGGGGTGAGAAGAAGAACATGTGGATGCCCATCGCCCAGGCGGTGGCCATCGACACCATGATCCCGGTACTGGAAAAGTGGCTGCACTTGACGGGCGCGGCAGGCAAGGCATAAACGAAAGGGCGCAAGCCTGCGTCCTCTGGCGTCCGTTCTATGCTGGAATAGGCAATTCCATTTTTGAAAATGAGAGGGCATCCCCATGGTCCATGCCTGGCACGATATCAGTCCCGGTGAGCACCTGCCCCAGGAGTTCTACGCCGTCATCGAAATCCCGTTGGGTTCCAGCGTGAAGTACGAACTCGACAAGCCCAGCGGCCTTATCAAAATGGACCGTGTCCTCTATTCGGCTGTGTATTATCCCGCCAACTACGGCTTCATTCCGCAGACCTTGGCGGAGGACGACGACCCTCTGGATGTACTGGTGCTGTCACAAGTCAGCGTCGCCCCCTTGACGCTGATGCAAGCGCGTGCCATCGGACTCATGACGATGATCGACTCCGGCAAGAAGGATCACAAGATCATCGCGGTTGCGACCGGCGACCCGGAGTTTAGCGCCTATCACGAGGCGGAGGAAATGCCCCCGCACCGGCTGCTGATGGTCCGGCGCTTTTTCCAGGACTACAAGCAACTGGAGGGCAAGGCCGTCGAGGTCGACGAAATTCAATCCGCCGAGCACTCCTTCCCGGTCATTGAAGATGCCCTGCAGCGTTATACGACCCAGCGGCGGCGGGGCTTCAAGTCGAAATGAAGGGCGTTTCCTTGCTGCCATTTGACGAGCTGACCCGCCAGTCTGGTCTCAATGGTCCATCAGTTGGCATACCATCGCTCTCCCGCCATAAAAGTGGCCAGCACGGCCAATTCAGATCCGCTTAAATTCATAATGCTTGACGGGGAATCAGGATGGGCTAGAATCCCTAAGGCGTTTCGGGGCCGAAGTACAGCGACACCATATAGGAAGCGGGTCCATTGACACCCATCGCGACTCATCACAAAGAGCATCGCAGGCCCAAAATCGGTCTTTTCGGATTGGCGCACGAGGCTTTCTGGCCGCAGTTCCACACGATGAAAGCTCGGGTGGAGAAAAACGTGGCCGAGGTTGAGGCGCGTCTGCGTGCCCTGCCGTGCGATGTGGCGAACGCCGGGCTGGTGGATAACGATGCTTCTGCGCTCGCAGCAGGCCTCTTCCTCTGCCGCGAAGCGGTCGACCTGATCGTCTGTTACCTCACGAGTTACGGAACCAGTGATCTGGCCTTGCGCGCCATCCAGCGGCGTCGCGTTCCAGTACTGACTTTAAGCCTTCAGCCAACCTCGGGTCTCGACTATGACCACGCGAATACCGAAGACATGCTGGTCTATTGCAGCACCTGCGGACTTCCGGAAATTTCCAACGTATTCGCCCGCGCCCGGGTTGACTTTAACCTTGTCGCCGGCGTGCTCGATCGTTCCCACCCATCAGGAGAGAAGGCCTGGAAGCAGGTCGAATCGTGGGTCGCGGCTGCGCACGTGGCGCACAACCTCCAAACCAGCCGCGTGGGGTTTCTCGGTCATGCCTACCCGGGCATGCTGGACATGTACGCGGACTTCACGATGCACCAGATCCAACTGGGAAGTCACATTGAAATGGTGGAGATGTGCGACCTCCAGCAATGCGTAGCGGGGGTGCGGGAGGAGGATGTCCGTGCCAGGCTGGAACAGGTGAAGCAACAATTCATCATTGCGGAAAACTCGCCTTCCGACCCCCTGGCCACAGCGCCCACCAGCGAGCAATTGACCTGGTCCACGCGCGTCGCGTGCGGGATGGAAAAGCTGGTGGACGATCTGCGCCTCGATGGGTTTACGTCGTACTACCGGGGCGTGGAAAATGGGGAGTATCAGAGCCTGGCCGCCAGCCTGATTCTGGGGGGCACCCTGCTTACCGGCCGCGGGATTCCCTGCTCGGGCGAAGGTGACCTGAAGAATTGCTTTACCATGTACCTTATGGAATTGTTGGGCGCTGGCGGGGCATTCGCCGAGTTCTATGCGATGGACGCTAACGAGCAATTCATGCTGATTGCCCACGATGGCCCGGGTAACTTCGCCATCAGCGACAACAAGCCGACTTTGCGCGGACTTGGCGTGTTCCACGGCAAGCGCGGCACGGGCGTTTCCGTGGAGTTCAGGGTGAAGCTTGGCCCGGTAACGATTTTGGGCATGGCGCAAAATGCCGAGGGCCGATTAAAGCTCATCGTAGCGGAAGGGGAGTCTATTCCCGGCCCGGTTTTGCGCATCGGCAATACGTGCTCGCGAATCGACTTCCATCGCCCTCCCGCAGACTTCATCCACGATTGGACTCGCCACGGGCCCACCCATCACTTTGCCCTTGGTATCGGTCACCTGAGCGAGAAGATTAATTGCGTGGCCAAACTCTTGAATCTGGAACTGGCAAAGGTCTGAGGCGCCAAGAGATACCCAGAATCGAGGGGGTTCGATTCTGCAAGGCTATGGTTTTTAGTCCAGTATTGATCCAAGAAGCGCGGAGCAAAACTCGCCATCAATCCGAAGTTCCGCTTCACCCCGGCCGACCCGCGTGAATTGGATGATTCCTGCTCCAAGCTTCATGATAAATTTGGGCGCGGAATTATCCAGCTCAGTTGATCCGAGCCCACAAAGAGGTGTTCCCCGAATGAACAGGACCCGCCGTGTAATCTTCCTGATCCTATCCTTTGCTTTCTTGATGTCAATACCGCAGTCGTTCACTCCTGCCCAGGTTTCTGACCCCGAGCTCGAGCGAAACTTCAAAAGTCCCCCCGACTCGGCCAAGCCGCAGGCGTGGTGGCACTGGATGAATGGCAACGTCACCCAGGAGGGCATCACGGCGGATCTGGAGTGGATGCACCGGGTGGGCATCGCGGGCATGCAGATGATTGATGCAAATCTGGGCACGCCGCAATTCCTCGATCGGCGCCTGGTGTGGATGACTCCGGAGTGGAAGGGGGCATTTCGCCACGCTGCGGATGAAGCCCACAGGCTGGGCCTGGAAATGGGCATGGAGGCGGCCGGCGGCTGGAGTGAGACCGGCGGCCCGTGGGTGAAACCGCAAGCCGCCATGAAGAAAATCGTGTGGAGCGAGACCCTGGTGGAAGGCCCGGTGAAATTTTCCGGTGTCCTGCCCCACCCGCCGACGAACAACGGACGATTCCAGGACATGGGGATGCCCATGGAGTTGAGCAATCCCACCCCCCAGGGACTTACCGATGAAAAGCCGGAGAACCCACCACCACCGCCTCCTCAGCCTGACCCGGTGTTTTACGCGGACAGCAAGGTGGTGGCGTACCGGCTGCCGGCGGGTGAAGTGCGCATGGCGGATGCCCATCCCCGGATCACCACCAGTGAAGCGGGCCTTGACCCGGCCCCCCTCACCGATGGGAGCTTTGCAACGGAAGTCACTCTGCACCTGAAGCCGGGGGAATCGCACGTGTGGGTGCAGTTCGAATTTCCGCAGCCCTACCGCGCCCTGGCCCTGTTGCTGGGCGGAGGGAACGTCAACTTCTTTACCGGCGGAACTATTGTGGATGGGGAACTGCAATCGAGTGAAGACGGCGCGAACTGGTTGGCAATTGCCAGCCTTTCCACCTCTTACTTTATCAAGCGTGATTTTTCCATCCAGACCTATTCTTTTCCGCCCACGGCGGCGCGTTACTTTCGCGTCCTGCTGCGTCCCGCGCCACCGGAAGCAGGCCTTGTAGCCCGGGCAAAAGAGACAGGAACTCCTCCTCCCGCCGAGGGCACGGTTCGCCTGTCGGAATTGGAGCTTTCCGGCCCCCGGGTGACCGAGTGGCAGGGAAAAGCCGCTTACGGAAACACCTCGGATTTTTCCACCATCGCCACGCCGCCCGTGGAGAAGAGTGACGCCATACCGCGCGAAGACGTCATCGATCTGACCTCCAAAATGCGTCCTGACGGGTCGCTGGAATGGAATGCGCCCCCGGGGCGGTGGATAATTCTGCGCATGGGGTACTCGCTGGTCGGCACGAAGAACCACCCCGCCACCCCCGAGGCCACGGGTTACGAAGTTGATAAATTGAGCGCGCAGCATGTGCGCGACTATTTCCGGACGTACGTGGATATGGTCTCCAGCGCTGCCGGTCCGAACTTCGGCAAAACCTTCCGCAATTTCCTGATGGATAGCTGGGAGGTGGGAGTGGAGAACTGGACGGACAACATGATCCCCGAGTTCCAGGCGCGGCACGGATACGATCCCACACCCTTCCTACCGGTGCTGACCGGCCGTATCGTAGAGAGTTCGGAAGCAAGCGATCGCTTTCTATGGGATTTCCGCCGCACCATCGCCGACCTGCTGGCTGAGAATCATTATGGTGTCGCCACCCAATACTTGAATAAGTATGGCGTGGGCCTTTACGCCCAAGCCGTAGGTCCCTTTATCAACACCACGGCGGATGCGCTGCTGAGCAAGGGCCAAGTGACCTTTCCCATGGGCGAATTCTGGGTGCCTCCGATAGGAAGGAAGGATGCCTACTACCATTGCACTGACCTCTGGGAGGCCGCATCGGCAGCGCACATTTATGGCAAGAAGCTTGCGTCCGCCGAGTCGTTCACCACGGGCACCACCGCCCCGGTGTGGGCTTCGCCCTACTACATGAAGCCGATTGGCGACCGCGCCATGTCGTACGGCATCAACCGCTTCGTGATTTCCTCCGCGGACCACCAGCCGTTTGTGGATGATCACCACAAGCCCGGAATGACATTGGGTTATAGCGGCCAGAATGATACCCGTACGAATATCTGGGCGGAGCAGTCGATCGCGTTCCATACCTATCTGGCTCGATGCTCCTACCTGTTGCAGCAGGGGCTGTTTGTGGGCGATCTTGCCTACTTCTACGGGGAGGGTGCACCCGCCACCATTTTTTTCTGGAAACCCCTGAATCCGGCGCTGCCCGCTGGGTACGCCGCGGACTGGGTGAATGCCGACGTGATTTTGAATCGCCTGTCGGTTCGGGATGGGCGCTTCGTTCTACCCGATGGCATCAGTTACAAGGTGCTGGTGATTCCCGATTACGTGACCCAGATGACCCTGCCGCTGCTCCGTAAGCTGCGCGATCTGGTGGCGGCGGGAGGGACAGTCATCGCGGTTAAACCCACCGGGTCCCCCAGCCTTTCCGATGAGGGCAAAGAGGCGGAGTATCGAAACCTCGTTGTGCAACTTTGGGGGATCATGGACGGGGCGAGCGGCAACGAGCACGCTTACGGCAAGGGGAAGATTTATTGGGGCAAGCCGATTGAGGAGGTGCTTGCTGCCCAGCAGACCCCGCCTGACTTCGAGCACAACCTGCCGGAGTACGATACGGACCTCGTCTGGATCCATCGCCGCGATGGGGATCGGGACATCTACTTTGTGGCCAATCAGAAGGATCGCGCCGAGGATATCGAGACCAGTTTCCGGGTGGAGGGGAGGGAAGCGGAATTGTGGCATCCCGACACGGGATTGACCGAGCCCGCCGAGTACAGAATCGAAAACGGGCGGACCCGCGTGCCGCTGCATCTGGATCCCGGCGGGTCGGTTTTCGTGATTTTCCAGCACCCCACGACGGTTCTCTCTCGAACCGTGCCGCACGCTATCAGTACGGAACTTGCGACCTTGCAGGGGGCGTGGCAGGTGAGCTTTCCACCCAACTGGGGCGCGCCGGCGCGGGTGCGTTTCGATAAGCTTGCTTCCTGGACCGAAAACCCGGACGAGGGGGTGAAGTATTTTTCCGGCACGGCAACCTATAGCAAGGACTTTGTTGCTGCCCAAGGTTGGTTCAAACCGGGTGCGAAGATTATTCTCGATCTCGGCGCGGTGAAAGAGATTGCCGAGGCCTCAGTGAACGGCAAGGCGGTG
The DNA here is from genome assembly GCA_963730515.1 of uncultured Acidobacteriota bacterium. Lineage (GTDB taxonomy): Bacteria > Acidobacteriota > Terriglobia > UBA7540 > UBA7540 > Bog-366. The sequence continues at coordinate 65,939 of CAVSSA010000009.1, read as the reverse complement.
GGAGGCATTCTGTGGAAGCCCCCTTACCGGGCGGATGTGACTTCGTTGCTCCATCCGGGCAGCAATCACCTGGAGGTGAAGATTACCAACCTGTGGCCGAACCGGATTATAGGCGACCAACAACCGACCGCGAAGCAGCAGTACGCGTGGCTCGATTACCGGCCGTTCAAGGCCAATACGCCGCTGCTGGAGTCGGGCCTGCTGGGGCCGGTGAAAATATTGAGTTCGAAGGTACGGTGAAACGGGTCGTAGCGCTGGCCTCAAGAGGTCAGCACTCCAGCGACGTGCCATGGCCGTCCCGGCCATGCCCGATCACGGGCGGGACGCCCGTGCCACCCTCCCGCGCCAACCTCGAGGTCGGCGCTACGTCGTGAGGGTCACCGCAGGGACCGTTCGGCCCATGGGCAGCCCCGCTGCCCGGCACTCCGCTCATAACCAGCCGGGATGGCACACAGTATTCGACCATGATCAGTGCGCTTCCAAACATGAAGCGCCTTGGGCGCCGGTATTATCGGTGGAAAAGTGAAATTCCAATGCGCCGTAGAACCCCACTGATTTGCCGTCTTCGATCATGGGTTTGAATTTCCACTTTCTGGCGGCATCGAGGGCCGCCCTCAACAATAGTGGATGACCACTTACACCTTTGACGCAAGAAATCTCGCCGTGTTGGCCCACAAGAATGGAGAGGGTAACTGTTCCCTGGATTCTGGCTTCTTCTCCCACCAGCGGTAGAACCTTGGGTGCTTCACAATGAGTGGCCTGCTCAAGGAGTTGCGGAGTCGTCAGCCACAATGCTCGCCTATCAGCTCCCCTTAATAGGGGGATGTCTGCTTTGCAGGGTGGCGCGAGGTCAGGTCCACTTGCTACTGCGATGAGTTGAAGAATTAAAGAAACCAAAATGAGAGCGGGCAATTTCATTTTCACGGTGTCCCTCTTCTGATGAACTTGAAGTCGGCACCTGCTTGCCTGCACCACGTTACCACCCAATCGTCTCGTCAGTGTACGAACCGGCTGACCCTGCTCATGATGTATGCAGGTCCGGCGAATAGAGTCTCTCCCACGGGACATGCTGCAAGTACGGCTTCCCGGCGTGGAAATTGACGATATTTTGCAGGGTCTGGTAGATGAGATCGAATCCCAGGATCGCCCGCGCGTTGAGATGGTACAGAACTCCCAGATCGGAGGGGTGGTCCATCATTGCAGCGTATTCGCGGGTCACTGCCTGCACCTGCCGATTAGCTTCTGCGCATTCATCCAAGGCACGGGTCAGGGCCGCCACGAACTGGTCATGCGACAACTGGGGGCGGTCCTGGAAGGCCTTATCAAAAGCCAGAAAGGCCTTTCGCAGGGTCACCAGCGATGCAATGTAATCACGATAGGACTCGGTCCGGTTGATCATGTAGCGAAGCTCATATTCGCCCTGGGGGGCGACGTCGGGCTGGGCCGCGCGCAGGGCATCCAGGGCTTTGTTCAGGTTGCCGATATAAGCCTCGAAGCGGGCAATGGTGTCCGGCGCGGCGCGCACAAATGACGTCCATTCAGGAATCGTGGGACCGTCGAATGCATTAGGTTGAAGGAAGTAGCGGTGGGCAACGGAGACCTCCGGCAGCGAGGTGCAGCAATTCATCATCGTGTAGTAGTACGAATAACCGTTGTATCCAACATACTTTTGATTCTCCTCCAAGGTCATCAAGGCGCGATACATGGCGGGCGCAGCCTTGGGACCGAAAACGCGGTTGGAATAATCCCGGTAAAACTCCTCCGGGCTGAGCTGCGGATTCCATGCCGCTTGGGTCAGGAATGAGCTGTTCGTTTCGGTTCCGCGGAGCCGGTTGACCTGCCCGGCAAAGCCCGCCAGACCGTTCTTCAGTCCGTCGGTAAAAATCCGGTCCTTGACGCTGTACTGCTTCACGTTGAACTGCATACCCATCATGTCGAAGTCATCGTCCACGCGCGGTTCGAGGGTTCTCTCGCGCTTGCCCATGCCGCCAAAGTCTTCCCACGGAATCCCCGTCGGAGTCCACACGCCGCTGGATTCCATATCGGTAAACACCACATCTTCCGGCAACAGCCTGTTGAAGAGGGGCAGGGCATATCCGCGCCCGATGCCCATCAGCCCGATCTTCGCCCTTGGAGCAATAAGGTCCCGTTGCTTAAGCAGGTATTGAAAGAGGTCGAAATTACCCAGGTTAGAATCAACCACCTGGTCGGAGTCCGGGGCAATGTCAATTACCCACGGAAAACGCGCCTGGCGCAGCTCGAAAAATTCCGGGCGTTTCTGGTTAAAGAAAGTGCGATGTTTCTCGTTGTTAAGATCCGGATACATCTCGCCCACGTTCAGGAAGTATCCCTCCGCCTCCGGGTAAGTCGAGATCAGGGCTTTCAGGCGATTCACCTGAATCTCCCGGTTAACCTCGTCAAGGGGGTGGACGAACGTCCCCATAAGGTCATGGAAGGGCAGGTCCCCGACTCTTTCGCAGTAGCGTGCCAGGTTGGGCGGCAGGGATGCCAATTCCACCGCGAGCCACACCTTGATTCCTCGTTCCTTGGCGTGCCGAATCAGCCTGGTGAGCATATCCTGGGCCACCTGGAATGCCTGGTCCGACGTCTCCACGTTCCACATCTCGGGCGGAGCAATTCTCCGGTTCGGGAAGCGCTCCTTGCCGATGGATACATCGTCGGTGGTGCGCGAGCCAAATCCTCCGTAGGCCCACGTCAGGTACCCGCTCTCCTTGGTAGAGACATCCCCCAACTGCTTGGACTCGCCCTTATATCCGTACTTCAGCCAGGGGGCGAAAGAAAACCACCAGAACTGGAGGTAATTACACTTCATCTTCGCCATCTGGTCGATCAATTTCGCGTAATCGCCGTGCGAAAGCATCGTCAAGTTCTCGTACCCGGCGTCTTGCAAAAGGAAGCCGCGCCGCGCCATGGCGGGTTCCATGCGCACGTCGAGAGGCGGAATCAGCAGCGGGTCCTGAGGTCTGGGAATGATGTCTCCGGTCAGCCGGAAGGTTACACCCAATCGCGCAACCAGCTCATAGACGCCGTACATCGTGGAAGTGCTGTCCTTGCCCGCCACCACCACCACGGTGCGATTCCTGAGCCGCCCGGTTTTGATCAAAAACCCATCAGGCTTGAGGCCGCCGATATCCATCCGCAGCGCCGCCACTGCTTCCCGGGCCGTGTCACTCGCCTCGCTCCCACCCACCACCATCAAGGCTTCCTGAGGCGGCCGGGAGGCGGCTTCGGCATCGGTGATGAGGGGAATCTCCACACCGGATAAAATCCGCAGGTACCTCGCGAGCTCCGTCGCGGCAAAACGGTAAGACTCCGCGGCCCGAGCGTCCATTACGATCGAAACCCGCGCGCGGCCGCCGGAGGCGACGGTAATGGGCGCAAGCTTTTTCTGGGGAACGGCGTGCAAATCCTGTGCGGCGAAGATGGCAGCGACTAAGACTGCCCAGAACGCAACCCTTTGCATAGTTTGACGATGACTTGAATGACCCATGGCATTGCACCTCGGGGGAATAACTGCAAGGAGGGAGTTTATATCACAAAGCGCAGGCCGAATGCATGGGCGCTGGTTCTGAGGAGGAGGAAACCCTGGAAAAGAGTGGTCGGGGCGCCCAGATTTGAACTGGGGACCTCTTGCTCCCGAAGCAAGCGCGCTACCAGGCTACGCTACGCCCCGACAAGACAGGTATCAGGTACCAGGTGTCAGAGAACGTTCCCGGGCTAGGTAGCTGACACCTGGCACCTGATACCTGGCACCTGAGTTAATGGTCGGGACGGGCAGATTTGAACTGCCGACCCCTTGCACCCCAAGCAAGTGCGCTACCAGGCTGCGCTACGTCCCGTCACCACCGTTTGCGCCTGCACAGGGGGGTTCTTACTGCAGAACGCAATCTTTTACGCTAGCACTTCCGCGAAAGCATTGTCAATATCGACTGCAATTCCTGCCGGATGGCCCGGAGTTCCTTCCTGTCCACGGGAGATTGAAACATGGACGTCTGCTCCGCGGGATTGTTGCCGGCGCCCGTCAAATGCCGCCGCGCCCCCTCGATCGTGAACCCCTTTTCATACAGCAGGCGGCGGATCTCGAAGATCAGTTCCACATCCTTGCGCCGATACATCCGGTGTCCTGACTTGCCCTTCACCGGCCGCAGCAAGGGGAACTCGGTTTCCCAATAGCGCAGCACAAAATCCTTGGTGCGCGTCAGTTCGCTAACTTCACCCATGCGAAAATACAGCTTGTCCGGAATCGCCACGTCGGCGGGCGGGAACGGAATCAAGCGTGCACCACGGCGTCGAGACATAATCCACAGATTACGCAGATTTCACTGATTAGGCAAGCTATAGAGAATCACCCTTTTTCCGATTACCTGAAACCCTGGACCTTGCGTTATACTTTGCCCTTTCGACCGCGCCCGTCTTGGGGGCTTGAAATCACTCCGAGCACTGACAGGCGCACGGGCGGAAGGGTTGAGGGCATCAGGTTTCTTGCGAAGGGAGATCGCAGCTTATGAAGAAGTTCATTATCGGCATTGATGTGGGTGGCACCAAAGTGGCGGGAGGACTGGTAACGCGGCAAGGGAAACTGAGCGACGCGCAGGTGGTCCCTACGCACGCCGACAAGGGCTTTGAAAAGAGTTTTGCCCAAATTACCCACTTGATCCGGCGCCTGCTGCGCGCCGCCGGGGGAAAGGAAAACGTGGGGGGCATCGGCATGTGCGCGCCCGGCCCGCTTAATCCCAAGACGGGCATGGTCATCAACCCGCCCAATCTGCCCGGCTGGCGGGACATCGAACTGGTCAAACTGGTGGAGAAGGAATTCGGCCTGCCCGCCAAGCTGGAAAATGACGCCAACGCCGCGGGATTGGCCGAGGTCCTGTTCGGCAGCGCCGTGGGCTTTAAAGACGTCTTCTACGTAACCGCTAGCACCGGGATCGGAACCGGAGTCATCATCGACGGGAAAATTTACCACGGCAAGAACGGCATTGCCGGCGAAGGCGGGCACGTTTCCATTGATTATCGCAGCCCCTACCGCTGCGGCTGCGGAACCTATGGCTGCATTGAGGCGTTGGCGGCCGGCCCGGCCATGGCGCGGCGGGCGCGCGTGCTGCTGGAACAGGAACATGACCGCCCCAGCGTCCTGCGCGAACTGACGCATGGCCATTCCGAGCTGATTTCGCCGGAATTGATCCAGCAGGCGGCGAGCCAGGGCGATAAAGTAGCCAAGGCCATTATCGAGGAAACGGGCTTTTACCTCGGAATCTGGCTGGCGGGGATGATCAGCGCGTTTGACCCCGACGCCATTGTGATTGGCGGCGGTCTTACCCATATTGGCAAGCCCTTATTTAATAAGATCAGGGCCACCATACCCAGCCACACCATCAACGGCTTCGCGGCCAGCACACCCGTATTGCCCGCCAAGCTGCGCACCAATGTGGGAATCTATGGCGCAGCGGCCATTTTCCTTCCCGCCGGCGAAGCCATGGAGAGCTGAGATTCTTTTCACCGCCGAGGCGCTGAGTTCGAAAGCAGGAAGCTTTTTCTCAGCGCCTCGGCGGTGAAGTTTGCGCAGTCGCCTTGCCTAATCTGCGAAATCTGCTTAATCTGTGGAAGAACATGCCAAACCGTGACATGAAGACGGGAGTACTTCTCTTCGCCCATGGCAGCCCGGTGGAGGAGGCTAATCGCGGGGTGCGCGACTTGGCGGAGAAGATTGAGTCCGCCGGGCCCTACGGCTACGTGCGCGCCGCCTTTCTGGATGGCGGGCAGCCCGACCTTCCCGGTGGGGTCGCGCTCGCTGCCGCGGCCGGTCTTGAGCGCCTCATCATCATTCCCTTTTTCCTGACGGTGGGCCTTCACCTGCGCCGCGATTTGCCCAAACTGATCGCTGCCGCCGAGGAGAAACACCCCAACCTGAAGATTGCCGTCGGGCAATCCCTGGAAGGCCATCCCTTGATGCCATCACTCCTCCTCAGCCGCGTGCAGGAAGTCCTTCAGGGGTAAACAGAATCAAAATTTGTGATTATGGCCGGTGAAGAGCCGCGGACCCCAACAGCGGGGGACGCGCTACGCTTCGGATTTTCTTGAGAGTTCATCCGGCCCGTGCCTTGCGACGCGGGCCGGATTTTTTGTGGTTCGGAGGAAACCGTTAGAATGTGATCTTCAGCCCAAACTCAATAACCCGCGGGCCGCCCTGGCCGTAAACGCCGGAGCCCAGCGTCACGTGAGTGGTGCGCTGGCCGTAAGTCGTGTTATTGGCGGAACCCGTTGAACGGAGCGCCTTCCTGCTGAAGGATCCCGCTCAGAATATTGGGGTATTGATCAAAGTTTTGCGAGTTGGTGACGTTGTAGAAGGTCAGGCTGGGTTGGATGGTAATGGACTCATGGATCTTGGCGATGTAAGTCACGCCCAGATCGCCGTAAAACAATCCGCCCATGCCCACCTGCCCGATTGGAGCGTTGGCGATGGTGGGAGCCACCGCACCCAATTGTTGCAATTGCGTTGCGCTGAACAGGCCAGCGCTGACCAGAGCTTGCCCGGCGGGGGTAATCTGCCCGGCATACTTGGCATTGTAGGAGTTGATGTAGGTGTTGATATTCTTGCCATTCACGCCCCGTCCGAAGGATCCGATGTTGGTGCCGGGCAGAACGTCTCCCGTGGTGCCGTCGCCGTCCAGATCGGATTGGAAGATTTGCGCGGTGGTGGGCAGCCGTTGGGCTCCCGGCGGGACCGTCAGGGTTGTGGACAGCGGACTATCAGCGTGGACGATCAGGCTCAACTGGAGCCCCTTCACGATGCGGGCCACCCCGCCAAAGGAGAACTGGTTGGTTCGGTCGAGGGCGCTCGGCCCGTAATAATAGTTGTAATTGTCAAAGTCCGTAACGCCTCCGCCGAAGTCCTGGTCGGTGGCCATCGAATCAAGGCGGGAGAGTGAATACGAAGCCTGGAGATTGAGGCCTTTTACGCCCGGCATGGGGTTCTTTACCTGCTGTTTGAATGAGATATCCAGCCCGTTGTAGGTCGAGTGCCCGATGGGCGCGAGCATTTCATTCTGGCCCAGGTTCGAGTTTATGCCCGGGAAGGCGGCGGGCGGAAGCCCCAGCAAAGAGGCGGGATATCCGAAGGCGTAGGCAGCGCCTGAGTCGAGGCCATTGGTGGCAAAATCCGTAATGCTGGCGGGGCGTGGTACGTAGGTGGCGTAGTTAGGGTCCGCGGGTCCAAGAGGATCGGTAGGGCAGTTGCCGATGGCCGCTCCGATGGTCGCAACGCCACAATTGGCAAGGGTGGTACTGATAGCGCCCGCCGCGGCGCCCTTATCCAGATAGCGGGCCGCCCCCACATGGTTGGTGTCATAGTACAAAAGATAGTGGAGACCCCTGTTCCGGACATAATCAACGCTCAAGACGGTTCCCGGTCGAAACTCGTGCTGAAAACCGCCATTGAGCTGGATGGAATAAGGCGTGCGGAAGTTGGGCGCGAACAAGTTGGTGCCAATGCCCTCGCCGTCGCTGAGAGTGTTCCCGATGTAGTCGCCGTTACTCGCCGGTCCCGCGGCCACAGTTGCCGCCTGGTACTGCTGCTGGGCGGTAATAATTTGGCTATACACGGACCCGATGGGCTGACCGCAGTAGCTGGCGCCCGGGCAGGTGGGTTCGTACCCCCAGAAAAGGCCGGTCGGGAGGCGCGCCGGAGCGTCAAACAGCACGTTGTTCCATACCGTATTCTCGTAATAAATTCCTCCGCCCACGCGGATCACCGTCTTGCCACTCTTGGTGGGATCCCATGCGATTCCAATCTCCGGCGCAAAATTCATATTGGGCTGGTGGACTTGATTGCCCAGACCCGATCCGAACTGGTTGAGGATTGAGATGGCGGGCAATTGGGAGTCGCTGCGGCCAGTGTCGCGGATGTAGTGGACTCCCAGGCTGACGTTGAGGTTGGGCCGAATCTTCCAGTTGTCGCCGAAGTACCAGGAAAAGCGCGTGTCAAATTGCCCGCCGGCGGGATAACCGAACTGCGGAATGGACGTATCAAATCCCTGGCCATTGCCTAGAAACACGCTATCCACGGGATAATTGAGCGGGTTGGCGGCTCCGCCGGCAAAGGGCCCGGTGGATGCCGAAGTGATATCCGAAGCGGCATAATTGTTGCCGACCGCCGGGGCCAGAGCCAGGAACGCCGCGAGGCCGCCGCCCAGGATGCGGTTCACTTCCATCCCGTAGCGAATCATGTGCTTGCCCTTGATCGTGCTGCCGTCATACTTGAACTCGAGATCATGCTGCTGAGTGACCTGGGGGGCCAGAAAGTTGATGCCCGAGCAGAAGGGGTCGGCGCCGGCGGTGAGGCAAAAGGGGTCGCCGCCGATGGCCAGTTCGATTCCCGGGGCGGGATCGAAGATGCTCGTTCCGGTCACCGCATCCGAAATCGCATTGGCGAAGCGGAGGAATTCAAAGCGGAAGCTGTGGGTGAAGTTTCCAGTGGTCAGATCGAAGCCAGCCAGATGATCCTGCGCGTGGTCGCGGTTCAGGAACGGCTGAAAAGTATCGGGAATGTACGGAACCGAGTTGCTGTTGATGTTATAGGTATAACGATAGAAAATTTTGAGTTTGTCGGTAGCCTGCCAATCCATGCGGCCGAACACGTCGTGCTCTTTAAAGGGCTGATTAATTGCGCTGGAAAGACCCGTGAAGTCTCCCCCCAGTTGGATGGGCGCCAAATAGTCCTGCCGCGAGCGCTCCCAATCCAGGAAGAAGAACAGCTTGTCTTTCTTGATAGGGCCGCCAAAATTTCCCCCGAATTGCTCGCGGCGGAAGAAAAGGTCTTCCGGACCCACGCGGGCCGCCAGGTCGTGCGAGCGCCCGTCATAGAATGCCTCGCCGTGGTAGCCGTTGCTGCCCGAGCGGGTGGAAATATTGACGGCGCCGGAGGAGGTCATCCCGCTGGACAAATCCAGCGAGGACTGCTCAATCTGAAATTCCTGAATGGCGCTGGCGGGGATGTTCATCGTGGTGGTGCCCACGTTCTCATCGCTGATGTCGCCGCCGTCCACCTCGATGCGGGCCGTGCGCCCGAACCGGCCGCCAAAGGAAATCGAGGAATAGCCGTTCTTGGTGGGGTCAAAGGCGGCGCCATCCTGGATCTGCACGCCCGGTTCAAGCTGGGCGAGTTGCAGGAAGTTGCGGCCGCTGATGGGCAGGCTTTCGATCTGGGACGTGGTGATGACCCCCTGCACGGTGGCTTGCTCGGTATTCACCTGGACCCCCACCGCCTGCACCTCCACCGTCGTGGTCGTCGAGCCCACGCGCAGGGAAACGTTCCCATTGGAGGTGTTGTTTACCTGCACGGTCAGGCTGGTCTCCGTCGCCGAGAAACCCGACGCCTCGACGCGCACGGTGTACTCACCGGGAGTCAAGGGGCCGGAGGTATAAAGCCCTGACCCGTTCGCCGTCAAGTTGATCTGCCGCCCAGTGGATTTGTTAGTGATGGTAACCTTGGCGTTCGGCACGATGGCGCCGCTCTGGTCGGTGACGGTGCCCACGATGTCTCCTGTGGATATGGTCGCCTGGGAGTAAGCCGACCGCACTCCCACGCTCACAGCGCAAATCACGAACAGGATAAGGACTTGCCAGCTATGTCGGGTCCACTTCAGCATTGAGGTAACCCCCTATTATGATGTCGAGTCTTAATCTTGTCTTGATCTTGGTGGTAATGGGACTAAGCAGAAAAATCCAACGTCAAAATCTGAGCAAGGCAGGTGCCATAGGTGGAACCTTTATGAGGTTTTATTTGACTGAAAATGAGCATGTTACGTCCAGATTTTCCATCCATCAGCCGATTCTACGTAATACCATATTCACAATTCTGTAAATGGACAAATTATCGTCTCCTCATTCCCATTTAACCGTAATACGTGGGACCTAAGGGCATGATCTGTTAAGATTGTGAGGGTCAAAGTTGAGATGACGTGCGTCCTTGAGCGCATGTCAAGTCTTGGCGCTGGGTCTCAGTCGCCCACCCGGCCGCAGATGTTTCACGTTTAGGAATTGTCAAACTGCTGAATTGCCTATGCGCATGCATCTCCTGGTGTGCTTGTTCCCCGCGCTCTTAATGGCTGACTGCCTGCCTAACCAGTCGTTTGCGTATGGACTGAATGCACACCCATCCCAAGAAACTGCGCTGGAGAGTGACACCGTCTCCCGCGCCAGGGAAGCCCTGCGAGCGGGGAATACTGGAGTGGCTATTTCTCTGTTGGAAGAAAAGGTCCAGTCGGATCCCTCCGATTTCCAGGCGCGCCTAACCCTGGGGGAGGCGTATCAAATTGCCCATCAACCTGCCCGCGCCGAGGAGGAATTCACCGCCGCGCTGCGAATCCATCCTGAGGACCCTGCTGCGCTACTGGCGCTCGGCTCTCTTTACAACCAGCAAATGAAGTCCCAGGAGGCCGAACCCCTGCTCCGCAAGGCCGCAGCGTCCGGGCAGAACGAGGCGGCGCATTTTCAGTGGGCGATCGCTTTGGCCAGGCTGCATCGGTATAGGGAGGCCGCGGCCGCCTTACGACCCGTGCATCCCCCCCATCTCACCGAGCAGCGGATTGCTTATGAAAGCCTGAAGGCCTCGATTGACTCGGGTAACGGCGACGCGCCCTCTGCCGCCCACGACATGGAAGAGGCTTTGCAAGTGGCGCCGCAAAACACCGGCCTGATCCTCTCCACGGGAATTGCTGAGTCCCGAGCGAAGAACTGGAGACGCGCCGCTTCCCTGCTTCAGCCCGTATTCGCATCCCATCCGAATCCTCTTGCGGGTGTGTCGTTACTTCAGGCCCAGCTTGCGTTGAAGCAGGATCCCACGGCCACACTCCAAACCCTCGGCGCAATCCCCCTCCCTGCGGAAGAGGAATTACCTTTGCACCTTGAGTTGGGAAGAATACTCGCGGACGGCGGACTTCATAAGGAAGCCGCCTCCGAGTTCCAGGCCGCGGCGGCCCTCGCGCCTGACCAGGTTGACACCCTCTTTGACCTTGCTGTGGAACAGTACCGCGCGCAGCAGTGGGATGCCGCCCTTGCCACCGTCGAACGAACCAGTCTCCTCAGCGACTCGGCGGAGCTCGAAGATCTAAAAGGTGACATCCAGGAAGCGCGGGCGGACTATGTTGCGGCGGCGCAGAGTTACCAACGGGCTGTAGCCCTTGCCCCCAATGACGAAAGATACCGATTGTCCTTCGGCGCGGAACTGCTGAAGCACCAGAGCTATGAGCCGGCCCTGGTGGTTTATCAACAAGCCGCCGGGCTCTTCCCGGATTCGGTTCGAGTGCGCGTAGCGCTGGGAATGACCTACTTCTTCCTGGAGCGGTACGATGATGCAAGCCAGGCATTGATCCAAGCCGTGCAATTGGATCGCGACTCCGACTTGGCTCTCAATTACCTGGGTATCACTCAACTGGCCCAGCCGGGGGAAGTGAGTGCCGCTGCGAGCACACCCATCTGCCAGCGCGCTGATTCCAATCCGCATGATGGCTTAGCTGCCACCTATTGCGGCGCCCTCCTGCTTCGCCAAGCCTATGATGCGGCAGACAAGTCGCAATCGGAAGAGATCCACCGGCGTCTGGCCGGAGCCGTGAAACTCTCATCGAAGGACCCCATCGCGAACTGCCAACTGGGAAAAGCGTTAGAGTGGACGGAGGAGTGGAAGGAGGCACGTCCGCAGATGGAAACCTGCGTGCGGCTCCAGCCCGATTCCGCGGAGAATCACTATCGCCTCGCCCAAGTCTATAAACACTTGGGGCTCTATCAGTTGGCGCAGCAACAGTTCGGCCTGCAGGAGGCCGCCAGGCAAAAAAAGGGCGAGGATCTTGCCCGCCGCGATGCCACGGTCAAGAAGTTCCTTTATGAGTTGCAGGGCGGTTCCAAGCCATAGGTGGAATTTGGGGTTCTGGCCGCGTTGACCTTCCACGGTATTCCCTCTATTGTTTCCTGACTTTTGATTGTTTGCCACCGCGCAGGTTGCCCTTAATAGAGTGAGGCTCGAAAAAAAAGCGCCCCGGGATGACCGGGGCGCTTTGCAGATCAGGGATTGTCAACTCCAAAGGCGCCGACCTCAAGGTCGGCGCTACGACCTCAGAAGTAAATCTTGCCGGCGATTTGGATAACTCGACCGGAGTTCGCCGAGATGACCGTTCCAAACCGAGGATCGTTGATGTCCGAGACCACGCTCCCGATGTCGTTATTGGGCTGATAGGAGAAAGTGGGGAACTGGGTATGGTTGAAGGTGTTGTAGGTCTCGAACCGCAATTCGATAAATTTACTCTCCGTAATGTGAATATCCTTGAGCAACGACATATCGAAGTTATTGATACCGGGGCCATAGAACGGATTGCGGCCGATCTCCCCGGCAGTTGAACCGGCGGCTAAATGCTGGTAGGCAGCGGGATTGAAATAATAATTCGACACCCCGTTAAGTGTGTAGGTGCGGGGATTGCCTTTTGCCAGCGGCTGGCCACTCACGACGGCGGGGCGGTCCCAGCAAATAGCGTCGATGACCTCTTCAGCCCCCCAGCAGGTGTCCGAAGGGGCTGAGGTGTCGGCAAGACGGACAGGGTTGCCGGACTGGAAGGTGGTAATTCCCACGATTTTCCAGTCATCCGTCAACCGGCGGGCAAAGTGGGCCAAATGATAGAACGGCAGGGTGTACTCGTAGCTCAGCACCAGCCGCTGGGGTGCGTCATTATCCGACGGGGCGTACATCCCACCAAAGGGGCTTACCCCGGGCGGGATGAAACCATCCTGGTTGTCCGCCGTGGAGTTCTCGTCAAAGAAACGCGACCAGGTATAGCTAGCGAGGAGCCCTAGCCCATGGCTAACCCGCTTATTGATCGAAATCTGCAACGAATTGTAGTTCGAGTTGGCATCCGTCGCCTGCTGGGCGATGGTGGCCAAGCCCGTGGTCAAAGGGTTATAGCGGAAGGTCGTCGGCGCACAACTGCCCAGATTCGATTGGGTGCAACCCAATGCTGCGGCGGCCGGATTGCCTGCGGCGCTCCCCGCCGGGTTGGTCTCATAATCTTCTTCCAGGTGGCGCCCCACGTTTCCAACATACGCAACGGATAGCGTGGTGCTGGTCCCCAACTGCCGCTCGATGGTCAGGTTGTAGTTCCCTGACCGTGGGGCCGCGAAGTGAGGGCTAAGCGTGCTGATCGCCAGGGGCTCCAAACCAGCGAAGCTGGTGCCGGCGCCAAATTGCGGCGTATAGGGGAATGGGTTCGGGGAGGAGCAGGGGGTTGGGGGTGTTCCCGGGCACCACCCTGCATAGGGGTTGGCAAAGCCGGGACTTCCCCCTGCGGAGGCAGCTCCGAATCCGAATGCTGAAAACGGAGGTGTCGAGAGGTTTTGCAGGGCAAGTTCTTCTTCCGTTCGGTTGTAATATATGCCCACGCCAGCGTGGACGCTCCAGTTTTTCGAACCGCCCGGGCTCCAGGCAAATCCCAGGCGGGGAGCGATGTCGTGCAAGGGGGTATTGACTCCACCCGCGCTGTTGATTCCGGCATCGCCGGGCCACAGGACGCCCGTAGGCGCGTTGGGGTACACCGTCGATTGCTGACCCTGCCGGAAGGCATTGACGTCTTTCCCGGCATAGTAGAGGTTCAGGTAAGGCGTTTCAATGTCCCAGCCCGCCCCAAACGTGATGGTCAGATTGGGCCGCAGTTTGAACTCATCCTGGCCATAAAAATAGTACTCTCGGGAACGAGCGTCAATGATGGCGCCGTTGGCTTGAACAAAGCTATCCGGTTGACCTAACAGGAAATCCGCCCCCGGCGCGCCGGACGAGAATGTTCCCGTTCCCCCAAAGGTAAATGCCCCGGCGAGAAACTCGTCAAAAGGATTGTAAACCTGGTAGCGCGCCATGGTAAATCCGAACTTGAGGGTGTGCCGCCCGATGATCTTGGAGAAATTGTCAATGAACTGATAGGTGTTTTCCAAACGGGGCTGGGGCCCGAACTCGCTGAAGCCCAGCGTGAATAGCCCGGTCACACCGATCGTTGGAATGGAGGCTAAGTTGGGAAGTTGGGGGGTGATCCCCGTAAACCCGTAAGAGGTAGGGTTGAGGGGGTCGACGGGGTTCACTGACACAAAATTAAATCGGAAATACCCAAACCTCGCCTCATTCAGGGTGGTGCCGCTGAAAACGTGGTTCCAAGCCATGGCCCACTGCTGCGAATGGTCGCCGTCCGACTCCTCAAAACCGGGAAGATCGGCGCCGACGAAAGGCAAAGTCGAGGTGGTCAGATCCCGCTCCCAAAAATTGTAGCCCCAAATGGAATCATGCGGGCTGAAGGTGTGATCAATCCGGGTAATGTACTGGTCAAGAACCCCCGGGATTGACGGATTGAATTGATATTGGTTGTTCGGTGCATTCGACATGGGCACAAACTGATTCATCAGCTTAGTCGCAAGGGAATTCAAACCGGTAGTGGGAAGGACTCCGGTAGGAAATGCAACGCAATAAGGAGTGCCCGCCGTGGCCGTCCCGATGTTCGCCGCCAGGGGATTGGGCCCGAAGGGTCCGCTGTAACTCGTGCCGCACGGCGAGCCGGCCGGCTCAGGGTTGGCGCCTCCGGCCCCGGTGTAGAAGGGGGCCAAGTCGGAAAAGTCCCCTTGCCGCTCTTGGGAGGTATACACCGTGGGGGCAGCATAGGCCTGAGGAACAACGTTTCGTGTGCCCTGGTAGGAGAAGAAAAAGAACGACTTGTCTTTGCCGTTGTAAACTTTGGGGATCCAAATGGGCCCGCCAATGGTGCCGCCAAACTGGTTCTGCTGGAATGGCGAGGTAGTCGTCTGGAAGAAGTTGCGAGCATCCAGGAAAGTATCGCGATAGAACTCAAACCCGTCGCCGTGGAGTGCGTTGGTTCCATTCTTGATCACCGCGTTTAAGATGGCCCCGGAGTTGCGCCCGTATTCCGGGTTGATAGTGCTGGTGACCATGTGGAATTCCGCAATGGCGTCCGGGCTGGGGATGACCGCGGCCTGATTGAGCGCGATATCCGAGGTGTCAACGCCATTCACATAGAAGGAGTTCTGCTGGGTCTCGGCACCGTTGGTGGCAAAGTTCGTGCCCATCGAGCCGGTCCCCAAACGGTCAGAAGCTCCGGTTACGCCCGGTTGAATCTGCTGGAGTTGGATCCAGTTTCTCCCCACCAGGGGCATGTCCTGGATCGTTGTGCTGGTGATGGTGTTGCCGAGTTCCATGCTGGTGGTGTTGATCTGGGCAGCGACCGCCTCCACCGAAACGAGTTGCGCCACCGCGCCCAATTCCAGTTTGATGTTCAGCGCGTAGGGCTGGTTGAGCTGAAGTTGGATGCCTTGAACCTCATAGAGCTTAAAGCCACTCTGGCGGCAGGAAACCTTGTAAGTTCCCGGCGCGATAAGCTGCAGGAACTCAAAATCGCCGCTTGGACCCGACGTGACCGTCGTGGAAACTCCCGTTCCCACGTTCGTGGCGGTTATCGTGGCGCCAGCGACCACTGCGCTCGAAGGGTCGGTAACTACGCCCGTGATTTTTCCGTAAAGCTCATCAGCCTTTGCCTGGCCAATCGCCAGCATTCCAACTGCAACAGCTAGAACCAATACCTTGTAAACTGGGTGGATGCGCATGCTAACTCCTCCGCAAAAAAAGAATGGGACTTCCCCAGGTTTCAGAAGGACCGCTTACGCCTCAAAAGGACCTTATTAAATTGAAATTATCTACGTTGGCTGGCAAGGATGAGAAATTGTAAATCACCAGCCGAGCACTTCCTTCGCCCACATAGCTGGAACAATACTTGAGCCAAGTCAACTTTTCACTGTCCGCAAAAATGAAGCCAAACTCACGGAAATCGGCCATGGCTACAATTAACTGAAAATAAACAATTAATTAAAGTGATTGCAATTTGCAACACGTTCACAATATGAGAATGCGTAGAATTGCGCCATTGGGTTATAGAAAATGAAAGTATAGGGGTTAGGGATTTGGGATTTGGGGTTAGGAGTTGGGGGTTCGAGCGCGGACCCCCGGGGTTCGGGGGTCCGCACCATACCGGCTAGTGTGGTGTCCCATGTTAGAGTTTACAACGGGCGGGACCCCCTCACCCGCCTCGCCTCGGCTGATGAAAACGCCTCGCCGAGCCACCCTCTCCCCCAAGGGGGCGAGGGCAGTAAAATCAACCCTCCCCTCGGTCGCCGCGGCGACAGAGGGGCCGGGGGGTGAAGGGGTCCGTGCAATATGCCATTGTCAAATATCACGCGGGACACCACGCTAGAACAACAGTTTCAACGCGAACTGGATTTGCCGGGCTCCGGTGGTGCCGTCCGGCTGGCCGACCTGGGTGGAGGAGGTGCCAAAGGTTCCAATATCGCCGATGAAGTTATCCGGCTGGCCAAACTGCACGCGGTTGAAGAGGTTGTAGAACTCGAAGCGCATTTGCAGTTTGATGCGGTCGTTGATGGCCTGATTCTTCAAGAGCGCCACGTTCCAGTTGTTGATTCCCGGACCGTAGAAACGGTTGCGGGCGAGGTTGGAGGCGTTATCATAAGTGGGTTCCGCGAAGGCGCTCAAGGGCGGTCCCGTTTCCACGGTGGGGTGGTTGGCGGGGATGGCGGCGGGGCCCACAATTTCCGCGCGGTCGGAGAGGCCGGTGTGCTGGCTCTCCACGTCGCCAAAAATGTCAAAGGGCAAGCCGTCCTGGAACGTGCCGATGCCGCTGAGCACCCAGCCCTCCATAACCCTACCGAAAGCGCCCTCGTTCAAATGGCCGCGCCCGCGCCCCAGGTTGGGTTCATACACAAAGTTGAGCACCAGGTTCTGCCGCACGTCATCATCGGAGTTTCCGTATTCATCCTTCAGATTGAATGAGTTGCGGGGAAGGGAACGGTTTCCGGTGGTGGGCACCAGGGGGTCGGAAGCGCCGTCATCGGCATGCGACCAGGTATAAGCTGCCTGGATTTGCACGCCATGCGATAGCCTTTGCATGACGTTTACCTGAAGCCCGTTGTAGTAGGATTCGGCAATCGACTTGTTCAGGTCGGCCCCGGGAGTGCCGCTCGGGTCTTCAAACGCGGTATTGTTGACTGCGTCAAAGGGCAGAAGGCCGTATTCGTATCCAACCCAGAGAGCGTAGCCGGTCAGGGTCGACTCGGTGGGAGTATCCACGCACCCGTAAGCATTACCCGGAGTCTTGCAATAGGCTTCCAACGCCGCCAGCAAATTGGGCTGCGGGGGGTTGCCGTCCACCACGCGGAACAAGCGCAGGCCGCGCACGCCCACGTAATTGACGTCGATGGTCAGGGAGTCGGTGATCTGCCTCTGGATGCCGAAATTCCAATTTTCGCTGAAGGGGGTTTTGAAATTCGGATCAAACAAGTCCGGGAAGGTGAAACCTCCCAATCCGGTCGCCGGGTTGAAATCATCCACTGTGGGTGTGGTGGGGACGGTCGGCGGCGCGGGCAGGCCGGTCAAAGGCGCTTCCGGATAGATTCCAAAGGTCTCGGTGAAGGGGGGATTCCCACGCGCGTCCTCGAAGAGGTTGCCATAGGCGCGGTCGTGGAAAAGGCCGAAAGCGCCGCGCACGGAAGTCTTGCCGGTCTTGAACGGATCCCAGGCAAATCCTACGCGCGGCTCAAAATCGTTCAATTCGCTGTTCCAGAATCCGTGGGCTTCCCCGGGCCCCACAATACTGAAGGTAAAGGGCGCCTCTCCACTGGCATTTCCGAAGAAGTTGGAGAAATTGTTTTGAACCTCATAGGGCACGCCATAGTATTCCCAGCGCAAGCCGAGATTAAAGGTCAGATTGGGTCTAATCTTCCAGGCGTCCTGGCCGTAAAACGCCAATTCCTTCTGGCGGAAACCGCGCAGATCGTCAGCGGTGCGGTTGCTCGACTTGTTGAAAAATTGGCTCTGGCTTTGCGAGCTCACAAACCCCAGCAGCATGGCCACCTCGTCGTTCAAGGTGGGACTATCGAGGACGTTGGGGTCCGAGATGTTCTGCAACACCCCAGCACCAAAATCGTACTCTGGAGCGAAGGAGAGGGCGGTGCGGGTACCAAAGTCATCATATGAATTCGAGTAAACGTCGCGACCCTCCCACCCAAACTTCATGGAATGAGTGCCCTTAACCCAGGCCAGGCTGTCGATGATCTGGTAGGTGCCGGTGCTGCGCGACTCCATGTCGAGATCGCCAAGAACCTGGCAGCCAAAGCCTGAGGGTCCCGCTCCAAAGGGATCGCTAAGGCCATAGTCCGCGCCGCGGCCGTAAGGGTCCAGTTCGCCGAAACTATCAAAAACGCTCGTCCCATTGCAAAAGAACGGGTCGTGGGTGCGGTTGCCGCCAATCTTCAATTCGTTCACCAGGTTGGAGCGCAGGGTGGAGGTCCAACCAAAGGACAAGCCCTGGGAGCGCTGGGTGGTGCCGTACCCACCCAGGTTGGGGGAGAAAATTCGAATCGCCGATGGCGGGATCGGTGAGGAAGGAGAAAGCGTAGCGCCCGGTCAGAAAGTTCTTCTGGCCGATGCGATCGTCGATTTTGCCGGTGAAGGTGTCGGACCGGTACCGGTCGGGGCTGGGGAAGAAGTAGTAGCCTTCGGCGCTGTCGATGGCCGGCCCATTGGGAAACGGGTAAAGCGCCAGGATCTTTTGGACGGTGGGGTCGAGCGCAAAGCCGATGCCGTTGTTGGGCGAAGTGGGCGTGCTGACATCAATGGGTACCGAGGCGCCGGTGACGGGGTCGATGGCATTAAATACGCCCGTGCGGAAGGCGGCATTGGGCACACTGCTGACATCGGTCAACGAGGTGATCCAACGGTTGCCCTCGTAATTGACGAACCAGAAGGTCTTATCCTTGCGGATGGGGCCGCCCGCCGAGGCGCCAAAGATATTGCGAATGTAAGGATTCTTGGGCGTGTCAGGCTCATGGTTGAAAAAGTCGCGGGCGCCCGTGACGTCATAACGTCCGAACCAGTAGGCATCGCCATGGATGGCATTGGTGCCGCTCTTGGTGATGACGTCGATGATGGCGCCGTTGTTGCGTCCGTACTCGGCATTGAAGTTGTTGGTGATTACCCGGAATTCCTGGGCGGAATCGGGGTTGAGGGAGTTCAAACCGTAGGGGTTTCCGGGCACATCAGAGTCATTGTTATTGACGCCATCGAGCAGGAAATTGTTGTTTCGGTCGCGCGTGCCGTTGGCCGAAAATCCACCATCCGCATCGGTCTCAATTATTCCCGGGCTCATTTGGGCTAGTGAATAAGGATCGCGCGTAATCAGCGGCAGTTCAGTAATGCGGGTCTGGTCCACAATATTGCTGATCTGCCCGTTCTCAAGGTCGATCGGCGCCACGCTTTGGCCGTTGACTTCAATCGTTTGCGTGGTGGAACCGACTTCCAGGGAAGCATTGAGGGTCTGAATCTGTTCAACCGTGAGGGTGATGGCGGTGAATTTGGAGACTTTGAAACCCGCCTTCTCCACCGAGATGTCGTAAACGCCCGGGACCGTCTCAATTCGATAAACCCCGGCAGGGTTGGTCTGCGCGGTCTGGTCAACTCCGGTCTTGATGTTGTGCAGCTTCACCGCCGCCCCCGGGATAACCGCGCCACTTGGGTCGGCCACCGTGCCGGTTATTACGGAATTCTGCGCCCGCGCTAGGCTTGGGCAGAGTAGGGTCGATGCCAGAAGGGCAAACAAAACGAGTCCCAGTCCCTCGAAAGAGGATTTCTTGAGCGAAGGTATCTGCATGGTCCCTCCCCGGAAAAAGGTTTCGAACCGTCCAGCGCTTCACTGAAAAGTCAAGAAGAGTTCTTAAATTCATCAACTTATCTGCCGCTGCGGGAAAGTGCAGGGCACATTTAAAAGAAACTTTTCAGTGAGATATTGAAAATTGGGTACTGTCCCTTCAGAGTGAACTGCTGGCAAGCCGAGCGCCAAACTCGTTCGAAATGTAAACTATTGATTTAAGGGGAGAAGTTGCCACTTAGATGGATGGGAGAATGCCAAAATATGAAAAACGGAATAGGCCATCCATAAATCTGTAATGCCGATGAAAACATACTGTCACAATGCCGGGAAACCGTCCCGCCGGGCTTTCCCAACATGATCGCGCGCAAACGGCTATCATTCGCGAAACACTCCCAGGTCATCTTTTGGTTCTGGAAAATCGGTTGATGTGCCGACTATTTCGAAGCGGGCTTCAAGGTCCACGCCTGAAGCTTGGCAAGCGACATGAGCTTCGGGGCATGAAAACCTTTGGGGAAGATCGACCAGTCCCACAGATCGGGGGAATCGTCGGCAACATAATCCGCCGCCGCCAGCCGCGCTGGGGAAAAGCTGATTGTATCGGGAATTTCTGCTTTATCCACAATGCTTTGGGCGGCCTGGGCTATCCCCACCAAATAACTTTCGGGCGAAATCGATTGACTGCCGATCCAGACGGCGCTGGGAATTCGCCCCGTTTTATCGAGATTATCCTGGATATCCAGCACCGTGCGCGCCACCTGCCCCCAGGGCGCCGTCAATTTGGCGGTCATCCCCTCCGGCGGCGACGACGGACCATATGGAGTGTTGTTCAATAGCAGGGGCTCGTTCCCCGCGCGCTGGACGACTCCCACCAGAAATTTATTAACCAGATAAAAGACTTCACTCGCGCTCAAATTGAAATTATCACCCTCTTGAAATGTTACTTCCGCATCCACCTGGCCGGCAATGGCCGCCACTTCCTGGTTGGAGAAGACATGCGTTTGCGCGCGATCGCGAAACCTCTCCGCCGCCCCCGAAGCCGAAAGGAATTGCACTCGCGGGAACGACTTCAGGAAATGCGCTAGCCCTTCAAAGTATTGAAATGCCCTCTCTGTATCCGCAGGTGTCTTCAGGGCCGGCAAAGTCCATTGAGCAGGCAGCGGATTCGCCCCGTTCCGAAAATTCACTTCATTCCAGGGCTGCTGGTCCACAAACTCGCCGGGCTGGAAATAGACGCTGATCACACCCCCCGCCTTTCGCGAGGTGAGGGTAAGGTAGGTATCCTGAAATCGCGCTTTGGCCATGTCCAGGTTGGACCAGTTTGCGTCAGGCCGCAGGAACTCGCCCTCCCGCGTGTTAAAGATGTTCAGCAAGCCTCCATACCAGAAGGGCCGGCCGCGTAATCCCACCTGCTTGCCTTCGCCCAGATAAACATGCACGCCCCACTTTTGCAGCGCGGGAAAGGCTTGCGGCGCCCAGGACAACCCGGGCTGCCCATAGGCCACGGGAGGCTTTCTGAAAACATGCGCGACATCATCAAAGCCCGGGCGTTCGCGGCGGGCGAACTCCTCCACGCCGGTTTCCCAGCCCAGGTTGGATTCATACTCGGCCACCGTGGGATGTTGACTGTGCGTATTCGATAAATAGCCGATATCATGCTGGGTGAGCGCGGTGATCACATCCTGACGCTGGCGCTGCATGAGCACACGCGCCTTTGCACCCACCACCTTAAAGGTTGCGGGAATTCCCTCCTGTGTCAGGAACACCGCCAGACGTTTGGCGGCGTCATCGCTTTGCGGGACGATGTAATCTTCCGTGTTGAACCAGAGCAACACATAGACAGGTCCCTCTGTGGGAGCTTCCGGCTCGGGCCGTTCTTGTTTGGGACCACTCAATTTGGGAATGTGAAGCGGCGGCGGTGCAGGACCTTGACCCAGTCCGGGGACCTCCCCAGGGGCCTGTCCCAGCGATATCGCGACCGGGGCAAGCAAAATCGCCACACACACGCCGGCTAACATCATCGTTTTGCTTTTGGTTTTTGCCACTGCACCCACAGATTACGCAGATTTCACAGAATAGGCAAGGCAGGGGCGATCAAAAAGAACCAAGGACCACGGCTCAACTGAAAATTAACCTTGTCAGGCAAATGTTCGGGACGACAACGCGCCGCTTCTCCGGCTGCCCCTTCGTGATTTTTCATTCTCTTCTAAACCTGTGCAATCTGAGTAATCGGTGGATCAAGCTGCGAAGGATTTGGGGAAAGGGTTATCAACTTCGGAAACCGCCTGTTGCAGCAATTTCTCAATGCGCCCGCGCCAGTCGAGCAGAATTTTCTGCTCCACGGCACTGTCTCCCCGCAACTGCCAGTACTGCAAAACCAGGGAGAGGGAGGAGCCTGGAATTTTGATCACAAAATTGTCGCGATCAATTCGCCACGCCGCCTGAACATAAAGAGAAGAAAGCTGGAGATAAGCATTCGCGTAAAGCTGTAGGCGATTCAGGATTTCCATGGCCAAGTGGTCGGCCGTGTCCGCGAGTGATCGGCCTTCGGCCACCATCGCCGCCACGGCTTCGTAAATGTTGGCATAATCGGTCAGCGCCCCGCGCCGGAAGAAAGCCAGGGGGGAGCCGAACTCCACCAGCACTCCATGGTCCCAAAGGCGGGCGAGAAGCGCGGCCTCCAGGTAGGCAAGGTCGACAAAGACCGCAACCTGCGTTTCACCCGCGGCAACATCCTTGCCCCACGCACCCATCCAGCCGCGATAATCCGCCGGCAAGGTCAGGGCAAATTCGCCGACTCGCTCGAGCGCCAATCGCACGCCCCGCGCCATACCGGGAACCTGGCCCGATGCCATGCGGATTTCGACCTCCAGCAGATTTTGGTCAACTTCCTTCCGGCAGGCTGTGGGGATGACGATGGCATGGACGCCGGGTTCAATCTCCTGTTGGGTTACTCGCCGGGAGGAGTAACTCAGATCAAGCAGGTCCAACCACCGGTGGCGAACCACTTGGCTGGAAGTGTCGGGTAGGCGTGAGGACTTTATCAAATTTGTGGATTCTGCCATTTCGACCCTCCTTCCTGCATGGCAACTGCCATTTGGAAGGCCGACATGCCCAACTATCTATCTTGATTTCAAAGAGTTAGCTTCGGGGCGCCCATGTGCGCTTGGTAATGCCCGCGAAATCCTGGGGCAAACGGCGCAAATTGGGGGTTGTTCCCACCACCGGGCAAGTCAGCCTGCAGGCATATTCCTAGTGGCCTAATTCTATGCTTTGCAACATCTTTGCGAAAGTCGGAGCGTAGGATTCCAAAGCGCTGGCGGGAGCGATGAAAATGAAAGTCAACACGGAGTCACCCTGGCGGACGGTCACCAGATGGTCGGTTTCCCTCTGTCCCTGAATCGGGGAATCATTCTGCAAGAGGGTGCTGACGGCCGGGTTCCCGCGCAGGTTCATACCGGTTTGCTGCAAAACCTGCAATTGCGGATTGGACCGCCGCATCGCCTCAATCAACTCCTGGGTTGCATCCACGAGCCCCCAATTCCCCTGCTGGGGCGCATAGAGGCTGATCGCCGTGCCGTACGCCTGCGCGGTTTCTCCCTCGCCGCCCGTTACCATACCCCCTTGTGGAAACAGCAGCACGCTGTCCTCTTCGCGCTGCACCTGCCAGTTGTCCGGGTAATCAAGGCTGAACTTGAGTCCGTCGTAATGAATCAGATTCGCGGACGGCAGGGGCGGCGGTTTCCTCTTGGCTTCGATGGTTGGTATACCTCGCGGCTGGGGCGGCGGAACGATTGCCGCCAGATCCTGCTTGACCCCTTCGAATTCCGGGCTGTCCGTCTTTCCCCCCCGGGACGGGCCCAGATGGGCAATCTCCGCATCCACATCCTTAATGCGGTTCTCCGGATTAGGATGGTCCGAAAAGAACTGTGCCGTGCGCTGGGGATACTTCCGGGCAATGATCTGGAAGAACTGCACCATGGAACGGGGATCATATCCGGCCTGATACAAGATGTAAGTGCCCACCTCATCGGCCTGAGTTTCCGCCGTACGGGAGTTCTTGAGCATCAGCGAATCCACCCCCAGACCCAAACCCAATTGCGCCATTTGACTGGACAGGCTGTCGCTCTGGCCGAGGATGCTGCCGAAAATTGCCATGAATCCCTGCGCCAGCACGGCTTGCGAGGCAATGTGGGTGCCGTGGCGCATCACCACGTGGCCCGTCTCGTGGGCAAGCACTCCGGCCAGTTGGGCTTCGTTATCGGCCGCGTCAAATACCCCCCGATTCACATATATGTAGCCGCCCGGCAAAGCGAAGGCATTGATCTCCGCGCTGTTGATCATTCTGAACTGCCAGGCGTACGCCGGTTGGTTGTTGGGCGCAAACGCCGCCAGCCTTTTTCCCAACCCGTTGAGATACCTCAAGGCCTGTTCGTCGGTCAGCAGGGGCAATTGCTGGTCAACTTGCGCAGCGGATTCCTTCCCCAACTGCGCATCCTCCTGGGGAGAGTAAAAGTTGTAACCGGGCTTGAAATCGGGCTTGTCAGTTCCCCTGACGAGGCGCGGCGACAGCGCAAGCCATGTCAGTAAAAATACCGGCGCCAGTATCCTGAGTGTTTGCCATGCCGCCCGCAATTTGGTGAACCTCTGTTCTACTTATAGTGCCTCATCTGATTCCGGATTATCAAGCAGGGACCCTGTGCGGCACGGATCGGTCCGGTAGTTGTATGGCTTTTCCTTACCCTCATAAAAGAAACTTGATCACCGCGGCGTTGAACTCGTCGGGCTTGTCCATCATGGAAACGTGCCCAGCGCCATCGATTACGATCATCTGCGATCCCGCAATACCCTCGTTGAATTCCTTTCCCATTTTCATCGGAATCAACGTGTCATCACGCCCCCAGATGATCAGGGTGGGAGCCTTCACCTTGTCCAGCTTCTTGTCTTCAAACTCCTGTCCGGTGCCCATTTCCGCCACGCTGCTGGCTACGGTGTAGTTGTCGCCTTTCTTCTCGTGGGTTTCATAGGATAGAAGCCCCAGATCCGCGGTTGCCCATTCTTTATTGGCCGCCATGAGGTCAAAAAACCAGCGCGTGTTGAACGGCGTCAGGGTTTTCCATCCGCCCTCGGGAAGCTTCAAAGGAATGATGGGGTGCAATCCCGCCGCATCCACCAGCACCAGCTTCTCCACCATTTCCGGGTGGCGGATGGCAAAGTCCAGCGCCACCCAGCCGCCCAGCGAGTTGCCGACCAGGCTCGCCTTGGGGATGTTCAGCGCCACCATGAAGTCATGCAGGTAATCCGTAAAGGTCTCGACCGTATAACGCATCATGGGCTTTTCCGACTGGCCATAGCCAATCTGGTCCAGCGCAATCACCCGGAAATTTGCGGCAAGGGGGCCGATGTTGGCGCCCCAGTTATGCGAGTCCGCACCCAGGCCGTGGATGAGAATGACCACGCTTCCCTTCCCTGCTTCGTGGTATACGATCCGCCGTCCCTTGACCTGCACCTCCTGCTGCGGGGGCAACGGCAGCGACTGCACGAGTTCTTCCTGCGTCTCATTCGGATTGCTTTCAGGTTGGGGCGGCGAAGTCTGCGCCGTTTGACACCAAGTCGTGGAACCAAGGCTGACCAGCAGGATCAGCCACCCCAGCCCAAGGCGTCCGGCGTTCCGCATAGGCAAATATCGTCGTTTTTCCATGGAAGTATCCTTTCAGAGGCGATAGCTAAAGCGGTATTACTTCAAGTAGTCATCAGTCCTCAGTTATCAGTCCTCAGTATTCCGTAGTCAGGTCCATGCCTTTACTGATAGCCGACGACTGATGACTGATAACCTTGGCCTGAAAACTGATAACCTCAACATCAGGAAAGAAACTTGATCACCGCAGTGTTGAACTCTGCGGGCTTGCCCACCATGGGAATGTGCCCGGTACCATCGATCACGATCATCTGCGAACCCGCAATCCCTTTGTTGAAATGCTCTCCCATTTTCAGGGGAATCAACATATCATCGCGCCCCCAGATAATCAGGGTGGGAGCCTTTACCTTGTCCAGTTTCTTGTCTTCAAACTCCCGCCCGGTGACCATTTCCGCCATGCTGCTGGCCACGGTGTAACTGTCGCCGTTCTTCACGTGGCGCTCATAGGATTGAGGTCCCAGGTCCGCGGTGGCCCATGCTTTATTGGCCGCCATGAGGTCAAAAAACCAGCGCGTGTTGAACGGCGTCAGCTCCTTCCATCCGCCCGCCGGCTTCTTCAACGGGGTAGTGGGATGCAATCCCGCCGCATCCACCAGCACCAGCTTCTCCACCATCTCCGGGTGCCGGATGGAAAAGTCCACCGCCACCCAGCCGCCCAGCGAGTTCCCCACCAGGCTGGCCTTGGGAATATTCAACGCAACCATAAACCCATGGAGGTAATCCGCAAAGTTCCCGACCGTGTAGCGCATCACCGGCTTTTCCGACTTGCCATAGCCGATCTGGTCCAGCGCAATCACCCGGAAATTTTCCGCCAAGGGGCCTATGTTGAGGGCCCAGTGATGCGAGTCCGCGCCCAGGCCGTGGATGAGAATCACCACGCTTCCCTTCCCCGCTTCGTAGTAAACGATCCGCCGTCCCTTGACCACCACACTCTGCGGCGGGGGCAGGGGCAGTGACGCCAGGGACTCCTCTGACGGCTCAGGCTGCACGGTTTCAGGCTGGGGCGGTGCGGGCTGCGCCGTTTGACACCATGCCGTGAAACTAAGACTGAGTAGCAGGATCAGCCACCCCAGGCCAACTCGTCCGGCCTTCAGCAAAGGCAACCATTGTCGGTGTTCCATGGAAGTATCCTCTCGGGAGTGATAGTTATACCGGCAATACATTCAATAGTTATCAGTTTTCAGTCATCAGTTTTCAGTTGTAAGTGACCAGTAACATCACGGCAGTGCGTCAAAGCTCTCACTGATAACTGACGATTGATAACTGAAGTCTGGCAACTTCAACATCGTGCCACTAATTGCCCCGCGGCGTCCACACGTTCGAGCAGGCGGTAGCGCGCCCCGCAGGTCGGGCAGCGCACCTCGGGTCCGCGCGCCGAGGCTTCTGCCTCCACGTCATCCAGAAGTCCGAAGTGGCCGTCCGGCGAACGGAAGAACTCAAACATCTGTTGGCCGCAAAGCGCACAGTATTGCCGGCGGCGTACTACCCCAACATCTTTCATGCGCCCTCCACCTTCGCGCCCCGCGCCTCAGCCAGGATCCACACCGAACGCATTCCCCCTTGCGAATCGGAAACCCGATCGATTCGGGCCCAATCATGCTCTCGTTCAACCCTTCGCGCGACCCGGCCCGTTGCTGAAGCCCG
This sequence comes from uncultured Acidobacteriota bacterium, assembly GCA_963730515.1. Classification (GTDB taxonomy): domain Bacteria; phylum Acidobacteriota; class Terriglobia; order UBA7540; family UBA7540; genus Bog-366. The sequence goes on along the minus strand of CAVSSA010000009.1, from coordinate 38,828 downwards.
CACGCTGGTTCCTTAAACGCGAAGGGCCCTATTTGCGGCATACTTTTCCGGGGCGGCGTCGAACTTGGCTTTGCAGCCCTGGGCACAGAAGTATATCGTCTCGCCCTTGTATTCGCTGGTGGCGGCAGCTTTTGTTGAGTCAATCGTCATCCTGCAAACTGGATCGATAACCTTCATCACTCCTCCTCACTGAATACTCGGAAAGAATCTTATCACCGCCGAGGCGCGGAGACCGAGAGAAGAAGCGATGAGTTTTCAAACCTCCGCGCCTCCGCGGTGAATGGAATTTCGAGAGATAGGGAAATCAATCCCCTTGCCTCCGGCGTCCTTCCAGGGGGAGGCTTGGCAGGTGGGAACTACAAACTGGCGGCCATCGACCGCACGGGAATCTCCACTTCCTCAGGGTTGAGCCGGCATTGCGGGCAAAGCAAGATGATGCTGGCGACCGGTTCGCCCTCAATGCGCCGCACATCCCAACCCGTATGCAGGGCTTCCTGCACGCGGGGCAGCGGCAGATCGCAGAACCAGCAACGCCCTTTGCCCGTGGAGCAGATCGCGTGCAAAGCGTCAGGCACGTTCAGAACGATCCGTTCAGGTGTTTTAACGGCGCTCAAAATCACCTCCATCACGATAGCTGACTGCCGGCAGCTCACAGCTAACAGTTAAAATTGGTCGCCAACCTTCAACCATTGTCTCTTCACTGCGGGGCAGTCGAGTCCGTACAGCAGCCACAATGCAAGAATCTCATGGAAGTACGAAGATTTTGCATTGTAGTCGCGCCGGCCCCTGCCTCACTTACCAACCATGGGGGCTGTATTTAGAATGGCTTAGGCCGTTTTCCCCGCACCAATCTATCAACTCATCTGCACTGAAACCTTCAATGAGCAAGGCCGCTGCCAACCCTCAATTCTCCTCGACCCTTGATTCCGGGCCACCCAGACCCGCCGACGCTTTCCTGCCTACTGCCTTCCGCCTACTGCCTACTGCTCTCCTACGAGCACCCGCTGGTCGAGCCGCAATTCAGGCACTTATAGCAGGCCCCGTTGCGGACCATGATGGCCCCGCAGTCGGCGCAACTGGGGGCATCGTCGCTTTGGTTGACGCCCGCCAAGCCTCCCTGAGTCATGGAGGTATTGTATCCGCCCTGGGGCGGCGCCTCGGTGGTGGCGCGTGTGAACTGGCTCGCCAACTCCGTGGCTTTTTCGGCTTCCTTCCCATTCAGCGACTGGATGCTGGCGTCTTCGCGGGGCTGCGCATCGCGGGGCAGGAATTTAATCGCCAGCCACCGGAAGATGTAGTCCATCACCGACTTGGCGTAGCGGATTTCCGGATTGGGGCTCCAGCCGCTGGGCTCAAAGCGCGTGTGGCTGAACTTATCGCAAAGCACTTTGAGCGGCACGCCATACTGCAAGGCCAGGGAGACGGCGGTGGCAAAGGAATCCATCAGGCCCGAAACCGTGGAGCCCTCCTTGGCCATGGTGATAAAAATTTCGCCCGGCTGACCGTTCTCGTACAGGCCCACGGTCAGGTAGCCCTCGTGCTGCCCTACCGAGAATTTATGAGTAATCGCATGGCGCTCGTCCGCCAGTTTGCGGCGATAGGCGTGCCGCTCGGCGTCCGCCTTGACCTCTTTGCCGGCTTCCGGCTTCTGACTCACGGCGCTCGCCTCCTTCTTCGGTTTCGCGTCGGAAGTGTTCATGGGTTGCGAGCGCTTGGAGCCGTCGCGGTAGATGGCAATGGACTTCAATCCCAAGCGCCAGCCCTCGGTGTAAACACCGGCGATGTCCTCAGCCGTTGCCTCTCCCGGCATGTTCACGGTCTTGGAAATGGCGCCGGAAAGGAACGGCTGCACGGCGGCCATCATGCGCACGTGGCCCATGTAGTGAATGGAGCGCTTGCCTTTCTCCGGGGTCAGCGCGCAGTCAAACACTGGCAGGTGCTCCACCTTCAGGTGGGGCGCGCCCTCGATGGTGCCGTGCTGGTCAATGTAATTGACGATTTCAGAGGCTTCCTGGTCCGTATATCCGAGTTTGAGAAGGGCCGCGGGCACCACGTTGTTGACAATCTTGATCAGCCCTCCGCCCACCATCTTCTTGTACTTCACCAGGGCCAGATCCGGCTCCACGCCCGTGGTGTCGCAATCCATCATGAAGCCGATTGTCCCGGTGGGCGCCAGCACCGTCACCTGCGCGTTGCGGTAGCCGTACTTCATGCCGCTTCCCAGGCATTCATCCCAGGTCTTTTTGGCCGCCTCCCACATATTTTCAGGAACGTTGCGCGAGTTGATGTGTTGAAGCGCCTGGCGGTGCATGGAAATCACCCCCAGGAAGGAGTCGCGATTGATGGGGAAGCCCTCGCAGGGGGCGAGTTCCGCCGCAATGCGCGATGACTGGAGGTAAGCCTCGCCATGCATTAAAGCGGTGATGGCGGCGGCGAAGTCGCGCCCGTTGTCGGAATCGTAGGGCAAACCATTGGCCATCAGCAGCGCCCCCAGGTTGGCATAGCCGAGTCCCAGCGGACGGAAGTCGTGCGAATTCTTGGCAATCCGTTCCGTCGGGTAGCTGGCGTTGTCCACCAGAATTTCCTGCGCGGTAATCAGGATGTCCACGGCGTGCTTGAAGGATTCCACGTCAAATTTGCCGTCGGGAGTGAGGAATTTCATCAGGTTCAAGGACGCCAGGTTGCAGGCCGAATCATCCAGAAACATGTACTCGCTGCAGGGGTTGGAGGCATTGATGGGCGCTGTGGCCTTCGAGGTGTGCCACTTGTTGATGGTGGTGTCAAACTGGATGCCGGGATCGCCGCACTGCCACGCGGCATCGGCCATCATCTTCATCAAGTCGCGGGCGCGGTAAACCTTGGCCACCTCGCCCGTGCTGATGTGGCGCGTCACCCAGTCCTTGTCCTCCACCACGGCTTTCATGAATTCGTCGCTCACGCGCACGCTATTGTTGGCATTCTGAAAGAAGATGGAGCTGTACGCCTCGCCATCGATGGAGGCATCGTAGCCGGCATCCACCAGAGTCCAGGCCTTGCGCTCTTCCTTGGCCTTGCATTGGATGAATTCGCCAATGTCGGGATGGTCGGCATTCAGGATGACCATCTTGGCGGCGCGGCGCGTTTTGCCCCCGGACTTGATGACCCCCGCAAAGGCGTCATAGCCTTTCATGAACGATAGGGGGCCCGACGCCACACCACCGCCCGACAGCGACTCCACGGACGACCGGAGAGGCGAGAGGTTGGTGCCCGTTCCCGAACCCCATTTGAAGAGCATCCCTTCCGTTTTGGCCAGGGTCAGGATGCTCTCGAGGTTATCCTGAACGGCGTTAATGAAGCAGGCGGAGCACTGCGGGTGGCGGTAGGCCTCGGTCTCTTTCTTGATGCCCCCCGTGGCCGGATCATAGTACCAGCCGCTCCCCGCCGAACTGCGGTGGTATTTGTGCCAAAGGCCGCAATTGAACCACACGGGCGAATTGAAGGCCGCCTTCTGGCGGACCAGGATGTGCGTCAACTCGTCGTGAAAGGCCTTGGCGTCGTCCTCACTGCGGAAGTATCCGCCCTCCACACCCCACTGGGCGATGGTGTCGGCCACGCGGCTGATGAGTTGCCGCACGCTTGACTCGCGGTCCGGCGTCGTCAGCTTGCCGTGGAAAGTATTTCGACGCCACGATGTTGGTGGCCGTCTGCGACCAGTCTTTGGGCACTTCCACATTGCGCTGTTCAAAAATGGTTTTGCCCTTCTCGTTCTGAATGGAAGCTGTGCGCACCTCCCATTCGATCTCCTCGAAGGGTTGTACGCCTGCCTTGGTGAATAATCTTTTGATCATGATGCCACGCTTGACGGTAGTCTCCGCACCGGGGACCCGGGACTTGATTTCAGACGACACTGCTTCCCGCTCCGACATAATACGCCTCCCAAGAGATTGTGGGATTATCCCAACATAAGTTTTCGCTGGTGCGGCCTGGTCACAGCGGATGATCTTGCTCTATGATCGCGTGCCCCGCTGCCGGTTAAGCCCCCCTCAGAGCCGAATCCGGCACCGCAACGGCTGGTTTGTGCTTTTCGTTCTTGACAAACCGAGCGGAAGGAATCTTACCGCGTCCGTTCGGTTTGTCAAGAGGAAAAGCACAACATATAGTGGTTTGATGTTAAGTACCGACAAAATCTTGTGGAAAACGTTTTAGGGGCTCGGGATTCGGAATTCGGAGTTCGGGATTCGGAATTCGGAGTTCGGGGTTCGGGATGCGGAATTCGGAATTCGGAATATGGATATTTGCATAAGGATGGGTGAGCAGGAAATCAAGAAAAGGTGAGCGGATGGAATTTGGTTTAGGTTCAGACGGAGCGCACAGGAAGAGAAATTGAGCTTGCGCCGAACCCTTAATTATGAATCAAGGATTCAAAGTCCCGAGTCCCGAGTCCCGAGTCCCGAGTCCCGAGTCCCGAGTCCCGAGTCCCGAGTCCCGAGTCCCGAGTCCCGAGTCCCGAGTCCCGAGTCCCGAGTCCCGAGTCCCGAGTCCCGAGTCCCGAGTCCCGAGTCCCGAGTCCCGAGTCCCGAGTCCCGAGTCCCGAGTCCCGAGTCCCGAGTCCCGAGTCCCGAGTCCCGAGTCCCGAGTCCCGAGTCCCGAGTCCCTACGTCGGGAGCGGCGCTTTCAGATTGACCTTGGACAGGGATTTTACCAGGAGCGCTTCCACCGCCTCTTTCGCCTGTCCGCGCGCCACAGCAACCTCATCCACCAAAAGTTGCCAGGAGCGGTCAAGCATCTTCTTCTCCCGGAAGGAGAGAGGTTTGGCCTGGTTCAGAATGATCAGCGTCTTCAGCACTTCCGCAACTTGCATCAGGGAGCCGCTCCGCATCTTTTCGGAGTTTTCCTTAAACCTCCCTTTCCAGTCGCCCGCCGACTTGCATCGGCCCTTTTGCAGGTAATCCAGTATGCTGCTGATTTCGCTGTTCTTGGTCACCCGGCGCAGCCCCACGTTGGCGACGCTGCCCAGGGGCACCATCACCCGCATGCTGGTGGATCCAAGTTTCAGCAAGTAAAACATTTCCGGCTGTCCGGTAAGATTGCGAGTTGAGATTTGTTCAACAATGCCCACACCTTGGTTGGGATAGACAACTTTGTCGCCTATCTGAAACGGCATCAATTGCATGGGGCTCCTCGGAGATGTTTAATAGGTATTCAAAGAACTTTTAATGATAGCTATAAGTTTTTGTGAAGTCAATTAAATTGAAGCGAAAAGGTGCATTTTGACCGGTCGGTTGCCTGGGGAGTCAAAACCAACCCCACCTTGGCAGCAGACAGACGGCCGTATGCATCGTATAATGGGAGTGGCTCATTTCCGGCAGGGCTCGGTGCAATGATGATTCGACACATTCTGACAGTGCTCGCCTTCCTGTTGTTTATTCCCAGCCAGATTTTCTGGTTGTGGCAGGTGCGCGGGCTTCTTCAAAAATTCGTTCGCAGCCTCACCCTGCGACGTTGGCTGGGACGTTTGGGGACCGGCGCCTACCTCGTCTTGCTGGCTTTCAATCTGCTCTGGCCAAGGAGTGTCCCGGAGCCCGCCCGCCTCACCCTGCAAGCCGCATTATTGCAAGCTCCCTTTCGCTGGTGGACGCTGGCTTCCCTGATCGGGTTTGTGGCGATTGCCGCATTCTATGTCTGTAGCCGTTTGGGAAGAGCTGCCTACTGGGTATACCGCAAGGCGCTGCCCGCCTCCCCCCCGGAGCGCGAGGCCTTACTCTCCCCGGGACGCCGGCACTTTCTTGCCCGGACGGCGGTGGCTGTCAGCGCCACACCCTTCGCCGCCTGCGCCTATGGGATGCTTTACGAGCGCACGGAGATTGAGACCACCCACCAGCGCATCATCCTGCCCCGGCTGCCCAAGGCCTTTGACGGCTTTCGCATCGCCCAGCTTTCGGACATTCACATCGGACCCTTCATGCCGACTGAGGAAATCCGCAAATACGTGGCGATGGTGAATCAGTTGGAGCCGGATCTGGTGGCGCTGACCGGCGATTTCGTCACTTGGGAGGCCTCTCCCGCCGCCGCGGTGGTCGAGACCCTCTCTGCGCTCAGGGCGCCCTACGGCTTATTCGGCTGCCTGGGCAATCATGAACGCTGGGCAGGCGTGGAGGACTCCATCACCCGGCTCTTCGCCGCGCGCGGAACCAGGATGCTCCGGCACCAGAATGCCGCGATTGAATCCGCGGGTGAGCAATTGAACTTAATCGGGGTGGATTACCAGACCCGGGCGCCCTTCGGCCCGCCGCGCGATGGCGTCGTGAAAAATTACCTGGAAGGCGTTGAGGCCCTCATGCAGCCCGGCGCCGTCAATATCCTCCTCAGCCATAATCCCAACACTTTTGACCGCGCCGCCGAACTCGGCATCGACCTGAGTCTGGCCGGCCACACCCACGGCGGCCAGGTGACCCTGGAATATATCTCCCCCGGCCTCTCCCCCGCCCGCCTCATCACCCCCTACGTGCGCGGCTGGTTCAAGAAGGATAACTCCCAACTCTATGTTAACCGGGGTATTGGAACCATCTTCTCCCCCGTCCGCTTTGGCGCCCCGCCGGAGATCACCGTGTACGAATTGAAGCGCGCCTAGGAAGCCGTCCGTCCTTTGGCGTCAGTTTTCACCAACCCCCGCGCACCGGACACCTTGGACCGCATCGAGACAAGCTGCCGTTAAAGTGCCTTAATAATGTCACAGATGCTGACTAGATTCGGGCATGTGACGATATTTAGGCATTGAGGACTTACGGATTTCTGCCCGCATCCCATACTTCTAAACACATCATATTGATTCATAATGAGTTAAATTAAATTCTCGAGTCAGAGGATTTGGCCCCGCACTTGCCATATGCATCACCTGACCATTGAGGAGATTGGCCATTATGCTTCGGATTACCACATTTGATGACGCTGGGAAGGTCACACTCAAGCTGGAGGGCAAACTTTCCGGTCCCTGGGTGGAGGAATTTGAGCGTTGCTGGCACACGTCCACCAACATCTATAAGACTAAAACGTTGGTGGTGGATTTGTCCGGCGTGACTTTCGTAGACCCAGCAGGAAAGAAAGTGCTCTGCGCGATGTCCGGCGAAGGAGCGCAACTGATGGGATCGGGGCTGATGCCAAAATCTTTGATTGACGAAATCTGCACGGAAAAGCCCGCGGCCAAACCCGACAAAGGGCCTCACAAGGTGAAGCACGAAACACTCCACTTGTTGATGATTCTCCTCCTTTTCCAGCTTTTGGCCCCCCGGGCGCGCGGTCAGAGCGCGGCACCGTTGCGGCTGACCTTGCGTGACGCGGTGGCCACGGCGCTCAAGGAAAATCCACGGGTACAGATTGCCACCTTGAGCTTTGCGGAGAGCCAGCAGGACAAAGACGTGGCGCGCTCGGCGTTGCTCCCGCAAGCCGGAGTGGAGGTTTTTGATCGCGCCAACCGGTTCAATCTCTATGCGGAGTTTGGGAGCAAATTTCCGGGGATTCCCGAGCACGCGGGCCCCTTCCAGTTTTTTCAAGCAGGGCCGATCGTATCCATGCCCCTGCTCGACCTCACCCTGTGGCGGCGGTTGCAGGCGGCGCACCAGGGAATCAACGCCAGTCAGGCCCAGGAAACCACCATGCGCGAGCAGATTGTATTGCTGGTGGTTTCGCAGTACCTGGCGGGGATGCGGGCGAGCGCCGCGCTGAAAGCAGCTCAATCGCGCGTGGATTTGGCGCAGGCACTCTATGATCAGGCGAACGACTTGCAGAAGCATGGCGTGGGCACGGGCATTGACACCTTGCGCTCGAACGTCGAGCTACAAAATGAGAAGCAGCGCCTCCTGGAGGCCCAGACCCAGCAGAAGGTTGCGCTCTATGGCCTGGCCCGGCTGCTCAATTTGGACCCGCAACGGGAAATCGACCTGGCGGACACCCCAAATTTCTATGCGACGCCGGAGATCGATGCCAACCAGAGTCTCGAGCAGGCCTACGAGACCCGCCCGGAAATGAAAGCTTTGGCGGCGCAGGCGCACATGGCCGAACTTGCCCGGCGCGGCGCCAGCGAGTCGCGCCTGCCCACGCTTAATTTCCTCGGAAACTGGGGCGAGCAGGGGTTGTCGGCTCCCAGTTCGATCCCGGCTTATGTCTTCCAGGTTACGGTGGATGTCCCCCTCTTTACGGGAGGGCGGATTCACGCCGAGATTGTCAAGGCCGGCCTTGAACTCAAGAAGGTGGAGCAGGAGCGGGACGACTTGCGTAACCAGATTGCCCTGGAGGTGAAGACCTCGCAGGCGCAACTGGACGCGGCACAGCACGAAGTGGACGTAGCCAACCTGGGCGTGAAGTTAGCGGAAGAGGAAGTTGCCCAGGCGCGCGACCGTTTTCAGGCGGGCGTGGCCAACAATATTGAAGTGGTCAGTGCGCAGGACGCCCTGGCGCGCGCCAATGACAACCAGATTGCGGCGCTCTACGATTACAACCAGTCAAGGGCTGATTTGTCACATGCCATTGGCCAGATTGAAGATCTTTACGCGAAGTAGCGCCGGGCTTTGGCCCGGGCGGCGCCTCCCGGAAGGGCGGCGCTACAAGCCATGTGAAGGTGTTTAAACTATGCCGAGTACCGATCCGAACGTTGTTGAGCTGGAAAAAGAATTAGGCCGCGGGGAACCGCTAAGCCCCGAGGAAGCTGAAAAGAACCCCTCGCGCTGGGCTGACCCCATGGTCCGCGGCGCCGCCCTATTGGCCGGGGCGGTGCTGGCCGTCGCGGTGGTGGTCTTGCTGGTTTACTACCACAACCGCGTCTCCACGGACGACGCCGAGGTGGATGGCCACGTGGTGCCCATTGCCAGCAAGGTTTATGGCACGGTCGCCGCCGTGATGATCAATGACAATGACGCGGTTAAGCAGGGGCAGGTGCTGGTGCGCGTTGATCCGCGCGATTACCAGGCCCGCGTAGACCAGGCGCAGGCGGCGTTGGCGCTGGCGGAAGCCCGCGCGCGAGCCGCGGGGGTGGGCGTCCCCCTTACCCAGGAGACCACCGACAGCACCACCGCCGGGGCTGATGCCCAACTGACCGCCGCCCAAGCCAATTATGACAAGGCCAAGTACACCTATGAGCGGGATTCCACGGCGGACCTGGCCTATGCCCGCGACAACATGGCGGCGGCGCAAGCCAACAACGATCGTGCCCAGGCGGATCTGGCCCGTATGAAACCCCTGATGGAGAAGGGTGAGATCTCCCAGCAGGAATACGACGGCTATTTGGCCGCCGCGCGCGTGGCCGACAGCCAGCTTCAAGCCGCCAATGAGAAGCTCAATTCCGCCAAGGAGGGCGCGGAGATTGCCCGCGAGTCCATGCTGGCGGCCAAAGCCCAGGTGGAGCAGGCGCGCGCCATGGTGGCGCAGGCAATGGCCAACCACAAGCAGGTTCCCATTCGCGAAGCGGACAAAGCCTCCGCGCTGGCGTCCGTGCAGGCCGCCCAGGCGGATTTGGAAACAGCGGAGTTGCAGTTGAGTTACGCCACCATCGTTGCTCCCACCGACGGCGTGGTCACCAGGAAATCGGTGGAGACCGGCCAAATCATCCAGCCTGGGCAGGGGCTCTTCACGCTCATTCCCCTGAATGACGTCTGGATCACGGCGAATTTCAAAGAGACCCAGCTCGCCAAGGTGCGTCCGGGCCAGAAGGCGGAGATCGACGTTGACATGTACGGCAAGACGGTGAAGGGCTATGTGGATTCCATTGCCGGCGCCACCGGAGCTCGCCTCAGCCTGCTACCGCCCGAAAATGCCACGGGCAATTACGTGAAAGTGGTCCAGCGGATTCCGGTCAAGATCTTGCTGGATCCGAATTCCTCGGATAAGGCCATCTTGCGCCCCGGCATGAACGTGGAAGCAACCATCATCACGAAATAGGGGCTGGGGACTAGGTGCCGGGTTCTGGGTGCTGGACTCCAAGGGTTGGGTTTCAGGAATAGAGTGTTAAAGACCAGGGTGTGGCTTTCCCCCAGTCCCTAGCCCCCAGCCCCCAGTACGCAACCCCCAGCACCCAAAAGGAGGTTCCATGTTCCGCGTCGTGACGGTAGCGCGCGAGTATGGCAGCGGGGGCGGCCGGATCGCTCAGATGTTGGCCGGCCGCCTGGGTTGGAAACTGGTGGACCGCTGTCTGGTGGAAAAAATTGCGGAAGCGGCGAGGATTGAGCCCCAGGTGGCGGAGAAATTTGACGAGCGCCCCGACCCGTGGTTCGACCGGCTGGCGAATCTCTTCTGGCTGTCTCCGGGCGGGAGGGGTTACATCTCGGGCCCTCTGCCCGAGCGTTTTGATGCGGATATTGCCGCCCAAATGGCTCTCCGGATCATTAAAGAGGCTGCCGATATTGGAGATTGCGTAATTGTGGGACGGGGAAGCCAGTGCATTCTTCAGCAGCGCGAAGACGCCTTCCATGTTTTTGTCTACGCCCCCCGGGGCGAACGCCTGGCGCGCCTGCTGAGCCGTAATGCGCAGCTTTCCAGGGCGGAGGCGGAAAAGAAGCTGGATGCCGAAGACGCCACCCGCGCCGCTTACGTCCGCACTCACTATGACGAGGATTGGCAGAATCGCCATCTCTACCATTTGATGATTTCCTCGTGCCTGGGAGAGAAGGAAGTGGTTTCCATTATCCTCTCCGCCCTTCACAGCACCCGGGTCAAATTGGCTCCGGCCAGGCGCTAGCGTGATGGCAGGGGCGCCGCCTCCAACCCGGAGGCAGAAGGCGCCGCCCAGGAATCGAAACCGGTCATGAAGGATCTGTTCGCACGAGCCCGACAAAACGGCGAGACCCACCCCTGGCTGGTCGCCTTCACGGTGATGCTGGCGGTCTTCATGGAAGTGCTGGACACCAGCGTGGCCAATGTCTCGCTCCCCCACATCGCCGGCAACCTTTCCGCCGGCGTGGACGAAAGCACCTGGGTTTTGACCTCCTACCTGGTTTCGAACGCCATTGTGCTCCCGCTCACCGGTTGGTTCTCCTCGCTGTTCGGGCGCAAGCGCTTCTATATGACTTGCGTGGCCATTTTCACCCTCAGTTCCCTGCTTTGCGGGCTTGCGCCCAGTCTTGCCTGGCTGGTGTTTTTCCGCATCGTGCAAGGCGCGGGAGGGGGCGCGTTGCAACCCATCTCTCAGGCCATCCTGCTGGAGAGTTTTCCCAAAGAAAAGCAAGGCATGGCGATGGCCATGTTCGGCGTGGGCGTGGTCTTGGCGCCGGTGATCGGCCCCACCCTGGGCGGCTGGCTTACGGACAGTTATAGCTGGAGATGGATTTTCCTCATCAACATTCCCGTGGGAATATTCTCCCTGATTCTTACTTTTTTCCTGATTTCTGACCCGTCCTTCCTCAAGCGCAAGGGGTTCAAGGATGGGATTCATATCGATTTCATCGGGCTGGGGCTGCTGAGTGTGGGGCTGGGATTCCTGCAAGTCGTTCTGGATAAGGGACAGCGCGAGGACTGGTTTGAGTCGCACTTCATCGTGGGATGCGCAGCTCTATCGATCTTCGGGCTGGTGGCCGCACTGCTCTGGGAACTCCACCGCAAAGAACCCATCGTGGATTTCCGTCTGTTGAAGAACCGGAATTTCTTCCTCGCCACCTTGACGATGTTCATGCTGGGGTTCGTCATGTATGGCAGCACGGCGCTGCTACCCATTTTTCTTCAGACCCTGCTGGGGTATACGGCGATGCTGAGCGGGCTGGTGCTTTCGCCGGGGGGAATCATGGTGATCGTCATGCTCCCCATCGTGGGCAAGCTGGTGACCCATTATGATGCGCGGTGGCTGGTGATTATCGGCGTGGTGATCGTGTCCGCTTCGCTTTTCCACATGGCAAGGTTTAATTTGGACATCGATTTTAACACCGCCATGATGGCGCGCATCTATCAGTCGGCGGGAATGGCTTTTCTCTTTGTGCCCATCAACGTCATGGCTTTTTACTTCATCCCCAAAGAAAAATTCAACAACGCCACGGGGATTATCAACCTGGCGCGAAACATCGGCGGCAGCATGGGGATTGCCAACGTGGTGACCTTGCTGGCGCGCCGCACCCAGTTCCATCAGGGCATGCTGGTCAGCCACATGACCCCCTACGATCCGGCGTACCAGGGGATGGTGCGCGGGGCGGCGGGAATCCTTTATCAGGCGGGCTCCAGTTACCCCGATGCGCAGGCGCAGGCCAGTGGCATGGCTTATGGACTTTTGCAGCGGCACGCCGGGATGCTGGCTTTCGTGGATGACTTCTGGTTGATGGGGCTGACGTTTTTGGGTTTGATCCCCCTGATGTTCTTGATGAAGAAAACCCGGCCGCAAGCCGGGAATCCGGTCGCGCATTAATGGTGCCGGAACTGCGCTGCAAAATCGTAAATGCTTGATTTCTGAGCAAATATCGTAGATATGACGAGACCCCTCATCCGACCTCGTCCCTCGGCCACCTTCTCCCCAGGGGAGAAGGAAAAGTGTTCCCTACTCTCTCCCGTGGGGAGAGGGTGGCGGCCATGCGCCGCCGGGTGAGGGGTCAGTTCAACGACTTTGGGTGCGGCCCCGCGGAACGACTCTGCCCCCGGTGGGGATCACAAGGGTTCGATCGTTCTGTTTCGGCAAGCTCAGGGCATTCGGAAATACATGGGATTTTATAAATAATTTGGCAGCCCGCGAAGGGCGCTGGCTGAGCCCTTGAGGCTTCGTCAACATCCAATGGGTTTGGGTGGTTTGCTCGCGTCGCCGGAAAATATTCATGGACCTTTTCTTTAATCCGAAGGGAAAGCACGGAGAAATCAATCCCTGGCTCATTGCCGTGACGGTGATGCTGGCGACGTTCCTGGAGGTTCTTGACACCAGCGTCGCCAACGTGGCGCTGCCGCACATTGCCGGCGACCTTTCCGCCGGCGTCGATGAAAGCACCTGGGTTCTGACCTCCTACCTGGTTTCCAACGCCATCGTCCTGCCGCTCACCGGCTGGTTGTCATCCCTTTTCGGCCGCAAGCGCTTCTTCATGGTTTGCGTGGCCCTGTTCACCATTTGTTCCTTCCTCTGCGGCATTGCTCCCAGCCTTGGGCTGCTGGTGTTTTTCCGCATTTTGCAAGGGGCAGGAGGCGGCGCGCTGCAGCCCATTTCGCAGGCCATTCTGGTGGAAAGTTTCCCCAAGGAAAAGCAGGGCATGGCCATGGCGGTTTATGGCATGGGGGTGGTGGTGGCGCCGGTGGTCGGTCCGACGCTGGGGGGCTGGATTACCGACAACTACACCTGGCGATGGATTTTCTTCATCAACATTCCCGTCGGCGTGATCTCCCTCATCTTAACCGCCTTGCTGATCTATGACCCACCCTATCTGATCCGCAAAAGCCTGCGCGGATTGAAGATTGATTACATGGGACTGGGGTTGCTGAGCGTGGGGCTGGGTTTCCTTCAGGTGGTCCTTGATAAAGGGGAGAGGGATGACTGGTTTGGTTCGAACTTCATCGTCGGCTGCACCATTGTCGCCGTGGTGGGGCTGATCGGCGCGTTCTTCTGGGAACTCTCGCGCAAAGATCCCATCGTGGATTTCCGCATGTTGAAGGACCGGAATTTCCTTATCGCCACCTTCACCATGTTCATGCTCGGATTCGTGCTTTACGGCTCGACCGTGCTGCTCCCCCTCATGCTGCAAACCCTTATGGGTTACACCGCCTTGCTCAGCGGGCTGGTGCTTTCTCCAGGGAGCATCTTCACCATTCTGGCGCTGCCGATTGTGGGCCGCCTGACCCAAAAGATGGAGGCGCGCTGGCTGGTGGCGTTCGGCCTGGGATTCACCGGTTTTGCCCTCTTGCGCATGTCGAATTTCGACTTGCAAATCGATTTCTGGACGGCCGTCCGCGCCTGGACCTTTTCGCGTATCGGCATCGCATTCCTGTTTATTCCCATCAACGTCATGGCCTTCTATTTTATTCCCAAGGAGAAGATGAACAACGCCACCGGCATTATCAACCTGGCCCGCAATATCGGCGGCAGTGTGGGCATCGCCAATGTGGCCACGCTTCTGGCTCGTCGCGCCCAGGTCCACCAGGCCATGCTGGTCGCTCACCTCACTCCCTACGATGCTCCTTACCGCGGCGCCGCGCAGGGCGCGCAGCAGATGCTCATGGGGCAGGGCTCCACGGCCACGCTTGCCCATGTTCAGGCGCAGGGATTGCTTTACGGCAACCTGATTCGCCAGGCCAACATGCTCGCTTATGTCGATGCCTACTGGCTGCTCGGCTGGACGTTTATCGCCATGATCCCCCTCATGTTCTTCTTGAAAACGGCCAAGCCGCGCGCCGGCGCCTCCGTCGCCGCCCATTGAGCTTCAGTTGTCAGGCTTCAGTTCTACTGATTGTTGCAGGATTGAGTGACAAGGACCCCCTCACCCCCGCCCCTCTGTCGCCGCGGCGACCGAGGGTGGCCCGCAACCGGCGCTTTCATCAGCCGGGGCGGGCCGGGTGAGGGGGTTCATTCGTCACCATATTTTGCAAAACTCATTAAGTTGCAGCGGTCCCGCCCCTGACACCTTTTCTCCCGCCGCGGATTCGCGTTTTCAAGGGCTGAGGGCATTTGTCTTATACAAGACCCAATATGCCCCACCAGTCTTGTGCGGCGTGCAAAACACGCACGATGGAAACGCCATCCGGGCGAGGGCGGTAGAAGATCAGGAATTTCTCAAATCCCTTCACGTGCCATTTGCGCATTCCGGCGATCTCCGCTCTGGGGAGCGCCAGTCGAACGCCCAAGGCAGGATGACGGGCCAAGTCTTGAAAACTCTCGTACGCCAGGAGCAGAAAACGGTCGGCAGTCTTCACGCCAGCGCTTTTCGCCGGATAGACGAAGTGTTCGACTCGATCGCCTTTGGCGGCAGCGTGGTGATGGACTTGGCCCATCTTAACATCCCATCTTGCGCGCCTTGAGGCGGCTCAGGGCCTGCTTTCGGATGTTGGCAAAATCCCGCCGGGTGACCTTGGTTTCCGGGCTGGACAATCCCTCCAGAAGCAATGCTTCGAGCCGCGCCTCGGCCTTGCCCTTCTCGTCCTCGCGAATCAACTCGCGAACATATTCGCTCACGCTGCTGTAGCGGCCGGAGGTAATCTGCGCGTCCACAAAATCCTTCAAAGGATCGGGCAGGGAAATGTTCATGCTCTGCATGGCAAGCACTCCTTGTCGTGAGCATATCGCTCTATGGCAATATTTGTTAACTTTTGCCATCAAAATCCGTAACCCTGCCCGAGGGAAAAAGTGTCAGGTAGAGCGCCGGGATAAACCGGCAAAGTCGGATAGGCATCTGACACCTTCTCTCCCCGCGCGGCAGGAAGAGGAAGTCAAAATGCAAAAGTCAAAATGCAAGAGTGGGTGTGCTGTGAAACGGCAGCGGCGGATCAACACGGATCAACACGGATCGGTTCGATGCTTCAATCCGTGCGAATCCGTGTTGATCCGCGGCTTCGCATTTTGTCACAATTTCCAGCCTTGGCCGCGCTACTGCCTCCGCTGTACCCATTAACCCTGGCCGAAGAAGGCTTTCGCCAAATAAAGGGTACCGAGCGGGACGCAAGCCATTAAGTCTTTTCGCCGCACGCCGAGGCGTAACTTACCGTGGCAATGGCGATCAGGAAGAACAAAACCGCTCCCTTATAGAAAGTCATGTACCAAAGGGTGTGGGCCTGCTGAATCATGTTGGGTCTCAGCACACCGAAAAGGTTCAATACCCGCAGACCCACGGCGAAAAGAGAGCTGAGTAAACCCAGCCAATAGCTCACCGTGATGATATGTTTTTTCACAAGGCATCTCCCTACGAGGCTATAATGCGAGGCGGTAAATCCGGCGCGGTGGATGCGCTCACATCTGCGCCGAACAGCCCTACCTCACAGTATCTATCCGCCCACATACTACGCCGAGGTTCGCCCAGTGTCCACGCGTAATGGGCGCGGCCCGCTAGCGGGTGCCCTGCCGTGGCGCACGGCGACTACGGGGCCGGGAATGGCGAGCGCGGACCGCCCGGGCGGAGCCACGCGGCGCTGAAGTTTTCGTTCTAGTCCTGGGACCGCACGCCGACTTCGTCGAGATGGCGCAGGAGGTCGGCGGGATCTTGATAAACCCGGTAGGCTCCGGCGCGCTCGAGTTCATCCTGGCCATAGCCGCCGGAGAGCAATCCCACCCCCAGGGCGCGGCAGCGGCGGGCGGCAAGCAGGTCCCACACACTATCGCCCACGACCACGGAATCGGTAATCGGCACGCCCAGGCGCGCGGCGGCGGCCAGGAAAAGATCGGGGTCGGGTTTGGCGCGGGACACTTGATCGCGAGTAATGACGGGCGCTCCACGCTTCAATCCCAGAGCATCGAGCGCCGATTGCGCGGTTTCCAGGCGGCCGCTGGTGGCGATGGCCCAGGGAACTCCCTTTTCGGACAGGTAGGTCAATAATTCCCGGGCTCCCGGCAGCGGCTGGACCTGACTCTTCAGGCGGAGGTACGCTTCCTTGTGCAAGCGCACCAATTGCGCCGCCTCTTCACTGGTTACGTGGTGGCCGGTCTCGCGAAACAACGCGTGCATAAACAGGCCCCCACTCATCCCGATTCGGCGGTGGATCCGCCAGACAGAAAGCTCAATGCCGGTCTCTTCCAGCGCTTCCCGCCATGCCAGCACATGCTGATATACGCTGTCGATCAAAGTGCCGTCCAGGTCGAACAGAAAAGCCACTCCCTTTTTCGAGATTCCGCGTTGTTTCACAATTTCCTCCTTGTTTCGGAATCCAACATAGTCCCATTGTTGCCATGTAACCGCAAGACATCAGGAGCGTCGGTGGCGTAGCGCCGGGCTTGAGCCCGGCACGTGCCGACCTCAAGGTCGGCGCTACAACGTGCCATGGCCATCTTGGCCATGCCCGAGCACGGGCGGGACGCCCGTGTCACGATTGCGTGCCGTGGCCGTCCTGGCCATGCTCCAACACGGGCGGGACGCCCGTCCCACGTCGCAATGCGGCGCTACGGACGGCGGGGGCATCGCGGCGGGGGCATCGTTGACAACGGGCCAGCTTGCCACTAGACTCACCCGCGGTCGAGATTTGCATCGCAGCAGCGAAGCCCAGAAGCGAGCCCCACGAACCGTGAGTACAGAAAATCACTCCCCCGACGAAGAATCCCTGCCGGGTCGGCTCAATCGAAGGTCATTCCTGAAGCTGGGGGGAATCGGAACCACCCTTCCGCTGGCTGCGTCGCCGGCGGGCCCGGGGGCAGAAATTCCAGCCGCCGCCAAAGCGGCTCACGCCAGGGAGTCTCATCCGCCGGAGCTTCCCAGCATTCCCCAGCCCGCCGATCTGGCCAGTGACACGCTGGTTCATCACTACCGCGATTACTTCAATCCTCCCCAGGCTACGAATGAACTGGGTTTCCTTCAGGCGCACAAATCAGTTTCGGCGATGCAGGCCATTACCTTCGCGCCCTTTACTTGTTGCGGCCTGCCGGACCCGCCCAATTCGCGGAATCTCATCACCTGCGAATTGTTCCTGAATGGCCAAATCCTTGCCAACTACCCGGCGCCTGCGGGCGAGGTCGCCTATAAATGGTATCCGCACAAAATCTGGCGCCAGGCGCGCGTGGAAGGGTTGCTGTTTACCACCGAAACCTTCATGCCCTCCAAGCAGCGCGTGGTGGCGGAATCGATTGTGGTGAAAAATGAAAGCGGCCGGCATCGCCAGGGGACGCTGGGTCTCGACCTGCGGGCGGGCGTCGCCAGGATGACGCACAAGAACCAATGGTGGTACCGCTATGCCGATTTGAACAACCGCATCACGGCCGATGAAGCACGCGGCTGTGTGGTGTTCGAGTCGCAGGACGGGCAGGCAGTGTCCGTGCAGGGTGTCTCGCCGCGGCCCCAGCGCATCGAGCAGCGCCGCATGTTGGTGCATGAGTTTTCACTGGCTCCCGGCGAGTCGCATACGTTCCATTACCTCAACGCCATCGACGAAAGCGCGGATGCCGCACTGGCCATCTATGACCGTGTTCAGGGCCGGTTCGATGAAATGGACAAGGAACACGAACGGGGATTCAGCAGTCTCATGCGTGCAGCCTTCACGCCGGGAAATTCTGAATTCTCCGGACATCTGCCCGAGCTCTTCACTACCGATCCGCTGCTCTGGAAGCTTTATTACAACGGATTTGCGGGAATGCTTTTCTGCCGCAGGGTCTCGCCGGCCTCCGTCTACGGCCCTACTTACATCACCTGTACCTACGGGGCGTCCACCAGTTGGATCTGGGACGTGATGTTAACCTCGCTCAGCATGGCGCTGCTTGATCCCAAGGTGCTTCGCACGCTGCTGGAGGTCTGGCTCAGCCAGGACATGCACCAGCACGTGGCCACCGATTTCATGACCGGTCAAGGCGTGGGCCTGAACGGATATGCGGTGAACGATTATGGAATTCTCCGCTCGGCGCACGCTTACCTGCGTGTGACCGGCGATTTTGCCTGGCTCGATAAAGTCGTGGATGGAAAGCCGGTCATCGAGCGCCTGCTCGATCACGCGCTTTACTGGAAATCATTGGTAAAGCGGGCGGGGGGGCTCGCCGATTATGGGGAGATGCGGAACCTGCTGGAGGTGGTCAGCACCTGGGTGCACGAAGTCGCCGGAATCAATGCCGGAAATGTATACGGGATGCGCTTCGTGGCAGCGCTGCTCGAGCGCCGGGGCGACGCGCGCCAGGCCACCCAATTGCGGTCTGAGGCCAAAGATCTGGCCGCACAGATCAAGCGGCTGCTTTATGTGGAGGGCAAAGGCTGGTGGAAGTGCGGACAACCGGATGGAAGCTACAAGGAAGTCCGCCACTGTTACGACCTGCTCGCAGTCTTTGATGCCATGTTTGAAGACCTCAGCGACGGCCAGAAAAAGGAGATGAGCAATTTTTTCTGGACGGAGCTTCATACCCCGCTGTGGATGCATGCGCTCTCCCCGCACGATAACGACGCCACCTGGGACGTCCGTGCGGACCACAGTTGGTTGGGGGCCTATGTTGCGTGGCCACCCATGACGGCGAAAGGTTTATACAAGATCGACCCCTCGGCGCGCGTGGCGGAGTGGGTGAAAGGGCTGGCGCGGTCGGGAAATCAGGGACCTTATGCGCAGGCCCACGTGGTGGAGAGCGTCTTTCCCCCCGAAAAGGGTGGCGCCATGAAAAGCCCTTACGACCTGCCCTATCAAAACGATTGGGCCATCGTGGCGGGGGGCTGCTTCACCGACATGGTCATTGACTCCATCTTCGGCGCGGATTTGACTCTTTACGGCGGCATAGGGATGAAGTCGCGCTTAACTGATTTCGATCCAAAAGCCCGACTTTCAAATCTGAACTACCAGGGCAAACTTTATACGGTGACTCATCATGGTGTTGTGCTTACGGAATAATCTGAACGCTCTCAAGTTGTTCTTTATTTTTCTGATTTTCTTTGCCTCTTCCAGTCATGCTTTCCCGGCGGACCAACAGCCACGCTCCCAGTCTCTAAACGGCACCTGGAACTTGTGGTTTGATTCCAGCGCCGACTGGCAGCACGAAAAACTGGTTCTCGATCCGCAAAGTCTCGCGGACATTCCCGTTCATGCGCCCACCATCGGGTGGGACGAAATGCTGAAAAAGGGAGAGCCTTATCGTGTGCCCGCGACCTGGGATGAGGTCTATCCCCATCACCACGGGGTGGGATGGTACTGGCGCCAGGTGCGCATCCCTGCCGCTGCGCGGGGAATGACCCTCCAGCTCCGGTTCGCGGCGGTTCGCCTGCGCGCCGAGGTTTATTGGAATGGGCGGCTGGTGGGTTACAGCCTGGAGGGTTTTACCCCCTTCCTCGTTGATATCACGCGGCAGGCGCGCTACGGAGAGGACAACCTCCTGGCCGTCCGCGTCACCAATCCCGGCGGCGGGTCTTCGTGGATGGACTTCAATCCCATCCCCTGGGGTGATGTCCACCTGCCCGACAGTCACGACTTCGGGGGCATCTGGCAGGACGTGGACCTGCTCATCGCGCCGCCCGTCCACATCCAGAATGTTTATGCGGCTCCCCTGGAGGATTTGGAGACGCTCCGCGTGACCACGGAAGTTGCCAATGCCGGGACGCAAGCCCGCCGCGTTCAACTAGCCTATTATATCTATGCGCCGGGGGGCCTCGCGCCCGTTGCCACCGGAAGGGCTGAAATGTCCGTGCCCGCAAGTGCCCAGGCGACGAATGAATTCACGCTGGGCATCCCCCGCGCCCAACTCTGGTCCCCGGAGGTGCCGAACCTTTATCGCCTCGTCACCCGGTTGGTGGGAAAGGGCGGCGGGGACCAGGTCGAGACTCGTCTGGGCATCCGGTTCTTCACGGAAAAAGACGGCCGGTTATTCCTGAATGGACACCGGGTGGTGATCCGCAGCAGCATTAACTTTGGCTTTTACCCTTACACGGTGGCTTATCCCAGCCGCGAACTCGCCGAGAAGGAAGTTCGCGCCGCGAAGGGATTGGGGCTGAACACCCTCTCCTGCCATCGGACCTGCTGCACACCGGCGCTGCTGGATGCGGCCGACCGGTTGGGCCTGATGATTTACGAAGAACCGGGCGGCGCGCCGCGCGAGCGTAAACCCGAGCCCGAATCCCCGGCCGAGGCTTTCGAGCGCCAGGCGTTTCTGGAAAAACTTCACCGGCTCGTCGTTCGCGATCGCAACCACCCGGCCTTGATCTGGTGGAACATGGCCAATGAGGCTTTTGGCGACAAGGGGGATGACCCCCAGCACCTGAAGCCTTACATTGACGAATTGATGCGTGAGACCCATCGGCTAGACCCCTCGCGATTTGTCACCTACACGTCGGCAAAGCAGTCCACGGTGATGTTGCGGCCCTTCGCGACCGAATACGGGCTTATCTACGATGGCCACACCGTCACCAACCGGCCGGTGGTGTGGCGTGATGTGCTCACCCTGGAACACGCGTCGTTTCACGCGCCCCTGCCGGAGGAGGCATTTTACAACGGTGAAAGCCGGAACATGGATTCACTGGGCGACCTGCCCGGATTGGCCGTCAAGTTTGCCCATGCCCCCGCGGGTTCGTACGAGGCGGATTGGCGGCACTGGGCGGAGATGCTCCAGCGGACCTTTGAGCAATATGACCTGGGACGATACTTCAAGGATCCCAGTGAGCTTTCCCGGCTCATCGGGCGTCAGCAGGGAAGCGGATTCAGCCGCGAGGTGGAGTCCCTGCGTCTCTCCGATGCCGCGAGCGGCCTCGCCATCAATGGCTGGCAATCGCATCCCGCCGCGTGGGAAGGAGGCGATTACACCACTCCCTGGGGCGGTGATTGGACCTCGGGACTTGTGGACACGCTGCGCGACTTCAACTTCCCGCCAGAAATGCTGGCCAGGGTCAATGAGCCGGTTCACCTGGCCCTAGTGCCTCTTCCCAGTGTTGCCTACGTGGGGAGCAAGGTGGAAGTGAACGCGACGCTGATCAACGAAAGTCAAATGAGGGGACCGGCACGGCTGCTGCTCCGGATGACGGCGCCGGACGGGAAGGTCCAGACAGTTTCCGACACGCAGGTCGAAATTGAGGGAGATGCGCTGAAATTCGTCCAACCGCTGGTGCACGCGAGCGTCGTTCCCCTCGGCCCCAGCGGATATTACCGGCTTCATGCCGAACTGCGCTTCGACGCCGGCAAGGTACTTACGGGCGAGCAGGCCATCCTGGCCGAAGACGCGGCCGATTGGAAACTCCCCGCCACGGGACTGCAAGTTGAAGATCCCACCCACACGCTGGGCAAGTATTTTGAGGCCAAAACGATTTTCTATCCCGGCAACTTGAGCCCTTCCGAATCCTGGCAGCCCGTTCTGCTGATTTACAACCCGGAGGGCCACGATTATGACTCGAGCCTTTGGACGGCCGAGCGGCTGACGCGGGAAGTTTCCGAGCGGGGCAGAACGGTGCTGTTTTGGGCCACCGATCCCGCCCACGGGGAAACCGTCACCGAGGTGTTGCGGCAACTGCGCCTTCTGCCCGCCAGTGCCCAAGTGGTTCCCTTGAATGTCGATTGGTGGGGCGGGTGGGAGTTCAATACTCCTCATCCCATTTTTGACGGATTGCCGGCCCCGGTCATCTATGACCAGTACCTCTCGAGCGCCTTTGCCTACTGGGGAATTACCAACTTCCCGGGGAAGATGATCGCCGGTTTGCTGAACGCGCCGCCCGAAGTGGCCGTGACGGTGGGCGAGTTGCCCTTCGGCAAGGGGAAAATTCTGATCTGCTCGATGAACCTGCTTCCTTACCTGGATAAGGACCCCGTCGCGGACCGCATCCTGGCGCAAATGCTGAATTACGCCGTGAATTCATCGGCATTTCACCAAGGTGTGCAGGCGAAGTGAAGAAGTACCTAAGAACGGGGGCCTTGCTGCTCCCGCCCACTTAGCCTTGCGGTATACTCTTGCCATGCGACTGGGCTGGGTCACTGATATCCACTTGAATTTTGTATCCTCGCCGAAGCGTTCGCAATTCTACGCGCAACTTCGCCGGCACGACCTTCAGGGGCTTCTTCTGGGCGGAGACATCGGTGAATTCGTATATGCAGCCCGGCACGCCCCGGCCCACTGATGCCGAACTCGAAATCCTGACCGTTCTCTGGAGCGGCGGGCCTTCTACCGTACGCGATATCCACGAAATCGTCGCCCGGCGTAAGCCGACGCAGTACACGACCGTGCTGAAGCTGCTGCAGATCATGGCGGCGAAAGGTCTGGTCCGCCGGGACGAGAAAGAGCGCGCGCACGTGTATGAAGCCGCCTGCCCGCGCGAAGCTACCCAGCGGCAACTGGCCGGCGATCTGCTGCAGCGCGCGTTCAGTGGATCGGCGGCGCGGCTGATGCAGGGAGCGCTCTCCGCCCGGCGAGCCTCGAAAGCCGAAGTTGCGGAAATGCGCAAGCTGCTCGACGAATACGAAAGGAAGGCGAGATGACGGCGCTCGAACATGTGGTACACACCCATTTCGCGAAAGCCATCGGCTGGACTCTCTTCCACTCGCTGTGGGAAGGCGCGGTCTTCGCCCTGCTTCTTCTCGCCGCCCTTCGGCTGACTCGATCCCCGCGGGTTCGCTATGCCTGCGCCTCCATCGCCATGCTGGCCATTCTGATGGCATTCCTGAGCACGCTTGCCGGTCTCCTCCCGGAGAAAGTCGCGGCTCCGGCGGCGATCGCCCGGGCCCTTCCGAACGCATCTCCGCAAGCCGGTCCCGGCTTACCCGCGATAGCCCCGCCGTTCACCCTGTCCGATGTGCTGCCATGGCTGGCGCCTTTCTGGATCGCGGGTGTGGTCTTCTTCCAGTTGCGCGGCGCCGCCGGCTGGATTCTCTCCCGCCGCCTCCGACGGCGCGGGGTCTGCTGCGCGCCCGATGCCTGGCAGCGGCGTCTCACCGGGCTTCGCGAAAGCCTGCGGCTGTCCCAACCCGTTCGGTTGCTCGAATCGTGTCTCACGACTGTGCCTGTAGTCGTCGGGCACGTGCGTCCGGTCATACTCGTCCCGATCGGCATGTTGACCGGAATGGCCGCCGCCCGGGTGGAGGCCATCCTGCTGCACGAACTGGCGCATATCCTCCGCGGCGATTATCTGGCCAATCTGCTGCAGACGGTGGCCGAAAGCGTCCTCTTCTATCACCCGGCGATCTGGTGGATCTCGGGCGTGATGCGCGCCGAGCGTGAGGATTGTTGCGACGACCTGGTAGTCGGGATCACCGCCAATGCGCCCGAGTACGCCGCCGCGCTGGCCACTCTCGAACAGAACCGCTGGGCCGCGCACGATGCGGCGCTGGCCGCAAACGGAGGTAATCTCGTGAAACGAATTCGACGCCTGCTCGATCCGCCGTTAAGCACGCGCGGGGCGCTGGCCCCTGTCTTATCGGCCAGCATTCTCGTCATCACGGCCGCGTTTGCGCTCACTGCGTGGCAAGCCACAACACCGGCCCCGCTGCGCCTGCAAAAGAGCTTGCCGCACCCTGGAAGAAGTGGGTACGGGAAGACGTTGTCTACATCATCGAGGATCGCGAGCGAGCGGCCTTCGCCAATCTGAAAACCGATGAAGAACGCGAGAAGTTCGTCGAGCAGTTCTGGCTGCGCCGCGATCCCACCCCCGGTACCCCCGAAAACGAGTTTAAGGAAGAGCACTACCGGCGCATTGCCTACGCCAACGAGCAGTTTCGCGGGCGCCATCCCCGGATGGAAGACGGACCGCGGCCGCATCTACATAACATTTGGCCCGCCCGATGAGATCGACGCGCATCCGGCCGGCGGACCGGCGTCCACCTTCCCGTACCAACAATGGCGCTATCGGCACATCGAAGCCGTCGGCGATGACGTCGTCATAGAATTCCTGGACAACGCAGGTAACGGCGAGTACCACATGACCACCGATCCGCACCAAAGGCGAACGGCTTACCCGGTTTTCTGAAAGACGTAAAAGAATAACGTCACACCGAGGCTCGCGACCACTTCGATAACCGACACCAGCAGTCTTGCGGCTGGAACCAGCCCGTCCAAAACGCTGGACACATCGCGTATGAGCCCGGCCAGCAACAGCACCGTCACCAGAATCATGCCGATCATCGCGAACCGGGCCGCACCACTGGGCGTCATGGTCAAAGTATGCGCCTTCCGGGGGCCGGCTGCAACCCGGCCGGATCAGGTGTTCGTGTCGATGGTGCGCCGTACGATTTTGCGCGCCTGCGGCCCCTCGCGGCTGAAACGCCGCCGGTCACCGGCGCGAAAACAATGGTTACAGTCCGAACATCCATACTTGCGAAGGCCGACGAGCTGGCTCTGAATCTTCTCCCAGCCTTTCTCCGGAAATATGGTCGTGCGTTCGGATCCGCACTTCGGGCAATACAATTTGTCCCATTTATTCGGTTGCATACCGTCTCCCGCCTTAAACCAGTAACTTCCATTACATTCTCTTAAGCGCCTGATTCCTCCGCAAGGTTGGCAAAGGTTATCCCGTCACTGACGGCCTTGCCCACATGCCGGCGATACGAGACATAGACCATCCCCATAATCGGCAGTACCAGCACCGAAGGTATCCACCCGGCCGCCCGGGAAGTCGCGACCATCACGCCTGCCACCCACGCGCCCGCCAGATAGTAATGGAACGCCGAGAAACAGCAGTTCTGCCAGATCCGCGCCAGAGGCTTCGCCGTGGCGAGGCAAACCGCGGCCGAGACCATCGCGGTGTTCAGCGAAAACAGCAGTACGGTCGCAATCGCGAGCGTTACCGGCACCGGTTGCGTCCATTCGGCGGGCAGCGCGCTCCTCACCACCCAGTGCGTCAGACCCGCGCTCAGCGCCAGCGCGAGTACGCTGAATCCAGTCTGTACGGCGGACGGACGCCCTTCCGTTCTCCAGAGCGACTGCGCCAGCGCCAGCACCGCGCCCGTCACCACCGCCTGGGAAAACGGCAGTTCCGCGATAGCGAAAAGAGTGACTACAAAGCCTGGGGAAACGGTTGCGGGCATGCCCGGCAGCCGCACTTTCCACGTCGAAACCAGCAGTCCCAGCGCGAGGAAGGCGGCGAACCGCGCCGGCTCCAGAAAGTCGAACGCGACTGCCGCTCACGCCAGCAGCACGCTGCCCGACCCCAGCACCGCGCCCACGTACAGCCGGCCTTTGCGCGGCAGTTCCGGCGCTGCGGAAACCGATTTCGCCGCTCCGCCCGGATTTCGCGCCGCTTTGGCCAGGGTGAAGAAGAAATGCAGCAGATACGCCAGCGGCAACAAAACAATCCATCCCTCGGGATGCAGCATACGCCCGCCGACCGGCAGCAATCCCACCAGCGCCGCGCCAATCAGATACACCGGGAGGCTCCACTCATACCACTCCCCGCAGACCTCGCGCAGCGGTCTGCCCTCTAACAGCGACAGTATCCCGGATATGACGAAGGTATTCACCGAGAACTGCACGAACGCCGACGCCGCCAACAGCG
Source organism: uncultured Acidobacteriota bacterium (assembly GCA_963730515.1). Lineage (GTDB taxonomy): Bacteria > Acidobacteriota > Terriglobia > UBA7540 > UBA7540 > Bog-366. The sequence goes on along the minus strand of CAVSSA010000009.1, from coordinate 12,846 downwards.
CCGGCCGATCCGCCGCAACCGCTCGCAGCGGGGCGATCTGCGTCAGCGCGAAGGCGCACGCGACGCTCAATGAATCGCTGGCCATATTGAAAGCCAGCTGCAGCGGCCGTGGCCGCCGCCTTGCACCCAGACAGGATTGCGCCACAACCGCCGCGCAACCCACCATCGCCGTTTCACCCGCACTGAAGTAGTACAGCCCGATAAGGACGAAGAAAAAGTTCAGAGAATAAGTGGCTTCAACGCCCGGCAGGCGCATTTTCAAGGGCGATACAAGGATGGCCAGAATCAGATAGACCGCGAACAGCAGAGGGCTCGAGACATGAAAGCCGCCTCGAAGGGACGAGGCGAGCGCCGAAGCGCCCGCCGCCATCACCGCGTAAACATACCATTGGGCTCGCTTCGGCATACTAAGCCTCTCTGCTCAGAATGCGATTGATAACGAGTTCGTGCCAAAGCTTGCCGTCGCGGCTGGGCAGGCCCTTATCGTTCAGTGTTGCGGCGATGCGATCAAACCCCAGGCCACGGGCCCGGAGACTCCCGCATTCGCTTCAGGATGGCTGCCTCTTCCTCGCGGTATCCGAATGGTTTGCGCCCGCGGCACCGTCTCTCGGCTTGCCGCGGGCAATAGTTGCTCCCCTCCGCATCGATGTGTAAGCGCCGCGTGAATTCTTCCGTAGCTGGCATTCGACCTGTCCTCCTTCAGCACCCCGGTACGAGTGCCGCCTCGTTGTCGTAATCCGTTTTTCTCCCCCGCTCCGGCATCGGTTCTGCCTTTGTCGTGGGCGTTTACGTGTCGATAATGGCTGAACCGCAAACTTGTTTCAAGCGGGGGGGTAACCCCAATGAGAACTACGTTTGGTTATCGAAACACGCTGCTATCCCGCCGAAATACGGGGAAAACGAGAGAAAATACTACCGGTGGTCGGTTTTCCCGGTATAACCAACGTCAACAGAACCCGCTTACGACGTTGTCGAAGGTTATAGGCCGCGGCCCCCGGGGGGACATTACCGCCAGCGCTTCAATGTCGGCCAGATCCGCGCCAGCGAGCCAAACATCGCGCCTCTGCAGATATAAACCGGAATTTCTTTCTCGAGCGCGTACGGATTGTCGGCGGAAGTTCCCACGAATTCCACCTTGCGCCACATCTTCTCCAGTACTTCCCGGCGATCGTCGAGGACAATCAGGCAGTTCCCCGAATACCCGCGCGGTCCCCAAAGAAACCACGTCTGATGCCCGCTCAGCGCGGGCGGCAGCCCGTAGCGGCGGCCGAGGAAATCGATCGCACCGGCCTGCCCGTAATCCTGCGCGAAGATGCCGCAATCGGTGCGCTCGGCCGGACTCAGCCGCTCCCACGCCTGCGCCGTCTCGGCCACGATTTCTTCCCATCCGAACTGGTCCGCATACCACTGCGGCAACACCGCTCCGGCGTGGGCGTGCTCCATCACCGGCAGCTTGAATGGCAGGTAGTTTCATATAGGCGATGAATTGGTCCGGCGAAAGAACCGGCACGACCACCGGGGCCAGAAGGGCGCCTCGGCACAGCAGCAGCCCGATCAATCGCGGGCTTCATCCAAGTGCAAGCGCGGCCGGCTCAATCGCGGCCTCGATCATGACCGCGCCCGCCGCCAGGAGCATGGGATAAATCGGAGCGAGGTAATAATTCTTGCCGTGAAGAGAGAAAAAGACGGCGTAGCAGATCAGGTAACTCCACCCCAAGCGCCCGATAGGGGCTTCAGCCGCGCCGAATGAGAAGAATGCAATCAGGCCTGTGATCCAGATGGGCGCGGTAAGCGGGTTGACTCAGCATCGTCTGCTGAAGGAAATACTCGATCGGCGGAAGCACAACATCGCGGCCTTCCGCGCTTGATGTCCCGCATCAATTGCAGCGAATGGCCAGTGTCGTGCACGTTCCAGAGGAGGTTGGGCAGGAAAATCAGGAAAGCCGCCAGTCCGCCAAGCCAGATCCACTTATTGAAAAAGACGCGTCGTTGCGTCGGTAAGCAGCAGACCGACGACGATGCCGGCAACGAACAGCGCGATCGAGTACTTCTCTTCCATGCCCAGGCCCGCGACCACGCCGAACCAGAGCCAGTTTCGCGGATCATTGCGCTTGATGGCGAGAATCGCGAAACTAGGCGCAACCCATCCACAGATTGGGTTCGAGGCAGTTCGTCCCGAGCAGACCGCCGTTGGAAAGATATTGCGGAGCGATCGACGATTGCGACCGCGCTCAAGCAGCAGCGCGAACCGCCTTCCGCCGAGTTCCCGGGCGAGGACCGCCGTCTGCACCACCAGAAGACTCGATGCCAGCGCCGGGATGAAACGAATGCTGCGGAGCGAGTCTCCCAGCACCGCGCGGCAGATACGAATGAGGAAGGGAATGAGAGGGGGCTGATCCACGTAACCCCAGGCGAGGCGATCGCCGCAGGACATGTAATCGAATTCGTCGCGGAAGTATCCGTAACGGTTATTGAAATACCAGTGGAAGAGAAACGTGGCGAACGCAATGATCAGAACAATCGGCATGCCGTCCGCGAGGAACGGTCGCCGCATTCGGTCCGGAGCGCCTGACATGCCGCTAAGGGGTTGCTAAACAATAACCTGTACAAAACAGAAAATGTAGGTTATGTTTCAGGAGTGGGTACTTCCAGTGATCGGGCTTCAGACGCTGCGAGCGAGAGGGCCTGGATGCGAGTCCTGGGTACGCTGAACGAGTATCAGTCTCGTCTGTTCGTGGCGGAGAAGGCTCTGCAACTGGGCCGAGGCGGCATCAGCTATCTATCGCGGCTGACGGGAATGTCCCGGGTTACGATTACTCAAGGGCTTGGTGAGCTGCGCGGCCGCAGGAAACTCCGCACTCCCCTGGAAAGTGTGCGCCGGCCCGGGGGAGGCCGAAAGAAGGTAGAGGAGGCCGATCCGGAGTTGCTGGTCCGGCTGAGGGCCATCGTCGAAGAAACAACCGCCGGAGATCCGATGAGTCCGTTGAGATGGACCAGCAAGGCGACTCGAACCATTGCGGAGGAACTGACCCGATCGGGACACCGGGTGAGCAGTGTCACCGTTGGGCGTTGCCTGGAACAGATGGGGTACACGCTGCAGCTCAATGTGAAGACACGTGAAGGCCCGCAACATGAGAATCGCGATGCTCAGTTCCGGTACCTGAACCGGCAGGTGAAGGCCTTCCGGAAGGTTGGCGATCCAGTGATTTCCGTCGATACGAAGAAGAAGGAACTCGTCGGAGCCTTTAAAAACGGGGGACGCAGGTGGTTGCCCAAGGGAATGGCCGATCAGGTATCCGTACACGACTTCCCGCTGAAGGGCAAAGGAAAGGCGATTCCGTACGGAGCCTATGACATTGCCCGAAACCGGGCGGTAGTCAATGTCGGAGTGACACACGACACAGCCGAGTTCGCCGTCGAGAGTATCCGGCGGTGGTGGCGGCTGGACGGGAAGCGTCATTACCGGGAAGCTGGCCGGTTGCTCATCTGCGCCGACGGAGGAGGCAGTAACGGGAGTCGCGCGGGCGCGTGGAAGTTGAATCTGCAAGCCTTAAGCGATGAGACCGGAATGGCGATCACAGTTTGCCACTATCCCCCTGGAACCAGCAAATGGAACAAGATCGAACACAGATTATTCTCCTTCATCAGCCTGAACTGGAAGGGCAAGCCGCTGGTCAACTATGAAACGATTGTGAACCTGATTGGCGGAACCAGTACTCGCGCCGGACTGAAAGTGAAAGCCATACTGGACACCAATCTGTATGAAACCGGCGTTGAGGTGTCCCAAACAAGACCTCAGACAACTCAACCTCAAACGCCACAGAATCCATCCCGACTGGAACTACACACTATTGCCGCGCACCTGACGTTGCTGTCCTCTTCCTGTTTGTTTGTACATGTTATTGTTTAGCAAGCCCTAAGGATAACGAACGCGCCTTCGTGGGGCGGACCCGCCGGAAGGCCGTTGGGGCAACCGTCCGGTCTCGACTCCCGCGCAACCCGCAACTTCCTCGCTCCCGCTTCCGCCTGGTTCGGTATGCTGGAGAAAGAGCCCGGATGCCGATCGTTCTCAATGAATGGGCTACCAGCCAGGAAATTTCGAACCGGATCGATCGCCTGCGAACGCGGTACGCGGGCCATCCGCTCGTGAAGCGGATCGATCACCATATCGGCGTTGACTGGAGCGACGATCCGGCCGTGTTCATCAAGGTGATCCTGCCCGGCGACATCGCGCCTGCGGAATTGCAGCGGCTCGCGGAAGATATTCGCGTCGATCTCCTTCGTCTCGTTCGTACCGATGAGATCGGGCTGCATTCCTATCTGAATTTCGTGAATTAAGCCGGCCGCGTGATTACCGATCTGCCGGAACAACTCATCGCCCAAGCCGAGTTTCTTCTCCGCGATGCCGCTCTCAACGAAGCCAACGTGCGCAGGGCAGTCTCGTCCGCCTACTACGCTCTCTTTCACCTCCTGGTTCGCGACGCGGTTGCCAACTGGAAGCACGCCGACCAGCGTGCCCGGTTGGCACGTGCATTCGACCATAAGCGAATGAAGGATGCTTCCATGGCAATTCTGAAGGAGATCGGAAACGTTCCGATTCAGGCAACCGCCGGCGTAGATCCGGAACAGCCTTTTCGGCTGCAGTTATCGACTGTCGCCGAGGCCTTTGTCGATTTGCAGCAGGCGCGGCACAAGGCCGATTACGACATCGAAGAGCCGTTCCAACCCCTCGATGCGGCGGTGGATGTCGCGCAGGCGCGCCTGGCATTTGTAACCTGGGCGGGGGTCAGGAATGAGCCTCTCGCACAGCGCTATTTGTGCTCCCTGCTGTTCAGGGACAGGTCATGACTTTGGAGCGGGCGGTCCTTCAAAATCCGCTTCCCGGCTTTGCGGGCATGCGACACGGCCGTCAGGTGCCTTCCGATCGCCGTGCGGCCCAAAGCATCCTGGCTGCGGCTTAATTTAACGCCATTCCCCGCCCGCGCGGGACGCCCGTCCCGCTCCCTCCCCAGCGTACAGTGGCTGCCTCTCAGCCCGCTTGGCAGGCCGTCAGGATCGCGGTGTTGTAAATATGCTCGGCGGTCGAGCCGCGTGACAGATCGTTGGCCGGTTTCGCCAGGCCCTGCAGCAGCGGTCCGATCGCGATCGCCCCGCCCAGCCGCTCCGCGATTTTATAGCCGATATTACCGGCGGATAGATTCGGAAACACCAGCGTATTGGCGCTGCCCGGCGACCAGGGAGCCGGGCGCCTTCGAAGCTCCCACCGCCGGGATCAGCGCCGCATCCAGTTGCAACTCGCCATCCACCTTAGCTCCGGGCGCCCGCTCGCGGACGATGCGCAGCGCCTCCACCACCTTATCCACCTGCGCGATGTCTCGCGCTGCCTTTGGTCGAGAACGACAGCAGCGCCACCAGCGGCTCGGTCTCCAGAAACTGCCGCGTGGTGCGGGCCGCGGCAAGCGCGATATCGGCCAGTTCTTCGCGGCATCCGGATCGACTACCACCGCGCAATCGGCGAACGTCATCACGCCGCCCTTGCCGAATCGCGCATCCGCATGAGCCATCAGAAACGCGCCGGAGACGGTGCGGATTCCGGGCGCCGGGCCGATCGCGTGCAACGCCGCCCGCACGGTCTCGGCGGTCGTGTTGACCGCGCCGCCGATGCTGCCGTCGGCATCGCCCATACCCACCATCAGCGAGGCGAAGTAAAGTGGCCGGCCAGCGATGGCCGCGGCCTCCGTCTTCGGTCACGCCTTTGGCGGCGCGGCGCTCGTAGTAATGCGCCGCGCAATCGCCAGCAGGGGAGAATCCGGCGGATGAATGGTCTCGAGACCCGGTGTCGCGTTTCTTGCGATGAGAACCGGATCCACCAGCCGTTCGTCCTGCAGACGCTGCGCGGCCGCGATCACGCGCTCGTCGTCGCCTTCCGCGAATACGATGCGGCGCCGCTTCGCGCGGGCGCGCTCTCTGAGTTGTTCGAGGAATGGGTGCATGGCGGTCTCCCTTTCTTCAGTCGCCGAGAAAACGTCCGAATTTCCGCAGACCGGCTACGTTGTCGCAAACGGCTTTCATGCCCGCCGTGATCGGAATGGCGAGCAGCAGGCCCGCCGCGTCCCAGAGAAATCCCCAGAACATCAGAGAGAACGTAACAACCAGCGGGTTCAGATGCACGCGGGCGCCCACCAGTTTCGGGTAGAGAACATTCATGGCCACAAGATGCAGTCCCACCACCAATGCGATGGCGAAAGCAGCACCGCGCTGGAGCACCTGTCGCCAGCGCCGCCAGCAGCCGGCGGCAGCACCGCCACGCACGATGCCGGCGTAAGGCACCAGACTGAGGAAACCCGCTGAGCACTCCAATCAGGAAAGGGTAGGGAAGACGGATAGCCGCGAACGCCGCCCAACTGACTCCCGCCAGCATGAGGCCGATCATGAAGTTGCCCACCACGAACGCGCGCGCCATGGCGGCGATGCCCTGCACGCTGCGCGTCGCCGTCATCCGGTCCGGTCCGTCGAAGAATCGCAGAAAGCTCTCGTAGATGTGATCCCGCCAGCTCAGCATGAAGTAAACCAGGAAGTGGCACGAACGATGCCATCAGGATGAATTCGTAGAGCGTTCCGAGCCGTTCGTAGATGTAGTCCGCGATCGGGTTGCGGTCCTCATGGATGCGCACTTCGGGGATGAAGCCCGGCGGCACGGGGGGCAACGGCTCCGGCATCGTGATGGCCCTGCGGCTCTTCTTTGTTACGGGCGCCGGCGCGGCGGGTGCGGGCGTCTCGTTGCGCCGCGCCGGAATCAGCAGCCGCGCGCTCGAATCTTCAATCTGCTGCAGTTTATCGGAAACCCGTCCGATCAGGCCCGCGAGGTTTTCCTTGAATGCGGGGACATCGCTCGCGATGCTCGAAAGCTGGCTGTATGCCGACAGGCCGGCGAAATACAACACCAGAACGGCCACCAGACAGACCACGAACGCCGCCACGCTGCGCGGAAAACGCATCCTCACCAGCAGGGCTGACGAAGGGCTCGAGGATCAGCGCGATGATGATGGCCAGCGTGGTCGTGATGAAAACGATGCGCGCCCAATAGAGGATTGCGATCACCACGCCGGTGGCGATAATCGGAAGCGCATAGCCGCTGGCCGTACGGGAGACCTCTCCGTCTCCGCCGCCTTCTCGCCGCGCATTCCGATCATCTCCTTAGTTTAGATGCCCTCAATGCCCCCCGATTCGGAATCGCCCTTCCGAGCCGCGACCGCGAGGGAGCGTTAACGGCAGCCACCCTTCAGATGCCAGCCGATACTATAGAGAAAGAATGCCGGTGGAACGTATTCTGGCGCTCGATCTGGGCAAAAAAAGCGCATCGGCCTGGCGATCAGCGACGAGCTGGGTATTACCGCGCAGGGCCTCGACACGCATCGAGCGCGAGGGCCGGCGCGACGATATCGAAACTCTGCGCCGGCTCGCAGTCGCGCAGCGGCGTTACGCGCTTTCTGATCGGCGATCCCCTGCACATGAGCGGCGCGGCCGCCGTCAGGGCGATTACACGCGCGAATTCGCCGGCGAACTGGAGCGCAAGACCGGTCTGCCCATCGAGTTCTGCGACGAGCGCTGGACCAGCCGCGAAGCCGAGCGTACCCTTCGCGGCGCAGGCGTCGCCAACGACGCGCGCAAACCGACCATCGACCGCCTTTCCGCCGTGATTTTGTTGCAGAGCTATCTCGATTCGGCGCATCCGGAGTGCGACGCGCTTGAAGCTTCTGCTGCGGCTCTTTGTGGCGCTGCTGGCGGCGGTCGCCGCGCTGGCTGCCGGATACGTCTCTATCGCCTCAACGCAGCCCTATCAGCGGCTTTTCCGCATCCGGTTTTCGTCGAATTTCCCCACGGCACCAGCACCGGCCAGATGGCCGCGACGCTGGCGCAGAGCGGTGTCCTCCGCGAGCCCCTGGCTGTTTCTCGCGGCGCGGGCGCTGCGGCGCGGCACGGCTTTGCAGGCCGGCGAATATCGATTCGACAAACCCGCGTCTCGCGCTCGACGTCTACGGGCGCATCGCGCGCGGCGATATCTACTACATGGAGCTGCTGGTGCCGGAAGGCTACAACATGTTCGATATCGCGGAGGCCGTGGCGAAGCTCGGCACCATGCAGCCGGCGACGTTTCTGGCGGCGGCGCGAAGATCCGGCTCCGATCCGCGATCTGGATCCGCAGGCGCAGACTCTCGAAGGCTATCTGTTCCCGAACAAATACCGCGTCTACCGCCATACCACGGCGCAGCAAATCTGCCGCCATGATGACCGATGAGTTTCGCGCGCAGTGGCAGGCTCTGCAACACGAAGCGCCAATGTGCACGACACCGTTACGCTGGCGTCCCTGGTGGAGCGCGAGGCGAAGCTTCCCGAAGAGCGTCCGCAGGTGGCGTCCGTCTTCCACAACCGCCTGCGCATCGGGATGAAGCTCGATTGCGATCCGACCACCGTCTATGCGGCGCTGCTGGAGAACCGGTATCGCGGAGTGATTCACCGCTCCGATCTCGACAGTCGACGAACTACAACACTTATCGGCATGCGGGTCTGCCGCCGGGGCCGATCGCCAACCCGGGGCTCAGTTCGATCCGCGCCGCGCTCGAGCCGGCGACACTCAGATTATCTCTACTTCGTGGCGAAAGCCGACGGATCGGGCGGGCACAATTTTTCCGCGTCGCTCGCGCAGCATGAAGCGGCCGTCGCGTTGTACCAGCGTGCCACGCGTCGCTGAGTGTTCAACCGACGGCGGTTCACGCGGCTTCAGCCGCGTTCAGACTGGCGCCACAGCGGACTCATGAATGAAGCGGCCGTCGAAGAAACAACGCCTGCGCGATCTGATCGCGGCGCACGGATGGCCGCGCATCGGAGAGTCCGAATGGAGCGCCATTCTCGCGGCCATTCCGAATATCTCCCCGAGCGATCTGCAGACCTCCGCTGTTCCGGTTGACCCGCCATGGAGCGGCGTCCGCCAGCACACACTCGAAGAACTGGACGACTCCCTCTGCGCCCTGGCCGATGTCTACCTGCTGCGTCCCGATCTGCGCGCCTTCTGCCGGCGTCAGGCGATCGCCGCCAAGGATCGCGCACGCGGGGCGTCGCGCAGCGAGCGTGTTCACCCGGAGCGCCGGCGGTTGAAGGCGGAGATGGTCGAGTGGCTGCTGGTGTGGTTGGGCGACCCCGCGGTCTTTCCCTCGTGGGTGAGGCTTCGGCGAGCCCGCATGCGCGAAACCTGAAGAGTATGGTGGGCGCGGCAGGGCTCGAACCTGCAACCCTCAGCTTCGAAGGCTGATGCTCTATCCAATTGCGCTACGCGCCCGTTGCAATCATTATGGCGCATCGCCACTTCGACCACGCAGGAGATTCGCTGCGTCGTCCCGGTCCGTCATCGCATCGAGGACAATCGTAAATCGCAGGCGCGGCGCGCCGTCGATTCCACGCCGATACTCGTCGCGACGCCCGTCAGGGCGCCCGCCAGCCGCAGGTAACCGTCCGGATCCGTGCCCGGGAACGCAACCCATCGCTGCCTGGCGACCGTCCGCTCCCCGTGCCCGCTCGATCGAAAAATCTGCTTTCATCAGCCGGTTCGTCGAGATTCCGTATAACGTCGTGGCTGGATATCGAGCGCAAGGCGCCCCTGTTACGCCGCGCCAAATCCCCGTACACTGAACTTGAGGCGCTGATCGAGGCTTTCAAATGAGGAGTTTCCCGACATGCCGATAACGAAGAGCCGCGAGGTTCACCTGGTTTCCCGCCCGGTGGGTATCCCCACCGCTTCCAACTTCACTCTGGTCGCCACCGAACTGCCGGAGATCAAAGACGGCGAAGTGCTGGTTCGCAACCTGTTTATGTCGGTAGATCCCTACATGCGGGGGCGCATGAATGAGGGTAAATCGTATGTGCCGGCTTTTGAGCTGGACAAAGTAATGGACGGGGGCGCTGTGGGCGAGGTAATCGAGTCTCGGGCCGGCGGATTCAAGCCCGGGGATGCGGTTGCTTCCAGGCGTGGCTGGAGGGAGCGCTTCATCGCCCAGCCGAAGGAGCTGCATCCCGTTAGCCGGGAGATTCAGCCCTTATCCGTCTACCTGGGCGCCCTTGGTATGACCGGCATGACCGCATGGGCAGGACTGGAGCTGGTGGAAGTCGGGTCCGGGGATATTCTCTTCATCTCGGGGGCCGCCGGCGCCGTCGGGAATGTAGCGGGTCAGTTGGCGAAGTTGCGCGGCTGCCGGGTGATCGGGTTGGCGGGTTCCGAAGAAAAGGTGAGGTTTCTGCTGGATGAATGCGGATTCGACCATGCCTTCAACTACAGGACCGGTCCGCTGCTTCCCGCAGCTCACTCGGGCGGCGCCCGAAGGGATTGATGTCTATTTCGACAATGCGGGAGGAGAGGCGCTTGAAGCCGCGCTCGCTTCATTGCGTCTTCATGGGAGGATCATCGCCTGTGGCGGCATCTCCGGTTACAACGAAGTCAGGCCGAGTCCCGGTCCCTCGAATCTCTTCAACATGATTACCAAAAGGCTTACGATGAAGGGCCTGCTGGTGGGCGACTGGATGAACCGCCAGGCCGAGTTTGAACGCAGGTGGGCGGCTGTTTCAAAGCCGGCCAGTTGAAGAATAAGGAGACCGTGGCGAAGGGCATCGAGAACGCCGTGGCGGCATTCATCGGGCTCTTTGAAGGACGCAACATGGGGAAGATGGTGGTGAAATTGGCGTGAGCCGCGCGAGTAAACGGGGCTGTTGGGTGAACACTTCCGCGCGCCCTGCGCTTCAGTGGGTCAACGCCGGTCCGGCAGTTGCGGGATCGTACACTGGAACCGAATGAACGCCGAAATCATTGCGGTCGGTTCCGAAATGCTGACGCCCGAGCGCGTCGATACCAACTCGCTCTATCTCACCGGCGAGCTGAACAACCTGGGCGTCGAAGTGGTCGCCAAGTGCGTGGTCGGCGACCACCGCGACCGTCTGGCCGACGCCGTCCGCCAGGCGCTCGCGCGCTCGGAAATCGTGATCCTATCCGGCGGCCTTGGCCCCACCGAAGACGACGTCACGCGCGAAGCCGTGGCCCAGGCGCTCGGCCGCAAGCTTGTTTTTCACCCCGATATCGCCGAGGCTCTGGAACGCCGCTTCGCGCGAGGCCAACCGCAAGATGGCGGAGGTTAACAAGCGCCAGGCCTTCGTCATCGAAGGCGCCGAGCTCCTTTCCAACGACCGCGGCACCGCGCCCGGCCAGTGGCTGCGAGAATCCGCGCTCCGTGGTGATGCTGCTGCCCGGCCCGCCGCACGAGCTGAAGTCGATGTTCGAGCGCGACATGTCTGCCGCGCCTCAAGCGCATCTGGCGCCGCACAGGCCATTCGCACGCTGTTCTGCGCGTGGCCGGCATGTCCGAATCCGATCTCGACCAGCTCATCTCGCCGGTCTATAAGAAGTACCAGAACCCGGTCACCACCATCCTGGCGGCACAACGGCGAGATTCAGGTGCACCTGCGCGCCCGCTGCGCCACCGAGGGCGAGGCGACCGCCCTGCTGGCCGAGGTGGGCGCGCCCATCGAGCGCTGCTTGGCGACCGCATCTACTCCCGCAACGGCGATCCGCTGGAGGTGGTGGTCGGCCGGAAGCTGAGCGATCTGAAGGCCACGCTGGTGGTGGCGGAGAGTCTACGGGCGGCAGGCTGGCGGAGCGGGTTTCGAGCGTGCCGGGAGTCTCGGCGTATTTCCTGGGCGGCTTCATGACGTATGCGAAACGCATGAAGACGGACCTGCTGGGCGTGCCGGAGGATCTGTTGAAGCAGTTCGGAGCGGTGAGTCGGGAGACGGCCGAGGCGATGGCGATCGGGGCGCGGCATCGCACGGCGGCGACTTGGGCGATTTCGATCACCGGGAATGCGGGGCCGACCACGGACGGCGACGAAGCGCCGGTGGGGTCGATATACATCGGGCTGGCCGGGCCGCGCGATACGACGGTGGGGCACCGGGTGTGGCCGGCGAGCGATCGGGCGCGGGTGAGGGCGTTTGCGGCGCAGATGGCCCTCGACATGTTGAATAAGAAGCTGCTCTGATCGGAAGGCCTGGCGAAGGGCGGACGGTCCGCAGGTGCCCGGAGCCGACTGGTGAAAGATCTTCGAGGGCTGGCAAAACCCGGCGGTTTCCAATCGGCACGGGCGCACTCTTTCCGACTTCCCGGTGAGATCGAGGCCTGCCGCCAGCCGGGAAACCGAAACACCGGGCAGTAAGTCTTAGACGAAAATCCACAGGTTAAGTTTCTGATTTCATTTTCGTTGTGGGCCGGACGTTACGCAACTCCGGAGGGTGAGTCGGCATCTAAACAAGTGGGTAAAGGATATGCAAAGAAAAACGTGGTTCAGGGTTATCGGGGTAGCGGGACTTGCGTCCGTCGCGTGCCTCGCACAGGCTGCCCGCACGGCCGTCCCGGGCACCGTGAATTACATAGAAGGTCAGGTTTCAGTGGACGGCAAAGTGGTGGCTTCATCGCAGGCGCAAACCGGCAATTTGGCGTTAGCGGCTAACCAGATCCTCGGAACGGACGAAGGTAAGGCCGAAGTTCTGCTTTCGCCCGGCGTGTTCGTGCGAATCGGGAGTAACGGCCAGATTCGCATGATTTCGCCGCAATTAGTGGATCCGCGTATCGAAGTGCTGCGCGGAGAAGCCATCGTAGAGGCCGATTTTCTGCCGAAGCAGGTGAAGCTCGATGTTCTGGAGCGCGGTGCGGAGACGGCTGTGCTCAAAGAGGGGCTTTACAGGTTCGACGCGGATGAAGGAAAAATCGCCGTGGTGGACGGGAAAGCCGCCGTCACCGACAACGGCCAG
>CAVSSA010000008.1:0-261259 GCA_963730515.1 uncultured Acidobacteriota bacterium | reverse complement strand
ACTCTTCTGGAGCATCGTCGAGTTCCGGCCAGTAATCTGCAGGAAACTGTATTATTTGACCTGTTGAGGTCATAGCAGTTAACATGTTGCCCTCGCTCCACCGTCAGGTTAAGCCTGCCGGCTCCCGAAGGAGCCGGTCAGGGCTAACGGTGGTCTTGCGCTTCGATTTGCATCCCGGGCTGGATTTCTCAGCCTGATTGTGGCTACGGGCGCCGATACATCGCCGTGCAATGTGTCGACGCCTTATGGAACGCAAGCTTCACTCGCTTGCGTTTTCGACACTCGCATTTAGCTGCCCTGATTCCGTTGTCGGATACCACGCTGGCAACTGGAATCTCTTCCTTGGTGCAGGGTCGGGGTCAACGGCCGAATCCCAGATGATCCTGTCGCCCCAGATGACCGCATCACCTTTAGGCGCATAGGAATATGTCTGTGCGCATGACCAGAGTCTGTCACCTTCACGGATTCGCAGCAGGACTACCCACGCATCGGTTATCGGACCCGACTCGTCCCCGACCCGGGCGTCATAAATCAATGCCACAGCGTCCGCCATGTGGGGTCCCTCCGAACCCTTACCCATGCCCGACGCCACCAGACCGAGGGACTCGGGGGTAGAAGTCGAGGGTGTGTCAGGAGATGTTTCCAAAAGCATCACCATGCCATAACCACTTTTCCAGACGTAAACCATGGGCTTAAGCCTGGTGTCGTTCGCCGTGGTCGTGTATTTCATCATTAGATCTATGTTGGACTTCAGGCTCGCGGTCAGGGCAGCGGGGGTCATGTCAATCGGACCCGCGTCTTTCTCAGCAAGCCTCGGCAGCCCTTCTAGTAGTAAATCGCTATGGTCAGACAGCTCGTGCGGCATTTCATGCGGCATGAGGTTCCTTTTGTTGCGTTTGCTCACCGTATCTCCTTTTGGCCAGAACCATCATCTTGGTTCCGGCTTTCTACGTTCGCATTCGTGGCTGACCTCTCAGCTTGTAACGCCGACAGAACTTCGTAGGCGTTGTAGCCTCTCTTCGTGATCTGCCACTCTTTCTTCTTTTCGCTCATTGTGTTTTCTCCCTGCCGGGATTCGCCCCGGCGGCGTTTTTCCCGGAGTTCCGCAGAACCGGAGCCTGTGTTCACGCAGGCTCCGGGTCCACGTATGTCTCCTTTGCGGCGCTTCTGTGGGGCTCAGGCCGCGACCCTTTGACCTCGATGTCCCCGGCGCGAGCCGTTTTTCCCCATTGGGTAATCGAGGTTGATCGTGCCCACGGCCACCCGGTTGTAGATTGCGACCTCCGTACCCGGCTTGCCTGAAGCGAAGTCCGTGTTGAATTCCCCAGAGCTCAAGTCCATCCAGACCTGCCGAGGAGCTTCGTGCTCGCCAGCCGGCGACTTTTCTGCCTTAGCGCGCTGCACTTTCACTCCCGCCCCCTTGCGGAATCGGTCATGAGCAGCCTGGCTGAATTCGCTGTAGCCGAGCATTGCCGCCCGTTTCTTCGCCTGCTCAAGGCTGGCGTCTTTGTTGCCCCTGTAGAACTTCTTCATCGCTTCTTTGAAACTTGAACTGAACGGCTTAGCCATTTCATTCCTCACATTTAGTACCCGCCTGTTTGTTAATTGCCTGCCGTTGCCGGTCAGGCCAACAGGAGGGGGACTCGCTCAGCCCGAACCACATCTCCTGCCAGCCGGGGCTGAGCCTTCCCGACCGGCAGGTGTTGACACTCCCCTTCTTCAACAGCTTCTGGCTGGGCGCAGGCCGGCGCGCAACACCCGGTCGATCTCCTCGGCCGATATGCGGACAGCCCTGCCCACCCGGAAAGAATTAATCTTCCGTCTCAGCACCCAAGCTCGGACGGTGGCCGGCTTGATGCGTAGTGCCTCAGCGGTTTCTGCGACCGTGAACAACCTGTAGTTCATGCTTTCTTCTCCTTCCTCACTCGACGCTCCGGTGGAGCGTCTTGATTGGTGGCCGATTGTTACGGCCCTCAATGGTCAGAGTTTCTCAAGAGATAAGGTAGGATTCTTGGCTATAGGCAGGGATTGGTAAGTGTTTCTGGCGCAGACCAGCTTAAAACCTGAGGCGGATCCAACTAAAATAATTCATACTGGAAAGTAACTGGAAAGTCGAAATCAAGGAGCGCGCGCGAGGGAATCAAAGGATTCCCTCTTTGCGCATGTCTGCCCGCACTTTGCTGATTTCAATATCAATTTTCTCTTTTAAACTATCGTCATTGTATGCATCCTCAAATGAGCTGTCTTCGGGACTCTTCTTCCAGCCCTTGGGAAGCTCCCCCACTCCATCCTCGTCTAGGCCGCGGACGATCTTAAGTCCGCCCGCATCGTGGTCCTTAACTAGCTGGAGTAGAATGCCTTTCTTTACCCCCGAACGATATTTTGCCAACAGTGCAGGTTTTCCTCGGTTGCGAGCTTTCTCGTTAAGCACAATAGCGAGCTCTGGCTGACTCGGAGCCTTTCTGATCAAAAAGTCGGCGTTTGCTGGTGTTTCTCTTTCAACCTCGAGATCTTGCCAATCGCTTTCGTCGCTGTGCGTGATTTTGACTCTTGACACATCAGCCTGTAGATCCTCAAAAGTGAGAATGAACCTCGCTTCCTCAGCGTCTGGTGGCACCTTAATTGATAGACAGTTATTGCAGGTTGGCGAGCGGAACCACCTACCTTCGACTCTTTGCAGCTCATGTCCAGGGAGCCACTCAACCATCACGGCCGGTGTTCCTAAACACTCTACGCCGACGATCAATTCGCACCAATCTTTGAGGAAAACCTCGACGACTGAAGCTGGCAGTTCTGCTGACAGTTGAAAGGACGATGCAACCGGTGGTCTCCCTACGGCCAGTCCGAGATGGGCGCATAGCCCATCAAAGCCGTCAAAAGCCGGCGCGCCGGAACGCAACTCGCGATCGATTTTCTCCAAGGCATGTTCACTCAGGATTGGCGGGAAATTTGGGCAGCTTCCAAACAGAATGAACGGTCTTGTCCATGACCCATTTGCCACGGCGCAATCCGTGGCAGTCATCTCGGCATCGTTTTCAGGGAGCCGCCACCATGAACGCCACAATCTGGGGGGCAGATCGACAACCCGCGGGGGCATCCATCTGTAGTTTTCTGTTCTTCCAGACGTCAGCCGAATGTTCTCCCACTTCAGCACACCGGACTGTCGTAGATTGGTGATGAGGTCGCCTAGTTCTCCGGCCGCAATACAGCCCCTGTAGGCTGCGAGCCCATACAGATGCACGATCTTCTTGAGGCGTGAGTCGGTCGGAGTTCTCGTCGTAAGGGCAGCTTTCCCGGAAATGAGCACCCAATCGTTGTCACGTTTTCCCGCCAAGCATGTCAACTCAAGCGACTCATAGAGTGCGGGGGACTTCTCCCGGTCAGGGTATTTTCGGGATCGCATAAGGGAATCGATCTGTCGAACGAACTCGTCAAACGGGTCAGGAGAAGTTGGCATGGTAATTACCTTCCCTTAAATCATCTCGATCCGGGACAATAGCCCCGCATCATACGCGATCACTCCTCGAACGACAATGCAGAACGATGTGGCCCAGCTTCTGGGAACACAACTCCTGACAAAGACCGCCTCAAGAGCTTCGAAGATGGGATAAACTCAGTCTGACTTCAGCGCGGCAGACCGGCCGAGCCAGCGGAGGGACAAAACCATGAGTCTCTACAAGCGCGTGACGTGCGCCAAAGGAGGCACCTGCAACACGAAAGGGCGCAACAAGATGTGCAGCAAGTGTGGCAAACGGCCTGAGGGCGGAGCTTGGTGGTACCGATTCCGGTTTGGCGGGCGCATTATCCACGAGTCAAGTCGCAGCCAAAGCCTCACGGTGGCTCGTGAAGCCGAAAAGCAGCGCCGCCGGAAGCTTGAGGAAAGCTGGAATCAGATCACGCCGCGCACCCTGCCGCCCAGTTTTGACAAGGCATCGGAAGAATGGCTTCAATTACAGGATGGTCGTGTTGCACAAAACACTATCTCGATAGCGAAAAACTCGCTCAAGCACCTGCGGGCAGTGTTTGGTAGCCGTCTGTTGTGTGATATATCACCGGAGCACATCACCTCGTACCAGCAAAAGCGACTACGAGAGAAGGCACAAGGCAAAACCATCAATATCGAGATGGGGGTACTGCGGCAGATCATGAAGCACAATAGCTGCTGGCTGGCGATTGCAGAAAAGGTCAAGCCGCTGCCTGTGCGCAAAGGCGTCGGACGTGCCCTCACATCTGACGAAGAGAAGTTGCTGCTCGCCAGGTGTGCCTCAATCGATTCTGCTTGTTACACGGCTGCAGTAATCGCTTTGAACACGACAATGAGGAAAGATGAGATTCGTAAGCTCTGTTGGATTCAGATCGACCTAAACGGCGTGTTAACAGTTGGTAGTTCCAAGACGGAAGCCGGAACCGGACGGGTGATCCCGCTGAACCCAGCCGCCACAAAAGCGTTAGCCGACTGGGGTAAGCGATTCCCAGACCACAGACCTGAGCACTACATTTTCCCTCGGTGCGAATCCAAGAATATTGATCTCACGAAGCCGACTCAGGGTTGGCGCACAGCATGGCGCAGCGCTACGCGGGTTGTGGAATGCATGAAGTGCGGACTGCTTCAACGCCCTACAGATGTTTGCCAGAACGAGAAATGCAAAGAGAATATGCACGAGATCACGAATCCTCTGTCCGGACTGCGTTTCCACGATCTCCGCCATACCGCAATCACCAAACTCGCAGAGTCACAAGCTTCGGATCAGACCATTATGGCGATCGCGGGGCACGTGTCACAGCAGATGCTGGAACACTACTCGCATATCCGGATGGCCGCTAAGCGTACTGCGTTAAACGCTATCGCTACGCCCGTCCCAGGAGGCAGTTCACCTGCAAGGACACCAGCCCAAACCCGCCATGTGCACCAAAATGATAACCAAAATAAGAATCGTCAAGCGAGGTCTACCCGTAAGCTATTGAAATGATTGGTGGACCTGGGGAGGATCGAACTCCCGACCCCATGGTTGCAAACCATGTGCTCTCCCAGCTGAGCTACAGGCCCACGCGCGCTTCCTCCCTATAGTGACGGGGATTTCCCCAGTCGTCAAGAGCGTCCGGACCCTCCGCCCAAGAAGCGCTCCGGGGAACGGAATTGGGCCGGCCGCAGTTCTTCGGTTATGATGGTTACGCGCGGACGCGAGCGGTTTCCGGCGCTTCCGGCGTGGTTCGAGCCGCTTTCGGCGCTTCGGGCCTGTATCAAGCCGCTATCGGCGTTCCCGGCCTGGCTCGCGGCTTACGGTACGCTTGGAGTTTTCCTGGCCCCGAGGCTCCTAAGGTGCGGCGGCGGATCTCCGCAAGAACGTCGTCGGCCAAATTGCCCGGGTTAGGGGGCAAGGTCATTTCGGGAGTGTCCGAATCAGGAAAGGGCGCTCAAGTGTTGGGGGGGCAAGTACATTATGCCCGAAGCCACTCCCCCCAGGGCCGCGGGAAGGTCCCGGCAGGTCTGCCCGCTGTCCAAATGGGCGGAAGGGGTCGCAGGGGTGCCGAGAATCAACCCCGAAGCCAGGAAAGCGACATTTTGACGCCCGTCGCGGCAGGGAATACTCTGCAAAACACTGCAAAACACTGCATAGTCATCCTGGGGCCGCGCTAAACGCTCGATTCGGAAAATTCTGAGGTCATCCCATGCGCAACACAAGTCCCCGAGAAGTTTCCAGTCCGGCCAATTCCCTGCTGAAGGTCTTTCGCCGCGCGCTTGCGGAGGGAAACACCCAGCAGGGTTGGCTGGCGGTGGAGGGTCCGTTCCTGCTGGAGGAAGCGCTCGATGCGGCCCCCCGCGTCATCACTCACAGCGTGCTGGTGGCCGGCGGTGCCGCGGAGAAATTCGCCGCCCTGCTCGCTCGCCTGCCCACCGAAGCCGAAGTGACCGAGGTCCCTGACCGCTTGTTCGAGAGTGTCGCGCAAACCCAGTCCCCGCAAGGCATCGCCGCTCTGGTGGAACTTCCCGCCTACAAACTGGAACAGATCGTAGCCGCCCCCAAACCCTTGTTGTTGGTGGCCTGCCGCATTCAGGACCCCGGCAACCTGGGCACGATCATGCGCACCGCTCTGGCGTTTTCCGCCTCGGCGTTTCTGACAATGCAGGAGACGGTGAGCCCATTCAATCCCAAAGCGGTGCGGGCCTCATCCGGCGCCATCTTCCGGCTGCCGCTCGTTTGCGGCCTCAATCCCCATGAGGCCCTTCCCTTCCTGAGCGTCCACGCCCGCATCGTGGCGGCGGAGCGCAATAGCCCGGCATCCCTGGCGCAAGCAGACCTCAGAGGGCCGCTTGCCATCCTCGTGGGACGCGAATCCACGGGCTTGCCCGAAGAGATTGGCCGATACGCCAGCCAGCTTCTGAGTATCCCCATTCGCAAGGAAGTCGATTCCCTGAACGCCGCAACCGCGGCAAGCATCTTTCTCTACGAGGCGGCAAGGCAGCGAGGATTTAAGTATTGACCCAATAGGGGAAAGCCATGACCAAAGTTCGATGCTCACTTTTGATTCTAGTACTCCTCCCCGCAATATCTATCGCCAAGGAACAAGTGCGAGACGCAACGATCTGCGAGATCAATTCTCATGAGAGAGAATATGCAGGGAAGATGGTTCGGGTTCGCGGCCGGTTGGTTCAGGGAATGGAAACGCTCTTCATTATTGTGGATGATTGCGGTCTCGACATAGTTTACCCGAATGGGCCGGCTGAGCTCGGACCCATGGCAACTTACCAGCCCTACGCGGAACCGAGAATGCCTGTTAAATTCAAATTGTTGCGGGATGAGAGCTACGAGAAGCTCGTCAGGTTTGCGCAGGAAGTGCTGCCACAAAAGCCAGAATGTGGCATATGCCTGGGCTGTTACCGCTACGAAGTCACGGTCACCATGACGGGTTTGATTCAAGTTGCAAAGCCGGGAAAGCCAGGATTCAGTCACATGAACGCTGCAAGGTCGAGGCTGGTAATAAATTCTGTCTCGGAGGTGCAAGCGGTGGATATTTCCAGCAGGTACAAAGATTTAAGCTGCGCATTCCCCCAACTGACATTACCTGCGAATCCGTACCCCGCCTGGAATCAACCCCTGAATGTGCCGCCGTTCCCAAGTTCAAACTCATACTAATTAGCCTTCATCGGAATACTAATGATCCAATCGAATCCGGCGACTCGGGCCACTCGTTGCGGGTCATTTTCAAGACTCGCCAGCGCTTCAACCAAACGATCCTCCACCGCCCGCAGGCTGTCGAAGACAAGGTTGGGGAACCACTTTTCACGGATATCCTCCCAGACATGCTCCACCGGGTTGAGCTGCGGACTGTAGGGCGGCAAGGGGAGCAACCGCATATTCTCCGGGATCTGCAAATCCTTGGCGCGGTGCCACCCCGCACCGTCCAGCACCATCAGGATGAATTCCTGGGGGTGACGCCGGGCGACTTCGGCCAGGAACAAGGACATCGTCAGGGCATTCACCTCGGGTAGGACCAAGGTATCGAGCGTACCGTCATGCGGGCTGACGGCGGCGAAAACATAGGTGTACTCGCGCACGATGCGGGCGCAGACCTGGGGACGCACGCCGCGCGGCGCCCAGCAGCGCCGGGGATCATTGATGCGTCCAAACCGCGCCTCATCCTGGAACATCAAGCGCAGGGATCGCCCGGCGAGGCGATGCTCCTCAACGGTCGCGGGGAGTTTTTTTAAAAGTCTGTTGGCGGGCGAGGTCGGCCTGGGGATGGCGAGGCCGCGGAGCTAACTTGCGCCAGCCGTGCCGGGCCAGCATGCGGTAAACCGTCGATTTCGGCACGGCATGGCCCACCGCCTGTTCATAGGCCTGTTGCACCCGGCTCACCTCCAACAACCCGCCGCGTTCGGCGCGCTGCAGAAATCCTGCCAACAGTTGGGCCTCTTCCGCCACAGGCAGGTTCTGGTGGCGTCGCCCTCCGCGCCCCCGGCGCTGCCAGAGCGCTTCGCCTTGCCGCCAGTATTGGGCCTGCAGACGCCGCACCGAGGTCGGTCGCCATCCCAGGGCTTGGGCAACTTGATTGGCGTTTAACCCCAACGCCGCTCGCAGCCACAAACACTGCACCCGCTGAAATTCGGCCTTGTTGCGCGCTTCCTTCAACCCCTGTTGTAACCGCTCGAGCGTTCCTTCTGGAAAAGGTCGAGGTGGTCGCATTTCTCCCTCCGCGTAAAAATAATCGGAAGGAGTTTATATTAGTATCTTTATGAATGCAACTTTGTATCAAATCCGCATTGAGTTTCTTCGAGCCCGCGTCCACGGACCAACCCGCCGTCGCGCCGACGGTTTTTCCTCCTTGGCCGGCAGCCATCTAAAACGAAGGGCTTACCCCCTGGCTGGAAACCGAAAAGACTACACTATCAGCCAATTGGGACTCGCGCCCGCCATTCCTCTGACTTGAGCGGAAAAATTCCTGACATTTTTTTCATGGGTTGGCGCACACAGCGGAACCTCACTCACTACTCCTGTTCTGGGACGGCAAGCCCGATCCCATCGCCCCCGTGCGGGACCAACCGCCCGGGATGCTGGCACCACGTTGCAGCCGTTTCGTGAAGGTCCCGAGTGGCAGGCTAGGTTAATTTGAGGGGCCCGTGCCGCCCCTTTGGACCACAGCTTGCCATTCCTCCCGTTTTGCCGTTGACGGCCGCATACTCCCTAACGCGGTTCCAAAATTTACCCGGACAACGGCCCGGCATTGTCCATTCACGGCAGGAATTTCTATTACTAAATAAATACCTATATTCGGCACAGTAACTAATAAAACCTTAAGAATTGGAAATTTACCTTCCAGGCACGCTAAGGCCATTTCGCCGGCCCAGATGCTAAGCCCCTGCTCACCCGCCGCTGGAGGTTTCCGGCGTCACCGATCACGTAAACCCCAAGAGCGAGAATTGGGGATTCCCCCCATTGGGATTTAGCTGAAATGTACAACGTAGTACCCATCGATTGCGGCCGGAGCATGAGTCCTGCAACCCAGCAGGGATGGAGAACTCGCCTTGTCTGGCAAAGGCAGGAATCACCGTCCGGTGACCGCTTCCTACCAGGCAGGTGGCGTTTGGCATATTGATTGCTATCACAATAGACATCCGTGCATGGCAGGCATCTGGAACCTCAGTCAGGGGGGACAGGCGCCCGGCACGGCCAATACGCTTTTCGAACCCCCGCCGCGATTGCTCGCGTTCACTTCCCGGCTCATGCAGTGGGGGCACAACTCGAAAGCCTTTGGCGTTGACCCATGGCGGCCACGATCGATCACCAGGCGGACACCTGCGCGCCAGCATTTGACGCGCCCCCCGACAGCGGTTTACATGGGGCAGCCATGATGGCGGAGCAAGCATGGTTGTCAGAGAGCATCCCTTGGAGGCGTCTGATGTTTCGTTTTGGATTGAGAAAGGATTGCCCACTGTGCGGCAGCAACCGTATTCGCAGATCCTCGCGGCGCGGAGATTTCGAAAAGCACTATCTTCCGTTCGTGCTTTTGAGTCCTTTTCGCTGTGAATCATGCGGCTTGCGTTTCCTGGGATCATACTTCGCCGTGGGCCTCATAAAAGAAGTCAGTGAAGTAGTGAAAGAAGTAACCGTGGAACAACCTCAGAACGTCCCCGCCATCTTATGTGAGAGCCACGGCAGATCGATGCGCAGCCTGGTCGATGAGGACCTGGGTCTTGGAGAGCCACGCAAACCGTGTGGTGAGCGCAGGACCCGCCCCGCCCCTCGCCCCGTTGAAGTTCTGTCGCGCTCCGCCGGCGGATCATGCTGACGGCGAGGCCGACAAAGTTTGGCTGTGTCCTGAGTGAGTCTTGGCGCTCTGCCGCATCTGCACGAGATTGTTTATGTGCTGAAGGCCGCCCGCCATGAGATGCCAAGAGGCATGCCAGCATCTCTAACCCCGGTTAACGTCGAGCCCCCTTGGAGAGCGCGGTAGAACTACGTTTTTCCCCAGCCTCTCGGGTCCCACCCTAACAAGCCATCCCTTTTCATTCTTCCTTCTCAAATTTTGTACAACCCGAGCACGGAACAGGAGATTGTGGAGGGCCGACAATTGACTTAGACTTGGACATGAGGTCATGCCAAAATTGATTGTCGATCGGCGGTTCAAGAGCGGCCTGCCGGAGCGGCAAGCGGCAATCCCCATGGCCAGATGATTTGATGAGCCAGTGACCCGATGGACCGATTCCTATGAGCTTGTTCGAACCCACCCCAGTTAAACACGCCGACGGGGCGACGCCGCGCTCCGCCGCCCTCTCCCCTTTGGCAGACCGCATGCGGCCCGAGACCATTGAAGAATATGTGGGTCAACGCCACATCCTAGGTCCCGAAAAGTCCCTGCGGCGCCAGATAGAGCACGATGAGCTGGGCTCGATGATTCTCTGGGGCCCGCCGGGCTCCGGCAAAACAACCCTCGCCACCATTGTGGCCCGTAGAACGCGCAGCGACTTCCTGCGTTTCAGCGCCGTCCTTTCCGGCATCAAGGAGATCAAAGAGGTCATGGCGGCGGCGGAAAAATCCCGCCATTACGGCCGGCGCACGGTGCTTTTCATCGACGAAATCCATCGCTTCAATAAGGCCCAGCAGGATGCGTTTTTGCCCTATGTCGAGCGCGGCGACATCGTGCTGATTGGCGCCACCACGGAAAATCCTTCGTTCGAGGTCAACGCGGCGCTGCTTTCCCGCGCCAAGGTTTACATGCTCTCGGCGCTCTCCACCGACGAGGTGCAGGCGCTTCTTCGACGCGCCCTTGCGGACGTTAAGCACGGTCTCGGCGCGCAACCCGTCGAGATCTCTGATGAGCTGCTGCGGCAGATTGCGGTGTTCTCCAACGGTGACGCGCGGGCTGCCTACAACACGCTCGAAACCGCCGTGACCGCCGCCCCGCGCGATGCGGAGGGACGCGCCACCATCACCGAAACCCTGATTGAGGACGCCATCCAGCGCAAAGTCCTGCTCTACGACAAATCCGGCGAGGAGCACTACAACCTGATTTCGGCGCTCCACAAATCCGTGCGCAACTCGGATCCCAGCGCCGCGCTTTACTGGCTGGGGCGCATGATTGAAGCAGGAGAAGACCCGCTCTACATCGCCCGCCGCCTGATTCGCGAAGCCTCCGAGGACATCGGCATGGCCGACCCTCAGGCTTTAACCGTGGCGGTGGCGGCGATGCAGGCGGTGCATTTTCTGGGAATGCCGGAGGGAAATCTCGCCCTGGCGGAGGCCGCCGTCTACCTGGCGCTGGCGCCCAAATCCAACGCACTCTACGTAGGCTATGGAGAAGTCGCACGCGACGCGCAGCAGACCCTGGCGGAGCCTGTCCCCCTGCACCTGCGCAACGCCGTAACCGGCCTGATGGCCAACTTCGGTTATGGCAAGGGATACCAATACGCGCACAAGGCCGAGGAAAAGCTCACCGACATGCAGTGCCTGCCTGACAACTTGAAGGATCGCCAGTATTTTCGCCCCACCGATCAGGGCCTGGAAAAAAGGTTGAAGGAGAAAATGCAGGCCATCGAGCAATGGAAGAAAGAACAGAAGAGGGAAAAATGAATCGCCGGTCATTACTCTCCTTCCTGAGCAAAGCGGCAGCCGTGACATTGTCGCCCGCACTCCTGGAAGCATTGCCGCTGCCCGCATCAGCAGAGAGTGCAAAACCCAAGCCAGCTCAAATCGACAATGGCTCCAGCTCGCTGCGCTTTGTGAAAGGACCTGCCGGCATGGGATTGGAGCTATCCATCCGCCGCGGAAACGCGTGGCATAGAATCGCTTCGGCACCAACCCCGGTGCGCGTCTTCTATGACCATCGAGGCAACGGTTCTGAAAGCGACGTGGAATTCACCTCCGTGCAGCCCCTGGGGGAAGGTCTGCTCACATCCACCGAACTCACCGACGCTCGCCACAACCGGTGGTTGATCAGACTGGAGGTAAGCAAGTGGAAAGGTCAGGGCTTTCGGTGCGACTTCCACCACCAACTGCTGGAGGGTGAAGCCCACAACGTCTTCTTCGAGTACGGCATCGCGCCCGATCTGGCGGCGTCGCCTGACGACACCTACGTGTTGATGCCGGGAATAATCTACGACGGCAACCGGCTG
Organism: uncultured Acidobacteriota bacterium; assembly: GCA_963730515.1. Taxonomy (GTDB): domain Bacteria; phylum Acidobacteriota; class Terriglobia; order UBA7540; family UBA7540; genus Bog-366. The sequence continues at coordinate 249,147 of CAVSSA010000008.1, read as the reverse complement.
GCGCGCCCGGACGGGGAAATTCCCCGCCTGAATGCCGCCAACCGCTTCCAGTTGGATACGCCCGTCCTGAGCCTTTCCACCACGGCCACGCTGCTCTACGAAAAAGCCACGGGCGTCACCCTGGTTACGATGACGGAGGTGGAATCGGGGCTGGGGCCTTCGGGATTCAGCTACACGATGCGGCCCGGGGAACACCAACTCGCCGTGGTGGCGCCGCTTTATCGCGAGCAGCACTTTCACGGCCATGTGTACGAACCCTGCACTCCCGCCGGAGCGAATGTCTCTGCGGGACAAAGCTTCCAGGTGACGGTTTTCCACCTGCCCACCCACCATTCCTCCCTCGCCGAATTCTACGCCGCCTTCCACGACATCCGCGAGCCGGCGCCTTTTGTGCGCACGCCGCGCCTCCCCATGTCCAAAGCGGCGGAGATCGTGGAATGGAATTTCAACACCGTCGACTGGTGCAGGGAGAATTTCTACATCAACGCGTCACCTCCCGATTACGACCCCGTCCGGCAGGGCTGCGAGAGCCTGCCCACCGATTGGGATCTGATTGTCGGGTGGTGCGCCGGCTCCATCACCGGCTATGCCCTGTTGAAGGCGGGCAATGAGCAGAGCCAGCAGCGGGCGCGCGCCATGCTCGACCTGATTGCCGAGGGCGGCATTTCACCCTCCGGCCTCTTCTGGTCAAACTACGGTAAGGGTCATTGGGACACGGGCAACACCAGGATCGCCATGCACCAGCACATGCGCATGCCGGGAGATGCCGCGTTCTTCTTCCAGAAGGCCATTGCCCTTGAGAAGAGCCGGGGTTGGGAACATCCGGACTGGGTCCGCGCCGTGGTGAGCAACCTTGACGCCTTTGCCAAACTCTGGCGGACGAACCATGACTTTGGCCATTTCGTGAACCGCGAGACCCTCAAAATTGAGGAGACGGGAAGCGCGGCCGGAGCGCTTTGCATCGGAGCCCTCGCGCTGGGCGTTGACCTGCCCAATGGCCAGGAGTATCTCGCCGTCGCCCAGGAAGCCGCCGACGCCTACTTCGAGCGCTATGTGGAAACCGGCTGGCTGGCCGGAGGGCCGCTGGATATCGGCATCACCTCGGATTCGGAATCGGCCACCGCCATCCTCGAGAGCTTTGTCACCCTCTACGAGGCGACCAGGAACCCGCAGCACCTGAAGTACGCGCAAATGGCCGCGGATATCCTGGCGAGCTGGGTGGTGTCGTACGACGCTCCCTTCCCTCCCGGAACCGATTGTGACCGGATCAAGCTTCAGACGGTGGGCGGGGTCCTGGCCAATTCGCGCAACCATCACATCGGGCCCACCATGGCCACCACCTCAGGTGATGCGTTCTTCCGCCTCTACCGGTATACCGGCAATGCGGTCTACTTGAAAATCCTCCAGGATGTGGTGAGCGGCCTGCCCCAGTATCTCTGCTACAAGCCCGGCCAGTTTGCGGAGATGCAGGTGGGAATGATGAGCGAACAGTACAACATGACGGATGAATTGGGCACGCGCGGGCACATCTGGCAGGTCAACGCCAGTTGGGGGGCGACGGGATTGCTCCTCAGCTACGGCGCCTTGCCCTCGATCTATGTGGACCGGCCGCGACGCACCCTGGCGGTCTTCGATCAGATTACCGCGAACGCCGATTTTGATGCGCAGAAACTCAACATCACCAACCAGACGCCTTATGAGGCCCAGATTACCGTCGCCACCGAGGCGGAGCAACACGCCGCCATCACTTTGCCTTCAGGACAATCGAGGACGATTTCGCTGGAAACGCTGGAGCCAATCTCCTGATCGAGCAAGGGGCGCTAGGAACGGATGACGGAGAACGGTGTCGCCGCAGCAGCAGGTGGTCATGCAAAGCAGGGAAGCGAGGCTCGCTTCTCCGCTCACCCCTTTTGGGAGCGAGAAGGGTAATTCATCAGTGGCCTGCGGAAGGAACGAAATCCTGTTTTGGCCTCGACACGCATGGTACACTCAGCCCCAGGTGATTATTATGCCCCTGACGGTTGAGGAGATTATTGCGGCGGCGGCGAAACTCCCCGAGAAAGACCGGCGGCGGTTGGTCCAGGCTCTGAGCGCCGAGCAGACAGATGCGCGGTCAAGCATTACGGAACTGCGGGGCCTCGGCAAGGAAATTTGGCGCCATCAGGACGCGCAAGAGTACGTCGACCAAGAGCGTGACTCGTGGGCAGGCTGACAGCCACTATCAACGGGAAATTCGTGGCCTTTGACACCTCTCCCCTCATCTACTACATCGAACAACAACCCCAATACTCGCCAATTACCGACGACCTCTTTGATGCCATCCACCGGGGCAACGCAAGAGGTATGACCAGCGTCCTTACGCTCTTGGAGGTGCTGGTTCAACCCCTGCGCAGTGGACGGCTCGATCTTGCCAACGAGTATCGCCGGATCTTGGCCACGTCGACAGGAATCACCATGTTCCCCGTTGACGCGGACATTGGTGAGCTCTCCGCCAAGCTACGCTCGAAATACCAATGGATACGTACTCCTGATGCAATTCAAGTTGCCACAGCTCTTCGCAATGGGGCCGAACTGATCGTTACGAACGATGACCGATGGAGGCGGCTTACGGAGATTCCAGTGGCCGTCTTGAAGGACTTCCTCGAACCATCACTGTAATCTGTGTAGGGGGCCACTCTGTCACGGCAGCGGCCAGGTCTCACGGTCGGGTCTTCTCGCGGGTGGCGCTGACATCCCGCGTGGGGCAACCGTTAAAAAGCCAGGACGGGCCGGGCTTGGGACGCGTGGGCAGACGATGTTGCGCATGTTGCCGCAGCGCATACATGAAAAGCAATGTATGCGCCACCCGCGGGTTTCAGGCCTTGATACGTTGTTTTGGGGCCACAATGCAATCTAAGCGAGATCTTTGCACACACGGAAACCCGTCCAAGGGTCTTTATAATCTGGCACTCCACCCTGTCGGTAAGCCGAGCAACACTTCTCAGCACGATCCTTCCAAGAGCCGCCACGCAAGACACGGTCACGAGGACTGGGGTCCCGTGCAAACGCGATTGTTCCGGGGGGCGGGGCACATAAATCTGCGCACCATTCCCACACGTTACCGTGCATATCGTAGAGGCCCCATGCGTTTGGCTTCTTTTGGGCTACCGGGCGTGGTTCCATCATCTTCTTGAAGTCAGGTTCAGAGCGGCCATACCAACCGAACTCGGAGAGTCTAAGCTCGTCATCCCCGAAGCAGAACATTGTGTCACTTCCCGCGCGACAAGCATATTCCCATTCCGCTTCCGTTGGCAGGCGATACGAGCCACGCCGCATCTCACTAAGTGTTTTGCAAAAAGCTACTGCATTACCCCAGATAATCCCCGTCGCGGGATAATCATCGCAATCGGTGCATTCCCGATTCCAAGGTCGGGTCTTCATGACCGTTTCCCATTGTTTTTGCGTTACCGGAGTGACTCCAAGGAGAAAACCCTTCGTGATTTCGGTTGGTCTGGCATCAGTGCCGTGGCCCATATTGAACTTGCCGGGTTTGATTTCGATGAGGGGGATAGAGAGGGGCTGCAAAGGTTGCTGGTCGAAGCAGACTAGAAGACGGCCGCTACCGAGAACCGAGTCATTTGAGAAGGAAATAATCAGTGCTTGGTAGCTGTCTGTGGCTGTGGTCGGCCCAATGCGCGGGTCGTAACCAAATTTTGCCTCTGCCCACGCATACATCTGGTCATCGAATATCTGTGAAGAGCAGTTGGACATTGCTCCATTTGCTGATGGCGTGCTTTCTGACTCCCAAACATACCCGACTCGATCTAGGCAATGTTTAAGAACGGCGTTCCAATTGAGACTTTCCGGGAAGGGTCCGTCGAACGCGAAGAAGAATGAGTGGAGTTGTTGTATTTTCATGGCTCTGCACAAGAATTTCCGTTTTCAGTTTCCGCCCGGCCAGTAATATACCCCCGAGCGCCTCCGACTTCAAGGTCCACCGCTAGCGGTCCGTGCAGTCGTGGCCGATGGGCTTTTCTCTTAATCGCACCCCCTAAATCCTCTCCGCCACGAAGCGCTTGGCGTATTCCTTCAGGATGCAGCGGCCCATGACGACGGCGAGGCCGGCGGCGCGGGCGCGCTCGGCGGGCCTTCCGGCGATATTGAAAACATACCCTTTGTGAAACATGGCAGGGGCAGGAAGCTGATTTAAGATTCGCGAAACAGCGCCCGGAAACCTTCCTGCTCAAAATGCCGGTCGTTGGTAAGAGCCTCGGTCAGTCCTTCGTGGTGACGAGGGGAGAGTCTGCCCGCTCGGAGGTGAGGGCCAAAGCCCGGCGGTGGGCGCTGTCGGTTAAATCGACGAGGGCGATCCAATAGAAGGTATCGGCGAATAGCGCGGTCATTCCTCTTTCTTGGGCCAACCGTAGATGTAATGATCGTGCTGGCTGGCGCCGTCCTTGGGCATGCGGGCCATGATTTCAGGCGGCACATTCCGCATGTTCTCAAGGATTACGTCAGCAATGTGCCGGTGCGGGCGGGTGGCCGGACGCTCCTGTTCAGCAAGCTTCTGGAGCCACGCCTCAAGAGAAAGACCCTCCGCCGCCGCTTTCGCTGTCAGCGCCGCCGCCTGTTCATCGGGAAGCTCAATTACTGTCATAAGAAATCTCCCAAACCCTTGTAACTACGCCGATATTACGCCAATTGGGAGGTTTTGTCACGCGCAAGGGAAACGTAGTCGTTGCACGAAGTATCCTTTCTGAAACAACAAAACAGAGCTGGAGCCAGGGTCAGTGCCGTTCTCCCCCTGGGCTTTTCTCGCATGAGTGCCCCCTAAATCCTCTCGGCCACGAAACGCTTGGCGTGTTCCTTCAGGATGCAGCGGTCCATAACGACTTTGAGGCCGGCGGCGCGGGCGCGCTCGGCAGCCTGCTCGTGCACCACCCCTTCCTGCATCCAGACCACCTTCGCGCCCTTGCGAATCGCGGCATCCACGACTTCCGGCACAAACTCCGGGCGGCGGAAGATCACCACCACATCGAACGGTTCGGGCACGGCGTCGAGTGAGGCGTACCCCTTCTCACCCAGCATCGAATCCTCATGCGGGTTGACGGGAATGATCCGATACCCATGCGCTTGCATGTATTCGGCCACGCCGTGGCTGGGGCGCATGACTTTGGAGGAAAGGCCCACCACCGCCAGCGTCCTGAATTGTTCGAGAATTTCCCGGATGGGGTCAGTCATAAGAAAGCAAGAAGCTAGAAGTTAGAAGCTAGGAGATAGAATCCATCAACCCAAGGGCGGCGGTCATTCTAACTTCTAGCTTCTAACTCCTGACTCCTGACTCCTCACTCGCTCCAGCGCTCCCAGAAACTGTTCGTTGTCCTCATGCCTTCCCACCGTTACACGCAGGCAAGTGGGGAAGCCGTAAAGCTTCATGGGCCGCACGATAACGCCTTCGTGCAGCAGACGGATGAAGTCCTCTTCGCAATCCCGGCCGGTATCGACGAGCAAAAAGTTGCCCACCGAAGGCGTGTAACGCACCCCCATCAGGGTCAACTCGCCGGTCAGGAATTTCATCTCGCGGCGGTTGGTTTCCACCGATTTGGCCACATGCTCGGCATCCTCGAGCGCCGCCATTCCCGCCACTTGCGCGAGGCTGGAGGCGTTGAATGGCGAGCGAATACGCTGCAGGCATTCGATGAGTTCCGGATGCCCCATGCCATACCCCAGGCGTATTCCCGCGAGGCCATGCACTTTCGAGAAGGTCCGCAGCACCAGCAGGTTCTTCCCCGCCCGCACCGCATCCACCGAGCGCGAGTAGTCCGGGTGTTGCACATATTCGAAATAAGCCTCGTCGAGCACCACCAGGACGCGGGGCGGAATGGCCGCGAGAAAACGGTCCAAATCCCCGGCAGTGAACATCGTGCCCGTGGGGTTGTTGGGATTGCCCAGGTAAACCAGCTTGGTGCGCGGCGAGACGGCATGGGCCACCGCCGCCAGGTCAAAGGTCATATCGCGCATGGGCGTCTGCACCAAGCCGGCGCCCATGTCTTCAATGGCCAGCCGGTACATGTAGAAGGCCGATTCGGAAGTGATGGCCTCATCGGCGCTGCCGGAAAGGAACGTCTTGGCCGCCAGCTCAATCAGGTCGGTGGAACCCGCGCCCAGGATGGTCTGCTCCGCGGGGAGGCCGTGAATCTGCGCCAATTTCTGGCGCAGGTAATAGCCGCTCCCATCCGGATAGAAATGAATATTATTCAGGTAGTTGCGAATGGCTTCCTGCGCCCGCGGGGAAGGCCCCAGGGGGTTTTCGTTGGACGCCAGCTTGATGGCCGTGTGTCCCAGTTCGCGTTCGACCTCCTCAATCGGCTTGCCGGGAGGATAGGGCCGGATGCGGCTGGACCAGGGGGGCAGGATATCGTAAATCGAGGATCGTGGCATGGCAGTAGCCTTCAGGAGTAAGGAGTAAGAAGTCAGGAGTCAGGAGTCAGAATAAAACCTCAAAGTTCGTCATTTCGGAATCCTGGCGCCAGATTGTTGAGGTCTGCCTCCGGACTTATGGGGTCTGGCTCCTGGATGCTGAGGTCTGACATCAGGATTCTGGCTCCTGACTCCTGGCTCCTGACTCCTGACTCCTGCAAGATCTGTCCCCTTCCAATTTTTCAACCGCGCCACTTCCCCATGCGTCAGATGGCGGACTTTGCCAGGCGCGAGGCCCTGGTCGGTCAGGAAGGCGATCCGCACGCGCTTTAGCTTTACCACTCCCTTGCCGATGCGCTCAAACATCCGCCGCACCTGATGGTAACGGCCTTCCACCAGGGTGATTTCATACCAGGGTTTGTCGTCCTGGCCAAGAGCGCGAATCTGGCAAGGCTCAGTTCGCCGGCCGTCCAGCGCGATGCCCGCCTGGAGCTTGGCAATGCCCTCCGCATCCGGCCGTCCCTCGAGCTTCACTTGGTAAGTGCGAGGGACCGCCGATGCCCGCGCCATCAGGAAATTCGCCAGCTCCCCATCGTTGGTCAAAATGATCAAGCCGGAGGAGTGATAGTCGAGTCGCCCCACGGGATAGACGCGCTGCTTGATTCCCCGCACCAGTGAGACCACCGTGGGACGGTGCTGCGGGTCGCTGACCGTGGAAACATACCCCACCGGCTTGTTCACAAGCAAGTAAACACTTTCGGTGTCGCGGGCGAGCAAACGGCCATCGACGCGAATGTGATCGCGCGCCGGGTCAGCCTTCGACCCCAGCTTGGAGACCGGCTTTCCATTCACGCTGACGCGGCCTTCCAAAATAATCTGCTCTGCCTTGCGGCGGGAGGTGATTCCCGCGTCTGCAATGATTTTCTGAAGGCGTTGTTCCATAAGTAAGGTTCGAGGTCCGAAGTCCGGAGTCAGTTCTCCGTCGATTCGCCCGCCTGGTGCGGTGATTCCGGACTATTCTCAGGCGTTACCTCTGCCCCTGCCGAAGGTTTGGGTTCTGAAGGAGGTTCCGCACTCGCTGATTCCACACGTGCTGGGGATTCCTCCCCGCCCGCCAGAGGCGCGGGGGATGCTTCCGCGGCCGGAGAGACGGGCTCTCCAACTGGCGTCTCGTCGATGCTCACCGTTCCGGGATCCTCCCTTGAGGGGCCGGCATCATCGGCCGGAATGGTGGTCAATACAGGGGCACTCCCCTCCCCTGCCGGAGGCGATGCGTGCGGCGAAGTCTCAGCTTCCGCCGTCGTAGCGCCGGTATCTGGGACGGGAGTGGCAGCAGCTTCGCCCGTTGCCGCCGGCGGTTCTCCGCCGACCCATTCCGAGCCCAGAGCGCGCTTCGCCAATTCCTCAAACTCCTTGAGGCTGGGCAATTCTCCCACATCCTTCAAACCGAAATGCACCAGGAAATCCTTCGATGTGCGATAGAGGATCGGCCTGCCCACGACGCTCTTGCGGCCCGCCGTCACCACCAGTTTCTTCTCGAGCAGGGTGTGAATGACCCCGCCCGAATCCACGCCGCGAATTTCCTCGATTTCCGGCATGGTCACCGGCTGGCGATAGGCAAGGACCGCGAGGGTTTCCAGCGCCGGCTTGGACAGCCGCACCAGCGGCTTCAGGCTCTTCACATACTTCCGCAGAATTTCGTGGTGCTCGGCCTTGGTGGAGAACTTGTAGCCATTCGCCACCTGGCGAATCTGGATGCCATGGGTGTTTTGCTCGTAGTCGGCCACCAGCTCGTCGAGCTTGGCCTTGACCCGCTCGCGCTCTTCGCCTTCCAGCACCTTGAGGATGCCCTCCAGGGTGACGGGCTCGGGCGCCACGTAGATGATGCCCTCCACCAGGGCCTTCAAAATGTCATCAGTCAGCATAAGTGAAGTCGCCAGTTTTCAGTCATCAGTTATCAGTCGTCAGTCTTCAGTCCCGGAATTTCTGATTCGCCAGCGTCAATCTAAGTTCCTCAAAAAAGTCCGACTGATTACTGAGGACTGATGACTGACAACTGAGTACTGACTCCTACGTAAAACTCTCGTCCAGTCCCGCAGCCAATTCCTGCCCGGATGTGGCCGCCAGAACTTCTTCAAATCGCTTGCTGCGCGCGACCGTGATCGAAGCAAACAGATCCTTTTGCCGGAGCAGCACCGCACGCAGCCGCACCATTTCCAGCAAGGCCAGAAACAGGGCGATCAACGCCTGCCGCCAGAGAAAGTCGCCGATCAAATCCGCGAGGGGAACCGGCCCCGGGGCCGCGCGCAGCACTTGCTTGACGTGGTCCACCATCTGCGCCACGGTGACTTCCTCGCGGCGGATCTGGAGCTGCGGGCGTTTTTTGGCGCGTTCCAGAATCTCCCGGAAAACCGAAATCAGGTCAAAGACGGAAACCGCCAAGCCGGGCTCATCCTCGGCCTCGGCAAATTCCCCGATTCCCGGCTGCGACCACATGGCGTCTTCCAAAAGGCGCTTGGAGTTGAGCATCTCCGCGGCGTTCTTGAACTGCTCGTGCTCCAGCAGCCGGTGCACCAACTCCGTGCGGGGATCCTCCTGCTCGTCGGGCGGCGCCGTGGGGTCAGGCGGCAACAGCAGGCGCGATTTGATGTGAATCAGCGTGGCCGCCATAAAGATGAACTCCCCCGCCACGTCAATATTCAGTTCCTCCATCAAATGCAGGTAGTCAAGATATTGCTGGGTGATCCTGGCAATGGGAATGTCATAGATGTTGAACTGCTGCTTTCGAACCAAATCCAGCAGCAGGTCAAGCGGGCCCTCGTAGTTCCCCAGTTTGACGGGCGGAGGGGGCGCCGTCAGGTGCGACACGCGTTTCGTAGCGGGAGCAGGAACTTCGCCAGGCACAGGAAGAGCCTCCGGGAGATCATTCCCTTCCGGCGTGCCAGCATCGGGCTCGCGAGGTTCGTCAATCATATGAAAAAGACCGTACAGCTATCAGCTATCAGCGCTCAGCCAAAGCCTTAGCTGATAGCTGATAGCTGACTGCTGAGAGCTTCCTTTTATGGCGCCAGATTCACGGCCTGGCGAACTTCCGCCATCGTCTCCTGGGCGACCTGGCGGGCGCGCCCGGTTCCCTTCTCCAGGATTTCCCAGACGAGCTCCGGTTTTTGCTCGTAGGGCTTCCGGCGCTCCTGGATGGGCGCGAGAAAAGCATTCAGATGCCCGGCCGCAAGCTTCTTGCAATCCAGGCACCCGATTTCCGCCGTGCGGCACTCGCGATTAACACGATCGATTGTCCCCTGCGCGGAGAAGATCTTGTGCAGGTCGAACACCGGGCAGATGTCCGGATTGCCAGGGTCGGTGCGTCGCTTGCGCGCCGGATCGGTCACCATGGTGGCGAGCTTCTTCGAAACCACCTCCGGCGCATCGGTCAGGAAAATCGCGTTGCCGTAACTCTTGGACATCTTGCGGCCATCCGTACCGGGCAGGCGGGGGGCGGAGGTGAGCAGCGCATCCGGTTCGGGAAAAATGGGTTCAAGAACGCCCACGTCGCGATTCAGGTAGTCCGCGCGCACATCCAGGGAAGACCGCAGGTAATTTTCCCGGATGAACTGCTCGGCATGGCCCTCGGGGGGGCGGAGCAGATTGCGGATGCCGGTGGCCCAGGCAATCCACTCCGGGTCGGAGCGTTTTTTCATGCGCAGCTTGCCGAAGGCCTGATTAAACCTGCGCGCCACCTCGCGCGTCAGCTCCACGTGCGGCACCTGGTCCTCACCCACGGGAACCGCGCTCGCCTTGTACATCAGGATGTCCGCGGCCTGCAACAGAGGATAGCCGAGAAAGCCATAGGTGTTGATGTCGTGATCCTGAATATTTTCGAGCTGCTCCTTGTAGGTGGGCACGCGCTCCAGCCAACTGAGCGGCGTGACCATGGAAAAGAGCAGGTGCAGTTCCGCGTGCTCGGGCAGGCGCGACTGGACAAAGAACGTCGCCTTGCCGGGGTCGAGCCCGCAGGCCAGCCAGTCCGTCACCATCTCCCAGGTGTCCTGGCGCAAATCGAGCGTATCTTCGTAGCCCGTTGTCAGCATGTGCCAGTCGGCCACGAAGTGAAAGCTGTCGTATTCATCCTGCAGCTTCACCCAATTCTGAAGAGCCCCCACCAGATTGCCCAGGTGGAGTCTGCCGGTGGGCCGCATGCCACTCAAAATACGCGGACGTTGGGGAGTTTCGTGATTTGTCATTCGCCTAGGATAACCCTTCGCAGGTTTCTTGAGGCCCTATAAAGGCCTGAGAATTCGCACGCTTCCGGAATTTCACTAATTTCTCATCGTAACATAGCCGCTCCGAATCGTGAAGGAGCAGCGGTAGCGTGGGCGTCCCGCCCGCTGTCGCGGGAGCGTCCCGCTCCCGCCCTCCACCATACCCGAGTCTTGGAAGCACGATACGAAGCCGGTGCCTGATGAGGGAAACGCGCGGGCAGGATGCCCACGCCACAGCGGGCGGGACGCCCGCGCTACAGACGTCTCGCCCGAGTGCGCAGAACCAAGACAGAATCCTTACTAACTACTTTATTATCATAAGGTAACACAAAAAGTACGATAACTCCTTTGTTTTCATGAACTCATCCAGACCACTTTTTCCGCCTCTTTGTTTTCAATAACTCATCCAGACCACTCTTCATTTTTAACATCTTTTTGTGTTGGCTGATTTCAAGACCGCAGGGGCGAGTTGGGAAGACTTTCGTGGGAGTGGCCGCATTGCGCGTGGCCTTCATGGTAATTCTAGCCTATACCTTTTGGCTCGCTATGTCAAGATGGATTGTCCCTTTGCGGCCCGCGCTTACAACTTCTCTTTCACCTCGGCTGGCGCCGGTTTTCCAAGGGGGGAGTTGGGAAGGGCGCGGCGTTGGGGTAGAATTAACCATCCTTGACACCCGGGGGACGCGCCCATGGCCTGGATCAAAGTTGTCGAACCCGAGGAAGCCACCGGTCTCTTGAAGCAGGAGTACGAAGCGGCGGCGGAGCGGGCGGGAAAGGTATTCAATATCCTGAAGGTTCAGAGCCTGAACCCCGAGGCGCTCCACGCCTCCATGCAAATGTATCAGGCCGCCATGTACGGCCCCTCGGGCCTCTCGCGGGCCGAGCGTGAGATGCTGGCCACGGTGGTCTCCTGGGCCAATCGGTGCTTTTATTGAATCGAAGCTCACGGGGAGGATCTCCGTGCCGAATCGAATGATGGGAAAATGGCGGAGCACGTCAAGCACGACTACAAGCGTGCCCGCCTCGATCCGCGCCAGAAGGCACTGTGCCGGTTCGCGGAGATGGTGACGCGCGCCCCGGGGGCCCTGCTGCCACGGCACCTGGACCCTTTGCGCGAGCACGGATTGAGCGACCGGGACATCCTCGATGCGGTCGAGGTCATTTCCTACTTCAACTATATCAATCGCGTCGCCGACGCCCTGGGCGTCGATCCCGAAGCGGATATGAGGGCGGCGCACATAAAGTGGCATGCGGACGCGGAAGAAGGCTGACCCGCAGGTGAGGTGTCAGGTATCAGGTGTCAGGTGTCAGTTTCCAGGTGTCAAGTCGTAAGGTTTTACTGGCACCTGACACCTGACACCTAGCACCTGACACCTTCATTGCTCGGCGCCAAAGGAAAGCCCCATATCACGCCCCACACCCTGAATATAGTGCCGCCCCTCGTCAAACTCCTCGGCGGTTTTCAAGTGTTCCAGCATCAGGGGAACATCCCCCGCAAGGCCCGCAAGCCCGCGTAAATAGGCCCGATAATCAATCTGGCCGCGGCCCGGAATGACTTCGCGCAAACACACCTGGACATAATCCTCCCAGCTCAGGTCCTTGGCGTGGCAGGACACAATCCAAGGGCCCAGCTTGCGGAAGCACTCATCGATGACGGCGCTGTTATTGTACATGCGCTCCGGGCTGTTCATGACGTTGCACGCGTCCAAATGAACCGCGAACCCCTTACGATCCACCCGCCGGATCAGCTTCAGGTATTCGTCCGGCCCCGAGGGAAAGTTGAAGGGCATCATCTCGATGGAAAACGTGGTGCGGGTGGGCTTGACGGCATCGATGACCGCGCGGCAATTCTCCACGGTGGCGTCAATGAACTCTTCCGTAATGTTTCGAGGGTCGGGGCCGCACCAAAAATGGGCGTTATAGGAGCCTGCAATGTTGGGACAGGTGCGCGCCCCCAGCAATTCGGCCACCGCCAGCCGGTCCTCCACATGCGCCATGTTCTTGCGCCGCTTCTCCGGGTCAGGATCGAGCATGTTGCACCAGCCGCCCACTTCCGCGATGATCACGTCACGGGCGGCGAATTCCTTAATGATGGCCTTGATTCTGTCCGTATCGCTCGCTTCCACCTTGGGGGAGTAGGCGGCCCGGTACCCCAACCGGCGATGCTCCTGGGCAATCTCCGCGGGGTCATCCGATTTGAGAAAAATGGGGCCGCCCAATCGCAGGGGCCGGGAACTCGCAATATCTGGCATGGCCCCGAGCGGCGGGTTCGCCACGGCCAGGGCCGCCATCGTTCCTGTCTGGCCAAGAAAGGCGCGTCGCGTTAATTGATTGGGCATTAGGAGCTCCTGCGTGAATTAGTTGCGGCTTTCGTTTTGAGATTCATTCACATCGACTCTGCGCGGGCTTCGGAGTCGGCGCAGTGCCGGAGGACGACAGGGGGGCATCACGATTTTACCTCTTACAGAGCAGACCCCGTTTGATCGAAACCTTGTTCCCCTGCCCGCCGCTGGAAAATCTCGATGAAGCAATTGACCAGGGAGACGGCGGCGGGGGTGATGCCGGGGATGCGCGAGGCTTGGCCCAGCGTCAGAGGACGCACCTTGGTAAGCTTCTCTACGACCTCGCGTGACAGGCCGGAAACCTTCCCGTATTCAAACCACTCCGGAATGCGGCGCGATTCCGCCCGCTTCATGCGTTCCATCTGCCGTTCCTGCTGCTGCAAGTAGCCTTCGTACTTAAAATCCGTCTCCACCCTTCGGGCTTCTTCACGGGAAAGCACAGGCGAACCAGGAATTGTCTCGGCCGCCAGGTCCGCACCCTCGGTAGGGGCGGTTTGCGAACCGCCCTTATCCAAGCCCTCACTGACCCATGCCATCAAATCATCTATGCTCAACTCCGTCCGCTTCAGCAATTGCGCGCCGGTCAAGGGCGAGGGCGCCGTCAGGTGGCCGTTTTCCATCAACCCCAATCGCGTATAGATTTCCTGGCCCACTTGCGAGCGCGGATCCAGGCGGGTTTCCAGCAGGAATTTCGTTGCCGCACTGATGCGCAGCTTCTTTTCCACAAAAGCCTCGTAGTCCTTTTGCTTGATGGTGCCCACCTGGTAACCGAGCGGCGTCAGGCGTTCGTCAGCATTGTCGATGCGCAGGTGCAAACGAAACTCGGCGCGCGAGGTGAACATGCGGTAAGGTTCGTCCACCCCCTTGCTCACCAGGTCGTCAATCATAATTCCTGCATAGCCCTGCGTGCGGTCGATGGTCATCGGCGGCTTCCCTTGCACGCGCAGGCCGGCATTGATGCCCGCCATGATCCCCTGGCAACCCGCCTCTTCGTAACCCGTGGTGCCGTTGATCTGCCCGGCGAGAAACAGGCCCTGGATCTTTTTCGTCTCCAACCATGGGCAGAGTTCGGTGGGCTGCACCATGTCATATTCGATGGCGTAGCCGGGGCGGATCATATCCGCGTTTTCGAGGCCCGGAATCGACTTCACCATGGCCATCTGCACGTCAATGGGCATGGAGGTTGACATGCCGTTGACATAGATTTCGTTGGTGTCCAGGCCTTCCGGCTCCAGGAAGATCTGGTGCTGCGGCTTGTCCGGAAACTTAACGATCTTGTCTTCAATCGAGGGGCAATAACGCGGCCCGATGCCCTTGATCTGCCCGGAATAGAGCGGGGCGCGATGCACGTTTTCCCGAATGGCGCGATGGGTCTCGGCATTGGTGTAAGTAATCCAGCAGACCGTCTGCGGCTGGGTAATGGCCTTGGTGCGGAAACTGAAAGGCGTGGGCACCGGGTCTCCGGCCTGCACCTGGAACCTGGAGAAATCAATTGTGCGCGCATCGAGGCGGGGCGGCGTGCCCGTCTTGAGCCGGCCAACTTCGAAACCCAGGCGGCGCAGCGCCTCGCCCAACAAAACCGAGGGCGGCTCGCCCGAACGTCCGGCCGGATACTGGTTCTCTCCACAATGGATCAAACCATTGAGAAAAGTTCCGGTGGTGATGATCACCACGCCCGCCTCCACCGACCGCCCGTCGAGCAGGCGCACGCCACGCACACGCCGGGCCGGTACCCTGCCACCATTTTCAACATGGGCCGATGTCGCCTCGGATTCTGCGCACAAGTTGCCGGCACTACAGTCCTCCAGCACCAGATCGACAACCTCAGCCTGCTTGATACGCAGGTTCGGCTCCGACTCCAGCACTTGCCGCATCCTGGCCCGGTATAGCTTCTTGTCGGCCTGGGCGCGCGGGGACCAAACCGCCGGCCCGCGGCTCGTGTTCAGCAGACGGAACTGGATTCCCACTGCGTCGATGACTTCACCCATCACCCCGCCGAGCGCGTCGATTTCGCGCACCAGATGGCCCTTGGCGATTCCCCCCACGGCCGGATTACAGGACATCTGCGCGACCAGGTCCAGGTTGATGGTGTAAAGCGCCGTCTTCAGCCCCATGCGCGCCGCCGCCATCGCCGCCTCGCATCCCGCGTGGCCCGCGCCCACCACTACTACGTCGTAATTTTCCGAAAAGCCCATCAAAGTTGCCTTGTTAGCCCGCCTGAAGAGGCTTCTCTCCATTTTACCAAGGCCGTCTGCCGGAAACCAGCACCGTTCCGAAGCCGCTGCCGACCTTTCCCTCCTCACCTGCTATAATCTTCCGTTTGAATTTATGGTGTTTCCAAAGGGGCCACATGTTCAAAACCATCGAATGGACCGCGGAAGGCGTACGCATGATTGACCAGACGCGCCTGCCGGGAGAAGAGATTTACCGCACCTACACGGACTACCAGGGCGTGGCGGAAGCAATTCGCTCCATGGTGATTCGCGGGGCGCCTGCCATTGGCGTGGCCGCAGCCATGGGAATCGCCGTGGGCATCAAAAACTCCGGTGCGAAGAATCCCTCCGAATTGCGGGCGGAATTTGAAGTGATCGCGGAGACCCTGGCCAGGACCCGGCCCACCGCCGTCAATCTGTTCTGGGCGATCAACCGCATGCGCGCCGTCTTTAACAACTCCCTGTCCTGCCACCATACCGACGCCCAGGTGCTCGACATGGTGCGCGTGGGTCTGGAGGAAGAGGCCAAGCGCATCCTGGCCGAAGACATCGCCATCAACGAGGCCATGGGCCGCCACGGGGCGGACCTGATGCCCGACGCGGGCACTGTCCTGACGCATTGCAACGCCGGAGCGCTGGCCACCGGCGGCTACGGCACAGCCCTGGGAGTGATTCGCGCCGCGATTGGCGCGGGAAAGAAGTTGCGGGTTTTTGCCGATGAAACGCGTCCCTTCCTGCAAGGCGCCCGCCTCACGGCATGGGAACTCTCCAAGGACAAGATCCCGGTCACCCTCATCACCGACAGCATGGCGGGTCACTTCATGAAGCAGGGGGAGATTCGCGCGGTGATTGTGGGCGCCGATCGCATTGCCTCGAACGGCGACACCGCCAACAAGATTGGAACCTACTCCGTCGCCGTGCTGGCGCACGAGAACGGCATTCCCTTTTACGTGGCCGCGCCACTGTCCACCATTGATATGAGCCTCCAATCGGGCGAGCAGATTCCCGTCGAGGAGCGCTCCTCCGCCGAGGTCACCCATCTGGCGGGCGTGGCCCTGGCCCCCGCCGAGGTGACCGCCCGGCATCCGGCCTTCGACGTCACCCCGCAGCGCTACCTCACCGCCATCATCACGGAGCGCGGTGTGGCCCGCGCGCCCTTCACCGAAAGCCTACGCGCGTTGTTCGCTGAGTAATTCTGCCGGGTCGGGGGCGGGGCTCGCAGGGGTTCCCTCCACGATGCGCCGCAGGATGCCGGGAATCTCGAACACGGCCCGGTTGTGAAGGGCGGCGGCCTGAGCGCGATAGCGCGCCAGGTTGCCTCGTTCCAGAAGCCGCTTCACGGCATCGGGAATTTGGTGCGGCCCGCGCACCACCAGTCCCAACTGTTTTTCCAGAATCCAATCCGCATTGTAGCGCTCCTGCGGCAGCGTCCAGGCATTGCGCTCGACGATGACGGGCAGGCGCATGGCCACCGCTTCGCTCACGCTTCCGGGCCCGGGCTTGCCGATAAAGAAATCGGAAAGGGTCATGTAAAAAGGCACCTGGTTGGTAAAGCCCTCGACGAAGGTCCGGAGGCGGGGGCGACGTCGGCGGAGGGCGTCGGCCAACTTCTGGTTGCGCCCGCAGATGTAAATGAGCTGCGTGTGATGAGGCCCCTGGGCATCCAGGCATTCGGCGATTTCGAGCATGGCGTCGGCACCTTGCCCGCCAAACAGCACCAGCCCGGTGGGCCGGTCAGGATCAAGCCCGCGCAACTTCCGCTCCTCGCGGCGGTCGCAGGGGATGGGCTGATAAAAACGCGGATGCAGGATCATCCCCGAGGCTCTGAAAATTCTTCCGTCGGGGATGTCGAGGGTGCGCGCCTGCTCGACCGCTCGGTCCGACCCGCAGATGATGTACCCGCCCCGGGGTTCGATCCAGAAGTGCGGGGGATAATCCGCGATGTCCGTCAGAATGGTGGCAAAGGGCGTGGCGGGCCGGGCCTGGCGCAGGCTCTGGGCGAGGGCGCGGTTGAAATGGGGAACCACCGAGATCACCAGGTCGGCGGGGCGGGAGCGCCAGAACGTCTCCAGCAACCGCACCTGCCGCGGGTGCAGGAGGCGGATGAAAAACTGCAGAACCCGCACTGTCTGCGGGGTGCCGAGCGTCCAGCCTTTTTTCAGCATCAGGTTGTAGAAGTCCTGCATGCGCAGCCCGGTCAATTTACGCACCAGGTCGATGGGATCCATGAGCTCCTGCAGGTTCACCAGCCGGACATTCCATCCGCCCTGTTCTTCCATCACCAGGCGGAGAGCCTCGGCAGCGGCGCGATGGCCGCCGCCTGCATCAAAAAACACCAAATCGGCGTTGATCATGCTCCTACCTTTTCATAGTTCATCTATCCTGTAAATAGGCAATAGACACTCTTCATAGATAGTTCATTCGGAATATACATTCGTGTAACATGGCCATTTTACGATGGATCGTGCGATGTGACCTCCATGTTCACACGATCCACTCCGGCATGTGCACGATGCCGCTGCTCAAAGCCTTCTGTCGGGAATGCTACAGCCAGCCGGAAGAGGTTTACCAAACGCTGCGGCGCGGGGGCATGGACTTGATCACGGTTTCCGATCACGACTCCATCGATGCGGCGGAACCCCTCCGCCGATACCCGGATTTTTTTGTGAGCGAAGAAGTCACCTGCCGGATGCCCAGCGGCAATGAACTGCACGTGGGCGTTTACGATCTTAACGAACGGCAGCACGTGCGAATCCAGCGGCTGCGCGACGACCTTCCCCGCCTGGTGGCCTACCTCGACGAGCAACAGCTCTTCTACAGCGTGAACCACGCTTTTTCCGCCCTGACGGGCCGCCGCTCGGCGGAGGATTTCGCCTGGCTCGGCGGCGCCTTCCCCGGCGTGGAAGTGCGCAATGGACATGTTCCGGAACGCGGCAACCGCTTGGCGGAGCGCTTGGCGGAGGACTGGGGAAAAGCCCGGCTGGGGGGCAGTGATGCGCACACCCTGAGTTCCCTGGGGAGTGTTTGCACGCACGTCCCCGGCGCGCGCAACAAGGCGGAGTTTCTGGACGGGCTGCGGCGCGGGCGAGGGCAAGTGCAGGGTGGGTCGGGAAATTTTGGGCGCTTGACGCGCGATGTGCTGCTGATTTGCGCCGCGCTGATGGAGGAGAAGCCAATGACTAAGCTCCTCGCCCCCCTGCTGCTGGCGGTTCCCGTGGTGACTTTTCTCAACTATGCCACCGAGGAAGTGTTCGCGCGCCACTGGGGAAGCCGCTGGGAGCGGCGGCAGGGTCTGCGGGGCGCTCCCACGCGCGGAATGCGCCCGGCCTCGGGGGAGGCAGCCGCATGACGCTGCCCGGCCACATGCTCGATTACATCTCGACGCGCGACCATCGCCTGATGCGGCGCGTGCACCGCTGGCGGCCGCCCCGCTGGTTCCGCCTGTGGATGATTCTCGCGACGCGCGGGGGGGACGGCTGGCTCTGGTATGGCTTCACCGCCCTGATTCTGTTCCAGGGGGGCTCCCCCCGATTCCTGGCTATTATCGCAGCGTGGACGGCCTGCGGGGCCGGGGCCATCCTTTTTCTCATCCTCAAGAAACTGACCGGAAGGAAGCGGCCGAGCGCGCTGGTTCCACACTGCTGGGCCACCCTGCTGCCGCCTGACCAATTCTCCTTCCCCTCCGGTCATACCATCACCGCCTTCGCCTTCACGGCGGCGGTGGGCAGTGTTTATCCTCATCTCATGGGGGCGCTGCTTTTTTGCGCGCTGAGCGTGGCCACTTCGCGCATCGTGCTGGGAATGCATTTCCTGAGCGATGTGGTGGTGGGCGCGTTCCTGGGCGCCGGATTGGGTTACGCAGGATTTTTGATTTTTGCCTAGTTTCCTCGGGCGCGCAGGGCCTGAAAGCCGCAGACCTTGTACAGCAGGTTTGCGCTACGATCCTTGAGCACCTCTCCGCTCAATCCACGGACCGTCGGCGCCCGAGGGTTTCTTCCCGTGGCTGGGCAGGCGCGGCATTTTCTCCTTGACAAAAGTTTTTAAATAGGCTACAGTGGAATCGAAGAACTTGACCCCACGGCGGCGGGTCAGGGTAGCCCCGCGGGGCCGCCAATTAGGAAGGTTTGATTGCTCCTCGCACGCCCACAACGACCACGAAAATATTTGGCGACTTCTAGTCCCTATGGCGACAATGTGTCCAAAGCTGAGAACTTCTTGAAAACAAAAGGTCATTTTTGGCGATTTTTCCCTCCCAAAGCTGAGAACTTACTGAAAATAAATATAGTTACGTGAAAATTCAAAAAAGCGGAAACAGCATGACAAAGTATCCGTTCAGCCTGCCCAGTTGCCGCCAGTACTAGCCTCCAATTCTAGTGGAGAAACCGGGAGTTGCCTCCCCGCGAAGTTTCCCGGGATATCCCCGGAACCGAATTGCAAAGGGCTGATTTCAGAATTTACGGGGCAGAAGCTGACCCGCGCTTACTCGTGCCGCAAGGCTACGATGGGGTCGAGGCGGGAAGCCTTCATGGCTGGCCACATGCCGAAGAACAAGCCGATGCTGACGGAGGCAACGAAGCCCAGGACGACCGCCCAGGCAGGAATGGCCGAGGGCCAGCCGACAGCCCGGACCACATAGCTAAGCGTAATCGAGCCCAGTATCCCCAGTAACCCCCCGGTGCCGGTAAGGGTCATGGCTTCGAGCAGAAATTGCCAGGTGATGTCGCTGCGCCGCGCGCCGATGGCCTTGCGCACGCCGATCTCGCGGGTTCGCTCGGTAACCGACACCAGCATGATGTTCATCACCCCGATGCCCCCCACCATGAGACCGATGGAGGAGATCACCATGGTTACGAGCACAATCATCCCCATAATGTCGCGAAACTGCGTAACGATCGACTCCGCGGTGGCGATGCCGAAGCTGTTGGGATCGGAGGGCTTGTCATTGCGCAACCGGCGCAACATGCCAGTAACTTCATCCTTGGCCTGATCCAGCTTCCCAGGATATGCCAGGGCATCGATGAAGTTCTCTTTGGAATTCGGGTAGAGTTTCTTGTAGGTGAAATAGGGAACGAAGACAATGCGATCGTTACCATTATCCCCCAGAAAGGCCTTGCGCTTTTCCAGCGTCCCGATGATTTGGAAGGAATGCCCGTCTACCTGGATCTCCTTGTTGATAGGATCCACGCCCGTGAAGAACCTTTCCACAACGTCGGCGCCGATCACCGCTACATCGGCCCGATGGAGGTCGTCAATGCGGGTATAGAGGCGGCCGTCTTTGACATTGGCGTTGATGTTGCGGAAGTCTTCCGGCGTGGCGCCTTGGAAGTTGGTGTCGTCCATTTCCTGCCCTTTGTACTTCGCCACCACCGGAGGCCCCCAAGTGAAGTTTTCCACCGCCACCGATTCCACCGAGGGGCAGTTTTCCTGGATTGCCATCGCCTCCTCGTAGGTCAGGGGCTTGCGCATACGCTCCTCGCGCGTCAGGTGGAATTTAATTCCCGGCTCGAATTTGTAGATGAACAACGTGCGCGTTCCAAAACCCTCCAGCGTTTCCACCATCTGCTGGTCGAGTCCCTTAAAGATGGAGGCCACGCTGATGACGGTCATGGTGCCGATCAGGACGCCCAAAATGGTCAGGAAAGCACGAAACTTGTGGGTGCGCAGCGTATCGAGCGCGAGCAGGAGGTTTTCACGAATGTTTTGGCTGCGGCCTTTGGCCATCCTTAGTTCTCCGTGCGCAACGCCTCAATCGGGTCAAGTTTGGCGGCCTGGCTGGCAGGGTAAATCCCAAAGAAGAGACCGACCAGCGCCGAAAGGCCAAATCCCACCAGCACCGCCGAAAACGGCACGGCGGAGGTGAAGAAGTAATTCACGATCTTGCTAATCATAAGGGCGAGCGCAATGCCCAGCCCCCCGCCGACGCACGCCATAACACTCGACTCAATCACAAATTGCGTCAGGATGTCGCGGCGGCGTGCCCCAAGGGATTTGCGAATGCCAATCTCGTGCGTCCGCTCGGTGACGCTGGCCAGCATGATGTTCATAATCACGATGCCGCCCACCAGCATGAACACCGCCACAATTCCAATCGTCGCCCCGAAGATGGCGCCCATGAGCTGGTTCCAGGTCTGCATGATGGACTCGGAGGCGTTGACGCCGAAATTGTCATCCTCGCGGTAGGGAATATGGCGCCGGGCGCGCAGCAGGGCCCGAACTTCATCTTCCAGCACCGTCATCTGCTTCGCGTTCCAGGCCTGGACATTAACCTGCAACGACGGGCGCGACGAAAAAAACTTCTGGTATGCGGTAAGGGGGACGTGGACGAAATTATCCTGGCTCTGCCCGAAAGTGCTACCAATCTTCTGCGCCACTCCCACCACGCGAAAGGGAATACCGCTGATCAGGATTTCCTTGTTCAAGGGATCGACGTTGGGAAAGAACGCATCCACAAGGTCTTGTCCCACGAAGCACACCATGGCTTCGTGCTGGTAATCGGGTTCGGTGATGTACCGGCCGCTCTCCACCTTCTGCTGTCCGATGTCGATCATGTTCGGCGTGATGCCGGCAATTTCCACGTCGTAAACGGAGTGATTTTCGTAGCGGACGTAGGTGTTGTCGTTCTGCATGTCAGCTTCCGCGCCGATATTCTTGTAGTCCTTCAGGTTGTCCCGGAGGAACTCGAATTCCTCGATGCGGACGGCCTTATTCCGCCGCCGGGCCTTTAGCCAGGCCTCGGAACCCTGCGCCCACTGGAACCGGTGAACAATGAATACGTTGGCCCCCAGATTGGCGATGTGGTCAGCGATATAAAGGTTCATTCCGTTGATGATCGACATGACGACAATGAGGGTGGTGGTGGCAATGACCACGCCCAGGACAGTGAGGAAGGAGCGCAGCTTGTGGGCCCGCAAGGCTTCGAGCGCGATCCAGTAGGCTTCGCGGATCGTAAGCCACGCGCCCGAACCCGCGCGGGAAGGGGGGCGGAGGGCGCGCGGCAGCGAGGCGGCTTGGCTAATGGAGGCCATGGGAAACTCGAAATTCGAAAATCGAAGCTCGAAAATCAAGGTCCATCGAGCGGGTTTTGAATTTCGATTTTCGATTTTCGATCATTCGATCCGCTCGTCCCGCTCGATGCGGCCGTCGCGGACGTGAATGATGCGATGAGCATGAGCCGCAATATCGTGCTCGTGGGTGACCAGCAGAATGGTGTTCCCGGCTTCGTGGAGCCGGGCAAAAAGCTCCATAATATCCTCGCCGGTGGCGGAGTCGAGGTTCCCCGTGGGTTCGTCCGCCAGAATAATGGAGGGGTTATTGACGAGGGCGCGGGCGGTGGCCACGCGCTGGCGCTGGCCGCCGGAAAGCTCATTGGGCTTGTGGTGCATGCGGTCGGCCAGATCGACTTTGCGCAGCGCCTCCTCCGCCCTTTCCAAACGCTCTTTGGCGGGCATTCCGCTGTAAATCAGGGGCAGCTCCACGTTGTGCAAAGCACTGGCGCGCGAGAGCAGGTTAAATGTCTGGAAGACGAATCCGATTTCCTTATTGCGGATGTAGGCCAACTCGTCGTCGGAAAGCTCGCTGACCATCTGCCCATTCAGCCAGTAGGCGCCGCGCGTGGGGGAATCCAGGCAGCCGATGAGGTTCATCAGGGTGGATTTACCGGAACCGGAAGGTCCCATGATGGCGACATACTCCCCTCGGTTGACGGCAAAGGAGACGCCACTGAGGGCGTGAACCTGAATCGCCGCGCCCATGTCATAGGTCTTCCAAAGGTCGTCCGCCTTGATGATCACGCCCGCCGGGGGCATCAGAGTTTCCTGTAGGGAGGATGTTCCCTCGCGCGTTGCCATGGCCAATTGCCCGTCCCTTTCCCGAAATCGAGGCGCCGGCAGCCTGAGATTCGCGCCGGATGCCCGGCTGCCGGCGGCGCGGCGCTCGCCAATCCTGGAGTTTGCCGAATCCCCGGTTCCCCTTAGGCTCCCTGTGAACCGGTCGTCATCGGAGTGTTATCAATGCGCACCTTGGTGTTGTTCTTCAGGGTGCGCAAGACGCTGAAGGTCCCGGTCACGATGATGTCGCCGGGTTGGACGCCCTTCAGGATTTCGATATCGGTTGAGCCCATGATGCCACTCTCAACTTGCACGAAGGTTGCGCGACCGTTGCGTATCACAAAGACGCCCTGTAATTCTTCCTTCCCCTTCTCCTTTTCCCGGGTGGAAACGGTAACCTCGCTTCCCGCCCCCGCCCTGGCCTTTTCGTCGTTATCCTCGAGTTCGCGGCGCATGCGCACGGTCACGGCCTGGATGGGCACCGTGACAGCATTGGTGCGGGTCGCGGTGGTAATTTTCGCCGTTGCGGACAACCCCTGCCGCAGGCCGGGGGGCGGATCGTCGATGGTAACGACCACCTTGAAATCCTTGGCCTCGTCCGCGGTGGTTGTGGTGGAACCTGTCGTCGTTCCGGTATCACGCCCCACGGCACTCTCACCGATTTGGGTCACATGGCCTTTGAAGGTCTTATTGGGGTAAGCATCGATCAGCACGTCGGCCGTTTGCCCCAGCTTCACGCTGGGGATGTCGGTCTCGTCCACCTTGACTTCCACCGTCATGATTGAAAGGTTGGAAACCTGGTAGAGCAGGCTTCCGACGGCGTTCTGTATTCCCGGCACAACATTCTCACCCACATGGACGGGCAGTGAAGTCACAATTCCCTCCAGCGGAGAGACATAGATGGTTTGATTCAGTTGATCCTTGTAACCCAGGAGCTGGGCCTTGCTTTGGCCTACCCGCGCGCGCGCCGAGTCGCGATTGTATAGCGCCTGCTGGTATTGGGCCTTGGCCTGGCCCACCCGCGCCTCGGACGAATCCTTTCCCGTCTGGGCCACCCGGTAGTCGCTCAGCCTCTGGTCAAAGTCCTGTTGGGAAATCAACTGGTCTTTAAAGAGCTGCTGGCCGCGATGGAAATTGTCCGTGGCTTGATTCAGCTTGGCGACCGCCTGAGCCAGGTCCGCTTGTGACGTATCGAGCGCGGCCTTGGCGGAGAGCACGCTCGCGTCCTGCGCCGCCACATCGGCTTGGGCGGTCCTGACGGCCGCCTGCTGAGCCTCCACGCTGGCCGATTGCTGGATGTCCTCCGTCCGCATCAGTAATTGCCCCTTGGAGACGTGGTCACCTTCCTTCACCAGGATTTCAGTGATTTTTCCAAAGGAATTGGCATTGACGTTTGCCTGATTCTGCTCCACGGGTTTGATTTCGCCGTTAGCGGTGACGATCTGGGTCAAATCCTGCCGCTGGACTTTGCCGGTTTGGACCGTCACCACGCCACGGCGACTCCACACGACGCCCCCAATGGCCAGGCTGAGGAAGGCCACAATGCCCACAATGGCCAGGGTGACTTTCTTCCACTTTTTCATTCCCGTCCCATTATTTTGCCGAGTTGAAACCGGCGCCCTCGCGTCCACCCAGGTGGGACCATCGGCTTTTCCCAGTTCCAACACTTTAGTTTCCGCCATGGAGGGCTCCTCTTACTCCTCGGCCTTGCTCAAAGGCATAAGCTTCAATTTCCGCAGAAGACTGCCCGGGCGCCCGCAGACTGGCCTGCTGTCGGCGTGGGTGCCCGCCTGCACACAGACTCCCTTTGCGTATACGCTGTTAAGACCTCAAAAGTTTCGCCAAAAGTTCTACCAATATTGCGGCATACAGCGAGGTCAGCACAGGGGATTTGGGGCTTGCCTGGACCCTTGCCGGGCCCTCGGAAACGAGACAGAGCATACCTCCCCTCAGCCCTACCCCAAGAATAGGACTGCATTACCCCTCATTTCTCCTCCATTCTAGCGCCTTCTTGCATGGCGAAAAAAAATAATTTCCGATACCCGGCAATTTTCCGACGCTCCCCGACTTCCGTGGGCGGCCTAGCGGTTTTATCCCCTTGACTTTGCAGCCTTTCCCGATCGGAGCAGGCGCCTGGCAGCAAACCCCTCTTCCTGAATTAAGACGTACCAAGGAGGCATAAAGTTCTCTCCCGATGCGCGGCGTGCACTTTCCCTCAAAGTCTCCCGAGCGGAGGCCACCTTTCCTCTTTGAAGAGCATCCAACAGCATCGCTGGGTTTAGGTGTAATATTGCAAGAGGGTGCCCAGCGGGTCTAGCTCCCTGCCAGTCTGGGGATGGCTGCTTCACCTGAGGAAAGAGGGGAGAGCTACAGGGAAGAGTTGGGGAGGGCGCTTGACTTTCCAAAATAGGAAAAATAAAATTGTGACGTTCGTCAAGGAGTTAAACGTGGGAGTAGTGTTCAAGCGGGACGTTTTCCTTTCGCGCCACAAGAGGATGGGCCGCTGGGCACTTGGGTTGTTCGCCGCGCTCACCCTGGTTATTGGGATGTCGATCTTGTATGCCTCCCCTCGGGGGGATAATCAGGACCAGGATCAGGACCAGCAAGCCCCCAAAAAGGCGAGTAAAGAGGAAAGGCGTCGCCAAAAGGCGCTCCGGCAGGAAATGGAGACGCCTTACAAGAAGTGGCTGAGCGACGAAGTGCCCTACATCATCACCAACGAAGAACGCGCGGCATTCAAGAAGCTTACCACCGACGACGAACGTGAGGCGTTTATCGAGAACTTCTGGGAACTCCGCAACCCCAACCCGGGCAGCCCCGAAAACGAATTCAAAGAGGAATATTACCGGCGCATTGCTTATGCCAACGAGCATTACGCCTCCGGCATTCCCGGGTGGAAGACCGATCGTGGGCGGATCTACATCATGTACGGCCCAGCGGATGAAATCGATGACCACCCCAGCGGCGGGCAATACCAGCGCCCCTTTTCCGAGGGCGGCGGGGAAACGTCCACCTATCCTTTCGAGGATTGGCGCTACCGCTATATTGACGGCATCGGCGAGAACGTTATCCTTGAGTTCGTCGATACCACGATGACGGGGGAGTACCATCTCACTATGGACCCCGGTGAAAAGGACGCGATGCTGCACGTTCCCGGCGTCGGCCTGACCATGGCAGAACAGATGGGGACGGCGGGGGGGCCTTCCAAGACCGATCGATTCAATAACTCCAATGGAACTACGCTCGGGCAAGGATTGGGCTCGAATCAACTGCAGAGCCAGAATGAGTTTACCCGCTTGGATCTCTTCTCCAAAATTTTCCAGCCCCCGGAAGTGAAATTCAAGGATCTGAAAGCCGTCGTCACCTCCCGGCTTTCCACGAATCTTCTGCCTTTCGATGCGCGTACTGACTTCATTCGCGTGACCGACGAAACGGTGCTTACCCCAATCACTGTTCAGGTGGCCAACAGTGATCTGCAATTTCAGAACAAAGATGGGGTCATGCACGGCGTCCTGGACGTCTTCGGGGAGATCACAAGTCTGGGCGGCCACATTGTGAACACCTTCGAGAAGAGCCTGGTTGTTGATGTGCCCGAGCACGAATTCCAGATCGTGCAGAACCGCAAGTCAGTTTATCAGGAGGCTGTGCCCCTCAAGCCCGGCCGTTACAAGCTGAGCCTGGTCTTGAAGGACGATTTGAACGGGCACATGGGGTCCGAGGAACTGGGCATCACCGTGCCGCAGTTCGATGAGGGCAATCTTACCAATAGTTCCCTCATCCTCGCCGACCAGATCGCGCCGCTCCCCACCAGCCAGGTGGGTTCCGGCCCCTTCGTAATCGGCGGGACAAAGGTCCGCCCCAGTGTCAACAACACGTTTACCCAGGATCAAAAGCTGGGGATTTACATGCAGGTGTATAATCTCGGTATTGACGAGAAGACGCATAAGCCCTCGCTGGAGGTGCGTTATGACGTCAAGAAGGATGGAAAATCGCTGCTCGACCAGCCGGAAGACGCCGCAAATCTAAAGAGGGCTTCGCAGCAGTTTACCATTATCAAGACGATGGGGCTCAAAGGGCTCACGCCAGGGAAGTATACGGTGCAGATCCTGGTGACCGACAACATCAAAAAACAAACCATTAGCCCTACGGCCAGTTTTGAGTTACGCTAGGACCCGTTCTTATGCCCGGCTCTGACGAAAAGCAACTTTCTTCTTAATAAGGAAAGTACGGCGGCATTCATGATGACAGCAAGTTCGCGGTACCGGCTGTGGCTTCTGCTGCTCACCAGTGGGCTGCTGATTCCCTGCCTGCACCCGGCGGTAAGCATCGCGGCGGGATACGGAAGCCTGGCGGGGGTCGTTTCCGACACCAAAGGTGTTCCCTTAATGGGAGCCAGCGTCATGGTGATCGGACCCACGGCCTTTGCCACAGATGCCACCGGCCTGTCCGTGGAGCGCATGATTACCGATGCGCATGGCCGCTTTACCCTGGCCCACCTCCTCCCGGGCTGGTATTCCCTGAAAGTCAGTTCGCCGGCGCGGCTGCCGGAAATGCGCAATGGCATTCACGTGGAAGCCGGCGAAACCGTGGTCGCCACTTTCGTATTGACCGACATCTTTGCGCCCATTCGTTTTCAAGTACCCAGCAGTTCCGTTTCCAGTTGGGGGGATGATTGGAAATGGGTGTTGAGAACGTCTTCCACCACGCGCCCCATTCTGCGCTTCCGGCCGGAGCCGCAGGACAAGCAAGCTGCCGCAAAAGAAGAAAAAATCCCCCTGCCGAAGAGCGAACGATTCGTGGGCATTCTGCCGGGATCGACTCCCCATGATCCCCTGGCCGAGGACTTCGGCATGGCCAGTGTTTTCGGCTTTCTGCAGCCGGTTTCTGCGGATTCCGATGTCCTGGCGGCAGGTTCCTTCGCCCCTCTGGGCGCGGGCTCCACTACCGTGGGTACGGTGATGCTGCGCAACCAGATTCAGGACAACCCGCAGCAGTTCGGCCTGATTTTCCATCAATTCAGTCTGGTTCCCGGCCCCACGTCGAATGCTTTCAATCAGGCCCGGGGTCTGGTGGCGACCTACTCTGAAACCCGCCTGATTGCCCCCAAGGTCACGGTCACGGCGGGAATGGATGTCAATTATCTCTCTGCCCTCGACGGTGTCTTTACCGCCCAGCCCCACGTTGATCTGGAATACCAGGCCACCCCGCAAACGGTGGTCTCCGCCGAGTTTGGCTCCGCCCGCGGCGAAGGGTCCAACTCCATGCTGGACCACCTCAGTCTGCTGAATGCCTTCCCGCAGATTACCCAGCGCGACGGCCGCCTGGAGCTGGAGCAAGTGAACCACACCGAATTGGCCGTGAATCATCGCCTGGGCAGGTCGGCTCGTGTGCAGGCGGCGGCTTATCATGACGGCTTGCACAACGCTGCGGTTTGGGGATGGGGCCCATCCGCGTATGGAGAATCCTTTGCCGGCAACGCCCTCCCCAATCCCGCCGGAAATGGGGTTGTCATTAACGGCGGCAATTACCAATCCGTCGGTTTTCGCGCCGTCTATTCGCAGACTTTCGGTTCGCATCTTGAGGTACTGGGAGCTTATTCTTCCGGCAGCGCCCTCTCGGCATATGGTTACACTTATGATGGCCCGGTCCACTATGCGCCGGGGATGTTGACCCCGAAGCAGACCAATGCCCTGATCGGCAAGATGACCGCCGATCTGCCCGTCTCCCACACCCGCATTTCCGCCTCCTACGAGTGGGTTCCCAATGATCGAGTAAGCCTGGTCGATCCCGCCGGGCAGGGCAACCTGCAAGTCCAGCCCTATTTGGGCATCCAGTTCCGCCAGCCCATTCCCACGCCCAACTCCTGGCCTGTCCACATCGATGCCGTGGCGGATTTCCAAAACCTACTCTCGCAGGGCTATCTCCCCGTCAGCCAAGGCGGGCAAAAGACTTTGGTCATGAGCCCCGATTACCACTACGTCCGCGGCGGCTTTTCCGTCCAGTTCTAAATAACATCGATATTGCGAAGTGTTGAGGGCGAGGCGGGCAAACTGTTCCTACAGCAGGGGCGATTGATCTTCTTCCTTTCAGGGACGGGGAATTTCGTTCACGAACTTCTCGAAATTCTCCAGCACCTGATGGGCGATTTCTTCCTCGGATACATTGCGCAGCCGGGCAAGTTCCTGCGTAACGCCGCGCACATAGGCAGGCTCATTGCGTTTGCCTCGATGGGGCACGGGCGCGAGATACGGAGAGTCGGTTTCCGTCAGCAGCCGATCCAGGGGAATCAGGGGCACCACCTCCCGCAAGTTCTCAGCTTTCTTGAACGTCAAATTCCCCGCGAAGGAAATCAGGAAACCCCAGTCCAGGAACGCGCGAGCGTCCTCGCGGCTTCCTGTGAAACAGTGGAGAATCCCCCCCAGGCCCGCCGGCCGCCAATGCGTCTCCACCACCTCCCGCAGGTCCGCCCACGCGTCGCGGCAGTGGATGATGATGGGGCGATGGAGTTCGCGGGCGAGCGCCATCTGCCGAATCAGGACCTGTTGTTGAATGTCGCGAGGGGAATGGTCGTAGTAGTAATCGAGGCCAATCTCGCCTACCGCCACCACCTTGGGATGCCGGGCGAGCTTAAGAATCTTTTCCGCATGGGAATCGGTGAAGTGCCGGGCGTCGTGCGGGTGAATGCCCACCGAGGCATAGATCCAATTGTGCCCCTCGACGACGGCCAGTGGCGAGTCGAGGCGTTCGGGCCCCGTGCCTCCCCCGGCAACGAGAATGTAACGAAGGCCGGCGGCGCGGGCGCGCTCGATTACCGCCACCCGGTCGGGGTCGAAGTCGGAATCGTCAAGGTGAGCGTGGGAATCAAGAAGCAATCGGGTCATTGAATCATCGGGTCATCGGAACATTGAAGAATTGGGTTGTCGGGTCATCGGAACATTGAAAGGACAATCACTCAATGACCCGATGACTCGATGAATAAATGATTCAATTATCTTAGCTTGCTCCCATTCGGCACATCCTCGCCGAAGGTGACCAGCACGGGACGGCCCTGCTCGCCGATGGAGGCGGCGACGATCATGCCATTGGATTCCACACCGCGCATCTTGCGAGGCAGAAGATTCGTGACCACCACCACCTTCATGCCGATGAGCTTTTCGGGCGCATAGAACTCCGCGATGCCCGCGCAGACCTGGCGAACCTCCGTACCAATGTCCACGGTCAATTTCAGCAGTTTCTTGGCGCCGGGAATGGCTTCCGCCGTCTTGATTTCTCCCGCGCGCATCTCGACCTTGGCGAAATCCTCAATCGAAATCTTCGGCGACTCAGCCGCTACAGCGGGGGCTGGGGGCTGGGGGCTGGGGGCTGAGGATTCGGGGCTCGAAGTTCGGGGTTCGGGATTCGGGATTCGTGACTCGGGGGCAACCGCCTGTCCTGACTCCTGGCTTCTGACTTCTGACTCCTGACTTTTTTCTGATTCCACGGGTTTTGATTTCTCCTTTGGTTTATCGCGATCACGGTCCGCTTCGGCCATTTCTTCCAGCCGGGTCAGCGTGGCGGCCTTGTCGAGTCGCGGGAAAATGGGGGACGGCTTACCGACCTTGGTGCCCTCCGCGAGCAAGTGGAACTTGAGTTCTTCATTAATTCGCTCATCTTCAAGCATTCCACTTTGCCCGAGCTGCCCCCAAATCCTCTCGGCGCTTCCTGGCATTATGGGATGCAGCAGCACGCTGATTTGGCGTAGCATCTGCGCAACCAGGTACAAGGTCTCTTGTAACTTTTCCTGATCCGCGGGCACGATGGACTTCGCCAGCTCCCATGGTTTGACTTCGACAATTAGCTTGTTGGCCTCGGAGATGAATCCCCACACCAACCCAAGAGCCGAAGACAGATCGAATCGGTCAACGGCCTCCCGATACCCAGTTATTAACTGAACAATTCCTGATTGTTTTTCAAGGCTCATCGGTGGCGGCAATAAGGAACCGCAAAACTGATTGAGCATGTTGATGGTGCGGCTCACCAGATTCCCCAAATCATTCGCCAGGTCCGCGTTGTAGCGCTGGATAAAGCCCTCGTAGGAAAAGCTGGTGTCCTGTCCGAACGGCGCTTCCCGCAGCAGGTAATAGCGCAGCGCGTCATTGCCCGGCGCTCCGAAAGAGTCAAGCGCATCCAGGATGGGCTCGGGGTAAACGACGTTGCCCTTGGATTTCGACATCTTATCCTGCTCGTAGTAAATCCATCCGTGCGCGAAGATGGTGGTCGGCAGCATCTCCGGCTGGCCGGGATAGGCGGCCATGATAAATGCCGGCCAATAGACGGCATGGAAACGCAGGATGTCCTTACCGATCATGTGGACAATTTCCGACTCGGGGGGATCGTTGCGCCAGTACTTCTGGAACTCCTCGCTGCCATTTTCACCCTGCGCATAGCCAATGCCGGTCATGTAGCTGGTCAGCGCGTCGTACCAGACGTAAAACACCTGGTGGGGGTCATCGGGCCAGGGGATGCCCCACTTCAGGCGGCTGCGGCTGACGGAAATGTCGCGCAGCCCGCTTCGCACAAAGCTCTTGACCTCATTCATGCGGTAATCGGGCTTCACGAAATCCGGATGGCGCTCATAAAGTTCGAGGAGTTGCTTCTCAAATGCCGACAGCTTGAAGAAATAATTGTCTTCGCTGATCAGTTCCGCCGGGCGGCCGCAGATGTCGCAATTCACCGGGTCCGTGTTGTCGGAAACATATCGCTCGTCGGAGACGCAGTAGCGGCCTTCGTAGCGCTCGGTGAAAATATAGCCATTTTCCCGGGCGCGAATCAGCAGGCGCTGGACCGACGTCACGTGGTCCGGATTGTCTGTATAGATGAAGCGCAGGAAGTTCGGGCCGGATTCCGGGTAAACCTTCACCGGGATGCCCAGTTTTTCCCAGAGTTCCACAAACAGCTTGCGCTTTTCCGCCACAAACTCGCGAGGGGAAACACCCGCGGCGGCGGCAGCGCGCTCCAGCTTCTCGCCGTGCTCATCAGTGCCGGTGAGAAAAGCCACGTCATAACCACACATGCGCTTGTAACGCGCCAGCACGTCGCAAACGATCGTCGTGTAGGCGGATCCCACGTGGGGACGCGCGTTAGGGTAATAGATGGGAGTGGTCAGGAAAAACTTCTTCATTCGCCGGCCGCCTTTTCGCCCTTCTGAAGATAAGCGGCTTCGGCGGCAGCGATCACCTGCTTGAGCGGCACCGACTTCTCGAGCGCCAGGCGCTGGCAATCCTCGAACTCCGGGGCCGCGTTCAGCACCGTTCCCGCGCGCCGCGCCACTTTCACCTGCACCGTGCCGTAGGGGGTTTCCACCAGCACCTGCTCACGCTCCAGCACTTTTCGCCGCGCCTCATAAATGCGAACACCAATGGTAGTGGTCTGTTCGAAGAGCAACTGGGATAGCTCCTCGCCCTTTTCTGGCTCGCAGAGGATGGTGATGATAAGGCCGGGCCGGTTCTTTTTCATCTGCGCGGAATTGCACGTCACGTCAAGAGCGCCCGCCGCCAGGGCCCGGTCCAGGACGTAGCCAAAAATCTGCGGGCTCATATCATTGACGTTGGCTTCGATCACGGAAACAATCTCGTCACCGGGCAGTCCGGGCTTGCCGACGACGGCCTCCGCCGACTCGCCAATGAAGAGGCGGGCAATGTTGGGGTGATCGGAGAAGTCGTTTTCTCCCGCGCCATAGCCGATTCTGGCAATCTTCATGGACGGCAGGGGGCCGAATCCGTTTGCCAGGTTGGCAACCAGGGCGGCGCCTGTGGGGGTGACCAGCTCACCTTCCACACCCGTGGAATAAACCGGGATGTCCTTCAGCAACTCCGCCGTGGCCGGAGCGGGAACAGGCAAAGATCCGTGCTCCGCGTTGACGTGTCCGCTGCCCACATTCAGCGGGGAGCAGATGAGCTCAGAAATACCGAGCAGTTCCAGGGCAACGCACGTGCCCACAATGTCAAGTACCGCGTCCACGGCACCCACTTCGTGGAAATGAATTTTGGTAGGAGGAACATTGTGAAGCTTCCCTTCCACCACGGCGAGATGGTTGAAAATCTTCAGCGCCTGGCCCGCGGATTTTACCGGCAGCGACGCATTCTGAATCAACCCCTGGATATCGGCCAGATGACGGTGGGGTTGTTTGCCGGGAACCCGAATTTCCACGCGGGTTCCCACCAGGCCACCACGTACGGTGCGCGTGCGTTTGAATTCATAGAATCCCAGGGACAGCTTCTTCAGTTCCCCAAACAGCCTGTCCACCGGGACCCCTAAGTCGATCAGCGAGGCCAGGAACATATCGCCGCTAATGCCCGCAGAGCAATCCAGATAAGCTTGTTTCATGAAAACCTCGGTAAATTGGATACTATGCTGTACCCCAAAAGGTTGTCAATGAATTGAGGTGCGGATTGCATCGCATGAGGAGGAGCACTGACGTCGCAGAGCGCCCGGATTGCGGCAAATTCCGCTCAATCCTACACCTCCCCATTGAGGAAAAGGCAACTGGAACGAGACCCTGCTCCAGGTTGGACGATTCCCAGAAAAGCCCGGCCTTCCGTCGTTGTGCTTTTTCCCTTCCTTCAAAAAAGATTACAGCCACGGGAAGGAGTTTGCTAAACTGATGATTGAGCCAGAGGGAGCAAATGACGCTGGCCAGAGGAATTACCCCGGATGGCCTCCCTGATGGTGCAGTTAACCTTTTAGAGTCTGCTACGTTTCTAAGAATGTGGGCCGGTAGCTCAATGGTAGAGCACTGCCCTTTTAAGGCAGGGGTTCTGGGTTCGAATCCCAGCCGGCTCACCACTCCTTTTTCCCCGCCGGATGTTACCATCGGCAGAGGATGCTGCTTGGAGAAGCCCGCGCGTATTATAAGCACTCATCTCCGCGGTTGGCTTGTCATAAGGAAGCGTCTTCGATGCGTGAATGGCTTGATCAATCCGCTACGGCCATGGCGGCGGCAATCCGCAGGAAAGAAATCTCCGCGCAAGAACTCATCCGCGCCTCCCTTGAACGTATCGAAGAAGTGAATCCCCGCCTGAACGCCGTCGTGCAAGTTTGTGCAAAGGATGCCCTCCAGGAGGCGTGCCGCGCCGACCAGGCGCTCGAGCGGGGAGGGGTGAGCGGCCCCTTGCACGGCGTTCCCTTCACGCTGAAAGACGCCATCGAGACGAGGGGAGTTATCTGCACCGGCGGTACGGAAGGGCGCGCGCGCTACGTTCCTCAACAGGACGCCGAGGTAGTGAAACGTTTGCGCGGGGCCGGAGCCATTCTGCTGGGAAAAACCAATTGCCCCGAATTGGGATGGGCGTGGGAGGCCGACAACCTGATTTATGGCCGCACCAACAACCCGTATGACCTGAATCTGTCACCCGGGGGAAGCAGCGGCGGGGAGTCGGCCATCATCGCGGCGGGAGGTTCCCCGTTCGGCCTGGGAAGCGATGCCGGGGGAAGCGTGCGCTTCCCGGCGCACTGCACAGGAATCGCCGGCATCAAGCCGACCTCGGGGCGGGTGCCACGCACGGGCCACTTCCCCGGCCCGGGCGGCTTGCTGGATGCCCTCTGGCAGATCGGGCCGCTGGCCCGACACGTTGAAGACCTCGCGCTGGTCCTTCCCGTAATTGCCGGCATCGATAGGCACGACGCGGCCATCGTGCCCATGCCCCTCGGTGATCCGCGCACCGTTGATCGGCGCGAGTTGCGCGTGGCTTTCCATACCGACAATGGAATCGTAACTCCCTCGGCTGAAGTCAGCGCGGTGGTGATGAAATCTGCGCAGGCCCTGGCTGCGGCAGGTATCCGCGTTGACGAAGTGCGTCCTCCGGGCATCGAGCAGACATACGAAATCTACCTCGGCCTCTTTACCGCGGACGGCGGCGCGGGCATTGAATCCCTGCTGAAGGAAGCGGGAACCATGCACGTTCATCCGCTCATGCAGCGGGTGCTGGAACTGCAGCGCCGGGGATCGAGGTCCGTCGCGGAGTTCGACAAATTGACCAGCCGTTGGGAGTCTCTGCGGCGCGAGATGCTCCTTTTCATGTCCAACTATGACGCCTTGCTGTGCCCCGTCTGCGCTTTTGCCGGAATGGAGCACGGCTCCACCTACGACCGGCTTTCCTCCTTCAGTTACACCATGACCTTCAACTTGACCGGATGGCCGGCCGCCGTGGTTCGCGCCGGGACGACGGGGAAGGCCTTGCCGATCGGCGTGCAGATTGCAGCGCGGCCGTGGCGGGAGGATGTGGCGCTGGCGATTGCACAGGTCTTGCAGGAGATGCTCGGTGGCTGGCAGCGGCCGCCGGGTTGAGAAAGCTGGTATTCTCTAGGACATTGACTTGACGAAGGTGAGGAATCTATGGCGGATGAACCCAAGTCCGGCGAGCCCATGCCGCAGGTTGCCTACCACAATCTCCGTTTTCTGGAAAGCGCGGATGCGCGGGCGCTGCGCATTCTATCCGAATACCTTGACCCGCTGGCGCACTTGCGAAAAGCCGGCGTGCAGCACACCGTGGTTTTTTTCGGCTCGGCGCGGGTGCTTCCCCGGGAGGCGGCGGTGAAGAACTTGCGCGAGGTGGAATTCCGCCACAGGCAGAATCCCGCGGCCGGATTGCAAACGGAACTCAAGCGTGCCCGCATGGACGTC
The DNA here is from genome assembly GCA_963730515.1 of uncultured Acidobacteriota bacterium. Lineage (GTDB taxonomy): Bacteria > Acidobacteriota > Terriglobia > UBA7540 > UBA7540 > Bog-366. The sequence continues at coordinate 213,447 of CAVSSA010000008.1, read as the reverse complement.
CACATGTCGCGCTACTACGAAGAGGCGCGCGAACTCGCGCGGCTCATCACCACCTGGGCGATGAAAGTGAATGACAGCCCGCGCTTTCTGATGGTCTGTTCGGGGGGCGGGCCCGGCATCATGGAAGCCGCCAATCGCGGGGCCAGCGAAGCCGGCGGCAAATCCATTGGGCTCAACATCAAGTTGCCCATGGAGCAAAAACCCAATCCGTATATTACCCCGGAGCTCAGCATGTTGTTCCGCTACTTCTTCATGCGTAAACTCTGGTTCGCGCAGCCCGCCCAGGCGTTGATCGTTTTCCCCGGCGGTTTTGGGACCATGGATGAAATGTTTGAGTTCCTTACCCTGATCCAGACCCATAAGATGGGGCATCGGGTGAACATCTTCCTCTACGGCTCGAAGTTTTGGAAGCGTGTGCTCAATTTTGGGTGGCTGCTGGAGTCGGGAACCATCAGCCTCGAGGATTTGAAATTGGTCCGCTTCGTCGATTCCCCCCAGCAGGCTTTTGAGATTCTAAAGGGTGAGCTCGAAACGCGCTTTGGCCTGCGCCCCCTTATCAAGCATCCCTTCATCTAATCCCGTGGGGTTATAATTCCACCTGGGCGGGGTTTGCCGGCGGAGCCCCGCAATCCATGTCCGGAGGTGTTTATGCAGTTCCTCAAAGAAAGCATGCTCGAACTGATCATCGAGACTTCCACGAATCTGCCGCCGGATGTGCGCAAAGCCATGGCGTGGGCGCTGCGCACCGAGCATCCCCAGTCGCAGGCCGGGCAGGCGCTGGCCATCATCGGTGAAAACATCGACATGGCGCATGAAGGTCAGGGCGCCATTTGCCAGGACACGGGCATGCTCACCTTTGAAATCAAGACTCCCGTGGGGGTGAACCAGATTGCCCTGCGCAAGCAGACGCTGGAAGCGGTGGCGGAAGCAACCAAGCGTGGCAAACTGCGGCCCAATTCCGTGGACTCGATCACGGGCAGGAACAGCGGCGACAACCTGGGCCCCGGAACCCCCATCTTCCATTTTGAACAATGGGAACGGCCTGACGTGGAGGTGCGCCTGATCCTCAAAGGCGGGGGTTGCGAAAACAAGAACATCCAGTATTCCCTGCCCTGCCAGCTCGAGCATCTGGGCCGCGCCGACCGCGACCTGGAAGGAGTCAGGAAATGCCTGCTCCACGCCGTGTGGCAGGCGCAGGGGCAGGGTTGCGCACCGGGAGCCATCGGCGTCTGCATGGGGAGCGATCGCGCCGGTGGTTATCATCTTGCCAAGCAACAACTTTTCAGAACATTGGACGATACGAACCCGGACCCGGTTCTGGCGAAGCTTGAAGAGGAGATCATGGAGCAGGCCAACAAGCTGGGAGTGGGAACCATGGGCTTCGGGGGTACGAATTCCCTGATTGGTTGCAAGATCACGGCGGCCAACCGGCTTCCCGCCAGCTTCTTCGTAAGCGTCGCTTACGATTGCTGGGCGTTCCGCCGGCTGGGGGTTCTGCTCGATACGGAATCGGGCGCCATCACCCAGTGGCTGTATCGCGATCCCGACCGCCCTGTCGAACGCCTGATCTCGGCCGGCACGGGCTTTCAATTGACGGGCCGCGAGGTGCGCCTGGAGCCGCCGCTGAGCGAAGAAAAGGTCCGCGCCCTGAAAGTCGGCGATGTGGTGCTGATCAACGGCCCCATGGTCACCGGCCGCGACGCCGCGCACCACTACCTCCTGCACCACGATTCGCCCTACGACATGCACGGGGCGATTCTCTATCATTGCGGCCCGGTGATGCTCAAGGAGAACAACCAATGGCGCATCAAGGCCGCCGGCCCCACCACCAGCATCCGCGAGGAGCCGTACGAAGCTGACATCATCGGCCGATTCGGGTTGCGCGCGGTGATGGGCAAGGGGGGGATGGGACCGAAAACGGGCGCGGCGCTAAAGGAATTCGGGGCGGTGTACCTCCACGCCATTGGCGGCGCGGCGCAATTTTATGCGCGCTGCCTGCCCAAGGTTCGCGGCGTCTATCTGCTGGAAGAACTCGGCGTCCCCGAGGCCATGTGGGTATTTGAAGCCCACAATTTTCCCGCCATCGTCACCATGGACTCACACGGCAATTCCCTGCACGCCGAGGTGGCGGCGGCAACCGGCGCGGAATTGGAAAAGGTGGGGAAACGCTGACTCTGCGGCTCTTAGCTTGAAAAACCACCCAGCCTGCACGCCGGGGCAGATTCGTGGTACCTGCGTGTGAAGAGCTTTTCTCCGTGACCTCTGCGGCAAAATCCTTCTGCAACTCTTGCGGAACTCAGCCAGACTCCTCGTCAGATTCAGGAGGGAGGAAGTAGCTATCGCAGGCCTCGCGGATCGCCTCCAAAGTGAGCAGGGGTTGTTTCCCTTCGTATTTTGCCTTCCAACAGATGTGCTGGAGGATGTCCCGCGGATAGCAAGCCCGGAGGGGCTCACGCAGCTCACCAAGGACTTTTATGAACCCCTCCACGACGGAGGCGTCATACACCAGGCCTGACTTTGTGCAAACCCGGCGCGCGATCTCGTGAAAGTGTTCTTCCGTTACATAGGGCACCTTGATTTTGGTCTGGATTCTCCGCATGAAGGCTTCGTCAGCCAAGCGGGAAGGATTCAAATTGGTAGAGAAGGCCACAATCAAATCAAAGGGTATTTCGAATTTGTTCCCGCCCGCCAGGGTCATGAAATCGACCCGGCGATCAAGGGGCACGATCCAGCGATTGAGCAATTCGGTGGGACTTATCCGCTGCCGGCCGAAATCATCGATAATCAGAATGCCATTGTTCGCCTTCATCTGCAGCGGGGCGGAATAGAAGCCCATGGTGGAATTGTACTGAAGGTCCAGCAGGTCCATAGTCAGTTCGCCGCCCACCATCACGCGCGGGCGGCGGCAGAGGACCCAACGCCGGTCACAATCGGCGGGCATAATTTCTTCCCGTGAAGTGTGGACAAGCGTGTTAAACACCGTGATGATCTGGCCTTGAATCTCCACTGCGTGAGGTATCCAAACCGAGTCCTTATAGATCCGGGGCAGGGTCTCCGCAATCACGGTCTTTCCTGTTCCGCTGGGACCGTACAGAATGATCGAATGCCCGGAGACAAGCGCCGCGCCCAATTGATCCAATAAGTTATCGCTGAGGATCAGATTCTCGTAGGCCTTGCGAAGGTCGGCCCGGTGCACGACGACATCGGTCACACTTTGGGAGCGAACCACTTCGATGTAAGCCGCAAGAGAAACTGGGGCGGGCCCTGCATACATGTCGCGCGCCATGATGTTATGCGCCTCGGCTTGCCCTTTCGACGTCGCGACAATCCTGTGGATACCTCCGGCCATGGCGACAACTTCGACAAGCTGTTCCTTGCGGATGCGCTCGAAGATCTCGTAAATGACACCATTATGGAGCTCCATCCGCCGGCCCAATTCCGTGAGTGAAAGTTCACCGGCGAGATAGAGTATTTTCAGAGCCAGGCCTTCCAGCAGGTTTCTCGGGACGCGCGTCTCTTCGACGGTTTCCGGTTGGCGTCCAACAAACCGCATAGTTTCTGAAATCGGCTCGGGGTATGGTGTTATTCCCATTTTGGCATCTGCCTCGCCGGTAATATACGCGTAGGCGCGCGTGAATTCAATATTGAGTTGAAAGTTGAAACGAGGTAGTAGGGCAGATTGCCAATCTCCATGATGGGGGTTTATCGTTAGTGACCAAAAATCGCTCTGTATTGGCCATCATTTTGCCGATCCCTCCTCTCTTCATTATTATGCGCCAACCGGAAATTACGGCGGAAAACAATCAATGGGTGAGGCTGTAGTGTTCATTCACCACAACAACTCTTATCATGAAAAACCCACCCAACTTTCGCGCATATGTCGGATTCGAGGTAGTTGCGCATGAAGAGCTGCGGACCTCAACGGTGGAGGTCCGCGCTATGCCCCCTACATACCTATTGTCCCGGATGGAGCGAGCCGCGGCCCTTGACGGCCAGGGTCGCTGGGGGAGAAGCGTCTTTCACCGGGGCGAGGAGTGCCTGAAACCGGGAGTTGATATCGATGGGAATGGGAGTAACGTCGAGGATGCGCTTATTGTGGACGCTGGCCCTCAGCATGAGGCCGCGATGGGTATTGGGGCCGTGCTGGTCGAAGATAAAATTGCCCAGACTGTAGGCAATCCAATGGTTGTGATATTTTTCAAGGGGCTGGACCACATGCGGGTGGCTGCCCACAATCATGTCCGCGCCCGCGTCGATCATCTGGTGGGCCAGATCCACCTGCTCGGGCGTGGGCTGCAAGGCGTACTCCACGCCCCAATGCGGGCACACAATCACCAGGTCCGCCAGGGGCCGGGCAAAACGGATGTCCGCCAGCGCCTGCGGGGGGTCGAGCCACGCCACGCCCGGGCGGTCCAAACCCGCTGTCGCTTCCTTGGGATCAATGTTCACATAGGCAAGAAAGGCGATGCGCAGGCTGCCCACGCGCACCAGCAGCGGGTAATACGCCGCCAGGATATTCTGTCCCGCGCCCACCGGCTGAATGCCCGCCGCGCGCAACCGGTCCAGACTGTCGAGCAGAGCCTCCGGCCCCCAGTCATAAGTATGATTATTGGCTTGCGACGCCACGTTGAAGCCTGCGGCCTTCAGCCCTTCAATCACCCGGGGGTCGGCGCGGAAGGAATACAGGTGATGCAGATTGCGTCCGCGGTCGGACACCGGGCACTCCAGGTTGCAGTAGCGAAAATCGGCACTGCGCAGCGTATCGGCAATCAAATGAAATGGAAACGACCAGTCTCTTAGCGCCTCCATGCGCGCCCCCACGGATCTTGACAGCATGATGTCGCCGGTGAAGAGCAGCGTGTAATCCGATTTTTCCGCTGGGTTCGATACCGCCGGGGGCTTTGCCGAAGCGGGCGGGGGGGGCGTGAGGTCCTGGGGGGGGGTGAGCGGGCTCAGCACACACCATCCTCCCACCGCCATCGCGGCCAGAAAACCCATGCGCAACCACTGTTTTCCTGCTTTCATTTGAGGTTTTCGGGAATCAGGAATTCCACCAGCACCAGGTCGTGCCACTCGCCACCCAGCTTGCCGTGTTTCTCGTGCACGCCTACTTCTTTCCAGCCGGTCAATTGGCAAAGCTTGCGGGCGCCCTCGTTCACGGCCATGATGCGCCCGATGATTTTGTAGAAGCCCTTTTCGCGAGCGAGACTCTGCATGGCCTTCATAAGTTCCTGCGCCACGCCGTGGCCGCGCAGGCTGCGCTCAATGTAAATGGAGAGCTCGGCAATCCCGTCATAGCAGTGGCGTGGGCTGTAAGGATTGAGCGCCGACCAGCCCATCAACGTGTGCTTGACCTCCGCCACCAGCACGGGGAATTTGTCCGGTCGTGCCGCCAGCCACAAGTAACGCTCTTCCGGCGTGACGTAGGCATTTTCGAAAGTTGCCGCCCGGTCCTGCACGCCCTGGTTGTAAATGCGGGCAATTTCCTTGGCATCGTCAATGCGCGCGGGACGAATCTTCAGGGGACCACTCCACTCGGTCATGAAAGCCCACCTTCTATAAGAATTGAACTCCGACCGCGATTCTAACCTGACAGCAAGGGGAGCGCAAATGGCTGGCTGGCGCATCTCTAACGGGAGTCTGGCCCCCCCCCCACGAAAACACGGGACACGTCATTTCCTGATTCTTTGGGGCGGTGCGCAGGGTTGATTCTCATGTTTTGAGCGAAAGCGCGTGCTGGTTTTCTTGCGCCAGCGGTTTTCGCAGGCGTCCGGCCTTTGCGAAGGCGCCCCACCCTAAGCGTTAACTTATCGACAACAAGCGCTGGAAAGCCCGCGCGGCGGGCGCTGTCCTTTCAAGGCTGTCCAAATTAAGGATCGATCATGGCGTTTGATGGGGCTCCGCCCCGCCGCTGTGCGGAAAGGCTATGCCTTTCCGGCCCTTCGTCCAAATTTTCACTTCTTCCGCGCGCCTGCCCCGATGAATCGGGGCAGGCGCGCGAAAGAGGTTTGCGGGTGGCCTCCCCCAACGGAAAGGCGTAGCCTTTGTCGCCGCGGCGACCGAAGCCGCAGATCGTGCGCCAGCAATGGGATCGCAATTTGGACAGGGTGGCTCGCCGTGGGCTAAATCACCACGCCGCTGCCGCGGCTTCGAATAAAACCGTGATGCTCAAATTAGCGCTTATGCCCCCCGGGTTTCCGTTTGGGAGAGGGAACGGGCAAGAATTTTCTTGACAAACACTAGCCTCTAGCGTAGGCTTGAAGAGGAAAGGCGGTGCGGTTCCGTGGCGCTGCCCGGAGGACCAGACGAATGCGCAACCCGGCGCCCCCAACCCTGACTAGGGATTCATCCTCCCTGGTTCACCCTCCAGCACAAAAGAGGCAAAATTGTCGCAGATTCTTGGACTTTAAGTCGTGCGGCGGGCGGGCACTGAAAAAAAAGATGTTAAAAACAACGACCGAAGCCGGAATGTGTATGAAAACAAACAAAACACGGACAATTTGCTACCCGAAATGAGCGACATTTTTTCCAAATGACACGAATCGAGCGGCATTTAATACCCAAATGCATCGAAATTTCGCGAATCGACGGACATTTTTCCACCAAATGACATGAAATGACGTTCAATTGTATTCACGCGGTCCACCGGGCTTGGTGGAGGCCTCCCGCACGGATGTTCAAGAGCTACGAACGAGCAGGGCAATTCCCGTCAGGCTTTTCTGGCCGCCTGAATGACGCGGTCCACCAGTCCCCCGGGCGCGCAGGCGGCGGCGATATCCTTCCCCTCGAGAGCGGCGGGAATCGCCCACAGCATCATGTTCTGATCGTAGTGGCTGCCGAAGAGTTCAATCCCCGTATCGCCGCGAATCATATTCGGCTGGTTCCATTCCCCGCCGTTGTCGATCAGTGCCCGGACGCATCGGCGCGCCAGTTCCAGTCCAAACTCGCGCTCGCCGGCGTACATGTAAGTCATGGCCAGCATGTAAACCTCGGGCACAAAGAAAGTGTTCGGACCATAGCCGATATCCTCGACGTAGCTGCCGTCGGGGTGGGCAAAGTTGGTGGCCCCGTAAGGCGTCAGGCGCGCGCAGGTCTTGGCGATGGTGTCAAGCGTGGTTTTGGCCCGATCCGGACGGAATACGGGGGCAAGGCCATGGAACTTGGCCATCCAATCGCCATCCAGTTGGTACGCGAAGATATCATCCGATTTCTTACCGGTTTTGACTTCATAATAGGGAAGGTAATAGCTCCCGTCCCACATTTGAGTCTCCATGGCGTGGCTTCCCTGTGCGATCCAATCCTTGCACTGCCGGGCAAAGGACTGGTCGCCGTATTTTTCCGCCATGCGCTCCGCCATTCGCAAAGTAGCAAGATGGATGCCGCCCACATGCGACGCCATGCCGAACCACTGGACCCATTCGAACCACTCCAGCAGGATGCCCGGGTGGGGCGTCGCTCGATTGGGGTCCTGGTTCCCATCCGGCACGCTGATGACGTTCCCTTCGCCGTCACCGTGGCGCAGCGACATGGTGAAGATCGTGTTGCTCTTTACCGAGGGGTAGAACTCTTTCAGGAACTCCGCGTCCCCGGTGCGCTGCCAATAGCGGTCGACCATATCCACGTAGCTGGGGCCGGTGGTGGCGGACTGATATCCGGGCGAGGGCGAGGCCATTTCCGTTCCCGCCGTCGGCTCATACCCGCCCTTGGCCCCGCCGATGATGCCGCCAAAAACCCAGGGAGCCTGGCCATTGGTAAATTGATAGGCTTTGTAACCCCGCAAGGTGGAGTGGGCGAGGTCGGGAAAGAAATATACAATCGGCGCGTTGGCATAAAAGGTGTCGGGCAAGGGCTCCATGCCGGGGTCTTCTACGAGGCCATCGATCATGCCGAACAAGCCGTCTTTGGGATCGCACCACGGACCGATGGGAGGATGCATTGTCGCCCACAGGCTGTTGACCGGGAACAGATAGAGAATGTTGATCAAAGCCTCGCGGAGCCACACAGGGAGCTGCCGTTCGCCGAAGATGACGTCCTGCCATCCCAGAACGCGGCCGAGAAGCGAATCGTGATTGCGGCTGACAAACTGGGCAACCTCCAGGGCGCTTTTGAACCGTTCTGTATACTTGTGGATAAAGGTGTGCGGCCCTTCACCGATCCACATGGGAGCCATCCAGGCCAGCACAAAGCGAATGGTCTTTTCTTCCCCCGGGTTCAGTTGATAGGCCAAAGAGACGGAGCCGGTAAAGTCGTTCTCCTTCGCTTCGGGGAGGGCGGTGGGGATGGTGACCCAGACCCGGCTGCGATGATAGGAAGTTTCCGGCGGCTCGCCTTCAGGCGTACCGGCGCTGGCCCCTCCCACCAATCCGCCTCCAGTGTTGACCTCGGCGTCACCCACCACGCCGATGGCATAACCAATTTCTTTCACGGCTTCGGAAGTCACAACCAGGCCCGTAAAATCTCCCCGCACCTGCTGCCGCAAGGCGCGTGTGGGTTTGGGGGCGGTGGCAACCCATTGGATGTGCGGGTGCTCCCTCTGCACCCGGGGACTGCCGTTGGTAATCTGGGCCTCCGCCTGCGTGGGTCCGGGAAACATGAAGGCAAGCCGCCCTTCCTGCCGGGTCTTACTCACATTGCGGAGATGCACATCGAACACCGCTCCCGGAGTGTTGCTGGTGGCCGAGTCTCCGGGAAGGAAGGGAGACCAGGCGCGCACCCCGGCGCTCACGGGTGAACCGGGCATTTCAAATTCCATGTCAACGACGGGGTAGTGCCCCCAATAATGCACCCGCGCGGCCGTTTGAATTTGCCGGCCGGGAATGTACGTATACTCGCCAAAGGTGCTGCGCGGGGCAGCGAGCATCCAGACGTCATCGCCCACGCTCATCCCCAATAAGGGCAGGGCCAGGGGGCCGCGTTGGGGATCAATGGAATTGAAGACGGTGCAATATCCCAAGGTCCCATCGACTTCCAGACTCATGTAGCCCGTATCGATTCCGCCCAGGGCCATGCCCTGCCGGGGCGGTTGCAATTGGTTGTAGATCAGACCACAGGCGGGATGGCTGAAACCCTCGGCGGGGAATTCCACCCATTGCTGATAGGGGAGATTGGTGGGAAACAGCGTGCCTGCGCCCCGCGCAACCGCCTGGGCGGCCAGCGAGCTGAGTGCAGGGTGTGCGGCCAGGCCGGCCAAAAGACCCTTCAGTGCATCGCGTCTTTTCATGGGTGAAGCTCCTTGGATGAATTTGCCGCGATTGGGTATATGCGATGGCGAGGGGTGGAGTCAAGTGCCAAGAGAAACCGGGCCAAGAGAAACCGTGTCCAAGAACCTGCTTGGATTCACTCATGGTTGTAGAGGTACGGCGACCCCGACCCATACCCCTACCATAACGGCGCTTGATACTGCTTTATATTTGCTTTACCCTCAGGACTCAAGGAGGCCCAACATGTCGTTTGCATGCGCAGACGTTTCGAAAGGAGTGCCCGTGGGGAGGAGAGCGGTGCTGGCGCTCCTCGCCTTCATCCTGGGTCTTGTCGGGCTGCAACGGTTTTTCGCGATCGGAAACCAAACCGGTCCGCCAGCAATCAAGATTGAAATCCAGGGCCGCAAGGTGGCGATATGGAAACCGGTGGGAGTTCCCCCGCCGGACGGCTATCCGGTCATCCTGTTTTCCCACGGATTCACGAGTTGTGACACTCAATCATCCTTTCTAACCGCCGCGTTGGCGCAAGCAGGATATTTTGTTTTGGCCGCTGACCATCACGATGCGGTCTGTGGCGGTGGTCCGGATAGCGAGCAGAGCTTTCTTTCGAGACTTGCCCATACCCGCTCTGAGCAACCCTTTCACAAACCCGAAGCCTGGAGCGACGCAACTTATCGCAACCGGCGCGACGACCTGGAAGCCATCCTGGATACGATCCTCAAGGAAAAGTCATTCCAGGGGATCCCGATTGATTCCACCCGCATCGGTCTTGCCGGCCATTCGCTCGGAGGGTACACAGTTCTGGCCATGGCAGGTGCGTGGCCCTCATGGAAGGACGGGCGCGTCAAGGCGGTTCTGGCGCTCTCCCCTTACTGCGCCCCATTCATCACCAAGGGGGACCTGGGTCATCTCGATGTCCCCGTCATGTACCAGGGAGGGACGCTGGATTTGGGAATCACACCGGACGTCCGGCGAAAGGGAGGCGCGTACGACCTCACCTCAACCCCCAAGTATTTTGTGGAATTGAGGGGCGCCGGGCACTTGGCCTGGACCGACATCAATAAGCTGTACCATGCCCGCATTAATGAATACTCTGTCGCCTTCTTTGACCGCTACCTGAAGGGAACCAGCACGACCGACGCCCTGGCGGGCCTTCTTCAACCCCCCTGGCCCAAATTGGTCAGAAAAATTCAATATGCTTTGATAAGTGGAGCGCGAACGCTTTGACCGTGTCAGATGCGTCTAATCCATTTTTCGGATCTTTTCATCCAGTACGTCCATCAGTTTATTGGTCAAGTTCTGATCTTTCCGCATCTGCTCGTTGAGTTCTTCCCGGGTCAGGATGCCCTTCGCGACCAGCAAATCGGCGAGTGCAATGGACTGCCGAACGGCCTGAGTTGCAAACTTCATGGTCTCGGCCAAGACAGGCATCAGCACCTCAAGCTCGGGGCTAACCGGCTTATGCATTGGATCAAATGGTTTCTCAGGCATTGAGGATTCGCCCTCCCCACGGGCATTATATGCCAACCGCCCAAATCATTTCCGCAATTGTCGGGGGGCGATCAGGAAGGCCTGCCGACGCGGCCGGGCATACCCGTAGCGATGGAGGGATTAGCCGAACTTTCGCAGCTGAGGGAGTAGACGAGCTGTAAGTGGTTTGTTTTTAGCGAAGGGTTCCCAAAGGTCGGCACTACATTTTCAGTGTCGGTTGCACCGTCTGTGCCGGGTCGTCCTGGGCCTTGATGCGAGGTGACGGTTGTGAAGGCAAGGAGAGATTGAGTTGGTGCAGCATCAGCGCTTGATCGGGTTCCGGCTGGGTGTAGCGTGGCATGATCAGCCAACGGTCGTCGGTGGTGGGCAGGCAGACATCCAGCATCTGGATCGTCGCCAGCTTTTCCAACACCGCCCGCGGGGTGAGGCCCGGGGCCAGGGCTTGCAGCCTTTGTCCCAGCGTTACCGAAAGAGCGTAGGCGAGGAAGGCCACCAGGATGTGGGCCTCCACGCGGTTTTCGAGTTGGTGATAAATCGGCCGCAAGCCCAACTCGCTCTTGAGGGTCTTGAACGCCGCTTCGATTTGGGTGAGTTGGAGGTAGAGTTCCCACAGCACGGCGGCATCCTCGCCCACCAGGTTCGACCGCAGCAGATAGTGCCCGTCGCGGAGTTCGGCCTTCTGCAGCTTGTCTTTGTCCAATTGAAACGTGAAGGTTTGGCGCGTGACGGCTTCGCCCTCCTGGGGCAGGTGAATGCGGACAAAGCCGAAGGCACGTCCCGCGTCCTTCTTGGCCGCACCGATCCGGAGCAGCAACCGATCGCGCGCCGGAGATTTCCGGCGTAGGTCGCGCAGTTTCCACAGCAACCGCACCAGCTTACGACGGCGGATGGCGTGCTCTTTGGCCCGCCGTCCTGCGCTCTTCGCCAACACGTATAATTCCCCTTCCTCGGCGAACAGCTTGACCTCGACCGACTCCCGCACTTTCTGCCACGGCAACTCCAGCCATTTTTTCTCGTACTGCTGAATCTTGCCCCGCGGCGTACCCACCAGGTAGAACACTTCCCGCTCCGGCGCGCGCATCTCCTGTAGCACTTCTTCGGTGGGAATTCCCCGGTCCATCAACCACACCCGCCGCGCCCGTCCATACTGTGCTTCGATCTTGGCGAGAAACCCGCGCAACGTGGTGCGATCCGACGTGTTGCCCTCCATCACTTCGTAGGCCAGCGGAAACCCTTCCGGCGTCACCACCAAGGCGATCACTACCTGCCGGCAGTCGGAGCGATGGTCGCGGCTGTAGCCATACTGGGCCTTGGGAATCTCCTCTCCTTCGCCCTCGAGGTAGGTGCTGGTGAGGTCATAGAGCAGCACGTCGAAGCGCGCCTGAAACAGCTCCTGCCAGCGCTGCCGCAGATGTTCAAACAGGGCGGCCTTATGCTTCAAAATCCGATCCAGGCAGCGATACAGCCGGTCCTTCTCCGCTACCGCGAAGCCCGTTCCCAGCAGATCCCCCATGGCGCTCTGGTCAAACCCTTGCCGGTGCAACCGAAACTCACTGCCCGGTGAGACCAACCGGCTCACCACCAGCAACTCCAGTACTTTGGCCCAGGGAACTTCCTCCCGGCCCTCCCCCAACCGCGCTTCCCAAAATGCGCCCAGTCCCAACTGCCGCCACAACTCGCATCCCAACCAGTAATTGCCAAACGCTCGCGGCCGTCGCAACTCCATCTCCGCCAGCTTCACCTGCACCCCATCCAGCGCGTCGGCGGGAAGTTCGCGGTCCTCTGGAAACAGGCTCAGCGTCGCCGCCCGCTGCTCGGCCTCATCAAAAACTTCCAGCGTCTGCCGCCACGCCGCTTGCTGGCTATCGTTGATCTCTCCCAAAAACAAGACCTGCCGCTGCACCACTCGCCCCGAGCGCACCCGGCGATTCTCCACCACGCTGAAATAGCGGTGGGTCTTGCCGTCCTTGCGCCGTTTTTTGCTGCGCAGAAACATCGTCAGCACGCATCGTCACAAATTCGCTACGCCCCTGTAAAGGGGGTAGGTCGGCACTACAAGGGCTTATCGAGAAGGCGGGGTTGACAAGGAAGAGGTTAGACCGACGTGCAGGTCAAATCTTACTCAAAATAGTTCTCAGCTGCGAAGGTTCGGCTAGCCCACACACCTGGCTATTGCGGAGGTGGCCCCGGGGAGGAAGTAAAAATCCGCCGAATTCTGCAACCTGAATTCATTTTTCCTTGTTAAGTTATTTATTTTTCAGCGAGATAGGGGTAAACCTATAGGTCCTTTGTTTTCATGCACATCGTGGCAAAATCGCAAAAACGGCCCAGTCTCCGAAATGTTGCCTTGTTTTTTCAATAACATAACCAGACGAACTGTAGTTTTTTTATTTTTTTTAATTTTTTCTCACAGGGTGAACTTCCAAGCCATTTACATTCAATCAGATACATTTTCTGCCCTTTTGGATCTCGAATATTAACATCCTTTTTTTCATACATATCGTGGCAAACGTCCCACAAGCATCGCGCGCCGTGCGTATAAGCTAATTGGCTGCAATGAGATAGATCCTTGCCTTCTTCCCTTGCAAAGATAAGGCATTTCTTTTCTGATACATCGTGGCAAAGGTTCATCCATTGCGTTAAATAACCCTTCGGCGGCATCCACTGGGCGGTCCTGAAATTCGACTTTTTTGTGAGCTACCTAGTGCTCGCGCGACCTCGCGCCGGGGGCGATTCCCCAATCTCCGCAGGGCGGCCGCCCGTAGCATTTGCCCGCGTGCCGGGGTCCGCGCCCGGGCAACTTCCGCCGCCCTTCCAATTTACCACTCATAGGCTACAAAGTCAAGAGAATTATGAACGCGCGGGACGATCATGTCCGGCAATTGGCGCGCGCGCAGCGCGGGCCCCGGTTTTTGAGACCCCCGGTCCTTCACGGGCGATGGCCACGAATCGGGCGCGAATGGGGGGCAAGATTGCCCCGCGGAAGTCGAAAAATGTTTGCTAAGAAAACACGCGTGTCCCAAGAAAGTTCACGTGGTTGGCCGTAAGCTGCTAATTCGCCAAAGGTAAGCAGTGAAGATGAGTTTTGTCGATTTCAATTTTTCGCTTCCGTTTTGGCATCATTCTACTGTTATCCAGCCTTTGCAGGAGGCGGTAGATGAATCTTGGCCGGACCGTTTTCGCTCAGTTGTTAGACTACCTTCCGAGTTATCAGTTTCAGGTTTGCGTCAACCGCTACCAGGGCGACCGCTATGTCAAAAACTTCTCCTGCTGGGATCAGTTCCTTTGTCTGGTCTTTGCTCAACTCACTTATCGCGACAGCTTGCGCGATATCGAAGCGTGTCTCCGCACCCAGCAGTCCAAGCTCTACCACATGGGCTGGCGGGGACGCATTTGTCGCAACACGCTGGCGCACGCCAACGAAGTTCGCGACTGGCGAATTTACGCCGACTTTGCGCACGTCCTGATTGGCATCGCCCGAGAACTCTACCGCGACGAATCTTTCGCTGTCGACTTGTCCGCGGCCGTTTACGTGCTCGATTCCACCAGCATCGATTTGTGTTTGTCGCTGTTCCCCTGGGCCGCCTTTCGCCACCGCCGCAGTGCACTCAAGATGCACACCCTGCTGGATCTGCGGGGCATCATTCCGACCAATGTTTACCTGAGCGGCGGCCACCTTCACGATGTCAACTTTCTGGACCAACTCGGATTGGAGGCCGGCGCCTTTTACTTGTTCGATCGCGCTTACGTGGACTTCGCCCGTCTTTATGGATTTACTCAAGCCTGCGCCTTCTTCATCACGCGCGCCAAAAAGAACTATCAGTTCAAGCGCCACTCCTCGCGCCCCGTCGACCGCTCCACCGGCGTGCGCTGCGATCAGACGGTGCGGCTGAGCGGACCGTTAACCTCCCGTCGTTACCCCGCCCCGCTGCGTCGCGTCGCCTATTTCGACGCCGAGAAGGATTTGCGACTGGTATTCCTCACCAACCATTTTCTCCTGCCCGCCCTGACCATTGCCCAACTCTATCGTCAACGCTGGCAGGTCGAATTGTTCTTCCGCTGGATCAAACAGCACCTGCGCATCAAGACCTTTTACGGCACTTCGGAGAACGCCGTCAAGACTCAGGTGTGGGTGGCGCTCTCCGTTTACGTCCTGGTGGCGATGGTCAAAAGGCGGCTCGGGCTCGACCTGAGCCTCTACCAGATTCTCCAAATTCTCAGCGTCACCAGTTTCGAAAAAAGCCCGATTTTACAGGGGTTCTCCGATTTCAACGATGGGCCAGAAGATGCCGATCCCTGTATCCAACTGAGCCTGTTTGACTTGTAATGGGACACGCGTGCTAAGAAAACAAGAATTCACGGTATGGCATTACAGAGCGGCGGGGCCGGGTAAAAGCAAGTCAAAACGCAAAATGCAAGAGTCAAAGTGATGGGAAGCTCGCCCTAGTGTGTTGTCCCGCGTAATATTTGACAATGGCATATTGCACGGACCCGCTCACCCCCCGGCCCCTCTCCCCCAAGGGGGCGAGGGTGGCTCGGCGAGGCGTTTTCATCAGCCGAGGCGAGACGGGTGAGGGGGTCCCGCCCGTTGTAAACTCTAACATTGGAAGCTCGCCCTAGAAACTGAACCGCGCTTGGAAATCAATTCTCCGGTTGGCGGCGTTGCTGGAGAAGAACCCGCCCGCCAGGGCATTGGCTTTGCCAAAAATGGGAGAACTGAGGCTGCCCACGGGCGAAGCATAATTGACATCGTTGAAGATGTTGCGGGCCGAGACGCTGAGGGTCAAATTGAACCGGCGATTGGTGCTACCGCCGAACATGGGGGGTCTGTTTCCTCCCATGCTGCTCAGCCCTCCTCCCCCCAGCCCATGGCCGCCGCGTGGGCCTCCGCCCGGCGGCCCGCCGGCATTTCCACCCTGCACTTCCTTCCCGAAGCCGAAGGTCTTGCTGAGGCGGAGGTTGGCGGTGAACTGGCCGTAGCCGGTGCCATAGTTGTTGGGGATGATGGTTTCTCCGGGTTCCGGCACGGTGTCAAACCCGCCCCACTTCGTGCTGACGACATTCGCCGGAATGGAAAGACTCGAGGCAAAGGCCGGCCGGTCATTGAAAATGGAATCGCCGTTCAAATCCTGGCCCACAACGATATTGAAGGGCGGGGCGGAATTGGCAACCACAAAGGGAAAGAGTTGAATCCCCTTCGGCAAATTATAGCTCCCCCCCAGAAACAAGCGATTGCGCACATCGTAGGTGGCGCGCCCGTAATCCTCGTCCAAATCGTACGGATTCATGGGGAAGCTGGCCAGACCGGCAGTGTTGCTGTCGGCAAAGCTGAGGGTATAGAAGCCGAACAGTGATACCTTGGAGCCGTGAATGTTGAAATTGGCGATCATCTGGTTCTGGTTGTAGAGGCCCGCGGACTCGTACTGGTACAGGTTGGAGTCGTTCGGGGCGAGTCCCGGGCGCGTGTCGCCGGGATTCGCCGGGTCAGGCGCGTTGATGTTGCGGGTAATAAGCTGATGGAGGCCGTGGGTGTTGAGGTAGGTCACGGATGCCGTCACGGTTTTGTTGAACTGGCGCTCCAGGCCGATTCCCCCCTGGGAGGTGTAGGGGGTGCGCAGATGGGGATCAATCTGATAGTTCGTGGACGTCGCCAGGCTGGCGGAGAGCGAGTCGATCGACGGAATGTTGGGGAAATAGTCGGCGGGATCGAGCGGCAGTTGCGCAGCGGGAATAATGTACTGCTGCTGGTTTTGTCCGTTGAAGCGCGCGGTGTTCAGGATGTAGCTCTCGCCAAAGCGGTCGTAAAAGATCCCGAAGCCCGCCCGCAGCACAGTCTTGGTGGCCTTGCTATTCCCCAGTCCCCAGACAATGCCCACCCGCGGGGCGAAGTCCGCACGGTCGTGAATGTGATCCTGTGTTTCGAGGCGCAGCCCGGCGCTGAGGGTCAAATTGGGACGCGCCTTCCAGTCGTCCTCCACGTAGGGTTCAAGGTCAAAATAGTTCACATGAACAAGCGGGAAGCCCGTGCTGCGTATGACCTGGCTGGGGCCGTCACCCTTGGCCTCGATCGCGGCGGGAGTCAAGCCACTGTTCAAGTCGTCGTTGGTACCCTGGTAGATACCAATGGAAGCAAAAGTGAAGGTGCCGTTGAAATTGGCGTTGGAAGTGTCCGACTCAACATCATCGCGGATGCGGACGCCGAATTTCAGGAAGTTCTTGCGGAGGGAGACGGAGGTGTAATTCTGAAACTCATAACCATTGGTCAGGTCGTTGGAAGTTCCCAGGTTCGATCCCCCACCGGTGAACGCTCCAGTCACGATCACCGTCGGCGCAGAGCTGAGGGGATTTTGGTGCTCATCGTCGCGGTAGAAGCGGAAGCGGATTTCCGTCACCGCCTTCGCATTGATCACTTGCGCGTCGCTTAACTGCAAGCTCTGGTACCTTTCGTGGGTATCGTAACCCGCCGTAGGGAGAACAAACTGTCCCACGCCGGAATTGCTCTGGCTGTTTTGCCAAAGCACGTAGCGGACGCTCAAGGTGTTGTTGTTGCCGAATTGGGTGTCAATGCGGGGGTGGATGGATGTCTGGGTCTGGGGCGTGGGGATTGCCTGAGCCTCTGGGATGCCCTGGTTCTGGGTGATGGCGTCCACAATGGCGTCGTCTTCGATATTACGGTGCTGCCCGTCCACAAAGAATGAGGTCTTCTTATTGAGGGGCCCGCCCAGGTTTCCGTAAAATATCTCCGAGTGATAGCCGGGAATCTCGGTGGCAAAGGGATTCCGTGTGTTGAAAGCCGAATCATTCCCGTCGGCGAAAATCTGGCCATGAAATTTATCAGTACCGGGCTTGGTGAGGATCTCGATCCTTCCATAGCCGAGCATGTCGTACTGCGCGGAGAAGGGATTCTGGTTGACACGAATTTCGCGGATGGACGATTTGGGGGGCAATTGACCGCCGGTAAACCCGTCGATGTAGATCTGGCCGCCGTTGGGTCCGGCGGAAGGTCCTGCCAGGGCTTCCAGTTCCGACTGCAACTCATCGGGATCGTCGGAGAGCGATTCCAGGTCCTGGCCTTTGATCACCAGCGCGCTGGCGTTGTGCGAGGGATTGGTGTCAAGCTTGGTGGATTCGTCGGTTACGGTGATCTGCTGCCTTTGAACCGCCACGGACAATTGGGCGTTCACCACCTGCGGTCGGCCACGCGCGATGACAATGCTCTCTTTCACGAAGTCGTTGAAGCCCTTCAGGCGCACGGTGAGCGTGTAGGTACCCGGAGCCAGGCTGCGGAATGCATACTTGCCTTGCTCATCGGTCTGTGCGGCCAAGGTGATTCCGGGGGGCCCCACCAGCGTGACGGTGAGGCCGGGAACCGCCCCGCCCGAGGGGTCAAGCACCTGCCCTCGCAAGCTGGGAGCGGGCGCCTGAGCGAGGGCGGGAGTGGAAACGAGTAGTAATAAGAGCAGGAAACCAGAAAGTATTCCGAAAACGTTACGAACCAAAGGTAATTCTCCTCATCGGTATTCCGCGCGGAAACCATCGAAGGGACTTGGGTATTGGACCCGTCTGCGGTGGCGACGCGCGAGGTACGTCGAAGCCTATTTAAACGCCGCTGCCAAGGGGCCAGACGGTCACACTCCCCGCGAACCGGTGCGGGGGTTGGGGTGAAGCTTGTTGCTTAAATGAATCTCAACGAGGATGGTTCAATCGGGCGCCCTAGGGCCCCGTATCGCCACTGCCGGCGCCGCCGCCGAGACTCAGATTCCAGGTGCCCAGATTCATTTCGCCGCCGCCCTTGGGCTGCGCGGCCAGAATTGGCTCAACACCGGTAAGAATATAGATTGCCGTAACTTCCGAGGGGCTCGTGCCCTCGGAACTGAAGATGACTACGGGTTCACCACGCTTGAGATCATTAAGAGTTATCACCGGCATGTGTTCAAGCGCCTGGCTGAGGTTGCTCACGCTGCCCCGGCGCATTCCACCGCCTCCGCCGCTCGGCCCGCCCCCGCCGCCCGGTCCTGCGCCGCCATTGGCGCCGCCGGGAGGTCCACCTGGAGCGCCGCCACCGGGACCGCCGGAGCGACCCGAGCCACCTTGCGCCGAACCTCCTGCCCCTCCTCCCGAAGCGCCGGTCGTGAGTCCGGCAATCATCTGGGCCAGGCGCTCCGGCAGTTCGTGCATCTTGCAATCGGCGTTGACATGCACAAGGACCTGCTTGTTGTTCGCCAGGTTTTTGACAGTCAAGGTGTTGGCCTGGGTGTCAACGGAAAGCACGGTTGCCCCGATGTTGTGGAAGGTCCCAAAAACCACCTTGTCGGCGGCATAGTGGCTGCCGTCGTCACTGGAGGCACCGAGGGCTCGCAACTGATCGCCAAGTTTGAGTCCCTGCAAGTTACTGGCCTTGGCATCCGCAAACTGTACGGAATTGGGCGCGTAACGAAGGAATACCGTCTGGGTGGTGGTGGTGAGAATTACCGGATGGGTCATATTGCCCGGAGTGGGAGGATGGTTGGGCGCGGCGATAGTGATTTCCAGCTTTGCCGGGTCCACCGCCTTCACCACCCCTTCAATCCCCCGCGTCTGCCACTCCCGCAGTTCGGCTTCATGGAAACTGGAAATGTCGGACTTGCTCATCACCACCACGCGAACCGCCTGAATGGTCTGCTGATCATCCGCGAGGTGGCCCAGAACCACGGCGCGATCACCGGGGTTGATGTCGCTGACGTTGATGGGTACCGCTGACTTTAGATCTTTGGAGCCGGGCGGGACACGCAGCAGTTTGACCCCGTCGGGGAGAGTAACTTGCACATCGCCTTTATCGGTATGGAGGGTGAGGTGGCCGGGCTGGACCTGGGTCACGTCCCCATTGGCGCGCGCCGCCTGGGTGGCGGGTCCAGCCGGAGTACTGGGCTGCTGAGGCGCCGCAACGGCAATGACGGCAGCGAGCGAGACTCCCGCTAGGGCCATCACCAGACAAGAGCTTAGCTTTTTCAACGGCGCGTCTCCTCTACCAAGAAAACTTAGACGATTTTACAACCTTTCACGTTACGTTCTCTCTTAACTTATTTAACATTTTCTCTGCGGAGGTAAGGCCGTGGCGACCGACCACGAGGAGCATTGGGTGTTTATTTACTTTACCCAGATTCACTTCGCACAAATTCTATCTGCCCACTTGTGTGTGGACAAGGCGAGATGTAGATTACTGAGCCGATGGAGCCACGCGGCCAGAAGTCCGCGATAAGTGGCGGTGAATTATTGGAGTGTTCCCATGTCTTTCGACCAACCTGTTGTGATGGAGCCGCGAGCGGTCGTCAAGGGGTTGCGAACCGTCTGGGGGGTGATGTTGGTTGCGCTATTTTTGTACGCTTTTGTCCTCACTCGAATTCCCCGGTCTGCAAATGTCCCCCTGACGCCAACCGGACAATTCTACATCTCGATGGTCGGAATTGTGACCGGGGCCGTGGTCCTCTTTTTGCGTTTTGTCCGCATCCCGCGACTGGCATCCCCCGATGCGCCCATTGATAACAAGAAGCTCGCTCGACAAGCCTGGGTGACATACATCCTTTGCTATGTCTTCTCCGAATCCACAGGTCTATTTGGATTCGTCCTGGCGTTCAATCGATGTGAGCCAAAATTCTACGTTCCCCTCTATCTGGGGGGCGTGCTTTTAATGGTACTCTGCTATCCCCGACTCCCTTTTACCAGTTCCCATGAACCAGAGGGCGGCGCCGGCTGAACATCTGACCCGAACCGAGGTGACAGGATGAACGCACTCGCCGGATGGCAGAACTTTTACGTGATCGTCGGCTCATCGGCCGGCGCTCTGATCGGATTGCAATTCGTGGTGATGGCCCTTATCGCCAACCTGCCCCGCGGGCCTCGCACGGCGCAGGCGAGCAATGCGTTCGCCACGCCCACCGTGGTTCATTTCGGAACAGTGCTGCTGCTCGCCGCGGTATTATGCGCTCCCTGGCATGGGATGGCCGCCGCCGCGGGTCTTTGGGGCCTACTGGGCCTCAGTGGTCTGGCGTACGCCATGGTCGTGGCTCGGCGGGTGCGAGTCCAAACCGCCTACCAGCCCGTGTTGGAGGACTGGTTGTTTCATGTGGTGCTGCCCATCGCGGCCTACGCCCTGCTGGCTCTAACCGCGGGCACGGCTCGCCACCATGTTGGCGTGGCGCTGTTGGGCGTGGGCGCCGCGGCCCTGCTGCTACTCTTCACCGGCATTCATAACGCCTGGGATGCCGCCACTTACCACATCTTTGCGAGGAAACCCGGGCAGCAGGAGACCGACCAGCGTCCCAGCGAGTAGGTCTGAGGCCTTTAGCCCAGGACTTCCCGAATTTTTTTGCGCAGGGCCAGGGGCGAGAAGGGTTTCTGGATGAAGGGCATTTCCTGGGTAAGGACCCCGTGGTGGACGATGGCATCGTCGGTATAACCGGACATATAAAGGACCTTGATATTGGGGCGCAGGGCGGCGACTTTTTCCGCCACCACCGGGCCGGACATGTGCGGCATCACCACGTCGGTGAGGAGCAGATGAACGGGGCCGTCATATTGGGCGCAGGTGGCAAGGGCGTCCTCCGCGTCATGGGAAGCCAGGACTTTGTATCCAAACGATTCCAACTCGATGCGAACCAGCGAGCGGACTCCTTCTTCGTCTTCGACCACCAGGATGGTTTCCGTTCCCAGGTTCGAATCGGTTTCCGGCATGGCCTGTTCCGCCACCGCCAGACTCTCACTGACGACGGGGAGGAAAACTTTGAAGACGCTGCCATGGCCCAATTCGCTGTACGCCCAGATACTGCCTCCCGATTGTTTGACAATGCCGTACACCGTGGCCAGTCCCAGGCCCGTCCCCTTGCCCTGCTCCTTGGTGGTAAAGAAAGGCTCAAAGATGTGGGTTTTGGTTTCCGGGGTCATCCCCACTCCCGTATCCGAAACCGCCAGCATCACATGGGGGCCTGCCTTCACCGTGGCATGGCTGCGGGCGAAGGTCTCATCCAGAACCACGTTGCAGGTTTCAAGGGTGAGTTCGCCCCCCGAGGGCATGGCGTCACGGGCATTCACCGCCAGGTTCATGATGACTTGTTCGATCTGCCCGGGATCGGCCTTCACGCGTCCCAAGGCGGGGTCAAGGTGGGTATACAACTTGACGTCTTCCCCGATCAGCCGCCGCAGCATGTTCTCCAGATTGTAAATCACCGCGTTGAGGTCAAGCACCTGGGCGGCCAGCACCTGGCGGCGGCTAAAGGCCAGCAATTGACGGGTGAGAGAAGCGGCGCGATCCCCCGCATTTTTGATTTCCTGCAATTGACCGCTCACCATGGGGTCGGCGGCAAGCTGATCCAGGAGGAGTTCGGCGTATCCGTTGATAATGGTCAGGAGGTTGTTAAAATCGTGAGCCACGCCACCCGCCAGCCGGCCCACCGCCTCGATTTTCGCCGCTTGCTGAAGCTGGGCTTCCAGGGTCTTGTGCTCGGTCACATCCTGTTTGGTGGCGATGAAGTGGGTGATAACCCCATTCGGCCCACGCACCGGCGTGATGTTCATTTGCTCAGTGTAAAGGCTGCCGTCCTTGCGCTGGTTGACGAGCTCCCCGCGCCAGGGCTGCCCTTTGAGGATGGTCGTCCAAAGCTGCTGGTAAAGCTCCGGATCCTGCTTGCCTGATTTCAGGATATTGGGGTTCCGCCCCAGCGCCTCCTCGCGACTATAGCCGGTGATGCGCGTGAAGGCGGGGTTGACATACTCGATCCGGCCGGCGGTATTGGTAATCAGCACCGCTTCTTCCGACTGCTCGATGGCGGTGACCAGGCGGAGATGTTCAGCTTCCGCCCGTTTGTGCTCGGTGATGTCTTCCACCGTGCCCTCATAGCAGAGAATTTTGCCGGTCTCGTCGCGGATGGCCCGGGCATTTTCCCGAACGTAAAGGTCGCCTCCATCCTTCTTGTGCCACACGCACTCCAACCCGGCCACTTCCCCCCGCTTTTCCATCAGTTCAATGAAGTGGCTCCGATTGTATTCGGGCTCGAAACCATCGGCATTCAAATCGCGGCTGGCCAATTCTTCGAAGGAGGAATAGCCGAGCATCCTGACGAAAGCCGGGTTTCCGGCCAGTATCCGGCCATCCGGAGTGGTGCGATAGAGCCCCATGGGGGCATTTTCAAACAACGACCGGAAGCGCTCTTCGCTCTCCCGCAAGTCAGCTTCCGCCCGCTTGCGCTCGGTGATATCGCGGACGGCCACGCCCACCACCGCGCCCTTCAGCGTTTCAATGGTGCTGGTGGTGACCTCAGCGGGGAATTCGCTGCCATCCTTGCGCCGGCACAAAACCTCGCGCTGGTTCAGTGGCGCATGCGACCTGGCGCCCGGCTGAAGGTGCGCATAGTACGCGGCGGTTTCCGTGTGGAACCTCCGGGGAAGCAGCACCAGGTAGCTCTTCCCCAACAATTCCTCCAATTTGTATCCAAACATTTTCTCCGTTGCCGAGTTCACAAACACGATGCGGCCGGTGCGGTCGACAACTATCATGACATCCGGGGGCGACTCCAGCAGGGCCTTGAATTTCTTCTCATCCTGCTCCAAAGCCCGCACCATCACATCGCGGCGATGGAAGATCATGAGGCATGCCAGGAAGATGACCATGAGGCCTCCCGCCAATCCTTCCGTGAGGGCCACCCCCTGAAACTTCTCAAAGGCTTCGGCGCTGTTGATCTTACGGATAAGCCCCCAGCCGGTGGCGGGAATGTACTGGGTCGTGGCCAGCACCGGAACGCCCTCATAGTCCTTGTACTCCCCGAATGCCGAGTGGCCCTCCAGGGCGAGCCGTGCGGGGGAGGGAGCCACGGACCAGGGAATCCGCAAATAGAGGGAACTGACTGCTACATTGTGCACGGGGGAGAAATAGACGACGTCATTTCCCTCCCGGCGGACCAGGAGCGTCTCACCCGTTCGGGTGGGAACCACATCCCGCGTCACCAGGTGGAACAAGGTTTGCGACGCATCGGTGACGACCAGCACCGTTCCCAGGGGTGGGCCCGCCCGGCGGCCCGCCTCCGGGGTTTCCGGTTCGGGAAGCACGGGGGCAATGAAACCAATCAGCGTCCGGCTGGGAGCGTCGCCCACCATGGCGATTTGCACGGCTCCGGAACGCGCCACCGCCCGGCAGGGTTCAGAAAACAAGGGGTTCAAGGGAATCGACGGGCTCGCCTGCATCTCCACATTCGCGTCGCGATCCAAAACGTAGACCCCGGCTTCCGAATACCGCCTCGCCATCTCGTCCAGTACTCCCCGCGACCCCGATGCTTCACCTGGGGGGTGCTTGGGGAGTTGCCTTGCCTGGTCAGACGCACCCAGGACGGCGCGGACCGCCGGACTGGCGGACAAAACCTGCGCATCTCCTTGCCGCTCCTTCAACCAGTCCGCAACCCGCTGCGCCTGATCGTCGGCGAGGCTGGATTGCGACGCACGCCATGAGGCCATCTCTTTATTGTGGTGAGTTTTGAGGTGCCAGTGCAGGCAAAATCCCACGGTTGCCGCCACCAGCACAAAAGCCAGGACGTAACCGGCCGCCTCTCGGAAATGAATCCCTTGGCGGCCGCTCGCCCTGCGGGTTAAGGGTTTGGTGGCGTACAGAAAGGAAAGCAAGGTCTCGCGGCGGCGCTTCATGCCATCACCGCCGGTACTTGCAAAGGATCCGTGGGCGCTAAGACTCTGGCGATGGATGGGTGTGCAAGCGCCGGCGCTCCGCCGCTTCCACAGGGGTCGGGAGGAACGAAAGCCGTGACAATAGCCGCGTGGGCTCTCACCATCATAGAAAGGCCACCCACCCTTAACGGACCAGCACTGACGCCAAACCCTTCGCCACGCGCGGCGGGTCGGATGGGAATAACCAACGTAGCGCAGGTCGGCGTATCTTTCGGCCAGTTCAGTCGGGAGTGATGCGGGGAATGCGGCCAGGATGGCGCTTCAGCCCGTTAAATCAGATGCGCAGACACCCGTCCCATGGCCGAATTGAACAGTCAATATACACCGAGTGGTTTATCAGTTGTCAAGTACTATCTCTCGTATGTACCCCAGCTTGTAGCTGAATCATTAGTAAATGCAGGAGTGATGCCATATCTTTCATTAACTATGTTGTACAGTACTATGAAATTTTTTTTCATCGGGGGATTCTTCACAGATGCCCGCCCGCCTTCGCGCTGGCCCTTCGCGGGGTAGTTGCAAAACTTATGCCGCCCATAAAAACAATTCATTTAACACCCATGACCATGGGCGAGGATAATAAAAGGTGCTGCGTTAGGGGCGGACCTGTCTCTTGGGGGTAAAGTAGGCAGCGCTATATCCTTGAATTCATTACCCGCTAGCCAAAAGTGAAACCCAGCCCCAGGGATGTGTTTCCTGGCACGGATGGGCCGAGCCATCGTGTGCCGATGGATTATTTGAGTTGGTAGGCCTCTCTTGGGATAAGATTGATGGTTGGGCATGCAAACCGAAAGTCATCAGTTTTCAGTCAACAGTAAGAATCCTTTACGGGGGGTGGCTTTTATCGAGAACTGATGAGTGATCACTGACGGCTTTTTGTGGGAATGGTTATGAGCAATCACCGTACGATAAATGGTTTGCCGAAGGCGCAGGGTCTCTATGATCCGCGCCACGAGCATGACGCCTGCGGGATTGGCTTTGTGGCCAACCTCTCCGGCGAGAAATCGCATGATATCGTCACCAAGGGAATCGAGATCCTGATCAATTTGGCGCACCGGGGCGCTTGCGGGTGCGATCCCCAAACCGGCGACGGAGCCGGCGTGCTGATCCAGATTCCCCACGCGTTCTTTGAGGGTGAGTGTTCCCGCCTGGGCTTTCCCCTGCCTTCACCCGGTGAATACGGTGTGGGCATGGTTTTCCTTCCCGTGGAGCCCCACGAGCGCATGTCGTGCGAGGCCATCGTGGAAGAGATTGTGCGCGACGAGGGCCTGACGGTTCTCGGCTGGCGCGACACGCCGGTGAACGCCAACACCATCGGGCGCCTGGCGCGCAGCACGCAGCCCTACATCGAACAGGTCTTCATCAAGCGCGCCTACGGCATGAACGAAGACGCGCTGGAGCGCAAACTCTACGTCATCCGCAAACGCGCGGAGAGGGAAGTGGCCGCCACCAGCCTGCGGGAGAAGAGCTTTTTCTACGTTCCCTCGCTTTCCTGCCGCACCATCGTTTACAAGGGTCTGCTGCTGGCCCCGCAGATTGCCAATTTTTATCTGGAGCTTTCCAATCTGGAAGTGCGCAGTGCCCTTTGTCTGGTTCACCAGCGTTTTTCCACGAACACTTTTCCCACCTGGCATCTGGCCCATCCCTACCGCTACATTTGCCACAACGGCGAAATCAATACCCTGCGCGGCAATGTGAACTGGATGCAGGCGCGCACTTCTGTGCTGGCCTCCCCGCTTTTCGGTGATGACATCAAGAAGCTGGAGCCCATCATCGCCCCGGGCGGAAGCGATTCGGCCAACCTGGATAATGCCGTGGAATTGCTGCTGCTGGCCGGACGCAGCCTGCCGCACGTGATGGAGATGCTTATTCCGCAGGCCTGGCTGAACGATCCCACCATGCCCGAGGACGTCAAGGCCTTTTACGAATATCACGCCTCGTTGATGGAGCCCTGGGACGGGCCGGCGGCGGTGGCCTTTACCGATGGCCGCGTGATCGGGGCCAAGCTGGACCGCAACGGTCTGCGCCCCGGCCGCTTCATGGTGACGAGCCGCGGCCTGGTGATCATGGCTTCGGAGGCCGGCGTGTTGCCGGTGGATCCGGAGGAAGTGCGCTTCAAGGGCCGCCTCGAACCTGGCCGCATGCTGCTGGTGGATACGGAAAAGGGGCGCATCATCCCCGATGATGAAATCAAGAAGCAATTGGCGGCGCGCCAGCCTTACGCCCAGTGGTTGAAGGAAAATCAGGTCACCCTGAAGCACCTGGCGGACCCGCCGCGCATCCATGAGAACGACAGTTCCACCCTCCTGATGCGCCAGCGGGCTTTCGGGTACACCGACGAAGACCTGAAATCCATCATGATTCCCATGGCCTCGAACGGCGAGGAGCCGGTGGGTTCCATGGGGGTGGACACGCCGCTGGCCTGTCTTTCCGACAAGCCGCAACTGCTCTTCAACTATTTCAAGCAGATGTTCGCGCAGGTCACCAACCCCGCCATTGACCCCATCCGCGAAGACCTGGTGATGTCGCTCTACGACTACATCGGGCGCGAAGGGAACATCCTGGAGGAGACGCCGCAGCTCTGCCACACCCTCAAGAAGCGGCATCCCATCGTGACCAACTGGAATCTGGAGAAAATGCGCCGCGTCAGCCGGGGGGATTTCCTGGCCACCACGCTGCCCATGCTCTTCCAGGTGGACAAGGGGGAGCAGCGCCTGCGGGAGTCCATTGACAGCCTTTGCCGCCGCGCCTCACTTTCCATCAAGGCGGGCTACACCCTGCTGATTCTCTCTGATCGCGGCGTGGATGAGGAGTATGCCCCCATCCCCACGCTGCTGGCGCTTTCCGCCGTGCACAATCACCTGGTGCGGGAGAGAACCCGCAACCAGTGCGCGCTGGTCGTGGAGACGGGAGAAGCTCGCGAAGTGATGCACTTTGCGCTGCTGGTGGGTTACGGCGCCAGCGCCATCAATCCCTATCTCGCCCTTGAGACGCTGGAGGACTTGCACGCCCGGGGCTATTTCCCCGCCGAATACACCTTCCAGAAGGTGCTGAAGAATTACATCAAGGCGGTGGACAAGGGCTTGCTGAAAGTCCTTTCCAAGATGGGGATCTCCACGCTCCAGAGTTACTGCGGCGCGCAGATTTTTGAGGCCGTGGGGCTGAATAAATCGCTGGTGGAGCGCTACTTCACCGGCACCTCCTCGCGCATTGAAGGCGTGGGCCTGGAAATTCTGGCGCGCGAAGCCCTGATGCGGCATCAGTTCGCCATGCAGCCGCCGGCGGAGTCGGAAACCGAACTGGAAATCGGCGGTAACTATCAGTTCCGGGTGCGCGGCGAAAATCACATCCTGAATCCCACCACCATCAGCAAGCTCCAGCATGCGGTGCGGCAGTCGAGCTTTTCGACTTACCAGGAATTTGCCCGCATCGCTGACGAGCAGAGCCGCAGCCTTTACACCCTGCGCGGGATGCTGGACTTTCATGCCGCCCATCCCCCCATATCCATTGAGGAAGTGGAACCGGCGGCGGAGATCGTCAAGCGCTTCGCCACCGGCGCCATGTCGTTCGGGTCGATCAGCAAGGAAGCGCACGAAACCCTGGCCATTGCCATGAACCGCATCGGCGGGCGCTCCAACACCGGCGAAGGCGGTGAAGATGAAGAGCGCTTCAAGCCCGACGCGAACGGCAATTGGCGGCGCAGCGCCATCAAGCAGGTGGCTTCCGCCCGCTTCGGGGTCACCACCAACTATCTGGTCAACGCCGACGATCTGCAAATCAAGATCGCCCAGGGCGCCAAGCCCGGCGAGGGCGGCCAGCTTCCCGGCCACAAGGTGGATGAGGTCATCGCCCGCGTGCGCCACTCCATCCCCGGCGTGGGCCTGATCTCGCCCCCGCCCCATCACGATATTTACTCGATCGAGGACCTGGCGCAGCTCATCTACGATCTCAAGAACGTCAATCCGCAGGCCAGGATTTCCGTCAAGCTGGTGGCGGAGTCGGGCGTGGGCACGGTGGCGGCGGGCGTCTCCAAGGCGCATGCCGACGTTATCCTCATCAGCGGTTACGACGGCGGCACCGGCGCCTCCCCCATCTCCTCCATTCGCCACGCGGGGATTCCCTGGGAACTCGGCCTTTCCGAAACCCAGCAGACGCTGGTGATGAACGACCTGCGCAGCCGCGTGCGCCTTCAGGTGGATGGAAAGCTGCAAACCGGCCGCGACGTGGCCATCGCCGCCCTGCTGGGGGCAGAGGAGTTTGGTTTCGCCACCCTGCCGCTGATCGCCATGGGCTGCATCATGATGCGCAAGTGCCACTTGAACACCTGTCCGGTGGGCGTGGCGACACAGGATCCCTTACTGCGCAAAAAATTCCGGGGGCAGCCGGAGCATGTCATCAATTTCCTCTTCTATGTCGCGGAAGACCTGCGGCAGGTCATGGCCAAGCTGGGTTTCCGCAAGTTGGAAGACATGGTGGGCCGCGTCGATTGCCTGATCCAGCGCACCGATGTCGACCATTGGAAGGCCAGCGGGCTGGACCTTTCCGCCGTGCTCTACAACCCGCATGTGCCCACCCGCGTGGGCCGCCACTGCACCACCAAGCAGGATCATGGCCTTGAGCAATCGCTCGACTACCAGTTAATCGATCACGCGCGCGAAGCCCTGGAGCGCGGCAAGAAGGTCTCCATCAGCCTGCCCATCCGCAACACCCATCGCACGGTGGGGGCGATGTTGAGCGGCGATATCGCCCGCCGTTACGCGGAGGCGGGTTTGCCCGATGACACCATTCGCGCCCAGTTCACCGGCTCCGCCGGGCAGAGCTTCGGCGCTTTCCTGGCCCGGGGCGTCACCCTGACGCTGGAAGGCGAGGCCAATGACTACGTGGGGAAAGGGCTCTCCGGCGGCAGGCTGATTATCTATCCGCCACGGAATTCTTCATTTCAGCCGGAAGAAAACATCTTGGTCGGCAATGTGGTTCTCTACGGAGCTACCAGCGGCGAGGCCTTCTTCAACGGCATGGCCGGTGAGCGCTTCGCGGTGCGCAATTCCGGCGCCACCGCCGTGGTGGAAACCGTCGGCGACCACGGCTGCGAGTATATGACCAAGGGAATCGTGGTGGTGATGGGCAAGACCGGGCGCAATTTTGCCGCAGGCATGACCGGCGGCATTGCCTACGTCCTGGATGAAACGGGCGAGTTCGTCCGCGTGCGCTGCAACCGCGCCAGCGTCGATTTGGACCCGGTCGTCGATCCTGCCGATATCGACCTCATCCATGGACTCATCACCCGGCATGCCGAACTGACCGAGAGCCCCCGCGCCAAGTGGATTCTAGACAACTGGGACACCATGCTGCCCAAGTTCATCAAGGTCTTCCCGCATGAATTCAAGCGCGTGCTGGGGGTAAAGCGCACCCCGGTCATCCAGGAACCGGCTCATGCTGCCGCTACGCTGCCCACCCGGGAGGTGCTGCGTGGGTAAAACAACGGGATTCATGGAGGCCACTCGCGAGGTTCCGGTGCGCCTGCCGGTGGACGAGCGCGTCAACGATTACCTGGAGGTGTATCAGGACTTTCCCGAGCAAAAGCTGCGCACCCAGGCGGCGCGCTGCATGGATTGCGGTGTTGCCTTCTGCCACACCGGCTGTCCCCTCTCCAACATCATTCCCGACTGGAACGACCTGGTATATCGCGACCGGTGGAAGGAAGCCATCCGCACGCTGCACGCCACCAATAATTTCCCCGAGTTCACCGGCCGCATCTGTCCCGCCCCCTGCGAGGCCGCGTGCGTGCTGGGCATCAATGAGCCGCCCGTCACCATCAAGAATATCGAGAAGACCATCATCGAACATGCCTTCAAGGAGGGATGGATTCGCCCCGAACCTCCTCCGGTACGCACCGGCAAACGCGTGGCCATTGTCGGCTCGGGGCCTTCAGGTCTTGCCGCCGCGCAGCAACTGAACCGCGCCGGGCATTCGGTGACCCTGTTCGAAAAGGCCGATCGCATCGGAGGCTTGATGCGGTATGGCATCCCGGATTTCAAGATGGAGAAATCCGTCCTTGACCGGCGCCTCGACCAGATGCGGCTGGAAGGGGTGATCTTTGCGACCGGCGCCCACGTGGGCAAGAATGTATCGGTGGAGGATTTGCGCCGCGAGTTTGACGCGCTGCTGCTTACCGGCGGTGCGGAAAGTCCCCGCAACCTCCCCGTGCCCGGGCGCGAGCTGAAGGGTGTTCACTTCGCAATGGAGTATCTGCCTCAGCAAAACCGCTCGATCGCCGGCGATGTGGTGGAGCGGCAGATTCTCGCTACCGGTAAACACGTGGTGATCATCGGGGGAGGCGATACGGGAGCCGATTGCCTGGGCACCGCGCACCGGCAAAAGGCGGCTTCCGTCCATCAATTTGAAATCATGCCCCAGCCCCCTGCGGACCGCTCACCCCTTACTCCCTGGCCGCTCTGGCCGCTCCAGTTGCGCACCGAAAGCGCCCACGAGGAAGGCGGCATCCGCGATTGGGCCATTAACACTGCCCGCTTCACGGGCGACGAAAACGGCAATGTGAAGCAATTGCACGCCCTCCGCGTGGGCCCGCCGCCGAAGTTTGAAGTCATCCCGGGAACGGAGTTCGCCATCGATGCTGACCTCGTGCTCATTGCCATGGGCTTCCTTGGCCCCGTGAAAAGCGGCATGATCGAGACCCTGGGTGTCAAGCTCGATGCCCGCAGCAATGTGGAAACCGACGCCAATTACATGTCTTCAGTCCCCGGCGTTTTCGCCGCCGGCGATATGCGCCGCGGCCAGTCATTGGTGGTCTGGGCCATCGCCGAAGGCCGCAAAGCCGCCCGTGGCGTCGATAAGTTCCTCATGGGTGAAACACACCTTCGGTAACAGGTGGCAGTTATCAGTCTTCAGTTTTTAGTAAGAGCCACAGGCAGCGCAGGGCGGCGGAGCCGCAACCCAAGTTTGACTAATTCATATTCTCATCGCGTGGACTAATCACTTAATCCCTTTCCATTGAGAATTTGCTGCATGTATTTTTCAACCCTTGACTCCCGGGTTTGGGATTGTTTGGGCGCAGAAAAATAAAAAATGTAGGCTCTTTGCCGTCCTGGCGTCAAGGCATCAAAGGCCGCTTTGAAGGCAGGGATTTTATCTAATTTATTTTGAAATTCTTCAGGAATTGTCAATTCTGCAGTCTTTTTCAAATTCACTTTCAAACCGGCTTTTTCCACTTCAATGGCATTATGAATATAGGCTTTCAAGATGGTTTCCATCTTAACTATTTCGCGAACATGGGTGAACCGAATCTGGCGTGCCGCCTGCACATTCTTGGTTTGTTGGATGAGAATGCCATGGGCATCCTTTAACAAGGCGCCTTTGAAAAACAGAAGCGCGCAGTATTCTTTAAATCCATGTATTAAAACTATGTTGCTTTTCTGATACGTGTAACAAGGACAACCCCACTTCAATTCTTCGGTCAGCGGACAGTCAAGAATGATCGTTCTCAACTTCTTAAATTCTTCCTGCCACTTTTTGGCATTACGAAGAAGTACATCAACCTTCGGATTCATTTTGCCCTTGGTCATAGTTCGGAATTTCCGTTTTGATTTTTTGCCCATCACGAAATGTACACCCGTCCGGGTCGCGTTGCAAGGTCCAATGGAATTCACAGTGCTAGGTGCGCGCGGGGGCCATGGGCTGGGCCGGTTTTGCCTCTCTGCAGAATCCTCAGAGGCGCAAGACATCAAGGACGTTGTGTTGTAATATGGAGATTCTGCAAGTGAGTGTGGTGGAGGCGGCAGCGCTGCCCCGGGAGGTCCAGCCATGACCATTGAATTGAAACCTGAACATCAGCAAATGATCGACTTGGCGATCCGATCTGGAGTTTATCATAATCCCGAAGAGGTGTTGGACCAGGCGCTGGAGATTATCCGCGCACAACTTCGCAGTGAGGATTGGCTGGCGGAACAGCGCGAAAGGGTGGTGGCGCAAATTGCCACTGGCTTTGCCCAGGCGGAGCGCGGCGAACTGATGGATGGTGACGCAGCGCTCGAATTGCTGCATCAACGCCGCGCCGCGCGCTTGAAGATGCGGGGATGAGCGCGTTCTTTCAACTTACCCCTCAGGCAACCGAAGACCTTGACGGTATCTGGTGGTTCATTGAGGAAAACAGCATTGAAGCCGCCAACCGTGTACAGGCGGAAATTATCGCCACCTGTCGCAGGCTCGCCGAGTACCCCTTCATAGGGCATAAAAGGCCGGATATCACCCCATTGCCCGTGCTTTTCTGGACCGTCCCCCGGTATCCAAACTACATCATCGTTTACCGTCCGCAAAGCAAGCCACTGCAGGTGGTGGCCATTCTGCATGGCAAACAGAACCTGAATGCGGCGCTGAAGGACCGCCTGCTGGAGAAATCATGACCTGCGTTGAATTGGATGGTTTGCTTAACCCCGGCCGATAGCTTGGGCTAAGATAGGCCGTCCCTTCGGGGCGCAAGAACCGGAGGTAGCGAAGGACCCGCTCTCCTGCCCTGCGGTACTTCGAGCACGTGTGGCGCTGACCTTGAGGTCACCACTCGCCGGTCGGCCTCACGGCCGACATTGCATCCGCGCGGTGACCTCATGGTCAGCACTACAACAGCGTGCCATGGCCATCCTGGCCATGCCCGAGCACGGGCGGGACGCCCGTGGCAGTGCCGACCTCAAGGTCGGCGCTACATCTCCTGGTGGCCTCACGGCCGGCTTCGCGCACAGGCGGAGTTTAAGACTAAAGGATCCGTTTATACGGAAACTCTGCGTCTTTGCGTCTCGGCGCGAGAATGTTTCTTGGGGGCACACTGCCCGTTCAGGCGTTGGCGTTCAGGATCTTGCGGACGCGGTCGCAGTTCTCCCTCACCTGGTCCTGGAAGCGGGGAAACATGCCCACCACGATGCAATCCTGCGGCTTGATGCTGAACAGAGCTTCCGTAAAGGCCGCATCCACCTGTTCCGGCGACCGCGCAGTGCGCCCGGCGGCGAGGATTTTGAATAAAAAGCAGGTTTTACGAGTCTGGCGCGCCACCTGGTAGGCACGGGGAGGATCGGTGGAAAGATAAAATTCATTGGCGGGCACGGGCAGCCCGCCCAGCAGCTTGCGCAGTTCCTCCGGGGTGCGGGTACGATTGTAGGCGCTCAGCATATAGAAATCCACGTCCCATCCCCGCTCCTCCGCATACTCCACCACTTCCGGCTTGTGCGTTCCGATTCCCACCAGAACTCCGGCCTGACGCATTTTTTTGGTGTATTCCTGCAACTGGTCCATCTGGCCGGAGCTGAAAAGAACGTCAGTGCGTTCCCCGTGGTGGTAGATCGCCCTTCCTCCCACGCGGCGCAAGAGTTCCAGAGATTCTTCCGCGGGGGCCCCGGCGTAATCCAGAACGATCAAGTTCATCTTTCCGCCCTGCGAGCGGAACAGCTCCAGGTCCGCGATCGACCTGCCGGTGGCCGGGAATTTCTCCACATGGCTTGTAAACTGATAGGTGTTGATGCCGTTCTGCTGGCACTCCAGAAGGGTCTTGCAGACCTGTTCGGGGGTGAACCACTCGGCCATCAGGCGGTCGAAAATAGGGGTGAAGTGCGAGCCCCCATAAAAGGGGTTTTGGCCGATGATTAACCGGCTGATTTCCATGTCGCCGAGTCGGACCGTGGGAAGCGTAGCGGCGGGCGGCACCGGGGCTGCCGCCACAGGGCCCACCGCCCATGTCGCCGCCAGACCCGCAGAGGATTTAAGGAAGTTTCGTCTGCTGTTCATGGTTTCTGAACCTCTTCGAATGCGTGGACACGCCCCCGTGAGTTAATTTCCCCAGGTTGCCCACGCCGAGCAATTGGCGAGCAAGCCGGGAACCAAATGGGACGAGGGGCACTGGCGCACGATGGACAAAACAAGTCAAAAGTCAAAACCCACAGTGCAAAATGCAAAAGTGGGTCCCAGGAACCGGTCCGCGCTCCGCTGGTTTATTTGCCTGAAATCTGGTGTATACTCACTTCCGGCACAAGGCCAAACAATCTCCAGGTCAAGTTGATTGAGGGGATGGGCATGCGCATCCAGTCAGGTCGCGCTGTTTTCATCATCTTTATTCTTGGGGCCGTGCCGCTTGCCGTCCCGGCCACGCGGGGTGCGGATCAGCCGGGGTTCGGCGGCACGAGTTTGTTGGACCACGCGCTGGAAGGCAGGATTTACTTCCTTCCGGATACCACCCGCAAATTGCCTGACTTCAGCACGCTCAAACCGGTGGGCGCCATCTACACTCGCACCCTGAACGTCCCCAACACCGATTGGCGGACGGGATTTCCGGGCATCACCGACCGCTTCGAATGGTTTGGAATCGTTTACACGGGAATCATTCAGGCGCATCAACCGGGCCATTACCTGCTGCGTGTAGCGAGCGACGACGGCAGCAAGATCTACCTTGACGATAAACTGGTGGTGAACAACGACGGCTTGCACCCGATCACCACGGCCCGGGGCGCCATGGATCTCGACACCGCCCGGCACCATCTGCGTATTGAGTACATGCAGGGGCCGCGATATCGGGTAGCACTGCAGCTTTACTGCACGGCGCCGGGCGGCCAGGAGAAATTGTTTCCCGATTGCAACCTGGCGCTGGACACGCCGGGCTGCCGTCTCTGCTGGCTCTGGTTGCTGTTGATCGTGTTGCTTTCCCTGGTCATCGAAGAGATCTGGAGGCGACGGCGCAGAAAGCCAGCGCCACCCATCGGACCGGGTTAACCCCTCCCCTCAGCAGGAATGCCTGGAAAGCTGTTCAGAAAACGGCGACAGTCACGAAAACAGCGATTGCGTTGAGCGCAGGGTGGTGATATGTTTCGCACCCAGTGAGGCTGGGGAGGCGCGGGGTTGCCCAATTTGCGTGCCTGACGATGCTGTGAGAAAATTATGAGACAAACTTTTCACCACGGAGGCGCCGAGGCACGGAGAACTGAAAAGAAAGCGACTTTCCTCGGTGCCTCGGTATCTCTGTGGCGAGAAGTTTGTTAAATCGTTGTTCAAAAATTTCTTATGCCCTGGGCTACGGTCCTTCGCCTGCTACGCAAGCGGGTGCAGCGCCTCACCTGGAAGGTTCCCTTTGGAGCCTTATTTCTGTTAGAATTGTGCATAGACTTGTTCGGTTCCCTGGGTGCCCATGAAGATCTGCCTCAACTGTCAGCAAACTTATACCG
Source organism: uncultured Acidobacteriota bacterium (assembly GCA_963730515.1). Taxonomy (GTDB): domain Bacteria; phylum Acidobacteriota; class Terriglobia; order UBA7540; family UBA7540; genus Bog-366. Next base: position 177,839 of record CAVSSA010000008.1, on the reverse strand, counting down.
ATGATGTCGTGTTCTGCGCGCGCGATGGCTCGCGCCTTGCCAACCAGGCTCCGCAGCACGAAGAGGTGCTTGCCGCCGGGCTGGCGCGCCGTTTCAGCATTGTTCGCCACCTCGGCGAGGGAGGAATGGGGACGGTGTTTCTTGCCCGGCAAGTGGGGGTGGGAAATCGCCTGGTGGCGCTCAAAGTTCTGAACCGCAAGCTGCTGGATGACCCCGAGTTTCTCCAGCGTTTTCAGGCGGAAGCGGGATCGACGGGGGCCATTCACCACCCCAACGTGGTCACCATTCACGAATCCGGCCAGGCTGACGACGGCACCCCTTACATCGCCATGGAATTTCTGGATGGCGAATCCCTGCGCGACGTGCTCAAGAAAGTGGGTTCTTTATCCGTGAGCGAATGCGGGGAAATTCTGATGCAGGCGGCGCGGGGGCTGAACGCCGCGCACCGGCTGGGCATCATTCACCGCGATCTCAAGCCTGACAACATTTATCTGACGCGGGGCGACGAAGGCGAGCCCGTGGTGAAGGTGCTCGACTTCGGCATCGCCAAGCTGCGCGAGGCCACCACCCACACGCTTACCGGCATGGTGCTGGGTACGCCTCCCTATATGTCCTCCGACCAGGCGTCGGGGATGCCCAGCGGCGAGCTTGACGCGCGCTCCGACATCTACTCGCTGGGAGTGGTGGTTTACGAAATGCTGTGCGGGCGCGTGCCCTTTTACTCCACTACACCTCTCGGTTACGTTCACAAGCACATGTTGGAGGGCCCCCCGCCCTTCAGCGCTATTGACCCGCACCTGGATATTCCTCCCGAAGTCGAAGCGGTGGTGATGAAGGCGCTGAAAAAGAAGCGGGAGGAACGCTACACCTCGGCGCTGGAATTTGCGCGCGCCTATATGGCCGCCGCCCACCCCGGAGCGGCGCCGTTTACGGCCAGTACGGATGTGCAAGCGTCATCGTCTGCTTCCGGCGGGGTCAGGGTGGACACTCCCGCGGCGCAACTGCCCGTCGGGGGGCCCGCGGTGCGAACCCCTCCACCGCTCTCGCCCACAGGCCGCGTACCCCAGCCCGAACCCGCGGAGCCCGCGTCGTGGCTCCCCAACGGGCCGTCCGCCTCCGACGGTTCGGGTGAATTTCTAACGCCCATTGCCCGGCTGCCCGGGGGAGCGGGAGGCTATCCGCCCCCGGCTATGGACAGTGGGGCGTCAGCGTCCGGACGGGGACCGGTTGCCCCTGCGCCCTGGCCGCCCAACGCGGAAGTGGCGGTTCAAACTCCGCCTGCCGCGCTGCCCTCGTACCCGGTCAATGCCCCCGTTGCCCAACTTCCCGCCACGGCGCCCAGCCAACCGGCAGTCCGGCCCCCGCAACCACCGCCGTCCAAGGGCCTAAACCCGGTCATCTATGCCGTTCTGGGAGTGATTCTGCTGCTCGCCATCGGCGGCGGGATCTGGGTTTTCACGCGGCCCAAGCCGGAGCCAAACCCCAAGCCGAATTCCAACCCGTCGGGCCAGACGACAACCACCGGTGGGTCCACCACGACGCAGGAAGGCCAGAACACCCCGGACCGCATGGTCTCCATCCCCGCCGGGACTTTCATGATGGGGCGTAACAATGCCACCGACCCGGAAGAGACGCCTGCGCATTCGGTGACGGTGGCGGCATTTCAAATGGATCGACGACCCGTTACCAATGATCGGTACGCCCAGTACGTAAAGAGCAGCGGCCACGCCGCCCCCAACGGGTGGGTGAATGGAGCCCCTCCCGAGGGCGAAAAGGATTGGCCGGTCACGGGCGTTTCCTGGGATGAGGCTGCCGCTTACTGCTCTTCACTGGGCTTGCGCCTGCCCACCGAAGCGGAATGGGAGTACGGAGCGCGCGGCACGGATGGCAGGCTCTACCCGTGGGGGAATGTTTTCAGCCCGGCACTCACCAACAGTTCCGAGGCTGCCCTGGGGCACCCGGAGGAGGTGGGCGCCCATCGCGACGACGCCAGCCCCTTCGGCCTTCTCGACATGTCCGGAAATGTTTGGCAATGGACGGCGGACGCTTACGCGCCCTACCCCGGCCACCGGCCAACGTTTAAGATCCCTGCTGATGCCAAAGCCATCCGGGGCGGTTCTTATAAATCCGACAAGTTGCACGTGACCACCACCACCCGGAACCTTGACCACGCCTCGTCGCAATCCAATACGATTGGCTTCCGCTGCGCGAAGTAGTCCGGCCGCAAGCCTCAGCGAGCGAAGAGGTTGCCGCCACAACGGATTCCGGTGCCGCGGAATCTCTCGCCGGGGGCGCCGCTGTCGCGGTTGGAAATGCGCGCTACCTTGGCTTTGAGGAGAAAATTCCCGCCCCGAAAAACGCGCTTGGTTCCGCGCGCCGGCCCTGCCGGGTCCCGGAGGGGTCCGGTCGAGTAGTAATTCTCCCCGTACCAGTCATTCACCCACTCCAGGGTGTTCCCCAGCACGTCGAAGAGTCCGAGGGCGTTGGCTTGCTTGGCGCCCACAGGATGCGTCTGGCTTCCGCTGTTGCCATCGTACCAGGCGACTTCGTCCAGGGGCCCGTAGCGCGCCTCCGTGTTTCCCCCGCGCGCCGCATATTCCCACTCCGCTTCGGTAAGCAGCCGCCCTCCCGCCCACGCGCAGTATTCGAACGCATCCTCCCAGGTTACGGTGACCATCGGCATCAGGTCATTCTCCCAGTTGCCATTGAAGGCGGGGGCCGGGGGCATTTGTTGCCCCGCGCCGGCAACGAAGCGTTTGTAGGCGCCTACCGTAACCTCCGTCTGCCCCACCCAGAAACCTTTGGTGAGGGTCACCTCGTGCGGTGGTTTCTCGTTATCTGCGCATTCGTTGTCTCCCGGAGAGCATCCCATTTGAAAGCTGCCCGGTGAAATCCATACGTACTTCAAACCGTCCTTCGGGTTCACTCGCACGGTTCCGGGCGGCGGTGGGCCGGCATTTTCCAGCCGCGCCTCAATCCAGGCCTGCTGCCCTCCCGGCACGTAAATGTTCTTGCGAAATTGCTTCTTGCCCGGCGCCGCAATGCGGAGTTCGTGCGAGCCGGCGGCAACATCGGGGACGGATAATTTTCCTTCTGCGTCCGTCGTGCCGCGATTGGCATTGTCGAGGAAAATCTTTGCGCCCGGCGAGGTTTCCACAGCCACTGTGCCGGGAAGATCCTCGAGCGCCGCCTCCACCTTGACCTCCTGGCTGGCGGCTATGGTGATTTTTCCCTGGAAGTCCTTCTTGCCCACCGCGGAAATTCGCAATTCATGCGCGCCCGCAGCTACATCGGGAATGGAAAGCCGTCCCGTGGCGTCCGTCGTGCCCTGGTTCGCGCCGTCGATGAAGACGGCGGCGCCCGGCGAAGTCTCCACCACCAATGCTCCGCCCTGCTCCGCCAGCACCGCCGAAATTTTTGTCCCTTGCCCCGCCACGACGCTTACCTTTTGCTCATGATTCCGTTTACCGGCCAGCGATATTCGCAAGGTGTGGTCGCCGGGCTTGGGATTTTCAATCACCATGCGGCCTTCGGAATTCGCCTGCCCCTTCAAAACATCGTCCAGATAAACATGGGCATTGGGCGAGGTTTGAATGATGATCTGCGTCACCTTCGGCGGGGCGGGGTTCCCGTGCGAAGTTGACACGTCGGGGCGGAGTTGGGCATTAAGACCTGATGCACCGGCCAAAACCAAAGGTAACACCACGAGCGCGCACCGGCTTCTTGTGCTCATGAGAAGACAGCCTCCGTGGGATTCTTGCCTGGCGCGCATCTTACCACATTTCATGGGCGGAGTTGAAAAGCAGAAGGGGAGTGGACCCTGAGGGCGGGGACTAGTCCGAATTTCGTGCCAAGTTCAGGGCCGGCGGGACTTTTTGAGCTCCGCCCATTCGTTGGGCGCATCCCGCCAGTGCTCGGGCATGGGTCAAGACGACCATGGCACATTTTGGGCTCGATAGCACAAAAGTCCGCACAATTCGTGCTCGAATCGGTTCAATTAAGCACTTTTGTCGCTGCGTTTCTGTCACTTCCCGCCGACTGACCCCCAATTTAGCAGCTATCTCCTGCATTTTCATGTATATAGATAGAATTCGTTCAATTTATTGTATAAATGGCTTGTTTTCAATATTTTAGTGATAAAATTGAGCGTTCTGAATTGCCGTTTTGTTTGTTTTCAATAACATTCCTGCTTCGAATGTCAAAAAAAGAATTCTTTTTCTCATTTTCCCGTTCACTGATCCTTCGGAACTCCGCGCAGATGTCGATTTCCCCCTGGATACACAACTCCGCAAGTTCAATAAACAGGGGGTGGAGGGCAGGCATCGACGCAAGCAGGGCGTCCGCTGTCGCCGCTACGCGGCCGGGCGGGGCTTCGAGCAGGACTTTAAGAAGATTCACATACTCCCGCGAACGCCCGCCGTGCTTCATATGATTCAGGCACGACCAGGCCTTGCCCCGCGCGGTGCGCGGTCCGGTGGACTTTGCGGCATTGCGGCGAGTGGCAGCCAGCAGGGCGGGAGTGAGCGTGGGGGACTTGCGCAGGGACATGACGCGGCCTACGATCGAACGCCCCCACTATATACCACTACGACACTGTTGTCAAGAATAAAAACAAGGTTTAGAGCCTACAAGTAAGCGGGTGGGCGGGAGGCCGTAGCGCTGACCGTGGGTCTGCGCAGAAACGTGCCACGGGCGTCCTGCCCGCGCTCGGGCATGGCCGAGACGGCCATGGCACGTCCGTATGGCGCCGGCCTTGAGGCCGGCACGGAGATGCCTCTACCTCCAGCCGTATACAACCACCGCTCAACACCCCATCCCTATAAGGATGTTCCACCCCAATACCAAATGGCCGGGACTTCGTGTGCATTTTCGCGGTTAGGGCGTATGGTCAATGCGGATCATTTCCAATGGAGCCAGCCTGGCGCAGAGTGAAACTCTGTGTTTTGGGCACGCCGCGAATGATCATGGAGAGGAGCGATAGACATGAATCGCAGAGCTGCGCTCGCTCTGCGCCATCCAGCCGCTTTAAGGAAGGCAAGCTCAAAATTGATGAAATTTCCTCACCCGCTGGTACCCTTGCTTTCGTGCATTCAGTGGAACCACGCTTTCTTCATACGTCAAGGCGCAAATACGGAGAACGCGTAATCAACAAGTTGATAAAGGCAAATCGTCCGGCTTAGCGTTTGCTAGCTGCTACTGTAGCCACTTTGGGACGAGGCCCGCGATTTCCCGAAGGGGGTCGTGTGGCCCGGCTGTTAGGTAAATCCCCGGCGGGGATTGGGGATGGGTCAGGTTGACGCGTGATTCCGCAGTCCATTTAGCCCCTTGGTCGGCGTGGCGACCAGGGGGCGCGAAACTTACTGAGGCCCAAAGGAGATCCCGGCGCAACGAAAGCCGAAGCTGGAGTTCCGGTAGTTGGGATCGTACTTGAGGCGGGCCGACACTCGCACCTGCGGCGGATCGCTGAGAAAGGACCCGCCACGCTGCACGCGCTCCTTACCTGTCGGTGGGCCCAAAGGGTCCTGGGGGGTGCTGTGCTTGTAGTACCAGAGGTCGTACCAGTCATTCACCCACTCGAGCACATTCCCCAGCATGTCGTACAAGCCAAAACCGTTGGGCCGCTTCTTGCCGACATCGTGGACGCCATGCCCGCTGTTCCCGGCGTCCCAGGCAATGTCCTCCAGATTGCCGTAGCGTGCCGCCTTGCTTCCGCCGCGCGCCGCATATTCCCACTCCGCTTCGGTGGGCAGCCGTCCGCCCGCCCATTTGCAGTAAGCTTGGGCATCACGCCAGTGGACATAGACCATCGGCATGTTGTTATCCGCCCAGTTCTTGTTGAAGTCGGGAGCCGGTGGCATCATCCTTTCCGTGGCGGCGACGAAGCGTTTGAAGGCTCCCACCGTAACCTCCGTCTGCCCAATCCAGAATCCATTCGAGATGGTCACCTCGTGCGGGGGCCTTTCGGCTTCATCGCACTCACTGTCGCCGGGTGAGCAACCCATCGTAAAAGTCCCGCCCGGAATCCACTGGTACTTTAATCCGTCTTTCGGGTTCACTCGGAGGGTGGTGGGCGGGAGGTCCACCAGTTCTGCCTCGATCATGGCCTGCTGGCTGGCGGCTACCATAATCTTTCGGCGATAATCCTTTTTGCCATCCGCGGAAATTCGCAATTCATGGGGACCGATAGCCACTGCCGGGATGGAGAGTTGTCCCTGGGCGTCGGTTGAGCCTTGGCTGGTATCGTCCAGGAAAACCTCGGACCCCGCTAAGGTCTTGACCGCTACGGTTCCGGTAAGGTCCGCCAGCGGGGCGTTGATCCTGGCCTCCTGGCCGGGGGGTACAGTAATCTGCTGCTCAAAATCCTTTTTGCCCGCCGCGGAAATTTCCAACGCATAGGAGCCGGCCGCCACACCGGCAATCGATAGCTTTCCCGTGGCGTCGGTCGTGCCCCGGCTCGAGCCATCGAGGAAGACCGTCGCCCCCGGTGAGCTCTGAACCACCACCGTTCCGGGAAGGTCGGCCAGTTCTGCCGTGATCTTCACCACTTGTCCTGCCGCCAGCGTGAACTTCTTCTCGTAATTCTGCTTTCCGGGAAGGGAAACCTTCAGGAGGTGATCCCCCGGGGGGGGATTTTCGATCACCATTTTGCCTTCGGAATTCGTCTGCCCTTTCAACGTATCGTCCAGATAGACTTGGGCGCTGGGGGAGGTCTGGATGATGATTTGGGCCGGCTTGGGCGCGGGGGGATTGTTCGACGGAGTCGTCACTTCGGGGCGGAGCTGAGCGTGCGCACTCAGGACATTGACCAAAGCTAAAGTTAAAGCCAACAGCGCGTAACGGCTTTTCACGATCATGGAATTGCGGCCTCCGTGGGATGCTTGCTCGCGCATCGTACCACATTTTGTCCCCACTTTTGAAAATCAACCACTGCCCGGGTCCTCCTTTGAGGTTGGTTTTTCCTCAAGTTAACTTCCAACTCCGCCGAAGATAAGGATGAAGGAGCAGTTCCGGGCTGGGCGGGCGGGTTCCCTCGGGAGGGTGGCAGGGCTAAGGAGTACTTCCGCCGCCAGTCCCGGGAAGTGGGTGAACGGCGTCGCCCTTCGAGCGAGCCGCCGGTGGAATGTCCAAGGCGCTTTCGGAATTTCGAGGGATGGCACAGGGAGAAGCATTAGGTGCGGGCATCTTATAAATCAACCATCCGTTGCACACTGGTGGGAATCCTCACCCTGACGTGGGGTGTGACCCTCGCGGTGGCGTATGCGGCACGGGGGGTGCACGATGCCCTGAAGGCCTTGCTCGCCATGCTGGCCACAGCCGGGGCGGCATGGCTCCTCTCCTCAAGGATGCGCCGCCGCATTTCCGGTCCAATTGCAGGCTTGGTCGAGATTCTCCAGGAGGGGATGGGCGAAAAGGGCTTCTCCCGCCTGGCGTCCGGGTGCAGCGGGAACGAACTGGACCTCGTGAGGCGGGGCATTCAAGAAATATTCTCCCAACTCGCCGAGCGCAACGGCCAACTGCTGACGCTCCGCAAGGAACTGGAATCGCAAAACACCGCCTGCACGGAGGAATTACGGGCGCAGATCGCGCAGCTCACCCTGGCAAAAACGGAGGCGGAGCAGGCCAGCCGGGCGCAGAGTGAGTTTCTGGCCAACATGAGTCACGAAATCCGCACCCCCATGAATGCCATCATGGGAATGACCGAACTTGCCCTCGACAGCGACCCCGACCCTACCCGCCAGGAGTATCTGGGGCTGGTGAAGTCTTCGGCAGAGTCGCTTTTGACCGTCATTAACGACATCCTGGACGTATCCAAAATCGAAGCAGGCAAGTTGAACATCGACGATGAAGATTTCAGTTTGCGCGGCTGCTTGGGGGATACGCTGAAGACTCTTGCCTTGCGCGCCCACGAGAAGAATCTGGAGATCACCTTCCGGGTGCACCCGCAGGCGCCGGATAGGCTGGTCGGCGACCCTACTCGCCTTCGGCAAATCCTCTTCAATCTGGTGGGGAATTCCATCAAGTTCACCGAGCGGGGAGAAGTCGCGGTGCAGGTTAGCGAGGAAGAGGCTGATGCGGACCGCTCGACCTTGCACTTTGCCGTCACCGACACCGGGATCGGTATTCCGGAGGAAAAAAGGAAGGTGATTTTCGAAGCCTTCGCCCAGGCTGACAAAACCACCAGCCGCCGTTACGGCGGGACCGGCCTTGGCCTGACCATCTCTTCCCGGCTGGTCGCGCTGATGGGCGGGCGGATGTGGGTGGAAAGCGAAGTGGGCAAGGGAAGTACCTTCCACTTTACTCTGAAGCTGCTGCGGGGAAAGCCGGTGGCGGCCCCGGGCGCCCCGCTGAAGCCTTCCGTCCTCCAGGATGTATCCGTCCTGGTGGTCGATGACAACGGCACCAACCGCCGCATGTTAGAGGAACTGCTGGGCCACTGGGGAATGAAACCGACGCTGGCCGAGGATGGGAGATGTGGCATAAGAATCCTCGAGCAGACCAGCGCTGCGGGCGCGGCCTTCCCCCTGATTCTCCTCGACAATCAGATGCCGGACATGGATGGCTTCACTTTTGCAAAGCGCGTCAAGGCCGATCCCCGCTTCAAAAGCTCGATCATCATGATGTTGACCTCGGGAGGCCAGCGGGGAGACGCGTCCCGGTGCCGCGACTTGCGGATTTCCGCCTACCTGGTCAAGCCCATTCAGCAAACCGAACTTCTGGAAGCGATCCTCACCGTCCTGGGGCACAAGCCCGATGCGCCGGACCAGCGGCCCGCCCTGGTCACCCGCCACTCTTTGCGCGAGGACCGGCAGCCTCTGCGCATCCTGCTGGCCGAAGATAACCCCGTGAACCAGATGGTGGCCGTGCGGCTTTTGGAAAAGATGGGTCACACCGTGATCGTGGTGGCCAATGGACGCGACGCCGTCTTGATGGTGCAGGACCAGGAATTCAGCCTGGTCTTGATGGATGTGCAGATGCCGGAAATGGGGGGGTTTGAAGCTACCCGCGTCATCCGCGAAAAAGAAGCCGCCACCCATAGGCACATTCCCATTGTCGCCATGACCGCCCACGCCATGAAGGGGGACCGGGAACAATGCCTGGCGGTGGGAATGGACGGGTACATCGCCAAACCCATCCGGCCGGCGGAACTGGTTGCGGAAATCGAGCGGTTCACCCGGCCCATGGAGCCCAGCCTGGCAGAAACCGGCGTCCTCCCCTGAAAATGATTGCATTGACTGGCAGGCCGCCTGGGCAAACCTGGATGGGGATCGGAACCTGCTGAGTGAGTTGGCCCTCTTGTTTCTCGATGACCTTCCCAAGCAGATGGAGGCCATTCATGCCGCTATCGAGAAAGCGCAGGGTCAGGAACTTGAGCGCCTTGCCCACCGCTTGAAAGGCTCGGTGGGCAACTTCGCGGCCAAGCCCGCCTTGGAGGCCGCATCAAATTTGGAACTCGTCGCCCGCCAGGGTGATTTCAGTCAGGTTCCCCCCGCCATGAACGTCCTCGAGCATGAAATCCGACGGCTCCAGGCCGCTTTGGAGGAATGGGCTCGCCGGCCATCTCCAACTGAAGGGTCGGCTTTGCCCCTCACCTCACCACCTCCCCTTGACGCCCCCCGCCCCGGCCTGCTCTTGGATTGTGGATAGCCCGTGACGACCCAAGACAGCACAGCGCACCCCAAAACAGCACAAAGCACACCAAAACAGCGCAAAAGGTCTTGACCTCGCCACCCAGTCGAACTATTAATGGGGGGCCATTTGGGTTGACACGGGTCTGGAAGCGGCGGCGGGCGCGGCATGCCGCGGGCGGCGATTCCTTGCTAGGCCACTACTCTGGCTCTTGGGGGTGACACATGAATCCGGTCAGGCTTTCGGTGGGGAGTTGGGCTTACTGTTTTGGCCCTTACCAGGATCACCCTGTTCCCTTTGACACCGTGATCGCGAAGCTCGGGGAATTGGCCTTTGACGGTGTGGAGTTGGGAGGTTTCCCGCCCCATCCCCACCCCGCCCAGTTTGATTCCAGGGGCCGGCGGACGGAGTTGAGGCAGCGGGTGGCCGATCAGGGGCTGGCCTTCTCGGGTCTCGCGGCTGACCTGTGGTCTTTTCCCATCATTCCGCAGGACGACAATTCCGCATGGCTTGCGGCGTTCGAGCAAAACCTGGAATTCGCCGTGGATTTGGGCATTGACGGCGTTCGTGTGGACACGGTCAGCCCGCCGGATGTGTGCGAAAAAGCGGCGATTGCATACCCCCTCGCCTGGGAGCGGGTGGTGCGGACCTTCGCGGAGGGCGCGCGCCGGGCGGCGGCGCGGGGCATTCGCGTCTTGTGGGAGTTTGAGCCGGGCTTTGCTTTCAACAAACCCTCGGAGATTTTGTGCATGGCCGATGACGTCGCTCATGCGAATTTTCAGGTTCTCTATGATACCTGTCATGCCCACATGGTTGCCGCGGTGGGAGCCCGGCAGCCTGGCCGTAAGGAGACGCTGGCGGGCGGGGCGCTGGAGCTTCTCACCGGCCTGCGCGGAAAAATCGGCCACGTCCACTTGATTGATTCTGACGGCTCTCTGCACAACGATGAGACCAGCACCCACGCTCCCTTTGGCCAGGGGGTGCTGGATTTTGATTTGTTGATCCCGGAAATTTTGCGCAGCGGCTTGCCCACCAACTGGTGGACCATCGACCTGTGCTTCTGGCCCAACGCCTGGGAAGTGACGGCGCAAGCCAAGACATTTCTGGAGGGCCTGGCGGCGAAGTACGCCGGGGCGGGGAAATAGCGCCGGGAATTAAAGGCCGGGCCAAGGACCGGAAGAAGCAAGTCAAAAGTCAAAGTGCAAAAGTGGGTCCCTAATCCGCCGATAACGAACGGGCGGTAGGGATTTTGGATAAAAGAATAGGGAATCGGCACTGTGGAGACATCCTTTCATGGTAGGCGCAGTGTCGTTACGGCCCGAAGAGAAGGCAGGAGGCCACAGCAGATTGTGCAGTGCGCGAGAGGAAGACACGCCGCATGAAGTTTCAGGAAGGGGGTTAGGATAATCCGCTGATAAGGACGACGTTTTGGTGCCGGTAGGTTCACGTGATCACCGGCAGCAACCGCAGGCCCTCCCCATAGGCGGCCGCCCACTTGCCCAGCGCGGCCACTCGCAGCATCAGTCTTCGGGCATGGTGCACCAGCCGCCCCGGCATGGTGAAGAGCAGGAAGCGCAAGCGCTTGGGTCGTGCGGTCAGTAGTTCGGCGGGCAAGGCCAGCCGCTTCAGCGCCTGGAGCACGTTGTGTGCGATCACCGCCAAACGCAGCCAAGCCGCGTTGGCGCCGAAATATTTCGAGGGCAGCACGCCGCCCCCCAGGTCGTTTTTGATCACGTCATGGACGAACTCAATGGTGCCGGCCTTTTCGCGGTGCCACTCGATCAAGCGCGCCGCCTTCAACTCCCAGCGGTTCGACAACAGCGCGAAGTGCCGCACCGTGCTCCCGTCCGCGAAGAGTTCTCCTTGCTTTTTGCGAATGCGGATGGCCACGTAGCGCAGCGGTTGCGCATCCTTCTTCTCCACTTTCTCGCCGGGCACGAAGGGGACCTCGGCGCACTCGCGGATTTCGGCCGGATGCCGCTCGCCGTAGGGTTCCCAGGCGGCTTCGGGAAGCGCCTGGATGGCCGCGTGCAAGGGCTCGCTCATCCGCGCGCTGATCGCAAACGCGATGCGCCCGCCCGGTCCTTCGGGCCGCTGTTCATCGCGCAACCAATTCACCAACCCGCTTTCATGACACGCCGAATCGCCCCGGTAATAATACTCCTGCACCGTGCTCGGCAGGGCGGCAAAGGCCCGTTGCGCCACTTCCACCGGCTCCATCTGCGCGGGCACGTTGCCATCGCGAAATTGATCGGCCAGCACCAGGCCGGTCTCCGCCCACGCCGCCAGCATCGGCTGATAGCCGCGCACCCCTTCATAAGTGGTTAAGGCTTGCTGCTTGTGGCTCTCAATGATCGTCGCGTCCTGATCCACCGTGGCGAGGCGCTGGTCGGGGGCGCGTTCCCCGAAGCGCTGCACCAGATCGCGGTTCACTCTGCCCAGCCCCTCCAGTGCGGCCGTCTCCTCGGGGATGTAGGCGATCTGCTCAGGTAAGCGTCGTTGCTGGGCTTCCGCGATCTTCTCCTCCTGATGAAAGGCCTGCAAGAATTCCAGCGCCGTGCGCGGTGAAGGCAGCGCGTGCCCGATCATCTCCGCCAGCCCGGGGTCTTGCCGCAGACGCTCAAAATCTTCCACACATTCGCCCCCTGCGGCATTGAGGATCACGAAGCTCTCCACAAACGTCGCGTCGTCGTAGCCGCGTTGCCGCTGTTTCACCCGCACGTGTTCCTGAACACTCCGCGGCAGCCCCAGCGAACGGAAGGCCTGTACCACCAGCGGGATTCCTCCCAGCGCCGTGAGGATTTCTTGCAGAGGCTCGGGATCAAGCTCGAACAGCAACGGCGAGGCCGTGGGTGAAGGATTGGGGAGTTTGCGCATAGGAGAAAACCCTCAGCAATTTTCACACCCTGGGGGTGAAAAATCTTACAACCTTTCGCTTCTTCCCCCCAAGCCCGTCGCCCATGTCTACAGGCGGCGCCATCACTGCACCCCGGCTCAGCCTGCCCAAGCCGCCCCTTATCGGCGGATCGGGGGTGGGTGTGCCGTGCGATGGCGGCAGCAGATGCATGGGTCAAGCGGGGCGGCCGATGTGCCATGGCCGTCCCGGCCATGCCCGAGCACGGGCGGGACGCCCGTGGCACAATTCTATGCCGACCTCAAGGTCGGCGCTACGATTTGCCTCCCCCGATCTAAAGGCAGCGGGATGGAAAATTCTTCCCAGCAAGTCAGAATTACAAAAACCATCAGGGGCGGCATGTCCTGGCCTGGTCATCGAAAAAACGCGGAACCTTATCGCCGCGCCGCGGCCAATTCGGCCTGGAACTGCTTGGCTCTATCGGGTTGGTGCAAGGCTTGGTATTCGGCCGTCAGATCCTCGCAGGCGTACTGCCGGAACCTAATGGAGGGGCTGGTTTGCTTTTCCAGAATCCTGTAGCCAGCTAATGATTGTGCTTCCGCGTCCTGGTATCTCCGCTCAGCCAGAAGCACCCGGCCCAATTTGATTCGCGCGATTCCCGTGTCCACATGGTCTGCGGAGAGCTCCTCGGTGAAACGCTGGACGACTTCCCGGTAGAGCTGTTCAGCGCGAGCATACTTCTTCTCCTCCAGATACAGATGGCCGAGGTTCGCCATCGCGGTGGTAGTGGAAGGGTGATTCTCCCCGTAGACTGACCGGTAGATGCTGAGCATGCGGGTAAGGTCGCTCTCCGCCTGGTCCATATTTCCATGCGCCTCTTCCAGGGCCACCCGGACGTTGAGCATGAACGCGACTTTGGGGTGCATCGGACCATAAGCGCCCTCCTCGATGGGGAGCGCCTGCTGCAACATTTTTCCCGCTTCATCATCCTTTCCTTCACTTTGAAGCGCTCCAGCGACGTTCGCCATCTGCCATGCCGTTTCAGGATGATCGTTGCCGTACCAGGATTGAACGATGGCGAGCGCCTGCCGGAAATACTGTTCGGATTCGGTGTAGTGTCCCACGGTCCCCTGAAGTCCTCCCAGATCGCTCAGTTCATCGGCAATATGCGGGTGGACAGGGCCATAGATTTGGCGGTCAATTTCCATGGCGCGCCGGTCCAGGGCGATGGCGATGGAGTAATGACCAATATAGGATTGAGCGACAGCCAACGCGGTCAGGCTCTCGGTGAGAGCCGCAGGGTCTCCCCCCGGGGCCGACAGAACGCGCACATTTTCATCGAGTACTTGTATCGCTTCCTCGTACTTGCCGTCGCTCTGAAGCGCGTTCCCCAAGGCGGCCGCGGCTTCCGCTCGAATGGGACTGCCACGCGCGAGACGGAGATCTTCGATAGCAAGGGCCTGGCGCGCCAGCCGCTCAGCTTCCGGAAACTGGCCCTGATCTATCCGCAAATGGCTGATCGCCACGAGGCTTTCAGCGGTTTCGACGCTGTACTCCCCCGTGCGCGAGGCTCGAATCTTCCGCGCTGATTCGAGCAGCGAATCCGCGCGATCAAACTTGCCCAGCTTCTCGTACATGTCTCCGAGAGTCAGGATAGAGGTCGGCCTGCACATCCGGCTCGGTGTTGAGCGCCCGGGCTTCCTGCACGCCGCGATCGAGGAGGGTGACGACGCGCAATTCCTGCTCGGGGCCGGCCTCCTTGTCGCCGCCCCCGAACAGATCCAACATGAAAAGCTGGATGTGCTGGGCGCGCGCCGCCTGGGCCAGCGCCGCGTTGCGCGCCCGCGTCAGGCGGATGGTGAAGACGGCCGCCTCCGCCGCGATCACCGTGAAGACCATGGCGGCCAGCCGCCACGGCCTTGCGGTTCCGCCCGGCGAATTTCGAGATTCTGTATGTCACGGTGTCGGTCTGGGCTTCGAGCGGTTCCCCCTTCAGGTAATGATCGATGTCTCGAATCAGCGCTTCCGCCGATCGGTATCGGCGCTCGGGGTCTTTGTGCATCGCCGTGAGGCACAGCACGTCGAGGTCTTTCCACTCGGCTTTGCCGGCCCGCAGAACTACCGGCTGTTTGGCCGCCAGGGCGGACGGTTTCTCCGGCTCGCTGCGCGCCACCGTGAGTTCAGCCTCGGCTGGTGTTTTTTCTGACAGGTCATAAGGGAGCCGCCCGGCCAATAACTCGTAGAGGATGACACCGAGCGAATAAACGTCGGAAGTGGTGCCCGCGTGGCCGCTCAGGAGGCGCTCGGGAGCAGCATAGGAGGGGGTCATTAGCCGCAACACCGTGCGCGTCGGGTCCGCCGCCGCGTCCAGGCTTTCAAGCTGCTTGGCGATGCCGAAATCCAACAACTTGACCGTGCCATCGGCCTTCACGAGGATGTTCGAGGGCTTCAGGTCGCGATGAATGATCGCCTGCGAGTGGGCGTATTGAACAGCCTCGCAGGCGGAACGCAACAACTGCAGGCGCTCTTCGAGGGAGCATTCGCGCGCGCGGCAATAATCCGTGATCGGCGCCCCGTCCACGAACTCCATGGCGAACCACGGAGTCCCGTTGGCGAGGCAGTCGGCGTCGTAGAGCCGCGCAATCAATGGGTGATTCAGGCCGGCAAGGGTTTTCTGCTCGCTCTCAAAACGGGCGAGGCGCGCCGGGGATAGCCACGCATCGCGCAGAACCTTGATGGCCACTTGACTGCCGAGATCCTCCCGCTCGGCAAGATACACTACCCCCATCCCGCCCTCGCCGAGCAATCGCTTGATCCGGTACGGTCCAAACTGTTCCAAGGGAAGCGATTTGAGCGGGGCATCGAGCACCTGGCGCGCCACCCGGTGGAGATCGCGATCCAGCACCGATGCGCCGTTGGCATCCTCGTGAAGCAGCGCCGCCACTTCGGCCATCAGGCCGTGGTCACCCCCGCAGGCGGCTTTCAAGAATTCCGCGCGTTCCGGATCGGGATGGTCCAGTGCATCGTGAAATAACGATTGCACTCGCCCCCAACGCTCCTGGTCCATGAGCTACCTCATGCGTGTACGTTCAATAGGTCAGCGCCCGCGGCGGATTTCATGGGCGAGCCAGGCTTTCGCCGCCCGCCAGTCGCGCAGGATGGTGGCCTCGGAGACTTCCAGCAGGGCCGCGGTTTCCGCGATGTCCATCCCTCCGAAAAACCGGCTCTCGATCATCGCGGCCTGGCGGGGGTTGAGGTGGGCGAGTTCTTCCAGGGCCTGATCCAGCGCAATCAAATCTTCATCGTAGGAGGCCATCTGGTCGGAGGAATCGCCGAATTCGACAAAAACCACCTCTCGCCCCCCGCGCTTTTGCGCGCTCCACCGCCGCGCCGCCTCAATCAGAATCTGGCGCATGGCCCGGGCGGCGATGCGCTTGAAATGAAGGCGGGATTGCGCAGCGAATTCGGGCGAACTCGCCAGCTTCAGCCAGGCCTCGTTCACCAGCGTCGTGGGGCTGAGGGTCGCGTTCGCGTCGCGGCGCTTCACCGCTGAAGCCAGACGGTGCAACTCCTCATAGGTCACGCTGTACAGGGTGTCGAGCGTCTGCCTTTCTTCCGGCAGCCCGCTCGCCGGGAGCGCGCCGCCGGGACCGTGCCCCACTCGATTTTTTCGAAGTGGCATGACGGTTTCTCCCACGGATTTACGCAATGCTTAGTGAGGGCCCACAAAACCAGGATGGCTTCGAATTGTAGCAAGGGTGAGAGCCGCATGCAACCCGCGGCTATATATCCGATGTGTTTCTGGCTCCCCAGCAGAAGGAGACGGGACAAATTCTCGAACCGCCGGGATGGAAGGGCTTAAACCCAACATTGGCGTGATCGCCAGGAGGCTAGTTACATGACACCACAACAGACAGGAACGATTATTAAGACACCCGACAACGCACCGGGGCTGCTCATCGTCGCCGGACAGCAGAAACCCTTCACGCTGGAGGGCGTCTGGAAGTCGCCGGTGGCTCCGGCAGTCAATATGGCCGTCGATATCGAGTTCGACGGCGCGGGTTCCATTACGGGCCTTAGCGTGGTGGACCCGCAGCAGGCCGCGAGGGAGAAGCTGAATCAGATCGGCGGTGCGGCCCAACAGCACGGAAAAGAGGCCGCGGAAATCGCCCGCCAGGGAGCCGGGGCGCTGGTGGCGCGCATGGGCAAGGTCACCCTGGCCGCCGCCGTCGCCGTCTGGCTGGCCTGGTTCTTCATGCCCGGCTTGGGCTTTTCGGTATCTTTTTTCGGAGCAGGACAAACCAAGTCCTTTACGCTGTGGGACGCCCTCACCCTCGATCCGAATAACAACATGAATCCGGGCAGCATTGGTTTTCTCAATCTGGTGGTGATTGCCGGCATCGCGGCGCCCTTCGTTGCCTCGTTCCTCCGGCAAAAGTGGGCGCGCTTTTTGTATGCCGCCCCGCTCGCCTGCTTGTTGATTGCCTGGTTCACCGTTGAATACGAATTCAATCAAGTGCTGGCAGCGTCCGGCATCGCCGCTAATATCACCGGCATCAAGCTGTTGCCGGACTACGGAACTGTCGTCGCGGGGGTCGCAAGCCTTGTCGTTGCGGCGCGCGTCCTCCGAGGTTCGGGAACCCAGAGCGTTCGAAGCAGCGTTTCGAGCGCCCCGGCCGGTGGCGTCGTCTCCCTGGCAAGCGGCTTTTGTAAGAAGTGCGGAAAGCCACTGAGTGCAACCGGAGAATTTTGCACCGGGTGCGGGGCCCGGCGCGCGTAGACGGCCAGTATTTGATGGGGAAACAGAGCGCTCCCTCGGGGGCCCAAGCGAAACTGGGTTGGGTAAGGAGGATATCCATGGCCACAAGGAAATGCACGATGGTTCTAATCGCGACATTGCTAGCTCTGGTCGCAGTTTTGGCAGGCAGCGATGCGCTCGCGGGCAACGACAAAGTGTTGTACAACTTTCACGGCTACGACGGGTCCAACCCTAACCAGGACCTGACCTTCGACGCGCAAGGCAATCTCTGGGGAACGACCCTGAGTGGCGGCGAACCTAACCACGGGACCGTATTCAAGCTGACTCCCGGCCCGAACGGCACATGGTCGGAGATCGTTCTGAGCCTCCAAGACGATCACAAGGTGGGTGGCGGACCCAAGGGCGGGGTGATCATCGACCAGGCGGGCAACATCTACGGCACAACTGCGGGCGGCGGTCCCAATGGACAGGGCGCAATCTTCGAGCTGACCCCCGGTCCGAAGGGCGCGTGGTCCGAGAGTGTCCTGCACGCCTTCGGCCAGGACAATGGCATGGTCCTGGAGGGTGACGGGAGCAATCCAGAAGGCGACCTGATCATGGACCAGGCGGGCAACATTTATGGCACGACCAACGCCGGCGGCGCGTGCGGCCAAGGACAAGAATTGCCCGGCGGTACCGTCTTTGAGCTGACCCGGGTTTCCAACGGCGCATGGAGCTATGCCAGGATGTTTTCCTTTTGTAAAAAGGGCGGCGGCTTCATCCCCTCCGGCGGCGTCGCCATTGACGCGGCAGGTAGTCTGTATGGCACGACCAGGGTCACCGATTGGGGCAATGGCGGCGGTGAGGGCGCAGTCTTTAAGCTGACACGCGGCGCGAGCGGCGACTGGGCCGAGACGGTGCTGCACACGTTCCACAATCCGAACCTCAGAGATCAATGGGGGCGGCTATTATGGCCACCGGACGGATGGGGGTTTAAATCCCCCCTGGTCATCGACGCGGCAGGCAACCTCTATGGCACAACGACCAACGGAGGCATTTGTCCCGATTATGGAGTCGGCCTTCAAACGGGTGATACAGGTTGCTTTGGCATGGTGTATAAGCTGGCGCCGGGCTCCAACGGAACATGGAGCGAGACCATTTTGTACACCTTTACCGGCGGCGCCAAAGCCAACAAAGACGGATCCGGACCGGTAGGCCGACTGCTCCGCGACGCAGCAGGCAACCTCTATGGCGTGACCAGGTATGGTGGTACGGGTGTAGGGGGTACGGTCTTCAAGCTCTCACCCGACGCCAACGGCAGGTGGACTGAAACGATCCTCCATAACTTCCCCTTACTCGGTCCAGATGTCGCCAAAGAAGGAACCGCACCCCTAGCCGGCCTGGCCCATGACGCATCGGGCAACTTCTACGGCGTGGCCGGGGGTTCTCAATTCGGTCTGGTCTACGAGATACCATCTGGATCTGGTCCTGCGGTTTCCTTCGATGTGCAGCCGGGAGCTGCCCCGGCGCCGTCCTCACCGGCCCCATCCCCCCCGGCGATTGCCCAGGCCACGCCCATGGATCGATTTGACGTGCTGGGGGTAAAAATAAATATGCCCCTCGCCGAGGCCCGCAAGGTTTTGGGGGCAGGTTTGCCCCAGCCCGTCACGGAAACATGCAACTCCATGGCCGCTTACAAAGATGGCCCAGCTTTGCTCATCCACTGCCTACTCCATGACGGCCGCCCGATGGTCGACCCAAACCCGGCTTATCATTTCGGCGGCGGGGCAGCGCCACAACAATGGTTTCACAGGACGGAGGATGTGGATCTTGACCTCGCGGGCACGAACGGCAGTGAAAAGGTGGTCTACGTTTCCCGGGGAGTGAAGTTTCCCAAAGGTCAGGAAGTCACATTTGACAAGGTCGTCGCTGGGCTAAAACAAAAATACGGCGAAACATCTTCGTCCGAAGAAAACGGCCAGGGCAAGGTGGTGATGAAGTGGATCTATGATCAGCGGGGCCGGCTCATAGCGCCGGACTCACCGCTCTGGAGGCGATGCGGTGGAATGAATTCCCTCGTTGACGGCTCGAATGGTGGTAACACCCCTTTCGACGCTCTTGCCGCCCCCACCGTTGACTGGCAGTACTACCGGGATTGCGGCTCCTTCATAGTTGCGGAGGTGGATTCGATCTACGGCAACCCTCAAATCGCAGGCTCATTCAGAATCGTGATGGGCGGCGACCAACCTATTCTTTTCGATGCCCTCGTGGAGCGCGACAAATTCTTTAGGGCAACCTTCAAAGCGAAACAGAATAGCGACGCGCAGAAAGCCAAAGGTGAGGTCAAATTTTAAACCGATCAAGTGGGGAGGTTTTCGATGCACAGCAGAAAATCCTTGATGGTCCTAATTGCAACTTTGGTGGCACTAGCCGCAGCTTTAGGCGGCAGCGCCGGGGCGGCCGGTAACGAGCGAGTATTGTACACTTTCTCCGGCGGCGCCGATGGGGGACAACCCATGTCCGACCTGGTCTTCGACGCGCACGGCAACCTCTACGGTACAACCCACGATGGGGGCGAGTTTGGCGATGGAACCGTCTTTGAACTGTCTCCCGCCGCCAACGGCTTGTGGTCCGAGTGGAAAGAGACGGTTATCCATAGCTTTCACAACGATCGCAAGGACGGCGCCCACCCCTGTGCCGGCCTTACCTTCGATAAGGAGGGCAATCTCTGGGGGACAACCGAAAACGGTGGTACAGATACAACCGGCCCGGCGGTCATCATCGGGGGCACCGTGTTCGAGCTCTCCCCCGGTCCGAACGGCACGTGGTCCGAGACCGTCTACTCTTTCCAGCATGCCAACATTCACTCGGGCCTCATCTTCGACAAGGCGGGGAACATTTACGGCACGACCATGAGCGACCCCCGTAATATGGGCACGGGTGGGGGTACGGTCTTTAAGCTGGCGCGGGCTTCCAATGGCAAGTATGGCCTGACTACCCTCTATGCCTTCAAACGTTCCCCATACAAGTTCATGACGAATACCCCTGATATTGACGGCATCATGCCCGTCGCCAGCGTGATCTTCGACACTAAAGGTAATCTGTACGGCACGACCTCCATGTCCGGCATCAGTCCTGATTCCAACAGCGGTACAGTTTTCAAGCTCACACGCGGCTCGAACGGCGCGTGGGGAGAGACGATACTGCGCAACTCCGGGTCGCGATCCGCCCTGGTTATGGACTCCCACGGAAACCTCTACGGCATAGGCAATGGCGGCGCTTATGGGATTGGGATCATATTTGAGCTGACTCGCGGCCCGAACGGCAAGTTGGTGGAGACGGTGCTGCACAGCTTTAACCACGACGTTGAAGGATCCGCTCCCACAGGTCGCCTGATCTTCGACAAGGCGGAGAACCTCTATGGCACAACTCTTGGCGTTGTCTTCAAGCTGTCGCCAGGTCCGAATGGCACGTGGTCTGAGACCCTGCTGCATACCTTCGCTCGCGACCGCACAGAGGGGGACAGTCCTGCGGCGGGCCTGATCTTCGATGCGCAAGGCAATCTCTACGGCACAACCAGTCGCGGTGGTGGGGACCCTGGCACTCCCGCTCAAGGCGCCGTGTTTGAAATCCTCGCTGGCTCCGGTCCTGCGGTTTCTACAGAAGCCCAACCGACACCGGTGCCGGCCCCCACACCAACTCCCTCCAGCCCCGCCAGCCCGGCGGTTTCCACGGAAGTCCAATCGACGCAGGTAGTAATCATGTCGCCGGCTCCAACTAATCCCGAGAATCCGGGGCCGTCCTCGCCGGCTGCGCCACAGAGAAACGACCCGCTCGCCGCCGTCTGGCAAAGCGACGCTTTTGCCGGTCAGACTTTCCATTTTAAACTCAACGGCAATGTCATTGAGGTTTATGGAAGCCAGCAGGAGCAACTCGGGACGCTCGAGGCGAAGGAAAAGAAAGGTGCGATTGACCTATATCAGGGGCAGGTCCAGATTGGGTCTCTGACGCGGTGCCCGGGGGGCCACGGTTTAATGCAAATCAAGGCATGGAATGAGAGCCGGCTCGACGCCAAGATCGAAACGCCCGTCAATAGCGCCGCCGGTACCACCTGCGGAGGCGTTATGGGCTCCGGGCGTTTCATTCCCTGGCAGAGGGTAACATTTGTGAGGAGGTGAAAGCGCGGAAGGCTTCGCCCTTTCGCGGCACGCGAACACCACCCGACCGCGTCGGCATCGCTTGGTAGGCTGGTAGCGCGCTACAGGCCAGAACCACGTGGCGTGCGACGGTTTCCCGTTAATTTGGACACCCTTGAAATTAGGTCGCCCCTTATAGGTTGTGTTCCAGCGCCGCAGGCGCTGGAACCCTTAGCGCATATAGAAACCCTCTATGACGAGCTTGAAGATGTCGCCGCGAAGAGTTAAGAAGGCAGTTGCAAGACGCGCCCGGCCCCGCTACGAATTGTCGCCCCGATCGTTCGACGATCACCCAAAGAGCTTCGAGCGGGGCCGGACGCCTGGACCGACAACGCATACTCAGATGTCGTCCCGCGAGGACTCTACTATAAGGGTTGCGCTGGTTCCGGGCAAGCGCGTCGTCACCACTTTTTCGGGAGGACTGCCCATGGAGAATTCCGCTTCGCCTTCTTCGCCTATCGTGGCCTGGGTCGGTCTGGATTGGGCCGACCAAGCGCATGCCGTTTGCCTTCAGGCCACTGGTACTTCCCCCCTCGAACGCTCCGAACTGAAGCACACGCCGGAAGCCTTGCAGCTCTGGGTGGCCGAACTGCGGAGCCGATTCCCACAAGGCCGAGTCGCCATTGCGCTGGAACCATCGCGCGGTTCGCTCTTCTATGCTCTGATGACTTACGATTTCCTGGTGCTTTATCCCATCCCTCCTAAAGCGCTGGCCGACTACCGCAAAGCGCTTCATCCCAGCGGCAGCAAGGATGATCCCGGGGATGCGCAGCTCCTGCTGGAGTTCCTGCGCAAGCACCTCGAGCGCTTTCGCCCCTGGGTGGCCGACGATGCGCCGACGCGCGAAATCGCTCTCTTGGTGCAGCACCGGCGCAAACTGGTCGACGACCGCACCGCCCTCAGCAACCGCCTGCAAGCCCTTTTGAAGGGCTATTTTCCGCAGGCCCTGGAGTGGTGGGGGGATTTGACGGCGCCTCTGGCCTGGGACTTTCTCAGCCAGTTTTCGAGCCTCGGAGAGGTCCAGAAAGCCTCGCGCTTGAAGGTGCTGAAGGTGTATCGCGCCCACACCCGCCGCACCCCGGAACAGATCGAGCAACTCCTGGAGCAGATCCGCAGCGCCCGTCCCCTCACCACCGACCCCGCCGTCATCGAGAGTTCGGCGCTCATGGCCCTGGCCCAGGTCGACCAGTTGCGCGCTCTCGCCGCGGGACTGGAACGCCTGGAGCAGAAGCTGAAGGAGTTGTTTGCCGCTCACCCCGACCAGGCGATCTTCCGCAGCTTCCCCGGTGCCGGCCCGGCGCTGGCGCCGCGCTTGCTGGCGGCCTGGGGAACCGATCGCCAGCGTTATGCCGCGGCCGAGGACATGGAGTGTTGGTCGGGAGCGGCCCCGGTCACCGACCAGAGCGGCAAAAAGTGCTGGGGGCATTGGCGCCTGGCCTGTCCGAAATTCTTGCGCCAGACCTTCCATGAGTTCGCCGGCCAATCGATTCTCTGGTCGCCCTGGGCGCGGGCCTATTACCAACAAATGCGCGGGCGCGGGTTGGGCCATCACCCGGCCGTTCGCAGCTTGGCCTTCAAGTGGATTCGCATTATCTATCGTTGCTGGAAAGACCATACGCTTTACGACGAGGCCCGTTACCAGAAAGCGCTGCAACGTCACGGCTCGCCCCTGGCCACGGCCCTACGCCAACTTTCAACCCAGGAGGCGCGCGCCTGAATACAAAAAGGCTTGACATCAATCCTCAGATGTCTTGGGGGCTCAAAAAGGGCTCACACGCATAAGAGGACTGACGTGTTGACCCATGGGATGTGGTGGCGGGTTTATTCCTGCAAATAACGTGGGGGAAGAGCCGCAGGGCCGGAGAACGGGCCCTATGCCACAGTCGTAAGCCATCTCGCATACGCTGCTCATATCTGGGCCGGGGCGGGGGAATAAGTAAAGTCAATTTCCGAAATCACCGGCAGAGGCTGACCGGAGCGTGTGGTGAGGCGGGCGGGCGCGAGATCAAAGTAAGTGTGCACACCCTGGGCGGTCAGGATCAGGTGGTGCTTCCCCGGCGGCACGCCCGAAAGGGACAGCGTATAACTATTCCCCGTCAACTTGTCCCCCACCGCATGCCCGTCCAGTTCCAGGGTGTAGGATATTGGATTTTTGCCCAGCGTTTTCCAGTGCAAGGGAAGCTGTTTCTCTTTAACGACAGGCTGGAACGGCGCCGACAAGGCCAGCACGGTGATATCCGGCGTCGTTTGCCGGTAAAGGGAAAGGATCGCCTTGGTGAGGTTCATATAGTAATAACCCCAGCCCCCGCAGCCCCGATAGGCACACTGGTCCAGTTTTGTGGGTTCGATATCGTCGCTAAACTCCAGGTTGTATTCGTCGCCATAAACGTTATGGGCGGGGCCAAAACCCTGGCCTTCCGTTTGCCCCTCGAATTCGTTCCATTGGTGGATTTGAATGAATTTGGGGTGAGTCTCAAAGGCGACTTCCCAGCTTTCGAGATAGGGCGCGCCGTGATCCCGGCCGGTAGCGCGCGGGTCCAGCCAACCGCGGGGGATGGGGAAACACGACGGGGTCACCACCGTCTCCTCAAATTCTCCAGCGCGGCGGGTGGCGAGTTGGCGAACGGTTCCATCCATCCACGACCAGAAGCCGCAATTTTCCACATGCGTGTCCTGGAGTTGCGACCCCATCCAGCGCACGGTCCAATCCGGCGCCGCGATGCCGCGGGTGCGCGTCGAAATCTCCGTGCAGGAAAGGCTCACGTTATAGAGAATGGTCAGGAGGGGTTTGCCGGAATAGTAGAGCCACAGGTCGTGGTATTCGGGCTTGTCGAGAAAATTTGCTTTGACCCAGGCGATGATGGCATTCAGCCTTCGGGTGCCATTCGGGACCGGTTTGCCGTTCTCGAGCCCCAGCATGGTGACCAGCTTGGGCGGATGTTTCCCTTCCAATTCCAGTTGATGGTAAGTCTGGAAGAGCAGGGCGGTGGTGGCCTCAATTTCCCCGGTGCTGCCCTGGTGTTTTTCCCATTCCGGGTGCGTCCAAAGCATGTTGCTCCAGTCGAGCAGGAGCCAGTCAATGCCCAAATCTTCAAACCATTCCTCGTGCCTGCGAATCACCCCGACATCGTAGGAACTGTACTTGCCCAGAATCGGAATGGCCTCTGCCGTTTCGTAGCCGCCGACGTTGTGGGGGGTGAAAAAGCTTTCGTATTGCAGGCCAATCAAACTCCCGCGGTGCCGGGTGGCTTCCAGAATCCCCGAGGCTGGCGCGGCGGCCGGCATATGATCTCCCCCAACGATGAGGAGGGCGGCTAGACAGGCAAGGGTTCGGACCCGGCGGCGGGCAGAAATACTTTTTGCAATCACCTCAAGGTTCAGCATAGGAGTACCTCCATCCCCCGAGGGGATTATGTCACTTCAGGGCCTACATCAAGGATGGGGATTGTACATCGAATCGAGAAAGGCGAGGAGTCCGGCAATCTTGCCGCTAGTCGAGATGTGGGGACTTATGACGAAACCTGCTTTGGGTGAAGGCAACCCAGTAAAGCAAGGGGGTTGCTGCCGACTTTAGCTTGAAAGGCAGCTCAAGAATATCCGCAGCTTTCCATTTTAGTGAAATGCTCGTCCGATTAAGAAACAGCGCAAGGAGAACGACGAGGCAATAGCTCAATGCGACAAAATCCGCAGCAAGCGTCCGCGTCGCAATGGCTTTCACCAGAAGCCCGGCAAACCCCACGGACGTATATCCCAGACAAACCCACCATGCAGTTATCGCGATGAACTTCCTCATCGGTATCCTCTATCGAGAATTTGACTTTTCATTCCGTCCATCGAGCCTTTCCGCATTCCACATGCCGGAGGAGGCGGAATTGACGCGCGCTCCAACCTATCCATCGGCAATAAGACCAAAAACATGAACGGTTGTTTAGCAATTCTCTGGCCAAGGCGGTGCAAATCCTCCGCGGGCGGGCCTTTTGCTTATGCGGAGGCATTATTCAAGTCGTGTCCCTGGACCATATCCGTCGCTGCATGAGGAGCCGCAGCGGCCCGTGAAGCTGTTTGAAAACCGCGTCCCACTCCTCGGGGGTCATGGTGACGACGACTTCTTTGTCGAGCCCCCCGCCCGTCTTGCCGCCTCCGTCGGCCACGGCGCGCTTGATGCGGACTTCAATGGTGGGCTGGAAATCCCAGTCATCCAAAGCCATGGACGTGCTTTCCGCTCCGCGGATTTGGAGGATGCTCTCGCAAGCCATGGGGGTCTCGAGTTGAAACTCTTCTTGCCCTTTGCCGTCTCCTCTGGCATGCCAGGCGGGGTGGCCGGTGAGGAGACGAAGGGTTGATTCGAAATTCAGCCCGCAATGGGCGCAAGCGCCGCCCCAATGGCTATTCCAGGCGATCTCAGCGAGGCAGGGCGATGATTCTCGGTGGTTCCTGGTGCGGCTAACCGGCTGGCCACAGCGTGGACAGGGCGGCGCCGCGCACGACACCCCGCAGTGGGGGCATTTCTCTTCGCCCTGGAAGGGCTGGGAGCAGTGAAGACAGAGCTCTTCCACGGGTGGAGGGCCTGGCTCAGGACGGGTTTCGGTGCCAGGGGGAGGAGCAAGGTATGAGCGGGGACTCTCCGCGGGGGACGCGGCCGGCGAAAAGACGCGCCCGGACCCCAGAAGCGCTTGCAGGTCTACTTCGAGAGCCTCAACTCCCGGGTACTTGTAGCCCACATCGATCTGGCCGGAGGGGTTCGATTGCAGACCCAGGGCTTTCAGGATGATGGGCTCGAGCGGCGAGGCCGCCAAAAGCTCCCCGCCCCGGGCGCCCCTGCTGATTTGGCCAATGGAGTCGAAGAAATAGTTGTTGCCCATGTGCAATTGCTGAAGCCGGGCAGCCAGCCCCGGCCCCACCCGGCCTTCCTCAACGTCCCGACTGAGTCTCACGCCGGTGGCGAGTTCCAGGAGAATCAACCCCAGCGCCGTCAGGTCCTGTGGCTGGAGGAACGGATAATACTCGGGAGTGGTGACCCTGACCGGGGCGAGCACGTTGTTGATATGCAGATCCCCAAAGAAACCCGGGTCCAGAAGGGCCACGCGCTCGCCGGCGACAAAAATGTTCTCCGGCTTCAGATCACCATGCTTCAGGCCCCAGCGTTCGAGCTCCGCCAGGGTGCGCGCCAGGCGGAGAAGCACCTCATCGGACACTTGACCGGCCAACATCAGCTCCCGCAGGGTCAAACCTTCCAGGAACTCCATCTGCATGGCCAGGCTGTCGCCAAATTTCACCAGCGCATCCACCCGGGCGAAAAGCGCCGGGCCAGCCTCCTGCAAGTATTGGAACTGCCTGGAAAGCATGGTGGAGGGTTTCACGGGCGCCGATCCGATGTTGCCGGCGTGGTCCATCAGTGCCCGGGCCCACACCTGATTGGTGGCGGCAGTCCGATCCACCTCATCCCGGGCGATCTTGAAGGCCCGGGGCTCATCCGTCTGCCGGTTCACGGCGAGGTAAACAACCGAAAAGCCGCCCTCGCCGACTTTGTCCTGTAGTACGTAGTCACCTATGGACGTTCCACGCAGATCGTCGATCATTGCGCAGACCTCCCTGTGCGAATTGTGCCCGATGCGGTGATTATCGCACGGATGGGACTTCAAATCAGTCCCAACGGGGCGCCCTGAGCCAGCCCGTGGAAATGTCCTGTAAACGTTACTAACTATAGGAGCTGGAAGCTTTCCCTAGCCCGCGTTGCGGGCTCGCGGAGGCGTGCGCCCTTCTGCTAGCGCCTATGGGCCTGCGGCCTGGACTAGGGTGAATTGTCCCTTTGGGGCTTAAGAAAGGGAAGTTGAACATCATCGCGCGGGGGGGTACCCCGCCATGGCGGCGTAATGCCGCCGCTACCGCCTCCGGCCGTACTAGCCGCTAGAGAGTGGGTGCGTGGACGTTGCTATATTCAAAGCGGGCGGATGTGTGGGATTTATTTCCGTTGCCCGTGTCGATATCGATCTCCTGGCGCAAGATGAGCCCCCGGCGCCTGGAAACCCAGACCTGGCTATCGACCGTTCCGTGCGGGGTGATGTCGTGCGTGCTGTAGACCGCTGCGCTCTCGCCATTCACGGAATCATCGCGCACATAATGGCAGGAGGTTTTGGCCGTTTTCTTGTCACTTTCCACCAGATCCTTGCTCTCCTGTAAAGTGAGAGGGCTGGGACTCCACTTGCCATTCATCAGAACGTATTGGACCCCGCCCGCCAAAATCATTTCGGTGCTCATCGGTTTTTGGTTTCCGACCATTGCGCCGGAATAGGTGCCAAACATGTGGTAGGGGGTAGTGAAGAGTTTGTCGCCGGCATCTAAAGCCGGCTGGCAAGCGGCATCAATTCCCGGATTCGCCGCCAGGGGCGCTACCGCAGACATCAGTTTGGGCGAATGACCCGCAGCCAAGGTCCCGCCGCCGGCGACCAGGAATATTCCCAGCGCAACCGCAAGCACCAGCAAGAGTGTGGCTTCCTTCTTATTCGTGAAAAGCATGTTTTCTCCTTGTTGTTGAGAAGTCTGCATTGCAGCATAGCTTACCCTTCTTGTAATTCCTAGCGAAATGGGTGGTGTCGCAGTTTGAATTAGGCGCGGCGGAAGTTGTCTCTATTCTGCCGTTACGCAGCCCTGTTCCCCGAAGGGGAAAACGGTGAGTAGCCGTAGGTTTCAACCTACGGGCACCCAGCCCCAAAATTAAGTCCCGGCCCTGGAGGGGCCGCACCGGCGAACCCATCAGGGTCGAAGGGAAGGTCGTCCATACCGTCCGGACCCGTAGGTTAAAACCTACGGCTACTCACCGTTGGTCCCTTCGGGACCCTGAACCCTTTCGCCGCATCATATTCAAACTGAGACACTACCCAAAATGGGTAGGTGGTGCATCCTGAGGCGGACGAGCGCTGGCCTTTTCTTATGGCCCTTTTACTTTGTCGATATCCCCTGTTCTATGACCACATCAAAATCTACAAAAATACGGAGCATATATCCGGATTTATGTATCAGTCTCCCGCTTATTAGAGTGTCCAACCTATCTCTCAGAAACTGCATCACTTAAAGATTAGAGTTGCGTCCACTGCTGGAAGCCGACGTGCTATAATCGCAAAGGAGTAAGCCTTTATTGCCGCACCGACCGGAATTTAGAATGACCAGGATCCCATCTTTTCGACTAACCACCCTCTCGCTTGCCCTCTTGAGCTTGGTATTGGTGGGATTTGGCATCCTGAACTATCAACAGCGGGAACAGAATCAGATTCCCGACGACGGGGTATCGTGGATTGATTCACCGCAGGGGGTGACGGCCTGGGTAGTGGCCCGCGACGGGCCGGCCGACCGGGCGGGAATCCACGAGGGCGACCAGCTTAAAGCCATAAATGGCCAGGCGATTACCACCCTGGCCGAAGCCGGTCAACTGATTTATCAATTGGGCGCGTGGTCGCAGGCGACCTACAGTTTGACTCGCAACGGCGAGCCCTATGACACCCGGCTGGTTCTGGCCGCCCAGTCCACTTCCAACTCGGTTCGGAACTACCTGGCAATCGTGGGCTTGCTCTACCTCCTGGTGGGTACGTTTATCCTTTTCCGGCGCTGGACGGCGACCAAATCCCTGCACTTTTATGTTTTCTGCCTGGCTTCCTTCGTCTTTTATACCTTCAGCTACGCGGGCAGCTTCAACCTTTTTGATTGGACGATTTACGGGCTCAACATTGCCGCGGGGGTTTTGCAGCCTGCCATCTTCCTGCACTTTTGTCTGACCTTCCCCGAGCGGTCAGCCGTGTTGCGCGGGCGCCGCTACCTGGTGCCCGTTCTCTACCTGCCGGGAGCGTTGCTGGGTGCGGTCTACGCCCTGGTGGCGATGAAAATCCTGGTGCTGCCCCTGCCGCTTCAGCAGGCGCGCTGGGCGCTCGACCGCGTGGAATTCTTTTATCTGGGAGTTTACTTCCTGGGGGGCGCCCTTGCCCTGCACCATGCCTACGCTGGGGCGAGCGATGCCGTTTTGAAGCACCAACTCAAGTGGGTCACCCGCGGAACCTGGGCGGCCATCGTGCCCTTTGCCGCGCTCTACGCCCTGCCCTACTTTTTGGGATTTGTTCCCAATGGTTGGATGAATGCGTCGGCGGTCTTCCTGGCCGTCCTGCCCATCACCTTTGGTTATGCCATTGTGCGTTACCGGCTGATGGACGTTGACATCATCTTCCGCCGGGGCATCTCTTACACCCTGGCCACGGCCGGCATCGTCGGCCTGTATTTCGGCGTCATCGCCTTTTTCGCGGACGTCTTCCGCGCCACGCTTCCCCCCATCAACAGCCGGGGAGCCTGGGTGGTGGCGATTGTGCTCACCGCCGTCCTCTTTCAACCCGTGGTGAATTATACCCAGCAGTGGGTGGACCGCTTCTTCAATCGCGAGCGCTACGATTACCGCCGCACGCTGCTGGAGTTCGCGCGCGACCTCACTTCCGAGCTGCATGTTGACAGCCTGCTGCAACAGATTTCCGACCGCCTCTCGGAAACCCTGGGGGTGGACCGGCTGGCCGTCTTCCTGACCACCGAGCCGGCGGGCTTCCGGCTGGCGCGCTCGCGCGGCATCAATTTCACGGGCAAGACCGATATGAGCTTCCTCGACCCCGCCCAGCCGGCGCTTGCCAAGGGCTACCTGTTCTTTGACAGCGTCAAGCGGCCGTTCGGCTTTCCCCCTGCCGCGCAGAAGTCCATCGAGCAACTGAGGCTGCACTATTACCTGCCGTTCAAGGTGAAGGAACGCACCCTGGGCTACCTGGGGTTGGGCAAAACGCGCGACGGCGACTATCTCTCCGGCGAAGACATCGATCTGTTGCAAACCATTGCGGGCTACGTCTCGATTGCCCTGGAAAACGCCCGCTTGTACGAATCCCTGGAAGCGCGGGCGCACGATTACCAGCGGCTGCGCGATTTCAGCCAGAACATCATTGAATCCATTAACGCCGGAGTGCTGGCGTGCAACCTGGAAGGCACCGTGGAGGCCTGGAATTCCGCCTTGGAGCGGCTCTACGGCCTCAGCCGGTCCGAGGCCCTGGGGCGGACCCTGGAAGCGATCTTCCCCCCGGAACTCCGCACCGAACTGGCGCGCGTATCCGATCCTCATCACACCCTCAACCTGTACAAATTCCGCTTCCGCAACGCGGGGGACCGCCCCCTGATCGTGAACCTCTCGGTGGTGCCCCTGATCGGCAAAGAGGACCAGGTGATCGGGCGGTTGTTGATCTTTACCGACCTGACCGAGCGCGTGAACTTGGAAGACCAGTTGATGCAGGCGGAAAAACTCTCGTCCATCGGCCTGCTGGCGGCGGGGATTGCCCATGAGGTGAATACGCCGCTGGCCGTCATCACTTCCAACGCCCAGATGCTGGTGCGGCAAATGGAGCCCGATGACCCGCGAACGCGCACCCTGGATAAAATCATCGCTCAGGCGTTTCGCGCTTCCGAGATCGCCAACAACCTTCTGAAATTTTCGCGGGTGGGCGGCAGCGAATGCAGCGACCTGGATGTGAACCGGGTGATTTCGGAGAGCCTGTCGCTGGTGGATCCCATGCTCAAGGCGGCGAGAATCAGCGTCCAATCCCAGTTGAAGCCCGCCCTGCCCCCCATCTATGGAAACAGCGGAAAGCTTCAGCAGGTGTTCATGAACCTGATCATCAACGCGCGCGACGCCATGCCCCGCGGCGGTGAATTGACCATTACCACGGGGGCGGAGAACTCCTCCGTGCGCGTGGAAGTGTCCGATAACGGCATGGGAATTCCCGCCGAGCACATCAATAAGATCTTCGATCCCTTTTTTACCACCAAGGCCACCAGCCGAGGCACGGGCTTGGGTCTCGCGGTGACCTACGGGATCATCCAGGAACATTCGGGATTGATTCAGGTGGACAGCGTGGTGGGTCGCGGCACGACCTTCCGGCTGGAATTTCCCGCAGTTAGGAAACCTGTGAATGTCAGCTAAAGGCTCCATCCTCGTCATTGACGATGAAACAGAAATTCGCGAAAGTCTCCAGCAGTTACTGGAACTGGAGGGATACAGGGCGGATATTGCCGCGACCGGGGAAGAAGGGCTGCGCCGTCTTGAAAACGTCCTCTTCGATCTCGTACTGCTCGATATCAATCTGCCCGACCGCAACGGCCTGGACCTGCTCCAGCAGATCAAGCGGGAGACGCCGGAAGTGGGCGTCATCATGATCACCGCCTATGCGTCCACGCAAATGGCTTTTCAGGCGTCCAAGCAGGGTGCGGACAGCTACGTTACCAAGCCCTGGGACAATGACAAGCTGCTGCTCGAAATCCGCAACACGGTGGACAAGTCGCGCTTGCAGCTTGAAAACATCCAGCTCCGCCGCGCCCTCAAGCGTTACGACCTGCCCAATGTGGTGGGCAGGAGCGAAAAGATGCACAAGGTGATGGACCTCATCACCCAGGTGGCGGCCAGCCGCGCCACGGTGCTGATCACCGGGGAGAGCGGGACGGGCAAGGAACTGGTGGCCAAAACCATCCATGCCACCAGCCCCCGCGCCGACCGCCCCTTTGTTCCCGTCAACACCGGCTCCATGCCGGTGGATCTGCTGGAGAGCATCCTGTTTGGGCATGTCAAGGGCGCGTTCACTTCCGCCATCGCCACCAAGCGCGGGCTTTTCGAGGTCGCCAACCAGGGCACGATTTTCTTTGACGAAATCGGAACGGTGGGGGTGGAAACCCAGACCAAATTGCTGCGCGTTATCCAGGAGCGTGAATTCATGCGCCTGGGCGGCACGGAAAACATCAAGGTGGACGTGCGCATTCTCGCCGCCACCAATTCCGATTTGCGCAAAATGGTGGTGGACGGAAAATTCCGCGAGGACCTGTTTTACCGCTTGAACGTCATCACCCTCACCTTGCCGCCGCTGCGCGACCGCAAGGAGGACATTCCCCAGTTGGCCGAACACTTTCTGCGGAAATTCTGCACGGAGAATGGCCGCGAGGGCTTGCAGTTTACCCCCGAGGCCCTGAAGGTGATGATGGATTACTCCTGGCCCGGAAACGTCCGCGAGCTTGAAAATGCGGTGGAGCGCGCCGTGGTGCTGGCTTCCGGCCCCTCACTCGGCACCGACCTGCTTCCCGAACAACTCTTCCAGAACCGGCCGAGTGATGCCGGTGCGATTCCCTCCGAAAGCCTCGATGGCCGCTCGCTTTTTGAGGTCATGGAAAGCTGCGAGCGCCGCATTATCCTGGAAATGCTCGGGCGCACCAACTGGAGCCAGACGGACGCCGCCGAGCGCTTCAAAATCCCCCTCTCCACCCTCAATCAGAAGATCAAACGCCTGCAAATTGACGTCAAGCACCGCCGCGATTGATGAATCTGAAGGTGGCTAACCGAACCTTCGCAGCTGAGAACTATTTTGAGTAAGATTTGACCTGCACGTCGGTCTAACCTCTTCCTTGTCAACCCCGCCTTCTCGATAAGCCCTTGTAGTGCCGACCTACCCCCTTTACAGGGGCGTAGCGAATTTGTGACGATGCGTGCTGACGATGTTTCTGCGCAGCAAAAAACGGCGCAAGGACGGCAAGACCCACCGCTATTTCAGCGTGGTGGAGAATCGCCGGGTGCGCTCGGGGCGAGTGGTGCAGCGGCAGGTCTTGTTTTTGGGAGAGATCAACGATAGCCAGCAAGCGGCGTGGCGGCAGACGCTGGAAGTTTTTGATGAGGCCGAGCAGCGGGCGGCGACGCTGAGCCTGTTTCCAGAGGACCGCGAACTTCCCGCCGACGCGCTGGATGGGGTGCAGGTGAAGCTGGCGGAGATGGAGTTGCGACGGCCGCGAGCGTTTGGCAATTACTGGTTGGGATGCGAGTTGTGGCGGCAGTTGGGACTGGGCGCATTTTGGGAAGCGCGGTTGGGGGAGGGCCGGGAGGAAGTTCCCTGGGCCAAAGTACTGGAGTTGCTGGTGGTGAGCCGGTTGGTCTCACCGGGCAGTGAGTTTCGGTTGCACCGGCAAGGGTTTGACCAGAGCGCCATGGGGGATCTGCTGGGAACGGGCTTCGCGGTAGCGGAGAAGGACCGGCTGTATCGCTGCCTGGATCGGATTTTGAAGCATAAGGCCGCCCTGTTTGAACATCTGCGGCAGCGCTGGCAGGAGCTGTTTCAGGCGCGCTTCGACGTGCTGCTCTATGACCTCACCAGCACCTACCTCGAGGGCGAAGGAGAGGAGATTCCCAAGGCCCAGTATGGCTACAGCCGCGACCATCGCTCCGACTGCCGGCAGGTAGTGATCGCCTTGGTGGTGACGCCGGAAGGGTTTCCGCTGGCCTACGAAGTGATGGAGGGCAACACGTCGGATCGCACCACGTTGCGCGGGTTTCTCGCCAAGATCGAAGCACAGTATGGACGGGCGCGGCGGGTGTGGTTGATGGACCGGGGAATTCCCACCGAAGAAGTGCTACAGGAGATGCGCGCGCCGGAGCGGGAAGTGTTCTACCTGGTGGGTACGCCGCGGGGCAAGATTCAGCAGTACGAGAAAAAATGGCTGGAGTTGCCGTGGCAGAAAGTGCGGGAGTCGGTCGAGGTCAAGCTGTTCGCCGAGGAAGGGGAATTATACGTGTTGGCGAAGAGCGCAGGACGGCGGGCCAAAGAGCACGCCATCCGCCGTCGTAAGCTGGTGCGGTTGCTGTGGAAACTGCGCGACCTACGCCGGAAATCTCCGGCGCGCGATCGGTTGCTGCTCCGGATCGGTGCGGCCAAGAAGGACGCGGGACGTGCCTTCGGCTTTGTCCGCATTCACCTGCCCCAGGAGGGCGAAGCCGTCACGCGCCAAACCTTCACGTTTCAATTGGACAAAGACAAGCTGCAGAAGGCCGAACTCCGCGACGGGCACTATCTGCTGCGGTCGAACCTGGTGGGCGAGGATGCCGCCGTGCTGTGGGAACTCTACCTCCAACTCACCCAAATCGAAGCGGCGTTCAAGACCCTCAAGAGCGAGTTGGGCTTGCGGCCGATTTATCACCAACTCGAAAACCGCGTGGAGGCCCACATCCTGGTGGCCTTCCTCGCCTACGCTCTTTCGGTAACGCTGGGACAAAGGCTGCAAGCCCTGGCCCCGGGCCTCACCCCGCGGGCGGTGTTGGAAAAGCTGGCGACGATCCAGATGCTGGATGTCTGCCTGCCCACCACCGACGACCGTTGGCTGATCATGCCACGCTACACCCAGCCGGAACCCGATCAAGCGCTGATGCTGCACCAACTCAATCTCTCCTTGCCTTCACAACCGTCACCTCGCATCAAGGCCCAGGACGACCCGGCACAGACGGTGCAACCGACACTGAAAATGTAGTGCCGACCTTTGGGAACCCTTCGCTAAAAACAAACCACTTACAGCTCGTCTACTCCCTCAGCTGCGAAAGTTCGGCTAGTCACCAGCCATTGACCCGGTGCCATTTCCCCACCCCGCGGCTCTCGACTCTTGCCTTTTGGCTTGCTCGCCCCGGGCATGGGGGGAGAAAGTTGTGGCGATAGGGAATTGGCCATTCTGCCCGATGGCCTGACTTAAGTCTGCTCCGCTCCTCATTTTCCCCGCGGGAGAGGTGACGAAGGGCGCGGGGGGTGCGGTGATTTCGTAGAGCGCGCGAGGAAGCCGTAGTAGAGAAGGCACCAGAGGGCTCTAATCCCATCCTTCCAGGTGATCTTCTTCCCCTCCGAGTAAGTGCGCCCGTAGTAGGAGATGGGCGCTTCGTAAATGCGCCATCCCCCCCGGGCGATTTTGATGGTGATTTCCTGCTCAAACCCGAAGCGGTCCTCGCGCAGGACAATCCCCTCCAGAACCTCCCGCCGGAAAGCCTTGTAGCAGGTCCAAACGTCGGTAAGATTCAGATTCGTGACCATGCCCGACAGGAGGGACAGGAAGCGGTTGCCGACATAGTGCCAAAAGAACAAGACGCGGTGGGGGCCGCCCAGAAAACGCGAACCATAGACCACGTCGGCGCGTCCCGATTCGAGGGGAGCAATTAAGTGCGGGTAGTCGGCGGGATCGTACTCCAGGTCGGCGTCCTGAATGATGATGATGTTGCTGCGCGCCTCCTCGAACCCCCGGCGGAGGGCCGCTCCCTTTCCCCGGTTCTTGGGCTGGAAGAAGACGCGGATATTATCGGTGCGCAGGAGGGCTCCGGTGCGCGGTAATGTCATCTGCGTCTCGGCCAGCGCACTGCCGCGGACAATACTCATCAGGAATTCGCGCGTTCCGTCGGTCGAGCCATCGTCAACGATGACGATTTCCAAATCCAGGTCGACGGCTTGCACGCGCGCCAGAATCTCTTCGATGGTCGCCATCTCGTTATAGACGGGTATGACCACCGAGATGGGGGGGGGCTGATCCGGCATCATTTTTACCTCGTGCATCCTACCGCATCTTGTGCCGCATCAGGTCAAGGAACGAGAGAGCCATAAACTGAGGGCCGTAAATCATGGCGCGCCGCCAGACGGTGCGGGGCTCGTGCATCAGGCGCCAAAACCATTCCAGACCGGCCTGGCTCGCCCAGCGCGGGGACGGAACAACCCTCCCGCTGTGGAACTTGATCGCCGCTCCCACCGCCACGATCACCGGGGTTTTCAGGCGGTCGAGGTGGGCGGCAATCCAGCGCTCCTGCTTGGGAAGGCCCAGCGCCACCCAAAGCACATCGGGGTTGGCCTGGTTGATCGTTTCAATAACCTGCGCGTCTTCGTGGGGAGTCAATTCGCGAAAAGGCGGCGAGTACACACCCACGATCTTTACTCCGGGGTGCTTCTGGCGCAGCCGCTCGCTGGCCAGAGCCAGGGTTTCATCCGTGTCGCCGTAGAAATAATTGGTGAATCCCTTCTGACGAGAAAGCTCGAAAAATGCGGACATCAAATCCGCTCCGCGCACCTGCTGCGTGGCACAGGACATTTTCCGGGCGGCAAACCGGGCAGCCCAGCGCCCGTCGGGCACGGAAAGGTCGGCGGTCTGGAGAACGGCGCGGAAATCCGCTTGCTTGTGTGCCAGCAGCGCGCCGTGCGAACCCGTCACCGCAATCCAATGGGGGCGCTGCCGATCCCGGATCCACTGCTCCATCAAGAGCAGGACATTCTCCATGTCAATGATATGAACAGGGGCTCCGAGAACGTCTGTGCAGGGCGGGGGCCCGGCCCGTGGGGTCAAGGGTTGCGCTTCCATTCGAATTTCTCGCCAGTATTTTGAGAAATGTGACTCTCAACTCCGCGCTGCCGGCGCCGCGCACGAGGGCTTTGCCACCGGGGTAATTCGCTTTCTTGCGGCGCGCCGCCCGCCCAGCAGCCGCGGCAGTTTGGCTGAACGGTCCTCCCATTTTCCGGTAAAGGTTACAAGGAAGGAGATAAAGACCAGGCGAAGGTCCAGCCCAAAGCTCTGCTTTTTAATGTAGACCAAGTCGTAGCGAAGTTTCTGTCGGCGGGGCAATTCGCTATGGCCATAAATCTGCGCGATTCCGGTAAGCCCGGGGGTTACGGCATGCCGGCGGTCAAAGCCGGCAATTTCCACCCGGAATTTCTTCACTAGTTCCGACCACTCGGGCCGGGGTCCCACAAAACTCATGTCTCCGCGGAAGATGTTCCAAAGCTGGGGAAGCTCGTCCATGGCCGTGGCGCGCAAAATCCGGCCCACGCGCGTAATCCGTGGGTCGCCTTCTCTTGCCGGAACAGCCCCCCACCGGGCATCCGAGTCCGGCACCATGGAGCGGAATTTGACGCTTTGGAATTCCTTGCACTCCTTCCCCACGCGCGGCTGGCTATAGAAGATCGGGCCGCCATCCTCAATCTTAATGGCCACGGCAATCGTCGCCCAAATCGGCGAAGAAAGAATCAAACCGAGCCCGGAAAGCGAAATGTCGAAAAGACGTTTGAGCATGGTCTTAAGGAGTCAGGAGTCAGGAGTCGGAAGCCAGAACCCTCACGCTCATATTTCCTTCTTCATACTAGCTCCAATTTGTAAGTTCTAGCTCCTGACTCCTGACTTCTGACTCCCGTCCCCTGCAACCTGTCCCCTGTAACCTGTAAACCTTCATTTCGCCCCCAGCCCACCCGGCAAAGTCATCAAAGACCGCAAGGTGGCCAGCAGGGCGCGATGATGCCAATCAAACTTCAGCTTGCCATTCAAGCGAACCAGCAGGTCGCTGGCATTGGCCGCATCGAAGAACTTATCAATTTGCCCGTCAGTAAAATGACTGGCAAGTTTACGGGCGAAATAGCCCACCATCAACTCATTGCCGAAAGTCGATCGCCAGTATCGTTCAAACTCGCCCAGGGTCCGGGCGCTGAAATTCTTGCACCGGAAAGCGCGAATCAGCACATCAGCCACCAATTCGGCGGAAAGCAAGCCGTAGTAAATCCCCCCGCCCGTGGTGGTCTTGATATGCCCGGCAGCTTCGCCGGCGGCGATAACGCGTTCGGCCACACAACGGCCCACGGCGGCCTGGGCAATGCCTTTTCGATCGATCCGCAAGCTTGCGACGTCGGTTTGGGGCGCAATTCTCCGGACAAGCTTGAGAAAATAGGGATCGGGATTGTCTTCCGTCATCAGTCCCACACGCCACCGGTTGTTCCCCAGCGGAATTTCCCATCCAAAGGCGCCGGGGGCAACTCCCCTGCCCACAAATACGCGGGTGGCATTGCCGTGGCCATTCGGAGGGAGGGACATTTCCGCCTGAACGGCGCGCAGGAATTGCCGGGGATGCGCCAACCCCAACGCATGGTTCAGTGACCCATTGACGCCGGTGGTGATGACCGCCACCTGGGCCCGCAGATTGCCCGGCCCCGACTCCGTGTGGCGGTATTGGACATCCACCGAGTGTTTTTCAACTTGCAATGAATTCACCCAGCAGCCGAGTTGCAAGTCCACCCCGGCGTTCACCGCACGGTCGGCCAGAGCACGATTGAACGCCGCCTTATCGATAACCTGGGCCATCGGCGCGTCCGTCCGATGCTCCAATTTCTTTCCCCCGGGGGAGATGGCTTGAATGCAGCGAATGTCGGACAGGATGGGATGGGTGGGAAGATCAAAGCGCGGAAAAGCCTCGTCTCCAACGACGCCCGAGCAGATAACCCGATCGCCGACCCGGCTTTGGGCTTCGAAGAGGGCAACCTCCAGCCCTGACTGAGCCAATAGAAAGGCCGCATGAATGCCCGCCGGGCCTGCTCCGATGACAATGACGTCCTTCAAACGATCTCCTTACTTCTTAAGTTACAGGTTTTGTGGTTACAAGGAACAGGCTTCAGGTTATAGGTTACAGTTTTTGGGTCGTAGTTTACAAGTGGCGGCACT
Organism: uncultured Acidobacteriota bacterium; assembly: GCA_963730515.1. Taxonomy (GTDB): domain Bacteria; phylum Acidobacteriota; class Terriglobia; order UBA7540; family UBA7540; genus Bog-366. The sequence goes on along the minus strand of CAVSSA010000008.1, from coordinate 139,105 downwards.
TTCCCGTCACCTATTGCCTGCAGCCTACACCCGGGCTAATCAGGTCAAGAAACCCTCGTGTGGTTCTGAGTTCACTTCCCGGGCCAACCGGAGGGGGCGGTCGGGCGAAGGGAGGGGGATCGTCGCGACGGCTACGCACACCACAAACCATGCGGCGTTGGCGGTGATGCGCAAGTTAAAATCCACCAAGCTATGGCAAAGTAATCCCACCACGCCCACGGCGGCCCCCATGGGAATCCAACCCACCCCGGAACGAAGGCGTTCCGGGATGTGGAGCAGAGCGCGGCGAAGGAAAATCACCAAGGCCCACAGCATCAGAACGCCCCCCGCCAACCCCGTCTCCGCCAGGCCCTCCGCGAAATCATTGTGGGCATGCGTCCAATGCAGGTCGGTCGGGTGAGTCATATAAGCCGGAAATATTGTTTCAAAGGTTCCCACTCCGGCTCCCATCCAGGGATGGCTCCGTGCAATGCGGAGCGTGTCTTGCGCCACCCAAAACCGGTCACCCATTTTCATTTGCAATGAGCTGTCCGATTGAATCAACGACAAGGCGCGGGCGCCCATGTGGCCGGCGCTGACCATCCACCCGATTACGCCGGCAGCGATCAAAACCACGCTGGCTACCACCGGGAAGGCGCGATGCCATGCGCCCTGGGGCCGATACCGGTAGATGATAAATCCAAAAAGCAGAAGTTCCACCAGCACCACCGCCGCGCCGGCTCGCGAGCCGCTCACCGCGATGGAGGCCAGCCCCACTCCCACCCCCAGCCAGAGCAACATGCGGGGCACTTGCGGAGATGACCCCGACAAGATATATCCCGCCGCGGCAGGGATCAGCATTTCCATTAAACCACAATAGTCATTGGGGCTGACATAGGGGCCGAATGGCCCAAAACGCGTCCTGACGCTCCAATAGATCAATCCATGGCCGGTAGTCATAATCTGCGCCAACGCCAGAACACTCAACCCAATCACCATCACGGTAACGATCAATCCCCACCATTTTACGTACCGGCCACTTCCGGACTTCGTAAATGAAATAAGCTGGCCTGCCAGGAAAAAGATCACAAAGTTGGTCACCAGCCTCAGGACAGCCTCACGCGTGGCCACGTGATCGGCCGTCAGCCCCGCCAGGAGCTGAACACTGGCAATCACAATGAACGCCAGGAAGGGCCAATAGAGCGGCGACCATCGCAAGCTGAGCAGGCCGCGATGGGCCGAGCCTACCGCCCACAGGGTCAGCGTGAAAGAGGTCAGAACCATCAATCCTCCCCACGCCCATGCCGGCACGGCGCCGAATGCCCACGGGGCGGCAAAGATGCTGGCCATCAGGAGAATTCGGGCGGCGGCGAGGAAAGGAGATGAGTCAGGCGGGCGGCCGTCGGGCGCGGCGGACGCGCTGCGGCGAATGGAAGTACGTGAAAGGGCTGGAAGCGTCAACGGGTCCTCTCCTGATTCACATGGGGTGCGGAAGCGTCCAACTCGTGGAGCGTTACATCATCCAGCCAAACCTTGCCGGTTATGTCCCGTGAGGACACATGATCCTGGGGGCGCCAAAAGGAAATTCTCACGGCCTGCGTCTGCGGCTGGGTCAAGAACTCGACATCGACGGAATGCCACGCCGTGGTCCCCACCGTCGGATCGCTGGTGCGGGGGGTGCAATTTTCGCAGCCCACCTCGATCGCGCGCAGGCGCGGTCCGCTTTCGGAGGTAAGATTTTCGGACCGCACGTAAGCGGTTAATTGATAACGCGCATTGGGTTTAATGCGAACGATTTGATCCAGCAGATCGTAATCCGCATTTCGACCGATGGGGAATTCAATGCGCAGGCACTTCGCGCCCCGGTGAGCGGAGGGATCCGAGAAATCGTACTCCAGATCCTGGGAATCGCTGATCCGCCAGTCAAAACCGGTGTTGAGCGGCTGCCCTTCAAAATCCCCGTTATAGAGAAGGTTGGCGGATTGCCCGGCGGGGGCCGCGGGGATGACTCGGGCGTGCTGAAGATCGCTCCACACCGTGCTGGCATCTTGAATCTGATCATGATCGATCAGGAAATCCAGGAAAGGCTTTACCAACGACAGGTTGGGGGAACGATCAGGCCCGGAGATCATCTGCCCCCAAATTTTCATGGCGCTTTCGTAATCGGCGGCGGTGGTCAAAACCATCAGGAAAGCAAACCGGGGAGAGGCATCCTTTTCGTGGGGAACAACTTCCCGGTAGATTGTCTCAGGGTCCCGGGTGGCGCGCAGGCACAGCCGGTAGGTATTGTCGAGATATTCCGGATCCAAAACCACCAGTCTGCGAAAGTAGGGAAAGGACTTCTCGGCACGATCGGTTACAAGGTAATGATTCCCCAAATCCCACTCCAAAGCCGGAGCCATGGGGTTGAGCATCCAGGCGCGGTCAAAGGCCTCATCCGAACAGGTGGTATTTCCTGCGAAATCACAGCTCGTTCCCAGGTCCGACCAATAATCCCAGTGGCGAGGGTTGAGTTCGGTGGCCTGCTGGAGGTATTCCACCCCCTCGGTCAGGTTGCTTTCCGTGGGATCGGTGGTGTAGAGCAATCCCAGGTGATGGATCAAATCGGAATTAGCGGGGTCCCGGTTTAGCGCCTTTTGAACATCCTTAATGGCGACGGCGTCGAGCGCGTAGGTGGCCCAGGCGGCGCGAAACGCTTCCCAGGACAATCCCAGGCCGGCGGCCAGGATGGGGATCAAGAAAAGGACGGCCCGCCACCAGGGGCGCAGCGACCATGCCCGAATGTGATGGGAACTCTGCCGAAACGACCCCCTCTCGCCAGAAAGGTCAGGGTTGGGATGTCGACTCATTTCGTGAATGATCCTGGAAGCGACGATTGGCGAATGATCTGGAGACCGATTCTCCCCACCGGGGGGGAAATTCCCGGTGGCTCGCGAGACTAAACCGCCCGCTCACGTCCGGCGGGACGCATCCTTCCTGCCACGGTCCCCTCCGGAGGAATGCGAGGGATTCGACACCGCAGCTTCATCATAGTAGGACTGATGGTAACTACCGTAATAGGACCCGTAGTAAGTGTCGAAGCGCATGTCAACCTTATTGAGAACCATCCCGAGCACCCGCGAGCCGGCGTTTTCCAGGATGCGATGGGCCCGGGTCAGCGCTCCCCGCGCCGTGGTTCCGCTGGCCACCACCAGTATAACCCCATCCACCATGGCCGACAGGATTACCGCATCGGTCACCAGGAGGAGCGGGGGGGAGTCAATGACGATCTGTGTAAACCTTTTGAGCAAATCCTTCAGCGTGGCGTCCATCATGTGCGAAGAGAGCAGTTCAGCAGGATCGGGAGGCCGGGGGCCAGCGGCAGAATCCAGAGGTTCGGGATCCGCTCATATTGGATCAACACTTCCTCCAGCGAGTGCGCGCCCGTTAAAAAGCTGCTCAAGCCCTTTTCATTGGCAACACCCAGCGTCTTGGCGACGGAAGGGCGGCGCATGTCCGCATCAATGATCAGGACGGGGCCCTGCCGCTGGGCGAATGACATGGCCAGGTTGGTGGCCGTGGAAGTCTTCCCTTCGCCCATCTGTGCACTGGTAACCAGCAGGGTCTGGGGCGGGCGGGGGGCGGTGGAGAGCAAAACGGAAGTCCGCAGGCTGCGGAATGACTCGGCCATGGGTGAGGAGGGGCGTTTCAGAACCGCCAAGCCCACCCCGTTCGGTCCGGCTGCGCTCAAAGCAGGCCCCGTGGCCATCTGCCTTCGCCTGTACCCGTCGGTTTCGGCAGGGATAACCGCCAGGGCCGGAGCGTTGACCAGCCGTTCCGCTTCTTCCGTGGTGCGCACCGAACTGTCCAGCGCTTCCTGCACGAAGGCCAGGGTGACCCCCAGAATCAAACCGACCATCAGGCCCGCCGCCAGGTTGCGCCGCCGGTTCGGACGTATGGGTGCGGCGGGGATGGAGGCGGGATCAATAACATTCACATTGGTGACTTGCAAGCTGGCCGAGAGCGTGGCATCCTTTAGGCGCTGCAACAGGCTCTCATAGAGCTGCTGGTTGATTTCAAATTCCCGCTTCTTGATGTTGTACTCGATCATGCGCTCATTGAGCGCGTTGACATTGGTCTTCTCTTTTGCCAGGGAATCGCCGATCATCTTTTCACGGGTGAGGGCCGCCAGATAATCATTGTGCACCTTGCCGATGGCCTGCTTGCGCGCATTGTCCAGCAGAACTTGCATTTGGGTCATCTGGTCTCGCAAGCGAACCGCCTTTGGGAAGTTCGGTCCGTATTGGCCCAGAACATCCGCATAGGAGGATTTCAGATCGTCGTACTTCTCCTCCAAATGCTGGAGAGTCTTGTCTTCGATGATCATGCCAATCTGTGATTCATTGGCCACGGCAAGCTCGAAAAGCGATTGCTTCTGGACACGGTCGGTTTCCGCGACCGTGTAATCCTTATTCAGATCCTCCAACCGTTGATCGTCGATGGTCCCCTTGTCGCCCACATTAATGATGAGATTTTGACGCTCATAATCGACCAGATCCTGCTGGGATTTCTCCACCTTCGCCTTCAAATCCTCGAGTTGCTGCTCCATCCCGCCTGATGCCCGGCGGGTAAAATCGTTGCGCGCCTGGAAATTGGATTCAATGTAGTTGTTGATGAGTTGATTGACCGCCGCCGCGGCCAGTTCGGGATTTTCGCTTTCGTAGCTCACCGAGAGAATGCGGCTGTCCTTGAGCGGATCAATCGAAAGTCCCCCTTTGAAGTCCTCAATCAGGGCGGTCTTGCGCGCGGCGGCAATTTGCATCTCCGATTCACCCGGAATCTTGGCTGCCTTGGGCGCCGGCGCGGCGTGGTCCATCCCCAGCTGCTGCAGGGTCGTCCAAGCCAGGCTGTCGCTTTGCAGAACCTGGATCTGGGTGGTCAGAAACGTGGAATCATCACTGGGGGTATTGCGATACACCTCCGCGAGGGTCTGAAGCTGGGGGGCAGTGGTCTCCACGTCCACGGTGGACGTGGCCCTGTAGACGGGCCGCATCCGGTAGGTGTAAATCCCCGTCAGCACAGCCACCACTACCGTGGCGGTAATGATGGTGGGAAGACGCTTCATGATGACATGCCAGAAGGAAGCAAGCGAGATGTGGGTTTCCCCCGCCACCGCTTCCAACTCCACCGTCGTGGGCGTGAAGTTGCTTATCCGTTGTGGCAATTGACGCTCAATGGGCGACAAAGAATCGTTATCAGGCACCTTCCAACTCCCTCGAACCGTGATCTAATTTCGCAAAACCTTCCGGCAGCATCAATTTTCAACGGTAAATGAGCAATGCCGTGCTTCCGTTGGTCACCACCGTAGTCGCGGCAGTGGCAGCAGCGCGTAAAGCCTTCGTCCGGCCACTTTCCGGCACAAAAAGGATATCGTCGGGTTTCAGCCGAATGTCCGCCATCTTCCCCTTCACAATCGCCTTGTAATTCACCGGGATTTCCACCCGCTGTTCACTCGGGTTGGAAGGATCCCGGCGCAGGATGACAATCCTATCCTTCTTGGCCACGTTGGTCACATCGCCGGCCTCGGCCAGAGCCTTAATCGCCGTAATCTGCGCGCGGGATTCGTTGAGCACATATCCACCCGGGCGGTTCACGGCCCCCAGGAGGTAAATGAGCGCGGCTCGCTGGACGGTAACTCGATCCCCCGGATAGAGCAGAATATTGTTCCTGTCCACTCCCGTCGCCATCAGTTTTCGTACGTCCAAAGAGAAGGATTGGCCGTTGGCGGAGGGGTTTACGCCATCGGTTCGGGCGCTGTTTTCCTCATCCTCGTGCATCCCAATGTCCCCTCGCGTGATGACCGCATTATTGCCCGCATCCGGGGCGAGCCCCCCCGCTTCCACAATTACATCGATCAAGTGAGTGGGGCCAAAGATGGGGTATGACGCCGGCTTCATCACTTCCCCGGAGACCAAGACCGCATGATACCTTGTTTCTTTAAGTGATACCGTCACCTGCGCGTTATTCAGCATTCCGGCATCATGGTATTTGGCAGCAATCACGCGGGAAAGCTCATCCAGGGTCACGCCGGCTGCCGGGATCGGTTGCGGCAATAAGGGCAGGGTCAAGAACCCATTGGAACTTACCCGATAAGTGCGGCTGACCTCCGGCACGTCCATCACCAGAACCTCCAACAGGTCTTCCGGGCTCACGGTGTAATCGGAGATCGGGGTCTTGGGTTGTTCGGGGGAGGGCGTTGGGGTGCTGGTTTCTTTGGGCGCCACGACTTGTGGAGAGGCAGGGGTGGGATTTTCTTGCTGAGCCCATCCGGGGATCATACTCGCCAGAAGGTAAACCGCCAGTCCCAACCCCCAGGCTATCGCAACCCTGCGCGTTTCCCGGACCCTCACCCGTTTCCTCACCATTTTCCCCACCTCACTCCAACGTCTTCACGCTTGATGACTTACTGCTACCTTTAGACGCTCTTTAAAAGCCCACCGTTTGCCCCGTGAGCCGTCGCTCGGTACACCCTTTGTTGTTCGGCAGATGGTTCGGTATTCCCCTGGGTGCGCGCCGCATTGGCCAGCAGCGACCTGCTGCAAAAGGAGTGGCACCTCCAACTGGCGGCTCAATCGTGTGGATTGCCGGGCTTCACCGGTTTGATCTGTTTTTCACAGCCTCCGGGGCAGTTGCCCTTTTGCGGAGTGATCGGGAAAGGATTTTCGAAGCGTTCGAATTGCGCAGCCGGACGCCGCGACTGAGATCACCCTCGATCTCGCCCGGTACCCTCTGAACCCCCCGAAAAGAGCCCTCCCTGGAACTCCAAAGGAAATAATTTCCGTTTATGCCACCTTGGGTTAACCCTGCATGTCTGGCGCGGCTTCTTCGAATTAAGGTGACACCCTTGTGCGTTCCGAGGCCCTGTTCCTTGCAGACACTAATCGTGCCCAATAGGGGCACCGAGGCACGAACCAGTGTCGCTATCGAGTTCCGGCAAATTGCGCAAACTAAACTCGTCGGGATTTAGTATAAGTTCCTGCGTTCGTGATGTCAACAGGGGGTTGAGCCTCAAGGGATTGAGCCTCAACCGGGCGAGACGCCGCTCGGGAGCTTCGAACTGCCCCGGACGCGTGACTCGCGGCATCCCCTTGGCCCCGGCATATTTCCGCGGCGGCCCCTGCTACCTGCCCTGCTTTGGCAGGCTTTCGGCCTCGGCCTTCGCAAACGCCGCGTTCACGGCGGCCAGCCGCTGCTGGGCGCTTCCCACCAGTGGGCTGGTGGGAAACTTGGCAATGACTGTTTCAAAAGCCGTTTTGGCGTCATAGAGGTTGCCGGCGGCTTCCTGGTCAACCCCCTGCTGGAAGTAGTAATCAGCGGTTTCCCTCAGCGTCCTCACCTTCTGCTCCAGCGTATCGATGTTCTTCTGCAGCTCCAGGCTGTGGGCCTTTTCGGCGGAAAGTGTGGCCGCCGTCCGCGCCAGTTGACTGTCTCTTTGCAGAGCCACGTGCCCAAAAAGCGCAATCAATACCATCGCAGCGCCAATGATGATGAAATAGGCTTCTCCGCCCGTGGCGGAATGCGGATGGATTACAGGTGGGTCAGGTTCATCGAAGGCAGGATGATGGCGTTCGGAATGGATGCTGCGTTCACCGACTTCCGGTTTGGCAATGGTATGTAACGCTGCTGATGCTTCCCTGTGCGCATTTGGCCGCAAGAGCTTTTCCGGTTCGCTCATGTTTACCTCCACTCGGCCAGTTTTCTGGGTCGCCCCGTGGTGTTAAGAAACCTCCCCCTTGATTGGGTCCGGCCCGCCCGCACCGCCCGGCGGGGTCCCCCAGAAAAGTCCCCCGGCGCCCGTGCCACCGTAGGAACGGAGTTGGAACTTCCCTTTTCCAACCAGGCACAAGATACACCCGGGCGGATCGGAATGCAATCGCCCGAAAGTATCGTTCGGCTTCCTTCCCCGGCCCCCTACGCCCGGTCCACGAAACCGGCCGTTCCCACGCCCGGCTCGCCGTTAAACTGCCGTTAAAACCGTTGTTGCGCCCGGATGATAATGTCCCCTTCTGTCCCGATTAGAAATGTCCCCTAAACTGAAGGTCTCCAGAGGAGGCCGAGTTGAAGAGGACAGGGATGAGTGAGCGTGAGATGAAGCGGGCGGCGGTGCTTTCACGGGTAGCCGAAGCGGGGTGGAGTTTGGGGCAGGCGGCGGAGCGGATGGGGTTGAGTTATCGACAGACGAAGCGATTGTGGAAGCGCTACCGAGCCCGCGGGGCGAGGGGGTTAGTGCACGGGAACGTCGGGCGGGTTTCGAACCGAGCGAAGCCGAGGAGTTTGCGGCGACGGGTTCTGAGTCTGCTGCGGAAGAAGTATGGAGGAGAGGTGGGGGAACGTTTTGGGCCGACGCTGGCGGCCGAGCACTTGGCCGAGGAAGACGGGATTGAACTGGGGGTGGAAACGCTGCGCGGTTGGATGTTGGCGGAGGGGTTGTGGAGCCGGGACCGGCGGCGGCGAGTGCATCGGCAGCGGCGGGAGCGGAAGGCGCACTTTGGGGAGTTGGTGCAACTGGACGGGAGTTTTCACGACTGGCTGGAAGGGCGGGGTGCGGGGGGCTGCCTGATGAACATGGTGGATGATGCGACGGGGACGACGCTGTGCCGGTTGGGGAAGGAGGAGACGATCTGGGCGGCGGTGGGAGTGTTGCGGGCCTGGATTGAGGACTACGGGGTGCCCCAAGCGTTGTACACGGATTGGAAGAATGTGTATGTGCGGGAGCCCAACGCGGGCGAGCGGATGCGGGGCGAGGTGCCGGTGACGCAGTTTGGGCGGATGTGCCGGGCGCTGGGGATCGAGATCTGGGCGGCCAGTTCACCGCAGGCGAAAGGCCGGGTGGAGAGAAATCACGGCACCCACCAGGACCGTTTAGTGAAGAAGTTGCGGCGGAAAGATATTCGCACGCATGCCGACGCCAATCGCTACTTGGGGCAACAGTACTGCCCGCAGCACAACGCTCGTTACGCGCAGACGGCGGCGGCGCCCGAGGACGTTCACCTCCCGAGCCCGGGGGCGCGGAAGCTGGCCAAGATCTTGCGGCTGGAAACCGAACGGGTGCTGAGCAACGACTGGGTGGTGCAGCACGAGAACCGTTTCTATCAAGTGCAACGGCAAAGCCAGCATCACGCGCCCGCCAAGGGCAAGGTCAGGGTGTGCGAAGAGGAAGATGGAAGTCTGGAGATTTATTACCGGGAGCAGAAGCTGAAGTGGAAAGAGATTGCCGCGCGCCCCGTGCCCGCCAAGGGAGGGAAGGCAACCCCGGCGCGAGCCCTTCCCCCAACCGTCCTGAACCGGAAGTGGAAACCGGGGCCCGAGCATCCCTGGCGCCGAGGTTACCCCGAACCTCATCTCGCCCAGCAGGCGTTGCCTTCCCCCGGCGTTCCGGCGTCGTCGTGGGCCGCGGCCTCCGCTCCGCCCTAAACGCTCCGCCCTTCGGGCTCCGCAGGGCTGCGCTCCGGCCGCGGCCCACGACGGGATGCCACCACAGCACCAACGACAACCAGAACAAAAGACAAAAAATCATGAGAGAACAAAAACATAGAAAGCCAGAACTCAAAAAGGGGACACTTCTAATTGGTTAAGCATGGGGACATTTCTATCCGGGCTTGACACTGCCGTTAAAACCGTTTGACACCCCGCGTCAGCTCACATAGGATGCGGCCTTTGATGGGATTCCCCCATCCGGTTGGGCGGCCGGGAATTAGCGCAAAAAAACTTCCAACTGCGCCACGAGGGTTTTGCCAGAGTAGGGGTATTTCTCACCGCGGAGGACGCATGAGCGAGCCATGGAATCGCCGGGGTTTCCTGAAGTCCATTCCTTATGGCGCGGCGGCGCTCACCTTGCCTCAGAATGTCGCCCATCCCCAGCCGGCGGGCGGCAAACCCAACATCGTCGTCATCCTGGCCGACGACATGGGCTACGGCGATATTTCCTGCCAGAGCGTTGACAACAAGATTCACACGCCCCGGATGGACCGGCTCGCCTCGGAAGGCATGCGCTTCACCGACGCCCATTCGGCTTCCGCCGTGTGCACGCCCAGCCGTTACGCGCTGCTGACCGGCCGCTACTGCTGGCGCTCGCGCATGAAGCGCAGCGTGCTCCAGGGCTATGACGCTCCCCTGATCGAGCCCCACCGGATGACTGTCGGGTCTCTGCTCCAGCAGCACGGTTACACCACCGCTTGCATCGGCAAATGGCATCTGGGTTTCGGATGGCGGACCAAAGACGGGCAGGTGGCGCCTTGGAAAGACGGCAAGCAGGTGGCCGAGGCCATGAATCTCGTGGATTATGATCAGCCGCTGGCGGTGAGTCCGCGCGACCAGGGCTTCGATTATTTTTATGGGTTTTCCGCCGCGCTCGATATGGCGCCCTACTGCTACATTGAAAACGACCGGGTCGTGGAAGCGCCCACCGATTACACCAAGGGTGGAGATACCCCCCGGACCGGGTTCTGGCGCCCCGGACCGATCGCTCCGGGCTTTAAGCACGTCGAAGTCCTGCCCAACCTTACTCACCGCGCCGTTCAATACATCAATGAGCACGCGCGCCAATCCGCAGAGACACCTTTTTTCCTTTATTTCCCCCTCAATGCCCCGCACCGGCCCATCTGCCCTGCCCCCTTCGTGAAAGGCAGCAGCCAGGCGGGAGACTATGGCGACTTTATCGTGGAAATCGACTGGGCAGTGGGCCAGGTGATGGACGCCCTCGAACGCAACGGCATTGCCGACAACACCCTGGTGATTCTCACCAGCGACAACGGGTCGCCCGCCCGTACCAACGAGGATGACACCCCCTATGCCATCATCCGGCTTTACCAGCATTATCCCAACGGCAAACTGCGGGGAATCAAGGCGGACATCTGGGATGGCGGCCACCGCGAGCCATTTATCGTGCGCTGGCCAGGCAACGTGGCGCCCGGCAGCGTCAACCCGGAGACCATCGGCCTAACCGATCTGATGGCCACTTGCGCGGGAATAGTGGGTGCGAAGCTGCCGGCCGAGGTGGGCGAGGACAGCTCCAATATTCTCCCTGCCCTGCTATTGGGCCAGCGCGCCGGCGCCATCCGCCCGTCCACTATTCACCATTCCATCGAGGGCATGTACGCCATCCGCAGAGGGCCGTGGAAGTTGATCCTGGGTCAGGGCAACGGAGGCTGGGGCCAGTGCCAGTACAAGGCCAGTCCCGACGATCCCGAAGGCCAGCTCTACAATATGGATGTGGACGTGGAAGAAAAAGAAAATGTCTACGACCAGCACCCGGAGGTGGTGCGAAACCTCACCGCGCTCCTCCAGGAAACCAAGCTGCAAGGGCACAGTTAGTGGTGGTTATTCCCGGACGTAGTCGATCACGGCGCCAATCGCAAAGCCTATGACCAGGCCGGGAATCGCCGCCATCCGCGCGGCCAAGAAGGGCTGGTTGTCCCATTCTCCCTCCCATCCATTAACCGTCACAACGATATAGGCTGCAATCATGGCGAGGAACATTCCGGCCACGCTGCACACAAACTTCATGCTTAATTTCTCGCCCCTCTTTGCTCCTGGCCCACAGGATTTGCAGTGCTGATCAGTCCCTTCAATTTCTCGGCCGCATTTTGAACATGAAGGCATGGCGGAGGCTCCCTGACGCTAAACTCGCTGAGGCACAATACGGCCACGAGTATACGCCTCCCATTTTGGCTTTCAACATTTCCCGCTCACCGGCACCGGTCGCAACCCTCTGCAAGCCGCAGTTGCTCCTGGGCGCGATGGATGATGTCCATAGCCGCCCCTTTATGTCCGCAAAAGTCGTGACCGGCATCCCGCAGTTCCTGCTCTGCCGACCGGAGAGCGTCCTGGGCGGCATGGATGTTCGGGCAGCGGCGGGGCATCGGCACGGCCGCGGGCGCGGGGGCAGCGATGGCCGCCGAAGAGTTAAAGGTCTGCGTCTTGGGAGTTCCCACCATAATTCCCATCACAAAAGCGACAAGCACTACCGTCAAAGTGACAATTGTCCTTTTCATTTTTCCCTCGCAAATTGAAAGTTTGTACTACCTCGCGGAATGTCGACAATAATCTTACCCAAAGGTGCGTTTACTGGCAAGACGGAACACCACAGGGTAGTAGCCGAAATCGCGTCGCGGATTTCAACCGGCTTTGGGGACCACACCCCAATGCCGGTCCATGGCCAAGCCTATCCAAAGTGTTGCGACCGCGCGCAAGGAGCCGCAAGAATGGCGTCACCTGTCGCACTGTGCCCACCTCACACTGGAAATCCCGCTGGGGTGCCCTTGACACTGCGCTTCAGAGGCCATTAGCATGGCTCCACTTATGAGCGACCAAACGAACCACCTCGACACGAATTTTGAGAATGCCCCCATCACCGTTCTGGGGTTGGGGCACATCGGGCTTCCCACCGCCCTAGGCCTGGCGGAACTGGGGCGGCAAGTCATCGGCGCGGACGACGACAAGCACAAAGTAGGCCGCATCCGGTCGGGCGATGCCATTTTTTTCGAGCCCGGCCTTTCCGAGCTGCTGACCAAGCACCTCGCCAGCGGCAGATTTCGGCCGGTCGATGACGTGGAAGCCGCGGTGCGCGACGCTTCCATCATCTTCATCTGCGTGGGCACGCCCCAGAAGGCCAGCGGCCAGGCCGACCTCGGCCAGGTGGAAGCCGTGGCGCGGGTGGTGGCGCGCAATCTGAACGGCTACAAGCTGATTGTCGAAAAAAGCACGGTGCCGGCGATTACCGCGCAGTGGCTGAAGCGAACCCTAGTGCGCTACAGCGCCGCGAAGTCTCCGGCGGCGGCGGGCGATACCGCCTCCGACCCGGCCTTCCCCTCACCCCCGGATTACGATATCGCCTCCAACCCCGAATTCCTGCGCGAGGGCAGGGCCGTGGAGGATTTCTTTCACCCTGACCGCATTGTGTGCGGGGTGGAGTCGGAGCGCGCCCGCGCCATTCTGACCCAGCTCTATAGTCCCCTGAAGTGCCCCCTAGTGGTCACCGACACCAGCACCGCCGAACTCATCAAGCACGCCGCCAACGCCTTTCTCTCCACCAAGATCTCCTTCATCAACATGGTGGCGGACTTGTGCGAAAAGGTGGGGGCGGACGTTACGGCGGTAGCGCGCGGCATCGGGTTTGATTCCCGCATCGGCAGGCAGTTTCTGGACGCCGGCATCGGCTATGGAGGCTACTGCTTCCCCAAGGACGTGCGCGCCTTCATTCACCTGGCGGAGGAGCACGGAGTGAATTTCGACCTGCTCCAGGAGGTGGAGCGCATCAACCAGCGGCGCGTGAACATCTTCATTCACAAGGTCCACCAGGCCCTGTGGACGCTGCGCGGGAAAACCCTGGGGGTACTGGGCCTGGCGTTTAAAGCGGGCACGGACGATATCCGCGAAGCAGTGAGCCTGAAGATTGTCCAGGCGCTGCTCGATGAAGGGAGCCTGCTGCGCCTCTACGATCCCGAGGCCATGCCCAACACCCGCCAGGTGTTTCCCCCCTCCACGCCCGGCATCACTTATTGCGCCTCCGCCTACGAGGCGGCCAGCGGAGCGCAAGCCCTGCTGCTCCTCACCGAGTGGGAGGAATTTCGCCAGCTCGACCTCGCCCGCGTACGCGAGGTGATGGAAGTGCCCATTCTGGTGGATGGCCGAAACCTTTTTGATCCGGAAGCCGTCCGCAAAGCGGGCTTCGAATATGTTTCCATCGGGCGCGACGGGGCAAATCCCGCGGGCCAGCACGCCCCCCGGGAATAACCGGAGGAATCTCTGATGACAAATCCATCGCCCGGTGAGAGCCTCCGGCCTTTGACCCTGGTCACGGGGGGAGCGGGTTTTCTCGGTTCCCATCTTTGCGACCGGCTGCTGGCGGAGGGCCACGAGGTGGTCTGCCTCGACAACCTGATTACCGGCCGCCGCGAGAATTTCCAGCACCTCCTTGCCCACCGGCATTTCCATTTTGTGCTCCACGACGTGACCCGGCCGATGGACTTCCCCGCCCTGCTCGCCGCCAGCGAGGGTCCACATCCCATTGCCGCGCGCCCCTTAAGCTACCTCCTACATTTTGCCTCGCCGGCCAGTCCCAAGGACTACGCCCGGCATCCCATTCACACCCTTAAGGTGGGGGCGCTCGGAACCTACCACGCCCTGGGCCTCGCGAAAGCCCACGGCTGCGTCTTTCTGCTCGCCTCCACCTCGGAGATTTACGGCGATCCGGAGGTCAGCCCGCAGCCGGAGAAGTACTGGGGGCGCGTCAACCCCATCGGCCCGCGCAGTGTTTACGACGAGGCCAAGCGGTTTGCAGAAGCTATTACCATGGCCTATCATCGCGAGCACGGGGTGCGGGCGCGCATCGTGAGGATCTTCAACACCTACGGAGAGCGCATGCGCCTGGAGGATGGCCGGGCCCTGCCCAATTTCATGGTGCAGGCGCTCCAGGGCCACCCCCTGACCGTATACGGAGAGGGCCGCCAGACGCGCAGCCTGTGCTATGTCCTGGACCTGGTGGAAGGGCTATACCGGCTGCTCACCTCCGTCGAGACCGGCCCCATCAACCTGGGGAACCCGGAAGAGGTCACCATCCTCGAACTCGCCGAGGCGATCATCCGCTCGACCGGAAGCAGCAGTTCCATTGTCTTTGCTCCCCTGCCGGAGGATGACCCGCAGCGCCGCCAGCCCGACATTACCGCCGCCCGCTCAAAGCTGGGTTGGGAACCGCGCGTTGACCTGGAAGAGGGCCTCGCGAGAACGCTGCCCTATTTCCAATCGGCGCTGCAAAACCCCGCGCCTCACCCTGACCCCACGGAACTTGACCCGCAGTAGGCAGCGCTTTTAAACGACGGTGACCTTCGAATTCACGCGGAACTTGCGGTAGTCGCTGTAGGTGGAAACGACATTCATCGACTTGGGGATGAAGAACACGTGGGCATCAAGGTGAAGCTCCATATAGGACGGCATCCAAAGCTCATTGTTCACAAAGCGCTGTTCCAGGACAACGTTTCCGCCCTTCTGCAAGGAGCCGACCAAGCCGCCGGCCACCTTCACACTCTGGAGAAAGCGCGCCTCCAGGCGCACGACCTGCTTCGCCTGCTCATCAATCCAGATGGTTCCGCCCAGGGCTTTCAGCAATTTGTCCATCAGCGAATGGGGGTGAAAATCGGGGCGCGGCTCAAAATCCATAGCGTAAACCTCATGCCCCTGGTAGGTCTCGCGACGCAGGTTGAAGAAGTGGTCGGCGGCCAGGAATTTCGCCATGGTGATCTCATCCTGCCCAGGCTTCTCATCCGCATCGCGCTTGGCGATTCGCGCGCGCGCTTTGGCTTCCTGCCTGCGGACGTCCTCCTCCTGCCGCCGGCGCTCCCCCTCGCTCAAGGGTTTGCCGTCTTTGCTTACCAGCCGCTCGATTTCCCAGGGGCCGACGAAATAGACTTCGTATTCCCGGGTCTCGGCCGACTTCACCTGACCATGGGAGTCCAGCGCCTGCTCCACATCCTTGCGGCGAAAAATGTAGTCCTTGCGGGTCGCCTCAATCTGTTTCTGATTTTCGTAAACGGTCTTGAGCAGGGCGGCGGGATCAGGAGGTGCGACATTCTCCGGCGCCGGTTGCGGACCGGGCCCGTTGGCCTGGGCATACACCATCGATACCCCCAGCGCCGCAAGCAGCATGAGGCGGGCAATCCGCAGGATCGTTTTGCAGGTCCATCGCCACGTCATCAGTTATCCCCTTCCAAAGCCCCGCGTCTCGGTCAATGGAGAACATTTTCGCATGTTTTCGCTCAAACGAGGCATGCCGTTTTGCACAAAACGCTTGACCGTGCGGGTGTGGGGAGCTGACTTAGCGCCGATACCTCACCGGGATCAGGAGGGCGGTTTCCCGATTGCAATTATTGGCACCTCACGGAATGCAATACAGGCGCGCCTTCACGCCCGGCCTGATTCTACCGCGCAGTTCGTCCTTTATGGTAAACTCTGGAAAGGTTCGGGTCTGTCATTGGTGCACCTTGGCGAAGAACGATGGATCACCATCAGGTTGGATCAAGCGTGACAGACTGCCGGGGGGATATCGCAAAGATCGGATTTACGCCTTGGATAATCCCACAAGCTGTGCCACATCCAATTTCTCCGTGCCTTTCTGTCCACGGGGCCTGATGCAGCAGATGTCCGACGGATTTCAACCATGACCTCAAACTCTACGAAGCCCCAAGTCGTGATTTTATGCGGTGGGATGGGAACCCGTCTGAGGGAAGAGACGGAGTTCCGGCCGAAGCCGATGGTGGAAGTCGGCGGCAAGCCGATTCTCTGGCATATCATGAAGATCTATTCCCATTACGGCTTCAAGGATTTCGTCCTCTGCCTGGGATACAAGGGGTATGTGATCAAGGAGTATTTTCTCAACTACCGGATGATGCAGAGCGATTTTACCCTTCGCCTCGATCTCCCTGAACAACGGCACTTCCATAATATCCAGGGTCAGGAAGATTGGACGATCACGTTCGCGGAAACCGGAGCGGAGGCCATGACCGGGGCACGGGTGAAGCGCGTCGAGAAATACATCGATAGTGATTACTTCATGGTTACTTATGGCGACGGAGTGGCGAATCTGGACATTTCCGATCTCTACCGGTTTCACCTGGCACACGGCAAGATCGGGACCCTGACCGGCGTCCGGCCGATTTCCCGCTATGGCGAACTGGTGGTAGAGGCTGATCGCATCAAAGTTTTCAGCGAAAAGCCGCAAGCGGATGAAGGGACCATCAGCGGTGGGTTCTTCGTGTTCCATTGACGCTTCTTCGAATACCTCAAGAATGAAGACAGTTGTTTCCTGGAGCGCCACGCCCTCGAACAGCTCGCCCTGGATGGAGAGCTCATGTGCTACCGTCACGAGGGCTTCTGGCACTGCATGGATACCTACCGGGATTTTGTGTCGCTGAATGAGTTGTGGAAGCAGGGCGCTCCCTGGCGTGTGTGGGAAAAGTGAGCGGAGGCCGAAGTTTTTGGAGAAACCCACGAGTGCTGGTGACAAGGGCGACGGGTATTGTGGGCTCGTGCGTGATGCAGGAATTGGACGGGGGACAGTCACCGGAGATGAACAAGGCGAAAATGATTGAGGATGTTCTTGGGCCGTCAAGCACCGCTGATGCGTGGTGCAAACTTTGAGAGTCCTGGTAACAGGGGCGGCTGGCTTTATCGGGTCGCACGTCGTCCGGCAGTTGATTCGCAACGGCCATTCCGTTTACATCATCGTCAAGAAAGAGACTTCCTTACACCGCCTGGCCGATTGCCTTGGCGGAATTAACGTCAGGAGGGCGGATCTGGCGGACGCTGCCGCCGTCGGCGAGATCGTGTCCGAGGCCAGGCCGGACTGTGCCATTCACTCGGCGTGGTACGCGGTGCCGGGCCGATTCTGGAATGCGCCGGAGCACCGGGATTATGTGGCCATCAGTCTTTCGCTGGCCCGGATCCTGGCGAGCAGCGGCTGCATGCGCCTGGTGGGCATTGGGACCTGCCTGGAGTACGATTACGACAACGGCTATTTATCAGAGAGTTTGACTCCCCTGAAACCCCGGCTTATTTACGCTATCTCCAAAGACGCAACGCGGTCAGCTCTGCAGGCATTTTGCCGTGGGACATCCATGAGTTTTGCCTGGACGCGGATCTTTTATGTGTACGGGCCGGAAGAGCAGGAGGCCCACATGGTGCCTTCCGTAGTATTGACCTTGATGACAGGAACGGTTGCGAAGTGTACGGAAGGGTTGCAAGTGAGGGACTACCTGTACGTTGAGGATGTGGCGTCCGCCATTGTGGCCATCGCCCAAAGCACATTCGAAGGGGAAGTGAATGTGGGCTCCGGCGAACCGGTCACCGTTCGGACCATTGTTCAGTTCCTCGGCGAAACCCTGGGCCGCCCGGACCTGCTGGCATTCGGCGCCATCAAGCCCAATCCCGATGATCCGCCTTCCATGGTGGCGGACGTGCGCCGGTTGCGGAATGAGATCGGTTGGAGGCCGTCGCTGAGCCTTGAGGAAGGCCTTCATCGCACCGTGCAATGGTGGAAGGAGCGCTTGGGGGCGGAAGGCTCTTGATGAGGAAAGAGGACTTGCCAATATGGAGAATCGGATCTACCTATGGCGCGGCACCGAAGCAGCTCCCACCCCCATCGTTCCGGAGGAGCTCCTGCCTCAGCTCCCCCCCACCGATCTCAGGTATTTCGTGCGCATCTTGCAGGAGCTTGATCACCTGCTGCCCGCGGCGGGACTGACCTTCTTCCTGACCTGGCATCTGGACGATTTTCATGAAGCGATGGATGACGCGATCGTCCTCATGGTGGGCGACGAACAGAATCAAACTCCCGCGTTTCACCGCCGGGTCAGGGTGATTTACAAGACCGGGGGGATTCGGCGAAGTCCGTTGCGGGAGATACTGCGGCTGCCGGCATCGCTCGCGTGGCGGATCCTGCTTCGGGATGCGCGGGACTGGGCCATCCAGGTCAAGCGAAGGTTGAACGGCAGGCTGCGGGGCCACTTGGTGACGCCCATGTACGAAATCCCGTACGGGCCGGGCGCCCTGACCGATATCGATCCGCTGCCGATCGGGCAGAGGCCAGTGGACGTCTTCTTCTACGGAGGCACTGCTCCCGGTTGGACCCTGCGCACGAAGTTTATTGCGCGGAGACAACTGGCCGCAGCGGTGGAGGCGGCGCGAGTTGCTTTGCCACAGTACCGGATGGAATTGCGTTCGGGGGACCGGGCAGGCGAATGGTTGAGTTGCGAGGCCTACACCCAGGCTCTGGCCAACACCAAGATCGCCTTGTCTCCCCGCGGCAATTGCGATGCGGAGACCTACCGCATTTTCGAGGCCGCCAAGCTGGGCTGCGTCATTGTTAGCGAACCCCTTCCCTCGAGATGGTATTACCGGGAGTGCCCCGTGATTTCGATTCCCGCGTGGTCCGCTCTGCCGGAGGTTTTGACCAGCCTGTTGAACGACCCCGCGAGGCTCGCCCAGCTCTCCCTGCGCACGCGCCAGTGGTGGGATTCAATGGTTTCGGAAGCCGCCCTCGCCAAATTCATCGCCCAAAACCTGGCGGAAAAGGACCCGGGCCTGCACCGCGGGTGAGGGCCGGAGCGTCATCATGCGCCGGGCTCCAGAAATGAGCGCTGCTTCGAGCGGATGGATGAAGGACGGTCTTTGGTGGTTGATGGGATGAATTTGGCTCCTCGGCCAGGACTCGAACCTGTGAATCCGCCAACCGGCGGATTAACAGCCGCCTGTGAGATATTGCCGAATCCATTGTCGCCCCCGCCCGCTCTTCAATTCCCGTTCCCGACGCATCGCCTCCGCCCGCGTCGGGAATGACTCTTGGTACACCAACCTCCATGGACCCGGGTGACGTTTCGTGTGAAGTGTCCCATGGTACTCCGGATCGTTATGCTGAGCGAGGCGGATTGACACCTGCCTCGTTTGCCCAATGTAAATTTGTCCTTGCGGATTCACCAGGACATAAACCCAGAAGGTTGTGGAGGGGCTATCAGATTTGGCTCCTCGGCCAGGACTCGAACCTGGAACCCTTCGGTTAACAGCCGAATGCTCTACCATTGAGCTACCGAGGAGTATGCCTACGCACATGATATCGGCACAACTAAGCCTTAAGTTTATAGCACAGGGCGAAAAAGGCCGTCAACTAACGCGGTCAAAGTCTTTCCCTGTAGGGGCATTAGAATGTCCGGTGAGGACATGAAAATCTGCGCCTGAGCTTATGGTGAATCGCGGGTGAGAGGCGAGCTGCGGCTGCCTGGTTATCCAAGCAGCCGCAGTGATGATGGGAATCCAGCCGGCTCGCTGGCTGCGCTGAAGCGCTGGGTAGAGCTTGTTAAAATCCGGTAAATTGATTCCTTGGGGTAGGCAGCCTCATCAGCGCCTTGTCCTCCAAGGCTCGCCTGAAAAAGCCATCATCTGGCACGGGGCCAGTCCCTAATTTCTCCGCCAGCCTGCATTAATGCATTCGTACTGCCAGGATCCCATCCGTCCAAAACTTTTCCCAAGCCTAGCTTTATCAATCGATTATCAATCGATTGGAGAAGACTTGCGTTTCCCGTTCAGGGGCATGAGGAGGGAAGAATTTTCACATATCGCGTCAGAATTGCACGCCGCCCTTCCCCCCTCATCTTCGCGCGAAGACCGATTTGGCCCCGCATCGTGGGTGCGTTGCTGGGGCCCGCTGCCGCATCGCATTGTCATCACCAGCACGTCAGCTTTGAAACTTAGGAGGGGATGCGGCGAGTGATTCGCAGGGCCCAAGGGGCGCTGAAATTCTGTTGCCGAGCACTATCATTGGACGTACCATGGAGGCGGGGGCAGTTCAAACCGGAGGACGTTGGCTCAAGCAGGGGCGCCCAAAAATTTCAGAAAGGGATGCGCGCTATGGCCGTGGCAATCAGCAAGCGTGATTACAGCCTCGTGGGGGAGGAAGGCAAGCATGCCGAGGAGCGTGGACTGGCTTCCGCGCAGTGGTATGCTTCCCCCATCTCCCGCAAGCGGATGAAGGAGCTGATGCAGCGGAGGAATGGCCCGGCCATTCGCGATACGCTGATGTGGTTCGCCCTGCTGATCATCACCGGCGGGATTGCCTATTACACCTGGGGCACCTGGTGGTGCATTCCTGCCTTCATGGCCTACGGCACGCTCTATGGCTCGGTTTCCGATTCCCGCTGGCATGAATGCGGGCATGGAACCGCGTTCAAAACCCCCTGGATGAACGAGGTGGTTTACCAGATCGCCTGTTTCATGGTGCTGCGCCAGCCCACCACGTGGCGCTGGAGCCACACGCGCCATCACACCGATACCATCATTGTCGGACGCGACCCGGAAATCGCCGCTCCCCGCCCTCCTGACCTCATGGGCATGGCCCTGGGTATCTTCAGCCTGAAGAGCGGGCCGCGCGAGCTCAGAAAACTGTTTCTCCACTGCTTTGGCAAGCTCGATATCGAGGAGGCAACTTTTATTCCCGAGACCGAGCGCGGGAAGGTTTTTCGAACCGCGCGGATTTGGGTGCTGATTTACGCGGCGGTGATTGCCCTGGCCTTTGCCAGGCACACCATCCTGCCCCTCCTCTACATCGGTTTGCCCTCATTTTACGGCGCCTGGTTGTTGAGTGTTTTTGGTTTCACCCAGCACGCCGGGCTGGCCGAAGACGTTCTGGATCACCGCCTGAACTGCCGCACCGTTTACATGAATCCCGTCCTGCGTTTCCTGTATTGGAACATGAACTATCACGTGGAACATCACATGTTCCCCATGGTTCCCTATCATGCCCTGCCGGCGCTGCACGCGGAAATGAAGGATGACGCGCCCCCCGCCTACAGCGGGCTCTGGGATGCCTACCGGGAAATTCTTCCGGCCCTCTGGAAGCAGCATAAAGACCCCACTTATTTTGTCCACCGCCAACTTCCGGCGGGCGCCACACCCTTTCCAGGTTCCATGCCCGCGGCGGCATCAGCCTGATCCTTTATTCTTAAAGGTGGATTTCCGCAATGAACCGGTTACGAAGGCATCGTTCACGGCAAAATGGCCTTTGAAACCCGAATTTTTCTGTAAAATCGGCCTCACTTGTGTACAAATGCCCGATATTTTTGCGGGCATTTTGTCATGCTCCCCTTTGTTTTCATACACTCATCCGGATCGACCTTCATTTTTAACGTCTCTTGGGGGTAGTGGTGTCCCCGGAGTGACTTTTTGTTGGTTTAAGGGGTGACAAATTGGCCCTGACGGGCGGGGGCTGGAAACTTCCATTTTCGACACGCACAGCCTTTTCATTGCCAGGCTCGGGCTTGCCCATCCACTATACCCACAATCCTAGCCTTTGTCAAGGACAAACTGAGGCGGGAGGGGGGCAGCCAAATTTTCCGATGAGGGTGTTCCGCCGACCGGCTCCCCACAGCAATGAAGGCGTAGACCACAAGGACGGGTCGGGGACAAATCGTCAAAGTGACCGTTGTGTGCCCAAGAAAGTTTTCAAGCAAGAGTTTGAAGAGAGGCATTGATGGGCGGCGCATTTATCAAGGTCAGCGCGTGCACTGCGCTCGTGGTGGCAATCAAGCACTATTCCGATCGACATATTCATCGCTTTCTGAGCGTACCCTCTGGCTGCTGCCAAATTCGCTTCTTCCGCCCCGATCGAAGCCAACTCACGCATTGGTTGAAGTCGTTCGTCCAATTGAGGTCGGGAGTCTTCGCGACGGGCTGGAATTTTAGCATTAGGTTTGCATCCTCGGGCCGGGGGATCAGCCAATCGGAAACCGTGTACGTGAATGTCGACCAATCGTTGGTCGAGGGGTGCAGGGACACGGCCAAAATATCGAATTCACCGAAACGGTAAGGTCTGGTTTGTTGCTTGGTATGTGGGTCCGTCCCGCCCCTTGTTCGTTGGGTCTCCACGACGTACATATCGGTCGGAAGGTATGCATAACCTTGGCTCGCCATCATTGGGCGATGATCTTTCAACCTCTGCATCTTTAGCTGGATGCGAACTTCGCCGGTCGGATCTCTCAAGAGGAAATCGTATGGGAAATCACCTTCAAGTGTTTCATTCCGCCAGCCCCGCAGTGACGCCACCACGTTCAATTTAAATGCTGCTTCGGCAATGACCCCCCTAATGCCCCGCAAAGTGAGGTCACTTGCTCTGTCGATTGCCTCCAAGATAATTTCGGCTTGCGTGTTAAGCTTAGTCTCCAGTGGGTGGATTGGGAATTCCAGGCGCAGGTACTCGAAAATCTCGCGCCTCTGTGTTTGCGTACAATCCTCAAGCAGCCGCTTGACCTCGTTCATCCTGTTATTCACGGTTCCTGCTCACCTTCAGCCTGCCCGGTCGGGCTCGGTGGAAACTCTCGACATCTGCAAGGCTAACAAGTCTGTGCCCTCCGATTTCAATGCTTTTTATCCGGCCTTTGGTCACAAGTTTCCAAATCGCCTGCCTGGAAACACCACGAAGTTTAGCCGCTTTGGTCTGGGATATCCATTCTAAAGGATTGATTTTGCTCACCATAAATAGGTTGACAAAGTAAACCTAATGATTTACCATCAAACTGTCGAAAAAGAGTTGTAGTATCTTGGGTAATAGACACTGGCATCAGGGGTCGTTGAGGCAATGGCAAAAACCGCAGAAATGATTAGCAAGCCGCAGCACACGCTCTTCGCGACTCCTGCCAATCCGGCAGCACTTCTCCCGACGCAGAGTCCTTTTTACACAACCCCCTTGGGGGCGGCTTATGTCGATGATTCGCTGTCGATCCTAAGTGCGCTACCCGACAATTCCATCAATGTCGTAATTACGTCTCCGCCTTACGCACTCCATTTCCAGAAGGAATACGGGAATGTTCATAAGTCCGACTACGTGGAGTGGTTTCTGCCATTCGCCACAGAGATCCGCCGCGTGCTCACAAATGACGGCAGCTTCATTCTAAACATAGGGGGCAGCTATAACAAGGGCCAGCCTACCCGCTCACTCTATCACTATAAACTACTTATAGCCCTCGTCGAGTTTGTGGGATTTCACCTGGCGCAGGAGTGCTTCTGGTTTAACCCGGCGAAGATGCCAATGCCTGCTGAGTGGGTTACAGTTCGCCGAATTCGGATCAAGGATTCCGTTGAATACGTTTGGTGGCTCTCCAAAACCCCCTGGCCGAAGGCGGACAATCGAGGGGTTCTGCGGCCTTACAGCAAAGACATGCACCGGCTGAACGGCAAGGGTCTTACGCCCACGGTCAGACCATCCGGGCACAACATCAAAACCAGCTTCAGCATGACGAGCCCGGGGGGATCGATACCGGCCAACGTGCTTGAGGATGCAATCCCAACGGATATGCTCAGATTTGGGAACAATGCTGCCAACGACACCTACACTCTGAAGTGCAAAGAAGCTGGTGTAAAGCTCCATCCCGCGCGGTTTCCCGCAGCGCTCCCGGAATTCTTCACCCTCCTGCTAACGGAAGAGGGTGACATCGTTCTCGATCCTTTTGCTGGTTCCAACACGACTGGAACCGTTGCGGAAAAATTACGAAGGCGCTGGCTTGCTGTCGACAACGTCGCAGAGTATTTGGAAGCTAGCAAATTCCGATTCATTTGAAGCGGCTTGTAGAACGTAAGGTGGCCGGCTGGCGCAGAGCGAGGTCAGCCCTGCGATTTCGTCCGTCACGAAGCGGCCTCGATAGATCGAGAAGCTAGGGGGATTAATAGAAACGTGAATCGCAGACCTGGGCTCGCTCTGCGCCATGCGGCCGCTGAAATAGGTCATTTCCATGCCAATTCCTGCCAATAGCACGGGTGAATCAAGCTCGCTCTGGCCTGCAATTCTTGCCATGATTGCCACACTACTTGGGCTTGCTGGAGGATTTGCCTTTAACGAATGCTCGAATTTCCTTCGCAATCGCCGTGAGGACCGTCGAAACCTCAGTAAGGCGCTGGCTGAGTTGCTTGATGTTCGACACTTCTTGAGGTTGATGCCGGTGGTTGTCGGGTCACTGAAAAGGACTCTGCCGGGCGCGAGTGCGATGACTGCGCAGGATGAGATGAAGCTTCGCAGTGTGCTCCGGGCGCTTCTTCCAAGCCCCGAGAGTATGCACCAAAGGTATGAGGACGCCGTCTCGGCAGTCGCGGCTTTCCTACCCCTGTTGGCTTTTGATCTACGCTCGAAAGATATGCTCGGACCAATGCTGGCCGGATTATACACTAATATTCCCATAGAGCCGAATGCAGCTCCGTTCTTATTGAAAGTTGAGGACGAGATTGTGCGGGCGGCAGTTCCCAAACTGGAAGAACTTATTCAAGAGCTTGCAAAGCTGCATGGCCGGAAAACGGCGAAGGAGGTCAAGAAATTGTTGGCAAAGCCTCTAGACCCGCTAAGCGAATTCCAAAGCTTTCTTACGGAGGCTTTCTCGCCAGCAGCAAAGCCCTCCGATGGACACCCGGCCGGCGATGTTAGTTAATCCGCTTGCCCTCCGGCGGGCTGGCGCAGAGCGAGCGCAGCTCTGCGATTCATGTCTCTGACTCCTCTTCATGGTAATTCCTGACGTGCCAGAACGAAGAGTTTCACTCCGCGCCAGCCTGGCCCCATCAGAAATTATCCACCTTGACCATAAACGCGCTAACCACCAAACTGCGCGCGGGGCGGGCCAACGGACATCGCCGTGGAACAGCCGTAACCGGATGGCGTGGTGAGCAGCCCTTCCACGCCGCCGGGGGGAATTCCGCGTTCCTTCGCGTTGCATCGCCGCCCGAAAATGCAGAGGCTCCGAAGGTGTGAAATAATTCCAAGACGAGCAAAAGTAGTTCACGCAAAGGCGCAAAGCCGCAATGGGCGCAAAGAAAACAAAGAAGTTGCGGCAGATGAACCTTTGCGCCTTTGCGTCTTTGCGCGAGATTGTCAATTTTTTCACACCTTCCTGACACCTTTTTCCTTGTCCTGAGAGAACCATCCGGTCAGGAATTCGCCGATTGTGGCCGGGCCGCTTGAGCGCCTTCGCTCCCCCTCCTGGGGTTACCCGCCGTCCCTCCAGCCGTTGCCATGCCAGCGCCAGATTCCTCAATGGGGATGTTTTGAAAAGCCGAGTTTTTTCAATATCATACTGGCTTTGAACGTAAGATCCTCCGGCGCGAGGCGGGGGCCAGTGAAGGTGGGCCGAAATATAGCTCAAAAAGTCCACCTTTCGGACAAAAAGGCGCTATCGCGTCCGCTCCTCCACGCCAATACTTTGCAATCCTTCCCCAGGTCATCTTAATTTTTCCGATGGCGGGAGAAAAACCGCAGAGTAGTTCCCGCAGGACGCTGTTCAGCCCTGCCGTGGGCATAACTGATATCGGGTGATATTTAGTTTGGTTCGGCGGTGGGGGGAGCCGTTTTCGGCTTCAAGGCTTCCAGCTTCTGCTGCACCTCATCGGAATGCGGATAGGCCTGCTGCAATTCCGTCAGCATCCGTTCGGCTTCAACCCTCCTGTTGCCGGAGAGCAGATACTCCACTTCACGCAAGGCCTGATTCAGGTGTTGCTCCCGCTCGCGTGCCAGGCGCTCGTTTTGAATTTGGGAAAGCAGGCTGGCGGCCTGGGCGTTCGAGGGATTGAGTTGCAGCGCCCGCTGGTACTGCTGTTCGGCCACGTCGGCGCGTCCCTGGCGCATGGCGCGCTGGCCGGCGCTAATCGCCTCACGGACCTGCCGCAAGCGGTCGCGCTCCTGCACCGCCCGCGCTTTCAGCTCGCGCCCGCGTGCATTGCCGGGATCCATCTCCTGCGCTTCGGTGAGAATCCGGACGGCTTCTCCAAATTCACCCTGGTCCAGGGCAATCTGGCCTTCATCCAGCAAATGGGCCAATTTCACCTGCTGATCAATCGCCCGCAGCTTCTGGTTAATCCCCGGCATATCGGGAAACTCCTGCCGTAATTCCAGAAGGGTGAACTGCGCGTTTTCAAATTTCCCCTCGGCCACCAGGCGGTCAGCTTTCTCGAATCCCTCTTGAAGCTGAAATTCGCGCCCGCGCGAGGCCAGAGACTGCCGAACCTGCTCCATCAGGTTGATGGCCTGGGCATTCGCGGGATCGAGTTGAAGGGCGCGCTGCAACTCCTGTTCCGCGGCCTTCGCATCTCCCTGGCGCAGGGCCGTCTGGGCGGATATCAACGCCTCGCGGGCCTGCCGCAGCCGATCGCGCTCCGCGAGCGCCCGCTCCTTGAGCTGGCGAGCCTCTTCGTCATCCGGATCGAGCACCAGGGCCTCGACCAGCACCCGCAGGGCTTCTGCATAATCCCCCTGTTGGAAAGCGTGCTTGCCGTCCTGAACGAGTTTTCGCGAGCGGACCAGCGGACCCAATATTCTCAGCTTCATGCTGACTTCATCGGAACTGGGAAAGTCGTGCTGAAGTTCCAGCAGCCGGCTTTGCGCCTCCACATACTTCCCTTCGGCCACCAGGTTGTCCGTCTGCCACAAGCCTTCCTTAAGCCGGAAATCCTGCTCGCGCCCCTGCCGGTCCTGCTGGATCTCGGCCAGAAGTTCCGCGGCCTGGGGATTGCTGTGGTCGAGATCGAGGGCGCGATGCAAAGACTGTTCGGCCCCGGTCAGGTCGCCTTGTTTCATGGCCCTCTGGCCGAGGGTCAAAGCCTCGCGCACATCGCGCTCGCGTTCCTGCTCTTGCTGGACCTTCTCCTTGAGGTTGCGCGCCTGGGTGTCAGCAGGGTTCAGCTCCACCGCTTCGCCCACGAGGCGCGCGGCCTCCGCATAATCCTTGCGGCCCAACGCCAGTTCCGCCTCCCCCACGAGTTTCCGGGCTTTGAGGGCCGGTCCGAGCCGTTGGATCTCCGCGGAAATCTCGGTGTGCAGGCGCTTCGCATCTCCGCGGGTATTGTCGAGGATCAGCACCGCCCGTATTTTTTCCTCGGCGGCGTCGAAATCGCCCTTGGCACGCAGATCTTTCGCCTCCAGAATCATCTCGCCGATAAAACTCTGTTGCAGGCCGCTGGCGATGGGAAGAAGTTCCGCCAGCAATTCATCCAGCGACTGGTAGCGCTCCGCGCTGTTCTTCTTCAGGCCTTTGCTGATGATCCTGTCAAGCTCCACCGGCACGCCCGGGCAGCAGACACTTAAGGGTTCCGGTTCCGCGCTGAAGATTTTGGAGATGATGGCGGCAATGTTCGACCCATCGAACGCCTTCTTGTAGGCAATAAACTCATAGATAACGCAGGTCACGGACCAGAGGTCGGACCGGTTATCGACGTGTCCGTCATTGATCTGTTCGGGCGAGGCATAGTGAATGGTGCCCAGAAAGGCTCCGGCCTTGGTGAGGTTGGAGGACTCGAGATGGGCAATGCCAAAGTCCACCACCTTGACGTTGCCATCGGTGGTCACCAGAATGTTGGCCGGCTTCACGTCGCGATGCACAAACCCGTGTTTGTGCGCGTGGCTGAGGGCCTCGCAGAACTGCTGCACCAATTTGAGCTTGGCGGCAAGAGGAATCCGGGCGCGCCGGTTGATGATGGTCTGAAGGTTTTCACCCTCCACGAATTCCATCGCGATGTAGGGGCAGCCCTCCGCCTCCCCCAAATCGTAGATGGTCACAATATTGGGGTGTTGCAGGGTCCCGGCCGACTGCGCCTCCCGGTAAAAACGCTTCAGGATTTCGGGGTCGGAAACCAGATCCGGAGAAACCGTCTTGAGCGCCACCATGCGCCCGATAAAGGGGTCCTTGGCCTTGTAGACGACTCCCATGCCGCCCTGGCCGAGTTCCGCGACGATCTCGTATTTGCCGATTTTTTCCTTCACGACTTTTTGGCTCATCAGCGGGTGCTCTCTGCCTGGCAGATTTCCGTCAGGATCACCGTGATGTTGTCCGGCCCCCCACCCTCGTTGGCGCGCGCGATCAAGTGCGCGGCTTTTTCGGGGAGACCGATCTCCATTTCCAGGATGTCCACGATATCTTCCGGTGGAACGACTTTGTACAGCCCGTCACAGCACAGCAGAACGCAATCCTGGGGTTCCAGATCGACCGCCGTGATGATGACTTCAATCTCCTCTTGCGCCCCCACGGCCTGCACCAGCATTGCCTGAATGTTCTCGTCCACGGTGCTCGAATCCTGGCCGCGGCTGCGCAACTGGTTGCCGATGGTCTGATCCTGGGTCAGAAGAATAAAGTTTCCGTCCCGATAGAGGTAGGCGCGCGAGTCTCCCACCTGCGCCACATCCGCATGCCTGCCGGATAGAAGCATGGCCGTCAGGGTAGTTCCCATCGTCACGTTCTCGGCGTAATCCTGGGCGTGCGCGAAAACCGCATGGTGCGCCACACCGACGGCTTTTTTCAGGGCGGCGGGCAGGTCCGGCTGACCATTTCCGGAATGATCAAGCTGGTTAACAATCTCTTTGGCAAGGTTTTCAACACACAAACGGCTGGCCACCTCCCCGCCGTAATGCCCGCCCATGCCATCCGCCACCGCCACCAGCAACCGGCCATCATCGATGGTTACGAGGATCGGCTCGTCATTTTCGGGAGTCATGCCGCCGTTCAAGGCAAGGACCAGATGATTATCCTGATTGTTGCGACGGCGGCGCCCCACGTCGGTGGCGTGAGCAACCCGCGCGCAGAGATGGAGGGCTCCCTTGACTTCGCCGACCAGGGACGATACTTCCGGCTCGCGTTCCGTCACGAGGACAACTCCTCCCCCCCTCCCATGTTGTGGGAAACCATTCCGCTCAGGAATCTTGTACTTCAGCAGTTTAACGAAAATTTTGGGAAATGCAAGCCATAGGGGTGCGGGTGATCTGCCATGCTAGCCATGGCCTCCCAACGGATTAATGCCGGAAGGCAAAAAAGACCAGCACTGCCACCGCCGTCAAGAACAAGCTGCTGAGAATCAGGATGGGCACCCAGACCTTGCGCTTTCGTCCGGAGGAGGGCAAAGGCGGGTCTTGGGCAAGGTACAGCGCAGGTTGCCGCGGCGGGGAGGCGGCCGGGTAAGGGTTAGCGTCCAAATCCTCCACCTTTCCAACCATGCGCGTGTATTCGCCCGGGTGCACCGGCCGGGAGGAAGCGGGCTTGGAGGCAGGAACCGGCGGCGCCCCACGCTGTACCCAAGCGGTTTTACCCTCCGGCGCCGGAGGCACAGCCGGAGTTGATGGAACGGCAGGCTCAGGAACCTTGCGTGTCGGCCGTTCTGATTCCGGAATGGCTGGCGGGGAATGAAACGGCGGAGGCGGCCCGATGGGAGGCCGGACGGCAGGCGGGCCCGGCCGGTCGGGCAGATCTCCCCAATTGGGCGGCAGTGGCGAATTGCTGCTCTGGAACACCACCTCAAATGCCCCCAGTACCTCCGTCCGAGAATCCTCCGTCGGCCGATTTCCCTCGGCGCTTCCTGAGATTCCAAGAGGCTCCACCTTTCCGGTGGGGGCCAAAGGCAAAGGGTCAAGGTTTCCCGCGCTATACTGTGCGGGCGCCGGAGGAGCCACCCGGCTGGGCGGTGGTCCAGCCTTAGCGGCCGGTGCGGGGAGAGTCAACGTCCCTTCGTCGGGAGCATTGGGAACATTCCACGACGATCGCTGGGGAAAGAACACCGCTGTACCCTGGGGCGCCGCGGAAGGGACTTCTACCTCTTTCCGCCCTGCGGGGGGCGTGGGGACGGGCTCCGCATGTACGGGGGGATCCGCCTTGGAAAACTTCTCCCAAAATCCAACAACGGAAGGTGCCGCCCCATCATTATCAGCGTGAGAGGGTACAGATGGAGTGTCAGGAGGAGGTGTTAGGGCGCCGGGATTTTTTTCTGGCGGCGGAACGCCCGGCGGTGCGGAAAGCGGACCCGGAGCAGCAGGAGCGTTGTCGCGAACCGACCAAGCCTTGCGCAGAGCCTCGGCGTTGAAAACGTGCCTGGAATCGGGGCTTCCCGGGCCAATGCGTCCCTCCGCCGTGAGAGCATTCCCCGCTCCCCCTCCTTGCGGCTCCAGCCCTGACAAAAGCCAACGCCGAAGGTCCAGACACTCCGGCGAGTCCACCGTCGCCACCCAAATGCGGCCCTCTTCTTCCCCCATATCCAGAAGTTGCCGGCTCCTATCGGGGGGGGCGTTGCGCAGAAAGGAGAAAACTAACGAAGGCAGATCAGGTTGCCGGGAAGAAGCCTGGCGCGCGGCAAGATGGTGCAAAATCACCATCCCCCCGGAGGAAACTTGTCGTGCCCGGAACGATTGGCATTCGCCGTCACCCAGAGGATTCAGAACTTGATATTTTCCCTGGAAGCTCACCGCCCCGCTCCCGCCCTTAAATGTGGGTCATCTTATCACGGATTTGAATGGCTACCCGCCTCATATTTCCCTTGACAGCAAGATACTTATTTAGTTATCATGGAAGTGGGAGATGGCGCTGGAGGCATAATGCGCCCGGCCCCGGATCGAACGTGAAACGCTCCACATTCCGCCCCGCGTGGCAAATCCGACACAACTTAAACCAACAAAAAGTCTCTCCGGGACCTCCACCCCCCCTAAGAGACGTTAAAAATGAAGATCGACCCGGAAGACTCTATGAAAACAAAGGGTCTATTGACAAAATATCTGAATTAATTACGGACATTTTGGCGAAAATAAGGTCCTTCTTGCAGATCTTTTCGAACTTTGAGGCACAATTTACCGGGAATTGCGCTTTCCCGACGGCTTGTTTGAGGGAATTTGCGGCGCTAAATCACCCCTTTCCCGACTCCCGGCCGCACCCCGTACCGCTGCTGTGGCGGCTTTGCCACACGCAGAGGCCGGCTGGCGCAGGCACGGGGAAATCTGTTCGCGGGCGCCGCCAAGCCCCCTTTCCCAAGTTCCGATCGAATTCATCTGCTCACGAACGGAATACGGGCCGCCCTTCCAAAATCTCTTGAGAAATCCGGGCGAGCGCCCAAATACATTGCTGGCGGAAAAGAATCCGTATAAACTCGCAGTTCGTATTATTAGAAGGAGCACGGAGTGGACCCGACGGGCGGCCGCGAACCTAATCTCCAGGACCCTGACGAAGCCCTGATTCACCGCATCCTGCGCGGCGACGAGGTGGCGCTCGGCATCCTGTACGACCGTTATGGCGGACGGGTGTTTTCGGTTGCCAAACGTATTCTGCAAGATAGCGGAGCCGCGGAGGAAATCCTTCAGGACATCTTCCATCAGCTCTGGCGCAACGCCGCGAACTTCGATTCCAAGCGCGGGGCACTGGGAAGCTGGCTGATGGTGATGGCTCGGAATCGGTCGATTGACCGTTTACGCCGCCGAACTCCTGCGGCCGCCGAAGAAGTTGCGGCGGCCGTGCACAAGTCGGGTCCCGACATCGAAACTGCCGCCGCCCGGAACGAAATGGCGGAACGGGTGCGCGCGGCATTACAGGCGCTTCCCGAGGCGCAGCGCGAAGCCATGGAACTCGCCTACTTCGAAGGACTCACGCAGAGCGAAATTGCCGAGCGCACGGGCGACCCGCTGGGAACCGTCAAAACGCGGCTGCGGACCGCGCTCGCCTCGCTGCGGGCGGAGTTTGGTGAATAGAGATTTATGAACGCACACCCCCAATACGATGAGGACTTCGAGCTTTACGAGCTCGGGGTGCTCGACGGCGGCGACACGGCCGAGCTCGAGGCGCACCTGGCGGGCTGCCCCGAATGCCGTGCACGCCTGGAGGCGGCGCGCAGCCGGGTGGCCCTGTTCGCCCTGGGCACGCCCCTTACCGAACCGCCCCCGGGCGCTCGCGAACGCATGCTCGAAGCCTTCCGGGCACAAGGCCCCCAACGCCGCGGGGGCGCGCTCGGACCCGAACGCCGCGGACGCGGGACTCCGGCGTGGGGCTGGGCTTGGGCGGCGGCCTGTCTCGTGCTGATCGTGGCGGCCGCATGGCTGGTGCACCAAAACGAGCGGCTATCCAATAAAGTGGCGGAACTTGAATCCACGCAAAAGCAACTCGATGCCACGGGTCGCGATCTGAAGGCCGCGGCAGCTCGTGCGCAAGCAGTGCTGGACGTGCTTAACGGCCCGCAAACGGTGCAGGTGGACTTGTCGCCCTCGTCCGCCAAATCCGTTCCCCACGGCAAGGCGTTTTACAATCGGGCCCGGGGCTTGCTGTTCTATACGGCAAACCTTGACTCCCTGCCCGGCGACCGAACCTACGAATTGTGGCTGATCCCCACGGAGGGCAAGCCCGTGGACATTGGCATCTTTAACACCGACACGCAGGGAAATGGCCAGGTGATTCTGCCTTCCCTGCCCCCAGGTCTCACCGCCAAGGCGTTTGCCGTAACCATCGAGCCTGCCGGCGGCGTTCCGGCGCCAACCGGTTCCATGGTCCTTGTCGGCCCCGTTTCATAAGCCGCTCCGCTCTCCCCCAGATCCTGATGGGAAAATTGCCGCTCGCGTCTGCGTGCCCGCCAAAGACGTATCTCATTTTTGCGCAAATTCCCACGATCCCTCGAAAATTTCTGCAATCCGCCCGGCCCTGAGCTGACGTACATGTGCATCTACCATGCGAATCTGTTTTGCTTGCCCGTAAGATGTTGTAACATGAGCCCTGCCCGATGCTGATAAAAGCCTTCGGAACCCTTGGCGGGGCGGGGTTGAGTATCTTGCTCCCCGGAAAGACACGGGAGCGACACGAGGCAGGGGATGGAAATCGGCGAGACGATTAACCAGGACGCACACCGCTCCACAGGTCCGTCGGGAGCCGGTGGCGAAAACCTGGCGCTGATCTATCAGGAGGTTTTGACGGTGGTCAGCCGGCTGCGCACCCATCGCCAGGCGGTGATGAACGCCAAGGCCTTTCGCAGCTCGATGAAGGCAGCGCTTTCGAGCGCCGAAGCCGACGCCGCCCGCAAGGGGTACAAGCCCGCCGACGTGCGCCTGGCCACTTTCGCCGCGGTGCTTTTCCTCGACGAATCGATTGCCAATGGCAACAACCCGCTGTTTGCCGAGTGGCACCGCATGCCTTTACAGCAGGAGCTGTTTGGTGAACTCGCCTCGCGCGAAATCTTTTTCCAATGTATTGACCGGCTGCTGGCACGGCGCGATGCCTCGCAGGATGCGGACGTCGTGGAGGTCTTCGGGCAATGCCTGCTGCTGGGATACCGGGGACAGTACAGCGCGAGCGGGCCGGAGGGCGTGCGCCCCGTTCTGGCGGCCATTGTTGACAAGGTGCAGCGCATCCGGGGAGCGCGCCCGCTGGCTCCCGACGGGGCCCCGCCGCAGGATGCCGTGCTGCCCCCGCTTCCCGATCCCTGGGTGCGGCCGCTGATCTTCGGCGCCTGCGCAGCGTTGTTTCTCGCCATCCTGTTTTTTGCCGGTTTCAAGTTCGCCCTGCTGTCCGGGGCCTCAGGATTACACTCGCTCGATCTCGTTGCCCTACATTAGGAAGTGGCCGTGCGCACAGCGTGGAAGTACTGGGTGATCGCAATCGCTCTCGTCGTATGGTGGGCGCTCGACTGGCTGGCCGGTTCGTGGCTGAACCTGGGCGGGCATGACCTCTGGATTCTGCGCGGCGCGCTGATGCTGATCGGCCTCGCCGCCTTTGCCACCTGCGTGTGGTGGTTCAAGGGAGTCGATGAAGACCGCGCGGCGCGCATGGCCATGGAAGGGGCGGCGGGAAGCGATGAGATCGACAACCTGATGCGGCGGGCCCAGGCGCGCCTCGGCTCCATCCCCGCCGGCCGCGAGGGGCTGGGCGATTTGCCGGTGCTTCTGGTTCTGGGTGAACCCGGCTCGGCCAAAACCAGCATCATCTTTCAGTGCGGGCTGGAACCCCAACTGCTCGCCGGCAACACCGTCCGCAACAACACCCCCATCCCCACCCGCGCCCTGAACCTTTGGTACGCGCCGCCGTTCATGGTGGTGGAAGCGGGCGGCCCCCTGCTGAATGAGCCGCCGCGCTGGGCGCGTATGGTGAAAAATCTTGCCCACGGCGCGACGAGCCTGCTGGGGAAGGGCCTGGCGCCGCCTCGCCTGGCGCTGGTGTGCATCGACTGTGAAAAGCTCCTGGCCCCGGGGGCCGCCGCCACCCTGGGCGCCAGCATCGATCAGTGGCGCGCCCGCCTGCGCGAGACGGCGGAGGTGCTGGGCATCAACCTGCCGGTGTACGTGCTTTTCACGCGCGCTGACCGCCTTACGTTTTTTCAGGAATACGTGGCTGCCTTGAGCCAGGAAGAGGCTTCGCGGGTTTTCGGCGCGGCGCTCCCCGTGGCGGCCTACGCCGGTGACGCCTATGAGGAGGCTGAAAAGACCGCGGTTAAAGCCGCTTTCGATCGCCTCTATCAATCGCTCGCGGATCGCCGGCTTACCCTGCTGGCGCGCCAACTCGATTCCCGCCAGGCGCCCCTGACCTACGAATTCCCGCGCGAGTTCAAGAAACTGCGCCCCATCCTGACCTCGATGCTGGTGGAAATCTGCCGCCCCGGCGCCGCGCGCACCACGCCCTTTCTGCGCGGTTTCTATTTCACGGGAGTGCGGCCCCTGCTGGTGACGGGGCCGGTTTCCGCCCAGGAGGAAGCGGCCTCCGCCACGCTGACCGACCTGAACGCCACGCGCATTTTTGATGTAGGGAACGCGGCGGGCGCTCCTCCCCCTGCCACGACGGGGACGCGCCGGATTCCGCAATGGGTTTTTCTTCCCAAGCTTTTCAAGGAAGTGCTCTTCCAGGATTCCACCGCCCTCACCACCAGCACGCTCAGCATCTTGAGCGGCGCGCGCCGCAGGTCTCTGCTGGCGGCGGCCATGGGACTGCTCATGGTGATCATGGTGGGCTTCACGATTTCCTCCATTCGCAACAAGCGGCTGGAGGACCGGGGCATATTGGCGGCTCAGGAGGTTTCCGAAACGCATCTGGCCAAGGGGCAACTGCCCTCCCTGGACTCCTTAACCCGGCTGGATCACCTCCGCCAGGTGGTGGAAGACCTGTCAAACGATCAGCGCTACGGGCCGCCGCTCAGCATGCGCTGGGGGCTGTACGTGGGGGATTCGCTGCTTCCGGATTTGCGCCGAATATATTTCCAGAAATTTCAGGAATTGCTTTTCGGCCAGGCCCAGGCTGGACTGCGGCAAACCCTTGCTTCGCTTCCCTCATCGCCCGGACCGAACGATCGATACGACCCGGCCTTCGACGCCTTGAAGGCCTATCTGCTGACTACAACGGATTCGGCGCGCACCGACCGCGCGTTTCTTTCCCCCCTCCTGCTCGCGGCCTGGCAGGGCGGGCGGAGTATCGATCAGTCAAGCCTGCAACTCGCGCAAAGGCAGTTCGACTTCTACGCCGGCGAACTGAAATTTGCCAATCCCTTCCCCGCCGGGGATGATGCCCAAACCATCGCCCACGCGCGGCAGTACCTGGCGCAATTTCCCGGAGATGACCGCGTCTACCGCATGATGATTGCCGATGCGGATAAGATTTACCCTCCCCTCGATTTCAATCGCCGGTTTCCCGGGGGAGTGGAGGCGGTGAGCGATCAAACCGAAGTAAGCGGCGCCTTCACCCGCGACGGATGGGCGTTTATGCAGCGCGTGCTGGCCAGTCCCGCGCCTTACTTCAACGCCGAAGCGTGGGTGATGGGACAACCGGGAAGCCTCGCTCCCGCCGAATTGACGAAGCGCGCCGAGGCGCTGCGCCAGGCCTATCAACGGGATTACGCCGCGCGCTGGGTGGAATTCCTGCGCGGCGCGCTGGTCACCAGCCCGGTGAGCCTGGGCAGCGCATCCCAGGAGATCCAGAAACTGGGTCAAGACCCGGCCCCTCTGTTCGCCTTATTTTGTGTAGCCGCGCAGAACACGGCGATCGGCCAGGCGGATCTTACCCGGGCTTTTCAGGCCGTCCAGTCACTCGAGCCGGGCGATTGCCAGGACCAGCCGGGCCCGGCGACCGCCGCCTACCTCAAGAGCCTGAGTGAACTTCAGGCTTGTGTGGACCGCGCCGATAACAGCCCCTCCGCCCAGCAGGATTCCGCCAAGGCGCAGTGCATGGTGAGCGTCACCGCGGCGCAGCAGGCCGTGGAGAAACTGGCGGAAGGACTCCCGCCTGCCCCCGACGCCCACTCCGACCAGACCGTGAAGGACCTGCTGCTGGCCCCCATCAACAGTGCCGCCACGCTGCTGCGCCCGGGCCCCGTCAGCGCGGCGGGATTGTGCGCGCAGATGAGCACGCTGGAATCCCAATTTCCCTTCAACCCGCAGGCCTCCCGGGAGGTTTCCTTGCAGGCGCTGGGCGCCGTGTTCGCACCTACCCGGGGCGCTCTTTCCCAGTTCTATACCTCGGCCCTGAAGAATCTGCTGGTCACCGACGGCGGCCGCTACGCGCCCAATCCCGCCGCCTCGCAAAAAGTGAGCCCGGCGTTCCTGAGCTTTTTCAACCTCGCCACCGGGGTGCAGCACGCGCTCTTTCCGGGCGACGCGGGAACCCTGCAACTGCGCTACGCGCTTCGTCCGGTCTCGCGCGAGAATGTTTCCAGCCTCAAACTGAGCATCGACGGGCAGAGCCTGGACTACAGCGGCGGCTCGGCGCCATTCACCCGCTTGAGCTGGCCGGGAACTTACGGGCAGGGAGTAAGGCTGACGGTGAAACTTGCGGGGGGCGCCGAATGGGGATTTCCCACTTATAATGGCATGTGGGGGGTCTTTCGCTTCTTTGCTGACGCCACCGTGCTTCGCCGCAACGGCAATATCTACACTCTTCAGTGGGTCCTGGGCGGCGATCACCCCGTGACCGCCCCCAACGGCAGGCAGGTGGCCGTGCAGTTTGACCTGGACACGCAGGGTTTACTGCCCATTATGGAAAAAGGCATTCTCTCCAACCTGCACTGCGAGGAAACCGTGGCGCAGTGATGGCGGGTTGACCTTCATCGCGGTGGGCGCAGGAGACGGGCGTTCTGCGCAAGTTAATCGTGGATTTAATTTAAAATCCGCATACAATCAGGGTGAGGTCCAGCCAAAAGCCAAATATTGATGCTGAGCATGATGCAGCCTACCCCGGGCGGGTCGCGTGGCGTTTGAAAAATGCGCTCACCTTGTGCGCCATGCCCTGAGCGGCGGCGCAACCCAACTTCAGGTCCGACGCACTTTGCGGGTGCGCGCGAGGAGAAAAGTTATGAGAATTCTATCCATCCCAAAGATGCACGGCGCGCGGGGCGCGGAGACCCCGCTCATAAACCGTCATGGCGAAGCTGGCCACGCCAGTTCCGCAAGCATGGCGGGCATGGCCGTCATCCTGGTGGTTGTCATGCTCGGGGCGGTGGGTTGCCAGAAATCCTCGACGGGTGGGGGGATTTTCAGCAAGATCACCGACAGCCTTTCCGGGCAGCCGGCGGAAATTGATGCCGGCAACGGTGTCTCATTCGGAGCAGGGAAAAGTTTCGCCCATGTGGTGCTCAAGCCGGGGGTGAAGCTGATTGAAAAGGCGGCGGTGGACGCCTCGATTCAGGGGATTGGCAGCGACGGGCACGGCGTGGTCTTCAAGAATGCCCCGCCCGAGATTCTGGCGCTCAAAGCGGGCGACCTGCTGATCGTCAAGAATGCCTTTGCCGCGAAAATTCTGGCGGCGGAGACCGACGGCGACCAGACCGTGCTGGTTACCGATCGCGTTGGGCTGGCCGACGTGCTGCAACAGGGTGAGATCAATGTTGACGTGCCCATCAACTTCCATGGAACGAGCGCCGCGAACTCGCCTCCAACCCCGCCGTTCCACCTGATGGACCTGATTGAGGCGCCTGTCTACGCGCAGAATGGGAATGGAGTCATGGTGCAAACTCCTTCATCCCAGATCACGAAATCAGCCACCAGCCTGTTGACCTCGGGCTGGAATATCGAGAAATGGTCGGTGACACCGGCGGGCAACTCCGCCAACATTTCGGCGCGCATGACCAAGGACACCGATGGATTCAAGGCCGCAGTGGAAATGGATGGCTCCATCTCCAATTTCCAGTTCGTTTCGAATATCAAGTTCCCGTTCCAGGGCGCGGGAAACCAGTTCGCCTCGGGCGTCAAGCAGATGAGTGGCAAAATGCACTTTGTGTGGGAGATCGGCAAGGGTACGCCCGGAGTCTGGGCGGTGGAAGACAAGATCAAGCTGCCGGCGGCCATCACCATCCCCCTGGGCCCCATCTTTGGCGGGGTGCCCCTCACGCTCGATATCAGTTCGGCGTTCCTGATTCATCCCGCGCTCACCGGAGGGAATGAATACTCCAAGGGCGGGTTCACCATTGGCTGGGTGGGCAGCAACAGCCCGGGGGATTCCGGCACCGAGGGGCTGACCCTCCAGATCACCGATGACGCCAACGTCTCTCCCATCGCCCCCAATGGCATGGTCATCTCCTTTTGCGCGCCCCGCATCGAGTTGAAGCTCGGGGTGCTGGGCGCCTACGGAAGTTCCACGACGTTAAAGGTGGCGGCAGCCGTCATCGACGCGGCCATCAGCAAGGTTGCCTCAAAACTCCTCCCCGCCTCGGTGTTGAGCGCCATCCAGGCTTCGCCCCTCGGGAAGATGTCCGTCAGCAACACGCTGGCTTCCAGTGCCGACGTCTATGTGCAGGTCATTCACACCGAGGGCGTCACCCATTCCTCCAACATGACCCTGGCCCCGTGCACAAAAATAGAATTGAAGGTGACGGCCCAGGAAGGCGGAGACGCAAAACTTTTCGGCCTGACCGATAAGGCGACGACGGTCAAAGATATTTTCACCAAAACCTATACGGAGTGGAATCCCGGCAGCAAGTTCTGCAAGTCAATTTGAGCGTGGGTCGTAGCGGCGGGGTTATCTCGCCAAGAGTCGATGTGCCATGGCCATCCTGGCCATGCCCGATCACGGCCAGGATGCCCGCACCACGTTTCCGCGTCGGCCTCAAGGCGGGCGCTACGCCGTGCCATGGCCGTCCCTGCCATGCCCCTGCACGGGCGGGACGCCCGTGGCACGTTTCCGTGCCGACCTCAAGGTCGGTGCTACGTTTCGTGGCGGCGCAAGGCCGCCTGCACGTCATGGCGCGGGAAAGATGCCCAGGCAACAACGGGCGAGACGCCGATGGTTCGGGGCGGACGCGCTACGAAAACGATTCGTCACTCTATTGAGCAATCCTCAATAGAAATAATTCCCTCAACTTTTCATCACAAACTGCCGATAACCCGAGCAGGGGAGTGTATCCACTGCCGCCGTCCCGCCTCCCCCCTGATGTGGGGTATCGGCGGAATTTGACCTGCGGATGAGACAAACTACGCTGCAGGAAGGTGGCGACAGCGCGGAGTTGCGCGCTTCCTGCACGACCCCGCGGATCGCAGAAACAACTGCCTCAACTTTTCATCACAAACTGCCGATAACCCCCGCGGGGGACTGTGTTCACAGGTGCTGCCCCGCCTCCCCCCTAATGAGGGGTATCGGCGGAACTTGACCCGCGGATGAGACAAACCTTGCTGCAGGGTTGACGAAACTCGCTACTGCCAACTGGCTGCTTTCCGCCTACTGCCTACTGCTCTCCGCCTGCTGCCTTCTCCTTTCCGCCTACTGCCCACTGCTCGTAAGGATAGCCGCCCAGCCGCCGCCGGGTGCCAGGTGTATTTGAAGCGTGGTATTGCTGTCCACAACCTTCTTGCTCACGCTCACGCGGGTCGCGACCTTGTCGGCATCGGGGCCGTCGGCAAAAATCTCTGCTTCAAATTTTCCCGGCCCCAAAAACCTCAAGGGTATCTCCAAATCACGAGCATCCCAATTGGTGATGCTGCCGACGTACCATGAATCGCGGCGCTGCCGAGCGATGGTGACGTACTTTGCCGGTTCTCCGTTCAGAACTTTTGTGTCGTCCCAAACGGTGGGCACTTTTTCGATGAATTCAAACTCGGGCCGTCCCTCATAGGCTTCCGGATAATCCGCCAGCATGGCGAGGGGCTGCTCGTAGACCACGTAGAGCGCCAATTGGTGGGCGCGCGTTCCCTGCGAGGAGGGTTCAATCATTTGCGGCTTGAACTGTTCGCGCGTGGCGTTGTGGAAGGCCCCCGGCGTGAAGTCCATGGGACCCGCCAGCATGCGCGTAAAAGGAAGGGTGGCATCATGTTCCGGCGTTTCGCCGTACCCCGCCTTGTTTTGCTCCAGACCGAAAACGCCCTCCCGATTCAGCACATTGGGATAAGTGCGGCGCAGCCCGGTGGGCTTAAAGGCGCCGTGAAAATCCACCACCAGGTGATGTTCGGCGGCCATGCGGGCAATTTCCTCGTACCAGTTCACCATCTCCTGATCGTCGCGGTCCATGAAGTCGACCTTCACCCCAGCCACGCCCCACTTTTCGTAGAGAGGGAAGGCCACATCGACCTGCTCGCGCACCGTCGTCCACAGCGCCCAGAGGAGCACTTTGACGCCTTTGCTGCGGGCGTGGGCAAGAATCGCAGGCATATCAATTTCCGGAATGGATTTGGTGATATCGTTCAACGGTGACCACCCGCCGTCAATCAGCATGTACTCGATGTGATGTTCGGCGGCGAAATCGATGTAGTGCATCATCGTTGCCGTGTTCATGCCGGGCTCAAAATTCACCTTCTTCGCCAGCCGGCCTGACCACCAATCCCATGCCGCCTTCCCGGGCTCGATCCACGACGTGTCAGGCAAAACATTGGGATGGCTCAAATCCAGGATCAGGTAGTTGTTTTCAATCAATCCGCCCGGCCGGGGATTCATCAGCAGGACGCGCCAGGGAGTGGCCTTGGGGGATTGGCCCACCACGATGTCCTCCGACCCCGGTCCCTGCGCCCAATTCTTGCTGGGGGGAAGCAGTTGCTGACCCTTTCCGGGGGGCGAGAGCAGAAGCTTCTGCCGCGCCAACCGGCCGTCGAGACCCAAATCGCCTTCCCTCCGGGTGATGTCAACGTAAGGACCCATGGCGAAAAGATCGTAGCTCGGCACCGGAGCGAGTTTGGACATCAGAGCATGGGGCGCGCCGGCGACACCACCCACATACATTCCCGCGTAGTCAGTAAGATCAGCTTCCAGCAATGCCACCCACGGCCCCTGCGGAATTTCCACCAGCAAGGGCAAACCCACGATGGACTCCGGCTTGATTTCGTCGAGATTCACGTGGTCAAAGTGGGCCTCGTAGGGCGTGTTAAAGCTGTTGAGACGCAGCGCGAAGGCGGCGGCATTCTGATTAAAATAAAACCCGGTGTTCTCCGCCGAAATGATGAAGTAAGGATCAAGCCCCTCCTGCTTGGGCAAGACGTAGCGAAAGGCCACACCCTCGTTGTAGGCGCGGAAAATCAGATCGAGGCGGCGCGATGGCGCATGACGCTCGCCGAGCGATACGGTGAGCTGATTGTAATGGTCAGGCACCAGGCGTTTTGCCCCCAGGGGATTTTCCCAGGTCGATTCCTGGGATTGCAGGTCGGAGCCCACGAT
Source organism: uncultured Acidobacteriota bacterium (assembly GCA_963730515.1). GTDB lineage: Bacteria > Acidobacteriota > Terriglobia > UBA7540 > UBA7540 > Bog-366. The sequence continues at coordinate 97,241 of CAVSSA010000008.1, read as the reverse complement.
GGCGAAATCCTGGTCCAGGGGCTTCGCGCCCTTAAAATCCAGGCCCAGAGGAGAATCGCCCAAAACCTGCCGGCCCTTGTAAGATACGCGGTAATAAGCCCGCTCGCCGGGAAGATAGGGCTGGGGGTTGGCCTTCAATTGGAAGGAAATGGCAATGTTGCCGTCCGGGGATTTGACCGTGAGGGGCTCCGAGGCAAAGCCGGCCACAACCGTATTTCCCATCACGATGAATGCAAAAATGATCGCGAAGTAAATTCTTTGACCCATGTTTTATCTCCTGCCATCTGACGAGAACCGCGAACCTATAGATCGTATTGACGGTGCACTTGCTCATTCCAAAATTCTTCTCCCGCCGCGAAGAAAAGCCTCACCACAGAGGCACAGTGATCACGGAGAAGAACACATTTACTTGCACGAGTTGGGATTGTAATTTCCTGGTTCGTTCGCCCATAGCTTTCGTTGCCGCCTTTTCTCCGCGACCTCCGTGCCTCTGTGGTGAATTCCGTTTGGGGTTGCGGCCCGCAGCCGCGCTATGCTACCACAATTGTCGCAGGTGAAGACCCAATGCATCTTGTCCTACTTCCGGGCTTGGATGGAACAGGATTGCTGTTCTCGCGGTTCGTTTCCGCCCTTGGACCCGCTTGCGAATCGACGGTGGTCCGATACCCGGGCGATCAGGCCCTTGGCTACGCGGAGCATGAAAGTATAGCCCGCTCATTCCTTCCTCGCGATCGACCCTTCATCATCCTGGGTGAGTCCTTCTCCGGCCCAATTGCCATCTCCATTGCCGCCTCGAGGCCTCCGGGGTTGGTGGGCGTCATCCTGTGCTGTACCTTCGCGCGCAACCCGGCGCCCCTTTCCGCTCGATTCAAATCATTGCTCGGCCTGGTGCCCTTCAGTCTCATCCCCACGGTGTTCCGGAGTCCATTCGCCTTCGGGCGTTTCTCCTCCCCGTCCTTACGGTCAGAACACCGGGACGCAAATTCCCGAGTTTCGAATGACGCTCTAAGAGCCAGGATCAGAGCGGTATTCGAAATTGATGTTTCCGCAAAGCTCCAACAAATTGCCCTTCCCGTCCTGTGTCTGCGCGCCTCCGAAGATCATGTGGTTCCCAAGGCGGCATCGGAGCACATCCGCCGGGTAGCGCCGGGCGTTCGAATGGTTGAACTGGAGGCGCCACATCTCCTGCTGCAAACCATACCGTTAACCGCCGCTGCAATTGTCTGCGAGTTTGCACGCGACCTCAAGGGGGTGGAGGGTTGGAAACGTGTCGATGGTTCTTGACTTTGAGGTCTATCTCCCACATTATTGCCTGTTTTTGGATTCCCTTCAGGATGTCCAAAAAAACCACCCGCTGCCCCATGATTCCGGCCACGGTATTTTTTATTATGGAGAAGAAAATGAAAAGAATGATCTTGAATATTACCTTCCTGATGCTCGCTCTCGGCATGGCGATGCCCGGCTTCGCGCAGCTCGGGATGTTTTCCAAAGAACAGCGCATCAGTTTGACGCGCGCCTGGACCGGCGATCGATTTGAGGACGGCCGTCCCAAGGTGCCCGATTCCCTGCTCGACCAAATGCGCACCGTGGACGCGGAAGAGGCGTGGACCGTGCTGAAAAAGAACGGGTACAACAACCAGTTCGCGGGCGGTTGGGACGTCATCAATGACGACAGTGACCGCATGGTGGGCCGCGTCTTTACGGCCGTCTTCATGCCCAAGCGGCCCGACGTGGACGCCGTGATCGAAGAGGAAGGACTGAAGGAAGGCGGAGTCGGCCACCAGAATTCGTGGCCTATTGACCTACTGCAACCCGGCGACGTCCTGGTGGTGGATCTGTTCGGGAAGATCGAGTACGGCACCTATGCCGGCGACAATCTGGGTACCGCCATTTTCGCCCATAGCCACAACGGCCTGGTGGTGGATGGCTCGGTGCGCGACCAGACCGGCATTGAACGCATCAAGGGGTTTCGCGTCTTCGTGCGCGGAGTTGACCCCACGTCGCTCGCCGACGTCACGCTGATGGGCATTAATGTGCCCATTCGCATTGGCCATACCACGGTCATGCCCGGTGACGTGGTGGTGAGCGACCGCGAGGGCCTGACCTTCATTCCACCCCAGTATTGCAAGCGGGTCGTGGAAGTGGCCACGTTGATTCACTATGAGGATGAGTGGGGACACATGATGCTGCGCGAGGGCAAGTTCAAGCCCGGCGAAATCGACGGAAAATGGCCGGATTCCATCGCCAATGAATTCAATAAGTGGCTGGAGTCAAAGGGAACCACGATCCGGTACACCAACGATTTGAAATAGCGCAGCCGGCAATGGGCAAATGGCAGTGCTGACGTCAAGTCAGCGTTGCGTCAATGTGCCATGGCCGTCCCGGCCATGCCCCTTCACGGGCGGGACGCCCGTGGCACGTTTCTGCGCCGACCTTGAGGTCGGCCCCCTGCGGCCGGCATGCCGACCTCAAGGTGGGCGCTAGAGCAAAGGATACTGCCGGAAATCGCGCACCGTTTCGTACATCGCCAGGATGTTCTCAATCGGGGCGCGCGACTGAACATTGTGCACGGGATTGAAAACGAAACCACCGCCCGTGCCGAAGATTTTGATTCGCTGCCGAACCTGTTCGCGAACTTCCTCCGGCGTTCCAAACGGCAGGGTGGACTGCGTATCAATTCCCCCACCCCAGAAGGTCAGGACATCGCCGAAGGTTTTCTTCAGTTCCATTGGGTCCATATGGGCGGCGGAGGTCTGCACAGGGTTCAGGATATCGAACCCGGCCTCCACAAAGTCCGGCAGCAGGGCGCGAACCGAACCGCAACAATGAGTAAAGGTCTTCCACTTGGTGTTCTTGTGAACCCAATCATTAACCGCATTATTGAAGGGCTTGTACAGCGCCCGGTAGGTTTGGGGTGAGATAAAGGGCCCGTTCTGAGCGCCAAAGTCGGTATAGCTGGTAATCACCGCGGTCACCCGATTTCCCACGGCATCGAAAATCTTCTGGAAATTTGCCAGGCCGATTTCAATCTGCCGCTCGAAGATTTTGATGAGGTGATCGCGGCGCGTGATGGTGCTCATTTGCCATTCTTCCACACTGCGAATCCCCTTCGGGCACTTCAGCGACGGCGCGGTGGTGGCGGAAAAACTTCCGAACGACGTTCCACCGGGATTGAGCACGATGGCTTTATCGGTGGTGGAATAAAGTAGCTCCGCCTGCTCGCGCAGGTAGGCCAAGTCACGCTCCGCGATGGGCCCAAACTCCTCCAGATTGTCCTCGACCTTCAGGGTGGCGTCGTCAACGGTGGTAAGACGCGTGATGGGATCGAAATAAAACCCGTCTTTGGGCATGCGCCCGCTTGGCGGCACGCTGCGGTCACCCTGGGGGTAAAGCAGAATGTCGCCCTGGGCGTCGGGCTCGGTGGTAAAGCCCTCCGGCACCAGCACGGGGGTTCCGGCGAACGTCGTCCAGGGCTTCCACCCCTCCAGCCTGAATCCGAAATCGCTGATCTGCTTCGACAGGGGAAGCACATCCGCGCCCAGCGCCGCCACCAGGTCTGGAGCCACCTCGCCCAGCATCTGGAACGCGTCGATAACCTTCACCGGGGTTCCGGGCGGGTCAAGGCGCAGGGCCTGGCGAAGCAGGTAGACGCTGTCCACGTGCATCCCAGTGGTGCCGCTTCCGCCCAAGTCCAAGGGAACGCGGTCCGCTTCCCGGTGATTGAGAATCATGTTGACCCGTTCGCGCGAATTCATCTTGATCCTTGCCTCTTCCTCCGGGAGTCAGGTCCGGCCCTCGTGCCACGTCGGAGTGCTGCCAAAATAGCGAGCCACGCTACCACGCGCGTCAGTGGGCAGTCAAGCTGACCTCGACGCGGCGGCTCGACTCTTGTCTGGAATCAGCATACAATCGGCCCCGCTGGCGGACGCGCGAAGGCGAACCCGCCGGTGATACGCGGAGAGACCAAAGCGGGCAGGCGCTGGTCACGTCTCTGTGGCATTGCGGAGTCCACATGTCATTCATCGGCATCGATCTGGGCACGACGTTTATCAAGGGCGCCGTCTTGAATCTGGAAACCCGGCATCTCCACCACGTGCGGCGCATCCCTTTTCCACCACAGCTTGAGAATACGGCCCCTCTCGCCTGCGAGTTCGACCCGGAAGAGATCCTCGCCGCCGTGCGCAGGCTCATCGCGGAGTTGGCTCCCCACGCCGCGGACTGTGAAGGCATCGTCATGTGCGCGCAGATGCACGGCATGGTTCTGATGGACAGCCGGGGCGGGATCAAGTCAAATTGCGTGACCTGGCGCGACCAGCGCGTGCTGATGCCACATCCCTCGGGGTCAGAATCCTATTACCAAGCGCTGTCCAGGAGAATCCACCCCGGGCAGGTGAGGCAGCTTGGAAACGAATTGGACCCCGGCAGACCGGTTTGCTACCTCTTCTGGTTTGCGGAACAGGGAAAGCTCACCCCCGGCCTCGCGCCCGTTTCATTGCCGGATTTCGTGCTCAGCGTTTTGTGCGGGTCGGAACCCGGAGTGGAAGCAACCAACGCCGGGGCCTATGGAGCGGTTAACCTCGAAACCCTCAATTGGCACGAGGAGGTGATCGAGGAACTGGGCCTCGACCACCTGCGCTGGCCGACGATCCGAAAATTGGGTGAAGTGGCCGGTCATATGGGTGTGCAGGGCCGGACGGTCCCCTGCTACACCCCGGTGGGCGATTATCAATGCGCGCTGGCCGGAGCGTTGTTCGGCGCGGACGAAATTTCACTCAACATCGCCACGGGTTCGCAAGTTAGCCGCATGACGCCGCACCTCGCCCTGGGCGATTGTCAGACCCGCCCGTTTTTCGAGGGGAAATTCCTCAATACTCTCACTTATCCACCCGGGGGGCGCGCCCTGAACGTGATTGTTGACCTTCTGTGCGAGCTACCCCGATCTCAAGGGGTGAATCTGGAGGATCCCTGGGAGTCGTTTGTGCAGGCGGCCGAAGATGTGGACGACACCGATCTGGAAGTGGATTTGAATTTCTTCCCCACGCCGCGAGGGGATCGCGGCCGCATCTCGAACATTCGACAAGACAACCTGACCATGGGCCATCTGTTTCGCGCCGCCTTCCAGAACATGGCCGATAGCTACTACCACTGTGCGGTCCGCCTGGACCCCGGGAAGTCATGGAAAAACCTTTTGCTTTCGGGGGGACTGGCCAGCAAGCTGGAGGTTCTTCGTCGCATGATACAGCGGCGATTTGACGCCCCCTACCGGCTCCCCCCCCATGAAGAGGACACCTTGTTTGGATTGCTGATCCTCGCCTCCGTTTTCAGCGGCAGAGCCAGGTCGATTGGCGAACTCACCCGTCAATTAGCATAGGGTTGCCCATTCCTGTCCGCTGGTCACCGACGTGCATGAAAGGGATTGAAATTGCATTCTTGCCCGCCGGTTTTTGCGGGCTTTCGCCCAACTGTGTGTGGGGGAAGACGCATCTGTGTGTGCACTCCAGCTCGATCTGCGGTGACGTGGCCAGCACCCTTCCCCTGTGCTTTGCCAAATTCGACCAGGAACTTATGGAACCGGATCACCACGACGCCTCGATACCCCCCAGGAGGATGCCCGATGAGCCCAACTGCTACGCTGACCCAACCCACCTACGCTGAGCGCCTGGCGGCGCTGCGCAGGAGCAAGCAGCAGCAGACGCTAGAAAAGCAACGCCTACGCGGCGCGATGGATTTCGATGACCACGCCATCATCCTGCCTCCGGAGGAATTACGCCAGATCGTAGAGACCCTCGGCGGGTCGGGTGTGTACTTTAAGGACGTCCTCCTGAGCTGCTTCAAGCCGACTCCCAATCACCCCACCGGCGGATTCTTCGGCCCGCGCTCCACCGGCGAAAACTTCCGGCGGCTTCTGGAGGTTCATCCCGTGTACATCGATCCCATGTCGTCGCTGGCCGGCGCGTACATGGCGAATTTCATGTCTTACCGCAATGTCCCCTGGAACCCCGACTTTGATTGCGATGAAATTCTTGCCGAGCTAGCCAGGTATCAGACCGTGGGGCCGATTGGCGGGGTGCAGCACATGTGCCAGGACATGGAGATGGGTTTGAAGCTGGGCTGGAGCGGAGTCCTCGAAAAGATCAACCGATACCGGCCGCTCAATCCCCAGGCGGAAGATTTTTATGCCGGGCTGGAACATGTAGTTCTGGGAATTCAGGACTTGATTCGCCGCCACGCGGAGGGGGCGCGCCGCATGGCCGCTGAGAACGAAGAGATGCGACAGAATCTCGTGGAAATCGCCGAGATGAACGAACACCTCGTTTCCAATCCGCCACGAACCTTTCGGGAGGCTTGCCAGTGGAATCTGTGGTACCAGAGTGTAGCCCGCATGTACAACAGCAGCGGATCGCTGGGGCGTCTGGATATGCTCTTGCTGCCCTACTACGAGGCTGACACCAAGGCGGGCAGACTGACCGACGAAGAAGCCATCTTCCATATCGCTTGCCACCTGGTGCGCGACACCGCCTACATCCAGCTCGGCGGCCCGGATCTGACCGGAAAGGACGCCACAAACCCCGTTTCCTTCCTCATCCTGGAAGCGGCGCATCGCTTGAAAACTCCCGCCAACATCGGCGTCTGCGTGGGAAAGGGGGTTGACCCGCGCTTGATCCGCCGTGGCGTCGAAGTCTTGATGGAGGACCGCATCGGCGTACCGAAATTTCTGGGCGTCGACAACACCGTGGCGGGCTACACCGCCAACGGGTTCCCGGTGGAACTGGCGCGCGAACGCGTTTATGCCGGCTGCCACTGGCTGGCCATTCCGGGGCGGGAGTATGCGCTGATGGACCTGGTCAAAATCAATCTTGCCGCCGTCTTCGAAGTTGCCTTGAAGGACATGTTGGCGGACGCAACGGTGGAACCCAGTACGGCAGAGTTGTGGAAACGTTACCAGCAGCACCTGCGGCTGGCCATGGACACGGTGGGCCGCGCCTACGACTTCCAGTACGAGCACATGCACGAGGTCTTCCCGGAACTGGTGCTCGATCTCCTCTGCCAGGGACCTATCGAGAAAGGACTCGACGCCAGCCACGGTGGCGTGGAGTTCTACGATTTCGGGGTGGATGGCGCATCCCTGGCGACGGCAGCGGACTCTTTCGCGGCGGTCGAGCATCGGGTAGAAAATCAGCAGCGATTAACCTGGAAAGAATTGCAGAAACATCTGGAATCAAACTGGGCCGGACCCGAGGGCGGGCGCGCGCGCATCATGATGAAGAATTCTCCCCGCTTCGGCGCCGGCAACTCGCTGGGAGATGAGTGGGCGGTGCGCATTTCCCAGGCTTTCAGCAGGACCGTAAAAGAGAAACCTACGCCACGGGGATTCATGATGGTTCCCGGCCTTTTCTCCTGGGCGCTGAATCTGGCCATGGGGAAGAATGTTGGCGCCACACCCAATGGCCGCCACAAGGGGGACGCGGTTTCCCATGGCGCCAACCCCGATCCCGGATTCCGCAAGGATGGCGCACCCACCGCAATGGCCGTGGCCGTGGCTGCCGTACAGCCGAGGTACGGAAACGCCTCGCCCTGGCAGGTCGATCTCGACCCCACCTTCACCCATTCGGACGATGATGTGGAGAAAGTCTCCGCCTTGATTCGCGGACACTGCAACCTGGGCGGCACGCAAGTGAATATCAACATCCTGAGCAAGGAGAAAATCCTCGAGGCGCATAAGGATCCCTCCAAGTTTCCGGACCTCATTGTCCGGGTGACGGGATTCAGCGCGTACTTTGCCAGTCTTTCCCCGGAAATGCGGCAGTTCGTGGTCGACCGCATCCTGAGCGAGAATTAGACTGGAGTTTAGAACGGTCAGGCGGGACGGACATTGCCAGCACGGGTCGGGAGCCTATGGTGATTGATCGTCAATTAGGGTGGAAATTCTGATGGCAAGGTTCGAACCATTTGCCCCCCGTAGTAATTCCGTGCTGCTCGGGGGCGTTTTTGATATCCAGCGCTTCTCGCTCCACGATGGCCCCGGCATTCGCACCACTGTATTCCTGAAGGGCTGTCCCCTGCGCTGCCTCTGGTGCCATAACCCCGAGGGCTTGAGCCCCGGCCAGGCCGTCTCTTTCGTTCTGGAAAAGTGTCAAGCTTGCGGGGAATGCGTCCGCACTTGCCCGAACGGCGCACACCAGTTTGTGATTTCCGAGACGGAGGTTTCCGCAGGGACGCACGTTTATGATCGCAAAGTCTGTGCGGTGTGCGGCCAGTGCACGGAGAATTGCGATACGGGGGCGCTGGATTCCGTAGGACGATTCATGACAGTTGCGGCCGTAATGACGGAAGTCGAGCAGGACAGGGAGTTCTACGCAACTTCGGGGGGCGGATTGACGATTTCCGGCGGAGAACCGCTGGCCCAGATGGAATTCACCGCCGCCCTGCTCCGCGCCGCTCGGGAAGAGGAGATCCACCGCTGCGTCGAGACCTCCGGCTTTGCGAGCTGGGAGCGGCTCCGGGCCCTCGTCCCCTTGGTGAATCTGTTCCTTTTCGATTGGAAGGAGACGGATGCTGTACGACATGCGGATTTCACCGGGCAGTCGAATCACCTCATCCTTGAGAACCTCCGCGCCCTCCACAAGACAGGAGCGAGGATTCAACTGCAATGCCCGATAATCCCCGGCTTCAACGACCGGGAAGATCACCTCGCCGGGATCGCCGACCTGGCCATGTCGCTGCGCAATCTCGAAGGCGTCCGATTGCTGCCGTACCACCCGTTGGGGAAGAGCAAACTCGAACGGTTTGGAATGGACCCATCGCGCCGGGTGCCCCCTGGACCGCTTGATCAATCGAAGCTTGATCGTTGGGTAAGCTGGCTTCGCGACCAGGGGGTGCGGGTATTGAATACCGCCGGCTCCCCTGCCGGCACGTCGTCATAAGAAGTGCGGCAACGCTGGCGCCAAAAGGAGATCGCCTTCGGCAGAATCCCGATATGAAAAACCGCCAAGCCGTCCGCCCGCTCCCGCTCGAACCGGTGACAGAATCCCCCCGCAATCCGGGCCTGAGTCTGGTTCCGGCGCCGCCCTCACGCCCTGCCCCCCTGCTTTGGGTGATGTATTTCGCTTATTTCACCTTTGGATTGACCGGCGTGGTGGGAACCATCACTCCCGATATCATCTCCGAATTTCACCTCACCCGTTTTGCGGCGGGTCTGATTGGTACCTCGACCTTTCTTGCCGTGGCATTGTTCGCCATGCCCAGTGGCCTGCTGGCGGATCGCCTGGGAGCCCGGCGGGTGATTCTGGCGGGCGTGGGGCTGATGGCTCTGGGATGCTTCATGGTGTCCCGGTCACACCACTACCCGGTGATCCTCACCATGATCTTTGCCATCGGCACCGGTGTGACCATGCTGCAAACCAGCGGCAGCCCCATGATCCAGCAACTGGATGCTCCGGAAAACTACCATCGCAATTTGACCTTTGCCGTCGCCGGCTGCACCTTCGCCGGCTTCCTGGGAATATTTCTCCTGGCTTACCTTCGCGGAACGGGACATCCTTGGCAGACTTTTTATGTCGGGTTCGCCGCCGTCTGCGTGGTGCTCCTGGGCTTTCTCGCTCTCTCCACTTTCCCTCCCCGCGCCGTGAATGCGGAAGGAATCCATCTGGAGCAAATCGGCAAGTTGCTCCGCGACCCCATCCTCATCACCTACGGTTTGGGCGTTTATCTTTATTCGATGGCGGAAATCGGCATCTATTTCTGGATTCCCAAATTCTTCGAAGATGTGCACGGCGTGCCCGCAGCGGTATCGAGTGCCGGCGCCACCACCTTCCTGGGGCGCGTGTTTCCAAGCCTGCCGGCCTTCGTCTACGCCCTGTTTTTGGGAATGACCGGAGTCGGACGGGTGGTGGGAGGCTCGGCGTTGAAGCGATTCGGCACCGTCCGGGTTTTGCGCCTCTGCGTAGTCATGACGCTCGTGTGTTTACTGGTCGCAACGTTTGGCTCCGTCCGGCTCACCGTGATTGGCTTTGCCGCCTGCGGATTCTTCATTTCCGTGGTCTATCCGCTGATCTACACCGCCACCATCAACAGTTTCGACAAGTATCAGGGGACCATTTCCGGCCTCTTGTGCACCTCCTACATTGCCGCGGCGGCGGTTCCTCCCTTGCAGGGGTGGCTCGCGGATCACATTGGGATGCGCGTGGCGATGATGGTCCCCGCTGTGTGCCTGACCTACGTGATCGGCCTCGCCATGTTCGGCCGCGCCAAGTATCACTAGCCAGCTTAGAACAGCAACTTCGCACCGAATTGAACCTGCCGCGAGGTAGTTGCCGTGGAGGTAATCACCCCAGCCGTGGGCGAAGGCCCGCTGGTTGCCGAGGTGTACACCACCGGATTCGGCGTATTGAAATTGGCGCGATTAAACAAGTTGAAGAACTCAGCGCGAAACTGCACATGGACCCGCTCGGAAATCGCAAATTTCCTGGCCAGGGACACATCCGTGGTGGCGAGTCCCGCTCCCTGAAGTATGTCGCGGCCCACGTTGCCATACGTGCCGGCGAGGGGCTGGATGAAGGCGGCGGGATTGAAGTACTGATCGGGCCCGCCTTCAATCACCGGCCCCGCAAAATTGGGGTTCCAAGAGGGCCTGATCGGATTGCGGCTGTCACCGTCATTCGCCGGGTTATAGGAAAGCTGCGGGGTGAAGGGCAAGCCGGATTGCAGCGTCTCAATTCCGCTGAGTTGCCAGTTGCCGGCCAGCCGATCCACCCACGGACTGCCGTGAAACGCCTTGCCTTCCCCAAACGGCAGATCATAAGTCGCATTGATCACCGCGGAGTTGCGGATGTCAAATGACGCCCGGCCGTAGTCCCAGCCCGGCTCCAGGGGGTTGGAAGCAAACGCCGGAGAATTGGTGGCAACGCTGGTATTCAAGCTGTCGCCGTTGTCGAGCGTCTTGGCATAGGTATAGACCCCGCGAAATTGCAGGCCGTGGCTCGCGCGGTGGTTCACGTCCACTTCCAGACCGTTGTAGGAGCTGACGCCCTCCGAGAACCAGTGCGTGGAATTGGTCAGCGCAGGATTGGCCAGCGAGGTGTTCGGCGCATTGTACCAGGTTCCGGCCCCGTAGCTTGCGGGGCACGGCGAGGCGGGGCAAATCGTCGGGACCGGAACGTTGGCATCGACCGAGAGAAGCTCGTGGTAGGCGTGGGAGCCAATGTAGCCAACGCTGAGCGTGGTGTTGGAAGCAAGGTACTGCTCGATCCGGAAGGTATACGATTCAACCGTCGGGGTCTGAAGGTTCGGCTGCACACCGCTCGGCACGATTTTAGCTCCCGAATATACCGCCCCGGGAGCGATGCTCGAAAACGCGATACCCTTGGCCGCATAGACCGTATTGAAGGGTGCGACCTGATCCAGGCGGTAATCCAGGGCGTCGTTCAGCGCGTAATAGAGTCCGCCGCCCACCCGAATGACGGTCTTCTTGGACGCAAAGGGCGCCCACGCCACACTCGCCCGGGGCGAGGGAAGGAATTTGGCGTTATTCACGGAAAACACGGAGTTGCCAATTACCGGCTGGGTGGCAAGCACTCCATCGGAGCCCAACACATAATTTGCAGCGCGCCCTTTTGCCTCGTTCCAACCATTGGTAAACTCGCCGCGGAAACCCAGGCGAAGTTCCAGGCCCGGCCGCAGCTTGATCGCGTCCTCGGCAAAATAGGCGCCTTCCAGCGACCGCCAGCCGAGCGGCGTATGGGAAGGCGCGTACGTCCATGTGCTCACCGTGCCGGCCAGGAAACCGGCCAGGTTGGAAAACGATGCCTGCCCGTACTGGTCATTCAACAAACTGCTATTGGATTGCACCCGCTCGAACCACGCGCCCACGCTGATCAAGTGGGCGCCATGCGTGAGGCTGACCTGATCTGTGATCGTGAAGAGGTTGCGCGCTGCCGAAAGGTTGCTTCCCGCGTTGGTGCCCCCGTTGGTCAGTTGCGACGCGCCGTTCAGCGTGGTGCCGCCGCCCACGACGACGGCGCCCACGGGCTGGCCGGGATTCACCCAACCGGCCGGCACGTCAGAAGCAGGCCCGTCAACTCCGCTGTTGAAATAGAACCCGCCTCGGGAAAAGCCGAATGTCGCCTTGTTGAGAATGTTGGTGGAAAAGACGTGGGTCTCACTCAGGCTCGCCACCTGCTCGCGCAGGAACACATCGGTGATGCTTAACGGATTGCTGGTGGGCGAATGGGCGCCGCTATCATCCACGGTGTAAACCCCCGCGAACGAGTCTTTATCGGAAAGGGTCTGGTCCAAGCGCACCGTTCCAAAATCCTCGCGGATGTGCTGGAGCGGATTGCTGTAGGCCTTGGCGATTCCGCTGTAGGCGCCCGTCGAGGTGAGCAGTTCCGGCCCGTTCGCCTGTGGCCATAGGCCCAGTAACGGTTGGATGCTCGAGACGGCACCGGCCTGTGAGGTCGCGTCCGGCACTAGCGTCACATCACTAAGGCCCAGAACCTGGCGAAAGCCTTCATAGTTTGCGAACAGGAAGGTCTTGTCCTTCTTCACCGGACCGCCCAGCGAGCCGCCGAACTCATTCCGTTCGAAGTTGGGGATTTGACCCTGATCGAAAAAGTTCCGGGCGTCGAGCGGGCTGTTGCGGATGAACTCATAGGCGTTGCCGTGCAATTGGTTCGAGCCGGAGGCGGTGACGATATTGATCTGGGCGCCGGGGCGTTTCCCATACTCGGCGCCATAGGTGTCCTTGACGACGGCAAATTCCTGCACGGCGTCCACTCCCAGCAATTGGCCGCTCGTTCCTCCCGGGGTGTTGTTGACCTCGGAGGCGCCGGTGAATTCCACCCCATTCAGAAGGTAGAGATTTTCCTGCGGACGGCGGCCCGATACCGCGAACATGTTGCCGACCACGGAGTTCGATGTGCCGATGCCACCGGCCCGCTGTGAGGTGTAGTTGATGACGCCCGGATTCAGGGTGAGAAGCTGGTCGTAGCTCCGGCCGTTCAAAGGCAATTCCTTCACCTGGCGCGCATTGACCAGTCCCGATACGTCGGCGGTGCTGACGTCGGGAGCGAACGGGACCGCTTCCACTTGAATCGCCTGGTGGATCCCGGCAACGGCGAGCGTCATTCGCAGATCGGCGCGTTGTCCCACCACCAGCGTGACACTCTGCCGCGCCGTGCTGAAGCCCGCCTTTTCCGCGGAAACCTCGTAGGCGCCCACATCGAGCAAAGGCGCTTCAAATCTTCCCGCGTCGTCCGTGACGGTAGTGCGAACCGCGCCCTTCTCCGTGTTGGTGATCTTGACAGTGGCTTGTGGGATGGCGCTGCCCGTCGCATCAGCAACATGGCCGGAAATGGCGGCCTCGCCTTGGGCGCGAACCTGTGGCGCCGCCAAAAACATCGCCAATAAAAGGACCGACAAGTAAATCAAGAACTGGCCAACGCGACGCCGCCCGGCGCCGGCGTTGGATCGACTCCACACTGAAACCACAGAGGTATTCTTCAAATCAAAGCGGCCTCGTCTCATTGCTCTCTCCTGTAGAGGTGCAGGGGTATCCGGCTGACCGGCGGCTCCCTTTGACCTGCATTACTGGTAAGCCCTGGCGGCTCGCCACCCCATGATGAGGCAGCAAGCCCATTGATAATTGTGGGTTGCAGAAAGGCACGCCCGTCGGCTGCATGGCGGGTTGCCGGCTGAGGCCGACCTATGCGACGAGAGATGAAACAGGAGAAACTCTACCGAAGTATGGGGGATTGTTCCTGCTCAACGTTCACCAGGTCGGCTAGATACATAGCCAACAACAACAGCCTGCCAGGGAGGCAGGGCGACAACAACGTTGAGCAAGGTTTTTCGGCATACGGTTATTGATACTAAGCAAGGGTCGAATTGCCGTCAAGCACTTTTTCGCGAGACGGCAAGCGTAAGGGCGGTTCGCGAACCGCCCCTACGCCGCGGGGCCGCCGGGACGCTCAATCCGGTATTCATTCTTCCCGCAACGATCCACGCCCCGCACCAGGAAGATGGGGCGCCGGGGGAAGTCAGCAGCGCCGTCGCTCGGAATCGACCGATCAAAATGCGAGGTCGTGGGCATATAGCGCAGGGCCAAGCCGGCTCGCCTTTTGGTTGACCGATTGGCGGGAGAGCCGTGAATGAGATAAACGTCGTGCAGGGAAACCTGGCCGGCCTCGAGCTCATCGTCCTTGGCTTTCGACTCATCCATCTGGCCGGGCGCCATGACCTGGTGAAGCACCAGGGCGTCATTCGGGTCGGTGAAATGGCGGTAAATTCCTCCCTTGTGAGAACCCGGAATGTAACGCATGGCGCCGTTTTCGCGGGTTACGTCATCAATCGCCACCCAGACCGTGCAGGTGGCGAGTGGGCGGATGGGCCAGTATTGACCGTCTTGATGCCAGGGAACTTCCATCCCATCGCCCGGCGGCTTGCAGAAGACTTGCGCGCCCCAAAGGATCATGTCGGGACCGATGAGGCACTCCGCCAGATCCAGTATGTCGGGATCACTCGCAAATTCGAGGAAAACCCTGTTGCCGCGAACCCCTTCGTTGGAATAGTCGCTGAGATGAGCGCTGATCAACTTTTCCGTCCGGACATTCGGGTTGTCTTTGATCAACTGCTCCAGGCCTTCGCGCAGCCGGGCGAGTCTCGCGGGGGGCAGCTTATAATCGGGAATAACCAGGCCTTCTTCGTGGTAGGTCTCTATTTCCCGTTGGCTCAAGGTCAGTTTTTTTCGGGTCGCGGCGTTTTCAGTCATATTAAACTCCATATAATACGGCTATAATACATTGATTCGTTGACAACCAAATGGTGCGTGTCGTAGGGGCGCCCCTTGTGGGCGCCCTTATGGAGGGCAGGCACGAGGCCTGCCCCTACGACTCACAATATCCTGAGGATTCCCCGCCGATGATTTTAGCCAACGCGCTCGTAGGAATCCACCGAATTCAATCATATTCCACCACCGCCATGGCCAGGATTTTGAAGGATGGCACGGCGAACTGCACGTAAGCGCCCGCCTGTGTAAAGGCCACTTCCTTCTGGTCGGGCAATTGCACCACGCGTCTAGGCTTGCGCTCGGCGGGCAGGAGGACGCGCACCGTTGCTCCCACGGGAATGGTAGGAAGCTGTGTTTGGGCGTTGAGCAGGCTCACCAGCATTTTCCGCTTCTCCGCTTGTTGGAACAGCGTCATCTCGACCGCGCGATGCGTATCCACTTCGAAATGATAGGGCGGAGGCAGAACGCGGTGAAGCAAGTGGGTAATAATCCGCGCGTACACCGCTTCCGTCCTCGACTCAATGGGCGCCGCCACCCAAACGGTTTTGCCTTTGCCGTATGAGTTAATCACAATCCCCGGATCGCTCCCCGGGGTCAGCGCCGGCGGATTGCTCCAAATCTGGGCAAATCGGGTTCCGATCGTATACCCCTCGCGCGCCGGCACCATCGGGAGAGTTGACCGCGCCAGGACTTGCGCGCCCGGAAGGGCTTGCGCCTGCACCAGGGGGCCGGGATAGGTGATGTTTTCCTGCGGCCATGCAACCTTCAGCAGTTCCGCATCGGTGGGCGTCAGGTAGGACTGCACGTCGCCGAATGGCTTGACGTAGTGCACGCCCAGGACATCCGACAACCGCGCGTCGATTTCGTCCAAGCGGTCGAGCGCTGACGGCCCGCTGGCATAGAGCACTCCCCCGCCCTCGACGAACTGGCGGAAACGTTCACCCTGTTCCGCCGTCAACTCCAGCACGCTGGGAAGCATCACGGCGCGGTATTGGCTCAATTGATCGAGCGTCGCGTTGGTCACCACGCCGAAGGGAATGTGCGCTTCGCGCAGAATGCGCGTCGCCCCCAGCACCGCTTCGATATGGGGAGGATCAGGCCGGTTGAACGGTTGGAAGGCCTTCTTCGTGATTCCACCGTAGCCTTCGCTGGGAGCCGCGTCCGCCGCGGACATTCCATTTTCCTGCGGGTCGTACATCGAGTTCTTGTCGTAGTAGATGGCCACATCGGCAAGCATGTCGCCGCCCAGGAAGCGCTCATAGGGATCGTGCTGGGCGTTCACCTGGCCCATGAAATCATAGGCGCGGTGGTTCAGGGTGCCGTCCGGCTTGATGGCGTCGATCATCAGGGAGGCGGAGGAATGGATGGTGGGGAAGAGCGTCTCGATCAGGAGTTGTTCATACGGCAGGGTGGTTTCAAAGTCATTCAGGGTCTCGGTGCGCGCCCGCATGAATTCAAAGGGCCGGTTCATGGTGAGGCTTTGAAAAGTTTTGCAGATCAGTGAGAACTTGGCGGGCTCGCCGTCAAAGTCTCCCGCACAGAAGTCCGAAGCCTCGCGCTGCTCCAGCGACACGCCGTATCGCCAGGGCGAGAAGGCGGTGCCGAACTGGTGATAGGCGGAAATGGGGCGCGTCTCTTTGATCGCCTGGGTCACAGCTTTGGCGAATTCCAGCATCCACTGTTCACGCGCTTTCTGGAAGGTCCGCCACAGCGGGTCGTGCCAGTTCACCGTGCGGGGCGGCTCGGCCTGGTGCTCACGCCGGAAGCGTGCCGCGCAATGGGCGCAATAACAAACGGTGGGCCAGAAGGTCATGTCGAGGAAGATGCCCTCGAAGTCGTAATTCTTCACCAACTCGCGCAGGCAGGCGAGCGCGTGGTCGCGATAGGGAGAATTGGGACACACCTTGCCCATGCGGCTGAACATGATGGGGTCGTCGCCGTTTTCCGGCACAATGCGCCAGTCCGGATGCTCCTGATAGGCCCAGCCGTCAAAAATCAGGCTGTAGTAAGCCAGCCGCTGCAAGCCGTGGCGATGGCATTCGGCCATGACCTCGCCGAAGTAGTCCCGCCCCTTCATGCCCGCATGCATCTGGCCAAGCTGGGTGCGCCACAGGCAATAGCCCACGTGCGAGTTGGCGTATTGCATCAAAGCCTGGAAATTGCCCTTGGCGATGGTGCTGACATAATCGGCGGCGTCGAAGTTCGCCATCAGACTATCCCAGTCGGGCACGTGCGTATCCACCAACAGGCGCCGCAGGGTTTCGGTGGGCCATTTCACTTCCCGCTTCGGGAGGGTGATGGCTGAACCCTCCTGGGCGTTCAGCTTCACGCCCTGCCCGAACCCCGCAATGCCGCCGGCGGTGATGAGTTTGTTAAAAGTCCGTCTGTCCATGGGTAATCTCCGAGTTCAGTTGGTAGTTGTCAGTCGTCAGTTGTCAGTTGTCAGTTCTCAGTTTTCAGTCCGGGACCTACTGCACAAACTTAATAATCCCAAACGACGCCGGTTGGTGAAAGGACCGATTCGTCCCCTCCGGCAGGGGGCTCCAAGCAAGGAAGCGGCGCTGGGAATCATCCCCGGGGCCGTCCAGGCGGTAGAGATTCAGGCGCCACTCCATGCCCGGTTGAAGCGGTTTCGCCCCCATGGATTTTACCGGAATCTTCATCTCTGCTGTCCACACATGATGCTTCGCGTCGACTTTGACGGCGTGCTCAAAGTTCGAGTCCCAGTGGACATTGCCCATATATTTCTTGGTGACGTCGATTTCCAGATCCACCCACTGGTTGTTGGGCGCCACCTCAAATTCGTAGTAGTGATTGATCCGCTCCGGCTGGGGATTGATGAAAGCTTCCGCGGTGTCTTTAATCCAGAGGCCAAAGCGCTCCTTGGCAATGTCCTCGCCCTGGTAGACATTGAGCTCACGATATTTGCACCGGTATCCCAGGTAAAGGTAGTCGGGCGTCCACACGCTCGCCACCTGCGTTTCCGAATCGGGGAACGATCTCAAGGCCCGCACCTCGAAATCATATTTCACGCGCGGCGCGTGCCGCCAAACCTTTTTGGATAGGTCACCGTCGGGAGTGAAGTCACTCGTAATGAACTTCGAAGTTATCGTGAGATTATGCAGGTATGCCGTTGCGAGGGCCTGGGGCGCGGGCTTCCCCATCCCTGCTGAGTTGAAAAAGTACGGTGCAACCAGGGCCAGCATGGGCGCTGCCATGAACAAGGAAAGAAATTTTCTTTTCACTGGGACTCTCCAATTAGAATATGGCGCCACGCGGCGGCGCCGCTAGCGCAGGTTGGCGGGCTGGCAAAATCCCCCAAAAAACAGGCTCCGAGACCGCAGTTGGGGGCAGTTTGTCCTTCCCAATCCGTAATTTCGCGCAAAATGGGCTTCATATTGCCGTAAATGTCCGACTTTTCGTCGGTAAAAATGTCATGTTTTTGTTTGTTTGCATATACATTCCGGCTTCGAACGTCATGATTAACATCTTTTTTTCATGGGAGCTCCCCGCTTGTGACTTCGTGTCTGTTTAAGGAGTGAATCAACCGCCACGATGGGCGGGGGCGGGAGCATTTCAGGCGCGACATTGACACCGACTTTTCGTCCCAGGGCACCAACTTGCCTTTTAAGTATACCGACACAGCTAGCCTTTGTCAAGATAAAAGCGGAGGCTGGGGCGCTGAGCACCCGGGGCTTCCTGTGCCGAGAATCCGGCGGCCACGTAGGGGCAGGCCTTGTGCCTGCCCTTCTCATTCCGGGATTAATCCCGGAATTTAAGGGCACCCACGAGGGGTGCCCCTACTCCTATGTCTTGTCACTTGTCATTCGTCACTGCCTTGCCGATCTCCCGCAATAACTCTTCTCCCTGATTGGTGTGGTCGAGGATGAACCCCGCATTTGACCAGTTCACAAACTCCCAATCCATGCCGCCTTTCGCCACCAGGCGAATCTCCTGGCTTTGGATGGGAATCTTGACATTGATGGGCCACGACTCCCCCGGAACCAGCATGGGCGTTTCATAGAGGAGCAATTCCTCGCGTTCATTGCGGGCATAGACGTGGAACGAGGCCATCTCCGTATAGGGGCTCTTGCGCGGCAGGGTCAGCACGGAATCATCGATCCCCACGGTGGCGACGAATGCTTCATAAGTCGGATCAAGCTGGTAGATCAGCGTGGAAGGTGAAACGCTTCCCACCCCGCGTGCAAACTTCTGCCCCGCGAGAGAGAGTTCCGTGCCCGCCAGCGACCGGTCCTTCTTCATCGTGTAGTGGCTCACGAAGCTCGATTTGGTCGGTGTCAAGTCGGTGAGATAAACGTCGGGAGGGGGAGCAGGCGGCGGCAATTTCGAGTAGACGTGGCTTGCCGAAACGCTGGGCTCAAGTCCCGGAATGAAAGTCCTGGTGCGCAGCGTGGTGGTGCTCGAGATTTCAAAGGGTGTGGAATAAAGGGGGGATTGCCACGTCACTTCCCCGCCGTCCACGGTATAGCGGATTTCCGCTCCCTCGATCGGATACCCATGGCTGAGTGTGACATCAAGCAGATCCTTAAATGTGCCATTAAAGGGGTCGATCCAGGGAGCGGGAGGCAGGGTTTTTACGCATTCCGCCACCAGCACCGGGCCGATTCGCGAACCATCTTTAAAAGCTGCCGCCTTGAGCAAAGTGGTCGCGCTCACCGTGAAGGGCTGCGAACCGGCAAGAGAGTCGATACCCGGCTCCTTTCCATCCAAACTATAACGAATTTCGACCCCGGCCAGGGTCGTTCCCAAAGTGATGGTGTGCTCCTTAAGGAAATAGTGCTTCTCCGGTTTGATCCAGAAGTTGGAAAGCTTGACGGCCGCGCAGCCCCGCTCGAGGGGGACGTTCAAAGCGATCACGTCGCCCCTTTCCGATCCGGCAAGCGATGACCACTCGACTTCGCCCGGGCCGATGGATTCAATGAGAAATCCATTCTGGCCGGGCAATTTTTCAAGGCCCCGCAGGGTTACATTGACGTTCGAATTCTCCCCGCCAAAGGTCACCATGGCCAGATACCCGCCGGGAACTCCGAAAAGGTTGGCCTTGGCCTTATTTTCCTCCACCTCGATGGCATGGGGGTGAAGCACCCAGGTGCGGCCCTGGAGGACGTCAAACAGCGGCCCATATTCAACAAACCACCGGTCGATCTTGACTCCCGACGGCATGATCTCGTGGTTGTCCATCGGATAGGGAACGGTGACGTTCGCCCCCAGGTACAGATGCCGCTGGAAGTAGGCGTCGGGGTTGGGGTCGTAGATGTTGATGGTCCAGGAAAGGAAAGGCTTGCGCAGGGCCAGAAAAATATTGGTGTTCAGGCTGTAGGGTACAAACGCGAACTCGTCATAAAACCCATCGAGGTGCGTCATCAGGTCCATGCGCCGGTAGAGGGGATTGGAGTAAATGACCTTGTTGGCCTTGACCATGAGCGGCCCAAGTTGACTCATCCAATCCTTCCACGAGTTCACCAGGGCGCGGGCAGGCTTGCCATTCTTCCAGGTCAAGCCGTCATCGCGCCGGAAGTTATACCGCCGGTTGAACTGCATCTCATCGATGGCAAGGCCGGCGCTGGCAGGAAACTTTTCGATGTGCCGCTTCGCCTGGTCGAGCATTACCCGCTGGTAGACCGGCTCGCCGATATCCACCAGCACGTCCCCCTGGCCGCCGTGCAGCAGCTTGCCATCCTCGCTGTACAAGAGCGCGTCGGGGATGACGTACCAGGCGAAATCATTGGCGTCGCGCCACAAGTCGGCGTCGTCCTTGGCCTTGCGCGGCGGTCCAGGAGGATCCTTCTTAATGAGGTGCCCGAACTCACCTACGTTAAAATAATTCAGAACATAAAATCCCGACTTTCGCATCTGCTCCGAGTATTCGCGCAAATGGGCCACCGAAGTGGGAAACTCGTCCGTGGCCTCATTGATGCGGGGGCAGGCGTATTCCACGTCGTCGCCCTCGAGCGGCAGGAACAATCCCATGGTGTAAAAGTCGAAACTCGCCTTCCAGTTGACCCGGAACCCCATTGAGAAAAACTTGTACGCATCCAGCTCTTTTCCTTCGTACTCGGCGTAGGCAGCATTGCCGGCGATCTGGTAGGTGAGAGGATTGGGCGGATTGAACTGGTCGGGGTAGCGCTCGACCATCCACCCCAGGCCCGCGCGCCAGTCCGCGGCATGGGCCACCAAATCCATGGCGAAGCGCACCGGCCGGTCCTTGCTGATGCGGTTGTTGCTGCGGGCAAATACTATTTCGCCCTCAGGAGTAGTGTTGAGGTCCAATTCGATGACGTTGTCTCCCGGATCAAGGCATAGGCTCAACCCCGCGTCATTCGCGGCGTCAAGCACGGTGGCGATGGGGACGCTGAAACCTTGACTCTCCATGACGTCCTTCGCGCCATAGTGAAGGGAGCGCGCGGCGAAACTCGCCGGAATCAGCGGGTCGTTCCAGCCGGGGGAATTTTCCGGGCGGCTGTCACCCCAGGTGGTCCAGAACGTTGTTTCGGCCGTGACGGGCCAGGTAAGATGCGTCTCAATGGGGGCGCTCCAGGGCGGCCCATCGCCAAGAATCTCCAGTTCCCAGCGCAGACTGCCCGCTTCGCCGGGAAGAAAACGCTCGGTGAGCCGGCACGACTGGCCGTCGCCGGCATGAGTCAAAGTCTTCGTAAATTCCACGCCTCCGTCGGCAAGCTTGTTGGCGCTGACGTTGCCGACCGTACAATCAGCGAGGATCGTTCGTCCCTGCACCACGATGGGAAGGTGCCTGCCCGGCGCAGGGCTGAGCACCAATCCGGTAATTTCACCCTGCTTATTAATAGATGCAGTAATTTTGGAAGACTGAATGTGGTAGGCCCCTGACGGCGCGGACGGGCTGGCGGCCGCGCTGGAGTCCAGCAGCTTCCAAGCGCCGAGCGAGCCCACGACGTGCTTGATTGCGGATCTGCGGTCCATTCTTCCCCCTCAGCCTGGGCGATGCGCGCCTTTCTGCGCGTTACCCTGTAGCGGCGGTCTCTGACCGCCGCGCGGCGCCCAGAGAGCGCCCCTACAAGCTATCCCGGTCCACATAGCTCCCAGGCGCACCGCAGAATACACCCATCAGAGGGTTGGCGCGCCCGGTTTTTTCTGGTAGGTTTTTTCTGGTTGAGGGGCAGAGAAATTTGGGGAGTGGAGCAACACCGCACGGCATAGCCGCAACCAAAGAAGTGCGATGGCCGTCCCGGCCATGCCCGAGCACGGGCAGGATGCCCGTGTCACGTCGCGTTTGCGTCAGCATGGCCGACGCAAGGGCGCCCACGAGGGGCGCCCCTACGAAACAATGCCTGCTCGGCTGAAGATGATTACGCCGCCGGTAGGTGCGATTTGTCCTTGTCCGGTCGCACTTCCCATTCGCCTTCCCGGACGTAACCTTCTTTGTCGTAGGAATGGCCGGTCACCAATCCCAGGATGAACCAGCCCAGCACCAGCGCGCCGAGGGCAAAGATGCTGTCGCCGATCATGCGCAACCAGCGAAGCTGATCCATTCCGGGGGAGTGGAGAAATTCCGCCGAGCGGGCGTACCAGGTGCCGTATTCCACCGACGCCCACGCCTGCATGAGGCCGATGGGAAGCACGCTGATCAGCACCATCAGCGCCAGGCCAATGTTGATGGCCCAGAATGAGAACGCGAGCGGCGCGTTTTTCCATGCCCTTCCCGGCCGCAGGGCGCGCAGGCAGAAGAGCATCAGGCCCAGGCCCAGCATCCCGTACACCCCGAAAAGCGCCGTATGGGCATGCACGGCCGTGGTATTCAGGCCCTGCATGTAGTAAAGGGCGATGGGAGGGTTGATGAAGAAGCCGAACAACCCTGCCCCCACGAAATTCCAGAACGCCACCGCCACAAAAAAGTAGATGGGCCATTTGTAGGCGGCCACCCAGATGTGCTGCTGGCGGGAGCGCGCCAGGCGGATATTTTCCCACGCCTCAAAGCCGATCAGCACCAGGGGAACCACTTCCAACCCGCTGAACACGGCGCCGAGCCCCAGCACGATGTTCGGCGTTCCGGCGAAATACAAATGGTGGAAGGTTCCGATGATGCCGCCGGAGAGAAAGACGACGGTTGAAAACATTACCGCCCGCGTGGCGGTGGGCACGGAGAGCAGTTTCAGGCGCGTGAGCAGGAAGGCGATGACCACCGTGGCAAAAACTTCAAAGAAGCCCTCCACCCAAAGATGCACCACCCACCAGCGCCAATATTCGGCGGTCACCAGGTTGCTGCGCTGGCCGTACATCAGTCCCGCCGCGTAAAACAAGGGGATGGCGATGCTCGCGATCAGAAACATGAGCAGGAGGGAGTGGCTTTGATCTTTCCTGGCCAGCGCCGGCTTTAGCGCGCGCCACATCAGCCACAGCCAGAATACCAGCCCGCCGAACAGCAGGATTTGCCAGACCCGCCCCAGGTCCACATACTCATAGCCCTGCGTCCCCAACCAGAACCAGAGGTTGCCGAGTTTGTGCTCAATGCTCAGCCATTCCCCGGCGAGCGATCCCACCACGACAAAGATGAGCGCCGTAAAAAGTACGTTCACCCCCAGCCGCTGACCTTTGGGCTCCCTCTCGCTGACGGCGGGAGCGATGTAGAGGCCGGTGGCCAGCCACGCCGTGGCGATCCAGAAAATCCCGATCTGTAAGTGCCAGGTGCGCGTCACGCTGTAGGGCAGCCAGCGGTCGAGGGGAATGCCATAAAAACCGGAGCCTTCCACTCCGTAATGCGCGGTAATCGCGCCGAGGCCCACCTGCACCACCCAAAGCGCCGCCACCACAAAGAAAAACTTGATGGTGGCGCGCTGCGAGGGTGTGGGACGGAGGCCCAGCAGCGGGTCGTTTTCCGGCAGAAGTTCATCCGCCACGGTGCGGGGCTGCGAGCCAAAGTACCAGACCATGCCGCCCACGCCCGCCAGCAACAGGACAAAGCTGATGACGCTCCACACCACGGCGCCGCCCGTGGGCTGATTTCCAATCAGCGGTTCATGCGGCCAATTCTGGGTATAGCTAACATCGCGGCCGGGACGATTGGTGGAAGCGGCCCAGGCCGTCCACCAGAAAAACGCGCTCATGGCCCGCAGCTTTTGGGGATCGCTCAAAGCGTTGGGCTGGATCGCATATTGATCCCGCCCGCGCGTGAAGACGTCACTGTAGTGGCCGTAAAGTTCGTTAAAGGCCGCGGCGCGCACGGGGTCGACGGTGATTTTCCCCGTCGCCGGATCGTAGGTGTTGTGCCGGATCATCTCCTGCAATCGCGCCCTCAGGGCTGCTTGCTGCTCGATATTCAGGGCGGCATAGTTCTCGGCGCCCGACTCTTTTGCCCAGTGGTCGAGAATGAAGGTGCACTCGCGGTGCAGCCAGTCCGCGCTCCAGTCCGGCGCCACGTAGGAGCCATGCCCCCAGATCGTGCCGATTTCCTGCCCCCCAATCGACTGCCACGCCCCCTGCCCGTCCTGGATGGTTCTTCCATCAAATAGAACTTGCCCCTCCGTGGTGACGACTTGAGAAGGGATGGGAGGGGCGCTCCTCAAAACCTTGATCCCCACCCCGCCCAAAACCGCAAAGGAGACAACTAGTACCAGGCCAAAAGCAATCCACAGTTTTTTGTAAGCCATGCTTCGATACCTTTCAAAAGAAAATTGTCGTCTGGGTCGCCCGGGGGATATATCACAAAGCGATATATTATAATCCCACCGGTGGCAGGCCATCAAATCCATTCATTCCGGAATTCTTCGGGTGCCCCTAATAAGGCGTCTCGTAGGGGCGCCCCTGCGAGACGTGCCTCCGTGCCCTCTGTGCCTCTGTGTTGAATTCTCGCGTTGTCAATTCGCGCTCTCGAGCGCAATCGCCCGGGGGAACAGAATGTTGTTCTCAAGGTGGATGTGCTGATGCAGATCCGCCTCCAATTCCGCCAGAGTTTTATAAAGGGTCTGATAGCTCACGCAGCCATCCGCGGGAGCGGTGTACCCGTTGCTGGCCGCCCGCAGGGCGCGCAAGGCGTTGCCGGCGGAATCGTGCTCATGCTCCATCATCGCCACCGGATTCTGTACGGTGCCGAAGGGCGGCGGCAGGATGGGTTCCTTCTGGAGAACGGATTCCTCCATCCTTTCGATGTAGGGGAAGAGAACCATCTCCTCCTTCATCAGGTGGGTGGTCAGTTCCCGGGCCAAGCCCCGGAAAGTCTCGCGAAGGTCGAGAAGTTCGGGATGGTTGTTTCCGTGAACCGAACAAACTTTGTCAAAGAGGGGACCGAGCCGGGCAGTCTCTTCCCGAGTGTACTTGTGGTGAGTATTCTTGATGTGAGAGATAAGATCCGCGAGCGACCCCGTTTGCCAATCGCGGCCTTTGGCGGCATCAGGGCCTGAATACCGGGCCACTTCGAGCGCTTCGAGCACTCGGTCGACGGGCACACCGGCCGCTTGGCAAGCCTGTCCGAGTGTCTGCTTGCCGCCGCAGCAATAGTCAATGCCCAGCTTTTCAAAAACCCGCGCGGCGCCTGGTCTTTCCAGGGCCAATTCCCGTACCGTTTTTTCCATCGTCACGTTCATCGCTTCCTCCTCACGCGCCAGGGTCCATGCCCTTTGGCGCGCCTGATGGATTGATGTTAGGGGAGCGGTGCAGACGTGCCGATGACTTTTGTCACGGCCATCAAAAAGGTGTAAGGCGCCAGGGGCCAAGGGTCAGGAAAGGATCAAACTTGGGACAGTGCAGCAAATTTCGAGTTTCGAATTTCGGGTTTCGAGTTTCGAATTTCGAGTTTCGATTCCCGCGCTCGGTAAGGGAACTCACTCCGCTGAGTCGTTTTCTTCTTCGAGAGCCTTCTGGTTGCAGATCAGGACGGTGCGGCCATCGATCTTCAGCATTCCCTCGGCCTGCAAACGCGAGAGATTCCGCGATACCAGTTCGCGAACCGTGCCAATTTGCGCGGCCAATTCCTGGTTGGTCATGGGGAGTACAACTTCCACACCCGCCGCGCTGCGCTTGCCGCTCTTTTGGGCAAGGCGCAGGAGATAGGAAGCAAGCCGGTGGCGCACGGTGGTGAAGGACAGCTCTTCAATAATCCCCACCAGGCGCCGAAGACGCGCGCCCACTACCCGTAAGACCTTCAGGGGTACTTGGGGATGATCAAGGCAGAGGGCTTGAAATTCCTGCTTGCTCACAAAAAGCAGGGTGAGGTCGTCGATCGCGGCTGCCGACGCCGGATAATTTCCACCATCGAAAACGGGTATTTCCGCAATGGAACCGCCCGGGCCGTCAATGCTGAGCACTTGTTCGCGTCCGCTCGCCGAACTCTTGAAGATCCGGACATTCCCGGACTCCACCACATAAAGCCCCGTGCAAGGTTCGCCTTCGCCAAATACCATCTCGCCCGCGGAGTACCGGCGGGTCACCGTGCGCTGGGCGAGAAATCCCAACTCGCTCTCCGTCAGCCCGGAGAAGAGCGGGACTTTCGCCAGCGTTTGCCCAACTTTGTTTGGTGAATCCGGCATGGATGGCATTTTAGCAGAGCCCCGGGGCTATCCGCCGGAAGCGCGTTTGGCGCCGGCCACCTGCGCTTCCAATTCGGCGATGTCCAGCACGATGACCTTGCGCCGCTCCAGGCGAATAATGCCGCGGTCCACAAAGCGCCGGAGGTTGCGCGAAACAAGGTCGCGCACGGTGCCTATTTCCGCGCCGATTTCCTGGTTGGTCTCCTCCAGGGGAAATTCGATGCCGCGCCGCGTGCGCACGCCCAGCTTCAGCGCCCGATCCCGCAGGAAACGCGCCAGTCGGTGGCTGACCTCCCTGAGGGAAAGTTCTTCCACCAGGCTGGTGAGGTAGCGGAAGCGCCAGGCGAGGGAGCGAATGACCGCCAACGCCACCTCGGAATTCCGCTGGCACAATTCCAGGAATTCGCGCTTGGGGAGAAAGAGCAGAGTGGAATCCTCCGCGGCGAGTGCGGAAGCCGGAAAGGTTCCGCCATCGAAAACCGAAACTTCGCCCACCGTCGAGCCCGCCCGTTCGATCACCAGCACCTGCTCGCGGCCGTTTTCCGCCATCTTGAAAAGTTTGATGGTCCCCGACTGCACCACAAACAGGCCCTCGCACGGGTCGCCCTCGGCCACCAGGACTTCGTCCTTCACGATGCGCCGCACCACACAATGCCCGGCGAGGATCTTCAACTCGTCAGGCGGCAATACGGCGAAGAACGAAACCCGGCGCAGAGTCTCCACCGGGTCCAATGCGGTAATTACCATCGTCCTCAGCTCGGCAGGCATGGCGCGCGGCACAACCTCAATCACAGGAATCAGCAGGAGCCCGGAATCTTCAGGTTATCAAAACCGCCGCGGAAAGGCACGACTTAAGTCATCGCGCCGGGCGGGGCGGCAACGTATGCTTGTAACAACGAGGGCCAGAACAGATTCGGAAAAATTGCCAGACCCTCTGGAGGAAGCTTCATGGCGTATATCATCGCTGAACCCTGCGTCAACACCAAAGACACCGCCTGCGTGGACGTTTGCCCGGTCGACTGCATCCACCCGCGCAAGGACGAGGCGAACTTTGCCGAGGTGCCCATGCTCTACATCGACCCGGTGGAGTGCATTGACTGCGGCGCGTGCGTCCCGGTGTGCCCCGTCTCTGCGATCTTCCCCTTGGATGACCTGCCGGAAAAATGGAACAGCTTTACCGAGCTCAACGCGAAGTATTACCAGAAATAAAAACCCCCTCCGTGCCCAGGTCGGGGTGCGGCGAGCCGTGCCCTCTGGGCTCAGCCGTCTGAAAAAGCGCCCCTTATAAGCGCCCTTGCGGAAGGCAGGCACAAGGCACATAAGCGCTAAGATAATACTCGCAGAAACCTTGCTCAACGCTGTTGGGTGAGGAACAAGGATTTCAACACAGAGACACAGAGGCTCACAGAGAACAGCCACAGAGAAGAACTGTGGGTAACCCAACCGCGCAACATCTACTGCACCCGATGCGTGCGGTGGCGCTCTTCTCTGTGAGCCTCTGTGTCTCCGTGGTGAATCTTTTCCTCCCTGCGACCGCGGCCGCAGCTTCGCTTTAGGAAGGCAGGATTTACTTCTGTGCTCTCGCCGCGCGCACCCGGCGCCACACATAGCGCGCCGGCCAGAAAAGGATCAGCGCCCAGAGCAGCAGGAACGGCCCCACGTTCAAGAGGAACAGCGCCAGGCCCACCACGCTGTCCGCCGCCATACGGAAGCCCTCCACCACCGCGTTCCACAGGCGCCTGCCCAGGGAGGGCGTCATTTCCAGCTCTTCCTCGTACTCCTCGTGCAATTCCACTTGCAAGGTCGCAAAGCTGACGCGATTCTGTAAACTCTTCGATTCCGCTTCCATGCGTTCGATCTGTTCGCGCACCCGGGCCAGCTCCTGCTCGACTTCCAGGACGTCGGAGAGCTTGCCCGTCCGATTGGCCAGCAGGTCAAGAAGCGTTTTTTCAGTGCGGCGGGCGTTGGAAAGGCGCGCCGTCAAGTCCACATACTGCTCGGTGACTTCTTCCCCGCCCTGCGATTCCTGCTGGACGTGGGCAAGCTGCTTGATTTCGCTAATCGCCGCGTCCAACTGGTCGGCGGGAACATTGAACGTGGCCGTAAGCCTGCGGGCGCTGCCGGTTTCGCTGCTCACCGTGAGTTGCGCGTCGTAGCCGTGGTGGCGCCGCACCACTTCTTCCAGCCCGGCGCGCGTCTTTTCAAAGTCCCGGGTCAGAAGCGTCAGCGAAGCGGTGCGGGCAATCATGGGACCGGTGACGATCGGGCTTTCCGAGCCGCTTCCCCCCGCAGCAGACTTGTCCTGTTGCTCCTCTGTGCTTTCGGTGGGAGGGGCGGCCCCCTCGGGTGAGGGAGTCGTCGCTATTTCTTCCGACGCCGGGGATGAGGAAGGGTTGAGAAAGACCATGAGACGCTTGGGCTGATAGGTCGGAATCGTAACCATGCCAATCAACAACCCAAGGCACGCTGCACCCGCCGTGGCCCACACCCAGCGCGGCAATCCGAAGATCCTCCGTCGGGGTTGAGGGGGAAGCGGCGTCACCGTGGCCTGCGGGTTAAGTTGCACAACCGAGGCCGCGCCGGCCACGCGCTCGGTGAGCCTCGACGGTGCCGGTTCCACTTGCCATTCAGTGAGCCGCTGGGAGAGCGTTCGAAACTCCGCCGCCCGCGTGCGGCACTCGGCGCATTGTTCAAGATGGTCAGCCACCCGCGCGGCGCGCTCAACGGAGAGTTCACCATCGAGGTATGCCATCAATTCTTCCTGCTCGATAAAATGCGTGGAATTAGCCATGACGTTAACCTCAATCAAGCGCAAATGTAGCGCGGACCTGCTTTTTAGGTCCGCGGCTTTTTGCCTGCCCATAGGGAACGAGCCGCGGACCTACAGAGCAGATCCGCGCTACCCTTGCCCCGCCGCGCGCGGGCTCACCAGCAGTTCCTTCAGAGCCTGCCGGGCTCGAAACAGCCGGGAGCGCACGGTATTGATGGGGACGTGCTGAAGGGCGGCGATTTCCGCATAGCTTAACTGCTCGTACTCGCGCAGCATCAAAACTTCCCGCTCATCTGAGGCGAGCTTCGCCAAAGCGTGCCGAACCGTGACCTCGGCCTCGGTATTGCCGGGGGCGGGGGGATCAGCCGCAGCGGGCTCCATACCGGATTCGTGATGGGCGCTTCTCCGGCGCTCCGCCGCCAGTTGCAGGAGGGCAATCCCGTAAAGGTACGTTCGGAACAAAGCGCGCGGCTCGTAATGCGCGACAGCGCGCAGAACGGCCACAAAAGTCTCCTGAGCAAGCTCTTCGGCGCGCGCAGCGTCCGCCAAGCGGCGCCGGAAGTAGCCGTAAATCGGTTCTCGATAACGCGCGTAAAGTTCCGTGAAGGCTTCTTTCGATCCGCGTTGAAATTCGAGCATCAACTGTTCGTCAGTCAGCATCGGTCCGCCACGCTGGAATTGAGTGATTGACGATGAGCGACCAGAATCCACCGGTGAATCCACCGCCGGCGAATCACTCAATGCCTTCCTCTCCGGTAATGTCGCAAGGTCGCAAAAAGTTCCCGGGACATTCTAATTAAATTTGGGGGGTGGTGGAATGGGCTTCGTACCCTAGTGCGCAAGGCGAGCGGCCATGCTCGCGGGCGATGAGAAATGGCCCTCAAGGTGCTAGCCTCTTTATCGGAGGGAGTGGCCTACGTGAAATTACTCAGCGGAGCTGCGCGCGCGCCATGCTCTGGACCTGGGAAACCGGTGGGACGATTCCCGAAGAGGGGGGCAGAGGGTGGGTTTTTTGATCTAGATCAAGTGGGGAATGAAAAATACAAAAAGATGTTAATAATGAAGAGTGCTCCAAACAAGGTATTGAAAACAAAGGTGAAAATAAGCGACATTAGGGACTATCCAACCAAAGTACTGAAAGAAAGCTAGTTACGGGAAATTCGCTATTACTTTCTGATACTAAAAGAGTTAGGATGATTTTAGGGCCTCAAAATCCTAAAAAAACCGCAAGGTTTTCCACAAGCCAACCAACTTACTGAAAACAGGCAAGTTAAAAAACAAGCAATTCCTCGTATCCAACCAAATATCTGAAAATAAAAGGCTTGTTCACGATTCGGAATTGGGGGCGGGGACTCGATGCGGGACTGGTGCTCAACTGCGGAAGTTCGCGCCTTTCCGAGGGCCAGGGATCATATCGCTAATTAACGCAACTTGGCACTAGCCGGGTTTGCGGCCGCTGAGGGCATCCACCTGGCCGTTCATCTCTTCGGCGGGTTCACCGCTTCTCATGCCTTGGGCGACGATGAGCTGGTGGGCTTCGCCGCGCAGGCCCGACCATGCCAATCCGAACACGAGCGAACCGAGGATGCACACCGCGCCTCCGAGTGCCACGGTGAGGGGCGCGCCGGCGCGGTGGGCAATAGTCCCCGCCATCAGCGCACCGAACGGGGCCATGCCCATGAACATCATCGAGTAGACCGACATCACGCGGCCCCGCAAATCGTCAGGCACCATGGTTTGAATGAGGGTGTTGGAGCTGGCCATCTGGATCAACATGCAAAACCCCGCGGGCAGGAGCAGGGCGATGGAAAGGGGCAGCGAACGCGAGAACGCAAACAGGATGATGCTCAGGCCAAAACCGGTGGAGGCGTAGTTAACCCAGCGGCCGAGGCCCTGCACCTCGCGCCGCGCCGCGATCACCAGAGTGGCGGCGAGGGCTCCCACACCCGTCGAACCCATCAGCAAGCCCAGGCCGCGCGCGCCCGAATGCAGAATCTTGTCCGCAAAGACGGGCATCAGCACCGCGTAAGGCATGCCCGTCAGGCTGACCACTCCGAGCAGAAGCAGCAGGGCGCGGATGGGTGCGGTGTGCATGACGAAGCGGAAACCTTCCAGCAGGCTCTCCAGGCCGGAAGTCCTGTTCGCGGAGCGCTCGCGCGGGGTGACGACCATGAGCAGCAGGCATACGATGACCGCAATGAAACTCACGCCGTTGGAGAAGAAACACCAGCCTTCGCCGATGACCGCCACCGTGATGCCGGCGATGGCGGGGCCCAGAATGCGGGCGCCGTTGAACATGGCGGAATTCAGCGCGATGGCGTTGATCAGATCCTCGGGAACCACCATTTCCACGATGAACGCCTGGCGCGCCGGAATATCAAACGCGTTCACCACGCCCAGCATCGACGCAAGCACCATGACTTCCCACACGTGGATGTGCCCCAGCAGGGTCAGCGCCGCCAGCACGAAGGCGAGCGCCATGGAGGTGGTTTGCGTGGCAATGACGGTGCGATAGCGGCTGTAACGGTCGGCGAACACTCCCCCCAGGGAGGCGAAGAGGAAAACCGGGATCTGTCCCGCGAAACCCACCAGCCCCAGCAGCAGCGCCGATTTGGTGAGCCGGTAGACCAGCCACGCCTGGGCAATCGACTGCATCCAGGTGCCAATCAATGAGATGATCTGGCCGCTGAAGAACAGCCGGTAATTGCGGTGCCGCAAGGCGCGAAACATCACGGGGAGCCGCGACGCGGGTTTTTCCAAAACTGTTTCTGTACTCAGAGCCGCCACCTACCGGGTCATCGAGCGCGCTTTAGGAATCCGTGAACATCATAGCATTATGGAAGTGAGCCTTCAGTTCTCAGTCTTCAGTCATCAGTTTTCAGTTCTCAGTCTTCAATTCTCAGTAACCGAAATTGGCGGGGATATGAACGCGGGGCGTGTCAATTTGAAGTCAGGGCGCTGCCCTTCAGGGCGAAACCTTACTGAGAACTGAAGACTGAGAACTGCGGACTTGCTTTGAAGACTTATTGCGGATTAGGCACGGTGAAATCGACGCCACGGTCTTCGTTGGCGAGTTTGGTGGCGGGCAGGTCAAGTTGGGCAAGCGGAACCTGGTGCGTCCCCTGTCCTGAAAAGATCCAGAGGGTCTTGCCGAGGATGGCGTAGTTCTGCACTTCCGCCTGGTGGCCGTCGCGGTAAACCAGGAGGGTGGCCGGGGGTGGTTGTTCCGGCTGGGCAGCCATGGGCGGAGCACCCTGGGAATCGCGCCACGCTTGCTGCTCACGCATCATTTCGACTTCCCCTGCTAAGTTGTCGACCTGTGCGGCAAGGGGGTCTTGCTCCGGTTCGGCAGCGGGGGGCGGGGCTTCCTGGTCGCTATCGTATCCCATGGAAGGGAGCCAGCCGGGATAAACCGGTTGATAGCCCCACGCGGGGCGGCCGGAAAAGTATTGCCGGCAATAGAACGAACCGGCGAATGACGGGTTCAGGAGACACGACGCTTGGCCGGGATTGATCAGGGATGAGCCGGTGGTGCGCGGAAACGTAAACCTTCGGAAAGAAGAGCCACCGGTGGCTGACCTCGCCTGACGGGGCATCATGGGCGTGCGCGGGGCGGAGCGAAAGCTTCGAAAACCACCGGAAGAAGGGGCAAACCCGTGGGACCCGCCGCGATGCTGGGCAAACAGGCACAACGGCGTCAGCAGACCCGCCAGAACCAGCGTGCTGGCAACCCATCCACGCATAGGTCCATTCTACCAAAAATCGAGAGTCAAGGCTTTCTTTATCGGGACATTTTTCATTAGCCGGGCGGTGCGCACCCTGGCGCAAAAATAGGGCAGGTCATAGTGTAGGGATGCGCAGTCACGGTTGATGGTAACGACCTGCCTTTCCGCCTTTCGTGGCGTTGTTACAATGACCCCCGAAGGGATGGTGGCAGCAGAATGTCGGCACGACCCGCGGATATGCTATGCTGAGTGGCATGGTGGCTTGGAGATCACAGATGAGCATATCCTTGGACAACCCCCCGGTCACGGCTGAGACTCTGCAAGAGGTCGTACGGCGCATCCTGGCAACGGGCGCACCGCTGAAAATCGTTCTGTTTGGATCGCAGGCGCGCGGGGAGGCAGGGCCAGAAAGCGATCTGGACGTCTTAATCGTTGAGGATTCGGCGTTGCCACGCTATAAACGGGCGGCGCGTTACCTGCGGGCGCTGGTGGGCGTCTTCCCGGCCAAGGATGTGGTGGTGTGGACACCGCAGGAAATCGAATCCTGGTCGGGTGTTCCTAACGCCTTCGTCACCACTGCGCTGCGCGAGGGGAAAACACTTTATGCCCGACAAACTTGAACTCGCGCGCGGCTGGTTTCTCAAAGCGGAAAGCGATCTCAGCGCCGCCAAAATCATGGTGGAAAGTAATGGGCCGTACGACACCGTCTGCTTTCACGCCCAGCAAGCTGCCGAAAAGTACATGAAGGGTTTGTTGGCGTTTTGCGGGCAACCCTTTCACCGTACTCATGACTTGGACGAGTTGCAACATCAGGGAGAAACGCTTGCCGCCTGGCCACTCGCTGGACTGGATTTCACTGAACTCAGTTCGTATGCGGTCGAGGTACGGTACGACTTTGAGTTCTGGCCCGACCGCCAAACGGCGCAGGAAGCCATAGGACTGGCTTCGGAAGTCCGCAAGCGGGTGCTGGAAGCAGTCCCTCCAGCCGCCCGGCCTTGAAAAATCTCTTTGCGACTTAAGCGCGGCAACCGCGCCCGCCCATTTAGGGCAGGTCATGGTTTAAGCATGCGCGCAGCGCCTTGGAGGACGGAGGCGAACTCTGATCTCCCCATCACCCGATCCCCCGATTCTCCGCGTCTTGTCATTGAACCCGGGGTGTGTTACGGTCATGGAGTGGGCAAGTGCGATTCCCGGCAGGTGAATCGCGGCTCCGCACGTATTAGCCTGAATAATAAGCTGAGGTCGCTCCTTATTTTTCAGCCCCGGCACCCTGAGCAGGAATGGAAGTCCGATTTCCCAGTGATGAACGCCCTCCCGCGTGGAAGATAGCCTTTCTTCAGTATGCCATTGCCCTGACTTTTCTAGGCTTGCTGATGGGCTATTGGCACTTGCAGATTGGCCAACACCAGCAGTACATGGAAATGGCGGAGCGCAACCGCATCCGCAACCTTCCCATCATCGCCCCGCGCGGACGCATACTGG
Source organism: uncultured Acidobacteriota bacterium (assembly GCA_963730515.1). Taxonomy (GTDB): domain Bacteria; phylum Acidobacteriota; class Terriglobia; order UBA7540; family UBA7540; genus Bog-366. The sequence goes on along the minus strand of CAVSSA010000008.1, from coordinate 62,960 downwards.
ACCGCGACGGGCGCGTGCTGGCGGACAACTTCCCGGCCTTCAGCGTGCTCCTGTTGCGCGAGTCGCCTACCCCGCTGTCTCCCCAGCAGGTGGCCGGAATCGCCCGGGGCTTGCAAATTGACCCGGAGGAACTGCGCGCCACCCTGCAACGCACCGCCAGCCTGCCACGCTTCCAACCCGTGCTGCTGAAGCAGTCCGCCACGCTTGAAGACATTGCCTTCCTCGAATCCCATCGCGTGGAATATCCCGAGCTTGATTTGATCCAGGTGCAACAGAGGCTCTATCCCAAGCGCCAGGTGGCGGCGGCAATGCTCGGTTATGTGGGCGAAGTTCCCGAGGAGATGATTGCCAAACTGGGCTCGTCCTACAAGCCCGGCGATGTGATGGGAAAGTTTGGCGTGGAAGGCGAGTACAACAAGGTCCTTTCCGGCCGCGACGGCATGCGGCGGGTGGTGGTGAACAGCCGCGGGCAGGAAGTGGGAGTGCTCAACACCATCAACGCGCAATCCGGAAACGATCTGCGCCTGACTATTGACCTGGACCTGGAAATGGCGGCCGAAGCCTCGCTGGGCGATCATGCGGGCGCGGTGGTGGCGCTCGACCCGCGCACCGGCGAGGTTCTGGCCATGGTCAGCCATCCCTCCTTTGACCCCAACGACTTTGCCAAGCGCATCGATCCCAAGGAATGGAACGACCTCATGAACGATCCCATGAAGCCGCTCATGAACAAGTCCATTCAGGCGCAACTGGCGCCGGGTTCGACGTTCAAGATCGTGATGGCCGCCGCCGCGCTCGAGACGGGTACCGTCAAATCCGATTTCATCGTGAACTGCGCGGGCGCCGTCACCATTTACGGACATCTCTACCACGACTGGGTGTTCGAAAAACACCGGGCCCACGGCGCCGTCAACATCCACAAAGCCATCCGCGAATCCTGCGACGTTTACTTTTACACCGTGGGGAAGATGCTGGGAATCGATAAGATTGTATACTTCGCCAAAGGCCTGGGGCTGGGGGCGCGAACCGGCATCGACTTGCCGGGCGAGGCGGCAGGTTTAATCCCGTCTCCGGAGTGGGTGCAGCGCGTCTTCAAGCGCAAATGGTACGCGGGGGAAACGATTTCGGTGGCCATTGGCCAGGGCGCCGTTTCCGTCACCCCCATTCAATTGGCGCATACATATGGCGGCATCGCCCTGGGCGGAATCTTTCATCGCCCCCACGTAGTTTTTCAGGACCAGTTGCGGGCGCTCGGCGAAGATCCCCCCGACATTTCCCCACAGGACTTCTCCATCAGCGAAGAAACCATTGCCGAGGTGAAGTCGGGCATGTGGGCGGTGGTGAATGAGGGCGGGGGAACGGGAGGCGCGGCGCGCTGCCCGGAAGTCGAAATCTCCGGAAAAACCGGAACCGCCCAGGTGGTCAGCCAGACACTCGAAAAGTCAGCGAAAAGTTCCGAATACAAGAGCACCGCCTGGTTTGTGGGCTATGCACCTGCTGACAAGCCGGAGATCGTGGTGGCGGCGCTAGTGCAGCGAGGTGAACATTCCGCCGTGGCCGTCCCCATCGTCCGCGAGGTCATCAAGGCCTACTTCGACAAGAAGACGGGCCCCAAACCTCCCGAAAATCAGAGGGAAACTCAAGCAAGGGTTTTGAGCCAACTGCGGGTGACGGGGGGGCGACAGTAGGGGGGTAGATACAGGGCCGGTTCGCGAACCGCCGCTGCGATGCCATTGCGGTGGGGGTGGGCCGGGTGGATTTGCGGTTTGGGCATGTGAAGAGCCGCAGACCCCAAAGAATGGGGGCGCGCTCCACGCCACAAATGGCGAAAAATGTTTGCTCATGGAGCAGGAAATTACGACGATGTAATGAGGGGGTAAGGATTGGCCAGACGTTTCCGGATGAGCGATATTGACTGGTTCTTGCTGGCTTTGGCTTTGGCCATCGCCGCCATCGGGGTTGTGGAAATCTATAGCACCACCCTGCATTCGTCCCTGGCGGGCCAGTTCAAGAAACAGATCTATTGGATCATCATTTGCAGCGTTTTGGCGCTGGCGGCAAGCCGGCTGGATTACCATCTGGTGCTCGAACAGACCCCCTGGCTCTATATTATTTGTGTGCTGTTACTCGCGGGACTGCTGGTGGCCGGCCACTCCATTGCCGGAACGCGCCGGTGGCTGCAATTCGGGCCTATGAGTTTCCAAGTGTCAGAAATCGCCAAGTTGATTATAATACTTGTAGTGGCAGCCTACTTCGCCAACCGGCGGAGCAAAGCGGTCACTTGGGGAGACTTGGTAAAGCTCGGGGCGTTTGCTGGAATACCGGCCGTCCTTGTGGCTCTGGAGCCCGATTTGGGCACTGCATTGACATTTGTTCCGATTGTGGCCGTCGGCATTCTCTTCGCCGGGATTCGGTGGCAACAAATCGCCGTTTTGTGCCTCCTAGGAATCCTCGCCCTGCCCGTGGGTTGGCACTTCCTCAGACCCTACCAGCGCGAGAGATTGATGACTTTCGTGCACCCTAAGCAGCACACCCAGACCTCCAGCTACCAGGTAACCCAAACCAAGATTGCGATCGGCTCGGGCGGCTTTTGGGGAAAAGGATTGGGGAATGGTACGCAGAGTCGGTTGGGATTCATCCCTGTGTCCCACGCTGACGCTATATTCGCCGCCTTCGCCGAAGAACAGGGATTTGTTGGGACACTGCTCGTACTGTTGTTGTATTTTGCTCTGCTCTTGCGCCTGTTGGATGGAGCGCAAATGGCTCCAGACCGTGCAGGGGCCTTCCTTTTGATCTGTTTAGCGTCAGTTTTGTTTTTTCAAGTGCTTCTAAACACGGGGATGATGATTGGGATACTTCCCATCACCGGCGTCCCCTTGCCGCTCATGAGTCAAGGCGGCTCCTCCCTGCTCTTCACGTTCCTTGGCCTCGGATTGGCGATGAGCGTGAGGGCCAGGCGATATGTGAATTGAAGTCGGCTTTTCGTCCGCTGGGATGGTGTTCAGGCATTCCCGCCCAGTGGCTCAGTAGATTAAACGAATGGCGGTCTGGTTTTCACCGCCGGTCTCGAACCGGGTGGTTCCAATGAGTTCCGCGCCTGAAAGCGCATCTTGGAGATCATCCGGCGCAGAATTTTTTCCGGCCGAGGCCCAAGTGGTCAACCCGACTCGTCGGGACGCCCGGCTGGCCAGGAACGCCGTTGGCTGATCTCCGTGCGATGACGGATTGATCCCCAGGCGTTCCGGAAAAAGGAGTTTCCATGTCGAAGGAGATGTATATTTCCTCGTCTCCCCACGAGACGAAGGTCGCCGTGTTGGAGGACGACCAGCTCGTCGAGGTGTATTTCGAACGGGATACCGACGTCGGCCTGGTGGGCGGTATTTATAAAGGAAGGGTCAGCCGCGTGTTGCCCGGTATGCAGTCCGCATTCGTGGATATCGGCCTTGAACGCGACGCTTTCCTTTATGTTTCCGACTTTTTCTATGAAGACCAGGAAGAATATGACAAGGTCTTCGAGGAAGCGGAAGCGCGCGCCACCAAGTTCACGGCCCAACAGTCTGGCGCCACTACCGCCCCGGCCGCAGCCGCCTCCACTCCCGTGGCTCCCGCGGCCGCCCCGGCGGCGGAGCCGGTGGCGCCCGTTGCCGCGGAAGTTGCGCCGCTTCAAATTGCACCGCCCGCAATAGAGCCGCCTGCCGCAGTTGTCGCAGTGCCGGGGGCCACGCCTGCCACACCTGCTCCCTTTGCCGCGCCTTCGGCGCCCTGGGAATCGCACGACCGCCGCCCCTTTGACCGGCGCGGACGCCGCCGCCGGCATCGCGGCCGGCCCGAATTCGGTGAGAACCGCCCGGGTTTCGGCGAGAATCGCCCGGGTGACCGCCGCTTCCCGCCCGCGGCTCCTGCCGAAGAAGCGCCAGCGGAAGCACATACGTTTGAAATCCTGCCAGGTGAGTCTCTGGCCAAATACCGCCATGCCGGTCCGGCACCAGCGGAAGATACGGAAACCGGGTCTTCGGAACACCTCGCCTCGAATGTGGCACAGGATGGCCTGTCTGCCCCGGTTGACGAGGCCCCGTTCAATGACGGTTTCTCCGATGTCGGCCGCGAGTCCGTCGAGGATGAGGCGGCGGCCATTGAAGCCATCGAAATGTCCACCGAGGCCCTCCCGGTTCCTGAAAACGTAGTCGCACCAGCGGAAGTCGTGGCCGAAGTCACTCGCGAGACAGAACCCCAGCAACCGCGCGACGAAGACACGGTCATGGTGGCCGATGCGGTCGCGCCCTTCACCCCTGGCGCGATTTATTCCGCCGCTCCCTCCAGCGCTGGTGAAAGCACCCCCAGTCAGGTTGCGCCGGTCAGCACCACGACGGACGCCACGCGCGCCTCCACTCCCGAGGTCGAGCCGCATCCTGCTGAACCCAGCGGACCCGTTGCCGAGAGTGAAACCGTCGCGCAGGCCCCCCTTGCGCCCATATCTTTTGCCGACCAAGCGGCGGCATCCTCCACCCCGGAAGCAACAGCCGCTCCTTCGATCGTAGAAACCGAGGCGAAGGAAATTCCGGCAGCCGAACCCGCACCCGAATCCGTGGCAGCCCAATCGGAATCCGCCGAGACCGCATCCGAATCCCCTTCGGAGCGGGCGGAGCTGAACGGTTTGGAAGAAGAAACTGAAGGCGATGAGGAGATCGCAGAAGAAGGTGAGGAGTTCGCGGACGGCGCTGACAACGAACTAGGTGAACCTGCCGAGGGTGAACTGCCCTCCGAGGTCAACGCCGAAGCGGAGGGCGAGACCCCGGCCGCGGCGCCGGAAGGCATCGCCGGAGAAGCTCCTGCCACCGGAGCGCCGGGCGACCGCACCTACACTTTGCGCGAGCCGCACCAGCGCCCGCGATTTGCTCCGCGCCGCCGCCGCGGCCGTCGCGGTCCGGGCGGTCCGGGCGGCGGTGGGGATCGTGGCCCGCGCCGTTTTGACAAGCCGCGCGAGTCGTCGCGTCCCGGCGGCAATCATCATCCCGTGCAGATTGCCGAAGTGCTGAAGGAAGGCCAGGAAATCCTGGTGCAGATCGCCAAGGAGCCGCTGGGCACCAAGGGAGCGCGCATCACTTCGCACGTGGCCCTGCCCGGACGATATCTGGTCTACATGCCCACCATTGACCACATTGGCGTCTCGCGCAAAATCGCTTCGGAAGAGGAGCGCCTGCGACTGCGCAACATCATCCTGGAAAACAAGGGCGCGCTCACGGGCGGATTCATTGTCCGCACCGCGGGCCAGGGCCGTTCGGAAGAAGAGTTCAAAGCCGATCTGAAGTTTCTCTCCACGCTCTGGGCGGAAATTCGCGCCAAACACGATTGCCTGAAGGCCCCGGCGCTGATCCATCGCGATCTCGACCTCGTCCAGCGCCTGCTGCGCGATCTGCTGACGCCCGATTTCAAGTGCGTGCGCGTGGACAGCGAAATCGATTATGAGCGCGTGCTGGATTTTGTGAACCGCTGCCAGCCCGCACTCGTGGGCAAGGTGAAGCTCTACAGCCGCGACACGCCCTTGTACGAGGAGTTCGGCATTCAGGCCGAGCTTGACAAGGCGCTCAAGCCCAAGGTGTGGCTGAAGTCCGGCGGCTACATCGTCATCAATCAAACCGAGGCGCTGGTGGCCGTGGACGTCAACACCGGCAAGTATGTGGGCAAGACCAACCGGCTGGAAGACACCATCGTCAAGACCAACGTGGATGCCGTCAATGAGATCGTGCGCCAGGTGCGCCTGCGCGACCTGGGCGGCATCATCGTCATCGACTTCATCGATATGGACGAGCGCAAGAATCGCGCCAGGGTGGTGCAGGCTCTGGAAGAAGCCCTGCGCTCCGACCGCGCTCCCACCAAGGTCATCTCCTTTAATGATTTTGGATTAGTGGCGGTCACCCGCAAGCGCGTCAAGCAGTCGCTGGAGCGCACCCTGTGCGTGCCGTGCAATTATTGCACCGGTTCGGGCTGGGTAAAATCCGTCAATACCGTGTGCAACGAAATCCTGGCGGAAGCCCGCAAGATGGCCAAGGGAATCGACGGCAACGTCCTAACCCTGCGCGTCAATCCGGAAGTGGCCAAGGCCTTGAAGTCGCGCGAGGGCAACCTCGTCTCTGAACTTGAATCGATGACCAAGAAGGACGTCATCATCAAAGGCGATCCCACCGTCCACCAGGAACGGTTTGAGATCTATTGAGAGCACGGGTTGGGGGCTGGGGGTTAGGGACACGGGACACGGGACACGGGATACGGGACTCGGGGTTAGGGATGCGGATTTCGGATTTCTGGGCGAAGGTGGAATTTCCGATTTTCGATTGTCGATTTTCGGTTGCCGATTTTGAATCTTGAATTTTGAATATTGAATTGAGGGCACCCCCTCCCGAATCGATGCTGGATAAAGCTGACAATGGGAGTGATACCCGGCGTTAAGCGGTGTGGAGTCCGGCCATGCTTGGGACTTTTTGTCATATTTCCCGGCAGCCCGGCCCACCCCCGCCCAATTCCTCCGGCCAACTCCCCCTTGTCTTCTCCCCACTGCCCCGTGGCACCTGACGCCTGACATTTTGCCGCTGGAACCTGATCCCCCACCCCCCGGAACCCCGAACCGCGAATTCCTGATCCCGAGTTCCGCCCCGTGCCCCGAGTCCCGTATCCCGTTTCCCGTTTCCCGCCTCTGACACCTGGCACCCGGCACCTGGCACCTGTTCTTCAACCTTCGGACCTTGGACTCGCCTTTAACCTCTGGCTCGTACCTTTACACAGGGCGTATAATGATTCCATGACGCAGGATGCCACTGAATTGCTGAAGCGTGCCCTTGCCCTGAGTGAGGAAGAACGCGCCGAACTGGCCGGCTCTCTGCTGGAGAGTCTGGATGGCCCCCCTGACGACCCCGAGGCCGTGGAAGCCGCCTGGAGCGAGGAAATCGCCCGCCGTATTGAAGACCTCGATTCCGGCAAAGTCAAACCCGTATCCCTGGAAACGTTCCGCCGGAAACTCTCTTCCGCCGCCGAATGAGCGAAAGGCCGATTTTCCTTATCCATCCCGCTGCGGTCGAAGAGGCTGAAAAGGCCGCACGCTGGTATCGCGAGCGCAGTGCCCGCTCTGCTGCGCAATTCGTCGAGGAAGTCAGCCACGCCATTGACAGGATCTTGGCCGCGCCCGAGCGGTGGCCCTCCGGGCCGCATGGCACCCGAAAATTTCTACTCCGTCGATTCCCTTATGCGGTGGTCTACCGCGAGCTACCCTCGGCGATCCAAATCCTGGCCATTGCCCATGGCCATCGGCGTCCCGGCTACTGGAAAACCCGAATCTAAATAGTGTGTTGCCCATCGGCGAAAGGCCCCCGGACAGAAGAGGTCGTCTCCCATTAAGATCGGCGGACTTTCAGCCGCGGCGACTCCGTGGCCCGCCGAATGCCTCCCTGCCCAGCTACAGGTTGGTTGTGATCGGTGGCCCATGGAAGCAACAAGGCTGTTGCTTCCCGCTGGCTCCTGACTCCTGGCTCCTGACTCCTGTTTTTCCGCCTTCGAACGTCGGACTCCGGACGTCGGCCTGTCTTCTTGTCACTTGTCACTCGTCACTCGTCACTCGCCACTTGTCACTGTTCTTCTGGCCTCGGACTCGCTCTTCCCCGCCCGGCCTTGAAAAATGCCCACGGACGGAAGGGCGCTATCCGTGGCCCGGCTGATCTAAATCAAGAGGTCGATCGGGACATGGAAGAAGGTAGCGAGTTTTTTCGCGTGCGCTTTGCTGATGGCGCGCTTGCCACTCAATATTTCGGAGACGCGGCTCTTCGAGCCTAATACCGGCCAAAGATCATGGGGTTCCATGCCTCGCTGTTCCAGCAGGAAGGCCAACATTTTGTGAGGCGGAGAGGGCGCGAGGGGGTAATGCTTGCGGTCGTAGGCCTCAATCAAAATCGCCATCATCTCGAGCAGTGAGGCCTCTTCCGCAGTAAGCCCTTCTCCCCCGCGCTCCATCAGCCGTCCCACCTCCGCAACCAGGCGGTCGTATTCCCGTTCGTCCTTGATCGGGTGAGGCTGCACCTTGGCCAAGAGCTCGCCGTAAGATACCGGATTCAAAGTCTGGATGTTCATGAAAGTTTCCACTTTCCTTCCGTGTATTCCTGATGGGTGAGAATGTGCCGGATGAAAAGCGTTTGGCTGCGGAAATTGATTTCGGCGATCAGGCGATATCTGTTCCCGGCGACATTAAACACCACGTAAGGCTTCACCCAGTCCGCACTCGCAAAAACTAGCCTCACCTCTCCAAAGCTCTTCCACTTGCAACTGGCGGAAACGCGATACCAATTGTCCAAGCCCGGGCCCGCATCAGGATGCGTCGCTTTGAACTCTCGAATCGCCTTGTAACTGATGACGTGCACATTTCTCCCTCAGCGCATGTTCCCATAACGGGAACTAATTTGCAAGGCTTTTCGCTGATCCCTGGGCTGACCTGTCTACCGTCCACCGCCTACCGTCTACTGCCTACTGTTTACTGCCTACTGCCCACTGCTACTGCCTTTTTGGACTCTGGCCTCGGACTCCGTCTTCCCCGCTCGCCCTTGCAAAATGCCCACGGACGGATAGGCGCTGGCGGGGCTACGCTCATATGCGTACCTGACGGCGAGGCATTGACTTTCTCATTGTTTGCCGTTACTGTCCATATGTTGCTGTTTGTCGTCAATTCTGGAATATTCATGGTCGACTGGTTGACAATTGAAGATTTGGCGTCGTACCTGAAGAAGCCAAAGTCTACGCTTTACAAGCTCGTGGTCGCTAGGAGGCTCCGTGGATATAAGGTGGGGCGGAGCTGGCGATTCGACCGGGAGGAGGTTGATTCGTGGGTCAAGTCACACAAACCCAGACCGACGAAGCGGGCAAAGCGCTAGAGCCGGAGCAGTTGGAAAACGTCCTCAGAGCTGCTCAATCCTCTGAACACGTGTCCGGCCTGACGCACAATTTCTATCGCTATCCCGCCAGGTTCTCTCCTGCATTTGCTAAGGCTGTCATCCTCGCATTTAGCAATCGTGGTGAAACTGTATTCGATCCTTTCATGGGAGGCGGGACCACCCTCGTGGAGGCCTCTGCCATGGGACGAATAGGGGCGGGAACGGATATCAATCCGCTTGCAGTGTTTGTAACTAGAGTGAAGACAACGCCTCTGCCCGAAAATGATCTTGCGGAGGTACGCCAGTGGGCAGAGTCTATGCTACCCGCCTTAAACTTGCGTAATCCACCAGTTCGCGCAACCGAATGGGCGGAGGATGGCTATCAGCGGAACATCAGCGGCCGATCGACTTGGCCAATCCGAAAAACGCTAGAACTGGCCCTTGAAAGCGTCAAGGATTTGCGCAACCAAAAGCAACAGCAATTTGCGCGATGTGCGCTGCTCAGAACAGCACAATGGGCATTAGACTGTCGAACGACAGTCCCGTCTGCGAGGCAGTTTCGACAACGGCTCGTAGAATTCCTGAGCGAAATGATCGAGGGAGCACGCGATTACCTTCGGACTGTTGCCAATTACAAGAATAACGTTGGCGAGACCAATGCCCCCGCGCATTGCTTAACCAGGTCTGTTATCGGGGTGGAATCGGATCCTGCCCTGACAGGTAAATTCCCGCCGAAGCTAATCCTAACATCACCGCCATACCCTGGTGTCCACGTCCTTTACCACCGATGGCAGATCCAAGGGCGCAGGGAGACGCCGGCACCCTTTTGGATTATAGATAGCCCAGACGGAAATGGCGCATCGTACTATACATCCGGGGACCGAAAAGCTCAAAATCTAGCCCCGTACTATGAAAATATGTGCGCGGGGTACCATTCCCTCGCCCGAGTTTCGGACACGAGGACAATGCTGGTGCAGTTGGTGGCGTTCTCAAAGCCGTCGTGGCAACTGCCCAAGTATCTGGACCTAATGAATCGGGCTGGGTTCCAGGAGGTGAGATTCCCTTCGATCATTAAATCTGCGGACTTTCGCATTTGGCGAACAGTTCCTCATCGAAAGTGGTATGCCGACCAAAGAGGCCGGACAATGGGGAGTAATGAGGTTGTCCTTTTCCACCGTTTGGCATGACTGAAATGCGCGTCATACAGCATCTCCGGTGGCGCCAGCGCTTGCCGTCATTTCTGCTTCAAGCGTAGCCAGAGATTCGATCATGGGGAGCAGAACTGGCGCCATCGCCCTCGAAAACCTCTCAATGCGATCTTCTATGTTTGGTTCTTCCACCCCTGCATCGGGAGAATCATCTTCCCTCTCGGATTTGGTCTTCCTTTGTTCCTCATCGTAAAGAACGGCAAGGCCCACAAGCGCTAGCCCATTAATGAACCGTGCTCTCTTGAGCTGAACCTCTTCTGCACCTGTCTTAAGTTCGCTCTTGAGGTAGAGGTTATCCACATTTACGAAAAAATCGTACACATTCGGGCCATCTTCATTCTCACTTGTCCCGGGTTCTTGGGCTTCCCCGGCGTGCCTGATTCGAAGTGCGGTATATTGATCGAATGCCGGTGTATGTTTGTTCCAATCCATCTCGTGGACCTCTATGATTTTCGGCAGGGTGATTCCCGATGGAATTTCGCGGTCGCTCCCTTCTTTTTCGCCAGGAGGCGTGCGTCTCTTCCCTCGATTTCCTCCACCCTCAGCCTCCTCTTTCACGCGAACTACGAATCGGTTCTGGAATGGTTCGGTCCTTGAACAATCCGTAACAACGGCGAGATACGTCAAAGTATCGGCCACGCTAGACCCCTCTGGCAGCTTCGCACTCAATGTCGCAACCCCGTTTTGCAGGTTGAGGGAGTAATCTGGCACCGCGGCGTTGACCCCACCTAGAACAAGATGAAGTGCGAACTCGCCCGGATCAATTTCACGACTAAAGTAATCGTTGGCCGCATCAGTTTCAAATCCAATACGGAATCGCATGTTGATATGACACTCACGCTCCAATTCAGCGCCATAGTCCCTCCCTTTGAATTTGAAGTAGGTCGGGAATGGTTCGCCTTTGAATTGTTTAACTGTCTGTTGGACTTGAGAAGTCTTAAATGGGTTTGTTGCCCGTGCGCCAAGGAGGAAGAGTTTCGCCAAAGTCGGGGAATGTTCGAGAACCGATTTCAGTACATCCTCGAGAGGTTTAGAATCAGCAAGCTTCGATTCAATCTCCTCGCGTCTCCTTCGCTCCCTCAACTCCCTCAATCCCTCGTGGTGCCTCAACACGTCCTCTAACGCGCTTTCAATCTGATGCCGAAGCTCTGGTGCGCGCAACCGGTCGCGACTGTTCATGAAAAGATCTTCGCGGGCTCGTCCGCTGAATCTGCTGCAGTCAACAGTCACAAGGACAGAGTCGGCAAGATAGCTAAGCCCAACATTCCTACGGCGGAAGAAGTCCGTCGTAAGATGCCCATGGGTTTGCCCGTTCAGGATAAATATGACGCCCTCGTTTTGCCGATAGGTGTCCGCACGATCCCTTTTGAATGCGTATACGGTGGCCGTCATGTGTTCACCACCAGCGCTCATTGGACACGAAGAAGGGAAGCCAAGCTCTAAGTTCTCATTCCTATCGTCATTGAGCCGAACGCCGAGCCCTGTGAGTGTGTTTTCCGGGCTGCCGCCGTGTCCCTTGTAGCCGGACCTGCACTCATAGAATCTGATCGGGAGCGCTACTTCTGGCAATAGAAGGTCAACTCGTCTTAACAGTCCATCCTTCATTAAAATGTGGCTTCTGTAGCCGGCAGCAGAATACTCGTAGAGCTTGATTAAAGTACCCCAACTTGATTCCCTTGCGTAGGCTTCACGACCATCAGGGAAAATTTGCATCTTTTCGGCTGAAAATCGCAGCACGCTGCCCCGGCCAGGACTGCGATCAGCGTTCAGGGGCGCAAGATAGGTGTAGGCTGAGGTTCTACGTCCTGCCCCTGGGTCTTCGCGGCGCACGACACTGAAACTCCAATCTGAATCGGAATCCTGCTCAAATCCCACTTTTGCGAGAATTGAGGGATTGCGCCTACTCACTATGAGCTGAAGGTTATGGCGACCGCAGAACTGCAAGACCCCCGTGCCACCCATATTGAACTTGCCTTGGACGAAAGGGACACGAAGTTTATTGGACCTGTCCAGGGAAAGGAGCGTGAGAGGCATTTTCCCAGGGGTCTGGCCTTCGCCACAATCAGAAATCGTGAAGCAAGGGTTCCCTTCGCGCGGCATAAATCCGGTGGCGGCCAGCGTGATTCCACGACCAACTTCTCTACGTTTGGGGTCAGACCAATCGCTAATGCGTCCGGCAATAGTGCTACTGGGATTGGAATTATGTTCGAAAAATAATGCTACGCCCTCGCGAACGCTCTGAGGCGCCTCTGCACCTTCGGGATCTAATCCCCTTACAAAGCATTCATTCATCAGTCGGGCATCAACGGAATTTACCAGCTTTTCCACTAATGCTGCGTCCGGGCGGCTCTGCTGATTCCCAATCGTATTGAAATTTGTTTCACGATCGCCATAGAAACGCCAGACCGCGGGATGGTCCCAATAACGAGCTTCCCTTAATAGGTCGATGACCTTTTCTTCGCTGTCTGCAGTAATGAGAGAGAGGCATAATTCCTTTATATGGCTTTCTTCCATTCGACCCCCAATCTTCTAGCTGTCGAAGCCTCAGAACCACACGATCTTAATGAGGGACTCGACGCGCTCGAAATCCTTGTCAGCTGTGAATAATGTCGCCTTCCGGGCCTGGGCGAGGGCGGCGGCGAAGCAGTCGGCGTAGGGAAGATTGTATTGAGCTTTGAGGCTTGCGGCCTGCCTGGCCAGTTCCATGTCCACACCAGAAACCTGGATGGGAAGCTGCGCGATGGCTTGCAGCTTGGCGGTGGCGGCCTTCTCTCCGTGGGCGCGCCAGATGGCGTAGTAAACCTCACCCCAGTTGACCACCGACATGGCAAGCGGGCGCCCGGCGTTGACCGCGTCCACCAGAAGTTTTTCGACCTTGTCGGCCCCCGCGCGGTTCTCGAAAAAAGTCATGAGGGCACTGGCGTCCAAGACGTAGGTCTTCATAAGGTGCGCTCGCGCTTGCGCTCCGCCAGCAGGGCGGCCAGCGCGGACCGCTCCCCGGGCAGCGATCCGCGCAGCTCGCGGATGAATTCGTGAGTGACGGGTTGAACGATGATGCGCCCGGCATCCTCGACAAAGGTCACCCGCGTCCCCTTCTTGATCCCGAATCGCCGCCGCAGCCGGGCGGGAATAACAAGTTGTCCCTTGGTCGTGACCACACTGGTTTCAATCTTCATGAAGCACCTGCCATGCTCAACATCCTACGCTTTTCGTGAACGTAAGTCAATCCTTATCAGTCTTACTTTTGTGATGGTGTTGGATCAACGAGGCGGGTAGCCACGGAGTCGCCGCGGCGACCCTTTCTGTTCGTGGTCTTTCCCTCCCGGATGCCTAACCTTGACTCAAGGTTGGCGGCAGCGGCGGCGTCGCCCCAAGGTGTCAGGTGCCAGGTGTCAGGGGAAAATGATGACCGATTCAAAATTCAAGATTCAAGCAGACGCCTAAAGGGATGCGGTTTCGAGGGGCTGGACGTCGCGCACGATCCGGTGCGCCAACTCGTCTTCCGCGACCTCGAGGTCATAGCGAACCTGGAGGTTCATCCAGAAAACCGGTGGGTTGTTGAAGTAGCGCCCCAGGCGCAGGGCGGAATCGGCGGAAATGGCACGCCGCTCGTGGACAATCTCCGCGATGCGGGTGACGGGCACACGCAAGTCCAGCGCCAGCTTGTTCATGCTGAGGCCGAGCGGCTTCATAAACTCCTCGCGGAGAATTTCGCCCGGATGTACGGGCTTCAGTTTCCTGGGCATCCTGTCCTCCTAGTGGTAGTCCGTGATTTCAACTTCGTAAGCGTCGCCCTCCCGCCAGGTAAAACAGATCCGCCACTGGTCGTTGATCCGAATGCTATACTGCCCCTCGCGGTCCCCGCGCAGCCGCTCCAGCCGATTGCCCGGAAGGCCGCTGAGAATTCGAAGATCATTCGCAGCGTCGAGCATGTCAAGCTTGCGCAGCGCCGAACGTTCGATAGCGCGGAACTTCCGACTGGGCTCGCGATGAAACAGCCGCTCCGTCTCGCCACCCCGGAAGGATCTGATCACACCCTGCAGTTTATAACGTATCGCGTTTAATGTCAAACAGTACAGGACCGCCCCGAGCAGTAGGGCCGATGCCAGTGTTTAGCAGGTAGCCAAAAGGTACGGGTAGCGAAGAGGTGGGCGGTGGTTGCCCTCCTCTGCGGCTCTCACCGGTGTATTCAATCCAAATGTCAAAAGCCGCAGACGAAAGCAAAGTGCGCTTGCGTCTGCGCTACCCTCGCTTCCACCACTAAGGCAGCAATGCGCCAGGAAAGCCTTGGGTCTTATATACGCTCCCCGTGGCCTTGGGCAGAGGGTGGGCAGCGTACCGTGATTTCTAAGTGAGGTCGGGATTGAGCGCTTTGTCGCCGGGATAGCGGGCAAAGTATTTTAGCTTATCGACGACCAGCCAGGCGAGGCCGAGCACTGCCGGGAAGAAGATCCCCAGAACAAACCAAAGCAACGCCGCATCCACGGCAGCGCCTGGGGGTACGGCGTACGAGGAGAGGAGGAGGGCTGATACCCCTTCGCGAACGCCCACGCCCCCGAAGGAAAACGGCAGGTCGCCCGCCAGCGCGATATAAGGGTAAGTGGCCACGGCGGTTGCGAAGCCAATGGGAGACAAAGCGCTTAGAAGGAAGAAGAACGATGAAAGTTCCAACCACATCGCGGCCAAGGCCATCAGGGCATACCTGGGCATCTGGATGGGCGGCAGGACGGAGGCTACTTCTGCCAGGGGTCCGTGAAAATGGCGCAGTTTCTGCACCCTTTTGGAGAGATGGGCCAGGAGGCCGGGGAAACCGAGCACCCCCGGAACCAGGGCAATCCATAACGCCAGCCCAAAGATGGCCGCCGGCTGGGGACGAGGAGGAAAAGACTGGCCCCGACCAGTGTGACCAGCGCCCAAAAATCCAAAGCCCGGTCGAGCAGCGTCAAGATCCCCACCTGCGCGCGCTCGAGTTTCCTGACGAAGATACAACGACCCAACTCTCCCACCCTGCCCGGAGTGATCAGTCCCAGTACGCAGCCTCCCAGCAATGTCCGCAGCGATGGCTGAATGCGGAAATTGCCTACGGCGGACATCATGTAGTGCCATTTGTAGGCGCGGAGCACCATCAGCGCGAGAATGCAGAAGAAGGCCAGAAACAAGCTGCCGCGATCCAGATTGCCGAAGGCCGCCCGCAAATCCGTGAAGGGAACACGCCAGAGGGTGACGCCCACCACCCCCGCCGAGAGGGCCACCGGCCTCCAAGGAATTTGACGAGCCACGCTAAGCCACCGCCCTGCGAAAATGCCTGCGACTTCCAGTTTTCTGCCGGATCAAAGGACCGCAAACCTATGCCCCGACCCAAAGTTCGAGTGGGGCAGAAGCCTTGACCTCTCGTCGTTTGCTCTTACCACGGCGAGAGTCACTCATTTACCATGTTTGGAAGTAAGTATCTACAGTACGAACGTACTTGCTGGAATTCCCCGTGGGTCCCTTCAGCTTCGGACCCCGGACTCCGGACCCAGAGAGCAGCTACAGAGGAGACGCGACCTCAGACCCACAGGATTTTAAGGACAGTGCCTGTGCTACCACTCAGTTTGTCTCTGCGGGGTTGGCGTCAGGGTGATCGATTCGGAGATGGCGGGGGATGGACTGGAGCCAGCCGCGCACCCTTCCGAACTTGTTGTGCGAGGCAGACCTTGTCCCGGCGGGCGGGTCATCCGGTTCAGCCTGAGCCCTTGCCGGGGTGAGCGCCGAACTCTCCATCACCGCCGCGCGTAGGACCGGATGAGGGGCAGGAAGCGCCGGGGGTGATGCAGACGGAGGGAGAGAAGAAACCAGGCTCGCCTCCACGGGGCGGGCAGGGGGCGCGGTAGTGGCGCGGGATGCCATCAGGCGGATTGCTTTATGGCGGCGGGAAGACCGCGCGCGCCGGGCGGGGCTTGAATCCAGGGCCGGCCGCGCCTCGGCAACGGTGGGGGCCAGCGCACTCGCCTGAGCGGGGCCGATTTCCGATGCCCGGACCACGAAGCGCTGGGGCGCCTGGCCCAATGTAATTGAACGGGTAGCAAGTGATCAAAGTCAGCGTGGGGTGATCGGTAGGCTTGAGAACTTGAACGTCCTGCGGTTCCACTTCGCCCAACGAAGCCACTTGATAGTGATAAGTTCCCTGGACCGTAGTGAAGGTGATTTCATCATCCTTGCGGATTTGGCGGAGGGCGCGGAAGAACGTGTCGCGATGACCGGCAATGGCCACGTTTCCGGACGCGCCGGGGAGGGCGCTGGCGGGAATGTGCCCCGCCGCCTTCGCCAGAATGCCATCGTCATCACCCTCCAGCACCATTACGGATATGCCAACGCTGGGTATTTCCATCCGTCCAACCAGTGAGCCTTCGGGCAATGAGGGGGGGGCAGGGGCTGGATTGCCGCCCCTCCGCACGGGCGCCGGGAGAAGGGACCGGGCGCGGTTAAGCATCACGTCGCGATCGAACCGCCAGCTCTGATAGGACTGCGTGATTTTGGCGTGGGCGTAGTCGAACGCCACATCGCCCAAGCAAGCCACGGCAAGCAGCAGGCAGAGGTATTGACAAAATTTGAGGAGCGATCTTGACCGGGGGCGGGAGGCATGCGCAGGCGCCGACCGGGCGGCCGCCGTCACGCTCCGGAGGGTTACACCCGCGCGCCGGGGATCTCCCGTCAGGGGATATTCGCCAATGGACGAGCGAGATTTGCGCGGGTCGAGTGGGCTGTTCATAACGATCCCTTGGCGGGCAGGGGCGCGGCGCCCTGGGGTTCCGGCGGCATGACATAACCCGCCCGCGTGTAGACCCGCAGCGTGCGGTCTCCTTCCCCCCGGGCCGTGACGCGGATGGCGTGGTAGGCGCCGGCCAGACCGGGGTTGCTGGGATGGTAACCCAGGGTGTACTGATGCCGCAGGTCGCGGGCAATCTGCTGGCAGATCGCAGGGATTTGAGCGGCCGACTCGGGGAAATACGCCTTGCCCCCCGTGACCTTGGCCAGGCGCTTCAGCACCCGGCCCGAATGGTTTCCGGAGTACATCTGGTCGAACACACCGAGGGTGTAAATCTGGACGTTGGACGCCTCGGCGCGCTTCAGCAGCGCCTGGTAGCTCAGGCGGCTGGCATTGTCATCACCATCGCTGATGAGGATCAGCGCCTTGCGGCTCGCCGTCCCGGCGCCGGCATGCCGGAGGGCCACCGCCAAGCCGTCGTAGAGGGCGGTATTGCCCGCCGCGGGCGTCCGGGAAACGGCGTTCAGGAGCTGTTGAAGGTCGTGCGTAAAAGCCATGCCCTTGGGCAGCCCCAGGGATACGCGCTGATTGAATTTCACCACGAACATCTCATCGTTAGGGTTGCTGGAACGGGCAAACTCCCCGGCGGCCGCGATCACCTCCGGCTGCCGGGCCCGCATGCTGCCGCTGTTGTCGATGACCAGTCCCACCGTCACTGGCACGTCTTCGGCCTCGAATAGGGCGATTTGCTGAGGGCGGCCGTCTTCAAACACCTGGAAACTGTCCGCCTCCAAACCCGATACGGCTTTCCCCTGGCGGTCGGTCACGATCACCGGCAGGACGACCAGTCCGACGTTGACGGAGATCCGGTAATCGCCAGGGTCGGAAGAAGGGGGAGGATTGCCGCGCCCCGGACTGGAAAAGATGGTGAGGGAAATCAGAAGAGTGAGAGCCGCTAATTGTGGAATTGTCCCTGTACCGGAATCGCCGCGTCTGAACATTGATCCCCTCCGAGGGATGAGCTTGGCTGTGCCATCAAGCCGGGGTTAAGAAAGTGCGCCTGGCGCCACGCAGGACGCCAGGCGTCAAAATCGTGAAGCCGCTTACGCCGAGACCTTCAGAAAGATGCGAAGGGAAGCTCCGGCGGCCAGGCAGATAATCCCGATCAGGCCCACCAGGGGTAGTTGACTGGCGGTTTGCGGCAACTGCTGGGGCGCGGATTGTTCCTCAGCAGGAGCCGTCTGCTCCGTGGGTGCGGAAGGGGCAGGAGCAGCTTCCTGCGGTTCCTCGGGAGCCGCAGTTACGGGCGCGGGAGCGGGGGCCGGCGCAGCAGCCGTGGGAGATGCAGGCGTAGGTTCGGGTGCCGGCGCGGGCGAGGGCTCCGGTTCCACCGCCGCTACCTCCACGGGCGTGACCGGGAATTCCTCTCCGTAGTTATCCCCAGGGTAAAACCACTGTTTAAGCGGAATGCCGCTGTCGGGAACATTCCCCGACGTCTCCGTTCCGTCGTTGGTTTCCGCAAATTTGACCACCGTATCGCCGGTCGGCTCCACGCGGTAGGCCGGCATCGCCATGATGGTGGTAATCAAATGCGTTTCGTCCTGATTGTAGATTTCCACGACGCTTTTGTCCGAGCCATAGCCCAGGTCCATCAGCTTGAAGGTGTAGGTTCCGGCGGGGAGAGTGGTATCCCCAACCCGCACCGGCGCGCTGAAGGTGAAGATGGTTCTCTTGTTCATCTGGTCTGCGCGGGCGCCCGATGCGCACAGGAACAGACCCACACAAAACACGATCGCGAGAGACTTTACGGTTTTCAACATCACGTCCTCCATATTTCAATGGAATATCTTAAGCAGGCTTCAGCCAAAGCCTCGGCGCGGAGGACCATCCTCCCACCGTGCTTCCTGGAAGTTTTTGTTGCAACCCCGAACCGGGATTTGCCGAACCTTCCCACTTACCTGACGAAACTGAAGCCCACGCCCCCGGAAACGCAACTTGCGCGCCAAACCGCCCGCCCGGCGGTTAAACTCTGTGCAATAAATAAAATGGACCGCCACGACACGATTAGCGCGGAGGCCGAATCCGCCTCCAATATTTCCCGGGGCGCGTAAAAACTACTCGGCCCAAGCACCCTGCCCATCCTGGATTTTCCTCAACTTCTTTGAATCAGTGGGAATTGCGCCGTTGGCGGGAGGATTGCAGATTAATTCCCCCAGGGATGGCGGCATGAGCACGGGCAGGGCGCGGTGCACGGATAGGAGCGCGCCCTGCCCCGCCACCCCGCATGCGGTTTGCAAGGTGTTCACCGGACAGAACCAATCGAGAGCAATGCGCGTCAAAGAACAAGCAGGACGGGTGGGCAGGCGCGTCGAACGGAAAGGAACGAGGTAGATGAGATCCACGATCCGCATGTCTTTATGGTTCGCGGCCATGTGCGCCTTGTCGGCTATGGGCTGGAGCCAATCGCCGCCCACCTCCGCCGCTCCCACCGTACCTTCCACTCAATCCTCCGCGGCGCCCGCGAAAGCAGCGCAGAAAAATGAGAAGAGAGCCGGGCCGGGAAAGGAAATGGGAAGAGGGGGGGAAGACATCGGGAAAGGAGTCGGGGAAGGCACGGGAGATATGGCCAAAGGAACGGCGGGGGCGGTGGGGAGCTTGGCGCACGGGAATTTCGGGGGCGCGGGAGCCTCTTTGGGCAAGGGGGCCGGCGGCATGGGTAAGAATGTGGCGGTCGGCGCCGGCAAGGGAGCAGGCAAACTCGGCAAGGGAGTGGGCGGCGAGTTCAAGAAACTCGGGAACAAGTCAAGAGGACATGAGGGAAAGACCCCGAGTTGATCTGCATTCTCCGCTGCGCATCCGGGACGATGAGGAGCTGACCCATCCATGCGAATGAGCCTCCGGTTGATTTTTTCGCTCGTAGTCGGCGTGACCCTGCTTTCGTTTCTCTTTGCCGTATTCCGGGTCAGGGCGGAAAAGCGCGGGCAGAAGAGAGAATTGGAAAATCGCGCGGCGATCGTGGGCGATAATTTGGAAGCCAAGGTTGACCCCCTGCTCAACCCCCGTTTGCATAAACGCCTTCAGGCGGCGGTTACCAACATTGGAAATAGCGAGCACCTGAGGGGAATCGCGATTTTCGACAGGTCCGGAACGAGCCTCGCCGCCACTCCCGGTCTCGAAGATTACTGGCGCGCCATGCTTCCCCAGGCCATCCAGGTCATGACCGCGAAAATGCGATATGCGAGCTTCGCCACACTCGACGGGAAGCTTACGCACATTTACATTCTTCCCCTCCAGGGGGAATCGGAAGTGGAGGGGGCGCTGGCGGTTTTTCACGATGCGAGTTTCATCCAGGCCCAGACCTCGCGGCTCTGGTGGGACACCTTCCTCAATGTTCTGGCCCAGGCCGTCTTCATCGCCCTGGTCACTCTTCTCATTATCCGCTGGAGCATCTTGGGGCCCCTTGCCCGGGCTACTAAGTGGGTCAGGGAAATCCGCGCAGGAAAGCGCGGGGGGCAGCCGGAGCTGGAAGGCGAAGACTTTTTCAAACCCCTAGCGCAGGAGGTGACGCACCTGGCGAAGAGCCTGGAACTGGCGCGCGCCGCGGCCGAGGAGGAAGCGCGGCTGCGCGTGACCGCCGAATCACTGTGGACGCCGGAACGCCTGCGCCTGCATGTACGCAGCAAGCTGGGAGAGCGGCCGTTCTTCGTAATCTCCAATCGCGAACCCTACATGCACACTTACCGGGGGAAATACGTGGAAGTCACGGTGCCGGCCAGCGGCCTGGTTACGGCCATTGAACCCATTCTGCGAACCTGCCAGGGAACGTGGCTGGCGCACGGCTCCGGGGATGCCGATCGCGAAACCGTGGACGAACGCAATTGCCTGCGCGTGCCTCCCGATGAGCCCCAGTACAAATTGAAACGAGTTTGGCTGAGCAAAGAGGAGGAGGAGGGCTATTACTTCGGGTTTTCCAATGAGGGCCTCTGGCCGCTCTGCCACATTGCCCATACGCGCCCCATCTTTCGCGCCAAAGATTGGGAGCATTACCAGGCTGTAAATCAGAAATTCACCGCCGCACTGCTCGAGGAAATGGAGGGGGTGGAAGAGCCGGTGGTGCTGGTACAGGACTATCACTTTGCGCTGCTGCCGCGCCTGGTGAAGGAAAAAGTGCCCGGCGCCCGAGTGGCCATTTTCTGGCACATTCCCTGGCCGAACCCGGAGGCCTTTGGCATTTGCCCTTGGCAGCGAGAATTGCTGGAGGGCCTGCTGGGCGCCGATCTGGTGGGCTTTCATGTCCAATCCCATTGTAACAATTTTCTGGAGACCGTCGATCGCGTGGTGGAGTCGCGGGTCAATTGGGAAAGGTTCACAGTAGAACGCGGCGGCCACCTCACCCAGGTGCGCCCTTTCCCCATCAGCGTGGCCTGCGCGGACTCGCCCCAACCTGATCGGCCACCTCGCCCGTCGCCCTACCTGGATCGCGGCGCGCTCCTGCGGGAGCAGGGCGTGGAAGCCACGTATATGGGCATAGGCGTCGAGCGGGTGGATTACACCAAGGGAATTCTGGAACGATTCCAGGGACTGGAGCGCTTTTTCGAAAGATATCCCGGCTACCTCGGGCAATTCACTTTTGTGCAGATCGGAGCTCCCAGTCGCACCCATATCAAGCGCTATCACGACCTTCTGGCGGAAGTCGAGGCGGAAGCAGACCGCATCAATTGGCGATTCCAGACCAGCGAGTGGAAGCCCCTGGTCTATTTGAACCGGCATCATAGTCACCAGGAAATTCAGAGGTATTACCAGGCCGCCGACCTGTGCATGGTAACCTCCCTTCACGATGGCATGAACCTTGTCGCCAAGGAGTACGTGGCAGCGTGCGAAGACGATCAGGGAGTGCTGATCCTCAGCCGCTTCACCGGGGCCTGCCGCGAATTGCGCGACGCCCTCATCGTCAACCCTTACGACATCGAGCAGTTGGCGGAAGCCGTGCGCTTCGCCCTGGTGATGGATCCCGCGGAAAGCAGCGCGCGGATGCATCGCATGCGGCAAATCGTGAAGAATTTCAACATTTATCGTTGGGCCGCGGACCTTACCACGGAGCTGTGCGAAATCCGCCTCGACACACGCGTGGAGGTGGGATAACGACGCATCATACCCAACTCGCGAGGCGCCCCCGCCCTCTTTTGGATTCCTGGCCACAGGTGGCGCGGCGGCTTCGAGCCACCAACCACTGGCTGCTGCTCCTGGATTTTGACGGCACGCTGGTGCCCTTCGTCAACAATCCGGACGCGGTGAGCCTTGACCCGCCCGTCGAGCGGGTGCTTCACCGGCTGGCGCAACATCGGGGGTCGAGCGTGTACATCATGAGCGGGCGGAGGTTGGCGGATCTGCGGCGGCGGGTGAGAATCCCCGGCGTTCGACTGCTGGGACTGCACGGTTGGGAAAGCCGCGGGGCCACCCTGCCGCGCGAGCAAAAGCGCCTCTTGCGCCGGGCAAAGTACTGGCTGGCCAAGTGGCTCCCGGCTTTGCCCGGCATCAAGGTGGAGGATAAAGGTTATGCCCTGGCGGTCCATTACCGGGGAGCCCTGCTGCCCGCCGCGCGGGTTGCCGGACTGGTCATGCTCCTTGCCCGCGATCTTTTCCGTCCGGGCCTGCGTTTGCTGAAAGGAAAACAAATCTGGGAACTGCTTCCCCGCGCCATCGTGGGCAAGGGCTCCGCAACCCAGGGCCTTCTCCAGGAGCTTCCACGGGACACGCTGCCCATTTTCATCGGTGACGATGTTTCCGATGAGTCGGCGTTCGCGGTCCTTCGCCACGGCCTGGCTGTGCACGTGGGGGGGCAGACAAATACCTATGCGCACTTCAGCCTTCGCGACCCCGGGGAGGTCCGGGAATTTCTGGAACGATTGGAGGCGGTGATATCGTGCAAGCAGTCACATCCCCATTCCAATTTCTGACGGCCTCCTACCTGATCCGCATGCAGGATTTGAAAGCCGCCACGCTGGAGGAGTTTGCCGCCGGGCTGGATACCTGCAGCGACGCTTCCATTTTTTTCCATACGTTTCAAAGCCTGAGCCGCCACCACTTTCTCACCGAAGGATTTTCCAACGATTTCGCCCAATGGGTGCTGGCGGCTTGCAACCGCCCGGAACTGGCCGAGCAACTGGCCAGCCTCGACATTCGCGAGTACACCTCACTGGCGGAGCTGCGCTCCGACCTGCGCCGCACGGTCAGGGCTTATTGCCAACGCCACCCGCCCTTTGCCACTCAACAAACGTTTGAACCCTTTGCGTTTTGCGAGGCGGTGGAGGTTGCGATACCCCTGGGAATAAATGCCGCAACGCTGCGGGAATTCAATGAGGGCCTGCAGAAATTGAGCCGGGCCTCCCTGCACTATCACTTCATTGCCTCGCGATTGCGGCTGCACCTTCAAACCAACGATTTCTCCAACTGGTTTGAAAATACCCTGGGCCTCCCCAGTCTCGCCCGTCGCGCAAACCACATTGACATTTACACCAACACCCTGGAGGGCGTCAGGACGATCCTGACCCGGATGGTGGAAAGGGAGTTGGGCACGTGACGTCAACCACCACAATGGCCAGGGCCATACCCCTGGACGACTATTCACCCATCATTGGCCAGCCCGAGGTGGATGAACTGCGGGCGCTGGCGGGCTCGCTGCGCGGGCATCCCATCCAAATGGTGAACTCCACCGCCGTGGGGGGCGGAGTGGCCGAGATCCTGACCCGCCTCGTCCCCATCCTCCAGGAGCTGGAGCTGACGATCCGATGGGATGTCCTTACGGGGGGTAATGATTTCTTTGGCATTACCAAGGCATTTCACAATGCGCTGCACGGCGGACCTTACCTTTTGCCCCGGGAGAGTTTTGAGACCCTTCTATCCCACACCCGGCAGAATCTGGCGCGCCTGTCGATGGATTCCGAATTCACGGTGATTCATGACCCGCAGCCCGTGGCGCTGGTTCTGGGGAGGAGCCGTCAATCCGGACATTGGATTTGGCGCTGCCACATCGACCTTTCTCACCCCAACCCAACGGTCTGGGAATTCCTCAGACCCTGGGTGGAGAAATATGATGCGGCGATATTTTCATCGCCGGAATTCGTGCAAAAACTGCCCCTCGCCCAATACCTTTTCTTCTCCTGCATCGATCCGCTCTCGGAAAAAAATCAGGAACTTCCGGCAGAAACGGTGCGGGGAGTGCTGGACCTCTTTGGCCTTGACGCCGCGCGCCCCATCCTCACCCAGATTTCACGCTTCGATCGCCTTAAGGACCCGGTGGGGGTCATCCACGCCTACCGCATCGTCAAAGGTTATTTTGACTGTCAACTGGTTCTGGCGGGGGGCCGGGCCGATAATGATCCCGAGGGGGAAGCGGTGTTGTCTGAAGTGCAGGAAGCCGCGGGGAAGGATCCAGATGTGCACATGCTCAACCTGCCGCCCTGGAGTCCAATGGAAATCAACGCCCTCCAGCAAGCATCAACCATCATCATCCAGAAGAGCTTGCGCGAAGGATTTGGCCTGACCGTCGCGGAGGCCTTGTGGAAAAAGAAACCGGTGGTGGCTTCCGCCGTGGGAGGCATTCCCTTGCAGATTATTCACAAGCACACCGGATTGCTTGCCCACTCCGTGCAGGGGGCGGCCTACCAGATCCGTTTCCTGCTCTCTAATCCCGCGCTCGCCGCGAAACTTGCCCAGCAAGGCCACGAGCACGTCCGCGAGCACTTTTTGATCACCACCAACGCCAAGCGCTACCTCACATTATTTCAGCACCTTCTGGCGTCTCCGAAAAAATAGCGACGGGGGCGGACCGGCTCCCCCGGCAACCTTTTCTCGTCAATTATCCGGATCTTCCCATCAATTTGGATTGCCGCTCGTGTGGCCGGTTCCCTACTCAAGCAGTCGGGAAATTTGCGGAGCCTGCGGGGAGGCAGGGTGATCCATTTATTCGCTATTTCCGCCTTTTGATCCGCCGGCCTCGAGCGCGCCGCCGGTCGAAGGCGTAATAATTGGCGTGCGGGAAGGGTTCAAGGCCTTGTTCGCCAATTCCGCATCGGTGTCGGCTTCCGAGCCCGTGGTCAGCAGCTTGTTCAGAACCGGGACACTCGCGCGGTTCTCTTCCACGAAGTCCACGCCGAGCGCCGTCAGGGTGTAATCGGCACTGTCCGTCTGGGTGACGTATTTCTTGCTCACCAGGTACCACGTGGTGAATTGCAAATAATCGCGGGGACACCCCATGCGCGATTCAATCTCCGCCAGGGATAGCTCCGGGACGTAGGGATTGGTGCGGCGCTTAATGTAGAGCAGCCCCAGCAATGCCAACCGCCGGTTTAACTCGCCGTCGATGCTATCTAAAAAGTCAATCGAAGTGGAGAGGGGAACCGGCTGGGGCGCCTCCTTTTTGTAGGCCGCATCGTATTCGGCGCGGCTCTCGGGATTGGACAGGACGTCAAAGGCTTGCTTCAAAAGGACGAACTTCTCGGCATCACCGGTCACCGGGTTGTCGGGATGAAAGCGGCCCGCCAGAAACCGGTAAACCCGGTGGACGGTGGCTTGCTCAGCATTGGGGCTGATTTGAAGGAATTCGTAAAAATCGGGCATCTTCATTTTGGATACTCCGGCAGTCGCAGAGTATACCACAGGGCGCCGACGGGCAGCCCAACGGTGGAGTAGCACTTTAGTACCGGTGTGACGCGCCCGGGTCCATTCCCAACGCAGTTGCTGGTGGGCGATTTGTAGGGCCGAATGGCATTCGGCCCTGCGACTCGCGAACGCCGGTCAGCGTCATGGCACCAGCACGATCTTTCCGAAGGCGCCGGGGGCCATGACGGCGTGGTGGGCCTGGGAAGCTTCGGTCAGCGGCAGTTCTTTTCCCACCACGGGGCGCAGCGAGCCGTTTTCAAGTCCGGCCACGATTCCCGCGTGAATGCCGGCCAGGTCCGGGCGGCTGGTGTTGGGCAGCATCATTCCCAGAACCGCGGCGTCGCGGCGCATGATCTCGCGGGGATTAATTTCAATATTGCCGCGATTGCCGATCACCACCACGCGCGCCCGGGGGGCGAGCACGGAAAGATCCTTGGCCAGATTAACGTTGGCCAGCATCTCCAGAATGATATTGACGCCGCGCCCCCCCGTGAGCCTGAGCAATTCGTCAAGGTACCCCGAGGCGTGATGGTCCAGCACATGCTGTGCGCCTTCGGCAGCCACCAACTGGCGTCCGCGCTCCGTGCCGCCTGTGCCGATCACCGTCAGTCCTGCCGCCCGCGCCAACTGCACGGCCGCCACACCCACTCCGCCGCTGGCGCCGTGGATCAGGACGGTTTCCGCGGGCTGGGCATGCGCGATCTGGAACAAGCCACGGAAGGCCGTGGCGTAGGGAACGTTAATGCCCGCTCCCTGCACAAAAGTCACCCGGGAGGGCAGCGGATGCACCTGCCACGCTTCCGCCAGGGTCTGCTCGGCATAGGCGCCGGAGATCGTTCCACCCACGTAAACACGATCCCCCACGGCAAGGCCTTCGACGCCTGATCCCGCGGCCTCCACAAACCCCGCTGCATCGCTTCCCGGCGTGTAGGGAAGCGGGGGCTTGATGGCATAGGTTCCCTGGCGGATGTAAGTGTCAAAAGGGTTCACGCCCGCCGCCTTCACCCGCACCACCACCTGCCCTGAACCCGCTTGCAGATCGGGGACCTCTTCGAATTTCAGTACGTCCGGGCCACCGAATTCATGTACGCGTATGGCTTTCATTGTTGCCTCCGGGTAGTACAAGTACTCCTGCCTGTGTCTGATTTTGTTCACTGCCGGGAATGGCTGTGCTACGTCTTGAGACCCGACTTCACCGCGGCGACTCGGGCCACGGCCGACCAATCCAAATCGCCCCAGCCTTGCGCGATGCCGCTGATCAGGTTATCGCGAATCAGGCTGGCAATGGGCATGGGCGCCGCCGCCTCATCGGCCGCCGCCAGAACCAGGCGCATGTCCTTCAGGCCGAGCTTCAGCTTGAACCCGGCGGGTTCATAGCGCTGCTCGGCAATAATTTTCCCATAGTTCTCGTAGACGGGCGATTGAAAGAACGAGCCCACCATAATTTCCAGAAACATCGCCGGATCAACTCCCGACTTGCGCAGCAGAGCAAAGGACTCGCCAAGGGTCTCCAGCAGGGATGCGATCAGGAAATTCCCCGCAAGTTTGAAGGTGTTGGCGGCGGGAGCGTCAGGGCCGAGCACGAAAAGCTTGCGGCCCACCGCCTCCAGCGCCGGGCGGCAGCGCTCAATCGCTTCCGGCGGGCCCGCCGCCACCACCAGCAGACGCGCCGCATGGGCAGCATCCGGACGTCCGAAAACTGGTGCCGAAATAAAAAGCTGTTCGCGCTGCCGGTGAGCGGCCGCCAGGCGGTGAGCAAGATTCGTGCTGATCGTGCCGTGGGAAATATGCACGCCGCCGCGCGGCAGGCTCTCCAGAATGCCGTGCTGGCCGAACGCCAGGCCTTCCACCGCGGCGTCGTCAGCCAGCATGGTGTCCACCACGCCGGCAGTGCAGGCGGCGGCCGGAGTTTCCGCCAGCGTCGCGCCTTCACTTGCAAGCGCCTCGGCGTGGCTGCGCGTGCGATTGTAGACCTTCAGCGCGTGCCCCGCCCTCAACAGATTGCGCGCCATCGGCTCGCCCATTGCACCCAGTCCTATGAATCCCATTTCCATGGTCGATGCTCCTTTTGGCCGTGGCAACTAATTTACCACCAGTGCCCGGCGGCGCGCGGGATTCTGTGGGTGGCGCGCACCGGGCCGGGATGCCAACCTACTTTAAGAGGAAAATTTGGGGTAGAATAAAAACGCGGATTGACCGTGGATGGGGAGAAGGTCCGGTGTTTCACGCACCGGAATGAAAGCGTCAATGGGCATGGGACCATCAGCAGAAGGCCGGGCAAGGAAAGTATGGGCAAGGTGGAAGGCAATTCCCGCGGCCCTGGCTCTGGCCGTCATCACCGCAGGGGCGGGAGCCCTTCGCGCTCCGGCCCAACAATCCACCACGCCGCCGGCGCCGCCCGCCGTCACGGAAAACACCATTCATCCCGGTGAACCCGCGCAACCCGAGAAGCCCGCGACGATTCGGGCCACCGTTGAACTCGTCAATGTCCCCGTAACCGCCTTGAACAAACGCGGTTTGCCGGTCATCGATCTGGGTATGCAGGACTTCCAGGTTCTCGAAGACGGGGTGGAGCAGAAAATCACTCATTTCGATCGGGAAACACGCACCCCGCTGCGCATCGGCTTGATCCTCGACACCAGCAATAGCGCGCGCAGCCAGTTAGCGTATGAAAAAGAAGCGGCGGCGGAGTTCGTCTACCTGGTGCTGCGCAATGGGAACTCCACGAACCAGATGTTCCTTCAGACCTTCGACGCCTCCAGTTCCATCGTCCAGGATTTCACCGCCGACCCGGATGTGCTGAGCGAGAAGATACAGGGCCTGAAATCCGGCGGCGGCAAGGCGCTGTACGATGCCATTTACTTTGCCTGCCGGGAGAAGATGCGCAGCGCGGGCTCGGCGGAAGATGTGCGGCGGATTCTGGTGGTTTTGAGCGATGGTTTGGATGTGCAGAGCCAGCACACCCTGGACCAGGCCGTTTCCATGTCGCGCATGACTGAGACCATGATCTACACTGTGGGCATGGCCGCCTATGGCTTCTCGAATCCCGGCGACAAAATGCTGGATGACCTCGCCGATCAAACCGGCGGCATGCCGGAATATCCCCTGCGCGCCGCCCCGGGCACCGACCTGGAAACGGGTTACCTCTCCCACGGGCAAGTCGGCGAGACATCCCAGAACAAAGGCCTGGGTGCGGAAAGCGGGGACTTTTCCGCGCAGCGATTGGTGCACCTGGCCGACGCGCTGCAAGCCATCGGGCAAAGCCTGGACGAACAATATACGATTGGTTATCGGCCCTCCCGGGATATTCTGGACGGAACCTACCGGACCATTAAAGTTGTCAGCATGCGCCGCGGCGTTTCCCTGCACTGGAAGCCCGGATACTTTGCCTCGCCGCAATAAGGGGCGCTATCCGCGAAACTGCGGCCACACATCCCACTTGGAAACGGAGAACTCCGTGAGCGACCTTCCCGCCCTCCTGACTCAGCTCCGCGGCCGGCGCGTCATCGACCTCAGCCAGACGCTGGAAGAGAAGATGCCGAATTTCCCCACCCACGCCATGTTCTTTCACAATCTTTGGAATTCCTATGCGAGCGGGGACCGCTCGCTCCATTATCAACTGGTCTTGCATGAACACAATGGGACGCATGTGGATGCGCCGGCGCATTTCCTGAGTAATGCCCCGGCCAACGCCCACGTGACCATCGAGCGGGTGCCCCTCGGCCAGTTGATCGGGCGTGGAGTGCGCGTGGATTGCCGCGGCGTGAAGGAGGGCGAGTATGTTTCAAAGAGCCGGTTGCAGGAATGGGAGGGCCATCATGGGGCGCTCCAGGCCGGAGATATTGTCCTGTTCGATTTTGGTTGGGCGGCCAACTGGGGGCTGCGCCCCAACCATCGCCGCTACATTGAAAATTGGCCGGGGGTAGGCATGGACGCGGCGGAATATCTCCTCTCCAAACCGGCCGCTGCGATCGGAGTGGACACGTTCTCGCCTGACCCGCCGGAAGCGCTGCGCACGCGGCCCATCCATCCCGTGGTTCTGGAAAAGCAGGTCTTGATCATCGAGAATCTGTGCAACCTTGACCAACTTCCGGATTTCTTCCTCTTCCTCGGCCTCCCACTCAAGATTCGCGAGGGATCCGGCTCGCCCCTGCGCGCCGTGGGACTGGTTTAGTTCGGCCCTCATCATTGCCCTTCGACAACCAACTCGCCGTTTTCAATCCGCACGTCTTTGATGAAATCAGGCAACCGCAGGCGCTCACGAGTTTCGGGAGAGTCGAACTGCCTCTCCAGAAGGTGGTGGAAAACCAGGGCGGGAATCGGCAGGCGCCCCAGGCTCGCGGAATGGGGATCGATCCGAAGCCTGCCGTCCGCGACGCCCAGCGTTCCCGCCATGGTCAGGTAGAGGTCTTTCCCGCTCGCATCCAATTTGAAGATTCCCACAAACCCATCGCCTTCCAAATGCACAGATGCAGCCTTGAGCACCACGGCCCCCTCGCTGGGGGGGATTTCGTCCAGCCCCTGCTGCAACTTTGAAGTCAATTCCTCTTCCGTGATGCGGACGGCCGTGGTTGCGCCTTGCTGATGAGCCTGCTCGAGGGACACGATTTTGGCATCGAAGGATTGGGTTCCTTGCGCACTGGCCGGAACCAGCGTGGCATCAGGAGACTCGAGCGCCATCAAGACCGCGATGAGCGCAAGAACCAGAATTCCCGCGAAAATAATTCGGGAAACGATCTTTCGCAAGGTGCGCCCCCGTTCGGGGCATACTTCCCTTTCCGCTAAGGGTGAACGGCCGCGCGCGAGGGCAAGAGCACTGTCAACCCGGCGCCAGCCAGGTACGCGAGGCCGAGTAGGCCAAAGGCATACCGAAAGTCCCCCATGTGATGGTAGACAAATCCCACCGCCACCGGGCCGATGAGCCCCCCCAAGTTGCCGAGAGCATTCACCAGTCCCATCGCCGGTCCGGAAACCGAACGGGGCAGGTTTTCCGTGGGGATGGCCCAGAACGGCCCCAGGATTCCATAGGATCCGGCACCTACCAGTGAGATGGCCACAAAACTCCAGGCGGGGGCGTGGCCCGTCAGCACGGTGCAAACCATCATGCACGCGCCGGCAAAGGCCAGCCCAAAGGCCACGTGGCGGCGCCGCTCATGCCGCCGGTCCGAATGGCGCGAGAGAAGGACCATCCCCAGGACGGTCATAACATAGGGAATCGCCGCAAGCACGCCCACCAGCAAGCTGCTCATCTTCCGCGCATTTTCCAGCGCCGAGGGAAGCCAGAACAGATACCCGTAATTTCCGATGTTCACCATCAGGTAGATGCCCACCATGATCAGCACCATCGGGTTGAGCAGGGCGCGTAAGAAGGGCGCCGGCGAGGCAGAATCGATTTCGCGGAATTCTTCGAGCAGGGTGGCTTCCAGGTGGTCGCGCTCACCCGCGGAGATCCACTTCGCCTGGCGGGGATAGTCATCAATAAAAACCCACCAGATGACCAGCCAGAGAAAAGGCAAAGCGCCCTCGGCGATCAGCAGCACGCGCCAGTTCCAGCGGCCCAAAATCCATCCCGAAAGCGGGGATGAAACGATGACGGCGATGGGCAGGCAGAGCATCCAATAGGCGTTGGCGCGCGCCCGTTCACCCCGCGGGAACCAGTGCGAAAGCAACACCAGCACGGCGGGCCACACGCCGCCCTCCGCCACCCCCAGCAAAAAGCGCATCGCCAGGAATTGGGGCCAGGTATGGACCAGGCCGCAGCACACGGAACACAGGCCCCAGGCGACCAGTAGGATGGCCACAAAGCGTTTGGCGCTCCAGCGCTGGGCCAGATGGCCACCCGGAATTTGCAGCACGAGGTATCCCACAAAGAACAATCCTGCAGCGCCCCCGGCTTGCGTAGGATCCATGTGCAGGTCGTGGCTCATGGAGCGGAGCGCCAGCGACACGTTGGTCCGGTCGATGAACGCGATCGTGTACATGATGAAGGCGACCGGGATGATGTGGAGCCAGCGTTGGGAGCGCATGCGCTTGGGGAGCCGTCGAAGCTCGCTTACCTCGAAACGGGGATTGGGCTTTTATGAAACCGCTGATGGTGATGAGTGCGCAGGGCCGTGACAAGCCTCGCTCCGCGCAATCAACCTCTGCAATGTGCCCGCAATCGAGGCGGCAGCATACCAGCAACCGTGGGTTGAGCGCAATGCGCGTGGTGAAGTTTGATGCCGTACACTCAGTCCGGAAGGCCCTGCGTTTGGGCCGCTTCCCATGCCAGCATGGCCTTTTTCCGGGTTGTGCCCCAATGGTATCCGCCGATCCCCCCAGCCTTGCGGATCACGCGATGGCAGGGAATCAGAAAGGCGATGGGATTCTTTCCCACAGCTCCCCCCACCGCGCGTGCGGCTTGGGGACTGCAAACCCGCGCGGCAAGGTATTCATAGGGGACCACCGAGCCCATGGGAATCTTCAGCATGGCTTCCCAGACCTTGATCTGAAAGTTGGTGCCGTGCAGCAGCAGGGTGATCGGCCGGTCGCCATTTCCATTTTCGCCGCTAAAAATGCGGCGGATATAGGGCTGGGTCAGGCGGGCATTCTCCTCCCAGTGCGCCTCCGGCCAGCGCGATTGGAAATCCCGCAGCACGCTCGCGCGCCCGCCGGGACCGATAAATCCGAGGCCGCAAATGCCCCGCCCCGTCACTGCCAGCAGGCTCTCCCCAAAAGGGGTGGAATGAAATCCATAGGTGATGCGGAGCCCCGCGCCCTGGGCTTTGAATTCGCCCGGTGTCATCGCCTCGATGTTGACGAACAGGTCATGCAAGCGCCCGGGGCTGGAAAGGCCGGCGTCGTAAGTGGCGTCCAGAACACTGTGTGACTCGCTCAGCAGCCGCTTGGCATGTTCGAGGGTCAGGAATTGCACGAAGCGCTTGGGGGTGATCCCCGCCCAGCGCCGAAACATGCGCTGGAAGTGGAACTCGCTCAGATTCACATTTTCGGCGACTTCGCGCAAATCCGGTTGGCGATGGTAGTTTTCTCCGAGAAAAAGAATGGCTCTTTCAATACGGGAGTAATCTTCAATCTTCGGATGCATGTCCTCGGTCCCTCCGTTTGATTCAGCATCATCTTGAAGGGTTCGCTAGAGTTGAGCAACCCGAATCTTGCTCAGTTCGGGACACGGGATGCGGGGCACGGGATACGGGACACAGGGCACGGAATCGGGGAAACAAAATGCCGAGATGGCCTCGACGCTTCAAGAGGCCGATTTTATTCAGCCGGTAGTGAAAGATGATTGCATTGGCAGATTAGGCCCGTGTCCCGTACCCCGAATCCCGTGCCCCGTCTCCCGCATTCCGGCGCCCTCCCCTTTTTGGGCGGCTCGCGGTATGATGGTCTGGGTGTCACGCGGCAACGCGCCACACCCTTTTATGCCCAAACTCTGGTCTGCCACAACGCTTGCCTTCGTCTTTCTCCTCGGATCGCCCCTGGCCCAGACCCCTGAAATTATGGCTGCTGACCTGGAAGCAAAGACGGTGGAGGCCTTTAATCATTACGTCCAGGTGACGGAAGCGCGAATCGACCGGCAGATGTCGCCGCCGGGAGCCTTTCTCTATATCGAAGGCTTGTCGGAGCCCCAGCGCACGGAAACCCTGGCTAGCCTTCGCCGGGGCGAAATCTACATGGAACGCCTCGAAACCCGGGACGCGTCCGGCTCGGTCATCCAAGCCCCCGATGGCTTGATCCACCACTGGATTGGCGCCGTCTTCATCCCCGGAGCAACCCTGCGGCAGGTGCTGGATCTGGTGCAGGACTACGATCATCACCAGGACATCTACAAGCCGGAGGTTGTTCGTTCGAAGTTAATCAACCGCCAGGGAAATAATTTCCAGATGTTTTACCGGCTCGTGAAAAAGAAGGTCATCACCGTCACCCTCGACACCAACCACGATGTGCAATACTTCCCCGTGGATGCTACCCATTGCCGCAGCCGTTCGGTCTCGACGCGAATTGCCGAAGTTGAGGATGCCGGCCTGCCGAACGAGCGCGAAAAGCCCGTCGGGCACGACGGCGGCTTCCTTTGGCGGATCGATTCCTACTGGCGCTTTGAAGAGCAGGACGGCGGCGCCTACGTTGAGGCGGAGTCCATTTCGCTGACTCGCGATATCCCCACGGGACTGGGCTGGATGCTCAGGCCGTTCATCACCAGCATCCCGCGCGAATCTCTGCTCATGACGCTGGGCTCAACCCGCTCCGCGGTGGAAGCCCGCGCGCACCGCGCGTCGCAAAAATAAAATTCATTCCCCCGCGCGACCCAAACCTTTTTGGGGTTGCCGTGCGGCGGCGTTAGGATAAAATGTTTTTTTGCCCATCGCGGATTGACAGCGAGTGGATCTCCCCATGAGTCCTGCATGCCCCTTCGCCTCTCCAACCGTGGCGCCGTACTGATGTGGCGGAGCCTGATTCTCATCTTCGGCCTTTCCCTTGCCGCCGCCAGCGCATGGGGCCAGGGCGGCCCGCCTTACTACACCAACGATCCGGGCACCCCCGGAAATCACAATTGGGAAATCAATCTCGGTTATATGCCCTTTTTGTACAGCAATCAGTCGGTTTCACACATCCCTGACGTGGACATCAACTTCGGCATTGGCGACCGCATCCAGCTTACTTACGAAAGCGCCTGGCTGCGCGTGGACCATCCCTCCTCTCCGGCCCAATTTGGCATGAACCAGTCCAACCCGGGAGTAAAGTGGCGCTTCTACGACGCCGGGGAGTCCGGCCTTTCAATCTCGATTTTCCCCCAATTCTTTCTCAACAATCCCAACAACGCGGTCCGGCGCGGAATCGCCCCGGCCAGCGACACCTTTCTCATGCCCGTCGAATTCTCCAAAAGAATCGGGCCCCTCGATGTGAATTACGAAGTGGGTTATCAGCTTGTCCACAAGGGGCCGAACGGCTGGATCAGCGGGCTGGTGCTCGGTCGCGATATCACCAAGAAACTCGAAGTTGACATGGAGCTTTATTCCCAGGGCGCCTTTCGCGCTTCCACCATTCAGCCCACCATCGATTTTGGCGCTCGCTACAAGATCCATCGTCCGGTGATCTTTCTTCTCATGGCCGGACGCGCCCTCGAGCCCACCAGCCCCAATCAATCCTACTTCATCGGTTATTTCGGCATTCAACTCCTGCTGCCCTCCCGGTCCTATCCAAAGGATTGACCGGCCAAAGGGCGCGGTGGCTATTTGCTGATCTGCACTTCAAACGACGCATGCGTATCGGCAAATTTGATGTAAAGCACCTGGTGCTCGCTGTCATAGGCCTCTCCGGATGCCGCTTCCCCGAGCGCCGCGAGGCCCGAAACCGGCGCCAGTTCCTGGCCGTTCAATTTCACCGCCTTGGCAGGGCCCGCCTGGGCGTGGACCTCGAGCAACAGCGAGCGCGGGGACGGCGTATAAGTTCCACTTATATCCGTTGACTTGATGGTTAGAGATGCTTCGTTATCCATCACCGTAATGCGTTCATGAAGATAAACGCCGCGCTGATAATCCAGGCTGATACCGTCATCCTCATAGTATTCGCGGGAGCTTGACCCCTGCGGGTAAATTTCGAACGTCAGCGGGTCGAGGGGGGCCTGATTGTCGAATTCCACCACCGGCTGCGTAGGGATGATGGCCCCGGCGCGCACAAACATGGAGATGGCATCCAGCGGGACGTCTACGGTGATGGTCGCGGGACCCGCGTAGGGCCGGCCGGTGGCAAATTCAAACCACGTTCCGCGCGGCAGATAAACGGTGCGCGAGGTCTCCCCCGGCTTCACCACCGGCGCCGCCAGCAGGTCCCCGCCAAAGAGGAATTCGTTCAGTTCTTTGGCCGGAGTCTCGTCAAAGACCCGCGGATCATCGGGAAATTCCAGCGGCAGGGAGCGGACCACGGGGATTCCCGTCTGCGTCGTCTGGTAAAACGCCGTGTAAAGGTACGGCCGCAGGCGATAGCGCAGTTCAATGGTGCGGCGGTTGACCACCTCCCACTCGGGCCCGAACGACCAGGGATCAAGCCGGTGCTCCCGCTCGCCCGTGTGCGTAATAAAAAGCGGATTGAAGATGCTGGATTCGAGCCACCGCGCGTAGAGCTCAGGATCGGGCGTATTGACGAAGCCGCCGACGTCGGACCCCGTGAGCACCAAACCCGAGGTCCCCATCGACTGGATCAGGCGCAGGCTGGCATTCAGGTCCTCCCAAGTGGCCAGGTTGTCGCCGGTCCACTGGCCCGCATAGCGCTGCCCGCCCGCGTAGGTGGCGCGGGTGATGACGAAGGGCCGCTCGTTGGGCCGGTACTCCAGCAGGCCGTCGTGAGTGGCCTCCGACATCAGCAGCCCGTAGATGTTATGGTTTTTCGCGTCGGGTGAATTGAGCCCGTGGTCGTGGTAGGTAACGTCCGGGTCAAAGGCCGTGGGGATCCAGCCCTTGCTTCTCAGCAGAGCGTCCACGGTGGGCTCATCCATGTCGGTCAGGAAGCCGTCGAACCCGTTGCGGGCGAAATTCGCCGCCTCCGAAGCCCACCAGGCGCGCGCCTTTTCCGAGGTGAAGTCCGGAAACACCGAGGCGCCGGGCCAGATCTGCCCCGAGTAAATCTCTCCATTCTTCCTTTTCAGGAAGCAATCCCCCGCCATCCCGTGGTCGTAGACGGGGTAGCCGGGCTCCTCCTTCACGCCGGGATCGAGAATCGCAAAGGTGTGAAAACCCTTCTGGCGAAGCTCGCCGAGCAGTTTGGGGGGATCCGGGAAACCGGCCTTGTCCCATGTGAAATCGCGGCTGCCATTCATGTGCTGGGTGTCAAAGAAAAGTCCGTCGCAGGGGATGTGCCGCTCGCGGAAACTGTCGGCGAGGGAGCGAAAAGTGCTGTCGGGGTAATAGTGGGCGCTGCTTTGCAGATACCCGAGCGTCCAGCGCGGCGGCATGGCGGCGCGACCCACGAGCTCCGTGAACCGGGTGATGACCGTGTCCGGTTCCGGGCCGTAGAAAAAGTAGTAATTCATTTCGCCGCCCGCCGCCCCGAAGGAGAAGCTGTCGACGGATTCGGCTCCCATGTCGAAGGATGAGCGGTAGGTGTTGTCGAAGAAAATCCCGTAGGCTTTTCCCTGGCGTATGGCTACAAAAAATGGAATGGTCTGGTACATCGGGTCGCTGAGGGCATTGTAGCCGGCGGGGTCGGTATTCCAGTTCACATACGAGTGGCCGCGCTTGTCGAGCGGGCCAGTCTTCTCGCCCAGGCCAAAATAGTGTTCATCCGCCGGCATCCATTTCCAGCAGCGTACGCTGGCGCCGTCCCACGCCGTGCCCAGGGAGTCTTTATCTTTGGAAATCAGCCGGCCCGCCAGGTCGTAGAAAGCGACGCGAAAGGGATTCGCTTGAATTCGCACTTCGACTTCCGTGGTGCGAATTTTGTACAGACCCTTTTCACCACTGATCTGCGCATGCACCGGCGGCCAATCCGTTTTGATAACCGCCCAGGAGTAATCGGGCCCGGGACGGACGCCTTTCATCACCCGCACGCGGACCATGCCGGGAGCCAAAACCGTGACCACCGCGGTCGCCCCCGGACTGTGAAACGTGATTTGATTGCTTTTGGGCGGGCCTGCCGCCATCCCGCCGACTTCCTGCCACGCGGCGCGCGCGGGCAGGCAAAACAAAATGGCAAGGATGATAGTAATGAACATTCCAAAACAACGTCGCTTCCGCATCGAATGCGTCCTCCTCGATTTATGACGCTGGCATTATTTACTGACTTCTTTGAAGGCTTTTTCGAGCAGGTCCGCAAACTGTCTGAGGAATTCCCAACCCCTCCAGCTTAGAGATTACCCGTCGGAGGACTTCAAGAATCTCCATTCGTCTACCTGATGGTGGGAGGGTTGGGCTCAGGACCGTAAACTTGAGTGGCCAATTCCGGCCCCAAGAGAATTGTTGCCAGCCGGCGGCGAAGTTCTTCTGGGGTGGCGGAGGGGAACCGATCGCGGAGACCCGCCATCGCCACGTGGCGCATCGCCATATTCAGGTCATTCCACAACTGAAATTTGCGCCACGAAGACATAGAGCGCAGGATTTCAATCTGTATGCGCTCCGCGTCCGCCGAAGTATCCGTAAGCGGTGTCACCATGCACGGCTATCATACTATAGTTCCCCGCCTGCCGCGCGTGGGGGCCGGCAATGGAGCCTCGACAACGTCTTATGACTCATGCTACATTTTCACGCACCGATGGTTCCCAAGTACTTATCAACTCTCGCCGTCACCGTGTGCCTCGTCACCTTTGCGGCCTCTTCGCTGCGATTCGCGACCCGTTCCCAAGTCCTTGGCGGTCAAGCGGTGAACGAGAATTTGAAGATCGAATTCACCATTGACGCCGATAGCAGCCACACCTACAGAATAAGCCCCAGCACCAAGCAGTTTCTGGAAGACCACATCAGTTTTTATGCAGAAGGCCCGGCGCGCGTCCTTTCGTCCAAAGTGCAAATCACGCCAAAGGACGTGTCCTGGACCGAGAACCGCACCACCATCACCTCCACCGGCGCCGCCATGGCCGCTCAAATTCAGTGGGACACTCCCGCCGATTCCGCGAACGGAGCCCACGGCGCCATTTACATCAACTTCCCCGAAATCCCCTGGCTCGAAGGAAATGCCCCCGACTTTCATTCCGGCGGATATCAGAAAGACGACAACGGCCGCTACGTCATCCGCGAAGTGACGACTTACCGAAGCGCCTTCCTGCTTTCCCTGGCACGGTTGGTCTTCGCTCTAACCGCCGGCTTGCCCTTCGGCATACTCCTGCACGCCATCTACTGGATATTCGTATTGAAGCGCGAAAAGCGCATACGGCTTGCGGAATTGCAACCCCAGGGCTCCGGATGGCCCCGCACGTTTTACCCCGACCCCATCGCGGAGTGGACCATCTGGCTGATTGTGATCGGCATCGGCGCGCTTCTGGCCGGCATGATCGCGGGATTTTGCGTCTATGACGGCTTTATGAGTTCCACTTTTGTCTGGTTTATCTACATTACCCTGGCCATCGCCACAGCCATCGCCATCCCCTCCGCCTACTTCACCGGCAAATCCCTCCTCACCGTCCGCGTCGACACCCAGGGCATCGCCTACGCCCGCGGCCGCGGCGATTTGCAATGGCTCAACGCCGCCTGGAGTGACCTTCGCAGGTTTGCGCAGAAATCCCGCACCTATCGCGGCAACACCTCGTACTGGATCGAACTCGAATTCAGCGACGGCCGGAAAAAGCTCAAGATCCGGCAATCCATGGTGGGCTACCCCGCCCTGCGCGACATCCTGAAGAGTGTGTTTACCCCGCCCGCGCATTAAAAAACTATGGGCTTAATATTTTGACATTGTACGAAGCTAAATATATACTCTTTGGCTACTAGGCGCGCCCTCGCATGGGCTGGAGGCTTCCTAGGTCCCCAGCCGTCATTTGGCCGCCATGACCAGAAAAGTGCTGCTTGTCGACCTCCCTTCATCTTCCCAGGAGCAGTGTGTTCGCGTGCTGCGCGACTGCGCGTGCGAGCCGAGCGCCGTTGACTCCCCCGCCGCGGCCTTTGACCTGCTGGGACGCAGGAAATTCGATGTTCTGCTGGTGGATTTCCGCCTGGCCGCCCAGGGGGGAACCGATCTGCTGGCCGCCGCCCGACGCTCCCAGCCGGGTATTAACGCCATCCTGATGGTGGAGGGCAACGGCAATCCACCTCCCGACCACCTGCTGCGGCTGCGCGGGTATCCGCTGCTCACCAAGCCGCTGAAGATTGAAGACCTGGCCAGAGCCTTGCAGGCTGAGCCGGAAGCGCCTCCCCCACCGCCGGAACCTGTAGTAGCCAAAGCGGGCGAGGTTCCGCCCGAATTCGCCAGCATGGTGGGAACCTCCGAGCGCATGAAGAAAATCTACCGGCTGGTCTCCAAAGTGGCGTTGCAGCGGCATCCGGTTCTGATCATGGGGGAGAGCGGCACGGGCAAGGAGCTGGTGGCGCGGGCCGTCCACACCCAGGGCCCCTGGAGCAAGCAGCCCTTCGTTCCGGTGGATTGCGGAGCGCTACCGCCCACCCTCATCGAAAGCGAGCTGTTCGGGCACGTCAAAGGGGCATTTACCGGCGCCGTGCTGCCGCGGCGGGGATTGCTGGCCGCGGCGGGCTCCGGAACCGTCTTTCTGGATGAAATCGGGGAACTGCCCGTGGAGCTGCAATCGCGGCTGCTGAGGGCCCTCCAGGAGCATGAAATCCGCCCCCTGGGCAGCAATGATTCGATTCACTTCGACGCCCGGATCATCGCCGCCACCAACCAGGATTTGGAGGCGGGGATCAAGCGCGGAACCTTCCGCAAGGATCTGTTCTTCCGCTTGAACGTGGTGACCATCAAGATGCCCTCGCTGCGCGATCGCAAAGAGGATATCCCCACGCTGGTCCGCCATTTCCTCGAGCGCTTTGACACCCGGCGGCCGCTCGCGCAGATTCCCGATGAGGTCATGGGGCGATTGCTGAGCTATGACTGGCCGGGCAATGTCCGCGAGCTGGAAAACTGCATCCAGCGGGCGGTTTCACTGGGTTCCGGGACGTTCATGCAAATGCGGGACCTGCCCTCCGTAATGCTCTATCAACTGGCGCGCCAATCCTCCCCGCGCCAGGACCTCTCCACCCTGCAAGCGCTCGAGCAACAGGCCATCCGCCAGGCGCTCGCCGCCACGGACGGCGACCGCGTGCGCGCCGCCAAACTTCTGGGCATCGGCAAAACCACCATCTACCGCAAACTCAAAGAATACGGAATTGAAGCCAACCCGGCGGAGGCGTAAGGCCATCGTTGACATAAGCCCCAAAGGGGCAACCCAGTCTAAGCGGGGTAGCGCGGAGGTGGGCGCATTTCAGCCCTCCTCCGCGGCTCTTAACCCGATAGGCGTTTGCAGGTTTATTTATCCGAAAGAACAGAAAGCCGCAGAGGAACGCAAATTACGCGTACCTCTGCATTGCAAGGTCGTAAATTCTTGTTTTTTTGGCAAGCTTTTCAGGCTGCCAGCAGAGCGAAATCGGTTTGGCGAAATTTTAAGGCGGTATTCATAACCTGTTGGCCTTTCTGCGTGGGGCGGTAATAGTAAGTTCGTCCGACGCGATGGATCAATCCGTGAGCGCAGAGCAAGCGCAACTGCCGAGTGGTGCGAGCGGCGGCGCGACGGCGGTGCGCGGAGTCGTTGGGAGGAGAAGGGGATAGCCCCTCTCGCAGATCGCGGTTGCGAACGCCTTGCAGGTGGAATTCCCCGCGCAAGATGGTGGCAAACAAGCCGCTCTCTTGCGGGCTGATGGGCCGCAGGGCGCGATAAGGTCGCGGGGTCTTTACCGGCTGACTGACCGGATCGAGAATGCGATGGGCGGGTTGAGACTCGCCCACCACCGCCAAGGCTTGCAGATAACGGGCATTGGCGCCGCGGCTCAATTCCACGCGCCGACGCAGGTCCACGATGCCCTTGCGGAGGGGATACCAGCCTTTCACCTTACAGCCCTTCCGCCTCACGCCGCGGTAGACGCGAAACCGCGACGGATTATTCAGGGTGGTCTCCACCCTCAACACGCTCCCTTGCTTGTCGTACATCTTGATCGAGTTTTCTTCCACCCGATGTTTCACGCACACCCCTTCGATGCGGCGCTCGTGCGTGCTGCAGACCTCTCCGTTGAACCGCGTGTTGGTGCGTCGCCCCAGAAAGCGCAGCACCTGGGGCGAGGAAAATTGTTCCAGGGCGTGCCGGCACAGGGCGGGATAAACTTCCGCCAGCGCTTGCGGACTGCGAAACATCACATCGCTGGCGTATTCCCCCTGCCGCACCGTCCAGTAGTAACTGCGCAGGCGGGGACGCGCCCCCGCCGCCAACCAAGGATTCACCGCCTGTGCCCACCGATTCAGAATCGACGCCCAGGGCAGAGTCACCAACCGGTCCATCAGCGCCTGCGCCCGCGGCAGATCGCCAATGGAGGTGAAGCAGTTGTCCTTCTGCTCGTAGGCAATCCCTTCCCGTTGCATCTGCCGCGCCAGCCATTCTCGTCC
Source organism: uncultured Acidobacteriota bacterium (assembly GCA_963730515.1). Lineage (GTDB taxonomy): Bacteria > Acidobacteriota > Terriglobia > UBA7540 > UBA7540 > Bog-366. The sequence continues at coordinate 21,372 of CAVSSA010000008.1, read as the reverse complement.
GTTCACGCACACCTGGATCGCCAACGGCAACCAACTTTGCAGCCGAATGTGCATCAGGCCAAAGTCGCGGTCGAGAAAATAAAAGTAAAAATGCAAGCACTGGGCCTGGCGCGGCACTAACCGCAACTGGCGCTTCTCCCGGTCGCGCCGCACCGTGAAGGTCTGACAGGGTTCCACACACGACAACACGCAGATCAGCCCCTCCTTTACCGGTTTCTCTTCCAGCAGCTTTCTCACCAGTGCTTCCTTGCTCGCTTTTCCCGAGGGGACGAACTGGAACGGTCGCCCTGCCCGCTGCGCGATCTGCTCGGCGCGTTTCTTAATGCCCGCCGAAAACTTCTGCACGAACCACTCAAAATCCTTAAACCCCACCCGCTGACTTCCCATGAAATAATCCAGCCCCTGCACATAGCTGATCGAACGCAACACGCCGCGAAACAAAACCCGGTCAAATCCTGATATGCTTCCCAGGATGCGGCTCGCATGCCGCTTCAAAAAACGCTCCATGACGGCCCTCCCCATGACGTTTGCCCAAAAAACATCATGACGGAAACCGCCATGGAGCGTCATCCGTTTTGGTTGCGGCTCCGCCGCGCTGCGCTACCCCGCTCATCTGTAAATTCGGGGGACGGTTGAAGTCGTGTTGCGCAAACTCTCCTCCATTAGCGTGTTATCGAGCGGAGTGTCCCTGGTGGGGTGCGCGTGGGATCGAACCACGGGAAAGAGAATACCCTTATTGGAACTGGCGAAACCCAGCGCGTTGACGGCAAAGAAACCACCGGGGTCTTTGCTGAAGTAAAGCGTGTCGTTGGGAACGCTTCGGTCAAAAGTGGCATACTCGCCCTGGACGGTGGCCACAACACGCCCCTTTCGGGAGAATGTCACCGTAGCGCGAGTGCCCTGAACGTCCCACTGCACCGTGTAAACAGCCGCCCGCAAATCGACGCCCGCAACCACCATCGTGCGCGGCAATTTCAGGTAGTGCGCCTCTGCGGCTCGCAACTCAGTGTTGACCGTCAGCACCACTCCGAGTGCCATGCCGGTCAGCCCTAATATCTTCATGATGTTCATCTGCGCATCCTCCCAACCGAGATTTTTAGGAAGGGCATGGGGGGAAAGGCGACTTTCCCGAAGGCCCAACGGGGAGTTCTCCACATCTGAACCCCACCTTGTAGTGATTTCCTTTTGCCCTGATCCAACGCTTTGGTTCTGCTTCAGCCTGAATGGGCGGCAAGAGTTGAGCAACCCGGTTCATGCTTTTTCGCGAACCAAAATCAGCGGTGACATCCAGCCACCGCAACGGCGCATCTGCCGAATGCGGCCATTAGAGCAGTCACCGCGAAGAGGCGACAATGATGATGTGACAGGAGTGAAGACTCCTGGTGCGGACTGCCGGAAAGGTGTGACGAGCGCGCCCCGTCGGGCCCCGCCCAAACCTCCGGCGCTGCGAAAACAGGGGGGCATTCAGCGCAATGAATATGCTGCCACGCCGGCCTGGGATGGATGGTGTGATTTCGGGGACGGATAACCATCTGCAAGGTACGGCGCGCCTTGGAAAGGCTGTAAATCATGTGTATGCTGGTTCTAAGGAACTCGCAAGGCCATGGATTGGAGTGGAACAAGAAAGTCGAGGGCCGTGCTGACGGCGCAAAGGTGGGCGCGTCAGTTCAGCGTCATCTTCATCATATGGACCTCCACCGGGCTGCTGATGGCCGGCGAATGGTACATCCTCACGCGGGGAACCCCTCAAGCACCGACCTTGCGTCTGGTCCTGCTCCACTCGCTCCTCACCCGTTGGGTTTTTGCCCTTCTCACTCCGGGTGTTCTGTGGTTCTCTGCACGCTTCCCCTTCGGGCGGGGGCGCCGGCTGCGGACGCTCGGGTGGCATGGGATGGGGGCCATGGTGTTTCTGATCCTCTGGTGTGGCATTCGGCTGCCGCTTCTTCCCATCACCGACCCAGAGACATTTCAAAAGCTCGTCCCGTCCCGGCGGCTGTTCCACAATATGATCCTCGAGGATGCGCTTTATAGCTGCATGGTCTACACCACGATTGTCGCGGTCAGCCAACTATGGGATTACTACCGCAAGTACCGGGAGCGCGAGCTGCGCGCCTCCCGGCTGGAAGCGGAGTTAGCGCAGGCGGAGTTGAAAGTCCTGAAAATGCAAATGGATCCCCATTTTCTTTTCGCGACACTCCGATCCGTTTCCTCCCTCATTCATCAAAACGTCGAGGCGGCCGACGATCTGGTAGCAAGCCTCAGTGAATTGCTGCGCATCAGCCTGGACGCGGCGGACGAACAAGAGGTCACCCTCCATCGCGAGATTGACTACCTGTACGCCTACCTGGAGGTTCAGCGGATTCGTTTCCGTAACCGGCTGGCGGTGCGGCTCAGCATCGATCCCCGGTCGCGCGACGCCCTGGTGCCCAACATGATCCTCCCCGCCCTGGTCGAATATTCCCTCCGGCCCGGCATTGAAGAGATCAATCAGGTGGGGCAAGTGGAAATCCGTTCCGAAGCGCTAGACGGGAAGCTGCGCATCGAAATCCACCATAACCTGCCGCGGAGACAGGAGGGGGAAGAGGGGCTTCCGGGCGATGACCCGGGACTGGCCAACGCGCGGGTCAGACTCCAGCAACTCTACGGGGCATCCCACAAATTTGCCCTGGGATGGAAAGCCCCGGGCGATTCCTGGCTGAAGCTCGAAATTCCCTTGGTCATGAGGACGCTGCAGCCCGGGGACCTGCTCGCCGGTCAACCCTTGTTCGAGGAGAGCTAGTGCTCAGGCAACGGGCCAAACAATTCGGCATCATCCTGGGCATATGGACGGCCACGGGTTTATGGTATGGCTGTGAAATCTATTTTTTCAACGCCCACGTCATGCGAGCGATCCCCCTGCGCGACGCCCTTTTCCGGGCTCTGCCGGATATGTGGATCTTTGCGGCCCTCACCCCTGCGGTGCTCGGGTTTTGCGCGCGCTTCCGTTTCCGGGGGCAGAAGTGGCCGCTCCTGGTGGGAATCCACCTCGTGGGGGCCCTGACCTTACTGGTCCTCTGGTCGGCGCTCAAAGTGGCCATCTATCCGGTGGATGATTTGCTTACGGGTACGGTCTTACCCCGCACTGGGCATCTCTTTCGAACGTTTCTGATTCACGATGCCTATGACGCGCTTTGGTTCTATGGCATGATCGTCGCAGTGAGTGAACTGCTGCGCTACCAGCGCAAATACCGGGAGCGCGAAACCCGGGCGGCCAAACTCGAATCCCAACTGTGTCATGCCCAGTTGACAGCCTTGAAAATGCAATTGGATCCCCACTTTCTCTTTAACACGCTGCACGCGATTTCCAGCTTGATGCATGAAGACCCCGCGGCCGCCGAAAAAACGGTGAACCGGCTGAGTGATCTCCTGCGCATGAGCCTGGAAAATGGGACCGGGCAGGAGGTGACGCTGAGGAGGGAGATGGAATTCATGGAAGGATATCTGGACATTCAAAAGACGCGCCTGCGGGACCGGTTGAATGTCCGTCTGCATTTGGAGCCGCGTACCCTGGAGGCTCTGGTCCCCAACATGATTCTGCAACCGCTGGTTGAGAACGCCGTGAAATATGGAATCGCTTCGCGCCTCACCCCGGGCAACCTCGAGATCCGGGCGGAGGACCATGGAGAGGTTCTACGTCTCGAGATCACCGACGACGGCCCGGGATTAAGTCCGAGGCGGGCCTGCCAACCCACCAAGGGCGTAGGTATTGCCAACACCCGCGCGCGGCTGCAACAGTTGTACGGTGAAACCCACCACTTCAGCATGAGCAGGCCCCCCGGAGGCGGAACGCAGGTGAGGCTGGAAATACCCTTCCGCCTGCCGGGTGCCGAAACAGGGAATGAGAGGCGCCATGCCGATTAGAACCGTTATTGTGGATGATGAGGAACTGGGCCGGAAGCGGCTCAGCGACCTGCTGAAGTTGGAAGCCGATGTCGAAATTGTGGCCGAATGCGCCGATGCCGCGTCCGCCCACGAGGCCATCGCGCGGGAGAAGCCTGATCTTTTGTTGCTCGACATTCAGATGCCCGAGCAGGACGGGTTTACGGTGATCGAGGCCATGACGGAAGAGCAGCGGCCGGTGGTGGTTTTTGTGACCGCCTACGATCAGTATGCGCTGCGCGCTTTTGAGGCCCAGGCGCTCGATTATCTGCTGAAGCCTTTCAATCGCGCCCGCTTCCAAAGGGTGATGCAGCGCGTTCGCACCCAGATCGCCCGCCGGCAGCGTGATGAAGTTGACGAGCGGCTCGCGTCGTTAATCAAGCAGGTCCGGGGGGGAAGCAAATACCTTTGACGAATCGTGATTCGGTCCGCCGGCCGCATTTCATTCCTGAATGTGGATGACGTGGACTGGTTTGAAGCCTGCGCCAATTATGTGCAGTTGCACGTTGGCAAGGAGTGTCACCTCCTGCGCGGGACGATGGGCGCCGTGGAAAAGCAGCTTGATCCGGACAAGTTCGTCCGCATTCACCGTCGCACGATCGTTCAAATCGACCGTATCAAGGAGATGCTCTCTTCATTTGAAGGAGAATATCTGGTGGTGTTGCGGGATGGCACCCGCCTCAGCCTGAGCCGCGGGTACCGTCATCATTTCGACCAGGTCGTGGAACCCGGTCTGAGGGTATAACGCCCTACAAGATCATGCGCCGGCGGAGCGGAAAACCACGCCGTGAAGGGGATGAAATGCCGGGGTAAAAATTGGGGGAAATCACCGGCCCAAAAAACCCACGGGCTGCGCCGCCCGGCCCTTGACGGCGGCCCACCAGCGACCGTTCGCGCAATCGCCAGCACTAGAACTCCTTGACACCGCCTTAGGCGATTAGTAGGCGGCCAACGATTAGTCGGCGAGTTAGGGCCTTTCCTCATTCGGCCCGAAAAACGCCCATCCCGCGCCGGAACCCACACGCCGGGATCGTCAATGGGAAGGCGACTTGAACGAAGCCGCCCGTGCGGCGGACGCTACGCGTGCGTGTAATTGGGCAGGAGTATCTTGACCGGGATATTGTCGGGTCATAAGGAGGTTCCCTATGACCCGTCAACGCCAAATGATGCTGGAGGAACTCCAGCGTCGCAATTACTCTCCCGGTACCATACGCTGTTACCTAAGTGCGGTCGCTGATTTTGCCCGCTACTTCCACCGTCCACCGGACCAGTTGCGCCCCCAGCACATTCGTGAATACCAAGCGTACCTGTTCCGCGAACGAAAACTGGATGCGACCAGCGTGACACAGAAGCTTGCCGCGCTGCGCTTCTTTTTCATTAAGACGCTCAGGAAGCCTTGGAGCGTGGCCGAGACGCCCTACCCCAAACAGGTGCGTCGCCTGCCCCTGGTGCTCAGTCAGGAAGAAGTCGCCCGGCTGATTAACTCTGCCCGCAACCCCTTCGATCGGGTCCTGTTGATGACTCTCTACGCGACCGGGGCGCGTTGCGCCGAGGTGGCACGATTGCAAGTCGGCGATATCGACAGCGCGCGCATGGTCGTTCATATCCGCGCTGGCAAGGGCCGTGAAGATCGCGACGTGATGCTCAGCCCCGTCCTCCTGGCCGCCTTGCGCGAGCACTGGAGCCGAATCAAGCCGAAGGTGTGGCTTTTCCCTGCCGGTCGCAGGCATAACGCTCCGCAGCCTCTGAACACCAAGACCGTCTGGCGCGCTTGCCACTTAGCGCTGCAGCGGGCGGGCCTCAACAAACCCGTGCATGTGCATACGCTGCGCCACTATGTGCCCTCCCTGACTATGTCTTGTAATCGCTCGACAGCCTAATGATTACGGGCCGATGCATGTAGCGGCATCGACATAGTATTGACTCCTCAACCCCGTACAAGGGGAGAAAGGAGTCTTCCGTGAAATACATCATCGATAATCGAATAATTCTGTCGCGAGCGCCGGAAGGGCCGCTTGCGAAGTACATCGTACGCTTTGAAAGGGCCATGCGTGGGCAGGGGTATGCCCGCTATTCGCTGTACCGGCAGGTTTTGCTCGCGGCGTGTTTCAGCGAATGGCTTAGAAAACGGGATGTCGCACTACGCGGCATCACCTCAGATCATCCGCAGCAGTACTTGCGTTGCCGGGCTCGGAGGGTGCGGCCGAGCCGAGGGGACGCTGCCGCGCTCCGGCATCTGCTCGATTTTCTGCGCCATGAGCGCGTGATTCCCACGGAGAAGAAAGTGTCAGCTCGCCCGCTGACCTCTGCGGAGCGCTGTGCCCAGGCCTACGAGCAGCACTTGCGGGAAGCGCGCGGCTTGGCCAGAGCCACGATCATCAACTATGTTCCGTTCATTCGCAGTTTTCTGAAAGGCCGCTTCGGCGGCGGACCCGCCACTCTGTCGCACCTGTGTGCCCGCGACGTCGTGGCATTCGTACAGCATCAGGCACCGCGCTTGCACCCGAAGCGAGCGAAACTCCTAACCAGCGCGTTACGTTCCTTCCTGGAGTATGCGCGCTATCGTGGGAAGGTAAAGCTGGATCTAGCGGCTGCCGTTCCCATCGTGCCTAACTGGTCGATGTCATCGATCCCCCGAGCGATTGGAGTGGACGCAGTCCGTCAGTTGCTGGCCAGCATCGACCGGAGTACGGCGGTTGGCCGTCGCGATTACGCCATCCTGCTCCTGCTCGCACGCCTGGGTTTACGTTCAGGCGAAGTGGCGTTTCTCGAACTCGATGGGATCGACTGGAAGGCGGGGCAGCTGAGCGTTCGCGGCAAGAGTGGTCAGCGCAGCGACCTACCGTTGCCCGTGGAAGTGGGTAAAGCGATCGCCGCGTATCTGCGGTATGGACGGCCACGATGTAGCAGTCGGCGCGTGTTCTTGCGTGCCAGAGCTCCCGTCTGCGGCTTTCAAGGCGCCTGTGGTGTTGGATCAATCGTACGGCATCGCCTTCAGCGGGCCGGTGTTGATGCTCCTACTTTCGGAGCCCATCAGTTTCGGCACGGATTAGCCACCGAGATGTTGCGTCGGGGCGCCTCGCTTGGTGAGATCGGTGAGTTGTTGGGTCACCATAACCCTCAAACCACCAAGATCTACGCGAAAGTAGATCTCGATGCCCTGCGAACCCTCGCCATGCCGTGGCCGGGAGGTGCGCGATGACCACGCTTCGTGACGCCGTAGGGGAATACCTGAAGTTGCGCCGCAGCTTAGGATTCAAACTGCATGAGACTGGCAAGCTGTTACTGGCCTTCGTCCAATTCATGGAAGAGCAGCGCTCCTCCTATATCACGGCCCCGTTGGCGCTCGCCTGGGCGCGGCAATCACCGACCGTGCAGCCCGCTGAATGGGCGCGCCGCCTGAGTGTGGTGCGCACTTTCGCGCGCCATCGGAGTGCAACCGATCTGCGCACGCAGATTCCGCCGCCGGGCTTGTTGCCCTTCCAACCGAAGCGGGCGCGACCTTACCTGTACTCTGCGGAAGAGATCCGCAGCTTATTGCGCGCCGCCCTCCGGATGCCCTATCGGTATAAGCGCGATAAGCTGCGACCGCAGGTTTTTTATTGTCTGCTCGGACTGCTGAGCGTTTCCGGTCTACGCCTCGGCGAAGCACGCAACCTCGAACTGCAAGATGTGGATCTGGAGGCGGCGGTGTTGACGATCCGCGGCGCCAAGTTCGGTAAAACTCGCCTGGTGCCTTTGCATGCTTCGACCTGTGCGGTGCTGGCGGACTATATCGCCAGACGTCGGCGCCATTGGGTGGGACGAGTGGTCTCCTCTTATTTGTTCGTCTCCAACCGGGGCCATCGATTGGATGGCGGAGAGATTCATCGAACGTTCTATGCGTTGTCTCGACAGATCGGCCTGCGGGGCCCCTCGGACAGTCACGGCCCTCGTCTGCACGACATGCGTCATCGGTTCGCGACGAACACCCTCGTGCGCTGGTACCGGTCCGGTGAGGATCCCGAGCGACGACTTCCCCTGTTGTCCGCCTACCTCGGCCACGTACACGTCGCCGATACCCAGTGGTATTTGGAAGGTTCCCCGGAACTCATGCGTGAAGCGATGCGGCGGTTAGAGCAGCGCTGGGAGGGGCGAGCATGAATACTCCCCTTAGCTTCGCGGCTCTGCTGGAGCGTTTCTTTACTCAACGCCTGATGCAGCAGTGCCAGGCGAGTCCTCACACCGTCAGTTCCTACCGTGATACTTTCCGCCAGTTACTGAAGTTCACTGAGCAGCGATTACACAAAGCACCGTCGCAGCTAAGCTTCCAGGAGATCGACGCGCCCTTGATCATGGCGTTTCTGGAGCATTTGGAGAAGCAGCAAGGCGTCAGCATTCGCAGCCGCAATCTACGGCTGACGGCTCTGCACTCGTTCTTTCGTTTTGCAGCTTTCGAGGTGCCGGCCCATTCCGTACAGATCCAACGTGTCCTGGCCATCCCCAGCAAGCGTTTTACGCGGACATTGGTTCATTTTCTCACCCGTCCGGAAGTGGATGCCTTACTGGCGGCCCCGGATCAGCGCATTTGGTCGGGCCGCCGCGATCACGCCTTCATCTTGCTGGCAGTACAGACCGGCCTACGCCTCTCGGAGATGACCGGACTCCAGCGTCAGAACATCATCCTGGGAACCGGTGCCCACGTCCGGGTAATTGGAAAGGGACGCAAAGAACGCTGTACGCCCATCGCCCGATCCACCCTCGTTGTCTTGAAGGCCTGGTTGCGTGAGCCACCACGAGGTGATGGAAACATCCTGTTCCCCAGCGCCCGAGGTGAACGACTCAGCGTCCACGGCGTGCAGTACTTGCTGAACAAGCATCGCATGACGGCTTCCCGCGTGTGTTCTTCGTTGAGAGACAAGCGGGTCACTGTCCATCGATTGAGGCACACCATGGCCATGGACCTTCTCCAAGGGGGTGTCGACCGTTCCGTGATCGCCTTGTGGCTGGGGCACGAACGTGTTGAAACTACGCAAATCTATCTCGAAGCGACACTTGCCATGAAGGAGAAAGCACTGGCGAAAACCTCCCCGCCGCAGGGAAAACGGGGGCGCTATAAACCGGGCGACCGCCTTCTCGCCTTCCTGAACAGCCTGTAATCGGCTCAAGACTATGTCGAGTAATGCCCGGGGCCTTTCCAGTGGCGCCCTGAATTCTCGGGGTTAAATTCACAAGGGTTCTCAATTACTCGACATAGTCAGGAAGGGCACATAGTGGCGCAGCGTATGCACATGCACGGGTTTGTTGAGGCCCGCCCGCTGCAGCGCTAAGTGGCAAGCGCGCCAGACGGTCTTGGTGTTCAGAGGCTGCGGAGCGTTATGCCTGCGACCGGCAGGGAAAAGCCACACCTTCGGCTTGATTCGGCTCCAGTGCTCGCGCAAGGCGGCCAGGAGGACGGGGCTGAGCATCACGTCGCGATCTTCACGGCCCTTGCCAGCGCGGATATGAACGACCATGCGCGCGCTGTCGATATCGCCGACTTGCAATCGTGCCACCTCGGCGCAACGCGCCCCGGTCGCGTAGAGAGTCATCAACAGGACCCGATCGAAGGGGTTGCGGGCAGAGTTAATCAGCCGGGCGACTTCTTCCTGACTGAGCACCAGGGGCAGGCGACGCACCTGTTTGGGGTAGGGCGTCTCGGCCACGCTCCAAGGCTTCCTGAGCGTCTTAATGAAAAAGAAGCGCAGCGCGGCAAGCTTCTGTGTCACGCTGGTCGCATCCAGTTTTCGTTCGCGGAACAGGTACGCTTGGTATTCACGAATGTGCTGGGGGCGCAACTGGTCCGGTGGACGGTGGAAGTAGCGGGCAAAATCAGCGACCGCACTTAGGTAACAGCGTATGGTACCGGGAGAGTAATTGCGACGCTGGAGTTCCTCCAGCATCATTTGGCGTTGACGGGTCATAGGGAACCTCCTTATGACCCGACAATATCCCGGTCAAGATACTCCTGCCCAATTACACGCACGCGTAGCGTCCGCCGCACGGGCGGCTTCGTTCAAGTCGCCTCTTCGTCGCTCTTGTTTACAATCAATCCTCACCCGCTAAGGCGACCTTCCGTTGGTTCAATTCCGATGCAGTCGTTCACTGCGTTCTTTAATCTCTGTCTGCACCCAAGGTATTGTTCCGTTGTCTGGACGCTCACATGGCCGAGCAAAAACTGGATCTGCTCAAGCTCGCCGCCCGCGGCGTGACAGAGCCGAGCACATGTGCGGCGAAGATCATGAGGCGCCAGCTTAGCTATTCCTGCCTTGGTTGCGCACTCCTTTACCACGGCCCAGATGACCTTTTCGGTGACTCCTGTACCCCAGACATTTCCGTTCTTTTTCACCCAGCGAAAGACTCGCCCACTGGAGACACTGGCGGCCTCCATCCACACATCCAAGGCAGATTTGACCCAATTCGGCAAAGGGACGGTTCGAATATGTCCTCCCTTTCCTATTAGGTCGACAATAGCCCAGTGATCCTCCCTTCTTTGCAGGTGCTCGACCGTAAGATGGGCCAACTCCGATCGCCGCAAGCCACAGCCGAGGCAGACCGCGAGAATGCCTCGGCTGCGGATGCCACGGACCGTTTGGACGTCGGCTGAGTCCAGCAGCGATTTGGCCTGATCAGAACTGAGCCAATTGCCCAGTCGGACACCGAGTTTCTTTGCTCCCTTGACGCGGCGAATCCCTGCCGCCAACTCTGGGCTCAGCAGACCGGTATCGGCGGCCTCATAGGCCAGTCTCCTCACTGCTGCCAGTCGCAGGTTTATCGTGGACGAAGCCAAGTGACGGGTTTCCAATTCGAGCTTGTAACGGAGGACGACGGTCTTATTGAAAGCCAGTCGGGGCTCGGAGCAGTACCAGGCGATGAAATCGTCGATGGCGAACCGGTAGGAGCGTTGAGAGTCGGGCGAGCTCAAAGTATTCAATACAGCCACCTTGGCGTGGTCCAAATCGGGAAGGCGAAGGATTCGTTTTGGGCGGGCCAGCTTCTTTTTTGGGCTTTTGCTATTCATGGGCAGCGGTCTCCTCATCCGCTGGCCCATGATGAGCTGGAAGGCAGGATTAGATGACGAGCAGGGCGTTTTTCAGGCAGAAGTCTGTCTGGCTTGGATTGTCTTTACCTAGCTGAAAGGTGGAAATTGTTGCAACTCGGCCACCGTCGGTCATTCAACCACTGCAGCGGTCCTTTTCGAACCGGGATCAAGCATTCCGCCCAACCATGGCCTCACGAAATTCCCTGGGCTGAGGGATGGTAAGCATTCCACCACTCACCCGAATTACCCCCCTCTGCTTCCAATCGCTCAGGATGCGGCTGACGCTTTCGCGCGAGGCGCCGATGTTGCGGGCGATTTCCTCATGGGTCATGTACAGGGTGATGCGCAAACCTTCCGAAGTATCCTGTCCGTGCTTATCAGCGAAATTCAAAAGGAACTGGGTGAGCTTGGCGTGAGTATCCGGGGCCAGCGCCAACATCCGCGTCTGCTGCCAGGCTTTGCTGATTTCCATGCTGAGATGCTTTGCCACCCGCAGGGAAACGTCCGGATAGGCACGCATTAACTGAAGAAACCCCAGACGGGGCAAAAAGCCCACCTGGCTGGGACACAACGTCTCCGCCGTGGCTGGGTAGGGTTCATCGGCAATCAGCGAACTTAGGCAGAGGACTTCACCCGGGTCAATGGTCCGCAGCGTGAGGCTCTGGCCTTCCGCGGAATTCACATAGAGCTTCGCCTGGCCCGCGCAGATGATAAAGAGCCCGCGCGTCGGCTGCCCCTCTACAAACAATAATGCTCCCCGGGGATAAAAAGTAGTTTGACGAAGATTATTGAGCTCGGACAGAGTCGAGGCGGGGAGTTGGCAGAATAGCCCTTCCTCTTTCGTGACGCAGCCAAAACAATTCTCGATGACTTTCAAATTGTACGGGCCGCGTGGTGGATCATCGGACATCAGTTCACCTTGCCGATGCTAGTATGTCGCTGCCATAACATTCCTCCAAGGGAAAAAATCAACATTTTTCATTAATTTTTCGGCAATAGTGTCCTAAACTTTCCAAAGTCAGTCTTTATGTCCGACATTAAGTGCGCCTTGTGACGCACGTCACAATGGCTGCGGTTGCTTATCACTGACCCCACGCCTCGTTCCCACCTATCCTCCACCCATGGAGCAGTTGCTGTTAGCAATGCAAGGCTGCCGGTGGCCCCTGCAAATAGGGGATGGACAGCCTCTGATGGGCTTGGAGAACCGTCAGTATCTTGAATTCGAGGTGAAAACATGAAGAAAAATCTACTCAGGGCTCTTGCACTAGCCTTCCTGTTGCTAAGTTTCGGGGCCTTGGCGTTTGCGGGGGATATCAAGGGAAAAGTTGCCGTCCATGGCCTGCGGTCCGCGCAAGACATTGCGGTCTACATTGATGCCATTCCAGGCAAGACGTTCAATGCGCCCTCCAAACCCGAGGTGGAGGATCAAAAGCACATGACCTTTGTCCCACATGTGCTCGTCGTGCAAAAGGGGACGACGGTGCAATTCCTGAACAGTGATTCGGTGGGGCACAACGTGTACTGGCCCTCGATAGATCGCAATAAAAAGCTGGCTCACAACATGGGCACATGGCCGGAGGGTCAGGAGAAGTCGTTCACGTTTAACGATCTTGGAGTTGCCCCGCTGCTCTGCAATGTGCACCCGGAGATGTCCGGTTATGTCGTGATCGTTCCCACCCCCTATTTCGCCATAACCGATAAAGAAGGAAATTTTGAGATCAAGGATGTTCCCGACGGCAGCTACACGCTGAAGACGTGGAGCGAGGTGGGCAAGCCGACCACCCAAGCCGTTACCGTGATGGGTGGATCGGCCTCCGTAAGCATTACGGTGACGAAGTGAGCGGAGCAACAGCGTGAGTGAGCAACGCACAAAACTCGTTGACGTGGCCTGGCTGGAGTCGAACTTCCCCTGCATGCAGGCCTGCCCGGTTCATACGCAAGCAGGGCGTTATGTGGCCCTGATTGCGGAGGGCCGATACGAGGAGGCCTACCGTTACGCCCGCGGGCCGAATCCGTTGGCTTCGATTTGTGGCCGGGTTTGTGGTCACCCGTGTGAAACGGCGTGCCGCCGCGGCAAGTTTGACACTCCCATCTCCATCCGCGCCCTCAAGCGCTTTGTCACGGAGCGGCACGGGCCTGAATCCCGCAATCCCATGGAGCTGCACACCGAGAAGCCAATCGTCACTCACTCGGAGCGCGTGGCAGTGATCGGTTCCGGGCCCGCTGGACTCGCCGCCGCGAACGACCTTGCCCTGCGGGGTTATCCCGTCACCATTTTTGAAGCTGCCCCGGTCCCCGGGGGCATGCTGCACCTGGGGATTCCCGAATACCGCTTGCCCCGCGACGTAGTGCAGGCCCAGGTGCGCGAGATTCTGGCCTTGGGGCCGGACCTGCGCCTCAACAGCCGACTGGGCGATTTTTCCCTGGAGGACCTGCGTGCCGAAGGGTTCAAGGCCATCCTGCTGGCCATCGGTCTGCACCGCAGCCGCGAGCTGATGCTTCCCGGGCGCGAACTGGACGGCGTCATCACCGGGACGGATTTCCTGCTGAATGCCAACCTGGGCTACCGCTTTTCGATCGGCAGCAGCGTTGTGGTGATCGGCGGCGGCAACGTGGCGATTGACGTAGCCCGCACCGCGCTCCGCCAGCAGCAATCCCAGACGCTCGACGCGCTGAGTAAGTCCCTTCTTCCTGACCGGCTCTCCGACTCTGAGCGCGACGTCGCCATGAAGGAGTTAATGGACGTCACCCGCACCGCCCTCCGCCTGGGCGCGCGGGAAGTTCACATGGTGTGCCTGGAATCCCGCGCCGAGATGCCGGCCTTCGAGGAAGAAATTACCGAGGCTCTCGACGAAGGCCTGAAGATCCACCCTTCGCGCGGCCCTCGGAGGTTCGTGGGCAAAAATGGCAAACTGACGGGGCTCGAAACCATTTACTGCACATCGGTCTTCGACGCCCAGCACCGCTTCAATCCCACTTTTGAACCGGGAACGGAGAGCGTTCTCGAGGTCGATACCGCGATATTGGCCATCGGGCAGACCTCCGACCTCTCCTTTCTGAAACCCCAGGACGGAGTCGAGACCACCCGGCAGGGAACGGTAAAAATCGATCCCGCCACGCTCAAAACCACGGCGCCCGGCGTTTTTGCCGCCGGCGACATCGCCTTTGGGCCCCGCCTGATTATCAGCGCGGTGGCCGACGGGAAAAAGGCGGCGGAGGAGATCGACCGTTACCTGCAAGGCGCGGAATGGCAGCCCCAACCCCGCTACGTGCAGATTACCGTGCACGACCATCACGCGATGGCGGCAAACTACGACGAATACTCGCGCCTCACCATCCCCACCATTGCGCTCGACCGCCGCACCGGCGTGGCGGAAGTAGAGACCGGCTACACCGAGGAGCAAGCGCGCGAGGAAGCATCCCGCTGCCTCAAGTGCTGGATTAATACGATTTTTGAAGGCAACGAGAGCAAGGGGACGGAGTGCATCCTCTGCGGCGGTTGCGTGGATGTCTGCCCGGAAAATTGCCTGTCGCTGGTGCCGCTCGGTCAACTCATCATCTCCGGCGCGGACCAGCAGCAGATCGTGGCGGCGCTGGGATCCGATCCCATCACTTTCCAGCACCTCGAGCCCGGCGAAATTCCGGGCTCGGAAGGCTCGGTGCTGGTGAAGGACGAAACCCTGTGCATTCGCTGCGGTCTCTGTGCGGAGCGCTGCCCTGCGCACACCATCACCATGGAAGGTTTTGAGGTCTTTGACCACGACCCAGACGGCGTGCAGGAAGAGACCGAGGAGAGTGAATATGCCCGGTGAAGTCAAGGCTCCGGAAAAGGCGGAAGAAAAAAAGGCCGTCAGCCGCCGCGACTTCTTCAATGAAATCGCCGGCGGGGCTTTGACCCTGGCCGGGATCGGCGCGGCCGTGGTCACGGTGAAGTACGCCTCACCGAACGTTCTGTTTGAGCCGCCCACCACTTTCCGCGCCGGCTCACCGGACGACTACCCGGTGAATTCGGTCACTTACCTCCAGGACCAGCAGGTCTACATCGTGCGCACCGACAAGGGGATGTGGGCGTTGTCCGCGGTGTGCACGCATCTCGGCTGCATCACGCAATGGAAGCCGGAATCCGATCAGATCGCCTGCCCGTGCCACGGGAGCAAATTCCAGAGGAGCGGAACCGTGAAAGCCGGCCCCGCGCCCCGGCCGCTGCCGCGCTTTTCCCTGGTTCTGGGCGAGGACGGATTGCTGGTTGTCGACAAGCTGGAAATTGTCAAGGAAACCGAGATTCTGAAAGTCTGAGGACGCATGGCCACCACCGATTGGACCCATCAACGGCTCGAACAACTCCGGCAAACCCGCGTCTGGCGCTCCATCTTCCGGCGTGGCCCGGCCCGCACCAATCGCACCCGCAGCCTGGCGATATTCGGCAATCTCGGGCTGCACATGATGCCCGTGAAGGTGCGCGAAAAATCCCTGCGCGTCAGGGCCACCTATTACCTGGGGTCGATTTCGTTCTTCCTGTTCGTCATCCTGACGATCACGGGTGTTCTGCTAATGTTTTATTACCACCCCGCCGTGCCCGATGCCTACCGCGACATGAAGGATTTGATCTACGTGGTGTCGAACGGAGTCTTCCTGCGCAATCTCCACCGCATCGCGGCGCAGGCCATGGTGCTGGCGGTGTTCTGGCACATGTTCCACGTTTTCTATCGCGGCGGCTACAAGCCTCCCCACGAGTTCAACTGGGTGATTGGCGTGGGCCTGTTGCTGGTGACCCTTTTCCTGAGCTACACCGGCTACCTGCTGCCCTGGGATCAACTGGCTTTCTGGGCGATCACGGTGGGGACCAACATCATCAGTTACGTTCCGGTGCTGGGACGCCCGATTCGTTTCCTGCTGCTGGGCGGCCACATCATCGGCCAGAACGCCCTGCTGCGTTTCTATGTTCTGCACTGCGTGATCCTGCCTTTGGCGGCGGTGGGCCTGATCGCCATTCATTTCTGGAGAATTCAAAAGGACGGCGGACTTACGGTGCGAGACGATCATGAGTGAGAAAAATACTTACGAAGTGGGCATCAGTTCGGACGCCGAGAAGCAGCCGCGGCGCATTGTTTTCATCACGCGCAAGACCTCGGCCAAGGTCAAAGAGGAGCCCGGCCCGCAGCTCATGTCCTTCCCTCACGTCATTCTGCGGGAGACGATCGCGTTCCAAATTCTCACCATCGTTCTGGTGATTCTGGCGCTCTTCTGGGACGCCCCCCTGGAGCAACTGGCCAATCCGCTGCTGACCCCCAACCCCGCCAAGGCGCCCTGGTATTTTCTGGGATTGCAGGAACTGCTCCATTACTTCCCTCCCCTGGTGGCCGGAGTTCTACTCCCCACGCTGGTGGTCCTGGGGCTGGTAGTGATCCCTTACTTTGACGTGAATATCGAAGGCGAGCCCCTCTGGGCGCGCCGCAGTCCCCGCCGACTGCAAATTTATGTCGGCGTCTTCGCGACGATTTTTGTCTTGTTGACTCTTTACGACGCCTGGACCGTGCTGGTTCCCACCCTCCTGGTGGGAGTGCTGGGCATCATTCCTTATTTCTACCCCATGGCCAACTCGCGATTCCTGAAATTCCTGGACTCGCGCCCGCTGCCGTGGTGGGTGATGACCTGGTTCATCGCCGTCGCCCTGACGCTCACGACGGTAGGAACTTTTTTCCGTGGCCCGGGTTGGTCCTGGGTCTGGCCCTGGAGCTGAAATGCCTGCTGAAGAGATGGGAAAAGTCTCAAATCGCCTGCGCTTGATCTTCGCCGCTTCCAGCGTGGTGTTCCTGATCGTCGCCGCCATCTCCCCGGTCCGCGACTACCTGAGCGACTGGCGGCGCTACGAGCGGGATTACGTCCGCTTCGCCGAAACGCGGCCGGATACCAAGCGTCTGCTGGCCGACTTCCGCCCGGAGATCGACCAGATCTGGATTCCCCAAATGCAGGTGGTGGATCGCTGCACAACGTGCCATCAAGGCATCACGCGGCCCAGTCTCGCGGACGCTTCCGTGCCCCAACCCTTCCGCGCCCACCCGGCCATTCCCCACCACGTGCGGGATTGGGGATGCGTGGTTTGCCATCGCGGCCAGGGCCTGGCGACGCAAGTTCGTGACGCGCATGAAACCACGCTCGCCTGGGAACAACCGGTCCTGCCCGTCCGTTACATTCAGGCTTCCTGCGGGTCCTGCCACCGAGCCGGATTGCCGCAGGCGCCGCGCCTCGACCGCGGCCGCCAGCTTCTCCTCACCCTCAATTGTGTCGGCTGCCATCGTTTGCAGGGAATCGACCGTCCGCCCATGTTGGGCCCCGATCTCACCAACGTCGGTTCGAAGGTCAGCCGCGCCTGGATTTACAAGTGGCTGAGGGATCCCCGCACTCTTACTTCGCCGGACGGCAGCCTGCTGGTGAACGGTTACGTCAACGAAGACACCCCGCGCATGCCCAAGTTCCGGCTGAGTGAAACCGAACTGCGCGCCCTTTCCGGTTATCTCAGCACGCTGGCCAGCGAACCCATCCCACCCTACAAATTCGATCCCAAGACGGTAGCTGCGTGGGGAAAGCGGCCCGACCTCGTGGATCAAGGCGAGACGCGCTTCCGGCAGATGTTCTGCACCACCTGTCATGCCCTGGCCGTCACCCGCGCCGGGGAAACCAAAATGATCGGCGGCGACATCGGGCCGGAGCTCACCAAGGTGGGAAGCAAGGTGAATGCGGATTGGCTGGCCGCCTGGCTGCGCAACCCGCAGTCGTACCTGCCCCATTCCAAAATGCCGCGTTACCAGTGGTCCGACCAGGATCTATATCTCATCTCGCAATACCTTCAATCAAAGCTGACGGATCCCAGCCTGCTCAGCGACATCCCCAAACTCGATGCGCCTTCCGCGGATGAACTCCAGCTTGGGCGGCGGTTATTCACGGAAAAGGGCTGCTCCAGTTGCCATGTCGTCAAGGGAGTGGCGACGCAGACCGACTTCGGGCCGGTCCTGGCAAGCCTGGGCAGCAAAAACGTTTCGCAACTGGAATTCGGCAAATCGAAGATCGCCCGCACGCCTGTGGCCTATATCCAAGCCAAGATCACCGACCCGCTGGCGGTAAATGCTGCCGCTCGCATGCCCCAGTATTCCTTGAGTCCCGGCGATCTGGAGGCCCTTACTACGGCGCTCTTGAGCATGACAGGAGACTCTGCCACCGCCGGATTGGGAGGCCTGTTTCTCCCCGCCGGCCACCCGCAGTTTCGTCCCGCCGGGGCGTTCGGCAAGGTGTATGAGCGCTACAAATGCTACGTTTGCCATCGCTTCAACGGCTACGGCGGAACACTTGCTCCCGACCTGACCAACGAAGGCAGCCGCGCGCAAAAGAAGTGGATTGCCGGGTTCCTGAAGAATCCTCAAACTCTGCGCCCCACGCTCACCTTCCGCATGCCGCAATTCAATATGACCGACGACGAGGTTTCAACCCTGGCGGACTACCTCAGCATGGTCATGCAGACCCCGGCGGTGGATCAGGCCGGCGTCGATTCCAAACAATTCACTCCGCAAATGGCCAACCTCGGCAAGCAGCTTTATGAGATGAAGTTCCAATGCCAGTCGTGCCACACCATCGGCTCGGCGGGCGGATACGTGGGCCCCAACCTGACGAATGCCGGCAACTGGATCAACCCCGCGTGGGCCGAAGGATGGCTGAAGAATCCGCAGTCCCTCATGCCGGAGGCGATTGAACCGCATCGGGATTTCACTGACGAGGAGCGCACCGCCTTGACCGCTTATCTGATGACGCTGAAACAGAGCGCCTCCGCCCCGGCCGGCGGAGGATCCGGGAGGGGCCAATGAAAACGCGACTTTCCTCCGCCTATGTATCCAACGTAGCGCCGACCTTGAGGTCGGCACGTGCCGGGCTAATGCCCGGCGCTACGGTTCCAGGTGCCGACCTCAAGGTCGGCGCTACGGCGGCGCTCCTGTTGGTTATCGTCCTCGCAGCCGGTTTGGCCACTTCTTGCCGCGAAAATCGCGCTGCGCCCGCACCGGATCCGCTGGCACAGGCTTATGACAGCGAACCCGATTGGAATGATTCCACCAAACTGATCCCGCTCAACTATCAGCAGGCGCAAGGCAAGCGGGTGTTCTACCAATACTGCGTGTGGTGCCATGCGGATTCCACACCCGCGGGTCCTTCCAACCGTTCCAACCTGAATCCCAATCCGCCGCTGGCAAGCGATGGCTCAACCCTGAACGCCCTCAGCGACGATTTTCTCCTAAGCGTCATTACCATGGGCGGAGCCGCAGCGGGCAAATCCCCTTCCATGCCCCCCTGGGGAAAAACGCTGAGTCCAAATGATATCCAGGCGGTCATCACCTTTTACCGCGCCATCGCCCAACCTCCTTACCAAGCTCCAGCGCGGCCGGGCCCCAAATACTCGGTCAGGTGAAACATATTTCTCCCCACGGGGAGGTTGGGGTGACCACCCCAACAAGGAGAGTGTCATGAGAAGAGTGCTGATTTATTTGCTGGCGTCAATTCCTGCGCTTTCTGTCGCATTTTTTGCAACCCTGATTCCGACCAGCGTGCGGGCGGTTCCCAGTTTTGCGCGCCAGACGGGGTTGCCGTGCAGCGGCTGCCACTACAATCCTCCGGAGCTCAACCCGGCCGGGCGAAAGTTCAAGCTGCTCGGTTACGTTGATAGAGACAAAGAGACGAAAACGGTCACGGCCGAACCCAAGAAGCGGGTCGCAGCCCTTGACCTACTCTCCTCCCTGCCTTTCTCCGTGATGTTCGAAACCTCGCTCACCACAACGAACACACCCCAGCCGGGAACCCAGAATGGCAGTTTCGAATTTCCGCAGGATGTATCGATGTTTCTCGCCGGCTCATGGGCAAGCCACGTCGGCAGCCTGCTCCAGGTAACCTATAACACCAGTGATGATCATTTCAGCATCGATAACACCGATGTCCGCTACGCAAATAAGCGGAATGTGAATGGCAAGGAACTCATTTACGGCGTAGACTTGAACAACAATCCGTCTGTTGAGGACGTCTGGAACGACACGCCGGCCTGGGGCTTCCCCTTTATTGCCAGCGATGCCGCCCCCACTCCCAATGTTGCTCCCATCGTTGCCAGCGGTCTGGGGCAGGATGTGGCCGGAATCGGCGCCTATGCCATGTATGACAATCATTTCTATGTGGATGGAACAATCTATCGCTCGGACCACGTGGGTAACACCAACCCCAATCCCGGAACCGGTTATGCCACCAACATCCGCGGGGTCGCACCCTACTGGCGCGTCGCCTGGAATGAATCGACGCCCACCACCCAGTTTGAGATCGGCACCTATGGAATGCACATGAGCTCAACCCCCTTCGCGGTGATCGGCCTCCAGGATGCATACACGGACTATGCTGCGGATTTTCAGCTCGATCGAACGGTCGTCCGTAAGGACGTGTTCTCCTTGCGCGGCACTTATATCCACGAAAGTTCATCTTTGAACGCAACCTTCCAGTCGATGGGAGCGCAACAGATCAATCACCACCTGGACACGGTGCTGGCGAATGCCGAATACCATTTCGGCAATCGCCTTTCCGGCACGGTCGGCTGGTTCGACACCGGGGGCACCGTCAACCCCACCCTCTACGGCAGCCAGACACCGGTGAGCGGCAGCGCCAACGGCAACCCCCGAGGGGCCGGGTATACCCTCAACTTTTCGTATTGGCCCATGCAGAATCTGGATCTCGCCGTTCAGTACACGGGATACACGCGTTTCAACGGCGCCTCCATCAACTATGATGCTGCAGGCCGCAACGCCAGCGGAAACAATACCGTGTATCTGCTGGCGCGATTCGTGTTCTGAACCACCTGTCTGCTGGAAGCGCAGGATTTTTTCATGCGGAACACGACCGCAATCACGGAGAAGGCGAGAGCCGGTCCCTTAACAGGCCAGGGCCTTCCTGCTTCTATGGTGGTTCCGAGGTTTTTGGGGGATTCGGACTGAAAAGTCGTAGGGCTGTATCGGACGCGCGCCGACAGGACCATCAGCCGGGTGGCGGGGATCGAGCCCGGCGCGCGTTCGATACAGCCCTACGACTTCTCAGGCCCAATCTCCTCCAAGTGAAATTGATCGCCTGAAATCACTGGTGGGACGGGGGCGGGCGCCGGTAATCGACCAAGCGGGGTGGGCGGTTCCAACAGGCAGATGCGACCGAACCCGCGACGTCCAGCTTGGGAAATTGCACGTAGATTGAAAAGACAAACTATAGCGTCTACGGCATTCACCTTTGGCAATAGAAACCACCCTGTTTTCAATGGTCTGCTCTACGGCTCCCCTTATGCGAGTCATTGAAGACCGTTCTCGATGCCAGTTTACCCTCCCTGACTG
>CAVSSA010000007.1:0-493182 GCA_963730515.1 uncultured Acidobacteriota bacterium | reverse complement strand
TGGAAACCACTCGCAGGCAGTTCCGTCCGGGGCCTCGAATGACACCACCGGGTAGTTGCCGCGATCCACGGCCGCCACAATGATTCGAGTTGTGCCGAAATCTATTCCCAGTCTCATACTCGGTACTCGCCCTGCACTTCCATTTGATTATACCAGTATGGCGGCGCATCGATAAGGTTAGCTCTCCAGTAAGACCGTGTCCCCGACGCGAGTTTCGCCGGCGGTTATGACCACCCCATAAACCCCGGCGCATTTATCATGCTGCTGAGCGACGCAACGCAGCACGCTGGGGCTGATCGTGGCTCTATCCGGGTCCAGAGTGATCATCATACAGCGCTGATCAACTTTGATGATGGCGACTCGCGCCGCATCGCCAATGCGCAGAATCCGCCCCACCCAATTCATCTCCTCGAAGGGTCCGCCCTCCTGCAGATCAACCAGCAGGTTGGGACGAAAGCGCCGGGGGTTTTCTTCGGTCCCGCTTTCTTCGGCGATGCGGGCAACCGTTTGCCGGTAATGAGGGAAATGGGAGCGGTATCGTACGAGCCGCGATAATCGTGGAGAAGGAAAAGGGCGCGGCCGGTGCGTTCCTCGATTTCCCGGCGAAGTTCCTCGCTCGCCACCGGCCACTTCTCCCCGCTGGGAGTGGCAACTGTCACCACCGTTCCCTCCGGACCGCCATCCTCCAGGGTGGGCTGGTAGCGCAGGAGTTCCGGCAGCTCGCGGGCCGTAAGCCAGGGGAAGGCAGCTCCGCGACGCCGTTTGGACGAATGCGTAACGTCGGTCCTCCGCCACACCTTGCAGCGTCAGGGTCGCGGTGTCAAGCCTTTCGCCGCACATGGACTTTACGGGATACCGGGCAAGTTGGCGAATTGTACCCACAGGGTGCATGACTTTTCCTCAAATGGATAGGCAGGATAGACAGGATAAGAGGAAGGAAAAGAAATGTTGAATATCCAGTCTACCCCTGCTTGAAGTCGTTGCTTCCCGTGAAGCGTTGGTTTTCGATTTTCACTAATTTATCCTGTCCATCCTGTTTATCCATGTTCAAATGGCCGCGCAGGGTTGATTCGGTAACCTGCGCGAGGTGCTCAGCGAAAGGGCCGTCATATTGAAAAGCCGTCGTGCAGGGCGCATCGGCCACCCAGTTGACTACCACGTCCCAGCCATCCGCGGCTTCGCCCGTTTCGTTCGTGAGTGGATGCGCCGCGATGCTCCGCACCTCCGCCAGGGGAATCTCCAGCACACGGCGCTCGCCCGGACCTATGACGATGATCTGTTCGGGGCAGACAAGAATCTGGGCGCACGGGACGGGAGTGGAATCGGCCGACTCCAGGAACGTTCCCCCGTTCAGCACAATCATGGCGCCCAACTCCCGGGCCAGGGCGTCCACGGACTTCACTTCCGGCTTCGCGCGCACCAGCAAGCTAAAGGCAAAGAGCAGTAATCCCGCCGCAAGCGATGCGATTCCGGCGCCCGCGTGCTGATGCCGCCACACCAGCCAGCACCCGCACACCGCCCCACCCAGGCGAACGCACGCCCATGCCCCCGGCCGGCGGCGCAGGCGCCGGATGCGCGGGATCATCAAAATGGCCCCGAAAAGTATGAACAAGCCCGCTTGCCTGGCCCTCTGTCCAAATGTTGGCCGGGGTTGCAGTGGTTGTCCCCCTGAATTTTTCTCGACCATAGACCCTGAATGAGAATCTGCCACATTGCGGGCTTGCAGGCAAATAATTCCGGGGGTTAAAGGCGGGATATTGGTGGGTGGATCAGGCGAGCGCTAATAGAGCAGGCTGAAGCCCCGCGCGGTGGAGCCGCAACCCGAGACGTGACACGGCAATCCTAGCCGTGCTCGGGCACGGGCGGGACGCCCGTGGCACAAGGTGGCGATGAGCGCCAGGCGCCCCTACCTCTGGTGACCGAAGACTTCCCGAAACCTCACATTCAGATCATCGAGCGCGGCGGCGCAATCACCCGTAAAGCTCGATCCGTGCATGATGGCGAGCGTTTTCGGCTTCAGATCAGCGAGCTTCTTGAGGTTCTGCGCCGTAAGCGGCGTGTAGGGAACGTAGTCGGCAAGTATCCCCGCTTGATACGCCTTCATCGCCTGATAGGAGCGTCCTACCACGTCGGACGCGGTGAGGGGTTTGACGTCGCCGTTCTGATGGAACAGGTCTGAGCAGAGCAGAGTTTTCTGGGTCTCTTCGAAGAGCACGCCGGCGTCCCAACCGTGCGGCAGATGGGGAGTCTGGCAGTAACGAAAGCGGTACTTCCCGGTCGAAAAGCTCTCGCCGTCTGCCAACGGGCGCGCCTCACGGCCGATGAAATCGTTCACGCTGACGAGCGCGCCGACCTGGCTGCAGATCACGTCGGCCTTCGGCGCCGCGCCCAGCCACTCGTTAAGCGCACCGCACTCATCGGATTCAAAGTGGCTGAAGCTGATGTGGCGCAGATCCGAGACGTTGATGAGCTTCCCCACCGCTTCGCGAATTTCTGCGTGCATCCCCCGCAGGCCGGTATGAAACAGCAGCGGCTCATCATCTTTCACCAGGAAATGGTTGAATTGCAAATCGGCCCAGGGAACGTAAATCGAGATGCGATAGATGTTGGGCGCGATCTCCGTCACAATGGCCATGGAATCCTCCTCGGATTTGTTTCGAAAAGGAAATTGCGCCTGCTGCCGGAGGCGCCCGGGCACTTCGCTGGCGCTCTCGCCTTGATAGCCGGTACGCCGTCTGTTCCGGTAGCGGGCCGAGAATGTCAATCTGGTATTTCGCCGCCACCGCCATGAGCTTCGCCATGTCTGGAGGCGAGTAGTCGGTAAGCGGCACACCCGGTTCCAGCACGAAATGTTCAAAGCCAGCGGGCGCGCACAGAAGCAGTATCCTTGCCGGGGCAGATCCCACAACCTTGAAGCCGTGAGGAATTTCGCGCGGACCAAAGACGTACGTGCCCAGTCCCGCCTTGATCCATTTGCCATCGCAGACGATGGCCAATTCTCCTTCCAGGACGTAGAACGCTTCATCTTCCAGGTGGTGCGTGTGGTAGGGCGAAGCAAAACCCGGTGGCATCGTCCAATTCTCGATCAGTCCGAAGGCTCCATTCGTATTCTCACCCGTGGCCCGCACGGCGGTGGGTAATCCCAGGAACCGGAATGCCGCATCTTCCCGCGTGTTCGTGTAAGGCCGGTGCTCTTGTGCTATCATTCGCCTCTCCTTCATTTGTCTGGCGGACCACAATCTGCCCAATGATCCGCGTTGGATACCCGGATGTGTAACGAGAAGACTTGCCGTTACACATAAAGGATGTGTGGATGGACATTGCCCTGAGCGATGCTGATTTAGTGCGGCAAATCGGCTCCGGCAGCGACCGGGAAGCCGAGGCCGAGCTGTTCCGGCGGATGGCCCCGCGCATTCGCCTCTATGGTTTGCGTCACTTAAGAGACGAGCACGCCGCGGAGGACCTGACGCAGCAGGTTCTGATCACAACGCTGGAAGCTTTACGGGCAGGCCGCCTGCGTGACCCGGAGAAGCTCGCTTCGTTCATGCTGGGAACCTGCCGAATGACGGTGCTCGACCTGCGCCGTGGCGCGCAAAGAAAAGAGCGTCTGCTCAAACAGTTTGGGGCGGATCTGCTGCCGCCGGTCCAACCGCCCATGCCGCGCCTCGATCATGACCTTCTCGCGCGCTGTGTGCAGAATTTGAAGGAGCGGGAACGCGCGGTAGTCGTCATGACTTTCTTTGATGAGCAAACCGGCGCGGATGTGGCCAGCTTCCTGGGCGTTTCGGAAGCCAACGTACGGGTGATTCGCCACCGGGCAATTCACCAGTTGCGCGAGTGCATGGGGGTGGCAGTATGACAATTGGAGACGAGGGTGACCCCGTGACCTGCTCGCATCCCATTGACGCGGCCGTCCTCGCCGACTATTGGCTCGGCACGCTGACCGAACCCGAAGAAGCTCCCGTGGATGAGCATCTGCTCGCTTGCGACCCTTGCGGCGAGCGGCTCCGCGAAGTTATCGCCCTGGCGGAGGGCGTCTGCAACCTGGCCCGCGAAGGTTCCCTGCGCATGGTGGTGAGCGAGTCATTTCTGAAGCGTGCCGCGGAGGAAGGCTTGCGCATCCGTACATACTCCCCTCCCCCGGGAGGCGGCGTCCAGTGCACGGTGACCGCGGAGGACGACCTGCTTGTCGGGCGCCTGGCCGCGAACCTGAGCGGGGCCAAACGCGTCGATATTTGCCTCTGCGATGAGCGCGGCGCCGAGCAGCTCCGCCTTTCGGACATCCCCATTCCTCCCGGCGCCAGCAGCGTCAACCTCCAGGAGTCGATCACTTTCGCAAAGGCCGCGCCGACCAACAAGATGATCGTTCGTCTGGTCACCTTTGATGAAGCCGGCGGCGAGCGTTTACTCGGCGAATATACGTTCAACCACACCCGCACATTGCCCGGCCCAGGCGCATGGTAGGCAGTCAGAGCGAGCGTACAACTCCGCCCACTCTCGGTGGGATAGGTCCGCGCCACCATCTGTCCACAGCCGCCCTCCCTCAGGTATGATGGATGCGCAAATGCGGCCTACACTCAACAGGGTTTTTGCCTTCAGCTTGCTGGCGCTGATCACGGTCCTGTCCCTGCTCTTCTATCAGGTGATGAAGGGCTGGGAGCAGACCATTTTGCAGAGCTCTGAGCGCTATCGAGACCTGGCCAGCCGCGAAGTTGCACAGCGGGTAACGACCTATCTGAACGAAGCTCCCCTCGCCGTTGCCCAATTCGAGCAGGGGATTAGATACGGGCTGATCGACGCCCAAGAAACCGAGTCGGTGAACCAGGGATTGCTGGCGCTGCTCGTGGCCAACGAAAACATCTCGGAGGCGACCTTTACCTATGCGCACCGCAAGGGGTCTAACCAGGATGGCAGCCTTGTAATCGATCGGGCTTCCGCCGGCCAGGTGGCAGTGCTTCGTTCCACCAAGCCGGGTGAATTTGTAAGTAGAAGAACCTGGTTCAATGGCGCTCAATTTGTCTCACAGACGGCTAGCCTTACTCCGCAAGCATCGACAGGAACGAGGTCCGTGGCGCCGGTTGTGCCCTCCGCGGACCCCACCGCCCATCCCACCTTTCAAACTCCCGCCAACCGATTTTACGGACAACTGATTTCGACCGATCTGCACTGGTCCCAGCTTGATGAACTGCTGCCGGAAGCGAAGCGGCGCGTGGAGTTAAGCGTGCAGAAGACCATAGAAGACTCCCCGGGACATTTTGCGGGAGTTCTGCGCGTGGGGCTCCTGAAGTCCAAAATTGACGGCGCCGTACGCCAGCATATTACCGGTCAAGCGGAGGGTGATCCGCATCTGATTTTTCTTTGCGATAAACAGGGGCGATTGATCACCGGGTGGGGGGATCGGGATCACGTGACCGTTTCGGGGGACGATCTGCGGATTGCGCCGGGCGACGTGCC
Organism: uncultured Acidobacteriota bacterium; assembly: GCA_963730515.1. Lineage (GTDB taxonomy): Bacteria > Acidobacteriota > Terriglobia > UBA7540 > UBA7540 > Bog-366. Next base: position 487,728 of record CAVSSA010000007.1, on the reverse strand, counting down.
CCCCATGGTGGCAACAGCACTCCAGCAGCCCGCCCTGAAGGACGTTGACGCCACCCGCCCTGATCTCGCAACTTGGTTCCAGTTGGGAAGTCAGGTCTATCTATGCACCTTCCGCTACCTGCCCGGCACCCAGGATTGGATTATTGGGATTGTGGTGCCCCGCGACTTTTACCTCGGCACGCTGCTGCAAGTTCGCCGGCAGGTCTTGTGGGGATCGCTCGCGCTCATCATCGTCATCATCCTAGCGGGGGGCTTGATCATTCGCAGCGTGGTGAGATCACATTCGCTCATTCTCAAAGAAACAGCCCGGATGAACAATTTTGAATTCTCATCGGCCGTGCATTCCAGCTATCTGCGGGACATTGAGGAAGTCCTTACCGGATTGGAGAAGGCGAAAACGGCCATGCGCGCCATGAGCAAGTATGTGCCGATTAATCTGGTCAGGCAGCTTTACCACAAGGGTGAAGAACCGGTGCTGGGCGGAAAATCCTGTGAGCTCTCGGTGCTCTTTACCGACATCAAGGACTTTACCGCCTTCTCGGAATCCATGACGCCTGACCGATTGGCGGAGGTCCTGGGCCGTTATTTGCAGGTGATGGCGGAGGTCATTCAGAGTGAGAAGGGAACCATCGACAAGTATATCGGCGACGCAGTGATGACCTTCTGGAACGCTCCGGAGCCCGTCGCCGGCCACGAAATTCCGGCGTGCCGCGCCGCCCTTGAATGCCTCGCCGCGCTCGAGAAGCTGTATGACTCGCCCGACTGGGGTCAAGCTCCCCGCTTTGAAACGCGCTTCGGCCTCCACCGCTGCACAGCCTCGGTTGGACATTTCGGCGCGCCGGATCGCTTGAATTACACGGCCATCGGCGACGGCATTAATCTCGCCTCGCGCCTCGAAGGCCTGAATAAGTACTATGGAACGCACATCATCGCGAGCGAAAGCATTTACGCCGCCGCCCGCGAGGTGTTCGAATTTCGTTTGCTCGACCGCGTGGCGGTGAAAGGCAAGACCGAGGGCATTGTGGTTTACGAGCTCCTCGCCGAACCAGTCGCGGGCGAGCCCCGCCCGGCAGGGGTGGATCGATACGAACGGGCATTCGAGTCCTATCAACAAGGCGATTTTGCCGCCGCCTTGCAACTGCTGGAAGGCCAGGACGATGATCCCCCAAGTAACGCCCTCGCCAGCCGCTGCCGGGAGCTGATTTCCCACCCTCCCCCCAGCACGTGGAACGGCATTCATATCTTTGAGTCAAAATAACCCCCGAAGTCGTAGCGCCGGCCTTGAGGTCAGCACCGGTCCGTGCCACGGGCATCCTGCCCGTGCTTGGGCATGGGTCAAGACGGCCACGGCACGCCCCTGTTGCGCGGGCCTCCAATTTCCGGAATCGCTTATCTGAAATCAGAAAATTTCCTCAGGCGGGCGGTTGGGGAACTTCATTTCCCCAGGGGTTGGATGCGGTGGAAGAAGTGTTCCTTGTCCAGGTTGGCTGCGACCGCGACGTCGAAGAATCCCACCATCATTTCGTCGTAGGTCTGATCTCCCCAGGTCACGGATTGGGTGGGGTCGGGGTTGTGCGGATTGTGCGTGGAGTTGTCAAACCAGGCAACCGCCTGGAGTTCCGTGCCTGCCTTCAGGAATCTTGGCGCCAGGAGGCGATAGCTCAACTGCCAGTGGAAGTCATAGTGGACGCGCAGCAGCGTTTCCAGAATGCGGCCGCTCGGGTCAATCAGGTTGTACTCGAACTGCTTTCCGCGCAGGTGCATGTGCGGAAAGAAACTGAGCAGAATGGCGTCGTTGGGCACGGTGCCGTGAACTTCCACACGGTAATCGTCAACCTCGGGCGGGATGACGAAGCGGTCATTGGTCAGTTGCAGGGTCAGGACGCGCTGGGCGGGCGGTTTCTTGGCGAAGATTAAACCGACGCTGGTCTGGTCGCGCGCGGGTCCGCCCATGGCCATATAGTGTATCTGGAAAACCAGGTCGGAGCCGGCAGGAATGAACTTGGCCAGGCCGTCGGGCCAGCGGTCGGGGGAGCTGCCGGGGGCGTAGACCAGCAGGGCGTCGGTGTCCGTCCAATGGGAGTCGCGGCGGTCTTGCGGGTCGCTCAAAGTTGAGGCCGTAAAAGGCACCCCCACCGGCGCGTGCTGAAGCCACTTCGAACCGGGCGCACGAATGTAAACCACCGCGTGATGGACATTCGCGCGGCTCTCCGGGCGGACTTCCGCCATCTGCACCCACTTCGCCTCGGTAAACCCTGTGGGTACAATCTCATACGTGTATTCCACGTCGCCATGCGCGGGTATCTCGACGGGTTTGGGCATGCGCAAAACCAAGTCGGGTTGGGGAATTACCCATCCTGCGGCCCAAAGTCGAGGCGGGGGAGCGTCGCGCGCGTCGCCCACGGGCGCCCCGGCATCGGCCCAGGCGGACAGCGTGACGATTTCCTGAGGGGTAAGGGAGGGATCATCTGCAAAATGCCCGAAATGAGGGTCGGCAAACCACGGCGGCATCGTGCGCTGGCTTGTAACTTGTTTTATTTCAACAACATATGGCTTGACTTGGCGATAGGTCAGGAGCGGCATGGGAGCGATTTCCCCCCGGCGATGACAGACCTGGCAATGCTGCTGAAGGATCGGCAGCACGTCCCGCCAGAATGTCGGAGTCGTTGCACTGCGTGGCGTCTGCGCGGTCGACCACAGCGCGATACCCAGGGCTCCAATCAGCAAAAATGCCCGAATGAGCCAAAACCACAGCATCCTGCGGCATCCAGCGGATGCGTTGCCAAATCTCGATGCATGAGCCGTCAAATGGAACCCTCGTCAAATTCTTGAAATCGCAATTAGCAAGCAGGGCCAAGTGTGAGGTAGACTTTCCAGGTTGCCAAGGATTTTTTCTATGCCCACCCCCTCCGATCATGACATCACTTCGGTCATCGGCAAAATCCCTTATCGCATGGCGTTTGCTGGCGGGTGGATTGACCAGCCGTTCGTTTCCATGCACAACCCCACGCCGCCGGGATCGATGGTGGTGGTGGGGATCGAACCCACGTTTCGCTGCATGGATCGCAGCGGCATGGCCACCAGCACGCGCGAAGTGGCGCGCCGATTGTGGAACGACACGCTGCCGAGTCAAGACCCGCGGGAATTGACACGCATCCTGTATGATGCCGAGAATCAAGGGAGGGCTGCGCCCTCGGGCTCGCAGGATATGGCAGGGCTGATCATTCCGGGCATCAGCCGCCTGGACTACGATATCGCCTGCGAGGGCGGGTTCTTCCCCGTGCACATCGAAACGAGCACGGATCCCGCGGTGGCTGGCTGGCTGGAGAGGGTCATTCACATGCTGCCCATCGCGCCGCGGCCTGAACATTACAATCCCCTCGATGTGAAAAACCTGGACAGGGAGTGGATCCGCCGCCTGGGCCAATCGGGGAAAGACTGTTACGCGGCGATTCTGGCGAACGACACACGCGCGCTCGGCGCCTCCATGAATGAGTGCATGCTGTGCTGGGAGGCCATTCTCCCCGGCACCGTCCGGCACCCAGCCATCAGCGTCGATCTGATGGCTATCCTGAGCTATTATCAGGGCAGGTACGCAGGCGCCATGTATTCCGGCTGCGGCGGCGGTTATCTCTACGTTGTTTCGGAAGAGCCGGTGCCGGGTTCGCTGCAAGTGCAGGTGAGGACAAAAGGGGTTAGGGGTTAGGGGTTAGGGGCTGGATACAAGCAGAGACCCGCTACGCAACGCCCGCTTTCAACTCGCCACTATCCACTGCTCTTATGAAAACCATCGCGGTCACGGGAAGCTTTGACAATCTGCGCTCGAAGCACGTCCGCTTTCTTGAGGAAGCCGCCAAGTGCGGGAGTGTGCACGTCGCGCTGTGGTCGGATGAATCTGTGCAGGCGCTCGAAGGCAAGCCACCGCGATTCCCGGAACAGGAGCGCGCTTACTTGCTCGGGTCCCTGCGCTTCGTTGACCGGGTGACTCTCATCCGGGGAAGCATCGAACCCGATACGTTGCCGGATCTTGGGGCTGTAAAGCCTGACCTGTGGATTGTCGAACAGGAACAGGACTCCACAGGCAAGCGTCTATGCGCTGCGGCACGTGGGGTTCAGTACCGGGTCGTAACAAATGCGGAATTAGCGGGATTTCCCGTGCCTCCGTTCTCGCCGCCGACCTTCGAGCCGGCGCGGAAACGTGTGATCGTAACCGGCTGCTACGACTGGTTCCACTCCGGGCACGTCAGATTTTTCGAAGAGGCTTCTGCGCTGGGCGATTTGTACGTAGTCGTGGGGCACGACGTGAACATCGCGCTGCTGAAGGGTGCAGGCCACCCCCTGCTGCCCCAGGACGAGCGCCTTTACATGGTGCATTCCGTTTGCTACGTGCATCAGGCCCTGATTTCCACCGGGCACGGCTGGCTGGACGCTGAACCGGAAATCGCCCTTGTGAAGCCTCACTTTTATGTGGTCAATGAGGATGGCGACAAGCCCGAGAAGAGGGCTTTCTGCGGCGAGCACGGCATCGAGTACGTGGTGCTGAAACGAATCCCCAAAGCAGGCCTGCCCAGGCGGGAAAGCACCGACCTGCGAGGATTTTAAACGGGACACGGGATACGGGACACGGGGCGCCTCGCGAGTTTCCAGGCGGGAATTGAGAGCATCGGCGCGAACCAGCCTTGCCCGCATTACGCCCGCTGCCTCAAGTCTTCCTCGCCGCACGGCCAGATGCGGATGAGGCGTGGCGGGTGGGGGTTCAGGCGCGGCCACAAGGAAGTCTCTTCGAGCCGGGCTTTACCGCTCTTAACGGCCTCGAAATCCGCCCCCCAGGTTGTTCCCAGAAAGTGGCGCAAGGGCGTGCCCAGGGCGGTCTCTTTCGCCACGGTCAAGGCGCCGGAATGGCGGCGCCGGATATATAAAAAGTCGTCAACATTTCTCATCCGCAAACTGAAATAGGCCCTCAGCATGAACTGGGTGTCGTTGGCGATTTTACGGTTGGTGGAAAAGCCGCCGGCCCGGACAAAGCCGCTGCGAACCATGGTCAGGGTGGGATGCAGCAGCGGTTCATTGGCGCGGTCGTTCTTTTCCGTCGATCCTGGAAGTGCCAGGGCGGCAGACGCATCGAGAGGAAACCGGTAAACTTCGACGGACCCGGCAAGCTCATCCACACGCAATTCGTGCGAGCCCACCACCTCCACTTGTCTTTCCCGGATCTCGGCGGCCTGGCCGGCGATGCGGTCAAAGCAGGAAACATCGTCGGAGTCGTGAAAGACGAGGAGGTCCTCATTCGAGCGATCAATGAGGTTTTGCCTGATGACGTACGGACCCACCGGCGCGCCCTCCACGCAATAGAACTCGACGCTTGGAAAGTCCTCAACGACAGCCTGATATTCGCTCGCGTCTTCAACGTCAAGCCCAACCTTCACGTTGACCTTCGAAGAGCAGGCTGAGCGCGTAATCGAGCGCAATGCCGCCGTCAGAAAATGTTTCGGCCCGCGATGCGCCATGATCATTGCGGCGCTTTGGTCGAGCGCTGCAGGGCTTTCCGGGGTGTGGTCAAGTGGCAGTTGCCTCACCTGCAAGCGCTGCACATCCAAGCTTCCATTCAGGGTTGCATCCAAAAGGCCGAAGCAGAGGCGGCCGCTTTCCTCCACACGCAGGGTCTTCAGCAGGTCAGAGAGGACCCCGGAGGAGCAACAGAAGGAATCCGCCGTTCCATCCGCGCGGATGCTGCGCGTGGGGGGTTCACGCCAGGGAAGAAGAACTGTCATCCAGGAATTGTGCCAGGAAACGTCATGGAAAAGGTTGGCCGCCGATTGGGCAAATAACTCCGCCACTGCTGGCGATAGGACCACGATGGCATCAACCCCTGGACCGGGAAGCTCGGCACAGGAATTTACTAGCTCAGCACTCGTGAGCCAATCCCGAAAATCGCCCTCGCGGAATCCCAAACATTCGGCCCGCGATAACCCGAACGCCACCCAACCGGGAGAAACCCCCCACGCGCCGGGGGCGAGGACGCCTGGCACCTCGAAGCTTTCCGAAGGTCTAACCCTTTTCATTTCTATTCCTTACTACAGACAGTTGGAACAATCCCCCGGAAAATTTCGCCTTGAGGATGCCCCCGAAATGGGGTGGGCAACGGCAACCTCTTATTACCAAAGCATTTCCATCGCCAATGCGAATGAAAATTGCGACCCCTGCCCTGTCCGGAAACCTTCTGGCTCACCCATTATCCACAGCTTCGCAAAAGACGCCGTACACGTCAGGGGATGCCCGCCTGCGGAGAGGCGAAGTTGACGAAAGGGTCAACCTGCCGTACGATGGAATTCCCCGGAGGCACTGATTACTCTTGCGAATACGGATTGTTACGGTTGTCTTTCTCGCCCTTCTCACCCCTGCCCTCAAAGCTCAGGATGCATCCACGTCCACCATCCTGGGGGCCATGAAGGCGGAGCTGGCTCGCTCTCAGCAGGCTTTTAAGACCGAGCGTGTGCAGCCCTACTTCCTCAGCTACGAAATAACCGATGATCAAGTTGTGAACGTCAGCGGCGAGTTTGGAAAGCTCCTCACCAGCCAGCAGAGCCGCAGCCGCCAGTTGGATATCGACCTGCGCGTGGGGACCCCGCATTTGGACAACACCCACGGCTCGCACGAGGAGGGTGGGGAGGGGCCCACGGCCATCTATGTTCCCATTGAGGCCGACCCCGACGCGCTGCGCAGCGTGCTCTGGTATCAAACCGACCTTAAATACAAGCAGGCGGTCGAGCAATTCGCCTCCATCTCCACCGACGTTCAGGTGAAGGTGGCGCAGGAAGACAAGTCCGATGACTTTTCGCCGGCGCCGCCCTCCCAACATTTTGACAAGCTGCGGGTAATGAACGTTGACCGCAAGGCCTGGGAAGAGAAGGTGCGGAAGTATACGGCGCCCTTTGCCCGCTTCGGTGACATCTACTCCGCCAGCGCCAGCTTCCTAGCGGATATTGAAACCCGCTGGTATGTCAACAGTGATGGCTCGGAGATTGAAGTCTCCCGGCCCATTTATTACCTCTACTTGTCGGCGCAGATGAAGGCTGACGACGGCATGGACCTGCCGCGGTATGAATCCTTCTATGCCTCCGATCCGGAGGGATTGCCCTCTGACCAGGCGGTGCTGAAAACCGTCGATCAGATGATCAAAGACTTGCAGGCCCTGCGCGCCGCGCCGATTGTTGATCCTTACACCGGGCCGGCGATCCTTTCCGGCCGCGCCAGCGGGGTCTTCCTTCACGAAGTGTTTGGCCACCGCATTGAAGGCCACCGCCAGAAGGACGAAAACGAAGGCCAGACGTTCAAGAAAATGGTGGGAGAGAAACTGCTGCCGGAAAACTTCTCGGTGGTTTCCGACCCCACCTTGCAGCAACTGGGGAAGGCGGAACTGGCGGGCTTTTACGACTTCGACAACGAAGGTGTGAAGGGCCAGCCGGTGGTGGTGCTTGACCATGGCGTCTTCAAGAACTTTTTGATGGGGCGCTCTCCCATCGAAGGGTTTCCACAATCGAATGGCCATGGGCGCCGGCAGCAGGGAAATGCCCCCGTGGCGCGCCAATCGAATCTGATTGTGATCGTCGATCACCCCGTTTCGCGCGCCGAATTGAAGCGGCAATTGATTGAGGAAATCAAGAAACAAAACCTGAAATTCGGCCTCTACTTCGACGACATTCAGGGCGGATTCACACTGACCAGCCGGTTCACTCCCAACGCCTTCAACGTGCTGCCCATCATGGTCTATCGCATTTATCCCGACGGGCGCGAGGAATTGGTGCGGGGAGTCAACCTGATCGGCACGCCGCTCACCGCCTTCAGCAAAATCGTTGCCGGTGACGATCAGGTAGCGACGTTTAATGGGGTCTGCGGCGCGGAATCCGGATCGGTTCCCGTCTCCGCATCTTCTCCCGATCTGCTGGTCTCGCAAATCGAAGTGGCGAAAAAGGAGAAGTCCACGGCGCGGGCGCCCATTCTTCCCGCACCCATTCGATAGAAACGTCCAGAGTCCGGAGTCGCACATTACGTAGGGGCACCCCTCGTGGGTGCCCTTGCGGAGGGTACCCACGAGGGGTGCCCCTACGTAATGTTTCGTTGCTTTGACCCGCTTGGCTTTTTGACTCCGGACTTTTTCAAGGAGCACGCGAATGCGTAAAACGGTTTCCCGGGTACTCCGAATATTTCTGCTGGCGGCCATGGCGCTGCCAGCGCCGGCCCGGGCCGCGGACGATGTGGTGATGAAGGCGATGCGCGACGAGTTGGACCGCTCCATGAAGCAACTCCAGCTCGAGCAACTCCAAAAGCCCTACTTCATCTCCTATCGCGTGCAGGACCGCACTTCACTTGACACCTCGGCCACCTTTGGCGCGCTGCTTTCCGGAACGGTCGCGCGCGCCCGCTTCCTGACCGTGCAGGTGCGCGTGGGCGACTACCAGAGCGACAACAGCAATTTCATGACGTATCCGCCCCAGCCCAACGGTTTGATGGAAACCGCCCTGCTCCCTCTTGACGACGATTACCAGGAATTGCGCCGGCAAATCTGGATGGCCACCGACAGGGCTTACAAAGAGGCGCTGGAGATGCTTTCCAGGAAGCGCGGGGCGCTGCAGAATCGCACCGCCCGCGAGAATCTTTCCGACTTCAGCAAGGAGCCGCCGGTGACCTCGCTCGAGCCTTTTGTGCCGATTAAGATGGATCTTGCCCAGGCCGAAACCCAGGTGCGAGATCTTTCCGCCCTCTTCCGCCAGGCGCCGGAGATCTACACCTCCTCCGCCGGCCTGACGATCACCGATGCTCGCTCCTGGTATCTCAACAGCGAAGGGAGCACGGTGACGCAGCAAACCACCGCCGCCTCCTTTGTGGCCATGGCGCAGACCCAGGCAATCGATGGAACGATGCTGCCCGACTGGGTGATGGTTTCGGCGCGCTCCGCGGAAGCGCTGCCCCCGGAATCCGAACTGGCATCACGGATTCGCACCATGGCCGGCCGCCTGACCGCACTGCGGCGCGCCCCCGTGGTGGATCGCTACAACGGGCCGGTGCTTTTTGAAGGCTCCGCCGGCGCCGAAGCCTTCAGCCAGGTATTCGCACCCAAGCTGATGGCCATGCGCACGCCGGCTTCCGACAATCCTCAGATGGAAGCTTACGCCGCCCAGAATGTGAGCAAATTTCAGGAGCGGCTGGGGTCGCGCATTCTTCCCAAGGACATGAGCGTGGTTAACGACCCCACCCAAATCTCCTATCAGGGAACGCCGCTGGTGGGCAGCTACGCCGTGGATGACGAAGGCGTCAAGGCGCGCTCTACGACCCTGATCGAGGGCGGTTTTCTCAAGACCCTGCTCAACTCCCGCGACCCCGTTTCCGGCATTCCCCAAAGCACTGGAAGTTTCCGCACCTTTGGCGCTCAACCCAGCAATCTGCTGGTCACCTCGACAGAGGGGGTGGGCGAGCAGGAGTTGAAAGACCAGTTCTTGAGCATGGTGAAGCAGCGGAATAAGGAGTTTGGAGTTATGGTGCGGGGCGTCGGCCACGAGGTCTATAAGGTTTACCCCGACGGCCACGAGGAGTTGATGCGCCTGGGCCAGTTCGACGGCCTGGACGACACCGCGTTCAAAGACCTCGCCGCCGTCTCGCGCGACCTGGCTGTTTACAGCATTCCCTACGCGTCCTACGGAGGACGCCTTTATCCCGGACAGACCGGCGCCCCGCTGGTTTCCTTCGCCGTCCCCTCACTGCTCTTCGAGGACATTACCCTGAAACCCGCCACCGGCGAACTGCCGCGCCTGCCGCTCTCCAAACACCCCTATTTTGACAAGTAACAAAGATTACGCCAGCGCCCATTCCACTGCGCCCAGGCTATGGATGAGGGTGCTGTTGAGCAGCGGCACAGAGGATTCAGCCAGCAGCACAGGCAGTTCGGTGCAACCTAGAATTACGCCTTCCGCACCCTGCTCTTTCAGTCCGTCAATGATGCTGTTGAAGCGTGTACGGTCGTCGTCGGTGTAGACGTTTAAGCACATCCTGCCAAAGATGGCGGAATTGATGTAGTCGCGATCCTCGCGCGAAGGAACCAGCACGCGTGCGCCGCTCCTCGAATGGATGCGTTCCGAGTAGAAGCTTTCTTCCATGATGGGCTTAGTCCCCAGCAGGGCGACGCTCTTGTACCCTCGCGCCGTGATCTCCTCAGCCAGCGCATTTCCAATGTGCAGCAGGGGGACGGGCACCGCGGCTTGCACTTGATCAAACATCTTATGAACCAGGTTCGAGCACATCAAAATACCGTTAACGCCGGCGGCGTAAAGGCGCACCGCCTCCTGCGTCAGGATGGATGCAGCCCCGTCCCACCGGTTCGCGCGCATGGCCTCTTCCAGGAAATAAAAATCCAGATTGGCGAGCACCATTCGGGCGCAGTGCAGACCGCCCAACTTTTGTGCAACCGCCTCATTAATGTAGCGGTAATACTCAATGGTGGATGTCCAGCTAGTGCCGCCAATGAGTCCAAGGATCTTCATCAATTGCCTCCTATGAAAAAGAATGATTCTATCATCGCGCAGCGCGGGCGGGGGCGGGCGAAGCTTTGGAGTGCGCGCAGCTTGCTGCCGCTTTCCCTCCGGCAAGCTTGCTTGCGGGAAACTCAGTCGCCAGCACGAACCGCAAATCATTCTCGAATTATTCTCCGCAAGCGCGGCTCCCAGCCGGCAAGCTGGCTGGGGGGGTTGTGCCACGGGCATCCTGCCCGTGCGGGGGCATGGCCAGGATGGCCATGGCACCACAGCCGGAAGCAAGCGTCCCTTCGGGTTCGCAGACACCAATAGGCGGGCGTCTGCGTCAGCCCACCCTGCACTTCGGGGTCGTCGATTTCCCGTCAAGGCCCTGGATGCCGCGCCAGTTCCTGGAAAGACCATGATCAGGACAGCAATGTGCACGCCAAAAGCGGTGATAGAATTGGGACGGTGGAGGTCCCGGCGGTGTCAGATGATAGGGAGGACACGGTGGACAGCGGACCTGGTGGGCGAGCGGGCATGGTCAAGCGCCTTAAATCAGTTGCTCTCGTTGCGGTAGCGGTTTGTGGCCTCATCGGACTGTTTTACCTGGCTGTCTATACGCTCGAATGGCATCGAGCATCAGTCGCCAGAAGCTTGCTTGGTGAGCTAAAGCGCCTGGAAGTGGATAAGACCGCTGAGGCTCAAATCAGAAAGCTCTCTGACCAATATGCGGGCAAATACTCTCCACAGAATACCCAAAATCCCATAGGCGAGCCAGCAAGCTACCAGGTTTTGGTAGAGAGTCCTTTTATCGGGATTGCTGATTCTGCTCAGACCTTACCAGGACGGAGGAGTTGGGGATTCGTAGTTGACCTTAAAGTGAACCAGGGCTATCTGAGCGAGATTTACGCATCGATGGTGGTGTTTCGCTCGGATGGTTTTGGATCATCGTCGAGTGTCAACTTGACCGGTAGAACCAATCTTATAGGAGAGCCCGAAGAGCCCTATTACGTTTCCGAAGGCAATATAACCGGACCGCCCGGCGAAGACTTGGAGGTTCAGCTAAGTCCAAGCGCAACCGCACAGGAACGGGAAAAAGGGTTTGACTTTAATTTCTCGTGTTTGACCGCATTCCGGGAATGCCGGCATGTGTGTGAAACCATGCCAAACGCCTGGAGAGACCTCACCTCACAACCGAACTTGGCAGGTCGATTGAAGTGGGAAGACGGAAGACCGGTCAATGACTATAGCGAGTGCGGTAAATGAACCCCCTAAGCCGTATGACGTGGGCCTCAGACCCGCAGCCGCGGCGACCCCTTCCCCAAATCCCGAGCCCTTGGTTTCGCTTGCCATTTCATCCGCTTCATTGCAAAGTGAATGGGACTGTCCATTCCTGATAGAGTCGATTCTCCATCGGAGAGGAACGCACCCATTTTCACGATAGGATCGCACCGATGAGCCCCTCACCTCGAATTCGTTTTGCCAATCCCTTACCCCAGCAGCGCACGCTGGGCCTGGGGGTAATTGGGTTGGGGATCGTCGGCACGGGCACGCTGAAGGTTCTGGCCGAGCACCAGGAGGAAATCCGGCGGCGCCTCGGTTGCGATCTCCAGCTCAAGGTGATCTGTTCGCGCACCATTCACAAGCGCGACCTCTCCTGGGTGGGTCAACCCGTCAAGGTCACATCCCACTGGCAAAAGGTGATTGCCGACCCGGAAGTTGACATCGTAGTGGAGTTGGTGGGGGTTCTGCCCACAGCTCGCGCCATCGCTCTAGCCGCGCTCGATGCGGGCAAGCATCTGGTGACTGCCAACAAGCAACTGATGGCTGAATACGGCGTGGAGCTGGTGGAGCGCAGCCGCGCGCACCACGTGGGCCTGGGAATCGAAGCGTGTGTGGCGGGCGGAACGCCTGTCCTGCACGCGGTGCGGGAAGGCCTGGCGGGCGAAAACTTTACGGCCGTCTATGGCATCCTGAATGGCACCACCAATTACATCCTGACGGAGATGGAGCGCCGCGGCTGTTCGTTCGCCGAGGTCCTGGCTGAGGCTCAGGAAAAAGGTTATGCCGAACCCGACCCCACCTTCGACGTGGAAGGCTACGACGCCAGCTACAAGATCGCCATCCTGGCCATGATGTGTTTTGGCCAGGCAGTGCATGTTCGCGACATTCCCGTGGAAGGCATCCGGCGCATCGAGCAGGTGGATTTTGCCTACGCGCACCGGCTGAATTACACTTTGCGCCTGATCGCGGGGGCGCGCCGCCGCTCGAGCAATCGCCTGGAAATTTTCGTCCGCCCCATGATGATCCCCAACTCCTCGCGCCTGGCGGGCGTGAAGGGCGCCACCAACGGCATCCTGCTGATGGGCAACAAGGGCGGCAACACCAGCATCACCGGACGCGGGGCGGGGGGTGAAGCCACCGGCGTCGCGGTGCTTTCCGACGTCGTGCAGATCGCCCGCTCCATGGCGGCGGGCGGCTGCATCCTCACCCCCTTCGGATACGAAAACTGGCATCCGTCCAAAATCGCCACGCCCGATGAGAACGTTGTCGCCACTTACCTGCGGCTGGTAGTGCGCGACCGGCCAGGCATCCTGGGACGCGTCTGCACCATCCTGGGCCACCATCGCATCAATATCGACTCCGTGATGCAAGAGCCCGACTGCACCAAACAGCGCCTGCCCTTCGTTATGACCCTTGAGCCCACTCAGGAAAAGCATGTGACCCGCGCGCTGAAGGAAATCACCCGGCTGCGTTTTCTGGCCGAACCCCCGCTGCTTCTGCCTTTCGCCGATTTGCCTTAAGAGCAGGGATTAGGGGTTGGGGATTAGGGATTAGAGCGGTTTCGATTTAAGTGTTTACATATCCACAAGAGGCGAAGTAGTTTGTGCATTCGCACGGGGAGACGGTATTGAGTAAGTCCCCAATTTCCTTCCAGAGGGCGTCGATGTCCCGTTTGGCGGCTTTGCGGAGTAGCGCCTTGAGTTTGGAGAAGAACCGTTCGATCGGGTTCAGGTCGGGAGAGTAAGGGGGCAGATAGAGTAAGGTTGCTCCCGTCGCGCTGATCGCTTTCTCGACTCCCGCCACCTTGTGACTGCTCAGGTTGTCAAGGATCACGGTGTCTCCGGGTTGGAGCGTTGGGCAGAGGAATTGATGCACATAAGCCAGAAACGTCTCGCCGTCCATCGGCCCGTCGGTGACCATCGGTGCGGTCAACCGGCGGCGGCGCAGAGCACCCACAAAGGTCGTCGTCTCCCAATGTCCGTGCGGCGCCGAGTCGAGGCAACGCTGACCTCGGGGGGCGCGCCCGTAGCGCCGCGTCATGCTCGTCGATATCCATGTTTCATCGATAAATACGAGCTTTTCGACTTCCATCACGGGCAGCGCTTGCATCCACGCTCGGCGCGCCCGCTGTACGTCCTCGCGTTCTTGCTCGCTGGCGTGCAGGGTTTTTTTTGAAGGTCAGATCCCATTTGTTCAACTGATGCCACAAGGCACCGATCTTGATCAAGATGCCCTGCTCAGCGAGACGTTCCGACAACTCCACTAATACTAATTAGCCTTCATCGGAATACTAATGATCCAATCGAATCCGGCGACTCGGGCCACTCGTTGCGGGTCATTTTCAAGACTCGCCAGCGCTTCAACCAAACGATCCTCCACCGCCCGCAGGCTGTCGAAGACAAGGTTGGGGAACCACTTTTCCCGGATATCCTCCCAGACATGCTCCACCGGGTTGAGCTGCGGACTGTAGGGCGGCAAGGGGAGCAGCCGCATATTCTCCGGGATCTGCAAATCCTTGGCGCGGTGCCACCCCGCACCGTCCAGCACCATCAGGATGAATTCCTGGGGGTGACGCCGGGCGACTTCGGCCAGGAACAAGGACATCGTCAGGGCATTCACCTCGGGTAGGACCAAGGTATCGAGCGTACCGTCATGCGGGCTGACGGCGGCGAAAACATAGGTGTACTCGCGCACGATGCGGGCGCAGACCTGGGGACGCACGCCGCGCGGCGCCCAGCAGCGCCGGGGATCATTGATGCGTCCAAACCGCGCCTCATCCTGGAACATCAAGCGCAGGGATCGCCCGGCGAGGCGATGCTCCTCAACGGTCGCGGGGAGTTTTTTTAAAAGTCTGTTGGCGGGCGAGGTCGGCCTGGGGATGGCGAGGCCGCGGAGCTAACTTGCGCCAGCCGTGCCGGGCCAGCATGCGGTAAACCGTCGATTTCGGCACGGCATGGCCCACCGCCTGTTCATAGGCCTGTTGCACCCGGCTCACCTCCAACAACCCACCGCGTTCGGCGCGCTGCAGAAATCCTGCCAACAGTTGGGCCTCTTCCGCCACAGGCAGGTTCTGGTGGCGTCGCCCTCCGCGCCCCCGGCGCTGCCAGAGCGCTTCGCCTTGCCGCCAGTATTGGGCCTGCAGACGCCGCACCGAGGTCGGTCGCCATCCCAGGGCTTGGGCAACTTGATTGGCGTTTAACCCCAACGCCGCTCGCAGCCACAAACACTGCACCCGCTGAAATTCGGCCTTGTTGCGCGCTTCCTTCAACCCCTGTTGTAACCGCTCGAGCGTTCCTTCTGGAAAAGGTCGAGGTGGTCGCATTTCTCCCTCCGCGTAAAAATAATCGGAAGGAGTTTATATTAGTATCTTTATGAATGCAACTTTGTATAAGCTCAGTCCCGGCGCTTGTTCGATCCAGGCGCGCAGCACGGGCTCCATCTCCGCGATGCGCGAACGGCGATGGCCCCCGATCGGAAAACTGCTGCGTTGGCCGGTCTTCTGCTCTCGCCCCCGCACCTGGTAAACCCAGACGCGACTGACTTCCAGCCGCCGCGCAATCACCGTCGGACGTTCTCCTCGATGCAAGGCCCATAGCACCCGATCCCGCAAATCTTGTGAATACGATTGCATCTCTGCCTCCCCTCTACCAGCAGAGGCATTATCTCATAAAACGTATACACTTAAATTAAAAATGCTCTAGGGTTAAAAGCCGCAGGACCGGAGAGCGGGTCCTGCGCTACCTGCGCCTGGCGATTCGCCCGGGCCTAACCCCCAACAAACTTCACCACTGAGGCACAGAGAGAACACGCGGTTACATACTTTTGCCTTTTGCATTTTGCCTTTTGCCTGTTGACTTGCCTTTGAAGCCCATTCGTCCGATGCCCGCCTATCAATGACGCGTGGCCCGTGCTACCATCGCCACCCGTTACCGTCGTACGGTCTGCCGGCTCCGGGGTTCGGGCCGTGCAGACGCCAATATGCGTTTACGCTGCTTCGCTCTAATTTAATCGGGAGGTTTAATATGGAATTATCCAAGATGACGCGCCGCGATTTCCACAAATCCGCGACGCTGGGGGTCACCAGCCTGGCGCTTTCGGCGGGCCCCAATGTCAGAAGCGTAATCGGCGCTAACGACCGCATTGGCGTCGGCCTGATCGGCGCGGGCGGGCAGGGCCGCTTCGATCTCACCTCGATGATGCGCACCGGCCAGGTGGATCCCATCGCCGCTGCCGATGTTTACACCCTTCCCCTGGCGCTGACCCTCGACGGCGCCACCATGCCGCCGGGCAAAACGGTTGGTTACAGCGACTTTCGCAAGCTTCTGGAGCGCAAGGATATTGACGCCGTCATCGTGGCCACGCCGGAACACTGGCACGGTATCCCCATGATCATGGCCTGTGCGGCAGGCAAGGATGTATACGTGGAAAAGCCCACTTCCCACACGGCTTATGAGGGCCGCAAGATGGTGGAGGCGGCAAGCAAGTACAACCGCGTGGTGTCGTGCGGCACGCAGCAGCGCTCCGGCGAGCATTATCAGAAAGTCGTGGAGATGATTCGCGGCGGCAAGATTGGCAAAGTCACTTACGTCGAGTCCTACCTTTACGGGCTGGGATTCACGCGTGAAGACCGCAAGCAAGTGCCTCCGCCTGACACCGATCCGCCCGCAGGGTTCGATTGGGATTTCTGGCTTGGACCGGCGCCGTACCATCATTACAATCGCAGTCGCCGGGGATTCACGGGCTTCTGGGAAACCGGTGGCGGCGAAACTACCAATTGGGGTCCACACCTGATGGACGTAATCCATTGGGCGATGCAGGTGGATGCTCCACTGTCCGTCGCCTGCTCGGGATCGCGATACGCCAGCCAGGGAATCTATGAAACCCCCGACACGCTGGAAGCCATTTACGAATATCCGGCGTGCCCGCTCAATTCCGCCGGCTTTCTGGCCCGCTTCTCCTACCACCTGGGCCGGGGTCCGGAGGGGACTTCCTATGGAACGCAGTTCTACGGAACCGATGGCACGCTGTTCATCAATCGCGAGGGGTACACCCTGTGGCCCGCCGCCCCGATCAAAGACGTGTGGGAAACCTTCGGCGCGTCGGATGTTATCAAGGGCGACGGCACGCCTCAACACCAGCCCCACGTGGAAAACTTCCTGGACTGCGTGCGGTCGCGGAAGAAGCCGAACGCCGACATTGAAACCACCCATCGCACCACCACCGTTTGCCTGATTGCCAACATTTCGGCGCGCCTCGGGCGGAAATTGCGGTGGGATCGCGACAAAGAACAGTTTATCGGTGACGCCGATGCCAATAAAATGTTGAATGAAGAGCGCCGGAAGCCGTGGGATGTGATTTAGCAAAAACAAGTCGTCAGTTGTCAGTGGTCAGGTGTCATTCGCAAGCAAGGACGATCTCCGTCCTGACGACTGATAACTGATGACTGATGACTTTTCATAGAAAGGACCCGTTAACATGAAATTCGGCGTCAACACGATGGTTTGGACCACGCAGGTGAATGACAAATTTGATTCGACCTTCGCCCGCATCAAGGAATGGGGCTTTGACGGAGTCGAGCTGTTTATTTCTCCGGAGGAGCCCGCCAACATTCCGGCGATCAGGGCCACGCTGGACCGGCTGCAACTGGAGCGCACCACGTGCTGCGTGCTGCCTCGCGATGCCAATATTGTGAGCTCCGATGCGGCCATCCGCGCGCAGGGGGTGGCGTTCTTGAAAAAGTGCGTCGATCGCACTGCGGAGCTGGGCGGGCCCCTGATGTGCGGTCCCCTGCACTCCGGCCTGGGAGTCATGACGGGAAGGCGGCGCACGGATAAAGAGTGGAAGTGGGCCGTGAAGGGCCTCGGCGCCGCCGCCCTCCGCGCGCAAAAACGCGGTGTGTGCCTTTGCGTCGAGCCGCTGAATCGCTTTGAAACTTATTTCCTCAACACCCTCGAAGACGCCGCCCGCCTGGTCCACGACATCGGCGCGCCCAACGTGAAAATCCACTTTGACACTTTCCATTCCAACATCGAGGAACAGCATCCGGCCGAGGCCCTGCGCGCCGTGGCCAATCATCTGGGACATGTTCACCTTTCCGAAAACGACCGGGGCATACCGGGAACCGGTCACGTCGATTGGAAGGGCATCCTCAAAGTGCTGAAGGAAACAGGCTACGAGGGCTGGCTGACCATCGAATCGTTTGCCAAGCCGGAGCCCGCCTTGGCCGCCGCCGCCGCAATTTGGCGCGACCCGGCGCCGTCGGGCGATGTGTTGGCGCGCCAGGGATTGAACTTCACAAAAAGCCTCGCGCGCAGATTGGGAATCCGTTAGCGCCTCTTCGCCCGGCGCGAGAATTTGACCGCCGGCCTCGGCTGACCGACCGCCGATTTCCCGGGCAGGCAAAGCGGCCGATTTATTGCCGAAAGATGACCTCGCAGTGTTTGGTAAGTGTTTGCGAATGCTATTGAGGGCCGAAAACGGAGCGCTGAGCACGGACTTTCCCGGTGTATTTAATTGATTAAAAAGGAGATAACATGCCTTCGAATTTCAAAAGACCGATAATCCTCCACTGGGCCACCCCCCTCCTGGGACTTTTTGCCGCATTCCTGGCTTTTGTGTCCTATGCCCTCTGGAACACCGCGCCCGTGCGCGCCCAGGGCTCCGACGAAATTCCCTTTTACAAGCACACCATTGACCTGGGGCAGAGCGAAGCGGCGGAGGTTGTTGACGTGAATCGCGATGGCCGGCTCGACATCATTTCCGGCGAGAACTGGTATGAGCAAACCACGCCGGGCAAGGATGGGCCGCGCTGGATCAAGCATCATTTTCGCGACCTCCCCTTCGTGGCCGGCTACCTGGAAGACCTCGGCGACCTGGCGATTGACGTCAATGGCGACGGCTATCCCGATATCGTGACCAGTTCCTATTGGGAGTCGCCGCTCGCCTGGTGGGAAAACCCGGGGAAGTCCGGCAAGCCCTGGGTGAAGCACGACATCATGAAGGGCGCGCCGGTGGAATTTGCCTTTCTGGTGGACATCCTGAACACGGGCAAGGCGCAGCAGCTCCTGCCGCAATTTGGCGACAGCAAGTATCCGCTCACCTGGTATGAAATCGTAGGCAAGGGCCGGGACGCCCACTGGGTTGGGCACGCGATCAGCAACCAGAGCTACGGGCACGGCATCGGCGCCGGAGACGTCAATGGCGACGGCCGCACCGACATCATCACCCCCAAGGGATGGTTTGAAGCGCCTCCCGACCCCCGCACCGGCAAGTGGATTTTCCACCCGGAATTTGACCTGGGAGCCACCGGGTTCATCTACACGATGGACGTGAATGGCGACGGCTTACCCGACCTGGTCACCACCCTCGCCCACGACTATGGAATTCTCTGGTACGAACAGAAGAAGGACGCGCAGGGAAACCGCACGTGGGTGAAACATGTTATTGACAACGCCTGGTCGCAGGCGCACGCCCTGACCATCGCCGACCTCAAGGGCGATGGCGATCCGGTGCTGGTGACGGGAAAGCGCTACTACGCGCACGAGCACGATAAGGGCGCCAACGAACCACTTGGCATCTATTGGTATGAACGCGTCCACGACGTCTACGGGCTGGAATGGCGCCGCCACATCATCGACTACAGCACGCGCACCGGCGCGGGAATGCAGGTGCAGGTTGTCGACATCGACCATGACGGCGACTTGGACATCGTGGTGGGCGGAAAGTCCGGACTCTACTGGTTCGAGAATCTAACCAAGGGCCGAAAAGTGCCGCTGACCGATGTAGTCAAAGCTGGGGATTAGGGGCTGGGGGCTCGGGACTCGGGGTTAGGGATTAGGGATTCGTCGTCTTCAATCTCGAATCTTGAATTGGCAATCGCGCGAGGGGCTCGAGATTGGGAATTTGATATTCGGGGTTGGGCCTCTTGAATCTGGAATCTGGAATTTGCAATCGCTCGAGGGGCTCGGGATTGGGATTTTGGTATTCCGGGTTGGGCTTCTTGAATCTGGAATCTGGAATTTGCAATCGCTCTAGGGGCGGGGGTTAAGTCGTCTTGAATCTGTAATATAAATTCGTCTCCTGGCAGGTAACTGCCGATAGACGATACGGGGTAGTGTGTCACGCGGGGCGAAAGGGTCTTCGACTTTGCCCCTGATTGCGACTTCGGACCCCTGACCTGACGGCGTGCGCCGGCGAAGTTTTCGGCTGCCTGCGGCTTCGCTCGCCGTGGCGACGATAAAGGCTCCGCCTTTCTGTAGCGGGAATCCGCCTCTAAACCTCTTCCCCGCGCCTGTCCCGATTCCTCGGGGCAGGCGCGCCCTCCAACTTCTTGAGCCCCAAAGGGGCGAACTAACGAAGCCCAGGCTGAAGGCCGGGTTAAGATGATCCCCCAAACCTGCCGCCAGCCCTGCAAGGGCGAAATAGGTCTTCCCCCATTACGGAATCGCCTACGACGACCGGTACGTGTGGGATTGAAGAAGATTGTTCCGCCCCTTCAGGGCTCGGGTATCGGTTGGGGGCCCGTTGACCCAGGCCGTTGGTCCGCCATCGTGATCGGCGGACCTTCGGCCTGGGCTTCGCTATTTCGCCCCTTTGGGGCTCAAGGGCCACGGCGGACCGGGACTTAACCGAAGAGGAAACGGCTGAACTCCGGACACCGTTTCCTCCTCTGCAAGGTAGCCGTGACAAAGCTGCGAGAGGGGCGTAAGATAAAACAGTAATCCCGAGAATGGAGCTCTTGGCATGGGCCTCGACATCTCGCCCCAAACCGAAGCGCGAATCCGCCAGGAAGCGCAGCGGCAAGGCATATCGGTTGATGCTTTGCTGGAGCGCCTCATGAGCGACCAGGCCGCCGGCACTGCCGTCCGGGCTTACCAAACCCCCGAGTTGCCAGTCCTCCATCTCGGTTCCATGGGGCCTCTCCATCGCCGCGACATCTACGATGACGTCCGTTGAACCGGGAGTTCTCGATGCCAACGTTCTGGCGTATGCCATAAACGCCGACGCGGCTCAGCATGTGGCCGCCCGTACCCTCCTGGAAGCGGCACGCGATCCATCGACAAGCCTGTATGTCACCTCGCAGATCCTTTGCGAGTTTTACTCAATTATCACCAATGCCCGCCGCTTTCCCAAGGCGGTTTCGGCGGCGGAGGAGGTGCGGATTCTGGTCGGAGGCGGCCGGGTGTAGAAATATTGGTCGGGCCGGAAGTTCAATGTGGAAGTTCCGGATGAAAGGAGTTTATGAGTGCTGCATGGTTCGTGGATGGCGCATATGCCATGAAATCTTGGAGCAGCCTGAAGCGTACTGACAGGCTTGACTACCTGAAGCTTCGTACACTCCTCGAAAGCACCTTCTTGGCCGCTGGTGAAAGGATCGAGGATGCGTACTATTTCAACGCCGATCCTGAGCCGCCGACGGCGAAGCAGAACGCGTTTCATAATGCGCTCCAATTCCCCCCGCCGGCAGGTCCGGGACTGCGGGTCAAGCTTTACTGGCTACAGGAAAAAGAGCTCTATTGGCCGGCGCATATGGGCGGGGGGCCGGTTGTTCATCCGACAAGCGGCGAACACTACAAACAAACGATCCAGAAAGCTGTAGATGTAGGGCTCGCGTTCCACTTGATGCGTTCGTTCGCAAAGCGCAAATGGAGCACTCTCTTTTTCTTCGCTGGTGATGCTGACTTTTACGAAGCGGTACAAAACTTGGTTGAGTATGAAGACGTCAACTTGGTGTTGGTCGGAACGCTCCAGACGATCAGCCAGGAATTGCGCCCTTACGCTCGAAACATCATGGAGTTAGACAAGACGGCATCGCAGATTTCCCGAACTTAACCCGCGCGTTCGTATTTGGGAGCTGTTCTTAGCTTGTCAAGTTGTCCGGTTTTCATAGCAAGTGAACTGTCCGGTTTTGGTTTTTCTTCTCCTGCCCAATGTTAAGGGCCACCGCCGCCGCCGTCGCTGTGGGAATGTGGGAATCCGGCGTCTTTTGCCGGATTTCCAAGCGCGGAGGGAAGGGTGGAAAACTCGTCCTTGGAGTTTTCCACGCTTTCCTCGGCGCGTCATTTCCACAGCGTGGGGCGCGCGCTTTTTTTAACTTCTCCAAGACTTCTCCGGACGCCGTGTAGCGCCCCACCACGTGGGGTCCGTGGGCAATCGTGACGCGGCCGTCCAGGTGTTCACAGATGGTCACGCGGCAGCCGGCCAGCGTGCCGCGCCAGGACGTGCGCTCGATTTGCCAGGTCCGATCTGCGAGCCGTACGGTATTGTCCTGGGCTACGGCGCGCTCGTGCTGAACCGAAAAGATGAGGTCCAAGTCCTGGCCGCGCACCGGCGTGAACGCGTGTCCGCTCTGGGTGGCCGGCACGCTGAACTTCCGGTTCATTTCCCCGATGTAATGCTCCCGCAGAAACCGGTTGGCTTCCTCCAGCCCGGTGATTTGGGCTAAGCGCAACTCCTGCGGCAAACGCCCTTGCCAGGTGCCAAACCGTCGCTCGCTGCGCCCCCGCGCCTGCGGCGAGTAAGCCGCGATCATCTGGATCCCCAACCCCTGCAGCGCCCGTCCCACCTGGCTCAGCCGTTCGCGGCTCACCGGCCCACCCGCCGCCGGCGTGTGAAAAAAGTGGCTGGCCCGATCGCTGTAGAGCGCGCAGAACCGCCCTTTCCGTTCGATCACTTCCCGTAACCCGGCCATCACCGTACGCGTCGATTCCTCCTCCACCAACTGCGCGTAGTAGGTCTCGCTGGTGGCGTCATCGATGATCTCGATCAGGTCATACCAGCGCTCGTCCTGAAACCACTGATGCCGGCTGCCGTCCAGGTGCAGCAGCATCCCCGGCAACGGACGGCGCGCACGGCGCTTCCGATGTACACCCCGCTTCCGCCCTTTCTTCACCAGCCCCGCCCCTTGCAGCGCCAGCTTCACCCACGTGTAGCTCAGCTCGATGCCGTGCTCTTCCCGCAGCTTCTCGTGAAAGTGCCGTACGTTCAGGTCCGCATACTTCTCCTGATATAACCGCAGCACTTCTTCCGCCTGCCCCAGGGGAACCCGCTTCGGGCTCGGCTTCCCCCACCGCCGGTCCAGCAGCCCGTCGTATCCGTGCTCCACGTAACGCTGCCGCCAGCGTCGCATGCTGCGGTCCGACAACCCGATAATCTCCGCCGCTTGCCACCACGTGATCTTCTTCGCCATCGCCCGCAATATCACTTCTTGTACCTTCATCGCCCGCTCCCAGGCGACCGCTGAGTATTTTGGCATCCTGCCTCCGGCCTCTTGGATGCCTCCACTCCTCGCCGCCTTCAGCGGACAGATCACGTGCTAATGGAACCGGACAGATGACATGCTAACGACAGTTCGTATTTGGGAGCTGGCGCAGGTGGCCGCACTCGTGGTAGTTTGTGCCACAATGTCGGCTGATCAGCAGCCTGCGTTTCGGGAGGATGTGCTGTGGATACCAACGTCGGCAGTAGCGACCGAACTGAATCATCAGAAGAATGGTGGTGGGTCGTAGAATGGTCCGACTATATCATGAAGCAACATCCCGGCTGCTCACGCTACTCGGTTGTTGGTTCCCACAAGCTTAACGAATATCAAAATATCCGGTGCATCGTCAGGTACAGTTCGGAGGCGGCGGCCACTGCTGCCGCTGACCGTGGGGGAGAATTACTGGATGCCTGGGAGGTTATAAGGTTGCCCGCCTCTTCGGCGCACAGTCCTGTCGGAACTCTGCGTTATGAAGCTGTTCCGGCGCGCGATATCCGGAGCTACTGGGCTACCGGGGCCAAGTCGATTGCGGCTGGTCTTTCCCATGCGGACGCCGTTACTGAGGCCTCCCGCCGAGGCAGCCTCCCCCAGCGGTGGTGCGTCATCCCCAACGACAACGCACAAACACGAGAGAAAGAGCCCTACACGGTAAAGCTTGCCGAGGATTTGAGCGGCTACCAAGAAACACACGTCAAGGGAACTTACAGTTCCGAACCGGAAGCCTGGCAAGCGATCCCCAAGATACAAGCTGAAGACGAGCGGAAGTACGAAGAGTGCGAACGAAACCTGCGTCGAGAAAGGGAACGAGAACAGCGCCGGCGAACCTGGCTTCGCCGGGGCGTTGTCGTTATCGTTTTGATCGCTGCCCTGACCGCCTCCATGCTGCATCCGTCCGTAATATTCTATGTTGCAGCCATCGGGGTTGCCGTCTGGGCATGGCGGCAGATTCTAAGTAGGTGAGATGCATTACGATTCTGGACATGCAGAACGGATGAAACGGTGTCAGGAACCGCTTTTCTCCCCCCAAAAGATGGATGTTAAGAACCGAGGGAAAAGGTGGTCAGGTACCTTTTCTTCACAACGAAAAAAACGGTACCTGACACCCTTTTCGGACTCTGAGATGCGAGAGTCTGCGCTACCCTGCTTTTTCCCCTGACACCTTTTTCCACCCATCTCCCCTCATTTGGGGATTGCTCCCCGTATCCTTTTCGGGTACGATTGACCCCGGAATGGGTACAGCGAGTACGCTTTCGGGCACGCTTTTTGGGCGCACGCGTGGTGCGGTGTTGGCGGTTCTGTTTGGTCACGTCGGCGAGTCCTACTATTTGAGGCAACTTGCTCGAATGACAGGAATTGCGCTGGGGCCCGTGCAGCGGGAGTTGCGCCAGTTGGTTGACGCCGGTCTGGTGATTCGAAAGACTTTGGGAACGCACACCCTCTACAGCGCCAACGAGGCCAGTCCGGTCTTTGCCGAGATGCGGAGCCTGGTGACGAAAACAGTTGGGATCCACGACGTCCTCCTGGCATCAATCCGTCCTCTCGAAAAGAAAATCAACCTCGCTTTCGTGTATGGTTCGGTGGCGCGTTCTCGTGAGAGCCCTCAAAGCGACATCGATTTGATGATTGTGGGCAGGGTGCACTTCGCGGATGTGGTCGAGCGAATCGCCGACGCGCAGAAAACCCTGAACCGCGAGATCAACCCTACGGTTTACACGGTCAACGAATTCACCAGCAGGGTGCGTGGAAACTTCCTGAAGACTGTGCTCGGCGAAAAAAAGCTCTTTCTCATCGGAGACGAGAATGTCCTTAGAGAACTGGGCCAGCAATAAATGGCTTGAGAGGCTTGAGTCCGATCGCGAGGAGATCGAGCGCCTGCTTGCAAATGCCGATGGGCATCTCGCCGACTACCATAAAGCGGTCGCCAGTGGGATGTCCGCTGATGCGCAACTGAGTCTTGCCTACGATGCGATTCGGGCTTCGGCGACGGCCGCGCTGCGCGCTACCGGATACCGGGTCGTTCGGGGCGGAGGTGAGCACTACCGTACGATCGAGGCTCTCGAGTTTTCGATTGACCCGCAGCGAAAGCTAATCCCTAAGCTCGATGCCTTGCGCCGAAAGCGAAACACGGGGGCCTACGACGACTACGGGCTAGTGGCTCAGGGTGAGGCCGATCTGGCGGGCAAACTAGCCGTGCAAGTCCGCAAAGAGGTCCAGGACTGGATCCGCAAGAACCACGCTGACAAGATCGCGTGAATACCGATTGCTTCCAGGGCGGCGGAGGAATCCGTCGGCTGACGGATACCTCTGAAATTGGAGATAGGAGATTTCAGACTCGTGATGGGCGGGGTAAATCCGCCTTTACTTCGACTGACCCACGAGGCACCTAAAACGCAACGGCCGACGGCGAGTGCCGTCGGCCGTGAGAGTTCGAGTTGATGATGGAATCTACCTGCGCCCACCACCATGGAAGCCGCCTCCGCCGCGTGCAACACCTCCACGAGCGAAGCCACGTGCGCCACCAGCGTTAAAGTGGCCGCCGACAGCGCCACGATTCACTCCACCACGAAACGCCGGGTGCGCGGCGATTGCCGGTACGCGTCCGTAGGCGCCGCGTCCACCGTAGAAGCCCGGACGGCCATGAAAACCATGGAACCACGGCCCGGCGCCAATAAAGACCCCGCCGGAGAACCAGTCGGGTCCATAGTAGCCGTAGGGTGCGCAGGCGTAAGGGTAATAGTCATAGTAGCCATACGGGCACACCGGAGCGGGCCCCACGACCACCGGCCCCACTCCCACGCCGAAGGCAATCTGTGCGCCATGAGCGTAGGGCGCGAACATCAAGCAAAAACCCAGAACCGTCAAAAGTCTCAGGTTTTTCATTTCAGCACCTCCTCGAATCCTCATTGCTTCTTGCCAACTGCACCCTGCATAAGGGCAAGCGCCTTGCCAAAGTCGACGGCTGGAAATATTGTGATTTCATGCGGTTCGGGATATGTGAGGCGAACACCGGATTTGCCCCGCGCCAATGTGGTGGTGGTTTGCGGCTAGAGTGGTGGTTTTCAGCTACCCCCCGCTCCCTTTAGCTGGTTGCAGAAGGCTTGGAATATTCTGGGGCATTAGGCGTCCCACTTTTGCCTTTTGACTTTTGCCCTTTGACTTTTGACTTTGTCTTGCTGCTCTACGAAGAGTCTTCATAATCCCATCCGCGCACCCGCGCTGCTGCTATAATCAAATTTTCACCACCTTGTTGTCGTCTTGTGGTAGAGCGTTCCGGGCGGAAGAATCCGCCGGGGCAGAAGCTTATGTCGGGAATCATCGGATACATCGGAAACAAACGGGTTGTTCCCGTGCTCCTGGAAGGGTTGCAGCGCCTGCAATATCGCGGGTACGATTCGGCGGGCCTGGCGGTGATGCACGATGGCCAGTTGAACGTTCGCCGCTCCACCGGCAAGCTGCGCAATCTGGAGGAGAAGATCCGCCTCGATCCCGTGGATGGCTCCTACGGCGTGGGACACACGCGCTGGGCCACGCACGGCGCTCCTACCGAGGAGAACGCCCATCCGCATCGCGACTGCCACCAGTCCGTGGCGGTGGTTCACAACGGGATCATTGAAAATTATCTGGAGTTGAAACAGCAGCTCCAGGCGGAGGGCCACAAATTCACCACCGAGACCGACACGGAGGTGATCGCCCACCTGGTGGAAAAACACCTGGATGCGAATGGCGCGGGGCGGCCTGCCGCGAGCCTTGAAGACGCCGTGCGCGCCGCCGTGCGGCAGCTTGTCGGAGTATTCGCGCTCGCCATCATTTCCACCAAGGATCTAAACAAAATCGTGGCCGTGCGCCAGGGGCCGCCCGCGGTGATCGGCCTGGGCAAAGACGAATATTTCGTGGCCTCGGATGTGCCCGCCATCCTCTATCACACGCGCGATCTGTTTTTTCTTTCCGACGGCGATGTGGCCGTGATCACTCCCAACGGCGTGACGCTGTCCGATTTCGACGGCCATCCCGTTACCCGGCGGATGCAGCACATCACCTGGGACCCCATCATGGCGGAGAAGGGCGGCTTCAAGCACTTCACGCTGAAGGAAATTTACGAGCAGCCGCGCGCCGTGCGCGACACCGCGCTGGGGCGCATCTCTCCCGAATCCGGCCAGGTTTTTCTGGATGAAATGGAAATTACGGAAGATGATTTCCGCGCCTTCAAGGAAGTCCGCATTGTCGCCGCCGGAACCTCGCGCCATGCCGGCCTGGCAGGAAAAGTGATGATCGAGCGCCTGGCGCGCGTGCCGGTGGAGGTGAATTACGCCTCGGAATTCCGCTATCGCGAACCGCTCCTGGATGCGGAGACGCTGACCCTGCTCATCACCCAATCGGGCGAAACGGCCGACACCATCGCCGGCCAGCGCGAGGCCAAGGCCCGGCTTTCCAAGACCCTGGCCATCTGCAACGTGCTCAGCAGCATGGTGCCGCGGGAAGCACATGGCACCATCTACACGCACGCCGGACCGGAAATTGGCGTGGGCTCCACCAAGACCTTCACCGCGCAGTTGACGGCGCTTTACCTCTTCGCGGTTTACCTGGCGCAAACGCGCGAACGCCTGCCCGTCGCCGAGGCCAAGAAACTTCTCGCCGCGCTCACCGCTCTGCCCAAGCAACTGGAGAGCGTGTTGCAAAAGGACGACGAGTTCGAAGACCACGCGCGGCATTTCTACCGCTCGACGGATTTTCTTTTCCTCGGCCGCGGCGTGCACTTCCCGGTGGCGCTGGAAGGCGCCTTGAAGATGAAGAAGTTTTCCTACATCCACGCGGAGGCCTGCCCGGCCGGAGAGATGAAGCACGGTCCCATCGCCCTGATCGCCGACGGCATGCCGGTGGTGGTGATCGCCACTTGTGATTGGACCGCAGAAGATTCCAAGGCCCGCTACGAGCGCACCATCGCCAATATCAAGGAGGCCAAAGCGCGCGGGGCCAACATCCTGGCGCTGGTCACAGAGGGAGACCGCGAGGTCAGCGATATGGCCGACCAGATCATCGTGCTGCCCCACACCAACGAGCTGCTCTCCTCCATCCTGGAAGTGGTGCCGCTGCAATTGCTCGCCTACCACATCGGCGTGCTGCGCGGCTGCGACGTGGACCAACCCCGCAATCTGGCCAAGTCGGTGACGGTGGAATGAGAAGAGCTGTCTATAGTTTATAGTCGATAGTTGATAGTCTCGGGCGGTCCATTGGTGCTGGCGATTTTCGCTGACTATCAAATATCAACTATCGACTATCAACTTTTTATGAAACTCATCTACTCCGACGAGTATGACCTGAACCTCGGGAACCACGTTTTCCCTTCCATCAAATACCGCCTGATCAAGGAAAAGGTGCTGCGCGACCAGATCGCGGATGAGCAGGATATTGTGGCGCCGCCGGCGGCTTCCGAGGACGATATCGCGCTGGTTCACCGCCGCGAATACATTCGCAAACTCCAGGCCGGCAAGCTTTCCTATCTGGAAATCCTACGCCTGGAAATTCCCTATTCGCCGGAACTGGTGCGGGCCGTGTGGCTGGCGGCGGGAGGGTCGATTCTGGCGGGACGGCGGGCGCTCCAGGACAGGGCGGCGGTAAACATTGGCGGAGGATTTCACCACGCCTACCCCGACCACGGCGAGGGCTTCTGTGTGCTCAACGATTTTGCCATCGCCATTCGCCGCCTTCAGAAAGACCAGGCCATCGAGCGCGCCATGACCGTGGATTGCGACGTGCACCAGGGCAACGGCACCGCCGCCATTTTCGCGGGTGATCCTTCGGTGTTTACTCTTTCCATACACCAGGAAAATAACTATCCCTATCCCAAGCCTCCCAGCACGCTCGATATCAACCTGCACGACGGCGTGGGCGACGATGAATACCTTGAGGAACTGGAAAAAGGGCTCGACCACGCGCTGGGGAATTTTCAGCCTGACCTGATTTACTATGTGGCGGGCGCCGACCCCTATCGCGATGATCAGCTCGGCGGCCTGAAGCTCTCCATTGAAGGCCTGGAAAAACGCGACCGGCTGGTCTTTGCGAAGGCGCAAGCCAAAAGCATCCCCGTCGCCGTCGTGCTGGCAGGTGGCTATGCCCGCCACGTGGAAGACACCATCGAGATCCACACCAACACCGTTCGCGTCGCGAAAGAATTTGCGAAGTGACAGTCAGGACTGAGGGCTTTCACTAAAGCTCCAACACGAGGCGGAGCGCCTCCTCCACTGAAGCCAAGTCCGCCGGGGATAATTCTCCCATATGACGTGTCAGTCGCTCTTTGGCCACCGCGCGAATCTGGTCTATGACAGCAACAGCGCGACGACCCTTGCAAACCACGGGGACCAGCACGGGAGGGGCGGATTGTGGGGCGGTCGACAGGGGGACAACCACAACCGTATGGCGGCGCTCATTGAGCACATTCGTGCCCATCACCAGGCAGGGCCGGGTCTTCTTGATCTCCGACCCTTCGGTCGGATCGAGTCGCACCCACCACACCTCACCGCGACGGGGTTTCATCCCAAGGCTCCAGAATGTCGGTTTCGAGCTTGTCAAATTCCCGCTCAATGGCCCGCACCTGGCGGCTGCGATTGGCCACCTCCGCCGCCCTAGCCAACATCTGGTCGCGTTCCCGCAATCGCGCAGCAAGGGCTTCAGCGACATACCGCGAGCGCTCGCGCGCAGAGACGCGTTTAATAAACTGCGCCGCTAAAGCCGTCGGCAAACTGAACGTCATTTTTCGTGTCGCCATAACTCCATAATACCATAAGCCAATAACCCGGACCTCAAAGGCGGAGGTCCGCGCTACGCTTGCTGACTCCTCTGAATACTTACCAGCAGGGAATTCATCGAACCGGACCGGAAGCCTTCCAGGTCGAGGGTGACGAACTTGAAGCCGAGGGCTTTGAAGATCTCGACAAACTTGCGGGTCATTGCGGGGTCGAGGGCGCGGGGCAATTCATCGAGAGAAATCTCAATGCGCGCGAGTTCATCATGGTAGCGCACGCGGAACTGGCGGAAGCCGAGCGAACGCAGGGCATCTTCGCCCTTTTCGACGATGGCCAGGCGCTCGGGCGTCACTTCAATTCCATAAGCGATGCGCGAAGAAAGGCACGCGGAGGCGGGGCGGTCCCAGACAGGCAAATCCACCTGGCGGGAGAGTTCGCGGATATCGGCCTTGGTCATGCCCGCATCGAGCAGCGGGGTTAAAACCTTGTGCTCGCGAGCGGCTTGCTGGCCGGGGCGCCAATCGCCGAGGTCGTCTTTGTTGATGCCGTACGCCACCGCCGCGATGCCGCGACGCCCGGCCATCTCATCAAGCTTTGCGAACAGTTCATCCTTGCAGAAATAGCAGCGGTCCGCGTTGTTGGCGCGGTAGTTCGCATTCGCGAGTTCGTCGGTCGCGATAAACTCGTGGGGGAAGTTGAAGCGCATGACGCACTTCTCCGCTTCCTCGCGGTCGCGAGCCGAATAGCTGGCGGAGAGCGCTGTAACCGCCAGCATGCGGTCGCCCAAAGCCTGGTGCGCCGCGTAGGCAAGGTAGGCGGAATCCACGCCGCCCGAGTAGGCAACAATCAGCGAAGGCAACCTGCTCAGTTGCTCCTCAAGCCTCTGCTGTTTGGTTTCCAGTTCGCCCATACAACAACCACGTTAATAGAATAGCGCGAGGGCGGGCAAGTCTCAAGAGCGCGGACGCGAAATGTAGCGCGGACCTGATTTTGTAGGTCCGCGCTACGCCTTCTCGAAAAGACCCCTCACCCGACCTCGTCCCTCGGCCACCCTCTCCCCAGGGGAGAGGGAAGAGATCAACGCGTCGGGCGGCTCGTCACTTGTCACTTGTCACTCGCCACTTCCTTACTGAATCAGCAGCGGCTGCGAGGGCCCGTCGCCGTTGGTCTCGCTCTTGATTAACCCGGCGGCGGCCACCTGGTCGCCCTCTTCAAGGTTAATCAGGCGCACGCCCTGCGCGGAGCGGCCGCTCTCGCGAATCGTGCTGGAATCCAGGCGGGTGATCTTGCCCTGCTGCGAGATGATCATCACTTCCGACTCTTCCGTGACGCTCAGGACGTTCACCACCTTGCCGTTGCGCTCGACGGTTTTGACGTTGATGACGCCCTTACCGGCCCGCGTCTGCAAGCGGTACTCGGTTATCGCGGTGCGCTTGCCGTAACCCTTTTCCGTGACCGAAAGGATTAGCTCTTTGTCGGTCACGATTTCCATGCCCACAATGTAGTCGCCCTCGTCGAGATCCATGGCATTCACGCCATAAGCGGTTCGACCCATGCCGCGCACGTCCGATTCCGGGAAGCGGATGGCCATGCCCTCGTGCGAGGCGAGGAAGATGTTGTCGCGGCCGGAAGTGAGCTTCACCGCAATCAACTCATCGCCTTCTTCAATCTGCATCGCAATAATGCCGGCCGAGCGCGGATTGGAGAATTCGGCCAGCCGCGTCTTCTTGATGATTCCCTGCCGCGTAACCATGGTGATGTAACCTTCCTCTGCCAGGGTCACGCCCTCCACCGTGACGTCCTTCTGCTCCTCGGGCAGCTCCTTCACCGCCAGCACGGCCGCCACCTTTTCCTCTTTCGAGAGGTTAACCAGATTCAAAATATGCTTGCCCTTGCCGGCGGCGCCCACATCGGGGATTTCATATACCTTCAGCCAGTAAAGCTTGCCGGTATTGGTGAACACCAGGATGTAGCTGTGCGTGGAGGCGATGAAGAGGTTTTCAACAAAGTCCTCGTCGCGGGTCTTCATGCCCAGCCGCCCCTTGCCGCCGCGCGCCTGCTGCCGGTAGGTGCTGAGCGGCGTGCGCTTGGTGTAGCCGGAGTGGGAGATGGTGATGATGACGTCCTGGACGGCGATCAGGTCCTCCAGCCGGATCTCATCCTGCTGCTCGATGATCTCCGTGCGTCGCGCGTCGCCGTAAACTTTCTGGATTTCCTTCAGCTCGCCCTGGATGACTTTCTTGAGGACCTTGTCGCTGGCGAGGATCTCCTGATACTCGGCGATTTTCTTCTGAAGCTCATCGTATTCCGCCTGGATCTTGTCGCGCTCGAGAGCGGTGAGGCGCTGCAATTGCATTTCCAGGATAGCCTGCGCCTGGCGATCGGAAAATTCGAAGGTGGCGATCAGTCCCGCGCGGGCTTCGGCGGGGGTCTTGGAGGCGCGGATCAACTTGATGATGGCGTCGAGCTGTGAGAGCGCCTTGAGAAAGCCCTCCAAAATATGGGCGCGTTCCTGAGCCTTGCGCAGGTCGTATTCGGTCCGCCGCCGCACCACAATGACCCGGTGGTCGATGAAAAGCTGAAGCGCCTCGATGAGCGGAAGCGTGCGCGGCTGCCCGTGGACGATGGCCAGCATGATCATTCCGAACGTCTCCTGAAGCTGTGTGTGCTTGTAGAGATTGTTCAGAATCACTTCCGGCTGCTCGCCGCGCTTGATCTCAATGACGATGCGCATGCCGTCGCGGTCCGATTCATCCCGAACGTCGGAGATGCCTTCGATCTTCTTGTCCTGCACCAGTTCCGCGATGCGCTCAATGACTCGGGATTTGTTGACCTGGAAGGGAATCTCTGTGATGACGATCTGAACTTTTTCCTTGGCGGGGCGCTCAATGGCGGCCTTGGCGCGCATGGTGAACTGGCCGCGGCCCGTGCGGTAGGCGTCCTTGATTCCACTCTTGCCGTAAATGTAGGCGCCAGTGGGGAAGTCGGGGCCGGGGACCAGCGCCAGCAATTCCTCAATGGGAGCGGTGGGCTTGTTCAGCAGCAGAATGGTAGCCTCAATAATCTCCGTCAGGTTGTGGGGGGGAATCTTGGTGGCCATGCCCACGGCGATTCCGTCCGAGCCGTTGATCAGCAGGCCAGGAACACGCGTGGGCAGCACGGTGGGCTCCTCCGTGGACTCATCGAAGTTGGGGATGAAATCCACGGTGTCTTTCTCGATGTCCGCCAGCATCTCCTCGGCCAGTTTTCCCAGGCGGCACTCGGTGTACCGGTAAGCCGCGGCGGGGTCGCCATCCACCGAACCGAAGTTGCCCTGCCCGTCAATCAGCGGGTAGCGCATGTTGAAGTCCTGCGCCATGCGCACTAGCGAGTCGTAAACAGCCGCGTCGCCGTGCGGGTGATATTTCTTGATGACCTCGCCCACCGTGCCCGCGCACTTGATGTAACGCTTGTCGGAGGTGTTGCCCTCCTTGTACATCGCATAGAGAATGCGGCGGTGCACGGGCTTCAGCCCATCGCGCACGTCGGGAAGCGCCCGGCCAATGATCACGCTCATGGCGTAATCGAGATACGACTTGCGCATCTCGTCTTCAATGTTGACGGGAATGTCCCGGTTCGGCTTGATGAGTTCCTGGTCACCCATGTACTCAGTTCCTCGCTATGTAACTAGGCTGTTGGCCGCGGTCTTCTCCTATGATCAAGTCGCGGCGCACGAATATTTCCAAACAATAACGAAACCGCCGGAATCAAATATCCAGATTCTTCACATCCAGCGCATTGTCTTCGATGAACTGGCGGCGGGGTTCGACGACGTCTCCCATGAGGACGGTGAAGATGGAGTCGGCTTCCACTTGGTCTTCCACGCGCACCTGGAGCATGGTGCGCTGGTCGGCGTCCATGGTGGTTTCCCACAACTGGGTGGGATTCATTTCGCCCAACCCCTTGAAGCGCTGCACGGTGAACGATTTCTTCCCCACCGACATGACGTGCTCCACCAGTTCCTTGCGATCCTCGATGGCCAGAGTGCTGCCGTTGGAGGTGATGGTGAAGGGCGGGCGGTCATATTCATGCACGCGCCGGTGCAGGTCGAAGAGGCGGCGGTATTCGGGACTGGAGAGCAGGTCCCAATCGAGGGTGCGTTCCGGCTGCGTCTCGCTGTGGAAGGCCAGGAAGTGGATGTTGTGCTCCTCGTCCAGCTTGATGTTGGTCTTGAAACCCTCCAGGCGCAGATCTTTCGCCACCTTTTCCAGCTTTTCCTGATTTTCGAGTTCGGCTTTTTTGGAAAGCTCGGCGCGCAGCAGGGCGTCCACGGGCCGCCCATCGCCAATGCGTTTTTCCAGCTTGCTGTAGAGGTCGATGTATTCGCCGAAGGCCATCAGGAAATTGGTCAGTTCGCCGCCTTCCAGTTTCAGCTTCTTGCTGCCCTCGCCGAATTCCACGGCGTGGTCCTCAGTGGCGCGGCGCAGGACTTCCCGGCGGAACTCCTTTTCGTCGTGAATGTATTGCGTTTTCTTGCCCTTCTTAATCAGGTAGAGCGGGGGCTGGGCAATATAAACGTTGCCGTGCTCCACCAGTTGCGGCATCTGGCGATAGAAGAAAGTCAGCAGCAGGGTGCGGATGTGCGAGCCGTCCACGTCCGCGTCGGTCATGATAATGACCTTGCCGTAGCGCAGCTTGGCGAGATCGAAATCATCTTTGCCGATGCCGGTGCCTAGGGCGGTGATGAGAGCGCGAATTTCCTCGTGGCCCAGCATCTTGTCAAACCGCGCCTTTTCCACGTTCAGGATTTTTCCGCGCAGCGGCAGGATGGCCTGGTAGCGGCGGTCGCGCCCCTGCTTGGCGGAGCCGCCGGCCGAGTCGCCCTCCACCAGGAACAATTCGCAACGCTCGGGATCGCGCTCCTGGCAGTCAGAAAGCTTGCCGGGCAGGCCGCCGGAATCCAGCGCCCCTTTGCGCCGCGTCAGTTCGCGGGCTTTGCGCGCCGCTTCCCGGGCGCGCGAGGCGTCCACGGCCTTGGCGCAGATCTTGCGGCCCACGGTGGGATTCTTTTCAAAACTCTCCATCAGCTTCTCGTAGACGAAGCTGCCCATGACGTTCTGAATGTCGCTGTTGAGTTTTCCCTTGGTCTGCCCCTCGAATTGCGGCTGGGGCAGTTTCACGCTCACCACGGCCACCAGGCCTTCGCGCACATCCTCGCCCTGAAGGTTCTCCTTCACGTCCTTGAACAGGCCCTGATTCTGCCCAAACTGATTGATGGCGCGGGTGAGAGCGGAGCGGAATCCGGAAAGGTGCGTGCCGCCATCCACCGTATTGATGTTGTTGGCGAAGGAAAAGACATTCTCTGCATAGCCGTCGTTGTATTGCAGCGCAAACTCCATATGGATCTCGTCGCGGTCGGCTTCCGCGTAGATGGGCGTAGCGTGCAGGACCTCCTTGTTCTTGTTGAGATGCTTTATGAACTCGGCAATGCCGCCGTTGTAATGAAACTCGCTCTGCTTGTTGCTGCGCTCATCCTTCAGGCGGACGGTCAATCCTTTATTCAGGAAGGACATTTCGCGCAGGCGCTGCGCCAGGGTGTCGAAGTTGAATTCGATGGATTCAAAGATCTGCCGGTCGGGCAGGAAGGTGATTTTGGTGCCCCGCTTTTCCGTCTTGCCGGCGCGCTTGATCTTGGCCAGCGGGTTGCCGCGCTCATACGACTGCTCCCAGGTATAACCGTCGCGCCAGATTTCGAGTTCCAGCGATTCGGAAAGGGCATTCACCACCGAGACGCCCACCCCGTGCAGCCCGCCGGAAACCTTGTAGCTCTTGGAATCGAACTTGCCGCCGGCGTGCAGGACGGTCATCACCACTTCCGCTGCGGAGCGCCCTTCCTCCTTGTGCATGTCCACGGGAATGCCGCGGCCGTTGTCGGTAACCGTAACTGAGTTATCGGCGTGGACGACGACAGTTACCATGTCGCAGAAGCCCGCCAGGGCTTCGTCCACAGCATTGTCCACCACCTCCCACACCAGGTGGTGCAAGCCCACGGGCCCGGTGGAGCCAATGTACATCGCCGGCCGCTTGCGCACCGCTTCCAGACCGCCCAGAACCTTGATGCTATCGGCATCGTAAGCCTGTTGGTTATTCCCTTCAGGATTCTTAGGCTTATTCTGGTCGTCATTCTCCTCGGGCTTTTTCGGCTTGCCCTGGTTGTCGTTCTCCTCAGGATCTTTAGGCTTGCTCACGTGACTGGAAAACCTCCTGAATGATACTTTCGAAGCATGGTAGCGGCGGGGTCAGCCCGTCATGGCGGCGCCCCGATATGATCGGGATGGATTCCGCCGCCCTTACGCCCAGCGCGCTAGACAAAAAGGCCGACAGAGAAGAAACCTCCCTGTCGGCCGATGGCGCGGCAAATTCCAAGAAACGGGTAGGGTAGTTTCAGAATAATGATTCCCTCTTGCCTCAGCTCACCGGCCGACCGAAGGCCGCCTTCTCGTCTCGTCGCCTTTCTCAGATGCGCATCGGCATCACCACATAGCGATACCGGTAGGCATCCTGCTCCGCCGGCCGCAACTGCCCGGCACTCTGTTCGTCCTTCAACTCCAAACGAATCTTTCCGCCATCCCCCACCACACCCAGGAAATCGAGGAGGTACTGGTAATTAAACCCGATCTGCATGGCATCCTTGTCGTAGGACGCATCGAGCACTTCATGCGCCTCGCCGTATTCGCCGCTGGAGGAGAAAACCTCCACCTTGTCTTTATCCACCTGCATGCGGATGGCGTGGGAGCGTTCGTCGGCCAGCAGCGCGACGCGGCGAATGGCCGCCGCCACCTGATCCTTGTTCATCTCCACGATTTTGGTGTTATCGCGGGGCAGAACCGCCTCATAGTTGGGGAATTGTCCGGTCAGCATTCTCGAGATCAAAATCCGGCTGCCGATCTGGAAAAAGAGGTGGCTATCGTCCTTGGATATTTCCACCAACGCTTCATCTTCCACCTCGGCAAGCAGGCGGAGGAGTTCGGCCATGGCTTTCTTGGGCACGAGGAGGCGTAATTCATTCTTGAGCCCCTGCACCTGCACGTCGCGCTCGACAATGGCCAGGCGGTGGCCATCCGTAGCCACCATGCTGGCGCTTTCCGGTTTCAGGAGCAGCAGGGCGCCATTCAGGGTGTAGCGTGATTCCTCGTTGGAAATCGCAAAGATCGTCTTCTGTATCATCGCCGTGCAAACGTTGGCAGGGAGAGAGGCCAGAGGCTTGGGGACGTCCGGCAGCACGGGAAAATTATCCCGCGCCATCCCCACCAGCTTGAAGGACGAACGCTCGCAGTTGACCTGCACGTAATGGTTTTCGAGGAGCTTGAAACGCACTTCTGCATCAGGCAGGGACCGGATGATCTCAAACAAGCGCTTGGCGGGAATGGTTCCTGAACCGCCCTCCTTCACTTTGGCAGGACAGCTACAGCGAATCCCCAAATCCAGATCCGTCGCGCTGATGCGGAGAGTTGACTCATCCACCTCGAAGAGTAGGTTGGAAAGAATCGGGATCGTGTTCTTCTTCTCCACCACACCCTGGCTCAGGGTCAGTTCCTTGAGAAGGTCGTTTTTACTGGTAGAAATTTCCATAGAATTATTCTCTCAGAAGAGTAGTTTTTAGTAGTAGCACTGTGAATTTTGTGGAAAATCCCAGAAACTCCGCGCCCGGGGCAACTTAGGGGGATTCCGCCTGTTGAAGCCTTTCAGGAAAATGTGGAAAGCCACTAAAGTTTTCCCCCAGTGCCGAAATTCACAGCTTTCCCGCTCGCACCTGATTTGGATTACGCACTACGTTCAATTTAGACTATCACGTAGCTTGTTGAGAAGTCTGTTTAAATCCCTGTCACTCTCTCGCATTTCCTTAATTTTATTGATGGAATGGAGCACCGTGGTGTGGTGCTTCCCGCCAAACTCCCTGCCAATCTGCGGCAGCGATGCCGGGGTCATCTCTTTTGCCAGGAACATGGCAATCTGCCGCGGATAGGAAATTCCATGGCTGTTATCTTTGGCCTTGAGTTGCGGCAAACTCAGGCCGAATTCCCGGCATACGGCACGCTGGATATTTTCAATGGAAACCCGCCGCTCCTCCAGGTCAAACAGATTCTTCAGTACCTGCTGGGCCATGGCGAGGCTGACCGGCGTACCCCCCAGGGAAGAATAAGCAAGCAGGCGCGTCAGGGCTCCCTCAAGGTCTCGGATGCTCGACTTGATTTTTCGGGCGACAAAATCACTGACGTCGTCGGGGAGAGTTACGCCCTGGCTTTCACTTTTCTTGGCGAGGATGGCGCGCTTGGTCTCGAGGTCAGGCGCCTGCAAGTCGGCCGTTAACCCCCAGGCGAAGCGCGAGCGCAGGCGCTCCTCCAATCCCTGAATCTCCTTGGGGGCGCAATCGCTCGAAATCACGACCTGCTTCTGGGCTTCGTACAGGGTGTTGAAGGTATGGAAAAACTCCTCCTGCGTCCGTTCCTTTCCGGCGATGAACTGGATGTCGTCCATCAGCAGGATATCTACGTTCCGATATTTGTCGCGGAACGAAACCATGCGATCGTAGCGGAGAGAGTTGATGACCTCATTGGTAAAGTTCTCGGAATTGACGTAAGCCAACCGCATTTCTCTCCACTTGCTCTTGATCATGTGCCCGACGGCCTGCATCAGATGGGTCTTTCCGAGCCCAACACCGCCGTAAAGGAACAGGGGGTTATAAGCCTTCGCCGGCGTCTCTGCCACGGCCTGTGCCGCCGCATGGGCGAACTGGTTGCAATTGCCGACCACGAACGTTTCGAATGTATAGCGCGGATTCAACTGATGGTCGACCGCATCAAAATCCAGCTTGGCTTGAAAAGCCTTGCCGTCCCCTCCTTCGCCTAGCTTCTTTTCTGAGGCCTCCTCGACAACGTACTGGACCTTGCGAAAGTCCAGGCGGAGATGGGCAATCGCTTCGTTGATCAGGCTGCTGTAGTGCTCCTGAATCCAGTCCTGAAACTCGCGATTGGGGACCCGCACCACCAACTCATCCTGATTGGCGTGGCTGAAGCGTGTGGGGCGCAGCCAGGTTTGATAGCTCTGGGTGTTCACCTTCGACTTCACATATCCCAGGATTTCTTGCCATGAGTTCATGGTGGTTTCTAAGAGAAAAGAATCTGTTGGCCCCATCCGGGAGGAGCGCACTTGGTCTGAAACCAACCCCATCTGCGAACTTGCAAGGGAGGGCGTCACTAGGGCGCCTCAATCATCGCGAATCGTGCACGGGTTCTTCCCATTTTTTAAGTGTTGAGACAGTCCCAAGAGGGCGTAATAATTTGCCAGAAATGACCTGTTTCACGCTTCTAATATAACACGAAATCGGGGGCAATACCAAACAGTCGGGAGCCTTGAAAATAGCGCCTGCGGCCGCGTCGCCAAGCCTCGAAAAAGCAGCAAAATCAGGCCTTTTTCCGTGTTTCAAGATTTAAAAAAAATTCTTCCGGTGACGGATGCAGTCATTTGTACAAGGGCCTGGAAATTCTTACCTGCCGGATCCCCCGTTTTGGACCTCCCGGCCGCCCCGTAACTGCTTGAAGCGGATGTGTTTGTTTTGCACTTTGGAGATGGGAAGGCAAACTGCAAGTATGACGAGTTGGTGTTGCGAATAGGGAGAAGCCGCCGGTGCGCCCAACACCCTGCGGGCTCGCGAAGCCGGGGCGGGACGGGGCATTGGTTGTCATTCAGAGAATTTCTTAAGGAGAGACCCAATGAAAAAGTTCATGACTGTGTTTTTTCTGATTATCACCTTCGCGGCAGGGGCGTTCGCAAAAGAAGGCCAACTGCAAAAAGCCACCAACGTTGTCAATGAAATTATGCGCACCCCCGACAAGGGCATACCCCATGATCTGTTGGAAAAGGCGGTCTGCATTGGCATCGTCCCATCGGAATTAAAAGGGGCGTTTTTTGTGGGGGGTTCATATGGACGCGGAGTGCTGGTGTGCCGCAGGCAAGGAAATGGTCCCTGGGGAGCGCCTTCCTTTTTCACCCTGGGTTCAGGGAGTTTCGGATTGCAGATTGGCGCCAAGGCCACTGACGTGGTCTTCATGGTGATGAACCCCGAAGGCGCGCGAAAGCTTATTCGCGACGACGTCAAGCTGGGCGGCGAATTATCTGTCGCCGCCGGACCGGTGGGCCGTTCCGCGGAGGGCGCGACGGACGCCCAACTGCACGCTGAAATTCTCAGTTATTCGCGAACGCGGGGGGTGTTTGCCGGGATGTCGCTGGACGGAGCCGTCGTCAAGCAGGATAAAGGCGATAACGCGAGGCTTTACGGACGCAAGGTCACGGCTCGGCAGATTCTTATCAACTGCAACGTAGCCGCTCCTCCGCAGGCCAGGGTGCTGCGCAACACTTTGGCGCGTTATTCCCCCCCAACCGTGCGTTCGACCGCACTGCTGTAACGCGTCCTGCTCATTCCACCTTAATCTTGCCCAGCCTGATCGCGCGGACCCCCGATGGGGGGCCCGCGCGTCTTCCTTCGCATAAAGCCTCAAACCTCCAAGTGCTGCAACTCCCTTGCGCGCAGGGAGTGCGGGTTAAGGGATGAACCGTCCTGAACCAACCGGGGGCTTCGCCTACCCCACCGTGCAATGCCAGGCTTCCCTTCTCCCCCATCAACCCCTTGCAAAGTGGTGATGTCTAAGCATATCCTGCATTTGGTCCCCTACGATGCATAGAGTTCTGGGAGTAATTCCGGCGCGCCTCGAATCCACACGGTTGCCCGGCAAACCGTTGCGGGCGATCTGGGGCCGCCCTATGATCGCGTGGGTTTACGAGAACGCACGCCAGGCGGCATGCCTCGATCATCTGCTGGTGGCGACCGATTCCCCGCAAGTTGAATCCTATTGCCGCGAGCACGGTATCCCCGCCATGATGACCTCTCGCGAGCACCGCTCGGGGACGGACCGCCTGGCGGAAGTCATGGGGAAAGAACCCGCCGCGATCTACGTGAACATCCAGGGTGATGAACCCATGATCACCGCAGATCACCTGGAGCGCCTGCTGCGGCCCTTTGACGACGCGCCCGCAACGCAGGTTTCCACCCTCAAAGTGGCGATTGATGCCCAGACGGCGCTGGACCCGAATGTGGTGAAGGTGGTGACCGACCTTGCCGGGCGGGCGCTCTATTTCTCCCGCGCGCGCATCCCCTATGACCGCGATGGCTCGGGGCAGGTGCAGTACTTCAAGCACCAGGGGTTTTATGCCTTCAGCGCCACGGCGCTAGCGACCTTCCACCAGCTTCCGCCCACCCCGCTGGAAAAACTTGAGAAGCTGGAGCAATTACGTTTGCTCGAAAATGGCATTGAAATCGTGGTCATGGAAACCCCTCGCGACACAATTGGTGTGGATACGGAGGAAGATCTGCGCAGGGTCGAGGAGTATTTTCAAAGGTTGCATGCACAGCCGGGAAGGTAGGGAGCGATGCGAATCCAAAAGGCAACCAAGAAGTATGAGGCCTGGCTCGCCAAGAACATTACGATTGTTCCAGCCGACCTGGCGCTGAAGCACACCCGCATGGCCGCGGATCAGTTTCAATTTCTGCGCGCCACCTTCTACCGCTGGATGCAGGTGTGGCCCCAGGTCTGCCCGGACCTGGCGCGCTCTCCGCGGGTGCTGGCGGTAGGAGACCTGCACGTGGAAAATTTCGGCACCTGGCGTGACAAGGAAGGCAGGTTGATTTGGGGGGTCAATGATTTTGACGAAGCCTACCCGTTGCCCTACACCATCGACCTGGTGAGGCTGGCGGTGAGCGCCCACATGGCGATTAATGCCAACCATCTCGTCATTCCCCATGAAGATGCGTGCTCTGCCATCTTGACCGGCTACCGGGAGGGGATGGAAGCGGGCGGCAAACCTTTTGTGCTGGAAGAGGAGAACAAGTGGCTGCGCGAGGCGGCGACAGGGGAGTTGCGCGACCCCGTCCATTTCTGGGGGAAGATGAGCGCGCTGCCTTCCGTGCATGGAGAAATTCCGAAGAGCGCGCGCAAGGCGCTGGAGGAACTGCTGCCCGCGCCCGGGCTCGTCTACCGGGTTGCACACCGCGTGGCAGGGTTGGGAAGCCTGGGGCGCGAGCGCTATGTGGCGCTGGCGGATTGGGATGGAGGCCGTGTGGCGCGCGAGGCCAAGGCCCTGCTCCCCTCCGCGTGCGTCTGGGCCAAGGACGATGAAGGCTCGAAAAAGATCTTCTACGAAGAGATTATTACCACCGCCGCGCGGGCCCTTGATCCCTTCGTTCAATTGTGCGGCCGGTGGATTGTGCGCCGCCTGGCTCCCCATTGCTCGCGCATTGAGATGGCAGCGATTCCCAAGAAACGTGATGAGGAACGCCTGCTGCACTCCATGGGCTTCGAAACCGCCAACATTCATTTGGGAAGCAAACGGGCGGTCAAGAACGTTCGTCGCGACCTTGCCAAGCGCAAGTCCGGGTGGGTTCACGAGGCGGCCAAGAAAATGGTGGACGCCGTCCGGAAGGATTGGGAGGAATGGCGTAAGGGTTAGATGGGCAGTGAGCAGTGTCAAGCGGCGAGTGACAAACCGGCCAGAGGATGCGGGTGGTCAGCGGTCACTCGCCACTCACCACTGATCACATCTCCCCGACAAGGTATTTACAGCCTTCCGGACCCATGCGGGCGGAGTGCGGGGTTTTCCCGGGAATATCAAAGCGCTCGCCCGGTTTGTAAGTGCGGGTTTGCCCGTCGACAGTAACGGTCATCTCGCCGGCCAGGATGATGTGGGCCGAGACGTCCGGGTGCTGGTGCGGCGGATAATTCATATCCGGCCCGTCCTCCCAAACATAAACATCATCAAACCCTTCATCCCGGAGTTGCTGCGTCAATAGTTGTTCGTCCATTATACGAAATCTCCTGGAGCTCTCTCGGAAAGCTCGATTTGCAACCCGTCACCCTTTGCCCGCTGGCGCCGCCTGCCGTTTTCCAGAACCTGCGGGGCTATCGTGGCACATTCCCCGCGGCCTGGAAATACTGCTCGATCATCCTGGTAAACGTGCGAACCCTGGAGGGAACTTCCTGCACCGCAAAGACGGAGCAACGCTTGATTTCTTCCACCGTTCCCAGCAAGGCTGCAATCGAGTCCAAGGTTTCATCCAGCGGATACTCCACCCCTGCCAACCATGAAGGATTGAAGCGGACCGCATTCTTCAACTCCCGCTCGATTTTATCGGCCGTTACCAGCACCCCTCGCTGCTTTGCACAGAAGGTATCCCAAACGGGGCCGGACTGGGGGTATCCCACCATGGCGTGCTCGTGGCCATAGTGCTCAAGCTCACACCCCAGCCATTCGAGATCCTGCGCAAGTTGCAACAACGGCGGTTCCGGCACAGCTAGCTATTGTAATATAGGGCGGGGGATTGAGAGACTTAAAACGGTGCCGCTCCGCCGTTTGAGCAAAATAAACCTCTGCAAGCTGATCGCCCGCCTGACCCCGCCCTAGGAGTTAGATGCAAATCCACGGAGGAAAGATATGGAATATCGCACCCTTCCCAAGACCGGGCTTAACGTTTCTCGCCTCTCTTTCGGGACCATGACCTTTGGCGCCCAAACCGATGAAGCCGCAGCGCGCCGCATGATGGATTGCTGCCACGAGGCGGGCATCAACTTCTTTGACACGGCCAACGTCTACAATCGCGGCGCGGCGGAAATCATTGTGGGCCATTGGCTGAAGGGCCGGCGCGACAAGATTATTCTGGCCACCAAAGTTTGCGGCAAGATGGGTGACGCGCCCGATGAGCAGGGCTTGTCACGCGCCGCCCTGCACAAGGCCATTGACGCGAGCCTCGCGCGTCTGGGTACCGATTACGTCGATCTTTACTATCTGCACCTGCCCGATGTTGACACCCCCATCGAGGAAACACTCGAAGCCATGGAAGCCTTGGTGCAAGCAGGTAAAGTGCGTTTTCCCGCCGTATCGAATTATGCCGCATGGCAGGTTGCGGAAATCTTGTGGATTTGTGAAAAACGCGGTTACCACCCCTACTTCATTTCGCAGCCCATGTACAACCTGATCGCCAGAGGAATTGAAGACGAATACCTGCCTTTCTGCCGGCGCTTCGGCGTGGCCGTGGTCCCTTACAATCCGCTCGCCGGAGGCCTTTTAACCGGCAAGCACGCGCGGCAGGGTGGTCCCGCTCTCGGCACGCGCTTCGACGGCAATCAAATGTACCTGGACCGCTACTGGCATGATGATGACTT
Source organism: uncultured Acidobacteriota bacterium (assembly GCA_963730515.1). Lineage (GTDB taxonomy): Bacteria > Acidobacteriota > Terriglobia > UBA7540 > UBA7540 > Bog-366. The sequence continues at coordinate 443,684 of CAVSSA010000007.1, read as the reverse complement.
TGCCGCCGTGGAAGAACTGCGCTCGATTGCGGCTGAAGCGGGAAAGACGCTTGTGGAATTAGCGTTGCAATGGTTGTTGGCCCAACCCGCCGTCGATTCCATCATTCTCGGAGCCTCGCGCCTGGAGCAACTCGAAGAAAATCTGCAAGCCGCTGAAGGCCCAAGATTGGATAACCCCGTCTTGGAGCGCTGCGACGCCGTGTGGAAGCGCCTGCGCGGCGTCATGCCCAAATACCATCGCTAAGCTGCCCGCCCCGAGGACGTAGCTTGGGCGTCTCTCCCGCTGTGGCGCGGGCATCCTGCCCATAAGGGCTAAGATAAATACAGAATCCGGCCCACTATGAACGGTGCAGCAAGAAAAGGCAGGATGGGGGAAGTTAAATTAGCGCTTATGGGTATCCTGCCCGCGCTAGGGGGGGGGACGGGTCCGATTTCAGGTCCAATTCGGATTGGACCATCGAACACCTGCAACGCAGATTGTTTCATCCGCAGGTCAAATTCCGCCGATACCCCTCATTAGGGGGGAGGCGGCGCGGCGCCAAGGGACACACTCCTCCGCTGGACTTATCGGCAGTTTGTGATAAATACTTGAGGAAATTGTCTCCAGGTCTGCAGCGGCACATGCCGGTCTCGTGCTCGGCCCCACACCTCATCATGTCCACCCTGCAACGTAGTTTGTTTCATCCCCAAGTTAGATTCCGCCGATACCCCTCATTAGGGGGGAGGTGGCGCGGCGCTATGGAACAGACCTCCCTGCTAGACTTATCGGCAGTTTGTGATGAACAGTTGAGGGAGTTGTTTTTATTGTTGCGGAAATTGTTTCTATCGAGGATTGAAAGACAGAGTGACGAACGGTGTTCGTAGTGTGGGCGTCCTGCCTGCGCACCTCGCTTGAGCGGGACGCCCACCCTACCACAGCGTTCCCACGAGGGATTCACAATTCATAATTACGCAGGTATAGTTAAGTTCCATGGCAACCCCCGAACCCAAACCCGCCGATTGGGAAGACTTTGAGGCGGCGGCAAAACGATCCATCGAGCAACATATCCGCAACTCGTTCGTACATACCTATAAGCCCGTTTTAGACGACGCTGAATACCGCTCGTTCGACTCGATGGAAGAGTATCGGCGCTGGTGCCAGGAAAACCTGCCGAACTGGTTGGGCTATAGCCGGGACTGAGGATCCTCAATGATGACATTATTGGAAGCAAACAGGCGGCGAATCGGCAGAAAGACCGGGAATCTCTGCCACGCTTATTGTCGTTCCGGGAATGGTTGAGAGGAAGCAAATAGCAAGCGTACGCAGACCTCCGCCTGGGGAATTTACCTTTTTGACGTTAGAACTTGAGCGCCCACCTTGCACATTTTTGGTATGACGGGGGTTATGGCAACGAGGAAAATGACCTTCAGTCTTCCCACTGCCCTGACGGCTCAGTTCTCTGCCCGAGAGCGCTCGCAATACGTTGCTGAAGCCCTCGCGGCGCGGCTGCGGGAGCGCGATGAGATGTTGGTGGAGGCGGCCGAGGTGGCCAATCCCAGCCGCCAAGCGCGGGCCATTGAGCGGGAACTAGACAACCTCGAGGCCGGAATTGCGGAGCCGATAGTCTAATTATTTTCCCCAAAGCCTAATCCCTAACGTTCAGGCGAGTTCCCACTTCACCGGCCGCGTTCCGCGCACGGCGCGCACCTTGCCGCGCTCTTCCAGGCGGTCCATGTGCCCTTTGACGGCAAACATGGCGAGCACCAGGGAATCGGGCGGCCATTCGCCCACCGCATTCGCGACGGCGTCGATCAGTTCCTTCAAGGTGAGTCCGGGGCGGTTCTTTTCGAGGCTCGCGAGGATGGCGCGGTCCAGCAACTCCACCGTCTGGCGCGACTCGGTGATGAAGTCGCGAACCTCCTCGCCGTGCATGATGGGCCAGTGGCCGGAGTAGAGCGTGTCGATGGGCAAGCGCTCGAAGTAGCGGAACGTGGAAAGGTAGATGTCCACGTAGTAGTAGGTGATGGGGATGGCCATGCCCCCGCCGGCAAACGGGCAGCCGCGGCCGTGAATGGCGTCGCCCACAAAGGCGGCCTTGTGCAGCGGATCGTACAGCGCCAGGTGGCCGTGCGAGTGGCCCGGCACGTGAAGGACTTCCAGGTGCCAGGTGTCATTTAAGCGGATCACCTCCCCGCCGGTAAAGCAGAGGTCCATTTTGCGGGCCTTGCCGGCATCGGGCGCGGGGTCGGGGTCGAACCCCACGTCATGGTCGGCTTTAAGAAAGTTATAGCGAAGGTCGGTGAGCGCGCGGGGGTCCTCCACCAGCGCGCGGTCTGCGGCGCCGCAGCTCAACCACGTGCCGGGGGAGGCGCGCTTGATGGCGTCATTGCCGCCCTGGTGGTCGGTGTCGGCGTGCGTCGTCACCGCGAGGGTCAGTCGTCGGGGGCTGAGCTGGTGCGAATCCATGTAGGGGAAGATCACTTTCTCAGGCGTCTCGGCGATTCCTGTGTCCACCAGCACGGTGTTATCGGCTACGAAGAGGTACTGGAAAAGGTTCCGGCCTCCAAACAGGGATTGGATCTGATGGACGTGCGGGTAGACTTCCATGGGCAACTCCAATTCGGGGATGACTGGGATACTAACACCGGGGGGTGGCCGAGCGTCAACACTTCTCGCCGCCACCTGCCCGCTGGCCTACTGCCTTCTGCTCACTGCCTACGGCCCTTCCCGAGTCCCGAACCCCGAGTCCCGAGTCCCGCGCCACGCTTTTTCCTCTTGCACTCCGCCGCGCTCTAATAGATGATGTGTGGCCCGCCGCTCGGATGGCCATGGTGACGCTTGGCTTGCCCGGGCCGGCCTAAAACCTTCTGCATTGCAGAGGCAGCAAAAGAAATTGGGAGGCCTCTATGTCCAAAGACAAGTTTGTGCTGGGAATTGACTACGGAACCGAATCAGGCCGCGCCGTGGTGGTGCGGGCGCGCGATGGAAAGCTCCTGGCCTCGGCCCTGGTCCCCTACCCCGATGGAGTTATTGACGAGCGGGTGCCGGGCGGCCCCAAACTTGAACCTGACTGGGCGCTGCAAAATCCCCTCGACTACTTGTACGTGGTCGAGAAGGCCGTTCCCAAAGCCTTGAAGGAAGCCAAGGTGAAAGGCGAGGACGTGATTGGCATCGGCACGGACTTTACCGCTTCCAGTCCCCTGCCCACCAAGGCGGACGGCACGCCCCTTTCCGCACTGCCCAAGTTTCGCAAGACTCCCCACGCCTACGTCAAACTGTGGAAGCACCACGCCGCGCAACCGGAGGCGAATCGCATCAATGAAATCGGCCGCGAGCGCAACGAGGATTTCATCCGGAATTATGGCGGAAAATATTCCTCGGAATGGTTCTGGTCAAAACTCGCGCAGGTGGCGGATGAGGCGCCGGTGGTCTACGACGCCATGGACCGCTTTATCGAGGCCGCGGACTGGATTGTGTGGCAGTTGACCGGCGAAGAGAAGCGCAACACCTGCACGGCCGGTTACAAAGGCATGTGGGTGAAGGGGCAGGGATTCCCCTCCAACGATTTCTTCAAGGCCCTGCACCCGCGCCTGGATAACGTCATCGCGCAAAAAGTGGGCGAAGAGTACTTCTCGCTAGGCGCCAAGGCCGGCGGGCTCACCGCTTACTGGGCGAAGAAAACCGGGCTGCGGGAAGGCACTCCCGTTTCCATCGGCAATGTGGACGCCCACGTGGCCGTGCCGGCTTGCACGGTGACCCAGCCGGGTTCCCTGGTGATGATCATGGGCACGTCCATCTGCCACATGCTGCTGGGCGCCGAGAAGCAAATGGTGGAGGGCATGTGCGGCACCGTTGAGGACGGCATAGTACCGGGCCTGTGGGGATTCGAGGCCGGGCAATCCGCCGTGGGAGACATCTTCGCTTGGTTCTTCGAGCATGGCGTGCCTGACTACATTCATCATGAAGCACGCAAGGCCAAGGTGCCGTTCCAGGTGGCGCTGGAGACAGGCGCCGCCGCGCTCAAGCCCGGCCAGTCGGGCCTGCTGGCGCTGGATTGGTGGAACGGCAACCGCTCGGTTCTGGTGGATGTGGATTTGACCGGCGCGCTCGTGGGCATGACGCTCGCCACCCGCGCCGAGGAGATTTATCGCGCCCTCATTGAGGCCACGGCCTTCGGCACCCGCACCATCGTCGAGGCGTTTGAGTCCAAGGGCGTCACCGTGAACGAACTGGTGGCCTGCGGCGGCTTGCCGGAGAAGAACCACCTCCTGATGCAGATTTACGCCGACGTCACGGGGCGCGAAATCAAGCTGGCCGACCCTCTCCAGACCTGCTCGGCGCTGGGAGCCGCCATGCACGGAGCGGTGGCAGCAGGCGCCGCCGCCGGCGGCTACGACACGATTGTTGCTGCCGCGCAAAAGATGGCGCGCGTACAGAAACTGAAATTCAAGCCCAACGCCCAGGCGCACGCCATCTACGACCAGCTCTACGCGGAGTACCACACGTTGCACGATTACTTCGGCCGCGGCGCCAACGACGTGATGAAGAGGCTCAAGAATTTGAAAAGGGAGATGGCGGCGAAGTAAGTCGTCAGTCATCAGTTCTCAGTTGTCAGTAAGAGCATCTGAGTTTTTGACTGATGACTGATGACTGAAAACTGATAACTGATTACTACCATGCCCACCCTTGCCCAGCTCCGTCGCGACGTTTACGAGGCCAACATCGGCGTCTATCGCAGCGGCCTGGTGACCATGCACAGCGGCAATGCTAGCGGCGTCGACCGCCAGCGCGGCATCGTGCTGATCAAGCCGAGCGGCATGGATTATGACCGCATGCGGCCCGCCGACATGGTGATGACCGACCTCGAGGGGCGCAAGCTGAAAGGCAAGTGGAACCCCTCCGTGGATCTGCCCGAGCATCTTTACATTTACAACCACTGCCCGGAAGTGGGCGGCGTAATCCACACCCATTCCAATTACGCCACCAGTCTCGGCCTGCTCGGCAAGCCCATTCCCGCCTACCTGACGGCCATTGCCGATGAGTTCGGAGACGAGATTCCCTGCGCCCCCTACGTGGATAATCAGGTTGACCACATCGGCCAGGCGATCCTGAAGTACAAGAACCAGTCCCCGGCGATCATCATGGGCCATCACGGGACGTTTGCCTGGGGGCCCACGCCGCGCGCGGCGCTGAAGGCGGCGGTGATGCTCGAAGATGTTTCGAAGACGGTTCACCTGGCGCTGCTGCTGGGCAAACCTTCCCCCCTGCCCCCGGAAGAAGTCGCAAAGTGGTGGGATCGGTACCACACGTGGTACGGCCAGCAGGGGAAAAAGAGCAGTGCCAAGTGACGAGTGAAGAGTGACAAGCTTTCAGGCAAAGACCTTCGCAAGCTGAATATAATTTGGAGCGGGCCGGTGGCTCGCCACTTGTCACTCGTCACTGGTGAAAGGATTCTTCATGAACTTGTCCTTGTCAGCACCTTTGCTCATGCTGTGGTTTGACAGCCCGGATCTCGCCGCGGCCGGAAAGCGCCTCATTCGCCTGCATCCTGTGGACATGGCCATCATCGCCATCTACTTCGCCATGGTATTGGGGATTGGCTTCTATCTGAAACGCTACACCAAGAGCGGCGAGGACTTCTTTCTGGCGGGCCGCGAGATGACCGCCTGGGTGGCGGGGTTAAGCTTTGTCTCCGCCAATCTCGGCGCGCTCGAGCTGATGGGCTGGGCGGGCGCCAGCTACCAGTACGGCATCCTGGCCACCCACTGGTACTGGATTGGCGCCATCCCCGCCATCCTGTTTCTGGGCCTCGTTCTGATGCCGTTCTATTACATTTCCAAAACCCATTCGGTTCCCGGCTACCTGCAACTGCGTTTTGGTGAACCCACGCGCGCCCTAAGCGCCGTATCCTTCGCCTTCATGACCGTTTTGATGTCGGGCATCAACATGTACGCCATGGCCCTGGTGATGAAGGTGGTGCTGGGCTGGAACATCCATTTCAGCATCTGGGTGTCTTCCATCACCGTAACCGCTTACGTCGTTTTGGGGGGCCTCTTCTCCGCCATTTTCAACGAGGTGCTGCAATTCTTCCTGATTTGGTTTGGCGCGTTGTTAATTCCCATCCTGGGCCTGATCGAAACGGGCGGCTGGAAGGGCCTGATCGCGCGCATCCACCAGAACATTCCGCAGGGAGACTACACGCACATGTGGCAAGGATTGGGACACTTCAACGCCAATCCCATGGGCATCCATTGGACGGGGATTGTCCTGGGTCTGGGTTTTGTGATTTCTTTCGGCTATTGGAACACCGATTTCCTGGTGGTGCAGCGCATCTTTGCCGCCAAGGACATTCGCGCCGCCAAGATGGCGCCGATTATCGGCTCCTATTTCAAGATGGCGGTTCCTTTCATTGTGATCCTGCCGGGATTGCTGGGGCTCGCCCTGTTGCCCATAAAGCTGTTTCCGGAAAAGCTCGCCCTCGCCACCGGCCAACACAGCTACAACGAAGTCCTGCCGCTGATGCTGGCGCGCTATTGTGGCCCCGGACTGCTGGGGCTCGGGATTACCGCCCTCATCGCCGGGTTTATGTCGGGCATGGCGGGAAATGTGAGCGCCTTTGCCACGGTGTGGACCTACGACATTTACCGCCCGTTCATCCGCAAGCTTGCTTCGGACGATCACTACCTCAGCATGGGGCGCTGGTGCACAATTCTCGGCGTCGTCATTTCCATTGGCACCGCTTACCTCGTCAAGCAGTTCGGCAGCATTATGGATTACGTCCAGGCGCTCTTCAGCTTTTTCATTGCGCCGCTTTTTGGCACCGTGCTGCTGGGCATGATGTGGAAGCGTGTGACCGCCGCCGGCGGCTTCTGGGGGCTGCTTGCCGGGAGCGTTTCCTCCATCGCCATGTTTCTGCTGGTGAAGCTTAATCACAATATGCTTGCCTACGTGGCGCTTTCGAGCAATGCCAAGGACATGGCTGAGGATATGTATCGCGCCCTGTGGTCGTGGGTGATTTGCGTCATCGTCACCGTGGCCGTCAGCGCTGTTACCAAACCCAAGCCGGTGGAAGAGTTGACCGGCCTTGTCTACGGGTGCACGGAACTGCCCAGTGAAGGCCATTTGCCGCTGTGGAAGCGGCCGATTTTCTGGGCGGTTATTTCCGCGGTATTGTTTTTGATCCTGCAATGGATCTTCTGGTAGGGGGATGATGGGGGGCCGAACGCCGTTCGGCCCTTCCGAAGTGTGAATAGAGGAGTGATGACTTATGGATGAGAAACCGCAAGTCCTGCAACCGGGAGGTGGCGGAGGCCAGGATCGTCCTGCCATTGATCTGGAACCGCCCCACCACCATCACATGATTCCCGTCTGGTTCTTTGTCGGGGTCATTCTGCTGATTTATGGGATCATCATTTTTTGTACGGGCATCTATGAGTTCCATAACCCGCCGCCCACCGTGCTGGCCAACACCCACCCGGCGATTTGGTGGGGAGCGCTGCTGACGGTCATCGGCGGCATTTACGTTTACATATACAGGCCCAAGTAGTCCTGAGGACTTTCCGCATGACCCCTTGCTTTGCCCTCGCCTGGCTCTTTGCCGGCGCGCCCGGCGCCCAAGCTCTCCTCAGCATGCACGCGGTGGACTTCGCCATCATCGCGGTCTATTTCGTGGTGGTGCTGGGCATTGGTTTCTACCTGAAGCGCTACGCCAAGACCGGCGAAGGATTCTTCATGGCGGGGCGCGATATCACCGCCTGGGTGGCTGGGCTGAGCTTCATTTGCGCCAATCTGGGCGCCCTCGAGCTGATGGGCTGGGCGGCGGCGACCTACCAGTACGGAATTCTGGCCGCGCATTACTACTGGTGGGGAGCGATTCCGGCCATGCTTTTCCTGGGCGTCGTCATGATGCCCTTCTACTACATCTCGAAGACCCATTCCGTGCCCGGTTACCTGCAACTGCGCTTTGGCGAACCCACCCGCCTGGTCGGCGCGCTGTCGTTCATCTGCATGACCATCCTGATGTCCGGCATCAACATGTACTCCATGGCCGTGGTGCTGAAATTGATGCTCGGTTGGGACATTCACCTGAGCATCTGGATTTCATCCCTCACCGTGGGCATCTATGTGGCGCTGGGGGGATTAGTTTCTGCGATCTTCAATGAGGTCTTGCAGTTTTTCCTGATCTGGCTGGGCGCGCTGCTGATTCCCATTCTCGGCATGGTGGAAGCCGGGGGCTGGGGACGCCTGGTGGCGCGCATTCATGCCAACTTTCCCCAAGGCGATTACACCCACTTGTGGCGGCCCACCGCCCACTTTACCTCGAACCCCATGGGCGCCCACTGGACGGGCATCGTCTTTGGATTGATGATCGGGTCGCTGGGTTATTGGACCACCGACTTCCTGGTGGTGCAGAGGGCGATCGCCGCCCGCGACCTCCGCTCCGCCAAGCTCGCGCCCATCATCGGCTCGTTCTTCAAGATGGCCGTGCCTCTGATCGTGATTCTCCCCGGCCTGCTGGCGCTTGGCCTGCTGCCCTTCCACTTGGTCCCCGAAGATGTGGCCCTCAAGACGGGCCAGCACGGTTACAACGAGGTGTTGCCCCTGATGCTGGCGCGCTATTGCGGACCGGGCCTGCTGGGGCTCGGCATCACCGCCCTCATCGCCGGTTTCATGTCGGGCATGGCGGGCAACGTGAGCGCCTTTGCCACGGTGTGGACGTACGATTTCTATCGGCCCTTCCTGCGCAAGTCCGCCACCGACGCCCACTACGTTTCCATGGGCCGTTGGTGCACCATCCTAGGAGTGGTCGTCAGCATCGGCACCGCGTACCTGGTCATGCAGTTCGCCAGCATCATGGATTATGCGCAGGTGGTCTTCAGCTTTTTCATGACGCCGATTTTCTCAACAATTATTCTCGGGATGACGTGGAAGCGCGCCACCCATGCGGGAGGATTTTGGGGATTGCTGGTCGGAACGCTTTCTTCCTTTGGGATGTGGCTGATGGAAAAAATCGATCCCAGCAAGATCGTGTGGGTGGCCTTTTCGATTCACGCCAAGACCCTGGCGGAGAATCAGTTCCGCCTGCTCTGGTCAGGGATCATCGCCGCCATCGTTACCGTGGTGGTAAGCCTCTGCACGCGCCCCAAACCCGTGGAAGAATTGACCGGCATTGTCTGGGGCTGCACCGAGATCCCCAGCGAGGGCCACTTGCCGCTCATCAAACGCCCCATCTTCTGGGCGGGCGTTTCCTTCGCCATCTTCGCCCTGCTCCAGTGGATTTTCTGGTAACGCCACCGTAGCCGTTTAAATGTTTCGGCATTGCCCCGAAGCCGGTTTTGCCGTACTCTGAAAGTCATGGAAGTGCAACTCACCCCCGAGCAGGAAGCGCAACTTGCGCAGATCGCCGCGAAGGCAGGCACCGACGCCGAGCGGTTAGCGAAGGATGCCGTGTTGCGTCTGCTGGAGGGAGATGCCGACTTCCGTCCCGTATCTCCCGGCAGTGTGGTTGCCGAGATGCGTGCATTACGCGCCCGCGTCAAACCTGATCCTGAAGGCTGGACAACGCGCGATTACGTCAACTATGGCCGCCGGTAAATGCCTCTCGTCGTCGATGCTTCCGTTGCCCTTGCATGGGCTTTGCCCGATGAAAGCAGCGCCTATGCCGACGCTGTATTAGCCGTCGTCGAGCAGCAAGGCTTGCGTGTTCCCGAACTCTGGGCACGGGAGATTGCGAACGGTCTTGCCGTCGCCTATCTGCGTAAGCGCATCACATCCGCCGATGAAAGTGCGTTTCTGGCCGCCTTGTCACGCTTAAGCATCGAGGTTGAAGAAACTTTTGCCCCCTTGACGGTTATTCGTGTTGGAACGGCGGCGGCGATGCGTTATGGCCTAACGGCTTACGATGCGGCGTATGTCGATCTTGCTTCGCGCGAAAGACTCACCCTAGCCACTCTCGATTCGGCCATGCGCAAGGCTGCCGAACAATATGGCGTGACAATTTTCCGCTAATGCGGAGCGGGTGCCCACAGAGTCACTGCGGCGACCCTTCTGTCCGCGGGCTTTTACTAATCCTCCGGCCAATTGTGAACGGGTTATCGTACCCGCGATAGGCCCACGGCAAGGCAAGCGCTGACCGTGACTACCCTCTGACCAGCCTGACCGCTTCCCGATTCGAGTCAATGGCCGGACGGCCACCACAGGAAGAACTCTCGCTCCTTCTTCCCGGACACGTCGGATTCACTTATCTTGAAGCCGCCAAATTCCTTCGAGAAAGATGACCGGGACCGGAATACGACATCTCCTCCGGCGTTAAAGTGAATCTCCATCACTTCCAGAGGAGTCATTGACCCCATGCGTGGCTCAATTAACCGAGCTTCGGCTAAGATACGGCCATTATTAATGTCGCTGGCTCGGGCGCCCGACGGGAGCACATAGTTGGCCGTGTCGAGATTCCCATAGACATAGCGGATCCGATGCCCGCCTGGGGATATTTCTTGTAGTGGAATGCTGCCATTTGCCGCGTCTTCGGATTCATAGGAAATTGGCAAAGTGCCGGTAAAATACGGCGGCTTTATATTTAAGGTGTTGACTCGCGTCAAGATGGGGAGGTCTGGGAATTTCTTCAGACTATTAACGTCCTTGGCCAGCATGGCTTCAAATTCACCTTCGTTCCACAGATGCTTTTGGTTTACGGTTTCTGAGGAGCTGACCGTGGGCGCTCCCGGGGGACTCGCCGCCGGGGGAGCGGACGTGTTCTTTTGAGCAGGCGCCGGCCCTGCGACCGCAGTCGCTGGCGGCGACTCCGTGCTCTGCTGGATGGCGCCGGGCTTGGTTTCGTCAGACCCGCAGGCCGTCAGAAGAATCAGGGGCAAAAATGCGAGGAAGGTGAGGCTTTGCGCAGCCAATGTCCGCGAAATACGCATGGCCGGGGTGTCCTTCTCAACGGAAAGTTCCGATCCGGGTTTCCAACCTTATCACGCCGATGATGATCACAAATAGATTTTCTCACCTGTGCGCGTCTGGGGGTAGCCACGGAGTCCCGCGGCGACCCCTCCTGTCCGTGGGCTTTTACCAAAAACTCTGGACAGTGGTTGAGCTCATCCGACCTGAAATGCTTCTCTGTGGCTGTTCTCTGTGAGCCTCAGTGACTCTGTGGTGAAGCGTTGTTTTTTCATGGCAAGAGGGGAAGTTGCTTAAATTGGTAAGCTACACAACCTCCGGAGCTCATCTTACCTGAAGTGCTTCTCTGTGGCTGTTCTCTGTGAGCCTCAGTGACTCTGTGGTGAAGCCTTGTTTTTTCAAAGCAATAGGGGTGAACGAAGTTCCTTAAATTGGCAAGCTACCCAACCTCCGGTATTCCCAAATCCTTCGACGCGAGCGGAGACATCTTGGCGTCGGGCGCGTATTCCGCCAGCAGATCGAGCCCAATACGGGCGCGGCGCACGCGCTCGCGGACCATTTTTACCGCCAGGTCTTCCAGGTGCAGGCCCGAGGGATAGATGTCCGGGGAATTGCGCAGGCCGAATTTGAAGTAAACGGGCGCGGCCACTGAGATAATCCTGGGCATTTCGTAGTAGCGGACGAACCCGCCGAAGTTGTCCGGCACCTCGATGTAAAGATCGATGGGGATCTCCACCGCCTCGCGGATGGCGCCCATCTGCGCGGGGTCAAGGTCGGTGGGAATGTTCATGGTCGATACGCCGCACTGCTCGAAGATCACCGCGGTGGCGGGATTGGCGGCGGGCAGGGTGACGGAACTCTTGATCACCAGGTTTTTGGGCAGTTCGCCCTGCTGCTTCATGGCGTCAAGCACCCAGATGAGCCCCAGGTCGGCGGGAAGAATGCTGCGGATTCCGAGGTCGCAGGCGCGCCGGACGTCCTCGATGGCGTAAACCAGTTGATCGGCGCCGCGGTGCTGGAGGCCAATGACTTTGCCCGCCGCGGAAGCCGTTTGCGCGCCAGTGTCAAACGTGGAGCGCGGCCCGACGAACAGGCAAACCTCGATGCCTTCGCCGTGGCCCATCTCCGCCATCTCGCGAATCTCCCCGCGCGTCAGCAGCATCACGCCGCTTCCCTGGCTGACCCGGTGCACCGGCACTTTATACGCCTTGGCGGCTTCCAGCGCTTCGCGAAACACTCGCGGCCCTTCCACGCTGGGAATTTCAATGCGATACTGCCCGCCATCCTTGAAGCGCTTGGCGCTGGGCCTTAACGCATGGTTGTCCTCAGCGGGCAGCTTGAGGCTGGCGAGGAATTGCTGAGTGGTTTTCATGGGTGGCTCCCGTTGACTGGCAGTTTTGGTATGATTTCAGCCATTTTCTTCTTGAAGGCTATCACGTTCTTGGGAAAGATGGGGAAGTGGGTTACGTAGAGCGGGACGGAGGAGAGTCCGGCCTCGTCCATTGCATTGGCCACCATCGGTTCAATAGCGCGCATCAGAGCCACAACTGCGGCCGGGCGATAATCTTTGATCCGCCTCGCCAGCAACGGTACTCCTTTCCACCGATGTTCGTTCCGCTCTTTCTTTTCTTTGAATTGGTTGATGGGGTGAAGGACCAGATCGTCGAGGAAGAATCCTTTGGCCTTGAATTCTGCAAGGAAGTTCCCGCCATTCCCAAAGGCTTCCTTCACCCGGTAATAAAGCTGGCTATCGCCCTTGTAGAAGAATACGCCGCTGTAGGGTGGCGACTCACCAAGGAAGAGCGTAGTAATGTGCCGGGGTCGGAAGCCGCTGCGCACCTTCTCCAATTCATTCATTGGAACTGCCCTTCAAACCGAGAGGGTAGCCACGGAGTCGCCGCGGCGACCTTTCCTCCCCATGGGCACTTCCCCAAGCTCCGGCCCATGGTGGTTGCTGCATTGTACCTGCGAAAAGCCCACGGGAACGCTCTGCCCGTGGCTACCCGCTACCCAGTTATTGAATGCCGAAGGCGTGCTTCACATCCGCGCTTAGCAGGTAATAGATGACACCGAAATAATAGATGAAGATTAAGACCGCACCCCAAAGCGGCAGATTCCCAAGCACCGAGCCGGGACTTCGCCAGATCAGCATGGCAGCTTCATAGGCGATTCCGTATATCATCAAACCGATTAGAGCCACGCGCGCCCACCTGCGCAACCTCCAAAGTCCCGCCCCGATCAGGAAACAGGTGAATCCCGTGACGATATAGACAGCGGCGTGGGGAACCTCGTAAATCCTCGGCGCTCGACCCGGAATCCGGTACTCCCAGCCCTTATCCCAGGGCGTAGCTTTCGCCTGAAAAAGGGTAAAGGCCGCTGCCCCCATATAAATGACAGCGAGGATCGTCACGCCCGTAGGTCGTCTCATGGTCTACTCAGCGCCGACCTTGCCCCTACGATTTTCAAGGGTCGACCGGCAACAGACGACTGACGACTGAAAACTGACTACTGATGACTTTCTTTTCACGCATACTTCATATAGACCGTACGCGTTTCCGTGTAGAAATCAAGCGCCGCGGGGCCCTGTTCGCGCATGCCGAAGCTCGATTCCTTGGTTCCGCCGAAGGGAAGCTGGTATTCCACCCCCGCGGTGGGCAGGTTGACGGTAATCAGCCCAGCTTCAATCCTGTTGATGAACTGATGAACGCGCGTAAGGTCGCGGGAGACGATGGAGGCCGAGAGGCCAAACTTCACGCCATTGGCCAGGCGCATGGCGTCCTCGAAATCATCGGCCACCATCAGGCCCAGCACCGGTCCAAACACTTCCTCCTGCGCAATGCGCATTTCCGGCGTCACGCCGGTGAAAAGCGTGGGCTCCACAAAATAACCCAGGTCGTAACTTCCTCCCGTCAATTGCTTGCCGCCGCAAACCAGCGTGGCGCCCTCATCCTGGGCGATTTCGATGTATTTCAGATCCGTGGCAAGCTGGGCGGCATCCACGGCGGGGCCAATATCGATGCCGGGCTCAAGCCCGTTGCCGACCTTCAATTTGCGCGTCTTGGCGATGAGCTTTTCCAGCAAGGGCTCGTAAATGGCTTTCTCGATAATCGCGCGGCTGCACGCCGTACACTTCTGGCCGGTGGAGAAAAACGCTCCGTTCACCAGAACGTCGGCCGCGTAATCGAGGTCCGCGTCCTTGAGAACCACCGTGGGATTCTTGCCGCCCATTTCCAACTGCACGCGCACTTTGCGCCGCGTCACCTTTTCGTAAAGCGCGTTGCCCACTTCGCACGACCCGGTGAAAGAGACGGCGCGCACCGCGGGGTGTTCCACCAGGGTGTTGCCGACTGCGCCGCCCGCTCCCGTCACGTAATTCAAAACGCCGGGGGGGATTCCCGCTTCATGCAGAGCCTCCACGATTCGATAGGCGCTGAGCGGGGCCAGCGATGCCGGCTTGATCACCACGGTGTTTCCGCCTACCAGCGCCGGAGCCATTTTCCAGGCGGGAATGGCGCTGGGGAAATTCCACGGAGTGATCAGCGCCACGGTTCCCAGCGGCTTGCGCAGCGTATAGCAAAACACGTTGTCGCGCTCGGAAGGAATCTGATAGCTGAACTGCCGCGCGCCCTCGCCGCCAAAATAGCGCAGAATGTTGATGGCGCGCTTCACTTCTCCCTTCGCTTCCGGCAGCGTCTTGCCTTCCTCGCGCGTCATCTCTTCACTGATTTTCGCGAAGCGGCTCTCGAGGAGCTCCGCCGCCTTGAAAAGGTATTCTCCCCGGCGCGGCGCGGGGGCAGCGCTCCAGGCGGATTGCGCCTTTGCGGCCGTTTCACACGCCGCCAGCATGTCCTCCGGCCCCGATGCCTGGAAGCGGCCAACGATTTCCGTGGTATTCGCGGGATTGGCGTTCGGGAAGGTCCTCCCCGATTGGGATTCCATCCATTGGCCGGCGATGTAATTGCGATAGACTTCCGTCATGGAAAAACTCCTTGCCCGTGGCGATGACAACCGTACAGTGTGACATAAATCGCGGCAATACTCCCTGCGCGCCGGCAGGCGGTCAAAACTGCCGCTCCCAGGCGATGCGCAAGAACTCGAGCCGCTTGATATCGAGACGCAATTATACGAGCTATGTCGGTTTTTTCAATGGCGCACATTGCTCGGTGGGTGGCCTCAGGGCCTAAAGGCCAATGAAGCTTTCGCCCTGAGCCGGCGGGGTTGAAGCCCCGCCCTTCCCAGGGCCTGAAAAAAACCGCTTAGGAATGCAACCATGCCATAGTGCTCGAAGCGGGTGGCCATGGACGCGGGCGATGAGGATTGGCCCTCAAGGTGCTAGCCTCCTGGTTGGATGGAGTGGCCTACGTGAAATTACTCAGCGGATCTGCGCGCGCGCCATGCTCTGGACCTGGGCAACGGGTCGGACGATCCCCGAAGGTGGGCAACGGGTGGTTTTTTTGATCTAGATCAAGTGGGGGGTTGGAAAAAACAAAAAATATCAAAAATGAAGGTAGCTCCGAATAAACTGATGAAAACAAAGGTTAAAATAAGCGACATTATGGACTATCCGAATAAAGTATTGAAAGAAGGCGACTTAAAGGAAATTCGCTATTACTTTATGAAACTAAATGAGATAGAACGATTTCAGCGCCCCAAAAACCGGAAAAACCCCGCAAAGTTTTCCACAACCGAATAACTTACTGAAAACAGCCAAGTTAAAAAACTCACAATTCCGCGGAACCGAATAAGTATTTGAAAAATAAGACACTTGTGCGTTTTGCGGGATTCGCGGTAGTAGGCTCGATGAGGGACCTGTGCTAAATTGCGGAAGTTCGCCCCCTTCCAAGGGCCATGGATAATATCGCTCATTAATGCAAGTTGGCATTAGTTCGCTTCCGGGCTCCCTTCGGCGATGCGGACCAGTTCGATGACCGTCTTGTCGCCGTCGTTTTTCAGCGCCACAACCTTTTGTTGCTTATCGCTCTTGATCTCGAAAACGGTTTTTCCCTCTTCGTCCTTCTCCTTGAAGCTGGTCACTTCATTGCCCAAGCGGTCATGGTAGAAGGCGACCACTTTATCAAGCGAATCTGGAGTCTCGAACTTCCCGGCCAGGATGCGAACCTTCGCTTCATCGGCAATATCAAGGTTCACGGTGGCGGAGTCATGCTCCTTCAGGGGAGTAGCGCCGGGATAAATGGGCAATCCCAGGCTGGCTTCGTTTACTCCCTGGTTGACTTCCAACGACCCCAGGGGGGTTTTGATGGAAACCTCTTTCTTCCCGCCGCCACCCTTATCAACGTTGACGCTGACCGCACTCGAAAGCACGCGCAGCCCCACCCAAACGCCAACGCCCCCCACCACGACGATCAGAGCCAGCAGCAGAAGAACGATCACCAGAATGTGGCTGCCGGTTCGGGGCGGCTGCGGCGGTGCGGGTGGACGCGGAGGCTGGGGACGTGTGGCCATGGTGGGGCTCTCCTTTTCCTGTTGCTGGTTATTCCTACGATTTCCCCCGCCCCAAAGTTCCACACATAATATTGCCGCGGCCGGTTTCTGCGCCTAACCCGCTTGTTCCTGCGCGGCTTCAAACATGGCCACAATATTTTCGGGGGGCACGTTGGCCATGATGTTATGGACTTGCTGGAAGACAAAGCCTCCGCCCGGCGACATAATCCGAACCCTCTCGCGGACGTGCTTCTTCACCGCTTCGGGCGTGTCGGCGGGAAGCACGGTTTGCGTGTCACAACCCCCGCCCCAGAAGACCATGTCGCGCCCAAATTCCGCCTTCATGGCCGCCGAATCCATTCCCCGGCAGGAGGTCTGAACGGGATTCACGGCATCCATCCCCGCTTCGATGAGATCGGGGAGCAACTCGTATAATCCTCCACAGCTATGGAGCATCACCTTGACGTCAGCCAGTTGTTTGGCGCGTTTCCACATGATGCCGTGGCGCGCCTTGAAGAATTCGCGGTACATTTTGCGGGAAATGAACGGCCCCGTTTGCATTCCCAGATCGTCGCCGAAGAGGATGATATCGATGGAGTCGCCCACCGCCCCCAGGAATCGTTCGAGGTTGCGCAGATGCACTTCCACCAAGCCGTCGAGAAAGGCGTGCGCCTGGGCGGGTTCGGCAGCCAGCAGCATCAGGAAGTTGTCGTTGCGGTAGAAGAACTGGCCGATCTCGAAAAGATTGCCGCCGAACAAGCCCACGATGGCGCGATCACTGCCGGCGCGCAGCGCGCGGGCGCCCTCGCCCAGCCTGCGCAGGCCCTCCGCACCGGCGGCGAGCGGTCCTGGCGGGCTGGCAACGGCGGTCCACATGCACTCGTCAAATGCCGCCGCGATGGTTCTGGGGCCGTCATCTTCCACCAAAGGAAAGTAGCACTGTTCAAAATACAGCGCGCCGTCGGGCATGCGGGCAATGACTTTGCCGCTCGCCGAACGCATCACCCACTCGTTCGCGCCGCGCTCGGGCAGAGCCCATGCGGGCATCTGGCAGGGAGTTCCATCCGGCAGGACCCAATCGGCCCACGACGCATCATCGAGCGCAAACGCCCGGCCCAGTTCGATGGCATCGACGCCGAACATGTCGAGGACGTCGGCGTCCAAAATCGCCAGTTGCTGGATGGGATCGTAAACGCGCAAAGGCCTGGGTGGCAGCCCCAAATGTTTCCGCAGCCGGGCATAGGCAATCGCAGCGATCCCGGAAGAGCGATGCCCGGAAAAATCGATGGGAATCCGGTCCGACTCCTGATGCCGGAACGCTGCCATCACGCGTTCGCGGCGGGTTAGTCCCGGACTCTTGGAAATTTTTTCGACAGGGTGGATTCTTGTAGGTTCCATTGACTGACCTCCCGGCTGGTGATTGAGGATAATCCGAGACAGTCTAGCGCAAGTCGAGACAGTCCAACAGGGACACAGCGGCTTTCGGCGGTTCCGCCCGGGTTATTCGGACAAATTGCCGCATAAATTCGAGTCGGATGTGACCCGGATGGGTCCCGCGGCGCCCTGCCTCCGCCGGGTGGTGAGTCCATTTCATCGAGAGGCTACATTATGCAACCACGGGACGAGGTAAGCTCGGCGCCCCATCCGCAACACCGCAAAGGCACGCCGCAAAGTCTTGAGCGCCTTCTTGGCGGATGCTATGCTGTTCCCATCGCCAGTCATCCTCGCGAGTCGAGGGGGAGGTTCCGATGGAGCTCAGGAAACTTGGTCACAGCCCGCTCGAGGTTTCTGCCCTCGGGCTGGGGTGCATGGGCATGTCGGAATTTTATGGTTCCCAGCCGGAGGAGGAGTCGATCGCCACGATCCACCGCGCGCTCGACCTGGGGATAAACTTCCTGGATACGGCAGACATGTATGGCCGCGGCTCGAACGAGGAACTGGTGGGCCGGGCGCTGCGAGGCCGGCGCGCGCAGGTGGTGTTGGCGACGAAGTTCGGCAATGTGCGCGACGAAGAAGGCCGCTTCATGGGGATTAATGGCAGGCCCGAGTACGTGCGCCAGGCGTGCGAAGCGAGCCTGCGCCGGTTGCAGACGGAGGCCATCGACTTGTACTACCAGCACCGCGTGGACCGCACCGTGCCCATTGAGGAAACGGTGGGCGCCATGTCGCGCCTGGTGGAAGAGGGGAAGGTTCGCTTCCTGGGACTTTCCGAGGCTGCTCCCGCCACCATTCGCCGCGCCCAGTCAACGCACCCCATCAGCGCCCTGCAAACCGAGTATTCCCTCTGGAGCCGCGATCCCGAGGAGCAGCTCCTTCCCCTCTGCGCGGAGTTGGGAATCACCTTCGTTGCTTACAGTCCGCTGGGCCGGGGCTTCCTGACCGGCCGGTTTAAGCGACCCGAAGATTTTGCGCCGGGCGATTGGCGCCCCAACCACCCGCGGTTTCAGGGAGAGAATCTTGAACGCAACCAGGAACTGGTCCGGCGGGTGGAACAGATCGCGGCGAAAAAAGGCGCCAAGCCTTCGCAACTCGCCCTCGCCTGGGTGCTCGCGCAGGGTCAGGGGATTGTCCCCATCCCCGGCACGGCCCGCCGCGCGCACCTGGAAGAGAATGTGGCCGCACTCGAACTCTCCCTGACCGGGCCCGAACTTGCGCAACTGAATGAAGCCGCCCCCCAGGGCGCTGCCGCCGGCGAGCGTTACGCGGAAGCAGCGATGAAAGCAGTGAACGGCTGACCCGGGCCGGTGGCGCATATTGGCGTGGCACGGAAATGTGCCACGGGCATCCTGCCCGTGAAAGGGCATGGCCAGGATGGCCATGGCACGGAGGCCAACCAGCGGCGACATCCTGCGGTCGTTTCGTTGCGGCATAATTTTGGTTTCATAAGGAGCGGCAATGGCGGAATTCGACTATGACATGGTGGTGATTGGATCGGGGCCGGCAGGGCAGCGGGCGGCGATCCAGTCGGCGAAACTCGACAAGCGCACCGCCCTCATCGAGCGCAAGGGGGTGCTGGGCGGCGTCTGCATCAATACCGGAACCATTCCCAGCAAGACCCTGCGCGAGGCGGTGATTTATCTTTCCGGCTACCGCTTGCGCAGCATTTACGGCGAGTCTTACACGGTCAAGCAGAACATTACGATGGAGGACCTGCTTTTCCGCACCGAATACGTGATTCGCCATGAGATCGACGTAACGCGCCACCAGTTGCAGCGCAACGGCGTGGAGACGATCAACGCTTCGGCGTCCTTTGTGGACCCCCACACGCTGCACCTGACTATGGTGGACCACGCCGGTGAGCGGACGGTGACCGCCGCCCACGTGCTCATCTCGACCGGCTCGGAAGCCACGCGCGATCCCAAGATTCCCTTCGACGGCCAGAACATTTTCGTCAGCGACGACATTCTGAGTTTGAAGAAACTGCCCCGCACCCTGGCGGTGGTCGGCGCCGGAGTGATCGGCTGCGAGTATGCCAGCATCTTCTCGGCACTGGGCGTGCGCGTGACCCTGGTGGACCGGGCGCGCCGCCTGCTCTCCTTCGTCGATGCGGAGGTGGTGGAGGCGCTTGACTACCACCTGCGCCAGAATCGCATGACCCTGCGCTTCAGCGAGGCGGTGAGCGGCATCGAGATGGTCCCCAACGGCGCGGATTCGCGGGTAAAAATCCACCTCGCGAGCGGCAAGGAAATTGTTGCGGAAAAAGCCTTGTACAGCATCGGCCGCACCGGCGCCACGGCCAAGCTCAACCTGGAGGCGGCGGGGCTCAAGGCCGATGATCGCGGCCGCTTGAAGGTGAATGAGCACTATCAGACCGAAGTCCCCCACGTTTACGCGGCGGGCGATGTGATCGGCTTTCCCAGCCTGGCCTCAACCTCGCTCGAGCAGGGGCGCCTCGCGGCGTGCCACGCTTTCGGCGTGGAAGCCAAAAGCACGCCCGAGCTCTTTCCCTACGGAATTTACACCATCCCCGAAATCTCCTATGTCGGCAAGAACGAGGAGGAATTGACCCAGGCCAATGTCCCCTACGAGATGGGTAAGGCCAGCTACCGGGAAATCGCTCGCGGCCAGATTATCGGCGACAGCATCGGGATGCTGAAAATTCTTTTCCACCGCGAGACCCGCGAGGTGCTGGGCGTGCACATCATCGGCGAAAGCGCCAGCGAACTGATCCACATCGGGCAGGCAGTGATGAGCCTGGGCGGGAAGATCGACTACTTTGTGAATACCGTCTTCAATTATCCCACCCTCGCCGAGTGTTACAAAAACGCCGCGTTCGACGGCGTCAACCGTTTGAACGGGTAATTCAATTTTGGATTTTCGATTGAAGCATGTGCCGTGCCCCAGGTGTTTGGGTCCTGACCGTAACCGACGGACGCTTGCAGGAAGGGACCATATGAAATATGATTGAAATATAAGGGGTGATTTATGGCGACGCCGACGACGGTTTACATTAATCCGCAACAACGAAAGCGGCTGTTTCAGCGCGCGAAACGGAGAAAGTCAAGTTTCTCGGAGGAGCTTCGCGAGGCCATTGATTTCTACTTGGATTTCCCGCCTGACTTTGATAAGGAAAGCCTGGCAGCGCTGGCCAAAGAAGCAAATGCATCCTTGGATCGGAGCATCGCCAGGCTAGATGACGCCATTGCTCACAGTAAGAGGACCATGGAGAGAATTGATGAGCTCGAGCATCGCTAAGGACATTTACGAGGGCCTGAAAAAGATCATCACGATAGAAGACCGCATGTCCCACTTAGCCGAATCCGTCAAAAGAGCCGACGTGGTCTTGCAGAATCACGCCGAAAGGCTGGCGCGCCTGGAGGGGAAATTCGAGCTCCTGGAAAACACCTTATCGGCGCGCCCCCGCAGGCTTCCGCAAAAAACCTCCTGAAGCTTATGGCTGCAATCTGCACGCAGCGCCTTGGAGTGCGGTCGCAAAGCTACCGCCTTCCGCCCTGGGCTCAGCGCGCCAGATTCTCGAAGGCTCGAAGGAAGTTTTCCCCCAGACTCCGGTCAAATTCAGGGAGCCAGCCCCTACCGCTCGTAAACGGTGGCCGATTTCTGATCGTTTCAATCGAAAATCGCCAATCGAAAATCGGCCATTGCCTTACTTATACGCCGGCAACCCGGTCACGCGCTCGCCGATGATGAGGGTGTGGATATTGTGCGTGCCCTCGTAGGTGAAGACCGATTCCAGATTGCACATGTGGCGGAAGATGGGGTACTCGTCGGCGACGCCGTTGGCGCCCAGGATGTCGCGGGCGGCGCGCGCCGTGTCCAGCGCCATCTTCACGTTGTTGCGCTTGAGCATGGAGACATGGGCGAAGTCGGCGCGGCCCTGATCCTTCATGCGTCCCACCTGGAGGGCGAGCAACTGCGCCTTGGTGATTTCCGTGATCATGTCGGCAAACTTCGCCTGGATGAGTTGGTGGGTGGCGATGGGCTTATCGTCAAACTGCTTGCGCACCTTGGCGTACTCCAGCGCCTCGTTGTAGCAGGCCATGGCGGCCCCGATGGCGCCCCAGCCGATCCCGTAGCGCGCCTGGGTCAGGCATGAGAGCGGGGCTTTCATTCCCTGCGCCTTGGGAAGCATATTTTTCGCGGGCACGCGCACATCCTGCAACGCCAGCGTGGAGGTCACCGAGGCGCGCAGCGACATCTTCCCTTTAATGTCCTTGGCGGAATAGCCGGGCGTGCCTTTTTCCACCAGGAATCCCCGCACGCCTTCGTCCGTGCGCGCCCACACGATGGCCACATCGGCGATGGTCCCGGAGGTGATCCACGCTTTCTCGCCATTCAGAATATAGTCGCAGCCGTCCTTCACGCCGCGCGTGCGCATGCCGGCGGGGTTGGAGCCGAAATCCGGCTCCGTCAATCCAAAGCAGCCCAGGGCCTTGCCCTGCTGCAAGGCGGGAAGCCAGCGCTCCTTCTGCTCGTCCGAACCGTACTCGTTGAGGGGATACATCACCAGCGCCCCCTGCACGCTCACGAAGCTGCGCAAGCCGCTGTCACCGCGCTCGAGCTCCTGCATGATGAGCCCGTACTGCACATTCGACATGCCGGCGCAGCCATACCCTTCCATGTTGGCGCCGTAAAATCCCAACTCCGCCATGAGCGGAACCAGTTGCAGCGGGAACTTGCCCTCACGGTTCCACTCCTCGATATGCGGGATGATTTCCTTCTCCACAAACTCGCGCACCATCTGGCGCACGAGCTTTTCATCGTCATTGAGCAGCGAATCGATTTCCAGATAGTCGACACCATGATAAGCAAACATGATTCCTCCTTCCGGGCCGGGATCAGCTCGCCAGCATTCTAGTGGGCAGCCGGGGGCGGGTCAAGGTGACAAGCCGAACAGATTCACCACAGAGACACAGAGGCTCACAGAGAACAGCCACAGAGAAAAACTGAGGGTCCACTAACCAGGGAACAAGCATGGCCTCCCGAGCGCGCAAAGGGGCTGTTCTCTGTGAGCCTCTGTATTGCAAGGTCGTAAATTCTTGTTTTTTTGGCAAGCTTTTCAGGCTGCCAGCAGAGCGAAATCGGTTTGGCGAAATTTTAAGGCGGTATTCATAACCTGTTGGCCTTTCTGCGTGGGGCGGTAATAGTAAGTTCGTCCGACGCGATGGATCAATCCGTGAGCGCAGAGCAAGCGCAACTGCCGAGTGGTGCGAGCGGCGGCGCGACGGCGGTGCGCGGAGTCGTTGGGAGGAGAAGGGGATAGCCCCTCTCGCAGATCGCGGTTGCGAACGCCTTGCAGGTGGAATTCCCCGCGCAAGATGGTGGCAAACAAGCCGCTCTCTTGCGGGCTGATGGGCCGCAGGGCGCGATAAGGTCGCGGGGTCTTTACCGGCTGACTGACCGGATCGAGAATGCGATGGGCGGGTTGAGACTCGCCCACCACCGCCAAGGCTTGCAGATAACGGGCATTGGCGCCGCGGCTCAATTCCACGCGCCGACGCAGGTCCACGATGCCCTTGCGGAGGGGATACCAGCCTTTCACCTTACAGCCCTTCCGCCTCACGCCGCGGTAGACGCGAAACCGCGACGGATTATTCAGGGTGGTCTCCACCCTCAACACGCTCCCTTGCTTGTCGTACATCTTGATCGAGTTTTCTTCCACCCGATGTTTCACGCACACCCCTTCGATGCGGCGCTCGTGCGTGCTGCAGACCTCTCCGTTGAACCGCGTGTTGGTGCGTCGCCCCAGAAAGCGCAGCACCTGGGGCGAGGAAAATTGTTCCAGGGCGTGCCGGCACAGGGCGGGATAAACTTCCGCCAGCGCTTGCGGACTGCGAAACATCACATCGCTGGCGTATTCCCCCTGCCGCACCGTCCAGTAGTAACTGCGCAGGCGGGGACGCGCCCCCGCCGCCAACCAAGGATTCACCGCCTGTGCCCACCGATTCAGAATCGACGCCCAGGGCAGAGTCACCAACCGGTCCATCAGCGCCTGCGCCCGCGGCAGATCGCCAATGGAGGTGAAGCAGTTGTCCTTCTGCTCGTAGGCAATCCCTTCCCGTTGCATCTGCCGCGCCAGCCATTCTCGTCCGTTCACGCACACCTGGATCGCCAACGGCAACCAACTTTGCAGCCGAATGTGCATCAGGCCAAAGTCGCGGTCGAGAAAATAAAAGTAAAAATGCAAGCACTGGGCCTGGCGCGGCACTAACCGCAACTGGCGCTTCTCCCGGTCGCGCCGCACCGTGAAGGTCTGACAGGGTTCCACACACGACAACACGCAGATCAGCCCCTCCTTTACCGGTTTCTCTTCCAGCAGCTTTCTCACCAGTGCTTCCTTGCTCGCTTTTCCCGAGGGGACGAACTGGAACGGTCGCCCTGCCCGCTGCGCGATCTGCTCGGCGCGTTTCTTAATGCCCGCCGAAAACTTCTGCACGAACCACTCAAAATCCTTAAACCCCACCCGCTGACTTCCCATGAAATAATCCAGCCCCTGCACATAGCTGATCGAACGCAACACGCCGCGAAACAAAACCCGGTCAAATCCTGATATGCTTCCCAGGATGCGGCTCGCATGCCGCTTCAAAAAACGCTCCATGACGGCCCTCCCCATGACGTTTGCCCAAAAAACATCATGACGGAAACCGCCATGGAGCGTCATCCGTTTTGGTTGCGGCTCCGCCGCGCTGCGCTTCTGTGTTGAAATTTTTTCCCGTGACCTCGGCAACCGATTTGGGAATCACCGGGCGTGCGAATATAATCAAAACCGTCATGGACGAACGCATGCGATTGACCGCGATGGTCAAGGCAGCGGGTTGAGCGGCCAAGTTGAGTCCAAGGATTTTGGACTCGGTGCTCTCCCGGTTGCCTAAACAATTCGACCCCAATGTGCTGGTAGGCTTTGACACTGCCGACGACGCCGGAGTGTATCTGCTTGCGCCCGAACTGGCCCTCGTTCAGACGGTGGATTTTTTTACGCCCATCGTGGATGACCCCTACACCTTCGGCCAGATTGCCGCCGCCAACTCGTTGAGCGACGTGTACGCCATGGGCGGGCGGCCAATTTCCGCCCTTTCCATCGTGGGGTTCCCCAACACCGGCAAGGATATCGAAATTCTCGAAAAAATTCTCCAGGGCGGCCTTGCCAAGATGCAGGAAGCCGGCTGCACGGTGATCGGCGGCCATTCCATTGGCGACGACG
Organism: uncultured Acidobacteriota bacterium; assembly: GCA_963730515.1. GTDB lineage: Bacteria > Acidobacteriota > Terriglobia > UBA7540 > UBA7540 > Bog-366. The sequence continues at coordinate 418,704 of CAVSSA010000007.1, read as the reverse complement.
AAATCAAGTTCGGCTACGCGGTGACCGGGGTCATCAATCCGCAGCGCGTTTGGAAGAATGTGGGAGCGCTCGCGGGCGACCGGTTGATTCTGACCAAGCGCCTGGGCACCGGGGTGATTGGCACGGCCTTGAAGAAGGACTCGGCCACACCAGCGGCGACGCAGGCGGCCATCCTTTCCATGTCAACGCTCAACCGCGCCGGCATGGAGATTGCCCTGCCCCTGGAGGTGCACGCCGCCACCGACGTCACGGGCTTCGGCCTGCTCGGGCACGCGCGGGAAATGGCGGTGGGCAGCAAGGTGAGCCTGGAGTTCGACGCCGCGCAAATTGCGTTTCTGCCGGAAGCGCTGGCGCTCGCGGGCAAAGGCTTCCTGCCGGGTGGATTGAAGCGCAACCAGGAATTCATTGGCGGCTGCGTGGAGTTTTCCCCGGGCGTTCCGGAAGACGTGCGGAACCTGCTCTTCGACCCTCAGACCTCCGGCGGGCTTCTACTTTCGGTGGCCGGGAAGGACGCCGCCCGCCTTATGGAATCCCTGCGCGCGGGCGGTGTGGGCGCGCAGCAGGTGGGGGAGGTTATCGAAAGGACGCATCCCCTCATTTCCGTGCGCTGAAACCTGCGTTGCGCCATTCGCCGTTCACAGGTTAATATGGCCGCGATGAAAAATATTCCTGCGCAATTAATTGTTGGTTTGGGGATTTTGGTGATCGGGGGCGGAATCGTGGGCGGCGAGTTTTTTCTGGTCCGGTGGTATCCGCAGCACAAGGAAGCGGTGATTGAGCAAACCCTGGCGCCCGTCTCCTACAAGAATGATGATATGGGAATTGAAATGCAGGTGGCGGCGGGCATCGATGAGAAGGTTGAATCCTTTACGGGGGGCGTCCGTTTTTTTTCACCGAGATTCTGGAGCACCGGCCCCTCCCTCACCATCACCTCGCGGCCGAATCTCGATAAGAGCGGCGATTTCACTCCCCAGGACCTGGCCATCTGGGAGACCGATGGGGACCAGCACAATCTTCCGCGCTACACGTTTGAGCACCCCGTGATCAACGACCGCAACGCGGTGCTGATCTGGCAATACAAGAATCACGCCATGGTGCTGACGGCCCGCGTCATTTCGCCGGACCATATTGTGGAGGCCACCTGCACTCCCGCGAGCGCTGACGAAGCTCTTTACATGCAAGCCTGCGACGAGAGTGTGCGGTCCATCAAGGTGGCGGGGCCGCCAACCCCACCGCCTCCCTCTTTCGGGGGGATGCAGGTTCTCCCCAGCCCGTCGCCCGCGAAGCATTAGCATCGCGTCTCATAAATCAGTCAGGAGGGCCGGTGAGTCGAGCCATACCCAAGTGGGAAGCAATCGAAGGCGATCTGGCAACACCCGCGGGATTTCGCACCGCGGCCGTCGCGGCCGGAATCAAGAAGGCGAGCGAAAAACTCGATTTGGCGCTGATCTTTTCCGATGGGCCGGCCACCACCGCCGCCGGGGTTTTCACCAACAATCGAGTGGCCGCGGCGCCGGTTCTGCTGTGCCGGGATAACCTGGTCGCAAGCCGGGGGCGCTGCCGGGCCATCGTTGTCAATTCCGGAAACGCCAATGCCTGCACGGGAAAGGCGGGAATGCATACCGCGGAGGAAACCGCCCGCGTCACCGCCGGGTTGCTCGGAATCGAACCCTCCCAGGTTCTGGTGGCCTCCACGGGAGTAATTGGCGTGGCCCTTAACCCGGACCTTATCCTTTCGCAGCTCCCCCTTCTGAAGGAAAATCTCTCCCGGGAAAACGCCGCCCAAGTGGCCCAGGCCATCATGACCACCGACACTTTCCCCAAGACCTGCGTGCTGCGGTCGGAAGTGGAAGGCAAGGCGGTGCACATTGCCGGCATTGCCAAGGGGGCGGGGATGATTCATCCGCACATGGCTACCATGCTGTCGTTCATCACCACCGACGCCTCCATGGCGGAGCGCATGCTGCACAATCAGTTGGCCGGGGCGGCGGAAGAATCCTTCAATCGCCTCACCGTGGACGGCGACACCTCCACCAACGACACGGCCGTGGCGCTCGCGAGCGGCCTGGCGGGCGTCCCGGTGATTCCCGGAAACCAAAGCCGCGCGTGGTTTGCGGAAGGATTAACCCAGGTGTGCCAGACGCTCGCCCGCCTCATCGCGCGGGACGGCGAGGGGGCTTCCAAGTTGGTCACTGTGGAGGTGGTGGGGGCGCGCACTCCCCTTGATGCGGACCGCGTGGCGCGCGCCATTGCCAACTCTCCCCTGGTCAAGACGGCGCTGGCCGGCTCTGACCCCAATTGGGGCCGCATCATCTGTGCGGCGGGATACTCCGGCGCGAAATTCGATCCCAGCCGCATTGACGTCAGCATCAACCAGATGGCCCTGTGCCGCAAAGGCCTTGATGCCGGCTTCGACGAAGCGGCCGCCCACCAGGAGCTCGACCGGAAGGAAATTCTGCTGCACGTTGACCTGCACGCCGGAAGAGCCGCCGCCCGCATCTGGACTTGTGACTTCACGCGGGACTACATTGACATCAACGCCTCGTACCGGAGTTGAAGGCGCGGCGGTTGGCGGGTCGCGGAAGAGTTCATTAACCCCGGGCGGGGGATGTGACCGGGTCAAAGGGCGCGCCGAAAGGCTGCTGCTCGTAATCGAGCACCGCGCCGGAAATCATTTCGTTGGTGGCGAAGAACAGGACCGCGTTCGCAATATCGGCGGGCCGCTGCATGCTTCCGAAGGGGCGCGTCTTCTCCATTTCCTCCAGCCATCCCTCACCTTTGCCATCGACCACGGCGATAACGTAGCGCTCGCCTTCCGTGAGGGTCCAGCCGGGATTGAGGTGATTCACGCGGATCCGGTATTGGCCCAGGTAATTTGACAGGTTCTTGGTGAACGTGATCAGCGCCCCCTTGGAGACGGAATAGGGGAACAGCCGCTTCTGTCCGCAGTACCCGTTCCCGGAGCCGATATTGACGATGCAGCCGCTCCGGCGCTCTTTCATGTGGCGCACCGCTTCCTGGGAAAGCAGAAAGGGGGCGCGCACGTTGACGTCGAAAACTTCATCCCACAGCTCGGTGGAAGTGTCCTCCACGGTGGAACGATGCACCACCGCCGCGTTGTTCACCAGGATGTCAACCCGGCCAAAGCGCGCCAGGGCGGTGCGCACGATGCTGCGGCAGTGCGATTCATCCTGCAAATCGCCGGTTACCAGCAGCGCCTGGCTGCCGCCGGCGGCAATGGCCTCCACTATCTTTTCACCGCCGGCTCGCTGGGCGTCGCGCCCATGCACTACAATCCGCGCGCCGTGCGCGGCAAGCTTGAGGGCGATGCCCCCGCCAATGCCCTGCGTTGAGCCGGTGATCACCGCCACCTGGCCCGCCAAAGATTGTTTTTCGGAATCCGCCTGGCTCATGAGTTCCTCTCGCGCTAAAGATTTACGGTAACCCAATTTTCCGGATATCTCAACGGCGCTCCATTCGGCGGCATAGCGACTTGGCGAGGCACGGAAGGGCGGGCAAGAATCCAGTTGTCAGGGGGGCAACAGTTTCGTAAGCTTGCCTGCCTGCCGTTTCTGCCGAAGCGGCGGGACTTTTTCCCCGCGACGGACGCGGGACGAGATGCGGGAAGACCGGAACCGGCCGGGAGGAGATGCATGAATCGAAGGACTTTTTCCAAACAACTTGCCGGGGCCACGCTCGGCTCCGCGGCGCTTGCCTGCGCACCCCTGGCGCCCGCAGCGCCCGGCGCTCCGGATTCCAGCCTCGGGGAAGCCCCTTTCAAAATCTCCATCATGATTTGGACGGTCTTTCACGGACTGCCCTTTGAGGAGCGCCTGGAAAAGGTCGCCGAGGCCGGGTATCGCGCCGTGGAACTGGTCACCGAAGCTTCGAGCTGGACGGAGGATGACTTTCGCCGCTACAACCAGAAGCGCCGCGAACTGGGCATCACCATTGACACCATCTGTTCCACCCGCCACGGCGCGGGCGACCCCAGTGTGCGCGAGGGCTTCCTGGCCGACGTCCGCGCCAATTTGAAAATCATGGAAAAGATTGAGTGCCCCACTTTGAACGTCATGTCGGGCAACGTGCTGCCCGGCGTCGCGCCGGAAGTCCAGCACGCCAGTTGCGTGGAGGGCTTGAAGCGGGCGGCGGAACTGATGGAGGGGACGGGCGCGACCCTGCTTATCGAGAATATCGATCTTGAGGAAAATCCTCATTACTACATGTGGTCCGTTCCCGAAGCCTTCAAGATTATTGCAGAAGTGAATCATCCCCAGGTGAAACTTCTGTACGATTTGTACCACGCGCAAATTTCCGGCGGCAACCTGATTTCGAACCTCGAGCGGCACTTCGACAAGGTGGGCCTCCTCCACATCGCTGACGTGCCCGGCCGTCATGAGCCTGGCACCGGCGAAATCAATTACCTCAACATTTACAAGAAACTCGCCGAGCTGAACTACCATCGCTACGTGGCCATGGAATTCTTTCCCACCGGCGACCCCGTGAAAATTCTCGCCCATGCCCGCCAGGAAGCCTTGCAGGCTGCGCAGGCGGTCCGATCGTGACCTGGTTGGGGCCTGGATATTTTGATTCCGCCATGCGCCTTGCGCCCGCATGAAAACATCTAACGCGTGTCACGGGTCGCTTCGCGCCGGACGCCGTTTTCCGGTTTATGCATGCCCCGGCAGGAGCAGTAGAAAATCCATCAGGAGGATTGTTGATGAGCACCGACTTTCTCAATATCGCCGGAATTTTCAAGACCAACACCGACCTCTTCAAAAGGACCCTCAAGGATGTTCCCCCCGACCGCTTGCTCGCCCGGCCGGGTGACGATTCCAACCACCTCCTGTGGATTGCCGGGCACGTGGTGGTTCACCGCGCCCGGGTCCTCAAAATTCTGGGCCAGGAATGGTCCGTTCCATGGGAAGGACTCTTCGTGCGGGGCGCCAAACTTGCCGCCGACGATCAGTACCCGGGAATCGATGAACTCGCCCGCGTCTGGGATGAGGTGTCGGCGAGGCTCGCGCCGTCTCTGGCCACGGCGGCCCCCGAGGCGCTGGCTGAGCCGGTTTCCAAAGGAATAACCTTGGACGGCAAGATCAGCGGGCAGATCGCTTTCCTGGCGCTTCACGAGAGCTACCACGTGGGTCAAATGGCCTACCTCTGGAAGTGGCTCGGATGCGGGCAGGCCGTCGGGTAGAGGGCGCCTGAAGCTGGCAGTGTCTCGCTTGGCGTTGGGGCGGCATTACGCCGCCCTTTGGGGAGATAAACTCAAGCCTGTCCAAATTACGGATTCGCCCTTTTGCTGAAAGCCCGCGTAGCGGGCGTTGTCATGTAGCCCACGGCGAGCCAGCCGTGGGTAAGCGCCCCCCCCCAGGTAATCCTCCAGCCCCGGAAGGGGCGTCATCAGGTCCCATGGGGGCCGGATTTCGCCCCTATGGGGCTCTCATGATTTTTAGTCTCCCCCGCGTTCCCACGGCTGGCTCGCCATGGGCTAAATGACACCGCCACTCCGTGGCTCAATTAAGGTGGACAGCCTTGGCCAAAAGCCGGCGGATGGGCTGGCGGAGTTTCTGATCCTTACTTTGTATAACAAAGTACTTGACAAGAGTTTTGCACCCTGGTATAAACACGCCCATGCCTTGCCGCGAACCAATTCGTTTCCGCCGCCTTCGGCCCGCTCCGCAGCATTCGCAACCCATGGAGGACCTGCGCTTCATTCGCGAGACCATGGAGAGCGCGGCCTCCTTCACTGCGGTTCCCGGGTGGGGTGGGGTGGCCATGGGTCTGACGGCGCTCGCCACGGCGTGCGTGGCTCCCCGCCCCGCGAGCGCCATGGCGTGGCTCCTCACCTGGGCCGCCGCGGCGCTGGCGGCTTTTGCCCTGGGGGCTCTGGGGATTTATTGGAAGGCGCGGCGCGCCGGCACGCCGGTGCTCACCCGCCCGGGCCGCAAATTCCTCCTCAGCCTGTTTCCTCCCCTGCTGGCGGGGGCGGTGATTTCCGCCGCGATTTACAGCACGGGATTGACCCGCCTGCTGCCCGGCGTCTGGCTGCTTTTATACGGCGTGGGCGTGATGTCGGCAGGCACTTTTTCCGTGCCGGTAGTCCCCGTCATGGGACTTAGCTTTATGCTGGGGGGGATCGCCGCAATGTTTTGCCCGGCCGCCTGGGGCAACGCCGTGATGGCGGCGGGATTCGGCGGGATCCACCTTTTCTTTGGAGCAATCATTGCCAGGAGGTACGGTGGCTAGACCCAATCCACTCGGCGGGCGTCTCCCGCTGGAAAACCGGCGAACCGGGAGCGTTGCCGAGCGGCAGCCCGCGGGCGCGCCCGCTCCCGCCGAGCTTGACCGCCTGATTCACGAACGCATGCGCCTGGGGATTGTCAGTGCCTTGGCGGCGAATGAATCGCTGAGCTTCCACGATTTGAAGAAATTGCTGGCCACCACGGACGGCAACCTGAGCGTCCATGCGCGCAAGCTGGAAGACGCCAAATACATTGTGTGCGCGAAGTATTTTGAAGGCCGGCTGCCCAAAACCGTCTACCGCCTCAGCCCGGCCGGGCGGCATGCGCTCGAACGTTACCTGAATCAAATGGAAGCGCTGATTCATTCCATGCGCGCGCGTTAGGCGCAGGGGCAAATTTTTTTGTCCATGTGCTTTGTATTGCAAAGTACATTGTGAATGCAGCCCGCACCCCCAACCGGCCGGGCGCGCGCTGCGAACGGAGACACGCCATGACGATGGATAACGCGATCCCCCCGATAATCTCCCCGCAGTCTCGCCTGCACGTGGCCATCATCATGGACGGCAGCGGACGTTGGGCGGAGGCGCGCGGACTGCCGCGCTCGGCAGGCCACCACGCCGGCCAAGCCGCGGTGGGGCGCACGTGGCGGGCCGCGCTCGACTGCGGCATTCGCGTGCTGACCCTTTTCACGTTCTCAACGGACAATTGGGGGCGGCCGGAAGGCGAAGTTGCGGAGCTGATGGGCATCTTCGAACAATTTTTCCGTGTGGAGGCACCGGCCCTTGCCGCCCGCGGCGCCCGGGTGACGGCGATGGGGCGGCGCCACCGCCTGCCGGCTTCCCTGCTTCAGGCCATCGAACAGATTGAAGCGGCAAGCGCGGCGGAGGAGCGATTGCACGTTCGCTTTGCCATCGACTATTCCGGCCGGGAGGCGATCCTGGATGCCGCACGCCGCTACCAGCCATCTCGTGACGATTCCGGCGAGAGTTTTGCCCGCCTATTGGCGCAAACAGAGTCTTGCGGTGAACCCGTGCCCGACGTCGACCTGCTGATCCGCACCGGCGGAGAGCTGCGGCTGAGCAACTGCCCGCTCTGGGAGATCGCTTACGCCGAGTTGTATTTTACGCCCCGCCTGTGGCCTGACTTCGGCGCCGCCGATCTCCACGCCGCCATGCAGGATTTTTGCACGCGCCACCGCCGCTTCGGGCGAATCCCGGCAGTGGTTTGAAAGACTTAAATCCCTGAGCGGGTAATGTAGCCGGTGATGTAGCGCCGACCTTGAGGTCGGCATGGAAAAGTGGCACGGGCATCCTGCCCGTGAAAGGGCATGGCCACGATGGCCATGGCACGCCGATGTTACCACCCAAAGGAGAATGACCCGTGAACGCCACCGCAAAGTTGGAAATATCCGTTCTGACCGTCGCCTTCACTCTGGGAGTCCTGGGCGATGCGCTGCTGCGATGTTTTCCCTGGGGAGTGAACTTTGTGCTTTGGGCCGGCCTGCTGGCCGGGGCCATCTATTTCCTGGGGCGGGCGCGGCCCCAGGCTTTTACGCAGGGCGGAGGGTGGCTTCTGTTTCCCATCGCGCTTTCGCCGCTGGCTTTCCTGTGGCACGAATCGCCGGAGCTGAAGGCGCTGAACATCCTATGCCTGCTGACGGCCCTGTCGCTCGCTATGTTGCGCGTCCGGGGTGGCCGCCTGCACACATCCAGTCTGGTGCGCTACGCTTTAGGCAGCCTGCTCACCGGGTTCAACGCGGCTTTTGGAATGTTTCCACTGCTTTTGGGGAACCGTGAATGGAACAAGACTGCCGGTTGGAGCGAGCTTCGCAAGACCGTGGCGGTATTGGTGGGCTTGGCATTGGCGATTCCTCCCCTGCTGGTTTTTGGCGCACTTTTCATGGGCGCCGACGCGGTTTTCAGCCGCCTCGTGATGCGCTTTCTAAGGGCCGTTCCCACCCACGTGCTGCTCGCCGCCTTCCTCGCCTACATCGTCGGGGGATACCTGCGGGGATTGCTGTTTGGCAAGGAATTGAGTCCCGGCACGCAGAACCGCCTGCCCTTTTCTCTGGGCCGCATCGAGATGGGAGTGATGCTGGGCCTGCTCGATGTGCTTTTCCTGGCTTTCGTGGCCGTCGAGGTGCGGTATTTCTTCGGTGGTTCGGCCCTGGTGCGCGCCACGACGGGATTAACCTACTCCGAATACGCCCGGCGCGGATTCTACCAACTGCTTGCCGTGGCCGCCCTGCTCCTGCCATTTCTGCTGATCGTGCACTGGCTGTTGCGGACTGACGACGCTCCCGGCCAGCGCCTGTTCAGGTGGCTGGCGGGAATCCAGATCGCGCTGCTTTTCGTCATTATGGCGTCGGCCTTCGAGCGCATGCGGTTGTACCAGGCGGAATATGGGCTGAGCGAGTCGCGCCTCTATCCTACGGCCTTTATGGCCTGGCTGGCGGTGGTGTTCATTTGGTTCTGCCTGACGGTCTTGCGCGGGAAGCGCGAACGGTTTGCCTTTGGAGCCATGGTGGCGGGATTTCTGCTGGTGGCTATACTCCACGTGATCAACCCCGACGCGCTGATTGCCCGCACCAACTTGGAGCGCGCCCGCGCCGGCCGCGTGTTCGACGCCGAATATGTTGCCAGCCTCAGCGCCGACGGGGCTCCGGAGATTGTTGCCGGCCTTCCGGCCCTCCGTCCAATGGCCCGCTGCACGCTGGCGAAGGCCCTGCTCGAGAATTGGCCTTCTTCCGAATATCCTGACTGGCGCTCGTGGACAATTGCCAGCGCCCAAGCCCGGCAAGCCGTAAGCGCCCATGAGTCAACCCTGCGCGCCGCCTGCGCTGAAACCAAAAGATGAGTTGACTGGATTCCCGCCGCGCAGCCAACGCCCCCGACGCCTATCGCCGCACCCGCCCTTGGAATTGACTCCGAGGCCGGGAAAGCGACATTGTGACATCCTGATCTGTCCGGACAAGACCGGGAATTCTCGGGAATCGTCGGGATTCTTTGGGATATCCAGCTTGCGTTTGTGCCCAACCCCTGATTTTGACAATTTGGAAAATCCTGAAATTAACCCGCCGCTACAACTTCAAACTGCGACGCTGCGATTCTCCTTCCCATCCCCACCAGTTCATCACTTCCCCGGCCACGTTCTGATACAATGCCCCGCAACTATCGGGAGTTTTGAGCCGGAACTTTGCGCGGAGGCGGCAAGACCTCGCTCCCGGTTGAGGTGCGGCGTAGTGGACCAGGACTTGGAACTACTCGAGCGGTGCCTGTCCGGCGAAAACTCCGCCTGGGAAGCCCTGCTCAGGGTCTATACCCGCAAAATCTACAACCTCTGCTTCCGCTTTACGGGCAGGGCCGAAGAAGCCGAGGACCTGACGCAAGAGGTTTTCATCAAGGTCTTCCAAACCCTGCAGAGTTTTGACTCGAAGCAGGGGTCATTTTCCACCTGGCTGCATCGGGTGGCGCGCAATCACCTGGTGGATCATTACCGGCGCACCAAGAAGGATCGGATAACGGGGTCGATTGAGGATGACCCGGCGATTCTTGAGGAAAGGCCCAGTCCGGGGGCCGGACCCATCGGCCACCTGGAGGCGCGGGAGCGTCAGGAGCAACTCCAGCGGGCTCTCGACCGGCTTTCGCCGGATTTGCGCGAGGCGGTGGTGCTGCGCGACCTGAACGATCTGGACTACCTGGAAATCTCCCAGGTGCTGGGGGTTCCTCAAGGTACGGTTAAGTCACGAATAAATCGAGGCCGTTTGGAACTTGGGCGAGTCCTTAAGCGTATGGAAGGTATGAGAGGCCCCGCTGAGGCGGGAAGCGAGCAATGACGCACCTGGAAATTGAAAACCTGGCGAGCGATTACCTGGAAGGACTTCTGGAGCCCACCCAGCAAGCGGCGGTGGAAGCGCATTTAACCGGGTGCGCCGCCTGCTGCGAACTGCTGGAGGACGTCCGCCATGCCCTGGAACTCTGCCGGGCGGCGGAAGATGCGGAACCCAAGCCGTGGCTGGTCTCCAGGATCATGCAGGCCACCGTGGGTGAGCGCCAACCCAACTGGCGCGAGCGTATCGCCGCCTATCTGCGGCCCGTGCTGCAACCCCGGGTGGCGTATCCCATCGCCATGACGGTGTTCACCTTTTCGATCATCGTCAACGCCGCCGGATTGAACCTGAGGAGTTTGCGTTTGGAAGACTTAAATCCCCGTACCTGGGCTTACCGGGCCAACCGCCAGGGACATATGCTGGCCGCACGGGCCGAGAAGTTTTATTACGACCTGCGCGTGGTGTACGAAATTGAGTCGCGCCTCCGGCAATTGGGGAGGCAGCCGCAGATTCAGGAGGAAGAAGCTCCCCAACCTGCGGCCCCGGCAGGCGGTTCCTCGCAGGGCGCTCCATCGGACCAGACGGTGGCCGCGAACGGAGGCGCATGGACCGTGGTGGCTGCCGAAAGAGAACCGGCGATCCCGGCGGCGGGGAATCACACCGGCTTTACCAGGGCGGGAAGGAGCCTAATTCCATGAAATGCGCCAATCACCCTCTCAACGACGCCGTCTCTTATTGCGGGCAGTGCGGGCGTTCACTTTGCAGCGAGTGCAAACGCGACGTCAGCGGGATGGTCTATTGCGAAAGTTGCCTGGCGGCCCGATTGCTCAGTCCGCTTCCCCCCTGGGGGGGAGTGGGGACGGGGCCCAGTCCCGGTGTAGCCCTCGCCCTGGGGTTTATTCCCGGCGTGGGCGCCATTTACAATGGCCAAATCACCAAGGCTATCTTGCAGGTGCTCATCTTTGGGTCTCTCATCGCCTTCAGTGACCGGGTCCACGCCCCCATGGACACTCTTTTCGGGCTGGGTGCTTCGGCTTTCTATTTCTACATGGTGATTGACTCCTTCCAGACCGCCAAGGCAAAGAGTATGGGCAAGCCGGTGCCCGAGTGGTTTGGCCTGGGCGAGATCAAAATGAACGTGCCCGTGGGGGCCGCAATTCTGATCGGCCTGGGCGTGCTCTTCCTGCTGGACAACCTCGGCGTGCCCGTAATGAACCAGATCGGCAAGTTTATTGTGCCCGTCATCCTGATTGGAGCCGGCGTTCTATTGTTGCAACGCCGCATGAGTGGGCCGAAACCCCAGGCTCCGGTCAATCCCATCCCACCCGACAAACCCTCGGAGGGGCCGAGCAATATTCCCGGAGCCAAGGGGCTGTAAATCTGGGGACTGGGGGCTAGGGTCTGGGGGCTGGGGAGGAGAGCAAGCATGGCAGCAATCGGCATCATCGTGAAGCTTATCGTTGTCGGTTTGGTGGGTGGTTTGGTGAGGATCGTATTAGGGTTACTAGGAGGCTCCCTCTTCTTGCTGCCCGTCTTACTGATAACCCTCGGAATCATCTGGCTGGTGAAGGGATCTAACCCAAGAATTGCGGCGGGGGCAAGGGCAGAGCGTGGTGGTCCGGCCCCACCGCACGGCACTGGAAGCCCACGGTAAGGCATCGGTAAGCCCCATCGTGATGGTGAAATTACCTGGAGGAAAATCATGCTGCATGTTGTCCCCTTGGGAGTTTTTGCGATGGTCGTGCTGATCGTGGCCATCACCTCCATGACCAAAATGCGCGAGAAGGAATTAAGCGCGCACCAGCAGCTCCGCACGCAGGAAATGGAACACGAGCGGAAGATGAAAGAGCTGGACCTTGAGAAAGCCAAAATCGAGCTGGAAAAAGCGCGCGCGACGAAGAACGGCTGAAATGAAAGTCGGGCGATGATTGATTCGAACGCCGCATTGCGGTCGGAGGTGTGAAATGGTCATTCCTGAGGAAATCATCCCCATCGCGGGGATGCTCATGGTGTTGGGAATCGTCGCCATCGTCTTCTGGTCGAAGTCGCGGGCGAAGGAGTTGCAGTTCCACCAGGACCTGCGCGTCCGGGAGATGGAACACCAGCTCAAGATGAAGCAACTTGAAGTTGAGCTGGAAAAAGCCAAGCAGAAAAATACCTGAGGCCCCTCCTCAAATGGAGGCGGCCCGGGATGAGGAGCGAACCATGCACGATCTTGTGGCTATGCTGGGAGCGAACGGCATCTGGATCATGATTATTGCGGTGGTGGGCATTGGCAGTTGGTTCCAATTTCGTAAAAGGGAATTGCGCAGCCACGAAGAATTGCGCGTCAAGGAAATGCAACACCTCCAGAAGATGAAGGAACTGGAAATAGAACTGGAAAAAACCAAAGGACGTTCTTCATCCGGCCAAGCCTCTTGACCAGCGGGCAGCGGCGGAATCGGAAAAGTTCATGGGTGCAACACCTCCATCACCGACGCACCATCGAGGCGGGCTGACGTTTCCTGTCCTCCTGATCACGCTGGGAATTATGTTTCTGCTGGATCAACTCGTGCCCGGCTTTGGAATCGGCAGAACTTGGCCGGCGTTTCTGATTGTCCTGGGGGTCCTAAAGCTGGTGGGGTTGACCCGGCCGCCGCGCCCTCCCGAAGGGCCCCGGGTCTGAGAAACAGTCGGCAGTAAGCAGTCGGCGGTACGCAGAAAGTACTACTGATTGTTGCAGAATTGAGTGATAAAGACCCCCTCACCCCCGCCCCTCTCCCCCAAGGGGGCGAGGGGAGAGCGAGATTGAGTTTACGCCCTCGCCCCCTTGGGGGAGAGGGGCGGGGGTGAGGGGGTTCATCCATCACTGTATTCTGCAGAACTCAATAGTCCACGAATTTCGATTTTCGACTTTCGAGTTTTCAGTTTCGGCCCTTCTTTTCGGGAGATCAACATGAGCGTCTACAGCTATCGTCGTGGATCAATTTTCTGGGCGCTGACCTTGATTGGCGTAGGGGCCATCTTTCTCTGGCATAATTTCGATCCCTCCATCCAGCCCTGGCAACTGATCGCCAAGTTCTGGCCCATCCTCATCATCTTCTGGGGCGCTTCGAAGCTCATCGATTACGTTCAGGCGCAGGCGCATCCGGATACCACTCCGCCGGCGCTGTTTTCCGGCAGTGAAGTGGTGATCCTGGTCCTGATTCTGGCGCTGGGCACGGTGATTTCCAAGGTGGTTCTGCACCCCTCGTGGCACGATTTGGGATGGAAGCTTGACGATGATGAAATTTCCCAATTGTTCATGAATTCCTACACCTACACGCAATCTCTTTCCCGCCCGGTGCAGGGTTCGCCGCACCTGGCGCTGAACGACCAGCGTGGCGACGTGGAAATCCGCGGCACTGACCAATCCGCCATCGACGTCATGGCCAAGGAAACGATTCGCGCCGACGATGAGAATGCGGCCAAGAGGATCTCCGACAATCTCAAGCTGGAAATGGTGGAGGAAGCCGGACAATACCTGCTTCGCTCCAACCGGCGTTCCCTGGGAAATGAGGGCCGCTATATCACCCTGGACATGAGCCTGCGCGTTCCCAAAGCGACCAGCAGCGAAGCGAGTTCCGAGAGCGGCGACATCTCGGTGGACGGCTTGACCGGCGACCAGACGCTTGCCACCCAGAAGGGCGATGTGCGCGCCGCCAACATCCAGGGCCTGGTAAAAATTCACAAATCCGGCGGCTCCACGGAGGTCCGCAACGTGAAAGGCAGCGTGGACCTGGAAGGCAACGGCGATGATATCGAGATTGCCGACGTTTCCGACACGGTCACCGTGCATGGGGAGTTTACCGGCGCCCTTCAGTTCCACAATATCGGCCAGGTTCTGCGCTATGAATCCATGCGCACTGACCTGACGGCCCAAAAGCTCTCCGGGCAACTGGAGATGGAGGTCGGTTCCCTGGAAGTGAATGGCGTCGACGGCCCCTTCGAAATCAGCACCCGCGACAAGGACGTTGAGGTCAACGAGTTCAAGCACAGCCTGCACATCACCAACAATACCGGCCAAATCAGCCTGGAAACCTCCACGCCGCCCACCCACGATATCCAGGTGGAATCGAAAAAGGGCGATGTTGAACTCACCCTGCCGCCGGGCTCGAATTTTCAAATCGAGGCCACCTCCCACCACGGTGAAGTGGAGTGCGATTTCTCTGGACCGAATTTGAAAGTGGTGAACGAAGGCGAGGCGCCCTCGATTTCCGGGAGCTTGGGCAAAGGCGGGGCCGTGATCCGCATTAACACCGACTACGGCGCCATCCACATCGTGCGCGGCGGCACCCACCCCCCCGCTCCACCTGAGCCACCCAGTCCGCCGGAGCCGCCCGAGCACCCGGGCAAATCGCAGACCACGTGGAACGTGATGCCCGAATCAAATTGAGAACAAGTGTCTTATTTTTCAAATACTTATTGGGTTCCCGGGAATTGTGAGTTTTTAACTTGCCTGTTTTCAGTAAGTTATTGGGCTGTGGAAAACTTTGCGGTTTTTTTTCGGTTTTTGAGGCCCTAAAATCGTTATATCTAGTTTAGTTTCATTAAGTAATAGCGAATTTCAATTAAGTCGCCTTTTTTCAACACTTTATTCGGATAGTCCATATTGTCGCTTATTTGTCCCTTTGTTTTCAGTAACTCATTCGGAGCAACCTTCATTTTTAACATCTTTTTGTTTTTTCCGATCCCCACTTGATTTAGATCAAAAAAACCACCCTTTGCCCACTTTAGGGGATTGTCCGACCCGTTTCCCAGGTCGAGAGTAATTCGTGCGCGCAGGTTCGATGAGTAATTTCACGTAGGCCACGCCCTCTAAGCAGGAGGCTAGCACCTTGAGGGCCAATCCAGATCGCCCGCGTCAATGGCCGCCCCCCTTCGAGTGCTTTGGCAGGCTGGCCTTTAAGCCCGCAGAGCCGCGAACCCCGGGCGTTATGAGCAACCGGCGCTACCCCGCCACGCGCTCGAGGGTCTCGAAGAAATCCGGGAAGGAAATATCCACGCAGGAACTGTCTTTGATGACGGTCGTACCGTCGGCCACCAGGGCGGCGATGGCAAAGGCCATGGCGATGCGGTGATCGGCGTGGGGATCGATTTCCGCGCCGCGCAGTTTCTGCCGGCCGGCCACCCGCAGGCCGTCGGGAAACTCCTCCACCTCGGCCCCCATGCGGCGCAGGTTTTCCGCCACGGCGGCCAGGCGGTCGCTCTCTTTCACGCGCAGTTCGGCGGCCCCCCGAAACGTTAATCCCTGCTCGGTCTGCGTGCCCAGGACGGAGAGCACGGGCAGTTCATCGATCAGGCCCGGCACCAGTTCTTCCGGAATCTCCCCGCCCGCGAGCTGGCTGGAATTGACGTGCAGGTCGCCGAGCAGCTCCCCATTGAGCATTTCGAGGTTCACCACCTTGACGCGCCCCCCCATGGGAACCAGCAGGTCAAGCAGCGCCGTGCGCGTGGGGTTCAGGCCGACGTTGTGCAGCATCAGGTTGGAACCCGGCACCAGAAGCCCGGCGACTATAAAAAACGCCGCCGAGGAAATATCGCCGGGAACGTAGAGCTTTTTCCCTCCCAGGCGCGCGCGGCCGCGCACCGCAATGGTGCGCTGGTGGCGGCCGATGTCCGCCCCCATCAGCTCCAGGGCGATTTCCGTGTGGTCGCGGGTGGGGAGTTTTTCCACCACCTGGGTTTCGCCTTCCGCAAACAGGGCGGCCAGCAGAATGGCGGATTTCACCTGCGCGCTCGCCACGGGCATTTCATAGCGAATGGGTTTAAGGCGGCCGCCCTCGATTTCGATGGGCGGGCAGCCCCGGTCGGCGGTCTTGATGCGCGCGCCCATGAGGGTGAGCGGGTCGGCCACTCGCTTCATGGGGCGGCGGGAGAGCGATTCGTCGCCCGTCAGCACGGAACGAAACGGCTGCCCGGCGAGAATCCCCGAGAGCATGCGGATGGTGGACCCGGAATTTCCCGCATCGAGCGGCCCCGCCGGCGCGCGCAGCCCATCCAGGCCCACGCCCGCGATCTTCACCACGTTCTCCTTGCGCTCGATTTTGACGCCCAGCGACTTCAGGCAGTTGAGCGTGGACTGGCAATCAGCGCTGGTGGAAAAGAAATGGATTTCGCTTTCTCCGCTCGAGATGGCGGCCAGCAGCGCATAGCGGTGGGAAATGGATTTATCCCCCGCAAATTGCACCGTGCCTTCCAGGCGCTTAGCGGCGCTTAACTTCTTTGACTTCGATCCGAACAAGCCCATAAATTTAGCCCGACGGCGCGGGTGTATACAGAAAGCCCGCGAAGCGGGCGCGGTCATGTAGCCCACGGCGAAGCCGTGGGTAAACAGGAGGATGGAAAACCATGCAGCCCCGGCAGGGGCGGCGTCAGGGATTTCTTCAGGCTAAAACATAAAGCGGGCCGTATTCGGCTCCCGCGGGCTCCCTTGTCATGAGCGGACCGGACGCCGCCCCTTGCGGGGCTCATTCTGAAAACCTATGGGTACCGTTTCTGTCCCACGGCTTCGCCGTGGGCTACATGACCACGCCCGCTTTGCGGGCTGGCAATCTCCCTGACCCCGTGACTGTACTACTCCACCGTGACGCTCTTGGCGAGATTGCGAGGCTTGTCGACGTCGCGGCCGAGGAGCACCCCGCAGTAATAAGCCAGGAGTTGGAGAGGCACGACGGTCAGCAGCGGGGCCACCGCTTCATGCGTGCGCGGGACATAAATGATGTCGTCCACCAGATTGCCGAGTTTGGTGTTGCCTTCCGTGGTGATGGCGATGATTTTGCCTTCGCGGGCGCGAATCTCCTGCATGTTGGATACGACCCGTTCATAAGAGCCGTCTTCGAGCGCCAGGGCCAGGGTGGGAAACTTGGGATCGATCAGGGCGATGGGCCCGTGCTTCATCTCCCCCGCGGCATAGCCCTCCGAGTGGATGTAGGCAATTTCCTTGAGCTTCAGCGCCCCTTCCAGCGCAATGGGGTACTGGAACTTGCGTCCGATGAAAAAAAAATGTTCCGAGTGGCAGTACTTTTCCGCCAGGGCGCGAACTTTTCCCGCCTGCTTCAGGATTTCGCGGATCTGGTCGGGAACCTTTTCCAGGGCGCGAATGATTTCGTACCCCTCTTCGTAGGAAAGATCGCGGCTGCGTCCGATGAGCAGCGCCATCAGGGTGAGGATGGTGACCTGCGAGGTGAAGGACTTGGTGGAGGCCACCCCCACCTCGATGCCGGCGTGGGAATAGATGCCGGCGGAGGTTTCCCGCGCGATGGTGCTGCCCACCACGTTCACCAGGCCCAGCACCAGCGCCCCTTTGCGCTTGGCCTCGCGCAGGGCGGCGAGAGTGTCGGCCGTTTCTCCGGACTGGCTGATGGCCAGCACCACCGTTCCCTCCCGGATGTTCAGCTTGCGGTAGCGGAACTCCGAGGCGAGTTCGGTTTCCACGGTCATATCCGTGAGGGTCTCGAAAACATAGCGCCCGAAAAGCCCGGCGTAATAGCTGGTGCCGCAGCTCACGATAATCAGGTGGCGCGCATGCAGCAGGCGATCCTGCACGGATTCGAGTCCACCCAGCTTGGCGACCGCTTCCGAGTGGTTCACCCGGCCGCGCAGGGCGTTCTCCACGGCTTCCGGCTGCTCGAAAATTTCCTTCAGCATGTAATGCGGGAACGAGCCGCGGTCCATCGATTCGATATTCCAATCCAGGTGGGTGGCGTCGCGGCTTACCGAGCGGTTGTCGAGGGTGGTAATGGTGAATTTTCCCGGTTCGAGGAAAGCCACCTCGTTGTCTTCGAGGAAAACCACCTGGTCAGTGTGCAGGGCCAGAGCCGAGGCGTCGGAGGCCGCCAGCGCCGCCTTCTCACTGATGCCGAGAATGATCGGGCTGCCGCGCCGCGCCACCACAATCGAGTCGGGGTGATCGACGTGCATCACGGCGATGCCGAACGTGCCTTGCACTTGCTGTAGGGCTTTCTGCACGGCCGCCTGGAGGTCGCCCTGGTAGTGGGCTTCGATAAGGTGGGCCAGCACTTCCGTGTCGGTCTCGGACCGGAACTTGTGGCCCGATTCCAGTAGGCGTTTCTTGAGCAGCAGATAGTTTTCAATAATTCCATTATGAACCAGGTAGAGTTTGCCGCCGCAATCCGCGTGCGGGTGGGCGTTCTGCTCGCTGGGCCTGCCGTGGGTGGCCCAGCGCGTGTGGGCGATGCCCGCCACGCCGTTGGGAGCGGAATCCCACACCTGGTGTTCGAGTTCGGCAACCTTGCCCACCGCCCGGGCAAGATAGGGCGTGCCGTTGGCAATAAAAATGCCGCTCGAGTCATAGCCGCGGTACTCCAGACGCTTCAAACCCTCAATCAGAATTCCCTTGGCCGGCAGGTCTCCGGTGTACGCCACAATTCCACACATGGGTCGCTCCTCTTGCCTCCTGGTTGGCAAAACCGCGCTGCAACTTCCCTCTCTCCGGGCTCATCCCGGCGTCGCGGAGAATTGTAAACAATCATTTTCGCTGCAAATGCGCACTGAGGCAAGCCTCAAGACGGCCGGTGACTGACATGGAACAGCGGACTTCCCCAATCCAAGCTATAATCTCCCGAATGCGACCGGAATTCGCGGCAATCAATTTTGAAGATCCCGGCAAAGCCGCCGGCAACCTGGAGCGCCTGCAAGATCAGCTCGCGCCCACCTTGCTGACCCCTTTGGCTTCGCTGCTTTCCCAGTCGCCCGATCCCGACGGCGCGCTGAATCTTCTGGAGCGCTACACGCAGGGCGCGCCCCCCCAGGTTCTGGCGGATTTGGCCCGCCATCCCGCCGCCCTTTCCTACCTCATCGCCATTTTTGGCTACAGCGGGTACCTGGCAGAGACCCTGCTGTCGGAGCCGCAACTGGTGGTGCAGTTCGCGCGCGACCGGAATTTCACCAAGCTGAAATCCAAAGAAGACCTGATGCAGGACTTCGCGCGGTTTTCCACCACCAATCCCGACCCGTGGCTGGCGGCTTTGCTGGCGCGCTTCAAGCGCCGCAACTACCTGCGCATCGTGCTCAAGGATGTGCTTCGCCTCTCGACGCTGGGGGAGACGACGCTGGAGCTTTCCACCCTTGCCGATGTGATTCTTGCCGATGCCTACCTGTTTTGCGACCGCGAGCTGGAAAAGCGCTACGGACAACCGCAATACCGCGACGCCCAGGGCCGCATTGTGCGCGCCGGTTTCAGCATCGTTTCTCTCGGCAAGCTGGGCGGAAATGAGCTGAATTACAACTCCGACATCGATCTGCTTTTCCTCTATTCCCACGACGGGGAGACGGCGGGGGGAACGAGCGCGAATCGATCATCACCAACAAGGAATACTTCGTGCACGTGGCGCATGCCATCACCCGCACCATCACCCAGGCGACCACCCAGGGCGAGGTGTTCAGGGTGGATCTGCGGCTGCGCCCCGAAGGCGAGCAGGGTGACCTGGCGATTTCCATGAATTCCGCCCGCGAGTACTACGAACACCGGGCGCGGGACTGGGAATTGCAGATGCTCATCAAGGCCCGCCATTCCGCCGGCGACGCCCATCTGACGCGCGACTTCCTGCGCAGCGTGGAGGAGTACGTTTACCGCTCGCCCGGGGATTTTGTGGCGGTGGAAAGCATTCTGCTTTCGCGCGAAAGAATTTCCCGAAAAATGCGGGAAAGCCGGGGCCAGGCGATCGACGTCAAGCGCCATCGCGGCGGCATCCGCGACATCGAGTTTCTGGTGCAATGCCTGCAGCGCCTGCACGGTTTGCAGGATCACTGGGTGCGCTCCGGAGGAACCCTTTTCGCCCTGCGCAAACTCAACGACAAAGGCTGGCTTTCCAACCGGGATTATGCCGGGTTGACCTCCGCCTACGAATTCCTGCGCAAGGTGGAGCACCGCGTGCAGATGGAAGCCGGACAGCAAACGCACCGCCTTCCCGCCGAACACGTGGCGCTGGACCGGCTGGGGCGCCGAACCGGCGTGGAGGCGGGGCCGGACGAGACCCCAGGCGATGTCCTGCTGCGCAGAGTTCGCGAAGCTTTTGCGGTGGTGGATGAGATTTACCAGCGCGTCATTCACCCCGAAAATGCTGCCGCGCCGGGAACCGCCTTTGAGCTGAAGCCCGCTCCCACCTTCCTGCCCGATGCCGGGCGTCAGTCCTTTGACTCGCTGCTGAGCTTTCTGGATATTCAGGCGCCGGAGGTGGCGCGCATGGTGCGCGAAGCCGATCTGCCGGAGCGCGCGCGGCGCAATACCATTCGCCTGATGACCGCCATGGCCAGCTCCCCGGAACGGTTTGCCCCGGCCCGATCCCATCCCGATCGCCTGCGCCGCGCCCTCCTGGCGGCCAGTGTCAGCGCCTACTTGACGGAGATGCTGGTTCACCATCCCGAGGATCTGGAAAACCTCGATTGCACGGACCCCGCGCCCTCCGGAGGGGCCGCAACGGGGCAGTTGGAGATGGGCCTGGAAGATTTCTCCATGCCCGAAGCCTATGCGTGGGCCTTCGAAGAGGCCCTCGATCTGCGCGAAAAAATGGCCATCTTGCGGCGCCAATATCGCACCCGGCTGCTGGAATTGGGCACGGGGGATGTGGTGGGGGGCGGAGCCGCGTTCCCCATGCTGAAGCGTTGGACCGCCAACGCCGCGCGCTCGATTTCCAGCGCTCAGACGATTGCCCTGAATTCCCGGACGCACGATCATACCGGCCCCGGCGGCGATGCCCCCTTCGTCATCCTGGCCATGGGCCGCCTGGGACTCAGTGAGTTTGATCTGGCTTCCGACGCCGACCTGATCTTTGTGGCCGGCGCGGAGGCGAAAAGAGAGGACCTGGAACACTGGACGCACCTGGCGGAAAAGACCATCGAGGTGCTTTCCAGTTACACTCAGGATGGCACGTTGTTCCCGGTGGATACGCGCTTGCGGCCGCGCGGGCAGGAAGGGGAATTGCTGGTCACCGTTAACGGCCTCTCGAGCTACATCGCCGAGGATGCGAAGGCGTGGGAATTGCTCACTTACCTGAAGGCCCATCCGCTGGCGGGAAACCGGCAGTTGGCGCGGGTGGTGGTGGAGCAGATTCAGACAGCAATTTATGACCGGCTCTCAACTTTTGACGATTTTGAAGGTGAGCTCCATCAGATGCGGCGGCGGCTGGAGCGGGAAGTGGCGGTTCCGGCCAGCAACACCAAAACCGCCCCCGGCGGTTATTACGATGTGGACTTTGCCGTTTCCTACACGCGGTTGCGGCGCCGGATCAGTACTCCGCCCGGCGCCAATATGGCGGAACAGATTGCCGCCCTGCAAGCGGCGGAAGCCATTTCCAAGGAGGACGCCGCCGCTTTGATTGAGGGCGCGAGCTTCCTGCGCTCCGTGGACCACATCCTCCGGCTGGTGACCGGCAAGGCGCCGGCTGGCCTTCCGGAGGGCGGGACTCAGGCCGAAACGGCGGAGAGCGTGGCGCAGACGTGGAACTTGATTTCCCCGGGCCAGACGCTGGCCGCCCGCCTCCATGAGACACAACAACAGCTCCGCTACGTCTACCGCCGCCTCGTGGGCTCAGAGTAATTGCCGATTGGCCGTTTGTGATTGCCGATTGAGGCCCTCATTTTTCTGTCCCAGTTTTCCGTGAAGGCTCACACGGCGACGGACATCTTCAAATCGAAAATCGTCAATCGGCAATCGTCATTTCTACCAGTCGCGGCGACCACCACCGCCGCCCCGGCCGCCACCACCACCGCCGCCACCCGAAAACCCGCGTCCCCGGCCCCCGCCACCTCCACCACCACCCGGGCGGCGTCCCCCGCCTCCCCCGAAGTCATTGCGTGGTGGACGCGCTTCGTTGACGGTCAATCGGCGGCCTTGCAAGGATTGCCCATTCAGGCCGGCGATGGCGCGCTCCATGTCCTCGCCCTCCGCCAGTTCGATGAAACCGAAGCCCCGCGATTGTCCGGTGACCTTGTCGCGAATAACGACGGCCGAAGCTGCCTGAAAACCTGCACTGCTCACGAACTCCGAGAGTTCGTTGTCTGTCACTTCGTGGGGAAGGTTCCCCACGAATAACTTTTGCGGCATGAGATGCTCCCGTGGTGAGGCGGCTTCGTTCGCCACCTTCGCCCTTTAGATTTGCACGACACTTGATGTTGGTTGACCCCGAACCCTCGGCGCTCATCTTCCGGAAAAGAGTGAGACCCCGAACTCCTGCCGGTCGGCGGCTGAGTGCACTCCCCGTTCTGCTCAGGCGGGAGAAGAACTCATCGCCCCCGTCGGTTCCCCAATCGACACCTGTTCCGGAACCAGCAATTTGTGGAGCAGGGACAACCCCGGAAGAACCAACCCTGCCTAACGCCGCGGATCACAAGAGCATCTGCCGTTCTAGCCAAATGGCTGCTGCAAGACACAGCGGTATTCCCAAACTGCGTGGCCGATTCTAGCACGCATTTTGGCTAAGGACAGGAAAAAAGCAGCAGGGGACTAGTCCATGGGCAAGTGGTCGCTGGCCGGTGCTGAGCGAGGGCGCCCCTTGGAGGTTGACGGCAGGATCTAATTGAATCAGTACCTGCGTGTGTGCCTGGATCGAGCTGAATGTGTATAATCGTGGCAATCAAATTCAGTTGCGATGACAAATTTCCGGGTGGGCAGGCGGGGGGAATTGGAAATTTGAGATTTCAAAATTACGATAGCCAGGATGGACATGACGGAAACCTCAGCCGGGCGGGCAAATTTTAACGGTCGGGAAGTGGTGGCGTTTGAAAGCCGCCACACTCCGGAAATGGCTGCCCTGATTGCCCGATTCGGGGGCGTGCCGCGCCTGGCTCCGGCCCTGCGCGAGGCGCCGCTGGAGGAAAATGCCGCCGCCCTGGAGTTTGGCGCGGAGCTGTTTGCGGGGCAGCTCCACGCCGTCATTTTCATGACCGGGGTGGGCACGCGCCGGTTGTTCGAGGTGCTGGAGACACGCTACGACCGCGGGAAGATCGTGCAGGCGCTCGGGGGAATCACCGTGGTGGCGCGGGGGCCCAAGCCGGTCAAGGTGTTGCGCGAATTCCAGGTTCCCATCACCATCACCGTTCCGGAACCCAACACCTGGCGGGAGATCCTGCAGGAGCTGGACGAAAACCCGCCGGCGGGACGCGGCCCGTTGTCGGACCAAGGCCCCGGCAGCCCTTCGGCAGGCGCCGGTCCGCGCGGCTTCACGCTCCAGGGCAGCCGGGTGGCGGTGCAGGAATATGGCGTGCCCAACCAGGACTTCCTCGCCGCCCTCCAGGAACGCGGCGCTCGCGTGATGCGCGTGCCGGTGTATCAATGGACGCTTCCCCAGGATCTTCAGCCTCTGCGCGAGGCCATCGGGGCGCTGGTGGAGGGCCGCGCACAGGTGGCGCTGTTCACCAATTCGGCGCAAGTGGAGCATCTCCTGCGCGTGGCCGCTGAAGACGGCGCCAAGGATCGATTGATCGAGGCCCTGCACAAGGCCGTGGTCGCTTCCGTGGGCCCCACGTGCAGTGATACGCTGATGAGCCATGGGATCGCCGTTGATCTTGAGCCCGCCCATCCCAAGATGGGACCGCTCGTGCAAGAGACCGCGCGGAGGGCGGAGGAGATTTTGAAGAAGAAGTCAGGAGTCAGAAGTCAGGATTCAGGGGCCAGGAGCCAGAAGTCCGATTTCAAGAGTCACAACGTGGGAGATTCCGAATTCCGAATTCCGAATTCCGAATTCCGAATTCCGAATCCCGAATCCAGGACCCCGAATCTCGTTTCCCGTGTCCCGTTTCCCGTGTCCCGAGCCGCGTGGGAAGACTCGCGCTTCCTCAAGGCCTGCCGGTTGGAAGCTGTTGACGCCACCCCCGTGTGGCTGATGCGCCAGGCGGGGCGGTATATGAAGGAGTATCGGGACCTGCGCGCCCGCGTGCCCTTCCTGGAGTTGTGCAAGAATCCCAGCCTGGTTTCAGAAGTCACGGTCACCGCGGCGGAAAAGCTGGGTGTGGATGCTGCCATCATCTTTGCCGACTTGCTGCTCATTGTCGAGCCGCTCGGCCTGCACCTGGAATACGGCAAGGGGGAAGGGCCGGTGATCAGTCCCGCGGTGCGCGAGCCTCGCGACATTGACCGCCTCCGGGAGGTCAACCCGGAAGAGTCACTCGCTTATTTTTATGACGGCATCCGCCAGACGCGCTCCGACCTCGATTCACGGCTACCGCTCATTGGATTTGCGGGTTGCCCCTTCACCCTGGCTTCCTACCTGATCGAGGGGGGCGGTTCCAAAAATTACCGCCACACCAAGGGCCTGATGTACCGCGACGGGGGCGCGTGGCGGGCGCTGATGGAGCTCCTGGCGCGCAATCTGGCCCGCTACATCAATGCCCAGATTGACGCCGGCGTGCAGGCCGTGCAGGTTTTTGACACCTGGGTGGGCTGCCTGGGGCCTGCCGACTACCGTGAATACGTCCAGCCCTATACGCGCAGGATGTTGCAATCCGTTAAGCCCGGAACGCCTATTATCCATTTTGGAACAGGCACAGCCATGCTGCTGGAGGCCATGCGGGAGGCGGGCGGGACGGTGCTGGGCGTCGACTCGCACGTGGAGCTTGACGCGGCGTGGGAGCGGCTGGGCCCGGGCGTGGGCGTGCAGGGCAACCTTGACCCCATTGTCCTTTATGGCGAATGGGATTTCATCCGCAGCCGCGCCCAGCGCGTCCTGGACCAGGCCGCCAGCCGCCCCGGCCACATTTTCAACCTGGGCCACGGCCTGCTGCCGGATACTCCCTACGAGAATGTGGTGGCGCTCGTCAAAATGGTGCACGACCTCAGCAGCGACGCCATGGCCAGGGGGCATCGTCCCCCCCACCTTGGAAGTTGAACCCGCGCTACCAGGAACCCTTCCGTGAAACCACTGTGGAAATGGTCTTCAGGATGATCCGGAGGTCGAACAGCATGGAGGCGTTTTGCAGGTAGTAGAGGTCATATTCAAGTTTGAGGAGATTGTCCTCCTCGCTGGCGGCGTAGGGGCAGCGGACTTGCGCCCATCCGGTGATCCCCGGCCGCACCAGATGCCGCAGCGAATAAACCGGAAACTTGCTTTCGAGAGATTCGGCAAAGACCGGGCGCTCGGGACGCGGGCCCACAAAGCTCATCTCTCCCCGGAGAACATTCCACATCTGGGGAATCTCGTCGATGCGAAGCTTGCGCAACCAGCGTCCTCCGCGGGTAACTCGAGGGTCGCGGGGCGAGGCCCAGACGGGACCGGTGGTTTCTTCCGCCTGGTCCACCATGGTGCGCAGCTTGTGAACACGGAAGATTTTCCCTCCCTTACCCACCCTATCCTGTGAATAGAACACCCTGCCTCCGTCCTGAAGCTTGATCAGGGCCGCCGCGAGCGCCACCAGCGGCGCGCCGAGAAGCAATCCGCCAAAGGCAAGGCAGATATCCACCAGCCGTTTGGTGACCTGAAAACTCTGTTCGTTAAGGGAACGGAAGCCCTCAGCGGTGGCCAACCAGCGTTCGTCGATAAATCGCGCCGGAAGCCGCTCCGCAAACTCCGACCACAGGCGCGGCAGGTTCCAAACCATGACTCCCTTGAGGCGAAGCTCGGCAGCCCTGCGGAGGGTGGAGGGATCGAGCGAATGGCCCGCCAGGATGAGGAGGTCATACCGGTCCCCGGGGGTGGGCGCGCCGTGGGGATTCAGACGGGTTGGCGGGCCGGACGATTCCGTTTCCGGCTGCCAGATCTGGGTTTGGGAAAGGGGGGAGAATTCCCGGATTAGCTGGCAGGCCATCTCCACCGCGTCAGGATTCCCCATGAGGAGGACGGCCAGGCTGCGGCGGCGAAGGCGCAGGAAAACCCCAAGGCGCCAGGCAAGGAGGAAGTAAAAAAGCAGGAGGTTGGCGATGGCGAAAATGCCGCGGCCGAAACGAATGTCAGGAGCGAAGAAGAAGAAGACGGAGGTGGCGGCCGCTGCGATCAACATGCCCAGAAGCGGACGACGCAGGTTCTCTGCGGAACTGGCTTCCGGCTGCACTTCGTAGGACCGGGTCAGATAGAAGCTCAGAGGGTAAATCAAAAGGCAGAAAACCCACGCCTGGGGGTACTCGGTGTAGATCAGCCAGGCGTCGCCGACGCGGATGTAACAAGCCAATGCCAGGCAGAGGGTCAGAAAAAAAAGGTCCCCTCCCAGAAGCGCCAGTTTGACTTTGATCTGCATGGGGGTCTGCATCAGTTTCCCGGGCTCTCCTTCATTGGGAGGCCAATCCCTTCAATATCGTTTCGTACTGCTCCACCACGGCCTGCGGGGAGTAGTTGCGTCCCATGAATTCCACTCCACTCCGCCCCAGGCGTTCACAAAGCGGGGCATCGTGGTAAAGGGTGGTGAGGGCTTGGCATAAATCCTCCACGTTCCCGGGCGCAGTGATGATGCCTGCCCCCGCGCGGCGCAGGAAATTCGCCAGATCCGAGTCCTCATCAACGCTCGCCACCACCGGGCGCGAGGCGAGCAGGGAATTATATATGCGTCCGGGAAAAGAAGTCTTGCCCACTCCCAGTTTCGAGGTCAGGACGAAGACGTCAGCGGTGGCCAGCATTTCAGGCAGCACCTCGGCGGGTTGCGTGGGCAGAAAGCGCATGTTGGCGAGGCGGCGTTCGCGGGCAAGTCGCACCAGGTCCGCCTGCTTCGATCCTCCGCCAATGACCAGGAAGAGGAGGCCCGGAATGGCCGCCAGCTTCGCCGCAGCGTCCACCAAAATTTCGGCGCCATGAGTGTATCCGATATTGCCAGCATACATAACCACAAATTTGTCATCAGGGGCGTAACGCAGGCGGAAGGAATTTTGGCGGGGGAGAGGCATGACGGCGGCGGTATCGACGAAGTTGGGGATGACGGCCACTTTCCCCGGTTCTATACCCCGCGCCGCGATCGCCTCCGCAAAGGATTCGGTGATCACCGTAATCCGGTCCGACGCCCGGTAGATGCGGTTCATCAGGCGGTTCATGGCGCGCTCGAGCCATCCCGCCCGGATTTCCCCGCTCGCCAGGTACGCTTCCGGAAACAGGTCCTGGGCATTGTAAATCACCGCGCCGCGGCGGAGGGACCGAAGGAGAAGGGCATTGAAGCCCAGCCAGAACGGCGGCGAGACGACCATGACGGCATCGGGGCGTTCGGTGAACAAGCCGGCCGCCAGGCTGGTGAGCGTGAAGCTTCCATAATTTAGGAGCTTCGCGAATTTTCCCTCGGACCTGGGAAAAGCCCAGCACCGGATCACCTTGACGCCGCGCAGAATTTCATGGCGGAAGGGCCGCCACCGGTAACCCGGCGGGATGCGCGGAAGGTGATAGTGGGGGGTTCCGGCGAGCACGGTCACCCGGTGGCCGCGCGCCGCGAGTTGCTGCGCCAGGCCGGTAATCACGATGGCATTGCTGGTAAATTCCGGCGCGTACTGGATGCTGAGAATGAGCAGGCGCAAGGGAATCTTGTGGGCCGGGCCGCGGGAATGGATCGGCGGTCAGGTTCTCCTTTCCGGAGGGATGGCGTTCACCGCGCGGTCTGGTGCGGGAGGCGCGCCCGCCAGTTGCTGGAAAAGCCGGTGTACCTTTTCCGCCCCCTGCTGCCAGGAAAACTGCGTGGCGCGCTCAAGCGCCCGGCGGGAGAGCGCTTCGCGAAGAGAAGGTTGGGAGAGCACCTCAAATATCCGATCGGCAATGTCGCCGGGATCTTCACCCTCAAACAGACCTGCGGCATCCCCACAGATATCCATCATGGGGCGCCGTCGGCAGCAGAGAATCGGCGTCCCACAGGCGAGCGCCTCAATCAACACCGTGCCGCACGCCTCCAGGAGCGAAGGGAAAACAAAACACGTGGCGTGGCCAAACAGCAGGGGCATGTGCGCATGGGGAACATAGCCGAGAAACTTGACCCGGTCAGCGCAACCTTCCTCGGTGAGCAGTTTTCTGACCCTGCCGATATACTGCGAGTCCCACACCTCGCCCGGAACCACCAGCGGCATGGTAACTTTTCCTGATTTCACGAGGGAAACGTAAGCCCTGGCCAGGTTCAGCAAATTGCCGTAACCGGCCAGGCGCGTGGCGGAAAGTATATAGGGCGGCTCGAGTCCCAGGCGCTCGCGCAGCAATGCCGTGGAACCGGGCGCAGGCGGACCGAATCCTTCCGGCGCGCCGGGGTAGCTGACGACGATTTTATCGGGTGGCAGGTGAAATCGCTCGACCAGAAATTCCTTCTCCCAATCGGAAATGGCAATGATTCCGCGGCTGCGGCGCAGGGAGATCTCTGTCATTAACCGCAGCAGCCAAAGCCGCGCCCGAAGATGCAGCGGGTTGGGAAATTGTCCGGCGAAGAAGGGCTCCACATTCTGCACGATGATGATGCTGGGAGTGGAGGAGAGGAGAATTGCCATATTTTGCGTCGTGTAAATAGCATCGATCCGCCTGGAGCGGAGAATCCAGGGGAGCGCCAGTTGTTCCCAAAGCACACGCAAGGCGCCGCGCCGGGGCGCCCAGCGCGGCGAGTGCACGCGGAAATTCTCCTGCTTTACCTCCAACTCCCGGGCGTTCGAGGGAGGAAGAAAAATCTCGTAGTGGTTGGAGCGGTCCAGGCGCGCCAGGTGGGGAAGAAAATTCCTCAGATAGGTACGGCTGCCGTAAGAGGTCGCCGTGAGCCCGAGAATGGCGATATTCATTTTCCCGTCCACCCTAACGCGCGCGCGGGCGGAGCCGCTCCCGGTGTGCGGCGAAAGGCAAAAGCGCTCGATTGTGCATTCTCGGGCATGGCGAGCCGGCCTCAGTTTGCCGGGCAGCGAAGGGTCAGCGCCGCGTCAACAGGCGCGGCCGGAGGCGTCGCCGGCAGGAGCATCCATGCGCGCGCACAGGACTTGCATGGCCACATGGAAGAGCATCATGTGAATGTCCTCGACCTTTTGCATGTCGTGCACCGGAACATGCACGGGCAATTGCGCCAGGCCTGCCAGCTTGCCGCCATCAAAGCCGGTCAGCCCCACGGTCACAGCGCCCTGCTGATTGGCGTATTCAATGGCCTTCAGAATGTTGGAGGAATTTCCGCTGCCGGAAATGCCAATCACCACGTCGCCGGGATGAAGAAAATTCTTGAGCTGTTCCACAAACACTTCCGCGTAGGAAACGTCATTGGCATAGGCGGTGAGCGTCGCCAGGTTATCGTTCAGACTGATGACGCGAAAGCGCTTCTCCCGGCCGTAGGAAACCCCTTTGTTCAAATCGCCGGCGGCGTGCGAAGCGCTGCTGCCGCTTCCCCCGTTGCCCATCAGAAACACCTGGCGGCCCTCCAGGTAGGCGGTCTCCAAAAGCTGCAGGAATTGTTCGGCGGCGTCGGTGGGAATGGAGTCAAGAGCCTTCTTGAGGCCCTGGCAATAATCGAGAAACTGTTGGCGAATCATCCCTTTCCTCCTGGTCTGGATTATTCCTCATCGCGCCGGGAAGGGCAAGCTCAGCGTGAACCGGGCGGCAAGGAATACAATTTTTCCCTATGCGGCGTCTCCGGGGCGTGTAATATTACGGCAGGGCACGCCTTCTTCATGCGGGGCGGAACTGATAACCATAACCAGTCTGGGGGGATACGGTATGAAACTCGATGGCAAAGTAGCGATTGTGACCGGGTCGGCGCGGAGCATTGGCCGGGCCAGCGCGATCCAGTTCGCGAAAGAAGGAGCCAAGGTCACCGTGGCGGATATCCGAGCCGATCTTGCCGCGGAAACGGTGCGCCTGATTGAGAGCGCGGGCGGCGAGGCGCAATTCGTTTTGACCGATGTTTCCAAGGAAGCCGACGTCAAGAATATGGTGGAGCAGACCGTCGCGAAGTGGGGCCACGTGGACATCCTCTTCAATAACGCCGGCCTGGCGATCGTCAAGCTGGTGGAGGACATGTCGGAAGCCGAGTGGGACCACGTGTTGGGGGTCAATCTCAAATCGGTCTTCTTCGGCGTGAAGTACGTGGTGCCGCACATGCGCCAACAGGGGGGCGGAGTCATCCTCAACATGGGTTCTATCAGCGGCCTGGTGGGGCAGATGCGGACGGCAAGCTACGTTGCATCCAAGGGGGCCGTGGTGCTGATCACCAAGGCGCTGGCGCTCGACTATGGCCACGCCAATATCCGTGTCAACTGCCTTTGCCCCGGCATCACCGACACGGTGGCATTCCGCGAGCACATCGCGGCCAGCTCCGACCCCGATGCGCATCTTCGCGAGCGGCAGGCGCGCGTGCCCCTGGGCCGTTTCCTGAGCCCGGAAGAAGTGGCCAAGGCGGCGCTGTATCTGGTTTCGGACGACAGCACGGGCATCACCGGAATTGCCCACCTGGTGGATTGCGGAATGCTCGCCGCCGCCGAATACAGCTCAACCTGGCTCTGATGGACGGGGTGTGCTTGCCTCGCGGCAAAATCCCCGGGACGAAAATCGCTGAAGATCCCGAGCGAAGCTGACAGGCTGCGGAAAGAGCCACGGATTGCGAGCCTTGTGTTCACGCGGCTAAGATCACTCACCTGCCCGCCCCTGCCTTGGCCCCCTTTTCGGGAGGAAGGGTGGGGGTGGAGGGGGAGGAGGAGGGGGCGGCGGCGGAGCCTCAATAAAGACTGACAAATCCTTTTCGGTAAGGCTTGTCTCGTAGGGGAACGCGCTATTCCCAGACTTTAGAATAGCCAGGTCTTTCTCGACCCACTCATCCGCCGTCTTCAGGTCGTCGGCTCGAGCCCCGCTGTCCTGCTCCAGCTCGGCCTTCTGGCGGTACATCAGGTTCAGGTAAGCCATGGCAAAAGAATCGCCGGGGTGGAGTTGAAGGGTTTTGCCTAGCATTTGCATGCCCTCTTCAATCAAGGGACCGTTCTGCTTCGCCAGTTCCGCGCGGGCATTCTCAGGAAAGGGAGCCGGAGGGTTGGTTGAAATCCCCAGGCTCTCGCGGAGTTGCCGGCCATGCCGGTAGCATTCGGCGAAGTCAATCGTACCAATCCAGTAATAAGGCACGGGGTTGGCCGGGTCGATCTCCAGTCGTTTCCGTTCCCACTCCTTGGCTTTCTCAAAGTCGTTTGAGCCGAAGTAGATGCTCCCGATGGCGGCCAGGGCATACTTGTTGCCGGGGTCGACTTTCAAAGCTCCCTCAAAGGCCTCAATGGCGCGCATGGCGAATTGCCCGTTCTCCGGGGATACGCCTCCCGGAACGAACTGTTGCGCATAGCAGGCCCCGAGGTAAAGCCAGCCGGTGACCACGGTGGGATCATCACTGGTGGCCTTTTGGAACATGCCCGCTGCTGCCGGGAACTGAGAACTCCGGTAAAGAGTGATGCCTTGATTCAGTTCCTTCACGGCCCTCGCCTGGGGGCGATGAGATTGGTACCAGCATGCCGCTCCACCCGCGATGACCACCACCAAGCCCGCCAGGATCCACCGTGTCCAGGTGGAGCGACTCGGTGCAGGTGACCCATTGGAAATTTGTTCCGACATGATGCTGTTGCCTCCGGTTAGGCTGTGATTGTCAACTTCAGTGCCGCAGACCGGGTCTGGGCGCTGAATGAGCCCATCCGCCCCGCGGACCCCGACCACCTGACTTCATTACCCGGATACATACTGGTTGCCACAGCTTGAGCTTGTGACCTGTTTACATCTTCCCCTTGGCCATTGCAAGGAAAAGAAAGGCGGGGTCGTAGTTTTATTTGAAATCGGACTCCTTTCCAAACACCGTTCATTCCCGCATTTGTTAATTCAATCAATATTACTTACATAGAGGTTAACATATATTAAAAAGAGACGGGCGTACCGAGAGCACGGAGAAAACCCGAAATCCTCGCTGGGTTCTCCGTGGTCAACGCTTCCCCCTCCGTGACCTCCGTGTGGAACGCTCTTAAGCGAGGCGTGCAAGGCAAATGACCCCACGACTGAAGGCGGCGAATTATGGAACACGCATTTGAAGATAAACCTGAAAAAGCAAAGGCGCTGGACAGGCGCGGAATAATTTCGCAGAATATCAATGGGCCCCGGGAAACCTGTGCTGCCGGGGACCCGCAACCTGGATGGTGCCGCTTGGGATTCACTCCGATTGCCCCGAAAGATATGACTCCCATTACCGATTACGTGCAAGGGAGCTTTGTGCCCATCTCGCGCCTCATGCATGAGTGGGAGTTTCATTCCGACGTCACCCTGAGCCCGGCGGAAGAGCGCACCATCGTGCGCGAACCGGTGCAGGCCATCCCGGCGGCGATTGCCCAGCGCTTGGGAAAAATGCGGGTGCTGGCGGTGGCCTATATTGCCTGCCTGGAAACCGGGGACGTGATCAGCCGGCAGAAGCCCAGCGGAGAAGCCCACACCGCCGCGTGGGTGGAAACCCCGGAACGCATCAATCTGCTGCTGGCCTGCCGCGAATTGGACGCCCACGATACGGGCTTTGAACTGCTCGGCAGCGTGGCGGAATTGCTCCGCCCGCGCCTGAAGGCCTCCGAAATCGCGGCGTACAACCAGATGCTGGAGGAGGAAATCCGCCACGGCGTGCGCGGGGAAATTGATGAGGACGCCCTGAACGCCAAGAATGGCTACCTGCCGGCCCGCGCCGGACGCCGCTCCCGCGCGCAATTTGAGCGTTATCGCGACGTGTCCTTTGTCAGCACCGCCGCCGAGTATGTGCACGGACTGTGGCACGATGTCCAAATCCGCGTCGGCCCGGAGCACCTGCCCATCGCGCAATTGCGCCGCCGCATGGACCTGATGGCCGAACTCTTCCCCCCCAACCCCGGCTACCGGGTGTTCGATGAAACCGTGGAAAAAGCGGAGTAGCCGTTTGCGCCTCGGCATAGAGGACCTCAAGCCAGCCCCGTAGCCCCGCCGTGGAGGAACTGCGGCCATTTGTCCACAAGCGGGCACGCAGGCTGCGGGGAATTTCCTGCGAAGGTACTCCCCCAAGCCGCAACTGGCGAAAATTACCCTTCCCAATCCGGCAATGAACTGCAAAACCGGGTTCAAATCCGCACAAATACGTGTCATTTCACCGGACAATTTGTCATGGTTTTCTTTGTTTTCATACACATAGTCGGGTCGATCTTCATTTTTAACATCTTTAGGGGGCAGTGATCCCCCGCAGATGACATTTTGTGTGTTTAAGCTGTGGCGGAATCGCCACTTCGGCTGGAGATCCGAAGCTGCCCGCGGCATGAATGCCGTCCTTCCCCGCCGGACGCGGACTTGCCTAGTTAGTGTACATACAAATCTAGCCGTTGTCAAGAAGATAATTAGGTGGGTGCGCGGCGGCCGGCCGAAGTGTCGAGAATGATTCGTATGGAAGCAGGATCAGGCTTGCAATGCTTGTTCGATAGTTAAAATATGTAACAACGGATTTCGCCCCCATTCAACGGGCTTCCTCCCAACCTTCGGCGTCTCACGCCCGGGTGGTAAGCGCATCTGAGGAGAGTCGAAGCGGCCCATTTCGCCATGCGCCAACTTCTGCTACAGTGGTACGAATTTCGCCGCCGGAGGAAAAAACATGAAGCATCTCAGCCTTGGAATTCTCGGAGCCGTGAGCCTTCTTGCTGCCGTGGCACTGGCCATGCCCCACCCCCAGGAACAGGGGAACCTGGGGTTTAGCAGCGGTGCCTATCTGACCATCATTACAAACGCGGAGGGAAATTTCGCGTCCCGTTCCGTCATTACCCTGAACGCCGACCATACGCTTTCCGCCGTTGACTCGAATCAAGGGGGCCCTGGGAGTTTCTTCGGAAGCCAGGCGGGCACGTGGAAACCGGATGGCGACCATCGAATCGTGGGCCGGGTCATCAACCTGATGTATCAGCCCACACCGGGAATAGCGCGCTCGGACTACACCATCACCATCGCGCCGGACGGCCGCGAAGCGACGGGGTCAATTTCCGTATTCACCTTCCCGCTCGAGGGTGGAAATCCCCTGGAGGATCCGGGGACGCTGCTGGGAAACTTCACTTTCGTGGGGGAAGCAATTACGCCTTAGCGCTCGCCTGAGGGGGCTGGCGCAGGTTCCTGGCTGCTGAATCCGCATGCGACAAGAAGCGCCCGGCGCACTTCAGGCCATCTTGCTTCCGGGAGACTGCAAATGGCTGTTCCGATGCGGTTACGATAGGCAAGGGAAAGATGATCAAACCGATTCAACGGACTCCCTCCCAACCTTTGGAGTCCCACGCCAAGTTGTCCTCGTCACTCGAGAACTCCACGTTGCGGGGAGGCAGGGCACGGTATATATCCCGATCGTCGGCACCGGGCTGGGCGCTGATGAAGCGGAGAAGGCGGAGACGCTCGTCGGGCGATAAGCAATCGACCAGGGGGAAAATATCTTCGGCGCTCAGGTGCTTTGGCATCAGGCCCATTTTACCAGACGATGGGGGGCAAAGCATGGCTTGGTGGCAAAAATTCAAGGAGGGCGGGGAGGGGTGGGGGACAGGCAAGAATTCAAGATTCAAAATTCAAGATGCGACTTAAAGTAGAAGACTCAAAATCACTGTTCCCCACTCCAGATTCATAATTCCAAACTCCGGAAAACTGAATCCTGAATCCAAAATTCTAATTCACCGCGGCGGGAGCCGGCTTGGAGGCATCTTCAAGATGGAAGATGGTGCGGACGACGTCGATGAATTCGGAGCGGTCGGGGCGGGTGGCGGCTTGCTTCAGTTCGGTGAAGGGGGTATGGAGAATTTTGTTCACCAGGCCATGGGTCAAGGCTTCCAGCGCCTGCTCCTGCTCGGGGGTGAGCTCGCCGAACATGCGGCGCATGCGCTTCATTTCCGCCTGGCGAATTTCTTCGACGCGCCGCCGCAGGGAAACGATGGTGGGCACGACGTTAAGCTGCTCCTGGCGCTCGCGGTAAAGTTCGATCTCCTGGTTCAGAATCTCGTCCGCCGCCTCCATGGCCTTCTGCCGTTCCAGCAGATTGTGGTGGGTAACCTCTTCCAGCCCGTCGATGTTGACGAGGGTGCAGCCGGCCACTTCGCGCACCGCCGGGTCCACATCGCGGGGGACGGCGATATCGATCAGAAAGAGCGGGCGGCCGCGGCGCTCCGCCATCAGGCGCTCCATATCGTTGCGGGTGATGATGTAATGCGGGCATCCGGTGGAGCTGATGACAATGTCGGCATCGCGCATGGCTTGCCAGATCTCTCTGAATTGAATGGCCAGGCCGCGCAACTCCTGCGCCAGGGCTAGGGCGTGGGAATGCGTGCGATTGCTGACCAGCACGGTCGAGACCCCTTTCGAAACCAGGTGGCGCGCCGCCAGCTCGCCCATCTGCCCCGCGCCGATAATCATCACCGTCTTGTCCTGCAAACCGCCAAAGGCCTGTTCCGCCAACTCCACGGCGGCGGAGCTTACAGAGACCGGAGCTTCCGCCACGTGGGTTTCCGTCCGCACGCGCTTGGCGGTGTTGAAGACGCGATGGAAAACCTGCTCCAGCGCGCTCGCGCAGGTTTCCGCTTCCTTCGCCAGAAAATACGCCTGCTTGACCTGGCCCAGAACCTGGGGCTCGCCCACAATCAAGGAATCCAGACCCGCCGCCACCCGGCACAGGTGACGCACGGCTTCCTCTTCGCGATGCAGATGGAAGCAGTCGGCGAAATCATCAAAGCGCACGCCATAAAACGATTCGGCAAACCGGCGGAAACCCGCCATGCCATCCTGTTTTTCGAAGGCCACCAGTACGAATTCCACGCGGTTGCAGGTGGAGATGATGACCGCTTCTTCGATCTCCGGCTCGCTTTGCAGCCGGCGTAGGGCTTCCGGGATGATCCGGTCATTCAGCCCAAACCGCTCGCGCAGCTCAAGGGGCGCTTTTTTATGACTGATTCCCACCACAAGCAGGTTCATGAATCCAAATCCTTAAGAAGACTCGCAAGGCACGAAAAAGGGTAATGAGTGACCATCCAGTGCACCGTCGTGTGGGAAGGGGCAAGCACGATGCCATTCTGTCTATGTTAATGTGTAAAAAAATTCAACATGAAGTGCAGAGAATTCACCCTTTACGCTCATACAGATAAGCTACGGAGGCGGTTTGGGGACCGGAGGTCGCATGCCAGGGAGGCTCCCGCAGGCTGAGTCATTTCCCGCAAAAACCTCCGAGATTTCGCGCAAATGGTTTCCTTGCAATCAAGTACACCAACCAATTGTCGGCTAAGCTTTGCAATTTGCTGACTGTACAAAAATTATACACTGGCCCCCTATGGTATTCAGAATGCTCCCAGGTTGGTCGGGTGTGTCCGACACAAGACTTAATGTCTGCAAATGCCGCGCACCTCATTACTAGTAAGGAGGTCCTAAATCTATGAAGCTCGTTAAGACACTCTTCCTGTTGGCCTTCGCCCTCGCCATGACGCTGCCTTTTGGCATGGGAAAACCCGAGTACGCCAAGAAGGAAGGCAAAGGTTGCACTTTTTGCCATCCGGCAGGGAAAATGAAGGAACTAACCCCTGCGGGTCAGTACTACAAGGATCACAACCACTCGTTGGAGGGGTACAAGGCGCCAGCGGCCAATTAGGCCAAACCCATCGGTCGCGAGGGTGGGGGAGGAAGTTGCAACCCTGTCCCTCGCGGTCCGAGGCCTGTGAAGAGAAGAAGGTGGACAAGGGGGGTGGTCCGCAATGATAGAATAGGCCCCGTCCTTATAACCGCGATCATCAGGGCAAGAAAGGACTTTGGTTTTGCCGGAACCTATCAGAACTGATTCCCCCGACATTTTTCGCAGACTGCGCGGCATCATTCGCCCTGCCGTCTATCTCAGTCAGAATTTGATCAGCCGCACGGGTGTGGTCCTGACCACCACGAGCGGCATTACCCTGGTTTTTGCGTTTGTGCTGCTCATTTTCGGCTACCAGCCCGATCCTTACGCAGGGATTGTAGTTTTCATGGTTCTGCCCCCCATCTTTGCCCTGGGGCTGGTGTTGATTCCCATTGGCATTGTCCGGGACCTGCGCAAGTTCCGGCGATTGGGCACTCTTCCCACGGCATACCCCACGGTGGACTTTTCCCATCAGGGAGTGCGACGGACGGCGCTCTTCATCGCCGTCATGACGGCCATCAATGTTCCCATCTTCGCCTTTGCCACTTATCGGGGAACAGTCTTCATGGAGTCCACCCAGTTCTGCGGGCAAACCTGCCATTCGGTGATGGACCCGGAATACACGGCCTACCAGCGGTCTCCGCACGCGCGGGTGGCCTGCGTGGAGTGCCACATCGGGCCGGGAGCGCCGTGGTTTGTGCGCTCCAAGCTTTCCGGCAGCTACCAGGTTCTGGCCGTGACCTTTGACCTCTACCCCCGCCCCATCCCCACGCCCATCCACAATTTGCGCCCGGCGCGGGAGACCTGCGAGCAGTGCCACTGGCCCGAGCGCTTTTCCGGCGACAAGCTGGTTGTCAGGACCCGGTATGCCGACGATGAAAAGAGTTCCGCCACCAAAACGGTGCTGTTGGTTCACATCGGGGGGCGCAATCCGGACAGCAAGCTGGTGGGGATTCATGGCCGCCACCTGGGGCTGGTGTCCTATATTCCGGCGGACGAGAAACGGCAGGAGATTCCCTGGGTGAGCTATCGCAACGCCGACGGATCGGTGACCGAATACACTTCCACGGACCATCCGCCTTCGGCGGCCTTGCTGGCCACCGGTGAGCGGCGCACCATGGATTGCATGGACTGCCACAACCGGCCCACCCACACTTTCGACATGCCGGATAACGCCGTGAACCGCGAAATGGCGGCGGGCCGCATCAGCACTGATCTCCCCTTCATTCACAAAGAGGCCATAGAACTTCTCAAGGTCAAATACCGCAGTCGCGAAGCGGCGGCCACCGAACTGCCGGAAGCTTTGCGCGCATACTACCAGAAGAATTATCCGGCGGTTTACGATTCCCAGCGCGCGGCGATCGAGATCTCGGCCAAAGGAATCCTCTACATTTACCAGGGAAATGTTTTCCCCGAAATGAATATCACGTGGGGGACTTATCCCAACAATCTTGGCCATAACGATCCGGGGCACAACAATACCCCCGGCTGCTTCCGCTGCCATGACGATAACCACAAGTCGAAAGAGGGGAAGGCCATCACCCAGGATTGCAACGCCTGCCATTCGCTCCTGGCCATGGACGAGCCCGACCCCAAGATCCTGCACGAGATTGCCGGCGGTAACTAGGATGGGTTGCGGCGGGCCGGGGCGGTTGAGGGGCGAGGTGTCCTGCCGGAGTTAAGCTTTGAGTGACGCAAGGGTTGGTGGTAAGCTGACAAGGTTTTCCCCTGGGTTTTATTCGGTAATTCGGTAAAGACAATTCATTTCCCGAGGAGGATCCCATGAAGTTGTTTCAAGTCCTGGTTGCATTGGCCATTCTGAGTGGCTCGATGATTTCGATTTCCACTGCCAAGCCGGCGTACGCGCAGAAGGAAGGCAAGAAATGTACCTACTGCCATGTCGCCGCGGGCAAGCCTGATCTGAACGATACCGGCAAGTGTTATAAAGCTAACGATCATTCGCTGGCCAAGTGCGCCGCTCCTTCGGCCAATTAGCCCGGGTATCTGACTACTCGAGCGCGTTGGCGTAGACGGAAAAGCAAGTGCATCAGGGACCGGTTTTGCGGGTCCGTTGCTTATCCCTGCCCACTGGGACGAACTACGGACCCCAAAACCGGTCCTGCGCTTTACCCCTTCCATTTCCTGAGAAATTCACGTTTGCTTTGTGCAAGTATTTTTCACTAGAATTATCGTTGGGTTCGGCGCAAACACATTTTCTGGAAAGGGCGGGGTCACTTGAGCGCAAAAAACTATCGGGTTGGGTTCCTGGCGGTAATCTCTCTTCCAATGCTGTTCAATCTCGCGGGCGCCTGGGCCCAGGTTTCCCCCAAGCCGAGGAATCCCGCACCCCCGGCCTCCCCGCAAGGCAATAAAATCGACGAAAAGATCGTGAATTACATCCGGGAGCGCTTTGGCGTGCCCGATACCGTAAAGCTTTCCCTGAGCCCGCTCGTTCCTTCGCCGGTAGCCCCCGGCTTCAGTGCGACCACGGTGACGGTGGACGACGGCAAGACCCAGCATAACCAACTCCTGCTGGTTTCCAGGGACGGCCGCTTCCTGGTCATGGTGAACCCCAGCGTTATTGATCTGCCGCAGAATTCTCCGGCGGAGATTGCGCAGCGCATTCAGGAAGTTTTCAAGATTCCCGCCGATCGGAAGGTTTCGGCGGGACTCTTCAAGCCCACGCTTTCCCCTGCCTTTAAGCAGGGGACGGTTACCATCGATGACGGCAAGAATCCCAAGCAGGACGTCAAAGTGCTCCTCAGCCAGGATGGCAAACACCTGATCGTGAGCGAGTTGTACAATATGTCGATCGATCCCCGGCAACTGGCGCTGCGCACCATTTCTCTCCATGACGAACCCAGCCAGGGACCGACAACCGCCCCCGTGACCATTGTCGAGTATGCCGACCTCCAGTGCCCCACTTGCGCCCGCATGCAGGATTTTCTCGAAAATACGCTGTTGCCCCGCTACGGCAATAAAGTGCGCTTGGTTTTCAAGGAGTATCCGCTCCCCATGCATGACTGGTCGATGACTGCGGCGATTGCTGACGAGTGCGCTTTTGAAATTAATCCCGCCGCCTACGTGCCCTTACGATCCGCCATCTTCAAGAACCAGCAGCTCATCAACATTACTAACGTCCGGGACACCGTGCTGGCCTTTGGTGAACAGGCGGGAGTAGACCGCGTCCAGTTGGCCGGATGCATCGACGCCAAATCCTCCCTGCCCCGCATCCAACGCGATATGGCGGAAGCCAAGCGCATCAATGTGGATCGAACCCCTACCCTGTTCATTAACGGGAGATTGATGATCGGGCTTCCCTCCGAGGACGCCTACTTCCAAGCCGTTGACCTGGCCCTGCGCGGCGGAAAGTAAGAAATTCCGGCGCTGTTCACCACGGAGGCGCGGAGAGGAGGGTGCGAGGCCAGGGTTTGTTGACAGGAACGCGCGGGAAGGATGCCGCTGCCTTGACTTCCGGCAATCTGGAAGTTTAAGATTCGAGCGATTGGATCTCCATATCCCCTATTTTCAGGATGGTCTGCCATGAGGCGTGGCGATTTTTCCTCAGCAAGGATTTGGCGGGTGAGCCGGCTGACGCTTGGCGCGCTGCTCATTTGTTCAGCGGCGTCCGTTTCCGCGTTGGCCGCGGCGCCACAAAGCACTGAATCTCCCAAACCAGCCGCCCCGGCCACGCCCTCTGCCCCTGCTCCTGCCAGTCCCGCCCCACCTGCCGCGCCTGCATCGCCGGAAACCGCGCCGGCCCCCCCTGCTGCCCCCGCGCCTCCCGCGCAGGAAGTCAAACCTGCCACCCCCGTTGTATCATCGGGGCCGGAGGTGACAAAAGTTATCCCGCCCCGCGCGGGACAAGGGTCTGACGTGGATTTGACCATCACCGGCAAGGGTTTTGCCGATGGCGCCAAGGTGAGCTTCTCTAATTCCGGAGTCCGGGCACTGAGGGTCGCATTTACTTCCAGCAGCCAGTTGATCGTCCGCATCCGAGTGGCCGGCGACGCCCCCATCGGCACCGCGAGTTTGTTTGTGATCAACCCGGACGAGGACGAGGCGGAAGCCGCCTTTGAGGTCACCGCGAAGGGCGCCGAATTGACTACGACGCCGCCCAAGCCAGGATCGCCCACCCCCACCGTTACTCCGGTCACGCAGCGCTTTGATGCTTTCCATTATACTGGAAATCCCACGGAGTTCTTTCATGTGCATGGCAAGGTGAAGGGATCCCTGACGCTATCGTCCGGAACCGTTAGTTTTGAAGAAGATAACAAGACGATCGTCAATATATCGTTGAGCGAAATCGAAGAGGTAAAGACTGTTTCCATACCGATGGGCGGGTTCGACATCAAAGTTTCTAACGGAAAAACCTTTCACTTTGGTGCGGCATCGCTCAAGTCTTCCGACGGCAAAATTATTGTGGAATCGATTCGCAAGGCAATGCCCACCCCTAAGAGTGAATAAAACGCTAAGCGCCGATTTCCCCAAAAGCTTTGGAAGGACGGGGGTTCAAGAAGCCGCGGAATGACTTGTCTTCCGCACGACATCGAACGTCTCATCAAAACCACCATGACGGCTCATTGACATGGGCGGCGCAACACGCTCAAATGGTTTGGTGCTTAAGGAGCCACAATCATGGTCACAAGACGAAATTTTCTGAAGACTTTCAGCGGGGCGACGGCGCTGGCCGCCCAGCCCCAACTCTGGGCGGCAAATCACAGGGCGTGGGATAAACCTATCGGGCTGGAGCTCTATACGGTCCGGGATTTGCTCGCCAAAGATCCGGCGGGAACCCTGCGCCAAATCGCGGCCGTTGGCTACAAGGAAGTGGAAATCATCACCGGCGTCGGCCCGGCGATGCTGAATACCGATCTGCGGGCCGCGGGCTTGACGGCTCCCAGCGGCTACTTTGATGCCCCAAAATCGGTGGATGACTGGAAAAGGACCCTGGATGCGACCCGGGACTATGCGTTGCGCTACATCGTGGTGGGCGATAACCCGCGCGGGTTCGACGCCGAGACCTGGAAGCGCCGGGCGGATCTGTTTAACCAATGCGGAAAACTCGCCCAGGACGCCGGCGTGCAGTTCTGCTACCACGCGCATTACAACGAATTTGCCCGCGTGGATCACACCTGCGGATACGATATCATGCTCACCCGCTGTGACCCCAATCTCCTGAAAATGGAAATGGACATCTTCTGGACCACCTACGCCGGAGTGGACCCGCTGCGCTATTTCCGGCTCTATCCCGGCCGCTTCCCGCTTCTGCACATCAAGGATCTTTACAAGGACGTGGCCGTAAACCCGCACGCGGATCCGCCCGCGAGCGGTCCCAATCCTTTTGCGCCCGTCGGCCAGGGGAAAATTGATTGGCGCAAAATCTTCGCGCACGTGGACGAGGCCGGAGCAAAGCATATCTACGTCGAGCAGGACGTCTGCAACATGCCCCCGCTCGAGGCCATCAAGATCAGCTTCGATTATTTAAGGAACC
This sequence comes from uncultured Acidobacteriota bacterium, assembly GCA_963730515.1. Taxonomy (GTDB): domain Bacteria; phylum Acidobacteriota; class Terriglobia; order UBA7540; family UBA7540; genus Bog-366. The sequence continues at coordinate 376,598 of CAVSSA010000007.1, read as the reverse complement.
TGCGACTGGGCTGAGGCGCGTCAAACATCCAGACCGATGGAGCGCATCAGTTCGAGGGCGTTGCTGGTTTCGACGATTCCGGGTTGGAGCCGGTAATCGAAGAGCAGTTTCCCATCCTCGAGGCGATCCTGAAAGTGGGCGTTGGAGGCGCGCGGGCCGAGTCCGTCCGCGATCTGCGCCAAGGCGAGGTCATGGGTGGTCACCAGCCCGATGGCGCCGCGCTCCACCAGGCGGCGCACCATGGCTTCGGCGCCCCGCCGCCGGTCTTGGGAATTGGTTCCTTGCAGGAATTCATCGAGCAGAAAGAGCACCGCGCGCGGTCCTTGGGTGAGGTCGATGATCTGTTTCAGCCGGCGGATTTCCGCATAAAATCGCGAGATTCCGCCCTGGAGCGAATCGAGCACGCAGATGGACGCTCCAACGGCGAGCGGTGAGAGGCGCAGCCGGCGGGCGCGCACCGGAGCGCCACACTGAGCCAGCACGGCATTGATCCCCACCGCCCGCACCAGGGTACTTTTCCCCGCCATGTTCGGTCCGCTGATGATGACGACGCGCAGGTCGCCGCCCAAGCCCAAGTCGTTGCGCACGGCGTCATGATCAGGCAGCAGGGGATGGGCAAGGCCCTGAGCTTCAAAGCAGGGAGAAGTTTCGGCGAATTCCGGAAAGACGTCGGCGGGATGCTCATAGGCATAGCCGCCCAGCGACGTGAGGGCCTCGAATTCGCCGACGGCGGCGAGCCACCGGCGGACCGCCGGACCCGCGCGCTTTCGCCAGGCTTCAATCGCTCCGGCACATTGCAAGGTCCAAAGCACAAACGGGTCGAGCGATCTGACGATCAGGTTGTGCCTTGAATCCAGGTACTCCATCCGCCGGTTGAGTCGGGCAATCCAGCGCGAGGGCGGCAACCCCTGCGAGTCAAGCGCTGCCCGTAGTTCCACAAGCTTCGGCGCCGCGAACTGCTCAGCCTCCAACCGGGCCAGCACCCCCGCCAGCAGCGCGAGGTCGCGGGCCGCGCTCTCGACGGCGCTGGTGACGTCTGCCACGCGTCGGCGATAAGCCAGTGTGAAGCTGACGTTCACCACACTGGCCAGCAGGGCCGGATACGCCACCCCCCAGGCCATCCAGACGGCCACGCTTGCCAGCCACAAAACGGCGAGCGCGGCGCTTGAAAATCGCAGAAACGGCGAGCCCAGCAGAGACTCACCCTCGCCCCACGCCGCCAGGTCTTCGGCGGGCGCAAGGGAGCTCGCGTCCTCGGCGAGCACTGCCAGGTCTTCGCGCAAATCCAACCGGCCCCGCAGATCGCGAAGAGCCTCCTGCCGGGCGCGGACCTCCTGCGGGGAAGCGGGCTCCAGGAGCCATTTCGCCAGCGTCTCCTGACCTCCACGGGTGCGCGCCGTGCAGAGCAGTTCAAAAAGCGAACCCTGCCCAAAGAGGTCGAGGTCGCGGGAATAGGGGTGCGAAGCGCTCTGGAACCGCTCGCCTGTCTCCCCAGTGCCCATCCAGGAGTTACCCAATCGCACCAGGGCTCGCTGGTAATAAGTCACAGTGCGGGAGCATCGCCCGCGCCTTTTGAGGACGCGCTCGTGAATGACGGCCAGAACCACAATCGCCAGCAGGGGCGCCAGTACCCAGAGGACGGAGACCACCTTAGCCACCAGCGCCAGCCCTATCACCAGCAGGGTTGCGCCCCCGAGCGCGAGCTGGCTCGTTCCAATGCGGCGATGCTGGCTTTCGCAAAGAGCTTGACGGGCTTGCCATGCTTCGAGGCGCTGACTGTACTCGGCGCGGGGGTCGGCGGCGGGCTGCAGGTCAGAATTCGTCATGGGGTTCATCATACGACGAAACTGCCCTGGCGAGACTCGTCATCCATTTCAGCGCCACGCCGGCTTTTGTAGCGCCGGTGCCCTCACCGGCGCGCGCGGGTGGGGACACCCGCGCTACAAGGGGTTCGGCGAGGCGGGCGATGAGAGTTGGCCCTCGTGGTGCTAGCCTCCCGATTGGAGGGAGTGGCCTACGCCAAATGACTCGGCGGATCTGCGTGCACGCAATGCTTGGGACCTGGGAAACGGGTCGGACGGTCCCCGAAAGGGGTGCCGAAGGGTGATTTTTTGATCTAAATCAAGTTGGCCAAAGAAAATATCAAAAGATGTTAAAAATGAAGAGTGCTCCCAATAACTTGTTGAAAACAAAGCCACAAAAAAGCTACATTTTTGACTATCCCAATAATGTGTTGAAAAAAGAAGACTTAACGTAAAATAGCTATTACTTTATGAAACTAAATGAGATAGAACGATTCTGAGGCCTCAACTTTCCAAGAAACCCGCAAAGTTTTCCACAACCCAATAACTTACTGAAAACAGGCAAGTTAAAAAAACACAATTCCGCTGATCCCAATAAGCATTTGAAAATAAATCGCTTGTTCGTTATCCAGGATTTGGGACGGCGGGCTCGATGCGGGACTGCGCCAAATGGCGAAAGTTCTCGACTTTCCGCGCGCCATGGATCATGTCGCTCATTAAAGCAACCTGGCACTGGCGCGCTGCCGTGCCTTAAGGCTTCCAGCGCAGGATGGGCTTGCGGGCGGCACCGACTTCGTCGAGGCGGGAGACGCGCGTGGTGTAGGGAGCTTTCAGCACGAATTGGGGATCTTCCTCCACCTCAGCGGCGATGGACTGGAGGGCGTCGATGAAGGCGTCCAACTCGCCTTTGCTGGCGCTCTCGGTGGGTTCAATCATCAGCGCGCCGGGCACGATCAGCGGAAATGCCGTCGTATAGGGGTGGAATCCGTAGTCGATCAGGCGCTTGGCGATATCCATGGTGTGGACGCCTTTTTCCGCCTGGCGCCGGTCCGAGAAAACGCACTCATGCATGCAGGCCTGGTCGTAGGGAAGGTCATAGGCATCGCGCAACTGCGTGCGAATGTAGTTGGCGTTTAGAACCGCATCTTCGGTGGTCTGCCGCAGTCCTTCCGGTCCGTTCGCCAGCATGTAGGCGAGGGCGCGCACGGCCATCCCGAAATTTCCCACAAAGGCTCGCACCCGGCCGATGCTGCGGGGCCGGTCGTAATCAAGCTGGAACGTCCCTTCCGGCGACTTTGCCACCACGGGAGAGGGAAGGTACGGTTCCAGAATTTTCTTTACGGCCACCGGCCCCGAACCCGGGCCGCCCCCGCCGTGGGGAGTGGAAAAAGTCTTGTGCAGGTTCAGATGCATGACGTTGACGCCAAAATCCCCGGGCCGCGCCACTCCCACCAGCGCATTCATGTTGGCGCCGTCCATGTAAACCAGGCCGCCCCGGGCGTGGACGATGCTCGCAATCCTGCCGATTTCGGTTTCGAAAATCCCCAACGTGTTGGGATTGGTCAGCATCAACCCGGCCACGTCGGCATCCATGGCATGGGCGAGGTTGAAGATGTCGACGCAACCCTGCTCATTCGATTTGATGGGGCGCACCTCGTAGCCGGAAATGGCCACGCTGGCCGGGTTGGTGCCATGCGCGGAGTCGGGAATCAGAATGTACTTGCGGGGATCGCCGCGCTCGGCCAGCAACGCGCGAATCATCAGGATGCCGGTCAGTTCCCCCTGCGCCCCCGCTGCGGGCTGAAGGGAAACGGCATCCATGCCGGTTATTTCCTGGAGGCAGCGGGCGGTTTCGTGCAGAATTCGCAAACACCCCTGGGCCAGATCCTGCGGAGCGTAGGGATGCTCCGTCGCGAGGCCCGCGAGGCGCGCCACGACTTCATTGATGCGGGCGTTGTACTTCATCGTGCAGGAACCCAGTGGATAGAGCCCGGCGTCCACGCTGTAATTCCACGTGGAAAGCCGCGTGAAGTGGCGGATGACGTCCACTTCCGAAACTTCCGGAAAGCCTTCGACTTCGTCCCGCGCCAGGTCTTCGCCCAGCACTTCGGCGGGGGAGACTGCGGGGACGTCCAGGGGCGCGAATTCCACGCCCACCTTGCCCGGCGAAGTTCGCTCGAAGATCAGCACTTCGTTGCGGGTCACGTGGGGTCGAGCTTCGCGAATGCGATTTTCCATGAGTATTGGTTCCGTTCACCGCGCAGGCGCTGAGGCGCTGAGTAAAGGAGGCGTTAGTCGCCACGCGCCAGCAATTCCCTGACACCCAATACCTGGGACCTGACACCTGCTCCGTGCCTCAGCGGCTCTGCGGTGAAAAATCTCGAATGACCGGCTGGGCCGCGAACTGGCGGCACACGTCCACCAGGCGGTCAATGGCCGGCCGTTACCAATTCCGTAAAGCTAAGCAAAAGGTGGTTCGCAAGTTCCGGATAAAAATCTCCCAAAGGCAGTCCGCCAATAATCCTCTCGCGGCGCAGAGCTTCCAGCAGGTGCCCGGCCTCACCGGGGACCTTGACGACAAACTCATTAAACGACGGGCTGGAGAAAGGTGTGGCGACTCCGGGAATTCCCCGCAGTTGCCCGGCGGCGTAGTGCGCCTTGGCCAGATTCTGCTCCGCCAGTTGGCGCAACCCGGTTTTCCCCAGCAGGCTCAGGTAAATGGTGGCGGCGAGGGCGCACAGCGATTGATTCGTGCAGATGTTGGAAGTGGCCTTCTCGCGCCGGATATGCTGCTCGCGCGTGGCGAGGGTCAGCACGAAGCCGCGGCGGCCTTCCGTGTCAACCGTCTGTCCCACCAGGCGGCCCGGCATCTGGCGCAGGAATTTTTCCTTGGTGGTGAGAAAGCCCACGTAAGGGCCGCCGAAGGCTACGGGCACTCCGAACGATTGCGCTTCCCCACACACAATATCGGCTTCGGTGGGAGGCTTGACCACCGCCATGGACAGGCCCTCGGTAATGGCGACGATCAGCAGCGCGCCCTGCCGGTGGGCGATGGAGGCAATTTTCGGGATGCGCTCCAGGGCGCCGAAGAAGTTGGGCGACTGAATCACCACGGCGGCGGTCTGGGCGTCCACGGTGGATTCGAGTTGGGCGGTGTCGATTTGTCCCGAGGCCGCGTAGGGGACTTCCACCAGTTCCACGTCCTGGTGACGGACGTAGGTGGAAAGAATCTGGCGGTATTCCGGGTGCAGGGTTCGCGCCAGGGCCACGCGGCGCCGCCGGGTGATGCGCAGGGCCATCAGCACCGCTTCGGTGGTGGCGGTGGAGCCGTCGTAGAGCGAAGCGTTGCTCACCTCCTGCCCGGTGAGCTGCGTCATCAGGGTTTGAAATTCGAACATGGCTTGCAGGGTGCCCTGGGCGATCTCCGCCTGGTAAGGGGTGTAGGCGGTAAAGAACTCGCCACGCGACAGCAGGGCGTCAACCACCACGGGGCAGTAGTGAGAATAGGCGCCCGCCCCCAGCAGGGAAACATACTCGCGGCTGCTTTCCGCCGCGGCCTGCCGGAAGAACTCCAGAATTTCGCTTTCGGAAAGCGGCCCCGGCAGGCTCAGTCTGCCCTTGAACCGTAGATCCGGGTGAATCTGGGCGAAGAGTTCATCGATGTGGGTGTGGCCAGTGGCCCCCAGCATGGCTTGCCGGTCGGCCGGGGAGTTCGGCAGGTAGCGCATCAATGGGCCTTTTCCTGCTGAATGTAGGCCTCGTATTCATCCGCGGTCATCAGCTTGTCAATTTCCCGGCGATCCTCAATCCGCACGCGCACCATCCAGCCATCGCCATGAGGGTCGCTGTTGACCAGTTCCGGATTATTCTGGAGCTTGCTGTTGACGGAAGCGACTTCACCGGTCACCGGCGAGAAAAGTTCGGAAACGGCTTTGACGGATTCCACTGTCCCGAAGGACTCCGCCGCCGTCACGTGGTCGCCCGGCTTGGGGAGTTCCACGAACACGACATCTCCCAATTCCTTTTGCGCGTAATCGGTGATGCCGATGGTTCCCACGGATTCATCCACCCGGATCCACTCGTGGTCTTTGGTGTAGAGGAGTTCTGGAGGATACATGGGGTGATTTCTCCTTGATGCTCTCTTCTTTTTCCGAGCTTATCTCGGCCGTTTATAGAATGGCGTGGCGACGATTTTTGCCGCCGCCAGCCGCCCGCGAATTTCAATTTGAACTTCCCGAGCCACCTCGGCGTCCGCCGGAGGGACGAAAGCCATTCCGATATTCTTTTTGAGATAGGGAGCGGGGGAGCCGCTCGAGACTTTGCCCACCCTTCGGCCATCGATCCAAACGGAATAGCCATCACGCGCCGGGGCGCGGTCGATCATCTCAAATCCCACAAGCTTCTTGGGCACTCCCTGTTCGCGCTGATGCAGCAGCACGTCGCGTCCGGTAAAGTCTCCCTTCTCGAGTTTCACAATCCAGCCGAGATTGGCTTCGAAAAGGGTGGTTTCTTCATCCAGTTCGTGCCCGTACAGCGCATATCCCGCTTCGAGGCGCAGAGTGTTGCGCGCCCCCAGGCCCGCCGGAATCAATCCTTCCGCCTGGCCCGCCTCGAGCAGGGTGTTCCAAACGTGCTCGGCGGAGGCGGGAGGAAAATAAAATTCGAACCCATCCTCGCCCGTGTAGCCGGTTCGCGCGAGCAAGCCCTCGACCCCGGCGCAGCGGGCGGGGCGGAACCAGTAATACTTCAAATCTCCTGGATCAACTTCCGTCACCCTGGCGAGAATCTTGAGCGCTTGCGGGCCCTGCAAGGCAATCTGCGCATACTCGCCGGATGCGTTGCGCACCTCGGCGCCGGGCGTATTGCACTGCACGATCCAAGCGTAGTCCTTATCGGTATTCGCGGCGTTGACGCACAGAAAGTAGTGATCGGGCGCGAAGCGGTGCACCACGCAATCATCAATGCAACTGCCATTCGGCAGCATCAGCGCGCTGTACTGAGCCTGGCCATTTTGCAAGCGCGCGGCATCATTGCAAGTCACCTGCTGAAGCAGGTCGAGCGCCCGGGGGCCGCGTATTTCGATCTCCCCCATGTGGCTCACGTCAAACAGGCCCGCGGCGGTGCGCACAGCCAGGTGCTCGCGGGTGATGCCGGAATACTCCACGGGCATATCCCACCCGCAATAGTCCACCATCTTGGCTCCACTCGCCCGATGGGTGGCATTCAGGGCCGTGCGTTTCAGCGCCTCTCCCGCCGGAGCGACCAAGCCAATTCCTCCACCTGAACCATTAATCTGATGCAGAAAATCAAGCTAACATAGTACTCGCAAACCGGTCAAGGCAGGCAAGGGCATGGATACACCGGCATGGGTAGTGTCTCAGTTGGAATTTGGAGCGGGGCGTTAATCTTACCATTGTGCACATTGTCCAAACCAGGCGTTTGCCACCGACGCAGGATGACCTCACAGTGTTTCGCAAAGTATTGCCAGTAACGCCCGGCTGCAGCATGGTTAAAATGTCGCTTTTCCGGCGTTGGGGGGGGGATCTTTTGTCCCTCGGCAGCTCCATCCGCTCATGGGGGGACGGACGGCAGTTCCTGACCGGAGCCTTCCGGCAGACCGCCCAGAGGGGGGGTAACATCGGACAAAAAGGACTTAGCCCATCAATCTGGAGCCGCCCCTTCCGGATTCCGGCCGCCCTGAGTCGATCCTTGGGAAGTGTGCAGCCACGGTGCCGCCACGGCCGTGCCGGGGCCGACCCTCGCGAAGTCAACCCCGTTGGGGTTGCGTGTCTGGCGGGGTTCCCTTCTCCGCAGGTTAAAACCTGCCGCTACCCACTCCCCCTGTTCTTAGCTTGTCAAGTTGTCCGGTTTTCATAGCAAGTGAACTGTCCGGTTTTGGTTTTTCTTCTCCTGCCCAATGTTAAGGGCCACCGCCGCCGCCGTCGCTGTGGGAATGTGGGAATCCGGCGTCTTTTGCCGGATTTCCAAGCGCGGAGGGAAGGGTGGAAAACTCGTCCTTGGAGTTTTCCACGCTTTCCTCGGCGCGTCATTTCCACAGCGTGGGGCGCGCGCTTTTTTTAACTTCTCCAAGACTTCTCCGGACGCCGTGTAGCGCCCCACCACGTGGGGTCCGTGGGCAATCGTGACGCGGCCGTCCAGGTGTTCACAGATGGTCACGCGGCAGCCGGCCAGCGTGCCGCGCCAGGACGTGCGCTCGATTTGCCAGGTCCGATCTGCGAGCCGTACGGTATTGTCCTGGGCTACGGCGCGCTCGTGCTGAACCGAAAAGATGAGGTCCAAGTCCTGGCCGCGCACCGGCGTGAACGCGTGTCCGCTCTGGGTGGCCGGCACGCTGAACTTCCGGTTCATTTCCCCGATGTAATGCTCCCGCAGAAACCGGTTGGCTTCCTCCAGCCCGGTGATTTGGGCTAAGCGCAACTCCTGCGGCAAACGCCCTTGCCAGGTGCCAAACCGTCGCTCGCTGCGCCCCCGCGCCTGCGGCGAGTAAGCCGCGATCATCTGGATCCCCAACCCCTGCAGCGCCCGTCCCACCTGGCTCAGCCGTTCGCGGCTCACCGGCCCACCCGCCGCCGGCGTGTGAAAAAAGTGGCTGGCCCGATCGCTGTAGAGCGCGCAGAACCGCCCTTTCCGTTCGATCACTTCCCGTAACCCGGCCATCACCGTACGCGTCGATTCCTCCTCCACCAACTGCGCGTAGTAGGTCTCGCTGGTGGCGTCATCGATGATCTCGATCAGGTCATACCAGCGCTCGTCCTGAAACCACTGATGCCGGCTGCCGTCCAGGTGCAGCAGCATCCCCGGCAACGGACGGCGCGCACGGCGCTTCCGATGTACACCCCGCTTCCGCCCTTTCTTCACCAGCCCCGCCCCTTGCAGCGCCAGCTTCACCCACGTGTAGCTCAGCTCGATGCCGTGCTCTTCCCGCAGCTTCTCGTGAAAGTGCCGTACGTTCAGGTCCGCATACTTCTCCTGATATAACCGCAGCACTTCTTCCGCCTGCCCCAGGGGAACCCGCTTCGGGCTCGGCTTCCCCCACCGCCGGTCCAGCAGCCCGTCGTATCCGTGCTCCACGTAACGCTGCCGCCAGCGTCGCATGCTGCGGTCCGACAACCCGATAATCTCCGCCGCTTGCCACCACGTGATCTTCTTCGCCATCGCCCGCAATATCACTTCTTGTACCTTCATCGCCCGCTCCCAGGCGACCGCTGAGTATTTTGGCATCCTGCCTCCGGCCTCTTGGATGCCTCAACTCCTCGCCGCCTTCAGCGGACAGATCACGTGCTAATTGAACCGGACAGATGACATGCTAACGACACGCTACCCACTCCCCCTTGCCGCAACTTTCCGGTTAAGCTAAACTAAGTAGACTTAGTTTAATGAGGTTTTCATGCGCACCGTCAATATCCATGAAGCTAAAACCCAACTCTCGCGCTTAGTTGACGACGCCGCCAAGGGCGAGCCGTTCATCATCGCCAAGGCGGGCAAGCCGCTCGTCAAAGTGATGGCCCTCGACACACCGTCCGGGGCGCAGATCCGCCGGTTGGGATTTATGGCCGGCGAGATTGCGGTGCCCAAGGATTTTGACCGGATGGGAAGGGCAGAGATCGAAAAGCTGTTTGGCGGCGCCGAATGAAGCTGCTGCTCGACACCCATCTGCTGCTCTGGGCGGCGGGTGAACCCGGCCGGTTGCCTGCCCCGGCCCGCGCCCTGATTGAAGACCCCGCCCATGAGTTGATTTTCAGTGCGGCCAGCATATGGGAAATCGCCATTAAACGCCAACTGGGGAGAAAGGATTTTCGGGTTGACCCGCGGCTGCTGCGGCGCGGCCTGCGGGATAACGGCTATCTCGAACTACCCGTCTCGAGCGAACATGCCCTCGCCATCGACAGCCTGCCTTCCCTTCACAAGGATCCCTTTGACCGGATTCTCATCGCCCAGGCCACGGTAGAGGGCATGGTTCTGCTGACGGTCGATCCGGTGGTGGCACGATACCGGGGTCAGGTGCGAAAAGTCTAACCGTCCCCGCGCCTCGGCGTTGTGAAAGCGCTTGTAGCCACGGTCAGTGTATTTCTGACCGTGGGTTTTCCCCGTGCCCCCAAATTTCCAAGCATGAGCTCTGCATCAAGGCAAGAACCCACGCACTGACTGTGGCTACCCGCTTGATGGATCTCGCCCAAAAGTGGCCAATAATGCCGGGCATGTTTCACCTGCCGTGGATAGGGGCAAGTGGTTCATTTCAAGCGAAGCGTCCCGTAGAATGCCTTCAATAGAATGAGACCACCAACTATGCCGATGCTGAGGCTCAGGAGAGTTCCAATCAGGAAATACTCGGCGAAGCGTTTTGACTTAAATTCCGGGAACCGTGCTATCGCTTTTGCGGTGAGGATCAATCCCACCGTGGCTGGCGATTGCAGCAGGAGAGAAGTCAAGATTAGGAACCGTTCCAGCCAACCTATATACATCCCAGCGTTTTGCAGTTCTTCCGTGGCTTGTCCGCCGAGGCCAAGGTCGCCACGTACCAGGGGCTTGGTAACAAGCCGAACGAGGTATCCGCCCCCGAAAATTACTCCTACGTATACCACCAGCAGAAGCAGAGTTTGCTCAGCGTGGGATTGAACCCATGAGAGGCCAACCATCAACTCGCGGAGGGGAGTCTTCGCAATTATCTCCGCCGCCACGCAAACGGGAAACACGTACACGAGCTGGCCAGCCACAAAGGCGAGAGTTCCCTCGGCCTTGGTGGTGAGGCGGACGAGGCGCAGCTTTCCCCAGTCGAAGGCAAGATGCACGAGCGTCAAGCCGATGATTACGCCGTAGAAATCCAGACTGCGCACCAGCCCCGGGCTACTCAAACCTAGCAGTAGCGCCGCCGAGAAAAGGTGAATCCCGCCGTGCTCCACATAAGCAAGTGCGGCGTTGTTCCTTTTCCCCACAACGAGGCGATCTGGTTCGAAGACAAAGTCTGTCAGGAGGTGCGCCAAATAGAGAGCCAGAAAACTGGTGGCGAACACATGCATGGAATTATGCAATCCTTTTCTTTTGCACGAATATGTGCAACTAAGGAAAAGCGGTCTCTATGACCTTTTTCATGATCTCGATGGTTTCCTCGATCTGCCAGAAGTGGCCTCTTTTTAGACTGCGTGATGCGGTGGAAACACTGATTTTCAAAGCCCTGGCTGCCAAGTCCACTCGCTTTTTGGCGATATAGGCATCGATGGCTTGCCATTGCTTCTCCGTGAGGTCCCGAATGAGTGTATCGTGAAGGCCGTATACCAGGTTGGCCACGCGGTCAAATTCCGCGTCTGGCGGAACGGAATGCGGTGCGAACTTCAAACTTGTGAGCATGGCCACCCTTGATTTCCAGGATGGCTTGCCGCGCCCATTGGAAGGCTAGCCCTCCGAGTTCATTGACCGGGGGGCGCACGGGGTTCGGAACTGGGCCGATGCCGATGCCAATCCGCACTTCGAGCGGCCTCAATCTTCTCCGCAGATCGAACACCAAGCCAGGGAAGGCCATTCAGTTGTGCGGTAAGGGTTTGGAACTCATCGCCCGCCGTGATGGCGTAGGGCAACCTGAGCAACTCCTGATGGGCAAGGCTGGCGATACGCAGTTTCGCACTCAGCAAGGAGCGCAAGTTCGGCGTCGAACTGGACCCTATCACATCCGCGATGAGAACGCCCCAAGCCTTAGTATCCATTTGTATCATCCGGTACAATCCTATGCTTTTGCACGAATTTGTGCAATCGGAGAAACCGGAAATCGAAGCGCAGCTCTATCGGCGGGACCAGGGCGGCTCCCGTCGCCGCGCTAAGCTGCGCGAGCCGAGACTCCGGCGTCCGCCAAAAGTCGACCACGGGCACCGTTGAACGCAACGGGGACGCAACTGCGTTGGGGGGGAGCAGGTAGCCACGGTCAGTGCAGTTCTGACCGTGGGCTTTTCCGACGCCTGATGCCTCCGGGCAGTACCTTCACCATCCAGAGAAGAACCCACAGTCAGAACCGCGCTGACTGTGGCTACCCGCTCTGAACAGCGAGACTCTGCGCTACCGGCTGTTCCCCAGCGTCGAGTTATCGCTCAGCGCCAGCCCTCTCAATATGCTTGCGCTCAATTATGCTGCGGCACATATTTAGGAAGCGACTTTGCATTTGGTCTCCGCGCGCGGACGTTGATTGAAGGAGCGATTCGGCAGCCCGCAACAACAGAACTTCGCGAGCGCGGCTCGTCGTGTTCTCATCCTTTAGCTGATCAAGCCGCGTGTGGCAGTTGGGGCACAGCTTAAGAATATTGTCCGCCCGACTCGAGCACCCGTCGCGTGCGGCAATCCAATGCGCATTCTCCAAGGGAATGTTCGTGGTGCCGCATATTTCGCACGCGTGTGAAGATCTTTCCGAATGCTTGGGAGTATTTTTCTCGCCTTTCTTAGGAAGGTGCAGCATTTGCACCCAATTGCGGCGTCCGCCTCGCAAGTTGCCGAAGATCTGCCCTCGGGCGACGCCCCAACGGTTTGCGAGGCGCTTTTGACCCATCCTTCCATCAAGATAATTGGTTTTGTAATCTTCTTCGAGCGTCCTTCCAATACGCTTCTCGACTTCGAGCATGCGGGGTGTTTTCACTCCTTCCGGCTGTGGTTGGAACTGAGTCTGCTTGCTCATCGCTCGGTCGTGGCCTCCTAACTGTAAGCGCCCACTTAAAAACGTAGAAATCTGAACACAGGCCGGTGTGGGGGGGGCGAGTCATCATCATCGCCGAAGGCGGGCTTGGGTTTGAGCATCATCGCCGGAGGCGGTTTTTGCTTTGAGTATCATCGTCGCAGGCGCGTTGGGAAGCAGCGGGATTTGGTAGGATGAGTTCCTGGAGATGTAAGGAGGAGAACCCCGGTTGTTTGCCCAACCGGGGTTTTTCATTGGTGGCCCCGATCAAAGGACCTCCAAGTTCGTCAGCGAGAGTCATCCTGCCATGATCGTCGCCGGTTGTCCAGTGCCCTCTCTCGAAACCGGTGCCGGTTGCTTGTTCCGCTGTTTTTCGCCAGCGCGTGTGTCACTTTCCTCCCTGTGGCGCGGTGTTTTATCTCTGCCCTCACTGTGACCGCGGCCAGCGTTATTGCCGTCCCCATTGCCGGGATAAATCCCGCCGTCTCCAGCGCCGCGAGGCTAACCGCCGCTATCAGCAAAGTCTCGGCCTGGACGGGCGTCTCGATCATCGCCAGCGCCAACGCGAGTATCGACAGCGTTTAAAGGCTCGCGTGACAGATCAATCTTCCCTTGCTGCTTCCCCCTATGTGAATCTGACGGCGCCCCCGATTCCGCCACCGGCCGAAGCCCCGGTGGCGGCGGATTTTTCCCCGGGGTCGGAGGCCGAATATACAGCGAGCGGGGTCGTCTGTCAGATCTGTGGGCGCCGGGGGCGTTGGGTCAATCCTTTTCCCGAGGTGGAGCATGATTACTGAGGAACAAGTCGCTCAGATCCGTCACCTGTTTCACGCCGAGCATTGGAAAATCGGCACCATTGCGGCGGAACTGCATCTGCACCCCGACACCGTGCGCGCCGCGCTCGACACCGAGCGCTTTCGTAGCCAGCCCCGGCTGCGCCACCGTGTCACCGATCCTTACCTCGACTTTCTGCGCCAGACCTTGCAGCAATATCCCCGCCTGCGTGCCACCCGTCTCTTCCAGATGATTCACTCGCGCGGCTATCCCGGCAGCGTCAATCAACTCCGCCGCGTGGTGGCGGAACTGCGCCCGCCCCAAGGGGAAGCTTTTCTGCGCCTTCACACCTTTCCCGGCGAGCAAGCGCAGGCCGATTGGGCCCACTTCGGGGAGGTGGCCATCGGTCGCGCCCGCCGCCGTTTGTCCGGCTTCGTCCTCACCCTCTCCTACAGCCGCGCTTTGTGGCTGGAGTTCTTCCTCGACCAGACCCTGGAGAATTTTCTCCTCGGCCACGTCCACGCCTTTCAGGATTGGGGGGGAGCGCCGCGCAACGTCGCCACCGACAATCTCCGCAGCGTGGTCTTGGAACGCCGTGGCGAGGCGATCCATTTCCACCCCCGTTTTCTCGAACTCTCGGCCCACTACCATTTCGCCACTCGCCCCTGCCGCCCGGCGCGGGGCAATGAAAAAGGCCGCGTGGAGCGCGCCATTCAGTATGTCCGCCACAACTTCTTCGCCGCCCGCCCCTTCACCACCCTGGCCGATTTCAACCGTCAAGCTCTCGATTGGCGCCACCAGATCGCTCATCAGCGTCCTTGGCCCGGCGATGACTCCCGCACCGTTGCCCAGGTTTTCGAGGAAGAGAAGCCGCGCCTGCTGCCGCTTCCTGCGCATCCTTTCTCCTGTGACTTGACCACTACCGTGCGTGCCGATAAAACCCTCTGGGTCCGCTTCGACCTCAACGACTATTCCGTCCCGCCCCAGGCCTTGGGCCGGACGCTGACCTTGGTGGCTTCCCCCACCCGTGTGCGCCTGCTCGAGGGCGTCACCGAAATCGCTTCCCACCCCCGCTCCTATGACCGGCATGAACTCGTTGAAGAACCGGCTCACCATCAAGCCCTGCTGGAGCAAAAACGCAAGGCGCTCGGCTCCACCCCCTCCGGTCGCCTGAGCATCCTGGTCCCGGAAAGTCCCGCCTTTCTTCAAGCCGCCTTCGAGCGCGGCGAATCCACCGCTCGGCTTACCGTCCAACTCCTCCGCCTCCTCGATGACTATGGGCCTGCCGAACTGCGCGCCACCCTTCGGGAAGCTCTCGAGCGTCACACCCCGCGCCTTTCCTCCGTGGCCTTTATCCTGGCGCGCCGCCATCGTCAACGCCGGCAACGCGCTCCCTTGCCCGTCAATCTCTCGCGCCGCCCCGATCTGGAAAACCTGACCGTCTCAAATCCCTCTCTGGAGGCTTACGATGAACTCCGCCAAGATCCCGAGGAAGAACCCGAGCCCGAATCCTGATCTGGCCGCGCAACTGAATCATCTCGGCCTGCTGGTCACCGCCCAAGGTCTGGACGATCTCCTCGCCCGCGCCTCGACTCAGCGTTGGAGTCCCCAGCAACTGCTGGAAGAAATCGCCCGCTCGGAAACTGAAGACCGGGCTCGCCGCAGCCTCGAACGCCGCTTCGCCCAAGCCCGCCTCGGCCGCTTCAAACCGTTGGCCGATTTCGATTGGCAGTGGCCCAAGAAGATTGACCGCCCCTTGATCGAACGCGCCCTCACCCTGGACTTCCTCGCCTCCGGCCGCAATCTTCTGCTGTGTGGCACCAACGGGCTGGGCAAAACCTTAATCGCCAAAAACATTGCCCATGCCGCCGTGCTCGCCGGCCACTCGGTGCTGTTTCGCACCGCCTCCGATCTGCTCGCCGATCTCGATGGTGATTCCCCCGGCTTACGTCGCCGTAAGTTCCGCTTCTATGCCCGCCCCGCGTTGCTGGTCATTGACGAGTGTGGATATCTGGCTTACGACGCCCACGCCGCCGACCTGCTCTTCGAAGTAATCAACCACCGCTACGAACGCAATTCTATTCTGCTGACTACCAACAAGGCTTTCAAAGACTGGAACACTGTTTTCCCCAATGCTACCTGCATCGCGGCGCTGCTGGATCGCCTCACTCATCATGCCGACGTCACCCTGATCGAGGGCACTTCCTACCGGGTCCGGGAAAGCGAACTGGAAGCCGCCGCGCACAAGAAAAACTCCGAAAGGAGCCCCCGTGCCCACTGATCTTGAAACCTATCGCCAAACGCTGCTCGATCTCTATCTCCGCCTGCCCGATACACCCCGCCGGCTGAGCCGCTTCGACCTGCGTCTCGTCCGTCAACTCTGGGAGCGCCGCATCCCCCTGACGACCGTGGAAACAGCCTTCCTGTTAGCTTCATCCCGCCGTGCGGCTCGTCGCCCCGACGCCATGCCCCTCGGACCTATTCGCTCCCTACATTACTTCCTGCCCGTGATCGAAGAACGGCTCGCCCAACCGGTCCCAGAGTCCTATCTCGCCTACTTGCGCAGCAAAGTCCCCCTCCACTCCGCCACCGGCAAGACCGCCACCACCAGGGGCTGAATTAAAACCCACCCGGAAAACCGGCCTCTGTTCAAATTTCTACGTTTTTAAATGCGCGCCGACACCTAACGTATGAATTTACCGACCTGCGCAGCCTTTCGCGCAGGTCCGCGGGCTGGCGCAGACCTTTGTCGTTGACGTCTGCGCCAGCCCCCGCTGGCCTTCCACCGGCTAGCGTTACGCTGTTGCATCCCTTGGTTGGGAATCTTCTTTCTTGTTCTTCCACTCGCTTTGACTCCGGAACAGGGTCTTGACCGAACTCTTGAATTCCCGATCCTTGTCGAGTGCTGAGATATCCACCGAGTAGTTGCAGGAATTGAGCAACCGCTCGTTGATGAAGCACTTTCTTCCGTTCTTATCCGTGAATTCGAAGTATACGGCCAGGACACGGATGCCCTGTTTGTTCAAAGTCCGAACGAGGGGGACGAAATCCCCGTCGCCCGTGACGAGGACCGCGACGTCGATCTTCCCATCAAGTCCAGTCTGGAGGGCATCGACGGCCAAGGCCACATCCGTTCCCTTTTCTCCATGGCTCTGCGACATGGGCAGATACTTGGGTTCAACTCCGGCGTGGAGAAGGTCATGGTAACGGTTCCGCTCAAAGCGGAGTTGCTCCTCTGTCGCGTCCTTTGACGAGAAAAGCCCCTGGTGCCAGGCAGCGTAAACAACTTTGTAGCTGGCAAAGTCTTGTTCCTTCGTGCTGATGAAGTGCTCAAGGAAGGCATGTAATGGGTGGAAGCTTAGCCATCCCATCTTCCTGTCGTGGTAGAAGTACCGCTGCGCGTGGGAGAAGAAGGAGCCGTCGTAGAACACTCCGATTCGACAGATTGATCCTTGTGCTTTCATTCTGGTTGGTCCTTTCTTGGCCGACAGGCCTCACACCGCTTCCTTACCGCTTCTTGTCGAAAGATATCTGGCCGATTAACCTCCCAGGGGTTCCATTGCTGGCGAAAAGACGACGTTATTAAACAACTTATTAACCTGCGATGTAAGGGCAAAGAGCAGGGACTCGGGACACGGGGCTCGGGAACAAGGTGGCAGGTGCCAGGTGTCGGGTGTCAGGGGGGAACTCGGGATACGGGATCCGGGGGATACGTGTCAGGTGCCGGGTGTCAGGTGCCAGGGAGAACATCCAGAGCCCAGCCACTGCGAGCCTTGTTACCCTCAAGGTTTCTTACGAGTATATTGAACCCCAGCGATCCCTTTGAAGTCGGCGTCTTGGGTCCACACGGTCGCTTGGTAAAGACGGGCGGTAGCAAGAATGATGCTATCTGCCATCGGCATTTTCTCCGCTAGACTGATCTCCGCCGCCAGGATGGAAATGTTTGCGGTGAGGTCAATGACATAACCCTGCATCATCAGGGCCACCGCTTGCAGGGCGGCAGACTCGTTACGCTGGCGCAGAACGGTTTTAAAGACTTCATAAATGGTGATCGAGGGCACGATCAGCTCGGTGGTGTTCTGAAGGGGAGGGGAGAAGAATGCCGCATTGGGACCGCCAGCGAAGTACTCAAGCCAGCCCGATGAATCGATGATATTCATACCCGGTCAGGTTCCCTTTCCACTTCCGTATCAATCCCCTTCAGGAATCCCTTCATCTCGGAGATCTTTCTCAGTGGGATCATCTCAATCCTATCGCCATACACAACCATCTGGACCCTCTGGCCCGGGGATAGCTTTAACGCCGCTCGTAGCTTCTTCGGGATTACCACGTGAAATTGCGGTGAAATCTTGGCTGTCTCCATCCGAATTCTCCATCGATATGAATTTCGTAACATTGTAACCGGGCCAAAGTGTCAATACAAGATGACGGGTGTCAGGGGCGGAGGGTGGGACACGGGACACGCGACACACGGAGATGGACGTCAACGATGGGTGCTGTTCCGCCCAGGCGCCGAGCGGCGCGGGCGGTGTTTCCGGATGATTCCGGCCAGAGCGCGTAGGGCATCATTGGCCTGTCCCGCATTCGGAAACGCGGCTGCTACATCGGGCTCCAGCACCACCACGATACTCCCCGCGGCGTAGCGTGACGCGTACCTGTTGGGCCGGGCGCCACTGAAGTCGTACTCGGGAAGAATGTCATCAACACCGACCCTACCGGTTTCTCTGCGTTTACTCTTTGCCTTGTTCATAGTTTCTCCGCTCGCGGGGTGTTGCCTGCCGCGCGCTGATGATGCGAATTGCCTCCCCGCACTCCGCGAACATGACGGCAAGCAAGCGTTGCTTTTTCGAATATCCCAACAGGACGAACCGGTCTTCATCCACGGAGTGTCGCGGATCGCTCGTGATGCGGCCCAGCGGGTCCCCGAAGACGGTTGCCGCCTCCTCGAAAGGCACTCCGTGCCTCGCGAGATTGCTCGCCGCCTTCTGCGGATCCCATTCGAATTTCAGCTCCACCGGTAATTATAACCTCCCAGGGGTTCCCGGGCTGGCGAAAAGATGACGGAATTAGACAACTTATTAATCATTGTTGCAAGGCCGAAGTGCAGGGGACAGGTTACAGGGCACAGGAGGGCGCGGGATTTGAGAAAGGGGCGCTCCCCACTTTTTGGTTCGGGGTAGCGTCGTGCGGCGGCACCCGGTGGAAATCGTAGCGCCGACCTTGAGGTCGGCACATGGTGCAACATCGCGATGAGGCGGTGTGCGAGTGCTGACCCGAGGCCAGCGCTACAGCGGCGTGCCATGGCCGTCTCGGCCATGCCCGAGCACGGGCGGGACGCCCGTGTCACAATTCCCTGCCGACCTCAGGGTCGGCGCTACAGACCTTAGCGGCATTATTGGACAGCCTAGCCGGGCGCCCCCTCCTCAAGCCACGCCTTGGCCATCGCCAATCGCCCATTTTTTGCCCACCCCTCCTCTCTATGAGTGAGGAAGCAGGACAGTTATTGCAAACCCCCACAGGTTGTGGTAACGTCTTTATAATCTATTGTGTAGGCCCGTAGCTCAGCCCGGTTAGAGCGCTACCTTGACACGGTAGAGGTCTGGGGTTCGAGTCCCCACGGGCCTACCATATTTTTCAATAAGTTAGCAATCTCGCTTGCCTTCGGTGTTGCACCAGGTTGCTTCAATAAGAGCCTAAGTTGGTGAACGCACCAAATATTGTCACTGGCGCAGAGGAATTTAGATGAGTGAGTACCAGTACTACGACTTTCGGGCGATAGATCAGGCGCTGACAAAGGCTGAAATTACTGCCCTGCGATCCATTTCCACGCGCGCCGTGATCACGTTGACGAGCTTTACGAACCACTACGAGTGGGGAGACCTGAAGGCAGATCCCCTCAAACTTCTCGAAAAGTACTTTGACGCCTTTGTGTACGTCGCAAATTGGGGAACGCGACAGTTCTATCTTCGACTCCCGCGGGAGTTGGCCGATTACGAACAGGTAAGAACCATGCTTCCCGGCGAAGCCGCGCACGTACGAAAGGTCGGAAGACACCTAATCGTCGGGTTTGAAGGGGAATCGGAGCAGGACGACTGGGACGACGGCAGCGGCTGGATGGGTTCTCTGCAGTCTCTGCGCTCGGACCTGCTCCGCGACGACTTCCGCTGCCTTTACCTCGGATGGCTCCTTTGTGTGCAATGTGATGAATTCTCTGAAGAGGTATTGGAACCCCCCGTGCCTGCCGGCCTGCGCGAATTGTCGGCTCCTCTCCAATCGCTGATTGAGTTCCTTGGAATCGACGAGGACCTCGTCCAAGTTGCCGCCACGGCTTCCGCGCCGCTGAGCGCTGGCCCGAACCGCAAGGAATTGGCGGAGTGGATTCAAAATCTCCGCGAAGAAGAAAAGAACGATTTGCTCGCAAACGCCGCCCTGCAATCCGGTGAACGCTGGAAAAAGGAATTTCTGCGGCGATTTCAGAACCAGAGCGCACCACGAACCTGGCAAGGGCCCGCCACAATTCAACCCCGCACGGTCTGCGATCTCCTGGCCGTGGCCAAATCAAGTGCAGAAGAGAGTGCCCGACAATTGGAAGCCAAACGGGCAGCGGAGGCTGAGCGGCGGAGAGCAAAGGACGAGGCGGACCGCGCGCGGTACTTGGATCAACTGGAGAAAAGCGAAGAAGAGATTTGGAATCGCATCACGGCACACATCCAGAAGCGGCAACCGAACGAGTACGACAAGGCGGTCAGCTTACTGATCGACCTGCGCGATCTTGCCGTCCGCAAGCAACGCATTTCTGAATTTCAATCGGCGCTGGAGGAACTCCGGCAGGGGCACGCCGCCAAGCAAAGTTTTCTACGCCGGCTGGTGAAGTCAAAGCTTTCATGAGAGTGCTCGTGGGCCTACTACATATCTTCGGAAGTCAGGGACTCGTGCCGCACGTCAACGTTACTTGTGGTGCTCCAACTTTTCGAGATAGCGGCCAGAAATCAACGCACAATCAGGAGGCTCCTGGACATTGGAGCTGTCGCGAAAATGGCTCCCGGTAATCGCTTTTTGAGACCGGAACCTCGCCGGCCCAACATCGCGTTCGTCAAAACTCAATTCATTCCGGCGGCGAATTCTCGCCTTGACCCGTGCGGACATTTTCCTTCTTTTTCACCTTTGCTCGGGGCTCGACGGATTTGTGGGAGTATCTTTCGTCCGACTTTACATGCTGGAAATAGTAAAGTGTGGCCGCCAGTCGGCAGTCCACTTTGATCTTTCTATAGATGGTGTAAAGGTGGGTCTTGACTGTATTCTCTGAAACGGAAAGACGGTTAGCGATCTCCTTGTTGCGGGAACCGCTGGCAAGCAGTCCCAGAACCTTCCATTCCTGGGGCGTGAGCCCGTTCGAGCTCGGGTCTTCAGCCGTCTCCGTTTGCGCGAGCTTGGCGATGAGCCGCGACGCAACGCGGCGGCTTACCCAGATTTCACCACCTCCGACAGCGCTGATCGCCTTTTCCAGCATTTCCAGGTCGGACGCATCCGAGAAGCATCCACGGCCACCCGCCCGGATCGCCTGAAACTCCATCTCGTCGTCGGATGAGTCGAGGATGAGCAGGACTTTGATTTCCGGCAGGAGATTGCGGAGCCGCGAGACAACTTCAAAATCCGCGTCACCGCCGCGAACGTGCAACAGCAGAACCTCCACCTGGGCCTTGCGGAGGACCTCGGAGTCTTCAGGAATGGTGGGAAGGTCCAATACTATTGACCAATTCTTGTTTGAGGCCAGCATGGCACACAGTCCCCTTCGGGACAATGAGTGCCGGCTGATTACCCCTAACTTCATCTGACCTGGACCTCAATGCAAGATATCGCCCCGCAAAGCGGGGGGGAACGGGTGCTGGCCTCTCGAGGGCGCTGATGGCCACCGATCACCGACAAAATGCTGCACCTCAAGAGGCAGCGGCCCGAAAATTGCCTCGCAATCGCAAGGATTGGGCAGCACCCTGCCGGATCTGTCAAACTTCCTCTGCCTCCCCGGCATAGCTGGGGATCTCCCCATGGATCAGGGCTTATGTAATTCCGCTATTCTGCCACTGGCCCATTGGGTTGTCGACCCAAAAAGAGGAACCTTTGGCGTTATGCACTGACGGCCTGTTGCCAAGCAAAGTGCAAGGTTTCCACACTTTATTCGTGGCCGCCGTGCTGGCGCAGCATTTCCGCCACGTCCGGGTGGCCATAAACGGTTGCCCATTGCAACGGCGTCGCGCCGGCGCCGTTCCGGGCATTAACATCAGCCCCGCTGTCCAGCAGCATTTCCGCCACGTCCGGGTGACCAGCCAATGAGGCGAAGTGCAACGCCGTCGCGCCGGTGCTGTTCCTGGCATTGACCTCGGCGTGGTGGGCCAGCAGCATTTGCACTATGTCCTTATGCCCTTCCTGTGCCGCGAGGTGCAACGGCGTCCAGCCAAACTTATCCTGGGCATTGACATCGGCCCCGTTCGCCAGCAGCAATTCCACCACTTCTTTGTGGCCATTAGCGGCCGCAAAGTGCAAGGGCGCCTTGTCGTTTTGGTCCTTGCTGAAAACCAAATGAGGATTGGCTTTGAGCAGCGCCTGGACCTTGGCCAGGTCGCCACCCCCAGCCGCGTCATCAATTTCGCCTGCTACCATCGCGGTGTCAGATGTGCTTCGCTGTTCGGACGGTGGCGGCACGGGCGGCAGCGGCGGAGAGACTTCCTGGCCACCTTGCTGACCCGGTAATTCCGCTACTTCCTTGTGGCCAGGAGCCGCCCCAACATGCAAAGGCACCTGGCCGTTGTTGTTTTGGACATTGACCCCGGCCTTGCCGGCCAGCAGCAATTCCCCTACCTCTGGGTGACCAGAAGCAGTCGCCACCTGCGAAGGGGTCGCGCCGAGGTTATCCTGGGCATTGATGTCGGCCCCGTTGGCCAGCAGCAATTCCGCCACGTCCTTGTGGCCATAAGCCGCCGCCACGTGCAAAGGCGTCCAGCCGTTGTCGTCGTGGGCATTGACCTCGGCCTTGCTGGCCAGGAGCAATTGCGCCACGTCCTTATGGCCCCCTTGTGCCGCCAGGTGCAACGGCGTCCAGCCGTTTTTTTCCTTGGCGTTGACATCGGCCCCGTTGGCCAGGAGCAATTGCGCCATGTCCAAGTAGCCACCGTACGCCGCGTAGTGCAAAGGTGTCTGGCCGTTGTTGTCCTGGGCATTGACCGCGGCCTTGCTGGCCAGCAGCAGTTGCACCACGTTCCTGCGGCCACCGTACGTCGCGTAGTGCAAAGGTGTATCGCCCTTGTTGTTGCTGGCATTGACATCGGCCCCGTTGGCCAGCAGCAATTCCGCTACTTCCCGGCGGCCATAAGTCGCCGCCACGTGCAGAGGCGTCTGGCCATTGTCGTCCTTACTGAAAACTAAATGAGGGTTGGCTTTGAGCAGCGCCTGGACCTTTGCCACATCGCCACCCCCGGCCGCGTCACGCATCTCGCCCGCGGCCATCGCTATTTCAGATGCGCTGCGCTGCTCGGACTCGGGCGGCGCGGGCTGCAGCGGAGTAGAGACTTCCGGGCCAACTTGCTTCCCCGGCAATTCCGCCGCTTCCTTGTGGCCATAAGGCGGTGTCACGTGCAAAGGCGTTTGGCCGTGGTTGTCCTGGGCACTGCCCCCGGACTTGCTGGCCAGCAGCAAAGCCGCTACGTCGGGGTGACCAGCCGCCGCCGCCAAGCGCGAAGGCGTTTGGCCGTTGATGTCCTGGGCATTGACGTCGGCCTTGCCGGCCACCAGCAATTGCGCCACGTCCTTGTGACCGGCAGACGCTGCATAGTGCAACGGCGTATCGCCCTTGCTGTCCTGGGCATTGACCTCGGCGTGGTTGGCCAGCAGCAATTCCGCCACGTCCGTGCAACCAAAAAGCGCCGCCACGTGCAGAGGTGTTTGGCCGTTGTTGTCTTTGGCATTGACATCAGCCTTGCTCGCCAGCAGCAGTTCCGCCAAATCCTTATGTTCATTGCGTGCCGCCCAGTGCAACGGCGTCCAGCCGGTCTTATCCTTGGCGTTGACATCGGCCCCGTTGACCAGGAGCAATTGCGCCACGTCCTTGTGACCGGCAGAGGCCGCGTAGTGCAGGGGCATCATGCCGAAGTTGTCCTTGCTGAAAACCAGACCAGGATTGTTTTTGAGGAGTGCCTGGACTTTTGCCAACTCGCCATCACGCGCCACGTCGTGAATGTCCAGCGGAACTTCCTGGCCGCCGTGTTGGCGCAGCAAATCCGCCACGTCCTTGTGGCCATTACCCGCCGCCCAATGCACAGGCGTCAGGCCGCTGTTGTCCTGGGAATTGACATCGGCTTTGCTGGCCAGCAGCAGCTCCACCACTTCCTTGTGGCCATTGCGCGCCGCCCAGAGCAGCGGCGTCCAGCCGTTCTTATCCTTGGCGTTGACCTCGGCCCCGTGGCCCAGCAGCAATGCCGCCACGTCCTTGTGACCAGCGGATGCTGCGTAGTGCAAAGGCGTATCGCCCTTGCTATCCCTGGCATTGACCTCGGCGTGGTTGGCCAGCAGCAACTCTGCCACGTCCTTGTAGCCATAAAGGGCCGCCACGTGCAGAGGCGTCTGGCCGTTGTTGTCCTGGGCATTGACCTCGGCCTTGCGGGCCAGCAGCAATTGCACCAGACCCCTGTGGCCGCCGTACGCCGCGTAGTGCAAAGGGGTGTCGCCCTTGTCGTTCCTGGCATTGACGTCGGCCTTGCCGGCCAGCAATTGCGCCACGTCCCCGTAGCCACCGTACACCGCGTAGTGCAAAGGCGTATCGCCTTTGCTGTCCCTGGCATTGACGTCGGCGTGGTTGGCCAAGAGCAATTCCGCCACATCCTTGTGGTCAAAAGCCGCCGCAAAGTGCAAGGGCGTCTTACCATGCTCGTCCTTGCTGAAGACCAAATGAGGATTGACTTTGAGCAGCGCCTGGACCTTGGCCAAGTCGCCACGCCCGGCCGCGTCATGAATCTCGCCGCAGAAGGCGAGGCTGCCCCAAGCCACCACGACGAGCGCCGCCAGAGTGACGGCGGCGCGGCTGGAAATTAAGGAATGGCAGAGTCGGCTAGAAAAACAGTGCATGTCCATGGTTACACAGGCATTCCATGCGGCTTGTCCGAAATTTCCTTCCTTGGATCCTCAGCGGTCGGAGTATATACCCCGCCACCGGCTGTCGTCCAGATGAACGCGGACAGGAGAATGCGGACTGCCAGCATCCGGGCGGGCAGTTCGAGAGGCGGAGGCACACGGGGTACCTCGTCCACAGGCACCAGGGTGTCATACTAATTAGCCTTCATCGGAATACTAATGATCCAATCGAATCCGGCGACTCGGGCCACTCGTTGCGGGTCATTTTCAAGACTCGCCAGCGCTTCAACCAAACGATCCTCCACCGCCCGCAGGCTGTCGAAGACAAGGTTGGGGAACCACTTTTCCCGGATATCCTCCCAGACATGCTCCACCGGGTTGAGCTGCGGACTGTAGGGCGGCAAGGGGAGCAGCCGCATATTCTCCGGGATCTGCAAATCCTTGGCGCGGTGCCACCCCGCACCGTCCAGCACCATCAGGATGAATTCCTGGGGGTGACGCCGGGCGACTTCGGCCAGGAACAAGGACATCGTCAGGGCATTCACCTCGGGTAGGACCAAGGTATCGAGCGTACCGTCATGCGGGCTGACGGCGGCGAAAACATAGGTGTACTCGCGCACGATGCGGGCGCAGACCTGGGGACGCACGCCGCGCGGCGCCCAGCAGCGCCGGGGATCATTGATGCGTCCAAACCGCGCCTCATCCTGGAACATCAAGCGCAGGGATCGCCCGGCGAGGCGATGCTCCTCAACGGTCGCGGGGAGTTTTTTTAAAAGTCTGTTGGCGGGCGAGGTCGGCCTGGGGATGGCGAGGCCGCGGAGCTAACTTGCGCCAGCCGTGCCGGGCCAGCATGCGGTAAACCGTCGATTTCGGCACGGCATGGCCCACCGCCTGTTCATAGGCCTGTTGCACCCGGCTCACCTCCAACAACCCACCGCGTTCGGCGCGCTGCAGAAATCCTGCCAACAGTTGGGCCTCTTCCGCCACAGGCAGGTTCTGGTGGCGTCGCCCTCCGCGCCCCCGGCGCTGCCAGAGCGCTTCGCCTTGCCGCCAGTATTGGGCCTGCAGACGCCGCACCGAGGTCGGTCGCCATCCCAGGGCTTGGGCAACTTGATTGGCGTTTAACCCCAACGCCGCTCGCAGCCACAAACACTGCACCCGCTGAAATTCGGCCTTGTTGCGCGCTTCCTTCAACCCCTGTTGTAACCGCTCGAGCGTTCCTTCTGGAAAAGGTCGAGGTGGTCGCATTTCTCCCTCCGCGTAAAAATAATCGGAAGGAGTTTATATTAGTATCTTTATGAATGCAACTTTGTATCAGATGAAATGGTTCGCTAGCGGAGGTGGTAGGAGGGTTTGAAATGAACCCCAAAGGGTTCGATCGCCGGCAGGGGGAGATTCGCCGAAGGCCCGGCGATGTGTTGCCGGGCCCCGGGAAATGGCGCTGGTGAGAGCGGCAGGCCGCTCAAGTGGAGCGCAAGATTGGCGGGCAGACGCTGGAGTTGGATTTCTTGATGGAGTGCCTTCAGAGCATCAACGAACCGAGGACACTGGCGGCACTCGCCGGAAAGAAGTTGGACAACCCCAGCTTACTGCGGGTCAGAGGGGCTTATGGGTTGACTACTGCTGCTATGCCCTCCAGCCAGGGCGGCTAAGGCTGCCGCAATTCCAGCCCCACCACCGACGGCTACAATGATAAGGGTGGTATGGGAGTGCGATACTGAACCCGAAGGAGGTGTTGGGGGGCGGGGCGGGGTATTTTGTGCTGGAGCCGGGGCCGTGGTTGCCGCCAAGGGCTGTAACCCGGGAGGGCCCGGCGCGTTTGCTGGGATCAGCGTGCTATGTCCCGCCGGCAGGAGGTATGACTTTCCCGAATGGATTTCTGTGATGGCAATGTCGCCGGCCGCGGACATGATATAGGTGCTGTTATCAGCCATAATCCCCACCTTAATCGTCGAAGGCGCAGCCGAGGACGAATCGATGTAAAATCTTGTTGTCGTGATGAGCACATTGCTCCCACCTGAATTCTCAACCACAATTGTGCCGTTCTGCAGTTGCAACCAAATCCGATCCACGGGTTTGGTGAAGCTGGCCGAGGTGTTCTGATTGAATGTGACTTGGTTTGTAGGCAACAATAGAATGACCGCGCGGCCTGATGCGCCTGTAGAAATCGTGTCGCCGTCCGAGACCCACCCGCCGCTGGAGAGGGGAACCCCCTTCCGGGTTGCTCCCGCCGAGGCGACGACTTTGCCAATGACCTCGCTCGGCGTCTCTTCTTGACCTGGGAATCCCTCTGCGGATGCAGGGATCTCGGCGCGGAACCCCTCGGCAAGTATGTAGCTCTCACCCGAACGGGTTTCGGTGATCGCGACCTTACCATGCTGGGCTTCGACAATGGTTTTCTGGTCGGGTAAGAGTGCCACCAGGAACTCCGCCTTCCCCTCACCCTGGGATTCGACTTTATACCCGGAAGTCTTCACTACGAAGGGGTCCTTGTTCTCCTTCTCGACGGCGAGGGTTCCCGAAAGAAGCTGCGCCACGATATCCCCCTTAGCAGTCCTGAAAAGCACATGGGTTTGGGCGGCAAGAACTGCCCGGCCGCTGGGAGAAAGGCTGAGGAGCACCGACCCGCCCGCTCCAACCTTTACGGCGTCTCCAGAAAGGATGGTGCCATTGGATAACAATGCGCTCCCTTCCACCGTCGCATTGGACGAACGAACGACCTTGCCAACGACCTCCGGCGTTCGATCCATCGCGAAACCGAAAGCGGAGAATCCTGTAAAGAGTACAAGACAGAAAATTATCAGTCTCTGGTGTGGTATTCGCATGATTTCCTCCTTCGAAGTTCTCCCCATTAAATTCGGCAGACAGGTTTTACCTCGCCAAAAGGCGGCACAAAGCCTGCTCTGCGGTAAATTCCTCGCGACCGCCCGTTGCCACCCTTTTCACGGCCAAGAGGAGCAGGGGCGCCCTGGCTTGGGACTGCCAGCTTTCCCGCGAGAAATCTCTTTCATCCAAAGGGGCAAGGTTGGCGGCGCTCAGCACAGTTTGCCACCCCTGCTCCTCGAAGCGGTTGCGCGAAAACCGGAGATAGGAAGCGTAAGAGTGAATCCGCTGAACTCTGCCCAGCAATGCCAAAAGGTGGTGAACCAAGGGCCTCGACTGAATCCAGGCCTCAACTTTGCGCACAAAATTACAGGGATTGGGAATGGTGAGCAGCAGAATTCCCTCGGGTCGAAGGACTCTTGCCACCTCCGCCGCCACGCGCGGCACGTCAACGAGGTATTCAAATACGCTTGAGGCTACAATGGCGTCGAAACTTCCGTCCGGGAAGGGAAGAACTCTCCCCTCGGGCTCAAGATGAACCCAATTCACTGCTGTCCCGGTGTGGTTGCGGCGAGCGACGGCAATCATTTCTTCCGCGATATCGCACGCCGTTACGCGGTAGCCCACTTGGTCAAGCGCCGCGGCGATCTCCCCCGTCCCGCAACCCAGGTCAAGGATGTTACTGGGAGGGAGAAACAGCTCGGCGAGCCGCACCACGAATTGTTCCACCCGGGAGTTAAGGTTCCCTTTCAAACCGTACTTGTTCCGCCAGCGGGGCGCCTCGTGGTTGAAGAAGGCGCGAATGTCGTCAGCCGCCGGCGGCTGCACGGACGCCTTTTCTCCTGAGTAGCCCCGAACTTTAGGCCGACGCACACTGAGCTGAAGCTCCGCGCTTTCACCCTTGTTCTCGGGTTCACCGCCCGGCTCCGCAAGGGCAGGCGGCTCCCCACGGGCCGTGCGTTCCAGCACCTCGACGAAGCGATCGGCAACCTCGTCCCAGGTGGGAGATTGTGCAAGGAGGCGCTGGCCATTCCGGACTAGCCGCTGGTGCAGGCCGGCATCTTCCATCACCCTTGCCATCGCCCGGGCGACGCCGTCGGCATCCAGAGGGTCAAAATAGATCGCCGCATCCTGGCAGAGGTCGCGGGCAAAATCCCGGTCGCTGGTGAGGATCGGCAATCCGAAATAAAGGGCTTCAAGGTAGGTCCGTGCAAATGATTCAAGCAGCGTCGGGAGAATCAGGGCATCGGCGCTTCCATAGACCCGGGGCAGCATCGCGCTGGGCACCGGACCGATATTCTCGATCTTCCCCGCCAGTTCGCCCTGGTCCAATCGCTCCAGCAGTCTCCGGGCCCTGGGGTGGTGCTCGCGGGCGACGGTGATGACGCACTTGGCGGGCTTGTTGGTGTACTTCGGCAGTCGCCGGATGGCGTCCGCCAGAATATCGATATTCTTGTGCGCGTAGCCGTGGGCGAGGCAGAGAAACGTAAAGGGCCGGGCGCCCTCGTTCGCGCCGGCAGGAGCGCGATCAGGGCTTTCCCCCAGCTTCGCAAACGAAATGGCATTGGGGATAATCGCTAAACGCCTGGGATTGATGCCGTACCGCCCGCACAGATGGTCCTTCATGACTTGGGTTTGGGGGATGATGGTGATGTCGCTGGGAAGGTGTCGGTACGCGCGCCGGCCGTAAGCAATGATCAAGTGTTCCCGCAGAGTCAGGCGCGATTCGGCCACCGGATCACCAGTGACGATCCACGCATTCTGCAGGAGTACGGCTGTCGGGCACACTCGCTTGCGGGGAAAAAAGTTTCCAAGGCAAAGGAGCGCGTCCGCTCCTTCGGCGCGGCAGATTCTGGGCACTTCGTAATTCAGCAGGCGTGCCCGATGCAAGAGGCCCTTCCTTTTCTTGCAAACGATCGCGCGGGTATTACGGCCGGAAAGTCCTTTGTAGGCATCCAGATCGGGCACGATGAAGGTGAAATGGTGCTCTGCGTGGCCGCCCAGCTCGGTCATCAGATCAATCGCGAGTTCCTTGCCGCCCGCCACCGTCAATCCGGCTGCTTCGATGACAAATTTCATAGATGTACTCCTTGTGCGCTGCTGAATCGAGCCCCACAACCCGCATCGCGGGCATATCCTGTAGCCCACACCACACAACCGCAGGAAAGGTTTTAAAATGACTTCTTAAGCCCCGGGAGGGCCGATATCCTCAATTCCGTTCAGCTCGACTTTAAGGCGGGCCTTTGATTTGGAATCCGGCGGGTGATCAGTGACGCCTCACTTGCCGAAGGGGACGAGTCGCTTGCGGCCAGGGGCTGAAAACGCGAAACCGCCTTCAAGTAGGCGGGCTCGTTGCAGGCAACCGGCTGCCAGTCCTTCGGCTTGCGGCCAATGATCGAGAGCCCGCTGCGGAGATGGGGGAACACAAGGCACCCGGCAAGGAAAAGGTGGCGGGTTATCGGACCCAGTTTCTTGCTCGCGATCGGTTCAATGGTTGCCGCGTCGAGGATTTCGAACCCTGTCGCGCGCACGATGTAAACAGCCTCGTCCAGGGTGTATTCGCGCACATGACCTCGCCATCCGCGCGGGCTGAGGTAAAACTGATTGACCGGGGGATAATTTGTCTTCCCCACGAGAACCGAGAGGCGTTTGCGCAGGTTGACAGAATTGGGCATGGTCACGCACAGTGCCCCACCCGTTTTCAGAAACCTGCCCGCGGTGTTCAAAATGTCCCGGGGCGACTCATGCAGGTGCTCGATGATGTCGAACAGGGTTACAACGTCGAAGCTCCGTTCGGCAAAAGGAACGGAATCCCCGGTCCTCCCCAGGTGGAACCTAATCCCTTGCTGCTCAGCGAATTGCAAAATCTTTTCCTGGTTATTGCCCCAATAGTGCCACTCATCAGTTAGCTCGTCTATGGCGTAGCACTCGAGCCCCAGCTTTCGAAAAACCGCGGTTTTATCCATCTGACCACATCCGATGTCCAGCATTCGGCCATCGCCAATTAATGACGGCCAGAGCTTGGGGATGAGGTGAAGCATCGTTTCACGCACACCGCAGGTGTAGTCTGGGAAAGGGAGCTCTCCCATGACCTCTGCAACTGCTCTACGGATTTCGTCCTTGGTAACGTTGTTCATGGTCATCGTTCTGAAGTTTGAGTTCGGATATGTGGTAG
Source organism: uncultured Acidobacteriota bacterium (assembly GCA_963730515.1). GTDB lineage: Bacteria > Acidobacteriota > Terriglobia > UBA7540 > UBA7540 > Bog-366. The sequence goes on along the minus strand of CAVSSA010000007.1, from coordinate 346,231 downwards.
TGGGCCAGTTTGATGGCTGCCCATGGTCAGTCTCCGTCTAAGCTCAAAGCGCAGGCGGCCGGGATATCCCAAGCTCCTTCGCAACATATAGAGAGCCGTTTCGAAAAAAGGACTCTGCCTGTGCCGCAAAGAGCGCATAGCTTCCGCGTTCTTTTGGAGAAAGTAGTAGTTGTTTCTGGCAACCCAATGTTCGTAGATGAGAAACGACTGAAAACTGACATTCCCGTGCTGTCCACCTGCCGAATTGCGCCGGCCCTTGTAGTGGAAAGCCGGTGGTGCATCAACCAAATAGAGCTTCGCTCCGTGACGATAGGCCCGCAAATAGAAGTCCGTCTCCTCGCGAAATGCGTTGCCGCGATATTTGGGGTCGAAGCGTTCCCGGAGGACGAGCTCCTTGCGAATGAGGGCCAAGGTGTGCAGCCAGGGCACCATCGTGGGTTTGGGTATCCTGCGGTCAGTCCGAATGTCCCAGTGCCGGAGATTTACAAAATCCGTAGCAGAAGACCCAGGGGGCAGGCTGCAAGGGGTTACGGGGTCGGCCCCTACTACCGTAGTTGTCAGCCAGTATGAGGCTGCCGCGTCTGGACCCCCCGTTGCCACAAAATCGAAGAGGGTCTTAATATGTCCGGGAGAGAGAAACGCATCGTCCTCCCCAAAGAAAATGTGGGGATGAGAAGCTGCTTCTGCCCCGATCATTCTCGAACGCGGCTGCTGGAGGCGGCGGGGATTACGAATAACCCGAAGCTTGACTCCTTCCGGCGCTTCGAACCCGCTCCTTTCCAAGACTGACTCAACCGGCTCGCTGCTGGCGTCGTCGACAATAATGACTTCAGAAGATCCGTCAGCGAAGTAAGTGGGCAAGAAACCCGCCAGCAATTGGGCCCGATTGTACGTAGGGATAATGATGCTTACAGGCAGTGTCATGAGAAAACCAACCGCACTCCTTCGCGACCGGTTCGAGGACCAAGATTATTTGTCGGGGGCTCTGCCAGGGTCCGATAGAGAACTTCCCACTTGTCGGTCACGGAAGAAACGCTATGGTTGTCCATTGCGAATCTCCAGGCTTCTCTTCCCAGAGAGGTAGCGAGGAGCCGGTCGGAAAGAATGGCCTTCACGGCCGCGACGAAGTCATCTGGAGTGTCGCAGACCAAGAAGTGTCTGCGGTCGGCGGCCTCCACTCCCAGGGCAACATTTCGGGAGACGGCCAGGGGGATCCCCACGGCCATCGCTTGCAAAAGCCTGTTCTTTGTTCCCGCCCCGTTCTTTTCAAGGAACAACGCCACAGAAGCCTCTTTCAACATCGCCCTGTAATCGTCGACCCACCCAAGATACTTAACGTTTGGGTACGTGGAAATCTCACGCAAGAAGGATTCCTTGGCCCCACGCCCCACGATCTGGATGCAAGCATCGCGACATTCGCCAGCCATAAATGGGCGCGCAGCAGAAAGGAAGTCCAGAACTGCTTGACCGATTCCTGGCAACCGGAAGTTCAAGGGAATCGTGATGATCTTTCTCGTTTTTTGCCGGAAATCAGGTTCTGCGAATGATCTCGGGTCAACCGCCAGTTGCACCACCTCAATACGCGCAGAAGGGCAGAGGCGGCGAAGGTATTCCTGATCGAGATGGGATACAACGTGGACAACTCGATTGCGGTATGCCCTACGTTCGTAGCCCCGGACTGCCGCCGCTGCCAACCTCAGGCGGAGAGATTTGACCCACGAAGTTGCACATTGGGCTGACCGCAAATAACCCAAGGAGACAGCATCACTAACCGAAAGCAAGACATTGGGTTGGTTGACCCTGAAGGCCAACCAGGCAAGGTTGATCATGTTGACGTGAATGACGTCGTACGAGGTCTTCGCCAATGTTTCAAGCACGGTTCTCTCGAACAGGGGATTCTCGTAAATCCCGGATGAGAACAAGCCCTCTCGCAGAAACCCTTGCAACTTGGTGAGGAGGGTAGAAGGGCGCGGAGTGAAGACGCCCAGGACCTTCACTCCGGGGCAGAGTTTCAGAAATTCGTTGATAGCCTTTTCGTCAGGGGGCGCCGCAAAGGATATAACGTGGCATTCGGCGCGGCGGCTAATCCCCTGGAGGAGCGCCAATACCTTCCAGCGCGTCCCGTTGATGGGAGGATATGGAAACTCTTGCAGTAGAAAAAGGATCTTCATGGTCCGATGGCCTGAACACCCCCCCGGAGTGAGCCGGAGGGGCTGAGCCCGCCCTCCTCCCGAGCTATGACCCGAGCGGGGATCAAATAAAAGAAACAAGCAACGGCGAGGGGGAGGAGAATCTGGGCAAAAACAAAGATTGTTTCATCAACGCCTACGGGGAGACGGAAGTGCGTCATCATACAAAAAGAAAGGAAAAAGAGAAGCCCGATTGCTCCCCCTCGTACCAGCAAGGCGGAAAGAAACCGCAAGAGCAAGGCCCCCAGGACAGCCGTGAAAATAACGCCCGGCCAACCGAATTGCCAGTACGCAACCCCGGAGGTAGAAACGCCGCCGTTGTTCCAAGGCGTTCCACGGTATTGCATAACGCGATACCAGGGCAGGCCTGATACCGCGTCATTGTCCGAAAGGGGGAGAGGCTTGGCGCCCCAGAAATGCCGTGGCACTGGAGCGAGGAAGGCCCCAACAAAGGGACGAAGGTACGCGAACCGGTGCGAATTCGCAGTTTCCTCCGCCAGGATGCCGCCATCCTGTATCGCATCCAGCCGGGTGAGGTAGTTCTCAGCCCAATACTGAAAGTCCGAACCTTCACCTCCCACCTCACTGTTCCCGACAAGGATCCGTACTTTGTCCCAAGGGGACATGCCGACGTATTCTTTCGTATTCTCACGATAGTTGACAATGGCGGAAGTGAATAATGCGAGGAAAAGGAAGCTGCCCACAACGTAGGCGAAGGGCCTGAGGCGCTTGCCGGCGGCAAATAGACAGGAACCAATAGCCAGCCCTACTTCCAAGATGGCCCCACGCCCACCGGAGATCAATGCCGTGAGGCTAAAATAGGCGAACACCGTCCAAAGAAAAGGAAAGACCGCGATAGGAATCGCCCGTCTGGGTGTGTAGAACAGAAGCACGCACACCGCCGGGAAAAGGGTGGTCCTGAAGATGGTGTTTTGGATGCTGTTCACCGTTACATCCGGATTCGATAAGCTGTCCTGAATGTAGCGTCCCGCGGCCTCATAGCCGTTAGTGCTCCATGGTCCCCACAACCATACGTAGGCGATTCCCGACAAGACGACGAGGAGCAGCAGCAAATCACCTGACCGGGGGAGACGATCGAGAGTCCCCGCTATACTATTTAACTGGGGAGTACTCCGCTTGAGGATGAGGGTAATGATGAAAACCGCGAAGAAGACGATCTCGAGAACCAGACCCAAACACCATGTCGAGAGGGGGTAGCCAAATTGGAACGCCTCGAACCGGCCGGTGAAGAGCACATAGTAGGCCGGGGGCAATGAAACCACAAAAGCGCTGACCAGGACAAAGAGGAGCGGGACATCTTGTGCGTTGCGCCGCCAAGCTACAAGAAATACCGTGGCGAGATAGACGCCCTCTCCGGTGAGAACTACCACCAATATTGTAAAGGTGAGCGAATCCATTCGATTACTGGTACCAGGAGTCCTTTCCGATGGCGATTAAGCCCCTCGGCTGGGCCTGGAGGCGAGTCAGAATGTTCTTCCGAAGAAAAGAGGCTTCCGAAGTTCCCACCGCGCCCATGGCCGCGAGCCCGGCAAAATAGACAAAGACCCCGAAGACAACAACAACAAGCAAGAATCCGGCGTTGGCACCGTTGAGACTTGCATACAGCACCGGGGTCACAGCGAGAAGCGCAGCCGCATAGATCCTGGCCGAGTCCCTCCAGGGAAAGGGGGACGACAGTATGGATTTTGTGTAGACCAGACCTGCCACTACGGCAAGCACCTGTGCGCCACCGTTGGCGATCGCGGCGCCAATGGCCCCGAACCGGGGAATTAATATCAAATCCAGAAAGATATTCAGCAAGGCCACGGCGGTCCCGAACTTGGCAATAAATGCCTGCTTGTCCGTCGCGTAAATCAACGAGGAGCCCACCCCCCCCATGGTCGTGACGGCTACCGTGGCGAAAAGAATCTGGAGGACGGGAACCAGCGCAAGATAACGCTCCCCATAGACTAGACTGACCACGGGCCGGCTGAGCACGATTCCAAATAGAACCAGGGGCACAATTCCCATTTGAATATATTTCAGTCCGTGGGTGTATATGGCGCGCAGGTCGGCGAGTCCCGAGCGGCCGTATGCCTCGGAAGAGAGCGGCATCAGCGTGTTGGTGCACACGTTGGCAATATCACTCAGCTTTCCGGCCAAGGCGAAGGCAATACTATAGAAAGCGATCTGCGGGAGGCTGGAAAACCACTTTAAGAATAGGACTTCCGAACGCTGCCAGACCACGGCGTTCAGGATCAGGACGTAGGATACCGTCCAGGAAAATTTTTGGATCCGGCTAAACTCCTGGTCCAACTTCCCTTTACGAAATGCCGTGGAGGGCCATAACAGGGATTTCCTTACTGCCAAAAACCCAAAGGTGAGTCCGGCCGTATCACCGGCCAGCAGGGCTGCAATTATTCCCACGATCCCCAAATGAAGCGCCGCTGCCGAAAGGACGCAGGCGACCTCGGCGACGGCCACACAAAAGCTGACAAGCGCCATCCCGTCGTAACGTTGGGCGCCCGCCAGGGATCCCGCCAGAGCATCCTGAACCGCCCTGGGGAGGACCAGGACCGCACCAATGAGAAAGACGGCTTTGTAGCTGCGTCCAAATGCCACCGCTGCCATCGCCGCTGCCCCTACCACGACAATGGCCAGCAGAAGTTGTCTCAGGAGAAGCCGTCGGCCAATATGCGAGGCGGCTTCGGGGTCCCCGCGGCCCAGATGTTCCGAAATGTACTTGGTGGCGGCGCTCGGCAGGCCCAGATTCGCCACGATCCCAAGCAGGGCGACCAGCCAAAGCGTGAACCCAAACACCCCCATATTCGTGGGGCCCAGAGCCCTCGCCACGACCACCGAGGTGCAAATGGCCGCGAGCATAACGGCTGCCTGGCGCATGCCGTTGTAAAGCGTGTTTCTGGCCACCTTCTGTCCAAGATTTCCGGTCATCTGCGGTATCCGACACCGATGATGTTGAACGAGTAAACCGCATCACGCTCACGGCTGCAGACTCTGTACAATGCGGAGTGCACCAGATTTTCCAGTTTTCTGCGCATTTTCCCTTTTATGTCCGCGTACTTCATGGGCATAACTGCGCAACCTTCAAGGCCACCGGCCTCCAGCAGTTGTAAAAGCGACGACGAAGTGAAGGCGCGATGATGGGTCAAGTCCATCGAGCGGCTGTAAAATCCCGTGAGGTTGGCCGCATTGGGCACCTGGCAGACAAAGAAACCGCCCGGAATCAGGGACGCGCGCACCGCCTCAATCCATTCAAGGCACAGGTCTGCGGACGGTAGGTGCTCCAAAACATCCGTTGAAAAAATTCCGCCGAACGCCTCTTGGCCACCCTTCAGATAGTCAAGGCCATCGGCACAGTGGACCTCAATGCCGGGAAGGTAACTTCGCAGTGCCTCGACCTGCGATTGGGACGCATCGACGCCCACAGGAATTACGTTCTCGAGCGACGACAACCACCGGAGCAAAAAACCCGTCCCACATCCCAAGTCCAGCACACGACTCCCGGTGGGCAGGGATTCAACCAACTCACCGTACATCAATCGGAAATTGGCTAACACCCTCGCGGAGAGTTTTGCGGGGTCGGTGCACGGGTTTATCCGCGCGTAATGCGTGAAGTAAGCCTGCGATAATTTCGCATCGAGTCGTCCCATCATATAATTACCCAGTTAGAACCTCGCGGTAGACGCCGAGGGTCTTCCGGGCCACGGTCGAAACCTCCAAATGCTTCAGGGCGTAATCCCGGGCGGCGCCGCCCAGCTTCCCACGGAGGGCGGGATTTGCGAGCAATGTCTTGACGGCTCCGGCAATGGCCCCAGGATCCAGATCTTGGATCAGCATGCCATTCTCGCCGTCACGGATATGCTCTGCAAAACCGGAATTGGCAGGCACAACAACCGGCTTCCCACATGCCATCGCTTCTGCCGAGACATTCCCGAATCCTTCCCATCTCGACGGAAAAACACAGACGGTGGCCCGTTGATAAATTTCCAAAAGCCTGGCGGGTTCCAGCCGTCCGGCGAAATCGATTCTCGAAAGGACTTTTTCCGAAACGAGTGATTGGAGGTGCGCTTTCATGGAAACTTTTCCTGGGGCAGTTGGCGTGTCACTTCCGGCAAGACAGAGGCGGGCGGAGGGGTAAGCGCTGAGTATTTCCGGGAAGGCGCGCACCAAAAGATCGGGCCCCTTTCGCCACTCCAGCCGGCCAACAAAGAGCACCAAAGGGTCGTGGCCGTTGGGCGAGGTTTCACACGTTTGGGGTTGAAAGAAATGTGCTGGAATGGGATTGGGAATCGCCGGTATGTCATCTCGACTCAGGCCATGCGTCCTCAAGGTCTGCGCAGTTGTCCCCGCCGATATAGAAGTCACCATGTCGGCGCTCGCGATGGCACGCTTTTCCATCCTGTCGATTAAGAAATTAGTGGCGGTTTCCTTCAGGGAAGCCGGACGGCTCCCATTGAGCGACCTGACCAGGGAAGAGCAAGTGTGAAGCCTTACAACTACTTGAAAAGGCCGGAAGTTCCTCGCGGGAAGGAATGCGGTCAGGCCGCCAAATTCCGGCGCTTCCAAAATATCAAGGTCGAGTCCCTTCGCCGTGGCGCCCAAGCGCCGGGCGAGCATCATGCTCGATCCACGTCCGAAAGGAAAAGGAAACGTGGACGCCCCGTGCGGAGCAATAGTAACCACCGGAACTTCACTTGTAACCTCACGGGCCATCGGTTCGGGATGGCAAAGCAAAACAAAGGTCTCGTGGCCCAGTTGGGCCATCCCGGCAGCCATCGTTTGGACGTACACCCCAATCCCGCCGCAAGCAGTCCATCCCGGATATTCTGTGGTCGCGAACCCAATGCGCAGAGGGGCTTCCTTGTTCATTCTATGCCCGCCCCCACGCCGGAGATGTGGCGATGGCCGCGCACACCACAAACCACACGGCGTTGGCGGGCATGTGAAGGTTGAAATCCGCGAAGCTATGCACGAGGATGCCGCAACAGCCCAGCGCGGCGGCAAACTGCATCCATCCGGCGGGGCGCCGCAGCCTTTCGCGCAGGTTCCGAAAGGCCAGCCAGAAGAACAATCCCAGTGCTGCCAGGATCGCCACTCCACCTGCCAGGCCGGTTTCCGCCAGGGCCTCCGCGTAATCGTTGTGGGCATGGTCCCAGTCAAAGTCGCTCGGGAAGCTTTGATAGCGTGGGAAGGCCGTTTCAAAACTGCCCAGTCCCGCGCCCAGCCAGGGATGATCGCGGAAAATCCCCAGAGAGTCTCGGGCCGCCACCAACCGGTCGCGTAATGCCACGTCCGAGGGATGTGTGCTGTCCGCCATCGTCGCCATGCGCTCGGCAATGTGTAGAGGCGCCATCCAGAAGAACAGGAGCGCTGCTGCAAGGACCGATACCCCCCCCACCAGCGCCGTGACCTTGCGCGTGTGCCGGGGCCCCCGCCAAGGGACCAGCACCGCCGCCAGAAGGACCTCTACGAGGAGGGAGATTAGACCTCCGCGCGAACCAGAGAGCAGCAGAGACGCCACCGGAATCAGGATGAGGCAGCCGAGCACTATGGCCGAGGGGTGCTTCCGCAGCCCCGGCAAGGCGCTCGCCACCGACAGTGGAATCAACATTTCCATCAGGCCGGCGTAGTGGTTGTGGTTGACATAGGGACCAAATGTCCAACCCGGGCTTTTCACCATCCAGTAAATCAGCCCCTGGCTCGAGAAGAACTGGAAGATGGCGAACAACGCCAGCAGAAATGTATACGCGACGAGGGTCCAACGGAGAGGGGAAGAGGACAGAATGTCGCTTTTCTCTCCCCCTCTACTCGGCAAAACACTCCTAATCACTCCCAGGTCATCATAAAAACCGGCGGAGGCCACTGGGTGGAAAACCTGCAATGCCAGGAAAAAGAAAATGAGGTCGGTCGAAAGTTTCAGCAAAGCTTGCCGTGTGGCCATGCGATCCATCGTGAAGCCGCCGGCGAATTGAATCACCCCGAGAAGGAAAAAAAACCCAGCGGGCAGATAGAGCGGCGACCAGAGAATCCTCACACGACCTTGCCGCGCACCGGCAATCGACCACAGAAGAAGCAGAAGAAATGCTGCCACCGCCTCCGCTCCCCATGCCCATGCTTGAACAGCGCCAAAGGCCAGCGGCGCTGCCAGCAAGGTGGCAATCAGGAAAGTGCGGACCACTGCGTACGACGGCGCGCGAGGCGCGAACTCATTGACGCCCGCCGGGCATCCAGAAAAGATCGTAGTGTCAACTGCGAGTTGCGACGCCATGATGTGAGACAAGGCAGGTCACTGCGGTTCCGCGCGGACGGAAACGGCATCGAGCCAAAAGCTCCCTGAAATTTCCATGGGGAAAGATCGGCTGCGGGGACGCCAAACGGAAATCCGCACCGCCCCTGTTTGCGGGCCGACGGTGAACTTCAAGTTGACCGGGTGCCAGGGAGTAGTCCCCACCGTGGAATCCGTCCAGACATCCAAACACTTCGGGCACCCTGGATCTGTTACTCGCAAGCGCGGGCCGCTGTCAGAGGTGATGTCCCTGCTGCGCACGTAAGCCGCGAGGGTATAGGTCTGGTTGGGCGCCACAGGAAGGATCTCGTAAACCGGCTCAAATTCGTCGTTTTGGCCGACGGGGAAATCGACGCGCAGGCAATGCGTTCCTGCAAAGGGTGACGCGTCCGTGAAGTCAACGGATACGTAGGACGATGGCTGTGAGCGCCAATCGAATCCTGCGCCTAAGGGCGGTTGTTCGAAGCCGCCGTTGAAGACCAGGTTGCCCGGCTGGATATCCCGGTGTTTTGAGACGATCCCCAGCCTCTCGAGATGCAACCAAACTGCGCGAGCTTCCTGATACCGCCCGTGACTCAACAAGCGCTCGAGGTAGGGCTGTACGGCTGCAAAGGGGAAAGGCGAGCCTCCGTCGGCTATTTGGGTCCAAGCCTCATGCGCAGCGTCAAACTCGTTATTTGCGCTCAGGAAGTCCGCAAAGGCCAGGCCCAAGCGGGGATCTCTTCCATTGCCCACGACTTTTTTGAGAATCATCTTCGGATCGCGGTAAGCGCGCAGGGTTAGATCGAAGGTTGGCGCGGCATAATCGGGGCTCAGCTCGAGTAGACGGTGGAAGCAGGGCAAAGCGGCCTCGGGCTGGCCAGTGCGCAAATAGTGGTTGCCAGCGACCCACCAGACCATCGGCACCATGGGGGAAAGAGCCAGGGCGCGCTGCAGCGCCTGGTCTGCGCAAGCATTGTCATGAACAGATTCACAAGCAGCGGCGAGGGTCTGCCAGTAGTCGGATTTGTTTGGATTCAACCCCGTGGCGCGACGCGACTCCTGAACAGCCTCGGGGAGATTCGAGAGTTCCAGAGAATCGCCATAGAGCTGGCTAAGCCGGCTATGCAGGACCGGGTTGGCGGGATCGAAGGCAAGGGCCCTCTGAACGTCAGAAACCTCAGCCGATTTCCCGAGCGCTGTGACCACCGCCACCTTTATCGATTCTGTGCTCCCCACGAGCGTCACCAGCGCCGCCAGGGAAAGAAACAATCCTGAACGCCGGCGAGAGTTCAGCGAGAACTCAGCATAATTTACAGAGAGAGGTTGCACGGGCAAACGTCCAGATTTCCATTACTGGGGAAGGAGTGAATGGGTCACTTCGGAATTCGCCATTCGCTCTTTGTCATCCGCGGGGTAGTAGTAATGGCCATAATCACCATAATATCCGTCATGGCGCATGTCCATTTTATTGACGACGATTCCCAGAATATTTGCTCCAACATTCTGTAGAATTTTGCGGGCCCGCGTCACAGCTCCGCGGACCGTTACTCCATTTTCTACGACAAAAATCACGCCATCCACCAAATTTGAAAGGATCATCGCATCCGTGACGGCAAGTACGGGAGGGGAATCGATCACGACGAACCGGAAGCGCTTGCGTAAATCTTGGAGCATTAATTCCATGCCGGAGGAGGAAAGCAGTTGCGCCGGATTGGGGGGCCTGGGACCGGCAGGGAGCGCCCAGAGATGGGGTACTGGAGGGAACTCTCTCAGCGCCGTCTCCATGCTGTGCGCTCCCGTTAGGAAGCTGGCGAGACCTGATCCATTAACCAGATTGAGCGACTTGCCGATACTTGGATTGCGGAGGTCGGCATCGATGAGCAGGGTGGGTTCTCCCCTCTGCGCGAGCGCTATCGCCAGGTTGATCGAGGTGACCGTCTTTCCCTCCCCCGCCGTAGAACTGGTCATCAATAACACCTGGGGCGGCTGCGGGGCCGTGGAGAGTACCACTGAAGTCAGAAGACTCCGGTAGGACTCCGCGACGGGCGAAGTGGGGTGACTCAAAAGCGCCAGGCCCACCGGTGCGGCGGGCTTGCTGTTGTTTCCCGGAAATGATGAATTGGATCGCCGACGCCCATTGCGGGCGAGTGGGATAACCGCCAGCGCCGGAGCGTTAGCCAATCTCTCCGCCTCATTGACGCTCTTGATGGAGGTGTCCAAATCTTCGCTTATAAAGGCGACCGCCAGACCGAGTCCCAGCCCCACCATCAGACCTACGAGGATATTACGAAGCTTTCGTGGACGAGATGGCGAGGTGGGAGTGTCTGCCGGGTCGATCACATGAATGTTGGTTGCGCGCAGACCCGCCGTAACCGTCGCATCCTTCAGCCGTTGCTGGAGGCTGTCATAAAGCTGTTGATTGGTTTCGGACTCACGCTTCAAGAGATTGTGTTGGATCAAGAGCTCGTTGAGTACCCCCACTTTGACCTTTTCTTTGGCGACGGCAGCCGTCAAAAGATTTTCCCGCCCTACGGCTGCCAGGTAGTCATCCCTGATTCTCTCGATGATCTCTTTTCGCTCTTTGTCGATCAGCGATTGCATCTCGTTCACCTGGCTCTGCAGCCACACAACTTTGGGGTATTTCGGCCCAAATTGCCCCAGAGTTTGAACATACTGTGACTTCAGGTCGGCATACTTTTCTTCCAAATGCTGCAAGAGGTCGTCTTGCGCCACGAAGGCAACTTGCGAATCGTTCGAGCGGACGAGTTCATAGACCGACTCCTTTTGCAGCCGATCATTTTGGGCATTGGTCAGGTCTCGACTCAGATCAGACATCCTCTGCTCGACGTCATTTTCCTTCTCGCTGATATTGACAATGGCGTTTTGCTTCTCGTAATCGACCAGCGCCTGCTGGGACTTCTCGACTTTGACTTTCAATTCATCGAGTTGCCGTTCCATCCACCCCGACGCCTGGCGGGTAGCATCGTACTTCTGCCGAAAGTTGTATTCGATGTAGTTGTCCGCCAAGGCGTTTGCGACCCTGGCGGAGAGATCGGGGTCCGCGCTCTCGAAACTGACATCTACCACGTGACTGTTCTGCACGTTCTGGACCTGGAGGTTGTGCCGGAATTGCCCCACAAGACCTTGCGGGGAGTTAGGGGGCTTCGATGAAAACCATCCGCTGCTCTGCCGGATGGCTTCGACCGATTTTGGGTCATTCGTCAAGGCGAGTTGGGCAATGGTGCGCTTTGCCAGGCTAACGCCTTCGAGAACCTGGATTTGCGTCCTGATGAAGGCCTCGTCGGTCGGAACCTGCCGATAGATGTCGTTCAGGGATTGAATCTGAAGCGTGTCGGCCTCGATGTCCAGGCGTACAGTGGCTTCGTAGATCGGCGTCATCTTGAAAGAGGCGATCGCGACGAGCAGGGTCACCAGGAAGGCGATGCTGGTGATTGTCCAGCCACGCTTGCTGATAACGGTCCAATAAGGTCGCAGATGGCTAAAGCGGCCGAACCCTTGTGCCTCGATATCGAGGGTCTGGCCGACGGGTGAGTGTGGCGCTTCTGGCAACCTTGGCCCGCGCGGCCATAGAGCTTGATTCTCATCCATCTTATTTACCTCAGAAAATAATGATCCTCGACGAGCGTCGTGCGGGCGTTACCTATTTTCACCCGTTGCTTCCTGCCGCAGGACATGCGGAGGTAGGACCCCACAACCCTCAAGCGCCAATGCCGGGGTTGAGAGTGAAGGAACTCGCGGACCCTGGCCGTTCACATCTTGGCGCACGCTCTACCGACCACGCGTCCACTTCCACCGCCGCGGACTTCTGAAGGAGTTGGACGGACAGCACCAATCGGAATTGCTTCTTGTTTCGCACCAGGATCCCCTCAATGCCTTCCAGCGGACCACCTTTTACGCGAACCCAATCACCGCATTTTAGGAACGGATGGGGCTCCACCTGCCCGCGGCGCACCATGATCCGGCGTACGGCCTCGATCTCGGTGTTGGGAATGATTGCGGGCACACCGGAGAATCGCACCAAATCCAGGACGCCGGGCGTGGTCAGGATTCTAAGTTGCTGTTCAAGTCCCTCCCGCAAAAAGACGTAGCAGGGAAAGAGCGGTGCGGAAAGTTGCTTGGTCCGATCACTCCACTGGCGAACGGAGGTGTATTGAGGCAGGAATACCTCAAATCCCTTGTAGGCAAGAGAACGCGCCGCCAGATTCTCGTGCTGATGCCGGGTATGGACTGCCAGCCAGCCGGCGTTCCATTGCTGCGAGTCCATAAGTGATTGGGTGATGCCAGACAGCATAAAGCTCCGCCCTATGACTCCCAGGACTCTTCACCGCCCGGGGCCACGTCTTGCCAAAGCCCCCGCATTTCTCAGGGGCGCATTGCGAGCCGTCTTGCAGTGCGTCGGCCCAAGCCATCCCCGCCGGCTGTCGACTCTTGTCTTCCGCTTGATTCTCCTTCAGCTTGCTTCATCGGCGCCGACAGCCTTCACCGCGTGGAGATCAACGACCTGCTTTTGCAGGAACCGGCCCGTCCCTTGGAAGTCCACCTCAATTTGGAATCGTGGCTCCTCGCGCAGTCGCTGAACGACTCCTTCAAAGCGAATCGTCGTAACCTGTTTCTCCGGGGACTGGAAGTGGGTAAACAGGGTAATCTTGGTGCCGGGAGGTACGGGTTGCTCAAGCGCCACTCGCGCCCCGTCAACTCCAATGTCGTAGAGCACTCCTTGCACTTTCACCCTGTGGTTCTGCCCATTCGAAACCTGGACGGTGACGGGACATTGAATCTCAAATCGCCTGGCTTCACGCATAGGAGGTAGCCCTTCTGAATTTGTTCGACACACTCATGTCTGCTGCTGATTACGGCTGAGGGTCCTTTTTAAATGTTTCAAGCAAGAAAGACAATCGCCCGTCGGCATGAGATTGCAGACTAAATTGTGCGAGGTGGACAGCCAATTACATCGCCCAATCGCCCTATAAAAATATCTGGCGAAGACCAGGACAAAGGAGGAAATGGATTAGGAAAACTGGGCGTCACCTCACTACTATTTCCTAAGCCGGAGGTCAGGGTGCGACTCCCTCCAAGCCTATCAGGCTAAATCGCTAAGCGTCTGTTAGGGCTATGGTTTCCCGGGCCGTGGTACTTGTCCAAGTCAGAATCAACGAGTCGCTGATCCAAAAGACTTACCGGCTATCTACAGGTAATTCTTGTCTCGACTCTCACCACTGGAAACAGAGTGAATCCCGCCGGCGGGCGGTCACACGCCCGCCGGTGGTTTTTGCAGAGTCTTCATCATTTCCTCATAGATGGGTGTTGACCAGTTATGCTTTCCCACGCGCCCGGCGAAACCCTTCCCGGTCCAGATGCGGACATGCGTCTTCGCACCCTGCGCTTCCAGTGTGCCCGTTTCCGCAAGCGCAAGAAAGAGTGATGGCCGCCGCAGCAAGGCGTTTGCTTCCCTGCCCTAAACTAGCTCAATTGTGACGCGACGGCCTACCATGGCAGCCGCCCGTTGCAGGCTGCCAAGCGTAATGTCGTTTTTCGGATCAAGGATACGGTCAACCTGGGTTCGGCTCGTCTTCAGCAGCGTTGCCAGCTTGTTCTTGGAGATTTTCTGTTTCTTCATCGCCTCGGCGAGCTGCCACGCGACGACCTCTTTGACCGCCTGCGCTTGCGCCTCTTCAAAGATGCCCTCCTCCCTGAGGAAGTCATCGAGGCTCGAACCCATATGTTTCTTGCTCATTGCTCCAGCTCCTTCTTGCGCTTCCGCGCCGTTGCCAAATCCTCATCCGGCGTTGGGTGCAGCTCCATGAGAAAGGCGGCAAAGAGCACGCCGTCCCCTGCCATCACAGTTTGGAACAGTTCCTCGATGAATACATCGCCGCCGCCGAGATCGGCAGCGAGCCGGAAAGTCCCCTCTTTCGGACGGTCACGGGCGGCAGAGGCGGCAATCTCACCAAAACTGCAATGTGGCAACAGGACGCCTACCGTATGATCCAGCGCAGAGCGAAGGCCGCGAAGATCAAAACGAAGATCGGCAATCACACCTTCCGGGCGACCGGCATCACCGCGTACATGAAGAACGGCGGCAAGCTGGAGACGGCCCAGCAGATCGCCAACCACGAGTCGCCGAGGACGACGAAGCTTTACGACCGGCGCGAGGAAGAGATTTCGCTCGACGAAGTGGAGCGCATTGCGATTTGAGCGCGTGGCTCAAGCGGCGGAGATAGCTCCGTTCCATCTTCCAGAACTCAAATACCACCTGTTGCCGACGCGTACCGTTTCACCTTTGGCGGTGTAGAGGTATGGACCGAGCCTCTTCATCTTTCCAGACGAGGATTCCTTCGAGTTCACCGAAAACGCTATATCTACTTCATACGATGCTCGACCTTCGATTTCCGGGCCTGTGCGAATTGACTTTACCCGGCGAGTGGTTTGAGCATGCGCAGCATTCAAGGAATTCGATTTCAACACGGACTTAAGGTCATTGTTGATTCTCTTCCAATACTTCACAAAGCCAGTCCAACCCCCGATTTCCTGTTTCGCACTATTAAGGAGGCAGGCAAACGCGGCGACGTCAATAATTCCTCCCAATCCATGAACGAACGGCAAGTCTATTTCACCGAGCGCGCTCTTGTAGAATCTGTCTATCGTGCGATTAGGCTTTTTGCCAGCCTTTGGTGGCCCAAGTAGTACTTTGACAACATGAACCAAGATAACCACAGCACCAATAAATCCGATAAACATGCCTAGCATCGCGGCCATGACCGCAGGTCCGCCACGCGCACCGTGAAGCGCATCCTCTGCGACATTGTGGGATTCCTGAAAAAACTCGGCCCCAGCGCCAGAAAGTTTATAAATAACAAGAATAACAACGCCTAGAATGACACATCCTGCCCCTATAGCGCTACCTTTCAAACGCTGCCCCATCCATATCTTGAAGACTGTTTCCTGTGCGGCTTCGACTCCGGCATGGATTGGTGAAGAACTGGGGCTGTCATTCATAATTTGAGTTTTCTCCTTACAATTCCGAATCGGCGTCTGCCCCTTCAGCGGCCATGCGCAGCGCCTTTGACCTTAGAAGCCCGCCCTGCGTTTGTCTTGTCGTCCATAATGAATTACAGGGTCACTTTGCGCTTTCCGGAGCTGTTCATCCGGGGAGGGGGGATCTACAAGGCGCAGTCCCTTCCTGGCCGAGGAGTTTGCCTGCTATTACTGCGCCTTCTTAAAGACGTGTTTGATGGGCGCTTCCACGGTCGTAAAGCCGAAGCCGGAGGATGGGTCCTTTCCTGCGGCAGCGCCCTCCGTGATGGTCAGTGTATCCCCATCCAGGGTCATTTCATCGGTCGCCGTTGGCCGAACAAGCTTTCCGCCGACAAGCATTGCGGCTCCCGATGAACTTGCCGCCGAAAAAGAAACACCACCATCAGTGCCCGTCTTGCTATTCGCCGAAAGAATGATCTCAGGGCCTTCATCGAAACCCCGATCCCACCGAATGCTGGTCGGAGTCACGACAATCGACTGATCCTTGTGATCCTGATCGACCCACTTCCCGACAAAATGTTCAAGCGGACTGGATGGTTGAGTTGAGGCGGTGGGCAAAGTTGTCGCCGCTTTAGACGCCGTCTTCGTGACGCCATCCAAGTGGACCCCGTCCTTCCCAAAGCTTATCGTAGCGCCCTCCTTATCGACAACGTAAACTCCGTCGTCGGTGTCGAAAGTAATTCCGGCCTTAGTAAACTCCCAAACAACGTTGGCCGCCTGCGTGAAATACTCAATGGGCTTCCCGGCAGACGGCTCTCCGCTTGGCACGATGCTGTCTTTGGTCACCAAGAGCAACTTCTTGTCCTTATCGTACCCACAGACTTTTATCGTCAGCGGCTGTTGTAGACTTCCGGCGACCTTGAGAGACTTGACGGGGAAAGGCCATCCCATAATCAGCATGAACGCGTTCGTCCTGCCATCGATTGTGACTACACCTCCGCCAACGATATTGAAATTCGCAGGAGTCGTAGCTTCCTTGCAAAGGTTGGCGGAGGTATCCGGAGCTTTTTGATTTGCGGGCGCTGCTTTTTGGCTAGCAGTTCCTTGGGCCGATGCGAGACCAGAGGTGGCGAGTGCGACGAGAACGATGAACAGTCCCTTCCTCAGAAGCCGGGGCGTTGTGAGCATGGCCGGAAATCCTTTCGGAAAGTATTATATCCCCAAAACGCCCCATGGAGGGTGCAGCACGATACGCATTTTTGCTCGTGGTGATTTTGCTCGTGATGACTTCAGCTTGGAGTGGTGGGCGCGACCAGGGAACTTCCGGCAGGCTACAAGCGTTTCTTCCGCGCCCTTGGCCATCGCATCCGCTCGTATCGAACGGAGCGCAAACTGAGCCAAGAGGACATGATTTCCTACGGGTTCAGCGTCCGCCACTGGCAGATGATCGAGGCCGGACGCCCCTCGACCCTCTTTACGTTACTACGGATTTGCGAGGCCTTCGACGTTCAGCCCGAGCAGCTCGTGGCAGGGCTTTACCTTCTCGCCGCCCGTACCCGTGCGTTCGGACCCCCCACGGGCGCGCTTGCATTCGATGCTGTCACCGGTCGCATCCGTCACCTTGCATCCCTGACTCTCCATGGCCGTTTTCAGGGCGGCCGCGACATTATCCTTCGCGTAGGGAACAACCTCGTCCCGATCCGTGCTTTCCGCAGTGGGGTTGAGCGGGCTGGTTTTGGCATCAAGCCTGGCGACGGTTTTCCCGGTTTTGGCTTCCATGGCCGAGATCACGCCCTCATATTCAGACTTGTCAAGGTGGAGCACCGTCGATTGCGTGCTCCCCCCATCCTTGTACTGGATGGTCAGCCAGTGGCTCTTCGTCTTGGTGGCCATCAGGAGGGCGCCCGCTCCCAGAGAAGCCGTCATCACTGCCGCGCCCTCCGCCACGCGATGCCGCGAGGCCAGCTCATAGGAAACGGCAACGACCGATGTATAGGGTATTTCCACGTCGATGGCGGGTTCCTTCTTGCTCACTTTCGTGCTCTTGATCATGATTTTCGAACCCGTAAGCGAGAGGGTAACATCGGTTTCGCGGGCCTGCTGAACCGATGAATATTTGGTCTTGCTGAAAGTAACGTCTTGCGCCCGGCACACCGTCCCCAAGGGCAGGATCAGCGTCCATGAGATCATCAGCATCCACAATTTTCTTTGCATTTGAGTATCCTCCAGAATTCTCGCCACTCCCGTGAAGGAAGCGGCGGATAATGCCCGGCGACTTCAACAAACCCGGCAGCGCCTGGCCCCTGTGCGGTGCGCCAATCCACTGCCGGGTCTATCGCCCAACCGCGCTTTCCCCTATTTCCCGCCGAACCGGTAAACCACGCCGGTTGCGACTTTGAAGGTATTGGCGCTGCTGGTGCCGGTGAGCCCGAAGTGGTAATAAACCCAATCGGCCTGCACCAGGCGCAGTGCGAGATGCCTCGAGAGCCGCATGTCCAGGCCGCCCCCAATCAGCGTGGTGAAGCCATTCGAGGAGGCGGAGACCGTTACCCCATCCGCGGAGGCCGATGAGCTCACCCGAGCGTCGCCGAACAGCGCATGGACGTAGGGCTTAAACTTCCCTTTGGAAGTGAAGGAATATGTCGGGCCGCCCGCGAACGAATAGTAGTGACCCGGAAAGCTGCCCGATACCCCAATGTACGATCCACTCACCGTCTGATAAGCGCCGTTGATGTCCGCCGTCACCCCAAAATTCTTGTTGATGTTGTAGGTGAAGGAGCCATCCCACCCTTGCGCGCTGGCCACGGGAGAGATCGCACTTCCCAGGTGGGTATACTGGTAGCCGCCGAATACATCCACCTTGGAGAAGTCTGGGTCCACTTTCGAGGTGTCTTGAGCGACTAACGAAAGTGAGGTGAGTCCGAGAAAAACAACTAACGCGAGTATCTTCTTCATACATTCTCCTTTTCTGTCGGAACGCCGGTCGCGGCGCTCAGGATTTTCTGTAAGATTGGGTGCGGGCAAAGCCATGGAGCTGATCCCACCCGGCCAACACCCGCCAATGTTCACGCCGGCCATACCGAACTGGCCCCGCCCGGCGTAACCGCGGGAGACCTTGCGGCCCCCGCATGTGTGTGCTGGTGCGAAGATCAGTTCTCGCCAAAAAAAAGCGGCTCCGAAGAAGCGGCGTAGCGGCGTAGCGCAGCGCGGCGGAGCCGCAACCAAAACGGATGACGCTCCATGGCGGTTTCCGTCATGATGTTTTTTGGGCAAACGTCATGGGGAGGGCCGTCATGGAGCGTTTTTTGAAGCGGCATGCGAGCCGCATCCTGGGAAGCATATCAGGATTTGACCGGGTTTTGTTTCGCGGCGTGTTGCGTTCGATCAGCTATGTGCAGGGGCTGGATTATTTCATGGGAAGTCAGCGGGTGGGGTTTAAGGATTTTGAGTGGTTCGTGCAGAAGTTTTCGGCGGGCATTAAGAAACGCGCCGAGCAGATCGCGCAGCGGGCAGGGCGACCGTTCCAGTTCGTCCCCTCGGGAAAAGCGAGCAAGGAAGCACTGGTGAGAAAGCTGCTGGAAGAGAAACCGGTAAAGGAGGGGCTGATCTGCGTGTTGTCGTGTGTGGAACCCTGTCAGACCTTCACGGTGCGGCGCGACCGGGAGAAGCGCCAGTTGCGGTTAGTGCCGCGCCAGGCCCAGTGCTTGCATTTTTACTTTTATTTTCTCGACCGCGACTTTGGCCTGATGCACATTCGGCTGCAAAGTTGGTTGCCGTTGGCGATCCAGGTGTGCGTGAACGGACGAGAATGGCTGGCGCGGCAGATGCAACGGGAAGGGATTGCCTACGAGCAGAAGGACAACTGCTTCACCTCCATTGGCGATCTGCCGCGGGCGCAGGCGCTGATGGACCGGTTGGTGACTCTGCCCTGGGCGTCGATTCTGAATCGGTGGGCACAGGCGGTGAATCCTTGGTTGGCGGCGGGGGCGCGTCCCCGCCTGCGCAGTTACTACTGGACGGTGCGGCAGGGGGAATACGCCAGCGATGTGATGTTTCGCAGTCCGCAAGCGCTGGCGGAAGTTTATCCCGCCCTGTGCCGGCACGCCCTGGAACAATTTTCCTCGCCCCAGGTGCTGCGCTTTCTGGGGCGACGCACCAACACGCGGTTCAACGGAGAGGTCTGCAGCACGCACGAGCGCCGCATCGAAGGGGTGTGCGTGAAACATCGGGTGGAAGAAAACTCGATCAAGATGTACGACAAGCAAGGGAGCGTGTTGAGGGTGGAGACCACCCTGAATAATCCGTCGCGGTTTCGCGTCTACCGCGGCGTGAGGCGGAAGGGCTGTAAGGTGAAAGGCTGGTATCCCCTCCGCAAGGGCATCGTGGACCTGCGTCGGCGCGTGGAATTGAGCCGCGGCGCCAATGCCCGTTATCTGCAAGCCTTGGCGGTGGTGGGCGAGTCTCAACCCGCCCATCGCATTCTCGATCCGGTCAGTCAGCCGGTAAAGACCCCGCGACCTTATCGCGCCCTGCGGCCCATCAGCCCGCAAGAGAGCGGCTTGTTTGCCACCATCTTGCGCGGGGAATTCCACCTGCAAGGCGTTCGCAACCGCGATCTGCGAGAGGGGCTATCCCCTTCTCCTCCCAACGACTCCGCGCACCGCCGTCGCGCCGCCGCTCGCACCACTCGGCAGTTGCGCTTGCTCTGCGCTCACGGATTGATCCATCGCGTCGGACGAACTTACTATTACCGCCCCACGCAGAAAGGCCAACAGGTTATGAATACCGCCTTAAAATTTCGCCAAACCGATTTCGCTCTGCTGGCAGCCTGAAAAGCTTGCCAAAAAAACAAGAATTTACGACCTTGCAATGCAGAGTCATTTTTCGTCGAGAAAAATTACTCTGCGGCACGCCAAGGGGGATTGAACTCATACTGAAATGACGTGTTGCGGTGACGGGTTTGGGGAATATATTGGGCGCTATGTCTGGACTTCGGCGCTGCGTGGTATCGGACAGTTGGCTCTTTATCAATTGCCGCGGCTTACCCGGGCGCGGGATTCTCACGGCCTCGGGATTCGCCTGCCGGGGCGGGGTTATCCACGAAGCAAGCGGCGTACCGCTCCGCCGCTCTGCCGGGCGCTAATTTGCAGGCGGAATGTTCTGGTTCAACCGGAAGAAGTTTGTCGGGTCGTATTTCTTTTTGAGCGCCGCCAGCCGCTCGAAATTGGGCCCGTAGGC
This sequence comes from uncultured Acidobacteriota bacterium, assembly GCA_963730515.1. GTDB lineage: Bacteria > Acidobacteriota > Terriglobia > UBA7540 > UBA7540 > Bog-366. The sequence continues at coordinate 325,519 of CAVSSA010000007.1, read as the reverse complement.
TTCGCGGACGCGCTCCGCGCCTTCCTGGCTCAGGTAATTCACGTAGGCGCGCCCGGAGAGATACCCTCGCGCATCCCGCCAGAAATCCTGCACCCACTGGCGGTTGAGATCGTTGTCCCTCGCGTCCTTCCAAACTCCAAAGGCGCTGAAGTTGTAGTGGTTGAACCGGTGGGCAAACGCCGTGGCGTCTGCGGGGACGCGGCTGGCCGCGCCGTGCATGTGCTCGAGCATCAGCGAGGTCAAGGGCGAAGGCCGGTGCGCGAAGTGTTCAATTGCCACGTCCATCGCCCCCTCCGCCAGCGAGTTCATAAAGCCCGCCTTCCAGTAATGGAACTGCCCCGGGGGATAAGCCGCGTCGAACAACCTCTGGTGCTGGATGAACGGAATCGGCCCCACCGTATCCGCCACGGGTGGCCCGAAGGCGCGGATGGGGGGAAGTATTTTCTCCCCTTGCCGGGGGTCGCCGTTGTAGCAGACCACCAAGGCGCTCACCGGAATGCCGTCCGGGGTGTTCAGGAGCGCGGCGGCCACCGCCAGCTCATCGGGGCACAGCGGCGTGATCTCGCGGTAAAAGCGCAGAACCTCCTTGGACTTCTCGAGGGGATAAATCAGCAGACCACCGAGTGTGGGTTCGAGAGCGTGCAGGCGATAGCGGAGCTCGGTGACAATGCCGAAATTGCCTCCTCCTCCGCGCAGTCCCCACAGCAGGTCGGCGTTTTCCGTTTCACTCGCCTGCACGGTCTTGCCCTCGGCGGTCACCACCTCCGCGCCCATCAGGTTGTCGCAAGCCAGGCCGTGCTTGCCCATCAGCCATCCCAGCCCGCCGCCCAGCGTCAGCCCCGCGATGCCGGTCCGCGAGACCACGCCCGTGGGCGTTACCAGATCGAGGGAATGGGTCGCCTGGTCATAGTCGCCCAGCGTCACTCCCGGCTGCGCCGCCGCGGTGCGGTTTTTCACGTCCACCCGCACCCCTTTCAACTTCCCCATGTGCAGCATCACACCGCCTTCGCACACGGCGTTCCCCGCCACGTTGTGGCCGCCGCCGCGAATCGAAAGTGGCAGGTCGTGCTCGCGCGCGAATCGCACGCAGGCGGCCGCGTCCGCCGTGCCCGAGGAGAGCACAATCGCCGCCGGCCGGCGGTCGATCATCGCGTTGTAGACGCTCCGCGCCTCGTCGTAGCCCGAATCCGAGGGTTGCAGGACTTCTCCGCCAACTTGTTTTTTCAGTTCCTCGATGGCCGCTGGGCTCATCATCGAATCCTCCGTCTCTTGTTTGCCGGGCAAAAAGGAAGTTTTCAAGGCCTCCCGCGTCCAGGTGAGCGGTCGTCGGAATTCCAATTGCACCTTATATACCCGGCGCTGACGAAAGACAAGACTCGCGGCCACAAACTGTCGCGGCCCCAAACCCGAGGCCGCACGTCCAGACCCTTTTATGCACCACCCAACAATGACTCGCGCCGCGAAGGGAGCGGCGTAGCGCAGCGCGGCGGAGCCGCAACCAAAACGGATGACGCTCCATGGCGGTTTCCGTCATGATGTTTTTTGGGCAAACGTCATGGGGAGGGCCGTCATGGAGCGTTTTTTGAAGCGGCATGCGAGCCGCATCCTGGGAAGCATATCAGGATTTGACCGGGTTTTGTTTCGCGGCGTGTTGCGTTCGATCAGCTATGTGCAGGGGCTGGATTATTTCATGGGAAGTCAGCGGGTGGGGTTTAAGGATTTTGAGTGGTTCGTGCAGAAGTTTTCGGCGGGCATTAAGAAACGCGCCGAGCAGATCGCGCAGCGGGCAGGGCGACCGTTCCAGTTCGTCCCCTCGGGAAAAGCGAGCAAGGAAGCACTGGTGAGAAAGCTGCTGGAAGAGAAACCGGTAAAGGAGGGGCTGATCTGCGTGTTGTCGTGTGTGGAACCCTGTCAGACCTTCACGGTGCGGCGCGACCGGGAGAAGCGCCAGTTGCGGTTAGTGCCGCGCCAGGCCCAGTGCTTGCATTTTTACTTTTATTTTCTCGACCGCGACTTTGGCCTGATGCACATTCGGCTGCAAAGTTGGTTGCCGTTGGCGATCCAGGTGTGCGTGAACGGACGAGAATGGCTGGCGCGGCAGATGCAACGGGAAGGGATTGCCTACGAGCAGAAGGACAACTGCTTCACCTCCATTGGCGATCTGCCGCGGGCGCAGGCGCTGATGGACCGGTTGGTGACTCTGCCCTGGGCGTCGATTCTGAATCGGTGGGCACAGGCGGTGAATCCTTGGTTGGCGGCGGGGGCGCGTCCCCGCCTGCGCAGTTACTACTGGACGGTGCGGCAGGGGGAATACGCCAGCGATGTGATGTTTCGCAGTCCGCAAGCGCTGGCGGAAGTTTATCCCGCCCTGTGCCGGCACGCCCTGGAACAATTTTCCTCGCCCCAGGTGCTGCGCTTTCTGGGGCGACGCACCAACACGCGGTTCAACGGAGAGGTCTGCAGCACGCACGAGCGCCGCATCGAAGGGGTGTGCGTGAAACATCGGGTGGAAGAAAACTCGATCAAGATGTACGACAAGCAAGGGAGCGTGTTGAGGGTGGAGACCACCCTGAATAATCCGTCGCGGTTTCGCGTCTACCGCGGCGTGAGGCGGAAGGGCTGTAAGGTGAAAGGCTGGTATCCCCTCCGCAAGGGCATCGTGGACCTGCGTCGGCGCGTGGAATTGAGCCGCGGCGCCAATGCCCGTTATCTGCAAGCCTTGGCGGTGGTGGGCGAGTCTCAACCCGCCCATCGCATTCTCGATCCGGTCAGTCAGCCGGTAAAGACCCCGCGACCTTATCGCGCCCTGCGGCCCATCAGCCCGCAAGAGAGCGGCTTGTTTGCCACCATCTTGCGCGGGGAATTCCACCTGCAAGGCGTTCGCAACCGCGATCTGCGAGAGGGGCTATCCCCTTCTCCTCCCAACGACTCCGCGCACCGCCGTCGCGCCGCCGCTCGCACCACTCGGCAGTTGCGCTTGCTCTGCGCTCACGGATTGATCCATCGCGTCGGACGAACTTACTATTACCGCCCCACGCAGAAAGGCCAACAGGTTATGAATACCGCCTTAAAATTTCGCCAAACCGATTTCGCTCTGCTGGCAGCCTGAAAAGCTTGCCAAAAAAACAAGAATTTACGACCTTGCAATGCAGAGTCATTTTTCTCCGAGAAAAATTACTCTGCGGTACGCCATGGGGGATTGAACTCAGACTGAAATGACGTGTTGCGGCTGGCTGGCGCAGGGTGAAACGCTGCGCCGTTGGCATCAACGCGCATCGATCGACCGAGGCGCAGAGCGTTGCTCTGCGCCTCAGTGCCTCGGTGGTGAAGGTTGGTCTGATGGCCCACTCAAGGGGCAAGTTTCTTCATGATGGCAGCTTCCAGCGGGGATCCCACAATCAGATGGTTGACCACACCTTCTTGCACGGCTTGACAAACAACATCCGCCAGGTCGTCTCGATAACCCAGCAGGGTTACTCCTGGCCTTCTTCCCTGATCCCCACGATCGGCAAAGGCCAGCCGGGCGCAAGTCTTCAGGTGGACCATTCTCAACCCCGTCCAGAGGTCGGTCAACTCCTTGACGAGCTGGCGGCCGGAGGCGGTGCTCTCGGGGCCCGGATCGGTCTTCGGAACCAGGACGCCCCCAATATCGCCGTGAATATGCTTGCCCAGTTCCCTCGCCTCGCTGTCCTCGAGTTGGAGAAGCCGGCCTTTTCCAAACCCGACCGGGTACTCGGAAGAACCCGCCGCCGTCAGGATCATATCCAGATCTTCCGCGAGCGGCCGTTCGGCGGGTGTGCTGCCATCCCGGGGACCGAAAATTCTCCCGTAGTGGGGACTGAGATCGATGAAGCGGTCAATGACTTCTCTCTGGTATTTGTCAAACGTGCGGGGAATGTACGCCGGCACCAATCCCAGCCACACCGAGCGAAGTTCGTCGCCATTTACGATTTTGCTCAACTCGCTCGCGATCCGTGATGAGGTCCGATCCGCATAGCGCTTGGCCACCAGGGAGTCCACCAGCGGGTCACCGCAAAGAGGGATGAATTCGATGGGTAAGTCCTTCCGCCAGGGCGCTTCCACAAACGTGCGGAGGTGCTGGGTCGTATGCCAGAGAGTACTTCCCCAGGCAACTCCCACCGTCTTTCTGGCCTGCTTCAACAAATTATAAACAAACGGCGCGGCGCGCGGAGCAAACATCTCGAAATTAGGGTTGCCTTGGTGATCCTCGGGCAGGAAAACCGAATGCACCTGGGGGCCTTCCTGGCCATGCTTCCAGGCCAGCTTTTGGAGCCGGTCCTGAAGGCCATGACCGGAGGTCCGCCGCTGAATTTCCTGCAATGTGTCGGGCTTCACCTGATCCTCAAGGAAAACCGTCTTGATGTACTTATCCTTTACGGCGCTGTAATGCCTCGATACCACGGATTGACTGAGGCCCAAAATCCGGGAAATCTCGATTTGCGTCTTGCCTTGGGCGGCCAGATAGGCGACCGAAAGGGCGTCGATGGACGTTTCATTGGCGTCGGGCATTTGAAGATACCTCCCACCATAGTCTAGCTGAGATATTAAATCTTTCAAATGAATTATTCCAGGGAATAGGCTGAATGGAATATATGAATATTTGATTGCTAGCATAAAATATTACTTGCAACTTTCCCTTGGTTTCGGTATAGTCTTCCTGCTTGCTCCTCGCGGAGGAGGAGGCGGCCAATACTCAACCGAGCAGTTTCTGGCGACAACTCGGCCATTTGCCCGCTTCTCACGGTGGACAGCCGCGAATGGGCCGTACACGCTAGGCAAGCTGAGGAAAGGCAAGTGATGGCGCCCCGCGTTTAGTCGTGCGGCATTGGCCCGCTGCCGGGCCGATGCGATGTGCGGTTTGTAGAGTTTCCGCAGGAGTGGAGACCATGGGAAAGAGCGAGCCCCCAGCCCCCCCGGGAATCACCACTGCGACCCTGGCGAGCGCCCTCATGCGCCGCATAAGCCACATCGAGGATCAAGTTGAACGGCTAGGCGAAGATCTTGACCGGGTAGGCGAAAATCTCAATAAGGCCAAAGAATTTCTCATGCTCATCGTGCCGGAGGCCAAAGCCGCCACCGAGGAAATCGTGGAGGAGGATAAGATTCCCGTGGCTCACAACCTGACGATTCGTCGAAACCCCAATGGCTACATCCTATTCGTAATCGATGGCGGCAAACCCGTAAGGCTGAGGCCGCGCCTGGCGGAGGTGTTCGAGTTCCTGGCTACCGGCGACAAAGACCCCAGCGGCCGGGACGCGCTGGTGGGCTGGCGGTCGCGGACGGACATCATTGCCTACCTGGAGAAGCGCGCCACTAAGCCCATCCGCAGGGCCTACGTCAATCACATGGTCCACCTCATCAGGAAGGCGCTTCACGACGCCAAGTACGATGACCGGCTGATCCAAACCCATGACGTGAAGGGGGTCCGCCTGGCGTACAAGTCCCGCAGGCAGGGCGAACCCCCTTCCGGGAAGGGCAAACTTTCCAAACCTGAGTAGGAAGGCCTGGGCGCCACGCTCCGCATCCCCCCCTTGCGGGCGGAATTCCGAGTCCACTTGCAATCCGCGTTACGCGCCCTCCCCCAGCATGCGGGAGGCGGCTAGGTACACGTCCATCAAGGTGACCGCGGCGCTTCCGGTAAGACGGGCGTGCGCGGCGGCGGAGTCGAGCAATCCCACGGCCTTACCCGGCAGCAGGCCGGGCATGGGTCGTGAGCGCTCCACCACGGCGCGCTCGACCTCGGCACCGATCTCGACGCCATGATGGCTCAAGAGGAAGGGGCGCAGCGCTTCCAGGACGCGGCACGAGTCCGCCGCGCACAGTTCGCTGAGAGGTATCGTTTCGAGCCTTGAGGCCAGGGGATAAACGTTGAATCGGGAGGCATGATCCGCCGAAGATGTTGCCGCCAGCCTCGTCCCGCGATCCAAAGCCTCGCGCAGCAGGAGGGGACCGCGGGGCACGCCGATGACCGCCCACTCGGCCTGTTCGAGCGCCAGGATGACGCCCACCGCCTCCGCCTCCCGGAGCAGCGACATGAGCAACGCTTCGCGCTCACTCTCAAAAAGCGTGCCGGCCATCAGGGCGCCCGTGTTCACTGCCAGGACCTGGCGCTCGCGCCGCGCCAGCAAGCTCGCCACCCCGTGCAGAAGGTTGGTCTTGCCCGTGCCGGGCGCGCCCAGGATAAGCGGCATGCGCCCCTGCCAGGTGAGCGCGCAAACCGCAACCTGCTCGACTTGTTCATCCCGGCAAAGCGTCGGAGACGTCTGGCCGTCGGCAACGGCCTCGGTCAAATTGTCCGCCCAGGCCGCCAGCAACCCTTTACCGGGGGGGACCGCCGCCGGTGAGGACTTTTCGGGATCAAGGTCAGCCCCCAAAAAATCGAGGGCATAATCGAGCGCCCCCGTCAGATCTCCGTGCAGGCCACCGCCGAAGGTCAGGACGCGCCAACCCTGCTGGAGGAGCCGGCGGCGAAAGCTTGGGCCAGTGCGGGATCCCTCCCCTCGTACTCGAGATCGTCGTCCACGCACACCACGCAAGGCATGCTTTGGGTGGCGCGTTTGATCAGCAAGTTGGTTCGGGGTTTGTTGAACCATTGGTGGTTGGCCGGAACGTTCTTGAGCACCAGCGTGTCGGGGTCCGCCATTTCGAGCCGCAGGCGCAGGCGTTTCAGCTTCGCCTCCAGAGCGGGATGGAGAGTGGATTCATTGGCCATCGGAAACCTTCTTGCCGCCATCCGCCAGCGGGGTGGCAGGGTGTATCTGGCCGAGACCCTCAGAATGGAGCATCGTCGAGCTGGTCAAACCGGCTTTGACGCCCCCGTGGGGGAGCGTCATACCACGTTTCCACCTGCGCGAAAGGGTCCGACAAGTCGAGCAGCCGGGCATGCTTGTTGCTATAGATTCGCTGCCAATCACAATACCAGTCCCCATCTTTGTCCCCCGCCACCCGCCGGAGCACCGCGCCCCGCAATTTGGCGCGCCCGGAAGATGGCGGATTCCCCAGGGCATGCTCGATATTGTCGACGCCGGGGACGCGGTGATCGAGAACCCCAGCGTTGTCCAGCAGGGTGAACACGCCGCGCGGGCCGAGTTGTCCGAAACGCGTGTCTATTTCCAGAAACTCAGCGCGGCAGGCCTGGACCCGCCGGAGTTCATCCCACTCCAACCCTTTCCTCTCCAGCAAGGCGTCGAGTTCGGGATCGGTGCCGGGAGCAGGAGTCTCCCCGGGTTCCAGCGCCAGGTCCGGAGGAATCTGACCATCGCCAGCAGGCAGTTCCACCGCGTGATGGTGGCGGTCAATGACCTCCGCCCAGAAGGGCAGACGTTCCCAGTTGAGGCCGCGGGCAGAAGCATGGTGAGCATACAGCGCCAGCTTGATGCCCCAGTCGAGCACCCTGCTGACCGCCTCGGGGCCGCTTTCCAGCAGGTCGAGCAGGCGGCGCCACCGCTCGCAGACCGCCCGGGCCCAGGGGGGCATGAAGGGCTCGTCAACATGGGCTTCCGCCATGGCCAGATAGTGCCGCTGGATGTCGATGGCGGTCATCCCCGGAGAGCCTTTGACGCGCAAAGTCTTCCTGCACCTGGGATCTCCAGCCACCACCCGCAGGGCCTCGAGCGGCGCCACCAGTTGCACGTCTCTGCCCGGGCACAAGCCGGCTTCGGCCATGGCCACCACCAGGCTGGTAGCGCCAAATTTTACGAACATGGCCCGTTGCGAGCAGAGGCTCTCTCCGCACAGGACATGGAGGCGGTGGTAGCCGGTGCAGAGAGGTTCGTCTTTGGTATGAAAAATTCCCCGCGACCCCGTGGAGTCTGAGGACAGGGTCCGTTCCATCAGCGCGGCGCGCGGGCTCAAGGTAAACCCCAGGCCGCCGGATCGGGGCTGGAACCCTCCCGCCCCCGTGTAGATGATGCGGCTCACCAGGTGGGGGATCAGGTGGGGCGGCAAATCTTCGGGGGGCATTCTGTGCAAGTAGGACTCGTGACATCCCCACGTGTTGCCCGTGCCGGAGTAATCCACGTTGACGCGAAAGCACGCCGTCTCCTCTTCCCCCCGCCGCCACCTGGCGAATTTCTCAATCAGCTCCAGCAGGGTGCGGTGCCCCGCTTCGACGTAGCGCACGGCATCCCAGGGGTTCGGGCACTCGGGCGTGGCGTACTCCATGTGCAGGCCACAGTCGATGTAAAGGCGGGCCGCGTTCTCCAAAAATACGCCCGAGGAGCTGCCGTCCCGAAGATGCGGCAGGCTGGAGCGCGCCAACTCCAGCAGACGGCGGACGATGAACTCGCGATCGACCATCTCCTCATCCCGCATGCCATTGATGGCGTACTCGGTCTCGACACCCAACAGACATTCGGCCATGCTTACTCTCCGCTATGCTGGACGCTGGCGCGCAGGAACGCCTCGGAGTTGCCGTTGCCCAGGGCCCGTTGCATGGCTTCATCGCCGGCGGCGAGCAGGCGGTCTCCCTCCGCGCGTGCCTGCTGTAACGGGTCGGGGGAAGCGGGGCCCCCATTGCCCGGCGCCTGGCGCTGTTGTTGATCATCGAATCGTTGCAGGAATCGCATGGTTGTTATCTCCTTTTCAGTTTGCTCTGCGGGCAGGCAAGGGCTGGACTTCACGGGTAAGGTGGGCATCCAGCGCCTCGACCAGGTCCTCGAAATCCTCGTGGCGGGCAAAAATCGACTGCGTCTCGGCCTGGGTCGCGGCGAGGGGATCGGCCAAATCCAAAGTCCGGTACGCCGGCCAGTTGTACCGGCCGCGCAGCTTGAAGGTCATCGTGTCCCAATCGACGCTGACCACACGATCGGAGCCGGCGCGGCGCAGCAGCATCGCCCTTGTGTAAGCCCGCGTGTCGGCCGGAGGATGGGCGGTGAAGTGGTCAATGCGCTCCGGTGTCACCCACTGTTCGGCAAAGCCACTGGCCTCATACGCCCAATACAGGCCATCGGTGTCGAGACTGGAATAGAGGTGATCAATGACCTTGATTTCGGGAGAATCCCAGGTGAGTTCGGGCCGCTCGTCCAGTGTCCGCTCGATCGCCATCAACTTCATCATCCAGTCGAGACGCGGCGCCACCGCCCTCCAATTACCCGCCGCCAGTTTTTCCAGGGTGTCCCGCCACAGCGCAATGATCTCCCCGGCGCGCGGCACGATGCCTTCGAAAACCCCTTGGGCGGCGTAACGCTCGACTTCCTCCAGGTAGGCGCTCTGCAGGTCGAGGGCGGTGAGGCGCTCCCCCGAAATCAGTTCGGCGCGCGCCTGGAGCGTGGGATCGTGGCTGTAGGCGAGGAGGGCATCCAGGGGATCGTCGAGAATGAGGCGCGAATTGACCAGGCCCAGTTCGATCAGGGTCAGAATGAGCTGCATCGGCCCCACGCGAAACAGCGCGGAACCGTGCGCGAGCGCGCTATCGAAAAAAATAACGTGCAGGCGCGCCGGAGCGGCAGGATCGCTCAACCGGGCCCGGCCGCAAAGATGTTCATCCCGCGAGTTGACGATGGGCCGGTCGTAAGTGGTCTGCACACCTTGCAAGGTCGCGCAAAAATCCGCGCGCTGGCTGATCTGGTAGGGCGTGGAAGGCCGGCCATTCTCCGCGCCCACCTTGCCTTGCCCGGTCAGCAGAATACTGGAAACCTGGAACGAGGCCAGGAACTGAAGGTAGTGCGCTTTGCGGTAGAACAAGTTGTCAAATGTCCGCCGCCCGATCAGGAAATTGAGATGGCTGCCGTAGGAATTACCCTGCCCATCGCTGTTGTTTACCAGCACCTGGATGCGCTGGCCGGCGGGTTGGGCCTCGTTGGCGGCCTCGAGGGCGGTTCGCATGATTCGCAGCATGCCGTGCCAGGCCGCCACGTGATCAAAAGCGGAGAGAACTTCCGGCAGGCAGAGTTCGACATGATCGAGGTCGATGTAGGCGCAGCCCCCGTTGCTGGTAAGAAAACGACGGTTGACGTCCTGCGGATTGTATGCCGGCAGGGCGGCGGAGCCACAGGCTCCCGCGCCACGGGTCCCCTCCGTGGCAAGGGTGGTGGAGAACGATGATGACCCATACCCGTAGGATCCCTTTCCGCCGTGGCCGTTTCCACCAGAGGAGGTTCCGCCATAGCTGTTGGAAGCATAGCCGCTGGAGTAATATCCGTTTACGTCATAGCTGCTTCCAGAATAGCCATAATGGCGGAGGGGCAGGCCGCTGATTTCCATCAGCAGGGCCCGCGAGGCCTGGTAGCCAGTGCTCTGGGTCTGCTCCAGCCCCACGATGAAATTACCCAGCTCAATGTCGGCGCCACACAGCTTGGGCAGGGCGCCGGCGTGGGAATCCGATGCCGGATGTTTCGCCATATCAGGCCGCCTCCACACGGTACCGGTGCGGATGACGAACTTTGCGTTCCGGCAGATCGACCCTGACCACGTCAACGTCCTGAGGCAAATCGTGCAGGTAATTCCGGGCATTGCGGGGGGTAAGGGCGCGCGGCGTCACGTAGAAGAAGTCGGCGATGGCGGCGTCCATGTCGGCGGAGGTCACCCCCTGCGGTCCGCCTTCCGCCTCGCGCACGCAAGCGCGCTCGATGGAAGCTTGGGCAATCGCTTCCAGATGCGCGCCACTCACCAGGTCGGCGGCCCGCACCACGCGCTGCTTGCCGTCGCGCAGGGTCAGCTTGGCCAGCTCCGTATCGCTGTTCTGGGCAAAGATCTGTCCCACCGCCAGGTCCAACAGGGCTTCGCGGGCTGCCGCCGGACCTTCCCCGTTCGCGGCATAGGGAATGTCGACCGGCATGTGCCGGCTGAGAATGGAGCGCGCGGCCCGGCGGTTGGGCTGCGGGAAATGTAAGACCAGGTCTCCCAGCCGCCCGGGTCTCGCCAGGGCGGGATCGAGTGCGTCGCGTCGGTTGGTGGCGGACAGGATGACGATATTGCCCCGTTCCTCCAGACCGTTCAACTCCGCCTTAAAGCAATTCAACATGCGGTCATCAATACGGTTGATCGATTCGCCTGGGGTACAGCCGATGGCATCAATTTCATCCCAGAACATGACGACGGGCACGTCCGGTTCCGCCGCCGCGGCCTCCCGCGCCACCCGGAAGATATCGCGATAGCGCTGCTCGGTGGCCCCGAACCACATGCTGTTGAGGGCGCCCGGCTTGACGTTGATGAAGCGCGCGCGCCCGCCCGGCGACAAGCTTCCCAGCCACGCGCAGGTGGCGCGTGCCACCTTGGTCTTGCCATTGCCCGGCGGCCCCTCCATCAACACCGCCCTTTTGCGGCGCAGTTTATACCGGCCGGCCGCGTCCTCATGGAACAGATGCAAGGTCAGCACGCGCTTGAGCATGTCGATCTCGCGGTCGAGGCCCCCGATCTCCTCGAACGAATCGTTGGGGGTTTCCTCCAGGAAGTACTCCTCCCCCTTCGAGGGTTCAATCCTCTCGAAGGCCAGCCCCATGGACCGGCTGAAGCGTACGCCTTCCCCCGCCTTCAGGGTCGCCGTGCGCAGGGCAGCCGTGGGCAGAACCACCAATTCCTCCTCCCGGGCGCGCAGTACCAGGCGGCCATCGCCCATACTGCGGCTGTACGTGGCGACCTCCCCCGTCAAAAAGCATGGGGTCTCTGATTTCGCCAGAAGGCAGTTGCGCTCGTGCGTAAGGAAGACCTCGTCGCCGGGAGTCAGCTCGCCGAGCGGGATGTCTTCGCCCACCTCCACAACCCGGCGTTCCGTGTCGGTTTGGACAAGCGCGCCTTGCATTTGCGGAGTGTTCGAGGCGGCCAGGAACACCGCCGGAAAGAACGGGGGGGCGGTGAGGGCTTTGATGAGCACCCGCAACTTCTCATGATTCTCCTGGAGAGAGGCGAGGGTTCCGTGCTGGTGTTCGATGATCTCCATCAGCACACGCTCGATCATCGCCGCGCCTTCCGGGCCGGTCTCGCGCAGTTGGGCGAGGGCGGCAAAGAGGTCGGCCGGCGGCATGGCGCCTTCCTGGACGTGGGTGATGTATTCCATGATGCGGCTGGCGATTTCATTCGCCTCGGGTGCTTTACGAGCCATAAATTTAATCCTCCAAAATAAAGAATCCCCGCGGTTGAATTAATCCCTCGCGATTGCCGAACATACTGAAGGTCAGATCGGTAAAGGCGGTGTCGTTGGCCACGAGGGCAATGTTGTAGGCGCGCGGAAAGGCAGCGCGCATGACCGCCTCGTCGTCCGGGGAAAAGAAGTCTTTCGCCAGGCGGCAGGTCTTCTGCTTTTCCGGGGTACACTCCCGGGCCTGGCACCATGTACGAACCGGATGCGAATGCCAGTAGCCTAGGTAGATTTCCCCACGCCCCCGCAGCCGCAGCGCGGCCTCCGCCGCCGCCCACGTCTGGGCGGTGAAGGTCAGTTTCACCTGTGTGCCGCTGGTGTGCGCGGCGGGGATCTGGGCGGAGACTTCCGCGAAAATCTCCCCGGCCATCCGGTCGCGCCACAGGTTGCCAATCAGAACCCCCCCTGTCTCGATGCCGCGCTCGGCGGCGGTGCGCTCGGCCGCCTCCCGCAGTACCTGGGGGGAGACAAACACCGGCATATCGTCATAGTCGACCACCCCGGAGGGCTTGGACCTTTCCCGCAGGGAACGGAGCGGAGCATCGCGCACCGGCAGACGCGGCGAGGCATTGGTGACGGTGAGACCGCCCGGCGCCGGCCGCTCTTCCGGCGCCGGGTGAGCCACCAGGAGATAGGTGTAGGATTCGCCTTCGCGCAGCATCTGGCGTTCCACAAAGGCCGAAGCCGCCGCACTGGCGATCTCGGCAAAATGGGTGGTGGGAAAGTCGGCGTTGACCGGCCGCTGGCGTTCCCGCGTGATCTCCACCCGGTAGCCCCGGCAGTAGGGTTCTCCCACCGTGCGCTCCCAAAGAGGAAGGACGGACGCGCTTCCCTGGCCGTCGTCGAGGGGCAGTTCCCCCAGGCGCTGAAAGTTGAAGCGCGTCCATTCCAGGACAGGTTCCCAGTCGCGCTCGGCGGGAACGGTGCCCAGGTACGAACCGTCCTTGCGAAACAGGGCGACTGCGAAGCGGAAGGGAAAAGTGAGCATCGGAGTCTCCGTGGGGGTCTGCTTAGCGGCCCCCCCCCGCATCGATATTGGGTTGCAGCGTGAGGCGGTCGCCGCTCTCCAGGGCTTGGCCGATGCGTTCGGAAGCGTTGAGGTGCCGCCCCTCGCGTTCTAGCCTCGCTTGATAGGTCAGGGGCGCCCCGCCGGCGTCATTGCGGGGCAGGTTCATCTTGCCAAGAAGTTCGTGCACCAGCTCGCCGACAGTGCCGTCGGCGGGTGCGTTGGATACGGCAAAGACTTTCTGGCCCGACACATCGCTCACTTCCAGAGCGAGTTCGGGTGAGGTTTCAGGTTTACCCATAAAAATTCGTCTCCTTTTCGTTTTCGTGGTTAGGGGTTAATGGAATGGAGCGGACGGACAGGTAGCACCTGGCCACCGCCTCATCAGACAGCACACTTGTTTCCCGCGCGCACACCTGGTACGCGGCCGATAAAGCGCCAAGCGCATGGTCGATTTCCTCCGCGGCGGGGGCCGCCGGAAGGCACACCTGGAAACCGAACGTCGTCTGCCCCTCCGAATCTTCCACGGCGAACGGGCGCACCAGGCGCAGGCGGCTGCCGGCGGTCAGCAGGAAGACGGCCAGTGCCCGCCGCGCCGCTTCCGCCGCCGGGGCACCGCGCAGCAGGTCGAGCGTGAACTCGACCCCCAGTTCATTCGCCGTGATGCGGGCGGGAGGAGCACCGTCGGCCTCGAGGGGGGCGGCAAAATCGTTGGGTCCGCGTTCCGTGAAGGACCACGGGGTCTCGCGCAGGAGTTCGGCGAGGGGGCCCCCGTCGGCCCCGTTCCCCCGCGTGGCCACGACGTCAAGGCGGGAATCAAGGGCCTGCAACCGGGAATAGGCTTGATGAAATCCCGCGAGCACCCAGGGGAGCCGCGCGAGCATCTGCGTCTCGTCGAGGAGCACGAGCTCGGCGCACACCAGAAGGCCGCCGCCCGCCGCATCCAGAACGAATTTAACCCCCCCGGCCAGCGAGGCATTTACCCGCAGGGCGCCCTCCAGCCGGAGCGCGGACGCGCCGGGCGTTTCCGGGTGTCCCGCGAGGTGGAGGAAGTTTTCCTCGACCGAGGCGGCCAGGGACAGCCGCGCGCCGTTCTGCACGAGGCAGAGCCAGCGCCAGGGCCCCGCCGGCTCCACCTTGGAGGAGCATTTGCCGAGCACACGAAAAGCGGTCGCAACCGGTTCACTCGCGAGGCTCATGCCGATTTCACCTCCAGGTTCAGCAAACGGCGGCGCTTGAGAGGGCGACGGTCGATGGGAAAGCGGTGCTGATTTTCCCGTGCCCAGGCGCAGGCGGCCTTGTTCAGGCTATCATCCTCTCGTGGGTTATAGCGTTGATAAGTAAGTATTTCGAATGCTTGAAACAAGATATCCACCAAAGTCGTACCGGGGGCGAGCCGTCCGATGCAAATCAACGGGTGCTCGCGGCTGATGTTGGGATGCCAATTGTTGGGGGTAAAAATCCGCAACGATTCGAACGTGTTGGCCTTCCGCAGGTAGTCCGGTGGCATCCAAATTCCCACCTCAAAGTGGTTGGCCTCCTTGATCTCCCCGTCCCCTTCGCGCACGAGTCCGGTGCAGTGGTACTCGGCAACGAAGTGGGGCGGACAGAATTCAGGAATGTGCAGGTCGAGCAAGTCGCTCTCCTCGGCCAAGGCCAGGCCTTCGGCCGCTTGGCGTTCCATGAAGCCCCGATAGACGGGATCATCGATGCCCAGAGGGTCTGTGTTCATGATACCTCCATGATTTGGTAGTGCCGGGCGCCGGCCGTGACCAGGTCGCCGGCGCGGACTCCGATCTCCGCCAGCGAAAGGGAGCGATATTCTTCGGGCAGGCTGGAGTCTAGCCGCTCCCGCGCGCCGAACCCGGGGGTCACCATGCGGCGACCGCACTGGGCGCAGCGCATGAGCGGACGGTTGAGATGAAATGAACTTTCTTGCCGGCCGCAGCCGGGGCACACCAAACCGCCAACGAAACGGTGCCCCTCAATCTGCAGGCTGCCGAGGTCGCGCAAGGCAGCCTCGACCGTGGTGCGGTCAGGCCGGCAATGCCAGGGCTCGATAACCCAGGTGCGGTGATCGAATAAACAGGCAGGATTTCTCCGGCCCGACGTGACTTGCAGAACGTGGTGCTGCGCATCCACCACCAACTGCCTGGATACGAGCGAATTGGCGAGGTCGCCCGCCAGGAACTTGCCGATTTCGATGGCCGTGAGCGCCGCCGCCAAGGCGCCCAGCGCCGCAGAGGCCATGGTGGGGGAGGCGGGGCCGCTTCCCGCCGCGCAAAGGAACTCCTGCTCCAGCGCCGCATACTCGGCCTCGCTCCAGGGGCATTCCAGACACGGCGCCAGCGGCTCAGGGATATAGGCGTTGACGCGGGCCAGGTTCTGACTGCCCAGCACACCACAGTCGACCCACGGGATGCCGAGGCGATAGGCGAGTTCATTCACATACTGGCGAGCGACTCGGCTGTCCAGACAGCTCACGATCAGGGCGCAAAGCAAAAGGCCGCGCGGGATGTCCTCAATACGCGCTTGCATGGCGACCACCTCGAGCTCGGGATTGATGCGCCGGAGTTTTGCGGCTTGGGCCAACACCTTAGGCTGGCCAATATCCGAGCTGTCGATGTTTTGCGCCATGATGTTGGACTCGGTATATGTATCGGGATCGACGAGGATGAGCCGCGCGACCCCGGGCATGCGGGCCAGGAGCAGAGCCACGAAGGCGCCGGTATTGCCCAACCCGGCCACGACGATGTGTTGACCCGTCTTCATTATTTACTCCTCGGGAACCCACGAAAAACCGGCCTCAAGAGATGTGGGATGACCGCAATAGGCGCATTTGTCGGAATAGGTCCAGCACGGGAGTTCGGCCGACTGGTTGTACCAGACGTTACACTGCGGACAGCGCACCGCCGGCGAGCCCGCTTTGATCGGCTGACGGCAGCGGCCGCAGTGGGTCGTCCGTTCCTGGGCCGGAAACTCTTCGATGCTTGCAAGGTCCTCCGACGAGAAGAAGTACTGGACGCCCGTCCCGACGCGGATCTCATCGCGGTCGCAGAGCACCGACAATCCTGCCAGCAGGGTGCGGCCGT
Organism: uncultured Acidobacteriota bacterium; assembly: GCA_963730515.1. Lineage (GTDB taxonomy): Bacteria > Acidobacteriota > Terriglobia > UBA7540 > UBA7540 > Bog-366. The sequence goes on along the minus strand of CAVSSA010000007.1, from coordinate 309,324 downwards.
TGACCCGGATCTCCGCGTCGGGGGAAGCCGCCAGGACCCAAGTCCTGGTTCCCCCCACGGCGGCAAGAAGCCGCCGGGTACCCGGCGCGCCGGCGGCCCCCGCGATTGACTCCCCGGCTTGCGCGATTGACAGGGAATCGAGATCGTAGAGCTTGGGGTCGAGCTTCCGAGCTTCCCAACCTGCGGCGGATTTCGTCCACATATGCGCCATAGGCTTCCTCCTGCTGTTTTTTTTCGAAAAAAATCTGCGAAAAAAAGACGGTATCACGAACCTTTTCGATCACTCGGCCCCCGGCAGCCCTCCCTCAGGACGACGGAGAGAGAACACACGAGATAACACCGGGGCGATCACTAAGGGGATCACTTCCGGTCACATCAGCCCCCCGCCGATGCCCGCCTCCGCCTCCCGCTCTGCCTTTCCGCTGCCCCGCTCCCACGATCAAAGGAAGCCGCTTCTGCGTCGCGCCATTGAGCAAACGCGGATAGGCGAGGCAGGGCCGCGGCATCACTCAACGCCTCCCCCAAGGCTTTCAGGAATTGATAGTTCGTTTCGCCTAATCGCGGGCGCAGGTGGTCGAGCATCGGCAGGATCGTCCAATCATGGTCGGCGCCCGGAACACCAAGGGCAAGCTGGATATCCCTGACAATGTGGGTGATGCCAGCTCCATCGAACATCGTGAACAGACAGTGGAAGAACAGGATGCGCGGGACCATATAGGCATCCGCCTGGGCAAGAATGGCCTGTGCCTGGGTGATCCGCTCGCGGGCTTCCCCTTCCCGATCCATCATCATCAGGGCGCGGGCAAGGTGGCAGAGGGTGCTCGGGAGCTCGAAATCCTCCTGCAATAGCCCGAGAAGGATGGCCACCGCCGCTCCGTAGTCACCGCTGAGATATCCATGCAAGGCCGCTTGCCTTCGCGAGAGGCCGCTTTGGCGCGCGGCAAACTCGGGGTCGGATTCAATATGGAAAAATCCCCCACCCACTTGCAGGGAGTTTTTGTCCGCAGCAGTCAACGGCCGCCACGACTCCTCACCGATGAACGGATCGGAGAGGTCCAGAATCCGCCCTTCCTGGAAATTGACAATGTGCTGCCAGTCGCATACGCAATGCGCTGTGCCGGCCAATCGCTGAATAACTTGTCCGCGGACCCGCGCCCGGCCGGACGCGGGCGGTTCAGCCAGCGCCTGCTCGATGTTGTCCACGCCGCTGACCCGGTGCTTCAGCACCCCGGCGAGGTCGAGCGCCTGAAATATGCCTTGGGGACCGAGTTGGCCAAAGCGTGTGTCGATTTCGAAAAATCTTTGCCGGGCACCCAGGAGGGTTAGGAGGTCCTGCCGTTGGAGGCCGTGGGAGCGCAGGAGTGGATCGACGAAGGCAACCTTCCGGGGGATCGGGCTGGCCGGCCCCAGGGCCACCTCCAGGGGCAGAGCATTCTCGCCGTTGGCGCCGTTTTCAAGCGCGGCAGCCAGGCGGGCAATCACCTGGTTGAGAAAAGGCAAGGCATCCCAGCGAATTCCCATGCGCCGGGCCTGTTGGGAATAGAGCGCCAGCTTGATCCCCCAGTCGAGCGTCGCCGCGACGGAACCCGGCCCCTGTTCAAGCTGGTCGAGCACGGCCCGCCACCGAGGGCAAAACTTGCCTGCCCACGCCGGCATGAACCGGGCGCCCACGTGGGCCTCCGCCAGTTCCAGGTAGAGGCGTTGGATAGCCAGGGCGGTCTGGCTGCTCCCGTCGGCCATGCGGAGCGGCTTTTTGCAGGTCACATCTCCCGCCACCATTTGCATGGCCACGAGCGGCGCCGCCAATTGAACCGCACTGCCCGGAGCCAGCCCCGCGTCCGCCATGGCCACGACCAGGGCGGTGGCGCCCAATTTGAGGAAGGCCCCAGACTCGGAACAGAGGCTATCCCCGCAGAGGACGTGGAGGCGGCGGTGTCCCGAGCAAAGCGGCTCGGACTTGGTGTGCCATATCCCCCGCTCGCTCGTCGAGTTCCCGGAAACGACGTGCTGAAGATGCGCCACCCGGGGGGAAAGCGTGAATTCCAGCCCCGGGGAGAGAGGATTGAAGCCCCCTGCCCCGGCGTAAACCAGGCGCGATACGAGGTGCGGAAGGACGCGCGGCTGGAGCGTTTCAAGAGGCTTGCGGTGCAGATAGGACTCGTGGCAACCCCATGTCGCTTTGCTCCCACTGTAGTCTACGTTGGTGCGGAAGCACATGAGTTCGGCCCCCGGCATTTGCGCGGAGCCGACCGACGAAAGCAGGCCGGCAAGAATCCTGTGCCCTGCCTGGGTGTAGCGCACTGCGTCCCACGGGTTCGCGACCTCTGGGGTGCAAAATTCCGGATGCTCGCCACAGTCAGCATAGAACTTGGAGCCGTTGGGAAGATAAATGCTTCCATTGGAATCAAGGCCGGGCAGGCCGCGAAGCTGCTTGCGGGCGAACTCCATGAGCCAGTGCAGAATCAGACTGCGGTCAAGCGGACCCGATGGCGCCAGGCCGGCGATGGCATATTCGGTTTCCAGGCCAAAGAGAAGGTCAGCCATATTCACTCCGTAGCGCACTGCCCAGCGGCGGGCAAGAATTCCGGCAAGCCCCGGCGGGAGAGCGCGCGCTGGATTGCCGCAAGGCCGGCGGCCGGAGGGGGATCCCCCCGGGCCGTTGCCTTGCCCCGCGAGCAGCATGGTCCGCCGCCCGTGGGGACCGGCGGCCGGCCGGGGCAGATGGGCCCCCGGCCGAACACGCGCCGCTCGGCGGGCATTGCGATGGGACAGCGCGAGCACAAACATCCATCGCCGCCCGCCACCCCGATCCGCCCCACATCCAAATAAAATCCCATATGAAACCACCCAAAAAGCGCCGGAAAGAGACAGTGTACGCGCGCGGGGGAGGCGCCTACCCGGATCACACGCTCTTTACCGCCTCTCATCCGATCATTGGGTTGAAAATACAGGGGTTGGGGGAAAGGGGGATCACCGGCAATCACTTCCGATCACTAAGCGCTGATTCACCGCACGAACTCACATTGAAAGGCGATGACTGCAACTCGCGAAAGGCGATGACTGCAACTCGCAAGGGGTGGAAATTGTATGCGTTCGAATCCTCAAAAAGGGATCGAGGTTTCGCGACACGCTTCCTCTCAACGGGAGCTTTAGGAGGGAAATCCCAACGAGCAAATTCGGCTTCATCCCAAATGAAATGGAGCTACGTATACCTTCTATGAAGGAGCCCTCTCTGGGCAGGTCAAAACAATTCGCTTATCATTGGGTTGCCCCCACGAAACTGGCGAGCAGTTCCGCGGGGCCCGTGTAGAAAAGCGAGCTCGAGGCAGGTCGCAACTGCGCTTGAAATTCGGTCGCATCGCGGGCAATCGTCCGGCGGTTATAGAGGTCATAGACTTGTTCGACGTTCCGGGGAAGACGAAAGGTCCTGCTTCCACCCGAAACTGTATGGACGCCCAGCAGGTCCCGGTTCGCATAGAGGACATCCCCTTCCCGGTTGTACAAATGGACCCCGGCAAAGCCCGCGATTCCCCGCAACAGGGGAGCCGGCAGATTGGGAGCGGCAACGTAAATCGAAGTCCATTCAGGAAAGACCTTCACGCCCATACCGGGTTTGCAATTCCCCCGCGAGAACACCACCTGCCCCAGCACGCGGGCTTCGGGATCATCCAGGCAGAAGATCGGGCACAACTTGTTGTTGGTGCCCCACACCAGGTCCTGCGGCAGGCCCTCGGTGATCGGGTGCGTGTAATCGAGAATGTGCATCTGTGGTCCCCACGGCTGCATGTGCTTGGCAAACGTGAAGCCGGTCAGCTCGCGCATATGGTCGAGCGAAGGCCCGTCTTCGATGTAACCCGACCCATATATCCACAGCGCCACGCGGCTGTCCTTGCGCAGCTCCTTGTTAAGGGCTTCCCGGCGGTTGCGGTCCAGGCGCAGGGCGTTCAAGAAAATATAAAGCTTGTAGGGCTTCATCCGGCCGTCGATGAAATCCTGGAGGAGATACACATCGAAGGGAGCTCCCAATCGCGGCAATCCCCAAAACTGCTGTTGAAGGATCATGGGGAGATCCAGGTTGATGCGATTGTTTTCATAGAAGAAGCTCTCTTCGTCCAACAGCACGGCGATTTCCGCGTTCGGCTTGCGGTCCGTTTGAATGAGAAAATTGCCGAGTCCGTGAAAGTTCTGGAGTAAGGGCCCAAAGGCCGGTTCTTTCGCGGGATTGACCGACTCAAACAGCCACCACATGCCCATGCCCTGGGTGACCACCCGCGCAAAATTCCTTTCAAGAATGGCGACGCTGTCCGACAGGGTGTACACGTGCGCGTATTCCTCATCGTGATTGATGTGGGTCCGGGTATCGTCTTCAACGATGAGAAGCTTCCCGTGCAGCCAAGCCGACCCGGGGGGTTGTCCCGGCACCGCATCACCCCCGATGCCGCGAAAACCATAGGCGTATGGGGATACCAGAAAGTCCACATACGGCGACTCGAAGACTTTCCTCAAACCCAGATGGCCGCTCCGCGAATAGGTGGCGTAATCGCTTTCCTGCCGTTCGCCGTGGAAGCCTCCATTGTTCATTTCGAGTAAATAACCGTAAAATGCTCCCGCCAACTTTTCCCCGTTCGTCGCCTCCTTGACCGTCCGGCAGAAATCAATGACCAGATCGCTGCTCAGGTCCGCAAAACACCGGAAATAGTCGATAACGTTCTGTTCCTGCGCGGGATCGCGGAAGGTGTAGAGCTTGGCCTGAAGTTGCTCTGCGGCCGGTGGAACTTCGGCCGTCTCGAAAGTGACGGCGGGCCTATTCCAAGCTGCCTGCAACCGGGCGGGGTCGTCGTGATATTCGCGGCGGAGCCAGGAGCGGAAGTGCCGCCGCATCGGCTCACTATAATCCCCACAGAGCCAGGACATGGACGTCTCGCCCTTCACCCATTCGCCGGTGCCTCCGGCCCCCGGCTGAAAGGCGGTAATTCGATCGATTAACCCGGTATGCTTGAGGTGGGCGATGAAAGCGTTGAGAAAATCGTTGACCTGCTTTCGCCAGACCTCGGAGGCGAACGACTGGCTTTGGGGATTTCCTTCTGAGGTAATCTCGCATTCGTTCGGGAAGGCCTTCAGCCACCAGTCACCTCGCTCGAATTCAAAATGCAAACGCAGGTGGAACAGGGCAAGAGGATCAACGTCAAGGATTTTCCCGTAGCGCGCTTCAACGGTGGAGAAATCGAAGGGGTCAGTGCGCCCCGCCTTGGGTTCGACCCACTCGAAATCCTTTCCAGCATCGAAAGAATAGATGTGGATCCCTGCTTTGGCAATCCCGCGTGCGTACTCGGCGTCCTTCCAACCCTCCACCGTGGGAGTGTCAACCCAGCACATGCCGGCAAAGGTCGGCTCATTGTTGAGGAAGAGCGTCGGTGTTCCCTTATACGGCCTGATTTGGGCTACCAGAGATTTGGCATCCGCGCCGGTAGGGTCCGCCGGGCTTGACTTGGGAGCGCCGGCAAGGTGTGTCATCCCGGCAAGGGATAAAGGAATCATCTTCAAAACATCGCGCCTCTGCATAGGGATCTCCTGTGTATTTGCAGCAGTCTTTGGCAAGCAACGAAGCAGCCACCCACAACTTCCTGCAGCACTTCCAAAACGCGTGGGGTAGAGTATCGTTGCGCGATTTGTCTTGTCAAGCAATATAGATATCGTTTCATATATTGTGAATCACAAATCCTGAAAGGGCTCTCGTTAGGAATTTTCGGTTTGGAGCCCCTCTCAGCAGGGCTATTTATCTGTGGACTATTTGTCACTACTCACGGGCCAGAACGCGCACTGAAGCCCTACTCCTCATACCTCTAAATACTCTGTATTGAACCGTTTCATCTTCTGAAAATCCACGCTCTGCCGGGTTTAGGTAGGGTTGGGGTTCCGTTATGGGACATAATCTGTGCCACCAGAGGATTGTCCTGTGGAGTCGCTGCGCTCCCGCAAATTCCTTGCCCGAATCCAGCAAATTCCGCCAATCCGACAATTGGTTGAGGAAGCGCTTTCAGAACATCGCGTCTCTGCACGGATGGTTCTCCCGGTCGGGTGCAATTTGCGAATATCTTCCCATGAATTCCCAACGGGCCGACCCAAAATTGCAGGGTGTAAATTGCTTGTCAAGGGCAATTAAGATCGTTTCATATATCCGAATGGTCGTGCTCCTAACAACCCATATTTTAACTTTTGGAACTCGGGACGTGTCAGAACTGGCCCAGTTTATCGAGAAAATTGGCCATTTCATGGATGAGGAACATCTCCCCAAGTTATGCTTCCTCCATTCCCAAACGCTTTGAATAAAATGGAAACGATATATTTCCTCTTGAAGACGCCTATCTCGATTTGATATAAGGGAGTTTCTTTGAGGTCATTTCACTTCGTGAATAGACCTCCTTGGAGCGAGGTTCAGTCTTGGCCACCATTCGGGATGTCGCAAAGCTGGCGGAGGTTTCGCTGGGGACGGTCTCGAAAGTCATCAATAGGGTGGATACGGTCCGCCCCAGACTTGCCCAGCGCGTTGCCACCGCCATGGAGGCGCTCGACTATCATCCCGACCACGTGGCGCGCAGTCTGAAGGTCCGCCGCACCCAAACCATTGGCGTCCTCGTTTCGGATGTCGCCAACACGTTTTTCACCGGGGTCATGCGGGGCATTGAGGGCGAGGCGCGGATTCATGGGTATGCGGTAATCTCCTGCGATTCCAATGAAGACCCGGTCCTCGAGCGCACCAATCTCGACACGCTCTTTGCTCGTCGGGCGGATGGCGCGTTGATCATTCCCACCAACGCCCATACCGCCGAGCAACACCTGATTCGCCGGCGGTTTCCACTGGTTTTCATCGATCGCATCCCCCCCAGCTTCCGGGGTTCCGCCGTGGTGGCGGACAATCTGGGAGCGGCCTACGAAGCCACCCGGCATTTCATCGGATTGGGACACGAACGGATTGCCATCATCACCGGCACGCTGAGCCTGTCCAACGGCCTGGACCGGCTGGAGGGCTTTCGCAAGGCCTTGCAACAAGCCGGCCTGCCCCTGCACGATGATTATTTGCAGCGCGGGGATTTCCTGTTGGAGAGCGGCTACCACTGCGGGCTCAGACTCCTGCAACTTCCCGTGCCTCCCACCGCCATCCTGAGTTGCAGTAACCAGATGACCCTGGGGCTGATGCGGGCCATGCGGGAACTGAGCATAGCGTGTCCGGAGCGGGTGAGCATCCTGGGGTTTGACGATTTCGATTGGGCGGAAAATGTGAACCCGCGGCTGACCACGGTGGCACAGCCCATGTTGGAAATGGGCAGACAGGCGATGCAGATGCTATTGCGCCGGATGAAGTCCTTCAGCGAAGGGGCAGACGGCGAGGAAGAGAAAGTGGTGCTGAAGACCGAACTGCGGGTGCGCGACTTGACGGCCCCGCCGGCTTCCAGGTTGTCGATGAGGTTCGAAACATAATTCTTCGGAAAGATGGACCGTGTCATGTCATATGGGACGAAAGCATTGTTGGCATTTAGTATAGTGTCTGCCCTGGCACTCGGCCAGCAGCCTCCTGTGAAAGCGCCGGCGCCGCACTACGACCTCTTGTTGAAAGGCGGCCACGTTATTGACCCCGCGAGTGGTCTCGACAGAATCATGGACGTGGGGATTTCCGGCGGGAAGATCGCGGCGGTCGCCATAAACCTTCCTGCCCGCGAAGCCGGGAAAGTTGTCAATGTCTCCGGGCTGTACGTCACTCCGGGCCTGATTGATATTCACGCTCATATCGGCCGGGGGGGAGTTCCTTTGGACTGGTTTACGCCGGAAGCCAAGGTTCACGCTGCTCCCATGGGAATTCCCGCGGACTTCGTACTGACGGCGGGAGTCACCACCCTGGTCGACGCGGGGACGTCGGGCGGCGACACATTTCTTCGGGAAAAGCAGGAAGTGATCGATCATGCCAAGGTCCGGGTGCTGGCCTTTCTTAACATTGTCGCCGATGGCATGGAGGGGGGAACTGAGAACGACGTGGGGCGAATGGATGTTCAGCTCTGCCGCGAGACCATTCAGAAGTATCCGAGTATCCTCGTGGGTGTGAAGACGGCGCACTATTGGACGGACAAGCCCTGGGACGCGGAACATCCTCCGTGGGCCGCAGTGGACCGGGCTGAGGAATGTGGCCGTTTGGCAGGCGTGCCGGTTATGGTGGACTTCTGGCCCCGTGAAGAACGGACTTACGCCGACCTCATCCTGAAAAAGATGCGGCCGGGCGATATCCATACCCACGTGTTTGCGCAGCAATTTCCGGTTTTGCTCCCTGACGGCAAGCTCAATCCCATCCTGATCGAGGCACGCGAGCGCGGCGTGATATTTGACGTCGGGCACGGGGCGGGCAGTTTCTGGTTCCGCAACGCCGTCCCCGCCGTAAAACAAGGCTTCATTCCGGATTCCATGTCCACGGACCTGCACAACGATGACGTCAATTTCGTCAGCATGACGGAGGTGATGTCCAAGTTCCTTGCCATGGGCGTGCCGCTCCAGGAAATCATTCGGAGGTTGACGATCAACCCCGCCAGGGAAATCCGCCGCCAGGATTTGGTGGGGACGTTGTCCGTGGGGCGCGATGCGGATGTGGCCGTTCTGGAACTGTTGCATGGCCACTTTAGTTACATCGATGATGGATGGGCCCGTATGGATGGAAACGTCAAGCTCGTTGCCCGTATGACCGTCCGGGAGGGAAGAATTCTCTATGATCCCTCAGGATTGAGCATGGTCGAATGGACCAAAGCTCCCCAGCAGTATTTCTCTACGCCAACTACCGGCAATTCACCTGCCGCGAAGGCCGACAATTACCCGCGGAATTAGGTTCGGAGACGAAATGGTTTTGACATTAGCAGCGACCATCGCCTCGCACTGAGACTTTTGAGGAGGAATTTCGAACATGAATCGCCGCGCCATAAAAATCGCAATTTTGGGCTTTGCCATCATCGCCGCTACGCTCCTGACGCTTGCCGGCCCCGGTCGTAATATTGAGAAGCGGGCCTTCAATCCCGTTGGAACCCCGCCCAGCCCGGCCTTTAGCAATGGACTCCTGGTAGGCAACACGCTCTACCTGTCCGGGCAGGAAGGATTGGTGGACGGAAAGTTGGCGCCGGGAGGGATTGGCCCCGAGACCCAGACGGCGCTCGAGAACATCAAGAAAATTCTGGCACTCGCGGGCTATCAGATGTCCGATTTGGTTACGGTGAATGTTTACCTTGCCGACATGGGTGATTTCACCGAAATGACGCGGGTCTACAAGACCCTCGTGCCCGAGCCGCGCCCGGCGCGCACCACGGTACAGGTGGCGGCACTGGTTAACAACGCCCGCGTGGAGATTTCCGCCATCGCCGTCAAACAACACCCGTAGGGGCGGCTTTACGCCGCCACGTCGCGCTCTGGGTCTAGGAATGAATGGCGGGATAAACCCGCCGCTACAGCAGGAGAGCTGCAATGTCCAAATCTATGAACCGGCGAAAATTTCTGGGCCGCACTCGTCAGGCCATTGTGGTGGGCGGAGCAATGGCGTGGGGCGCCTCCTCGGCGAAGGCGCCGGCCAAAACTCACCCGGCGGAAATGGGCGAGGACTACTACGGCAAGCTGGGCGTAATTCCGTTTATTAATGCGGCGGGGACCTTCACGGTCCTTTCGGGTTGCATTATGCCTCCCGAGGTGCAGGCGGCGATTTCCCGCGCCGCTCATCAGCATGTGAACATTGAGGAACTTCAGCGGGCGTCGGGAGAGTATCTGGCGCGCCGGCTCAAGTGCGAGGGCGCGCTGGTGACCGCCGGTGCGGCTTCCGCCCTTACCCTGGGGACCGCAGCTTGCGTCACGCGCGGAAACGACCAGGCGATCATCAACATACCGATGGACATGAGCGGATTGAAGAACGAGGTCGTCGTGCAAAAAACCCATCGGTATGGTTACGACCACGCCCTCCACAACTGTGGAATCAAATTTGTTGAAGTTGAGACCCTGCCGGAATACGACGCGGCGTTCAATGCCCGCACCGTCATGGCTCATTTTCTGGACGAGGAAACCCGGGGCCAGATCAGCCGCGAGGATTGGGTACGGATCGCCCATCAGCACGGGGTGCCCTGCTTCAACGACGCTGCTGCGGACGTCCCGCCCATTTCCAACCTGTGGAACTTCACGCAGATGGGGTTTGACCTGGTGGCCTTTTCGGGCGGGAAGGGCATGCGCGGGCCGCAATGCGCGGGGCTGCTCCTGGGGAAAAAGGATTTGATCGAGGCGGCAAGGAAGAACGACTTCCCTTATGGCAACACGGTGGGGCGCGGAATGAAGGTAGGGAAGGAAGAAATCATCGGTATGGTGGCCGCGGTAGACTGGTTTCTGAGCCAGGATGAGCAGGCCATGCAGGGGGAATTCCAGAAACGCGCGGAGAGAATCGCCACCCACTTGAAGGGTCTTCCCACCTTGGAAACGCAAATATTTGTTCCCCCGGTTGCCAACCACGTACCCCACCTTCTGATTACCTATGATCAGAAACGAATAAAGATCACCGGAATAGGCGTTCAGGAAAAGCTGCGCCAGGGGAGCCCGCGCATAGAGTTGAATCCCTCTACCGGGGGTGGACCGGCCATGCCGGGACTTCCCTCCGGGGAGAATACGATCGTGGTCGGTGTGTGGATGTTGCAACCGGATGAGGATATGATCGTTGCGCGGCGGCTTCGCGAAGTCCTGCGGGACGCGGCGCACGCGTGAGAAGGGTATATCGGGAGTTGCCCCATGGATCGACGTCATTTCGTTAAGAGCGCGGGTTGGGGAACGGCGGGGCTGCTGCTCAACTCCGCGGTCTCGAGAGGGCAGGGAAATCCCGGCCGCCCGGCGCCGCCTCCCATTGAGGTGCACGGCATTCCTCCCGCTAAACCCTCGCCGCTGGGAATTCCGGGCCTGTTCCCCGGGCGGGTGGTGGAAGTTTTTCACGGCGATTCTATCTCGGGCAACCGCGTTTCCCAACCGATCATCGGCCGCATGCTGGATGAGGGGATGAAGGAACTCACTGGCGAACACTCTTCGGCGGCGGCGTGGCAAAGGTTCATTGAACCCCACGATGTGGTGGGAATCAAGATCAACTCCTCGGGCGCCCCGGTGTGCTATTCCTCCCCCGAGATCGTGCGCGAGATCATTGCCGCGCTGCGGGGGATTGGGGTTCCCGCCCATAACATCGTGGTTTTTGACCGCTATTCCCACGAGATTGACATGGGCGGCTACCAGACGCTGGTACCGGTGGGAACTCGTGTGGTGGGCATTGAACATGGCGCTTTTGATGCCTCGCGGTACGATCTTGATGTGTACTGTGAGGCGAATTTCTTCGGGGAGTGGGAAACGCGATGCTTCATGGCTAAACTTGTAACCCAGGAACTAACCAAAATCATTAATATCCCAACGATGAAGGACCATTCGGCTTCCGGGGTGACGGGCTGCCTGAAGAACCTTGGCTACGGCAGCTTTAACAACGTGGCGCGCTCCCACCAGCAACCCTACACGTATACCGATCCTTTAATCGGCTACCTTTGCTCCACTGAGCCTTTGCGGTCCAAGACTGTGCTGCACATCATGGATGGCATGCGGGAAACCTGGCACGGGGGGCCCCAGACGTGGCTGTGGCAGTTCGTTTATGAAGCGAAGACCCTTTTTATCGGCACGGACCCGGTGGGTATCGACACCATCGAGCTTGCGGCCATCGAAAAGAAAAGGAGCGAGGAGGGGGCGAGTTCGGTGTGGGATAACGACCCGAAAAGCCTGACCACGGACAGCGACGAATTCCACCGCGATTCCCATAAGAACATGTACTTTCGCCAGCCCGGACACATCGCCGCGGCCGGGAAATTGGGGTTGGGCGTCTCCGACCTCAAATTGATCGATCATCGTCAACTCCGATTTACCTGAACACCACCATGGGCCAGCCTTCGAGCGCAGATCACGATTGGGTGACATTACTGAGCGAAAATTCCCGCACCAGCGGACAGAGCGCGGTATCCTGGCACGTTCCCAAGGGCGTCCGGTGGCAATTCCGCGCCGGGAAGGCCATCCGTTCGGCTCCCATCATGCGCGACAATCTTCTGTACGTGGCGGAGATCCACGGCGCGGTCTACGCTCTCGACGCCGATACCGGACGCCCCCTGTGGTCCCGCCAGTTTCCTAACTGGATTCATTCCACCCCTTCGATTTCCGGAAACAAACTGTTTTTCGGGTGCGACGGCGGAAAAGTTCATGCCCTGGCCCGGGACTCGGGCCGGGGTGTCTGGGAGGCCGTCACGGGGGGAGAAGTGTGGGGTTCACCCGTTGTCCGCGATGAAACTGTCTTTTTCGGTAGTGCCGATGGCCGATTCTATGCAGTGGAACGCGACACCGGGAAGATCCGCTGGACCCGGACCCTCGGCGGGCGGATTTACGCCTCTGCCTACGCCGCGGAAAAGCATGTCTATATCGGTTGCGGCGACGGAAAGGTCTATGCCCTCGATCCTTCCTCCGGAAAAGTCATGTGGAGCGCCCCCACTGCCGACGGCATCGATTCCACGCCCGCCGTGGTCGGCGATACGGTTCTGGTGGGGTCGGAGGATTTCTTCTTCTACGCGCTCGATGCCAACACCGGCGCGGTGCGTTGGAAGTTCCCAACAGGGCTCGGCATCTCCTCATCCCCCGCCGCTGTCCAGGAAGTAGTATTCTTCGGGAGCAAAGACCGGTATGTTTACGCTGCCGACATTCGCACCGGCCAGGTCCGTTGGAAAACCTTTGCTGAGGCTACGATCACGGCACCCACCGTGCTTAGCGGGACGGTGGTGGCCGTACATGCCGAGGAGGGCCTGGTGATGTGCCTTGAGAGCGCTTCGGGCCAGGTGCTGTGGAAGGCGGGATTGGGTGGCGGTCTTCAGTCCGCGCCGGTTCTGAGCGCTGGCCGCATTTACGTGGCAAGCCAGACCGGCATGGTCTATGCGCTGGAGTAGCAGTGTCCCAACCAGGAGGCCACAAACCCCGCTCATGGCTGCGCCCGCCATTTCGCATAACAGTTCTTCAGGTGAGGTTTTGCTCCCTGTAATCAAAAAACACTACGCCATGGGCACGGTCTTTGAGATCGTTGCTTACAAAGCGAACCCTGCACACGCGTCCGAGGTGATGGATAAAGCCTTCGAGGAGATCGATCGCCTTGACCAAGTGATGAGCCGCTACAAACCCGCGAGCGAACTGAGCCGCTTGAACCGGTCGGCACACTCTCAAACCCAAGAGGTTTCTCCGGATTTATATCAAGTGATTCAGGAATCCTTGCACTACTCGGAACTCTCCGACGATGCATTCGACGTCACGGTGGGGCCTCTCGCTGAGCGGTGGAAAGCCGTGGGCCGCGGTGAAAAAGCTCCCAGTCCGGCCGAGGAGAAAAGACTTCGACGCAGGGTGGGTTATCGCCAGGTGGAGTTGATTCCGCCCCATTGGATCAAGTTCCGCTCCTCATGCCTGGAAATCGATCTGGGAGCCATTGGTAAAGGATACGCCGTGGACATGGCTGCCGCCGTGTTGCGCTCCTGTGGCATCGACTGTGCCATGATTAATTCGGGAGGGAGTACGATTTACGGAATGGGCTCGCCCCCTGGCCAATCCGGCTGGCTCGTGCACCTGCGCGATCCCTCCGGGCACCTTGATCCCCACGTTTTCTTGCAGGACAACAGTGTTTCTACCTCGGACCAGACGCTGCCGAGCTTGCTGGGCCTGGGTTCATTTGGGCATATCATCGACACCGTCACGGGCAAGCCCTTCGAAACCGCCATTGCCGTAAGCGTCGTGGCAGAAACCGCTATGGCCTCCGACGCTCTCTCCACCGCCTTACTGGTGATGGGTCCCGCCAAAGGCCGGAATTTGGTGAAGAGATTAAGGAATGTGGCCGCCGTCTGGATTTCGGCTGAAGGGCCGCCGGAGACGGCGGCCGGCGGTCCCGAAATCCTGATGGAAAATCTGGCGGGGATGAACTCTGCAAAAGCCGTGATGAAATATCCGGAGTAGCCTGGAGTCAACTCATGGATCGACGTCGATTTGTCAAAAGCGCGGGTTGGGGAACGGCGGGCTTGCTGCTCAACTCCGCCGCTTCAAAAAGCAAGGGACAGCCAATGCGATCGGAACCGCCGGTAATTCCCCAGACCGCCTGGGGCAGAGTGTTCGTGCGTTGGACTGAGCCGACCCTGCCCCCCGCAAGAACTCTCCACGTGCAGGATTTGGTGATTCCCTGGGGCGCCGACCATGCACTACTGACCAGCGCCCGGGAGCAGGGCTACCGTGTTTACGCCGCAGTGACGCTGCGGCAGGCATCTGAGGCTGCGGACGCGATCCGGGCGATGGGAATTGCCGGCATCATTCTGGAAGCGGGCGATTCAGGTCAAAAGCCAGTGGAAGAAGCTGCCCGGAACCTGCGGCTGGCCCACCCCGAAATTACTCTTCTCATTCCTGGTCCAGGCGGCAAGCAACCGGCGATGAAGGGCAGTACAGTTATCAAGGACGGCGGAATCCTGCAAATCTCAAGCCCCACGGAGCAACCGTGGATCGATTCCAATTCAGCCCTAGTGGAGTTTGATCGTGCCTTTCGCCCCACCGAAATTCCGCTCATCGAATTTGCGTGGGAGCTTTCCGATGCCTTGCAGCAACAGCAGGGACCGAGCATGGAGGACTATTCTCTCGCAGTGGCAGAAGCCGGAGCCCTCCACTGCAACCTCATTCTGAATCTCCACCCCAACTTTCAGAAAGCTCTTGGGCACCAGAGCGTTGACGCTTGGGACAACTGGAAAAAGATGGTGCAGTACGTGCAGTTTTACACGAAGGTAGGTGAACTGCCCGTCGCTCTTCAAGCCAACGTGGGCGTGGTGACAGACAGTTTCGAAGCCTCTTATGAACCCATGAATTTGATGGCGCGACACAACGTTCCCTTCCGCGTGCTCCCCCCCAGCGATCTGACGCCCCAGGGTCTCAAGGGCCTGGACCTGATTGTATTGTTTGCCCAGCCCGGCGAGGCATCGATCCGGGTGGTGGCGGAGTTTGCGGATGGCGGCGGAGTGGCGATTCTGGTGGGATTGCGCGGCCCTTTCCCCTGGCAATCGACCGGAACCCGCCGGAGCAGCGACAAATCTACGATCTACACGACGGGCAAAGGTCAAGTTATCGAACTCGCCGAAGGCGTTGACGATCCTGGAATGTTTGCCCAGGACATTCGCCGCCTTCTGGGCAAGGAGAAATTGCCGCTCTCCCTCTGGAATGCGTCCACCACGCTGGGGACCTGCTATAAACTTCCGGGTAGCTCCACGACCACACTGGAACTGGTGAATTACTCTACGGACGCTCTGCCCGTCCAGGTGCGCATCAAGGGTTCTTACTCGATTATTCGCTATGAGACGCCGGAGCGCGGCTGTTGTGAGCCCCTCCCGGCGTCACATCAAGATGGATTCACAGAATTCGATGTGCCCTGGCTCAAGATTGGTGGGCGCGTGCACCTCAGCACGATTGCTGCCTCGGCATCATGACCTACCCACCCTTTGCACTCGCGAGGCTCGATAGCAACGCCGTGTTTCCGGTGTAATAAAGCGCTGTCGAAGCAGGTCGCAGGGTCACCCTGAATTCGCTTGCGTCCCGCGCCACGGTTCTTCTCTCAAACAGGTCGTAGACTTCTTCCTCCCGCCGGGGCAATCGGAAGGTTCGCTCCCCTCCCGAGACGGTGTGGACGGCCAGAAGGTTCCGTGCCGCATAGAGGACATCGCCGTCCTGGCTATACGAATGGACTCCGGCAAAGCCCGCGATTCCTCGCAGCACGGGAGCAGGCAGATTGGGAGCCGCCACGTAAATGGAAGTCCATTGGGGAAAGGTCTTCACGCCCATGCCGGGTTTGCAGCTTCCCCTGGAAAACACCACTTGCCCCAGCACGCGGGCATCCGGATCATCCAGGTAGAAGATGGGACACAATTTGTTGTTGGTGCCCCAGGATAGATCCTGAGCCAGACCCTTGGTGATGGGATGGGTGAAATCGACAATGTGCATGAGCGGTCCCCAAGGTTGCTTCCCCATGGCAAACTTGAACCCCGCGAGATCCCGCATGTGTTCCAGGGAAGGCCCGTCTTCGAGGAATCCGGGGGCATAAATCCACAATGCCACGCGACCATCCTTGCGCAGTTCCCTGTTCAAGGCTTCCCGCCGGCTTCTGGTCGAGGCGCCAGGGATTGAGAAAAACATAGAGCTTATAGGGGTTCAATCGCCCTTCGATAAAATCCTGCATCAGATAAACATCGTAAGGCGCGCCGGTTCGGGCAAGGCCCCAGAGTTGCTGTTGGTTAATCGAGGGAAGATCCAGATTGATCCGGTCAGATTCATAGAAAAAGCTTTCGTCATCCAACAACACCGCAATTTCCGCACTGGGCGCGCGGTCGGTTTGAATCAGAAAGTTGCCGAGCTCCCAAAAGCTCCGCAGCCATGGCGCGAACCCCGGCTCCCGGACGGGATCGACCGACTCAAACAACCACCAGATGCCCTGACCATGAGTGACCACCTGGGCAAAATTACGTTGCAAAAGGGCGACACTTTCGGAAAGGGTATCAACATGTCCGAACTCAGTGTCGTGGTTGATGTGGGTTCTTGTGTCGTCCTCAATGATGATGAGCTTGCCGTGCAGTCGGGCGGACTCTGCCGGTTGCTCGGCGGGCGCGTCACCCCCGATGCCGCGATACAAATAGCAGAAAGGGCCCACCAGGAAGTCCACGTAGGGCGATTCGAGAACCCGCCTCAGGCCCAAATGGCCGCTGCGTTGATATTCACCGTAGTCGCTTTCCGGTCTCTCCCCGAAGAACCCCCCATTCAAGGCCAGTTCCATCAAATAGCCATAGAAGGCGCCTGCCAGCTTCGTCCCCTGCGTCGCCTCCTTCGCGGTACGGCAGAAATCGATGACGAGGTCAGCGCTCAGATCCGCCAGGCACTGGTAGTAGTCGATGACGTTGCGTTCACGAGCCGGATCGCGGAAGGTGTAAAGCCGGGCTTGAAGTTGCTCCGGCGCGGAGGGAACTTCCGCCGCCTCGAAACTGATCCCGGAATTATTCCAGGCGGCGCGGAGTGCTGCAAGGTCATCCTTATAAGTGCGACGAAGCCAGGAGCGGAAATGCCGCCGCATGGGCTCACCATAATCACTGCAAAGCGAGTACATGGAAGTCTCGCCCTTCACCCATTCGCCGGTATGGCCGGCGCCTGGCTGAAAGGCCGTGATCCGATCGATGAGGCCAGTGCGACGAAGGTGAGCAACGAAGGCCCACAGGAATTCGTTCACTTGTTTCCGCCAAATTTCCGAAGCGAAGGACTGCCCCACCGCCCTTCTGTCCGACGCAATCTCGCACTCCCCCGGGTAAGCCTTCATCCACCAGTCATCCGGCTGGAATTCGAAGTGGAGGCGGAGATGAATACGGGCAAGCGGGTCAACGTCGATGATCCTTCCGTAACGAGCCTCCACGGTGGAGAAATCGAAAGGGTCGGATTTCCCCACGCGGGGCTCGACCCACTCGAAATCTTTTCCCGCGTCGATAGCATAAATATGAATCCCCGCCTTGGCCACCTCCCGGGCGTGTTCGGCATCCCGCCAACCCCCAGTCAAGGGAGTGCTGACCCAGCACATGCCGGCGAAGGCCCGGCTCGCCATTAAGGAAAAGCGTTGGCGTTCCTTTATGGGACTTGACCTGTGCCACCAGGGGATGGTCCTGAGTCTGCGTTGTGCTCCCACAAATCTCTCGCCCGAATCCAGCGAATTCCGTCAATCCGGCAATCGCTAGAGGAAATGTTTTCAGAACATCGCCTCTCTGCATGGATGGTCCTCCTGGCCGGGTCAATTTTGCGGAAATCTCCCCATGAATTGCCAACGCGCCGTGCCAAAATTGCACGCTGTATTTGATTTGTCAAGAGCAATTGATATCGTTTCATATCTTCTTGTCATCAACGTTCCTACAACCTCTCCTATTTGAGCGGTGGAATTCATGCCCTGTTAAGCCGCATCCAGGATATGGGGAAACTTGACCATTTCATGGATTGAGAACAGCTCCCCATGTCCTGCTTCGCCCATTTCCAAATGCTTGGTGCAGAGTAGAAACGGTATATTTTATCTTGAAGACGCCGGGCTTGATTTGATATAAGGAGAGTTTCTTTGAGGTCTGTTCACTTCGGCGAACAGACCTCCTTGGAGCGAGGTTCAGTCTTGGCCACTATTCGGGATGTCGCAAAGCTGGCGGAGGTTTCGCTGGGGACGGTCTCGAAAGTCATCAATAGGGTGGATACGGTCCGCCCCAGACTTGCCCAGCGCGTTGCCACCGCCATGGAGGCGCTCGACTATCA
Source organism: uncultured Acidobacteriota bacterium (assembly GCA_963730515.1). Classification (GTDB taxonomy): domain Bacteria; phylum Acidobacteriota; class Terriglobia; order UBA7540; family UBA7540; genus Bog-366. Next base: position 290,925 of record CAVSSA010000007.1, on the reverse strand, counting down.
TCCCGACCACGTGGCGCGCAGTCTGAAGGTCCGCCGCACCCAAACCATTGGCGTCCTCGTCTCGGATGTTGCCAACCCGTTTTTCACCGGGGTCATGCGGGGCGTTGAGGGCGAGGCGCGGATTCATGGGTATGCGGTGATCTTTTGTGACTCCAATGAGGACCCCGTCCTTGAGAGCACCAATCTCGAAACGCTTTTTGCCCGCCGCGTGGATGGCGCGTTGATCATTCCCACCAACGCCCACACGGCTGAGCAACACCTGATTCGCCGGCGGTTTCCACTGGTTTTTATCGATCGCATTCCCCCCAGCTTCCGGGGTTCCGCCGTGGTGGCGGACAATCTGGGAGCGGCCTACGAAGCCACCCGGCATTTCATCGGATTGGGACACGAACGGATTGCCATCATCACCGGCACGCTGAGCCTGTCCAACGGCCTGGACCGGCTGGAGGGCTTTCGCAAGGCCTTGCAACAAGCCGGCCTGCCTCTGCACGACGATTATCTGCAACGCGGTGATTTCCTGTTGGAGAGTGGCTACCACTGCGGGCGCCGACTGCTGCAACTTCCCGTGCCGCCCACCGCCATCCTGAGTTGCAGTAACCAGATGACCCTGGGGCTGATGCGGGCCATGCGGGAACTGAGCATAGCGTGTCCGGAGCGGGTGAGCATCCTGGGGTTTGACGATTTCGATTGGGCGGAAAATGTGAACCCGCGGCTGACCACGGTGGCACAGCCCATGTTGGAAATGGGCAGACAGGCGATGCAGATGCTATTGCGCCGGATGAAGTCCTTCAGCGAAGGGGCAGACGGCGAGGAAGAGAAAGTGGTGCTGAAGACCGAACTGCGGGTGCGCGACTCGACGGCCCCGCCGGCTTCAGGCTCCGGCAGCGGCTTAGCGCCAAGACCGATTGGTCAATGAGCCTGGCTAAGGGGCATGTAGAGGGCAGATCTTTTGAAATATCCAACCCGCGGGTAGAGACCTTCCAGGGCTATCTCACCCCTTCCCCCGGTATGGTGTTGATCATGAGGTCCTCACAAGCGGCTCGGGAAAGTGACACATGGCTGTTACCAGGCGCAGGTTTTTGGAAACTTCGGTAGGAGCGAGCGCGGGAATCGCTGCGGCTCGTTTGTTGCAACCGGAGGCGGGGATGCCTTTACAAATGGATGAGCGGGTGGTTCCCACCCCCGCCGGCGAGTGGATGGCCAACACGCCGGCGAGCGCCTATCGGGCCTACCGTTCAAAACCCGCAAAGACCGCGGAGGCCACAACCTGGGTTCAGATCGACCTCAGTGAGCCCCGGTCCATTGATTTCGTCAAGGTTTACCCGGCCAATGAAAAAGGCATTCCCGGCCGTGATGAGTATTACGCAGGCGAGGGTTTTCCGGTCCGCTACAAGATCGAAAGCTCGAGCGACCCTGACTTTCGAAATCCTGCACTCATCGTAGACCACACCGATGGGGACTATCCCAACCCGAAGGGCCACATTGAAAAATATCCCGCGCAAGGTGTCGCGGGCCGTTACGTGCGCCTGACGGCTACGCGCCTGATGAACGTATCAGGGGGTGGATTCTCCGGCGTGACGGGGGGCTTCTACCTGGCTCTGGGAAAGATCGATGTGTACTCGGGAGGCAAAGAAGTTGCCACGTTGTGCCCTGTGACGGCGGACTCGACCTTTGGAAATGATGATGACGTCGCCCAGGTCACACGACCCGCGCGGCCGGGTGGTGAAACCACTTTCATGGACCATCCCGAGAACGTTACCGAGGCGAGCACCTGGAAGCCTCCTGTCCACAAGGCCCGCGTTCCGCGCACCGGCGTGACGCTGGAGGGCGGCGTTTTCCAGACGGCCCTGGAAAACAATATTGATTATCTTTTGAACTCATATTCAGTCGGCGACCTGCTGCGCCAGTTCCGCGAGCGCGTGGGAACGGCCAAATCCCCTGAGAAGCCCACGGGCGACTTACAGTTTTGGGAGGAAGACCTGGCAGGTTCCAACGCCGGCCGCTTCCTCATGGCGGCGGGCAACACCCTGCGCTGGGTCAATCACCCGGAACTCCGCCGCCGTCTCGACGCCGTCGTGGAGGGCATTGCCGAGTGCCGCCAGCCCAACGGTTACATCATGGCCTACCCCGAGGACACCATCTTTTTCTCCGAGCGAGGCGCTTACACCCGCGCCTGGCTGGTGCACGGTCTGATCGAGGCAGGATACGCAGGAAACCCGAAGGCTTTTGATTTGCTGCGGGGCTACTCGGACTGGTTTAACCACTGTTCCTATTTGCCCCATCTGCTGCGCCGTGCCATCCAGGGCGGTCAGGGAATGATCGCCAACACGCGCATGTATTTCACGCCGGTGGGCAAGCCCGCGGACGTTCAGGTCGTTCAGCGATACTTCCAGGAAAACTATTGGATGGACCAGTTGGCGACGCGTGAAGACCGCGCCATCTGGCAGTACCCTTATGATCGACCCCATTGCTATTTGCTCACCAACCTGGAAGCCTACTTCGACCTCTATCTGGCCACTGGCGACCCCCGTTACCTCCACGCGGTGGAAGGTGGTTGGGAGCTATATCACGACAAATGGGAGAACCCCGGGGGGTCAATCTCCATTATTGAGTTCGTCGTGTGTCCACCACGGTCCTACAGGTTGGATGCCGCCTTGGAAGAGCTTTGCGGAAATTCCTTTTGGGCCTTTCTGAGCCAGCGATTCCATCTGCTGGATCCGGAAAATGAGAAGTACGTCGCGGAAATTGAAAAGTCCATCTACAACGTGGCGATGGCCAATCAGGCAGGCTCGCAGGGCTTTCGTTACCACGCCCTGCTGGTTCATCGCAAAGAAAAACCCACGCAGATGAATACCTGCTGCGAGGGACAGGGAACGCGCCTGATCGGTTCACTGCCGGAGCATATTTACTCTCGGACGTCCGACGGCTTGTACGTCAATCTCTTCGCGCCTTCCACGATTCAATGGAAGGAGAAGGAAACATCCCTGCGGCTGAAAATGGTGACAGAGTTCCCCTGCGCTACAGAGGTCAGACTGCAATTCTCGGCGGCCCGGCCGACCCCGGCGAAAATCCGCGTCCGCGTGCCCTCCTGGGCCACTCGTGAAATGGCCGTGTCCGTGAATGGGAAGCCGACAGGCGCCGGCAAGCCGGGCAACTATGTGACGCTCGACCGCGCCTGGGCCGAGGGCGATGTCGCCACCTTCACGCTGCCCGCGGCGCTCCGGGCGAGTCGATACACAGGAGTGGACCAAATCCCCGATCATGACCGCTACGCTGTAAGTTACGGCCCGATCCTGCTGGCCGCTGTGGGTGCGCCCGATATCAGGTTGCGCCTCAAGGATGTAAAGCATCCGGAAGATCTGCTGAAGCATTTGAGGCCGAAACCCGGCCAACCTCTCCACTATCTGGTGGAAGCAAACCCGGGCGTCGAATTCATGCCTTACTGGCAGGTGGACAAGGAACCCTTCAATTGTTTCCCCGCCTTGGACACGCACGCCTGAACGCCTACGGCCTTTCGGGCACCGTTACGCCTATCTTCATCAGTCTGCCAGGGTGGATTCCCCTGCTCAGTGAAACTCAGGATAGTTCCCAGTGCAGGAAGGAGTGTGTATGGGATGTTTCCGGTTTACAAAAGTGATGAACAGTAAATTATGTCTCCGCCTCGCATTGCCAGGAATCTTACTCTTTACCCCCACCCTGTGGGCGCAGGAACGAGGCAGGGCGCAAGGCGGGCCGCATTTTGACCGCGTGGTGATTGACTCTCTCGACCCCGACGCCTGGAACGGTGTGGTCATTATGGCCAGGGCCTATCAGCAACAAGCATCATTCGGATTGCGGGTGGGCTCGCGCCGGAACGAATTCGAGGACGGGGAAAAGATCTTCAATGAAGTGAGCGAGGTGGGTCCGCATGCCCCTGACGCTTCCTACTGCCGGGTAAGCTGGCGGCAATCGGAGCGCCAGGCTCCTGTAACGCTGGAATGGTCGCGCATCGACGAGACCACGGTGGTGGGCCGCCTCAGCTCGACACAAGGGTTGCAATTGGTGCTCGAGACTTATTTCCCCGACTCCGCCATTGGGCAATCCGGCACCTATGCGGTGGATGAATCGCGCCGAGCCATTCTGGGTGAGAAGTTTTTTGACAAGGTTTTCAACTATGTTGCCCGCCTGGTGGTCATGACGGACCAGACGCCGATCGGCGGCGGCGCTTACCGTGTTCTCACCGACCTGCAGGCCGGCATGGCTGGCCCGGGGCGCCTCGTGTCAGCCGTCCCCAACGAATCCAATCAGGGCGCGGCGGGGCTGGAGTTTAACGATGGCGCACCCGTGCATCTTGTAATGGCGCTCGGTTGGGAAAAGGAACCACTGCTGAATCAGGCAAGCGCGTTGCTCGAACCGGGAAAAATCGACGCCATCCTCAAAGCAAAAGCGGAGGCCTACGCGGTACGCCGCCCCACGGTAAATGGACTGTTTGCAGGCGCGCCGGAGGCCATCGGCAATTCCATGTTCTGGAATACTCTTTACGCCCCCTCCCTGGATCTCGTTTTCCCCAGCATCAGCCGCGCGTGGGCGCACAACTGGGGCGGCTGGACGGTGGGCGAGTGGGACTGTTTTTTTGACGCGCTCCTGACAAGTATGGAGGGCGAGGCGCAAACCAGCGCCGGAATTCGGGCCATCTTGTCGGCGCAAACGGACACCGGCTTGGTTCCCAATATGACCTCAGGAAACGGCATCAGCCCCGACCGCTCGGAGCCGCCGGTGGCCTCGTACGTGGTTTGGAAGGTTTTCGAGCGGCGGCAGGATCGCGATTTGCTCGAGTGGGCTTATCCTCGCCTGAAGAGGTACCACGAGTGGTGGCTCAGCGACCGCGGCGACGGGCAGCCCTGGCGCGATGGCAACCGCGACGGCTTGCTGGAGTGGGGCAGCGACCGGGGCGCGACGCCCTCTACAGCCGGGCGCGGGAATCTTCAGGCCGCCAAATGGGAAAGTGGCATGGACGACAGTCCCATGTATGACGAAGCTGCCTATGATCCACACACCTATACGCTGAACCTCGATGATGTGGGCCTCAATTCACTCTATACGCTGGACGCCGAGTGCCTGGCGAAGATCGCTGTCATTCTGGGCAAGAATGAGGACAGTCGGAAATTCGCCGCCGAGTACGAGCACATGAAGCAGCTTGTGCGGCAAAAACTCTGGAACGAGAAGGACGGAATTTACGAGAACCGTTTCTGGGATGGGCGCTTCTCCCATCGTCTCTCCACCACCAACTTCTATCCTCTGTTCGCCGGAATCGCCACGCCCCAGCAGGCTGAGCGCATGATCAAGGAACATCTGCTGAACCCGCAGGAATTCTGGGGTAAGTACGTGGCCCCAACGATTGCCCGCAACGATCCGGCCTTCCCTGACCAGTTTTACTGGCGGGGGGCCATCTGGGGACCCACCAACTACATGCTCTATGAAGGCATCAATCGCTACCGGTTCGATCAGGTGGCCCTGCAGTACGCGCGCAAGAACTACGACCTTTTCATGGACGATTGGCGGTCGAACCAGCACGACAACGAGCAGTACAACTCCTGGGGCGGCTCGGGCGGTGGCGACACTCACTACACGTGGGGAGCCCTGCTGTGCCTGGTATCGCTCGAGCAGTACATTGACGTCAATCCCTGGGAAGGCTTGCGGTTCGGGGCTCTCGACCCGCCGGCCCCGGGTGAATTCCGCCGCGCGGTTTGGGAAAATCACACTTATGACATCACCGTGGGTCCCAACAAAACGGCCCTTGCACGCAACGGCCAGGAGCGTTTTGAAGCCGATGCCGGCGTCGTGGTGAGGAACTATCAGATAGCGCCTTCACAGCTCGCCTTCAGTTTGAATGCCCTGCGCCCGGTGCTGGTTAGCACGAGGGAGTTCGACGGCATGGAATTGAATCTTGAGGTCGATAGCAAGGCGGCGGGAAAGGTGCGCGTCGTGCACGGTTGCGCGAGTTTTCAACTTCCCGCAGGTGAACACAACGTGGCGCTCAAGAGGTGACCCGGCTTGCCACGTGTGCCTTGAGCTTTCCTGTGCCCTGTCACAGCGCTTACGCCTTTCATATCCAGGAGGTCCATTTATGCGTTCTCGTACCGCCCAGGGGTTGGTTCTTGTGGGTCTGGTTTGTACCCTGCTGCTGGTTGCCAGGAAAACGGACGGACAGTCCTCCACGTCCTGGCCGCGTGATGCCCCTCAGTACAAACTGTACATGATCGGAAACGCGCATATAGACATCCCCTGGCTCTGGCCCTGGCCGGAATCGATGTCCGTAGGGCTTAGCACCTTTCGCGCCGCGCTTGACCGCATGAATGAATTTCCGGATTTCAAATTCACCGCCAGTTCCGCGCAGTTGTACGAGTGGGCGGCGGCTGCCGATCCCAGCCTGATCGCGCAGATCCGGCGGCGCGTGGCGGAAGGCCGCTGGGGCGTCGTCGGCGGATGGTGGATTGAGCCCGACGTCAACATCCCCAACGGCGAATCGCTGATTCGCCAGGGGCTCTACGGGCAACAGGTTTTTCAGCAGTTATTGGGGCGCACGGCGGTGGTGGGTTTCAACCCTGATTCCTTTGGCCATCCCGGCACGCTGCCCCAGATCCTGAAACTCCAGGGGATGAACTCTTATGTGTTTATGCGCCCGGGCGCCACTGAGAAGGAGTTGCCCGCCGACGTCTTTTGGTGGCGGGGAGAGGACGGAACGCGCGTTTTGGCCTATCGAATTTCTTACGGCTATTGCCTAACGCAGGAGGTCCAAAATCACCTTCACGATTTTGTTTCTAAACTCAAGGAACCCACCAAAGACCTGATGGTTTTCTACGGGGCGGGGGATCATGGTGGGGGGCCCGCCAGGGATACCATCCACACCATTCTCGATGCCCGTCAGCAGACCGGCGCGCCTAACATTCTGTTCAGCACACCCGAGCGCTACTTTCACGATATCGCCCAGGCGAAGGGTTTGCCGGAAGTAAACGATGATTTGCAGCACCACTCGGTGGGCTGCTACACCGCGCTATCAGAAATCAAGAAAGATAACCGCACGACGGAAGCGGCTTTGGTAACGGGCGAGAAGATGGCTGCCCTGGCGAATGTCCTGGTGGGCTTCCCTTACCCCAAGAGCGATTTCACCGCTTCCTGGAAGAAGGTCCTACTGATGCAGTTTCATGATAGCTTGGCGGGAACGGCGCTTCCCGAGCAATACATCGTTTCCCATGATGCCTACGGCTTCGCCCGGGAAGTGGCCAATCAAGCCATCTACCGGTCGGCGGAGAAGATCGCGTGGCAGATTCCCACCCCCGACCCGGGTTCGGACTACCTGGTGGTATTCAATCCTCACGCCTGGGCGGCCCGGCTGAAAGTTCAATATGACCTGGGCTGGGGATTTGATAACGAGGAAGAATTGGGAATTAGCGCGCGCCTGGAGGATGAACAGGGTAACGCCCTTCCCTTTCAGTGGACGGACGGCCAAACGGTGGCGGGCACCCGGCGAGGATTGGTGTTTGAAGCGCCCGTGCCGGCTTTCGGCTATCGGCAGTTTCGCTTGCACAACGTCAAACCTCCTGTCTCTCATGAATCCACCGTTCATGCCACGGAAAGAAGCATGGAAAACGAGCATCTCCGCGTGACCTTTGGGGACGATGGGACGATTTCCCTGTTCGACAAAGATGCCGGAGCAGAAGTCTTCCGTGGGGGCTCGGGTGGGGCGCGCGCCGTGGTGATTGACGATCCCAGCGATACCTGGAGCCACGAGGTTCGCGCTTACACTAACGAGATGGGGGCGTTCGCCAGCTCCAGCTTCCGCGCGATGGAGGATGGCCCGGTGCGGGCCACCGTGCGGGTGCGGACAAGCTATGGCGCCTCCCTCATGCGCACCGACTGGATGCTCTACGCCGGTGCCCGCACCCTGGAGGCGCGCGTGTCGCTGGATTGGCACGAGCACAAAAAGATCCTCAAATTTTCTTTCCCGGTGGACGTGCAGAATCCCGTGCCCACCTACGAGATCGCTTACGGCTTCAAGACCCGCCAGGCGAATGGCGACGAAGACCCGGGGCAGAGGTGGATTGACCTTTCCGGTGAGCGCCAGGGCTCGACGTACGGTCTAACCGTTCTGAATGACGCCAAGTACGGCTACAGCGTCAAGGATAATGACCTGAGGGTTTCCATCGTCCGCGGTGCAATCTACGCGCAGCACCAGCCCCGCACGATCGATCCGAACGGAGAGTACATCTGGCAGGACCAGGGCATCCAGACGTTTCGCATGGTGCTGGCGCCGCACGCGGGCGCCTGGCAGGATGCCGGGGTCGTCCACCTGGCGGAAGAACTGACCGCTCCCGTGCCGGTCATTTTCCAGGGAATCCATAAGGGCACGCGCCCCCAGGCCGCCACCTTCCTCTCTGTGGATGTGCCCAACGTCGTGGTGGCGGACGTCAAGCAAGCCGAAGACGGGGATGACCTCATCATCCGCTGCTATGAGACGGCGGGAAGGGCCACCCAGGCGACGCTGGATCTCGAGTTGGTGCACCGCCACTGGACCGCCTCGTTCCACCCCCTCGAGATCAAGACCCTCCGCGTGCCCCTGACGGCGGCAGGGAAGATTCGCGAAGTTAACGCGCTGGAACAGTGACGAGCACGGGTTATGCCTATGAATTCGCAGGCGCGGTCATTCAAATCTCCTCCCGTTGCGAGTTCTTCTTCATCAGAATACTGGACCCTTCGCGCGCGCTGGCTGATCGGGTCGCGTCGCCATCTGCTAGAATTCAAGTCCGAGTGAGCGTGATGGATTTGAAGATGGTCCACAACCCTTCAACAGAAGAGAAGGAATGATAGAGTTGGCGGACCCTGCCAAGCCTTGAATCGACGTTGCGCTTTACAAACGGTTCGCGCCAGCCTGCCCGCCTTGGGTTGACGGAAAGAGAGGACCCCCGTGCAATTCCACAATCCTTCATCGGAAATCTATGTGCCGGATCAAGCCCCGGCAGAGGAGGCTCTTTCCCGCACCACTCATCTGGGGATTGGCGCTCACCAGGATGACATCGAGATCATGGCCTACCATGGCATCCTGGAATGTTTTGGGAAAGCCGATCGCCATTTCACCAGTGTCACGGTTACCAACGGGGCCGGCAGCCCGCGCACCGGCCTCTGCAAGGATTACACCGACGAGCGGATGCAAACCGTGCGGCGGCAGGAACAGAAGAAAGCGGCCTTCGTGGGTGAATACTCGGCGCACGTGTTCCTGGACCATTCGAGCGCCGTCACCAAAGACAAGAGTGATCACCGCGTCGCACAGGACCTCATGCAACTGATTCAAGCGGCATCCCCGGAGGTTATCTACACTCACAACCTGGCAGACAAGCACGCGACGCATGTGGCCACTGCTTTGCGGGTGATTGAAGCTGTCCGTCGCCTGCCACCCGGGACGCGGCCTCGGCGGTTGTACGGCTGCGAAGTGTGGCGGGGGCTCGACTGGCTGAATAATGAGGACAAAGTCGTCTTCAACGTCCAGGGTCACGAGAACCTGGCAGCTTCGCTGCTGGGTGTATTCGACTCCCAGATCAGCGGCGGGAAACGTTACGACCTCGCTGCCCTGGGCCGCCGCAATGCGAACGCCACGTTTTTCAATTCCCATGACGTTGATGCGTCATCGTCCGTCATATTCGCGATGGACCTGACACCGTTGATCACCGGCGAGAAAATCGACGTCGGCGGGTACGTTCAGGGCTTCATCGAGCGCTTTGAGAGAGAAGTCATGGCGAAGATCACCACCCTGGGTTAGAAAGATAAAGCCGGGAGAGAAGCGGCAGGTAACCCTTCGGCTCGACCGGCGCGCTCTCCCATTGGGATGTGGCATCCCACAGGTGGAAAGTCGATCCGGGCAAGTTTGCGGGGCGCCGGCGACTCCGCGGAACACACGCCGCTCGACCAGGAGATCACCGTGCAATAGAACTTTCTCCGGCCGCCGCCCCGTCCTACAAGAGCCGCATTCCATCCGGGTCCCAGCGGGCCGGCTGGCCGGAGTCGTAACTCAGATTGCTGAGCAGTGCGGCGCCCGCGGCCCGGTAGCCGAAGACGGGATCTTCCACCACGGGCTGGCGTGAGCGAATGGCTTCAATCCAATTCTTGATATGGTCGTAGCTATCACTGTAACCGGGCGGCGCAACGTATTTTTCCCCCCCCTCGAGGGCGGGCCCGGAGGGATGCTCGACCGGATACTTCTGGCGATAGATTTCCATCATGCGCTTTTGAATCGCCGTCGAAAACATCTCGACGCGGACCCCCGGCTCCTTTTCGCGCGGCACACGGCTGAGGGTGATGCCGTCACTTTCGATGGTCATCGACCCTTCCGAGCCCGTAAAGACGAAGCCGATTTTTTCAGAGCCTCCATCCACGAAATTCGTGCGCACGCTGAGATTGAAACCTTTTTCGTAATCATAGAGCGCCATCATCACGTCGGGCACATCCCGGCCGTCTTTCCAGAAGCGCAGTCCGCCCGTGGCCAGGGCACGCGTGGGTCCATGCGTGCCGGTGATGTTGTGCACGCCGCTGAATAGGTGGACGAACAAGTCGCCCGCCACCCCGCTTCCGTAATCCTTGTACTTGCGCCACTGGAAGAAGCGCTCGCCGTCAAAGGGAACCTGGGGCGCAGTCCCCAAAAAGCGCGGCCAATCACAGGTCTGGGTGTTGGCGTCGTAGGGAACCGTGTATTCCCAGGCGCCTTGCGCCGAATTGCGGTCGTACCACACCGTCACCATGTTGAGCTCGCCGATGGCACCCGTCGCGAGCAGCTCTTTGGCCTTTTTATCGATGATGGAACTGACGCGCTGGCTGCCCACCTGCATGATCCGCCCCGTCTTGCGCCAGGCGTCAATCATCTTCGGCCCGTCCGGGTATTCATGAATCATGGGCTTTTCACAGTAAACGTCTTTGCCGGCGTTCATGGCGTCCACCGATGCCTGCATGTGCCAGTGGTCAGGCGTGCCGACGATGACGGCGTCAATATCCTTCCGCGCCAGGATTTCGTTGTAGTCGCGCGTCGTCAAGATGTCATTGCCCCACAGTTCCCGGGCGCGTTCTAGACAGCCGTCGTAACAGTCGGCGGCCGCCACCACCTTGACGCCGGGAATCATGGCCGCGATCTGCGTATCGTTCTGGCCTTGCCCGCCGGCGCCAATCAATGCGATCTGAATATGATCATTGGCCGCGACAGGCCTGGCGGGTTCCGTCCCTGGCGCCGCCATCAAGTGGGTCCTGGTCGCGCCCGCCCAGTAGGTTCCCGCCGTTGCAATGCTCCCCGTCTTTAGGAAATCTCTTCGATTCATTTTCATGACCTCTTTTCGCATAGTATCTCTGGCTCATCGACAGTACAAGCCGGGGAGAGGCCTTGCGCCAATTTTTGTTTAAACACGGCCCCGATTCCCGTCGCGGCGTGGGTTATAGTTAATCACTCTTCGGAAGGAGCTGCCGATGGAAAAAGCGATTCGGGTGGGAATTGTCGGGGCGGGTTTTGCGGCCCGGATCCATTACGAGGGATTACGGCGTGTGCACGGTGTACCGGTGGAAGTGGTCGGGGTGACCTCGAAGACACCCGAGGCCCGCGACGCGTTTGCACGCCAGAATGGAGTCCGGCCCTTCGGAACCCTGGAGGAACTGTGCGAGGCCGTGGATGTGGTGGATCTCTGTTCCCCACCCTCGACGCATGTACCTCTGGCGGTTGAGGCGCTGGAACGCGGTAGGCACGTTATCATTGAGAAGCCTTTCACGGGGTTTTACGGCCCACCCGCCGCGAACTTTCAGGGAAACACTTTCCCCAAGCAACAAATGCTGGATGAAGCCATGGCCAGTTGCGACCGCGTGCTCAGCGCGGCCCGGAAGTCGGGCAAACGGGTTTGTTATGCTGAAAACTGGGTGTATGCCCCCGCCATCCAGAAGGAGCGGGAAATGCTGGCGAAGAGCGGCGGGCAACTGCTTTGGATAATCGGCAGCGAAGCGCATAGTGGTTCGCATTCACCCTATTACGGCACGTGGAAATTCTCCGGTGGAGGATCGCTGGTCGGCAAGGCATGCCATCCCTTGAGCGCGGCACTCTATTTGAAAAGAGTGGAGGGAGAATCCCGCGGCGGCGCCGCGATTATTCCGGTGAGCGTCAGCGCCCGGACTCACGAAATCACGCGCATGAAAACCTACCGGGACGAGGGCTTTCTACGGACCAGCTATACCGACGTCGAGGATTACGGGCAGATGCACATCACTTTCTCAGACGGGACGGTGGCGGACGTGTTTTCATCGGAGCTGGTGCTGGGAGGAACGCACAGTTGGCTTGAAGTTTTTGCCAATAATCATCGAACGCGCTGTAATCTCAGCCCCATTGATGCGCTCGAGACGTTCAACCCGCGGGAAGACCTTTTGAAGGACGTTTATATTACTGAGAAGCTCGGCACCAAGCAGGGCTGGAGCCATCCCGCTCCCGACGAGAATTGGCAGAACGGTTACCACCACGAATTCCAGGATTTCATGGAGTGCGTATATCATGACCGCGAACCTCTCGCGGGGGCGCCGTTGGGCCGGGATACGATTGCGGTGCTTTACAGCGCGTATCTCTCCGCGGAACGGCATGGGACTGAAGTGGCGATTCCCGCGCTTCGGTAAGTGAAAGTCTACAGAGTCAATGGCTGTTTTGCCCGAGGGTTATTACATGTCCGACGGACTTCTGCTTTCCAAGTATTCGATCGGAGTTGGCGACCGGTTTGCCCGCGAAGGCAAAGCGCAATTGCGGGCGTGCATGATGGCGGCCGAGAAAGGCGTTGAGGTCATTCCGGTGTGGAACAAGTCGAACCGCGAGCACACCATCATCGGGTCCTCTGCTGCCGGCACCCGAGCGGCAGCCGATGAAGCCGTACGAGCGCTCGACTGGAAGAAGCCGTACCACGTGGACGCTGACCACATCAATATCAGCACCGTGGAGAAGTTCATCGGCGCCTGCGATTTCTATACGATCGACGTGGCCGATTCCATTGGGAAGCCTTCCGCGCCATCCCTGGTGGAGGCCTTCGTAAAGCGTCATCCCGAGCTGAACGGGGAAGTGGTCATTCCTCGCATCGATCAACCGCTCCGATTCGACCCTGATTCCGTCTGGCAGACCGCCAGGAACTACCTTGCGGCGGTCGAGGAAGCGGGCCGAATTTATCGTTACGTTGCGGAGAAGAAAGGGCCTGGGCAATTCATCGCGGAAGTATCGATGGATGAGACGGATTCTCCTCAGACTCCGCTGGATCTACTTATTATCCTTGCGGCGATTGCGGATGAAGGGATTCCTCTTCAAACTATTGCCCCGAAATTTATCGGCCGGTTCAATAAGGGCGTGGATTACGTGGGCGAGGTCACGAAGTTTAGTGGGGAATTTTCGCACGATGTCTCGGTTCTCGCCTTCGGTGTCCGGCAATACGGCCTGCCGGCCAACCTGAAACTGAGCATACACTCCGGCAGCGACAAGTTTTCGATCTACGCACCGATTCACCATGCTCTGAAGACGTTTGATGCGGGAGTGCATTTGAAGACGGCGGGAACCACATGGCTGGAAGAGCTGATCGGTTTGGCCGAAGCCGGTGGCGAAGGGCTTGAGATCGCCAAAGAGATTTACGCCGAAGCTTACTCCCATCGGGAGGAGTTGTGCGCGCCTTATGCGGCGGTTGTTGACATCGATCCCGCCAGGTTGCCATCCCCGGCGATGGTGGGGCAATGGTCGCGAGAACAGTATGTCTCAGCTCTGCGGCACGACCCCCAGTGTGCGGCTTATAACAACAGTCTGCGGCAGCTTCTCCACGTGGGCTTTAAAGTGGCCGCAAAAATGGGCGCCCGGTACCTCGATCTCCTGTCGATTGCGGAAACAACGATCGGCAGGAATGTGACCGAGAACCTCTTTGTCCGCCACATCAAGCCCGTATTTATGGGTTGTTAATGATGGTCACAGGAAAAAGCCGCGCGGAGGGCTATCCGACCAGCGAGGAATCCAGATCTGCGAGGGGAGTATTTCATCAATGGATACAACGGAATTGAACCGTCTGTATGATTTCCATGGGAAGACGGTGGTTATTACGGGGGGAACAGGCGTCCTGGGGAGTGAAATCGCGCGCGCCCTGGTGGGATGCGGAGCCAATGTAGCAATTTTGGCCCGCCGCCTCGCTCCCGCTGAGCAAATTGTGGAACGCATGGGGGCGCGCGCCGGTCAGGCCGCGGCCATCAGCGCTGACGTTGTCGATCCGAACAGCTTGCAAAACGCAGCGGAGAAAGTCCGGGAGAGATTCGGAGGGGTCGATTGCCTGCTGAACGCCGCGGGAGGCAACCAGCCCCAAGCCACAACCGGCGGCGATCTTCGCTTCTTCGATCTACCCGCCGAGGCTTTGCGGCACGTCTTTGACCTGAACCTGATGGGAACCATGCTGACCTCGCAAGTGTTTGGTAAGTTTATGGCAGAAAAGGGGGAAGGAGTTATTCTCAACATTTCTTCCATGGCCGCCGACCGGCCTCTGACGCGCACAGTTGCTTATTCCGCCGCCAAAGCGGCCGTGGATAATTTTACTCGGTGGCTGGCGGTGCATGTTGCGCAGGAATACTCGCCGCGGATTCGCGTCAATGCCGTCGCCCCCGGCTTCTTCTTAACCCGGCAGAACAAGTTTCTGTTAACCGACGAGGCGACGGGCAACCTCACCGCGCGTGGCAAATCCATCATCAGCCACACTCCCATGGCGCGATTTGGTCAGCCGGAAGACGTGCTGGGAGCTGTCTTGTGGCTTCTCTCGCCCGCCGCGGCCTTCGTTACGGGCATTGTGGTGCCGGTGGATGGCGGTTTTTCAGCGTTTTCGGGAGTCTGAAGATTCGCGCCACAGCTTAAGTCAGCCGGATCATGCGCATCACTATTTCCCCGGCGCGGGCAATTCCACGAACGCTTGCTGGATGACCTCCGCGGGTCTCGCGAGCTCTGCCAGCCCGTCAATATCGAAGTCCTTGTAGAGGTCGAGGCAAAACAGGTCCGGAGCCTCGTCGAACTTGACGGGTTTCTGCAAAAGGTAGCTCAGGCTGTGCATGCCGGCATGCAGTTCAATCTGCGAAAACAGACTGGGCTCAACAGCCGACGCGACAAGTGAAATAACCTGACTCCGTATGCCGGTGCCTTCCAGGCGAATGTGCGGTGGCGCCCATTGGTGTTGGGCCCAGCGTGCCAGGCCGTTGAGTTGCGCGGCCTCGATCCCCAAGGGACGTTCCCCCGTGGCGGCGAGCATTTCCGCAAACAGGGTGAAGGGTTGGTCAGGCGCGGCATCACCCATGCCCACCAGGTCAACCACCAGGACTTGTTCCCCCCGTTCCAGGCGATTTGCGACCTCGGGGAGATGGTCCCAGATTTCTGTGGCAGCGCCCTTTTTTCCCTGATCGTTGAGCACGATCGCGAGAGGCGCAGCATTCCCTGTTTGCACCTCCCTTAACCATGTGCCGGTGGCGCCAAGGCCGTTGCTCATCTCGAAGCGGTAGGAAACGGATTCCACCTGGTCGTGATGGGTGTTCCAGAGGCGCTGTAGGTGTGACACCTCCACTGGATGGTAACGCACGACCTCGCGCAGTCTCGCCCGTTGCGAATTTGCCCATGCTGCCCGTTCCACCTGCGCACTGGGTACGGGCGGCCGTGTGGACTGGCTCGCCACCTTCCCGGCAAGGCCGAGGATGGTGAGGTTGTCCTCCGGAACTCCCCCTTTGAGTTCATCGTAGGTTTTCACATCTTGCCCGACGTCGGCGTCCGTGCTGGTGGCCAGATGGAATTGCCGGATGAAGAAAGCCAGGGCTTGCTGCTGGTCCTCAAGCGCATAATTGTGGGCGGAAATCGAGGTGCTCTCGTAAAACTGGAAAGACGACTCCTTCCCATACAATTTGAAGAAGGGTACGACAGGATCAAACACGTAAGGTTTTACCAGGGAAGCACGAAAGCAGCAGTCATCTTCGGCGTTGTAAATAAGCAGGGTGGGTCGTGGAGCGCGCATGGCCGTCAAGGTGGAGTAATCCTGCCCTAGGAGGAAATCGCTCGCATTCTGCTCAAGGTCCCCGGATTCCTCTGGCAGGCGCTCGAGTCTTCCCTGCAAATTGACATAACCGGCGACGGGAATTGAAACCGAGACTCTCGCGTCCAGGCTGCTCAACGTGATGGTCTGCCAACCTCCTCCGGAAAGGCCGGTCATGCCGATCCGTCCAGGGTTGACGCGAGGGTTCGAGGCAAGATAGTCAAGGCCTCGCCGCATCGCCAGGTAAAAAAGCCCCACGCCGTTCATTCCCACCAGATCAAGCTGCGAGGCAAACCAGTGGCTGTTGAAGGGGGTATCCAGTTCACCCATGCCAATCCATTCCAGGTTGAGCGCGATCATTCCATCAAGCGCCTGCTTGATGCACAACTTTTGCTCAAATTCCTCCTTGTTTCCGGCCGCGAAATGCCCCATGACGTTCAGCACCGCCGGCGCCCGCCCGTTCAGATTTTCAGGCTCGTACAGCAGGGCCGTGCTGTAGAAACCCGGTACGATCTCATACCGGAGCTTGTGCAGGGTGTATCCCTTCCCGGTGGGAACTTGACCCAGATCCTCGAAGTGGGGTGGGGAAGTGACCCACTCGCGGGGCCAGCCGTGGTAAACCACATCATTCAACAAATGCTGCCGGATCCGCTGCGCCTCAGCCGTCCACATTTCAGCGCTGGGAGGGACGGCAAGGGTCTGGACCTTGGTTTGCAGGAATTGTTGAAGCTGAAAGGTTACCACTTGCGGCGCCTGGAGCTGCCGGGTGAGGATCGGCTGGATGATTTCGGGATCCGCCTGAGCCTTCACTGTTGCCGCACCCAATAAAATTGCGGCCAAAAGTAGCGTGTAGGATTTCATAACCGGTTTTGCCTCCGTAGGCGCTGCCCGCAGCGCGGGCGCCTGGAAGCCCCGCGGCAATTTACGACATGTGCTGAAAATTTTCAAGGCGTATCGGCCGCTGGGGTACGCGTAGGGCGCCAACTCGCCGCTTGGGCCCCATTCTCAACCTTTGCTGCCTGCCCTGGGGATTTCCTTCATCGATTTAGGAAACTCTTCTTGACGGAAAGACCCCAGATCGATATAGGTATCGTGCGGTTTGGAGGTGCGTATGAAACGTCTGATCAAAGCCCGCAAGAATGGAAAGTTTCATCAGATCGTGGCCCCCGGAGCCCTCCGGTTTCTCGACTTCGCGACCCTGCAACTGGATCCAGGTGAACGTCACAGCCTCCCAACCGGGGCGCGCGAGTATGTGCTCGACATTTTCTCCGGCGCCGTGACTTTGGTGATCTCCACCGTGGGGCGCAGCAAGGAGATCTATAGCCGGATCGGCAAGCGGGCCGACGTCTTTTCCGGGCCGCCGGTAATGAGCTATATCCCTCCCAACTCACAATTCGAAATCAAGGCGGACTCAGCCGCCGAGCTGGGGATTTTTTCCGCTCCCTCCCAGGCGAATTTTCCGGCTGCGCTGCTGGAAGGAGCAACGGTCAGCAGCAAGCAGGTCGGCCGCGACAATTGGGAGAGGAGGGTTTACTCCGCCCTGGATCAAAACGTGCCGGCGGAGCGGCTGCTGGCCGGTGAAACCCTCAATCCCTCCGGCAACTGGTCAAGCTATCCTCCTCACAAGCATGATCGTTCGAATCCCCCGCAGGAAGCGGTATTGGAGGAGGTCTACTACTTTCGTGTCAAGCCCGCCCAGGGCTTCGGTTTTATTTGGACTTACACCGCCCCCGGCGACCTCGAGGGATTCTCCGATGTGTTCGTGGTGGAAGACGGCGACACGGTCCTGCTGCCGAAGGGCTACCATCCAGTGGTGGCCGCGCCCGGATACGAATTGCAATACACCTGGGTCCTGGCCGGTGAAGAGCGAAAATACGGCGCCTGGGCTGACGATCCCCGGCACGCCTGGGTAAGGAATAGCTAGGAGCCTGTCGGAGATAGATTTTGATTGTAATCAAGTTTTTTGTGTATCGCTTTGTTTAGTATTGACATGCGCGTGTATGTGTGTAATATGAGGTTATGAGCAAAAAGTTTCGGAACTGCGATCTAAACCAAGCCTATCTGCTGCCTCCCTCCCTGCAAGATTGGCTGCCGGAAGGCCATCTGGCGCGGTTTGTGGCGGAGGTGGTGGAGGCCTTAGACCTGGCGGCGATTTACGCGACTTACGAAGCAGGCGATGGGCGGGGGCTGGCGGCGTACCATCCACGGATGATGGTGCGGATGCTGATTTACGGCTACTGCCGGGGGGTGGCGAGTTCGCGGCGGATCGAGCGGGCGACGTACGAGGACGTGGCGTTCCGGTATTTGGCGGCCGACCAGCATCCGGACCACGACACGATCGCGACGTTCCGGCAGGAACATTTGGTGCCCTTGGCACAGTTGTTCGTGCAGGTGTTGCAGTTGTGCCAGCGGGCGGGACTGGTGAAATTGGGGCACGTGGCGCTGGACGGGACGAAGATCAAGGCCAACGCCTCGAAGCACAAGGCGATGAGCTACGAGCGGATGGAGAAGGCGGAGAAGGAACTCGCCGCGGAGGTGCAATCGCTGCTGGCCGAGGCAGCACGGGTAGACGCGGAGGAAGATGGAAAATATGGGAAGGGTAAGCGGGGCGACGAACTGCCGAAAGAACTGGCGCGGCGGGAGAGCCGGTTAGAGAAGATTCGGGAGGCGAAGGCGGCGCTGGAACAAGAGGCAAAAGAGGGGGCGGAAAAGAAGGAGGCGGAGGTGGCGGCGCAATTAAAGGAGCGGGAGAAGCAGGAACGTGAACGGGGACGGAAGTTCGGGGGACGACCGCCGCAGTCGCCGGACCCGGAAGCGACGAAGCCGGAGCCCCAAGCGCAACGGAATTTTACCGACCCGGAATCGCGGATCATGAAGGACGGAGCGACGAAAGAGTTTGTGCAAGCCTATAACGCCCAGGCGGCGGTGGACAGCCACGCGCAAGTGATCGTGGGGGCGGCGGTGACGCAGGAAGCCAACGACAAGAAGCAGTTGGTCCCGATGCTGAATCAAGTGCATGTGCAGATGGGGCGCCCGCCGCAGCGCGCGACGGCGGACAACGGGTATTTCAGTGAGTCCAACATTACCGATGCCCAGTTGCAGGAGATCGATCTGTTCGTAGCGCCGGACGGGCAGAAGCACGGCGAGAAACCGCCCGCCACGACCGGGCCTCCGCCCTCCGGGGCCAGCGTGGCGGAGCAGATGCGGCACAAGCTGCGGACGGCGGAAGGACAGGCGGTTTATAAACTGCGCAAGGCGGTGGTGGAACCGGTTTTTGGGCAGATCAAAGAGGCTCGAGGGTTTCGGAGATTTCTGCTGCGCGGGCTGGGGAAAGTGCAGGCAGAATGGCAGATGATCTGCGCCACCCATAATCTACTGAAACTCTTCCGCTCCGGGTGGATTCCCCAGAGCACTTGAAAGCGCTGGCCCAAACTGCAGAGATCGTCTTCCCGGCAGCCCGGACAGTGCCTATGGCCAACATACGACCCTCGCAACCGAGAGTCGGTAAAGGTAAGATTTTAGAGCCTTATCTCCGACGGGCTCCTAGACGCCTTTCCGTATGAATCCACTTATCGCCGGGGGGATCGCGCTGGCGGTTCTTTCGGGTCTCATGAATGGCACTTTTACGCTGCCCATGCGCTACCTGGGGCGCTGGTCGTGGGAAAACGTGTGGACAGTTTTTGTTGTGGTCGCCTGCCTGGTCATGCCGCTGGCGATGTTCCTCACGACGGTCACTCATCCCCTCGCTGTCCTTTCCGCGGCGCCCGGGCACGCGGAGTTCATCGCCATCGCCACTGGATTCACCTGGGGATTTGGCGCGGTGATGTTCGGGCAAGGCGTAAGCGCGCTCGGAATCTCGATGGCGAACACGCTGGTACTGGCCATTAGCGCCTCTCTGGGGTCATTCCTGCCCATGGTGATCCTGGCGCCAGAACGGCTCCGCCAACCGCAGGGCGAATTCATCATGCTGGGTACATTCGTTGCCTTGGCGGGAATCGGGTGTTGCGGATTCGCGGGGATTCTCCGAGAGCGGAGCACAAGAGAACTTCGAAGCGCCCCACGCGAAATGGTCGGCGCGGCGCGCCCCCTCTGGGCAGGTCTGCTGCTCTGTTCAGGAGCGGGGTTGCTTTCCGCCCTGTTCAATATTGGGTACAGCCTTTCGCAGGGAATCATCACCAGCGCCGTGCGGCTGGGGAATGGGCCCTTCGCGGGATCAAACGTCATCTGGCTGCTCGTTCTGGTTAGCGGAGCTGTCTCCAACTTGGGCTTCTGCGGGTATCTGTTCCGGAAGAATCGAAGCTGGTCCAATTTCTTGCGGCCTGGGGTTGCTCGTTTCTATGGCCTCGGGATTCTTATGGGCCTTTTGTGGGGCGGCGGCATATTTGCCTACGGCGCGGCGGCGCCGAAACTGGGGAAATTGGGGCCTGCCATCGGCTGGCCGATTAGTCTGACCGCAGGCCTCCTCACCGCCAACTTTTGCGGACTCCTGGCGGGAGAATGGAAGGTGGCGCAGCCCTCAGCTCGCCGTTGGATGATGGTCGGGCTTGCAATTCTGATGTGCTCAATCGCCATCTTGGCATGGTCGGGTAGTACGGGATGAAAATTACGGTGCGAAATTACGCTCGCGCTGGGTGATACCCTTTTCAATCGAGGTTTTGGCGAAACCGGAGGTTTTTTATGATGCGGGGAAAAAAATCCAAAACCCTTCCGCCGGGATTTTCGCGCCGGCAATTTCTGCTGACGGTTGGCGCTACTGCCCCGACGCTTAATTTGATGGAAGGTTCGGCAAGCGGCGCGCCGAACCCCGCCCCAGAGACGGAAGCTGGCGACGCCGAGGGCAAGTTCACTCCCCTGGATCTGAGCGCCCACTTCAACTCTTCCTCGCGGGAGTTCGGGCCCCGCGAAAGGGCAGCCTTGATCGGTGGGGATTCGGCCCACGACCTTCTGATCCGCGTCACCGGCGGCAAACGCGACTTGCAGGGAATCCCCTTTATTCTTGGCCCCGAAGATTTGCAGAGCAAAGGCTGGCTGGTGCTCCGCGCCAAATCCAGTGGAGCGGCGGCTGCCCGCGTGGCCATCCCCGTGGGGCGGAGAGCACATTTCCTCTGCGTGGCTTCATTTAGTGATTTTGATGATAACGAGGTGCCGGGACCCGACAGGGATGTATTCCAAAAGGTGGGGCAACATCTGGCGGATGTCACCCTTATTTACGAAGATGGGGGAACGTGCGTGCTGCCCATGCGCCGCCGTTTTGAAACCAACGCGCCGCTTGAGTTTTGGGGTCACTACAGTTTCGCGGCGCTGCCGCAGGGGAAATTGCGGACTTCGAAAATCACCGATCCTTTGAGCAATGCGCTGGGATGGGGGTATCTCCAGCGCTGCATTGCGGGAGGCCCGGAGGGCGGCCCCGGCCTGGGAATCATCTGGGTGTGCGCGCTCGAGAACCCTTCGCCCGACCGCACCGTCCGTGCCGTGCGGATGGAGGCGACCAGTGAAGACGCCCTGGTGGTCTGCGGGTTGACGCTTTACCACCGGGCATCGTACCCGCTTCGTTTTGAACCCCGCGCGATCTACCGGCTTACCTTGCCTGAACCCGCTGCGGAAGATGCGAAGCGCTGGCAGTTGGACGTGGACCTCGGCACGGTGGGCCGCACGTTTGCCCTGCCGGATTTCGATCCGCAAGCATGGCTGGCCGCGCCCGCCCGGGGACTCGGCGAAGAGTCCAAGGTCAGCCCCGGCGCCCGCTACCTTTATGCGGAGATTAATGCCAACAGCGACGCGACGCTCACCCTCAGTGATGCGAGGACAGGAAAACAGTATTCCTTCGACCTCTCCAAAGTCGTTGCCGGCGGTGAATTGGAAGCAACCGAAGGAGGCGGAAGCATCGAGATTGTTGAGCATGGCCGCCGGTGGATTCACTTTCGCGTACTCGATGGCGGCACCAAACAGCCCACTCCGGTGCGGCTGGCTTTGCGCTCCAAAGAAGGCCGCTACCTCCCTCCTTACGGGCACCGCACGGAAATCAATGACGAGTGGTTCGAGGACTACGGCGCCGACGTCAAGTTGATGGACACGTCGTTTGCCTACGTGGATGGCACGTTTCAAGTGGAGCTCCCACCCGGCGAAGTGTACGTGGAGATGACCAAGGGGTTCGAGTACCAGGCCGTGCGGCAGAAGGTTGAGATCCAGCCAGGGCAGAGCGAACTGACGCTCGAAATTCCCCGTCTCACCAATCTCCGCACGAGGGGCTGGGTGACCGCCGACACCCATACCCATTTCCTGTCTCCCACCACGGCACTGCTGGAAGCGCAGGCGGAGGGTTTGAACCTCATCAACCTGCTCGCCGCACAGTGGGGAGCGCTCTACACAAATGTTGGCGACCTTTCCTATGGCCCCGTGATTTCGCCGGACCGCGAATCCATGGTTTGGGTGGGAACGGAGAACCGGCACCACATTCTTGGCCACATTTCGCTGGAGGGCGTGAAGAGGAATGCTATTTTTCCATTATCGACGGACACTCCGTACGAGTCGTACCTGGGCGATACACTGTGGACAAGCCTGGCAGAATGGGCGGACGCTTGCCGCCAGCGCCAGGGCCTTGTGGTGTCTCCGCATTTTCCCTATCCCAACGGTGAAGTTGCCGCGGACATCGTTCTGGGCAAGATCGATGCCGTGGAAATCTGGCCGCAGGACGATCCGAAGGTTCACGCCACGGTGATGGAGGAGTTCGATAGCCTGCGCTACCGCGACTGGTACCACTATTTGAATTGTGGTTACCGTCTGCCGGCGGTGGCGGGAACGGATAAAATGGGGGCCTACATTCCCGCGGGCGCCAATCGAGTTTACGCCTATCTCGGCCAGGAGGAATTTAATTATCCCAACTTCGCCCGGGCCGTGCGGGCGGGGAATACCTTTGCCAGTTCCGGCCCGCTCCTGATGTTTCATGCCGAAGGCCGTTCGCCCGGGGGGGAAATGACATTGGGGGCGGGTGGCGGCTCGATCGAAGTCACTGCCGACGCCCAATGCTTTGTCCCTATTCATCGCCTTGAGGTCATATTTAACGGCAAGGTTGTTGCTTCCAAGGATGAGCGTTCAGGCGCGCAGACGATTCACCTGGCAGAGAAAATTCGCGTGGAAGGACCGGGGTGGCTCGCGGCGCGATGCTCTTCGCAATCCGGCCCCACCAGTTCGTGGTTATTCAAGATCGCGGCTCACACCTCGCCTGTCTACGTGCAGGTCTCCGGCAGAGATTTGTTTTCACCGGAAGCCGCGGCTTATTTCTTGAACCTCATCGACGGAGCCGAGATGTACGTGGAGACGCTGGCCACGCGGCCGGACCCGGAGACGTTTGCCCGGATTCGCAAGGTTTACACCGATGCCCGCGCCGAATTGCACCGCCGCATGCACCAGCACGGCGTGCCGCATTAGCCCGGCTTTCTTGCCAAAGCCCAGAGTTCTGAGACGGTGTCCGGACCCTTAAAGGACGATTCCCTTTCTTCTTGACACCCCCAACTGGTTAGGCTACAATGTATTCATGAGGGCCGAATCCAACCGGGGGTCAACGGGCGCGATGCCGGCGCAGGCGCGGGTGGACGCGGATGCGGGCCAACAAAATGTACCACTGGCTCTGGGGCATTATGTCGCTCGTCGGACATTCTGTCCAAAGCTGAGACCTTCTTGATAATAAAGGGTAAAAATCGCAATTTTTCTCCTCCCAAAGCTGAGAACTAATTGAAAAAAATATAACTTGCAAATTAATATGAAAAAGCATAGAAACGTGTGCAAACTGTCCGATTGCGGTGGCGACAAATCGTCGCTTGCAGCCGTCAGAAATCGGCCGCATGGTGAAAAATTCGGGTTAGAGGATTGCCGGCTCGGTTAGGAGAGGGTTGCATCAGGGTTGTGCAATTTCATGCCGGATGCTTGCCTCCGGCCGTTGTACCGCGAAGAGTAATTCGCGCCTTGACAGGCCCCTGCCCCCGCCAGTAGCTAAACCGTCTGGGTCACAATGCGCAGCGAACGCGGCGCGTCCGGATCGAGTCCCTTCAACTCTGCCAGGAGTGCCGCGAAGACCTGCCCGGGAACAATGTAGGGAATAGGCGAGTAAATTTCCGGGATGTTTGCCGCGATTCGAATGAGGCGTGTCGCGGCCGGAATCCGGGTTTCCGGGCCGGTAATGGCCACTACTTCAGAACCCAGTTTGGCGAGCCGCGCGGTGAGGTCCTTCAGATTCTTGAACGCCCTGCCGGGTGGCATGAACAAAAATGAAGGAAAATTACGTTCGATCAGCGCAATGGGTCCGTGCAGAAGGTCGGCGGACGAGAAGCGTTCGGCGATAACGTAAGAGGTTTCCATCAGCTTCAAGGCGAATTCATAGGCATTTCCGTAGTTGATGCCACGCGCCACGACGAGGCAGTGATCCATATAACGGTAAGGCTCTACCAGTTCGCGAAGCTCAGGGATAAGCTGGAGCGTTTCCTGAACGCGGTCGGGAATTTCGCTGACGCTTTCCAGGGATACGGCGGTTCCCAGCGCCGCGGCGAGCAGATAGAAAACCATAAGCTGGCCCGTATAGGTCTTGGTGGCCGCCACCGAACGCTGCTTGCCCGCACGCACCAGGAAAACTTCATCCACCAGCTTGGCCATGGTGGACTCCCGTTCATTGGTGATGCCCACGGTGTAACCGCCCCGCCGTTTGGCTGCTTCCAGGACCATATTGATGTCCTGGCCCTCGCCGGATTGCGAAATACCCACCACCAGCGTCCCGCGGTAGTCCACCCGGGCCTTGTAGAGAGTGTGCACGGAGGGTGCGCAAAGTGAGACCGGGATGCCCGTGGTGATCTCGATCAGGTAACGGCCAAATTGCGCGGCGTTGTCTGAGGTCCCCCGCGCCACGAGCACCACCAACCGGAATTGCCGCCCGCGCGCGAATTTCAGAAACTCCAAGGCATGCCCGCGCTCGGCTTGGAGGGTTCTCCGCAGCGCCTGCGGTTGCTCCAGAATTTCACTCAACATGCGTGACATGGATTCTCGTTCGTCCCAATAATGCATGGCGACATAGCGCAAGGAAGTAAGCACAGGAGCGGAGGGTTATCTACGAGAAGTTTTTCACGCCCTTAGTTCGGCATTAGGGCATCCAGCTTCTGTTTCCATGCGGTCGGGTCAAGTTGTTCGGTATCGGCGCGCCATGGACGGCAGACACCGAACGATCGTTAGATTATCACACTTGTGCTGGTACAAATTCTGCGTCAGAAAATGGGGAGTTTCCGCTCCGGCGAATCCAAGCGGGTGAACCCTTCCTACCAACACCCTTCAATGTTCTCGCCGGCTTGGCAAATCGGGTCCGGCCCCGCCGCGCCGTGGGGGGCCTTCGAGCCCCCCCCACGGTGGTGCCGCGGCGATGGGCATTTCCCGCCACCGCCGTGAGTGCGGAGCAATGCCCGCCCTACCTGCCGGGTTTGGGACGGTTCGGGATGCCGTTCAAGAGATTGGAGAGAGCAAAACTCAGCGCTTCGCCCTTCATCATCCCCACCATGGTCATTCCCATCAGGCCGCCCTGTCCTGCCTGCCCGACGCCTTTTCCTGCCCACACGAGTTCGCCCTTTTCCTTGTCAAACAGAAAGCCGCTGACCTCCGCATTGCCGGTGCTGCCGAAGGTGATTTTGGACGCCACATCATCCAGGCAGACCACCATCACCCAACGCGCGTCCGCAGGCCCCAGTTTCTTGATGAAAGCCGGGGAAGCGCCTTGCAGATCTTCCTCGGCGATTGCTCCGGCATCTCCTGTGGTACTGACCCCGCTTGCCGGATACCGCTTCCTCTTCATGACGCTCACCACGCCGCCTTGCAATTTCCCCATGTTCACGCCGGCCTTCGTTCCCGCCCGGGCGTCCACGATGGGAAGCACGGAGAGGGTCTGGATGGCCAGGAACCTGGGATCCGGCGAGAACGCCGAGCGCTTCCGCGCGGCGCACTCGGAAGTGCAAATCGCCGTCAACAGCAAAACCATCAAAATGTTCTTGATCATCTGTCGCATGTTTCATCCTCCTAATTGATTTCGAAGTTTTGGTACAAAAGCGCCACAGTCCTTCCAAAGTCGGAATTCCATGGCCTCATGGTCTTATTTCGAACCAGTTGTTCGCCTTTCCAGATCACTCGCCCGTTGCCCGACACCAGCGCGGCTTGCAAGAGGGTGCTAGCCATGGAAGAGGTGATGGCGCCGGTGTTGGGGTTCCAGGAACGGCCGGGCCCCGTTTTCAACCGGACGAACTGCACCAGGACCACATAACCCGCATCCTGGGCAGACAGGCGCGCCAGGGCCGCAAGGGCTTCGTCATTCAGGCTGCCCCGAGCCAGCCTTGACGCCAGGGCATTCAATTCCCTGCACGCTTCCATGGCGGGCGGCGCAAGGCTGTTCATTTCCACCACGGTAGCCTTGGAGCCCACGGCCATCCGGGCGGCATCCAGAAGACGGGATTCGTACGCCGCCCCCTCCGCTCCCAGGAGGGGAGCAGACGCTCCCGAAAAGATGTCTTCAAAACGGACGGAGGGATCGAGAATGATGAGCTTCACGCCGGCGGATCCTGGCGATGCATCTTGAACGGCAGGATGGGCGGCGGGGGCGGGAGGGATTGCCTGCTCTGCGCGGATCACCTCCACCGTCAACGCAGCCTTTTGCGAGGCGGCGGCAAGCGAGGCGCCGAGCGCCAGAGCCAACAAAAGAACAGCAGCAGGGGGGCGATTACGTGACAACATGACCATCACCTCACGGCCTGACGGACCTCCCCACAGCAAAGATCCCGGGGGATGGCCAAGTCACGCTCGGAACCTTCCCGGCGAGC
Source organism: uncultured Acidobacteriota bacterium (assembly GCA_963730515.1). GTDB lineage: Bacteria > Acidobacteriota > Terriglobia > UBA7540 > UBA7540 > Bog-366. The sequence continues at coordinate 264,023 of CAVSSA010000007.1, read as the reverse complement.
GCGGGAAGTTCGTAACCCATGTCGCGGCCTCACCCTGCTAAGCCGGTGGCGAAGGATTTTGTCGCCAGAATGGAGGGGAAAATTTCGGGGGCTATCCTGCTCCCCGTTCGGCAATGGTGCAGTTTGATGTCGAGGCGGCTTTACGCCGCCATGGGGCGGGGTAAACCCGCCGCTAATACGTCAACATTACCCCCGTTCATCGCCCTACCGGTGCGATTTAGACAAGTCTGGACGCGGAGATAGGCGGCCGAGGATGGACCTGGTCGAGCCCAGGCGTTTGCGGGTCGGCAGCGTGTTTCGATAACCCAATATTTATTAGTAATAGTATAAATTAGCCTTCAATAATAGAACCAGGAGAGGTGTAGAGCCGAGACGGGTTTCGCATTTCGTGCTAAAAAAAATTTATATTGACATCCATGCTAAACGCACATTTAATCTCAGAGGGAAAACGTTCGTCATCGCCCTAGTTTTCATGAACAATTTTGGAAGCCCTCCGCCTCTTTTAGACCCAGGGCGGGACTTCTATTTAATTACCTGCGCAACGTATGTTCGTGCTCAAGCGGTTTTATCGGCTCCTGGGCTCGACTGAAGAAAACAAGGCAACCGAAGGGCTGGGGGCAGCGTTTTGTCCCATCGACAGGCCCGGATTCTGGCGCTGAATCACGATTGGATAGCCCGTTTCTTCCCGTCCTGTCATTTCGCCACGGCGCGCCCCGCCATGAGCGGTTCCTCGAATCAGCCGATGCTGAATTTCGATGCCGGGCGGTGGTGTGCCAGGCTGCAAAGGCTCAAGATACAGGATAGTTGATGCATGTCACTTCATGCGCAGCCGATGGCGCATAAGGGACACAGATGCTTAAAGGCGCGAGAAAATACGTACCGTTAAGAGTATGGCTTGATATCAAACCGAACAACCTGCCGTTTTATTGCCTTCCTGCCATTTATGTTGGCGGCCGTCGCCACCCAGGCAGCGGAGCTTCGTCCGGGCATGACTCTCGCCGGCAGGGTTAGTCCCGGCGCCGCCGACACGCAACATTTCCACGCCGGGGCGAAGCAGTTTGTTCACCTCTCCGTCGACCAGGGAGAAACTGATCTCGCCATCGCGGTTATTGCCCCCGGAGGCCGGAAAATCGCCGATCGTGACGGGCGTGAGCGGGGGCCTGAGTCGGTTTCATTCATCACGGAAGTGGCGGGTGAGTACGCCCTGGAAGTTCGCGCCCTGGCCCCCAGCGCCGCCGTTTACCACGTCACTCTGGACAACCCGCGTGCACCCCAATCCGGTGACGAGGTGCGAATACGAGCCGAAGAGGCGTCGTCCGCGGGAAAACAGCTCGCCGCCGCTCCCGATGCCAATTCGCAGAAGGGCGGTCTGGCCAGGGAGCGCGAGGCCCTGGACCTTTGGCGCGAGGTCGGCGATTCGTTCCAGGAATCGGCCACCTGGGCGGCAATCGGCGATATCCTCTATGATTCTGACGAGTATGAAGAAGCCCGCAATGACTACCTTTCCGCTTTGGGGATCAACCAGCGAAGGGGCGACCGGCGAGCTGAGGCCGAATCCCTGAACAACGTGGGTCTGTGCAATTGGCAACTGGGAAATTTGCAGGACGCAGGCGACTATTTTTCCCGCGCCCGGGTCATCTGGAAAGAACTCTCCTTTCCGTACGGTGATGCGGCCACTCTGACCAATCAGGGTTTGCTGGAATGGCAGTCCGGCCAGTACCAGGATGCAATGCGGCACCACCTGGAAGCCCTGAAAATTTTCCAGGGGTTGCATGATCGTCAGGGTGAGGCCTTTGCCAGAAACAACCTGGCCGTCGCCTTCGAGTCGCTGGCGGATTACGGGCAGGCGCGCTTCCACCTCACCCGGGCGATTGCCTTGTTCCACGACACCCGGGCCGGATTGGCGGAAGGGCGGGCACGTTTGCGGCTGGCCCGAATTGAGCTGGCGGAGGGTAATTTGCCCGCCGCCCGCGTTTTGAGCTTGCAGGCGCTCGCCCTGGTCAAGGATTCCGAGGACCGCCTCTCCCGGGCGGAAATTCTCGAACAGATCGGGCAGGTCCAGGAACAAGAGGGAAAGCGAACCGAGGCCTTGGGGGAGTATCGGGAGGCTCTGAGGTTGTTTCAGGAGGCGGACAGCCGCCGCGGCCAAGCCGACGCGTGGCATCGCCTGGGGGCTGTCCTGGTGACGGCGGGAAAGCTGGACGAGGCCGGAGACGCCCTCGGTCGGGCGCTGGAGCTCCGGCGCAAGGTGGCGCTGCCGGAAGGAGAGGCTGAAACTTTATTCGAACAATCCCGCCTGGAGCTTGCCCGTGGCCATTCCGCCGCTGCGCAAGCGGATTTGCAGTCGGCGCTGGAAATCTCCGAACGGGTTCGAGGGCGCGTCCCCGGCCCTCAGTTGCGAATCTCCTACTTGTCGTCAAAACATAAATATTATGCCGCCAGCATCGATCTCTACATGACGCAGCACCGGGAAAATCCCACCGCGGGGTTTAACCTGCGGGCGCTGGAGACTGCCGAACGCGCCCGGGCAAGAGTCCTGCTCGATTCCATCCGGGACGCCCCTCTCCGTAACCGGAGGTTTGCCGACCCTGCCCTCGTTGAGCGGGAACGCATCGTGCGCAGGGAGATAAGCTTTTGGGCGGCACGGGTGAACGATTTGCACAGCCCGTCCGGTGCCGGGAGGGGAGAGGATTACGCGCGCCAGCGGCTGGACCAGGTCCTGGCGGAAGACACCGATTTACAGGTGCGGCTGGCCATGGAAGGAACCAAGGGCTCCGACCCTGCGAATCCTCAGCCTTATTCAGTTTCCGTTATTCAGCACGAGCTGCTCGATTCCCAGACGCTTCTTCTCGAGTACGCCGTGGGCGAAAGGCGCAGCTATTTGTGGGCGGTTTCGCAGGATCGCGTGGACACCGTTACTCTTCCCGCCCGCCCTCGCATCGAGAAGGCGGTCTTGAAAGCCTACTCGCTCACCAGTGTTTCGCCCCTGGGAGGGCATCGTGAGACCGGGGAAGAACTGACGGAGTTGAGCCGGATGCTACTCGGCCCCGTGTCGCCATGGCTCGGAGTCCGGCGGTTGGTGATTGTAGCGGATGGCCTGGTGGATAAAGCACCCTTCGCCGCTCTACCCGATCCTTCGACGGGCCGTTCCCTCATCGATTCGCACGAAATCGCCATGCTTCCCTCCGCGTCCACCCTGGTTCTCCTCCGCCGCGAGAGAAATGCGCGGAGGCCCCCGGAAAAGGAACTGGCGGTTTTCGCCGATCCGGTGTACAGCGCTCAAGATCCGCGATTCAAGAATCCTCCCAAGGAGCAGCCGGCTTCGCGAGAATGGCGATTTGAGAGGCTCCCCTTTTCACACTTGGAAGCGGAGGAGATTCTGAAGTTGGCGCCGCCCGGACCGTCCCTTTCGGCGACCGGATTTGCCGCTACCCGCGAGGCTGTGGAAAGCCCCGCCCTGGCCGATTACCGGATTTTGCATTTTGCGGTTCACTCGGTTATTGATGACGAAAATCCGGCTCTTTCGGGCATTGTCTTATCATTGTATTCTTCGTCCGGGGAGAAGCGGGATGGCTTCCTCAGGGTGGAGGATATCCTGAACCTGGAGATTTCCTCCGACCTCGTTGTCCTCAGCTCCTGCCGGTCCGCCACCGGTGTCGAGTCTGGAGTGAGCGAAGGGCTGGCGACCCTGGCCAAGGCTTTCTTTTATGCCGGGGGGGGCCGGGTGGCCGCCACATTGTGGAAAGTGGACGATGCCGCGACCGCGCAATTCATGAGTCTGTTCTACACCGCCATGTTCCGCAGCCACCTGGCTCCCTGCGCGGCGCTAGGCGCCGCCCAACGCGCCATGGAAAAGGACGAGCGGTTCAGCGATCCGTACTATTGGTCGGGGTTTGTTTTGCAGGGAGAATGGCTCTAAGGGACACATGAACTTGGAAACCCCAAGCGGAAGAGAAGTGCTGGACTTGACGGACGACGCCCGCTTGCGGGAGTTGACCCGCAAACTCCAGCGTTTCCTTGAGTGGATGAACCATCCTGAGCCCGAAGACGCGGCCCAGGAAGCCCTGTTGCGAGGAATCACGCGAATCAAGAATGACCGGGTTGAGGGGCCGGTGCCCGTGGCCTTCTTCTTCGGCATTGGAAGGCACCTGGTGCAGGAGGGATGGCGGCTTCGCAAGCGAGCCCCCGTCGATCTGGAAATTGTGGAGGCCACCCACCCCGTCTGCTGGGACAAATTGGCTGAAGATCAGGTATTCCTTGAGGAACTGCTGACCGCGGTTCCCAAGCAGGATCGCGACGTCTTCGAACGCTATCATCATGAGGACAGGCAGGCTTTGAGTCAAAGGTTGGGGATATCCCTCCGCGCGTTGAGAGTTAAAGTGCACAGAATCCGGGTGAGTCTCGAGGACGCGGCGGCCAATCAGAAATTTAACAGGGGCAGATTGAAATGAAATGTGACTTGCGGGCATTAGTTCCTGGAGTAGATCCGGAGATGAGGGGGAACCGTGGCTCTCATTGAGCCCCGCGACGACGAACTGAACGGCTACTTGATGGGGGCCATGGACGAGGATGCCCGGAGGAGCTTTGAGGAGCGCCTGGTGTCTGACCCGGACCTGTTCGAGACGCTGGCCGCCTATGAGGACGAGCTCATCCTCGCCTATGTCCGGGGCGAACTCGCCGGGGGAAAGCGGCGGCAATTTGAGAGGGCCTATCGCGCCTCCCCGGCGCGCTGGCGGCGGGTCGAGGACACCCGGAATCTCATCCGTGCGCTGGGACCGAAGCGGCGGCCGTTGACTGTGGCATTCAGCTCGTTTTTTGCGTCCCCCAGCCTGCTCACGCGCGCCGCCCTGGCCACGGCGGCGGCAGTGTGCATCGCTTGGGCGACCCTGGCCACGGCGCAACTTTTCCGCCTGCGCGCCCAGCTTGCGCACAAGTCCGCGGCCGCCGCCGAACCCGCGCCCATTGCCATGGTTTACCAGCCGCCCGCGGAAATTCCGCGCGACCTGACGGGCGCCCCTCCCCCCTGCGCATTGCAGGGTCTTCCTGGGTGATTTTGCGAATTGAGACCCCGATGTCCGCGACGTTTGCGGCCTACAAGGCAGTGCTGCGTCCCTTGGAGGGTGTGGAGCAAGACAACGCCGGCACGCTCGACGTAAGCAGAACGGCGACGGGAACAAGGATTGACATCGCGTTACCCACGCACGAGTTGCCGGGCGGCGACTACATCATCACCGTGCGCGGCAAGGCCGCGAACGCGGAGTGGAGGGATATTGCCGCGCGGGCGTTCCATGTCGAAAGGTGACGCCGGGCGGGGGACCGGCCCGACACATCCCGGCCCCCTCCCCGCGGCTCGGCTGCTAGCCCTGGCCGATCAGGATGCGATAAAGGATGTCCCACAAATCGTCCATGGTGTTCGCTCCTTTCCCCCCGGGTGCACCGCCGTGCGCCCGCAGGATGTCCGCGACCTAGCGGGGCGGACTCATCCTGGTAAGCTGGTGGGAAAGGGTTTTGTCGCCAAAACGCAGGCATAATTCTCGATGGCAATCCGGCCCCGCGTTCGTTGCCGGACCATTCGAGACTGCTTCACCGCAGGGGGGGCCATTTCAGGGGAAGGGGATCTTGATCGATGCCGCTGGCTAGAGAACGAGAAAGAGAACTGATTCTCGAGTGTCAGGCAGCCAGGCTTAAGGGTGACAGGGTGGCGTACGACGCCGCTTTTTCTCTCTTATATCAAGGCCTCGCTCCGGGAGTCATGGTGATCGCGCGCCGGGCCACGAGAAAACCGGAGGACGCCGATGAGGTCACGAACGAGGCGTTTAGCGATTTGGACGATTACCTTCCGAAGGTCGATCCGGACATGGGATGTTTCGGTCTTCTTCGCCAGTATGTCTTTTGGAAAGCGGCGGACCGATATTCCAATCAGGCGGTAATTCTAAGTCATGAAGAGAGTTTTGACCCTGAAAAGCATCCGGACCCCATTAGCGACAAGCCTTCGGTTGAAAAGCGCTGGATAGCCTGGGAGGCGGCTAAGATCTGCCTCTCCAAGGCAGAGCGTCTGGCGGCGCTGGTCTGCGGGCGGGAAGCCGGACCTCCCCACGAGCGGATGGTCTTCCTATTTTGCCGTACCCTGGCATTTAAACCCGCGCAGCTTGTTAAGGAGAATTTTTCCGGTCGAAAACTGGGCGTTGATTATGAGTTCCAGGGCAAATGCTGGGCGGCCCTTGAACCGGAAATTGAGAGTGAATGGATCCGGGAATCGGAACTGCGGCCGGAACGAATAAGGGAAATGTTCGCGCCGCTGCGCAGGGACATGGGCGTCATTCTCAGCGCCTATCCTCTTCACGGACGTACGCAGGAACTCTACGGGAATACTCCTCTTTGGGGATTGCAGATCGCCCAGGGACAATTGCGCGAATATTTCCGCAGCGATCCACCCACGGAAGATGTTCGGAAGTGGTGGGTTAACGTGGAAAGGCGGTTGGTGAGGTTAGCGAGAAAACGTCAATAGGGCAGCATTGGCTTGCGGGAGGCTCGAAGCATGGATAGGAACAAGACAGATCAGACAGGGTCCGGTTGCCCCAGCCAGGAGGAACTTATCGATTACTTCCGCCTCCGCCTGCCCGAACCGCGGATGCTCTCGATCGAGGCGCACTTCGCGACTTGCGACCTATGCTTGGAAGAAAGTCGCGGGGTCTTCGAGACCCTGGTGGACCTGGATTCTTGGACGCCGAAGTCGGTGGGCGCGGCGGTGCGCCGCGAGGCCCTGGCCACTGCGCTGGCTCAGGTGGAAGAAGATGAGGAGGCCGGATCGGAGTGGGCGCAACGAATCAAGCGCTGGCGCGCGGGTATCGTCCAGGCGGCCGATGGCGGTCTCGAATTAATCGTCGAGGCGTCTGGCGCCCGTCTTGTCACCCAAACATTGCGTGAACTCGTGGCTCCTCACGGGGTTCAATTCGAACCCGTACTCGTCCGCCGAGGGGATGCCGTGCCCGTGAGAGGGGCGCCGGGAGCTGCGCCGCCCGCCGTAAAGGCGGTCCTCTCAGCGCAAAAACCGGAGGTTCGAGTCAATGTGGTGGGCGGCAACCGGGTGGAAGTGACCCTTCAAACCTGGCCGCAAAGCCAGCGCCCACCGGGAATCCTGGTCATCGATACGAGCGGCAGGCAGCGTCCGCAGCGACTGGAGTTGCAGCCCCGTGGTAGCGGCGAGTACGCTGCGGATTTTTCCCGGAGCGAGGGCGAATATATGATCCTCTTTGCCCCGATCGAAAAAAAAGATTGAGAACAGCGTAATACTTGTTCGCAGGAACGCATTTGCCGGAGGGGGGTGCTCACTTGAAACCGCTCGCGACGCTGAACGCGACAATCCATGGTAATGGCCCGCTGAGCCTGGAGTTGATCCAGCAGTCGGTGGACGAGTTGCGGTTCGCGCGCATGCCCTACGCCGAAGTCCACGTGCAAGCTCAAATTATCGATGGGTTGGCGGCCCGCCTCCGGGCGCATGTGGAGGGTGGTGGACCCCCCGCCCCCCCCGGCATGCCCACGACCGTCGGCAGACGCGACCCTTTTGTGGCCTGCGGGCGGGGCCTTTTTGACGAAATACTGCCTTCGCGCCAGTACGAGGTCGGGGTTATTCGGGAACCGCTGTGCAATCTGCAGTCCGCCCTGCTGGTGGCCACGAACATTCCGGAAATACCGTGGGAATTGCTGCACGACGGAACCGACTTCCTGGGCATGCGCTACGACATGGGCCGCAGCCTCCGCGCACGGGGTCCGGAATTGCGCCCCCAGCGCCAGAACAATGCCTGGCAATGTTTGATCATCGCCAACCCCACGGAAGACCTGCCGACCGCCAGCGTGGAGGCCAAAGCGGTGAAGAAAAGCCTGGAGGCCAAGGGCATCGCGTGCCACTTTCTTGCTGAGCAGGACGCCTCCTTTGACAATCTGCTGGATTGTTTGACCGCCTCCGAATACGACATCATTCACTACTCGGGACATATCGCGCGGGAGGAGGGCTCCGGCGAGTATGGCTTCGTTTTGCACGATTCCCAGTTCTTTTCGGCCAGCGCCATCAAGAAGCACGTCCGATCGCCGTCCATCGCCTTTCTGAACGGCTGTAATTCCGGAGCGGTTGTGCAGGGCCTCACGGAAGCCTTCCTGGCGACGGGGGCGCAAATGGTGATTGGCTCGCTCTATGCGACGCCCAGCCGGGGGGCGGCCGCCTTCGCCGAGAAGTTTTATGCGGATTTCCTGGAGGGTGCTTCTGCCGGAGAGGCCATGCGCCAGGCCCGCCAGCACGTGAAGGGCTTGGAGAATTGCGGCGTATCCTGGGCCTGCTTTGTCATGTATGGGGACCCCCGTTTTTCCTTGGAGTTGAAGGTGGAGGAGATGGATTCTTCACTGGCGAAAGCGGGCTTTAGCCGCGCGGATTTCGACGCCTCCGCCATCAAAGTTCTGCAACAGGCCTTGGCTTATGGAGCGGCTGCTGAAGGGGTGTCCACCCCGATTCTCTTTGCTGCCTTGGTGGAGGGGGTTGATCCTTTTCTGCGCCAGCAACTGGAGCGGCATCGGGTCCTGGAACTGTTGGAGGGCGCCTTCAAGGCTGCTCTGAAAGACGGTGAACAGGAGGGATCCGAGGGCGCAGTCAGCGAAAAACCTCCCGGGGCAAAGGCCCATGAGGGCGAAATGGAATTCAGCCCCAACGTCGTGTTGATGCTGCGCAAGGCAAAAGAAGCCTGCCTCGCGCGGGGTCTGCCGAAAATCACCGAGCTGGGGTTGCTGAGCGGGTTTGCGCGCGAGCCCATTGGGGGCGCCTGGAGCATTCTGCGCCACCTCAAGATCAGGCCTTCGGACCTCGACCCTTGGTGCACATCGGGGGTGCGGAAGATTAGCGCCGTGGGCAGTCTTGACCCCTCGAAATGTTCCCCAAAAGCCTGGGAGATTCTGATGGTTGCGGCAGAGAGCGCGCTGCAGGACGGGGTGGACGGGGTTAGTGCCATTCATTTGTTTCGAGCCATGGCCGTCAACCCGGCGGGCTCGCTCATGAATGCGTTCCGCCGGATTGGCATCAATCTCTCCCCCCATTCCGGCCCTGGCCTTGCCCCCTCAGAGTCTCAGATCCACGATGTGGCAGGCGAGCAGGTTCAATGTTCCCACAATGTCAGCGACATCTTGTCCCGCGCATGGGAGGCGGCCGCCGCCGAGACTCGCAAAGTTGAAGAACCGGATCTCCTGCGCGCCTTTGTCGCGAATGGCGGTGGGTCGGCGGGGGGTTGGTTGCTCAAGCACGGGGTGCCACCACGGAGCCTGACCAGCACTTTGTTTCTGGAAGGTGGGGCACTGGACACCGGGCGCTTCGACGAAAGCGGGCAAAAGGTGCTGGATGAAACCTTTGAATTCGCCAAGCAAAGGGAATACGCGGTTATCGGGCGGCGGCACCTGGTGTACGGGTTGTTGTCTGCCAGCGAGTATTTAGCGGAGAAACTGCGTGAGCAAGACCGTGATGCTGACCTTCTGGCGGAGACCTTTCATGGCAGTTTGCCCCCGGGACGCCAGGGACCGGGCCCCGACACGCCTTGCTGGTCGTCCTTGTCAACGGATCTTGTGAAAGTCCTCTGCGATGCGGAATTCCTGGCGCTTGAAGACGGGAGCGGGACCATCAGCGACAAACATTTGTTGCAGGCCTGGTGCTCGGAAGGCGGTGGGGCAGGGCGGCAATTTCTGATCCAGCATGGAGTGCGGTTGCGGAAGTTCTGCAAGTAGACGGTTGGCGGGGCGGCCCGGCATTGAGGGGTCGCTGCCCGGGTGTTGCCGCAACGCCCGTTGCGGTTGACGGGGGGCCATCCCTAACGAAGGAGAATCGGTTATGGACTTGTTTTGGGAAATGTTATTCGCCGGTCAACAACCCGTCGGCGTGGCGGTAAATCTGTTGATCATCCTATTGTTCGCCATCGCCTGCATCGATATCTACCGCGGACGCCGCCGGCTGTTGCGGGAAAGAGTCCTGGTCAAACTGGCCGCCGCCCAGTTGCACAAGCCCAATCCCGATTTGTTTGACTCCGCGGTTGTCGGCCATTCGTCGGAGGCTTGGTCGAAGCACCTGGGGATTCCGCCGGATACGCTGCTGGGTCACCGGGTTGGACGCGCCCTGCAATTGAGGTTGGCGGGTCTTGGCAGCCGCGACGTCCTTCAGCAATTAACCAGTGAGAAATTGGGGTCGTACGGATCCCTGGCACGCCAGATCGGCGCTTCGCTTACCCTTTTGGGCTTGTTGGGCACCGTCTTTGGGCTGAGCCTGGCCCTGTTAAACATCGGCGACACATCGGCCAATATCAAGGGAGTGGAGGATCTTGGGCGGCTGAGCCACGCCCTGGGCGGGACCATGGGCGGCATGAAAACCGCCTTTGGGTGCACCCTGGTGGGGCTGTTGACGGCGATAGTCCTGTCCTTTCTCAATTTCGGCCTGCGCCGCAGCCAGTCGGTTGCTCTCGGTGAGATCGAGGAATTCACCGCCTGCGATTTGCTACCGGCGATCGAAAAGATTGATCCCGAGTCCGATAATGCCACGCGCGCCTTTGCCAATGTGTTGTCAAAAGCTTCAGATGACCTGGTCAGGGTGGGCGCTGGTTTGCTTGAGTCCGCCAGGGAATATCGCTCGAGCGCTTCCGAAGTCCGGGAAACCCTGGACAGGCTGGTGGGATCAGTAAGCCAGTTTTCGGTCACCATCGATCGCGTGGCGGGCAACCAGGAAGAGTTCACCAAAACGATGACGGCCACACGCGATATGGTGGCCGGGGTGGGCGAGATGGTGAAACGCTCGTCGGAAACCCTTTTGGAACGCTCGCAGCAGTACCGGCAGGATGCCGCTGCCGTCGCCGAGGTACAGAAGTCCATTGTGAGCCATCATGAGGAATTCAAGAAGCTGGCGGAATCCATGAGGAATACCCAGGCGGATTCCCTCGCCACAGCCCTCGCCTCCCATGAAAGGGCCAGCAAGGAGCTTGTGGTGCGGGTCCTGAACGAGCATTTGGCGGAACTCAAGGGGGTGGTCGACAAGCACCATCAATCCATGCAGGAAATCCTGACGCAGAACAAAGATGTCTTGAAGACAGTGTCCGACATCATGGTCGATGCTCGAACCAGCATGAACGGTAAAGCCAAAGCCGTTGCCGCCGGAGGGGTGCAGTGATGAAACCGCTGATGGGGGCAGATGATCCGGAAGTGCCTGTCTGGGCAAGCTATACCGACATTGCCATGAACGTCATCGTCGTGCTGCTTCTTTATCTCTTTACGCAGGCCATTTATGCCACCATCACCGAGACCGACCTGGTGCGCATCCGTGTGGAACAGAGGCAGATGCGGGCCGCCGTCATGAAGGCCCTGCCGGCTGACCTGCGCAACGATGTGACCGTGGCCGAAGACGGCCAACTGATGCGTTACCGGTTTGCCGACCGCGTCCTCTTCGATAGCGGTGAAGCCGTGCTGAAGGACTCCGGGCGACAGGTTCTCTCCATCATGGGACGAGTGTTCCGTTCCAAGGTCGGCACTTTTTCCCACATTCAGGTGGAGGGGCATACGGATGACCGCCCCATCCATACGGCTTCCTTCGACAGCAACTGGGAACTGTCCAGTGCGCGCGCCACTTCGGTCGTGCGGTTCCTTGAGGACGACGCCCAACTGGCGCCTGAGTTGCTGTCCGCCACCGGCTACTCGCAATATCGGCCCCTGGCTTTGGGCGATAGCGACCATGCGCGACAACTCAATCGCCGTATCGAAGTCGTCGTTGTCTATACGTTGCGGACGGATTCGGCAGCGAAGAAATAGACGCGCCCGGCGGACCGCAAAGGCCAGGCGCAACCTTGATCTACAAATTCATGGCGAACCTCCCAAGTCGAAGGAAATTGCAATGACCGTTGCCCCTATCGAACGCCAAAGGTTTGACGATGCCTGTCTGGGTTTGTTCGCATCCGCACAGGGGTTGGCGGAAGTCACTGATTTTCCGCGGATCCTTCCCTCCCATCTGCTCCTGGCTATACTTCAGCAAAAAGGTAGCTGCCTTGACCAGCAGTTAATGCTTCGTTTTGACGGCTTGCGGGCTGCCACGATAGCCGAGTCCTTACAAGCAATTCTGGAACTGAACACTCCTGGGGGTAACGAAGAAGAAAGCCCGGCCGGCGACTTGTTTGGTGTTCCCTGCGCCGCATTAAGCCTGGCGGCGCTGTCCAGGGCAAGTGACCTGGCGCGGGAGTGGAAGGCGGGGAGAGTTCCCTTGCCAGCTTTGGCCTGCGCGCTGCTCGACCCCGTCAACCCCTATTCACGCGAAGCCTTTGATGATGCCGACATCAGTGAGAAAGATCTGAGGGAGTTGGCCAAGCTTATTGCCGCACAGCAGCAAGAAATTGGTTCCGGCACAGGCGAAAATGGCGTGAAGCGAAATATTTTCCAAGGCGATTGCGTTTTCCTAGAGTCATTCGGTTCGGTGGCATCCGATGCGTTGCTGACTCTGACCCAGATGGGTGAGGGGCGGCCCTTGCTGGCTGAGGATCTCTTCATCGCATTTCTTTCCCATGATCGCTCGCGCACGGCTGAAGCCCTTCATGTGATGGGTCCAAGTCCCGGGTCCATCGTTCCAACGCTGATCCAGCGTTATGGGAGCATTCGGGGCGCGAAGGGCCGTGAGCCTCAAACGGGCACGGCTGGGCAGGATGCTGAATAGCATCATGGAGACCGCTCAAAAATTAGCCGCCCAGGAAAACTCTGAGGCGATTGGTGAAAGCCACCTGATGCGCGCTTATATCGCCCGGGTATCAGGTGATTCCGGCAATCTTCTTGAACGGCTGGGCATTAACCCGGTTCGGCTGAGCGAGTACCTGGCGAAATACAAGGCAGACCGCGAACCTGACAAAGCGAAGGGGGAAGGCGCTTCCATTGTTCAGGATGTTCAAAAATACCTTTCCGAGAGAGTGGTGGCGCAGGAGGAGGCAATTCGCGTCGTGGTGCCGGCGCTGCAGCGCATGCGCCTGGGCATGAACGAACCCGGCCGCCCCCTGGGGGTCTTTCTTTTCCTGGGCGCCACGGGGGTGGGGAAGACGGAACTGGCCAAAGCCGTGGCCGACATTGCTTTTGGTCCCAAGCCGGGTGTGCGCGACCCTTATCTCATTCGTATTGATTGCGGCAAGCTGACCGATTCGCGCGATGTCGTGCAGTTGCTGGGCGCCCCGCATGGCCTGGTCGGATACAAAGAGGGCGCCCTGACTAATGGTCTGCGCGAAAAGGGCAATCGCTGCATCGTCCTGTTCGATGAAGCCGAGAAGGCCCATCCCAAAGTGTGGCAGAGCCTTTTGACGTTTTTCGACGAAGGCATCGTGACGGAAGCTGATGGCACCCTTTATGACGCCACGGGTTGCATCCTGGTGGCCACTTCCAACCTCGGCTACAAAGAGGCGATCGAGAAATTCCGGCTGTTTGACCTGACTTCCGGGGAAATAGACAGAATACGTCCGCAACTTCAGGCATTTATCTGGAAGCGTGTCGAGGATTATTTCTCCCCCGAGTTTCGGGGGCGTTTCGGCCGGCAGAATGTGCTGTTCTTCAACAATTTCCGCCGTGAGCATTACCAGTCGATGATTGCCGCCCAGATTCAGGCCACGATTCAGGAGATGGCGGAGCGGGGTCTGGAAGTGATCGTGAAACCGGAGGCGCTGGAGATCCTGGGAGAAATGGTTTGGGAGGGACGGCAGAACGGGGCGCGCGATGTGCGGCGGGTGGTTACCCAGCACGTGCGGGACCGTATTGTTAATGCGGTGGTTGCCGAACCCGGCCGGCGCCGGGTGGAATTGGGCATATCCGAAGAGATGCAGAGCTACCGGCTGCAACGGGGCGCGAAGCAAGGGCCGGCTGCCGATGGAACTGATTTGGAAGCTTTCCTGAAAGACCGTGTGGTTTTGCAGGATCACGCCATCGCCGCGGTGCTGCCGGCGTTAAAACGCATGCGCGCGGGCATGAACGAACCCGGGCGGCTCATGGGCGTCTTCCTGTTTCTTGGAGCTACCGGCGTCGGCAAAACCGAGCTGGCCCGAACCATTGCCGATGTGGCCTTCGGGACGAAAACCGGCGTCAAGGATGCTCACCTCATCCTCATCAATTGCGGGATGCTCAAGGAACCACGCGATATCGTCCAGCTTCTTGGCGCCCCGCAAGGACTGAAGGGGTACAAGGAAGGCGCCCTGACCAATGGTTTGCGCGACAAGGGCAACCGTTGCGTCATCCTGTTCGACGAAGCCGAGAAGGCCCACCCCCAGGTTTGGCAGAGCCTGCTGCAGCTCTTCGATGAGGGTATCGTGATGGAAGCGGACGGCACCCAGTACGATGCGACGGGATGCATCCTGGTGGCAACCTCCAACCTGGGCTACTCCGATGCCATCGATAAGTTCCGGCTCTATGATCGCCCCGCGTCCGAATTGGAGCCGTTGCGTCCCAAAGTGGAGGCGTTCGTCTGGAAGCGCGTAAGCGAGTACTTCTCCCCCGAGTTTCGGGGGCGTTTCGGACGCGAAAACGTCCTGTTCTTCAACCATTTCACCCTTGAGGGTTACCGCGAAATGCTGGAACGGCAAGGGAGGGGGCTGGTTGCGGAAATGCGCGAACGGGGCATTGAGGTGGCCATTGAGCCGGCGGTCCTGGATGCCCTGGCAGCCCTCGCGTGGGACAAAAGGGCGGAAGGAGCCCGCTCGGTACGCCGCCTCATCACCCAGTTTGTGCGCGACCAGGTGGTGAGTGTGCGCGCCACCGATCCGAACTGTACCCGCGTGCCGGTGAGCTTTTCCGGCGAATTGGCGCGAGTTCATGCCGCCCGGCAGGCGGAACGCCAGGCCGAGTCGGTGGAGGATATCGAAGCCTATCTCAACGCGCGGGTTATCAATCAGCCCCATGCGGTGCGTTTGCTCGTGCCGGCGGTCAAGCGCATGCGCATGGGAATGAACGAACCGGGCCGGCTGATCGGGTCGTTCCTGTTCCTCGGACCCAGTGGAGTGGGGAAGACCGAACTGGCCAGGGCTACTGCCGACGCGGCCTTCGGCCCCAAACCGGGGATTGTTGACCCCTACATGATTCGCATCGATTGCGGCAAGCTGACCGAGCCCCGTGACATCGTGCAGTTGCTGGGGGCGCCGCAAGGCCTGGTGGGCTACAAGGAAGGAGCCCTTACCAACGGACTCCGCGACAAGGGCGGAAGGTGCATCATCGTTTTCGATGAGGCGGAAAAGGCCGACCCGCACATCTGGCAGAGCCTGCTGACGTTCTTTGATGAGGGCATCGTCACGGAGGCCGATGGCACCCGCTATGACGCCACGGGCTGCATCCTGGTGGCCACTTCCAACCTCGGATACAAGGATGCCATCAGCGCCTTTCGCTTGTTTGACGTAAAGGCGGAAGATGCGCAGGCGTTGCGCCCGCAGGTGGAGGAATTCGTCTGGAAAAAGGTTACCGATTATTTCTCGCCGGAGTTTTTGGGCCGGTTCGGGAAGGAAAACGTCGTCTTGTTCAACCACTTTAGCGAGGCGGATTACCGGGCCATAATCGCCAGTCAGGTTGCCGCGCTGACCAGCGAGATGCAGGCACGCGGCCTGGAGTGCACGGTCCACGACGCCGTCCTGGACAGGCTCGTGGAATTGGCGTGGGAGCGGCGCAGCGAGGGAGCCCGCACGGTGCGCCGCCTGCTTACCAGTTATTTGCGAGATCAGATTGTGGATGGCCTGGGGGCCGATCCGCAGCGGACGGTTTTCCATTTTTATGTGAAGGACGACGACCAGATTGCCGCTCTGGACAGGCAGGAACGATGACGATTTACGAAGACATTTTCCAACGGCCCTCGGTGGGCGGTCGCTACAAGGTGCTGAGGCATCTTGGCAGCGGCGCCTTCGGTGAGGTTTTTCTGGCCGATCAGGAAGTGGCGGGCGTGCCCGGGGTCAAATTCCGGCAGGTCGCGATGAAGTTATTCACGCAGGACTACATCACCCCCGAAAATGCCGAGAAAGTGTTCGCCGAGGCCTTGCTGCTCGAGCGCCTTGCGGCCGGTGCCCGGGCAAACGGGGAAGCCGTCCACCTGGTGACGATTTATGACCTGGGAATTCTTCGGGACTACGCCGCCGTCCCCTTCGTCGCCATGGAGTGTGTTTACGGCTCTCTTGAAAAGCAGCTTGCCGCGGCTCCTTCGCTGCCTCTCGACACCGTCATCCGGCACCTGCGCGGCATCTGCGGCGGACTGAAATTGGCGCATTCACACCTCCCGGCAGTCACTCATCGAGATCTCAAGCCGGCGAATATCCTGATCGAACAAAACGGTTTTTTAAAAGTGGCTGATTTCGGATTGGCTATTGATCGCCACCAGGCATATCTTGCCAGCGGCCGCGCGGGGACCATCTGCTATGCCCCGCCCGAAGGTCGCGACAAGGGCATACCCAGCCCTGCCTTCGATGTCTACTCCCTCGGCATCATGATGCTCGAGATGCTTGCCCACCGCAACCCTTTGGAGGATGTTCTGGAGGTGGTCGGTGTGGAGGAGGCCAAGGTTGATGCGGCGTTGGATGCAGCCCAGGCCAGCCTTGCCGATTTGCGCGATCCGGTTGATGGCACTTCCTTCATTGCGCGCCTCCACGAACTCCGCCAGTCGCCCGGGGCGCAGGAAATCCTGCGACGCTGCCTGGCGACGGATCCTTCCCGGCGCTATGCCCATGCCATGGAACTGGATGCGGCGCTTGCCAACCTTGAGGCCGGCCGGTTTGTTCCTGCTGCTCCCGCGCCTCAGGAAACGGGTCGCGAGCGCGTTTCACGCCTTCTGGATGAAGCGGAAGCGTTCTTGAAAAAGGAGAGTCTTGCCGAAGCGGAAGGGCGGCTGGCGGAAGTCATGTCGCTCGCGCCGCGCGAGGAAAGGCACTTCTTTCTGCTTTCGGAAATCCGGGAGCGCCAGAGACGCTGGCGCGAGGCGATCGACGCTCAGAAGGAAGGCAACTCGATCGTTGCCGCGCGCCGTGCTAATCGTCGCGCCGACCCTGTGCTCATCGAGCGCCTCGCTCTCCTCTACGAGCGGTCGGGCAAAACTCTGGCGGCAAGAGAGGTACGGCGGTCGTTGGAGAATTAGCGATGGTCTTTGTCGACCTAATTCGGAAATGGTGGGGGCGGCGGGTGGAGCCTGCGGAATCCGAGCCCCCCCTGCGGAATTATTGGGAGCGCCATCCGGGGTCCGCGGATTCCGGAGGCCTTTCGGGTCAGGACTATCACGGGGATGGGCCCTCATCATGGAACCCCGTTAACCGTGTCGACTTGGTGGGCAGGCACAGGAATTCCGCCCCCAACGACCTGCTGCGGCACGTCCAGAGGCCCCCCGTCCTGCTGCGCGCGCAGAGCAGCAGGCTGCAGGCGGAGTACTTTTACGGACTCAGCCAGAGCTTGCAGTGGGTGAAGCCGGAAGAGGTGGGCCTGGAGCGTCTTTTGGATGCGCGGATTGCGGCGGCTCGCCGGAGCACGCTGCTGGGACGTGCGGCGGAGATGCGCGCGGTCCGCAGCGTGGTGGCCGGCTTGCACACCCTTGGTAACGAAAAAGCCCCGGAAGAAGCCTGGAAAACACGGAAAAGAGCCCGGCAATACGTTGCCCGGCGGCTGGAGCCGCTGGCGACTCAGGCCGCGGCTCGCGGCGATTGGGAAGCCGCTCTGGAAGCGTTTCGTGCCCTCGAAGAAACCGGGGCGATGCCGCCCCACCTTCTCAGGACCTATGCAAGAATTCTGCGCAAGACTGAGGCAGCCTCCCATCCAAACACCCTTCGTATTTATATTCAGTGTCTGGAACAGCAGGGCTGGCAGACGGCCAGGGACTCGTTGCTCGAGGATCTCCAGAACGAGCTGTCCACGCACCTGAGGATCGATGAAAACACTCCCCTGCATCAACTCGAGATGCGCATGGCGCTGATCGCCCGCATGCAGACGGGCGGCGGCAATCTGAACGGTCCGGCCAAGAGCCTGGGGTTAGGTTACCTCTTGATGGGTCAACCGGAGCGGGCGCGGCATTACCTGGAGCGAGCTGCCGAACTGGACGGGCATGACAACGGTGAGACCTTCTATTTTCTGGCACAGAGTTTATACCGCACCGGGGAGTACGAGAAGGCAGCAAACGCGTTCGATCAGGCAAAAGAGCGTAAATACCCGCCGAGCCGTATCGCTGCGTGGCAGGGGCTGGCGCTGGCGAAAAGCGGCCAATATGCAGCCGCCTATGAATTGTTCCGGCTGGCTGAGCAGAACCTGGGGCCGGAAGCCGACGGGGCATTCTTCCTCTATTGGGGACGGACATGCTATCGAATGGGCGCCATCGATGAGGCGAAGATGCGCTTCCAGCAGGCGATCGACAAATTGCGGGAGAAGAAGGGGGATCCTCCCGGGGTGGTCGTTGATCGCGTCCGGGCTCACTTTGGACTGGCGGTTTGCCTGGTGCAACAAGGAAATACGGATGAAGCAATTTCCTTGCTGCAAAATGTTCTGCGAATGAGGGAAGGGTTCGCCCCGGCGTCGCACCTGCTGGGGTGGTTATTTGAAATGCAAAAGCAGCGTGGGCGCGCCGTGCCGTATTATCGCGCCGCGGTGGATGCCAATCCTGGTGACCTTGTCTACCTTCTTTCCCTGGGCCTGGCCCTTGAGCATGACCAGAACAACGACGCGTTTCCGCTGTTAACCCGGGTGGCGGAAGGGGGCAAGGGGGGCGCGGAAGTCATGCGCCGGTTGGCCATGGGATACCGCCGCAAGGGCGATCAGAAGATGGCGCGCGCCTGGTTTCAGCACCTGGCCGCGGCCCTTCCCGCCGACGTTGATTGTTTGAGGTGGGTGGCACGCTTTAAAGCCACTGAAGCTACTGAGTCGTTCAATCGTGGCGCTTTTGCCGAAGCAGTGGGACTTTGGGAACAGGTGTTCGCGGCGTGGCCGGATGGCACGGTTATTGAAAGGCTTGGCCTCGCGTTGTTATGCGATGCCTCGGGACGCTTGAAATCGGAATGGAACCGCGACCTCCAATCCGTGTGGCCGCAGATCGCGCGAGCCCATCAACTTGCCCCTTGCTGGGATTCCAGATATCTGAACGCCCTGGCGCTGCTGGTGGCCGGCGAGTATCAGGCCAGCCATGCCGAGTTTGCGGCGCTTGACGATGGCGCGCAAGACCGGCCCACGGTCAAGTTTCTTGCCATCCTGGCGCGCTACCTGAGGGGGGAGGATGGGGCCGCCAGTGAGTTCGACACGCTGGGACCCCTGCCGGGTCTAGAGGGCTTGAATGTGTTGGTGGGCCTGCTTCAGATCCAGGCTGCGGCGCAAGGCGGGGATTTCAAGCTGGCGGCGCAGCGGATGGAAGCCTGGGTGAACATTCCCGACTGCGTGCAAGTGGTCGGCTCCAACCGCAGCGAAGTTAATGCCCTGGTTTGGTTCTGTCTGAAGCAGGCTGGCTGGCGAACCGGGAAGTTTTCCAATTTCATTGGGGAGTTGAGATCCCGGGATGGAGACTTCTGGAAACCGGTTCTGGCCGTGGCCCGCGCGCTGGAAGTTTTCCGTACAAGGCCGGGAGAAGCCGATCCTGCCAGGCTGGAGCAGTGCGAACAAATGTTCCAGGAGGCGGTGGAGAGCCTGCCGAAGCCTGAGCAAGGCCCCCTTTTGGCGGAGTATGCCAACTTCCTGCGTTATCGGATCGAGGACGCCGTCCGCCGTGGCGATTTGGTGCTGGCGGGGTCGTTGCTGGATCGCCTCGAAACGACCGCAGGGGCAGGTTCTCCAGCTACTGCACACCTCCGGGCAGTGTTGGATCAGCGCCTCCATGTTCCGTCCCACGAAAAGGCCTACACCCTGATTGAGCGTGACCCCGAGGCTGCCTGCTCGATTTGGCAAGAGCGTCTGCGATTGCATCCCGGCGAGCACGCTTCGTTGGAGCATCTCGCCTGCCTGGCCTGGACGCGTGGCTACGATGCGGTGCGAAGGGCGGACGAGGCGTGCGCCCGGGCAGGCCAAACCAAGCAGGCCGCCGAGCGCAAACAATTGGAGGAGGCCGCCGCGCAGGACTATGAAGCCGCCATCACATTTTTTGTGGATGGACTGGGCTATTTCCGCGATTTATACGCCGACCAGAATTATTGGGATAATTTGCGCGCTAAAGGCCGCTTACTGGTCAATCCCGGCAACCCTTTCGACGAGGCAGGGTTCGACAAATGGCGAAGCTCGGCTCTTCAGGATCAGGCGAGCACCCTGGTAAAGTTTGCCGTTCATGTTGCCAATCAGGACAAGAAGGGTGGACAGGCGCGGGCCAAAAGTGCGGTAGCGAAGCTCCGCAAGTGCGCCCTGCCCAAGGGAATAGTGGAAGCACTAACCGACGAGTTTGCGGGGAAATTCCTGGACCGCGATCCCGAAGCCGTTCCCGTCGAGCAATTCGAGGCGGCGATGGCCAGAGCGGAGCGTGTGCTGCAAATGGATCCGGACAATACACGAGCGTTGGATTTCATCATCCGTGGCCACACATACCGTGCTGAGACCTCCGTTAACGAGGAGGCCGATGTGGTGGCAGGCCGCATCAGCGCCGTTCGGCCAAGGGCAGAGCGTTTGGAAAAGCAAATGCCCAATTTTGACGAACCGAAGAAGGCAAAGGCGAAGCGCAACTTGGCGGGTTTTTGGGAGACGCTTGGCCGGAGGGCGAAGAACAAAGCGGGAGAGTTGGTGGATGAGGGGAATACCACGCACCATTTTTCGCGTAGCCAGCTGCTGGACATTCGCAAATGGGTGGAAGAATCGAATGATGCTTTTGAACACGCCATAAAGTTGGACAGCACGATCAGTCTGCGCACCGCACAGATTCAAGAGAATAACAATGATCTGCTTGAGCAGGTCAGAAGGAACCTTTGATTATGTTCGAAGAGAATCCATGCCGATGGAACCTGTTTGAAGTGTTTCAAATCGACCGTTCCGTAACGGACTTGAAGGCCCTCCGGGAGAGAGTGGGCGATACGCGCGACCTGTGGAAGCACCACGACGGGAAAGTCACGCTACGCAGTGGAGAAGTACACGAAATCGAGGAAGCAAGGCTGAACGACCTCGCCGGGCGGTTGTTCAACCCGCTGCTGCGCCTTCAAGAGGAACAGTTCGCGCATCAGTTCCATTCCTTTGCCGGCGACGACGAGTTGTTGGGCGCCGTAAAGGCTTTGGCTCAGGAGGCTGCCCCCCTCCCGGCGCCTACCGTGGCCAGCGCGGTGCTGGTAAGCGCCATCGGGCCGCTGTTGCCCACCCTGTCTCCCCCCAGGCTGGAGGACAACCTGCCTTGGCCCGATCCGCCGGCGCCCCTCCCTGTCGAACGCGAAAAGCTCGAAGACGCCATCTTAAGGGATTGCTGATTACAGAGAGGAAAACCTGTCACATGGTTAACGAACTACCCGTACCTTCCTCCATCCCGCTTCCCGCCGAGGCCCGGCTGGAGGATATTGAAGACGCCGCCCTGGAGCTCTACCAGCGGGTGGCAGAGGCCGATCGCCGGATCGGGGAGGTGGAGCGGCGCCTGCGAACGGAAATGTCGGAGAAAAGCAGGAGCGCCAACCGTCTCATCGCCCTGCTGGCGGCCCAGCGTTTTGAATTCGAACGGCTGGTGCGCCGCCTGGGGCCCGAGTTGGAGCGGCGCAACGCCGGTGACATCATGCAGATCCTGGATTTATATGCTCGCGCCTGGGATTTGAACCTGGGCCGCGCCGCCCTCCAAGTGGTTGACCTGACCGGACAGCCCCTGGACGAGAAACTTGCAGAGGACGTGGAAGTGGAGAGCCACGTGCCCGATCCCTCGGTTTCCCAGACCATGGTGCGGGAAACCCTGGTCCCTCTGGTGCTCCTGGAGGGCAGGCCTATCGGCTTGGCGAAGATTGTAACTTCGGTTCCCGTAACCACGGAGGAGAAAGCGGAATGAAAATCATAGGGGTGGATCTCGGAACAACCAATTCGTGCGTCTACTATCTTGATGAGTCCGGCAATCCGGTGCTGGTTACCGACGATCGGGGAAATGGCATCTTCCCCTCTGCCGTGTGGTGTCAGGGCAAGGGCAAAGACCGTGTGGTTGGCCACAGGGCCAAGGCGCGCATGGGCAGCCAGCCCTCGCCGGTGATTGCGGTAAAGCGCAAAATGGGGACCGACCAGAAGGTCCTGCTGGGCGGCGATTGGGTCACCCCGGTGGAGATCTCGACGGAAATTCTCCGTCATGCCAAGAAGCTGGTGGAATCGTTCACGGGAGACACGGTGGGCGCGGTGGTGGTCACCGTGCCGGCATACTTCGATTCCGCTCCCAAGCGCGATACCCGGCTGGCTGCCGTCCAGGCCTTTTTCAATGGCGACGAAAATAGCGCCAAAGGCCGATTGGAACTGCAACTGGAACCTGAGGCGGCGGCTTACTCCTACCTCGCGGGACACGCCGATGAGAAGTGTCTGGTGCTGGTGTATGACCTGGGTGGCGGCACCTTCGACGTCACCGTACTGGAGAAAAGCCCGGAGGCGGGATTGACCGCAATCGCCTTTGGGGGCGACCCCCATTTGGGTGGCGACAATGTGGACGACCGCTTGGCTTCCTGGATCTCCTACCGCATCCGAGGGGGAAAGGCCGAAGCCTTGCATCGTCTGCTCGCCCCCCAACATTACGATGCCGAGAGCCGGTACACCATTTTGCAGCAGGTTTTGGCCAACGACCTCCCCGGGTTGCGGGGCTCGCTGCGCCCTGAAGACCGGGATCTGCTGATCCCCAATCCGCCTCGCTATGACCTTGAACTGGATGCCTCCAATCCCGAGGACCTGGTGCGCATCCAGAAACTTAAGTGGCTCGCGGAAAATGCCAAGAAGGAACTGACCTTAACCTCGGAAGTCGCTATTGTCCAGCAGTCTGCCTTCCAGGACCATGCCGGCGAACTGGTGGATATCGACCTGGATCTGAGCCGGAAGGACTTTGACCTCCTGATTGGCGACATGATGGACAGGACCCTTCGCGCCACCTTGGCCGTCGTGGAGAAAAGCGGCAAGCGAAAAGCGGATTTTAACGAAGTGTTGCTGGTGGGTGGTTCCAGCCGGATGCTCGCCGTAAAGGAAGAACTGTCGAAGATCTTCTCCTGCGCCATTTCGCTCGCCGATCCCGACAAGAGCGTGGCGCGAGGCGCTGCGCTGCTCGCTGCCGGATTGGGCACAGGTTCCGGGGGGTGCCTGTCACTCGATTACCCCCGGCAGACCGCGGATGAGCGAGTGAACATTGCCGGTCGCCTGGCCCAGCCCGTTGAGGACGGTCGCGTTTATCTCACCTCTCAGACCGGGGGTGAACGAGATCTGCCGGTGCAGGATGTGGCCGTGCAGGGTGATCGTTTCCTGTTTCACGGTGTGGAGTTGAAGCCCCAGTGCGAAAACCGCTTCCGCGTGGAAGTGTTGGATGCTTCGGAAAATGAGGTTGCCTCTGCAGACATCAGCATTCAGCCGGGGATCTACATCCCCCCCCCCAATGCCAAGATAACCAAGCCGATCCGCTATCTCGCCCGGAGTGGTTTCAAGACCCTGTTCCCGGAAGGCGAACCCCTGCCCGCGACCAAAACGGAGACCTGCTATCGCGCCGGGAAGGAAAGTTTCATCGTGATACCCATCTATGAAGGCGAGCGGTTTCTCCGCGATTTGCGAATTGAGGGTGTTGACCCTGGTCTTAATGTTGGGGCTGAGATCAAACTGACCCTCACCATCGAACGTGATTACAACGTCCGATGCACGGCGGTAATCTCCTCGACGAATCAGAAGGGGGTTGTCGAATTTCGCATCGAGCCCATCAAGATGCCTACCATCGAGCAAATGGAGCGGGAAAAGGACAACACGATTGAGGAGATCGAAAACGGCCTGGCCATCGTCAAGGATCGCAACCAAAGGGCCCATTTCAAACGCGCGGTGCGAGGGCTGGAGGCGGAATTTTCCAAGGCACGGAACGCCAACGAGCCCGATTCCCATCACCTCTTCACCCTGGTTGGTGAACTCCGGAAGATCAAGACCGAGGTGGATAAGAGCCAGGAATTCCTGACGCCGCCCCTCGACGACTTCCAAGGCGCGATTCGCGCCTGCCGCAGCCTGGCGGACAAACTCAAGCCCAATGCGGCAGTATCCAAGGACGAAATTGTGGTGAAGATATCCGCGCTGGAAAGTGCTGGCAACGACGCATGGAAGAATGAAGACAGGCAGGAATGGGGGAAAGTCAACGAGGAAGCTCATGAACTGCTGCGCACGCTTAAAAAGGCAGTGGAAGGAGGAGAATCGGACAACCAGGAAGTTGACCCGGCTGAACTCCTCGCCTTCATGTTGGATTGGCTCGCGGAAATTGCCGGACAGGTGAAACAGCGGCAGCTCGAGGATGACTTTGAGGCGGAGATCGAGGACCTGAAGAGCCAATCCCGTGCCGTGGACCTGCGCGACACCAAGGCCGCTCGCAAGGAACTTCTAAAGATCGCCCGGGAGAAGATCCGGCCGCTGGAAGAGAGCGTGAAAAAAGCGGTCAAGGGAACCGGGTACGTTGATTGACGGGTGGCGGCTGTTTCCAAGCGATCAGGGACCTTTGGCAAACCAGGCGGCCGCCCGGATCGGAGGGCGGAGACGGAGAGTGCGATGAAGGCTTGCGGAATCGATTTGGGTACGACCAACAGTTGCGTTCACGTCGTGTCAAAGGAAGGTCCCAAACTGATCAGGGACGCGCAAGGCAAGGCCACCGTGCCATCGGTCGTTTACCAGTCCCGGGACGGGAAATCGATGGTGGGTCATGCCGCCAAGAACCGGATGGGGGAACTGCCCGGCCCCGTGGCTACGATCAAACGAAAGATGGGATCGAACGAGACGGTGGCCCTGGGGCGGGAGCGGAAGACGCCGGTGGAAATCTCGGCCATAATCCTGCGCTACCTCAAGGAAATCGCCGTGGCCGCCGAAGGAGATGAAGTGGATCGCGCCGTGGTCACGGTTCCCGCTTACTTTGCGCACATTCAGCGCCAACACACCGACGATGCCGCCCGTGCTGCCGGATTCAAGGAGGTCACTACGCTACTGGAGCCTGTGGCCGCGGCGCTGGCATACTCACTCGAGAGCCCTCGGGAACAGTTGCGGGTTTTCGTGTACGATCTTGGCGGCGGCACCTTCGACGCCACGGTGCTGGAAAAGGATGCGCACGGCGGCCTCAGTGTGCTCTCCTTCGGGGGCGATCCGTACCTGGGTGGCGATGATTTTGACGCTCGCCTGGTGAAACTCCTGCTGCGCAAACTCACCGAAAAGAAGTACGCCCTGGATCTGAAGCTGGACCAGCCGGAGGACTACAGCCGCTACCAGCGTTTGAAGTTCTTCGCCGAGAACGCCAAGATTGGCCTGACGGACGCTGCGTCGGTGGACCTGGTGCACCAGGGGTTGTTCACGGATCAGGCAGGCGACCTGATTGATCTTGACCTGACCGTCACCCGCCAGGAATTGGAGGAATGCACCTCCGACCTGGTGGAACGGAGCATCAAAGAGTCCCTGAGCACCCTGGAGAAGAAGCAAATCGCCACTGCCTCCATTGACGAAATCATCATGGTGGGGGGAATGTCGCGAATGCCCCTGGTGCGGCAGCGGCTCGCCGAAGCGTTTGGGAAGGAACCCAAGCTAGTGGATCCTGATCTGATCGTCTCCAAGGGGGCGGCGATCAAGGCCGCGCAGATCTATCCTGACCGCTTTCGCGGAAAAGGTGATTTGACTGTGGATCTCCGCTATGACCGACGGACCAATAAGCGGCAGGTGCGCATCACCGGCTTGCTCAACAAAGTTCTGGAGCAGGGCGTTGCATACCTGATTGACGCACGGGATGAGCGCTCCGCGGACCTCTCCGGCAAGGACCGCTTCGCGTTCGAAAACGTGCCTCTGGAAGAGGGGCGTCAGAATGTATTCACATTGTCGATCGAGGACGCGGATGGGGCCTCCCTGTTCGGCGAGGAAATTCAAATTCTTCAAGACGAGAAGGCCGCCGCGGTTCTGGTCTCGCCGGGGGTGGTGGTCACCAAGGAAATCTCTGTGCGCACGGTGGAGGGTAAGCAGGTCCTGTTTCCCGAAAATACCCCGCTGCCCCATTTTGCCTCTCTCAATCTGGCCACCGCGGATCAGGGGGGGATGATCAACCTCCCGATTCTGGAAGGCGACCATGAAGTCCAAATCTTGAAGATTCGCGATATCCCGCCGGATCTGCGCGTGGGCACGGATGTGAGGGTCGAAGTTTCCATCCAGGCGGATTACCATATCAAGGCGCAGGCCAGCGTCCCGTCCATCAACCGCGAAGTCAGCATCAATTTCCAAATCGAGCCCCTCGACACCGCCAGCCTGACCACGGGGTATATCCAAGGCCGCGTCCGGGAGCTTCAGCAAAAGGGGGAAAAGGAAGCCGCGACTTGCCGGCGGCACAAGGAAGTGGAAGTTTTCCGGGTCAATTTCAAGGCGCTCTGCGCCGACATTGAGATGGAATTGAGCGAAGCCGAACCGAACCGGTTGAAGATCCGCGAAAAGCTGGTGGCCATGGAATCCTTGATCCGCGAAATCTCCCTGCAGGATGACGAGATCCGCATGCCGGGTGTCACGTTTGAAGTCTTCAACAAAACCCTGACCGACCTCGAAACCGACGCCATCCAGAGGGGTCACTCCCGACTTGCCGAAATTCGACCTAAGATCGAAAACCTGCGCGCCGAGGGTGCGGAAGCATGGCGTACGAAGGATAAGTTAGCCTGGCTGAGGGCCAATAATCAGATTGCATCCATCGTGCAGGCGCTCATGCCGGAGATGAGCCCCGAAGAATGGGCAGAGGGACTTACCGCATTCATTGTGGCGCACCAGTTGCCGGAGATTCAGAAGGTCGCGGGTAGAATTGACGAGATCGCGGAAATCGAGGCCGAGGCGGTGACGATTCTGCTCAGCATGAAGACGGGCGGCGTTCGCCCCGAGGAAGCATCCGATCAGTTGCGCCTGTGCTACCGCAATCGCATTCTGCCCCTGCGCAAGCGCCTGGGTCTGGACGTTGTCGAACTGCCTGAAGGCCGGGTTCCCCTGGGATTGACCAGGAAGGCCGTGGGATAGGCAATGAAGGAGAAAAGGCGATGGCAAGATGTCCTTATGCACCGCATCGATTGATTGTAGCTGATCATGGACAGTGCCGCCGCTGCGGGGGCGATGTGCGCTTGTACGCGGCCCTCCGGTGGTTGCCAGAACGCCTCTTCAACGACGCCCGCCGGTTGTGGGAAGAGGGCGGGAAGGAAGCGGCGGAAGCCTTGTTGCGGCGCGTCCTTGCCCTACGCAGCGATTTTCCCGAAGCTCACTGGCTTATCGCCGTCATAGAATGGCAAAGCGGCCGCGGGGCGGAAGCGCAGCGTTCACTGGAGCGGGCGCGCTCCCTGGGGGCAAAGGTTGACCCCGCCTGGCTCGAAGCGGAGCCCGCGCCGCCCGGCGATACACCGGCAAGGGGACGGGCTGAGGAGCCTGCCAGCATCGAAAGCTGCCTTGCAGAACCGCCGGAGGCGGGGCTGGAGCTTGGACTGGATCCGCAATAGCCTCTCGGATGGCAGCTTTCGCCGGAGCTGCGGCCCCCTTCCTAAAATGCCGTGGCACGAGTTGCGAGTTAGTGATCGAGCGACACCCAGACGCGGCGCGCGGCGGCCTCGCCCAGGATGGCGGGTTTCTTTCCCACTCGCAGGCTAAGCGTTCCGTCGTAATTCCGTTCCAGGACCTTCAGGCGAACCCCGGGCCGGATTCCCATACTCTCAAAGTACTCCAACAATTTTCGATCCCGTTCGTGCATGCTATCAACCTTCACGGGCGCGCCAGGTGGGGCCTCCCAGAGCAGTTGCAGGCCCATTTTTCGCAGCTCGGTAACGCTCTTATTGATCGAGTTGCCATGGGGGCAGCGGTCGCTCGAGCCAAGCAGGGCGATTAACCTCCGCTCCACATCCTCGGAGATGGCGTGCTCCAGGCGCTCGGCCTCATCATGGACCTTGTACCATTCGATTCCCAGCATTTCGTGAAGCATCCGCTCAACCAGATGGTGACGAATGCGCAACTTGTCGGCGATTGCCAGCCCCGCGGCGGTCAAAAAGACGCGGCCCCGGCGATCGACGGTTACCAGCTTATCGCGGCGGAGCCGCCGCAACGCCAGGGCCACCGCGGGGGCGCTCACCTGGAGCCAGCGGGCAATAGTTGCCGCGATGACCGTGCCCTCCTCCCCCTCCGCCTCAGCAATGGCCTTCAAGTAGTCTTCTTTTGATATCGTCAGCTTCATATTGAATTTATGACGCCCACCACTTGGGGGCGGCGGAACCAACCGCCGTGCGCCACGGGATGACCCGGCAAGAGACGCGGGCTGCCCCCATCCTAGCAGATTGCTGGAGCGAACCGATACTGCAAAATGGGCTTGACTCTAGGTAAGCATCTATAGTTAACTATAGTTAACACCAAAACGATAGCTAGGATAGGTAAAAGTGATGGCTGGAGGAAAT
Organism: uncultured Acidobacteriota bacterium; assembly: GCA_963730515.1. Lineage (GTDB taxonomy): Bacteria > Acidobacteriota > Terriglobia > UBA7540 > UBA7540 > Bog-366. The sequence goes on along the minus strand of CAVSSA010000007.1, from coordinate 235,482 downwards.
CAATGGGCGGGCGCCCCGCCGGGAACATGCAGGGGCAGGCGGAGGGTGCAGATCGGTCTTCTGGGGCTCCTGCTGGTCAGCGCCTGCGTGGTTTTTCCCTCCGCGCTGCAGGGGCAGGGCGAAACCACCAGCGCCATTGTCGGACAAGTTACCGATGCCACCAGCGCGGCCATTCCCGCCGCCACGGTGACCGTCGTGAACGCCGAAACCGGCCTCGAACGCCGCGCGCGCACCGACAATGAGGGCCACTTCAATTTTCCCCAACTGACTCCGGGCGCTTATTCCGTCAAAGCGGAGGCGGCAGGGTTTGAAGCGCAGCAAACTGACCATGTGGCGGCGGGTCTGGGGCAGAAGCAGACGGTCAACTTTACCCTGCAAATCGCTTCCTCTCAGCAGGCCATTGAAGTGAGCGGCGTCGCTCCCCTGATCAACACGGAAAACGCCAACACCTCCGCCACGCTGGCCGCCCCGGCGCTCGAAAACCTTCCCAATCCCGGCGGAGATTTGACCTACCCCCTGCAATTTGCCACCGGCGCCCTCATCAACACGGCGGGAAGCGGCAATGATTTCGTAGGCGGTACGAACGGCTACGGCAACGTCGAATTTAACGGCCTGCCCGCGCTCTCCAACGGCTACATCGTCGATGGGCTGGAGACCAATGACCCGCTCACCAACCTCAACAGCGGTCTCTCCACCAACCTGGTCCTGGGGCTCAATTCCATATCCGAGGTCACCGTCAATACGCTCTCCTTTTCCGTGGACCAGGGGCGCTACGGCGCCTCCCAGGTCAACTATGTGACCAAGTCGGGCACCAACCGGTTCCACGGCAACGCATACGAAATCTGGAACGGGTCGCTGCTGAATGCGGCGGATTTCTTCACCAATGCCACGCCGGGAAATCACAAGCCGCGCTCGACGGTGAATCATTTTGGGGGGAGTTTGGGCGGACCCATTGTGCGCGACAAGCTGTTTCTCTTTTTCGACAGCGAATGGGTGCGGATTGCCCTGCCTATTGTCACGCCCACCGCGGTCCCCACCCAGGCGTTCCAGAACTATGTTTTGCAGCAACTGCCGCTGGGTGGAACGGACGCCATAACCGGCTCGAAATACCCGGCCGCTCCCCAGCAGGTGACGTTTTATCAGAACCTATTTTCGCTATACGGAAACACCAGCGGAACTCCGCTGGCCATCCTGGGGTGCCCTTTTAATTCCGACGGCAGTGCGGCTTCCGGCCTCCCCGCGGACGGAAATGGCTGCGCCAACCGGCAGAGCATTTCGCATTCCAGCGATGACCACGAGCAGGTGCAGACGGCGCGGGTTGACTACAACCTCGACGAGAAGAATTCGCTGTGGTTCCGGTTCCAATCGGATACCGGCGTGCAAGCTGCCTATACCGATCCCATCAATCCGCTGTTTGACGCGGTCTCGCCGCAGCCCTTGTACTCCTTTGCGGCTGGGCACACGCACGTGTTCTCGCAAAACCTGGTGAATTATTTCAATCCGGCGTTTTCCTGGTACGCGAGCTTGTTCGCCCCCGCCGACCTGCAAAAAACCCTTGCCGCCTTTCCGATGGTATTGCAGGGCCAAGGGGCCAACGCGCCGTTCACGACCCTGGGCGGGCTTGACAACACATGGCTTCAGGGCCGCCGGGCCACACGTTTCTTTATTAATGACAACCTGGCCTGGAGCCACGGGGCCCACGAATTCCGCTTCGGGACCAACACGCGCATTCTACGCCTGAACGATTATGACTTTGGCGAGGGAACCGTTCCCACCGTGACCTACACCACCTTGCCCCAATTCATTTACGGGGTCGCCTCCACAGCATCCGAGACTTTCCCCGCGGCGGCCAACCAGCCTTTCAACTTCCTCAATCTGGACTTCTACGCGCAGGACACGTGGAAGGTGACTTCCCATCTGACATGGACCTTCGGCCTTCGCGATACGTTCAATTCCAATCCACTTGATCCCCACCGCGAAGTCGCCCGCCTGGGCGGGTCATTCGATTCGCTTTCCCATGATGTCAATCAACCCCTGAACGCGGTGATCGAAACCCACCTTGGCAACCTGTTCGCTTCCACGCCCCTGGCTATCCTCCAGCCGCGATCGGCCATTGCCTGGGAATTTTCCCCTCACACGGTCCTGCGCGCGGGCTTCGGGATCTTCAGCGATATTCTGCCGGGAAGCGTTGCCGACACACTGGGCATGAACCCGCCGTATGTGCAAACGTTCGAGGGCGGATTGCTCGGCACCGTGGGAGGGTTGGGCATTGCCCCGGGGCTGCCGGGCAGCGCCGTTGACGCCACTGTGGCCGCGCATCAGGCTTTTGATTCGGGGTTTGCGGCAGGCGAGCTTTCCTGCGCCTCCACCGAAGCAAACCCCGCGGCGTGTCTTCCGCCCGTGGCGATGACCGTGGCCCCCCATGGCGAGTTGGACGCACCCTACTTCCAGGAGTGGAGCTTCGGCATCGAACATCAATTCGGGAGTACGAGCAGTCTGCACGCCCAATACGTAGGCACTCGCGCTTTGAACCAGCCGTACCTCACCCAGGAAAATGGTTACCAAACGGTGTGCCCCGGCTGCTTTGCTCCTTTTCCTTACATGCAGCCGGCTGATCCCAGGTTTGGGGCGGTCACCCAGCTTTCCACCGGCGCAAACAGCCGCTACAACGGACTGCAACTGACCGCCGAGCGGCGCATGGGGCGAGGTCTGAAGGGCACACTGAGCTACACGCTCAGCCGTTGCCGGGATGAAGTCTCCAATGGCGGCTTCCTGCAATTTTCCTCGGGAGGAATCCTCTCACCATTGCCGGGCGAGCTGGGCCGCGACCTTGGCCCCTGCGATTACGACATCCGCCACAACCTGACTGGCCAGTACGTTTATGAATTGCCGGTCAAGGTGCGAAGCCATCGCCTGGGTTACGCGCTGAATGGATGGCAGATCTCGGGCACGGCGTTCTGGCACAGTGGAATACCCTTCTCGGTGGAGAGCACGCCTTATTCCGACGGGGGAAACGGCATTGTGCAAGGTAGCGGCCCGCAATTCGCGAGTGTCGTTCCCGGCGTGCCCCTGTATGAGAAAAAGCCGGTGGCCGGGGTGACCCAGCCCGGGACGATTCAGTGGCTTAACCCCAATGCTTTTGTCTCGGCGGTTGACCCCAGCACCGGTGCTTGCACGGGCGGCGACAGTCCCTCGGACTGCCAGTTTGGAACTCTCGGCCGCAACGCCCTGCGCGGCCCTCAGTTCGTGTGGAGTGACTTCTACCTTACCAAGTGGATTCCGCTTACCGAGCGCGTCAAGCTGCGCCTTGAGGGGCAATTCTTCAACGTCTTAAACCATCCGAATTTTGCCCTTCCCAGCATGGTGTTGGCCGGTGTTCCAGGGGAGCCCGGCACCCAAACGGGGTTTGGCGCGATCACCGGCACAACCTCTCCCCCCACTGGCTTGCTGGGGGTTGGGCTGGGTGGCGACAGCGCTCCGCGCATGATTGCCTTTCAGGCGCGCATTGAATTTTAGTGGCTCGCCGGTTAGCCAGCCTTCGGAATGAAAACGCGGGCGGGAGCGAATAAGCGCACTCCGGGGACTTCGGTGGTGACGTGGAGGGGTTGGTACCCGGTTTTGGGCGCCGGTAAAATCTTGAAAGTCAGTTCATACTGGTGGAGCAGATCGTCCGCAAATTCCTTCAAATAAGGCGCGAAGTCCAGCGGTGTGAAAGTTCCCTGGAAATAGGATTGCCCGCCCGTCTCAGAACCCAATCGCAACAAGCAGCCTTGTCCGTTAAGAAGCAGGATACCATTCCCTTCCAGAACGCTGGATCCGCGGGCAAAAATTGTATAGATGGGAATATTGATGCGCTGCGCCAGGTCGATGGCAGGCTGCAACTCCAGGTTCAGGGTGGGATCAGTCAACTCGAATCCCCGGTTGAAATCGATGCCATCACTGATCACCAGAAGTTCGCGACGCCGGCCGTTCTGGGGCCAGTGCTTCAACAGATCCACTACCGACTCGTAGATGCTGCCCCCGGCCAACTCGGGGCCCACCGGAAGGCGCAGGGCTTCTGCCGCCGCCTGGTAGTCACCCGTGAAATCCTGGGCAACTCGACTTCCCCCGTATGCCGCATAAGCGATACGCACTCGCACTCTAGCCGGCAAGCTGCGGAAGAAGTCCGCCAGATCCTGAAACTGCAAGCTCACCTGGGCCCCGATCGAATCATCGACCAGAATGGTCAGGTCCAGCGGACCAGATAGCGCTTTCGCCGCCACCCAGGAAACGACCGGGCGGCTCTGGTTCGCCTCATAAACCCGAATGTCTTCAGAGTTGAGGACCGGGTAGGCGCCGGCGTGGCGCGGGCGGACGGTTACCGTGACCTGTGCCATGTTTGCCGGCACCGCGTCCGGCCCCCCCATGCCCAGCAGAGGGGCCGCGCTGATCAATCCCGCCGCGAAAAATCCCAACCATCCTTGAACCCGGCAACCTCGCATAACCCCTCCCGCGGGCCCGATGCACGGTCCCCTAATCTGTTGGATGCCAGTACGGAGGGCCGCGTCTGTTTTGTTGCCATCGCCAGACGCTCGGTTCGCTGCGAGCTGACCGGCTGGCTAAGCAGGAAATTCCGGCGGCTCGTCCTTCTCTTCATAGCCGCGACACTCGAGAACCGGGAGGCAGGGGTATTTGGGAAACCGCGGGTCCGTCGCGGCGCGTTGGCATAAATAAAAGACAGAACCCCGATCCGTGCGCACCGGCCGTACGTGCTGGCATGTGAGGCACAGGCCGACGCGCTCGGTTTGTGAAGTGGTAGAAGTCATCAGTCGTCAGTCATCAGTTCTCAATAACATCTTTTTTTTTATGATCAGGTCGCTTTTGCTGATGACTGACAACTGATGACTGATGACTTTTGGTAACCTCGCCACAGTTCCCCCACCCAGTGGTCCGCCGCGCGTGTGGGCTTGGGAATCCGGTATCCGTCAGTGCAATGGCGAACGATGCGCACTGCGGACTCCAATGAAACGCGGTGGCCGATGGTGACGTAAATCGGCCGCACCTGGTCGTGCGTGCGCAGCACCATGCCCACTGTTTCCCCGTGGTCCACCAGCGAAGACGTGGAACCCGCCGGGGCGCCGGGCTCTTCGGCCTCGCCCACCAGAATCGACTTGGCGCAGCCGATGGTGGGCTTGTCCAGAAGCAGGCCGAGGTGGCAGGCAATCCCAAACCGCCGCGGGTGAGCCACGCCGTGCCCGTCGATCAGAATCAGGTCAGGCTCAATGCGCAGGCGCGCGAAGGCGGCCAATAGAACCGGGCCTTCGCGAAAGGAGAGCAGCCCCGGCACGTAGGGGAATCGCAGCAGCCGCCGGGCCATGCGGCGCTCCACTTCTTCCAGACCAGGAAGCCGGTACACAATCACCCCGGCAAAGGCGACATGGGTTTCGGGGTCAAAGGCCATGTCAGCTCCGGCCACATAGCGCAGAGGCCCAAAGCGGTCTTGGGATTCCACCCGCTCGCGCCAGGCTTGCTGAAGGCGCATGGCCTCGCGCGGGGAAACATTCCAGCGGGCTCGTAATTTCGTTTTCATTCGGCGTCAGCAATGAGAGAATAAACCCACCGCGCCAATCTGCCTGGATGCGACCCCGCGTCGCTCGGGGCGGTATGGCTTTCTACAAAATCCGAGGGGGCAGTACGGAAGGATTCGACCCTTCCCTGAATGCGGGGATACGCACCTATGAAACTCCTCAACTTCGAATTCAAGGCGCGCCTCAAGGACGCGGCTCGGGTGCGTGCGGCGCTCAAAAGCGTGCGCGCGCGCTTCCTGGGAACCGACCACCAGATTGACACCTACTTCCACGTTCCCGCCGGACGGTTGAAAATCCGCGAAGGGCGCTTGGAAAACTCCCTGATCTATTACCAGCGGACCAATTCCGCGCACGCCCGGCGCTCGCTGGTGGAGATGATGCTGCTGCCGCGCCGGAACTCCGTGCGGGCCATTCTGACCGGGGCCCTGGGAGTTCTGACCGTGGTGGACAAGCGCCGCGAGATCTATTTCGCGGGCAACGTCAAAATTCACCTCGACCGGGTATGCGGCCTGGGAACATTTCTGGAAGTCGAAGCCATGACCCGCTCGGGTGACATTAAGAAAGTTCGCGCCCAGGCCGTGAAGTTTCAAAAACTTTTCAAGATCACCCCGAAAGACATTGTCCCACAGTCGTACTCTGACTTGATCCTTTCGAAACCGAAGAAGCGCAAGGCGTGAAGAAGCAGGAACTCACCACGGAGAGCATAGAGGCCGGGAAGGACGCACGGTCAGAGATGGGCGGACCGTGGCTGCCTGCCCGTGTCACGTTTCTGTGTCGGCCTCAAGGCCGGCGCTACCAATTCCTTGCGGCAGCGGGGAAGAGGTCTACTTTGAGGCAGATAAACTCATTGCCTTGCGGTGGTGCAAGACTTTGGCCAGCTCATCGAACGCTGCCTCCAGCCTCTGGTGCTCGGCGGCGTAGGCCTCCTCGCTTGCCCGCTGGGCTTCCTCGAATTGCGCCTGGGCAGCCGACAAGGCACTGACGCGGTCCTCGCTCACCCGGAGTGTTTCCTCAAATTGGGCTTTTTCGGCCATCAAAGCATTCAGGCGTTCTTCACTGGCCCGCAGCGCATCCTCCAGCCGCTGGCGTTCGGCCGCGTAGGCCTCGTCACGGGCGTGCTGGGTTTCCTCAAGGTGCGCCCGGGCGGTCGTCAAGGTGGCCAGGCGTTCCTCGCGCGCCTGCAGCGCCTCCTGCAGCCGCTCATGTTCGGCCGTGTACCGTTCCTCACTGGTCCGCTGGGCTTCCTCGAGCTGCGCCTGGGCGGCCGTCAAGGCGTCGAGGCGTTCCTCGCTGGCCCGCAGCGCTTCCTCCAGACGTTTGCGCTCCGTCGCGTGGGATAGCTCACTCGCCTGCAACGATTCCTGCAAAAGAGTCCTGGCGACCGTCAGGTTATTCTGGCGCTCTTCGCTAATCCGCAGCGCTTCCTCCAATTGGGCTTTGGCGGCTGTCAAAGCACTAAACCGTTCCTCACCCACCCGGACCGCTGCCTCCAGCCGCTGGTGTTCGGCAGTGTAGGTCTCCTCGCTTGTCCGCTGGGCCTCCTCGAACTGCGCCTGGGCAGCCTTCAAGGCACTGACGCGGTCCTGGCTCACCCGGAGTGTTCCCTCCACTTGGGCTTTTTCGGCCAGCAAAGCACTCAGGCGTTCCTCACTGGCCCGCAGCGCATCCTCCAGCCGCTGGCGTTCGGCCGCGTAGGCCTCCTCACGGGCGTGCTGGGTTTCCTCAAGCTGCGCCCGGGCAGCCGTCAAGGTGGCCAGCTTTTCCTCGCGCGCTTGCAGCGCCTCTTGCAGCCGCTGATGTTCGGCGGTATACCGCTCCTCACTGGTCCGCTGGGCTTCCTCGAGCTGCGCCTGGGCGGCCGTCAAGGCGCCGAGGCGTTCCTCACTGGCCCCCAGCGCTTCCTCCAATTGGGCTTTGGCGGCTGTTAAAGCACCAACCCGTTCTTCACCCGCCCGGACCGCTGCCTCCAGCCGTTGGTGTTCGGCAGTGTAGGTCTCCTTGCTTGCCCGCTGGGCCTCCTCGAATTGCACCTGGGCAGCCGTCAAGGCACTGACGCGGTCCTCGCTCCCCCGGAGTGTTTCCTCCAATTGGCCTTTTTCGGCCATCAAAGCATTCAGGCGTTCTTCACTGGCCCGCAGCGCATCCTCCAGCCGCTGGCGTTCGGCGGCATAGGCCTCCTCATGGGCGTGCTGGGTTTCCTCAAGGTGGGCCCGGGCGGCCGTCAAGGTGGCCAGGCGTTCCTCGCGCGCCTGCAGCGCCTCCTGCAGCCGCTGATGTTCGGCCGCGTACCGCTCCTCACTGGTCCGCTGGGCTTCCTCGAGCTGCGCCTGGGCGGCCGTCAAGGCGCCGAGGCGCTCCTCGCTGGCCCGCAGCGCTTCCTCCAGACGTTTGCGTTCCGTCGCGTGGGATAGCTCACTCGCCTGCAGCGATTCCTGCAAGAGAGTGCTGGAGACCGTCAGGTTATTCTGGCGCTCTTCGCTGATCCGCAGCGCTTCCTCCAATTGAGCTTTGGCGGCCGTCAAAGCACTAATGCGCTCCTCACTCGCCCGGACCGTTGCCTCCAGGCGCTTTCGCTCGGAGATATCCGTGGCCGTCACCACCCATTCCTGTACCGCTTCGTCGTCGTGGAGAACCGGCTCGCCGCGCACGGCAAACTCACGATACTCCCCATCCTTCCCCCGCACCCGACACTCCGCCTCGTAGCGGCTGCGCGTTTCCGCAGCTTGTCTCAAGACCCCCTCGACCCGTTCCCCGTCCTCGGGATGGAGGGCTTGCTTCCACCCTGACTCTTTGATTTCCTCCTCGGTCTGGCCGGTAAATGACCTCCACAAGGGGGAGTCCTCGATGATGTCTCCTGCCGCGTTGGTTGTCCACACCAACTGCGCCGTGGCGGCAGTCAGGGCGCTATAACGCTTCTCCCTCGCACGCAGCGTTTCCTCCAATTGCTGGCGCGCCAGGGCCTCGAAGGTCAGCTTGGCCTTCATTTCAGCATCAGGCCGGGGCGGCTCGACCCCCACGAGGGTACTGCTCGAGCTGATATTGCCGTCAGCGTCGAATAGCTCAAATATGGATATATCCTCGGCGATTTCAAGCTTGGCACGGTGCCTTCCACCCGAGTCCAGCAGAGTAAGGCCGGGGACTCCCCCCGGCATGCCGAGCACGATCCGGGGTTTCCCAACGGGGTCGACGAAGACCAGGTTGGCTTCGCCGGTCCGGGTCGCAAACCCGACTCGCGGCCCGGGTTTGGCGTCGGAAAGCGTCAAGCGTGTGCCCGTCTCCTCGACGATGATCGCCACCCGCGGGGTTCCTTTGGCGTCGCGCAACATCAACCAGGGCTGCTCGTCGGCCAACCCCAGGGACATTCGCGACCTTCCCATGCTGTCAAAGAACACCAAGCCCGGCTCATCTTTTTCGAGCAGAAATCGCGCTCGAACTATTTTGTTCTGGTCATAGAACAACAAGCCGGGGCCATCCATCGTCATCGTCAGGGCGGCGCGCACCGACCCATTATCGTCACGCAATACAAACTCGTCCGCCTCAACTCTTCGCTTCGGTTCTGGGGACATTGTACGCAGCTCCTTTTTCCCCCGTTGGACCGTCGACCACCGTTTCAACGAGCATATTCACTTTGGGATGCACAGCATACACCGGCTGTCCCGCGGCTTCAAGGGGTTGTATCGCCTGTGTCGTGTCGCCTTTTATATTGCCCTGGCTCGTATCGCCCCAAGCCGTTTTGGAAGGCTGGGATGGCCAAGTTAAAAATGGCGGAAATCCGGTGCGACGCTGGCTTTTGTTGGGCTGACGGTCGGCCCGGCAACCACCCCGTGCCGCGGGATGTGCCGCAGGACTGGAGAGCGGGTCGTGCGGTTCGACCGCTGGCCCGGGGCGGGACGCCAATCGACAGGGTGGACCGTCCGGCCCACAACCGCGGGTCAGGGGCAGCATGCCCGTGGCACTTTCCCCCCCGCGTCACACTTCCCCGCATCGTCTATCGGCGGTTTTCACGGGAACATGAATTTATTTGTTGACGACCGGGGCTTCTGCTCATTGGAGCGAAATGCGGGGGGCACAGCGGGCGACACCTCGATCGGGGGGGACTGCGCGCCTTACGTAAAAAGGCGCGAATTACTTGTCCGCCTCCGGCGAACGCAGCTTCAGTTTGAGCGTCTTGATTTCGTAGGGGCGCAGGTCGAGGCGCAAGGTGTCCCCGGCAGCGGGCAACGGCCGGATTTCATCGCCCAGCAGATTGGTCTCAAAGGCGCTGCTCACCGGAACGTGCAGTTTGATTTCAACCCCGTTCGCGGGCCTGCCTGACGCCTCGTAAATCCTCAGCATAACGCTGCCATCGGGGCCGGGCATCAACGCCGAGGCGACAATGTCGGGCGCGGAGATATCCAGCAGCCCCCAGCGCCGCGGCAACTGTCCTTCATGCGGCGCTACCTTCCGCGCCAGGAGGGGATGATTGAATTCCCACCCCGCTCTGTACACCGCTGCATCGCGCCAGTCGCCGGCGTGAGGAACCAGGGCATAGTCAAACGTCCTCTCGACGCCCAACTCCAGGCCCAGATCCGACGACACGCCGGGCTCAAATCCCCCGATGAAGGGGTAAGCGGTGATTCGCGCCGAGCGCAGCAGGGAAAGCATCAGCGTTCCACCCGCCACATTCGAGCCCGGCAGGCCACGGTTCAGGAGCGCCAGCCCTTTGCTCCCGTCGCTGTAATCAATCCAATACTGCGCGGGGTATTCCTGCTCCGAAGGCCGCTCGATGGCCCCGAAGGGAATCTCATCAAACCGCCGCCCGCTGGCGAGCGAGGTGGGGACGAGCAGGCGATAGCGGACGGACTTATCATTGTTCATCAGGCGCGTTTGAATGTCGATGCGGCGCATTCCGGGATAGACGCGCACGTTGGTGGAAAAACTTCCTTCGCCAAAGGGGTGGGAGAGGCTGAATTGGGAGTAGACCGGGCCGGGGATGGTTCTTCCGCTTCCGCCCACCTGTTCGTTGCTGAAGTGTGTTTGGGCCGGGGGCGGCAGTCCCTGCTTGCGGGTCATCGCCGTGAACCGCCCGCCGTTCAGCGTGCCGTAAAGCTCCCAGAAGTCGCCGCCATCGGGCTCGCGCGCCACGATGTTGCCCGGCCGGCCGCCCAGCACCTCCCAATGCGCGGCCTTGTCATACAACTCCTTCATCTCGCCCGTCCAGAGATCAAAGGTCACGCGGTAGTACTCGTTTTCAATCGATCCGACGTCTTGGTGGTGCGACGATGCGGGCGCGGCGCTTCCCTCCGGCGGCTTGCTCTCCATAGACTCCGATTCCGAGGGAATAATTTCATAAAGGGCGTAGCCAAACGCGGGCACGGCACGGGCGAGGAACGCAACCTTTGCATCCTTGATGCTTCCGTCGTCGTAACGCAGCGTTTCGAGGAATTGCAGCGGCAGGCCGGCGCCGGAAGAATCGCGCAGGCGCAATGAATGAACATGGGGCCCGATCGAACCCACCTCGACTTCCACCACGTCCGTCCGCGTCCAACCCAGGGTGTTGAAGACCACCACCGGAATGCCGCTCAGGCGAGTATCCATGCGCGCCGCGATGGCGTTGATTTCGGCCTCAACCTGCTCCTCGCCAATTTCCTGCGAGGATTGATAGGCGCGGATCGTCTCGTCATAAACCTTGTCAACCATGGTTCCCGACATCAGGTCATGCGCCTGATTGAAAAGCACGGGTTCCCAACCCTTGACGAGGTCCGCGGGAGCCGCAGCCAGGTTCAATACGCCTGCGAGTGCCGTGAGTTTTTCCGCGTTGGTCAACACATCTTCCAAACGGCGCACCCACTGCTTCAATTCAATGCGGCTGCTATAAACTCCCTGGAAAACGGGATTCATCTCGCCGGAAATCACCGGCTGGTCGGGGCGCCTGGCCACAATCGAGGCAAAATCCGTCGGCACGCCGAAACGAAGTTGAATCGGCTCCCCGGGGCTTTGGTTGAATTGCTTCACCAGGTCCGGAAGAGCCTCCTCCGGCTCGCTCACATCCGCACCCGCCAGCGCCACGCGGTCCGGCCAGCGCGAGTATTGCCCCAGAGCGTTCCACTTCTCGAGGACATAGCGCGCGAAGCTGTAGGAATCCTTGGGCGCGGGCATGAACAGCCCGTAGGACAGCGGCAGCCAGAAGGCGGGAATCCTGGTGCCGTCCAAGCCTTGCCAGAGGAACTCGGAAGGCGTTTCATTTCCCGGCACGCCGCGCTGGAACCAGTAGGACTGGTACCCCGCCAGTTTCAAGAGTTGCGGCATTTGCGCATGATGGCCGAAGGTGTCGAGTCCCCAGCCCACCGTGACGTCCACTCCCAGCTTGTCGCGGTAATAACCCTTGCCGTAAAGCACCTGGCGCACCCACGACTCTCCGCTGGGCATATTGACGTCCAACATGACGTCGTTCCCGCAGACAATCTGTAGCCTGCCCTCAGCCACATATTGGCGGAAGGCCGCGGCCTGTTCCGGATACCTTTCGAGAAACGGCCGCACATAGGCCACCTGGTCAAGGACAAATCGATACTCCGGGTGGGTGCGCAAAAGGGAGAGCGCGGTGAGAATGTGGGGAAGGCCGATTTCCAGATACTCTTCGCGAGTCTTGAATACCGCGCCTTCCCAGTGCGTGTGGGGAATGATCCAAAGGGTCTTTTGCGGCGGGGCGTTTCGTTGGCCCGCAGGGGGATTCTGTGCGGGCCATGCTTGCGAACGCGTGGCGCACAGGCAGAAGATAAAGCACCACCCTGCCAGCAACGCGAACATCTGCCTTAACCTGGGTGAGCTCATGATGATGTGTGCCTCTAGGAACCGGTGCCTTCAAATCGAGAAGGCCTTGCCGGGATTCACTCCGCTGCCACTTCCGGCGCCCGCGCGATGCGGGGATCGGTGAAGACGTCGGCTTCATCAGTGCTGCGCGTGGAAAACTCGGAGACAATTGCTCCCTCCGGCCCGGCTTGGAACCAATGCCACGTGCCCGGCATCAGCGTGTACTGATCCCCGGGGCGCAAAACCACTTCGTGTTTTACCTTGTAATAAGCTTCCGAGCTCGTGGGCGGCAGGCCGGCGGGTGAGGCGGTTTCCACGCCCGGCACGTAAAGGTACACGGTTCCCCAACGGCACCGGAAAGTCTCTTCCTTGCCCAACTGGCCGGCCACCGGCGGATGGAGATGCTCGGGGCAGGTCTGATGAGGGAACATCATGAGTTCCTTCGCACACACACGCTCGGTGTTGATGTAGGTAATGATTTCGAGACCGGTCTTCTCCAGTTCACCCAACCCGAAATCCGCCACTTCAATCCGCCCCTTTTCCTCGGGCGTAAATGCGATTCCGGCGCTCTTAAGCATCTCGACCGTTTTTTCAACCGCCTGTTGGTACTGCTGTTGACTGATCATGTGTTTCTCCCTCTCAGGTTTATTTGTCCGTAACGGCAATATTCCCGGGCACGATTTTACACCAGGGCTGTCCCCATCCGAATCAGTTCAATGAAGGCTCGCCCTCATGAACGCGGGAGCGCCATCATGCTTTGCCTGACGACCCGAAGGCCCGCAGAAGCTTCACCACCTCCGCCTTCACCGCTTCGCGTCCCGCGATGAGGATGTCGTGCTCGCCGCCCATTCCCAGGAACGGATGCGGGCTCATCGGCTCTTTATAATGGGCCAGATTCTCTCTGACCGCGGCTAGGTAGGCTTGCTTCAGACCTGTGCCAAAATTCACCTTGGCCACGCCCAGTTCGACGCAGCGCGGCGCCAATTCCAGGGGGATTCCCGTCCCGCCGTGCAGCACCAGGGGAATCTCCACCGCCGCCCGGATTCTGGCCAGCGCCGAAAGGTCCAGGCTGCGCTTTCCCGAAGTGAGAATGTGGACATTCCCCACGGCGATGCCCAGCGCGTCAATGTCCGTAGCGTTCACAAACGCGCGCGCTTCCTCGGGATCGGTGGGTTCGGCCTCGGTGCCTCCCGATGCATCCGCCAAGTGCCCCACCTGCGCCTCCACCGTCACGCCCCGGGCGTGAGCCTTCTCCACCACTTGTTGGACGAGTTGCAGGTATTCCTTCTTGGGCAGATTTTCGTTCTCCGGCATCACGGCGTCGAAACCCAAATCAATGGCCTGCCCGATCTGCTCGATGCTGTCCGATTCATTCAACAAAAACGTCACGGGCACCCTGGCCCGGCTGAGGGCGGCGCGCAACGCGGCATAGTAACCCAGTTGCTCGAGCGTGGTTTGCCCGGAGCGCAGCAGGAAGCCGCCGTTGAACCCCGCGATAATCGGCGATCTTTCCGCTTCCGCCGCTTCCACCACCGCCTGTAGCGATTCCAAATTCCATGACTCGCAGTAGCACGCGGCGTATCCATCACGGCGCGCATTCTCCAGCATGACCTTCATCGAAACGAGAGGCATCGCGAATTCCCTTTCCCGGTTCACCCTTTGCCGCTTGCTGATCTCAAGGGCGCGTCACATTGTAATCCAAATCCTTGCCTTCTTTGTGGGAACAACGGCGGGCGCCATCGCGAACGATAGGATCGACCGCAGGAGTCATGAAACTGTCCCGCTTGTCCTTATCGTGCGCGTATTCTTATTGTTAATCAGGGAGTAAACTGCTAAGGAGATCGTGTGAATGTTCTGGCTCGAAAGACGGCCGAAATAAGGTCTGTCGAACCAAGCGTAGAGAGACGAAATTTGTGCGGGGAACGGCTGAAAAGTCGGTTAAGTGCCTTTGTTTTGATAGATATTAAAGGAATCCTCTAAGTCTTTTGTTTTCATAAACATCGTGCCAAAATCGCCAAAGTGACTATTTGTCTATTTTCGGACAGTTTGTTTTCAATAGCATAGAAATTTCTCTCTTCATTTTTTTAATTTTTTTTGATTTTTCTTGCAGGCCGGATTATTAACTTGCTTTTTTTCAGCATTTTACAATTTTGATGAAAATGGTCATTTTCTCCTAAGTGCACTTGTTATCATAAACATCGTGGCAAACGTAAATTTCCTTAAAGCTTTCGATTCTCGCCAAGGGAGTTCCGGGTAATTAAGTTCGGGCGGCATCACCCTAATTTCTTACCTCACTAACCATTCTATAATATGTTTATTCAGTTGTCAAGTTAATACATCCTTACACGCCGAAGTGGCAGAATCCTTGCACTCGACGTGATGACGGATGTACGTTATGCGAGCAGCGTGGTTCCGCGAGCAGGAATTGGAGGCACTCCATGTTATGTCCAGGCTGTGGCAAGGAAGTCGCGGATGCGGACGTCCTTTGTGGTTTCTGCGGGAGTTCACTTTCACCCGGCAAGCATTCTTCGACCGAATCTCCCCCCCAGGTGAGCGGCGCTGCTCTGCCTGGAACGCCAGAACAATCGACACAGAGGAGCGGTAAGGCTACCGCAAGTCTCATCCTCGCGCTGCTTTCCTTCGCAGCTCTGGTAGGGGTCTTCGCCTCCATTACCAGTAATCTCAACCAGGTCTTTTTGCGTAGCTTATTCTTCGCTGGACCCTTGGCAGGGTTGCTCGCCGTCATTTATGGCCATCTGGCGAAGGCTTCGATCCATCGAAGCGGCGGGCGGTTGAGGGGCAAAGGGCGGGCAATCGTGGGCCTGATTCTTGGCTACCTGGGTCTGGCTTCAATGCTCTTCACCATTGCCATGTCCGTCTTCGCCGTACTATTTGTGACGAACAGCCGCATGGCAGCCGACCAAAGCTCGGCCGTGCACTCTCTTCAGGGGATAAACACGGCCGCCACCATCTATGCCGAGGGATACGGCGGATTTCCTCCAACCCTCGCCGTCTTGGGGCCAACGAAAACCGATAGCCCCAATGCGAGCGCGGAGCCGAGCAAAGAGGCGGCTGGCTTGATCGATGAGGACCTGGCGGCGGGAAGAAAATCGAATTACCGGTTTACCTATATTCCCGGCCCCCCCAACAGCGCAGGAATTATTCGGACGTATGCCGTCCATGCTGACCCGGCCGAACCGGGCGTAAGCGGGAGAATGGACTACTATACCGATCAAACCTGCGTGATCCGAGTCGAAAAAATGAGAGAAGCGAATCAGGACAGCCCGCCCTTCCCGTAAAGTGGGCTTCCCGGACCTGTTATTCAAGTCCGCGGCTTTAGCTAGCTGGAGAAGGAGAATTGACATGCCAATTGCAGTACTTAAGCTCGGGTCTCCGAGAAAAGCGAATGAAGGCTTGCGCCTGGGAACGGTCCGCAGGCCGCCGCGGGGTGTGCCCAAGACGGAATTCGCCCGCCGTGATTTCTACGATGTGTGGCTGCCCAATCTCGCTCCCAGTCAAGAGTTGGTGGCTTTCGCGCAACAATCGAGCGACGACCGCGCGTGGAAAACGTTCGAGCGCAAGTACCGTGCCGAGATGAACAAGCCGGAAGCGGCCAGATTGCTTGATCTGCTGGCAGCGCTATCCCATCAGACCAGCTTCTCGGTGGGCTGCTACTGCGCGAACGAAGCACGGTGTCACCGCTCCATTCTCAAGAAACTGCTCGCGGAGCGCGGAGCGGAATTTGCGATGTAGGGGCGGGTCTCGTGCCCGCCCTCTTCGATCGGCAGGACCGATGTGAGGGCGGGCACGAGACCCGCCCCTACGGCTCTTGCCTTTACAATCCAAGCGCAGCGTCTGGGTGGGCTGTTGGGCCGAACAACGTTCGGCCCGGCGACGTGCCACCGGCGTCCCGCCCGTGCTCGAGCATGGCCAGGATGGCCATGCCACGCTTCTGGTTGCGGCTTCGCTGCCCTGCGCCACCGTTCTCATCCCGCGGCGGTGTTTGCAAGGAGCGCTCGCCCGCCTACGGTCCACTAATCTCATCCAGCGCCCGGCGGAATGCTTCGTTGTCCCGCGACACCGCCGGAAAGTAAACCCCGGCGAGTGTTCTCCTCCACACCGCTCCCGTCCGGCGCCTCTCTTCGCGCGTGGTGAAGTGATATTCGTAGAGGAGGGCGCGGACATACTTTGGCGGGGCCTTGGGAAACGGGTTGTAGCGCAAAAGTCCCAGGGCGGCGGGATCATTCTCCAGAAGTTTGCCGAGCAAGCTGATGAACCACGGATGTTCCTGCGGCGTGGAGAAGGCGGCAAACCACATCAGCCAGTCCAGGCGCAGATGGTAAGGCGCGATCTGTGGGGGTGTGCGGTTCACGTCGCCGGGCTTGCCGATGAATTCGTATTCCCTCCAGCGGGTGTCGGCGGTCACCTCCGCTTCCTCGGTGCCTTCGACCACAACTTCATAACGCGGGCGGGTGATGCTGCCGAAAGCCCCGTAAGTATTCACAAGGTGCAGCGGCTCAAAGGAGGCGTTCATTTCCTGCCCGGGAGAGAGCATGTTCAGGACGGGATAGAGGCTTAAGGCCGCCACTCCGATTCCCAGCGCGTAAAGAACGTAGGAGCGCGCGCGGCCGGGCGGAGTCAACGCCAGCGGGTTGATGCGCAGAATGTGCTTCCACCACGCGTCGCCAATGGTGCTGAGGGCGATGACCATGGTCAGAAATCCCAGGAAGGCAAAGTTTCCGCTCGAGAAAAGCCATCCGTGGAAAAACAGCGTGGCTAGGCCCGCCACCCCGCTCGCGGGCATCGGCGCGAAGTACGCGAAGGGAACCACCAGCTCCGTAAAATGGCTGCCCAGCACGCAAAGCTTGTGAAACCACTCCGGCTGCCAGTGGAAATACCAGCTCAAGGGATTGGGCATGGGCTGGGTTTCGTAGAAGTAGTCGAGGCAGGTCAGGTCGCGCCAGCAACTATCGCCGCGCAGCTTGATGAGCCCGGCGCCAAACATCAGCCGGAACAGCAGCCATTGATACAGCCAGATGACCAGCCGCGGCGGCATGGCCTTCCGGCAGCCCAGAAAAACCGCCAGGAATCCCGCTTCCAGAAGCAATACTTCCCAGCCGAAGCCGTAAAAAATTTGTCCGACGTTGACGTAGGAGAGGTAAATGACCCAGAGCAGGAACCACACCGCGGCGGAGAGCGCGTTGCCAAACCTCTCCGAAAAACCCGAAAGGGCAAAAAACGAGAGGATGATCCCAACCCAGCCGAACAAATCAAAGGCAAAATCGCGGGGAAACCAGAAGAAGATGCTGGGCGATTCCATGAAGCTGACTTGTGCGACAAAGCGTGGCACAGGAAGAAGTCCGTGCTCCCCCAGCAGCGGCTTGAACTGGTGGATGACCACGATGAAGGCGATGAGATAGGTCAGCGCCAGGCCGCGTTGAAGCAGCATTCGCGTCAGCCAGTACTGATCGCCGTTGAGGAGCTTTTTAAAAAGATCCATGGAACCGCCGGGCCGTCCTGGGGTCTTCAGCAGGTTACGATTCTACAGCTTCCGCGATCCGGATGGCCGCAAAGTGTGAAGGTGAGAGGAGACGGCGTAGGGGCACCCCTTGTGGGCGCCCGAAGGCAATGGCACCCACAAGGGATGCCCCTACGTCCGACTTGCTACGCTTGCGGTTTGCGCGGGGGCGCGGAGTGAATGGGTTCGCCGATGAGAGCGTGGGCGGCTTCCATCCAGGCTTCGGCCAGGGTGGGATGGGCGTGCACGGTGTGGGCAAGGTCTGCGGCGGTCAATTCTGCGCGAATGGCCACGGCCGCTTCCGCAATGATGTCCGTCGCGTGCGGACCGACGGCGTGCGCCCCCAGCAATTGATTGGTTTCCGCATCCGCCACCCACTTCACAAATCCGATGGGCTCGCCGATAGCCAGCGCTTTCCCCAATGCGCCAAATAGATATTTTCCCGTCTTGATTTTCCGGCCCTGCTGCTGGGCCTCCTGCTCGCCCAGACCCACCGTGCCGATTTCCGGTGTGGTGAAAATGCAATTGGGAACCAGGGTTTCATTCTTGTGCAAGTAGCGGCCGCAGGCGTTCTCCGCGGCCACCAACCCTTGGGCGGTGGCGGCGTGAGCCAATTGCGGGCCGCCGGTGACATCGCCCACTGCGTAAATGGTGGCGACGCTCGTTCGGCCGTAGTCATCGACATCGAGGAAGCCGCGCTCATTGGGGGTCAAACCGGCGTTTTCCAATTTCAGCGAGCTGGTCACCGGCTTGCGGCCCAGAGACACCAGCAATAAATCCGCTTCCAGATTTTCCTGCCCGGCCCGGCCTCGCACGCCGCGATCGTCCGCGGTGATATCTTCCAGGGTCACGCCGGTCAAAATGCGAATACCCAAAGACTTTTCCATGTGGCGGCGCAACTCGCGGCGGACATCAGCATCGACCACCGCCACGATATCCTCCAAAAGCTCCACCATAGTCACCTTCACACCCAGTTGCGCCAGCATGCATGCAAACTCGCAGCCAATGATGCCGGCGCCGAGGATGAGCGCCGAGGCGGGAAGCGCGCGCAGGTTCAGGAAGGCGCGGCTTTCCACCACGCGCTCATGGCGCGGGAGAAATCCCGGCATGGCGGACGCGGCGCCCGTGGAGATAATCGTTTTACCAGCGTTTAGCGTTACCGTCTCCGCGCCGGGACCCGACGACTCCACAAGAATCTGGTTGCGGCTTCGGAATGAGGCGCTGCCCTGGAAAACCGTTACGCCATTGGCCTTCAGCAATTGCTTGATGCCGTTGCGCAGTTTGGCCACTATCTCGTTCTTGCGGTCGGCCATGGCGGCATAATCAAAGGAGGCGTTTTCGACGCGCAGGCCCATGGCCCCCGCCGATTTGATGCGCGCCAACAATTCCGACGACGCGATCAAGGTCTTGGTGGGAATGCAGCCCCAATTCAGGCAGGTGCCCCCCATCTCTTCCTTCTCCACCAGTGCCACGGAGGCGCCCAGTTGCGCCGCCCGAATCGCCGCGGGATAACCACCCGGCCCGGCGCCAATCACCACTATGTCAAACGCTGCCACAGGTTTTTCTCCTCAAGGGTTTTTCGAATCGCGTTCAGGAAGCGCGCCGCCAGCGCTCCATCGATCAAGCGATGATCGCTCGACAGGGTCATCTTCATCATCGTGCGGACCACGACTCGATCGTCCCGCACCACCGGCTGTTTCGCGCCGCTCGCGACGGCAAGAATGGCGCTCTCGCCAGGATTGATAATGGCGGTAAAGTTCTCCACATCCATCATACCCAGATTGGATATCGTAAACGTGCTGCCCGTCATTTCCGCAGGAGTAAGCTGCCCGGCGCGCGCTTTGGCCGTCAACTCCTGCGTGCGGGCATGGATTTCCGCTACGGTCAGTCGGTTGGCCTCGCGAATCACCGGCACCACCAACCCCTGCTCCAGCGCCACCGCCATGCCCAGGTGGATTTTGCTGCGCATGCGCACGCTTTCACCGTCGGAGGCGCCAGTGACAATGGGGAATTGTTCGAGGGCCAGGGCTGCGGCTTTCAAAATAAAGTCCGTCAGCGTGTACGACGTGCCCTGCGCCTTTAACTCCGTCCGCAAGGCCTCCAACTCGGTAATGTCAACGGACACGGTCACAAAAAAGTGCGGCGCGTGGGTGTAACTTTCCGTCAACCGCTGGGCGATGATTTGCCGCATGCGCGTCAGGGGCTTGGGCCGCTCGGCCAGAATCAGCTCAATGTCGGTCACGGAAATCTGGCTGCCATCTTCTTTGGGCTCGAGGCTCAGCAGATTGATTCCCTCGCGCGCCGCCAGGTGCTTAGCGGTGGGAGTGATGCGCAGACGGCCGTAGCCCTGCGCCTCAAGGTACTGCCTGACGTCTTTTTCGACGATTCGTCCGCCCGGTCCGGTTCCGGCGATGGGGGTGGGATCGATGACGGATTCTTTGGCCAGCTTGGCTGCGCGGGGGCTGATGCGGAACAATTGGGGCTCCGCAGGTGGCGGGGCAATGGCACTGGGGGTGACGGAAGCAACACTCCTCACGCTACCCGGGGCGGGGGACAAGGGTGGGGCAATCTCCCGAACCGATTTGCCGGCCTCGGACTTCGGGCCTCGGACTTCGGACCGAGGTAATGCAACCTCCGGAACCGCCTCACCGGGATCGCCCACAAAAGCCACGGTGGTTTGCACGGGGACGGTCACGCCCTCTCCCGCCACGATTTTCAGGAGGGTGCCGGCATAAAAGCTTTCGACTTCCAGCACCGCCTTGTCGGTCTCGATTTCAAAAAGAATATCGCCCTTGGCGACGGTCTCACCCAATTGCTTGCGCCACTTGACGATCTTGACCGTCTCTTCCGATTGCCCTAATTTGGGCATGATCACAGCTTTAACCATTGAGATATTCCCTTATTTCAAGGAGCGTGGGTCTGAAGCTAGAAGTTAGAATCTAGGAGTTAGAAGTTAGAATTCAGCACCACGCCCTTCGGGCTCCCTCCTTCTTAATCTCGACCGAGGATAGGGGGTGGTTGACTTCTAACTTCTAACTCCTAGATTCTAACTTCTAGCTCCTAACTCCTACCTACAAAATTGACTTCGCTGCCGCCAGGATGTCCTCCACTTTGGGATAAAAGACACCTTCCAGCACGTGCGATTGCGGCGCGATGCCGTTTTTCGCGCCCACCCGCACCACCGGCGCATCCAGGTAATCAAACGCCTGCTGCTGAATGGTGGAAGCCACTTCGCCAGTAAAGCTTCCCAGGCTTACCGCCTGGCTCATAACGACGCAGCGCCCGGTCTTTTGCACCGACATCAGGACGGTCTCCATATCAAGCGGCACCAGGCAGCGCAGGTCGATCACTTCGGCGCTCACGCCCGATTCATCCTGCAAGCGGGCGGCAGCCTTCAAAGCCAGCGGCACCGCTGGCCCATAGGCGACCAGAGTGATATCACTGCCGGCGCGCTTTACATCCGCCACGCCCAGAGGCACCAGGTATTCCTCCTGGGGCACGGGGCCTTTCTCGTTGTAGAGGCCTTGGGATTCGACAAACATGATGGGGTTGTTATCGCGAATGGCAGATTTCATCAGGCCCTTGGCATCGTATGCAGTGGAGGGATAGACCACGTAGAGGCCGGGAACGTGCACCACGGTGGACTCCAGGGTTTGCGAGTGCTGCCCACCGTAGCCTTTGCCCGCGCCCACCGAAACGCGCAGCACCATAGGCACTTCCACCTGCGCGCCCGACATGTAGTGCCACTTGGCCGCCTGGTTGCCCACCTGATCGCCCGCCATGAGCAGGAAATCCATGTACATCAGTTCCACCACCGGCCGCAGCCCGATCATGGACGCGCCCACCGCTGTCCCGCAGATGCACGCTTCGGAGATGGGCGTATTGAACACGCGCGCCCGGCCAAACATTTCCAGCAAACCTTTGGAAAGCTTGAAAGCCCCGCCGTATTCGGCCACGTCCTCACCATAGAAGATGACGCGAGAATCGCGGAGCATCTCTTCAATCACCGCTTCCTTTATGGCATCGCGGTAAGTGATTTCGCCGTTCGCGCGCTTATGGGGGGGAAGCGGTTCGAGCACCTCCACCTTGGCAAATTCGGCGGGCACCTTCTCCGATGTGGTGTCGGTGTACATGTACTTGATGACATCGGCGGGGGGAGGGTCGGCAGCTTGCGCGGCGCGAACGGCGGCGCGGGCGTTGCGCTCCTTCACCCGCTTCTCCACGGCGGCAATGCCCGCTTGATCCACCACTCCGCAATCCAGAAGTTGCTTTTGAAAAGTGAGGATGGGATCGACGGCTTTCCACGCCGCTTCCTCCTCGCGGGTGCGATATTCGTTGCGCGGATCGCTCAGGGAGTGGCCAAAGTAGCGGTAGGTATCCACATCGAAGAAGTAAGGGCCCTCGCCCTCGCGGCAGCCCTGGGCGGCGCGCAGAATGGCGTCGCGCGTGGCCAGCACGTCCATGCCATTGATAATTTCGGCGTGCATGCGATTATCGGCAAATCCCGCGGCGCGCTGCGCAACGTGGCTGATGCCCATCACTTCGTTGTCGGTCCGGCCGGTCATGGCGTAGTGATTGTTGAGAACGAAAAAGATGATGGGCACGCCAAAGCGCCGGTTGCCGGCCATTTCATTGGTGAATTGTGCCTGGGCGGCCCAATTGAGCGATTCCAGAACCACGCCGTTGCAGTAGGCGCCGTCCCCGGCAAAGCAGCACACCACGCCCCCGTTTTGGAGGTAGCGCAAACCCATCGCCGCGCCCGTGGCAATGGGCACGCCGCCGCCCACAATGGCGTTGGCCCCCAGGTGGCCCACCGTGAAGTCGGCAATGTGCATGCTGCCGCCGCGACCCCGGCAGTAGCCATCCTCTTTACCGAACAGCTCCGCGATGGTGCGATAGATGTGCTCTTCCAGAGCCTGCTCCAGCAGTTCCTCCCGCCCCGTGGCCGGCGAGTGCGGAACGCGCCTGTGCAAGAGCTCGGCGGGCATTTCGCGCAGGGCGCAGCAGCCGCGCGCCACACTGTCGCCATGGCCGCGGTGCGTGCTGGTGATGTGGTCCTTCAGGATGAGGGCGCTGCACGCTCCCACCGAAGCTCCTTCCTGACCGATGGAAACGTGCGTGGGGCCGCGATAATTGAACCCCGCCAGGGGCTCGTAAGCGCCCGACCGGACGGTGACGATCATCTCTTCCAACTCGCGGATCATGAGCATGTCTTCCAGCAGCCCCACCGCCGCCCGGCCGTCGAGGCGCCCCGCCGCGAGTTCACTCTGAAGGTTTCCCTGGTAACGAAAGGCCGGAATCGTTCCGCAATTGACTTCAAAGGGAACAAAGTCAGGTCTTGAATCTTGCAAGTAAGCTGGCGTCATTTTCTCTCCAAAATGATCGGGGTTCGGGACTCGGGATTCGGGGTTCGGGCGGAATTCCGATTTGGGGAAGTCGGTGGCCCGACGCTCACCGAACCTCAAGTCTGACCCGAACCCCGAGTCCCTAATCCCGAATCCCGAGCCGTTTACGCAAGCACCACGTCCATCCCCCGCTTGCGCAGTTCCTTCGAAAATTTCCGGTCGAACTGCCGGTCCGTGATGAGCACCCGGATTTTCTCCAGCCGCCCGGCCCGCGTGAAGGAAATCTTGTGGGCCTTGCTGCTGTCGGCAAGCAGGATGACCTCGCGCGCGTGCTTCATCACCAATTCCTTGGTATAAGCCTCAGTGGGATCTGTGGTGGTGAGGCCCTCATCAAGGCTGAGGCCGATGGTTCCCATAAACGCCTTGTCCACGTGCAGCTCCTCAATTATGAAGCGGGTGAGCGGCCCCACCGTGGTCTGAGCAAGGCGGCGCAGTTCGCCCCCCACCAGGATCAGGCGCGGCCCCCGACCGGCCAGTTCCACGGCGGCGCGCAGGGAGTTGGTGACAATGGTGATGTTCGAGCGATCCTTCAGCAGGCGCGCCAACTCCAGAACCGTACTTCCCCCGTCCAGGTAAATCGTGTCATTGGGCTTGACGTAGTTGGCCGCGGCTTCGGCGATGCGCCGCTTTTCGGCGGCGGCGACGGAGGTCTTGTCGTCAAACAGCGGTTCATCGAGGCGTCCTCCGGTGCTGACCGCCCCGCCGTAGACCCGCCGCAGCTCACCCAATTTTTCCAGCTCGCCCAGGTCGCGGCGGACGGTGGCCGATGAAACGCCGAGCTGCCCGGTAAGTTCCTCAACCCGCACCACGCGATCCTGGCCGAGAATACTGCGCAGCTGCTCGAGCCGTTTCGGCGCCAGATCCCGGGGTTTAGAGCTTTCCACCAGAAAATTCCTCATGCTCGATGATGATTGATTATATGAAGATTCCATGCGAAGTCAATCATATTTGTGCATGGCATTTTGTCACTGGATTTCTTGGGCTGCGGTCCGGGGGGCGGGGCCCATCAGGCTGGGGCTAACCCCCATACCCACCCGCCCTTGCAAACATGTCGTGAGAATTCCCGGTTCGCTGTACACTTCTTGGTTTAATGTGCGGGCAAGTGGCGCTGCACTTTTGGAATGTCGAGGATTTACTTATGGTCCTGGATGAAAATCCATGAGCCCTCCGGATGCGGGTGGGCCTTCGGTGAACCGCTGGCTGATTGCCATCGCCGTGATGTCGAGTGCGGTCATGGAGGTGCTGGACACCTCGGTGGTGAATGTCAGCCTGCCGCACATTGCGGGAAGCATGTCCGCCAGCGTCGATGAAGCCACCTGGGTGTTGACCTCTTACCTGATCGCCAACGCGGTGATTCTGCCCATCAGCGGGTGGCTGGCAAACATCATCGGGCGAAAGCGCCTGCTGCTGACCGTGGTGAGCGGGTTCACAATTTCCAGTCTGCTCTGCGGCATGGCCCCGAGTTTGGGGGCGCTGATTTTCTTTCGCGTGCTCCAGGGGACCACCGGCGGAGGGCTGCAACCGCTCTCGCAAGCCGTCCTGCTGGAGGAGTTCCCGCCCCAGGAGAGGGGCAAGGCCATGGCCTTCTGGGGACTGGGCATTGTGGCTGCCCCCATCCTGGGGCCTACCTTGGGTGGCTGGATTACCGACACCTACTCCTGGCGCTGGGTGTTTTACATCAACCTCCCAATCGGCATCTTCAGCCTGCTCATGATCTCGCGGTATCTCTACGACCCCCCGCACATCCGCCGCGGCTCACTGCGCGTTGACCTGTGGGGATTGGGCATGCTGGCGGTGGGCATGGCCGCGTTGCAAATCATGCTGGACAAGGGCCAGGAGGACGACTGGTTCGCCTCGCATTTCATCGTGGCCATGGCCGTGATCGCAGCGATCATGCTCACCACCTTCGTGATCCGCGAGCTCTACACGCCACAGCCCATCGTGCGTTTCAGGCTCCTGCGGTACCGGAATTTCGCGGCCGGAATCACACTCATCACCATCCTTGGATTCGTGCTTTACGGCAGCCTGGTCCTGCTGCCGCTCTTCATGCAGACGCTGCTGGGCTGGACGGCCGTCACCGCGGGCATCTGGACCAGTCCGCGCGGGGTCGCCACGGCCTTGTGCATGCTGCCCGTGGGCATGCTTCTGGGCAAGGGCTGGGATGCCCGCTGGATGCTGGTCTTTGGATTCGTCGTAGCCGCCATGGCCTTCTTCGGTTACTCCCACATGAGCCTGGAGTCGGGCACCTGGGACATCCTGATGCACCAGATCAACCAGGGAGCGGGAATGGCCTTCATCTTCGTGCCGTTGACCGTCGCCACGATGGACCCCATTCCCAAGGCGGAGACCGGGTACGCCACCAGCTTGTACAGCGTGATGCGCAATATCGGTTCGAGCATCGGGATCTCGTTTGTGACCACGTGGGTGGCGAGGCGGTCGCAGTTCCATCAATCGATTCTGGCCGCGCATGTAACCCCCTACGACCCGCGGAGCCAGGAGTTTCTGGGGCAGGTCAAAGGGTTCCTTTTTCATCAGGGTTTCGACATGAGCACGGCGGGGCACGGCGGCATGGGCGTCCTTTACGGCATGCTCCAGCAGCAGGCGGCCTTGATCAGCTTTGTGGAAGTGTTCCGGATCATGGGTTTCCTGTTCCTGGCCACCGTTCCCTTGGTGCTGCTCATGAAGAAGGCCATACGGCGCGGGCCAGGTCCCGCCGCCGATTAACAGCACGCCAAGCTTGAAGCTATAGCAATAATAAATTAATTAACTAAAAACTTATCAATAACAATCTAAAGAGCAGCGCTCCTGGGGAGCAGTCCTTGCGCGGCCAGAACCTTTTCCAGCTTGGCGCGGTTTTCGGGTTTCAGGGGGACCATGGGCAGGCGATAGACTTCCTCGATCATCCCCATCATGGCGAGGGCGGCTTTTACGGGAATGGGGTTGGTTTCAATGAAGTTGATTTGCATCAGGGGCAGCAACCGGGCGTTCAGTTGGCGCGCCTCGTCGTACTTGCCCTCCAGCGCCAAGTGCGCCAGCCGCGTCATGTGCCCGGGGATTTCATTCGCAATCACCGAGATCACGCCCACGCCACCCACGGCGATGAGGGGGAACGTGAAGGCGTCGTCGCCCGATATGAGACGAAAACCGGGGGGTGCGGCGTTCAACACTTCCATCTGCTGCACGATGCTCCCGGAAGCCTCCTTGATGCCGATAATGTTGGGAATCTGCGCGAGGCGCCCCACCGTGGCAGGTTCGATATTTGACGACGTGCGTCCCGGCACATTGTAGAGGATTACGGGCAGGTTCGTGGATTCGGCAATGGTCTTGAAATGCTGGTAAAGGCCCTCTTGCGTGGGCTTGTTGTAATAGGGGGCGACCGAGAGGATACCTTGCACGCCCAAATCCGCGACTTCGCGGGCCAAATCGCAGATCTTTTTGGTGTAGTTGCCGCCCACCCCGGCAATGATGGGAACCTTGCCTCCCGCTTCTTCCATGACCAGGCGAATGACCCCGAGGTACTCGCCGTGCTCGAGCGCGGGAGTTTCACCGGTGGTGCCGCAGGGAACGAGGAAATCGATCCCCTCGTGGAGTTGGAACTGCACCAGCCGCCGCAGCGCCGCTTCATCCACGGAACCGTCTTTGCGAAAGGGGGTGACGAGGGCCGTGCCACAACCGCGAATTTCCAGGCTCATGGAACCTCCAAAGCTCGAAATTCGAAAATCGGGACTCTGCTCACGAGTTTCGATTTTCGAATTTCGACTTTCGTTTCTTATCCCCCCGCACCCAGCTCCAGCACTTCCGAAAAACTGTAAAAGCCCTTCTTGCCCACCACCCAGCGGGCGGCATACAGGGCGCCTTCCGCAAAGCCTTGCCGGCCGCGCGCCGTGTGGCTCAGAACCACGGTGTCAGCTTCGGAATCAAAACCCAGCTCATGGGTTCCCGGGATATAACCGGCGCGGACGCTGGCCACGGGAATATCGCGGTCGGCAAAGTACGGTTGAATCTGCCGCGAAATCTCATGCGCGGTGCCCGAGGGGGCATCCTTTTTCATTTTGTGATGAGACTCGGTGATATACGGATCGTACATGGGGAAAGGAGCAAAGATTTCCGCCGCCGCGCGCGCCAACCGGTAGAACAGGTTCACCCCGATGGAGAAGTTCGCGGCGTACACCATCCCCACGCCCGCCTGCTCAACCACCTTGCGAACCTCCGCCTGGTGCTTTTGCCAGCCGGTGGTGCCCACCACCAGATTTACTCCCAGCGCCGCCACGCGGTGAACGTTCTCCACCACGGATTCGGGTGTGGTGAAGTCCACGCAGACGTCCACACCTTTGAACTTGTCGCGCGTGATGCCGCGGCTTTGCGCGTTGACGTCAATATCCATCACCAGACGAACTTCAAAGCCGCGCTGCGGGGCGAGCTGCGCCAGCGTCTTTCCCATTTTCCCGTAACCGAGCAGGGCAAGGTTGATCATCATTCACCCGCAAGATTTGTAGACGGAATACGGCATACAGGTTCCCCTGTATACTGTCTACCGCATGCCGTCTACGGCGCCTTCCAGGCGCCTAGTCCAGATACCCTTCCGACTTCATCAATTCCGCGTTGAGCAGCGCCGCGCCGGCCGCGCCGCGGATGGTATTGTGGCTGAACGCTACGTATTTGAATTGCAGCACCGGGCATTCGCGCAGGCGGCCCACCACGGTGGCCATGCCGTTTTCGGCGTTCAGATCGAATTTGGGCTGCGGCCGGTCCCGCTCCTCACGGACAATAATGGGATGCTTGGGGGCGGAAGGCAAGCTGCGTTCCTGGGGCAGGGAGCGATAAGCGCGCCAGGCCTCCGCGATGCCGGCCAGCGTGGCCTTGGTTTTGAATGCCACGGAAACCGTTTCGGTATGCCCATCTTCCACCATCACGCGATTGCAGTGAGCGCTCACCGTAAATTCGCCCATCTTGACGTGTCCATCCGCGAACTTGCCCAGAAGCTTGCGCGTTTCGCGCTCCACCTTTTCTTCTTCGCCGCCGATGTAAGGGATCACGTTGCCGAGGATGTCCAGCGTGGGGATTCCCGGGTAGCCCGCGCCGGAGACTGCCTGCATGCTGGTCATCAGGACCTTATCGAGTCCAAAGGCATGCTCGAGCGGCGCAAGCGACATCACCAGGCCCACCGTGGTGCAATTGGGGTTGGTCACGATCATGCCCTTCCACTGGCGCTGCTTGCGCTGCTCGCGGACCATGGCCAGGTGGTCCGGATTGACGTCTGGAATCAGCAGCGGCACGTCCTGCTCCATGCGGAAATTGGAGGAGTTGGAAACCACCACGTGCCCGGCCTGCGCGAATTCCTTCTCCACTTCTCCCGCCACCTTGGAGTCGAGCGAAGAGAACAGGAGTTGCGGAGCGCTTCCCGGCTTGCACTCGTGCACGGGAATATCCCACGCGCTTTTTGGCAGGGGATCGCGCAGGCGCCAATGGCAGGCCTCGCGATAGGTTTTGCCCGCCGACCGTTCCGAGGCGGCGAGCCATTTGATTTCAAACCACGGGTGATGCTCGAGCAGGCTCACAAAGCGCTGCCCCACCATTCCCGTAGCTCCCAGAATGCCCACTTCAAGTTTCTTCATGACCAAGATAACGGCGGAAGTATTCCACCTTGCCCTTTCCTCAAAACTGGGATTAGGGGTTAGGGATCAGGGGTTGGAAGAGCCCGTTGACCACTGGCCCCAAATCGCGAATCCCCAACCCCGAATCCCCAACCCCTAATTCCTAACCCCTGCTTTTCAGGTCGCGCACCAAGCGGTAGTAGAGATCGGCGGCGGCGGCCAGATCCGCCTTGCGCACGCACTCGCGCTCGGTATGGGCCGTGCTGATGGAACCGGGCCCCAGCAGCAAGGGGCGTCCCCAATTGGTCAGCGAGGGCAAGTCCGTGGTAAACGCCACCACGTCCGTTTCGTAGCCGTCCAGCCGCTCCATCATGAGCACCGGGGTGTCGCGCACCAGGGTCAGCTCGCAGCGATCGCCGACAATTTCGGTAATGTGCCGGCGCAAAGGCGTGGAATCCTCGACGATGCGAATCAGAATCTGCGCCACGGCTTCGTCCGGGACGACGTTGGCCGCGCGCCCGCCCGTAATCACACCGATATTCATGGTGGAGGGCCCCAGCGCCGGACTGACCGGCAGCGGGATCCTGCGCACCTCGGCCAGCACGTCCAATAACTTGTCAATGGCGTTGACGCCGAGGTGCGGGTAGGCGGAATGCGCCATTTTGCCGCGCGCCCGAATATCCACCCGCAAATTGCCCTTGCTGCCGATCACCAGCTTGTTTTCCGTGGGCTCGCCATTGATGATGTAGCGGGAACCGCGCGGGTGCAGATTGGCTTCGCGCGCGCCATCGCTGACGGTTTCTTCCCCCACCAGGAAGAGCAGGGCGAAATCCTCCACCCCATCCTGCTTGAGCCTTTCCGCAGCGGCAACCTGGGCGGCCAGAATCCCCTTGGCATCGCAGGAACCGCGGCCGTAAATGTGGTCCGCATCCTCGTGCGCGGGGAAAAAGGGCGGCACCGTATCCAGATGCGTGCTCAGGACCACGTCGGGCTTCCCCCAGGCGGCGAACACGTTGGAGCGGTCCCGCGAAACGGGCATCAGTTCCGCCTCAAAACCCTGTTGGACGAGGTATCCTTGCACAAATTCCGCGCAAGCCTTTTCATGGCCGGTTACCGACGCCATGTTGACCAGGCTCTTGGTGAGTTCAAAAAGTTCCATAGGATTTCCCGTCCGCACGCTCGCCGCGAGGCACTTGCCCTGATGAAGGGGCGACGATTCAGGTTTAAGCGCAACCTCACCAAGTTAGCCCACTACCGAAAAGAGCGTCAAGCGCAATCGGGCAAGCGCGGACTGAACGACTTGGCCATGGACAGTGGCTACAAGAAGGCCGAAGTTTCCACCTGCCCGAATTGGCGGTGGCGGTACAGGTTGAATGCCCCGCCTTTCGGCGGTCGGGCGCAGGGTTACGCCTGCCCGGGCCGGGTTTCTCACCAGCCTGGGCGGTTCTCCCCGGGTGGTGGGGCTTTCAGGTTGGAAATCGGGCCGTCGAGTTAAGGCATGACGGGTCCCTCATCCGGCCTCGCAATCCCAATTCCTGGATAACGTACAAGTGTTTTATTTTGAAATATTTGGTTGGGTTCGTGGAAGATGGTGTCTCGTAACTTATTTGTTTTCTGTAGTTTGGTTGGTTGTGGAAAACTTTGCGGGTTTTTTTGGGATTTTGAGCCCTTAAAATCGTTCTATCTTATTTATTTTCATAAAGTAATAGCTATTTTGCGTTAAGTCTTCTTGTTTCAATACGTTAGTTGGATAGTCAAAAATGTCGCTTTTTTCGAGCTTTGTTTTCAATACTTTGGTTGGAGCACTCTTCATTTTTAACATCTTTTGTGTTTTTCTGTTCCCGACTTGATCTACATCAAAAAATCCCACCCTCTGCCCCCTCGAAGAACGTGTGGCCCGTTGACTGGGTGCCGGGCATTTGGCCGGCGACGGGGTTACAGGCAATTTCACGATCTCTACTCTCCATCCAAGAGCCTAGTACATAGGCAAGGCAGATGTCAAGGGAAAATGGGCAGTGTCTTAAACCGGGTAACCACGGTCAGCGCTCTCCTGACCGTGGGCTTTTCTCTTGCGCGATACCCCGGCGGGAGGTGGGCGTTGGATACGCGCGCAGATTAGCACCCTGACTCTCCGCATTCAAGAAACAACCTAGGGAAGAGCCCACGGTCAGAACTGCACTGACCGTGGCTACCTGCTCATATGCGCTGCAAGTACCTGCACGCGATCACTTTGCCGGTCGCCTTCCCGGATGAATGGCCCCGCATGTTCACACCGCCAGAACGGGGTCCGGGTGACAAACCCGCTGCCTTGTTGCCAGGTGCTTACCCCTCGGCTGGGTTGGGATTCAAGCCGACCCACTGCCGGGGATATGCACGGGAGCACGATGGGGTCAAAGCGGGGAAAATAGCGGAGAAGGAAGACTCGTGGGCATAGCCCGAAGGAGCGCCGGCGCGGGCTGAACCATGCGGTTTTCCACGCTCGTGGGCGGCTGGGCGCGTAGATGAAGCCGATCCCAGAGGTGTTCGGAGTCAGGGTCAAAGAGGACTTTGCCCTCCGCCCGCAGGCTGTACCACGAGCCCCGGAGGGCCTCCCCTTCGAGTTGCTCGGGCGCCCACTGCGAGCGTCCCAGGTAAAGGCGCATGTCCCCGCTCTGCTTGGGATCCTGCAAAAGGCCGGCAATAAAATCCGGATCAAGGCTCAGATAAACGTCATCGTACAGCAGCATCGCCTGCTCGGGAGGCTTGGGGGCGTGGAAAAGCAGGGCGGGAGCCGCCATATCCACGGGGCCGCCCAGGTAGGCGTTGTCGCTGCGGTTTTTCAGGGCAGGGCTCTCGGGAAAGATCTTTACGAGCGGCAAACGGATGGGCTTGTTGACAATGAGGCCCACAATCAAAGGCTGCCCCTTGAGCGGCAGCATCAGAACCACGGAACGCTCGAAGATGGGGTCATTGATGGAACGGCGCGCCACCAGGAACAAAAGCTTGGTGCTGGGCTTTTCTTCTCCCCAACATGGATATCCCGCTACTCCCCACAACACACCGAGAAGAAGCAGGAGGGCTCCGCAGCCCAAGGCGGCAATCCTGCCCCGCCCCGGCAGCCGGGCCGCGGATGCGGGAGAGCCATCTGGTTTCAGTCCGTCTGCCATGGCATTTCCGGGTCGCTGGTAAAAATGTCGCTTTCGCCCGCGTCATGGACGCCAGAGAATTATTGCCCCTACGAAGTCCGAGGCTTCCTGCCTCCCACTAGATAGTTCTGAGGATAGTATCCCATGTTAGAGATTCAATTCCAACCCTTAAGAGGCCGAGCCAACCCTTCTCCTGTCGCGGCTGATTGTGCAAGAGACGACTGGTTTGGTCCAATTGGGGTAGAATGGTCGCCGCGCTTTCCGTTGGGCATTGCAGGCAGGGGCAAATCCAGTCTTTGTGAACTCCAGGGGAGGTTCTATGTCAACCGATACTCGGTCCGGGAACCGGCGGAAATTCTTGAAACTTGCCGGCAGCGCCGCGCTTGCTCAACCTCTTCTGGCGGGAGGAACGGCTTGGGGCGAGGGGGCGCCACGCGCTTCCACTCCGGGACTGCCGCCTCTCAAAATTACCGACGTGCGGGTTATCGTCACCTGCCCGGCGCGCAACTACGTGCTGGTGAAGATCATGACCAGCGAGCCGGGGCTTTACGGAGTGGGTGACGCCACGCTCAACGGGCGCGAGCTTGCCGTGGCCACGGACCTGGAAAAGTACCTGGCGCCGCTGCTGATCGGGCGCGACCCGGAAGCTATTGAGGACACCTGGCAGTACCTCTATCGTGCCCCCTACTGGAAGGGCGGCCCGGTGCAGATGACGGCGCTGGCCGGCATCGACCTGGCGCTGTGGGACATCAAAGGCAAGCGCGCCGGTATGCCGGTCTATCAACTGCTGGGAGGGCGCACGCGCGTGGGGGCGCTCGCCTACACGCACTCCAGCGGCAATGACTTCACGGAGGTTGAGGACGGCGTGCGGCGATCCATGGAGCGCGGCTTCAAGGTGGTGCGCGCCCAGGTGTCGGTTCCCGGACTGTCGGAAACTTACGGTTCCGACCAGATGAAGATCGAGGCGGATATCAGGCGCGGCATCCTGCATCCCCACAATATGCCGGAGATTGAACTCTTCGAGCCGGCGCCTTATCTGCGCCTGATCCCCCGGCTCTTCGCCCACTTGCGCACCAAGCTGGGGGAAGAAGTGGAATTGATCCACGACTGTCACGAAAGGCTTGCCCCCGTGGAGGCCGCGCGCCTGGCGCATGAACTCGAGCCCTATCATCTCTTCTACCTGGAGGACCCGCTGCGCCCGGAATACAAGGAAAGCTTCCACCTGATTCGCGAGCACTCCACCACGCCCATCGCCATGGGTGAACTTTTCAACACACTATGGGATACGGTGGACCTGATCAAGGAACAATGGATTGACTACATTCGCTGCGACCTGGGGCATATCGGCGGCATTACCAACGCCCGCAAAGTGGCGGCGCTGGCCGAAGCTTTTATGGTGAAGACGGCCTGGCACGGGCCGACGGATATCGGTCCCCCCACACACGCGGCCAATGTCCACATGGATCTCTGCATTCCCAATTTCGGCGTCCAGGAAATGGTCTTCTTCCCGGATGTCACCAAGGAAGTTATTCCCGGCGCGCCGGAGTTCAAGGACGGATACATGAACGTAAGCGATACGCCCGGCCTGGGGACCGACGTCAACGAGGAATTGGCCAAAAAATACACCTACCAGCGCTCCTACCTGCCCACCGCCCGCCGCAAGGATGGGAGCGTGCATGATTGGTAGGAGGCGTTGTTTAAGACACTTGGTGTGTCTTCAAGGGCAAATGCAAACCAAAAGGCAAAGGGCAAATGGCAAAAGGCAAATGTCCACCGCTTGGTGGCATGCGATGAACCCGGAACATAGTGATGGAGAATGAATGGCGGAACAAACGAAGATTGGGGAACGATTGCTCGATTACGGCGCGCGCGTAATCAAGCTGGAGGATGCTCTGCCTAATTCTCTGGTAGGAAGACGCATCGCTGACCAATTGCTTCGCAGTGCCATGTCCGCTGGCGCCAACTATGAAGAAGCGCAGGGAGCGGGATCGAAAGAAGATTTCACCCACAAATTGCAAATAGCCCTCAAGGAGTTACGGGAGTCAGGCTATTGGCTGGAGTTATTGGTACGATCGGAAAAGATGTCTCGAAAACGATTGCACCCGCTCATTGATGAATCAAACCAGTTGCGGGCGATGATGTCCAAAGCGGTGGCCACGGCCAAAGGAAAAGCCAAGCCCCCGGCCCCGGTTGAGAATCCGTAGCATGGACGCCCTGAAAATACTAACCCTCGTCCCCCTCGCGCCCGTTTGCCTTTTGCCATTTGCCCTTTGCCTTTTGGTTTGCTTTTATTGACCATTCACGATCGATGTAAATTTCACTCCAATAGGGGGATTCCCATGACCAAGGATAAATCTGCGAGCCGTCGAGATTTTCTGCGGCGGTCGGGAGCCGCCACTCTGGCGACGATGGCGGGGCCGTTGCCGATGGCTTCTGCCAGGATACAGAGTAATGAGCAAGGCGGGCCGGAACTGACGGTGAGTCAGGACGGGTTTCCACCCTATCAGATGCAAAGTCAGCCGGGCGTGGAAGAGTACGCAACACTGGAGGCGATGGCGAACGGCGCCCCGGTCTGGTCGTTCAGCAATCTCTGTTACATCTATGGCGCAAGTCCCGATCTGATGCCGGGCGTGGTAATGCAGGAGGGCAACCCGCATCCGCTGGAGAAGATCAAGCTGAAGAAGTCCTGGGAGATCAAGTACAACTTGTGCGGGGCAGAGAGCGAGATGAGTTGCCGCACCGCAGACAACGACAGCCAGCCTCTGCTGCCCATTCACCTGATTGACGGCGATCCGGACACGGTGTGGTCAAGCTGGGGACTTCTGGTACCGGATGGGCGCCCGGAATGGATTCGCATCGACCTGCCCATGGAAAGCGAGGTGGCCTCGGTGGTCCTGGTGTGTGCCGAAAACTACCCCTCTCCCGCCTATGGCAAATCGCTCCCGAAGGAGCTGGAAGTGAAGACCAGCCGGGACGGCTGGCACTGGGAGACGGCCTATTCGAGCGAGGACGCTCCCGACCAGCCGAGAGTAGAGATTAAGTTCCCGCCGCATCGGGCGAAACAGATTTGGATCATTGGCCAGAACTTCCACAAGGCTGCTCCGATTTACGATGGATATGTCTTCTCGATTAGTGCGGTGGAGGTGCAGGACTCCTCGGGTAACAACCTCGCCTTGGTGTCGCGGGGCGCGAGCGTGACGGTTTCATCCGTTTGCTACCTGGAAATGAACGACCGGTTTACGCAGGATGCCTTGTGGGCGCCGCTGAACTTCGACCTGGGAAACAAGTGGCTGCGGATCGGTGGAGATAACGGCTCCTTCATGTGGCACTACACGGAACACGAAAAGGGCAAGCTGGAAATCGACCGGCGTGGGGACTATTCGGTTACCGACTGCGTGCGCCACGGCGTGAACGTGATCGTGAACCTGGATTTCAAGGGCAATTATATTTACGAAAAGCCGCCGAGGAAGACCAACTGGCGGGAGGCCCGCTTCCGCGAGATGAATGACAATTACAACGACCCCTTAACCGCGGCGGATGCTAATCCCGAGATGTATCAGGGTTATCTGCGCTACATCGAGTACATGGCGCGGCAGCTCAAAGGCCGCGTGGCCTATCTGGAACTGGGGAATGAATGGAACGGCTGGTTCGAGGCGGACCACTATGTGCCCACCTTTCTTGAACCGGCTCTCAATATCGTCAAGAAGGTGTGGCCCGAGGCCAAGGTTATGCTGGGAAGCCCGGCGGGATTCGACCGGAACGCCATCCTGGATTGCCTGGGGCGCGAGAGGCGGTACGGCATCAAGGAGGGCAAGCTGATCCTGGACGGGGGCGAATTCCAGCAGGGAACCATCGTGGTGGGTGAGAATATCCAGGCCGAAGACGTGGCCGTGAGCGTTGGCGTGGAAGGGGAGGGGATTTTCGGTATTCTTTTGCGCTACCAGGAACACAGAAAATACCTTGCCGCCCTTTGCTCGATGTCCGACCAGACGATCATGTTCTACGAGTCCGATCGACATTGGGGCAAACCGTTGGCGGTGAAGAAATTCCAGAATTTGGGGCGCAAATTGAAACTGCTCGCCAAGGTTCAGGGATCAGCCGCCAGCTTCACGGTCTCGGGAGACGGTGGAAGCGTTTCCACCAGCCACAACCTTGAGCATCTCACCGGCGCCGGGGCAGTGGCTCTGATAAACCGGAGGGGAGTGGGCCCGGTGCTCTTTGATAACTTCCAGGTGGAGGACGCGCACGGCAGGATTCTGGCCAAGGATAATTTCCACGGACCAGAGGGCACCGTGCCCAATGGGTGGAAATATATCACCGGGGGGGCCAACCCTATCAAACCCGGGCTGGCCGCGCGCATTGACGCCATCGGGTGGCATCCTAACGACGAGCCTGATGCCGCCTACTTCGCATCGGTCCGGAAGTTTCAGAAGAAGTGCCGCGATCTGGGCTTCCAAGGCCGTTTCTTTGCCACGGAGATCTATGCCGGCTCCATGTATCCTCCCGGGGAAATGTCTTACCCCATGCTGACGTCGGAAATCCAGATGGCGAAGTATCTTGTGCGAAGTCTGGTAGGACATAGTGGGCTTGGCATGGAAGCGGGACCTTGCCACCCTCACTTCACCGGCCGCGTCCACCCGCAGGCGCTCTGCCAGGCCACCTGGGGCACACCAACATTAAACCCCTGCCGGCCCACCATGACCTACTACCTGTGGCGGAACGTTGCCACTCTCATGGATGACTTTCATCCCTCGGATTTTGCGGTGAATTTCAGTAATGGCGTGGGGTTGCTGTATTTCACCTTTCGGCGGGGAGTCAAGGAACGAATGGTCAGCGTGTGGATCGATGGACCGTCGAAAGAGGGCGCGGGGGAAGCAAAAACCAATATTGTCTTCCCCGGGGTGCAGGCGCGGCGAGCCACGGTGGCGGACATCATGAACGGGACGGAACAGGAACTGGAAATGGAAAAGAACGGGGCAGACACGGTTCTGAAGGGAATGCTTGTGAAGGACTATCCGGTGTTTGTCACCCTCCTGGATGCCACATAGGAATCACTCGGTGGGGGCCGCCGCTACAATTTCCGGTGGGCACAAAGATTCCCACGGGGGCGAGGGTTGCCCAAGGCAG
The DNA here is from genome assembly GCA_963730515.1 of uncultured Acidobacteriota bacterium. Lineage (GTDB taxonomy): Bacteria > Acidobacteriota > Terriglobia > UBA7540 > UBA7540 > Bog-366. The sequence continues at coordinate 198,357 of CAVSSA010000007.1, read as the reverse complement.
GATTAACTATTTGGGATGGACCTTTAGATCGTGGAGGTGGTACTCATCGCCCTCGATAGTGAAGTAGAACCGCAAGTTGCGATTCACTCGGGCCTGCCAGAGGCCAAGCGACTCATCGTATTTCTTGGCTCGTAATGAGGGATGGTTGAGGTTTTCGAGGAGGAACCCGATCTGCTTTTCGAAGGCTTTCCGCACTTCCGCAGGGGCGGAAGCATATTGCCGAAGGAACCGCTGCGAGTATCGGACCCTCATGTTCTTGAGGCTTTACGGCCGGGCCTTTTCGAAGGTAACCTTGCCGCCTCTTTGTGCAGTGACGCCACAAGTTCCTCACGGGTTTCGAAGGGCCCGTAGGCGCGCCCCTCTTTGAAGTCCGCCAGGCTCTCGGCGATGCCACGATCCACCACTGATTTCGGGGTAAACGTGATCCTTCCCCGCTCCACCGAGGCCTCCAGGAGGTCGCCTACGTTAAGGCCAATCTTCTTGCGGACGTTCAGCGGAATGACGACTTGGTATTTGTTTTTTACAGAAACGAGTGCCATAGCAGTTGATCAGTTGAACAGTTCAACCCTCCACCTCCAGAATAGCAGGCCAGCAAACGCTGTCAAGGGGCAAACGCGCAAAGAGGGCCAACGAGCCCTCGCACAAAGCCAAATTTTGTTTTTCACAGTGGCACTTCGGGCCTGGAGGTTAGACTGGTTCTTGGTCTGTTTCTCGGTCATTGTGTCGATTAACCCTCTTCCCCTGCAACCAGAGCATTGACGCGGCTATGACTTGGAAGTAAAGTTATCTTTTCATTCCTTGTGAGGTAACTGCAACCCAGTCATCTCAGGATATCACCAGCAACCCAAAGGCGCGCACAGCCCGGAGAAGTCAGGACATGGAATTTCTCGCTATCACCACGGCACGATGCCGTAACGCCCGCCACCCTTTTGCCCTAGCGTGGGGCTTGGGCGTGCTGCTGGCGAATTTGCTGATGCTGGCGGGGTGCGCCTCCAAGGCCGTGCAAGGGCCCGGCATGCCGATGGAGGTTCGGGTTCCGGTCACGGTGGCGAAAGCAGTGGCCAAGAGCGTCCCCGTCCAGGTGGAAGTGATTGGCAATGTGGAAGCCTTTTCCAATGTTTCCGTGCGCACGCAGATCGCGGGTGAAATCGAGCGTGCCTACTTTACCCAGGGGCAGAACGTCAAGAAGGGCGACCTGCTGTTCACTCTGGACCGCCGCCCATTCCAGGCGGCACTCGATCAACTGGAGGCCAACCTGGCGCGCGACCAGGCGCAACTGGCCAATGCCCGGGCGCAGGCGGACCGGAATGCCAAGCTTTTTCAGGCCGGGATCATTTCGAGTGACCAGTACGATACCGTCCGCACCACCGCGCAGGCCGACGAAGCCACCGTGCGCGCCGACCAGGCGGCCATCGAAAACGCCAAAATAAGCCTCAGCTACTGCTCCATCTACTCTCCCCTGGACGGCCGCACCGGGAGCTATCAGGTTTATCCCGGTAATATTGCCAAGGTGAATGATACGGTTCTGGTGGTCATCAACCAGGTTCAACCCATCTACGTGACCTTCGCAGTGCCTGAGCAATACCTTGCCGAGGTCAAAAAATACCAGGCGCGCGGCCCGCTGGTGGTTGAGGCGCGAATTCCCAACGACCCGCGGCCGCCTTCCATGGGCCGGCTCATCTTTATTGACAATGCGGTGGACACGGCCACCGGCACCCTCAAAATGCGCGCCACCTTTCAGAACCCGGACAGCCGGCTTTGGCCGGGGCAGTTCGTCAATGTCGTGATGCGGCTTTCCGTGCACCCCAACGCCACCGTCGTGCCATCCCAGGCGGTGGAAACGGGCCCCGTGGGCAAGTACCTGTTCGTGGTGAAAGCGGATCTGAAGGCTGACCTCCGCCAGGTGGTGGTGGGCGAGACCGTGGGGGATGAGACGGTCATTGAGAAGGGCGTGGCCCCCGGCGAAACCGTGGTGACCGACGGACAATTGATTCTGGCCCCGGGATCGATGGTGGAGATTAAGAAAGGGTCTTAAAAACTCAAGTCAAAAGTCAAAAGGCAAAAGTCAAAAGGCAAAAGTGGAAGAACAAGGCCGCCGGACGATAGCCATGACTACTGAAAACCGTGACTTGGGGGAACGTCTATTAGAGTACGCCGCGAGGACCATCAAACTAGTCAAGTTTTTGCCAAACACGTTGGTTGGCCGGCGTCTGGGGGATCAGTTACTGCGCAGCGCGACGTCAGCCGGCGCGAACTACGAAGAGGCAAGAGGGGCAGAGTCCAAAGTTGATTTTGCCCATAAGTTACAGGTTTCTCTGAAGGAGATGCGGGAGTCCAACTACTGGCTTCGCCTCCTGGTTATGTCCGGTGAGGTTTCTGCGAAGCGTATGTCCGGCTTGCTTGAAGAATCGAATCAGTTGCGGGCGATACTTTCAAAATCTGTCGCCACGGCCAAAGGCACGTCTAAGGGAAATACCAATGATGGGCCCTAGTTCGCCAGAGTTGTACGGCTGGTGCATCGGTATTAATCGGGTTTTCACTTTTGCCTTTTGACTTTTGCGTTTTGACTTTTGACTTGTTCTTCGTGTTGCAGGGCTTATGAACCTGGCAGAAATTTTTATTCGCCGGCCCATCATGACCACGCTGGCCATGCTGGCCATTCTGCTTTTTGGCATCATTGCCTACCGGGCATTGCCGGTCAGCGAACTGCCCAACGTGGACCAACCCACCCTGCAGGTCAGCGCCAGCCTGCCCGGGGCGAGTCCCGAAACCATGGCCGCGGCCGTAGCCACTCCCTTGGAGCGCGAGTTCTCCACCATTGCCGGCCTGGATTCCATGACCTCCATGAGCACCCAGGGCGGCACGCAGATTACCATCCAGTTCAATCTGAACCGCAATATTGACGCCGCCGCCCAGGACATTCAGGCGGCCATTGCCCGCGCCCAGGCCAAGCTCCCGTCCGACATGCCCACGCCGCCCGCGTACCAGAAGGTGAACCCGGCCGACGAGCCGATCTTCTACATGGCCGTCTACTCGGACACGCTTGCCCCCTCCACCGTGGAAGATTATGCGGAAACTTACATGTCGCAGCGCATTTCCACGATCAGCGGGGTCGCGCAAGTGGCCCTGTATGGCGAGCAGAAATACGCCGTGCGCGTACAGCTTGATCCCCAGGCGCTGGCGACGCGCGGCATTGGCCTGGATGAGGTGACCGACGCCATCAAGAACGCCAACGTCAACCTGCCCACCGGAACTCTTTTCGGCACGCACCAGTCGTTCATCGTGCAGGCGAACGGCCAACTGCGCAACGCCGCCGCTTACCGGCCGCTCATTGTGGCTTATCGCAACGGCGCGCCGGTGCGTTTGCAAGCGCTGGGCCAGGTGCTGGACAGCGTGCAGAATGACAAGGTGGTTTCCTGGTACAACCACGTCAACTCCATGGTCATGGCCATCCAGCGCCAACCCGGCACCAACACCATTCAGGTGGTGGACAACATCCAGCACCTGCTGCCCACCTTTCGCAAGGAAATTCCCCAGTCCATCCACCTTGACACGCTTTTCGACGCTTCGATTTCCATTCGCGACTCCGTGGACGACGTCAAGTTTACCCTCTACCTGACCCTGGCGCTGGTGGTGCTGGTGATCTTCCTTTTCCTGCGCAACGTGTCGGCCACCATCATCCCCAGCCTGGCGCTCCCCATGTCGATTGTGGGCACCTTCTCGGTAATGTACCTGCTGGGTTACACGGTGGATAACCTCTCGCTGATGGCGCTGGTGCTGGCCGTGGGCTTTGTCGTGGACGACGCCATTGTGATGCTGGAAAACATCGTGCGCCACCTGGAAATGGGCGAGGGGGTTCTGGAAGCGGCGCTGAACGGGTCAAAGGAAATCAGCTTCACCATCCTCTCCATGACCCTGTCGCTTGCCGCGGTCTTCATTCCCGTGCTATTCATGGGAGGGATTCTGGGCCGCCTGCTGCACGAATTTTCCGTCACCATCATGTCGGCGGTGCTGGTGTCGGGCGTGGTCTCGCTTACCCTGACGCCCATGCTGTGCAGCCGCTTCCTGCGCCATGCCAATCCGGAAGATCACGGCCTTCTGTTTATGCTTTTTGAGCGCGGCTTTGCGGGCACGCTGAAATTCTACGATTGGAGCTTGCAGAAGGTCCTGCGCCACCGATTCGCCACCTTTCTGTTCTCCCTGGCCATCATGGCGGTTACCGTCTGGCTGTTCATTCGCATTCCCAAGGGTTTTCTTCCCAGCGAAGACAGTGGATTCATCTTCGGCGTCACCATGGCCCAGCAGGGCATTTCGTTTGATTCCATGAAGGCGCACCAGGAGGCGCTTACCCATGTGGTGGTGGCGGACCCCAACGTGGATAACGTGATGTCCTTCGCGGGCGCGGGGGGACCGGGCGGCGGCGGGAATTCGGGCTTCTTTTTCCTCAACCTGAAGCCCCGCCCCAGCGGCCGCACCCAGATGCTCGAATGGTTTAAGGACCGGCTGCACATCCCTTACCCGCACGATCCGAAATATCGCTACCTCGATACGGACACGGTATTGCAGGGAATTCGTCCCCAGCTTTTTGGGGTTCCCGGCATCATGGCGTTCATGCAAAACCCGCCCCCCATTCAAATCGGCGGCTACACCACCAAGGGCCTGTACCAGTACACCCTGCAAGGGCCGGACACCCGGGAGCTTTACCGCGAAGCCCAGAAACTCAATGACACCCTGAGCGCGCTTCCGGAACTTCAGGATGTGAACACCGACCTCCAGGTGAGCAATCCGCAAGTGGACGTGCAGATTGACCGCGACAAGGCCAACGCCCTGGGACTCAGCGCCTACCAGGTGGAAAACGCCCTGGATACGGCTTACAGTTCGCGCCAGATTTCCACCATTCTTACTCCCAACAATGAGTATGATGTGCTGGTCGAACTCCTCCCCAAGTACCAGATGGACCCGCAGGCGCTCTCCCTGCTCTACCTCCGCTCGAGCAACGGCCAATTGGTGCCGCTCAGTTCGGTTTCCAAGCTCAGCCAGTCACTGGGCCCTCTGGCGGTGAATCACTCCGGCCAGTTGCCGTCGGTCACCATCTCTTTCAATTTGACGCCCGGCACCGCGCTCGGCAACGCCGTCAATCGCGTCGAGCAGGTTGCCCGGCAAACCCTGCCGTCCGATCTCAGCGCCAACTTCCAAGGCAGCGCGCAGGAGTTCGAATCCTCCCTGGTGGGCCTCACCGTTCTGTTGATCATCACCATCCTGGTGATTTACATCGTGCTGGGAATTCTGTACGAAAGCTTCATTCACCCGCTCACCATTCTCTCCGGGTTGCCGTCCGCGGCCCTGGGAGCCCTGCTCACGCTGATGTATTTCGGCTATGATCTTAACCTTTACGGATTCGTCGGCATCATCATGCTGGTGGGAATCGTCAAGAAGAACGCAATCATGATGATTGACTTTGCCCTGGATGCGGAGCGCCACGCCGGCAAGTCGACCGAGGAGGCCATCTATTACGGCGCCCTGGTGCGCTTCCGGCCCATCATGATGACCACCATGGCGGCATTGATGGGAACCCTGCCCATTGCCGTGGGTTTTGGCGCCGGAGCGGAAGCGCGCCGCCCTCTGGGCCTGTGCGTCGTGGGCGGGCTGGTCTTTTCCCAACTCATCACCCTCTACATCACGCCCGTCTATTACACCTACCTCGACTCGTTCCAGAAATGGATGCAGGGACTCTCCGGCGGCAGGCAATCCCTGGCCTTGAACGGTGAGCCGGTGGTGGGGAATAGGAGGTAGGAGGGAAGGAATTCCCCGCCATCGAACGAGCGCCGGGAATTCCCGCGTGCCAATCCAAAATCCAAAAATCTAAAATCCAAAATTCTACGACCGCAGCAACGAGCGGTAGCGCAATTCCGGGCGCGCCGGGAATTCGTGGGCGAAGTTCTTGATCTTCTCGAAAATCCCGTCCACATCCAGGCCGTACTTGGCGTGCAGCAGGGCGGGCGCGCCGTGGGGAATGATGCGGTCGGGAACGGCGATGCGCAGAATGCTGGCGGGAATTTTTCTGTCTTGCAGCAGGGTGGCAACCGCCGCGCCAAATCCTCCGGCTTCGGTGCCCTCCTCGGCCGTCACCAGGAATTGCTTTTCCGCGGCCAGGCAGCAAATCAAATCCTCATCCAGGGGTTTCACGAACCGCGCATTGATGACGGTGGCGTGAATGCCCAGGGCTTCCAGCCTTGTGGCCGCTTCCAGGCAGGGATAGACCATGGAGCCCAGCGCCAGGATGCCGATGTCGGAGCCCTCGCGCAGGATTTCGCCTTTGCCAATCTCCAGAGTCTTCAACTCCGCGTCCAGGGGGACGCCCAATCCGTTGCCGCGCGGAAAGCGCAGGGCGGCGGGACCCTTGAGGTTAATCGAGGTGTAGAGCATGTGGCGCAGTTCGTTCTCATCCTTGGGGGCCATCACCACGATGCCCGGCAGGGCCGCGAGGTAAACCAGGTCATAGAGCCCGTGGTGGGTGGGGCCATCAGCGCCCACCAGTCCGCCCCGGTCGAGAGCAAAAGTTACCGGAACGTGCATCAGGCAGGTGTCGTGCATCACTTCGTCAAAGGCGCGTTGCAAGAAGGTGGAATAAATCGCCACCACCGGCCGCATACCTTCGCAAGCCAGCCCCGTGGCGAAGGTCACGGCGTGCTGCTCCGCGATTCCCACATCGTAAAAGCGCTCGGGAAAGCGTTTGGAGAATTCGTCCAGGCCGGTGCCTTCTCCCATGGCCGCGGTAATGGCCACCACGCGCGGATCCTTTTCCGCCAATGCGCACATGGTCTTACCGAACACCGCGGTGTAGCTGGGCGCGGCAGCCGGTCCCTTGTGAAAAGCCCCGGTGGAGAAATCAAAGGGAGTCACGCCGTGATACTTCACCGGAAGCTGCTCGGCAATGGAGTAGCCCTTGCCTTTCTGGGTCACGATGTGGACCATCACCGGTCCGGGACGCTCCTTGGCCTTGGTAAGCGTCTCCATGACCTCGGCCAGATTGTTACCATTGATGGGCCCCACGTATTCAAAACCCAATTCCTCAAAAACCAGCCCCGGAATCAACATGCTCTTGGCCGTTTCTACCAGGTCCTGGGAGATTTTGAGCAGGCGGGGTCCCAGGCGCGGGACGGAGCGAACCATCTTTTCCACTTCTTCGCGCAAGCGATGGTAGGCTTGACCGTGTACGATGCGGTTCAGGTAGCCGGCCAGGGCGCCGACATTAGGGGAGATCGACATCTTGTTGTCGTTCAGAATCACCAGGACTTTCTTCTTCAGGGTTCCGAGATTGTTGATGCCTTCCAGCGTCAGGCCCGTGGTCAGCCCGGCGTCTCCCACCACGGCCACCACATGAAAGTCCTCGCCCTTCAGATCCCGCGCCACCGCCATGCCCAAGGCCCCGGAAATCGCGGTTCCGGCGTGAGCGACGTTAAAGGTGTCGTAAGGGCTCTCATCGCGAACCGGGAACCCGGAGATTCCCCCGTACTGGCGAATGGTGGGAAAGCGGTCGCGGCGGCCGGTCAGAATTTTGTGGCCATAAGCCTGGTGGCCGACATCCCACACGATCTTGTCCTTGGGCGTGTCAAACAGGTAATGAAGCGCGATGGTCAGCTCCACCGCCCCCAGGCTGGAGGCCAGATGGCCGCCGATCTTCGCGATCACCGAGACCATATAATCGCGCAGCTCCGCGGCGACGATGGGAAGATCCTCGCGGGGAACCTTCTTCAAATCGGCCGGGGAATCGATGCTGTTCAGATAACGATATTCCATGTGCACCTCTGTCAAATGCCGCAGGCAGGAACAAAATTCAATTCAAGATTCAGAATTCAAAAGTCGAAACCCGAAATGCCCACACCTTTACCTTTTGACTTCGCCCTGTCCCTCTGCTTACTGCCGACTGCTTGCCGCCTACTGCTTTCTGCCTACGATGTAGTGGGCAATGCCCTGCAAAACCTCGGCGCGCTCCCCATAGGGTTCAAGGGCCGCGCAGGCTTCCTCAACCAGGCGCGCGGCAATTTGCTGGGAGGCTTCAATGCCATGAATCGCCGGGTAAGTGGCCTTGTGCTGCTGCTGGTCTTTGCCGATGGTCTTTCCCAATTCGGCCTGGGAACCCAGCACATCGAGCAGATCGTCGGCAATTTGAAATGCCAGTCCGATCTTTTCACCGTACGCCGTGACGCGCGCCAGATCATCCGAGTTCGCGGAGGTCAAGATGGCGCCGGAGCGCATCGCCGCCCGGATGAAAGCGCCGGTTTTGGCGGAATGGATATACTCCAGCCGCGCGGGGTCGCCGGTGCTGTCGCTTGACTCCAGGTCCGCCACCTGCCCTCCCACCATGCCTTTTATCGTCCCGATGGCGTGGGCGAGTTCCTGAATGACTTGCAGAGTGCGTTGCGGCACACCATCGCTGGAACCGGCGATGGCTTCAAAGGCCAGGGTCAGCAGAGCGTCGCCGGCCAGAATCGCCGCGGCCTCGCCGAAAACCACGTGGGAGGTAGGTTTGCCGCGCCGCAGGTCGTCGTTGTCGAGAGCCGGCAAATCGTCGTGGATCAGCGAGTAGGTGTGAATTAATTCGAGCGCGCTCCCCACCCGCAGCAGGGTGCTTTCATTGCCGCCGAACAGCCGCCCCGCTTCCAGACACAGGGTGGGCCGAAGCCGCTTTCCCCCCGCAAATACCGAATAGCGCATGGCCTTGTGAATACTCGGGGGATAATCCTCGGCGGGCGGAAGGATTCGATCGAGTTCCGCGTCCACCAAAGTGCGGTTCTGTTCAAGGTGCCGGCGGATTGATTCAACAGAAGAAATGTTCATCGTTGTCGTAAATCGAAAAGGCTTCAAATTGACAGCCGAACCTAAGGCTAAAGATTCACGTATGCTCCGGGTAGTCGCGACGAAGTGGCTTGAGCTTGCCTTTTGCGATGGTTTCTCCGCCTGGCACCGAGAAGAGCTCAAAGTAATCGCGGGAAACCAATGCCAGCACGGGTTTCGCCTTTGTTCCGGCTGCTGATTGAGTAAGCCGACTTTCGTCAGTCCGGTTCAACCTGTCAGAGCTTATTGTGTCATCCCGTGTTGCTTTTACTTGGATCGCAAGGCGGAGCCTGCCCTTCTTTGCAATTAAGTCCACTGGGCCTCGGCTACCTTGGAAACGCGCGACTTCGAAGCCTTGGAGTTCGAGAACCTCTCCCACCTGCAACTCCTTGCGCCTTCCATAACTGTAATCCGAGGACATGGGTTTCCCTCCTCCTACGCTTCCTGCCCACAGCGTTTAGGTCGCGTCTGTCTCATTCGTTTTGAAGGGCTCTGCCACCATTTTCCCTCCGGTCTTCCTGGTCATAATCTCCACCTTTCCCTCCGCCTCTTCCAACTGCTTGTGGCAGAACTCGGAAAGCTTCATGCCTTCTTCATACAGCACCAGAGCTTTGTCGAGCGAAAGGTCCGAATCTTCCAGTTCCTGCACGATGGCGTCGAGGCGCGCCAGGTTTTTCTCAAAAGGCTCCGGCTGGTCACTCTTCGCAGACTGGGACATGGCAGTGTCCTTTCTTGCATCCATCGTCTCGAGTTCTTAAATACTGCCTTTGCTCGGGGAACGGCTCTCCCCGCGCCTGCCGCACAACCTTTTCAGGATTTGAGCGGATTTTTGATTCTATCACGGATGAGGGGCGGCGGGGGCGGTCCGGCGGACGCCGAGCGCCTGCGCCACCTCCACGGCCAGGGCGTAACGGCCGAAGGGCGCGGCGATTTGCACCCCCTGCACCAGGGAACGGATTTCCAGCAGGGTTTCCTGGGCGATCTTCAGTCCCTCCTGGCGGGCGCGCTCGCCGGAATCGGCCGCGCGCATCCGCTCCATCACCGCGGGCGGAACGGAGATACCCGGCACCTCGTTGTTCATGAACTCGGCGTTGCGAAAACTGGTAAGCGGCCAGATGCCCGCGATGACCGGCAGGTGCGGCGCAAAGCGGCGTGCCCGCTCGAGGAAACTGGCCAGTTGTTCCACCTGAAAAACCGGCTGGGTCACGGCGAAATCCGCGCCCGCCTCCACCTTGGAATGCAGGCGGCGAAGCTCCTCCTCCATGTTCAGCGCGTAGGGATTGATGCTGGCCCCCACCAGGTAGGCGGTTTGAGCCCCCAGCGGGTTGGCCCCCACATCCAGGCCGCGGTTCAGACTACTGAGCAGGTTTACCAGGCCGATGGCGTCCACTTCCGACGCGTCGCTATCCAGCACGCTCGAATACTGGGGAGTGTCGCGCGTCAAGGCCAGAACGTTGCGCACCCCCAGGGCATGCGCCCCCAGCAGGTCGGATTGGATGGTCAGCACGTTGCGGTCGCGCGAACTGTAGTGGAGCAGCACTTCGATGCCGGCGCGTTGCTGGAGCAGCGCCGCCAGGGTCAGGGCGCTCATGCGCGCCGTGGCGCCCGACCCATCGGGAATGTTAACCGCGTCAATGCCATGCTCCAGCAGGTACTCGGATCCCTCCACTTCCTTGGTGGCGTTGCACCCTTTCGGAGGGACCACCTCCACCAGCACTGGAAACTCCTGCCGAGTCAACTTCCCCGCCAGGCGCGAGCGTTCGGCCACGGGGACGGGCGACAGGGTGTGAGGGGACCGCCCCACTGCCTCCACGTGCGCGCGCGCCCGTTGCGTGCTCAGGGAGCGGACGGCGGTTTTGATGGCTTTGATGTGCTCGGGGGTGGTGCCGCAGCATCCTCCCACCAGGCGCGCGCCCGCCTGGATGAATCGCCGCGCGTAGCTTGCCATGTATTCGGGCGAGCAGAGATAGAGGTTGCGGCCTTCCACAGTGCGGGGCATTCCCGCGTTGGGCTGGGCGGAAAGCCTTTTTTCCGTCACCGCCGCGATGCGCTCCAGGGTTTCCTGCACGGCGGCGGGGCCTACGCTGCAATTGACGCCAATCAGGTCCGCGCCCCACTCGTCGAGTGCCCGCGCAAAGTCTTCCGCCAGGGTTCCGGTGGGTGTGCTGCCATCCGCCTGCACGGTCATTTGCACGATGACGGGAAATTGGCCGGCGTCCCGCGCCGCCAGCAGCGCCTGATGCGCCTCGTTCAAATCCATCATCGTCTCGATGATAATCAGGTCCACGCCGCCTTCCACGAGCACGGCAATCTGCTCGCGAAAGGCCGCCCGCGCCTCCTCCAGGGTGGTGAGGCCCAGAGGTTCCAGGCGGATCCCCAGCGGCCCCACGGCGCCCGCCACGTAGAGGTCATCGCCGGCCACCTCCCGCGCCAGGCGCGCGCCCGCCAGGTTGAGTTCGCGCACCCTATCGCCCAGGCCGAATTTTTGCAGGCGAAATTTGTTGGCCCCAAAGGTGTTGGTTTCAATCACCTCCGCCCCCGCCTTGACGTATCCCAGGTGGACCTCTTTGACAAGCTGCGGCATCGCCGCGTTCAACTCGTCATAGCAGCGGTTCAGGGGGATGCCTTTAGAATACAGCATCGTCCCCATCGCCCCGTCACACACCACGGGGCGCTTGTCGATTCTCTCCAGAAAGGCTTCGCGCATCTTTTAATAGTCTAGCATAACTGTCGCGGGGCGCGAGAGGGGGTAGGGGGGCAGGGGCATATAAAGCAGAGGGTGTAACGGGAGTGGGCATATTCTGGATTACGCCGCGGGCGGGACAAGCGCGGGGCTGGTCTCAGGCTTTGGGCAGGCGCATGGATTTTCCCCCCGAAGTTTGATATAACTGTTATACCTTATGCGCTTCCATTTGGTGACCTTGTGGAAGGCAACCCAAGAGGAGCAGAAGCTTTATGAAGCTAACGAATAATTCCCGCAAGGGTACCCCTGCAGAGGAGATTGCCCGGCTCGCCGATCGCGGGGAGGATGTATCGCGGTTTTTCACCAATTCGGGACGGATGATGGAACCCATTCGCAGGGTGAACGTGGATTTCGCTTCTCCCATGCTGAAAGAGCTGGACCGTATCGCCCAAGAATTGAACATCAGCAGGCAGGCGGTAATCAAGACGCTCATTCGGCAAGCGCTTGATCAGCGTTATCTGGCAAGAAGTGCTCGCCGTGTGCGGGGCCAGGCCATGCACAGGGCCGACGGTTAGGCGCCCATTTCCATGCTGGAGCGAGTTCTTACGTTCTTGTTGCGCAGGCGGTCAGCGAGGACTTTCATCACCGCCAGCGCAAAGAAGGGAGTCTCCTGCGTCATATACTGAAATCTCTTCCGATCGACGGGTACAAGCTGGCAGTCGGTCTTCGCCACCACCGACGCGCTGCGCGGTTCGTCGTCAATGAGCGCCAATTCACCCACCATGGAGCCCGGGCCGGCGACCTCCAGGATGATCGAACCGTCGAGGATTTCGACCTCCCCTTCCATGACGATGTACATGGTCTGCCCAGTTTCTCCACTCTTGACGACATACTGCCCGGCGGCGAAGCCTGTCGTCTCCTTGTCGGCAAACAGATTGAGAAATAGTTTTTGCGGGGACATCAGCATATTGTTTCCTCACTAACCGGAATCAGTTAATCCACCTCAGGATGTGCGCGCTAACTGAATTCGCCGCGGATATACTCCTTGGTATGCTTCTCTTTCGGGTCCTCGAAGAGCTGCTTGGAATCTCCGAACTCGACGAGATAGCCGGTGCGGCCACCCTGCGTGGTATTGACGTACAGGAATCCGGTAAGGTCAGCGACCCGCAGGGCCTGGTGCAGGTTGTGCGTGACGATGGCAATCGTGAACCGCGTCTTCAGTTCCAGCATCAACTCTTCAATCTTACGGGTCGCGATGGGGTCAAGCGCGGAGCATGGTTCATCCATCAGCAGCACTTCGGGCTCGGTGGCGATGGCGCGGGCGATGCAAAGCCGCTGTTGCTGCCCGCCGGACAGCGATAGCCCGCTCTTGTGCAGTTTGTCTTTGACCTCATCCCATAGGGCCGCGCGCTTCAATGCCTCTTCCACTTTCTCGTGCTTATCTCCCTTGAAATTGTTCAGGCGAAGACCGAAAGCCACGTTGTTGAAGATGCTCGTGGCAAAGGGATTGGGTTGCTGAAACACCATCCCGATAAAGCGGCGAACGGCCACGGCATTGACGGACGGATGGTAAATGTCCTTGCCCCGGAAGTGCACATGGCCGTCGAACCGGAAGCCCCGCACCAGATCGTTCATCCGGTTCAGGCAGCGCAGCACTGTGCTTTTGCCACATCCGGATGGGCCGATAAAGGCGGTGATATGGTTTTTCTTGACGGGGATGGCGGTGTCCCGGACGGCTTTGAAGGTCCCGTAGAACAACTCCCGGATGTTGCAATCGATCACCACCTGCTTGTCCACGGCTTTGCGTTGACCGTCGGCGCGCGGTTTGCTTTCCGGTTGTTGTTGCTGGGCGAAGCTTGTACCTGGCATGATTTATCACTCCTAAGATTGTTGTGCCTGGCGTCGGGCAAGACTCTGCCCAACGAGGTTGGTAACCAGCACCATAGCCACCAGCACCAGGGCCGCGGCCCAAGCCATTTCCACCTGGTTCTTAAAGGGCATTCCGGCAAAATTGTAGATAAGCACCGCCAACGATGCCGTGGGCCGCATCAGGCGCAGATGGTGGTGGTAATAAGGCCAATAGCTGCTGAACAGAGATGTAAAGAGCAGCGGAGCCGTCTCCCCCGCCGCCCGCGCCACGGCCAGCATGACGCCGGTCAGGATCCCGGGAAAGGCCGTGGGCAGGAGGACCATCATGGTGGTCTGGGTTTGGGTGGCTCCCATCCCAATAGCCGCTTCTTTCATTTTTGCTGGAACCATGCGGATGGCATCTTCGGCGGTCAACATGATCGTCGGCAGCATCAGGATGGAAACGGCCACCGCGCCGGCAATGGCCGAGAAGCCGCCTGTCAGCAAAACCACCACTCCATAGGCGAAAACTCCCGCCAGAATCGAGGGGAACCCGGTGAGCACCTTGGCGGAAAACCTGACCGAGGTGGCGAACTTGTCCCCTTCCTGCGTTTGCGCCATGTAGACGGCGCTCAGGACGCCGAGCGGCACGCTGATCAGGATCGCCAGCACCACAATGATCGTCGTCCCCTCGATGGCGTTTCCGAATCCTCCTCCCTGCTCCATGGGGACGGGGGGAAGTTGTGTAAACAGCGCAAGGGTGAGCCTCTGGCCTCCCCGCCAGATGAGCAGCCAGATCACGGAGAACAACGGGACGAGCGCCACGAGGGTCATCCCGGCCACCACCCAGGTTAACAGCACATTGATCAGGGTGCGGGGACGGCGCAGCGACTTCTCCAACTCGTTGAAATCCACTCCCAAGAAGGGGTCGTTGAGGTTCGGTTCGACCGGTGTGTTGGAGTGCAAGGGAGTGCCTGCGGTTTCGAGGATCGCCATTATTTCCCTCCTTCCAACCCGGCCGAGGCGCGTTGCAGAATGAAGGCGCCGATCATGTTGACCACCAGGGTTATCCCTAAAAGCACCAGGGCGGCGTACATCAGAATTCCCACCTCCTTGTGTTGTGCCTCGGGGAAGGTATTGGCCAGCAACGCCGCCAGGGTATTGGCGGGCGAGAACAGCGACAGGCTGATCGTGTTGGCATTGCCGCAGAGCATGGCCAGCGCCATGGTCTCTCCCAGGGCGCGGCCGAAGGCGAGGAGAATTCCCCCCACGATGCCGCGCGCGGCGGTGGGGAGAATCACGGCGAAAATTGTCTCCCAGGGCGTGGCGCCCAATCCATAAGCGGCCATGCGCAGCTTGGGGGGCACCGGCGACCAAAGCATCCCGGCTGATGGCGGTGATGGTGGGCAGGATCATGATGGAAAGAACCAGCACTGCGGGGAAAACGCCCGGACCACTGAGGGGGGTCCCAAAAGGCGCGAACCAGCCCATCTTCAGGTGCATCCAGTTGCAGGCCGGACGAATCAGCGGAATGACAATAAACAATCCCCACAAACCGTAAACGACGCTGGGAATGGCGGCGAGCAATTCCACCAGGTTTTTCAGGATTTCTTCCATGCGGATGGGCAGTTTCCCCCAGAAGGGGTGGAACTCCACGTGGAAGATCTTCAGCACGGAGAAGACAAACTCACCCAGATAGCCTTCGCTCAGGAAAACCGCTGCCGCCACGCCGAAGGCGGTGCCGATCACCAGCGCCAGCACCGAGGTGTACAGCGTGCCCCAGATTTCGGGGAGAATCCCGTATTGTTCCTTGTTGGGATCCCAGGTTCGCGTGGTGAGGAACCCCAGGCCATACTGATGCATTGCCGGCGCCGCGGCAAAGGCAATCCGCAGGACAATGAAGATGACCACCAGGATCGACAGCCAGGCGAACGAGTAACAGAGTCCGCGAAAAGCTGAGTCCGTCATCTTTTGCAAGCCGGAGGGTGGTTGTGTTATCGCTTTTGCTTCCGCCACGATTCACCTGTATTTCTGTACGCCCGGCCGCTCGAAGATTCCGCCCGGGCGACTTGCTTTATGGTCACGCGCTTACTAAGTCGCATTGGGAGCCAGGGTAATTTTCTGAATGGCCGCCTTGTCCATGTCCGCAACCTGCGGCGGCAGAGGAACGTAGCCCAGTGCCTCCGATTCCTTCTGCCCCTCGGTTGCACAATAGTTCAACAGGCTTTGGAGAAGTTGGAACTTCCCCTTGTCTTTGTATTGTTTGTAGCAAATGAGCCAGGTGTACGTGGCAATCGGATACGCATCCTTGGCATCCGGATCGGGAACCCAGGCAATCAGGCTCTCCGAGAATTTCGCGGTCGCCAGGGCCGCCTGCACGGTCGCTGTTGACGCCGCCACAAAGCTGCCCGACTTATTTTCAAGAATGGCCATGGGCATGTCTTGCGTCTTCGCAAAGCCGTATTCAATGTAGCCAATGGACCCGGGAGTCATCATGATGCTCGCCGTCACCCCTTCGTTCCCCTTGGACTTGGTTCCCGTGGGCCAGTTGGGAAGTTTGTTGGTGCCGGGGTTCTTGGCAAATTCCGGGCTGATGGCGCTTAAGTGCTGGGTGAACACGTACGTTGTGCCGCTCCCGTCGGCGCGGACCACCACATTGATGGGTTCGTCGGGAAGATTCAGACCGGGATTATCCTTGATGATCAGCGGATCGTTCCACCTCGTGACTTTCCCCAGGAAAATTCCCGCGTAGGCTTCGCGCGAGAGCTTCAATGTCTTGATGCCATTCAAGTTGTAGGACAGCACGATGCATCCGGCGGTCAAGGGAAGGAGTTGGACTCCACCCTGCACCTTGGCCATGTCGGCGGGAGACATCGCGGCATCGCTCGCGCCAAAATCCACCGTCCGGTCAATGACGCTTTTGACGCCACCCCCGCTCCCGATCGACTGATAATCCACCTGCACGCCGTCGTGGCTCTCGCTGTAAACCTTGAACCACTTCTGATAAAGCGGGGCCGGAAAGGTCGCTCCCGCGCCTTGCAGCGAGACATCGTCCAGCGAGTCCTTATCCCCACCACACGCAATGAAGCCCATGGCGATGATTGCCGCCAAAACCATCAAGCGTTTTTGGGGACTCCACATTTCCAACCTCCATCGTCTGGAACCGAGGTCTTGAGGGTGTAAGCCTCTGACTCTACGATTGCTGTGTTAACGCCATGTTACGGGGATATTTCATCCCCATTTAGAGAAGGCCCGCACTTGAAGTGGGTGAAATGAGGATGAATCCAGCGCCGCAAGGGGAGCAAAAGGGAAGTGACGTGAGGGGAAAGGGGTGAATCATGCGCATGCACATGGATTGGCAGGATGAAACTTGGTGATAAGAAATCGCGGCAGTCAGGTTGATTTAAAAGGGTTTTCTCCTAGGGGGTGGGGCTAACCCGAATTGCTCACCATGGCGGGCCATTTCTGGCGATGGCCGGCGACAACTTGGCGCTACCCAAGTCGGACAATTTGCACACGTTTCTATGCTTTTTCATATTAATTGGTAAGTAGTATTTTTTTCAGTAAGTTCTCAGCTTTGGAAGGAGAAAAATGGCTTATTTGACCCTTTATTTTCAATATGTTCTCAGCTTTGCACAGAATGTCCGAAGAGCGACATAATGCCGCAGGTCCACTGATACAATTTGTGGCCCGCATCCGCATCGACCGACGCACGTAACTGGCGACGCGCACTTGCAACTCTGGGCGCATTCTGCCCACCTTTATCGATTCTAGCCTACTTTGTCGGGCCTGTCAAGTGGAAAATGCCGCATCTTTAAAGGGGCGGATACTATCGAAGAACTCCGTATTCTGGTGAGAAAGCCGGGCTAAAGCGCAAAGAAGTCTTCATTCACTGCTGACTGAGGTTAGGTGCGTGGAGGGTATTTGGTGAGTTTGCGCTGGAGGGATCGCTGGTGCAAGCCCAGCAGCTTAGCGGCCTGGGAGACGTTACCGCCGCAATCCGTCAGGACGCGCTGGATGTGTTCCCATTCCACGCGCGCCAGGCTTGGAACTGCTGAAGGGGGAAGGATGTCGCCGAGCGTGGAAAAGCGCACGCCTTCGTAGGTGGTGAGAATCCCACAAACCCCACTCTTCAGAACCACGTAAAAAGGCCGCAGGAGTGGTGCGTCAATTTTCCCCACCTCAGACGCGGGGTTCTTGCAGTAAGATGGCGCTTAAAACTGCGCGAGAGCCGCATGCATCCTTCTCCGCAATCCGCCGGCATCACCTCAAACCCGGTGCTCACTTTCCAAGGGGTGAATTATGAAGCTCGGCAACGGCACGGCCATCTTGTGGGCGAGGCCGCTGCTTGCCGTTTTGGCGTCCACCCTCCTCAGCCTGGCCGCCGCTCGAGGGGATTCTGGCAAGGCCGTCCTGACCGGGGCGGTGCTTGACCCTTCGGGTCATTGCATCGCCGGCGCCACGCTGACGTTGGTCAACTCCCTCACCGGCGCCTCCCGAGCGGTCATGAGCAGTAATTCAGGACTGTACAGGATTCCGGGCCTGCCCGCGGGCACGTACATCTTGCAGGTCATTTATCCAAGCTTTGCGCCCTATTCCCAGGATGTAGCTTTGCACGATGGTGATTTACGGAGCCTGGACGTGACGCTCCAGCTTCCCACCCGGAGGGAATCGCTGACGGTCACCGCACCATCGCCGGGCGTCTACACTCCACTTGCCGGAACGCAGGGTAAGGTGGATGAAAGTGATCAGGCTCGGAGCCTCGACACCGCGGAACTCCTTGGAGACTTGCCGGGCGTGAGTCTGCGCGACAACGGCGACCTTGCCACCCTCCCTTTACTGCATGGAATGGGGGATGAACGCACCAGGGTGGTGGTGAACGGCATGACCGTTTCCGCATCCTGCCCGAACCACATGAACCCGCCGCTTTCCTATATCGACCCCTCCGAGGTGTCCGAGGTGAAGGTGATGGCGGGCATTACCCCCGTCAGCATGGGCGGCGACAGCATCGGGGGTACGATTTCCGTCGATTCTCCTCCGCCGGTCTTTGCCCGGCCCGGCGAACGCCTGCACACCGAAGGTGGCTTTTCGAGCTTCTTGCGCAGCAATGGACGAAGCTATGGAGCGTCGCTCGCGGGCTCTGTCGCCACACAGAATTTCAGCTTCGCCTATGACGGATCATGGACCAATACCGGCGATTATCGTGATGGCAGCGGCCACCGGGTGACTTCCACATATTCCCAGAACACCCACCACGCTTTGACGCTGGCCGCGCAGGGGGCAGGCAATCTGTTGATCCTCCAAGCGGGATTTCAGAACACTCCCTACCAGGGCTTTCCCAACCAGCGGATGGACATGGTGGGAAATCACTCCGAATTTCTCAACTTGCATTACCGCAGGGACCTTGGCTGGGGCGTGTTCAACACGCGGGTGTTCTGGCAGAACGTCCGGCACGAAATGAATATTGGCAAGGACAAATCAACTTTTCCCATGGCCATGTGGATGCCGATGGATACCCATGGAAGGGATCTTGGTTATTCCGTGAAGCTGGAAATCCCCGTCGCGGACCGGCACACCCTCCAGTTGGGCAGCGAGTTCCAACGCTTCGTCCTTGATGATACCTGGCCTGCCGTTCCCGGCGCCGTTCCCTACATGGGGCCAAATGCGTTCGTCAACATCGATGACGGGCATCGTACGCGCCTCGCGTGGTTCGGGGAAGTGGCCAGCAAGTGGGACTCCAAGTGGACCACCCTGCTGGGCATCCGCAATGATACCGTCTGGGCCAACACGGGTCCGGTAAGCGGCTACTCGGACTCGCCGATGTATGCCATGGACGCGGACGCTTTCAATTCCTTGCACCGGGCGCGGACCGATATCGACATCGACCTCACCGCGCTCGCGCGCTACGAGCCGAACCGCCGCAGTTCTTTCGAGATCGGCTACGCGCGCAAGACCCGCGCCCCCAATCTCTACGAGCGCTACGCGTGGTCCACCGACTGGATGACCAGTGGGATGATCAACTGGTTTGGTGATGGCAATTATTACGTGGGCAACGTCAACCTCAAGCCGGAAGTCGCCCACACCGTAAGCGGCACGGCAAGCTGGCATGACCGGGCGCGCAAAGAGTGGGAAATCAAAGCTACTCCTTATATGACTTACATCCGGGACTATATTGACGTGAATGATCTGGCCACCCAGACTTACGGCGAGAGCAGTTTTTCGCAACTGCAATTTGCCAATCATAACGCCCGGATTTATGGGGCCGATCTGATGGGGGGTTTGGCAATTTGGAAGAGCGCCAGGTTCGGCCGGGGCGAGATCAGCGACGTTTCCGGTTGGCTGCACGGCCGGAGGCTCGACACGGGGACGGGCCTTTATCAGATGATGCCCCTCAACACCCGCCTTGGCCTTACCGAGAAGCTCAAAAGGTGGACAGCCGGCCCGGAAGTCCAACTGGTGGATCGCAAATCCGCCGTCGACCCGCTGCGTTTTGAACAAAGAACGCCCGGCTCTGCGCTCCTGAACTTCCAAACGGGGTACCAGTGGCGGCGCCTTCAGGTCAATGCGGGTGCGAATGATCTTCTGAACCGGTATTATTTTCTCCCGCTCGGTGGGGTGAATTTTGATGACTTCCAGGCGAGCGGCTGGACGAGTCAGATCAGGCCCCTGACCGGCCCGGGGCGTTCGCTTTACATCGGTATGAGCGTCCCGTTTTGAGGTTCCGATATCACGGACCTACGCGACACCTCAAGAGCCATCGTGAGAAATCCGCCCTAGAACACGCGTTTGATATCCAGCTTAAAGTGGGGATCGCTGCCGGTTCCGGTTATGGTGATGGGAACGTACGTTCCCGCCCCGTCTTTTTCAAAGAGTTTATTGAAGGGCTTGGCGACGGCCTTCTTCCAGCCGGTAGTAAGTTGAGAAAGCGTAGCCTGAAGGCGCAGGGACCCTTTAAAGTCGATCGCTTGATCGTGCAGGGTATAGGTTCCATCGAGATCAACGGAGGCTCCCGGCACTTCGAAGGTCAAATTGGAAAAAGTCATGACGCCGTCCTCCAGCACGAACTTGCCGGCGAAATCCGAAGCCACGCTGCCGGAGCTTTCCGCTTCGGTTTCGCCGCTGCCCCGGCGGCTGAGCGAGGCCACTTTGTTTTGGATGTCGAGTTGGGAGAATTGGGCCGAGCTGATATGAAACTCGCCGTCAAGTTTCAAGCGGTCGACAATTTCCCCCTGTCCGGGAGGGATATCGATGCGGGTGCGGAAAGTGACCTCCCCCGTCATCGGAGGCTTCTCCGCCTTTAGCGCCAGGCGCAGGAGGTCTTCCAGCCGGGCGTGACTGGAGTCGGCATCCAGCAAAACTCTTCGATACCGTTCCCCCGGCTCGCGGTACACGCCCCCGCGCGCTACAATTTCCGAATTCAAGAGCTTCGCGTGGACAGGCTCCAGCAGGGTGTTTCCCGTGGTGCCGTCCACAATGGCGTGGAAGCGCGTATCGAGGGGGACGGGGTGGCCGCCCAGGCCCAGACCAAAGTCCGGTGTTGACGTTTCTCCCTGAACATCGATGCGATCCAGCAGACCATTGAACTTGCCCTGCGAGGTGAGGGTGCCGCTGAGACCCCGGATGGTCGATAGATCCGCGTGCGTGAAAGTGTAGATGCCGGCGAGCGGCGTGAGGCGGGGCTGCTCCCTTTGCCAGGGACCGAACTTTCCTTGCGCTTCAATCTCCCCGACAGGAACCGGATTGGTCAGCACGGCCTCGAACCCCATCGGTTGGCCGAGTCCGGCGTTTTGCAGCCGGAGAGACCGGATATTGAAAACATGCGGGGGTTTCTTGGGATCCTTCACCAGCATGTCTAATTCGGCGCCGTCCGCGACAATCTCATCCACCACTACGCTGGATGAACTTGGGGCTTTCTTGCCTGGCGTGGGCTGCGCGGTCTTCGGCGCGCGAGGTTCCACCGGCGGCATCGTGACCTTGAGACCTTCCAGGGTGATCTTCCGCACGTGACGAGTCTTCCTGAGAAGCTCCCAGAGGGGAATTTCTGCCGAGGCTCTTTTGATGCTGATGAGGGGAGGAACATCCGTGCGGTCATGGAGCCGCAGGACAAGCCCCTCGCAACGAATAACGATTTTGGGGTAGAGGGAAACCTGAAAATCGGAAAACGTGACGTCGCCCGAGAAAACTTGCCGCAGGGTGCTGACCGCGCGCTCCCGCAGATAACCGGGAAGTCGCGGCGCCATGCGCTTCGCGACAAGGGCGACGATGAGGACCACCAACAGAAGCACGCCGCCCGTGATGAGCCATTTTCGCATCGGAGTCGAATACGCTCTCAATCTTTACACGGAAGGAGGTAGTTTATCCTAAACCACTCGTCCGGTCATGCGATCCCTGGATTTTCATCCGTGACGCGGTGTCTCCCGGGGTCTGGTCCATCATGCGCAGAGCCGCAGAGGGGGCGGAGGCATCGGCCGAAGGGGAAACAGAGGTGTAGTCTATTCGCCATCTCTACGCCTCTGCGCCATGACGGTAAATCAGCCGTAGGCTCTGATGATCGAGCTCTCTCTTGACAAGAGTATTCATATAGTATATATTTGACGGTAGATGGAACGATCGAGCCTTTATCCCGAGACCACGGAGCCCATCGGCGCCCCTCGGGGCGGAAGCCTGGGGACTGAAATGATGCGGAAAAGGTTAGATGAGCCGGATGGTTTTCAGTCGGAAACAAGGGTGCGAGTCCGCCATTTTGTCCATAAAAGTCATGGCGGGAGAGCAAAAACCAAAAGATGTTAAAAATGAAGAGTGCTCCGAATGACTTATTGAAAACAAAGGGCAAATCTTGTTGTAAAATTCACCACCCGAATAAGTTGTTGAAAAATAAGCAAGTTAACTTATTTAGACTATTACTAACTGAAAATAAAAGAGATAGATCGATTTCAGGCCTCGAATATCACCCTTAAATCCCCCAAAGTTCTGCCACCCGAATAACTGTATGAAAACAAAACAAGTTACCTGACTGGCTCGCGCGCGATTCTGCCCCTACCCGAATAAGTATTTGAAAACAAGGTTGTTAAGCAGGAACGAGGGAGGCGCGGGGAGGTCATGCGGCGCCTCCTTAAGCTTGCGGTTCAGCCGTGCCCTGATCAGCGGCTGACGCTCAGCTCTCCAGCGCCTTCCGGCAGTATGCGTAGCACTTCTTGACCTCGGCGATCGTTTCAAGTCCCGGCGCATAGTTTCCGTATTCGTATTCAATGTTGGCGGGAAACTTCCAGTGATTGTCACGCACCAGGCGCAGGACCTCCACGATGGGCGTGTCACCCATTCCGAACGGAACGTTGGGGCCGTGGTCACGCTTCCGGTCCTTGATGTGCAGCGTAACGATTTTGTCGTGGTGCTTTTTGAGGAACGCGATGGGGTCCTGGTTCGCGGCCACGAAATGGCCAATGTCAAGATTGATGCGCGCATAGCGGGACGTGCCCTCCAGCGCCCGCTCGAAACCCTCGGCGGTGGCGAACTCATCGGGATCGGAGCTGTGGTCGTGGTTGTGGTAGCCCACCTTGATTTTGTATTTTTGCGCCAACTTATCGATGCGGGGCACCATGGAGATTTTGGTGGAGGTGGTGATGCAATCCAGCCCCATCGCCTGGGTTATTTGAAAACTCCGCTCGATCACCTGGTCGGAATAGTCCGCGTGAAAACTGTTTCCATACGCGGAAAGACTGACGCCGGCAGCGTCGAACTTCCGGCGCACATCATGGTAAATGCTGAGCGGGGTATCGAGCCGCTTTGGGTCGAGGTCCGGACCGGGCGGATTGGGATTGTTGAAGTGAACATCCGAAAGCTCGCACTCACCCAGCCCCACCTCGCGATAGGCGGCAATGCAGGCGTCGAGCGGCCGGTCGCGAAATGACCAGGCCTGCGCGCCAATCTGCACTCCGCGCACCTCGGAGTTGATTTTCGTGACGCTCCAAAGTTCTCCCGCGGGAGCGAGCGCACTGGCACATCCTGCGAGCATAAGCTTCCCGGCATCGCGCCGGGATAAGAGATGAGACATGATTCCTCCTTGGGTCATCACCGCTTGAAGGAAGCGGCAATATCAAGCGCCAACACCTGCGCGTCGTCGTCGGGGTCATGATAGTAGCCGCGGCGCGTGTACAGCAACTGGAATCCTGCGGATGCGTAGAGGGCCAGAGCCGGCTGGTTGGAACCGCGCACTTCCAGGAAAAGGCGGCGCGCCCCGGCGGCGTGAAGGGCGCGAATCCCTGCCTCGAGCAGCGCCCGCGCCATTCCCTTGCGCTGATGCGCGGGGTCAATGGCGATGTTGCGCAGTTCCGCTTCATCCATCACCCGATGGAACACCGCGAAACCGGCAACAACCGGCAGGCCGGAGTCTTCCGCTTCCGCCACGAGAATCGTCACGAGGGGATCGCGGGACGAAAGCAGGTAATCCTCCTCGCGCCACTCGGCCGCCTGCGGACACTTCAACTGAATCGCATAAACGGCCGCCAGATCATCGCCGGCGAAGGTTCGAATCTTCATGGCATACACTAGGGTTCTCGGGGCCGGGGAGTAGATTCCGGGTGCTGAGGAGTCATGGGTGAAGGATAAAGTGTAAAGGGTAAAGGATGGGACTCTTCAGCTTTTACCCTTCAAACTTTACACTTTACCCTTTACCATTCGCCCATTTATCCATCCCAGCGCAATGGTTGGCGCCCACCTCACCCCTTCCAATTGAGTTCCGCATCCGGGCGCCGGAGGTAGTAGGCATCCAGTTTCGCGTCGGGCCGCGAGATGTTGGATTGGTCTTCCTTCCGGGCGATGGCGGCGATGGAGCGCACGAGGAGGCCTTCCACTTGCTGCCCTTGCAGTGAAGCGGGCAGGGTGGCACACAAACTTACCGCGGCCTGATCATGCGCGCGCACCAGGCAGGTGGCGGTCCCACCGCTCGCCGCCCGCTCGTGCAGAAATTCCCGCAACGCGTCCGGTTTCAGAATCCAGCCGGAATCTACCGATTCATAATCAGGCGGCGCAGCGCCCGGCAACTCGGAAGTCTTGCGCCGAAAGCCGCCCAGGAAAAATTCCCCCCGCCGCGCGTCCATGATGGGGAATGCCCAATGGGAGGCGAGGGGGACGCTGTTCACGATGGCTTCCAGAACCGAAACACCGCGCACCGGGCGGCCAAAAGCCCTTCCCCACGCGAGCGCGGCCGCCAGTCCCACCCGAATCCCGGTGAACGAGCCGGGCCCGTTGGCCGCGGCATAAAGTTCGATTGCACCGAGCTCAACCTGCGCCTGCCCAAGCGCCTGCTCCACCATTTCGAACAAGCCGATGGAATACTGGTTCGCCTGCCCGGTGTTCGGAATCGACGCCAGGCACTCCGCATCCCGGAAGATTCCGACGCCGCCCTCTTCACCGGTCGTGTCAAATGCCAGAATAAGCATCGCGAGTCATTATAGCGAAGGCGGCCCGGCGCGGGGATTTGGAATTGCAGGGATCGGCGCCGTTACGCCACCGCGCCCGTACCCGTATGTTAGAATAATAGCTTGCAGCAGGCTTTCCCTATAAACCGGAACGCTTCCCTTCGCCTTGCCGGAGGAGTTGGGGTCTGTGGGCCAATTGAGGGAAGCAAAGGGCATTTAGAGCCAGCCAGGCATTCCGTAGGGAGATCACGCGCCCGCTTTTCAAGTGCCAATCCCATGTCAGAAACCAGTCGTTCAACATCCCGGCCGCTCGAATTGACGGAGCTTCTGACCTTGATGATCGAGGTTACCGAGCGCATCAACTCCACCCTCGACCTCGATGAGTTGCTGGCCCGCATTGCGGAGATCGTGAAGCGCGCCATTGACTACGAGGTCTTCGCCATTCTTCTGCTCAACGAGAAGACCCAGGAATTGCGCGTCCATTTCAGCCTCGGCCATCCCCGCGAACTTGTCCGCAACCTGCGCATCAAGGTGGGCGAGGGCATTGTGGGCCGGGCCGCGCAGTTGCGGCGCTCCGTTCTAGTGAATGACGTCAAGGATGATCCCTCGTACATCCCGTCGGTGGCGATGCGGTCGGATCTCGCCGTCCCGTTGCTGTTCAAAGGCCGATTGATCGGCGTGATTGACCTGGAAGCCCCGCAGCCGGACTTCTTCAACGATTCCCATGTCAGCCTGCTGGAGCTTCTGGCCAGCCGCATGGCTCTCGCGATTGAAAATGCGCGGCTGTACCGGCGTACCCTGCGCCAGGCGCGCACGCTCCAGTTGCTGAATGAAATCAGCCGTGAACTCAGCTCCGTGCTGGTGTTGAACGAATTGCTGCGCAAGATCGGGACGCTCACCAAGCGGCTGGTGGATTACCACCGCTTTGGCATTCTGCTGGCCGACGACCAGGCGCAGACTTTCAACGCCGTCATTTCGCTGAAGCAGGATGAACGCATGCCCGAAAGGTCGACCGTAAATTTTGGCCAGGGCATTGTGGGAGCGGCGGCGAGTCTGCGCCGGCCGGTAGTGGTGGCGGACGTCAGCAAGGACCCGCGCTACATCTCCGTGAACCCCGAGACCCGCTCGGAGATGACCGTCCCCCTGATTTATCGCAACCGGGTGATTGGGGTGATCGATCTGGAAAGCCCGCACCTCAATTACTTCAACGACGAGCACGTGCGCATGTTCTCAACTCTCGCGCCGCAAATCGCCATCACCATCGAGAACGCGCGTTTGTATGAGCGCGTGGCGCGCAGTGAGGCCCGCCTGGAGCGCGACCTGCGCCGCGCCCAGGAAATCCAGATGCACCTGATGCCGGGAATCGCCCCGAAAATTCCCGGCCTGGACGTGGCTTTGCACTTTCAGCCCGCGCGGGAACTCGGGGGCGACCTTTATGAATTCCTCTCCTACGGCCGCGACCGGCAGGTGATCATCGTGGGCGACGTGAGCGGCAAGGGTGCGCCCGCGGCCCTGTATGGCGCCATGGCCAGCGGCACGCTGCGCAGTCTTGCTCCCCAGAAGCTTCCGCCGCCCGACATGATGAAGCAGTTGAATGTCATGTTTCTCGAGCGCAAGATTGAAGGCCACTTCATTACCCTGACTTATGCCATCTGGGAACCGCGTTCGAAGAGCCTGACCTTGGCCAATGCCGGCATGCCGCTTCCCATCCTGGTGCGCAAGGGGCAATGCCGGGCGATTCGCGCCGAGGGCGTTCCTCTTGGACTGCTCGAGCACACTGAGTATCAGCCCGCAACGGTGAATCTGGAATCGGGAGATTTGCTGGCGTTTTTTTCCGACGGAATCACCGAAGCCAATGACCCTCAGCAGGAGGAGTTCGGCTCGCGTCGCCTCGAAAATATTTTGCGCCAGAACTCCGAGAAGCCGCCGCAGGAAATTGTCAGCCGGGTGTTTGAAGAATTGAAAGTCTTTGAAGCCGGGCGGCTTCAGCGCGACGACCAGACGCTGGTTATTCTGAAGGTGCGTTGAACTGGAAGTTTCAGTCGCCGGGAATTGGCCAGGGCGAAATTAAAAATTTTCCAGATGGCCAAGTACGGGCTTTTGAAATTTCCAAGATGGATATCCCTGACAAACGGGAGCATGACAAGTGCATCCCGGCGCGTGGCAGTCGCCCAAAAGAGACACAATGACCTTTTCTTCCCAGGATTCCTTTCACTACCGCCAGGATGAATTCTTTTGCGAGGATTTGACCCTGGCCACGCTGGCCGAGCGTTTTGGCACCCCGGCGTATATTTACAGCCAAAGCACCCTTCTCGGGAATTATGACCGCCTGCGCGGAACCCTGGCGCGCCTACCCGGCATGATTTGTTACTCGGTCAAAGCTAATTCTCACCTTCGTATTCTGAGTTTGCTGCGGCAGGCGGGAGCGGGGTTTGACGTGGTCTCGGGCGGTGAGCTGGCGCGCGCCCTGCGAGCCGGAGCCGCCCCTGACACCATCGTCTTTTCCGGCGTGGGCAAAACTCCCGAGGAGATCGACGCCGGTCTCGCCGCGGGCATCCTGATGTTCAACGTAGAATCCGCGGGCGAGCTCGCCATGATTGAAACCCGCGCGCGGGCGCTCGCCAAGGTGGGACGCATTTCCATCCGCGTAAATCCCGACGTGGAAGCGGACACGCACCCCTACATTTCCACCGGGCAGATGATCCACAAGTTCGGCGTGCCCAAGGATGAGGCGCCGGAGCTTTACCGCCAGGCGGCGCGCTCCCCGCATTTGCAGGTGCAGGGCGTGGCGTGCCACATCGGCTCGCAGATTCTCGACGCCGAGCCTTTCTGGAAGGCGCTGGATGAAATTCTGATTGTGGCGCGCAACCTGGCGGCGGAAGGAATCTCCGCGGAGGTGCTCGATTTGGGCGGCGGGTTCGGAATTTCCTACGGCCCCGAGCAGGCGCTGGACATGGACCGCCTCGAACAGGGACTGGAAGCGCGCCTGGGCAGGACCTCCATGCGGCTCATTCTCGAACCCGGACGCGCCCTGGTGGGGAACGCCGGCGCGCTCCTGATGCGCGTGCTCTACGTGAAGCATAACCAGCAGAAAAGTTTCATCGTGGTGGACGCGGGCATGAACGATCTGATGCGCCCCACCCTTTATGGCTCCTACCACGAGATTGTTCCCGCCCGCAAAGGCGCCGCGGAGCGCTTGCAGGCGGACATTGTCGGGCCGCTGTGCGAAAGCGGCGACTTTTTCGCCCGCGACCGCGACATGCCCGACGTCCAGCCCGGCGACCTGCTGGCGGTGCTGACCGCCGGAGCCTACGGTTACGTCCTTTCTTCGAATTACAACACCCGCCCCCGCCCCGCCGAAGTGCTGGTCCATGGGGGGGAAGCGGAGTTGATCCGCCCCCGCGAAACCCTGGAGGGCCTCATGGCCAGTGAGAAGTTGTAGAGCGGCCTTTTTCAGTTATTGGGAGGCAAACCGCGAACCCGTGGAATGCTTTCATTGTTATCCCGAAAGGTGTCAACTCCGTTTTATTTCAAGTCTTGGGAACGGGGCCGGTCGACTCTCTGATGCGCAGATTTGACTTTACCTGAATCTGGAGAGCTTCATTCGCAGGTTTGCTGCCTGTTGAACGAATGGATTTCAAGAGCAATTGCACAGAAGATTTGCCAATTTGGTACGCGGGTTGGTCAATCGCTGTAATGGTTGGATTGAACACGGTCGCCCAATCCGGATCGTCGAAACCAATTATACTGACGCGCTCTGGGCAGGGAATTCTCAATTCCCAAAGCGCTTGCAAGACTCCCAAGGTTAGGCGGTTGGTAAGCGAAAAAATCGCGGTGGGCGGCTCCGGCAACTCGAATAAGTTATGCCCGTTCCTGCGCCCGCCTTCGATGGTCCCGTCGCCTTGCAGCATATATTCCATGCGCATGGGCAGGCCAGCTTCTTGCATGGCTTTCCGGTAGCCTTCCATTCGGTCAATCAAGGTGGTAACCGTCAATGCCGAAGCGATGACTGCTATCTTCCGATGTCCCAAGCCGAGCAAATAGCGGGTCGCTTCGTATGAGGCTTCAAGGTTATTGGTCACGACACAATTAACTTTGGCTTCAAGCGGAAGGCAATCTACAAAAACCATGGGGGGGTAATTCAGGACCAGCACTTCGCGCGCCGCGTAGGAGTTGCAGGGGACAAGCAGAATTCCATCCACCCGATGCGCTTGCAGCGCATCCAGGCGCTTCCGTTCCAAATCGGCCTGCCAGTTGGAATTGCAGAACATCAATTCATAGCCATTCTTAATGGCTTCGTCCTCGACACCATGGACGATCTCTGCATAGAAGGGGTTTGTCACATCGGGGAAGACCATTCCAATAGTTTCCGAGCGGCCCTTGCGGAGATATCGAGCGGCGCGATTCGGTGAAAAGCCTACGGCCTTGATGGCATGGTGAACTTTGGCGGCTAATTCCGGGCTTACGATGTCTTTCTTGTTCAACACATTCGAAACCGTGGAGACGGACACGCCCGCGAGCCTGGCTACATCCGCCATCGTAAAACGACCACCCACTCCCATATAAATACCCTATGTCATGGCCGACACCACAGGATCAGGAATGGCCAGTTTGGGCTTCCATCCATGCGCGGATTTCACCCTGTGGTGTTCGCAACCCAAGTCTTATCAGTGTCCTGCGCATCCCGACACCCGTCACCGACCAGGATTCTTGCCCGACGGTGAAAGTCCGAAGACTTCGGCAGTTCTTCCTCTCACACCTCCCGATCATAGCGTTACAATTTTGAATTTGCAAGCGGTAACCTCCGGTCCTACGCCCTGCGCCTTTGGGCGCAGGTAATGGCCTGGACTTAGTGGCTGCCCCCCAACCATTCTCTATAATATTGTATTTACTAGAGTTATCATTGGATTGGTCCAGGCTCGCGCAGCTTCGCCGCGGAAGCCACATGATGGCCACAGACCGGAGACATTAGAACTGCTGACTTATATCGTTACATAGATATCTTATAAAGTTTGAGACTTGGAAGTGGAGCGATGATATACGCCGTGGAAGGCCTTCCGCAACAAATATCATTATTAGCTACAAATACTGATAAAATCGCAATACCGACATGTCCAGCCAGGAAATCCGGGCGGCGGGAGCTGGCACGGTTTCTTCGCCATCGTTTGTATTACAACGATACAATTTTTTCTTGACAAGGAGGGTCAGCCGCTGTATCGTCACGGCTGATCTTGATTCCAGTGCGGCGGTTTTGTCCATCTTTCTAAGCAAAATGGGAATGTTCCCGACTGCCGTCGAGGAAATTTAAGTCGATTTTATTGCGTCGAAAACTGAAGCCTGCTTAATGGTCTGGTCTTGGGTCTTCGAACTGACTTCCCAAAAAGGAGCAAAGGAATGACAGGCATAATTCAACAGCGCCGTAATCGTTTCAGGACGCGCCAAGTTCTTTTCCTCTTGGTCGCACTCGTTGTGTTCATTGCTGCCTTACCTACCTTCGGTCAAAACAGAAATGCCGGTGAGATTCGCGGAACAGTGCTCGACTCAAGCGGAGCCGCGGTTCCGGGGGTCAAGGTGGTGGTCACCAACGTCGCCACCGGCATTGTCACAACTACTACCACCGGAGATGCCGGTGTCTACGACATCCCTTGGGTGGAGACGGGCACTTACACGGTGACGTTCACCAAGGAAGGTTTCCAGCAGGTCGTACAAAACAACATCGATCTCCACCTGGGAGCCATTACCGTTGACGCGACTATGCAGGTGGGATCGGTCGCCACGAAAATCACCGTGACCTCCAAAACCGACCAATTGCAGAGTGCGACCTCGGAAAAGAGCCTGGTCATGGAGCCCCTGCAACTTACGCAACTGCCCCTGGTCGGCAATGATGTGTGGAGTTATGCGCTCCTGATCCCCGGGGTCAATCCGGGCGAAGGAGGCGCCGGCAATTTCAGCAACGGCGCCAATGTCGGGATCAACGGATCGCAATCCACCATGGGTAGCTGGGTTATGGACGGTGGCACGATGACGTTGCCGGGAGGCAACAATAGCGTTCAGGTGCCGACGGAGGCAATCGGCGAACTGAACATCATTGCCAGTAACGCCGGCGCTGAGTACGGAAATGGCATGTCGGTGATGCAGGTAATGACCAAAAGCGGGACCAACCAATTCCACGGGTCGGCTTTTGAATATGTGCAGAACAACGTCTTCAATGCCCGTAACTTCTTCTCCCCCACCGTGGCGCCGGAACGCTGGAACGAATTTGGCGGCAGCGTTGGGGGTCCCATAAAGAAGGACAAGGCGTTCTTCTTCTTCGCCTATCAACGCAACCCCACGGTTGCTTACAGCCCATCGTTTTACACGTATCCCACGGCGTCGATGCGCGAAGGGAACTTCTCCGGCGGGGGTTTCCCCACCCTTTACGATCCTTCCACAACCACTCTTAATGGCGGCGTATACACGCGGACGGCCTTCAATGGCAACATCATTTCCCCCATCGACGCGGTCTCCGCGGCGATTGACAAATATTATCCGATGCCCCAGACCTCTGCCTTGTATAACAATTATTTCGTGAACGACAAGGACCCTGAGACGAGTACCTGGTACAACTTTAAGGTCGATTACAACATTTCCCAGAAGCAACGGCTGGTCTTCTCAGGGCAGGTGGAAAAGGACTTCACCGTTCAGAATGCGCCTGACGCTCCCATAAACGTTCTGGATATTTGGGGGGGGCCGAGCCCACTTTTCCAACTGAGCCATATTTTCACGATTTCACCCTCCCTGGTCAACGAATTCCGTGTTGTCCTCGCCCGGGCCGTCGTCTATAACTGGGGGCCCGATCTGGGGGCAGGGTATCCCGCCAAGCTCGGCTTGAACAACGCGGTGGTGGACGCTTTCCCCAATATTAGCGTTAGCGGGGCCGTATCACCCTCGGGGATTGGCACTGCCCCTTCCAATGGTAAATGGGAGAATAACATTACCGAGTCTGACTCCCTCGATTGGATCAAGGGAAAACACGCGATTAAAATGGGGGGGGAGTTTGACCACTGGCAAGTGAACCAGGATCCTTTCGATTTTGTG
This sequence comes from uncultured Acidobacteriota bacterium, assembly GCA_963730515.1. Taxonomy (GTDB): domain Bacteria; phylum Acidobacteriota; class Terriglobia; order UBA7540; family UBA7540; genus Bog-366. Next base: position 166,494 of record CAVSSA010000007.1, on the reverse strand, counting down.
GATGCTGGCAACTTCTCGTTCAATGGGATCTTCACCAGCGGCCCCAATCCCCAGAACCCTACCAGTGCGGGTTTGGGTTACGCTGATCTCCTGCTGGGGCTTCCCAATTCTTGGAATATCCTCAGCGGACCTATAACCGGGGGCCGCGTTGTGAACGGCCAATTGTTTATACAGGACTCCTTCAAGCTACGGTCGAATCTGACCCTGAACTACGGCGTCCGGTACCTCTATCAGTCGGGATGGACGGAAGAACACGACCACGTCGCACAGTTTGATCCTACCCTCATCAACGCGGCCACGGGCACCCTGGGCGCGGTGTGGAAGATGGTCGTCGCGCTCTGGAAAATTCCCACCGGTTCGTCATATTCCCGCGCCTGGGCTTCGCGTGGTCGCCGAAGTCGACTTGGACGGTACGCGGATCCTATGGGCTGTTCCCCATGTCGTGGGATGACCAGAATTACTTTGGCGCCGGCCAAGGTGAGGATGGCTGGTTCATCCAGGGGACCGAGACCTCGACCGACAACGTCACTCCCATTTTTACGATGACACAAGGGCCGCCACTGCCGACCTATCCACCGGCGAACCCTCACACCGCCCCGAATGATTTGCTGAACGGCCAGAACCTCATCTACACACCTTACAAAATTCCGATGACCTATATGGACGAGTGGCACTTTGGGGTTCAGCATCAACTTGGAGGGTACCTGATCGAGGCCGCTTACGTGGGAAGCCACATGACGGACATGGGCTTTGGCACGGATGTCAATCAGGTCCCGGAGAGCAGCCTCGCGCCTGGAAATGCCCAACTCCTGAGGCCCTATCCGCAATTCTCCGCAATCTCAGGGGTGACCTTCAACGGCTATTCCGGATACAATGCGCTCCAGTTCTCTATCCGGAAACCGTTTAGTCATGGCTTTTCGATGCTCCTGAATTACACCTATTCCCACTCACTGGACACGGGCACGGGTCAAGGTGGTAATGGGATGCTGCGGACGGACATCTGGCAAAACGGAGCCGATCCCGCCGCCAACTACGGGAGTTCGTCCACGGACATTCGACATAACTTGAATGCTGCCGTTGTTTATCAGTTACCCTTTGGAAAAGGCCGCCAATTCGTCAACAATAACACCGTTGCGGACGAAGTCATTGGGGGCTGGCAAGCTTCCACCGTCATCCTTGTGCATTCGGGCATGCCGTTCACTCCCACGGTGGGAACCGCGAACCTGAGCGGCTCGCTCGCCGGATCCTGGTATCCCGATCGCCTCGCCAGCGGTGCTATTTCTAATCCGACGATTCAGGAATGGTTTAACCCTGCAGCGTTCACGGCGCCGGCGGACTATACGTTTGGCAATTCAGGGCGCAACATCTTGCGCGGGCCAAACGAGGGTCTGGTGAATTTCAGTTTGTCAAAGACCTTTAACATCGTTGAGAAAGTAAAATTTCAAATCCGCGCCGATGCCTATGACCTCTTCAACAGCCCCAATTTCGGACAGCCTAACGCTTCCATAGGAACCGCGGGGGCAGGAATCATCTCTTCCGCGAATGATAGCCGGACCATACAGCTCGGAGGGGTTCTGCGGTTTTGATATACGTTAAATTCATGACCCCTCACATGGGGCGTGTCGGCGCTTGAATCTTCTCACTTCCCCGGGGTGGTGCGTAATAGCCAAGGCGCCACCCGCGGGGAAGGTTCAGATGTTTAGGCAGTGCCCGACGCCCAGCCCGGCGACCTGCTCGCGGTGCTGACCGCCGGAGCCTACGGTTACGTCCTATCTTCGAATTACAACACCCGCCCCCGCCCCGCCGAAGTGCTGGTGAACGGCCAGGAAGCGGAATTGATCCGCCCCCGCGAAACCCTGGAAGGCCTGATGGCCAGTGAGAAAATGTAGGGGCGGTTCACGAACCGCCCACCACCGGCCCGTCAGGACAAACCGCCGCGGCGAAGGGGACACCGCCGCCCAAAAAAGGTCGAACGCCCTCCGGGTCAGGCAGAAATTCCCTGCCTCACAAATCCCCTCATCGTCCGGCCCCCAACTGCCGATAACGATGCGGGGGAGTGTATCACGCCGGGGAAGTAGCACAGGCACTCCTGCCTGTGCCCAAGCATGGCCGGGACGGCCATGCCCTGTGGAGTACGGACGCGGCACGGGCGTTTCGCCCGTGTCGTTCGTGGCCGGCACGGCCACTCGGCGGACGTAGGGCCGAGCAGCGCTCGGCCCCGCCCAAATACTGTGCAGCCCTGCGAATCCCTTCATCGTCCCGACCCCAACTGCCGATAACGAGGCGGGGGAGTGTGCGCCGCCGGGGATGGAGCAGGAGCGTCCCGCAGCGTAGCACAGGCACTCCTGCCTGTGTCTGGCCACGGCCGCACCGGCCATGCAGCCGGATGGGGCATGGACAGCCTGCCCGGATTTATTGGGGTCCGCCCGTGTCAGACGCATAGCGCGTCCACCTTTGTCGTCCGCGGCTCTTCCCCTGCCTTCGGGGCGAACCTGGCGTGAGGCATTTCCCGTGCCTCAATCCCCATATCCGCGGGCTGGCGTTCGAATTGTGGTAATTGCGCGTCAAGAACTCTTCACCTCCGCCGATCTCCATCCCCACCATCCGGCTCAAAGCATTCGCCTTTGCCCGCGCCCGGCCAAAGTGCTAGTATTGCCCCTATCGTTATGACCGGTCACATTCTTATAACCCCCACGCATCGGTCCATTCGCAAATACTACGAACACGTTTCTGCTCTGCGCGACCAGGGCGTGCTGAACGAAATGAGCGTGCGTTCGCCCTTCGAGTCGCTGCTTCAGGAGACCGCCCGGCTCAAGGACTGGACTTTCATCGCCGAGCTTTCCGGCAAGTCCGGCGGGTCCATCATTCGTCCTGACGGCACCCTGCGCGACCGCAACACCCTACCGCGCGGCTACTGGGAAGCCAAGGACACCCAGGACGATCTTGACACCGAGATCAGGAAGAAGATTGCGCGCGGCTACCCCCTCTCCAACATCATTTTTGAGGACACCCAAACCGGCGTCCTGTTTCAGAGCAAGCAGAGGATCAACGGGGTCTACACGCTCGGCAACCCCAAGGAGTTGGCCGCCCTTCTGAATCAATTCTTCTCCTACACCGAGCCGGATATTGAAGGGTTCGAAGAAGCGGTGGACGAATTCAAGGAGCGCGCCCCTGACCTCGCGCGCGGGCTGGTGGAGAAGATCCGGCAGGCGCACAAGGACAACGCCCGATTCCAGGCCGCCTTTGAGAAGTTCTTTGACCTCTGCCGCACCGCGCTCAACCCCAACATCCGCGTGGAGGCGGTGGATGAGATGCTGGTGCAACACCTGCTGACCGAGCGCCTGATCCGCACCGTCTTCAATAACCCCGACTTCGCCAATCGCAACGCCATCGCCGCGGAAGTGGAGCGTGTCATTGACGCCCTGGTGAGTAAAAGCTTTGACCGTGGCGAGTTTCAAAAAAGCCTGGACCGGTTTTACGTTGCCATCGAGAGCACGGCACGCCTGCTGCCGGATTTCAGCGAAAAGCAGCACTTCCTGAACACCGTTTACGAGCGCTTTTTCCAGGGCTATGCGGTAAAGGTGGCGGACACGCATGGCATTGTCTACACGCCGCAGGAAATCGTGAATTTCATGTGCGCGAGCGTGGCCGAGGTCCTGGAAAAGGAATTCGGCAAGAGTCTTTCCAGCCCCGATGTTTACATCGTCGACCCTTGCACCGGCACGGGAAACTTTGTTGTGAATCTACTCCGTCGCATGCCCGGCCGCGACTTGCCCCGCGTATACCGCGATCAGCTATTTGCCAATGAGGTCATGCTGCTGCCCTATTACATTGCGTCGCTCAATATCGAACACGCCTACTACGAACTGACCGGCAACTATGAGCCCTTCGAAGGGCTGTGCTTCGTGGACACCCTGGACCTTGCCGAAGGCAGCCAGCATTCCCTTGGCTTCATGACGCAGAAGAACGCGGAGCGCGTTGAGCGCCAGCGCCGCACGCCTATCACCGTGGTGATTGGGAATCCGCCGTACAACGTCGGACAGATCAACGAGAATGACAACAACAAGAACCGAAAATACGAGGTTATTGACAAGCGCGTGGCGGAAACCTATGCCCGGGATTCCAAGGCCAGCAGCAAGACCGCGCTCTCTGATCCCTATGTGAAATTCTTCCGCTGGGCCACGGACCGGTTGCAAGGCCGGGACGGCATCGTGGCGTTTGTGTCAAACAATAGTTTCGTAAACCAACTTGCGTTTGACGGAATGCGTAAGCACCTGCTGAATGACTTCACGGACATCTACCACCTCGATTTGCACGGAAACGTCAGGCGCAATCCCAAACTGAGCGGAACGACCCACAACGTCTTTGGGATCCAAGTGGGAGTTGGCATCACGGTGGCGGTTCGCAAGCAAGTTGTAGCGCCGCCCTTGAGGGCGGCACCCGCCGCCCGGGAGGGCGGCGGTACTGTAGCGCCGGTGTCCCCACCGGCGCGTGCGGGTGGGGACACCCGCGCTACAAGCCTTGTCCGGGGTGCCGACCTCAAGGTCGGCGCTACAGAACCCAGCAACAATTCGGGATTGCGGTATTATCGCGTGCCGGAGGATTGGCGCAAGGAACAAAAGCTCCAACAACTCACGTCGTTCCATTCTGTTTCAGGCGCGCCGTGGCTGCCTCTTACGCCGGACACCTCTGGTAACTGGCTGGTGGCAGAACACGCAGCAGAATTCGATGCCCTGGTTCCCCTCGGTAGCAAGGCTGCCAAGGAACGTAACCCGGCCTCGGCCGGTGTGATTTTCAGGACGTATAGCAGGGGTATTGAAACGTGCCGAGATGAGTGGACGTACGACTTTGACACGTCCTCCCTGGAGAGAAAGGTCCAAGCCCTCGTAGAAAATTACAATGCGGAGGTTGACCGCTGGGGTCGAGCAGGGAAACCTGAGGACATCGACAACTTTGTAACCAATGACGCTACCAAGATTAAATGGTGCAGCAGGCTTAAAGAGGCTTTCACGAGAGAGTTGGATGCCGAATTCAAGAGTGAGCGCATTAGAGTGTCGCTATATCGTCCCTTCACGAAGAGATTTGCTTATGTTGACCCGGTCCTCACCCATCGAAGGGGGATTTTCCCTGAAGCTTTCCCGACCGCGTTCGCAAAAGCCGAGGATGAAAATCGTATTATAGGGGTAACTTCGCCCGGTTCGGAAAAGCCATTCATGACCCTGGCTGCGGGTTCAATTGCGGACTTGCATTTGGTGGGACCTGCCGCGAGTACCCAGTGCTTCCCCTTCTACATTTACAACGAAGACGGAACAAACCGCCGCGAAAACATTACCGACTGGGTGCTGGAGCATTTCCGCAAGCATTACAATGACAAGAAAATCGCCAAGTGGGACATCTTCTATTACGTCTACGGGGTTCTGCACCATCCCGAATACCGCGCGAAATACGCCGAGAACCTGAAGCGCGAACTGCCGCGCATTCCGCTGGCGAACGATTTTACGGGATTTTCGAACGCCGGGAAAGAACTGGCGCGCCTGCACATTGAATACGAATTGCTGGAACCGTGGCCGCTGACGTTTATCGAGACGAACGTAGCGCCGGGCTTGAGCCCGGCACCTGCCGCCCGCAAGGGCGGCGGCACTGTAGCGGCGGTCTCCGACCGCCGCGCGGCGGTGGGGACACCGCCGCTACAGAGTGGTTCCGTAGCGGCGAGTTTACCTCGCCATGGCGGCGTAAAGCCGCCGCTACAAAAGGCCGAGCGCCGCTCGGCCCTACAGAATGCCGACCTCAAGGTCGGCGCTACGATTCCGCTCTCCTATCGCGTCGAGGATAAAATGCGCCTGGCGAAAGACCACCGCTCGCTGAAGGTGAACGATTCCCTGACGCTGGGCGGCATTCCGCCCGAAACCTTTGAATACCACCTGGGCAATCGCTCGGCGCTCGAATGGGTGATTGACCAATACCAGGTGACGGAAGACAAGCACAGCGGCATTCGCTCCGACCCCAACCGCCCCGACGACCCCGAATACATCGTGCGCCTCGTGGGCCAGGTCATCCGCGTGAGCGTGGAAACCGTGAAGCTCGTAAAATCCCTGCCCGCTCTCTAGCGGCGGATGAGCACAACCATATGCCTAAGAAAACTCAATTGGTTTGCCAGCATTTGGAAAACATCAGCCGGGATGGGTTAAAGCAGTACCAAGATATTATTCGTGACTATGTTTCGCGCCGCCCTGGTGTTTATGCCCTTTACGATGACGATGACCTGTATTACGTCGGCTTGGCGAAGGATCTGAGTTCACGCCTAAAGGCCCACTTGAGCGACAAGCACTGGAGGCAGTGGAACCGATTCAGCGTCTATCTGACCATTGGTGACGAACACCTGCGAGAGCTCGAGGCTTTAATTCTAAGGGTGGTCAAACCGATGGCGGAGGGCAACTCCAAGAGCGCCAAGTTCGCACGTTCAGAAGACCTGCGCGCGCGCCTCGCCAAAGATATTGGTCAACGAGATCGGGAGAATCGGGACAAAATCGTCGGAAAGAGTGTGGATAAAATCCAGTTAGTCCTTCCAGGTCGGATGCCGCCGCTGTGTCCCTACGTGAAAAAGGTTTTCAAACTTCGCGGCCGCTCAAAGGGGAAGACTTTTAATGCCTCTGTTAAAGATGACGGCAGAATTCGCCTTCAGGGGAAGGTTTATACTTCGCCCAGCGCCGCAGCTTCAGCCGCAACCAAATATCCTGTTGACGGCTGGTGGTTCTGGAAGTACGAGCGCGCGCCGGGGGATTGGGTCAGGTTGGATGAACTACGCAAATAACGAAGCGCAGCGTCGGCCTTTGCGTGGGTACGGCATCATCTTCAGGAATCCTTAAGAGGAACGATTTACAACCGCGCCATTCACGTGGAGGACTCAATGAAGGATGCCAAAATATTTCTCGTTGGAGAAGACAAAGGTAAGTTAACGCCAATGATAGAGACAGCATATCCCAGCGAAAATGAACTTCAGGTCTTGTTGGAGCGATATTCGGACCTCTTACCTGGCGACCAGATTGACCCGGAGGATCCTCGGCAGTGGCTATTGGTGTCGCGGGAAATGAGTGTGCCAGGGGGAGAAGACGAGGGTGGACGGTTTAGCCTCGACCACCTCTTTTTGGATCAGGACGGCATTCCCACGTTTGTGGAATGCAAGCGGGCCTCTGACACTCGAGCGCGTCGAGAAGTTGTGGCTCAAATGCTCGACTACGCTGCGAACGGAGTTGAGTACTGGGGGATGGACAAGCTGCGGCAGGCTGCGGCGGAAACGGCCGCCAAACAAGGAACCTCGCTAGATGATGCGATTCGCAAGTTTCTTGGTAAGGAAGAGGGCTCCGCCATTGAGGATTACTGGAAACTGGTGGAGTCCAACCTTCGATCTGGAAAGGTCCGGCTCCTGTTTGTAACTGATGAGACGCCCCGCGAACTTCGCCGTCTGGTTGAATTCTTGAATGAGAAGATGGCAGACGTAGAAGTTTTGGCGGTGGAGATCAAACAATTCGTCAACAATGACCAAAAGGTCCTAGTGCCAAGAGTGATCGGGCTGACCGAACGAGGCCGAGGAGGCAAGGGCGCTGAACTCCCCCCAAGAAAGCACATTGACCGAACAGCTTTTCTGGGCGCGTGTACGCCCGCAATTGCCAGGTTTTTTGCGAGAGTCCTGGACCTTGCTGAGAAGAGGGGCTATCTGATTTATTGGGGGATGGTAGGCTTTTCGGTTCGGGTGCAACTCGCGGATGGTGCCGGAAGCTTTGTGTATGGTTTTCCTAGCGGCGAATTTCAGTTCTACTTTAACCAGCTAACTAATTTCGACCCAGAAACCCTGAAAAAGCTCCGCAAAGACCTCTTGGGTTTTGGGGTTTTTAGGGTAGCCGGTGAATACACGCTGAAGGCCGTCGTGGACGAGGAAAACATCCCCAAAATGGAGAAGGTCTACGATTTCATTCTCGTTAGGATCGGGGAGATTGTTAAAACGCACTGAAGCAAGCAAAGGGCTGATTTGTTCAGTAGGCCGGCTGGCGCAGACTGCCGATTTTTGCAATCTGCGATTCCGCAGGAACTCCCCTGGGCCAGACCTGATCCGCAGAGATTGAACGCCATCTCTGCGCCAGCGGCGTGCCATGGCCATCCTGGCCATGCCCGAGCACGGGCGAGACGCCCGTGGCACGTTTCTGTGCCGACCTCAAGGTCGGCGCTACAATTTCCTTGCACCTCCGCCGCATGGCGGGGGAGAAGATTTAGGAGCCAGGATTTAGTGCGAGCGGGCTCGGCCCCAACCTAAAGTCTAATTTCGGGGCCACAGGATGGGCCGAGGGATTGCGCTTAAGGCTTACCACCGTCCGCCCACAGCCGGCAGCTCAGGACCCTCCCAGAAACCAACCACGCGTCGCGCGTCACTTTCCGGGAGGGCGACTGTAAAAGGCCGAACTGTGCAGTCGAAAGGGGGAAAGGCTTCTCAGTTCCCAGGCTCGGTGGACGCGCGGGGTGGCGCAGACTGCCGATTTTTGCAATCTGCGATTCCGCAGGAACTCCCCGGGCCAGACCTGATCCGCAGAGATTGAACGCTATCCGAACTTTCGCAGCTGAGGGAGTAGACGAGCTGTAAGTGGTTTGTTTTTAGCGAAGGGTTCCCAAAGGTCGGCACTACATTTTCAGTGTCGGTTGCACCGTCTGTGCCGGGTCGTCCTGGGCCTTGATGCGAGGTGACGGTTGTGAAGGCAAGGAGAGATTGAGTTGGTGCAGCATCAGCGCTTGATCGGGTTCCGGCTGGGTGTAGCGTGGCATGATCAGCCAACGGTCGTCGGTGGTGGGCAGGCAGACATCCAGCATCTGGATCGTCGCCAGCTTTTCCAACACCGCCCGCGGGGTGAGGCCCGGGGCCAGGGCTTGCAGCCTTTGTCCCAGCGTTACCGAAAGAGCGTAGGCGAGGAAGGCCACCAGGATGTGGGCCTCCACGCGGTTTTCGAGTTGGTGATAAATCGGCCGCAAGCCCAACTCGCTCTTGAGGGTCTTGAACGCCGCTTCGATTTGGGTGAGTTGGAGGTAGAGTTCCCACAGCACGGCGGCATCCTCGCCCACCAGGTTCGACCGCAGCAGATAGTGCCCGTCGCGGAGTTCGGCCTTCTGCAGCTTGTCTTTGTCCAATTGAAACGTGAAGGTTTGGCGCGTGACGGCTTCGCCCTCCTGGGGCAGGTGAATGCGGACAAAGCCGAAGGCACGTCCCGCGTCCTTCTTGGCCGCACCGATCCGGAGCAGCAACCGATCGCGCGCCGGAGATTTCCGGCGTAGGTCGCGCAGTTTCCACAGCAACCGCACCAGCTTACGACGGCGGATGGCGTGCTCTTTGGCCCGCCGTCCTGCGCTCTTCGCCAACACGTATAATTCCCCTTCCTCGGCGAACAGCTTGACCTCGACCGACTCCCGCACTTTCTGCCACGGCAACTCCAGCCATTTTTTCTCGTACTGCTGAATCTTGCCCCGCGGCGTACCCACCAGGTAGAACACTTCCCGCTCCGGCGCGCGCATCTCCTGTAGCACTTCTTCGGTGGGAATTCCCCGGTCCATCAACCACACCCGCCGCGCCCGTCCATACTGTGCTTCGATCTTGGCGAGAAACCCGCGCAACGTGGTGCGATCCGACGTGTTGCCCTCCATCACTTCGTAGGCCAGCGGAAACCCTTCCGGCGTCACCACCAAGGCGATCACTACCTGCCGGCAGTCGGAGCGATGGTCGCGGCTGTAGCCATACTGGGCCTTGGGAATCTCCTCTCCTTCGCCCTCGAGGTAGGTGCTGGTGAGGTCATAGAGCAGCACGTCGAAGCGCGCCTGAAACAGCTCCTGCCAGCGCTGCCGCAGATGTTCAAACAGGGCGGCCTTATGCTTCAAAATCCGATCCAGGCAGCGATACAGCCGGTCCTTCTCCGCTACCGCGAAGCCCGTTCCCAGCAGATCCCCCATGGCGCTCTGGTCAAACCCTTGCCGGTGCAACCGAAACTCACTGCCCGGTGAGACCAACCGGCTCACCACCAGCAACTCCAGTACTTTGGCCCAGGGAACTTCCTCCCGGCCCTCCCCCAACCGCGCTTCCCAAAATGCGCCCAGTCCCAACTGCCGCCACAACTCGCATCCCAACCAGTAATTGCCAAACGCTCGCGGCCGTCGCAACTCCATCTCCGCCAGCTTCACCTGCACCCCATCCAGCGCGTCGGCGGGAAGTTCGCGGTCCTCTGGAAACAGGCTCAGCGTCGCCGCCCGCTGCTCGGCCTCATCAAAAACTTCCAGCGTCTGCCGCCACGCCGCTTGCTGGCTATCGTTGATCTCTCCCAAAAACAAGACCTGCCGCTGCACCACTCGCCCCGAGCGCACCCGGCGATTCTCCACCACGCTGAAATAGCGGTGGGTCTTGCCGTCCTTGCGCCGTTTTTTGCTGCGCAGAAACATCGTCAGCACGCATCGTCACAAATTCGCTACGCCCCTGTAAAGGGGGTAGGTCGGCACTACAAGGGCTTATCGAGAAGGCGGGGTTGACAAGGAAGAGGTTAGACCGACGTGCAGGTCAAATCTTACTCAAAATAGTTCTCAGCTGCGAAGGTTCGGCTATCTCTGCGCCAGCCCCCTGCCGGCCTCAAGGTCGGCGCTACAATTGCCCGTCCATTGCAGACTAGCTCACCGAAATGGAAATTGTGGTGCTGTGAGAAATGCTGGTGGACGTGCCGGTTACGTTAACGGTGCCGGATTCAGCCGTTGCGGGAGGAGTCCCGCCGCCGCTGCCTCCGCCGCCACAACTGGGGCTGGCTGCCAAGAGGCACGAAAGAATTACTCCAAGAGCCAAGTATCGCAGGCCGAAGTTGGGATGGTAGCCGCGGTCTCCGACCGCCGCCTTCTGGTTCAATAAATCTCGAAGGTACGAAACCGACAAAATCCAGAGGTCCCATGCCGATTGATTTCGGGGGAACGAGACCGACAGGTTTCGGCGGCCGGAGACCGCCGCTACAAATGCCCGGTGGCCGTCAGGACGAACTTTCGACAACCAAAGCAGCAGGAGGCAGAGGAGGCCGGCCACGGCAATCCACCAACCCTGCATGCGCGGGCCGCGGGGGAACAACGGGTGGGTGACGGCGGTGGAAGAAGCCGTTACGGTAATCGTCGCCGTGTTATTGCTCAAGGTTCCCACCGAGCACGTAACTCCGGTCAGAGAACTTGAGGCTGTGCAGGTGAAGGCCGGAGTGGCGGTGAAGTTATTTATCGGCGTCAAGGTGAGTGTGGAAGTTCCGCTCGATCCGGGGCTGATGGTAAAACTGCTGGGAGAAGCGCTCAGCGAAAAATCCGGAGCGGCTATCGCGAAGTTTGACACGCTCGACCACGTCCCGTTCTGACCACCCGAGGCGGCAAGAGCCTGCACCTCCCAGTAGTATTTGATATCTTCATCAAGCACCGTCACCGGCGGCGTATAGGTGGCTCCCGTAGTCGTCGCAGCCAGCGAACAGCCTTCGCAGGTTCCCACCGCCGGGCTTGTGGGCAGGGCGGATTGAGTGCTCGCAATCAGGATTCGGTATCCCGCGCTGCCCGTAACGGTCGACCAGGTGAATATGGGCGGAAGGGAAACAGCCGTTGCTCCACTCGTGGGCGCGGAGAGCGACGGCGCCGGCAACGCTCGGCCTATGCTGAGACTGAAAATGCTTGACCATGCCGCGGTTCCACTGCTGGAAGTCGGTTCAATGGCCTGCACTTCCCAAAAATAAAGGCCTGCTTCGAGAGCGCTCGGCGGAGTGTATGAATTCGTGGCACTGGTATCCGCAACCGTGCATGCGCTGCAAGTGGTGGTGGCAGGGTTCGTGGGCAGGGTGGCTGGACTCAGGGCAATCAGGATTCGGTAACCATTGCCGCCGGTAACGGCCGACCAGTTAAATACCGGCGAAACAGGCACTCCAGTCGCGCCATTGGCGGGCAGGGCCAAAATTGGAGCGGGCAGGTTTCCAGCGCCCAATGATCCCCACTCCATGACCAGGTTGAATGCGTCAATGGAACCGAGCCCGCTCGCCTGGTCATAGCCGGCGCCGGCGGTATAACCCACCTCGCCGCTAGCGGGACAGCCTGTATCCGTGGATTCCACTTGACAGGGCACGATGTTATCGCCGGTGACGATGTCGTGGAAGGCAGCGGGAGAGGTCTGCGCCATGGAATAGAGGGTGGGATTAACGTTGCCTTGGCCACCGGGAGTCTTCATCTGCTGGTTGATGAGGGCCACAATCCCGGCAAAAGTGGGGGCCGCCATTGAGGTTCCACCTACCACGGTGATGGTCTGATCTGCATCGCGATATCCATTGGCGCAACTCCCCACGATGCATACCACATAGGGATCGTGGAGAGAAGAGGCGTTCAGGGAAAGGTCAGGGACGTCGCGAAAGCCGTCCTGGGGAACTCCCGTCCCGGCCTGCCAAACGGGCTTGGGGAAGATCATGCTCACCCCTCCCCCGCCCGCCAGTATTTGGTGGCTGGTATTTTGCGGTGATGATGTATCGTTCCACACGGTCTCGGGAATATAGGAAAGTGCGGAGGTCAGAAGATCGCCGGTGGCGGAAGTGGCGGCTTGCCAATAATCCCCCAACCCTTCATTAAATTCGCTTCCGCCCATGCCGGTCACATACGGAGAACTAGCGGGGAAATCGACCGCCAATCCCTGTGTAGCAATGGTCAGCGGAGAATTCGGATTGCCGGAGAAATCGCAATCCGCCGCGCCGGAGTCACCAGCGGCCGCGACGATGGTCTGCCCTTGCGAACTCGCCTGCTGCGCGAGGCTCTCGATTTGCGGCAGATCGCCGCTCAGCGCTTCGCATTGGCCGTAGCTGATGCTGATAACGGGTGCGGTTTTGTTATCTACGATGTACTGGAAGGCGTCAAAAACCCCGTCATTTCCTCCATTGACATAGTAAATGGCGGCGTTTCTTGCCACTGCGCCCGCCCATTCAACGTCAAGGCTGGCCTCATCGATGTCGGTGGAGACGACGCCGGGATCTGTGGCTCCGGGAATCAGGATGACGTGCGGCGTGTTCGGCGGCAGCCCCGAGGCAGTGCGGAATGTGGCGATGTCACTCCCATTGTTGTAAAGATCCGTCTGCCCCACAATCGCGATGGACTGCCCTGTGCCATCGATTCCCGCGTTGTAAAGATTTTGTACGTCGTAGATGATGGCGAAGTCATGGGGAGAGACAAACGTGTTTCCGCTGAGGCTGGATGTGAAGTCCGGTTGAGGCTGCGCATGAATCTGCCGAAAGACTCCGTGCGGGTGGAGAGGGTAATTGTCGAGGCCGTGAAGGCCCAGAACCACGTCGGCGATTTCCGCGGGCACAGCGGGCTCCGCGGCGTTGGCAAAATAGGTCCGGCCGCGCAGCGAGTAGTTGTGAATCTCTGCTAGAAATGCGGCTCGCACTTGCGCGGCGGTCCCCGTAAAGGAAATCCATCGGCGGCTGCGGGCGGTTTGCGTCACCTTGAAACCTTCCGCTTCGAGCCATGCGACAACTTTATCGATGTCGTTCTGGCTGAGGCCAAATTTTTCGGCGTAATCTTCCGGCGAAAGCCATTGATGAAACTGGGATGACGTTCGGTTCTGTTGTGCCTCGAGCAAAGCGACAAGGTCCGCCTGCTGGCTATCCGTCAGCTTAAACGTCAGTAAGATGTTTTCCAGCTTCAGGGAATCCGCCACCGGTCCCAAGTCATTTTCAGGCCGGAATATGGTGCCACGGTTATCATCGAGCCAAACGGCGGGGGACCCTGCAATCGGACCCACGATGCGGTCAGGCGTGGGCGAATAGGCCGGAGATATCCCTCCCCAACCGGAGATAACCCCCAAAACCACGAGGCTGGCAATGACGAGGGTGGGTTTGCTTCGCATCAGGCATCCACTGAAGAGCCGTAGGCAGAAAACAATCGGCGCCAGGCTGCAGGCCCTGAGCATTTGACAGTCGGCTGTTGGCGCTAATCAAGTGGCAGTTGGCAGTATGCCGAATGTCTTAATCGGGCATTCATGATGACGACCTCTTTAGATCGGATTCCTCAACTCCAACTCGACCTCTGACACGAATCGTACACCTACTGGCGCGGCGCATCAAGCGCCGGGCGGCTTGGGCATCAGACTCCTGCAGTGGTTCTTCCCATCGAAGTCCCGGCCTGTTACATTTAAGACCATGACGGAATTACGGCCGGCCGAAATCCCGCGCGACCTTGACGAAGTGCGCAGCCTGTTCCGCGAATATTCCGGGAGTTTGAACATTGACCTCTGCTTCCAGGGATTCGAAGCCGAACTTGCCGGTCTGCCGGGCAAATATGCACCGCCCCAAGGGCGGCTCCTGCTGGCCTGGAGCGGCCAGGAAGCGCTTGGCTGCGTAGCCCTGCGCCCCCTGGAGGGTTTTGCCTGCGAAATGAAGCGCCTGTACGTGCGGCCGCAGGCGCGGGGTGAGAGGCTGGGGCGGCGCCTCGCGGAACGGATCTGCGCGGAAGCGCGCGCGGCGGGCTACTCGCGCATCTGCCTCGATACGATTCCCGCCATGACGGCGGCCATCAACCTGTATACGTCGCTGGGCTTCAAACCCATCGAGCCCTACGTCTTTAACCCCGTTCCGGGCGCGATCTTCCTGGCATTGGAATTCTAAGCAAGCGCGTGTATCGCGTCCTCCGATTTTGAAGGTCCACGGCTCTTCCCATCCCCAATTTCCCAATCCCGAAAACCGACACGGACGAGAAGCGCCGCAGAGTGCGGTGGCAATGGTAATCGTTCTGTGGCCCAAAAGTGGTTGGGCGCCAGGTGAACAAGCGACGTTGATGGTAATTGATACGGACATACTCAAATGCTATACTCCGGGTACACGGCAGTGAGGTGCGTCATGAAATCCTGCTTCTGGCTGGTTGGATCCTTGATTCTTGCCTGCACTCTTGCGGCGCAAGAATCCACTGACCCATCGCGCGGACCGGATGGCGGCACCGAGATGCACGTTTCCGGCATCGTGATCCTTCCGGTCACGGGGAAGCCGTTCTCGGGCCGCGACAGCATCGAATGGACTCGCCACCTCGAAGACGGAAGCGTGCAAATAAGGCATATCGAGGCGGGCCTTGCCCGGGACAGCGAAGGCCGGATCTACCGCGAACGCCGCACCTGGGTTCCGGCCAATTCGAGTCAGCAATCCCGGCTGGGTCACATCGTCCTTTTGGATCCCATCGCCCATACGCAGACAACCTGCAATGTCGCGACTCGCCAATGCACGGTCACTGGCTATCACGCATCGACTACGTTTACAACGGCGCCGGAGGGCCCCTTGGACGGCGGGAAACGCTACCTTTCTCGCGAGAGCCTGGGGTCTGACAGTATCGACGGGCTGGAGGTCGTCGGCACGCGCGAGACGATTACCATCAGCCCGGGCGTGGTGGGGAACACCCTGCCCCTGATTACCACGCGCGAGTTCTGGTATTCCCCCGACCTGCAAGTAAATTTGGCAGTCACCCGCAAGGACCCGAGGGAAGGCACCCAGGTTATTCATGTCGTCGATCTTTCCCTCTCCGATCCCGACCCGAAATTATTCGAGATTCCCGCCGGCTTTGTGGTCCAGAGTCCGCCGCTGACGGCGAAACCTGAAAATTGATGCTGCTCGCGGCTTGCACAGCAATCTGTTTGCGGTCAGAAAGTCGCAAGTGTAAGGGATAAATTTACCCTTTGGGCGTTTCCTCAAAACAATATGTTGACATATCAAAATATGCTGAATAGAATAATGAAACCCACATCCCATCCGAGCCACCCCCGGCGGGTCCTATTGGGACGTGGAATCTTTCCACGGGGCGTCAACATGCGAAGTCGCCTCCTGCCGCTTTATTTGCTCATCTCACTTATTGCCCTCTTCACCGTTACATTGCAATTCGGTCAAACCAAAAGCCCTGCCAAGGCCGGCGTCCATCCCGCCATCCGCCGGGCCGATTTTGAACATGGGCAGAAGTACATTCCTGACGAGGTTCTGGTCCGCTTCAAACCTGGCACCAGCCGAGCGGCGATGCTGTCTTCCCATGCCCGGGTGGGCGGGACCATCAAAAGGGAGTTTACGAGTGTCGACCGGCTGCACCTGGTGAAGCTTTCGGGCGGGACGTCGCTCAAGGCGGCCCTGCACACCTACCGGCGCAATCCGAGCGTTCTGTATGCCGAGCCAAATTACCTGGTGCACGCGCTGGTACTGCCCAACGACCCGCTATTCTCCCAGCAGTGGGCCTTGTCGAATTCTGGACAAGACGGGGGGACGGCCGGGGCCGATATTGACGCGCAGCAGGCCTGGGGGATCACCACGGGGAGTTCGAGCGTTGTGGTGGCCACCATCGATTCCGGGATTGACTACACCCACCCGGATTTGTCTCCCAACGTCTGGTCCTCGCCCACCAGTTTCAGTGTCACCAATGGAAGTAGCACCATCTCCTGTCCAGCGGGATCACATGGGCTCAATCCGGTATACGGCACCTGTGATCCCATGGACGACCTCGGCCATGGCACGCACGTGGGGGGGATTATCGGCGCGGTCGGCAACAACGCCCTGGGGGTATCCGGGGTGAACTGGAACGTCACGCTGTTGCCCTGTAAGTTTATTGATTCCACCGGCACCGGCTCAACCGGCGATGCCATCACTTGCCTCGATTTCGTCAAAATGGAAAAAGACGCGGGTGTGAATATCATTGCCACCAACAATAGCTGGGGAGGCAGCGCCAGTTCGCAATCCCTGGTAGACGCCATCAGCGCCAACCAGGCAGACGGAATCCTTTTTATCGCCGCGGCTGGAAACGACTTCAGCGATAACGATGTGGTTCCGACTTATCCCGCGAACATTTTCCTGCCGAATCTCCTGGCGGTGGCGGCAACGACGCGGACCGATGCGGAAGCGGTATTTTCGAATGTGGGCGCCCATACGGTCCACCTCGGCGCTCCCGGGCAGGAGATTCTCAGCACCCTCCCCGGGGCTATCTATGGGTTGGATACAGGAACCTCCATGGCTGCCCCGTTTGTTACGGGGGTGGCGGCGCTGCTGGCGGCGGCCGACCCCACGCGCGATTGGCGCGCCATTCGCAACCTGCTCCTGACGGGGGGAGATACCCTTCCCGCCTTGGCGAACACGGTTACGGGCCGGCGCTTGAATGCTTACGGCGCGCTCACGTGCTCGGATTCCACGGTGGCATCGCGGCTTCAGCCGGTGGCCCTCAACAATACCGGAGCGGTCGGTTCGCCCGTGACGCTTGCTTATCTCAACATCAACTGTGCGCAACCCAACGGGTCGGTGTCCGTCCAGGTACCGCCCAACAACGCGACCGTCACCCTGGAGGATAACGGGACAGGAGGTGACCTCGCGGCGGGGGATGGCATTTATTCCGCCCAATGGACTCCCTCGGCGTTGGGGAGCTATTCCCTGGGCTTCCCGGGAGGAGATAACGTCAACATCCAGGTGTTGAACACTTACGTGGCGAATCCGGTTAGCGCGGCGGATTACAATTATCAGACCATTTCCGGGACTAATCTCAATCTGGGTGACGACGCGGTGGGCAATGTCACCTCGCCCTTCCCGATTCTCCTCGGCGGGGGAAGCTTTAACAGTTTCTATGTCAGCAGTAATGGCACGATCAGTTTCACCGACGCGTTCGATAGCTTCGTCAATGTCGGGCTTCCCACCAGCTACGAGCTTCCCCAGAACGTCATGACGCTGGTGGCCCCGTTTTGGGAAGACCTCTACCCGGTTGCCGGCAGTGATAACAATGTTTTCTGGGAAGTGACGGGCAGCGCCCCCAACCGGGAGATGGTGGTGGAGTGGAGAAACGTGGAAACTTACGCCTGCCGGGGCGACAGCTCGGCCACGGTCAAATTCCAGGTGGTATTTCAGGAAGGGTCGAGCAACGTCCTGTTCAATTACGCCAACTCGGTATTTGGAGGGAATTGCGCGGACGAGGATTACGGCTTGGCAGCCACCGTGGGCATTCAGATCGATCCGGCCACGGCCACCACCTGGGAAAACGACGAGGGGGGTATCGGGAGCGCAACTGGTTTGCTTTGGACGTTGACGAATGGAACGCCGCCCTCCACTCCAGTTCCCACTATCACCTCCATCTCGCCTTCCATTGTCCAGGTAGGGGGGGAGACTTTACCGTCACCGTAACCGGCACGAACTTTGTCCCCTTATCGATGGTCGAAACTTCCCACAACTGTGTAACCACCTACGTGAGCGGCACCGAACTCAAGGCCATCATCCCCGCCGGCGATATCGCCAACCTAGGCCCGGTGTATGTTGATGTCGTCAATCCGCCCCCGGGAGGCGGCACCTCCAATCAAGTCAACCTCACAATTACCGGGCCGCCCACGCCGAAGATCACCGCCTTGAACCCCTCCAGTATCGCCGCCGGGGGGTTTGGCTTCGGACTCGAGGTTGAGGGAAGCGGCTTTGACGCCTTGTCAGTCGCTCAGTGGAATGGCACACCCCTCTCGACCACCTACATTTCGCCCAGTGAGCTTTTCGGGGGGGTTACGCAGGCCATGATTGCCAGCCCGGGGACCGCCCAGGTGAGCGTTACGAACGCTGCCACCGGTGGAAACGTTTCCAACAGCGTGGCCTTCACGATTTCGGCGTCCACCGCATCAACGCAGGCTTCTACGGCGGGAATTCCCCAAGCTCGGAACGGCACTGCCAATCCCATCGTTTCCCATATCCCGGGAGTCATCCCCTCCCCCAAATTCCTGCCCCGGTTTCTGGGGTGGAAGATGTTAGCCAAGGAGGGCCCCGAGTACGTTCAGCACTTTCTGCGGGCGCACGTGAGCACGAATATACCCGCAGGCAATCCCCAATCGGGCAGTGCCGCCCGCTCTGTGCAATTATCCACGGCCGGGCCGAGCCTGGGCTCAAACCTCATACCGGGGTTCCTCTCACGGCCAGCGCTCCCCACGGATTACATCCCCACCAGCATTGCCACGGGGGATTTCAACGGCGATGGCCACATGGATTGGGTCGTGGCTAATGGGGGGGCTAACTCCCTCTGGGTGTATTTAGGGAATGGTGACGGCACCGCCCAAAATCCCACCATCATTCCCCTTCAGGGAACGGCCCCCGTCGCGGTAGTCGCTGCCGATCTGCGCGGCATCGGCATCCTTGATTTAGTAGTTGCGGAGGCCGACAGCGCAGACGTGGCCGTGCTGCTGGGGAATGGCGATGGAACCTTCGGCTATGAGACGCCCTACTTCGTTCCGGGGGCTCCCCTCTGTTTGGCGGTGGGGCAATTCAATCAGGATGGCCATCAGGACATTCTGGTGGGGGTAGCGGACAATCCGCAAGCGGGTGAACTGGCGGTACTTCCCGGCGATGGTTCGGGCACGTTTGGCCCGCCTACTTTCGCGCCCTCCCTGCCACCCATTTTTTTTGGCCCCTACGACCCCGTGAGTATGGTCGTCGCCGATCTGAATGGCGATGGATATCCGGACGTCATCGTGAATGATATGTCGAGTGGAATTGCGCTTTACCCCACCGTTTACTCCTACCTTAACCAAAAGGACGGAACGTTTAAGATTACCCAATCGGTCGATACCAATGCCGGGGAAAGGTTTATTACCAACGTGGCGCTGGGCGACGTCAACGGCGATGGATGTCCCGACGTGGTGGATTCCGACACCTATGGCAATGCCACCTTGTTCCTGGGAAACTGTGATGGAACATTTCAGAATCAGGGCAATTTGGTTCAATTCGGCACCGGAGATGTTGCCGGCGGACTGGCCCTCGCCGACGTCAACGGCGACGGCAAGCTGGACATTGTCACCTCCAGCGTCATTTTGTTGGATTCGACAATCTATGGGTACCAGCCGGGCAATGTGGTTTCAGTGCTTCTCGGGGATGGGAAGGGAAATTTCAGCAACGCCAAAGTTTATCGGGGGAGCCCCTCGATGTATGCCCTGGCAATCGCGGATCTTAAAGTTGACGGATATCCGGACGTCATTACCGCCAGCTAGGACACCGATTCGGTTTCCATTTTTGTCAACGATGGCACGGGAGGCTTTGGGGCGCCGGACGGCATTTACTTCGGATATCAAAACGGCGCCACCCAAGGCGCGACCAATATCCCCGCCACGGAGTTTAAGGTAGCGGATGTCAATGGAGATGGCAAATCGGACCTGGTATTGCTCGCCAACCCCCCCTTGAACGTGGGCGCTTACAACCTGACCGTTCTTCTCAATGATGGTACGGGAAATTTCTCAACCCCCATTCGCTCCGAGGTGTTGAATGAGTCATACTTTGCGGGGGACTTTGCCTTGGGGAATTTCAGGAACACGGGACGCCCCGATTTTCTGTCCATAGGCCAGGGCCAGCAGTACACCTCGGGCGCACCTTATCTTGCCTTTGCAAAAAACAACGGGGATGGAACTTTCTCTCCCATGCCATTGACGACCCCTGCCGGGGCACAGGGCTTGCTGGGCGTCGGAGATTTCAACCGCGATGGCAAGCTGGACTTCGTAACCGTGGAGAACGTATTTACCTCCCAGAGAACATGGACGTCGACACTCAGCGTTTTTCTCGGGAATGGGGACGGGACCTTTACCTCCGGCTACACAACCACTTTTAATCCGTCGGCGGCAAGTAATTACCCCGTTCAGGTGTGGGTGGGCGATTTTAACGGTGACGGGAAGCTGGACGTGTTGGCACAGATGGGCAGTACGGGGGAAGGCACTCAAGGAAATGACGTCTATGAGTTTCTCGGTAACGGCGACGGCACCTTTGCGGCAGGGAAAGTAGTGTTGCCAAATTTCGGGGCCATGGCGGTCGGTGACCTAAATAACGATGGAATTCCCGATATCGTGGAGATCGTGGAACCTCTCAACACCCTGGCGGACGGCATTCCTCTCCAGTATGCCATTTACCTGGGCCAAACCGATGGGTCCTTTAAGCTGACCAACACCTACCAGCCCTATACGGGTAATCTGGCTTCGCTTTTCACTCAAAGTCCGGGTGTAATGCTCGCGGATTTCAACGGCGACGGCAATCTGGATATTGCGGCAATTCAAGCTGTGCCGGGATATGACTCACCTGCCTTTGCCCAGCCATCCTATGTGCAGATCATGACGGGAAACGGCGATGGCACCTTTACCCCCACCTACAATACGTCCAATTTCAATGAGTACCTTGTCCCCCAGCTCGCGGCCGATCTGAATGGCGACGGCAAAGCCGACCTGATCCTTTTGGCAGGATACGGTTCGTCATTTCATGTGATCCCGGCGACGGTGGGACCATCCCTTCAAATTGGCCTGGAAACCACACCTATCGTCGGCTCAACGGATACCGCCCAGGTGACCATCGCCGTCCCCTCGAGCACCAGCACCGCGATTCAACTTACGGCCAGCGACCCCGCCATCAGCATTCCCGCCAGCGTCTCGATACCCGCAGGCAGTGTCAGCGCGGACGTTCCCGTGCGCATGGGAAGCGCGTTCAATACCCAACACGTATTCTCTCTCCAGGCCACGCTGGGGACCCAGACGTCCACCACCTACGGATGGGAGGCCAGTAGTGCTGTTCCGGTGGGATTCCAATTATTGCTGGCAAACTTCCCCCAAACGATTCTGCCCTCCGAGACCACCACCGACTATGGCGTGCAGGTGTTTTCCATCAGCGGATACTCAACCACCGTCAAGTTTTCATGCACGGGTTTGCCCACCTGGGCAACCTGCCAGTTCGGTTCGCCCACCGCACTCTTGCCTGCCGGGGACGAAATCACCTCGACCCTCGTGGTCGCCACCACCTCCGCGGGCGTGGGCGGAAATTACCCCTTTACCGTGGTTGCGACCGGCGGCACGGTTACCAGCCAAGCCACTGCCACCCTTCAAATCGGGGACTTCGCAATCATCATAACCCCGGCCTCGCAAACGGCGCCCACAACGGGAACCGCAACTTACAATCTCACCGTCAATCCCATCAATAACTTCGCGGGGCAGGTGAATGTGACCCTATCCGGCTTGCCTTCGGGCGCCTCGGCAACCTCGGGGATTGGCATCATGGGCGCGAACCCCTCTCCGGTGACCCTCAATATCGCCACCGACAATGTGGCGGCGGGTAGCTACCTCTTTAAGGTGAGCGGTAGGAGCGGAACCCTGACACGCAGCGCCACGGCCACCCTGGTGGTGCAAGTATCGCCGGACTTCACCCTCGGCATTAATCCCACCTCTGCAGCTGTGACGGCCGGGCAATCCACCAATTTTGGGCTCACCCTCGATTCGAAAGATGGGTTGACGGGGGGAGTGAGCCTGCAATGTTCGAATCTCCCCAGTGGCGCGACGTGTGGTTTCAATCCTGCCTCGCCGACACTGACTTCCAACGCCAGCATGTCGGACACGCTGACTGTGCAGGTCAGCTCCACTGTGGCGGCGGGCAATTACCCGTTCTCGGTTACCGCCACCAGCGGTTCGCTCACCCACACCGTATCGGCCACAGTCCAGGTGCAAGTGCCGCCAGGTCTGAGCGGCAGCGTCTCTCCCACTTCGGCAAGCATAACGGTGGGGCAATCCGCCAACTTCACGGTCACGGTCAATTCCCAAAATGGGGCTGCGGGCACGGTAAACTTGCAATGCGCGGGTCTGCCGAGCGGGACGACTTGCGCCTTCAATCCTTCCGCACCTACACTGCCGGCCAATGGCAGCGTGTCGGACACGCTCACCGTACAGGTCAACAGCATGCCCGCGGCCTCCCCGCCTGCCCCACCCTGGCAATGGCCGCATCCCCCGGGCCGCTTCGGCACACTCTGGCTTTTAATTTTCACGCTGGCAGTGGGATGGATGGTGACGATGAGATGGTGCCGGGGTAGAGGGCGGTTCGCCGCTTGCACGGCCATCCTGATCAGCTTGACGTGGCTTATCCTGGGCGCGTCAAGCTGCGGTGGCGGCGGAGGCTCGTCTCCGTCACCCTCACCCCCCACGCCCGTCGTGGTCAGTATAACCATCCAGGCGAGTGGCGCGGGAGTCTCCACTATGCAGACGCTCGGCACCGTGTCCATTTCGGTGAATTGACGGTAACGCAAGGCGGCGGAACCGCAAGAAAATTGTAGCGCTGACCTTGAGGTCGGCACGCGCCGACCTCAAGGTCGGCGCTACATAAGAGGCCGAACGGTCGCCGCGGCGACCCCTACACCCGGCGGCGAGAGGCTTGTCAAGAAAACACGCGTGTCCCATTACAAGTCAAACAGGCTCAGTTGGATACAGGGATCGGCATCTTCTGGCCCATCGTTGAAATCGGAGAACCCCTGTAAAATCGGGCTTTTTTCGAAACTGGTGACGCTGAGAATTTGGAGAATCTGGTAGAGGCTCAGGTCGAGCCCGAGCCGCCTTTTGACCATCGCCACCAGGACGTAAACGGAGAGCGCCACCCACACCTGAGTCTTGACGGCGTTCTCCGAAGTGCCGTAAAAGGTCTTGATGCGCAGGTGCTGTTTGATCCAGCGGAAGAACAATTCGACCTGCCAGCGTTGACGATAGAGTTGGGCAATGGTCAGGGCGGGCAGGAGAAAATGGTTGGTGAGGAATACCAGTCGCAAATCCTTCTCGGCGTCGAAATAGGCGACGCGACGCAGCGGGGCGGGGTAACGACGGGAGGTTAACGGTCCGCTCAGCCGCACCGTCTGATCGCAGCGCACGCCGGTGGAGCGGTCGACGGGGCGCGAGGAGTGGCGCTTGAACTGATAGTTCTTTTTGGCGCGCGTGATGAAGAAGGCGCAGGCTTGAGTAAATCCATAAAGACGGGCGAAGTCCACGTAAGCGCGATCGAACAAGTAAAAGGCGCCGGCCTCCAATCCGAGTTGGTCCAGAAAGTTGACATCGTGAAGGTGGCCGCCGCTCAGGTAAACATTGGTCGGAATGATGCCCCGCAGATCCAGCAGGGTGTGCATCTTGAGTGCACTGCGGCGGTGGCGAAAGGCGGCCCAGGGGAACAGCGACAAACACAAATCGATGCTGGTGGAATCGAGCACGTAAACGGCCGCGGACAAGTCGACAGCGAAAGATTCGTCGCGGTAGAGTTCTCGGGCGATGCCAATCAGGACGTGCGCAAAGTCGGCGTAAATTCGCCAGTCGCGAACTTCGTTGGCGTGCGCCAGCGTGTTGCGACAAATGCGTCCCCGCCAGCCCATGTGGTAGAGCTTGGACTGCTGGGTGCGGAGACACGCTTCGATATCGCGCAAGCTGTCGCGATAAGTGAGTTGAGCAAAGACCAGACAAAGGAACTGATCCCAGCAGGAGAAGTTTTTGACATAGCGGTCGCCCTGGTAGCGGTCGACGCAAACCTGAAACTGATAACTCGGAAGGTAGTCTAACAACTGAGCGAAAACGGTCCGGCCAAGATTCATCTACCGCCTCCTGCAAAGGCTGGATAACAGTAGAATGATGCCAAAACGGAAGCGAAAAATTGAAATCGACAAAACTCATCTTCACTGCTTACCTTTGGCGAATTAGCAGCTTACGGCCAACCACGTGAACTTTCTTGGGACACGCGTGTCAAGAAAACAAGAAATTACGGTATTGCAATGAAGTGCCCGCACTCCGGCCCTGCGGTTCTTCCATGCAGGGGCCGGAAGAGAACATCCCCGCGGGAGATCGCCGCGACCCGTCGGGCCGCCCGCCGGCTTGGGAGGACAAACGTATGATCACGCGAGGAACAATGGTTTTTGTGGTGTGCATGTTATTTGCCCTGGTGGCGTCGCTGTCAGGGCAAAAGGAGCCCCACCGACCGCCCCAAATCTCTGTGTTGGGAACTCGAACACTTTTCGTTGCAGAGCTCTGGTTAAGGTCAAGTAACGATCCGTTGTTCGTGCCTTATTGTGGAACGGGCGAGTCGGGAAGAAAGTTCCTCTGCACGCGTGGAACCCATCTCGAGAAAAAGACTCCCGAAGGATGGCGCAAGGCGGAGGTCCGGGGCGCCGCATCCCTCGGGGGCAGTAGCCTCCTGTCCGTTCCCGGACAACTGATTCCACCACGGGACCGGGGTTCGTTTCGGGGTTGCTTCACCTTTATATTTGATCCTGATATTTTCGGCATTCCTCCCGGGGCACGGTTGCGTATTGTAGTCGACATATGGCAAAGCGAAGAAAGCCTAGAGTCCGGCGCAGCGCCTGCTCAGGTCACAAGCCCCGAATTTGTGTACCCCGGGGAATAGTGAGATCGTAGTCGGGCCCGCAACGGGACATTTTATTTCTTGACAGAACGAGCCAAAAGATATAGGCTAGAAGTGCGATGAAGGCCATGCGCATTACGGCCGGCTCCACGAAAACCTCCCCGATCCCCAAAGCGCTCTCGAAATTAACCCACACAAAAAGATGTTAAAAATGAAGAGTGCTCCGGATGAGTTACTGAAAACAAAGGGACGAAAAAATTGCTCAGGATAAGTTGATGAAAAAAAATGAGTTATGATATTTTCCGGATGACTTTATGATAATAAATGACTTAGTGACGATTTTTGCGCCTCCTCCTGCGCTCCATGGCGAGAAGCTGGTCGCGCGGGCCGGGCCCAGCAGCACGGGGCAGGGACTTGCTCGCACCGAGACGCGGAGACGCAGAGAAACCCAATGAACAACACCTTCGTTTCCTCTTCGACCTCTGCGCCTTGGCGCCTCCGCGCGAAATACTCTTGCTGGTTCCGGGATCTTCGTGCAGCTTCTCACGCCAGGGGCCACACTCGATCGCAGCGACGGGACTTGGCCAGTGTATACTGCTGGGGCGCAGGGCGCCACGATGGAAGTGCTGGTGAGAATGAAGCCGGTGGGGTAATTCCCGCGGCCGGGAACAGTTGGGAAGGGGGAGATGATGTGTCAGGTTAAACGGCGTTCGTTTCTGGGAATGTCCGCCTCGGTCCTGGGCGGCGGTCTGGTGGCGGGCGCGGCGGGTCACCATGATCAGGGCGGAGGGTTTATGGCGGCCACGATGGGCCACACTGTTAAAGGCGGCGGTCAGGGTGGCGGGGGAAGCGTTCACCACCACTTTCCCTCGGTTTCGGTGATGACGGAGACCGCCAAGCGCTTTCTCGCCGCACTCGGCCCGGACCAGCGCGCCAAGGCCACGTTCCCGTTCAGTGACGAAGAGCGCTTCAATTGGCACTACATCCCCAAGGAGCGCAAAGGGCTGACCCTCGGCGAAATGAGCCCCACCCAGAGGCACCTGGCGAGCGCGCTGCTGGCGGCGGGACTGAGCCAGACCGGCTACATCAAGGCCGTCACCATCATGAGCCTGGAAGACGTGCTGCGGGTGCTCGAGAACGATAGCGGCGAGCGGCGCAATCCGGAGAAGTATCACTTTACGGTGTTCGGCACGCCATCCGACGCGGGAACCTGGGGCTGGCGCGTGGAGGGGCATCACCTGAGCCAGAACTATACCGTGGCGGGCGGCCAGGTGGTGGACGCGCCGAGTTTCTTCGGCGCAAACCCTGCCGAGGTGCGGCAGGGCCCGCGCCAGGGTTTGCGCACGCTCGCCGGCGAGGACGACCTGGGGTTCGCGGTGATTCACGCGCTGGATGAGCCTCAGCAGAAGATCGCCATCGTCCATGCGGAGGCCTATAGCGAAATCTTGACCGCAGCCAGCAGGCAGGCGGCGCTGCGCGGGCAGCCTTCGGGACTTCCGGCTGTGGAGATGACCAACGGGCAGTTCGACGCGCTGCACGCCTTGGTGGAACTGTACGCCCGCAATGTGCCGGACGACCTCGCGGCGCGGCGCATGGACCAGTTCGATCAGGCCGGACGCAACGTCCACTTCGCCTGGGCAGGCGGCATCCAACCCGGCGATCCCCACTATTACCGCGTGCACGCGCCTGCCTTCCTGATCGAACTCGACGACACGCAGGATAGCGCCAACCACATCCACTCCGTGTGGCGCGACCTGACCGGCGATTTCGGCGGCGACCTGCTCCGGGCGCATTACCAGACCGGGCACCGGGACGACGGGTAGCGCCGGCACTCCTGCCTGTGTGCCCTGCATGCTACGCATAAGTTCGGCCCGGACGCAGGCAGGAGTGCCTGTGCTACCCCCACCCCTTCAAATCTCCATCAAGTTCCCCCGCAAACTGCCGAAAGTATAGATGAAGTCAAGCTAGGCCTGAGGGGGAACTCTCGCCGCGCAGCCAGGAGCCTCCCGTCAGGCTCGAGATCCTTTGAGGAGCGTCGAAATCTGCCGGGACTCGTCTGGAAGCCCCCATTCGGGCGGGTGGTGATTCGACTCCGGAAGCCCAGCAGGTCGGAAGCGAAGAAGCAGGGAAGCTCATCTGCTGCCATGAAAGCCCGATCCGCACCAAGCCGGCTTATCGTTCTCTCCTGCCTACTCGTGTCGGTGGGATGGGGAGAGGTGTGGGGGCAGTCAAGGCATGCCCGCGCGGAGCCTTCCTCCCCCCCGTTCTGACCCGGATCAGCGACATTCACGCCCTCTCGGTCGAGGAAGCCGGACAAGGGCGTCCGGTGCGAGTTCGCGGAGTGGTTCTCTTCTACGGCGACTCTTTGTCTCGACTCGGCAAAAGGGTGTTCTTCATCCAGGATTCCACGGACGGGATTTATGTCGAGGCGCCCGAAGAGAACCTGGGTCTCAGCGCCGGCGACCTCGTGGAAGTTGCGGGAATCACGGGCCACGGGTGGTTCACAAATCAGATCGAAAAGCCGCAGATTCGCGTGCTCGGGCGGGCGCCGCTGCCCGTGCCGCGCCGTCCCCGCTATGAGGATTTGGCCTTGGGGCAGCAGGACAGCCATTGGGTTGAAATCTCAGGGATTGTCCATTCCGTCCAGGTCGAAGAGCCTTCGAAGCGGCTAATCCTTTCGCTCGCCGTGGGCCTCGGCCGGGTGCAGGTGGCCGTGCCGAAGTACCCCCCGGGCGCGCCGACAACCCTGCTGGATTCTCAAATCCAGGTTCAAGGTGCATGCGGGGGGATCTTCAACCCCAATCACCAGCTCATCGGAATTGTCATCTACGTTCAAGGCATGGATTCGGTCCGCGTCGTGGAGCCGGGAACGCCTACGGCGGAGACTCCGCCGGTGGAATCGATTCGCGACCTCGCCCGGCTGAGCGCGCGAACCACCTCCGGCCACCGGGTGAAGATTCGCGGAATCGTGACTTTGCAGAGGCCCTTCACCTCGCTGTACATCAAGGACGCGACGGATAACCTGGAAGTGGAAACTTCCCAGCCGACCACCGTCCAACCCGGTGATGCCGTGGAAGTTTGGGGATTTCCCACATTGGGCGGGGGTTCCCAAGTGCTGGAAGATGCCGGGTTCCGCAAACTCGCAAGCGGCCCGCCGCCCGCCCCGGTGGATATCTCAGTCGGGGAGGCCCTGCAAGGGAACTACTACAATTCCCTGGTGCGGGTGGAAGGCCGGATATTTGAGTTGATCTTGCAAGGCTCTGCTCCCGCCCTAGTGGTGGGGTCGGGCCGGGTTGCCTTCCAGGCTCGCATGCTGGGGAAGGAACCCCGGGAGGCCATCCCCCGCCTGGAAGTCGGCAGCCGCGTGCGAATTACCGGCGTGTGCCAGGAGTTGACGAACGAAAAAGGAGCCGCCCCGGCGTTCCGCCTGCTTGTCCGCTCCCCCGCGGACGTCGAGGTGCTTGAGAAAGCTCCCTGGTGGAACGCGCAGCGGGAGTTCTGGGCGCTGGGGTTGCTGGGCGCCATGATGCTGGTGACGGCGGCGTGGGTGATGATCCTGCGCAGGCAAGTGCACTCGAAGACGGGGGAGATTCGCGAATGGCTGCGGCGTGAGGCAGCGCTTACGGAGCGTTACCGTGATCTGCTGGAAAACGCCATCGACATGGTTTTTACGCGTGACCTCGAGGGAAACTTCCTCACCGTGAACAACACGCTAGTCAGGACCCTGGGTTACACGCGGCCGGAACTGCTGCGCATGAATATTGGGGAAGTCATCGCTCCTGAATACCATCAGGTCGTGCGCCGGGCCATGGGCAGAGCCCGGGAAGGGGAAGCGCCGGGAGAAGCGGAACTGGAACTGATCACCAAGCGCGGGGCGCGCGTGGCGGTGGAAGTTCGTGGCCGCCTGCTTTACGACGATGGCAAGGCGGTGGCGGTGCAGGGGATCGCCCGCAATGTTACGGAACGGAGGCAGGTGGAACAGCAGGTACGCTTGCAGGCGGCGGCGCTGGAGGAGGCCGCCCTCGGAATCGTCATCACTGATCATCACCATACCATCTTATGGGTCAACCCGGCGTTTACGGCCATGTCGGGCTACAGCCTGGGGGAAGTGGTCGGCAAGACCCCCCACCTGCTCTATTCCGGGAAACATGACGCGGCGTTTTACCGCGAGATTCGGGATACGCTCCAGGCGGGACGGGTTTGGCGGGGCGAAATCATTAATCGGCGGAAGGACGGAACCTTCTACGATGAGGAAATGACCATAACGCCGGTTTGCCGCCCGTCCGGCGAAATTACCCACTATGTGTCCACGGGGCAGGATGTCTCGGCCCGCAAGCAAGCGGAGCAAACTCGCGCGCAATTGGCCGCCATCGTGGAGTCATCCAACGACGCCATCACCAGTGTTACACCCCAGGGCATCCTCGCCAGTTGGAATCGTGGCGCCGAGGTTCTGTACGGATATCGCGCCGAAGAGGTATTGGGGAAGCACGTGTCCCTTCTCGCGCCCCCCGACCATCTGGACGAAATACACCACCTGGTCGAGCAGATCGGGCAAGGGAAGACCATCACCCATTTCGAGACGATGCGGGTGACGAAAGGCGGGCGGTGGATTCCCGTCGCGCTCAGCATGGCGCCCCTCAGAAATGCCCGCGGGGAAGTGGTGGGAAGTTCCTCCATCGCCCGTGACGTCTCGGAGCGCCTGCAAACCGAGGCGGCACTCCGGCAGAGTGAGGAGAAATACCGTTCCATTGTCTGCAACATACCCGATGTGGTCTGGACGATCGATTCCCGCGGACGTATTGTTTTCATCACCCCCAACATCGAAAGTTTCAGTGGATACACCGCGGAGGAACTCTGCACGGGAGGCCTGGAGGCTTTCTTCCAGAGGGTTTATCCCAACGACCTGGGGGAGTTGAAGGCGGCCGTGGATGCGGCTTTCCGGGAGCGTCAACCGCGCGAGGTGGAGTATCGCACGCGTCACAAAGACGGAAGATGGATCTGGGCGCGAGCCCGGGCGGTGGGCGCTTATGAAAGTGACGGGGTTCATTACCTGCAAGGCCTGGTTTCGGACATCACTGAGCGCAAGCAAACGGAGCAGGCCTTACAGGAGAGCCAATCCCGGCTCCAGGCCATCGTCGATTCGGTGCAGACCGGCATCGTCATTATCGATCCTGAAACGCACCGGATCGTGGACGTCAACCGTGTGGCGCTGGAGTTAATTGGGGCGCCGCGCGATCTGGTGGTGGGCGTCGAATGCCACAAGTTCATCTGTCCGGCGGAACGAGGGCGTTGCCCGGTTTCCGATTTGGGCCAGCAGGTGGACAATTCCGAGCGCGTTCTCCTGACCGTTTCCGGTGAGAAGCGCACGATCATCAAGACGGTGGTGCACGTGGTCATGGGCGGGCGCCAGCATCTGCTGGAGAGTTTTATTGATATTACCGCCCGCAAGCGCGCCGAAGAGGATTTCGCCCTGCTCAAGCATTCCATCGATGTCCATTACGACGGCGCCTACTGGACCGACGTCGACAACCGGATCATTTACGTTAATGACGCCGGCTGCAAGGATCTCGGTTACGAGCGGGAGGAATTGATTGGCAAGGCGATTCACGAGGTGATTCCAGCCGCCTGTCCCGAGACCCTCCAGCACTTGTGGGAATGCCTTCGCAGCCGGGGCTTTTTCTCGTTTGAGTCGGCGCACCGGCGCAAAGACGGGAGCACGTTTCCTGTTGAGCTCGTCATCACCTACGTGCAATTCGGGGGCAAAGAGTTTGCTTGCGGATTCGCCCGCGACATCACCGAACGTCGCAATTTCGAGGCGCGGTTGCGCCTGCAATCCGCGGCGCTGGAAGCCGCCGACAACGCCCTTGTCATCACTGACCGGGAGGGCAAAATCCTCTGGGTCAATCCCGGTTTTTCCCGGTTGACCGGGTATCCGTCGCAGGAAGCCATAGGGCAGAATCCCCGCGTGTTGAAGTCGGGCAAGCACTCCAAGGATTTCTATAAAGAAATGTGGGATACGGTCCAGGAGGGGAACGTCTGGCACGGGGAGCTTACCAACCACCGCAAGGATGGCGCCTGCTACGAAGAGGAAATGACCATAACCCCGGTTCGGGACGAGGCCGGAGCAGTCACCCACTTCATCGCCATCAAGCAGGACATTACAGAACGGAAACGGGCGGAGGCCGCCCTGCGGGACAGCGAGCAGCGCTATCGCGAGTTTATAGGGCGCTCCATCGAAGCGGTCTGGCGGATCGAACTTGACCACCCCATCCCCGTGGATTTGCCCGAAGAAGAGTTGGTGGAGCAGATTCTGCAATTCGGCTACATGGCCGAATGCAATGACGCTCTGGCGCGCCAACTGGGGTTCAACAAGGCGGAAGATATCATCGGGAAACGTCTGAGAGAGTGGATTCCGGACGGGGACCCGGAACGGCTCAACACTTTCTTCTCGGCGGCGGAAGGCAAATTTCAAACTCGCACCGTGCAATTCACGATCACCGATCCGGCGGGCAACCCCCATTATCTTTTGAGGACGGAATTGCCGGTGGTTCAGGACGGCAGGCTCGTTCGCGCGTGGGGAATCACTCGTGAGATCACGGACCTGCGGCTGGCCGAAGACGCGCTCAAGGCCAGCAGAGAGCGCTACCGGAGCCTCTTCGAAAACGCCACCGTGGGCATTTACCGCACCACTCCCGCCGGCAAGATCCTGCTGGCAAACCCCGCGCTGGTGAAAATGTTGGGCTATGAGAACCTGGACGAGATGGCCAGCCGCAACCTGGAAGAGCAGGGATTTGAGCCGGCTTATCCCCGGCATTGCTTCCATGACCTGATGGCGCGGGATGGGCAAGTTGAAGGCCTGGAGACGGTTTGGACAAGGCGGGATGGGTCGGCAATATTCGTCCGGGAGAGCGCCCACGCCATTTGCGGAGAAGGAAACCAGATTCTCTATTACGACGGGATTGTGGAAGACATCACCGAGCGCAAACTTGCCGAGGAAATGTTGCAGGAGAGCGAAGAGCGCTTCCGGCAGTTGGCCGAGAACGTGGAAGAGGTTCTCCTGCTCTTCGATCCCAACCTGAACAAGGTCTTCTACGTCAGCCCCGCCTATGAAAGGGTCTGGGGCAGGAGCTGCGAGAGTTTGTACGAAAGTCCCCGTTCGTTCCTGGCCGGCATCCATCCTGATGACCGGCCGGTCATCGCGGCCAGCCTGGAAGTCCCCAATCGCAGCCGGGGCGAGTGGGAATACCGTGTGGTACGCCCCAATCGAACCGTGCGTTGGGTATGGGATCGCGCCTTCCCGATTCGTGACGCGGAGGGGAAGGTGGTCCGCATCGCCGAACTCGTGCAGGACATCACCGAGCGCAAGCAAGTGGAGGTTGCGACCCATCGCGCCATGGAGGCTGCCGAGGACGCCAATCGCGCCAAGAGCGAATTTCTTGCCAATATGAGCCATGAGCTGCGGACACCCATGAACGCGGTGATCGGCATGACCGAGCTGGCCCTCGCCACGGACCTCGATGCCGAGCAACGCCACTACCTCGAGCTGGTCGAGTCCTCGGCGAACTCCCTGCTGGATCTCATCAACCGCATTTTGGATTTCTCCAAAATCGAGGCCGGAAAATTGGAATTGGAGGCCACGCCTTTTCATCTGGCGGGCGTCGTGGAGGAAGCCCTGCGCCCCCTGGCCCCCCAGGCTTATCGCAAAGGCCTGGAAATGGCATGCGCGCTCGAACCCTCCATCCCCTCTCCCCTGTTGGGCGATCCGGTGCGCCTGAAGCAGATCCTGGTGAACCTGGTTGAAAATGCCATCAAGTTCACGGAGCGCGGGGAAGTGGTGGTGCGCGCCTGGGTTGAATCGCCAACGGAAAAGGACGCCGCTCTGAACATCACGGTGGCGGACACCGGGGTGGGAATTCCCCACGACAAGACCGAATTGATCTTCGAAGCCTTCACACAGGTGGATGGTTCGTCCACCCGCCGCTTCGAAGGCGCGGGGCTGGGACTGGCCATTTGCTCGGAATTGGTGCGCATGATGGGAGGGTCCATTTGGGTGGATAGCGGACCGGGCCGGGGAAGCACATTCCACGTTACCTTGCGCCTGGGTTTGTCCGCGGAGGAGGCAAATCCTCCCCAGAACGACGCGAATCTGCTCCTGCGCGGCATTCCGGTGTTGATCGTGGATGACCACCCGGCCACTCGGGAAATTGTGGCCGAAATGTTGCGCCATCGGGGAATGGTTCCCACGGTGGTGGCGGACGGCAGGGCAGCCCTGGCGGCAATTGGCGAGGCGCAGAACTCCGCTTCACCTTTCCGCCTGGCATTGTTTGATGCGCAGATTCCGGACGGCGACGGATTTGCCCTGGCAGAGCAGGCACGCCGCATTCCGGGGTTTCAGGCTCCCATCCTCATTCTCCTTCCTCCCACCGCCGCCGGGTGGGACGCCGCCCGTTGTCGCGCGTTGGGCATTGTGGACCATTGCCCCAAGCCAGTCTGGGAAGCAGACCTGGTCAAGGTCATGGTCAAGGCGCTGGAAACTTCTGCGGCCGGGAATTCCCCTGCGCAGATCTCTGCCTTCTTGCAGGATTTCGGCCGCTCGCTGCGCATCTTGTTGGCGGAGAGCAATGAGGTTACGCAGGCACTGGTGACCCACTTGCTGGAGAAGCGCGGTCACCAGGTTTTTGTGGCCAGTGATGGCCAGGAGGTTATCGGCGCTGTCCAGGACGCGGGTTCGCAGGGGTTTGATGCCGTGTTGGTGGATACGGAGCTGGCGCACATGGACGGACTGGAAGTTGCCCGGACCATCCGGGAGATCGAGCGAAGGAACGGCGGACGCCTACCCCTAATCGCTCTCGCCGCCAATCCCACCCCCGGCGAAGAGGCGGCATGCGGAGCCGCCGGGATGGATGCTTGTCTTCCCAAGCCCGTCCAGCCCAGCGCTTTATATGAAACCCTGCAACGAGTAACAAACCCGGCGACGGCAAATGCCGCCGAGGAGGATCCCTTGCTGATGATATTTGACAAGTTAAATTTCCTGGACCGCCTGGAAGGCGATGAGTCCCTGGGGAGCGAGATTATCGAAATGTTTCTTCAGGAATACCCCAAACTCCTGGAAGGCGTTCGCCAGGCGGCTGAACAACGTAATGCCCCCCTGCTGGAGCGCGCCGCGCATACCCTTAAGGGTTCCGTGGGGGATATCGCCGCATCCCAGGCGTTTGATGCCGCGCGCACCCTGGAGCTGATGGGCAGGGAGGGCAAGCTGGAGGGCGCCGATGCCGCCGTGGCAAGCCTGGAGACGGCTCTTCATCAACTGGAGCCCGAACTGCGCAAGGTTGAGAAGAAGGCTGCTTAAGGAGCACCTGCCCCGGTAACGTCCAGGAGGTCTTTGATTCCTCTTGCCAATTCCCTTGAGGCCCACGAGTATGAAGATCCTGGTGGCAGAAGACAATGCGGTGACCGCTACCCTCATGACGGGGATTCTTACCCGCGCCGGCCATTCGGTGGTCCTGGCGCGTAACGGTTCGGAGGCGTTAGAGTTGTTGAGATCCAATTCCGACATTCAGGGCGTGATCACCGACATCATGATGCCGGAGGCGAGCGGACTGGATCTTCTCCAGGCTATGCGGGCGCATAAGACCTGGAGAAATCTCCCCACGATTGTCACCACGGTGCGCGATGACGCGGAAACCGTCAGCCGGGCGGTGGCGCTGGGTTGTAAAGAATATATTCTGAAGCCGATCAGGCCCGCCTCCGTAATCGAAAGGGTGACCAAGATCTTTGGACAGGAAAAATCCATTTTGATGCCTTCGCGGGATGTGATCAGTCGGTACTCCCTGAGCCCGGAAACATACCGGAAGATCGCCCGGAATTTCGCCATGCAAGTTGACGAAGCCGTTATGGCGCTGCAAAACTGGTCAAACAACCTCTCCACTTTCCGGCGGGAGGACTTTACTCCCACTGTGGAAAGCGCCACCCTGATGGGTGCGGAACGTCTGCTGGCGGTGATTGAAGAAGTCTCCCCGGCGGTGGGATCCCTGCTCTTAACACCTCCCCAATGCTCCCGCCTTCTTGAGGAGTTGCAGCTTGTCCAAAAAGCGCTGCTGACCCTGACCGAGGGATCGGGGGAGTAAACGAAGAGGACTCCTGCCCATCCCTTTACGCCTGCCAAGAAAGGGCCTGCAAGGCTTAGTTAACTATATAACTAATATTTCAAATCTACAACACTTTCATGAAACACCTGTTGACGGTCGTGATGGGGTGGCGTATAGTCCGAGCAAGGGATAGTGACAAGGCCGGAAGTTTGGGGAAACTTTTCGGCCGGTTTAGCACAAATAGATTCCCCTCAGTGCCCCTCGAGTTAGCGCCAGTCGATGGGAAGCAAGAGGTTAGGTGGAGTTCCTCTTCAGGGGGCGGTGTCGCGCCTCCTCGCCTGGAGTGACTGCGATGGGCAACTATTTTTGGGGGCCGGGGTTTGCGTTTTTTCTCCCCGCCCTGGCGATTGCGCTTGTGCTGGCGGGGTTCCTTGCCCCCTACCTGCGCGGGCGGGGCAAAAGGCTGCGCCGCAACACCGAAGTCTTCTGGTTTTCCAGCCTCCACTTCTTCAGCAAAGAACTTTCCGATTGTCGCGACCCCCAGCAGATGGCCGATCATTCGCTGCGTGGCGCATTGGAGATGCTCGACGCGGAAGAGGGTTGCGTGTTGCTTCATGCGCAGGATGATGAGGGAAAGGTCCACTGGAGCATGCGCGGGGTTTCTCCGCAGGGAGCGAAGGCCCTGGGCCGCGATCCGCTCCGCCACTACCTGCTGAGCGCGGGCGAGCGCTGGGGCGCCCTGATGATCTTTCCGGATTTGCGCCGCTCGGAGGTTTGGGCGGCGTCGCAGCGCGACCCCGTCTTCCAGGAATTTCGCGACGTGCTGAAGGACGAAGGACTGCGGACGATTATTGTGGTTGGGTTGCAGGTTCACGACAAGGCTTATGGCGCTCTGGTCCTCGGTTTCCGGCGAACCCGGAGCTTTGAGCCCCAGGAACTGCGCGTGGCGCTGGCGATTGGCAGCCAGGTGAGTGTGGCGGTCGAGAACTGGTCGCTCAACTGCGCGGCGAATCGGCGCGACGAAGAGTTGAGAATCCTTCACCGCGTTGGCGAAGCGATGCGCGCCACTTTTGATATGAACGCCCAGATGGAAATCCTGCGCCGGGAATTGCGAGGATTGATCGGCAGTACGAACTTCGGGTTGGCCTTGCAGGACACCCCGGAAGGGCCGCTGGAGGTTGTGGTGCCTTTTGAGAATTCCGGGCCACAGGGCACCCTGCAAGGCGGGCCGGCGAGTTCGCTGGCGGTCTATGTGCAGCGCAGCCGCCAGCCGCTTCTGGTCCCCAGCAACGTTCAAGGAGTGGCGCGGCAGTTGGGTTTGGCGCCCATGAATCCGCAGATCAAAACCTGGTGCGGGGTGCCCCTCCATTTTTCCGATGGTGCGATGGGAGTGCTGTCGCTGGCCGATATGGAGCGCGAATATGTGATCAATAAATCCCAGTTTGAACTGGTGCAAGTGCTGGCGCAAGAGGCTGCCGGCGCCGTGGAGAACGCCCGCCTCTTCAAAAAGGAACAGCGGCGCTCGAGCCACCTGGCTTTGCTCAACGAACTGGGACGCAAAGCCAACTCGGTTTTGAACCCGCAAGAGTTGCTCCCCTACATTTGCCGGCAGGTGCGCAACGCCTTTGGCTACGACCTGGCGCGGATCGAGATGAAGGACCCGGTGAGCGAAGAATTGGTGGTGGAGGCGGAAGCGGGGTACGGGCCGGATCTGCTCGGCCGCCGCATTCGCCTGGGAGAAGGCCTTTCCGGGGTGGCGGCAGATTCCGGCGAGCCGGTGCTGGCCAACTCCGTGGTGCAAGAGCCTCGATATGTCGCCCTTCATCCGGGCATCCGGTCAGCCCTGAGCCTTCCCTTGAAGTACCGCGAGGACTTGCTGGGGGTTCTGAGCCTGGAGAGCCGCCATGCTTACGCCTTTTCGCAGCAGGATGTGCTTACCCTGCGAACCCTGGCCGACCAACTGGCCATTGCCCTGCACAATGCCCACGCCTATCAACATGCCCTGGAGCAGGCCATAACCGACGGGCTGACGGGGTTGAAAACCCACCGTTTCTTCATGGAAGCGCTGGATCGCGAATGGCGCCGCTCGACGCGTTCCGGCCATGTGTTCTCGGTGATCATGATCGACCTGGATGGGTTTAAGCAGGTTAACGACCGGCACGGCCATCTGGAAGGCGACAAAGTCCTGACCGCGGTGGCTCATCTGCTGAATGACCGGGTGCGACAATCCAACATCGTCGCGCGCTACGGGGGCGATGAGTTTGCCATCATGCTGCCGGAGACGCGCACCGAGGAGGCGGAGATTCTGGCTAAGCGTCTGCGCGCGAGCATTGAAGCGGACCGCTATCTGGCCGCGCACCGCGTGACCGCCAGCTTCGGAATCGCAACATTTCCGGTGCACGGCCCGACCCAGGAGGAAATCCTGCGCGTGGCCGATTACGGCATGTACTTAGCCAAACATGAGCAGGGCAATCGCGTGCGAGTAGCGTCCCTTACCATTGCCTCCCCCCAGGCCGACTGGGAACGCAATTTGTTGGAGGCTGCCCTGGGCGTCACCATGAAGCGCATGTCGTTCTCCACGGGACCGGAGGCATTCGAGCATTACCAGGAACTCTTTCAGAACGTCACGCTGAGGGGCAAGCCTGATGCTCCTTCTTTACTGGATACCGTCACCGCGCTGGCTTTTGCTATTGATGCCAAGGATCATCGTACCCAGGATCATTCGAAGTCAGTGTCCATGTTCGCGGCTCAGATCGCCCGGCAACTCGGACTTCCCGATGCCCAAGTTGAAGAGGTTCGTCTGGGCGGCATCCTTCACGATATCGGCAAGATCGGCGTGCCGGAGGCTCTCATCCACAAGCCGGCGCGTTTGACCTTAGAGGAATACGAACTGATGAAGACCCACGCGCCTCTGGGCGCCAGAATCCTCGAGCCCCTCAAGGTGAAGGCCATCGAACGGATTCGAGGAATGGTGCGGCACCATCATGAGATGGTCGATGGGACAGGCTATCCGGACAATCTGAAGGGCGAGGAGATTCCGCTGGGGGCTCGGATTATCACCGTGGCCGATTGCTACGACACCATGGTTTCCGCGCGCTACAAGCCCGAGCGCAGCG
Organism: uncultured Acidobacteriota bacterium; assembly: GCA_963730515.1. Taxonomy (GTDB): domain Bacteria; phylum Acidobacteriota; class Terriglobia; order UBA7540; family UBA7540; genus Bog-366. The sequence goes on along the minus strand of CAVSSA010000007.1, from coordinate 128,124 downwards.
TCGATGCGGCGATGGAAGAGTTGCGCCGCTGCCGGGGTACGCAATTCGATCCCGACATCGTGGAGGCCTTTGCCCGCTCGCTGGAAAGGTCCCATCAGCCCCCGTTCCCTGAAGACGAAGACGTGAAAGAACCGCTCATCAATTAATCGGATGATCGGGTGATCGTGAGAACAAGGGCTTGCCAAGGTCAGCCTGCCTTTTATTCATCCGATCACCCGATCACCAGATCTCCTGATTTCTTGAACCGCGTGGGGCGGTAGGCTTCCAGCGGCCGGGAAGTGGTGCCTTTCAGAATGATGTCAGCAAGGATTTCCGCCGTGATCGGCGCTAGCAGGATGCCGTTGCGGAAGTGGCCGGTGGCAAAGACCAGGTTTTCAATCTCTCCATAACCCAAAATCGGCAGGTGGTCTGAAGTGTCGGGCCGTAGTCCTGCCCACGCCCGCAGGAAGCGGAACTCACTCAACATCGGCGTCAGGCGCAGGGCGCCTTCGAGAATGGAGTGCAGTCCCCGGGCAGTCACTGCCTTTTCAAAGCCGATGTATTCCGCCGTCGTTCCCACCAGCAGGCGCCGCTGCGGGCGTGGCACCAGGTAGTGAATCCCCGAGCGCACCACGAACGGCAACTCGCGCTCCACCTCGAATTCCATCATCTGTCCACAGCAGGGAGTGACCGGTAAGGGGATCCCCAGCCCTGCGGCCAACTTGCCTGACCAGCTTCCCGCCGCCAGGACGTACGTTTTGGCCGTAAAGCTGGCATCGTTGCCGGCGGCAACGCTTTCGATGCGGCCGCTCCTGCTCCGGAACTCGCGCACCGTGCACCCCGATTCCACCCGCACCCCCGCGCGTTGGCAGGCGACCAGCAGGGCGCGCATCAGCCGCTCGTTGTCAACCCAGTGATCCCCGGGAATAAAGAGCCCGCTGCGAAACTCTGTCGAAAGTCCCGTATCGCGGTTACGAACCTCCGCCGCCGTCATGGGATAGAGTGCAAAGCCCTGGGCGGTCTGCGCGCGGTGGACTGCCGCGAGTTCTTCCTCCATCTTTTCGTCAAGCGCCACCAGCAGGGCGCCGTCGCTGCGATAACCGGTATGATGGCCGCTGGACTCCTCAATTTCGGCTGCAAAGCGCGGATAAAGACTGCGGCTGGCGACGCACAACTCCGAAAAAGGCCGGGGCTCCACCATCTCCCCCAGTGGCGCCAGCATGCCCGCCGCAGCGGAACTGGCTTCGCTGCCGGGTTCGGATCGGTCAAGGAGAGTAACCTTCATCCCCGCCTGCGCCAGCCGCCAGGCGATGGAACAACCGATGATCCCGCCGCCAATGATCAGCACATCGGCAGTGCGCGCAGAATGCTCAGCCATGAATCAATGCTTCCCCGCTGTCCAGTTTTCGCCAAGCGCGCCGGTGGGTCAAGAGGATTTTGCCGATGGGCCGTTGATCTATCGGGCCATCGACCCGTCGGGCCATCGAAAGTTCGAATCAACTCTTGACAATAAATCTAAGACTTCTATAATAGTTCCATCAGTTTGATTTGGACATGATCAAAACAGCGCACCCTGGGTTGGGGGAGTGCAATTCGCTTCCGTAATCCAACAAAAAGGAGCATTTCCCGATGACGATGAAGAATACAGCATTACGACTGACGCTCTTTGCTCTCCTGACGGGAGCGGTTGCAACGGTTCCGGCCCTGGCTGGTTCCGCCGTGATCGGCTCAGTGGCTGGCAGTATGAACGCAACCGTAGGTGGCCAGTCGCTCTTGCCCAACACAACCATTTTCAGCGGCGACAGTCTTCAGGTTCGAGACGGCGTAGCCGTAGTCGCTGTAGGCAACAATAGCCGGGTCATTTTCGGGCGCAACACGGTTGCCTCCTTCTTGCGGGATTCGAATCAAGTCACTGTCCTGCTGAGCCAGGGAAGTGTATCGATGCTTCACCCCACGAACGGATCGGCAGTGCGCGTGAAGGCGGCCAACTTTTCCATCACCCCGGCGGGTGGATTCAAGACCCTGGGTGAAGTTGCCATGTTGAACGGGTCGGTGATTGTGACGGCCAAGGACGGCGCCTTGCAAGTGGACGGAAACGGCGCTTCCAAGAACGTGGCGCAGGGACAGACGATTGTTCTATCCCCCAAGACTGCCAGCAATGGTGGAAACGCCAACTGGGGCGACACCGGTGAGACCGCGTGGCACATTGCGATTTTGGGCGCAGCCGGTGCGGCCGCCATCCTCGCGGGAATCTCCATGAGCCGTGCGGGTGATGCCAACTCCAACGCGGAAGCAGCCATCGCGGCGGCCAACGCGGCAACCTCGGCGGCCAACGCGGCAGAGTCGGTAGCGGCAGCGGCAGCGTCCTCGGCGAGCGTCGCGGCCTCGGCGGCGGAAGAGGCGGATCTCAACACCGAATGCTTGTTTGACTTTGAGCAGACGGGGACCTACGTAAGCCCCTTCGCACTGCCGGCGGGATCCTGCCCGGGTACGACGGTTGTGACCAGCGTAGACTAATAAAGCACGGCGGTAAGGATCAAGCAGTTTAAGGTTTGACAACGAGCGGCGCCTGATGAAACATTGGGTGCCGCTCGTCTATTTACGCCCATTAAACGCTCCCCGGTTTTCCCCCATCCCTATGACAAATTTCAAACGCCCCGGTTGCCCGATGAGCCGGTCACTTAATTCTGGTTTTGGGGACCTTGCCAGCCTCCGCGCCCTCCCCCACCCATGTGTCCCGACCGCACCTCTGTGGCTACGAATTGGCCGTTGGCTTCATTGCCCATGGCAAAAATATGGTCACCCACTTTGAGGTCCTTCAAGGTGATGGTCTGGCCTTCCTTGCTGAACTTGGTCTGGTCATTGATTACGATAACCCTCTGACCGCGGCGGCCATTGACGGTTATCTGGTTGCCGTTAATCGCAGTAATTTCGCCGCCCGCGCGTGTGCCTTCCATGCCTCCGCGCCCACCAGGACCCCAATTGCCGCCCGGGCCATTGCCGCCGCCTTCGCCCGGCCCTCCCGGCCCGCCGCCACTTTGGAATCGCTGGAACTGTTCCTCGGTGATTCGGTTGACGCTCTCCGCGGTAAATTGCTTGGCACCGTTGGGGGTGCCGCGTACAGCGACGTGGTCACCAACTTTCAGATCTTCCAGCGCGAGTTCCTGAGGCTGCGGTTGTCCTTCCTGCCGCTGGCGGAAATGAGTTTGGTCGTTTACCATTACGGTCTGTGTGGTTCCATCCGGCTTCTTGATTTCAAAGCGATCGACTCCCACGGAAGTGATGGTGCCCAGCACTGGCGGGGGGCCGCCCATCCTTCGATGTGGCTCATTTTGTCCCTGAGTTGGGGAGCTTTGCTGCGCGGCCACAGCGCCGGCAAGGCCTAAGGCCAGTAATGCCGTAATACTGAGCAAGACTTTTCTTGACATAGATGCCTCCGGGAGTTTTTGACGTCCCCCAGGCAGGTGCGGTTACCTGTAACCTGCCTTTGTTGATAAACGTAAACATTCCTTGTAAGCTCTGATGTTCAGCGGAGTTACAGACGCGTGGCGTTAACAAATTTTACAAAATGCGCTAAGCCCTTGTGCATGCTTCTGGGCTGGGGACTCTTAGGCGCCAATCTCTTGCTGGGCCAAGCCACCGCGCCGGCGGCGGGAACGCTGACCGGGCACGTGCGCGGCCCGGGGGGAATTTCTGTGCCCGGCGCGACTGTGCAGATTACCAATCCGCAAACCGGAGAACGCAAGGAGACCTGGACTGACGAAGCGGGCAACTACACTTTCACAGGCTTGAATCCTGGAAATTATCGATTAGACGTTTCATTAGTGGGCTTCCGGGCTGATTCTCGCGAGCCGGTACCCGTAACTTCCGACAAGACGCTGAAGGTCAATGTGGCGCTGGTGGTCGCATTGCCGGACGGAGGGGCTTCGCAACACGCGCAGGCTGTGGCGCGTCCGGCGGGCAATCGTCCAACATTGCCGGGCGGAAGTCGTAATCGTGCCAGTAGCTCTCAAAATCCCGAAGAAGAAGCCACCGGTGGGCTTGGAGCAACGCTGCGCATTGCCGAGGGCAATGGCGCGGAGGCCCCAGCTTCTCCCGAGGCGGCACCTGAAGAGACCGACTCCTCCACGAGCGCCAACAATTCCTTCCTGCTGGGAGGGGGCATGGGCGAAGCGGCGACGCCGGGAGGAGGGTTTGGTGGCGGACGCGGCGGGCGCGGGGGAGGCATGGGCGGCTTTGGAGGAGGTCCTGGCGGCGGCTCCGGAAGCCCCTTTGGCGGGGGTGGCGGACCCGCCGGGGGTGGGGGCGGTGGCTTTGGAGGCGGCGGAGGCGGGGGCGGATTCGGCGGGGGTGGCGGCGGAGCCCGCGGCTGGTCCCGCAATCGCGCCGCGGTGAACCGCATTCGCGGCAATTTTACCGAGCAGTACACCAACTCGGCATTCGATGCGCATCCCTATCCTTTGAATGTGGCCGAGTCGCCGCAAATTCCCTCCTATTCGGAAAATTTCGGATTTTCCCTGGGCGGTCCGCTGGTGATCCCTCACGTCTATCGCGGCGGCAATAAGACGAGCTGGTTCGCCAGCTACAATTTTATGCGCGGCAGGACGGGGCTTGACAGCTTTTCCACGGTTCCCACCGCGGACGAGCGCCAGGGGAATTTTTCCGACACGGTCATTGCCTCCGGACCCTTCGCGGGCACGGTGCCGACCCTCTATCATCCCTATTCCAGCGCCCTCCCCAATTGCCCGGGCTTCACGGGAAACATCCTCCCCACCGAGTGCCTTAATTCCGCCTCGACCGGCCTGCTGCAATATATTCCCCTGCCCAACCTGCCCGGCGAGGTGCAGAATTTCCATTTGCAGAAGCCCCTGCCCACTTCCAACGACCGGGTGATGGGGCGTATTGGCGAGCAGATTAATTCCAAGAACAGCCTGAACGTCATGTATTACCTCAACTCGGCGCGCAGCCAATCGGTGGCCAGTTTCCCCGACCTGACCTCGCACACCACCGTGCTGGGCCAGAACGTGAGTGTGGGCGAATCCCACACCTTCAGCCCGCGCTTGGTCAACAGCTTCAACGTGAATTTCAATCGCCAGCGAAGCTCTTTGCTGAACGCCTTTGCCTTCCAGCAGGACATTGCCGGGGAGCTGGGAATTACCGGGGTATCAACCAGTCCCTTTGATTGGGGTGTCCCGGCGATTGGTTTTACTAATTTCGGAGGGCTGAACCTTCCGCTCCCCTCGATCTCCCGCCCCCAGACTTTTCGCACCAACGATACCTTGATCTGGAACCATGGAAAGCACAACATCCACATGGGTGGGGAATTGCGGCGCGTCGAGCAAAACACCGAAACCGATCCCAATGCGCGCGGCACCTTCAGCTTTACCGGCTACAGCACCAGCAATTTCAGCAATGGGTATCCGGTGGCCGGCACCGGCTATGACTTTGCCGACTTCCTGCTCGGCCTCCCGCAGACCACCTCGGTGCGCTACGGGGTGGCCAGCAATTATCTGCGCACCTGGGTCACGACGGCCTTCTTTCAAGATGACTGGCGGGCGGGAGCGCACTGGACGTTCAATTACGGCGTCCGCTACGAGTACTATCTGCCCCTCTCGGAAAAATACGGGCACCTGTCGGACTTGTCCTTCGGGCCCGGCTTCACCACGCCCACGGTGGTAACGGGCCAGGACTCCGGCGCGTTGCCGCCGTCGCTCATTCACAGCGATGCGCATAATTTTTCGCCGCGCGTGGGAATTGCCTACCGCCCCTGGACGCAGCATCACCTGGTCATCCGCAGCGGATACGGGGTTTTTTACGATGGCAGCATTTACTCGCGCATGGTCACCAATATGGTGGACCAGCCGCCTTTCGCCAAAGCCTCCACGCTCACCGCCAACGCCGAGCAGCTGTTGACCCTCCAGGATGGCTTCCCGGTGCAATCCGCCAACACCATTTCCAATACCTATGCGGCGGACACGAATTTTCGCCGCCCTTACGCGCAGAGCTGGAACTTCGTCATGGAAGACGAACTCTTTCGCAATGTCATCCTTTCGGTCGGCTATGTGGGCACCAAGGGGACCAAGCTCGATCTGCTGCTTTCGCCCGACAGCCTGAACCCCAGCGCTTCCGGTTCGCAGCAGACCTCCATCCCCGGCGTCCAGCAGTTTCTCTATGAAACCTCCGGCGCCGCATCGATCTATAACGGGCTCCAGGTTACCTTGCGGCGGCAGTTCCATGGCGGTTTTTCCATGAGCGGCTACTACACCTGGTCCAAATCCATTGACGACGCGGCCAGCGTGGGCGGCACCGGGCACAATGTGCCGCAGGACAGCTTTGATCTGCATGCCGAACGCGCCCTTTCCAACTTCGACGTCCGCAACAAGCTGGTGGTGAACGACACCTATGAATTTCCCTTCGGGGAGGAGCGCCATTTCCTCAACCGCGGCGGCATGGCGGCGCGCATGATCGGCAACTGGCAAATTAGCGGCATCACCACCGTGCAATCCGGTTCGCCGTTCACGGCGCAGGTGGGCGGAAACGAGTCCAACAATAATGGATCGGGCGTGTTCGCTTCCGAGCGCGCCGACGTCACCGGCCTCGCCGTAGAATTGCCGCGCTCCGATCGGGAAACGGAAGGATGGTTCAACACAGCAGCCTTTGCCCTTCCCGCCGCCGGCCAACTCGGCACCGCGGGACGGAACACCATCACCGGCCCGGGCATGGTGAACTTTAATATGTCGCTCGGCCGCTTCTTCACCTTCTCGCGGGAAAAGAACATGCGGGCGCGATTCAGCATTAACGCCAACAACATCTTCAATCACCCGAACTACACGAATGTGGCCTCCAACATCAACGCGGAGAATTTTGGCTGGGTGACGGGCGTCAGCGCGTTGCGAGCGATAACCCTTGCTTTGCGCTTTAATTTCTAGCCAGAGGCCTTTGAAATTCGGAATCCAAAAATGCACCACCAAGACACCAAGGCACAAAGAAGAACACAAGGTGGGGAAGTGGGAGTCTTTCGCTTTCTACCTTCAGGCTTTGCCTTGGTGCCTTGGTGTCTTGGTGGTGTAGTTCTTGCCTTTTGCCTGGCTGCCCATCTGCCCACTGCCTTTCTCGCCCAGGAGAAGCCCGCGACCGGGGTCTCCAAAAGCCCGCAACAGCCCTTCGTCCTGCGCGCCACCACCAACGAGGTGCTGGTGGACGTGCGCGTCTATGACCGGTCCGGCAAGCCCGTTACCGACCTGAAGCAATCGGATTTTCGCGTTACCGAAGATGGTGTGCCGCAAAAGATCGTGGATTTCAGCCTGGAGGATGTGGAGAAGTTGGCGCAGGCCACGGGTGGCAATGAGGCGGCCAAGGTGATTGACCTCGCCAAGCTTCCCCCCGAGGTCAATGCCGAACAGGTGCTCCAGGACCACCGCCTGTTGGTCTTTTTCTTTGACTTGAGTTCGATGCAACCCGACGAGCTGATGCGCGCGCTCAAGGCTTCAGGGGATTTCGTGACCAACCGCATGACCCCGGCGGACCTGATCGCCGTGGTCACCTACTCGTCCAGCCTGCGAGTGACTCAGGATTTCACCAACAACCGCGACTCCCTCAGAAAGGCCCTGCGCGCGATTCTGGTGGGGGAGGAATCATCCACCCTGGCCACGCAAGGGACGATTGGGGAAGCGGGCGGGAGCGACGCCAATGGCATGGAGATCATCACCCAGGACCTCTCCGACGCCTTCACTCCGGATGAAACCGAGTTCAACATCTTCAACACGGACGAGAAGCTGGCCGCCATCGAATCGCTGGCCACCATGCTGCGCAGCGTGCCGGGACGGAAGAGCGTGATTCACTTCTCCAGCGGCATCACCCGCACCGGGCAGGAAAACCAGGCGACGTTGCGGGCGGCCACCGACGCGGCCAATCAAGCCGACGTTTCGCTTTACACCATGGACGCGCGGGGGCTTGCCGCCCTCCCCCCGGGCGGGGATGCCAGCGCTTCCAGCCCCTCCGCCACGGCCATCTATTCCGGCTCGGCAGTGGCTTCGCAGATTTCCTCCCTGCAAGGCAGCCGCGAGACGCTGGCGGCGCTCGCCACCGACACGGGAGGAAGGACCTTTTACGATTTGAACGACTTCTCCCCCGCCTTCGAAGAAGTTCAGAAAGAAAATTCCAGCTATTACCTGATCGGATATTCACCCGCCAACACGCACGACGATGGCCGCTTCCGGCATATTCGTGTGGAGGTGGCGCGGCCGGGTTTGAAGGTGCAGGCGCGCCCCGGCTACTTCGCTCCCAAGAATTTCCGCCAATTCACGCGCGGCGAAAAGGAGAATCAGCTTCAGCAGGTGATGGATTTGGACGTGCCTTTTGTGGACCTGCCCTTTGTGGTGGAGGCGGCGTACTTCCGCCGCCCCGACAAGAAATTCACCGTCATCCTCGCCGCCAAAATTCCCGGCTCGCAGGTGGCCTTCATGAAGAAATCCGGGAAGCATGAAACCGAATTCGATTTTGCCTGGAAAATCACCGACGCCCAGAACCACGTGGCGGGCGGCCTGCGCGATACCCTGCCCGTGCGCATGACCAATGACACCTATGACGAAATCATCGGCAGCAACCTTTTCTACGAGGGTGAAGTCACCCTGCCCCCGGGAAAATACAGTTTGAAAGCGGTGGTGCGCGAAAACGAAAGCGGCAAAATCGGAACCTTTGAGGCGCCTCTGGTGATTCCCGATGTTCCCGATACGGGCCTGGGCCTGAGCTCCGTCATCGTGTCCAACGAAGTGAAAACCTCTGATGACCTGGACCGCGCCCACGTGAACCGCGACAGGAACTCGCCGCTCGAAGTCGGGAACCGCTCGGTTTTGCCCAGTGTGACGCGCGTTTTCCGCACCAGCCAGATGCTGACGGTTTTTCTGGAATCCTATGCGGGAAAGAATGTAGCGTCCACGGGGCCCGCCACTCCACCCACGGTGGCGCTTGTCTTTTTCCGCCGGGGAAGAAAATTCGCGGAGGCTGGGCCCTTCCCCGGAAAGCTGGAGAAGGCGACGGAGCAAAGAGCTTCCTACTTCGTGCAGATTCCGCTGGAGAAATTTCCCCGGGGAACTTACATCCTGCAAGTGAATGTGCTCGACCCGGCCGTCGAGCGAGTGGCTTTCGCCCGCCTGCCCCTCGCCATCGTGCCGCCCCCCCCACGCAAACTGCCCGGGGGAAAGGCGAACTAAGTCCCGGCGACCGTTAGCGCTATTCCGACAAGAGTTCCTTTGCGCGGCCACCCCCGTTTCTTACAGACTGTTCCTCACATTTCTGCCCAATATGAAGGCATCCGCGAGCCCGTTTTCATTTTGGGGCGTTAGTGTTACTCTCGGATATCAGCAAGGTGAGTGTGGATATGGGCCAGGGCAACATTCCGATTCCCAAGGAACGTGTGGGCGATTTCTGCCGAAGGTGGAAAATCGCTGAATTTTCGGTCTTCGGCTCGGTCCTTCGGGACGACTTCCGCCCTGACAGCGATGTTGACGTGTTGGTCAGCTTCGCTAAGGATGCTCAATGGAGTCTGTACGATTGGGTGGACATGATTGCCGAGCTTCGTGAGATATTCGGCCGCGATGTGGACCTCCTCTCGATCCAGTCCCTGCGTAATCCCTTCCGCCGGCACGAGATCCTCAAGAGCCGCGAGACATTGTATGCCGCCTGAAGCAAAAGACGCCGCATACTTGTGGGACATGTTGGACGCTGCGCGGGCGATCCAGAATTTCGTCCTGCCGCACTCCTTTGAGGAATACAAATCCGATAGGATGCTTCGCGGGGCGGTTGAAAGGCACATCGAGATTATCGGCGAGGCTGCAAGTAGGGTATCGCGCGGGTTTCAGGCCGCGCACCCTGAGATTCCCTGGCGGCAAATCGTTGCACAACGCAATATTCTGGCGCATGAATATGGCGAAATCGATGACTCACTTGTTTGGAGAGTGGCCACCGACCGCATTCCCGAGTTGATCAGGCAACTCGAGCCAACTGTCCCTCCCTTGCCGTCGCACGACACCTAAGCCCGCCCTGGCCATTGTGCCGCCACCCCCGCGCAAACTGCCCCCACTGGCCGCGAAATAAAATTGCCGGCGATCAAGTATTTTTCACCTCTTGAGAAAGCGTTTACAGGGTGTGTAAAAACCATTGACACGCGCATTGCGTTCTTTGTACGATGTCAGGCGACAATTAAATATCTGATTCAGTAACCCTGAATCTCATCTAGAGTGGCCGAGGGAAGGGCCCGAAGACGCCACGACAACCGCTCCGATTAAAAATCGGAGGTCAGGTGCCAATTCCTACCCGGTATGGGGGAGATGAGAGGGGGCCGTGGGACCTGCAATAAAGCCTCTTCTTACTTCGGAAGAGGTTTTTCAGTTTATGCCTCTTTACGAACTTCTGATTATATCCCCCTGACAATTACCGGCCGTGAAGATGAACACAGGAGTAGAGCCGCCCTTGAGGGCGGCAAGTGCCGGGCCGAAGCCCGGCGATACAACGGCACGAGCAGGAGGATTTGTGAGTTACGCAATTCATTTGAAATGCCGGGAATGTGAGCGCACCTATCCGCTCGAACCCCTGGCAGCCTGTGAAGAGTGTTGGGCTCCGCTGGAAGTGGTGTACGACTACGGCAAGCTCTGGTCGGATTTAAGGCGCGAAGATCTTGTGTCGCGTCCACCCACCATGTGGCGTTATAAGGAATTGCTCCCGCTCGCGGGGGAACCTTACACGGGCCATCAAACCGGATTCACCCCGCTGGTGGCGGCGCCCCGCTTGGCGCGCGTGCTGGGGATCCGCGAACTTTATATCAAGAACGATTCCGTCAATCACCCCACGCTCTCCTTCAAGGACCGCGTGGTGGCGGTGGCCCTTTCCAAGGCGCACGAATTCGGCTTTGACACGGTGGGCTGTTCGTCCACCGGGAACCTTGCCAACGCCGTGGCGGCGCAGGCGGCGGCCAGCGGATTCAAGTCGTTCATCTTCGTTCCCGCCGAACTGGAAATCGAGAAAATCATCGCCACGCAGGTTTACGGGGCCAACCTGGTGCGCGTGCAGGGCAATTACGATCAAGTCAACCGCCTCTGCTCGGAAATTGCGCAGAAGCACGCGTGGGGCATTGTCAACGTCAACCTGCGCTCCTACTATTCCGAAGGGTCGAAGACCGTCGGGTACGAAATTGCCGAGCAACTCGGCTGGCGCCTGCCCCAAAACATTGTCATTCCCATGGCCGGAGGGTCGTTGATCACCAAGGTCAACAAGGCCTTTGAGGAATTGAAAAAACTTGCGTGGGTCAAGCCGGTGACCACGCGCTTCTTTGGCGCGCAGGCGACGGGATGCTCACCCATCTCCAGCGCCGCCAAGCGCGGAACAACGGAAATTGATCCGCAGAAGCCCCATACGATTGCCAAGTCGCTCGCCATCGGCAACCCCGCGGACGGCATCTATGCGGTCAAAGCCATCCTGGGCAGCGGCGGCGCGGGCGAGGATGTGACCGATGACGAGATTGTGGAAGGCATTCGCCTGCTCGGGGAAACGGAAGGCATCTTCACCGAAACCGCGGGCGGAGTGACCGTCGCCGTGGCGCGTAAACTGGTCCGCCAGGGACTTCTGAACCCTGAGGAATCCACGGTTCTCGCCATCACCGGCAACGGGCTCAAGACCATCGGCGCGCTCCAGGGGCGCATTCCCGAGAGCGCTTTGATCCGGCCCAAGCTGGAGGAATTTGAGGAGCAGTTCCTGAACGCGGCGGCGGCGGTTTAGCTGCAAGCTATCAGCTATCAGCGGTCAGCGATCAGCCAGGACTTGTGGCCTTCGGTGCGCCGCAGGCCTATGAACACTTATTCAGTTTTGCAGAAGACAGTGATGGATGAACCCCCTCACCCCCGCCCCTCTCCCCCAAGGGGGCGAGGGGAGAGTTAGGTTGAATTTACGCCCTCGCCCCCTTGGGGGAGAGGGGCGGGGGTGAGGGGGTCTTTGTCACTCAATTCTGCAACAATCTGTAGAATGACTCGGTCCAACAGAATCCATCAGCGGGCCGTTAAGCTGATCGCTGATAGCTGAAAGCTGATCGCTGATCGCTCATCAACTTCATGAGGAGGCAATTTTGGACAGGAAACCCGGATTTGACACCCTGGCATTGCATGGCGGACAGAAGCCCGATCCCACCACGGGAGCGCGCGCCGTTCCCATTTATCAAACCACGTCTTTTGTCTTTAAGGACACCACGCACGCTGCCAATCTTTTTGCCCTGAAGGAATTCGGCAATATCTACTCGCGCATTATGAATCCCACCTGGGATGTGCTGGAGCAGCGCGTGGCCGCACTTGAAGGTGGAGTGGCGGCGCTGGTGGCCGCCTCCGGCCAGGCCGCGGAAACCCTGGCCATTCTCAACATCGCCAGCGCTGGCGACCAGATCGTTTCCTCCGCCAGCCTTTACGGCGGCACCTACAACCTCTTTCATTACACCCTGCCCAAGCTGGGGATTGAAACCGCGTTTGTCGATCCGGGCGACCCCGACAATTTCAAGCGCGCCATCACCCCCAAGACGCGCCTGGTTTACGCGGAGACGCTGGGCAATCCCAAGAATGACATGCTCGACATCGAGGCCGTCGCCAAGATCGCGCACGACGCGGGCGTTCCCCTGATCCTTGATAACACCGTGGCCACACCTTACCTGTGCCGTCCGTTTGAGTGGGGGGCTGACATCGTGGTTCATTCCATGACCAAGTTTCTCGGCGGCCATGGGAATTCCATTGGCGGGATCATCGTGGATTCGGGAAAGTTCAATTGGGCGAACGGGAAGTTCCCGGAACTGGTCGAGCCCGATCCGAGCTATCACCATCTCAAGTTTGTGGAGACCTTTGGGCCGCTCGCCTATATGATCAAGGTGCGCGTGCAACTACTTCGCGACATCGGCCCGGCCCTGAGTCCCTTCAACGCTTTCCTGATTCTGCAAGGCGTTGAAACCCTCTCTTTGCGGGTTCAGCGGCATTGCGATAACGCCCTGAAGGTGGCCCAATTCCTCGAGTCGCACTCCGCGGTGAATTGGGTGAATTATCCCGGCCTGGCGAGCCACCCCACCCACGCGCTGGCCAAGAAATATATGCAGCACGGGTTCGGGGCCATTCTCGGTTTCGGCATCAAAGGCGGATTGCAGGCGGGAATCAAGTTCATCAACTCGCTCGGCCTGCTCTCCCATCTGGCCAATCTCGGAGACGCCAAAACTCTGGTCATCCATCCGGCCAGCACCACTCATCAGCAATTGACCGCGGAAGAGCAACTGGCCACTGGCGTCACCGAAGACTTTGTTCGCCTTTCGGTGGGCATCGAAAACATTGAGGACATCCTTGCGGACATCGACCAGGCGCTGGCAGCATCGCAGCGATAGGGAAGGTGTCAGGTATCAGGTGCCAGGTGCCAGGTGTCAGGTGTCAGGTGCTGGGACTACTGATTACACCATTATTGAGTGACCCGAACCCCCTCACCCCCGACCCCTCTGTCGCAGGGTGGGAGAGGGCGGGGGGTATAGGCGCGAAAAAAATAAGCGGCGTTGTGGTATAGGAGACGCGGTGCCACCGCTCTCAGCCCGTGAAACGGGCGCCGTCCTGTAGCCCACGGCGAGCCAGCCGTGGGAACGCCGCCACGATAAGTTGCCTCGTGAGCCCCGTAGGGGCGCCATCAGGTAGACTTTCGACCGGATGTCGCCCCTACGGGGCTCGGGGAATACCGCGGGGGACGCGTTGACCCACGGCTGGCTCGCCGTGGGCTATAGGACCGCGCCCGCGCTGCGGGCTCTAAAGCCAATCGGGGGCTTAATTCAACGCCTATGGGGGTTTCCCCATCCCCCCAACGCGCAAGCTGATTGCTGAAAGCTGATAGCTGAAAGCCTAATTTACCATGGACGACAACTGTTCAGTCGGAATCGTTAAAGCCCAGTCCCTCACCTTCGCCCGCCCCCCCCAGGAGATGCTTCTCGAGTGCGGACGAAGTTTCGGGCCTATTACCCTGGCTTATGAGACGTACGGCGAATTAAGCCCGGCTAAAGACAACGCCATTCTGATTCTTCACGCCCTGTCCGGCGACGCCCACGCCGCCGGGTACCATCATCCCCACGAACACCAGCCCGGCTGGTGGGATATCATGATTGGCCCCGGCAAAGCCTTCGACACGCAAAAATATTTTGTGATTTGTTCGAACTGTATCGGGGGCTGCAAAGGCTCGACGGGCCCCAGCTCGATTGACCCCGGGACGGGGCGGCCTTACGCCCTCTCTTTCCCCATGGTGACGATTCATGACATGGTTAATGCCCAGCGAGAGCTTATTGATCACCTGGGAATAGACCAGTTGCTGTGCGCGGTGGGCGGCTCGATGGGCGGGATGCAGGTGCTTCAGTGGGTGGTCAGCTACCCGGAGCGCATCCGGCTGGCCATCCCCATCGCCACCACCAGCAAGCTCTCGGCGCAATCGATCGCTTTCGATGAGGTGGGACGCCAGGCCATCCTGTCGGATCCCCATTGGCGGGAAGGCGATTATTACGGCCATCCCATCCCCCGGCGGGGCCTCGCCATTGCGCGCATGATTGGACACATCACCTACCTTTCCGAAAAATCCATGCACCAGAAATTCGGCCGCAAGCTTCAGGATAAGACCGAGTACGGGTACGACTTTCGCACGGATTTCCAGGTGGAAAGCTACTTGCGCTACAAGGGCGACCACTTCGTGGACCGGTTCGACGCCAATTCCTACCTTTATATTTCGAAAGCGATGGATTACTTCGATCTCGCCCAGCCTTCCGGAAAACTCGAAGAGGCGTTCGCCCGGGTGAAGGCCAAGTTTCTGGTGATCTCGTTTTCATCCGACTGGCTCTTCCCCTCCTACCAATCGAAGGAAATTGTCAGCGCCTGCCGGCGCGTGGGCGCGGAAGCCATCTACACGGAAATTCAGACGGATTACGGTCACGACGCCTTTCTTCTGGAATCGGGACAACTCACTTCCCTCATCACCAATTTCCTGACCCACGGAAGCAAGGGGGCTTCCTAACCCATGGGCGATACGGGCGAACCCATCCGGCTCGATGACGCGGGCACAATGGTGCGGCTGCTGCCGGAGCACCTGGTAATTATGGATCTTATCGCCGAGGGCTCGCGCGTCCTCGATCTCGGCTGCGGCGAGGGCGATTTGCTGCTGGCCCTGAAAGTCCGGAAAAAGGTGCGGGCCGAGGGAATTGAACTGTCCGAAGCCTGCATCCAGGCATGCGTCGCCAAGGGTTTATTCAACGTTCAGCACGGCGACCTGGACGAAGGATTGGCGAATTATCCCGACAAAACCATCGACGACGTGATCCTGACCAATACCATTCAGGTTCTCCATCGCCCCCTGTTCCTGATCCGGGAAATGGCGCGCGTGGGCAAGCGCTGCATCGTGAGCTTCCCGAATTTTGCCCACTGGCCGGTGCGCTGGCAACTCTTTCGCCATGGCCGCATGCCCAAGACCGGCAAGCTGCCCCACGAATGGTACGAGACCTCCAACATTCACCTGACCACCATCATCGACTTCCGCGAATTTTGCCGCAAGGCACACATCCATATCCTTCAGGAAATTCCCCTTCGCCCCTCTGGCCGCGGGCGGCGCAGCGTCGTGCGGTTTGCTCCCAACCTGCGCGCCGACTCGGCGATTTTTGTTTTGGAGGCAGGCCCGGCCATGGCCGCTGATCCGGCCCCGGCCCCCTAGCCGCCTCGCCGACTTTGTCTAGCTTGCTAGCCTCTTATTTTGTTGTAGGGGCGGCGGAAGGTCCAGGCAGGAACTGTACGCCGTCCACGAGAGCGGATGGAGCCGCAGAGGCGCAAAAAGTCGAGGTCGAAGCGGGAAAAGCGACATTTTGACGCCCTGTTACCGTCGAGAATCACCCGCCATACTCGGCATTCTTCCGGATATCCATCTTGCTTTGGCGCGAAACCCCCGATTCGGACAATCTTTGATCAACTCGCCGCTGCAACATCAAACCAAGACACCACATCCCATTTCCGCCGTTGCCGATTACGCCTCGCGTCGCTTATGATGTTGATTCCTTCAGGGACGGAATCTGCCCATGAGTGAGCGCGTTTCAGTTCGCGTGCCGGCCACCGGCGCCAACCTCGGATGTCTTTTCGACTGCGGCGCGATCGCCCTCGGCCTTTACCTCGACATCCGGGTTGCGCCGCGCGCCGATGACGAAATCGTGGTGCATTACCAAGGAATGAACGCCGACCGCGTGAGTGAGGGCGCGGATAATCTTATCGCCCGGATTATGCGGGAGACGCTGCGGGGTTGGGGGAAAACCCGCGGATTTGAGCTCGCAATTGAAAATCAGATTCCCGTGGGCGCCGGAGTGGGTTCCAGCGCCGCGGCGATTGTGGGTGCACTGGCGGCAAGTTACCGGCTTACCGATCGTACGCTGTTCGACGAAGAAATCGTGTCGCTCGCCACGCGGCGCGAAGGCCACCCGGACAACGTCGCCGCCGCATGGCACGGCGGTTTCACAGTGGCCGTCGAATCCGCCGGCAGCGTGCTGAGCTATTCATGCCCAGTGCCCGAACCGCTGGGACTGGTTCTGGTGGTGCCCGATTACGCCCTGCCCACCGAAGAAGCGCGCAAGGTTTTGCCCGACAAATATTCACGCGCGGACGCCGTCCATAACCTGCAGCGCGCCGCGGTCCTGACGGCGCAACTCTTTTCCGGCAAGGCGGAATTGCACCCCTGCTTCTTTGACGACCGCTGGCACCAGCCCTTCCGGTCTCATCTGGTGCCCGGTTTGCCGGAGGTGCTGGTTCTGAATCATCCTGACCTGCTCGGCATCTGTTTGAGCGGCGCAGGGCCCTCGCTGCTGGCTTTCACACGCGGCGACACAGTCGCGGTGGGGGAATTGATTCAAAAGACCCTTGGCGAGAAGCAGGTGCAGGCCCATGTCTATCGGGTTGGTGCTGACAATCGCGGTGCCAAGGGTTGGATCCCTCCTGAAGGCAGTGCTGATCCCTCAAAATGACGGCGACGATAATCCCAAAGGTCGTAGTGGCCTTCGCGGGTGATTCGGGCTAGAATATTCCCCCTATGGATGAACGAGACTTTTTTGACGAGAGCCAGTCCCGGAAGCCTGCCAACCTTTCCTGCATGCACTGCCGGCAATCGGACACGTATGAAGTTCGTTGGTTAGTGCGCAAGAAGAAAAAGGCGCTGCGTGGAAATGCCGATGAACGTGATCGCGCCAAGTTTGCCAAGGCGCAATCCTACATGACGCGTCTCGACGACTTTATGCTGTGCAAGAATCCCCGATGCCGGAAGAAGTTTGAGATTACAGGGCTGCAATCGGTAGTGTTTGGTGAGTCTTCGCTTTCCGGGAACGTCTAGCCGCGCGGTTTCCCAAAACGCCGGCCCGCCCTTGAACGCTTAAGGGTTGGTTTGCATTTGCCCCGTTCTGTCGCTGAGAGAGCAGAGCGGAGGTCAATTCTTTATCCCCACGATCAATTGCGCGGGCCATATTCGGGGCGGGGCATTTCCGGCCCTGAGTCGTAATGGGAGGGTGGTTCCACCTCTTCGCGATCGAAATTCACCGGCAGGCTGAGCTGAAGGTCGAGGCTGGTGCCGTGGGGCAGCACGATATCCTTGCCGCGCGAGGCCAGGATCCAGGCCACGCCGGTGGCCGCGCCCACTGCGCTGCCAATGCCCAGCCCTTCCAGAGGCGCGCCCTTTGCGGCTCCCACGATGGTCCCGAGTTCGGCGCCGGGAAGCGTTGTGCCCACCACTTTCCCCACGTCTTCGCCTTTCGATCCTCTCCCCTCAATCTGCCCTTCCTTGGGTTTGAACTTGTCGTCCCCCTCACTGCCCATGCCCGCCAGCGTGGCGCGCAAGTGCCGGGTGGTCCCATTGGGAAGAATCAGTTCATCAAAGCGCAGGCCCAACTGGGCGCGCCCTTTGACGCGTCCCGGGCGAATCACCTCCGTCACCGTGCCCCGAATGGAGCTCCCTTTGGGAATAATGATGTGGTTCCGCACGGTGATGGGATAAATGGATTCACAATAAATCGCCTCGCCGACGTAAGCTGATTTGGTATTGATGGGGTTGATGAGGATCATGGGGATGACCGTATCGGCGGGCACCACAATTTTCGAGTTGTCCACCGCTGCGGGCGATTCTACGGGGGCTGCCGGAACGCTGGTCGCCGGAGCCGCCGGAGTGGCCGGAGCCACTGTTTCAGGAGGCGGCACGGACGCGGCGGGAGCCGGTGGAGCCACGGGCCCTCCCGGGGTTTGGGCAGCACCCGCCAGGGCAAAACTCAGCATGAAGACTGAAAGGATGATGGCTTTCATGACGCGCCTTCTTTCTGCTGCGGGTTCGTTTCAGCCGGTTGGATGAACTCCCCTCCGCCAAGGTTGCTAGAGAGAATCGAGGCATCGGGTCATCGGATCATTGAATCATCGGGCCATTTGATGATCGAGTGGTCAAGCGGTTGCCATGAATCTGTAGTTTTCAATCACCAATCACCAAATGGCCCAATGATTCAATGATCCGATGACCCGATGATACAATGGCCCGATCCGATCGCTTCCTCAATGGCGGCGGCGATGCGCGTGGTGTGGTCCTCCACGGCGGCTGCTTCCGGGCCTTCCACCATGACGCGCGCCAGGGGTTCAGTACCGGAGTAGCGTACCACAACGCGGCCGCGTTCGCCCAACTCCACACAGCCCTCGCTGATAGCTTGCGCGACGCTGGGTATTAATTCCAGGGGCGGCTTTTCCCGCACGCGAATGTTGCGAATCAATTGCGGGAAAGGCTGGTAGCCGCGCAGCAGCTCCCCGAAAGTCTGCCCGCTCGTTGCCAGCAGGCGCAGGACTTCCAGCAGGGTGAGCATGCCGTCGCCGGCGAGCGACAGGTCCGAAAAGATGATATGCCCGGACGCCTCTCCCCCCAGGGAAATTCCCGACCTCAGCATTTCCTCCAGCACATACTTGTCGCCCACGGCGGTGCGTTTCAGCCCGATTCCCTGTCCCCTCAGGGCCAGCTCCAAAGCCAGGTTGGTCATCAGCGTGCCGACCACGGCATGCCCCTTCAGGTTTCCCTGCCGCTCGAGAAAAGGGGCGAGAGCATAGAGGACGTGGTCGCCGTCGGCGACGCGGCCCTCGCGGGTGGCAAAAATGACGCGGTCAGCATCCCCGTCGAAGGCCACTCCCAGGTCGGCGCCCGCGGCGCGCGTGGCCTCCGCCATCCCCTGCGGATGGAGTGAGCCGCATTCCAGGTTGATGTTGCGCCCATTGGGCTCCGCATTCAGCGTGTGCAGGGTCATTCCCAACCCCACCAGCAGCAGCGGGGCCACGCGGCTCGCCGCGCCATTGGCGCAGTCCACCACCAGGCGAAACGGGGAGAAGTCGAGCCCTGCCGGAATCAGACTGACCAGATATTCCAGGTATCCCTCCATCAAGCCCGGAATAACCTGGGCGGCGCTGTTCTCCGCTTCCGGCAGATCCGGCAGGGTCTTGATCAGAGCCTCGATCTCCAATTCCTGGGCCGCCGCGAGCTTGGTCCCGGTTGAAGTGAAAATCTTGATGCCATTGTCCTGATAGGGATTGTGCGAGGCGGAAACCATAACGCCGGCCGAAAATTCATGCCGGCGGGTGAGGAAGGCCACCCCCGGCGTGGTGATGATTCCCGCGTCCACCACCTCCGCGCCGGTGGAGGCGAGACCGTTCGCGAGGGCGCGGGAAATCGCCTCGTTGGATTCGCGCGTGTCTTTTCCCAACACCACGCGCGCGGGATGAGAGGAGTTCTTGAGCACCGTTCCCAATGCGCTTCCGATCTTGAGAATGGTCGCGGGGTCCAGGGGATATTGCCCGGCTACGCCTCGAATGCCGTCCGTGCCGAAGAGTTCAAGTTGAGGAGTGGACATGGTCAGAGTCATTGTAGCCCAATTGGAGAATCGGTTCATCGGCTCATCGGTTCATCGGGCCATTGAGTGATTGGTGATGGGTGATTGGCGATTGGGCTTGCATAGCAGATTCCCGGGGAGTATAAGCCATACCTGCGTCACCCCTTCGGACAGAAGGAGACTCCTAATGGAAACAAAACTACACATACAGACCCAGTTGCAGAATCAGTCCGCATCGGTAGACAAAGCCTCCATCATCGTATCCGGCGGCGACCGGGACATTCTTCGGCGTCTTGCCGAGCAGGTGCGCCTTCTTTCCGAACGGCCCACCGAGCGTGAGAAGCGCGACCTGTGGTACCGGCACAATGACCTGGAGCCGGCGCGGCCGCTTATTTTTTGCGACCCCGAAAACGGCTGGATTGAGATCATCACCGACGATCAAATGCGCTGCCAGGGCGAAATAGCCCGCCGCTGGGAATTGGGGCTGCGAAAGGAAATCTTCTGGGGTGAATGCATGGGCGATGACCGGGTGATCGAGCCGACCTTCGATGTTGCCCACGTGTACACCGAGAGCGACTGGGGCATGCACGAGACCCAGATCGGCGGCGAGGATTTTGGCGCCTATCGCTGGGAGTCGCCCCTTAAGAGTTACGACCAGATCGACGCGCTGCGGTTTCCGGTCATCACCGTGGATTACGCGAGCTCGGCGCTTTTGCTGCAGACGGCGCAGGATACCCTGGGCGACATCCTCCAGGTGCGCCAGCGAAGCAAGTGGTGGTGGTCGGTGGGCATGACCGAGAGATTTGTTCGGCTTCGCGGGCTCGAGCAGATGATGAGGGATGTCTATGACCACCCGCACGGTGTGAAGGCGCTCATGGCGTTTCTTCGCGACGGGCATCTGGCAAAGCTGGACTTTCTGGAAGAAAACGGTCTGCTTTCCGCGAACCATGACAACGTTTATGTCGGATCGGGAGGGTTTGGCTACACCCGGCAGTTGCCGAAACCGGGATACGACCCGGCGCAGGTGCGGGCGTGCGACATGTGGGGGCACTCCGAAAGCCAGGAGACCACCGGCATCTCGCCCGAGATGTTCGGAGAATTCATTTACCCCTATCAGCGGCCCCTGCTGGAGCGCTTCGGTTTAAACTGCTACGGCTGCTGCGAACCGCTGGACAAGCGCTGGCCCTACATTAAAGACACGCCGAATCTGCGGCGGGTTTCCGTTTCGGCATGGGCAGACAGGGAAAAGATGGCCGAGTATCTTCAGGACAAATTCATTTATTCTTTCAAACCCAATCCCGCGAATCTCGCCGTGCCGGAGATGATGGCGGAAGCGGCGCGCGCCGAAGTCCGCAACGTGCTCGAAGCGGCGAAGGGCTGCCATCTCGAGATCATCATGAAGGATAACAACACCCTGGGCGGCAATCCGCAGAACGCCGTGCAATGGTGCCGGATGGCGCGAGAAGAGATCGAGCGGTTGCACGGCCGGAATTAGCTGCGGGCCAGCGCCGGCAGCGCAGCGCGGCGGAGCCGCAACCCAAATCGGCGGGCTGGCGCAGACCCGGGTTTCTAGCTCTGTGATTCACGTCAATTCTCGCCGATGTTCCTGATATGCCGAAACGCAGAGCTGCGCTCTGGGCCAGCCCACCGCAGGATGAATACAGGGTCAAGGGGGCGGCAAGCCGTCCCCCTGCACCATTCCCTCAGGACCTCCGCGCCACTCGCTTCTTGTAGGCTCTAGTTCTTGCTTTTACTCTTGACAATAGTGTCGTAGTGGTATATAGTGGACAGGCGTTCGATCACAGGCCGCGTCATGTCCCTGCGCAAGTCCCCCACGCTCACTCCCGCCCTGCTCGCTTCAAGGCCTGCCCTCCACCCCGTGCTGGTAGAACTGGCGGAGTTGAGTATCCAGATGGAAATCGACATTTGTGCGGAGTATCGAATGCTCCGCGAACGGGAAAACGAGAGAAAGAATTCTTTTTTGAGACATTCAAAGCTGGAATGTTATTGAAAACAAACAAAACGGTAATTTAGGACGCTCAACTTTATCACTAACCAATTGAAAACAAGTCATTTATACAAGAAACCGAGTGAATTTTATCTATGCGTCTGAAAAGACAGGAGATAGAGGAGAAATTGGAGGCCAATCGTCGGGAAGTGACGAGATTGCAGCGACAAAAGTGCACAGTTGGACCGCTTCAAGCACGAATTTTGCAGATTCTTGGCCCTTCCGAGGCCACAATGTGCCATGGCCGTCTCCGGTTGCGGGAGTCCGATGCTTCAATCCGAATCGGACATGGCGCAGGACGCAAGGTAGCCGGTAGCGTACAATGGCATGTGAAACGTGTCCTTTACCGATCAGCCGGTGGACAATGAGGGGTGCCACAGCGACTCATCTGTCAACCTGGAGCGCAAACTATGAAGCGACAGAGCACGGTCAGGTCTTTAGGCGAAGTCGCCCTGCGGGTGAACAATTTGCCCGAGATGCAGCGCTTTTACCAGGAAGTGCTCGGCCTTGAAGTGTTGGGAGGTTCCGGGGGCGCGGTGCTGTTAAAGGTCGCCGATGACTTTGGCGGGCACATTCAGGTTCTTGGTTTGTTCGATCGCTCCGTTCCCGTCGGCCCGGAGCGCACCACTATTGACCATATCGCTTTCACGATTGCCCTTGAGGACTACGCGCCGGAAAAGGCGCGTTTGGAAAGCCTCGGCCTAGCGGTCGAGGCGAAGGACCACGATTGGGTCAAATGGCGGTCGCTCTACTTTCATGATCCCGAGGGAAACGAGGTCGAGCTGGTTTGCTTCGATCCGAACCTGGGCCGGTAGCCGTCGCGCATCGCTCCACGGACGCGACTTTCGTAAGCGCGGCCCTGTTTTTGGAGGCCGACGGTAGGTATCCTGGGTACAAAGACGAGGGTCTACCAAACCAGCCTGCGGTCACGTTTCATTCTGTTAGACTCCGTGGCTTGCCGGTTGTTTTATCCGCAGGGAAAAATGGAGGCGCCCGAGCATGGACAGGAGATTTGAGGGGAAAGTGGCATTGGTCACGGGAGCAAGTTCGGGGATTGGCAGGGCCACAGCGCTGGCCTTCAGCGATGAAGGGGCGAAAGTGGTGGTGGCCGCGCGGCGCAGCCTGGAGGGTGAAGAGACGGCGGCCATGATCCGCAGCCGGGGAGGGGACGCCTTCTTCGTCAAAACCGACGTCTGCAAGGGTCGGGAGATCGAGGCGCTGGTGGACCATGCCGTCCAAACCTATGGCCGGCTCGATCTGGCGTGCAATAACGCGGGAATTTCCGGCCCCCACTTGGTGTTCACCGCGGATTTTCCGGAGGAGGATTGGGAAAAGGTCATCGCCACGAATTTGACCGGCGTCTGGTTGTGCATGAAGTATGAAATCCGCCAGATGCTCAAGCAAAAGGGCGGGGCCATTGTGAACGTTTCCTCGGTGGCGGGCCTGGTGGGCGGCTGGTTCAATTCGGCGTACTACGCCAGCAAGCACGGGGTGATTGGAGCCACCAAAGCGGCCGCGGTGGAATACGCCAAAGAGGGCGTGCGCATCAACGCCGTATGCCCGGGGACGATCCGCTCGGCGATGGCCGACCAGACGATGTTCAAAGCCAAGAATGCCGATGCAAGTTTGCGTCAGAACGCCCTCCACCCCATTGGCCGGATCGGCACCCCGGAAGAAGTGGCGGCGGCTATCGTCTGGCTCTGTTCGGATGCGGCGTCATTTATGGTGGGACACGCGCTGGTGGTGGACGGCGGGTTCCTTTCGCGCTGCGGACCGGTGGTGATCGAGGCTCCGTCACCGGCGTAGTTCCTGCGCGTATGCAAACAGCTTGCCGGAGGTAACACGTCCAATGGAAATCGTAACCAGCCGGTTGGCGGGAACCTCCGAAGCGGGCAGCGCCACTTTGAGGTAGTTCGTGGTCAGGGCCATTCGGGCGCCGTCTTCCTGTTCATCCAGGGTCAGCGCCGGCAGGGTTTGTCCCACTTGGGCGGCGAGGAAGGCTTGACGCTTGGCCGCGATGACGGCGCGAATTTCCTGACTACGCTCGCGCGCCACGCGGCCGTTCACCTGCCCGCCGGCGGACGCAGCGGGAGTGCCGGGCCGGGCCGAAAACGGAAAGATATGCAGGTAGGTGTAAGGCAGCGATTCAATGAAGCGCAGGCTGGCGGCGTGGTCCTCGGCCGTCTCGCCGGGGAAGCCCACCATCACGTCGGCGCCCAGAGCGGCGTTGGGAATCTGCTCGTGAATGGCCAGCATCCGCTCCGCGTATTGCCGGGTCCAGTAGCGGCGGTTCATCAGGCGCAGGATGCCGTCGCAACCGCTCTGCAGGGGCACGTGGAAATGTTGCGCCAGGCGCGGCTCGGCGGCCACCAGGCGGATCAGCGCCGGGCTCACGTCCATGGGCTCAATCGAGCTGATGCGCAGGCGCGCGATGGTCGTCTCGCGCAGGAGGCGCTCCACCATTTCGAGAAAGTTGATGCTCCGGTCGAGGTCGCGCCCGTACCCGCCCAGATTAATTCCCGAAAGCACCACTTCCTGGTAACCGGACGCTTCCAATTGCCGGACCTGCTCCAGCACCTTCGCCGGCGGCAAGCTGCGGCTCTGCCCGCGCACCGAGGGGATGACGCAGAAGGAGCAGCGGGCGTCACACCCATCCTGGATTTTCAGCGTGGGGCGCGTGCGGTCATCAGCAAAGACGGGCGCAAAATGGAACTCTTCGGTAATCTCGCCCACCAGAACCTGGGCGGACGGAATCGGGTCATCGGGCCATCGGGCCATCGGGCCATCGGGAGATTGAACTGCATGGTTGCCACTTTTCACTTGCTGAGGGTTGCCATCTCCAGGCGCTTGGATTTGCACGAGCCGCGTGGCTGGTTCCGGACGATATGCGTTGATTGGGAGGCCGTTTTCTTCCTGTCCATCCGATCGCCCGATCGCCCGATCACTCGATTGAGATGGCCCGATGATCCGATGATCCGATGAACCGATGGACCGATCACCCGATTCCGCCAGGATGGCGCTGATCAGGTGCTTGTGGGAATTTCCCACCACCCAGGCGACGCCTTCCAACTGGGCGATATCGTGCGGCGCGCGTTGGGCATAACAGCCGGTCACCAGGATGCGGCACCGGGGATTCCGGCGGTGGATGCGGCGCACGAATTGACGCACCTCCGCGTCCGCTGCGGCAGTGACGGTGCACGTATTCAGAATCGCCACCGCGCTTTGTTCCACGCTTGCGGCTTCCTGGAGTCCGGCCTGAAGCAACTGCTGCTTTAAGGCGGCGCCATCAGCCTGGCTGGCGCGGCAGCCGAAATTGAGGATGTGGAAAGTGGCCATCTCGGCAAGAATTGTAACTGAGGTTAGGGTGGGCCGTCACGAAGTCCCGGCGAGCAAGCCCTGCACCCATTCAAAGGCGAGGGTAAGGTTCGGGCCAAAAGCTGCCCAAGAGCCAGTAGATTAGGGTGGAAACGATGATGATGTGATGGGTGCGCCCTCGGCCAAAATCTGTTTAGTTTCGCCCCCCTGTGGCGGCAAGATACACTTCCGCCACCAGGGCTGGACCCAGGGAGTAGAGTGGGAAGGCTAAGCCGGAGAAGCTGAAACCCTGCGCTGCTGGAAACACTCCCGGCAATATACGGGACGGCCTTGAGTCGGCTTAAAGGGCACCGTCGTCTCTTTACCACACTGTGAGCACATGGTGGTAGTTTCAACGCGTTGGAAGCCCTGACCACTCATCATCTGACTCCGTTTTGATTTGCAGGGCTTGCACCGCTTGGGCTCGTTCTTGAAACCCTTGTCGGCAAAGAACAGTTGTTCCCCTGCGGTGAAAACGAAGTCGGCGCCGCAATCGATACACTTGAGGACCCTATCCCGGTATTCCATGCTTTACTCCCCAATTTGAACAGGGCCCCACCCGCATAATATGCCGGAAGTGAAGGAGGGCGCGGGTTCTCGCCCTTCCCACTCTGAGGATCAGCACACTAACGATCAGTCCTGTTCGTGTCTGGCCTTTTTTCGAGCCCTTTTACGAGCCAGTGCTGCTTTAACCCTTTTCTTCTCGCCCGGTTTCAGGTAGAAGGAATGCTTTTTAATTTCTTTAATGATGTCCTCTTGCTGAACCTTACGCTTGAATCGCCGCAGCGCATTCTCCAAAGACTCTCCGTCCTGAAGTCTAACTTCAGCCAACGATCAACACCCCCATTTCAATGAGGAAAATAAGTGCATAAACCTGAAGAGCAGGTATCCAGATTGTTACCCACCGGAATGTATAAGTCAAGGGAGATTTGGCATTTTGTCCGAATCTTTTTCGGGCCTTGGAAATGCGGGTCCGGGCGCCAAATTGTGACCCCCGTGGCGGATATAGGTTCCTCCAGTATATCCCATCCCCCCGGTGGGGCCATCCTGGCTCTTTAGGGAAGGCCGGCCCCCTGCAAACTCGGGCACTGACCAACAGATGGGTTCTGTTGCGCCCGGATGATAATGTCCCCTTCTGTCCCGATTAGAAATGTCCCCTAAACTGAAGGTCTCCAGAGGAGGCCGAGTTGAAGAGGACAGGGATGAGTGAGCGTGAGATGAAGCGGGCGGCGGTGCTTTCACGGGTAGCCGAAGCGGGGTGGAGTTTGGGGCAGGCGGCGGAGCGGATGGGGTTGAGTTATCGACAGACGAAGCGATTGTGGAAGCGCTACCGAGCCCGCGGGGCGAGGGGGTTAGTGCACGGGAACGTCGGGCGGGTTTCGAACCGAGCGAAGCCGAAGAGTTTACGGCGACGGGTTCTGAGTCTGCTGCGGAAGAAGTATGGGGGAGCGGTGGGGGAGCGCTTTGGGCCGACGCTGGCGGCCGAGCATTTGGCGGAAGAAGACGGGATTGAACTGGGGGTAGAAACGCTGCGCGGTTGGATGTTGGCGGAGGGGCTGTGGAGCCGGGACCGGCGGCGGCGAGTGCATCGGCAGCGGCGGGAGCGGAAGGCGCACTTTGGGGAGTTGGTGCAACTGGACGGGAGTTTTCACGACTGGCTGGAAGGGCGGGGGCCGGAAGGCTGCCTGATGAACATGGTGGATGATGCGACGGGGACGACGCTGTGCCGGTTGGGAAAGGAGGAGACGATCTGGGCAGCGGTGGGGGTGTTGAGGGCCTGGATCGAGTGCTACGGGGTGCCCCAGGCGTTGTACACGGACTGGAAGAATGTGTATGTGCGGGAGCCCAACGCGGGCGAGCGGATGCGCGGTGAGGTGCCGGTGACGCAGTTTGGGCGGATGTGCCAGGCGCTAGGGATCGAGATCTGGGCGGCCAGTTCACCGCAGGCGAAAGGCCGGATGGAGAGAAATCACGGCACGCACCAGGACCGTTTAGTGAAGAAGTTGCGGCGGAAAGATATTCGCACGCATGCCGACGTCAATCGCTACTTGGGGCAACAGTACGGCCCGCAGCACAACGCTCGGTACGCGCAGACGGCGG
Source organism: uncultured Acidobacteriota bacterium (assembly GCA_963730515.1). Taxonomy (GTDB): domain Bacteria; phylum Acidobacteriota; class Terriglobia; order UBA7540; family UBA7540; genus Bog-366. The sequence goes on along the minus strand of CAVSSA010000007.1, from coordinate 100,777 downwards.
CGGCGCCCGAGGACGTTCACCTCCCGAGCCCGGGGGCACGGAAGCTGGCCAAGATCTTGCGGCTGGAAACCGAACGGGTGCTGAGCAACGACTGGGTGGTGCAGCACGAGAACCGCTTCTATCAAGTGCAACGGCAAAGCCAGCATCATGCGCCCGCCAAGGGTAAGGTGAAGGTGTGCGAAGAGGAAGATGGAAGTCTGGAGATTTATTACCGGGAGCAGAAGCTGCAGTGGAAAGAGATTGCCGCGCGCCCCGTGCCCGCCAAGGGGGGGAAGGCAACCCCGGCGCGAGCCCTTCCCCCAACCGTCCTGAACCGGAAGTGGAAGCCGGGGCCCGAGCATCCCTGGCGCCGAGGTTACCCCGAACCTCATCTCGCCCAGCAGGCGTTGCCTTCCCCCGGCGTTCCGGCGTCGTCGTGGGCCGCGGCCTCCGCTCCGCCCTAAACGCTCCGCCCTTCGGGCTCCGCAGGGCTGCGCTCCGGCCGCGGCCCACGACGGGATGCCACCACAGCACCAACCACAACCAGAACAAAAGACAAAAAATCATGAGAGAACAAAAACAAAGAAAGCCAGAACTCAAAAAGGGGACACTTCTAATTGGTTAAGCATGGGGACATTTCTATCCGGGCTTGACAGAGGAAAACCCTCCGCTTGTGCGGGCATTTTCCGTAAGTTAAGATAATTGTCTGCGGTTTTGGACATCCAATAGTTTATGGATGGGTGCGACTTCACTTGGAGGTGCGGTCTTGGCAGAAACTCCTCAATATGACCTGATGGTGATTGGCAGCGGCCCCGGCGGATACGTGGCGGCGATCCGCGCCGGCCAGTTGGGCCTGAAAACCGCGATTGTTGAGAAGGACGACAAGTGGGGCGGCACTTGCCTGCACGTCGGCTGCATTCCCACCAAGGACCTGCTGCTGAGCGCCGACGTCTACGACTTGACCCGGAACGCCAAAGAATTCGGCATTGTCGCGAAAGATGTTGCCGTCGATTGGCCGGCCATCATTGCCCGCAAAACCAAAGTGGTCACCAAGCTCGCCAAGGGCGTGGAATTCCTGCTGAAAAAGAACAAGGTGGACATGATCCGCGGCCTCGCCAAAATTTTAGGGCCCGGCAAAATCAGTGTGACCGACCCCCAGGGCGCAACGAAGGAAATTACGGCAAAAAATATTGTGCTGGCCACGGGCTCCGAAGCCCGCATGCTGCCCGGTCTCGAAGCGGACGGCAAAACCCTGCTTACCAATAAGGAGATTCTGAACCTGCCGGCGATTCCCAAATCGATGGTCATTATCGGCGCAGGCGCGGTGGGCGTGGAATTCGCTTCCATCTTCCAGCGCTTCGGAACCAAGGTTACGGTGCTGGAAATGCTGCCACGCGCCGTGCCGCTGGAAGACGAGGAAATTTCCGCCGAACTGGAAAAATCGCTCAAGCACCAGGGCATCGCCATCCAGACCCAGGCCAAAGTGGCGAAAGTTACCGAGACCGCAAGCGGCGTTACCGTGGAATATACCGTGGGCGAGGGGAAACCGGAATCGATCGATGCGGAAACGTGCCTGGTGGCCGTGGGCCGCGCTCCCAACACCGCCAACATTGGCCTGGAAAAAACCCGCGTCAAGCTGGAGCGCGGCTTTGTGAAGACCAATGGCTTCATGCAGACCGACGAACCGGGCATTTACGCCATTGGTGACATTGTGGCGAACAGCCCGCTGCTCGCGCACGTGGCCTCGAGGGAAGGCATCGTAGCCGTCACCCATGCCGCCGGCAAACACGCCGAACCCATCAATCACCGGCAGATTCCCAATTGCACCTATACCGAGCCGGAGGTGGCCAGCGTGGGCCTCACCGAGCGCCTGGCGCGGGAAGCCGGCCACAAGGTGAAGATCGGGAAGTTCCCCTATGCCGCAGTCAGCAAGGCCGCCATCCTGGGCGCGCGCGAGGGCTTCGTGAAAGTCGTCAGCGACGAGCAGTACGGAGAAATTCTGGGTGTGCACATCATCGGCCCGCGCGCCACGGAGACCATCGCCGAAGCCGTCATGGCCATGCGCCTGGAAGGCACCGTGGACGACATCGCCCACACCATCCACGCCCACCCCACACTGTCGGAAGCCATGGGCGAGGCCGCGCACGCGGCCGTGGACTGGGCGATACATATCTAGGGACTAGGGGTTAGGGATTAGGGATTGGGAGGTAGCGGAGGATTTCCTCTAACCCCTAATCCCGAACCCCTAATCCCTGTTTCAATGCTTCTCCACCTCGAACAACCCGGACTTGTGGAATACGCGGCGGCGCTGGAGCTGCAACGCGAGCGGGTGGCACAGCGCAAAGCCGGGGCCATTCCGGATACGCTTCTGCTGCTTGAACACCCGCACGTTTACACGCTGGGACGCAATGCCCGGCAGGAAAACATGCTGGCTTCGAGCGAGTTTCTCGCCTCGCGCGGGGCGCAAGTTTTCCACACCGACCGGGGCGGCGATGTGACTTACCATGGCCCCGGCCAACTGGTGGGTTATCCCATTCTCGACCTCACCCGCCACCGGCGTGACATCTCCTGGTACATGCGCTCGCTGGAAGAGGTCTTTATCCGCACCGCGCAGGACTATGGCATTGAAGCGGGGCGCTCCGCGGGCGCGGCGGGCGTCTGGGTGGGGAACGACAAGCTCGCGGCAATGGGCGTCCACCTCTCGCGTTGGGTCACCTCGCACGGCTTCGCGCTGAACGTGAACACCGACCTGCGGTATTTTGAGTGGATCGTTCCCTGCGGCCTGCCAGGCAAGGGAGTGACGTCTCTCGCCAAACTCCTCGGTCGCACCGTGCCGATGCAAGAAGTCACGGAGCACGTGGTGGAGCACTTTGGGGAAGTATTTGAGGTGGAGGTGGTTGAATCCATTCTTCAAAACGGGGAGCGCCAGGCAAGGCCCGGGAAGCGCGCGTAATCCCGGTCGCTTGTGACCCATTCGCAACCGTGCTCGATCGCCAGGGCTGCAAACCAGGCATCCTGAACCAGATTCCCGGCGGCCCGGGCGCGTCGACACAAATCCGCAAACAGGGACCAGTGCCGGGGACCAGGGCGGACCAACTGGCAATGCGGTTGGTCAATGAGGACACGACAGAAAGCCAGGGCTTGATCAAGTTGGCTGGGGTTTAGGAAGATCGCGGGGTGGGTGCAGATGCGCACCACGGAGCCGAGAACTTGCGGTGAGATCGCGTAAGCCGCAACACCGTTAACCACAGAATCGAGCCACCCTCGATATGCCCGGTGATTCTGGGTGTCGTCACGAAAGGCGTAGACAAGCACATTAACGTCCGGCAGAATCAAAGGCGGCCTTCCATTCTTTCGAGAAGCGCCGCAGAATTGTCGAGATCGACGCCCGGGGCCACGCCCCCACCCTCCCGAGAAACGGGGAGCATGACTCGCTTGCGGCGGAGACGCCGTTCGGACCCCGCCAACACCAGCCGCAAGCCTTGTTCGATGAGAGAGGTCATGGTTTCACCCCTCTCGTGCGCGGCACGTTTCACTTGGCGGAGCAGGTTTTCATCGAGACGAACGGTGGTTCTCATATATCGAAAGGTATCATCCGTATGTCAATATGTCAAGCAGGATCACTTGTCCACCGAGGGTCGTTGACCTTGGCGGCTGGCTGCCCTACGATGTTGGGTTGGCATGGGTAATGCCACGGACAACTGACAACGGACCACGGACATCTTTTGAATAACTGAACGAGGTAGATCATGGCCACAAACGTCATCATGCCCCAAATGGGGGAAAGCATCGCGGAAGGAACCATCACCAAGTGGATGAAGAAGGTTGGTGAGCGCATCGACCGCGACGAGCCGCTGTTTGAAATTTCCACCGACAAGGTGGACGCGGAGATTCCCTCGCCCGCCGCGGGAGTGCTCACGCAGATTCTGGTGAAGGAAAACGAGACGGTGGCGATCAACACGGTGGTGGCAGTGATTGATGGCGAGGGCGACGCCGTGGCTCCCACGGCAACCGAGGCAGCCGCTCCCGCTCCGCCAGCGGCTCCCCCTGCCCCTCCCGCCCCATCAGCCCACATCGCAGCGGCAACAGTCGCCCCGCCTGCGCCCGAAGAGCCGGAAAATGGCGAGCCCGGGGACATCCGCACCTCTCCGCTGGTGCGCCGAATCGCCCGGGAAAATAACGTGGATCTGAGCGACGTGAAGGGCACGGGGTTGGGAGGCCGGGTGAGTAAGAAAGACATCCTGGATTATATCGACCAGCGCCGCGCCGGCGTTCAATCAGCGTCAGCGCCACCGCCCATCGCTGCCGCCGCGCCCGTCGCGCCGCCCGTGGTGCAGCCCGTTGCGCCGCCCATGGCGTTTACGGGGGCGACGCAGATTGTGCCCATGACGCCCATGCGCCAGAAGATTGCCGAGCACATGGTGATGAGCAAGCACACCTCCGCGCACGTTTACACCCTGGTGGAAGTGGAAATGACGCGCGTGGTGGCGGCGCGCGAGCGGTTCAAGCAGGAATTCGAGCAGCGCAATGGCATCAAGCTGACCTATACGCCCTTCTTCGTAAGGGCCACGGTGGAAGCGATCAAGGAATTGCCCATCATCAATTCCTCCCTGGATGGCAATAACATCATCTACAAGCGCGACGTGAACATCGGCATCGCGGTGGCGCTGGAGAACGGCTTGATCGTGCCGGTGGTGAAGCGCGCGGATGAGAAGAATTTCCTGGGCGTGGCGCGCGCCGTGCAGGACCTCGCTGATCGCGCCCGCTCCAAGCGCCTGAGCGTTGAGGACGTCCAGGGCGGAACCTTCACCATTACCAATCCGGGCAGTTTTGGCGGGTTGTTCGGATTGCCCATCATCAATCAGCCGCAGGTGGCCATCCTCGGCGTGGGCGCCATTGAGAAGCGCCCGGTGGTGCGCGACGACGCCATCGCCATCCGCCACATGGTCTATCTCTCCATTTCCTACGACCACCGCGTGATTGACGGCGCCGTGGCGGAACGATTCATGGGCAAGATCAAACACATCCTGGAAAATTGGGAAGAGGCGGTGTTGTAATTTTGGATTTTCGATTTTGGATTTTGGATTATACGACTCTTTGCGTATCCCCTCCCTGATTCCGGAGATGCACAATGAGGGGCGGGGGCTTTTCAATCTAAAATCGCAAATCGAAAATCCAAAATGACTCTACTGCCCTGTTGCGCTCACGCCATCGACCAGATTTTCCAGGGCGTCGAGGCAAGCATTGGGGTCCACGTTGTGACTTTGAAGACTGGGCATTAATTGCGTCAGGTTCAGGGCAAAGAATCTCTTGCCCGCATCTTTTTGGCCGACCACGGCAAAATCCACGGCCAATGTTTGCAGAAGATCCATGGTGCGGTTCTTCTCCTGCCGCCACTTCGCCAGGTTCTGACGAAGCACCTCCTGAAGAAAATCACCGAAATTCACGGTTTCGTCCTGGAAGTGGTCTCCGGCATATGCGTAGACAGCCAGCAGGTCGGCAGCGTCATAGTGGCTTCCGCAGGCGGTCATGTAAGGGCGATGGGCGACGCACTGCCAGCCCGCGCCCTTGATGAGTTTGCGCACTTCCAGGCCCTCAAAGGGCAGGCCATCGATTCCATCGATGCGGCCAATCGGAGTGGCGGCACCCTTGCCGAGTTCCAAAATGGTGGCCACGGTGCAGCAATGCTCTCCGCCGGAATACTGGCCGATGATGATATCCGCAACTCCATTGCCGCTGAGGTCGCGCGTATAGGACGGGCGTTCGCGGCCCCCTGCCGTAGGAAGGCCTTGATGGCCGTTGAAATCATAGAGAGCCGACCATGCATCCTTGGAGCCTTCCAGGGTATCCAGTTTGAAAACCGGATGGTCCGCATGGTCGTAAACAACGATTCTCCCCGGGGCGAAGACCAACGGCGCAGGGGCGGCGCGATAGAGGGCGGCACGATAATCGCCCAAACGATAGGTCTTGAGCCGCTCGTAACCGGCGATGTCCGGAACCTCCCCGCCGACTCCCCCCGGGGTCAGGAGGAAATCCTCCGCGGAACTCGCCACGTCCTTCAGGTCGGCAGGATCCCACCGGCGCTGGACGGCAAGCACCGCCAGCAGAACCACCGCCGCCAGCGCTATGGAAACGATGCTTTCACCCTTCTGCATAAAGTACCGCCCGCAGTCCGGGGTCCGGAGTCCGAAGTCGGAGGATCAGAAAGCTCGAAACGTGGACCTCCACCGTTGTATCTACTAATCTCCAGTTTCGAGTCATGACTTCGGACCTCGGACTTCGGACCCCGGACTCACGTTTCCGGTCCGGCGAAAAGCATCGAGGCGCCAGCAGTCCTCGCTGAACTGATGGCGGAGGATGTAGGTATTGCCGTCGTCCGCCCGGACCTTGAAGCATTGGTATCCCACACCGTACCACTGGTCGAGAATTTCCTCCACTTCATGCCGGGGCGCGCCGGCCTTCCCGGCAAAGGCAAAGCGCCGGGGCCGTTCGTCTGCCCGGTAGCCGGAATAACATTCTACTTGGAGTTCCATGGCCATGGAAGGAGTCAGGAGGCGGAAGTCAAAAGCTAGTGTGGTGTCCCGCGTAATATTTGCCGACGGGAGGATGATGGGACCCCATCACCCCCAGGCCCCTCTGTCGCCGCGGCGACCGAGGGGAGAGTTGATTTTCCTGCCCTCGCCCCCTTGGGGGAGAGGGTGGCTCGACGAGGCGTTTTCATCAGCCGAGGCGAGAAGGGGGCCCCACGCTTTGCTTGTCGTGGGGGTGAGGGGGGCCCGCCTATTGTCAAATCTAACATGGGACACCACACTAGAAGTCAGCATCAAGAAGTCTATAGCCTTTAACCCAGCTCCTGACTTCTGACTCCTATCTCCTGTTTGCTAGAGGCCGGCGGGCAGGGCAGCTTCGCGCAGGAATTTCGCCGACTCTTCCGGAGGAGTGGGATTGATATAGAAACCTGTGCCCCACTCAAACCCTGCCAATTTCGTGAGTTTGGGCATGATCTCCATATGCCAGTGAAAAAAGTCCTGGGCGGATTCCCCGATCGGAGAGGTGTGAACGATGTAGTTATAGGCGGGAAAATCCAGCACGCGGTCCAGACGCGAAAGCATGTCCTTCAGCATGGGAGCGAGTTGTTCAAACTCGCGCTTTTGGGACTCCTCAAAATTGCACTGATGCATTTTGGGAAGAATCCACATTTCGAAGGGGAATCGGGAAGCGAAGGGGGCGATAGTGATAAACCCGTCGTTCTCCGAGATCAGCCGCACTTTGCTTTCGGTTTCCTGCCGGATGATGTCGCAGAAAATGCAGCGCTCCTTGAAGTCGTAGTGCTCGCGCGCGCCGTCCACTTCCTCGGTCACGCGTTTGGGGACCACCGGCAGGGCGATCAGTTGGGAATGGGTGTGCTCCAGGGAAGCGCCGGCGGCATCCCCGTGGTTCTTAAAAATCAGGATGTATTTGAAGCGGCGGTCCTTCTTCAGGTCGATAATGCGGTCGCGATAGGCCCAGAGCACATCCTCCACCTGCCGCACCGGCAGGGTGGCCAGGGTCAACTCGTGTTTCGGCGTCTCGATGATGACCTCGTGCGCGCCGATGCCATTCATCTTGTCGTAAAGACCTTCGCCCTGGCGGTTCAGCGAGCCTTCAATCCCCAGGGCGGGAAACTTGTTGGCCACCACGCGCAGCGACCATCCCGGAGTATTGCGGGCGCTGCCGTCGCTGCGATAGGCAAGAATCTCCGGCGGGGTCTTGGATTCATTGTTGTAACAGAACGGGCAGAAGCCGGAGCCGCGGATTTGCACCTTATCGCGAACAAAATCCGTCGGGCGCTTGGCCCGGTCCGTGGCGATGATGACCCAACGGCCGGTCACAGGGTCTTTGCGAAGTTCAGGCAAGGTTGTTGCTCCTTGAAGAAGCTGACGGCTAACAGCCAACAGCTAACAGCCAACAGCTTACAGCCGACAGCTAACAGCTCACAGCCAAGAGCTGACAGTGGTTGTGCGCTTCGGCTTTCGTGCCGCAATTTGAAAGCCTTCCTGCAGCTCAGAGCCGACTTATGCAACACATAGCTACTGTAAGCTGTAGGCTGTGAGCTGTCGACTTCATTTCTACGCCTTAAAGGCATCCTTGATCAGTCGAACCTGCAGGCCGGCTTCCCGGTTCCACGCCACGCTGGCGATGTCGAACCGGTAGCTGGGCGGCCGGCGGCCCAGGCGGCGGAGGTATTCACCGGCGGCCCGGCCAATGCGTTTCTGTTTCGCCCTGGAAACCGCCGCCTCGGGCGCGCCACCTTCGGCGGTCGTCCGGGTTTTCACTTCCACAAACGACAAGACCCGACCATCCCAACCCACCATATCAAGCTCCCCCGCACCGGAGCGAGCCGGCCGATTGCGCGCCACAATCGTGTAACCGGTGTGGCGCAGATACCAGTAAGCCAGGGTCTCGCCGCGCGCCCCGGTCTTCAAATGTTCCGCTTCGCTCGGGGGAACCAACGCCGCGTGGGAGGCAAGGCGCGCGCGCTGGCGTTCCTTCCAAACCAAAAGTTGATACATCGCATCCGCGAGAAAGCTCATGGCGATTCACCTTAAAGGTGTCAGGTGTCAGCGTAACTATTTAGCAATGCTGGGTATGATGAGACAGCGTTCTTACCATTTACCATTCACCATTCGCTGCTCCTCCTGACACCTGATACCTGGCACCTGACACCTTGATCAGTGCTCCACCTCCGCGATGCAGCGATCCAGCGTATCGACCGCGCAATCCGCCTGCTCGCGGTCAATCACCAGCGGCGGCATCAGCCGGACAGTACTCTCCCCGCAGCCCAGGACGAGCAAGCCCAGCTCAAAGGCCCGTTCGATCACCCGGTTGCGGGCTTCCACATGCGGCTCGCGCGTTTCCTGGTTCTTCACCAACTCAATGCCGATCATCAGTCCGCGGCCCCGCACCTGGCCGACGAAGCGGTGCTTGTGCGGCCAATCGACGATTCTCCCCATGATGTACTCGCCCACCCGCGCGGCATTGGCAATGTACTTCTCTTCCAGCAGGCGAATCGTTTCCAGCGCCGCCGCGCAGGCGACGGGATTGCCTCCAAAAGTGGAAGCGTGCGCGCCCGGCCCCCAATCCATCAACTCGGCGCGAGCCACGGTCACGCCCAACGGCAGGCCGGAGGCGATGCCTTTGGCGCTCACCAGAATGTCGGGCACCACTCCCACGTGGTCACAGGCCCACATTTTTCCGGTCCTGCCCATGCCGCTCTGCACTTCGTCAAAAATCAGAAGGATTCCGTACTTGTCGCACAGTCTCCGCAGGTTGTCGAGGAAGCGGGGAGGCGGAATCACGTACCCGCCCTCGCCCTGAATCGGCTCCACGATGATGGCCGCCACTTCATCGGGGGGCACCGCCGTCTTGAACAGTTGCCGCTCGATCAGGTCCGAACACACGCAATCGCAGACGCAGTCGGGCGCGCGGTGGCCCTGCGGGCAGCGGTAAGGATTGGCATAGGGCACATGGACGACGCCGGGGATGAGCGGACCGAACCCGCGCCGCTGCACCGCCTTGCTGGCCGTGAGCGAAAGCGCGCCCATCGTCCGCCCATGGAAGCACCCTAGAAATGCAATGAAGCGATGGCGTTTGGTGTGATAGCGCGCAATCTTGAGCGCCGCCTCCATGGCTTCGGCGCCGGAATTGCCAAAGGCCACGCGCTTGGGAAACGATCCCGGCGTGATGCGGGCCATCTTCTCCGCCAGTTGCGCCAGCAGCGGGTAATAGAAATCCGTCCCCGACATGTGGATCAGGGTTTCGGCCTGCTTCTGGATCACGCGCACCACCTCGGGGTGGCAATGACCGGTCGAAACCACGGCAATTCCCGCCGCAAAATCCAGAAAGAAGTTGCCATCCACGTCTTCGATGATGGCCCCCTGCCCGCGTTTGGCCACCAGCGGGTAGTCACGGGTGTAGGAAGGCGAAACATACTGCTTGTCGAGCGCCAGGATCTTCTGGGCTTCGGGCCCGGGAAGCGGCGTCGAAATGTGCGGAAGCTTTGTATCCATGGAATCTCCCCTCTCCGCTGGCTTGCGTAGCGTTAGCGTTGGTTTCGGGATCCTTCAGTGAGGATATGGCGGAGAGGTTTAATCGCCCCCAAAAAGGTTGGGCCGAGCCAATAACGGAAGACTTATGCGTAGATTCCTCATGGTCATTTCCGCTTCCAACGCGTTCCAGCTTTGGTATCTTCCAGTATAACACCGGCCTTGAGCAAGTTCGCCCGAATCTCGTCGGAGCGCGCGTAGTTGCCCCCCCGCCGGGCCGCGACGCGCTCCGCAATCAATCGCTCAATGTCGTCATCGCGCAGCGTATCGGCCAGCTCCGCGCCCAGGTGGCCGTTGCCCGTTCCCGGCGCCACCCTCTCGGCGCCTGCCTCGGCGGTGGACTCCGCCGCCATCGCCAGCGACTTGACAAAGCCAAATTTCACCAGCTTGGCGTGGTCATCATCCTCGAGCACGGCGAAAATCCGGTCCCAGCGCTCCAGGGTATCGAGAAAGGCGCCGCGGTCCGCGTCGTGGAATTCCCCGCGGTCCATCGCCGTGTTGCCCTCCCGGACCATGTCGAAGATCGCGCCCAGCGCTTCCGCCGTGTTCAGGTTATCGTCCAGCGCCGCCTCAAACTTCTGACGAGCTTCGTGCGCGCGATCTTGCAGGGTCGTGCTCTCGCCGGCGGGGAAACTTTCGCGGGTCAGGCGGTAGCGGAAATTGCGCAGCCGGTCAATCGACTGCTGCGCCTGGTGCAATCCTTCAAAAGTGAAATTGAGCGGCTTGCGGTGGGGCACCGAGGCCAGAAGGTAACGCACCGCCGAGGGCTTATAGCCCTTGTGGATCAGGTCGCGAAGGGTGTAGTAGTTGCCGAGCGATTTCGACATCTTTTCGCCGTTGACGATCAGGTGCTCGGCGTGCACCCACACCTTGACAAAGGGCTTGCCGGAGGCGCCCTCGCTTTGCGCGATCTCGTTTTCATGGTGGGGGAAAATCAGGTCGCTGCCGCCGGAGTGGATGTCGAAACTCTCCCCCAGGAATTTCATCGACATGGCCGAGCACTCAATGTGCCAGCCGGGACGGCCGGGGCCAAAGGGCGTCTCCCAGAAAGGTTCGCCTTCTTTCGCCGCTTTCCACAGCACGAAGTCGCGCGCATTCTCCTTATCGTACCTATCGGTGTCCACGCGGGCGCCGGCGCGCACTCCGGAAAAGTCCACATGCGCCAACTGGCCATAATGCGGGAATGCGGAAACCTTATAGTAAATCGACCCTTCGCTGGAGTAGGCAAATCCCTTGTCCACCAGCGCCTGGATGAGCTTCAGCATGTCCGGAATGCAGTCCGTGGCGCGCACCAGATGCTCCGGCTCCTCCAGGCTCAGCAGTTGGCGATCGATCAGGAAAGCCTCGATGTACTTGTCGGTATAGGCGCGCAACGGTATCCCCGCCGCGTGCGATTCGCGGATGGTGTTGTCGTCAACGTCGGTAAGATTGATGACGTGCCGGACTTCGTAACCCGCATACTTCAGATAGCGGCGAAGAATATCCTGAAAAAGGAAGGTGCGGAAGTTGCCGATGTGCGCGAAAGCGTAAACCGTGGGACCGCAAGTGTACATGCGGACGGTGCGGCCTTCGAGAGGCCGGAATTCGTCGACCTGACGAGTCAGCGTGTTGTAAAGACTTATGGGCATCAGGAAGTATCGTATCGCCAGACGGTCAAACGAGCAATTCTATGGGCTGCCTCGCTGCCAAGTCAAGAAGAGAGCAGCGAAGCGGGGTGCATCATTATTGAAAAGGGACTTAATCCATCGAACTGGAGCCGCCGATTCGCAATTCGCACAGCCCTCGGTTGATCTCGCCCCAGGGCCTCGTCCCATGTTAGAGTTGACATCCGGCGAGCCCCACTCGCCCGGGGTGAGGGGGGCCGTGCAATCTGCCATTGTCAAATATTACGCGTATTACGCGGGGCGCCACACCCAATGCAGAGAAAATCGGCACGCGATGCAACACGGGTCATGCTGACCATCTGCCTGCTGGGCTGGGGTTTTGTGGCCTATGCCCAGACCCCCGCGCACATGACCCATACAATCCACAAGGAGCCAGCGCCGATGAATCATGCCCAAGGGACATTTGAAGTGAAAATTACTCCTCAGAAGCCTGACAACAAGGAAGCCGAAAACGCCCATCTGGGCAGGATGTCGATTGACAAGAAGTTTTCCGGCGATCTGGAAGCGACCAGCCAGGGCGAGATGCTGAGCGCCATGACCGAGGTCAAAGGCTCGGCGGGTTACGTGGCCATGGAGCGTGTGAGCGGCACCCTGCACGGGCTCACCGGCACGTTTGTCCTCCAGCACAGCGGCACCATGACCCGCGGCGCCCCGGCACTTGCCGTCACCGTGGTACCCGACTCCGGCACCGGCCAGCTTGCGGGAATTGCCGGCGCGATGATCATCAAGATCGAGGGCAAAAAGCATTTCTACGAGTTTGACTACACGCTTCGCGAATCTCAATGAGCATGGCCAGTCCGCACCCCGCCGCCCGGCAGTGCGTCGGGAAGCTTCTCCCGGTTTCCGGACGTCCCGGGTTGATGCCGTTGCCATGGGCTCTCCAATCATGTAGATTGGAGGCCGTAAATCGCTCTGCTCGACCCGGGAGAACTGTGGACCTCCTCAAATTACACGACGCCGCTCGCGAGTTGGGGGTGAGCTACCCGACCATCAAACAGTGGATCTATCGCCGCAAGATCAAATCCGTCCGCACCGCCGGCGGACACCATCGCATTCCCCGCACAGAAATCGATCGGCTCGCCTTCATTGGAGAGTCCGGCAAAAGCGCGAAGAAGAAGGCGTCCCCCGCCCCGAAATTGCCGAAGGGCCTGGAGCACTTTATCAGCGGCCGAAACCAGCTCATCGGCCGCGTTACCAAGGTGGAAATCGAGGGAATGATGGCCAAAGTGGCGCTCGATATCGGCGGCCAGACCATTACCGCGATCATCACCAGCGACGCCTGTCGCGACCTGGGCCTGAAAAAAGGGCAGCCCGCCGCCGCCCTGATCAAAGCCACGGAAGTCATGATCATCGGTACGGGCTCCGAGACATCCTGAAGAAACCCACCGAATAAGACTACCCACGAGACGCTGCAAAGAAGGCCGCGGATTTCACCTTGGCGCGCGCGAACGCCGCCGCGGCTGAGTTTCCACCCGCCTCCCCGGCAGCAGCCCGCTTAGGATCAGAATCGTATATTTCCGATGATAACCGCTGGTAAAAATGGGATGTGGACGCCAGAATCGTATTTGTTGTAGACTCTTTGTTGGACACTCCCCAAATTTGTGAGTTTGCGACAAGGCTGCATGAAATTGCCGTCGGATAACTGTTAAGGTCGTTCTGCCGCCGGATTTCCAGCGAGGAGGAACGTGATGGCCCGAAGCAAGACTCCGATCATCAGCCTCGTCGAGAGGGATCCTCAGGAAAGGTGATCCACCGTGAAACGCTCTGACCGCTCGCAGATCCTCTTCCGGTACGGGAGGCGATGGAAAACGTTGACGCGCGCCGGCTATGTTCCAACGGCTGCCTCATTGCCGCTGACCCAACCCTTCTTGCTGCTTTTGTGGCTGGCGATGGGGACGTTCCCGTTGTGGGCGCAAACGGGAGCGAGCCTTTCCGGCGTGGTGACGGACCAAACCGGCGCATCCCTTCCCCATGTCGCGGTGACCATCAAGAATGCCGACACCGGCGCAACGATCACGATCGCAACCGACGGCGGGGGGCAATATCAGGCGTCCGGCCTGCCTCCGGGGCCCTACGAGATTCGAGCGGTGAAATCAGGATTCGCCGATGAAAGGCGCACGGGAATCAGCTTGGCGGTTGGCCAGGACGCCACAGTCGACATTAAGATGCAGCGGAGCACCCCCGATCCCTGCACGAGCGGCCACGAGTGGGCCACCACCGATTGCGCGCTCACCTGGCACGGCATCACGCTGTCCGGCGCGTATGACGTCGGCGCCGGCTGGGTCAGCCACGGCTTACCGGAAAACGCCACGAACTATGAAGGCGAATCTCTGGTGAACCGAAATGCCGCTGGGTCTCGATTCCTCGTCGCACCGAACAACCTGTCGCAGACGGGGCTGGGCATCAAGGGCAAGGAAGAGTTTGCGCATGGCTGGTCCGTTGTGTTCAACCTCACAACTGGCATCAATCCGCAATCCGGCCAGCTCGCCAACGCGTCATACACCGACATTGCCGACAACGGCCTTCCGCGGAGCAGCTATTCGATAGCCATTGACGGCGCGCGCGCGGGCCAACTCTTCAATGACGAATACTATGCCGGCGTATCGTCCACGCAGTTCGGCACGCTGACCTTCGGCCGTCAGCGTGCGCTCGGTACCGATGTGATGCTCCTTTACGATCCGGCCAGCGGCAGCTATGCCTTTTCGTACATCGGGTATAACGGCACGATGGCCGGCGGCGGCGACACTGAGGACACCCGTTGGGACGACGCCCTGAAGTATCGCCTGATCTATGGCCCGGTGCATTTCGCCGCGATGTATAAATTTGTCGATGGGTCGGGCGGCTGCTACTCGGCCTCCTTAATGTGGAGTGCCACCGACTGTACGCCGGAAGTGGCGCATAACAACGCTTATGGATTCAACCTCGGCGGAAAGTACGGCAAGTTCTCCGCCGACGCCGTGTACCAACATTACAACCAGGCGATCAGCGTAGTGAACCCCCTGCTGGGGCCGCAGAGTGTGACGCAGACCTATCAGTCTACCACCGACAGCATCAATACCGACCCCATCATGGGGACCAATCTGATCTCAACCACCAACACCGTAGATGGCATCGTGACCGACAACAGCGCCGTTATGGTCGCTGCCAAGTATATGTTGGACCCGTTCAAGTTTTATGGCGGCTACGAATACGTCTGGCAGAATAACCCGAAGAACCCGTTGGGCGTTGGCGCCTTGGACCAGGGCGGTTATCTCATGAGCAGCGTCGAAGACAACAATCTTGATTCTACCAAGCTCGTGCAGATCTGGTGGATGGGCGCGAAATACGCTATCAACAAGAAAACTGACATCACTTTGTCCTGGTATCATCAGCAGCAGAACGATTTCCGTCGTGATCCGTCGATCTGCTCGGCCGAAACCGGTTTCCGCAGTTCCTGCGCGGGCGACCTCGATGAGGTGTCGCTCTATGCGGACCATCACTTCACCAAGCGTTTCGACGGTTTTGCCGGAATTGCGTATTCCGATGTGAGCGGGGGTCTGGCCATCGCCATTCCTCATGGCCCCGGCGTCCCCTACAACTACGACAGCAACCTTGCTCCGACAATCGGCGGTCGTTTCATGTTCTAATCGCAGGAGGGCTTCGTCTGGCACGCGAAGCTCTTTCCAGGCATTTCGCAGGTAATCAACGTGAGAGAGAATTCGCGAATGTATCGCCGACTATACAGGGTAGCACTCCTGGTTGCGCTGTCACTCGTATGGATCTTGCCACCCTCAGCGTCCAGTCAGAATAGCCCCATCGTGGTTGGCGCGGCCATCAGCCTGAAGGAATCCTTTAACGAGCTGGGCGGGATTTACGAGCGGCGGACCGGGGCGAAGGTCACCTTCACGTTTGGGGCTTCGGGGGAACTCGAGAAACAAATCGAGGCGGGGGCGCCGATTGATGTTTTCGCCAGTGCCGCCGAAAGGGAGATGGACGAACTCCAGGCGAAAAATCTGATCGATCGTGCAACCCGCGCTGACTTCGCGCGCAACTCGCTGGTCCTCGTCGTCCCCGTGGACTCCCAGCTCCCGGTGCACTCGTTTTCCGACCTGGAGAAGCCCGGCGTGACCAAGATCGCCATCGGAAATCCCCAAACCGTGCCGGCGGGGCAGTACGCCCAGCAGTTGCTTCGTAATACCCAAATCTGGCCAAAGATTGACTCACGGCTCATCCTGGCTGAAAATGTGCGTCAGGTGCTCGATTACGTGGCCCGTGGGGAAGTTGACGCTGGGATTGTCTATGCGACCGACGTGCAGGTGGCGCAGGGTAAGGTTGCGGTTGCCGCGCGCGCGCCGGACCGAGATTATGGCCCCATCCTGTATCCATTGGCGGTGATCCAAGGCAGCGCCAGTGCCCAGGCTGCGAAGGGATTTGTGGATCTCGTCTTGAGTCCGGAGGGAATTGCCATCCTCAAGAAACACGGCTTTCTGCCTGTGAAGTAAAAATGATCTGGTCGGCATTCAAGCTCTCGCTTCTGGTTGTCAGTATTGCCACCCTTCTTATCGCCGTGGTCGGAACCGCCCTCGGTTTTGTTCTTGCCAAGCGGCAGTTCCGCGCCAAGGAATTGTTCGACGCCCTCCTGACATTACCGATGGTGCTTCCCCCCACGGTGACCGGATACTATTTGATTCTGCTGCTCGGGAGGCGCGGACTGTTGGGGCGCTACCTCTACGCCCTGACCGGCTGGACACTGGCCTTCACGTGGGAGGGAGCGGTGGTGGCGGCGAGTGTGATGGCTCTCCCCATCATGGTGAAGTCAGCGCGCGCGGCGCTGGAATCCGTCGATGCGCGGTATGAGATGGTCTCATTCAGCCTTGGCAAGGGGAGA
This sequence comes from uncultured Acidobacteriota bacterium, assembly GCA_963730515.1. Taxonomy (GTDB): domain Bacteria; phylum Acidobacteriota; class Terriglobia; order UBA7540; family UBA7540; genus Bog-366. The sequence continues at coordinate 84,182 of CAVSSA010000007.1, read as the reverse complement.
CTGGAAACCTTTTTCCGGGTGACCCTGCCGCTGGCTTTTCGAGGTGTAATGGCGGGCGTGGTCTTAAGCTTTGCGCGAGCGCTGGGAGAGTTCGGGGCCACTCTGATGCTCGCCGGCAACATTCCGGGAAAAACTCAAACCATGCCGCTGGCGATTTTCGAAGCGTTCATATCGGGAGAGGACCGGCAGGCGCAAGCCCTGGCATTGATCCTGACCTTCACCTCCATTGTGACCATCTATTTCACCAATATCCTGACGCGACCACCCAAGAATGCCTGATCCGATGCTGAACGCCACGATCAAGAAAGAGTTCAGAACCAACGGCCTGATTACCTTCGCCCTGGATGCCAGTTTCGCGGTGGGGGAGGGAATCACAGTTCTCTTTGGTCCCTCGGGATCGGGTAAGACCACCATCCTACGGTCGATTGCGGGCATCGTGCAGCCGGACGAGGGAAGGATCAAACTGGGTGAGACCCTCTATTTTGATTCGAAGACGGGGACCAACCTGCCGATCCAACGCCGCAGAATCGGGTTCGTCTTCCAGGATTACCTGCTGTTTCCACATCTGACCGCCGCGCAAAACGTCGCGTACGCAATCCGCTCAGCCACTCCCCGGGGGCGGCGCGACCGGGCCATCGAATTGCTTGACCTGCTGGGAATTGCCTATGCGTCGGATCGCCGTCCTCATCAGCTTTCGGGAGGCGAGCAACAGCGGGTCGCCCTGGCGCGAGCCTTGGCGTCAGATCCCGCCATTCTGTTGCTCGATGAGCCCTTGTCGGCGCTGGACGCGGCCACTCGCCTGCGATTGTTGCGAGAGATGGTTGATTTACAGCGAAAATCGAAGATACCTTTCCTCTACGTCACCCATAGTCCGGCGGACGCGGTTCGGGCGGGCGACTGCGCCCTGATCCTGAATGCGGGCCGCATCGTGCAAGAGGGGAAGCCGGTGGAGGTTTTCAATGCACCTCGAAACTCGGCGGCGTCACAAGCTGTGGGCGCCGAAAACATCCTGGCGGGAAGGGTTCAAGATCATAACGAACGCGAAGGGATCAGCTTGATTGACCTCGCGGGATGTGAGTTGGTGATCCCCTATCACCCGCTGCCGATCAGCGCTCCGGTCACGATTGGCATCCGCTCGGACGACATCATTATCTCGCGGGAGCGGATCGGGCAGACCAGCGCGAGAAACATGCTCGAGGGGACCATCAAGCACGCGGTGCAGGATGGGCCGGAGGTTGATCTGCTGACGGATTGCGGCGTGAATTTGAAAGTCCGTGTAACCACCCAGGCGGTTGAAGCCCTCGACCTCAAGCCGGGCGCCAAAATCTTTCTCCTGATCAAAGCCAGTTCCTGCCACCTGCTGTCTTGACCGATTGAGATTCCATAGGGCTCGAAACCAGCCAATATTCCAGGGTAAGAGATCGGCCCGTGCAATGAACCGCGGTGGCACGCGTCGCGACGTCCGTGCGCCTGGGCGGCTTTTCGGGGTATATTAGGCGCGGGGCGGTTGCCAACACCACAAGGAGAATGCATGAGCTGGGAAAATGAGCTGGCCCGGGAAATTGCCGGCCGGGTTTTGAGCGACGACGCGGCGCGCGCCGCCGTGGCCACGGACTTTGGCCGCATCGTGGCGCGCAAGCCGCAGGTGGTGGTGGCTCCTGACTCTGCGCAGGATGTGGCGCGTGTGGTCAAGTTCGCGGCCCGCCATTCGCTCCACGTGGCCACGCGCGGCGGGGGGCACTCGCAAACCGGGCAGTCGCTTTCCGACCAGATCGTTCTGGACACAACTTCCCTCGACCAGGTCACGCAGGTTACGGAAGAGGCGGCCACCGCGCAGGCCGGAATCAAATGGCGGGCGCTGGTGGAGCACCTCGCCCCGCGCCGCCTTTCACCACCCGTCCTGACCAATAATCTGGACGTCACGGTGGGCGGCACGGTTTCCATGGCGGGATTGGGCGTGGCCTCCTGGCGGCACGGCACCCAGGCGGACAATTGCCTGGAGTTGGAAGTGGTGACCGGCACCGGCGAAATCGTGCGCTGTTCGGAAGGCGACAATCGCGACCTGTTTGACGCCGCCCGCTGTGGTGTGGGCCAATTCGGAGTCATCACTCAGGCCGTGCTCAAAGTCCGCCGCCACCCTCCGCGCTTCCGCAGCTTCTACCTGCTTTACGACGACCTCGCCGCCCTGCTCGACGACCTGAAAACCGTGATGAACGATGCGCGCTTTGACAACCTGGAATCGTGGTGCGTGCCGTGCCCGCAGGGTTTTAAGAAGGTGGCGGGGCAGCGCCAACCGTTCGCGCAGTGGTTCTTTCCCTTGCACGCGACGGTGGAGGTGGAAGAGGAAGAGTCGCCCGAAGAGGCCGCGGAAAAGCTGGCGGGGCTCAAGTTTTACAAGCACGTTCACACCGAGGACGGCGAAATCGGGGATTTCTTCACGCGGCTTGACAATCTGTTTGCACTCTGGAAGCGCGGCGGCTTTTGGGACTACGCGCACCCCTGGATGGAATGCGTGCTGCCCTGGCAAACCACCTCGATGTATATCACGCAGGTGCTCGCGAACCTGCCGCCGCAAGCCTTGGTGGGCGGGCACATCCTGCTCTGGCCGGGGCGGGGAGCGGCGTCGCGCGCGCCGCTTTTCATGCGCCCGGCGAGTGAATTTCTGATGGGATTCGGAATTCTGCCCGCCGTCCCGCCCCAGTTCGTCAATGAGGTATTACCGCGACTGCAAATAGCAAGCCAGGCTTCCACTCTGATGGGCGGCAAGCGCTACCTTTCCGGATGGATCAACTTTGACCACGCCGCATGGAAAGCCCACTACGGCGAGCACTGGCCCACCGTCCTCGCGGCGAAGCGGAAGTTCGATCCGCAAGGCATCCTCAATCCGGGGTTTGTGAAGTTTGAATGAGGTCGTCAGTTTCAGCGCATAATAAGACCGGATAATGACTAGTCCGCCACTAAGAACCGACGACTGAAAGCTAACCACGATCTGGCGAGTGTGTTGGCGCCTAACCCGTATAGAATCAAAGCGCTATCGGACAAAATGGACTTCCCGCGCCAAGTCCTTCTCCTTGACACCCGCAAAACCGGCGTGCTACATTTGCCAGTCTTTACTGCGCGCCAAATCCTTGCCTGTGAGGCTTAGCTTTTCAAATGGGTCAAACGCTCCACCAACTCGGACAGTTGTTCCTGCAAGCCTTACCCACCGTGCTACTGGTGTTTTTCCTTTTCATCATTCTGGATAGGATTTTCTTCCGCCCGCTTACCACGGTGATGAAGCAGCGCGAGGAATTGACGGTGGGGGCGCTGGAGCGGGCCCGTGAACAGGCCGCGGCGGCGGAGAGCAAGACGCGCGAATATGAAGCAGCCTTTCAATCGGCCCGGCAGGAGGTCTACCGGCAGCGCGAGGTGGACCGGCACACCAACCTGGAGCAGCGCGATGCGGCCCTGCGAACAGCCCGCGAACAGGCCGAAGCCCTGATCCGCGAGGCGCAGGCCGAACTGGCCGGAGAAGTGGCGCGTGCCCAGGCAGAATTGGATGCGGCTTGCCATCCCCTGGCGGAAGAGATTTCCGAAAGCCTCGTGGGGCCCGGCGCCGGACCCGGTGGGCAGAGAAGGTTGCCACTTTGAGCCGCTCATTTCGCCAAGCCGCTCTGTTCGGTCTGCTGGGAATTTGCCTCGCGGGGTTTGCCTCCGCCCGGGTAGCGTGGGCGCAAGGGCCGGAGAAGGCGGCGAAACCGGAGAGTTCCGAGCCGCGTCACGAACTGCTCTTCAAAACCATCAATTTTGTGATTCTCGTGGGCGGGCTCGCGTACGTCCTGCGCAAGCCGGTCGCGGAGTTCTTCACCTCGCGCTCCGCCTCCATCCGGAAAAGTCTGGACGAGGGCCGCAAGGCGCTGGAAGCCTCGCAAGCCCAACTCCGGGTGGTGGAAGAAAAGCTCAAGGGGCTGGAAGCGGAAATTGCCGCGTTCAAGGCTTCCGCCCTGCGTGAAATGGAGGCAGAGCGCCAACGCCTGCAGCAGGCGGGCGCGGAGGAAGCGGCCCGGATTCTGGAAGCGGCGCGCGCCCAGACGAGCACGGCGGTGCGCGGCGCCAAGCTGGAACTGAGAAATTACGCGGCCCGGAAAGCGGTGACCCTGGCGGAAGAATTGATTCGCACCCGCCTGGACGACCTGACCCGTCGGCGCCTCGTCACCCAGTTTGCGGCCACCCTGGAGTCCCGGGAACGGAAGAACTGAATTCATTTGGATTTTAGATTGTGGATTTTAGATTATACGCCTGCGTGCCATCGTAGCGAGTTCGAGCGTATTCGTCGTTAATCCAAAATCGGAAATCCAAAATCCAAAATTGCCTATGCCCACAGTCATTGCCAATCGTTACGCGCGCGCTCTTGCGGATGTGGTGGGCCCCGCCGGGAATTACCGCCAGGTGCTCGGCGAACTGGAAGATTTCGGCGCGGCTTATCGCGAGAGCGTGGAACTGCGCGAGGTTTGCGATACTCCGGCCGTCAGCATGGCGCAGAAGCTGAAAGTACTGGAAGCGCTGGCAGGGAGAATGGGAGCATCGCACCTTACGCTCAATTTCCTGCGCGTGCTGATGAGCCACTACCGGATGCCCTTGCTGGCGGAGGTTATCCAGGCCTTTCGCAACGTCGCTTACGCGCGCCTGGGAATCGTGCGGGTCAAGATCTCTTCCGCTGCGGGCCTCTCCTCCGAGGAGCGGGCGGTTCTTCAGGCACGATTCAACGCCCTTACGCAAAAACAATCGGAACTGGAATTCCATCTTGACGGCAGCCTGATCGGCGGCCTCCAGGCGCAAATCGAAAGCACGGTTTTTGACGGCTCGATTCGGGGCAGCCTGGACCGGCTGCGGGGACAATTATTGGAGCAGTAATCTATTTGCGATTTGTGATTTGTGATTGAAAAACGTTTGTGATTTGCGATTGGTGACTTGTTCCTTGGTGATTTGTGATTGGGAATGACGATTCGAAGGGTATTTCGAGTCCCGACGACCTGCGCACGCGAACCAAGGAGTTCGCCCTTCGGATTATTAAATTGTTTCGTGCACTGCCAAAAACGGAAGAAGCGCGGGTTTTAGGCAGACAGATTCTTCGCTCGGGAACAGCAGTAGCAGCAAACTACCGCAGTGCGTGCAGAGGCAGATCCCGTGCTGACTTTATATCGAAGATCGGCATAACGGTTGAAGAAGCCGATGAGACTGCATTCTGGCTGGAGCTGCTCATCGACGCAGGAATTGTGAAGAAAGTTAGATTGGAGAAATTGTTGGTCGAGGCGAACGAGTTGGTCCGAATCTTTCAGGCAACGCGTACGACCGCAAAGGTGCGGGTCCAATCACAAATCAAAAATCGCAAATCACAAATGGTTCGAGGAAACTGATGCCACAAATTAAAGCCGACGAAATAACCAAGATTATTCGCGAGCAGATCGAGAATTTCGACCGCACCGTGACGGTGGCGGAAGTGGGCTCGGTCATCTCCGTGGGAGACGGCGTCGCCCGCATTCACGGCCTGGACCGCGTTATGGCCGGTGAACTGCTCTCCCTGCCGCAAGACGTGGCGGGGCTGGCGCTGAACCTGGAAGAAGACCAGGTGAGCGCGGTGCTGCTCGGGGACTATACCAAAATCAAGGAAGGCGACATCGTCAAGCGCACCAACCGGATCATGTCCGTGCCGGTGGGTGAAGCCCTGGTGGGCCGCGTGGTGGATGCGCTGGGCCATCCCACCGACGGCAAGGGCCCCATCATCACCGATCATTTCAGCCCCATTGAGCGCATCGCCCCGGGCGTGGTGGAGCGCCAACCCGTACGCGAACCCCTCCAAACGGGAATCAAGGCCATCGACTCCATGATCCCCATCGGGCGCGGCCAGCGCGAATTGATCATTGGCGACCGCCAGACCGGGAAGACGGCGGTGGCTCTGGATGCGATTCTGAACCAGCGGGGCGGCGATGTGATTTGCATTTACGTGGCCATCGGCCAGAAGCGCTCCACCATTGCCCAGGTGGTCAAGACCCTGGAAGAATACGACGCCATGAAGTTCAGCATCGTGATTGAGGCGGGATCTTCCGACCCCGCCCCCATGCAGTTCCTGGCGCCTTATGCGGGCTGCGCGATGGGCGAGTTCTTCCGCGACAGCGGCCGCCACGCCTTGTGCATCTACGACGATCTTTCCAAGCACGCGGTGGCGTATCGCGAAATTTCGCTCCTGCTGCGGCGTCCGCCCGGGCGCGAAGCTTATCCCGGCGACGTTTTCTATCTTCACTCGCGGCTTTTGGAGCGCGCGGCCAAGGTCAGCAAGGACCTCGGCGGGGGATCGCTCACGGCCCTGCCCATTATCGAAACGCAGGCCAGTGACGTGTCCGCCTACATTCCCACCAACGTCATTTCCATCACCGACGGGCAGATTTACCTGGAAAGCGACTTGTTCAATAGCGGCGTGCGGCCGGCCGTGAACGCCGGCATCTCCGTGTCGCGCGTGGGCGGCAACGCCCAGATCAAAGCCATGAAGGGGATTGCCGGCATGCTGCGCCTGGAGATGGCCCAGTTTCGCGAGCTTGCGGCCTTCGCCCAGTTCGGCAGCGACCTCGACAAGGCCACCCTGGCGCAACTCAATCGCGGGCGGCGGTTGGGTGAAATCCTGAAGCAGGACCAGTACAAACCCCTGCCCGTGGAAAAGCAGATCGCCATCATCTTTGCCGGAACCGGCGGCTACCTGGACGACCTGCCGATTGATCAATGCCTGCCCTTCGAGCAGGCGCTTTACGATTTCATGGATACGTCTTACGCCCAAGTGGGAAAGCAGATCGCCGAGAAGAAGGAAATCAACGAGTCCCTGCGCGCCGAGATGCGCAAGATGCTTGACGAATTTAAAGCGAAGTTTGTGGCGGAGAATAAGGCGAAAGCTTAATGCAGGAGTCAGGAGCCAGGAGACGGCTGGCCCTATTCTGACTTCTGGCCCCTGACTTCTGACTCCCAAGGTTCTCATGGCAGCCCTTCTTGATATTCGACGCCGGATCCGCTCGGTAAAGAGCACGCAGCAAATTACCCGGGCGATGAAAATGGTGGCCGCGGCGCGTCTGCGGCGCGCCCAGGACCGCATCTTCAATGCCCGGCCCTATGCCAACCAGATGATGACGCTGCTCTCGAGCGTCGCGGCGCGCACCACGGACCGCTGCCATCCGCTGCTTCTCGATCGGCCCATTGAGCGCCAGCTTCTCGTGCTGGTCACCGCCGACCGCGGATTGTGCGGGGCATTCAACGCCAACCTGGTTCGCGCCGCGCAGAGCTATCTGGATGAACACCGCGACCGCGACATTTCTATCATCACCGTGGGCCGCAAGGGCCGCGATTATTTCATCAAGCGGCCGGTGAAGTTGATTGGCGAGCACATCAATATCTTTGGCCGCCTGGAATTCAGCCAGTCACAACCAATTTCCAAAAGCATCATTGAACTTTACTCGGAAGCGAAAGTGGACTCCGTGGATTTCATCTACAACGAGTTCAAGTCCATCATGACGCAGCGGGTGATGGTGGAGCGCTACCTGCCCATCAAGCCCATTGCTCCGGCCCAGGGCGAGGCGCTGATCGATTACATCTACGAGCAGCCGGCGCAGGAAATTTTTAACAGCCTGCTGCCCCGCTATGTGGAGATTGAAGTTTACCGGGCGCTCCTGGAATCGCAGGCGGCGGAACTGGCGGCGCGCATGACCGCCATGGACGCGGCCACCAATAACGCCGCGGACATGATCGATTCCCTGACGCTCTACATGAACCGCGTCCGTCAGGCGGCCATCACGCGCGAAATCATCGAAGTGGTAAGCGGCGCGGCGGCCACGTAAGGAAGTTATCAGTCATCAGTTTTCAGTCATCAGTCTGAAAGAAGTCGTCAGTATTCAGTTGTCAGTTTTCAATTGGAGAGCAAAGCCGGCGCGCGGACTGAGTTGTTAGACTGACGACTGATAACTGACAACTGTTCTCCAGAAAGGATTCACGATGTCAGAGCAGCACGTTGGCAAAGTGGTGGAAGTTATCGGGCCGGTGGTGGTGGCGGCGTTTGAAGGCGGCCACCTTCCCCCCATCTATAATGCCGTGCGGATCACCTCCCAAGGCTTCGAGACGCCCGACCCCATTGACGTCATTGCCGAGGTCGAACAGCACCTGGGCGAAGGCCGCGTCAAGTGCGTGTCCATGCAGCCCACCGACGGCATGGTGCGCGGCATGACGGTGGAGGACCAGGGCGGGCCCATCACCGTGCCGGTGGGCAAAGCCACCCTGGGACGCGTGATGAACGTCATCGGCGAACCCGTGGACAAACTGGGTCCGGTGGCCACCGAGGAACGCTGGCCCATCCACCGCCATGCTCCCACCCTGGAAGATCAGAACACCAATCTGGAGGCCTTTGAGACCGGCGTCAAGGTGATCGACCTTCTCGAGCCCTATCTGAAAGGCGGCAAGACGGGACTGTTCGGCGGCGCGGGCGTGGGCAAGACCGTCATCGTGATGGAGATGATCCACAACGTGGCCATGAAGCACGGCGGCGTTTCGGTGTTCTCAGGCGTGGGCGAACGCACCCGCGAAGGCAACGACCTGTGGCTGGAAATGCAGGAAGGCGGGGTGATGGTGGCGGGCGACCCGGACAAATCCAAGGTCGCCTTGATTTACGGCCAGATGACCGAGCCTCCCGGGGCGCGCTTGCGCGTGGGCCTGACGGGCCTGACCGTGGCGGAGTACTTTCGCGACAAGGGCGGCCAGGACGTGCTGCTGTTCATTGATAACATTTTCCGTTTCACCCAGGCGGGTGCCGAAGTTTCCGCTCTGCTTGGCCGCATGCCCTCCGCCGTCGGCTATCAGCCCAACCTTTCGACGGAAATGGGCGAACTTCAGGAGCGTATTACTTCCACCAAGACCGGCTCCATCACCTCCGTGCAGGCGATTTACGTGCCTGCTGACGACTTGACCGATCCCGCCCCGGCCACGGCCTTTTCCCACCTGGACGCCACCACCGTGCTCAGCCGGGCGCTTGTGGAAATCGGCATCTACCCCGCTGTGGATCCGCTCGCCTCCACTTCCCGCGTTCTGGATCCGCGCATTGTGGGGCATGAGCATTACGATGTGGCGCGCCGCGTGAAGGCCATTCTGCAAAAGTACAAGGACCTTCAGGACATCATCGCCATCCTGGGCATGGACGAGCTTTCCGAAGAGGACAAGGTCACGGTGGCGCGCGCCCGCAAGATTCAGCGCTTCCTTTCGCAACCCTTCTTTGTCACCAAGCAGTTCACGGGCATGGACGGCCGCTACGTGAAGCTGGAAGACACCATCAAGGGCTTCCGGGAACTCGTTGACGGCAAGCACGACGACATGACCGAGCAGTCGTTCTACATGGTGGGCACCATCGAAGAAGCGATGGAGAAGTCCGAAAGGCTGAAGAAGGAAGGGAAATAGTCAATAGTTGATAGTCGAAAGTTGATAGTCAGAAACCATGGAGCCCGGTTGTGTTTGAACTATAGACTATAGACTATCAACTATCGACTTTTTGGGCTGCTTTTATGGCAGAAACCACATTACCCACGGAGATTCGCCTCAACATCGTGACGCCGGACCGCCTGGTGGCGCATGATGCCGTAAGCGAGGTGACGATTCCCGGCAAGAACGGCTACCTGGGAATCCTTCCCGGCCACGCCCCCCTGCTGACGGAGCTTGGTCCCGGCCGATTGGAGTACACCTCGGGCGGCGCTCACCACACCCTGTGCGTGAACTGGGGATTCGCGGAAGTCCTGGGCGACCGCGTCATCGTGCTGGCGCAATCGGCGGAGCGCCCGGAGGAGATAGATGTCGAGCGCGCCGAGAAAGCCAAAACCCGCGCCGAGGAACTCCTCAAGCGATTCGATGATCCGCAAGTTGACATGGAGCGCGCCCGCAAAGCCTTGGCCCGCGCCATGATCCGTCTGGAAACCGCCCACAAGCACCGGGCCTAATCGCAATGATCGCCTGCCCACCCTCGTTCGTTCTGCCGCCCGATTTATTGTAAAATCACCCTGACATCTTGTGCCGCCTCGGCTCGAAAGGCTCAACGTACTCGCTATGAATACCTCCATTCGCATGTATACAACCTCATGGTGCCCCGACTGCCGTCGCGCCAAGCAAGTCCTGCGGGTTCGCCAGATGCCCTTCGAAGAGATCAACATTGACGCGCATCCCGAGGCGGAGGAATTCGTCAAGCGCGCCAATGGCGGCAAACGCAAGGTTCCCACGCTCGACGTCAGCGGACGTATTTTCCACTGCTCGCCCTTCGACGCCGAGAAGCTGGCGCATGAACTAGGAGTTGAGTAGTTTCCAGCTAACAGCTAATAGCTGACAGCCGACAGCTTACAGCTAACAGTAGCAGGCGTTCGATAGGCGTATCGAAGCGAAAACCCGGTTTTACTGTTCGCAACTGCGCCCTGTAAGCTGTTGGCTGTTAGCTGTGAGCTGTCAGCTGTTAGCTTTCCCCGCGGAAGAGGCGCGATGTCTGACGAATCGATTGTGATCGTCGAAGGCAACATCAGGCAGCAAATCGTTGACGCCATTGTGAATGCGGCGAACACTTCGCTGCTGGGCGGCGGAGGCGTGGATGGCGCTATTCATCATGCGGCGGGCCCGGAACTCTTGCAGGAATGCCGCGCCTTGCAGGGCTGCCCCACCGGCGAGGCCAAAATTACCCGCGGCTATCGCCTCCCGGCGCGCTGGGTGATCCATACGGTGGGAGCGGTGTGGCGGGGCGGCGGTCATTCCGAGGATGAGCTGCTGGCCAGTTGCTACCGGCGGTCTCTGGAGGTCGCCGTCCAGAACGGGGTACGCAGTCTTGCCTTTCCTGCCATCAGCACCGGCATCTATGGATTTCCCCTGGAGCGCGCCACGCGCATCGCCATCCGCGAAGTGCGCCTCTTCCTTCAGCAGAACCCCGTCCCGGAAAAAGTTTTCTTCGTTTGCTTCGACCGCCGCACGCGCGAGTGCTATCAAAAGGTCTTAGGCGAAAACACGTAGCGCGGCGCCACATTGACGTGCCATGGCCGTCTCGGCCATGCTCGAGCACGGGCGGGACGCCCGTGTCACGTTTCGGTGCCGACCTCAAGGTCGGCGCTACAATTTCCTTGCGGCCTGCCCCGCGGCGGGATAAATCCGCCGCCGCACGCGCTGGAGGGCGGCTCGGTGTATACTAAATCGGTGCGTGGAGTCCAAAAGCAAAAATTCCCAATCGATATATTGATCCTCTCAGCGAAGCCATTTCACCGAGGATGTGCCATGAGACGAGGCGTGAAACTCCTGGTTTGTCTATCCGCCGGCCTTCTGATTCAGCCCATGATTATTCCCACCGCATCCGGCGACGATTGCTATTCCGACTGCGTCATCCGGTACGGCTGCTTCTCGAGCCACCCCTATGCAGGTTCGGATTGCTACGACCTTTGCAAAAGCGCGTGCCGGCCGGACGGCTGGGGCACCATCGCCTACAGCTCGAAGGACAAGATCTCGGGCTGGTCGTTTGCGCTGGACCGCGAGGGCACGGCTGCGCAGGTGGCGAAGCAATATTGCACCCAGCATGGGGGCTCGAACTGCGTCCTGCACATTTCGTTTTGCTCCTTCTGACGCGGTCGCTCGCAATACCGTGGGTTGCGTTCCCGCCTGTTCGTGGAAGAATCGTTCAAATCTTCGTAGCAGGCCGCAGACGCCAGGCATTTGACATGCCGGCAGATCACCACTACGGCCCAGGGGCTGCAAGTCTCCGCGTGAGCACAGTCGTTGCAGCCATATTCGACCGGATGTGTGGTTTCAAATGAAGAGCCCACGGACAGGAAAGCACTGTCCGCGGCCACCCGCCCCCTTTCTGCGCCCCCGATCCGCCGATAAGGGGCGGCTTGGGCAGGCTGAGCCGGGGTGCAGTGATGGCGCCGCCTGTAGACATGGGCGACGGGCTTGGGGGGAAGAAGCGAAAGGTTGTAAGATTTTTCACCCCCAGGGTGTGAAAATTGCTGAGGGTTTTCTCCTATGCGCAAACTCCCCAATCCTTCACCCACGGCCTCGCCGTTGCTGTTCGAGCTTGATCCCGAGCCTCTGCAAGAAATCCTCACGGCGCTGGGAGGAATCCCGCTGGTGGTACAGGCCTTCCGTTCGCTGGGGCTGCCGCGGAGTGTTCAGGAACACGTGCGGGTGAAACAGCGGCAACGCGGCTACGACGACGCGACGTTTGTGGAGAGCTTCGTGATCCTCAATGCCGCAGGGGGCGAATGTGTGGAAGATTTTGAGCGTCTGCGGCAAGACCCCGGGCTGGCGGAGATGATCGGGCACGCGCTGCCTTCACCGCGCACGGCGCTGGAATTCTTGCAGGCCTTTCATCAGGAGGAGAAGATCGCGGAAGCCCAGCAACGACGCTTACCTGAGCAGATCGCCTACATCCCCGAGGAGACGGCCGCACTGGAGGGGCTGGGCAGAGTGAACCGCGATCTGGTGCAGCGCTTCGGGGAACGCGCCCCCGACCAGCGCCTCGCCACGGTGGATCAGGACGCGACGATCATTGAGAGCCACAAGCAGCAAGCCTTAACCACTTATGAAGGGGTGCGCGGCTATCAGCCGATGCTGGCGGCGTGGGCGGAGACCGGCCTGGTGCTGGCCGATCAATTTCGCGATGGCAACGTGCCCGCGCAGATGGAGCCGGTGGAAGTGGCGCAACGGGCCTTTGCCGCCCTGCCGAGCACGGTGCAGGAGTATTATTACCGGGGCGATTCGGCGTGTCATGAAAGCGGGTTGGTGAATTGGTTGCGCGATGAACAGCGGCCCGAAGGACCGGGCGGGCGCATCGCGTTTGCGATCAGCGCGCGGATGAGCGAGCCCTTGCACGCGGCCATCCAGGCGCTTCCCGAAGCCGCCTGGGAACCCTACGGCGAGCGGCATCCGGCCGAAATCCGCGAGTGCGCCGAGGTCCCCTTCGTGCCCGGCGAGAAAGTGGAGAAGAAGGATGCGCAACCGCTGCGCTACGTGGCCATCCGCATTCGCAAAAAGCAAGGAGAACTCTTCGCGGACGGGAGCACGGTGCGGCACTTCGCGCTGTTGTCGAACCGCTGGGAGTTGAAGGCGGCGCGCTTGATCGAGTGGCACCGCGAAAAGGCCGGCACCATTGAGTTCGTCCATGACGTGATCAAAAACGACCTGGGGGGCGGCGTGCTGCCCTCGAAATATTTCGGCGCCAACGCGGCTTGGCTGCGTTTGGCGGTGATCGCACACAACGTGCTCCAGGCGCTGAAGCGGCTGGCCTTGCCCGCCGAACTACTGACCGCACGACCCAAGCGCTTGCGCTTCCTGCTCTTCACCATGCCGGGGCGGCTGGTGCACCATGCCCGAAGACTGATGCTGCGAGTGGCCGCGCTGGGCAAGTGGGCGGCCGCCTATGGGGAGGGCCTGCGGTTGCTGCCGGTGATCACGTGAACCTACCGGCACCAAAACGTCGTCCTTATCAGCGGATTATCCTAACCCCCTTCCTGAAACTTCATGCGGCGTGTCTTCCTCTCGCGCACTGCACAATCTGCTGTGGCCTCCTGCCTTCTCTTCGGGCCGTAACGACACTGCGCCTACCATGAAAGGATGTCTCCACAGTGCCGATTCCCTATTCTTTTATCCAAAATCCCTACCGCCCGTTCGTTATCGGCGGATTAGGGTGCGCTTGCCCGGCTTGACTTCCGCAAACCCTTCGGATAGTTTTGTCATCCGACGAACTTCGTCGGGTCTTTATCTATGAAAAAAGCATGGGGGCGATGGGTTTGGCTGGCCGCAGGCACCGTCATCATCGTCCTGATCATTTACAACCTGAGATCAAACCCCGAGTGGCGCAATTTCCGCTGGGACACTCTTTGGCGCTCGATCATGGGGGCGAGCCCCGGCTATCTGTTGCTGGCGGTCGCCTTTGTCTACCTCTCTTTCTTCATACGGGCGGTGCGCTGGGAATTCTTCATGCGGCCGATCAAGGCTGCCTCCTTATGGGTCCTGTTTTCGGGGCAGATCCTGGGTTTCAGTTCCATCTTCCTGGTGGGCCGGCCGGGGGAACTGGTTCGTCCCGCCTATATCGCCAAGAAAGAGGGTGTCCCCCTGAGCGCCATGATCGCGATCCTGGTGCTGGAGCGGGTGCTTGACATCATCGCCATGGTCATTCTCTTTGCCGCCGCCATTTACTCCGAACCGGTGAACCCGGACACGGCGCAAGGAGTCTTCGCCCTGCACGAGTTGCACAGGTGGGGGCACGTGCTCTTTGGATTTACGGGCTTATTGATTGCGGGTGTGGTGGTTTTCCGCCTGAAAACGGCGGGCACGATCGCATTGGTCCTTAAGGTGTTTGGTTTTCTGCCGGAGCGCGCGGCGGCCGCCTTTGCGCGCTTCCTGCGCTCCTTCGGTGAGGGCTTAAGCGTGATTCGCGACTGGAAGGGCCTGGCCGGCAGTGTGGTGACCACCGCCGTCCTGTGGACGATTAATACCACCATATTCTGGCTGACCTTCAAGAGCGTCCGCCACCACATGGGCCACTTGCCCTGGTTGGCCGCCGGCCTCACGCTTTTCTGCGCCGCCCTGGGCCTCATGGTGCAGCTCCCGGGAGTCGGGGGCGGCTACCAGGTCGGCATTATTCTGGCTTTGACCGAATTCTTCAATATCAAGGTGGAACCAGCCACGGGAGCCGCCATCCTGGTGTGGATCATCCAGTTGGTCCCCACCCTGGCCCTGGGGCTCGTCATGCTGATTCGCGAAGGCATGTCATTCCGTAAGCTCGAAGCTCTGGCTGAAGAGGAAGAGAAGGTTGTGACTTTAGGGAAAAGCTAGCGAGGCAAGTTATCGGGTGAACACCGAGCGGCATTCGAAACCCGAAAAACGAAAATCGGCAAGGTTAATCTCGAGTTTCGCTTTTCGAATTTCGATTTTCGTCCTTGTTTTGTTCTCCCGATGACCCGATGTCCCGATGACTGAGGTGACCCCTACGTGAGATGTCCATTTTGCGGGCACGTTGAAGACAAGGTTGTTGATTCGCGCGAAGCCAAGATCGGCGACACCATTCGCCGCCGCCGCGAGTGCGCCAAATGCGACCGCCGCTTCACCACCTACGAACGCATCGATGAAATCCCGTATATGGTGGTGAAGAAAGACGGCCGGCGCGAAAAGTTCGACCGGCAGAAAATCCTGGCCGGCCTGCTGAAGGCTTGCGAGAAGCGCCCCGTCCCCATGAGCAAACTGGAAGCCCTGGTGAACGAAATTGAAGCGCACGTGGCGGAATCCCCCGACCGCGAACGTCCCGCCACCGAACTCGGCGAGCTGGTCATGAAAAGCCTCAAGAAGCTCGACAAGGTCGCCTACGTGCGCTTCGCCTCGGTCTACCTGGATTTCAAGGACGTCCGCGAATTCATGGACGAATTGAAGGACTTGCTCAAAGCCAAGGGAAAGTGAGGTTGGGGATTCGGGTTGGGGATTCGGGGTTAGGGATTAGGGGTTAGGTGAATTACGAATTAGGAATTACGAATTATGAACTCGGAATTCGGAGTAGTTATAAATTTTGAATCCGGAATTGGGAATTATGAATCCTGAATTGGGAATTCGGAATTGGGAATTAGCTCGACTTTCGCAGCTCAGAGCGTTTTCGGGCGAGATTTAGCGCAGGCACGGCGATAACTCTTGCATCTTCAGCGTGGGTTGTCTGCAAGGGCAGGTAGTGTAGACTCACCCCTTTTTCATCTTCGACCAAGCTTGGCACAATGCCCGCAGCCATGTACCTGCGTGCGAACAAGCGAATCAAAGACGGCAAGGAGCACCGCTATTGGAGCGTGGAGGAGAGTCGGCGGCTGCGTTCGGGGCGGGTGGCGCAGCGGCGGGTTTTGTATTTGGGAGAGATCAACGATAGCCAGCAGGCGGCGTGGTGCAAGACGCTGGAGGTGTTTGATGAAGCCGAACAACGGGCCGCGAGCCTGAGTTTATTTCCGGAGGATCGGGCGCTGCCTGCCGACGCGCTGGACGGCGTGCAGGTAAAGCTGAAGGAGATGGAGTTGCGGCGGCCGCGGGCGTTTGGCAACTACTGGTTGGGGTGCGAGCTGTGGCGGCAGTTGGGGCTCGGCGAGTTCTGGGAAGAGCGCTTGGGCAGAGGACGGGAAGAAGTGCCGTGGGCGAAGGTGCTGGAGTTGCTGGTGGTGAGCCGACTGGTGGCGCCGGGCAGCGAGTTCCGGTTGCATCGGCAAGGGTTTGACCAGAGCGCCCTGGGAGATCTGTTGGGAACGGGCTTTGCGGTGGCAGAAAAGGACCGTTTGTATCGCTGTCTGGATCGGATCGGGGAGCACAAGACGGCGTTGTTCGATCACCTGTGGCAACGCTGGCAGGAGCTGTTCCAGGCGCGCTTCGACGTGTTGCTGTACGATCTGACGAGCACCTACATCGAAGGGGAAGGCGAGGAGATTCCCAAGGCGAAGCATGGCTACAGCCGGGATCACCGCGGCGATTGCCGGCAGGTGGTGATCGCGCTGGTGGTGACGCCGGAGGGATTTCCGCTGGCTTACGAAGTGCTGGCGGGCAACACCTCAGACCGCACCACGCTGCGGGGATTTCTGGACAAGATCGAAGCGCCGTACGGGCGGGCGCGGCGCGTGTGGGCGATGGACCGGGGGATTCCTACGGAAGAAGTGCTGGAAGAGATGCGCAACCCGGGGCGGGAAGTTTTCTACCTGGTGGGAACACCGCGCGGGAAAATTCAGCAGTACGAAAAGCGCTGGCTGGAATTGCCCTGGCAGAAGGTGCGGGAGGCGGTGGAAGTGAAGTTGTTCGCCGAGGACGGCGAATTGTATGTGCTGGCCAAGAGCGAAGGCCGGCACGCCAAGGAACGCGCCATGCGGCGACGCAAGTTGGTGCGCTTGCTGAAGACCTTGCGCAAGCTGCGCCGCAGTGCTCCGGCGCGCGATCAACTGCTGCTGCGCATCGGCGCGGCCAAGAAAGAAGCCGGGCGCGCCTTCGGCTTTGTCCCCCTGCACTTGCCCTGCGAGGGAGAGGAAGTCACCCGCCAGACGTTCACCTTTCACTTGGACAAAGCGAAGCTGCAGAAGTCGGAACTGCGCGATGGCCACTATCTGCTGCGCTCGAACCTGCTGGGAGAAAAGCCGGAAGTGCTCTGGGAACTCTACATCCTCCTCAACCAGATCGAAGCGGCCTTCAAAACCTTGAAGAGCGAACTGGGGCTGCGTCCGATTTATCACCAGGTGGAGAAGCGCGTGGAGGCCCACATCTTCGTGGCTTTCCTCGCCTACGCCTTGTCGGTCACTCTCCGGCACCGGCTGGCCCCCTGCGCCCCCGGGCTGACGCCGCGCGCCGTGCTGGAAAAACTGGCCACGATCCAGATGCTCGATGTCTGCCTGCCCACCACCGACGGACGCTGGCTGGTCATGCCGCGCTATACGCAGCCGCAACCCGAGCAGATGCTGCTGCTTCACCAACTCCACCTGGCACTGCCGTCGCAGCCTCCACCCCGCATCAGGCCGGCAGAGACCGTAATCGAGCAACGGGTGCAGCTTAAAATGTAGTGTAGACATTGGAGATCGCTTTGCTGAAAATAAACTACTTACCCTCCGCCTACGGCCCCAACTGCGAAAGTCGGGTTAGGAATCCGGAATTGGGAATTAGGAATCCGGAATTATGAAGGGAAGAACTCGAATTCCATTTGTGCCAGAGTAACCCTGAAAACCCGGGCATTCATAAGTCATAATTTCCAAAGTCATAATTTCGAATTGCCCAGTCTCTAGAGCATTTACATAAATAATGTAGCTTGCAAAAGACGAATGTTTATGGCACAGTGTACTCATGCGAGCCATACCGATTCCGATCCGCAAGCGCATTTTGGAACTCTACGATCGTGGAAAGAGCACGCGGGAGATCGCGCAGTTTTCAGGTTATTGTGGCGCGGCGGTGCGCCGTGTGCGCCAGCAGTTTCAGAAGCGGCGCACGCTGGAGCCACAGACGCACTTGTGCGGACGCAAGACGCTGCTCACCGCAGAGCGGAAACAACGACTGAAGGATCTCTTATCCGCGCAGCCCGACGCCACGCTGGCCGAGTTGGGCGCGCGGATGGACCGCTCCTTTCCTACCTCCACCATGGATCTCTGGCTGCGGCGGCTCGGCTGGAGGTTTAAAAAAAACTCTGGTCGCCGCCGAACAGGAGCGGCCCGACGTCGCCGAAAAAAGGGGGCACGGGCATGAGCAACTGGCGGCCGAACCCACGGCCCATCTGGTCTTCGTGGACGAAAGCGGAGCCAACACCAAGATGACGCGCCTGCGCGGCCGCGCCCTGGGCGGGGAAAGACTGCGGGCGCGCATCCCGCACGGGCGGTATCAAACCCGCACGCTGATCTCCGGCATTCGCCTGGACGGCCCCTGCGCCCCCTGGCTTTTTGAAGGTCCGATGGACGGCGAAATGTTTTTGGCCTGGGTCTCGCAGGGGTTCGCACCCGCCTTGCGCCCCGGCGATGTGGTGATTCTCGACAATCTGGCTACCCACAAAATCCAGGGAGTCCGTGAGGTCATCGAAGCCGCCGGCGCCCGCCTGCTGTATCTGCCCCCGTATTCGCCCGATTTCAATCCCATCGAGCCCATGTGGAGCAAGATCAAACAAATCCTGCGCCGCCACGCTCCCCGCACCGACGAGCAATTGCTTCTGGCCGCCAAGACCGCCTTTCAGTCCATTTCCGCCACCGACTGCAAAGGCTTCTTTTTTAGCGCCCAGTACGCTACATAATATATGTAAATGCTCTAGAAACGCGGGGACATCCGCCAAATGGGGAGGCCGTTACCCGGAAGATTGGCGAGGTAAGGAACAGAGACCGGAATTGGCCACTCGAAGACTTTGGTTGAGGCCCAGCCGCGCTGCAACTCCTTGCTCCTGGTTGTGGTAGCGAGACTCAGCCGATTTGCAGGACTTCGCCCGACTTGAGGGAGAGCAAGGCCGTCAAGATTGCGGGCCCGTGAGGGAGCAGGTCAGACAAACGGTTTGATCTGGCGCGGATAATGACAAGCGATATGGTTCGGCCCTCGAGGTTTTGCTGGTAGGGCATACCCTTGTCCATCGTCAACACAACCTGCCAGCCGGATTGTTCCGCCCGAGTCAGAAGTTCACCATTCGCCTTGCCCGCCAAGCCGGCTTGGGGCACAGTCTGGCAGTCATGTCCAACAAGATGTTTCCGCAAATCTTTCGGCAAGCATTCGTCCAGCAGAATCTTCACCCAATCCTCGTCAAGAGGGAGTCCTTTGCGGTCTCGAGCGCCTCTATGGCCATTTGACGAGTGACGGTGGGAAATTGCTCGAGGAACTGGTCGAGGGTGTCACCTGCTTCCAGGTAATCCAGCAGGTTTTGAAAGGGTACACGCGTGCCGCGAAAGCAGGGGATTCCTCCCAGAATTTCCGGATCGCGCACGATGATGGTCGCGGCCATGTTTTGCTCCTTGGCCTCCATTGTAGCGCAACTCCCTCCCTCGGAATAGTAGCAGGGGTAGCGGTTGTTGTTCAGCTTAATGTCGTAGCGGCGGGTTTGTCCCGCGACGTGGCGCGGGCCGAGCCCGGTTACAGAGTCTTGAGCAGTTCTTCTACGGCTTGCTCGGGGGTCTTGACGAGCGTGACTATGTCCATGGCGGGGGCTGTCCAGTGGGGGTCGCCATTTTTCAGTTGGCCTTCCTGCTGGAGGCAATCGATGACCGGCTGCCAATAGGGCGCCATCACCAGCAGCGGCTTGCGTCCGCCCACGGTTTTCGAGAGGCTGCCTTTGTTCATCATCTCCCAGCAGAGCGCCAGTTCGGCGAGCGTTCCTGTGCCGCCGGGAAGAGTCAGGTAGGCGTCGCCGCGTTCAATGAGGGCCATCAGGCGCTCGGAGAAGTTTTGCGTGCGAACTTCCTCGACAATGTAAGGATTGGCGGGGCGCGGCCAGATGACGCAGGTGATGCCGAGTGTGTGCCCGCCCGCCTCACGCGCGCCCCGGGCCGAGGCTTCCATCAGGCCACCGTAACCGCCATTGCAAACCGCAAAGCCCGCCTCCGCCAGCAATCGGCCCAGACGCTCGGCCTCAACATAAGCCTGGCTGCCTTCCCCGGGCAGGGAGCTTCCAAATACCGTGACGGTTTTCATAGGGTTGTTCTCTCCGCAGTGCTCCTCATCATCATCGGCTATTTTAGCTAAGACTTTTGACGTGAACGTTACAAACGAATCTTCCAATCCTTGTCGTTGCCTGTTTGGCTGTGGGCTCGACAAGATGGAATTCACTACGGAGGCATAGAGGTCACGGAGAAAGGTCACGGAGAACTGACTCGGGTAGTATGGGAAGGTGTATACTCCCACCCGCCGGCAGGCCACTTTGGAGATTCGACAAAATGTCTCCAGCTTGGCGATGAGGAAAAATCATCCTTCCAAAGCTACGACAAATACTCTTGACGCAGTACATTGGGGCAATAGTTACGGCAATCCTGGGTGCGCAGTGTGTACAGACATTCGCCAGCCTCATACTCTCATTCGTCTGGCATTTGATGATCGTCTGGCGAACTCCCACGAGCATACTGGGGGAATCGCGGAACCTTGATTTTGACTGGGCCACAGCGATATATACCATTGTCAAAGCCCTGTTGTACGCGGCCGTGGTGTACGGCCTCATACGGTGGCTTTACTGGGGCCGCCAAGTGAGCGTTTCGCCGGAGGCGGCGGAGCCTGATCCTCCGGAAGCTGAAACTCCGTCCCTTAACCCCTGATTTGGTGCAAATGATGCCTCAAACTTTGACATTGCGAGCGCGACTGCGCGGCAGTTATCTGGGAGCCATTTGCATTGCGTTGCTCTTTTGCGGAGCCGTCTGGCAGGCGATTTATGTTCTTGGGCCCATTATCGCAGAAGGGTGCATCAGGCTGATTAACCATCGCCTTCGCACTTCTCCCCGAATGCTTGGCCTCCTCCGTGAGTGTGAAATCTCATGGAGAATCAGCGCCGGGGAACTCTGGATGGCATTGCTTGTGGGGTTGGTCGCGGTAATGGTTGCGCGCTGGCTGTATGCCCCGGAGAAGCGCGGCCAATGATATTGTTTCATTACGTGGTAGTTGTACCGGCCTACTTTTCCCGTCCCGCAAACCACTTATAAATCTCCGCCGTAATCGCGTCGAGCGTTTCCTGGCCGGCCTTGTTGGCGAGGGGATGATTGTTGGCCATAATTGAGAAGGCCAGGCGCTTTCCCGAAGGCAGGTCCATGTAACCGGAGAGCGTGTTGACGTGCTCCACCGACCCGGTTTTGGCGTGAATTTTTCCCTTCACGTCGTCGGTCAACAGGCGGTGGGCCAGCGTGCCGTCGATGCCGGCGACGGGCAGGGAATCGAACCAGACGTGAAAGTGCGGCGAGTGCGCCATGTGGAGGAGCAACTTCACCGCAGCGTGCGGGGCTACCAAATCTTCCCGCGAAAGGCCCGAGCCGTCGGAGAAATAAGTTTCGCCCGGCAGAATTCCCACCTGCTGGGTGGCAAAGGCGTTCAGCGCCTGCAAGCCCGCGGCCAGGCTGCCTTGATGATTCTGGACCCGCCCCAGGGTGCGCAGCAGCATCTCCGCGTGCAGGTTTTCGCTTTCCTTGTTGACCACCTTGATGGCCTCGGCGAGCGGCGGGGAAGTGTGATCCGCCAGCACAATGCGCGGGCATGTCTGGGGAGAAGGGTTCGGCAAGTAAGCGGCCTCCAGCCGGGTGAGGTGGCGAACTTCGCTGGGCCCTTGCACCATAATTCCCCTGGCCCGGAGCGCGGCGCGGAGTTGTTCTGCCATCAACAGGGGAGGATTGGCGACGGCCACGGTCTCAACCTCTTCCTCGTTGTCGATGGGAATCTGGCCCCATAGGTCGAGCTCCATCGACCCCGGCAGGCGCTCCAGAAGATAATTTTTCTCCGTGCCTTTGGCACTCGTCAGGATGTGGTTTTTCAGGAGATAATAATCCGCCACGGGATCGAGGCCCACATTAGCCGGATCGCCTGCCCGCCGGCCCGGTTCGATATGCAGGGTCAGCAGGTTGTCGTTGAATGCCAGCGCTGAAACGGGTGCTCCGTATCCCCATTCGAGATCATCGGCTGCCCAGTTCGGGGCGAAGGGTTCCCAAACAAAATAAGTGTCATCGGCGATGAGGGTTCCCGTCACCTCGCGCACCCCGCGGGCTTTGACCTGGTCTGCCATTTCCTCGAAAAACCTGTTCACGGGCTGTGCCGGGCCGTGGTAGGTGTAGGGGAAGGTGCGAATCCCCAGGTTGGGGTCGCCCCGCCCCACAAGGTACACGTTTCCCACGTGCCCCTGTGAGTCGGGCGCGGACTCGCTTTCCACGGTGGTGTGAAAAGTGTAGTCAGGGCCCAGCTTTTCCAGGCCCGCGGCCGTGGTGAACATTTTCATGTTGGATGCGGGGATAAAGAGGCGCTCGGCGTCGCGCTCGTAAAGCAGCTTGCCGCTTTCTAGTTCAACTACCTCGATGCCCCACGAACCGCGCCGCGCGTCGCTCGAAGAGAGGATTTTGTCAATCCGCCGATCGAGGGCGGTTCTCCTGCGCGCATGCCGGGGAGCAGCGGCGGGCACGGCGGCATCTTTGGAAACCACGTCGCTCGAAATGGCAAACCCGGCCGTCAGCCGGGATTGCGCTGCGAACAACGGCAGTGCGGACTCCGCGGCCAGTGCAAAGAGGAGCAGGAGGCGCGTGCATGTCCATTTCGGATGAAGGGATGGTGGGGTTCGTGGCACGAGATTCAAGATTCAAAATCAAGACTAGAGGTTCAAAATCCAAAATCGAAAATCCAAAATCGAAAATGGCCTCACCCCAGCAGGCGGGCCACCTCTTTGGCGTAATAGGTGAGGATAATGTCCGCCCCGGCGCGGCCGATGGAAGTCAGGGATTCCATGATCATCCGCTCGCGGTCAATCCAACCCAGGCGCGCGGCGGCTTCAATCAGCGAGAACTCCCCGCTGACCTGGTAGGCGGCGATGGGAACCTCAAACGCCTGGCGCGCCAGCGCAATAATATCGAGGTAGGGCAGCGCCGGTTTGACCATGATGATGTCCGCGCCCTCTTCCAGGTCAAGCTCAATCTCGCGCATCGCCTCGCGCTGATTGGCGGGGTCCATCTGATAGGACCTGCGGTCTCCGAATTTGGGAGCGGAATCCGCCGCCTCGCGGAAAGGCCCGTAATATGCCGAGGCATATTTGGCGGAGTAGGCCAAAATGGGGATTTGCGTGTGCCGGTGGGCGTCCAGCTCGTCGCGAATGGCGCCCACGCGGCCGTCCATCATGTCGGAGGGCGCAACCATGTCCGCGCCCGCTTCCACCTGGGTCAGGGCGGTCTGGGCCAAGAGCGGCAGGGTGGAATCATTGTCGATTTCGCCGTCCTTGATCAGCCCGCAGTGGCCGTGGCTAGTGTATTCATCGAGGCAGACATCGCAGATGACCAAGAGGTCCGGCAGGGCCTTCTTCACCGCACGCACGGCGCGCTGCACGATGCCGTCCGGGTCGTAAGCGCCGCTGCCCGTATCATCCTTGCTTTCCGGAATGCCAAAGAGAATGACGGCGGGAACGCCAAGGCCGTGGGCGGCGCGGCACTCCTCCACGAGCAGGTCGATCGACCACCGGTAGTTGTCCGGCATAGAATGGATTTCATCCTTAACGTGCGTGCCGGGACAGACAAAGAGCGGGTAAACGAGGGAGCGGACACTCAGGCGGGTTTCGCGCACGAGCCCCCGCAGCGCCTCGGTGCGCCGTAATCGGCGGGGACGGTGGATGGGGAAGGACATGGTATCAATACTGGTTTAACTGCTGCGTTATATCGTGTTGCTTCAGATTTCCGAAGGTGCCGACATTGGCCAGCGACAGGGCCACCCGGAACTGGCTCTCCCGGCGCAGCGGTCCCAGATTGTAATACTGGTACTCGACATCGATCGCGAAACACCCAAAATTATAGCTGACTTGATTGACCGAGTGCTGGAATATCTTCTGCTGAAAGTTGTAATCCACCCCGAAGGTGCCGCTGAACCCCCGGCGGTTGGGGTCGCTCCAGGTCACCAGCGCGCCGAGCAAGTGAAAGGCGTCGAGCGGCGTGGGAGGGAGAGGCTGCGGATTGGTGAGGGCGAACGGTGAAACGGTGCTGCCCGACCCCCCCAGCAGAGAATTGAAGTACGACGACTTGTTGATGAAGAAGTCGGTGAGGGAAAGCCCCAGCAGCCCGGTTTTCACGTGGGAGGTGATGCCGGCATCCACAATGCCGCCCTCGCCGGTGGGGCTGACGTCGGTTTGAAGTTCCGTATCGTAGTTGGAGAAGGGGGCGAATTTGAGCACGGAATTGACGGGCGAGAACCGCTGGCCGTGTTCGAAAGCGAAACCGGTGAGATCGATGGTGGAGGCAAAGATGTTGTTCTGGCCGGGAGCCAGCGCCCCCCCGAAGTTGGGATCAAAGTAATAATTCTGCGCAAGACGCCACGAGAAAATATCCCTCGCCTGGGGCATGTCGGGTGAATCATCCGGCGCGTCCTTGCGGGCCAGAAGGCTGTTGGTCAGCGAATACTCCACGTCGTTGGTATCGGTGAAAATATCCATGGCATCGAAGCGCACGATATCCAGGATATTTTCCGGATTGTGGGCGCGCACCAGGTGGTATTGAATATCCGGCTCAATCACGTGCTTCAAGCGGTAACCGTGGTGGGAATTCGTGAATATTTTTTCGAGCGATGGGGGGCGCAGGTCAAAGCCCAGTTCCGCCTGCAAGCGGTCAACAGGGGCGTGATTCGGGGCCAGGCTGTCACCGTAGCGCGTCGCCCGAAACCCCACCGTGGGGATGAAACGAAAATGCCAGAACTCCCTGGCCCGCAGCAGAAGCTGTGGATGAAAGTCCAATCGGTCATCGAGCAGCGGGAGCGACAGACCTGACTCCGTGCGGCCCACCGCGTCCACGGAGGTTTCAAAGGAAAAATAGAAGGGCGAGTCGGCGATCTGCCTGTCATCCCCCGAAAACTGAATGCTGGGGAGGTGGCGGATGATGACGGAGTTGCCCGGGACCAATTGCGTGGAGAGGAAGTTTTCGTACCTTTCGGCGGAGACATTGAAGCTGTAGGCATCCCAATTCTTGGAAATGAACCCGGATTGCACGGCTTCCGAACTGACGGCTTCGGAATAATTGGACGACCACGTTAATCGAAAGGCCATGGTGTTGACGTAGTCCACGTTGACGATGGCGCGGAAGCCGTCACCAATGTCGTCGTCTTTGCCGATGGCGCGAATGCTCTCGCCCGGGGCGCGCAACGACTCGGTGATGTACTGTCCCGGCACCGTCGAATCGACGAGCGTTGTGCCCGAGTATTTATCGTTCACGCCAAAGTAGGTGACGGTGAAGTCGGCGTTCTGGCTGGGCTTGGCGCGAAATTCTCCGCGTTCCGCCAGGCCGCGCTTACTGTAGTCTTCCAGCCCCAACATCAAATCGGCGCTGGGATTGATCGCCCAGAAAAATCCGTCGCCAATGATGTAGCCTTTCTGCGTGGAATTGCCGATGTGGGGAAGCAGGAAGCCGGTTTGCCGGGGCTCACGCGCCAGCGAATCCACCACAATCGGAAAATAGAAAATGGGGACCCCGAGAAAGCGAAAGATTGCGTCGTGGCCCACGATTTTGTCATCGACCTTGACGCGAGCTTCCCGCGTGGAAAGCAACCAGCCCTCCCTGGCGCATTCACAGGAGGTCATGCTGCCGTGGTGAACCAGATAACTGTCCTCGTCCAGGCGGTCCACCGTTTCGCCCCAAATGTAAAAGGGGTTTTCGGTTTTGAGGACGTGCGGCCGGGTGGGACCCTTGGAATGAACATAACCGACTCCATTGCTGAACCATCCCTTCTGGGTCTGGATATTGTAATGGACCTCGTCGGCGGTGAGATGGCTCAGAGGGTCGTCAAAGATGACATGTCCACGCGCGATAATGTCGTCCGAGACGTCGTCAAAGGAAGCCTCGTCGGCGGTCACCCGCATGTCTTCGTAAACGATTTCGACGTGCCCGCGTAAATGGTAAGTGTGGTTATCCTTCTGCTGTGAGTCGGCGCGGACCGTAATTTCTTTTCCCTGCTCCTTGGCTTCCAGCGAAATCGGCGCGTGCTGTGCGCGCAAGCAGGGGGGAACCACTAGGCAAAGGGTGAGGAGGGCGGGAAGCCGCATGCCATTACATCCGTGAAGAGGGCAGTGGAAATCCATGAGCGCACAGAAGGGTCATTCTACTCGAAACTCCTTTGTTCTTCCGAGTGAATTTGCTAAGATGCCAGCGAGCAAGGGAAACGCTGCCTGAAGGATTGAAGACCTGCGGTGAAATGTCCAAAATGTGGATTTGTCAGCTACGCCGGGCTTGACCAATGCAAGAGGTGCGGTTACCCGTTCGTGAAAGCCGGCCCCAAAGTTTCTTCTCCCTCGCTCACCACGTTGTTTCCAGAGGGAGTGCCCTCCGGTTCCCGCCGAACGACGGAAGCTCCTTCCACGCCCACAGAGAAGTCATCGCGCATCGTGCCCGAGCAGCCCACGGAACAAGTAACGCCTCCTGAGGCAATGCCCACGCAGGGATCTTCCACCCCACCAGACCGACCGGCCGCTGGAGGACAGCCTGGGGATGGGCCGGCGGCAGATTGGAGAGAGGAATTATCGGAAAGAGTGGTGAACTTCCGCAGACGGCGGGCGCGAATCCAGCCCGAAGCGGAGCCCGTGGAGAATCTCGAGCTGGACTTTGAAGACCGCCGCGAGCCGGAGGATCTTCAGTCGATTTTCCACGCCCGGGAGTCTCCGCAGGATAGCGATTCGGGTCTCGATTTGGAAATTGGAGCCTCCCCCATGCCCCAGGAGGAAGGCGTCGGGTTGCCCGCGCCCGTGGCGGTGGAAGAGTCCGAGGCGATGCAACTGGATGCGGGCCCCGGGGAGTCGGATGACATGTCCTTGGGTGAGCCCGCGGCAGAGAGTTCTCCCATGGAAATTCTTGTGGGTTCGCCTTATGAGAGGGGGCCCGAGGAGCAGGCCGAGCCCCTGGCGATTATCATTGCGCCCATAGGCCGCCGCTTCGTGGCCGGAATGGTGGATGCCCTGGTGCTGGTCCTGGGAGCGGCCTTGTTTGGGGGAATTTTCTGGTATTCGATGACGCAGTTTTGCGGACATAATTCGCTGGTTCCGTTCAACGTCGCAGTTCTGGGACTGGTCGCCCTCATCTTCGTCTTCGCCTATTTCGCAGCCTTCACCGCCATCGCTTACGCCACGCCCGGATTGTTGTACCAGGGTTGCGAGATTCGCAATTTGCAGGGCGAGCATCCCACCCTGCGCGAATCCTTCTGGCGCGCCTTCGGAGTCCTGGTTTCGCTGGCGGCGCTGATGGTGGGTTTCATCTGGGCTTATGTGGATAGCGACAGCCTGACGTGGCATGATCGCATGTCGGGAACGGTCATTTCGGTGGAGCGTGCCGCCGCCGGTCCCGCCGCACTGAAAACGGAGACCTAAAGCGCGAGAATTTCTCCATGGGAAAAGGCCGATTCGTCAATCAAAAGCTCGGCAAGAACGTCAGCCGCAAATTCGGTCTGCTGAAGTCAGAACTTGCTGTGCGCAGTGAACGCAAGTCGTCATCCCGCCCGCTGAATCAGCCGGTTTCCAAGAAGGAAATTCCCGCAAAGAGGAACAACAACATTATTGGCCATGCATAAACCCGCGGGTGGGGATTGAACGCCAAACCACATTCCACCGTTCGGGGGCTGCTGATCGGGGGGCCAGTCCGTTCCGTGGATTCCAAGCACTCCGAATGACCTTCAACCTCTTCGCAGCCTTCCGCCGCCAAGCCTCGTCAATTCAGTCCCTTGTGAGCCAGGAAAGCCAGCGGAAAAGATTTCACAAGAGAGTTGCTTCCTCTCGGATTTGTGCATCAAACCACAGGGCGTGCTATACTTTTAGGAATCAGGGCAGTCAGTGTAAGCCCCGGGTGAAGGAGCCATCCCAGCATGACGAATCGTATTCGAGCCGCACTCATTTCTATTTCCCTCGTACTGATGTCCTACGTTGTCGTAGGAGGGTTGCTGGGGAAGAGTGAAACATCCTCCGAAAAGACTTATCGCGACCTGGGTGTTTACAGCGAAGTCCTGAGTCGCATCAAGCAGGAGTACGTGACGGACCCCGATCTGAAAAAGGTCACAGACGGCGCCATCCGCGGACTGTTGGAGTCGCTCGATCCCTACAGCACGTACCTCACCCCCGAACAATATCAGGATTACCTGCAACACCCTGATCCCGGTCCCGCGGATGTGGGAATTTTTATCTCGAAGCGGATGGGATATGCGACGGTGGTGGCTGTCCTTCCGGGAAGCCCGGCGGAAAAGGCCGGGGTCAAGCCCGGCGACCTGATTGATGAGGTTGAGGGAACGCCCACCCGTCAGTTTTCTGTCTTGCAGCTTGAGCGCGAGATGGCGGGGCAGCCCAATTCCACTGTGAAGCTGACCCTGGTTCGTGAGGGGCGCACCGAACCAGAGAGCGTAACCATCACCCGCGCGGTTCTCAACTACCCGCCGGTTATCTACAAAATGCTGGATGACGGAAACGGATATCTGCGCGTTGCCACCTTCAATAAAGGCAAGGCGCGGGAAATCGCGGCCAAGATCAAGGAACTTCAGTCGCAAGGCGCGCGCAAGATCATTCTCGACTTGCGCAACTGCGCGGGAGGCGATGTGCAGGAGGCGGTTGACACTGCCAGCCTGTTCCTGAATAAGGGCCTGGTCACTTACCTTGTCGGTCAGCGCTTTCCCCGCCAGGACGTGGAAGTTCATCCCACCGGTCCGGTGTGCACCCTGCCCATGGCCGTGCTGATCAATCAATCGACGGCGGGGCCGGCCGAACTGGTGGCCTCCGCGATGCTGGGCAACAAGCGCGGTGAGGTGGTGGGCACGCGGAGCTTTGGCGTGGGCGTTTATCAGAAACCCATTCCCGTTGGCGATGGCTCCGCCCTGCTGCTCGCCGTGGCCAAGTATTATGGGTCGGATGGCAAAGCCATCAACGATAATGGCGTGACCCCCAGCGTGGTCCAACCGGCCAGCGCGGAAGATGGCAATGAGGACGCGGATGAAGAGAATCAGCCGGAAGGGCCGGAGCAATTCGGCGGCAAAGATGATCTGCAACTTCGCAAAGCCATCGAGATTCTGGGGCAATCCGCAACCCCCGCCAAGGCCGCGTAGCTCGAAGGTCGAATTTCAGAAATCGAAAATCGAAATGCGAAGATCGAAACTCGAAAATCCGAACTGGAAATTCGCAATTAGAAACTCGAAACTCAAAACGCGAAACTGGAAGAGCGAATTTGGAAGAATGAAATGGAATTTCGGAATTCGCAATCCGGAATTCGAAATTCCACACGAGTTTTGATTTTCGAGTTTCCCATTTCGATCCTTACATGCTGCCTCCCTGAACCACGAGGACGAAACTCCTGCAAAAACGAAACTCGAAATTAGGAAATCAAAAATCCCATAGCGACTCTCGATTTTCGAGTTTCAATTTTCTATTTTCGCGTCTCCAGTTTCCAGTTTCGAGTTTCGAGTTTCGGATTTCGATTTTCATCTTTTTTCTCCTCGGCGCCACCGCCTGCAATCGGTTCCACACCCAGCCCCCGACGGAAGCAGACCGCCGCGAGCTTGCCGCACAATTCAAGAATGCCGTGAAGGACTCGGGTGGAGCCCAGGTTTGGATTAAACATCCCGCCCGGTCGCGCCATGAACAGGGCTCCGGCCAGTCCTTGCAAGTCCTCGCCACTTCCGGAGTCTACCGTGCCGTGCTGGCGCGCGTTCAGCGGGAGGCGGACCAGCGCCATCTGGATTTGGGGAGCGCGCCCTACCCTAGCGCTGGCGGACTGCCGGCCGTCACCCTCAGTGTCATGCAACCGAGCGGGCAGCGCGTCCTGCAAATCCATGTGCGCGAGGTGCCCCGCCTGCTGCGCGCGGCCATTGTGATTGACGACGTCGGCAACGATCTGGAGGCAACGCGCAAGCTTCTGGCGCTCGATTATCCCCTCACCTTTTCGGTCTTGCCTTATGTGCGGTACAGCCGGATTTCCGCCGAGGAAGCGCATCGCAGCGGGCACGAGGTGATGTTGCATCTGCCCATGGAACCGGAACCCGGCGCGCATGCCTCACCGGGTGAGGGGGCGATTCTCGTGGGCATGAATGCGGCGGAGGTGCGCAAGGCGGTGGAAAGCGACCTCGAGGCCGTTCCCTTTGTGGCGGGCGTGAACAATCACATGGGATCGCGCGCCACCCGTGAGGCTGCCCTGATGGACGAGGTCATGAAAACTCTGGCTGGCCACCGGCTCTATTTCATCGACAGCCGCACCACGGCCACAAGCCTGGCCCTGGATACGGCCCGGCGCCAGCACCTGCCGGCGTTTTATCGAACAGTGTTCCTGGACGATACGGAAACGGTCGCTTACACCCTGGGGCAGTTGCGGGATTTCCGCCGCACGGTGGAGCAGGAAGGCGTGGCGCTGGCCATCGGCCACCCGCACGCCACCACGATTGCCGCGCTGGAAAAATTCCTGCCGGAGTTTGAGCGCGCCGACATTGAGCTGGTCTCACCTTCCCAAATCGTGCGCCTTCCCGAAGTCGCAATCATGCACCCACCCAACCATGGAGCGCGTTAGCATGGCGACGTGGCCGCAATCCAACCTTGCATGGGCCAACGGCGAATTAAACTAAAAAATATCCAAATCCGGCGTTCCGTCCGACCGAATGATGACCTGGCAAAGTTTCGCAGAGTATTGCAGGTGTTACCCTGACTCCGGTATGGCGTCAAAATGTCGCTTTCTCCGCCCCGCGGTCAATTCTTTGCACCCCCGCAACTCCTTCCGCTCAAATTGAGCCCAAGTCAGTCATTTTGACACCTTGAGCGGCGTTGGCCCTTGCCCGGACGCATCTGCCACATTTCTGTGCTGACCTCAGGGAGCCCCACATTTGGAGTTTGTGTTCAGAACGGCGTTTTCCTGCTTGCAGGTCTTGATGGCGTTATCGAGCTTTTGCTGAAGTTCGCTGCTCGAAGGATAATGCTTCAAGCCTTCCTGGTAAGTCCTGATCGCATCATCGTACTCGCCACGTGCCATGTGAAAGTCACCCAGGACCCCGTACTTGGCATGCGCTTGGGCCAAGACCACAGGCGGCGGTGAGTTAGGTGAGGGAGCCCCACATTTGTAGCCTGAGTTCAGAACTGCGTCCTCCTGCTTGCAGGACTTGATAGCGGCGTCGAGCTTTTGGCGCAGGTCGGGATTGGAAGGATAAACCTTCAAGCCTTGCTGGTAAGCGTTGATGGCATCATCGTATTCGCCACGCCGGACGTGGAAGTCACCCAGGCTGATGTATTGATAGGGCGGCTTCGGGTTTTCGGCTTGGGATTCGGACGAAGGCCCAGCCGGTGGGTTAGTTGAGGGAGCCCCGCATTTAAGGCCTTCGTTCAGGATTGCGTTCTCCTGCTTGCAGGTCTTGATGGCGCTGTCGAGCTTTTGGCGAAGGTCGCTGTTGGAAGGATCGAGCTTCAAGCCTTGCTGGTAAGCGCTGATGGCGCAATCGTAGTCGCCACGCCTCAGGTAGAAGTCGCCCAGGTTAATGGACGATCCTGGCTGCTTCAAGTTATCGGAAGGAGATTCCGAACAAGGCCCGGACGGAGGCGCGGGCGCACCGGGTGCCGGCATCTCAGCCGCTGGTTCCACAGGTTGGGTCATGGGTGCAGGCGGAACCCCCCGATGGGCCAGCTTTCGCAATTGCCAATAGCCGAGGGGAAGGAAGACAGCAAATACTACCGCGATCAACGCGAGACTCCACGCCATCAGGCGTAACGAACTCAAGCTTTTCACGTGGTTCCTCCTGTATTGAGATTGGGCCGATTCTAGCAAAAATCCTTGGACAAAGCGAGCGCGGCCAGCGCGCGGCAGCGGTGTCATTCGAAATTGACTCCTTTCCAAATACCGTTCATGTCCGCAAGGGTGGATGCAGTCCATATTGCGGAGAAAGAGGTTCACTCCGGGATGACATTGCTTGTAGAGAAGCTTTATTAGGCCGGACGCGCCACCAGCGGCGGGTGGGGGAGTCAGCGGCGGCGCGACGCCTTTTTGCCGCACGCGATTTTGGCCAGCGCCTGCGTGAAGACGGCAATGGGGCGAAAAAGGTGTCAGGAACATGTGAAAAAATTGAATTCGGGCCACTTATCAACAGTTTAACTTATTGAAAATGCGTAGTGCTGAAATCGGTAAAACCAATTTCTTCACATGTTCCAGGTACCTTTGTTTTGGAGTACCTTTTTTTTGGAGCTACCGAATTGACGCCAAGGGGTCGCTCTTTGTCACCAAACCTCGAGTTGCGACCGCGGCCGAACAGCAGCGCTCGCTAGACGTTCTGAGGCATGAAAATCCCGGATGGAGTATTCACTGATCTCTACCCAAATGAGGAGATATTCACCATGCAAATAAGAAGCACGATTTCGTTGGCGGTCACACTGCTCGTTCTGATAATCCCAAGCGCACGTGAAATGGCGTCAGGCCAAAAGAGTGGGGGGCCATCTCTCCTCGGCATCCCTAGCAATGAGCAGACCATGTTCCGTATTTTCTATGACCCATCAGCAGGGGACTACTTCCATGTTCCACTGGTATTCCGTGTGGTCAAGGCGGGAGACCCACGGCTCAAGACGGCTCCACTCCTCCTTGAGGGGCAGACGGTCTATATAACTGGTGACGAGATACAGAATTTACTTCAGGGCCTCGACCGAGCCGGTCTGTCCTGGAAGATATCGGAGAAGGTCGAGGCATTGGGATCGTACCATGGCCTGTTGATAGGCGGAGTTGAATTTCGCGTTGTCTCCACAAAAGGAACGGCTGTGGCGAGACTTGATCCAAAGAAACTATGCACGACGCTTCAGCCCCTCGACCACGCGCTCAGGACGCCGCGCGCCCTTTGGGAGTTCCAACTGTTCCGGGTGCAGGATGGATGCAAGGTGCCGGGGTTCAATTATCAAGAGTACCCCGACCATTGGTGAGGGGAAAAAGGATCGGGATAGGGGGAGCGTCCGGCTGGCGCAGAGCCCTGCGTTTAGGACTCTGCGATTTCCCGGAGCGACTGGGGGAATAGAGCGTCCGATGTGTCAAGAACAGTTGCGAGTGGCAAGTGACGAGTGACAGGGGGGCGAAGCGCAGATTCAAAATTTGAGATTCAAGAGAAAGGCTGCAATCATGCCAATTGATCACAGGGAAATCATTTAAAGGCAGGAGCGAGTGATGAGTGACGAGTGACAAGGGGCTAAGGGCAGATTCAAGAATTAAGATTCAAGAGAAAGGCCGCAACCATGCGAATCGGGCGTAACGAAATCATCGAGGAACTGACGGAACACATTAGGAGATCTGGCGGGGAGCCCGACGAGTGGCGGGTGGGGACGGCGAGCCATGATGGCAGATTCAAAATTCAAGATGACAGAGAAAACCCGGCCGGCATGACGGGCCTGGCTTTTCGCGAGGCCCATACCCCCTACACCGCCGCCGACGCAGTCGATTACCTGGTCAGCGCGCTCGGCCTGCAACTCGACAGCGATGCACCCCACGGGGCCGAACGGTCGCCGCGGCGACCCCTACAAGGCGCCCCCGAGCCCGGCTGCCTGGTGTTCATCTACCGCAAAACCCCAACAGCCCCCGCTTCGCCCACGAGCGACCATGCCGCCTTCCCCGGCCACGCCGCGTAACGCCACGAGGAGATTGTAGCGCTGACCTTGAGGTCAGCACGTGCCGGGCTCAAGCCCGGCGCTACGCATGAGGCCGAACGCTGTTCGGCACAACGTCGATGTGCCATGGCCATCCTGGCCATGCCCGAGCACGGGCAGGATGCCCGTGGCACATTTCCGCGCCGGGCTCAAGCCCGGCGCTACGACTACCTATTTTGATGCCACGGTGGCCTGGAGCTGGCTGCCGCGGATCCATTCCAGAATCGTCCGGTATTGCCAGCTTGATTCATTGCCGGGCCAGCGCTGGCCTCCGTTGTGGGTGGCCAGGTAATCGCCCACGTTGCCCGCGCTGTCGGTGGGCCGCGTGGGTTTAATCAGGATCAGGCTTTGCGTCGGATCGCTGATGTCCACGACGCGCATGGCGTACTTGTAATTCTGCTCGCTATCCTGGTCCGAGAAAACGCCCTCGGAATTGGGCGGCGCGAGTTTGAAGATCACGTGGCTGGCATGGCAGAACACGCAGGCCTTGCCATCGGGTCCGGGCTTGGCCAGAATGGGTTCGATCTTGGTCACGAAATAGTTGAAGTCCAGCACTGACCCGGGCTGCACATCCTTTAAGGCTTCACTGAGTTTTTTCCCGCCCAGCACGCTGGTCGCAATCAGCTTCAGGCGCGGATTGCTGTCTTTCTGCAACTCGGCCAGGGCGGCGCGGAAGTCCGGACGCTGCTCAACATCCTTCACCTTGCGCAGGACGTCGAGGGCGGCGGCGCGCGCATTGGCGTCGGGGTCGCGCAGGGTGGCGAGCACGGTATCCAGCACAATGGGGTTCTCCAGAAAGTTCGGCGCCTTCTGATAGGCCCCATTCTTCGCCACCACGTAGGACTGATCCTGTGACACGGCGCCTCCCGCCACGCCCAGATGCCGGAGCATGAACTTGGGGTTTCCCACTTCCTCGGTCAGGATGATGCGCGCTGGGCTGTGCAGGTTGGCGAAAGCCGTCTTCACCAGGGGAGCGGTGGCGGGATCATTGAGGAGGTGCTCGAGTGATGCCCGCAACGCGGCGCGCTCCACCTCCGGGGTGGGATCATTCAAGCCTGCCAGCACCTGTTCCCGCAGCGCCGGTTCCTGAATGAGGCTCTTGAAGGATGAAGCGGCATTGAGGACCCACGCATAATTTTCCGGGCGGGGTTGCCGCTCGAGCAGGGAACGCAACGCCGCCACGACTTCCGGCTGCTGCATCCAGGGAGAATCGGCAGGGAGGGCGGCGAGCAGAGGAAGCACCACGGCCTGGCTGTCCGCGTTGCCATGATTGAGGATCTCGACGACCTTGCTGACCAGCCTGGGGTTGGGCGCCGCAGGGGCATCGAGGTTCAGCACACCCCTCTGCCCGTCCTCGTAAACGTAGCGCACCGTCTGCCGCACCTCGACGTTCGGATCTTCGGAAAGGTCGAGCGCGGCAAGGGCAAAGCGCTCGTCGCCGGCGGCGCTGAGCGTGCTTCCCGCCTTCAGCACCTCGATCTTCATGGTGTCGTCAGCACCCTCCAGGCAGGCGAGCAGCGCGGTCTCCAACTCCGGCCCGGAACTCTTGAAAAAGTGAATGAGGTCGCTGTCGTTGCCAATGCGCGTCTGGAAGAACCCGTTGTGAACGTCATATCTGAAATTCACCGTCTCCCGGTAGGGCGAGTACTCATAACCCGGGCGGTGCAGATCAGGCACTCCCGTGACGTACTTGGTGAGAACGGCGGGCAGCTCAATGGCCACGGTATTGGCTTTGAGCGGCGGCAGGGCGTAGTGGCGAATATGAAAATCCCAAAGCGCGTTCAGGATGCCTTCGCGCCCCAGCGGCGTGCCCTGGCGCAGCACCTTGGCAAGCACCTGGGCCTGGTCGCGCACCACGGCTTCGTACCCATCCTCGATGCGGTTCTTGTCCTCATCCTGGGAGCTGGCGCGCACCCAGGCTCCCAGATACCCGGTATTCTCATCGAGCAGATCATAGATGCTCTCCTGAAGGCCGCGGCGCACCATGGGATTCGTTTCCGTGTTCAGGCGCGTGGCCAGGGCCTCCAGCGTGCTCTTGCGCTCCGCGGGCTGGTCAACCTGCCAGTAGTACCAGCGCCACACTCCGGCAGCAGCCTGAAAACGCACAAAGGGCACGGAATCGTTCAATGCTCCTTCCAGGGCCGCGAGCAGTTCCGGGTCGCCGGTGAGCTCCTTGAAATGTTGATTGAACACCCAGGTGGCCCCCCACCGGGTGCGCGAATCGGGCGACTTCAAGGCGGCAATCAGCAGCTTGCGGCCAGCGGGAGCAGCCTCCTGCCGACGCGATAACACCATGCGCAGCGCGTAGGCGGCGCTTGTCTGCACCATTTTGCTGGGGTCACCCAAAGCCTGGATCAAGGCGGGCAGGGAGGCGGGGTCAGCCATGTGTCCGAGGGCGCGGGCGGCGGCCTCGCGGGCCAGCGGCTGGTCACTCTTCACCAGCACTTCGCGGATCTGGCGTAGCGTGGCCTCCCGAGCGAGGTCCCAGAACTGGTCAAGCTGGGCAAGCAGCAAGGGCAGGTTGTGGGTGGCCAGTTTGGCCGGCGGCGGAGGGTACGCAGCATCCCAATTCTTGGCCTTGGTGGGTCCAGGGTAGAGCGTGGACAGGGTCATGACGGCAAATTGCGTGGCGCGGAAAGGCGTGTTGAACCCCTGATAGACGGGGTCGCCCTCCCAATCGCCTTCCGGCCGCTGGGCCGCCATCATGGCCTTGATCCCGCGAGCCATGCGCTCATCGGTTTCCGGACGCCGGCCGGCATACGCCAGCGCGTAGAGGGCGTTATAAGAGATGAAATCCGCGGGTTTGGCCTGCTTGTCGAAAGGGTACGGCCATCCTCCGTCGGCATTTTCGTAGCTGTAGAGTTGCTCGATCAGCTTGTCGATTTGCGCTGCGTATTTCGTGCGGTCCACGGTCACCAGGAGCTGAATCTTCCAGTTCAAGTCAATCATGTTGGCGGGCTCGCGGGCGACGGCGAGGCGCTCCACGTTGTCGCGTTCCGCCTGCCACTTGGCGTCGTGCGTCTGGCGGTAAGCCAGGTCGAACGTCTCCCAACTCTGCGTGGCTATTTCAAAGGGGCTTACGTCCGGCTCGCAGCCGTCGGCCTCGTTGCCCGGCATCTCCTTCACACCTTTGTAATGAATCTTGAGGAATTCGGCGTAAGGCGCGGTGAAGTTGGGCCGCGGCGCGTCGTGCGTCACATTCTCTTCCATGGAATGCATAATCACGGGCAGGCGGCTAGACACCGTGCGGGCCGAATAAATGACGCGCACCCAGTTGGTGTTGGGCTCGCCATAAAGGGGCCGGGCGTTGTTGTAAATGCGATCGGCGATGAATTCCAGCGCCGGGCGCTGCGTGGGAGCATAGCCATTGTGCACCGCGGTCAGGTATCCGCGCATGGTGAATTGCGAGGGATGGCAGGCGATGCACAGTTGCGTTTCCGAGTGCTGCATGGAGGTGCGCAAGGCAACGGCCCCGCGCCGCGGCGTGTTGGAAAGCCACGTATCGCCGAGATTGACGAGGATATCCATCCCGGCGCGCACCGCCTGGTGCGGGTCGGTGTAAGGCGGCGTGCCATATTCATAGGTGTGGAGCTGGTACGCCGGGTGATCGGCGGCCACGCGCACGTAGTACTCCTGGCCAGGGTGCAGGGTGCGCGTGCGAAACTTGTACAGACCGGGGTAGTTCTGCGTGGCTTCAATCTGATAAACGAATTGGCCGTCGCTATAGGGAACAACATCCGGTTGCCCACTCGCGTCCTTGCCGAGGCGGAAAATGTCCACGTCCAGCGGCACGTCGCGGTCGGTGACGGTCAGCACAAAATAGGCAAGCCCCGCCTGGCTGCCGTGATAGGTGAATTTGAACCACTGAAATCCCTTGAGCATGGCGTGATAGGCGTCTTCGCTGGGGGAGGGCGCGTAGGGCCTTTCGTCGTCGCTGCCGTAAATGGTTTGCCCGAACTCGAAGGGCTGGGCGGTTTGCCAGGTGCCGTTGGGGGCGGCGGCGATTACGCCGGGTTCGAGACCCGCTGCGTGCGGTGCCTGAGTCGTCGGCGCCTGGGGAACAGGGTGCAATGTTGCGCCAATTTCCGGCAGGTGCACGGAGGCGGGGGCGGAAAGGGAGACTTCAACCTGCCCCGCCACGCGCGGGTGGAGGGTCAGATAGAAATCGAGGTCGGCCGAGTGCAGCCATTTGGTTTCAACCTGACCGCTCGCGTCACTTACCGTCACCAACACAGCGTCATTGCCCTGAAGCTGCGCGGGATCCTTCACCCAGACGGTCAACGCATAAAGCGCGTCGGGGCGAACCTGGCCCAGGTGGATGTTGCGAACATTCTGCGCAGCCGCTTGATCGGCGCGCACGGCGCGGCTGGCGTTAAGCAGCAAGCCGATGATGATCGCCCCGCCCGCCAGCAGCAGAAGTCCCCAATTTGCCTTTGCCCATTTCCTTGTCGCCCCCATATCCCCGCCCTCCTGCCCTTTTACTATTGACTCTCGGCTTTGTTTTTCCGTTGCCCTTACTGCCCGCTGCCCAAAAGCTTCTTCCACCGCGCCCAGGCTTCATCACGTGCCCGCCGATTGGCCTCGTTCGCATCGGGAGCCTCGCCGGCGCGCATGAAGCCGTGGCCGGCGCCGTCATAGATAACCGGCTCGAAGATTTTCCCCGCCGCCTTCATCTGCTCGCGCGTGTCAGGAAGGGTCGCTCCGATGCGCGCGTCGTTGCCCGCGTAGAATCCGTACACGGGCGCAGTGATGGCCGCCATAGCTTCCTTCGCCGGCGGCGCCCCGTAAAAAACGAAGGCGGCGGCAAGGTCTGTGCGATGCGTCGCAAATAGGAAGCTCTGCCCCCCGCCCCAGCAGAATCCCGCCACGAACAGCTTGCCGGTCGAAGCGGGAATCTTGTTGGCATAATCGGCGACGGCATTGAGGTCGGCGGTGATCTGGTCAGGATTCAGGTGGCTCACCGCCTCCATCGCCGGGCTGCTCATGCCTCCCCCCGCGGGGAAGGCGCTGCTGCGGCCGCCGTTCGGGCCCATCCCGGAAAGAAGGTCGGGGGCAACCGCGATGTAACCGGCCTCCGCCACCTGGTCCGCCAAGTCCTGCACCCAATCCGTCATGCCGAAAATCTCATGAATGATCAGCACCACGGGGGTCCTGTCCTTCGCCTCGGGATAGACGACGAAGGTCTCCACTGCCCGGCCATCGTGCTTGACAGTGACCCATTCACGATGGCGCGGGGACTTTTCCACCCGTGCGCGCGCCCAGTCCTGCGCCCAAACCGGTGTTGCACCCGCCAGAAGGAGAAAGCACGCCATGAGGGATCGCATATTTCTCTCCTGATTGTCGGTGCCCTGGCGCCCGTTTCGACCCGAATTGCCGCCTCGGGTGATGGCCTTGTGATGATACACGCGATGCGTGAAGGCTCGCAAGGCCCGTATAATTTGGTAGTGGTCATTGTAGCGGCGGTCTCTGACCGCCGGTCGGCGCTCGGAGAGCGCCGCTACAGCAAACTGCGCCACTTCCGATAATCTCTCGCGGAGTACTCCGGGAAGCAGGAATGCTCCTGGAAACTTGCATTCCGAAGGGGTACGGTGTAGCTTTGCTGCGGACCCAAAAATGCGAATGGAAATTTGGGAGAGGAGTTCCCCCCATGCCCCCTGTTCCGCTCGAAAGATTATCCCGCCTTCTACTGATTTCAGCCATTCTCGCCATGTTGGGCACGGCGCTTGCCGCCCCGCCGCCCGGCGCGCCGGAGGGGAAGAGCGACGTAGTCACCTACGTTCACTGCGGCACGCTGATTGACGAAGTATCGGAGCAGCCGCGCCAGAACGTTTTGGTGGAAATTGCGGGAGGCAAGTTCCGCGCCATCACCAATTACCCGCCGGGCTTTGTCAAGCCGGCGGGCGCGGCTTTCATCGATCTCGCGGCGGAAACCTGTATGCCCGGCCTGGTGGATTCACACACGCATATCCTTTTGCAAGGCGACCAGAGGCCGGGACAGTACGATGAGCAGATCCTGAAGTGGTCGCTGCCTTACCGCACAATTCTGGGAACCCAGGCGGCGCGCCGCGCGCTCGGGTACGGTTTCACCACCATCCGCGACGTGGAAACGGAGGGCGCCTACTACGCCGACGTTTCGGTTCGCGACGCCATCAAGCAAGGGGTAATTCCCGGGCCGCGCATGGTGGTGGTGACGCGCGCCCTCAATGTGACGGGCGCTTACGCCATCGAAGGTTATGACCCCGCCTGGAAATTCCCGCACGGCGTGCAGGTGGTGGACGGGCCCGTGGAGTGCCGCAAAGCCGTGCGCGAGCAGATCTCCAACGGGGCCGATTGGATCAAAGTCTACGCTGACCAGCGCGTTTTCACGGAGAACGGCGTGGTGCACAGCATTCCCACCTTTACCGACGAGGAGTTCCACGCCATCGTGGACGAGGCGCACCGCGAACGCCACAAGGTGGCGGCGCACGCCATGGGTCTGGAGGGCGTCCACGACGCGGTCGAGGCGGGCGTGGATTCCATCGAGCATGGCGCCTACATCAGCGACGATG
Source organism: uncultured Acidobacteriota bacterium (assembly GCA_963730515.1). Lineage (GTDB taxonomy): Bacteria > Acidobacteriota > Terriglobia > UBA7540 > UBA7540 > Bog-366. The sequence continues at coordinate 43,838 of CAVSSA010000007.1, read as the reverse complement.
ACCTGAAGACCATGGTGGCGCATGGAACCTGGTATGTGCCGACGCTCTATATCTTCATTTATTCCGATGAAATCCATCAGGCGGGCGGCTTTCCGGGATGGGACCGCGGGACGGAGGTTCACGCCCAAACCTTCCGGCGCGCCCTTCAGGCGGGGGTGAAAATCGCCTTCGGCACCGACGTGGGCGGCTTCGAGTGGACCATCAACCCGGCGAAGGAGTTTCCGCTGATGGTGGAGTATGGCATGACCCCTGCCCAGGCCCTGCATTCCGCCACCGTCTCCGGCGCGGAACTGGTGGACATGCAGAACCAGATTGGGTCGGTGGAGCCCGGTAAGCTTGCCGACCTTGTCGCCGTATCCGGTAATCCCCTTGGCGATATTCGCATCCTTGAAAACATCAACTTTGTAATGAAGGAGGGCATTGTCTACAAGGCGCCGGACAAGCATTAAGAGCATTGTGGCGCAAGTCGCCGTATAATCACCAACCTGTTGAAAGGGGGAAGTCATGGATCGCCCGGCCGCGTGGGAACTTCTTTGCGAGTACACCAAAAACGAGAATCTGCGCAAGCACGCCCTGGCTGTGGAGGCCTGCGCGCGGGCCTATGCCCGCAAGTTCGGAGAAGATGAAGAGAAGTGGAGCGTGGTGGGATTGATCCATGATTTCGATTACGAGATTTATCCCAACGCCCCCGACCATCCGCTGAAGGGGAGCGAAATTCTCCGTGAAAAAGGGGTATCGGAAGAGATTCGCCGTGCCATTCTCGGCCACGCCAATTACAGCGGCGTTCCCCGCGATACGCTGCTGGCCAAAGTGCTGTTTGGCTGTGATGAAGTGGCGGGCTTCATCACCGCCTGCTCCCTGGTGCGGCCCGACCGCATCGCCAGCCTGGAAGCAAAGTCAGTGAGAAAGCGAATGAAGGATAAAGCTTTCGCGCGCTCCGTGAGCCGTGAGGACATTATTAAAGGTGCAGAGGAACTGGGAGTGCCGCTGGATGAGCACATCACCTTCTGCATTGCCGCCATGCGCGAGGCCGCCGATCAATTGGGCCTCGATCCCGCCGGCGGGCAGCCCCGCGATTCGTCGAACGGATAAGCGCCCGCTTTCAGGTCAACCGCATCAGCCGGCTTACAGCGCCACCTGCTGAAGATAAGTGGGCACCGCGGCGTTCCAGTGGAGTTCCTGCGTCACGCGCTGACGCAAGGCTTCGCTGGCCCTCGGTTCCCCGTGCACCATGAAGGTATGGCCCGGGGCCTTGCTGAATTGCTTCAGCCAGGCGAGGATTTCCCCATAGTCCGCATGGGCGCTGAGGTTCTCAATGGTCTCGATGCGAGCCCGCACGTGCACATCGTGGCCGTACATCTTCACGGCCTGGGCCCCCATTTGGATTGCATGCCCGCGCGTTCCCGCCGCCTGGAATCCCACAAACAAGATGGTGTTGCGGTGGTCCGGCAGGCAGCGCTCCAGGTGATGAAGCACGCGCCCGCCCGTCGCCATGCCGCTCGCCGAGATGATGATCGTCGGGTAGTGCGCGTCGTTGAGCTTCTTGGATTCGTCCACGGTCTTGTCAAAGTGCAGATTGGGGGGTGAGAACGGTTTGATTCCCTGTTCTTCCATGGCATCCAGTTCAAGACTGTGATCCTCCTGGTGTTTCTCATACAGATGGGTGACATCGATGGCCATGGGGCTGTCCACGTGGATGGGCAGCGAATGCATCTTTTGGTCTTCAATCAGCTCGCGGAACAGGAAGAGCAGCTCCTGCGTGCGCCCCACGGCGAAGGAGGGAATCACCAGCGTCCCGCCATGGCTCGCGGTGCGCTCCACAATCGAGGTCAGGCGCGCCCCAACGTCTTCCTTGGGGTGCAGCCGGTCGCCATAGGTCGATTCCAGCAGCAGGTAATCGAACCCGTCCTCCGGCACCGCCGGTTGGGGGATGACCATCTGCGGAAAGCGCCCCAGGTCACCCGAGAAGAGGATCCTTTTCGCCGTCCCGTTTTCCCGCACCGTCACTTCAATCATGCGCGCGCCCAGGATGTGTCCCGCGAAAAAAGTGCGCATCGTAAAATGCGGAGAAATCTCCACCGGTTCCTGGGCATTGACCGCGTCAAGGTATTCCAGCGACCGGACGGCTTCTTCATAGGTGTAAAGCGGCAGGGCCGGCGCGTGTTTGCTGAATCCCTTCTTATTGGCGAACTCCGCGTCTTCTTCCTGAAGGTGTCCGGAATCCGGCAGCACGATTCTGGCCAGATCCACCGTGGCCGCAGAGGTCAGAATCCGGCCGCGAAAGCCATCTTTCACCAGGCGCGGAATGTAACCGATGTGGTCCAGATGCGCGTGCGTCAATAGCAGCCAATGAATGCCCGCCGGGGGCACGGGCAGCGGATTCCAGTTGCGCAGCCGCAGTTCCTTGTCACCCTGGAAAAGCCCGCAATCCACCATCAGGCGCTCGCCGCCGGCTTCCAGCAGATACTTCGAGCCGGTCACCGTGCCGGTCGCGCCGAGAAAAGTCAGAGTAGGCATGAATTGTCCTTTGCGGTCAGGGGGTACATCCGGCAGTGGGAGTGGGTGTACACATTCTCCGGAATCAGGGAGCTTCGCTGATAATGTTCAAACCGGGGATACCTTCAAAGTGGCGACGATTATGAGTTAGCAGGGGAATGCCGTGCCTCACGGCGCATGCGGCGATCCATAAATCATTGGTTCGGATGACCCTGGCCGAGCCGCTGGAAGTTCTTAAGGTGGTCTTGAGCCGCGCGTATGTCCTGCAAACATCGACATCATAGGGAATGACGACCGAAGTTCGCAGGTGATCCTCCAGCTCAAAAACTCTGGTCGGTCCCCACAGGTTTCGCTCAGCCAACACGTACAACTCGCCCACGGTTACAAAGGCTATCGCTGTAGACTTGCCTTCAAGGTGGGGTTGGTAAAGCATGGCATTGGTATGAGGGCGGGAGGGTAAAAGGTAAACAACGACGTTAGTATCGAGGATAACCCAATCCATAGAGTAGAAACCTATGAGCCGCTCATTTCTTCAAGTTGGGCGAGCAACTCATCCGGATCTTCGTCGTCGGGGATGCCACCCGCGAAAACACGGATGTCCTTGACTGGGCCCACACCCTGTTCACGAGCCAATTCGGCAAGTGATTTCCCTGTATAGAAGTCGCGGCTCCCGGCGAGTAGTCTGTTAACCTCTAATCCTGCATCGGGTAGCTGCGTTGCAGCAATCAGTTCCTCGAAAGGCTTAGCCCAGGGAGTTTCGTCTCTTGTAAGAAGCTCTGAATTCATTGGGGTCTATTCGCCCTCCTGATCGACGACAAATGACATGCTCGCTAATGATAATGGTTCCGATCCTTCTATCTCCTGCCTCAATTCAAGCGCATACTTTCCTGACTGCCTGAAAAGACTTGAAACGAGAGCCCAAATCGATTGCACAGGGCCAAGATACGAGAATGAATCGCGCCAGTTCCCAGGAATTTCGCGACCAGAGGAATCCATAATTCTCAGCGAAACGGTGCACGCTCCATCCACTACGATTTTGTAGTAAACGAAGAAGAGCTTATCAAGACCCGGTGTCCGCGGAATGATAATCCGGTCGAAAAGATCATGCAGGGTTACTTTCCCATCGCGGCTTTTGGTCGCACTTTCGCACAGCAGAAATGCCAGTACCTTCGCCTTGGCCATAAAAGAACGATACCAGATGCGGAACGGAGTATCAAATCACCACCGACTCCTGATACTCGCCGAAGACGCGGCGCAGGGCGTCGGAGATTTCCCCCACGGTGGCGTAGGCCTTGACGGCGTCGAGGATAGCGGGCAGCAGGTTGCGATCGCTGCGTGCGGTCTCTTCCACGGCCTGGAGGGTTGCCTGCACGCGCGCGGCGTCGCGGCGGGCGCGCAGGCCGGCCAGGCGTTCCACTTGCGCGCGTTCGATTTCAGGGTCGATGCGCAGCAGGGGAGGCGAGGAGCGCGTCTGGTCCACGTACTGGTTCACACCCACCACCACACGCTCGCCCCTTTCGATGGCCTGCTGATATTCGTAGGCGGCCTGCTGAATCTCGCGCTGCACGTAGCCCGCTTCGATGGCGCGCACCATGCCGCCCATGGCATCGATCCTGCGCAAATATTCGCGGGCCTGCGCCTCGATCTCATCGGTGAGTTTTTCGATGACGTAGGAGCCCGCCAGCGGGTCGATGGTTTGGGCCACGCCGCTCTCCGCGGCCAGAATCTGCTGCGTGCGCAAGGCCAGCAGGGCGGAGGCTTCCGTGGGCAGGGCGAGAGCTTCGTCGCGGGCGTTGGTATGCAGAGATTGGGTTCCGCCCAGCACCGCTGCCAGCGCCTGGAGAGTGACGCGCACAATGTTCACGGCGGGCTGCTGCGCGGTGAGCGTGGAGCCGGCAGTTTGGGTGTGGAAGCGGAACATCCACGAGCGCGGGTCGCGCGCCTGGAAGCGCTCGCGCATGATGCGCGCCCACAACCGCCGGGCGGAGCGGAATTTGCCGATTTCCTCCAGCAGGTCGTTGTGGGCATTCAGGAAGAAGGAGAGGCGCGGTGCAAACTCATCCACGGCGAGGCCCCGCGCGAGCGCCGCCTCGACGTAAGCAATGGCGTTCGCGAGCGTGAAGGCCACTTCCTGCACGGCGGTGGAGCCCGCTTCGCGAATGTGATAGCCGCTGATGGAGATGGTGTTCCACTCGGGAGCCCGCTCCCAGCAGAAAGCAAAGATATCCGTCACGATGCGCAGCGCGGGAGCCAGCGGATAAATGTAGGTTCCGCGCGCGATGTATTCCTTCAAAATATCGTTCTGGACGGTTCCCGACAACCGGTGGAGATCAGCGCCCTGTTTTTCAGCCACGGCAAAATAGAGCGCCAGCAAAATCGCGCCCGTGGCGTTAATGGTCATGGAAGCCGAAACGCGCTCGAGGGGGATTCCCGCGAAAAGCGCTTCCATGTCCTCGAGCGAGTCGATGGCTACGCCCACGCGGCCCACTTCACCCGCCGCCAGGGGATGGTCCGAATCCAGGCCGATTTGGGTGGGAAGATCGAAGGCGATGGAGAGGCCCGTTTGCCCTTGCGAAAGCAGGTAGCGGTAGCGCGCATTCGATTCACGCGCCGAGCCGAATCCCGCATACTGGCGCATCGTCCACAGGCGGCTACGATAGAGCGACGGGTAAACGCCCCGCGTGTAGGGGTATTCCCCCGGGTAGCCGGCCTGATTCTCATATTCCCACCCGGCCAGATCCGACGGCGTATAGAACCGCTTGAGCTCCAGCCCCGAGCCCGTAAGGAATTGCGATTTGAGTTCCTTGGCGTTTTGCATACGTGGTGACGCAAGGCGGCGGGGCCGCAAGGAAATTGTAGCGCCGACCTTGAGGTCGACACGGTGGCGTGACACGGGCATCCTGCCCGTGAAGGGGCATGGCCGAGACGGCCATGGCACGTTGGTGTAGCGCCGGCCTTAAGCCGGCGCTACCATGAGTGCTGACCTCAAGGTCAGCGCTACGTTTTCACGGCCGCGGTCAGCGCACGCTTCGCGCTTTGGCAAAGGAGTAGAGGCACAGGATCGCCAGAAAGACCGTGAATCCCCCAAACATCGAGAAGTGGATCAGCCCCTGCTCCGGAAGTTTCCGGTAACCTTCCCACTCGGTGTAAGTGAGCGACGCGCCCGCCAGCGTCAGTATCATGAAAGCCAGCGCGATGAGCAGGTGAAACAGCCGCTTGGCATTGACAAACCAGTAATGAAGCGAATTCCCCAGTCGACTCAAAGCCGTCCTTTCCCCCTGCCGCGGGCCCTTCCGTTCCCGTAAGTTATCGTAAGGACAAACCGCCGCGCAGTCAAATGCCGGCAACGCTTGGCATCGGGGCACGGCATCCCGCCCGCGCGCTGCCGCGGCCAGGATGGCGGTGCCACCCCGGTGTTCGCATCGTTGTTTCCCGGCGAGAGCATCCCGGAAACCTGAAAATTTCCTTTGTATTCACGCCGTTAAACGACAGGTCAGGGTTTCACCTTGACGTCCATGAGCGGCAATCCTAGAATGGAGTCTTACGCCAGCCTCGACCAATCAAGGTGAGCCTTGGAGCTTGACGATAATTTCAAACGCCTGATTAAGGAGTTGGGTGACGCGATCAACGAATCGCTCTCCGACTCCGAGCGGATTGCCGAGGTGATGTCGCGCATTCGCAGCGCCGGTTACGACCTCTTTCTCGTTCTGGAGGTCACCATCGGCTTCAACAAGCGCGGCGAGGTCAACGTGGTGCATCGCCAGAAAATCAACCCCGACGGCCACCCCGATCCCGAATTCCACCTCACCACGCAGGACACCCAATTCCTGCGCGCCCTCAAAATCAATGTGGAAGAAGACCTCGAGCCTTAGCGCTTCCGGCTTTGGTGGTCTGGGCCTTCCAACGAACAGGTCTGCTTTCGGGACCGGTATTCACCTCGGCGGTCCTTGGCTCCTTCCTCTGGGTTTGTTTCACGCTGATGGCGGAGTTTGATCCGGGATATAGCGAGCGGGTTAAGAGTTTTCGCGAGCTCACGGGCAGTGTCCTGCCCTTCTGGAAAGAAGGGACAGAAAAACCGGGGGAATAAAAAAGGACTGAAGGGGGGCAAGGGCCAACCCTGGGGATTGAACGCCGGCGATCACACCCATGGGATTTTCGGGATCAGGCCGCCATTCTAGGCTCCTGCTATGGCTTTTATATATTTAAAATAATGTCAATAGGATACATAGTCGAGGGGCGTTGGAAGGTGGATCACATGCTCCGCGGTTTGCATCCCCTTTTCCCTCCTCATAACCGGCTGCCCATTGCCACAAGGCTCGGATCCCGACAGGTCGGCGCAGAAAACATCCAGGCTCTCCATTATGTATTAGAAAACAAGATGTTAAAAATGAAGAGTGCTCCCAATGGAGTATTGAAAACAAAGGGCAAATAAAGGGCAAGTGGGCTATCCCTTGACTCAAGTAACCACTACATGTTGGGGCCGGGCTCCGGCGACGCCTATGATCCGTGCCTCCAAATTGGGCAGGCAGGAGCGTGTATTGGACCGGCAAAGCAGCCCACGAGTGAAAGGCTCTCAAAGGCATTCTCGTGTCCAGGCCCTTCCTGGACGCCATTCTGGGCGAAGCAAGGCACTCCTGGTGGCCTCGGCGCGAGTTTCCTCAACCTCCCCACAACGGATTGGGGTCACCGGATTCAAGCGGATACCCCACAAATGTAGTATTATATGCCCAATAATGTGTTGAAAAATAAACTACTTATCTAAGAATAGCTATTAATATTTGAAAACAAATGGGATAGAACGATTTCAGGGCCTCAAAAAGCCGAAAACCCCACAAGATTTTCCACGGCCCCAATAAAATACAGAAAACAAATAAGTTACAAAACTGCATATTCCCTGGACCCCAATAAATATCTGAAAGTAAGGCGCTTGCGCGTTTGTGGAATTGCGGATGGCGGGCTCGAAGTGGGACTCTTGCTCAATTGCGGGATTTCGCGCCCTTCTTGCTCGTCGGACGGAAGGGCCGGGGCGAGGGAATTCATCCGTCATTGTATCCTGCGGACCCCATTAATTGCTTGCGGACAATCCTTGTTCAGGTGGCTCCACCACAAGATCCTTCAGCTCGCGGCGTTGCACCTTGCCGCTGAGTCCTTTGGGGAGGGAGGGCAGAAACAGAACGCGTTCCGGGATTTTGTAATCGGCGATGCGGCTGCGCACCAGGGCGCGCAGTTCCTGTTCGCTGGCCGTGAATCCCTCGCGCAGGGCGACAAAGGCGATGACCTTTTCCCCATGGACCGGGTCGGGCATGCCGATGACCCCTGCCTCCAGCACCGCGGGATGGTGATAGAGCGCCTCTTCCACTTCCTGCGGTGAGATGTTGGAGCCGCCGCGCACGATGATCTGCTTGGCGCGCCCTTTGAACCAGAAGTAACCGTCGGCGTCGCGTGTTACCAAATCGCCTGTGCGCAGCCAACCGTCCATAAAGGTGGACGCGGTGGCTTTCGGGTCACTCCAGTATCCGACGCAATTGGCCGGGCTCTGCACCTGAAGTTCGCCAACTTGGCTATCGGCCACGAGGTTGCCGAACGGATCCGCCACGCGGGAATCCACCAGGTCCATCGCCGGGCCCACGGAGCCGATGCGCGGTTCGCCTTCGCGAATGCAGGTGATTGGCACGCTCTCGGTCATTCCATAGAGCTCCCGCACGGGAATTCCAAAAAGCTGCTGGAAGCGTTCCTGGAGGGTCGCTGGCACGGTGTCGCCGCCGGCCAGGCAAAGGCGCATGGAACTGACCTCGCGCGGGCTGCGCCCCTGTTCTTCCACCACAAACCGCAGCATGGCCGGGAGGGTCAGCATATACGTACATCGCCAACGTTCGATCAGGTCGAGGGTCTGAGGGGCGTCGAAGGCGGGAAGCAGGACCACCGTTCCGCCGCAGGTTATTCCCGGCAGAAGCACGCAAGCGAGCGCCGCAATGTGCACCAACTGCGTCACGGCCAGCACGGTGTGCGTTTCGTCCATGCCCAGCGTGATCATCAGCTCGGTGGAGCCGGTCAGCGAAATGTGGGTGTGCATCACCCCTTTGGGGCGCGCCGTGGTGCCGGAGGTGTACAGAACCGCCGCCACCCGCTCGGGAGATATTTCGGGTAAGGCGATCCCCTCGAGTTCCGCGGCGTCCAGCGGGGGAAGCGAGGTGTAGATGTGTCGAAGGGCAGGACACTCCACGCGCACGGCCTCGGCGAGGGGAGCAAGCTCGGGCTGGCTGAAACACAGCTTGGCCTGGGAGTGCTCCAGGATGTACGCGATCTCGGGCGGCTTCAGCCGGTTGTTTACCGGCACGGCAATCAGGCCGGCTTTGAAACAGGCGTAGTAGAGATACACTACCTCCAGGGAATTGCCCCAGTGGATGGCCACGCGGTCGCCGTATTCCAGGCCCTGCGCGAGCAGCCAGCGCGCCAGAGCATCGGTTGAGCGGTCCAGCATTTCATAGGAAATGACTTGGTCGCCGCAGATGACCGCAGGCTTTTGTGGATGCTTTCCAGTGGAATGCCGTAACGCTGTGCCCAGATCCATGAGTTGCAGTCTATTTCAAACCCGCCCCGGATTCAAAGGGCTTTTTGCCCAGTTTAGCCCGGCAGGCGCCAGCCCGAAGTTCGGCGCTACCTACAGGTGGCCATTCTACCTGTGCGCGCTTAAAGACGCGGAGGCCCGGCCGCTCCTCTCTCAGCTCCCACCGAAAATGGTCTACAATTTCATTCCGGCGTTTTATAGTAATAGGTTCGTCTTGTGATCGGTTTTTATCGCAGCCAGTACTCAAATTTTCAACGAGAAGAGGTAAAACCCATGTCGTGGTCAAAAGAAAAATCGCTCGGACGGATTCACGAAGTCGGCCTGGTGCCGATTGTGCGCGCCCCTTCCGCGGAAGACGCCATGCTCGCCGCGGAGGCGATTGTGGCGGGGAAGATCGGCATTCTGGAAATTACCATGACCGTTCCCAACGCCATCCAGGTGATGGAAAAAGTGGCGGACAAATTCGGTGACCAGCTCCTGTTGGGCGCCGGCACGATTCTGGACCCGGAAACCGCCCGCGCCGCGCTGCTGGCGGGAGCGAATTTCATCGTTACCCCGGCGCTGAACCTCCAGGTGATCGAACTGGCGCGCCGCTACAGCAAGCCGTGCATGGCCGGGTCGCTGACCCCCACGGAAATCGTTACCGCCTGGCAGGCCGGCGCCGACCTGGTAAAAATCTTTCCGTGCGGCCCGGTGGGCGGCGCCAAGTACATCAAGGCGCTCAAAGGTCCCTTTCCGCAAATTGAGTTCATCCCCACGGGCGGGGTGAATCTGGAAACCACCCCGGAATTCATCAAGGCCGGTGCGGCTGCCGTGGCCGTGGGCGGCGAACTGGTGGACCTCAAGGCGCTGCGCGAAGGCAAGTCGGAGGCGGTCTCCGCGAGCGCCCGCCTCTATGTGGAAGCCGTCCGCGCCGCGCGGGCGGCCATGGCCAAATAGCGGTCAGCGGTCAGCATCTTAAGGCCCGAACTGAAAGCTGACTGGCATCTGTAAATTCTTCCTCCCGTGCTTCCAGATTGTGTCAGAATACCGGGGCGAAGCTATTCCCGGACTGAAAACGTAAACTCCGCGGTTGCAAATTATGGCGGCCCCGAATCTCAGTGGAGGTTTTTGAGATGCGAAACACATGGGCGATAGTTCTTCTCCTCGTATTGTGGGGAACAGTGAGCGTCGGCCGGGCGGACGACAAGGAAACGGCGCGCCTGGAAATGTCGGCGGAAGTCATTACGGACATCATGCACACGCCCGATAAGGGCATTCCCCCGGAATTGATCAACAAAGCGGTTTGTGTGGGCATCATTCCTTCCGAAAAGAAAGGCGCCATCGGCCTGGGGGCCACCTATGGACGCGGGGCGCTGGTTTGCCGGAAAGGGGGCAACGGTCCCTGGGGCGCGCCTTCCATGTTCACGGTCAGCGGCCTCAACGTCGGATTGCAGCTTGGCGGCCAGGCCACGGAATTTGTCCTGCTCGTGATGAACGCCCGGGGCGCGCACACCCTTCTGCGTGACAAGGCCAAGATCGGCGCGGACGCTTCCGCGGCCGGCGGACCGGTTGGCCGCAGCGCCCAGGGCGCCACGGACGTGCAACTCCGGGCGGAAATTCTCACCTATGCGCGCACCCGCGGCGCCTTTGCGGGAGTCTCGCTGGACGGCCAGATGTTCAAACAAGATGACGAATCCAACACCAAGCTGTACGGCGGCCCGTACGCCCCCGAGGCTATCCTCTTTAAAGGCGTGGTGCCCGTACCCTCTGCGGCCGACCCGCTGGATACCGTGCTGACCCAATACTCGCCCCACGGTGGCGAGCCGTTCCATCCGTAATCGCCGCCTCGAATGCCCTCTCTCCCCGACGCGCGGTTTATTTTCTCACGACGCGCCGGGCGGGGTTTTTCCCTGGGGCAGGAACACCTGGAAGCACGCGCCTTTCCCCGGCTCGCTCGAGACCCGGATTGAGCCGCGGTGGTCGTCCACGATCTTGGACACGACCGAGAGCCCCAGCCCCACGCCGGTTTCCTTGGTGGTGAAAAAGGGGTTAAAAATCTGCTCGCGCAGTTCGGCGGGAATGCCCGGGCCGGTATCCTGGAAGGTGATCTCCACGCCGCGCCGGCCGTCGGCGCAGGGGGCGGCCGCCACGCGCAGCTTGCCTCCGCTGGAGCCCATGGCCTCGTAAGCGTTCAGCGCCAGATTCGTAAACACCCGCTCGATCAGGTCGCCGTCCAGGGTGATTTCCGGCAGATCCGCGGCAAATTGCCGTTCCACTTCCACCTTGACATCAGGCCACCGGTCGCGCGCCGCTTTGAGCGCCCGCTCCAGCAAGGGAGGAATCTGCTCCTGGTGAGTTTGGAGCTGGTGCGGACGCGCAAAATCCAGGAAGCGCGTTACCAGAGCGTTCATGCGATTTACTTCGCTCGAGATGTAGCCGGCGATTTCGTTGGTGATGGGGTCGGCGCCCGAGAGTTTGCGCGTTAGGGTTTCCGCCGAGCCTTTGATCACCGCGAGCGGGTTTCTGAGCTCATGCGCCAGGCCCGCGGATAGCTGCCCGAGCGCTGCCAGGCGTTCCGACCTTCGCGCTTCCTCCTGCGCCTGTTCGAGCCGCCGGTTGGTCTCCGCCAGGGTTTCCGCCAGTTCCCGGTAGCGCTCCGCTTGCTCCCGATTTTCCGTTACAAAACGGTTCACCACCACGGCCGCCAGGAAGAAGAACGAATTCCGGATGGCCAGCTCGGTGATGGTTTCCGCCGTAACCTCATATTCGCTGAGCGCCCAAACCACGAAGGAGCAGTACGCCGCCGAGGTCAGCCCGGTCCAGAGCAGCGTCGCCCAGAGATCGAAGTACATCGCCGCCGTCACCACGGGCACGAAATAAATCAGGTAATAGCTGCTGAAAATCTGACCCGAGTGATCCACCAGCATCGTGCCCAACAGGATTTTGATGATGACGCTGTAGGCGCGCCCCCGTTCCGGGAACCAATCCAGAAAGCGGTGCTCGAAAATTTGAAACACGCCAATGGCGATCAGGATGAGCTGTTTGTGGATGATATCCTCGCGGGGCGGCAACACCGCCAACCCGCCTAGAAACGCCAGCCACAGGAGGTCCATCCATGCGAATCTGTGCCGCGGATTCATGCTGTTCGCTTCCCGAGTCCCGTATCCCGAGTCCCGTCCTTTCTCACTTCTCTCCCACAATTTCCCGCAACGTCCGGGCGGCGTAGGCCGCCTGCTCATCGCTCATTTCCGGATAAAGCGGCATGCTGATCACCCGCTCGCAGGCCCTTTCCGCCTGCGGGAAATCACCGCGCTGATAGCCCAAGGCTTGATAGGGCTTTTGCAGATGAATGGGCAGTGGGTAATGGATGCTGGTTTGTACGCCGCGTTCCTCCAGTTGGGCGCGCACCTCGTCGCGGGCGTCAACATAGACCACCAGCAGATGATCCACGCGCTGGCCGGCGGCGCCCCCCTCCTGGAGTTCCACGCGCGCGCCGGCCAGCGTGGCACGATAAATTTCCGCCAGCTTCTTTCGCCGCGCATTCCAGGCATCCAGCCGGGGGAGCTTGACCCGCAGCACCGCGCCCTGGAAGCCCTGCATGCGATAGTTATAGCCGATGAGGTCATGAAAATAGCGGCGCGACTCGCCGTTGGAGCGCAGGCTGCGCGCCAGCGCCGCGAGCTCATCGTCATGGGTCGTGAGGGCGCCGCCTTCTCCATAGGCGCCCAGGTTTTTTGTGGGATAAAAGCTGAACGCCGCAGCGTTCGCGAGGCCTCCCACCCGCCGGCCATGGTAGCGCGCCCCGTGCGCCTGGCAAGCGTCCTCGATGACGGCCAGCTTGTGCCGCGCGGCGATCTCCTGGATCAGATCCATCTCCGCCGCCAGCCCGTAAAGGTGCACGGGAAGAATGGCCCGCGTGCGTGGGGTGATGGCCGCCTCGATTTTGCCGGGATCGAGGTTGGCGGTGCGCGGGTCAATATCCACGAACACCGGCCTTGCGCCCGTATAGGAAATGGCTTCCGCCGTGGAGATGAAGGTGTTGGGCGTGGTGATGACCTCGTCGCCGGCTTTGACGCCCAGCCCGAGCAATGCCAGATGCAAAGCGCTGGTCCCGGAATTGAGCGCCACGCAGTGTTTCACCTCGCAGTAGGCGGCGAACTCCCGCTCGAACTCCTGAACTTCCTCGCCCTGAACAAAGGCCGCCTTGCTGCCCACGCGGTCGAGCGCCGCCAGAATCTCCTCACGCAGCGAGGCGTATTGGCCCTTCAAATCAGCATAGGGAACGATCATGGATATCCTTTGCGTCGAGGAGCGCGGATTCATCGGTTCTAGGATGCCGATGCTGCTCCACTCGGCCAATCGATCTGAACTCGCGATTTTATTCCCACTCGAGGCGATTGTCATATCAGAAATCCGTGGGGCCATCGGATCATCGGTTCATCGGATCATCGGTCCATTGAAAGCCCGTCAGTTGTCCGTGGTCAGTTGTCCGTTGCGAGCGATCCGCGAAAATCGGGAGCCTGGAGCCCCGGACCACGGACCAGGTTTATTCTTCAATGGCCCGCTGATCCTTTGAACCGACCCGATTTGTAACTTATCTCCTTTCCTTTCAATAACATTCCCGCTTCGCAGGGATAAGTGGCTTATTTATCTATAGCATTCCCGCTTCGCGGAAAATCTTCCCCATCACCTAGTTTGTTTTCATAGACATTCTCGGTAATCCCTTCATTTTGCCATCATCTTTCGTTCTCTACTCTAGCCTACTCACTGAATTATAAGCCCTTTATTTTCAGCGGCTAGATTTTGGCTGGGCCAGTTCTCAATCCACAAATATTCGCTAACCTGCTGTGTTTTCATGAACATTCTCGGGTCGCGGGCGGCCTTTGCCAATTCCCGCCCTTGAGCTTTGCCAGAAAAATCCTTCCACCCGTCCACGCGCCGGCAAAATTCCCTCGCTCCGATAGGCTACTGTACGCTCGAGGGCGGCCCCCGTCAAGCGCAAAATGAGCCTACACGATAGCCCAAAGATGGGAAGAAGTTCTCCCCATGGACGGTCGCAGCCCAAGGTCAACCGCCAAGGCCCGGCGTGACCCTTGGAAACGGTCATGGCATGGCCACCCCACCGGCGCGGCACGTATTCACAATCCCTTCTGAATTTATCAAATTGGGCTTCAGTATGACCTCGGTTATACTAACGCGATGAAAACTTCAATTTCCATCCCCGACCGCATTTTCCGCGCGGCGGAGCGGGCCGCGAAGCGCCAGAAAATCTCCCGCAGTCAGCTTTATACGAGAGCCCTGGAACAGTACCTCCCGCGTCAAAGCTCAAAAGGAATTAAGGAAGCGCTGGATGCAATCTACGGTACGGAGTCCTCGGAGCTTGACCCCGGGATGGCTCGAATGCAGACGGTGGCGATTGGTCGTGAGGAGTGGTGATTCAGCGCGGGGAGATTGGGTGGCCATTACTATTGCGTCATCGGATCCCGAATACGGTCATTGCCTGCCGTTCAACAATAGTTCTCGAACTCGGCCTACTTGCCATCATGATGTTTGGCGTGCCCATCGGCGTTTGGGATGCTCAACGGGCACCGAATAATCCGACCAAGTTTCCTCAATCAAAAACGGTTTCCTTTTCGCTCTCCTGGGCTGGGATTACCCCAAGCGAGACAAAAGACAAAGAATTGGTCAAGAAGTACGGGAAGGGGCTTTGGCTCGAAGATGTCGGGCATACCGGTGGACGGGCCTATTTAACAAGCAATAAATCCATCGTGCTGATTGCCGAACTCCATGGGGATGACGTTGACTCCATCACCGTGGCATCATCGAATGCAGTGTCTTATGAGATCCCGCATTTGGAAGAAGTGCCAATCGTCAAGCTGTTGCCCAATCAGGCCAGTTTCGGTGGCGTTGGTCTGGGTGACGATAGGAATACTGTCTACAAGATCTTGGGTCCACCGGCTGATAGTGGGAGGTCTGCGGAGGGCGGACAAATACTCACGTGGGGAGTCAAGAATTCGGAAGCAGCGGAGTTTGGCATCGTCATCGCAGGAGGGCGTGTTACTGCTTTCATCTTATCCTACGGGGATTAAAACAGCCGGCAGGGTGGAAACCCTGCGGTTTTTCCAATCGATTCGTGCTAAACATAAATGGTATAAGAAAAATCTCTCCGCGCTACGGCTAAGATGAGATTCGACCTATGGAACTGCAAACCCAAATTGAAGAGCTTTACGGACGCACAACCACGGAATTCGGCGATGAATATTTTCTTGCCTTTGACGAATTCAAGGCCGCTTTGAACGAGGGCCGGGTGCGGGCGGCGGAGCCGGATGCGAACTCGCCTTCCGGCTGGCGCGTGAATGGCTGGGTCAAAAAAGGAATCCTGCTGGGGTTCCGGATTGGGCGGGTCAAGGAGATGACGCTTGAGGCGGGAGTGCCTTTAAGTATGAAGTGGACGGGACAGGCATTGCTGGATTTCCAGTTCCGCGACAAGCACACCTATCCCCTGAAGCAGCTCCCCGATGGCCAGAACATCCGCGTGGTGCCGGGCGGTTCTTCGATTCGCGACGGCTGTTACATCGCGAAGAACGTGACCTGCATGCCGCCCATGTACATCAATGTGGGTGCCTATGTGGACGAAGGGACCATGGTGGACTCGCACGCGCTGGTGGGCTCCTGCGCGCAGGTGGGGAAGCGCGTGCACATCAGCGCCGCAGCGCAAATCGGCGGCGTGCTCGAGCCCATTGGCGCGCTGCCCGTCATCATTGAGGATGAGGCGCTGGTGGGCGGCAACTGCGGCGTGTACGAGGGCACTATCGTGGGCAAGGGCGCGGTGCTCGCCGCCGGAACCATCATCACCGGCTCCACGCCCGTCTACGACCTGGTGCGCGACACGGTGCATCGGCGCGAAGGCGACGCTCCGCTCAAGATTCCCGACGGCGCAGTGGTGGTCCCCGGGGCGCGCGCCGTCACCAAGGGTCGTGGCAAGGAACAGGGGATTTCCCTCTACACCCCGGTGATCATCAAATATCGCGACGAAAAAACCGATCAGGCGGTCAGGCTGGAAGATTTGCTCCGCTAACGCGGAAGCAAAATCGGCGCGGAAGGAATTCCAGCCCCGGACAGGCCGTTAATTCTTGAGGTGGATAGATGACCGACCCCCGTGATCAGCAGCATCGCTCGATTCTACAACGTATTGCCCGTCAGGCGATGCTGGACAAAGGACTCGTTCCCGATTTTCCGCCCCCGGCGCTCGCCGAACTCGACCGCATCACCGGGCCGGCGAGCGCCGCAGACGGATCGGCGCGCGACCTGCGAAATCTTCTCTGGTGCTCGATCGATAACGATGATTCACGCGACTTGGACCAGCTTACGGTTGCCGAAGCCCTGCCCGGCGGCGCGGCGAAAGTCCTGGTGGCCATTGCCGACGTGGACGCGGTGGTCGAACGGCGCTCCGCCCTTGACGACCATGCGCGGCAAAACACCACCTCGGTCTATACGGTGGCCGCGACCTTTCCGATGTTGCCGGAAAAACTCTCCACCGATCTGACCTCGCTCAATTACGCCTCCGACCGCCTGGCGTTGGTCATGGAGATGGTCATCGCCCCAGACGGCACGCTGACCAGTTCCGACATTTATCGAGCCACCGTGCGCAATTGCGCCAAGCTGGCCTACAACAGCACGGCGGCCTGGCTGGAGGGAACGGGGCCCATGCCGGCGGAGATCGGCGCGGTCAGTGGTTTGGCTGAAATCCTTCAACTCCAGGACGGCGTGGCCCGGAAGCTGCGGGCGCTGCGGCGCCAGCACGGCGCGCTGGAACTGGAAACCATCGAGGCGCGCCCTGTCTTTACCGGCGATGAACTCACCGACCTCGCGGCCGATAAGAAGAACCGGGCCAATGACATTATTGAGGACTTCATGATCGCCGCGAACGGCGTGGCGGCGCGCTACCTCACGGCCAAATCGCTTCCCGCGTTGCGGCGGGTGGTGCGTGTGCCCAAACGCTGGGACCGGATCGTCCAGATAGCCGCGGAGCGCGGCTCCAAGCTTCCCTCGGAGCCCGACGCCAAAGCCCTGGACCAATTCCTGGTGTCGGCCAAGGCCGCCGACCCTCTGCGCTTTCCCGATCTCTGCGCGAACATCATCAAACTCCTGGGTCCGGGTGAATACGTGGTTCAACTTCCCGGAGACACTTCCATTGGGCACTTCGGCCTGGCGGTGAGGGACTATGCTCACTCCACAGCCCCCAACCGCCGATTTCCCGACCTGATAACCCAGCGCTTGCTGAAAGCGGCCATGGCGGGCAATGCCCAACCCTACGAGAACGGCGAACTGGCGGATCTGGCCCGGCACTGCACGGAAGAAGAAGATGCCGCGAAAAAGGTGGAACGGCAGGTCACCAAGTCCGCGGCGGCCATCATGCTGGAATCGAGGGTGGGAGAGCAGTTTGACGCCATTGTCACCGGCGCGTCGGCAAAGGGTACGTGGGTTCGTCTTCTGAATCCGCCTATTGAGGGAAGACTGGTGGGCGGTTTTGAGGGTCTGGACGTCGGCCACCAACTCCGGGCGCAACTGGTCCGGACGGATGTGGAGCGCGGCTATATTGACTTTAAGAGAGTTGCGTAAGGAGCGGGGAAATCTCGCAAAAAAATCTCGAGGCCGGACGGAATCCCGCCCCGATGCTGGTGGTTATGTCTTGAAGGCCGGCTTTTCTCCCCAAACCTATTGAGTTCTGCAAAGTACAGTGATGGATGAACCCCCTCACCCGGCGCTGCGCGCGACCCTCTCCCCGAAGGGGGCGAGGGTTTAGTGCGGTTTCGATTTAAGTGCTTACGAACCCTGTGGCATTCGCCACTAGGACCTTAGTGCCATGGCCATCCTGGCCATGCCCGAGCACGGGCAAGATGCCCGTACCACGCCTTTCGTTGCGGCTCCGCCGCGCTGTATACACTTAGAGTAGAAACGCTCTAGATTCAAATTCCCTCCCCCCTCGGCCGCCGCGGCGACTGAGGGGGAGGGGGTGAGTGGGTTTCTGTCACTCAATCTTGCATTAATCAGTATTTGCAGACACGCCGCTTACGCTTAAATGTCGTAATACAGCGCGAACTCGTACGGGTGCGGGCGGGTGTTGACGGCCTGCACTTCGTTTTTCATCTTGTATTCGATCCAGGTTTCGAGCATCTCTTCGCTGAAAACGTCGCCCTTGAGCAGGAAGTCGTGGTCCTTCTCCAAGGCACGGAGCGACTCCTCGAGCGAACCGGGCATGGAGGGAACCGATTTCATCTCCTCGGGGCCGAGATCGTAGATATCCTTGTCGAGCGGTTCGCCGGGATCGAATTTGTTTTCGATTCCGTCCAGTCCCGCCATCAGCATGGAGGCAAAAGCCAGGTAGGGGTTGCAGGAGGGGTCGGGGGGCCGGTATTCCACGCGTTTGGCCTTGGGATTGGCTGAGTACATGGGAATGCGGCACGCCGCGCTGCGATTGCGCCGGGAATAGGCAAGGTTAACAGGAGCTTCAAACCCGGGGACCAGGCGCTTGTAAGAATTGGTGGTGGGGGCAATCAACGCCGCCAGCGCTTGCGAGTGTTTCAAGAGGCCGCCAATGTAGTAGAGGGCCATCTGGCTCAGGCCCGCATAGCGGTCACCCGCGAACAGCGGCTTGCCCTCTTTCCACAGGCTTTGATGCGTATGCATGCCCGAACCATTGTCCTGGAAAAGGGGCTTGGGCATGAAGGTTACCGTCTTGCCATACTGGTTGGCGACGTTGCGGATGATGTATTTGTAAATCATCATGCCGTCCGCGGATTTCAGCAGGGAGTTGAAGCGCTGGTCAATTTCCGCCTGCCCGCCGGTGGCCACCTCGTGGTGATGGCACTCGATGTCCAGTCCGGCTTTCTCCATGGCCAACACCATTTCGCTGCGCAGGTCCTGGTAATGGTCGGTGGGGGGAACCGGGAAGTAACCTTCCTTGTAGCGCGGCCGGTAGCCCAGATTATCCTTCTCGCGCCCGGAGTTCCAGCGGCCTTCCTCGGCGTCGATGAAGTAATAGCCATGCTGCTGGGCTTGATCAAAGCGGATGTTGTCAAAGATGAAGAATTCCGCTTCCGCCCCGAAATAGGCCTTGTCGGCAATGCCCGTATAGGCAAGATAGGTCTCGGCTTTTTTGGCCACATTGCGCGGGTCCCGAACATAATGCTGCTTGGTGACGGGATCGACAGCATCGCAAACCATCACTAGGGTGGGCGTATCGGTGAAAGGATCGAGCATGCACCAGCTCGGATCAGGCACCAGAAGCATGTCACTTTCATGAATAGCGGCCCAACCGCGGATGCTGGAGCCGTCCATTCCAAACCCCTCCTCGAACGACGCCTCCTCCAATTCGTGAATTGGATAGGAAACGTGCTGCCACAGCCCCGGCAGGTCCGTGAACCGAAGATCAACCATTTTCACATTGTTGGCTGCTGCAAACTCTAATACCGCCTTAGGATCCATATTCCCTCCATAAATGAAATTTTTCCCAAGTATCAACTAAACTTATAGCGCGCATAATGAAACGAAGCGTCAAGATATCCTTCACCCTGGAAATAGTCAAGCCCCTATGAAAGCTGCATTTTAAGCGGGTGGAAGCAGTGTCAGCAGGTGATCGGCGCCATCACAAAGAACGGCGGGAGAGGGCCCGGGCCGACAATCGGATTTAATGTCGCCCGCCAGATCCGCAAGTATCGGGCTGGATCTTAAGGCCCCTCGCCCGGGCGTCAGGATAGAGTATAACAACCGCGGCGGGGCAGAGTCCTGCCGGCGGAGTCCAACCGACTTGTCGAAAATTCACGATCCTGTTATTTTAATCGTGCATTTGTCGCATATTAATTTTCTCGCGAAGCGGAACGGTTCGGTTTCCTTGGGCCGTCGCACGGCTTCCGGGTGGTGGCTTGTTCAGGCTCGGCCGCCACGAAGGGGAGAAATAACGATGGTTGAATTTCCGAATCGAGTCGTATTCGTGGGCTTTGGAGCGGTGGCGCGCTGCACGCTGCCCATCCTGACCCATCACCTCAAGATCGATCCCCAGCGCATCACCGCGATCGACTTCGACCAGGTTGACGAAGCCCTGAAGCCCTGGACTGCCCAGGGCGTGACTTTCGTCAAGGATCGCGTGACGCCGGAGAACATGGGGAGCCTGCTGGGTCAGCACCTATCCGCCGGAGATCTGCTGATCGACCTGGCGTGGAACATTGATTGCTGCGAAATCGTGCAGTGGTGCCACGACCGGGGCATCCTATACATCAATACTTCCGTGGAACTCTGGGACCCTTACGCCGGAGCCCCCAACAAACACCCGACCGAGCGCACTCTCTACTGGCGCCATATGAATTTGCGCAGGATGATCGCCAAGTGGAGTGAGCCGGGGCCGACGGCGGTGATCGAACACGGAGCCAATCCCGGGTTAATCAGCCATTTCACCAAGCAAGCGCTCCTGGACATCGCACAACAGGCGCTGGCGGATAAGAAATTCAGCGGGGCGCAGGCGGAGGAGATTGCCCACCACGCAAAGGCAGGGAAGTTCAATCTCCTCGCCCGCCAACTCGGCGTCAAGGTGATTCATTGTAGCGAGCGCGACACGCAGATCACCGACCAGCCCAAGCAGGTCAATGAGTTCGTCAACACCTGGAGCGTCGAGGGCTTTCGGGAAGAGGGAACGACTACGGCCGAAATGGGCTGGGGCACGCATGAAAAGGAGTTGCCCGCTTACGCCTACGAGCATGCGGACGGCCCCCAGAGCCAGATCTGCCTCGCGCGCATGGGCATCAACACCTACGTGGCCAGTTGGGTGCCGCCCAACCACGACATCATCGGAATGATCGTGCGCCACGGCGAGGCATTCACCATTACCGAGAAGCTGACCGTCTGGGAAAACGGCAAGGCGGTTTATCGGCCCACGGTCCACTACGCTTATTGCCCGTGCGACTCGGCCATTGCTTCGCTCCACGAGCTGCGCGGCTATGACTACCGGCTGCAACCGAACATCCGCATCATGACCGATGAGATCACGAGCGGAGCCGATATTCTGGGCGCCCTGGTGATGGGGCACCCCTACCAATCGTGGTGGTGCGGCTCCGACCTCGATATCGAAGAATCGCGCCGCCTGGTGCCGCACCAGAACGCCACCACCATGCAGGTGGCCGTCTCGGTGGTTGCCGCCTGCCTGTGGATGGTGGAGAACCCGCGGCGGGGGCTGTGCGTACCGGACGACCTGCCCCATGACTTTGTGCTGAACGCGAGCAAGCCCTACCTGGGCAAGTGGGTTTCCGTGGCTTCGGATTGGACGCCGCTCAAGCACTATTCCAACTTCTTTGGCGGTTATAACCAGCCCCAGCTTGATGCGTCCGATGTGTGGCAATTCAAGAACTTCCTGATCACGGAAGGCGATGGAATTTGAAATCCGGCGCAGTGCACTCAAACCGATAATCCATGGAACAAAAAAAACTGATTCAATTGGCCAAAAAGCACGGCACGCCTTTTGTCGTCGTGGACCATAAAGTGCTGCGGCACAATTACACGCAATTCCGCAAGCACCTGCCGCGCGTCCAGGTCTACTATGCCGTCAAGGCGAACCCCGACCCGGCGATTGTGCGAACGTTATACGAAGCCGGAGCCAGTTTTGACGTCGCCAGCATGGCGGAGTTTCTGACCGTTCACGAATTGATCAAGGATCTTCCCGCCAAGGAGCGGCAGGATTTCATCTGGGATCGCATCATTTACGCGAACCCCATCAAGGCGATTGAAACGCTCGAGGAGTTGGACCCCTATAAGCCGCTGGTCACCTTCGATAACCATGAGGAGGTGATCAAGATCGCCCGTCACGCGCCGCACGCAGGCCTGGCTCTGCGGTTGCGTGTCCCCAACACCGGATCGATGGTGGAGCTGTCAAGCAAGTTTGGCGCCTCACCCGGCGAGGCGGTGGACCTGATGGCCTTCGCCCACGATCACAAGCTTGAGGTGGAGGGGCTGAGCTTTCATGTCGGCAGCCAGTGCACGAACCCGGGGAATTACAGCCAGGCACTGCACCTGGCCGCGGGCATTTTCGCTGAAGCCCGGACGCGCGGCTTCAATCTTAAGCTCCTCGACATCGGTGGGGGTTTTCCCGCCCACTACGACGAAGCCATCCCACCCTTCCGGAGACTTGCCAGGACGATCACCTCGGAGCTCGACCGGCTATTCCCCGAACCGATCGAAATCCTCGCGGAACCCGGGCGTTTCCTGGTGGCCACTGCCGCCACCGCCGTCTCCCAGATCATCGGCAAGGCCGTGCGCGAAGGCAAACTTTGCTACTACATTAATGACGGCGTCTATCACACTTATAGCGGCCAGATCTTTGACCACTGCCAGTACCGCATGAGAAGTTTCAAGAAAGGTCCCACGCAGATCTGCTCGGTCTTTGGCCCCACGTGCGACGCCCTCGACACCATCACCCTGGCCGCGCAGCTTCCGGATCTGGAGATGGGCGATCTGCTCTATTCCGAAAACATCGGCGCCTATTCGGCCGCCAGCAGCACATCGTTTAACGGCTTCCCACCTGCCAAGGTCATGCATTGGAACCAGTGACGCCCGCAAGCCGCGTGAAAATAAGAGGGGATTTCTTTCGCGAGGAATAGCATTCCCGGCTACCTTCAGGCGGAAGCCGGCGCCGCTTCGGTTTTGGCAACTCCCGGAACCTTCAGCTTTTTCACCAGAATTTTCGAGTTCCGTCCGCTCAGGTCGTAGCGCTCGCGGCGGGCCGGCGGAAGGTCATCAATGGACCCTTCGGCAAAGCCGCCCTTCGATTGGAAGTAAGTGAAAGCCTGGGTGGAAAGGGTGATCAATTCCGTCAGGCCGGTCTCCAAAGCTTTATTCTCGACGAATTGAATCAATTTTCGGCCAATGCCCTGGTTCTCGTACGAGGGATCGACATAGAGGCTGGCCAGTTCGCCCTTTTGCTCGGCGGAATAAACGTGCAGCGCCACGCACGCCACCTGGTTCCTATCGACTTCAAAGATGTAGTAATCTGCCAAGTTCTTCTCGATGTCGGCGCGCGTCCGCCGGACGAGTTCGCCCGCTTCCACGGCCTTCCTGGTCAACACCTGGATCGCCCGGATATCTTTCTTCCTGGCCGGGCGGATATGTTCGTATTCGTTGGCGTAGATCAGCGTGCCGATGCCCTCATTGGCAAACACTTCGGCGAGCAGTCCTTCGTCGTTGCGGCCGTTGATAATGTGAACGCGCTGCACGCCCACCGCACACGCGGCAGCGGCGTGCCGGGCCTTGGAAAGCATTTCCGGCGCAAATCCGCCGCCCGCGGCCTGTACAAGTTTCTGCAGGTTGCCCGCCAGGATCTCGGGAATGATCTGATCGTTATGGCGCAACCCGTCGTACTCGGTAATGAATATCAGCTTGATCGCCTTCAAGGCATCGGCCACCGCCAGGGCGATGCTGTCGGAATTGGCCCGGTACGTTTTGCCGTCGCCATCAAATCCCAAAGGAGGCACGACGGGAACAATGCCCTGGTTCAGCAACGTTTGAAAAAGTTCCGTGTCAACCCGCTCGACCTTGCCGGTGAACAGGTGGTCGATGCCCTGGATGATCCCCAGGGGATGGGCAATGATGGCATTCGGGCAGGCGCCGCGGAGGTCGTTGGCGGAAAGGCCCTCCAGGATCTCGTGGGTGAGGCGGTTCGCGGCGTCCATAGCCAGTTGCAGGGTCGGGTCATCGGTGACGCCCGTGCCATCGAGGTTGGACGCCTGCATGCCCTGCTTCTCGGCGAGGGCCTTGATCTGCGCCGCCGCTCCGTGCACCAGCACCACGCGGATGTTCAAGGAACGCAATATGGCGACGTCCAGGAGAATGTTGGCGAAGTTCTCATCCGTGACGATGACTCCATCCACGGCAATAATGAAGGTCTTTTCCCGGAATTGCGGGATGTATTGGAGAATTCCGCGCAGGTCGGTCAGCTTCATATCAGCACCTTGTTGGCGTATTGTGGCCTGCGGCCAAGTTTAAAATTGGAAACCATTCCACTTTACACCAAAACGGAGCTTCCTTGAGCCAAACCTGCCGGATAACCCAACATTTAAAATATGTGTAACATCCTGCAAGGATAAAGTCCAAAAATCCATTGACACTTTTCTAAAAATCTTGCTACGGTAAAAAGTCTCCCGAGAGAGCGAAAATTCCCTTCCTGGTCCCCGATTTCACCGTTTTGGAAGGCAGGCAGTGAATCCAATACGTCCAGGAGAAGGCAGGCGCCGCAATGTTTGTCCCGAAGCGGATGTTTCTCACCAAGGGCGTAGGAAAGCACCGCGAAAAGCTGACCAGCTTTGAGCAGGCCCTGCGTTCCGCGGGGATTGCCGCGTGCAACCTGGTGCGGGTTTCCAGCATTTTCCCTCCCAAATGCAAATTGATCCCCCGCGCTGAGGGCGTTAAGGAACTGAAGCCGGGGGGGGTGACTTTCGTGGTGATCAGTGAGAACTCCACGCGCGAGCCGCATCGTTTGATTGCCGCCTCCATCGGGGTCGCCCTCCCCCACGACCGGAACACTTTCGGCTATCTTTCCGAGCACCATTCGTTTGGAGAAACCGAGGAAGTGGCGGGGGAATACGCGGAAGAACTGGCCGCCGAAATGCTTGCCACCACCCTGGGCGTGGAATTCGATCCCGACCGCAGTTGGAATGAGAAAAAAGAGATTTACCTGATCTCCAACAAAATCGTCCGCACGATGAATGTCACGCAGTCGGCGATCGGCGACAAGCGAGGTCTTTGGACCACCGTGCTTTCCGCCGCCATCTTGATCGGCATCGATGAATAATTGATGGGCGGGCACGCACCCGGGTCCACCCCCTGACCGCTGCTTGGAGTTCCAGCGGCAAGGCCAAGGTTTATTGAGTTTATAGGGGACGAAATGCGCAAAAACCAAATACTCTCCACGCCCACCCGGCCACTCAAGATTGACGGCAGCAAGAGCGTCTCCGCGCTGCTGGAAAAGATGCAGGGCATTTCTTTCCAGGGCCGCAACCTAGGCGCCGCCTATCAGGTCTGGAAGAAGATGCTGGGCGACCAGGTGATGATCATGATGGGCATGTCGGGCGCCATGGTGCCCGCCGGGATGCGGCGCTTGGTGGTCTACCTCATCAAGAATCGCCTGATCGATTGCCTGGTCACCACGGGCGCCAATCTTTTTCACGATATTCATGAAACGCTCGGCCGGTTGCACTTCCAGTGTTCACCCCGCATCGATGATGTCCACCTGCAAAAGCATCTGATCGACCGCATGTACGACACGCTGGCGGACGAAGAGGAATTTCGAGATGCCGACGCCCTGATCGGGCGCTTCGCCGCGGCTCTCGATCAGACCCGCCCCTACACCACGCGCGAGTTCCTGAACCTGCTGGGCAGGGAACTGGCCCGGGGCGCCAAAGAAGACGGCATCGTCACTGCCGCCTACCTGGCCGGAATTCCCCTTTATTGCCCGGCCGTGGCTGACTCCTCCATCGGCATTGGTATTGCTGAAAATCGCTATGAAGGGAAGAATCAGTTCACCTTCGACATCATCGGCGACGTGCTGGAGACCGCGCACCTGGCCGGCGACTCGCCGAACAGCGGGGTGGTTTATTTCGGAGGAGGCACGCCCAAGAACTTCGTGCAGCAGACGGAGGTTACTGCGGCCTTCATGCGCAACACCACGGAAGGGCACAAGTACGCCATCCAGGTGATTACGGACTCTCCCCATTGGGGAGGCCTTTCCGGCTGCACGCTGGAAGAAGCCCAAAGCTGGGGAAAAATCGCTCACGACGCCAGCATGGTCACCGTGCACTGTGACTCCACCATCGCCATGCCGGTCCTCGTCTCAGGGCTTTCCGAGAACCCCGCGCTCATCCGCAGCCGCAAGAAGCCGGTATTTTCGCTTGGCCGGGAACTCAAGTTCACGTTTCCGAAGTAGAGCCGGGCTTGAGCCCGGCATGTGCCGTCCTAAAGGACGGCGCTACAATTACGTTTCCAAAATAGCAGCGGCTGACTGCCTATGGCCATGTCTGATCCCCCACTCCCCAATCCGCTCGCCGCCCCCACCCGGGAAGAGATCGAGCGCGTGGTGCGCGATTTTGAGGAGCGCACGCTGGCGGCTCTGGAGGGACAGTTCAATCAGTTGGTCTATCTTGCTTCCTTGCGCGATTACAACACCGGCCGGTATCAACACTACGGACTGGAGACGCGCTACTCCGCCAATGCGGTTGATGCGGGCCTGCACCAGTGCCATGTACGGATTTTTGAGGAGCTCGTCGCCCTGCCGTTGAAGGAGCAAACCGAAGATCTGCTCAATTTCTTCGAATCCCTCAAGGAAGACAAAACGCGGCTGGTGATGGTCTGGAAGCGGCTGAAGTCTTATCAAATCCTTCCCCCGGAGGACTGTCATCCCCTGGCCCGGGAGCTTTTTGACAAGAACATCGAGATTATGCTGAGGATTCTGCGCGAGACCGACCTCTGGCCTTTACTGCACGATTCGCATCGCGACGCCGACGACCTGTCCTAGCACTTCGCCATCATCGGGAATGCGGATGGTCTGCGGCCCGGTGGGCGACAGAGGATGGGGAAGCAGGGTCACTTCCTTGCCCCGCTGATAGCACCAGCAGCATTCGTAGCTGTAACGCAACTCCAGAAAATAGATGGGCCGGTCGTATTCGGTCAGCCACCCGGCGTTCACAATCTTGCGCCGCGAGTCGTCAACCTGCACGATGGAGCCCGGCCGCAGGAGGGGGACCATCATCTGGTCTTCCAGCCCAATGAAGCCGTAACGGAACTTCTTGAAATCGAGCTGGCTCAGCAAGCCCGCGGGAATTTCCCCCCAGGTTTCAATCAGGCGGGAGAGGAAACTGGTTTTCTCGGGCCGGAACCCCGGATCAAAGCGGATGGGAAAACGAATGGGCCGGGCGGGGTCGCCGATTTCGACGGTGAAAAGGTGGGTTGAGGCCTGGAGCGTGGCGTGCCGGTGCAGGTCCATCTTGCCCAGATTGATTCCATAAAGGCCCATCATCTCTTCAATGCTCAGCCGGTAAATCACCGCCAGGCTGTAAAACTTGTAAATGCTGGGCAGCGAGCCGTCATTCTCAATCTGGTTCAGGCGGGCGGTGGAAACCACGTACTCCGAACTCCGCTCGGCGTCGGCGATTTCCAGGCTGGCTTCCTCCACCTGGCGAAGCGTCAGCCCAAAGCGTTCGCGGATCTGCTTCAGCCGGAACCCTGCCTGCGCGCTGAGAGCCATCGTCGAAAGCGGTGGAATTGCCGGAATCGATTGGGACATATTCTCTATGGCCTGTGGAAAGAATCTTCCCCACGCTTCCGCCCTCAGGGGGCCACCCTTGCGGGTCGAAGTGAGGATGGGGAGCCAAGCTCCCACGTGCAATCGGGACCAAGTCCTATTCTACTATACTGGGGGGATAGAAATTACCATCCCCTGGAGGTACTGATCTTGCGGATGTTTTTCCGGTTCACCCGGACACACTGCCACCTGTGCGACCCCGCGGGGTTGCACGAGCTTTTCTTCGTCAAGGATGGTGGTACCGTGCTGCTGCCAAAAAGCTTAGATCCGGCCGGCGCCGCACCCCCGCGGAGATTTCATGAAACCGGGATGCCTGCCGGAGAAGCGTGGCGATGCCGCGTCGCGGTGGACGATCGGCACCGTGCCCGGGTTATACACTGATTAAGCCGAGGTCTCATGATATTTGAAGGCTGTGTGTCCCGCGTGGCATCGCACAAACCGCAACAGATCGGCGGGCGGCACCGGCTTCTCCAGGTAATCAATCGCGCCCATCTGCATGGCTTCGAGATAGCAATGCATATCGATGCATCGCGTCACCACCAATACCGGCCGGTGGCGGTCCAGCCGCATGGCGTAATCCAATACCTTGCGCCCCTCAAAGGCCAGGGAACCCTGGCTCACCACCACGAAGTCGAAGGGTTCCTTTTGGAGGGATAAAATCGCGGATTCATAGCTGGTGCAGGTTTGCACATCAAATCCCTGGCCTTCCAGGGTCAGGCGGAGAGTCCTCAGGTCGCCTGCCTCCTCATCGGCGAGAAGGATTCTTGTGACGCGAGTTGTGAATTCAATTCCTTGTTGTGCGAAGGCGTCGCTTGCCATAAAAATTCTCCAAGTATCATGAAGTAAACCCCTGGGCCAAGACGAACTGGTTCTTCGCCCGCCCCTGCGGAGAGAAGGGTCGCCCTCCCCCTGGCGTTGGGAACGGGAAATCTGGTTAGTCGTGAGTCACTGCGTAAAATTCAAAATAAGCGAGGGAATCATAACCGCCACCTGGTCACTGATGGGGGAGCCTGCCGTGGCAAGGGAAGGAACATCACAAGATTCGTCGTGGTGAATGCGCGCGGCAAACTTCCCCAAGAGTTGCCTCCGATCTTTAGAGCCTTTCCGCCGCGGGGGCCGCCCCAGCGGTAGAAAAGCCTGGCGCAGACCTGGCAGGGCATCACAACCTGCCCCTGGCGCTTCTGCGCTGACCAGCAGGAGATTACGCGCGGGCGTTCGGGTGGACCGTCTTCATCTGCATTCCCCCCACCGAGGTAATTTCAAACCCACCACCCGCCGTAAGGATTGAATTACTTTCGGAGGGTAATCTTTAAATTACTAGTTGTCAAGTGAATTTTCAATTGATTATCAACTCACCGAGCCTGGAAGGGAGGTTGGTAAGCAGCACATTCCAAATAGGCTTACACAAAAATTCGGGAAAGTGTTGAAAAATTAAACAGTTGCGCCAATTGATTTCTGCTGTTTTTTCGCTTGATCGCGTACGCTTTGCGGCACCAAGATTCGGCTCCCTAAGGCCCATTTCGTTCGATTTGTCCCGGCCCGCTTAGTTCTTGATTGATAAACAATATATATATTATTAATAACCTTTGAGATCTGGCCCTGCATCGAGCCCCCGCGCGAACTCGGTCGGGCGCTCCCCGAATGCCGGTTCCTCCCGTCAGGCCGTCAGGCGCATGTTTAACACGCGGGGCTGCAAATGCGTCGTTACCAGATACTCCACCTGGGAGGGCGCGAGCGGCTTCTCCACGTAATCCACCGCGCCCAGCTGCATGGCCTCAAGATAACAACCCATGTCCAGGCTTCGCGCCAGCACCACCACCGGCGTGCGGCGGTCGCGCGCCAATGCGCTCTCCACAACCTCGCGTGCTTCAAACGCCCGGCTGCCCTGGTTCACGAAAATAAAATCCGGAGTCTCTTCTTCAAGGCACCGTGACGCCTCCTGATAATTCGTAAACTGCTTCACCTCAAACCCCAATCGCCGCAGCGTGCCCGTGTAGGTCTGAAGATCTTTATGGTCTTGATCCACCACCATGGCCCTTCCGCGCGGAAGGGAAAAATCCTGCGTGCGGGATTGCACATCATCTCTTCTTTGCATATGGAATTTCCTCCCCAGGAATTGCCGGCCTGGTCATCACCATGCCGGCCGGTAAGCGCCGCGGGGCGCGAGGATGGACAACGGCTGAGCGGGCGTATACCTCTCGCCAGCCTCCTGCCGGATCAGGGTATGGTGGTGCTATTCGCGCCGTCGTTGGGTCAAGCTCAGAAGGTCCTTCTCTCCCCAGGGTATGAGCAGAAGGGGCACGGCCAGAAGGAAGGTGCAACAAGGCAAGATTTGAACGGTTCGAAGCCGCCAGGAGGAGAGGTGGGGCGCATCATCATCCAGGGCGTGGTTTGAATGGACCCGGTGGGGCGCAAGCACGCCATCCGCGGCTGCCAGCCCATGGGTGGGTTGGAACTTGACTTCCCCCCCGGGGCGGCCAGGATTGCGCTGGTAACATTGCCCGCAACCAGCAGCATCAACAGGCATAAAAACACGCGCGCAAACGATCGCAACACCATGCCACCTCGTGGCCACACAAAGTTTAAAAATATCTCCCCTGCTAATTCAGATGCCCGGAGATTTGACCCCGTTGCCTCGGGAAATTTCTTCTCTTGACCTTCCTGTAGATTGCGATATGCTGCCGCTCCTTTGAACACCAAGAGAGGGCGATGAGTAAACCAGACAATTCTGCTGCGGCCGGGCGAGCTTCCGGCGCCGGTCTTTTCCCCATCGCCAATTCCCGGCGTTGGGCGCTGGTGGGTTTGTTGTTTGCCGCCTCCTTCATCAACTATCTCGACCGCGCCACGATTTCCGTCGCCCTGCCGCTCATCTCCGTGGATCTTCGTCTTGGCCCGGAAACCAAGGGTTTGCTGCTTTCCTCCTTTTTCTGGTCCTACGCGCTGATGCAAATTCCCATCGGCTGGTGCGCGGACCGATGGAATCTCCGCTGGCTTTACGCCGGTCTGTTTGCCCTCTGGTCGCTGGCCTGCGGACTGACGGGATTTGCGGGCAGTCTGCTGATCTTGATCGTCCTGCGCATCCTGCTGGGCATTGGCGAGTCGATCTATCTTCCTGGCGGAACCAAAATCGTAGGGATGCTCTTTCCCTCCGCGGAGCGGGGTTTTCCATCCGGCCTGTTTGACAGCGGCACGCGCCTGGGCCTGGCGGTGGGTGCTCCCGCCATCGCCGCGCTCATTGTCTATTGCGGATGGCGCCACATGTTCGCGCTGGTGGGTTTTACCGCCATCATCTGGGTGATTCCCTGGCTGCTCACCGCCCCTCGGAACCTGCAAGGCGCTCGCCCCGCCGCCGCTCAGGCCGGAGTGACGCCGCCCCGGCCGATTCGCTGGAACCGAAATCTCCTGGGCATGTGCCTGGGATTTTTCTGCTTCGATTATTACTGGTACCTGTTTGTAACCTGGCTTCCCGATTATCTGGTCACCGTCCGTCACCTGACGCTGGTGCGCGCGGGGTTTTATGCGGCCTTGCCTTATTTCATTTTTGGAGCGGGCGAGCCCCTGGGCGGATGGATTACCGACCACCTGATTCGCCGCGGGTGGGATGAAACGCGCACGCGCAAAATCATGCTGGCGGTAGCGTTTCTTTTTGGACTGCTGCTGATCCCCGCCGCCCGCGCGGCCAGCCCGCACCGTGCCCTGCTTTTCCTCTCCGGAGCTTCCCTCGTGGGCCTCGCCAGCGGCAACATGTTTGCCATCCTGCAATGCTGCGCGCCCCCCCATGAAATGGCCACCTGGACGGGCTATGAAAATTTTGTGGGGAACATCGGCGGGGTTCTGGCGCCCTTCGTCACCGGGTTCCTGATTGCCACCACCGGCAGCTACTTCCCCGGCTTCGCGCTTGCCGCGGGAGTCCTGGCGTGCGGCATCTTCGCCTACGGGTTTATCGTGGGGAAACTCAACCCCGCCACGGATCATCAGTAGGACCGCAATCGCGCGCTTCCTGAGCGAAGCTTTGGAGTGCGGCAGCTTGCTGCCGCTTTCCCGCCCGCAAGCTTGCTTGCGGGAAATCGAACCAGCAGGTCGAGCCGAAGTTAATCCTCGAATTCTACTCAGCAAGCACGACTCCAGCCAGCAAGCTGGCTGGAGGCAAAAGCGGCAGCAAGCTGCCGCACTCCAAAGCTTCGCTCGCGAGGCACGCCAGAGTTGTTTCTGCGACGCAGAAACGGGGAGCCCGAAAGGCTCCCCTACTCATACTCAATCAGGGCCATGGAGAGGGCATTGAAGGGTTCCAGATCGAACTGGATATAGGCGCCGGCGGCGGTAAAGTTCAGCGGTTGGCGCTCCGGCAGGTGGGTGACGGCGGTGATTTTCACGCCGCGGGGCGCGAGCACGCGCACGGTGGCCGTCACCGGAAAGGCGGGCAACTGTTGCTGCATGGTCAGCAGGCCTGCGAGCAGCCGCTGCTTGTCCGTCTGGTGGAATAGGGTCATCTCCACCGAGGGGTGGGCATCCACCTCAAAATGATACGGCCCGGGCAGCGCGCGTTTCAGCAGTGCCGCCACCAGGCGGGCGTTCACTGCCTCCGAGCTGTTCTCGATGGAAGCCGCCACCCACACGGCCCGGCCTTTGCCGAAGGTGTTCCAGACAATCCCCGGATCGGTCCCCGGAGTAAGCGCCGGCGGATTACTATGGATCGCGCCAAAGCGGCTGCCGATGGGTCTTCCCTGGGCCGGTGGTGCAAAGGGCAGGGTGATGGTGGCGAACACCTGGGCGCCGGGAAGGGTCATGGTCTTCAGCATGGGGCCGGGGAAACTAAGCTCTTTCTGCGGCCACAGGAGTTTCTCCACCGCCTCGTCTTTGGGCGAGAGGTAGGTCCACGCGGTGCGCCAGGCCTCCGGTGTGGCTTCACCGGCAAAGCTCCCACCCGCGCCGCCTGCCGTTCCCGCCAGCGAGCCGCCCACGGTCCCCAGATAACGCACTCCGAAAACGTCTTCCAGCAGGAAACGCGGCCCATCCTTATCAAACCGGTCGAGTGACGACGGCCCGCTCGCGTACAATACTCCGCCCGCTTCCACAAATTTGCGGAACTGGTCCGCCTGCGCCGCGGTCATTTCCAGCACGCTCGGAAGCAGCACGGCCCGGTAATTCTTCAACTGGTCCAGGTTGGCGTTGGTGACGACGCCGAAGGGAATGTGGGCCTCGCGCAGGATGCGTGCGAGTCCAATCACGGCGTCGCGGTGCGGGCAATCCTCCTGATTGCGAACCAGCCCCACGCGAATCTTCTGTTCAAGCGGGTTATAGACCGATTCCTTGTCGAAATAGATGGCAATGTCCGCCAGCAGGTCGCCGCCCAGGTAAGGTTCATAGGGAGCGCGCTCGGTATTCAACGCGGAGAGGAATTTGTAGAGGTCGTGGTTGATGGTGCCATCCACGTTGATGGCGTCAATCATCATGAAGGCGGCCGAATGCAGGGGGGCCACCGCCGACTCCTTGCGGATCTCCTCGAAGGGCTTGGTGGTGACGTGATCGCGCAGGTCGCGGGTGCGCGAGGTCATGAACTCCAGGGGGCGATGGCGCGTCAAGCCGTGATAGGTTTTGCACACCAGCGAGTGCTGCGCCGCGCCGCCATAAAAATCGCCGCACACGTAATCCATGGCGTCGCGAAGCTCCAGCGGCGAGGCAAACCTCCAGTTGTGGAGCGCCCCCGCGTAGTTCAGGGTCGCGGAAATCGGCCGCGTCTGCTTGATGGTGCGGTAGACGGTCTTGCCGAAGTCCAGCATCCAGCGCTGGCGGGCCGCCTGAAACTTCCGCCACGTGGGGTCGTCCCAATCGACGATGCGCGGCGGTTCGGCGGCGTCCTCGCGGCGAAAGCGCTCCGTGCAATGGGCGCAATAGCAGACGTCCGGCCACAACGGCATATCCACGAAAATGCCTTCGAAGTCGTAATTGCCCACCAGTTCGCGCAGGCAGGCAAGCGTGTACTCGCGGTAGGGGGAATTGAGGCAGGCGAACCCGTAGCGCTGCGGGTGGGAGGGAATGCTGTCATCGTCCGGCTGCAGGCGCCAGTCGGGATGGTATTCGTACGCCCAGTTGTCATAAATCAGACAATAGTAGGCCACGGCGTAAAGGCCGTTATTGCGGGCGGCCTGCACATACTCACCGAAAAAGTCGCGCCCCTGCATGTTGCGATTCATCTGCCCGATCTTGGAGCGCCAGTAGGTAAGGCCCGTACACGAGTTGCCGTAGGGCATCACCGATTGAAAGCCCGCCCCCGCCAGCGTCTTTACAATGTCATGAGCATCGAATTTGGAGAGCAGCGCCGGGTCCCAGTCGGGAATGTGCATGTCGATCAGGCTGCGGCGATAGACCTGATCGGGCCAGCGCGGACGCGGTGCGGGGGTTTCCACCGCGCCAGCCTGTGGCCCAAAAGCCAATAGGGGCCCACCCTCCCGGCCGCGAGCCAACAGAGACCCACCCTGCGGCGAACGAGCCTCCAGCCCCCCACTTAATGGTCCGCCAGCTTTCACCGGCCGCCTCACACTTCCCAACACCCCCAAACCCACCAACCCATGGAATGTCCGCCTGTTCATTACTGGCACCCTTTTCTCGTCAAGAAATTATGCAGTAAGCGTAGCGCCGGCCTTGAGGCCGGCACCGAAACGTGCCACGGGCGGGACGCCCGTGCAGCAGGTATGGCCAAGATGGGCATGGCACAATCGACGTGCCACGGGCGTCCCGCGCGTGCAGGGGCATGGCCAAGATGGCCATGGCACGTTAAGCCCGAATTGGTCAAGCTGGTTCGCGAGCCGAAGGCACCCACCCGGCTGCCAGATGGCGCGCAGGCGTCTGGAGGGCAAAGTTCCGGTTGCGAACGAGCTGGTGGGAACAGGTCCGCGCCAAGCATGCTAATCCTTGGCTGCCGACACTTTGCCCTTGGGCATCTGCGGGTAGGCCCGCAGATACGGAATCACGGCCGTGACCTGGAAGGGCATCTTCTCGCTGGCGTCAATGAGCGCGGCCACCTTCCGGGTTGTAAAGGAAATAGATCCATCCCAGGCATCGACCTGGATACGTGAGCCCAGGGGCAGCGCGGCGATTTGGTCCGTGCTCCTGGGGAGAAGCTCGGGGGAGCCGGTGGTCAATGCCTCCATGCGGATTACTTTGGTACTGCCCTCGGTCAATCCATTGCCCAAGTGCGTCCCGAAAAGGAAAGGAACGTGCGGGGCGGCGACGCTGGCCGCTCGCAGAAACAGACCGGCTTGGCCCAACTTGTCTTTGTAGGGTGAATTCTTGAGGAACTCAATTCCCTTGGCGTCAGCCTCAACTTCATCTCTGCCGTCCCGGGCAATGTCCAAGGAGGCAATCAATTGCTCATCGGAAATTTGCATGCGGTCGTTGAAAGCGTACTTGGCATCTATTTTTTGTCCCAGTGCAATGTGCGCAAGTTCATGAGCGAGAATCATGGCCAGACTCGGCTCATCGGGCAATACATCGATAAGACCCCGGGTGAGGACAATCGTATAGGCCAGGCTGAACGACTCCAAAGTCGACGTCAACATGACGCGGCAGTGGATGGGAGGCAAGCTTTCCAAATGGTTGGTCACGAGCAGGTTGTTGACCACCGTTTCCAGCACCTTATTGACGGGCCCCGGCGGGGCAATGAGGCGCGCCTTTTCCAGCCGGTCGAGGACATTGTGCTCGGCCTCCATGGTCACTTGCCGTTGGCTCTCCACGGGGGACATGTCCGAGGCAACCTCACTGTTGTCACGGACGGGCGCGGGGGCATCCACCAGGATATTGGTCCACTCCTGCTGCTGACGACGGGCGGTGAGGTCGTAGCCCCATAACCGGGTCTCGGCCTTGTAACGGAGTCGCTTGCCGAGGTCCGTTTCCTGGCTGTAAATATAGACGGGCAGCCACAATCCGGGTTGAAGATTCTCACGCCAGCAATCAAAGTGGACGAAAAAATGCCAGCGAGGAGGATTGACCCGCGTGCCGTTCAAACGAACAATCACGTAATCATGATCCTCAACCCAGATCCTTCCTTCAAAGGCTCCTACAGTCTTGGGGTCGCGGGGATGGACGTCAATGGCCAAGCAGCGGATGTCACCCAAGTACTCCCAACGCACGGGGTCGAAGGTGTAGTGCTTCCGATCAAAGTTATTCTCATCTACCACCAGAGCTTCCAATGCGAATTGGTCCATTCGCAGGTGCCGTCTTAGCATATCGGGGGTACGACGCAACCGCTCTGCGGTGGATTCAGGCATGAAGGATGCTTCCTGCGCCTCATTGTCGAGCTTCTTGCTGAACTTCAACCGGCCCAAAAAGTATTCATCATTCGTGGGAACGTCGCCCAGTTCAGGCTCCGGCTTATAGTACTGAACGTACGTCTCGATACGAGGAGAGAATTCCGCCAGCTTCGTGCGGATTTGCCACTCATTGGCAATGATGCGATAGGCGATGCTGCTGATTTCCGCAGGTTCAGGCGTCTCAACGTCCTTGGGAGGCTTTAATCGATCACGCCCCGCCAAGGGCGAAAGCATCGGCGTGGCAAGTACCAGGATCGGAAGTATCCAGGCGACCCGTCCGACTCGAAAAACCGACATATCCCGCCTCCCACTAACTGGATTGGTTGGCCAGCCGGAATTGGATGCGCAAGGTGGCCGGAAAATCCGCCGGCTTGCCGTCGCGCTGGGCTGGCTTGAATCGAATCTGGGTGGCAGCTTGTATCGCCGCCTGGTCGAGCCCGTGTCCCAGGGATTTGACGATGCCCGTGACTCTGATCGCGCCGCTGGCCTGGAAGACCACGGAAAGCGTGACCTCGCCTTGAATCCCCAGCCGGCGTGCCTCCTCCGTGTAGGCCGGGAAAGGCTTGGAAAATATCTCTACGGGTTGGAAATCCGTGGGCGGCAGTGTCTTGGGCTTTTCCGCCGGGGGCGCGACGGGGACTACCTTCTCGAAAACACCCGTCGTCACTGTAGATCCCCCGGTTCCACCACGCCCACCACTAGATCCAGGCCCCGCGATCCCGCTGCCAAAACCGGCGCTGGCGACCACTCCCGGTATACCACGCGATCCACCGGTCCCATTCCCGACACCGGGACCTTCCGGCAGTCCAAAGGATCCCAATTTCGGGACGTTGCCGGGACTATCACCTTGCGCTCGCCCAGGAAATCCTTGCGGACTTCCAAACCCACCCGTCTGCACCTGGTTCAAGGGACGTTTTGTGGTGACCGGTTCCGGCGCACCAGCCAAGTAACCAGGGTGTGCATCGAATTGCACTGTAGGGGTCGGGTTGGGTTGGGCAACTGGTTTGGGCGGCAATGGGGGTTGCGGGACAATTGTGACTTCAGCGGAAATTGTGGGCTGAACCTTGGGAATTTCCATATGGATCACGGGGGCATCAGATAGTTCAGGGTTCTCGGGTGGTTTCAGCTTTGGGACGAACACCCGAACTACCTTGGGCGGAGGTTTCAAGACCCGCTCCGCCGGGGGCTTCGGAAGGGAAAGCCAGGTCACCAGGTAGTGCTTATTGGTTAGCGGCAACTCCTGAGGGAACACCATTTCAAGAAAAATCAGCGCAGCAATCACCAGCGATTCGGCGGCAAAGGCGCAGATAAAGGCAGCGCCGCGACGTTTGCGGCCCTCACCAGAAGGAGCCAGACTGCCAAACATCGCTAAAACGCCTCCCCTTAGCTGAATCCCCGAGAGCTTACCATGCCTTGGGGCCGCTCCGCCATTCCTGCATGGTTATACCCACAATTAACGGTGGGGGCAATCTAATTATAAGCGAATTGTTCGCGGGAAAAGGGTAGCACTTATTGACTGTTTTTGGAATTGCAGAGCGAGAATTTGTCAGGTTATTTGACCCTGTTGACGTGTTATCAATGACCTAAAGGCGAGGTTCAGCTCAAAACCGGGACCGCCACCCGGGCATCGTGCGCCGGGCAGTAGTGATTAGTATCGGGAATTTGCGGGTCATCCACAATCGAATTTTCCCCCTGCCCCCGTTTTTCGCTAAAAATCAAAATTGCGGAAACCGGTTAAATCTCTCCGTCTTGATGCAACGGGGCGGGGAGGTTCTGCAACTGCTTGAGCTGCTCCCGGAGCGAGCGCATCTGCTCCTGGAACTCGCGCTGCCATTCGCCTTGCAGTTGCTTCTGTTGCTTGACCACTTCCATATGCACCTTGGCCTGCGCCAGGTTGCGCTGTTCATCCGCCAGCGCGCGCACGTGGTCTGCCGCGGCACGCAACTCGCCAAGCTGGGCCGGCAACTCGGCAAGATCCAAGTCATTCCCCTCTCCAATCGCCTCGGAGGTGCGTTTGTCGCGCGTGTGGGAACGAGTCAATTCCGCGTTGACGGTCTGTTCGCGGCGATCGCGCACGATGGTCAGGCTCACTTTGCGCGTATCGCCGGTAAAGTTATCATTCAAGACGTCGCGCAGTTCCTCCACTCCGCTGACGGGTTTGCCGTCCACCTGCACGATGACGTCCCCGGCCTTCAGTCCCGCTTTATCCGCGGCTCCGCCCAGGGTCACCTCCGAAATCAGCACGCCATTGCCCTGCTTCACACCAAAGTATTCGGCGAGCTGCGGCGTGAGGTTGTCCGCGGAAATCCCCAGGGTGGCGCGGTGGTCTCCCCATCCGGGAACAATTATCGGGGGAATATTGATCTCCGGAATGTTAATGGGGGGAATGTGAATTTCCGGACCGTTGATGCTGATGTGGTCGCTGGAGGCCTCCAGCTTCGCGCTCAGCACGCGGGTTTTGCCGTCGCGCACAACCTTCATCTCCACGGTGCGCCCGGCGGGAGTTTCACGAATCAGCCGCCGCAATTCCGCGCTGCTGCGCACCCGGACGCCGTCGAATTCCATGATCGTGTCGCCGGTTTGGAGGCCCGCCTTGGCGGCCGCACTATCCTTTTGGACGCTCGTGACCAGCGCTCCGGCCACCGCAGGTAGCTTCAACTCGCGCGCCTTCTCCTCGCTCACATCGCTCAGGGTAACGCCCAGGTGCGGCGCGCCGTCATTCAGAATAAATGCTTGGGCGGATTCGGAGGGGTCGGGCGGTTCAAACGGCTCAGGCGGCTCGGGCGGTTCCGGTGGCTCGGGGACAACCTCTGGGTCAGGCTGGGGGTGCGGCGCAACTTGGGGAGCGGGCGGGAGATTTTGAGGATTTTGCGCGCGCACGCCGCTCCCCGCGATGCCCAGCAGCACGCTTGCCAATACTATTCCTGTAAGAACGCGGAATTTATGTTTCATAGTGTTTCCCTGATTTTCAATCTGCCCGTTTTTTCGATCCATGATTTTCATTGCCTCAATATCCTTTCCGGCGGCCTGATGTCCTGCTCATTCCTTAGGACGCGCCGGGCGCGGATTCGTCACCATCCCTTCATGCGTGCGGGCAAGATATTGCGGGAACAATTCTCAGAGATCATCGTCGCGGCGCTCCACGCGAATATTTCCGCGCACCGTGCGCAATTCCACCCGCACGCCCCCTTCGCCCACCTGGGCGCAACGAGTGGAATCACCGGGCGTGGAACTGACTTGAAAGGGATAATCGCCCACGATGTTCCCGGCCACGGTGGAGAGTTCCAGGTCGGCGTTCGCCTGCGCCGGCAGCAGCAAATCCACATTGCCGTTGATGGTGGCCAGCGTGAACGGCCGGCGCGGATCGGGCAGGGCGCGCAGGGAAATGAGAATGTTTCCGGTCAGCGCATGCGCCTCGACCGAACCCGCCACGTTAATGCCCTCAATATCGCCGTGCAGATTGTGCGCCTCCATCGATCCCTCCACATCGTGCACGACGATATCGCCATCGAGTGTGCTGAGCTCATCCAGCCGCACCTGGCGGGGCACGCGCAGGCGGTAATCCACCCGAATGGGCGTGTCGAGGCCGTCGGGATAAAGTGTGTGGAACTCCACTCCGCCGGGGCGCGCTTCCACGGCCACCTGAACGTCATCAAGCTGATCGGTGGGCGCCGCGCTCCGCATGGCGACGGTGGCTTCCACCTCGGCGCGGTCCCAGCCTTCGACCAGCACGCTGCCCTGCACGTTCACCACGGAGACGTGGCCGCCCGGGGGAAGCTCAAAGCGCTTTTCCCAAACGCGTTCCGTGGCGAACGCCGGCGGCACCCAGGCGCCCAGGCTCAAGCCCACCGCGAGAAGCAGGGTGAGCTTCAACGCGGAATGCGAAACTCGAAACTGGAAAGTCGAAACTCGAAATTCGCGAGGGAGGGGCCGAATTTCCAATTTCGTTTTTCGAATTTCGGCTCCCGGCTTTGGCCCGTTACTCGTCATGATCGTCATCGTCTTTTTCCTGTTGGCGCTGCTGACGTTCTTTTTCCACTTCCTGGCGACGGCGATCCTTTTCCGCACGCCGCTGCTGCCAGCCGTTCCAGTTGCTTTCTTCGCGTTGCTGAAGTTCCCGCAGAGAAGCTTCATCGATCCTGCGAATCTCAATGTTACCCGCCACAGTTCGAATTTTCAGGATTTGTCCCCCGCCATTCAAGGTTCCATGTCCGCGCAGGGTGGAGGGGACCAATTCTTCCTTGTCGCCCTGAATGTCGAGAGGGAAGTCGGAGGTGATCTGACGGCCGGCGGCGGTGTCAATCGCCGCATCGATGGTGATCGGCACATCGCCAGGCAGGTAGACGTATACATCTCCCATGCTGGTTTCAAGCTCCGAGGGGCCAAAGGATTTTTTGGTGCAAATGAATTTAGCCAGAATGCGTCCCGCCGCCGTGGAAGCCCGCACGGTGCCTTCGACATCGATCAAATCGATGCTGCCTCCCGCGGTTTCCGCCACCACGCGGCCACGCACGCCTTGCAGACGGATGCTGCCCCCCGCCGTTTCGGCCCGCACCGCGCCGCCGGAAGGTCCAATCTGTATCTGCCCGCCCGCCGTTCGGGCCGTAATTTGTCCGGTGGCGCCGCCCACCACGACGTCTCCGCCGGCGGTCTCGGCTTTCAGCGCCCCTGCCACCGCGCCGGTTACGATTTCTCCGCCACTGGTTTCGAGGTTGGCGTCACCCTTAATATCGCCCACGCGGATGGCGCCGCCGGCGGTGCGGGCGATCAGGCCGCCGCCGATCCTGCCGAGTTCAATGCCGCCGGCGGCGGTTTCCACGCTCACCACGCCCGCAATGTCGCTCGAGCGCACGTCGCCGCCCGCCGTGGTGAGCCGCGCTTGGCCGTCCAAGGGAGCATCCACGGTGATATCGCCGCCCTGTGTTTCCACATCCAGATTGTACTTTTGGGGCACCGTGATTTGAAATTGCACGCGGAAATTGGCGCCGTGCCCCCCCCGCTCGGGCGACTCACTGGAAAGATAAATGCCCCCCGTTTCCATCGAACGCGCAGTAAGCTGGAACTTGTCGAACAGGCGCCGGGCAGCGGCCTCATCGGGGGTGTAAGCGTGCAGAATGACGGTGCAACTTACCCTCTCGCCCGGCACGGGGTGAATGGTGATTCCGCCGTTATCCACCCGGAGCACCAGGCGCGCGCCCTCCTTGACCGCCGCGGCAAACTCCGAGCGCTCCTCCCAGATGTTCCCGTGCCTCACCGGCGACCCCTGCTTGATGGAGGACATGTCAAACGCTGCGAGAGGCATGGCAACCAGGAAGGCCAGTAGCGCGAAAATGTGGGCTTGCCTCGTTCTCATACCGGAAATGAAAACCTCACTTTCCCAACTTCATCATGGCGTTCGAGCATTTGAGCCGGACATAAGGATTGCTGTCGGTCGTGGCCAGGTGGGCCATGGCCTGCGCGGTGAGGGCGTCGCAACCATCCTTCTCGGTATGATCGATGAGAGCGTCCACGGCGGCCACCCGCACGCCGGGGTTGGTATCGTGCTCGAGCGCCTCCAGCAGAGCGGCGCGCACCTCGTCGCTGGGTTTCATGTTGCAGACGGCCCCCAGGGCCTCCAGGCGCACGCCGGCGTTAGGATCGTGGCGCATGGCAAAGAGCAGCGCCTGGCGAATATTGGGATTGTCGGCGTGGGAGCGCAGGGCATCGAGAGTGTCGCGGCGAATGCCCGGGTTATCATAGTTCTCCACCGCGTACACCAGCACCTGCTGAATCTTCGGGTCGTCCAGCGAGCCTTCCAGGGTGACGCGCCGCTCCGCATCCATGGTGATTTTCACGCCCCCCGTCTGGGGATCGGGGGCCACGCGGCTGATGCCGCTGATGCGCATATTTTCAAGGTCGGAACCTGTCAGGCCGGCGTTATTGACTCCCGGCGGTTCGGTGATCAGCTTGGCGGCTTGGGGCCGCAGTCCCCAGCCCAGGCCAAACCCGCATAGGATGAAGGTTAGGGCCAGAGCAAAACCGGAAGCCGGCTGAAAGCGCAGCGTGGGGAGGCCGTGACGCCAGAGCGCGCGCCATCCGTGCTCCTCCCGCTCCAGGGCCGCGTCCAGAGCCATGCGCGCCTCGGCCACCAGGGTTGGGGTCGCTTCCACGCGCGGCCGCTGCTCGAGGACACGGTGCAACTGCTCGAGCTTCTCTCTCGCCGCCCCGCAACTGGCGCATCCCGCCAGGTGCTCATCGCAAGCCGCCTGCTCGTCCGGAGAAAGTTCCCCGTAAAGCAGTAGCGGCAGACTCTCTTCCAACTTTTGGCAATTCATCGCTGACTCTCTCCGTCCAAGCCCCCTAACATGATGAACAGGATTTGTAGGGGCAGGCCTCGTGCCTGCCCTCCGCAAGGGCACCCACGAGAGGTGCCCCTACGTCTTCATCTTTCCTACGCCAGGTCACCGAGTTCCAGCCGCAGTTTTTGCGTGGCGCGGAACAAGGAGTTCTTCACCGTCTGTTCGCTGGTTTTGCAAATCTCGCCAATCGCTCGCAGCTTCAAACCCTGGTAATGCTTCAACTCGAAGACCATGCGCTCCCTCGGATTCAGCCGCTCCAGCGCCGTCTCGATGCGGCGGCTGATTTCCCTGGAGCGGGTGGTCCGCTCGGGGTCAAGCCCCGGCCGCTCGTCCGGCACCGCCTGAAGGAATTCTGGTTCGCCCTCCTCGGATGGCGGTACAACCACTTCCTTGCGGGATTTCTGCCGCCGCAAGTGGTCAAGGCAGACATTCATCACCACGCGGTGAAGCCAGGTGGAGAATTTTGCCTCCCCGCGGAACTGCCCAATCGACCGGTAGACCTTTAGAAACGCCTCCTGATATAAATCCCGCGCCTCTTCCGGTGAGCCTACCACTTGCAGCGCCAGGCGCAAGACGTTCTGGTCGTAAAGACACACCAGCGCGTCGAAGGCGGAACGGTCTCCTTCCTGAGCCCGGCGGATCAGCGCAAGCTCATCGGCTTCGCTCATCGGCGAGGGCTGCCCAGCAACTTTGCCAGCGAACTCCAAGCAGGCGCCATCCATCACGCGAAGGTTTGAACCTCTCCTTCTGGTTAGACGCCACATGGGGAAAAAGGTAAGCGGGAATATTTCGCGAGCAAGCCTATAAGCCGGATATGCTGGCCCACTATTGTAAACACGCAACTTATTGAAAACCAATCGGCGCTGATTGTCAATGAAGTCAGTTTTGGCACCCACATCTTCCTTAACCTTGTCAAATTTTTCAGATAAGTCTTCTATAAATTCGTTAAACTTTTCCTTTAAAGTATCAGCGTAATCTTCTCCTTTTTTTGATATTTTTGTCCGGGTAACCGAACCCTTGTCGGGTGCAAATAATACTCCTAATAATCCTCCAACTGCCACACCAGCCAATAATCCCCCAATAAAACTTTTCCTGAGTCCATGATAATTTTTTTTATAAATGTTTCTTTGATCGCAATAATAAAATCCGTATGAAATACTGTCGGCTTTAGTTATATTAAACTAAAATTATTATTATCAGAATAATCAGGAGTAAAGTACCTCCGCCAATATAAATTACACCATCACTTCTGCGTACACTTTCCCTGATGCCTTTGAGTTCGTTTCTTAACTCACGTTTTTCAGTTGAATTAAGGCTCGATTTATCCATTTTGCTAATTTCTTCAACCCGGTTTTTTAAACAGTTGATTTCTTCTGAGTTTAATTTATTTTCCTTGTTTGCTGATGTAGCTTCCATGGCAGAAGTAATTTTGGAATTTGAATTATTTCAATTTAAAACATTACCAAGAGAGAAGAACATTACAAATACGATTACACTGATTTTTTTCATTTTGTTTATTTTAATTAATAAAATTCAATGAGATAAAGGTAGTGGATATGGGGTTTTAACATGTTACATAATTTTATAAATCAGTTGTATGATTCCCACATAAATTAAAAAAGAGCTGAATTCAACCTCACTTTATTGATTGACTCCAAATTGAATACAAACCTAATTCCATCGCGGAATGACCTGTTAACTGACCTTAAGTTGCCTGATATGGGAAAAGGAAAATAGATCTCTAAAAAATCCCAGATACCGGCTTTTAAGCCTGATTCGAAGAAAAGTGAGGTAGACCGGGGAGTTAC
>CAVSSA010000006.1:0-70678 GCA_963730515.1 uncultured Acidobacteriota bacterium | reverse complement strand
AGGAAGAGTTCGTGGTAAGCTGATTCCTGCAGGATGTTTCTTATGGCCACCAAGACTTTATTGACCGTTGGAGAGTACAACGCCCTGGAAGAGCCCGTTGGCGTGAGGTACGAACTCGATCGAGGAGAGCTCGTCGTGACTCCTTCCCCTGTGCCCATGCATAATATTATTTGTGGTGAGTTCCACGGCCGGCTGAGCGCGTGGGCCAAGGAAAACGACCTGGGGCAAGTCCTTTATGAGGTCGATGTAAGACTTGGCGAGGACACGGTCCGTAGACCTGATCTGATGTTCTTCAGTCGCGAGCGGATCAAAGA
Source organism: uncultured Acidobacteriota bacterium (assembly GCA_963730515.1). GTDB lineage: Bacteria > Acidobacteriota > Terriglobia > UBA7540 > UBA7540 > Bog-366. Next base: position 70,364 of record CAVSSA010000006.1, on the reverse strand, counting down.
CATCGATCTTGACGAGGTACCTCTGCCGATTGCCCCCGATCTGGTCATTGAAGTCGTTTCCAAGTATGACCAGCCAGATGACCTCATGCTCAAGGTTCGCCAGTACCTGCATGCCGGTGTCCGGGCCGTTTGGCTTTTGTATCGAAAGACGCGGGAAGCACACCGCTATAATCCTGAAGCTCTCCACCCCGCCGTTTTAAGTGCCGAAAGAGGGGGCAAGTTCGAAGAACCCGAACTGCTTCCAGGGTTTTCCCTGTTCTTGTCTCAAATCCTCCCTTGATGCGTCGATCCCCTAAATCGCCGATGGGTGTTCGGATGAATCCCGGGCGAGCCTCAAACCTCATTTACCTTTGCCCTCGATGGAGAGCAGTTCGACTTCAAAGATGAGCGTCGCGTTGGGGCCGATGTCCCGGCCTGCGCCGCGCTGGCCGTAGGCGAGGTCGGGGGGAATAAACAGTTGCCATTTTGATCCCACCGGCATCAGTTGCAGGGCCTCCGTCCAACCCTTGATGACCTGACCCACTTGAAAGGTTGCGGGTTGGCCGCGCTTGTAAGAGCTGTCGAATTCCGTGTTGTTGATGAGCGTGCCCCGGTAGTTGCAGACCACCGAGTCCGTGGTGGTGGGTTTCGGCCCTGAGCCGGCCACCAGAATCTTGTACTGAAGACCGCTCGGCAGAGTGACCACCCCGGGCTTGGTCTTGTTGGCGGCGAGAAAAGCTTCGCCTGCTTTCACGTTCACCTCCCCGGCCTGCTGCATCTTCGCCTGTGCCCTTTGGCGAACATCGGTTTGCAGCGCCTGCATGGTGGCCTTTAATTCATCGTCCGTCAGCAGAGGTTTGCTTCCCGCCATCGCGTCCCTCAAACCCCGCAGCAGGATGGTCGGGTCAATGTCAACGCCATCGCGGTGCAAGCTTCCTCCGATGCTTAACCCGATTGCGTAGCTGGCCTTCTCTTTTGGTGTCTTGAGGGTCAGAGCCGCCGGGCTCTTGGCGGCAGTCGCTGTGTGGGGCTTGGCCGCCGGAGCCGTGGTTGCCTTGGTGGTTGGAACGGTTTGAGGATTCACGGCGGGGGCCTGTTGTGCCCGGGCATTTCCAAAAAGGATAACGACAGCCGCGATTAGAGTTAGTGCCTTGATGATGGATTTTGTCATGCAAGGATTATCCCATCAGCGTGGCACTTCTGTAAACCCGGCTCTTCGTCGAAGTGATTGCATCGGGGCTGAACCGGCCCGCGTTGCCAATTTCTGAACACCTCGTCAGACTATTTTTTTCTATACTCCCAACTTGATTTACGTGAAGAAACTGTTGATTGCCCCGCGGGATTGCTCGCCTCGCTGTCCCGGTCCGCGGCATTTCGCTCGCGATTTTACGGCGGGTAATTCCACGCCGGCGCACCCGCCGGTGTCCGCGCCGCCATGCTTCCCGGCGAACCTTCAATCCCGGAAAATCGAGGCTCATGGGCAGCCAGTCCGAAAGCCGGCGCCCCGCGCGGATGTGCGCCGACCTTGCGGTGGGCGGGCCTTCCACCCCGCCGGGGGGGGCGCCTTCCCGTGGGAGTTTGCGGCCGGGAAAATGTAGAAACTCGTGGGCAGGGCAAGCCCCGCCCCCACGTCCTATTGGGTTGCGGCTCCGCCCCCCTGCGCCGCCAGTTTCGAACGCCGTAGCCGCGGAATCGCTGCAGCGAACAGGTTTGACTGTTCTTAAGGCGGTGGCCATGTTAAAACAATTTTGCCAATGAAGTTTTTGACAAGGCGGTGAAGGGAGCATGCTTCATGGATGGACGGAATCGAAGTGACGTGGTGCGAGGAGCAGACGTTTCAGTTGTCCTCAAAGAGGACCAGCCCACCGGGAAACAGACCCGAGGCATCGTCCAGGACCTTCTCACGAAGTCCGCGTTTCACCCGCACGGGATCAAGGTAAGGCTGCAGGACGGTAAAGTCGGCAGGGTTCAAGTCATCCATAGTGCCGGGCGTTCCAGTCGTGCATAGTCGCCACGGCGCCCTGGCGGGGTTGACTTCGCGTTTGCGGGTAGTGGGTCAATTTGACGAAGGGGCGGTTTTACGCCGCCATTTGGCGAAGTAAACTCGCCGCTGCAATTTCAAATTGACCCACAACCGCTTTGCCAAGCCGCTGGGAAGATGCCCCAAAGGGTGGTATTTTAGAGCGAAGGGTCCACTATGGGCAGTACACTTCTAGCTCACAAAAAATTCTTAAATTTTTTTTAGATTTTTCTTGACAAGGGGGAATTGAGCCTGTATCGTCAACGCCGGAAGTGGGAAAAATAAGTAGGAATAAGTAGAAATAAGTCGTCAGTAGCCCAAAGTGGGGAGTATGACAGGTTATCGCCGGACTTTACAGTCCTAAATGGCCTGGGGGTGGGTTGGTTCTTATGTTCCGCGGCAATAACCCGGCAAAGGTGGACGATAAGGGTCGCCTGAAGATTCCGACCGATTTCCAGGACGCCTTGGATGGATATGGGCCCAAGTTTTTCGTCACCAGCTTAGACGGGACTTCGGTTCGCATTTACCCGCTTGCCGAATGGGAGAAGGTGGAGGCCCGGCTGGCTCCCGTGCTGGGTGAGAAAGACTTGAACAAGATCAAGAGGGAATTCCTGGACCGCACCAATTTCTGGGGGCAGGAGGAGCGCGCCGACCCGCAGGGCCGGGTCTTGATTCCAACGCTCCTGCGCGATTCGGCCGGCATAAAAGGCTCCGTGGCGGTCATGGGAAAAGGCGACCACCTGGAACTCGGGAGCGTCGAGCGGATCCGCGAGTCGATGGCCAAGTCGCTGTCGGGCGAGGAACGGGACAGTCTGGACACGCTGGGAATCTGGTAATCGGAAATCAGCATAAGGCTGGAGAAAAATGCGCACCCTGGATCATTTCGTTCCAATGTTGTTCGCGATTCAATTTGTGCTGGTTCTGGTTGCGCTAGTTTCCTCGCTGCTGTTTGCCGACCCGCAAGCCTAGCTTGGCGAATGGAATTTGAGGTGGGGATGGAAATCCAGTGGACAAGGACGATGCGCAGCGCGAACCCGGGTCTGGCGAGTCCCCAACCCCCAATCCCGAGTCCCGGATTGTCCACATTCCAGTACTCGTTCACGAGGCCCTGGAATTTCTTAATGTCCGGCCGGAAGGTAATTACATTGACGCAACATTGGGGGGCGGGGGGCATTCGGAAGAGATTTTGAAGCGTTTGGCAAGCGGTCGGCTGCTGGCCATTGACCGCGATCCCCGGGCGCTGGAAATAGCCGGCCAGAGGCTAGCAGGCTATGGTGGGAAGCTGATCATGCGGCACGGGAATTTCGCTCAAATTGACGCTTTGCACGCCGCCAGCGGCTTGCCGCCCGTGGACGGGGTGTTGGCCGACCTCGGATTGAGCTCGATGCAGCTTGACGACCCTTCCCGCGGATTCAGTTTCAATTCGCCGGGTTTTTTAGATATGAGAATGGACCCTGGCTCGGAAACCACCGCTGCCGACCTGGTGAACCACTCGGATGAGCGGGAATTGGCAGACATTTTTAGCCAGTTAGGGGAAGAGCGCCACTCGCGCCGCATCGCGCGAGCCATTGTGAAGGCCCGTCCGTTTCGTACATCCACCGAACTGGCGCAGGTGGTGACACGTGCTATCCCCTCCCGGGCGGGCCTCCACCAAATTCACCCGGCCACGCGCGTTTTCATGTCGTTGCGCTTGGCTGTTAATGGGGAACTGGAGAATCTGGATCTCCTTCTGGAAAAAGTACTTACCGTCCTCCGTCCGGAGGGGCGGGTGGTCATCGTGTCTTTTCACTCGCTGGAGGACCGTCGTGCCAAGCTGGCCTTCCGGCGATGGCAGGGCGAAGGCCGGGCGACCATTCTGACACGCAAAGTGGTGCGTCCGGGCGAGGCAGAAGTGCAAATCAATCCGCGCGCGCGCAGCGCCAAGTTGCGGGCGGCGGAGAAGCGAAGGGGTTAGGGATAAGGGGTTAGGTGTTAGGGGCCGGGGATTCTGGATTGGGGATCTGGGACTAGGGTTCTGAAGGACTCTTAATCCCTCATCGCTAATCCCTAACCCCTAACCCCTATTCCCTAACCCCGAATCCCGGTTCTCAAATGGCAACCGTAACAATCACCTTTCCGAACCCAGTCCAGAAACCCAGGCGGCGTTCGATAAAATCCCCGGTCGCGGGCCGGGCGACATTACCGGACATCTACTTTCACAAGCACATCGACAATTCCCGCCTGAGGCGGGTAGTTGACGTGGAGCGTCGCCGTGAATACATCGGTTTCCTTGTCATGGGTGTATTGGTTTTCTCTTTTGTGCTTTCGCTCGCCTATCAACATTTCGAGTGCGTGCGGCGCGGTTATCAGATTGAGCAACTCAAGGTTGAATACGCGGCCCTGCAAGAGCAGAACCATCAATACCAGTTGGAACAGGCGGCACTCGCCGATCCGAAGAGGATAGACACGGTGGCGCGGATCCACCTCGGGATGGTCAGCCCAGGCCCGGGGCAATTGATTCAACTGGGCAGGCCGGAACCGGTGGCAAACGCTTTGGAAGCCCCGGTACTGGCGCGCAATATCTCCTCCGTGGGTAGCGGAGAACCTCCACACGAGCCATAGCTGCAATGGGCCGACGCAAGCCTGGTTCTCGCACGGCGATGCCCGATCAGTCTCGCCTGGAGAGGCGGCGACAGATTGTCGGCGTGATTTGCGCCTTCTGGTTCGTGGCCATTTTCGCCCGCCTCTATTATTTCCAGGTCATTAAGTACGTGGAATTTATGGTGCGCGCCCAGCGCCAGCAGCAGCGCGTCCTGGAGGTGGCCCCGCAGCGCGGCGCTATCTATGACCGGCAGGGGCAGATCCTGGCGGGCAGTCTGCCCGTGGATTCGATTTTCGCCATGCCCAGCGAACTTACCGGGCCTTCCGAACCGGCCACGGTGGCGGCGCTGCTTGCCCCGGTCCTGAAAATGGATCCCGACGAGCTTCGCGACCACTTGCAGAGCGAGCATTCGTTCTGCTGGATCAAGCGCCGTGTCACCCCGGAGGAGGCGGAGCGCGTCAGGGGATTCAAGTTGAAGGGCGTCTATTTTCAACGCGAGACCAAGCGCTTCTATCCCAAACGGGAGTTGGCTGCGCAAACGGTGGGTTACGTTGGCTTGGATGACAAAGGCCTGGGAGGAATCGAATACTCCCTGAATGGCCAGATTACGGGCAAGCCCGGCCGCGTCCTGCTGGATTTTGATGCCCGCCACCATACTTTTCGCAGCACGGAATGGCAGGGCACGCCCGGCGAAGACGTGGTGCTGACCCTTGACGAGAAAATCCAGTACGTTGCCGAAAAGGCCCTGGCGGAGGAAGTGGCCCGCTCGCACGCCCTGGGGGGTGTGGTGGTCGTGCAGAACCCTAACACCGGCGAGATTCTGGCCATGGCCAGTCAGCCCACCTTTAACCCCAATGATTTTGAAGCCAGTTCGGCTGAGGCACGGGAAAATCGCGCCGTAACCTGGATGTACGAGCCGGGCTCGACCTTCAAGGTGGTCACCTTGTCGTCGGCCCTGGAAGAGGGGCTGACCAAGCCGGACGAGATCATCAACTGCCAGAACGGCGCCATTGTGCTGTTTGGTCACGCCATTCACGATCATAAACCCTATGGCGACCTCTCCGTAACCGATGTCCTGGTCAATTCCAGCGACGTGGGCGCCATCAAACTGGCCCTACGGCTGGGTCAGGAGCGCTTCTACCGCTACATCCAGGCTTTTGGCTTGGGGACGAGGACCGGGGTGGAACTGCCCGGCGAACAACGCGGCATGTTGCAGCCTCCTGAAGCCTGGTCGGGGATTTCCATTGGCGAAATCGCCATGGGGCAGGAAATCAGCGTGACCCCCATTCAGATGGTGGCGGTGTTTTCGGCCATCGCCAACGGCGGAATTCTGTTTCAGCCGCGCATTGTGCACGATGTGTATCTGGACACTCACCACGACGCGCTGGCGCCGGCGGGCGGGCGTCGCGTGATCAGCGCGCACACCGCCGAGATGATGCGCAAGATTCTGGCGGCGGTGGTCGACCATGGCACGGGCAAGCCCGCGCAATTGGGCGGGTACTCCTCCGCCGGCAAGACGGGCACCGCGCAGAAGATTGATGCCCACGGCGCTTATTCCAAATCTCAATTTGTGGGTTCATTTATCGGCTTTGCTCCCGTAACACATCCGGCGGTGACTATTCTGGTGGCCATCGACACTCCGGTGGGGGCACATTACGGGACCGATGTGGCAGCTCCCGTGTTCCGAACCATTGCAGAGCAGACACTTGGGTACTTGAACGTTCCTCAGGATAATCCCTCCCATTGGCCTCAGATCGTAACCCCCAAACCCGTGACTATTCCTGCCCAGAAGCAGGAAGAAGTTGTGGGATACCTTCCTACAGTTCGGGAACCCTCAGGAGTTGCCACGTCACCCGTAAGAGAGGCATCGTTTTATAATCAGCTCACGCCGGTAGCCCCCGTCCGTCCGGTTAAGGACCCCCCGGCTGAAAAAGACATTATGTCCAAGCCGTTGAAGCTGGGGAAAGGCCCTATTGTGACGGTTCCAAATTTTTCGCAATGGGGGGCGGGGCGCGTGGCCAAGGAGTGTACACACCTGGGCCTTAACCTCACCATCGTGGGGAATGGAATCGCGGTGGAGCAGAACCCGCCGGGGGGGAGCAAAGTGCCCTCCGGAACCTATGTTTATGTGAAGATGGAGAGATAAACGGGTGATTGTCGGCGCACCCGGCAGTCTGGACAAGGCAATGAAGTTAGGCGAACTACTCGGGCAATTGCCGGTTCTGCACTCCGGTGTAGACGGTGGGGCGGAGGTGTCTTCTCTGGCCTATAACTCCCGCGAAGTGGCGCAGGGTACCCTCTTTTTCGCGATTCAAGGTGAGAAGGCCGACGGCCACGCCTACACTCCCCAGGCGCTCGAGCGGGGCGCCGTGGCGGTGGTCAGTGAGCGCGCCGCGCCCCCCGAATTAGCTACCCGTTGGATCCAGGTGGCCGCCATTCGCCGGGCTTTGGCAGACGCGGGCCGCATCATTATGGGTCACCCGGAGCGGCGCCTTCAATTGATTGGAATTACCGGCACCAACGGCAAGACCACCACGACTTACCTGGTGGAGAGCATTCTGGGTGCGGCGGGAATTTTGAGCGGGGTATTCGGCACCATCGAATATCGCATGGGCGGCAAAATCAAGGTGGCCACCAATACCACGCCCGAGTCGCTCGACCTGCTGACCTACTTCCGGGAGCTGGAGAATGCGGGGGGCAAGGCGGCGGTGATGGAAGTCTCCTCGCATGCGCTGGCCCAGGAGCGTGTTTGGGGGTTTCATTTCGCTGTCGCCGTGTTCACCAACCTGACGCAGGACCACTTGGATTATCACAAGGACTTTGAGCACTATTTCCAGGCCAAGCGCCGTCTTTTTGAAGGGCTGGGCGCGCCGCCTCCCGATTGGGCTGTGATCAATACCGATGATCCCTGGGGGCGGCGGTTGCTCGAATTGCCCAATGCCCATCATCTCACTTATGGGATGACCTCAGACGCGCAGGTGTCGCCCCGGCAGGTTGCATCCAGCGCCACGGGAACCGAAGCGGTGATCGCGACTCCGGCGGGCAAGGTGGAAATTCTTTCTCCGCTGCTCGGGCGCGCCAATCTTGCCAACATTCTTGCCGCGATTGCCACGGGGGTGGCCATGGGGATTGCCAGCACCAAAATTGAGGAAGGCATTGCCAAACTTCAGGCGGTGCCGGGACGATTCGAGCGCATCGACGAGGGACAACCCTTCACGGTGGTGGTGGATTATGCCCACACCGACGACGCTCTGAAGAACATTCTGAAGACGGCGCGCGAAATTACCGGCAATCGCCTGATCGTGCTCTTCGGATGTGGCGGCGAGCGCGACCGTACCAAGCGCCCGCGTATGGGCGAAGCGGCGGGCACACTGGCGGACTTCGTGGTGCTGACTTCCGACAATCCCCGCAGCGAAGACCCCTTGCTGATTATGGCGGATGCCCTGGTGGGGTTGCAGCGAACGGGCAAGCCCTATGTTGCGGAAGTTGATCGCGGTGTGGCCATCCGCAAGGTGTTGGAGGAGGCGCGCGAGGGCGACGTGGTGGTGCTGGCGGGCAAAGGACACGAGACCTATCAAATTCTCAAAGACGGTAAGATTGATTTTGACGATCGGGAAGTGGCGCGCCGCGTCCTGGGGGAGATGGGGTACAGGGATTGACGATTGTCGATTGACGATTTTCGATTGGAAGTCCTCAGTAGTAAGTCTAAGTCGTCAGTAAATGCATCTACTGATTATTGAGGGCTGAGAACTGAGAACTGACAACTGACAACTGAGAACCTCGTTTCAATCGACAATCCAAAATCGAAAATCGATAATGAACCTGACGATGGGGGAGGTGGCGGCTTATCTGGGAGCAACCTCCGGGGTGGCGGACCGCCCCGTGGAGGGATACTCCATCGATTCGCGCTCGCTCGTCCCGGGGCAGCTTTTCTTTGCCATTCGCGGACCGCGGTTTGACGGGCACCAGTTTGCGGGGCAGGCGCTGGAGCGCGGCGCCGCCGGCGCGGTGGTGGAGGAGGCATTTTTTGCCAGCGCTCCTCAGGAATGGCGGCCGGCCTTGCTGCCCGTTGCCGACACGCGCTGTGCGTTGCAGACCCTTGCCCACCAGGTTCGCCGCCGGTGGGGCAAGCGCCTCGTGGCGGTTACGGGAAGCGCCGGGAAGAGCACCACCAAGGAGATGATTGCCGCCCTGCTCAGCCGCCGTTATCGCGTGCTGCGTTCTCCCGGGAACTTGAACAACGATTTTGGAGTGCCGCTGGCGCTGCTGGGGCTGGAACCGGAGCACGAAGTGGCGGTGGTGGAACTGGCGATGTCCGCGCCCGGCGAAATCGCCCGCCTGGCGCGCCTGGCGGAGCCGGAGGTGGGCGTGGTCACCAACGTCGCCGCCGCGCACTTGCAGTTTTTCAATTCCGTGGAGGGCATTGCGTTGGCCAAGCGTGAGTTGATCGACTATCTCGCCGCCACCGGCCGCGGCGCTCTCGCCGTCTTGAATCAAGACGATGAGCGCGTGCGCAGGTTTGCGGAAGGTTTTCCCGGCCGCGTCATCACCTTCGGTTTTCTGCTGGGTGCGGCGTACCACGCCACGGAAGTCAGGCCCGGACGGGGCATTGGCAGCATCTTTCATTTGACGACGCCCGAATGGCAGGCGGACTTCACCCTCCCCTTGCCGGGCCGCTACAATATCCAGAACGCGGTGGCGGCAATTGCCGCCGCGAGCGCTTTTGGAATCCCTCCCGAGGAGATGCACCCTGCGCTCGAGGAATTTCACAATTTGCACCAGCGCAGCGAAATTCTCACTTTGCCGGGCGGAATTACCATCATCAACGATTGCTATAACTCGAACCCTCTGGCCATGGAGCGCATGCTGGAGGCGCTGGCGGATTGGCCCGGCGCGCATCGCCGCATCGTGGTGGCGGGTGAGATGCTGGAGTTGGGACCCCGCTCCCCGGACTTGCACCTTGCCGTGGGCCGTCACTGCGCGCCCAACCGCGTGAACTGGGTGATCGCCGTTCAAGGCGATGCGAAATTTATCGCGGAAGGGGCCGCCGTGGGCGGCATTCCCCCCTCCCACCGCAAGTTTTTTCCTGACGCCCGGTCGGCGGGTGAATTCTGCCGGGTCCTGATCGCGCCCGGGGATGTTATCTTGGTAAAGGGCTCGCGCGGCGTCCATTTGGAGACGCTCGTGGAAATGCTGAAAGAGCAGGAGCCAGGAGCCGGGAGTCAGGAGTAAGAATCGAAACCCGAAAATCGAAACTCGAAAATCCAGGCCACACTTCCGAGTTTCGAATTTCGAGTTTCGGTAATTTCTGACTTCTGGCTCCTGACTCCTGACTTCTAACTTCCGATTTCTTATGTTCTATTTTCTCTATCTCGAACTCCACCAAACCTTCCACATCTTTAATCTGTTTCACTACATCACTTTTCGAACTGCTTACGCCAGCATGACGGCCCTGTTTCTCTCCATGGTCCTGGGGCCGTGGGTGATCAGAAAGCTCAAGGATTTTCAGATTGGTCAATTCATCCGCGAGGATGGGCCGCAATCGCACCAGGCCAAGGCTGGAACCCCCACCATGGGCGGCGTCCTGATCGTGCTCTGCATTGTGGTTCCTACGCTCCTCTGGTCGGATCTCAGCAACCTTTTTGTATGGCTCACTCTGGGCACGACCCTGGCTTTTGGCGCCATCGGCTTCTGGGATGATTATCAGAAAGTGCGGCGCCAGCAGAACTTGGGGCTAACGGCGCGCGGCAAGTTTGGGCTCCAGATTCTGGTGAGTGTGGTTTTTGGTGTGATTCTGATTATGTTGTCGGCGCGCGGACTTTACTCCACCACTTTGACCTTCCCCTTCTTCAAGCGATTGCACCCGGCATTTCTCATCACGCGCTTTCTGGGCAATCCCTGGACGTACCCGCTGGCATTTCTCCCTTTTCTGCTCTTCGTTATTCTGGTCCTGGTGGGTTCTTCCAATGCCGTCAACCTGACGGACGGACTCGACGGACTGGCGATTGGCTGCCTGGTGGTTTCTGCGTCCGCCCTGACCGTGTTGACTTACGTGGCCGGGCACGCCGTGTTTTCCGAGTATCTCGATCTGGAGCATCTGCCGCGCGTTGGGGAACTTACCATTTTCTGCGGCTCGATGGTGGGGTCCAGCCTGGGTTTTCTCTGGTACAACGCCCACCCGGCGGAAATCTTTATGGGCGACGTGGGCTCCCTGGCCTTGGGCGGAGCCCTGGGCACCGTCGCGGTGCTGGTGAAACAGGAATTGCTGCTCCCTTTCATCGGAGGGATTTTCGTGGTGGAAGCGCTTTCCGTCATCCTCCAGGTTGCCTCCTTTAAATCGCGCGGCAAACGCATCTTTCGCATGGCGCCGCTGCACCATCATTTTGAGCTGTGCGGCTGGCAAGAATCGAAAATCATCGCCCGCTTCTGGATTGCCGCGCTGATTTTCGCCCTTTTTGCGTTGACCACGTTGAAGTTGAGGTAGGGTGGAAGAGGAGCGACAGGAAGGTGTCAGGTGCCAGGTGTCAGGCCCTGAATTCGGGGTGTTGCGGGATGCGGAAGGGGTAAAGGATAAAGGGTAAAACGGCCCATCCTTCAGCCTTTAACCTTTACACTTTACCCTTTTACCTTGCACCTGACACCTGGTACCTGACACCTGAAATCAACCATGGACGTCCAAAACAAACGCGTTCTGGTAGTTGGCTTGGCCCGCAGCGGGTTGGCGGTGGCCCGCGCCCTGGCGCGTCGCGGCGCAGTGGTGACGGTGACGGACAACAAGCCTCCCGCGGAATTTGGCGAGATTCTCCCCCAGCTCATCAAGGAAAAAATGGGGCTGGAACTCGGCTCGCAGCGCGTGGAAACGTTCCTGCGCCATCAGCTTATTGTTATCAGTCCGGGGGTGCCCTGGGATTTGCCGCAGTTGCAAGCGGCGCGCCAGCGGATGATTCCCGTTTATCCGGAAGTCGAGGCTGCCTCCTGGTTTCTGGATGGAACCCTGGTGGGGGTTACCGGATCGAATGGCAAGACCACCACCACCACGCTGCTTGGCGACATGCTCAAAGCCTCCGGGTTTCCGACCTTTGTGGGTGGCAACATTGGAAACGCCTTGAGCTCGGCGGTGGACGAGGCGCCGGCGGGAACCCGGTTTGTCACCGAATTGAGCAGCTTCCAGTTGGAAGGCATTCACGAATTTGAGCCGCACGTGGCAGTGATGCTGAACCTTTCGCCCAACCATCTGGACCGGCACCCCACTCTGGAAGCCTATGCGCAGGCCAAACAGCGGATTTTCCTCAACCAGACGAAGAAGGACTACGCCATCCTGAACGCGGACGACCCTTGGGTGGCGGGACTTTTGCCGACCGTGCCGAGCCGCGTGGTGTTCTTCAGCCGCCGCCGCGAACTCCCCATGGGAGTCTTCGTATCACGGGGCAGGGTCTGCTATCGCGTGCGGCACCTTGAGCGCGTTCTGTTTGAAACGCGCGATGTGGCCTTGCGCGGCGATTTCAACCTGGAAGACGTGCTGGCCGCCACCACCGCGGCATGCGTGCTGGGCGCGGATTTTGCGGCCATTCGCCGGGCCGTGCGGGCGTTTCAGGCCGTCGAGCATCGCCTGGAATTCGTCCGTGAAATTCAAGGCGTCGAATTCTACAACAACTCCAAGGCCACCAGCGTGGACGCCACCGCGAAATCACTGGAAGCCTTTGCCCGCGGCGTCCACCTGATTCTGGGTGGCAAGGACAAAGGCGCGCCGTACACGCCCCTGATACCCCTCATCAGGGACCGCGTGCGCGAGGTTTTGCTGATTGGCGCCGCCGCCCCGGTGATTACCCAACAACTTGCCGGATCAGCGGATCTGGTCCAGGCGGGAGATCTTTCCACCGCCGTCCACGAAGCCTTTGTCCGGTCGCGCCCGGGCGATACCGTGCTGCTGGCCCCGGCTTGTTCAAGTTTCGACCAGTTCCATGATTACGAAGAGCGCGGGCGGGTGTTCAAAGAGTTGGTCATTCGACTGGCGAGAGAGGTGTCCGCGGGGCACGTCGTCCGGAGTCCGAGGTCCGAGGTCACGCGTGCGGAGTCCGAAGTCCGAAATCCGAAGTCCGAGGTCCGGCGGGCGGAGTCGGAAGTCCGACGTCCCAAGTCAGGAGTCAGGAGTCAGGAGTCCGAGGTTCGAAATCCAGAGCCCGAGATTTTAAGTTCGGAGCGAGTGGTTAAAATTTCGGATTCCGGAATTTTGAATCCTGAATCCGGAATCTCCGCAGCCGGAAAGCCGGAACTCGAGAGCCCGCCGAAACCTCCGGAGCCAATCCCCACCCCCTCCGAAGTAATTGAGGCGGCCAGCGTCGTCACCGCTATTCGCCACGAGCCGGAAAAAGGTAAAACTCTGTTCCCGCACCCGGACGAAGGCCCTGTGCCTCGCCTGCAATTTGCCGAGGAAAGCGATGACAGCGCAGCTTCTGCCTCCAAGACGAACGAAAAAGAAAACACCGGACCTCGTTCGCGAGATGCGGAAGGACCCGTAGGCGCCCCAGCTCCGCTCCAACATTCGGAGGATGCCGAAGTTGCTGTTAATCCCCTGCCGAAGAGGAACGGGTCCCCGGGGGGCGGGATGGTTGCCTCTGCGCATCACCCTGCGCCGGCCAAGCCCATGCAATCTCCGGCAAGCGCTTTGCGCCATGGTGAGCTGAGTTATGTGTATGAAGTGGACGCCGTGGAGATGCCGTGGTCGGAATCGCAAGTTTTGCCCGAGGATGATTTCTCGTCCTCCATTTCCAAGCGGGCGCCCGAGACCCTTGATGACGAACTCTTGCCCTATGAGGCGCGCGTACCAGTGGGAGGAACGCCGGAAGTTCGCGCTCCGAAGCCCGGGGCGAAAGGAAAGTCCAAAGCCCGGATCCCGGACTCCGGACCCCGGACGTCGGACTAGCTCTTATGTCGAGACAACTTCAATCCGATAAAGTTCTGTTTGGGGCCGTGGTGGGCCTGGTGCTATTTGGCGCCCTGATGGTTTACAGCGCCTCGGCGGTAATGGCTGCGGACCGCTACGGCACCGGGAATTATTTCCTGCTCCGGCAATTGGCCTGGGCGGTGGCAGGCCTGATCGCGGTGGGGATCCTGATGCATACGGATTACCGGCGCCTGGCAAGCCCCATGGTGGTTTTCCCGGCGCTGGCGGGGGTGTTCATCCTTCTCGCCGCCGTCCTGTTCATGGCCCCGATCAACAATGCGCACCGGTGGTTTCACCTGGGGGTGGCCAGCTTTCAGCCTTCCGAGCTTGCCAAAATCATCCTCACGGTTTTCCTGGCGTATTTCCTGGCCCTGCGCAAGGGCGCGGTGAGCGATTGGCGACACACGCTGCTTCCCATCGCTCTGGTTACCGGCATCATGGGGGTGCTGGTTCTACGCGAGCCCGACCTGGGAACCGCTCTGGCCCTGGTGATGGTTCTGGCGGTCATGCTTTTTTGCGCCGGCCTCGATCTTCGCTACTTCGCCGCGGTGGGCCTGGGCGCGGTGCCCGTTCTCTACCTCCTGATTTTCCACTCTGCCTACCGGTACAAGCGGATTCTGGCTTTCCTCAACCCTTACTCCGACCCGCTCGGCAGGGGTTTCCACATTCTCCAGTCGTACATTGCGGTGGGCACCGGCGGTATCACGGGATTGGGGTTGATGGAGGGCAAGCAGAAGCTCTTCTTTCTCCCCGAGCCCCAGACGGATTTTATTTTTGCGGTGGTGGGGGAAGAGTTGGGGTTGATCGGCACCGTGGCGATTGTCATCGTCTTTGCCATCATCCTGGCGCGCGGGTTGAAGGCCAGCGCCGCCTGCAAGGATGACTTCGGGCGCTTGCTGGCCGTGGGGCTCACCGTGATGATCGTCGGTCAGGCGCTGATCAATATGAGCGTGGTGCTGGGACTGCTTCCCACCAAAGGCATTCCCCTGCCGTTTGTGAGCTACGGCGGATCGTCGCTGCTCGTCAATCTGGTGGCGGTGGGGATCCTTTTGAATATTTCCCAGCAGGCGAGCTGAGAAAAAATCGAAGCTCGAAAATCGAAATTCGAAACTCGCAAAACAAGAGTCGAGTTTCGAATTTCGAGTTTCGTCTTTTATGCGAGAGGGAATACGCGTATTGATGGTCGCGGGCGGTACAGGCGGGCATATCTTTCCCGCCCTGGCGGTGGCGGAGGAATTGCAAAGGCGCGGAGGGCCGGGAATTGCGCCTTACGCCATCGAGTTTCTGGGCACGCACCGCCCGCTGGAAGCGAAATTGATTCCGGCGGCGGGCTTTCGGCTGCGGGTCGTTGACGCGGCGGGCCTGAAGGGCATCGGCGGCATGCAGAGGGTGCGGAACCTTCTGCTTTTGCCCCGCACGGCAATTGCCGTGGCGAGGATTTTGCGGGAATTTCGGCCCCGCGTGGTGGTCGGCGTGGGCGGCTACCTGGCGGGTCCGGTGATGCTGGAAGCGGCGCTGGCGGGCATTCCCACGCTTTTGATTGAGCCCAACGCGCGGCCGGGCTTCACCAACCGCCTTCTGGCCCCGGTGGTGCGCGCGGCAGCGGTGGGATTTGCCGAAACGGCGCACCTTTACGGAAAAAAGGCGCAGGTGACGGGCCATCCCGTGCGCCGGGCGTTTTTTGATATTCCGCCCCGCCGCCCTGCGCCACCTGCCGCAACGGCTGAGTCTCTGGCGCCCTTTACGCTTTTGGTCGTGGGCGGCAGCCAGGGATCGAAGGCCATTAACCAGGTAGTGGTGGAATGTCTGCCGCTGCTGGAAGCTTTTGTAGCGCCGGCCTTGACGCCAGCACCGCCGGGCATCGACCTTGCAGTCGAGGCACCGCCGGGCATTGACCCGGCATGTGCCGATCTCAAGGTCGGCTCTACGAGGGCAGGCGCTATGAGAATCATCCACCAAACCGGCGAACACGACTATAATGAAGTTCTGAACAACTATCAGGGTCGAAGCCTCTCCGCTGAGGTCCACGCTTTTATCGAAGACATGCCCGGGGCTCTTTCCCAGGCGGATTTGGTGATTTCGCGCGCGGGCGCCATGGCGGTGGCTGAGCTGGCCGCGGCGGGCCGGGCGGCCTTGCTGATTCCATTTCCAGGCGCGGCAGACCAGCATCAATTGGAGAATGCCTTGACCATGGAAAAGGCGGGGGCGGTGCGCGTCATCGTGCAAGCGGAGTTGACGCCGCAGCGGTTGGCGGGGGAGATTCGGGAGTTGATGGCGAACCCCGCGACGCTGGAGAACATGGAAGCTAGCGCCCGCCGCCTGGCGCGGCCCGACGCCGCGGCGTGCATCGCGGATATGGTGGAAGCGTTTGCGAGGCAGGGCTAGGGAATTGTAGCGTCGATCGCCCATCGACGACGGCAGGCGGAGATATCCGTTTCAGTGACGTGCCGCTACAGTTCACAATGATGGGCGTCACAGTCGAGCGGCCTTCGGGATTACTCGACCAGCGGACAAAGAGAATGGCAACATGGCCAAACTGGCTGGGATCGCGTTGTTCGCAGGCTTGGGAGCATCCGTAGCGCTGTTTTATATCTCGTATGCCACGCACTGGGTGCTCCTGTTTTGGCTCCAAATCGCGGGTTTTGGTACCACCATATTGATGCGAGGTATGGAGGGGGCTCTAAAATCGGATTATGCGGAGATCGGGATTCCGGTCAATGCTGCGGTTTACGCGATCCTTATATTCCTATTGCTTCGCAAATTTAGGAAAGCAGGATCAACTTAGAGGCGGCCTTCATGGCCGCGCCGGGGCAACCACATGGGCTGCCCCTACGATGCGATTTTCGATTATCGAATTTCGCTGGCTCGTACAAGGGATCACTGAAAAATGTTAGGCAAGATTCGAAGAATCCATTTCGTAGGCATTGGCGGCATCGGGATGAGCGGCATCGCGGAGGTGCTGGTGAATCTGGGCTTCGAGGTTTCGGGCTCCGATCAGAAATCGACGCCCGTCACCGAGCGCCTGGCGAGCCTGGGGGCGCGGGTGTTTGAGGGCCATGCCGCGAGCCACGCCACCGAGGCGCAAGTGGTGGTGGTCTCGTCGGCGGTGGCGGCGGACAATCCGGAAATTCAGGAAGCGCACCGGCGGCAGGTTCCCGTGATTCCGCGCGCCGAAATGTTGGCGGAATTGATGCGCATGAAGTTTAACGTGGCGGTGGCCGGGGCGCACGGCAAGACCACGGTGACTTCCATGATTGCGGTGATGACGGCGGAGGCGAAGCTTGACCCCACGGCGGTGATTGGCGGCCGCCTGGATGTATTTGGTTCCAGCGCCCGCCTGGGCAAGAGCGATTTGATGGTGGTGGAGGCGGACGAGAGCGATCGTTCGTTCCTCTACCTGCTGCCCACCATCGCCGTGGTTACCAACATCGACCGCGAACACCTTGACCATTACCGCGATCTTGAAGATATTGCCGAGGCCTTCGTTTCCTTTATGAACAAAGTGCCATTTTATGGGACCGTGGTGGCCTGCTTTGACCCCCCCTGGCGCGAGGTGGTGAAGAGCCTGATTCCCCGCTTGCGCCGCCGGGTGGTGACTTACGGAATTGAAAATGGCGCCGCCGTTCAAGGGAGGATTCGCGAGCTTAATTCCACCGGCTCGGTATTTGACGTGGTGGTGAAAGACAAGCTGCTCGGCCGTTTCTCGGTCCCTGTTCCCGGACGGCACAACGCGCAGAACGCCCTGGCGGCGGCCGCCGTGGGGCTGGAACTGGACCTTACCGCCGGGCAGATTCGCCAGGGGCTGGAGCGGTTTCGGGGCGCCGACCGGCGCTTCCAAATCAAGGCGGAGGTGGGCGGCATCACCATCGTGGACGATTACGGCCACCACCCCACGGAAATTCGCGCCACGCTCGACGCCGCCCGTCTGCGCGGAGCCGGGCGCATCATCGCCATTTTCCAACCGCATCGTTACACGCGCACCAAGTTCCTGATGGATGAACTGGCCGGCTGCTTTGCGGGATGCGACCGCGTTTACGTTTTGGATATCTACGGCGCCAGCGAACCACCGCTCCCCGGCGTCAGTTCCGAACGGCTGGTGGCCCGCATGCACGAATTGGGCGTGAGCAGTGCACGCTATGCGCCCTCGGAAGCCGGGCTGATGGAGGAACTCCTGGCGAGTGCGCGGCCGGGCGACCTTCTGATCACCATCGGCGCCGGAAACGTCTGGAAAGTCGGGGAAGCGCTGGCGAAGGAGCTGGGAGTCAGAAGATAGAAGTCAGGAGTCAGGAGCTAGAGGATAGAAGGCAGGAGGCGGAGGTCAGAAGTCAGGAGTAAGAAGCTAAGAGCCAGTAGCATGGAGGTAGTCCAAGTTTTTAGTATGCGGAGCAATATCTTCTAGCTTCTAACTCCTGACTTCTGACTCCTGACTCCTCTGGACAAACGATTATGGAAATGGTTGAACAAGACGCGCTGCTGATGCCGGATGGGCTCGACTCGCCGGAGGATTCGGCGTATCTGCGGCGGAAGAAATCGGTTCCCGTGCGCCGCAGCCGGATCTCCCGGCGCGTGCGCGTGGCCTTGCTGGCGATCGCCATTCTCCTGCCCGGCGGCCTTGTGGTGTACGGGCTGGTGAGCTTCGCGCTGACCTCCCCCCTTTTCGTTTTGACGTCGCCCGAAGACGTTTTGGTAACGGGAAACCATTTCGTTTCGCGGGCGGAAGTTTTGGCGGCGGTGGGACTGCCGCTAACCGGAAAACTCAAGACTGGGACCAATGTCTTTCGCATCTCCCTGAATACGGTGCGGGAGGGGGTGGAAAATCTGCCCTGGGTGCTGACCGCCTCGGTGACCCGCGTCCTGCCCCACGGGTTGCTGGTGCACGTCATGGAAAGGACTCCCGTGGCCTACGCGGAAGTCGATGGGCAGGTCATTCTGATCGACCAGGAGGGTGTGCCGCTGGGGAAAACCGATAACGGGATTTTCGATTTCCCCGTGGTCTATGGAGTGGAAAACCTCGCGAGCCCCGATGACCGCCGTACGCGATTGGCCCTTTACCTGGAATTTATGCGGCAACTGGGGGCGGAAGCTCCGCGCGCCGGCTGGACGATTTCGGAAATTAACCTGGCCGATGCCGAGGACCTGAAAGCCCTGCTGATTAATGGGCAGCAAACCTTGCAAGTGCATTTCGGGCAGAAGGACTTTCTGCAAAGATTCCGCACTTTCCTGAGTGTGCTGCCGGAAATCCAGAAAACGAATGGTAAACTGGATTCGGTTGATTTGCGCTTTCGCAATCAGATCATCGTAGACCCTCAGTCGCCTCCCCCGGCGCTGCAAGGGCGCGGCCACGACCGGAAGGACTGAGCAAAGCTTGGCTCGAAAAAATAATTTCATCGTCGGGCTCGACCTGGGAAGCACAAAGACCTGCGCCCTGGTGTGCAAGCCGAACCCGGAAGGCAAGCTGGAAGTGGCGGGCCTGGGCGTGGCGGAATCCAAGGGCTGGCGCAAGGGGATGATCGTCACTCTCGAAGCGACGTCGCTGGCGGTGAAGAAAGCCCTGGAGGCCGCCGAAGCTGCCGCCGGAGTTTCCATTGACTCTGCTTACGTCGGCGTGGCGGGCGCGCACATCAAAGGGGTGAATTCCCAGGGGGCCGTTACTCTGGGGAATTCTCCCACGACAACCCGCGAGGTGGAGCGGGATGACATGCGGCGAGTCAGCCAGGCGGCGCAAGGCATCACTCTGGCCGAGGATCGCCAGCTCCTGGAGGTGCTTCCGCAAGAGTTCCTGCTCGATGGCCAGGGCGGCATTCGTGACCCGGTGGGGATGGTGGGTACGCGCCTGGGGGTGAATGTGCATCTGGTGACGGCGTCCATCTCCGCTCATCAGAATGTGGTGACGGCGGTAAACCACGCCGGGGTGGAGGTTCTGGGCACGGTTTTTGAGCCGCTGGCTGACAGCGCAGCCTGCCTCACGGCGGATGAGCGGGAGCTGGGTGTGGTGCTGGTGGACCTTGGGGGCGGCACTACCGACCTGATTGTTTTCCATGCCGGAGTGGTGCGGCACACTGCTGTCATTCCGGTGGGCGGGGAACACTTCACCAATGATATTGCCGTTGGGTTGCGCACCCCCATTCCGGAAGCGGAAAAGATGAAAAAGGCCTGGGGCGAGCGGGACTTTTCCAAGCTCGCGGACACCATGGTGGAAGTTCCCAGCGTGGGAGAAAGGCCTTCCCGGGTGGTGACCTATGCGACGCTGAGTGAGATTATTGAACCGCGAGCGACGGAACTGTTGGAATTGATCCAGGCGGAAATTGGCCGCTCGGGTTTCGAGAGGCAGTTGGGGGCCGGAGTGGTTCTGGCCGGCGGGGGAGCCAAACTCGGCGGTCTGGCAGCGCTGGCGGAACCGATTTTTGGCGCGCCACCGCGGGTGGCCATTCCCACCGGGCTCGAGGAGATGGGGGAGACGCTTCCTGACCCGGCGTTTGCAACCGTGGCGGGCCTGGCGATCTACGGTTACCGCCAACGTTTGCTGCGTGACGCCAAGGAGCCCACCGGATTGTGGGGAAAGTTGTGGAACAGTATGCGAGGGAGGAATTGAGTCATCGGTCCATCGGCTCATCGGGCCATTGGAGAACCCGCAGTTCAATGACCCGATGAGCAAATGACTCAATTGAGGAAGGAGCCAAGATGAGCGATGACGGCTTGGGAGACCTCCGGGTGGATTTTTCAGACGAATTGCGCGCCGGTGCAAAAATCAAGGTCATCGGTGTCGGCGGCGGCGGCGGTAATGCGGTTAATCGCATGATTGCCGCAGATGTGAAAGGCGTGGACTTTCTTGTGGCCAATACCGACGCTCAGGCGCTGCAGGCTTCCCACGCTTCCTTGAAGATTCAACTGGGCACGAAGCTGACCAAGGGATTGGGCTCGGGGGGCAATCCGGAGATTGGACGGCGGGCGGCCCTGGAGGACACCGAGAAGATTATCGAAGCCTTGGAAGGCGCGGACATGGTGTTCGTGACCACCGGGCTGGGGGGCGGAACGGGGACGGGCGGCGCTCCCATCGTCGCCAGCCTGGCGCGCGAACTGGGGGCGCTTACCGTGGCGGTGGTGACCAAACCTTTCGCCTTTGAAGGCAAGCGCCGCATGTTGCAGGCGGAGCAGGGTCTGGCGGAACTCGGGCAGGGCGTCGATACCGTCATCTGCATTCCCAATGAGCGGCTGATGCAATTCGTCGATAAAGGCACAAGTTTCTTCGAGGCATTTCGCATTGCCGACGATATCCTGCGGCAGGGAGTGCAGGGAATTTCCGATATTATCACCATCACCGGAATTATTAACCGTGACTTCGCGGACATCAAAGCGATTATGGAAGGCATGGGTTATGCGGTGATGGGAACCGCGGTGGCCAGTGGAGAAAATCGCGCGGTGGATGCGACCAACGCCGCCATGGCCAGCCCTTTGCTGGAAGATGCCAGCATCAACGGCGCCCACGGAATTTTACTGAACATAACCGGCTCGAACAAGCTTACACTGTATGAGGTGCATGAGGCGTCCACCATCGTGCAGAAAGCGGCAGCGGAAAACGCCAATATTATTTTCGGCGCCGTGCACGATGAGTCCATGGGGGACGCCGTAAAGGTTACGGTGATTGCCACCGGCATCAAGTCCGAAAGGATGGGCATCAAGCCGCTCTCCGCGCCTTCCATGGCGCAACGCACCGCCCAGCAAAGCGTTAAGATCTATGGGGCCAGAAAAGAGAAGCTGCCGGTGGAAGCGCCGCCTCCCAATGTGATCGCGGGGATTGAGGATGACGACCTGGACAAACCCACTTTTCTGCGTCGTCGTCGTGAGGAAAAGAATTAGCGGAAGCGGAATAACTCTTGCCTTCCGCGGTCAGTTCACTGTATTTATCAAAATCCCGGCTTTGCAGCCTCAGCATGCGGAAAACCCCAAGGCTGGCTGACATCATCTGAGGATAAGGCGCGGGTCCGTGCTGAGGACCACCGGGGCGCGTGCCGGGATCCACCCGGCTGCCGCGGCAAGCGCCCATCCCAGACGTAAACTGAAGGAGACACTTGAGACGGATGTCCCACATTAGGCTGGTGAAGATTATCGGCGTGGTCCTGGCCGCCGGACTTTTAATGAGTTGCGGTGCGGCAAAACCGGCTGCCAAACCCGGCACCGGAAATTTAATTACCCTGGTGACGGACGTGCCGATTTGCAATGCGATTTCCGCCAGCATGGTGATCGAGAACTTGAGTTTTTCCACCAGCCAGGGCGCCACCGAGGGGTATATCACCACCACGCCCTCCTTCGCCCCGGAAATCCGCTTCAACCTCGAAATGCTTCGCGATTTCACCACGGTCCTCTATCAATTTCCCGTAACGGCAGGGACCTACACGCAGGCGAATTTCGATTATGAACTTGGGCAAATGGCGGCTTTTGATCCCACCCTGAGCCCACCCATTCATAATTACCTCGTTTCTTTCACGAACTCCAAGCCCCTTGTCGCCCTCAATCCCCCTCTGGTCATCACCCCCAATCAAACCAACGTCATGGTTCTGGATTATAACGCCCTGCAAAGCCTGGACACCGACTCGTCCGGAAACCTGACCGGCAACTTAACCCCCGTGGTCACCCTTACGCAATTGACCGATCTCACCCCAGAGGGCACCCTCAATCCCAACGGGTTTACTGAAATCGACGACCTGTGGGGCTTTGTGCGGAGCGTTTCCACCCTCAACACCACATCGAATCCCACTTACCAGGGAAGCTTCCAGATGCAACTCCTTTCGCCGTCTACGGCGGACGCCCCCGAGGTGGCAATCAACATCACTCCCACCACGAATATCGTGGGTTTTTCCGGCCTCAACCACCTCCTGCCCGACACTTTTGTGGAAGTCGACACGATTATAGATAGCCAGGGGAACTTTGCGGCCAAGACCATTGAGGCCCAGGAGGTTGAAAACCCGTTCCCCACCCAGTCCGGCGTAACCCCCAGCACCGCTTTGATCGGCCCCATCGTTTCCATCAAGACCGATGCCGCCGGGAACCCCATCCAACTCGACCAGTGGGTGCGTGACGCCGAACCCGATGACACCAGCACGCTGCTCATGGACAACATTTACCAGGTTGACCTTACCGTCAACCCCAGCTATCAGGCCTCGATCATGGGACCGAACTTTGCCAACCTCTCATTCGGGCCGCTGAATCTCTCCGTGGGGCAGGAAATTATCGTGCACGGGGCTTACACCAAACCCGCCACTCCCACCGTGGGCACAACCGCGACGTCGCCCTACACCGTCGAACCCACGGCAATTTTTCTGAATTTACAATCGATGCAGGGAACGATGAACTCGATGTTGGCGATCGGGTCAGACAACCTCACCGGCGCCTTCATTCTGACGCCCTGCTGCCAGTTGTTGCAGGGGGTTCCCCTTTACGTGGTCACCAACAACCAGACGAATTTTGTAAATGTCACCGGGTTGGAAGCCTTGACTTCTGTGCAAACCCTCGTGGTCCAGGGTATGCCCTATTACGAACCCAAGGCGGTTACCATCAATGGGGCGACCATCCCCGCCGGCGCGCTGGTGGTGCAAGCCAAGCAGGTGCACGTCCTTCTTTAGAGCCTTCCGCGTCATCACACTGCCGGCAGATTTCCCGTCCGCTTTCTCTTCTCGCCGGGTAGCCGCGTAAACCTCAGATCGCGTCCGGTGAGCAGCTTGGTCATCAGGATAATTTGCCCGGCGTGATGGGAAAAGTGTTCAGCGACGTGGAAGATGGCCTCCATTCCCGTCACGCGATACTTCTGGGTTCTGTGCACGCGCGCCAAATCTTCCGCGGGGAGTTTGCGTAGAACCCGGCACGCATCCCCAACGGCCATGCGGAGGCGGGCCGCGAGGACGCGCCGGGGCAGCGGGCCGCGCTCGTGGAATTCCCGGTCACGCTGGCGAACATCCTCCGCCCCGCCCAGTCCGCATACAATCCACTGACGCACATTCCCCGCCAGGTGCAGCACCAGATTCCCCACGCTGCTGGAAGTCTCATGGGGACGCCACCAGATTTGCCGGGGGAAAGCTCTTCGAGGCAACTCAGGATGCGCGGCAGATAAACGTCCTTCATTACGTGTTCCGCCTGGGCAATGAATGGATCGATCTGCCGGGCACTGGCCATGATCTCCTCCGCAGATGGCGTTTGCGCCGTCCCGCTCCTGCGCATATACTCCCCTGGCACAGCGGAAGGCGATGATAACTTTCCATCAAGCCATGACGAACTGCAAGCATTTCCTTCGTGAGCAGGGTTTTGCCCTCGGCATGGGCCTGACGGGAGCCTTCTTCATCGCCGCGGGCATTCATCGTTTTGTCGTTCGCCCCGAGCATTTCGGCGTGTTGAGTGTTTTGGGATGCGTGGTCGCGGCCTTTGGCGCGTTCTTCCTGCTGCTGATTACCGACTATGTTTTTCACCACGCCTTCCTGGTATTTATCCCCTGGTTCATTGCTCTCATCTATTTCGCGATTATCCAACCGCACCTTGGAGTTGGACTGGGCCTAGCCCTCTGGTTCATGCTCGTGTCCCAACTGCGCAGCTAGGAATCGGGAGATCGGGCCATCGGGTCATCGGGTCATTGAATCATCGGGCCATCGGGCGATTTTCGAACTTCGAGTTTCGCTCTGCGCCCTTGCGCCCGGATTTCTTCGCGCACCTGGCTCTTCCACTCGGCGTTTTCCCAGTAGGTGAGCCACAGGTAAAAAGTGGCGTAACTTCGCCAGCCCTCCCATGCCCGCGCCATTTTCTGCACGCGTTCGGGGCTTGGCCTTTTGCGGAGCCCGTAGAAATAATGGATGACCTTCTGCAAACCCACGTCCGCGGCGGGAAGGCAATCGAGGTGCCGCAGCGCCCGGAGGCCCACGTACTGCGCGGTCCAATGCCCCACACCTTTCAGTTCCAGCAGTTTTTCGTGCGCCGATGCCGGTTCAATCTCCCGAAGGCTTTCGAGGTCGAGCTTGCCGCGAGCGACGAGGCGGGAAATGGCGATGATGTAGCGGGCCTTGGGGCCGGAAACCTGGAGGCGCAGCAGTTCCCCGGGGGTGGTGACCGCCAGTGCGGCGGGCTCCGGAAACGCCCCGTAGCGGCGGCCCTCAAATTCCACCGAGCGCCCGTAGGTGTCGATCAGCGCCTTCTTCACTTTGTGCGCGAACGACAGGTTTACCTGCTGCTCGATGATGGCGGAGATGAGAATCTCAAAAACCCGCGGGGCTTGCGGAACCCGCATTCCCCGAAAGCGCGCGACGAGTTGGCGAAGCACGGCATCGCGCCTCGCCAGCGCATGGAAGGGATCGAGGTCCAGGTCCGTGGAGAACTCGCGCTCGACCTCCAGACCCGCAGCTTGCCGCGCGCCATCATGGTCCGGGCCCGCCAGAATTCGAACCCGCAGTCCTGGGTTTTCCGTGTTGCCTTCCTCGCGCACTCCGTAGAGGATTACCTGCCCGCCCCATTCCAGCACGCGGCGGTATTCACCTTCCACAAAGAAATCGAGCAAAGGGCCGAACTCGCGCCCGTTGAGCAAGGCGGGCGGGCTCAGGATAAACCGCAGGGTTTGCGCAAAATTGAAAGGGGCGCGCGGCTGAATCAACATAAGGTGACGCGCGTAATTATACCGCACTGGGTCTTGCCCTTCGAGGGCAGGATGTTACAATCTATGATGGGAGAAGGGTCCGGAGTCTTGGTTCGTGACCTGATCCAGGTTCCTTCAAGCCGCTGAGATGAACAAGCAAACCATCGCGATCATTGGGGGCGGACCGGCGGGCGCTACGGCGGCGGAGAAGCTGGCGCAAGGCTGGAGCCTCGCGAGCGGCGGCAACGGCGGCCGCCGGGTGATGGTCTTCGAAGAAAAGCTGGGATGGGAGAAGCCTTGCGGCGGCGGGCTCAGTTACAAGGCCTTGCGGCGTTATCCCTTCCTCGAACGGGCGGCCGGCGGCGCGAATCTGCTGCACGACGCGGAATTTATCGCTGCCTCGGGCACGGCGCTGCGCTTTCACCTGCGCGTGCCGCTGGCGATTTATTCGCGCGCCACACTGAACCGGTTGCTCCTCCGGCGGGCCGAGGCCGCGGGCGCGGAAATCATGGCGGACCGGATTATCGGGTTGCGGCGAAGGGATTTGACCTGGGAGATCACCGGCCGCGGCAAGACCTATCGCGCGGATTTTGTGGTGCTCGCGGCGGGCGCCCGCAGCCGCTTGCGGCAGATTTTGACCCCCGATTTTCATCCTCAGGATTTCACCCTGACTTTCGGGTATTACCTGGACGCTCCTTGCGAACTGCTGCGCGTCCAGTTTTTCGATAATTACGAGGGTTATGCTTGGGCCTTCCCGCGGCCTGACCACCTCGCCGTGGGCATTGGTGGAAAGGCCGGAAAGCAGCCCATGGCTGGACTTCGCGACCGCCTTGCCGGCTTCATGAAAAAGTCCGGTTATACTCCCGACCCCAAGCGCATTTACAGCCATTTGCTGCCTTCGCTTTCCGTCGAAAGCTGGGGGAACCTGCGGCTGGTGGGGAAGGGGTGGGCTCTTGCCGGAGATGCCGCCGGTTTGGTGGATCCCTTGACGGGCGAAGGGATCTATTACGCCATGCGCTCCGGCGACCTGCTGGCGGGGGCCTTGCTGGAGGGCTGCCCGGAAATTTACCCGGAACGCGTGCGCAACGATTTCGGCCGCTCCCTGGCTCTCGCCGCGCGCCTGGCGGGAATGTTTTATCACGGTGAGTTTCTGGGCGGCGGCGTCACCAGCCGCATGATCGAGTTCGGCACTTACAGCCAGAAGCTTCTCGGGGTGTTGCAGGATCTCATTGCCGGTACGCAGTCTTACGCGGGACTTATCGCACGCCTCCCCATGGGCCTGGCCCACGCGCTGCTGGAAAGGGGTGTGACGCGCCTGCGCAGCACGTGGGCATTGCCACCCGAGCAATTGCCCAAGGGACCCGCGGGGTAGGTTGGATGTGAGTCGCGTTTTTCAAACCAGGGAAAAAATTAATGACGACCAAATCACAGGCATTATTTGCGAAGGCCCGCCGGTTGATGCCGGGCGGCGTAAATTCCCCGGTGCGCGCCTTCCGGGCCGTGGGGGGTGATCCGCACTTTATCGCCAGCGGCAAAGGCGCCAGCATGACCGACGTCGATGGCAAGAGTTACATCGATTACGTGCTTTCCTGGGGGCCGCTGATTCTGGGCCATGCCCATCCCGAGGTGGTGGAAGCGCTGGCGCGGGCGGCGGAACTCGGCGCCAGTTTCGGCGCCTGCACGCCCCGCGAGGTGGAACTCGCGGAGCGCATCGTGGAGGCCTATCCCTCCATCGAGCGGGTGCGGTTGGTGAATTCCGGCACCGAAGCGACGATGTCGGCGCTGCGCGTGGCCCGGGCGGCGACTGGGCGCGACAAGATTCTTAAATTCGAAGGTTGCTATCACGGGCATGGCGACAGCCTGCTGGTCAAGGCCGGTTCGGGAGTGGCCACCCTGGGTTTGCCCGACAGTCCGGGCGTGCCGCGCGCGCTCGCTGAACTGACCGTCACGGTGCCCTTTAATGATTTGCAGGCGCTCGAGGAAGCCTTCCACTGGCATCGCTATGAACTGGCGGCGGTGATTGTGGAACCGGTGGTGGGCAACATGGGTTGCGTGCCTCCCCAGCCGGGCTTTTTGGAAAAGCTTCGGACGTTGACCCAGGAGCAGGAAACGGTGCTGATTTTCGACGAGGTCATGACCGGATTTCGCGTTGCCTACGGCGGCGCCCAGAAGCTCTACAAGATTGATCCCGACCTGACCACGCTGGGCAAGGTGATTGGCGGCGGCTTGCCCGTGGGGGCGTACGGCGGCAAGGGGCGATTGATGGATCTGGTGGCCCCGGCCGGGCCGGTTTATCAGGCGGGGACGCTTTCCGGAAATCCCCTGGCGGTTTCGGCAGGGCTCAAGACGCTCGAAATCCTGCGCCGCCCCGGCATCTATGAGCGGCTCGATTCCTTCACCAGCAAGCTGACCGCAGGGATGGCGGCGGAGGCGGCGCGCTTGGGAATACCTTTGACGATCAACCGCGTCGGCTCAATGTTCACCGCCTTCTTGAACCCCAACCCGGTGCGCGATTACGCCACGGCCAAGAAATCGGACACCGCTGCCTACGGACTCTTCTTTCGCTCCCTGCTCGAGGCCGGGGTCTACTTTCCACCTTCGCAATTTGAGGCGGCTTTCGTTTCCACGGCCCACAGCGAAGGCGACCTGTCCCAAACGGTGCAAGCGGCAAGCTATGCCCTGGCCGGATTGCGGCCCTGAGGCGTGCCCTGCGGCGTGCCGGCGGACGTGCCATGGCCGTCCCGGCCATGCCGGAAGCACGGGCGAGACGCCCGTGGCACCAAGCGTCATGGCACCAAGCGCCCGTGGCCCTACTGCCCGACCCGCACCGTGATGCCCAGCGGCGTGTCTTGCGATGACCCCCCGGCGTACACTTCGTAATCCCCGTGGACAAGTTCCCAATCGTCCTTTTCGACATCAAAGATGGACAGATACTGTGGGTCGATGGTCACGTTGACGATCCTGGTCTCACCCGGCCGCAAAGTGACTTTTTCCCAGCCAATCAACCGCTTGAAGGGTTCACCCGCGCTCGCCGGCAGCCGGGCGTAGACCTGGGCAACCTCCGCGCCGGCGCGCTGACCGGTATTGGTGACATTGAATGTCACCTGCCATTGTCCCCCCGCGGCGGCTTGGAGATTCGAGTAAGCGTAGGTGGTGTAGGAAAGGCCGAAGCCGAACGGGAAGAGGGGCTTCCTGCCTTCCGCTTCAAACCATCGGTAGCCAACTTTCATCCCTTCGTCGTAGTTGACGTCGAAAGGCGGAATTTTGATATCCGCGTCTCGATTTTCGCCCGCCAGCAGGTACTGCATTCCGGCCACCGCGGGATGGGGCAGGTCCGCCTGGCTGCGCGGGAAGGTTACGGGCAGCTTTCCAGAGGGATTAACATCTCCGAAGATAATATTCGCCAAAGCTTCAGCGCCGCGGATTCCCGGGTACCACGCCTCCAGAACCGCGCTGACTTTGTCGATCCAGGGCATGGTGACGGGCCCGCCGGTTTCCAGCACCACGATGCAGTGGGGATTGGCGGCGGCCACGGCATCGATCAACCTATCCTGCCCGCCTGGAAGGGAAAGGTTGCGCACATCGAGCCCCTCCGCGGTGTGTTGATAAACGAACACGATGGCCACCTCGGCCGCGGCAGCCACTCGGGCGGCGCTGCGGAGGTCGCTGCCATCGTCAAACACCACCAATGCGTTCGCGAGGCGTGCCCGCATGACACGGAGCGGGGAAGAAGGGTGCCAACTGTAAGGCCCCCCGGGGACAGCGTTGCCCTCCGCCGGAGTGACCTGGTCGGAACCCGCGCCGGAGAGAACGCCGACGTCCGCATGTTCGCCGATGATGGCCAGCGACTTGACGCGGGACGCCGTCAGGGGCAGAAGGCCGCCCGCGTTCTTGAGCAGCACAATGCCGCGTTCGGCGGAGCGTTGGGCCGCTTCCGCCCCCGTGAAGGGATTTACCGGCCTCAGCACGGGCGGTTCGTCAAATACCCCCAGGGCAATTTCCGTTCGCAGGATGCGATGCACCATGTCGTTCAGGCGCGCCAGGGGGACCTCGCCTTTCTCTACCGCCGCCTGGAGCGCATCGCCGAAATACTCGCCACCCGGCATTTCCTGATCGAGACCGGCGAGAGCGGAGGGTACGGTGCTGTGCGCAGCGCCCCAATCGGTCATGACCCAGCCTTGATATTTCCACGACTTCTTCAGCACCTGACTAAGCAGATACGGATCCTGGCAGGTGAAAATGCCGTTGAGATGGTTGTAGGCGCACATCACTGTGCCGACGTTCGACTCGCGGATGGCAATTTGGAAGGCCAGAAGATCGGTTTCCTGCATGGCGCGCTTGCCAATCTCGACGTTCATATTCATGCGGCCGGTTTCCTGGTCATTCACCGCATAGCGGTTGATGTTGCCGATCACTCCCTGGGACTGTGTCCCTTTCAGTTCGCTGCCAAGCATCTTTCCCACCAGCAGCGGGTCCTCACCCAGGCATTCGAAATTGCGCCCGTTGCGCGGCTCGCGAATGATGTTGGCGGTGCCGCCGAGCGATACGTTGAATCCCAGATCGCGGATTTCCCGCCCCAGCAGTGCGCCGTAGTCGTAGGACGACTGCACGTCCCAGCTTGCGCCGTTAGCGAGCGCCGAGGGTAGCGCCGTGGCGTAACGTCCCGTCCAGCCGATGTTGGCCACCCCGGACCTGCCATCGGACATTTGCAGGGCGGGAATGCCCAGGCGGGGGACTCCCGCGACGTACCCGGCGCCCCCCAATCGTTGTTTGAAGGCTTCGGCGCTCTCATCGCCATGCACGAGCGTGAGCTTTTCCTCAATCGTCATCTGCTGGATCAGCAGGTCGGCGCGCCCGTCGGGTGACAGACTTTTGTCGGACCAGGGTCCCTTCACCGCCGGCGGCGGCGCCTGACTGCTCCATTCCTGGGCAACGGCAAAAGGCAGGTTGGTCACAAGAATCCACACGATCCCGAGCAGCAGGGATCGAGATAAGGAACGGGGAGAGGGGATTTCTTTCACGGTTATTCTCCTGAAGATGGGCTGCCCGGTGGGCGGAGCCCTGCGATTTCGTCCGGCTCGAAGCGGCGTCGATAAGTCGGGAATCTTGGGGTCAGGAACAGAAGCGTGAATCGCGGGCCGGATCTTGCTCCGATGCGCCAGCCCCTGAGGTTGCCTCGCATCAGGCGCGGCCCTTCCAGCGTTTGGGATCGCGCCGTCCGTGCATGCGCGCAATGACGATTACGGTCTCATCGTAAAGGCGATAGAAAATTGCATAGGGGAAGCGGTGGAGAAGGACGCGCCTCGTCTCGCGATGGATCACCCCATAGGCGGCGGGATGCGCAGCAAGGTCTCGCAATGTGGCATCGACAGCGGTCAGAAACTCTTCGCCGAGGCCCTCGCGCTGCCGTTCATACCAGCGATACGCTTCCTCAATATCGGCAGCGGCGGCAGGGCGGAGGAGCAGTCGCCTCACTGGGCGCGGCGCCGAATCCGGCGGAGCACATCTTCCCAAGGAATGCCGACGGGGCCCTCGCGCTCAAGTTCGTCCAACCGTCGGTCCAATTCCTCGCGCTGGGCGCTGGTCAGGGGAATCGCTTCAGCCGTTTGCGAAAGACTCTCCCAAAGCTCATCCAGAAGCCGCAGCCTCTCCTCTAAACTGAGATGGGCAATGTCAATGGCAGCCATGTGCACAGTATACCGCAGCAAGAGAGCTTATTCTTTCGAATTGAAGTGGGTTGGCGATCTTAGGAGCCGCTGGTTGCAACTTCAGCAGCAATCCACTTTGACGGTATGTGCCGACCTCAAGGCCGGCGCTACGTTGTGCCATGGCCGTCCCGGTCATTATCCGCGCTTGGCGAAGATCGCGATATGCTGGGAGGGCAGCGTTTCCATGGTGCGGACGCGCACGAGTCCCACCGCTTGCATTTCTTTGGTGAGCTGTTCCAGGCTCATCTTGTGCAATTCCTTGATGGGGACGCGCGGGTCTTCCTTCCGGTATTCGACGAAGACCACCTGTCCCGCGGGCTTCAGGGCGGCGCGGACCTTGGTCATAACCTCATAGGGAAAGGCGAGTTCGTGGTAAACGTCGACCATCAGCACGGCATTGACGCCGCCGGCCGGCAGGTGGGGATCGGTTTCTGCGCCTTTCACCTCCTCGACGTTGGTGATCCCCAGCGCAGCGGCCCGCTGCCGGAGGGTTTCGAGCATCTCATCCTGAATATCAACCGCCAGGACCTTTCCCGTGCTGCCCACCTTTTTCGCCAGGCGGAAAGTGAAGTAGCCGGAGCCGGCGCCTAGGTCTGCCACCACCTCACCGGCGCGCAGCCGCATGGCGTCAATCACCACCTCGGGACGCTCTTGCACCTCGCGCTCCGGTCGGTCGAGCCAGGCCATGCCCCCCGCCCCCATCACCTGGGCGATTTCGCGGCCCATGTAGAACCTTCCCGTTCCGTCGGGGTCATGGATGGCACTCGCTTCGTAGCGGGATGGGGGCGGCGGGCTGGAAACCTGGACCGGCGCCGCGTTTACTGCCTGGGCGCCACGAGCCGCCGCAAGCCGGACTCCTACGGCAAGCGCGCCCATCATGATCAACGCCATCGCGAGCGTTACAGCAATCCGTCGGTGTTGGTGATGCGTCATAAGATCCTCTGCATGGCAATACAATAGATTCTTGTTCTTATTTTGCCAAACATTTTGCAATTCATCGTAGTGCCCTGGATTGGGAAGAAGCCTCAACGGGCGTCCTCGCAAAGCCCAGGCCAACTGCCCCGAAGCGCTAAGATAATACTCCAAGAAAATACGCTCACCCCTCTTACCGTGAGGAAACAGGATTTCACCACAGAGTTCACAGAGGCTCACAGAGGCTCACGGAGAAGAGCCCCTCGCAAGGCACGGGGCGCGAGGGTTGCTCCGACCTGGGGTTTCTCTGTAGCAGCTCTCTGTGAGCCTCTGTGACTCTGTGGTGAATTCTCTCTTCTGGAGCTGGGAAATTCGAACCTCTATAGGGAAATCATTTCACCAAATCAGGCCAATACCTGATTTATTTCCCTCTGTATTTCCTTCTTGAAATTATCACGCGAAACAATTAGTCTCTTGGCATCCCCATAGGGCATTTCCAGGCTGCTCGATTTTTCAAGAGTTGGCAAGAAGCGCTTCTCCAGCTTCAGGAGGAAGTTATGGATGCAACCTCTGTTCCTTCCCTCAGCCACCTTACCGCCATCATCGCTGCGGTGGGAGCGCTGGGCACCGCGGCGTTCGGCCTCGTTGACGCCTTCAAGGTGCTGCCCGGCGGTGGCCTTTCTCTGGCGGGTTTCAAATTCATCCGGCAGGTCATTACCAAACTCGCGCCCGAGGTCAAATCACTGGACCAATCCGGCTTGGGCGTTGACTCCCTGCTCCACACGCTGAAATCCCAATGGATCAATGGCACGGACGTATCGGACCAGGTGAGCATTGCCAAGTCTCTTATCAAGCTCCGCCTGACTCCTGACACCGCGAAGGATATGGCCATGGCCACCGGCGTGGATGCTCAGGTTCTTTCTGAGGTGGCCAAGAACATCGGTTCGGGAGAATCTCTCAGCCAGCAGCAGTCGGATGTTTATGGCCGGTTTGATCTGCTTCTCGCCACCCTGCTCGACCAGGCTTACCAGCGCGGCGAACAGCGTTACCGGAATGTGGCGAAAGTGGCCGCCATTCCGATCTCGGTGGCTCTTGCCGTCGTTGCGGCTTATGTCTCGACGATTCAGGTTCCCCATAAGTACCGGCTGGCCATTCTCCTGGGGTTGATCGCCACCCCCATTGCGCCGATTGCCAAGGACGTTTCCACCGCCATCAGCACCGCGGCGCAGACCATCCAGACCTGGAAGGGATAATCCACGATGGCGCAATGGTATCTGAGCACACGCGTACAATCGCGGGGCGGCCCCGCCGGGCCGGTCAAAATCCTTGATGCCGATCGTCCCGGTTACCCGGGCGACCTCACTTCCGAGTTGCTCGCCGCCATCCGCGGCCGCGAGGTTTTTTTCGCCGCGCATGGATTCAATGTGCCGCAGGCGGACGGCATCGCGCACCTCAGCCAATGGTTTGCCAAAACGGATCTCGCAAATGCCGTTTCCATCGGCATCCTCTGGCCCGGCGACGCCGTCATTCCCATCCTCATCGATTACGTGATCGAAGGTAACGAAGCCATCATGTCGGGGAAATTGCTGGCCGCGTTCCTAAACATCTATTTCACCGGAGCGGTCAGCCTGTGCTTTGCTTCGCATTCCCTGGGGGCGCGCGTGGTGCTCCAGACGATTCGCGGCCTGGCCAAAAATTTTTACATCCGGCGCACGCTGCTGATGGCCGGGGCCATCGATGATAATTGCCTCAATGCCGAATACGGCGCTGCCGCGCGCAAGGTCGAGAGTATCTCCCTGCTGGCCTCCACCCGCGACGCCGTCCTGGCCCTGGCCTATCCGGTGGGCAACCCGCTCCAGGGCATTATCGATCGGGGCCACCCTTATTACCACGCGGCGCTGGGGCGGGAAGGGCCGGCGCAACCGAATTTGCTGTCGCCACGGCTGCACCCCGACTGGCAGATTCCCGCCAATCTCGATTACGGCCACTTGGACTACTTGCCTGGTCAGACCATCACTGCGGCGTTCAGCGGGGCCGTCGATATCCCGCCCGACAATGGCCCGTGCCCGCCGGCCGGCGCCGCTCCGCCCAATGCTGCGCCCAAACAGTGGAAGCCCGCGTGGTCGGCCGCATTCGCTTCCACCCGCTACAAATAGCGGCGGCGCCCTGCTCCAACGTTATGGGTTAAGTCGTTTGTTTTCAGCGCGAGCAAGCTTTGGACGAGGAAGTCACCCCGATTGTGGCGGTGGGCAATCCAAGCCAAAGGGGAATATTCATTCAAAAAGTCTATTTTAAAGGCCGGAAAAACGACATTTTGACGACCACTTATGCTTCGGGATTTCGCCGGCATTCATGGGATTGTTCGGGTTATCCATCTTGCGTTTCGGGGAAAACCGCATTTTGAAAATTTAATTTGCGGCGCGGAATTTTCAAAAGGCGCTCACGGCTTTTCCCAATTGCCGGACTCCGCCGATCGGAAGATGGCATCGATCACCGACATATTCTTGATGGCATCCTCGACGGAAACGGGAACCTCGCCACCTTCGCGAATCGCCCGCGAGAAAACGTCGCCTTGAATCGCATACTGGTCGCAGGCTGCGAACTCTTCCGTCTTAACGCCTCCTCCGAAGAGATCACTTCCGTTGTCAATGAAAATGCGGGCGGGCCGGTCGCTCGGGGCATTGAAGGGAATCTCCACGTCAATGCGTCCTTGCGTTCCGAAAAACTGCATCCGCTGATAAGGCACAAGCTGGGTGCTGCAAGTGAAGATGGACTGCCCCGAAGGGAAGTCGAGGATTGCCGAGGTCAGCCGGTCGACTTTCATTTCGGGATCGCGCTCCATCAATCCGATCACCCGCGCGGGCTCCTGGCGGAAAACAAAACGCGATGTGGTGATGGGGTAGCAACCAATATCCATCAGGCCTCCGCCGCCCCACGCCGCGACGTTGCGGATATTGGCGGGATCCCGATTGAAGTAGCTGAAGAAGCCCACGATGGAGCGCAGCGCGCCGATCTGGCCGGCGTCGATCGAGCTCCCGAACCCGCAGCCACTGCGGGTGCGTGCGGACCATGAAGGCTTCACCGATCTTCACGCCGTTGCGGTCCCGCGCGGCCAGCAGCGCACTCGCTTCCCCGGCGGACAGGCCGAGCGGCTTCTCGCAGAGAACATGCTTGCCCGCTTCCGCGGCCTTGAGGGTCCACGGGACATGAAGCTGATTGGGGAGCGGGTTGTAGACCGCCTCAATCGCGGGATCGCGCAAAAGTTCCTCATATGATCCGTAGGCCTTGGCGATGCCGAACTGCCGGGCGGCGGCTTGGGCTTTGTGCAGGTCGCGCGAGGCGATTGCCGAAATCTCACTCCACTCTCCCCGCTGCATGCCGGGTATGACCTTGCGAACCGCAATCTGGGCAACGCCCAGAACACCCCACTGCACTTTGTTGCGCGCCATGGCGTCTCCTTTCGTGACGCTGGATTTTATCGCGAGCCATCGGCCCGTATCCATGCAATTCTGGACTTGCCGATTAACGGGCCGATTAACGGGTTGACTTATCACGAGGTCGATGGTAGAAAATCAGCCATCGCGGCGGCATCATCATTTCCGAGGGGCCAGGGGCTGGCAAGGCGAAACTAGCCCGGAAAAACGGATTACGTTTAGATGGTTGTTGCGCATGAAGCCCTCCCCGTAGTGGATGCGCCTTAAAGGCTCAGAGTCGCTTACGTTCTTATGTCACGTATCGGAATTGGAGTAATCGGAATCGGCGTCGCCGCGGCGAACGCGCACCTCCCCGTGCTTGCGGCGAGCAAGGATTTTGAACTTCTGGCCATCATGGATTGCGACCCGGCGCGTCTGGCATATGCCCAGGGCCGATGGCCGATCCCGCATGCGCACGCTGAAATCGACGCGCTTCTTACCCATCCTGGAATTGCCGCCGTGGTGGTGGCTACTCCACCCGATTCCCATTTCTCGATTACGCAGGCAGCGCTCAGGCGCGGCAAACACGTCCTGGCGGAAAAACCACTGGCCAGCACCCTACCGCAAACCCTGTCCATGATTGAGGCGGCGAAAGGGCAGGGAGTCAGCCTGTGCGTCGGCCACGAAAAGCGATTTCATCCCACCTTCGAGAAGGTGCGCTGCCTATTGCAAAGCGATGCGATCGGAACGCCCTACTATTGCGGAGTTCATTGGGCCAGCAATGTCAAGCTCGACCCCGACCATCTGATTCCGGAGGGCTATCGTCCCGGTTACGAGTGGCGTTGGAGGAATCCTGAAATCGGCGGCGGAATCATCCAGGATCATCTGCCGCACTATACTGACTTGATTCGCGACTGGACGAATGCCACGCCGGCGGGAGTCTATTGCCAGTCCTTCAATGTTGCCCGGAACTTGTTGGGATGGCCGTCTGAGAAGACGGTGTGGGAGGACCTGGGACTGGTCGTGGTCCGCTTCTCGAGTGGCCTCGTGATGCGGTTTGAGACGGGAACGACGGGCCGCAGCCTCTCGCCCCTTTGGTCGATGGGCTCGGGAATCGGGGAATGGACCGAGTACGGTTATATTCTGGGGACCGGGGGCCAAATCCTGTTTGATCTCATGCCGTGGGACTCCTCGGAAAACGGGCGCATCGCCATTTGGAGGTTGAGTGAGGCGGTTGCCCGCGACATCGGTTGGAGCTACGTCGAGCAAACGGAACCGAAGCGGCGGGAGGGGTCGCCGGCCGGGGCGTCGCACGCCATGTTTGCGGCGCAGGCGCGGGAATTCGCGAAGGCGATTCGGGGAGAGCCCAGCCGCATCGCCCGGGGAGAAGACGGCGCGATCACGGTGGCAACCGTGGATGCGGCTTACTCCTCCGCCCAGTCCCGCCAGGAATGCCCCGTGGCTTTCCAGGGATAGCTTCCGCAGCAGGGAAGTTTGCGCGCGCATTCGCGACGAGAGGAGTGAACTTTCCAATGAAAATGTGGAACATCGCCGGCAAGGTTCCTGACCTCGAGGCGGAGATTGCTTTCATCCAGGCCACCGGGGGGCATGTTATGTTGGACAATTTTATTCGTATCGAGGACCGCGACTTCCGGGTGGTCTTGTTAAAGTGGGGCGACAAGTATCTTCACCTCTTCGAAAAGGCGGTCTACGAGCATCATCTGGAAGCGCCTCTCGGCAACGGACTTTGCCACGTGGTGTTTGAGGTTCCCAATCTCGACGAGGCCCGGCAGCGCGCCTTGGATGCGGGCGCCCGTGAGTTAATGCCGCCGACCTACGTCTCATCGGGTTTCGGCACCCGCGATGTGGCTTTCCTCCAATCCCCGGGAGGAATTCTATTCGAATTTGCCGAGATTCACGAGCACAAGGTGCCGCAGCTCGCATAAAATTTCCCATGCCTGCCTGTAAACGCGGCGCTTTCGAATCATGTGGAGGTGCAAAAATGAAGGCTCCAAGCTTGCGCAGCAAACTGGGGCAGGGCCGGACGCTGTGGATCATGGGCGCGCATGACGTCCTTTCGGCAAGAATCGTGGAGCGCGCCGGTTATGATGCCGTGGGGATTCAGTCGCTCCAGATGAGTTTTGTCAACGGTGTTCCCGATATTGGCATTATCGGGCCCGACGACTTGGTGCGGATGTGCCGCCGAATCCGGCAGGCCGTCAATCTTCCCATCGTGGTCGATTTTGAGCAGGGGTTCGGCGAGCCCTACGTCTCGGTCTACTGGATGAAGGAACTGGAGGCGGCGGGAGTGTCAGCGATTCACGTTGATGATTACGGTTTGCCTTACAAGTGCCCGTTCATCCCCCCCCACGTGCTGGGGCTGGAGGACCGGGAGATGACGGCGGCGAAAATTCGGGCCATGGTGGGGGAAAGAAGCAGTCCCGAATTCATGATTATTGGCCGCCCGGGCACTTATGTGGCGTCGCGGC
Organism: uncultured Acidobacteriota bacterium; assembly: GCA_963730515.1. Lineage (GTDB taxonomy): Bacteria > Acidobacteriota > Terriglobia > UBA7540 > UBA7540 > Bog-366. The sequence goes on along the minus strand of CAVSSA010000006.1, from coordinate 32,710 downwards.
ACACTGACGAAGCTGCGCGCCGCGCCGATTGGCTGGAGCGCGCCCGCGCCTACCAGGAGGCCGGCGCCGATGCCCTCTTCCCGATCTGCTGGACGCTCGATCAGGCCAAGTGGTTTCGCAGCCAGGTGAGCGGCCCGTTGATCACCATTCGCACCCTGGGCACGGAAATTAAAACCGACCGGGTCCAGTACAGCAACGAGATGATGAGCCTTTCGATCGACGAGCTGTACGCGCTCGGCTACGAGATGTACATCGAACCCACCACCCTGCTGGGGGTGGCCGCCAACGCCATGTGGGAAGCGGCCCAACGCGTGAAGTCAACGGGGCGCTCCGCCGCGGTCGCGGCCGAGCATGGGAACCTGTACGACCATCTGGAGCGCTGGATGGATGTTGCCACAGTGCGGCGAATTCGCAGTCAGTATGTCGAAGAAGTGCCTGCGCGCAATCCTCCGAAGCCGGCGGGCGACTAACGGCGGGTGAAATAGGAAAGGTGGTGTGTCATGAGTTCCGAAGGATCGCGAGACGCTTGGCTGAATGACAGCGGGTCAAAGTCGCCGGATTCAGCGCCCATGCGGTGGGGCTGGCCGGAGCGCATTCAGGATTACCGGCGCCACATCCGCGATCTCCAGACGCGGAGCTATGAAGGAGCCTCCACGCGCAGGGAGCGGGAAGAGGTTTTCCGCAAAGCCTTCGACTTTACGACCCCCGTGGCGCGAAGGGTTCTGGAGGATTTGAGTAGAGTGTTCCTGAAGGGCACCGGGGAATTTTCCGCGCATCCGCCGGAACGTCTTGCCGAGGGCGGACTTCTGGGCTGCTGGAAATTGGCATGGCCACAGCTCGGGTCCGCACGGAGCCGCTTCACCGGCGAGCCCTTGGACCCGATTACTCTCAATGTGATATTTCCCCTCATGGCCACGGGTACGATGCAGTGGACGCACCCGCACCTGACGCTCTTGCATCGCGATTTGCCGCAGAAAATGGCCGCCGCATGGCCGTTCAACGTAATGTCGGCCGAGGACGCCGAACGTCAGGAACCCATTCTGCGGGTGCTGGCCGAGGCCGAGATGCACGAGCGCACGTTTGAAGCCGACGTGAACTGGCGCGTCCTGACATTCGCACTCGATGAGTAGGGAGGGGGCCGCCCGATTGCATTTAGAGGTAATCTGGCGTATTTTACTCGCCGGCCCAAAATTCAACCCGGAATTCAGATTCACATCCAGTCAGGAGGAGGGTGCACATGGGATTTATCGCGTGGATCATACTCGGCTTGGTGGCCGGGTTTATCGGAAGCAAAATTGTCAACAAGAGCGGCGAAGGCTTCTTCCTCGACATCATCCTGGGGGTTGTCGGCGCCTTCGTGGGTGGTTGGCTCTTTAACCATTTCGGGGCTCACGGAGTCACGGGTCTGAACCTTTATAGTCTGCTGGTGGCCGTGGTGGGTTCCATCGTGGTTCTGGTGGTCTATCACCTGATTCGCCGCGTTCTGTAGCGCGCTCCGGAGGTTTTGACCGCAGGCCTTCACCGTGGCTGAGCCGCAAGGAAGTTGTAGCGCCGGCCTTGAGGTCGGCAGTGAAAAGTGGCATGCACATCCTGCCCGTGAAGGGGCATGGCCGAGATGGCCAGGGCACGCCGATGCAGGGCCGAACGCTGTTCGGCCTTGCACTGCAACGGGCTCCGTTCGGCCCCATGAAGTCCTTTCATCGTCCCGACACCAACCGCCGATAACGATGTGGGGGAGTGTGCCCCGCGCGGCGGAGGGAGAATGCCCCGTGGGCTGCCGGGGATGGGTGAGGCGTGCGCCGCGGGCGATTGATCAGGTGTCTCGCCCACGGTGACGCGGGCATCTCGCGAGGTAGCGCACAGGCACTCCTGCCTGTGTCCACGCATGGCCGGCACGGTGAGGCAGCGGACGTGCCACGGGCATCCGAGGGTGTGAAGAAATCCCGGAAAGAGCAGAATTATCTCGCGCAGAGGCGCGGAGGGCGAAAAGAAAACGAAGGAGTTTTTATTGTGGGTGTCTGCGTCTCCGCGCCTCGGCGCGGGTTGGGTTATTTTTTCACACCTTTTCCCGCCAGTGCCAGAAGCGTAGCGCGACATGAGATCAGCACATGCCGACCTCACGTTCGACGCTCCCCTATCCTTGCGGCGCCGTTTTAATAGGCTACATTCTCGTAAAAAAATAGCCCGCGGAGGGTGAAAATTCGCGTCAATTTGAAACTTTAGATGCGGTTTTGCGGGTTAAGCTCTTTTGCTTCATCGACATAAGGGGAATCGTATATGTCGCTTGTTTTCATACACATCGTTTCAACTCTTCAAAAGTGACCATTTGTCTGAATTTCTGCCCTTTGTTTCCAATAACAGCCCAGGGCGACCTTCGAGATTTTTCATTTTTTAAGTTTTTCTTTGCTCGAGGGTTCGCAACTTTGAACTAACCAACTTGAAATCACTGAGATAAGAAATCGGACTTATTGTCACTGCCAAGACAACTCCCTTTGTTTTCTGTTACATCGTTTCAGGGCTTCAAGTACTACTTGAAGACAGGCGAGTTGTGTAGCCTTTCGAGGGGGTTCGTAGCGTGTTTCTAAATCCGCGTCCACTGGCCTGCCCTGTCCCGCAACCTCCACCATGGGTATGGACGCAAGCCCCACTGGGAACTGCTTTCCGCCTTCTGCCCCCGAATTGCCGGGCCAAACCCTCTGAACCGGGAAGAGAAGACCGCTCCCGCCCAGCGGCCGCGCGCCTTCGCCCCACGCGCTGGCCCACTGACTAGTCTACCATAGATATTCACTTTGTCAAGTACAATACGAGGCACTCAATCCCGTGGGAGTTGAGCGATTCGAGAAATGCGCGCCGGTCTTCCGGGTGCGGCGCCGCACTTGAGGGATCGGATTCCGGTTTCCACCATGTGCGACGACCATCTACTCCTAGTTTGCTATCGCGGGCTCAAACATTTCCTTGCGAAGGCGGTAGTGCCTTCGGACCGACGCCGTGGGCCGAAAGGCAGGTCGAGGCCCGCGAGCGCGCATTGCCTTCTTGGAGGTGAAGCTGAAGAAGAAGGAGCAAGTGCCGGCCGAGCTGAGGGAAGAGCACGCGGCCCTAATAAAAAGTCTTGGGGAGATCTGAAAAGCTAATGGGTCATACCGATGAAGTCGCCGAACAAGGAGGCGCAAGCCTCGGCGGGGGGGATTCAAAATTCAAGATTCCAGATTCAAGAGTTACCCCTGCGCGCGTGCGTCGGAATCGATCGCAGGCGATTCAAAATGCGAGATTCAAAAGTGGTTCCCAGGTGAGCAACTGCGCATCATTTCCACCCTCGCTTCCGCTTGCCAATGCCTATCTGCTGAGCCGAATGGCGTGCTCGCCGCGGGGAACATCAAATTCGCACTGGCCGCTCGAGGAATTGACCACAACCGCGGATCTGCCGTCGATCGTGAGGTGCAGTTCTCCTGCTGCAACCTCTTCGGTGGTAAGACGGGTGGGGCGGTCGGTGTTGATGGTGAAGGAGAGGCCTGTGCTTGACGGTTCGTAGTTTCGCACCACCACGCCGGCGTTGGCTTCAAAGCAGGGCTTGCCGTCGCGAACCAGAGCGGTTTTCTGCGGACCCACCGTCACATCGTAGTGGTGATTTTCCCAAACCACACCGCGATACGTTCCCTCGGAGGGAGCGTTCAGCAAGCCAAAGCGCAATCCTTCCCAGGGATTTTCGTCGATATACTCTTCCGTGGCCATCAGCACCAGCAAGGCTCCCCAGGTGTAGTGCGGATCGCCTTTGGCGCGTCCACCCCAGGCGAGATATTGCTCATCGTCCTGCTGATTAGTCCGCCAATCGTCCATGAAGAGGTCGTAGGATTTCTGCGCCACCTGAAAAGCCGTTCGGTCGAACTTGTAGCGCTTCAGGCCTTCGTACACCAGGTAATTGGTCGGCCCCCAGATGCTTCCCCGCCAGTAAAACTGGTCAGGGAACGCCGGATCGTTGCGGGCGATGGAAGGGATAACGTATTTTCCCCAGAACTCTTGCGGGTTCAACAGGTGTTCCTTCACCATGCGCTCGGCCTGGCCGGGCGTGGCGATTCCGGCGAGCATGGGATAAAAGCTGGTGGGGGAAAGGCGGCGGGTAAATTCGCCGTTCCAGTGGCGATCTTCGTAGATGCCGTCTTTCTCGTTCCAGAGCGACGCATTGATGCGCTGCTTCATCACCTCGTACTCGGCATTGAACCGGCGGCTGGCCTGGGCATCGCCGAGGATGGCGGCAATCTTCGCCAGACATTCGGCGTCAACCGCATAGAGTGAGTTCAGGCCGATGTCGTTCATCTTCATCGTGTAGGTATTTTCGTCATACCCGCCGTCGTCAAACACCGGACTGTCGTCCATGCCGCTTTCCCACTTCGGGCCTTTGAACATGCCGCGGTCCACAAAGCCTCCGGCGGAGCCCTTGTCGCTTCCCCATTCGAGCAATCCATCGCGATTGCCGTCGCGCCACGGCTGGCCATCACCGCGGTCTTTGAACCACCAGTCGTGAAAGCGCACCAGTCGCGGGTAGACCCATTCGAGCATCGCGCGGTCCTGGTATTTCTGATAAACCTTCCAAATGCAGTAAGCGCCCACCGGTGGTTCGGATCGATCCGGAGTTCTGACGGCGGGCGAAACGGCGTTGGGAATGAGGCCCGAGGTTTCCTGCCCGAGAAACGTGGATTTGATTTCGTCCGCGGCTTGCACCTTGTCTTCGAGGCTGGTCAGTACAGCGTTAAAAAAGTTGTCCCACTCGAAAACCATCCAGCCGCCGTAGTCATGCGCCCAGGCGCGCGTGTCGGTGGGAAAGATCATGTTGTAAGCGGGCGCGAAGATGCTGCTCCAAAACATGTTGTTGCCAATGGCTTCCGGAGCGCCTGCGAAGAGCCCTTGGATGGCCGGGCGATGGTGGGCGTACTCGGCCGCGTTCTTTTCCAGCAGGGCATCGATCTTGCCGGGGACGAGCCAGTCCTTGGCGACAGCCATCATGGGCGCCTGGTCCCAACCGATGGTGGCAACAAAGTGCGCGGCCTTGACGCTCGAAGTGTCAAATTCGAGTCCCGCGGCGGCCTCCGAGGTTTCGGCGGGCAAGGGAACCAGGCGCGAGATGAGTCGGCCCGAGGAGTTCATAATTTCGGCGATTTGTTCGAGATGGCCAAACGTTCCGGCGCCGAGGGTGGGCTGATCGACCATCACCAGAAACTTGGCGCTGTGGCCGTACACGCCGTCGAAGTAGCGCTGGCCGAGAATGGCCTGGTTCGACTCGGCCAGAGCAAAGCGGCCCTGGTTCATATGAGGGGGGGAGAAAGGGATATAGGTTTCAATGACGAGTTGAAGGTCCGGCGCGGCGGTCAAACGGCCCACTGCCGTGGACTTGTCAACGCGGGCCCATTCCAGATGGACCAGGTTGGCCCGCGGCGGCTGCTCCCATCCCACCCGGGCGTAGGAGCCGTCGGGCGCGTGGGGTCCGATTTCGCGGACGTAGTTAAAGATTTCGCCGCCTGCTTCGTAGCTGCGGCCTCGCGATCCCACGCGCAAAGCGAAATAGGCGGGCTGCTGATAGGCACGAGCGAGAAAGACAATGCCGTTCCACGCGGCAGGATCGAGTGCGTCAATCGAGACGCTTTCGAATTGCGGCGGCTGGGCGAAGACCGATGCGGGTGTCGCAACGAGAAACAAACTGCTCAAAAACGCAAAGACTAGGGCTGAACTTCGGCGCGCACGACGTTTGCGGGGCTGACCGGGCATGGGCTTCTCTCTCCAATGAAATTAGCGAATGGATGGCCCCTCAATGTAACCCAGGTGACGCGCACCGCGGGCAGAATTCGCGCGAGGATAATAACTGGAGGGGAGAAAAAGCAGGTAGCGTCGTTGCAGATAATGCTTCTGATCCTTATTCCAAATCTGTGTGCTGTCCAGCCGTTTGTTGCCGCTATTGTCAGCGTACCAGCCAATGTCATCCAGAACGCCGTAGCGCGCTTCACTGCTGCCGCCGCGCGCTGCGTACTCCCATTCCGCTTCCGAGGGCAACCGTCCGCCCGTCCAGCGGCGATAGGCTTGCGCCTCATCCCACGTGACGCCCACAATCGGCATGGGGTCATTCCCTCAGCCAGGATTCCGTGCCCGCCCCAGGATATTCGGTTCGGGCGGCATCGGGTGTCCCGTGGCGGTCGCAAAGCGCTTGTAGGCGGCCACCTTCACCGGTGTCTGCCCAATCCGGAAACCCCGAGTAATGGTTACTTGGTGCGCCGGCTTTTCATCGCCAGAGCACTGGTTGTGGAAGGCGGTTTGTCCTCAATGGGCAGCGAAAAGCTTCGCTCCTGACATGGGCGCCGCCCGGCCGCTCGTCCCCTCCGCTATTTTGTTTTCTGTCCTTTGATGATCTGGGTCTGGTGGGCGCCCTTCATGGTATGGATAAGGAATCCATCTGCACCCGGCAGCCACACCTCGGCCAGCACGTAATCGGTCACATATTCCGTATAGGACGGCGCGAAATTCCCAACCACATCGAGTACGATCTGGGGGCCGGTGAGGGGCGGACTCGGCTGCGCCAGCCGCTTCGTAAATGGAACCTGAAATTCCTTGCCGGTCGCTTCCTGCCGCAGGGTAAGGTGGCTATCGTCCTTCTGAACGACCGAGTAATCGCCTTTGGGGAGGCGGACCTCGCCCGCCTGGAACTTGTAGGGAATCGTAAACGTGCTTTGGGCTGAAGCCTGCGCAGCGCCCGTGGCGAGAACCAGCGCCGTAACCACTACCGCCCACACCGCCAAGCGTTTCATCTGAATCCTCCTTATTCCGGGTCAACAACGTGTAACTGGCGGGCCGAAAGCGCAAAGTGCTGAATCATGCCTCGCGCCCTCGATCGTCGCGCTTGCATAGAGCGGCGATCCCGGCCCGCCGCCTTCCATCACGCGTACCATTCCTCCGTTGTCCCGCCGCGAGAGCTCTCGGTGGCAGGAACGCCATTTTTCAAGGCGTCTTCCATGGCCCCGACAAACGTGTCAATTTCTTCGAGCGTGGTATAAATGTTCGGTGACACGCGGATGGCCTGATAGTCATAAACCTGGTTGGGCGGAGCGCTGCCGATGAGCGGCGTGGTGATGATCCGGTGCTTTTCATTCAGGAATCTGCAAAGGTCACCGGCGGGAATTCCTTCGATATTTACCGCCGCTACTGCCCAAGCCTGGGCGGGTTCGCTGAGGTCCGTCAGGATCTGAATGCGCGGGTGAACCTTGAGGGCATTGGCCCAACGCAGGGTCAGAAAGCGCAAGCGGGCGGCCTTGCGATCGCCGCCGATGGCCTGATGGTAAGCCAGAGCCTCGCCGAGCGCCACCCGAATGGCCCACGGGTGCGTCCCGATGGCTTCGAATTTTCGGATGTCATCGTCCTGCTGTTCGGGGGCAGCCTGGAGGGGCCAGAACCGCGGGATCATTTCTTTCCGAACGTAGAGACAGCCGTTTCCGATCGGCGCCAGCAGCCACTTGTGAAGGCTCACGCCGTAGGCATCGCATTCGAGGTCGCGCAGCTTGAAGGGGAATTGCCCCAGGGCGTGGGCGCCGTCCACGATGGTTACGATCCCCTTTGAGCGGGCCAGGCGCGCCAGCCGTTGAACGGGAAACAATTGCGCCGTCAAATTGGTCATATGGCAGAAATGCATAACCTTGGTTTGCGGCGTGATGGCCTGTTCGAAGCGCTGGACCAGGTCGTCCGCCGTCGTGGGGACGGGGAATTGAATGCGGTGCACTTTGATGCCGTCGCGCCGCATGCGCTGGTCCCACGTGGTCAGCATGCGCGGGTAATCCTGCTCGGTGGTGAGCACTTCATCGCCGGGCTTCATGTCGAGCCCATTCTGCACGATCTGGAGCGACTCGCTGGCGCCGCGCGTCAGGGCCATTTCCTCCGGGTCACATCCGAACTCCGCCGCCATGCGCAGGCGGATCGTCTGGATGCGATCGGCATACCCTCCTTGATAGAAAATCGGTGACATGTTGATGATGTGCAGGAAGCGAATTTCCGATTCCAGCGCCATCCGCGACGTCGGGCAGGTAAAGCCGTTATTCAGATTGATGATGGTGCGGTCCAGCTCGAAATCCATCTGGATCTCGCGCCAGTAGAACTCATCCTGCGCGACGTCTTCCGGCGACCGGCCCGCCACCGATTGCGACGCGGCCATGACCCGCTCAAGATTGAACCCCCGGGTCGCCGACGCGGCCGCTCCGGCGGCTCCGGCCGCGCGCAAAAATGACCGTCGACTCCACTTTGTTGAACTCATTAGAATCCTCCTTGATCTCTCCGCTCTTCATGTTAATGGTGACATTATAAGGAGCGCAAGAAGAAGTCCACAAATTGGTTTACGATTTCAACTTGATCTCGCCGCGGAATCATCCACCAGCTAACCTGTCGACCCCGGCTCCGGTGAGGCAGCGAATAGAAATTCGCGGAAGTCAATGATATGTTTGCAACGGACAACGGAGGCGCGCTGACCCATGCCCAAAAGCACCATGGACTTCGACACCGTACGAAAAATCGGACTGGGGTTGCCCGGTGCGGAGGAGAGCACGGCGTACGGGTTCCCGGCGCTCAAGGTCCACGGAAAACTCCTGGCCTTCGTGCCCGCCCATCGCTCAGCCGAACCCGGTTCGATTGTGGTTCGCGTGGATTTCGATGATCGCGCCGAGCTGCTGGCCGCGGCCCCGGATGTTTACTACGTGACCGACCACTACGCCGATTACAGCGCTGTTCTGGTTCGCCTGTCACGCGTCAATCCTGATGTGTTGCGGGACTTGCTGGGCATGGGGTACAAGTTTGTGACCGCAAGCGCAGAACCCCCATCGCCGTCGCGGAAGCGCCGAAAGGCCGGACCAGGAAACTGAAAATTCAACTTGACCTTGAATTGCGAGACATTCGGGTATACATTATTCATTGGGCAAAAACTGAAACCTGAAACTCTGGCTCACCCTTTGCGGTTGGCACTCCCGGCCACGCCTCGCTCGGACGCGCCGGGATCGCAGAAGCCGAAACGATTCTTCCTTTACCCGCGCAACGTCAAGTAAGGGCGGCGGGCGCGTGCAAATCAGACTCCTATCCGTAATGACCGGCAGCGGCCCCGCGAGAATGTTGGGCCGTGTCAGAAAGAAGGATTGCCATGACCCAGTCAGCCACATCCCCCCAACTCAGTTTTGATCCGCCCGGGCCGGGGCCCTGGGAGCAGGACCCTGTGCATTTCCCGCGCCCGGCAACTCGCTACCTCCAGGAGACCCAGCCCCCTTCCTTCTGGCGGGGCACCAATGCCTTCGCCCGCTTCTACGGGATGCTCATCGACGGCCTCCGGGGCGCTTACGTGAACGGCTTCAACTATCACCAAGTAGCGCCGGCTCCGGAAGCCGAAATCCCCACGCGCTTTGCGCGCGCTGAACAAGTCATCGCGCAGAAGCTCTGGCGGGAACAGCTTCGCGACTGGGACGAGAATCGCAAACCCTCCTCCATCGCCACGCACCGGGAAATTCAGGCCGTCAATCCTGACGCCCTCTCCGACGCCGAGCTGGTGGCCTATTTGACGCGCTGCCGCGACCACCACTCGGCCATGATCGCCCAGCACATGAGCTTCACGGGGAGTGCCATGGTTCCCGTCGGGGACTTCCTCGCCCACGCTGGGGACTGGACGGGCCTGCCGCCCTCCGAACTGCTGGACCTGACGCGCGGCTCGGCAGAGGTGTCCTCGGGGGGCTCCGCCGAGCTGGAGCGGCTGAAAGCGGCGTTCGCCCGGGACCCGGCGGCCCGCGAGGCGCTCGCATCCGGCGATGACCCCGCACAGGTGCTCGCGCGCCTGCGATCGCTGGGGGGCGAAACCGGCGCGGCGGTCTCTGGCTACCTCGACCTGGTCGGCAACCGGCTCATTGACGGCTTCGACATCTGCGAGCCCACGGCGCTCGAATTGCCTGACGCACTCCTCCGGGCCATCCGCATCGCCGTTTCCGGAGAAGCGCGGGCCGCCTCGGACGTCGAGTCCCGCATTGCCGAAGTCCGCGCCCAAGTCCCCGCGGCGCACCAGGCCGAGTTTGACGAACTGCTGGGCGATGCCCGCCTCATGTACCGCCTCCGCGACGAGCGCGGCGTCTTCAGCGACATCTGGGCCTCGGGCCTTATGCGGCGCGCCGCCCTGGCGGCGGCCGGCGGGTCGCGAGCCGCGGCCGCATTGCTACCGCTGAGCACATGCTGGACGCCAGCCTGGATGAGATGTGTGCGCTGGTCTCCGGCGCCGGCGGCCCGTCCGCAGACGAACTTGCCAGGCGTGCCCAATACCGCGCGACCCACACCGCCAAGGAGGCCCCGCACACCCTGGGACCGCCCGCGCCGCCTCCGCCGGACCTCGCGGCCCTGCCCCCGGCGGTTGGCCGCGTCATGCGCGCGACCTTCATCGGCCTGGGCCACGTCTTCGGGAGTTCCCAGGCGCAACACGAAGAAAAGGTCCTCTACGGGCTCGCCGCCAGCAAGGGCGTCTACGAAGGGCCGGCGCGCCGCGTCTCCGGCCCCTCTGAGTTCGGCCGCATCGCCAAGGGCGACGTGCTCGTCACCGAGTCGACGACCGAGGCCTTCAACATCCTCCTACCGCTCCTGGGCGGGATCGTCACCGACATGGGCGGCCTCCTTTCGCATGCGGCCATCGTCGCGCGCGAGTACGGCATCCCCGGCGTCGTGGGGACCCGCGAGGCCACTGATCGCATCGCCGACGGTGTCCGGGTCCGCGTCGACGGGGATGCGGGGGAAGTGACGGTGCTGGGATGAAAAAGGTCGTCCCGTTTACGAAAGCGCGCGCGACATCGCTCTATGGGTCGAAGGCCGTGGGGCTCGGCGAGGCCGCGCGCCACGGCCTCCCCGTCCCGCCCGGCGTGGCACTCTCGGGCGACTTGGTCGAGGCTGTCGCCTCGGGGCAGGAAAAGGATGTTGAAAAGGTGACGAAGGCCATCGCCGCCTTGCCTACCCCGTTCGCGGTACGGTCGTCCGCCGTTGATGAAGACGGCGCGTCGGCAAGCTTCGCCGGCCAGCACCTCACCTTGCTCAACATCCATTCGGCAGCCGATGTCCCGGGCGCGGTCCGCGAAGTCTGGTGGTCGGCGAACTCGGACTCGGCCATCACCTACCGACAGCGTGTCGGCCTGTTCGCCCGGCCGAGTGTCGGCGTGGTCGTCCAAACGCTTCTCAACCCCACCGTCGCTGGGGTCATGTTCACTGAAAACCCGGTCACCGGCGCCGATGAGCGTCTGATTGAAGGGAGTTGGGGTCTCGGGGAAGCCGTGGTCAATGGCCTCGTCGTGCCCGATCACTTTCGCCTCGACCGTTCCGGCCAGGTGCTGGAGCGCAAGGCCGGGCGCAAGCGCATCACCATCCGCGCGCTCCCCAACGGGGGGACCTTCGAGCAGCAGGTGGCGCCCGCGCAGGTGACCCAGCTCTGCCTCGACGACGCCCAACTCGCGGCCCTGGGCGAGCTCGCCCTGCAGTGCGAGAAGACCTACGGCCCGCGGCGCGACATCGAATGGGCGTACCAGGATGGGACGCTCTACCTGCTCCAGTGCCGTGCCATCACCACCGGCAAGAAGGTCAGCGATGCGCCGCCTGGCCCGCCCCCGCGCGACCCCGTGTCCGCCCTCCAGCGCGCCGGGCTCTTCGCCGATATGGACCGGAGGCAAGCGGAGCAAATCGCCCGCCTGCTCAAGGAGCGCCACTTCGCCAAGGGAGAAACCGTCATCATGGAGGGCTCGGGAGGCGCGGCCTTCTTCCTCATCGACTCCGGGGAGGCCACGGTCTCCCGCCAGGGCGTCCACCTTGCCACCCTCGGCCCGGGCGACTACTTCGGTGAGATCGCCCTGATCGACGGCGGCCCCCGCTCCGCCACGGTGACCGCGACCACCGACCTCGCTTGCTACGGGCTCACCTTCTGGGAGTTCCGCCCGCTGGTGGAAGGCAACGGCACCATCGCCTGGAAGCTTCTCCAGGCTTTGGCCAAACGCCTGCGTGCCGCCGAGCCGAAGTAAGTATCACCCAATCTGAGTTCTTCCTGCCGCAGGGCCAAACGGTGTTTCGCCGGAACTATTTTTCAGTATTCCTCCCGCCATCGGTAAGCCCCAAGATGACCTGGGGAAGTTTCGCAAAGTTTTGGCGTATAGGCGCAGGTGCGGCGAGCGTCTGCGCGGGGGCAATTTCCCGGGTCGCTTCCCCCGCCTTCGCAACCCGGGAGGCGCGACCCTCGGCATGACCGCGCAGCTTTCCGGCCACAGGGTGCGGAGCGGCAGTTTTTTTCGCTGAAGGAATTTTCGACAAAAATTGTCCAAATGCGGCGTTTGGGGCGAAAGCAAGCTGGATATCCGGAAGAATCCCGCCAATTGGCGCCCATTCCCGGTGCAAGGAGGGGCGTCAAAATGTCGCTTTTCGGGCCTCCTGGTCAATTTTTGGCACTTTGGGAACGCCTTCCCTCGTCTGGCAGCCGGCGGGTCTGGCACAACCTTCCCGGCCCGCAGAAAGGAATATTGGACAAAATGGCCGCACCCGCCCATCCGGGGGCTGCGAATTGGGGATGGTCGCGCGAGAAAAGCCCACGCAGAAATGGTCGCCGCGGCGACTCCGTGGCTACCCACTTCCCCCCTGCGGTGGTAATCTTCAATTTGGCGGCTGACCCAGGCAGATTGACACTGCCCACTTCGCGGAATCGGATCGTGTAGGATGGAAAAGCCCACGACACAAAAAGCGTGTCGTGGCTACCCGCTTGGGGTTGTACGGAGGAACAAAACTGGCCGTTCCGTGGCCTGTGGAAGCACCTGGCACTGCAAATCCGACTGACAATTGCGTTCAGCGGTGGTCAGATGTATATTATTGACGGGCCGGAAAGTCTATCATGGAAATACCGGGTTACACATAGCTATGAGCTTCCTAAAGAGACTTTTCGGCGTCGGTTCGCAACCGACCTCTCGGCCTCCTGCTCCGCAAAAGTCTGTTCCGCAAGAGGTTCGCATTCATGACGCGGCGGGTAAAGCCGACCAGGAGAGGACCGAAGCGCTGCTCGAAGCAGCAGGAAACGGAGACCTGGAGAAGGTCAGGGCGCTGCTCGAAGCTCAGGTGCTGCTCCGGTTCCAGGCGCAGCTCAAGAGTGAGTTCGGTCTACCCCGTCGGGAGCTCAGTTTCGGAACGACGCCGTTGCACAAAGCGGCGGCAGGCGGCCACAAGGCCGTGGCGGAGTTGCTGCTGGCCAACAACGGGTTTGCGCGTACACGCTACAGCGCCTCCAGGGACATGAGGGCGTTGATGCTGGCCGTCGAGGCCGACGCCGATGCCAGGGCCAACGTCAATGCCGAAGACTGGAGCAGCGGCATGAGGCCGTTGCACGAAGCGGCTGCTCACGGCCACAAGAACGTGGCAGAACTGCTGCTGGCCAATGGGGCCAACGTCAATGCCCAGGGTATGCAGTACGGCTATACGCCTTTGCACTTTGCGGCGCGTCATGGCCATAAGGACGTGGCGGAGCTGCTGCTGGCAAACAAGGCCGATGCCAATGCCAAGAACCTCGGGACGTGTAGTCTTGACAGCAACGATACGCCTTTGCACGAAGCGGCTGCTGGCGGCCATAGGGACGTGGCGGAATTGCTACTGGCAAACGGGGCCGACGTCAATGCCAAGGGGCACAACGACAGGACGCCTTTGCACTACGCGGCGAGGCTTGGCCGCAAAGACGTGGCTGGATTGCTGCTGGCCAGTAAAGCCGAGGTGAATGCCAAGGACCGCGACGCGATGACGCCTTTGCACTACGCGGGGACGCTTAGCCGTAAAGACGTGGCTGAATTGCCGCTGGCCAACAAAGATGTCAATGCCAAGGGCGTGGCGGAGTTGCTGCTGGCCAACAAGGCCGATGTCAATGCCAAGGACGACAAAGGCGATACGCCTTTGCAAGCGGCGGCGAAACATGGCGACGAAGAGGTGGTGGAATTGCTGCGCAAGTACTTGTCGCCGGCACCGCTGCCAGCCGACCATTGGAAATGTCCTAACTGTGGTGCGCTCTTGGAAAAGGGGTTTGGAGGTATGTTCGGCGCGGTCGTTGGGGTCGCAACGTGCGGCGCTTGCGGGGCTAAGCTCAGCCAGGGCGATGTCTACGGCGGCAAGTACGATCTCGATTAAACGTCCGTCAGTCCCGCTCTAAGTTTTGCGGTTGCGACAGACACCGCGACGTGGGGGAACGGTCATCAGGCGTGTTTTCGCGCTTACCGGCTCCCCGTTCTCAATTGGCTGCTCGATGGCAAGTTCTTTCCGGTTGGGGCCACTATAACCAAGGGAGACTGTGAAAAACACGTTGAAGGTAACTTCGCGGCTGCACAAGCGGTATATCTAGCTTCGGCGACTCTGGTCGACTCGCCTGCGCCAGACAGGGCGACGATCTATGATGCCGTTATCAACAAACTCAAGTAGGGGCACCCCTCGTGGGTGCCCTCCAACATGGGCACCCACGAGGGGTGCCCCCACGAGACGCGTTGGTTGCGGCTCCGCCGCGCTGCGCTACCCCACTGAAAATTCGACTGGACGTTGACCGTAGAGGCGGGCGGGTGTAGATTTCGGGCAGGGCGACAACTGAAAACGGAAATTCTGGCTCAATGCGCGTGAAAGACCGCTTGGAGGAAATCAATGCACTCTCCCGCAAGCGTCCAGAAATCGAGATCTTTCGGACTCGGTCTGGGGCTCCAGATCGCGTTCGCCATTTTCGTGGGGCTTGCCCATCCCGCTCCGGCGGCGGCTGGGCTCAAAGTCTGCAATAACACGAAAACGAAAATCATGGTCGCGGTCAGCCTGACTGGCATGCTTGATCCGAGCGTGTGGAACGCGAAAACAACGACCAGTGGCTATACCGCAATTGACGCCGGCGAATGCCAGTTCGTTGTCGCGAGATCCCTCTATGAATCCACCCACATCTACCTCTTCGCGTGGGTGCCGAGTGATCCGACCCGTAGTTGGCCCGGTAGCGACGATTACACCGTCTACCAGCATTGCTTACCCACCACCAAAACGAATCCGCATTTCGCGTACCAAGACTATGAGAAATCCGACCCTAAGGCGCCGTGCGGCGCAGGGCAGTTCAGACTGGGCTTCTTTTTGGTTCCCACGTCCGGGAGGTCGGTTTTCACGGAGGTCTTGAACGAACCCACGGAGACCACGGCGCCCCAGCAACCCAATCCGCCTCCTGCTGCTCCTGCGCCGCGCGAAGTCCCCCCGACCGCCGGGTTGACGCTCGGAGGAGCAACTGCCGGAATTCCTAAACCGGGCAAGGCCGTCCCCTCAACTCCCAGCGCGCCTACCGGGAACGCGATTCTCCTGGTTACGAGTGGATTGAGCGCTCAGACGGGCGGTCAAAATCCGCTCGCCGGGCACACCTTCGTCCTGATGAACCAGAGCTATGAAAATGTTTTAGCGGGTGCAGGTATTCAGGCGCCGCCGGGAGTCTCCCCGGTCAAGGGTTACCTCGCAGCTTGCACGAACCGCCAACCTGCTTGCCAGGTGGGAATCGCCGCCACGAATTCCTCCACCGTTTCCGGCGCGAGGGCGGATGCGAGCGGCAAGGCACAACTTCCCGGCGTGCCTCCGGGTACTTATTACTTTTTCTGCCTGGGCAGTTACAACAAGCAACTGTTCAAGTGGGACTTTCAGGTCCAATTGAAACCCGGTGCGAATTCGGTGACGCTTGACCAACACAATGCTGTTCTTGTGAATTAAAGATTACATCATTTGCCCTCGTCCGCTCAAACTCTCGCCCATTACCGCATAGCGTCCCGCCCCTGGATTTCCTCGCTGGGGGTCTCACCACCCGCAGCCGGTTCCCTAACTGCGCTCCTTTCGAAGGAGAAGTTGGAAGAGAAGAAAATGAGGGGAGAAAAAGGTTCCACGGTTAGGAAAGCGCTGACCGCGGCTACCCGCTCATAATGTTCTAGTGTGTTGTCCCGCGTAATATTTCACAATGGCATATTGCACGGACCCCCTCACCCCCCGGCCCCTCTCCCCCAAGGGGGCGAGGGGAGGGTTGATTTTACTGCCCTCGCCCCCTTGGGGGAGAGGGTGGCTCGGCGAGGCATTTTCATCAGCCGAGGCGAGACGGGTGAGGGGGTCCCGCCCGTTGTAAACTCTAACATGGGACACCACACTAGATCGACCTCAAGGTGAGCCCGCCATCCACGGTGATCCCCACCCCGGTGATAAAGTTGGAATCCTCACACGCCAGGAACAGGGCCGCTTGGGCGATGTCTTCGGGTTCTCCCATCCTGCCCAACGGGGTTTGCCGCTCCAGGTACTTGCGGAATAGCCAGCGCTGGGAATAGGCTTGGGTCATATCCGTGCGGATGAATCCGGGGCAGATATAGTTCACACAGATGCTCTGCGGTCCCAATTCCACCGCCAGCGTCCTCGACAGGCTGGCGAGAGCGCCTTTGCTGGCGGCGTAAGCGGTCAGTTTGCGGGAGTGGCTGAACACCTCGACGGACGCGATATTGATGATTTTTCCGCCACGCCTTTTGAGCAGGGGCAAACTGCGCCGCGTACAGTGGAGCACCCCCGTCAGATTGGTGTTCCAGACTTGATCCCATTCCTCCTGGCTCATCTGTTCGAACATTTTCTTGCGGACCACTCCGGCGTTGTTAACCAGAATGTCAAGTGTGCCGAAGGTGCGTTCCAGGATTTGAATGGCTTGATTCACGGCCGCCGCATCGCAGACATCGGCGGCCAGCGCCAGGGAGACCCCGTTGGCCTCTTCAATCCTGCGGCACGTGTCGCGTGCGCGGCGCTCATTCACATCGAGCCCGGCCACCCGCGCGCCCTCCTGGGCGAAGCGCAGAGCGATGGCTTTTCCGATTCCGCTGCCGGCGCCGGTGACCAATGCCACTTTGCCTTCAAGCCGTTTGCCCATGCTCCACGTTCTCCCCTGGATGATGTTACCGCAGCCGGGGCTAGATTGCCGCCCGGCGAGAAGATTGAGGGCGACGGTGCAGGGTCATTCTCAGCCCATATTTGGGATGAAGAGTGACGGAGGGCTTGGGCTCGACCGGATGTTTTGGGACCGGCCGAAAGCGCCAGTGCTGAGCCAACGTCGCCAGCGCCAGGACTCCTTCCATCCGGGAAAATGCCTCGCCGATGCACCTTCGCGACCCTGCTCCGAAGGGAAAATAGCAGAACTTGTGGCGTCCAGCGACGGCCTCGGGAGTCCATCGCTCCGGGTCAAATTTTTCCGGGTTGGGGAAAAAACGGGGGTCGCGATGGGTCAGATACGGGCTGAAATGGATATAAAGCCGGCCGGAAGAACGAAGTCACCCAGCGTGAAATCGCGGACCGGACGACGCGCCATCAACCAGACAGGCGGATACAGCCGCATCGACTCGGAAAGGACCATCCACGTGTAGGTGAGCCGGCACACGTCGTTTACGCCGGCCGTCCTTCCCGCCAGCACGGTGTCGAGTTCCTGGTGCAGCCGATCTTCAACTTCGGGATGCAGGGCCAACAGATACCACGTCCACGCCAGGGCCGTCCCGATGGTCTCGTGGCCGGCAGCGAAGAGGGTCATCACTTCGTCGCGGACCTGTTCAACCGTCAAGAGTCGATCTCCGGTCTGCGGGTCCCGCAAGCGAAGCATCTCCGAGAGAAAGTCGGCATGGTCGTCCTTTGCTTCCTGGCGCTCTGCTATCATGCGGCACATCAGCGCATCGAGCTGGGCTCGCGCCCGGTGATATCGGCGCACCCCCGGCATGGGAAGCCTGGAGAACAGCTTATCCAGATACGGGACGCGATACCGGTAGGTCATCTCCAGAACCGCGCTCAGCAATTGTCCAATTTTCTCCGCCTGGTCCTCGATATCCAGACTGACCAAGGTATGCATGATGATCAGCATGGTCAGATGTAACATTTCGGCTGAAATATCGAGCGACTGGCCGTCGCGCCAGCGCGCACTGAAGCTGGTGCTCTGTTCCGTGATCAAACGGGCGTAGCGCGCTATCTGATTCTGATGGAACATCGGCTGCAGCAACCGCCTTTCGCACCGGTGCGCATCTCCCTGGATGGTCAGAAGACCGTTTCCCAAAAGCCGTTTCAAGGGCCTCGGAAAGGACCGCAACATGACATCCTCACCAGCGGACAGAACGGCTTTGATGTAATCCGGGTGGTTAATCAAATAGTCGTGACGCTGCCCCGCCTGGAGGTGGGCGATATCTCCATATTTGCGTACCGCCCGGGTCAAAAACCGAAACGGGTCACGGTACAAATGGTAGTAAGCTACCCACACGGACTTGGGTCCGGGCGGATACACCGCTTCTCCCATGCAACCGATCCTTTCTTGTAATCTGGATGCCAACTCTATTATCGCGAGTCTAACGATGCCGGTGGGAAAATGCAACAGTTTGCATCGCGGAATAAATAATGTTCCGCGAGGGAAGGCCGTCAAGACATTTAAGATGGAGCTAGACTCAGTGGCCCGAGCTCAAACAGGCGCTTCTCCCCGGGGACCGGTTTGATTGGAGGGGGGCCAAAGGCACCCTCCTGGAGAACTCATACTAATTAGCCTTCATCGGAATACTAATGATCCAATCGAATCCGGCGACTCGGGCCACTCGTTGCGGGTCATTTTCAAGACTCGCCAGCGCTTCAACCAAACGATCCTCCACCGCCCGCAGGCTGTCGAAGACAAGGTTGGGGAACCACTTTTCCCGGATATCCTCCCAGACATGCTCCACCGGGTTGAGCTGCGGACTGTAGGGCGGCAAGGGGAGCAGCCGCATATTCTCCGGGATCTGCAAATCCTTGGCGCGGTGCCACCCCGCACCGTCCAGCACCATCAGGATGAATTCCTGGGGGTGACGCCGGGCGACTTCGGCCAGGAACAAGGACATCGTCAGGGCATTCACCTCGGGTAGGACCAAGGTATCGAGCGTACCGTCATGCGGGCTGACGGCGGCGAAAACATAGGTGTACTCGCGCACGATGCGGGCGCAGACCTGGGGACGCACGCCGCGCGGCGCCCAGCAGCGCCGGGGATCATTGATGCGTCCAAACCGCGCCTCATCCTGGAACATCAAGCGCAGGGATCGCCCGGCGAGGCGATGCTCCTCAACGGTCGCGGGGAGTTTTTTTAAAAGTCTGTTGGCGGGCGAGGTCGGCCTGGGGATGGCGAGGCCGCGGAGCTAACTTGCGCCAGCCGTGCCGGGCCAGCATGCGGTAAACCGTCGATTTCGGCACGGCATGGCCCACCGCCTGTTCATAGGCCTGTTGCACCCGGCTCACCTCCAACAACCCACCGCGTTCGGCGCGCTGCAGAAATCCTGCCAACAGTTGGGCCTCTTCCGCCACAGGCAGGTTCTGGTGGCGTCGCCCTCCGCGCCCCCGGCGCTGCCAGAGCGCTTCGCCTTGCCGCCAGTATTGGGCCTGCAGACGCCGCACCGAGGTCGGTCGCCATCCCAGGGCTTGGGCAACTTGATTGGCGTTTAACCCCAACGCCGCTCGCAGCCACAAACACTGCACCCGCTGAAATTCGGCCTTGTTGCGCGCTTCCTTCAACCCCTGTTGTAACCGCTCGAGCGTTCCTTCTGGAAAAGGTCGAGGTGGTCGCATTTCTCCCTCCGCGTAAAAATAATCGGAAGGAGTTTATATTAGTATCTTTATGAATGCAACTTTGTATCAGAGTGTATGGACGCCGGCATAAGAACGCCGGCGCCCTTGGCGACAAGGTCGGATCTATGGTCTTGAACCCACCTTGGACCATGAGGGTTACAGGTCCGGTAGGCGACTATATGCACAATTGGAAAATGGTGCCTGAACGGTATTAACTAGTAAGCTATTAATCTGGCGGAGAGGGTGGGATTCGAACCCACGTCACGATTGCTCGTGAACACGCTTTCCAAGCGTGCTCCTTCAGCCACTCGGACACCTCTCCGTGGCTTCGCGCCGCTTTTGCGCCCCGGAGCAACGCCCCCGGCGCACCATTCTGATTCGCGGCAACCCAACCAGTATAACATTCAGTGGGCAGTGCGGCTAGGTGAAGAACGACGCATCACTTGAACCGCCGGCGGAAGCGGAATTCAATTCCGAAAACTCCGTTCTGGTCGCGGACTCCCAGCACCGAAACGTTGTCGTTGATATTCCATTCAAACTGGATGATGCGGTATTGGGAATAGGAAGTGTCGGTGACATAGGTGAGGGTGAGGTCGTGGGAAACCTGCTGCTCGACGGTCACGCGGGCGCCCGAGCCATAGCCGGGCACCGCCACGTTGGGGTCAATCTTGATTCGGCTCACTCCGAACAGGTGCTGAATGCGGCTGGTGGTTTGGCTGGAGAGAGCTTCCGAGAGCAGGGCGGAGGCGCCGACGGTGGCGGCGGGATTCCCCCCGGCGGTCGAGAAGGCCTGCTCCTGCTTCACATAGCCGAGCGCGAGGAGGGAAATGATATCGGTATTTGCCAGGGGCGGGTCGGAGCGATAGGAAAACTTCAGCCGGTCGAGCGGTCCGGTGATGTCGATGGTCAGATCATAGCTCTGCACGTGCGTCTCGGCTTCCAGGTCCAGGTAGGCTTGCGTGCGGAAGGGGTTGGTCATGTTCAAGTCGCCGCGCACCAGCGTGTAGCGATTGCTCCGGAAGACGGATTCGCCGCGCAGGAAATGGATGCTTCCCACCTGCACGGGATTCGCCACCGTGCCCTGAAGGCGGATGTCGAAATCGCCCACCAGGCGGAAATTGGGCGTCTGCACCTGCACCGGGGGCGCGGAGGTGACGTGAACGTTCAGGCGGACCATGGAGGCGACGGGTGATTCGACGGCGGGGGGCGCCTCGATCAGGGAATTTGAAGATTCAATAATCTTCGCGATGAAATTAATGTTTTGATTGAGAACCATCTGGCGAACCACCAGCTCGCCCTGCAATTGCGCGCTTTCCACGCCTCCTGCCAGCCGCAGATGGCCATCGAGCACGGAGGTGAAACTGGTGGGATAGCGCACGCGGACCTGGCTGAGGTCGGCGCGCACTTCGTAGCGGGGGCTTTGCACCAGGGTGACGAACCCGCTGAGGCCGACATTGCCTCCGCCACAAGTACCGCGCAGGGAGCTGATGACGGCGCGCTCGCCCTCCAGGCGAATCGTCCCTTGCAGGCTGGTGAAACGGAACGGCAGGCCGCTGTAATCCAGGCTCACATCCTGAATTTCCATCATCCCGGTCATCAGGGGGCGCGCCGGCGTGCCGGTCAGTCGTAAGTGCAGGGTGGAGCGGCCCGTGGCC
The DNA here is from genome assembly GCA_963730515.1 of uncultured Acidobacteriota bacterium. Classification (GTDB taxonomy): domain Bacteria; phylum Acidobacteriota; class Terriglobia; order UBA7540; family UBA7540; genus Bog-366. The sequence continues at coordinate 11,429 of CAVSSA010000006.1, read as the reverse complement.
TCAATCTTGGGATCGAAAACGGTCAGCAACGAAGCATTGGCGGTGCCCTCCGCCGACAGCGCCAGCACCACGCCGCGGGTCAAATCCACTGCCCCGGCAATTTCCAGCTTGGTGGAAGGTCCCTGCATGACAAACCGGTCAAGGGTCAGCCTTCCCTCCGCGTATCGCACATCGACGGGCTGGGCGTTCCGCCACTGGATGCTGGGAAAGTCCACTTCCAGGCCGGTGGCGTGAGATTGGAAATCGATTTTGGCGGGCATGCGCAAAGGGCCGCGGGCCTGGAAGGAGCCGGCCAGGGTCACTTCCGCCGCGAATTCACGATTAAAGAAGGCACGAATCCAGGGGTCGGCACGCAGGTTGGAGTACTCGCCCTCCGCCTCCATGGGCCAATCGCCCTGGGCGGTGGCTTGCGCGCTGAAGTGTAAATTCCCGCCCGGACTTTCCTCCTCGCCCAAGAGTTTTAACTGGTTGCCTTCGCCCGTCAGCGTACCGTGGGAGTCGCCCAGGGGAGTCCCCGCGAGGCGCAAATTGCCAATCCGCCACGAACTTTGCAGATGAAAATTCTCCGGGGTTCCCTGGCCGCTCGCCTCAAAGCTCAGGTTGCCGTCCAGTTGGCCCTTGGGAAATGCCAGGGAAGCGGTGACTGGCAACCGGTGGATGTCCGCCAGGTGAAAATTGGTCCCGGCGAGGCGCCCGGAGGCAAAACGGCGCCCGGGTTCCACCATGGCCTCGCCGCTCATTCGCCCATGATTCTTGGTCAACACGATGTTTTGCAACTTCCAAATCGAGTGCGTCACCCGCAACTCGGTGGACAAGGAATCAAACGGCTCATCCGCCAAGGCGCCGGCTTCAATCCGCAGCGCACCCGAGCCTCCCAGATTCGATGTGGCGCCCTCAATGTCCACGTGGCCGCTGATGAGCCCGCGAAGAGGGAGGTTCAGGCTGATGACGGATTCCAGGCCCTCGATGGGGGTGTGCTGCGCCCGGGCGGATAGATGCACTATGGAAGCGGGCGTTAATTGCCAATGATCCAGTTGGGCGGAGGAGTCCAGTTCCAGGGAACTCTTATCATGCTCGACGCGCCCATCGGAAATCTGCACGAACCCGGGACCGAGGGTGATGGTGGCGGTCAGACGGTCCCAGGGAAGACCCTGAAACCGGAACTGGCCCAGATTGACGCGTCCGCTAAGAACCGGCGCCTCGTAGCTTCCGCTGAGCTGCCCGGAAAATTCCGCCCGCGACTTCAGTTCCAAAGGGATTTCAGAGGGGGCGGTAACCGAGGTTTGGAAGAAGGGACGCCATTCTTCGAAGTTGTCCGTAACGATGGTGATCGCCAGCGGTTCCGCCGTAGCGGGGGAGGAAATCTTCTGGGCAAGCGTCCCGTGCGCGGTAATGGTGGAATGCGGCGTCCGAAATTCAGAATCGGCGAGGTGGACGGTCAGGCCGCGGCCGTCTTCAAGTGCGCCGCGAGCCCGGCCACTGACCGGCAGCACGCTGGGGGGCGGCCGCAGCGGGGCTTGCAAGGCGAGATCAAAATCCGCGTGCAGGTTTTCCCCCCGTCCTGACCATGTGGCACTGAGGGCGCCATCGGCTGCCGAAGCGAAATGAAGGGGAGGGGCCAGAAGAGGCGGCGGGCCCGGGGAGCGCAGGAGGTTATCCAGCCGCACCTGATGAAGCTGCGAGCTCAAGTGAAACTGGGCAGGCGCATGCTGAAAATTCGCCTGCAACCTCCCCTGCATCGTGCCTCCCCAGACCGAAACCAGGAGATTGGTGAGATCGAGCTGGTTTTCGTTCACAACGTAGCTGGTGGAGGCTTCCAGGAGCAGGGCAGGGAAGGTGGGCGTAAGGATGGCCACCCGGCGCGCCTGGGCGCGGCCTTGCGCGGTGATCATTCCGCCCTCATAAGTGGCCAGCCCCTCAATTTGCAGGGTGCCGGCCCGCAATTCCGGAGCGTGGAGAATGCCGGCCAGGGCAGGGAGTTCCGCCGAGGCGTGAAACGATCCGGAAACCCGCCACTGGGGATGAAGGGTGATGGTGAAATAGGCCTGTCCAGCCGTTCCTTGAGCCTGCCACGCAAACGAGGAAAAGACCAGGCTGGCGGGGGAGAGCTCAAAGCGGCCATTAAATTTAATGGGCGGAGAGGACCACCGGGATGACCGCACGGCAATGGCGGAAGAGGAAATCGCCCCATCGTAGCGGCCCCGCGCGAGACGGAGCAGAACTGCTAAATCCCGGGCGTCCAGCTCGACCGGTTGGCTTTGATCGTTCCAGAAGAGGGCGGAATGCGCAAGGGTCAGGCGTCGAATGGAGAGGTCCATTAACCCTGCCAGGCCCTCCCGGGGGGAAGTTCGCTGCCGGGGGACAGGAAGGTTCGATACGCCCTGGGGGTTGGTCCGGACGTGCACCTGGAGACCGTTAATATCCACGTAGCGCAGTCGCAGTCGCGGGTGCAGGAATTGTCCGGGGCTCAGGCCCACTTCCATGTCACCCACGGAAACCAGGGGTGAATCACCAGGGGCTTCCAGGCCGTGGAGCACAAGTTTTTGCAGGGTCATCTGGAAAAGCCAGGGCTTAAAGCGGAAGTGTCCGATTTCCACGCGGCAGCCCGTGAGGCTTTCCATGCCGGCGATGACCCGGCGCTCCAGGAACCGCTGGAACCATGCGCTGCTCATGATGATCAGCGAGGCGAGCGCCACCGCCAGCAGGCTTTCCACCAGGTAGATCGCGAGGCGAACCGGTTTGGATACTTTCCAGCGCGTAGGGACCTCTTAAGGACGAAATTCGAAACTCGAAACGCGAAATTCGAAAATCGAAATTGCCTTTCGATTTTCGGCCTCTGGAACCTGACACCTGACACCTAACAACGAATCCCTTAGAACGAGTGAATCTGCACATGGGCAGTGGGCTTCAGCTCTTCGATCCATTCATCCAGCAATTCGTTGATGCGTTTCTGAATGAGGACCTCCCGGATCTGATCATCCACCTCGGTGAGAGCCGGGGCCCGCGCCCCCGGGTTGCTCTTTTGGAATTGCGGAACGAAGGTCGAACGATAATATTCCGCGACCGCATCATCACTGGGCGAAGCGGCGGGGCGCAGGCGTTGATCAATCAGGTGCAACATGAGTTCCTGTTGCGCGATGCGGGCCAGCAGTTCGCTTTCATTCATTCCCAGTTCCTCGATCGCGCGCTGGAATTTCGGCGTTTGGCCAAATTCCTTGCGCAGCGCTGCCAGCCGCTCTTCTGCGAACTTCGCGCTCTCCGCTTTTTCAGCGGCGCCCGGATTCTCCTCGCGGGTCAGGAGCTCCTGGTAGATAAGATGCTCGCGGGCGCTCGCGAGGGCGGCGGAAGTTGGCGGGGGCGGAGGCCATTCGGCATTCGAGAATTGCTCCAGCCGATACTCCTGCTCCACGTCGCTGGCCGTAATCGCCACATCGCCGATGGAGGCGACGACGCGATCCAGGGTTTGCGCGGGGGCCGCGACCAGGCCGCCGGCCGCCATGACCCCAGCCAGGGCCGCAAGAATCAGAAGCTTTGACCGATGCTCAGAAAAAACTGCACGTGTGATAATCGTTCCACCTCGGTGTTTTCCACGCCGTTCGTCGTGGTAATCACGTTATAGCGTGGAGGGTTGAGATTGTAACCCACGTCAAACCGGAGAGGTCCCACGGGGGTTTTGTAACGAAAGCCTATCCCCACCGCCTGGCTGGTGTAATCGAAATCGGAAGGCGAGGACTGATCGAATTTGAAGATCCGCATGCGGCGAATCGTGGAGTAGACATTGCCGGCATCCTCGAAAAGCACCACCCCCATGCGCCGCTGTGCAAAGAACGTTCGCAATTCGAACGAGTTGAAGAAGAGCGCATTTCCCCCGATGGGATACCCGGTGTCGGGGTCGCGGGGGCCGGCCTGATTAATGGAAAATCCGCGCATGGATTCGCTGCCCCCCATGAAAAAGCGTTCCGGCAAGGGGATGGAATCCGTGAAGATGACCTCGGCCGGCTGCGTGCTGGTGGCGGGGACGGTAATTTTGTAGAGGGCTCCATACGGCGACACCACGCCGAACTGGGTTTTGCGCGCGAAAACCACGTGGGAGCCCAGGGCGTAATAAGTGGAATTCTGACCCGTGAAGCGCAGGAAGTTCGCCTGGGATCCGAAATCCCGCCAGGAAACTCCCGCATTGATCAGCGTGTAGGCGCCCCGCGTGGCGTCCGAGGGGTCGTCGCGGTGATCCTCAACAAAACTCCCCCCCAGCATTCCCACCAGGGCCGGCTGGCTGAGCAGGGGAATCTCCTGCGCGGAGATTTTACTGGAAATATCGAGGGCTTCCACCCGGCGGAAGTCGTACTGCCCGATCAGCAGGGTGGAGGCGCTGAAGCGCTTCTCCACGCTCACGGAAGCTTCCTTGCGGTCGGCCGTGAAGGTCAGGACGTCGCGCGAGCGATCCACCAGGCCGTTGATGCGCAAACTGAGGTCGTCGCGATTGAACAGGCGGGGAATCAAATAACCCACGTTTGCGCCGGTATCGATATTGGAAAGTCGCCCGCCCATGCTGAAGGTCTGGCCGCGCCCGCCCACGTCCAACCGGGTGAGGCTGAGCGACAAGCGCGGGCTCGCCTTGTACTGCCCTTGCGGTTCATTGCTGCCCAGCTTCTGGACTTCAAAGCCCCCGCCATAACCCAGGATCCAGCGGCGGGATTCCTCCAGGCCCACCAGTACGGTTTTCCCTGTGTCGGAAGCCGGTTGATCCTGCGGTGTAATCTGCACCTGGTTAAAGATTCCCAGTTCATAGAGCCGCCGCTGGGATTCGAGCACCGCATCTTGATTGACGGGTTCCCCGTCGTGAATGAGCAGTTCACGATTCACCAGGGCGCGGCGAACGTGCTCGTTACCCAGAATCACGATGTGCTGAATGTGATCCTGCACGCCGGGCTCAATCTGAAATTCCAAATCCACCTGATGGGGGAGTTTGGCCGGCGTGGCGCGCCAACTGGCCGCGGCATGGGTGTACCCGTGGTCCGCCAGATAATCGAGGATGCGGTCGCGGTCGGAGTGCGCGCCTTCCAGCGAATAGGGCATCGAAGGCTTGCTGACCAGCGCCGGCCAGAGCTTGTTTTCATTGGCGGCATCGATTCCCAACAGGGTGAGCAGGTGCACGGTGGTGCGCGCGCCTTCTTCAATGACCATGGTCACATATCGCCGTCCGGGAATTCCCCCAAAACTGTCGTTAATTTCGGGAGTGACGCGGGCGTCAAGATAGCCGCGCGACTGGTAGAGAGCCAGCAGGGTCGCCGCCTTCTGGTCCGCCAGTTCGTCGCTGTATGTGGGCCTGGGCGGAAGCAATCCCTCGGCGGGCGGGGCGATGGTGGCAAGCAGTTGGGTGGTGGGGATGGCGCTATTGCCCTTCACTCCGAAGCCGGCGAAGTCACCGTGCCGCCCCAGGGTGACTCGAAAGAGAACCTCGGTGTGCGGCTGAGGGGCCTGGCGCTCGACGCGCGCGGCCTTGACCGCGGCAAAGAAATAACCCTTCTGTTGATAATATCCTTGCAGCAACTTCTCACTGTGGGCGAGGGCCTGGTCGTCGGCCACGCCATCATGATACAGGGGCAGCAGGTTTTGAAGCTGCGACGACGAAATTGACGCCCCCTGCACGCGCACGTGGAGCAGCGGCCCGCCCTCCGCCTTCACCACTAATTTCTCGGTATTGGTCTTTTCGTCGTACACCCTTTGCTGGACGTTGACGTTGGCCTGAAGGCGGCCATGGGATACGTAGAACTGGTGCAGCCGGTACAGGCCGTGCTCGACGCGCGTCGCCGTCAGAATCAGGTGGGGATGCCAGCCGGAAATTTTCATCAATTGCGCCGGGGGAAACCCCGCGTCGTCCAGGAATTGCACCGCGCTCACCCGGGCAGGAATCCCTGCCTTGATGACGAAGCGTACGCTCGCTTCCAGGGTGTCAGGGTCACGTTCGATTTCGTCCGTGATGCTCGACCGGTAGTAGCCATTGGCCCGCATCAGATCCGTGAGGCGTTTGTGCGCAGCTTGCACATCCTCGCCGAGAAGGGGTTGGCCCAGGTGCAGGCGCGAGGCGGTGGAGAGGGCGCGGGGCTCAACCGAACCGGTGTTGCCCTCGGCAGTTACAATCCCCACGAAATATTGGGCGCGGGAAACAAAGGTCAGGGAGACCCCATCGCCCTCGGGGGCGCCCTCCGCGCGCAGTTCCGCGAATTTACCCGTAGCGTACAGCCGTTTGAGGCTTTCGGAAATCCTGGCGGCGTCAAGCGGCTCGCCGATCTTTTGGGTGACGGCGCCGGGGAAATTTTCCAGCTTGAGATTAGCGTCGCATTGGAGGTGCACACTCAAAACCGGCCGCCCCCAGAGCGCGGGGGCGTTCTGCGCAGCGCATTCACCACCCCAACAGCCCAGCAGCAAGGCGACGAAGATAAGCCCATGGGCCGCTCTGCCGCCCCGGAGGGCGGGGCCGCTGCGGCTCGCGAAGAGGCGCGGAGGATTTGCGGTCGGCAATCTGGATTCCCGGTTGTAGCTATGCACCCCGTGGTTTACCCGTCAACCCGGCGACAAAGTTCTTGCAGTCTTCATCTGGCATTATACTTCGGCCTGTCACTTCTCGCTCAAGACTCCCAGCAGGGCCGCGCGGAGAGATTCGGGGGGGGCGTACCCGATCCAATGGCCGCGGATGACGCCTTTTCGATCCACCAGGAAAAGCGTGGGGAAAATCGAGATGCCGCCATACGCCTGGTCGCTTTCCTTTGTCCAGTTCACTATGGGATAGGAAATGTGGTGTTCCTGAAGATATCGTTGCCGTACCGAATCGTCGTAATCGAGGCCCAGGTTGCGGTCGTCGTTGGCGCCCACAATCACCAGACCGCGTGAAGCGAGATCCCGGTCGAGGGACTCGAGCACGGGCGCTTCCTGCATGCAGGGCGGACAACCGGTGAACCAGACTTCCAGCAGCAGAACCTTGCCCTGCAAGGCGGCGAGATGAAGATCTCCGCCCCCCAGGCGCGCCAGGGTGAAATCGGGAGCGGGTCTGCCCTCCCAGCCGCCGATCTGGCGCTCGAGAGCCCGGCCGAAGTTCGGATCGGCCTTGATCCTTTCCACATCCACATGGGTGATTTCGCCGGTTTTCGGATCACGGGTGAGGAAAGGTGGAACCCGGGGATCGGATTCCATGACCCGCAGCAGCACCTCCGCGTCGGCCCGCGAGCGCAGGTCAAATTGCTCGGCAATTACGGTGAGCGAGGGAGGCGACTTGAACTTTTCCTGGTAGTTGGCGACAAAAAGCGGAATACGGAAGAAAGCATTATAAAGTTTGTTAAGGGCCTGGCGCTCGTCCGGTTGGGTAAATACCCGGTTATAAAGATCGGTCACCCGCAGGGGTTCGCCGGGCTGAAGGTGCGTGCGGATGTAATCGAGCACGCGCCCCTCCGCCTCGGCGGACGCATATCCAGGAACGCTTCCCGCCGCGAGTGATGCGAGCAACAGGATGGCGCACAGGCAGATTCTCACGGCAGGCCTCGCTTCTTTCCCGCCAGTGTCTCCTCCGCTTGGCGGAAGACTTCCGAGTGGAACTCGAGGGAGAAGTGCAGGTATTCATCCAAATAGCTCCAGCCATGGTTGCCGGGGCGCAAAACGAACTGGTGGGGAAAATGCTTAGAAGTCAGAATCGCGTCCAACTCTTTGGCGCCGGTGTCGAAACCGTAGCGGTCCTGATCGCCGCAGTCGAAGTAGAGCTTCAAGTTGGCAAACCGCTCGGGATGCTCGGCGAGTGTCAAGGGGTTATTGGCGTCGAAATAAGCTTCGTTCAAAGGCGCTCCAAAGGGTTCCTCCAGGACATGCGCGTAGAATCCCCAGCGGCCCTCCGTGGGAAGGGGGGTCGGAAATTTTGCAATCAGGGCTGCGCTGTGGGCGCTGGCGGATCCGAACACGTCCGGATGCTTCATGGCGAGGTGCAGCGCGCCATAGCCCCCCATGGAGAGGCCGCTGATTCCGCGGGCCTCTCGACTTGCAATCGTCCGATACTTGTGGTCAATTGCAGGGATGAATTCCCGGATGAAGAAATCCTCGTAACGCTCATGGCCGTCAAAGGAATTGACGTAGAAACTCTTGCCGCCATCCGGCATGACGACGATGAATTTGCCGATCTTACCCTCGCTCATTAAGCTGTCCCAGGTCAGCAGCCCGCTGTGTTCACTCCAGCTCCGCGCATCCTCGAAGAGGCCGTGCAGGAAGTAAAGCACCGGGTAGCGGTCGGCGCCCTTTTCGTAGCCGGGAGGGAGCGCCACACAATACTCCACTGCCCGCTCAAGGATTGCGCTGGAAATGGACTCGCAATTGACGCGGGCGGAGGAGGTTTGGGCATAGGCCGGAAGTGCGAACCATAGGGACACGAACACGCTGAAGCTTGGGCCGATCAGCCGCCGAAGATGCTCGATGGTGCGATGCGGTAGGCGCATGGGCTATGGCGAACGGGCAGTTCCACTCGGAAGAAGAATTTTCCCTGTCGAATCTTTTATTTTGAGGCCCCCCTGGGCGGGAGTCAAGGATGGAACTTGCTCTGCGTCTGCAAACTGACGGGTTGAAAGTCCCCGCGGCCGTCGAAACCGGGGGTGAACCGCTCCGGGAGAAGCTGCCAGCCCGCCAGCGCCGCAGCTTCGTTCGCCAGCAACTCGGAGACGGCGATGCGGTCGAGGTCAAGCGTGTTACGAATCCACGCCACGCGCTGCTCCGCCGGTTCCGGACTGCCCAGCGCCCCCAGAAGCCATTCGAGCGCCTGCTGGTCGGACGGCAAAAACATGGGGATGCGCGGCATAGGGGTATTCATGGAGGTTCGAGCGTTGGCATACATCTTTTGGATATCAATCTTGTGGTAAAGGCGCTCGTGGATGGCGTCCGCCAGGCCCACCCCCAGCGCATTGCCGCCGCTTTCCGCAGTGAGGTCCCGAACGTAGATGAAACGGATCTGCGGCGCCTCGCCGGGTTGAACCTGCACGCCGCGGCCGATCACCTTGGTGTCCATCCCGGTGCCGCTAATGTTCTTGCCCAGTTCCTCGACGATCAGCAGATCGATCTTGGGGAAAGGGATTCGCGCCACCCACTGCCGGGCACTTTCGAGACAGGATTCATCCAGGGCGGCGATGCCCGCGGCGCAAGCGGCGCGCAGCGCGGCGACCTGATGAAATTCATTTTCCATCACCGCAATGCCCGCCAGAATTTTTCCAGGCGCCAGCACCTTCGCGGACATGGCGCGAATGACTTTTTCGAATCCAAACTTCCAGCTCCGATTGTGACATTCGAGGGCGCCCGCGGCTTTTCCCATGCCCACCGCCAGTATCTTCAGCAACCCACTTTCAATCTTGCCGGAAAAAATGGTGTGGGGCTTGACGCGGTTCAACACCACCACCCCATCGGACTCCCAGGCGAGACGGTCCATGTAAACCTCGAACCCTTCCGCAGTCGCTCCCAGGGAAACGGTTTCCATGGAAGAAAGCAGGTCGGCCCCCAGGAATTCCGGGGTGAGGCCGTAATGCTCGAGGATTTTCCTTTGCCCTTCTGCCGTCGCGCCGCCGTGGCTGCCCATGGCGGGAAAGACAAAAGGCCGCCCGCCCTGGCTCTGGAGCCAGCGGCAGACTTCCCGGGCCAGAATATCAATACCGGCAATGCCGCGGCTGCCGACCGCCACGGCAACGCGTTTGTCGAGCAGGGCGCCGGCCGGCAAGGCCAGTCCCGCGAGTTCGCGTGTTAACTCCTTTGACAGGTCAGCAAGGGGAGGCGCGCTGGGGGCCTTTCTTTCCAGAATGCGCAGTGCCCCCAGGGGATGCGTTGGGTTGGTCAACATGGCGAAACTTCACGTTAGCGCCTGAGACAGAAAGCGTCAAGGGGGTTGGCAACGGCGGGAGGAGCAACCCTTGTGCGCATGGAAGAGAGGATTCACCACAGAGTCACAGAGGCTCACAGAGAAGTTGAATTGACCCGTAGTTCTTCTCTGTGGCTGTTCTCTGTGAGCCTCTGTGACTCTGTGGTGAATCCTCTTTTCCCATTCAAGAGGGGAGAGCAAGCCTTCTCCAAGTTTTGTCTCAGCGATTATGGGTCGCATGTCTCGCCGGGGCGAGCACCTACGGTCAAGTCCCATTACGCAAGTCTCATTACGCTTTGCAGGAAGGGGCGCAGAAGTGTTAGGCTGCCGGGCACAGGCTTCAGGCTCGGGAGGTCGGGGAGAGAGGCGCCATGTTGCAACGCACATATCTAAGATTGCGAACCGTATCGCAAATTCTGATTGCGGCGATCGTATTAACTGTTTTGATCTGTCCCACCCCCTGCCGGGCGGAAGGGGATAGCACCACCATCGTCGTATCACCGCATGCTGCGGCGCCCATTACCTTCGGCATTGATGAATTGCAAAGTGTCCTGGTGGGGAAAGGAATACACGTGAGTGTTGCGAAGGGGCCGTCTGACCAGGGCGTTCAGGTGATGATCGGCACGGCTGGGGACCGCGAATTGTTGGGCTCCCCAGCCACTCCTGCCCCCTCCGGCCCGGAGTCCTATGCACTTTCTGTGGTCTTACCCCGGAAGATCATTGTTGAGGGCAGCGATGCGGTGGGCGCGATGTATGGCGCCATGGATCTGGCGGAGCAAGTGGATGAGGCGGCGACGGCCCGCTACTTCGGCGAAATCCACGCCGCCACCAAGTCCCCGTACCTCACCGTGCGCGGCGTCAACATGTTCCTCACCACCCAGGATATCGATAACCCCGATGGAGCGTTCTGGTCGGATGATTATTGGCAGGGCTATCTCGGCATGATGGCCGGGATCGATATAACCTTCTGGACATCCACGGGCCGCTCGACGCGGTCACGCTGACTTTTCCCAACGGCTTTGCCTACTTTGTAAGCTTGCCGGATTTCCCCCAGGTGGGAGTGGGGCCGGAAAGGGCCGCCCGGAATCTCGAGCGCTTCCGCCAGATCATCCGCATGGCCGCCGACCGTGGCATCAAGGTGGCCTATATGAACTATGAGGCCACCGCGCCCATCGGCTCGTGGAAAACCCGCACGTGGGGCGTGGATGAGCGGTGGGTTGCGCGCCCGCAAACGTACCTCGATAACTCCCGCGTCGAGGAATACACGCGCCAGGCGGTGCTCAGCTTTCTGCGGCAGGTGCCGGAATTGTGGATGTTCGGTTTCCGGGTGGGGGAATCCGGCCAGCCCGAGGATTTTTATAAGAAGACGTACCTTGCGGCCCTCGCGCAGTTGCCCGACAGCTTGAACGTCTACATCCGCACCTGGATTGCCGACCCCGAGAAGGTGCGGGAGTTGGCGGGTTCGACGCGCCACCACGTCTACATCGAACCCAAGTACAACGGTGAGCACCTGGGGCTGCCCTACCAGGCGGCGCTCGGTGGACAACAATGCGTC
>CAVSSA010000005.1:0-56303 GCA_963730515.1 uncultured Acidobacteriota bacterium | reverse complement strand
ACAATTAAGCTGCATTCGCTGCCGGCAGGTTCTCTCCCTCCTTCAATCCGGAAGGTAACGCGAACGAAGGCATCCATTTCCAAAAATGGAATTGAGTCCCCAAAGCCATCAGTGTCTTTACCTGTTTACAATGAGTTACAGATCTCATGTGACGCCGGTATTGTCAGCACACGACAAGTCATTTACAGGTATCGGACTCTTGTGCGAATATATTTATGATTTCTTTACGATATCTTTATGGTTTTTTCACGCACTCTGACCAGCCCGACCATTCAAGATGGAGAATAGCTCAGCACATCAATCAGGGCCCCGCGCCAGTACTCCATCTCTTCCGCGAGTCATGGTGGCAACCACCGCCATGCTCACTTTCATTACCTTCTGGCGAGCTGCCGCCATTGTCTTGAACGATCTGGCCTCGTCGGCTTATTACGCCGGCGGCATTGCGGAACAGGCCGTGGGAAAATCCGCCCCCTGGTTCATCCTCGCCGTCATGCTGTTTTCATATGCGGTGCGCGCCATCTATGTTGAGAGCTGCAGCATGTTCGTGCGGGGCGGCGTCTACCGGGTGGTGAAGGAAGCCATGGGAGGGACGCTCGCCAAGTTCTCCGTCTCCGCCCTGATGTTCGATTATGTTTTGACCGGCCCCATCAGCGGCGTGTCGGCCGGCCAATACCTGGTGGGCTTCCTGAATGAAGTTCTGAGCTACCTGCACATCGCCGTCGTTCTGCCTGTTAACGCGACGGCCGCGACCTTCGCCATTTTTGTCACGCTTTATTTCTGGTGGGAAAACGTCAAGGGAATTCCGGAATCCAGCGAAAAGGCACTGCGCATCATGCAGTTCACCACGGTGATGGTGCTGCTCTTGATCGGATGGTGTAGTTACACGATCTGGGTTCGCGGGGCGCACCTTCCTCCTCCCCCTACCCTGGCGCATCTGCATTTTGCCCCCGACGCGTTAGGATGGCTGAGCCGCAGCCGCCTTCCCCATACTATCGGTTTGCTGGGAATTTTCATCGGCCTCGGACATTCCATTCTGGCCATGAGCGGCGAGGAATCTCTTGCCCAGGTTTACCGCGAAATCCAGCATCCCAAGCTGCCCAACCTGAAAAAAGCCGGCTTGGTCATCTTCATCTACAGCATGATTTTTACTTCGCTGGTTTCCTTCTTCGCGGTCATGATCATTCCCGATGGGGTGCGCAAGAACTTTTTTGATAACCTCATTGGCGGACTGGCGATGAACATGGCCGGGCCCCTGATGCTTCGCCTGGTGTTCCACGGATTCGTGGTTATTGTGGGCGTCCTGATTCTCGCCGGCGCTGTAAACACTGCCATCGTAGGTTCCAACGGGGTTCTGAACCGGGTGTCCGAGGATGGCGTTCTTTCCGACTGGTTCCGGCGGCCGCACCCGCGTTTTGGCACCTCCTATCGCATTATCGATATGGTGGTGGGCCTGCAAATTGTGACAATTCTACTCAGCCGCGGCGACGTTTACCTTCTGGGCGAGGCTTACGCCTTTGGCGTCATTTGGAGCTTTGTCATGAAGGGACTGGCGGTCCTGGTGCTGCGGTTCAAAGAACCGGGCAAGCGCGAGTACCGTGTCCCCTTGAATTTCCATATCGCGGGGCGGGAAATTCCCGTCGGACTCGGGCTCATTACCCTGGTGCTTCTCGGTGTTGCCTTGGTCAATCTTCTCACCAAGCAGGTTGCCACCATCTCCGGAGTTGCTTTTACAATTGTCCTCTTCGCCGTTTTCACGATTTCCGAAAAGATCACCCGTTCGCGCCAGGGGGTTCACCAGGAACTCGACCAATTCCATCTCGTCCCCGGGGAGGAACTCACCCCCAAGGCCGTGGGAGTCCGGAAAGATAACATCCTGGTACTGGTGCGAGACTACCACACCCTCTACCACCTTAAGGCCGCGCTCCGGCGTGTCAATACTGCCCGGCAGGATGTGGCGGTCCTGCACATCCGCGTCCTGCAACGTGCTGCCTCCGGCTCCAGTGATCTGGTGCCGGAACAACTCTTTAGTGCCACGGAACAGTACTTGTTCACGCGCGCACTTGCCCTGGCGGAACACGAGGGCAAGAGCATTCATTTGTCGGTGGCCGCCGCCACGGAGATCTGGGATGGCATCCTGCGCTCCGCACAGTCTCTGCAATCTTCCACCATTGTCTTGGGATCTTCCGCCAGGATGGCGGTGGCCGAGGAAGCGCGTTATGCCGGACTTGCCTGGGAAAAACTGCCTGACCCCAAACCCCATCTCGCCCTGGAAATCCATACCCCTGACGGGCTTGAAGAAGTCTTCTACCTCGGCCCTCACGCCCCCCACCTCACACCCAAGGAGATCGATTTACTCCATAAGCTTTGGCTGCGCTTCAGCACGGAGCTTGCCCCGGAAGAAGTCCACCACCACGATATCGTCCATTTCGCCCTGAACGAGGTCAATAATGAGATCGCAGAAGGGAAGGAAGAGGAAGTTGTCGGGCGATTGAAAGATCACATCGCGGAAATTAAATCGCGCCGCATCACCCAACACTGAAATCGACTTCTCACGGCAGATGTTGACGGGCAGTCTCGCGCCCCCACTTTTGGAAATACTTGGGGAATTTTGGGGTATCCACTTCTCCGCACGGCGGCGGGTTATTCCTTGTGGACAATCACCGCGCCATTGAATCCATCCATCGGGTGACGGTCGGGACGAGTACAAAAATACCCCTGAGAATCAAAAAACGGAATTTGCCGCGGATGCTTCAGGGCAAGTTCGGATTCCGTAAGAATTCGATAGGCGGGCTGCTCGCTAAGAACCTTCTCCACCACGCCGGCGTTTTCCTCCGGCTCAAGCGAGCAGGTGGCATAAACCAATCGCCCTCCGCTCGCGAGCGCCCGGAGCGCATTCCGCAACATCGTGGCCTGCAACGCGGCCAGGCGGGTGATGTCCTCCGGGGCAAGGCGCCATTTGATTTCCGGATTGCGCGCCAGCGTCCCCGTGCCCGAGCACGGTGCGTCCAGCAAGATTCGATCAAATTTCACACTGAAGGGAAGCGGGCCTGTGGCGTCCAGCCGCACCATCGACAGGCGAACGTCCGCCGGCACCCACTCCGGCAAGAGCTTGGCCAAAGTGTGGAGGCGCGTGGCGCTGCGGTCGCAAGCTACCAGCGTTCCCGTCCCCAGCATCTGCGCAAGTTGCCCCGCCTTCATCCCTGGCGAGGCGCAGAGGTCCAGGACACGCTGACCGGGCTCAGGCGAAACCAAATTTGCAACCAGTTGCGATGCTTCGTCCTGAATCACCACGCGCCCTTCCCGGTACGCACGCGTATTTTGAATTTGTCCTGATTCCACCGTCAGTCCCTGCACCTCGGCGTACTGGCAATAAAATGCGACCACGCCATCGGCTTCCAATTCATGGCAAACAGCTTGTAAATTCGTACCGGGGTCCACCACCCGCAGGGTGGTTCGTGGAGTCACAAGGCTCGCATATGCCAGTCGCACGGCCCCTACCTCACCCGATTCATTTGCGGCAGCGGTCATCCCTTCCCACCGCTGCAACAACCATGCCGGAAAGGCGCGCCGCACGCTCTTCCGGGACTCGGCCGAGAGGAGATCAATGTCGCGCCCCAAGAGTCGTTCCCTGGGAGGCTCGCACTTTCTCAACACCGCATTCACCAGCCCTGCTGCGGAACGCTTACGCGCGGCCTTGGTCAGTTCCACGGCGTCGTCCACCACCGCGCGCTTTGGCACTCTTTCCAAAAACCGAATCTGGTAAGCGCCCATGCGGAGAATCGTCAGAACTTCGGAATCAAGACTTCTTACCCTTCTGCCAGAGGACTGCTCGATTTGGAAGTCCAGTTCGCCGCGCCAACGCAAGACGCCCATGACGATTTCCGTAACCAGCCGCCGGTCGGCTTCCTTCAAGCAAGAGACCTCAGGGCTTTGCAGAAAATCCACTGCGAACCCGCGCCCGGATTGCAGGCGCAGCAGGATTTGGCAGGCGATTTTTCTAGCGGGAGAGACGGGCATAAATCAAAGGGTAAAGGATAAAGGGTGAAGGATAAAGGCTGAAGGGCAATAAATAATGTGCAAGAATTGAGCCTTGCAGTTGCTGACCGAGGGGAATTGAACTCCTTCACGGCAGGATTTAGGGTTTTTGTTATCCCTTATCCTTTACCCTTTAACCTTTACCCTTCACCCTTCATTCAACTCTTTCCCCCGGGCTGATTTTCACCCCATTAAGAAAATCTCGGGGCGCAAGGCGCTTGCGGCCTTCCAATTGAATCTCCTTCAGGTCCAGCAGCATTCCCTTGCCGCACGCCACCGAGAGTCTGCCTCGGTCCGCCATCAGCGTCCCCGGAGCGAGCGTCGTTGTCTCTCCTGCGGCCGGGCGAGCGGCAGCCCAGATGTGCAGGTTTTTGCCGCGAAACCTCGTGTGCGCCCCTGGCCACGGTCTGAGGCCGCGGACTCGGTTCCAGATTTCCAGCGCCGGGAGGTTCCAATCGATTCGGCCGTCTTCCTTTTTCAAGATGGGTGCAAGCGTAGCCTGCGTGTTGTCCTGCGGCTGCGCCTCAAGGTCGCCCCGCTCCAGCCGGTGTAAAGTTTCAATCATCAATTCCGCGCCCAGCAGGCTAAGCCGCTCGCCCAGTGATTCAGCGGTGTCGTCATCCCGAATGTCCACTTCCCTTTTCAGCAAAATATCACCGGTATCCAGACCCACATCAATTCGCATGGTGGTGATACCGGTAACCGCTTCGCCGCGCATCAGCGCCCACTGGATGGGCGCCGCGCCGCGATACTTGGGCAGAAGCGAAGCGTGCAAGTTGATACACCCAAGCCGCGGCAGGTCGATCATCCATTTGGGAAGGATGTGCCCGTACGCCACCACCACCATCGCGTCGGGCCGATAACCCGAAAGGAATTCCACCGTCGCCGGATCTTTCAGCTTTGCCGGCTGGTAAACCTCCAAGCCGGCGCGCAGAGCCGCTTCCTTGATGGGTGGAGCTTTGACTTCGTACCCGCGCCCGCTCGGTTCATCCTGATTGGTGACGACGAGATCGATCGCAAATTTCTCTACGACGAGTCTTTCCAGGGTGGGAACAGCGAAATCGGGAGTGCCGCAAAAAATCAAATTCATGTGTTGTCGGTTGTCGGTTGCCGGTTGTCGGTCATCAGTTGTCAGTTGTAAGTTGTTGGTTTTCGACTGGCGTATTCTTGTGTCTCAGGAACCGCAACAAGCCATTTAACAGTCGCCCCACTTCCGCACATCGCTGCATAAGGGACCGTTCTTCATTCTCTTTGAGATAATTCAAACGGCGGGCAATCTGAATGTGAGTCTCCAATTCGGTGAGCGACCCGTACGCGATGGGCAAGTGTTGGATAAACTCGGGTCGGTGCTGTCGGCCTTGTCCCTCCGCCACATTGGCAGGAATAGACACTGCGGCACGCCGAATTTGGCTAATCAGGCCATACAATTCGCATTCGGGAAACGTTTTAACGGCAGCATAACATTCTACGACCAGGTCCATGGCCTTCTGCCAGATTTCGAGATCTCGATAGCTTCTTCCCTCCATAGCCTTTTTCCCCGAACCGGCGCATTTCAACCGCTCTCCGACAACCGGCTACCGACATCCGCCTTCCGACCACCGACAACCCCCCTACCACTCCCCCGCTTTTATCATCTGGCGCACTTTGCGTTTGATGGACTCCCGCCGCAGGCGGCCGACGTGTTGGATAAAGAGTTTGCCGTTCAAGTGGTCAATTTCATGGCAGAAAGCCCGAGCCAGCAGGCCTTCCCCGGTCATGGTGAATTCCTGGCCGTGAATATCCTGCGCCCGCACCGTAGCGCGCTCCGGGCGGGGCGTCTTGGCGCGGAAATCCGGCAGGCTCAAACACCCTTCCTCCTGCACGTGCTCGCCTTCCATGGAGATGATCACGGGGTTGGCCAGCACCAGCTTGGCTTTGGGATCCTCGCCGCAGGTCGTGTCAATAACGGACAAGCGCAGGGGTAAGCCAATTTGCGGCGCCGCCAGGCCCACGCCGTTAGCCGCGTACATGGTTTCAAACATGTCGGCCACGAGCTTTTCCAATTTGCGGTCGAAGTCGATAACCGGATTGCCGGGCTTCTCCAGAACTTCCCGGCCGTATTTGACAATGGGATAGATCATTTTCGAAACTCGAAACGCGAAAATCGATAATCGGGAACTCGCGCCACTCGGGCTGTGCGGGAATTACGCTCCGCCAATTCTACTCGCGAGTTTGGAATTTCGAATTGCGAGTTTCGAGCTAAAACCTCCTGACCTGCTCTAAGTACCCATCAAAATTCCGGTGCGTCTCTTCCATTGAGTCTCCGCCGAACTTCTCCAGAAGGGAGCGCGCCAGGATGAGCGCCACCATCGCTTCGCCCACCACGCCGCCCGCCGGCAGCACACATACATCCGAGCGCTCATAGGCGGCCTTCACCGTTTCCTTGCTTTCAAAGTCCACCGATTCCAGGGGGCGCCGCAGGGTGGATATGGGCTTCAAATAACCTCGCACCACCAGGTCCTCGCCGTTGGTAATTCCCCCCTCCAGGCCGCCGGCGCGGTTGGTTTTGCGCGTAAAACGCTCATGGGCGCGGTCATAGCCAATTTCGTCGTGCACCTCGGAGCCCATCGCCCCGGCGCCCGCGATGCCGCTGCCGATTTCCACCGCCTTCACCGCTTGAATTGACATGACCGCCTGCGCCAACTGGCCGTCGAGCCGCTCATCCCACTGGGCGCACGATCCCAGGCCTGGTGGTAGGCCGCGCGCGATCACTTCAAACGTTCCGCCCACGGTATCGCGGTTTTCCGTGGCGCGGTCCACCTCCTCTTTCATGCGCGCTTCCACCGCCGGGTCCACGCAAGCCAGCATCGGATCTTCCCGGTCCCGCAAAGCCAGCACGGCCTCAAACGATACCCGGTCATCGGGCAGCTTCACCTCACCGAGCGCCACCACGTGGCTGGCCACTTCGATGCCAAAGCTCTTCAAGAAGACCTTGCCCACCGCCCCCACCGCCACCCGCGCCGTGGTCTCGCGCGCGCTCGCCCGTTCCAGAACATAGCGGGCCTCGCGAAAGTTATACTTCAAGCATCCCGTCAGATCGGCGTGGCCGGGCCGCGGCGGGGAAAGCGGCTTGTATTTGGCCCGCGATTCCGGACGGTCTTCAACCGCCATCGCCTCTTTCCAGTTTTCCCAATCCCGATTCACAATCAAGATGGCGATGGGCGAACCGATCGTCTGGCCATGCCTTACCCCGGAGAGGAATTGCGCGGTGTCGGTCTCAATTTTCATCCGGCCGCCGCGCCCGTAACCGCCCTGGCGGCGCCTCAGTTCACGGTTCACATAGTCAAAATCCACCCTCAGCCCCGCGGGCAATCCCTGAAGGATGGCTACCAGGCCTTGACCATGTGACTCCCCGGCAGTTTGGAAACGCAGCATGTCTCTCACTTTGACGCCGGCGAGAGCAGGCGCCTGAACCTTGGAATTTTAGCGAATTCTGCCCGATCGGTCAAAAATCTGCCGCCCGGGCGCCCCGGAGGCCGTGCCTAGCAGGCAATTTCCCATTCTCTTCAGAACGAATTTGCGCCATTCCCCCACCCTTCTAGTTTATAATGCAGCACTCTTGGGAGCCCCATGCGCTACCTGCTGCTCAGTGACGTGCATTCCAATCTTGAAGCGCTCTACACTTGTCTCGAACTTGGCGCCGGGAAATATGACAAGGCCGTCTGTTTAGGCGATCTGGTGGGCTACGGCCCGAATCCCAACGAGGTGATTGATAAGATTCGCAACCTTTGCAAGGTGGTGATCCGCGGCAACCACGACAAAGCCTGTTGCGGAATCGATGACGCCAAGGACTTCAATCCTTACGCGCGCATGGCCACCGACTGGACCCGCCAGACCCTCACCCCCAAGAATCTCGAGTATCTTCGCGCCCTGCCCATGGGTCCCGCCGTCATGGAGGGTTTCATCATGGTGCACGGCTCACCCCACGATGAGGACGAATACATTCTGGGGCCCGGGCAAGCCCTGCCCTTGTTGCACGAAGCGCAAACCCAACTCGTCTGCTTCGGCCACTCGCACCTGCAAGGCGGCTTCCTGCTCGCGGGCGGGGAGCGCTTTCAATCCATTCGCATTCCGGCCACGCCCGACGGGCTGACCCTGACCCTCTCCCTCGAGGACGGCACCCGCTACCTTCTCAATCCCGGCTCCGTGGGCCAGCCTCGCGACCACGACTGGCGCGCCGGGTTTGCTGTTCTCGATACCGAGCAGAAAGAGTTGGAGTATTACCGCATCCCTTATAACGTGGCGAAAACCCAGGCCAAGATGGAAAAGGCCGGGCTGCCTCCGCCCCTGTACCGCCGCCTGGAATTGGGACGGTGAGAAACGCGGGACTCGGGGATAGGGATTCGGGGTTCGGGCCCGAGTCCCGCGTCCCAAATCCCGAGTCCCGGTTTGCTCAGAACTCTACGTAGACGGCGCGGGCCGCCGGGGGGGCTTGATTCCAATCCACCGGCATGTGCTCAAAGGTCACACGGAATGCGCAGGTCCCCCCCGGTTCGAGCGGCGTGGCGCGACCGGCAAGGGGATGAGCCGTCTCCCGCAGCACCACCTGCCCCAGCGAATCGACAAAATTCAACTCCACCTCAAGGTTGCGCACCGGTTTGGCGCCGCGGTTGGTGACGCTGGCATCCAGATAGGTGACCGTGTCGCCCAGGAAGTTTGCAGCGGCGCTCATGTGGAAATCGTCAAAGACCAGAGTACCCAGATAGGCTTTCTGCTCAGCGCTCAGAGCCGGACGGGCCGCGGCCACCTCTGCCGGGCGCGTTGCCGCGTGATGTTGCTGGAAAACCAGGACCGCAACCAGGGCGGCAAGGATGACCGACACAATAAGGATAATGATGAGAGTTGAATTACCGTGATCGTTCCGGGACATGGTTTTCAATCAGGTTCCAGCCACCGTCAGGCCGGAAATCAGCAAGGTCGGCGCCGCAATGGCGCTGCGAAATTCCAGGTCAGAGCCCACCATCTCGATGTGGTTCAGCATATCCGCCAGATTTCCCGCGATAGTGACCTCTTCCACCGGATAGGCAAACTCGCCATTTTCAATCCACATGCCCGCCGCCCCGCGGGAATAGTCGCCCGTCACATTATTCACGCCAAACCCGATCAGGTCGGTCACGTAAAAGCCCGCCTTCACGGACTTGCGAATTTCCTCGGCGGAATGCGGGCCCGGCGCCATGTAAAAGTTCTTCGGTCCCACACTGGGAGGTCCGGAAATACCCCGCGAGGCATTGCCGGTAGTCCGCATATTCAGCTTGCGCGCCGTGTAACAGTTTAACAGGTAATTGCTGAGCACGCCCTGCTCAATGACCGGGGTCACCGAAGCGGGAATCCCCTCGCCATCGAAGGGCCGTGTGCCGAAACCGCCCGGGCGCAAGCCGTCATCGAGAATAGTGACGCGTTCGTTCGCAACCTTCTGGCCGAGCTTCCCGGTCAGGAACGAAGCGCTGCGATAAATGGCGTCGCCGCGCACCGCCTCAAAAATGTGGCCGACCAGGGAAGGCGCGGTTTCCGGATCAAAGATCACCGGCACCTGGCAGGTGGCCATTTTGCGTCCCCCCAGTTTGCGCAGCGTGCGCTCGGCGGCCTTGCGTCCAACCGCCTCCGGGGATTCCAGTTGACTGCGGCGGCGCGACACGGAGTACCAGTAGTCGCGCTGCATGCCGCCATCATCCGCCACCGGAGCCACGGACCCGGCGCAGTATGACGAGCGGTAGCTCCCCGCGAAACCCAGGGAGTTCGCATAGGCCCGCCGCCCCACGCTGGCTTCAAACCACGCGCCTTCGGAATTCTTGATGCGGGGGTCGGCGTCCAGCGCCGCCCGCTCGGCGCGCCGGGCGTAGTCAATTTGCTCTTCGGTGGAAAGCTTCGCCACATCCTCGGAGTAAAGCTCCAAATCGCCTTCGTACTGTCCCAGCAAGGCCGCGTCCGGCAGCCCGCTGGAGGGATCTTCCGAAGTGACGCGCGCCATCGCCAGGGTGCGATCCACCAGGCGCTGTAAAGAAGCCGCCGAAAAATCGCTGGAGAAAGACGAGGCGCTGCGCACCCCCAGGAAAATGCGTAGCCCCAAGGCCTTGGAGGCCGCCTCCTTCAGCTTCTCGATTTGGCCGAGCCGCAGGGCCGCGGAAAATTCATCCGCTTCCTGGACGGTCACATCCGTGGCGGTGGCGCCCCCCCGCATGGCGCGGTTCACCAGGTCCACGGCGATTTGTTCCAGTTGTGGTTCCATAGGAAAGTAGTCAGGAGCTAGAAGTCAGGAGTCAGGAGGAAACAGCCCCCGGCGGCAATTTCCTTCTCACTTCCAGCTTCTGACTCCTGCTCTACGCAAACGATTGCCCGCCCTTCGGCGCGGTGCCGCCCACGGTCAGGCTGCTGACCTTGATGGTAGGAATGCCCACCCCCACCGGCACGCTTTGGCCATCCTTGCCGCAGGTGCCGATTCCCGGGTCGAGCTTCAGGTCGTTGCCCACGGCGGTAACGCGGGTCAGCACGGTCGGTCCGTCACCGATCAGCGTCGCGCCTTTTACCGGCGAGGTAATCCGGCCATCCTCGATCAGGTACGCTTCCGACGCCGAAAACACAAACTTGCCATTGGTGATGTCCACCTGGCCGCCGCCGAAATTGGCCGCGTACAGCCCGCGCTTGACGGAGCGAATAATGTCGTCCGGCGCATCCTGGCCCGCCAGCATGTAAGTGTTGGTCATGCGCGGCATGGGAATGTGCTCGTAATTCTCCCGCCGCCCGTTCCCGGTGCGCGTGCTCTTCATAATGTCGGAGCTCAGTTTGTCCTGCAAATACGCGCGCAGGATGCCGTTTTCGATCAGCGTAGTTTTTTGGGTGGGCTCGCCTTCATCATCTACATTCAGCGAGCCGCGGCGCGCGGGGATGGTGCCGTCATCCACCACCGTGCAGATATCGGAAGCCACGCGCTGCCCCATTTTGCCGCTGAATGCCGAGATGCCCTTGCGATTAAAGTCCGCTTCCAGGCCGTGGCCAATGGCTTCGTGCAGCAGAATGCCCGGCCATCCCGGACCCAGCACCACTTCCATCTCGCCGGCCGGAGCCTCCCGCGCGTCGAGCTGCACGATCGCCTGCCGCGCCGCTTCCTTGGCGAAGGTTTCCGGCGAGCGCTCGCCCGCGAAGAACTCCAGGCCCACGCGCCCGCCCCCGCCGCTCGAGCCCGACTGGAGATTCGACCCGTCCTGGGCGATGGTGAAGACGTTGAGGCGCACCAGCGGCTGAAAATCCGTAACCACCCGGCCGTCCGAACCGGCGATCAGCACATGGCGAATCTGGTCGCCGTAGGTGGCGCGCACCTGCTTGATGCGCGGGTCGGCGGCGCGCGCCGCGATGTCAGCCCGCACCACGAGGTTAAGCTTGACAGACAGATCACGGTCCGTGGAGGGCACCAACACCGGGTAAAAGTCGTGGTGGGCGTCCAGCGCGCTCAGGCCCACGGTGGAGACGCGCGCCGGGCCGCTCGCGATGTTCGCAGCAATCCGCGCGGCCTTCAAAATTTTTTCCGGAGCCAGATCGTCGGTGTAGGCGTAACCGGTTTGTTCGCCCGCTACCACCCGAATGCCGCAGCCCATGGTGATGCCTTCGGTGGCCGTCTTCACCAGCGACTCGTCCACCAGCAGCGATGACGAGGTGGTGTGCTCGAAGTAAAGGTCCGCGTATTCCCCGCCCGCGGAAAGCGCCGCCTCCAGGTACGAGGAAAGACTCGCCTCCGTCAGCCCAAGGCGGTCAAAAAAGAACCGGTCAGAATTGCCCATCCTGGTAAGCCCACCTCTTCAAAACCGCGTCAGCCAACCCTGCTGCCGCGCCGTTATCCTTGAATTCCACCGTAACACAGCGGACTAGATGTGTCAATTTTGCGAGCATGCGCACATCGGAATATCCGGCCATCGGTTCATCGGATTATTGAAGAATTGCCGATTTTCCATTGTCGATTTTCGATTTGCAACGAGTGACATTCGAATGACAACTAAGCGAGATCACGCAGGGCACCTTTGCTCGCCACTCGCCACTCGACAATCGAAAATCAACAATCGCCTACCCCAGCCGATAGGGCGCGCGCATCTCGCGGCCCAGCATCTTTGACGCCTCCGGGTCGCCGAGGATTTCCATTTTGACCGGATCCCACTGAATTTTGCGCCCGGTGAGCATGGCGATCTGGCCGAGCCAGCCGGGCGTGGCGGAATGCAGCGCCACGCGCGCCGGGGTCAGGGTCTTTTCGCGCGAGCGCACGCAATCGATGAACTGGCGGTAGTGGCCGGGGCTGGCCTGAAGCTTGATTTCATTCTCGCCGATGGGCTCGGTCAGCAGCGACTTGGGCTCGGCTTCGATCTTGCCGCGATCGACCCACACCCACCCCTTATCGCCCACCCATTTCGTGCCGCTCTTGATTTCCGGATAGCCGCCAGCGATGGTCATGGGCGTGCCATCGGGATAGACGGCGTGCACCTTGTAGCGGGTGGCCGTGTTGAACGGATCGGTGCGCGGCGGGTATTCGCCCACCCCTTCCACGGTGACGGGACCGGTCTCGTCCCAGCCCATGCCCCAGTGCGCGATGTCGACGTGGTGGCCGACCCAGTCCATCAACTGCCCTCCGCCGTAATTCAGGTTCCATCGCCAATTCACGTGGACGCAGGCTTCGCGGTAGGGCATCTCGGCGGCGGGACCGAGCCAGCGGTCATAATGCAGGGTGGGTGGCGGAGTGCTTATTTCCAGCTTCGACTTGTCCTTGACCTCGTAAAATCCTCCGGGCAGCCCCACCTCAATGGCCTTGACCTTGCCGATGCGGCCATTGCGCACCAGTTCGCAAGCCTGGCGGAAGTTCTCCACCGAGCGCTGCCAACTGCCCGTCTGCCAGATGCGCCCCTGGCGCTCGCTCTCCTCCACCATGGCCACTCCCTCGCGGAAATTGTGCGCCAGCGGCTTCTCGCAGTAGATGTCCTTCTGGGCGCGCGCCGCCTGCGTGGCCACAATGCCGTGCCAGTGGTCGGGCAGCGCGATGCTGACCGCGTCCACATCGCGCCGCATCAGCACCTCTTCAAAGGCATGATAGGGCGTGCATCCCTGGTCGCCGTACTCGGTGTCCACCGCCGCCATCCCGCGCGTCAGGTGACCCTCGTCCAGGTCGCACACGGCGACAATGCGCACGTCTTTCAATTTCAGAAATTCTTTCAAGTGGCCCTCGTTACCCATCCATCCGAGGCCAATGCAGGCAAGCGAAATGCGGTCGCACGCCGGTGTGGCGCCGCCCCCGCCGAGAACGCGCGCCGGAACCAGCAGCGGCCCTGCCACCCCCGCCACACTCGCGAGTCCTGCATTGCGCAGGAATTTACGCCGTGAACTCATGCCTTCCTCCCCGTCGGAATCATTTTCCGCGCCCGCATCATATAACGGATTTTCGATTGCCGATTATCGATTTTATATTTTGGATTTTAGATTTTTGGATTGGCGATGGGTGGTTCTTGATTTTGGATTTTGGACTGGTGATTTGTGAATGGTGATTTAAAATTGGTGAATTGCGCTTGGTGATTGGTGCTCGGTCGTTCTCGATTTTGAATTTTGAATTTTGAATTGAGGGTTGGTGATTTTCGATTTGCGACTCTCGATCTTCGTGGAACGCCACGCCATCCCCGATCGAATATCACCAATCCAAAATCGTCAATCGTCAATTGCCCACTAATCCCGAGTCCCGAGTCCCGTGTCCCAGAACCTGACACCTGCTTTTAGAGCTAGGCGAGATAGGGGAGCGGCTGGAGCAACTCGATGCCGGCTTGGCCCGCTAATTTCGATTCCGGTCCGCCCACCCACACCACGCGGCCCGCCACGGCGCCGTCCGGAGATTCCCAGGGAAGCAATCGAACCAACTGTCCTTCGCTGATGGGGGCATCAACTTCGATCCGGCAACCCTGGGAGGAGACATCCACTGTAAACCCGTCGCTGCGGATCTCCCCTTCGACGGAGTCCATCAAGAGCACCAGCGCGAGGCGGAGGGGGCGGCGCTCGGACTTGCGGTTCGAATTGGAGATGTTGTTCTCCACGCGCAGTAACGTATCGAAAAGAAAGGGGATGCTGCAATACGACTAAAGTACTGGTACTTGGCCCCACCAGCGGCGCCGACACTTTATAATATACCCCATTTCGCCGTCCCACGGGAAATTTGGATTTCCTCAGACGGGTCACGGTGGCGTACCCACTCGTCCGTGAGGCAAATACCAAATTGTAGCGATGGGCGTTTGCCTTTACCCAGGCATCCAAATTAATGGACCAGGAATGGAACGGTCTGAGCCGCCATGAGGGTGGCGAGGCGATTTGGAGAAGGGAGGGAGATCCGATGGCAGCTCATCTGCATACGCCGGCTCCTTCAGGACGAAAGGCGCCTTCGTCCGGGATTGGAGCCTTCTTGTTTGCGGTCTTCCTGGCATTCGTGTTTTTTCTCCTTGCCCAAAGCATGGTCCGTCACCATTTCTGTAGAGGTCAAAGCGTCGACCATCCCACACCTCAGGCCCCCATCCCCATCGGACCCTAGCGGGGTAGCGCGATATCTGCTTTTTCCTGAGGCCCAAAGGGGCCAGCAGCACTGCGACCGCAGGTGTTCGGACATCCTGTCCATCACCTTTTATCGGACATCATTACCAGCCCGTACATAATCCTATTGACACTTGCCTCCCCTCGCCGTACATTATGCTGGAGGCTATTGTCCTTGTGTCGCATGGTGCGCAACGAGGCTATGGCATGACCAGACCGGCGCCCTATTCCCGCGCGTTTGGAGGTTTCTATGTCCCTACGGAAGAAAACCACGATGACCGAAAAGGGTATTGCCGCCCGTCGCACGAACGGCAAGCGCTCCAAGGGCCCCGCCACCACCGCGGGGCGGGAGCGGATTCGTGAAGCCAATACCCGCCATGGGTTTTACTCCCCGGCGGAGGCTGGGGCGCTCGCCTGCCTGGGCGAGGACCCCGCCGAACTCGAGCGGCTGCGCCAGAGGCTGCACGACGACTTGCGGCCGCCCAGCGGCTTGGAAGAGGAACTGGTGGAGCACCTGGTGGAGGTGGTTTGGCGGTGGAAACGCTCGGCCCGCGGGCAGGAGGGTTTTGCCCTGCGCCAGGCCAAGGTTGCCAACCTGCCCCGGGAGGACCGCCTGCACGCTCAGATGATGCGGCTGAAGATGACCGAGGAAAGTCTGCGCTTGCTTGCCCAATCGGTGGCGCATGAGTATTACCTCACCACCGAGGCCGACCTCAAAAAAATGAAGTGCCTTTACCAGGAGGGGGCGGTGAGCGAAATGGGCGAAATCGCTCTTGCCCTCTTCTACCGGCTGAAATCGGGCGAGGATGAGGGCGGGCCGGACGATTTCGAGAAGGCTCAGCTCATGGTCGCCCAGGCCAAGGAGATCTTTGGCATTACCATGCCCAGGTATTCCATTAATGAGAAGCCGGCGATCCCCCCGCGGAGGAAAAGGGGCCGCATAGCAGCTTCACCCAGGAGGAATGGACGGCGCGGGAGGATGCGCGGCAGCTTCTCGAGAACATCCTCACCCGGCAAGTGGAGATCTGCGCCAAGCAGCGCAACGCGATTCTGAAGGAGTCCATGGCGGGTCCGTCGCCCTACGAAAGGGCTGCGGAAATTGCGCTCGCCCACCCCGAGACGGCGCTGATGCAGAGGATGGAAGAATCCAGCTTTCGGCAAATCTGGCGGATCACCAACCTCCTTTTGAAGATAAAACGCCAGGCGAGTGAGGAAAATCCCCCGCAATGTCCCCCAAAAAGCGGGAATGTTGATGAAAATACAGCAGCTTAGCGAAGATTCGGAGATTTTGAATGGCTGCCTCAAAAAATCAAGTCGATGAAAATGCAGGAGTTATTGACTTTCGTCATGGCGCGGATGAAACACAGGAGCGAGATGCCAAAATGAAGGGATTACCGGGAATGTCTATGAAAACAAAGGGACGATAAAATTGAAACGGGTCAAATTTCCCCGGAAGCGAGAATGTCCATGATAATTAAACCACTTAGCCGCGCGAAGCGAGAATATTGCTGAAAGGAAAGGAGATAGAGGGAATCTGGCCATCAAAGAATCTGGCCATCGGGTCATCGGGTCATCGGATCATTGAAAAGCGGGCCATCAACCGTCGTCAAAAGTTTAAGGCCTTCGATTACCGCTCATCTGCAACAGACAACTGACCACGGACAGCTTTTCAATGATCCGATGACCCGGTGACCCGATTCCTTGTTGCCCCGAGTCCCTTACCCCGCTCCCCAGAATTCCGCGGAGGTTTGGACGGGGACAATCTCAAAATCCACCAGGTCGCTCCAATGACTGACCCAGGTTTGCAGCAGCTCCGGACTGGCGGCTTCCATGATTTGGAAGCAGCGTACCCCGCCCGCCTCCACCCAACTCGCGTGGTAGGTGACGCCGTCAGGAAGCATGCGGCCGCTCTGCCGGAAGCGCTGTCCAATCGGGCCGGTCATGCCCGGCTTGAATCGTTCGATGACGAAGAAGAGCATGTGCGGCAGTTTACACCAGCCGGGGAACAGGTGAAAGCGGTCGGTCGCAATTCGACAATTCAAGATTCAAAATTCAAGAGGCCGAATCGAAAATGGAAACTCGAAAATCGTAATTCGAAGTGAGGGAATGGAAATTTGAAAATCCCTCATTGAACCGATCAGCCGATGGGCAGATGAACCGATGCTTCAATCGCCAATCGCCCTTCGCAAATCGGCAACTGTCTATCCAAAATGCAGAATCGACTATCGCCAATGGCCAATCGACAATCGGCAATCGAAAATCGACAATTTCCCTGACACCTGATACCTGGCACCTCGCCAGACTCGCCTTGACGCTCGCGTCGGGGGCGACTTAAAATGGCCTAATACTTTATGCACGTTGCGCGAAGAAGAGGGGGGTTATGCTGGACGGTCCGATTCCCGAGGGGCTCACTTTTGATGATGTTTTGCTGGTTCCCAACAAATCTGCCATTTTACCGACGCAAGTGGATACGCGCACGCGGGTAACACGCCATATCACTCTGAACATTCCCATAGTCAGCGCCGCCATGGACACGGTCACGGAATCGCGCCTGGCGATTGCTCTCGCGCAGCAGGGGGGCATCGGAATCGTGCATCGCAGCATGTCGATTGCCCACCAGGCGCTGGAAATCGACAAGGTGAAGCGCTCGGAAAGCGGCATGATTGTCGATCCGGTCACCATCGGCCCCAAGAACCGCATTGCCGACGCGCTGGAAATCATGAAAAAGTACAAGATTTCCGGTGTCCCCGTCACCCAGGACGGCAAGCTGGTGGGCATCCTCACCAACCGCGACCTGCGCTTCGAGGAGCGCGTGGATCTGCCGGTGGAAGACGTGATGACCAAGGACAACCTGATCACCGTCGCCATCGGCACCACCCTGGAAGAGGCCGAAAAGATCCTGCACCGGCACCGCGTCGAGAAACTTCTGGTTGTTGATGAATCCTATAATCTTAGAGGACTCATCACCGTAAAGGATATTCAGAAGAAGATCAAATATCCGCTGGCCTGCAAGGACGAAAAAGGACGCCTGCGCGTGGGGGCCGCCCTGGGGGCCACGGGCGATTTTCTGGAGCGCGCCGCGGAACTGGTCAAGGCCAAGGTGGATTTGCTGGTAGTGGACACCGCCCACGGCCATTCCACGCGGGTGATGGAGGCGGTCGAGAGGGTGAAGAGCCAGTTTCCCAACGTCGACCTGGTGGCCGGCAACGTGGCCACTTTCGAGGGCGCCTGTGACCTGCTGCAACGGGGGGTGGACGGCGTGAAGGTGGGAATCGGCCCCGGCTCCATTTGCACTACGCGGGTGGTGACGGGCGCGGGCGTGCCGCAAATCACCGCCATCGCCGAATGCACGCGGGCCGCGGCCCAGGCGGGGGTTCCCATCATCGCCGATGGGGGCATCAAGTTTTCCGGCGACGTTTCCAAGGCCATCGCCGCCGGCGCCAGCTCCGTCATGCTGGGCAGCCTGTTTGCGGGCACGGAGGAAAGCCCCGGCGAGACCATCCTTTACCAAGGGCGCAGCTTTAAATCCTATCGGGGCATGGGGTCGATTGCCGCCATGACGGCGGGCTCCGGCGATCGCTACTCCCAGGAACGGGAAGTGGCGCGTGGGGAGATTTCCAAACTGGTTCCGGAAGGCATCGAGGGGCGCGTGCCTTACAAAGGCCTGCTGGAAGAACTGGTGGCGCAACTGGTGGGCGGATTGCGGTCGGGCATGGGCTATTGCGGCTGCGAGACGATCGAAGAATTGCAACAACGGGCCCACTTCGTGCGCATCACCTCCGCCGGCCTGCGTGAAAGCCACGTGCACGACGTCATCATCACCAAGGAAGCGCCCAATTATTCGCTGGATTAGACTGTCCCAGCGCAATCGTAGGCGAGAACATGAGCGCGTCAGATCAAGTATTCTTTGCCATCCTTACCGGTCTCGGCTGGATCGTCGCTCCGACAATGCTCATCTGGGGATGGATACGGTGGATCCACCGCCCGAAGCAGCGCACTTTTTCTTCGAACTTCTCTCTTATCGGATTTCTCCTTGCTACCACATCCGCTCTGCTCGCGATCTCCTTGTTAGGATATGGAATGATGTACCGCCTCGACTTTTATGCACCCTGGCCGCTCAGGATATTTCGAACCGCCGTTTCGCTATCGCTCGCAGGAATTGTGTTTGGCATAGGCGGCGTATGGCGACCGAACTCATTGCGTTGGCACAGTCCCGTTTTCGCACTCGGAACGCTAGCATTCTGGATAGCGTTGGACGCGCTCCAGTGATCTGGATGACGACCCCCATCATTGCCAACGGTGCGGTAGGATTCGGGCCGTGAGCAAGACAGTTACCACAGAGAGAGCAGAGCAAGTCCCATCCATTCGGGGCGCACAATTTGATGTGGTCCCTTGCTGTAATACAAATGCAATACTGTGATACAATGATTTTATGAAGACAACCGTGCAAGCTCGATTGGACCACCAGTCGCAAGTGAAATTGAAACGCCTCGTTCAACGCCTTGGCTGGAGCCCATCACGGGTCGTTCGCGAAGGGTTGCAGTTGTTGGACGTCTATTACGGCAAGCCGGCCGGCAAGCGGTTTGTGGGTATTGGCCGCTTTGACTCGGGCATTCCCGATCTCGGCTCCAATAAGAAGCACTTGGAAGGGTTGGGCCGGTGAAGCCTGTCTTGCTGGACACAGGTGTGATCGTTGCCCTGCTTGACCGGCGAGAACGGTATCATGCGCGATGTGTTGATCTTGTTGAGTCGCTGGAACGGCCGCTCGTCACCTGTGAAGCGGTCATTGTTGAGAGTTGTTATCTCTTACGCGCCATTCCGGGAGCCTCGCAAACAGTGATTCAAAACATCGAGCAAGGGATGATTCAGATTCCATTTCAGCTCTCGCAATCTGCTGCGGCGGTCGAGGCGCTTCTGAAAAAATATCGCGACCTGCCCACATCGCTGGCGAATATTTGCCTGATTTGTTTGGCTGATCAATTTAATACCGGCGATATTCTCACTCTCGACCGGGACTTTCTAACCTATCGGTGGCGCAGGAATCGCCCCTTTCGACTTCTCGTCGAATTCTAGGAGGAAGAGTTAGGCGAACAGCAGCAGGGTGCCAGCAACGAGGGCGAAGACGCTGGACACAGTAAAGGGCGCGGCAGGAGAGCAGCGCTGCCAGAGCCAACCGGCCAGGAAGCTGGCGGGAAACGCCGCCACTCCCACCACCCAGTTGAGAACGCCAAAAACGGAAGCCCGGGATTCCGCCGGCGCCAGGTCAGCCACCCAGGCCTTCATTACTCCTTCGGTTAACGCGTAATAGATTCCATATACCGCAAATAGGAACCCAACAAGCTGCGGCGTGCGCAACAGGGCAAAGCCCGCATAGACGGCCGCGTAGATCGAGTAACCCGCCACCACCAGCCAGCGGCGCGGCACGCGGTCCGACAGCCTCCCCGCCGGCCAGCTCAGGGCGGCGTAGACCAGGTTGAATAGAAGGCCCAGCGCCGGCGCTGTCCATGCGCCCATGCCGAGGTTCTGATACAAAGTTGCATTCATAAAGATACTAATATAAACTCCTTCCGATTATTTTTACGCGGAGGGAGAAATGCGACCACCTCGACCTTTTCCAGAAGGAACGCTCGAGCGGTTACAACAGGGGTTGAAGGAAGCGCGCAACAAGGCCGAATTTCAGCGGGTGCAGTGTTTGTGGCTGCGAGCGGCGTTGGGGTTAAACGCCAATCAAGTTGCCCAAGCCCTGGGATGGCGACCGACCTCGGTGCGGCGTCTGCAGGCCCAATACTGGCGGCAAGGCGAAGCGCTCTGGCAGCGCCGGGGGCGCGGAGGGCGACGCCACCAGAACCTGCCTGTGGCGGAAGAGGCCCAACTGTTGGCAGGATTTCTGCAGCGCGCCGAACGCGGTGGGTTGTTGGAGGTGAGCCGGGTGCAACAGGCCTATGAACAGGCGGTGGGCCATGCCGTGCCGAAATCGACGGTTTACCGCATGCTGGCCCGGCACGGCTGGCGCAAGTTAGCTCCGCGGCCTCGCCATCCCCAGGCCGACCTCGCCCGCCAACAGACTTTTAAAAAAACTCCCCGCGACCGTTGAGGAGCATCGCCTCGCCGGGCGATCCCTGCGCTTGATGTTCCAGGATGAGGCGCGGTTTGGACGCATCAATGATCCCCGGCGCTGCTGGGCGCCGCGCGGCGTGCGTCCCCAGGTCTGCGCCCGCATCGTGCGCGAGTACACCTATGTTTTCGCCGCCGTCAGCCCGCATGACGGTACGCTCGATACCTTGGTCCTACCCGAGGTGAATGCCCTGACGATGTCCTTGTTCCTGGCCGAAGTCGCCCGGCGTCACCCCCAGGAATTCATCCTGATGGTGCTGGACGGTGCGGGGTGGCACCGCGCCAAGGATTTGCAGATCCCGGAGAATATGCGGCTGCTCCCCTTGCCGCCCTACAGTCCGCAGCTCAACCCGGTGGAGCATGTCTGGGAGGATATCCGGGAAAAGTGGTTCCCCAACCTTGTCTTCGACAGCCTGCGGGCGGTGGAGGATCGTTTGGTTGAAGCGCTGGCGAGTCTTGAAAATGACCCGCAACGAGTGGCCCGAGTCGCCGGATTCGATTGGATCATTAGTATTCCGATGAAGGCTAATTAGTATGAGCGCGCAGGATGAGGAATAAATCCGAGGAATTGCCCAGCGAGAAGATCCCCACCGCGGCAAGAATCAGAAGCAGCCTGCCTTGCGGAAACCGAAGGGAGCGCGTGGTCAGCGCGGAAGGTCTGGTGGAATGGGCAGGCCGCCGCACTTCCCTGACGCCGAACCACACGAGGAGAATGCTCACCAAACCGGGAATCGCCGCCATCCAGAAGACGATGCGAATCCTTCCGGCAAACAGCCGAAGGAAGACGATGGCGGCGAGCGGCCCCAAAATAGCGCCCGCCGTGTCCATCGCCTGGCGAAGGCCGAAGCCGGCTCCGCGACGGGCGGGGTCAACAGAATCCGCAATCAGTGCGTCACGCGGGGCGGCGCGAAACCCTTTGGCGGCGCGGTCGCCAAAGCGAATCCAGAAGACCTGCCTCCACGAGTGCGTCACGGCCAGCAGGGGCTTCAGGAGGTTGGCCAGCGTGTACCCAGCCGCTGCCAAAGGCTTGCGCCGCCCGAGGGAATCGGAAAGCCACCCCGAGAGCAAGCGCGAAAAGCTGGCGATCGTTTCCGCAGCACCCTCGATCAGGCCAAAGGCCATGGGGGCCGCGCCCAATACCGCAACCAGGAACTGGGGCAGAAGCCAGTAGCCCATCTCGGTCCAGGTGTCGTTGAAGAACGCCACCCAGGCAAGCACCCACACATTGCGCGGCAGGTGGGAATCTGGTATTGCGGGCGTAGGCCCGTGAATGGGCTGTTCATTTCGCATGACCGTCAAGCCCCGGCAAAACGAAAATCCCGGCCCGAAGGTGAATGCTTCGGGCCGGGATTATAAAACTCAGGTATTGCGAGTGGCGATCTGTCGGGCGCCTATTTCTTGTCGTCGCCTTCTTCTTCAGGAGGAGCCGCCTGCTCCTTCGCCTTGGCTTCTTCGGCCGCTTTGCGCCGTGCTTCCTGCTTGGTGGCGCGTTTGGCGGCCAGGCGCTGAAGAACCTCGTTGTCCACGAGTTCGAGCACGGCCACGTCGGCGCCATCGCCCTTGCGCCATCCGGCATGGACCAGCCGCGTATACCCTCCCGCGCGCGTGGCATAGCGCTTGGAAAGCTCCTCAAACAGGAACTTCACAGCTTTGGGATTGAGCAAGTAGCTCGCCGCCTGCCGCCGAGCCGCCAGGTCGCCCTGCTTGGCGAGCGTGATCATCCATTCCGCCAGCGGGCGCGCCGCTTTGGCCTTGGTCAGGGTCGTCTCAATCCGCTCTTTCTCAATCAAGGAGGTTACCAGATTCCGCAGCAGCGAACGCCGGTGCTCCGTCTTCCTGCTCAGTCTACTTCCGTAATTACGATGTCGCATAGGGTCAAAACCTGTTCTCGGTTTTCGGTTTCCGGTTGCCGGCTATTGATATCCGACCACCGACGACCGGCAACTGTCCTTTCAAACTTGGGGCTGAGAAGGTTCAGGAGGGGGAACGATTGGGCTGCCCTTCTCATCAAATTTCAGTCCCAGACTGAGTCCCATGGCGGTGAGAATCTCCTTGATTTCGTTCAGAGATTTCCGTCCGAAGTTCTTGGTCTTCAGCATCTCCTGTTCGGTTTTCTGAACCAGTTCCCGAATCGTGGTGATGTTGGCATTCTTCAGGCAATTGTAGGAGCGAACGGAAAGCTCCAATTCTTCCACGGAGCGGTCCAGGTTCTCATTGTGCACGGGCGCGGGGCGATCCAGGGCGACCTCTTGAACCTCCGGCTCCTCCTCAAAGTTGATGAAGATATTCATGTGGTCTTTGAGGAGCTTGGCGCCCAGACCGACAGCGTCCTGCGGGGTAATCGCGCCGTTCGTCCAAACGTCCAGGGTCAGCTTATCGTAATCGGTCATCTGTCCCAAACGGGCCGCTTCCACCGTGTAATTCACCTTGCGCAGGGGCGAATGGACGGAATCAACGGGAATGTACCCGATCGGCAGATCCTCATCAAAGTTCTTTTCCGCCGAAGTGTAACCGCGCCCGATTTTGACGCGCATCTCAATGTGCAGGCTGCCGCCTTCGCTCACTGTGGCAATGTAGACATCCTTATCGAGGACGTCCACGTCGGCGTCCTCCTGAATCATTCGGGAAGTCACTTCGCCGGGTTTGTCGACAGTCAAAGTGAGCGTTTTGGGGCCCTCCACGCTCATCTTGAGGGGAATCTGTTTCAAATTCAGAATGATATCCGTGGCATCTTCAACCACCCCCGGGATGGATGAGAATTCGTGCATAACGCCTTCAATGCGCACCGCCGTAATGGCCGCTCCCTCGATGGAGGACAGCAGCACGCGCCGCAGGGCGTTGCCGATGGTGGTCCCGAAACCACGCTCAAAGGGTTGTGCGGAAAATTGTCCATACTTATCCGTCAGCGTATCAGTGTTTGCCACCAAGCGCTTCGGTTTCTGGAATCCCTTCCAAAGCATCGCTTTCAAACCTCCCTTGCGGCCCACCTTGGCAGGCCACCTCTCGTGCACGCCGTTCCCTACTACTTCGAGTAAAGTTCGACGATCATCTGTTCCTGAATCGGGAAATTCACGTCCTCGCGTTTGGGTAACGAGATGACTTTCGCCTTTAAGCCCTCGCGGTCCAGTTGCAGCCAGGGCGGAACGCTCCGGCCTCCCGATAGATCCAATGCGCGTTTCACAGCGTCCAGATTTCGACTTGCTTCCTTCACGGCAATTTCCTGGCCGGGGACAACCACGAACGAGGGAATATTCACCTTGCGCCCCGAAACCACAATATGGCCGTGGCGCACCAATTGGCGCGCGGCGGCGCGCGAAGATGCCAGGCCCAGCCGGTACACGGCATTGTCCAGGCGCCGCTCCAGCATCAGCAACAGGTTTTCACCGGTTACACCTTTCATCCGCGCGGCCTTCTCAAAATAGCTGCGAAACTGATCCTCAAGAATGCCGTAAAGGCGGCGCAGTTTCTGCTTCTCGCGGAGTTGTAACCCGTACCCGACAATCTTGGGCCGGCGCGACTTTCCATGTTGTCCCGGAGCAAAATTGCGCTTTTCGATTTCGCACTTGTCCGTCAGGCAGCGTTGTCCCTTTAGAAACAGCTTGACCCCTTCACGCCGGCACAGCCGGCAAACCGCTTCACGATATCTTGCCAAACCAACCTCCTCAGGAGCGAATCGCGAGTTTCCGATCTCGTCCTAAACTCTTCGACGCTTGGGCGGGCGGCACCCGTTATGGGGGATGGGCGTCACATCTTTGATATTCCGTACTTCCAGTCCGGCAGTAGCGAGGGCGCGAATGGCCGACTCACGTCCCGCTCCCGGCCCTTTCACCCGCACTTCGACGCTGCGCATGCCGTGATCCCGCGCCGCATTGGCCACCCGCATCGCCGCCTGCTGGGCGGCAAAGGGCGTGCCCTTGCGCGATCCCTTAAAGCCCAGTGAACCCGCGCTGGCCCAGCAGATCACCCGACCGTCAGAATCCGTAATGGCAACGTGCGTATTATTGAACGTCGCCTCAACGTGCACGATCCCCACCGGGACAATGCGCTTTTCCTTCTTCTTGAATACTTTCTTCTTGCCTGCTTTTGCCGCCGCTTTCGCCATGAATCCTCACTCCAAAATTTGGTCCCGTCATAACCGGCTAGGTCTTCGACATGGACTTTTTCTTGTTGGTCACTGTGCCCCTGCGCGGTCCCTTGCGCGTCCGCGCGTTGGTGTGGGTGCGCTGGCCACGGACCGGAAGACTGCGGCGATGGCGCATACCGCGGTAAGATCCGACTTCAATCAACCGCCGGATGTTCATTGCCGTCTCTTTGCGCAGATCGCCTTCCACCGCTCCCTCTTCTTCCAGGATCTGGCGGATTTTGCTGGTTTCCTCTTCGGTCAGGTCCTTGATCTTGGTGCCCGGGTCGATCCCCGACCGCATGAGAATGGAAAGCGACCGAGCCCGGCCAATACCGTAAATGTAGGTCAGGCCGATTTCCGCGCGTTTTTTGGGCGGTAAATCCACGCCCGCAATTCTTGCCATTTCAACCCTCCGTGTTACCCATCTGCGGCCGAGCACCGGCAGAAATCATCCCTGCCGCTGCTTGTGCTTGGGATTCTCGCAGATTACCCGCACCACGCCGCGGCGCCGAACAATCTTGCACTTCGTGCAAATTTTTTTTACCGAAGAACGCACCTTCATGATTACCCTCGTTTGATCTTACCTGCCCCGCGCCCCAAAAGAAACTCGAACATCGATATCCGCACCCAGCGTTTCGATTTCCGATCATCGAAAACCATCACTTCCCTGGGGTCCGGGGCCCGGCACCTATTTATAACGGAATACAATCCGGCCCCGAGTCAGGTCATAGGGAGATAACTCCACCGCAACTTTGTCGCCCGGCAGTATACGGATAAAGTTCTTGCGCATCTTCCCCGAAATGTGAGCCAGGACCTGATGCTTGTTGTCCAATTCAACTCGGAACATGGCATTCGGTAATGCTTCCAGCACCGTCGCCGTTACCTCAATTGCGTCTTCCTTTGCCATCTTCTCTGGGGCCTCAACCCCGGCCGGACGCCCCTCGGAAAGGACGCCTCGGGTGAAACTAAATGCGTGTCAAAACATCGGGTCCATTATGGGTGATCGCGACCATGTGCTCAAAATGCGCAGAGAGCTTGCCGTCAGCAGTAACTGCCGTCCAATTATCGTCCAGGACGCGCACGGCCGGTCCCCCGGCATTCACCATCGGTTCAATGGCAAAAACCATGCCTTCTTTCAGCAGAGGACCGTGGCCGGCCTGGCCAAAGTTGGGAATCTGCGGTTCCTCGTGCATCGCCTTGCCAATTCCGTGACCCACAAACTCCCTCACCACCGAGTACCCGTTTTTCTCGGCATACTGCTGCACGGTAGCTGAAACATCACCCAGGCGGTTTCCCAGCCGCGCCTTTTCCAGCGCCAACTCCAGAGCCTCTTCCGTCACCTTCAGCAAGCGCTGGGCAGATTCGCTGATCGCTCCCACCGCCACGGTAATGGCGGAATCGCCGTAATATCCGTCCAGCACCACGCCCGTATCCAGGCTTACAATATCGCCTTCCTTCAGCGCCCGTCGATCCGAGGGGATTCCGTGAATCACTTCGTCGTTGACCGAGGCGCACAGGCAGCAGGGATAACCACGATATCCTTTGAAGGCGGGCTTTGCTCCCAACTCCTTGAACCGCATGGCCACAACCTTTTCAAGGTCAAGCGTCGTGATTCCCGGTCGCACCTGCTCGCGAATCTCCCCCAAGACCAGACGAACCATTCTGCCGCTACGCCGCAGCTTTTCGATTTCAGCCGATGACTTACAGATAATCATGCCTTTGAAAGATAATCCGTCAGTCCCTTGGCGATAGCCTCAGGCTCCTTGTTTCCGTCCAATGCCAGCAACACGCCCTGACTCCGATAGTACTCGATCAAGGGGCTGGTCTGCTTATGATAAGCTTCCAACCGTTGACGGATCGTGGCCTCGTTATCATCCGCCCGGCGCAAGAGCTTTCCCCCATCCTTATCGCAAATCCCTTCAACCTTAGGGGGATTGAAGTAGATATTGAAAATCTCTCCGCAGACTGAGCACGTCGCCCGGCCGGTGAGGCGTTTGAGCAGGACTTCCTCACTCACCTCAATGTCCAAGACCAGCGGCCTCCCTTCGCCCTTGGCGGCGAGAATCCGGTCCACAAACTGCGCCTGCGAAATCGTGCGCGGAAAACCGTCAAGGATAAAACCCTCTCGGCAATCCGGTTGATTGATACGCTCTTCAACGATGCCCTCAACCACTTCGTCGGGAACCAGTTCGCCGGCTTCCATCCTGGCTTTAGCCGCCAAACCCAGCGGGGTTTTTCTATTCACCGCATCGCGCAGAATATCACCCGTCGATATCTGCGGAATGCCATAATGCTTGGATACTTCCCGTGCTTGCGTTCCCTTGCCTGCACCCGGGGCGCCCAAGAAAATAAAAGCATGCGGTCGCATGAGTTCCCTCCGAACGCCCCTCAACCCGAGCGCCGTCCGCGGACCCTGCCCTTTTTCAAGAACCCTTCGTAATGCCGCATGATAAGCTGAGCTTCCACCTGCTGCACGGTGTCCATGGCCACTCCCACAACGATCAGGAGGGACGTTCCGCCAAAATAGAAGTTCACATTTAGGCCGTGTAGAATCCAAGTCGGCAAGTGGGAATCGAACCATCCCGCACCCATCCAACCTGGCAAGTGGTTCAGGCGCAACCCTGCCAGCATCAATTCCGGGATGAGCGCGACCAACGCCAGATAGAAGCCGCCCACCCAGGTGATTTTGGTGAGAACGTCGTCGAGATAATCCGCCGTGCGCTTACCCGGCCGGATTCCCGGCATAAAGCCACCCTGCTTGCGGACGTTATCAGCAACCTCGTCGGGGTTATACACAATCGAAAGGTAAAAATGGGCAAAGAAAATGATCATTACGATGTACGTCAGCGTGTACAGCGGCTCTCCGTAAGCAAACTCCTTGGAAAACCAACCCAGGCCGGCGCCAAGATAACGAATAACGGCAACACTGCTCTGATCGAGATGAAATAAACTAAGCGTTTGCGGAAATGTCAAAATAGAAACAGCAAAAATAATCGGCATTACCCCGCCGCTGTTCACCTTGAGCGGCAAGTGGGTAGAGACTCCACCCATGACCCGGCGCCCCACCACCCGTTTGGCATATTGGATGGGGATACGCCGTTCACCACGTTCGACAAAAACGATGAAACCAACTATTGCCAGCATAAAGCCGAGAAGCAAGAAAAGCACCAGCAAATTCCAGGTGTGATTGATGAAGACCTTCTCGTAAAGGTCGGCGGCCGCGCGCGGCAATCCCACCACAATCCCGGCGAAAATCAACAGTGACATCCCGTTGCCGATACCCCGCGCGGTAATCTGTTCGCCCAACCACATTATAAAAAGGGCCCCCGTGGTGAGCGTCAAGACAGTGGTAAAGACGAAGGCAGGTCCCGGATGATTAACCAGGTTGACCCCCGCCGCCGTCTGCTTCTCCAGGGCAATCGAAATGCCGAAAGCCTGAAACGCGCTCAATCCCACGGTCAGCCAGCGGGTATAATCGGTAATTTTCTTACGGCCTAAATCGCCTTCCTTCTTCAGTTTTTCCAGGTGCGGCGAAACCACCGTAAGCAATTGCAGAATAATTGAAGCCGTAATATACGGCATGATTCCCAGGGCGAAAACCGTCAGCCGCCGCAGGCTGCCGCCGGAAAACATCGCCAGCAGTCCAAACAGCGAGCCACCCATGGAGCTGAACATTTGTTCAAAAACATCGGCATTGATACCGGGCGTGGGGATAAATGCCCCCAACCGGTATACGGCAAGCATCGCCAAAGTAAACAGGATGCGCTTGCGTAGATCCGGAATCTCGGTAATGCTTTTGAGAGATTCCAGCATTACGAAATGACCTCAGCCTTCCCGCCAGCTTTCTCAATCTTCTCGAGGGCAGACTTGGAAAACAAGTGTGCGGAAACATGCAGGGGCGACTTTAATTCGCCATCGCCGAGAATTTTCAATCCCGCGCCCAGTTGCTTGACCACGCCCCGGGCAATGAGAAGTTCCGGTGTAATCTTCTCATCCGGTTTGAAATCCTCAAGATCCTTCAGGTTCACCACGGTGTAATGCTTGCGAAAAATGTTGGTGAACCCGCGCTTGGGGAGGCGGCGGTGAAGCGGCATCTGTCCGCCCTCAAAGCCCGGCCGCATACGCATGCCCGCCCTGGAGCGCTGGCCTTTGGCGCCGCGCGTAGCGGTCTTCCCGTGTCCGGACCCCATTCCCTGCCCGATTCGCTTGGAGCGCTTGTTGGCCCCCGCTGGTGGTCGAAGTGTTCCAATGTGTGTCGCCATATGTCTTAAGCCTGTTCCTTGCCCGCCTGCGCCGGCTCGCTTCCCTCCGGCGAAGACTCATTCTCCTGACCAACCGCAGTGGATTCAGCTTCCGGGGCCGGGGCCTCCGCAACCGCCGATTCGGCGGGGGCGGAAGGTGCCACCACCGGAGCATGCACCGAATATTCTGGGATCCACGCCCATGCCGGAGCCACGGGCTCAGGGACAATCTCCAACAGGTGGGGGACGGCGGCCACAATTCCCCGAATCTGCGGAGTATCGAGGCGCACCACCGTGTGGTTCAGCTTGTTCAGACCCAGGCTGCGCACAATGGTTTTCTGGTGGTGGGTGAACCCGATCCCGCTTCTCACCCACTTGATGCAAATTGTCTTGAGAGTCTTTTCCGACACGGGTTCCAACCTCGCTAAATTTCTTCCGGACCCTTGCCCCGCGTATTGGCAACCTCTTGCAGGTCGCGCAACCGGAGCAATGCATCCATGGTTGCCTTTACCACGTTGTGGGGATTGGTGGTGCCCAGCGACTTGGTCAGCACGTTTTGAATGCCTGCCGCCTCCACCACCGCGCGCACCGCGCCGCCGGCGATCACTCCCGTTCCGGGTGGTGCGGGCTTGAGCAGCACTCTGCCTGCCCCGTAATGGCCCGTGACGGTATGGGGAATCGATCCCTGCGAAACATTGACCTTGGTCAACCTTTTTTTCGCAGACTCGATCCCTTTGCGAATCGCCATGGGCACTTCGCGCGCCTTGCCGGATCCATAACCGACAATGCCGGCGCCATCCCCCACGACGACCAACGCCGCAAAACTTAGGTTCTTACCGCCTTTGACAACCTTGGTGACGCGATTGATGGCAATCACCTGGTCTTTGAGCTGCAACGCGTTCGGGTCAATCCGATTGGACAAATCTTCCTCCCGCCCTATCCCCTAGAATTTCAAGCCTGCCGCGCGGGCAGCATCGGCCAGCGCCTTGACGCGCCCGTGATAGGCATAGCCGCCCCGGTCAAATACTACTCCCGGAATGCCGGCGGCGATGGCGCGTTGGGCAAGAACCTGTCCCACCACCTTGGCCGCGGCAATGTTTCCGCCATTCTTAAGCGTCTTGCGCACTTCCTTGTCGCGGCTTGACGCCGCAATCAGGGTGTGAC
Organism: uncultured Acidobacteriota bacterium; assembly: GCA_963730515.1. Lineage (GTDB taxonomy): Bacteria > Acidobacteriota > Terriglobia > UBA7540 > UBA7540 > Bog-366. Next base: position 26,048 of record CAVSSA010000005.1, on the reverse strand, counting down.
CCCGGGTGTCATCCACCACCTGCGCATAGATATGGTTGAGCGAACGAAAAATATTTAGGCGTGGCGACTGTGCCCGTCCGCTCACCCGGGCGCGGATTCGCACATGAATCCGGCGGCGTGCCACATCTTTAGAAACCATCTGTAACATTAGGAACTCTCCGCTTTCCTAAGCCTCAAACTACCCTGCCTTGCCACCACCCGCGGCCGCCGCAGCCTTGCCGACCTTCTTCTTGAGGCGTTCGCCGGTGTATCGCACACCTTTGTTCTTGTACGGATCAGGAGGCCGCAAGCTGCGCAGCTTCGCCGCTACGTGCCCCACCAGTTGCTTGTCCGCCCCGCTGACGATGAGGTGGGTTTGCTTCTCCACGCTGATGGACACCCCGTCGGGAACCGGGAAGTCGATGGGATGCGAATAACCCAGGGTGAACGTCACCGACTTGCCCTTGGACTCGGCGCGATAGCCGATTCCCACGATGTCCAGGTGCCGCTCAAAACCCTGGGCGACGCCATGAACGGCATTGGCGAGCAGGCTGCGAGCCAGCCCATGCAAGGCGGCTTGGTTGTCCGTGTCACGCTTCAGGAGCAAATGGCCATCCTGCTTTTCGAGCTGGATGCCATGGGGTAGCGGAATCCGCAAAGTTCCCTTGGGCCCCTTCACCGCCAGCGTCGTTCCCTCCGCCTGCACGGTAACTCCCTTGGGCAAAGCAATTATCTTTCGGCCTATTCTCGACATAGTTACAAACCTAAAGTCATCAGTTATCAGTCGTCAGTCGTCGGTTTTCAGATACTGAGTTCTGAAAACTGAGAACTGAAAACTTGGCTAGGATACGCTGCACAGGACTTCACCGCCCACGCCCGCCTTGCGCGCGGCTTTGCCCGTCAACACCCCGCGGGGCGTGGTGAGGATGCTCACTCCCAATCCTCCCAGGATGCGGGGAACCGCCGTCGAGCCGACGTAGACACGCCGGCCGGGTTTCGAAACCCGCTCGATGCTGGCGATGGCGCTGGTGCCGTCCGTGGCGTACTTTAAAAACACCTTCAAGACTTTCTTCTTGCCTTCGTCGCCCACCTTGAAGTTGCTGATATAGCCTTCGTCCTTCAAGATGCGCGCCACCTCGATTTTAAGCTTCGAGGAGGGCATATCCACCCGCGGATGACGCGCTTGAATCCCATTACGGATTCGGGTGAGCATATCGGCGATGGGATCAGTAACGGCTGACATAAGACTCCCGATTCTTGCGCTGGCTGAGCCGGTCGCTCAGCATTACCAGCTCGATTTGATGACGCCGGGGATTTCCCCGCGCAGCGCCAATTCCCGGAAATGGAGACGGCACATATCGAATTTGCCGAGGTAACCGCGCGGCCGTCCGCAAACCCGGCAGCGATTCCGATGCCGAATCTTGAATTTCGGCTTCCTGCGTAACTTGGCCATCATGGAAGTGCGTGCCACGTTTTACCCCCCTGCCTTTTCGCTGGTTTGGGCCGGCGCCGCGGCCTGACGGCGCTGCGCTTCCCCTCGGAAAGGCATGCCCATATGCCGCAGTAACGCCAGAGCCTCAGCATCGGTTCGGGCGTCGGTTACAATGGTGATGTTCATGCCTTTGGTCTTGTCGACTTTGGCGTAGTCAATTTCCGGAAAGACCAACTGGTCGCGCAGCCCCAGCGTATAGTTGCCCCGGCCGTCAAAAGCCCGGGTGGAGACACCGCGAAAATCGCGGACGCGCGGCATGGCCACGTTGGTCAGCCGGTCGAAGAATTCGTACATGCGGTCGCCCCGCAAGGTCACCATCGCCCCGATGGGCATATTCTTGCGCAGCTTGAAATTGGCAATCGACTTTCGCGCGCGGGTGATCACCGGCTTCTGCCCCGTGATTTGCCCCAGTTCATTCGCGGCCGAATCCAGCAGCTTGGCGTTCTGGATGGCTTCCCCCAGGCCCATGTTGACGATGATCTTCCGCAGGCGCGGAACGGCATTCGCGTTGGCGTAGCTGAATTCCTTCACCAGGACCGGCACGACTTCCTTTTGGTATCGTTCTTTCAGTCTCGGAACCATGTTGCTTTCGTTCCTCCCGGCCTTTACTTATCCAGAGATTTTTCGCACTTGGCGCAGATGCGCACTTTCTTGCCTTCCGCCATTTCGCGATGCTGGATCCGTGTGGGCCCGCAATCGCTGCACACCAGCGCCACATTGGAAACGTGGATGGGGCCTTCCTTCTCCAGGATTCCGCCGCGAATCTGTTTGGCGGGATTGGGCCGCACGTGGCGCTTTACCATGTTCACGTGCTCGACGTAGATCCGCTGTTTCGCGGGTTCGGCTTCCAGGACCCTTCCCCGTGTCGGCTGGCCCGCAGGCCCTCGGCTTCGCCCCGAAATCACTTGCACGATGTCGTTCTTTCGAATATCCATTGAAAATCCCCTTACAGAACCTCGGGCGCCAATGAAACGATCTTCAGGAATTTCTTTTCGCGCAGTTCGCGGGCCACCGGCCCGAAAACACGCGTTCCGACCGGCTCATTCGCGTCATTGATCAGCACCGCGGCATTTTCATCAAACCGGATATAGCTGCCATCACGCCGCCGCTGTTCCTTCCTCATCCGGACAATGACACACTTTACAACTTTACCCTTGGGTATGGCGCTGTCCGGGGCCGCCTCTTTCACCGCCGCCGTGATGATGTCGCCCAGCCCCGCCTGCAACCCCACATCCCCCCCCAGGGGCAGAATGCAGGAAAGCTTGCGCGCTCCGGAGTTGTCGGCCACCTGGAGGATTGTCCGCATCCCGATCATACTTCCACCTCCGGCACCGGCGCCACCAGGGTCGCCTTGGTGATGATTTCCACCACCCGCCAGCGCTTGCGGGCGCTCAGCGGGCGGGTTTCCTCAATCCGCACCGTATCGCCCACCTTGCACTCGTTCTTCTCGTCGTGGGCCATGAAATTTTTCGACCGCCGCACCACGCGCTTGTAGAGGGGATGAGTTCCCTGCCGTTCCACAGTAATCACCACCGTCTTCTGCATCTTCGTGCTGGTGACCACTCCGACCTTTTCCTGCCGTTTCCCTTGCCCGGCGCCCTGCGCCTGTCCGACCGCTGTTTCCGTCACCTTGCACCTGCTTCGGTTTGGGTGGCGCCGCTCTGGCGCTCACGCCTCAATGTTTTGAGCCTCGCAATACCCTTGCGCAATTCCCGGACTGCGGTGACATGTTCGTTCTGGCCGCCCGCCATCTGGAATTTCAGTCGGAAGAGTTGATCGGAAAACTCGCGTTCGCGCGTTTTCAGCTCGGCATCGGTCCACTCCCGCATCTTATCCGCGGGCCACTTCCATCGCTTGTCCTTTTCCAGCTTCATGAGCTCCGCTCCACCACCGGTTAAACTGACTCGGCGCGCGTTACAAACTGCGTCGACAGCCCCAGCTTATGGCTGGCCAGCCGCATTGCCTCACGCGCTTCCGTTTCCGGCACGCCTTCGATTTCAAACAGCATCCGTCCCGGTTTCACCACCGCCACCCAAAACTCGGGGGCGCCCTTGCCTTTTCCCATCCGGGTCTCGGCGGGTTTCTTGGTCACCGGCTTATCAGGAAATATTCGAATCCAGAGTTTTCCACCGCGCTTAATGAAACGCATAATGGCCACGCGGCTGGCTTCGATCTGCCGGTCGGAAATCCAACCTGCCTCCATTACCTTCAGTCCGAAATCCCCGAAGGACATGTCGGATCCACGCCAGGCCTTGCCGCACATGCGCCCGCGTTGTTGCTTGCGAAATTTAACTTTGCTCGGCATTAACATAAGTTCATTCTCAGTTCCTGGTGTCGAGGCCGCATCTGCCGTTCCCCACGGTCTTGCTTACTCAGTCGGACCGGCAGCCGGGGGCATCTCTTGCGTTACAGGCGCGGCCACCGCGGGTTCTGCGGGGGGTTTCTTCTCCACCCGGCGATTTTTTTGTTCCAGAATTTCTCCGTTGTAAATCCAGCACTTTACACCGATGACACCGTAGGTGGTGCGGGCTTCCGCCTGGCCATAGTCAATGTCAGCGCGCAAGGTGTGCAGTGGCAACCGGCCCTGCAAGTACCATTCCGACCGGGCAATTTCTGCGCCGTTCAGGCGGCCACCGCAACGAACCTTGATTCCCTTGCAGCCGAACCGCAGCGCCGAATCCACCGATTTGCGCATGGCGCGCCGGAATGCCACGCGCTTTTCCAGTTGCAGGCAAATTGCTTCGGCCACCAATTGTGCGTTCAGCTCCGGGCGGTGCACTTCCTGAATGTTGATGGGAAGCACTTCGCGTCCGGTGCGCTTCTGAATTTCCACCCGCAGGCGGTCAATTTCCGCACCTTTGCGGCCAATAATGATGCCCGGGCGCGCGGTGAATATGGTGATCTTCAGCTTGTTGCCGGGACGCTCGACTTCAATTGATGCCACACCCGCGGCGCGCAACTGATCTTTGAGCCGCTTCTTGAGCTTCAGGTCTTCATGGAGGAGGTCGGCGTAATCCTTCTTGGCAAACCAACGCGACTTCCACGTTTTGTTGTATCCCAGGCGGAACCCATAAGGATGTACTTTCTGACCCACCCGATGCCTCCTTCATAGCTTTCAGCTATAAGCAGGCGCTTTAGCTGATGGCTGAGCGCTGCATGCTGAATGCTTCCCGCTTATTCTTCTTCCGGCGTTCCCACCACCACCGTAATCGAACTGGTGCGCCGCTGGTAGCGATAGGCGCGGCCCATGGGGGCCGGCCGCACGCGTTTTTGCCTTGGACCTTCATTCACAAAGGCCCTGGATACCACCAAGTCATCCACGTCCAGGTTCTCGGCCTTCTGCTCGGCATTGGATACGGCCGACCGCAGAATCTTTTCCAGGTCGTGGGTGACGCGCTTCTTGGTAAAATTCAGAATGCTGAATGCCTCGCTGACGCTCTTGCCGCGGATCAGGTTGACGACCAGCCGAGCCTTTTGCGGCGAAATTCGCATGTATCTGTAAGTGGCGCTTGCTTCCATCGATTCACCTGAACTTCGGGGTCAAAGACCCGAAAATTAGCTGCCGCCTCCGGCGCCCGCGGCGGGCGGTGCCGGCTTGGCTCCGCCGGTGACCGGCGGTGGCGCCGCGGCCGCGGCCGCTTTTTCCGCCGCGACTTTTACCCCGTGCCCCTTAAAGGTACGGGTTGGTGAGAACTCGCCCAACTTGTGTCCCACCATGTTCTCCGTGATATAAACGGGAATAAACTTTTTACCATTGTGGACGGCTACCGTGTGTCCGATCATCTCGGGCAGTATCGTGGACCGTCGCGACCAGGTCTTTACGACCTTCTTCTCGAACCGCCGGTTGAGCAGTTCGATCTTCTTCATCAAGTGATCGTCCACAAACGGACCCTTATTCAGCGACCTTCCCAAGTTGCCCTCCCTCTATTTCTTCTCGCGCCGCTTGACAATGTAACGGTCCGTAGACTTGTTGTTCCGTGTCTTGTAACCGCGCGTCGGCTGGCCCCAAGGCGTCACGGGATGGCGGCCGCCGGAGGTTTTGCCTTCTCCACCGCCCAGCGGATGGTCCACCGGATTCATGGCAACGCCGCGCACCGTAGGCCGTATGCCCATCCAACGCTTGCGGCCGGCTTTGCCGATGGTGACGTTTTCGTGATCCAGGTTGCCGAGTTGCCCAATGGTAGCCACGCACTCAATGAACACTTTGCGGACTTCCCCCGAGGGAAGACGCACCTGGGCGTATTCACCCTCTTTGGCCAGCAACTGAGCAGCGCCGCCCGCGCTGCGAACCATCTGCCCGCCCTTGCCGGGGCGCAACTCGATATTGTGAATCATGGTGCCCACGGGAATATTCTTCAAAGGCAGCGAATTTCCGGTGACGATATCCGACTCCGGGCCGGACACCACGTGGTCGCCCACCTTTAAGCCCTGCGGATATAGAATATACCGCTTTTCGCCATCGGCGTAGCTCAGCAGGGCGATGAAAGCGGAGCGATTGGGATCGTATTCAATGGTGGCAACGCGCGCCGGAACCCCAGTCTTGTCGCGCTTGAAATCAATCACCCGGTAGTGCCGCTTGTGGCCGCCGCCCCGCCGCCAGATCGTGGTTTCTCCCTGGTTGTTCCGGCCTGAAATGCGGGTTTTCGGCTCCAGCAGGGGCTTGTGTGGCTTCGCGGTGGTGATTTCTTCAAAGGTCAAGCCAGTCGCGAACCGGCGTGTTTCCGTGTAGGGTCGATAAGTTTTGATTCCCATAACCTTCATCTTCCGCGGCACGCGCCGCTTAACTCATCAAACTCGCTTACGCAATTTCCGAATACTCCGGAACCTTCTCCCCTGAGCGGAGCTTCACGTAAGCCTTCTTCCATTCCGGACGGTGACCCACGGTTCTTCCCCGGCGGCGCTCCTTGCCCAGGAGCGTCGAAGTGTGCACCGAATCCACTTTAACTTTGAAAATGATCTGGACAGCTTCCTTGATCTCAGTTTTGGTGGCATGCGGATCAACCTTGAAGCAAAGCGTCCGCTGGAATTCTTTCGCCGCCAGGCTTTTTTCCGTCACGATGGGCTTTTGCAAAATTTGGTAAGGGCTTCGATTCATCGCAGGGCCTCCTGGAGTCGCGCGAGCGCCCCCTCAGATATCAGAAGCTGATTGTGACTTAGCACATGGTAGGGATGCAGTTCGTGCCGGCGGACCAGGTCGCATCCCTTGATGTTGCGCGAGGAAAGTCGCAGGTTATCGCTCGCGGTATCATCCACCACCAGCACACCTTTTTCGAGCCCCAACTTCTCGAGCGCCCCGATAAAGGCCTTGGTCTTGGCCTCAACCAGATTGAACTGATCCACCACGGTCAGCTTGTGCTCCTGAAATTTAGTGGCCAGGGCCGCCCGCAATGCCCCGCGCAGCATTCCCTTGGGAAGCGTGTAGGAGTAATCGCGGGGCTGCGGGCCATGAGCAATGGAGCCATGCCGCCAGAGCGAACTACGAATGCTCCCCGCGCGCGCTCGGCCTGTCCCCTTTTGCCGCCACGGCTTCTTGCCGCCGCCGCTGACTTCTCCGCGGCTCTTGGTGGCGTGCGTACCGCTGCGCTGGCTGGCCAGATATTGCTTGACCGCCTCCCATAGCAGGCTTTGGTTGGGCTTCCCGCCGAAAATTTCGTCGGCGATCTGGAAATCCCTTAGCGTCTGCCCTTCAATATTTTTGACTTCAACGGTTGCCATATTCGTTAGGAGTAGTCAGTTGTCAGTCATCAGTCATCAGTAAACCAACTACCGATTTCCGGCCGCCAACCCTCAACTCGACTTTTCCTTTCTGCCTGCTGCCTGGTGCCTTCAATCACTTATGGGGGGCTTTGGCTTTGTGCACAATCACGTAGCCGCCCTGCGGCCCAGGCACGGAACCTTCCACCAGCAGCGTGTTGTCATCGGGCAACACCTGGACAACCCGCAGATTCCGCGCGGTCACCTGGGCGTTGCCCATGTGCCCGGCGCCTCGCATGCCCTTGGTAACCCGCGAGGGAAATGCCGAAGCGCCAATCGAGCCCGGCGCGCGGTGGAACATCGATCCGTGCGATCCGATGCCTCCACCAAAGTGGTGCCGCTTATGGAATCCCGCAAACCCGCGCCCCTTTGAGGTGCCCACCACATCCACAAGATCGTTGACCGCAAAGGCTTCGACCAGAATTTTGTCGCCGGCTTTCACCTCGCCGGCACCCTCGGCCAGGCGGATTTCGCGAAGGAAGCGCACCGGATTGGCGCCGGCCTTCTTGAAATGCCCCTCCTGAGCCTTCTTTACCCGCCGGGGGGGAGGCACCTCAACCAGTCCCAGTTGCGCGGCATCGTAGCCGTCAGCAAGCGCCGTCTTGCGTTGCACCACAATGCAAGGGCCCGCTTTCAGCACCGTCACCGGGATCACATCGCCGTTTTCAGCGAAAATCTGCGTCATGCCGAGTTTCTTGCCGAGTATCGCATTTACCATGTTCATCACTTGTCCCTTGTCACTTGTCATTTGTCATTTGTCCGTCATCAGGTTCTCACCTGCAAGGGACAAGGGGCAAAGGACAAGGGACGTACTTACTTCGTATGTTCCTTGCCAAACGCCTTGATTTCGATGTCCACTCCCGAAGGCAGATCAAGCTTGGTCAATGCCTCGATGGTCCCGGAGGTCGGCTCCAGGATATCCACCAAACGTTTATGCGTTCGAATTTCGAACTGCTCTCGCGATTTCTTGTCGGAATGGGGCGAACGCAGCACGCAGTACTTGTTCTTGAGCGTGGGCAGGGGAATCGGCCCCGCCACCTGCGCCCCCGTGCGCTTTGCCGTCGAGACAATCTCCGCTGCCGACTGGTCAAGAATCCTGTGATCGTACGCTTTGAGGCGAATTCTAATTTTCTGATGTAGCATCGTTATTTCAACCCTCAGCTCTCGCTCGGCAGCTTTCAGCCCCGCCGTCATCCTGACGGCTGAACACTGATTGCCCGTCCATCTACTTAATAATTTCCGCCACGGTCCCCGCCCCGACGGTGTGGCCGCCTTCGCGGATGGCGAAGCGCAGCCCCTTCTCCATGGCGATGGGCGTGATCAGTTCGATCTCCAGCGTCACGTTGTCTCCCGGCATCACCATTTCCGTCCCCGCCGGCAGCGTCGCCACTCCCGTCACATCCGTCGTCCGGAAGTAAAACTGCGGCCGGTACCCGTTGAAGAACGGCGTGTGCCGTCCCCCTTCTTCCTTGCTCAAGATGTACACCGACGAGGTAAACTTCGTGTGCGGCGTGATCGACCCCGGCTTGGCCAGCACCATGCCGCGCTCCACCTCGTCCTTTTCCGTCCCCCGCAGCAGCGCTCCGATGTTGTCGCCCGCCTGCCCTTCGTCCAAGAGCTTCTTGAACATTTCCACGCCCGTTACCACCCGCTTGAAGGACTCCGGCCGCAATCCCACGATCTCGATTTCTTCCTGCACCTTCACCTTGCCGCGCTCCACCCGCCCGGTCACCACCGTGCCCCGTCCCGAGATCGAGAAGATGTCTTCCACCGGCATCAGGAAGGGCTTGTCAATCTGCCGCTCCGGCATGGGAATGTAGCTGTCCACCGCGTCCATCAGATCGTGGATCGACTTCTCCCACTTCGCGTCCCCTTCCAGCGCCTTCAGCGCCGAGCCCCGGATGATGGGAATCTTGTCCCCGGGAAACTGGTACTTGTTCAGCAGGTCGCGCACTTCCACTTCCACCAGCTCCAGCAACTCTTCATCGTCCACCGCGTCGCACTTGTTCAGGTACACCACGATGTAGGGAACGTTCACCTGGCGCGCCAGCAGCACGTGCTCGCGCGTCTGCGGCATCGGCCCGTCCGTCGCCGCCACCACCAGAATCGCTCCGTCCATCTGCGCCGCGCCCGTGATCATGTTCTTGATGTAGTCGGCGTGCCCGGGGCAGTCCACGTGCGCATAGTGCCGGTTCTTGGTCTCGTATTCCACGTGGGCGATGGCGATGGTGATTCCGCGGGCCTTCTCCTCCGGCGCGTTGTCAATCGAATCAAACGCCCGGAACTTCACCTTGGGATTGTCCTTCGCCAATACCTTGGTGATCGCCGCCGTCAACGTCGTCTTGCCGTGATCGATGTGGCCGATCGTCCCAATGTTCATGTGCGGCTTCGACCGATCAAATTTTTCCTTGGCCATAGCTCAGTTCCTCGCCCGTCAGAGATTCAACCGCCAAGCAATACTCAAACCCTTGCCACGCCTTGAACCAATGTTCGTTACTTCTCCACCGACTTGCCCTGGGCACGCGCCACAACTTCCTCGGCAATCGATGCCGGGGCCTGTTCGTAACGAAGGAAGTGCATCGTATACGACGCCCGGCCCTGCGTGCGCGAACGCAGATCGGTGGCATAACCAAACATTTCCGACAGCGGCACGGTGGAGCGAATAATCTGCGTCGAGCCGCGGCGCTCCATCCCCTCCACATGGGCGCGGCGGGAAGTAAGATCCCCCACCACCGGTCCCATCGACTCCTCCGGAACCACCACTTCCACCTTCATCACCGGCTCCAGAAGGACCGGCTTTGCCCTGCGAATGGCATCCTTGAAACCTATGGAGCCCGCGATTTTGAAAGCCATTTCCGAGGAGTCCACCTCGTGGTAGGACCCATCCGTCAGCGCCACGGAGACTCCGTTCATTTCATAACCGGCCAAGACGCCGGTTGACATCGCCTCGCGGATACCCTGATAGACAGGGCCGATATATTCTCTCGGAACCACGCCGCCCACGATTTCATCCTTGAAAAGCAGGTTCAATTCGGCGTCATATTTATTGGTTGACTTCTTTTTGGTCAGCTCGGCGATGGCCTCAAGGTCGGGATGCGGCAGGGGTTCGACACGCACATAGACGTGGCCAAACTGGCCGCGCCCGCCGGTCTGGCGAATATATTTGCCTTCCGCCTCAGAGCGGCCGAGGATCGTCTCTCGATAGGCAACCTGTGGACGTCCCACGTTGGCAGCCACATTAAACTCACGCACCATGCGGTCCACCAGGATTTCCAAGTGCAACTCACCCATACCGGCAATGATGGTCTGGCCCGTGTCCGGATCAGTGCTCACCTTGAAGGTGGGATCTTCCTGCGTCAGCTTGGAAAGGGCGTTCCCCAATTTCTCCTGGTCGGCCTTGGTCTTGGGTTCGATGGCCACCGCAATGACGGGCGCGGGGAAATCCATGGCCTCCAGAACCACCGCGGCGCGCTCGTCGCAGATGGTGTCGCCGGTGGAAACATGCTTCAATCCCACCGCGGCGGCGATATCGCCCGCGTAAACCTCGGCAATCTCTTCCCGTTTGTTGGCATGCATCTGGAGAAGGCGGGAAACCCGCTCGCTGCGGTCGCGGCGCGGATTGTAAACAGAATCGCCTTGCTGGAGGTGGCCGGAATAAACCCGGAAAAAGGCCAGTTGCCCCACGAAGGGGTCGGTCATAATCTTGAAAACCAGCCCGGCAAAGGGTTCCTTGTCGTCCGCCCGGCGCTCAATCTTTTTTTCATCGTTTCGGGGATCAGAAGCTTCAACAGGAGGAACATCGAGGGGGGAAGGAAGGTAATCGACGACGGCGTCAAGCAAGGGTTGGACGCCCTTATTCTTGAAGGCCGAACCGCAAACCACCGGGAAAGCTTTCATGGCGATGGTGGCGCGGCGAATGCCGGCGCGCAGATCATCCGCGGTGACCGTTTCGCCGTGGATGTACTTTTCCATGATGGCGTCGTCCACTTCACCGAGCGATTCAATCATCTGCTCGTGCGCCAGCTTGGCCTTTTCAGCGTACTCAGCCGGAATTTCCAGCACGTCGAACGCGGCCCCCAGCGTTTCATCTTTCCATATGATGGCTCGCATGGCCACCAGGTCGATGAGCCCATCAAAGCTGTCCTGCTCACCCAGGGGCAACTGGATGACGATGGGATTGGCATGCAGCTTGGAGCGCAACTGGCTGACGCAAGCCTCAAAATCCGCGCCCACGCGGTCCATTTTGTTGACGAACACGATGCGGGGCACCCGATACTTGTCGGCCTGGCGCCATACGGTTTCCGTTTGCGGCTCCACGCCCTCCACCGCCCCTAAAATGGCAATCGCTCCGTCAAGCACCCGGAGCGACCGTTCAACTTCCGCCGTAAAATCCACGTGACCCGGCGTATCAATGATGTTGATTCGGATGTCATCCCAAAAACAAGTGGTGGCCGCCGAAGTGATGGTAATGCCGCGCTCCTGCTCCTGTTCCATCCAGTCCATGACGGCGGTGCCATCATGCACCTCACCCATCTTGTGCGTTCTCCCCGTGTAATAGAGAACGCGCTCCGTGGTGGTCGTCTTACCGGCATCGATGTGGGCCATGATGCCGATGTTGCGATATCTCTCGAGTTGTACTTCGCGCGCCATAAATCCCTATAAACGAAAAGACACCCACCGACCCCAACCCCAACGGGTCAAGGTCCGGTACCCCCAAATGAATTGAGCCACAGAGCCCGTCTGTTGACGGGCTGCAAAACGGATAGTGGGCCGGGGAGGCGCCACATCCCGTTTTACGCGATTTCATCCTGGTTAAACAGGATTACCAGCGGTAATGGGCAAAAGCCTTGTTGGCTTCGGCCATGCGGTGCGTATCGTCCCGTTTCTTGATGGCGCCGCCGCGATTATTGGCTGCATCGAGCAGCTCCGCGGCCAACCTCTCCACCATGGACTTTTCCCCCGCTCACGCGCATAACCGATGATCCACCGGAGACTCAAAGAGGTCTGACGATTCCGATTCACTTCCACCGGCACCTGATAGTTGGCGCCACCCACGCGCCGTGATTTCACTTCCAGGGCCGGCTTGACATTGTCAACTGCCTTCTTGAAGACTTTCAGGGGGTCATCATTGGCCCGCTGCTTGATCAACTCAAAGGCATCGTACACGATATTCTGGGCAACACTCTTCTTGCCTTGAAACATGACGCAGTTGACGAGCTTCTGCACCAGGGCATTGGCGTATACCGGATCGGGACCCGTTTCGCGACGTTCTACCGTACCTTTGCGTGGCATTTACTGGTTCTCAGTTCTCAGTTTTCAGTTTTCAGCTATCAGATCTCGGTCCACGGTTCAAGGTAAGACTGATGACTGATAACTGATGACTTCTTCTTAAGCAGCCTTGGGCCGCTTGGCTCCATACTTGGACCGCCCTTGCCGGCGATCCGCAACACCTGCCGAATCCAGGGTACCCCTGATGACGTGGTAGCGAACGCCGGGGAGATCCTTGACGCGCCCCCCGCGGATCAACACGATGGAGTGTTCCTGGAGGTTATGACCCACCCCGGGGATGTACGTGGTCACTTCCATGCTGTTGGTCAGGCGCACGCGCGCCACCTTGCGCAAAGCGGAATTCGGTTTCTTGGGTGTCTGTGTGTACACGCGAATGCATACCCCGCGCTTCTGGGGGCAGCTTTCCAGGGCCGGGCTGGAAGTCTTATAGCGCGGCGACTTCCGGCCGAGACGAACCATTTGACTAAAAGTCGGCATTCGTAACCTTTCACTCTTCCCACGGAGCGCCGTTTCTCACGGACACATGTATGCGGGTAATTTGGTTTTCACCAAATCCTTACAAATTTAGCAGAACCAACCGAAAACTGTCAAGGGTTTGCGTGCCGGGAAAGGCGAAATTTTTAACGCATCTCCATAATTTCCCGTTCTTTGCTTTTCGCGTGGCCTTCCAGTTTCTCCATGTAATCATCGGTCAACTTCTGAACCTCATCCAGGCCGCGGCGTTCGTCGTCCTCGGAGATTTTCTTGTCCTTCAAGAGCTTCTTCAACTCTTCATTACTGTCGCGCCGGATATTGCGAACCGCGGTGCGGTGATTCTCCATCATCTTGTGCAGGTGTTTCACCAGTTCCTTGCGCCGCTCTTCCGTGAGGGGCGGAATGGGCACCTTCAGAATCTTGCCGTCGTTGACCGGATTCAAACCCAGATCCGAGGAGCGAATGACCTTTTCGATGACGCTCAGCAGGCTGGGGTCCCAGGGCTGCACCGTAATCATCGAGGGGTCCGGCACGCCCAGGGTGGCCACCTGATTCAGGGGCGTATGCGTGCCGTAATACTCCACCTTCAAGTGGTCCAGCAAAGCGGTGGAAGCTCGTCCGGTGCGCACCGAAGCCAATTCCACCCGCAGATCCTCCGCCGCCTTCGCCATGCGGGTCTTTGCTTGCGCCAGCGTTTCTCGAATCATTTTGCCCGCCTTTCCCGTCCCCCTGATGGGGGAGCAGCCATCCTGGCCATAGGCCCGTGCCGCCGGAACGCCCGTGCCCTGGGGCGGCCCTCCCTAAGGAGCAACCAGGGACCCAACTTTTTCGCCCATAACCACCCGCTTCAGATTTCCCGGAACATTCAGGTTAAAAACAATAATTGGCAGGTGGTTATTCATGCAAAGGGAGATTGCCGTGGTATCCATCACCGCCAACTCCCGTGAAAGCACATCCAGGTAGCTGATGACCTCAAACTTCTTGGCTTCCGGAAACTTTTTGGGGTCGGCGTCGTAAACCCCGTCCACCTTGGTGGCCTTCAAAATTACATCGGCCTTGATCTCCATGGCGCGCAGCGCGGCAGCGGTGTCCGTGGAAAAAAAAGGATTGCCGGTTCCCCCCGCCAGGATGACCACCCGATCCTTTTCCAGGTGGCGGATGGCGCGGCGAAGGATGAAGGGTTCGGCGACCTCGCGCATTTCAATCGCCGTGGCTACCCGCGTGTGCGACCCTTTTTTCTCCAGGGCGTCTTGCAGGGCCAGGCCGTTGATGACGGTGGCCAGCATCCCCATGTTGTCGGCAACCACCCGGTCAATTCCCATCGCCGATGCCGCCACCCCGCGGATGAAATTCCCGCCGCCCACCACGATGGCCACCTGTACGCCCAACTGCCTCACTTCGGTAACTTCCTGGGCAATCCGCGAGGCCACTTCCGGATCAACGCCAAATCCCTGCTTGCCCATCAGGGCTTCGCCACTCAGCTTCACCAGGATGCGTTTGAATACAGGTAGGCTCATGCCGTCGCCGCGGGAGGAGCTTCCGCAGCGGGCTTCGCTGCCCCCTCGCCAACCTTCAGCCGGGAAAATCGGCTGACCTTGATATTCTCGCCAAACTTGGCGATCTTGGAGGCAATCAACTCGCCCACTGTCTGCCCACTACCGCCGTCCTTGATGAAATGCTGCTCGTACAGGCAGTTATCCTCGTAGAACTTTCCCAGCTTGCCTTCCACAATCCGGTCCAGCACATTTTCCGGTTTTCCGGTGGCCGCCGCCTGGGCGCGCAGCACTTCCTTTTCGCGTTGCAGGACTTCGCCGGAGACGTCTTCCTTGCGCAGAAAGCGCGGATCAGTGGCGCAAATCTGCATGGCAATATCGTGCACCAGTTGCTGGAACTCCTCGGTGCGCGCCACGAAGTCAGACTCGCAATTGACCTCCACGAGCACGCCGATCTTCCCCCCCGCGTGAATGTACGATCCAACCACACCCTCGGAGGTGGTGCGCCCCGCCTTCTTGGCCGCCGAAGCCAGGCCGCGCTTGCGCAGCACGGTGAAAGCCTTCTCCATTTCGCCCTGGGCTTCATCCAGGGCGCGCTTGCACTCCATCATGGGGGCGCCGCTCATCTCGCGAAGCTTCTTCACTTGTTCCGGGGTAACCCTCATTCTGGATTCAATCCTCCCGACACTCCCCGGGGCGGGAGCAGGCCGGCCTCCCACTAGCCTCCAGGTGTCAACTTGTAGAATTTCGTGGACTACTGAAGGTCGGAGGGGCCGCGCCCGCGGGGCTTCAGTTCACCCCCCACCTTGCGCTTCAGCTTGGGGGAGCGCACCCGGCCGTCGGCAACTTCCTCCGCGGCCAAAACGGCAGGTGACAGCGGCGCGTCAGGATCCCCCGCGAACGCCTCGACTCCACCCGCAAAATCATCTCCCGGCGGGGGTATCTCCCCGGCGGCAATGGCCGCGGCCTGGCGCTGCTTTTCCAGTTCCTCCGCCGCCTTCTCCGCCGCCACTTTTTCTTCCTCGATCCGCTGGTCTTCCGCCGCCTGGCGTCCTTCCAGGATGGAATCGGCAATCCGCGAAGTGAACAGGCGAATGGCCCGCAGCGCGTCGTCGTTGCCGGGAATCACATGATCCACCACGTCCGGATCGCAATTCGTGTCGACCACCGCGACCACGGGTATTCCCAGCTTGCGCGCTTCCTGAACGGCAATTTCTTCACTGTGCGAATCCACCACAAACATCGCGTCGGGCAATCCCGGCATATCCTTAATGCCCGCCAGATTCTGCTCCAGATGCTTGCGCTCCCGCTCCAGCCGCAGCACTTCCTTCTTGGTCAGAAGCTCGTAGCGCCCGTCGCGGCTCATTTCCTCCACCTCGCGCAGGCGTTGAATGGATTTCTGGATGGTGGCGTTGTTGGTCAGCAGGCCGCCCAGCCAGCGATGATTCACGTAGTACATCCCGCAGCGCACGGCCTCTTCGGCAATGGCCTCCTGGGCCTGGCGCTTGGTTCCGACAAACAGGATGGTCTTCCCTTCCCGGGCGAGGTCGGTCACATAGCGGGCGGCTTCTTTGAACAGCTTCAGGGTTTTCTGGAGGTCAATAATGTAAATCCCGTTGCGCTCCCCGTAGATGTACTCCTTCATCTTGGGGTTCCAGCGGCGGGTCTGGTGGCCAAAGTGAACACCGGCCTCCAGGAATTCTTTCATCGTTATGTTTGACAAACCCTCACCTCGATTATCCGTCGTCAGTTATCAGTTTTCAGTTATCAGTCGGCCGCGCCCTCTTGAACCCGGCAGGGGCGCGACATTGGGCTTTGGACCTTCGCCTCGCCGACTGAGGACTGTTGACTGACTACTACTCCTACCGTTTCGAGAACTGGAACCGCTTGCGGGCTCCCTTTTGACCGTACTTCTTCCGTTCCTTGGCGCGGGGGTCGCGGGTCAGGAATCCGCCCTGACGCAAACGTGAACGGAGTTCCGCGTTGAAAAGCACCAGGGCGCGCGCGATGCCCAGTTTGGCGGCGCCGGCCTGGCCATGGATTCCGCCGCCCGCCGCGTTCACCAGGATGTCAAACTTCCCCGTCAGCTCTGTGTGCACCAGGGGAAACTGCACCTCGGCGCGCAGGGCTTCCGACGGGAAGTAGGTGTTAAAAGGTTGGTGATTCACCACGATCTTGCCATCCCCGGGCCGAAGTATAACCCTCGCCACGGCGGTCTTTCGACGACCTGTTGCCACAAATTGGACAAGCTCAGCCACAGTTACTCCGCTCTCATTAGGATTCTGAGGGATTCAAATTATCGCGCCAGGGAAAGCGCATGGGGGGACTGCCCCGTATGGGGGTGAATCGATCCCACGTACACTTTCAACCGTTTTGCCAAGCGATCCCGCCACCGGTTCTTGGGCAGCATCCCGTAAATTGCTTCGCGAATCAGACGTTCCGGTTGCGTTTCAAAAACCTTGCGCGCGCTGATTTCCCGGAGCCCCCCTGGATATCCTGTGTTATGGCGGTAGACTTTATCGTCAAGCTTCTTTCCAGTCAGCCGAACCTTCTCAGCATTGATAATGATCAGGCCGCTGCGGTGATCGGCGTGCGGGGTGTAGTCCGGCATATTCTTGCCGATCAACACCTGCGCAGCCCTCGATGCCAGCCGTCCCAGCACCCAGCCCTCTGCATCTACCACGTTCCAGTTAATCTGTCCTCGACGCGCCTTGGCGAAATAAGTCCCCACTCTTAGCTCCGTGTGAATCCTCAGGTTGCAAACTTATATTTTTACTTGATAGTGCCTTATCTTGTCAACAGCCATCTGCTCTCTTGTTCTCAGCCGCCCGTTTTCAGAGACTCCGTTAGAGGCCCGCATGCGATCGCTGATGGCAGGCAATAGCTGACAACTGAAAAATGAAAACCATGGCGGGACTGACGTCGCTTTGCAGCAGGGTCACTCAAACCGTGGCAGCCACTGAGGTCAGTATAACATGAAAGAGGGTTTTATGGAGGCAGTTGATTCGCGGGTTCTACTGTTGGGATTAGGGCTACGGGCCTAGGCCTGTCCTCCGGGAGTTAGACTTGTTGCCCGGCCGACACGCAACCCACACACCTTAAGTCTGAGCGGACATCCGTATTGAGTAGGGACGTGGAACAGCCGCTGATTGCGGCCAGAGATGCGGGCCACGTAAAGTGCCTGCTTGTGCGTGGCCCCTTGGTGCATGACTTCCGTGGAGTTTATTTAACCTTGCAAATGATGTCGTATCGCTCCCGGATTGCGGGTGTCCAATTGTTGGGACCGTATTTCTGCTCCAATTTGGCTTTAATCAACCTGGCGCCCTCAACCATGCCTTTGTCAATCCGATCGACGGAGCCAAAATTCAATTTGGTCTTCAGGCTGAACTTGCTCTTATGCGGACTCAATATTTTCTCCAGGTCATGGTCCACATCCTTGGCAAAATCCTTCCGTTTGCTCCTGTCCACCAGGACGCGAGCCGGCCACCATGTCGACTTGTCACCAGGTTCCTCGATGTCCGATAAGGATTGGTTGATGTTCTTGAACTTGGATTGTGGGTCAACGAAATCGAGCGCCCCCACCTCCGAACCGGCGGCAGTATTGACCCGGAATACGTTTCCAACATTGACCAGGCAGCGCAGGTTAAAATCCACTCCACCCACCGTCTTGGTCGACGCCGACCCCGGAAAAAACCTGTCGGTGTTGCCGTTGAACATATCGGCCGCAATTATTTTTCCGAGCGTCTCCAGGCCGCCCGGAGCATTCAAAGTAGCCGTGAAAGCCCGGATGTCTCTTTTATCGCCACTCAATCGATTCGCCAGGGCTCCCTCCAGGTCCTTGACGTTGACGGCCTCCATTTTCACAAATGGAAACCCAAAGCCCAGTGACTCCTTCAGGGACTTAACGGCCGGCGCTTCATCGGGATTCCAATCGATGCCCCATTCCTTGTACTCTCTGGCCAAATATTCATAGGTCTCGCATGCCTGCTTGACCGCGGCCAGTTCCGCGGGGGTCAATATCTTCAGCTTGGAGCCCGGAGAAATGGCCTTAATAATCGGGTTCGCGGACTTGATCTGCGGTGCGTGAATGGCGTCGGTCTTGATGACAACCTTGTCGTTATCGGCGCCGATCAAGAGAAAAACCTTAAGGTCTTTGAACATCTTGAAGTGATAGATGTCACCGGAAACGATCGTATTGTTTAATCCCAGTGCCATGGTTGGTACCCCCCTTTGAATTTCGGCTCTTCCCCCGAAATCCCTCTAGCGGAAATTTTAAAATTCAGCCCTATCCCATTATTTTAAGATGATCCTATCAAGGCATCAAGAAAAAAATGTCATTATGTCATGCAAGATTGGGACAATTTTACCTTGGAGGTCCGGCTCGGGGTCGGATGCCTCTGTATGGCAATGCCGCAAATCCCCGCCTTCAGCACCGGCCTCTCCAGATCGCTCTGACCAGGGAAAACTGACGACCTTCTTCCTCAGCCTTGAAGGTCAAAGTACATGTTGTAGGGCGTTCCCTTGCTGACCTTGTAGAACGGCAGGAAAGTCCCGTGGGGTTGGTTGACGGCGCTGAACTCCAGGGGTTGGCCCCGCGCCACAATCCACTCAGATACGCTATTCCCCTGCGGGGTCAGAATCGGGTCTTGATTGCGAACCAGGACCACGGGGCCGTAGGTTATCGCCACGCGGTGTGGGTGCTGTTCATCAATCGGCTCGAAAGCAATCCGCATGGGAAACTTCAGGGTCACCTGGTCTCCACTCGACCACGTTCGCTCGATCACCGCCCAGGTTCCCGGAGGGCACGCCATATTCTGCTTCACTCCGTTAATCTGAACCGACACGCCCTGCGACCACCGCGGCACTCGAAACTTGAGGCCAAAAGCCACCCGGGCCGCGGTGCGAATCGTCAAAGTGGTGGTATCCGCTTCCGGGAAAGCCGTTTCCTGCTCGATCTCCACCTCCTGCCCCTGATGATTCCACGTCACCGCCGAGGGAACGAAGAGATTCACATACAGGCTGGCGGAATCTTTGAAATAAATGATGTTGTGGTAGTCGGCCAATGCCTGAGGGAGGGTTCCCGAACAGCACGGCCAGGTTCCATCCAGGTGATAGATTTTCCGCCCGCCGCCCAGCCGGTAATCCGAATAGTAGAAAGTCTGCCCCCCCGCCCCCATGGGCAGAGCGGCGCCCACGCCGTTGTACACCAGGCGCTCAATCCAATCGCCATATTTGGCTTCGCCGGTGTAAATCATCAGATAGCGGGCCAGCTTAAAGGCCGCCCACGATCCGCAGGGGGTTTCAAAACTCCGGAAGGTTGACGCCAAGGATTCCCCCAACGACCCATCGGGGGGCAGCAGCCTTTCCTCCGGGCCGTAGCCTCCGGTGGCGTAGAGCTGGGTTTTCTCCAGCCAGTCATAGGCATTGACGATGACCCGCAGGTACTCCGCGTCCCCGGTGACGGCATAAGTCATGGCGGCGCTGCTCAAGGTGTTGACGTGGCTGTAGGCGTGATGATTGTGGCGAGTCAACTCGGCCCCACCGACAAACGACTGCCAGTACGGGGTGTACCTCCAGACATCACCGAAGGTCCTGTACTTGGGGTTGCCGGTGAGTTGGTAGGCCCGGTAGAGGTTCTCGCTGAGGGTGTACCACTCCGTTCCCGAATCCGGCTTGCGTTCGCGGTCGAGATTGCTGATGGCCCAGTCCGTGATCTTTTCCAAAATGGGAAGGGCATCCTTCCGGCCGCCGTACTCGTACAGGTCGACAAGGCCGCACACCGTCTTGTCGTAGGTATAGTGCGGATGAATTGGCCGGCGAGAGTAGTAGAAGTACCCGTCGGACTCGATAGTCCTGGCCCACTCGATCATGAGGTGAGCGGCCTTCGTGCCCATTGCCTCATCACCGGTAGCCCTGGACATGCGCGCCATGGCGCTGAGCCACTGTCCAAAGGTGTTGAAGGTGTCGCCGGCGCTCCACCAATATTTAACGCGGGGATCACCACTGTACCAACCGCCCAGATCATTGCCTGGCGCAGTCAACCCCGCCCCGATCCGGAAGCCCCTCAGCATGTCGTCGCTGGGGATTGCATAGAAATAGTCGCGCGCCGCGCTGTACTGGCTCTTCAAGCGTCCATCGAGTAAGCGGACCCCATCGTAATTGAAAGGTTCCAGAAAGGTCTTCGGCGCCGCAAAACCTTCCGGCGCAGGCGCCGATACCGCGGCCTTCACGGTCTGCAAGGCTTGCGGCGCAAGCGCGGCTCCCAGCAATGCCTTTTTCACAAAATCCCGCCGCGTCGGCCGGGCGCTGATCGATCCTGCTGACTTACTCCTGCCATCCGAGGGTCTCATCTCCTTCTCTCCTACTATGAATATTGCACAGATTATTGAGTTCTGCAGAGTAGAGTTGCGGATGAACCCCCGCATCCGTCCTCGTCCCTCGGCCACCCTCAATTCCATAGCAAAAAGCAGGATTCGTATAACCATTTGTCATGACCGTTGCAGAATTGTCTGCCCCACTGAATCATGCAGCGCCCCGCTGCAGGAATTCAACTCGTCACCGGCCGCCGGGCGTTGAATCGGAGGGTGAAAAGTGGTGGGCCTTTCGCGTACAATAGTGTTGTAAGACCTTCATCATAATGACTCAAGTCCCTAAAGCGCACCTGGGCGCGGCGAGGCCCACCGGCTACCTGCGGCAACTTGACGCCGTTCGCACCATTGCTGTCGCCATGGTTGTTGCCACCCACTGGGAGCCGCGGGCGACCACCTTCTGGTTCAATGGCGGCTTTGGCGTCAAAATTTTTTTCGTCACCAGCGGATTCTTAATCACGGGAATACTTCTCGATGCGCGCAACAAGGCGGAACAATGCGGATTCGGACGCACGGGCGTACTCCGGAGCTTCTACGCGCGCCGCTTTCTGCGCATCTTCCCGCTTTTTTATGCGACCCTCGCGCTCACATTTTGTTTGGGCGTTCCGGCGGTTCGGGAATTCATCTGGTGGCTCATCGCTTACCTGGGTAATGTGCTTCTTGCTTTCCGCGGAGCCTGGGTTGACGGGATTGCGCATTTCTGGTCGCTGGCCGTGGAGGAGCAGTTTTATCTGGTTTGGCCTGTCTTGATGCTTTTCACCCCCCGGCGGCTCCTGTTCCCGCTCATTGCCTCGGCGATTGTTTTTGCCCAGCTTTTCCGCCTGATCCTTTTCCTGGAGGGAATAAATTCCATCACCGTGGGGGTTCTGCCCTTTGCTTCGCTCGACACGCTCGGCCTCGGAGCGATGCTGGCTCTCCTTTGGCAGGGCCGCGAAGGCAAAGCGGGGGGGACAGCGTTGACGGTTCTCTGCGTTGCGAGCCTTGCCGGGTGCATGGGCTTTTTGGTTCTTCACATCGCCAATTGGCTGGTGGGAACTCCCGCCTATTGCTCCTGGATCATGACCGTGACCGATGCCCTGACGGCATTCGGAGCAGTTTGGCTGGTGGCGCGTGGCTTGCGCGGACCCCTGGGGTGGGTTATGAATTGCGCTCCCCTGGTCTACCTCGGAAGGGTCAGCTACGGGATTTACATTCTCCATCCCTTCATGCCAGGAATCGTGCTCAGGGTATCGCAGTGCCTGAGGATACCGGGTGTGGCTCGGCTCAGCCCCATCCTCGCCTTCGGATTGAACCTCACTGCCCTCGTCGCCGCGTGCAGCCTCTCGTGGCATTTCTTCGAGAAAAAGATCAATAACCTCAAACGATTCTTTCCCTATGTCTCCCCACCGCCGGCCATGGAGATAAAGCCATAAAGTAAAAAGATCCAACCCGCCGGGTAGGCGGATCGCAGACCGAAGCAGATTTCGGCGGCGAAAGAGACAGGGGCGGGGAAAGTGTCCGAGGCACAGGTCCAAAGAGGGTCAGTTTCGAGTCTTGGGGATTCTGCGCAGAGACAAAACTGGCCCATTCTTGGGCCTTTGCAAGGACAACGCAAGGAAAGCCCGACTGGACCTTGCAATTAGAGGCGGACGAGTGTAGATTTCCGGTTGGGCGAAAACTAGAAGGGTTTTGCGCGGTTTCGGGCATGTTCAGTTTGCTAAGTGATGTATTTTGTGTGGACTAAATGGTTTCTTGCTTCTGCCGTGTCCACTTTCGGCGACCGCCGTTACACGCAGATGACGGGCGCCCTCCGGTAACCCTGCTTATTCCAATTCCGGCAGTTCATCACGTGGGATCAGAAGCTGGATCGAACGTGCTTGGCCGGGGGTTCGTGCGATGAGCCCGCGCTCCTCGAGTGCCAAGATCATCTGGTGAACCGATGGCGGTGAGACGCGGAAGTAATGTTGCATTTCGGCCTCCGATGGCGCGCATCCGTGGATCTTGCGGTAGTAATAGATAAAGGCCAGATACTGGCCCTGCTTCTGTGTGTAGAGTTGTTTCATAGCTCGGAAATGATTGTACTGTGAAACTCTCCGAGACGCTCCGTATCAGAACGAATTACGCCGTGTTGTCCCAGTCGGCCTGCCGCCGCCGGCCCGCGAGACGCTACGCAGAGGCTTGAGTAGTGGCCTGTGCATCTCCTCGGGGTCCAAGCCGAGTCGGGCGGCATTGGCTTCCATGATTGCGATGCGGGAGACCAAGTTCTTACTTCGCTGGCGCTCGTTCTCCAACTCTTGCGTGAGATCACGAATCCGATCCTTATAGAAGTGCTGCTCGATGGCCGCTCCAGTGCGCCCCGTATCCTCTCGCTGGCGTTGCTCCGCCGCATTGATTTCCCGGTTCAGACCATACTTGTAGAGCGTCGTAGGGCTGACGCGAAGTGCCGATGCGACGCTTCGCACGTCGAGAGGACATTCTTCCGGCGGGTGAGTTTCGGCGATCGCGAAATGATCGTGCAACCTGCGTTTGAGTTCCTCGTGAATGCTTAATCGGGGCATGATTCAATCCGAGAGCTTTTTGAATCGGCTCAGTTGGCCAGGTGACGCTGGGACCAAGGAGCCGTCCATAGGGCTCGTGGCGTCGTCCACCGCCAGGGCTTTCTTCACACCCGCAAGGGTCTCCTCGCAATGCCGGACCCAGGGTTCAGCGATCTCTTCATTTCCCCGAGCGGAATATGCCATTGCTGAGGAGAGCGCCCGTTCTGTCGTGTGCTGAATCTGAATTAGATGTTGGCGTTCGCTCTGATTGCCTTTTGTTCGCAGATAATCTGAGCATCCACGTACGCAGTTGAGATGGTAAGGGCAGGGAGCGACAGCGAAGTCATGGAGACACATTCCCAGGGCCGTCACGTGAACAGCCTGTACCTCCCCATCAAGATAACTATCTCGGCAGGTCGGCGCGAGTTCGAAGTACATATCGGCCTTGGGGCCGCTCAGGCTCCCGTCACGAATCCCTTCTTTGACCCACTGAAGTCTTTCGTCCACAGTCGCGTGACGGTAGGCATCGGTGTCGCGGGGGTTCTCGCGCCCCAGCCAGCGTGTCTGCAAGTCGATCGGGAGTCCGCCTTTGTCGGCGATGTAGTTCAGCCAGTGCCGGAACTGATGTGAGGTCATCTGGCAGAACGAGCCATCGGACTCGCGAATGTCAAAGCGTTCGAAAGCCGACTTAGCACCCGCTCTTCCCGATAGAAAGTCAGATATCTGTTGGATGAGGACGGGTTCTACCAAGAGGGGTTGGGCCGACCGACCTGGGTGAAAGAATCTCTTCGGGGCGATCAGGAGTGTTTCCGAAAGCATCTGGTGAGTCCCATCGCGGCGATCCACGGTCCACAGACGCTTCGCCCTTTGCGACAACAGGTAGGCCTCGACTTCGAAGGTACGATAGTAGAGTCCGCTTGCACAGAGATGGCGCGGCAGCTCGCGGGCGGGAATGCGGTGAACGCTTACCGCGTATTGCACGCTTAGAGCCTGCGCTACTTCCTCCAATGTCATTCGGCTTCCCCAATGAAACCCCGGGATTGTGACTCGATGAGGAGTCTTTTCCAAGATACGGGCACGTCGGCGCGCTCCGTCGGTGAGTGAGCGAATCTCAACGACCGCTCGTCGTGCCAAGTCGGCACCCGTCGCCGTCAACCAGCGAACGGCGAACATCCTCGCTCCGCCACGAGCTTTTTCTTTGTAATAGCGGAGTCCATAGCGTGGCTTGCCGCCCCGTACCTCTTCAACCTCGCAGTCAACGGGCAGGGTGAGTAGTTCACCGATGCGCAAGCCTGTGACCACCAGAACCGCCAGGGCAGCTGCGCGCAGGCGGTCGCGCGGTTCCATCGCGTATTCACGGTAAACGTCGGCCACGCCGTTCAGTGCGGCCTTGGACGGTAGTTTATCCCGCCGTGCCTCCTGCCCCGCAATCGTGTGCCGGTTAAAGTCCTCCACGCGTGGAGTTTGAGGTGTGTAGTAGAGGACCCGGCAGATCCTTCTGGCGGCCAGGAACCTGGTCAGCACCAACAGACTGACGATCTGTCTGTAGGTGGTTGACTGGTTCCACTTCTCACGCATGAGGATTTCGCATTGGCTGATATCCTCTTCCGTAAGATTCTCCCAACTGAAATTTTCCGGTTTGCGTTGGCGGCGTAGCAGGATGGCTTCCCACAGGATGCGGCTCCACTCAGCCTGCCGGCCATGTTCCCGGCAGAACGTCGATCCAAAATGATCCAGCTCTTCACCACATCAGCGTAGAGCTGCGGCAGCACCTGATCCGTTGTGCCGTAGCGTGTGAAGTAGAGTCTTCGAGTCGCCTTGTTGGTGCTTCGGTCTTTTAAGCCGCTGATGTCCCAGGCTGGAGCGTCGAAGGTGGAAGCGTCAGGGTCGAGATCGGCGGTGAATTTCTCCGGCCTGCTGCGACCAGCGTCCGGATGGGTTCGGCGGCCGCGTTGCCTCGTCGAAGGGCGAGTGCGTTCATGGTTCCTCACCTTTGTTTTCCGTGGGTGGGCTGAGCTGTTCCAATACTTGCTGAATCGCGAGGCGAACGTCCTCCAACTGCATCAGGATGCGTCTGTCGCTTGTACCCTGGTTCAGATGTAAGAAGTTTTGGATGGAATCGAGCATCTGCTTGTGAGGGCCGGTTCGAAGAGCAGCGAAGGAAGGGCACAGGTAACAACTGACGGGTGGAAGCAGACGGCAGGGGCCATCTTTCCGGACTTCCCGGCCACACAACCCAATACCTCCAGCGTTGAGATGAAAGATATCCAGATCAGGCGCAATCGCCGGGATGAGCTGATTGGGCAAGCCTTCAAAGGCCGCCGCTTCATTTGGATCAACGACTTTGCCTTGAAACCTGCGAACCAGCGGCGCCAATGTTGCGTCAGTGGCTTTGGCGACTGAGTCGGCAATTGACGACACCGTCTCGACATACACCATCACGTTTTGGGTGTCGGTATGATCAAGGACCTCGGCGATATGGAACGCGGAGGCGCCCCTCTTCGGCCATGTGGGTGGCGATGGAGAAACGAAAACGTCTCGGATTGATTACCAGCGGGCGATGTGTTCTCGGCGAGACCAGGTTTGTCGCCTTCGCAAAGCGCCTCATGGAGCGGTTGATCCCTCCTTCTGGATTTTCGGAGGAAAGCCAATGCAACAAGGGATCCTTGGGGACACCCTGTTG
>CAVSSA010000004.1:0-209546 GCA_963730515.1 uncultured Acidobacteriota bacterium | reverse complement strand
AAAACATTGGCAGGGGTGGAGGGACTCGAACCCCCGACCCTCGGATTAGAAATCCGATGCTCTATCCGGCTGAGCTACACCCCCGCAGGGCGCTACCATCATACTAAAAAAAACGCGGGTTGGCACGGCAGGGATCGCAGGCGGGGGATGGCAGGCGGGCGGCCCCGTACCCTTGCTCCACTGGGATAAACTGCGGACTGGTTGTCCCCCTCACGGGCGAGAGCGATCTCCCTGATTCCCCTTGCCAATGGCCGCGAGGGGGAAAAGCGACATTTTGACGCCCTGGCCGCCCGGGAAGTACGGCAAAACTTTCCCAGCATTCCCCAGGTCATCTTGTGACCGCACTGAGCATCTCCTCCATTGACGCGGCAACGTCACTTCAGTTAGAATGAAGTGGGGTCGCAAACACACCCATGGGAATTGATCAAACAGTTACCTCACACGCAAGTTCCGCTGCCGCGCTGAGCACGCAGGAAAAGGCGCTGGCCATCAATCTTGATGCCCAGAAGTATGGGACCTTCGTCGAAATCGGCGCAGGCCAGGAGGTGGCGCGCTGGTTTTTCCACGTCGGCCACGCCTCCTCCACGGTGGCCAAGTCGATGTCTGCATACGATATGGTGATCAGTGACATCCTCTACGGCGCCACCGAACACTACGTAAGCCGAGGCCGCCTGGAGTCAATGCTGGAGCGCGAATGGACGCAGTTGCTGGAGCGCCTCAACTCCGTGCGGGGTGAGCGCACTGGTTTTTTCGTGTTTGCCGACACCGTCGCCACCCACAGCCGCACGCGCAATCGGGACGGGCAAGGCTGGCTGGGAATGCGCTTCCAGCCGTGCCCCCGCGCCCCCTATTCGCAAATCATCATCCACGTCAACCTGCTTGACCAGGTGCCGGTGAGCGAGCAGGAAGCCCTGGGAATCCTGGGGGTCAACCTGGTGTACGGGGCCTTCCATCAACAGAAGCCCGAAGCGCTGATGAAGACGTTGATGGACGGCCTCAGCCGCCAGCGCGTGGACATCGACATGATCAAGTTTTCCGGCCCCGTGTTCGAGAAGGTTGATAACCGCCTGGCCAGCCTGCAACTGGTGGAGTTGGGATTAACCGATGCCGCGATGTTTACCGCGCAGGGAGAGGTGGTGCAGCCGGCGGAGGTGATTTATAAGAAGCCGGTGCTCGTCTCGCGGGGAAGTTTCCGCCCGGTGACCAACGTGGGGCTCGACATGCTGAATGCCGCCATGGACCGCTTCCGGAAAATTCCCGGCGTGGATGGCGGCCCGGTGGAAGTCATGGAGATGACCCTGCACAACCTGAGTTCCGAGGGGCCGGAGATCGACCGCCGCGATTTTCTGGATCGCGCCGACGTGCTGGGCGCGCTGGGCAAGACGGTGATGGTGACTAACTTTACCCGCTTCGACAGCGTCACCACTTCCCTGCGGCGCTACACTTCCCAATGGCTGGGATTCGTCATGGGCGTGCCCACCTTGCGCGCCCTCTTCGACGAGCAGTATTACACCTCCCTGCCCGGCGGCATCCTGGAAGGACTGGGGCGTCTGTTCATGGGAAACGTGCGCCTGTATGTTTACCCCGCGCTCGACCGCATCACCGGCCAGGTTTCCACCTCCACCACCCTGGAACTGGTCCACCCACTGATTCACCTGCTGGAATACCTGCGCGACAAGGGAGGAATCGAGGCCATCGAGAACTTCGATACCAGCCAATTGCGCGTATTCCCCAAAGAAGTCCTGAGCGCGATTCAAAACGGCACGCCCGGATGGGAGCAGTATCTGCCCCCCCATGCCGCGGCCGTCATCAAACAACGGGCCTTGTTCGGGTATCGCGAGACGGTTCCGGACGATTCCATCTTATAAGCAGTCGCGCTTCCCTTCCCTCCACCCTCAAAAGTAGTACTTGATCGCGAACTGGATAATCCGCGCGCCGGTGGTGGTGTCGGAATCGAGCCCGCGCGTGGAGACCACCTGCCCGAAGGTGGAGCTAAACCCGTCGTTATCGGGCCGAGAGAACTGGGCGTGGTTGAAGGCATTGAAAAATTCCGCCCGAAATTCCACCTTCTGGCGCTCGGTGATGTTCGTGTCCTTGAGGAGGGAGAATTCCCAGTTGTTGATCCCCGGGCTTCTCAGCGTATTGCGGCCCATGGTGCCGTAAGTAAAGAGCGGCACGTTCACGCAATCAAGGTTGGTGGGGTCAAACGCAAAATTCCCGGTTTCCGCGCCGCCCAGGCAGTCCCCGTGAATGCCGTCTGATGAGGGGCTGAAGCTCTGAACCTTGCGGGGGTTATGAAAGACCGCGATGGGACCGAGCACATCAGGCCGTTCGAGACCGATGTTCTGCAAGCTCGAGTTGTCTTCTGCATAGAGGGTATAAGGATTTCCCGACTGAAGCATCACGATGGGATCGAAACTCCAGCCCCCCGCCAGCTTTTCCAGCAGCCGGTTGCCTTGCACGCCGTGGTCAAAGGGCAATTCCCAGAGCCCGCTGATCACCAGCCGATGCGTGGCGTCGAAATCCGCCAGAGAGTGGTCAAGCCGGTAATCAAAGGGATCGGTGTAGGTGGAAGAACGTGCCCGGAAACCGGAGGTCAAATCGGTGGTCTTGGAAAGGGTATAAGCCACGCGGGTCTCAAAAGTGTGGCTCATGCGCTTGTCGAGGGTCACCTGCATTTCATTGCTGTTGGAAACGCCGTTGGAGAGGTTGGTGGTCAGTTGGCCGATGTTGGTGTAGGAAGCGTCGGCCGGGTCGCTGGTTCCATAGCAACCCGAGAGCGGGCGCGAGCAGTCAATGATGTCGTACTCGGACGCCAGGGTGGCCTCGGGAGTTCCCGGGAACTGCTGTTCCAGAATGCCCAACTCGCGCATCTCCTCGGCGGGGTCGGCATTATTCAGGTAGGTGCCGGAGATCAGCTTGCGCCCGAAGCTCCCCACGTAAACCGTTTGCAGCATGGTGTTGGGCGTAATCTGAAGTTGAAAACCGTAGTTCACGTCCTGGGTGTAGGGGGTGCGGAAACGCGGATCGATGACGTAGGCAAAGGAAATTTCGGGGTCAAAGAACTGCCCCACCCGGCCGCTGGCCGCGAAAGGATACGGGTTGATATAGCCAAGCGGAGTGAAGGGGTCCGCCAGGTAACTCACCCCAGGTGTGAAATCGCTGCCCGCCGGGAAAAGGTTGGAAACATCGCCAAACGGAGCCTGTCCGCCGAACTGCAAATTCAGGGCGCCGTCCTCAATGTCGTAGAAGATGCCGTAGCCGCCGCGCATGACCAATCGGCCTATACCCAGCATGTCCCACGCCAGCCCGAAGCGCGGCGCGAAGTCGCGATGATCGGGATAGAGCAAGCCGCGGTTGGGCGTTCCCGGGTCGCCGACATAGAGGACTCCGGGCGGCGCGTTGGGGAAGACGGTGGACTGCGAGTTGGGAAAGTAGCCAATCAGCTCATTGTGCGGATCCACCTGCGGCGTGTTGTACTCGTAGCGCAGGCCCACATCCAGGCTGAAGCGCGAGGTTACTTTCCAGGAATCCTGCGCGAAGAAATAGATTGAGCTTTCGCGAATCCCGTAGGTCGCGCTCGCCGTTTGGTAGAAGTTATCCGGGAAGCCCCCCACGAAGTCCGCCAGCGGGTATCCCGTAAAACTCCCGTAGGTGGCAAAATCGAAGCTGCCGTTGTTGAAGAAGTCGTAGTGAAAGTTGTCGCGCACGCGACGATAGTCCGCGCCGAACTTCAGCGCGTGCCTGCCGCGCGTCCAGGAGAGCGTGTCCTGCCCCTGCATCACCACGTCGTGAATCTTGGTCGGCCCATCCGGAGAAGGCCCCATGTTGACGGACCCGCTGATGGTAAACAGAGGTGGAGCGGTGCCCCCCGGGTCGTCGGAATCAACGTTGGTAAAGCCTAGTTCTTGGGGTGTGGTGTGGTCCACCGGAACATCCATGAACGTCGCCACGCGGTTGGCGGCAAAGCGCGCCTCATTAATCATCGTGGGACCGAAACTGTGGGTCCAGGTGATCGATCCCGACTGATAGCGATCCGTATCGGTAAAGGCCGAACCATTGGGCACGTCGCCGCCCGACGAGGCGCCATTGACGATCTGGAAGGGGTAGTAATCCCCGCCGCCATCGAACAGGTAGACGCCGGAAAGCGTGTCCTTTTCGTTGAAGTTGTGGTCCACGCGAAAAATCATCTGGTCGTCGTGGATGCTGGCGACGGGGGCAGCCACAAACTCGTTGGAGCCGAAATTCGGCATGGGCATGTATTTGGAAATGTAGTTGGCGGAAATGGGATCAACCGGCACCTGGTTATTTTGGTAGTTGTTGCCAGTGATGGGATTCACAAGCTGAATGCCGGCGGGCAGCAGGTCACTGAAATCACCACTGCGTTCCGGGGTGCTCAGGACGGTCTGGATGGGCGCCACCTGGCCCTCGCGCCGCCGTGTGCCCTGGTAGGAGGCGAAAAAGAAAGTCTTGTCGCGCTTGATAGGGCCGCCTAAAGTGCCGCCAAAGACGTTGCGCTTGAATGGCGTGACTTCGGGAAGGAAAAAATCCCGCGCGTTCAGGTCGTTGTTGCGCAGGAACTCGAACGCGTCCCCGTTAAACTTGTTGGCGCCCGACTTGATGACCTGGTTGATGATGCCGCCCGAGGTGCGCCCGTATTCAGCCTCGTAATTGTTGGTGATAATTTTGAATTCCGCCACGGCATCGGGGTTGGGACTGATGACGATGTTGTTGCCGAGAAAATCCGTGTTGTCGGCGCCGTCCAGCAGGAAGGTCATGGACTCGGAGCGCTGCCCGCTCACTGAAAACGGATTGCCGGAGCCGTCATCGGGGTCGGGCGCGAAAACGCCGGCTTGCAGCAGTCCGAGCTGAAGCGTGTCGCGGCCCACCAGCGGCAGGTCAAGAATGCGGCGCTCCGTCTCCACCTCGCCGAGGGTGGCGCTGACCGTGTCCACCTGGCTGACGTTGCCGGTGACTTCCACCACCTGCGTGGTGGCGCCGACTTCCAGCTCAATATCCTGCCGGCCATTCTGATTGATGTTGAGCACGATGCCGGAATGGACGGACTTGCGGAAGGACGGCGCCTCCGCCGCAAGGCTGTAAGTCCCAATGGCCAGCAGATTGAACAGGTAAGTCCCGTCAGGGTTGGTGCGGGTCTCGCGGGCGATGCCCGTCTGGGAATTGGTCAACGTGACCTTGGCGCCGGCAATCACCCCCCCGGAACGATCCTTCACCGTGCCGCCCAGGGTCGCCGTGGCCTCCTGCGCATAAGCGGCGGCGCTCGCGAGCAGGCACAGCCCCAGTGCCAAGAATGCGAAAAATGCAACTTTTCGAATTCCATAGAGGCTCATGGGTCCTCCTTACACGATGGATTCAACCGACGTGCCATGGCCATGTGCCATGGCCGTCCCGGCCATGCCGGAATGTGCCATGGCCATCTTGGCCATGCCCGAGCACGGGCAGGATGCCCGTGGCACGTTTCCTGCGACGTGCCATGGCCGTCGCGGCCATGCCGGAGCACGGGCGGGACGCCCGTGGCACGCTTCTCTGCCAACCTCAAGGTCGGCGCTACAAGTTGTTGCAAGCCCTGTCTGCCGGGATTTCCATTCTTGCCCTCCCGGATATTTTGATTGTACACCCACCCGCCGGGTTTTGAACCCCCAGCAAAGCGGCATCTTAGCGGGTCAAAAATGATGCGGGTTGCGCCGTGAGGAAAGGATTCACCACAGCACACAGAGGCTCACAGGGAAGGGCACCTCTGCACGCCCGGGACGCGGCGGCTATTGCCTGGTGAGCTCACCGAAAGGTCTGCTCTGTGGCTGTTCTCTGTGAGCCTCCGTGACCTCAGTGGTTCAAGATTCCAGACCTCAAAGAATTGCCGATGAATTCGATGCCCGATGAGCCAATGAGGAGATGGCCCAAAGAGTTGACTTCGGAAATCGCCAATCACCAATCGCAAATCACCCATCACAAATGACCCGATGGCCAAATGGCCCGATGACCCGATTACGTCTCGAGCGGCTGCACGCGCACTTCCACTTCCACGGATTGTCCTCCGCCGCCCAGGGTAAGGCCTTTGACCGGGGTCACATCGCCGTAATCGCGACCCCAGGCCAGGGTGATGTGGGCATCCGAGGTCATCATGTTATTGGTGGGGTCAAACCCCAGCCAGCCATTTTGGGGGTCGAACACGGACACCCAGGCATGGGAGGCGGCCGCCCCCTGAAAGCGCGGGCCGCTGCGGATGTAGCCGCTCACATAGCGCGCCGACAAGCGCAGGGAACGAAGGACGGCAATCATGAGGTGGGCAAAATCCTGGCACACCCCCCGCCGCTTATGAAAAACATCCAGCAGGGGAGTCTCAATGGAGGTCGATTCGGGCTGGTACTTGAATTCATCGTGAATGCGGCCGGTAAGCTCCTGGAGCGCGCCCAAAAGCGGGCGTCCGGGCGTGAAGGTGGGGCGAGCGTACTCTTGAAACTCGGTGAGAGCGGAAATGTAAGGAGAATCGAAGATGAACTCCGAGGCCGCGATGGACTCGGCATCAAGCGGGATCGCCAGCCTGTCGCGCACCGCTTGCCAGGCCGGGGAGGCAAGTAATTCCCTGCCCTGCGGCGCGACCTCGACCACGCTGGAAGCGACGGCCGCGAACCGGTCATGTTTTTCAAAAATCGCGAAGGTGGAAACACCGTTGCCGAAATAGTCCTGGCGCTCCTTCCGGAAGGCCGGAACAGGATTGACTTCGAGGGAGTGTTCGCGAACCTGCTGCCCCACCATCGCCCGCGGCGTGAGGCGCGCTTCAGTAAAGCACTGCGTCACCGGCGACGGGTAGGAATAGCGCGTGGAATGGGTGATTCGGTAGAGCATCGTTTCTTACCACAAAAACGTCGGTCCGAAGCCCGCAAAGCGGGCGTGGTCATGTAGCCCACGGCGAGCCAGCCGTGGATCAAGGCGCTCCGCAAAATTCATTTCCAGCCCCATAGGGGCGATGTCTGGTCACACGGTTGCCCGACGTCGCCCCGCCGGGGCTCAAATGCTCCCTTTTCCCGCTGCTGTTCCCACGGCTGCGCCGTGGGCTACATGACCACGCCCGCTGCGCGGGCTGGGAATCGGTCCGATACCGCCCTGCCGCGCCCGTTGCGCGGGCTGGCGATCGGGTCCTCACCACGACGACGTCAGCCGCGCGGCCTTTGCGGGGCTCATGTATTGCGCCGTCAAGGCTTCGGAAAATTCGTACAAGTTGGAGCGGAGCTGCTGAAGGAGGGATTCCAGGGCCATAAAGCGCCCCTCCCCATCCCTCTGGGCAAGCTCCACCATGGGCGCCACATGGATTTCACGAAGGGTTTTCGCCGCCAATTCTTCCAGCAGATCGTGCCCGGGGTCCCCACTCTCGCCGAGGGATTCAAACTGATAAACCAGGGCGGCCAATTGGAAACCGATGGACCGCGGGTTGGACTCATCGGCCAACAAGAGTTGCAGCACCAGATCGGTTCTCAGGACGCTCAGGTAGCGCGTGCGATAGGTAATGGAACTGTCGGCCACCTGAAGCAGAATGTGAAGGTAGGGTTCGGCGTCGGGGGGAACTTCCGTCACCCCGGCGCGCAGCAAATCGGCCATTTGCAAGGCCCTTTCCAGGCGGCGGCCGAGTTCCAAAAAGCGCCAGCCCTCGCCCCGCGTGGTGTTTTCCATCAGCAGACCGGAGAAGGCCGAAAGGGTCATGATGGCGCGGTCCAGCACCCCGATATGAGCGATGAAACGGTGCTCGGGATTGACGGGAACGGGGCGCGAGAATTCCGTTTCCAGGTGCTGAAGGACATGCCAGGTATCGCTGGACATGCGCTCCTTCAGTTGCCAGGCCACGCGGCGCATCTCCTTGAGGTTCCACCCCAGGCTGGAAATGCGCGAGGGGTCATAGACCATGTCGGTAAGGAAGCGCTGCACGCGCCAGCGCTGCTCGGCCAGGGAGGCTTTGGCGTCCTCGGGGGGAAGAAACTTGAGCCCCACGAGCAGGTAAACCGCCATTTCCAGGGTTACGGCGCGCCCAAAGTCCTCCTCGGCGGAGAGTGAGGGCAGCAAGGCGCGGAGGAGCCGGACGTTGGCCTCCACCCGCTCAGTATACCGGCCCAGCCAGAAGAGGTTGTCGGCCACACGGCTGGGCAAGGTGCCGCGGCTGGAATAGGCGCTGATCGTGTAGGCAGGCTGGCTCGACGGATGCGATGAGCCCTCGGCCTCGCCCAACACCCAAGTGTCTTTGCTCGCGCCGCCCAAGGGTACGGGCAGCCGGTGAGAAGAGGTTTCCGTGGTGACCCGGGTCAGGCCGCCGGGCATGACCGTGTAAGAATGGCCGTCCCAGACCGCAAAGACCCTCAAAATGACGTGGCGCGAGGCCAGTCCCGTGTCCGTGCGCGCCGGAGCGGTGGAGAGGGCGATTCCCTCCTGCGCCACAAAGCGTTCCGGGTGCGCTTTGATTCTCGCCGTCAAATTTTCACGCCCGGCGGCATCCATGGAGGCGGGAAATTCCAACTGGTGCCCGAAGCTGGGCGACGCCGGCTTGATCACCAGCTTGTCGAGATGCTCCAAAACGTATTGACAGGGCTTCTCCTGGCCGCACCACCAGGTGGCCACCGATGGCAGGCGCAAATCCTCATCCAGAAGCCGGCGGCAAAGGCCGGGCAGGAAGGCGAGGTGGCCGGCCGCCTCAATTAACCCGCTGCCCAGAGCGTTGTCAATCACCACCGCGCCGTTGCGAACCGCTTGCACCAGGCCGGGAACGCCCAGCAGGGATTCTCCGCGCAGCTCCAGGGGGTCGCAATAGCTGTCGTCAAAGCGGCGCATGATGAGGTCGACGGGTTCCAAGCCGGCCAGGGTTTTCAGATAAACGCGGCCCTGCCGCACCGTCAGGTCATCGCCCTCCACCAGGGGGAAGCCCCAATAGCCCGCCAGGAAGGAGTGCTCAAAATAGGTATCGTTGTGGGGCCCCGGGGTGAGCACCACGACGCGGGGACTCTGACTTTGCCGGGCCGCCAGGGCCAGCAGCGCGTCGCGGCGAACGTCGAAGAAACTCGCCAGTTGGCGAACGCGGTATTGGCTGAAGACGCTGGGCAGGGTGCGGGCGCTCACCAGGCGGTTTTCCAGCGCGTAACCCATGCCGGCGGGCGCCTGGGTTCGGTCCGCAATCACCCACCATTGCCCATCGGGAGAACGCGCCAGATCCGCCGCGTAGGTGTGCAAGTGCACGCCGTCCGGGGGTGTAATGCCCACGCAGGGCCGCAGAAACTGGGGATTGCCGAATACCAGCGCGGGAGGAAGATGGTCCTCGTACACCAAACGCTGCTTCCCGTAAAGGTCGAACAGCATTGCATTTAGCAGGGAAGCGCGCTGATTCACCGACTTTTCAATCTGCGCCCATTCGTTTTCCGCCAACACCAGAGGAATGGGGTCAAGCGGCAGGGGACGCTCGTTGCCCCAGGGGTCACTGGAAACGTTGCTGGAGATGCTGGTTTCCCGGATAAGCTGCACACCGGACTGCCAGTAGCGATTAAACTGCCGGAAGCCCATCCGGCGGATGGCCACAGTGAGCTGGCGCCAGTGACGGCGAGGGAAACCGGAAGGCAGCAGGGCCTCGTCCCAGTAACCCTCCGTGGGAGAGTACCGCCACTCCTCGGCAAGCGATTGCGTTTGCGCCAGTGATGTGTCGCTCATAACAGATTCGTCTTAACCGCTCTCCGTCGCAAATCCAGCGTGGCGGGGAAATCCGGATTCTCCTCGAGCGGGGGCACGGCCTGCAAATCCGGGGTGTGCCCGATGGGATAAAAGCGCGCGCGACGACGGGCTTCCGCCTCATTGGAGTTTACCGGAAAAGTCTCGTAGTTGCGCCCGCCCGGATGCGCCACGTAGTACGTGCATCCCCCCACTGAACTCTTGGCGGCAATGTCAATCAGCTCGACAATCAAGGGAGTGTGAACGGGAATGGTGGGATGCAGGCAGTGGGGCGGCTGCCAGGCGCGGAACCGCACTCCGCACACAAAATCTCCGTGCGTGGCGGTGGCCTGAAGAGGCAGACGCAGGCCATTGCAGGCCAGGGCAAACCGCTCACTCACCAAGCCCTGGGCGCGGACCTGAATGCGCTCCACTGAGGAATCGACAAAGCGCGTTGTGCCCCCACCGCCGGGCTCCTCTCCCAGGACGTACCAAGGCTCGATGGCTTGGCGGAGTTCGATATCGACCCCTTCGTAAGACACCTCTCCACAAGCCGGAAAACGAAACTCCAGTTGGGGAGCAAACCAGGCGGCATCAAGAGGGTAGCCCGCGCGCTTCAAGTCGTTGATGACGTATCCAAAATCCTGCTGGACGAAATAAGGGAGCAGGAAGCGATCGTGCAAGCGGGTGCCCCAGCGGATGGGCTTCTCCTCGTAGGGCTCACGCCAGAACCATGCCACCAGTGCGCGGACCAGCAGTTGTTGCGCCAGGCTCATGCGCGCGTGGGGGGGCATTTCAAAGGAACGGAATTCCACCAATCCCAATCGCCCCGTTGCCGAATCGGGAGAGTAAAGCTTGTCGATGCAAAACTCAGAGCGGTGGGTGTTGCCGGTTACATCCACCAGCAGGTTGCGGAATATCCGGTCGACCAGCCAGGGGGGGCAGGTGCCCGCGCCGTCCCAGCGGGCAGGGCCTGTATTTTGGGGGTCCGGCGGGTGCCTGGGGATGCCCGGGGTGGCCGTGTTTCGTGTTGGATTGCCGCCTCGGCACTCTGCGGCACGGCCCTTCAGCAGGCTGAAAGCAATTTCGAGTTCGTACACGGCGTCGGCGCGGGTCTCATCCACGCGCGGAGCCTGGCTGGTGGGTCCGACGAATACACTGGAAAAGAGGTAGGAGAGGGAGGGGTGATTCAGCCAATATCCCACCAGGCTCTTCAGGAGGTCGGGCCGGCGCAGAAACGGGCTGTCCGCCGGAGTGGGGCCGCCCAGCACCAGGTGATTGCCGCCCCCGGTACCGGTATGGCGGCCGTCGAGCATGAACTTTTCCGTCCCCAGACGGCTCAAGCGCGCCTGCTCGTAGAGGGTGGTGGTGTTGGCCACCAATTCGCGCCAACTGGCGGCGGGATGAATGTTCACTTCCAGCACGCCGGGGTCAGGGGTCAGCTTGATGTGGCGCAAGCGGGAATCGTGGGGCGGCGGGTAGCCTTCAATGAGCACCGGCATTTGGAGTTGCGCGGCGGTGTCTTCAATGGCGGCGAGCAGGTCAACAAAGTCGTCGGTGGATTCGACGGGGGGAAGAAAAACGTAAAGCCGGCCGCCGCGCGGTTCCACGGTCAGGGCCGTGCGCACCACCGTATCCTTTTCCTTAGGTTCCTTGGGCGTGGGGGTGGAGCGTGGAGGCGGTCCAGGCGCATGCGGTTGCTCCACAAACTCCACCGGTTCATGGGCCACCTGCGCCTGCCGCACGGGAGCGGGCAGCGGACCATGCGGTGCGGTGGGATCCACCTCCGCAACCTTTTGCCGCTGCTCGGGCTCCTCCCAGACCAGCGTATCAAGGGGCAATCGCAGACCCACCGGAGAATCGCCCGGGATCAGGAAGAGGTGAGGATCGCGCAGCACCCACGCACAGCTTTGCCACTGGGGACCGCTCTCCTCCTCCGCCCGCTTGAGGGGCAGCACGTTACCAACCGGCTGGCCAAGCCCTCGCTCAAACACCTGGCGAAGCTTGGCACGCTCCAGGGGATCGTCAAGTTTATTGTCGAGCGGATCCACATTGGCCGGGAGTTTCCGCTCCTTCAGCAGATAGGCGAGCGTGTCCTCGTAGGCATTGATGACGAATTCGGTTCCAATTTTCAGCCTTTGGGCGAGCGCCTCCGTAAACCGCCGCGCCGCATTGACGCCATATCCATAGTCGCGGTCGGTCTCGGCCAGCCAGCGCGGGTCGTGCCAGAGGGGAACGCCGTCGGTTCGCCAAATGCAAGTGAAAGTCCAGCGTGGCAGCGGCTCACCGGGGTACCACTTCCCCTGCCCGTAGTGAAGAAGCCCGCCCTTGCCAAATTCCTCACGCAAGCGGAGGAGCAGTTCTTTTGCCCGGGTCAGCTTGGCAGGCCCCAAAGCGGCGGTGTTCCACTCCTCGCCGTCCATATCGTCGATGGAAACGAAGGTGGGTTCACCGCCCATGGTCAGGCGGACGTCGCCCGCCGTCAATTCCTCGTCAATGCGCTCACCCAATTGGTAAAGCCCCTGCCATTGTTCCTCGGTATAGGGTTTGGTGACGCGGGCAGGTTCAAGGATGCGCCGGACGCGCATTTCGTGATGAAACTCCACCGTGCAGGGGCTGACCCCGCCGGTGACCGGCGCTGCCGAGCGCGGCTCGGGGGTGGCGGCGAGAGGAATGTGCCCTTCCCCCGCAAACAACCCGGAAGTGGGGTCAAGACCGATCCATCCCGCGCCGGGCAGGTAAACTTCCGCCCACGCATGCAGATCAGTAAAATCCTGGTCGGGGCCCACCGGACCTTCCAGCGGTTTCACGTCGGGTTTGAGCTGGATCAGGTAGCCGGAAACGAATCGCGCCGCAAGCCCCAGATGGCGCAGCACCTCAACCAGCAGCCAGCCGGAATCACGGCATGACCCGCAGCCAAGTTGCAGGGTCTGCTCGGGAGTCTGCACGCCCGGCTCCGTCCGAATCAGGTAGTGGACCTCCCGCTGCAACCGCTGGTTGAGGTTCACCAGGAATTCCACTGCGGGAGTGGGCTGCCGATCAATGCCGTCCAGAAGCGCTTGCAGCCTTGAACCGGCCGGCGCGGCCTTCAGGAAGGGCTCCAGTTCGCGCTGCTCCCAGCTTTCGTAACGGAAGGGAATCTTCTCGGCGTAGGGTTCCAGAAAGAAATCGAAGGGGTTGATGACGGTCATCTCCGCCGTCAAATCCACTTCCAGCGAGAAGCGGCGAGTTTGACCCGGGAAAACCAGTCGCGCCAGGAAGTTACCCTGCGGGTCCTGCTGCCAGTTGATGAAGTGGTCTTTAGGTTCAACGCGCAAGGAGAAGCTGGTGACAGGTGTGCGGGTGTGAGGCGCGGGGCGAAGCCGCACAATTTGGGGGGAAAGGACCACCAAGCGATCATAGTCGTAGGTCGTCTTGTGGTAGAGCCCCACCCGAATACCCATTAGGACTTGCCTCCCATCACGACCGCCTGGGTCTGGCCCTGGGTCCCGGTTATGGGTTCTCCGCCAAAGAAGTCGCGGCTCAAGTTGTCGTCGATGGCGTTCATACGCACTTGCAGTCCGTCCAGATACTCATGGAGGCCCTGGGCGATGATTCTATCAACCGAAGTGTAGTCGAGTTCGGCACGCAGGGGGGCGACCGAGCGTTCCGAGTGGTACTCGCACGATCCCATGGGCGTCCCGGTGATGACATGCAAGGATTCATCAGACTCGCGCAGGCAGTGGCGAATGGCGCGGGGGAACTCCCGGTCAAGCACCAGGAAATCTACGATGTTGCGGGGGGTAATCCGCCCATGCTTCTTGCGGTACATCTCAAATCCGCTCACCGACTTCAAAACCGCCGACCAGTGGATGTCATCATAGGGAGTGCCGATGGCGTTCGCGGAGGGCAGGAGCATGAAATATTTCACGTCGAGGATGCGCGACGTTTTGTCCGCCCTCTCCAGTTGCCGGCCCAGGCGCAAGAAGTGCCAGGCTTCGTTGTAACTCATGGTGGCGTCAGTGATTCCCTCAAACATGTGGCATCCCAGGCGAATGGCGCGCAGGATCTCGGCAAGGCGCTCGGAATCCTGAAGCGCCCGCTGGGATTGAATCCTCAGGTACATGCTGTTGACCTGCTCCCACATTTCGGAGGAGATGATTTCACGAACCGAGCGGGCGTTTTCGCGGGCGGCGCGCAGGCACGAGGAAATTGAATTAAGATTTGAGGTATCCCACACTAAGAACTTGATAACATTAGCCTTCTTGGCCTTACCGTGGCGCTCCTTGAACACCTCGGCGTCGCCGCTGGTATCAATCAGGGGTTGCCACTGATGGGCGGGTTCGAGCGGCAGATCGAGTTGCAAGTGCAGGTTGACGTCAATGAACCGCGCCACGTTCTCGGCCCGCTCAATATAACGCGCCATCCAGTAAATAGCCTCGGCCGCCCGGCTGAGGAGCGGCGCGGGTTCGTTACTCATGCGTGATGCCTTTCTGGTAGTCGATCCCGATGTACCGGCGGCTTTACGCCGCCACATGGCGGGGTAAACCCGCCGCTACAGTCGCCGGGCGGTTTCGTTACTCGTTCGTGGTTCGTTCCTGCGCCGGCGCGAGCACCCAGGTGTCTTTGCTTCCACCGCCTTGCGACGAATTGACCACCAGCGATCCCTTGCGTAACGCAACTCGCGTCAGCCCGCCGGGCAGGACATAGATTTCCTTGCCATATAAAATGTAAGGCCGCAAATCCACATGGCGGCCTTCCAAGCGGTCTTCCACCAGGGTCGGAACCCGCGACAGCGCCAGGGTGGGCTGCGCAATATAGTTCCGAGGTTTTTCGGTAATTTTGGCTGCAAATTCCTCGCGCTGCGCGGCGGTGGAGTGCGGCCCCACCAGCATTCCGTATCCCCCCGCCTCGTTGGCCGACTTCACGACCAGTTTATCAAGATTTTGCAGAACATGCTGGCGGTCCTGGTCGCGCCAGCAGAGGTAGGTGGGCACGTTGGGCAGGATGGGCTCAGCGCCCTCGTAGTAGCGAATCATCTCCGGCACGTAAGAGTAGACCACCTTGTCGTCCGCCACGCCGTTGCCGGGGGCGTTGGCCAGGGAGACGCGCCCCGCCCGGTAGACATCCACCAACCCGGGGACTCCCAGCAGCGAATCCGCACGAAAGGCCTGGGGGTCAAGAAAGTCATCATCGATGCGCCGGTAGATGACGTCCACGCGGCGCAAACCCTTGGTGGTGCGCATGCAAACCCAATTATCCTGCACCACCAAGTCGCGCCCCTCAACCAATTGAATCCCCATGCGCTGCGCCAGAAAGCTGTGCTCAAAATAGGCGGAGTTGTACATCCCCGGAGTGAGCAAAACCACGGTGGGATTGTCCACGGCGTGGGGCGGCGCGATGGATTCCAAGGTCTCGAGCAGCTTGCTGGGGTAGATGTCAACAGGGCGGACATGCAGTCCCGCAAAGACGCGGGGGAACGTCCGCTTCATCAGATCCCGGTTTTCCAGGACATAGGAAACGCCCGAAGGCACGCGGAGATTGTCTTCCAGAACGTAAATCTGTCCATCGCCGTGGCGAACCAAGTCAGTCCCCGTGATGTGGCACCAGACGCGCCCCGGCGGATTGATCCCGCAGCATTGAGGGCGGTAGAAGGTGGCCGACTTGATGATCTCCTCGGGGATGACCTTATCCTTCAGGATTTTCTGGTCATGGTAAATGTCGTCGATGAACTCGTTGAGGGCGTGGATGCGCTGTTTGAGGCCGCGCTCGACCCAATCCCACTCCTCGGCGCGGACAATGCGCGGAATCAGGTCAAAGGGGAAAATGCGCTCGGTGCCCGCCGAATCGCCATAAACGTTGAAGGTGATGCCCATTTGCAAAAGCAGCGTTTCCGCCACCTTCTGGCAGCGCAGAAGCTCGCCATCCTCAAGCGATTCAATGGTTTCAAGCAGCAGGCGAGCCTCCTCCCGCGCCTGGCACTGGGCATCAAACACCTCGTCGTAAAATCCATCGGTTTGATACGAGTTGAACTGCATTTTTATAGACTAAGCCCCCGCCCCCCAGGCATGTCAATAGGAGTTAATATAAATTGTTCCTATCGTTAGTAGAAGAATTTTAGGAGGGTGGGTAA
This sequence comes from uncultured Acidobacteriota bacterium, assembly GCA_963730515.1. Lineage (GTDB taxonomy): Bacteria > Acidobacteriota > Terriglobia > UBA7540 > UBA7540 > Bog-366. The sequence continues at coordinate 193,735 of CAVSSA010000004.1, read as the reverse complement.
TCGCTGCATGCGGGATGGAAAGATGTAGGGGCGGTCAGCAAACCGCTCCTTCGCCACATTGGGGACGCTCAAAAAAACCATGGCGGCGCTACCCACCAGGGTGATGTAGACTGTCCCTGGGGAGCGCCACAATTCCCCGACCAGGCCACACGCATGACTTTCAACTTCCGATTATTCTGGCGCATGTCGGTGCGGTCCTTTTTTAGAACCGCCCACACGCACGGCGCCCTGACCCGCAAACGCATCATCTTCCTCCTGCTCTTTTACACCTTCTGGCCGGCGATGGTGGCTTTCACCTGGGCATGCTTCCTACTGGACGACCTGCTTTTCCCCGCCTACCGAAAGCAGCCGGTGGAAAAACCGTTGTTCATCCTGGGGAATTTCCGCTCCGGCTCCACCTTCCTGCACCGGCTGCTGGCGCGCGATTCCACCACGTTCACCTGCCTGCGGACCTGGGACATCTTTATGATGCCCTCCATCTCCCAGCGCCGGATTTACCAAGCCCTCGGGCGCCTCGATGCCTGGTTGGGCGGCCCGGCGATGAAATTCTTGAAACGCTTCGACGCGCGTTTTCTGGGCCACGTCCGCATCCACAAAATTGGCCTGTTCGAGCCCGAGGAAGACGAAATGCTCCTGATGTACGCCTGGTCCAGCTTTTTCGTCGGCATCCTCTTCCCTTTTCTGGATGAACTGCCGCCCTACCAGTTCTTCGATACGGCCATCCCCGTGGCGGAGCGGCGGCGCATCATGGGATTCTACCGCGCTTGCGTGCAGCGCCATCTCTATGCCACGGGCGGCCGGTATTTCCTCGCTAAGAACCCTGCTTTCAGCCCCAAAATACAAACCCTGCTCGAGATCTTCCCCGACGCCCGCATCGTCTATCTGGTGCGCAACCCGCTTAACATGCTGCCCTCCACCCTATCCTGGCTTGACTACGCCTGGCATGTCTCGAGCGACGCGCGGGAACGATATCCGTACCGCGATGAGGTCCTGGCGCTCACCCAATATTGGTACGATCACCCCCTCCAGGTGCTGGATGAGAACCCCTCGCCCCGGCACATGATTTTAAAGTTTGAGGATTTGATCGATTCCCCTGACGCCATCATCCGTGATGTCTACTCCCAGTTCGATTACCCCCGCAGCCCGGACCTTGAAAAAATCCTCCAGGATGCTGTGGCCGAGACCCTTATTCACCGCAGCGACCACATGTACAACTATGAAGAAATGGGCTATACCCGCGAGCAGATTGTTCAGGAGTTTGCCCACATCTTTGACCGCTTCGGTTTTGACCCGCGCGGGGAAATGCTCGTCGATGCAAGCGAGGAGGTGGCTGAGGATCAGCCGCTCCTTGGGGGTGGATGAAGACGAAGGGGCGGTTCGCGAACCGCCCCTACGTCTTCGACCGCAACACCGCGCCCACCACCTTGTCCGTGCTTTCTTTGATGTTTTCCCGATCGGTATCGATCTGGATTTCCGGCGCCAGGGGTGGTTCGTAGGGGTCATCGACGCCGGTGAAGCCTCGCAGTTCGCCGGCGCGGGCTTTCTTATAAAGTCCTTTCGGATCGCGCCTTTCACAGACGCCGAGCGGGGTGCTCACGTAAACTTCCAGGAAATTCCCGATGGTTCGGCGCACCTCTTCGCGAACCACTCGATAGGGAGAGATGGCCGCCACCAGGGCCACCACGCCCTGCCGGGTGAGCAGGTGCGCGGCAAAGCCGATTCGGCGGATGTTCTCATCGCGGTCCTCCTTGCTGAACCCCAAATCGCGATTAAGGTGTTTGCGCAGATGGTCCGCATCGAGGAATTCCGCGGTCAAGCCTTGCGTCAGCAATTCCGCCCAGACCGCGCGGCCAATCGTCGTCTTGCCCGCGCCACTGAGGCCAGTGAACCAAACGGTAAGCCCCCGGGGTTGCGGACCCGTCACAGCACGCTGCGCATCCCCGGTCCAAACGGATTTCGAGCCGGCAGGGATAGACGTTTCCAAAATCATGCCCTCGGCCGCAGTATTGTGGTCCGCCGGATCGATCAGGAAAAAGCTGCCGGCCGTTCGGTTCAACGCGTACGGATCACAAGCCATCGGCTTATGCGTTTCAATGGCGACGGGGCCGATTTCGCTGCCCGGAAGAATTGCGCCTCCCTGCCCGGCAATCGAGAGGTCGCCATGGTGATCCACTTCCGTTACGGCCGCGCAGTAAGTTTGATCCGCGTGCTTGAGGAGGTAGGGAGTGTAAATCCGGAGGGGAGCCAGCGACCTCCATACCAGATTCGCCAACACGCGGTTTGAAGTCGATGGCATTTGCGGGTAGCCAGAGCAGAAATTTGCACTGATTCGAGCAGCAACAGATTCGAGCAGCAAAGTTTACCTGATGAGCAGGTCGCGCTACAATTACAGCTTCGGAAACCTCGCATGACTTGTTTCATCACCAACTTTCCTCCGGACCATGCCGGAAGGCGGCGCGCAGTTGCCCTATGCATGCCCAGACCCTTGCTGCTTCTTTCCCTAGGTCTGGTGCTGCTGGCCGTGGTGGTGCGGGCGCAGGACCCCCGCGGTTCACTGGTGGGAGTCGTGCAGGATGCGAAGGGCGGGCGCGTTCCCGCAGCGGCGGTGGTGGTGCGCGCGGCGGGGTCGGCCTTGGAGCGCGAGGCCTCCACGGACTCCTTCGGCAATTTCCGCCTCGATGGCCTTCCCCCGGGCGGCTATCAGGTGATTGTGAACGCCCACGGATTCGCCGAAGCGCGCGCCGACGTGGTGGTGGTGGTCAGCTCGGCGCAGGGGATCACCGTCACCCTGCGCCTTGAAACCCTCGCCCAGAAGCTGGACGTCAAGGGCCAAGCCTCTTCCATCACCACCCAAGCCATCAATCTCACCGGAACGGTGCACCAGGGCGCCGTCTCCGCCGAGGACTTGACGGACATTCCGCTCGCCCATCGCACCTTTGCCAACATCGCTTATCTCGTTCCCGGAACCGAACCGGTGGAGCCCTCCGACCCCACCAAGGCGCGCATCACCGCCGTCACCTTCGGCGGCAGTTCCGGTTTGAACGTGCAGCTTTCGGTGGATGGCGCGGACAATTCCGATGACTACATCGGCGGGTTCCTGCAAAATTTCTCGCCTGACACCATTCAGGAATTTGCTGTGCGCACGGCGCAGGAGGACGCGGACACCGGGCGCACCACAGCCGGCTCCGTGGTGATTGTCACCAAGCGCGGAACCGATGCCTGGCACGGCGGGGGAGCGTTTTACGAGCGCGCCGCCAGCCTCAATGCGCGCTTCCCCATTGACAATCCCCCGCCCAACCCCAAGCAGCCCTTCTCCCGGCAGAATTACATTGGCACGCTCGGGGGGCCGATCGAGAAGGGAAAGTTCTGGTTCTTTTCCTCGCTCGAAGTCGTTCATGAAGACGCCAGCATCGCTTACAGTCCGGCCAGCAGCACGCAATTTGACGCGCTGGCGACGCTCGCCAGTCAAGGGCTGATCCCGGGGGTGACTTCCATTCCGGTGCCTCCCAACGTGCCCGTTCCCTTCCGCGACTATCTGGGCACGACGCGTTTTGACTGGAATCAATCCACGCGCTCCCAGTGGTTCCTGCGGGCGTCTACCGACAATTACCATACGGATAACGATCTGGTGCAGCAGGCCACGCTACCGTCCACGGGCGCCACCTCGATCTCCCGCTATTGGAGTTTCGCACTGGGAAATCAGTTTACCTTGAGCCCTACGTGGCTCGGCTCGCTCACCCTGGACGCCGGCTTGCTGCATCACACCGAGTCGCGCAACTCGGACCTGGGATTCGCGCTGGCCTTTCCCTTCAGCTCCACCTCCAGCTCCATATCCGGATTCGAGACCTTCGGCGACAACCAGTTCGTAACCCCCATCACCGCCTTCCCCGTGCTTCGCGATCAGGAAAAATACCAGTTCCGGTACGATGTGAGTCATGTTTCCGGCCGTCACGCGCCGCGCTTCGGCGTGGACCTGATCCACGAACCGGTGATGAGCGGCGCGCTCTCGGGGACGGCGGAAAAGCTCACCGTCTTTCCGCTCGACCCCGTAAACTATCTGGGCAATCCGCAGCAGTTCTCCGAGGACTTGACCTGCGGCCCCACCGCCACTGCGGGTGACACTTGCCAGGACACGCCCGCCTCGAACGGCAGCTTTTCGCAGAATGTGCAGCGCCTGGGATTTTACGGCGAGGACTCGTGGCGCGTGGCTCCACATCTAGTCGTGAATTATGGCTTGCGGTACGACACAACTTTTGGATTATTCACTTCTTCAGGACGCTCGCAGGCTGCGAACCCTGCCCTGTTGACGCTTGAGACCTTGCAGATTCCCCTGAGCAACGCCGCACCCCACGACTACCGGGGTGCGGTGGCGCCGCGCCTGGGCATTGCCTGGTCTCCGGGGAGGAACGGCTCCACGGTGATTCGCGGTGGAATCGGCAAGTATTATAACGACCTCGCCCAGAACGGCTGGGTAACGGCATTCCAGGCGGTGAATGAGGCGCCGGGAACGTGCCTTGCTATGGGCGACCCGGGATGCATTGCGGGCGCGTCGGCGGGGGGCGCGGGCGCCCTGATCGATCCGCACTACAAGACGCCTTACGCCCTGCACGTGAGCGCCGGCGTCGAGCACGCCTTCAATGCCCAGTGGAACCTATCCGCCGACTGGACCCACGAACAAGGCGTGCACTCCTACGCGCGCTATCAATACGAGGCGGGCTACACGCAGTTCTCGCCGCTTTTCCCCACTTCCGACATTGCCGATCAGAGGAACAACGTCCCCAACCTGACGGTTTTCCGCTCGGACAATCGCTCGCGCTATGACGGCCTGATGATCCACCTGCAAGGGAATGTGACGCGGCGCTTCAACCTGGTGGCGAATTACACCCTCTCCAAAGCGAAGACCTGGGGGTGCGTGCTGGGCGAGTTGTTTGATTATGTGGACGGCGTGTGCGACCCTCTGCACGCCTTCGGCAAGGGCGATTTTGGCCCCTCCGGCGAGGATGTTACGGATCGCTTTGTGCTGGCCGGGATCGTGCACGCGCGCGGGGGATTTGAAACATCGCTGCTCGCCCAGGTGGAAAGCGCCCGGCCCATCACCCTCACAACGCCAGTGGACGTGAACGGCTACGGCGATGCCCTCGACGACCGCGCCGTGGTGGATGGCGTCCAGACCACGCTCGACCAGTTCCGCGGAACCCCGTACATGCAAGTGGACTTGCGGGTCAGCCGGCCAATCTCCTTGCGCGAAGGCTTGAACGTGATGCCTTTCATCGAATTCTTCAACCTGTTCAACCGCAATAATCCTGGCGCGAACTACGTGACCAATCTCGCCGCCCTGCCTACGCCCGTGAACAATTTATTTAATGCCACGGCATTTTGCGAAAACGCCGCGTGCACGGAAACCACTCCCATCACCAATCCCAAACAACTGCTGGTCCCCTCCGGCGCCCTGGGAGATTTCTTCGGCCCGGGAACGACCGTGGGAATCCCCTTCGCCGCCCAAATCGGCGTGCGCCTGACGTTTTAGCTGTAGCCAGGTGAACGGCAGTCATCTGCCGGTAAGAATCGTAAAAACGTCGACAGGTCTGCCACCATAACCCGAGCAGCATCCTTCCTCGCTAATTCAGTTAGCGGGTGGCGAAGGCCCCGCCTGCGGTCCCCGAATGGAACGAGGAGAATACGCTTGAGGCCTTAAAGATCGGCGGCCAGCCAAAAGCATCTTCCGCGCCGCCGACCAAGGCCTTGGCGCAGGCTATCCACGCGAGTGATGCCCCCCCAAAAATGGCGGCTGGCTGACCGAAGGTGAGATGGCAACGGAGCCAATCGTTTTGCTAAATTCGTCCAACGCCCGTTCGCCCCCTGAAATTTGGTTACCCGTTTGGCGCAGAACTCTCCCTGATTCGACCACATTTTCGTTGGCCTTGCGGTGCGCCTTCTGATGTGTCGCTCGCGTCACCATCAACTTTGCACGGACGTATCGCTCGAATACTCGCGAATCCCCTTTCTCTACGCATAAGGTTAAGGTAAGCTTTTGGATGCCCAGTAACTTGAAACGGCCAATGCCTGTTCGGGTCTCGCTGTTCCTGTGGATTGAATCCATGGTCGAAATTCTCTGGGCCATATCTCTCTATCACTGGCAATTGAATGGCGGAAAACGTAGAGGCGAGGCTTTCGTCGCTCATCGAGGCAGTTGAGCGCGGCGACACGGGCGCCGGGGAGGCTCTGTTCGCGGCGCTCTACGCCGAACTGCATCGCCTTGCGAAGCGCGAACTGGCGCGGCACGGAGCCCCCGTCAGCCTGGGGGTTACGACCCTCCTTCACGAGGCGTACCTGAACATGGCGGCGCGCAGTGGCCCACAGTTTCCCGACCGGGCGCGGTTCATGGGGTATGCGGCGCGGGTGATGCGCGGATTGATCATCGACCATGCTCGCCGGCGATGCGCCGTGAAGCATGGCGGCCAATTCGAGATTACGCGGCTGGGAACCGAACCCGTGGAGGGACTCGCCGATGATCGGGAACTCACCCCCATCAGCGAGGCCCTGGACAATCTGGCCACAATCGATCCATCGCTTGCGGAAATTGTCGATTTGAAATTCTTCTGTGGTTTCTCCTTCACGGAAATCGCGGCGATGCGGGGCGTTTCCGAGCGCACGGTACAGCGAAAGTGGGACCAAGCGCGCATTTATCTCCACCGAACCCTCCGCGCGCCGGTATCTCTGTGAGGCCAGAATGTCCACTCCGAGCCCGGAATGGTGGCAAAAAGTCAGCCCATACCTGGACGAAGCGCTGGGAATGGACGATGATGAACGTGCCAAGTGGCTGGCGTCCCTGCACGAGAAAGACCCTGACTTAGCTTCCCACCTCGAAAGTCTGCTTCGCGAGCATCAAGAGCTGTCGCAAGAGCAATTCCTCGAAAAGCGTCCTCCCTCGCTTTTGCCCGCGGAGCTGGCAATGGCCGGGAAGCCAATGGGCTCCTACACGCTGGTGTCGCTCATCGGCGAAGGTGGGATGGGCAGTGTTTGGCTCGCGGAGCGGAGCGACGGCCGGTTCAAGGGCCGCGCCGCGGTGAAGGTTCTGCGCGCACCGCTTCTCGGCCATACGGGGGGAGAGCGTTTCAAGCGGGAGGGCACCATCCTCGCACGCCTCGCGCATCCCCACATTGCCCAACTCCTTGACGCGGGCGTTTCACCCGGAGGGCAGCCCTATCTGATTCTCGAATACGTCGAGGGCAAGGACATCGTTGCCTACTGTGACGAACGGCGTCTGGGCGTGGAAGCGCGTCTGCGGCTCTTCCTGGACGTGCTCTCGGCCGTCGCCCAGGCGCACGCCAATCTGATCGTGCACCGCGACATCAAACCTTCCAACGTTTTCGTCAGGGCCGACGGCCAGGTGAAGCTGCTGGACTTTGGCATCGCCAAGCTGCTCGAAGACGAGGGTGCGGAGGGAGGGGCGACGCAACTTACTCGCGAAGGCGGGGCGGCGATGACTCCCCATTACGCAGCGCCCGAGCAGGTTACGGGCGGGTCGATCACGGTGGCGACCGACGTCTATGCGGCCGGCGTACTCCTCTACGTCCTTTTGACGGGGCAGCACCCGGCCGGCGCCGGATCGCACTCGCCCGCCGACTTGATGAAGGCGATTGTGGAGACGGAAACCCAGAGCCCGTCGCGGGCCTTGGCTGCGGCCGGAGACAACGCTGAAACCGTGGAGAGAGCTGCCGCCTATCGCTCCAGCAATCCCGACAAGCTGCGCCGCCTGCTGCGCGGGGATCTGGACACGATCACCACCCGGGCGCTGAAGAAGAACCCTCTGGAGCGCTACAACTCGGCGGCGGCCTTCGCGGATGATATTCGCCGTTATCTTGCCCATGAGCCCATCCGCGCCCGGCCCGACTCGATCACTTATCGCGCCGCCAAATTTCTGCGCCGCAATCGCACCGTCGTGGCCTTGACCGCCACCGCCTTGGCGCTGGTGATTGGAAGTCTCTCCGCCGGATTGGTGATGGTAAACCGTGAGCGCAAGATTGCCGAGCGTCGATTTGAGCAGGTGCGCCAACTGGCCAATAAATTCATCGCACTGGATAATGACATTCGAGGCCTGCCAGGTTCGACGAACGTCCGGATGAAAATGGTGACGGATTCGCTGCAATATCTCACTTCGCTGGGCAGCGACGTGCATGGTGACAAGGATCTGGCGCTCGACGTTGCCTTGGCCTATGTGCGGGTGGCCCATGCACAAGGTGACCCTACCTCGCCCAACCTCGGCCAGTTCGCCGAAGCGGAAGCGAGTCTTGACAAGGCGGAGGCCTTCGTCCAGTCGGTATTAAGAGTCGATCCCACGAACGTGAGGGGGTTGCGGATCGCAGCGACGATTGCCCACGATCACATGACCATCGCCGACGAGCAGAATCGCCGGGAAGAGGCGTTAGCCTGGGCCGATAAAGCCTCGGAGCGAATCGAGCGCTATATGCATCTCGACAAAATAGACCCTCGAGATGTTTACGCGATGACGTATTTTGCAGTGAATGTTGCCTATTGTTACGACAATTCGAGACATTTCGAGAAGGCCGTCCGCTTGAGTCAGCGCGCTCTGGAAATCATGCAACTGAATGCCTCCGCTCATCGACTTCAAGGCAGCATTCTTGGCGCATTGGCGATTGCACGCTGGCGGACGGGAGACCTGGACGGCGCCTTACAGGCGGCTCAAAAAACGGTTGAACTCCAGGAGGCGCAAGCCGCCGGCGGGCACGCCTCCCTGCGCGCCAATCTGGCCGACGCGTTGTACTCGGAGGGCATGATTCTGGGTAAGCAGGATGCGGAACCGAGCCTGGGCCGAAGTCGAGAAGCGCTTGCCGCATTCCAAAGGGGATTCGATATCGGTGAGGAGCTCGCGAAAATGGACCCCCTCGATTACCTGGGCCGTCGGACCGTGTTAATGCATGGGTTGGAAATCGGCAACATTCTACGCCATAGCGATCCACAGAAAGCCCTGGAAGTATATGATCACGCGCTGGCACGCATCCGCGAGGCGAAGACCAATGTCAGCACCCAGATCTATTCCGCCGACTTGCTGGCGGCTTCTTCCTATGCCGCTCGCTGGACGGGCCGTGAGGAAGATAGTCACCGGCGCATCGAGCAGGCGTTCCAACTCCTGCGGGACGCTCACCTATACCCCGCCGACAAAGTCGAGCCCATGAGCCCGTCCGAAGATGTGATGAGAGCCTTGGCCGACGAGTATGCCGAAACGGGTCAAACCGCCCAAGCTATTGCCGCCTATCAGGAACTGCTGGCCAAGCTGATGGCATGGAAGCCCGACCTCGAAAACGATCTGCGCGACGCCACCTGCATTTCGCGCGCTTGGACCGCTCTCGCCCTCCTTCTCCGCCGCAACGGGCAGGCCGATGAAGCCGCACGCCTGGAAGGGCAGCGCGCGGAACTCTGGGACCACTGGAACGGCAAGCTTCCCAATGCTCAATTCCTACTGCGCCAATCCCTAAACCAGATTTCTCCGGGCAAAACTTACCCCGGCGCGTTCCGCCAGTAAGTGCCACGGGCGTCCCGCCCGTGCCCGAGCATGGCCGGGACGGCCATGGCACATCGCAGGCTCCGGCTTCGCCGCGCTGTAATCAGTTAAATTAGAGACGCGCTAGAGCATTTTTAATTTAAGTGTATACGTTTTATGAGATAATGCCTCTGCTGGTAGAGGGGAGGCAGAGATGCAATCGTATTCACAAGATTTGCGGGATCGGGTGCTATGGGCCTTGCATCGAGGAGAACGTCCGACGGTGATTGCGCGGCGGCTGGAAGTCAGTCGCGTCTGGGTTTACCAGGTGCGGGGGCGAGAGCAGAAGACCGGCCAACGCAGCAGTTTTCCGATCGGGGGCCATCGCCGTTCGCGCATCGCGGAGATGGAGCCCGTGCTGCGCGCCTGGATCGAACAAGCGCCGGGACTGAGCTTAGTGGAGTTGTCGGAACGTCTCGCTGAGCAGGGCATCTTGATCAAGATCGGTGCCTTGTGGCATCAGTTGAACAAATGGGATCTGACCTTCAAAAAAAACCCTGCACGCCAGCGAGCAAGAACGCGAGGACGTACAGCGGGCGCGCCGAGCGTGGATGCAAGCGCTGCCCGTGATGGAAGTCGAAAAGCTCGTATTTATCGATGAAACATGGATATCGACGAGCATGACGCGGCGCTACGGGCGCGCCCCCCGAGGTCAGCGTTGCCTCGACTCGGCGCCGCACGGACATTGGGAGACGACGACCTTTGTGGGTGCTCTGCGCCGCCGCCGGTTGACCGCACCGATGGTCACCGACGGGCCGATGGACGGCGAGACGTTTCTGGCTTATGTGCATCAATTCCTCTGCCCAACGCTCCAACCCGGAGACACCGTGATCCTTGACAACCTGAGCAGTCACAAGGTGGCGGGAGTCGAGAAAGCGATCAGCGCGACGGGAGCAACCTTACTCTATCTGCCCCCTTACTCTCCCGACCTGAACCCGATCGAACGGTTCTTCTCCAAACTCAAGGCGCTACTCCGCAAAGCCGCCAAACGGGACATCGACGCCCTCTGGAAGGAAATTGGGGACTTACTCAATACCGTCTCCCCGTGCGAATGCACAAACTACTTCGCCTCTTGTGGATATGTAAACACTTAAATCGAAACCGCTCTAATATGTCCGGCGCCGTCGGACCTGGATTCCGCTCAGGGCCTCAGGCGCTCGGCAGCCTCCATCAACAATCTTTTCCCCGGTTGTCGTTTTTTTCCTCTCAATTTCGATATCTGTAGTAAAGGGCAAGTACGATTTGAAAGGATAAGGCGATTGCAGGTCCGATGATCTGCAATCTCACGGGGCTTTAGCACGATTCTGATTGATTTTTGCTTTGGTTAGACCCACGAACCCCGCGGCTGGGGCGTGGCATTAAATGAGGAGGACGCACATGACCGACGATAAGGAGAAGGAAGTCAAGAAGCCAGGCGACCTTACAAAGGAAACCAAGAAGCCAAGTGAACTCTCCGATGAAGACTTGGAAAAGGCAGCCGGCGGAACCGGCATTCCATCACATCCTTGCACTTACCATAATTGACCACCGCCCCATACCAGACGCTCGCAAGTCGCGGAGATGCAAGCCAACGAGCGGCCTCGGCCGTGGCCGAAGTGCGATCCAGAGGTGTCGACATCTGCCACCAGTCGGAAACCGGGGGCAGATTCACCTCCGCGCAAGGGAGACTCCGCTGATCGGTAATCTCACGGGACTTCAGCGCGATTCTGATTGATTTTTGGTTTGGTTCGACCCACGAACCCCGAGGCCGGGGGGTGTGGCACTTAACGAGGAGGACGCACATGCCCATCATTGGAAATTCTTGATCAGCACTGCGTCGGTGGGTTCCGTCCCACGGGACAGGGCCAGCCGCCCATCACGAGACCAGTCGAACCAGAAAATCTTGTCCGACGTGAAGTGCGTCACGGCCTTCGGCGGGCCGCCCGCCACCGGCTGTTCCCAGATGTTACCTACGCCATTCACATTGTTGATGTAAGAGATGGCGTGGCCATCGGGAGTCCAATGAAGGACATAGCCGATAGCATTGACAGCAGCGAGCAGCGGGAAAACCTTGGCGGGTTGGCCGCCCTCGAACGGGACCACCGCCAGGCTATCCGCCTGATTCTGGCCGGGAGAGAAAACGCAGGCAATCCACCTTCCGTCAGGAGAAATCGTTGCCGAGTGCGCGTTCTCCATCAACTGGGCCGTTGGGCCGCCCCCACTCGGAACTTTCATCAGAACATCCTTGCCGCCCTGGGTACGGGTGAAAACCACCCAGTTGCCATCCGGTGTTATGGCATCGTCGATGTCTTCCTTACCCTGGGTTAGCTGCTTCGGGTTGGTACCGTCCATCTCCATGCGCCAGACGTTCTGGCCATTCTCGCTATCCCGGAAGAATGCAATGAAGCCGCCACGGGGAGAGACGGCGGGCACGAAGGAGGGCTTGATTGCCTCGTTGAGCACGTGAGGGTTTGAGCCGTCCACGCTCATCTCCCAAAGGTTGGGGTGTCCGTTAGGTTCGGAGGAATAGACGATTTTCCCATCCGGTGTCCATGCCAGACCAGAGATGCCGTCCGCGCTCTGGTTCCCGGCGCTCAATCGCTGGGCTTCGGACTCCTTGTAGGGTGTGGCGACCTGGACGGTAATAAGAAACTGGAGCTGTAGGGCCAGCAGCGTTCTTGAGTCCGCGCTTGCCCGGACGCTCCAGTAGTCCGAAAAGTCGTTAGTGATTTGGCGCCGAGCTTCACCCCCCGTGAGTGAGACATCGTAAAGCTGTGATGCCTTTCCCCCTCCCCAGCCTGCAATCAGCAGGTGACGGCCTCCAGGCAGCCAGTCGAGGTCCAGGACTCTCGACCACGAGCCAACAATTGCCTGCGCCGAACCGCCTTTTGCCTCGATTGTGGCTACGACCGCCTCGGAATTCCAGTAAGCAAAGGCGAGGGTCTTACCATCCGGCGACCACGCGACTCGATACGGGTCAATTTCTTCAGGCCCTTTATAGGACGCTAACACCTGCTCGCCAGAGCCATCCAGCGAGGCCGTCAAGACGCTATCCTCGCCGGGGGTGTGCCTCACGAAAGCGACCCGCTCGCCACCCGGTGAAAATGCCGGCGGGCCGGAAATCCCGGCCAGCATCTTTCGGGGAGTACCCCCCAGGAACGGCACCCGGTAAAGGTCGCCGTTGGGTTTCACAGGATCCTGGCGGACAAAGTAGACGAAGTTGACATCGGGAGAGAAGGCCACGCCGGAGCAAGTATTCTCGCCCAGGTCGACGATTTGCACGTCGCTGTCCGTGGCCAGTTGGCTCAGCCAGAGGCTTTGCTTGCCTGCCCTTTCCCGCAGGTAGGCTACGTACTTGCCGTCACGCGAGATGTCCGCTTGCCGGACGTCGCCGCTGCCCGTCACGCGCGTAAATTCCAAGGCGGGGGGCGGGGCGGGCGCATGGAAGGAGGTGCGATAGAGGGCATAAATGAGGGCAGCGGCAATCACCAGGCCGCCTGCCGCCAATGCGATAATGGCCTTCTTGTGGCGCTTCACCATGCCCGCGATGATCTGCGAATCGGACCTGTCGCCATGAACCGACGCCATCCCCGCCGGTGATGCGCCGCCTGGCATAGCACCGCTCTTCCGAGCTGGTGCTGAGCCATGCGCAACGCCTTCCGCCGCTACCGCACGTCCCGAGTCCGTATCGCGCTTCAGGCGCTTCAGGTCTGCACGCATTTCCGATGCGTGCTGGTAACGCAGGTCCCGGTCCTTCTCCAGCGTCTTGTTGATTATTCGTTCGAGTTCGACGGGACAATCGGGATTCAGCCGCACCGGGGCCGTCGGAGCGCGGTTCAGAATGCCCTCGAAGATCACCGCCGAGGTCTCCCCCGGAAAGGGCAGAGCGGCCGTGGCCATTTCATAAAGCACCACTCCAAAGGAAAACAAGTCCGCGCGCGCATCTAACTCCTTCCCCCGCGCCTGCTCCGGCGACATGTACGCCACTGTGCCTACCGCCAAGCCCGGACTGGTCAGGTGCTCTTCCCTCGCCAGGGTACTCCCCTGCATTGAGAGGGCAGGTTCTGCCATACGGCGCGGCTTGGGCAGGAGCTTCGCCAACCCGAAATCCAGCACCTTGGCTTGGCCGCGCCGTGTCACGAAAATATTGGCCGACTTGATGTCCCGATGGATGATTCCCTGGCTGTGCGCCGCTTCCAGGGCGTCCACAATCTGCAGCCCCAGTTCCAGCAGACGCTCGGTTTCCAGTGGCCGGTCGTTAATCAGGTGCTTCAGGGTGTTGCCTTCCAACAGCTCCATGGCCAGAAACGGCTGCCCCTCGTGTTCGTTGATCTCATATATCGTGCAGATGTTGGGATGATTGAGCGCTGAGGCAGCACGCGCTTCCCGCTGAAAGCGCTCCAGCGCGCCAGCATCGTCGGCCAACTCTTGCGGCAGGAACTTTAGCGCCACATGTCGCCCCAGCTTGGTGTCTTCCGCCTCATACACCACGCCCATGCCGCCACTCCCCAGCAGCGACAGCACGCGGTAGTGCGCAGCTCGCTGTCCCACCCGGAATGGAGTCTGATGGTTGGTATTTGTGGCGCTGAGCAACCCTGCTGCAACTTTGAGGGCAGGCGCTTCGATGAACTTTCCTGCTGCCGCCTCGTGGGCCAACAGTGACTCAACTTCCTGGCGCAAGACGCCATCCCCGCCACAGGCTCGGTCCAGGAATCCCGCGCGGTCTGCGGCCGGGAGGGCCGCCGCGGAATGGTACACCTCCTCGACTCGCCTCCAGCGTTCAGGCTCCATCCTCGCTCCTCCCGCTCAGCTCCCGCATCAGCCACACCTTGGCCAGGTTCCAATCGCGCCGCACCGTCTTCTCCGAGACCTTCAAGACTTCCGCGGTTTCCTCCTCCGTGAGCCCGCCGAAGAAGCGCATTTCCACCACCTGGCTCTTGCGGCCATCGAGACGGGCGAGGGACTTCAGCGCATCGTCGAGTGCAACCAAGTCTGTGGACCGTTGAGGGGTTACGGCGAGTGCCTCGTCCAGCGGTCCCGCCTCCAGTCCTTGACCCTGCTTGGCGGAGCGGCGGATGCGCGCAAAGTCCACCAGGATCTGCCGCATCACCCGCGCCGCGATGGCGAAAAAATGGGCGCGAGATTGCCACTGGACATTCTTTGCATCCACCAGCCGCAGATAGGCTTCGTTTGCCAGAGCCGTGGTTTGCAGGGTATGACCGGGGCGCTCTCGTCGCATGTAGCTCTTGGCCAGCCGGCGCAGTTCTTCGTAGACAAGCGGAATGAGTTCGTTCAGCGCGCTCTCATCGCCTTCACTCCACGCCAAGAGTAGCTGCGTAACTTCGTGCCGGCCATGCCGCTGCACCAAAGCCATAGGTGTCCGCAATCATGGGAATAAGAGGTTTGGAAAGCCTTTCCGAGTATAACACCCGGGTACAGCCCGCCCGCAAAAAAAACTTTACCCCTGTCCGTTTTTCCCCGCGCTTTGCGCATATAGAAGTTAGAAGCAAGTTAGAAGGAAAAACCAAGGAAAGCAGAATGACCATGAAGGTCAACCCAAAAGTGAAGGGTGGCAGGCTGGCGTTCAACGACAACACTTCAGTTCGGTAGAGAGGCTCCGCTGATCTGCAATCTCACGGGGCTTCAGCACGGTTCTGATTGATTTTTGGTTTGGTTCGAACCACGAACCCCGAGGCCGGGGCGTGGCACTAAACGAGGAGGATGCACATGGTTGACGATAAGGAGAAGGAAGTCAAGAAGCCAGGCGAAATTTGTCGTTAGCATGTCATCTGTCCGGTTCAATTAGCACGTGATCTGTCCGCTGAAGGCGGCGAGGAGTTGAGGCATCCAAGAGGCCGGAGGCAGGATGCCAAAATACTCAGCGGTCGCCTGGGAGCGGGCGATGAAGGTACAAGAAGTGATATTGCGGGCGATGGCGAAGAAGATCACGTGGTGGCAAGCGGCGGAGATTATCGGGTTGTCGGACCGCAGCATGCGACGCTGGCGGCAGCGTTACGTGGAGCACGGATACGACGGGCTGCTGGACCGGCGGTGGGGGAAGCCGAGCCCGAAGCGGGTTCCCCTGGGGCAGGCGGAAGAAGTGCTGCGGTTATATCAGGAGAAGTATGCGGACCTGAACGTACGGCACTTTCACGAGAAGCTGCGGGAAGAGCACGGCATCGAGCTGAGCTACACGTGGGTGAAGCTGGCGCTGCAAGGGGCGGGGCTGGTGAAGAAAGGGCGGAAGCGGGGTGTACATCGGAAGCGCCGTGCGCGCCGTCCGTTGCCGGGGATGCTGCTGCACCTGGACGGCAGCCGGCATCAGTGGTTTCAGGACGAGCGCTGGTATGACCTGATCGAGATCATCGATGACGCCACCAGCGAGACCTACTACGCGCAGTTGGTGGAGGAGGAATTGACGCGTACGGTGATGGCCGGGTTACGGGAAGTGATCGAACGGAAAGGGCGGTTCTGCGCGCTCTACAGCGATCGGGCCAGCCACTTTTTTCACACGCCGGCGGCGGGTGGGCCGGTGAGCCGCGAACGGCTGAGCCAGGTGGGACGGGCGCTGCAGGGGTTGGGGATCCAGATGATCGCGGCTTACTCGCCGCAGGCGCGGGGGCGCAGCGAGCGACGGTTTGGCACCTGGCAAGGGCGTTTGCCGCAGGAGTTGCGCTTAGCCCAAATCACCGGGCTGGAGGAAGCCAACCGGTTTCTGCGGGAGCATTACATCGGGGAAATGAACCGGAAGTTCAGCGTGCCGGCCACCCAGAGCGGACACGCGTTCACGCCGGTGCGCGGCCAGGACTTGGACCTCATCTTTTCGGTTCAGCACGAGCGCGCCGTAGCCCAGGACAATACCGTACGGCTCGCAGATCGGACCTGGCAAATCGAGCGCACGTCCTGGCGCGGCACGCTGGCCGGCTGCCGCGTGACCATCTGTGAACACCTGGACGGCCGCGTCACGATTGCCCACGGACCCCACGTGGTGGGGCGCTACACGGCGTCCGGAGAAGTCTTGGAGAAGTTAAAAAAAGCGCGCGCCCCACGCTGTGGAAATGACGCGCCGAGGAAAGCGTGGAAAACTCCAAGGACGAGTTTTCCACCCTTCCCTCCGCGCTTGGAAATCCGGCAAAAGACGCCGGATTCCCACATTCCCACAGCGACGGCGGCGGCGGTGGCCCTTAACATTGGGCAGGAGAAGAAAAACCAAAACCGGACAGTTCACTTGCTATGAAAACCGGACAACTTGACAAGCTAAGAACAGAAGCCAGGCGAAATTCCGGAAAACAAGAAGGATGCAAGCGAACTTTCAGCGGAAGAGCTGGAACAAGCCGCGGGCGGCATGCATATTGCAAAAAATTAATAGTAGCGCGTAGCCAAACAGCCCCCGATCGTTCGCTATGCCAGGCTCCCCCGCGGCGGTCTTAAGTCGCGGAGATGCAAGCCGACGAGCGGCCTCGGCCATGGCCAAAGTGCGATCCGGAGGTGTAGACATCTGCCCCCCGTCAGAGACCGGGGGCAGATTCACCTCCGCGGAAGGGAGCGGGGTAGCGCGAGGTAGCGCCGTTCAGCTTCCTCCGCGGTTCTTATCATGGGAACATCAACCATGTTAATAGAATTCAAACACGCAAACGTGACGGGTGCACCAAGAGCCGCAGAGGAGCGCCAACAACGCGCACCTCTGCGCTCCATCAACAAAATTTTCCCGGCTGTCGTCTTTTTCCTCTCAATTTCGATATCTGTAGTAAAGGGCAAGTACGATTTGAAAGGTTAAGACGATGACTGGTCCGCTGATCTGCAATCTCACGGGGCTTCAGCGCGATTCTGATTGATTCTTGCTTTGGTTCGACCCACGAACCCCGGAAACGGGGCGTGGCACTTAGATGAGGAGGAAGCACATGGCCGACGACAAAGAAGTCAAGACGCCAGGCGACGTGGAAGAGGAACCCAAGGTGCAGAATGAGCTATCCGACACAGACTTAGAAAGAATAGCAGGCGGATGCGGACACGCCATCTACCCACCGACCGCAAAAGTGAGTTAGACAAATAATGCAGTGATGGGAGCGGGGTGGCGCAGAGGTAGCGCATTTCAGCGCACCAAGAGCCGCAGAGGAGCGCCAACAACGCGCACCTCTGCGCTACCTGCTTCGAGGAAGGGAGACTCCGCTGATCTGCAATCTCACAGGTCTTCAGCACGGTTCTGATTGATTTTTGGTTTGTTTAGACCCACGAGCCCGGAGCCGGGGCGTGGCACTTAGATGAGGAGGATGCACATGGCCGACGAAAAGGAAGTCAAGAAGCCAGTCGAAATTTCAAAGGAAACCACACAGCCGGAAGAACTTTCCGACGCAGACTTAGAAAAAACCGCAGGCGGCGGCAACACTGGGCACCTAGGATGCGAATGCATCAAAACCGGCTGGGCGGAATAACAGGGCGGCGCGGAGGTAGCGCCGTTCAGCTTCCTCCGCGCTTCTTAACATGGGAACATCAACCATGTTGAGAACATTCAAACACTAAACCTGACGGGCGCACCAAGAGCCGCAGAGGAGCGCCAATAACGCGCACCTCTGCTACCTGCGGATGTCGCCCCTTACGGGGCTGACTTGATCGGCCCGGCATTTAGCCCGCTTGGCGGCTTTTTCTACCGCCGACAGTTTTAAGTTAGCGCTTACGCAGCTTGCGGGAGGCGTGAATCCGGTGCCCCAAGAAATCGAAAGCGTTGTCAATCCTGCGGATTTGAAGAGCGTGTCCCTCGCCATGGGAGATCCACTGCTAATCTTAAGCGAACCGCTCTGGGAAATCGTGGAGCGATCGGCGTTCCTGGAGGAGCGCCTGGGGGGCGACTTCCTGCCGGAAAATCGCGCCGAGGATTCGAAAGTAATAGATGAACGTATGGCCGCATGGCGAAAAAACTGTGCCAAGGGCGACGAGAAGGTCTTCGCTAAGCGCCTCGAGTGGGACGGGCTGGATCAGCACCGCGCTCGGGGCTTGCTGGGGCGAGTCCGGCGGGCAAACCCCGAGTTGCCGTCTTGGGCGCGGTTACTGGAACAAATGATCGAGTCCTCAGGGGGACCCTGGGACGAAGCGCTGGTGAAGAACGACCTGCTCTCCATTCGGGGGAGCTCCCCGTTGCCTTTGAAGAGCTTTTTCATCCCTTCCTCCGGCTCGCACGAGAAACTCTGCGGACGGACACCGGGGCAGCTTATTCCTTGTTGGCGGAGGCGGCCCACCGGCAGTGGGAGAAATCTCTGCTGCTTTCCTGGGAGGCGATCGCGGGAGAGACGCTGGATCTGGAATTCACGCGGTTCCGCACCGCTCCAGGTAACTCCCCTCCTGATTCAGGAGGTGTGGCGTTCCCAGCGCCGGGGTGTTTACCTGCCGAAAACACAAAGTCACAATCAGCACCACCCCCTACCCCCTCCCGCCAACTCTATGAATCCTTCCTCCGCTCGCTCGAAGGAGAGGGACTCCTCCGCCTTTTCCTGGAATATCCGGTGCTGGCGAGACACTTGGCCACCAGACTCGCCATGTGGGTGGATGCGGCGCGGGAGTTTCTCCTTCGGCTGGAGGGTGACCAGGCGGAATTGGAAAGGCGCTTCAACCAAGGCCGGCCGCTGGGGCCCGTCGTCAAGTTGGACCCCGGCTTGTCGGACCGGCACCGAGCAGGGCGCACGGCGCTACGAGTGCATTTTGCCGCGGGCGTCAGGCTGATTTACAAGGCCAAGGCGATCGCGGCAGAGGCCGCCTATTGGAATTTGCTCGGTTGGATCAACCGTAACGCCGACTTGCCCCCTCTCCGCACGCTCCAGATGCTGGATGGCGGCGCCTACGGCTGGGTGGAGGAAATCAAGGCTGGTCCCTGCCAAGACCAGCGTGAAGTCGAGACCTTCTATTACCGCGCAGGGATGCTCGTGTGCCTGATATATGCCCTGGAAGGAAGCGACTGCCATAACGAGAACCTTATCGCGGCGGCCGAGCATCCGGTGCTCATTGACCATGAAACCTTGCTCCAGCCTCGCATCCGGTACTTCGGACCCCCGGGGGAGGAAGGACCGCTCACCCTCGCGGGCCAGTTTTTCTATAATGATTCGGTGTTCCGCACCGCCTTGCTCCCGCGCTGGGAGATCCGGCCAACGGGAGAGAGCTACGACGTCAGCGGGCTGGGCGGAACCGAGATTCAACTGACCCACCTGCGAAGGAAAACCTGGGAGAACATTAACACCGACGCCATGCGGCTGGGATCGGAACCAATGTCCTTCCGGCCGGCCCACAATGTCGTGCTCTTGGGTGGCGAGAAGGTGCAGGCGGCCCCCTACGTGGAAAACATGGCCGCCGGGTTCGAGCAGATGTATCGTTTTCTTCAGGCGCGGCGGGCCGAGTTGTTGGGCCCCCAGGGTCCTCTCCGTAGCTGGTCGGGCCTGCGTTTCGTGTTCAGGGCAACTCAGATATACGGTTCGATGCTCAAGCGCCTCTATTCTCCCCGCTGCCTCCGCCATGGCATGGACGCGAGCATCGAACTGGAGCTGTTTACCCGCCCCTTGCTCTATGCCCAGGACCGCCCCTCCAGTTGGCCGATCCTGGCCGATGAGCGAAGGAGCCTCCTGCAAGGGGATATCCCCATGTTCCAGTATGCGGCGGAAGGCGACGGCCTGATGCTCGAGGGTGGTGGTCTGGTCCCTCAATTCTTTCGAGGATCCGGGTTTTCTCAGGTCCAAAGGCGTTTCGGAACATTGAGCGAGGAAGATTTGGAGCGCCAATTGAGTTTCCTGCGCGCTTCATTCGAGCTGCATGGAGGCGGGCCGAAAATGGTGGACAACACAGACCCCAAGGCTTCCGAGCTCCCGGGAGAAGACGAGGCGGGCCCGGACGATTTTCTGGCCGAGGCGCTCCGCATCGCCCAGCAGATTCGCGGGGCTGCACGCTCATTTCAGGAGGGCGTGAGTTGGAACACGATTGCGTATCACGCCGCAGCCCAGCGCTATCAATTCGAGCCGATGGCCCCAAACTTCTACGACGGCCTTTGCGGCGTGGCGTTGTTCCTGGCGGCGGCGCAAAAGCTGGTGGGCGAACCGGATTTCGCCGCCTTGGCTCGCTCCGCCCTGGCCACGGTTGTCGGGGAGGCGGTGCGGCCCGAATATGCATTGGCGCTCTTCGAGCCGGGCATCGGCGCCGCGGCGGGCCAATCCTCCGTCATCTATGCGCTCGTCCGTGCCAGTGAGTTCCTGGGAGAAGAGGAATGGCTCCACCATGCCCGGCGTTTTGCCGAAATGCTCGAAGCTGAGCGCATTGCGTCGGACCGCAAATTCGATCTGATATCGGGAGCGGCGGGAGCGGCGCTGGCTCTGCTCGCACTCTATCGGGCCGCGCGGCTTCCGGAGGCCCTCGATAAAGCGGTCCTGTGCGGGGAGCATCTCTTGCAGCATCGGTCGGCCAGCCGGCAGGGGCCGAGGGCGTGGAAGACGTTAGGGAAAGAAGAGATGGTGACGGGGTTTTCCCATGGCGCTGCCGGCATCGCCTATGCACTGCTCAAGCTGTATGAAGCCACCGGCGAGAGTTCATTCCGGGAAGCGGCAGTGGAGGCCGAGGCTTATGAAACCAGCGTCTTTCAGCCCGAGGTTTCCAACTGGCCGGACTTCCGTGTCCCACGTACGGAGAAGGGTTATGGCCATATGACGTCTTGGTGCCACGGGGCTCCTGGAATCGCTTTGAGCCGCTTGGCTGCACTTCCGATCCTCGATACTCCGCAGGTGCGCCAGGATATTTCCCACGGCTTGTATACCACCCGGCAAGCGGGAACGCAGGGGCTGGACAAGCTATGCTGCGGCGCAATGGGGCGCGTCGAGACGCTGGTGGTGGCGGCCAAAGAGCTGGGCGACCCGGCTTACCTCCAGGAGGCCCGCAAGATGGCATCAACCGTCCTTCGACGTTCCCAGCCACCGGGGAGCTATGCGCTGGGCTGGAAAAAAGCTCCCTTCCTCGCCTCGTTTCACCAGGGGATGGCCGGCATCGGGTACGAATTCTTGCGTCTGGCGGCTCCGGCTTCCCTGCCATCGCTTTTGCTTTGGGAATGAATCAATTGCTGCCCCCGAACAGGTCGTAAACGCTAAATCTTCCCTCGTCGCCCAGGGACTACCCTTAATCTTTCGACAACAGCCTATCCCACGCCATATGCCGGGTTAGGAACAAACACCCTTCCCGGGCCGGAACGATCCCCGACTGGGCAGCACGTCGCGCGGTATTCCCCCCCCCAAGCACTCTGGCCATATTGATAGCGGACCGGAATCAGCAACCACCCTCGCGCCCAGTCGCCGCGCATCCCGGCCTAGGTCAATCGTTCCCGCCAAGCGCTCTCCTTTCCCGCCAACGATACACTCCATTTCCTACTGCTAATTGTGTGTCTACAAATACTAACCACATTATATTGTATGTCACAGAAAAAGGTTACTTTAGTAGGTAGTACCCTAGTACTCTAGACCCGCCATAGAAATGATAGTAATTTTCGGTTCGTCAGACGATCCCTGGCTCGGAATTATCGTGACCGCCTTGTGGGAAGTGAAACACTGTGGACGCAACGGTTCTTAATACATCTCGGCGTTTCATCCGTCTCGGCGGAACGCACCGGAAGAGAGGCCCGGGCTCGCCGGGGTCAAGGAGATCCCTACCCTGGCTATGTCCCTCGTGGCTATCTCTCCCGCCCCCTGACAGTTGGCGCAAACCAGCCCGATTGGACTTTGTGTCGCTGATCGGATCGCCGGGGGGGCAACTCCTTCCCGGCATTTTTTCCTGTTTTCCACCGCAAGAAGTCGGCGCTTTCTGCCGATAAGTATGGGTGGGAGGAATTTGTTGGTACGCAATCCTATTGGAATTCTTCAGTGATCTGCTCCCTTGGGACTTCGTCTATTCCCGCCACCTTGCAGGACCTTGGGAGCGAGAAAAAAGGGCATTCCGCCATGTTGATCTCTACATGTGAACGAATAATCCCAGCTGGTCCTTGGGGCTCCATGTTCAAGAAGCAAATTCGCAGGGCAATGGCCCCACTTCAAATTACCAACACAGGTGTCAGGGAAGCATCGCACTTTCAACCCAACCCGCTACGACAAGGTGTGGTGGTGGCAACCCTTCTCGGGACCATTATCGCACTTGCCTTTTTCACCGTTTCCTGTGGTGCAGGGGGAGGGGTGGCGGCCGTCCCCAATACGGTTAGTGCACCTGCCTTGAATGTATCTCCCGGCAGCCTGACTTTCAGCAGTCAGCCCCTGGGAACATCCAGCAAAGCGCAGTCCGTCACCCTGTCCAACACCGGCATTGACAGCATAAATATCAGTAGTCTCGCCGTCAGCGGCACAAACGCCGGCGACTATGCGCAGACCAATAATTGCGCCAGCTCGCTAGCGGCGGGAGCTGATTGCACGATCAGTGTGACCTTCACACCCTCCGCGACGGGAACACGCAGTGGGGCCCTCAGCCTGTCAGACAATGCGGTGGGAAGCCCGCAGACGGTGGGCTTCACCGGTACCGGCACCAGCACCGCGCCTGCCGTCAGTCTCTCGCCCGACGACCTGACCTTTACCATCCAGTCTGCCGGCGCCACCAGCGCCTCTCAGAGCGTCATCCTGAGCAATACGGGGGAGAGCGCCCTGACGATTTCGAGTATCACGACCAGCGGTGACTTCACACAGTCGAGCAACTGCGGGACGACCCTCGCCGCCGGAGCCAATTGCACGATCACCGTAACCTTTACACCTGCCGCGCCTGGAACCCTGAGCGGAAGCCTCACCGTCTCGGATAATGCTGCCGGCGGCCCGCATAAGGTGAAGCTCCAGGGGGCGTATAGCGCTCCATTTGCTGGAGTTACGACCTCTAGCCTGACCTTTAATCGCCAGAGCGTGGGCACCACAAGTGGGGCGCAGACCGTGACTGTGAATAACACCGGCAACGCCAGTTTGAGCATCGCTAGCATCGCGCTGGGGGGAACGAATTCCGGCGATTTCGCTCAAACCAACACCTGCGGGAGCTCGGTGGCGGCGAGCAGCGCTTGCACCATAAACGTGACTTTTACCCCAACGGCCGTCGGGGCCCGTACGGCCTCACTAACCATTCTGGACGACAGCAACAACGTCGCGGGCAATACCCAAAGCGTGAGTCTCGCCGGCACGGGTGCGGGGGCCGGTGTCACCCTCTCTCCCCCTTCCCTTACCTTCGGGAGCCAGTCCGAGGGCGTGGTCAGTCCTCCTCAGTCGGTTACCCTGACCAACGCGGGCAACGCAAGTTTGACCTTCACGAGCATTTCGGTGACGGGCGCCGATGCCAGCGACTTCGCGCAAACCAACACCTGCGGTAGTTCGGTAGCGGCGAGCGGTAGCTGCACGATCAGCGTGACTTTCAAACCCTCGCTGGTCGGTACTGAAACTGCGACCGTCGCCATTGCCGATAGCGCAACCGGCAGCCCGCAGACGGTGGCCCTGACGGGGTCGGGCCTTTCCGGCGAAGTGAGCCTTTCCCCCTCGAGTATGACCTTCCCAAGTCAAAATGTTGGCACCACGAGCTCCACACAGAGCATCACCCTGAGCAACACAGGGAATTCGAGTTTTGCGATCAACAGCATCAGCATAACGGGCGCCAATGCCGGTGACTTTTCGGAGACGAACACCTGCGGCAGTTCGTTGGTACAAAGCACCAGTTGCACGATTGCGGTAAAGTTTTCGCCTGCCGCCCTCGGCATCCGCACGGCCTCGGTGAGTATCGCCGACAATGCCAGTGGAAGTCCGCAGACAGTGAGTCTCGCCGGGACGGGCAGCGCTCCACTAGCTGGTGTTACGGCCACCAGCCTGACCTTCAGTAGCCAGAACTCCGGCACGACGAGCACCGCTCAGACCTTTACACTGAACAACACGGGGAACGCGGCTCTGACCATCAGCAGCTTCGCATTTGCGGGCGCCGATCCTGGCGATTTTAGCGAGACCAACACGTGCGGCGGTTCGGTTGCGGCGAGTGCTAGCTGCACCATCAGCGTCACCTTCACGCCCGCAGCAGGCGGGAACCGAACGGCCACTTTGAACATCACGGACAACAGCAATAACGTGGCGGGCAGCCAGCAGACAGTGAGCCTGACTGGCACGGGCAGCGCTCCATTAGCTGGTGTTACGGCCACCAGCCTGACCTTCAACAGCCAGAACCTCGGCACGACGAGCGCGGCCCAGACCTTTACGCTGAACAACACGGGGAACGCGGCCCTGACCATTAGCAGCATCGCACTTGCGGGCGCTGATCCCGCCGACTTTGCGGCGACCAACACGTGCGGCGGTTCGGTTGCGGCGAGTGCTAGCTGCACCATCAGCGTCACCTTCACGCCCGCAGCAGGCGGGAACCGAACGGCCACTTTGAACATCACGGACAACAGCAATAACGTGGCGGGCAGCCAGCAGACAGTGAGCCTGACTGGCACGGGCAGCGCTCCATTAGCTGGTGTTACGGCCACCAGCCTGACCTTCAACAGCCAGAACCTCGGCACGACGAGCGCGGCCCAGACCTTTACGCTGAACAACACGGGGAACGCGGCCCTGACCATTAGCAGCATCGCACTTGCGGGCGCTGATCCCGCCGACTTTGCGGCGACCAACACGTGCGGCGGTTCGGTTGCGGCGAGTGCTAGCTGCACCATCAGCGTCACCT
The DNA here is from genome assembly GCA_963730515.1 of uncultured Acidobacteriota bacterium. GTDB lineage: Bacteria > Acidobacteriota > Terriglobia > UBA7540 > UBA7540 > Bog-366. The sequence goes on along the minus strand of CAVSSA010000004.1, from coordinate 168,519 downwards.
TCACGCCCGCAGCAGCCGGGAGCCGGGCAGCCACTTTGAACATCACGGACAATAGCAACAACGTGGCGGGCAGCCAGCAGTCCGTGAGCCTGGTCGGCACAGGGACCTCGGCCACCGTCAGTCTCTCCGCGTCAGCCTTGTCTTTCGGCTCTCAGACCGTGGGCACAACCAGTGCGGCACAGGGCGTCAACCTGACCAACGGGGGCAGTGGGGCTTTGACCATCAGCAACATCCAGGTTACCGGAACCGACCCCGGCGACTTTGGAATGCCGAGCAATACGTGCGGAAGTTCGCTGGCCGCGAATGCGAGTTGCACGGTCAACGTGACGTTCACACCGGCCGCATCGGGGAGCCGCACGGCCACTTTGACCTTTGCGGACAGTGCCACGAATAGCCCGCAGTCGGTGACCTTGACGGGCACGGGCGCGGTTCCTATCGCCGTCCTTTCACCGGCGAACTTCACCTTTGCCAGCCAGCCCGATATGACGAGCAGTTCACCGGAAAGCTTTACCCTAAGCAATACCGGCGGCGCGACCTTAAGTATTGCGAGCATTGGCTTCGCCGGCAGCAATCCAGACGACTTTGCTCAGGAATCGACCTGCGGGGCCACCTTGGGGGCAAATTCGACCTGCACGATTGCTGTGTTGTTCACGCCATCCGCTGCCGGGAGCCGTAGCGGGACGCTGGTGGTCACCGACAACAGCAACAACGTTGCGGGCAGCACGCAATCTTCGACCCTGGCGGGCACGGGAACCCACGACGTGATGCTGTCTTGGACCGCCAGCGCCACCGCGGGGGTCACGGGCTATTACGTCTACCGGGGGACCACCTCCGGTGGGGAGAGTTCCACGCCCCTGAATTCCACGCCCAATACCGAGACCAACTATATGGACGAGAATGTGACGGCTGGAATGACCTACTATTATGTAGTTATGGCCGTAGGTTCGAATGGTGTCACCCAGAGCGCGGCCTCGAGCGAAACCTCGGCCGCCGTGCCCTCACCCTAACCCCGTTTTCTCAGTGTGAACCAGCGGCGCGCGGAGATATGCGGGTCAGATGCCGGCCGGAACGATTCGAGGTGGCAAGGGCTCCTCACCAGTCTCAGCGTTCGAATTGCTTTTGGATTAGTGCCGCGGGCGTCTCGCCCGTGCTCGAGCATGGCCAGGATGGCCATGGCACATCGCTGTTGGGCGGAACTCAACGGCGGAGGTTGCGCTACACAGCTTGTTGCCGTTACGGGGCAGCCTTTCTCTTCATAAACGCCGACCAGGCGGGAGGCCCGCCTTCCTGCTGGTAGACCTCCATCTGGATTTTCCGAAGCCATACAAGGTCAAACAGCTTAAGGAAATCGAGGTCAAGGTCATCTTCGCTGACCCCCCAGTTTTCTTCCATCGACATCTCGTCCAAGCGGGCCGCGAGCAAAAGGAAGGAGGTTCCGGGGTGGGAAAGCCGCCGCACGGTCTCGAGGTAGGCCGCCAGGTTCTGTTCCCTCACCACGTGGTAGCAGGCGCGGTCATAAAGAAAATCAAACGGCTTCAATTCCGGGAGGGCAAGAACATCGGCCAGAACCCAATGCACCGAAACGTTGGCGTCGCGGGCCTTCTGCTGGGCCTGGCCAAGCGCCGTCGGCGAAACGTCGATGCCCGTAACGTCAAATCCCTGGCGGGCAAGATAGATGGCGTCCGTGCCCGAACCGCAGCACAAATCCACAGCCCGGCACCGGGAAACTTTGCCCTCTGCCACGACTTTCTGAAGCTCATCGGCGGGCCGACCGATGTCCCAGGGCGCCGGGGCAGTACGCCGGTAAGCAGCATCCCAGTGCTCGAGCAAGCGATTTCCCTCCGGCCCGTGCGGCAGGATTCCCGATGGGAAGGGGCGGCTGCCGATCACCGTCCTGCCTTTTGAAGAGGCGAGGGCGATTTCGCCCGCGTCCTCGGCGGGAGGCGGCAAGGTGAGGCGAAAGACCAGCCCTCCGGAGGTTACCGTCAACTTCCAATCCCCGCTATCCGTGACCAATTCGGATTTTGCTGCCCCTCCCGTCGGGAGGCCCGCGCCGATCCGCACGATCTGCAAAACTCGCGCCCCGTGGGAAAGGTCGGGAAGGGGTGTTTCCAGAAGATAGCTTTCCGGCGCTGGTCCCTCCCCCTCGCTCCGCACCTGATAGGCGGCATGGTTGGGGAAGAGGATTTGCGCGGAAATCTCCCCGGCGGCTTCCTTCATGTGAGCTTCGCCGCCGGAAACTTGCGGCGCGATTGCCGAACAGAGGCACCCGCCATTCATTCCGGGGGCGACGGGCGTGAGAAACTCGTCGTCAACCAGGAAGGTGGAAGCGTTCAAGATGATAAAACGCCGCGCCCATTGGAAACTCTTTGCTGCCGGGCGCCCTGGGGATGTCGGGCGCTCCGGTAATTGCATCTCCGCGACGGCGTATACAAAAAAGGAGTTCTCCTCAAATGCCGTCATGTGGATCGTGCCGCCCTGCACATGATCAAAAACTGCTTTGGCCACCCGTGCGTAGGAGTCAGGCTCGCCGCCCGTGGAAGCAAGATATGTTGCGAGGTCGAGGATTTGCGCCGTTTGCAGGCAGGGTCCGAGACCTTCGCCGCGGTTCGCGGTCTCGCCGCGTACCAGCCAGGCCCCGGGCAATAAAATGACCGCCATCCCTGCCCCCAACAACTTCCAGGTGAGGGAACGTAAAGTGACCGCAGTGGAATCAGACATTTATTTTCCTCAGGATTTGCAATAAGCGGCGCGCCGTGTTCCGGTGGCTACTCGAAATCGGGGAGGTGGGGGCGCATTCTTCCCATGCCGTGGCTCATGCCGCATTTCATCTGGGTCTGTAACTGGTTGAAGGCTTGAAACTCCGCATCCGCCTGCGCCGTCTTGCCTTCGGCGCGCAGGACAACCGCCAAGTGAAAATGCGCCTCCTGCTCCTGTGGGGCTAGATGAATCGCCTGGCGGTAATGTTCTTCCGCCAGGGGATATTTCTTCATCCGTTCCTCCACCTTGCCGATGGCGAGCTGATAAAGATAGGTGTTCGGAGCATCCTGCCCCATCTGGGTGAGGGCAGACTCCGCCTCCTCGGGCTTTCCTTGCTTATCCAGGGCGTCCGCCAGGTAGTAGGCGGCGAGGCTCTCGTGCCCATCCAGATCCAATTCCTGGCGGAAGTCGCGCTCGGCGCCCTCCAGGTCGTCCGTGCTCCAGGCGATGAACCCCCGGGCAAAGTGCGCACCATGGCAACGCGGGTCAAGCTTGAGGGCCTGGTCGATTTCGCCGCGGGCCTCGTCCAACTTGTCCTGCGCTTCATAGGCGCGCGCCCGTAACAGGTCGATCGAAGCAGTATTGCCCCCGCCGGCGCCTCCGGAGCCTACCAGTTCCAGAACCTTTTCCGGCTTATTTTCCTGAAGATAGCTGCGGCCCAGCCAGTTGATTACCTGGGGGTCAGCGCGCCGAAGCTCGAGCGCCCTTGAAAAGCCGGCCTCCGCCTGCGCGTATTCACCCAGCGCATAGTAGCTGCGCCCCAGGCCCACTTCGGCCTCGAGGCATTGCGGGTCGGAACGCAACACCTCGAGATAAATGGAAATTGATTCCCGGCTGTACCCGGCTTTCTGGAGGTCCGGCGCGCGGCACGGGGCGGCACTCGTGTCTTCTGCGCGCCCCCCCGGCCCCAAAACCAACACGGCCATTAGACCGAAAATCACCGTCCGCATTTTGGGCATCGAGATACATCCTAAGCCCAGACGGCCGGGAGTCAAGCACTCTGTATATCGTGGCGCGACAATATGTCGGGATTGGGCAACAATTGGCCACAACTCATTTAAGAGGGCGAGGCAGGGGTAACTCCAGAGGGCCAGTGGGTCCGAGTAGTTGTTAGAAAGGTTGTTCGAGGAATCCCAAACTGCGGACGAAATACCAGTACATTGAAACCAAATTACTTACATGGAAATCCGGGCCGACGCCAGCACCGATCAGCGCCGCCTGCCACCCCCGGGGAATTGTGTAGTCGACTCTCGGGAATTTGCGGGTATTCGTGGTTTACCCACACTGCCTTTGGGCGCCCCCCCCATGAGGGGGTACATTTACACAAAAAAATCGCTTAGTGAGTCGGACCCATGTCGCTGGAAGTTCCCCCCGCCGCCGGGACGTAACACTTGAGCGTGTAGTCCATCACCATGCGGTCGGCATTGAATCGCCATCCCAGAGTGCGAATCGTGCGCTTCATGCGCTTGATCCAGCCGTGCGGCAGTCCGTCGCGGTCGCGTTGGTAGTAAAGAGGAATGACCTCCTCGCGCAACACGCGATAAAGGTCCTCGCGGTCGCGCGCGTCGTGGAGATCAACATTGGAATGGGTCTGGCCCGTGCCGATGGCAAAGCCGTTCAAGCCGTCATAGGCCTCCGCCCACCAGCCATCGAGCACCGAAAGGTTGAGGCCGCCATTCAGAACCACTTTCTGACCACTGGTTCCGGAAGCCTCCAGCGGCCGCCGGGGATTGTTCAGCCACACATCAACACCCTGCACCAGGTGGCGTCCCACATTGATGTCGTAATCCTCTACGAAGACAAAGCGGTCAGCAAACTTGCGGTCGCGCATGAGCTGGGCGACTTGCTGGAGAACGCGCTTGCCGGGCTCATCGCGGGGATGGGCCTTGCCGGCAAAAACAAACTGCACGGGGCGCTTGGGATCATTGGCCAGGGAGGCGAGCATCTCAATGTCGCTCAAAATCAGGTTGGCGCGTTTATAGGTGGCAAAGCGGCGGGCAAAACCGATGGTGAGCGCATCGGGGCTCATAATACGTCCCAGGCGCTGGCGGAGTTCCAACGCTTCGCCGCGGCGCTCCGCCTGTTCGCTGGCGCGGGCGCGGACAAACTCCAGCATGCGCTGCTTCAGGCTCAGATGCGTCTCCCACAGTTCCCCGTCATCAACGTTCTCGATGCCTTCCCAGATGCGCGGTTCGCTGCTGCGCTCGTGCCACCCGGTACCGAGATGGCGATCGTAGAGCCGGTACATTTGCGGCGCCAGCCAACTGGGAACATGCACTCCATTGGTGATATGCCCAATGGGAACGGTGTCTTCGAGTTTGTCGGGGTAGAGACCCTTCCACATGGCGCGGGTCACATGACCATGCAGACTGGAAACGGCGTTGGCGCGGCGGGAAACCTTCAGGCCCAGCACGGTCATGCAGAAATCTTCATTGGCATCGGAGGGATTTTCCCGGCCAATCTGCATCAGGCGGTCTAGCGATAACCCCAGACGGTCACGCAGCGGTCCCAGGTGCTCTTCCACCAGCCCGGCGTTGAATCGATCATGGCCCGCCGGCACGGGAGTGTGAGTGGTAAAAACCACTTCGCGGTAGACGCGCGGCGCGGCTTGTTCAAAATTGAGGCCCTCATCCTGCATGCGGGCGCGGATGGCCTCCAGCACGGCAAAAGCGCTGTGCCCCTCATTCAGGTGCAGAACCCCGGGCGTGATCCCCATGGCTTTCAAGGCCCGCATGCCGCCGACCCCCAGCAGCAACTCCTGGCGAATGCGCACGCGGCCATCACCGCCGTACAAGCGGGAGGTCAATTCCCGGTCTTCGGGGGCATTGCCGGGCACATTGGAATCCAGCAGGAGCAGGTCGCACCGGCCGACCTTGACGCGCCATACCTTGGCGCGCAAAGTCCCGCTGCGCGTATCGATTTCCACCGAGACCGGCTCACCGCTCTTGCCGATGGCCACTTCCATGGGCAACTGGCTCACATCGGTCTCAAAATATTCTTCCCGCTGCCAACCGTCCCAGTCCAGCCGCTGGCGGAAATACCCCTGGCTGTAAAAAAGGCCAATGCCGACCAGCGGAATATCGAGGTCAGAAGCGCTCTTGATGTGATCGCCGGCGAGGACTCCCAAGCCGCCCGAATAAATGGGGATGGACTCATGCAATCCAAATTCCGCGGAAAAGTAGGCGACCGGGCGCGGCCGCAGAACACCGGCATTTTTGGCGCCCCAGGTTCCATCCCTTTGCAGATATTCGCGCTGCCGGCGATAGGCGTAGTTGATTCGCCCATGCAGCACCAGTTCGCGGGCGCGGCGTTCAATGCCCGCGAGCGGCAGGGGGGCAAGTACGGAAATGGGATTGTGATTGAACTGCCGCCAGCGCACCGGGTCGAGGTCCAGAAACAAACCCCCGGAGTCATGATCCCAGCTCCACCAGAGATTTCGGGCCAGTGACCACAAGCGCTCCTGGGAGGGAGCGACAAAGCGATCGAGCGTGCGGGCTTCGCTGACCACCGGAGCCACCTGCGCGGCGGCCTCGGAAAGCATGCGAACTTCTTCTTCCGTGTAAATGCGGGGCAGTTTTGTTTGAACGGTGAGGACACCCTGAAGCAGCCCTTGATCAATCAGCGGAACGCCGAGAAACGAGCGGTAGGCGTCTTCTCCGGCTTCGCTGAAGTATTTGAAGCGCGGATGATTCTTCACCTCTTCCACGGCGATGGCGCGCAATTGCTCCGCCACCAGGCCCACCAGGCCTTCCTGAGTGGCCATGCGCAGCGTGCCGACACATTGAGGGCGGAGGCCCAGGGTTGCCGCCAGCACCAGGTTGATGCGATCCGGCTCCAAAAGGTACACACAACAAACATCCGTCCGGAAACGCCGGGCGATCAGGGCAACGACGTTATTGAGAGTCTCGGCAGGCTTGCCCCCGTCCTGCGTAAGGTTGGAAATCTCCTCCAAGGTCAGTACGTGGCTTGCATCCACCATGTCTTCAGTTTGACCCATTCCTAAATAGCTCCTTGCCGCTGGCGATCACCGGCGGCTCTGACTCCCCATCGCAGGGTGCATCTGTTCCGAATTGCCGATTCAGCCCGGAAAATCGATTGCAAAGAATAATAATGCTCCCCCAGCGAATTCTACACGTGGAAATTATGCAGAATTCCCTGCCCCCATTTATCTTTTGAACTCGAACTTTGCAGCCCGCTGGATGGTGGGACCGAACTAATCTTGCCGCAGATAGGAAACGGTAACATACCGCACGGTCGTAAGTCAATTGAGAACGCCGGGTCGTGCCGCAGCTTGGATTTGTAAGGGCGAGTTCATCGCAAAATTATCCAAAATTGTCCAAATCAGGGTTTGGGCACTAACGCCAGATGGATATCGAGAAGTATCCGTAGGAATGGCGCTCAATCCCCTAACTGCGGCAGGTGTAAGAAAAATCCCTTTTCCGGCCTCGGGGGTCAATTTGTCGCACCGGTGCGGCCCCCTCCGTTCATTTGGAGGGTGGGCCGTTCCTACCGGGACCTTCCAGCCGACCGGCCGCCCAGGGGGGAGTAACATCGGACAAAATGGCGTTAAGTCGGAAAGTTACAATATCACTAGCGTCCCGCGTTCATCTCGCGGCGAATGCGCGCAGGATTATCCAGGGGCTCCGAGGGTGGAAGCGGTTTCCCCTTGCTCAAGCTGTAAAGCGGGTCGCGCGCTTTTTCCGGGTCGAAGATGCTCGTGTCCGAGGGCAGCGCGACGTAGGGTGAAACATCCGGGAGATCGGTGAAGCAATCGGAAAGATCGGTGGCCGCGGCGTCGTATTGATTGAGAGGCGGAAGCCCCAGAATGCGCTCCAGGGTTTTTAAAATGCTGAGCATGCTGGTGTGGGTGTGGGAAACGGCGCGGCGGGAAAAGGGGCTGACCACCAGCAGCACGCTGCGGTGGGCGTCCACATGATCGCGTCCATTCTGGGCGTCATCCTCGGTGATGAAGACGGCCATCTCCGGCCAGAATCTGCTGTGCGAGAGCAGGTCGATAATTTTGCCCAGGGCCAGATCGTTGTCCGCCACGTAAGAGGCGCGATAAGCATAGCCATCCTGGGGGCGGGGCGTCGCCGTATGATCGTTGGGCAGCCAGATGTAGATGAACTGAGGCAGGGGCTGAAGGCCCAGCACATAGCGACTCTCAAACTCTTTTTTAAATTGCTCATAACGGTACTGGTCAGGAATCGAAGTGTTGAACATCGGATAAGTTCGCGAAGTATTGGCGAAAAGCGGCCCGGGAATGGGGAGGTTGATTCCCAACCGCAAGCCGGTGGGTTCATACCCATCGTCGATATCCCCGGAGAGCCCTTCGCCATAATTCCGGAAGGTCTTGCCGTGGCGGGCCAGATGATCCCACAGAGATCCGGCTTCCATATAATCCTCGGGGCGCAAGGAGGAACCTTGCCCGATGCTCAGGCGGCCCGGGGCGTCGTTGTCGTAGGCCAAATGGGCGCGCCCTCCGTAGGCAGGCGGCCAGGCGGTCTCCACCCATTCATTGGGATAGCTATCCACCAGCCAGTGGTGGCCGTCAAAGGAAACCTCCGAATCCACATAGTAGTTGTCGCTCACCCCGAAGCGCTCCGCCAAGGCGTGATGATTGGGCGTGACGCGCACGTGGTACAAGTCGGGCTGGCCGTCTTCGTGCACCTCGGCATCCAGCCCCCAACGCGCGAGATCCGGATCACCATTCACCTCCTGGCCTTCCAGCGTCCGAATGTCGCCCAGCACTTCATCAAAGGTGCGATTCTCCTTGACGATCATCACCACGTACTTCAGGCGCGCGCTGGGACCGCCGGCGGGCGGAATGGGAAAATCCGCGGGCCGCTTCCGGGATGGGGCGCTGGGCATAAATCCGTTGTTGCGAATCACCCGGTAGGTCAGTTCCCCCAGGTCGGGGTCGGGAGGCACCCGCAGAATGGATACGGTGCCCTTGGTGATGTCGCCAATGTAGCTGCCCTCCGGCCCGCTTTGGAAATCGCGGCCGCCATTGGGCCCGGAGCCGAAACCCTTGGCATTGGCCACGTAAAGGGTGCGCCCGTCTTTGCTCAAGGCCACCCGCGCCGGAAACCAGCCGGTGGGAATATAGCCCAGAACCGCGTTGCGGCGGGTGTCAAACACCGCCACCGCATTGATTCCCGCACAGGCTATGTACAAACGCGACTCGTCCGGGCTGAGGGCAAGCCCGAAGGGCAAAACCCCCCGCAAGCCGCCCACCCCGGGCGCCGGCTCGAGGCGCAGGGTGGTGATCAAACGATTCCGGCGCGTATCCAGAATACTGATGCTGTCCTGTGCGGAATTGGAAACATAGACGCGGTCCCGCCCCGCTGCGACGGCTCCCGGACTTGATCCACCCACCGATTGATTCCCGATGGCAAGGCCGGTTCGAATGCGTGCCAGCACGGTGGGCGGCCCCGCCTTGGCGTCAAGAATGAAAACCGAATTTGATTCCGGGACGTTGGGATCGCCCAACCCGGGCACTATTTTTCCCCCAATCATCGTCCCCTGCTCCGCCTCGCGCGATCCTGTCGCAAAAGGGGCAAAATCCAGCCCCGTTTCCCCCGCGTGCTTTTCATCAAAACCCGGCACCACCGAATACCGGTAGGTCCCCACGTTGGAAACATAAATATGGTCTCCGGAAGGACTGACGGCCACGGCAAAAGGCAACCTCCCAACCCCCACCCGCCACCGGATGGTCCCCAAGCGGGCTTCAATCACCACCAACTCGAAGTGCGCAAGGTCCAGAGCATAGAGAAGGGACCCATCCGGCGAAAGCGCCAGCGCTCCCGAAAAACTGTGGCGATAAACCTTGCCGTTAAATTCTCCATCCAGTGCGATCACCTGCGAGCGCTGGGCGATTTGCACGTCGAATGCGTCAATTCTCCCCGTATCGCCCTCCGAGACGTAGGCCGTCCGGTTATCGCGGGCGATGACCAATCCCATGTAAACGCTGGAGGGCTCCACTTCAGAATCTTTAGCCGGGTAGCCGGGAGGAATACGCTGCACGGCGGGAAGGTTGCTGTCCAGCCCTTTGATAATGGAAAGTGAGAAGGGCCATGTCCCAGTGTTGGCGGTCACCAGCAGCTTTCCGTCGGAACTGAGCGCCATGCCGTAAGGGTGCGGGTCCACGGTGACTTGCACTCCCTCCGGAGTAATCAATCGCCCATTGGGCAGAACCGATTCACCCGTCGGATTGATGTAAGTCGGCTGGTCCCCGGCGGGCGCGCTCAGTTCCAGGAAGCCGCTCCTTTTCCCGGCATTTCCCAGCAGGGGGGGCTTAACCATCACGTAAACACCCACCAGAACCAACCCGATCAGAAGGACCACTCGCCGCATGAAATATCTCCTTGTATCGCGCTTCGTAGGGGCACCCCTCGTGGGTGCCGGGGCGGAGGGCACCCACGAGGGGTGCCCCTACGACACGTTGCGCGGAAAAGATACCACACAAACATTACAAGCCGCCGCATCCGATTTCTCTCCCGGGAGGGAAGCAAGAGGAATTCCGAAATGAAAGAGGCTTTGCATTTCCCTCCCTCCATGGCTATTCTCTTGCACGATAAATGGACGTGTATCGTGCCAAGGAGAGAAATTCATCATGAGTACAGCTTTCATTCTGGGGATGTCGATCATCTTTATCAGTGGCCTTTCCAATGGTAGTTTTGCCTGGCCGATGAAGTACGCGCGCCGTTGGCAGTGGGAAAACCTCTGGCTGTTTTTTACCTTTATGGCGCTCCTCGTCATGCCTTTGCTGCTCACCGGGACTTTGGTTCCCCACCTGCGGGAACTTTATTCAAGCGCGCCGTGGCGGGAATTGCTACCCGCCCTGATTTTTGGCTTCCTTTGGGGCATCGCCCAGGCCACGTTTGGGATAGGAATCGCCGCCGTGGGAATGGCGCTCGCCATCGCCGTGGTGGTGGGTCTGACGGGTTTTCTGGGCTCGCTGATTCCCCTGCTGGTCCTCCACCCCGAGGAGATCGTCCGGCCCAAGGGCATCGCCCTGATGATCAGCCTGCCGATTTTGATTCTTGCGCTGGTTCTGTACGGGATGGCGGGCATGGGGCGGGAGAACGAGCAGGAATCTCAAAATGGCCGCCCCGTCGAACGCAAGATGAGCTTTGCCTGGGGCCTGGGGATTTGCGTTTTTACGGGAGTATTTGGCGCCCTGCTGAATTTCGGCTTCGCTTTCAGCGGACCCCTCCTGCACCATAGTCAGGAACTGGGGGCGAAACCACTCTTCGCCACCTACGCCGTTTGGATGCTGGTGCTCGCCGCGGGTTTTATTCCCAACCTGCTTTATTGCGGTTATCTGCTCTTTCGCAACCGGACCTGGGGGAAGTATGGCTGTCCAGGATGGCCGAAAGATGCCGCGATGGGGCTCGCCATGGCCTGCCTGTGGCTTGCGGGTGTACTGGGTTACGGAATGGGCACCACGTTCCTCCGCGGCCCCGGAACTTCCTTTGGCTTTGCCTTCCTGATCGCCTCAACCGTGCTCGTCTCCAATTTGCTCGGCCTTTTTTCCGGCGAATGGGACGGCACCTCCCCCCGCACCAGACGCCTGCTCAACAGCGCCGTTGCCACTGTCCTCCTGACCATCGTGGTTCTTGGGGTGGGGGGGATATTCTGAGGAGTGGCAGGTGGCAGGTCGTAGGTGGGGCGATTGGATTAAGGTCAACGGGGTAAAGAGAGACGTCTGGGTGTATACTGTCCGACGGGCAATTACAAAAAACGAATTCCGGGTAATTCCATCGGTCGCTTAGGGCTGACCGTGATGGGTTGAGCAGCGTTTTCATCGGCCCCATGGATACCCCGAGGTATGTCTACCGAATTCCGCTTGCTAATGCGCGAAGCGAATAGATGATTTGAGGTGTGCGATGACGGACAGCGAATTACAAGGGCGCATGGAAGATGTTCTCGGGCAAATCAAGGAAGCCGTCGAGGAGCGGGGCCACCGCTTCGAGCTCACCCGGAACCCCGATTTCCGATGGGTCGGCCGGTCCCGGGTTCGCGCCGGCATCTTACTGATCAACACCAAAAAGACGGGGAAATTACCAACCCCCGAGAGCACGAAACCTGTGGCAGAAGCGGTCGCTGACATGATGATGGAGGGGCGGTTGCTGGGCCGCGTTCTCTTCTACGCCGCCAACTCCGAGATCGAGCTTCCGGGAGGGGGCCGTAAACCATTGGATCACTCCAGCCTTGCCAAGATATTCAGTTCCGTGTAACGGGCCCATTCCCATCCCCCGTTGACTCGCAGAAATCCCGCTGCAACCGTTGAGCCGGAAGGTCAAATCCGCGCAGGGCAGCGAGGCACGGCCGTTCACCATTGCCTTTTGCACATTGCCTTTTGACTGGCTTTTGCAACTCCGCGGCGCTGCCCTGATTATTTCGCCAGCGTCACCACCGCCACCCCCAGCCCTCCCAGGTCAAAACTTTCGTTCTCCATGGTGCTGGTGGCCGGAGGATTGGATCCGGTGGTCTGGTCCACAACTTCCAGCCTTCCGCCTTTGAACCCCGGCAAAGTCAGGTGAAACGCGCGGTCGCGCTTATTGACGATCAAGAGCTTCCGTCCCCCGCTGGGACCGAGGAAGGCCAAGGTCATCAGATCCCCTGAGGAGCTCCCCGACTCGACAATCGTGTCCCCCGGCCGGAAGTTGTCCACAATCAGTTTCAGGACGCGGTAACGGGCGTTGGGCTTGCCGGTGTCCCAATCGTGCATGGCGATGCTCGGGAACATGCCGGGATAGCCCGGTACCAAGGATTCGGTGGCCACATCAATCCCCTGGCGCGCCAACCCTGCGAAGACGTAGGCATAAACGGCCGCAGAGATATTCCAATAAGCGGGCGCGATGGGCTTGAAGACATAACCCGGCTTTCCCTGATCCCAGTCCGACGGCAGCATGGTGCCAATCTCATCCACCATGGTGCCGGTCTTCGGTGAAAGTCGCTGGCGAATGGTCTCGATATATCCCACCACCTCCAGGAAACGGTCCGCCTGGTCGAAAAACGTGTACGAGTAAATGGAGGGAGGATCGTCCCCGCCCGGCACGGCGTAGAAGTGGTAGGAAATCATATCCAGGGGAATCCCCGGCTGGTGATTGCGGGGGTCCAGGAAGTAGTCAAAAAGCTTCGGATGACCGCCTGGATAGGAATTGGAAATTGCAACAAACTTGGTTTGCGGCGAAACCTTACGAACCGCCTTTACGACGGCATCGTAAAGCTTGGTGTAGACCTCGGGACTCAATTCGTGTTCAAGATCCGGTTCGTTTAAGACCCCCCAGTAATCCACCTTGTAGTGATGCCCGGAGTTGTGCCATTTGCCCAGTTCATCGGTGAAGCCGCCCTTGACATACCAGCTCACCACGCGGGCAAAGTAGTCGGCAGGCTCCTGGTAGGTGGGGTCGCGCAACTCCTTGCCCACCTCGTAGTCGTACATGAACTGGTTGGGGTCGCGCGGGTAAGCCACCGGCTTGGGCGTCTTAAACATCCACTCCGGAATGGTGCTCAAGGACAATTCGATGGGATGACCATTGATGGCGCTAAAGGCGTCCTCCGTGTAAGGGTCAATGAGCGAGAAATCCCAGGAGGTGGATGTCTTCCCGGGCGGCTCGAGTTCTGCGACCGACAACCGCGGGAAGAAATTGCAGGGCGCGTAACGGACATCATCTGCCCCCAGATCCTTAACGGAATTCAGCAGGACGTCGTGCAGCGGCGCGCCGCGCTGGGTTTTGGGCGTCGCAATATACAGGATGGTCGGAATCGTCTTTGATACCCGGACCACCTTGTCCCAATGCACATCGACTTTGACGGGCGGTTCTTCCGCTCCTATAACACCGAAGGCGAAAGATAGCGAGAGTGCAAGAAAAAAACAGAAGAGTTTGAAGCCACGATACATGATTAGTGCTCCTTGCAAAAAGTGGTTTTCCGGCGGTGCTTCTGGCGGAAAAACGCTGGGGACAACCATTCTATGTGCTGGCGCCCGGCACGTCAATTTCTTCCGCTTGACTTTGCACTCCACGGGCATGAAACTAACCCCATTGCCCGGACAGCATCGACATGTTCTCGATGATTTCCTGTGGGTGGTGAGCGGCACGGTCCTTGCGTTCGCTTGCACGTGACCAGGAATTATGGTGTCCCTGTTTACCCTCGCGCGCCGGCCGGAGCCCCAATGGCCATCGCGGCTGTTGGCGGTTATCCTGAGCTTGATTCCAGCCCTTACACCCGCCCTGCTCCGGGCCCAGACTGCCGACTCCCAGGAGATTTCATCAAAGGAGGTTCAGCCCGCCTTCAAGCTGCAATCGGAACGCAACCTGGTGATGGTCCGGGTGGTGGTGCGCGACGGGAAAGGGGCGGTGGTTGACAACCTCCGCAAAGAGGATTTCCAACTTTTCGATCACGGAAAATCACAGGCCATTTTGAATTTTTCCCTAGAGAAGCCGGAACTGAAGTCGAGCGAGCCCCTCGTGCCCAAACCCGCCGAAAAGGTTCCTACGGCGCCCGAGGACGTCGATGAAACGGTCGTGCCGGCTTCCACGGCCCGCCGCTTCCTGGCCATCTACTTTGATGACGTCAACACCACTTTTGACAGCCTGACGCGCGCGCGTGATGCGGCAGACCGCTTCCTCACCAGTTCGGTGCAGCCCGGCGACCGCGTGGCGCTTTACACCTCCTCCGGGCTGAAGCAGGTGGATTTCACTGACGATGTGGCGCAAGTGCATCAAGCCCTCTTCGAACTTCGTCCCCGCCCGATCGTCCCCCCGGATACAACATGCGGCGCCATTCCCCCCTACCAGGCATATTTGATTGTCGATCAAAACGACCCCAACGCCATCGCCGAAGCCGCCGATGAGATGTTGAATTGTACCCCCTGCCCCAGCGGGGAATCGCAGCAGCAGTGCCTTATGCAGGCGCAGTCCCAGGTGCAGGCCGAAGCAACGAAATCGTTATCACAGGCTGAGGTGCAGTCCACCGCGGCCTTGCGGGGAATCGAATCCATCGTGCGCCGTTTGACCTCGCTCCCCGGCCAGCGCAGCATGGTGATTGTGTCCGGAGGATTTCTCACCGACACCCTGCGCTTCGATCTCAGCCAGATTACCGACCGCGCCCTGCATGCGGGCGTCATCATCAACTCCATTGACGCCCGTGGTCTCTGGACCGACCCCACGCTCGACGCCAGCCAGGCCAGCTTCGCCCACACCCTGAACGGCTATTCGCAAGGGCAGAAGCACCTGATGATTTTGGAGAGCGCCCGCCGGCAAACTGATGGCATGCGGGACCTCGCGCTCGATACCGGGGGCATCTTTTTCAATAACAACAATGACCTGGACGCCGGATTCCGCAAGGTCGCGGGCGTCCCCGCTGCCTATTACCTTCTGGCTTTTTCCCCGCAAAACCTGAAACTCGATGGCCAATTCCACCCCATTCAGGTCAAACTGGTGGCCCTCAAGGGCCTGACAGTGCAAGCGCGCCGCGGATATTTCGCTCCCCGCAAGCCCACCGACGCGACCGAGCAGGAGAAGGAAGAAATTCGCGAGGCCGTGTTCTCCCAGGACGAATCGCACGAACTGCCCATTGACGTTCACACCCAGTTTTTTATGAAGACGGAGACCGACGCGCGCATTACCGTGCTGACCCGCATTGACCTGCGCCCCTTGCAGTTCCGCAAGGAAGGTGACCGCAACGTCGACAAGCTCACCTTCGTGACCGCCCTGTTTGACCAGGACGGCCATGAAATCAGCGGCCAGGAAAAAACCCTGGAATTTCATATGCACGACGCCACCCTGCTGAGATACCTGCAATCGGGCATCACCATGCGCAATCTCTTTGATGTCAAACCGGGAACCTATCTGGTGCGGGCGGTGGTCCGCGATTCCGAGAGCGGCCATATCTCCGGTCTGAATCGCACCGTGGAAATTCCATATTAGGAGATGAGTCTATGTCCCGACATCACTTGCCTTTGACCCTGGGCATCCTGTTGACTCTGGGAGGGCTGGGCGTTGATTCAGCCTTGGCCCCTGCCGCCCCCGCCGGTGCCCAAAACCCCACGCCGGTCACGGTGGAGCCGGTGGTGATTAAGGCAGAAAGCAATCTGGTTCTGGTTGATGTGATCGCCACCGACAAGAAGGGGAATTACATCAACGACTTGCAGAAGAAGGACTTCCACGTCTATGAAGATGATGTGGAGCAAACCATCTCCTCCTTCTCCCACGAAACCGACCTGGCTCCCAATGCGCCCGAACGCCAGCATTACATGGTTCTCTTCTTTGACGACTCCACCATGGACCCGGGGCTACAAGGCTATGCTCGCCAGCAGGCCATGAAGTTTGTGGAAGGCACCGCCTCCCCCAATCGGATGATGGCGGTGGTGGACTTCGGCGGAAGCTTGCGGATTGCCCAGAACTTTACCGCCAACGGGGAACTGTTGAAGCGCGCTGTCAGCACCGTCGCGTTTTCGGCCATCAATCCTAACGCCGGAGGGGGCGTGCAACTGGCAACCCTGGGAGCGCCTTCTCTGGGCGGCGCCGAATCGGACTTCGCCGCGCGCAGTGTGTTGCTCGCCATGCGCGAAGTGGCCAAATCGCTGCGGGCCACGCCGGGGCGCAAGACCCTGATCTTGTTCTCCTCAGGGTTTCCCTTGGACCCCGAGCGCCAGTCCGAATTAACCGCGACCATCGATGCTCTGAACAAGGCCAACGTCGCTGTGTATCCAGTGGACGTACGAGGCCTGGCAGTGTCCCCAAACCCGGGCATGGGCATTTCCAATCCCTCGGTCCCCGGCACACGCCCCGGGTTTCCGCCGGGAGCCGGTTTGATTAAACCGGAATCACCCTTCCCTCACCTGCCGGGTCTGTGGGCAGCATTGGCAGCGCCGCCTGATCCCCAGCGCGGAGCGGGAGGCGGCGGGGGAGTCGGCGGGGGCGGCGGAGTTGGCGGGGGTGGTGGAGGTTCCCGTGGGGGCAGTGGCGGCTCCTCGGGCTCAGGAGGCACCGGCGGCAGCGGCTCCAGTGGGAGTCATGGCACGGGAGGCACCACGGGAACCGGCAGCACGGGCAGCGGCACCGCCGGCAGCGGTTCACGCGGCGCGGGAGGAAACAATCCCAATAACTACAACAATATCAATAACAACTGCATGAGCGGCACGAACATGGGTGGAATGCTGAACCCCAACTGTGTCAACCGGCAGATCATTCCGAATATTCCCGACAGCGTGGCAACCAACCAGCAGGTCCTCTATGCCCTGGCCAGAGGCACCGGCGGTTTTGAGATTTTCAACACCAATGATTTCCTGCAAGGCCTCCAGAAGGTGGCCCGGGAAATGAATGAATACTACAATCTCGGCTACGTACCACCCAGCCAAACGCACGATGGCAGCTACCACAAGATCAAGGTCACGTTGGCCCGCGGAGGCCTCGTTGCCCGCTACCGTACCGGCTATTATGACGTGAAGGGCCCTGACTTGCTGCTCGGCAAGCCGGAAGGCAAGGCGCTGGAGGAGCGGGTCGCGAGTTCCACTGCCGGGGAAATTCCCGTATCGCTCAGCGTGCCTTACTTTTACGTCGAGCCCGGCGTGGCCCGCGTGAACCTGGCCCTTTCCGTTCCCGGCTCCGCCATCGATTTTGAGAAGCAGAAGGCCGCCTTCCATTCCAGCGTGAATGTGCTGGGAATCGCCTACCGGCCGAACGGCTCCGTCGCCGCTCGATTCAGCGATACGGTAAAGTTGGATTACCAGAAGAAAGATCTCAAGGAATTTGCCAAAGGTTCGTTCGATTACCAGAACACCTTCAACATCGCACCCGGCTCCTACACGCTGAAGCTGGCGCTGAGCGCGGGAGGGGAAAAATTCGGCAAGTACGAAACCCCTCTGGTGGTGGAACCCTTTACGGGCACTGATTTCAGCCTGGGCGGCCCCGCTTTGGGCGAAAGGTGGGTTCCCGTATCGCAGCTCGCCGGCAGCATGGACGCCGCCCTCATCGAGGAGCGCACACCCCTGGTGGTTAAGGGCATGGAATTGTTTCCCTCCACCACCCATCGATTTGGCAAAGGCAATCCGGCCATCGTATACGTGGAAGTCTATGACCCGGCGCTGAAAAACGAGTCGGACCTTCGCGTGGGAGTGCTGTTCAACATTTTCGACCGGAAAACCAATCAGCAAGTCTACTCGTCCAACACCTATTTGATTAACGATTTCATCCAACCCGGCAATCCCCTGACGCCGGTGGGCTTCGATTTGCCCATCAGCCAGCTTCCGGTGGGCGATTACCGCTTTGAAATCAAAGGACGCGACTCGATGGGCCGGGTCTCCACCGTGCGTACGGCGGAGTTCTCAATTCAGTAACCCGAGTTACGGCAGAGTAGGGGCACCCCTCGTGGGTGCCCCCCCCACAAGGGCACCCACGAGGAGTGCCCCTACGAAGATCGTTGCCTTGGCGAAACAGGGCAAGTCCCGTATAATCCACCGAGAGATTTACGAGCGACTGATCGCTCGCTACGGAGGGCCATGACCAAACCACCCGCAAACGGTCTCCGGTTGCCACTCGAAGTACGGGCCGAAATGGCGTTCAAAGCTGCCGTAGAGAAAGCATTTGTCGAGCATGCGCGCCAAGGCCTGCCGATGTATATCTGGCGGGAAGGCAAAATAGTGGAACTCTCCCCTGAAGAAGTGCGCGTGGAAGCTGCGCGCCTGCAAGCGGAATGAGAGGGCAAGAGGTTCAAATAGCGGAACAGGATTCCTCCATTCCGCACCCAGCGTGACGGGAAAAACTGCAACCAAAGCACATAGCCACGGTCTGTGCCTTCCTGTGGGTTGATCAGAGGCGAAAGCCTCCGGCCCGCCTGGCGCGAGAGGCTAGGACAACTTGCTTCTTGACAATTCCCAAAATTGCGTGTAGGCTAACATGATGATGAGCGCCGCCCTCGCATCCATCCCGTATGGCTTGCCCGGCCCCACGCCCGGTCAGATGCTCCCGGTGGCAAAAGGGGACGCCGCGGCCGGCAGATTGGCGGAAATGAGCGTGAAGTGCAAAGCTGGCTTGGAATGTATGCCGGTGGTGATCTAATCGCCATACCCCATTTCGGAAAACCATTCGCCACGGGGCATCGATCCGCCACGGCGCGTCGAGCCGGGCAAAACGTCGCTTCCCGAGAAGCCGCCAGAAAAAAGAATTCTTTTTATGACGAGCAAAGCCAATAACTGTATGAAAACAAATAAATTAATGACAAAATGTCAGGTGAAAAGACAGGCATTTGCGTCAAATGAATCGCAAACGAATGACATTTTAGCTCAATCGTTCCATAAATCCTGATTCAAGGACGACAAATTCGAACTGAGGAACAGGATTTTTCCAATCGGCAATCACCATGACGGCAAAGACTAAAGAGCGCAACCGGGGGCGAACCCCGCGGGCAAAAGGGGTGGGGACATCGAATTCCGCCCATTTAGCGATCCGCCGTGCGCTGCTCAAGTGGTTTCGCTCGAGCGCGCGCGCCCTTCCGTGGCGCGGCACGGGCGACCCCTACGCCGTCTGGGTTTCGGAAATCATGCTCCAGCAGACCCAAGTGGCCACGGTGATTCCTTATTACCAGCGCTTCCTCAAGGCCTTTCCGAGCGTCGCGGACCTGGCGCAAGCTCCCCTGGAGCGAGTGCTCGAGCTCTGGTCAGGGTTGGGGTATTACCGCCGGGCACGCCACCTGCATCAGGCCGCGCAGGCCGTGGCGCAACTACCGAGTGCGAAGTTTCCGCAAGATTATGACGGCCTTCGCGCCCTTCCCGGCATCGGCGATTACACGGCCAAGGCGGTACTGAGCATCGCCTTCAATCAGCCCTACGCGGTGCTCGATGGGAACGTGGCCCGGGTGGTGGCGCGCCTGGGCAGTCTTCGCGGGAATTTACATCAGCCCCCGTTTCGGCGGACCGTAGAGACAGAACTGGAAAAGCTCCTCTCCCGCCGCGAACCGGGAAATTTTAACCAGGCCTTGATGGAGCTGGGGCAGCTCATCTGCGCGCCCCGCGGCCCGCGCTGCCCCGCTTGTCCGCTCGAGAAATGGTGCGGCGGATATCGCTCCGGTCATCCGGAGGATTTCCCGCTTCCCCGCCCTCGCCGCGCGGCGGAATCCCATCACCTTGCCGTATGCCTTCTGCGCCGGGGGAAGAACGTGGCCATGATGCGCGGCCTGGGTGACGGCCTGCTGGATGATCTCTGGAATTTCCCGGCGGCCTTTGGCAATTCACCCGCCGAGGCGCTCGAAGCTCTGCGCGAAAAGCTTGCTGGGCTTGTACGCTCTCCCGTAAGGGCACGCCATAACGTGCCCCTCCTCACCCTGGGAGAACCTATTGCGGAGTTCCGTCACGGGATCACCTTCCGCACCATCCACGGGCGGGTTTATCCCGTTCATACTTCCCGCCCCATCCATCATGCTTCCCTGCGCTGGTTCGATTTGGAGGAAATACCGCAAGCGGCCATTTCCCAACTGGCCCGCAAGATTGCGCAAAAGATCGGATGAACTGAAGCAGGTGTATACTTGAGCCCTCCTGGGACCAGGAAATCCGATTACAAGGGAAGCTGGCACAAACGCGCGGCTTCTGGCGGCAAGACGGATTACCGTTGCCGCTCATGAGGGTGGCCGAGTATGGAAAATGTGAGCAGTCCTGCGCCGGCTTCGGCGCCGCCCATCGCGAACAAGACTTCCGGCTTTGGAGCTTTTTTCCAAATCATTGCCCTTCTCCTGGCAGTTCCCGCAGTGGCCTGGGGAGTTTTTATTGGGTGGTCCACCGCATTTCCCCCCAAGTGCGGGGATTGGTCGGGGTTTACCCCACTGGGTGTCCTGGAGTGCTGGGTGGTCGACCTGCCCATCGGTGTGCTGATCCTCGTGATTGGACTCCTGGTCAAGAAGGGCTCCCCACGCCTGCGAAAAATCTGCATTGGCACTTCCTGCGTGGTCCTCGCCCTGCCGGTTATCGCCAGTATCCTCTTGCAAAGCTGGCATTGCCCATGAGACCCATCGCCATCTCGCATGCCAGGCCTTTCTGCAATACAATACGAATGCTCGACCGGATGACCCGCGCTTATGAGCAAGCAAGCCCAACCCGTTTCCACCGACACCCAACAGAGGCAGTCGAACATCAGTGTGCAGCGTTACTTTGAAATTTCCCTGCTGCTGACGCTCGCCACGGGTTTCCTTACAGTCGCCACCACAGGCAAGCTGGACCTCGTTTCCATTGTCGTGGTGTGTGGCGCCATGGGCATCAAACTCTTGGGCCACCTCCGCGGCCTCGATTACTCCCTCCGCCCCAAAACCGTTACCCGCATCTCCATCTTCTACATTTTCTTTTACGGCCTGGATTTCCTGATCTTCGCGACCGGTCCCAGCCCGGTTGATCGCATGTTGACGGCCACCGTGCATCTGGTGCTTTTCACCGCCGTCATCAAAATCTATTCAGCCCGCACCTATCGAGACTATGGGTACCTCGCCACGCTTTCGTTCCTGATGATGCTGGCCAGCGCCGTACTGACCGTGGGCACCACGTTTCTGGCCTTCTTCACCCTTTACGTGTTCTTCGCCATTTCCACGTTCATCAGCTATGAAATCAAACGCAGTGTGGAAGCGGCACGGCGGGCTCCCGAGGGCCCTTTCCGCGCGCCCGAGCAGAACCGCAAGGCTTTGGAGAAGGCGCTGACCACGGCGGCGGCGGGTTTGGCGGTGGGAATCTTCAGCCTGGCCGCCGTTTTGTTTTTCGTCATCCCCCGCTATCGCACCGGGTACCTCACTGCGCTTTCCATGCAGGCTCAGAACATCACCGGGTTTTCTGAAACCGTCAATCTGGGCGACATTCGCAAAATCCTGCGCTCCCCCATGGTGGTCATGCGCGTGATGCCGGAAAGCAATCTTCGCGCCTATGCGGGCATCAAGTGGCGGGGCGTGACGCTGAATAGTTTTAACGGCAAGAAGTGGTTCAACGACAACGCTGACCGCATTTCCATTCCCGCGGAATCGCCTCAGCGCTTCGTGGTTCCCCTGCGGGAGGGCTGGCAGCAACGCCCGCAACGACCGCTGCACTACCGCATTCTGCGCGCAGCGCTTTCCACCGATGTGCTCTTTGCCGCCGCTGAACCGCGCGAGCTCACCGGCCTGCGCCTGCTCAGCATGGATGAAAGCGGTTCGCTGCATAATCCCCAGAATACCAGCGTCCCGTTTGCGTACGACGTGATTTCCGATACCGGCCTGCCCCCTGTGCGCCAACTCCAGAGCGCTTCCCCTGATTACCCGGTGGAGATTCGCCTGGTCTATCTCCGCCTACCGCACAAAATGGACCCGCGCATCGGCGAATTGGCCCACACGATTACCGCTTCCGCCGCCAATAATTACGACCGCGCCGCCGCCATCCAGTCCTACCTGCGCAACAATTTCAAATATACGCTCGACCCGCCCGCCATTGAGCCCGATGACCCCGTGGGGAGTTTCCTGTTCCGCTCCAAGGCCGGCTACTGCGA
This sequence comes from uncultured Acidobacteriota bacterium, assembly GCA_963730515.1. Lineage (GTDB taxonomy): Bacteria > Acidobacteriota > Terriglobia > UBA7540 > UBA7540 > Bog-366. The sequence continues at coordinate 146,254 of CAVSSA010000004.1, read as the reverse complement.
GTATTTCGCCGCTGCCATGGCGGTGATGCTGCGCACGCTGGATATCCCCTCGCGGCTGGTGAACGGATTTCAAACCGGGTCGTATAACCGCTATGGCAAGGACTTTGTGGTGCGCGCCCGCGACGCGCATAGTTGGGTGGAGGTATACTTCACCGGCTACGGGTGGATTCCCTTTGACCCCACCCCCGCCGATCCTCACCCGGTGCTGCCCGGGGAATGGGATGACTACGTTGATACCGCGGCGCTCTTCTGGAATGAGTGGATCATCAATTACGACTTCGGCCACCAGGTGCAGTTGGCGCGCCAGGTGGAGGAGGATTCGCGCAGCTTCCAGCAGATGTTCCGCCGGCGCTCTGCGCGGCTCAAGCGCCAGGGAATCCGCGCCGCCTTCCGTTTCGAAGGCTGGCTGATGTCGCACAAACTACTTGTCCTGGGCATCATGCTCGCCGTCCTGACCGGCTTCATCGTGACCGACAAGTCCGGGACTCTCGAGGAATGGCGCTTTCGCCTGGCCTGGAAATTCGCCCGGCGCGACTCTGCCCTCGACCCGCGCGAGGCCACGCACACCTATCAACGCCTGCTCACCACCCTCCAGAAAAAGGGCTATCGAAAGAAACCTTCCCAAACCCCCCGCGAGTTTGCGTTTTCCTTCCTCGGCACCCCGTGGGCGGCGGGAGTGATGGAATTCACGAAGCTCTACAACACATTGCGCTACGCACAAGCGCCCGTTCCGCTCGCCCGCCTGCGGCAGATTTTGGAAGATCTTGCCAGGCGCAAGTAAAGCCCGACCCTTTGCTGAGGGCTGAAAGCTGATCGCTGAGAGCTTCTCTTAGGGAATCGACTTCCCGCCATCCACCACAAACACCTGGCCGGTGATGAACTCGCTGTGGGTCGAGAGGTAGAGAACCATCTGCGCGATATCCTGGGCGTCGCCCGCTTTGCGCAAGGGAATGGCTCGGATGATCTTGCGGACTGCCGCGGTGCGCTCTTCATCCTGAAACATAATGCTTCCTGGGGCCACGCTATTGACTCGAATCGTGGGCGCCAGGGCTTGCGCCAGCGAGCGCGTGAGGGAAATAAGGCCCGCCTTCGACGCGCAATAGTGCATATAGCTTGGCCACGCTTGCAAGCCCCCCAACGAGGAGATGTTAATGATGTTTCCCCGCCCCTGGCGCATCATGATCCGTGCCGCAGCCTGCGCGCAAAAAAACGGCCCTTTCAGGTTGGCGCCCAGAACGCGGTCGAAATCCTTTTCCTCCAGCTCATCCCATTTCCGCGGGAAAAATACGCCGGCATTGTTGACGAGCAGATCCAGACGGCCCCAGCGTTTTTCGACGGCCCGGAACATGGCCGCCACCTGCCGGGGCCGCGACACGTCCGCGCGCAAGGCCACCGCGCGCACGCCCATCGCGGCGATCTCCCGCACGGTATCCTGGGCGCCCTCCCGCGAGTGGTTATAGTTCACAATCACGTCGGCGCCGGCGCGACCGAGGGTCAAGGCAATAGCACGGCCGATCCGCTTGCCGCCGCCCGTCACCAACGCCACTTGTCCCTGCAAGAGTTGTTCGCTCATAGAACTCGATGAATTGCGCGCGCCGCGCCATTTTCAAGGGGATGGCATTTTGTCTCTTGCGTCCTCGCTGTAATGCGCCTAGATTCTCTTGCGAGGTGTCCCCATGCGCGCGGCATCACTGAAGGATATTAACAAATTTCTGGAATGCAAGAGAGTGGCCTTTGTGGGCGTTTCCCGGAATCCCCAGCACTTCTCGCGCGCGCTGTTCCGCGAATTTATCGCCAAGGGATACGACCCCGTCCCCGTCAACCCCCAGGCTGCGGAGATCGAGGGCCGCCCCTGCTTTGCTCAACTCGGCAATATTACACCCTGTGTGGGTGCCGCGTTGCTGATGACCGGCGCGCCGGATGCGACGGATCGGGCGGTGCGCGAATGCGATGAAGCCGATATCCGAAACATCTGGATTTATAAGAGTGTGAATGCCAATAAAGATCATCAGCATGCGGTGGAGTCCAGCCGCCAGCGCGGTTCCGCCGTCATCGAAGGCTATTGCCCGTTCATGTTTCTTCCCCAACCGGTCTTCTTCCACCGGGCCCACCGTTTCCTTCTGGGAATAACCGGAGGACATCCCCGCTGACCTCTCCCGCGGTGGCAAACGGCCGGCTTCTCCCACGTTAGGGCAATGGTTCCAATCTTGCCGTGAAATGCCGCAAAAACGGCGCTTCATAAACCAACCGCATGCCGCGAATCTGCTCCCGGCGCTTCCAGACTTCCAGAATCACCTCAATCACATAATCGATGTGGCTCTGCGTGTAGACGCGGCGGGGAATCGCCAAGCGCACCAGGTCCATCTTGGCGGCCGCGCCGAACATCAACGAACCAATCTCCACGGAGCGAATTCCGCCCTCCCGGTAGAGTTCCGCCGCCAGCGCCACACCGGGAAATTGCGTGGTAGGAATGTGGGGAAGGAAGGCGCGGGCGTCGAGATAAACCGCATGTCCTCCCGGGGGTTGCACGATGGGCACGCCCGGGTCGGAAATGTGCTTCCCCAGATACGCCGTCGAAACGATGCGGTAGTGGAGGTAATCCTCTTCCAGCACCTCCTCCACCCCTACCGCGATCGCCTCCAGGTCGCGCCCGGCAAGCCCGCCATACGTCGGATAGCCTTCCGTCAAGATCAGCAGGTTTTTCTCCTGTTGCGCAAGCACGTCATCGTTGGTACACAGGAACCCGCCGATATTCGCAAGCCCGTCTTTTTTCGCGGACATCGTGCAGCCGTCCCCCAGGCGGAAGATTTCCTGCGCGATGGCTTTGGGCGTTTTGGATTCGCAGCCCTTTTCACGCAGCTTGATGAAATAAGCATTTTCAGCAAAACGGCAGGCGTCAAAGTAAAGCGGAATGCCGTGCCTGCGGCAAACCGCGCTGACCGCGCGCATATTCTCCAGCGAGACCGGCTGGCCGCCGCCGGAGTTGTTAGTAATGGTCAGCATCACCAGCGGGACGCGCTCCCGCCCGACACGCCCGATCAGTTGCGCAAGGGCCGCAACGTCCATATTCCCCTTGAACGGGTGCATGAGTGCCGGTTGCCTGCCCTCCGCAATCGGCAGGTCAATGGCCTCCGCGCCGACAAACTCCACGTTGGCGCGGGTGGTGTCAAAATGGGTATTATTCGGAACCAAGTCACCTTTCTTGCACATCACGCTGAACAGAATACGTTCCGCGGCGCGTCCCTGGTGGGTAGGAATCACGTGCTTGTACCCAAAGATATCCTGCACGGAGCTGCGAAAGCGGTCAAAGCTCTTGCTTCCCGCGTAGCTTTCGTCGCCCTCCATCATGGCGGCCCATTGGTGGGTGGACATGGCCCCGGTCCCTGAATCCGTCAGGAGATCGATCAGCACCTCCTCGGCCGGCAGCAGGAACAGGTTGTAAGAGGCTGCGCTCAGCGACCTTTCGCGTTCCTCCTGCGTGGTCCAGCGGATGGGCTCGACACTTTTGATCCGGAACGGCTCAATAATGGTGTGGATCGGCATAGAACCCCCCATGTTCAAAGGCCGCAGAAGCTTTAACGATTTCTTGCGCCCTGCGATTGTACTCCAATCGCGGGAGAGAGGCGCGCGCCACTGTCCCACCTTGACGCTTCTCCTCCCTTGCTCTTAGAATCGCTCTTTACCCCGATGATGGAAGTTGTGCTGTTCACCAAGCCCGGATGCTGCCTCTGCGACACGGTCAAAGCGCAGCTCGGCAAACTGCGGGCGCGGCAGCCGTTCGAACTTCGCGAAGTCAACATCCTTGAAGACCCGGACGCGTACGCGAAGTTTCACGAAGAAATTCCTGTGGTCTTCATCGGCGGGCGCAAGGCGTTCAAGTACCATCTGGACGAGAAGGCATTTCTGCGGCGGCTCGGGTCGCTGCCGCATCAGGGGGAAAAGGCGGAACATGGAAGTTGATATCCTTACCATCGCGGCGCATCCGGACGACGTGGAGATCACCTGCGGGGGCACGGTCATCAAAATGACGGAAGCCGGCTACCGGGTAGGAATTCTCGACCTTACGGCGGGAGAAAGCGGCACGCGTGGCAGCGCGGCGCTGCGCGAAAAGGAGGCGCGCCGCGCGGCGGCGGCTCTGGGGGTGGCCCACCGGGAAAACCTTGACATCCCCGATGCGGGAGTGGAAAACAACCGCGAAAACAAGCTGCGGGTGGCGCAGAAGATTCGCGAATTCCGGCCCCACACGGTGATTCTGCCCTACTGGAAGGGCCGCCACCCCGACCACTACACCACCGGGCACCTCGGGTACGAAGCCTGCTTCCTGGCGGGCCTCGCCAAGCTGCCGCTCGCGGGGAAGCCTCATCGTCCCTTCAAGATTATTTACGCGTCGCAGTATGTGCCCACCCTGCGGCCTTCCTTTGTCGTGGACATCACCGCGCAGTTCGAGAAAAAGCTCAAGGCCATTTTCTGCTTTGCCTCGCAATTTTCACCGCCCAAGGAATTGCAGAACCTTTTCCCTTCCCGCGCCGACATCAACGCCCGCATGAGCTCGGAAGCCCGCCACTTCGGCCACATGATCGGCGTGCGTTACGGTGAGCCCTTTATCATGCGCGAGGTTGCCGCAGTTGACGACATCGTCAAGATTCCGGTGAAATCGATCTAGAAAGTCGTCAGTTATCAGTTGTCAGTTATCAGTAGAAAGCCCTTTACCCGTGCGCTGGTAAACCTTAGAACGAGAGAGGTGGAATGCCGGAACTGAAAACTGATGACTGACAACTGAAGACTGCGAAGTGATACTTGCCCCGTGAGGTAGCACCGTGTCCTATCAAGACTTGCGTGAATTTGTTGCCCGGCTGGAACGGGAAGGCGAGCTGAAGCGCATTTCCGCGGAAGTGGATGTGGATCTGGAGATCACCGAAATCACCGACCGCGTATCCAAGGCGGGCGGCCCGGCGCTGCTGTTTGAAAAGCCCTGCTCCGCCCGCGATGGCGTGAAGTATGCGATGCCCCTGCTCATCAACACCCTGGGCACCAAGCGGCGCCTCGAAATGGCGCTGGATGTGGCCTCGCTCAGCGAGGTTACGCGCCGCATGGAAGACCTGCTCGATATGAAGCCGCCGGAGGGATTCTTCGACAAGGTGAAAATGCTTCCCAAGCTCTCCGAACTCGGCTCCTTCTTTCCCAAGAATGTGCGCTCGGGGCCGGTGAAAGAGGTCATCGAGCGGGAAAATGTATCGCTCGCGCGCCTGCCCATCATGCAATGCTGGCCGCTGGACGGCGGACGCTTCATCACCTTCCCCATGGTGGTAACGCGCAGCCCCAAGACCGGCCGCCGCAACGTGGGTTGTTACCGCATGCAGGTGTTTGACGAGCGCACCACGGGAATGCACTGGCAGGTGCACAAGGGCGGGGCCGAACACTTCCGCTGGCTGGAGCGCCAGGGCAAGGGCCGCCGCATGGATGTGGCCGTGGCCATTGGCGCCGACCCCGCCACCATGCTCGCCGGCATCCTGCCCCTGCCCGAGGATCTCGACGAGTTCCTTTTCACCGGATTCCTGCGCCAGCAGCCCGTGGAGCTGGTGAAAGGCGAGACCGTGGACCTGGAAGTTCCCGCCCAGGCGGAGATCGTACTGGAAGGTTACGTGGAACTGGACGACATCCGCACCGAGGGGCCGTTCGGCGACCACACCGGCTACTACTCGCTGGCCGACAAATTCCCGGCGTTCCACATCACCTGTATTACCCGGCGGCGCGACCCCCTCTACGTTTCCACCATTGTGGGCCGCCCGCCCATGGAGGATTATTGGATGGGCTACGCCGTGGAGCGCCTGTTCCTGCCCCTGATGCGCAAGCAACTGCCGGAAGTGGTGGATATGCACATGCCCGCCGAGGGCGTGTTTCACAACTTGATGATGGTGGCGATTCGTAAGAGCTATCCAGGTCATGCCCGGAAAGTAATGAACGCCATCTGGGGCATGCCCGGCGCCATGTTCACCAAGTGCATCGTGGTGGTAGACCACGATGTGAACGTGCAGGATGCGGGCGAGGTGGTCTGGAAAGCCCTGAACCACATCGACCCCGAACGCGATATTCAGTTCACGCTGGGCCCCGTGGACCAACTCGAACACGCCTCGCGCCTGCCCAATTTCGGCTCCAAAATGGGGATTGACGCCACGCGCAAATGGCCCACCGAAGGCTTTAACCGCGATTGGCCGGACGAAATCGTCATGGATCCGGACGTCAAAAAGAAAGTCGACAACCTCTGGGCGGGCCTGGGCCTGAAGCCTCCTGGGAAATAGCGCATGGTATTTGTTTCCGCCATTCACGTGCTCTCGGCCGCGTTTTTCATGGGGTTGGCGGCTGCCGCGCCCATGGGCCCGGTCAATATGCTGGCCATCCGCCGCGGATTGATTGGCGGTTGGCGCCACACCCTCGCCTGCGGGGCGGGCTCCGTGGCGGGGGAACTCATCCTCTTCGCGCTGGTCCTGCTCGGCGGTCACTATCTCTTTTCCGACCTCGCTAACCCGACTCTGCGCGTCGTCCTGGCGGGGATTGCCCTGATAATCCTGCTTCCGCTGGGAATCTACTTCATCATCCGCGCCGTCAAGGAACCCCTGCGGGCCTACGCCAGCGCTCGCAAAGAATGGAAGGAAAGCACCGTCCCCGAACATCTGGCCACCGACTTCGCCTCCTGTTTTGCCCTGACGATCTTCAACCCCTTAACCATCATTTACTGGGTCGGGGTCACGGCCAACTGGCTCCCTCTGGCTCATCCCCTTTTGGGGTCCCACACCCACGTGGGTGGAATCCTGGCGGTGGCTGCCGGCCTCGCGACCTGGTTCACCACGATTATCATCGTCGTTCGCTTTATCCCCAATCGCATCGGCCCCACCTTCTTCCGGCTCGTCAACGCCGTCCTCGGCCTTATCCTTCTCGGTTTCGCCACGTTCTGCACCATTATCCTGTCCCGCCATTTCCTGCACTAAAATGGCGGGGTCCGAAAAATTTCTTCATGCCTGGTAAAATTAAATCACAATGTGATATAATTCCCTCTCATGAAACATTCCACCCGCTCCGCTCAACAACTTCCCCGGCGCACGGAGTCGCTGCGGCGCCTGGCCTGGTTCCGCTACCGCCTGAGACGTTTCATCCGCTTCAGCGAACGGGTGTCGCGCGCTTGCGGCATCACTCCCCAGCAGCATCAACTCTTGCTGGGAGTGGCGGGCTATACGGGGCGCGGCTGGGCCACGATCTCCGAGCTGGCCGAGTTCCTGCAAGGACGGCACAACGCCGTGGTGGGACTGGTGCAGCGCGCCGTCGAGCGGGGACTGGTGCGCAAAGCTCAAAGCGCCATGGATCGCCGCTTCGTCAAGGTCCATCTGACCCGCAAGGGTTCCACCATTCTGGACAGGATTTCGCGTGAGAATATCGCTGAACTCCGGGCACTCCAATTCGAGATCATGCAGACTCCCCAGCCCCGGCCGCGCGATATCCCCGCTGCTCAGGGCACATAAAAGCAGTGGCGAGTGACGTGTGAGGAGTGACGAGCAGGCAGTTCACAAGAGCAGTGACGAGTGATCTGTGACCAGTGACGAGCAGGTGTAGCGCGGACCTGTTCTTTAGGTCTGCGGCTTTTCCGGAACACAGCGGATGGCCAGATTGAATCAACAGGGCATGGTTCAATCGCCAATCACCAATTTTAAATCACGAAGGGTTTGGAATGGATCAATCACCCATCATCAATCGCCAATCACCCCTGCCTTGGTTCCGGGAATTCGGCAAGGCGCTTGACCCTAGCGTTCTCACCACCTCCGCCTACGCTCTGATCGTAGGATTCATCGGCGGCCTGGTGGCGCAGGGCCTGTTGGAACTCATTTATCTTTTCACCAACATTTTTTTTTATGGGAAGTGGTCATTCACCAGGACCTTCCCGGTCCACAACCACCTGGGCGCATGGGTGATCCTGATCCCGCCCATCGGCGGGTTACTGGTGGGCGTGATGATCCACTTTTGGGAACCCACCTTGAAGGGCCACGGCATTCCCGAAGCCATGGAGGCCGTGCTGGTCGGCAAAAGCAAGGTGCGCATGCGGGTGGGAATTTTGAAGCCCCTGGCGACGGCGTTTGCCATCGGCACGGGCGGACCGTTCGGCGCTGAAGGTCCCATCATCCAGACGGGCGCCGCCTTCGGCTCGATATTCGCGCAGTTCACCCGCCTCACCCCCTACCAGCGGCGCGTCTTGCTGGCGGCGGGAGCGGCCGCGGGCATGGCCGCCACGTTTATCGCGCCCCTGGCGGGAATCCTGGTGGCCATCGAACTGCTCCTCTTCGAATTCCGCGCTCGTTCCTTCATTCCCGTGGCCATTGCCTCCGCCGTAGCCACCGCCGTGGCCGTGCATTTCCGCGGAACGGCGGCGCTCTTCCCCACTCCCGCATTTTCACTGGTCAGCATGCAGGAACTCTGGCTCTTCGCGCTGATGGGAATCATCATGGGCCTGATCGCGCTCGCCATGATCCGCGTGCTTTTCTTTTTGGAAAATGCTTTTGACCACTTCCCGCTGAAACCCGCGGCCATCTGGGCGCCGGTGGCCGGAGCCTTCCTGCTGGGCCTGATCGGATACTTCTATCCACAGGTCTTCGGCACCGGATACGACACCATTCGCGACATGCTGAACGACCGGTTGACCACCCACGCCCTGTTGGGAATCTCCGCCGCCAAATTTGCCGCGCTGGTGCTCTCGCTGGGCTCCGGCACCACGGGCGGAGTGTTTGCGCCCTCCCTGATCGTGGGGGGCGGAGTGGGGGCTGTCTACGCCCAGGTCTGGCATCACTTCCTCCCCCACCTGGTGAGCGACCCCGCACTCTACGCGCTGGTGGCCATGGCCGCGGTGTTTGGCGGCATCGCGCGCGCCCCCTTCACCTCCATCATTTTCCTGTTTGAACTCAGCCGCAATCCCCACGCGCTCCTGCCGCTGGTGGTCTGCGTCATGGTGTCCGACGGCTTCGTTCGCCTCTTCAGCGCCGAATCCATCATGACCGGAAAACTCATCAAGCGCGGGTTGATCGTGCGGCAGGACTATACGGTCCCCGTGCTCCTGCGCGGGCGCATCGAAGAAGTCATGCGCAAGAATTTTACGGTAATCCATGCGGATGACGCCGTGCAGACCGTGGTGCGCGACGTCTCGCCCGAACAGGCGGGCGTGATCGCCGTCATCGAACCCGCCGGCAGCCTCGCCGGCATCGTGGAGGCGCACAACCTTTTGAAAGGCTGCGACAGCAACCTCAAGGTGCGCGAAATCATGAGTCAGGATTACATCGCCGCGCGCCTGGGCGAGACCGTGGATGAAGTCACCCGCGATATGGTGATCCACAACGTGGAAAATATTGTGGTCGTCGAGCAGAACGGCGTGCAGAAACCCATCGGAGTGGCCCGCGCCGCCGATATCCTGCGGCTCCGGCGCTGGGTCATTGAAGAGGAGGGCGTGGGCAATCAACCGGTGCGTGTCAAGGCATCGGTTGCCCCCAACGCCGATGCCAACACAGTTGACACGGGCGTGCATTAGCGGCAACCTGCCAAAGCAAGTCAAAATACAAAGCGCAAAACGCAATAGTCAAAATTGCGGGGGCGCTGGTGAAAACCATTTGTTGGGCACGACGGGCGTAGCCACCCTTCAATCCCACAGCAAGCCGCTTTTCAGGAAATGAAGCGACATGTTACTGCACTTGGGGCACAGGTAGGCGCCATCGGTCAGCCACACTTCCCGGCCAATCTTCTCTTGAAGATTCCACCCCTCCACCCGGGAGCTGCCCGGCGAATCGCAAAGTCGCGGATCGTCATAGGGAAGGATGGCGGGGCTCTTGCACGCTGGACACCGCTGGGTCTCGCCGAGGAGATTAACCCTCACCACCTCGTGGCAGGCGATGCACAGGTAGGGGAAGTAGCGGGTGGTGGCCCAATTCATGATGCCTCCCCCCGTCGGAACGGTGACTTCAAGACCACAGGAGCACTTGGCAACCACGGCGGATCCCATCGGTTTCCCTCCCCCAATATGATGTGATGGATTTAAATGATATCTGGAGTCAGGGAGCGCCGCAACGGCAAGGTGCTGCCGGGCTCGCGTAGAGAAAATGTCAGCTTTCCGACTCTCCACGATGTTGGTGGAAAGAAAGAGCGTTATTAAGAGTGAGCGTTGATCGAGAGGGGGCCATTCCAGAGCGACAAAGAGCGGGAGACACGCCAGCAGGGCGCAGTCGCGGGAGGTCCCGCAGCGCTGCGCCACTTGCGATTGCCGACGCGTCCATCAGGTGCTTCGAGAAGCGTGCGACGTTATTGATAGTGCTGCGCGTTCTTTTCTGTGTACGCCGCGAAATTCTCCGGCACATCCGATTCTGCGTAAATCGAATTGGTGGGGCAGACCGGAATGCAGGCGCCGCAGTCAATGCAGTTCACGGGGTCGATGTAGAGTTGCGCGACCTCGGCGAAATCCGCTTCATCATTCCGAGGGTGAATGCAATCCACCGGACAGACTTCGATGCATTTCTCGTCCTTGGTGCAACCTTCGACAATTACGAATGCCATGAATCATTTCTCCTCTGATCAGTATGTGAAGTTCCCTGTCCTGCTCCGGAGAGGCTCCCTGGGCCGCTTGCTGAACATCTCCGCCTCCCCAAGCCGGGCAAAAAGAATGTGCAATTCGTTCGCCAAATTTCGGAGGCATTTTCCCGCATCCAGCAAACAGAACCGCGGTGCGGAATGGGGACGCTGGATTGAAAAACCCAATAAAAGGGTCAAATTGCCCACCTCCGGCCTGGGGCTTATGCAAGTTCTGCCGCACTTTCCTGCCGCAGAACTCGACACAACTGCTACAATGTTTTGTGTAGCCATGCGGTGCGGCGCCGGCGAGGTGGTGTTCGCGCACGGCGGGAAACGCGGACGGATTCTTCACCTTACCCTGCGTTCGCATGACGAGCATCCGCCTGGCCTCGCCGGGCAAGCGCGCCGATTTCCCGGCCCGGCCTGCGAAGGGCGTACCGTTCGAGCGGGCCGGAGTGCGGCGGGCCCGTGCTGCGCATCCATAGCGATGGGAAATGCGAACCTACAAGATCCTGGTTCACCTTCTGCGGATTCTTTCATGAACAACGCCTCATGGAAGACCGAGGTGCTGCTTCCCGGCAGTTGGCGGGGCGCCACGAGCACCCTGCTCTCCCGCGGCTCTCATCACATCATCATCGATACCGGCATGCCGCACGAGGCCCACCGCCTTCTCGACGCGCTGGAACAACGGGGCCTTCATCCCGGCGATATCCGCATGGTTATCAACACGCACTTCCATGTTGACCATGTTCTGAACAACTGCCTGTTCCCGGCGAGCGACATTTACGGATCCCAGCAGTCGTATGAATGGTGTTGCCAGGCTTACGCGGATCTTCTCGACGAGCAGAACTGGGAGAAGCTGAGCCTGAAGTACTATCCAGAATCGGCCGATTATGAAAGAACCTCGGAACTGATGGGCGCCCTGCGGCGGTTCGCCTTGCGCTGGTGGGATCGCAAACGCCTGGGCGATCCTTCGCGCTTCCGCTGGATTGAAACCCACGCCCTGCCCGACGATTTGGAATTTCTAGTGACCAATGGCCACGTGCCCGGCCACGCCTCGGTGATCGTCCACCATGGAGATCAGCCTATTATAATTGCCGGGGACGCGTTGCTGACGCGCGAGCACGATGAAAATGTCTTCACCATGATCCCCCACAACCGCAAGCAGTTCCAGGAGGACCGGGCACACATTCTGGCCCGGATGGGACGCATCGTTCCCGGACACGACGAGGAATTTTCCATTCGCAATGGCGAGCCACCAACGGCAGCGTGAGTTCGCGGGTGATATTTTCCCCAGCCCAAGCTTGTCGTGGGAAGGTTGATTGCGCCAGGAAGGGTTACATGGAGATAATTAACAGCCGTCTAACGGGGGCGGCGCGATGCCCCGAGTGTAACCTGCGAAAAACCGTTGACATTCGTAGCCAATGTACTATTATCATACCGACCAGTCGGTAATACAGGGCATTAAAACTCGCTATTTTCAGCATCTTGTCATGGGTATCCCATAATTGGAGAGATCCTAATGACCCCCAACGCTTCCCGACGGAAGGTTTTGATTGTCGAGGACGAACCCGCCATTCGGAATGTCCTCTACGTGCTGCTCGCCGGCCTCGGATGCGATGGCAATATAGCCTCCGACGCCCAACACGCCATGGCGATGATCCGCCAGGATCGATTTGACGCGGTCCTGCTGGACTTGCGTGCCACCCCGCAGCCTCCCGATCAGGTGGTCTCCGCCATCACCGAGCTCCGGCCCAGCCTGATGGGACGCGTCCTGGTGATCACCGGCGAAATCTCCGATTCCCAAACCCTCGAGACCCTGGAGCGCTGCGCCGTGCCGCACGTTCTGCGCAGCCGCGTGTCCTCAGACCTGTGGGGGCGGTTGCGCACCCTGCTGGGCTTGGCGCGCGGCTGCTAAAACCTAAGCGTGCGGACGTACTCCGCCAGGGCTTCCTGCCATGAACGCGGCATTGAGAACCCGGCATGTTGCAAGGCCGCCATCGCCATCACCGAGTATTTCAGCCGCGGGGCTCGCCGCTGCATGAGGGCGTCGGGAACGCCGATCACTTTCTCCGCATCGAGACCGGCCAGTTGCGCCGCGGCGCGGGCCAGCTCCCATCGCGTGCAGGCGCCTTGATTGGCGAGGTGGTAGAGGCCGCAAGGGCCTGACTCCGCCACCTCCATGATTTTGAGCCCGGCATCCACCGTGTGCGTGGCGCATCCCAACTGGTCGCTCGCGACCTTGTACACCTCGCCGGCAGCCAGCTTGCGCAAGCCCTTTTCCACAAAGTTGGTCTTACCCGGGCCAAACAACACGGAGACGCGGAAGATCCAATAGCGCTCCAGAGTTTTCACCGCCTCTTCCGCCTGCAGCTTGCTGCGCCCGTAAACGGTGATGGGCGCGGTGGGATCGGTCTCCACATAGGGCGTGGTTTTGCGGCCATCGAAAACCGCGTCGGTGGAAATGTGGACAAGGCCCGCTCCCAGGCGGCGGGCGGCGGCGGCCACGTTCGAAGCGCCCTGGTAATTGACGCGCAGGGCGCTGGCGGGATCCGCATCGCAAATGTCAAGGTCAGGGATGGCGGCGGAATGCACGATCAGGTCCGGGCGGATGCGCTCCAGCGCCGCGCCGATGGCTTCCGCGTCCGTAATATCGGCCTCGGCGCGCGTCAACGGGAAGACTTCATGCCGCGTGGAAAATGCCGCGGCCAGTCCGTGCCCGAACAATCCCTTTGCTCCCGTGATGGCAACTCGCATCGATGGCAACTCGCCCTTGGAAATTCGAAGCTCGAAATCCGCAGCCGAATCTCAAGACGAATTGCGAGTTTCGAATTTCGCGTTTCAGTTGGTCAACTAATTCTCGCGCAGCACGATCCCCGGCGTATTATAGAGCCGAATCAAGGTATTGAGATCCCGCTGGCTGGGCTTGCTGACCAGCGATTTCCAAGCAATCGGGTAATAGATGCCCGGAACCCTCATATGGTGAGACGCCTCCTGGACTTGAAAGTACATGATGTCTCCCTTGGAGAGGCTGTGTCCGCGGATGCCGAGCGCGTGCCCCAGCTCGTGCAGGACTATGGCGCGCATTTCATCCTTGGACCAGTTGCGGGAAAGGTCGAAGGAAATGAAAGCCACCTTGCGGCCGGTCAGCTCGTTTCCGACGCGGCGAAATTGCACCCATTCCAATTCCTCGCCCATCGTGCCGCTCTCCATTTCCTCATCGGCGTCCCAGACAAAGCGGATATCCGCGGTATCCGGATCGGCAGTCAATTCCAGCGGCAACATTTCCTTCCAGATACTGAACGCCTCGCGCGCGCCCTGCGCCCAATTGGCGGTGGGCACATTCCCAATTGAAACCTTAATGGGGAACGCGTTCCATTTCGAGGATTCCGAGGTTTCCGCGATTTCCTGATAATAGTCCGATGGCGAGGAAACGTAGCGCGACGGCTGCAAAGCCTCGGGGTAGGTCGGCATCATTCCCAGGATCTGGATGCGGGCGCTCGCTTGACCCACTTGCACGCTGAAATCCGGAGCGTTGGCGGCGACGTCAGCGAAGCGATGCCAATCAGCGATGGCCTTCTGGCGATCCACCATCTCATCGGCGAGGGCGCGGTTGTAATACGCCTCGAGAAATTGCGGGTCCTGCTCAATGGCGTGTCCGTAAGCCGCGGCGGCATCCGTAAACCGGCCCTGGTCAAAGAACTCATTGCCTTGCCGGTAGCTCGCCTTCGCCTGGTCCCGGTCCGCCGCCAGCGCGGGGACCACCACCAGCACGCATATCAGTCCAAGTATCAATTGGCGCATGTGCTGCCACCTCCCCGGCATTTGTCCGGTGACATCATAATGGCAGGCGGGCTCTGGTGCCAGAGGTTTAAGAACCGAATTTCGATTTCAGAGATCATAGGGGCTGGCGCGCCCGCCGGTGAGGATGTGCAAATAGGTTCCCACCTGGGCGCGATGGTGAATCTGGTGTTCGATGATGCGGAAAAGCATGACGCTGATGGACCGGCGAATGTTAAACCGCGTGTTCTCGCGAATTTCCTCCCAGCGCTCGAGGGGAAAAGCTTCGGCGGCGCGCAGGGTTTCCTGGTGCACGCGCCGGATCTCCTGCAATTCCTCATCAAGCGACTTCACTTCGCCCAAAATTGCCAGGAGGCCCTGCGGGATGCGCGTCTCGTAGTAACTCCAATCACCCTCGAGGGCGATGCGGCGAACTCCCTCTTCGGACCGCCAGACGTGCCGCGCCATCTGCCCCAGCGAGAGCATGTCCGGCGCAGGACGCCAATCCAGGCGGTCGGGCGGGATCTTCGCATAGACCGCCAGCGTCCCTTGGTGCTCGCTCGCTTTTTGGGTAAGAAAGAGTTGTTTGACGTCCATGTTGCCCCTCAAGAAATGGAAGGGTGGCGCGAACCTGCGGAGAGTGTCCGCGCCCCACGTCGTGGTTCAGCGCAGACTCTCAGGCAAGCTTTTTTAACTCGGCCAGAATCTCGCCATTGTCGGGTTGTTCACGCAGTTCGTAGATTTTTGACCACGCGATCCTGCCATCCTTATCAACAATGAAAATCGCGCGGTCGTTGATGAAGGGGATGGGATGCTTGGTGGGGGGAAAAACCCCATAGGCAGTGGCCACCTCGGCGTAGGGCCAGCGATCCGTCGCCAGGGGAAACTTCAGTCCCCCGAGGTGCTTTTGAAAAGCCATGTGGGCAAAAACCGAGTCGGTGCAAATCCCCACTACCTCGGCGTTGGCGCTGGTGAACTTGGCCATGTCCGCCTGGAACGAGCCCAACTCGCTCTGGCAGACCGGCGTGAAATCGAGGGGATAAAAAGCCAGGACAACGTTTTTCCCGCGTTGGGCAGAGAGTTCAAACTCGCCCTGCGATTCTCCGGTCGCGCACGTCAGTTTGAAATCCGGCGCCGGGTCTCCTACTTTGAGTGCCATATGAACCTCCTGGTTCAGCTTGCAGTCCGTGGCCCGTCCTTGACAAGTCGGGACGGGCGCTAGTCATCCGTGTTGCTTGATCGCATTGGGGTAATAAATTGAATTCTACCCGAGGAATTTGCCAAAAGAAAGTGGGTTGGGGGAGGATGGTGCGGCGCGGGCAGCTTCTCCCCGCCCTCTCTACCTTTTCGCTTCCCCGGTGGCGGCGCCGTGGAGATGCACTTCCACTTTTTCCTCGATGCTGTCGTAGTACTCCTTCAGAATGGCGATCACTTCGGGCCGGGAATATTCCGGCGGCACCGGCTTTCCTTCGCTCATCAGTTTGCGGAGCAAGGTTCCCGAGAGCAGCAGGCGGGCCCCGCCCTGGTATTTGCCATTATCATCAATAACGGCCTTGCTGTTATGTGGGCAGGTCTTCATCGATGCCATGCTTCTACATTCGTAGCAGTAAAAGGTCCAGTCCATGCACAGTGGTCGCAGCCGGAGGGCGCCGGCGGGAATCTCCTGAAAGATCTTCTGGGAATCGAAGGGGCCGTAGTAATCGCCGACGCCCGCGTGGTCGCGTCCCACGATCAAGTGCGAGCAGCCATAATTCTGGCGGAACACGGCGTGCAGCAGGGCCTCGCGCGGTCCCGCATAGCGCATCTCCATGGGGTATCCGCCCTGGATCACGCGGTCCTGCCGGAAGTACTTGTTCACCAGCGCATCGATGGCGCGCACGCGCACTTCCGCCGGAATGTCGCCCGGCTTCAGCTTGCCCACCAGTTGGTGGACATAGACGCCGTCGCAAACCTCGATGGCAATCCATGCCAGGTAGGCATGGGAATTGTGCATGGGGTTGCGCAGTTGCAGGGCGGCCACCGTGTTCCAACCGCGCTCCGCGAACAGTTGGCGGGCTTGGGCGGGCCGTTGATAGATCCCTTTGAACAACTCCGGGTAGTATGACTCGGAGATCACCTTGACGGGACCCGCCAGGTTCACCGGCCCCTGCTCCATCACCTTCTGCACCCCCGGATGCTTCGCCTCCGCCGTGCCGAACACCTGCTTGCACTCGTACTCCTTATCGATCGAGTATTTTTCGGTCACTTTCATGGTGCCCATGATGGATTCGGTTTCAATATCCCAGAGCGCCACTTCTTCGCCGATGGCAATCGACGCGGCGAGGTCTGGCGCGGCCGACAAGGTAATAGGAATCGGCCAGAAAAGGCCTTGCTTGCTCGGCAGGGTCAAGGTTTCGCAAACGCCCCGCCAGTCGTCGTGACCCATAAACCCTTCGAGCGGGGTAAAGGCGCCGATTCCCATCATGATGAGGTCACTCGTCTCGCGAGTGGTCATGGGAACTTTCTTCAGCCCCGCGGCTTTGCGGCTCTCCTCCATCCTCCGTGCGCCCTCCAAAAGAAGGGGTCTTAATTCATTGCTCCCGTGGGGGAGCACCAGCATGCTCATTCCAACCTCCCTTGAGAATTGCTTGATATGGCCATGCGCCCGGGGAATCCAAATTCGAAACTCGAAATCCGAATCTCGAAAATCAACGCCAGTTTCGACCTTCGAGTTTCAATTTTCGGATTGGCAATTTCGAGTCGCGTGTTTCGAATTCCAAACTTGGTCTTCCGGTCACACAGGCTTGCAGGCAGCCGCCTCAAACTGCGGAACCCTTGAAGTGTCTTGCGGCAAACCCCGAACCTGAACATGATACCCCGCCCGAGGCCCAAACGCCTAGAGAAGACGAATGGCGATGGCAGTTCAGTTTGAAGGATACGGGCCTCGGCCGGTGCAACACTTAGCAACTCCCGCCCCGCCGGATTTTCTCCCGAGCCTCGGCGGTTTTCGACGGGCGGCGGTCCTTTAAGGTGGAAATCAGTCCGTAAAGTTAGGGCATGACGGGTACCCCATCCAGCGCCGCCATCCCAATTCTGAGGCAACTTACAAGTCTTTATTTTTGAGATATTTGGTTGGGTCCGCGCCCATACACTTTTGTAACCAGCCTGTTTGCTATAACTTGGTAGGGTATGGAAAATAAGGGTGGGTTTTTCGGCTTTTTGAGGCCCTGAAATCGTGCTATCTCATTTGTTTTCAAATATTAATAGCAATTTTCCGTTAAGTCGCATTTTTTCAACTACTTGGTTGGATAGGGCATTGTGTCTGTTTTAAGTGACTTTTTTTCAATTACTTGGTAGGAGCACTCTTCATTTTTAACATCTTTTGTGTTTTTTCATTTTCCCCTTGATCTACACCAAAAAAATACCCTCTGCCGCCTCGAAGAATGTGTGACCTGCCGCCGGGGTGCAGAGCATTGCGCCGGCGACGGGGTTGAGGGCAATCTCACGAGTTCCGCCTTCCATCCAGGAGCCTAGCACATAGGCAACGCAGGTGTCAAGGGAAAACGGCAAATTCCCTGCCGGCAGGAAAGTTTTTACAGTTCCCGCCCGCAATTTCCTGCCGGTAGGAAATGGATTGCAAGGCTTCCTGCGAGAGTCACAAGAGGTCAGGATCGCCCGTACCAGCCGGCCACCCGCTCTTCCGGCAAGGCTCTGATGAGGGTATACTCTCCGGCGGCGGGCAATGTTACAAACTGACAGTTATGGGCCGCCTGCTCGCACGCACATTCGCTCCGGCTGTTCGCGGCGCCTTAGAGCCGGGGGCGGCCCGATACATTAAGACGGGTCGATATATTAATTCGGACCGATATACTAAAACGATGAACAAACTCAGTAGTCAGCAATGGCACGAAATCGGGCGGCGCATTTTCACCTCCTGGGGCGCGCCCGATGACATCGCCGACGGTGTGGCGCGCTCGCTGGTAGAGAGCGACCTGGCGGGAGTGAGCTCCCACGGCGTGCTGCGCATTCCCTCGTACTACGGCTTCTGGGAGAAAGGCTGGTTGAACCTCACCGGGCGCGCGCAAATAATTAGAGAATCCCCGGCCACGCTGAACGTTGATGGAAACTGGGGATTCGGCCAGCCCGCCATGCATCAGGCGCTCGACTGGGCGATGGCCAAGAGCCGGACGCAGGGAATCGCCGGGGTGGGGCTGGTGCGTAGCAGCCACATCGGCCGCCTGGGTGAATATGCGGAAAAGGCGGCGGAAGCGGGCGTGATGGCGCTGGTGACCGCCAGTGGCGGACCGGGTGGGGGCCTGGTGGTGCCTTACGGCGGAGCGGAAAGGGTGTTGTGCACCAACCCCATTGCAGCGGGAGTGCCGGCCGGCGAGCGCCCGCCGTTCATCATGGATTTTGCCACGTCGCTGGTGGCGGCCGGGAAGCTGGCGTGGGCCCCCGACCCAACCCAGGAAATCCCGGAAGGCTGGGCACTGGATTCCGCAGGTCTCCCCGCCACCACCATCCAGGCATTTCTGGATGGCGGAGGCCTACTGCCTTTCGGCGGACACAAGGGGTACGCGATTGCCCTGCTCGTCGAACTCCTCAGTGGCGGAGTTACGGGCGCCGGCCTTTCCGAGCGCCCCGACAATATTCCCGAGCACGGACTGGGCGGGAATGCCTGTTTCGCCATCGTGATTGATATTGCGCATTTCGTGGAGCTGGCCCAATTTCGCGAATCCGTGGACGCCTTCTTCGGGCGCCTGAAGAGGGTCAGGCCCGTGCCCGGCTCCCCGGGGGTCATGATTCCGGGCGAACCGGAGGTGCAGCAGCGCGCCATTCGCGGTCGGGAGGGATTCGGCGTTGACGAGCCAACCTGGGAAAAAATTGTTGCCATCGCCCACGCCCATGGTGCGACTCTGGACGATATCCTGTCGGGCTCAACGTAGCGGCGGGATTACCCCGCCACATGGCGGCGTAAAGCCGCCTCTACGGGCTTTTCAGAAGGGGAGCATGATGACCGGCAAAGAACGCATCCTGGCGGCACTGGCTGGCGAAAAGCCGGACCGCGTCCCCTTTGTCCCCAACATCTGGCAGTGGTTCGAGGTGAATGAATCGCGCGGCACCCTACCGCAGGAAGTCCGCCATTGCCAAAACCCCGTCGAGGCGCTGCGGGTGATGGGGGCCGATGTCTTTTCCAAGTTCGACGCCGGACGTCCCGTCCCCACGTATCACACGTGCCAACACACGGTGAACTTTGCGGGAGAGTTGACGGCCGGAAAGGCTCTGAGCGTATCGTTTGCGAGTTTTGAAGGCGGCACGATTCGCCGGGAAAAAGTTGAGACGCCGTTTGGATCGCTCACCCACGTCTGGGAATATCGAGCGGAGACCGGCGCGCCATTTGAGTCGGAGCACTGGTGGAAGGATTTCGACGGTGAGTATGCCGCCGTCCGCCACTGGCTCTCTGACACCGACTGGGCGTGCGACCGTCAAGGCTTGCGCGAAGGCCTGGAGAGAATTGGGGACGAGGGAACCCCGATCTTTCAACTCCTTCCCTCCCCCCTCAAGCAATTCCACTGGCTGGCGGGCCAGGTGAATGCGAGCCTGTTCATCACCGACCATCCCCGCGAAATGCGTGAACTTGCCGCCATCCACGAGCGAAAATCACTCGAGCATCTTGAAAAGGTGGTTGACCTGGATAACGTGTGGGTCCTCGAAGTGGCGGACAACGTGGACAGCATGTTCTATACCCCCGGCTATTTCCAGGAGTTCTGCCTGCCCACCTTGAAGAAGCAAGCCGCGATGATTCATGCCCGGGGCAAGTATTTGTTCATGCATGCTTGCGGCCGGCTGAAAAGTGCTGGCTCCTTTGTTTCTTGAGGCGGGTCTGGATTGTATGGAAGGCCAGGCGGTGCCGCCGCTGGGGGATTGGCCGCTGCACGAAGCCCGGGCGCTTGCTCCCCGCCTGATTGTGTGCGGTGGGATGGCCGCTCCGGAGCAGGAGTTGGACACGCCCGACGCCGCCGAGCGGCTGGACGCCTACGTCCGCGACACGTTTGCCTCCATGGGCGACCTGCGCCGCTTCCTTTTCGCTTCCAGTTGCAACACGTCGCCGCGCACGCCTTACCAGAATCTGCTGGCGTTCCGGGATGCTGCCTGGAAGTACGGAAGGGTCAGTTGATCAAGGAGGACACGCGATGAGTTCGCCCACCATTCAGGAGTTATTTAACCTGACGGGTAAAATCGCCCTGGTGACCGGGGGCGCGCGCAACCTGGGCTTGGACATGGCCACCGCTCTCGCCGAAGCGGGATGCGACGTTGCCATTACCGGCCGCACGCTGGAAACCGCTCAGATAGCCGCGGCACAGATTCATCAGCAGACCGGCCGTAAGGCGAAAGCCCTGACTTGCGATGTGCGCTATGAGACTCAGGTGGAGACTCTCGCTCGCGACGTGCTGAGGGAATTTGGGAAAATCGATATCCTCGTCAACAATGCAGGGAACGTGGTGAGCACTCCCGAGAGCAAGCCCCTTGAACAGCGTCCGCTCGCCGAATGGGAGAACACCATTGACGTCAACCTGAAGGGCGTCTTCCTCTGTAGCAAGCATGTGGTTTCGAAAGCCATGAAACCGGCGCGGCAGGGAGTGATCATCAACATCGGTTCGGTCGCCGGAATGGTGGGCAAGGACCACCGCGTGTATGAGGGGACGCCCATGGGTGGAGTTACCATCGACTACGCCGCTGCCAAGGGAGGCGTGATCAATATGACGCGGGAGATGGCCTGCTGGCTGGCGCAATACAACATTCGCGTCAACTGCATCAGTCCGGGCGGATTCTGGCGCGGGCAGCCGGAGCCGTTTAACCGGCAATACAGCTACCTGGTGCCCATGGGGCGGATGGGGGAGGATGGAAAAGAGATGAAAGGCGCCGTGGTCTTCCTCGCCTCGGAAGCGTCGTCTTATGTGACCGGCATCAATCTGCCTGTGGACGGAGGGATGACGGCGTGGTAAAAAAATGGCAGGAACTGGCCGTGCTGGTTGCCGGGTGCGGGAGCATTGGCAAACGCCACGCGCGCGTCTTGCACGGCCTGGGGGTGACGGACCTTCGCGCCTGCGATCCCGTGCTCTCCCAACGTGACGCGGTGTGGGAACAGGTTCCGTCCATACGGCTATTCGATTCATTCGAGGCCGCCCTGCATGGCCGCCCCGACGTGGTGGTGATTTGCACCCCCACGGCCCAGCACGTGGCCATGGCCATGCAGGCGGTTGACGCCGGGTGCCACATCCTTTGCGAAAAGCCTCTGGCGGACACCACCACCGGCCTCGATGAACTTTCCGCCCAGGTCGCGAGCCTGAAAAAGAAGGCCATGGTGGCCTACTGCTATCGTTACCACGCCGGTCTGGTGAAGGCCAAACACTACCTTGACACCGGGCGGGCGGGGCGTTTGGTGTCCATCCGCTGCCTGATGGGCGAGTACCTCCCCGATATTCGGGCCGATTATCGCGACCTGTACCTCGCCAAACGCGGCGGCGCGCTGGAATTAATTCATGCCATCGACCTTGCCATCTGGTACGCTGCCTGTCCAATCCGGGAGATCCACGCCCTGAGCCGCAATTACAGCGGCATCGGCATCGAGGCGCCGGACCTGGTGGAATTCGTGCTGGATTTTGAGTGCCGATGTGTGGCCAGCATCCATCTCGATTTTTTCCAGCGATCGCGCCGCTGTGAAGCGGAACTAATTGGCACGGAAGGCGTGATCATCATCGACTTTGCCCGCTGGGACCGCTGCACCTTGAGGCTATTCGACGCCGCGGGGGGCGCGTGGGAACAGGAAGAATTGACGACGGAACGCGACGATATGTTCCGCGCCGAGGACCGCGAGTTCCTCCAGGCCGTAGCTGAGGACGGACCCATCCGCTGCACGCTCGAAGAAGCGCGCAAGTCCGTGGAGGTCATTCAAACTGCACAAGGAAAGAAGGAAACATGAATTCACCCTTATCCCGCCGAAAACTCTTGAAAACCGTGGGCGCGGCTGCCCTGCTCGCCTCGGCGACGGGCGCCGCAGGTCTAAAGCCTCTTCCCCCGCAAGGCGGCGCGCTGCCCAACATCGCGCTGCAAATCGAGGGGGGGCTCGGCGCAGGCAGTTTGGACGATGCGGGAATGCGGCGCATCAAGCAATTGGGAGTGAACCACGTGTTCATGGTAGGCCCGCAGATCCCGTGGCAGGAGAGCCAGATTCGCGCCCTGGTGGATAAGATCAGAGTGGGCGGCTTGACCTTGGGGAACCTCATGGTCACGGGCTTTCCCAATACTCTCTACGGGAGGCCCGGCCGCGATGCGGAAATTGCCAAGGTTCGCCAATCGATTCGGGCAGCGGGTGCGGCGGGGGTGCCGGTGGTGGAATACAACTTCTATGCCCATCGCCTGGTGGAGGGATACTACGCGCAAGCCGGCCGGGCGGGCGCGGGAATGACCGCATTCGATTACGACCGGGTTAAAGACTTGCCCCCGCTTCCCGACGAGGGCGCCCATACCCTCGACGAGATGTGGAAGAACATCACTTATTTCCTGAAGGCGGTGGTGCCGGTGGCCGAGCAGTGCGGAGTGCGACTTGCCCTGCATCCCAATGATCCACCGGCCCCCCTCAGCCGCGGATCGCAACAGATCATGGGGGATCTCGCCGGGTGGAAGCACCTGATTGAGATCGTTCCCAGCAAGTCGAACGGCATCACCTTTGATTGCGGCGTGACGCGCGAATTGGGGGAAGATCCGGTGGAGGTGTGCCGCTATTTTGGCAGCCGCGACCGCATCAATCACGTGCATTACCGCAACGTCCGCGTGGAGAAGCCGCGCGAGAAATACACGGAAGTTTTTATCGACGAGGGCCAGGTGGATATGTTTGCCGTCATGAAGGAATTGCTCCGGCAGAACTATCCACGCTTGATCAACCCGGAGCATCCCCGCGGGCTCGATGCCGACCGCGAACTCGGCGGCCCCAAGCCTTTCTACCCGGGGGGAGGGTCTTACATCGGCTATGCCTACAATGTGGGGTTCACTCGGGCCATGCTGCAAGCTGCCGGGGAGTTGAAAAATTGATGGAGAGCAAAAAGCAGGACCCTAATCCGCCGATAACGAACGGGCGGTAGGGATTTTGGATAAAAGAATAGGGAATCGGCACTGTGGAGACATCCTTTCATGGTAGGCGCAGTGTCGTTACGGCCCGAAGAGAAGGCAGGAGGCCACAGCAGATTGTGCAGTGCGCGAGAGGAAGACACGCCGCATGAAGTTTCAGGAAGGGGGTTAGGATAATCCGCTGATAAGGACGACGTTTTGGTGCCGGTAGGTTCACGTGATCACCGGCAGCAACCGCAGGCCCTCCCCATAGGCGGCCGCCCACTTGCCCAGCGCGGCCACTCGCAGCATCAGTCTTCGGGCATGGTGCACCAGCCGCCCCGGCATGGTGAAGAGCAGGAAGCGCAAGCGCTTGGGTCGTGCGGTCAGTAGTTCGGCGGGCAAGGCCAGCCGCTTCAGCGCCTGGAGCACGTTGTGTGCGATCACCGCCAAACGCAGCCAAGCCGCGTTGGCGCCGAAATATTTCGAGGGCAGCACGCCGCCCCCCAGGTCGTTTTTGATCACGTCATGGACGAACTCAATGGTGCCGGCCTTTTCGCGGTGCCACTCGATCAAGCGCGCCGCCTTCAACTCCCAGCGGTTCGACAACAGCGCGAAGTGCCGCACCGTGCTCCCGTCCGCGAAGAGTTCTCCTTGCTTTTTGCGAATGCGGATGGCCACGTAGCGCAGCGGTTGCGCATCCTTCTTCTCCACTTTCTCGCCGGGCACGAAGGGGACCTCGGCGCACTCGCGGATTTCGGCCGGATGCCGCTCGCCGTAGGGTTCCCAGGCGGCTTCGGGAAGCGCCTGGATGGCCGCGTGCAAGGGCTCGCTCATCCGCGCGCTGATCGCAAACGCGATGCGCCCGCCCGGTCCTTCGGGCCGCTGTTCATCGCGCAACCAATTCACCAACCCGCTTTCATGACACGCCGAATCGCCCCGGTAATAATACTCCTGCACCGTGCTCGGCAGGGCGGCAAAGGCCCGTTGCGCCACTTCCACCGGCTCCATCTGCGCGGGCACGTTGCCATCGCGAAATTGATCGGCCAGCACCAGGCCGGTCTCCGCCCACGCCGCCAGCATCGGCTGATAGCCGCGCACCCCTTCATAAGTGGTTAAGGCTTGCTGCTTGTGGCTCTCAATGATCGTCGCGTCCTGATCCACCGTGGCGAGGCGCTGGTCGGGGGCGCGTTCCCCGAAGCGCTGCACCAGATCGCGGTTCACTCTGCCCAGCCCCTCCAGTGCGGCCGTCTCCTCGGGGATGTAGGCGATCTGCTCAGGTAAGCGTCGTTGCTGGGCTTCCGCGATCTTCTCCTCCTGATGAAAGGCCTGCAAGAATTCCAGCGCCGTGCGCGGTGAAGGCAGCGCGTGCCCGATCATCTCCGCCAGCCCGGGGTCTTGCCGCAGACGCTCAAAATCTTCCACACATTCGCCCCCTGCGGCATTGAGGATCACGAAGCTCTCCACAAACGTCGCGTCGTCGTAGCCGCGTTGCCGCTGTTTCACCCGCACGTGTTCCTGAACACTCCGCGGCAGCCCCAGCGAACGGAAGGCCTGTACCACCAGCGGGATTCCTCCCAGCACCGTGAGGATTTCTTGCAGAGGCTCGGGATCAAGCTCGAACAGCAACGGCGAGGCCGTGGGTGAAGGATTGGGGAGTTTGCGCATAGGAGAAAACCCTCAGCAATTTTCACACCCTGGGGGTGAAAAATCTTACAACCTTTCGCTTCTTCCCCCCAAGCCCGTCGCCCATGTCTACAGGCGGCGCCATCACTGCACCCCGGCTCAGCCTGCCCAAGCCGCCCCTTATCGGCGGATCGGGGCAGGAGCAAGGGGCTTGAAATATTTGTAAACAAAGCTTAAACTATCCTGCGTCCTGGTAATCTGCAAGGTCTTTTCTAGCCACGTTTGGCTTGGGGCAGGCTTGAAGAGAACCTCCAGCGATTTATAACGTGAGAGTGGCTATGCCCGCTGAAGGAAGGAACTTGCCCGCAGCCGACGACAACCCCTGGCGGCTCGACGCGCGAAAACCTGGGGAGAATTTCCGCCCAAGTTTCCGCGCCGGATTTACCCATCAAGCAAGCGGTCAACCACACGGGATTCACGTGCATCCAATGAAAACAAGCTTTGACCCTTAAGGATGTCCAATTTGCAGTACCGGCAGATTTGACCACCTGAAAATTTACTCACAGGGAGAATCTGAGTACTTCATGAAACGACGAAACCATGCCGATTCGGAAACGCGACGCGAAGTTCCCAGGCTCACTTACGCGGAAGTCCGATTCGACGAAAACCTTCAAGAGGTTATCCAGCGCTCCACGGATCACCTGCTCTCCTTGCAGGCTCCCGAGGGGTTCTGGGTCGGAGAACTCGAAGCCGACACCACGCTGGAATCGGATTACATCTTCTTTCTGTACGTCCTGGGACTACTTGATAACCGCCGTTGTGTCAAACTGGCCAATTACATTCGGCGCCGCCAACTCCCCGATGGAGGATGGAATATTTACGCGGGTGGCCCGTCGGAGCTCAACGCCACGGTCAAGGCATACGTCGCCCTTAAACTTGCCGGGGACTCCCCGGCCGCTCCCCACATGGCCCGGGCGCGCTGCCAGATTCACGAACTGGGCGGCGTGGAGGCCACCGGTTCCTACACGCGCCTCTATTTAGCCCTCGGCAACGTGCTTCCCTGGTCTTACGTGCCGGCCATTCCGCCGGAACTGATCTTGATCCCCTCGTGGTTTTTCCTGAACATCTATTCCATGTCGTCGTGGACGCGCGCCATCGTTGTGCCCCTGATGCTGGTCTACGCGCAGAAGCCCCATTGGGATTTGCCCCCCACCGCCCGCGCCGATGAACTTTTTAAAGACGCCTCCGGCCGCATTCCGGCATTTGAATGGGATCACCGGCTGCTGAGCTGGCGCAATTTCTTCCTGGTGCTGGACCACATCTTCAAACTGCACGAGAGACTTCCCTGGAAACCCCTCCGCAGCCATGCGATGCACCAAGCCAAGCAGTGGCTGCTCGAACACCTGGAACGTACGGAAGGACTGGGCGCGATTTATCCCGCCATGGTCAACTCGGTATTTGCCTTGCGCGCGCTCGGTTACTCGGCGGATGACCCCGTCACCGTGCGCGAAATCGGCCATCTCGCGCAATTTGAAATCGAAGAAGGCGACACGATCCGCATGCAGCCCTGCGTATCCCCGGTTTGGGACACGGCAGTAACCATGTTTTCCCTTCAGGAGGCAGGACTGCCGTCCGACCACCCCGCCCTGGTGAAAGCCGCCACTTGGCTGCTTGATCGCCAGGTTTTGGGAGGGGGCGACTGGCAAATCAACAATCCCGATGTTGAGCCGGGGGGCTGGGCATTCGAGTTTCGCAATGACTTTTACCCGGACGTGGATGACACGGCCTTTGTGCTCATGGCGCTGCAGCGCGTCGACTACCCCGACCCGGCGCGCATGGAACAAGCCCTGCGCCGCGGCACTGCCTGGGTGCTGGCCATGCAGAACCGTGACGGCGGATGGGGCGCGTTTGATCGTGACAACGATTCCACCTTCCTCACGCGCGTGCCCTTTGCCGATCACAATGCCATGATTGACCCCTCCACGGGGGATTTGACCGCCCGGGTTTTGGAATACCTCGGGCGCAGCAAGTGGCCCGCTTCCGATCCCAGAATCAAGCGGGCGGTGCGTTTTCTCCAAAAGGATCAAACCCCCGATGGTTCCTGGTATGGCCGCTGGGGTGTCAATTACCTCTACGGAACCAGCGGAGCCTTGCGCGCGTTGGAGACCTTGGGGCTGCAAAAGAATAAGGAATGCCAGCGGGCGGCCGCCTGGCTCCGCTCCGTGCAGAATGCGGACGGGGGTTTTGGCGAATCCTGCGGCTCCTACGATCATCCGGAATTGAAGGCGCGCGGCCATAGCACGCCTTCGCAAACCGCGTGGGCACTGATCGGCTTGCTGGCAGCCGGGGAAACCACGGAGCCGGCGGTCAAACAGGCCGTGGCCTACCTTCTGGATCAGCAGCATGAAGGAGGCACGTGGTCAGAGGCAGCTTTCACGGGAACCGGCTTCCCGCGCGTCTTCTATCTCAAATACCACCTCTACCGAAACGTTTTCCCGCTTTACGCGCTGGCGCGCTACCGGAATATGCAGTATGGGGCGCCCGAGTATGAGGCTCTGCGCTTCCCTCCGGAGGAGTTCCCCCCGCGGAATGGTGACCGGAAGCGTCACTAAGTTTTCCACCAGGATGGGCAGGAAGGTTGCCGGTAAGCCTCCCTGGCTGATGTTGAGGGAATCCTCGCATCCCCGCAATCTGACTTGAATCAGACGCACACGCGTCGCCCAAAGTCAGAGCACCATGCGGGGGCAGATCAGCACAGTAACCAAGTCCTCCACACTGGGGCAGCGCTGCCTTCGCGTCCACGGCATGTCGATCAGGAAGCGTTTGCAGGAAAATGCTCTCCCTTATTACCGGCGCAAACGGATTCATCGGAAGTCACCTCACGCGCTTCTTAATCGAGCGGGGCGAGCAGGTTCGAGTGCTGGTTCGCCCGCAAAGCGACCGGCGTTTGCTTCAGGGGCCTCCGGTGGAATTTGCCTACGCGGATTTGCGCGATGCCGATTCCCTTTCCGCCCCCCTGCAAGGCGCTTGGCACGCGCTTCGCAAAAGGCCGGGCCGGCATCGCATCCCCACACGGCGGAATCATGATGACCAGGATTCTAGTTGCCTTCGCCATGCAGGAGGAACTTGCCCCCTGGAAGCGCCGGCATCGCTTTCGCCCCGCGGCCAATTCTCCGCACCCCGTTTCCGTGGCCTCTTTCGGTTCAACCGAAGTCTATGTGGCGCTTGCCGGAGCGGGTGCGCCCCACGCCCACCATTTCGATGATTTGACGATGCACCTTACGCCTTCCCTGGGGATCGTAACGGGAGTAGCCGCCGGACTGAAGCGCGAGTGGCGTCCCGGGGATCTGCTGGTGGCGCGCTCCGTCTCCGACCCCGAGGGCTCTGCCGGAATCCCCGCCTCTCCGCATCTTGTTGCCATGGCGGAGCAGTGCGGAGCCAGGCCGGCACACACCCTGCTTACCCTGCCGCGCATTGCCCGCACCCTGGAGGAAAAGACGCGCCTGGCAGCGCGGGGCGATGCGGCGGATATGGAAAGCCTTCCGTTGATCAAGCAATGGTCCGCTCGCGCAATACCCTCGCTCGCCCTGCGCGTCATTCTGGACCCGGTGGAAACGCCTATGAGGTGCGATTTTGAAGCGGCCATGGACGGGCGCGGGCAGGTGCGGATTACCAGAATCCTCGTCCAGTTGGCCCACCACCCCCAACTGCTCCCTGACTTCCTCCACCTTGCCGGGGAAAGCCGCCGCACCTTGAAGATCCTGGCCGGCTTCCTGGACCGGTTTATTGAATACTTTGACGCGCATCCGTTCCCTCACGATGCGGCTCTCTGAAGACACAACTTCATCAAGAAAGTTCCCACCCGCGAGGTAATCCGCTATGATGCTGGCCATGGACGTCGCGGTGCGCTGCCGGGGGC
The DNA here is from genome assembly GCA_963730515.1 of uncultured Acidobacteriota bacterium. Lineage (GTDB taxonomy): Bacteria > Acidobacteriota > Terriglobia > UBA7540 > UBA7540 > Bog-366. The sequence goes on along the minus strand of CAVSSA010000004.1, from coordinate 117,249 downwards.
TTCGCAAGACTTACGAAGGCAATGTGGAGGCGGTCCGCGGCCTCGACCTGGAGATCCGCGCCGGCGAGTGCTTCGGCCTGCTCGGCCCCAATGGGGCGGGTAAGACCACCACCATTGAAATCCTGGAAGGATTGCTCGAACCGACTTCCGGCGAAATCGACATTTTCGGAAAAAACTGGAAGAACCATAACCGCCAATTACGTGAGTTGATGGGAATCTCGCTCCAGGAAACGCGCCTTGCCGAAAAGTTGACGGTGCGCGAAACCCTCGAGCTGTTCGCCAGTTTTTATCGCCGCCCGCGCTCCATTGACGAGGTCATGGCGGAACTGGCGCTTACAGAAAAAGCCGGCGCCTGGGTGGGCAAGCTCTCGGGCGGGCAAAAGCAGCGGCTGGCCGTGGCCACGGCGCTGGTGGCCAATCCCAAAATTCTGTTCCTGGACGAGCCCACCACCGGCCTCGATCCGCAAAGCCGGCGGCAGCTTTGGGAGGTGATCCGGCAATTCCAGCAGTACGGTGGCACAGTGCTGCTCACCACCCACTACATGGACGAAGCGGAGCGCCTCTGCGACCGCCTGGCCATTATCGACCACGGCCTCACCATTGCCTCCGGGTCGCCCGCGGACTTGATCGAGCGATTGGGCGGACATCACATGGTAGAGTTTGACGCCACGGGCAACATCCCCGGGGAGATTGAGGCGTGGCGCTCTCTGCCCGGCGTGGAAGCCGTGCACGAAGAGGATGGGCGCGTGGTGCTGAGCGTGCGCGAGCCGCATGAAACCATCCCCCCCCTGCTCGCCGTCCTGCAAGGCTGCAACCGGGATTTGCGCCATCTGACCACGCGCCATGCCAGTCTCGAAGACGTCTTCGTGCATCTGACTGGGCGGCACTTGCGGGAAGAGTGAAAGAATTTTGGATTTTAGATTTTGGATTTTGGGTTGGGGAGAAAGACGTGGGGAAGCACCATCAAACGGATTTTGGGTTGGGCATGGACCATCGCGCGTAGCGCGCTTTCTAATCCAAAATCCAAAATCTAAAATCCAAAATCGGGAGCACCAGTGGAGCAGCACCCAAGCCTTAAACAATCTGTCCACGAGGCCGTGGAACACGTGGCGCACGTCCCTTCACCGACCGCCTTGCCGGAAACCGGCCGTTGGAAAAGCTATGGTCTTCTGCTCCTCGCGCGGCTGAAAGAAATGTATCGGGAGCCGGAAGTGATCTTCTGGGTCTTCATTTTTCCCATCCTGCTGGCGCTGGGGCTGGGGATTGCTTTCCGCAACAAGCCGGCCGACGTCTGCCGCGTCGCCGTCGTCTCGGTCCCCGAGGCTGTGCAGACGATGAGCTTGCTCCATACGGCTTCGGCGGCGGGCAAAGTGCGAGCGGATTTGGTGCCGCGTTCCGAAGCCTTCAACCAGTTTCGACTGGGCAAATACGACCTTATCGTGATGCCGCGCGTTGACGGATTCGACTACTTCTACGACCCGGCTCGCCCGGAAAGTGTTCTCGCTCGCAGCATCACCGATGACGCCTTACAAACCGCCGCAGGAAGGAAGAACAGCATCCCCACCCTCAGCTACACCTCCAACGAACCAGGTGGCCGCTACATCGACTTCCTGATTCCCGGCCTGCTGGGAATGAACCTAATGAACTCCGGGATGTGGGGCATTGGGTTTGCCCTGGTGGATTTGCGCCAGCGGAAATTGCTGAAACGCTATGTGGCCAGTCCCATGCGCCGCAGTGATTTCCTGTTAGCGCTGGTCAGTAGCCGCCTGGTTTTGATGTTGCTTGAGCTGGTGCTGCTGCTGGGGTTCGGCATGCTCGTCTTCCACATGCGCGTGGCCGGTTCATGGACGTCCATTCTGATCATCAGCTCGCTGGGGGCGCTCTGCTTTGGCGGCGTGGGGCTGCTCACCGCCAGCCGCGCGCAGAAAATCGAAACCGTCAGCGGACTCATCAACCTGGTGATGATGCCCATGTGGATTTTGTCCGGCGTCTTCTTTTCCTACGAGCGCTTCCCTGCCCTCCTTCACCCCCTCATTAAGGCCCTGCCCCTCACCGCGCTAAACGATGCCCTGCGTGCCGCAATCTTGGAGGGCGCCCCCATCACCCATCAGCCCGGGCGCCTGCTGGTGCTCTGCCTCTGGGGCCTTCTCTCCTACCTGCTGGCCCTGCGCTGGTTTCGCTGGACTTAGGATTTTGGATTTTCGATTGGGGAGGGGGCCGTGCAAAGCACCGTTCTTAATCCAAAATCCAAAATCGAAAATCCAAAATTGTTCACTTTCCCCGGGCAGTATCGATGGCTTCCAGAATGGTATCGGGGGGTTGGTACTGGCCTTGCGGGTTAACGGCCACAAAGTTGTAATTCGTGCCCTTCCGGGTCTTGATATGAAACGCCCCGATGGCCTGGAGATAGACCGTGTTGCGCCGAACATCCTTAACAGTTTTCAGCGGTATAGCAAATTTATGAACCCCATTCGTCCCCCTGAAACCCTTATAAGTAATCATTCCATTGCCGATGGACATTACCCCGACGCAATATTCCTTGCCGCTCTGCCCATGGTCATGGGCGACGGTAAAGTTGGCAAGGCCGTTATGCAGGTTGACCAGGGAGGGAGGCAGGATGTTGTGACCGGTGGTGGTTCCGGTGGTCTGTCCGGTGGTGGGGGGAGTCGCCAGGCGGATTTGCCGGGTGACGTTGCGGGTCCCGTTATACCAGGTGATTTGCACCACTTCACCGGCCAGATGGGTGGACAGCATGGCGCGCAGATCCTGCGGCGTGGTCACAGACCGCCCATTGACGGCCAGGATGGTATCGGAGACTTTGAGCCCCGCCTGCGCAGCGGGCCCGCCGGCCTGGACGCCGGAGATCACCACCCCGCGCGCGCCGGCGGCTGTTCCTGCGCAGGAATAATACCGAGATATCCAGGTTGGTTGGGGTTCACTGCCGGAGGCTCCACGGGTTCGGGATTCACCGGCGGAACTTCCGGAGCAGGCGCGCCCGGCTCGAGAGTGGCAGCCAAAGAGGTGGTTTGTCCTCCGCTCAAGTTGACGGTTTTCTCGTAGTCCTGGTATCCGGCGAGCGAGAGGCGCACGCTGTGAGATCCGGGGGCAAGTTGGGTCAATTTCAGCCGACCCTCAGGGCTGGTGGTCCCCAGCGGCTCGTCATCTATGTACACCTGGCATTGGCCGGGAGTGGACTGGATCATCAGCGTGGGGGCGGCAGCGCTGGGCACGACGGGAGCCCGGGGGGCCAGCGAGCGCAGCACCCGAATGAGTTCTTCGGAACCGCCGGCGGCGCGAATACGATTGGCCGCGGCGGTGGTCACTTGAAAGGAGATGCCCGATTTCCGCGCCTCCTCGATCACATCGTGAATTGACGCGTCGCCGGTCAGGAGCTCGATGACGTCCTGTTCAGTGAGTTTCTTGGTAACATTCTGAGCGTTGGAAAGGGAGGGAACAAAGGCAATGGCGGCGATTAAGGCCAGAAAGAGAGCCAGAGTTCGAGGAATGCGCCTACCCCCTGAATACGAACACATGAACATGGCCCCTGGGAGATTACCCCCCGCTTTGTTATATCCCGATCAACCAACCTCGTCCAGGCCACTACCCGGGAGATTGATGGCGGCGAGCTGCGCCCTTTAGTTCCCCCCGCACTTGTAGTTCTCGTTCAATGCTTTACGTTCAGTAGTGCAGGCTTTAATGGCGCCGGCAAGTTTTTGCCTAATTTCCGAGCACGTGGGATCCATCCTCGCTCCTTCCGAGTACTGAGCGATGGCATCATCGTATTCGCCCCGTCCAAAAAGGAAATCACCCATGGTGATCCTCCCCTTGACCTTCTTGCACGGGGTGGCGGGGGGCGGGGGCGGCGACGGAGCCGTTATGGCAACATGGACCGAGGGACTTACCTGTCCGCCCGGGCCCGTGGCGGTGAGGGTGTACGTGGTCGATTCCTCCGGGGTAAGGGACCTGTTACCATTTGCATCCACCTTGCCCACTCCCGGTTCCAGATCCAGGTCCGTGGCGTTTTGTGAAGTCCAGGTCAAGGTGACGGACTGGCCGCGCTGCACCCTGGTTGAGTTGACGCTGAGGTGAGCCCTGACCTTCTCCGGCTGGGGCGGCGTCACCGGAACGTTCACGTCAACATGGGCCGTGGTGGTCAGCGATCCGCCCGGGCCGGTGGCCGTCAGGCTGTAGGTGGTCGAATCCTGGGGGCTGACGGACGTGGAACCCTGCGCCTGCTTCCTCCCCACCCCCGGTTCAATATCGACGTCGGTGGCATTCTCAATGGACCAGCTCAAGGTGGCGGCATCACCTTTATTCACCGTGACCGGGTTGGCGGTCAGGTACCCGGTGGGCGCCGAGTGGTGCGTGGCATAATACAATCCGCCCCCGGCGATGCCCACCAGCAGGATGCTGATCGCCACATACATACCCCAGCGGGATTCGGGAGGCTTGGGGCGTGGACCCGGTTGAGGCTGAATGGGCGGCGGCTTGGGGGTCGGCTTAATGATGGGCCCCTGGAAGGGAGGCTTGAGGGGCTCGGGCTTAATCGGCGGGGGCTGCGGGCGTGGCGGAGGGATCACCCTTCCACCCATGCCCTGATCGTCCCTGATGGTGTCCTGGTCTTCCATGGGAACCAAACGAGTGGAATCCAACACCGGCAAGGGGGGAGGGGGAGGAGGAGGGCTTGCCAGTTCCTTTTCAACCCTTTCAATTTCCTGAATCAGCACGCGGGCGGTGGCCGGACGCATATCGCGATCTTTTTCGAGCAGGCGCATGGTGAGGGCGGCCACATTTTCGGGCACTTGCAGTTCCGGATGCAGAACCTCGATGGGGGCGGGGGGCTTCTGCATGTGACAGAGCAGCATCTCCATGGTGGTGTCGGCCTTGAAGGGCAGGTCCGCCGTCAGCATCTGGTACATCACCACGCCCAGGGAGTAAAGGTCAGCGCGGCCGTCCAGCTCATCACCACGCTTGCCCATGGCCTGTTCGGGAGACATGTATTGCGGCGTGCCGATCACCACTCCGGCGCCCGTCAAAGTCAGGCCGGCGGCCTCGCCCATGCGCGCCTCTTTCACTTTGGCGATGCCGAAGTCGAGAACCTTCACCATCTCCCCGTCCGGGGTGTCCACCAACGCAATGTTGTCGGGCTTGATGTCGCGATGCACCATGCCCAGCTTGTGCGCAGCTTCCAGCGCGCTGGCGGTCTGTTTGACGATGGAAAGCACACGGGGAACAGGCAGCGCTCCCTCTTCGCGGATGAGCTTCTTTAAGCTCTTGCCATCGATGAACTCCATGACGATGTAAGGACGACCGTCTTCGGCCTCGTCAATGTCGTCCACGCGCACCGCGTTGGGGTGTTGCAGCCGGCGGGTGATGACGGCTTCGTGTTTGAACCGCTTGACGAAAAGTTCGTCGGTCAGGAGCTCCGGGGCAATGACCTTGAGGGCCCGCAATTCATCAAAGGCCAGGTGCAGCGCTTTGTAGACGGAACCCATGCCGCCCTGGCCAACTTTGGCCAGCAGGCGGTATTTCCCGCGAATGACGCTTCCATCCGACCAGGTTCCGATTTCTTGCAGCGGACTTCCATCTGCCGGGCAAACTTGGTAATTGTTCGGATAGCTTCCTTGGCACGTTGGGCAGGTCTTCATGTCGCTCCCGTCGACAAGTACTTTGCCAAAGTATAGCACGCGCTGGCAAGTAGAATATCGACTCGCTGGCCCGGGTAGGAGTGTGGAAAAGAAGCCACTTGCACGCCGTGGCCCGGGGTCCAACGCTTTGACGCTTATGAACTTTACGCGGACGGCGCCAACCGCCCAGCCGAATTTATCCCGACTCGAAGTTTACTTCGAGAGCCGCTGGCGGGCAAGCCCCAATCACGGGACTCGGGATTCGGGACTCGGGGTACGGGGTCAGGGATTAGGGGTTAGGGATTCGGGGCAAAGGGTAAAGTTTAAAGGATAAAGGCTAAAGCTTATGCCTGACCTTCGCCCCGCTTTTTACTAGCCAAGAAATTCCCTGTCACTTTACCCTTTGCCATTTAGTCTTTACTACCCTTTACCCTTTGTCTTCGGCCCCGAATCCCGAGTCCCGTATCCCGCACCCCCAATCCCTAACCCCTAACCCCGTGTCCCGTATCCCGTATCCCGGCTCTTGCCTCACGCCGCCGGCGCGTTCGCGAATGGTATGGGGGCGCGATATTCCCAATCTGCCGTGGCGCCACTCTTATACCGGTAGAGCTTGCAAATTTCACAGACCTCCGCAACGACGTACGGACCTTCCTGTTTCAGCCACTGATGGTGGCAGGCACCGGCTAAAGGCTTCTTCTGCTCCGGCAATATCGAGTCATCTATATTCATCAGTATTATAACCCATCTAAGTGGAGTTTGAACTCTATAACCAAAACAATCCATTCCGAGGGCGGGAGCCATCCGCCTCACCCGCTGCCTTCTCGGAACCCGCCCCGCCATGAGTACGCCGCGCGCAGTTTACTATCTCCCTTCTGAATCGTCCAGCACGGTTTGGAGGGGGTTGATGAAATGATTTCCCAATAGAGCCCCGATCCGCCGATAAGGGGCGGCTTGGGCAGGCTGAGCCGGGGTGCAGTGATGGCGCCGCCTGTAGACATGGGCGACGGGCTTGGGGGGAAGAAGCGAAAGGTTGTAAGATTTTTCACCCCCAGGGTGTGAAAATTGCTGAGGGTTTTCTCCTATGCGCAAACTCCCCAATCCTTCACCCACGGCCTCGCCGTTGCTGTTCGAGCTTGATCCCGAGCCTCTGCAAGAAATCCTCACGGCGCTGGGAGGAATCCCGCTGGTGGTACAGGCCTTCCGTTCGCTGGGGCTGCCGCGGAGTGTTCAGGAACACGTGCGGGTGAAACAGCGGCAACGCGGCTACGACGACGCGACGTTTGTGGAGAGCTTCGTGATCCTCAATGCCGCAGGGGGCGAATGTGTGGAAGATTTTGAGCGTCTGCGGCAAGACCCCGGGCTGGCGGAGATGATCGGGCACGCGCTGCCTTCACCGCGCACGGCGCTGGAATTCTTGCAGGCCTTTCATCAGGAGGAGAAGATCGCGGAAGCCCAGCAACGACGCTTACCTGAGCAGATCGCCTACATCCCCGAGGAGACGGCCGCACTGGAGGGGCTGGGCAGAGTGAACCGCGATCTGGTGCAGCGCTTCGGGGAACGCGCCCCCGACCAGCGCCTCGCCACGGTGGATCAGGACGCGACGATCATTGAGAGCCACAAGCAGCAAGCCTTAACCACTTATGAAGGGGTGCGCGGCTATCAGCCGATGCTGGCGGCGTGGGCGGAGACCGGCCTGGTGCTGGCCGATCAATTTCGCGATGGCAACGTGCCCGCGCAGATGGAGCCGGTGGAAGTGGCGCAACGGGCCTTTGCCGCCCTGCCGAGCACGGTGCAGGAGTATTATTACCGGGGCGATTCGGCGTGTCATGAAAGCGGGTTGGTGAATTGGTTGCGCGATGAACAGCGGCCCGAAGGACCGGGCGGGCGCATCGCGTTTGCGATCAGCGCGCGGATGAGCGAGCCCTTGCACGCGGCCATCCAGGCGCTTCCCGAAGCCGCCTGGGAACCCTACGGCGAGCGGCATCCGGCCGAAATCCGCGAGTGCGCCGAGGTCCCCTTCGTGCCCGGCGAGAAAGTGGAGAAGAAGGATGCGCAACCGCTGCGCTACGTGGCCATCCGCATTCGCAAAAAGCAAGGAGAACTCTTCGCGGACGGGAGCACGGTGCGGCACTTCGCGCTGTTGTCGAACCGCTGGGAGTTGAAGGCGGCGCGCTTGATCGAGTGGCACCGCGAAAAGGCCGGCACCATTGAGTTCGTCCATGACGTGATCAAAAACGACCTGGGGGGCGGCGTGCTGCCCTCGAAATATTTCGGCGCCAACGCGGCTTGGCTGCGTTTGGCGGTGATCGCACACAACGTGCTCCAGGCGCTGAAGCGGCTGGCCTTGCCCGCCGAACTACTGACCGCACGACCCAAGCGCTTGCGCTTCCTGCTCTTCACCATGCCGGGGCGGCTGGTGCACCATGCCCGAAGACTGATGCTGCGAGTGGCCGCGCTGGGCAAGTGGGCGGCCGCCTATGGGGAGGGCCTGCGGTTGCTGCCGGTGATCACGTGAACCTACCGGCACCAAAACGTCGTCCTTATCAGCGGATTATCCTAACCCCCTTCCTGAAACTTCATGCGGCGTGTCTTCCTCTCGCGCACTGCACAATCTGCTGTGGCCTCCTGCCTTCTCTTCGGGCCGTAACGACACTGCGCCTACCATGAAAGGATGTCTCCACAGTGCCGATTCCCTATTCTTTTATCCAAAATCCCTACCGCCCGTTCGTTATCGGCGGATTAGGGTAGAGGCTTCCGATTTTCCAGCTTCCAAAAAAAGATTCAACACGGAGGCCACGGAGGCGCACAGAGAACAGACACAGAGAAGCACTGCGGGTCAAATGAGCAGGGAACAACCATCGCGCCCCGTGCCTTCAGAGAAACTCTTCTCTGTGAGCCTCTGTGGCCTCCGCGGTGAAGTCCTCCTTACGATTTTGCTGCCTGACCTGTAACCTGCCCCCCTGGGCAAAGCATCTAACTTCCCATGACGCTTGCTGAATTCCCCCCGGAACCCCGCAAACCGCAATGCAAATTTATCGAGACTTACGCCCTACTGCTCATCTCCCTTCTTGGCGTGTTTACCGCCTTGGGCAGGGCCGCAGGCGCTCCAGGACCGCATGGAACCGTGGACCTTGTCGCTGAACAGACCTCCGTCGAGCCCGGACGGCCCTTTGCGGTGGGTTTGCGCTTCCAGCTTGAACCCGGCTGGCACATCTACTGGGTCAATCCGGGTGATTCCGGCGAACCTCCCCGGGTAAAATGGAGCCTTCCGGAAGGGTTCACGGCGGGACCTCTCGAATGGCCCCTGCCTCGGCGGATTGAGGATCATTCGCTCATCGATTACGGGTATCAGGACCAGGTGTTGCTCCCCGTGGAAATCACGCCGCCGGCGGGAATCGCCAAAGGATCCGAGGTGCAGGTGAATGCCGCGGTGAAGTGGCTGGTCTGCCGCGACTTTTGCGTTCCGGAGCGCGCCGCTTTGGCTTTGACGCTTCCCCTTCGCCAAGGAGCGCCGGGGCCGCCATCCCCTGCCTCCCCGCTCTTTGCGCGAGCCCGGGCGGATTTGCCGCGCCCCGCACCCCGATCGTGGAATGTTACCGCCCATGTGGATCAGCAGAAGTTTGTCCTCAACGTCGCCACGGGAAAAAAGGAAACGGGAGGCAGTTTCTTCCCCCTCGACTCGAACGAAATCGAGAATGGCGCTCCGCAAAAGGTCAGCCCGTCACCGCGGGGGATTGACCTGGAGCTGAAGCGATCCGATCAATTGTTGAAAGCTCCTCTGCGTCTGCGGGGAGTGTTGGTTTTCGCATCGGGACAGGGCTACTCAATCAATGCGCCGGTCGCTGCATCGAAATAAATTGCGGACTGACTGAATCCAACTCATGGAGGGATGAATCATGAATCGCCGAATGGCTCTATTCGCTTTGGCAAGCATGGCGGGGCTGATGGCAGCAACGGTTCTGGCTGTGCAGCCGGGAACTACGGCCCCGGACTTCACGGCGCAAGACACTCACGGCCAAACCCACACGCTCGCCGAGTACAAGGGCAAATACGTGGTTCTGGAGTGGCACAATCGGGAATGCCCGTACACTCTAAAGCATTACGCGAGCGGAAACATGGAACGCCTCCAGCGCGAGTGGACCGCCAAAGGGGTGGTCTGGTTCACAGTAATTTCCTCCGCGCCCGGCCAGCAAGGTTACATGACCGCCGACCAGGAAAACGCCTACCTCGCCAAGATGAATGCCTCACCGACGGCCGTGTTGCTCGACCCCACCGGGAAGTTGGGGCATCTGTACGGCGCCAGGACCACTCCCCACATGTTCATCATCAATCCGGACGGAGTTCTGATCTACGACGGGGCTATCGATGACAAGCCCACCACCGACACCGCCGACATCGCCACCGCCCACAACTATGTTTCCGAAGCCCTGGAAGAAGCGATGGCGGGCAAACCGGTCAGCACCCCGGTCACCCGCCCGTATGGGTGTTCGGTGAAGTACGCCAGGTGAGAGGAGCGGGGCTCGGGACTCGGGGTACGGGACACGGGTTACGGGATCCGCCGATTCCGCCTCCGTATCGCCCTAGGCTCTTGCTGTTGGTGAAAATCACCAATCACCAATCGCAAATCACCAATGGCCCGATTCCTGTATAATGCTCTTCTTTGCATGAACAAGCGTAAAGAGGAGCGTCAAACGTGCGGATTCGCAAGGCGGTGATTACGGCGGCGGGGGGGAATCAGCGCGCCCTGCCGCTGCAAACTCTCATCCACGACGGCGCAGAGAAATCCGTTCTCGGCATTCTGATCGAACAGGCCCTTAGCGCAAAAATCAGCGAAATCTGCGTGGTGGTATGGCCCGGTGATGAGGCGCGTTACGCGCAGGCGGCGGGCAGTCTGGCGGGGGCGGTGCGCTTTGTCGCCCAGCAGCACCCGCCGCGCGGATACGGCCACGCCCTCTACTGTGCGCGCGAATTCGTGGGCCAGGAACCCTTTCTGCACATGGTGGGAGATCACCTTTACGTGAGCGCCGGAAAGCCCGGCGTCGAGCGCCTGGTGGAACTCGCCGAAGCCGAGTCGTGCTCCGCCTCCGGAGTGCAGCCTACCCGCGAAAGCCTGCTCTCCCGATTCGGCGCCGTGGCGGGACGCCGCATGACCGGGCGAACAGGCGTCTTTCGCGTGGAAACGGTGCTTGAAAAACCCACCCCCACGGAAGCCGAACAGCGCCTCATGGTGCCGGGAATCCGTGCCGGTTACTACTTGTGCTTTTTCGGCACGCACGTTTTCACTCCCACAGTAATGGAATTACTGGGGCGCATGCTGGAGAGTGAGCCCGCCCGCCCCTTGACCCTCTCCGCGGCGCTTGCCGAACTCGCCCGCCAGGAGCAGTACCTGGCGCTGGAAGACACCGGGCGGCGCTACGACCTGGGCGCCCGCTACGGATTGCTCACCGCCCAACTCGCCCTGGCGCTGAACGGCCGAGACCGCGACGAGGTGCTGACCAACCTGCTCGAACTCCTCGCCGAGCGGGAGATGAACACCGGGAGTCAGTAGTCAGGAGTCAGGAGCAAGCTGGTAGACTTCCGGTTGCCGGTTGCAACCCAGCCCAAGGCCAGTTAATATTGCGTTATGGGAAACGTCATCATTCATAAGGCGAATGAACTCCCCTCTGATGCGCGCCAGGTGGTGGAGCGCGTTCTGGGCCGAGTCCTTGAACCCGATGAGGAGGTGAGCATCATGGCACTTTCACCCCACGATGCCCCAACCGGGGAGGCCCGCCAGAAGCTTGCCCGCCAACTGGAGGACCGCATCTCGAGGACGGCGGAATCCGTACGCCACGTTTCCGATGATGAGCAAGAAGCGGCAATTGACGACGCCGTGATCTGGACCCGCGCGAATCCCCAATGAGGATTGTCCTTGATACCAACGTCCTGGTTAGAGCCAACGTCAAAGTTCAAGGTCCTGCCCGGGATCTCCTTCTGAAAATCGCGTACGGCGATCATGTGCTCATTACTTCGCCCTTCTTGCTTCGCGAGGTTGAACGCGCGCTGGCTTATCCACGACTTCAGAAACTTTGGCAGCTCAGTTTGCAGGATATTCAAGAACACGTGCAGTTTCTTGTGGAAATCTCGGAACTCGTCTGTCCGAATGTCGAAGCCCCTGTCGTTCTTCAAGATCCGAACGATGACCCAGTGGTCTATGCCGCCACCGATGGCAGGGCGGATGTGCTCTGCACTCTCGATCGGGATTTCCTTGCGCCGGAAGTTGTTGCCTTCTGCCTCGAGCGGGGCGTATCTATTCTGAACGACGTGGAATTGCTCCAGAAGTTGAAAGGGAGATGAGTCAATCGGCGAGACAACTGCCGATGGGAGCAAGCCTTGAGTCTGCTGACGAATGTCATTACTGCGCAGGATGCGGAAACGCGCAATGGCTCGCTGGACGCGCTGTGCCGGAATGCGCCACTTGAAGACCTGATGCGCGAAGGCGCGGCGCTCGACCGCTTTCGGCGCTCGAGCGACAACCTTTACGAGCGTGTGCGCGCCTTGTTTTTCCTTTACGCTCTGCATCGCTTTCACATTCCCACGCGTCCAGGGGTGAGAGCTCGGGCGCTGATTCCTTTCGCCGGTTACACCAACCTGCTGAAGCGCCGGTTTGAAGAAGCGATTGACATCTTCCTTGCCGCCCAAACCGCCGCGGGGCCGAGTGCCGCCCTGTCGAGCGCGCTGGCGGCGGGCTACCGCGCGCTCGGTTTTCAGACGCTGGCGGACCAGGTGCGACGCAGCGTGCGTTCGGTGCGCGGCAATCAGTGGATGTTCCGCGCCGCCCACCCGGAAGACGCGCCGCTGCGCATCCGCCCCGAACTTCTGACGCGCGAGACGCCAGAGCATCCCTTCCCCGTCCTGGGTGAGGCCACGCCGGTGCGTATGGACCTGAGCCACAGCGGGTGGAGCGATATTTTCTTCCTGGGCATGGATTTCCCGGAAGGGGCGCGCGTGCTGAACGTCTCCATCGACCTTGCCGTGCGCGGTCAGGGCGCCCCCCAGCCTCCCGTGGAAGCATGGTTCCGGGTCATCGACCAGCCCATCCTGCGCCTGGTGAGTGTGGACCTTCAGTCGAGCGCCGAACTGGGCTCGATTGCCGAGGTTTTCGATTTTGCGCACGATTACCTGGGGCTGCTCAAGGCGGCGGTGATAGCCTCGGGAATTGTGCCGCCGGGACTGGAAGGCGCCACCCAGCCGCTCGGCGACGTCCTGACCCACTTGATTGGCCGGGCGGGCCACGGCATCGAAATCGTCAGCAAGGTGAATGACATTCCCCGCGGCTCGCGCCTGGCGGTCTCCACCAACCTTCTCGCCTGCCTCATTGCCTTGTGTATGCGGGCCACCAACCAGATCCGCACCCTCACCGGCGGCCTGAGCGAATCCGACCGCCGGCTGGTGGCGGCGCGCGCCATTCTGGGCGAGTGGCTGGGGGGCTCGGGGGGCGGCTGGCAGGATTCCGGCGGGGTGTGGCCGGGAATCAAGCTGATTCATGGGGTGCCGGCCCGGGAAGGCGACCCGGAATTCGGCATCAGCCGCGGCCGTTTGCTGCCCGACCACGAAATTCTGGGCGGGCAGGAAGTGCCGCCCCAAACCCGCGCCAGCCTTCAGCAGAGCCTGGTGCTGGTGCACGGCGGCATGGCGCAGGATGTGGGCCCCATTCTCGAGATGGTGACGGAAAAATACCTGCTGCGCTCCGAAAAGGAATGGCAAGGCCGCGTGGCAGCCGGTCAGCTCTTTGCGGACATCCTGGCGAGCCTGGAGGCGGGAGACATTCGTGGCCTCGGCAGCTTGACCGAGCGGAATTTTGACGGCCCCATTCAAACCATCATTCCCTGGGCCGGGAATCTCTACACCGACACGCTGATTCGCCGCGTGCGCGCCGAGATGGGCGGCGACTTCTGGGGCTTCTGGATGCTGGGCGGAATGTCGGGCGGGGGCATGGGCTTTATCTTTGCTCCGGCCGCCAAAGCCCGCGGGCAGGAGCGCTTGCAGTCCATCATGAGCGACACCCGGCGGGCCATGGAACACGCCTCGCCCTTCGCCATGGAGCCCGTCGTCTACGATTTTGCCATCAACGAGCGCGGCACGCGCGCCGTGCTGCGCGAAGGCGAACAGGCGCTGATGCCCGCCGGCTACTACCAGATGATGGTGCCCGGACTTCTGCGCATGGAATCCCGCCAGCTCTCGCCCCTGCGCCGCCTGGAACTCGAGCGCTTCACCGCCGCCTGCCACACTGTCCCGGAGTTTCAGGGGATGGTGCAGCGCGTCTTTGAGCATCTCATTCCGCAGAGCGCGCAGAAAGCCGATCCCTCGCAAAGCCTGGAAACGCTGCTGGATACTTACGGATTTGACCGCGTGGAGCACGAGCAGATTCAGGCGGACTTGCGCAACGGGCGCGTCGGTCTGGGGCAGAATCGCCTTCCCGCCTCGAGCCGCATTACCGACGTCAACGCCGACGATCTGTTCGACTCGACCGGCGGGGTGGAATCCCGATTCCAGCAAATCGGCAAAGATGCCCTGCAAGCGGGGATGGTGGCGGTGGTCTCGCTCGCCGGCGGAGTGGGCAGCCGCTGGACGAAAGGCGCGGGGACGGTCAAGGCGCTGAATCCCTTTTGCCGCCTGGGGGGCCGGCACCGCAGCTTTATCGAAACCCACCTGGCCCACAGCCGGCGCACCAGCGGCCTTTGCGGCACGGCCCTGCCCCACGTCATCACCACCAGCTACCTGACCCACCAGGCGATTGCCGCGCACCTGGAAGCCGTGGGCAACTATGGCTACTCGGGCCCCCTGCTGCTCTCCCCGGGGCGCTCCATCGGGCTGCGCTTCGTTCCCATGGAAAGGGACTTGCGCTTTGCCTGGGAGGAGATGCCCCAGCAGGTGCTGGACGAACAGGCGCAGAAGGTTCGCGAAAGCCTGCGCGCTACGCTCATCGGCTGGGCCCGGCAGATGGGCGAGGGGTCGAGCTATACGGATAACGTGCCCATGCAGTGCCTGCACCCGGTGGGCCACGGGTACGAAGTGCCCAATCTGCTGCGCAACGGCACGCTGCTGAAATTGCTTCAGGAAAGGCCCGGCCTGAAGTACTTGATGGTGCACAACATCGACACCGTGGGCGCCGACGTCGACCCCGGCCTGCTCGGCTATCACATTGCCGAGGGAGCCGCCCTGACCACGGAAGTCATTGCCCGCCAATTGGAAGACCGCGGCGGCGGCCTGGCGCGCATCGACGGGCGCGTCCGCCTGATCGAAGGCCTCGCCTTGCCCAGCGAAGAGGTCGAATCCATCCTCTCTTGGTACAACAGCGCGACCTATTGGATCGATATCGATCAACTGCTGACCCTGTTCGGGCTGACCCGCTCCGATTTGTCCCAAACTGAGATGGTAAACAACGCCGTGCGGACCCTCGCAGCACGCTTGCCAACTTACATTACGCTGAAAGACGTTAAGAAACGGTGGGGAAAAGGCCAGGAAGATGTTTTGCCCGTGGCCCAGTTCGAAAAGCTGTGGGGCGATATAACCGGCCTCACCGAACTTCCCTGCCGCTTTGTGGCCGTTCCCCGCCGGCGGGGCCAACAATTGAAGGAACCCGCCCAGCTCGATGGCTGGCTGCGCGACGGGTCCGCTGAATTCGTCGAATCCCTCTGCGACTGGGGCCAGGCGGATGCTTAACCTATACGCCTCGCCGGGGGTTTCAAGGCCGGCACTACCATCTCTTCGTGGCGCTAGGCGGCGCGGCGGAGGGGGGGCATGGTCGGTCGCGCAGCCGGGAGCGGGAGCGGATGAGGTTTTGCAGTAGACATAGACCAGACGGCCGGGTTCGGGGGCAACTTGTAGGGCCGAACCGCGTTCGGCCTCGTACGTAGCGCTGACCTTGAGGTCAGCACGTGCCGCCCTCAAGGTCGGCGCTACGACTCCTTTATAAATCCGCATCCTCGTTTTTGGCTGGACGTACAAACTGCTCCAGAAGAGGCTTGAACGGAGCGGCCAATTGCAGTTCCTGACACACCTCCGCAAACAGCTCGCGAGGATCGGCCGCTGTCTTCAGCGCATAGCGGAAGTACGACAAGCGCATGAGCCATAGGGCGTGCGGCAAGTCCCGGCTGCTGCGCAGCCGAAACGTAACCCAGCCTGAGTTGGGGACCCAGCGGTGCTCCTCGGCAAGCCCTTCCGCAAGCAGCGCGTCGCGAAACGCCCGGGGGAATGGAATGTCAACAATCCCTCCGTCATGCACGTGGCCGATTTCCGCCTTGGCCAAGCGGAATTCCCGGGCTCCAAACCGGTGCGGGTGGACGGAGATGCGGGGCCACGACGCAACCGTTTCTTCCAGCTTCTCGATAGGCGGCATGACATCTGCTCCTTGTTGTGTTGGATGACTGAACACGCCAACTGGATTCATGCCTGCACCACCGTGAACCCGGAGAGGACAATCGGCAGGCCCTCCGAGGTCAAGCGCGGGTGGCAGTAGAGTAGGAGAGGGAGCGATTGAAGACCTCGCACCTCTCCCCTCGTCGAACCGGACGTGCGGGTTTCCCGCATCCGGCTCTCGCAGAGGCTCTCGCCGCGAGCATGCACAGGCTGTTCCCCGTCGAGTTACAAGGCGATCAGGCCCAGTTGTTTCATGTGGGCGTAAACCGTCATCCCTTTTGGGGGTCGATAGGGTCGCTGACTACGGCGCCGCAGATGTTTCCACAGGCGCCAGTTTACGTAGCTGTTGATCTGGTTGAAGGCGTGCCGCGGATAGCCGCAACCGAAGTAGTTGCCCCAGCCTCTCAGGTTCCGATTCAACTCCCCAAGCAACCGGGGGATCGGGACGCCATTCTGTTGCGCGCTGGTCATGTCGCGCAACTTCGCCCGTTCCCGCGCCAAGGCTTTCTTGGACGGAATCACATTCAAGTAGCGATGCCGCCCCCACGCGGGGCGCGACCGGTCGTACCGAAACGTGAATCCTAGAAAGTCCAAACTGGCTCCTTGCTGCCTCAGCTTCACCACCCGTGTCTTCTCCCGGTTAATCTCCAGCCCCATCCAGGATTCCAGCTTCGTCTCGATCCATCCCACCAGGCGCGGCGTTTGCTGTTGCGCCAGCACCACAAAGTCATCGGCGTAACGCACCAGTTTAGCCTTGGCCCAGTGGGCCGGTCCGCTGGCCCGGTAAAACACCTTGTCGAACCAGTGCAGATACAGGTTAGCCAGCAAAGGCGAAATCACTCCGCCCTGCGGCGTTCCCTGCTTCTGCCGGCTGATTCGAGGTGGTCCACCCGATTCCTCGGACGTTTCCACCACCGCTGCTTCCAGCCACTGCCGGATCAGCTTCAAGACGCTCCGGTCGGCGATCCGCATCCGCAAACAGGCTTGCAGTTTGTCGTGCGGAATCGAGTCGAAATATCCCTTCAGGTCCGCGTCGTACACCGCCTGATACCCGGCTTTCAAGTGCCCGCGTATCTCCTCCAGTGCTTGATGGGCCGAGCGTCCCGGCCGAAACCCATAAGAACAATCCTCGAAATCTTCCTCGAAGATCGGCTCCAGGATCAGCAAGGTAGCCATCTGCGCCACTCGGTCGCGCACCGTCGGTATGCCCAAGGGTCGCCGCTTGCCGTTCGCCTTGGGGATGTAGACGCGTCGTACCGCTTGCGGGCGATAGGTGTGGGCGCGTAGCGATTCCTGAAGTTTATCCAGAAATCCTTTCACCCCGTCGCCGGTAGTTTCAATCTGTGCGATCGTCACCCCGTCGACGCCCGGAGCGCCCTTATTAGCGCGCACCCGCTCCCAAGCGGCTTCCAGCGTGTCCCGCCGATAAATCCGGTCGTACAACACATAGAACCCGAACTTCGGCTCCTGCTTGGCTTTTTGGCCCAGCTTCTGTCTCAGTTGAGAGAGTTTCTCCGGCAAGCTCCGTTCCTGCCCCGTTTCCGGCAGCCTTTCCGCAGCCTGCGGTTTCTCCGTAGTGGGATTTTCATCCAAGCGGCTCTCCCCTCCTCTGACTCCACAGGTCTCTGCTCCGGCCCCTTCGCTCCACGGTCGTTACCCGCTTCGCCGCTACTATGAGCCGGTCCGACTCCCGACCGAGCCGCCCCAGGGTTATGCATTCCCCTCGGGCGTTGGTTGGCTTGCGCCGACCACTCCGCCGGGTCTCCCAGGTTCCTCGACTGATCTCTCCCCACGCGCCGCCCCCAACCACCCCGGAGAGCCCGGTGGCTGCTGTTGCCCCATTGCTTCACCACCAGTGGCAGGCTTCGTCACGTATGGCAGCTTGGCCGCTCTCAGTTTGCATAACGAGGCCGAATCGGGTTCGCTTGCGCTACGGCTCATGAGTTCGCTTCGCCCGGCTTCGTGTCACGGATTGCTCCGCCCCACGCGGGCTCGGCTACCTGTTGAATGGGCAATTACAAGGTAAGCTCCTTTCAGCTTACAAGATCAGCCAGACTTTCCTGGCACTCCATACATCGCGGTATATGTATGCGTCCCCAAGCGAGCGTGTCCATCTCAGAGCAGTTGGCATCACCGCACGGAGTACGGTTCGGGACGCAGACGTCAAAAGCAATGTCTGCGCCAGCCCGCCTTTTTAATTTTTTCACACGTTCCTCGAACCTTTTCCCCCTAATTCTGCAATCGTCAATGGAAACAAATCCCTCAACTTTTCATCACGAACTGCCGATATCCCCAGTGGGGGAGTGTGTCCACGGGCGCCGCCCCGCCTCCCCCCTAATGTGAGGTATCGGCGGAATTTGGTTTGCGGATGAAACAAATCATTCGGCAGGGTGGACGAGAAAGGTTGGACCGAGCATGAAACCGGCATCTGCCGCTGTGGGCTCAAGCTGTCGCCAAGTTCGCGCATTCCTCCCGCGAAGCGGGATACCGTGAGTAGCCGCAGGTTTTAACCTGCGGATCGGAATCCCCAATAGGGCGTCGGCCCTGACGGGGCCGCCCCCTTGGAGGCCAACACTGTTGGGATTGGGAGGTCGTGCGGACTCCGTTATCCGCAGGTCAAAACCTGCGGCTACTCACGGTTTTCCCCTACGGGGAACAGGAGCGCGCAACGGCAAAGGGGGAACAAGGTCCGCCGCCCCTCATTCCAACCGCGACACTGGCGGGCTGGTTATGCCCTTGACAAAGCCCTTATTTGTGGTAGACTACTACGTGGGCCAGCGCGTGGCGGACGCGCCCGGGCGTGGAGCGGCTCGTGCGGCCGGCCCCCCTGCCGGGGACGGCGGTCAGTAGGCTGCCAGCAGTAGGCAGTCGGCGGCAGGCAGCCAGCAGTAGGCGGAACGCTGACGGATGGAGACTGATGGGTCAAACTCACGACCATAACTTCGCTGCTCGCCCCATTCCGGCGGGGGTCACCCCGGGCCGGGGAGGCTCCCATTTCGCCGGTCGGGGAAGACGCCGGAAACTCCCCCCAGAGGCTACATGCCGAGCGCCTCAAGCAATACTTGAGCCTCTGCCACGATGTAATAGAAAACAAAGAGGGTTGTTTGCGGGGCGACAAAAAGACAGGGGTTCTATCCCCTTGATGCGTAAGAGTCTTGAAGAGCCGGGCGAACAAAAAAAATAAAAAATTGAAAAAATCGAAGGCCGTAGTCCGGATGTTATTGAAAACACGTGGAAAATATTCGAGCACGTGATAACTTCTGGGGATTTGGTACGATGTGTATGAAAACAAAGGACATGTACGATTCCCCTTATATCAATGCAGCGAAAGGGCTTAGCCTGCAAATTCGACCCCCTCGCGACCCATTTGCAGAAGCGCCTCAAATCTGTCCTTTGCGGTTTTGAAAAAGAGCCATAAGATTTCCTCGCCCCTTGAAGCGCTCGATATCGGTATAATCCAACTTCATCCAGCATCATTTGCCTTACCCATGCGCGGAAAAGGAGGGAGGTCCAACCATGCAAAAAATCACACCCTGTTTGTGGTTCGACGATCAGGCGGAAGAAGCCGCCCGCCACTACATTGCGGTTTTCTCCGGCGCCCAAAGGCCGGGATCAAGCGCAAAAACCTCGCGGATCTTAAACGTCGCACGTTATGGTGAGGCGGGAGCTGAGGTCTCAGGAATGGTCAAGGGAACAGTCATGACAGTCCTCTTCGAGTTGGATGGGGAAAAATTCCTGGGGCTGAATGGCGGCCCGCTCTTTACCTTCTCATCCGCCGTTTCCTTCATGATCAACTGCGCGACCCAGGAGGAGATCGATTACTTCTGGGAAAAACTCGCCGCCGGCGGCAAGGCCGAACAATGCGGCTGGCTGAAGGACAAGCATGGCGTGTCGTGGCAGATTGTTCCTACGGTCTTGGGCGAGTTCATGGAGGACAAGGACGCGCGCAAGTCTGAACGAGTCATGCAAGCGGTGCTGCAAATGAAGAAGCTCGAAATCAAGCGGCTGCAAGAGGCCTACGAACAGGCTTAGGAATGCGTCGTGGTCGTGGCGGTCAGGCCGCGGCGTCCCTCAAAACAAAAGTATGGCACCCGCCATTCGCCCTAAGGATTTGCTGAAGACTGCCGATAGATAGGGCGGGAACAGTCCCGCGCCGGTTGGTTGGGCGCTGCGGACTACCCGATCTCAATGCACTCCTTTCATCCGGTCTTAGCGAGGAGCGGGAAGGATGGGCGAACGGTGATATCCATCAAGAAGTACCTCGACCTGAACGCCAGCGAGCTGAATAAGTATCGCCCGCCGAGCCCGGAGGAATTGGCGACCTCAACCCTGGAGGCGTATCGAGCGGCGCTGGGGGCGATGGGGAATTGTGGACTGCGCGCCTGCCCGCCGCTGGGCCCCGACCTTCAACGCAGCCTGATGGTGCTGGCTGAAAACCTGGCCAAAAAAGTCACACCCCCCCTTGTGAAGGAGACCGAAGGGCAGGTGGAGCAGCAACTCCAGGAGTGGGGGGAGCACACGGCGGAGTATTTCCAGCAGCGCGCCGGCGATGTGAAGGAAATCCTGATGACCCTCGCGCACGCGGCGGAGGCGGTGGCGGAGCGCGATAAGCGCTACACCTCCCAATTCGGGGAATTCACCAAGCGGCTGCATGCCCTCGCCAACCTGGAGGACCTGCCGCAGCTCCGCGCCGCGATTGTGCGCGGGGCCAAGGAACTCAAAACCTGTGTGGAGAAGATGGAGCAGGACGGGAAAGAATCCGTCGCCGCGCTGCAAAGCCAGGTGTCCACTTATCAAACCAAGCTGGCGGAGGCGGAGCAACGCGCCTCTCGCGACTGTTTGACGGGCCTGGACAATCGCCAGGGAGTGGAAGGCAAACTCCAGCGCCGCATCGACTTGAAGCAAACCTTCTGCGTCGTGATGCTGGACCTCAACGGCTTCAAGCAGGTCAATGATACCTATGGGCACGAGGCGGGCGACGACCTGCTGAAGCAGTTTTCCACGGAGCTGCGCTCGGCCTCGCGCGCTACGGACGCGGTGGGCCGGTGGGGTGGCGATGAATTCCTGGTGGTGCTCGACGGCAACATTACGGAAGCCCAATCGCACGTCGAACGGATGCAAAAATGGGTCTTTGGAAGTTACACCCTGCACTTGGGAACGGAGGGGCCGAAGATCGAAATGGACGCCGCCATCGGGCTGGTCGAGTGGCGGTCCGGCGAAACACTTAAAGATGTTTTGGCGCGCGCTGACACCCTGATGTATAAGCAGAAGGCTGAAATGCGCAAGGGTTCGGGCACACCCCTCAACACACGGATGAATTAACCCCGTGTTGTTCACATCGGTGATTACAGGGAAGCATCTCTCGCTTCTTTCATGGGCGTACCTATATCCGAAGTTCCACTCCCATCTCACCCTGAAATGCAAGGTAAGTTTATGCAAAAGAAGAACTTTCGATAATCCTCCAGGTTTTTGCAAAAACCCTAAAACTTTTTCCGAACAGATCGGCACGACGTGGCTGGAAATTGAGGATATTCCACTACACGGTGAGGCTTCCAGCGACAAAGCGAACCCAGAAAATGCGGGGGTTTTTGCAAATAAGTTGTTTCTAGCCGACTGGGTAAGGTGAACGCCCGCCGGATTGCCCAGCCCCGTGAAGGCGTCTGCGGGGGTGAGCCGCTCCGCTGACCGCTTGACATATCGCCCGAATCTTGCAGCCGTCGCAATTTCGACACTTTGGGGGATATCGCTCAAACCGCAGGGTTAGGAAGCTCATTTTCGATTTGGTTTGCCGCGATCGCAGGGCCGTTCCAAGGAACAAACTGAATGACCACATGCAGATGGGATGAAAGTCAAAACGTGAGCTGCTAGTTGCAATTGAATTGCATGAAGCGGTGGTGGGCTGAGCTTCAATCCCGGCGCGCGAGAGAAGCGGGCCGCCAAGTGGCGCTGGCCCGGATTTCTCACGAGGTCTAAGACGATAGGGCGGCCGCGATCTCACGCAAGGAAGCGCCCCGCCCAGTGGTGGAAGGGAAAAGGCAGATGGCTGAACTCAGCAGGCCGGCAATGGTCAAAATGGCAGGTCTAACGCACCACTTAATGGGAATCTTTCTCCTATCGTGCCTGGTAAGTTGGGCTGGCCAGGGGGGAACCGTCGCGAGGCCGGGCGGAAGCATCGCGGGCACGGTGGTGGACCCCAGTGGCGCCGTCATCCCCGCCGTTTCCGTCATGATCTCCAACCAGCAGAGCGGGTTGCAGCAGGTTATCGCAACCGATTCAGAGGGTTTATTCGAGTCCCCGAAGCTGCCACCGGGGCGTTATCAGGTTGAAGTCCGCCAGTCGGGATTCAACCCGCTCCGCGAAAGCAATCTCGACGTTAAACCCGGCCAAGTCCTCAGCCTCACCCTAAAACTGGAATTAAGTCAGCAGGCGACAGCCGTAACGGTAACGGAATCCAGTCTGCACGTTGAAACCGCCGACACCGCGACGGGTGACACGATCACATCAGCCAAAATGTCGTCCATTCCCCTGAATGGCCGTGGCTTCACCGACCTGTTGGCCCTTCAGCCGGGGGTTGTTCCCGGCAGTTCCCGGCAACCCAACGCCGTCGTCATGTCGGGCTGCTCCAGCGCATCACCATCCGGCGACCTCAATCCCGGCAATCTCTCCATCGGCGGGCAGCGGGAAACCAGCAATGGCTTTATCCTCAATGGAAGCAACGTGGAAGAAGACTTCAACATGGGCGCGGCTTTGATCCCCAACCTCGACTCGATTGAGGATTTCCGCGTCCTCACCGGCAATTTCGACGCCGAGTACGGCAATTACAGCGGCGGGCAGGTGGTGGTGACGACCAAATCCGGGGGGAACGATCTGCACGGCAGCGGGTTTGATTTCCTGCGCAACACCGGCCTGGACGCGCGCAACTTCTTCTCCGCTGGCCGCGCCCAGTACGACGAAAACCAGTTGGGCGGCACTTTGGGCGGTCCCATCCGGCGCGACCGCTGGTTTTTCTTCACCGACTATCAGGGGACGCGCCTCACCGAGGGCATGGAGACCGGACTCGTCTCCGTCCCCTCACCAGACGAGCGCGCCGGTAACCTGGGCGAGATCTCGAACTCCCTCACCGGCCGCGTGAATGGCCAGGCGTGGGCCAACCGCCTTTCCCAAGGCCTGGGCTACATGGTGTCGGCGGGCGAGCCCTACTACTTTGCCGGGTGCTCAAGCACCGCCGAATGCGTGCTGCCCGGCGCGCAGATTCCCCTCAGCGCCTGGTCCGCCCCCGCCAAGACTCTATTGCCAGTTATTCCCGAACCCAATCAGGGCGCCAACACCTTTTCCACCTCGGCGTTTGATGAAACCCTTCGCGATGACAAGTTTTCGTCGCGCATTGACGGGCACAAGGGGCAGAACACGCTATCCCTCTACTATTTCTTTGACGATTACGCGCTCGACAACCCCTACCCCACGGCGCAGGGCGGAGCCAGTGTTCCCGGTTTCAACGCGCTCACCGCCGGGCGCTCGCAGATGGCGAGCCTGGGGCTGACCACGATTCTCAACACCGCAATGGTCAATGAATTTCACCTTGACTACTTGCGCGACGCGAACAACGTGGGCCAGCCGCAGGGAGGCGTGGGCCCCACCCTGGCCTCCCAGGGGTTTACCGACGGCGCGGGCAATCCCTCCATCTACGCCCTCGAGCCGCGCATCGAGGGCATCGAAAACGTTTCCTTCAACGATTTCACCTTGGGCGTGGACACCACCGGCTTGGATGAAGCCAACAACACTTTCCAGGCGTCCGACGATTTCTCCGCCGCGCTGGGCGCGCACCTGTTCAAAGCCGGCGGTGGATTCCACTTCGACCAGGTCAACATTAATCCTGACGCCACCTTCAACGGCGCTTTTTCGTTCACGGGCGCGGAGACGGGCTCGGACTTCGCCGACTTCCTGTTGGGCATCCCCTCGAGCTATGCGCAAGGGGACTCCCTGGCCTTCTACCTGCGCAATCGCTACGCGGGCTTCTACGCGCAGGACACCTGGCGAGTTCGCCAGTGCCTGACGCTGAACTACGGCGTGCGTTGGGACATGCTTCCCCCCTGGCGGGAGAAATACAATCAGCTCCAAACCCTGGTGCTGGGTGAGCAGTCGCGCGTTTATCCCGGAGCGCCGCGCGGCCTGGTGTTTCCGGGCGATCCGGGAATTCCCTCCACCCTCGCCCCCACCCGTTATACGAATTTTGCGCCGCGCCTAGGGGCCGCTTATTCGCCGGAATTTTCGACGGGCTGGTTGAACAGGATTTTCGGGGGTCAAGGCGCGAGCAGCATTCGAGCCGGGTACGGCCTCTATTACACGGCGTTCGAGGGGCTGTCGGCGGGCATCATGAGCGCCAACCCTCCTTACGGTTACGATTACACCAGCCTTGCCCCGCCGCTGTTCTCCGATCCCTTCATCACGGCGGCGAGCGGCGAGAATGTGGGCCAACGCTTTCCCGAACCCATCCCCGCATTCGGCGCCTCCTCGTCAAATCCCAACTCGAGGGTCAACTGGGCAACCTATCTGCCCATCACCGGCGTCCCCTCGTTCTACTACCGGAATGTTTCTCCCTACAGCGCGAGCTACAACTTTTCATTCGAGCGCCAACTGCGATCCAATACCCTGCTGACCGTCGCCTACGCGGGTTCACAAGCCCACCACCTCCTCGTGCTGATTTCGGCAAACCCGGGCAATCCGGCGGAGTGTCTGAGCGTAAGCGAGCCCGGCCAGGTGATGCCGGGAACCGCCACCTGCGGGCCGTTCGGCGAAGGCGGCACCTACGTTCGCACCTCGGGAGAAGTGCTTCAGGGAACACGCGGCCCGTTCAGTTCCTCGTTTGACGCCATCACCGATCAGAAAACCATCGGCAATTCGAACTACAACGCGCTGGAAATCGATTTGCGCCATCACCAGGGGCCGCTGGAATTGCTCGTGGGCTACACGTATAGCAAGTCGCTTGACCAGTCCTCGAGCCTGGCGGAGGCGGTGAACCCCGTCGATCCGGGGCTGAGCAAGGCGTTATCGGCATTCGATATGCGCCAGAATTTCGTGGCGAGCTACAAGTACGATCTGCCCTTCACGCGCCTGGCGCGCCGCGCGAACCGGCTGACCTCGGGTTGGAGTCTGACCGGAGTCACCCGCTTCAGCACCGGCTTTCCCGTCACCCTTTACAACAACAACGACACTTCCCTGCTGGGAACCAGCCCCAACGGCATCAACAACAATGATGTGGATACGCCGGAAGTTTACCCGGGCGATTTGCAAGTCAACACCAACCCGCGCAACGGAAAATCCGCCTTCAACACTTCAATCTTCAGCCTGCCCGCGCTCGGGCAACTGGGGACGGCCGCCCCGCGCTTCTTCTCCGGCCCCGGCATCAATAATTTCGATTTGGCCTTGCTGAAGAATCTTCGCCTAACGGAATCAAAACGCCTGGAAATTCGCGCCGAAGCATTCAACGCCGCCAACCACGCCCAGTTCTACGGAGCCGCCGCCGTCAACGGCAATATCAGTAGCCCCGCGTTCGGAAAAATCACCAGCGCCGAGCCCCCCCGCCTCGTCCAGTTGGCGGCCAAGTTTTATTTCTGATGGAAACGCGAAATTTCAGCCCGGATCCGCTCGCGGGGCTATCAACCACATGAAAATCACCGGTGGGACGTAGGTTTATCAACGGGAATAAGTATTAAACACTTCACCGTTAGGCAGGATCTATAGCTAACTTAGCCGAAGGTCGCGTTGCGCGCCGCCCGCAACTTACAGTATGCTCGCTCGTTCGGATTGAGAGGGGGTGTGGCGTGAGAAAGTGGACAGAGTTGGGGGTTTCGCTTCTTGTCATTCAAGTCTTTCTCCCCATGGGGTTCGCTCAGTCCGGAATGCACGCGCCGACACCCGAGGAGTCGATCAGCATCAAGACCGCCGGGGGCCCGGCGATTTCCCCGGACGGCAAGTATGTTGCTTACACCGTTAGCGAAGCTGACTGGGAGCAAAACGAATACGTCTCCCACCTTTGGCTGGCGGACACTGCCACCGGCCGGGTGTTCCCGTTGACGCAAGGGAGCAAGTCGAGCGGCAGCGCCGAGTGGTCGCCGGACGGACGCTGGCTGGCATTCGTCACGGAACGCGCGGCCGGAGCCAATCCCCAGGCGCCCCTGAAGCCCGAGCCGCCCAAGAAGGAAGGCTTGAAGGAGGAGAAGCCTGCCCCGGAGGGCAAGCCCGCCGCCAAGCAGATCTGGCTGATTTCCCCCCTGGGTGGCGAAGCATGGGAGCTAACCGAACACGAAAAGGATGTAGCCGAATTTCACTGGTCCAGGGACGGCCAGCACATCGCCTTCACCGCCCTTCCCCCCGAAACCCAGGCCGCCAAGGACCGCAAAGAGAAGTACAGCGATTACGAGTCGTTTGAGCAGGATTTCACCCAGAGCCAATTGTGGCTGGTGGACGTCGCCGCCGCCGAAAAATCCCAAACGCCGGTAAAGGCCGCCGCCCTCACCACGGATGGCAAGTTGAATGTGGACGGCTTCGCGTGGTCGCCCGATTCCAGCCGCATCGCCTTCAGCGCGACGCCCAACCCCCTGTCGGCGCTCAGCGACCAGAGCGATCTCTACCTGCTGGATCTCGCACCCGGCGCCGGCCGCGCGGTTCATAAGATCGTGGCGCTGGAGGGGCCGGAGACGAATCCGGTATTCTCGCCGGATGGCAGGCAAATCGCCTTCGAGACGGGACTGGCGCAGCAATACGACTACTACCTGAACGGCCACATCGCCACCGTGCAGGTGGACGCCGTGCTGGCGCATCCGGCCACCACCGCGGCCGAGGTCACCGACCTCACGTCGAAATTCGACGAAGACCCCCAACTGATCGATTGGGGTCCGGACGGCATCTATTTTGCGGCGTTGCAGAGAACCTCGTTACACGTCTTCCGCATCGATCCGGCCAGCCACAACATTCTGCGCATCACGGCGCCGGACAATTATCTCGCCGGAGGCGTCTCGTTTACGAAGGACTTTAAGCAGATGGCGATTGCTGCTGGCGACGCCACCCACATGACGGAGATCTTCGTTTCCGCCACGTCACCCTTTGCGCCCCGCAAGCTGACTGACCTGAACGCGCAACTGGCCGGCCTCATTCTGGGCAGCGAAGAGGTGGTCTCCTGGAAAAGCCAGGACGGGGCCACAGTGGAGGGTGTTCTCCATAAGCCGGCCGCCTACGATCCCGGCAAAAAGTACCCGCTGCTGGTGGTGATTCACGGCGGCCCTACGGGCGTCTCCATGCCGGTCCGCAATGCGGCGGACCACTACTATCCCATCCAGGACTTTCTCGCCAAAGGAGCCCTGGTGCTGGAACCCAATTACCGCGGCAGCGCCGGTTATGGAGAGAAGTTCCGCTCTCTTAACGTGCGCAACCTGGGGGTGGGTGATATGTGGGACGTGATGAGCGGCGTGGACGCGCTCGTTGCCCGCGGCCTGGCCGATCCGGCGCGCCTCGGAGCGATGGGGTGGTCCCAGGGAGGCTACATCTCCGCCTTTCTCACCACCCATACGGACCGCTTTAAAGCCATCTCGGTGGGCGCCGGCATCAGTGACTGGATGACCTATTACGTCAATACTGACGACACACCGTTCACCCGCCAGTACCTGCACTCGACGCCCTGGGACGATCCCGGGATTTATGCCAAGACCTCACCCATCAGCACCATCAAGCAGGCCCGCACTCCCACCCTCATTCAGCAGGGGTCGAACGATAAGCGCGTGCCCGTGCCCGACAGCTACGAGCTCTACCGCGGTCTGCAGGATCAGCACGTGCCCTCGAAGCTGATCTTCTACACCGGTTTCGGTCATGGGATCAACAAGCCCAAGTCGAATCTGGCCGTCCTGCGGGCCAATCTCGATTGGTTCAGTCACTATATCTGGGGCGAGCCCATTCCCCCCGACTCGTCACTGCTCGGCTCAAGTGAGGCCAACAACAAAGCACCTGACCGCTAGGGGGAAAATCGAGTTCAAGATCCCTGGATCGCCACGTTCCGCATACGCGGCGGCTCCGTAAGTGTCGGTTTTGTACTAGTTGCCAAGGGTTTACCTATATTCGATAACTGCCCAACCCACCACTTAAGCCGGATTCGTGATGAAAAACGCCCTTCCCGTTGCTTATTTGGCCCGTGGCTCACCACTTCCCTGCTGGGATCGAGCCCCAACGGCATCGACAACAATGATGTGGATACGGCCGACGTTCACCCCGGTAATTTGCAGGTCAACACTCCGCTGCTGGACTTATCAGCAGTCTGTGACGAATGATTGAGGGAATTGTCTCCGGGCCTACGGCGGCACATGCCGATCTCATGCTCGGCCCAACACTTCTTGTCCAACCTGCAACCCAGATTGTTTCATCCGCAGGTCAAATTCCGCCGATACCCCACATTAGGGGGGAGGTGGCACGGCGATGGGGGGCACTCTCCCCTGCTGGAGTTATCGGCAGTCTGTGACGAATGCTTGAGGAAATTGTCTCCAGGTCTACACTTGAGGAAATTGTCTCCAGGTCTACAGCGGCACATGCCGATCTCATGCTCGGCCCAACACTCCTCGTCCACCCTTTAACGCAGATTGTTTCATCCGCAGGTTAAATTCCGCCGATACCCCACATTAGGGGGGAGGTGGCGCGGTGATGCGGGGCACCCTCCCCTGCTGGAGTTATCGGCATTCTGTGACGAATGCTTGAGGAAATTGTCTCCAGGTCTACGACGGCACATGCCGATCTCATGCCCCGCCCAACACTCCTCGTCCACCCTTTAACGCAGATTGTTTCATCCGCAGGTTAAATTCCGCCGATACCCCACATTAGGGGGGAGGTGGCGCGGCGCTATGGGAGACACTTCCCTGCTGCGACTCATCGGCAGTTTGGGATGAACAGTTGAGGGAATTTTTTCTATTGAGGATTGCTCCATATGGGGAGCAACTGTTTTCGTCGCTTGGGCAGCCTGCCCGCGCTCGGGCAACTGGGGACGGCCGCCCCACGCTTCTTCTCCGGCAGCGGAATCAATAATTTCGATCTGGCGCTGATGAAGAGTCAGCGCCTGACGGAATCGAAACGCCTGGAAATCCGCGCCTAGGCCTTCAACGCCGCCAAATACGCCCAGTTGTACAGAGCCGCGGCCGTCAACGGCAATATCAGCAGCCCGGCGTTCGGAAGAATCAGTAGAACCGAATCTCCCCGCCTTATTCAGTTGGCCGCCCAATTTTATTTCCGGGGGGGAATTCGACGTTTGTGGCCACAACCCGTTCGCGCGGCTGGCGCACTTCAAGAGGATGCGGTTCGGTGCGCGGCAAAGGCGCGCGCGAGGCGGGGATTGGCGGAAACCATCAACGCAAGTTGTTTCGTGATCTCAGCAGAGGGCAATGACCGGAGGATGGCCTCAATAGCAGCCTCCGCGTGGGGCGATTCGGTCCGCACCAGGTGGAGCAGGAAATCAAGCCCCGCCTGCTGCCGGGTCAGGGCGATGGCGGAAAGCAGGATGGATTGGAACCAGGGGTCGTGTTCCTGAAGAAAGCGGCCGCGCAAGGCATCGAAGGCCTGAGGGGAGCGATCGGCGGCAATGGCGAGCGCTGCTTCCGCCGCCGCGTCATCGGCAGCAATAAGGAAGCGGCTGATCCAGGGAATCGCCGCTGTGCCCTCCATGCGCATGATGCCGTTGTAACAGGCGCCGAGGACTTCCGCTTCGTCGGCGGCAAGGGTAGCCCGAAGGCGCAGCAGAAGCGCCGCGGAGGTTGAGCCGACCTGCTCGACGGCGCGAACCGCCTCCACGCGAACCAATTTTTCCTTGTCGGCAAAAAGTTCGATGAGGTGGGTCAACAGATCCGTTTCCGGGAGACTGCGGCAGGGGACGAGGGCCAGGGCGCACGTCGCCCGCAGGGTGGCGGCGGTATCGGAGTGCCCTCCCCAGACCGGCTCAAGCTGGATATGACGCATGCCGCGAAGGAACACGGCAGCGTCGTCGAACTCGAGCGCGGCCAGGGCCCCGCTTATCGCGTTCTTCGCCCAACACTGGGGATCGGTCTTGAGGGGATTCGCGAAGTGACGATCGAAGGCGGCGAGCAACTCGGGGATCAATTCGCGCAGGCGGAATTCGCGGACTAATTCAGCAGCTTTGGCGACAAGGTAATTGCTGCGATGGGTAAGCGCCTGGCGCAGCGGCGCGAGCGCGGCTTGCGGCGTCCCGAGACGGAGTTGCTCCAAAGCAGCGAGTTGTTCTTCCAAGCGGCGCTTGCCCGTCATGTAGGGCATTTTAACAGGATATTGCATCATTAATGACAGAGGTTGAGTCATTGAAGACACAATCAAGAACCGCATTCCTGCCGATCAGATCGCAAGTTCCGCCGGATTTAATCATGAAATAAGGACCACCTCTTTGATGTCTCAGCGGGCAGACGTCGGGGCACCCCTGTGTCGTATCGGGTTGCGGCCACAAGGAGCTATTGGGCGTAGCCAGGCGAGAGTTTGATGAGGTCGCCGCCGTACGTCGCGTAATAACCCGGGCCGTCGGGTCCGGTCCTGGAGTAATCCTGACTGGGGCTCACCCAATAGTTCTCGCCACTTTGAGGATTGTGGTAGTACTCCATTTCCAGCCACGTATTGTAGTGGGTGTCGGAATCTTCGTCATTGTCGCCGCCCGACTTGGCCCTGGAATTCAGCCCCGGGGGATCGGGGCCGGGGGGAACGAAGGGCACCTGGCAGCGCAGCGAGCGCGCCACGGCCATCGCTTCGGAGGCGCGCTTCTCCCACAGACCCTGCGAGATTCCGGTGCCGCCCAGCCGCATCACGATCATGTATCCGCCCTCGCCGGCGGGAATCACCTGGTAGAACGCCAGACCGCGGTTGGTGGCGCTTTGATACTCGACCAGGAAAACGTTCGGCGCAACCTGGCGCGGGTTGCCGATTCGGGTAGGGACGGTGCCGAAGCTCGTCAGGCTGGCGGTCACCGCCCGGAGGGGCGTCTCAAAGCCGGGAGGTGCTAGCGAGCCGGCTGGGAATATGGAATAAGAGGCATAGGCCAGCCCGTCGGCACTGGCAAAATCCGCGCCGAAGGCCGAGCGCTGAGGATTTTCGGCAATCACCGCCCAGCCGGGAGGTCCTACCGATGCGCAGTACTGACCGTGGAAGGACTGAACCTTCACCGGATCGCGACGGGCCTCCCCCGACCGGCGTTGGAGGAAAGCGGCTTCCGCCACGCCGGGGCCAGCGGGTTGGGCGTTCATACCCGTAGTCACTGCGGGACCAAATTTCATCCTCGATCGTCCCTGCCCAATAGCGATCAGACCAAGAAGGCAAATCAAAAACGCGGTTACCCTAAAAGCCGGCCCGTAGGAACCCGGCCCGGATTGGTTCTTCATGGAAGTCCTCCTTGTGGGGCTCGTCCGATGGAATCTCGTCGGTTTGAGAGTCGTAATGATACACCTTTTCGACCCACGCGTTGCAGCGCCCGTCCGATTCGTCTCCGTCCGATTCGCCGTCGGCGCGGACCCCGGACCGGCGCTGCGCCATCATCCCCCAACCCCCTACCCAGATAGCGTAAACGGAAAGGAAATCGCCTCAGGAAAAACCCGGAATTGGGCGTCCTCCCCCGTCCAATTAACGGGCTGCTGATGTGGCGCTAACCTGGAGGTTAGCACATGCCGACCTCCAGGTCGGCGCTATAGATACCTTGTGCCTTTCCGCGCGGCGCACCATATTGGCGATTGCGCTAATTGACCACCCGGTATATGGTAGGAGCCGGGCTGAAAATTCAAAACCGAAGATTGTACAACTCCTTTCGGAGGGATATTCAATGTCGCGACTGGTGGTGGCAGGAGCATGGACAATCGAAACCAATAATGCCGTGGGCTCCGATATTGTGGGCTCACAGCCGGTCTCCAGCCGACTGACTTACCTGCACGATGTCCTGAAATCTTTTGATGTGCTTTGCCAACAGATTTCGGGCTGGAAAAACTACTCCGAGGGCGTGCTGTTTATCTTCGTGGCGCCGGAGTACTACTTCAAGTCGAGCAAACTGGATGTTGAGCGCTGCCTGACCAAAGACGAACGGGATACCATCATTGAAACGATCAAGAAGTGGTCGTATGCTTTTCCCCACACCGTGATTGTCCCTGGGACGATCATCTGGAGCAAGCCGGCCGATGATAAGTCCCGCAAGAAAGCCTATTCGCGGCTCAAGGAGACGCTGACGCAGCAGGGTATAAACCCCAAGACGCAATGGGTGCAATCCAAGTGGGAGCAGCTTAGGCCCCGCGGACAGGGTGCGGTGCAATATTTGAGCTATAACTCCGCCTACATCTTCTATGACGGCTCGATATACAAGTATCACAAGATGAATGACGCGAGCGAGAATCTCGACGGGGACTTGAGCAAGGGAACCCTCTTCATCCCGGGAAGCAAACCGGGGTACTTTCCCGATCTCGGGAAGACGGGATTGAACTTCGGCATTGAAATCTGTGCTGACCACCAGGGGGCGGTTCTAAACCAGACCGTGGACGTGCACATTCTATCGTCCGCCGCGACGACGACCAACATTGCAAGTATCCGCGCGCGCGTGGGTGGTCTGTTTATTCATGCTGCCACAGGCCGCACCGACTTCTACGTCAATAATGGAGGGAAATTCGAAACCCCCAAAACGATAAGCATTCCCTATCATCCCCAAGACCTTCTTACCCCCGACCAACTGGAGGCTCAAAAGGACGCGCTCATCCAGCAAAAAAAGCAGGCGTACGGCTCGGCGATTAACCAATCCTATTTGGAAGGCTTGAACAAGGCGTTCAATCTCAAGGCCCGGACTGGACAATTGGACTGCTGGGTGACCGAACTGAATTGAACGCGGGGCGACGCAGAATTCGTCAATCCGGCTGTGAATCACGATTGGGCGCTTTGCCAATTCGGCGAACACGGCCTCCGGATCGAATGCTTCTTCGGAGGTTATGACGCCCGGGGTTTTCACCAGGCCCTTTCCCGGCATCTGCGCGCCCATGCTCATCGGGATGGCAACACATTTCGCCGCCAACGATATGCTGTCCATGACGACGCCTGGCGACCTCACGCTACTCCCACCAAAGATTTTGCATCCAACCGCTTGGAGGAGACGATCCGGGGCAAAGCAGCGGCGTCCCAATGTCTTTTTGAGATTGGGCACTTTTGAGATTGGGCATAGCCGGATATCGACAATTCAAATATAATTGCAGATTGCCGCGTGAGAGATCCGCGCATTCAAAGTAGATGACTTTTCGCCATTGGCCACGCTTAAAGCGTGTCGGCTTGGCCCTGCTCCTGGTATTGGGCGTCCCATTCATCGCCCAAGGGGCCCTTCCTGACACCCAGAAGCTTATCGGAGAAGTTGTTGACCCGAACGGCGCAGCAATTGCCGGGGCGGTCTGCACTTTGTATGGCCGTCCTCTGCCCGAGCAGGGACGTCCGGTCACCACCGGTGATCGAGGCGTGTTTGAATTCACCGGATTGATTCCCGGAACCTACCGGGTGACTTGCGGCGCAGTGGGTTACGAACCGGTCGCCAAGTCGGACATCAAGATTAACCTGGGTGAATCCCCACCCACCCTCCAAATCCAGCTCCCTTACGAAATCGTCGTCCACCAGAATGTGGAGGTCACGGCCAAAGCCCCCGAGGCCACCACGCGGGGGGAGGTGGCTCCGCCCGCCACGATTAGCGACCAGCAACTTCATTCCCTGCCCCTGGTGGAGCAGAAGTTCAAAGCTGCCTTACCGCTTATTCCGGGGGTTATCCGCGCCCCGGATGGCCGAATTGCCGTCAAGGGCGCCATTGAAAACGAGGGAACCCTGCTGGTGGATTCGTC
The DNA here is from genome assembly GCA_963730515.1 of uncultured Acidobacteriota bacterium. Taxonomy (GTDB): domain Bacteria; phylum Acidobacteriota; class Terriglobia; order UBA7540; family UBA7540; genus Bog-366. The sequence goes on along the minus strand of CAVSSA010000004.1, from coordinate 83,348 downwards.
GGAAACGGTGGACCCGGTTACGGGCAGCTTTTCGATCGACGTTCCCCTGGACGCGGTGGAATCGGTAGACGTTTTCAAGAGCGCTTATGAGGTCGAGTACGGGCGATTTTCCGGCGGCCTGACCACCGTCCAAACCCGCGCGCCCTCCAGCCAGTGGAATTATCAGCTCAATGATTTTGTGCCCACCCCGCGGTTCGAGACCGGACACCTGGTGGGGATTCAGAGCGACGCCCCGCGGCTCTATTTTTCGGGACCCCTGAGGGGGGATAAATTCACCTTTTCCGAAGCCTTCACCTACGACTACGACGATGAGCCGGTGCGGGGCCTGGCCTGGCCGAACAATCAGACTCGCATTCAGGGATGGACCTCCTTTACGGATTTCTATTACACCATTTCGCCGCAGCATTTGGTGAGCGTCAACGTAAAAATTTTCCCCGTGCGGCGGCAGTTTGACAATATTGATTCCCTCATTCCGCAAACCGCTTCCGCCGATTACGGCCAGAGCGGGTATTCGATTGGGGCGCACGATCATTACCTGTTCTCGGGCGGCGGCATCCTGACCACCATCACCCAATTCACGGTTTTTGACAGCTATTCGCACGGACAGGGCCCGCTGGATTTGCTGGTGACTCCCACCGGCTGGCAAGGCAACTTCTTCAACTCCTGGGGGCGCAGCAGCGCCCAGCAGGAAGCTCAGGTGAACTACCTCTTCCCTCGCAAGCAATTCCACGGGCGGCACGACTTCAAAGTGGGGGGGGACGTCGTCCACCGCAACTATCAGGGAACCAGCATTTATCGCCCCGTGCAACTGCTGCGGGCGGACAACTCGCTCGCCGAACAGATCAACTTCGGCCCCACCGGCAACCTGTACACCGGCGACACGGAACTGGCCGCCTATGCCGGAGATCACTGGACATTTAACGACTACATTTCGATTGATTATGGATTGCGCTACTCCGGCCAGACGCTGGGCGACCCCGCGGCTTTTTCACCGCGCGGAGGAATAGTGTTTTCGCCGGGCAAGAAGGGCAGGACAATTCTCCGCGCCGGCGCGGGCATCTTTTATGACCGCTTGCCGCTGCTTGCCGGAGACTTCACTCATAACGCCCCCCGCGAAGTCACCCTCTACGATACGAGTGGAGTGGCGGAAGGCCCTCCCACCATCTACCTGCCCTTTTACGAGGAATTCAAGGATGATGGCCGCGAGATTGTTCCCTCCGGAACGCGGCTGGGAAGCACCCCTTACAACTTCACATGGAACACGGAGTTCGATCAGGAAATCCGTCCGCACGTCATCGCCCGCGTCAGCTACCTTTCCAGCAAAACCTCTAATGAATTCACCGTCAATCCGGAAACTCTTTCACCCACCAATAGCTTGATGCTGCTTTCGAACCTGGGCGGATCGCGCTACCATGAATTCGAAGCTACGATACGCGTGCACCCTTCCGAAAATGCCGATTTCAATATTTCCTATGTCAATAGCCAGGCGCGCGGGGATCTGAACACCATGGCCTCCGTCTACGTTCCCTACGAGGAGCCGGTGATCCGGCCAAATCTTTTCGGCACGCTTCCCACCAATATTCCCGACCGGGTGGTAACCTGGGGGCGCTTCCGGCTTCCCCGCAAATTCACGCTCACTCCCCTGCTCGATTGGCACTCCGGATTCCCTTATTCCATTTTCGACGATTTGCAGAATTACGTGGGCACGCCCAACAGCCGGCGCTTTCCCGAGTTCGTTTCCCTTGATTTGCGGGTCGGCAAAGACTTCCGGATCCCTTTCATACCCTACCTCCGCAAACACACCCTGCGGGGCTCGGTGAGCATCTTCAACCTCACCAACCATGGCAATTTTCGCGACGTGTATAATACCGAAACGTCGCCCTACTTCGGCAGCTTTGCCGGCTTCGAGCACCGCTTTTTCGACGCGTCGCTGGATGTTGTGTATTGAGTTATGCCAGGTAGGCGCGCAGGAGGTAGGAGATTCCGATCACCAGAAGCAGGAGGCTGGCAATCAGGATGAGGTTCTTCTTGAAAGCCTTGTGCAGACCAGCGCCCCAGGCCATGAGGCAGGTAAAAAGCACGGCGGCCCCGGAATATCCCAGCAAGCCTCCGGCGAAAATAGGGACCACGTGCATATACCCGTGGATGCGGGCTAATGATCAAGGGTGGCGCCAGCAGGACGAAGATGGCGCGCGCCCAGCGGCCCAGTGCCATCTGCGTGAGGGCAATCATCTTGAGAGGATTGGGAAGCATCCCTTCCACCACTCCCATGCCGGCGCCGAGCAAAAGTAGGTCCATAAGAGCGACCGGTGATGTTATTCTGTCATGCGGAGATTGTGAAGCGCCGCAAATCGGTTGTGCGCCCCCGGGAAAGCGCTAGAGTCCGAGCGGCCGGAACATCAAGTGACTCCGCCCCTCGGCTGAGCGTTGACCAGGAAAGTTGACCGTTATCCGAAGGATTACAAATTTGAGGAGCCGCAATCAATGAATATTCTCGTAGTGGGTGGCGATGGTTATCTCGGTTGGCCGCAGTCCATGTACCTGTCGAAGCAGGGGCATCGGGTGGGAATTATTGATAATCTGGCGCGGCGAGCCTGGGACCTGGAGGGAGGAACCCATAGCCTGACGCCCATCCAAACACTGCCCGAGCGCGTCGCTTTGTGGAAGGAACTCACCGGCCGGACTATCGAGATCTTCATCGGGGACGTTCAAAATTACGATTTTCTCTCCGAAGTGGTGCCCCAGTTCGCCCCCGATGCCGTCGTGCATTTCGGCGAGCAGCGCAGCGCGCCGTTTTCCATGATCGACCGCGAGCACGCCGTGTTAACCCAAACCAACAACGTGGTCGGCACCCTGAACCTGATTTTCGCCATAAAGGAGTTCTGTCCCCGGGCGCATCTGGTCAAGCTGGGAACCATGGGAGAATACGGAACCCCCAACATCGACATCGAAGAGGGTTTCATTGAGATCACCCACAACGGCCGCAAGGACGTCCTTCCCTACCCCAAGCAGCCCGGGTCCTTCTATCACCTGTCGAAGACGCACGACTCCCACAACATCATGTTCGCCTGCAAGATCTGGGGAATCAGCTCCACGGACCTTAACCAGGGCGTGGTGTACGGCCTGAAAACCGATGAAACGCTCCTCGATGACGGCCTCGCCACGCGCTTTGACTACGACGGCGTTTGGGGTACCGTCCTGAACCGCTATTGTGTGCAGGCGGCGCTGGGGAAACCCCTCACCGTCTATGGCCAGGGCGGGCAGACGCGCGGCTTCCTGGATATTCGCGACACGCTGCGCTGCATCGAAATCGCCATCCAGAAGCCCGCAGCGCCCGGTGAGTACCGGGTCTTCAACCAATTCACCGAGCAGTTCAATATCCTGGATCTGGCCAACCTCGTCCAGCAGATCGGCAATCGCAAAGGGCTTGCCGTCACCATCCATCATTTGCCCGACCCGCGTGTGGAAGCTGAGGTCCACTATTACAACGCCAAGCACACCAAGCTGCTTGACCTGGGTCTGGTCCCCCACAAGCTCTCCGATGTTCTGCTCGATTCGCTGATGGACGTCGTGGTCCGCTTCCGGGACGGCGTGCGGGAAGAGACCTTGCTGCCCCAGGTCAACTGGCGCAGCATTCACAATCCCTCCTCTTATCAAACCGCCAGGTCGGCGGCGGCCGAATCCGCCGAAGCCGTGAGACAGCGAGTGCAAAATGGGCGCTCGTAAGATGACCTGACCGTGTTTTGCCGTGTTTTGCCAATTAGGGGGCGGAGGGGCGGACGGCCTTAGCGCCAAAATGTCCTAATTGGACCCTTTTCGCCTGTGACTGTTAAGTGCCTCAATGTCTGAATCTGCCGACGCTCCCTGCCCCCGAGTTCTCATTCTCACCCTGCATCATGGGGCGACGCACGTGCGCCTCGCCCGCGCCATCGAAAACGCCCTTCGGGAATTGCGGCCCCATTTGAAAATCGAGGTTGTGGACGCCCTCGCGCATTGTGCGGGGCGGTATTTAATCTAGACGGAGTCAGGAGAGGCGGCTAAGATACTCTACCGAGCCCGGGGGGTCTAAAGTCTGTCAACACGGGTCGAACGTGGCATGCCACGAGTCACTGTAGATCGCTTCGTGTTGCTTGGAGAGTGCGTTACGGACCAAGGAGCGAGGAGGTTTCCTGCCGCAACCAACGAGTTCCACCCAAAAACTCAACGGTGCTCCGCTAAGGACAGCGGCGCTCACTGCCCTGGCCGGCATCGCGGTAGGGGGGGCGCTCTGGTCTGCTTACCATGGGGTTTTCTTGTGGCTTCTCGTCGCTGCGGCTTTCGCAGCGGTTGTGGGAACGGTTTGGTTTCTTTACGATCCGATCTTCTTGTGGGCTTCGGTCGTGGCGGTCGGCCTTAACTGGTTCACCCGGGGATGGAAAGCTTGGGTGCTGACGGTTGCGCTCCTGGCAGTGGGATTCGCGTTATCCAGGCTCATGGACAGCGGCTGCTCCGTGTGGTGGCGCACCAATCTTGTTTACAGAAAGCTCCGAGGCGATCTTTCCTACCTCGATTGGACAGGAATCCCCCGCCTGGTTTTCGGGCCCTGTTGCGAGGTCAATGACCCGAATCCATGGCTCTATGGTCCATCGCTGCTGGAGGAAAAAACTCAAGGACAGCAAAAGCTGCAACTGTTCCGGACGGACCTGGGTCCTTTCTGGGTCCCTGCTCCAGGCGAGGAAACTATCAAGGGTATAGTGTGGGAGAATACAGCCGAGAAAAATTATGAGTCCGGGGCTGTGAAGCTGCATCCCGGCGACACGGTCGTTGACTGCGGCGCTCACGTAGGAGTGTTTACAAAGTATGCTTTGCAACACGGCGCGGCGCGCGTGGTGGCCGTCGAGCCTGATCCCGCGAACATCGTCTGCCTGGAGTCCAACCTTGCCCAGGAAATTGCCGAAGGTCGCGTCATCGTGGTGAAAGGGGGAGTCTGGAACAAGGAGACTCGCTTACCGCTGTTCCTCAAGGATCAAAACTCGCTTGCACCCAGCTTCGTTATCAAACATCGGGGTGCGGCTGAGCTTGAGGGGACGCCGGTGTTCCCTCTGGACGGGATCGTCGATCAACTCAACCTCGTTCGAGTGGATTTCATCAAGATGGATATCGAGGGGGCCGAGCGTGAGGCGCTGGCCGGCGCCAGAACAACGACGGCGAAATTCAAACCCCGTATGGCCATTTCTGCCTACCATCTGCTGGACGACCCAACGGCAATTCCTGCCATTGCCCTGGAGGCACAACCCGCCTACCAGATCCACGCCAAGGACATCGAGATCCGGAACGGAAGAGTCATGGCCAAGGTTCTGTTTTTCTCCTAGCGTGGTGTCCCATGTTAGATTTGACAATAGGCGGGACCCCCTCACCCGTCTCGCCTCGGCTGATGAAAACGCCTCGTCGAGCCACCCTCTCCCCCAAGGGGGCGAGGGCAGGAAAATCAACTCTCCCCTCGCCCCCTTGGGGGAGAGGGGCCTGGGGGTGAGGGGGTCCCATCATCCTCCCGTCGGCAAATATTACGCGGGACACCACACTAGTATAAAGTTTCATTAAAACATGTTCACATCACGTCAACAAAGCGTCGAACTTCTTCCAGCGATGAACCACGGGGGCGGCGTTGATTTCCGAAACCCCGAGCAGGATTCGATTCCGCAACTCCTCCCACGATTGCACGCGAATGTGCCGCAAGAAAGTTCGCGCCATTTTGCCGAAAAGCGTCTCCACGATATTCAGCCAGGAACCATGGGTGGGCGTCAGCACATACTTGAACCGATTGGGACGGGTGGCCAGGTAGGCCTGCGTCTCTTTGGAAAGATGTGCCGAGTGATTGTCCAGCACCAGACGGAGTGTGCACTCGGGGGGATAGTAGCGATCCAGGTCCTGCAGCAGGGCAATGAACTCGCGACTCCGATGGCGATGTTCGACCCGCGCCGTGACATGTCCGGTCTGCAGGTCGAGCGCGGCCAGAATCGATGCCGTACCCAACCGCTTATATTCGTGATCGCGCCCCACGGTGGGGTGCTGACCCGCTACCGGCGGCAGATCGGGAGCCGTATTCGCCAAGGCCTGCAGGCCCGGCTTCTCATCGACGGAAACGGTAATCACGCTGGGCGGGGCCTCGGGAGCCCCGCGGCTTTGGCTCTGCAACATCACTTCTTGATAGACCAGCAGCACTTCGCGCATTTTGGTCTCAAAAGCCGGGTCGCGCCGCTCCAGATAATACGTCACCTTGTCGGGGCGCAAAGCTTGTTGGGTCAAGATTCGCTGCACGGTCGCCTTGGCCGCCCTCGCCAACGCCGGGTGCCCGGCCGCGACCGCCTGTCGGCGCACGTGCTGCGCCAGCGACTGCCGCGTCCACAGTTCCGCCGCGTACCCGTATTCCTTGGGCTTCGAGCAGGCCAAATGTACCACCCAAGCCTTGGCCGTCTCGGTGATCACCGGTTCCCGCGACCGATGGTAGGCGTCTTTCAAGCCGGCCGCCAAGCCGACCTTCAGGGCCTTTCCGACCCACTTGGCTACGCTGGTCCGCGTCATGGAAACCTTACGAGCAATCGCCGTGATGGTTTCGCCGGCATAATAATCCCACAGAATCTCAGCTCGCTGCACCTCGCGCCGTGGCGCCGTTTGCGAACGACGCAACCGTTCCAGTCGGTCGACTTCCTCGGGGGCCAACACCAACTTTGCACGCTTCGATTTTCCTGCCATGCCGCGAAGCATAACAGAAAAGCAGGCCCATGTGAACATCTTTTAACGAAACGTTATACTAGTGTCCTGAGTCAGAAGTTCGTTGGCAAAATCAGCCCACGTAGTGGGCGACATGATGTAGCCCACGGCGCAAGCCGCGGGTCAGAACGCCCGCCCTTACCCCCTCCCCCCCTCCCGCCCAGGCGGGAGAGGGCTGGAGTTTCTACATTTCCGATGGGCGCGTCCCCCCAACCGAAGCCTCAGCGACCGACCCGCAGACCAGATGTACGATTTGGCGACATCCAAGTAATCGCAGGCAGGCATCGCAACTTCCTCGAAGCCGACTTCGGGGGAGTTTCGTGGTGGGAAGGGATTTCTCAGCAGGTGTGTTTAGTTCCTCTCAGCATGATCAACCTCCGAGCGGCCGGACCAGCCGCTCGGAACAGCCAAACATGGGCACTCGGCACCTAGGATATTTCCGGTGCGGGTGTCGGGATCCTGCCCCGAAAATACTCTGTGTTCTTAGCTTGTCAAGTTGTCCGGTTTTCATAGCACGTGATCTGTCCGGTTTCGTTTTTTGTTCTCTTGCACAATTTTGAGGGTCACCGCCGCCGTCGTCGCTGTGGGAATGTGGGAATCCGGCGTGGTGTGCCGGATTTCCAAGCGCGGAGGGAAGAGCGGTAAACTCGCTTTGGGAGTTTTCCGCGCTTTCCTCGGCGCGTCATTTCCACAGCGTGGCGCGCGCGCTTTTCCCGATTTCTCCAGGACTTCCCCGGACGCGGTGTAACGCCCCACCACGTGGGGTCCGTGGGCAATGGTGACGCGGCCATCCAAGTGTTCGCAGATGGTCACCCGGCAGCCGGCCAGCGTGCCGCGCCAGGACGTGCGCTCGATCTGCCAGGTCCGATCCGCCAGCCGTACGGTGTTATCCGGGGCCACGGCGCGCTCGTGCTGGATCGAAAAGATGATGTCCAAGTCCTGGCCGTGCACCGGGGTAAACGCGTGCCCGCTCTGGGCGGCGGCTGGCCGAACTTCCGGTTCATCTCCCCGATGTAACGCTCCCGCAGAAATCGGTTGGCTTCCTCCACCCCGGTGATTTGGGCCAAACGCAACTCCTGCGGCAAGCGCCCTTGCCAGGTGCCAAACCGCCGCTCGCTGCGTCCCCGCGCCTGCGGTGAGTAAGCCGCGATCATCTGAATTCCCAACCCCTGCAGCGCCCTCCCCACCTGGCTCAACCGTTCGCGGCTCACCGGCCCACCTGCCGCCGGGGTGTGAAAAAAATGGCTCGCCCGATCGCTATAAAGCGCGCAGAACCGCCCCTTCCGCTCGATGACCTCCCGCAATCCGGCCATCACCGTGCGCGTCGATTCCTCCTCCACCAACTGCGCGTAGTAGGTCTCGCTGGTGGCGTCATCGAGGATCTCGATCAGGTCATACCAACGCTCGTCCTGAAACCACTGATGCCGGCTGCCATCCAGGTGCAGCAGCATCCCCGGCAGCGGACGGCGCGCTCGCCGCTTCCGGTGCACGCCCCGCTTCCGCCCCTTCTTCACCAGCCCCGCTCCTTGCAGCGCCAGCTTTACCCACGTATAGCTCAACTCGATGCCGTGCCCTTCCCGCAATTTCTCGTGGAAGTGCCGCACGTTCAGGTCCGCATATTTCTCCTGATATAACCGCAGCACTTCTTCCGCCTGCGCCAGGGGAACGCGCTTCGGGCTCGGCTTCCCCCACCGCCGGTCCAGCAGCCCGTCGTATCCCTGCTCCACGTAGCGCTGCCGCCAGCGCCGCATGCTGCGGTCCGAGAGCCCGATAATCTCTGCCGCTTGCCACCACGTGATCTTCTTCGCCATCGCCCGCAATATCACTTCTTGTACTTTCATCGCCCGCTCCCAGGCGACCGCTGAGTATTTTGGCATCCTGCCTCCGGCCTCTTGGATGCCTCCACTCCTCGCCGCCTTCAGCGGACAGATCACGTGCTAATGGAACCGGACAGATGACATGCTAACGACACCCCGAAAATACTCTGTTGACAGATCATCTGCCTTAAGATTAAAATGAGGAACGATGAAGCGCCGTGAGACCACATCAGCCTTGGACCTTCCCACGTCCCCGGACCAGCGGACAGGCTTCTTGCTATCGGTCACACATCAACTTACGCGAAAGGGATTCAATCAAGCCTTGCGACCACTGGAGATCGAGACGCGCCATCTTGGGGTGATGACCGCGATTGCGGCGCACGGGACGCTAAGTCAGGCGCGTATTGTCGAGCTTTTGGCGCTCGACAAGTCCGTCGTCGTGTTGATAGTTGACGACCTGGAACGCCTTGGTCTCGCCAAACGCGGGCGCGATCCCGGGGATCGCCGCGCGCATGCGGTGCACATTACGGGCGAGGGGCGGAAACGCCTTGCGGCAGCACAAGGAATCGCAAAGCGGATTGGACGCACGGTGTTTGCAGGTCTGAGTCAAGAAGATCGGAGCCATCTAGATCGTTTGCTGCAACGAATTATTGTCAACTGCCACGAAGTGAATCGCGGGGAGGGGTTATGATTTTGGTCACAGGTGCGACCGGCAATGTCGGGCGGGAACTGGTTCCCATTCTGCTGGCTGCCCACCAAGAAGTCCGCGTGCTGGTGCGCGACGAACGGAAGGCCGCTCTGTTCGATCCAAGAATCCAGCGAGCAATCGGCAACTTGGATCGTCCCGAAACTCTCAGAGCTGCGATGGATGGAGTCGATCGGTTGTTCCTGGTCACGCCCTTAACCGAGCAAGTCGGCAACCTTGTCGCGGCCGCCAAATCGGCCGGCGTCAGGCATATCGTTAAACAATCGACCATTGAGGCGAATCGTTCCTTGGGCCCCGGGCGCTGGCACCGTGAACAAGAGAGGATGATCGAAGAGTGCGGCACTCAATGGACCTTCATCCGCCCCACGTTTATGATGACCAATACCGCCCAGTGGTGGGCGGCGACTATTCGGACGCAGGCCCGGGTTTACTTTCCGGGGCTCAGGGGGCGGGCTCCAGCCGTCGATCCCAACGACATCGCGGCCATGGCGTCGTGCGTATTGTCTCAGCCCCAGGCCCACGAAGGGAAGATTTATGAGGTGACTGGGCCAGAACCGCTCACGATTGCGCAAATGATTCAGACATTGTCCGAGGCACTTGGTAAGCGCATCCGGTACGTTCGTATCCCCAGATTCGTTGCGACACTGTGGATGCGACGGTTCGGTATGTCGCAAACGCTAATCAAGGCAATGAAGGAAACCTTTGCCGCGTGGGACCGCGACGAGTACGCACATGTATCGGACGCCGTGGCACAAGTGACTAGCCACATGCCGGGGACCTACGAAAGTTGGTGCCGCCGCCACCGGGATCTGTTTAATGGCGTGCCGAGTGGTCCTGGGAGTGTTCCGATGTAGGCGATATATGCGTCAATGACGTGCGGATAGGTCCATTTCGGTCGCCATTCAGAGTCGATCACGGGGTATCCAGAGATTATGGTTCTGAGGAGCAACCCGGAAGTTACACCCTTTATCGCTGGCGCTGGTACAGGCCCAGACTCAAAAACGATAGGGGCTTATCAGAACAGCCCTTACTACCAGCAATCATCCAAACTCCCCGGAACGGGGTTCGAGCCCTGGGAGAAAGAGCCATCACAGCGAGGTAGCGCAGAGTTGTTCCGCTATCGGGAACTACTCTGCGGCCTTCATCTTTTCATAACAACCCCAAAAGACTATTGTCATTTTACGAACCATTGTTGCCCGTTGAAGAACCGCGGAGTAGTGCTGAAGTGCACACAACTCCGCGCTACCCACTTGGCTGTAAACGCCCTAACCCCCGAAATGCGCCTCGCGTGTTTGCCTGCCGCCTGGAAAATGTATGAACTCCAGACCTCTCCCGCCCAGGCAGGAGGGGGGGACTACGGGGGGAGAGGGTCCGAATCCCATGGTTCACGCCATGGACTAAATGATATCGCCCCTCACGAGGCTTGGGAAAGTTAGGCACGACGTTAACGTAACGGCGGCGGGAATGCGCATTACAGTTCCCCACTATGATTTCCAGGGGCTTGGGCAGCTTGGAGAAGTTGCAGGACACCGCGTCGCACATTTGGAAGGTCGAGTTATTGAGGATTGCAAAATATAGTGAGGAAGTCTTTTTGTAGCGCGGGCGTCTCGCCCGCTGGGGCGTGGGCATCCTGCCCGCGCGCGGCGGGCGCGGGACGCTCCCGAGACAGCGGGCAAGATGCCCGCGCTACACGCGATAACTGTCCCTATATTTTGCAATCCTCAACAAGCAGGCTTACCGAAGGGAAACGTCATTCTAACCATTTCAACCGGGACAGAAACCCCGGCTATTTTTCAAAGTAAGCGCGAGCGAGGTAGGAGATTCCGAGCACCAAGAGAAGTATATTGGCAAACAGGATGAGGTTCTTCTTGAAAGCCCTGTGCAGGCCGGCGCCCCAGGCGATGAGGCTGGTAGAAAGCACCGCGGCCCCATAATATCCCAGCAAGCTCCCGGCAAAAAAAGGGACCACGTGCCCATAGCCGTGGAGCCGGGCTTCCGCCAGAATGGGCCCGGCAATGGTAAGCCAGTAAATCCAGGTGCCCGGGTAGGTAAGCTCCGCCAGCGCGGCGACGGAAACTCCGGCGAGGGTGTACGACGAAGACTTGGCCAATTCATCCGGCGACTTGCGGCGCAATTCCCAAAGGGAGTGGCTCGAAAAGGCAATCACCACCGTGCCGCCCAGGTAGGCAACATAATGAACAATGTGCAGGGGGATGAACCGGAAGAACAATAATGTCACCACGAGCAGGGCGCCATCAACGACCAGGGGTGGCACCAGGATGATGAAGATGGCGCGCGCCCAGCGGCCGAGCGCCATTTGTGTGAGGGCAATCAATCTCAGGGGGTTGGGAAACATCCCACCCGCAATTCCCATGCCGGCGCCGAGTAAAAGGAGGTCCATAAGAGAGCCCGGTGATGTTATTCGGTCAGACGGAGATTGTAAAGCGCCGCAAGCCGGTAAGGATTAGCTCATCTCAGTGCGCAGCCAAGCGATCGTCCGGCGCAGGCCATCCTCAAAGCTGACCAGTGGTTCATAGCCGAGGATCGTACGGGCCAGGGTGATATCGGCTTTCATGTGCAAAACATCGCCCAACCGCGGCGGGCCATATCGAGGTTTTACCTCGACACCCAGGATATGATCGAGCAGTTTGATCGTCTGGTTCAGGGTGGTACCGATGCCCGTGCCCACATTGATGACCTTGCCGGGTGCTTCCGGTTTTAGGCATGCGCGCAGGCTGGCATCGACGATATTCGCCACATAGACAAAATCGCGTGACTGCTCACCGTCGCCAAAGATCGTGGGGGTCGCTCCGCTCAGGTAGGCCGTGATGAATTTGGAGAGGACACCGGTGTACGGTGATTTGGGGTTCTGCCGGGGTCCAAAGACATTGAAATAGCGCAGGGCCACGAATTCCAGGCCGAAGAGCCGGTAAAAAATCTTGCCGTAGTATTCACCCGCCAGCTTGACCAATGCATAAGGAGACAGCGGCGCCGGCATCTGCGTCTCGACCAGCGGCAGAGTGGGACTGTTACCGTACGCAGCCCCGGTGGCCGCCATTATCACGCGCTTCACGTGGGCATCACGAGCCGCCAGCAAAACCTGGACCGTGCCAATGACATTGACTTGCGTCGTGGCGACCGGGTCCTCGATGGACCGCACCACGGACGAAAGTGCTGCGAGGTGAATGACATAATCAACTCCTGCAAAAACACGCCGGAGCGTTTCAGGATCGCATATATCGCCTTCCTGGAAGTCAATCTTCTCCTGGACCGAGGCGAGATTTTCTTTTTTCCCGGTCGTGAGGTTATCGAGTACACGCACGGCTTCACCGCGCCGAACTATTTCTTCCGCGATGTGTGAGCCGATGAACCCTGCCCCACCGGTGACAAGATAGAGAGCCAAGACCAACCTCCTACTGGTGAGGTACACCAGATTTGAATTTCTGAACATTCCGCCGGCTGGGAATTCCCACCTGGCCGCCTTCGAGAACCATTGCCCGTCCGATTGGGGAATGGCGCGTTTTGGGCCGAATTCGCATTCGCCGAGTTTCCCGCAAGGGGATAATTGTACTAAGTCCCATCCTTATTCATGTCTTGCATTTTCCCGAGCAAGCAAGTCCAGGGTGGCAAGAGCTCCATCCCGTGCGGCGAGGGGCCTTGCCAGGGCGTGGGCCTTGTCGCGAAGCGCGTTAAGTTTCAGGCGATCGCCAATCAGCGAATCGATGGTCGGCGCAAGATCCTTGGGCTCCTTGATCCAGATTCCGCCTCCCCATTTCTCGATCCAGCGGCAAGTGCGCTCCTCATTTCCGGGGAGCGGATCGAAGGCCAGCATCGGCAGGCCGCAAGCAAATCCTTCCGTCAGGGTGCCGCCGCCGGGCTTGCTGACCATCAGGTCGGAGGCCACCATCCAGTCCTGGATGTTATCGACCCAGCCCAGCACACGGACGCGCGGAAAACCGGCGAAGCGAGTTCGCAGGTGCGACTCGAGGCGTTGGTTACGGCCGGTGATGATCACGATCTCGAGTGGGTGCTGAATTTTCAAAATTTCGGGCAGGATCCGGTTCGGGTCCCCCAGTCCTGTTCCACCGAGAAGAACCAGGAGCTGGAGGGCGTCCGGTTTTATGCCGAGCCTCCTCCGCGCGGATTCACGGTCCGGCAGGCGAGCAAACACGGGGTCAATGGGTTGACCGGTCGTCACCACTTGCGAAGGGGGTGCGCCGGCAGCTACGAGTTCGGCAGCAAGATCAACGTGCGTGGTCAGCCAGAGGTCGACTTCCGGCTGTATCCAGGCACGGTTGAAGTCCATCAACTCAACCGCTACCAGCAGAAAAGGGACTTTTTCCCGGCGCTTGCACAGGGCGGCAAGTTCACAAGTGCCGACTTCGGTCGCCACGACCAGGCCGGGAGCAAAGTCGCGCACGTACCGGAAGAGGGGCCGTGCACCCTGCTGGTAGATCCATCCCGGGGTCGTGGAACTAGACTGGTGCTGGATCTTTTCAATCCGCCGCCAAAGTCCGGGCCAAAGCTTGAGAATTATGAGATAGGAATTGTAGTAAATTCGAAACCATGGCGTGCAGTGCTGGAGTATATCAATAACCTCCACCTGCGCATCAGGACGGAGATCCAGCATGGCTTTTCGCAAAGCCTTGGCGGCGCGTTGATGGGCCGCACCTTGCGCCACAAACAGAATCAAGATTTTGGGGTATGAAACCATGACTCCTGGGGGCAATCGAAAATTCGGCGCCGAGTCCTCCCCGCACGTCGATCCTACTCCGGCCGCAACTCACATCCGAGCACTGGTCGCTCGAGGCGCGCCTCTCCTGCAACAACTTAGCTTGCAAATTTATGTCATGAACGGGGGATAGTCCAGAATCTTTTTCATGGCATCCGCCTTGACAACTTTCTGACTCTCGGGCGCTTCCCGCGGCTCACGCGCTCTTGAAAACGACAAATCCCTCGCGCTTCAAAAGATAGAACTGAGCGCCGGCGCTGAGTTCATCCACGGCGCGCTTCACTCCCGGCCAGCACGGGGAGTAGTCATCCCAAACAACCACACCGCCCTTGCCCAGAACTTTGAGCGCGTTGATGGTGTCGGAAAGAATCACTTCGTATTCGTGACCGCCATCGATGATCGCGAGGTTTACGCCCGAGAGTTCCTGGGAAATGGGATAGGTTCGGGAATCGGCCACAATGGAGACGATCTTCTGCGTAATGGCCTCGTCGGCGTCCAGGAAACATTCGCCCGGCACATAGGTTTCGTACCCGCGGTTCAGCAGATTGCTGGTGTCGGTGGGCCGCCCGATGTCCAGGGTATAAATCCTTCCGTCTTCGGGCATATTGAGGGCAAGGTTATAGGTGGTCCGTCCCGTAAAAGTGCCAAACTCCAGGATTCGGCGCGCGTTGAGGAGCCGAACCAGTTGGCACAGAAAGATCAGGGAGTTGTCATTAGTCAAATGCCCGAATTTCCACCCGAGATTTCCGAGCAGGATATGCGACTTCGACAACCCCGGAAAGAGCGTCTCAGCGCTGGTCGCGCTAATCATTTCTAATTCCCATTCCGGCGCGGCGGGTGATGGTATCTCATTTATCCAGTCTCCCACGGGGCCGCTTCGGGTCCAAAGGCGGCCCGACCGCGCCCCTACCGGGGCTCAAAATGTTGTTTTTCCCGCCGCCTTCCCACCGCTGGCTCGCCTTGGGCTACATGACGCCACTACTCCGTGTCTAAACGAGCTGCGGAAATACTCGTCGGCACTGTCCTTAACCGCGCCGCCCTTCCTCATCGGCGGGTAAGATCCGGGCTAACTCGTCATCGCGAAAAGGAGATCCACCTAACTCTTCCGAAAGACGAGTTCCGAGCCTCGGGCAAAGACTCCGATGCGGTCGCCGGGCTGCACCTGGCCGGTGGACAGTAGGCGATAAAGCGGGTCTTGAAACTCGCACGCCAGAGTGTGCTGGAGGTGCGAAGCCCCGTATTCGGTATCGCATCCATGGTTGAGCACCACCGATTTGGCCCCGGCGGAGAACTCTACTTGAAAGGGCGTGGTGGGGTGCTGGAGAAAAACCCGGCTGGCCCGGGCAAGTTCGAGCTCCAGGATTTTCTTCAGATCCGAGGAGCGGAGGGGATTGTAGACAATGGTTTCCTCAATGCGGCGCAGGAATTCCGGGGGGAAATGGCGTTTGAGCGCGCGCAGGGAAACGTTTTTGAAATGCCGCTCCTTGGCATCCTCTTCCGCAATCTGGGGGATGAAGCCCGAGGCCGTGGTGGCGCGCAGGCTCTCCTTTGACCCAATGTTGCTGGTAAAGAAAAAGAGGCAGGAAGAAAAGTCCACGTGGCGGTTGCGGCCGTCGTTCATTTCGGCGCGGTCCAGCACGCCCAGAAGCAGTGAGTAAAGCGAGTGGTGGGCCTTTTCTATCTCGTCGAAGAGAACCAGGGTGTAGGGAAACTCCGGGGTGCGGTAACGCTCCAGATTTTCGCGGGTAAACACCGGTTCCGTATCGGCATGGCCGATGTAGCCGGGCGGGGCGCCCACCAAACGGGCAATTTCGTGCTGCTGCTGGTATTCCGCACAATTGATCTTCAGCAGGGCGCCGGGGCTGCCGAGCAGGACCTCGGCCAGCGCCTCCACCGAATGCGTTTTCCCACACCCGGGGGGACCCAACAGGAGAGCGGAGCCCATCGTCCGGCGCGGCTGCCGGGCCTGCGCTTCGACGCGCTGGAGAAGACGCAGGATTGAATCGGTGGCCTGAGGTTGCCCGACCACGCTCGCCGTCCATCGCCGCGCGACGTGTTCGAGCCAGGAACTGCGCACGCTGGGCCGCAAGGTGATCCATTCTTTGGTTTCGTGTTGCACGCCTAAACTGGTCGCCATGACGCTCCTCTCATCGCCTCCACCAGGCTTTGCACCGGCGGTCAAAACCCCGGTAGATGTTGCACACCTTTTTCATCGGCGATAACCCTCTTGAACTTGAACAAAGATTAAATACCCCTGCGGGGGATACCGGTCGCCATGCCCTCCCCGGGCAAAATGCCCCTTGACACGGCGGGGGTTTTTGCAATAATTCTCACCTTATGAAAAACTTTAGAAGTCCACTCAACCCGGCCACCGCCTACACGGTCAAGTCGCTCGTCAAAGCGTTGAATATCCTGGAAGTGCTGGCGGATGAGGAACCGCCTTACACGCTGACCCAACTGAGCAGGCGGCTCCATTTGCACGTGAGCACGGTGCACCGCTTACTGGTCAACCTGGTCCGGCACGGATTCGTTGAGGAGGACACGATCTCGGGGGGCTACCAGCTCAGCTACCGGGTCCTGCGCATGGGCCTGCGGGTGCTCGACCGCCTGGATTTCCGGCGCGTGGCGAATCCGCTGCTGCGCGACCTTAACCTGCGGACCAAGGAAACCGTCCACATGGCGATCTTGCAGGAAACGCGGGCAATCTCCATCGAGAAGTTTGACAGCCCGCAGCCCGTGGGACTGGACGCCCGCCTGGGCGGGATCATGCCCTTACATTGCACGGGGGTGGGCAAGACGTTGCTGGCTTACCAGAGCGAGGAACTGCTGGATCAGGCCGTCCAGTCGCCGGGGTTCCCGCGCATGACCCCCCATACGGTTACGGGGTTGCCGCAATTGCGAAAAGAGTTGGAAAAAATTCGCGAGCAGGGCTACGCGGTGGACCAGGAAGAAGCGGTGGAAGGGCTAAGCTGCGTGGCGGGGCCGATCTTCAACCACACCGGGCAAGTCGTGGCGGCCTTCAGCGTGGCGGGGCCGGCGACGCGCTTCACGGCGGCGCGCATTCCCGAAATCGCCCAAATGGTGCGCGAGACCAGCCAGCAGATTTCCTACCGGCTCGGCTATCGCGGCGACCCGCGGCGCCCGGCCGGAAATGCGGGTGGCAACCTGCGGGCGGAGCGGAGCGGACACCGCGGCCCCACCGGGAATGCCGGCTGAATCCCGAACTTAAATTCTTCGCTGGCGGCGCGGCTCTCAGTTTGAGGCAACGGGAGAGGGGTTTACGGATTTGAGCGCAAAGTAGCCGGGGCGGGTGCGCACGACATACTTGTTTTTGGTATGAGGCTGGTAGGCGTCCACCCGGATGGCGCGGAAGCTTCCGTCCTGTTTAAGGTTGGTGGGGCGATAGGCAAGGGTGTACTGGTTGCGGATGTCGTGGGCGATCTGGCGGCAGGTGCTTTCCACCTCGTCGAGCGATCTGGGAAAGTAAGCTTCTCCTCCCGTCGCCTCCGCGAGATCCTTCAGGACTTTCGCGGCGCGATGGGCTTCGCCACCGCGGATCTTGAAAAGGCCGCTGGTTTCATCCGAGCCCAGCAAGCCGATCGTATAGACGACCGCGTTCGATTTCTGGGCGGCGGCCATGAGTTCCACCTGGGTATAGCGGCTGGCATTGTCATCACCATCGGTAATGACCAGCAGAACCCTCTTGTCGCGATTCCCCAATTTGAGGTGATCCAGTGAAGCGATGACCGCGTCGCGCAAGGCCGTGCCCCCGCGGGAATCAATCTTATCCAGGGCTGATTTCAAATCCTCAATATTGCTCGCAAAATCTCCGGGAGTGTCCAGGTAATACACATCGTTGAAATTCACCACGAAGACCTGATCCTGGGGATTGGACGTCTTGGCAAAAATCAGCGCCGCAGCGTTCACTGCCGCGCGCTTGTCGCGCATGCTGCCGCTGTCGTCAATCACGATGCCCATGGTAACAGGGACATCAGCGTGGGAGAAGTGGGTAAGGGTCTGGGAGGCCCCGTCTTCAAAAATATGGAAGTCGTCGGGCTTGAGGTCGTTGACGATGTGCCCCCTTTTGTCGAACACCGTGGCGTGCAGGACGACTTCATTGACATCCACGCTGATGGTGTATTGCTTGCCCTTTTTCTCCACGGGAGGAGTCTGGGGATTGGCCGGCTCCGGGGTTTGCGCGCCCAGAACAGCGGCGAGGCACCCCACAAGGGCCAGGCAGGCAAGGCGGACGAGCCGCTTCGAGCGGTTTTGATTACTGAGTAGGCGCATAGTAGCCAGTTCGAGAGTAGACCTGAAGAGGCGGCAACCCCTTGGGCGGGTTCAGCTTAACCCTGATGCGGCGCCAGCGGCCGTCGCGAATCAGGTTCGAGGGCTTATACCCCAGCACGTATTGGTTGCGCAGTTCGATTGAGATTTTCTCGGCAATATCGGGCAACTCATCAGTATTTTCGACACTGAACATGCGGCCCCCGGAGACTTCCGAGAGTTCGGCGAGCAGGCCGGGCCCGCCGGCTTCCTCTTGCGTGCGCCCCCGCGAGGACACGGGCTCGAAAATGCCCACCGCATAAATCTGCACGTCGGATTCCTTGACGGCGCGCTTGATGTCATTCTCCGTGTAGCGGCTATGGTTGTCACCCCCGTCGGAGATGACCAGGAGCGCGCGACGGTTGGTTGTAGCCTTCTTCATTTCACTGAGGCCCAGGTAAATTGCGTCGAGCAACGCCGTCCTCCCCCCGGATTTTACCGTCAACAACCGTTCCTGCAAATTCTCGTACTTGGCGGTGAAGCCCGAAATGAGGTCCGGCCGGTCCGAAAAGCTGATGAGCATAAACTCATCCTGGGGGTTGGATGTCTTGAAGAACTGAAGGGCTGCTTCCTTGGACTTCTGGATCTTATCGCCCATCGAACCGCTGCAATCGAAGATCATGCCCACGGAAATGGGCGCGTCTTCCGTCGAGAAGGCGACAATTTTCTGCTCCACCTTTTCGTCGTAAACCTGGAAGTTCTCCTGGTCGAGACCGGTCACGATCCGATCGAATGGATCCGTGACGGTCACATTCACCACCACCATGTTCACATCAACCAGAAGCGGAGGAACGTGGAGGGGAGGCGTGCGCACCGTCACATGCGAGCCCTCTTGCTCACCGGGCGGCAGAGTGCCCGGCTTCTGGTCATCCGAACGGGACTGCACCTGCGTGGCCGCCAGACCCGCCAGGGCCAGCACGATCACCCCCAGCAGGAAAACGCGGCGCAGTGAAAGAGCTGTCATGGCAGCAGCCCTCTGGGAAAGAACTCAAGCCGCCCCTTCGCGGATGCAGCTCCTTATTCCAATCCTACTCCTCAAAAGATTCTAGCACACTTCATCGGCGGTTGTGGCACCGCGCGGGGAATGGTGAAGTCTCAATTTGAATTTGTTGCGGAGAGTAAATTTCAGAATTATCCAAATTGTTAAAATTACGGTTTGGGCACTGGCGCAAGATGACCTCGCAATGGTTCGCGAAGTTTTGCAGATTATGCCCGGACTGCGGCAGTGTCAAAATGTCGCCTTTGCGGCCTCGGGGGACAATATCTTCACACTCGCGCGGCTCCTTCCGCTCATCGGGACAGTGGGCAGTTCCTGACCGGAACCTTCCGCCCGGCCGCCCAGGGGAAGCAACATCGGACAAAACGGCCTCATCCATCAAGCTGGAGCCGGCCACTCAATTTCGGGCAGCCTGGAGTTTATCCCTCCCCGGACGGGCGCTTGGGCGCCGTCCCGAAGCCATCGGACAATATTCCGCCGCCCCTAAGCCCCATTGCGCCATTCTGGAAAGAAGATATACGCAGCCATTCACCGACTTTTCCATCCATCACCCGTGGAAAAAAGCGCAGGCATTTTACGCTGGCAATTTGCGGGCAATTTGCCATTGACGTGACGGGCGAACTGATGGATACTTGTTCGTACCGATTCCTTCCGACCCATCATCAACTTCGGTACATGTGCAATTCCTAATAAAGGCTGCGTGCACCCGGCATCGCAGGCCGCAGAGCATGCTGATATACCGGATTTACAATCCGAGCCCACAATTTATGGAGGCGTATGGGTGCCAAATATATCTTTGTGACCGGAGGTGTGGTCAGTTCGCTGGGAAAGGGGTTGGCCTCGGCTTCGATGGGCGCTTTGCTCGAGGCGCGCGGGTTCAAGGTCTCGCTGCTGAAATTCGATCCCTACCTGAATGTTGATCCCGGCACCATGAGTCCGTTTCAGCACGGCGAGGTGTTCGTGACCGATGACGGGGCCGAAACCGACCTCGACCTGGGGCACTACGAACGCTTTACCCGCGCCCGCATGCGCAAAGAGAACAACTGCACGGCGGGCCGCATCTACGAAATCATCATCACCAAGGAGCGGCGCGGCGACTACCTGGGCAAAACCGTGCAGGTGATTCCCCACGTCACCAACGAAATCAAGGGGGCCATTCAGAAGGTGGCCACCGACGTGGATGTAGTGATCGTGGAAGTGGGGGGCACGGTGGGCGACATTGAATCGCTGCCCTTCTTGGAAGCGATCCGGCAGATGCGCCAGGAAAAGGGGCGCGATAACGTGCTGTTCGTGCACCTTACCCTGGTTCCCTTCATCGGTGTGGCCGGCGAACTGAAGACCAAGCCTACGCAGCATTCGGTCAAGGAACTGCGAGAAATCGGCATCCAGCCGGATATCCTGCTGTGCCGCACGGACCACTTTCTGTCGCAGGAGATCAAGGAAAAGATCGCGCTGTTTTGCAGCGTTCCGGAAGAGGCCGTCATCACCGCCAAGGATGTGGGAAATATCTATGAAGTTCCCATACAGCTCGCGAATGAGGGGCTGGACACGCAGATTCAGCGCTGTTTGAAGCTGCCCGCCAGCGAGCGCAACATGCAGCCTTGGGTGGACCTCATCGAAAAGATCCATCACCCCCTGGATGAGGTCCACATCGGCATTGTCGGCAAGTATGTGGGCTACCAGGATTCCTACAAAAGCCTGAATGAGGCGCTCTTCCACGGCGGCATCGCGCGCCAGTTAAAAGTGAACATCTCCTGGGTGGAGGCGGAGGGATTGGAAGGCGAAGCGATCGAGGAGCAATTGCGCGGGCTGGATGCCATCCTGGTGCCGGGAGGATTCGGCCGGCGCGGGATCCTGGGGATGCTGAAGGGAATTGAGTTTGCCCGCACCCGCAAGATTCCCTACTTTGGCATCTGCCTGGGCATGCAGTGCGCGGTCATCGAATACGCCCGCAACGTGTGCGGCCTTGCCGGGGCCGACAGCTCGGAGTTTGACCCCTCCACACCCCATCGGGTGATTTACAAATTGCGGGAATTGCGCCACGTGGACGACCTGGGAGGAACCATGCGCCTGGGCGCGTGGACTGCCCGTTTGAAGCCCGGATCGTTCGCTCATCAGGCCTACGGCACGCTCGAAATCTCCGAGCGCCACCGCCACCGCTATGAGTTCAACCGTGAGTACGAAGACACCCTGGTGGCGAGCGGCTTGCAACTGACCGGAATGACCCCCGATAACACCTATGTGGAGATTGTAGAAGTTCGCGATCATCCGTGGTTTCTGGGCTGCCAGTTCCACCCAGAATTCAAGTCCCGGCCGCTCGAGCCCCATCCGCTCTTCACGGCCTTCGTCACCGCCGCGCACGACTACCGCCTTCAGCGGTTGAAATCGCATCGTGCCGGCGCGACCGCCGAATCCCCAGCGCGGATTTCTTTCCCGGGAACAACGGAAGCCGGGATCGCCGCCCGGGAAGCGGGCGGTTCGAACTCTTAAGGAGTAATTTGGTGCAGGTCGGCCATGGCACGTCAGTGTGGCGCCGACCTTGAGGTCGGCACAGGCTGAGCGAAAGCTCAGCACTGCAATGTGCCACGGGCGTCCCGCCCGTGCCCCGGCATGGCCGGGACGGCCACGGCACTCAAACTACCGGCCGCAATCCTCTTGGGCGAGAATAAATCCATGAATCGTGCAGTGCAAGTGGGCAAGCTGAAAATCGGAGAGGGGCAGCCTCTGGCGGTGATCGCCGGCCCGTGCGTTATCGAAAGCGAAGCGCATGCATTCAAAATGGCCGAGCGCCTTTCCACTCTGGCGCGCGAGTTGCGGATTCCTTACATCTTCAAAGCCTCGTTCGATAAAGCCAACCGGACGTCGCTCGGCTCCTATCGCGGCCCGGGGATGGAGCGGGGACTGGAGATTCTGGCCCGCATCAAGCGGGAGCTGGATATCCCCATTCTCACCGACGTTCACGAGGCCGGGCAGGTACAGGCCGCGGCGGAAGTCTGCGACATTCTCCAGATTCCCGCCTTCCTTTCGCGTCAGACGGATCTGCTGGTCGAGGCGGGCCGCTCCGGCGCCGTGGTCAACATCAAGAAAGGCCAATTCCTATCTCCCTGGGACATTCGCCATGCCCTTGAAAAGGTCCGAAGTACGGGGAATAATCGCATTCTAGTGACGGAACGCGGCGCGAGCTTTGGCTACAACAACCTGGTGGTCGATATGCGGGGCCTGGCGGTGATGAAAGAGTTTGGGGCGCCCGTGATCCTCGACGTCACCCATTCCTTGCAGCTTCCCGGCGGAGAAGGCAACCGCAGCGGCGGCCAGCCTCAATATATTGAAACGCTGGCCCGCGCCGGCGTGGCGGCGGGAGTGAATGGACTGTTCCTGGAAGTTCATAATAATCCCTCCCGGGCGCTCTCCGATGGGGCCAATTCCCTCGAGTTGCGCCGCTTCAAACCGCTGATGGCAAGGCTTCGCGATTTGGCGGAATTTGTGCGGAAACTTTAGTCCGGCGGTGAGGGAGGCAAAAATGAAACGAATATCAATGTTCTTCTTGGCCTGCGTGCTGGCGTCGCCCGGGATCCTCGCCTTCGGCGTCGATTCCCGCCCGCCGGTTGTGGAGTCGCTAGGCCACGTCGCCCTGGCAATTTCCGACGTCCGGCCGGCGCTGCACTTTTATATCGATCAGCTCGGACTTAAGGAAGCTTTCCGGCTGAATTCCCCGGATGGGAAGCCTTATCTGATCTATCTGCGCGTGGCGGATACGGATACCTACGTGGAACTTTTCCCGGGGAAAATAGCCGCGTCTTCGGTCCCGCCCACAACCGTCAATCACCTGGGGTTCTTCGTAAAGGATTTGCAGGCCACTTTGACCGCCCTCAAGGATCGGGGATATCCCCTGCCCGGCGATGCCTTCGAAAAAGCGAAAAAGGTTCAGGCGGATAATACCCTGCTCTATTTCATCAAAGACCCCGACGGAAATAAAATCGAACTCAGCCAGCTTCGTCCGGATTCGCTCCAGGTCACATCGCGCAACAAGAAATAAACCCCGTTCTTCCCGGGGGGTCGAAGCCGCTCTACCATGTGCAAAGAAAGGATTCACCACAGAGGCACAGAGGCTCACAGAGAAATGCGCGGCTGTTCTACTCGACAGAGATTATGGCTAATCTCCTGAACGCTTTTCGCGTTCCCAAACGGCGCCTAAGTCGCGGGCGCCGTGGATCAGCCCAAGAATGTAGATAATATCGTCCGCAATGGAATAGATAAGACGGTAACTCCGAACGAAAATCTCCCGGACGTCCGGCTGGCCGAGTTCCGGCACAGTCCGGCCGCGTTCTGCAAACCGGCGTAGGGAACGTGATGCGTCACGCGCTTCGCGAGCAAATGATGCGGCATAGCGGGCAGAATCTCTTGCGATGTAGCTAATGACCTGTTCGAGGTCGCTCCAAGCGGTTTCGGTCCAGATTACTCGCCGATCCATTGGCGCATCCTTTGCTCCACCTCTTCCTGGCTGAGCAATTTGCCCTCCTTCACATCCTCCAAGCCGCGCTCGATCTTTTCTCGCACGTAGATGTGATATTGGATGTCTTCAAAGGATGCATTATCTGGAATTATATCGAGAATCCTGCGAACTTCTTCTTTAGCTGAACCCACACTCGCCTCCAGGTCGTGCCCTTCTAATTCCATGATACATCGCCGAAGCAGCCCCAACAACCGCTCTCTAGAAAGGGCCAACTTCTTCCACTGTGCGCCGATCTTGCAATCCTCGCCGAATTTCTCTGTGACCTCTGCGCTCCGATCTTTCTCTGTGATTCCTCCGTGATCTCAGTGTCTCTGTGGTGAAGCCTCTATTGGGTTGCGCCTACAACATTTGTTCAATGATACCGGGGACGGCCTGGATGGACTCATCGAGCTTGGCGGGATTCTTGCCGCCGGCTTCCGCCAGGTCTTTGCGCCCGCCGCCTGAGCCTTCCACGTAGGCCGCCGCCTGTTTTACGATCTTGCCCGCGTCGAGCCGGGCGGTAAGATCCTTGGTGACCGCGGCGATAAGTGAAACCCTTCCCTCCGCCACGCTCCCCAGCACGATCACACCGGATTGAATCTTGCCGCGCAAATCATCAATCATCTGGCGCATGGCGGAGCGGTCCGTCACCTCCACACGCGCCGCGATGACGCGCACGCCTTTGATCTCGCGCGCCTGCTGCACAAGGTCGCCGGCAGCGGACACGGCACGCTTCATCTGCTGCGCTTCCAGTTCCTTGCGAAGCTTCTTTTCACTCTCGGTGAGCTTCTCGATGGCCTCGATTATTTCGTCAGGCTTGGAGCGCAACGCCTGCGAAGCTTGCGTCAACGTCTGGTTTTCTTGCCGCAAGTATCCGAGCACACCAAGGCCTGTCAACGCCTCAATGCGACGTGTGCCCGCCGCCACGCTGCCCTCGGAAACAATCTTGAAGAGGCCGATGTCACCCGTGCGGCGCACATGCGTGCCTCCACAAAGCTCTTTCGAAAAGTTATCGATCGTGAGCACGCGCACATGGTCCGCATACTTCTCTCCAAACAGCGCCATGGCTCCAGTGTTCACCGCCGTGTCGAGGTCCATGACCGTGGTCATGACCTCTTCGTTCTTGAGGACTTCCCCGTTCACCAAGTCTTCGATGTCGAGCACGTCCTGCTCACCCAGTCCGGTGTAATGGGTGAAGTCGAAGCGCAAGCGGTCGGGCGCCACCAAGGATCCCGCTTGTTTCACATGCGTCCCCAGCGTCTTTCTCAGGGCCGCGTGCAAAAGGTGTGTGGCCGTATGATTGCGCCGCGTCGCATCCCGCCGTTCCGCATCCACCAAGGCGTTAACCATGTCTCCCATCCGCAGCGCCTCGCGCGCTACGGCCTTGTGGACGATTAACCCGCTCACCGGTTGATAGGTATTTTGAACGTGCGCGACTTCGTGGTCCGTTCCCGGCGCAGTCAGATGACCCGTGTCGCCCACCTGCCCACCCGACTCGGCGTAGAACGGAGTGTGGTCAAGGATAATTTCAACCTTGGCGCCAGCCGGCACATCGCCCACCGTTTCGCCGTTGACGACCAGCGCCATAATCCGGCAGTCGTTCGAAGTCGTCTGTGCGTACCCATCAAAAACCGTCTTCCCATCCTCGGCAAGCTTCAGAAACACCGGCGAGGCAACTTTCTTCTCCGCGCCTTTCCACGACGCCCGGGCACGCTCGCGCTGGAGTGCCATCCTGTCATCGTATCCCCGACGGTCTACCATGATTTGGTAATCGAATTCGTCAATTGCCAGGGTGCAGTCCCGTACCAAATCACCAACGAAATCAGGCCTCATTCCGTATGTGTCGTGCAACTCAAAGGCATCTTCGCCAGAAATCCAAGCCAGCGGCGCTTCGTGGACATGCGATACATGACTCTTTTGGGAAAGCATTTTCACTTCGGCATCAGAATAGCGTTTCCCAGTTGAGGCGAGCCGTTTCCAGCTGTCGAAACGCATCTCATATGCCTGGCCACCTAGTACAAAGTACACGTTCCTCTCATTAAGACGTTGGAGCGCAATGGCCGTCGTCTGCGCATACCGTTCTTCCTCTATCTTTATTGCCTTGGCGACATGCGGTGCGGTTTGGACAAGTTCCGGATACGCATCCTTCATCATGTCCACGACGCGGCTGCTGATCTTGTAAAGGAACGGCTCATTCAGGCCGAGCGTCTGGCCGTGGTAGAGGGCGCGGCGCATAATCAGGCGCAGAACGTAGCCGCGGCCTTCGTTGGAGGGCAGCACGCCGTCGGAAATCAGGAACGTGGCAGAGCGGGCGTGGTCGGCGATGATGCGCATGGAAACGTCGGCATCGTGGTTCGCGCCGTATTCGACATTGGCCAGAGTCGCGGCTTCTTCAATGAGTGGCCGGAACAGATCGGTGTCAAAGTTGGAGAGTTTACCTTGCAGCACCGCGGCCAGGCGCTCCAGACCGGCGCCCGTATCAATGGAGGGCCTGGGCAGCGGCGCCATCACGCCCTGCTCGTCGCGGTTGAACTGCATGAAGACAAGGTTCCACAACTCGACGTAGCGGCCGCAGTCGCAAGGGAATTTGCAGTCCTCATGACCCAAGTCGCTCGCGGCAATGCCCATATCGTAATGAATCTCCGAGCACGGTCCGCAGGGTCCCGTCTCGCCCATTTGCCAGAAATTGTCCTTCATGCCAAGCGCGAAGATGCGGTCAGCAGGGACTCCCAGGGCGCGCCAGCACTCGTAGGCTTCGTCATCGCGGGGGATGTCGGCCTGTGCAGTGTTCTTGCCTTCAAAAATCGTCACGTAAAGCTTATCGCTCGGGATGGCAAATTCCTTGGTGATCAATTCCCACGCCCAGGGAATAGCTTCCTTCTTGAAATAATCGCCGAAAGAGAAGTTGCCGAGCATTTCAAAAAACGTGTGGTGACGGGTGGTGCGGCCCACCTGCTCAAGGTCGTTGTGCTTGCCGCCCGCGCGCACGCACTTCTGCGAGGTCGTGGCGCGCGAATAATCGCGGCGCTCGCGGCCCAGAAACACGTCCTTAAATTGGTTCATACCGGCGTTGGAAAACAGCAGGGTCGGATCATTCGCCGGTACGAGCGACGACGAACTTACAACCCTATGTCCTCGCTGGGCGAAAAACTCAAGAAACTTGGTCCGGATTTCGTTCGATTGCATGAGATGTCTGTATCCTTTGCTCTTCGGAAAAGCTTCAACACAGAGATCGCAGAGTTACTCCGTATCTTCTGTGTGAACGTTCTTAAAACACAGAGGACACAGAGAAAGACCCCATTCAATATAAATTCGCCACGATGGGTCAAAAGCTCTAAGAATGCTCCGCTTCTGGTTCCTCGCCCGACGCCTCCAAGTCAACCGGTTCGAAGTCCGCGGCGACGGGAGTTAGTTCCGGCCGCGCGCGCACGGCTTTTATGATATCACCGGCGTTGAATCCCAGGCGCATGAGGCTTTGGCAGAGAGAATGGAACTTCGCGCGCGTCAGCGGCAGGCGCAGGGTGCGGAGTTTCTTGGCCAGCGCCTGTTCCAGGATCGAGGGAGCGGGGGTTTCCTGATAGGCATGATTCACCGCCGCCTCGATTTCCTGGTAGTTCACCAGCCGGGCTTTCAGCTCGCGGCGCAGGCGGTGGGGCCCGAAGGCGCGATTCTGGGCGAGCGAATAGGCGAACTGCTCGGCGAATTTGCGATCGTCGAGGTAGCCCAGCTCGCGCAGGCGGGCGATGGCCGCGGGCACCTGTTCATTTTGGGGGAATTTTCTTTCCAGGGCCCGCCGCATCTCGGCGATGGCATAAGGACGGCGCGCCAGCATGCGGAACGCCGCCGCGAGCGGGTCAGGCGGGGCTGCGCCCGCCGTAGGGTTCTTCGCTCCCGTTGCGGGCTGGGGGGCTCGGCCCGAAGGCGGGGCCTGCTTATTTTTTCGCAAACCGCTCAACCTGGCTGACCTTCTCCATCTCCTGGCGGGCGGCCTCGGCCGTGTTGCTGATGCCGGCGATGCGCAGTTTGAACTCGTCGGGGTTGGTGGAATTGGCCAAGGCTTCATCCAGCGTAATCAATCCCTGGGTGTACAGCTCATAAAGAGACTGGTCAAAGGTCTGCATGGAGTATTGCGAGGTGCCCGAGGCGATGGCGTCGTGAATCAACCGGGTCTTGTCAGGGTTGATGATGCAATCGCGGATATATTCGGTGGCAATCAGCACCTCCACGGCGGGAGCGCGCCCAATGCCGTCCGCCTTGCGCACCAGGCGCTGGGAGATGATTGCCTTCAGGGTGCTGGCGAGCTGCAAGCGGATCTGCTTTTGTTCGGGCGGCGGGAAAACCGCAATAATGCGCTGGATGGTCTCCGGGGCGTCCGTGGTGTGCAAGGTGGAAAATACCATGTGGCCGGTTTCCGCGGCCATGAGCGCCGTCTGAATGGTTTCATGATCGCGCATTTCGCCCACCAGAATGACGTCGGGGTCCTGGCGGAGGGCGGCGCGCAGGGCGCTTCCGAAACTCGGGGTATCCACTTCCACTTCGCGCTGGTTCACGAAACCTTTCTTGTCGCGGTGCAGGAACTCGATGGGATCTTCAATGGTAATGACGTGGTCAGTGCGGGTGGAATTGATGCGGTCCACCATGGCGGCCAGGGTCGTGGACTTGCCGCTTCCCGTCGTCCCCGTCACCAGCACCAGTCCGCGTTTTTCGTGGCAGATCTTGTCCATCACGTGGGGCAGCAGGAGCTCCTCCAGGGTGCGGATTTTGGTGGGAATGACGCGCAGCACCATGCCCACGTTGCCCCGCTGCTGGAAGACGTTGACGCGAAAGCGGCCCAGGCCTGCCACCCCGTAAGCCATGTCGAGTTCGGCGTTTTCCTTGAATTTCTGCTTCTGCCGGTTGGTCATCATGCTGAAGGCCATGTTCAGCATGTCCTCGCTCGAGATGCGCGAGTACTGGGTGAGGGCATGAAGGTCGCCATCCACACGGAGGTAGGGATAGTTTCCAACTTTCAGGTGCAAGTCGGAGGCTTTGTTCTCACAGGCGGTCCGCAGCAGGGTGTCAATGTTCACGCCGTCGGCGGTATTTGCCATCTCAAACCCTCACAAACAACCATTCACTATTTACTCTTCACTATTTACTCTTCACTATCTACTATTCACTATTGTTTTTAGTGCCCTGCCGCCACGGGCTGGTTGCACAAGGTCAACCACCCATACTTATCTTCCGCTTGCCCCTGCACGATGGCCAGGAAGCGTTCCTGCAAGGTGCGCGTGACCGGCCCGGGCTGGCCCTTGCCTACCACGATGCGGTCAACCGAACGGATGGGGGTGATTTCCGCGGCGGTTCCGGTGAAGAAGACCTCATCGGCAATGTAGAGCAGTTCGCGCGAGATGTTCTGCTCGCTCAATTGAAAGCCCAGATCGAGCGCGAGGGTGACCACCGAATCGCGCGTAATGCCCGGCAGCACGGAAGCGGAGATGGGGGGAGTATAGATCCTGCCGTCGCGAATTACAAAAATGTTCTCCCCGCTGCCTTCGCTGACGTGGCCGCTGGTATCAAGGGAAATGCCCTCCGTGTAGCCGTTGGTGATGGCTTCCATCTTGATGAGCTGCGAATTCATGTAATTGGCGGCCGCTTTGGCCATGGCCGGCAAAGTATTGGGGGCAATCCGCTGCCAGGAGGAGACGCACACATCCACGCCATTGCGCAGCGCTTCATCGCCCAGGTATTTGCCCCAGGCCCACGCCAGGATATAAACCTCAATGGGATTCTTCAGGGGGTTGACGCCCATTTCCCCTTCGCCGCGAAACGCCACGGGGCGGAGGTAGCAATGCTTGACATTGTTGACGCGCACCAACTCCACCATGGCCTGCGCCAGTTGCTCGCGCGTGTAGGGCAAATCCATGCGATAGATTTTGGCGGAATTCACCAGCCGGTCGGTGTGCTCCTTCAGGCGGAAAATCGCCGGCCCCTGCGGCGTGTCATAGCAGCGAATCCCTTCAAACAGGGAGGAGGCATAGTGGACCACATGCGCGGAGACATGGATGGTGGCTTCCCGCCAGGGAATGAATTTTCCGTTGTGCCAAACATGTTCATAATTGTTAACGGCCATGGGTTACTCTCCAGCTTGTCCCCCGGAGGTTTGGAATTGCATGCCGCCCGCCGAATGCGCGAGCCGCAGCCCTCAAGCCCCAAAAGTATAACACGTCGCCACTCGGCCCCGAATGAAATCGGCGCGCCACGCCAAGTTGGCTGGCCTCACAGCGCGGAAATTGGCTGGTCCGCCGATCGGCGTCGCTGACCGAATTTCGACCGCGCCCGAACCCTAACCCTAAACGGGCTCCCCGTGTTCTCTGCGCCTCAAAAGCTTTCACATAGAGATAATCAGAAAGCATAAGCGTAAACTGTTTCATAACTCGAAGAAATAGCCGCTTGGTACTGTAGAGTCCCGCATTGGGTAGATTTGGGGCATTGCCCAACTTCGAAACAACCAACTAAAAAAATCTTTTATGACGGCAACCAAAATAATCGTCTTGCATCCAGTGGAGTGTAGTGGCATGTTTACCACTACGGGGGGGAAGGAGACCGGCTGCCCTCCGGGAAAAGCACCCGGCGGCGCCGGGCGGGGTTGTTTCCAGAACGGGCCGGGCAAACGGTATGGCCTTTATTCGCAAACGCGGTGATTCATATTACCTGGTCCACAACGTGCGCCAGGAAGGGCGCGTCCGGCAACTCCATCTCGCGTGCCTGGGACGTAGGCCGCGGATTAACGATGACGTCGTCAGGGGAATCGCATCCAAACATCCTTTTCTACGGATTGACTGGAAGGAATTGCGCGAAAAGACTTCGCGCAACGTGGTTCAACCTTTCGAGCACGACTCGCGATACCTACGCGACCTGCTCGCAGCGATTCGGAATCTTCATATGGACCTTGTGGATTTGCCTTTACCCTTGCTGGACTTGACGAAAGACCGCGAATTGTCAGCCCATTTGATAGCCGGGCTGAAGCTGCTTCGCGCAACGTTGGACGTTAAATTGCATGAGCTACGGAAGATGAAGATGCCGAGTTTCGCCACGTGAAGACCAAGGGAGGATGATTATGGGCGCACGCCAAACCATTCTGGATCCAAGTCAAAACAGCCCGGAGGTTCGTGAATTCGAAAAAGCCCTGCGCGCGCAAGTGGTGGGGCAGGACCGCGCGGTTCGCCGCCTGGCGCGCGTTTACCAGGTCTTTCGCGCCGGGCTTTCCACCCCCGGCCGCCCGGTGGTCAATCTGCTTTTCCTCGGTCCCACGGGTTCCGGCAAAACGCGTCTGGTGGAAGCCACCGCCGACGCGCTGTTTGACAAGCCGCGGGCGTTTGTGAAGGTGGATTGCGCGGAGTTCCAGCACAGCCACGAAATCGCCAAGCTCATCGGTTCACCGCCCGGTTACCTCGGCCACCGCGAGACCCAGCCGCTCATCACCCAGGAGGTGCTCGATCAGAACCACACCGAGAAAATCAAACTCTCGCTGGTCCTGTTTGACGAAATCGAAAAGGCCTCCGACGCGCTCTGGCAGCTCCTGCTGGGCATTCTGGACAAGGGAACCCTGACCCTGGGGGACAACCGGCGCGTGGATTTTTCCCGCACCATGATTTTCCTCACTTCCAACCTGGGCTCGCACGAAGTCATGAACCTGATGAGCGGCGGCATGGGCTTTAATTCCAAGCGCAGCGAGGAAGATGAGGAATTGGACCAGAAGATTTACAAGGCGGCCAGGGAGGCGGCGCGGCGCAAATTCTCACCGGAATTCATGAACCGCATCGACAAGGTCATTGTCTTCCGCGCCCTCACCCGCGAGAACCTGGAGAAGATCCTGGATATCGAACTCGATCGAGTGCAACAGCGCATCATCAACGCCACCGATGGGCGGCAGTTTGTGTTTCATTGCACGACGCCGGCGCGTGACTTCATTCTGCGCGAGGGCACCGACATCAAGTTCGGCGCGCGTCACCTGAAGCGCTCCATCGAGCGGCACATGGTCTTCCCGATTTCCAACCTGCTGGCCACCGACCAGATTCAGCTCGGCGACTTGATTACGGTGGATTTCGACGCTGCTCTGGGAAAGCTGATTTTCGCAAAAGAGGACCAGGGCGCCCTGGTGCGCCATGAGGAAGAGCCGGCGCAGGAAACCGCGATGGCGCCCGTTTCCGTGCGCGCCGCAGGGGCGTCGCGCGCCCTCGCCCGCCGCGCCAGCCGCGAGGCATTCCGGTAATTGAGCACAGTGCGGCGAAACAGCGGGGTAACGCAGCGCGGCGGTGCCGCAACCAAAATCGGTGAACTGTCCCCTCACCCGGCGGCGCATGACCGCCACCCTCTCCCCACGGGAGAGGGTAGGAAATACCTTTCCTTCTCCCTTGGGGAGAAGGTGGCCGAGGGACGAGGCCGGATGAGGGGTCTTGTAATCGACAAAATGTTTGCTAAAAAAACAAGAAATTACGAGCTTGCATTGCAGAGTTGTTCCGCCTATTGGAACTACTCTGCAGCTTATATGCTTTAACAACATCCCCACAATACTATTATCAACATACGAACTCATTGCTTGCTCTTAGGTTCCGCGGGGGTGATATAGAAGAGCCGCGGGCCCCAAAGACGGGGGGTCCGCGCTACACCTACGTGCTTATCCCACGTTTACTTCACGCCTGGTTACGGCGTCGGCATAAAGTTATCCAGAGTTTGCACGGCATTTTTCTCGACATCAGGGTCGAGTTGAACCGGCACCTTGGCTTTGCGCAAATCGTTCCCGAAAAGGCTGATGTCGTGGCTCGCAGGGCCCGTGATCTTAAGGAAGGTCGCCGTACCTTCCGGCGCTTTGGAATCGCGAATCATCACGTCACTGACGTTCTTCAAAGCGATGGCCGGGACGTCGCGGCCCACCCAGGCCTGCCGGCCGTTGAAACCGTCGATTTCCACTCCCTCGCCATCCTCAATCGAGATGGCGCTTTGCCACTTATCCACCGCAGGCTCTCCCCAATGAATTTCGATATCCTTAAGCTTCAGATTCCTCACCCAACGAATCTGCATGGCATTGGTGGTCCAATCAAAGGGCGCCTTGGGATCGGTGCCGATGAAGAACTTGATGTTTTCGAGGGTAAGGCCGTCAATATAACTGCTGGGATGGCCTTCAATGTGGGCGCGGCCGACGGAGTGGACAATAATATTCCGGAACACGATGTTGTGAATCGAGCCCGGAGCAGGGTTGCCTTTGGCGACGGGCTTTCCCCCATACTCTTCGCGGCTCTTGAGGGTGAAGCCCATGAATCCTCCCTGGCCCCAAAACCAGTCAAAGCGGCGCGAATTGATCGTCACGTTGGAAATCACCACATCATCGACAAAACCCCCGTCAGCGGCGGCAAAGGAAAAACCCGAACTGTCATCATTGATGACGCAATTATCAATGGCCACGTGGCGGACGCCCTTAACGTTGCCTTCGCTGAACTTGATTGCATTGGCGGAGGCGGAGAGCCGGCAATTGGTGATGGTAATGTTCTCGCACGTGCGGCCCGGCCCCCAGAAATCGCCCGAAACAAAGACGATGCAATCGTCGCCCGTGGTGATGCTGCTGTTCGAAATATGCACATCCTTGCAGCCGTCCATGTCAATGCCATCGGCCCACACCGCATCGTTGGGCTTGGTGTAGCAGTAGATGCCGTCGATCACCATGCGTTCCACCCCGTAGAACCCCATGGTCCACGTCGGCGAATTGATAAACGAAAGGCCGGTGATGCGAATGTTGGTGCTCTCCCCCATCCAGACCAGGTGGGGATAAATCTTCCGATCGGGGTAGCCCTCGGGGAACGCACGCAGCAGGGATTTGCCCATCGACCGCATCAGGTTTTTCGACGAACGCACAAAGGGATCGTCCAGATCATCAATTTTCCACACGTAAGCGCCCTGGCCATCCACGGTGCCGCGCCCTTCCAGGGTGACGTCATCGACATGATCGGCAAATAGCAACGCGGTTTTGGAAGCGATCGCCTGGCCGGCAAACAGACTCATGTCCTTGGAGGCATAGAGCGTGGCGCCGCCCTCGATGTGGAAGCGGACGTGACTGCGCAGGTGGAGGGTTCCGGAGGTGTATTCGCCGGGGGGGAGGTAAACCATGCCTCCGCCCGCCTGGGCGCAGGCGTCAATGGCTTTTTGAATGGACGGGGTCGCGTTATCAGTTCTGACTCCGGTCGCGCCATAGTCCTTTACATTGAAAATAGATATTCCGGTGGCGAAAAGGCGAGAATTCGCCGACAAAAGCAAGATGAAGATAAACCCCCATAAAACTCTTCCCGAAACAAATTTATTCATCATTCCTCTCCATGTTTGATATTGTGCGGCGGCCTGAACAGATTAAGACAAGACCACAGGTCCAATTTGGCGGGCCAGTGAATGAATACCGGCTTCGCACGTTTATTGTCAAGAAATGATTTCACGGCAGAGGCACAGCGGTCACGGAGAAGCAGTCGCCCGTAGCGCGGACCCCCGTTTTTGGGGTCCGCGGCTCTTCCCGTGCGGGGTTCACAAAACTCAAAAACTCGCGCCTGCCCACGATGGGGAAGGGTGCATTTGAAGAACCGCGGACCTCCACGACGAAGGTCCGCGCTACGGTTGCTGCCCGGCACTCTCCATTTATCTATAGGCTTTAAATTGTAGGCCCAATTTATCCTTGACCCGGGTCATGATCGAGTGTATACTACATGGTGAGGCTCGCCTCCGGTGGTTAAGCCCACGAGCCGCGGACCGGGACGATCGATCTGCACCACGCTCGCGGAAAGTACCGACGGGCAGCAAAGGTTAACGGGATTATGGCCCGGTTGGAAGGTCGGGAAATGGCACCAACATCGAGTGATCCTTGTAACCTTATGGCCATAA
This sequence comes from uncultured Acidobacteriota bacterium, assembly GCA_963730515.1. GTDB lineage: Bacteria > Acidobacteriota > Terriglobia > UBA7540 > UBA7540 > Bog-366. The sequence continues at coordinate 48,626 of CAVSSA010000004.1, read as the reverse complement.
AAGGTGTTACAGGACGATTGGGGAGATTTGGAGGGTTGACGTGAAATCTCAACTCACTAGAAATAAAGAGCTTAAACTCACAGATTTCAGCGTCGGGCTGCACAACAATTAAAGATGTTAAAAATGAAGATTGCTCTGGATGACTTATTGAAAACAAAGCGGGAAAAAAAGTGCTCTGGATGAGTTGCTGAAAACAAATAACTTAACTTATTTTCTGGATGAGTCATTGAAAAGAAAGGGAGTTATCACGAAATTGTACTGCCTTCGCATCCGATTGTTGCGCTATCTCGTGCCTGCACTCATGGCGCTCTCACTCGCCGCGGCGCAGGAGCCCGTTTCCGCGCCGCAGTATCAATCGCCTTTCCTGCGCGTTGAACTCGAGCCTGACCAGCCAGCCTTCGCGGCGCTGGCCGTGGACTCTTTGGGAAAGAACAAGCTTAGCCTGAGTCCGCTTCGCCACCCCGGCGCACCGAGAACCAAATACGAGTTACGACGCGATGGGTTCAAGTTCGAATACCGCGCGGCGGGAGCCCCGGCAGGCGCACCGGCAGCCTGGACCTTCGAATTTTCGGCAAAGCAGATCCGTCTGCATTCTTCCTTCTCTCCCGGGAACCCACCGCCGCCGCTGGTGCTGAATTTCAATTCCTTCGACGACCACCCCACGCTCCTCGGCCTGATGAATGATGATGGCAGCGTGCGCCTGCCGGCGCTTCTTCACCTGCCAGACCACGGCACTTTCCGCATTACGTCCAGTCAAGGCAACGGACTGGCGCTCGGTTACGACGCCCAACGCTTCTTCACCTGGGACAATAACTTGAATTACCAGGAAGGCGACCAGGCCTATGTGAAAGTGACCATTCCCCCTGCCACCGCTTCCCTGCCCCAGTTGGATTACACCTTCGATGTCGTCGCAATTTATCCTCCCGTGCCGGGAATCGAGCGGGACCCGCGGTTTGACGGCTTTCGCCGCAACTGGCTCAATATTTTTCAATTAAGTCCCCGCCGGCGCCTGCTGGCCAATCACGCCGCCAGCGACGCCTGCGCGTTCACGGTTTTCCTTTACTCCTCCATGGCCGCGCGCACTCCCACGCTTGCCCCCGGCCTGACCGCGAATGACCTGATTCGCCAAACGCTGGACCACTACCTGAGCGGCGCCCATGCCTACGGCATCGCCTACCATAACGATCCTGAAAACCCGGCCAATTCGCTCGACACGTATCCCTCGCTCCTGATCGCCGCGTCGGATTACGTGCGCTCGAGCGGGGATGACGCGTGGCTTAAGAAGAACTATGCCGCGGTAAGGGACTGGGCGACGAAAATGCTCGCCTCCGACCCAAAGGGCGATGGACTGCTGGTGGATGTATCAAACGGCAACGCCGGCATCTACGATTACCGGCAATACCCCAAGCACACTTCCAACTGGTGGGACAATATCGGGTTTGGCCACTACGATGCGTACTCCAACGCCCTCGCCTACCATGCTTTGCTGGGAATGGCGGAAATGGCGCGGCGCGCCAACCTGCCGCAAGATGCTGCACGATATTCCGCGCGCGCCGAAAAGCTGCGGTCGGTCTATTTCGATACGTTTTACGACCCGGCAACAGGAGTCCTGGCCGGCTGGAAGAGCGAGGACGGCAAGCTGCACGACTACTACTTCACTTTCGTGAATGGCATGGCGATCACCTATGGGTTGGTTCCCAGGGACAAAGCCAATCAGATCATGGACCGTATGCTCGCCAAGATGAAAGAGGTGGGCTACACGCATTTTGAGTACGGCCTGCCCGGCAACCTGATTCCCATTCGCCAGGAAGACTACATGGTGCACAACCCGCGCTGGGGCGCGCCACTCAAAAAGGACGGCTCCGACGGCTTCCAGATATACATCAACGGCGGCGCCACCGGCTGCTATGTCTACTACACCCTCCAGGCCCTGTATAAGTTGGGGCGTCGCCAGGAGGCCGACGCCATTCTGTTCCCGCTGCTGCGCGCCTATGAGCAGGGCGGCTTTCAAGGCCATGGCCCGAATGGCATGACCTACGATTGGAAAGAGTGGGACGGAACCCCGCACGGCTACGAGGGCCTGCTCGTGGACGATTACCAGGCGCTGCTGGCCGTACTCTCGCGGTAAATTTGTTCAAATACGCGGGGACTGAACACCTGACTGTGGAGCTTAGCGGGGCGTGCGTGGCAGCGAGGGAGGCACCGAAGGGATTGACTCCGTGTGGTATTTGGCGATGGCCCATATCAGAAAGCCGAGCTTCAGAACACAGTCGATGTTCACAACCCCTGCATAATAGGACACCCTCCCGAAGTGTGCCAATACGATCGGCCCCAGCAGGGAAGAAAGGGGAAGTCCGGACGATAGGAAGAAGGCTCGAAACATACCGATGCTATTGAGCTCGGCATAAGTCAGATGCCCCATGACTGCGGGCCAGTAGACGTTATTGGCGATCGTCCCCAGCGCCGAAAAGACGAGCGACAACCATATCAGTAGGCTATACGGCTTGCGCCCCAGGAAACCGCAATAAATCACCACGAAGGCCGTTCCCACTAACAGCTCAACCAGAACGTACAGCCATTGCACCACGCCATAATGAGAGGCGTAATTAAAGGCCGACAGCAAGCTTCTCAGGATAAGGATGATTTGGGAAACGCCGAGAATCCAGAAACCGACTTTAAAGAAACGCGTGAGAGATTGCCGCGGGGGAACCGATGCGGGCTGGGGGTAAAACGAAAGGTCCGCCTTCCACGGTTCGGGGAGAGAAGTGGGCCCGTTCGCGGGCCGGGGTGTCACTTTGGGCGCAGGCCGAATGGGCATGGGCACGGGCGCCTGGGGCGGGCCTGGTATGGGCGGCGTGTGCGGCTCTGGGGCGATATGCTCGACCCCGGTTTTTTCTCGCTTAGGGAGCCGTGCTTCCGCCATTTCCTGGAAAGAGCTTTCTGGTCCGGTCTTTTCAGGCGCCAGGAATTCCGCCCCATCCAACTGCGCTTCCCGATGCACCGCGTGGCCTCTTTCCTGCACCGGCCATTCCTGCGAAAGTTGCGCACTTTCTGGGAAATCCACCACCCGGGTTGTAGGGAGCGTGTCCGATTGGGCGGAAGCTGACACGGCGCGGGTAAATTCACCGGCGAACTCCGGCGCGGAGTTATATCGTTGGCCGCGCTCCTTTGCCAGGGCCTTCATCACCGCCGCTTCCACCAGGGGAGGAACGGGCAGGCCGGTAGCCAGCGTGGAAATCGGGGGTGGTGGTTCCAACATGTGCTTGCGCAGGAATCCCAAAGGGGTGTCAGAGTGGAAAGGCACGCTGCCCGTGAGCATCTCGTATACGACAATGCCCAGGGAATAGATGTCGGAGCGCAAATCCAATTGGTCGCTGCGGATGCCCGCGGCTTGCTCAGAGGACATGTAGGCGGGGGTGCCGAGGACCATTCCGGTAAGGGTGTGGGTGGCCGACTCGCGCAGCTTGGCAATTCCGAAGTCGACGATTTTGACGAGCAGTTCGCCTCGGTCTCCCTGCGTCAGAAAAATGTTGTCCGGCTTGAGGTCGCGATGAATAATGCCCAACTTGTGCGCGGCGTTCAAACCCTGGGCGGTCTGCTGAAGTATTTCTGCGCATTCCTCGATGGGGAGAGCTCCCCGGCTTTTGAGGGCCTCGCGCAAGGTTTCGCCGTCCAGATACTCCATGGCAATGTAGGGCGTGCCGTCGTCGGCCTGACCGGATTCGTAGATCGTCACTACGTTTGCCTGGTGAATGCGTCCCGTGGAACCCGCTTCGTTCTGAAATCGCAGCAGGAACTCAGGATCATCGAGGAGCTTGCGGTTCAAAACTTTGAGGGCCACGGGCCGATTGCCCACCCCAATCTGCTCGGCGAGATAAACCGTTCCCATGCCCCCCGCCCCCAGCCGCCTCACGATGCGGAAACGGCGCGCCAGCCCCGCGGCGAGCTGCCCTTCCGCGGCGGTTGCCTGCGCGGTGAGATGCGAGCCATCCTGAGGACAGAATTCCATGTCGTCCACGTAGGTTCGTTGGCATTGAGGGCAGATTTTCATAGGGCTCGGATCGAAGCCAAGGTGGAGGGGATTCTATCAAAAATACCGGAGCGAAGGAACATGAAATGCGCCCCGTGCCCCAACGGCTTACAAATCTAGCCTTCCGATTTCACACGGTGCCCTCGTCCCGGGAGGCGGGCCTCCCGGGACGCCGCCGCAGGGCTCCCCCCCCTCTAGATCCCCCGCAATTCATCTTCGCTAAGGCCGAAATAGTGTCCCACTTCATGCAGGAGGGTGTTGCGGATTTGGCGGCGCACTTCCCAATCGTTCTTCGAAATGGCCTCAATGTTTCTCTGGTAAAGAAAAATGTGGTCAGGCGGGCTGGAATAGAAAACACTCTTTTCCGTGCGGGGGATGCCGTGAAAGAGGCCCAGCAATAGCCCCTGCTTCTCGATTCCGGGCGGCGGCGAATCTTCCACGATGATGGCGACATTGGTAAGCCGCTGGCGAAACGGTTCGGGCAGGTCGGCCAGAGCCTGCTCCACCAGCGCTTCAAACTTGTCTCGCTCCATAGTATTCCGGATTGTACCCGTAAAGTGCCCCTCAGCCACCGCCTGCGCGATGCGGAAGGTATACGCCTCGAGGACCCTCCAGCATCGAATTGTTTTGAGGATGAAACCAGACTCAGGCGGTGCGCAGGCGGTTCTTCCAGCGATTGTGGATAAACCAAACCACCCCGACGCAGATGACCACACCCAGAACGGCGTCGAAGCGATGAAAGTATTCGCGCAGAACCATCCATCGCTGGCCAAGCTTCATTCCCGCGTAAGCCAGCGCCAGGCACCACGGCAATGATCCCAAAAAGGTGTAGGCGTGGAAGCGAGCCTGGTTCATCCGCGACACGCCGGCGGGGAAGGCGATGAAGGTGCGGATGACGGGCAGCAGGCGCGCAAAGAAAACCGCCCAATCGCCATAACGCGCAAAGAAACGGTCCGCCATCTCCAGGTCGTGGTGGGTCACCAGCAGCCAGCGGCCGTACTTTTCCACCAGGGGCCTGCCCCCGATCGACCCAATGTGATAGGCAACAAGCGATCCCAGATTGCATCCCACAGCGCCAGCCAGCCCCACCCAGAGCAGCCGGAATCGGCTGGTGTAAACCAGGTAACCGGAAAAAGGCATGATGATTTCGGAAGGCAGGGGGATGCAGGCGGATTCGATCGCCATCAGGAGCACGATGCCCAGATAACCTGCCTGGGAGATGACCGCAATGATGAAAGCAGCGAGGTATTCAAGAAGGGTTGAGAGCATAAGGAGTGTTTTTCTTGATCCTAAAATTCTTCAGCGTCCTGAGTGAAAATGAAACCGGGAAGCACCACACCATCAGCGGACTTTTCCACCTTCATGCGACGGACGTCATCATCTCCTCCCCCCACTTTGCGCAGCACCGCGAAGGTGGCAAAGACCTCCGTATAAACCTTGGTTACCAGCCAATTTTCACCCGTCGCTTGCATCTGCCAGACTTGGCCTAACAGAATCGAGGAAACGGGCACAGGCTAAAACTCCTTTTTGGGGAGACAGGGTCCTGTCACGGGAATCTGAGTACAAGCCTCGGTTGAAGGCCAGTTCAGCTAATCTAGCTTTCCTCGAATGCGGAGTCAAGCGCGCAATACACCTTTCCACCCGCCCCATGCAATGGCATTTTCCCTTGCGCCCTGCCCGTCAGGGGTTAGCGCTCGCGAAACCCGCCCCGTGAAGAGGCCAGGAAAAAGTCAACGGGCTCCACGCTTTAGATCCATGACAATGAAACCAAATGAGTTGCATAACAACTGCGAAAGGGAAGTACGGTCGGCGAGTTTTCTCCGCCCGTTCCCGTTCCACGGATTGGTTCCCTGCCCCAACCGACGGGATTCTGTGTTAAGTCAATTTAACGGCTGCCGCCGGTAACCGATGCAACCTCCAAGCCGTCTATCCACTCCAACATAGGGGTGTTATGGGAATGCCCCCGGCCGATCGCTTAAGCAAGGAAGAAAGAAAACGCGGTCGCGCCCGGCCACAATGGTATAATCGCCTGCAAGGAGTACAATCATGAGGAAGCCGCATGTCATCGCGCTTTTGCTCGTCGCCATTGTGTGCGTTTCGTCGCTTGCCGTTCGCGCCGACGATAAGAAGGACGATGTCGACGAGATCGGTGATCGCAAGGTTGCACACTGGAGCATCATTTCCCAGGAAAAAGAGATCGCCATTGGCAAGCAGTACGCCGATCAGATCGACAAGCAGGCCAAAATCCTCAAGGACCCGGTGATCAATGAGTACGTGAACCGCGTGGCGCAGAACCTGGCGCGCAACTCGGACCTCACGATTCCGTTGACCATCAAAATCATTGACGACCCCGCCATCAACGCTTTCACCCTGCCGGGCGCGTTCATGTATATCAACACCGGAACCCTCTTGGCGGCCGATGAGGAAGACCAGGTGGCCGGGGTCATTGCCCACGAGATCGGCCACGCGGCGGCCCGCCACTGGGCCAGCACCATGAGTAAGGCCACCCTGCTGCAATTTGCCATGATCCCCATGATGTTTATCCCCATGTCAGCGGCCGTCTATATGGGCGTCATGGAAGCCTACATGAATGGCGTGCCCATGATGTTCCTGAAGTTCAGCCGCACGGAGGAGAAACAGGCCGACTTCCTGGGTTTGCAATACATGTACAAGGCAGGATACGACCCCAATGCCTTTGTCGGCTTCTTCGGCAAGGTCATGGATGAAGAGCGGCGCAGTCCCGGCAGCATGGCCAAGGTTTTCGCCGACCACCCGCCCACCGGCGACCGCATCATCGCGTCGGAGGAAGAAATTCAGAAGATTCTCCCCAAGCGCCCCGAGTACCTGGTGTCAACCTCGGAGTTTGATGATGTCAAGGCCCGCTTGCAAACCGTCATGACCCATCAAAAGCGGCAGAAGAAGGATGACTCCGGGCCCAGCCTGCGCAAGAAAGAGGCGCCCCAGACCTCGACCACACAATCCGGCCAGCCGACCAATACGAACGATGACGATCAGCCGCCCGTGTTGAAACGTCGCGACTGATTACGACCCGGTTAGCGCAGGTCAAAAGGCGTCCGGAAGCCCGGGCGCCTTTTGCTTTTGGCCCAGGTCACGGACGCGCAACACCCTCTGCTGGATGCCGCGCAAGAGCCCTCTTTTGCGCTCATTAGATTTTGAAATCAGGAATGGCTGGGGGAATTAAAGACTACGCCGAGCTTGCGCAGTTCGTCATTGTAATATTTCCGGTGAAGGATTTCCCACTCGCCCGTGCCTTCCGGAATGGTGCGTTTCTGCGAGGCGATCCGGGCCTTGACCGCTTCGTCCAACTTCTCTTCTTCCTGCATCAACTCCGTCAGGATCTTGACGATTTCCTGGCGGATGGTGTTGGGCTCTTCAAAGATTTCCACTTCGTCCAGGGCTTCGATCGCTCCCATGATCCGGTGCGATACCTGGAGGATTTTTTCACGGCTCATTCTCATCAGCTCAACCCACCGCCCGCTCAAAGGATAATCTTGCGTTCCCTCACCAACTGTTTCTTGATCACCTTGAAGGCTTCTTCGAAGGTGGCGCCCAATTCCTTCATTTGGTCGCCATGTTCTTCCAGGATCTTCCGCACGTCCTCGTTAATACGGTCTTCAATGCTGAACTCATCGACCATAACCTCGTACATTACTTCCGTAACGTATTCGGGCTGGTCGTATTGGATGAGCCCGGCCTTGGTGAGGCGCTTGAGGACTTGTTTGGCCATGTAGGCCACGTACTCTCGGGGAAACTGCATAGTCGGGTCTGTGTCTTCCTTGACGATCTTAGACAGCTAGTGTATATTCCCTAAGTTGGACCTGTCAAGTTTGGAGTACGGGGGGCCCGAACTTTGAGCCTCCGCTGGAATGGAAGCCGGGCGGTTAGCTCAGTTGGTTAGAGCGTCTGCCTTACAAGCAGAAGGTCGCCCGTTCGAGCCGGGCACTGCCCACCAGTTCATTGAGTCATTGGGTCATCTGGCCATTGATTCATTGAAAGACGAATACACCTGATCCGGGGGTCGCGAACCCGGAAGACAGTTCCATGTTCTTCAATGAGTCAATGAGTCAATGAGTCAATGAATCAATGGCTCAATTAATCAGTTTTTCCGGGGACGTAGTTCAGCTGGTTAGAACGCATGCCTGTCACGCATGAGGTCGCGGGTTCGAGTCCCGTCGTCCCCGCCAGCTTTTTCAGAACGTTAGCAGGAATAGCGGACGTTTCAAATGTACAAAACCGACATTGCCTGAATCCCCCAGAAAACTCCACTGCAAATCTCCCAGGTAATGGCCGGAGTGTGTAATTAGCTGCAAATTGCCCTGCCCAACCGGCCAAAATCTGCAAGATCAGTGCCCGATTGACCTGAATGTCCGATTTTTCGTCAGGCATTTTGTCAGAGTTTTCTTTGTTTTCATATATCTACTGGCTTTGGTCGTACAAAAAAGAATTCTTTTTTCAGGCCCCTCCCAACCGGCGCAACCCGCGGTATTCCAGAGCCACCTGGATTTCGGCTTGGCGAAACATTTCCACCAGTTCTGCGAACAAGGGGTGCGCGGCCTGGTCGGGAGTCAAGGCCGCCCTCGCCGTTTCGTCCACCGCGCAAGGCGACGCATAGGCCAGGGTTCGCATGAGCTCTTGATAAGGGCGCGAACGTCCCCCTTCCCGCAGGCCGTTCATCCGCGATTGGGCTTTTCCCCGCGCCGTGCGCGGGCCGGTGGACTTTTGCGCGTTGCGGCGGTTGGCTGCGATCCGGGCAGGGGTCATTGTGATGGGCTTGCGTAAAGGCATGGGCGCGCCTGGACAAACTACAATACTAGCATACATTAGTTGACTAGTTATGTCAAGGGACAATGTGTCGGTCGTGTCACCCGCCGGCCCTGCCCGCGAGCCACCACCGGCCGGCTCCGAGTGTACGTGGACACCGGGTCATGCAGGGTCGAACGGCACCTGAGGCTGTATGACCCAAAAGTATCCACGGCCAATTCGCTTTGGGAATTGACCGTGGGTTTGGCATCTAACGAAGGGCCCACCTTCTCGAGACCATTGACCGCGGCCCGCTCCACGATCGCCTTGGCGCTGGCAGCTTACGGTCGTAGCGCCGGCATCCTGCCGGCTTTGCCTTTGTGCCGGCTGGAAGCCCGCACTACGCTCAGATGAGGAGACCAAAAGACGGAAAAAGGCATTGACATTTCGTCCTTCTCGGCTAAGATTTGAGAATGTCCAGGGCATGGCGCAAACTTTGGACAGGTGAGGAAATTGCGGTCTTTCCCTCGGCAGTGGGCTTAATGCGGTGACCAGATTTGTAAGGTTTCGGAACCCCGGTGGGAAGCAACACAGTGTTTGTTTGGAGACAAGCGGTTAGACCTCAAACCCATACATATTATTAATCCCCGGTCATTTTATTCGCCACGCTCGCCGTGGTACTTTCTGAAGGAGGAAACTAATGGCGGACCCCAATATCGAGAAGAATGAACAGGAGATCGAGAACACCGGCAATTTGAATCAGGGTGAGTCAGAACTCTCCGACGCAGACGTTGAAAATGTCGCAGGCGGGGGGCATCACAACACCCTGGCTTCGGGCTCTAGTTCTTGCGGGTAACGGCTGGCGGGGAGGATCCTTGGACGAGGGAACGGATTCTGTGTCCGTCGCCCACCGCTCGGCTGGCTCTTCAATTGACTGGCCCTGGAGGGATCGCACGTTCGGAGCCCGCCAGGGCCACAAGGTTTTCATCGGCATGTCCCCATTCCCTTGTCAATCTCATCTGAATCTCTCTGGGAAATCGTGGAGCGATCGGCGTTTCTGGAGGAGCGTCTGCGGGGCGATTTCCTGCCGGATGCCCTCGGTCAAGATCCCGAAGAAATTGAAAAGCGGATGGCCGCTTGGCGAAAGAATTGTGCCAAGGGCGACGAGAAGGTCTTCGCCAAGCGTCTCCAGTGGGACGGATTGGATGTGAATCGCGCCCGGGCTCTCGCCGTGCGCGTCCGGCACGCAAGCCCTAAGTTGCCTCCCTGGGCGCGAGTTCTGAGCCAGATGATCGAATCGTCCCATCAACCCTGGGACGATACCCTGCTGACGAACGACCTGGCTTCCATTCGGGCGGAGCAAGCCGTTGCTTTCGAAGAATTCCTTTATCCCTTCCTGCGGGTAGCCCGGGAGATGCTGCGCAAGGAGGCCGGGAACGCCTATTCCCTGCTGGCAGAGGCAGCCCATCGGCAGTGGGAGCGGTCACTGCTGCGGTCCTGGGAAAGGATCGCGGGAGAGACCCTTTATCTGGAGTTCTCAAGGTTTCGTACTGCTCATGAGAACTCCCCTCCTGATTCAGGAGGGGTGGCGCGCCTAGCGCCGGGGTGGTTACCTCCTGAAACGGCAAACATCAAGTCGCCGTCAGCACCACCCCCTAGCCCCTCCTCATCTGAGGGGTGCACGGTAGTCCCGGCGCCTCCGCCTTCCCCCTCGCGGCAAATTTACGAATCCTTCCTGCGCTCCCTTGACGGCGAGGGTTTACTCCGCCTCTTTCGGGAATATCCGGTGCTGGCAAGGTATCTCGCCGCCCGCCTCTCCCAGTGGGTGGATGCGGCGCGGGAGTTCCTCCTTCGCCTGGAAGCTGACTGGAGGGAACTGGAAGCGCGTTTCAACCAAGGGCAGCCGCTGGGGCTTGTCGTCAAGCTGGACACCGACTTGTCCGACGCGCACCGGGCAGGGCGTACGGCGCTGGGGGCGCACTTCGCCGCCGGCGTCCGGCTGATTTACAAATCCAAGGAGATTGCCGCCGAGGCCGCCTATTGGAAGTTGCTCGATTGGATCAACCGTCGCGGTCAGTTGCCCCCCTTGCGCACGCTCCAGGTGGTGGACCGGGGCGCATACGGCTGGGTGGAGGAAATCAAGACTCATCCCTGCCAGAATCAGCGGGAGGTGGAGGCCTACTATTTCCGCGCGGGGATGCTCGTATGCCTGATTTATGCCCTGGAAGGAACTGACTGCCACCGGGAGAACCTCATCGCGGCGGGCGAACATCCGGTGCTCATTGACCATGAAACCCTGCTCCTGCCGCGCATCCGCTACTTCGGGCCGCCGGGAGAGGAGGGACCGCTCTCGCTTGCCAGCCGGTTTTTCGTTGAGGACACGGTGTTCCGCACCGGCATGCTGCCGCGCTGGGAAGTCCGGCCAACGGGCGAAAGCTACGACATGAGCGGGCTGGGCGGAACCGACGTCCAGTTGACGCACTTCCGGGGAAGGCTTTGGGAGACCATTAACACCGATGCCATGCGGCTGGGAGCCGAACCGGTCGCCATGAAGCTCAGTGACAATGTGGTGATGCTGGAGGGCGCAAAGGTTCAGGCCGCGGCTTACGTGAACCAGATTGCTGCCGGGTTTGAGCAGATATATCGAATTCTCCAGGCGCTGGGGCCGGAGTTGTTGGGTCAGCACAGCCCACTCCGCAACTGGTTGGGATTGCGCTTCCTGTTCCGGGACACGGCGATCTACTTTGCCATGCGCAAGCGCTTGACTTCTCCCCGCCTCCTTCGCGATGGCATCGACGCAAGCATCGAGTTGGAACTTTTCACCCGCCCCTTGCTGTACGCCGAGGAGCGCCCCACCAGTTGGCCGATTCTGGCCGATGAGCGCAGAAGCCTCCTGCAAGGCGATATCCCCATCTTCCATCACGCGGCGGAGGGCGACGCGCTGCTTCTCGAAGGGGGTGGCAGGATCCCTGAATTCTTCCGGCAATGCGGGTTTTCCCAGGTCCAGAGGCGTTTCAGAAACTTGAGCGGTGAAGATCTGGAGCGTCAATTGAGCCTTCTGCGCGCTTCCTTCGAGTTGCAGGGAGAACCGGTGGAGGTGGTGGAGAGCCCCATCGAGGGTTCCGAGGTCCCCGGTGAAAACGCGGCGGGTGCGGGCGATTTCCAGGCCGAGGCGCTCCGCATCTCGAGCGAAATTCGCCGTGCCGCGCAACCCTTCAAGGATGGGGTGAGTTGGAACACGCTGGCTTATTACCCCGTGGCCCAACGCTGGCAATTGGAGCCGATGGCCCCGCGGTTTTACGACGGCCTCGCCGGTGTGGCCCTGTTCCTCGCGGCGGTGCACAAGTTGGGGGAAGCACCGAACGCCGCCGCCCTGGCTCGCTCCGCCCTCGGAACCATTGCCCGGGAGGCGGGGCGGCCCGACTACATCCGCGTGCTTTTCGAGCCGGGGATCGGCGCCGGGACAGGTCAATCGTCCCTCATTTACGCGTTCGTCCGGGCGAGTGATTTCCTGGGTGAAGAGGAATGGCTGCACCATGCGCGGCGTTTTGCCGGAATGCTGGATGCGGCGCGCATCGCGGCGGACCGCAATTTCGACCTGATTTCGGGGGCGGCAGGCGCGGCGCTGGCACTGCTGGCGCTCTTTCGGGCGACGCGGCTTCAGGAGGCGCTCGATAAGGCCGCAGAGTGCGGGGAGCATCTGTTGCAACATCGCTCGGCTAGCCCCCAGGGACCGAGAACCTGGAAAACCCTTGACCAAAAAATGCTGACCGGGTTTTCGCACGGCGCCGCGGGGATCGCCTACGCCCTGCTCAAGCTGTATGCCGCCACCGGCAATGATTCCTTCCGGCAGGCGGCGCTGGAAGCCGAGGCGTATGAAACCAGCGTGTTTCTGCCGGGGGTTTCCAACTGGCCGGACTTCCGCCATCACCCGGACGAACACGGATATCCCCATAGAACAGCCTGGTGCCACGGGGCCGCGGGGATCGCCATGAGCCGTGCGGCAACGCTTTCGATCCTCGATACTCCCCTGGTGCGCGAGGATATTTCCCACGGCTTGCAGGCCATTCGCCAGGTGGGAACCGCCGGGCGGGACACCGTGTGCTGCGGGTCGATGGGTCGTGCCGAGGCTTTGGTGGTGGCAGCCCGTGAGCTTGGCGACCCGGCTTGCCTCATCGAGGCGCGCAAGATGGGAGCCGCCATCCTCCGCCGCTCCCAACCCCCCGCCCAATACGCCCTGGGCTGGAAGCGCTCCCCCTTTCTCGCTTCCTTCCACCAGGGGATGTCCGGCATCGGGTACGAATATTTGCGTCTCGCCGCGCCCGATTCCCTGCCCTCGCTTCTGCTTTGGGAGTGAAATCCGGGTTCACGAAAACCGTCCTGCCCGTCCGCGATACACAACAAGAAACGAGCCGATACGGCAGGAATTGCCGGTCCGGGGTTTGTCAAAGCATGCCGAAGAGGAGAGTACCGCTCTCCTGGCTAGTCCGATTTTCTCACCATGGCGGGCCATTTGGGGCGACGGAAAGCGACAACTTGGCGCGACTCAATTCGGACACTTTGCACACACTTCTATGCTTTTTCATATTAATTCGTAAGTTATATTGTTTTCAATTAGTTCTCAGTTTTGGGAGGAGAAAAATTGCATTTTTTACCCTTTATTTTCAATAACTCTTCAGCTTTGGACAGTATGTCTGACCAAAGACATTTTGCCGCATAGCCAGTCATTCACTTTGTCCGCCTACTTTCACGTCCACCGACGCACGTGCTGGCCACGTGCCCTTCCAACCCCCGGCGGATTCGGCCATCCTCACTACATTCTAGCCTAATCAGTTGGCGGTGTCAAGGTTAAAGTCCAAAGCCCTTTAAGTGCCCCGATACTATTTAAGAACTCTGGATTCTGGTGAGAAAGCCGGGTTGACTTTCCCACCCTCGCGGGGGCGTGCTACACTGCTTTTCTCATTTCAAGATATTGCTTGGGAGCAAACAATGAACTTTCGCAACTGCCGCGGGTTCGAGCTTTGCCTGGGTATTCTCTTCTGGCTGGTCACCGCAAACTTTTCCACCCCACAGAACGTTCCGCCCACGACGCGTTCGGCGGAAGCGCCTCCCCCGGCGGTTGCGAAATTTCCGGCCGGCAAGCCCGAAGCCGCCAGAGGCGCGGGGGAAACGCGATTGCTCCCGCCGATTGCCGAGCAGGCGGGGGCGCAGAAAGCCAATGAAGAGGGCCGCACCCGGCTGCCCATGGAAGTGCGCAAGAGCATCAGTTTTCGCGAAATCGGACCGGCAATTTCCGGCGGGCGGGTGACGGCCGTCGCCGGCGTGCCCGGGAACAATGAGACGTACTACGTGGGCGGGGCCGATGGCGGGGTATTCCGCACCCAAGACGGCGGCACGACGTGGAAGGCGCTCTTCCAATACGAGAGCGAAGCTTCCATCGGCGCCCTCGCCGTCGATCCCACCGATCCCGAGATTGTCTGGGCGGGGACGGGGGAAGCCAACATTCGCAACGACGTTTCCTATGGCGACGGCATCTACAAGTCAACGGACAGCGGGGCGCATTGGAAGCGCATGGGACTGGAAAAGAGCTTCCAGATTTCCGCGATTGCCATTGACCCTCATCACCCGGGTGCCGTGATGGTTGCGGCCATGGGGAGTCCCTGGGCAGACAATGAGCAGCGGGGCGTGTTCCGCACCACCGATGGCGGCGCCACGTGGCAGAAGGTCCTGTACCTGGGGCCCGGCGTGGGCATTTCCGACCTGGCGATGGATCCGCAAAATCCCCAGGTGCTGTTTGCCGCCAGCTATCGTTTTCGCCGCACGCCCTGGAACTTCTCCGATGGCGGGCCCGAGGACGCCATCTACAAGTCCCTAGACCAGGGTCAGACGTGGAGCCGCCTCACGGGGCACGGTCTTCCCGAAAAACCCGTGGGGCGCATCGGCCTGGCCATTGCCCCCAGTTCGCATCATGTGGTGTACGCGGTCATGGGCTCAAACGAAGGCGTGTTGTGGCGCTCGGACGACTCCGGGGGCCACTGGAGCCTGGTCAGCAAGGATGAAGAGGTGGACGCGCGTCCGTTCTATTTCTCCCACCTGGCCGTCGATCCGCGCAATCCCGACCACGTTCTGGCCTTGTCCAACAATTTCATGGAGTCGAATGATGGCGGGCAGAACTTCAGCACCATCGCCAAACAGGTGCACGTGGATCATCACGCCATCTGGATCGATCCCTCCGGCAGCGGGCGCATCATTGAAGGCAACGACGGCGGCGTGGTCCTCTCCCGCGATAACGCCGCGCATTGGGCCTTCCTGCACAACCTCGCCATCGGGCAGTTCTATCATGTGAGCGCAAGCGGGGAGCCCCCTTACCAGATTTGCGGCGGGCTTCAGGACAACTGTGCATGGTGCGGACCCAGCCGCAGCAAAGACCCCTCCGGCATTCTCGATCGCCACTGGTCCGCCCTGAACGGCGGCGATGGAATGTATGCCATTCCGGCGCAGGATGATCCCAATCTCTTTTACAACAACACTCAGAACGGGGTATTCATGATCTTCGATCGGGAAGCCGAGCAAGTGAGTGATATCGAGCCCTATCCACGGGATTTCGTGGGCGGAGGGGTTGCCGATCTTCCCTTCCGCTTCGCCTGGAATGCCGGGTTCGCCGTTTCGCCGCAGAATCCCCGCGTGCTCTATGCGGGCGGCAATGTGCTCTTCAAAAGTGAAGACCGCGGCCACACCTGGAAGCCCATCAGTCCGGACCTCACCTTGAACGACAAGACCAAACAACAGTCCTCCGGCGGACCGGTTGTGAAGGACAATTCCGGCGCCGAGATTTACGATACGATTATTCGCATCACGCCCTCGGAAAAAGACGCGAGCGTGATCTGGGTGGGCACCGACGACGGCCAGGTGCAGGTGACGCGCAATGGCGGGGGCAACTGGACGAACGTTACCGCCCATATTCCCGGGCTTCCCCCGTGGGGACGCGTGGAGTCCGTCAACCTCGCGCCCGATGATCCCGGCGCGGCGCTGGTCACTGTGGATCGCCACTTCAGCGGCGACTTCAAGCCCTATCTCTACCGCACCGCCGATTACGGCGCGACCTGGCAATCCCTCAGCGGCGATCTTCCCCAGGTTTACGCGCACGTGGCGAAGCGTGACCGGCACAACCCGCGGATTTACTACGCCGGCCTGGAAAATGGGTTGTATGTTTCGTGGGATGAGGGCGCCCATTGGTATTTGTTCGGGCTCGGCCTGCCGAACGCCGCGGTTTACGACCTGGCCCTGCCGGAAAGTGCCAACGATCTGGTGGTGGCGACGCATGGGCGATCGGTGTGGATCCTCGATGATTTGACTCCGTTCCAGCAGTTCACTCCGAAGATTGGCGAGGCCTCCGCGCATCTTTTCCCTCCGCCGCCCGCGCTGCGCTTCTGGGCATGGTCGCAGATGGAATCAATGGGAGATGGCGAGTTTTACGGAACCAACCCCGCCTTTGGCGCGCCGTTCAGTTACTATCTTGCCCATGAAGCCAAAGAGCCGGGCCAATTGGTGATTGCTGACTCCCAGGGCCATGCGGTGAGGACCTTAAAGGGAACGCATGAACTGGAAGAGGGCGAAAAGCCGCCCGAGGATGAGGACATCCCTCTGGCGATGTCGATTCCACCCGCGGCCCCCCGGGGAACCGAGCGGCCGGAGCAGGAGGAGGTGAAACCCGCACACCCTGCCACGCCTACGCAAACCGAGCAGCAACTCGGGGAGCCCGAAAGTAAGGAAGCCGGACCCGGGAAGGAGGAGAAAATCCCCTGGGTCCCGACCAAGGCGGGATTGCAGCGCCTCTATTGGGATCTGCGCGCCGATGGGCCCACCCGCTGGGAGAGCGCCAAGGAATTTAACAAAGGTCCAAAATCCGGCGCCATGGTGCCTCCCGGCGAGTACACCGCCACCCTGACGATTGGCGGCCAAACCACTTCGCAAAAGTTTACGGTGGTGAATGACCCGCATTCCCACGCCGACCCGGCGGTTCTGGAGGCGCTCTACCAAACCACCCAGTCGGTGTTGCACGAGGTTTCGCAACTTGATGTTGCGCTGAACCGCATGGACGCCATGCAGGCACAATTGAAGGCTCTAGGGGTGGTCGCCAAGGGCGCGCCTGACGAACCCGCGGTGACGGCGGCGATCGAGGCGTTCGAAAAGCAGATCAAGGCGGTCGAAGCCGTGGTGACCAGCAACGCCGGAGCGGGAGAATCAACCCTGCGCGCGCCCGACATGATTCACGAGCACCTGCTGGCGCTCGATGGCGTGCTGGAAGGCGCGGATACACCTCCCACCCCCGCGGTAATGGAGCAGAAACACCTGCTTGAGCCGCAATACCAGTCGGCCATCCAGAAGTTCAATCAATTTCTGAAGACCGAAGTGGCGGCTTTCAACAGCACCATGCTCCTGCATAAACTGACCGGCGTCGTTTCCGGCGAGCCGTTGCAGCCATAGGGCAGATTGCTCACGAAGCTGAAACCGAACCGGCGCCGGGGCAGGTGCGCTCAATCGGCTGTCCCGGCAAATTCCGCAGGAAATATCAGCCGGCTAAAAGTTGCCGAAGGCTTGCAGGGCGCCGGCCTGCACATCGCCGTCCACTTGGTAGGGGGTGCGGGAATCGTGCAGTTCATTGCCCACCAGGTAGATGGCGCGGCTCTTGTTGCCTTCCACCTTCAGAAACACTCCGGTCCCCGCCTGGGACTTGGAATTCGTAATCGCGCCGTCTTCGACCTGCTTCAAGACGATGACGGGCGCATCCGGTTTTCCCGGGCCGCCCTCGAAGCCCTCCACTTTCAATCCGCTGGCGTCCTGAAAATAGAGCGCGCTCTGCCACTTGCTCGACTCGGGCTTTTCCCAGACGACTTCGACGTCCTTCACCGTAAGATGGCGCGCGTATCGAAACTGCATGGCGTGGACGGAGCGGTCGTAGGCGGCCGCAGGGTCCGTGGAAAGGAAGAGCTTGACGTTTTCAAGGCTGATATTTTCGAGCCAGCTCTCGCGATGCCCGCTGATCAGGCAGGAGCCTTTGCCGTGGGCAATGACGTTGCGGATAATCACGTTGCGGATGGATCCAGCAGGAGGGGTGTTGGGCCGCGAGTCATCCTCTTCAGGATTGCGCCGGATGGAAAAGTATATAGGATCGCCATTCCCCCACCAGAACCAGTCGAAGCGCTGCGTGTTGACCACCAGATTCGACAGCACCACATTTTCCACGTAGCCGCCCGAGAAGTTCATGAAGGCGATGCCGCGATTGGCGGCGGTGATGACGCAGTTATCGATGGTCACGTTGCGGACACAATTTTTGATGCCGTCGCAAAACTTGAGGGCGCTCGATGCCGAAGAGAGACGGCAGTTGGTGACGGTAATGTTTTCGCAGGGGAGCGCCGGCCCCCAACCGTCCGAGGAATAAAACACCAGGGCGTCGTCGCCCGTCACGATCGTGCAGTTCGAGATGCGCAGGTCCTTGCAGCCGTCGGGATCGATGCCGTCGGCCCACACCGCCTCTTTCGGGCTGCTGTAAATGTAGACGCCGTCGATGACCATGCGCTCGCAGGCGTAGGGGTTGATGTTCCAGCTCGGCGAATGCAGAATGGAAAGCCCGGCGATCCTCACATCCTTGCAGCGCACCAGGTGAATCATGCGCGGGAAGAAGCCGTGCTCGGAGTCGCCCACCGGGAAAGAGCGCATCAGCGGTTTGCCCAGCGCTTGGGCCAGAATTTGATTGTCGCGGATGTAGGCATCGTCATGGTCGTTCAGCCGCCACACATACTGGGCCTGCCCGTCGATCGTGCCGCGGCCTTCAATCGTCAGATTCTCCAGGTCCTTACCGTAGAGCAGCGAGGGCGCATCGAAAAGGGCCGGGTCCTTGGCCGCGAACAGAGTGGCGCCGGAATCGATGAAGAACCGGACATGGCTGCGCAGATGAATCGTCCCGGAGGTGTACTCTCCCGGTGGGAGATAAACCGTGCCGCCGCCGGCCTTGGCGCAAGCGTCTACGGCTTTCTGAATGGCCACCCGCGCGCTATCTTCTTTCCGGCCCGTGGCGCCATAGTCGCGGACGTTGAACACTGCCGCGCCGGAGTCCGCGCGCAATAAAGAGGCGGAGGATAAAACCAGAAGAGCAAAGCAGGTCAGTCGGGTTGTACTCCCAGGTTGCATTTGCAGGGTCCTTCCTTTCAGGTTAGCGGTAGGCGTCTTTGCGTGGATCGGCAGCGATCATAAAAACGATGCGCCGGCTCTCGTCGATCTCATAAAAGAAGCGCCAATCGCCCACCCGGTAGCGCCAAGTCGGCGGATCCCAGTTTTTCAGTCGCTTGATATTCGGGCCGGCGTGAGGTCTCTGGCGAAGAATCGGGTAAACATATTCACGAAGCTTGGCTTCCATCCGCCGCTGCGCGACGAGTCCCAGTCCCGCAAGATCAGCGCGAAAGCTGCGCGTCTCGAAGACGCTAAACGGCTGGAACGAATCGGCCTTTTTGGCTTTGGGCATCTCGAGAACCCGCTTTGAGCCGCTTCAGGAGCCCAGGCCGCGCCATGATTTCCGCCATTTCCGCGTCATCAACGAATTGGCTCTCCTGGATGTGCCGCAGAGCCGCGGTTTCAACCAGGTTGGCGAGCGACCGCCGTTCGGCCTGGGCGGCTTGGACAAACATCGCATAGGTTTTGTCGTCCAGCCGCATTGTGAGTGTCTTAGCCATGGTCGTGCTCCGTCAATTGTATTCATTACGAATATAAACGAACGTAGGGGCAAAGGTCAATCCGCCGGGCGGGGATGGGGTCTTGCCGGGGCGCAGCTCTCGTGGACGCAGTCGCAGGAGAGCAGGCACAAGGCCGCCCCTACAAAGGATTTTGGGGCAGCCGCCAGTCGCGCTATGCTAAAGCTCGTCTTCCCGCCGAGGATCTGGAGTTTCGACGGACCGGCCGATTCTTCCCTCGCACCGCAGGGAAACACCTGATGAGGAGTAAGCAAAGGATACCGAGCTTAATGACCCATTTCATAAAAGACTTGAACGGCAGCGCCCGAGCGGCGCTAGCCATCACTCTCCTGCTGGCGGCGAGCGGCCCTCTGCGCGGGCAATCCGCCCTTTCTGACCTGCACCCGGCAGCGCTGCGCTGTGAGTACCTTGTAAACCCGCTGGGAATTGACACGCCGCACCCGCGCCTCCAGTGGGTGCTGGAATCCAAGCCGGGTGAACGCAGCAGGAAGCAGACAGCATATCAAATCCTGGTGGCGGCGGCCGAGGCCACACTGCGCGGCGGAAATGGCGACCTGTGGAACAGCGGCAAGGTTGACTCAAATCAAACGGCCCAGGTTTCCTATGGCGGCAACTCCTTGCCCTCGCGCCTGCGCTGCTGGTGGAAAGTGCGGGTGTGGGATGAGCAGGGGAAGCCCTCGGCATGGAGCGAACCGGCGCGTTGGTCCATGGGATTGCGCGGCCCCAGTGATTGGCAGGGCGGCTGGATCAGCGGTGGCCTCGGCCCGGACGATCCCCATGCGGTTTACCTGCGCCGCGCCGTCAAGCTTTCCAAACGTCCGACCCGCGCCACCGCGTATATTTGCGGCCTGGGATATTACGAACTCTTCTTGAACGGCAGGCGCGTGGGTGACCACGTTCTTGATCCGGCGTTCACTGATTTCGACAAACGGGTGATGTACGTCACCTACGACGTGACGGGACAGTTTCAGGCAGGCGCCAATGCGATGGGCGTGGTCCTGGGCAACGGCTGGTTCCATCCCATTACGCCCGACCTGTTCGGGTTTGAGAAAGCGCCCTGGAGGATGCCGCCCCGCCTGCTGATCAACATTGATCTGGATTACGCCGACGGCACCCGCGAGACCATCGCCTCCGACAGTTCCTGGAAATGGTCAACCGGGCCGCTGGTCTTTAACTGTATCCGCGCCGGCGAAACTTACGACGCGGGGCTCGAAATGCAGCACTGGAACGAACCCGATTACAATGATTCCCAATGGAAAACGGCAGTGGCGGTAGCAGCCCCTAAAGGGCGTTTGAGCGCGCAGATGGAGCCGCCCATGCGCGTCACCGAAATCCTCAAACCGGTGAAGCTGACCGAGCCCAAGCCGGGGGTTTACCTGTTCGACCTTGGAGTGATCCTCACCGGCTGGGTCCGCTTCGAGACGCAGGGTGAGCCCGGACAGAAGATAACTCTCGACTACAACGAAGTGCTCAACCCGGATGGCACGCTCGATACGACCTATTCCAGCACCCATACCTATGGCCGCTTTCAGTCCGACCAACTCATTCTCGACCACCAGGGCAAGGGCATGATGGAACCGCGCTTCACTTACCACGGCTTCCGCTACGTGCAAATCACCGGGCTTAAGCGCCGACCGGCAATCGCCAGCCTGGAGGCGCGCGGCGTGCACACGGACTGGGAATCGGCGGGGGAGTTTTACTGTTCGAATCCCAAGATCAACAATGTCGAAAAGGCCGTGCGCCGCACCCTGAGCAACTCCGCGCACAGCCTTCCCGGGGAGGAACCCACGCGCGAAAAAATGGGCTGGACTCAGGACGGTCAAAACACCATGGAAGCGGCCCTCTACAATTTCCGCGCGGCCCCCGTCTACACCCAATACCTGTTCAACATGATCGATGCGCAGGAAGCGAACGGCCATGTTCCGCCCATTGTTCCCACCAATGGCTGGGGGCGCACCCGCGCCGATGGCTCGGCCCCCTTGTTCTCCGATCCGTGGTGGGGGAGCACGCTTCCCTATGTCGCCTTAAAGCTGTATGAGTATTACGGCGACCGGCGCGTTCTGGAAGTGGCTTATCAACCGATGAAGCGCTGGGTGGATTATTTAACCAGCACATCGAAGGACCACCTGGTTGACTGGTCGCTGGGCGATTGGCTGGAAATCGGCGCCCGGCCTACGGTGACCGACCACAGCCTTCCCAAACGCTCGCCGATCATCCAGACCACGACGGCGGGCTATTACTTTGCCACCCTGGCGGTGGTCCGCGCCGCCGGCCTACTGGGGAGAGGGGATGACGCACGCCATTACCAGGAACTCGCCGAGCAGATCAAGGCCAGCTTCAACCGGCATTTTCTTGACCCGCAGACTGGCCTCTACGCGCGCGATTCACAGACCAGCCAGGCGCTGCCGCTGTTTCTTGACATGGTTCCGGAGGGCCAGCGCGGTCAAGTACTGGCGCGGCTGATTGAGAACCTGCACCAGCGCAACGATCACTTGAGCACAGGCTTCGTCGGCGTCATGCCCCTGCTCCACGGCCTGCCGGACTGGGGTTACGAGGATCTGGCTTACAAGGTGGCCATGCAGGAGGATGTGCCCGGCTTTCTCCAGATGATTGCGGATGGGTATAGCACGATGGGTGAGTCGCTCGAAGGCAACTCGGGCTCGCGCCATCATCCTTTCGGGGCCTGCATCGGGTCATTCCTGTTCCGGGAGATTGCCGGCATCCGCACGGACCCGTCCGGGCCGGGGTTTGAGAAGATTGTCATCCGCCCGGTGCTGGGGAATCTGGCCTGGGCGCGGGCAAGGTATGATTCCATTCGCGGGCCTATTACGACTGACTGGAAGCGCGACGCGAACCGGTTCGAGATCCGCGTCAGCATTCCGGCGAACACGGCAGCCACCGTCTACCTGCCCGCTCTAAGCGAGGACGCCATCACCGAAAGCGGGAAGCCGCTCGCCAGGGCACCAGGGGTGAGGTTCCTGCGCATCGAAAGCGGCCACGCCCTGTTGGCCATCGATTCGGGTGATTACTCGTTCGCGGTAAAGCGGTAAGCGGGACTGCGGATCAGCACCCCGGGGCACGCCGCATCTTTACTTTTGGAAAATCAGGAAGTACTGGTAGGGAAGAAAGTCAAAGTCCTGGACCATATGGAAGCCCGCGGATTGGGCTTCTGCAATCATTTCCGGCTTATCAATCTTCATCTCCAGCGGGGGTCCGAACGGCAGAGGCTTCTTGTAAAAATCCACATTAACCAGCCGCCCGCCCGGGCGCAAGGCTCTGGCCAGGAGCGGAAAGTACGTGCGGCGATCGGAAATATGGTGAAGCGTGTCGCAAATGAAAATCAGATCCACAGATGCCGGCAGCAACTTTGGGTCCTGGGGCAATGCCTGCACAAGCTGAATATTCTTGACGCCCACAAGCTGGGCGCGCTGCCGGATGTAGTCGAGCATTTCCGGAATGACATCGACGGCGTAGACTTTGCCCTGGGGTCCCACCGCCCTAGCGAGCCGGAGAGTGAAGTATCCCGACCCCGCGCCGAGGTCCGCCACCGCGTCGCCGGGTTTCAGACCGAGTTTGGCCATCACTTCCTCAGGCTTTTGCCAATCGGCGCGCTGGGGATCCTCGAGATGATGGATGTAGTCGCTGTGGGTCTCGGGCAGCGCACCCTGCGCTCGCGCTCTCGGCGCTGTCGCCAGGCTGGCCAAGCCCATGGCCAACGCGAGGAAGGCGGTGCGGCGCACCACAATCGAAAGCCGATCCTGCCCAGATTCGCACATAGATTCTCCATCCCTCGTCATCGTGATGTTAAGCGAACGTATTCGACTCCGTAAAACCGGCCGGATTTGCCTTCCGCCGACCAGATAATCCTCCCCGGCGTTTCCATCGGGGACTGATTCTTCGCATAGGGCAGCGTGATATAAATTTCGTCGCTGAGGGAAAAGCGTTGGGCGCTGAGGAAGCAGAGGCCCGCTTTGGAAACATCGCGCGTTCGGGCAATATCCATGACCCCCCAGGCGTTCCGCACGCGCAATTGCATGGTGAGCTTGATGCGGCGGGTGCGGCGCTCAATCTGTTTCTCCAGGGACGCAGCCTTCTTGGATCGAACTAGAATTTCCTCGGTCACGGCCTGGGCGCTGGGCTTCCAACGGGTGGTTTCGTTGCAGCGATCACAGTGGCGGGAGATGAGGCCGGTGGCCAGCAGGACTTCATATTCGATGCTGGAAAGGGTGCTTTGCGCGGCCGTATGGCATGCCGCACATTCGATCAGCACCTGGGGTTGAGCGCTGTCATCATGTGGGGAAAATTCCACGCCCCAGATGCCGCTCTCCGGGCTGAGGGCTTCCACGCCCCATTCCCGTCGGTTGCCAAAAACCTGTTGGAACGCGCCGACCACACGAAACTCTTCCTCTACCCCATTTTCGAGGTTCCTGACCAGCAAGACATCGTCAGTCAGTAAGGAATGGATCAGGCTGATGCGCGCCCCCTGCTGGTTGAAGCTGACGGTCACGGTTTCTTCCGCGAAAGAGACTCCCGACATGTCGTTGCCGATCACGCGAATCCGAATGGGGGCGAGGATGCGTTCCGTCCGGCGTCGCTCCGAAAAACTCATGGGGTCACGCTTTGCAAAAAGCAGTCCTGGAAATTGTCACAGCCGTCAAACTCGCTGCAGGAAATCGGGTAGGATTGACCCACATGGGAAGGCGCCCTCGAAATGCCCTCCACACCACCGCGGCGGATTGAATGCTGAAAATAACCCAACCACCGGGGGCTGTCAATCTCTCCCCGGGTTCACTACCGGAGGGAGAAATCTGAACGGGCAGATATCCTGCACCGTAGTGGCCTGCCAACCATCGGACTCGAGGGGAGATGCTCGCGTTTGGATTGAAGACTGTCATCAACCCGCCCGCCCGTGAGGGGATCGGGCGGCTGCCGCAGGAATTACGCTTAGTCTTGCGGCAAGGCGGAGGGCTTCGTACCTTTTTCTGCTTGCTTGGCGGATTCGGCAGCAGTTCCCGCCGCCGGGTCCGGTTGATTTAACATGGCGACCGCGGCGGCCTCGTTGCCGGCAAGAACAAAAAATTGCGACAGGTTCACTTCGTCCAGAATCCTGCGGACGTGGGGATTCAAATCCGCCAGGACAATTCGCGCGCCGGCATTCTGCGCGGTCACCCGCGCCCCCGCCAGGAATCCCAGGCCGGTCGAGTCGATGTAAGGCACGTCGGCGAAATCAACGATGAGCTTGCGGGTTCCAGCCTCCATCAGGTCTTTGACTTTCTGCCGCATGTAGGGTCCGTCACTGCCCGCCACGAACTTCCCGCTCAGACTCAAGATTGCCACATCATCTTTGAAACGCACCGTAATTCTCATACATTCACCTTTCCGTTGCCCCGTGCTACAGTCCCCCCCGGCGCTCCCGCAGGGAAGCTGTAGAAGTGCGAGGATGGCCGGAGGATTCTCGCCACGCCCCTGATCATTGAGGCAACCCGCTTGAATGCTACGAGATGGAGCGAAGCCGTGTCAAGTGCGCTGCTGCCAAAATTCCATTCCGATCATCAGAGACGCGCTTCAATGCTATTGACCACGGTCTTAAGAGCTTTGATGCGCGCCCACCATTTCCAGTTCCCCTCAATGATCGTCCAGGGGGCGTAGTCCGTATCGGTCTTCTCAAACATCTCTTCCAAGGCCTCAATATAGGCATCCCACTTTTCGCGATTGCGCCAATCCTCGTCCGTCAGCTTCCAGTTCTTCCAGGGATCTTTTTCCCGCTTCTTGAAGCGGTCAAGCTGCTCCTTTTTGGAAATATGAATCCAGAACTTGACCAACACCATGCCGTCGTCCGTGAGCGTTCTCTCAAATTCGTTGATTTCGCGGTAGGCACGCTGCCATTCTTCCTTGCGGGCGAATTTTTCCACCCTCTCCACCAGCACCCGGCCGTACCAGGTGCGGTCGAATATTGCGATGCGCCCGCGCGGCGGGATACGCAGCCAGAAGCGCCGCAGCCAATGATGCGCCTTCTCGGTGGGGCTGGGCGCGCCAATGGGATGCACCTCGTACCCGCGGGGGTCAAGGGATTCGGTGAGGCGTTTGATGTTCCCTCCCTTGCCCGCGGCGTCACAACCCTCATAGGCCACCGCGACGGCAATTCCCTTTTCGATGCTCTTGCGCTGCAACTTGAGCAGCCGGAACTGATACTCCTCGAGCAGTTCCTCGTATTCTTCCTTCGATTCCAGCTTCTTGTCGAGATCGAGCTTATCGAGGTACCCCATAAATCTGCCTCCTGAAAATCCAGAACCATTCTAACGGCAACAGCCGGGCACTACGCCCCGGGGGGCAAAAGACTCTTACGTGTCGAAGCCGACTTCCCGTAAGAAGGCAATTCGCCATCTGGGGGCGGATTCTACCAGACCCCCTGCCGGGCCGCAAAAGGTTTTCATTTTCCGCGCGGTGGAGGGATGGGGTAACGCTCAATTGACCTGAAAGGTCCCGCTGGCGATGCGCATGTTGCGGCAATAGAGATCAACCCGGTGCATGCCCGGAAGCCGGTGCCCGGGTTGGGGGTTGCCATAGCCCATGGAAATCCATGATCTTTTCCATCCCGCTTCAACGTGAGCGGAATTGGTTTGGCGGAACATTTCCGATCCGTCGGGCCCGTACCAGATGGCATCGATCTGAAAATCGATTTGACGCCCCGGCGGCGGAAAGGTCAGATCCAGTTCCCAGTAGATGAATCGCGTGGTGGTGTGGTCGAAATTGGTCCTATAAACACGCTCGGATTTTTGCAGGGGCGCTCCGGACGGGGCTTCAAAGAATTGCACGCCCGCGATCTTTACTTCGGGAACAGGAATGCCTGTGGAAGGGGTAGGTATCTCCCGTCGGGCGGCAGGATTCACTGGGGGCGCCGGGGCCGGGAAATTTTGCACAAGGGTGACGTAAACCGTTTGCGCCTCGCCGGATGAAACGGTCATGGCTTTCTCGAAGCTCTGATAGCCCGGCAAAGAGACCCTGAGGTTATAACTTCCCGGTGGCAAGTCCGGCAAGCGGATTTCGCCCTCGGGGCTAGTCATTCCCTTGGGGGCATCATTCAAATAAACCTGCGCCTCCCCGGGAGTCGATTTAATAACCAGCCCACCTGTGCGGGGCTTTTGTGCATCCTTGTAACGCTGCGATGCCTGCCGCAGCGCCGCAACCAAATCGCTGCCGCCTCCCGCGTCGCGAACCCTCTGCTCGAAATCCGGCGTGAGAATGAAATCGATACCCCACTTGTCGACAAGCATGGTGACGCGAGCGCTCGGCACGCCGCCCACCAACATCTCCAGCACCTTCTGTTCGTCAAGGGGCCCTGTGTTCTGGGCCGCACGGCTGCCGCCCAACGTCAGCATCAGGAACGCGAAAATAGCGGCGCTCCATACTGCCAGACGGGTTCGGGAGATGGCGGGTTGCATGCCTGAACCTTTGAAACCCCGGATTGAACTTTCTGTTAAGCTGCCCTATTTGGAGTGAACGGTATTTTACTGCATGCCGTCTGATGGGACAAGATGATTGTCGGCCGGGTTACCTGCTAGAATCGAGCTGGATATTGAAGAGAATCCTTGCCATCCAGGGACATCCCGATGCTAAGGAAATCCCGAGGATTTCTGGTCCCATTGGCGGGCCTGATTACCGCCCTGGGCTTGCTTGCGCTCTTGCCCCTTCCCTGCCTGGGGCGTGGTCAGGGGGGGAGCAGCGCGGTGGTCACGGTGGGCCGCAGCGGCGCCGACGTCATTGGAGCGGATAACGTCGCCATCCAGCAGGCCATTGCTCGCGTCGCGGCGGCAGGCGGCGGCACGGTGGTGATCATGGCCGGAACCTACAGGCTCGCCAATTCGGTACGCCTCTCGAGCCACATCCGGCTGCGCGGCGAAGGGCCCGGAAAAACCGTGCTGATGAAGGCCCTGGGAGTCCAAAGCCATCTGCAACTTGACGCCGATTATGGCGAGACGGCCGCCACGGTGGAGGATGCCCGCGGCTTTGCCCCCGGCATGGGGGTTACCCTTGTCGACACCGTCAGCCCCGGGGGTTGGGAGCCTAGCGTTCTGACCATCGTCAGCATCGAGGGAAACACCCTGCGCTTCGACCATTTTCTGCACGGAGACTATTCCGTGGAAAACCAGGGACGCGTCTTCAATACGTTTCCGCTCGTCGCCGGATTCGACGTGGAGGATGCGCAGGTTGAGGACCTGAGTCTCGACGGCAGCCGCGCGGGCAGCGGCGTGCTGGACGGCTGCCAGGCGGCGGCCATCTACTTCTATCATTCCCGGCGCATGACCATCCGCAACTGCGAGGCGCGCAACTATCCGGGGGATGGCATCAGCCTCCAGTTTGTGGAGGACCCGGTGGTGGATAACTGCGAGGCGGAGGGCAACGCCGCGATGGGCATCCACCTGGGCACCGGCGCGCTGCGCGGCATCGTCCGCGACTCGCGCGCCCACGACAACGGCCAGGACGGCCTCTATCTCGGCCGGCGTGTTCAGAACGCCCGCTATGAACGGAACACGTCATGGAACAACGGCCGCGACGGCATATCCCTGGGGCATAAGGATACGGATAATATATTTATAGGGAATTCCTCCAGCGGAAATGGCCGCGCCGGGATATATTTTCGCGATGAAGTGGCCGCCAACGCCGCGAACCGCAACACCTTCCAGGCCAACACCCTGGAGGATAACGGCGGGCCCGGCGTGCCGGGTTATGCGGTCCGCATCGACGGTGAGACGCGCGACCTTAAGTTTATCTCCAACACCATTCGCTCTCACCGCATCAACGGAGTTGTGGCGCAGCCGGTGGGATTTTATATCGGGCCCAAGACGGATGGGATTATCGCTGACCAGAACCTGTTCATCGGCGAAGTGCAGAAGGCCATCATCGACGAATCCCAGGGCATTCACAACCAGTTGGCGCCGCCCCTGGGACGATGAGAGGTTCTTGCAAGCCTGTCCAATTTAAGATTCGGTAACCGAGGAACGGGCTGCGGCTTCGGTCGCCGCGGCGAAAAAGGCTGTGCCTTTCCGTGGTGAGAACCCACCCATCAATCTCTTCTGCGCACGTGCCCCGATTGATCAGGAAAGGCGCCTGGAGTTTCTACATTCCTGATGAGCATCCCCCTGCCCGGACCCTCAGCATTACAACGGCACAAGGACATGTGCGGTGGGCGACTACATAGCCAAGTGACGACGAGCAGGCATGGTACCTTCCCAGATGGGGACTTCGGGGGAGTCAGGAGATTGTACTTCAACGAGTTGGCCGTTTGTCATGACCGTGCCCGGCGTGGCGGGTCACTCGGCCATTCGACGTTCGCGACTGCCCCGTTAACTCGGTTTTTCGCCCGGATCTGGCTCGGAGTGGACTAAGTAGGCGGTGGCCTTGGACTTCCGGCTTCAAGAGTTTAGTGCGGGAATACGTTCTCCCTGCTCCCGTTTAACAAGTAGTTAAGAAACAAGTGAAGGCGAAACCTAAGAACGGTCGATGGCGTCACGAGTATTCGAAGATCGGTCATGCTCCAGAAATTCTGTGGCTCCCAAGGTCGCGCGGCATCTGCGATATACATCATGTAGTTCTTTGCGAGGCGATTATGCAGATCGAAGGTGGGAAACGCATTGGCAGTCTGCCAGCCTAGCCTGTTCCAATATTCTACGGCGCTCAGGTCCTCAAAAAGCCAAGAGGAATGCGCGAACCCGTTGCGTAGTGTTCTTAGGACATTTCTTAGCTGGGTACCCTCCGCTTCGGCGAGTGGAACTCGGCCGCCCGGGAACTGCCAGAATGAACCGTCAGGATCAGTGGCTGAAGTGCCCTCAATTATGCAATGAAAATCAGATCTAAGATTTTCGTCAGATTGGATGATCCTAGCCAACTCGGCTGGCGGGCCTAAAATCGTATACACGTCCATGAAAACGCACCAAAGAAAAACGAGATCAGCAATCACAGTCTGCTTGGGGTAGATAAACCAAGGCTGCCCTGCCTGGTCTGGAACTGATCTCGGCGGTGTCCCTGCGCCCGAAGTGAACCAAAAGTAAGCATCAAACTTCGTTTTGGCGATCGTGTCCAGAGCGCTTCGTTTGTCTTGCGGCAGCTCTGAGATAATCGGCGGTATCGGCATGCGGTGAATTTTACCA
Organism: uncultured Acidobacteriota bacterium; assembly: GCA_963730515.1. Classification (GTDB taxonomy): domain Bacteria; phylum Acidobacteriota; class Terriglobia; order UBA7540; family UBA7540; genus Bog-366. The sequence continues at coordinate 18,939 of CAVSSA010000004.1, read as the reverse complement.
TATGAGATTTCAAGTGTTCAAGGGTGCTGGCTTCGCACGATTTGGCGAACTGGCAGATGAGGTCGGGGGTGTTCTGATCGGCGAAAGTCGTCAGACGCGATAACACGGCGTAAGTTTACGTGAGCAATCTGCGTGGGGCTAGCGGCAACAGGTCCCTCGGCTACGGCGAAGCTGTCGTATCGCTACCAATCGCCAGTTCACGGCCCATTTTACCAACCGTTCTCGTCACAACTGTCGGGCCAACTCATGCATGTCGGTGACTCGGACATAATTCGAGTGCGCGCTTTGACGCGACGGGCGCAAAATGGGGCTCGCCCCGATGGAAAAGCGCCCCAGACGGGACACTGTCTTCGCCCGCATTGCCATACATACTTAGCCGGCGGCAGAGGAGGCCGCCGGTATGCCAGGACGAAAAACAAAAAAGCGGAAGTTCCGGTCCGCGAGGACAGTTCTTCGGATTCCTGATCTTGAACAGTCGAAAACGGCTGTTCTCAACTCGCTTCCCGCCAAGACTTCTCAAGAATCCTACGCTCACGCCATTGACGAATTTATTGCATGGTACTGCTCAGAACCGCGCCTTGCCTTCAATCGCCCCGTTGTTCTTCGATATCGAATCTATCTGGAGCAAAAGAATCTCGCTCCCTCGACCATCAACGTCCGCCTTGCTGCGGTGCGCCGTCTCGCATATGAGGCGGCGGATACTGGACTCTTGAGTCCGGAACTTGCGGCTGGCATCCGGAGGGTGAAGGGGGCCAAACGGTTGGGGGTGCGGATTGGAAACTGGCTCACGGCGGAGCAGGGCAAAACGCTGCTCCGGAGTTCGTGCTCAGACACCCTTCGTGGCAAACGCGACCGGGCGATTCTCTCCGTGCTGCTGGGGTGCGGACTCCGGCGTGGAGAGCTCGTTGCTTTGAGCGTGCAAGACCTGCAGATTCGGGAAGACCACTGGGTGTTCGCGGACCTGATTGGAAAAGGCAAGCACATTCGGACTGTGCCTGTGCCAGGATGGGTAAAGACGGCCCTCGATGATTGGACCGCAAACGCGGACATCACCGGCGGAAACATTTTCCGTCGCGTGAACAAGAATGGAGTTGTATGGGGCGAGGAAATCTCGCCCAAAGCAATCTGGCACGTCGTCAGACGCGCTGCTCAACGCGCCGGAATCCAAGGCCTCGCTCCACATGACTTGAGGCGGACCTGCGCTCGTCTGTGCCATCTCGCGGGAGGAGAGTTGGAACAAATTCAGTTTCTCCTGGGTCACGCCTCAGTTGAGACGACTGAGCGATACTTGGGCTGCAAGCAGAAACTCCGAGACGCTGTTAACGACCAACTTGGGTTGGAAGGGGTGTGAGCGGAGGTTAGCCCGAAGGGGACTTCGGGATCGGCGTAACTTCCGGATAGCCGACTCGGGATTGACCGTCAGAGTCCACACACGGAACACATCCACGGTTTGCTGAGAAACCGTCAGGATATGGCCGTCCAATTTGGCCACCTTCCAAGACGGCACAGGCATACTTGAAGGGACGCGGTGACCTCTCAAACGGATGCTTCCCCCTCTCACATGAGGTATTATTATGGTGTATATGCACCCACTGACAATGCTCGTTTGTGGCGGCACGTTGCCGAGCGGTTCTATGGGGGAGGTGTTCACGCACCTTGGTGAAAGTCTGGACCGATTGGTCGTAAAGTCGTCCGTGCTGAAGAAACAAGGTGACAGCGTCGATATGGCCCTTTACGGACCATTCCTTGGCAGGGCAATCATCGAGGTTTCCATGACTGCCATACTCGCGCGGTTCGATCCTCTGCGAGTTCTGGCGATTCGAAGATCTCAGTTGGCGCCTGAGTTCAGTCTAAGCCTTCGAAACCCTCTCGCGTTCTCCTGGTCAATTGATGTGCAAGGTGAAGAAAAGCCAAAAGACTGGGGACAGAGACTTCTCCCACGCGAACTCCAGCGCGCCCTCCTTTGTAGGCACTACCATGACGTGTTTTGGCAGGAGGCGTTCACATTGGTCCTCGATTTAACTCCAGCGGCAAGAGGCCTTGAGTGGATGGCACGTTTAAGGAAGATCGATCCTGAGGGCTTCACGGCAGCGATGCGCCATCAGGCCGACCGTTTATATTCTGAATTGTCGAAGGGTATCCACCACGAATTTGTTATACCACTTGTGAGTCAGTACGACCCAATGACCGTGACCGATCTGTTGATACGATCGTGGGAATTAGTGGCGACGCCCGGATTCACTACTTGCCACTCGCCAATCGTTCGCTCACTTAGTAGTCAGGATGCGATTGAACGATATGAGCAGGCGCAGACGGAGCTGCTTTAAAAATGCCAAACGAACCTGTTTCTGAAGTCAACCTAGTGCTTGCTGCAGAGGATTTTGATCTTCCGGAATTTCGCCGACTTCATAGATTCTCTGCGAATGACGAGAGGGTAATCGCAAAGTTGATCGCTCACGGCCCCGTGCTCCTTCAAGGCAGCCGTGGAAGCGGCAAAAGTGCATTAATGCGCGAAGCAGCGGAACGTCTGCCTCTTTCCTCAAATGCCTCTGCGGTGGCCTTCTATCTAAGCTTACGCCACATGCCCCTACTAAGAAGCTCCGGTGACGAATATCAAAAAATTCTATGCGAACTGTTGATTCAGAAAATCAGCCGGGCTATTGCGGATACTGAGTACCAATTTGATGCGAGCCCAACCCTCACCGGCGTACAGATGGGGTTAACTGACCTCGCCCAAGCTTTCAAACGGCGAATCGTCTTAATGTTCGACGACGCAGCACATATTGGGAGAGAAGCATCCCTTGCCGATTTTTTTGACGTCTTCCGAACCCTTTCCAGCAGCGCGGTCTCCTGCAAGGCGACAATCTATCCCGGGGTGACTAATTTTGGCAATCGGTTCGATGTTTTTAACGACGCGACCGTCGTCGATGTGATTCGAGACGAGGATCAATCTGGTTTTGTTGCCTTGTTTGCTGATGTTATTCGTGCCCGCTATCCAGAATTGGCTGAAAAATCGTTCACTTCAGATTTGAATATCGAGGATGTCGCCGGGTTTATCGGCAAGAGTGTCCTGGGAAACATGCGGAGTTTCATTTTTGCATGTAACTACGTCTCCGCGTCTGAGGACAGAAGTGTGGGGTTGCCGACGTTAGGAAAAGCGTTCCTTGATATGACCACGAAATTCTACTGGCCACTGATAGATGAGGTAAAACCGAAGCTTGGTAAATATGTGCCCGTTGTGGAGCCGGCCAGGGAGATTGCAGAGGGAATCTTCGCTGAGTGTGGCAAGCAGCAAAACACCTCAATTATTATTCACCGGGATATCGTTTCAAGACTTGCTAAGGCGTTCGAGATTCTTGAGTATGTCGGATTCATCTCGAAGCGAGAATCATCAAGAGCGATGAAATCGGGAGGGAGGGGACCTCGATATGCCATAAACCTCTGCATGCTATTCGAAAACATAGCTGGCACACGGATGACCTCGGAACTGTATCAGAAGTGGAAGCGAGGAGGTGAGGAACCGCTTCAGGTCCATAGCAAGGGGGCAATGTTTTCTGGAGTGAAGTTGCCAGACCTCAGTTCCGACGCCGAGCCAGAGATTTTCCGTGACCCAGTTGACACACTGAAAAAATCCCCTGTTTACCCTTACGGGCTAAGCGATCGAATTATTGAGAGGTTGCGGGATGCTGGCATTAATACCGTGCGCGACTTGTACGAGGCAGAGGAGGCACGTCTTGACGAGATCCCATATATTGGAGAATCCCGCGTTCGAAACCTAAAGAACGCGGTGGCACAAGCCATCTGGCTGTAGTTAATCTTTGACGGCAAACCGCAGTCACCGCGATTTCCGCAAATCTCTTTCGCAGTCTGGGTTATTGACGAAGCCAAAATCCGCGCGCATAGCTCCCGGAGGTCCTGGGCGTATCGGCCACTCGCGAAGTTATACACCCACTGATTTGTCGGCCAACCGCTCGGAGGTGCCGGCCAAACTCCCGAGAAACGGGGTTGTGGGATGTGTGGAACTGCGCTCCTCTTCACTTGGACGGATTACGCCCTTACCACCGAAATGCGCCTCGCTGTACTCGCTTGCAACATGGAAAATGTTGAAACTCCGGGTGTGCAGAAGAGGTTTAGGGGTGGGATCGGTCGCCGCGGCGACAAAGGCAGAGCCTTTGCGCACAGCAGCGGGGCGGAGCCCCAGCGAACGCCCTGGTCGCTCGTTAATTTGGACGGCATCGAGGTTCTCGCCTTCTTACGCCAGCGCCTTTTTGAGATCGGCTTCCCATCGGGGGGTAACCACGGAAGTGAAAATGAAAAGCGGATAGAGTTCCGCAAAGATGCGCTCCACCACTCGGGCGAAGGCGGGGGTTCCGAGGCCGCGCGCGTTGGGCAGAAATACCTTGCGCACCACCCAGGCTTGGAGAGTTTGCCAATCATCGTCGCGGCGCGGCAGCCCGGGGTATTGTTCCCATTCACCCTTCTCTTCGCGGTGCCAGTAGGTTTCGTATCTTCGGGAGCGAACTACCCGCGCCAGGAGGGTGGAAAAAATTTCAGGGTGGGCCGTCACGCGTTTGCGGAAAACGGTTTCCAGCGCCCCCTTGGGTCCGCGCCAACTGGCGTAAATGTTGAAGCCCACGGTGAGGCAATCGGCTGAAAGCCCAACATACAAACGGCCGGCATGCCCGCGCTCCTGGCGGCTGTCGTAGAAGTAGAGGTAATAATTCGATTTGTAGGGGCTTTTGTCTTTGCTGAAACGGATGTCGCGGTTGATCCGGGAAAAGCTGCCGTTGGTCTTGCCCCCCACTTCAAAGTGCGGGTTCAGCTTCAAGAGGGCCGGGGTGAGCGCCTCCAGCAGGCCGCGAAAGGCCCCCACCACGTGCTGGTCATAGCGGGCGCGGTTCGAATCGAACCATGCCTTCTGGTTGTTGCGCGCCAACTCTTCGAAAAACAGAAACGAATCCGCCGTGAAACCTGAAAAAGTAGTCGCCACTGTAATCTCCTGAAACCGCCGCGAATTACCCGGTCATTTCGCCTTCTGATTGGCCGGAGAAAGGCCCTCCGTTGGCCAAGCGAAATCGTGAAATTCGCCGGTGTGGTCAAATCCACCCAGGGGGATCGGCTGCAAAGGCTCGACGGGAATGCCGGTGCCGCGAACTTGCGCCAGCACCTCCGCTTCGTGAATACGAGACGCGTCATATTCGACCATCAAGTCCTGGCCTTCAAAGGAGAGCCCGCGGATTCCGTAAACCGTGGAGAGCCGCGAAAGTTGCTCAAAATCCGCAGGCGTCAGCTCCTTCTTCAATTTGTAGCGAGTTTTCAAAAAGGTCATGGGGCTCACCTCAGGGCCATTTTAGATTTTGGATTTTGGATTATGGACTAAGGACCACCGCTCCCCACATTCTTTCTCCAATCCAAAATCGCAAATCCAAAATCCAAAATCTTCAAATCTCTACCTTGCTCAGTCGCAAGGCATTGCCAATGACCGAAACCGAGCTAAAGGTCATGGCCGCCGCCGCAAGCATGGGGCTCAGCCGCCAGCCCAGCAGGGAGTAGAGCGCGCCCGCTGCCACCGGCACCGTAATGACATTATAGACGAAGGCGAAGAAAAGGTTTTGGCGGATATTGCGCACCGTGCTGCGGCTCAGGCGGCGGGCGCGGGCAATGCCGCGCAGATCGCCTTTCACCAGAACAATCCCCGCGCTTTCCATGGCGACATCGGCGCCGGTACCCATGGCGATACCAACGTTGGCCTGGGCGAGCGCGGGCGCGTCATTGATGCCATCCCCGGCCATCGCCACGACGCGGCCCTCCGTCTGGAGTTGTTTCACGATCTCGCCCTTGCGAGCGGGCTGAACCTCCGACTCAAAAGCATCGATTCCCAGTTGCCGGGCCACGGCTTCCGCCGTCCTCCAGCCGTCCCCGGTGAGCATAACGATGTGCAGGCCTTCCCGGTGGAGAAGACGGATGGCTTCGGGGGTCGAGGCCTTTAGCGGGTCTTTCAACGCCAGCACGGCCGCCGGCCGCCCATCGACAGCAAGAGAAATGACGGTTGCCCCCTCGCTGGAAAGTTGCTCGGCGTCAGGCAGCAGATCTCCGGAGTCGATGTTAAGGGACTCGAGCAAGGTGAGGTTACCCAGCGCCACGATTTTGCCCTCCACCGAGCCCGTAACACCCTGGCCGGTGAATGAGCGGAAGTCCTTGACCCCGGAGAGCTGGAGGGAGCGCTCCTCCGCGGCGGCAAGTATGGCGCCGGCCAGGGGATGTTCGCTGCCCTGTTCCAGGCTGGCGGCAAGACGCAGCAATTCCAGTTCGCTCCAGCCGGGCTGGGGCTTGACCGCGGCGAGGCGCGGCTTGCCTTCGGTGAGCGTTCCGGTCTTGTCGATAACCAGCGTGTCCACCTTGGCGAGAACCTCCAGGGCCTCGGCGTTGCGGATCAGCACGCCGGCCCTCGCCCCCCGCCCCGTCCCCACCATGATCGACATGGGCGTGGCCAGCCCCAACGCGCAAGGGCACGCAATGATCATTACGGCGACAGCGTTGATGAGCGCGTGGGCAAGGCGCGGCTGGGGGCCGAAAATCGACCAGGCGGCAAAAGTGAGCGCCGCAATGCCCATAACCGCCGGGACAAAATAAGAGGCCACAACGTCCGTCAACTGCTGGATGGGTGCGCGGGTGCGTTGGGCTTCGCTCGCCATCGCCACGATTTGCGCCAGCAGGGTCTCACTCCCCACACGCTCGGCGCGCATCACGAACCCTCCCGCGCCGTTCACGGTGCCGCCGGTGACGCGGTCGTCGGCCCCCTTCTCCACCGGAATGGGCTCGCCCGTTATCATCGATTCATCCACCGAACTCGTGCCGTCGATAATGCTCCCATCCACCGGGATCTTCTCGCCGGGGCGCACGCGCAGGCGGTCGCCGCCCATGACCTGGTCCAGGGGAATGTCCTCTTCCCCGCCCTCGGGGCGCAGCCGGCGGGCCGTCTTCGGCACCAGTCCCAGCAAAGCCTTCAGGGCGCTGCCCGTGCGGCGGCGGGCTTGCAATTCCAGCACCTGCCCCAGAAGGACCAAGGTGATGATCGCGGCAGCGGATTCAAAGTACACCGGAATTTCGCCGGAAGAGAGCCGGAATGATGGCGGAAAGAATTGTGGGAATACCGTGGCCAGAACGCTGTAGAGATAGGCCGTGCCCGTGCCCATGGCGATGAGCGTGAACATGTTGAGGCTGCGGTTAAGGATCGACGCCCAACCACGTTCGAAGAACGGCCAGCCGCCCCAGAGAACCACCGGAGTGGCAAAAGCCAGCTCGGACCAGGCTAGCAGCCTGGGAGTTAAGGCGTGCATGTGGGAATGCGCGCCCCCCAGGGGGGTCATGGCTATGACGACGAGAGGCGCCGTCAGTGCCAGGCTGACCCAGAATCGCCGCGCCATGAATTGGAGTTCCGGATTAACTTCCTCATCCGGAGTAATGGCAAGGGGTTCAAGCGCCATCCCGCACTTGGGACACGCGCCGGGGCCGCGCTGGCGGACCTCCGGGTCCATGGGGCAAGTGTAGGTGGCATCAGCATCCGCACCTTGCTTCGCGATGCGGCGAGAAGGCGGGGCAAGAAATGCCTCAGGATTCGCCTGAAATTGTTCTTTGCAGGTTTCAGCGCAAAAGTAGTATTGCCGGCCCTGGTGCTGGCAAGATCCCGCTGCGTCTTCGGGTGTAACCTCCATTCCACAAACCGGGTCAATCACGTGATCACGCCTCAAGTTGATCTTATGACAGCATGCGCCATGCGACAAGGGTGATGCGTACGAAATCGCGCCGCCCCTATGTTAGAATCGCGGCTTTGTAAGGATCGAAAGAGGGAGGGGATGATGGCGAAAAAGACCGGTGTACCAGGAGTTGCGCGAAAAGTTGACCCGGCGGTGGCGGCAACGCTGGCGGGGATCATTTATCAGGCCAAGCTTGTTAATCGCGAGGCAAAGATCAATGTCCCGGAGGAAGAGGTTGTGGAGGAAGTCATCAGTCTCTGGCGCACGGTGATGGACGCCCTAGGTTCCAATTATTGAGCATTGCAGAATGCATTGCAGCAATCAGTAAGATCCCGGCGCCGGCACCCAGGGGCACCGCAGGAATCGCGCCCAGGGACGACGCTAAGGTCGGGATCCACCGGCGAGGTCCAGGACGAATTTCTGCATGCGGGGATCATCCCAATCGGTGGCGCCGATTATTTTTTCCGCCACCAGGCCGCGGCGGTCCAAAATGTAACTTTCGGGAAATTGATACGTCCCAAAGCGCGCGGAGAGTGCGCGGTCCGGATCGCGCCCGATCGGATAAGAAATGTGATTCTTTTGTATGAAATCCTCGAGAGCCGCTTGATCATCGTCCACACTGATGCCCAGCACAATGACCCCATGATTCCGCAACTTCTCCGCGAAGTCTTCCAAGCTGGGGGTTTCTTCCACGCAAGGCGGGCACCAGGTGGCCCAGAGATTCACCACAACGACCTGCCCGCGGTAGGTTTTCAAATCCAAGGAGCCGGAGGGAAGAGCGGGCACGGAGAAATCCGGGGCGCTGTCGCCAATCGCCACGGGGCGGACCTGGCGAAGGCGGACGGCGAAATAGGAGGCTCCTCCCAGAACTGCAATCAGAATTGTGGCTTTGATCGCGTTGGTTTTGCTCATGTCCTAATCGTCTATTATAATGAAATTTGCACTTCCGCGTCCGAGATAACAAAATTCCCCGGCGATTGAGCGGCCACGGTGGGTCCGGCGGATGAGTTCGAGCCAACAGGAACGGGTTTCGGTGATCATTCCGGCCCGCAACGAAGAGGTTAACATCGCGCGCGTGGTAAGGTCACTCGCGAATCAACCAGGCCTTCGGGAAATCATCGTGGTGGATGACCAGTCCGCAGACCGGACAGGCGAAATTCTGGTCAGTCTGAAAGCGGAGTTTCCTCGCCTCCGCACTTTGCGGTTGGAATCATTGCCGGAAGGGTGGATGGGGAAAACGTATGCGGCTGCGCAAGGGGCGCGCGCGGCCACGGGGGATTGCCTGCTCTTCACTGACGCCGACACCGAGCATCGTCCGGGGAGCCTCGCGGAACTTCTGCAACGGGCGGAGGATGAATCCGCCGATCTGCTCTCTCTTTCTCCCGGCCAGGAGACGCCAACGTGGTGGGAAAAATCCATCATCCCCCTGGTGTACGTCAGGCTGGCTTCCCTCTTTCGCTTTGAGGATGTTTCCGACCCGCAATCGCCCGCGGCCGCTGCCAACGGCCAATACGTGCTGGTGCGCCGGGAGGTCTATGAGCGCAGTGGTGGGCACGAGGCCGTAAAGTCGGCGATTCTTGAGGATGTGGAATTGGCGCGGAGAATTAAAGCGCTCGGGGGGAAACTGCTCTTCTTGCCCGGCGCGCTCTGGGTTCGGACGCGGATGTACCAAAGCTTTCGCGAAATGTGGCAGGGCTGGACCAAGAACTTGTATCTTCTTTACGGAGGAAATGTTCCAAGAATGCTTGCGGCCGTTGCCGGCCTCTGGATTTTGGATGTGTTGCCGCCAGTGGCATTTGTGGCGGCATGTAGCTGGGTCGCCTTGGCACGCCCCAGTCGTCTGGCCATCCTGGCCGCCATTGCCTTGTTCCTAATCGCGCTGGCACGTCAATGGAACTATGGGAAGGCGCTCGGCGAATTGGGATTTGATCCCGATCTGGCAAATTACCAACTGATTGGCGCGACTTTGCTGGGAGGCTTGATGCTGAATTCGCTACGTGCCCACCAGGGCGCGGGCGGCATCGATTGGAAAGGGCGCCATTGCGCCACGAAAGGAAAGGGATGATCTACATCACGCGGCGCGCAGAGTTTTCCGCTTCACATTATTATCATAATCCGAATTTCACGCCGGAGGAGAACCGGCGAATCTTCGGCAAGTGCAATAACCCCCTGGGGCACGGGCACAACTACATCGTGGAAGCAACGGTGAGCGGCACGATAAACCCCGCGACGGGCATGGTGATGGATCTGAAGGAGCTCAAGAGCCTGCTGGAGCAGGAGATCATTCAATTAATGGATCACAAATTGCTGAATAAGGAAGTTCCTGCCTTCGCCAACAAGAACCCGACCACCGAAAACCTCGCCGTGGAGATTTGGAATCTGCTGGCGCCGAAACTTGCGCACGGCGAGTTGCATCGAATCAGGGTGTACGAGAATCCCGATCTTTTCGCCGATTACTATGGGGATTAATGGTTTATCTGACGCGACGCTATCGATTTTCAGCCGGACATCGCCTGCACAACGACGCCTTCGATGCAGACGAAAATCGCCGTGTGTATGGTAAATGCAATAATCCCAATGGCCACGGGCACAACTACCTTTTGGACGTTACGGTGGCCGGCGCCATCGATTCGGCCACGGGAATGGTTTTTGATCTGGTGGCACTGGACGGAATTGTTGCCGAGCGTGTGCTTGTGAAGTTCGACCACAAGAACCTGAATTTGGACATGGAGAACTTTCGCACGCAGGTTCCCACAACCGAAAATCTCTGCCTGGAAATCTATCGGCTTCTCCGCAAACCTTTGGAGGACGCCGGGGCGGAGCGAGGCTTGCTGCTTGACCGGGTGCGGTTGGAGGAGACCAGCCTGAATTCATTTGAATATGTGCCCGACCGTGCCGGCCGCAGGAAGGAAAGGGGATAAGGAGAATTATGGCAGCCCATGAAGTGGAAAATCTCGAAGAGCTGATAGGCGTTGATTCTACCGATCCGATCGCCGCGGCGGTCCGCACGATGCTTGCGGAAGTGGGGGAGAACCCGGATCGCGAGGGGATTCAAAAGACCCCGGCGCGCGTGGCGAAATCCCTTCGCTTCCTGACCAGCGGCTACCGGCAGGACATCGACAAAGTCCTGAATGGCGCGCTTTATTCGGTGGCCTATGACGAAATGGTGATTGTGAAAGACATCGAAATTTTCAGCATGTGCGAGCATCACCTGCTCCCCTTCTTCGGGCGTTGTCACGTGGCCTACGTTCCCAATGGCCGGGTGATTGGCCTCAGCAAGATTCCACGCATCGTGGACGTCTTCGCGCGGCGGCTTCAGGTGCAGGAGCGCCTGACGGTGCAGATCGCCGAGACCATTATGGAAAAGATTCAACCGCAAGGGGTCGGCGTCATCATCGAGGCGCGGCACCTCTGCATGATCATGCGCGGCGTCGAAAAGCAAAACTCCATCGCCGTGACCTCGCACATGCTCGGCGCTTTCCGCGACTGCGAAGGAACGCGCTCGGAATTCCTGCGCCTGGTGAAGGAGCGGGCCTGAAGGCGGAGTCGAAATTCGAAGCTCGAAATTCGAAACTCGAAATTGGAAACTCGAAACTCGAGATTCGGAATTCGAAATTCGGAATTCGAAATCGCCTCCGGGTTCAAGGGGAGTCACGCGGCTGGGGAAACCCTATTTCAGTTAGGAGATCCCCCGGCTTTGCCGGGGTGGCAGTAAAAGTTTGACATCTTCAGCAGTCTGTTTGACCCATGCCGTTTCCGCTCTTGCCGATTACTGCCGACGTGACGAGGCGTAAGTTCTGGTTTTTCCCGGTTGCGATCAGGCCCCTTTGAGGGGCCAGCAACCGTAAAGCCTCCGAAGCTGTGAAATTTTTGTTGTTTTCAATCTAAGGCAACACCTTTGGGGCCGATTCGAGTCGGTAGTGGAGGTCGAGTTGAGGTCTACTCACGGTGCCGGCAGGGTTTTGACTCCTTTTTCCGCGCTCTACCGCCCCCGCTGGAAGCGGGTAGGCACACTTCTCCTAGGCTGCCGGTTGCAGACTCACTTTCCACACCCGCCGGACCCAGATGGCCACATTGCAACTGAGGCAGGCCCAGGCGAGTTCGCTCCGCCCTTTCTTCAGCCCCCGCCGCAGGAACTTGCGCAGTCCGCGTTTCTCTTTCAGGCAGGCGTTGGAAAACTCTGCCACCTGCGACCGCTGCCGGTAAATCTGCCGATACTCATCGCGCTGCATCTTGGCGCGAAACGCCGCCACCTGCGGGTGTTCTTCGGTGCGAAAAACCAGGCGGCCGCGGGGTTGCTTCCCCGGACAACACTGCGTCCGCATTGGGCAGTTTTGGCAGTCGCTGGCGCGCGCAGCGTAACGCTTCTGTGTTGCTCCCACCAGCTTGCGGTTATTTTGGAAAACCAGAATTTTGCCCACCGGACAAGTGTACTGATTCTTCTGCGCATCGAAGACAAAACGGTCGGAGAAGAATTCCGGACTCACTCCCTGGCTCCGCAGCTTCCCCTGCGAACGGTCCTCGCCCAGCGACCCGATCAGTTCGCTGGGGCCTGGCGCCGACTCCAGAATGTTCTGCCGTGTCGTGTAACTGCCATCGACCAGCAATTGCTTCGGTGCCTGTCCGGTATTCTGTTCGATGCGCTGCCGGGCCGCCGCCAATTCCTGACAGTCCTCGCCGGACTGAATGAGGTCATAGCCCACGATCACGCCCTGCCGGCAATCGGTGGAGATCTGCGCGTTGTAGCTGGGTGCGAAGCCTCCATCCGCCTGCCGCATCTTGCGCGCCTCGGGATCCGTAATACTCACCCGCACCTGGGCTTGCTCGGTTGCCGCCTTCTCCGCCTGTTGCCGCTGCAACTCCGCCGCCGCCGCGCGCAACCGTTCCCGCCGCTCCATCGCCGCGCGCTGCTTCGCCTGACGGCGGGCGGCACTCGCTTCCTGACGCAACTGTTCATCCAGAGCCGCCAGATGCTCTTCCGCTATCTGCCGGCACTGGGCCAAGCGCTCCTCGCGCTGGAAACTGGCACGGCTGGCGTCGGCGTGGATTTTGGTGCCATCGTGCGCCACCCGCTCCAGATCCGCCAACCCCTCGCTCATCAGCACGTGCAACAGTTCCACAAACAGTTGGTCCAGAGCCGCCGCGTGCGCGGTGACGAAATCCGACAGGGTGTGATAGTTGATGCGCCCCAGCCCCAGCAGCCACTGGCAGCCCGGCTCGTACTGTGCCCACGCGTCCAAGGCCCGCGCCTCCCGCACCCCGCGACTCAGCGCGTACAGCCACAGCGCCATCACCACCCGCGGGTCCGAGCGGTCGCGCCCCGGCCGACCTTCCACCGCCTTGATGCCGGCGCAGAAACTTTCCACGTTCAGCGTCCCCAGCAAGTCCCAGATGGCCCGCGCGGGATGATCGGCATCGATCAAATGCTCCACATCGATGGCGCGCCAGACCATCTGCTGGCGATCCACCCGCTTCAGGCGCGGCTTCCGTCGGTGGGGAGGAGGGGCGGGAGCCGGCGCCCCACGGGCTTCGCCGCTCTCGATCAGCACTCCCTGCTCAACGCTCATGCGGCCTCGTTTCCCGACGATGCGCGGGCCGGCGCCGAATCACCAGGGTGTGCTTGTCCTCCACCACCCATTGGATCTCCTCGCCCTTCTCCATCTCTAGGGCCTCAGCGAGTTGGGCCGGACACATCAGGTAAAACTGGCGGCTGCCCCCCGCCCGCTCGATCACTTGCACTTTGGAAAGGTATCCCATGGGGGCAGTATATAACTAGTGAAATTGCTAGTCAAGCAAAATGTCAAAAATTTCACAGCTTCTCCGGCTTTGCCGGAGGATAATTACTTATTTACAGGCTGCGGAAAAACGCTTCATTGCGTGTAACCGCCCCCGGGTTGCTGCTGGAACCACCCCGGCGCCCGGGGCGCCACCCCTCCTGATTCAGGAGGGGAGTTCTTAAGAGCTCCCCTCCTCAGATGAGGTTGTCTCAAAACTCGGTGTGGGGAGTGGAAGGCAGAATGCTAAGTGAAAGGGCATGAGCCAAGAGATACGCGCGAATTATGAGCAGGTGGATTTGTTACCGCAGAGTTTAGAGGACTGGGTTGCGAGGGATCATCCGGCGCGCTTCATACGCGAGTTTGTGGATGCCTTAGACTTGGTGGAGTTGGGTTTCCGGGAGCGGAAGAGCGAGGAAGGGCGGCCGCCGTATGCGAACGATCTGCTGTTGAAGGTGTGGTTGTACGGGTATCTGGGGCGCATCCGGGCGACGCGGGAATTGGAGCGGGCGTGCCGGGAGCACCTGTCGTTGCTCTGGCTGACGGGGCGGCACGCGCCGGATCACAACACGCTGTGGCGGTTCTGGGCAGCGAACCGGCGGGCGCTGCGGGCGGTGTTTCGCGCCGGGGTGGGGGTGGCGGCCGAGCAGGGGTTGGTGGGAATGATCTGCCACGCGGTGGATGGAACGAAGATTCGGGCGGTGGGGTCGCGGCGGACGGTGGAGCATCGGAAGGATTTGGAGAAGTTGCTGGCGCGGGTGGAAGCATCGATCGCGGAGATGGAAGCGGCGGTCGAGGCAGGGGAGAAAACCGCCGAGGGTGAGTACCGGTTGCCGGAGAGTTTGCAGGAGGCAGAGAAGTTGCGCCAGGCGATCCGCGCGTCGCTGGGGAAGATGCAGGAAGCGCAGCGCGATCATCTGCACCCGCAGGAGCCGGAGGCGCGACTGATGCCTTGCGAAGGACGCAAGGATCCGGCCTACAATGCGCAAGCGGTGGCGGACGCGCAAGCGGGGATCATTGTGGCGCAGGCGGCAGTAAACGCCGAGTCGGACCATCAGCAGTTGGTGCCGATGCTGGAGGAAGTGCGCGCCAACGTGGGAGTCGTGGCCCAGGAGACGCTAGGGGATGGCGGGTACGCGACGGCTGAGCAGTTAGGAGAAGCGCAGGCGCGGGGATACGAAGTGCTGGTGGCGCCGGGGTCAGAGACGGGCGGGGAGAAACGTGGAGAGTACGATGCTTCCCAGTTTGAATACGACAGCGCCCGGGATGAAGTGATCTGTCCGCAAGGGCAGAGGCTGAAGTTCGAGGGGATGAAGAATAAAGGCCGGCAGCGGCCGGTAGCGCGCAGCTATCACTGTGAGCATTATGCGCAGTGTCCGGTGCGAGCGCTGTGCAGTCGGAGGCGGGACGGGCGGAGAATCGAGCTGAGCCCGCAACGGGCGGCGGTGATGCGGCAACGCGAGAAGCGGCGCGATCCGGCGAAGCAGGCCTTACTACGGCAACGCAAGGCGATCATCGAGCCGGTGTTCGCGACGATCAAACAAGCCATGGGCTTTCGCCGCTGGACAGTGCGGGGACTGGAAAACGTGCGCACTCAGTGGGCGCTGCTCTGCGCGGCGTTCAACTTGAAGAAGATGCACAAAGATTGGGCAGCCGGGCAACTCGCCCCGGCGTGAGGCGTCCAGGGCCTGGGCGCGCCATCACCCACGGGACTCGGCCCCTCATCCTCGATACCCAATCGGCGGATAACTCCCTCCCCCAGGCCCCGAGTTCTGAGACGGCCTCAGATGAGGAGGGGTGGCGCGCTGAGCGCCGGGGTGGTGCTGAACAGGGGAAAAGAGAGGCGTGGCTGAATGTGGCCGCGCGAGCGAGTTTTTTCGCAGCCTTTTCAGCCACCCCTTCGCGCGAATGTCTGACGATTTTGGAATTTCGATTCTCGAGTTTCGGCCTTTCTCATCCCATGGGAAAACTTGACGGCAAGACGGCATTGATAACCGGCGCCAGCCGAGGGATTGGCCTGGAGATCACACGCGCCTTGGCGAGCGAGGGGGCCCGGCTGATCCTGGTGGCGCGTAACCGCCAGACCCTGGCGCCCGTCGCTCGACAGTTTTCCGGCACGGTCCTGAGCATGCCGGTCGACATCACCAAACCCGGCGATGTGCGGCGGCTCTTCGCGGCCGTGCGCAAGCAAGTCCGCCGGCTCGATATTCTGATTAACAATGCCGGGGTTTTTACTTACAAACCCTTCGCCAAAACCACGCTGGAAGATTGGCGGCGGAATATTGAAACCAACCTGACATCCCTTTTCCTGACCACCCGGGCGGCGCTGCCCCTGCTCAAGCGTAGCCGCGGTGACGTGGTGAATATCCTCTCCATTTCCAGCCGCATCGCCTTTGCAAACTGTTCAGCATATGCCGCGGCAAAATTCGGAGCGCTGGGATTGACCGGAGTGTTGCGCCGCGAACTCAACGCCGAAGGCATCCGGGTGATGGCCGTGTTGCCTGGAATGACGGACACAAGCATGAAAGGTGAATTTGATTTCCCCGTGCGCAGCGAGGATTTGTTGCAGCCGGAGGATGTGGCGGCCGCCGTGTTAAGCGCCTTGCTGCAATCCCGCCGCGCCACGGTGGAGGAAATTCTCCTGAGGCCGTCATCGGGCCCTCTCAGCGGGGGAAATTAAGCGTAAACGTCCGGTAAACCCATTTTTGTAAAGGGGCGCAATCGTTCCCGGCGACGTTCTCCCGGTGACTTCCCGGTAAAGTTTAGCTAGGTCCCCACGATGGGGAGCGATACGCTGCCAAGCTTCCGGATTTTATCCGCAGTGATTGCAATTGTGGAATCACCAATAGATCGGATCTTTGCAGTTGTTGGCTTCGGAGAACTCGCTCGGTACCCGCTCATGTCCCCAGATCTTTCGCCCGGCACGCTTCGGGCACCGAACAAAAAACTCGTTCCGTTCTCTGAAGTAGTGATCGATTGCCTCTTTCGCAGCATCTGTGGACGGGTAGTCACTGTTGTGAATGATCCCTTTAGCCATTCCACTGAAGACCGATTCGATTACGTTGAGGAACTGCGCTCCGGAGGGCAGGGGTGCGGTCTTCACGATGGGGAACCCGTCTTGATCTGCCTGCCGGTTAACTTCATCCAAATGTGAGAACAGCTTCTTCGATATGTGCCATGAGGCCGCGTCCCACGACAGATAAATCGTACGACAGGTGCGGTACTCGGCGCGCAATAGATCCGCCATCTTGATCATCTCCTCGGTGTTCTTTTTCAAGGAGTAAAAATGGGTTACTTGATTTCTGGAAAGTTCGAGCGCAGCCGTGAGGATCAACCAGCCCTTCGATTTTTGATACTGCGGGACCACATAATCCTCGCCGGGACCGACCCGCTTAGTCCCGCCCCTTTGCTTAATTGCAAATGGGCCATACTCGTCGATGGAGAAGAAGGCTTCATCACTTTTCAGGTTCGATAGGATTTGGTTGATGATCCCCACTTTGGCGTGGTACTCGGGATCACTGCTGGTAAGGGCAACCTTGGCCTTCCGCCATTTGAATCCGGCCATCTTGATAAAGGTACGTATGCGCTTCTTCGATGTGCCATGACCACTCGCAGCCATAATTCGGTAAAGATCATCCATCCTCCAAGTGGTGCGGTTGATCCCGTGGGCAGAGGGCGGCGAGTGAAGTACCGAAAAAAGGAACTGCTCGCGCTCTGGATCCGGTCTCGGCTTGGTCACCTTCGGCGACACGAGTGCAGTGAAGCCGTCGTTTGTAAAGCGGGTGAAGTAGCGGCCGATCGTCCTGCGCGACATCTGGAGACACCGAGCAATCACAGCTTTGCGGATGCCCCTCAGGCGACCGATAACTGCTAAGGCCTTCTTGCGATCGCGCAGTCGGCCACGCTTGATGACTCCGACGAGGTTTGACGGCAGATCGGCCCTGAATTCTTTTTCAACGATCCGCAGAGCCGCGTCACTATGGAGTAGTTCCATCATCCAGGCAGCTGCGGCCTGAGAAGACATCTGTTGCCCCCCTGCACCCACTGCAGCCTTCCGCGCTCGCACATGAGTTCGGACTGTCGATTCCCCGATATCGCATATGGGTATTTCGCTTCGAATGCGGCGCCAGATCTGATGCGCTGTGTGTCGCTGGTAGAACGGTGCTTTCAAGTCGTTTTCCAGGATGGCGTCGATGAACGGAATGGCCACCGCCATTTTCGGCCGCTTTCTTGACGTCACTTTCCGCTTCGGTGGCACGGGGTTCCTCAATGCCGCCCTAACGGTCCGACGATGCACTCGGTATTTTTGGGCGACACCGTTGATGGTTCCCAGCCCGTGTTCGTATTCCCGTCGAAGTCGTTTGTAGAGATGCATTCTGCCCTCCAATCATCCAGTTGGATTACATAGCTGTTATTCTTACTCAATTGGGAATAAGGCGACAAAGATGGTTGGAGGTTAACAGTTCCGAGCGACCCCGGTGCGAGCCGGGTTAGACGGTGGCGGCAGGTCGCCGTGTAACCAGCCACTGGTCGGGAAGCAGTTCGCCCAGTCGGTTCTTGGGATGGCTACTGATACGTTCGAAGATGTCGCGCAGGTACGCGAATGGATCGATGGTGAATCTTTTGGCGGTGGCGATCAGACTGGTCAGCACGGCGGCAGTCCGTCCCCCACGATCGCTGCCGTAAAACATCCAGTTCTTACGCCCTACCGCGACTCCGCGCAGGCTGCGCTCCGCGCCGTTATTGTCGATTGCTAAATTACCGTCGTCGCAGAAGCGGACCAGCGCCTCCCAATTTGACAACGTATAGGCGATGGCCTCTCCCTCGGGACTCTTCGGCAGCACCCGTGGCTGCTCTTGCTCCAGGTAGGCGTGGATGTCTTCCAGAATCGGTTTCGATTTCTCCTGCCGCAGCGCCCCCCGGCCCGCTCCGTCGAGCTTTCCATCGCGAGCTTCGCGCTCCACGTCATAAAGCAAGCGGATATAGGCCAGCATCACCGTTGAACGCATCAAGTCGGAAGATTGCGCCTCGAAAAAGCGCCGCCTCGAATGCGCCCAGCATGCCACCTCGACAATGCCGCGGTTGGGCTCCTTGTAGAAATGATCGTATCCGGAATACGCGTCGGCCTGTAAGAATCCCCGAAACTCCTTCAGGAACTCCTCCGGTCCGTCGCGACTGCGGTTGGGGGTGTAGTCATATACCGTGTAGGGATGGTCGTCATCCCCCACATACGTCCAGATTCGGCCCGTGCGCGTGCGGGGCAACGTCGGGTCCAGCACGGGGACCGGCGTGTCATCGGTTTGCACCGCTTTCGAGCCCAACACGCCCTGTTTCATCAGTTCATAGAGCGGGCGGGCGAGATCGGCGCAGGCACGCATCCAGTCGCACATCGTCTGGCGTGATATCTC
>CAVSSA010000003.1:0-25839 GCA_963730515.1 uncultured Acidobacteriota bacterium | reverse complement strand
GCTGTTCTCTGTGAGCCTCTGTGACTCTGTGGTGAATCCTCTTTTCCCATTCAAGAGGGGAGAGCAAGCCTTCTCCAAGTTTTGTCTCAGCGATTATGGGTCGCATGTCTCGCCGGGGCGAGCACCTACGGTCAAGTCCCATTACGCAAGTCTCATTACGCTTTGCAGGAAGGGGCGCAGAAGTGTTAGGCTGCCGGGCACAGGCTTCAGGCTCGGGAGGTCGGGGAGAGAGGCGCCATGTTGCAACGCACATATCTAAGATTGCGAACCGTATCGCAAATTCTGATTGCGGCGATCGTATTAACTGTTTTGATCTGTCCCACCCCCTGCCGGGCGGAAGGGGATAGCACCACCATCGTCGTATCACCGCATGCTGCGGCGCCCATTACCTTCGGCATTGATGAATTGCAAAGTGTCCTGGTGGGGAAAGGAATACACGTGAGTGTTGCGAAGGGGCCGTCTGACCAGGGCGTTCAGGTGATGATCGGCACGGCTGGGGACCGCGAATTGTTGGGCTCCCCAGCCACTCCTGCCCCCTCCGGCCCGGAGTCCTATGCACTTTCTGTGGTCTTACCCCGGAAGATCATTGTTGAGGGCAGCGATGCGGTGGGCGCGATGTATGGCGCCATGGATCTGGCGGAGCAAGTGGATGAGGCGGCGACGGCCCGCTACTTCGGCGAAATCCACGCCGCCACCAAGTCCCCGTACCTCACCGTGCGCGGCGTCAACATGTTCCTCACCACCCAGGATATCGATAACCCTGACGGCGCGTTCTGGTCGGATGATTATTGGCAGGGCTATCTCGGCATGATGGCCAGGGATCGATATAACCTTCTGGATATCCACGGGCCGCTGCGACGCGGTCACGCTGACTTTTCCCAACGGCTTTGCCTACTTTGTAAGCTTGCCGGATTTCCCCCAGGTGGGAGTGGGGCCGGAAAGGGCCGCCCGGAATCTCGAGCGCTTCCGCCAGATCATCCGCATGGCCGCCGACCGTGGCATCAAGGTGGCCTATATGAACTATGAGGCCACCGCGCCCATCGGCTCGTGGAAAACCCGCACGTGGGGCGTGGATGAGCGGTGGGTTGCGCGCCCGCAAAGTACCTCGATAACTCCCGCGTCGAGGAATACACGCGCCAGGCGGTGCTCAGCTTTCTGCGGCAGGTGCCGGAATTGTGGATGTTCGGTTTCCGGGTGGGGGAATCCGGCCAGCCCGAGGATTTTTATAAGAAGACGTACCTTGCGGCCCTCGCGCAGTTGCCCGACAGCTTGAATGTCTACATCCGCACCTGGATTGCCGACCCCGAGAAGATGCGGGAATTGGCGGGTTCGACGCGCCATCATGTCTACATCGAACCCAAGTACAACGGTGAGCACCTGGGGCTGCCCTACCAGGCGGCGCTCGGTGGACGGCACTATCCTCCCAGTGGTTCCTACGAGGATTACACCGACTATCCGAAGAATTATTCCATTCTCTGGCAGATCCGCGCGCATGGTACGACGCGCGTTTTTTTCTGGGGCGATCCGGAATTTGCCCGCCGCACCGTGCGCAGTTGCAAATTCGGCCAGGGGATTGGTTTCTCCATGGAGCCGATGGATGCTTATTATCCGGGCGCCGAATACCTTCATCACAATCCCCATGTTGATCACGGGATGTACAGGTGGGCGTTCGAACGTTTATGGTTCTGGCACCTCATCTGGGGACGCACGGCATACGATCCGGAGACGCCGGAAAAGGTTTGGACGCGCGAATTCGTCCGCCGGTTTGGACCGCAAGCAGGCTCGCTGCTATACAAGGCGGTGGTGGAGAGCAGCCGCATCGTGCCGTTCATCTATTCCTACCACAACGTCGGGCTGGATCATCAGGACTTCGCCCCGGAATTTGAAACGGGCGACCACGCCCACGACTCTCGCGACCGCTGGTGGCAGGGGAGCCGGCTGGTGCCGCCGGGCGGCAACAACGATGACTTCCTGCGCGTGACCCCGCTCGACCGCACCGCCATGGTGGACCCCGCCCATTACGTCACAGATTATCTTAACCAGGTTATTACCGGCCAAATGAATCCCTGGGAGGCCGCGGATTACCTGGGCGCCGCCGCCGACAGCAGCGAGAAGACGATCGAAGCCGCCGGCGCGCTTCATCCCGGCTCGCCCAGGGAATTCGACTGCATCGCCCGCGACGTCGAAGCCCTGGACGCGCTGGCGCGCTATTACCGCGACCGGATTCGCTCCGTGACCCACCTGGAGTTTTACCGGCGCACCTTCCAGCACTCCGAATTGACGGCGGCCTATGACGGTTTGCACGCGGCCATGGCCGATTGGGACAACCTCTCCACCATCACCGAGCAGCATTATGGCTACGTTCCGGAACTCATCCGCATGGGTGTGAACCGGTTTTATTGGCGCGATGAGGGCAGAACTTTGGGGGCGGATTTGGACCAGATCAACAATCTGGAATATGAATTTCGAACTTTGCGGGATGATGAGGGCGATCTGATTGGACACGTCCCGCCGTTCCATGTCCAGCCCGGCGCGCCCCTGCCGCTCACAGTCACTTACGTGGGCGCTGACCGCAATAGTCGCGTTTTTGTTTTTTATAAGAATGCCCATGAGCCCGGGTACAAGCCAATGGCCATGCATCCGGCCAGCGCGGTCGAGCGAAACTGGTCGGCCGTCATTCCTGCGGAAGAGCTCATCCCTGGGCGGTTCGAATATTACTTTGAAGGACGTCTGGGTACGGGCGGCAGTTTTGGGGGCACGCTGGAAAATCATCCCCCTTATCGCGTTTTCGTCACCGACAATGATGTACGGCCGGTGATGACCCATGAACCTCCCGCGGGGGCAGTCCGTGGAAGCGCGGTCACGTTGACGGTGGCGGTGAAATCGCAAGCGCCCCTGGCTTCCGTCCGCGTGTACTACAAGCCCATGCCCGCGTATGACGACTGGGTGAGCAGGGCGATGTCCCCCTCCGGGCAGGGGAAGTTCAGCGCCACGGTTCCCGTAACTCCGGAAGGAATCCTTTATTACTTTGAAGCCGTGGATAACGACGGCAACGCGGCGAACTATCCGAATTTTCTGGTGCAGACGCCCTATTTCAGCATCGAAGGCTGGGACGCCCACCTGGGCGCCGGTTCGAATTAGAATGATTGATGGCGCTAAGAGCGGCGTGCCATGGCCCTCTTGGCCATGCCTGCGGCACGGGCAGGACCCCCGTGGCACCAAGCGCCCGTGGCACGCTACCGCGTCGACACTCGAGGTCGGCGCCACAACGGCGCGCCACGGCCTTACCGGCCGTGCCCGGACACCGGCACGAGTGCCTGTGCCATGTTTCGGTGTTGACCGGAAGGTCAGGACGACATCCGCGGGGGACCGCCTTACGGTCAAGCTGGCCGTGATCAGTGAATTCGCCCGATGATACTATGGGGCTCGGAGGGAACCATGCCGTCGGCGTCGCGAATCGGCAAGATCATTCGAAATGTCATGTTGATATTGGTTGCGCTGGTGGCCATCTTTTTTCTCGTGGTGGTCCCCTGGCTCTTCACGGCGCTTATCACCCACCGGCAGTATCATTATCCCGACCTCAACGACGGCAAGACGCCGGTAAGCTACCACCTTCCGTTCCGCTGGATTGCCTTCAGCTCGCTCGATGGAATTCCGCTGCTGGGCTGGTACATTCCTGCCGAGGGGACGGCGCGCGGTACCATCATTTATTGCCACGGGCTCAATCGCACCCGCATCGAGATGCTGCCCGACGCGGTGTTTGGGCACAGTCTGGGATACAACGGGTTGCTCTTCGATTTTCGCCACCAGGGCGGGAGCGGCGGCGACATTACCACTCTGGGCTACCAGGAACGGTTGGACGTGCGGGGGGCGGTGCGCTACGCACTGGCACAGGACGAGGCGGCGCGGCCGGTGGTGGTGTGGGGGGTCTCCATGGGCGCTTCCGCGGCGCTGATGGCGGCGGCCGAATCGCCGGATATTGCCGCGGTTATTTCCGACAGCTCATTTGATTCCTTCATGGGCACCCTGCGCCATCATTTAAAGCTCTTCCTGCACCTCCCCGGATTTCCGATTGCCGACGAGGTGGGTTATTGGACGGCGTGGCGCGGCCACTTTGACCCCGCAGATTTCGATCTGGTCAAAGCCACGGAGCGCATTGGCGACCGGCCCATTCTCTTTGTGGCGGTGGCGGGAGACCGCCGCATGCCGCCCTCCATCGCCGAAACCCTTTATGCCCAAGCCCGCAGTCCGCTGAAGAAAATCATTATTCTGCCCGGACACCGCCACGGCGAGGGGTTCAATCAGGCCACGGAGCCCTACGAACAAGCGGTGACCAATTTTTTGGCCAGCCTCCCCGCGGGGAAATAAATATTGAATCCAGAATCGGAGCCAGGGTGGATGCATCACGCGGTGGCGCTTGCCAGCCGTTCCCCGAGCTTCCTCGAGACGGAGAATAGCGACTCGATCTGCACGAGTCCCGCCAGCTTGTATTTCCCGAACGCGGCGAGGCCGGCGGAAGCGAAGCATCCGCATTCTGTGCACACGGGGCTGCCGCCAAACTGGCAAGGAGTGACGGGGGTGGAGAAATCGGAGGAGACGCAATGGGTGGTTTGCGCGAAAATGCACCCTTCCGGGGAGGTGGGCGGGTCCTCGAATCCACGCAGAACGCGGTCGGGCATTTCAATCAGCGGGAAACTCCGGCGGAGGCGGCGAAGCTCTTCCAGGACGTGGGCGCGATCCTGCGCGGTCAGCCGCTCCTCGCTCGCTTCGCCTTCCTGCGGGGTGTACAGGCTGAACCAGATCTTTCTGACCCCCTCGCGCTCCGACCAGAAACTCGCGAAGTCCCGGAGATAACCCTCCCGCTGCATGATCTGCCGGGTAATTGTGCAGTGAATCGTCACCTTATGCCCGACGATGTGCTTCAGAATCCGGTCGTACGTGGCCGGGGCGCGGCGGCGGTCGTGTTCGGGCTGTAAGCCATCGATGGAGACGGCAATGCAGAGATTGGAAAGATCGCGCCACGCTTCGGGAATGGGCCGCACGGCGCTGGTGACCAGCATCACCTCTATTCCCATGTCCCGCAGCTTGGGAAGCAAAACCTCAAGCTCCTTGTATCGAACCAGCGGCTCACCCCCCACGATGGAAACATGCAGCGGGCGGAGGCGGCGAACCAATCCCAGAACTCCCGCCACCAGAGCCTCTCCTTTGGCATCGCGAAGCTGGCGCAGGGGGCCCGCTCCGCCCAGATGGTCAAGGTTATAGGCGTAGCAACCCGGGCACGTCAGCGGGCACTCTTTGGTGATTTCAATCGAGAGGAAGGGTCTCTGACCACGTAAGATTCGCCCCCACGCCGGAATCAGATCGACAGTCTTCATGGCTCCTCCATTATCCCCTGCCGATTGACAGCGTCATTTCGCGGCACATCCCGGATTGGTGCGCAGCCCCGGAGCGCACTTCTAATATGCCATAAAACTGGAGAGGAAAATAGGGACATGAAGTTAATCAGATAGCAAATTGCAGGGCGCCGTTGGCCTGGTCTGATTTTCCCGACGAATATTATGGAACCGCTGGGGAGGGGACCGCAGTGATCACCTTGGGCACTTTGCACCCGCGCATTAAATTTGCTTTTCCGGCCTGGCTCTTTCTGGCATAGTACGTGGCCGTTGGCATTTCGAATTGTTTACTTTCTGGGGGCACGTTATGTCCAAGAGATCTATGAGCCGGCGTGATTTTGTGGGTCTGGCGGCGGCGGCGTGGGGGGCATCCTCCCCGGGGGGAAATCTTAAAGCCTCTTCGTCCGGTGCGCCACAACCGAAGGGGAATCCTCCGCACGTGCGCAATCTGGGCACGGAGGCGGAAATGGGTATGGCCAAGGACTGGGCTCAATCATTTTCCGCGTCTGCCCCCGGCGCGCGACGCAAGGCCATTACCCAATTGTTACCCGGTGTCCTTTCGCCCCCATTTTCCTTCATCTATGGAGGAAAAAATTCCGCGGACTTGCTTCCCGGATGGAAAATCGATGCAAACGTTACCGATGAGGACGCCACCCGCCAGATCCAGGAAGTGGCCTACACGGACCCCGCGACCGGCCTTGTGGTGCGCGCCACGGCCACGCTCTTCAAAGACTTTCCCGCTGTCGAGTGGGTAATACACTTCCTCAATTCGGGCGGCGTGGAGACTCCGATTCTGGAAAACGTTCAGGCCCTGGACGCCGCGCTGCATTGCACCGAGGGCGACCCGACCATTCATTATGCCAAGGGCGCCACCTGCTCCATGGATGATTTCATGCCCCTCACGCGCATTCTCAGCCACAACGGCCGCTTGCAACTCGAGCCAGGCGGCGGGCGTTCTTCCAGCGAATTCCTCCCCTTCTTCAACATTGAGGCGAAGGGTGAGGGCGTGATGGTGGCAATTGGCTGGTCGGGCGAGTGGGCGGCGAATTACACGCACCCCGAACCCGGCCCCACTTTTCAAGTTCAGGCGGGAATGGCGCTCACAAAATTGCGATTGCATCCGGGTGAAGAAATCCGCACGCCGCGCATCCTCACTCTCTTCTGGCAGGGAGAGCCCCGGCGCGGCAACAATCTGCTTCGCCAGTTCATCCTGGCGCACCACCGGCCCTCCGTGGGCGGAAAGCCTCTCGAGTGCCCCATCACCAACGCCAACTGGGGAGAGACGCCCGCCTCCGACCATCTTGAAAACATCCGGCAGATCATTGCCCACGATCTTCCCATGGACTACTACTGGATTGACGCCGGGTGGTTCGGCAAGGGCCAATGGTGGAAGAACCCGGGGAACTGGGAGGTGAAGCGCGACCTCTATCCACAGGGATTCAAGCCGATCAGCGACCTCCTGCATTCCGCCGGACGAAAGCTGCTGCTGTGGTTTGAACCGGAACGCGTTTGCGCCGGCACGCCCTGGTACACCGAGCATGCCGCGTGGCTGCTGGAAGTGCCCAAAGAGCGCAAGGTCTACCGCGGCTTCGATGCCAAGGGCGAATGGGACGTGGCCGTGACCGATCCGCGCTGGGTGCCCAACGAAAGCGCGCGCAATCAAATTCAGGAAGGCGACAAGCTCTTCAATCTGGCCATTCCGGAGGCGCGGCGGTTTCTTACCGATTTCATGTCCGCCAAGATCGATGAGTTCGGCCTCGATTGTTTCCGCAACGACGCCAACATTGCGCCGCTGGAGTATTGGCGCGCCGCCGACGCTCCCGACCGCCAGGGCATTACGGAGATTCGCTGGGTGGAGGGATTTTATGAGTCTTGGGATGAGCTGCGCCGCCGCCACCCGAATTTGATCATCGATGATTGCGCCAGCGGCGGCCGCCGCATCGACCTGGAAACCATCAGCCGCAGCACGCCTCTGTCGCGGACCGATTTTGTGGGCCATTCATTGGCGGACCAATGCCACACGCAAGGCCTGCTCCAGTGGGTGCCGCTCAACACAACCGGCGCCGGCGACCTCTCGACGCACAACGAGTACAAGATTCGCAGCAGCATGACCGCGGGCCTCTGTTATGGCCTGTTTTCCGCCGGTGACGCCGCGCAGCCCAAGGCTGACTACCAGAATTTTCCTTACGCGGAAGTGAAGCGCTCGCTTGCGAAGTATCTCGCCATCCAAAGATACTTTTACGGCGACTTCTATCCCTTGACCGAGTACACCCAGAATGAAGATGCGTGGTTTGCCTACCAACTCGATTTGCCGGATCAGGGCGAGGGAATCGTGGTGGTCGTGAAGCGCCCGCTGAGCAACTTTACCCGCGCGGCCTTCCCCCTCCAGGCGCTTTTTGCGGAGGGCGCTTACGAAGTAACCAATCTCGATACCGGCGAAATTCGAAATTTTAGCGGCCGGGAGCTAGGGGGCCAAGGTTTGGAGATGGATATCCCGAACAATCCCGGTGATGCCTGCTTCATCTACCATCGAAAAACCTAGGGCACGGTCATGCTAGCCTCGCATCTTAGGGGCGCCGTCAGCGGATCACTGACGGTGGCCCGCCGTGCCGGACGGTGAACGCCTTCTGAGCGCGCACCGCCCGGCCGGCTGTTGATTTTATTGGACATCCGAAACCTTCCCGTCGATGAAGGTGACTTTCAGGTCTTTATAAGCGTAAATCTGTTTCGACCCCAGGTTGGCGATCCTCTCCGGCTGGCCGAGGATGGCCACGACTTGGTCGACAGTTTGTCCCAACTGGATGGACGCGGGCGCTGCCGCTTGTCCCACGGCGGGTGGGGCAGTTTGTGGGGTTTCGGAGGTCGAGTTGTCGATGGCGAAGACCTCGCCCAGGGTATCCTCGACTTTCGAGACGTCGGCCGTCTCCAGGTATCCCTTGGCAAACTGGAAGTCCACCTCGGACTTATAGTACGTGGGGGGATTGGTCTGGTTGCAGGTGTCGCAGGCCACCACGTGAAAGGCAATTCTTGCATTCTTCAAGTCGACGGCGATGCTGGAGGGGTACACCTTCTCCCCCTTGTTGAATAACCGCGTGTCGGAGGTATTCGTCCGGTTGGAATCGGGCACCAGACTGCCTCCCGGGACGTAGTTCTTAAAGGCGCCAAAGGCGTGTCTCCCCACTTCCGCCCTCCCCTCTTTGCACAAAAGACCTGGGGATTTGAGGTTGCCGTTTTCATACTTTGACGGACAGCCTTTGGGGCTGCCCCAGGGAACCCCCAGGATTCCGCCCTTCTGAATAGCGAGCACCGTACCTTCCTCGAGCACCGTGGGACCGTTCGAGTCGGAGCCCATTTTCACGCTTTTGTACTGCGCCTCGAGCTGCTCCTGCAACGAAGGCGGCGCGGCATCTTGCGCGCGGGCGTTGGACCACGGAATCAAGGCCGCCGCCACCAAGGCGATTAAGGATATCGTTCTCTCAAGTTTCTGTCGCATGGTCATGTCCTCCTTCCAAGATGGGTGCTTTTTGTTCTGCATGGCCTACCGCACCTGGGCCTCGATTTGATTGGCCTCTTTCTGCTGGTCTTCCAATTGGCCCGCGGCGGTCGGATCCGGCTTTGGGGCCTGTACTTCTCCGCTCGTGGTGTTGGAATCCGGCGCCTTGGGCAGACCATTCGTGCCGGACTTCTGCGCCATCGTCTGAAGCCCGGAATCAAGCTGCTCCTGGAAGCTGTTAAGCATTTCCTGCAGATCATTGACATCCACCCGTGGCTTGGAGCCCACCTTGCAATCGCCTTGCTTGCTGGTCGTAACCTTCACGGTCACTTTGCCATCCTGGCCCGGGCTGTCATCCCAGCGGGAAATGACATCTCCCCCTGTGAGCTCGCAATCTAGCCCTTCGGGCGTGGCAACCGTGAGACTGCTCGATACCACAAAGATACCTGGCTCCGTCACAAGCGCGGCCGGCGGAGTTTCCCGGCTGGCAACGGCCGGTGGGTTACTTGGTGCAGACGACTCCGCCTGCTCAGCCTCAAGCTGGCTTTTCACTTGCGCTGCAATTTCTTCCTTCACTTGATAGCTAAGGGGGGTGGCGCTTCCCACCTCGGTGGGCTGCAGCGCCTGGATCGAGGCGGTCCAACTGCCAGAGTTGTCGCCAAGAATATTGTCATTGACACCCAGGTAGAGGCTCACCTGCTGTTGGCGATTGAAACTTTGTGCGGGACCCGACTTCGAAGATTTCTCCGCTCTCGCCGATGCGGCCCACTAGAGACCAGCATGGCAACTGAGGAGCCGGAAAAGGATCAGACTGCGGCCCCGCAACCCTGCAATCGGGAGGGGCACCGCCCGGATACGCATTCGAGCCAGGCCGGTAACTTATTACTCCACGAGCGGTTATGTTGACAGCGTCTCCTTCGTTCAATTCTATGCCGGTGTCGGTCCACTGCTGGTTGGCGGGCACCTCAACGCCTCCGCCGGGGCCGTTCGCATCGGCAAGTTTCAGATTTTCGGCCAGCAGGTAATCCGTAAGCCACAGCGAGGCCGACGGGTTGTAGGCCCAGGCGTAAAAGCCCGGCTGGTAGAAGCGCAACGGAGCGTATTCATAATAATGTCTGCCGCCGAAAATGTAGTCGCGATATACCAGGGAATAGGATCGTCCGCCGACCACGTAGGTCCGCTCGACATAGGTCCGTCCGTTGTGGGTGAAGGGCGGACTCTGCATATAGCCCGTGCGGGGCCCCGTGCTCACGAGGAGGTCCCTCTTTTTGTCCATGGACTCGATCTTTCGCTCGCCGTTAACTCCCCTGTCGATGGTCATATCCTTGGTTTTGATCTCGGCGACCTTGCCGCTACGGCGACGGCTTACGTTGGCCGTCCCGACACGCGGAAGTTGAACGGTCGATGTGATGCGAACTACCGGCTTCACCGGGGTGACTACCGGTTTCACGGGGGTGACCGTTGGCTTTTCCTGAGTGACCGTTGGCTTCACCTGGGTAACGGACTGTGCAGCCGGCTTGCACGGCCCATTCGGAGCACCCGAAGACCTAACCTGGCCAGCCGGACACGGCGGCGGGTTCGTTTTTGAATTTTTGGGGGGCGGAGGAGGCGGATTGTTCTTCTTCTGCCCGCCCCAGGCGAGCGCCGAAGAGACAATCAGAACCAAAATCACTGCTGACGTTTTGAGGATCATTTTATTTGACATGTCGAAACTCCTTACGATCGCTGGTTTGTCCAAGTCGTTTTGTTTGCGACTTCACTGAGGAGAACGGAGGGAAATTAGAAATTCCATAAAACTCTGCGGAGGGGAGTGAAATATTTTTCTGAGGGTCGGGTTGACTGGTGCAATTGGGCGCCCTGACATAAAGCCGCAGGGCCGGAGAGCGGGCCCTGCATTGCAAGGTCGTAAATTCTTGTTTTTTTGGCAAGCTTTTCAGGCTGCCAGCAGAGCGAAATCGGTTTGGCGAAATTTTAAGGCGGTATTCATAACCTGTTGGCCTTTCTGCGTGGGGCGGTAATAGTAAGTTCGTCCGACGCGATGGATCAATCCGTGAGCGCAGAGCAAGCGCAACTGCCGAGTGGTGCGAGCGGCGGCGCGACGGCGGTGCGCGGAGTCGTTGGGAGGAGAAGGGGATAGCCCCTCTCGCAGATCGCGGTTGCGAACGCCTTGCAGGTGGAATTCCCCGCGCAAGATGGTGGCAAACAAGCCGCTCTCTTGCGGGCTGATGGGCCGCAGGGCGCGATAAGGTCGCGGGGTCTTTACCGGCTGACTGACCGGATCGAGAATGCGATGGGCGGGTTGAGACTCGCCCACCACCGCCAAGGCTTGCAGATAACGGGCATTGGCGCCGCGGCTCAATTCCACGCGCCGACGCAGGTCCACGATGCCCTTGCGGAGGGGATACCAGCCTTTCACCTTACAGCCCTTCCGCCTCACGCCGCGGTAGACGCGAAACCGCGACGGATTATTCAGGGTGGTCTCCACCCTCAACACGCTCCCTTGCTTGTCGTACATCTTGATCGAGTTTTCTTCCACCCGATGTTTCACGCACACCCCTTCGATGCGGCGCTCGTGCGTGCTGCAGACCTCTCCGTTGAACCGCGTGTTGGTGCGTCGCCCCAGAAAGCGCAGCACCTGGGGCGAGGAAAATTGTTCCAGGGCGTGCCGGCACAGGGCGGGATAAACTTCCGCCAGCGCTTGCGGACTGCGAAACATCACATCGCTGGCGTATTCCCCCTGCCGCACCGTCCAGTAGTAACTGCGCAGGCGGGGACGCGCCCCCGCCGCCAACCAAGGATTCACCGCCTGTGCCCACCGATTCAGAATCGACGCCCAGGGCAGAGTCACCAACCGGTCCATCAGCGCCTGCGCCCGCGGCAGATCGCCAATGGAGGTGAAGCAGTTGTCCTTCTGCTCGTAGGCAATCCCTTCCCGTTGCATCTGCCGCGCCAGCCATTCTCGTCCGTTCACGCACACCTGGATCGCCAACGGCAACCAACTTTGCAGCCGAATGTGCATCAGGCCAAAGTCGCGGTCGAGAAAATAAAAGTAAAAATGCAAGCACTGGGCCTGGCGCGGCACTAACCGCAACTGGCGCTTCTCCCGGTCGCGCCGCACCGTGAAGGTCTGACAGGGTTCCACACACGACAACACGCAGATCAGCCCCTCCTTTACCGGTTTCTCTTCCAGCAGCTTTCTCACCAGTGCTTCCTTGCTCGCTTTTCCCGAGGGGACGAACTGGAACGGTCGCCCTGCCCGCTGCGCGATCTGCTCGGCGCGTTTCTTAATGCCCGCCGAAAACTTCTGCACGAACCACTCAAAATCCTTAAACCCCACCCGCTGACTTCCCATGAAATAATCCAGCCCCTGCACATAGCTGATCGAACGCAACACGCCGCGAAACAAAACCCGGTCAAATCCTGATATGCTTCCCAGGATGCGGCTCGCATGCCGCTTCAAAAAACGCTCCATGACGGCCCTCCCCATGACGTTTGCCCAAAAAACATCATGACGGAAACCGCCATGGAGCGTCATCCGTTTTGGTTGCGGCTCCGCCGCGCTGCGCTACCCACAAACACCTTATTGCGCTCGGGTGGCTGCAAGCCGCGTGCCAGAAGGTGTAGCGCAAGGCCCGCTCTCCGGCCTTGCGGCGCTTCCACCGCGACCTGATCTGTGCGGCGCTAGGGCCCCGGGCGCGGGGAGGGTGCCGGGCCGCTCGGAGCCGCAGGTCGGGGGGCTGACTTTTGAGGGCCTGCGTGCACGTTACCTCTGGGCTCAAGACCCTCGCGGGGCCGGTATGTGCTGGTGCCCATACCTCGTCCGGGGCGGTTGGCATTCGCGATCAATTGCGTGACTTGTTGCGCGCGCCCCTGGGCCTGGGCTTGCATGGGGCCGGGCTTCTGGGCAACGAGTTGGAAGAGCGCCAGCGCGCCATTCAGGTCGCCGCTCTCCAGGGCTCGATCTGCGGCGTCATATTCAGCCTGATCGGCTTGCACCTGAAGTGCCTGCAATCGGTCCGCAACTGCTGCGTCCGGGGTGGGCGGGGGAACTTCCCCGGGTATTGTCTGAGTGTCCGGAGCCCTGGGCAGGCCACCCGTGCCGGATTTCTCCGCGAGCATATGAAGCCCGGAATCAAGCTGCTCCCGGAAGCGGTTATGCATCTCCTGCAAGTCGGTGACGGCAACAAGGGGCATGATTCCAATTATGCAATCACTCGGCTTGCTGCTCATCACTCTGACGCGTACCTCGTTGTCAAGGGTGGGGTTGTCATCGATGCGGATGAGGACATCGCCAGCATTGAGGCTGCATACTTGGCCCCCGGCAGTGGCCACACTGAGACTGTCGGACACCACGAAAAGACGCTGTGTGGGAGCTAAAGCGGCGGGTGGGGCCTCGTTGCCGCCCCGCCCCGCCGGAGCATTTACCTGAGGAGACTGCGCTGCGTCCCTTTCCTCGGCAAGCAGCCGCCGCACTTCCGCATTGATCATTTCCTTTACTTCCGGGCTGAGCGCGGCGGTGATTGTGATTTGTGCCCCGCCTTGGGGGCGCGCCGGGTTTTCCGTCTGAGCGCGGGCTGCTGCCTCCGCCTTCGCAGCGTAGGCCCATTTCAAATCCTCAGCGAGCAAAAAATCGGTAAGCCACAGGGATGCGGAAGGGTAGTAGGGAGCCGGCGCGAAGTAGCCCCCGTAGAACCAGGGGGGAGTGCCCCAGCCCCAATCGTAATAAGCCGGGGCAGGCCAGGGATTGGAGGCCCAGGCGTAGAATGCCGGCTGATAGTAAGAGGCCGGAACGTATTCATAGTATCGCACGCCGCGGTAGTCGTATGCACGGTAGAGGCGTGTAAAGGGTCGCCCACCGGCCACATAGGTCCGCTCATAGTAATTCTGGCCATTGCGGCTGAAGTACGGACGCTGCATATAGCCCGACTGAGGCCCTGTACTCACGAGGGTGCGGCCATTTTGCTCGGACATGATCGTTCGCCCGCCTAGAAGGGGGTAACTGATCGTCATCCCAACCGCACGGACGGATGCCACGCGTCCATCGGGATTGAACCGAAGACTGTTGGCACCATGAGCGATGCTGAGTTGCCCACCAGGTAGTGGAGCCCTCTGATTCGGTGCCTTCACATATCCCCCATAATGCTGGTTCGGTTGCGGTGGTACCCTGACCTCTGCCGTTTCAGTTGGGAGATTGTGGTCCGAGGGAGCAAGAGGTAAGGCTGGGCTTGGAGGTGCAGCCAGTGGCGATTTAACCTGCGCCATCACGCTGGGGGGATTTTGCTCCGCGGGGGGAAGGGTTACTGGGGCGGTCGGCGCGCCTGGCGGGCTTGCCTTGGGTGCGGCTGGGCTCGGCGCCAGTTTAGGAAGATTCTTCGGAGCCTCCGGCAAGCCCTCCTCTTTGGGGGTCAAAATTGGTTTCTCGGGGCTTATCTCCGGTGGCTTGGGTACGGGCGCGGGAACCGGGGTCCTCCGAGGAAATAGAGTGCGGACTGCCACCTGCACAAGAGGGCGCAACTCTTGACTGTATTCCAGCATGAGGGGGGCTATCGCGATCAGAACGAGCGCCACCGCGACAGCCCACCTCCATGCAAACTTCCCGCGGGCAAATAAAGTCGCAAGACTCTCCCAGCCAAAGACGCTCCGGAGCGGTTTTTTGCTTTGGGGAGCGAGGGAGGGTGCGGCCTCGGAGCGAAGGAAGCCTTCCAGCCAGTTATCAAGCCGAATCTCGGTTTGATTCCACTCCGCCTCGGGCTCGGGCGGACTTTGACTCTCGAAGTTGAGGAGCTGGCTCCGCAGTTCGGCGCAAGCGGGGCACTGTGACAAGTGTTCATTTACGGTCTTCCGCTGGGGTTCGCTTGCCACTTCCTCAATTACGGCCAAAAGCGTCTCGGCGTCTGGGCAGGGACCCATGGCCCCGCCGGCCTTTTCGCGCAGTGGAGGCGTCAGCCTTTCCAAAAAGTTGTCCTCGCTCCAATCGTTCATCTCAGTGGACTGGTCCCCTTCATCTTGAGCCAAAGCATCCGCCGCCCGTTTTGCAAATGGGATTTCACCGCATCAATCGAAAGACCAGTGCGCGCCGCGGTCTCCTCATAAGAATAACCCTGGATTTTCATCTCTAGGCAACAGCGTTGGTCGGGGGGAAGGAGGGCCAGCTCTTTCCATACTTCGTCCACGACCAAACGCAAGTCGGCTGTTTTGTCCTGCCTCCCCACGGCGGCCCCTTCAGGCAATAGTTCGCCTTCCAGGGGGCCTTCCGCACGGCGCTTTCGCCACTCGTCGATACAAACATTTTTGGCGATGTGGATGAGCCAGCCCACGAAGCTGCCGCCGTGAAAGCTCTGGATCTTCCGGTAGACGCGGACGAAGGTTTCTTGCGTGGCGTCCTCCGCCGCGGCGCTTTCGTCAAGGAACCCCCGGCACGCCATATATACCCTTCTGCGGTGCCTCTGGAACAGTTCTGCAAAGCACTCGCTGTTCCCCGTCTCCTGAAAACGGCGCACGAGCTCTTCATCAGGAACTGCGGGCGGTATTTGTGCGCTACCACTCATAACGTAGGAAAATCGAAAATTCCATAAAGCTGAGAAAATAATTTTTGCCCCGATTTTTTGGGGGGTATCGGTGTGGCTTATGGACTTGTTGCACAGTAATAGGGGTGGTCGGGAGGATGGACTCGGCGTGGTCACACCCAAGCATGGTGAACTCCCGTGAGGGGCGACAGGAAAGTTCCACCCAGGGGTCTAAGGTCTTAAATTGCCGCCTTGGCCGGAGAAGGGGCGGAAATCGCAAAGACAATACTCAAGCTAAACCCGGTTGTCAACTGCGTCCGTCGTCAGAAACCCCCGCCAGGGATAGCCAGGGTAAGGCGCAAGCTGCGAGCGATTGTCCGGCACTTCTTTCCCGCGCCTACTTGGACACTGCGGAACCGGTGAGTTTATTGTAAAGCCAGGCAAATATTGCGCCGCCGATCAGCGCATCGAAAAACCCATAGACCAACCCGATCACGCTGCCCACGGGAGTGATCGTGTAACCACGGTAGATCCTGCTGATCAGCAGAGGTCCTGGCAAAGACCCGTCAAAGGCAATGATCCACCAGGTGAGGAAAAAGAGTCCCAATCCCCAAAGAATGCCGCAAGTCAGTGCGAATGCCTTAATGTTGAGCTTCATGTCCATTCCCTCCTTCGTGAAGATGCTCCCGAGAATCTTAATTGCTCTTGGGGGTGGCGGCGGTCAATTCCTTGGCGTGGGCCACGAGGGCTTCGAAGCGCGGGTCGCTGTGCAGGGATTCGAAGTCGGGTTCAGTCGAGATAGTCTTCGCCGTCCAGAGTGGCAAGCCGTGGTCGAGGGACGCGCGGATAAGGGAAAGCGCCTCTTCCCCATGGCCCAGGCGGGCCTCAATGCAAGCCAGGCTGTAAGTGGAAAGCGCGGTATTGGGGTGGTCGGGGCCGAGGACGCGCCGCTCGATGTCGATCGCCGGCTTCAGCACCTTTTCCGCCTGGGCATAATCATGCGCCATGGTCAGGGCCTCGGCCAGGTTCCTCATGGTGATAATGGTTTGGGGATGTTCCGGCCCCAGGACGCGGCGCTGAGCCTCCAGCGCCTGCTGAAACAGCGCCTCGCCGCCGGCGTAATCATGCATCCGCATCAGCGTGTCCGCCAGGTTGCACATGGAGAGCAGCGTGTCAGGATGCTCGGGCCCCAGCACGCGGCGGCGAATGTCAAGCGTCTGGCGCTTCAGTTTTTCCGCTTCCGCATAGTTTCCCTCGCTGTGCAGAACCACCGCCAGGTTGTTCATGGAGAGCAGAGTGTAGGGATGCTCGGGCCCCAGGGTGCGCTGGCGGATGTCGAGCACCTGGCGATAGATTTGCTCCGCCTCGGGGTATTTGTGTTGGTTAAAGAGCACGGTGGCGACGTTGTTCATGGCAATGATGGTGTCGGGATGACTCGGCCCGAGGGTGCTCTGGCGGCTCGCGAGCACCTCGCGGAACATTTTCTCCGCCTCGGGATAATGTCCCTCGTCGCTTAGAACTACGGCCAGGTCGCTGGTGGTCTTGATGGTCTGGGGGTTCACGGGCCCCAGAACCCGCAGCTCAGCGGCCAGCGCCTGGCGGAGCAGGGTGTCCGCCTGAGCATAATGGCCCTGATGCTGGATGATCCACGCGAGGTCGGTTTTTGACTCGAGCGTCTGCGGGTTGTTGGGGCCGAGGACAAGCCTGCGCACGTCGGCGGCCTCCTGGAGCAACGTTTGAGCGCGCGCGTAGAGCCCCAGGTTCTCGTATACTTTGCCCATGACCGATGCCATCTGGGCTTGCTCCTCGGGATCTTTCGCCAAACCGGTGTCAATGTTCTTGGATGCCTTGTCGAGAATTTCACGCGCCGTAACGCTGTTGCCGCGGGCCTCGCTGGGGTCAGACACTTTGAACATTCCGGTCATGAAATCGGTGATGCGGTTGGCGCGATCGCGCTCGCGGGTAATACGACGCAACTGCACCGCCTGGACGCCCGCAAAACTCGCCAGCAGGATGACCAGTCCCGCCGCCACACTCACCGCGACGCGATGTCGGCGGACGTATTTCTGTAAGCGATAGGCGGCGCCGGCCGGGCGCGCCAGCACCGGCTCATGATTGAGATATCGCTGGAGATCCGCGGCCAGTTCGGAAGGGCTTCCGTAGCGCCGCCCGCGGTCGCGCTCCACCGCCTTCAGGGTGATCGAGTCCAGGTCGCCGCGCAGCAGGCCCTTCAACTGCTTCAACTCGGCTCCGCGAAGCTGGGCGGCCTCGGCGGCGGACCCCTTCTCCGCCTCCAGCCGGGTGCTGGGAGGGGGCGCGTCCTGTTCGCGCAGTTGCCGCAACACCTCATCCAGCGGCTGCTTCCGCCACTTTGCGGTGTCAAAGGGAAGCAGCCCGGTGAGCAATTCATAAAGCACCACGCCCAGCGAGTACACATCCGTACGCGTATCAACGTCCTCCGCGCCGGGGTCGGCCTGCTCGGGGCTCATGTAGCCGGGCGTGCCGACAAATCCCCAGGCGCGCGTGAACTGCGTCTCGCCGGCCACCGGGGGCGAGGCCGCCTTGGCCAGTCCGAAGTCGATCAGGCGCGGCGCCGCTTTGCCATCCTGTTCCACCACCAGGATGTTGGCGGGCTTGAGGTCGCGGTGAATGATGGCCTTCTGGTGGGCGTGCTGCACCCCTTCGCAGGCCTTGAGGAAAAGCTCCAGGCGCTCGCGAAGATGCAGTTTCTTGTGGTCGCAATAATCGGTGATGGGCTCGCCGGGCACGTACTCCATCACGAAGTAGGGTTGGCCGTCGGCGGTGGCTCCGGCGTCAAACACCTTGGCGATGGCGGGATGATCCATCAGGGCAAGCGACTGGCGCTCCGCCTGAAAGCGGCGCAGCAGGGAATCATCGTACATGCCGGCGCGGATCAGCTTGAGGGCCACCTGCCGCTGGAGGGGTAAAGATTGCTCGGCTAGCCAGACCTGCCCCATGCCTCCTTCGCCGATTTTCCGGAGCAGGCGATAGGGACCAATGGACGGGGGCGGCGGGGCTTCCGGCATGGCCTCATTTGCCCAGGGATGTTCCGAAAGTCCGTCGGAGCGGGCGTAGGCGGAAAGCAGCGATTCGACTTCTTTGAGCAGGGAATCATCCGGGCCGCAGGCCTGGCGCAGGAACTCGCTGCGCTCGGTGGCCGGGCGCTGTAAAGCGGCATCAAAAAGCTCTTTAACCTTCTCCCATTGCCTGGTTTTTTCCACCCGAGCCCCTCTGCATCTCGCGCGTCAACCACGCCTTGGCCATGGTCCAATCGCGCTTCACCGTGGCGGGAGAAACCTCGAGGGCGCGTGCCGTCTCTTCCACGGTCAACCCGCCGAAAAAGCGCAATTCCACGATCCGGCCCTGCTGCTCATCGCGCCGCGCAAGGTGGGTCAAGGCATCATCGAGCGCCAGCACGTCCACGCCGTGCTCCGGCTTTTGCGCCATGTCGAAGCTCTCGTCCAGTTCCACCTTGCACTCCGGACCACGCTTGGCGGCGCGGCGGGCGCGCGCGTAATCCACCAGAATCTGACGCATCAGTTTGGACGCCACGGCAAGAAAATGCGGGCGATTCTGAATCTGCACGGGACTCTGTTCCACCAGGCGCACAAAGGCTTCATGCACCAGCGCGGTGCTTTGCAGGGTGTGACCGGGGCGCTCCGCCCGCAGGTGCTGGTGGGCAAGCGAGCGCAGCTCGTTATAAACGAGGGGAATCAATGCCTCGAGCGCCGCGCGATCACCCCTGCGCCACCTGGCAAGCAAGAGCGTGACGGATTCTGCCGATCGACGCAACCCCAGCCCCTCCCTAACTTGTTGGATATTCAAAGAATATAGCCTTTTCTTACTTGAAGTCAACGTGGCGGGGATCGCTGGTATTGGTGTGATTGGGAATTGGACACTTTACCTATTACCGGCTCTCCGAAAAATTTTTGAGCTCGTCCCTCTGGAAATTTCGCATTCCCCAGTAGAGGGAAAGTTCAGGGCGCACCAGGGCAAGCAAATTGGGTCGTAGGCGCAACTGCTGCTTGGGGGCGGATGCGCGGGACGGAAGAGTCAGGATTGGCGATGAGCCGGAAAAGCTATCCAGTGGAGGTACTTAACATGAGAAAGCCTAGAATTTTTTTGGCAGTGATCGTCACAGCTTTTGCCACCATGGGCGCGGCGCTGCCGCTGCTCGCGCAGAGCAGTTCA
Organism: uncultured Acidobacteriota bacterium; assembly: GCA_963730515.1. Classification (GTDB taxonomy): domain Bacteria; phylum Acidobacteriota; class Terriglobia; order UBA7540; family UBA7540; genus Bog-366. The sequence goes on along the minus strand of CAVSSA010000003.1, from coordinate 6,235 downwards.
CTCACCGCCCAGAAGGGCAGTCCCCAAACCGCGAAGGTAAAATCTACGGCGACTCCCCTGACCGCTCCCACGCTCATATCCATCGCCATTTTTCCTTCGGCGAATGGCGGCGTCGGCGCCAGTGACGGCATCCTCACAGAGGGTACCGAGGTGCCCTTTTTCGCCACAGGCTTCTACAGCGACAACAGCACTCAGGATCTGACCACCCAGGTGACATGGGCATCGTCGGAGACGTCGGTGGCGACGATTGGGGTGAACACGGGCCTCTGCATCGGTGTGGGTGCCGGAGGGCCGGCCGAGATCACGGCCAGCCTGAGCGGCGTGACCAGTAACGAGACTCCCGTGACAGTGGCGGCGGGAACGCTGGAGGGCCTCGCCATTACGCCGGCTGCGGCGGGCGTGAATGCCGGTTCGACTCTGCAATTGATCGCTTATGGCAACTATGAGATCCCCGGATCAACCACGCCATATCCGACCGTGCTCGCGGACGTCACGCATGAAGTTACCTGGAAATCTTCCATTACCAGCGTCGCCACCGTGAGCAGCGCGGGCGTCGTCACCGGCGTGGCCACAGGCACGGTCACCATTTCGGTTGCAATCTCCGGGTTTACGGGAACTCCGGAAACTGCCAGCCTGACGGTGGTGCCGGCCACTCCCGATTGGACATTAACCGGCAACCTTTTTCACCAGACTGCCGGCCAGGCCGCCGCGCTGCTCAACGACGGCTCAGTTCTTATCGCGGGTGGGGAGGATTCCGACAATGCGGTTTTGGACCTCGCGCAAAATTATACACCGAGCACCGGGCTTTTCACTCGGACCACGGGCACCATGGTTGTCGCCCGCACGTTGCCCGTTGCGACCCTGCTGCCCGACGGCACAGTCCTGATCGCGGGAGGCGGAAGCGGGCCGGGCGGGGGCGGTGATATCGAGAGCGCGGAAATTTACGATCCCACTACAGGTATGTTCACCCTCACCGCCAACGATATGAGCGCCATCCGCAGTGGCGGGGCCACGGCGACCCTGCTGAATACAGGCATGGTCCTCGTCGCAGGAGGCAGTCAGGCCGGGACGAGCGCCGACCTTTACGACCCGTCCACGCAGACCTTCACTCCCACCGGCGCCTTGAACGTGGCACGAGCCGCGGCGACCGCCACCCTCTTGACGAGCGGCGACGTTCTGATCGCGGGAGGCAAAGATCCGTCGTCGGATACCGGCGGCGCCTTGTCCAGCGCGGAATTGTACGATCCCACCACGGGCAAATTTACGCTCTTGACCGGTACGATGGCGTTCGCGCGGGAGTTTCACACGGCAACTTTATTGAATAGCGGCGAGGTCCTGATTGCCGGCGGGACTGCATCCACCTTATCCGCCTCCACCCCGCCCGCTTATGAAGAACTCTACGACCCCACTACGCAGACCTTCTTGCAGACGGGCGCACTGAATGCCCCGCGGATTGTTCAGAATGCAGCACTCCTTAGCGATGGCACAGTTCTCATCATTGGCGGTGGGGCGCCCAATGACCTTACCGGCCTCTTTGGACAATCTTTTCCGCCCCAGGCGACTTGCGAAATTTACGACCCCACTACCGGCAAATTCACCTTCACATCAAACATGAGTTACTCGCGCGTGCAGTTCACGGCCACCCTGCTGCAAAACGGTAGCATCCTGGCGGCAGGAGGCGAAGGAATTGTATTGTTTCCCGCCCCCGCGGAAATTTTCACCCCAAGTTCGACTTCTCCGACCCTTGTTTCCATCGCTGTGACACCCACCACGGCTTCCATCGCGGCAGGGGACACGCAAGCCTTCACGGCCACCGGCACCTACAGCGACAGCAGCACGCAGAACATCACTTCGACGGTGACCTGGGCGTCTTCGAACACGGCGGCGGCCACGATCGCATCGACCGGGGTCGCGACGGGCGTGGCGGCAGGTTCGTCAATGATCTCGGCCTCGCTCTCTGGGATTACGAGCAACTCGGCGACCCTCACTGTGACGGCGGCGACCCTTGCCTCCATCGCCGTGACGCCGACATCGGCGTCCATTGCCGCGGGGACCACGCAGGCCTTCACCGCTACCGGCACCTATAGCAACGACAGCACGCAGAACATCACTTCTTCAGTGACGTGGGCATCATCGAACACGGCCGCGGCGACCATCGCATCGAGTGGGGTAGCGACGGGCGTGGCGGCGGGATCTTCGATGATCACCGCCTCGCTGTCAGGGATCACCGGCAACTCGGCAACCATGACGGTGACCGCGGCGACGCTCACAACGATCGCTATCACGCCCACCACGGGTTCCATCGCGGCAGGGACTACGCAGACCTTCACCGCTACGGGTACGTATAGCAACAGCACCACGCAGAACATCACCTCGACGGTGACGTGGGCGTCTTCGAACACAGCGGCGGCGACGATCGCATCGACCGGGGTAGCGACGGGCGTGGCGGCGGGATCATCCACGATCACGGCTAAGCTGTCTGGGATTACGAGCAACTCGGCAACGCTGACGGTGACTGCGGCAACGCTAACCTCGATTGCCGTAACGCCTACAACGGCTTCGATTGCGGTAGGGAAGACTCAGGCCTTCACGGCCACCGGCACGTACAGCAACAGCACCACACAGAACATCACGTCTTCCGTGACTTGGGCGTCGTCGAATACGGCGGTGGCAACCATCGCGTCGACCGGTGTTGCCACCGGAATAGCAGCGGGAACATCGATGATTAGCGCCACACTTTCGGGGGTCAAAAGCAATTCGGCGACGCTGACGGTGACCGCGGCAACGTTGACATCGATTACAGTGACGCCCACCACGGCCTCGATCGCGGCGGGGAAGACGCAGGCCTTTACCGCCACGGGCACCTACAGCAATAGCACCACGCAGAACATCACCTCGACGGTGACTTGGGCGTCTTCAAACACGGCGGCGGCCACGATCGCCGCAAGCGGGGTGGCGACGGGAGTCGCGGCGGGTTCGTTGATGATCACCGCATCGCTCTCTGGGATTACGAGCAATTCGGCCACGCTCATGGTGACCGCGGCGACGCTGACATCGATTGCCGTGACCCCCACCACGGCTTCCATTGCGGCAGGGAACACTCAGGTTTTCACGGCCACCGGCACCTACAGCAACGGCACTACTCAGAACGTCACTTCTTCCGTGACTTGGGCATCCTCGAACACGGCGGCGGCCATGATCGCCGTAAGCGGGGTGGCGACGGGTGTCGCGGCGGGCACCGCGATGATTACCGCCACGTTGTCCAGCATCAAGAGCAATTCGGCGACACTGACGGTGACGGCCGCCGCCTCGACTGACACGACGCTGATGTACGACGGCGCAAAAAGCTTCACCGACGGCAGCGCCGCAATGCTTTCTGCCGTCCTCACTCAAACCGAGAGCAAGGGCGCCATTTCCGGCGTGACCATCGTTTTCACCATGGGCAGCGGGGCCACCGCCCAGACTTGCAGCGGCACCACCAATTCATCCGGCACGGCCACCTGCACGATTGCCGATGTTGACCAGACGGCCGGAGCCGACAATGTTTCCGCCTCGTTCGCCGGCAATTCCACGGATGTGGCCTCCTCCACGGGTCCGGTGGCCGTCACCATCGCGGCCCCAGCTCCTGCCGCTTCGGTGTCCCCCACGAGTCTCATGTTTCCCAGCCAGGATCTCAACACCACCAGCGCCGCGCAGACCGTGACTCTGTCCAATACGGGGACCGCGGCGCTCTCGATCACCAGCATCACGATCAATGCTGGTTCCAGCGCAAGCATCACCACCGGTCCCGGCTTCGCTGAAACCAACACCTGTGGGGCGAACCTCGACACCGGCAAGAGTTGCATAATCAGCGTGACCTTTGCCCCAACCACCGCGGGTGCGGCCACCGGGTCGCTCACCATTACGGATAACGCCGCGGGCAGCCCGCAGACCGTGACCCTTAGCGGAACCGGCGCCGCCCCCAATTTCTCGCTCAGCTCCAGCCCAACCTCCAACACCGTCACGGCGGGCCAGTCGGCTCCCTACACGCTTACGGTAACGCCCATCAATGGCTTCAACCAGGCAGTAACCTTTGCCTGCACGGGATTGCCCTCGGGCGCCACGTGCAGCTTCGCGCCGTCCAGTGTGACCCCCAAAGGCGCCGCCGCAACCACCACCCTGACCATCGCGACCACCACAACCTCCGCGCAGCCTTTCGGTCCGGGCTCGAGATTGCCCCGTGCTCCGGCGCCCACGCCCTGGATTTGGATGGCAGCGCTCATGTTGATTGGATCCTGGTGGGGTCTCAAATCGCGGCGCCGGAGCTTCTACCTGCTCCCTGTTCTGCTCCTCCTGATGTTAACCAGCCTGGTGGCTTGCGGGGGCGGCGGTAACATGCGCTCGGGCAATCCTATGCCCACGACCTCGACGGTGACGGTCACGGGCACATCGGGAACTGGAAATTCGGCAATTTCCAACACGGTGACGGTATCTCTTATCGTCGACCCGTCATGAGAGTAAAAAAGGAGGATGACCATGAAACCAGAAAAATTTGTGACAGCGCTTCTGGTGCTGCTAACGGTAAGTGGATGCGGAATTAATGGCTCGAGCCAAGTCAGGGCTACGGCCAAAACTGCCTCTGGCAAGTTGGACATGGCTCCCGCGTATCCGGCGGCAAATCCGGCCGCGATGCCCGATCACGGGCAAGATGCCCGTGGCACGTTTCTGCGCCGGCCACAGGGCACAATCATGCCCCGCGAAAACTCGCATCCACATCAAATTAACTCACCCTCCTGACGAAATCGTATTGAAAAGCACTGACCGCTCAAGTACGATTCATGCCAGGCTTGCTCGCGGGGAAATGCCGAATGGCATGGGTAAAACATTTTTTGTGCCTGGCGGCGGGAGCGTTGCTGGCGATGGGAGTCCTTATGGCCATGACCGATGCCGCGGGGCCGTCCGGTTGGGATCGGATCAATGCCGCGCGGATTCTGGAGAACATCAAGGTTCTCACTTCCGACGAATTCGCGGGGCGGGCGCCGGCTTCCCCCGTGAGGCGCTGGCCACTTCCTATATCCAGGAGCAGTTCAAGAAGGTGGGGCTCGCACCCGGGAATCCCGATGGCACTTACTTTCAAAGCGTGCCTTTGGTGGGCATCAAAGCTGACCCCAGCGCGCAACTGGTGTTTAGCGACGACGCCGGCGGGAAGCGCGAGACGCTCGAATACGCCGAGGATTTTGTGGCCTGGACCAAGCATCTGGAGCCGCAGGTGGACGTGGCAGCGGATCTGGTTTTTGTGGGCTATGGCGTGGTGGCCCCCGAATACCAATGGGACGATTTCAAGGGCGTGGACGTGCGGGGCAAGATCATCGTGGTGCTCATTAATGACCCTCCCGTTCCTGACCCGCATGATCCCTCCAAACTGGACGAAAAAACCTTTAAGGGCAAGGCCATGACCTACTACGGCCGATGGACGTATAAGTTTGAAGAGGCGGCGGCGCAGGGAGCGCGGGGTTGCTTGATTATCCACCAGACGGAGCGCGCGGGCTATCCCTGGGGGGTGGTGCGGAACAGCAATACGGGCGAGCAGTTCAGCCTGGTGAGCGCCGACCGGGGAAAGTCGCGCTGCGCCGTGGAAGGTTGGGTGACTTACGAAAGAGCCAAAGCGCTGTTTGCTCTGGCGGGGAAGGATTTCGACGCGCTGGAAAAGTCTGCGGCCACCCGCGAATTCCGCCCCGTTGACCTGCGCATCAATGTTTCCCTGGGCCTCCGCAATACCATCCGCACCATCATTTCCCGGAACGTGGTGGGCAAGCTGGAGGGCTCAGACCCCCGCGTGCGCGACGAATACGTCATCTACACCGCACACTGGGACCACCTGGGAATCGGTCCGGTAGTGAATGGCGACACGATCTATCACGGGGCCGTGGATAATGCTTCGGGCGTGGCGGGCCTGGTGGAGATTGCCGATGCTCTTGCGCACCTCGAACCGCCGCCCCGCCGGTCGATCCTGTTTCTCTCCGTGACCGCCGAGGAGAAGGGCCTGCTGGGTTCGCAGTACTATGCCGAGCATCCCCTTTATCCTCTGACCAAAACTCTGGCGGAAATCAATATGGATGGACTGAACATGCTGGGGCGCACCCGGGATATCGAGGTGATCGGTTTGGGCCAATCAACCCTCGATGATGTTATGGCGGCCGCGGCGGCGGAGCAGGGAAAAGTGGTCAAACCTGACGCCGAACCGGAAAAGCTTCTA
>CAVSSA010000002.1:0-278524 GCA_963730515.1 uncultured Acidobacteriota bacterium | reverse complement strand
GTTGGAGGTACCGCGGGTAAAGAAGCGAACCTCGCAACGCGAGACGAAGAGTCGCCCCATCAGTACTGCCTTGGGCCGCTTGCTGGAGTGTATGCAACAGGGTGTCCCCAAGGATCCCTTGTTGCATTGGCTTTCCTCCGAAAATCCAGAAGGAGGGATCAACCGCTCCATGAGGCGCTTTGCGAAGGCGACAAACCTGGTCTCGCCGAGAACACATCGCCCGCTGGTAATCAATCCGAGACGTTTTCGTTTCTCCATCGCCACCCACATGGCCGAAGAGGGCGCCTCCGCGTTCCATATCGCCGAGGTCCTTGATCATACCGACACCCAAAACGTGATGGTGTATGTCGAGACGGTGTCGTCAATTGCCGACTCAGTCGCCAAAGCCACTGACGCAACATTGGCGCCGCTGGTTCGCAGGTTTCAAGGCAAAGTCGTTGATCCAAATGAAGCGGCGGCCTTTGAAGGCTTGCCCAATCAGCTCATCCCGGCGATTGCGCCTGATCTGGATATCTTTCATCTCAACGCTGGAGGTATTGGGTTGTGTGGCCGGGAAGTCCGGAAAGATGGCCCCTGCCGTCTGCTTCCACCCGTCAGTTGTTACCTGTGCCCTTCCTTCGCTGCTCTTCGGACCGGCCCTCACAAGCAGATGCTCGATTCCATCCAAAACTTCTTACATCTGAACCAGGGTACAAGCGACAGACGCATCCTGATGCAGTTGGAGGACGTTCGCCTCGCGATTCAGCAAGTATTGGAACAGCTCAGCCCACCCACGGGAAACAAAGGTGAGGAACCATGAACGCACTCGCCCTTTGACGAGGCAACGCGGCCGCCGAACCCATCCGGACGCTGGTCGCAGCAGGCCGGGAGAAATTCACCGCCGATCTCGACCCTGACGCTTCCACCTTCGACGCTCCAGCCTGGGACATCAGCGGCTTAAAAGACCGAAGCACCAACAAGGCGACTCGAAGACTCTACTTCACACGCTACGGCACAACGGATCAGGTGCTGCCGCAGCTCTACGCTGATGTGGTGAAGAGCTGGATCATTTTGGATCGACGTTCTGCCGGGAACATGGCCGGCAGGCTGAGTGGAGCACGCATCCTGTGGGAAGCCATCCTGCTACGCCGCCAACGCAAACCGGAAAATTTCAGTTGGGAGAATCTTACGGAAGAGGATATCAGCCAATGCGAAATCCTCATGCGTGAGAAGTGGAACCAGTCAACCACCTACAGACAGATCGTCAGTCTGTTGGTGCTGACCAGGTTCCTGGCCGCCAGAAGGATCTGCCGGGTCCTCTACTACACACCTCAAACTCCACGCGTGGAGGACTTTAACCGGCACACGATTGCGGGGCAGGAGGCACGGCGGGATAAACTACCGTCCAAGGCCGCACTGAACGGCGTGGCCGACGTTTACCGTGAATACGCGATGGAACCGCGCGACCGCCTGCGCGCAGCTGCCCTGGCGGTTCTGGTGGTCACAGGCTTGCGCATCGGTGAACTACTCACCCTGCCCGTTGACTGCGAGGTTGAAGAGGTACGGGGCGGCAAGCCACGCTATGGACTCCGCTATTACAAAGAAAAAGCTCGTGGCGGAGCGAGGATGTTCGCCGTTCGCTGGTTGACGGCGACGGGTGCCGACTTGGCACGACGAGCGGTCGTTGAGATTCGCTCACTCACCGACGGAGCGCGCCGACGTGCCCGTATCTTGGAAAAGACTCCTCATCGAGTCACAATCCCGGGGTTTCATTGGGGAAGCCGAATGACATTGGAGGAAGTAGCGCAGGCTCTAAGCGTGCAATACGCGGTAAGCGTTCACCGCATTCCCGCCCGCGAGCTGCCGCGCCATCTCTGTGCAAGCGGACTCTACTATCGTACCTTCGAAGTCGAGGCCTACCTGTTGTCGCAAAGGGCGAAGCGTCTGTGGACCGTGGATCGCCGCGATGGGACTCACCAGATGCTTTCGGAAACACTCCTGATCGCCCCGAAGAGATTCTTTCACCCAGGTCGGTCGGCCCAACCCCTCTTGGTAGAACCCGTCCTCATCCAACAGATATCTGACTTTCTATCGGGAAGAGCGGGTGCTAAGTCGGCTTTCGAACGCTTTGACATTCGCGAGTCCGATGGCTCGTTCTGCCAGATGACCTCACATCAGTTCCGGCACTGGCTGAACTACATCGCCGACAAAGGCGGACTCCCGATCGACTTGCAGACACGCTGGCTGGGGCGCGAGAACCCCCGCGACACCGATGCCTACCGTCACGCGACTGTGGACGAAAGACTTCAGTGGGTCAAAGAAGGGATTCGTGACGGGAGCCTGAGCGGCCCCAAGGCCGATATGTACTTCGAACTCGCGCCGACCTGCCGAGATAGTTATCTTGATGGGGAGGTACAGGCTGTTCACGTGACGGCCCTGGGAATGTGTCTCCATGACTTCGCTGTCGCTCCCTGCCCTTACCATCTCAACTGCGTACGTGGATGCTCAGATTATCTGCGAACAAAAGGCAATCAGAGCGAACGCCAACATCTAATTCAGATTCAGCACACGACAGAACGGGCGCTCTCCTCAGCAATGGCATATTCCGCTCGGGGAAATGAAGAGATCGCTGAACCCTGGGTCCGGCATTGCGAGGAGACCCTTGCGGGTGTGAAGAAAGCCCTGGCGGTGGACGACGCCACGAGCCCTATGGACGGCTCCTTGGTCCCAGCGTCACCTGGCCAACTGAGCCGATTCAAAAAGCTCTCGGATTGAATCATGCCCCGATTAAGCATTCACGAGGAACTCAAACGCAGGTTGCACGATCATTTCGCGATCGCCGAAACTCACCCGCCGGAAGAATGTCCTCTCGACGTGCGAAGCGTCGCATCGGCACTTCGCGTCAGCCCTACGACGCTCTACAAGTATGGTCTGAACCGGGAAATCAATGCGGCGGAGCAACGCCAGCGAGAGGATACGGGGCGCACTGGAGCGGCCATCGAGCAGCACTTCTATAAGGATCGGATTCGTGATCTCACGCAAGAGTTGGAGAACGAGCGCCAGCGAAGTAAGAACTTGGTCTCCCGCATCGCAATCATGGAAGCCAATGCCGCCCGACTCGGCTTGGACCCCGAGGAGATGCACAGGCCACTACTCAAGCCTCTGCGTAGCGTCTCGCGGGCCGGCGGCGGCAGGCCGACTGGGACAACACGGCGTAATTCGTTCTGATACGGAGCGTCTCGGAGAGTTTCACAGTACAATCATTTCCGAGCTATGAAACAACTCTACACACAGAAGCAGGGCCAGTATCTGGCCTTTATCTATTACTACCGCAAGATCCACGGATGCGCGCCATCGGAGGCCGAAATGCAACATTACTTCCGCGTCTCACCGCCATCGGTTCACCAGATGATCTTGGCACTCGAGGAGCGCGGGCTCATCGCACGAACCCCCGGCCAAGCACGTTCGATCCAGCTTCTGATCCCACGTGATGAACTGCCGGAATTGGAATAAGCAGGGTTACCGGAGGGCGCCCGTCATCTGCGTGTAACGGCGGTCGCCGAAAGTGGACACGGCAGAAGCAAGAAACCATTTAGTCCACACAAAATACATCACTTAGCAAACTGAACATGCCCGAAACCGCGCAAAACCTTTTTAGTCCCGCCGCTGAATACGGCCTCCACCTGCTTGCGGATCGATTTACTTTCCACCCAAGACCCCTGCCGCTTGGTAGGGGGATTTCTGCTTCCGACGATGCTTGCCAACCGGATGCGAACATCCGGACAATTGCTGCAAACCTTTTGACCCCGGCGGAGCACGCCTGCGTCTGCACTGCCCCCGCTCCCGTTAAGGGACCGCAATTGGCCCGTTAATGCGCAGGAGGCGAAGGGGGCGTGCCGCGCCGCTTGCGCCGCTCATCGATCTGCCTTACAAACTCGTCAAACGCCTTGGCTTGCTCGGGATTCAGGATTTGCCGGATGCGCGCGCGTGTTTCCAGATGAATGGCCTGGAATTGCGGGTCCATCTGTTTCTGCAAATCCGTCATTTTTTGCGTGCTCTCATCGAAAATCTGCCCTACCTGCTGAGTCTGGGCGTCAGAGAGGTTCAGCGCCTTTTTCAGACGCGCCACGGCACGATCTTTGTTAAAGCCTTCGGGGTGCTGAAGGCGGCCGTTGTGCCAGAGGTAGTAATAAACACCCGATCCCCCCAGAATGGCCCCCAGGAGAAAGGTCGCGGCGAAATAGAAATATACCCGGCGGGTCATTTCACCTCATCCGTAGCCGCCGGCGCAGGGGCTTCGACTGGCGCCGCTTCGGGAGATTCCAGCGCGGCGGATTCACCCATGGGATCGGAATAGGCCGATGCTTCCTGCGAAGGGATCAGAAGGTCAGCGGTGCCCCGACCGCGCACCGGTCCCGTGGATGGCAATGCCAGCCCCAGAAGGACCAGCAAGGTGAGCGCCAGGGTTGCATAGACAACCCGCCTTCCCACCCGCTCGAAGAAATCCGCCACGCTCGGCGCACGGGCGACTTCGCCAAGCTGGCGCACCAACCGTTCGGCAAATCCCAGGGAGGGCTCGGGAACTGCTTCCTGCCGCCAAAGGGCAAGTCCCGAGCGCACCAATCGCAGGTCGCGAAGATACCGGGAACACGCCGCGCATTGAGCCAGGTGCTCACCCACCTCGGCGGGTTGATTGCCCTCCCAGAGGGCGTCTATCCGCTCGCGAATGTCATCACATCGCATGGCGTTTGTTTTCCTCCCGCCACTGGTTGAGGTCCTCCAGCATGCGCTTGCGGGCGCGATGCAGCCGGACTTTCACCGTGGTCGGCTTCAGGCTCAGGATCTCTGCAATTTCTTCCACAGAATAATCCTGGAGTTCCTTCAGAACCAAGATTTTTTTATCATTCTCCGGCGCCCGGTCCAGAAGCTTGTCCACCAGATCCTTCAGGACCGTCTGCTCTTCGTGATCCAGCACCTGCTCGGGTTGACTTTCCGCATTGGCTTCCAACTCCTGCTGGCTGTTTTCCCCCATCTGCCAGTAGAAGCTCACGCGCGAGGCGCGCTCGTGCCGCAAGTAGTCGTAGCAGTGGTTGGTGGCGATGCGGCTGAGCCAAGTGGCGAATGAAGATTGGAAATTGTAACTCTTGATCGCCCGAAACGCCTTGATGAAAATCTCCTGGGCAAGGTCTTCCACTTCATCACGCCGCCGCACCAGATGATAAACCAGCGAGAAGACGCGTTGCTGGTGCTTCTGCACCAAGGGCCCGAAAGCTTCCGAATCCCCCTGCTGTGCGCGTTTGATCCAGTGAATTTCCTGGGCAACCTGTGCGCCGGAGTTTTCCATCGGGCTTCCATTATAAGCCAACCCTCACTGCTTCCGACGAAACAGAAGCCATTAGGGTTACAAGATTAGGAGGTATGAAGTTCTAAGCACTTTCTAATCTATTTCTAATCAAAATTTTAGTTGACCACTTAATCACTTTGTGAAAGAATCGTTGCATGATAATTGGCACAAGGTTAAAAAAGCTACGCGAAGAACGAAACCTTTCACAAGGCGATATCGAAAAACGTACCGGCTTGCTGCGCTGTTATATTTCGCGGGTTGAAAACGGACACACGGTTCCGTCCCTTGAAACCCTCGAACGGTTGGCGGCGTCGCTCGAACTCCCCCTCTACCAGTTGTTCTTTGAGGGAGACGAGCCACCGGCGCTTCCCAACCTCAGCAAACGCCAGACCACAGAAGAGCTGGTTCTCGACGCAGAACAAGAAAAGGAACTGCGATTCTACGAGAAGGTAAAGCGGCTTCTCACGCGGATTGATGAGAAGGACCGCCAGCTCCTGCTGTACATGGCGCAGAAACTAGCGAGCCGGTAAGCTGATATGTTTCACGGCGTTGGAGTGGTGTCTCTGATTAAATTCCGAGGCGTAAGGGGGGCTATTCCCACTCAATGGTGCCGGGCGGCTTCGATGTAATGTCGAACACCACGCGGTTTACTCCCTTCACCTCGTTGACAATCCGAGTCGCCATCCTCTGGAGTAGTGTCGCCGGCAGTTGCGCCCAGTCAGCGGTCATCCCATCCTCTGACTCGACTGCCCGGATGCCGATGGTCGACGCGTAAGTGCGAGCGTCACCCATTACTCCCACGCTTGAAACGGGCAAAAGGACTGCGAACGACTGCCATAGCCGGTCGTAAAAACCGTGTGTCTTTACCTCCTGCTGGACAATCGCATCCGCTTCCCTGACCATCCGAAGCCGCTCAGGGGTTACTTCTCCGACAATCCGTACGGCCAACCCCGGCCCCGGAAAAGGCTGCCGATCGACGAGCGATTTTTCTAATCCCAGCTCGCGCCCCACCATCCGGACTTCATCCTTAAACAATTCGCGCAGCGGCTCAATCAGCGTGAATTTCAAATCGGGGGGCAGTCCGCCCACGTTATGGTGGCTCTTGATGACCGCAGCAGGACCCTTAACCGACACAGATTCAATAACATCGGGGTAGAGTGTGCCCTGCACCAGGAACTCCACGTCGCCCATCGCGCGGGCTTCTGCCTCAAACACCCGGATGAATTCCTCGCCGATAATCTTGCGCTTACGTTCGGGGTCAGTGACGCCGGCCAGGCGGTCAAGAAAGCGCGCCGATGCGTCCACGGCCTTCACATTCAGATGAGCCTGCTCCCGCAGTTTGCCGCTGACTTCCGCAAACTCGTCTTTGCGCAGTAAACCATTGTCAACAAAGACGCAAGTCAGCCGGTCACCCAGCGCCCGTCCCACCAGGGTTGCCGCCACGGCGGAGTCCACACCCCCGGAGAGGGCGCAGAGCGCGTGCTTTTCCCCCACCTGCTCGCGAACCTTCTGCACGGTCTGCTCGATGAACGACCCTGGAAACCAGTTGGGCTTAATGCCCGCAACGTCGGAAACAAAGCGCTCCAGCACCTCCCGGCCGCGCGTGGTGTGGTGGACTTCCGGGTGGAACTCGAGCGCGTACATCTTTGCCGCGGGATTCTCAATCACCGAAATGGCGTTCCGGGTCCGGCCGGTGATGGTGAATCCCGGGGGGACCTCCACGACGTGGTCGCCGTGGCTGTTCCAAACCTTGAGGGACGCGGGGAAACCTGCCAGCAGGCGCGAAAAGGGCAGGATATCCAGCTCCGCAAAGCCGTATTCCCGCCGCCCCGCCGGCTCCACCTTGCCGCCCAGCTTGTAGGCCATCCACTGCAACCCATAGCAGATTCCCAGTACCGGCAGGTGGAGGGTCAGCACGCGCTCGTCGCACACCGGGGAGGCAGGGTCATAGACGGACGACGGGCCGCCGGAGAGAATCAGCGCCTGCGGGTTCATGCGCACGAGATCGTCAAAGGGGATGTTGCACGGCACGATCACCGCGTACACCTGAAGCTCGCGAATGCGCCGGGCAATCAGTTGCGTGTATTGCGAACCGAAATCGAGAACCACGACGGGATTGGGATTTAACATTTATTGCCTCGCTACGTGGGCAATGATGGCCGCATGAATGCCGACGGCCGCCACCACGCCCGTCACGTGCATTGCCGCCGTGCCGCCGCCGGCCTGCTGAATGGCCATGATTCCGTAGCCCCCCAGGGGAAGAAACATCGCAAGGGCGGTCCCCAATCCAGGGTTATACTTTCGGAATATAATCGCATGGGCGACGTGAACGGCGCCATTTACGACGACCAGGTAAACGGCGATCAGCCCAAAGCCAATCTTGACCGTAGCCGCCAGCGCCAGCGAGATCCCAATGACGCCCCAAACCCCGGGGACATTGATCACGAAAACCGCTGCGGGCGACAGAACCTCCCTGCCCTTACCCATTGCTTCGTTGACAAACCTCCTAAATCGATCGTTGTCGTGCTCTTCGTACTGATGAAGCATGTAGACGGGAAGGCAGAGATACGTGCACACCAGGGAAACCGGCCAGGAATGCGCAAGGATGGGCGCGAGGGCGAGTAGCAGCACTCCCGCAAGGAACCCTCCATAAACCCAATTGACGATCAATCGGTTGACCATATTTGATAAACATGACAGCTCAAGACTTGCCCTTGGCAAGCAGGAAAACCACGACGATGAGCACAATTACGGCAAGGACAGCTAACAATCCCACATGGCCACCGTGAAAATGAAATCTCATCAAAAGTGCCATGGGTCCCATGTTGCACCTCCTGATTTGAAAATTCCTGAAAGCCCTTGGCGCGGATTGCCGCGTGAACTACCTGGCAACAATACTCACCAGCTTCTGGGGCACGACGATAATCTTCTTCACTTGCAGCCCGGCCAGGTGCTGAATGACTTTCTCATCGGCCAGTGCTTTGCCGCGCACCTCATCTTCGCCGGCGGTGGCGGGCACATGAATCCGCGCGCGGAGCTTGCCGTTGATCTGCACGGGATATTCCAGCTCATCTTCGGCGGCCAGTTCCGCGTCGAAGGCCGGCCATGCAGCCTTCAGCAGCGGAGAGCTGTGGCCAAGCCCTTCCCAAAGCTCGTCCGCCACGTGCGGGGCAAAGAGCGAGAGGATGGTCACCAGGAATTCCAGTGCCGTCTTCAGAATGGCGGTGCGAATCGTTCCCGCCTCCACCGCCGCGTCGTGCTCGGCCAATTCGTTGACCAGCTTCATCGCATCCGAGATATCGGTATTGAAGTGCCAGCGCTCTTCCATGTCCTCGGTCACGCGCCGCAGCGTCTGGTGGGCCTTGCGCAGCAGGCGGCGCTCCTCGGGCGTCAGGGAGGCGCGTTCTTCGGCCGTCAAACTCCCTGCCCCAATGCCCTTAAGCGCATCAGCGTGCTTCGCCACCAGCCGATAGACGCGGCCCAGGAACCGGAAGGCCCCTTCCACGCCGGCATCGCTCCATTCCAAATCGTTTTCGGGCGGCGCGGCAAAAAGCATATAGAGACGGGTGGTATCCGCGCCGTACTTGGCAAACAACGCAGTGGGATCGACGACGTTCCCCTTGGATTTCGACATCTTCGACCCGTCTTTGATCACCATGCCCTGCGTGAACAGGCGCGCCACCGGCTCATCGAAATCCACCAGGCCGATATCGCGCATGACCTTGGTGAAAAAGCGCATGTAAATCAGGTGGAGGATGGCATGCTCGATGCCGCCGATGTACTGATCGACCGGAAACCAGTATTTCACGGCCTCCGTGTTAATCGGCGCCGTGGCGATTTTGGGGTCGGTGTAGCGGTAAAAGTACCAGGACGAATCCATGAACGTGTCCATGGTATCGGTCTCACGCCGCGCCGGCTTGCCGCACTTCGGGCAGGTGGTATTCACAAATTCCGGTACATTCGCCAGCGGTGAGCGGCCCTGCCCGGTCAGCTTGACGTCGGGCGGCAGCACCACGGGCAATTGGTTTTCCGGCACCGGGACAATTCCATCCGTCTCGCAATAAATCATGGGAATGGGAGTGCCCCAGTAGCGCTGGCGGGAAATACCCCAATCCTTGATGCGATATTGAACCGTCCCTTTGCCGAATCCCTTGGCCTCCGCGTCGCGGGTCATTCGCCCGATGGCTTCTTCCGACTTGAGTCCGGTGTAAGGTCCGGAGTCCACCAGGCGTCCATAGTCCACCATGGCGTGCAGAGGCGCATTGGCTTGGGCGGCGGGCGCGGCGCCTTCCGGCACAATCACCGTGCGCACCGGCAAGCCATATCCCGTGCAGAATTCATAGTCGCGCTCATCGTGCGCGGGCACGGCCATGATGGCCCCGGTGCCGTATTCCATCAGCACGAAGTTGGCGAGCCAGATGGGAACCGACTCTCCATTATAGGGGTTGCGCGCCGTAAAACCGGTGTCCGCGCCCACCTTGGCTAGATCCGCCTCCACCCGTGCGCGCACGGAGGAGAACTTGATTCTCTCCACCTCCTCGCGCAGGCGCGTGGGCTCCTTGGAATTCGCGAGGAGATCTTCCACCAGCGGATGGTCGGGCGCCAGAAACACCGCCGTGCAGCCGAAAATCGTGTCCACGCGCGTGGTGAAGATGCGCAGCGGCTTCCAGAGTTCATCGACGGTGAAATCCACGAACGTGCCCACCGATTTGCCGATCCAGTTCTGCTGCATGGTCAGCACGCGCTCCGGCCAGCGCACCATTTGCTTCATGTCGTCGAGCAGTTGCTCGGCATAGGCCGTGGTCTTGAGGAACCATTGTTCCAGGTCGCGCTCGATGACGGGCGTCTCCTCATGCCGCCAGCAGCAGCCGTCCACCACCTGCTCGTTGGCCAGCACCGTTTCGCACTGCGGGCACCAGTTCACCCGGCTCTGCTTGCGATAGGCGAGGCCGCGCTCATACATCTTCAGGAAAAACCACTGGTTCCAGCGGTAGTATTCGGGTACGCAGGTGGCGATCTCACGCCGCCAGTCGTAGCTGACCCCCAGGCGCTGGAGCTGCCCGCGCATGCGGTCGATGTAACTGAAGGTAAATTCCGACGGGTGCCGCTGGTGCTTGATGGCGGCGTTTTCCGCGGGCAAACCGAAGGCGTCCCAGCCAATGGGGTGCAGAATGTTGAAACCCTTCATCCCCATGTAGCGCGCCAGCGCATCACCAATCGAATAGTTGCGCACGTGGCCCATGTGAATGTCGCCGGAGGGATAGGGCAGCATTTCCAGCACGTAATACTTCGGGCGCCCGGGCTCCGCCTCGGTGGCAAACAGCTTTTCATCGGCCCACCGCTTTTGCCATTTCGCTTCGATGTCTTGTGGATTGTAGTTTGGGTCCATGATTTCAATTCTGAATTCTGAATTATGAATGCTGAATCACCAATGCCGAATTCTGAATGGGAGTTTCCGTGCTGGGAAGACTGGCCGCCCTTTTTCAGAATTCAGAATTCATCATTCAAAATTTCTTCCCTTTCGCTCACCACCTGCCGCCGGAAGTCAGTCCTTCCCCGGAAACTGCCTCACCGCGTTCATCCCCCGCTGGGTGGGATAAAACCAGAGGTCACGGATCTTTCCCGGCTGAAAATCCACGGCGTAAGCCTCCGGGCCGTTGAAGATGTAAGCTTGCGCAAAGCCTTCCCGGGTCAACTCCCGCAAGGCCTGGATGACTTCGGGACGGGTTACCGGAGCGGCTTTTCTGGCCTCCCAGGAATCCGGACGGCTGCCTTCATCCCATTCGTTGATCGTCTGGAGGATGATCTCGACGCTGACATAGTCATCCGACATGGCGTCCAGAACCAATTCCAGCACCGCCTGAAACCGGTCGCGTACCAGGCCATCCCACCAGTTATCGGCGTTTACCACGGGCTTCGACCCCTGCCAGCTTTCGCATCATCTGAATATTCCGCACGTCATCGCCCGGCTTATCGACCGGGGTCTCACAGATGAACGGAATATTTTTCAGCTTGGGATGCCGCACGATGCGCTTAAAGGCTGCGGCGCCGATTTGCCCTTCGCCAATGTGCTCGTGGCGGTCCGCGTGCGAGCCGAAAGCGGTTTTGGAATCGTTCGAGTGAATCACCCGCACTTTCTTCACGCCGATCGCCCGGTCGAGTTGCTTTACCGCCGCGGCAAGTCCGGCCGCCGTGTGGATGGCGTACCCCGCTTCAAAGCTGTGGGCGGTATCGATGCAGGCGCCCACGGGCAGATCCTGTTCCGCGCCGGCGATGATCTCCGCCACTTCCTCGAAGCTGCGCCCAATGGCCGTGCCCTGCCCGGCGGTGTTTTCAATCAGGATGGTTACCCCATCAAGCTTCAATCCGGCCGCTGCCTGGCGAAGTGATTCCACACAAATGGCAATGGCCACCGAGGGATCGCCTCCCTTGGCGCTGCCCGGGTGAGTGACCAGAAAATCCGCCCCCAATGCCAGAGCCCGCTCCAGTTCGCGCCGGAAGGCGGCAATGGACTTTTCCCGAATAAGATCATCCGCCGACGCCAGGTTAATCAAATAGTTATCGTGGATGACGACGGGTGAAAGGCCGTGGGCCTCGCGCGCCGCCCGGAAGGCCTCGCACTCCGCCGGGGTGGGATCAAGCGTGCGCCACCCCCGGGGATTCGCCGAAAACATCTGGAAGGTGTCACACCCAATCCTGCTGGCATGATGCGCCGCATTCTCCAGCGCGCCGGCAATCGAAGTGTGCACCCCTACTTTCATAGGAATTTCTCCGCCAGATGAATTAGTAATGGTAACAGACCCTTTCGAAAGGCGTCAACATTCGGCGAGCCGAGGTGGCGCCTCAGTTTTAAAATCTTTTGGGAGCGGAGGGATTCGAACCCACAAAAGACGCAGGGTTTAAGCCTGCCGCATATGCCAACTCTGCTACGCTCCCAGAAAGTGGCGGAGGGCGGAGGAGTCGAACCCCGAGGTTTTACCCTCCCCTGGTTTTCAGGACCAGTTGCCAACCGTTGAGCAGCGCCCTCCGAACTTTGGCGGAAGAAGCAGGGATCGAACCTGCGCCGGTTTTACCCAGACTCCGAGTTAGCAACCCGGTGCCTTACCGCTCGGCCATTCTTCCGGTGCCCAAGAGAGGATTCGAACCTCCAACATCCAGCCTCTCGCGCTGGCACGTCTGCCAATTGCGTCACTTGGGCAAAAATTGGTCCCGCTGGGTGGATTCGAACCACCATGAATAACGGCTTCTGAGACCGTCGCGTCTCGCCAAATTGCGCCACAGCGGGAAAATCCTGGTGCGCGGAGAGGGAGTCGAACCCACAAGAAGCGATTTTTGAGACCGCTATGTCTGCCCTTTGCATCATCCGCGCAAAATAAAAAAGCCGCCTTTTTAGGGGCGGCTGTTGGGCTTTTCCTGTATTTCAGTTTACCCAAACACCTCCGCCCCCACTGAATTAAGTGAACTCAGCGACGATAGCGACAAGAGCGAGGAGGATAAGGTAAACCGCATAAAACATCTCCACTTCAAACGATCGTTATCATGGTAACGCTCAAACTCATCCTTGTCAATACCCTCTTTAGCATACCCTCTTTAGCATAACCGCAGCAACCTGAGAAACTACATGGTTAATGGGCGTTGGCGATGCGTTCCAGGATGAATTCCGTTCTGGCCGGCGGTGTCATTTACAGCAAATTGAAAGGCCTACCCGCACTGCGCATAGACCCTGGCCATCAGTTCGTAGGCGCGCTCCCCACTCCCGCAATAACCTCGGCGGCCACCCCGAGCTTTGAGGGTCCGCGTGGGGCGCAAAACTGCCCTTTGACGGGGACATTTTGTCATGCTATTTCCACTTTTTCATAGATTCTTGTAAGGGATTTGTTTTCAGTATGCTCTCAGCTTTGGGCGGGGAAAATTGGCTCTTTCGGCCCTTTGTTTTCAAGATGTTCTCAGCTTTGGACAGATTGTCCGAGGACGGACAAGAAGTCGCCGACCAATTCCTGCCCGCCGGCGATGCGTAGGCCACATCATGCTTTAAGTGTAGCCTGGAGGAGGCAACTTGTCCAGTCCTATTGTGGTGCTCCCCGAATTTAATGCCCATTACTTCTCAATAGGCCACGTGGCTGGGGACGAAGGTCTTGACCATGATCATGCGTTCAGCTTTAAGCGCCATCCTTATCCTGGCATGATTTCCACGTCTGCTTGCGGGATTATTCGGTCAGTTGGCGGAGGGGGACACTAAATCCGGGAAATAGCGGTGAAGTCAGCGCATCTTCAGCGGAAAGCCTGGCAGCTAAGGTCAAGCCCTCTTCCCCACGGCGGTAAATCTCGGCGGAAGGACCTTCGGGATCGATAATCCAATATTCCTGCACGCCGAACTTCCCATACAGCTTCAATTTAACGGAGCGGTCAACGCGCCATGTGCTTTCCGACAACACCTCGACAACGAGATCAGGAGCGCCTTGCACATTCCTGTTGGTCAGGATGCCCGCGCGAGCATTCGAGATATACAGAATATCCGGCTCGACGACGTCGAACTCGGAGAAGACCACGTCGAAGGGGGCAACAAACACTTCCCCCAACTTATGGCTCTCCACGAACAACCCGAGACGCATGAATAGGCGGCCGACAGTCCTTTGGTGCGGCGTTTGCGGTGATGGAGTCACATACAGCTCTCCTTCAATAATCTCACGCCGCTTGCCATCGTCCGGCAGCAGGCAAAAGTCGTCGTAGGTTAGGCGAGTATCGACCGGCATTGGGTGATTATACCATCCGCTCCCTTCCCCGCCCAAACGGCGCTATACTTCACGGTCGATTGACGGTGGGAATTCAGGCGCAAACACCCACCGCAAACCATTCTGCGCGCCAGCTTGAATCATAAACCTGCGAGGTCATCATGCAACCTTTTCGTTATCACGTTTTCATTTGCGATCAGACGAAACCTGAGGGAGTTCCCTGCTGCCGGGCCAAGGGCTCGGCGGCGACTATCGAAGCGCTGCGCAAGGAAGTGGCGGCGCGCGGCTTGACGGACGAAGTTCAGATAACAACGTGCGGGTCGCTAGGGGCTTGCGAGCGCGGCCCCAACCTGGTGGTCTACCCCGAAGGCGTCTGGTACTCGGGGGTACGGGCGGAAGACTTTCGCGAACTCGTCCATTCACAATTTGTCGAGGGCCGCGTGCTCGAGCGCCTGGCGAATCACGACGAGGCAGGACTGCGGGCGGAAATCCAATCCCATCGCGCCAAATTTATGGCGGCACAGCGCGCCCGGGAGGCCTCCGGCGTTTTGCCCGATGATTTAAACACCACCCTGCGGGGATGGATGGAAAGCCGGGCGTTGCTAACCGCCCTCGAACTCGACGTCTTCACGGCGGTGGGCAGTGGCTTGACGGCCGTGGAGGTGGCGCAAAAACTCTCCACCCATCCGCGCTCGACGGAAATGCTGCTGAACGCGCTTGCGGCCATGGGCATGCTCGCCAAGCAACAAGGAGTGTTTCGCACCACGCCCTTGACGGCGCGCTATTTCGCCGAGGGTTCCAAAGACAACGCCCGGCCAGGACTGATCCACACCGCGAATATCTGGCATCGTTGGTCGAACCTGACGGAATGCGTGCGCGCCGGAACTGCCGTCGGCCACCAGGAGATGGCGGCGCGCGGCGACGACTGGACCAAGCCCTTCATCGCCGCCATGCATCGCAATGCGCAAGAACGCGCGCCGCTGGTGGTGCAGGCGGTTGGCCCTGGACCCGAAGAGCGCCTGCTGGACGTGGGCGGAGGTTCGGCGGCGTACTCCATCGCCTTCGCCAAAGCTTGTGAAAAGCTGCGCGCCACGGTGCTTGACCTGCCCCCCGTGCTCCCCATCGCCCAGGGGCACATTGACGAGGCAGGCCTCGCGGATCGCGTGGAAACTCGCGCCGGCGACCTGCGGCGCGACACCTTCGGCAAGGGATTCACCCTGGTTTTGGTTTCCGCCATCTGCCACATGCTGAGTCAAGAAGAAAACCAGGATTTGCTGCGCCGCTGTTTTGAAGCGCTCGAACCGCAAGGCCGCGTGGTGATTCAGGACTTCATTCTGGAGGCGGACAAGACCGCTCCCAAGCAGGCGGCGCTTTTCGCCCTGAACATGCTGGTGGGAACGCCGGCGGGCAGCACCTACAGCTACGAAGAATACAGCGCGTGGCTCGGCGGGGCAGGCTTCCGGGAAGTCCGGGAAATCCGGCTGCCCGGGCCTTCGAGCCTGATGGTGGGGACGAAGCAGGCGGGAAAGCCAATCCCCGCCCTTTGAACTTATATCGTGATGGGATATAATTATCTTGGTGCCGCCCGGCGGACCAGAGGGAGAGTGCAATGCTTTCTGCCCAACTTATCAGGATTATCGAAAGTCACGCGGAGGACCTTACGCGGGGCGCCGTGAGGATGCTGCAGTCCAGTTCACACACCCCCTCGTATCACCGGCTTTCCCCCGACGAACTGCATCGCCGGCTGTATGACGTTTACCACGGCCTGGGCCGCTGGCTGCTCGAGAATACTGAGCAGACCATCCAGGCCCAGTATGAAGAACTCGGAAAGCAGCGCTGCAGGGAGGGCATCCCATTTTCCGAAGTGCTCTGGGCGCTCGTTCTCACCAAAGACCACTTGCGGGATAGTGTTGGCGCCTTCATGCTGGCGGACTCGGCACTGGATCTCCTCCGGGAGCAGGAAATCTACCGCTTGATTGGGCACTTTTTCGATCGGGCCATCTGTTATGCCGCAGAGGCGTATGAGCGCGAGGCGTCCCGCCGTGGGCATGAAGCACGGGCGGCCCGGCGGGCAAAAATCCGCCCGCGACACGCACGGAACACCGGCCTCCCTGGCTGCTAATCGATAACCTTGTAGGAAAGGTAGGGTGAGGGAGCTTCCAGCTCCGCGGCGCTGGTGAAGACTTTCTTGAGAAGGGTTCGCGGCCAGCGCGTGCGCCGGCAATATTCCCGGTAGGTTTCGTGCCGCCAATCAAATCCCTGCTTGGAAAGGTCCTTAGGGCTGAGATAAACAACCACCTCGGGAGCCAGCGCCGCGCGCGTGGTCTTCTTTTCGTAGGTCACGTCTTCATAATTGGCGAGCAGGCGAATTCCCTTCTCCCGGCACGTCCGCTCGATGCCCCCCAGAATCTGGTTGTACCGGGCGATGTGCGGCGTCATATCCTTATCGGTGCACTCGGTATTGCCCAGATCGACGATGGGGCGGATTTGCAGGGTGCGCAGCGTATACTTTCCGTACACATCAAAGAAGCCGGCCATTTCCTCCAGGTTTTCCGCGTTGACCGTGTAGTTCAGGCGCACCTGCGGGCGCGTCGAACGCCGACGCTTCTTGATGGTTTCGAGTTGGTCGAGCACTTCCAGGAATTTGTCGAAGGAAGCCCGGCGCATCAGCCGCTCATAACTCTCCCGCGTGACGCCATGCGTGGACAGCGTCAACTCGTCCAGCCCCAGTTCCACCAGTTTCTCCAGATGCTCCGCGGTCAGCAACTGGCCGTTGGTCACGATGCCCAGCATCGGGACTTTGTACTTCCTGCCCAGAGCGATGATGTCCACGAATCCTTTGTAAGTGGTGGGCTCCGTCCCGCAGCCAACATACAATTGCGCGGCCCAGGGGAAAAAGACTTCGGCAATCCGCTCAATCTCCGCCGGGGTGAAACGGCCGGTGTTTTCCTTAGTGAAGTTTGGGTCACTGAAGTAGCACATCTGGCAGCGCAGATTGCACGACATCACCGGATCAAACCGCAGCCACAAGTGCCGCTGGCGAAGCCAGTACATGCCCAGCAGGCCAGCGAATTTCACTCGATGGCTGCGCACCACCCGGTTGAGGTTCAGAAGTTGGTAGAAACGATCTGACTGCATAGGTTCTTGAAACCGCTGGGGGCCACCAATAACTCGTCCAGCCCGCTGCCCTGCTCCTCATTCACTATACTTCCGCGAACCGCCCGGCGCAAAGGCCAATAATCCTTGCCCAAGGTGAACCCTTGCTACAGCATCGGCAGAAGTGCGCCGTGGATGCTAGAATGAACGGAACCCGGGCACACATCACAATTGGAGGAACATGATGACCAAACCCATCGTGCAATCGGTAACGTTTAAGGCTTCACCGGAAGAACTCTTTGCCCTCTTTACCGACTCGAAGAAGCACTCCGCCGCCACGGGAGGCAAGGCAAAAGTGAGCGCCAAGGCGGGCGCCAAGTGGACGGCTTGGGACGGAATGATTTTGGGGAAGAACCTCGCGGCGGTGCCGGGCCAAATGATCGTGCAAGCCTGGCGCGCTTCCCACTGGAAGGAAACCGACCTCGACTCCATCCTGATCCTGAACTTTTCCAAAGCGCCCGGCGGCGGCAGAATCGATCTGGTCCACGCCGGGGTGCCGCAGCACGACCACCAAGGCGTCACCAAAGGCTGGCCACAGTACTACTGGGCGCCCTGGAAGGCCTACCTGAAGGGACAGTCCCCAAAGGCCTGACATGTTGATGGATGTTGTAGCGCTGACCTTGAGGTCCGCACGACGCGCCCAGCGCGCAGGGTGCCGACCTCAGGGTTGGCGCTACGATTCACCCGACGCGCGCCATCTACCAATTTGGGTACTTTGCCCGGATGTTCTCGTAGAGGCGCGAGGTGCTGCGGCGTTTCTTGTGATAGGTCATAACCTGGCGCTCGCGCGGGGTGGGCCAATCCTGGCCGGGAGCGACGCGCTGCGGGAAGGCCGCCTCCACCTCGCTCAGGTTCAGGATGCGGTCGCGCGAGAGCGCGATTCGTCTGCCCTGGGGCGCCACTTTCACGCTGACATGATTCTTCTTGCGGTGCGCCGAGTCGGCTTGGCCCACAAAAGTCCTTTCCCGTCCCTGAAAGTCACGGTAATGGATGGCAAAAGTCCCCGCCGTCACTTGCACCGGGGGGCCGGCGGAGTAACCGGCGTTGGCATCGACACCTAGGCTAAGCGGGGGGGAAGACTTGGCTGGGGCGGGTTTGCCCTTCCCCATGGTCTTGCTGAAATATGAGCAGGTGGGGTTGGGGCAATGGATCTGGCCTTTAATCTCCTTGGCCCCGCGCGTCCCGCAGCGCGGGCACTCAATCTTTCCGGTCAAGAAATCGAGGAGTGACATTTTCATTCTCCTGCAGGGGGACGGTTTGCCCCCCCCGCCCTGGGCGCGTCGCGGCCAGAAACGTGTCACGGCTAAGACGTGCCACGGCCATCCTGGCCGTGACCGTGCATGGGCGGGACGCCCATGGCACAGCGGGGATGCGCCGAGCCCTCCGGGGGACGGTTGGAGAAAACGAACCGCCGCTTTAGCGGCCGGTTCTTCCATAACGCCCATCTACAGGCAACCGCCCTCTCTCACGGGCACTTGCTGGCTGCTGCTTCCGGGAGCGGAGAGAAGGCTGCACCGGCGCTTGCGGCGCGCTGCAGCCTGGCAACCGTCCCCCGGAAGGCTCGGGTAATTTTCTGCCTCTGCCAGATGAAAAACGGACTCTCCACGCGCCCGCGGCGAATCAACCGCCGCCGGTGGACAAGCGACGGCAATCCCATGGCGCGCAGCCGGTCGAAGCCGATGCGCCGGAAATGCCCCTTCTTGTGCCCACCGAAGACGTGGCTCAAAACCTCCTCCGCCAGCCACCGATCCAAGCGGCTCAACTGCGTTTCATCGTCCACATGCTTCAAGTAATAGTCGAGGATGGCCACGTTGCGCACGCCTTCCTGAATGCTTTCCACAGCGACATTCACCAGCGCCTGGGCCTTGGTCAGAGGGTCGGTTATCTTCTTCCAGCGGCGCCGGGCGCGGCGAAATGCAAAGCGAAAGAGGTTCTGGATCTTGCGGGATTTATCGCGCGAAAGGGCTACCCCGCCCGTTTCCCGGAACAGCAATCCAAGATGGCGGAATTCCTTCGCCGCGACGAAGGCCTCATCTGCTCCAGGCGAAGCGCGCAGCACCAGATCAGACTTCAGGCTGCTCTTGGAATGCAGGTCAAGTTCCTCCATGTCCTGCTCCAGGCACTCTTGCGCCCGGAGGGCCGATTCGCGCTGTGAAGAGAGAACCAGAAGGTCATCGGCGTAGCGAAAGTAATGGATTTCAGGAATGCGCTCCAGTCGGCGGTCGAGACCGGTCAAATAGATATTGGCAAACACGCAGGCGATCGCCGCGCCAAAGGGAATCCCCCTATCCGCCTGGTGCGCGCCATTTTCGTTGTGAAAAACGAAACACACACGCTGCCGCAAGAGGTGAAAAAGGTAATCCTCACTCTCCACCAATCGCGCCAGCCGGGCAAGCAGGATTTCGTGATTGACGGAAGCGAAGTAATCCTTGATGTCCCGCTTGACCAGGTAGAGGGGGCTCTGCTGCGACCGCAAAATACCGGCGATGCGCGCCTGGCAGCGGTCGAGCCCAAAAGTGCGGTCGCGGTATGCATAGGAATTCGGAGAAAACCACGCGTGCAGCTTGCGCGTCAGCAGACGGTAAAGGAGGAAATCAACAATGCGCTCCTCCCAGGGCGAAATGTAAAGGGTGCGGCGCTTGCCATTGAAGTTGTACTTCAAGGCGACGGCAGGGCGAAACGCAAAGTTTTCATTGACCAGCGCGCGGTGGATGGCGTCCAGGCCGCGCAGGCCACGCCCCGCAAGGTCGTAGAGTGTGCGGCCGTCCGTTGAGGTGGAAAGCGCCTTGCGCCACTGAAACAGCGGCTTGGTGTAAACGCGCACCGCCGCCTTGTAAAGTTCGGCTTCGCGGTAGAGTTCACGCCAGCGCAGCGGGGCCCGACTCCCACCTTGCCGTTGGGTTCATGATGATGACTCTTGTACTACCAATGGCCGCGTTCTGCAACTGTTTTGCGAGCCGGTTTTGCGGCCGCGGGGCGCGCGGGATATCTTCCCGCGAACCTCGTTTTGCCGGTACGGAGCACTTCTCTGTTGAGGCCAGCCCGTTCCACATTAGTGGGATGCAGGCGCCCTGGCGCCACAATATTTTGTATTGTCCGGCAAACTTATAGTCGCCTAGGTAGCACCTAGGTACTGTAGACATATGCATAAAGGAAAGGTAGGTTTGTAATCGTCAGCCCATCCCTGGTTCAGGGTTATCGCCAAGACAGGGAATGGCCAAAAGGGACGACGCATGAGCTCGGCGCTGACATAGCGGGAAGCAGGTCTCTCCGAATGGGCAGACAGGCAGACTCCATGGAGCGCGGACTGGTCAGCATGTCCTTCTGCCCGCAGTGCGGTTTACAGCTCCCCGAGGGAAGCTCCTTCTGTTATCAGTGCGGAACCCAAGTCAGCGAGGGAGAGGTGATTGCTTCCCGTCTCGAAGCAGATGGGGAACCGCTTGAGTTGGGGTTGGCGGGCGCGGAAAAAATACCACGATTTACCCCCCATGCGGCCGATGAACCGACCTGCCGCTTCTGCAAGGGCCCGCTCGACCTCAGCGGGGAATTCTGCGAGCAGTGCGGAGCTCCCGTCAGCGAGGCGATAGCTTCGGGATGGGTTAGACCCGCAGCGGCGGCTCCCCCCATTGTCTCCAGGCAGAGTTCACCACCTGTGCCTTCCGATGCAAGTCTCGCCGTGCCGCCCGCTGCGAAGGTAACCTCGTCACATGTCACGTTGCCCCGCGTACCCATGCCGTCCGTGCCTCCTCACCCTGAAGAAAAGACCTTGAGGACGCAACCACGATACACTCCCCCTCCCCCACGGCCGGACCCGCTAAGATATCAAGGAGGGAAGCCAGGCAGCCCCCCGGCGGTCTCGCCGGCGCCATCCTCCGCGCCCGGCCAGACAATTTCGGGCCAGGCGTTCGCGCCGAAGGCTCCGGCTGCTGAACCCCCAAAAATCATCCTGACCCAGATGCCGAAGACCGTGGTCGCACCGCTGCCCCACACTTCCGCACCACGTCAAGCTACCGGACCGTCACCCGGGACCATCCCGGGCGTACCCGCGCCGGTGAGGGTCCCCGCGCGCCGGGAAGAAGTATCCCCTGTCCAACCGGCAAAGCCCTTCCCCCTTGCCGCGCCTTCCCCCGCGAGTCTCCCCGGGCCTCCTGCTGCGAAGGTAACCTCGTCCCCAGCTACGCTATCGCGCGCGCCCTTGCCATACACGCCCCCTCGCCCCGCGGCGAATGCATCAAGAACGCCCCCAACGAAAATTCCACCTCCGGCATGGGCGGACCCGCAAGGATCGCGGGACGGAAAGGCAGGCAAGCCTCCGACGGCCATGCCGGCGTCACCCCCCACGCCCGCCCAGGCAACTTCCGCCCAGGCGTTCGCGCCAACGGCTCTTGCGGCTGTACCCCCGCCCATTATCGTCGATGAGTTCGGGAAAACCGTGGCCGCACTGATGCGCCAGAATGCCGCATTTCGCGAAAATCCCGGACCGCCGCCCGGAATGGCCCCGATGGTATCGATGCCGCTTCGTGCGCCCGTCGGCGGGGAGGCAGCATCCCCTGCACCACCCAAACGGCCCTTCCCACTGGTTCTCGTCGTTGGAATTGCCGGCTCGCTGCTGGCTATCGGTATGGTAACAGGCTGGCATCGCTTCCATCCGATGGCGCAAAGCGCTCCGATCGCGAAGGTGACGGCGCCGCAGGTGAACAGCCCCGCACCCCCGGCGGAAATAGCGGCTCCAGCCGGGGGACCTTTAGACACTTCCCCGGCGGCTTCCGAACTGCCCCATGAAAGGCTCCAAGCGCCTGCTCCCGCCAGGAAATCCCGCAGAGTGAAGGCCGTCAGCCAAGCGAAGCCAGCGCCGGCTGCGCCCGCCACGGATCACAATTCTGCGGAAATTGTGCGTCTTCAGAATCTCGCCCTCGAGGCCTGCGCCAACGGTAAATTTGCGGAGCCGCAGGATTCAAGCGCTATCGCCTATGCACAGCGCGCGCTGGCACTCGACCCCTCCAATGAGCAAACACGGACAATTCTCGAAACCAGCATCAAGAGCGGAGAGTCGCAAGTCCGCCAGTCGATCTTGAGCAAGGACTTCACCACCGCGCATCGAGTAGCTGACGTGCTGGCGCAGCTCCTGCCGGGTGAGGGCAGCGTCGCGGACTTGAGGGCCGATCTTGCCAGGGCCGAGAAGGCGCAGGAGGAGTCGCGGCGCGCCAACCAAGCGCCCACCCCCGTCCTCAGTTTCCGCGTCTACCACATGCACTCCGGCAAAGCCGGCGACAAAGGATCGTATTGCCGCGGCACGCTGACGGTCGTTGCCGGGCGCTTGAAATACGTCGGCGAGAATTCGCCGGATGGGCAGGTCCACAGCTTCGACTTCGCTTGTTCCGAGGTTGAGGTCAAAAAGAGCTCTCGCGTCGCTTTTTGGGAAAAGGGCTTCCACGTTCGCACCCCTTCGGGCAATATCAGCTTCGTCCCCGAAGACGGATCGGCTTCGCATCTTCGCGCTCTAGCCGCCGCTTGCTCAGAATAGCCCTGCGGGCATGTCCAAGCCCGCGCCCGATGGCCGGAGCGCCAGTCGTAAGGGAGGATTTATATGGAAGGCAGGTTGACCCTTTCCTTGCTCCATGACCACAGCGTTCAGATGGCATTCACGCCGAGTGTTGGCGGTGCTGAAAATTGTAGTCCGGTGCGGGCGAAAGATACTGGGCAAGCCTGGTCTGACCTTGTCACAAGGTTTGGTTTTTCCATTCCCAAAGCTCAATCTTCCATTGCGCAGCTCCGGCGCAACGGCCATATCGATCTCGCCGTGAGCATCGATGGCAGGTTGATCGCTGACCTCTTTCAATCGCATTGAATCAACTTCGATAAGCGGCCGCCCACTTTCCCCGCCCCGCCAGCACACGTTCGGGCCCGTCGGGGGCAACCCTTGCCCTCTCTGGCCAGTTTTATTCGATCGTGGTAGGCTGGAGTTTAACAGCAAAACCTTTATCCAGGCGGAGGTGGTTCATGAAACTGATCCTTACAAGTTTGTTGGCGCTCGTTTGCCTCGCCAGCAGCGCGCTTGCGGACGTGGTAACGCTCAAAAACGGCGACCGGGTGACGGGAACCCTGGTCACCATCAAGGGTGGAACCCTGTTATTAAAATCCGATATTCTTGGAAATCTTTCGATTCCCATGGCCAAGGTGGCGACCTATTCGGTGGATAAACCGGTTGCGGTCATCATCAAGGGGAAGCAGCCGGTGCAAGGATCGCTGGCCCTAACCCCCTCCGGCGATTGGCAGGTGAAGACGAACGGCCAGACGCAGACCATCCCCGCCGCACAGGCTGACACTATCATGCCCGCTGACGACTACCAGAAGTTGGTGGCGGCAAGCCCCAAGCCTTGGCAGGCGTGGAAGGGCAGCGCCAGCCTGGGTGAGAGCCTCCAGCACGGCAACCAGCAGTCCAACACCTTCACGACCACTATTGATGCGGTCCGCGAACGCCCCGCGACGCCCATTTTCGAGGACCACACCCGCAGCAACTTTGGCGTCGTGGCCCTCCTCTCGCACGCCGATGAATCGGATAATAGCGTGACCTCGCATACCATGAGCGCCAACCTGCGGGAAGACTTTCTCTTTAGTCCCACCCTTTTTGTATTCGGCCTGGCCCAACTCGACCATATCTCCACCGAGGGTTTATACCTGCGCCAGACCTATGGCGGGGGCTTTGGTAAGGACGTCCTCAAGACTAAACACACCACCCTCAGCGTGATCGGCGGTCTGACGGCGCAACACGAAAAATTCTTCACCGGCGCTGAGGACGAAACCCTCGACGGGCTGGTGGGCGAAAAGCTCGGCGAGCAATTCAGCAAGCGCATCCGGCTCGACAACACTTTCAATTTCTATCCCAACTTCACGCAGGGTGGACAGTACCGCTTCGACACCACCACGGTCCTTTCCATCAAGATCAGCAACCGGTTCTCGTTCAATACGAGCGCCATCGACCTTTATCTCAGCAACCCCCCGCCGGGGAACGAGAAGAATAACATCACGCTTTCCACCGGCGTCGGGTACACGTTTTGACAGCAAAGTTGTCAGTTGTCAGTCATCAGTTGTCAGCAAAAGCCACCCCGCGGAGGCGTTCTTACTGATGACTGAAAACTGAAAACTGACGAATCTTTGCTATGGTCTCAGTGCCCCCTGGGTTCCGACATAGAGCGAATAGAGTGACGTGCTCGCGGCCATGAAAAGCCGGTCGCGCTTCGCGCCGCCAAAACAGATATTGGCGCAGATCTCGGGTAAGTGGATTTTGCCAATCAATTCGCCCGCCGGCGAAAAGACCTGGACGCCGCTCGAATCCTCGCCTCCCCAGCCCGTGCCCGCCCAGATGTTGCCGTCCACATCGCAGCGGATTCCGTCGGCAAGCCCCGCGCCCATCTCCACAAAAATCCTGCCGTTGGCCAGGCGCGCGCCGTCCACCACGTCGTACACCCGGATGTTATCGGGACCGTGGGTGACGCCCGTATCGCAGATATAGAGCAGCTTCTCGTCGGGGGAAAAGCACATGCCGTTGGGTTTTTCCATGTCGCCCACCACCACCGCCACCGCGCCGGTGTTCGGATCGAGCCGGTACACGTTGCACGGCAGCTCGAACGCCGCTTTGTGGCCTTCGTAATTGTTCATGATCCCGTAGCCCGGGTCGCTGAACCAGATGCTGCCGTTCGAGTGCACCGCAAGGTCGTTGGGCGCGTTGAGCAACTTGCCCTGGTAGTGATCCATGAGCACCGTAATCGTGCCGTCCAGTTCGGTGCGTGTCACGCGGCGCGAATTGTGTTCGCAGGTGACCATGCGGCCCTGCTTGTCGCGGGTGTTGCCGTTCGAGTAGTTGGAGGGATAGCGGAAAACGCTCACTTCATTCGTATCCTCCAGCCAGCGCAGCATGCGGTTATTGGGGATGTCACTGAAGACGAGGTAGCGTCCATCGCCGAACCACACGGGGCCCTCTGCCCAGCGCGCGCCCGTGTACAGCCGCTCGATGGCGGCATTGATGATCCGGTATTGGGCAAAGCTCGGGTGAATAATTTCGATCGCCGGGTCCGGATACTTTATCACTTTGGGAAGACTCCAATCCTTCGCGGCCCCCAATGAATTCGCGGCCAGGCTCGCGCCCGCTGCCGCCGCCGTGGTGAAGAACGTTCGTCGTTGCATGGTGCCCCACTCCTCCCGCCTGATTCCATCGCGGATTTGAAAATCGTTTGCCAAGCTGAATGCGCGCCATTCTAGCAGGATTTGTGCGGAGCAATTGGGGATTTCTGGAGAAGGATCAATCGGAATGTTTTTGGGGGGCAAATTTTTTTTGAGGGATTAGGGGGGCACTCCAAAAATTCAAAGATGGATTTCCGAGTGAATGGTGTGTATAGCCGAAGAATCTCATAACGGCCGCCTTTGAAGATGGTTGGGGGGGATGAACCGCTAACTTATAGCAGGGACTAGTGTTATCGGTTTTGGCGGGTTGCCATCGCCGCTTTAGGACTTATTGTCCATTTCCGCCAAGGCTCGCGGGGTGGCTTCCCTGCCCTTGCCCGGTTACGGCGGGCAGTTTGGACAGATCCCATCCGCCGCCCAGGGCTTTGATCAGCAGGACGCTGGAGTTCATCCGGCGGGTCATGATATTGACCGCCGTCACTTCGTTGCTGAGCGCGGCGCTTTGCGCGGTGATGACTTCGAGGTAGGTCACGAGGCCACCTTTGTAGCGGTTGGTGGAAAGCGCCAGGGAGTACTCGGCGGATTGCACGGCCTGATCCTGCTTGCGGCTTTCGGCGTCGAGAATGCGCAAGCCCGACAGGTTATCCTCCACCTCCTGGAACGCGGTAAGGACGCTCTGGCGGTAGGTGGCCACGTTGGCATCGTAGGCGGCCCAGGCCTGGTCCGTATAGGCATGGCGGCGGCCGGCGTCGTACAAGGTTTCCAGCAGCGTCGGCCCCACGGCGAATAGATGGCTGGGCCAGGCAAACCAGTTGGTGATGGAATCGCCTTCCAGCCCCACCGTGCCGCTCAGGGTGAGGGTGGGATAATAAGCCGACTGCGCCACTCCGATTTCGGCGTTGCCGGAGGCTACGCGCCGTTCATTGGCGGCAATATCGGGGCGGCGCTGCAACAGGCCGGAAGGCACTCCCACCGGAATCGCGGGCGGGGTTGCGCTGAGCGGCGAAACGGGAATCGAGAAGGTGGAGGCCGGCTGCCCCTCGAGCGCGGCGATGGCGTGTTCGAACTGGGCGCGCTCCACGCCCACGTCGATGGCCTGGGCCTCGGTGGTTTCCAGTTGGGTCGCCGCCTGGGCCACCTCCACCTTGGCGGCCAGGCCCCCGTTGTAGCGGTTGGTGGTCAACTCCAAAGCTTTTCGGTAGGCAACTACGGTAGACTCCAGCAACTGCTTCTGGGCGTCGAGGCCGCGCAGCGTGAAGTAGTCAACGGCCAATTCGGCGTGAATGCTCAGCCGGGCGGTTTCCAGATCCGCGGCGCTCGCCTGGGCATTGGCGGTGGCCGCTTCCACGGTGCGATGGATCCTTCCCCAGGCATCCACTTCGTACGAAAGGTCAAAGGGCAGGACGAAATCACCCTCCGTCTTGCCGTAGTTGGGGCCGACGTTGGGCGCGTTCTTGGATAATTGTTCCGCCGTGATGTACGGGCCGGCGCTGACCGTGGGGTAAAAGCCCGAGCGCTCGATGCGAATGGTGTCGCGCGCCTGGCGAAACTGCGCTTCCGCGACCTTCAAATTCTGGTTGGAGACGTCAACGCGCTCTTCCAGCGCATTCAACTGCGGATCGCCAAAAATCTCCCACCATTTCCCTCGAACCACCTGTTCCTGCGGCTGGGAGGGCTTCCATTCGCCCTGCGGGCCGGTCACGCTGGGAGCAAGCTCCTTATAGGCAGGAGCCGTGGGAACGGTGGGCTTGGCATAATTGGGCCCCACCCGGCAAGCGCCGGCGAAAAGCAGAAGGCAGCAGGCAGAAAGCAGTAGGCAGTTGGCGGTCGGCAGTGGGCAGTGGGCAGTAGGCAGTCGGCGGAAAGCAGAAGGCGGAAGGCAGTTGGTGGAAGACAGCAGGCTGTTCGGACTTCGCGCTTCAAACTTCATTTTTCTGAAGCCCAGCATGTTCCCACCAGCCGCGAAGCGGGAAACGTCCGATTTTTCACATTTGCCTTTTGCCATTTGCCCTTTGCCTTTTGGTTTGCTTTTCCTCAACTTGGGGCGGGGGAACTCCAGCAATTCATCGAAACCCGGCCGTTGGTAATCCTGTTGGTACAAACCCCCTCACCCCCTGACCCCTCTCCCCCAAGGGGGCGAGGGGAGAGATGATTTCAAATAACTGCGGGTTCCCAGACGCCAGATGGGCGTTGACTTAACTGGCCTCGCCATATGGCGGCGTAAAGCCGTCTCTACTTCAAACTAAGACGCTACCCCCCCCCAGCCTTTTGACTTTCATTTCCCGGCGTCCGGCGCCCCTCCGCCTGGGGTTGCGATGCGCACTTCCTGTCCTTCCACCAGGGAATCCGGCGGGCTGGTGATCACTTTTTCGCCGCCCTCGAGGCCGGACACCACCTCGACTTCGGTTCCGTAGTCGCGGCCGAGGGTTATGGGAATCATGAAGGCGTGATTATTGCGAACCACTCCGACGCGCAGTCCCTCCGAGCGGAAAATCAGGCTGGTCACCGGGATCACCATCGCGCGGGCGGCGGAAGGCAGTTTCAAATGGACCTCGGCGTAGGCTCCGGGCAGGATTTCGCCGGTGGGGTTCGCCACATCCACCTCCACCAGCAGGGTGCGGGAGGCCTGGTCAATCGCCTCGGAGGTGCGCGTCAATTTGCCGGGAAAGTGGCGTCCGGGAAACTGCGGCATGGTCAAATAGGAGGGGACGCCCGGAACCGCCGCGGGTGAATAAATCTGCGGCACATTCACGTAAACGCGCAGGGTGCTGATGGACGCCACATGAAACAACTCTTTCGCCCCGCTGCCGCTCCCCGACCCGATGAGCTGGCCGATGTCGGTATTGCGCGCGGTCAGCACGCCATCAAAGGGCGCGTAAACCTTTTCAAACGACACCAACTGCTCGAGGCGGTTCACGTTGTCGCTGGCCGAGTCCACCATGGCCTTCTTGGCGTGGGCATCGCCCTCGGCGTTGTCAACATCCTGCTTGGCAACGGAATCGCTTTTCAGCAGGAATTCGTAGCGTGCCGCGGTAATCTGCGCCAGGTCGTAATTGGCCTTGGCCGTGGCCAGTTCCGCCCGCGCCTGCTGGAGCTGCTGATCGAGTTCAGGGGTTTCGATTTCCGCCAGAAGCTGGTCTTTCTTTACCCTGCCGCCAATGTCCACGTACCAGGTCTTCAGGTAGCCGTTGGTACGCGCGTAAATCGGAGCGTCGATAAAGGCCATGATGTTGCCCGGCAGGACGATCTCTTCCTGCGGCGCGCCAAGCCTGGGTTGGCTCATCGCCGCGGTGGGCACGGCGAGATCGCGCGTGTCGCCCTTCACGTCCTCACTGGCGCGCACCCGGGCGGTGATTCCCCGAAATAAGACGGCGCCCGCAATGAGCAGGAGAACCACCAGCCCGAAGATGACCTTGCCTACTCCGGACGAGGGTGGACGCGAGCCCGCATGGCCGCCGTTTGAACCATCGTCGGTTTTGATGTCGAAACTTTCCTCAGCTTTCAATTCGTCCTCCAGGACGTGAACACATATACGTGGCAAAGCTTTGGAGTGCGGTCCGCCGCGGCGGACTGCCGCTTTTATTCCCGCAAGCTTGCTTGCGGGGGCTCGCATGCGAGCCCCATGCCTTTGTAGCGCCGACCTTGAGGTCGGCACTTAACACCGGCCTCAAGGCCGGCGCTACATCGTGCCATGGCCATCCTGGCCATGCCCGAGCACGGGCAAGATGCCCGTGGCACGTTGCTGTGCTGCCCGCAAGGTCAGCACCTGCCGGCCTCAAGGCCGGCGCTACGTCCGCATACTGCCATCTGCCTTCCGCCTCCCGTGCACGACGCTGAAGACCGTGGGTACAAAAAACAGGGTGGCGACGGTGGCGAACAGCAGGCCGCCGATGACCGCGCGGCCCAGTGGGGCGTTCTGCTCGCCGCCTTCACCGAGGCCGAGAGCCATGGGCACCATGCCGATAATCATGGCGAGGGCGGTCATGATGACGGGGCGAAAGCGCGTGAACCCAGCCTCCAGCGCCGCCACCGTGGCATCAACGCCGTCTTCCAACTGCTCCTTGGCGAAGCTCACCACCAGAATGCTGTTGGAGGTGGCGACGCCCACGCACATGATGGCGCCGATTAACGCGGGCACGCTGAAGGTGGTCTCGGTCGCGAACAGAAACCAGAGGATGCCCGCCATGCCCGCCGGCAATGCGGAAATGATGATGAGT
This sequence comes from uncultured Acidobacteriota bacterium, assembly GCA_963730515.1. Taxonomy (GTDB): domain Bacteria; phylum Acidobacteriota; class Terriglobia; order UBA7540; family UBA7540; genus Bog-366. Next base: position 248,915 of record CAVSSA010000002.1, on the reverse strand, counting down.
GGGTCGAGCCAGGATTGGAAGTTCACCACGATCAGGAGATAGACCAGGACAATGGAGAAGATCAGCCCGGTCAGCAGTCCGGAGAAGGAGGTGCGCATGGTTTCAATCTGGCCGCGCACGATGGTCCGCGAGCCGCGGGGCAACAGGTTCTGGCTTTGCGCCACCATACGGTCTAGGTCGCGCGCCACACCCCCCAGGTCCCTTCCCTGCACCGCGCCATAGATGTTGATGACCGGCTGGACGTTATAGTGCGACACGGCGCCCAGCGATGCTCCCCGGCTGATGGAGGCCAGGTTCCCGAGAATCTGGGGGGGAGCGCCGCTCGAATTCGAGATGGGAATGTTCTGGAGATCCTGGAGCGAGTCGACGCGGTATTGGGGCGTCTGCGTAGTGATGCTGTAGCTCACGCCGGTGCGCGGGTCCAGCCAGAAAGTGGGAGAAGTCTGGAAGCTCCCGCTGAGGGAAATCAGCAGGTCGCTGGCGACATCGCGGGGCGTAAAACCCACCTGGGCGGTGCGCGTGCGATCGATGTCAACCTGAAGCCTCGGGAGGTTGAAGGGCTCCTGAATGCGCAGGTCAACCGCCCCAGGGATGTATTTCAGTTTCCCCATCAGTTGATCGGCAAAATGCCGGTTGGCATCAAGCTGCGGCCCCACCACCTGAATATTGATGGGCGCGGGAAGGCCGAAATTCAGAATCTGGCTCACCATGTCGGAGGCCAGAAGGTAAAAGGTGACCCCGGGGTATTCCCGCGCCAGGCGCAGGCGCAGCTTGCGGACGTACTCGGCCGTGGGATGATGGTTTTCGGCGAGCGCCACCATGATGTCCGCATCCCCGGTGCCGATGGGTGCCGAAGTGCTGTAGGAGAGATTCACGCTGCTGTACGGTAGCCCGATGTTATCAATAATGCTCGTGACTTCCTGGTGGGGAATGACCTGGCGAATGGTGTCCTCCACCTGGTCACAGAGCCGCGCGGTCTCCTCGATGCGGGTTCCGGTGGGCGCCCGCATGTGCAGGGTAAACTGGCCGCTGTCCACCTTGGGGAAAAAGTCCTGGCCAATCCAGCGAACCAGCACAAAGGAAGCGGCGGCGGCGCCCAAAACTCCCAGCGCCAGCCAGGCGCGATGCCCCAGGCAGCTTCGCAGCGCCCGCTTGTAGCTGGCCCGCAAACGCTCAAAGGCGTGCTCAAATCTCACCTGCTGGCGCGCCAGGAAGTGGCGTTGGGCTTCCATTTCCAGATTTTGCGCGTCGTGCTCATGCCCGCGCAGCAGATACCGCGCCATGGTCGGCACCAGGGTCCGCGACAGAAGGTAGGACGCCAGCATCGAGAAGCTTACGGCCTCCGCCAGGGGGATGAAGAGGTGCCGGGCAACTCCGGTAAGAAAGAACATGGGCACAAAAACGATGCAGATGGCGAGCGTGGAGACAAAGGCCGGAACGGCAATTTGCGACGCGCCGTCCAAGATCGCCTGAAGGATTTCCTTGTTCATGGCGATGTTGCGGTTGATATTCTCGATTTCCACCGTGGCGTCGTCCACCAGAATCCCCACGGCTAAGGCGAAACCCCCGAGCGTCATGATATTGATGGTCTGCCCCAGGGCGCTCAGCACCACCAGCGCCGTCAGGATGGATAGGGGGATGGAAACCGCAATGATGAAGGTGCTCCGCCAGCTTCCCAGGAAAATGAGAATCATCACGGCGGTCAGCAGCGCCGCAATGATCGCTTCCCTCACCACGCCCTTGATGGCCGCCCTCACGAAAATGGACTGGTCATTCAGGTAGTGAACTTCCAGTTGCGGGGGTAAGCCCTTGAGGATGACCGGCAGCTCGTCCTTGATTTGGGAGATGATGTCGAGCGTGGAGGAATTCCCGGTCTTCATGGCGCTCAGCAAGGCCGCCCGTTGGCCGTCCACGCGCACAATATTGGTCTGGGGCGGGAAGCCATCGCGCACGTGGGCCACGTCGCGAATATAAATTACAGTGTTACCCGAGGTTTTAACAGGTAAATCATTGAGTTCAGGGGTTGTTAGCGGGCTGCCATTGGTCTCAACATCGTATTCAAAAGTGCCGATTTTGGAAGTTCCGGAGGGCAGAATCAGATTTTGCGCATTGATGGCATTGACCACGTTGACGGGCGAAAGTCCCTTGGATTGCAAGGCAACAGTGTCCAGGTCCACCTGCACCTGGCGTTGCTTGCCCCCATAGGGCCAGGGAATGGCGGCGCCTTCCACGTCGGAGAGTTGGACGCGAATGAAGTTTGCACCCAGGTCGAATAATTGCTGCTCCGAAAGCCCGCGGCCGGAAAGCCCTAATTGCAGGATGGGCACGGTGGAGGCGCTGTATTGAATAATGAGCGGCGGGGTGGTGCCGGGGGGCAATTGGCGAAGCTGCGTCTGGCAAATGGCGGTCGCCTGGGCGAGGGCGGTGCTAATACTGGCCCCCGGCTGAAAGAAAATCTTGATGACCGACTGGCCGCTCAGGGTCGTGGATTCGATGTGCTCAATGTCGTTCACCGTCAGGGTGAGGGCGCGTTGGTTGATCACGGAAATGCGATTCGCCATCTGCTCCGGCGAAAGGCCATAGTAATTCCAAAGAACACTGACCACCGGGATGTTGATGTTGGGGAAAATATCCTTGGGGGTTCGAACAATGGAAAGGGCGCCCAAAATCATGATGACAATGGCCATCACGATGAAAGTATAGGGGCGGCGTAATGCTAAGCGGACAATCCACATCTTGGAAGCCTTGACAGCCTTTCAGGCTGCCCATGACAGGCAGAAACCCGGCGCGAGCGCAAATGATAGGATGCAGCAGACCCCGGAAGGAATCCGCCGTGAGTAGCCGCAGCCTCGTTATGATCTGCGGCGGGCTTTGACCTGCGGACAGCAGAACCTACCCGACCACCCAACCGCGACGGCACGGCCCTTCCGGCCCTCGTGCCATGGCCGTCCCGGCCGCCCGAGCACGGCCGGGACGCCCGTGGCACAATGCCGGCACACTACCGACCCTGTAGGGCCAGACTGCGCTCAGCCGATCGCGAATGACCAATCTCCCCCAACCATCATAATCCCTAGCGCCGCCAGGCCGCAACCCTGTCCCCCGGCGGGGGGCTTGTAGCGCGGGTGGGGGCACGCGCTACAATTGAGCATTTTACGTGCCCTTTATGGAATTTAATGGGATGAAACCTCTCGCCTTCCGGCGTCATCCAAAGGTCGAACGGGAAATTTTGTGGCATAATAGGGTTCTCAGCACCTCAGAGCGGACAGCAAAGCTTTCCTAAACGCAGGTTTCGAGCGACCTACGTAGGGTCCGCAATTTCTTGGAAGGGGCTTTCACAGATGGCGACAGCAGTCTTAGGAGTTGAGCAAAGAGTTCGACCCGCCTGGATTGTCTCGGCGCGCGCCGACCTCCTGTGGTTTACCGTGGGGGGAGCCGCGTCCGCGTACATCTTCTGGGCACTGTGGCGTTTCACGCAGGTGCCGCTGATCCTGCTGGTGGCCATCTGGGCGGTGATCTTTGATGAAACCCACGGGTTCGCCACCATCTCCCGCACCTATCTGGACGCGCAGGAACGCCAGCGCCGCGGCCGCTGGCTGTGGGGGAGCCTCGCCTTTTTCTTCGCGGTCGGACCCATCATCTTCCTTTTTCACCTGGGCGATTGGCTGGAGCTGGCCACCGTGGTCTGGGGGTACTACCACGTCTTTAAACAGCATTACGGCTTCATGATGATGTACAAGAAGAAGAACCGCGACTTCCTGCCTGAAGACATGAAGATGGACAAGCTCTTTTTCGCGGCCGCATTCTATTTTCCCTTCCTCACCTTCCCCCTGCACAGCAAGGAAGCCGCCGCCGTCGTGCCCTTCCCCATTCCCGCGCGTCTCGGTTCCATCTATGAGAATGTGTTGTTGTTCGCGCTGATCCTAATCACCCTTGCCTATCTGGTGCGGCAGGTGCAGAAATGGCGCCAGGGATTATCCCTCAATTGGCCGAAGCAACTGCTTTTCGCGGCAGCCATTCCCGTCAATTACCTGCTCTTCCGGAGTGCGATGCCGCTGCTCGGTGTGTACGCCGCCGTGACGATTTTTCATAACGTGCAGTATCACCGCCTGGTCTGGTTTTATAACCAGAACAAATATGGCCACGATTTGGGGAGCGGTCGGAAATACGGACTGGCCACACTGGTGAATGCCCGCTGGCTGACCTATGTGGCCGCCGCAGCGGTTTACGCGATCGTGTTCGACGTCGTCCCGCGCTTTGTCTTGCGCGGCGGCGTGGGGCTGATGAATATCGGCACCCGCAACCACATCATCTTTTACTTCTTCGCCGCCCCGGGGTTGCTCCACTACTGGGTGGATGGCCATATTTGGAAGGTCCGCTCTGACCCGGACGTGCGCACCTATTTGCGCCTATAGGGCTTGGAAACAATTCCCTCAACTCTTCATCACAAACTGCCGATAAGCCCAGCGGGCGAGTGTGCCCGCTGCCCCCACCTCGCCTCCCCCCTGATGTGGGGTATCGGCGGAATATGGGCTAGGGATGAAACAAAACACGCTGCCAGGTTGACGAGAAGTGTTGGACCGGGCATAAGACCGGCACTTGCCGCACCGGCACCTGCCGCAGTAGACCGATTGATCATAACAAAAAACCTTGACAGTCATGATCCTTGGCGCGGGCAGCTTACCTGCCGTCGCAGGAGCGTGCCGCTACCGTGCAGCGCAGTCAGGATGCCCAAAAGCGCTAATTTGAGGCCATCGGCGTCATCTGAAGCCGCGTAGCGGCGACGTCATTTTAAGGCTGTCCGAATTAGCGAGGACTCATGGCGTGGGAGGGGGCTTCGCCCCGCCGCTGCGCGGAAAGGCTCCGCCTTTCCGGCCCCAGCCGCATATTTTCCTTCTTCTGCGCGCCTGTCCCGATTTGTCGGGGCATGCGCGCAGAAGAAGTTTATAGCCGGCTTCCCGGAACGGAAAGGCGCAACATTTCCGCGCCGCGGCGGCCGAAGCCGCATGGCGCTCTTCATGGGGTGAGCCGCAATCTGGACAAGCTTGAGAGGCCCGCGCTCGCTTTGAGGGCCTTCGGGCACCTCCCGGCGCTAACCTAGCGCTTAGGGTCAGCATGCCCACGCCCCAGCGAGCGGCACGCCCGCGCGACGAAAACGGTTCGTTACTGGCTGGGAGAAATTGGAATCACCCGGTTCCCCGTACAGCCCACTGCGGGTGTCCCAGAATGAAGGTAGCACGGCGATCCTGGCGGTTGAGTGCCGGTTGGAAGCCAGCGGTACGTTCAGGCAGGACGCTACCCGTCAACTGCTTCGAAACCAATCGCCGTGAAAAAGGTGGTAAGATATCTCGGCTTTGACGCTCGACCGGCAATGGCGAGTCCCACCTGCCCGGTTCAAGGTTCGGCCGGCCAATCTCCAGACCGGGTTCATCATAGCCAGGCCGGTGGCCATCTCTATGATCACACCTACAAGACTGGAGATCTGCAGAAAGCGATGTTCATCACCACTCCCGGCGGCCGCCTCGGGTAAACCCGCGGAGAAGATTTCATGCTGAATCGACGACTACAGTTTCCTCCCCTCCTTGCGGCCCTGCTCATTCCCCTCATCTTCCTGGCGGGTTGCAATCGCCAGGCCACCGCGCAGGCGGGAGGGGCCGGGCCGGGAAACGTGAAGGTGGAGGAAATCAACGGCGATGGAGCGGTGCAGGTCGATCATCCCGAGCAATTTCTCCTCGCCACGGTGGAACAACGCCCGGTGAAGGATGAACTCCAGGTGACGGGGACGGTCGCTCCGGATGTGACGCGCTCCGTTCCGGTGCTTTCGCTCGCCGGGGGGCGCGCCGTGGAAATCCGCGCCAAGCTGGGTGATGAAGTGACCAAAGGCCAGGTTCTGCTGGTCATCAACAGCCCAGACATTTCCCAGGCATTCTCCGACTATCAGAAAGCGCAAGCCGACGAGGCTTTTGCCCGCCAGCAACTGGCGCGCGCGCAGGATCTTTACGACAAAGGGGCCATCGCCCAGCAGGACCTGGAGGCCGCCCGGAACTCCGAGCAAAAAGCGCAGGTGGACGTCCGCACCGCCCAGCAACACATCGCCGTGTTGGGCGCGGATTTGAACAACCCTTCGCCCCTCGTATCCATTCGGGCGCCAATTTCCGGGTCGATTGTGGAACAGAACGTAACCAGCGGCACGGGGGTTCGTTCGATGGACAATTCCCCCAACCTGTTCACCATCGCCGACCTTTCCCAGGTCTGGGTGCTCTGCGATGTTTATGAGAATGACCTGCACCGCGTGGTTTTGGGCGACCCCGCAGAGGTGCGGCTGAACGCCTTCCCCGATCTCGTGTTCATCGGCCGCGTAGGAAATATCAGCACGGTGCTTGATCCCTCCATCCGGTCGGCAAAAGTCCGCTTGCAGCTTGCCAACCCTGGGGGAGTGATGCGCGCCGGCATGTTTGCCACCGCCATCTTCCGCGCACGGACCGAGCATTTGCAGTCCACCATTCCCTCCACCGCCATCATGCGGCTGCACGACAAGGATTGGGTCTTTACCCCCCTGGGAGGGAACCGCTTCCGCCGCCTGGCGGTGCAAACCGGCCCGGTCGTTTCCGGGGGAAACCAGGTTGTCCTGAGCGGCCTCACCCCGGGCGGAAAAGTGGTTTCGAATGCCCTGCAATTCGCCAGCGCCGCGGGAATGGAGTGAAGGAATCGGGCCATCTGGCCATCGGGTCATTGAGTCATTGAAAGGCTGTCCGTGGTCCGTGGTCAGTCGTCCGCTGCAAGGGATGCACGCAGATCGAAGGCCTGAAGCCCCTGACGACGAGCCATTGCCGGTTTTTAAATGGCCCGATGACCCGATGGCTCGATGGCCCGATAACTTGATGGCTCGATGACCCGATGATCACATACTTATGATTCGCTACCTTGTTGATTTCGCGCTGCGCGAAAAATTTCTGGTCTTGAGCCTCGGGGTCCTGCTGCTGGTCTGGGGTTTGATCTCGTTTCACCACCTCCCCGTGGAAGCCTATCCGGACGTGGCGGATAATTACGTCAATATCATTACCCAATGGCCGGGCCGCGCCGCCGAGGAGGTGGAGCGCCAGGTTAGCATTCCCCTGGAACTGGAAATGAATGGACTGCCCCACCTCACGCACCTGCGCTCGGTCTCGCTGTTTGGAATCTCCTCGGTCACCATGATCTTTGACGATGAGTCCAATGACTTTGAAAACCGGCAGCAGGTGCTGGAACGGCTTTCCCTGGTGAACCTGCCCGCGAATCTCACCCCGCAGATCGGGCCGGATTACAGCCCCGTGGGCCAAATATATTTTTACACCCTGCAAAGCACCGATCCGCGTTACGACATCATGACCTTGAAGTCGCTTCAGGATTGGGTGGTGCTCAAGCAATTGAAGGCCGTCCCGGATATCGCCGACGTGGACATCTTTGGCGGGATCACGCGCGAATATCAGGTGCAGATTGATCCCAACAAGCTGATCGATTACGGCCTGAACATCGCCCAAGTGGAGCAGGCGCTGGCCGCCAACAACGTGAACGCGGGGGAAGCTTCGTGGAAAGGGGCCAGCAGGCCTTCAACGTTCGGGTCGTGGGACTGATGCAAACCGTGGACGACGTGGGCGCCACGGTCTTGAAGGCGCAAAACGGCACCCCGGTGCGCGTGCGCGACATCGCGGTGGTAACCCAGGATGCCAAAATCCGCCTCGGAAAACTGGGCAGAGTCGTGTACCGCGAGGATGGCAAGGTGGTGGACGACGATGACGTGGTGGAAGGCATCGTGCTGCTGCGCAAGGGAGCTGATGCGGAAAAGGCCCTCGCCGCCCTGCACGAAAAGGTGGATCTGGTGAACCGTTACGTGCTGCCGCCGGGCGTCAAGATCGTCCCTTTCCTTGACCGCAGCGACCTGGTCCATACCACCACCAAAACCGTTTTGCGCAATCTGGGAATGGGCATGGCCCTGGTGGTGATTATCTTGTTTTTGTTTCTCGGAAACGTCCGCAGCGCCGTCATCGTGGCGCTGACGATTCCTTTCTCGCTGCTCTTCGCCTCCATTCTGCTCGACCTCCGGCACATTCCCGCCAACCTCCTTTCGTTGGGGGCGCTGGATTTCGGCATGGTGGTGGATGGGTCGGTGGTCATGGTGGAAAACATCTTCCGCCATCTCAGCGAGCGCCGCGACAGCTCCGTAAGCGTTACCGAAACCATCCGCGCCGCCGCCCATGAGGTGCAACGCCCCGTTTTCTATGCCATTGCCATCATCATCACCGCCTACCTCCCCATTTTCACTTTGGAGCACGTGGAGGGGCGGCTGTTTCACCCCATGGCGTGGACCGTGGCCTTTGCGCTGCTGGGTGCGCTGCTTTTTGCCATTCTCCTCGCCCCCGTGCTCGCCCTCTACATTTTCGGGGGAGAAACGCGCGAATGGCGGAATCCTGTCCTGGAGTTGATTAACCGGGTTTACCGCTGGACCGTGGAGTGGACTCTCGGTCATCGCGCGATCACCCTGGGAGGCGGGGTGGCGGTGGTGGCGGCGACGTTTGCGCTTGTGGCCAGCGGCGTGATCGGCTCCGAATTCCTTCCCCACCTCGACGAAGGCGCCATTTGGGCGCGCGGCACGCTCGCCCCCAGCACCGGACCCGGCGAAGGCATCCGCATTATGAATCAGGCACGCCTCGCCTTCTCGCGTTTTCCCGAAGTCACCAAAGTCGTCTCGCAGGTGGGCAGGCCGGACGACGGCACCGATGCCACGGGCTTCTTCAATACCGAATACTTCATCGATTTGAAGCCCCACGACCAATGGCGGACCGAGTTTCACAAGAACAAGGAGTTATTAATCGCCTCCCTCGACCGGGAGGTGGAAAAGATCCCCGGCGTGGACTGGAACTTCTCCCAACCCATTTCTGACAACATGGAGGAGGCGGTGAGCGGGGTCAAAGGCGAATTGGCCGTCAAGATCATCGGCAACGACCTGAAAACCCTCGAGGCCAAGGCCGACGAGATTATGGATGTAATGCAGCCGATTCCGGGCATCGCTGACCTGGGCGTCTTTCGCGTTCTTGGACAGCCCAATCTGAACCTGATTGTGGACCGGGCCAAGGCCGACCGCTATGCCATCAACGTCGCCGACATTCAGGACGCCATTGAAACCGCCGTGGGCGGGAAGGCAGTGAGCGAGGTTTTGATCGGCGAAGAGCATTACGACCTGGTGGTTCGCTACCAGGCGCCCTACCGCACCACGGTGGAGGACATCGCAAACATTCGCATCCTGGCGCCCAGCGGCGAGCGCGTGGCCCTGGGGCAGCTCTGTGACATCCGCATTGAAGATGGCGCGTCCATGATCTATCGCGAGGCCAACTCGCGCTATATCGCCATCAAGTACAGCGTGCGGGGCCGCGACCTGGGCAGCACCGTGCGCGATGCTATTCACGGCGTTCAGCAGAAAGTGAAGCTGCCCACCGGCTACACCCTGGAATGGGCGGGCGAGTACGCCAGCCAGCAGCGCGCCAATGCCCGCCTGGCGTTGATTGTTCCCATTACCGTTTTGCTGATTGTCCTGCTGCTCTATACGGCGTTTGGTTCGTTCAACTGGTCGCTGCTGATCATGGCCACCCTGGCCACCGCCCCCATCGGCGGCATGCTGGCGCTGCTCGCCACCAGCACGCACTTCAGCGTCTCCTCCGGTATCGGCATGCTGGCGCTTTTCGGTGTCTCCGTCCAGGTGGGATTGATCATGATTCAATATATCAATCAGGCGCGCATTGGTGAGCCGGATATTATGAAGGCCGTCGTGGAAGGCGCCGTGCGCAGCCTCCGGCCGACCCTGATGGTCATGCTGGTGGCCACCCTGGGCCTGCTTCCCGCCGCCCTCTCCCACGATATCGGCTCGGACTCCCAGCGTCCCTTCGCCATCGTCATCGTGGGAGGCCTCACCACCGATCTTGTCCTCAGCGTCATTCTCCTCCCCGTACTCTATTCCCTGATCGCCCGGCCCGGAGACAAAATCGGGGACAGGTGAGAGGAACCGCGCCCAAGCCTCATGCAGCCAACTGTTTGTAGAATAATCGCATCGCAAATGATGATAAAATAAATCTGCCTCGGCGTAGGGCTGGACAGCATTCAACCCAGACCCCTACGGATGGCGTTTCAGCACTTCGATCCCGGGAATCGACGGCCTGAAAAGCAGAGTTTAATCGTCCCATGGAAGTCCTTCTGAATTCGTTTTGGTTGCTGGTGGCGATTGGCGCTTTCCTTTGTTGGCAAACGGAAAGCGGCAAAGGCGCACGCTTGCGCCGTGAGCACAGCAGCCGCTACCGTTTTATGGCTCTGGCGGTTGTCCTGATCCTGCTTTTCCCGGTCATTTCCGTCACCGATGATCTGCACGCCGACCAGACCCCGATGGAGGATTCCAGCCGGTCGGTGATGAAGGCCCGGAGTCTGACGCGCGGGTGCCTGAGCGCCGCCCGGTCTCCCCTGCCCGCGGCCGTGACCCATGTCTATTCTTCGGCCGCCGCGCCGCAATTGGTCGTCAGCACGGTCGTCCCCATTGAAACATCCCTTCACAGCCTCGCCCCGGTTTCAGCGCACGACGGCCGCTCTCCACCTTCCCCCCAAGCCTAAAAAGACATCAGGGGCCGCTCTTGCTGAGTGGTCATCCTCTTCCTTCAATTCAACTACCGTGGCCGCCCAACGGGCGCCCGCACGGTTGACCAGCTCTTAAGGATGGTGGGTTACGAAACGACGAATTTACATCACCCCAGGCCTCGCGCTCGGCGCAAGCCTGGCGATTCTCCTGATGTCCGGTTGCAAAGGCGCAGGGAATGACGATGCCCAGGCGGAAGCCCCCCCGCCCGCCCAGGTGGAACAGGAACAGGACGGCGGGGCGTTCAGCGTTGATCATCCCGAGCAGTATCCCCTGGCCACGGCTGGAAAATACGAAGCCGCCCCGGAGCTAAACGTCACCGGCACCGTCAGCCTCGACGTGTCACGCAGCATCCCGGTGGTCTCGCTGGCCTCGGGGCGCATCGTGGATATTCACGCCCGGCTTGGCGATACCGTCACCAAAGGGCAGCTCCTCATGCGCGTGCAAAGCCAGGACATTTCTCAGGCATTTTCCGATTACCGGCAGGCGGTGGCGGATGAAAACCTGGCGAGCACGCAACTCACCCGCTCGCAACTCTTATACGAACACGGGGCGATTGCCCAGAACGATCTGCAAGTTGCCGAAGACACCGAAGCCAAAGCCAAAGTCACCCTCGAAACCGCGCTCGATCACCTGCGGATTTTGGGCGCTGACCCCCATAACCCGACGGCCATTGTGGAAGTCCGCGCTCCCGCCTCGGGAGTGATTACTGACCAGCAGGTAACGGCGGCGGCCGGAACGCAAGGCCTGGCATCGCCCAATGCCTTCACCATCTCCGACCTTTCCCACGTCTGGATTCTGTGCGACGTCTACGAGAACGATCTGCCTTTTGTGCGCCTGGGCGAATTTGCGGACGTGCGCATGAACGCCTATCCGGACCAGGTTCTGAAGGGACGGATTGGCAATATCGGGCCCATCCTTGATCCCAACCTGCGCACCGCCAAGGTTCGCCTGGAAGTGCAAAATCCCGGCATGCTGCGGCTCGGCATGTTCGCCACCGCCACCTTCTTCGGCCCTAAGAAAGACGTCTACGCAACCGTCCCGGCCACAGCCGTGCTGCACCTGCACGATCGCAACTGGGTCTATGAACCGGCGGAGCATGGCCGCTTCCGGCGCGTTGAAGTGGTGACCGGCAAAATGTTTCCCACCGCCCCCAGCCAGCTCCAGGAGATTCTCTCGGGGTTGAAACCGGGTCAGCAGGTGGTGACCAATGCTTTGGACCTTCAGGCCACGGTGGAGCAATAGATGATAAGGCGCGTCGTCGATTTCGCCCTGAACAACCGCCTGCTGGTGGTGGCCATTGCCATTGTCTTGTTCTTCTGGGGCATCGAATCGTTCCACAAGCTTCCTGTCGAAGCTTACCCCGACGTGGCCGACAATTATGTGGAAATCATCACCCAGTGGCCGGGAATCTCCGCCGAACAGATTGAGCAGCAGGTCACCATTCCCCTTGAAACCGTAATGAACGGCATCCCCCACGTGGTGCATCTCCGCTCGTTTTCACTCTTCGGACTGTCCGATCTGAAGTTGATCTTTGATGATGAGGAGGAAAACTTCCGGAACCGCGAGCGGGTCCTGGAGCGGCTCTCGCAAGTTACTTTGCCGCCCAATGTAACCCCCCAGATGGGCACCGACTGGAGCCCGGTGGGCCAAATCTACTTCTTCACCCTGCAAAGCAACAATCCTCAGTACGACGTCATGGATCTGAAATCGATTGAGGACTGGGTGGTGGAGAAAAATCTCAAGGCCGTTCCCGACATCGTGGACGTGGCCAGCTTCGGCGGCCCGACGCGCGAGTACCAGGTGCGCGTCGATCCCAATAAGCTGGTTGCTTACGGCCTGAGCCTGGCGCAAGTGGAGCAGCAGCTTACCAACAATAATGTGAATGCCGGCGGGAGCTTTATTGAGGCCGGGCTGCAACAGATCAATGTTCGCGAGGTGGGGCTGGTCCGCAATGTGCAAGACATCGAAAACACGGTGCTGGTAACTAAATCCGGCACCCCGCTGCGCGTGAAGGATATCGCGGTAGTGGCGCAAGGCCCCAAGATCCGCCTGGGCCAGTTCGGGCGGGCGATTCACCGTGAAGACGGCAAGATCATCTCCAACGACGATGTGGTGTCGGGCATCGCTCTGCTGCGCAAAGACGCTGACACGCAAACCGCGCTCCTGGGCCTCGAAGCCAAGGTGAAGGAGTTGAACGACCACATTTTGCCCACCGGCGTCAAAATCGTTCCGTTTATTGACCGCACCGAGCTCATTCACTTCACCACCAAGACGGTGCTCCACAATCTGAGCGAGGGCATGCTCCTGGTGATCATTGTGTTGTTTATTTTCCTCGGGAACGCCCGGGGCGCGCTCATCGTGGCCCTCACCATTCCCTTTTCCCTGTTATTCGCGTCGATATGCCTGGACCTCAAACATATTCCCGCCAATTTGCTGTCGCTCGGCGCGCTCGATTTCGGCATGGTCGTGGACGGCGCCGTGGTGATGATCGAAAATATCGTCCGCCACCTGCACGAGCGGGAAAGGAATGTCGAGCCGGGCACCATCGACCAACGCATTCGCGCCGCCGCTCACGAGGTGCAGCGGCCGGTCTTCTACGCCATCGCCATCATTATTACCGCCTACATTCCCATCTTTACCTTGCAGCGCGTTGAGGGCCGCTTGTTCAAGCCCATGGCCTGGACGGTGGCGTTCGCGCTATTGGGCGCGCTGCTTTTCTCCGTCGTGGTAACGCCCGTGCTCGCCAGTTTTTTGTTTCAGAAGGGCGCGCACGAATGGCGCAACCCCCTGGTGAGTTTCCTCACCGCCCGCTACCGCCAGGCCGTCCGCTGGGCCATTCACCACCGCATCGTGACCGTGGGACTGGCGGCGGTGAGCGTGCTCGTCGCGATTTACCTGGGCACGAGTGGGGTGATTGGGTCAGAGTTTCTTCCCCACCTGGATGAGGGCGCGCTCTGGGTGCGCGGCACCCTGTCACCCAGCACCGGACCCACCGAGGGCATTCGGGTGGCGAACCAGGCTCGCGTGCTGCTGGCCTCCTTCCCCGAGGTCACCGAGACCACCAGCCAGGTGGGGCGGCCCGACGATGGGACGGACACCACGGGCTTCTTTAACACCGAATACTTCGTGGGCCTGAAACCCATGGAAGAATGGCGCCCGGTCTTCCACCAGGACAAAGATGCCTTGATCGCCGCCATGAACCGGCAACTGGAGAAAATCCCCGGGGTCGTCTGGGGTTTTTCCCAACCCATCGAAGACAACATGGAAGAGGCGGTGAGCGGGGTCAAGGGAGAGCTGGCCACCAAGGTTTACGGCGACGATTTGAAAGTCCTGGAAGATAAGGCCGATCAGGTTGCCGCCATTATGCAAACGGTCAGGGGGATTAAAGATCTTGGGGTTTTCCGGGCGCTGGGCCAGCCCAACGAAAATTTCGAGGTAAACCGTCAGGAAGCCGCGCGCTATCAAATCAACGTTGCCGATGTGCAGGACGCTATCCAAACGGCGGTGGGAGGCAACGCCCTGACGCAGGTTCTGGTGGGCGAGCAGCGCTACGACCTGGTGCTGCGCTATCTTCCCCAATACCGCGATACCCGGGAGGCAATGGAAAATATTCGCTTGCTGGCGCCGGGCGGCGAACGGGTCTCCCTTCAGCAGCTTTGCACCATCGAAGAACGCGATGGCGCTTCGGAAATTTATCGCGAGGGGAACCAGCGCTTTGTGGCCATCAAGTATAGCGTGCGTGGGCGCGACCTGGGCAGCACGGTGGAGGAGGCGATTAAGAAGGTCCACGACCAGGTGCAACTGCCTCGCGGGTATCACATTGACTGGGAAGGTGAGTACCAGAGCGAAAGACGGGCCGAGGCGCGCCTTTTCGTCATCGTGCCCATCACCGTCCTGCTGATCTTCATCATTCTCTACACCATGTTCAAGTCATTCAAGTGGGCGCTGCTCATTATCACCACGGTCATGATCGCCCCCTTCGGCGGGCTGATGGCTCTGTTGGTTTCAGGCACCAATCTTAGCGTCTCCTCGGGAGTCGGGTTCCTGGCCCTGTTCGGCGTCTCCGTCCAAACCGGCGTCATTATGCTCGAATACATCAACCAGCGCCGGGTGAGCGGCTACTCGATTGAGGAGTCGGCCATTGAGGGCGCGGTGCTGAGGCTGCGTCCCATCATGATGACCATGCTGGTGGCCACCTTGGGTCTGCTGCCCGCGGCCATGTCGCATGCCATCGGCTCAGACTCGCAGCGGCCCTTTGCCATCGTCATCGTGGGCGGCCTGATCTCCGACCTGGTGATGAGCATCTTTTTATTGCCCACACTGTACGTCTGGATCGCCGGGGACCATGATGTGCTTCCCGCCCCTGATACTTCGCACCCTGAGGAAGTCTGAAGCCGATGTAGCAGAAATGCGGAAGCCCTGATCTCAAACAACCCACCGGGCGGCGCCCTGGGGGATGGCACGGGTTCAATGGATTGCCCGCGCTCGAATCGGTATATAATCCTAACCGCCGCGAGGCCAAACCGCTAAATCCAATTGAGGAGGAATCCCATGTTTGCCGTAATCCGCCACTACCACTTCAAGCCCCAGGACAGTGAGGAGATCGACCGCCGGGTGCGCGAGGAGTTCGTCCCCCTCGTCAAAAAGGCGAAGGGATTTGTTCGATACTACTGGCTCGATACGGGGGAGGGGGAAGGCGCCTCGATGGGCATCTTTAAGGATAAAGACGGTGCTGACGAGTCGGTGCACCTCGCTGCGGACTACGTAAAAGAGCATCTTTCCAAGCTCCTGACGCAGAAACCGGAGATTATCGAAGGGCCGATCAAAGCCCACGATTAAGCTCTTGTCGCGGGCACGCCCGAGGATGTAGCGCTGACCTTGAGGTCACCACGTGCCGACCTCAAGGTCGGAGCTACGATTGCTTTGCGACTCCGTCGCGTGCGCTTCACGCTGTCCGTTTGCACATTCATGAGTCACCAGGAGGAAGAAGATGTCTTTAAAAGGAAAGAAAGTAGTGGTCATTGGAGCGAGTTCCGGAATGGGACTGGCAGTAGTTCGAGCGGCATCGGAGGCAGGAGCAACGGTTGTGGCCGTGGCGCGAAACCGCGAAAACCTCGAAAAAGCAATCAAGAAAGAGAGCCTGAGTGCCACTCTCTTTCCGGCAGACATTGGTGATGAGCAGGCCATGGAAGCCCTCTTCAAAGAAGTGGGGCCGTATGACCACCTTGTAACCACTGCCGCGAGCCTTGCATATGCTCCTATCCAGCAATTTGATACTGCGGCGGCACAGAGGATAATCTCCAGCAAGCTGCTCGGGCCGTTTTTCGCTGCCAAGTGCGGGTCGCGGAAGATCAGTAAGGATGGCTCCATCACCTTCTTCTCCGGCGTGGCGGCGTGGAAGCCCGCGGAGGGAGCATCCATGGTGGCTGCCGTGAACGGAGCCCTGGCGGCCTTGGCGCGCTCCCTGGCAGTGGAACTCGCCCCGGTGCGGGTGAACGCCATTTCTCCCGGCATCGTCGATACTCCCTCCTGGGATGCGATGCCGGAGCCGCAGCGCAAAGCCTTTTTTCAGGCGATGAGTGAGAAATTACCCGTCCGGCGAACGGGCCGCTCCGAGGACCTGGCCGATGCCGCCCTCTTCTTGATGAACAACGGATTTACCACCGGCATCGTGCTGCACGTTGAGGGCGGCCATACCCTGGTCTAAAAAGCAGGTCTAGAGGTTCTTCATAATATCACTGAGGATTTGTTTGCCGTGAAAGCGGCCGTTTTCGATGAAGATCTCATTGGTATCCCGGCCCGCTATGATGACGCCGGCGAGATAGATTCCCGGCACATTGCTTTCCAAGGTTTCAGGATTGCACTGCGGACGCTGGGTGGCCGCATCAATTTCCACTCCGATTTCGCGCAGAAATTGAAAATCCGGATGGTAGCCGGTGAGGGCAAAGACAAAATCGTTTTCCAGGCGCAGAACCTCCCCATTCTTCTGATGGACGCCGATGGAACGGGGAGCAATCTCCTTCACCTGGGATTCAGGCAGGGCGCGAATGGCGTTTTCCTTGATGCGATTCTCGATGTCGGGCCGAATCCAGTATTTGAGATGGGGACTAAGTTCCGCCTCGCGGTAAATCAGGGTGACCTCCGCGCCGTGGCGCCAGAGGTCGAGCGCGGCCACGGCGGCGGAATTCGCCCCTCCAATCACCGCCACCTTGCGCCGGTAGTAAGGATGCGGGTCCGTGTAGTAGTGCGAGACCTTGGGTAGGTCTTCCCCAGGGATTCCCAGCAGGTTGGGAAGATCGTAGTAGCCCGTGGCAATGATGACCTTCTGGGTGTCGTACTCATCCTCATGGCCATCCGTCGTCTCGGTTTCCACAAGGAACTCGCGGTCCCGCCCGCTGACGCCCACCACCCTTTCCTGAAAGTGGATGGGCAGCCGGTAGTAATCCGCCACCCGCCGGTAATACTCCAGCGCTTCGGCGCGGTGGGGCTTGGTGTTCAGGCTGGGAAGCGGCAAATCGCCAATTTCCAAACGCTCCCGCGAGGTGAAAAACGTCATGGTGCTGGGATAGTTGTAAAGCGAGTTCACCAGCACGCCTTTTTCCACCACCAGAACCTTCAGATTATTGGCTAAGGCTTCAATGGCGCACGCCAAGCCCGTGGGCCCCGCGCCGACAATCAGGATATCCAGAGGTTCACGCATCTGAATTTGCACTCCCCAATCTCATCTTGCCGGGGCTGGGCTTGCCCTACAAATGGCTCCGGCGGGCCTTCACTGCCGCACGCTCTCCGCCAGCAGCTCTTCCAGTTCCCGCTTCACGCTTGCGTAAGCGGCCAGAAGTTGCGGTGTTGCCTCCGCCACGTCACTCTTCCACACGAACACTTTCCTGCCCGCGCGTTCGGTCAGCACGCCGATCCCGCCGCCCAAGTGGTATCCCACGCTTCCAAACTGCCGCACCTTGTCGCCGGAAATGTCGAGCAGGGCGACGAAGCCGGATTTTTCCACCCCCGGGTAGCGCGCAAACTGCTCAAAGGTTACAAATTGAAAGCCCGCCTTCAGCAGACTTTCCAGGCGGGCCACCTGCGCCGGCGTCAAAAGGGGCGTGGGGACTTCAGGCAAGCTCCTCCCTTTTGGCTTTCTCCGCCAGGAATTGTTCGCGCTCGATGGCGTAGAGAACCACGCGGATTCCTTTATGGACCGCTTCCCTTTCAAAGCGCATGCCGATTTTATCCATCACCCGAAGCGAGTCCCGATTGGCCGCCTGGGCAATGGCCACAATCCGGTCCAGCTTGCCGACCTCAAACCCGTAATCCAAAGCGAGGCGCGCCGCTTCCGTGGCCAACCCTTTTCCCCAATACGCCGGCGCCAGCCACCAGCCGATTTCCACGTCCGCTCCCCCGGGCAATCGTTGCAGGCCGCAGATTCCCACCAGGGTATCGCCTTCCTTGGGCAGGATTTTCCAGAGGCAGAAACCGTCCTTTTCCCAATTTTCACACTGCCGGTTCACAAATTCCCTGATGCGCTCTTCCGGCCATGGAACGCCCGTCCCCAGATAGCGGACCACCAAAGGGTCAGTGGCGATTTTCTGAAACTCCTCCCAGTCCTCTTTCATCCAGGTCGCAAAGCGCAAGCGGCTCGTTTCCAGAATGACGTGCTGAGTCCGGTCCTGCAAACCATCCATGTAGATCCTCCCCTGCCCCCCCCGACCATCCGCTTTCGCCGCTAACTACCGTCACTGTCTTCACGCGCGCGCCAGGCGGCATAATCTCCGCCGGCAATCCGCCTCCGCCCGGCCGCCGCCCTGGCGGCAAGCCAGTAAATCCAGGCACGCTCGCGCTCGCCACTCTCGAGGATCACCTCCGCGGTGGCGCGCCAATACTCGCTGCGCTTCGGCGCCGAGGGGTTAAAACCTTCCACCCTGTCGAGGGCTTGCAGGTCAGGTTCAGGCTGTCGCAATTGAAACAGTTCACCGTGAACCCATTCCCCATCCCCGCTTGCCGGGAGCGCCCCCGGGTAGCGGCCCAGATCAACCAATTGGGCGGCCACGCGGGCTTCCCCTTGAAAGCTCGCGCCCAGCCGCTCCAGGTGATGGTGCCGCTCAAATCCCCGCCGCAGGGTGCCGTAAACGAATAAAAGGCGGCAGTTCCCCGCCCCGGACGGTTCCTGGTTCATACCGCCCAATTCCTGGCCGGCCGCTGCGCCTTCCGGGGCAAGAGCATGGCGTTCCGATCGAGCCCCCGCCGAATTCCGCCGTACCGGGCATGCGATGCCCGCAAGTCAACCTTCGTTTTCCAGCGTCTCGATGATGCGGCGGAGGGCAGCCAGTATTTCCTCCCGCTCCACGTTGCCCTTGCGGAATTTCAGGGTCATCTTGAATTCTTTGGCGGGGGGGACATAGTTGAAAATCGCGTGGCGCGGCTGCTTCGCGGGGTTGCGTTCGGCGCGCGCCTGTTCGCGGTTGATGAGGCCCGCCGCAAACCGGCGCACAAGGTCAGCCATTTTGGCCTGGCTCGGTTGCCGCGCCACTTGCAGCAACTGGGATTTGGAGAGCACCCCCGCTTCGATGCACTGCGCCTTCACCGCGTCGGGAATGGCGCGCAAGCTCAGCGTTTCGGTAATCGAGGAACGCGATTTGGCGATGCGCCGGGCGATATCCTCGTGGGTCAGGGCAAAGCGATCGGCCAGCGCCTGCACGCCGTCGGCCTCTTCGAAGGGCGTCAGGTCCTTGCGCTGAAGATTTTCGACGAGGGCAATTTCCATCGTTTCGCCCTCATCCACGTCTTTTTCGATGCAGGGCACTTCCCGCAGGCCCGCGGCGCAGGCGGCGTGGTAGCGGCGCTCGCCGGAGATAATCATGAACTTGTCCGATTCCGCCAGGTAACGCACCAGCAGGGGCTCCAGCACGCCCTTGTCCCGCACCGAATCGGTCAGGCTTTCGAGGTCGCCCAATTGCTTGCGAGGCTGGTCAGCGTTGGGCTGGATCTGCTCGACCGGGATCATGCGCCCAATGGCGGCGCCGCTGCGCGAGATCATGTCCTCGACGTAGTGCGAATTGTGCCGCATCTTGACGGTGACGGGCAAACCAGCGCGTCTAACTGACACGTTGCATAACCTCCCGGGCAAGCTGCGCGTACTCATGCGCCCCGCTGGAATCAGGGGCGAAGGTAAAGATGGTCTCCTTGTAGGCAGGACTCTCCTCCAGCCGCACATTCTTGCCAATCACGGTCTTAAAAACCTTTTCGCCGAATACTTCCCGCACCTGTTTGTAGATGTCCCGGGCGATGTTGGTGCGCTTGTCATAGAGGGTCACGATGACGCCGAGCAACTGTAGTTCCGGGTTGGGCCGGGCACGAATGCGCTCCAGCGTTTCCAGCAGGTCATCGGTTCCTTCCAGGGAATAATACGAGGCCTGAATGGGCACCAGCAGATAGTTCGCCGCCACCAGCGCGTTGACGGTGATAATCCCCAGGGCGGGAGGGGTGTCAATCACGATCAGGTCAAAATCCTCGCGCGCGCTGGCCAGGGCATCCTTCAAGCGGAAGGGCGCGTCAAACTGGCCCACCAGATTCGCCTCCAGCTTGGCCAGAGCGATCCGCGCCGGCACCAGGCAGAGGTTGGCCACCTTGGTGGGATGCACCACGTCGCGCACCGTCACGTGAGAGTCGGCGAGCACATCATAAATCGAACCCTTGATTTCATCCGGCGTGAAAAAGGTCAGCGTGGTGTTGGACTGGGGGTCAAGATCGATCAGCAGCGTCCGCCGCTCCTTCATGGCGAAGGCGGCAGCGAGATTTACCGACGTCGTGGTCTTTCCGACGCCGCCCTTCTGGTTCGCGATGGCAATAACGATTGCGGACATGTTTTTCGGGGCTCGGGAAACGGGATTCGGGACTCGGGAAACGGGACTCGGGATTCGGGGCACCGTCTTCACGGATAGGGAAGTGGGGCCACCTCGCCCTTAATTCAGAATTCAGAATTACGAACCATCAATTCTCGATTCCCTAAACCCGTATCCCGTATCCCGTACCCCGAGTCACATCTTGTACCGTCCCATGTCTTCGTCGCCCAAATTCTCCAGCCACTTGCGCATTTCTTCGTTGGTGACTTTATCCGTCGAGCCCCCGGCATTCTTCGAGCTCTTGAGAACCTCATCATCCACAAAAATCGGGCAATCCACGCGTAAGGCCAGCGCCAGGGCGTCGCTGGGCCGGGAGTCGATGGACATCATCTCGCCGCCCCGTTCGAGCCAAATCAAGGCATAGAAAGTGTCATCGCGAAGTTCACTTACCACCACTTTGTGCACCTGGGTTTCCAGTCCCAGCAGCAGGTTCTTCAGCAGGTCGTGGGTCATGGGGCGCGGCGTGGTGACCTTTTCGATTTCCAGGGCGATGGCGTTGGCTTCGTAAATTCCCACCCAAATCGGCAGCACCGCCGTCCCACCCACATCCTTCAAGATCACGATGGGCATGTTGGTGACCGGATCCATAACCAGACCGCGAATCTTCATTTCCACTTCCATGCAACCCCCCCCATTTATTGCCGATTGGCGATTGCCGATTTTCGATTGAAAATCCTCATGGGAACTTAATGGTCCCTCGCCAACCGAAAATCATCAATCGTCAATCGACAATCGACAATCGTCAATTGCCTCTCCCACCAGGCTATTCGGCCCCGCGGCGGTGACGCTGACCTGCCGGTAACCGCCCACGTCGGCGGGTTCGCCCGGAAAGTTGAGAACCCGGTTGCTGGTGGTCCGGCCCACGGCCTGTCCCAGGCGCGGCTGGTAGCCCTCCACCAGCACTTCGAACGTCTGCCCCACCAACGCCTGATTGCGCCGCAACTGAATCTGACGCTGCATTTCCTGCAACGCCGCCAGGCGCCGGCCCTTTTCCTCTTCCGCCACGTTATCGGCAAATCCCAACGCCACGGTGTTCGGACGCGGCGAAAACTTGAAGGCGAACACTTGGTCGTACTCCACTTCCCCGAGCAGGGAGAGCGTCTCGTCAAAATCCTCCGCGCTTTCGCCGCAAAAACCGGCGATGATGTCGGTGGAAAGGCTAATAGCACGCTGCGCCTTGCGGATGCAATGGATTTTTTCCAGATACTCCTCGCGCGAGTAGCCCCTTAGCATGCGCTTGAGCACGCTCGTCGAGCCCGCCTGCACCGGCAGATGGATCTGGTCGCAGAGCGCCGGGTGGGAGTCGATGGCCTGCACAATGTCGGGGGTGAAGAAACGCGGATGGGAAGTGGTAAAGCGCACGCGCCGCACGCCCGGCACCTCCGCCACGCGCCCGAGCAGCTCGGCAAAGCTCCAACCGGCCGGGGAGGGATCCCGCCAGGCATTCACGATCTGGCCCAGAATCTGGATCTCCGTGTAACCGGCGTCCACCAGGCGGCGGCACTCGTCGATGATGCTCACACTGGAACGGCTGCGCTCCGGCCCCCGCGTCATGGGCACTACGCAGAAGGCGCAGCGCTGGTCGCAGCCTTCGATGATGGTCAGATAAGCGCGGAAGCGGTTATCGCGACGGGTGAACTCGGTCTCAAAACAGTCCTCAGTGTCAAGGTCAAGGCCTGTCACCCGGCGGTTTCCGGATTCGATTTGCCCCAGCAGCTCCGGCAACTGCGGATAGCTCGCCGAACCGCACACCAGGCTGACCTGGGGGGCGCGCTCGAAAAAGCGCTCGCCTTCCTGCTGCGCCACGCAACCCAGCACACCGATAATTTTCTGCTGTGAAGAGCCCGCCTTGCGGAAAGTCCCCAGGCGCGAGAAGACCTTTTGCGCGGCCTTTTCGCGAATGCTGCACGTGTTATATAGAATGATATCGGCGCTTTGGTGAGTGTCTACCGGGCGGTAACCCCGCGCCATCAGCACGCCCGCCACCTTTTCCGAATCGTGGACGTTCATCTGGCAGCCGAAGGTTTCAATGTAAAACGTCTTGCCCTCGCCGGCCGGCGCCCGAGCCGCCGCGCCCTCCGCCGGGGACAATACCTCCAGGGCCGCGCCCTCCCGTGGCTGGTCCTTGCCGATTTGAATTAAGTCATTTCCCATTGAGCAGCACTGGTCTCACAAAAACAGTATAGCTTGAAACTTGACCTTTGAGTAGCAAGAGAGGCAGTGCTTGAGGCAAGCGGGCCACGGGCAGCAATTTTCTGACCGTGGCGTGCTCCTTGGCAATTGCTCAGGGCTTGTGTCGCGCCAGTTGGTAAACCACGAAGTTAAGGCCGGGGATATCCTCGAATTCGTGCTTGTTTCGAGTTAACAGACGGCAGGTATGCTGAAGGGCTTGGCTGGCCAGCCAGAGGTCCTGGACACGGTAACGATGCTGGCGGCCAGCGGCCTTGATTTGCGCGGCAAGGCTGCCGAAAATATTTCCCGTCGTCACATCAATTTGCAGAAGAGGTTTACGTTCGAGCCGTTGCAGAGCGGCCAACCTCTGCTGGCGAATTCCTGGGTCAGGAGCGATCTCCGCACCGAAGCGCAGCTCAGCGAGAGTTACCGGAGACATAAAAACGGAATCACCGTGAGTCAGCACACCCACGTCAGCGGGGGCCAGAACGCCCCGTTCCACATCAATCCACACGCAGGTGTCCATTAAAAAGCCCATGGATCTCGCAGGCCCTTTTCGAGCCTGTTTCCTTTCCACCGTCCTTTGCGGCTATCCGACTCCCACGTCGCGGCAGCCCCCTCCGGCAGGGTTCGATAGAGGTCTGCCATGGATTCGAGTGCGGTTTGCCGCGCCGGGCCGGGGAGGAGGCGGGCTATCTGCTGGCGATTCCTTTCAATGACAATAACCTCGCTCTCCACAGCCAATCGATCCAATATCCGCCGTAGATTGCGTGCCAAATGGGTTGCGGTGATCGTCTTCAAGCTTCCACCTCAATACGTAAAGTATGATCCTATCAGATTCTACCATAATTCTGACCGGCAGAGTGAACGGGCGCCCCATCACACCTCCCCGGCCCGAGTATGTTTTACTCATAAACATGAGTCAATTTCCCCCGACCATCGGATGAGGGACCAAAAGTGAAAAAGCTGAGATGGCGACGGCGTCCCGCCCGTGCAGGGGCATGGGTCAAAACGGCCATGGCACGCCGCTGTAGCGCCGGTGTCCTCACCGGCGCGCGCGGGTGGGGACACCCGCGCTAC
The DNA here is from genome assembly GCA_963730515.1 of uncultured Acidobacteriota bacterium. Taxonomy (GTDB): domain Bacteria; phylum Acidobacteriota; class Terriglobia; order UBA7540; family UBA7540; genus Bog-366. The sequence continues at coordinate 225,113 of CAVSSA010000002.1, read as the reverse complement.
AGGCCTACCAGGGGGCGAAGGGGGAAAAGTTTCCCGTTAATTTGGACAGCCCTGAGCGCCGCCCGGCCCTACCCGCAGGTTAAAACCTGCGGCTACCCACGGTTGGCCCCTTCGGGGCCTAACTTATCCCCGCAAGGGATGCATTAAATGCCCGGGGGCTGCGCCCCACCCGGTTCAAAACCTCAAGAGAAAAAGGAAAAGGATCAAGGCGCAAGAACTTCCCCGCCACAACGGAAGCCGATATTGCTGCTCCAGTGGCCAGGATCGTCACTATGGCGGTACGACACGCGAGCGAAGCTGGGATCATTGTGCCAGGACCCGCCGCGCAGAACGCGCCGTTGCCCGCTCGCCGGCCCTGAAGGATCTTGAGACGGGCCGGTCAGGTAATAACTCGGGGAGTACTCGTCATTCACCCATTCCCAAACGTTCCCCAGCATGTCATACAGGCCGAACTCATTGGGGCGCTTCCCTGCTACGTCATGCGTGCGATCCCCGCTGTTTTGATCATACCAGGCGATCACATTAATATTGCCATAGCTTGCGTCCAGGGTGCCCCCTCGCGCCGCGTACTCCCACTCCGCCTCCGTGGGCAGACGGCCTCCTGCCCAGCCGCAGAACCCCGTTGCGTCGTCCCAGTTCACATTAACGATCGGCATGTTCTCATTCGCCCAGTCCGGGTTGAAGTTCGGAAACTCCGGCATCTGCCGCCCCGTCCCCCCCTCATATCGCTTGTAGGCGCCCACCGTGACGGGTGTTTGCCCGATCCAAAACCCCCGGGTAATCGTCACCTGGTGAAAGGGCGTCTCGTCGCCCTGGCACTCGCTGTCTCCCGGCGAGCAGCCCATCATGAATGATCCCGGCTTAATCCAGACGTACTTCAACCCGTCTTTCGGATTCTCTCTTACCTTTCCGGCGGGGGATTCAGAAGTGGCGACCGCCGGGTTATCGCGCGTCACGCCGAGTTTCTGCTGCGCATGGTAAATCCATACGCTTGCCACCACCAAAACGAGTGCCAGCGCGGCCATTGCCCACGGCCAAAGTCCTTTCCGGGACTTCCAAACCCCAGGCTGCCACGCTGCGGGTTGACGGCTGACCTGCTCTAATACCCGAGGCTCCACGACCTCGGGCTGCCGTGCTTCCGGCTGCCCGCTGACCTGCGGCGACACGGAAGGCTTTGCGGCCTCGGCCTGCTGCCGTTCCGGTTGCGGGCTGGCCTCGTTTGACGCGGGAAGCACCACGGCTTCCGGCTGCGGGGGCAGGGCGCCCGATTGGGGCGGCGGCGGTTCAGGAACGATGGGAGGGGGAATGGGCTTGCTGGTGGCTACAGATGGCTCAACTGGCACCGTGACCGGCAGCGTGTCGGGTTCTACATGTCTCGTCGGGGGCAGTTCCGGAGGCACGAGCGCGGCCGTGAACTCTTCGCACGAAGCAAAACGCTCTTCCGGCCGCTTGGCCAGCGCTTTCAAAATCGCCGCCTCGACGAACTCCGGGAGGGTGGAAGCGAAGCGGCTGGGCGGCTCGGGGGCTTCATTGACATGCGCGGTGAAAACTGCATATTCGCCATCCGAATCCTTGGGTTTCAGGAACGGCACGCGGCCCGCAAGCACCTCGTAGAGCGTGACCCCCATGGAGTAGATGTCCGTCCGCTTGTCAATCCGGATCCCTTGAATCTGCTCCGGAGACATGTAAGCGGGAGTTCCCAGGGTCATCCCCGTATGGGTGAGTTTTGCTCCTCCCATCACCCGCGCAATGCCGAAATCAGTGAGCTTGACCGTTCCTTCGCGCGTCAGCATGATGTTGGCGGGCTTGATGTCGCGATGGATCACGTCGTGCGCATGGGCGTGGCCGAGCCCGGCGAGCGCCTGCTGGAAAATACCCAGCGCTTCGGCCAGCGGCATCGGCTCGCCCTGGTTTTTCAGGCGCTGCATTTTTCCCGCCAGCGATTCGCCCTCGATGAATTCCATCACGATGTAAAACCTGCCCTGGTCGATCAGGAACTCGCGGATTTGAACAATGTTGGGGTGCTGGAGGCCGCGCTGGATTTTGGCCTCACGGAAGAAACGCTCGCGCAGCTCAGGGTTGACGGTAAGCTCGGGGAAGATGGCTTTAATGGCCACCACCTCGTCAAAAATCGTGTGCACAGCTCGGTAGACTACGCCCATGCCTCCGTGGGCAATTTCCGCTTCCAGCCGGTAGCTCGAAATCTGTTCAGGCATATGGCGGGCCGCCCCAACCGTGATCCGATATCAAGAATGTCTTTATGAACCAAGCCCCGGGATTCAGTCGCGACAAATCGGCGAGATTATATCACGGCAATCAGACGTAACAAATTCAAGCGCGCCGCCTCTGTGCCGCGGCCCACAACCCTCCACGCTTTCGCGAAGACCGTACGTGAACCGTGGAAATCCAAACGGGTAAGAGGCGGTTCAGACTTCAAGGGGAGGTCATTTCTTCAAGGCGAACCCCTGCGTAGCGGAGAAAAGGTGAGGACTACGGGGGCATGTGGGCCAAATTGACCGAAATAGACGGAGGGGGGGGCGATAAATTGTCACCGAGGTCGATAAAGTGACATTTTGACCCCGCGCCGCCGACCCGGGAAACTGCGCGCTTACACGGGAAAGCACGGGATTTCCAGCTTGCTTTCCGGATAAACCACCCCCTTCGGATTATTTTGCGAAAAAAATTCGCCCCCACCCGCCGCGCTGAAATTTTCTGCTACTCGTAAAACTTCTGCGCGATGGGAAGGCGGCGGCCCATGCCGAAGGCTTTGGCGGTGACTTTGAGCGTGGGAGGGGCCTGCTGGCGCTTGTATTCGGCGGCATTCACCATGCGCACGGTGCGGCGCACCAGCGAGGGGTCCAGTTGCTTGGAGGCGGCAATTTCATCCGCGCCCAAGTTCTCCTCGATGTAGGCTTTCAGGATGGCATCCAGAACATCGTAGGGGGGCAGCGAATCCTGGTCCGTCTGGTTGGGCCGCAACTCAGCGGACGGAGGCTTGTCCAGGCAGGCCCGCGGAATGCGCTCCGTCTCACGATTGATATAGCGCGCGAGCGAGTAGACCGTGGTCTTGGGCACGTCGGCAATGACGGCCAGTCCCCCCGCCATATCGCCGTAGAGGGTGCAATATCCCACTGCCAATTCCGACTTGTTTCCCGTCGAGAGCAGCAGCGAGCCAAACTTATTGGAAAGCGCCATCAGGATGTTGCCCCGAATGCGCGCCTGAATATTCTCCTCGGTCACGTCGCGCGGCGCGCCCTCAAAGGCCGGGTCAAGCGTTTCCAGGTAGCTTTCGAATATCGGAGTAATGGGGATGACGCGGAACTCGATGCCCAGATTGCGCGCCAGTTTTTCCGCGTCGCGAATGCTGCCCGGTGATGAATAGGGGCCCGGCATGCCCACGCCGAGCACATTTTGCGGCCCCAGGGCGTCAGCCGCGAGCGTCGCGACCAGGGAGGAATCGATGCCGCCGCTGAGTCCCACCAGCACTTTCTTGAATCCGCATTTGCGCACGTAATCGCGCAACCCCATGCAGAGCGCCTGGTAAATTTCTTCCGCCTCGGATTCCGGCGTCGGGCGCATTTCCGCAACTCCGCCGCTGGTGTCAAAAATCACGAGATCCTCGGCAAAGGCGCGGGCGCGGGCGGCGAGCTCGCCGCGGGCATTGAAAGCCAGGCTGGAGCCGTCGAAGAGCAACTGATCGTTTCCCCCCACGTGGTTCACGTAAGCCACGGGAATTCGCTGCTGCGTGGCAATGGTCTTAAGCATGTCGTGGCGCAACTGAATCTTTTCCGTGTTGTAAGGCGAGGAGGCGATGTTGAGCAGCAGGTTCGCCCCCGCCGCGACGCACTCCTCCACCGGGTCGCGGGTGTAGAGGCGCTTGGTCCAGAAATGCTTGTCGTTCCAGATGTCCTCGCAAATGGTGATGCCCACGCGGAAGCCGCCAAAGTCGTGGACCGTGACGCATGAGCCCGGCTCAAAATAGCGCGATTCGTCAAACACGTCGTAGAAAGGCAGCAGGATTTTGGCGTAGTCCACCACCACCTGGCCGCCTTCCAGCCATGCGGCGGCATTCGCGACCTGCTTGCCTTGATTGGCCCGCGAACGGCGCACGTAACCCACCAGCGCCGGCAGAGGGGGCAGAAGCGCGGCGAGGCGCAGCAACTCCGATTGCGAGCGCTCCACGAACCCCGCCTTCTCCACCATGTCGCGCGGCGGGTAACCACAGAGGGCGAGTTCGGGAAACACCACCAGGTCGGCGCCACGCTCATGCGCGCAGCGGGCGTTCTTGACGATCAGATCCACATTGCCGGCAAAGTCGCCGATCGTCGTGTCAATTTGAGCCAGGGCAATTTTCACGGGCCATCCTTAGTTGCGGTATAATTATAGCGAAGGTTAGCATGACTTGTCGAAAACCCGCGGGGGCGCGGTTATGGCTGAAGACGATTTACTCAATGACGCGATCGAGCTTTTTCAGGACGCCTACCGTCACCAGATGCAGGGTGAGCTGAGCGAGGCGGCGGAGCTTTATCGCCAGTCCATTGATACCTATCCCACCGCGGAAGCTTACACTTTCCTCGGCTGGACTTACAGCTTCATGGGCCTTTACGATGCGGCCATCGCCGAGTGCCGGCACGCCATTGAAGTTGACCCGGACTTCGGAAACCCCTACAACGATATCGGCGCCTACCTGATCGAAAAGGGCCAGATCGACGAAGCCATTCCGTGGCTGGAAAAGGCCACGCTGGCCATGCGCTATGACAACCCGGCTTTCCCTTACTTCAACCTTGGCCGTGTGTGGGAAATGAAACACGAATTCTTCCGCGCTCTTGCCTCCTACCGGAAGGCCATCGAGATTGACCCCCAATATGCGCTTGCCCTAACCGGATTGCACCGCCTGCGCGCCCTGATTAACTAACCAGCCCCGAGGGACCTGGCATTCAAAAACCGGGCCGGAGTGTGGCATACTGGAAGGGTGGGTGCAGCTTTACGTTCGGCCGGAAAGTTGACGCGGGAATGCCGACGCATCACCCGCTTGCAGGGCAAGCCAATGAGGGTTCAGGATGGCCGTTGAAATCACCCGGCGAGATTACAGCCTGATTGGGCGCGATGGCAAACTCGCCGAGGAACGCGGCTTGGCCAATGCGGAATGGTATGCCTGCAAAATCCCGCGCGCGCGGATGAAGGAACTCATGCAGCGCCGGGATGGGCCGGCGATCCGGGATACCTTGATCTGGTTTGCGGCCATCATCATCGCCGGCACGCTCGGTTACCTGACCTGGGGCACGTGGTGGACGGTTCCCTGCTTCGCCGTGTATGGCGTGCTTTACGGTTCGGCCTCCGGCCCCCGCTGGCACGAGTCGGGTCATGGCACGGCCTTCAAGACGGCATGGATGAATGACGTGCTGTATGAAATCGGCTCCTTCATGTACATTTTTGAATCCGTGCCGTGGCGGTGGAGTCACACGCGGCACCACACCGACACCATTATCGTCGGCCGCGATCCGGAAATCCCCGCCCCCCGCCCGCCCAATCTGTGGGCCATCGCCGTTGACCTTTTCAACTTGAAGCGGGTGCCCATGGAATTCGCCGAAATCCTGCGGCACTGTTTTGGACGGCTCACCCCGGCGGAAGAGACCTACATTCCCGATTCCGAGCGCCACAAGGTTTATCGCAACGCGCGCATCTACGTGCTGATCTACGCGGCGGTCATTGCCCTGTGCGTCGCCCGGCACACCATCCTGCCGCTGATGTACGTCGGCCTGCCCGCCTTCTACGGTGGCTGGCTGATGCATATCTTCAGCGTCACCCAGCACGCCGGCCTGGCCGAGGACATCCTCGACCACCGCCTCAACAGCCGCACCATTTATATGAACCCCATCTTCCGCTTTATCTATTGGGAGATGAACTACCACATCGAACACCACATGTTCCCCATGGTGCCCTACCACGCCCTGGGCAAGCTGCACCAGGAACTGAAGGCCGACATGCCGAAACCTTATAACAGTCTGTGGGAAGCCTACCGGGAAATTATCCCCACGCTGATCAGGGAGCTGAATGAGCCGACTTACTTCATTAAGCGCGAATTGCCCGGCACCGCTCAGCCCGTTTCTTTCCTGGAGCCGGCGTAACCGAGTCACCCTATGAATGATACCTGGATTGAAGTTTGCAATACCGAGGAGATCGAAAAGGAAGACGTGATGCGTTTTGATTACGACGGCCGCACTTTTGCGATCTACCGCACCGCCGAGGACACTTATCACGCCACCGACGGCCTCTGCACCCACGCCGCCGTGCATCTCGCCGGCGGTTTCGTCATGGAGCACATCATTGAATGCCCGAAACACAACGGCCGGTTTGACTTCACTACCGGCCAGGCCAAAGGCGCTCCGGCTTGTGTGGATCTGCAAATCTATCCGGTGAAGGTGGAAGCCGGCAAGGTCTTCCTCAACCTGCCTTGATCTGAACCCCCCGATGTGCCACGGCCGTCCCGGCGAATGTGCCATGGCCATCCTGGCCATGCCCGAGCACGGGCAGGATGCCCGTGGCACATTCCTGCGCCGCCCAAAGTCGGCGCCCCTTGTAGCGCGGGTGTCTCCACCCGCGTCCGCCGGTGAGGACACCGGCGCTACAAAACGGGTGCCCCCGCCTCGTGGTGCTATAAGGAATGGATCTGAGGGGAAATACGATCACAGGGGGTGCCGCCCCCAAAGCAAAACCCCCGGCCACGCCCTGGGGGCGCACCGGGGGTTCGAAAAATGGAAGTGGGCGAGCTTACACGCTGAAGGAACTGCCGCAGCCGCAGGTTGTCTTCACGCTGGGGTTCTCAAACTTGAACCCCGCGCCTTCCAAGGTCTCCACGTAATCGATCTTCGTCCCGTTCAGGTACATCAGGGACGCCTGATCGACAAAAACTTTCAAACCATCGAACTCGTATACTTTATCGATGGGATTGCTCGCGCTTTCAAAGTTCATCTGATATGAAAATCCTGAGCACCCACCTCCCGCCACCCCGACGCGCAATCCAACCGGCGCCGGCTCCTGCTGGGACATGATCTCTTTAACCTTGGACACGGCCTTGGCCGTAATTTCGATCGGCATTTAATCTCCTCCTGGTGTGAGGGATAGCTCCCTGCCTTACCCACCCTTTAAACTTACCAAATATTGCGGCGGAAATCAAGTTTCCGCTATAGTGCTTGGTTCAGGATGCCAGGCCCGAAATCCTTGATAAAGTTTCACTTGTGAAATCGAATTGGTACAAATTGGGATTAGCCGCCGCCCTTCTGGTTCTGCTGGGGGGCTCGATTCTTCATGCCCTGGGAGGCGGCTTTGTGGTGACGACCAGTTCCCATCACAGTTGGGGGAATGATGACGCCTACATTCCCTTTCGCTATGCCCGGAATCTGGCCGAGGGTAAGGGGTTGGTGCTTAACGCGGGTGAGCGGGTGGAGGCGTATTCAAACTTCCTCTACGTGCTGCTCATGACGCCGGGCTTCTGGATCACCGACAACGACGGCATCTATTTCTTTTCGCTTTTCCTCAATCTGGTCTTTACGGGGGCGGCCTTCTGGCTTTTCACGCGCTATCTTGAGCAGCGCCTGGGCAGGGCCAGCGCCCTGGTCGGGGGGTGTTTGCTCGCCGTATGCCTGCCGCTCTGGGTGGCCGTGGGCTCGGGGCTGGAAACCCCGCTGGTGCTGCTGATTGCGGTGGGCATCTGGCTAACCGTGGAGCGGATTGCCGCCGCTCCCACCCGGGGCATGGTGATCCTGCTGGCCGCCTTGCTGACCCTCTCGATTCTGGCGCGCGTGGATGGTTTCGTCATCGTGGGCATCGCCATCGCCTACCTGCTGCTCAAGATGCGCTACCCGGCCGCGGCGATTTGTGGGCTCACGGTGCTGGTGACGGGCGGCGCCTACGTGCTCTGGACGTACCATTACTACGGCTATCCCCTTCCCAATTCGTATTATGTCAAGGTGGCGGGGCAGTTCGGACCTCGCCTGTTTCATGCCTACGACCAATTGAAGAATGCCGCGCTTTTTGAAGGTCTGCTGCCCTTGCTTCTGGTCTGGTTGTTCGCGCTGGCGGAGGCCGTGCGCAAAGGCTTTCCCACCCCGCGCGCCGTCGCCGATTCCCTGCGCTTCGACCTGGTATTTCCGGCTGCCTGGCTGGCGTATTGGTTCTACATCGGGGGCGATAATTTCTGGGACAGGTTCCTGCTGATTCTCTTCCCCCTGGGAATTTTCACCCTGCTGAAATACCTGGGGGAAAATGCCGGGGGCAAGATCACGGCGTTCGTGGCCGTTTTGCTGGTCATGTTGGAGGTCCTTCCGCCCCTCAGTCTCGATCCCCGCTTCCAGTACAACTTCAATAAATACGATTGCTGGGTTACCGCGGGCAAGTTCCTGGGGCAGAATTATCGCGGCAAAACCCTGGCCACCAGCGCGCTGGGAAAGATTCCGTTCTTCTCCGGGCTCTACGTGGAGGACATGCTGGGACTGGGAGATCCGGTAATCGCCCACCGCCCCGTAGCCACCCAGGACTTCGATCCGGGGCACATGAAATACGATCCGGATTACACCCTGGGACGCCGCCCGGACCTGATCGCCGATTGGATATTTCCGACTGGCGACCTGGCCTACGCGATTACCAAAGCCAAATATCAGAATGCCGGCTACCGGGTCGTCTACCTGGTGAACACCCGCAAGGTCGCCCCCCAGCAGCCCATCATCAAGGCCGAGGGTATGGACGACCAGGCTCTCCAGTCCTTGATCAGCCAGGGATACAACTTTGCCATTCTGGCGCGGCAGTGAAGGTCAGGTGGCCTGGCAAGCGGGGCAGGTTTTCATCGTTTGCGGGCGTACCTCCGCACGTAATCCGGCACGGCGATTTCCCCGGGCAGGCGGTCATCGGGAAGCGGCGTTTGGGGTGTGAGTTCAAAGGGAAGCACTCCCGCCCAGACGGGCAGCGCGTAATCCGCCTCTTCGTCAATCGGCGGGCCCGTGCGCACCTTGGCGGAAGCTTCAGTCAGCGGAACGGCCAGGACCGTGGTGACCTGCAACTCCTTTTCAGTGGGCTGGCGGATTTCCTGCCACCGCCCCGGCACGACGTGCTCGGTGAATGCCCGCATCGCTTCCCGCTTGGCGGCCGGGTCTTCCAGCACCTCGGCCTGGCCAAAAATAACCACGGAGCGGTAGTTCATGGAATGGTCGAAGGCCGAGCGCGCCAGCACCAGTCCATCCACCAGCGTGACCGTGATGCACAATTCCGCGCCATTGGCGAGCGCCCGAAACATGCGGCTGGCCGTGGAACCGTGGATGTAGAGTGTGTCGTCCCGGCGGGCATACCCGGTGGGAATCACCACGGGTTTGCCCTCCATCACAAATCCCACGTGGCAAACCAGGCCTTCATCCAGAATGCGATAAACCGTCTCCCGATTGTAAACGCCGCGCTTGGGGAGCCGGCGAACTTGCGTGCGTTCCGTAGGTACGAAATCAGCCATGAGTCTCCTTGCACTACCAGTGCAGTTTAACCGGATAGAGGCGAGGGGGATAGGTGTAAAATGAGAAGTGGGGCTGATTCCGGGAGCTTTCGAGCTGACGGCTGACAGCGAACCGTTGACAGTAGCAGCCAGGTAGCAATAAAGGTCATATTTGACCGGACCGCTCAATACCATGAACTGTCACCGGGTGAAAGCGAACGCTCCTACTGTCGGCTGTTAGCTGTGAGCTGTAAGCTCCTGTGCCCAACACAGCGGAGGAAATTGCCCAAACCCATGTCCTTGGCGCGCACAATTCGGATGATCCTGCCGGCGGGCTTGCTGCTTGCCGCGCTGGGGACGGTTCTCTTCCCCTCCCCGCTGGCGGCGGATCAATTGCCTGGCGAGGCGCTCAACACCTTTCCAGCCGACACTTTGCAGATTGCCTATACGAACCTCGCCGTGCTGCGCTCCCTTCCCGTCTACACACAAATCCGGCAGCGAATCCTCAATCGGCAGTTGCGCGCCTTCGAGGATTTCCTGCGGCCCATGGGCATTGATCCCGAGCAGGACATCGACGAAGTGATGCTGGGATGGCGCGGTGAGATGGTGGGCCCCGCAGGTTACCTGGGCCTCGCGGCGGGGCGCTTCCAGCCTGCCGTGATCCAGAAAAACATCGAACACTCCGGCCTGCCGGTGCGCCAATACGATGGCTCGAACCTTTACTCGTTTGGTTCCAGCGGCGACCCGGACGACCTCTATTTCACCTTCCTCGACAGTACCCTCGCGGCCTTTGGGCGCCTGGGTGATGTCAAAGCCATGCTGGACGCGCGGCAGGGTTCGGTGAATGCCCTGAATGCGAATTCCGACTTTGTGAATTGGGAGGGGGAACTGGATACCACGGCGCCCCAATGGGGAATCCTGAACGGTAAATCGGCCGGCAATCTGGCGGGATTGTGGCTGGCCCCCAGCGGCCAGAAAAGCGTGGATCTGAGTTCCCTGGGACGCTCCGTGCGCGCCCTTCTCTACCGCGTACAGTGGGACACCGGATTTACCGCCCAGATCATTATGGTGTGCGACACGCCGGAAAGCGCCGCGGGTTTCGCGAACCTCATCGGCCTTCTGCAACAGGCCGCCCAGAAACCCGCCCCGCCCGGCGGCGTGACCCTTCCCCCCATTTTGCAGAGTATCCAAACCCAACGCGACGGCGCCCGCCTGGAATTGGACGTGTCCGGGCCGCCGGAAATGCTTGATCAAATTTTGCCGCAGGGGGGAAGCTGAACCGGCGCTTACAGCCGACAGCTCGCAGCTAACAGTTAAGGACGATCGAATCGGACCATGAACTCTTGCCCTAAACTGTTAGCTGTAAGCTGTTAGCTGTTAGCTAGTATAACGTTTCGTTAAAAGATGTTCACATGGGCCTGCTTTTCTGTTATGCTTCGCGGCATGGCAGGAAAATCGAAGCGTGCAAAGTTGGTGTTGGCCCCCGAGGAAGTCGACCGACTGGAACGGTTGCGTCGTTCGCAAACGGCGCCACGGCGCGAGGTGCAGCGAGCTGAGATTCTGTGGGATTATTATGCCGGCGAAACCATCACGGCGATTGCTCGTAAGGTTTCCATGACGCGGACCAGCGTAGCCAAGTGGGTCGGAAAGGCCCTGAAGGTCGGCTTGGCGGCCGGCTTGAAAGACGCCTACCATCGGTCGCGGGAACCGGTGATCACCGAGACGGCCAAGGCTTGGGTGGTACATTTGGCCTGCTCGAAGCCCAAGGAATACGGGTACGCGGCGGAACTGTGGACGCGGCAGTCGCTGGCGCAGCACGTGCGCCGACAGGCGGTCGCGGCCGGGCACCCGGCGTTGGCGAGGGCGGCCAAGGCGACCGTGCAGCGAATCTTGACCCAACAAGCTTTGCGCCCCGACAAGGTGACGTATTATCTGGAGCGGCGCGACCCGGCTTTTGAGACCAAAATGCGCGAAGTGCTGCTGGTCTATCAAGAAGTGATGTTGCAGAGCCAAAGCCGCGGGGCTCCCGAGGCCCCGCCCAGCGTGATTACCGTTTCCGTCGATGAGAAGCCGGGCCTGCAGGCCTTGGCGAATACGGCTCCCGATCTGCCGCCGGTAGCGGGTCAGCACCCCACCGTGGGGCGCGATCACGAATATAAGCGGTTGGGTACGGCATCGATTCTGGCCGCGCTCGACCTGCAGACCGGACATGTCACGGCGCGGGTCGAACATCGCCATCGGAGTCGCGAGTTCATTGCCCTGCTGCAGGACCTGGATCGCTACTATCCCCCCGAGTGCACACTCCGTCTGGTGCTGGACAATCACTCGGCACATCTTTCCAAAGAGACGCAGGCCTACCTGGCCACCCGTCCCAATCGGTTCAAGTATGTGCTGACGCCCACCCATGGTTCCTGGCTGAATATCGTGGAGACGCTTTTCGGCAAAATGGCGCGAACTTTCTTGCGGCACATTCGCGTGCAATCGTGGGAGGAGTTGCGGAATCGAATCCTGCTCGGGGTTTCGGAAATCAACGCCGCCCCCGTGGTTCATCGCTGGAAGAAGTTCGACGCTTTGTTGACGTGATGTGAACATGTTTTAATGAAACTTTATACTAGTCCCGCTTCGCAACATTCGGATACCTCTCCAGCATCTGCACCAGATCGCTGGCCCCCAGGGCTTCGGCGGCGCGGGCGTGTTTCCAGGCAAGTTGGTATTCACCACGCACGGCGTAAAGGCGGCCCAGGCTCAGGTGCGGAGCGGCGCTCGAAGGATCGAATTCGATGGACTTCTGGAAGTATTGCATGGCCTGTTCGATTTCGCCCTGAAAGTGGCTGAGCGTCCCCAGGGCGAACCAAGCTTGGGCATTCTGAGGGTCTTTTTTGAGGATGGCCTTCTGCTCGGCGAAGGCTTCGTCCACCTCGTTATCGAGCCCGGGCTGGATGACTTGCTTTCGCCAGAAACTCTTCGACATACGTTTAAGCTAATAGCTCACAGCCGACAGCCCACAGTTTGCAGCTAACCCAAGCCACCTCTGCCGTTACTGTTGGCTGTTAGCTGTCGGCTGTCAGTTCAGCTCGGAATAAACGCCTTGATCTCCGCTTCCACCTGCGCGGGGCTCAATTGTTCACCATCGTTCATGCGGGCCAGGATTTTCTCGATCATCTCTTTCGCCTGATCCTTGCGATAGGCGCGAATGAAGCCATCGTAGAAATGCTCGCCCGCCATGGCCCGGCTGATTTCGGTTTCCTTGTTGTGATCCTGCAACTCGGTGAAGTAGACCACGCGGTACTTCCCCGTGTAGGTCGTCTCCCGGTAAATTTCGAACATAATCTTGTCAGACTCGAATGGCATGAAAACCTCGGGATTCGGGGTTAGGGATTAGGGACTCGGCAAAACATTGAGAATCCCTGACTGCTTACGCCAAGTTGCGCTGGTTTGACGGCTGCCCCGTTATCGTGCACAACCATGAATACCAGAGGCGCGAAGGGGCGTCAATATCTTACGGATGGCAATCGTTCCACGCTGCTCGCTGCGGCGCTCGCCCGCGGTTAGTGCAAATAACCGGGCATTGCAAGCTGAGCCCGTCCGATGTAAATTGTCTCTTCGCACTTCAACCCATACGGGGGGGTTCCAGCCAAAATGGAAGATTTCAATGAGCAAGCCGTGGACCTCATCAACCAGCACGCCTTTGACGCTGCGGCAACGCTGATCGAGCAAGCGCTGCGCACCATGCCTCCCGGGTGGCGGCCCATTCAGGATCTGCCCGATGAGCAGCTTGTGGCCTGTTGGGACACGGCGGAATTCCTCTGCTACACCGCGCACATGGCACAAACGGGCTCGCAGCGGAAGATCTTCTGGGTCCCCCCTTCCTATTCCCGGAGCTACTATCTGCTGGGAATGGTTTACGTGGAGCGCGGGCAGGTGCACGAAGCGCTCGAGGCGCTCGACCAGGGCCTTCAGCTCGAACCCGACCACCCGCAACTGATGAACGAAAAAGCCTACATCTTTCAGAAGGCGGGCCGGCGGACGCGTTTTTGCTCTTCCAGCGCGCCGTCACGGCACGGCATGATTGGACGCCCAATTACATCCGGGCGCGCACCCTCCGTGGCCTGGGCGTTACGATGGTGGATTTTGGCAGGTTTGACGACGCTGTGGCTTTTCTTAAATCGTCCCTCGAGATCGAGCCCAACGACCGCCTGGCCCTGAGCGAGCTGGACTATATCGCCAAAAAGCGGGCGAGTCAGCCGCCCGGCTAGACCGTTGAGCGTTACTCTTCCCGCTTCACGTTGCGGATGGCATTCGCTCCCACCGGCGTTTCGACTTCATACGGCGCGGGCGGCGGGCTGGGCATCATCGTATCGAGTTCGGCGCGCAGTTTCGCTTCGAATTCCCGCATCTTCGATTCCACATCCGACTGCTTCTGCTTGTTGCGCACCATATCCTCGCGGTAGCGCTTCAGGAAGTAGCTGATGGTCTCAACGCGAATTTTGATGGACCCTGTGGGCTTGTTCTCGTCGATATCCTTAAACGAAAAGTACGGCGTCCCGGATTTGGTGACGGTCTCTTCCACGGCCGTATAAATCGGGGCGTCGTGGCCGCACTTGAAGCTGGAAAGCTCCAGCGCCACCAGGTTGGGATGGCGGGCGGTGTACTTGGCCGCCCAGATTTTCTGCGTGGTGTTTTCGCTATAACTGTTCTTCCACGCGTCACTCACGTCCATGGCGTCCTTGATCAAGCCGGACTCGACGTCCTCCCCGAACAGCCGCGCGAGAATGTCTTCGTCGATGGGGAGCGAGGCCAGGGTCAGCGCGGGGTAGCCGATCTTCTGGAATTCCTCCATGATTTCGTGGTTGATGCCTGGGTCGTTGTGGTACGGGCGGCCAAGCACCACGATGCCGATGCGGTCTTCCGCCTCCAGGCGCTTCAGGATTTCCCGCCCCTGGGCGCGCATGATCTTATTCTCGAAATCGTGCTGGGCCTGCAAACCCGCCTCCACCGCGCGTGCGTTTTCTTCCTCGGAAAGGCCGAAGATATCCACGAACTGCTCGTACATCTGTTTGGCGAGCAGCGTGGGTTTGCCGGGATTCACGAAGGTATCAAGAAACAGGATATTATTTTCCTTGAAAAGGTCGCCTTCCTTGATAAACGCCGCCTTGACGGCTTCCGGCGTACTCGCCACCGTGGGGCAGGAACGATGCGATTGCGCGTGCTTCATGTCGCTCGGCAGATCGTCGATCATCGGGCAAAAGATAATGTCCAGCGGCTTCTTCTTGTGGTGCACCATCAGCAGGTTGTGCACGTGGGGAATGCCCACCTTCGATGGGAAGCAGGGATCGATGGCCCCGCGCTTGGCGCCTTCCTTGTAAAGCTGTTCGTTGGTGTAGTCCGAGTAGATCAGGTTTTCGGAAGGAACCCCCAGCGCTTCGAAGTAGGCGCTGAAAATGGGATTCACCGTGTACATATTGAGAATGCGCGGAATGCCGATGCGCAGCGTGGCGCGCTTTTTCATCAGTTCGACGCGCTTCTTCTGTTTCGCGGTCAGCGCGTACTTGGGCAGCGGGTCAGCCACCGACTTCGGCGAGTACGACCGGAATGCCGCCTTGGCGGCCACTTCCACCATGTTGGGATTTTCCTTCTTGGCGGCGTCCAGGCCCTTCTTGATCTCCCGCATGTCGGCGACGTCTTCCACCAAACCCTTTTCGCAACTGTTGCCCACGATCAGACGCTTCACGCCGGGCAGTATGGGAATCTTGGACTTCTTCCACGATTCATCGGAGCTGGCAATCTGCACGTCGATGAAGGTTCGCATGCACTTGTTCTTGCAGAAGTAGCAGCGCGTGTCCTCGCTGCGATGGGTCTTGTAAGTGATGTTCTTGACGGCCTCGAAGCCCACAAAGCTGGTGCGGTGGCCGTTATTGTACATGCGGCGCGCTTCGATGGCGGAGCCGATGGCGCCCGCCTCCCCGCAATGCTCGTGCACGATGACGTCTGGCATGGAGCCCTTGTCCTTGAAGCGCGACTCAATAAAGTCCACCTGCGCTTTCACCGCCGCCAGGTTGTGCTGCGTCCCGCCTTGCAGGATAAACGTCTTGCCGAGCGAGGCCAGGTTGGGAATCTGCGAAACGTACAGCCAGATATTTTTGGGCAGCACGTTGGCGAGCCCCGCCATGATCTCCTCGGGTTTCCAACCCTGGCGCTGAAAGTCCACGATGTCGGACTGCATGAACACGGCGCAGCCGTACCCGAACATGGGCATGGCTTTGGCGCTGAAGGCGAGGTCGGCGTAATTCATGACGTCGTGGCCAAAACCCACGCAGGTGGATTGCAGAAAGTAACCATTGCCCGCAGAGCACTGGGTGTTCAGCTTGAAATCTTTGACGCGGCCGTCCTGAAGGATGATGAGCTTGATGTCCTGCCCGCCCACGTCGCAGATGACGTCGGCATGGGGATAGAAGTGCAGCGCTGCCTGGGTGTGGGCAACGGTTTCCACCAGCGCCACATCGGCGTTCAGCACTTCTTTCAAGATGTCCTTGGCGTAACCCGTGGAACCCACGCCCAACAACTCCACCGTGGCGCCCTGCGATTCCACTTGCGTTTTCAGGTTGGCGAACATTTCCATGGTGTCTTCCAGGGGATTGCCCTTGGAAAGCTGGTAGCACTTCACCATGACTTCGCCGGCATGATTCACCAGGACGGCTTTGGTGGAAGTGGAGCCGCCGTCAATGCCCATGAAGGCCTCAACGTGCTGGCCGGGCTGGAAGGTGTGGGGAACGAACTTCTTCGGCTTGTAGCGGTCTTTGAACTCGCTGAGCTCGCCCGGCGTTTTGTACAGTCCGCTGCCGCCTTTCTTCTGCTTCTCTTCCAGGCGGCCGTAATTGATGTACCACTCCAGCTTCTCGTAGCCCTTGTAGACACCAATATTCGAGTCCTCATCCATGGCGAAGCGCACGCAGCCGAGCGCCGCAAAATACTGGGCGTTGTCGGGAACCATGATGAGGTCTTTGGGGTCCTTGCCCTCGGGCAGGGGGAAGTTGCGCTCCTCCCAGACTTTCGGGATGTTGTATTTCCAGCAATCCTGCATGCCTTTGATATAAGTGTTGGGACCGCCCAGCAGCAGCACGGTGGGACGCAGGGTGTTGCCGCGCGTAAGCACCGCCAGGTTCTGCTGAATGATGGCTTCAAACAGCGAGGCCATCAGTTCGGCGGGAGGCACGCCGCTCTTCTGCAAGCCGTTGATGTCGGTCTCGGCGAACACGCCGCACTTCCCTGCCACGGGGTGCAGCTTGAGGCCCAGATAACCCATTTTGCAAAGCTCTTCGGCGGGAATACGCACCTTGGCATTAATCTTGTCAATCACCGCGCCCGTGCCGCCCGCGCACTTGTCATTCATGGAGGGGATTTTTTTCTTGCGCCCGGTCTCCGGGTCTTCCTTGAAGATGATGATCTTGGCGTCCTGCCCGCCCAGCTCCACCACCGAACCGCATTCGGGATAAAGTTTTTCGACGGCGAGTGAAACGGCGTTCACTTCCTGAACAAATTTGGCGCCGATATGGCCGCCGATCGGCCCGCCGCCGCTGCCCGTCACGAAAACGCGGCTCTCCTCAACCTTGATGCCCGCCTCGGCTTCCATGCGCTTCAGGAATTCCAGGCACTTTTCCGGCTGCTTGGTGTCGTGGCGCTGATAGTCGCTCCAGACGATCTGATCCGTCGTGGTATCCACCACCACGGATTTCACGGTCGTCGAGCCGACATCAAAGCCGACGATCAAGTTCTTGGGGTTCACATCGGGCATTAGGTTTTGCTCCTCATCGCGATTAGGTGCCAGATCAGTAACAGGTGCCAGGTGTCAGAACTGTAGCGCGGACCTGCTTTTTAGGTCCGCGGTCTTTCGTCACGGGTGAAGAACCGCGGACCTAAAAATCAGGTCCGCGCTACCCCGCTCACCCGGCCCGCCCCGGCTGATAAAAGCGCCGGTTGCGGTCCACCCTCTCCCCCAAGGGGGAGAGGGTGGGGTTAAATCCCCCCCCCTCGCCAAATTTGGACCCAGAGTGAGATTTCAACTCTCCCCTCGCCCCCTTGGGGGAGAGGGGGGGGTTAAATTCCCCCCCTCTCCAAATTTGGACCCAGAGTGAGATTTCAACTCTCCCCTCGCCCCCTTGGGGGAGAGGGGGGGGTTAAATTCCCCCCCTTGCCAAATTCGGACCCAGAGTGAGATTTCAACTCTCCCCTCGCCCCCTTGGGGGAGAGGGGTAAGGGGGTGAGGGGGTTCGTGCTTGATCAACAAGCGTGCGACTCAGGACGCTAACCCCTGCCCTTCCCTACCCGCTCGCTTTTTTCGACATCGCCGCCATCGCGGCGTTGGCGCGGCGGCCCAATTCTTCCGGCGCGACATCTTCCACGTGTGAACCGAGCGCCCACGAGTGGCCGAAGGGATCAACAATCTGGCCGTAGCGGTCACCCCAAAACTGGTTGGCCAGCGGCATGGTCACCTTAGCCCCGGCGGCGACGGCGTTGTTCCACAAGGTGTCAACGTCCTCGACGTAGAGATTGATCACCACAGGGCTGCCCCCCAGCGTCTGTGGGGACGGCGTGCCCATGCCGGGGAATTCCTCGGCCAGCATCAGGGTGGAATCGCCGAATTTCAGCAGGGCGTGCATCACCTTGCCGTCTGGCGTGTTGTGCACATGGAGGAGTTTCGCCCCCAACGCCTTCTGGTAATACTCGATCGCCTTGGGCGCTTCGCGGACGGACAGGTGGACCGTCAGAGTGTGCTGACCTTCTGGAACGGCTTTCACTTTGTCTGCCATGTTAAGTACCTCCCTTCCTTGTACTCCTGAGCGGAACAAGGTTGTTGCCTTAGGTGAAAACCTAAACCGCGAACTCCCCTTCCCTCGCCCCCTTGGGGGAGAGGGTGGCTCGCAACCGGCGTTTTCACCAGCCGGGGCGAGACGGGTGAGGGGGTAAGAACTCTAGAAATTTGCACGAATTCAATTTAGGGACCGATCTCAGCGTAAACCCCCTCACCCACCGCCTTGCGGTCCCCCCTCTCCCCCAAGGGGGCGAGGGCTGGAAATTCAATGAGGTCCCCTTGCTACGTTTCCTTCTCAAGCTTCCTGACACCCGGCACCTGACACCTAACACCTGCCCTTACCCCACCGCCACCAATTCGCGCTTTTCCGCCTTAACGCCCTCGGCCTTCATGCGTTCTGCGGCGTGGGCCACAAAGTTTGCCGCCACTCCCACCAGGCCCTTCTTGTGCCCGTATTTGTAAGTGGCCTGCTGCATTTCGGGATGCTCCTGCACAAAGGCGCGGACATCTTCCAGGGTCACGCCCGACTCATCCAGCACGCGCTTCATTTCGTTCTTGGCGCGCACTTTGGCTTCGCCCAGGGCCATCTGCACGCGGCTGTGAGCGTTGACGTCGCCTTCCCCGGAGGTTTCCACGGGGATGAAGATCATATCCTTGTAGGTTGAAACCACCGCCGACTGCGCCCCGTCGGACTGCGTGGAGGGCATGCAGCCGAAGGGCTTCAGGCTGAGGACCATGTGGGCAAGGTCCTTGTTCGAGTAATAAATGTTCTTGGCCACTTCCAGGTGGCCTTCGCCGCCGCCGGCGCGGGAATTGTAGAACGGATGGCCGAGTCGTTGCAGCTCGTACTGGTCGGTGAGGTGGTGGGCGATGCCGCCGAGCGCGTCAATCAAACGGTGATATTCACGCTTGAAGATGTTCTCCGCCACGGTCAGCTTGGCCAGGCGCTGTTGGGTATTCAAGTGGCTGCCGAAAATGGCTTTGAGGTTCCACTTGGGAACGTTCTTCTGAACCAGGTCCAGGCCGCGCTGGTCGCGGATTTGCTGCTTGGCCTGATGAATCATGTACATGATCCAGGTGCCGATGGGCTCCACCATAACCTGCGCGCCCTCTTTTTCCAGAAACTTGAACATGTTGAAGTTGCCGTCGCCCTCGGTGGTTTGCGCCCAGAATTCGCCGGTCACCTTCACGATGGGCTTTACGCGCGTGCGGTCGAGGGGGATGGAATTAAAGCGGTCGCGCACCTGGTTGAGGGCCGCGGTGTAATCATCGCCATAAAGCTGGTTCAGGAATTTGCCCAGGTACTCCGCCGTGTTGGAAAAGCTCGTCTTGCTGAGCAGCGAGGCGAGCTTGCCTTCCAGCGTGTAGGGCTGCTTGCGGCGCATCACCAGTTGCAGCATGTCCAGGCACTCGTCCAGGACGCGATCGGTTTCGCCGGCATTCACCTCGAAGGGACGGATCTGATAGGCCACGT
This sequence comes from uncultured Acidobacteriota bacterium, assembly GCA_963730515.1. Taxonomy (GTDB): domain Bacteria; phylum Acidobacteriota; class Terriglobia; order UBA7540; family UBA7540; genus Bog-366. The sequence continues at coordinate 205,355 of CAVSSA010000002.1, read as the reverse complement.
CGTTGATGATGTCGCCGATGTTCAGGGCGTTCAGGATGTTCAGGAAGAAGTCCAGGTTCATCTCCAGGCCGGCTTCCGCTTCCGCCTGGTTCAACCCGCCCGACTGCTGGAACAGGAGCACGCGGAATCCGTCAAAGCCCGCGTTGCGCAGCGCCAGGCGATATTCGGCTTCGTACATTCCGAAGCGGCAGGGTCCGCAGGCGCCGGCGGTGAAGAACACGTAGCGGTCAATGATTTCCTGCTTGGTCAGGCCCTTCTCCTCGAGCGTCTGGGCGAATTGCACCAGGTTGCCCACCGTGAAGTAGGTGGGGTTGCACTGCCCGTTGTTGCCGTACTCCTTGCCGAGCTGGAAGGCCTTCTTGTTGGGCACCGGGAGGGCCTCACACTTGTAGCCGAGGCCTTCCAGCGCGCCGTGAATCAGCTTTTCGTGCTTCCAGGTGAGGCCGCCGAAGAGGATGGTGGTGTGGTCGCGCTGCGACTTGGTGAAGGCGCGCTCAATGGGTTTGTGGAACTGCTGCGCCACGCGGCGCTCCAGCCCCGCCTCTTTTTCTAGGCGCCGTCTTTCGTCTTCGAGCTTCTGGCGAATCAGCTCTTCCTTGGACGAAATTTGAATCAGGCCACCGCTGCCCTGGGGAGTTTCATTGAAAGGAACTGTACTCATTCGGCACCTCGTCTGGAACTCAAGAATGGGAATTGACGGCTGGGATACACTTGGACGCCCTTCGCTTCGGATCGCAACGGTCCTCCGCCTTCACTACTTTAATTTTGTAGCCCGACGCTTGGATCATCGCAGGATTGACCTGCGCGTTTAAATGCCCCGAACCCCACAGGGTATAGCTATCCACAGCCTGACGGTAAGCATAATCCTACTTGACGGATAGCAAGGTAAATGGCATTACAGCGAACGGGGAATTTCCCTGCCCCAAGTGGTTAGGGCGTGCCTCGAAGGGTAAACACTGATTATTCAAATTGTTAGGGGAAATTAGAGGGATTTAACGGTCATTGGGGAGCGATAATTGTGGACATTTTGTCAATACGGTCGTAACCCGTCCCGGTTCAGCCCAAATTGTTGGCAAAACACTGCGAAACACTGCGAGGTCATCCTGCGGCATCTCGGTGGTGCCCGCGATGCATAAAAATTTTCGCGCAGCACGGTCCCGCATCATCCCGCTTCGGTCACAAAAGTGGCAAGGCGGCGAAGTTTCTCATACCGGCGCTTCAGGAGATCGGGTACGGAAAGCTTCCCCAGCCGTTCAAGGCAGGTGCGCAAAACCGGCCGCAGCAAATCCGCCGCCTGCGCGTGGTCCATCTGCGCGCCGCCCGCGGGTTCAGGAACGACCTGATCCACAATCTGCATGCCGTATAGATCTTCGGCCGTCATCTTCAGCACACGAGCCGCTTCCTGCTTGTGGTCCCAGTCGCGCCAAAGAATGGAGGAGCAACTTTCCGGCGAGATCACCGAGTAGATGGCGTTCTCATGCATCAGGATCTCGTCGCCGACAGCGATGGCCAGCGCGCCGCCGCTGCCGCCTTCCCCGTGAATCAGCACCACGATGGGAACCTGGAGCTTGCAAATTTCCTTCAGGTTGTAAGCAATCGCTTCCGCCTGGCCGCGCTCCTCCGCCCCGATGCCCGGATACGCTCCGGGGGTATCAATAAAGCAGATGATGGGCAAGCCAAACTTGGAACCCAGTTGCATGACCCGCAGGGCCTTGCGATAACCTTCCGGATTGGCCATGCCGAAATTCCGAAGCAGCTTCTGCTTGGTATCGCGGCCCTTCTGGTTTCCGATCACCACCACGGGGCGATCTTCGAATTGCGCAAAGCCCGTCACTAGCGCGGCGTCGTCGGCAAAACGCCGGTCGCCGTGCATTTCCAGAAAGTCCGTGAACAGCAATTGGATGTAATCGAGGGTATAGGGGCGCTGCGGATGGCGGGCCAGCAGGACGCGATCCCAGGCGTCTTGATTGGGCCCGGAAACCTTCTGCCGCAAGGCCACAACCTGTTGGCGCAAGCGCTCGATTTCTTCCTGCGAAGCGGCCGAACTCACCGTGTTTTGGAGCTCCGCGATTTGCTTCTCGAGTTCCAGCGCGATCGCCTGGTTGTTTGGTGCATTTGCCATTTGATTATGAACTCCTGCCGCCCAACCTTTACGTTCCCATCGCCGGCTTTTCCAGCCGAATCGCTTCATCGCCGCACAGTTCCCGCAGCCGGTTCAGCAATTCATCATCGGTTTTGACCCCGCGGGGGGCGCGCGATCGAATCCGCACCACGAAATTGCCCGGGCGCGCTAACTCGAAGACCACCGGACTTTCTCCTGGATATCCAGCCAGCGCGCTGGCGAGTGCATCGAGGCGGCCTTCCCCCATCGCATCCAGATTAAGGCGAATTATTAACTGGGACTTGGCGCCATTCACCGCCGCATCGAGCGGGCGGGCTTCATTGACGGACACGCGGGGTTTCTGGTTCTCCTCCTGGCGCACGGTTCCCCGGACCAGCAGCGCGGCGTCAGGCTTAAGAATATTTTGCATTTGCAAATAGGCTTTGGGGAACACCAGCAGCTCAACGGAGCCGCGTAAATCTTCGAGTTGGGCGCTGGCCCAAAGGTCGCCCTTCTTGCTGGGCTTCACGCGCAGGCCGCGCAGGATTCCCGCCAGCGTCACGGGCGTATCGTGCGCCATTTCTTCGATGGAGGAAGTGTCGTGGCGGGTCATGGTAGCCAGGCGCTCCGCATACTTTTCCAAAGGATGGCCGGTGACGTAGAAGCCCAGTACTTCCTTTTCGGCGGCCAGGCGCTCTGCCTCGGTCCAATCGGGCACGTCGGGCATCTCGAATGGCGGGAGCGGCGGGGCGTCCGCTCCCCCCATGAACAAGCCGTGCTGCCCGCTCTCGGTTTCCCGCTGGCGCTTCTGTCCCAACTCCATGGCGCGATCAAGCACCGCGAGCAGTTGCGTGCGCTTTACGCCGAGGGAATCAAACGCCCCGGCTTTAATGAGGCTCTCCAGAACGCGTTTGTTCAGCAAGCGCAAATCCACGTGCTCGCAAAATTCCACCAGGTGATCAAAGCGCCCCAGTTTTTGGCGCGCCGCGAGCACCGATTCAATGGCCGTGGGGCCGACATTCTTGATGGCGGTCAGGCCGAAGCGGATGGCCTTGCCGTCGGGCGTGAAGACCAGGTCGCTCGCGTTGACATCCGGCGGCAGGATGGTGATGCCCATGTCCTTGCATTCGGCCAGATAGCGCGTGAGCTTGTCCTGATTGCCGATTTCCGCCGTCAGCAGGGCCGACATGAACTCCACCGGATAATGCGTTTTCAGATAGGCGGTGTGGTAAGCCACCAGCGCGTAGGCGGCGGAGTGCGACTTGTTGAAACCGTAGCCGGCGAACTTGTCCACCAGTTCCCAGAGTTTCTGGGCCTTGGCGAGGGACACCTTGTTGGCCCGCGCGCCCACCAGAAACTTCTCCTTATTCGCCTCCATGACGGCAGCATCCTTTTTGCCCATGGCGCGGCGCACCATGTCGGCTTCTCCCAAGGTAAAGCCGGCAACCTTATTGAAGATCTGGATCACCTGCTCCTGGTAGACGATGACGCCGTAAGTTTCCTCCAGGATGGCCTCAAGCTGGGGCAGGTCGTAACTGACCTGGCGCCTTCCGGACCGCCGGGCAATATAATCGTCAACCATGCCCCCCTGAAGGGGCCCCGGGCGGTAGATGGCGTTCAGCGCCGTGAGATCAGCCAGGCGATTGGGTTGGACGCGGCGCAGGATGTCGGTCATGCCGCGGCTTTCAAATTGGAAGACGCCCGCCGTCAGCCCCTTGCATAGCAATTCGTAGGATGCCGGGTCGTCAAGAGGAACCGCGTCGAGGTCCAGTTTTTCGCTGCGCGTCTTTTCAATCAGCTTCACGCAGTCGTCGATGATGGTCAGCGTGGTGAGGCCGAGAAAATCCATCTTCAACAGGCCGATTTTCTCCAGGTCGTCCATCGCGTATTGGGTGGTTATTTCATCCTTGTTGCTCTTGTGGAGGGGCACGATCTCCTGGAGGGGGACAGGCGAAATCACCACGCCGGCGGCGTGCGTCGAGGCGTGGCGGACGAAGCCTTCGAGATGCAAAGCCACTTGCAGAAGGTCGGCGATGCGCTCATCGCTTTTCTGGAGTTGGGCCAGTTCCGGCGACTTGCTCAACGCATCTTCCAGCTTGATGTTGAGGGTGTTGGGAATGAGCTTGGCGATCTTATCGGCTTCCGCGTAGGGCATGTCGAGGGCGCGGGCGGCGTCGCGGATGACCGCCTTGGCCCCCATGGTGCCGAAGGTGATGATCTGGCTTACATTCTCGCGGCCATATTTCCCGGTGACGTACTCGATCACCTTGCCGCGCCCGCGCTGGCAAAAGTCGATGTCAATGTCAGGGAAAGAAACGCGCTCGGGATTGAGGAAGCGCTCAAAAAGCAATTCATTCTGGAGCGGGTCAACATCGGTGATTTGGAGCGAGTAAGCCACCAGGCTGCCCGCCGCCGAACCGCGGCCCGGCCCCACCGGAATGCACTGCTCGCGCGAGTAGCGGATGAAATCCCAAACGATCAGGAAATACCCGGGAAATTTCATCTGCTTGATCAGTTCGATTTCGCGCTCCAGGCGCTCCTCATAGGCTTGCAGGGGATATTTCAGCCGTCCGGCCGCTTGCATCCGCTCCAGCCGCTCGCGGCGGCGGGCAAAGCCTTCCCGGGTGACCTTTTCAAAAAAGCTGTCGGGCGACTCGCCGGCGGGTACGTCAAAATGGGGGAAAACGTGCTCCTTGGTTTCCAGGTGCAGGTTGCAGCGTTCGGCGATTTCGAGCGTGCGGGTGAGCGCTTCCGGCACGTCGTTGCCAAAAACCGCATGCATCTCCTGGCAGGTCTTGAAGAAGAATTCGTTGGTGCGAAACTTCATGCGGTTGGTATCGCTCATGGTCTTGCCGGTCTGGATGCAGACCAGCACTTCCTGAGCGCGCGCGTCCTCGGCGGTGAGGTAATGGCAATCGTTGGTGGCCACCAGACCAATGCCCGTCTCGCGCGAGAGGCGCGCCATCTGCGGGTTAATGCGTTTCTCTTCCTCCATGCCCTGGTCCTGAAGCTCCAGGAAGAAGTTGCCTTTGCCGAAAATATCGCGCAAATCGTAGGCCGATTGGCGCGCCACCTCGTAGCGGTCGGAACCGAGCGCCACCGCCACCTCACCCCGCAGGCAGGCGGAAAGGCCGATCAGCCCCTCGGCGTGCCGGGCCAGCAGATCCTTGTCAATCCGCGGCTTGTAATAGAAACCCTCGATGTAGGCGGAGGAAGCGAGCTTGACCAGGTTGCGATAACCGCGTTCGTTTTCGCACAGGAGCACGAGATGGTTGGGGCGGTCCGTGTCAGTGGAACGATCGAAGCGGCTGGCGGGCGCCACATAGACCTCACAGCCGATGATGGGCTTGATGTTGCGTTTTTTCGCCGCCTGGTAGAATTTTATGGCCCCGAAGAGGTTGCCGTGGTCGGTCATGGCGACGGCAGGCATTTTCAGGGCGGCAGCACGGTCCATGAGCTTCTCGATTTCGCAGGCGCCGTCGAGAAGACTGTAGTCGGTATGAACATGCAGATGTACGAAGTTGTCGGAATTCATCCGAAAAGATTGTAGCAGAAAATGTGTCCCGGGCGATGCCCTCAGTTGTCACCGGTCATCGGGTCAACAAAAACGGCCCGCAAAACTTTGGAACTTGCCCGGAGCAAAGCTTTTCCGTTATCCTGAAAGACGATGGAAGTGCGTTTCACCTCCGAGACCGAAAAAAAGCTCAAGGACCTCGCCGCAGAAAGTGGACGGGGGACGGATGAGCTTGTCGAGGACGCCCTGGCGGGGTATCTTGCCGAGCTTGCCCGGACGCGGGACATGCTCAACACCCGCTATGACGACCTGAAAAGCGGCAGGGTGAAGCCTATCCCCGGTGACGAGGTTGAAGCGTATTTCCGCAAGAAAAGCGCCGCGCGTCGTTCGCAGCCCGGTTCATGACCGGATACGATTTCCACCCCGAAGCCCGCTTTGATCTAGACGAGATCTGGGAATTCATTCGCGCGGATAATCTCGATGCCGCCGATCGGATGATTGCGGAGATTCTGTCCGCCCTTCGCGCCCTGGTTCCCTTTCCCCATCGGGGCCATAGGCGCCCGGACCTCACCTCACGGCCTCTGCGTTTCATTTCCGTCCGTGAGTACCTGATTGCCTATGCGCCCGACGAAAAACCTTTGTGGGTTATCGCCGTGATGCACGGGCACCGCAACCCCCGCGCGATGGCCGCAATCCTCAGAGGCAGAGAATAGCAAGTATAGCGCCGCGCCCTTTCGGCATGTCGCGCCGCTCCCGCTCGGGTGCTGCGACACGGCCGCAATTCTACCCCCTATAACTCCGCTTGCAGGCGAACAAAAGCGCTGGGCGGCGGGCCGATGGCGTTTCCTGAGAACAGCCCGGCAATGCGGCTGACATTGAGCCGGTCGTGGATGTTTTCAACGTCGCCTTGCAGGCGCAAGCTGGCGCGATCACCCTTGTAAAGGTCCGCCCCAGGGAACCGTCGCGCGAAAACTGCGGGCAAACGCGCCCGCGGGCGAGGTCGACACGCTCGCTAGCAATTCGCCAGAGGATCGCGACTGCCCTCGGGACTCCAAGTAATTATCCTCCGGCAAAGCCGGAGAAGCTGTGAAATTTTTGACATTTTGCTTGACTAGCAATTTCACTAGTTATATACTGCCCCCATGGGATACCTTTCCAAAGTGCAAGTGATCGAGCGGGCGGGGGGCAGCCGCCAGTTTTACCTGATGTGTCCGGCCCAACTCGCTGAGGCCCTAGAGATGGAGAAGGGCGAGGAGATCCAATGGGTGGTGGAGGACAAGCACACCCTGGTGATTCGGCGCCGGCCCGCGCATCGTCGGGAAACGAGGCCGCATGAGCGTTGAGCAGGGAGTGCTGATCGAGAGCGGCGAAGCCCGTGGGGCGCCGGCTCCGCCCCTCCTCCCCACCGACGGAAGCCGCGCCTGAAGCGGGTGGATCGCCAGCAGATGGTCTGGCGCGCCATCGATGTGGAGCATTTGATCGATGCCGATCATCCCGCGCGGGCCATCTGGGACTTGCTGGGGACGCTGAACGTGGAAAGTTTCTGCGCCGGCATCAAGGCGGTGGAAGGTCGGCCGGGGCGCGACCGCTCGGACCCGCGGGTGGTGATGGCGCTGTGGCTGTACGCGCTGAGTCGCGGGGTGCGGGAGGCGCGGGCCTTGGACGCGTGGGCACAGTACGAGCCGGGCTGCCAGTGGCTGCTGGGGCTGGGGCGCATCAACTATCACACCCTGTCGGATTTCGTCACCGCGCACGCGGCGGCTCTGGACCAACTGTTTGTGGAACTGTTGCACGTGCTGATGAGCGAGGGGTTGGCGGATCTGGAGCGGGTGGCGCACGATGGCACCAAAATCCACGCCGACGCCAGCCGTGCCAGTTTCCAGCGCGAGGAGCGCTTGGCCCAGTGCCGGCAGATAGCGGAAGAGCATCTGGCGGCTCTGGATGAACAGTTGCGTCAGGAAGCGAGTGCCGCCCGCCGTCAGGCGAAGCAGCGCGCGGCGATGGAGCGGCGGGAACGGTTGCGCGCGGCGGCGGCGGAGTTGCAGCGGCAACAGGCGGAGAAGGCGGCAACCGAGCAAGCCCAGGTGCGGGTGAGTATTACGGATCCCGAGGCGCGCAAGATGCGGCAGGCGGATGGAGGCTTCGCACCCAGCTACAACGCGCAGATCTCCACCGATTGCCGGCAGGGCGTGATCGTGGGCTATGACCTCATTCAGTCCGGCGAGGACTGTCAGGAATTGGCGGCGGCCCGGCAGCGCATCGAACAGAATACCGGACAGGCACCGAAGCAATTGCTGGTCGATGGCAGTTACACGACACGGCAGAACATTCTGGAGTCGGCGCCAGGCCCCAGCGAACTGATCGGGTCGCTGGGCGAGGACCGTTCGCAGGGGAAGCTGCGGAGCCAGGGAGTGAGTCCGGAATTCTTCTCCGACCGTTTTGTCTTCGATGCGCAGAAGAATCAGTACACTTGTCCGGTGGGCAAAATTCTGGTTTTCCAAAATAACCGCAAGCTGGTGGGAGCAACACAGAAGCGTTACGCTGCGCGCGCCAGCGACTGCCAAAACTGCCCAATGCGGACGCAGTGTTGTCCGGGGAAGCAACCCCGCGGCCGCCTGGTTTTTCGCACCGAAGAACACCCGCAGGTGGCGGCGTTTCGCGCCAAGATGCAGCGCGATGAGTATCGGCAGATTTACCGGCAGCGGTCGCAGGTGGCAGAGTTTTCCAACGCCTGCCTGAAAGAGAAACGCGGACTGCGCAAGTTCCTGCGGCGGGGGCTGAAGAAAGGGCGGAGCGAACTCGCCTGGGCCTGCCTCAGTTGCAATGTGGCCATCTGGGTCCGGCGGGTGTGGAAAGTGAGTCTGCAACCGGCAGCCTAGGAGAAGTGTGCCTACCCGCTTCCAGCGGGGGCGGTAGAGCGCGGAAAAAGGAGTCAAAACCCTGCCGGCACCGTGAGTAGACCTCAACTCGACCTCCACTACCGACTCGAATCGGCCCCAAAGGTGTTGCCTTAGATTGAAAACAACAAAAATTTCACAGCTTCGGAGGCATTGCGGTGGCTGGCCCCTCAAAGGGCCGGATCGCCACCGTCGGGAAAAACCCCTCATCCGACCTCGTTCCTCGGCCACCTTCTCCCCAAGGGAGAAGGAAAGGGATTCCCTACCCTCTCCCTTGGGGAGAGGATGGCGGCCATGCGCCGCCGGGCCTACGCCCGCCGAAGGGTTACTGGGGAGCTGTAAGCAACTTCGGCTTCGGCCCGCAGGCGGGTGAGGGGTCTTGTGCCCGGCCCCCATTCCGGAACTGTCAAACTTCTACTGCCTCCCCGGCAAAGCCGGGGGACCTCCTAACGGAATTAGTGCGGGTTTTGGGTGGCCGTGTCCATTTTGGCCTGAATCTCCTGGAGGTGGCTGCGGGCCGCGTGCGCCTCGCCTTCCGGGGGATGGAGCTCGATATAATAGTTGAGATTCTTCACGGCCAGGTCGTATTGCCCATTCAGTTCCAGGGCGCGTGACAATTGAAAATAGGCATCGCGCCACCAGGGAGCGACATTCAGGGCCCCGCGCAGTAAGTTCATAGCTTCATCCAGTTGTTGGCGCCCGCCGGCCTCATGGATAAGCGCGGAAGCCCGGTCGTAGCGTTGTTGCGCATTCTCCGGGATGGGCGGAAGCGTCGGGAGGGCAGCAGCAAGTTCGACCACGTGATCGCGCCGTGCCCGGTCACGGGGGTGGTTTTGCAAATCCGCAACAAAGTCGGCGAAGGTGGTCGGAGTATGTTGGTCAAGAGCCTCTTGCAGCACGCGAACTACTTCTCTCTTGTCGGCGAGTATAAGGTCCACCGATTGCCGGCAGGAGAGGCTATTGCACAGCGTTTGCGTACTCTGCCGTTCGAAACCCCGGAGGCATTCAACGGCCAGTCTCAGTGGAGTATTGCCACGGTTGTCGATGGCCTGGAGGTTGGCGCCTCTCGCAATCAGCGCCTTGGCCGCGTCGGCCCTGGCCAGAAACGCCGCGCGGTGCAGGGCCGTCTGGCCGTCCACGTCCCTGGCCTCGAGGTTGGCGCCCCGATCCAGCAGCAGGTTCACCGCCTCAACCGCTGGAAACTTCTCAACATGAAAAGGCGTCCCCGCGTAGGCGATTCCGCCCGCCTGGGCCGCGCACATAAGTGGCGTGAAGCCGTCATGGTCCCTGGCTTCGATTTGGGCGCCGCGCTCGAGCAGCAGCTTGATCACCTCGGTGGAAGCCCGTTGGGCCGCCGCGTGCAGCGGCGTGTGGCCCTGATCGTCCGTTGCCTCGATCTTCGCCCCGTCATCCAACAACTGCTTCACTGCTTCGGCCTTGCCCTCCTGGGCCACCACCAGCAGCGGCGTGCGGCCGGATCTGTCCTTGAATTCAATGTTGCCGCCATTCTCCAGCAGCAGCTTCAGCGCCTCGGCCTGGCCGTTGAGAGCCGCCGCGTGCAAGGCCATGCCGTCAACGCTGTCCCGGGCACCCTTCTCCAACAGCAGCCTGACGACTTCGATGTAGCCGCCGCCGGCAGCGTAGAGCAGCGCCGTGTTGCCGTTCCTGTCCTTCACCTCGGGGTTCGCGCCTTTATCCAGAAGCAACTTCACTATGTCGTTGTCGCGTCGGTTGACCGCCTTGAGCAGCGCAGTGTCGAAGCCGTCGCTGGCATCGGGGTCGGCGCCATTATCCAGCAGCAGCTTGACCATGGCGGGATTGCCGAGTTCGACCGCCGCGAGCAGCGCCCCTCCGCCCCCGGCGCTGATCTTCGCGCTCTTTTCCAACAGCAGCTTTACCATCTCGGCTTTGCCGTTTTGGACCGCACTCACCAGCGGCGTGATCCCCCATTTGTCCGTGGCCTCAATGTCGGCGCCTTTTTGCAGAAGTTGCTGGACGCCCGCCACGTCGCCTTGCCCGGCGGCTACGACCAGTTCCGCGCCCAGGCTGCCGGAGTCGGCCTGGCCTGCCGCGGAATTACTTAACGACAAAACCATGACAGGAAGGATTATTGTTATCAGGACTTTTTTCATTGCTGTCTCCGCACTTGCACTGGAGCACGCATAAGTTTGGCTATTACTCCCTCGTCACAACCCTGCCTGCTAAAATTCCGCTTGCAGGCGAGCAAACGCGCTGCGTGGCGGCCCGATGGCATTTCCCGAAAAAAGACCGGCGAAGTCGATGACATTGAGCTGGTCATTGATATTTTCAATGTCGCCTTGCAGGCGCAGGGTGATGCGGTCACCCTTGTAAAGGTCCGCCCCCAGGGATGCGTCGAGCGAAAACTGCGGACGGACGCGGCCGCGAGCCAGATCGACGCGCTCGACCACTGCTGGGCCGTATTCCGCCAGCGCCTCCGCCACGGTGCCCTCAAATTCCACGGGCAGGCCGCTGCCGTACTCCGCGCCCAAGCCCACCCAGACGCGCTTGGACAGTTTATACCGATAGCGGGTGCGCAAGGTGTTCCGCTGATCCTGCGAATCCCAGAAGCGGCCGTCTCCCTGGATGTTGGAATTAATATCTTCGTCACCCAGGAAAAGGCCGCCGGTGGCGGGAAGATAGGCGGACCCCACCTGATAGCTGTAGCTTACAAAGCCCGCAAAGCGCCCCCAGGCGGGCAGATCGAGCTTCCCCTCGGCGCCGTAAATCTCCGCCTTGCGAAAGGCGATGGGAAAACTGATGGAGGTGTTGAGCAGTAAATCGTCGTCGGCGTAGTTGTTCAGGTAGCGGCGGAAATAGTTTCCATCCAGCTTGAACTTGCCGAAGAGGCCCTTGGTGAAGCCCGCCTCATAGTAATTTCCGTGCGAAGGCAGCACGGGCAGGCGCAGGAATTGGGGATCGAGACTCGTCACCAGGGGTGAGCTGGACAGCAGAAGATTCTCGAACGCCGGCGTCTGAAAAACCCGGTCATAGGAAAGATGCAGCACCATATTGGCGGATTTCCAATAGCGGGCGACCCCCAGGCGCGGGCTGACGGCGTTCTGATTCACCAGCAATTGATAGTGGTCCCACCGCAAGCCCGCATTCAGGCTCCACTGACCCAGGCGGATATTGTCCTGAACAAAGGCGGCCTGTTCGTAATCGTGCCCCCGGCCGTAGAAGCTGAACGACCCGGGTGTCCCCACGTCGAACTGGGAAAAATCCGTGACGGTGTCGCGGAAAGCCTCATGCAGAGGCGTAAAGTCAGCCTCCGCTCCAACCTTCCATTCCTGGATCCCATGATGGACCGCCACCGTAGCCTTCAGGTAGCCTTCCCGAAAGCCGCTTTGCTCGAAGGCAATGATGGGGGTGGAGAGGGCGTTGGACCAGAACCCGTCCGAGTCCTGCCGGAACATGGCATGGAAATCGCCGAGGATGGTGGGAGAGAAGATGTGCTGGTAGGAGAAGATGGCCATGGTTTCATGATTATTGCGATCCTGGCTTTGCCCGGCGGTCTCCTGCACCTGCTCGTTCGGAACCTTGAATTCCGACTGTTCCCGCCGCACGATCAGCCCCATGCGGTCGCGGTCCGTCAAATCCCGCTCATAGTGAATGGCGAAATCCGACGTGGTGCCCTGATTGGTGTAGTTCTGCGGCACCACGGGGTTCTCATACCAGCCGGTGGTAGCGCCATCGCCGCTGAAACCCAGGGTATTCTTCCCCCACCCGTATTGTGCGAGCGCGTATCCGTCGGCAGTGCCAAAACTCCCGCCCGTCGCCACCACTTTGCCGTGCCACCCCGGGCGGCTATCCTTGAGGGTATCCATCTCCACCACTCCCCCCAGCTTGCGCCCATACTCGGCCGGGAAATTCGCGGTGTAAATGCTCAGCGACTGAACATCGTCCGCCTCGATGTCCGGGCCGAAACTTGGCGATCGATTGTCGGTGAGCGGAACCCCGTCCACCACAAATTGCGTCTGGTATTCGGAGCCGCGCGGATGCAGAACGGCATTGCCCTCATACAGCCAGCCGGGCTGCGAATCCACCAGGTCGACCACCGAGCGTCCGGGGATGGATGCCTCGCGGTTCTGAATCGTGTAGGAGCCGATGCGGTTGATGTCCCCCACCGCGCGAGGGTCGATCAGGGTGTCCGCCTCTTTAACTTCCAGGGAGGCATTCACCACGGCCAGGGTGAGTTTGATGTGCAAGGAGGTGGGAAGCGCCGAACGAATCTCTAGGGACGCCGCATAGGGCACGAACCCCCGACGGGCGACGCGAATTTTATAAATCCCAAAGGGCAGCCGCTCGGCCACGGCGTTCCCGGCTTCGTCGGTCGTCAATCTCCGCCGCACCTGGCTTGAGTCGCTCGCGAGCTCGACGGTGCTTTGCACACCCATGCCGGCGGGGTCAGTGACCTTCACGCGCAACTCGCCGCGGTTGCTTTGCGCCCAAAGCGAGCTTACGGACAGGATTGCCGCAAGCAGCATTCCCAAGGTGAGCGGCCATTGGGCGCGCGGGTTCATGGTCATAGGCCCTGGCAATAAGCCGGGACGCAGATTTTGCAAGTTGCGTTGAACATTTAACATACGCCCCGTTACGGCTGATCGCACATTTTAACAATCCCGTAAAGTTGTGATGCTCGCATTATACCCGGAATGTCTGGTCTCAGTCCTCGACGGGGCCGAAGGCCTGTTCACGTCCCCCCCTGGGCAAGTTGAGTAACCCATACTAGACAATATGTCCGTAATTATGGTTATAATGAATCACTTAGGCTTGTAAGGCTTGGTTGGTGACAACTTAATCCTCAACCCCGATTCTTCGTGAGGGAGGTGCGACTATGGCACGGGGCGGAAAAAAGCTGGTTCTCGCAGCAAGCGATTCAGAATCAAGTGAATACTTACGCAGCCAGTGGCGGCAGATGCTCCTGGCCACCCTTCCGGCGCGCTATGCGCGCTATCTGGGCACCGACTGGTCCATCCAAAATGAACTCGCGCCGGATGGCCAGGCCAAGTATGTTCCACACGGCCTGCGCATTATTGAATCCCTGCTCCTGGAACGGTTTAGTCCGGACGACGTCGCAGTTTCTTACGCCGACCAGATGGAACAATTTATCGGCCCCGAGACGCGCGTGGTGGGAATCCACGCGCACAATCCCCTGGGCATCACTTTTGCCACAGACATCTACCCCCGCTTCTACGGGCGCGAGCTTGAGCCCGTCAACGCTGCGGAATTCCGGCGGCTGATTGAGCACCCCGCCCTACGCCAGCACCGCAGCCATTTGAAAGTCATTGTGGGGGGGCCGGGCGCCTGGCAAATCGAAAAGAAGAACCTCCAGGACACCTGGCAGATTGACTGCCTGGTGCACGGCGAAGGTGAAGACGTGGTGATGCCGCTCTTCGAAGCCGCCCTGCGCGGGGAGGCTCTGCCCCGGCGGGTGGAGGGCGACAGTCCCAATTTGCAAAGGATTCCGCCTATTCACCATCGCTCCACTTTTGGAACCGTGGAAATCACCCGCGGGTGCGGGCGCGGCTGCCAGTTCTGCTCCGTGGCGCTGCGCTCGGGCAAAAGCATTCCCCTCGAGCAGATTCTTCATAACGTGCGCGTGCAGGTGGCGGAAGGCGCCGACACCGTGCTGCTGGTCACCGAGGATCTGTTCCTTTACGAACAGGGTCCGAAATTTGATACCAATGTCCCCGCCCTCAAGCGCCTATTTGCATCCATTGCCGCCGTCCCCGGAGTGAAGCACATCACCCTGACGCACGGCACCATGGCGCCCGTGGTACGCGACCCGGAAATGATCGGCGAGCTCGAACTCGCCGTGGACAAGAGCCTGAATCAGCATCGCGCTTCCACCCATCACGACCATCGCTACCAGTATATGTTCATCGGGCTGGAGACGGGTTCGGCCCGTCTCTTCAATCAATTCATGAAAGGCAAGGCCTATCCCTACCGGGCCGAGCAGTGGCCTGACGTCGTCCTGAAGGGCATGGAGATTCTCAATCGGCACAACTGGTTCCCCATCTGCACTTTCATCCTGGGGCTGCCCGGCGAGACGCGCCAGGATACCAAGGATTCGCTTGAACTTCTCTACGCCCTCAAGGATTCCAAATGGTGCGTCTTCCCCACCCTTTTTGTGCCCTTGGATGATACCCGCATGGCCACCAAGGCCAGCGCCAAGCTCATCGAGCTGACCGATTTGCAGTGGGAGTTCTTCTTTACCTGCTGGCGATATAACCTGGATTTCTGGCGCCGCGGGTCGGTGCACTGGCGCTTCAACATGGGCATCCCGATCTACTACTATCTGCTGGGGAGGAAGCTGTTCGGCAGCGGCATCAAATATCCCCTCTTCCGCCTGGGGCATTTTCCGGAGTGGTTTTTGCGGCGCAAACGCTACCTGGATTTCAGCGACGGCCGCGAGGCGCGCTACCGGGTTCCTGAACATGTGCCCGTCCCCGAACATCGCCGTCGGCCGGAACTCCCCATCATCCTGCCCGAGGTCGTCGCCGACGAAACGCTGATTTTGTAGTGTCGGGATTCACAAGCGGTATAATGGCCCATCCAAGTTGGCGTCCAGGGGCTTTGGCATCAGCATGGAATTCAATGGGGCGGACCGCCGGCAGGCCGCCAGGAAAAGGGCAAATCATCCATGCGACTCTTGATCAAATTTAACCTGCTGCTCATCTTCATTTTTGGCATCAGCGTGGCCATTACCGCTTATGTGGCTCACGACTTCCTGCAACAAAACGCCCGCCATGAGGTGTTGCAGCAGGCTCGCCTGATGATGGGGGCGGCGGGAGGAATGCGCACTTACACTTCCCAGCAGTTGGGGCCCCTGCTGGCGGCGCATGAGCACGACTCTCCCACCTTCGCCCCGCAGCGGGTTCCGGCCTATTCGGCCACGGAAGTTTTCAACTATCTCCGCAAGGATTACCCCGCCTACACCTATAAAGAGGCTACTCTGAACCCCACTAATCTGCGCGACCGGGCGGTGGGCTGGGAGGCGGACATCATTGAAGACTTCCGCAATAACCCCCAGCGCGGTGAGTTGATTGGGCAGCGGGATACCCCCGAGGGAGCCTCGCTCTTTCTGGCCCGCCCCATCGCCGCGGCTCCACCTTGCCTGGTCTGCCATAGCATTCCCTCCAAAGCTCCGGCCTCCATGCTCGCCACTTACGGCCCGGACCACGGCTTTGGCTGGCAACCGGGTGAAGTGGTGGCCGCCCAAATTGTCTCCGTTCCCATGTCCCTGCCCATCAATATGGCGGACCGCGCCTTCTCGAACCTGCTCATTTCCCTCACCGGCGTCTTTGTGTTTACCCTGGCGCTCCTCGACCTGGGGCTGATCCTCATCGTCATCCACCCCGTCGACCGCCTCTCCCGCATGGCGGAGGAAATCAGCAAGGGTAATCTGTACGTTGCGGACATTCCCGTGTCTGGCAAGGATGAGATCTCGCAATTGGCGCGCTCCTTCAATCACATGCACGCCAGCCTGCGCCGGGCGTTGGGAATGGATGCGCCGGAATAAAATTTGACATTGGTCATGGACAGTTGCCGGCGCTGGGTCTATAGTTGGCCGGATTGTTAAAAGGCTGGCCGAGCGTGTTGGAAAGTATACGCGCCGGTCAAGCCAGGTCCAACCGGACAAACATCATGCCGTGGCGCAAACGCCTTCCGCCCCACCCATTCCTCCTGTTAGCAATTCTCTCCCCGGCGATTCTGTCCAACCCCCTCCGCGCCCAGCAGGATTCCTGCCTTAATCGCACCATCGCCGTCAACGTCCTCACGGAAGATGTCCAATTCATCGACGGCCTTGCAACGCAGAATTTTCGCGGAAAGGTGCATGGCCAGCCGGTCAAAATAGTATCGGCAACTCATGACCACGCTCCCCGCCGCATCGTCTTGGTTCTCGACTCGAGCGGCAGCATGGGTGACAAGTGGGGACTTGAAATCTATGCGGCCAAAAGTCTTCTGGACGCCGACCCGGCGAGTTCTTTCGCACTCATCACCTTCGGTGAAAAGATTAAAGACAGAATTGATTTTGCCGAGGGTCGCGAGAAAGTCTCCGACGAGTTGGCGAGGCTTGAATCACCGGTCGAGAATGGACCCCGGGGCGGGACCGCGCTCCGCGATGCCCTCGCCGCGGCCGTTGATCTCCTTCGCCCGGTACAGTTGGGCGACGCGATCTATGTAGTCAGCGATGGCGGTGATAACGCCAGCAAGGTTAGCTGGCCCCAAGTGAGCGATGATTTGCTCAGCGCGGGCGTGAGGCTGTTTGCCCTCGTCACGGTCGAAGAAATGGCGAGGAGCAGGAGTATGTCTGAAAGAAATGGCCCCGAAAGCCTTCACGGACTGGTGACCGCCACCGGGGGTGATTTCAAGATTTTAACTCTCGACTTCCACTGGTATTCCCTCCCCGGGTCTAAAGCTCCGCCCAAACTGCCCGTTGAAAGCCGGCGGATCCTGACCTTTGCCACCATCGGTTTTGATATTGAGATTACCGAGTACTACCGGCTCGCCATCAAGCTGCCCGAGCCCTTGGACAAGCCTCGCGATTTAGATTTGGACGTGTTGGACGCGAACGTTAAGAAGAATAGCCACTGGCTCGTCGTTTACCCCCACCGCTTGGCCGCCTGCCCATAATCGGCCTGTACTGGTTCGGTGCCCAAAGGCTAACGTCCTGCGCCTATGCGGGCGCGTTTTCCAGCAACTGACTTCACACGATTGATCGAGGCGCCAGACCGACGGCGTGCTGTATCCGCTGCTGCCGTTGCCGTATTTACCAACATTCGGAGTGCCCGATTCACCGACTCCGAGTCAGGGAAGACGTCGGCCAGCTCATGCTCGATCAACACCAGGTTGGTCCCGGCAGTTGCCTTGCGGTAATACTTGCCGCGAACCCCTCCCTTAAGTTGCGAGAGGTCATATTCCGGTCGCAATTCGTCCTCAATTTCCTTCGCCGATGCCTTCTTCATATTGCTTGCGCTCTCCTCTGGTGGTTTTCCGTGCACTGATGATTCGGACGCGTTCCCCACGCTGGCAATGCGACACGAATACGACCCGCTGCCGGGTAGACTGGCCGATGGTAATCTCTCGTTCCTCCCCGCTGGAGGGATCCGGGTCGGGAAAGGTCAGGGCCAGTGGGTCGAGAAAGACTGTTGCCGCATCCTCGAAGGAGATACGGTGCTTTCGAATTTCCGTGCTAGTGGCGGCGTGAAAGAAAGTGATGGATATCCGGCCAGAATTCCTTCAGTTCGTAGCTGAACGCATCCCACCCCATTTGTGTGCCCCAAATATTGAGATTGCTGCCCAGCGTCCGGGGGCCGGGATGGTAGGCATTGGAGATTCCCGCGGCCACGCCATTGCCGATGATTTCTGACCAGTTGAACTGCGTTATACCCGAGTCCGAGCGCGTCACCAGAACCCTGGTGCCGGCGTACCATGCGCGGTGAAAAAAATTGCCCTTCCCCATTTGGTAAAAGCGCATGTCCTGGTGCAGCAGCGCGGGGAAAGCCGCGCTGGTCATCATGTTTCCGATGGCGTTGTCGGCAAAGGCCAATCCATAGCGTTTGGAATAACCCTTAAGCCCCTGTCCAAACGTGGGGTTCGAATTGCTGGCCTGGTTCACGCCGGCTTCCAGGCCGATGAAAGCGATCATGACCGGGTCGAAGGTGTCCCGCGCGTCCAACTTGAATTTTTGCGCGGTGGTAAGTGGAGGCATCGTGGAGGCATTTTCCACGGTCAGGAAATTGGGCAGCGACCAGAAAATACGGTCGTCTTGTGGAACCTTGGGATCGGGGACGGGTTGGGCGGGCGCGGCAACGGGGGCCTCGGCAATCTTGGTGGGAGTTTGCGGTGCAGCCGGCGTGACCACCGCGGCAGGCTGCTGCGCCCATAGTCCCGGAGCCAGCCCCAACATCGATATGAAGAGGGTGGCCAGAAGCGGGCCACGCGAGTCAGGGTCACGTTTCAGGGTCAGCCCAGTCATAGTCCTTTGGCGCCTTGGCGCGTTGGGTCGTTTCAGATTAAAACGCCCTCGGCATCCTCATGTCTGGTCTAAATTGCTCACGTGAGCGGGATAATGACGTGGAAGCCCTAACCAGCCGCCTGCCTTTACCATAACACGCCAAGAATAGAATAACGAGGAATTGTTCAGGCCGCACCGGCGCCGCAAGAAGGAGGTTGTAGCGCGGGTGTCCCCACCCGCGAAAAATGTGGATTCCCTCTGGCGAGAAAACGCGCTCGCGCCGTGAGCCACGGTCTGCCGCTCCTGAGGCGGATGGGTCGGGAATCGGTTTCCCGAAGGGGAAATCCGTGAGTAGCCGCAGGTTTTAACCTGCGGAGAGTAACGGCCGAACGGCGCCCAACCCCGGCGGGGTTGCCTTACACGGCGCGAACCCCTCCAGGGTCAAAAGGAAGACTATCTATGCCGTTCCGATTCGTAGGTTAAAACCTACGGCTGCTCACGGCCCTCCCCTGCGCGGAGGCGGGTGGCTGCCCGCTGTCAATGTAGCCTCTTTCCTGGTTGACAAGAATCATAGCCATATTATACTAGCGTAGTAGAGCGGCGGCAAGTGGAGGGCGCGGGGACCGCAAGCGGCATTCGGCAAGGAGTATAAAGGATGCTGACTCCTCACCGGGTAAGTGGAAGGCCGCAGGCGGTGGATGGCACGTATGAAGGAAAAAGCGCTGCCCGTTGACCCCGGACTTTTCGACTTCCCCGATGGGGGGTCTGCCCATAAAGATGTTAAAAATGAAGATAGGTCCGGATGAGTATATCAAAACAAAGACAAAAGACAAAATGTACACCGACAAAAGCGGCATTTTTGCACGAATTTAACGGATCGAGGGGCATCTTGCGGAAATGGATCGGACTTCTTGGCCGAAGATTCGAAACCTACGCGCTAAATCCCCTTCAATGCTTCCTCGCCTTCTTGCCGGACGGGCGTTTATTCGCAGCCTTGGCGGCGGGGGCGGACTTCGCCGCATGGGCAGGTGGGGGTGTGGCTTTGGCAGGATGCGCTTTGGGAGCGGGTCGGCCGGTTGTGGCAGCGGGCGGCGCGGCGCTTGGAACATGGGCCTTCTTGCTGCCGTGCGCAGGTGAAGCAGGGGATGCTTCCCTTCCCGGCATGTGGGGTTGGGCTGCTGCGGAGTCGGAGTGCTTTTGCTTCCCCTTCTTGTGGGGTGCGACGGCAGGCGGGGGCGGCGGTGGAGGCGGCGGTTCCTTGATGCCGGCCGTTTCGCGCATTTCCTTCATCAGTTGGGGATGCGACTTGATTTTACCATCCAGTTGCAAAGCGAAGATATGATTAAGGATTCGGTCAAATTCCGGGCCGGGCTTAACCCCCAGGGACTGCAATTCAGTGCGTGGCAGGTGCGAGCGGATTTCCGGAAATTTGAACAGAAAGCTCTTGATGCGGTTCTGCACTTTGGCGCTTTTGGTGTTGGCAAGAGTGTAGAAAAGCACTGGCCGGGGTTGCGGCGCGAGCAGGGTGTAAACCTGGCTGGGCATCGAGGCTTTGGCGCCGCCCAGGGCATGCTCGAGCTTTTTGGCGTCATGCTCGATGCCGAGCGCCAACTTGATGGCCTTGCTTTCGCGAATGATCTTTTTGGCAAAACGCGCCTTGTGCTCGCCCCCCAGTTTCTCCACCAGGGAATGGAAATTCAGCAGGAAAGGATCGGCCCCGGGAGCGTTTTGGAGGACGTTGCGAATGCGCGCAAAGCGCTCGTAGGAAAGACGTACGGAGGCAAGTTTCTTATCCAGGCCACCCAGCAATTTGCGCTCGGCAAGCATCTTGAGGATGCGGTCCGGGTGATCTTCGCGCAAGATGGCGGCAAGCTCGCGCGCCTGCTGATTCGAGTCCAACCGCTCCCCGGCGCCATCCTGAAGCGCTGCGTCAAACCACCTCTGGGTGCGCTCATCGGGTTTAAAGTCCAGACGCATGCCGAGGCGGAGCAGGCGAAAGATACGCGAGGGATCATCAAAGAAGCAGCGCGATTGCAGGGCGCGAATTTCATGCCGTTCGATATCGCCGGCGCCGTTGGTGGGATCGAGCAGCAGCCCGCGGGAGTTCGGATGCAGCGAAACGGCCATGGCGTTGATGGCGAAGTCGCGCCGCTTCAAATCATCAAAGATCAGGGCGGGGCGAATGTCCGGCCGCTGCCCGGGCCGCGAGACAATTTCCTCCCGGCACATGGAAAGCTCGGCGCGCACCCCGCTCGAAAAGAAGAGGTCGGCGGAGTTAAGGTGTTCGTCAAATTCGTGGAATTCGAGTGCGAGCGGCGCCTCCCCGCCGGCCCCCGCGTGTCCCGGCCGGACTTTTGGGGGGGCTTGGGGAGGGCGCGGATGATTTTTTGCGGCAAACCCTCGACGGCAAAGTCGAGGTCGCGCACCACCTGTTGGCCGAAGGTGAGATCGCGGACGGCGCCTCCCACCAGGTAAAGGTTCAGACCCTGCTCCGCCGCCAAGCGGCTGACGAGAGTAATCACCGCAAACTGTTCCGAGGAGAGACGGCTTTCCATCAGGAAGTTGTAGTCACTCATGGCTTTCCGCGTCCAGCGTCCTCCCGGGCCTCAGCTTCAGGCTCGAGGATGGTGAGATTGATAAACCTGTTTCAAACGTTCCTTCAGGACATGCGTGTAAATCTGCGTCGTCGAGATATCACTGTGCCCCAACATGAGTTGGATCGACCGCAAATCCGCGCCGCGTTCGAGCAAATGGGTAGCAAACGAGTGCCTGACCAGGTGGGGGGTGAGCCTGGAGGCCAGTCCGGCGCGACGGCCATAAGCCGCCAGGATCTTCCAAAAACCCACCCGGGAAAGCAGCCCACCCCGCCGGTTCAGGAAAAGGTAGGGGGAATTGCGCTTTCCCGCCAAGGCTTTACGCCCGGAAAGGAGGTAGGCTTCCACGGCGCGCAAAGCGGATTTGCCCACCGGAATCAGGCGTTCCTTGTTACCCTTTCCCATGCAGCGCACGATGCCTAGCTCCATCTCGAAATCCGCCATGCCCACGTGCACAAGCTCCGAAACCCGCATGCCGGTGGCGTAAAGCAGCTCCAGCATGGCCTGGTCACGCCGTCCCAGGGGCGTGGAGATATCTGGCTGGGCTAGTAACTTGTCAACCTCTTCCGCTGAAAGGTGCCTGGGCAGCGACTGCTCAAGCCGGGGGGCCTCGATTTCGGCGGTGGGGTCGGCCGCGAGCCGCCCCTCCCGCACCAGAAACCGGAACAGGTTGCGCAGGGAGACCAGGTGGCGGGCCACGGAGCGCGCACCCAGATTCCGCTCGTAAAGATGCTGCAGGAAGGCGCGGATGTCGTCGCGATCAACGGCAGCGGGGGATTTGCCCAGGCGGTTGAGATAAGCCGAAAATTCCGCCAAGTCGCGCCGGTAACTTTCGATGCTGTTCGCCGCCAGACCCTTTTCAACACGTGCAAAGTCTAGAAACAAAATGACTTCTGGAATGAGGGGAGGATGGGAAGGAGGCGCTGTAGGTGCCGTCATTTCCGGCGGGGGCTCCGCGCTGGGCAAGGGGGGTTCAGGGGAACCTGTCCATACAGGCGCTCGATGCAATTTGTCGCGACTCGGCATGCCAGCCAGACTGAAACGAATCGTCAATTCCGTATCACGCAAGAGCCGTTGGATGATGGTTAGCAGTCCTCTCCAGCCGGGAGGGGGTGGCGGAGGCCATCCCACCCCTTATCTCTAAATCGCGTATTATATAACACTTAGGAGCTATATCCAACCCGGACGCCCCCATTCGCAGTTGAAATACTTGACAGGCCCAACTCGCGCCCTATACTAGCACAAGCGTATTTAGGTGGCAAAGCAGCATTTATAAACGATTTTGAAGAAAAAAAGAATAATTATTCGTGAAAAACCCAACTTCCTCAACCCGTAAGCGCGTCGTCATCCGGAAACTCGATAAGACCCTTATCAAGGGATTTCTGGACCCCAACGGTTATCTTGCCAACGAGATGGAGGTACTGGATCGCGAAGGGCGCCTCGTCCACGTTCCCATGTCGGGGGTTAAAGGGGTGTTCTTCGTCCGCGACTTTGAGGGCAACCCGGACCGGGCGGAGCGGAAAATCTTCCGTAGCCGCCCCCGCCTGGCCGGACTCTGGGTGCGCATGACGTTCAAAGACACCGAGGTCTTGGAGGCGCTCCTTGCCAATGACCTTCTGGCCGTGGATCCCCAGGGATTCCTGGTGACCCCTCCCGATGTTTACTCGAACAACCTCCGCATCTTCATTCCCCGCGGGGCCTTAGCGGGAATGGAGGTCCTGGGGGTCATCTCGGATGGGGTGGTCAAGCGGATGTCACAACGCGCCGCGCAGGCCCGAGCCACCGCCACCGGCGAAAAGCAGTTCGGCCTCTTCGGAGCTGGCCATCCCTCTGAAAAGAAATGACGCCGGACTCCCCAGGGGAAGCGCCCTTTCTCAGCCGGTTTTGACCAATCATCGCAGCGCGGAACTGTTCTGGAAATTCGCTCTTCGTCCACGGTTTGTAAACTGGGACCGCAGACCACCAAGCGAAGCTCGCTACGCTACGCGGCGGGGGAAGACGGCGTGATCGCTCGCGGGCGGGGTTACGTGGGCGGGTGGGGTTTTCCGGTAGATGAACACCAGGCGGCCGGGCTCGGGGGTGTTTTGTAGGGCCGAACCGCGTTCGGCCTTTTGTAGCGGCGGTGTCCCCACCGCCGTCCGGCGGTCGGAGACCGCCGCTACAGCACCGCCGACCTTGAGGTCGGCATTTGCGGTAGCGGTCGAACCGCGTTCGGCCCCGTGGATTGCATCGCTGTCGAGTTGCAGGCCGAGCGCGCTGACCAGGTAATCGACTGCGTCGGCGGCGGCGTAGGGGGTATGGGCCTCGCGAAACGCCAGGCCCGTCATGCCGGCCGGGTTTTCTCTGTCATCTTGAATTTTGAATCTGCCATCATGGCTCGCCGTCCCCACCCGCCACTCGCCGGGCTCCCCGCCGAATTTGCGAATGTGTTCGGTGAGTTCCTCGATGATTTCGTTACGCCCGATTCGCATGATTGCGGCCTTTCTCTTGAATCTCAAATCTTGAATCTGCTCTTGGCCCCTCGTCACTCGTCCCTCATCACTCGCTCCTGCCTCTAAATGATTTCGCTGTGATCAATTGGCATGATTGCAGCCTTTCTCTTGAATCTCAAATTTTGAATCTGCGCTTCGCCCCCTGTCACTCGTCACTTGCCACTCGCAAGTGTTCTTCACACATCGGACGCTCTATTCCCCTCATCCCTTCGGGAAATCGCAGACTCCCCAAGGCAGGACTCTGCGCCAGCCGGCCCGCTTTTCAACACGCAGCACCCCTCCATCAGCGAAGAAAATAAGAGCGGATAATTTGGGAGTCCGTCCTTCTAATCTCCACCACGTAACCAGGGTGCGTCCCACCACCGCCTTTTAACCCTGGCGGTGCGTCCAGAGATTTGAGAGCGACCGTTACATGATCGTCCTCCTCGATCACTGAGATCATGTAGTTCTCCAGTTTAAGATGCTCTTCAAGAATCCGTGGCTCTGCTACATGTAGCCATTTTAGGCATGTACCCGGAAACTGTACGACCGTCTGCGATGCGCTGTCTTGAGCCATCGATATTCTCCTTCCAAGGAATACTAGCCCTGCCATTGCAATCAATGATCGTCTTGTCATTGGAGAGGTCCTTCCCGATTGGTGATGGGGTTGTAGATCAACAATGCTCCACTCGGTGTTCCTAGATAGCCTCGGAATTGCGCGTTGGTACGTGCGCTTTCGCGATTCTGAGCCTTATCGGTGGGGGAAAAGTGGTCACTATTGTAGCGGGTAGCCACGGACAGTGATTTTCTGTCCGTGGGCTTTTTTATAAGTGATACCCCAATCACCATTTTTCTCGTAGCCACGGTCAGTGATTTTCTGACCGTGGGCTTTTCTCACGCACGATACCCCAAGGGCAACCGCACATAATCGACCTGGATAGGGCACGCCGCCACCGTCGCTTTGTCCAAGGCAAAGTTGTTGTAACTCGACCACTGCCAATCCGCCGGGCGGTTCACCAACCCTTTCTTCACGGGATTCTGGTGCATGTATTCCAGTCGCTCGTTGAATTCCTTGGCATGCCGCACAAAACGGTCCCAAAATTGGTGCTGCCACAAGGGTCCTGCGGTGCCTCGCCGCGCGTGCAGCCGAAGGGTCATGATTTTCTTGGCGTCGTGAAGCACCTGGTCGATCCGCAGCGGATAGGACGGCCAGATGAGAGCGTGCCAGTGGTCGGGCATCAGCACATAACCGCAGAGCAGAAACCCCAGTCGACGCCGCGAAGCCTCCAAGACTCTAATGAGCAAATCGTATTCCGATTCGTTGAATCGCTTGATCCTCGGGCGCAGGTTCACGTTGACAAAGAAGATGCAGTCGGTCACGCGAAGACGGTGGACGTTGGACACGGCGGTAGGATAGCACTGAGGAAACTCGTCTTCAATCCGCCCTGCCGCGCCCGGCGACATAAAAGCCCACGGACAGAAAGGCGCTGTCCGTGGCTACCCGCTTAATCTTAAGTAGGAGGAACAATGGTTTGCACGGCGGGCAGTTCCAGCCGCTGGTGGATGGCGTAGAGGACCAGCTCCAGGCGGTCGGAAACCCCGACCTTATCGTAAATCGTGCGGAGATGGTTCTTCACGGTTTGCTCGGAGATGGAGAGGTGGGTGCTGATTTCGCGGTTGCGCCAGCCTTGCATCAAGTAACTGATGATGGTCTTTTCACGGTGCGTCAGAGTATCGACAGGGCGCGTCGCTTTGGAGGGTCCCTGGCCCACCAGCTTGGCCAAAGTGGAGATGTGACGGTTGGGGATCCAGGTTTCCCCGGCGGTAACGCGGCGTGCGCACTTGACGAACATTTGCGGGTCCACGGTCTTGAGAATCACGCCGGCGGCGCCATCGCGAACATGGCGCATGGAGGCATCGTCGGAGGCGGCGGAGGCGGTGGCGACAACCCGGCATTGAGGAACGGCTTTAATGATCGCGGCAATCAGGTTGTCCCCGCTCTCGACGAGGATTTCCTCCTGGATGAAAAGCAAATTAGGGCGAAAAATCTCCACCCGGGCCAGCACTTCGTTGGCCTTTTCGGCTTCGCCCACCACCCGCAGATCATCTTCCACGGCGAAGAGTTTCTTGAGGCCTAGCCTGAAGATGCCTTCCCGGTCCGCCACGAGAACGCGTATTTTTCCCTTTGCCAGCCGAGCTGTTCCCATATCAAGACCCGCATCAATCACGTGGGGGTAATCTTAGCATTGTCCCCGGTAGTGAATGATAATGGTGATCATCGCCTAGATGAAATTTCTTTTGTGAGAAATCTTAAGGTGGCGGGTGACAATTATCGGTGGCGCGCCGGGGGACGCTTCCCCCGGGACTCGGTCCCGGTCACGGGATGGAGTTCATATTCGTCGATTACCGCACCCAACCCCTGAACCTGCCCGCGCTGGTTCCATCGCACGATTCGTCCCTGGCACAAGAGCTCCAAGGGGCCTTGAGTTCCTTCGCGCGGTAGCAGCAGCTTGATGGTGACCGAGGTCTCCCGGCGCAAACGGACGGGAAATTCGATGAATAATCCCGTGCCGCTGATGTTGCCGATTTTTCCCATGGCTTGCTTGGGGCTTCCGGCACGACTCTTCCACCGGATTTCCACCGGAAGTTCCATGGGGATTCGCTGGCTGGCGCGACGTTGGCTCATGTTCGTGATGACTCCCAGAACGGGGTTCGTCATGATGTTAACCTGTTTTCAGCCGCCCGGCAAGGGCTCAAGGGTGGCGCGTTGAAGTTTTTTCCCGGTAACCGAAGAAGGTGGGTGCCGGAGCGAAGGGAATGGCCTTCCCGGGGGGTTCACCCCGGCATGCACCTTGACTGACGCTATGTGCTCTCCCTCCCATTCCGATCTTGAGAAGGTCGCTATTCAGGCCACTGGACGTTATGCGCTTGCATCCGCGCGCCAGATCCAGTTCCTGTATCCTTACCGACCACTGGGGAGGTAAGGGACTGTTGCATGCAATCTACCCGTTCCGTGTACCGCCACCAAGGGCACGCCTGTACCGGTACGTTAGTACGGGGAGTCAGAAGTCAGAGTTTAGGAAGCACGGGTCAGGCTCGAGGCGAACTCTCAATTCTCACTCCTGACTCCCATCTCCTGACTCCTGCCATCTGTGATACGCTTTTCCGTGCATCCGATGGCGCTTGTCTACTCTGCTCCGGCGCAAGAGATATTCGCCAAGGAGCCAATCCGCAAAGGGGGATCATCATGAAGCTCGGCGAACTTGCAATCCGGCTGGAATGCCAATTGGAGGGAGCGGCGGATTTGGAAATCACCGGAGTGGCGGGAATGGACGAAGCCCAGGCCGGCGAGATCACCTTTCTCTCCAACCCCAAATACCGCTCGAAGCTGCGCACCACGCAGGCAGGCGCCATCATCGCCGGCCCGGGCGTGGACACACTAGGCAAGCCCGCGCTGCGTTCCACCGACCCGTACATGTCGTTTGCCCGCGCGCTGGAGGTTTTCTACCCGCCCGCGAAGCCATCCGCGGGAATTCATCCCACCGCGGTCATCGCCCCGAACGTGCAGTTGGGGAAGAATCCCTCCATTGGGCCTTACGTCGTTGTGGAGGCGGGAGCCCGGATTGGGGACGATTGCGTTCTCAAGAGCTTTGTCATGATTTATCCGGGTGCGCAAATCGGCCACCGCTTCTTCGCGCACTCCCACGCCGTGGTGCGGGAGAACGTGCGCATCGGCAACGACGTGATTCTCCAGAACGGCGCGGTGATTGGCGGCGACGGATTTGGTTTTGCGCCTCGTCCGGACGGAAGTTTTCATAAGATCGTGCAAGCCGGCATCGTGGTCATTGAAGACGGGGTGGAAGTTCAGGCCAATAGTTGCGTGGACCGCGCCGCAGTGGGCGAGACGCGCCTGCGCCGCGGCGTCAAGATTGACAACCTCGTGCAAGTCGCGCACGGCTGTGACATCGGTGAAAATTCCCTGCTCTGCAGCCAGGTGGGGATTTCCGGCAGCGTCACCCTGGGGCGCAACGTAACATTAACCGGGCAGGTCGGCGTGGCCGGACACCTGACCCTCGGTGATTACGTGGTCGCCACGGCCCAAACCGGCATCCCCAATGACGTTCCGCCCCGCACCACCGTTTCCGGTTACCCGGCCATCGACCACAAGCTGTGGCTGCGGGCCTCGGCCGTCTATAAGCGCCTGCCGGAAATGTTCGCGGCCTACAGCAAAATCAAAGGCCTGCTCGCCAAGGAGACCTCCTGACCCATGACCCTCAAGGTAAACGTTGCAAAACTTCACCCGGGGGCGCGCCTGCCCCATTATGCGCATCACGGTCCCTACGGGGATTTGGCGGCGGATGTGTCGGCCCTGGAGGCGGCAGAACTGGGGCCCGGCGAAATCCAGGCAGTTCGCACCGGACTCGCCTTCGAGTTCCCCGCGGAATTCGGCGCCCTCGTGGAAGACCGGTCAGGATTGGCCCTGAAGGGAATCTGCACACTGGCGGGGGTGATCGATCCCGGCTATCGCGGCGAGTTGAAAGTCGTCCTGATCAACCTGGGCAAAGATCCTTTTCGAATAAATGCCGGCGATCGCATTGCCCAGTTGCGAATTATCCGCAAAGTGGAGGTGGAATTTAGGGAGGTTGATTCCGTCTCCGTCACCGAGCGCGACGCCCGCGGGTTCGGAAGCACGGGATCCTGACGCGCTACTCTGCCTCCGCCTCCTCGCGCGGCCATTCTTCCGGGTCGAGACCCTTCCGAATAGCTTCGTGCGTTACCGTGATCAGGTCGCGCCGTTGCTCCAGGGTAAAATCCGCGGCAGAAATGGGATCTTGAATCGTGATGCGGACCCGGCCGGGGTGAATCGCAAACCGGCCTTTGGGCATGATTTTGCGCGCGCCCGAAACCGAAATCGGCACGATGAGCGCGCCGGCCTTGATGGCCATGACGAACAGGCCTTTCTTGAACGCCTGCAGACGGCCATCCGGGCTGCGCGTGCCTTCCGGAAAAGCCAGAAATGAGTTGCCCGCTTTCATCGAGTCCACGGCGCGCTCCACTGAGGCAATGGCCTTCTCGCGGTTTTTGCGATCGACCGGGATGAAACCCCGCAGAGTCATGCCTCTTCCCAGCACCGGCACGCGGAAAAATTCCTGCTTGGCCATCGCCAGAACCGGCGGGAGGATGGAAATCACCGCGGGCGGATCGCAGTTGCTCTGATGGTTGGGCATGTAGATGGCGGCCCGGCCACGGGGAATTTTCTCGAGCCCGTGAACATCCAGGTGAACCCCCGAAAGCCACAGGGCCAGCCGCGCCCCGGTCATCCCCATCTGATAAAGCCGGTCGGTGTTTTTCGTCAACCGGGCATGAATCAAAAAGGGCACGCCGACCAGCAGAATGTAAAGAAAGGTAACAATGCATACAAAAATTGCACGGATCATGGTTTCCCTGAAGATGGATTGGTAACGCCTTTCAGCCATCCTTCCCGCACTTGCAATTGGTCGGGATTGGCCTCGGCGTCCTGCTCGATTTGAATGGAGATTTCCTGGTTGGCGCCCACCTGGAACTTGATCAAGTGAGTCTCTTCCCCCCGAGCAATCTGGAGTTGCACGGCCTGCCGGGGCCGCCAGGAAGGCAGGGGAAAATCGGCGCCGGCGGGCGGCGGATTGCCATCGATCGTTATGAGGACATCGCCGGTTTGCAACCCGGCGCGCTCGGCATTGCTTTCGCTGTCGACCGAATCCACTTCCAGCGCGCCCCCGGCATTTCGGGATGCCGAAAACCCGGCAACGAGAACCTCCGTCTTATGGGTCTCGAAGCGCAATCCGGCATAGCCGAGGTAGGCGGCGTAATCAAGCTCCGCGGTTCCGCGCACATCGTCAGCAAGGAAGCGATTCATGTCGAAAGCAGGGGCGAGCTCGGCCACAATCGCGGCGAGATCCGCGAGCGTGTAATAACGGCCGGCGCGGGCAAAATCCTGATTGAGGCGGCGCATCACGTCGTCCAGCCCCGCCTGGTTGTGGCTCGCGTGGCGGATGCCCAGGTCCAGCAGATAACCGAGCAGTTCGCCCTTGTTGTAATACGAAACGCTGCGCTGGGAACGGTTGTAGTCGGCGTATTTTTCCAGCCACGCTTCCTGGCCCGACGTCTCGGCGCTCTGGATGTGACGCCCGGGGCGGCTTTGCAGCACCGCGATGGCCTCCGCGACGCGCTTGTAAAACTCGGCGCGATCGATCAAGCCCGCGCGCAGTAGCACAAGCTCCGCATAAGTGTTGGTGACGCCTTCGCAGAACCACAAATCCCGCGTGTCATTGCCCTTGATGTAGTCCACCGGCTCGAGCCCCTGCGGCCGGATGCGTTTGACATTCCAGGCGTGAAAGAACTCGTGCGCCGCCACGCTTTCCAGGTAGCCGGGGTTGTCACGCACTTCCGACGCCGGGATGGCAATGGACGTTCCATCGCGGTGTTCCATGCCCCCCATCGACCCGCCGGTGCGCGGAAAATGCAGGATGAAGGTGTACCGATGGAAAGGAATATCCTGCATCAATGTGGTTTCTTCCGTCGTGATTTTCTGAAGGGAAGCGAGGATGCGCTCCGGGGAGTAGTCAGCGCGATCGGCATCGATGATCACGCGAATCGTGGCGTGCTTGGCCCCGGCGGCGGGATCCCCGGTGAGGATCAAATTCTGCACGTAGGAGAACTCCGCAAAATGCCCCGCCTCGATGGGACTGTCGACCAGAGTGTCGTAATCGGTTGCCGGAACCTCATCGCCGGCGCTGTCCAGCAGGGTTGCGAGTTTCCAGTCGGAGGGTAGCAGGAACTTGACGCGCACCGGCCGCCCGCGCTCCCGGGGCAGATAGAAAAGGACCATGGCCAGGTTCAGGAAGGCATGCTCCTGGTTGAGGATGCTGTCAAAGGGGCCGTCCACGTTGGCATAGACCGCGTAATGAAAGGCGAGGTGGGCACAGGACCGGCTCGCGTCGCGCCAGGTGTTCAAATCCTCGCGGTCCAGATCCACCGGTTGACCGTCACACTCGGCTTCGAGGTTCTCCACGTCCTTCACGAAATCGCGAATCTGGTAAAGGGCGTTCCAGGCAGGGATCTGAATCTCCGTGCCCGCCGCGGCGTCAGGAATATCCATGGTGACCTGCAACCGATGGGTTTCCGGAGCCCGCAAGTCCACCACATATTGAACGGGCTGCGCCGCGCGGGCGACAAAGGGAATGGCGAAAAGCAGGAGCAGACGAAACTGGCGGCAATGGGGTTCGATCGACATCATCAAGTGGCGCATCGACTACTATAACATTTCAACGCTGGCGGAATTGCCAGTAATACAGCGCCGCGCCGAGCACAATCGTCAGCAGCACGAGCGCCGATTCCTTGGGCTGCCCCCCTGCGGTGTAGAAGAGCATCCAAGCGCTTGCCACGATAAACAGTGCGGGCGCGAGCGGGTACCCCCAGTTTACGGCCCCGAGTTTCTTCCACCCCTCCCGGCGGCGAAGCCGAATCATCCCGGCCACTGCAAGTCCCGCAAAGAAGATCAGGGCAAACCCGATGTAGTAAACCAGGCTCGTAAACTTTCCAACCAAAATCATCAGGATGGCGGCGACCGCCTGGTAGATGACGGCGTGCATCGGTGTTCCCCATTTTTTGTGGATGCGGGCAGCGGCGGGGAAAAAGCAATGGTCCACTGCCATGGCGAAATAAACGCGCGGCCCGGCAATCACCATGGCGCTTACACAGGAAAGCAATCCCACCGACATGATGGCGCTGAAGAAGTTTCCTCCCCACTGTCCGAAGAGAGCTCCGGCGGAGGCCGCTCCAATGGCCCCCACGCCCTTCATCGATTGCAGGGGGAGTGCATAGACAAACGCCACGTTCAAGAGCAGGTAAAATAAGGCGACGGTGAGGGTGCCCACCACCAGCGAGGCGGGAATGGTGCGCTCGGGCGTTTTCATTTCGCCGGAAACATAGGTAGCAGCATTCCAACCGCTGTAGGCAAACATCACAAAGATCAGCGACACCGCAAACTGCGCGGGCAGGCTGTGGGTGGAGGTGCGAACCGCCACCTGCGAAAAATGCCCCGTGCTGCCGTGGCCAATGAAAAAGGCACATCCCAGGAAGAGCGCCAGCACCCCGAGCTTGAGCCCGGTAATCAGATTCTGGATGCGGGCTGCGAGTCTGAGCCCCACCACGTTGATGACCGAGAAGACCACCACAATTCCCACTGCCAGCCATTGCCCGTGGCCGGTGTGGAACCATCCTGAAGTGCTCCCGGAATTTGCCGCCCCTCCCATTACGGCAAATGAGGGGAAAAAATGGGAGAAGTACTCAGAAAAGGCAAGAGCCGCGGCGGCAATGGGGGCGGAGAATCCCGCAAAGAAAGAAATCCAACCGCTCAGAAACCCCCACACCGGCCCCCAGGCCTCGCGCAGAAAAATGTACTCGCCACCCGACTCGGGAAGGTTGACGCCCATCTCCGCGTAGCAAAGGCAGCCAGCCACCGCAATGATCGCCCCCACGACCCAGATCCCCAGGACCAGGGAGGGACGGCCCAAATCCCCGGCGAGAAATCCGGTGGTGGTGAAGATCCCGGTGCCAATCATGTTGGCAATCACGATGGCCGTGGTGTGGGTGAATTCCAGTTCTTTGCGTAAAGGGGGTTGAGCCACGCGGCGGTTCTCCGATGGGTTTGATTTGGGCGGCACCCGCGCACGGCTCGTGCCGGCCCGTATATCACGCGACGAAGTGCCGGTCACAGCCTAGGGTGGAAATGCCGGAAGCGCAAGAGGGTTTCTTCGCAACCATCTCGACATCCTGCCCCGGAGCCGGTAAAATCCCAGTTATGCGGAAATTAACTTCTGGCTTTACACTTCCCGTTCTGCGGGCGGGAATTTTCCTCGCGACGGCAACCCTGCTTCTTCCCGGGCCGGCCTCCTTGCGCGCCGGTCAGGCAGCGGCGCCAACGGGACAAGGCCTGGTGGGCGCCACGCTGATCAAGCAAGTTCCCTACGTGCCGACGCCCCAGGACATCGTCGAAAAAATGCTGGACCTCGCCAAGGTCACCCCCGATGATGTGGTCTATGATCTGGGTTCGGGCGACGGGCGCATTGTCATTACTGCCGCTCAGAAATATGGCGCGCACGCCGTGGGCGTGGAAATCAACCCTGACCTCTATCGGCAATCCAGCGCCCGCATCAAGGAACTGGGGCTGGATGACCGCGCGCACATCATGTGCGAAGACATGTTTGATGTCAGCGTGCATCGGGCCACCGTGGTCACACTGTACCTGCTGACCTCCTCCAACGACAAATTAAGGCCCAAGCTGGAACGGGAATTACGTTCCGGGACGCGCGTTGTCTGTCATGATTTCCACATTCCCGGCTGGGATCCGGAGCAGGTTATCGACGTAACTTCCCGGAATGGGATTTCCCACAAGCTTTATCTCTACGTCCGCCCATAAAGGTACCGCCCGCTCATCACCCTCACTGCGGGACCGGTCAGGGTGACTTCCCCATCCACCGGCCAGGCCACCTCCAGCACTCCGGCCTCCGTGCGCACGTGCACATGGCGATCCGTGAGGCCGTTAAGAATGGCCGCCACCGCCGCGCCACAGGAACCTGTCCCGGAGGAAAGCGTGTGGCCGACGCCGCGCTCCCAAAACCTCACTTCAATTTCGTCTCTGGAGAGCAAGCGAACGAACTCCACATTGGTACGATTGGGAAAATGCGCGTTTTGCTCAATCTCTTCGCCCATACGCCGCCAATCAACCGTATCGAAATCCGCCACAAACACGCTGCAATGGGGATTCCCCATGGAAGTGACCGTGACCGGCAAGTCGCCACGATGAGTCTTGAGAGGAAAGCGCCGAAGGGGAGCCGGCGCGTCCGGCGGATTGAAAGGAATCTGCGCCGCGGCGAGGATCGGTGCGCCCATGCGCACCTGGAACATCCACTTCCCTTCGCTTGATTTCCCCTTTATCAGCGTTTTCACGCCGGAGGGAGTTTCAATTTCCAGGGTGCGTTTCTGCGGTCTGCGTTCGCTCAGAAACGCGCCGGCGCAGCGGATGCCGTTTCCGGACATCTCTGCCTCACTGCCGTCGGCGTTAAAGAAACGAATTCGCGCGTCGTGGCCGCGTATCTGGGGCTTAATCACCGCGATCAGGCCATCCGCGCCAGCGCCCGTGTGGCGATTGAGAATTTCGCGCGCGAAGGGAGCAAGTTTGGAGGGAAGCCCGCTCGCGTGGACAACGAGCCAATCATTTCCCATCCCATGGTACTTCACGAAAGGAATTTGCCTGGTCATATTGGAATAGCCTGAAAGCGCGCCGGGCGGTTGAACGCCCTGAAATGAAGGCAGAGGGTTTAACCGCCGTCACTTCTTTTTTAACCGGTAAATTTTGAAACTGCCTTCGCCCTGAAATGTTCCCTGATCCACAACTTCAAAATCTTTGAAGGCCAGGGGATAGGCCTGCATGAGGCCATCGATGGCGTCGCCGTCGCCCCGGATGATCCACTCCACCCACTGGGCGGGCTCCGTCCGCATTTGCGGCCAGTAACGCCGATTATGATTGCCGAGGGTATTACGAAAATAGATTCCAAGTTCCGGCATCACGCAGGGCCACATCCCCGCCGCCACCAGGAGGCGTTTCCCATCGTAGTTCCTGCGCAGGAATTCGATGATAGCCCGCTGCCGCCGGGCACGGCAAGGAGTATTCAGAATTCCCTCCTTCACCACCGGTAATTCCTGCGGCCCGCGCGCGCTCATTTGCGCAAACTGCCCTCCCAACAAACCCAGGAAAATAACCATCAAGATGATGCGCAGGTTCCTGCCCAGACGCGCCGAAATGACGAACGACGGATACAGGGCGACGGCGGCGATCATTTCCATGCCGTATCGCAGGTTGTAATGCGTGTAGGGAAAAAGCGTGGGCACATAGAGCGGAATTGCGGCATGCGCCATCGCCTGGATGTAGAAAGGCAACGGAACAAGCAGCAGCACGGCAACGGCTCCGCGCCGGGATTCGCGCAGGCTCACGCCCCAGGCCACCAGACCGAGCGCGGCGAGCGCCAGGGGCCAAGCGCCCATCACCAGTTTGAGATCTGCCAGGTAATAGCGCGCGGATAGCAGCAGGCTGCCGTCGGTGGGATATCTGAACGCCGTCGTCGCCACCTGGTGGGCGTAGATATCCCTGGCCGAGCCGAGGCCGTTATAGAATTCCAGAGGATTCTGGTAGCGATAGGCATTGTGAATAATCCACAGGAGGGGTCCGGCTCCGGCTACCGCGGCAAAGAAAGACGCCCGAATCAAGCGCTGCCGCCACGGGTACGGGCGGATCAGGAGGACAAGCAGCGCGGCAAAGGGCAACAGGTTCCACCCCTCGTAGCGGGTGAGCGTTCCTAGAAAAGCGGCTGCGGCCGCCCCCTCGAGCCACCTCCACGATCCCGATTGCGCATAGCGAAAAAGTGCGTACACCAGCAGCGTTGACCAGAGGAGCGCCAGCGGTTCGGTCAGCGGGGTGCTGGCAAGATAAAGGAAGCTTGGACACAGCAACGCTCCCGCCAGAGCCACCAGTCCAGCCGCCAGATTACGATTGATTTCCGCGCCCAGCCGAAAGAGGAGATAGCAGGTCAGGGCAAAAGCCGCGGACGAAACCAATCCGCCCGCCAGGCCGCTGCGCCAGAGAAAATCATTGAGGGCCAGGGGGGAACAGATCAGGTGGTAGAGGGGCAGCCAGACACTGCCGATTTCCTCATAGCCGGGGGTCATGGAGTCAAAGATGCGGCGCGCGCCCTCCATGTGGGCCAGTCCGTCGCCGTACAGATTGGAGAGTCCGCGCGCATAGAAAAAGCGAAGGCTTGCGCCGGTCACAGCGAGAATCAGGATGGCCACTGCGCCGTGAGCGCGGGCAGGAATGCACCAGGGATCAGGATGAGACGCGGCGGATTCAACAGCAGAATCAGGCATCAAATTGTGTCAGCTTCTTGATTTCCCGGTAGCGGGATTCAATTTGCTCCGGCGTCAGACGCAGAAGGCGGCCCACCCCGAACTCCTCCACCGCAAAGCTTCCCATGACCGACCCATAGACCGCGGCGCGGCGCAAATTGGCGTCCGACAGGTCACCGGCGCGCGCCAGGTGGCCCATGAACCCGCCCGCAAAGGTGTCGCCCGCGCCGGTGGGATCGCAAACTTCATCGAGAGGGTAGGCGGGAACCGTGAAAACCGATTGCGGGCCGAAAAGCGTGGCGCCGTGCTCGCCGCGCTTAATCACCAGCACCTTCGGGCCAAGCTTTTGAATGATCGCCGCGGCCTTCTTCAAATTGTTTTCCCGGGAAAGCATCCGGGCTTCGCCCTCGTTAATCAGCAAAATCTCCACGGTCTTAAGTACTTCGGCCAATTCCTCGGGCATGCCGGTAATCCAGTAGTTCATGGTGTCCAGCGCGCTGGCGCGCAGGTTGGGAAGCGCCCGCCGGACGTTAAGCTGCAAGGTCGGAACAATATTGCCGAGAAAAAGAAATTGCGCATCAAGGTAGGCAGCCGGAATTTTGGGCACAAAGCGCTCAAACACGTTGAGCTGAGTGTCGAGTGTGTGGGCCTGGCTCATATCGCCCGTGTATTTCCCCTTCCAGCGAAAGGTCCGCCCCGGAACCTGTTCTACTCCCCGCGTGTCGATGGAGCGTTCGCGAAAAACCTGAAATTCCTTTTCCCCAAAATCTTCCCCCACCACCGCCACCACAGAAACCGAGGTGAACCAGCTTGCGGTAACGGAAAAAAAGGTTGCCGACCCGCCGAGAATTTCATGCGCTTCTCCGTGAGGTGTAATGATGGAATCAAACGCAATCGAACCGACCGCCAAGAGTGACATAGGGATACCGTAAGCCTCGCGAGTATGGATTGAATAACGACTTTTTACTTCAGGTACTTACCCACCAGGAGAGCCAGCTTTTTCTTGGTCGCAGGAGGAACTTTCCGTCGATCGGTGAGAATCGCATGGGCAAGCGCCGAAGCGCAATGGCAATTCCGCACCGCGGGCAGCGCGCGAACCGCGTGGCGCACAATCTTCTGGGAATTCTCAACATTGCGGGCCAGATAGTCAAGCACCTGGGTAACGGTGACGGCGTCGTGATCGGGGTGCCAGCAATCATAGTCGGTGACCATGGCCAGCACGGCATAGCAAATTTCCGCCTCGCGCGCCAACTTGGCTTCCGGCAGGCTGGTCATTCCGATAATGTCCATACCCCACGACCGGTAGAGGTTTGATTCTGCCTTGGTGGAAAACGCCGGGCCTTCCATGCAAACGTACGTCCCGCCCTGGTGAAAAACCACGCCCGCGCCGGCACACGCTTCGGCGAGCGTGGCGGCAACCGCCGGACAAACAGGGGTATCGAAGCCCACGTGCGCCACCAGCCCGCCTCCGAAAAACGTGGAGATCCGCTGGCGCGTGCGGTCAACAAACTGGGCGGGCAGCGCCATGTCCGTCGGATGGTAATCCTCCCGTAACGACCCCACGGCGCTCACCGAAATGATTTGTTCCACCCCCAGCTTTTTGAACCCGTAAATGTTGGCGCGGGAATTGAGTTCCGTAGGAGTAATCACGTGGCCGCGCCCATGGCGGGAGAGAAAGGCCACCTGGCGCCCCTCCAGCGTCCCCACAATGTAGGCGTCGGAA
Organism: uncultured Acidobacteriota bacterium; assembly: GCA_963730515.1. Taxonomy (GTDB): domain Bacteria; phylum Acidobacteriota; class Terriglobia; order UBA7540; family UBA7540; genus Bog-366. Next base: position 168,130 of record CAVSSA010000002.1, on the reverse strand, counting down.
GGTTTTCCAAAGGGCGTCGCGACCCGCACTTCGCGGGCCTTCTGCAAACCCGGCATACTGTAAAGACCACTGCCGCCAATGACTCCAATCTGTGCTTTGGCCAAACTTCCTCCTGTGCCCGCGCGGGGCGGGAAATGGGAAACTAGTCTACCGGTTGCGAAGAAATTCTGCCCTCATTTTTTATCAGGCGCGCCCAGGGGACAACCGGGTCGTGGGGAAAAACCAGGAGGGCGTTCGCCTCCGCCAGTTCCGGCAAAAGCCGTTTTTTGTTGGCAAGTGTTTCCAGGGGATAAAGATCAAAACTGGTCATCCAGGAATAGGCAAGATGCGAGTTCGTGGGTACCAGATCGGAGGGGAAGTACGCCGTTTGGCCCTCCGACTCCACCCGGACGCACTGCATGCATCGGGTGTGCCCCGCGCCCACCTCCACCCGCACACCGGGAACGATTTCCGTGTCCCCATCCAGAAACTCGGTTTGCGCCTCGGCGGCGGCATAAAAATGCTCCACATAGCTGGCGCGATTGCGCTCGGTGGGAGAATGCGCGTCCTCCCATTCGCCGCGCTGCACCAAATATCGCGCGCGCGGGAAAGTGGGCGTCAACTTTCCGTTCTCGACTCGAACATTCCATCCGCAATGATCGAAGTGCAAGTGCGTATTGATGACAATGTTGATATCCCGGGGTTCGAGTTGCAGTTTCCGGAGCTCGCCGGGGAGCGTCCGGGAGTGATCGATCCCGTAAATCTCTGTGTATTTCGCATCGAACTTATCGCCGATTCCCGTTTCCACCAGGATGTTGTGACGGCCCGTCCGGATCAGCAGGCAAGTCAGGCTGATGCGGATGCGATTGCGCGCGTCAGCCGGGATCCTCTTCTCCCACATCGCCTTGGGAACAATTGAAAACATCTGCCCGCCATCGAGCAGGAAGCTGCCGTCAGAAATAGCGTGCAATTCGAACGCGCCAAGTTTCATGATTCCTCAACCAATTCGATAAGTACCCCGGCGGCGCTGGCGGGGTGAAGAAAAGCGATCTGCTCGTTCCCTGCTCCCCCACGGGGCTCGCGATCAATCAAACGCACGCCGGCACTCTCCAGCACCCGCAGCGCTTCCCGCAAATCGGGTACGGCGAGCGCCAGATGGTGGATTCCTGGGCCCCGTTTGGAAATAAAACGGGCAATCGGCGAATCCCCGTCGGTGCCCTCCAGCAGTTCCAACCGGCTATCGCCCAAACGAAATGAGGCCACGCGCACCTTCTGGTCGGCAACGGTCTCTTCCGCATCCGGGGGCTTCCCCAGCAGTTTCGCAAAAAGGGGGACCGACCCGGCAAGGGAGTCCACCGCGATCCCCAGGTGGTGGATCTTCACCCCGCCCCGGCACCCGGCGTCACCTGATGGCAGGCTCCCGGCACCGCCCATCAAAACTGCGATGATTTCCTCCACCACCTGATGCGGGTCGCGCTGCCGCAAGAGAAGTTCCTCCACCTGCCGGTCAAGCGAACCGTCGGCAAGCGGCCCCTCCACAGCTCTTTCAAAGAGGGTTTGGCGGAGCAGATCCAATAGCCGGGAACGCCAATGCTCCTTGCGCCGCACGCGCAGGGATTCGCCTTTTTCGGCGAACGCCTGATACGCATCGAGCGCCGCGGTGAGCTCCCGCAACGCCCTGCGCCGTGGTGGCGACCGTTTTGACAATGGGAGGTCGCCAGCCATCGGCGCGGGAAGCGAGCGAGAGCATCGCCGTGACTTCCTGCTCCACACGCTCAGCTCCGGGGCGATCGGACTTGTTGATGACGTACAAATCGGCGATTTCCATCACCCCGGCTTTAAAAGTCTGGATGTCATCGCCCAAGCCCGGCACCAACAAGAGAACCGTCACGTCCGCCAGGCGCGCCACTTCCACTTCGTCTTGCCCCACCCCGACGGTTTCAATCAAAATGATTTCGTAACCGGCGGCGTCGAGAATCGTTACTGCATCCTGGGTGGTGGGGGCGAGTCCGCCCAGCTGCCCGCGCGTCGCCATGCTGCGGATGTAGACGCCCGGGTCGTTCGAGAGTGATTGCATGCGCACGCGATCGCCCAGGATGGCGCCCCCCGAGTAAGGGCTGGTGGGATCGACCGCCAGAATTCCTACGCGCCGCCCCTGGCGGCGGTACTCCTCCGCCAGCTTTTCCGCCAGCGTACTCTTTCCAGCTCCGGGCGAACCGGTGAGCCCCGTCACCCGCGCGCGGCCCGCTTTGGGAAACAACTCGCGCAGCAGCGGAACGGCCCCGGAGTCGTGATTCTCCACGGAAGTTAAGGCACGGGCAATGGCGCGCCGGTCACCCGCAAGGATCTTTTCCACGAAGCCATGATCTATCTCGGGCATGACAAACTCTTGGCCGGTAGGGCCGGGGCACTGCCATTCAAAATGCTAGTGGAAATGCGCTGAAGGCCCACCTGGGTCCCGGGCAAAGATGGATATCCCTGACAATCGCCCATAAATCAGGCTATAACACAACACGGAGGCCGTCAAGAAATCGGCGTGCTCTGTCGGCGTGCTCCCGCCCCGGGGCTCGCAACCGTGCTAAGCTAATGCGCGGAATCGGGGGATGGGGCGTGCCCCCGGGCGCCGCGCAGGAAGCGGACGGAGGCAAGTTTTGCGGAAGAGGTTCAAATACTTATGCTGGTGCCTGGCTCTCGCCGCAGCGTGGGGGGGTGCATCCGCGCACGAGCGCCAGACCCTTACCGCCAGGGTCATCATCCAGGCCGGACACGCGGGGTGCCGGGTGGATTTGGACGCGGACACGGCGGGCTCGACCGACGCGGCGGGAAAACTCATTCTGGAGAATGTCGACCCCGGCGATCATTACCTTCACGTGCGCTGCCCGGACAAGCCGGAGGCAGCTTTCTTCATCTCGCCCAAGGCCAACACGGAGGTCCGGATCGGCCCGGTACCAGATACGCCGCCCGCCTCGGCCGAGAGCGATCCCACCGCCCAGGCCGCCCAGAAAGCCCAATTGGAGCGACTAGTCCAGCAGGCGATCCAATTGCGCGCCCAGGCACGGCTGGACGAGGCGGTGGCCGCTCTCCGCGAGGCCATGAATCTGGACCCGGAAAACTCCGACCTGCACCGGGAATTGGGCATTACCTTCCTGATGGCGAGGGAATGGAAGCGTGCCCGGGTGGAAATGATCGAGGCCATCCGGCACGATCAGACCGATGCCGACGCCCACAACGGCCTAGGCTATGCCCTTGAAAAGCTCGGAGATATCGACGGCGCGCTCAAGGAGTACCGCACCGCCTATAATCTGGAACCCGATGACCCCAGCTACCGCACGCACTACTTTGAAACCCTCGTGAAAATCCAAGCGCGGAAAGAAGCGCAGAAATGAAGCGGCAGCACCCCCGCGGCCATTTTGGTGTTTAGGGCGTACAGCAAAGTGGACTATTGCTGGCACCCTTTGTCCATGCAGGATCTCTAAAACACTCAATCGTCGGCAAACACAAGCTTAGCGACCGGTCCTTTTGATTCCGCGATCGTCTGCCAAGGCAACAAAGAGTATGGGACCTCAAGAACAGGCGGGACCTTGGTCTTCGGCTTAGCGCTTTCGGTTTATCTTCGCCGCGTGTAAAATTAAGAAAGGTATCGTGGGCGCACGCTTTGCAGTTCCCCTTCGGGAGGCAGAAAAATGCTGGTTTCATTGGACACACCGCAGCTACACCTGTTGGAGAGGGCCCGACGGGCATATCCCGACCGTTACTCTTCTTTCGTTGATTTTTGGAAGGGGTGTGGGTGCGTGCTTGTCTTCACGTCAACACAGGCAAGCGAACTTAGACGGTACGATGACGCAGAGCGCCGTGAGGGAAAATATCAAGTGCTTGCCGACTTAGCGCCGATTCGCACAGATTTGCCTCTCCCTGAGGGGATTTCGCCTGGCCCGAGGACTTTTCTAGAACGCGAGATCATCCGCGCACTGGCAGAACGAGGTCTTGTAAGAGGAATAGATGCCGCCAATGACCCCATCCCTAGGTGGACGGAAATCCTCCCAGGTTACCTGAACTCTGCGCAGGCCAGCGCTTTGCGTGGGCTGCTCGAAAATGAACTCTATTCCGAGTTGTTGAATCATGAGTACGCTGCAGCCACCTTCGAGGCCGAGGCGGAAAAGCATCATGGGCCGCCGGAGGGGAAGGCACGAGTGCGGGATATCTCAAATGTGCCAGTCCCCCCTGAGAAAGGGCTCGCTGCTTTAAACGAGTTGGAAAAGCAGCTTGCTCTCCTACAAGAGCGATCTGAGCGAGGGGAATTGCCTCCAATACCTGAGTATGCAAAGCACTTCGCTCAAACTATGGCTCATATGTTTCTTGGTGGGGCCGCAGAGATAGGTCCGCGAGCTACGTTACTTGAACTATTGCCCATCAGTGGTTTAACTGAGGAGAACTGCAGAAATTGACTACGCACGAACATGCTTGGTACCACGTTTTTCAAGTATGTGTGCGTAAAGTCGCCCGCGAACTGTTCAACGCAAATGAATCAGATCAGGAATTTCTCGGGCGATCGCTAAAGCCCATCGATTGTCCTGGTACTTGGCTTCAGAGAAGGCTAGAGCTTTGCGTCCGGCGGGCCTGCCCTGATCCGGAACCCAATGACCACTTCGATGCAGAACGGCTGGCATATCTGCCTTATATTGACCTGATGCTGACTGACAAGAAGATGGCAGAATTCTTAAGGCAGATAAAGAATGACGAATCCACTCCAGCGCGAATCCGGGACACTCGGCCAGCGGCATGTATTCCGCACACTATTGACGCCCTCGAAGAGGTGATCCGCGGGGTCTAGTGCGTACCACACAATCAGATAAACTCTGACAATAGCTACCAAGCTAAGCTGTGGCTAGCGAACTGGCTGTCGGCTGCGAAATTATATATCCGTGAGGATCGACGTTCAAATGCTCGCCAGCGTTTACTCGGTTCTGCCTGCCGATTATGTCGGTCAAGGCAAAGGGAAGCCCGTCAGCGTGAGTGACGTCAAAGTGGAAACCCGGTTCGATTCTGAAGGAGTACTTCCATCCCCTCGGAGGGGGAGCGACCCCGTGTCTTGGTCCATCAGAGTCGTATATGCGATCGCTTTCGTCGACCCATTTGTACGAATGAAAGCTCTTGTGAAAAACTTTTCGATGATGAGCGTTCCGGAAACCTTTGATCGCCTTTTCAGCGCCAATTATATTCAGAGGATCACCATATGCCCTCGCGTGACGCCATATTTCGCGGTGCCTACGTGCTGGAATAAAGGAACTTTCGGGCAAGAGTAATGGTGACTTCAGGTCCGCCGGCTTGACACGGGATGCCCATTCCAACTCTTCTGCTAGATCGGAGGCAAGAGCCTTCACGAAGGGAGTCTGATCGGGGCTGCCTAAACACTTCAGTAGGACATGATTAAACCACCGGAAGCGAAAATACGGACTTAATTGGTCTGCAAATTCCTTCCTATTGCTCTGGGTGGAAAATCCAAGGATGTGGGTATCGTCGTGTTGAGCTGCAATATCTTGGGCTTGCTTGATCATCGCAAGTGATATCTCGGCTTCTCGTCTAGGGGCCGGGACAAACTTGACAGACCAAATGCCATTTGTGGTTGCGTCCTTTGAAATGACGCTCCTTGCTGCCCCGACATATCCCACGGGCATGCCGAGAAGAAGTGCTGTTCCCATTCCGGTTTACTTTCGAAGAAGCTTAAGGACAATGTCTAGAGGGACCGAAATCCGCTTCAAATCCTCGTCGCTCAAATTCCTCATAAACCCTTCGAGCAAGCCGGGGTTCAGCGGTCCACTAACCAACTCGGATAGATTGATTGGTTTATTGCGGCCTATCTGGCCAGTTGCAGGGCGAAGCCAGTCCTCGCGCCACTCGATGTGTTCATTGGTACACCATGTTCTAATCCGAGTGACCAACGCTCGAAATCGTGAAAAATGCCATTTGTGCGCGAGGCCGTGTTCTCTAAGAATTCTTGAGAACCCCCAAAGGCCTGCGTGGTCTTGGAGCGTGGCGAGCAGGCTATCCCTGATCTGTGAATCGATCTCTTCGGAAGAGGCAAATGCCCTTCGATCTGCCAGTTCTTGTTCGAGAGTCGCAGGGGGAATCTTAGCGAACTCCGTGGGCGGAAGGTCTTCGTCCGCTGTAGCCCACCTGATCCTATCGGTGTTCCGTTCATACCACGGTTCGATGGGGGGGGATTCTCGAGGGATGCGTGTGAAGGCTTCAAAGATATCTTCGCGGATCTTAGTCTGCCCAGTGTCTGACGTGTTGAGTAGCTCCGGCTTGTCAAATGGAGCAACAAGGATATCCTGCCCGTCACGTGGCAGCACGGTGAGCAATGAACCAAAACGAGCGAGGAAATCCCTGAATTTCTCGGACTCATGTCCCTCGGGCGGATAGTGCTCCTTGTACTCGGGTGCAATCCGAGCAATGATTTGCCGGAGCTTGGCGCCAGGGACAGCGCCCTTCGAAGTCTCGACGCCAAGTTCGAGTGCCTTTTTGATTATTTCCTGCCAATTATTATTCATCAGTTTTACTATGTGTACTGCGCAAAACAAAAATGGAGCCTTGCGGCTCCATTTTTATTAAGATTATCCCGGCTCTCAAACAGGTTTTTTTCGCGGTCAGTTCTTTTAGTCGCGTGGGTTCGCGGTCCTAAGCTTCTCCGCACCAGTTTTTTGCCCCTTCCGGCCCAGATAAGCTTTTATGCCATCCGTTGCGGAATTGTCGTTAGAATACCACGGACCAATAGCTTTGACAATAGAAACCCTGGCCGATAGTTCTAACGGTTGGTTAGGGCACGGGTGGCGCATACACCATCCCTCAATGTATGCGCCGGAGTGCCTTGCAGGGCCGAGGGGTGTTCGGCCCTCCTCCTCGGGTCGCATACGTACACGACAACGTATGCGCCACCCGCGACGTTCCATCCGAACGTCGGGGCGGTTCGCAAACCGCCCCTACACTGGCCAATGCGCCACCCCATCATGGTTTCGATTCCACGCAACTCGCGATCACTTTGACGGTTTGTCGCGACACCGTACATCTGGTCTGCGGTAACATCGCTGAAGGTCTGGTTTGGGGGACGCCCCATCGGAAATGTAGAAACTCCAGCCCTTCAACCTGTCCGCGCCGGTTTAAATGAGCATCACTTCTGCCGGTTTGATGAGCAGCAGGCGGGGTGATTTTTGAGGGCTGGGCACACGAGAGCGGAAGCAGCGAATCGTAGGCGCTGTGGGGATGCCGGGCTGGTCTGCTGGTGGGCGATTCAGGCCAAGGGATTCTCTCCTGCGCCGTCAGAAGGAAGGGGAGATGTGGAGGACCGGGCGTGCTTGGTGTCGGGTCGGACCGATTCGATCACCAGGTAGAATTTATCGGCGCTATTGACTTTGCCCGCCACGCAATAGGCCTGGCCAGGCACGAGGTGGTGGGACTTGGTGAAGTCATGCAATCGATAAACACGCTGGGTGTCGCGGTCGAGCAAGAGCAACACCGCACACGACCGGTACTCCTTCCGCGAAAGCAAGAACAGGTGATTGGCGCTGAAGTTGAACATGGTGGCAAGCAGGGAGCGGGGGTAGTTTCACCCCCGCCCCATCGGCAGCGCCGTTGAGGGGTTCGCCCGCCGGACTCCTCCGGTGATGGGCTATCGCACAGAGCGGCGCCTGAGAAGAACCCGCCTTCAGGAAGCGGGAGGGGGCGGGCTCTTCTGAGCTTTACGCAGGCTTTCTCCCCCCAGCAGAAAGATCTCGGAGTTTTCCACCAGCCGGTCGGCAATGGCGGCGGCAATGGTGGTGTTGTAGAGGATGTTGCCCCATTCGGAGAAGGCGGTATTGGTCGTAATAATCGTGCTGCGCTTTTGACCATGGCGAGTGGAGATGACCTGGTAGAACAGGTTGGAAGTCTGCTGGTCAAGCGCCAGGTAACCGAGTTCGTCGACGATCAAGGTGGTGGGTTCGGTGTAGACCTTGAGCTTGCGGACCAGTGAGTGATCGACTTGGGAAGCGAGCAACTGGTTAAGCATCTCCATGGCGGTGGTGAAGAGCACGCGCACGTTGGCTTGGCAGGCGCGCCAGCCGAGGATCTGCGCCAAGAAGGTTTTGCCCACGCCGGGATTACCGATGATGACCACGCTGGTGCCTTGTTTTAAGAAGTCGAGGTCGAGCAGGTGGAGGATGCGGTTCCTGGCCTGTTGCCGCGATTTGTGATGGGCGAAGTGGAACTGGTCGAGGGTGGGCTGCGCGGGGAGGCGTGAGAGCTGGAAGCGGCGCTCGATGGCGCGGCCGTGGCGGGCTTGGAGTTCCAGATCGGCCAGACGTTCCAGGGCGGCGGCGAAGCTAAGATTTTGCGCCGCTGCCTCCCTCGTCATCGTCTCCAGGTTTTGGGCCATGGTGGTCAGGCGAAGTTGGCTCAGTTTCTCGGGCAGGGTCATCGGGAGACTCCTTTCGGGCTTTCAAAATGAAGGCATCGTAGTCGAGCAGGGATAACGGGTCGGTGGTGAGTTGATTGAGTTCCGGATCGCGGAGCTGTAAAGGCGGTTGCGGCTCCCGCGGCGACGCGCTTTGGTGTAAGAGATGAGCCACGTAAGCGGCGCCGAAAGCGCGGGCGGCAAGGGCTTTTTCGAGGGCGGCGGCCACCTGCTCGGGGCGATAAGCGCGGAACAGCGCGAGCAGTTCCTCCATCTGGCGGAACAGTGCACGGTCGGAGTCAGCCAGCCCGCGCAAGAAGGCTTCTAAGCTTGTGGGCGGGCAGACCCCCTGGAGGAGAGTGCGTAGGCGTTGTTGCGCTTGCGAGCAGCGAGCGGCGGGACGCTGGGCGAGCAACTCGGCGTGAAAGCGTTCCCCGCCGAGCGTCTGGCCGCGCCGCCAACAGCGGAGATAACGGACGATTTCCACACCCTGCCGATCATAAAGGGTGACGGAAGCAGCGTCGGCCTTGGCGATCAGATGCTGTTCGATGTAGCGAGGGGGAGCGTAGTAGCGGTTGGCGTCAAAATGCCAGCGCAGATCCTTGTAGACGAAGACCGCGGCGGTGTCGCGGTAGTCGGGGGCCAGAGCCAGCAGAGGCCGCAGGGTGTCGGGACGGAAGCGATCACAGGGGCGCTGGCGGGTTTCGCGATGCAGCCGAACATTGGCTGTTTCCGCGAGCCATTGGCGCACTTGACGATTCACGTCGGTAAGATCGGAGAAAGAACGGAGGGGCCAAAAGTTGGAACGGAGATAGGCGACGCTCTTTTCCACCTTGCCTTTTTCCCAGCCCGCGCCGGGATTACAGGCACGAGGGTAAAAGTCGTATTCACGGGCGAAGGCAAGGAAGCGCGGCTGGAAGCGCACCAGACGGCCATCGTGTTCGGCGACGGCGGTCAGCAGGTTGTCGTACCAACATTCGCGAGCTACTCCGCCGAAGGCCTGGAAGGCATGCTGATGGCAACGCACAAAGGTTTCGAAACTCTGGCTGTGAGTGAACTCGACGTAGAGCATGCGGCTGTGGGCCTCGATCAGGCAGAAGGCGTAGAGTTTGCGCTTGTCGCCCTGATAATCGAGCGCATCGAAGTGGCCCCAGTCGATCTCGAAGCGCTCGCCGGGGGAGGGTTCCATGCGCACGAAGGCACGCGGAGTCGAGCGGGAGGGACGCATGCGCCCCAGGTAGCTGCCCAGGATGGTGTGCCCGCCGGTATAGCCAGTCGCGCGCAGGCGCTGCAGGATGACGACCCCAGGGGCGTGCGAGTCCTGTTCCAACAGTTCACTGATGAACGGCTTGAAAGCATCGAGCTTGCTGGAACGAGGACGATGCACCGGCAAGGGCGCGGGTGTCGCCAGATACTTTTTAACCGTGCGGGGAGCCAGGTGGAGTTGGCGGGCGATGCGACGCGCCGACCAATGCTCGCCCCCCGCGAGACGATGAATTTCGTTGATCTGATCACTCTTGAGCATGATTGCGGTTATAAGCTGACGCCGGGGGCAAGACCAGAGGGGTGTTCTTTACAAGCCGCAGGAGGCACCCGGCGAGGAAGGCTACTTGGCTGAAGAATCAAGAGTTGGGAATCGGCCAAGTTGTTCTTTACAAGATCATCGGCGGTCGGGCCCAGCAGCCAAACCTCGGCAGGAGAATGCCTTAGGTTGAGAGCCAAGTTGTTCTTTACAAGATGCTGGAGGCGGTGACGTTGGTCACGGACATGCTGCTGTTGGCGGTTCCGCTCGACCGCTTCCGCGTGCCCCTCCCGATACTGCTGCTGATAGTGGGGATGCGCGTCACGCCACTTTTTCCGGCTACGTGACACGGTATCGGCGTAGAGGGGATCGGAACGAATCTTGGCGTGGTGATAATCGCGGCGGCGGCGCCGCTGGCACGCGGGCTGGCTGCAAACGACTTGTTGCGGATGATAGGGTGCAGGCTGAAAAACTTGCTGACAGTAAGGGCAACGGCGATCACTCATCAAGCGGCTCCGGCTCAGAATGCGATGGTGTCATTCTGCTCGGAACCACCAACGAAATTGAATCGCCGACGAGAAAATCACTGCATATAGAAACTCCTATAGAGTTTTTCACCGCGTCCCCGCCGATGGGGCCGCTGCTCATCAAACCGGCAGAGATGATGCTCTTTTACACCGGGGCGGACACCTTCAACCCTGGGGGCCGACGGTGAGGCCCCAGTTTGATGGGTTAGGTCCTTTTTGTCCGATGTTTCTCCCCTCGGGGCGGGCGGCCGGAACGTCCCGGCAGGAATTGCCCGCTGTCCCCATGAGCGGATGGGACTTCCGAGGCGTCCAGGATCAACCCCGAGCGGGCTAGCGCAGAGGTGTGCGTTGTTGGCGCTCCTCTGCGGCTCTTAGTGCGCCCGTCACGTTTCGCATTTGAATGTTATTAACATGGTTCATGTTCGCATGTTAAGAACCGCGGAGGAAGCTGAACTGCGCTACCTCCACGCTACCACGCTCACCCATCGATTGGCCCCTGCGCGGGTATAATCGGCCGATGCATATTCCCACCGCGCGCATTCGCGAGTTGCGAGGGGTAGCCACGGTCACTTTAGTTGTGACCGTGGGTCCTTGCGTTGACGAGTGGATTATCTTGCACCTTGCCCGCAATCAAACCGTCGCATTCTGGAGACAGGCGTGGGAAAAGCCCACGGTCAAAACTGCATTGACCGTGGCTACCCTCTTGTGTCGATCAAGGATCTCCCTTCAACCTGGGACGCAACCGTGCCGCTGAAACATGGGCACGCACAGAAAAAATCCCACGGTCAAAACTGCGTTGACCGTGGCGGCCAGCTCTCGGGTTCGCCTCTCTCGCCGCCGCAGTTACTTCCACCTTTGAAGCTGCCCTTGGCAGGACCTCAATCATGTTCCCAAAAGTTCCGTGACCAACAGAATCCTAGGGGGACGCAACCACCTGAATGGCGTTGACCAGAGGATTGCCGGCCGACCCCGTCGTGAATTTGATGGTGATCGTGCCGCTACCGGTCAAGGTCACGGAAAATGTCTCGTCCACTGCCTTGAACTCGGCCCCTGCAGCGGCGAAGATATCGAAATTGGAAAGGACGGTCGTACCGTTGATCGCTACATTGAACACGCGCTTCCCTTTGGCCGACCAGACGGGCTCGGCGAATTTGAGGGTTACCGAATACTTACCCGCCGGCGCGCTGATGGTGTAGCTGAAGGACGCCCCGTAACGCGAGGTTTGGTACAGCGTCGGGTCAGGGGTATTCGTAATCGTGTGGGTCGTCGAGTAGGGGCCGCCGCCCGAGTATCCGGTATCCGCAGTCCATTTTTGGCCGAGAGAATCGGTGTATGCCGGTCCACCGGAATTCGTTCGCACCGGAGTGAAGCTCGGGGGCGGATTGACCGTCAGCGTGGCGGTGACGCTGTTTGCTCCACTGAGTGCGGCGGTGATGGTCACCGTTGCCTGCGAGGTGACGGAAAGAGACGTTATCGCGAAGGTGGTTGAAGTGGAGTTCGCGGGAACTGTCACGCTGGCCGGCACGGTGGCCGCGGCGGTGTTGCTGCTGGTGAGCGTCACGAGCTGACCGCCCGCCGGGGCGTAACCGTTGAGGGTTACCGTGCCGGTCGAGGTGGCGCCGCTGCCCGCGACGGTCGTCGGGTTCACGGTCAAGGAGGTGAGGCCGGTGGCCGCAGGATTCACCGTCAGCGTTGCTTGCGCCGAGCCCGAGCCATTGGCGGTGGCCGTTGCCGTAATCAGCGTGGTAGTGGAGGAAGTAACCTGCTGAGAAGTCACGGTAAACGTCCCCGTCGTGGAACCGGCAGGGATCGAAATGGGTTGAGACGGAACCGTCGCGGCGTTGGGATTGCTGCTCGCCAGGGTAACTTGAACGCCGCTTGAGGTTGAAGGAACTGGGCCGCTCAGCGTCACCGTACCGGTCGAATAGACGCCGCTGCCCACCAGGGTTGTCGGATTCAGTGCCAGCGATGAAACGGCTGGTGAACCCGAGTTTCCCGGCACAGGTATGTTGTACGAATCGGCGATAGCTCCGTTGGTCCCACCGGCGGCCGCGAGAGACGCTCTGACGTATTGGACGGTCACACCATTAATGGGATCAACCGTCACGCGAAGATGGCCGGAGTTAGGGAGAACCTTGAGCGTATACACACCATCCACCGTATATTGCTGGAACCCGTAGCCATAGGTTGCATCGGCAGCCATGGGGACTTCCTGATACACGACACCATCGCGCTGCTCGTGGGCGTACTCATGGTCATGTCCGTGGAAGAAGGCAGTCACGTGGTTGTTAACGAGCAACTGGTGAACGGGGACAGTCCATAGATCGTTCACGTCCGTCCGATTCGTATTAAATGCCCAGGTCACTCCGTCATCGTTGTCCCCTCCCCACTCGACGTAAGGGACCGCGTAGGCGCCGCCTCGCCCATAGTCGTCCAAGCCTCCGGCTACCTGATGAGCGAAGATAAACTTGAACGGGGCCGTGCTGTCTTGCAGCGTTTGCTGGAGCCACTGGTACTGCGTCAGCCCTAAAGTCCAGTCCCATCGGTTACCGGACCCCGGAGTGCTGCTTTCTCCTCCTCCTTCATCTCCGACATAGGGCTTGGTGGTCGAATACCAATAAGGATCAATGACCACAAAGAGCGCATCGCCCCAGGTCCAGGCGTAGTAGTCCTGAATCGTGTGGTCGCTACTGGTCGTGATGCCCGTATAAGTAGTGTCGGTGTTGCCCGTGTAAAAAGAACTGAGCAAAGGATCGGGATTGAGAAAATACTCGTTGCGCGCGTTGGCGCTCATGATGGGCGGTTCGACTGCGAAGCCCGCATCTTCCATGTGCCAGCCCTCTTCCTGCTCGTGGTTTCCCAGAGCTAGGAATATTGGCACCGAAGGGCTGATCAGACTAAAGTAATTGGTTCGTATATTGAGGTAGCTACTATTCGCTTGCGCCTGGGTCGTCACGTTGGTACAGGGCTGAATACACCCGTCGTCCATCGCGAACGTGTCGCCCAGGTCGAGGTGAAAGTCAGGGCTCTCACCGGCAATATTCTTCAAGGTTTGCTGAAACAAGGCGGGATTGCCAAACTCGATGTTGATATGAGAATCAGAAGTTACCGTGAACGCAAACGTGTCGCCCGGGGACCTTGCCGTGTGGAAGGAGTGCTCCGGCCTGGTGGTCCAGGAGGACGTAGGGCTCTGACGGTAGACCATGTAGTAGTAATACTGCGTATCGGGCTCGAGACCGCTGATGACGGCCACAAGGGGCAGATTGGCGGCTGTAGAAAGCGGGCTGGCGGGGGTTCCAGAAGTGGCGCTGGTTTGGTTTTCTCCTCCAGACTGCGTGCCGTATTCGAAATACGCCTGGATGGCCGTGTTGGCCACGACGTTTACCGTCACGGACTGATCCGTGGGACGCCCCAGGAGTTCAGGCCCGGGGAAGGTAACCTGTCCTCGCAAGCTCGATACGGGAAACAGCACGGCAACCAGCCCACCCGCGAGCAAAAGCACCATGGAAGGCTTCATGTCTTCCCTCCTTTTCTGGTAGATCGAGAAACCGCGCGGGGTACAGCTTCGCAGTCTCGCCGCTTACTCAACCGTCTAGTCCCGCCCGCTTTGCAGCCTGTAGTTGCCGTTGCTCAGACCATGAACAAAAAGCAGTTCAAGCATGTTTCTTGTATCCTGCCTTGTTCGAAATAATTCTCGCTCCTGATATAAAGTGGCGTTGAGGGTGCGGTCCACTCGGCCACCACCGGCCCTTCTCGGCGTTCGTCCTTTGCTTTGGAAATCCAATCCTTCGAGTCTCCGATACTACCGATCAGGCGCAAGTCATCTTACGCCGGTTCCCCTCCAGGTCGCGCAAACTCGAAATAATCTGGAATTTCCATTATGGGCTTTTTGCCCGACCGATAGAATATACCTGACCACCGCTGAACGCAATGCACTCGGGTTTGAAGGGCCAGGTGCTTCCACAGGCCACGGAACGGCCAGCTTTGTTCCTCGGGAGAACCCCAAGACCCTTCTTCGCGGGTGGCGTATACATCGGCTTTTATGTATGCGACTCCAGTGTCGCCCTGCAACGCCTCGCACTGGGTGATTCCGCCTATAGAAATGCTTGGCGGGCGGCATCGGCGCAGTCAAGAGGAGACGCCGAAAGGACGTAAAAGAAATCTATCGATATTCCTAACGTGACATGGCCGCAGGCGCACACATGAGAGACAAAGTATGCGCCACCCAATCATAGAGTTGATCCGCCTATTAGGACTCCGGCCGCCCCAGCCAACAGGCACTTGGCCTGTAAGTCGCTAGCCTTGATCGGAAATGCCTCGGCCCAAGCGGGTGACTTTTGGGGCCGGCAGGATGGTAACGGGCCGAGGCATTTTCGCTAAGGAGACTAGTCGCCATACCGTACATCTGGTCTGCGGTATCATCGCTGAGGGTCCGGTTTGGGGGCCGCCCATCGGAAATGCGGAAATTCCGCGGCGCTGACCTTGCGGCCAGCGGGCAGTAGCGGCGGCTTTACGCCGCCATGGCGAGGTAAACTCGCCTCTACGCCAGCGCGTGCCGACCTCAAGGTTGACGCTACGTTCAAATTGGGACACTGCCGATCATCCGGCTGGGTTGCCTTCACGACGCCACGGCATGCCGAGGGGAAACGATTTCGCGCAGGACCTTCAGGGCGCGCTCGCAGCCGGCGCGATCCACGTCGAGGTGGGTCACCATGCGGATTTGTTGCGGGCTCGAGGCGTTCGCCAGGATGCCTTGCGCCGCCAGCCGCTTGGAGATTTCATGGGCCGAAAAGCCCGTTGCGGAAACGTCAAAGAACAGGATGTTGGTGACCACTTTGGCGGCATCAATCTTGATTCCGGGAATCGCCGCCAATTCCTGGGCGAGAAACCGCGCATTGGCGTGATCGATGCCGAGCCGCTTCGGTCCCTCCTCCAGCGCGATGAGGCCGGCGGCGGCCAGAATGCCGGCCTGCCGCATCGAGCCGCCCAGCATCTTGCGGATGATGCGCGCCTGCTCAATAAATTCCTTGCTGCCCACCAGCATGGATCCCACCGGGGCGCCCAGCCCCTTGGAAAGGCAGAACATCACCGAGTCGACTTTCCGGGTAAGCTCCACCACGGACTTCCCCAGGGTCACGCTGGCGTTGAAAATTCGCGCGCCATCGAGATGCACCGGCAAGCCGGCGGCGTGCGCGCGGTCAACGACGTCATGGGTGTTCGCGAGCTGATAAACCGACCCGCCCGCCAGGTTGGAGGAGTTTTCAAGCTCGATCAGCCCGGTGTGGGCCCGATGGTCGTTCCGGCCGCGGATGTGCGGGGCAATCAGTTCCCAGGTCAGGATTCCATCTTCGGCGTGCAGGGTGCGCGGCACGACTCCGGAGAAAGCCGCAAGCATACCCATTTCAAAGTTGTAAATATGGCAGCGGTCTTCGCAAATGACGTCCTGCCCGGGGCGGGTGAGAACCTTGATGGCCGTCTGGTTCCCCATGGTTCCGGAGGCAACAAACAGGGCCGTTTCGCGCTCGAAGATTTCCGCCGCCCGCGCCTGGAGGCGATTGACCGTGGGATCCTCGCGATAGACGTCATCCCCCACCTCGGCGTCATGCATGGCCTTGCGCATGGCGGCGGAGGGCTTGGTGACGGTGTCGCTGCGCAAATCTACAATCGCTGCTGGCATAAATTTTCACGCTCCAATCGGCTCAATAGGTCCACCCCGGGTGGGGAGAACCTCTCACGCGGAAACGAATTCCTGAAAAATCTCATTGGAGACAAGATAGGCATGGGGGGCCATGCGCAAATGATCTCCATCGCGCACCACCCAGCCGTCCGCCACGAGGGCTTGAATCTTGTCTTCCCAGCTTGCGATGCAGCCCTCTCCCCAACGCTCCCGGGCGCAATTCAAATCGACGCCCTCCGCTTGCCGCAGGCCCAGGAAGAAAAATTCCTCCACCTGTTCTTCCACGGTCGGGGTGCGCAACTCGTCGATGGGTGATTCGCCCGCCTCCAATTTTTCCAGGTAAACCTGCACATTCACTTGATTGGACCACCGCCGCGCTCCGTCAAACGAATGCGCCCCCGCGCCCAAGCCCAGGTAAGGCGCAAGCTGCCAATACTTCTGATTGTGACGCGATGCAAAACCCGGCAGGGCGAAGTTGGAAATCTCATATTGTGCGTAGCCCTGACCCGCGAGGAAGGCGCAGGCGGATTCATAGGCGTCGGCCATGAATTCATCGCCCGGCACCGCGGCGGCCTGGTAACGGCTCCCGCCGTGAACCACCTCCTTCCCCAGCCGGCTTTTTCATCAACCTCAAAAAGGTAGAGCGACACATGCTCCGGTCGCAAGGCAGCCACAGCTTCCAGGCTGCCGCGAAAAGAGGCCTCCGTCTGGTGGGGAAGGCCGGCAATCAAATCCAGGCTGATGTTTTGGAAACCCGCCTGACGCGCCTCGCGCACCAGCTCGCAGGTGTCGTCGGCCGAGTGCAAACGGCCCACCGCGCGCAGCTCCCGGTCGTCAAAAGTTTGCGCGCCGATGCTCAGCCGGTTCACCCCCATGCCGCGCAAGGCGCCCAGCAGAGTCAGGTCTGCCGACCCGGGAGTGGTTTCCAGGGTGAACTCTAATTCCCCGCCCCAGCGCAGACGATCGTTCAGGCCGCGAACGACCCGCTCCAGCGATTCTGCTCCCAGCAAAGCCGGAGTACCGCCGCCCATGTAAATCGAATCGACAGGAAGCGCGAGGATTTCCGGGGAGATGCCACGGGCCGCAAAGGAATCCGGCCAGCTTTCCAGTTCTCGCTGGAGCATGCGCGTGTATTGACCAAAGACGGTGCTCCGCTCCACGCCTGAGCTGAAATTGCAAAAGCTGCACTTGGAGGCGCAAAAAGGGACCTGAACGTAGACGCCAAGAGTGGTCATCGCTGCGTTGGGAATGGTGGTCATGGGTCGCGATGCCCCGAAACATCGTAGGGGCAACCCTCGTGGTTGCCCAAGGGCGGCCACAAGGGCCGCCCCTACGGAAAAACGAATCGGCGCGCGGCCTTCAATCGCGCACGACTTTAATCTTTAGCTCGCGGCGGCGTGGACCGTCAAAATCACAGAGGAAGATCCCTTGCCAGCGGCCGAGGACCAGGCGCCCATCTTCGACGAGCAGCGATTTCGAATTCCCGATGACCGCCGCCTTCAGGTGCGCATCGCAGTTGCCGTCGTTATGGTGATAGGCGCCGTCACGGGGCGCTAAAGTCTTCAGGAAATTATCAAGGTCCTTTTGCAAAGCGGGATCGTCATTCTCGTTGATCAAAATCGCCGCAGTGGTGTGGGGGACGAAAAGGAAGCAGGTTCCACTTTGCGTCCCCGATTCGGTCACCACCCTTTGCACAAGACTTGTGATGTCCTTAAATTCCACCCGGAGACGGGTTTCAATATGGGCGGTGTGCAGTGGAGCAACGGACCGTGGGGAGGAAATCCCTCTGACGGGTTCGGGCGATGCCATAGATCCTCGCGTCATCAATCGCTTCCGGATGCCGGGTCGTGGTGTCACTGGCTGTGCCCCGGCCATCTTGGCCGTGACCGGGCACGGGCAGGACGCCCATGCCGTTTCCGGAGCGTTGCCTTCCTAAATTGGGGCGGGCACGTGGTTAAGAATTCCCGCCAGGGCGGCCGGCGCGGGAGGAAGCACCGCCACCGGCGTCACCGTCTTCTTGACGAGCTCCGCGGTGCGCGGCACATTCAGCCGTTCAAACAGGAAAACAAATTTGCGCTCCAAATCCTGCCCGATCCGGGTTCGCACCTCGGGAGCAAGCTCCCAGAATCTTCGCTTGAACGGGCCAAACGCCTTCTCGCGAACCTTATAAATGAACTGCGCGTCCGTGTCCTCCGGTCTTTTTTCGTCGGCAAAGGTCTTGCGCAGGTACTTGTAAATGTCGTCCTTGAGATCGTGCGGGAAGCTGGCGTTCTCGTAAATCAAATTTTGGAACTCCGTGGCGAGATGGACCTCCGCAGTTTCGCACTCTGCAAACTTATGGAAGGCATCGGCAGGCAGAGTGGAGGCGCCATGCTGAACCGTCCCAGCCATCCCGTAGCGGTCGCGGGCCGCCTCCGAGAGTTTGTGCAGGATGTCAAAATCGATGGCCACCTGCGCCACGGTTCCATCGGCAAGCACCACACCCCCGTGCGTGGTTCCGGCCTGGACGCTGATCTTGGAAAGCCCCTTCTTCTTGCCGGCATGCTTGGAAAGGGTGGCGAGGAAACCATCCATGTAGGCGGTCAACTCCTCAAGCGTGGAGTTCCGCTTCCCCACTTCCCCAATCTCCCCGCCCAGGGAAATGGTAATGCCCCGGGGTTCGATCGACCGGATGTAAGCGGCAAGCCGGGCGGTGGTTTCAAAATTGGCGCGCTGTTGCTCGCGCACTCCCGGTTTGCTGAGATCGACCAGCGTAGAGGCATCGATATCGACATTGTAATAGCCCGCGGCGACGGATTCCTGGGCGAAATCACATATTCCCTTCAGTTCGGCCTCGGGGTTCCTGGCAAAGCGGTTGGCGTTGACCTGGTAATGATCGCCTTGAATGAAAATCGGGCCCTCATAACCCTCCTTCAACGCGGCAGCCACCACCACGGCCGCGTATTCGGAGGGCTTTTGATCCGTCAGGTGGCTTTCGGCGCGGGTAAGCTCAAAGATGAAGGCGCCCGCCTTCAAATGCAGCGCGGCGCGAAAAACCGCTCGCGCCACATCGTAGCTCAGGCCCCGGACATTGATGGCCGGCACCGTAAAGCCGCCTACCTCCTTTCGTCCCCGTGCTTCGTAGAGGCCCTGAATCGATGAAGGGATAACGCCCAGCTCCAAGCCGGCGCGGCGGATAATCCAGCGCGCCAGGCTGCGGGCTTCGTCGTTTTCCGTGAAAACGGCGTTCCAGACCAGCAAATCCAAGGTTTGTGCGATGAACTTTTGAGGGTTTTTTAGAACGATCCCGCCGCTGTCCGATATCTCATACACGGCGCGATCGCGGTTGATGAGATCGAGCGCAGAACGAGTATTCATGATGCCCCCTCCTGATCTGCATGCCCCACTCGTTGCAGTTCAGGATTATACCAGACTACCCGTTGTCAAGTTTTTAAAGGTGTGCGGAGTGGTCCAGTTTCAACCTGCTGTTGCGGCGGTCCCCGACCGTCGGCTTTTGATTCAATAGGTTGGCGGCGGACATTGTTCCTCCTTTGGCGTTACGCGGTCCTGTTCCCCGAAGGGGAAAACCGTGAGTAGCCGTAGGTTTCAAGCTACGGACACGCACCCCCAAACTAAGTCCAGCCATGAAGGGGCCGCACCGTCTTCACCAATGGGCTCCCCCACCGGCGGGCAAGCCCCCTCGGTGGTGGAATTTTCATCCCTCCGGATGATTTGCTTCATCCGCAGGTCACGTTCTGCCGATCCCCCACATTAGGGGGGAGACGGCGCGGTACCAGAGGATAGACTCCCCTGCTGCGGTTATCGGCAGTTTGCAATGAAAGGTTGAGGGAATTGCTTCCAGGTCTACGGCGGCAGTTGCCAATTTCATAGTCTGCCAAGACTCCTCATCCACCCTATAACGCAAATTGTTTCATCCGCAAGTCAAATCCCGCCGATACCCCACATTAGGGGGGAGGCGGCAAGGTACCCGCGGACAGACTCCCCTACTGCGGTCATCGGCAGTTTGCAATGAAAGGTTGAGGGAATTGTTTCTACTGAGCATTGCTCAATCGAGCAACGGACTAAACAGAACGACATAGGTTCGTGCGCACTGATCTGTAGCGGGGCTCTCTGAGCGCCGGGGTTGTAGCGTCGATCTCCGATCGACGACAGCGGTCGGAGACCGCCGCTACAGCCGAATGCGCATACATCTATGTCGGTCTGTCTATTTTCGTAGCGCCGGCAACCTGCCCTGATAAATCGGGGTCCCACCTGCTGGCGCGTGGGCCTGCGGCCGGGGAGAGGCCTTAAAACTTGAAGATTTGATGATCCGAGCAGTGGACTTGAATCTGGGGGAGCAACCGGTCAAGCAGTTCGTCGCCGGCACGACCCAGAAAGTACGCACCGCCGGCGCGGCGTTCCTGCAAATCTTTGTGGGGGAACAAGAATCGCGAGAGGGCCTGGGAGTGCCGGACTAGCAGATCCGAGCGCCCGAGCGCCGCTCGGGCCAGCTTGCCCCGCAACCGCTCCATCTGGTACTTCATCTTCTCCTGGGCATGGTGGAGAGTATCCAGCAGGGTGGGATCAAGCTTTTCGATATCACCATGCAGGCGGTTGAGGAGTTGCTCAAGCTCGCGCTCGCTCTGGTCAAAATGCTCCGACCACCCTTCCGCATATCCGGTGGCGGCAATTTTATGGCTCAGGTGTTCCTCGCCCTGCCACACATCATCGAGGCCAAGCTTGTACTTTTCCATCAAACGCTCGCTGCGCGCGTCGAAGAGGGTGAAGGCCGCACGCGGAAAGATCACCGGCTGGGGACGGCCAATCGCCGCGTAAAGCGACCGCGCCTGGCCGAGATAAGCCAGTTCGGAAGGGCCCGCCACATAAGCCAGGGTAGGCAGCAGCGAATCTTGAACCAGCGGGCGCAAAAGCACATTGGGCGAAAAGTCGAGGGGATGGGCGGCGAGCAAGGACTCGAGTTCGGCGCGGGGAATTTCCTCACGCCCCTCGAGCAGGAACTTGCCGTCCCGCTGGTGCAACGCCAGCCGGTCACCGTGCCGGGCCACAAAAACCAGCGTGGAATCCTCCACCACGTGCACCTGGGCGTGATAGCCATGCTGCACCAGGGCGTGCGAGCCTTCCAAAACGCCCGCCCGCAGTTCCGCCGCCTTGCCAATCGCTTGCTCATAAATCCCGGAGCTCAGCCTGTGCACGGATTCTTCCAGCGGGTCCATCAGAATCACGCCCCAACGGCCGAACAAGCGAGTCATGAATCGCGCGAAGCTTTGCCCCCAGGTCGCGCCGGGGACATAGCAATCTCGCAAGTCGCCGAGCAGGCGGGAGCGCGACTCACCCTCCGGCAGGGCCGCCTCCATTTGATCAAGAGCGACGGAAATTTCCGCCGTGTGCCGGACTTCACCGACCGGCGAACGCGGCGAAGGGCGCTGGCCGGAATCCCGCAGGGGCAGCAGGTTGTACTCCTCGTCCAGCGTGGCGCTCTGCGCAACCTCCTCCAGGTCATGATCCTCCGTCGCCAACCAGAATACGGGCACGCAGGATAGTCCCTGTTCGGTAAGCGACTGCGCCAACCGCACCGTCGTGAGGGCCTTGTATAGCGTGAAGGCCGGACCGGAAAACAGCCCCACCTGCTGGCCTGTCACAATCGCGTAGCCTCCCGGCTCACGGAGTCGCGCGATATTCTCGAGAGTCGGCTCGGAACACCCCAAAGCCCGGTTCTGCCGCTCCAGGACATCGGCAATCTCCCGGCGCGCCAGGGTGAACTTGCTGAGTTGCGCGGCGACGTCCTGGTAGCTGCGCAGATTGTGCGGCGAACCGTTATAAAAGTGGCTGACCCGGTCATAGTGGTAAAGATAATCGGTGAGCAGGGCGCTGGAGTGCGGAACGTGGGTGTACGGGATACAGGTCGGGTTCATGAGAATTATTTATCCTACACGGTCTGCCTGCCGGTGGCAATGTTTCGGCACGCTCGGAGTGTCTTGGTTTGCGGCGCAGCGCCGCGCTTGAGAGGCTGCGGAAAATCCCCTCTTAGGGACCAGAAAGGGCTCCCGCTGAACCCGTAAGTCATTGATTTCCCGTTAGGGCACCTACGGATTCAGCCCCCTTTGGGGGCTCAAAACGAGTTTTTCCGCAGCCTGTTGAGCCCGGCATATGCCGCCCTAAAGGGCGGCGCTACATTCAAAGCAGGACACAACCGCGCGATTGGCACAAAAACTCACCCCGGCAGTTTGTGCACACTTTCACAAAGGTACTCAGACATATTGGATGTGACAAGCGCGATAGAGTTACAGAAGCAATCCTCGATAAGAACGAGGGCAGAGACCAGATGCGGCGAAATCAGGGGAACAATTGGAAATTCCTCATGAAAAGCGAGCCGGTTTTGACACCCGTAATTATCCTCCGGCAAAGCCGGAGAAGCTGTGAAATTTTTGACATTTTGCTTGACTAGCAATTTCACTAGTTATATACTGCCCCCATGGGATACCTTTCCAAAGTGCAAGTGATCGAGCGGGCGGGGGGCAGCCGCCAGTTTTACCTGATGTGTCCGGCCCAACTCGCTGAGGCCCTAGAGATGGAGAAGGGCGAGGAGATCCAATGGGTGGTGGAGGACAAGCACACCCTGGTGATTCGGCGCCGGCCCGCGCATCGTCGGGAAACGAGGCCGCATGAGCGTTGAGCAGGGAGTGCTGATCGAGAGCGGCGAAGCCCGTGGGGCGCCGGCTCCCGCCCCTCCTCCCCACCGACGGAAGCCGCGCCTGAAGCGGGTGGATCGCCAGCAGATGGTCTGGCGCGCCAGCGATGTGGAGCATTTGATCGATGCCGATCATCCCGCGCGGGCCATCTGGGACTTGCTGGGGACGCTGAGCGTGGAAAGTTTCTGCGCCGGCATCAAGGCGGTGGAAGGTCGGCCGGGGCGCGACCGCTCGGACCCGCGGGTGGTGATGGCGCTGTGGCTGTACGCGCTGAGTCGCGGGGTGCGGGAGGCGCGGGCCTTGGACGCGTGGGCACAGTACGAGCCGGGCTGCCAGTGGCTGCTGGGGCTGGGGCGCATCAACTATCACACCCTGTCGGATTTCGTCACCGCGCACGCGGCGGCTCTGGACCAACTGTTTGTGGAACTGTTGCACGTGCTGATGAGCGAGGGGTTGGCGGATCTGGAGCGGGTGGCGCACGATGGCACCAAAATCCACGCCGACGCCAGCCGTGCCAGTTTCCAGCGCGAGGAGCGCTTGGCCCAGTGCCGGCAGATAGCGGAAGAGCATCTGGCGGCTCTGGATGAACAGTTGCGTCAGGAAGCGAGTGCCGCCCGCCGTCAGGCGAAGCAGCGCGCGGCGATGGAGCGGCGGGAACGGTTGCGCGCGGCGGCGGCGGAGTTGCAGCGGCAACAGGCGGAGAAGGCGGCAACCGAGCAAGCCCAGGTGCGGGTGAGTATTACGGATCCCGAGGCGCGCAAGATGCGGCAGGCGGATGGAGGCTTCGCACCCAGCTACAACGCGCAGATCTCCACCGATTGCCGGCAGGGCGTGATCGTGGGCTATGACCTCATTCAGTCCGGCGAGGACTGTCAGGAATTGGCGGCGGCCCGGCAGCGCATCGAACAGAATACCGGACAGGCACCGAAGCAATTGCTGGTCGATGGCAGTTACACGACACGGCAGAACATTCTGGAGTCGGCGCCAGGCCCCAGCGAACTGATCGGGTCGCTGGGCGAGGACCGTTCGCAGGGGAAGCTGCGGAGCCAGGGAGTGAGTCCGGAATTCTTCTCCGACCGTTTTGTCTTCGATGCGCAGAAGAATCAGTACACTTGTCCGGTGGGCAAAATTCTGGTTTTCCAAAATAACCGCAAGCTGGTGGGAGCAACACAGAAGCGTTACGCTGCGCGCGCCAGCGACTGCCAAAACTGCCCAATGCGGACGCAGTGTTGTCCGGGGAAGCAACCCCGCGGCCGCCTGGTTTTTCGCACCGAAGAACACCCGCAGGTGGCGGCGTTTCGCGCCAAGATGCAGCGCGATGAGTATCGGCAGATTTACCGGCAGCGGTCGCAGGTGGCAGAGTTTTCCAACGCCTGCCTGAAAGAGAAACGCGGACAGCGCAAGTTCCTGCGGCGGGGGCTGAAGAAAGGGCGGAGCGAACTCGCCTGGGCCTGCCTCAGTTGCAATGTGGCCATCTGGGTCCGGCGGGTGTGGAAAGTGAGTCTGCAACCGGCAGCCTAGGAGAAGTGTGCCTACCCGCTTCCAGCGGGGGCGGTAGAGCGCGGAAAAAGGAGTCAAAACCCTGCCGGCACCGTGAGTAGACCTCAACTCGACCTCCACTACCGACTCGAATCGGCCCCAAAGGTGTTGCCTTAGATTGAAAACAACAAAAATTTCACAGCTTCGGGGGCATTGCGGTGGCTGGCCCCTCAAAGGGGCCGGATCGCCACCGTCGGGAAAAACCCCTCATCCGACCTCGTCCCTCGGCCACCTTCTCCCCAAGGGAGAAGGAAAGGGATTCCCTACCCTCTCCCTTGGGGAGAGGGTGGCGGCCATGTGCCGCCGGGCCTACGCCCGCCGAAGGGTTACTGGGGAGCTGTAAGCAACTTCGGCTTCGGCCCGCAGGCGGGTGAGGGGTCTTGTGCCCGGCCCCCATTCCGGAATTGTCAAACTTCTACTGCCTCCCCGGCAAAGCCGGGGGACCTCTTAACGGAATTAGGTGAGCCGCGCGGGCGCTTCACGGGCCGGTGAAGGTTGAGGCAGCGCCCTGCCTCCCCCGTTGGCTGGTTGCCGGGACTCGACCTGCCAGTGGTCTCCGGACTTTTGCAGTGTATAACGCTGGCGGATGACCAACCCGGCCACGTTGGGGCTTCGAAATCTCACGTAAGCCTCTGCCATGTCCCCATGGAATTTGACCTCTTCAACTTCCAGATCCATATTGTGGAAAACCCCTTGCGGCAGGTTGCGCACGTGGTCTTTGATGACGGGTGGAATCGCCAGGGTGGCGGAAAGGTCCTGGGCGGTTTCGGGCATATTCTGGAAGGAAGGGCCGGCTGCCAACCTCGGCTTAAAGGATTCCAGGGGCCGCGGCAACGGGCAAGGGGATGGCTTTGCCGGGGCGGCAGGCTTGACGGCAGCAGCTGGCGCAGCGGTTCTGGGCGCTGTCTTCGGCGCCCGCAGCAAGGCATCCAATTCCTGCTCGATCTGGGCGATTCCTTTCTCATGCCGGATGCGCGCCTTTTGTATCCGCCAGTCCACCAGCGGCTGAACCAGATACGCTCCCACGGCCAAGATGGGTTTCCAGGGCAGCAGAATAAAGACCACCACCAAAGCACAACCCCAAAAACCGTAAAGTGCCAGCACACTCACCAACACCGCCTGAAGGGCAATGCGTATTTCCGCTTCGTTCGTTATCATCGTCTCCTCACTTCACCATCATTACACGACCGGCCTGACCCGCTTGCCTTGATGCCAGCATACGGTCTCGTGCTGGGCAAATCTTGCCGTATCCTGGCTGGCAATCCCCGCGCAGACCACAAGCCGCCCAAGGTTAAGCAAGCCGCGTGCCATCCTCCAGCCTGGCCAAAAAAGATTCCACTCGCATCAAAAGGCGGCACTTAAAAAAGCGCCTGGATGAACAATGCGCACCGTGGTAAGAGAACTCTAAAGTTGCCGGTGGCTGGAGGGGGGGTCAATCTTGTCCAAATTGCCCTGGAGCGGTAAGGCGTGACCTGCGGCGTCGCCGCTTGCTATGCGCAAAGCCTTCCCCTTTTTCTGGAGCTTCTCCATTTCTGATGGGCATCGCCCCGCCCAGACCCTCAGCATTGCCACGGCAGACCCATATATGCGGTTAGGCGACGGCCGGCTGGCACAGAGCGAGCCCAACTCTGCGGCTCAGCCTCCTGCTCCGGTTCGTTCCTGGATTCGGATATGGTGACGTTTTTCGTGTTGAGTCACGGGCAAGACGCAGAGCCCACAATTCGTGCTCTGCGCCAGCCCGCCTTTGTGAGGTCCGCGGTTGTTGCCGCAAATTCCGGACTCACGAGGCGAGGCAGGGGCAAATTTGTGGTCATTGCCCATGTAAAGCCTGCGCCAGCCCGCCCACATGCCACCCTCACCGGCGCCTTTCATGTCTGAGATTTGGCCCAGTCCCTCCAATGCGCCAAATATTGTTCTGGGCTCTCAATGAAGGTTTGATGGCAGGGCGCCCACTGACCCGATGTGTTTGTGATTTCCGCAAGGCCAATAACGGCCTGGTATTGAACTTCGCGGTCGGCATCGTACAGCGCCCCCGTGAGGGGCTTGATAGCAGCACCAGCTCTCGTGTTAGCAAGTGCGGCTGCTGCCCCTCGACGAATGTTGACGTCAGGGGATTTGAGCAGGCGTGTGAGTGAGGGAATAGCCTGTGCGTCGCTGATCCGGCCAATGGCCATGCCCAATTGGCTGGTGAGGTTAATCACCTGGGGGTCCGGGGGGAGAGGGAGAAGCTTTTCCACCTGCTCCAGGATTGAGACATCGCCCCGACTCAGCAAGGCACTGATCGCCCAGACACGGACAAGTGTGTCTGGATCCTTCGAGGCTGCATGCAGAGCGGTCGTCGCGTTGGATGTCTCAATCGTCTCCAATGCCTTGACGGCCTCCCACCGCGTCCAGCGAGATTGAACGGATGGTTCGGTCGAGTCAAAAACGCATGCTAACTCCGCGGTTATAGAGTCAATGTAATTTCCTGATTTCGCGCGACACCCCGGCGCAGCCGGCACGAACAGGTGGTAGGGATCGAGCACCTCGTCACCGTTCTGTCCCCTTCGCAAGAAAAAGACCCCGAATTGTCCGGTCTTGACATCCTCGTAACCCGTAGGTTCTGGACCCACACCGCTGAGGGGCACGACCATTCGAAATGAGACCGTGGGGTCTCCGGGATTTCCCTTAATCGCTCTCTCGATATTCAACCGGATAACTACCACCCAAGCCGGGAGGTTGACGTCGTCCCAAACCAGAATCGTCCGTTTCAAGTTCTCCTGACGGACAACTCGACCGGCAACGATGAGATCTGCGTTTTCCACGAGCGTCGTGAGATCAAGGGGCGGCACGACTGTTGCCCGGGCGGGCGTCAATCCGGTTGCCAGAATCAGACAAGCCAGGGCCAAGCCGTAAATAATCACCAGTTGTGAGTCTTTGCAGTTCATCGGTTTCCCCCATCGCACTAAATTATTTGCAACCGAAACCCTCCAGCTTAACCTAGCGTAGTTGTACTAATCCGGGGATGTTATCGCGGAGTGCTCCCCGTGATCGACAAACCTCTCGAAGGTATCCGATTGGACGGCTGCGCCTAAGCCCGAGGTTGTGGTTCCCACGCGCCATCTCTGACCCCACTCAACGACCAACGACGAACCCAGTTGCTCTCCAGGCCCGGTAGGCGTTGGGCAGGGTGCCGGCGTATTGTTGATTCCCGGTCCTGTAATCAAGTCGTAAAACTGCGAGTTTGAGCTTGTGCCACCGTGCGGCGTAGGGATGAATTGGGCGAGTGTCCAGTTGGTCCCGCCGGAACACCCGCTTCCGCCGTACTCGGCCACGGGGCTTGTTGTCCACTCTTCGGTAAACGGCACGTTCGAGGGCATCGTCGCGTTAAAGTTGTCATAAATCGTGTACCATATCTGAGACTCGTAGCCGAAGCCAGCGAGAGCTGTATGAAATTTGCTGCCCGGCACAAGCATGTAGGGGCCGCGAACCGTATAAGTTTGGCTCGCAAAGGCCTCTCCTGTAGAGGTGAAGACCTCTACTTGCACAGTAATGTCACCTTCGGTTGTACTGTAATCGTTACCCGAGAGATTGATTGTGTTGCCGTTTTGACCACTGAGCACCCCCTTGTCAGTCCCGGCTAACAACGACCAATCGTACGAACTCTGCCCGGCGGGCAAGGCTGTTAAGGTTATCGTCGTCTGGTACGCCGAGGGTGTTTGCCCATTGAACCACCACACGGTCTGCGGGCCAGTGATTTGGACCACGGTAGTCGTGCAGGTGCAATTATAGTTGGCTTGCCCGGTGGGCTCGCAAATGTTATTTCCATCACTGAGTTCAAAGGTGTCCGCAGTGTAGCTGGCCTTGATGTGTGCCGTGCCCGAGGCCACTCCCGTCACCATACCTGCGCTTACGGTAGCCACGGCTGAGTCGTCCGACGTCCAAGTGGCCAAGTCGGTCAGGTCCGAATAAGTTTGACCACTGCAAGTCGTATAGGTCCCAGTTGCCGTGTACTGGTAGCACGTATTCGCGCCTAAAGCGAAGGAAGGCGACGGGGTCATGCACAAGCCCGCGTAGCTGGGGCAAGGACAAGCTCCGCACTGATAACTGCTGGCGATTCCTTGATGCCGTCGCAAGACAACCAGCCGTCCCAGCACCGGAACATTCTGGAGGCGAATCCAGGTTACGCTGCCGTCACTGGCGGTCGCGGGAATTAAATTTCCCTTGAAATCCTTTTGCTGGGCATCCCGCAACTTCCTTAAATCAATGGTTCGCGTCTCATGGGGGTTAAGACGGAGCTTGGTGAGGAAGTATGATTTTCCCAGCGCATCCACTCGGAATCCGAAGCGGACCATCTGGGCGCTCGTGTTGGTGAGGAACAAAATCGACTCCGTTTGATCGTCCAAATGCCAGGGATGGGCGCCCGAATTCGACCAGACGTTACCTTCGTTTTCCAGCCGCCCGCCCACCACCAGGTCCCCCTTGGCTTCGATGCTGGCCACCTCGGCGACGGCGGACCCCGCCGGCCCGCTCTACTGAATTTTTATCGAGGCATAAGGGAGGGCCGCGGGCAGTTGCCCCATTCCCATCGTCAGCGGGTAGTCAACGGTAGTGTACGCGGTCACCGGAAGGGATGCCAGCGTCACCGTGCCCATGTCTGTGCCCGTGCCGCGTCCCCACTCGGGATGATCGTTGGGATCGCCGGGCAGGGGTGGACGCGGAATTACTTTAATTTTGGGGTTGGTTGTCGTGGTGGCGTTATTTGTCGATGAGGATTCCACTCCACCGGAAGCGGCTTGCGGGTATTCCACCGAAATCGTCACGGTCTGTGGAGTGCCGAGCAGGTTACGCACCAGTACGTGCGGGACAAATGTTCCGGCGCCGGCATAGGGGGAATCTGCCGTGGGAGTCCCGA
Organism: uncultured Acidobacteriota bacterium; assembly: GCA_963730515.1. Classification (GTDB taxonomy): domain Bacteria; phylum Acidobacteriota; class Terriglobia; order UBA7540; family UBA7540; genus Bog-366. The sequence continues at coordinate 138,875 of CAVSSA010000002.1, read as the reverse complement.
GGGGCACGCCTGAGGCATGGACAACGTTCGAGCGTTCCAGTAAGGGGTCAGGGAAATTTAAAGTCGTCGAAAACCCCGTGATGGGGTCCGTGACCCTGCCCTGCGCCAAAAGCGTCGGGGTCACGTCGCGCGGGATGATGGTGATGCCGCCCTCGGGCGCCTGCGCCGGGCTCACTTTCAAATCGCCCAACAGTTGCACGACGGAGAGCACCTTGGTTTCATGCCCAACGAAGGTGAGCGCCGCGCTCATGTGCCGCTCGCCTTGGAAGTCCAAATAGGCGTCCGCAGACGCGCTTCCTACAGACGTGTTGGTCACCATGATGCGCGCATCGCGGCCGCCCCCGACTCCCCACCAGAGCCCGCTCAACTGCTTCGGCAGCAGGAATAGACCGGGCGAGTTGTCAACCATCTCCGTCTCGAAGCTCATCCGTTGGATGGGATTGGTCATGGTCAACTGGCCGGCGATGGGCATGATGGTTCCGATGAAGTAGATGGAAATGCTGCCTTCGGCGAAATCGCCGGTGACGTCCGCCGAAAGTTGGGTCAGCATGGCCGCAAGGTCAATCGACCGGGTTTCCAGGCCGTGCATCGTCAGTATCGGCGCGAGCACCGTCTGCCCGGAGAGAGAGTGAATGGCGATCGTCAAGTCAATCGGCGGAGTTCCCACGTTGACCAGGTGAAGTGTGGAACTGAACCCATCTCGCAGCGAATAGTAGGGGAAATCAATCTCGCGCGGCGCCGCTACGTCGGTCTAATTGCAGCAGGCCCTTGAGCTGCTTTGCGCGCGCACCGGTCGCGGGTTGCCGCGCAAAACATATCCAGCGACCACAAGTAAAGGGAGCAGCAAAAACAGAGGAAGGCTTCGGGGCATCGAAGTCCGGCGTCTGTGCTGCGGTACCGGCTTTGATTTAGAGAATGACTTGAGGGTGCTTCGACGGGAGCCCAAGTGGAAGAGTGAGCGATTCATGTTTCCCTCCATTGGAATGTTCAGTCGACGATCTCAATGGCCCGAATTCTACCCCCTCCATATTATCAGTCAAACATTATTTTAATTATAAAGACATATTGCCCGATAAATACTATGCGATTGGGTATGTAACAATAGGTTTAATGAAAGATGCGGGACTGACTGTTACTTAAATATAGCGTGGCATTGTCCTTCAGGCCGCGGTTTATAGCGCCAGCCGCTCTTGTCCGCAGCTTTTACTGCGCAATTGCAGCTATCCCCGACGGCGGGCCGCCACGTGCGCGGGTGGGGACACCCGCGCCACAAGCCTCGGAAGCGGCGAGGAGAATTGCGGGGGTGAGGGAGGGTCCGCTGACCCACGGATTACACGATGGGCCACATTGTGGCGTCCGCTTGGCGGGCTGAATTCTTAATCGAACATCTAACTCAGGACACTAGAATAAGGTGTAGATGTAGGGCGCGGCCACTTCCGCTGCCCCAATCAGCACCACCAGGAAGGCAAGCGCGGCAATGAAGAGGAGAGGCCAAATCACGCGGTTGGCCAGGCAATACCCGGCGATATCGCGAATCAGAACCCATCCATAATAGAGCCGCCGCATTGGTTAACCTTTTCCCATTGAATCTAGCTAATCAAGCCCAAATTCCTTTTTCCAGTCCACGCTTTCTTCCCAAGGGGGTTGCTCGCTCTTGTGGAGCAGAAACTTATTGAGGACAAGCACGTCGATGCCAGTGCGCATGAAGCATTGGTAGGCCTCGGCAGGCGTGCAGACGATGGGCTCACTGCGAACATTGAAGGAAGTATTCACCAGCAACGGGCAGCCGGTAAGGCCCTCGAAGGCGGAAAGAATGGCATGGAAATCCGGATTTGTCTCCCGCGCCACCGTCTGAATCCGGGCGGAGTAGTCCACATGGGTAATTGCCGGCGCCCGGGAGCGCACCTGATTCACCCACTGTTCCAGAGGCGCTGACGAGTTGTCCGGCGGTTCGCAACGCTTATCTTCGCGCAGCTTTGCCACCATCAGCATATACGGGGAAGAAGCCTCCATATCGAACCATTCCCTCGCGCGCTCTTCCAGCACGGCCGGGGCAAATGGCCGGAAAGACTCGCGGAATTTCGTGGCCAGATTCAAGCGCGATTGCATTTTGGGGTCCCGCGCATCCGCCAGAATGGAACGATTGCCGAGCGCCCGCGGGCCATATTCCATCGCCCCTTGAAACAATCCCACGACGCGCCCCTGGGTAAGCAGGGCGGCGATGGCGTCAACCCTCGCCGCGCCTTCCAGCGCTTGGTAAGGGTAACCATTGGTGGCGAGGAACTTCTGCACCTCCTCATCGGAGAAGCGCGGCCCGAGATAAGATCCGCGCATCGCGTCGTGGTTCCCCGCGGGGGTGCGCGCCTGGCCCGCCGCCTGATGCCACGCAAACAATGCCGCGCCCAGCGCCCCGCCGGTGTCTCCCGCGGCCGGTTGCACCCAGATGTTTCTAAATAACTTCGAGCGGGCGATCACCCCATTGGCGACGCAGTTCAGAGCCACGCCTCCCGCCAGGCAGAGGTTTTCCTCATTGGTTTGACTGCGCGCGGCGCGCGCCATGCGCACCATGATCTCCTCCGTCACCACCTGGATGGAACGCGCCAAATCCATTTCGCGGCGGGTGATTTCACTTTCCGGGGCGCGCGGCGGTCCGCCAAAAACCTCTTCGAAAGCGCGATTGGTCATCTGCAATTCGTGCAGGAAACCAAAGTATTTCATGTTCAGGCGGAAAGATCCATCCGGCCGCAGGTCCACGAGGTACTGATAAATGCGGTCGGCATAGGTGGGGCGCCCATAGGGAGCCAATCCCATGAGTTTGTACTCCCCGGAGTTGACCTTGAACCCTGTGTAGTACGTGAAGGCGGAATAAAGGAGTCCGAGTGAATGGGGAAATTGCTGCTGCCAGAGAAGGGATAGGCCGCTTCCCTGCCCCTTCCCGATCGTGGTGGTGTCGAACTCGCCCACTCCATCCGCGGTCAGGATGGCGGCCGACGAAAACGGTGACGGGAAGAAAGCGCTGGCCTGGTGCGCCTGGTGATGCTCGGGGTAAATGAACTTGCCCGGGCGCCCATAACCGAGGCGGCGCAGTTCCTTTTCAATCAGATACGGAAGCCACAGGCGCTCCTTGAGCCACAGCGGGATGGTCTGCCGGAACGCCCCCCAATTCTGCGGGGCGGAAACAAAGTGTGATTTCAGGATGCGGACGAACTTGGTGAGAGGCTTCTCGTAGTAGGCGACAACGTCGATCCCGTTCGGTCCCACCTTGCCTTCCGAAAGGCAATAGTTTACGGCGTGAATCGGGAATCGCGCGTCGTGCTTGCGCCGCGAAAAGCGTTCCTCCTGGGCGGCGGCGACAATCTGCCCGTCCCGCACCAGGCACGCGGCGCTGTCATGGTAAAACGCGCTGATTCCCAGGATAGTCATCTTTCGCTATTCCCCAGCCGCCAATTTCCACACCCGATCGCGCAGGTAGGACGCATAAAGCTTATGCCCATAAGGGTCAAGATGCGCACCATCGTGATAGAGCCTGGCGGCGCGAAGACTGCCCTGAAACAATGCCAGAGGGAAGGCCTCGGGAACATGCCTGCTGGCAAGTTCGGGGAGCAAAGCATCGAGGACCCGCCGGGTCGATTCGGCTGCCCTCCCCTCGCGCAGTTCCGCCTCCCGGGGAAGCAACTCGAAATCCACGCGCGCGCCCTGACCCTGCGCTCGGACCGCTATCTCCACCCAAGCGGCGATACCGTCGGTGAGAACCTCGCGGGCTTGGGGGCCGGATTCGAAGTCTTCGCCGGCGCCGGTCATTCGCAGGTCATACTGCCACAGAAGGTGCTGCCCAAATTCCTGCCAGGCAAGGGTCGGCCGGTAACCTTCCACAAAAAACGGCATCTGCGCGATGCCGTGGAGATGGCGATAGGCATCGTTGGGAGGGCCCATCACCATCACCAAATCCGCATGGAAAAGGCCGAATTCCTTCACGTAGGCGAGTTCGTGTTGCGGCCCCCATCCATTCACTCCCATGGCCAGAACTTCCACTCGGCGCGGAGAATTCGGCAATCGCCCGGGGCTTTGATTGAGCAACCCCTCGAGGCGCGAGGCATACATTTGTTTCTGATCAACATAGGAGCCGCCGTATAAGGTGGAGTCGCCGAGCATCAAAATGCGGAATGTGCCGACTGGCTTCGCCTCGGTGATGTCGCTTGAGCGCATTCCGAACGCATTGATGTGTATATCTCCTCCGTAGCGGTGAACATCTTGGTGGGGAGCCGGGTAATAGCCAATCCGGGGATCAATCCGGTAGACAATGGGGTTTCCAAAGCCCATCGACCGGAGAATCAGCTCGCCGGTTCCTGCAAGAATGAGGAAGAGGCCAAGAACGGCAAGGGCCCAGGCGAGAACGTGGGATTCATGATGGGCGGGCTCAACGGTGAAGAGTCGTCCATAGTACCGGGCGCGTCGGCGTTCCGGCGCTGCCGGCTGCCAGTAGGAAGGCTGTTCGCTCCGGAGGCGCAACCCCAGCAGGTCAATTCTCCCTGCCCACAAGGCCAAGCGGATGGTACCCAAGACTCCCACGTAGAACGGCCACAGGAGGGCTAGCGTGGCGACGCGCCCCACGCCCGCGCCGAGCCAGTGGGCGGCCCGGAAGATTTGCGTCCGCACGGCGGGAAAGAGTAACCCCAAGGCAAGGAGCAAGGTTGCCGCCCACACAGCCATTGCCATGAAGCGATGGCCGCGGGCGAGCAATAACCCGCCGAAAGCTGCCGCGATGATGAGCGATGCCGCCACCGGGAAAGAGGTGACGGCGGGTGCCTGCGGGATGGGCGGGAACCATTGCAGATCTTTCATGGGCAACGCTTAAACGGTAAGCCCGGCGTTCGCTTCGTGGAGGGCCGCGGCGATTTGTTTGCGTGCCAGGGCGGAAACGGGCAACAAGGGGAGCCGAGGGTCCCCGCCGTGGCAGCCGCTTAGGTCGAGGGCGGCTTTGACCCCCGCCACCCCGTAGGGGATGGAGATTTTCTGCGCCAGGGGCAAGAGGCGTTCCTGCAAAGCGCGCGCCTCCTTTCCCCGCCCGTGGAGGTACGCTTCGTATAGGCCCACGGAGAGGGACGGGGAAAAATGGGACTGGCCCAGCACCCCGCCCACCGCTCCGGCGCACAGGGCATCATAGAAAATGGAGACGGCGCCCACCAGAACGCGGAAACCCGGTCGCACCTTGTGCAAGACGGCGCGCACGTAATCCAGCTTCCCCGAGCTTTCTTTGAGCCCCACCACATTGGGTAGGCGGGAAAGCCGAACGATGGTGGCCACGTCGACCTCCAGGCCCGTGAACTGGGGAATGGAGTAAATCAACACCGGCCGCGTGACCCCGGCAGCGACGCGGCGGTAGTGCGCCACAAGGGCGTCGGAATTCATGCGCGGCTTGTAATAGTTGGGGGTCAGCACCAGAAGCGCGTCAGCACCGCGGGCCACTGCTTCGCGGCTAAGCTGTAGGGTAGCGCTGGTGCTCTCCAAGCCGGTGCCCACCAGCAGGATTTCAGGAGGTGTCACGACTTCCCGCGCCACCTCCACCAGCCGCAGCCGTTCTTGTTCAGTCAGATAAGGCGCCTCACCCGTCGAACCGGCCACCAGAATCCCCGCGAGGCCGATGCCGCTGAGCCGGGTCAAGTTCTCGCGGAAAAATCCCTCATCCACCTCGCCGCGCCGATTGAAGGGCGTCACGACCGGGCAGATCACGCCTTCCAGATTCTTAAGAACTTCGTTTCTAGTCATAAGCGCTTCCTACGGAACAGTGGTTAGTGGCCAGTGTATAGGCATTCCCTAGCGCCAGGTTGCATTAATTTTCGATATTATTCATGTCCTCGGAAGGGCGGGGCTTCAGCCCCGCCGAAAACGCGGGTCCCGCCGTTAGTTCGTTCGACGCCCCACCCTGGAGTTTCTACATTTAGCATGCTGCAAGCGAATACAGCAAGGCGCATTTCGGTGGTAAGGCCGTTTGTGGTCAAAGTGATTTGAATCGGGGGTGATTCTCTGGCATCGCGGTTTTCCAAGCGGCCGCCCGCCTGTTGGCATACGCGCTGATATAATCAGCCGATGCGTATACCCACCGCGCGCATTCGCGAATTGCGAGCGAGCCCCACGGAGGCGGAAAAGGCCGCGTGGAATCTGCTCCGTGATCGTCGATTGGGCGCGAAGTTTCGCCGTCAATTCCGCATGGAAAAAGGCGTCCTCGATTTCTTCTGCTTCGAACACCGGCTTGCCATCGAGCTCGATGGTGGCGTTCATGCACAGATCGATCAGATGCGCAAGGATGCCGCCAAAGAAGATTATTTGCGGACGCTGGGCATTGGGTTGTTGCGGATTCCCAATGCGATGGTGCTGGAACACCCAGACGAGTTCGTGCGCAAAGTGGTGCAAGCGATGGGACGGGTGGCGGATAAGGCGAAGAAGTAACCCCTCACCCGACTCGCCCCGGCTGATGACAGCGCCGGTTGCGAGCCACCCTCTCCCCGGGAAGAGGGCAGTTATCTTGCGCGCGCCCGCGCGCCCCGCGATGATGACCACCTTCTCCGAGGGGAGAAGGTGGACCGCGACAGGCGTTCTCACCAGCCGTCGCGGGCCGGATGAGGGGTTACTTCCGCTGCACTCGATGACGAGCGGTAGGCTTTCATCCCTTCAAAACATTCGCACATTGGTATTGCTAATTTACGTACCGCAGAGTAGGGCAAACTACGCCCAACTCTGCGCTACCCGCTCCGCGGTACACGGGTATGACACCGTTTTTACAGCGCCTGACAGCGACACCGCTATTCAACGCCACTTGCGATTAATTGGCCTCTGTTTCGCCTGTCTTTCCGAAATCGTGCGCCGCAGATTCTCGATGAAGTCGTTGGACGGGTCAAGCTCCGAAATCCTTTTCAGAGCATTTTCAGCCTCTTTGAGCTCAACTGACGCGATGGCTGGAAACGTTGTGTAGTTGTTGTCGAACAATGCACAATGTACCTGCACAAGCAATCCTAGATTCGGGATCACATTGCGGGAACTTGCGATCTCTTTTTTCAAAAGTTGCTTGCTGCCCTCCAAATCTCCTCTCGCATACAAAATACGTGCCCTCGTATGTGCCAGCAATGCAAAATTTGATGGTGTCCGCGCCTTTTTCTCAAGCTCCGGGAGCAGTCCGTCAGCTTGTTCCCATTCGTCAATATCCAAGTAAGCTGCAGCGAGCGAATTAGCAGGGCTGAATTGGTCGGGGTCCAGCTCTATAGCTTCTTGAAAATGGGCAATGGCCAAATGAGGGCGACCTTGCTTAACACGTATGACACCGAGGCGATTATGCAATCTCTCATTTAGCGGGTCCCGAGCTGTCGCCAATTCAGCCGAATCGTAGGCTGCATCTAATTGCCCCATATCCTCAAGGATTCTGGACTCCAAATCGAGAACAAACGGATTCTCAGATTCACGTTCCTTTGCCCGCGCAAGAAACGCAAGAGCTTCTTCGTTACGATTCAATCTGTAAAGACACTCAGCCCCGTCCCGAAGCGACGCTATGTGTTCGCGCCTCGCTATGATAGATGTAAATTCCTGAAGAGCCTTCGACCAGTTACGCTGTCTGAGCTGACTCCATCCCATAGCGTGCAGGACACCCACATCCAGGGGCCGTTCTTGAAGCATCTTGGCAAAAATGCGATCTGCTCCCTCCCAGTCCTCTTGCCGGACTCGGATTCTGCCCCGATACAGCCGCATCCTCCAATTGCTCGGATCACCATCGAGTACATGGGAAATGTATTGATCCGCAAGCTGATAATCTCTGCGATTGTAAAGTGTGATTGCTGTTGCTTCCAACTCACCGGACAGATCGCGGCGCAACGCAATTGCCTTATTTAGTTCGCCGGCTAGTGCATATGACCTGAATATCACCGGCAGCAGAGAGGCAAATTGAGGAGTTGCTTTGTCCATTCCATCCATGCGGACCCTCAGTGCCTCAGCCAAATCCAGCGACCGCTGGCGATAGTCGCTACGATGTAGACGGTGCCAATAAAAGTCTTGGAATAGTGGGTGGGTCTCAATTAGCTTGTCGGCTGTGATGAGCCCAGCGCTGGCGCATTGGGCAACCGCTTGTTGAAACTCATCCCCAGAAGAGGCGGCGGCAACAAGGACGGACGCCGGCAGCCCTACGCCAGCGAGCGCTAAGGTTTCCATTAGCCTTTCTGCTGCTGGGGTTAGCTTCAAATCCTGAAGAAGGACACGTGCCAAGTCCCTTCGAAGAGCGATGAGTTCTTGAGGATACTGATCGAGAAAATCCACACTATGATCGCCGAGTAGTCCCGCCACTAAACGAGCTGCGACAGGATGTCCATACAGTTTCGGAGCAATTCGGCTCGCATCTTCCATTGGGAGCTCTTTATCGTAAATCGCGAAGTGCCAATTCCGAACCAAGGCAGCAACATATTCGTCCTTGAGGCCAGCAATGTGGAAAAGCATCAGTCGGCCAAGAATCGTTGCGTCGAGCGTCGGGCGCCTTGTCGAGGTTAGAAACAGGGGTCGGCTAGAGAGCGCGGGCAGCGCCGGAACGATGGTCAGGAGAAAAGGGAGAGGCCCGTCGGGTTCGCTGTCCTCATTCAGCCAGTGCTGCACATTTGAAAGGACCAGCAACTGGTGGTTCCTTACGATATTTTCGATACATAGCCGAATTCGCTCCTCAAGCTGTTCCCGATTCAGCCCTTCCGGAAGTGGCTCGTGTAAAACGGATGCAGACAGGGCAAGAGCAAGCTCCACGAATCCAGTTCCTTCGTTGACGTCGATTCGAACGATGCTAACCCCTTCAAAAATGCGCTGAAGGGCTTCCTGTATGATGGAAGTCTTCCCTACACCAGTGAAGCCAAAGGCCCATACCGCACAAAATCCAGGCTCGTCGATTGCCCCTTCAATCTTTGCAATTTCAGCGTGACGATTTACAAATTTCGACCTCACAGATCTCGGAAGCTCCCTTAGTAGGGGCTTCAACTTTTGTACGATGTCCAAAATAGGTGAGGCTGAACCAATTACGGAGAAGACTTGAAAGGCCTGTAGGTACAGAGGTAGAGGGGTGTCGTCTAGCACTACAATACGCAGTCTGATCGCCCTTCTGCGCAGAGCCTGAATAAATGCCATGTTGATTTCAAGTCGGACCCATTCGCTACTAGACGCGGCCTTGCTCCAAAACAAGACGAAGTCGGTCGCAGACTTGATTCCCTCAGCAATACGCTCAAGGAATAGGTCTCCCCATTCAATTTCGGCGCGATCGAGCCATGTTGACTCCGGTTCTAACTCCTTGTGAACACCGATCACGATTTCTTTATCTAATGATGAGTGACTAAGGAAGGCGCGCATGGATTTCCTCTATCTTTTCACCAGCGGGTAGCCACGGTCAGCGCTCTCCTGACCGTGGGCTTTTCTCTTGCGCGATACCCCGGCGGGGGATGGACATTGGACACGCGCGCAGATTAGCACCCTGTTTCTCCACGTTCAATGAAAAACCTACGAAGGGACCCACGGTCAGAACTGGTCGCCGCGGCGACACCGTGGCTACCATCTCACGCGGGAGTGTTTACCGAAACGCCGCCACTTAAACGTTTTGTCGCCTAGCCGTAGATGTGCGTGTGCCGTGGAAACGCTGAGGGTCCGGGCGATGCCCATCAGAAATGTAGAAACTCCAGGGCGGGGCTTTGCAGGCTGCGCAAAAACTTGTTGGCCCGGCCACAATCAGTCCCGCGTCTCTTTTCCCCTGTTCAGCACCACCCCTGTTCAGCACCACCCCTGTTCAGCACCACCCCTGTTCAGCACCACCCCTGTTCAGCACCACCCCTGTTCAGCACCACCCCGGCGCTCGGCGCGCCACCCCTCCTCATCCGAGGTTGTCTCAAAACTCGGTGTGGGGAGTGGAAGGCAGAATGCTAAGTGAAAGGGCATGAGCCAAGAGATACGCGCGAATTATGAGCAGGTGGATTTGTTACCGCAGAGTTTAGAGGACTGGGTTGCGAGGGATCATCCGGCGCGCTTCATACGCGAGTTTGTGGATGCCTTAGACTTGGTGGAGTTGGGTTTCCGGGAGCGGAAGAGCGAGGAAGGGCGGCCGCCGTATGCGAACGATCTGCTGTTGAAGGTGTGGTTGTACGGGTATCTGGGGCGCATCCGGGCGACGCGGGAATTGGAGCGGGCGTGCCGGGAGCACCTGTCGTTGCTCTGGCTGACGGGGCGGCACGCGCCGGATCACAACACGCTGTGGCGGTTCTGGGCAGCGAACCGGCGGGCGCTGCGGGCGGTGTTTCGCGCCGGGGTGGGGGTGGCGGCCGAGCAGGGGTTGGTGGGAATGATCTGCCACGCGGTGGATGGAACGAAGATTCGGGCGGTGGGGTCGCGGCGGACGGTGGAGCATCGGAAGGATTTGGAGAAGTTGCTGGCGCGGGTGGAAGCATCGATCGCGGAGATGGAAGCGGCGGTCGAGGCAGGGGAGAAAACCGCCGAGGGTGAGTACCGGTTGCCGGAGAGTTTGCAGGAGGCAGAGAAGTTGCGCCAGGCGATCCGCGCGTCGCTGGGGAAGATGCAGGAAGCGCAGCGCGATCATCTGCACCCGCAGGAGCCGGAGGCGCGACTGATGCCTTGCGAAGGACGCAAGGATCCGGCCTACAATGCGCAAGCGGTGGCGGACGCGCAAGCGGGGATCATTGTGGCGCAGGCGGCAGTAAACGCCGAGTCGGACCATCAGCAGTTGGTGCCGATGCTGGAGGAAGTGCGCGCCAACGTGGGAGTCGTGGCCCAGGAGACGCTAGGGGATGGCGGGTACGCGACGGCTGAGCAGTTAGGAGAAGCGCAGGCGCGGGGATACGAAGTGCTGGTGGCGCCGGGGTCAGAGACGGGCGGGGAGAAACGTGGAGAGTACGATGCTTCCCAGTTTGAATACGACAGCGCCCGGGATGAAGTGATCTGTCCGCAAGGGCAGAGGCTGAAGTTCGAGGGGATGAAGAATAAAGGCCGGCAGCGGCCGGTAGCGCGCAGCTATCACTGTGAGCATTATGCGCAGTGTCCGGTGCGAGCGCTGTGCAGTCGGAGGCGGGACGGGCGGAGAATCGAGCTGAGCCCGCAACGGGCGGCGGTGATGCGGCAACGCGAGAAGCGGCGCGATCCGGCGAAGCAGGCCTTACTACGGCAACGCAAGGCGATCATCGAGCCGGTGTTCGCGACGATCAAACAAGCCATGGGCTTTCGCCGCTGGACAGTGCGGGGACTGGAAAACGTGCGCACTCAGTGGGCGCTGCTCTGCGCGGCGTTCAACTTGAAGAAGATGCACAAAGATTGGGCAGCCGGGCAACTCGCCCCGGCGTGAGGCGTCCAGGGCCTGGGCGCGCCATCACCCACGGGACTCGGCCCCTCATCCTCGATACCCAATCGGCGGATAACTCCCTCCCCCAGGCCCCGAGTTCTGAGACGGCCTCAGATGAGGAGGGGAGCTTCTAAGAACTCCCCTCCTGAATCAGGAGGGGTGGCGCCTCGGGCGCCGGGGTGGTTCCAGCAGCAGGCCCGGGTGGCTACACGCGGTAAAGAGTTTTTCCGTAGCCTGTGAAGCCCCAACTTCTTCCCGATCCCTGCGGCGGGGGTAATGATTTTCGAATAATTAAGTTGCAGATTCTCCCGACGCCTTGCGAGTGCAAGTAACCCCTCACCCGACCTCGTCCCTCGGCCACCCTCTCCCCAAGGGAGAGGGAAAGGAAATATTTCCCTGCAACTCAAACTTACGAAAACCATAAGCCCCGCCCTTCCATCCGCCGACAAATAATTTCGCTAACTTCCGCAACTTACTGAGGATTTCAAAATATAGTGACAAACACGCCCGTAGCGCGGGCATCTTGCCCGCTGTCGCGGGAGCGTCCCGCTCCCGCCGCGCGCGCGGGCAGGATGCCCTCGCCACAGCGGGCGAGACGCCCGCGCTACGAAAACAACACGTCACTATATTTTGAAATCCTCAATAGCACTAGTGGCTCCCCTTCTGATGTAGTTTTTGCAAACTCGCCACGTGGGTTTCACCCTTCTGGAGGGCGCGAATTCCCTGGATAGCCGCCTCCGCCGCGGAAAGCGTCGTGATGCAGGTCACTCCGTGTTGCACGGCGGAGCGCCGGATGGCTTTATCGTCGAAGCGTGACTTGCCGCCCAGCGGGGTGTTGATAATCAGATCGATTTCCGCGCTCTTGATGCGGTCCACCACATTGGGCCGCGCTTCATGGACTTTGAAGACTCTCTCCACCTTGACGCCCGCCTTGCGCAATGCCTCCGCAGTGCCGCGCGTGGCGATCAGGGTGAAACCAAGGCTCTCCAAGTCGCGCGCGATGGGAATCACGCCGGGTTTGTCGTGATCGTTGACGGAGATGAAAACGCGGCCCTTGATGGGAATGCGCTGGCGAGCCCCCAGTTGGGCTTTTGCGAACGCCAGGCCAAAGCTGTCGGCAACCCCCATGACTTCTCCCGTGGATTTCATCTCGGGGCCAAGGATGGTGTCCACGCCGGGGAACTTCTGGAACGGGAAAACAGGAGACTTCACAAACGAATGGCTGACGGGTAGTTCTGGAGGCAGGGAGAATTCCGCCAGCTTACGGCCCACCATCAGGCGCGCGGCAATTTTGGCGAGGGGCACGCCCGTGGCCTTGCTCACATAGGGAACGGTGCGCGAGGCGCGGGGGTTGACTTCCAGCACGTAAACCTTGCCATTCTGAATGGCGTACTGCACGTTCATCAAGCCGACCACCTTCAGTTCACGCGCCAGGCGCACCGTGTATTCGCGCAGCAACTGGCGTTGATCCTCCGGAATGCTGACCGAGGGGAGCACGCAGGAACTGTCGCCCGAGTGGATACCCGCCTCCTCGATGTGCTGCATGATGCCCGCCACCACCACGTCCGCCCCGTCGGCGAGCGCATCCACGTCGACTTCCGTGGCGTTTTCAAGAAAGCGATCGACCAGGATGGGGAAGGCGCGCTGCAATTCTTCCGCGCGCAGAACGTATTCGCGCAGGGTGGCCTCATCGTAGGCAATCACCATGGCGCGGCCGCCCAGCACGTACGATGGCCGCACCAGGACAGGGTAGCCGATGCGACCGGCGATCTCCAGCGCCTCCTGCACATTCATGGCGGCGCCGTTTTCAGGCTGGGGGATTTCCAGTTCGCGAAGCAGCTTGCCGAAGTGTTTGCGGTCTTCCGCCAGATCGATGGACTCCGGCGTTGTCCCCACAATGGGCACGCCCGCGGCCTTGAGTTGGCGGGCCAGATTGAGGGGGGTTTGCCCTCCAAACTGCACAATGACGCCGGTGGGATTTTCCTCCTCGACAATCGCCATGACGTCTTCGAAAGTCAGCGGCTCAAAATAGAGGCGGTCGGAGGTGTCGTAATCGGTGGAGACGGTCTCGGGATTGCAATTCACCATGATCGTCTCAAAGCCCTCTTCCTTGAGCGCGTAAGAGGCGTGGACGCAGCAGTAATCAAACTCGATTCCCTGCCCGATGCGGTTGGGCCCGCTGCCCAGGATCATGATCTTGCGGCGGGAGGTGGGCGCCGCCTCGTTTTCTTCCTCGTACGTCGAATAGAGATAAGGCGTAAAGGATTCGAATTCCGCCGCGCAGGTGTCTACGCGCTTGAACACGGGCCGAATCTTCAGGGTCCGCCGGCGCTGCCGCACCTCTTCGGCGCTCCTTCCCCAGACTCCCCGAGGTAGGGATCGGAAAATCCATACTGCTTGGCCAGATACATCACCGCGGCCGGAATGTTTTCCAGCTCGAAGCGCTTCAACTCGCGCTTGAGATCGAGCATCTGCTGGAGTTGATTCAGAAACCACGGGTCGATGCGGGTGATTTCATGCAACATTTCCGGGCTGTAGCCGATCTCGAAAGCGTGCAGAAGGTCCCAAAGGCGCTCGGGGTGCGGAATCGCCAGGCGGCGCTCGAGTTCTGAGGGATCGGACGGCGAGGCGGGGGTTTTGCGCCCGGTTTCGAGCGAGCGGATCCCCTTCATCAAGGCTTCCTTGAAGGTCCGCCCGATCGCCATCACTTCGCCCACCGACTTCATCTGCGGCCCCAGCGTGTGGTCAGAGTCGGGGAATTTTTCCTGAGCCCACTTGGGAATCTTGACCACCACATAATCGATGGTGGGCTCGAAACAGGAAGGGGTCTTTTTGGTAATGTCGTTTGGAATTTCATCCAGCGAATAGCCCACCGCCAGGCGCGCGGCGATTTTGGCAATGGGAAATCCCGTGGCCTTGGAGGCCAGCGCCGAGCTGCGGGAGACGCGTGGATTCATCTCAATCACCACCATGCGGCCCGTCTCCGGGCTGATGGCGAATTGAATGTTGGAACCGCCCGTCTCCACACCCACCGCGCGGATCACCTTGAACGCGGCGTCCCGCATGATCTGGTATTCCTTGTCGGTGAGCGTCTGGGCGGGCGCCACGGTGATGGAATCGCCGGTGTGCACGCCCATGGGATCGAAGTTTTCGATCGAGCAGACCACCACGGCATTGTCCGCGTGGTCGCGCATGACCTCCAGTTCGAATTCCTTCCAGCCGACCACGGATTCTTCCACCAGCACTTCATGCACGGGGCTCAGCTCAAGGCCGTAACGCACCCTCTCTTCCAGCTCCTCGAGGTTATAGGCCATTCCCGCGCCTGTCCCGCCCAGGGTGAAAGAAGGTCGGATAATCAGGGGGAATCCCACCTGGCGCGAGAATTTTAGGGCGCTTTCGACCTTGTTGGCCAGAACGCTTTTCGGCACTTCCAGGCCGATTTGCAGCATGGCGTCCTTGAACCACAGGCGGTCTTCGGCCATTTTGATGGCCTTCAGCGACGCCCCAATGAGTTGCACATTGTATTTGTCAAGGATGCCAGCCTCCGCCAACTCGATTGAAAGGTTTAGCGCCGTCTGCCCGCCCACCGTAGGCAATACCGCATCGGGCTTTTCCAGCGCGATGATGGCTTCCAGATATTCCACGGTGAGCGGCTCGACGTAAGTGGCGTCCGCCACTTCGGGATCGGTCATGATGGTGGCGGGGTTGGAATTCACCAGAACCACTTCGTAGCCTTCGGCCTTCAAAGCCTTGCAGGCCTGGGTGCCGGAATAATCGAACTCGCACGCCTGGCCAATGATAATGGGGCCGGAACCAATGATCAGAATTTTGTGCAGGTCAGTGCGTTTGGGCATGTTTTCAATTCTAAATTCTGAATTCTGAATTATGAAGGGGCGGGCGGCGTGACCTGCGCCTCCTTTCAGAATTCAGAATTCATAATTCCGAATTCAGCATTTCCTAAACTCCTCCATCATCTTCACAAACTGGTCGAAGAGGTACGCCGAATCGTGAGGGCCGGGCGAGGCCTCGGGGTGATACTGTACGCTGAACAGGGGCATATTTCGATGCCGCAGGCCTTCCAGCGTGTCGTCGTTTAGATTCTTATGGGTCAGAATCACTTCATGTTCTTTGAGCGAATCCGGGTCCACGGCGAAGCCGTGATTTTGCGCGGTGATTTCCACTTTCCGGGTTTCCAGATTCATGATGGGATGATTGCCGCCGTGGTGGCCGAACTTAAGTTTGTACGTCTTCCCTCCCAGAGCGAGCCCGATGATCTGGTGGCCGAGGCAAATTCCGAAGATAGGCACGCGGCCCATCAATTCGCGCACCGCCTGGGCGGCGTAATCGACCGGTTCGGGGTCGCCCGGACCGTTGGAGAGAAACACGCCGTCGGGCTTAAGCGCGAGGACATCCGCCGCGGTGGTCATTGCAGGCACAACGGTGACATGGCAGCCAACGTCCACCAGGCGGCGCAAGATATTCTGCTTGATGCCATAGTCATACGCCACCACGTGGAAGCGCGGCTCCGGGAGCGGGCCGTTTTTTCCGGCCAGAATGTGGCGCGAGGGTTCCCGCCAATGGTAGGGTGAGCTGGCGGTGACGTGGCTCGCGAGATCAAGGCCCACCATGCTGGGGGCGGCCTGCGCCCTCGAGACAAGCGCCTGCGCGTCGGTGTCAACCGTGGAAATGACTCCGCGCATGGCGCCGTGCTTGCGCAAATGACGCACCAGGGCGCGCGTGTCAATGTGGGAAATGATGGGAATGCCGTAGCTCGAAAGGAAGCCGGAAATTTCCTCCTCCGAGCGCCAGTTGCTGGCAAGTTCCGCCAGCTCCCGCACCACCAGTCCTTCCGCGTAAGGGCGCGGCGATTCGCAATCCAGCAGGTTCGTTCCGTAATTGCCAATATGCGGATAGGTGAGGATGACGATCTGGCCCGAATAGGAAGGGTCGGTGAGAATTTCCTGGTAGCCGGAAAGAGAAGTATTAAAAACGACCTCGCCATGGCGTTCACCGGAGGCCCCAAAACCGCGCCCCCTGAAAATTCTTCCATCCTCTAGGGCGAGAATCGCGTCCATTCACTCTCCTTGAGTGTGAGATCGGGTGATCCGGTGGCCGGGTGAACATTAAACCGTACGCGCGATGTTGGCCTTGTGTTCATCCGATCACCCGATTAATTTACCCAGCCCATTTGGCTGAGCGGCCAGTAAACAATAACCGCCTTGCCGTAAATGTAGGGGCGAGCCACGGTGCCCCATTCACGGCTGTCGCTCGAGGAACTGCGATGATCGCCGAGGACATAAAAATGATCCGGCTCAACCCGCACGGGGGGGTAGCTTTGCCCATCCAGGTAACTGGGCAGAACATAAGGCTCGCGCAAGGGTTGGCCATTTACCAGGACATGCCCGTCGCGAATGCTCACCTCATCCCCAGGCAATCCAATCACTCGCTTGATAAACGACTTGGACGGATCGAGCGGAAAATGGAAGACCACTACGTCCCCCCGCTCGATGGGCCGAAAGCGGTAGAGGAACTTGTTGATGAAAATCCTCTCGTGGTTTTCCAGGTGGGGCATCATGCTGGTGCCTTCCACCTGCACAGGCTGGTAAAGAAAGACGACAACGATAAAAGCTAAGAGCACCGACAAAATAAGATCGCGCAGCCAGTAGCGGGACTCAAAAAACCATTTGTGCACAGTACTCGTCGCTTTTCCCTCGTCAGCCCCAGCCAATTGTTGTGCTCCTGGCCCCGCTGATGCTCCGTCCTATTTTTATACCATAGAATCGCCGTGGCACACCAGAGTCGCAGCGCCCGTCCCTTGCTTTTCCCCAACCGTTTGTGTACAAACAGAATTGTCGTCCGGCTCGACCCTTACGGCCTGCAAATGAATGCGCAAGGGGGACGGTTGATCTCATTCCATCCGTTGCTGAAATGGGCGGCAGGCATCTTCCTTGCCGCATGCATTCTCCCGGCCCCGGATCCCTTGCAGGCCCAGGATCCCCTGCCCGGAGTCCAACCTGTTCAGCCTGTCCCTTCCCCGCCGCCTGCCGATACCTTCAATCGCGGCCGCTGGGATTACGGCGCCCAAATCGGATACACCCTGGAGGATGGCCTGGATCAGCATGAGGTCTCGCACATCCAGATGCTCATCGCCCAGCCCCAGTTGGGATTCATTGTGCGAGACTTCCAGCGCTTTCCGGTTCGCCGATGGGAGATTATGGACGAAGGAATTCTGGGCTCCGCGGTTCATCCCCACGCGGCCCACCTGCTGGGGGATGCGGTAATCTTCCGGCTGGAGGGCAGGGAGCATGGCCGATGCGTCCCCTTCCTCGATTTCGGAGCGGGGGTCCAGCGCACTCCCTTGAGCCTGCACGTTCCGGAAGTCAACGGATTCACCCAATTCACACCCCAGGCGGGGCTCGGCTTGGAATACTTTGTTCAACCGCAGCGCGCCCTGGTGGTGGAATGGCGGACCGTTCACATGTCCAACGCCAACACCATCCCACCCAACATGGGGTTCAACAGCAGCATGATTACAATTGGGTTCCGCTGGCTAAGGCGGTAGGGGATTTTAGATTTTGGATTTTGGATTGACCGGCCATTACACCTATTGAGGATTGCAAAATATAGTTACGCACTGGTTTCGTAGCGCGGGCGTCTCGCCCGCTGTGGCGAGGGCATCCTGCCCGCGCGCTGGCCGGGAGCGGGACGCCCCCGAGACAGCGGGCAAGATGCCCGCGCTACACACGTAATTGTCACGATATTTTGCAAATCTCGGTAGGGCGAGGTGGTTACGGAATAAGCGCGGCGGGCTTTAATCCAAAATCCAAAATCGAAAATCCAAAATTATCCAAAGATGTCTTTGACTTTTTCCGCGGCGCGGCGTTCCAGGGGGTGATTATCCACGCGCACGAAGGGGGCGATAATTTCCAGCCAGCGCCGGTGTTCGCGCGAAAGGCGGTGGGGGGTTACCACGAAGATGGTGATGTAGAGGTCGCCGTGCCCGTGGCCTTCCAGCACCGGCATCCCCAGGCCGCGCAGGCGAAAGACCGCGCCGGTCTGGGTGCCTTCCGGGATGCGCAGGCGCTCCTCGCCACGCAGGGTGGGCACCACAATATCCCCGCCCAGGGCGGCCTGGGAGATGGAAACCGGGATGGTATAGTAAAGGTCGTTGCCGCGCCGCACGAAGAAATGGTGCTCGCGGACTTTGAGGATCACGTAAAGGTCGCCGGGAGCGCTGCCGCGCGTGGCCACGCCGCCTTCCCCCGCCACCCGCAGCCGCGTGCCGTCATCGACGCCGGGGGGAATCCTTAAATCCAGCACCCGATCCGCGTTCACGCGCCCTTCGCCTTTGCAGTGGCTGCACATCTCGCGAATCACCTGGCCCATGCCCTGGCATTGCGGGCAGGTGCGGGTGACGGTAAAAAATCCCTGCTGATGGCGAAGTTGCCCGCGCCCGCCACAGGTGGGGCAATCGGCGGGTTTGCTTCCCGGCTTGGCGCCCGTTCCCAGGCAGTTTTGGCAGGCTTCCCAGCGCGGAATCTTGATTTTGGTATCGAGGCCCTTGGCCGCCTCTTCCAGGCTGATTTCCAGGTCGTAGCGCAGATCGATTCCGCCCGCGCTGCGGCTGCGGGCGCGGGTCTGGCGCCCGAAGGCCCCGCCGAAGCCGAACAAATCCCCAAAAATGTCCTCGAAATCGGAAAAGATGGTGGAGTTGAAATCCGGCGACCCGCCCCCGCCGCCTCCCACCGCCGCATGACCAAAGCGGTCGTAAGCCCCGCGCTTGTTCGAGTCCGCCAGCACGCTGTAGGCTTCGGTAATTTCCTTGAACTTCTCCTCCGACTCCTCCTTACTGTCGGGATTGCGGTCAGGGTGGTGTTGCATGGCGAGGCGGCGGTAGGCGGTCTTGATCTCCTGATCGGAGGCTTCCCTCGTCACCCCCAGCACCTCGTAATAGTCACGCTTCGCCATCAACCCTCGCCTCCCACCGCCACCTTGACAATGGCCGGGCGCAGGAGTCTGTTTTTCAGTTTGTAGCCGCGCTGTAGCTCTTCCACAATTTCGTGCTCGCGGCGGCCCGGGGCGTCTACGGTTTCCACCGCCTGATGCAGGTGGGGATCAAACACCTGGCCGACCGTATCCAGCACCGTCAATCCGGCGCGGGCCAGCACCTCGGAAAGGCCGTGGTAAATGAGTTCCAGCCCCTGGTAATAGGCCTCCGGCACGTTCTCGTCGCGGTGCTGAAGGGCGCGCTCAAAGCCGTCGAGGGTGGGCAGGAGGGAGCGGATCAGGTCTTCGGCCGCATACTGGCGCAACTCCTCCTTCTCCTTCTGGGTGCGTTTGCGGAAATTCTCCAACTCCGCTTGCTTGCGCAGCAGGCGGTCGTAAAGGTCCTTGTTTTCGGCGAGGGATTTTTCGTAGGCCTCCTGCAAATCCTGCCCGGCCGGCGCCTCCGCCTGTCCCTCCGTTTGCGGGGCGGAGCCGTTCTCCTCCGCTTCGCCCGGTTGGGGGATCATGCTTTCATCTCGTTCTGTATCCATAGGTTCCAGGCCTTCCGCGCTCCGGCGCGCGTCCTTTGCCGCCGGCGCCCTCACCGGGGGTGGTCCACTTTAATTTCCCGCAGGGGCATTCGTCCGACGCCGGTGCTTGCTTTAATTCCTCACGGCGTTCGGGGAGCGCCGCCCCGCCCACCGCCCGAACTCCCGATTCAATTGGAGCTGAGTATTCGACTACAGAGACGGGCCACATATCCGACGGTGCTCATGGCGCGGTCGTACTCCATGCGGATGGGGCCCACCACGCCCAGAGCCCCCACGGCCCGGTTGCGGTAGTGCAGCGGGGCTACCACCAGCGTGCAATGCTGCATCTGCTGATCGGTATTTTCTCGCCCGATGAGAATCCGCACCCCCGCTTCGGGGGTTTGCAGGCAGGCTTCCAGGATGCGCGCCAGCTTGGCTTTTTCCTCCAGGGTTTTCACCAACTGCTTGATCTTCTGCACATCCACAAAATCCGGGCGCTCCAGGATGCGCGCGGTGCCGTCCACGATCAGGCCGCCCGTCTCCTCCTCGGAGAGCGCGCCCCACATGAAGAGGGTGGCAACATTCCGGAGCAGGCGGTCGCAGAGAATCTTGTCCGCTTCCATGCGATGGAAAATCTCCAGCCGGATGGTGCCCAGCGACCAGCCGTGGAATTCCCCGTTGAGGAAGCTGGCGGCATGGTCAAGCTGCTCTTGCGTGAAGGTATCCTCCAGGCGGATCACGCGGTTTTCCACCAAGTCGGGCTTGGAAACGATCACCACCAGCACCCGTTGGTCAGGCAGATTGATGAACTTGATGTGCTCCAGCAGCTTTTCTTCCAGCGCCGGGGCCAGCACCAGGCCCACATTCTGCGAAATTTCGGAAAGAGTGCGGGAGGCTTTCACCATCAGCCGCTCCAGCCGGTCGCTTGCGGAGCGCAGGGCCTGGTCGATGTAGTGCTCTGTTTCCGGGCCCAAACGCCCGCCCGCGGCCACGCGATCCACGTAATAACGATAGGCCTTTTCGGTCGGCACGCGTCCGGCCGAGATGTGCGGCTGCTCCAGGAATCCGTCCTCTTCCAGCTCCACCAGGAGCGAACGAATCGTCGCCGAACTGACCGGCACGGGCATTTGCGCCGCCAGGGACTTGGAGCCCACCGGCGAACCATTGGCGATGAACTGGCGAATTAAAGCCACCAGGATTTCCCGGCATCGAATTGACAGGTCAATTTGCCCCATCATATTGGCCCTAAATGACGAGATTCGGACAGTGCGCGGCTGTAAACTCCTCAACCCATTCTATCGGCCAAGTTGCGCAGTGTCAAGATTGGGACACTACTCTCAAATTAGTCGCCACCGAAAGTGGTAATTATGTATGATATGCTTTCCGATTTGCTTGAATTCCGGCTCACACCCAGCAATCCCCGGGTTGCGCTCGGCCGGGACAACCATCATTCATAACTTATCGCCCCCCTCAACGCTCAAAAGGGACCCCAGGGAGGAAGGGATGGTCCGGTATTACTTCATTAAATATTGCCCGAATTGCGCCAGCAGAAATGTTCGCAGATCACTTCGCCGCGGGGATTTCGAAAGGTTCCTTCTTCCCTTCCTGTTCATTCGCCCCTTTCGCTGTGAGGAGTGCGACCTCCGTTTCCTGGGGCCGGTATTCGGAATGGAAGGCAAGCAAGCGGCTAGAAAGGCCGATGTTCCGGCGCGCGACGAATGATGGCCGCTCGCGCCAAAATCCCCATCGTGAACGCACGCGATTCCTCTTATATCAATCCAGCAAAAGAGCTTATCTGGAAAATTCGAATTGAAAATTGCACATTGGGCACAACCCTTCTTGACCTGCAGGCATATAATGAGGGGTAGGGGCTCGACGAGAACAAGCCATGCAGGGATCCTCAAGAACCAGGGGGACGGAAGGATTTTTCTCTTCCGCACCTGATCCCGGCGCAGAGAGGGGTTTACGGTGAAAGAAACTGCGACTTCGAAGCTTCCCTCCAGCCTGGCCGCCTGGCACTTTCTCAGCCGGACCACCTTTGGCCCGCGGCCGCAAGATGTGGAAAGGGCCAGCCATACCGGCATCAAGGCAATTCTGGAAGAACAGCTCAACCCGGAGGCGATTGACGATTCCGAAGTGGAACGCAGGATCGCCTATCTTTCCACCCTAACGATGAGCCCCGCCGAATTGCTGGAAGACTTCCCCGCCCCCAAAAAAGGGAAGAACCCCGAGGCCAAGCAGGAAACGCCGGAACAGCAAGGGTTCAAGCCATTTGGCCCCAATGGTGCCGCTCAAAAGAATTTTCCGGAAATGGGCGCGGCAATGGAACCCGAGGGGCCGCGCCGGATCATCCTGGAACTTGCCCGCGAACAATTCTGGCGCGCCGCCTACAGCCAGCGGCAGCTACAGGAAGTCATGGTTCAGTTCTGGATGAACCATTTCAACGTCTATGCCGGCAAGGGAGTTGACCGGTGGCTGCTGACTTCCTACGAGCGCGATACGATCCGCCCGAATGCGCTGGGAAATTTTTCCCAATTGCTCGCTGCCACGGCCGAAAGTCCGGCCATGCTGTTTTACCTCGACAATTGGTTGAGCGTCTCGCCCGACTCACCGGCGGGCCGGCGTCCCGGGCTAAACCGGCGGGGCTTGAACGAAAACTATGCGCGCGAAGTGATGGAACTCCACACCCTGGGCGTGGATGGCGGCTACACCCAGCAGGACGTGCGGGAAGTGGCCCGCTGCTTTACCGGGTGGACTATTGATCGGCCGCGCCAAGGCGGAGGATTCATCTTTCGGCCGCGCCTTCATGACGACGGAAAGAAGGTTGTGCTGGGTCATAAGATCGACCACCCCGGCGGAGTGGATGACGGGAGGGAGGTCCTTCAGCTCCTGGCGGAACATCCCTCCACGGCGCGTTTCATTTCCCTCAAACTCTGCCGCCACTTCGTTGGGGACGATCCTCCCGCTTCCGTCGTTGGCCGCACAGCTCAAACCTTTACCCAATCCCGGGGCGATATCCGCCATGTCTTGCGAACTATCCTGACCTCGCCGGAGTTCAATTCCCAGGCGGCCTTCCGGGCCAAGGTCAAGTCTCCTTTCGAGCTCGTGGCCAGCTCCCTGCGCGCCCTGGACGCGCAAACCGACGGGGGCGCGCCCCTGATGGGGCTCATCATGCGCATGGGGCAGCCGCTGTTCCAGTATCAGGCGCCCACCGGCTATCCTGATCGCGGCAGCAGTTGGATCAATTCCGGCACCCTGCTGGCCCGCATGAATTTTTCCATGGCGCTGGCGGCCAATAAAATTCCGGGCACCAAGCTGGATTATTCGTCGCTGGCACCTTTCGATGACTCTCCGGCAGTTTGGGATCATCTGGTGCAGCGAATACTGGGCGGGTCGGTCTCCGATGAAACCCAGGCCGCGGTCATGAAGAGTTTGGACGGCTTGGGCAGCCTGGGGGGCGGCGATGCGCACGGATTTCCCCGAACCATGCTGATGGCCGCGCTGCTGCTGGGTTCGCCGGACTTTCAAAGGCGGTGAACGGAAGGTGTCAGGTGCCAGGTGTCAGGTGCAAGGTACTAGGTGTCAGGTGTCAGGGGCTTGGCTATAGTGAGTGCACATGTGCAAGGTGTGGTCTTCCTGACACCTGGCACCTAACACCTGACACCTCCTAATCGCCATCGAGGACCACCATGAGCATATCGCGACGCTATTTTTTGAAAAATGCGGGGTTGAGCCTCTTCGGGGCGGGCGCTGTTCCCAGCTTTCTGCGGCGGGCAGCCTTCGCGGCGGAGCAGCCCGGGCGGAAGAAAATCCTGGTGGCCATTTTCCAACGCGGCGCGGCCGATGGACTGAACATCGTGGTTCCCTTCGGTGAAAAGGACTACCACTCCCTGCGGCCCACCATTGCCATTCCGGAACCATCCCGGTCGAGCGATGCCGGCGCGAGCGCCATCGATCTGGACGGCTTCTTTGGCCTGCACCCCAGCCTTGCGGCGCTGAAGCCGCTGTTCGACGCGCGTCAACTCGCCATCATTCACGCCGCCGGCTCGCCCGACAGCACGCGCTCGCACTTTGACGCGCAGGACTACATGGAGTCGGCGACGCCTGGGGTAAAGTCCACTCCCGACGGCTGGCTGAACCGCATTCTGCAAGGCTCGCGCGAGGTCGATGCCACTCCCTTCCGGGCGGTAGCCTTCGCCCAATCCACACCGCGCACCATGATGGGCCAGGCGCCCTGCCTGTGCACCGAGGATCTGCAAGGCTTCCATCTGGCGGGCAACCCCAAGCGTCCGTCGAGGGGCGTGGAACTGGCGGCCAGCGCCTTCGAGGAGATGTACGCCTCGGCCCCGGACCTCCTGCTCTCCAGCACAGCGCACGAGACTTTTGAGGCCATCTCCACCCTGCAACGCATGCAGGTGGGGGAATACCAGCCGGAAAATGGCGCCGAGTATCCCCGCGCGCCGCTCGCGAAAAGCTTGCAGCAGATCGCTCAACTCATCAAATCAGGCGCTGGCCTCGAAGTGGCCTTTGCGGAAATGGGGGGATGGGACAACCACGTAAACGAAGGCGGAGTGACCGGCCAACTCGCTGCGCGCCTGAAGGAATTCGGCGATTCCCTCGCCGCCTTCCACCAGGATCTGGGCGACCGCATGGCGGACATCACCGTGCTCACCATGTCGGAGTTCGGCCGCACCGCGCGGGAGAACGGCAACCGCGGCACTGACCACGGTCACGCCACGGCCATGTTCGTTCTCGGCGGGCCGGTGAAGGGCGGCAAGGTTTACGGCAAGTGGCCGGGGCTCAAGGATCATCAGCTCAACGAAGGTCGCGACCTGGCACTAACCACGGATTTCCGCGATGTATTTGCGGAAGTCGCCGTGCGCCATCTGGGAGTGGAACATCCCGCCGCCATTTTCCCCGGCTACGAAATCTCACCCGCGCGCTTTCGCGGATTTCTGGGTTGAAATTGTTTTTCGGAATTGGCCAAATCAGACATTTCCCGCCTTTGCAAGATGGATATCCCGGTTAAAGCCGAATATTCGGGCGAATCCGCAGGTCGGCGACACGGCGTCAAAATGTCGCTTTTGCGGAACCCGGGGTCGATTTCCCGGCCTCCCGCCATCATTTCGGTAAAAAAGCCCGCTTCCCCCCCGTCAACCGGTGACCCTGATCCCGCGGTGGCCCGGTCACGCAGAGGTATGAGTACTCTGCGTTCCTCTGCGACTCTTCGTCCGTGCAGGGGATTTCAGGTTTGGATGTTAATATTATGGTGGATGTTTCCATGTTAAGAACAGCGGAGGAAGTAGAAAGGCGACTACCTCCGCGCTCCGCTCCCACACCTCCTCAAGCCTCTGGACAAAGCAGCGGCGAAAACGATCGGAGAGGAAAAGGGTGCGCAGCAATAAGTGCTGGTGGTGATGAATTGAAGTTGACCGGGAGTGTAAACACGGTGGTAGAGAGGCATGGCGCAGAAGAGTATACTCGGGACGAGGCGGGGGGCAAGAGAGAGCGTCCCTGCGGGAAATCGCAGACACCCAAAACCAGGTGTCTGCGCCAGCGCCGAGTTTGAAAACATTACTTTCCAAACCCACACCTGCTGGCTAGAATCGAGTAGCAGTTCCAAGCCGCCACGGAGGTCGAGTCCAAGACGTTTTAACGCTTCCGTTTGGAAAACGTCTTTGTCCTGGCTGCTGGCCTGGATGTCAGTGTCCAATTTGTCGGTGAGGTATTTCGACATGCAGAAGCGAAAGCTGCAGATATTCTTGTCTTCTACTTACGAGGACCTGATCGACCAGCGCCTAGCAGCCATGGAGGCGATCCTTGCCGCCGGTCATATTCCTGCCGCCATGGAGCAGTTCTCGGCGGGTGACGAGACCGCGTTGGAAAGGATTCAGAGTTGGATTGAGGAATCGGACGCCTTCGTGTTGATTCTTGGTGGCAGGTATGGCTCGATCGAGCCTGTGTCGGGTAAGAGCTATGTGCAGTTGGAGTACGAATTTGCCTTGCAGAAAAAAAAGCCATTCTTTGCGGTGGTGGTGACAAAGGAACACCACGAGGAGAGGGTAAGAAAGTTGGGCCTAGTGGTTGATGAACGAGAGCACCAAGACAAATACAAAGAATTCAAGTCGATTGTCACCCAAAAGCTATGCGCGTTCTGGAATGATAGCAAGGATATCAAGACAGCTATCCTTCATAAGCTCCCGGAATGGGCTCAGAGGTCGGACTTGGCAGGCTGGGTTCGGGGAGAGGAAGCGGCCAGCCCAGAGGCCATGAACGAACTTGCGCGCCTCTCCCGGGAAAATCGTGAATTGCGCATCCAGGCCATTAGCGCCTCCGAGACTTTTTCCGGTTTGAGCTTCGATGAGTTGGTCCGTCTTCTCGGCGAGGTGCGAGTGTCAGAGCAAGAGGCGAGCGATGCGCTTGAGCGATTGAATACCAAAGCCGCTGTTAGCAATAATAAAGTCACTAACCTTCTGCTGCTTTTCGATGCTTTGTATGAAGATACCGCCTGCGGCCTTGCTGGCTTCATTTATGAGAACAAACCCTTGCCTCTCCTAAGAAAATTGGTGGGGTTCGGACTGTTAGAGCGGCACCGCATCGAAAACAGCTTACCCAAAACGTATAAGTACAGCGTGACTGGAACCGGTCAGCGCCTGCGGACCCGTTTTCTCGCAACCCGTTTGCCCAATGCAGCGCCGCAGGATTCACCAACTCCAAATTGAAAGCGGGACAGCGCAGAGGCAGCCGTACTTTGGCTTCCTCCGCGGTTCGTAATATAGGATTATCCATCATGGTATTAATTTCCGAAACCGAACGCCCGGGGACGCGCTAAGAGCCGCAGACGAACCCAGAGAACGCGTGCGTCTGCGCTACCTGACACCGGTTTCACCGATTCAGAATTCCGGATTCAAAATTCCGGATTCAAACCAGCCAAGCACTCGATGATCCAATGGAACGATGTGCAGATGCTCCGATGGTTGAATCACAATTCGCAGATCGCCTATCTCCAATGCAAAACCGAAAATGGCCCGATGAAGCGATGGGCGATCCTCCAATCACCAATCGCAAATCACCAATGGCCCAATGACCCGGTTCCGCGACACGCCGGCCTGACGCACCAACGCATCAATCCCCAATCACCAATCACAATTCACAAACCCGAAATCCAAATCCGAAGATGACCCAATGATCCGATAATTCAATGGCCCGATGACCCGATGGCCAGATGACCCGATGAACCAATGGCCCGATGAACCAATGGCCAGATGACCCGATGAACCAATGGTCCGATGGCCCGATCAATACAGCATTCCCTTACTGAGCGACTCGGCGGCGCGGCCCAGGGGTTCGAGCAGTTGATTGGCCCCGCGCGCCATCAGTCCCAGTTCGGTGGTGGTCTGGAACCACTGGAAGCCCCAGTCCGCGTACTTCTTGATCTGCTCGGATTCTTTGACCGGCAACCCGCAGTACTTGCCATTCGCCTTGCAGGCGGCCTCGACTCGCTTCAAGCCTTCCTGGACGCGTTGATGGCCGCTTTGCCCGCGCAGGCCCATCGAGAAGGAGAGATCGCTGGTGCCCACGAAGAGGACATCGACGCCGGGCGTGGCGGCAATCGCCTCCACCTGATTGAGCGCCCGCTCCTCCTCGATGATCACGGTGACGATGATGTTGCTGTCCGCGAAATTCGCATAGCCTTCGGGCGCCGGCCAGCGGAATGACGCCAGGCTCGCGCCAAAACCCCGCCGCCCGTGGGGAGGATACTTGCACGCCGCGGCCGCTTGCGCCGCCAGTTCCGGGGTGCTGCAAAACGGGAAGATGACGCCCAGCGAGCCCATGTCCATGACGCGCTTGGCGGTCCACAGTTCGTTGACGGGAACGCGGGTGATGGGCACGGCCTTCAGGCCGCGCGTGGCCAGAATGATGTTGCGCAGGGTTTCGAGCGTGATGGGGCTGTGCTCCATCTCGATCCAGAGGAAATCAAAACCCAGTGAAGCTTGCTGGGCGGCAGTTTCGACGCTCGCCGACGAAACGGTGGTGCCAATCACGTAATTCCCCGCCGCCAGCATTTTTTTGAGAGGATTTTCCATGGTTCCCGGCGAACCGGCATTTTCAGCAGACATTCGAGTTCTCCTTATGAAGTCAGTATGATTTCACGCTACGACGCGCCACGCTTCGGCGCGTCGCCACCCGCGGCCTTTGCATTTGTTGCCGGGATGTTTGGAACGCCACAAGTTTAAGCCACCCCTCCGCGCTGCGTCTACGGGAATCGGGCCATCGGGTCATTGAATCATTGGTTCATCGGATCATTTGGCCATTTTCGATTGGCGATTTGCGATTGGCGATTGGAACATTAGTCCATCTGCCTGCCGTTTTATCAGATACTTGCGTGGTGGGCGGGTTTTGAATCGGGAATTTTGAACTAAGTATTACCGCGTTTTGATTCTTAAATCTCGATTCGCAAAGCAGACCCCGCAAGACTTTCATGGCTCAGAGGTGTCCGCTGAAGCAGCCCAGTTGGCTCCCCACCGGGGAGAGAATATGAACTTCCAGGCTATCGCTGATGGGCACGTCCTGGGCGGGAATCTCTAACTGATACCACTGATGGGGAGGAGCCAACTCGGGCAATGGTTCTTGATTGAGTTCGGACGGGACCTCGCCCAAATCCCGCGTTTCTGAACCAACCCACTTGATGCGGAAGCGCAGAGTTTGCAGCCATTCGGGATGGAGCGAATTCAAACTCCCCCATTGCCAATACCGGGGGGTGATCTGAGGGGTGACTTCCAGGGTGATGGAATCGGAATACCGCGAGATGAGCATACCGTTCTTGCGGAACTCGACACCGCCGACAGTTTTCGTGCGCTCGAGGCCGTGGAAGAATTCTCCACTCAGACCCGCCCCGAACGATACGTGCCACCACAATTGCCAAAACCCCGTTTCTCCAAGGATGACTCCGTGGGAGGGGTCCAGATTAAGCTTCTCGGCGAGAATCGAGGGGACGGCGTTGCACGTGTTCATTACCGACTCACTCGCGGCCTTTCTAAGTGCCACCGCGAGCGATGCCTGGCGCGAATAGGTAACTGCGGGGTGAGAATCTCGGTCCCCTACCCCGGATGTCCCCTCTTTGAGCCGAATGGTAAGAGTTTGCAAGTCGGGGGATAATTTCCAGGTCTCTTCCTGCCACCGACCGATGCCCACAAATCCGGGTCCCTCCACCTCCGACTTGATCACCAACTTGGCGCCCTTAAATTTCATCCGATCTTTGCTGGTCAGGCCGGCGGCGTTCTCATGGATCGTGGGCTTGCCCCTTATGTTGAAGACACTGGTGGATTGAATTCCGTTTTGCATTTCGGTGACCCGCAGGTTGTCCGCACCCTGCTTGATATCCAGGACAAGGGGATCCTCAGCTTCTATGAGGTTGGCATGGCTCTTGATGGGATCCTGGAGGAACGCCCCTGAAAAGTCCGGAGCCCTCTGAGCAAACACGGGGACAGACCGTAAAATCAAGGTGAGAAGAAGGACGCGCGTCCACATAACGCCACCTTCAAGCGGCAAGGGTCACGGAATATCCATTTCCCCGCCGCAGCGGAACCCGATGTCGTAGTCGCGGTCGCCGGGGTTGCGCCGGTTGCGGAGCGAGACGCGGATGTCGCGGGGAACGCCCATCCAGGAGCCGCCGCGCAGAACGCGTTCCATGCCGCTCGAAGGGCCGATGGGGTCCTGCGCCGGACTGCCCTGGTAAAAGTTCGGGTCCCAATAGTCATAAACCCATTCCCACACGTTGCCCAACATATCGAACAAGCCGAGCGCGTTGGCCTTCTTCTGGGCGACGTCGTGGATGCCGTTGCCGTTTTCGCCCAGGCTCTTCTGGAATCCCGCCTGGTCGCCTTTTTTCAAAATCGTCAGGCTGTCGAGGCGCGCCTGCCCGCTATTGTCCGCGTACCAGGCAATGTCATCGAGGTGGTCATAGCGGGGGGCGGTGCTATCGGCGCGCGCCGCGTACTCCCACTCGGCTTCGGTGGGCAGCCGGCCGCCCGCCCACTTGCAATAGGCCGCAGCATCGCCCCAGGTGACTTCCACAATCGGCATGGAATCGTCGCCCCACGCCGGGTTGAGCGGCCGCCCGTTAAATTCGGCCTCGGGCGGCATTTGTCTTCCCTCCGCCGCGGCGAATTTCTTATAGGCGCCCACCGTTACTTCCGTCTGCCCCATCCAGATGCCCCTGCCGATGGTGACCTGGTGCGGGGGCTTTTCAAAGTCGTAACACTCCGTGTCGCCGGGGGAGCAGCCCATCGTAAAAGTCCCGGATGGAATCCAGACGTAATTCAATCCATCCTCAGGATTTGCCCTCACCTCGCCCTTTTTCGCCCCCCGCGAGAATAAAAACCAGATGATCCCAACAATCACAACGAGCGCCACACCCCCCAAAACCACATTCTTCATGTTGCTGGGGGCATCCGAAATGATCTCGAACGCCGGAGGCTTGGCGGGCGCGGGGGGCCGGGTTGGGGCGGCGGGCTTGCGTTCCTGCGGCGGGATGGCGGGCGGCGGGGCAGCGGCCATCACGTTGGCGGGAGGTTCGGCCACTCTTTCAGGAGGAGCAGGGAAGGCAGTCCGGACGGCAGCCTCCGCCTTGACGAGCGGCTCCACATCGCGGCCACAGTATCGGCAGATGCGCGCTCTCTTGAGAATCCGCTCAGCGCAGTAAGGACACTCGCGCTCCTCGCGCACCTCGTGAACTTCGCGGGTCTCGCTGGAAGGTCGCGCGACGTCGCGGACTTCTCCCGAAAGCAAAGCGCCGTCGCGGGCGCAGAATTCAATTTCGTCGGAGTAGGCTTGCCGGCAAATGGGACAGGTTTTCATGAGCGCGCGGGTCAAAATCCTCCTGCGGCGCGGATTCTATCAGAAATAACAGGGTGAAGGGAAACAGCGCCAGGCTCGTCCACGCGCAAGTCATGAGATGCCAAGGGCGTCAGGCATGGGCAACCTGCTCATGCCAGCCCAATATGGATGTCAGTATGTCGTGGAGATTCGACGTTCAATGGCCGTCACCACAACGCGGTGCTCTTCGGGATAGACGTCGAAAAAAATACGCCAGTCGCCGACGCGGCGGCGGTATCCCTCCTCGCCTCCCTGGAGTTTGCGCACATCGCCCAGGAAGGGGTTCTCTTCCATCGCATCGATCGCAAGGCGGATGCGAGCCTGGTCGTTGGACGGGGTGCGCTTAAGAGATCTTCGCGCGGGTCCGGCGAGGACGACCAGCCACGTTCTTTTCTCTTCTGCGGAGTTCATCGAGGGTCACGTAATCACCGCGTTCGTACGCGGCTCTGCCACGCCGAATCGCCCGCAGTTCGGCCGCCGTGGGAGTCTCCTCCGGGAATTGCCGAATGGCGATATAGGTACGCAGCGCTTCCCGGACGAGCTCCGACCGGGTCCGATTCTCTGCTTGCATGGTTTTCTCCACCTGCTCCGCCATCGCGGGAGGAAGCGAAATAGTAAAGGTCTGTCGTGTTCTCATGGTTGTTACCTTTTAACACCTTGTCTTACCAGCATAACAGAGGAAATGGCGGTGTCAACGCCGATCTTTCCGCGCAGCCGGACGGACCTCTCTGCGGCGATAATACATTTTACGGGTTGAATTGATTAATCATGCCTTGACAGCCGAAACTCCCCGTCGCCGGAAGTCCCGTCAATAACCCGCCTATCATGGCAACCCACAATTAAGTAGTACCAAAGTGCTTTGACTCATACTGCGCACTGGAGCTTAGATAGTAGTGGGATGCAGATCAATGGTTGAGAAATCGGTCATGTGAAGGGGGAGTCGTCCCACCGACCCAGCCTCGTAATCATCCTGCCGAAAATCAACAGAGTTGCCCAGAACGTCCAACGACTCTCCCTTCGCCTCCCGGGCCTTCGATTTCCGCACATTCCTTGCAACGGACAACTGGCCGCTGACCACGGACAGCTTTTCAATGACCGATGGCAAGATGACCCGATGAGCCGATCCTTCAATCACCAATCGCCAATCGCAAATTTCAAATGACCCGATGGCCCGATGAGCCGATGAACCGATTCCCCCGAACGGTGATAGAGTATCTGCCTTGCGGCACTCGGGAGGTGTGATTGGCGCGCGCAAAAGTGGATGTGGTGGGCCTCGGCTTGAATGCCACGGACACGGTGATGACCGTCCGCAAGTTCCCTGCCCTGGGTGGCAAGGAGCGCGTGCTGGCGTCGTCGATGCAGGCGGGCGGGCAGATGGCGACGGCGCTGGTGACGTGCAGCCGCCTGGGTCTGAAGGTGCGCTACATCGGGAAAGTCGGCGATGACGAAGGAGGCCGTTTGCAGCTTGCCAGTTTGCGCCGCGAGGGCCTGGACCTCACCGACACCCGGGTGATGCGCGGCGTGGCCAATCAATTCGGCAACATCATTGTGGACCAGGCGACGGGCGAGCGCACAGTCTTCTGGGATCGGGATGCGCGCCTGGGGATGGAGCCCGGGGAAATCAAGGCCGCCGCCATCACCTCGGCGCGCCTGCTACATCTGGATGGCTGCGACGTGGACGCGGCGCTCGCGGCGGCGCGCACCGCCCACCGCGCCCACATCCCGGTGCTCGCCGACCTCGACACCGTTTACAAGAACGTGGAAAAGCTTTTCCCCTACATTGACTACCTGATTGCCTCCACCCAGTTCCTGCCGGCGGTCACCGGGCACGCCGACCCTTTCAAGGTTCTCGAGAACATGGCGCGCGAGTACCATGTCCCCACGCCCGGAATGACCCTGGGCCGCGAGGGCGCCCTGGTTTATCACGCCGGACGCTTCTTTTATTCCCCGGGGTTTGTGGTGGAGACGGTGGACACCACGGGCGCCGGCGACGTCTTCCATGGCGCGTTTGCATATGCGCTGCTGGCGGGCTGGGACCTCGCGCGCGCGCTGGATTTCTCCAATGCCATGGCAGCGCTTAACTGCACGGAACTGGGCGCGCGCGGCGGAATCAAGTCCCGCGTTGAAGCCGAACAACTGATGGCCACCGGCGGAAGGCACGTGAACTCAGCGTATCGGCAGTAGGTGTGACCCAGATGCTCAAACGATTCTTCTTCACCGCCACGCTTTGCGCCCTCTTCGCTTGGACCTTCGCCCCGCATTTGCTTGCTCAAGGGTCGGCGCCGCCACCTTCGCGCGAACAGATCAATTCGTTTTCGAGCGACATCACGGTGAATGCCGACGGCACGCTACTGGTGACCGAGACGATCAAAGTGATGGTTCCAGCGCAAATCCATCAGGGGATTTATCGGGACTTTTCCACACATTACGCTGACCGCGACGGCAATCCGTACAGCATCCACGTGGAAGTCATCTCACTGGAAAGAGACGACCAGCCGGAGGAGTTTTGCCTGCGCAAGCTCGCGGACGGCCTGCGCCTTCACATGGGGGATAACCGGGGGTGGGTCTCTCCTGGCGAGCACACATATGAGCTGAATTACAGCGTCGATCGCGCCGTCGGATTTTTCACGTACTACGATGAGCTTTATTGGAACGCGACCGGCGACGGGTGGATGATCCCCGTGCAGGAAGCCTCCGCAACCGTCCATCTGCCGGGGGGAATCGCGCGAGAAGCCATCCTGCTGGATGCCTACACGGGGCGGCCCGGCTCGGCGGAAACGGCTTACAGCGCGACGGCGGACGACCGCAGCAACACCACCTTCCGCACCACCCGCGCCCTGGGGCCCGATGAGGGTCTGACCGTGGTGGTTCGCTGGCCCAAAGGATTTGTGCGCCTGCCTACCGACGATCAGCAGCACCGCTACTTCCTGGAGGATTACCAGGCCGAATTGATCGGACTCGTAGGGCTCATCATCGTCCTCATCTTTTATGGCGGAGTGTGGTTGGTGGCCGGGCGCAGTCCTGCCCAAGCGAGCGCGCTGCCGCAATTCTCCCCTCCCCGGGGATTCTCACCGGCGGCTCTGCGCTATGTATGGAGCAGATCATTTGATCAGAAAATGCTGGTGGCGAGTGTGGTGGACCTGGCGATCAAGAAGCGCCTCGCCATTCTGGAGGACCCCTCCGGCGCCTTCATTCTTGGCCGCCTGAAGCAGCAGCGGCAACCCCGGCGCGGGCCGACGGCCTCCCCTGACGGTCCAACGGTGGAGATCACGGCGGATGAAAAGCTCATTCTCGAATCGCTGTTTGCGACCGGCGACACGATTCGGCTGGAACCCGGCCAGGGCGTCCTGGTGGGCGGCCCCCTCGAAACGCTGCATCACCATCTGCGCGGCAAGCTGGAAAGGGTGCTTTTCATGAGCAACCTTCGCTACCTGATTCCCGGCTTATTGATTTCACTAGCCACCGTCGTGCGCAGCGGATTCGTCATCCAGGGAGCACAAAGGATTGTAGTGCTCTGTGCGGGGATCGTGCTGCTGCCGTGGAGTCTGGCGTGCCTGATTCTGGGAGGGATTGCCGTGGCGGCGGCGCGGAATGCATTTTCCCGTCCCTATCACGCGTCCACCGCGCGAAAACAGGCGCTGGTGATGAGCGCGATCTCGCTTGCCTTCCTGCTCGCGGAAGTAGCGGGACTGGGGACTCTGGCGTGGGCTTCTTCCAGCGGGGTGGCGTTGGTCCTGCTCCTGCTGGCGGCAGTCAATTACCTCTTTCACATCCTGCTCAGTGCCCCGGCCCGGTCGGGGGCCGCACTCTTGGAGCAAATCGAGGGCTTTCGAATGTTCCTCACCTCAATGGGCCAGGACCGCCGCGACGCGCGCGTTTCACCCCCCTACACGGCCGGCTGGGTCGAGAGGTTTCTGCCCTATGCGATGGCGCTCAACGTGGAAAAAGTGTGGGGAGAAAACTTTGCCGTCATCCTCGCCCAAACGGCGCCGGGCGGGTTCAGCAACTATTCGCCCCAATGGTACTCCGGGCCCGGCTGGAACCCCATCACCGCTGCGACCTTCCCAAGCTCTCTGGGCAGCGCCTTTTCCAGCGCGATATCGTCTTCGACCACGCATCGCGGGGCGTGGCCGGGCGGCGAGGGCCGCTCTCGTTGAGGCAGCCCTACGCCCGCTACCAGGGTGCGGTCGTTCACTTTTTTGGGGAGAGGTCTATGGCACGGTCACCATGCAAGTAGGAATTCAGGATGCCTTTCCATTTCCCCTGCCCGGTCAAAATAAGTTCGATGGCTTCGCGGACGGCGCCCTCGCCGCCCTTGCGGCGGGTGCGAAAGTGGGCGTGTTTGCGCACAAACTCGTCGCTGTTGGCCACGCAGACGCCCAGGCCGACGCGGGTGAGCAAGGGTAGGTCGGTCAGGTCGTCGCCAACATAACAAACTTCGCTGTCCTCCACCTGGGCGGCGTCGCAAATCCGGCGGTAGGGCTCGATTTTTTCCAGGACATTTTGCTCAAGGAAATTGATACCCAGATCCTTAACGCGGGATTCGATGACCGGCGAGCCGCGTCCGGTGATGATGCCGGTCTTGAGGCCGAAGTGATGGGCCAGGCGCAGGCCCAGCCCGTCACGCGAATCAAATCCTTTAGTTTCAAGCAAGCCGCCGTCCGGCCGGGAAACATAATAGAATTTCCCGTCTGTCAGGACTCCATCCACATCCATCAGCAGCAACTTGATCTTTTTGGCGCGAGCGAGCAAACCGCGAGAGTATTTTGCCATAAGTGTTTTCGTAGTTTTCGGAGCGGGAGTCTGTGCAGCTCTCCAGATTAATTCGGGATCCTGATGGTTCGCCCGCCCCCTCCCGCGCCCGGGGAGACAAGGCGTCAGAGCAAGGATAATAGCACAGGTTGGGCGGTTCCTGAGGCCCGGGTTGGGAAGCGGGAGCGGAGCTACCCGGCTGCCACATCCCGGCCCGCCGCCGCCGTCACGCGATTGCGCCCACCCCGCTTGGATTCATACAAAGCCTTGTCGGCAGCGTGGATAACCTCCTCCAGGGATTTGCCGTGTTCGGGAAAGGCGGCGACTCCCATGCTGACGGTGAGCTGAGGAAGGGGTTTTTCGTTGTTGGACGGCACCACCATGGTCAGCACCGCCTTACGAATGCGTTCGGCCACCAGGAAGCAGGATTGGACGCTGGTATCCGGGAGGATTACTACGAATTCCTCTCCGCCGTAACGGGCGGCAAGGTTGGTTTCGCGCATGGAGGCGGTGACGGTTTTGGCAAATTGGCGCAAAATGCGATCACCCATTTCATGCCCAAAAACGTCGTTGAAGCTCTTGAAGTGGTCGAGGTCGAGCATGATCACACCTACCGGGTGGCTGCGGCGCCGGGCGATGGCCAGGACCTTGCGGGAGTAATCCACTAAGAAACGCCGGTTAAAGAGGCCGGTCAGGCTATCGATATTGGCCTGTTGCTTCATCCGGCCGAGCAGGCTCAAGTTGGAGAGGGCGGAGGCGGCGCCGCTCAGATAGCTTTCCAGCAGACGCTGGCGGTCGGGTGTCCACGGGTCCCTGGCCCCCTCAATGCGCACCGAGCCGATGATGATGCCGCTGGCAATCAAGGGCCCGCAATAGTAGTTTCCCTCGGTTGGCAGGAAGAATTTGGAGGGGCAAGGCGGCTCCAGCCGCACGTCGTCCATCACGAAGGGGCGGCCGGTGCGCAGCGCTTTGCAATCGTGCGGTTCTTCGATCACCGGCCGATCGCCCCCTTCCTTGGGAAGTGGTACAAGAGTGGCGGCGGCTTCCAGAAAGTTCTCCTCGCGGCGCAATTTGAAGATGATGGCCTGCCCGGGTTGAAACCGCTCGCGCATACAATGCAGCAGCAGGTCGTAAACTTCAATTTCCGAAGTGCATTGGGTGACCGCCTCGGAAAACCGGTTTAAGGAAGCGATTTCCGCACGTTCGCGCCGCAGGGCGCTGGTCATCTCGGAAAAGCTCCGCGAGAGAACGCCAAACTCATTGTCGACCATGGGGGGCAAGACGGGCGCAAAATCCCCCCTTCCCACCTGTTCGGAGGCGCGGATGATCTGCAGGACGGGAGCCACAATCAGGCGCGTCACCACCTCCGTCAAGAAAATCAGAATGCCGGCCAGGACCACAGCCAGGCTGATGCCCACTACCAGCATGCGCCGGACCACCTTTTCTGCACCCTTCATCTCGCTTACATTCTTCCCCTCAGTATCTTTCCTCAGCTTAAACGCCTCAGTCCGGATCGCGGTCAAGCGCTGCTCGCCCTCCGCCATGGTCGCGGCGGCATTGTAATCCCCGCCCGCACGGGCTATCTCAATCGCAGGCACAGCCCACAGATTTCGCAGCGCGTCGAATTCCGCCCGCATTCGAGAAACGTCTTGCAGTTGTCCTGGATCTGCCACTTCCAGATCGTCCAGCGCGTTTAGGTCTGCCAAGCCATCCGCCACAGCCTTATCGTACGGGACAAGCACATTGTTCTGGCGTGCGAGGAGGTATCCCCGGACGGCCATGGAAGCTTCTGTGGCGTGCAGAAGAAATGACTCATTTAGGATCACTCTTTCTTTGGACCGCAACTCCGCTCGCTCGCTGTTGATGACGCTCGCGTACGCATAAAAGGCTAGCCCCACGGAGCATAAAAGGACAAACAACGGGGGAAGCGTCACCAGAAGGATCTGGTCGCGAATTTTCAAATTACGAATCGAGAAGGCCATAGGCGCAAGCCACGGCACAGCCAGAATCTTCTAGATATTGCTATCACGAATAATGACGCATTTTTATTCCCCCGTCAATATCTGATTGTAGGGAATTTGGCTTCTCATGTGGCCGGTGAATAGACAAAATCTAGTGTGTTGTCCCGCGCAATATTTGACAACGGCATATTGCACGGACCCCCTCACCCCCCGGCCCCTCTCCCCCAAGGGGGCGAGGGGAGGGTTGATTTTACTGCCCTCGCCCCCTTGGGGGAGAGGGTGGCTCGGCGAGGCGTTTTCATCAGCCGAGGCGAGAAGGGGGCCCCACGTTCTGCTTGTCGTGGGGGTGAGGGGGTCCCGCCCGTTGTAAACTCTAACATGGGACACCACACTAGTACGGGCGGCAATCTGCACCTATACCGGCGGGAGAATCTAGGGCTTCACAACCTTAACCAGAAGGTAACTGATGGAGTGCGGAACGTCCTTGAACCAGTGGGGGACCCCGGCGGGAATCACGATCACATCCCCCTTGGTCAAATGATGAACTTCCCCTCCCTCGATGCCGGTTCCCTGCCGCTGGCCGGGGGAGACCAGTTTGTTCCCAATTAACTTGCCTCCCGTAACGAAAGTCGCTTCGCCATCGACCACGTAATAGACGTCGGTCTGTTTTTCGTGGAGTTCGGCCGCGCCGGATGCCGAGCGGTGCAAGCCGATGACGATATAATCCGGCCCCGTCGCCAAACCGCCGCCGCCGGCCAGCGCCGCCGCCACCTTTTCGTGGCTCACATAGGTGGCCGAGGTCGCCCCGTCACTTCCCAACACCAGAGCGGCGCTCATCAGTGAGGTCAAAACCAAAAGTGAAAACTTCATAGGGTAATCTCCTTTGCCTGTCGCGACGCCCTTCGCGGGCGACAGCGTTTGAAAAGTATTGCGTCGATTGCCGGTCATGTCAAACGGGATGTCGAGGTACCGCTTGCCGCACCCCTCGAGTTTCAGCATCTCTGAGGGGGGCGTCCCCGCATCTGACCCTCCGTGATGACACCGCAGGCCGCATGTACCGTGGATGCGTCTCAGCTCGAAAATGGCAGAAAATTGCCAATCAAAACCCGCAATTTTCTGCAAAATTGCCTTGGATTTTGCATTTTTGTGCGCAATTGTGGCTGACATTTTGTCACTCGCCGTTTGTTTTCATACACATATCCGGGTCGATCTTCATTTTTAACATCTTTTTCGAGGTGTAGCGCCCCTGAGTGACATTTTGTTGGTTTAAGGGGTGACAAAATCGCCCTGCGGGGCGGGGGCTGGATACTTCCACTTTCGACACGGGCAGCCTTTTTGTTGCCAGGCTCGGACTTGCCCATCTACTATACCCACAATCCTAGCCTTTGTCAAGGAAAAAGCGAGCGAGCAGCCACGGTCAGTGCAGTTCCGTGGCTACCCGAACGCCTGACGACCACTTACATGGGCGTAAAGCCTCCCCGACGTCAAGCTGTACCATTACACCGGGGACGGCGAGCCGCACCCTAACAACCCTCCGGGTGTATAATGGCGGCCTCCTTTGCGTCATTCTTCCGGGAGGCACGCTGTGGTGGGCAGGGGATTTTCCCCGGCCGGGAGCTTTGCCACCCAGCGCAATCACATCGACGAGGAACCTATGGAAAACACCATTCATCAGTTGGGGACGGCAGGGCGCGCGGCATCCATTTCATTCCGCGCCACGGCAATTTTAGGCATGATGGCGCTGGCGATAGCGATATCCGCCGTTTTCGCCAGGGCGCAGGAAAAGCCCATGCCCAGTCAGGATAAAACGGCGACTGCGCCGTCAACCAAACCCGCCGCCCGCCCGAGGCCCGACCTCACCAAACCAACCCTTTACGTCGTCGGCTACGCTCATCTGGACACCGAGTGGCGCTGGGAATACCCACAGGTGATCAGCGAATACCTCGCCAAGACGATGCGCGCCAATTTCGATTTATTTGAGAAATATCCGCACTACATTTTCAATTTCAGCGGCGCCAATCGCTATCACATGATGAAGGAATATTTCCCCGCAGATTATGAGACGCTGCGGCGCTACGTCCATGCCGGCCGCTGGTTCCCGGCCGGTTCATCGATGGAGGAGAATGACGTAAATTCCCCTTCGCCGGAATCGATCCTCCGCCAGGTTCTCTACGGCAACGAGTATTTCCGCCACGATTTCGGTGTGGCCAGCCAGGAGTTCATGCTGCCCGACTGTTTCGGCTTCCCTGCCTCCCTGCCCAGCATCCTGGCGGCAGCGGGCGTGAAGGGGTTTTCCACGCAGAAGTTGATTTGGGGTTCGTCCGCGCCGGTGGGGGGGCCAACCTCTCCGGAACAAACCCCTAAGGGAATTCCTTTTAACGTGGGTGTCTGGGACGGGCCGGGCGGCAGGAGCCTGCTGGCGGCATTCAATCCGGGCACGTACAGCGGCAACATTTATTACGACATCAGCAAGAGCAGTCCCGAAATGAGCAAGCATCTTTATTACGTAGATTGGCCCCAGCGCATTGAATTGGACGGCAAGGCGACCGGCCTTCCCGTTGACTATCACTACTTCGGAACGGGCGACATTGGGGGATCCCCTGCCGAAGCCTCGGTGAAACTGCTGGAAGACATCGTGACCAAAGCGCGCGCGCCACTGCCCACTCCGGTGGAGCGGACGGACTTGGATGTGGACCAGGAGATTCAGCCGAACGGCCCGCCGGTGCAACTGGGCAACGGTCCCGTGACCGTGATCTCCTCCAAGGCCGACCAGATGTTTCTTGACATCCTGGCGTCGGGCAAAGCCGGCGGGCTACTGCATTTCAAAGGCGATTTGGAACTCACCAACCACTCCGCCGGCTCGCTGACTTCCCAGGCCGAGCACAAACGTTGGAACCGCAAGAATGAGTTGCTGGCCGACGCCGCCGAGCGCGCCTCGGTAGCCGCCGCGTGGCTGGGCGGGCCTGCTTATCCGCAAGAGCGCTTGAATGAGGCCTGGAGACTGGTGCTGGGCGGGCAGTTCCACGATCTGATGGCCGGCACCGCCACCCCCAAGGCTTATGAGTATTCCTGGAACGACGATGTGATCGCCATGAACCAGTTTGCCGGCGTCCTTACCAGCCGCACGGCCGCCATCGTTTCCGCCATGGACACGCAGGTGGAAGGCACCGCGGTGGTCGTCTACAACCCTCTTAACATTGAGCGCGAGGACGTGGTGGAAGCCGCTCCCTCCTTCGCCCAGGGCATTCCCAAAATGGTCGAGGTGTTGGGTCCGGATGGCAAGGCCGTCCCTTCGCAGATTGAGGAGTCCGGGCGCGTTTTGTTCCTCGCCAAAGTCCTTTCCGTGGGCTACGCCGTTTACGATGTTCGCCCCTCGAATGGTCCTGCCGCCGTATCTTCGGAACTCAAGGTCAGCGAGTCCTTGCTGGAGAATGCCCGTTACCGCATTACGGTGGATGCGAACGGCGATGTGTCGAGCATTTACGATAAAAGCCTCAAGCGGGAATTGCTTGCCGGGCCGGCGCGGCTCGCCATCCAGACGGAACACCCGGTCGACTGGCCCGCCTGGAACATGGATTGGTCCGATCAACAGAAGCCGCCGCGCGCCTACGTCTCCGGCCCGGCCACCATTCGCGTGGTGGAAAATGGCCCGGTGCGCGTGGCTGTGGAGGTGATGCGCGAAACCGAAGACTCCAAGTTCATCCAGACCATTCGCATTGCGGCGGGTGATGCCGGCAACCGTGTGGAGTTTGGGAATGTCATCGACTGGAAAACCAAGGAAGCTGCCCTTAAGGCGACTTTCCCTCTGACCGCCTCGAATCCCATGGCCACCTACAACTGGGGACTGGGGACGGTGGAGCGCGGCAACAACGACCCGCTGAAGTTTGAGGTGGCATCGCACCAGTGGTTTGACCTGACCGACAAGAGCGGGGATTACGGCGTTACGGTGCTCTCCGACTGCAAGACCGGGTCGGATAAACCCGACGACAGCACCCTGCGGCTCACCCTGCTCTACAC
This sequence comes from uncultured Acidobacteriota bacterium, assembly GCA_963730515.1. GTDB lineage: Bacteria > Acidobacteriota > Terriglobia > UBA7540 > UBA7540 > Bog-366. The sequence goes on along the minus strand of CAVSSA010000002.1, from coordinate 97,398 downwards.
CCCCGGGATCGGTACCGGCAACGGCCACGACTACCCCGATCAGACCTCACAGGATTGGGGACACCATACCTTTATTTACGGCCTGGCGTCACACGCGGGCGGCTGGCAGCATGGCGATACCGACTGGCAGGCGCAGCGCCTGAACGCTCCCCTGATTGCCTTCCAAAGCGAAAGTCACCCCGGCGCCCTGGGAAAGACCTTCTCCTTCCTGCACGTTGACAACAGCCATGTCTTCGTAAGCGCCGTAAAGAAGGCCGAGGAGAACGGCGACTTGGTGGTTCGCGTCGTGGAAATGCGCGGCGAAAAAGCCTCGAGCGTGCATCTGGCCTTTGCCGGTCCGGTGACGGCGGCGCGCGAAATCAATGGCCAGGAATTTCCCGTGGGGCCGGCCACGGTGGCGAAGGGTGAGCTGGAAACTTCGCTGGAACCTTACGGCATTCGCACCTTCGCGGTGAAACTGGCGGCGCCCGCCAAAAAGGTCGCGCCGATACGCTGGGAGCCCGTAGATCTCAAGTACGATCTGGCCACCGCCAACGAGGACGGCATTGCCTCCACGACCGGGTTCGACGCCGCCGGGGAGAACCTGCCCGCCGAAATGCTGCCCACCACTTTGCACTTCGCCGGAATCACCTTCAAGCTTGGACCGGTGTGGAAGGACAATCCTAATGCTCTGGTGGCGCGCGGACAGACCATAACGCTGCCCTCCGGCAAGTTTAACCGGATCTATATCCTGGCGGCCGCCGACGGGGATCAGACGGGCACGTTCCGGGTGGGGAATTCGAGCATCGATTTGAACATCCAGAATTGGCAGGGATACATCGGGCAGTGGGACAATCGCATCTGGAGCACCCATAGCGTGGTGCTCCCCACCCCGCCCGAACCGGCGGCGGACGATCACAGTTGGCAGGCGGAGAGAAACCGCAAAACCCGCGCCTACGTCGAGGAACATGGCCCCATATCTCAAATCGAGCCCCTCTTCACGGGCTTGACGCCCGGCTTTATCAAGCGCGACCCCGTGGCCTGGTACGCCTCCCATCACTACAACGCCCAGGGCGGCAGTGAAGTCTATGCCTACTGCTACCTGTTTGGCTACTCCCTGGATCTTCCCGAAGGCGCCACCACGCTCACCTTGCCCGATAACAATAAGATCCGCATCATGGCCATCACCGTGGCCGACCATGTGGGAAGCCTTGAGCCGGCCCAGCCGCTTTATGATGTCCTGGGAGAAGGCCGGCAGCAGGCGGTGGGCAGTAAGCAGTAGGCAGTGGACAACGCGGGGGTGTGCTACCCGCGGGGGCGAAAATCGCAAGGAGATTTGCGGGAAGGCCGCGCAGCATGATTTGGCAATACCTTATTGAAGGCCCGTGGATCGTCTTTTGCGTCTACTGGTTGGTGGGGGCGATGAAGACGCGGCGGACGGTCAGCCAGGAACCCGCCGCCGGGCGCTTGGCATTCATCGTCATTGAAATTGTGGGCTTCGTCCTGCTCTTCAGCGAACATACCGGCGTCGGCGTTCTCGGCCTGCACGTTTTCCATCAATCCTACGCGCTTGCCTTCGCGGGCGTCGCACTCACCTGGATGGGCATCGCCCTTGCCCTGTGGGCGCGCTCGAACCTGGGCCAGTTTTGGAGCGCCAGAATCACTCTCAAAGAGGACCACGAACTCATCCGCACGGGACCCTACGCGCATTTTCGCCATCCCATCTATTCCGGACTCGATTTGGCCGTGCTGGGCGGCGCCCTGGCCATTGACCGCTGGCGGTGTGTGCTGGGAGTTGGTTTGATCGTTCTGGGTTATTGGATCAAGGCGAGAAAGGAAGAGGCCCTGCTGTCCGCCCAATTTGGGGAAGACTTTACGGAGCACTGCCGGCACACCGGGTTTCTCCTCCCGAAGTTTTGAGCCGATGAAGTACAAGCGCATCGTCGTCACCAAACGCGGCCCGCCCGAGAATCTCCAGATCAGCGAGTGCGACCTGCGGGAGCCAACCGCCCGGGAAGTCCGCGTGAAAGTTCTGGCGACGTGTGTGTGCCTGCCCGATGTGCAGGCGCGATACGGACTCAGCCCATTCGCGCGCAAGGTGCCCTTTGTGCCGGGCTACACCATCATCGGCGTTGTCGATGCGGCTGGCCCGGGCGTTACCGGGACCGCTCCCGGCGCTCGAGTGGCAGCGTACCTGATCTACGGGGGTTATGCCGAGTATGTCTACCTTCGCGAGAGCCTGATCATTCCGGTTCCCCCCTCCCTCCACCCCGCCGAAGCCGTCACCTTGCTGCTGAATTACGTTACCGCGTACCAGGCATTGCACCGGACCGCGAAAGTTCGGGCGGGTGACAAAGTGCTGATCATCGGCGCAAGCGGCGGGTGCGGGACGGCGTTCTTGCAACTCGGCAGGCTCGCCGGCCTTACCCTGTATGGAACCGCCTCCTTGAGCAAACACCCCATCCTGACCGAATATGGAGCAACGCCCATCGACTATCGCAGCCAGGACTTTGTGGAAGTGATTCGCCGCGCCGAACCCGGCGGCCTCGACGCGATTTTCGACGGTATGGGCAGCGATTACATCGAACGCGCTTTCCCACTATTGCGCCGGGGCGGCGTTATGGTGGAGTACGGCAATCCCCTGAGCATGCGCGGCTTGCTGCGGGTTTTTGCCAAACTCATCAAGCTCAACCTGTTGCCGAATGGCAGGAGGATGAAGCTCTACGGGGCAGGGTCCGTGCTCTTCAACCGCAAGCCGTTCCTGGAGGATTGGGCGATACTCTTCCGGCTGCTCGAGGAAGGCAAGATTCGGCCGGTCATCAGCGGCGTGTTTCCACTCCTCGAAGCGGCGCGGGCCAACGCCCTCCTCGAAAGCGGTCAGGTGGTGGGTAACCTCGTCTTGGTGGCGCCGGAACTGCTGGACGCGAGCAAGACCCTGGTGGGCGGTTCTGGGCCCCCCGTTTAACCCCTGGAACCTCTGGGGACGATTCCCTCTTCAATAAATCCATGCGCTGCACATTTCCGCATGAGCGCATGTGCCAGCACGGGAACTACCCCAGCCAGGCGTTGGCCAGGGCGGCGAATCCCAGGATCAGGAAGAAAATGCTTCCCAGCATGGAGTTCAGTGCCTTGCTGCCGGAGCCTTTCCATTCACCCGTGGCCAGCCCCCAGACATTCGAGGTGATGATGATGGCGGACATGAACAGCGGCCAGCCGAGGACGGGTCCCATCTTCCCCAGGAGCGCGGTGATGTCGCCATAAATGACGGTGCTGCCGAACCACAGGGCGCCCATAATGGCTCCAAACACCCAGTTGCGTCCGGTCCCCGGCGTCTTATACAAGCTTGCGGTTTTGTTTTTCTTCCACAGGTAGATGCAGTAGAGGATATAAGGAATGAAGGCCGCGCTGTTGAGCGGCGCCCAGATGACGTTGGCCTGTAATCCCGCACTTACCCCCTGCGTACCGGCCACGGCCTTCAACGCATCGCCAAATGCCAGTCCGAAGTTAATCAGTGGTGAGCCAATTCCGGCCAGAATAACGATGATCAATCCCGCCTTGAAGCTCATTTTCAGGGCAGCGGACTCGCGCGGGCGATCGTCGGCTGATCCCAGGTGCGTATCTTTCATCTTCCCAGCAACCGCGCACCCCACAATTCCGACCACGATCAGGCCCACTCCGAGGAAGATCCAGGCGCCCTGGGGCGTAGCGATCCTCTCCCGATGCTGGATGAGCAAAGGAAGCAGCGAGCCGAATGCCGTGGAAATGCCGATGGCAATGGCGAAATTCAGCGCCATGCCCACCGCCGCAATGCCCAGGCCGAACAGAATTTGCGCCAGCCCAAACCCCGCGCCAAAGGCCACCAGCATCATGGTGTTTTGCATGCCGCCCTGCCGGTAAACATCCAGCGGATGCGGAACGGTGAGGTAGAGGATCAGCCACGGGAAAATCACCATGCCAAAGGCAGCCCACACGGCCCAGATGTTTTCCCACTTCCAAACCTTGGCGTACTTGATGGGAGCGGCAAAGCTTCCGTTGATAATCCCCGCAATGATGGAGAGAACGACCCCGATCATGAGACTCGACATGAAATATCCTCCGCGTACTGGCTGTCGTGATGGTGCACCCAGGCGGTGCCGAACAAGCCACGCATGGCCGTCCAGCCACCCGGATGAGTGCTGAAGATTACCACTAGAACGCCGTACTGTCACTCAGTGTGTGAAACGTTGAAACCTTATTTCGCGCTTACTTCCAGCTCCAGCTTGACCGGCCCCAGCAGGCCCGACTCCCAGAGCGGCGTGTCCTGGGTGTAAACAATGTTGGTGTGGGTAAAGCGCTGCGCGGGCGGCAGCAGCGAATCGCCGATAATCCGGTTGGGCCAAAGATTTGCGACGTCAATTTCTAGAACATTGCCCGAAGGTTTGACCGCATCGGTAATGTCCACACGGAAGGGTTTGGTCCACAGCGGACCCAGGTCTTTTCCGTTCAAGCGTACCTGAGCGACGTACTTCACCTCGCCTAAATTCAGAGCGATTCGTGTATGCGCCTGCTGCATGTTGGGCGAAAGGTCAAATGATTTTCGGTAGGTCGCCGTGCCGGAATAATACTTGATCCCGTCCTCCGGCCGCGTCGTCCAGCTTTGTAATTTCTCAAATTCAACCTGCGCAGGCCCACCCCACTTGGGATCGAAGCTTACTGCCCAGGACCCTTGGATATCCTCCGCTGTCGAGTAAACCGGGAAATTGCTCTTCCCTTCTTCCCGCGCATCTACACTGATGGGCTGCCGGAAAATCACGAATAAGGAGCCATAAGGCGAAAATTGGAGCGGCACGGTTATCAAGCCGGCAGACTGCTTGAAGCGCGACGCCGGCCGAGTCTCGCCGGTGACCGGGTCCCAAATTTCCGGCCGTCTACTCGTCACGCGGAAGGTGCATTCGGCATGCTCATCCCGGTCCTTGCGGTTCGAAATGAAGTACACCTCGGAGTCATCGATGGATCGATGCACAAAGCCCAGTTCCGTTCCCTGGGCGGCGCTGTGATAGGCAAAGTCGGGCGGAATATTTTCTTGCGCAAACACCTCGCCCAGGGAGGCGACCGCGTAAATACGCCCTTTCCCCAGGCCCTTCTCCTTCACCTTGATCCCATCAAGATTGCCCCACATCTCACCGGCCAGCGCCTTCAGCGCCGCGTCGGAATGGGGGTAGTCTTCGAGCCCCGGCGGCCGCTGCGGTTTGGGCCCTGCCACAATTCCGCCCTGCTCCACCAATTCGCGGATTTTCTGCAATACGGCGGGCGACATCACCCCGTCCTCCGGCAACACCAGCACCCGATAGCTCATTCCCGAGAGCAATGTCCACCGACCATGGTCGATCGCCAAGCCGTGAAGCACCAGTTCAGCATTGATGGCGTCAAAGTTATAACCCGCCGGTAGCGCCGGGCGCAGGTATTGCTGCGAAGGCACAAACTTGCTCACCCCCTCTCCGTAAAAGTAGAGCGCATCGGCCTGGAATCGCCCCTTTTGCAGCAGGTACTGGCAGCGCGCGACATATTGGAAGTATCCGCTCGCCTCTTGCCACCAGGTAATGTTGCGGTCAACGTGCGTGCCCGCGCCATATTGCCATCCGGGCTTGAAATCCAGCAGGGGCTGCGCCGTGTACTGGTGAAAGGCCATGCGGTTCAGCCCATTCAGAAACTCCGCGTCGCCGGCAGGCTTGAGCGTTTCCGGGTATTCCTGCCAGTGCGTCCACGACGTGAAGGATTCCGCCATCACTACGGGGCGGCCATAGATGTGCGCCGCGCTCGCCTCGATGCGCGTGACGTTTCCCCAATTATTGAGTTGCGACATCAGATCGGTGCCGAACCAGAATTCACCCATGGGCAGATCATTATTTCCCGCGCAACGCAGCGAATCGATATGCGGAAAGGGATAACTGCCGTAACCCGTTTCACTCTCGATTTTCAGGCCGCGCTGGTGGGCGAGTTCACCAAAGGGAATCCAGAACTGTTCCGCCATCAGGTCACCGATGGTCCAGCGGATGTCGAAGAGAAAACGGTCGGTCACCTCGCGGCTATCGGCAATGCGGCGCGCCAGGGTGGGAAGGTACGGGGTCAGGTCGTAGCCCCGGTGTTTTTCGAACTCCTCGGGAAAGGCCCGCGACCATTGGGGCTGCTGGCCGCGGAAATTGGCCCCCAACTCGTAGCTATCAATGTGCAGGTAGTTGAGCACGTGTGTGCCGGTGGCCGCCACATCGGCAAGGATGGGCGTTGCGGCATGTTCAATGTGGCTTTCGATGCCGGCGCGGTCCAGCATGTCGGCCTCGTAGCCGCGCGCCACGTCCCGCGATGAGCCTCGAATCCGCTGGCCCAGCAGCGTGTACCCGAAGCGCAGAATCGTCCACCGGCCCGGCGGCACCTTCCACTTCAGTCGCCCGTCGGCATCCATGGACGACGTCAGATTGACGACGTCCTTCAAATGGTAATCCACTGCGCCAGCCTGCTGGTACTCCTCGTCAAGCGCCTCCGGCCCCTGGCGCGGGTAATCCCAGAAAGCGCGGTTGCCGGATTTGAACCACCACCATTTGATTCCGTGGCGAAGAATCGGCTGGTCCCCCGAGCGCAGCATTATACCTTCCGCCACCTGCACGGGCGTACCGTAAGCCGAGGTCATCACCAGGCGGAAATGCCGGCTTGTCACCGTGGGAAAGTCCACGCGTTTGCTCTGGCCTTTCTCCAGGGTGAAATGCGCCACCGGCGTGAACTTCACCCCATCCACCGAAGATTGCACTTCGCACTCGCGCGGGCCGCTGTTAGGACCCGGCTGCATATAGATTCCGCTGGCGGGCAACGCATCCGTGTAATCAAACTCCAGCCACATGGGATCGCTCGGGCTGAGCGCCTTCTTTTCCGATGACCAGTAAGTCGCCGGGTCGCCATTGACGGCATCCTGCGGGTAAAAGTTCCACTCGCCCACATAGCCTTCGAGCGTGGAACTGGCCGTTACCATGGCGGGTGTCACCGGGCGGGTGGGCTTCTCGGGAATCGCCAGCACCGCCACATCGTGATAGTAATCGTCCAGAACGGGCGGCAGGGGAAGAAGCCGGTCAAGCTGTCTCGCGCCGTCCACCTGCAACTCCGAATAAACCAGTTTTTTGTTGGCCTGATCCTGCGTAATCCAGGGGCCGCCGGCATTCCAGCCATCGCAGAGGCCCACACTCACGGACATCTTCAGGCGCTCGCATTCGTGCAAGGTGTGCTGGAACATCTCGTGCCATTCTGGGCTCAGGAACGATACCCCGGACGGAGTCCCTCGATCACCCGCCTGGAAGATGAGGACACCGTTGATTCCCTTCGCCTTCATTTCCTCCAGATCGCGGGTGACGCCCTCTTTGGTAACGTTGCCGTTAAGCCATACCCAGTACGCCCAGGGCTTGGCGGAGTCCGGCGGGGAGAGAAAATTGCCCGCCATCCCGTCCGTCGATTGCCCACCCCCCGCGGCCAGAACGGCTCCCGTTAAAGCCAGAAACATTGCCACGGCAATTGCCGCTTTCCTCATTTATTGCCTCCCAACTTTTTCGAATACCGCGAAAATAAGCAGAGGAGGTAGCGCACAGGTACGCGTATTTTGCGTTCCTGTGCGGCTCTTTATCTTCCACGTTAATACCCTGGGCCAGCTGTCGTGTTTGGGAAGAACCGCTGAGGGGCGCACAGTACGCGCACCTCAGCGCTACCTGCTACCTGCTCCTGCGCAGGACGCGGAACCGTACCATGTGCGGACGGCGCCGGTCAAGGCAATGCCCGTTCGTAATTTCAACTTTTAGTTTTTGGATTCACCGTTTGCATGGGTGATTGGTGATGGGCGATGAAGCATGTAGCGCGCAGGTACGCGTATTTTGCACTACTGTGCGGCTCTTCACTTTTTGCCTTAATCGCCTGTGGGCGCACGTCGTGTTTGGGAAGCCCGTGGCACGTTTCTGTGCCGACCTCAAGGTCGGCGCTACGATTTTTGCGCGTGCCCTAGTAGACGGGGCAAAAGCCAACCCCCATGTCAGAATCAAGCAGGCTGGCTGCCGCAGGGCGGATGGCAACGAGAAAATTGTGCATACGGGGTGGAAGTTGTTGGATGAACTATCGTATTCTCTCCTCAATGACCCAGGAACGTTCAAGCCAGATTAGCGCGATTTTCGACGCGGCCATGAAAATTGGGCCAGAGGGGCGCGGCGCTTACCTGCGGGACGCCTGCGCCGACGATGAAGATCTGCGCCGGGAAGTTGAACGGCGGATTGCGGAGGCCGGGCAGTCGCAGGCGCGCACGGACCGGTCGGCTCGAGAACCGTCAATGCCCACCACGGGAATTGACGGCATGGGTACAACCCCCCAAATTACTGAAGAAGACAATGCCGGGAAGCTGATCCAGGGGCGGTATCGCATCGAGGGCAGGCTGGGCACGGGGGGGATGGGCGAAGTATTCCTGGCCGAAGACACCAAGCTGAAACGGCGTGTCGCCCTGAAGCGCCTGCCTCCGCAAATGCGCTCCGACGCGCGCTATCGCAGCAGTCTGTTGCGCGAAGCCCGCCGCGCCTCGGCGCTCAACGACCCGCACATTGCCCATGTCTACGACGTTCTGGAAGAGGAGGGCGAAGCATTCCTGCTGATGGAGTACATCGAGGGAAAGACCCTGCGCCAGAGGATCGCCTCTCCCCTGTCGCCCGTTGAATTTCTCGATATGGCCATGCAGTGCGCGGCGGCGCTCGAAGCGGCTCACTCCAAGGGCGTGGTCCATTGCGATATCAAGCCGGAGAACATCATGCTGACCGATGCCGGGCAGGTCAAGATCCTCGACTTCGGCATCGCCCAGCACCTGCCCGCACATGATGCCGCCAACGTAACGCACAGCATCGAACTCGAAGGCCTGTACGGTACCCCGAACTATGTGGCCCCCGAGGTTTGGGCAGGTCAAGCCCCCAATGCCTGCTCTGACATCTATGCGCTCGGGGTCACGTTCTATGAGGCTTACACGGGAAGGCGCCCGAGGCACTCGAATTTCCCCAACGCCGCTGCCGACGGGGCCGCCGTTCCCAACCGTCCTCCGCCCCCGCTGGCGATTGACCTCATCATCAAAAAAATGGTTCACCCCGACCCGGCGCAGCGCTACTCAGACGCAGCGGAGCTTTTGCGCGATCTGCGCTCGGTGCGGGAATCCAGGACATGGGAAGTGGGCCGGCATCCGCTCCGGGAGCGTCTGAAGAGCCCGCGAGTGGGGTTCGCCTTGGGAACTGCGCTGCTTCTGGCGATCCTGGCCGGGGTGGCAGCAGTCCAGGTGCGGCCATGGTTAAACCAACTTCGGCACCCGGTTCCCGGCGAGAAGCAGGTGGCCGTATTACCCTTCTCGGTCGCGGGTGCGGACGCCAGCACCAAGGCTTTCGCCGACGGCCTCTGCGAGGTATTAAGCGCCAAACTGACCCAGCTTACCGAAAGACCGCAATTTCAGGTTGTTCCGGTCAGCGAAGTTCGTGCCCGGCACGTGGCGACGGCCGCCGACGCGCGCCGGGAGTTCGGTGTGAACCTGGTGATTGAAGGGACCTGGCAGCAGGCGGGCGGAACGGTGCACGTGGTCCCGGTAGTAATCGACGCGGCCACCGATCGTCAACTCCGGGCCAACGAGTTCGTGGCCGCTTCCTCCGACCCCATTGGCCTCGAGACCATGGTCGCCACGGGCGTCCTGCGCATGCTGGAGATCGAACTTCAGCCGGCGGAACAGAAGGCGTTTGCAAACAAGGGCACCACCGAGCCGGGCGCTTATGCCGCTTATCTGCGCGGACGAGGGTATCTCGAGGAGTTCCAGAAGCCCGAGTCGATCGAGAATGCCATTGCGGTATTTTCAGAGGCGGTAACGGAGGATCCGCGCTTCGGCCAGGCCTACGCCGGCCTGGGAGAAGCGTACTGGCGAAAGTATGAACACACGGCCGATGCGCTCTGGGTGGGCAAAGCCCGCGAGGCCTGCACAAAGGCGGCGGATCTGGGGAATGCGGCGGTGGCGGCCCACAACTGCCTGGGCCTCATCGCGAATGGCACGGGGAAATACCAGGAAGCCGCTGGGCACTTTCAAAAGGCGCTCGCCCTGGAACCGACCAACGACGCCTCCGATGTGGGGCTGGGCGCCGCCTACGAAGGCCTGGGGCGAATGGAAGACGCGGAAAAAACCTATCAGCAGGCCATCGACCTGCGCCCTCAGGACTCCGCCTGCTACAACTGGCTGGGGATTTTCTATTTTCGCCGCGCCCGTTACGCGGACGCCATCCGCCTTTTTCGCAAGGTCGTCAGGATTTCACCGGATTCCTACATGGGTTACAGCAACCTGGGCGGCGCCTACGTGGACACCGGCGATTATCTCGATGCCATTCCCATGCTCAGCCACTCCATCGCCATACGCCCCACTTATGAAGCGTACTCGAATCTGGGCACGGCATATTTTTTTGAGGGGCGGTTTGAGGACGCGGTGTCGAGCTATGAAGGGGCGCTCAAGCTCGATGACCGCCACTACGACGTTTGGGGAAACCTGGGCGATGCTTACTATTGGACCCCCGGCCGTCGCGCCAATTCCGCCGCTGCCTACCAGAAAGCCATTACTTTGGCCACCCGGCAACTGGAGGTCAACCCCCGCGATGCCGACGTGCTAAGCTATATCGCTCAGTATCACGCCATGCTGGGCGAGAAACAACCGGCGTTGGACTTTATTGGGCGGGCGCTGCGCGTGGGCTCCCAAGACCCCGAGGTCGACTTCACGGCGGCTATCGTTTATAACCAGATTGGCGACCGCGAATCATCCCTCGCCCTGCTCAAGAAAGCGATGAGGGGCGGCATCTCCGTGGCGACGGTGCGCGCCACGCCCAACTTCGCGAATTTGGCATCCGAAGCGCGTTTTCGAGCGTTGATGAAACTACCTTAACTTTGTTGAACCTGAGGGAGAAAATATGATGAAACGCTTCAGGCACCTATCCGTCGTTCTGCTATCGCTCGTCGCCATATTGGGGATGGGGTGGCCCTTGAACCCCGCTCGGGCGGGAGGTCAGGATGGTCAACCACAGTGTGCCAAGCCCGCCGGAGCCAAGTGCGGCTCCAAAACCATCATTGTGTGTGTTGACGGTTTTCATGGCGGCGCGGAGGAAACCTTCGTCTGCGGCGGCGACCAGGTGGACTGGCAGATCGATGCCGCGCCGGGAAGGGTGGAAGATTTTACCCTCCACTTTGATGAGAGCCCCTTTGATCCTAATTTTGGAGGCGGCGATTATTGTGGGGGTACGCATTGCCCCCATCATCAGGCCGGCACCGACAAAATGACCGCCCATACCCGGAGCGGGGCGCCGGATTACGTTCGCTGCCACAAGTACACTGTGACCGTGATCGCCTCTGACGGTTCGACCCTGACCCTCGACCCCCATATTATCGTGGGGGGCACCGGCAGTTCAGGGTCGGGCGGGACGAATTGAGGGCAACGGACCCCTTGCCAAATTCCCATCATGTCCGTGGCGGGGCGAAGCCCCAGAATTCGCCATGACCACCCACCAACCTGGCGAGCGCTGCCTCTTCAGAACCACCTGCGACCCTTGCGTTAAACCTCGCCATTACGAATCTGAATGAAAAAACTGGGCGGGGGCCCCCTCCGGGAGTCCCGGCTGCGGGTTCGCGCCGGGAAAGTCCCTTGTGGCTCAAGAGATTGGCAGATTCAGCCGATAGAGGGAATATGCCGAAGTGGAGTTCCCATGATGCCGAGCCCTACCCCGTCAACCCTCCCGCACCCGGACTTTTGCCGACCATGGAACCCGTTGCGGTTTCTGTTCAGGGTCGGCCTCGCTTCATCGGTAAGCGGATGAGTCTAAAAGGCGCCGCCGCCCGCTTGGGCTGGCCTGAGGGGTGGATCACGATTATGGTTGGGGTCGTGGGTGTCCACCTCGCCGCAATCGGCATTCTGGGACCCGGTGCCCCACTGACGGCCTATGCTTACCTCAGCCTGTTCTTTCTGATGCTCGCCGCGACCTCCGCCGCCGCGTTCAACGCGTTTGTGGGAGACCGCCGTTCCCGCCCCTTCTGGGTGTTCCTCGCTTTAGGCTTGGCAATTTGGGCGCTGGACCAGTGGCTATGGATTTACTATCGCTTCTGGCTGCACACGGATGTGCCCAATGAATCCATAGGCGATCCGGCGTTGTTCCTGCACACCGTGCCGCTGATGGCCGCCCTCGCTATGCGCCCGCACCTGGAGCACTCCAACCGCCGTCTGCATCAAACCACCTTCGGCTTTCTCCTCCTGTTGTTCTTCTGGATCTTTCTCTATGCTTATTACGTATTTCCTCACCAATTCTTGTTTCCCGATCCCGGCACCTACGGTTTTCGATACAACTACCTCTATTTTTGCGAAAACTTCGGCGTTCTCCTCGTGGCGGGTATCTTGATCCTTCGATCCAATCGACCCTGGAAAGTGGTCTATGTCCACCTCTTTGGCGCCGTCGGGCTCTACACTTTGACCTCCATGTCGGTGAACGCCGCCATCAATACCGGAATTCCTTATTACCCAGGCAGCATCTATGATTTGGGATTCACCGCTGCCGCCGGCTGGTTCGCCCTTGCCGCCTTCCAGGGACGAAAGTTATCGCCCAGCCACCAGCAACCGCGATCACAAAGCACGCGGCTGGCAAAGTACTCAGCGATCTTGCCCATTCTGGGGGTGGTCACGGTTCCGCTGCTGGGGATCTGGGCCTTGTCCCACGCGGACACCGTTCTCCCCTTGCAGCGTGCGCACCTGCTCATCATCATGTTGTTCACTATGATTTTCGCGGGCCTGGCCTTCCTGCAGTTGTTTGCGGCCAACCTGGATTTGCATCGTGAAGTCGCTGTGCGCCTGCAGGCCGAGGAGGAACTGCGCGAAGCCACGACGGCTGCCGAAGCGGGAAATCGGGCCAAGGCGGAATTCCTCGCCAACATGAGCCATGAAATTCGCACCCCCATGAACGGCATCCTGGGAATGACCGAACTCGCCCTGGAAACTCCCCTTACCCCCGAGCAGCGGGAGTTCCTGCAGATGACCAAGTCGTCGGCAGATTCGCTGATGACCATCATCAACGATATTCTCGACTTCTCCAAGGTGGAGGCGGGCAAATTGGAGATGGAGTCCATTGAATTCAATCTGCGCGACACCCTAGCACAGTGTTCAAAATCGTTCGCTCTCAAGGCGTCGGAAAAAGGCGTCAACCTCCAGTACGATATCCAGCCCGACGTTCCCGAATGCGTTTTGGGCGACCCCACGCGTCTCGGCCAGGTCATCGTCAATTTGCTTGGAAATGCCTTGAAGTTCACGGAAAAGGGCCGGATTGTCCTACACGCGGACAAACAGTGCTCCCCATCGCCTTCGATGGTCATGCACTTCTCGGTCCAGGATACGGGAGTGGGCATACCCAGGGAAAAACAGCAAATCATCTTTGCTCCGTTCGCGCAGGCGGACGGTTCAACCTCCCGCAGGTTCGGCGGCACCGGCTTGGGCTTGAGCATCTCGTCGCGGCTCGTGCAACTCATGGGAGGAAGCATCTGGTTGGAAAGTGAGGTTGGAACGGGAAGCACCTTCCACTTCACGGCGTGCTTCGGCGCAGTGCAGAAAGCCTGTTCGGCGATGGCGGCTGACAGCACCATCTTGCCATCCCCGGCCGCCGAACCGGCCGGTTCATCTTCCCCCAATTCCCTGCCCGGGAAATGCCGCGGCCTGCGCGTTCTTCTGGCGGAGGATAACCTGGTGAACCAGCGATTGGCGTTGCGCCTGCTGGAAAAGCATGGGCACTGCGTGGCGCTCGCCAGCAATGGCCGGCAGGCCCTGGCGGCTCTAATGTGGGATCGTTTTGATGTCGCCCTCATGGATGTCCAGATGCCTGAGATGGATGGCATGGAAGCAACTGCTGCCATCAGGGAAGAAGAAAAACACACGGGCGAGCACCTGCCCATCATCGCCATGACCGCCCACTCCATGAAGGGGGATCGGGAGGCATGCCTGTCTGCGGGAATGGACGGGTACGTGTCAAAACCCATCCGGTCGGAAGAACTCTTCGCGACAATCGAGGAAGTTAGTGCCCGGTGGAATTCCCACCCACCCCCACCCGGCGATTCATCCGCCGGCCAAAACGCCCACACCCCATAACCCCCTCTGCGGCGGCGGTTCGGTCCGCCGGCTCCTGCATCCCGGGTTGCGGCTCCGCGGCGCGCTCGTCCGCGCCCAGCGACAGGCATGAATATTGATGATTGCAGGGCGTCTATCTTGAGCATAAAATGCAGGCCAGTTTGATATAGCCGATGCCTGGCTTGCGGAGGTGGATTGTGCCCAGCGCTCAGATTCCCGTTCACCCGGAACAATCGATGCAGCTTTCCACACAATTGGGGGTGCTCATTCGCGAGGATGTGGCCTTTACCAATCAGAAGGGGGTCGAAAAAAACGCCATTCGTAAGCGCGCGGAGAAGACTCTGGAAAAACTCCGGGAACCCCTGCAAAAGTTCCTGGAACCCGACGAGGCGGTGTTCTATATCGCGCGCGCCCAGGTCATGCCCAGCGGCGTCGAGCAGTTTTTTCTCGGTTGGCACGCCATGTTCCTGGCCCCCGCCATACTGGTCTTCACGAACCGGCGCCTGTTGCATTTGCTCGTGCAACGGAACGGGGCCTGGAAGAGGAGCTTGCGCTGCGCGCGTTGGGGTGACATGGAAGAGGCCAGGGCGAAGGGCTTCCTCGGCGCCCGACTCCACATCAAGTACCGTGATGGCCGCAAAGATGTCTATTCGGCCATTGCCCAGGGCGACGCAAGAAAAATTCAGCTTTTGCTGGAGACCTTGATTCCCGCGGCCGCGGGCGAGACTTCCCCGGCTCTTTCCATGACCAGCCTCTGTCCGGAATGCCGGGCGCCACTCTCCCCCGGCGTCTATGAGTGTCCCTCCTGCCGAATGGCCTTCAAAGACGAGAAGACCGCGATGCAACGGTCGTGGCTGATTCCCGGCGGAGGCTTCTTCTACACCGGCCATTCTTTCCTGGGAGCTCTCCATGGCGTGGTGGAACTCATTCTGATTCTCATCGTGGGTTATTGGCTTCTGGTCGGCCTGGGGGTGACACATCCGGCGCCTGACCCCGGTGAGTCGCCCGTCAACATGGCCTCAGCCCTGGTCGTCGCGGCCGTGGTGGGAGTGATTTTGGCCGTGAATAAATGGGTGATGGCATCGGTGGCGCGTCGACAAGTGCGGAACTACCTTCCTCTGTCATGACCCGCTTTGCGCCTCGGACAGAGCCCGGGATCGAGTGAGCTGCATATCATCTTGAAGCGCCCAAGGCTTCGGCATAAAATGCGGGCGGTCTGTGGATCTTGAACTTCTTGTTTCGGAAGGTTCGCTTTGCCCGCGGCGGAGATTACCATTCATCCTGGCCAAACGGTGCGATTCTCTTCGCCGGGGGGAGTCCCTGTACGCGAGGATGTTCTTCTCACTGACGCCCGCGGCGTGGAGCGCCACGGCGACAACCAGCGGATCAGGCGGGCCATCGAAAAGCTTCAACAGCCCCTGGGAAGAATTCTTGAACCCGGTGAAGTTGTGCTCTACTTCGCTCGGGCGCAGTTGATGCCGGGCAAGCCGGAACGCTATCTGCTGGGGGTGCAATCGCACTATCTGGGGCAAGGCGCGCTGATCTTCACGAATCGGCGGCTTTATTACCTGTCGCTCAAACGCAATGGCCAGTGGGATAGGAATCTCCGGCACGCCCGCTGGGGCGACGTGAAAGCAGCGCAGGTGAGCGGCGTCCTCTATGGAAAAATCCAGATTGAATATCTCCAGGGATCAAAGGAAACCTACTGGCGAGTCCGCAATGATGCGGCGCAGAAGATCCGACTCCTGCTGGACGTTTTGCGGGCGGCTTCCGGCGGCGAAACGTCGCCAGCGATGGGGATGGCAAGTTTCTGCCCGCAGTGCCTGGGCGCGCTGACCCCGGGAATTTATAACTGCCCCCACTGCGGACTGAAGTTCAAAGATGAAGGATCGGCTCTGCGCCATGCGCTGCTGGTACCCGGCGGTGGTTACTTCTACGTTGGCCTTAATTTATGGGGAATAATGCACGCTTTCATTGACGTGGCCATCCTGTTTTCGGCGATCATGTGGGGCCGCGTCGCACTGGGACTCGAACCCCCGCCGCCGCTCCCGGGGCCTCCGCATGGCCGGGGAACGTTCACGTTTTTTGCTGTATTCCTCGCCTCGCTTCTGTTGACGGACGTCTGGCTGGCGGTCAGGATTGCCCGCAATGCGGTTAGGAACTTCATTCCGAACTCGTGATTTGAAAATCCATTTTTATCTGGAGCCATATTCATGCCCTTGAAATTGAAAGCTTCGAACGAATGCCAACTGGATGTTGTGACTTTTGGTGAGTGCATGATTCGGCTGAGCCCGCCGGGCCACCAGCGGATTGAGTTTACGCCCTATTTCGAGGCCTGGGTGGGGGGAGGCGAATACAACGTCAGTTACGCCCTCAGCCGCCTGGGCCTGCACACTTCGTGGGTCTCGCGGTTGGTGGAAAATCCTCTGGGCGCATTCATCCGTAATCACGCCCGCGCCTCCGGGATGGATATCAGCCATGTGGTCTGGGTCCCCTACGACGGCGTGGGCAAGGCTGACCGCATCGGTCTGAATTTCACGGAAGTCGGCATTGGCGTGCGCGGCAGCCTGACCATGTACGACCGGGGCCACGCGGCCGCCGCCCATATCCAACCCGGCGAGGTCGATTGGAAGAGCATTTTCGCCCGCGGCGTGCGCTGGTTCCACACCGGCGGAATCTGCACGGCGCTGAGTGATTCGAGCGCCGCGGCGGTGAAAGAATCGATGGAGGCGGCACACGCGGCGGGCGCCATCGTCAGCTACGACCTTAACTTCCGCAGCAAGCTGTGGTCCAGCGCCAAAGCCATCGAGGTCACCAGGGGCCTGGTGCCCTTTATCGACGTGCTCATCGGAAATGAAGAGGATTTCCAGAAAGTTCTGGGCTTTAAGGTGGAGGGGGTGGACGAATCCCTGAAAAAACTGCCCGTGGAAGGCTACAAGAAAATGGTTGAGCAGGTGGTGGCCCGGTTCCCCCACATCCAAGCGGTGGGCACCACGCTGCGCGAAGTGGTGAGCGGACTGGTCAACAACTGGTCCGCCATTCTCTATTTCGAGGGGGAGTTTTACCACTCCAAGCGCTATGAAGGTCTGGAAATCGAAGACCGCGTGGGGGGCGGCGACGGGTTTTGCAGCGGCGCCATTCACGCCCTGCTGGAGGGTGGAAGCCCGCAGGAGGCCGTGGACATGGGGGCGGCGCATGGGGCCCTGCTGCAATCAACGCGCGGCGACACCAGCATGATTACCCTGGAAGAGGTCAGGCACGTCATGAAGGGCGGCTCAGCGCGCATTAAACGCTGAAGATACACCTTCCCTTGTGATAGGTTGGTGGCGGCAAATCGGCGGCGGGCCAATTCAAATCCGGGGGCTCTGATGCAGATATTTCTTCGCGTGGGGATGACTCTTTTTCTGTTGGGGGTATGTTCCATGGCAGAGGCCAAACACATCATTGCCTATGAAGATTTGGTGAAAGTGCAGCGAATCGCCGATCCGCAGCTATCGCCGGATGGCAAGTGGATCGCCTATGAAGTCGGCGTGCCGGATCTTGCCGCCAACAAGATTGTTCGGCATCTCTGGGTGGTTTCCGCCGAAGGCGGAGAGCCGCGGCAATTGACGCGCGGCGACGGGTCGGACACGCGGCCGCGCTGGTCACCGGACGGTAAATCGCTGGCCTTCATCTCCACCCGCAGTGGCAGTTCGCAAGTGTGGATTCTGTCCCTGGCGGGGGGCGACCCCTGGCCGCTCACTTCCCTCTCCACGGAAGCCGACGGCGTCACCTGGGCCGCGCGGGGCGACACCTTGCTTTTCACCTCGCAGGTCTATCCGGATTGCCCCGACGAGGCCTGCAACGCCCGCCGCCTGAAAGAGGCAGCCGAGAGCAAGGTGAAAGCGCAGATCATTACCGAACTGTTTTTCCGCCACTGGGATTCCTGGCGCGAAGGCCGCTACACGCATCTCTTCGCCATTTCCGCCAAGGGCGGCCCACCGCGCGATCTGACTCCCGGCGCTTACGATTCACCCACGTTTTTCCTGGGAGCGCCGGATGGCTATGCAATTTCGCCGGATGGGACGGAGGTTTGCTATACCTCGAACCGCAGCAAGGGAGCGGCCGGCCAATCCGCGGCGGCATGGACCACCAATGATGATCTTTTCATTATCGGGACGCAGAGCGGCCAACCGCTCAACATTACGGCCGACAATCCGGGCTCCGATGCGGCGCCACAATATTCGCCCAACGGTCGGTACATCGCTTACACATCCCAAGCTCGTAATGGCTATGAATCGGACCTCTTCCGCTTGCGCGTTTATGATCGCGAGGCCGGGAAGATCATCGACCTTGCCCCGGGATTTGACCAGTGGGTTAATAGCTTTGCCTGGGCGCCCGACAGCAACACCGTCTACTTCACCGCGCCTGAGCATGCCCGTCAGCCAGTTTTTAAAACTTCCGTCACCTCTCGCAAGGTGGAAAAAGTTCTGGGAGGAATGAATAACGATCTCAGCGTGAGCCCCGATGGCACTTGGCTCTTCCTCACACGCACCAGTCTGACTCAGCCAACTGGAATCTACCGCGTGGCCGCCACGAGTGGAACGCCATTGCTTCTGACCCACGAGAATGATGTGCTGCTGGCGGATCTTGACATGAATCCGGCCGAGCTCGTGACCACGCCGGGCGCGCAGGGGGCGGAGATCCAAAGCCTTATGGTGAAGCCGCCGGGATTCGATCCTGCCAAGACGTATCCCGGCTTGATGCTCATACATGGCGGCCCGCAGAGCGCCTGGGAAGACGCCTGGAGCTACCGCTGGAATGCCCAGATGTTTGCCGCGCACGGCTATGTGGTCTTGATGACAAACTTCCACGGCTCCACCGGCTATGGCCAGAAATTTGTGGAATCGATTTCCGGCGATTGGGGCGGCGCACCCTATCAGGACTTGATGAATGCCACGGACTATCTCGAAAAGCTGGATTACGTCGACAAGTCCCGCATCGTCGCCGCGGGCGCGTCCTTTGGCGGGTACATGATCAACTGGATCGCCGGCCATACCAGCCGTTTTAAGGCGCTGGTTTCTCACGACGGCGACTTTGATAATCGCAGCAGTGCCGGCGAGACGGAAGAGCTGTGGTTCGATGAGTGGGAATTCAAAGGACTCCTCTGGGAGAAAGAATCCCGTGCCTTGCGCGAAAAATGGTCGCCTTCGAACTACGTGCAGAATATCAAAACGCCCATGCTGCTGGTGGAAGGCGCAAAGGATTTTCGAGTGCCGGAAGGCCAGGCATTCCAACTCTTCTCGGCCTTGCAGCGCCGCGGCGTACCTTCCAAGTTGCTGTACTTTCCCGACGAAGGCCATTGGGTCCTGAAACCGCAAAATAGCCAGTTGTGGTATAAAACGGTTTTGGGATGGCTGGATGATCATGTGAAATAAATGGGGGCCACGGGTCGAAAAGTGAAGCTGGATATCCCCTACAATCGTGCACAAAGGCGGTTTTCCCAGGCGGCGATTTTCTTATTAAGCGCGAGTTTTCCACAAGCGCACTCCCCAAAGGGGGGTGGGCCGGCTCGCGCTAGGACACAATGTCACTATTGGCTGTCGGCTGTGGGCTGCCAGCTTGAGAGGATCTGATGACCAAAGACGAAATTATTCGCAAGAAGCAGCAATACGTTTTCAACTGCGCCACCACCTACTTCAAGGACCCGATGGTGATTGACCATGCCAAGGGCCAGTTTGTTTGGGACATTGAGGGCAAGCAGTTTCTCGATTTCCTGGGCGGAATCGTGACCATCGGCGTGGGCCACTCGAACCCCCGGGTGACGGAGAAGATCAAGGCGCAGATCGACAAGGTGCAGCACACCTCCACGCTTTTCCTGACCGAAGCCATGGTGGCTCTCGCGGAAAAGGTGGCCTCGCTCGCGCCCGGCAAGCTCCAGAAGAGCTATTTCACCAACAGCGGCACAGAGGCTAATGAAGTAGCCATCGCCACCGCCCGCATGTACACCGGCCATTACGACATCGTGGCGCTGCGGCACGGATACAGCGGCCACTCGCACCTGGCCAAATCGCTCACCGGGCTGTACACGTGGCGCAAAGGGGGCGTGGTTCCCTCCGGCGTGGTGCATGCGCCCGGCCCCTACTGCTATCGCTGCCCGTATGGAATGACCTACCCGAGCTGCGATTTGCACTGCGCGAAGGATGTTGAGGAAGTGATCAAAACCTCCACCGGCGGGCAGATTGCCGGCATGCTGGCGGAGACCATCCAGGGACTGGGGGGCTTCATTGTTCCCCCGCCCGGCTATTACAAGATTGTGGCAAACATTGTGCGCAACTACGGCGGCTTGTTCATTGCCGACGAAGTGCAGACCGCCTGGGGACGCACCGGCAAAAAGTGGTGGGGCATCGAGCACTGGGAAGTCGAGCCCGACATCATCACCAGCGCCAAGAGCATGGCGAACGGCACGCCCATCGGACTCACCCTGACCCGCCCCGAAATCGCCGACGCTTACAAGGGGCTGGCCATTTCCACTTTCGGCGGAAATCCCGTAACCTGCGTGGCGGCCAAGGCCACCATCGATTTGATCGAAGAGGACCGGCTGATGGATAACGCCGAAACAGTGGGCAATCACTTCCACGCCGGGCTCGAAGCGTTGAAGGAAAAGCACGCCATCATCGGCGACGTGCGCGGCATGGGAATGATGCAGGGCATCGAACTGGTCAAGGACCGCAAGACCAAGGAACCCGCCTCCGATTTGGCCAATCAGGTGCTGGAGCGCCTGCGCGTCCACGGCTTGCTGGTGGGCAAGGGCGGGCTCTACGGTAGCGTGGTGCGTATGTCCCCGCCCCTCAATATTTCCAAAGCCGACGTTGACGTCGCCTTATCCGCCCTCGACAAGGCTTTGGCGGAGGTGGCAGCAAAATGACTCGTTGCGTTTGAAATTCCGCGAAGCCGCGCAGGGCGGCGAGGCCGCAAGGAAATTGTAGCGCCGGGCTTGAGCCCGGCACGTGCCGACCTTGAGGTCGGCACAAAAGCGTGCCACGGGCGTCCCGCCCGTGCTCGGGCATGGCCGGGACGGCCATGGCACAACGGAGCGCCGACCTTGCGGGCGGCAGAGAGACGTGTCACGGGCATCTTGCCCGTGCCGCAGGCATGGCCAGGATGGCCATGGCACAACGGAGCGCCGACCTTGCGTCGGCACGTGCTGACCTCAAGGTCAGCGCTATATCCGCGGGTGTGCATGGGCCGAGCGCCCTCCGGCCCTGCGGCTTTTCTAGCGGCACGAGTTTGTTGCGTGCTCCCAGGGGATACTCGTGCAGGGGATAACTATGCGCTTGACTGACAGATAATTTATCTGCTAAATTAGAGGATGGATTAACTGCGGTCAGCGGGTGGCTAAGATGCATGGCACAACACATCGCCTGAAAATTTCGACGACCGTCGCTCCCGAAACCCATGAATACTTGGCGAGTCTCGTGGAAAGCGGTCGAGCCACGAGCATGGCAGAGGCTCTGGACCAGGCAGTGCTACGAGCGCGAAGCACGGATTCAATGGAGCTACTTGCAGCCGATACGGCAGCGTATTTCCAGGCATTAAGCAAGCCGGCGGCTGCGGAAGAGTCGCGTTTAGAGGCAGCCGTCAGCCAAACAGCGGACGAGATTAATTTTGACGACTAGACCATTTCCGCGGCGGGGAGAGATATGGAGCGCCAATCTCGGTACCCCGCCGGTTCGCCACTGGGTGCTGGTCGTTTCTCTGGACGCCCGGAATTCGAGCGACCGCATTGACTCGGTGCTCGTCGTGCCCTTCGGCAGCAGCGGAATCGAGGGGCCGACCGCGATGCGCTTGGAGCCGGGAGAAACCGGTCTCCCGCAGCCGTCCTATCTTAAGGGACACTTCATCACCACCCTTCCCAAAGCACGCCTCGTCGTCCGGGAGGCCCGTCCCCTTTCTGACAGCCGAATGCGCGAGGTCGTCACTTTGATCCGCAGGGCCGTAGATCCCGCAGCCCCCTATGAGCGACGGAATAACCAATAGGGCCTGGCGGAAATATCGGCGAGATTAACGGCGCGGCGGTTGGGTAGCTCAGCGCGGCGAAGCCGCAAGGAATTGTAGCGCCGGGCTTGAGCCCGGCACGTGCCGACCCTGAGGTCGGCACAAAAGCGTGCCACGGGCGTCCCGCCCGTGCTCGGGCATGGCCGGGACGGCCATGGCACGCCGCAGTAGAGTCGCCCTTGCGGGCGGCACTTGCCGGGCTCAAGCCCGGCGCTACGGCTCGGGGGGACTCATCGACGGGACCCGCGTCAAGCCATTTAAGAATGTAACTTTCGGGACCTTGCATTCAGATTTGGTCGCGTGTATGCTAGCGGTTTACGGCAGTCGATTATAAATACTTACATTCAACTGGCTTTTTCGCACTCTAATTTACTTCACAGGCGCGAAACGCCCTCCCTGCGGTATGGAGACGAGGGGCGCATTCTCTCGTAAAGTTTGGAAGTTCTTGGGGATTCTATTGGTCAAGACATCGGGTTTTAAACGCTGGCCCCTTCTGCTTGCAATCCTGGCGCTGGCCCTTCCGTCCCTCTGCGCTGCGCAAACGCCGGCGGAAGTCGGAATGCCCGTTCTGCGCAATTACCCGCCCAGGGAATACGGCTCCGCTGACCCCGCTGTCTGGTGCGTTCTTCAGGATCGCCGCGGCGTCCTCTATTTCGGCGTGGCGAGTATGGTTCTGGAATACGACGGCGTCACCTGGCGAAAAATACCCGTCCCGTCGGCCGTGGTGCGCTCCCTCGTCATGGATGACACGGGTAAAATCTGGGTGGGAGCTTATGGGGACTTCGGCTACCTTGAGCCCGACGCCCACGGAACGCTGCAATACAAGTCCCTGCTGGAGAAGGTCCCGCAAGAGGAACGCGCCTTCAACGATATCTGGCAGGTTCTGATCACGCCGCAAGGGAACTTCTTTCGATCCTATGAGCGTCTCTTCCGCTGGGATGGCCAGCGCATGCATGCCTGGGAAACCCAGACTCGCTTTCAAGCGCTTTCGGAAGTGCACGGCCATATCTATACAGCCCAGACCGGCATTGGCCTCCAGGAAGTTGTGGGCGATGAATTGCGCCCAGTTCCCGGCGGGGAGGCCTACAAGAATTCCCCCAAGCTATTCCTGCACCCTTACGATGACCGGCGCATTCTGGTCTCCGCCCGGACCGAAACCCTCACCCTCTATGATGGAGAGAAAGTAGTCCCGTTTCCCACCGAGGCTGACGACTACCTTCGAAAGTACACACTCTACAATTCGACCGCGCTCCCCGACGGCGGCTTCTGCCTCACCACCTTGCGTGGCGGCGCGGTAGTTATCGATCACGACGGCCGCCTCCGCCGCATTATTGACAAGGATGACGGGCTCCAAAATGAGGCGGTATTTTCCGCCTACTCCGATCACGAGGGAGCACTTTGGCTGGGGCTCGGCAGAGGCATCACGCGCGTCGAGGTTGACTCCCCCATCTCCATATTCTCCCGGGGAACCGCCGGCGGAGTTGCCCGCCATAAGGGCAGCCTCTACGTTGTAGACGCTTCCAGCGGTACGTCGCTCTACCGCCTCGCTCCGAACGGCAAGACCGGCATATCCTCGCTTCAGCCGATCTCCACCCCATTCATTCAGGGCTTTTCCATGCTCACCTTCCACGACCCCGCCGGCAAGACTCCTGACCAACTGCTTGCCGCAACGGGCGTCGGCATCATGAAAATCGACGGCGATAACGTCTCTGCGGCAGTTCCCGGGCTCGAAGGTCCCACCCAGGGAGCTTACCTTTCATTGCAGTCCCGGAAATCTCCCAACCGAGTCTTTGTTGGGGGCGAGTACTCCCTGTCCTCGATGCGTTGGGAAGGCGGCAAATGGATCGACGAGGGCAAGCTTGCCAATTTCACGGATGGGATTTCGGCCCTCGCCGAACAGTCCGACGGCACGCTATGGGCCGGCACTAACGGTGGCAGCGTCCTGAGAATCGAAGTCCCCTCCACCGGCATGAAGGATGCAAAGGTGGTGCAGCGCTTCACCCAGAAGGACGGCATGGGGAAAGCCGGGAATCTGGTGGTCTTCGCCGCCGGGCAGATCTTCGTCATCCCCGCTTTTGCCAGGAACTTGCTTCGCTGGGATAGCGCTGGCGGCAAATTCGTCAAGGACAACCGCTTCCTGCTTCCCCTGCCCGATTCTGACGCGCAGCCTAACTTATTTGAACTCCCGAACGGCGATATTTGGTCCGTAAATGAATCCCCCAGCAGTCAGCGCCAGGGCATGTTTTACCGCCAACCCAATGGAACCTATCAGCTCGACGAGGAGTCCTTTCGGCGATTGTCCCGGTTCGATAGCACGGCAATCCTGTCTGAGCCCGATGGCAACCTTTGGATTGCGGGCGTCGATGGACTGGTGCGCTTTGACCGGCGAGTTAAACCTTCCGGCGAGCAGTCTTTCTCCGTCTTGGTGCGCCGCGTCAACTCCGGCCTCCAGGACATCATCTTCGGGGGCACCTCCGTCGCCGACAGCCCTGCCGTCCATCTGCCTTACAACCGCAATTCGCTGCGCTTTGAATTCGCCGCTCCCACCTATGGCGACGAAAACGGAGCCAGGTTTCAATACTGGCTGGAAGGCGCCGACAAGGACTGGTCCGCCTGGGGCAGGCAGAAAGAAGCCAACTACAGCAGTCTGGGGCCTGGCTCCTATCGATTCCAAGTCCGCGCGCGTAATGTTGACGGCCGCATGGGTGAAGAAGGCGTCTACAGCTTTACGATCCTCCCCCCCTGGTACCGGACGTGGTGGGCGTATGCGCTGTATGTCCTACTGCTGCTCGCCGGAGTGTACGCGGCAGACCGGTTCCAACGCCGCCGGCTGATCCTGCGGGAGCGCGAGCGATCCCAGTTCCGCGAGGCGGAATTGCGCGCCGAAACCGCCGCCGCACAAGCTAAGGCCCTCCAGGCGGACAACGACCGCAAGAAGAACGTCGAGCTGCTCAGCGAGATCGGCAAGGAGATCACCGCCTCCCTCGATCTGGAGACCATCCTGTTCAAGCTCTATGAGCGGGTCAACCAGATCGTGGACGCCGGCATCTTCGGCGTGGGCCTCTACCGCCCGGAGAAGAATGTCATTGAATATACTCTGGCCATTGAGAACGGCAAGCGCTATGCGCCTTACACCCGCGACACGCGCGACAAGAATCAGTTTGCCGTCTGGTGTCTCGAAAACCGCCAGCCCATTCTGATCAACGACGTGGAGACGGAATATCAGAAATATATTCCGTCCTACAAGCACGGGGCCCTCCTGCTCGAAGACGGTAGCACCGCCCAGCCGCCCGCCTCGATGATCTACCTGCCCCTCATTGCGCAGGACCGCGTCCTGGGCGTGCTCAGTGTGCAAAGCTTCAAGAAGCATGCCTACACCGAGCAGGATCTCAGTCTGCTGCAAAACCTCGCCGCCTACACCACCATCGCGCTCGACAACGCCGGCGCCTACCGAGTGATCAACCAACGCGAGCACGAAATCCGCGAGCAAGCCGCCGAACTCGCCACCATCAACCGCATCACCCAGGCGCTTTCCACCCAGCTCGATATGGACCGTCTGATCCAGTTGGTGGGCGACCAGGTGCGCGAGCTTTTTCATGCCCCCATCGCCTACGTCTCCCTTTTCGATCGCTCGACCATGATGCTCCATTTCCCGTACAGCTACGGGGAAGACTCGGAGTCGTTGCCCTTCGGCGAAGGACTGACCTCGCAGATCATTCGCAGCGGCCAACCCCTCCTCATCAACGAAGACGTGGACGGCAGCAGCGCCCGGATGGGAGTCCACCGCCTGGGACGCCGGGCCGCCTCTTACCTGGGCGTTCCCATTCCGGCGGGAGGCGAAACCATCGGCGTCATCAGCGTGCAGAGCACCGAGCAGGAAGGCCGCTTTACCGAAGCCGATCAAAAACTCTTATCCACCGTCGCCTCCGCCGTCGGAGTCGCCATCCACAACGCCCGGCTGTTCGAAGACGCCCGCCAGGCACGCGCCGCCGCTGAGGAAGCGGACGCCGCCAAGAGTTCCTTCCTCTCCACCGTCAGCCATGAACTGCGCACCCCGCTCACTTCCGTGCTCGGCTTCGCCAAGATTATCCGCCGCCGCCTGGAAGAACGCATCTTCCCCCTGGTGCCGGAGCAAGACCGCAAGATCCAACAAACCAAGAGCCAGGTGATGGACAATCTCAATGTCGTGGTGAGCGAGGGCGAGCGCCTTACCAAGCTCATTGACGATGTGCTGGACCTGGCCAAGATTGAAGCCGGCAAATTCACCTGGAACATGGAAACGGTCTCCGCCGCCGAGGTGATCGAACGGGCCGTGGCGGCCACCGCCTCGCTCTTTGGCGCCAAGAAACTGACCTTGGTTCAGAACGTCGAACCCGGCCTGCCCACCTTCACCGGCGACCGCGACCGCCTCATTCAGGTGGTGATCAACCTCATCTCCAACGCCGTCAAATTCACCGACGCCGGTTCCATCACTTGCGCGGCCGGGCGGCGCGACGGCGAGATTGTGATCAAGATCACGGACTCGGGCATTGGCATCGCGCCCGCCGACCAGCTCAAAGTCTTCGAGAAGTTCAAGCAGGTGGGCGATACCCTTACCGACCGGCCCAAAGGCACAGGCCTGGGCCTGCCCATCTGCAAGGAAATCGTGGAATACCACGGGGGCCGGATCTGGGTGGAAAGCGAACCCGGCAAGGGCAGCACGTTTTCCTTCACCCTTCCCGTAAGGGCGGGCGCAAAGTCTGCCCCGCGCTCCATGGACATCGAATCGCTGGTCCGCCAGTTGCGCGAGAAGGTGGCCAGCCAGCAGCCGCAGGGCAAGTCCATCCTGGTGGTGGATGACGACCCCAACATCCGCTCGCTGCTCCAGCAGGAGCTGACCGAGGCGGGCCATGCCGTCCGCCTTGCCGAAAATGGGCGCCAGGCACTCGCGCTCATCCGCGAGGAGACGCCCGGGCTCGTCATTCTCGATGTGATGATGCCGGAGATGAATGGCTTCGACGTGGCGGCGGTGCTCAAGAACGACCCCGCCACCATGGATATCCCCATCATCATCCTGTCCATCGTGGAGGATAAGGAACGCGGCTTCCACCTGGGGGTGGACCGCTACCTCACCAAGCCCATCGACACGGCGTCGCTCTTCCGGGAAGTCGGCGCCTTGCTCGACCAGGGCAAGTCGAGGAAGAAAGTTATGGTGGTCGATGAGGACGCGCCCACCCTGCGGACCCTCACCGAGGTTCTGGAAGCTCGTGGATACCAGGTGGTGGAATCCAACGGCGCGGAAATTGTGTCCAAAGCCGTATCCCATAAACCGGACATCATCATTTTGAACTCCCTGCTCTCCAGCGACCAGGGGGTCCGGTCGCTCCGCTTCGAGAAAGGTCTGGAAAACGTTCTATTTCTTATTTACCAGTGATGACTAATATGAAGATTCTCATTGTTGACGACGAACCGCATTTGCGCACTCTGATCCAGCAGACCCTCGAGGAACTCGAGGACGATGGCGTGGAACTGCTCACCGCCACGAATGGAGAAGAAGCGCTCGAAACCATCCGCGAAGAACAGCCCAACCTGGTCTTCCTGGACGTCATGATGCCCAAGAAGAATGGCTTCGACGTCTGCCACGCGGTGAAGAAAGAAATGGGCCTGGACAACATCCATATCATCCTGCTGACCGCCAAAGGCCAGGAATTCGACCGCCAGCGCGGCCAGGAGGTGGGCGCCGACCTCTACATGACCAAGCCCTTCGATCCGGACGCGCTGCTGGAAAAGGCGCGCTCCGTGTTGGGCCTCTGAACGCCCATGGCCGCCCTGACCCTCAAATCGCTGATCGGCCCCAAAGCCGGGGCTTCCTCCCTGGTCGCGTCCCTCGTCACGGCCATGGGGGGTAAGGTCGGCATCGAAGACGCCTCCGGCCGACCACTATTGGGCGAGCTTTCTGCGGGGCCTTCGCGCGTGCCGGTTTCGCTCGATGACGCCACCCTGGGATGGGTCACCGGACCGCCCGCCCCGGCCGCCGCGGCCGCCGCGCTTCTGGGGCACCTCGCGGCCAGAGAGTCCGAACGCCGCGCCCTGGCCGGGGAAGTCCTCCACCTCTACCGGGAAGTGCACCTGATTGAGCATCTCTCCGAAAAACTGGCCGCCTTGCTGGACCTCCCCGCCGTGGGGCAGTCCGCGCTTGACCAGGCCCGGCGGCTCATTGCCGCGACGCACGGCGGCATTCTGGTGATGGAAGCACCCGGCGGCCCCCTCCGCTCTGTAGCCTCCTTTGGGGCCTCTGGCGACGGCGAGGCGGCTCCCCTCCCCCCTCCTCGCGCTTTGCCGCCTCCATTGTCGAGCGCGGGATCGCCGAGATCGTCAATGACTGCGCCGCCGATCCCCGTGCCCTGGAGGCGGAACGCCCCCTGCGCTCGCTGATCTGCGCACCGCTGCGCGCCAAGCAGCGCACCGTCGGCGTCATCGCTCTGGCCAACGTGGACGGAACCCCTTACACCACGGCCGATCTGAAGCTCCTGAACACCATCGCGCTGCAAACTGCCGCCGCCATCGAAAGCTCCCTCCTTTGCTCGGAAATGGTGGTGGCCGCCCACGACCGCGCGCAGCTCACCGCCCTTCAGAAGGAACTCGACACGGCGCGCACGATCCAGCACTTGCTGGTTCCGCGCACCTTCCCGCCCTTCCCCGACCGCCGCGACTTCGATATCCACGCGGAAATGACCTCGGCCCGGGCCGTGGGCGGCGACTTCTTTGACTTTTTCTTGATGGGTGAGGACCGTCTGGGCGTGGTGATTGGCGACGTTTCGGGCAAAGGCATTCCGGCGGCTCTTTACATGGCGGTGACCCGCACCCAGATCAAGACCACCGCTCTTCGTGGCATGCCGCCCGAGGAATGCCTGCTGGAAGTGAATCGGGTCCTGGTTCGCGAAAATGTCGGCGATTTGTTCGCCACCTGCTTCTACGGCATCCTAAACACCCGCACCGGCGAGCTCTGCTACTGTAGCGCCGGTCATAATCCCCCCTATCTGCTCCGCGCCACTGGCGCCGTGGAAAATCTTTCCGAGGTCGGGGGCATTCCCCTCGGTTTGTTCAACTACAAGGATTACACGGGCAGTCGTGCGCAGCTTGCGCCCGGCGACGGCCTCTTTCTTTATACCGATGGCGTGCCGGAAGCCAATAACGCCGCAGAAGAAGAATTCACCTATGAGCGCCTCGCCTCCAGCCTCCGCGACAACATGGCTCTCCCGTGCCGGGAGATGATTGACCACCTCTCGCACGACGTGTTGGCCTTCACCGCCGGCGCCCCGCAATCCGACGATATCACCATGCTCTGCATCCGCAGGGGGCAGTAACCCAGGCGTCGGGCATCCGGCCTTCAGGGCGTATCCCTCCAAGCCGTGCAGGCGCCACCCTCATGCCCGGCGACAAGTGTTTGCGACAAGTGTTCGCCTGACAGGGAGGCAAATATCTGTTAGTTTAGGAGGCCCGAAAAGTCCTCGCCCCCGAAAGGACAATTCCATGCCCGGCATCCCCGTTCTGCACGTTGAAGCGGACTGCATTGCCCGCGCCTGGGAGGAATCCCTCCTCCTGCTTCACCAGAAGGGCTGCGACCTCCAGACCCAGTATGACAAACCCGATGACCCGCCCAGCAAGGACGCGACGATGATCATCACCATCGCCGATCCCCTGCGGGAGCCGATGATCCACAAGGATTTTCCGGGCGGCCCCGAGGACCTTCAGGAATACGTGATGGAAGTGCTGGAAGGCATCAAGGACCACCTGGTGCGGGACCAGCGCGACCCCGACGATACGCGATGGGAATACACCTACCATCAGCGCCTCTACCGCTACAGCGTCCCCGGGCTTGCCCCTATCGATCAGATTGAAACCGTTTGCCGCAAGCTGGCGGAGACGCCCTACACGCGGCGCGCCCAGGCGATTACCTGGAAGGTCTGGGAAGACAACGACTGCTACGACCCCGCCTGCCTGCAAAGCGTCTGGTGCCGGATCATGGAGGAAAACGGCGCGCCGGTGCTCAGCATGAACGTGCGGTTTCGCTCCAATGACGCTTACAAAGCGGCTTTCATGAATATTTTCGCCCTGGTCGAAATGCAGAACCGCATCGCCGGGCGGGTTGCGGAACTATTGGGCCGGAACGTGGCCGTGGGCCGCTACTGCCATATGGCCGATAGTTATCACCTCTATGGGTCCTACTTCCGCGAATTCGAAAGGCGATTTCTTGGCGCGGTGGCCAATCGCACCTTCGAGCAGCGTACCCTGCGCTACGCGGACCTGCGCGAATCGATGATAGCAGCGCGTCCGGAAATTCTTGCGAAAGCCCGCAAGATGGGGCAGTAAACTAATTATTCTGCGCTTTCTTGGGTGGCGTGGTGGCGGGCTTCGCTGCCGACGTGTCTTTTGTTGCGGTTTGCTTGGCCCCGGTGGGGGCCGCCGCGGGGTGCGTCGCCCGTTTGCGCCCCTTGAAATCCGGCGGAATGTTTTTCATGGGAATGGCGCGCCCGTTCTTGTTGTGTAGGGCATAATTCAGCTCATTTTGGCAGGACGCCATGTTCGACTGCACCACCAGCATGGCGTCATCCTGGTTCTTCAGCAGGTAGGCAAGGTGGGGCTCGAGCGCCTGTTGCAAATCGAAAAGCTGGTTGGCCGACTGGCTGTATTGAGCGCCGAAGCTGGGGTTTTCGTACTTGGAAACGCTCTTCACCATCCCATCCAGGCGCGGCAGCACGGCGCCGATGGCTACATAAGTTTGAAACCCCAGGTACAGACTATCCGGGCGGGCATCAAATTGGCCGCGCCAGCTTTCCTCGTTCGCCAGAGCTGCGCGCAAAGAGTCCAGGCTCTGGCCAAAAGACTGCCGCACCGCCGGGGCCACCTTCCACTTTTCCGGATGCACCTGGGTGAGGAGGTCCGTCAAGTGATACTCGGTCACCCAGATTTTGTGCGTCAGGACCTTCACCTGGGCAGGCTCCAGATATCCTGCCCCCCCTGTAGGCGTTGACGGAATGGGTGGGGTTTTGAGCCCCGTCCCAATCGTTTCCGTTTGGACTTCCTCCGCGGCGGGACCATTGGGATGCGGCGGTAGGGGCGCCTTCCTGGAAGATGATTGCCCGTGAACGCCAACTGGGCAAACGGCAACGGCCAACGCCAGAAAAAGCCATTTCATTGCTCACCTCACCATGAAGTTGGAAGCCGGAAATCCCCGGAAAGTTGGCAGAACCTAGGCGCCCCCGCCCACAAATTTCTGGAGCGTCTGGCGGGCCGCCGCGCTGAGGTCCAGAAACTGGATTCCCATGCCCAGGCCGGCGCGTGAGAACATCACCCGGCCGCGGCAGGCAATGGGCGGCCCGGCCGGAGCGACTCGGAAGGCAAGCGATAGTTCAGAATCGATCGGCAAGGGAGAGTTCACATTGATGAACATGCCGCCGAGGCTCACATCCCGGGTCACCATGATCTCATCGCGTTCCGGAGCTTCACAATGAACTTGGGTCACCAGCTTGACGCGGCGGTATTGCCGGCGCTCGACTTCAAGTTTTGTGAGTTGGGATTCCGCCAAGTCCACAGTGCCCGGCCTTTCAATTCAGGACACTAACCAGCAGATTCCTGCACTTCCACGGAAAATTTGAAGTGGGGGCGCGGAATGCCCCGTCCCCAACGGTTCACTTCCCAGCGGGCTTGCAGAAAATTGATGTCCGGGCGCTGGCCCAAGTCCAGGGCGGCGGGTGTTGACCCGGCATAGAATTTTTGCGGAAACCAGAACAGCGCATGGGTTCCCCAGTTCGCCCCATCGCCTGAGCCCCATATGGAAAGGTGGAGTGATTCCTGTTCCCGAACCTCGATGATGTTGAGGATCAGCAGAAGTGTTTTCCCTGCCAGCGGGCCCAGTTCCAGCGGAACTCCCTGTCCTGAACTTTCCACCGTGGTGCCGACAGCGACTAGACAATCAACCGAAGCATTGGGCATAAGAATACTTCTCAAACCGTCAACCGCAATTTTCCACCAAGTTGGAATCGTACCATAAGTCAGAGCAGGTGTCAGGTATCAGGTGCCAGAGAGGAAGTCCGAATATCGGATATCGAAAGTCAGAACAGGCAATGGGCGTTCATCCCATCTACGAGGCCAAGGGATATTGCGAATTTCGATTTTCGAATTTCGATTTTCGTTTTTTCTGACACCAGATACCTGACACCTGATACCTGTTCTTTCCCCCCTTGCCTTTTCCGGCGGGGAACGCATAGACTCACAAATTCAAGGTCACCCATGCGCTTGATCATTCGTTTGCTTTTTTCCACGCTGCTGGCGGCCGGGATGGCCAGGGCGGCGGCAGTTTCCAGCATTTCGCTGGACGGCGATTGGCACTTTCTCGCTGATCCTGATGCCACCCAGAGCGTGCAGAAGCTCGATTCCGCAGCGTATGTGCGCCCGACCCGCATTCCCTCCTCCTGGCAATCACAGTTCGCCGACCTGCGCGACTACGCTGGAGTGGCCTGGTACTGGCGCACGATTACCGTTCAGCCGCCCGCGCCTGACCAGGTGGCGCTGCTGCGCTTTGGCGCGGTCGATTACCGGGCGGAGGTCTACGTCAACGGCCAAATGGCCGGAACGCACGAGGGCGGTTACCTGCCTTTCGAAATTGACGCCACTTCCCTGCTCCACGCTGGCGAGAACCAGGTGGCCGTGCGCGTCACCGACCCGGGGCCCAAGCCGCGCGAGATGGTCGAGGGGATTAGGTACGCCGAAATTCCCCACGGCAAGCAGAATTGGTATGTCCAAAACAGCGGGCTTTGGCAGAGCGTGGAACTCGACTTCCGCCCGCGCCTGCGGCTGGGCAGCGTGCACATTTCCGCTGCCCCGGACGGCTCCCTGGTGATTGACGCCCCGGTGATCGGAGCGGCTTCGACAGGCGCGGCGCGCGTCACGGCGGAAGTCCTCGATCCTAACGGCAAGAGCGCGTGGACGGGCGAGGGCGATTTGGCCGCTGGGGCAACGAGCGTCAGGCTCACCGGGATGGTCCATGCCCCCTTGCCGTGGAGTCCCTCCAGTCCGAACCTTTACGAACTGCATGTCTCACTCACTTCCGGCGATGTCTACACCTGCCGTTTCGGCTTCCGCAGTTTCGTGACACGCGATGGAAAATTCTACCTGAACGGCAGTCCCATTTATTTGCGCGGGGCGCTGGATCAGGATTTCTACCCTGACACCATCTACACGCCGCCCTCCCTCGATTACATCCGCGACGAAATGCGCAAGGCGAAAGCCCTGGGCCTCGACCTGCTGCGCTGCCACATCAAAGTTCCCGACCCGCGCTATCTCCAGGCCGCGGATGAAATCGGCATACTCATCTGGTATGAAATCCCCAATTGGGACAAGCTCACCGCCGATTCGGAGCGCCGCGCCATGGAAACCCTGCACGGCATGGTGGAGCGTGACGCGAACCATCCCTCCATCGTTATGGTGAGCATCCTCAATGAAAGTTGGGGCGCCAACCTGAAGGAAGCGGCAGACCGCGCCTGGCTGAAAGCCGCCTATCAACAAGCCAAAACCTTTGTCCCCTGGCTGGTGGTGGATAACAGCGCGTGCAACGACAACTTTCATCTGGCCACCGACGTCGCGGACTTCCACCAGTACGCCGCCATTCCCGATTACGCCTCCAACTTCGACCGGCTGGTGGATGACCAGGCGCAGCGCCCCGGATGGCTCTTCAGCCCCTACGGCGATGCGGCGCCCCGAGGCGATGAACCCCTGATGCTTTCCGAGTTCGGCAATTGGGGTTTGCCGCAGGTGCCGGAGGAAAAGCCCTGGTGGTTCAGCCGCTCAAACGGCAATGAACTCACCCTGCCGGAGGGGTTGGAGCAGCGCTTCACCGATTACCAATACGCTTCCCTTTTTCCGGACCTCAAAGCTTTAAGCGAGGCCACCGAATGGCACGAGTATGAAGCCCTGAAATATGAGATTGGCGACCTGCGCGCCCACCCCGAAATTCAGGGCTATGTGATTACCGAATTCACGGATGTGAACTGGGAGGCGAATGGCCTATTGGATATGTGGCGCCATCCCAAAGCGTTCGGCGAAGCGCTCGGCCGGCTTCAGCAGGACGACGAACTCATCCTCCGCAGCGATGAACGCAATTTCAAAGTCGGCGAGACGGTGGAGGCGGACGTCTACATTTCACACTATGGCTATGCGAACCTCGCGGGCGCCAGAGTGGATTGGCAATTGGAAGGGACCCCGCTGGCCGGGAGCCTGCCCGTGCCCCCCCTGGCGTTGGCAACTGCCGCGAAGGTTGGGACCCTGCGCTTCCCCGCCCCGGCGGGCCCATCGCCCGTTAAAAGGGTCTTGAAGGCGCATCTTATTGTTGCGGATAAGCCACTGGCGGAATATACCCTGAATTATTATTTCTATCCTGATGGACAGCTCGACTTGCCTCCGCCCGTTTCCTTTTATGACCCGGCGCCCGGCCGCCTGCGCCGGCTGGTGATCGACATGCGCCAGCGCAATTACCTGGCGCCCTCCGGCTCGGAAGCCTACCCCGTGCTGATCACTTCCACCCTGGATGAAACCGTAAAGAGTAAGCTGCGCGCCGGGGCACGGGTTATTCTGATCGCCACCGACCCGCTTACCCTGGCGCCCGGGATTGAGGTGGTGCCGCGCTCCCAGGATGACCTCAGCGGTAATTGGATTGCTGACTTCCTCTGGGTGCGCAAGGACCAGGCGCCGTTTAAAGGCATCGGGTTCGACACGCTAGGAGGCTTTGAAACCCAGGCAGTCACCCCCGCCGCGGTCATTCAGGGAATTCCCCCGCAGAATTTCAACGATGTACTGGCGGGAATGTTCTATGGTTGGATCCACGCCAACGTGGGAGTTCTGGTGCAAGCCAAAGCCGGCAAGGGCAAACTACTCATCTGCACGTTTTCGCTCGCCACCAACTACAACTCCGACCCCTACGCGACGTACCTTCTGGACGCGCTCGTGAACTACGTCATCTCGGATTTCGAGCCGCGTTTTGAATTGCCGATGTGAGGAAGTGAAGGTGTCAGGTACCGGGTGTCAGGAGCAAGGTGCCAGTTGACGGGTACGGCACCGCACTTTCGCCTCCTTGAAGCGAGGAAGAGACGCCTGACACCTGATACCTGGCACCTGACACCTGCTTCTCACGCTCGCAATTTGCCCAGTCGCCGCAGGGCTTCATCGAGGGTGGCGTCCTGCTTGCAGTAAGTGAAGCGCACCTGCTGCGCTCCGGAGGCGGGATCGCGGTAAAAGCTGCTGCCGGGCACCACCGCCACACCGATTTCCCGCACCAGGTAGCGCGCAAACTCCACGTCATTGGGGAAACCGAAAGCGGAGATATCCGTCATGATGTAATAAGCCCCGTGCGGCCGGAAGCAGCGGAATCCGGCCTGCTCGAGCCCGGCAAGCATGCGGTCGCGGCGCGCCCGGTAGCCCGCGCAGAGCTGCTGGTAATAACTCTCCGGAAGGCGCAGAGCCGTGACGCCCGCCTGCTGGAGCGGCGCCGCGGCCCCCACGGTGAGGAAGTCGTGCATCTTGCGAATCGCATTGGTGACTTCCGGCGGTGCAATCGCGTAACCCACGCGCCAGCCGGTGACGCTGTAGGTTTTGGACATGGCGTTGATGGTAATGGTTCGCTCGCGCATGCCGGGAAGCGTGGCCAGCGAAATATGCCGGCAGCCGTCATAGACCAGGTATTGATAGATTTCGTCAGTGATGGCATAGGCACTGGTTCGCCGGCACTGCTCGCCGATCAGCGTCAGTTCTTCGCGGGTAAAAACTTTCCCGGTGGGGTTGTTGGGAGTGTTCAAAATCACGGCGCGGGTGCGCTCGGTGAAGGCGGCCGCCAGCTCCCGCGGGTCGAAGGTCCAATCCGGGGGATGAAGCCGCACGTGCCGGGTGGCGGCGCCGCAGATGATGGCATCCGGGCCATAGTTCTCGTAAAAGGGCTCAAAGACCACAACTTCATCGCCCGGATCGATGATGGCAAGCAGCGAGGCGATCATGGTTTCGGTAGCCCCGCAGCAGACGGTGATTTCACACTCGGGGTCCACTTCCAGGCCCGTGTCGTGGGCGAAACGCTCGGCAACGGCGCGCCGGAATTCCCGCGCTCCCCAGGTGATGGCATATTGGTTGATATCGGCGCGGATAGCTTCCACGGCGGCTTCCTTCACCTCTTGCGGGGCGGGAAAATCCGGGAATCCCTGCGCAAGGTTCACCGCCTTGTGCTCCAGAGCCAGGCGGGTCATTTCGCGAATCACCGACTCGGTGAATTTACCGGCTTTCTGGGAGATGGGCGCACGCCGGCCCGGCTTTGACCTGAATCCTATCGCGGAACCACTCATGCCTTCACCTCAGAATTCTGATTCCCGGAAAGGCCGCAGCGAATTAACAGCGCTTGCCGGTCACCGGTCGCCGGGGTTGTGCGGGGTGGGTGGCTGCCCCGTATTGCACTCGGCAAAGTGGGGCGAACCGTTCATCAGTTGGCGGTAAATTTCCGCATCCCGCAGCACCAACTCCACGTACGCTCGCGTGGCGGGAATGGGAATGCTTTCCAGGAACGTTGCCGGATCGCGGAAGGAATATTTTTTCTCCCAATCCCTGACGCGGAAATCGCCCGCATTGTACGCGGCCAAGGCGAACTCCGGGTGGCCGTCAAAGTCCTTTAAGAGGCTGGCGAGATAGGCGCAGCCCACCCGCACGTTGTAATTGGGGTCGTAAAGGCGCGCCGCCGCGCTGCGGGTGCGCGAGGCCCGGCTGCTGCGCGCCGCGGTCTGGGGCAGAACCTGCATCAGGCCGCGGGCATTGGCAGGGGACAAGGCGCGCGCGTTGAATGCCGATTCCTGGCGGATCAGCCCCATCACCAGGTAAGGATCAAGATTGTTCAAGCGGGCCTGCGCCGCAATGAGTTTCCAGTACGCCTGGGGATAGAGAGAATTCCAAACCTCATCCGGCAAATCGGAGAAGTCCATCTGCGCGTAGGCTGGGATGATTTTGAGAGCCGCAAAGAGCGCGCTGGGCTTGTTGTCCTGCGCCTCGTAGATTTCAGCGAGCAGCAGGCGCAGCTCGGCAGGCGGATTATCCCCGGCGATGGCCCCCTTCAGGAACTCCTCCTCCACGTCCTGCAATTCCAGCGCCTGAAGGATCAGTGCCGTACGGGTGAAGTCGTTGGGATTAGCCGCGACGCACGCCAAGTTCTGCGGGATGGCGGGCGGCGTCAGGACGGGGATGAGCGCGGCGGCCAGGGGGGCGTCAGCGGAATTGCCCGAGTTTGGAAGGCCTGCCTGCCTGCTGCGAATTGCCGCCATGCGCGCGCTGGCCTGAGGCGCGTAATAGGTGTGCACAAAGCGTTTGATCAGCACCGCGTAAAGCGCCTGGGCCTCGGCAAGCGCGCCTTGATCCTCCTCGATCCGTCCCAACCAATAGAGCGCCGCGGGAGCGCGGGGGGAATCCGGAAACTGCATCAGATATCCGTGCAAGACCTGGATAGTTTGGGGATCGCCCAAAAGATAATCACACCACGCGAGCCGCCAGCCATCGTCGCGCAGGTGGTCGCTCAACGGAAACAATTCCTCCAGTCGGCGATAGTTGCGCGCTGCTTCCTGCCAATTGAGCTGCCGGTAATAAAAGATTCCCGCCGCGGAAAGGGCGTCGGCGTAGGCGAGGGAAGAAGCATAGGAGGTTTCAAGCTGAGCAAGGTCCTGGGTAATCGCCAGCGCGTCCGTTTGCTGCGCGTGAACCTGGACCAGCAGAGCCAGCCGCTGCGCTTCCATTTCGGGCGATTCAAAGTGGGCGGCAAGAGCCTGCAACGCATCGGCGGCTCGGTGCAGATGCACGAGGCATGCCGCCTGCCCCAGCCGCCAGCGGGGAACCAGGGGGCTGGAGGGCTCATCATCCAGCAGCCCGTCGTAGTCCTGGAGGGCGTCGGCATAGCGCCCGGCCTTCGAAAGCGCCTCCACCCGCGTCATCTTATGTTCGTCATCCGCGGCTGGATAGTCCGAGCCCAACTGTTGACGGAGACTGGACAGCACCTCGGAAGCGGCTTTGGCCTGCGCCGAGACCGGGAAGTTGTAATACACGTCCTGGAAGACGCCGGCGGCTTGGGTCATTTGATGGGTTTCGATGAAGGCCTTCCCGAGCAGCAGAGCCAGCGCCGGCTGCTCGCGCGCTTCGGGGTCAGCCAAGAGAAAATCGACAGCCTGCTGACCCTGCTGGGCATCGAGGAAGGCGCTGGCGCGTGCCGCGAGCGCCTTATCGTGGAGGCGGCTCTGGGGAAAGCGCCCGGCAAAATTCTGGAGGACGGCAGCGGCTTCCTGCGGGCGGCTCGCCTGGCTGAGCGCGGAGGCTTGATAATAGACCGCGTAATCGGCCAGCGAAAATCCGCTTTGGGCAGCCCGGTCCAAATCCTGGGCGGCGTCCGCAAAGCGCCGGGCCGCATACTCCTGATAACCGGCCAGGAACCAGGCCCAACCACTCCATTCCGGCTCATGCTGAGACTGTGCGTAGCTGCGCAAGCGCGGCCAGTTGGCCGGGCCCTGGGCGCTTGCCGCGAGGCCACGAAGACCCGGCGGCAGCAGATCGGCAGCGCCTGCCAGCCCTGGCATCGCCGCCAGGCCCACCCAGACGCAGAGAACCCGAACTAAGGGTTTAGAAAAGAAATTCACGCGGAAGGCCCTGGATAATCCGATCCCAGAACCGTGGGGTCATTTTCCGCCAAGGTTTTCACCAGCTCATCATGAAAGTAATCAACCTGTCTGCTCAACGCTTTCCCAAAGCGTTTTTCGAAGGTCTGGCGGCTGCGGTCGATGTCGGTTTTGAGCCGTTTATAGAGGTCCCGGTTCTTGCGGCCTTCCGCCACCTTGGCTTTATTGTAGAGCTCGATTTCTGACACCAGAAGTTTGGCGAATCGCCGGGCGTCTTTGTGCATCTTCTGGTCGGCTTCACTGAGCGGCACTTCGTCAAACCTGACGGGGGCCGCCGGTTCCGGAGGCGCCGAAATCTCCACATCCTGCGGGGGCGGGGTCTCAACCAGCCCGCGGGGAGAAAAATCCTCCACGGGCGGCTCGATTGCGGTTGCGGCGTGCTCACTCACCACCACTGTGGTGGCTACCTCCAGCGGTTCCACATCCATTTCCGCAGGCTGCGGGGGCGGTTCCAGGACCATTTCCGAAAATGCGGCGTGCGTCTCCACGGCCTCTTCCGCCGATGGATGGGCGGATTCCAGGACCATTTCCGAGAACGACGCGGGTGGCTCCACGGCCTTTTCCGGCGCTGGCGGCGGTTGCAAAGCCATTTCCGCAAAGGGGGTGGACAAAGTCAGCGTCTCATCCGGGTCGGGCGCAGACGGTTCATGCTTCGGCAGGGGAGGCTCCGCGACCACGACTTCATGATGCATCTCAACGTCCGCGCGCCCGGCGGCAGGCTCCACCATCACGGGTTCGGCCGCTTGAGATTCTGCATGCCCAAGTTCTGCGCCGGAAGGTACGGACGGCGCGGGCGCTTCCTCCGCGACCGCCACCGCGGATTCTTCATGATGCGCTTGCTTCTCCCCGGCCTCCCCAGCTTCTTCCTCAACCTCCGCCGGAAAGCCCCCGCTCAGCGCAATCAGGCGATCAATCTGCGCTCCGGCGAATTCCGTGAGAATCTTCAGGGCGTCGGCAGGGAGTGGCGCGTCCTCGTCGCCGGAATCGGCATAAAAAATGGCGGCCACTGTCCCCGCGGAGCGAATGGGGAGCAGCAGGATCTGCGAGTGGGGAGCCGGCTTGAGCTTATCCAACAGGTTGCGGTTTCTCTTGAGGGTCTCGGCGGTGGCCTCCACGTGCCCGGCGGTCTCGCAAACCGTGCGGAAAGGAGTGTCCTGATTGAGGGGGATGATGAGAGTGCGCAAGACATTCTCGGAAAGCGCCGGACTGAAGCCGTGAGCCGAGGCGCCCCAGGCGGCTTTGCCCCGCACATCAAAAATTGCGGCGCGCACGCCCAACTGCGCGGCCTCCTCCGTCAGGGTGGCAAACACCTGCTCGGGAATCATGCAGGTCATCAGCCCGCGCACGGCGCCCAACACGTTCTCCAGGGCCATCCGCGAAGATAGCAGGGACTCCTCGGCGGCCAGTTCAGCCGCGCGCGTGACTTCATCCCACGCCCGGGATATTTCCTGCCCGGTTCGTTCATGAAGTTGCTGCAATTCCGTCAATTCCCGAGTGAGTTTCTGGATTTGATCGGCCTGAGCACGCAACTCCAGCGCCACCCGCTCGCGCGCCTCCCGAATCGAATCGGCAATCGAAAAAGGTTTATTTTCAGCCAAGGGGGACACCTCAGTTGGATACGCTACCCGGCCATTATGAATCAAGCCGCGGGGCAGGCGCAACGGCAATGTCGAAAGCGGGGGTTA
This sequence comes from uncultured Acidobacteriota bacterium, assembly GCA_963730515.1. GTDB lineage: Bacteria > Acidobacteriota > Terriglobia > UBA7540 > UBA7540 > Bog-366. Next base: position 56,824 of record CAVSSA010000002.1, on the reverse strand, counting down.
GGGGTTAAAGATTAGGGTTTAGGGACACGGGGTACGGGTTACGGGGCTCGCAGAAGTTGGGGGTTATGGCATTTAACCCTTCGAAGGGCAGTGGAGCGGGCGATATCACCTCCGAAAATCGCAAATCACCAATCACCAATCGCAAAATGGCCTGATGACCCGATGGCCCGATCGCCCGATGCCTCTACCCGCCCGCTTCCTCCGATGAAAAGGCCGGGGTCTCGACCGGCATTTGCGGACTGAGCAATGGCCGCTTGCGCGGTTGTGGCATAAATTTGAGCGCCATGGCCTGGGCAAGCAGGCGGAGGATGGGAGCACGGTTTTGAAAGAGGACGCGCATCCAGTCCCGCCGCTTCATTTGCGGAAAGTATATTCCCCGGAAAGCCAGGCGGCTGAGCAGATGAATCAGCCGGTCCGGAAACGACTTCGCTTCCAACCATTGCATGGAATCGGCGATGGTCTGGGGGCTGTAAGAAGATGCCCAAGCGTGCCGAATCTCCGCCTCGGCCTGCTCGGCGGTGACGCCCAGTGGGGTGAAGCTCATCGTGAAAGGTTTGAATTCCAGCCAATGTTGGGGCCGGGTGAGGCGCCCGGCCGCCGCCAAACGGTCATACAGCGGGGTGGCCGGGTAAGGCGTCAACAAACCAAATACCGGCAGCCCGGGCGGCCAGGAGCGAATCGCCTCCAGGGTGCGCTCCGCAACCCCCGTGCGGTCGCCATCCATTCCGAAAATGAAGGAGGTGATGGCGTAGAGGTTGTGGCGGGCAAGGCGCTCCAGAATGGCCTGGTACTCATCCGGCTTGTTGAATCCTTTGCTGACACTTTTGAGGTTGCCGGCGTCAATGGATTCGAGCCCGATGAAGATCCACTTGCCGCCGCTTTGGGAAATCAGCGAAACCAGTTCCTCATCGCGCAGCAGGTTCATGCTGATCTGCGCCACCCAGGGAACCTGGGCGCCGCGCGCAATGATTTCGCGCAACAGGGATTTGGTGCGCCGGGGATTGATGGCAAAGTTGTCGTCGATAAAGAAGACGGCCACCTTTCCCTTCTCGCGCTGCTCCAGTTCCTTCAGCATCAGCAGCTCATCCACGACGCTTTCATTCGACCGGAAGCGGATGGAGTCGCCAAAGAAGCCCGTCACCGTGCAGAATTCGCATCCATAGGGGCAGCCGCGGCCCGACTCAATCGGAATCAGGTGAAAGCTTTGCCACGTCATGCCGAAGAGCGACAGCAGGCGCCGCGCCATTTTGGGAAAGTGTTTGATCAGGTTGAACTGGTCGAGGTCCATGCGATCCCAGGGGATCACCGGGTAGTCGCCCAAAGGGGGCTTGACCTCTTCCCCGGCGGCATTGAGGGGGGCGTAGATTTCCTTCAGCTCCCCGCGCGCCGCATCGGCAACGATGTTCGGCCAGGTCTGGTCAGCCTCCCCCAGAGCGATGGCGTCGGCGTGCCGGGGTTCGGCGCTGCGCCCCAGAGGCTCGTCCGGCACTTCGGTGACGTGCGGGCCTCCCATCACCACCGGAACGCCCGCCGCACGGACGGCGTCCGCCATGTGGTAGGCCTTGCGGATCATGCGGGTCATGGCGCCAATGCCCACGAGGCCGATGTTGTTCTCCCGGACGTATTGCACGAGATCCTGGCTGGTCATGCGCCGCGCGTTGCCGTCAATCAGGAAGACCTGATGGCCGGTGGGAGTGAGTGACTTCAGCAGGAACATCCAGAGATGCGGCATGAAATTGTTGGTGATCTCGTTGTCCGGGTTGTAGAGAAGAATATTCATTAACCATTCGCCTCGATGCGCAGAGTTGGGATTGAGTCTCTGGAAGCCGCCAAGCTCGCCGGGGCCACACTCAATTTTCAGATGTGCGATAACGGCAACCGAAGTGTCGTCTGCAAAGTACGTCGATGTGCCACTATCCTGCCCAAAGGGAGGCTAAATCCCCCCAGTGACGGGAGTCTGGTCAATTTTGCTCACTTTTCGGATAATTGAAGGAAAAGAAGTGCGGGGCGTGCTGCCGGGCGGCAATCAGTAGAGGGCTCTAATCATGCAAGACGATGTTGAGCAGCGAACTGTGAACCAGCAAACCGCCGTTGTAATCGATAAATCCGAGCGTACGGAACTTATTCATGAAATGGCTGACTCGAGACCGGGTGGTTCCAATCATTCCCGCCAGAATTTCCTGACTGATTTTGGGGACCACCGGCTCCTGCGTGCCCTCCTTGCCAAAATGCGCGAGCAGGAGCAGCACCCGGGCCAGGCGCTTCTCGCTGGAATTGAAAAGTTGATCGACCAGGTCCTCTTCAAAGCGAATATTGCGGGAGAGCAGGTAGGCCGTAAAAAGCTCCGAGAACTTAGGGTCGGCGTGGAGCAGGCGGATCATCCCCTTTTTTTCGAAACGCAGGATGACGGAATCTTCGGTCGCCGTGGCGGTCGACATGCGCTTGGTCTGTCCGGCCAGGCAGCCTTCACCAAAGAACATATCCGGACCGAGCAGCCCAATCACCGCTTCCTTCCCCTGCTTGGAAACCACGGTCAACTGCACTCGCCCTTTTTGCAGGTAGAACACCGCGTCCGCCACATCGCCCTGCGAAAAAACTGCTTCCTTGCGCTGGCAGGCGACTACGCTTCGGCCCTCACTGACTCTCGCCAGGAGAGCTTTGGGATTGAAAGCGGGAATACGTCGATTCGGTTTCGCTAACATCCGTTGAATAGAATATTATTACAACAAATCGGCCTTTAGTTCAAGAGGGTCCTGAAACTTTTCCCACGGCAAATTGCGGGTAGTGCCGCAAAGTTGATCTCCTGAATCCGCCATAGCATCGCGGCGGCTTTTGCATTAGGATGCTGCCGGATGTAAATGAGCCTGCGCACACGCCTCATCATGCTCGGCGCCGTCACCGTGGCGGCGGGAATCGCCGTGGCGCTTCTCCCGCGCATCGCGCAGCCGCTCGCCTATCACAATTTTGCCGACCACCGAACCTTTCTGGCGGTGCCCAATTTTCTCAACGCGATCTCGAACGCGCCCTTTCTCATCGTCGGCGTGTGGGGAGTGATGCTGGTGCTGGGCCGCGCGCCAGCGGAAGGGCAGGCATTTATGACTCGCGCCGAGCGCGTGCCCTACCTGATCCTCGCGGCGGGAGTGGCGCTCACCTGCTTCGGCTCCGCGTACTATCACCTTGCGCCCTCCAATGCGCGGCTGGTTTGGGATCGTCTCCCCATGACCCTGGGATTCATGTCCCTGCTGTCCGCGATTTTGATGGAGAGGGTGAACCTCCGCGCCGGCCTCGTAGCGCTGGGCCCGCTGCTGGTCCTGGGGCTGGCCAGCGTGACTTATTGGTACTTCAGCGAAATGCGCGGGGCGGGCGACTTGCGCCTCTACATCATGGTTCAGTATTACACTTTGCTCCTCATTCTGCTTCTCCTGGGGCTCTTCCCTGCCCGCTACACACGCGGCGCAGACCTGCTGGTGGCCATGGGGTTTTACGTCCTGGCAAAGATCTTCGAGTCGCTGGATCGCCCCATCTTCCAACTGGGACACGTCCTCAGCGGACATACCTTAAAGCACCTGGCCGCAGCGATGGGAGTTTACTGGATCTTTCACATGGTGACGCGACGGCGGCCCGTGGTGCGGCTTCGACCCCGGCCGCAGGCTTCTTGACCGCGCTGCTCTCCCCATTGACAAACGATCAGTCAAAAGCGGTGCGCAGGAACGACGCCATGTAGTAAGCGTCGAGATACTTGAAGGGCGCCTCGGCGGTGGTGTAGTGGCCGCAGGGCAGCACGCGGGTGCGGTGGGGCAATCCCCGGCGGGTAAATTCATCGAGTAGCTGATGGGAATAAACGGGCAGGAAGGTTAAGTCGTAGGTGGCGTAAATGAGCAGCGTTTTCTTGGGCCGGCACGCATACTTATCCACGTAGGAAGCGGGACTGATGGCGAGCCACGCCTTGCGCAGGGTATCCTGATCGATCTCGCGTTCAATGCCCTGCCGTACGTGGCGCGTGGATTGGCCCGTCCACACCACGTCGCCGAAGGTCACGGAAAAATGGTTGAAGAGGTTCACGCGCAGGCGCGCGTCGTGCGCGCTGGCGAGAAAAGCGTAGCAGGAACCCAGGCTGGTGCCGACGATTCCAAATTCCGTGTAACCTTGCGCTTCCAGCCAATCGAGCGAGGAGCGCGCATCGATAACCGCCTGGCGCCCGGCATCAATGGTGCGCCCGATGTTGGCGGACACGGCGTAATCGGCGCGCTCGGTTTCCGCCGGCTTGCGATAATCGTGATAAGGCAGGCTCAAGCGCAGCGCCGCAATTCCCATTTTGTTGAAAATCCGGCAAAGCCCGTTGTGGCCCTCGGCGTCCGAATTCCACTGCGGCATCACAATCAACGCGCGGCGCTTTCCGGAGGGAAACCAACGCGCGCGCGCCAGATTATTTACTGGATGCGGCGTATGCACCGGCGAAGTGAAGAGAAGGAAGTCCCCCTCCAGGCGGAAATCCGAAGGCGTTTGATAGGCGTAAAAATCGTCACTGCGGGAAATGATTTGCTGGTTGAGTTGGGCGAGATACGCGGCGGGATTTGCGGGCGCGGCCTCGCGCGTGCCATTCACCACCGGCCACTGCTCAGTCCAGTTGAGCCCCCACTCGAAGGGACGGACCACGCGATTCTTGTCCCGCGCGTTCAGCCGGGTTTCCCAGGAGTGCATCCAATCTCGGTAGCGATCCCACATGCGTCATCGGCCTCGGTTGAGAATCCTCTATTATAGCTGACCCTGATGGGTTGGTACTCGTCAACATCATGCTCAGTCCGCCCAAATAAACGACCGCTCATGGCATTTGATGGGGCGCCGCCCCGCCGCGACCGCGCCACGGGATTCAGGAGGGGAGTTCCGGGGTAAGAACTCCCCTCCGCAGATGCGGCTGTCCCACAACTAGGTATTTCAGACGTTTGCACATTGCAGGTTATTTATTATTCGTTCTAAAAACCGTGATTTTGCAAGTTCTGCGGCCGTCGCAGATGAGGAGGGGTGGCGCTACAGTCCCGGCTCCCGGGTGGTCCTACATTCCGCGTTTTCGCAATTGCGCGCCGGCCAGGCGGCGGTGCCAGAACTCGCGTGCGCTGGTCCAATTCCACAGAACAAAGTGGGCGGCAATCATTACGCCGACCACCACGGCGAGATTCTGGGGAACTTTCAGGATCGGTTCAAGTCCGGCGGGAGTGGGATTGAATCGAAAGCCTTCGAACTTCTGAATGGCGAGAGCCGTGGCGAATCCCAAAAGGGGCAATCGAATGAAGTGACGCGGAATTCGGTAAGCGGAGTAGCGCGCCAGCACGTGTTCGTAACGGCTCGCGATCCAGAGAACCACAGCCCCTACGAGCGCGCCGGCGACGATGCATAATCCGGGATCGGTCACGCCAATTTGCGGCAGCAGCGGGCGCAAAATGGGAATGGAATAGATCCAGGCGAAATATCCGCAAAGAGCCGAGAGCGGGTAGAGGCACACCCAGAGTTCCCAAAGTATGCCCACGAAGATGAGATTGAAGAAGAAGTCCCCGCCTCCCGACCTTCCCAGCCTCAGGATCGCCTGCCCGAGCGACACTCCCTGGCCGTACGGCACGGAGGAAGGCATCGGAGTCGGACTCGCCTGAGGCAACCAGCTCTGAACTGGTGTCGGTTGGGCTTCCTTGGGGGGTTCGGGCGACCCGGGCCCACCCGGAGGTCCAAAGGGATAAGGGTTGAAGGGGTTCTTGTTAGGGTTATTTCCCACCACGCCTCCTACCGCGCGAATTGAGGCCCGATTTCCTTGGCGGATGCCATAGTATAGCGTCAATTTGTCGCAGTGGGTACACCCTTCATTTCCCGGTAGTGTCTCAGTTTGCATTTAGGGGCCCCGGACCTTGTTCCTCTTTGGCGGTTACGCGGCCCTTTTCCCCGAAGGGGAAAACCGTGAGTAGCCGTAGGTTTCAACCTACGGACACGCCGCCCCCAAAAATGAGTCCCGGCCCTGACGGGGCCGGGCGCGGTGCTCAGCGACAAGGCCGATCATCAGCGCACAAGCCTCAAGCCGATGCTGGCGAACTTGCGAAGCGTGTCCGGCATCGCGTAGAATGGAGTGAGGGTATAAACGAAATCTTGGTTTTCCATTATGGAGGCCTTATGCGCCAACAAATAGGTGTCGTTGGTCGTGCGCTAGTCCTTTTCGCCGGATTGGTCGCGGCGCTTTGCTTCACGGACGGCGCGGCTCACGCCCAAGGGGCCTCACTCGACGACCAGATCGCGCAGCAGGAATTCTGCAACATCACGGGGTCGTGCGGTCATGGCGGGGGTCAGGCTGCCGCTCCGCGCATCGGCTATGACCCGTGCTATCTGGCGCAGAACGCCATGCGGCCTTGCACCTCCGCCGATATGGAGGCGCTGAAGCCCCATGGCGTGGATCCCAATCTGCTTGGCACCTGGGAAATCCCGATGAAGAGCGGCCTCTGGGTGCTGACCATCAATGCCAATGGCACCTACACTTTCCGCAGCGATGCCCATGACGGCGCCCGAGCGCATGCCGGCTCTTTCGCCGCCAGCAACGGCGCATGGACGATGAAAGCGAAAACCGGATATGCGGACAGCGGGAATTATCTCTATCAGGCGCCCAACATCTTCATCGTCACCGGAAAGCTGGGCGCGGCGGCATGGCTGCGCCCCGACCTGGCGCAAGCGGCGAGGGGCTGCACGGTAATGGCCCAGAAGACGGCAAATCCCACCATCCTCGATGCCAATCTGGTCGGCACCTGGCGGCTTCCGGTCAAGACCGGAAACTGGGTGTTGGAAGTAACGGCCGATGGCACCTACAAATTTCACAGCGAGGCGCGGGATGGCGCGCCCTCGCACGCCGGCGTCATTACCGCAAGCAAGGGACAGTGGACTTTGGCGGCGACGACTGGACTTCCGGGCTACACGGACCGTGGCCAGTATCTGTTTCAGACGCCTAATATTTGGATGTTGAATGGCAAGCTTGGCGGGGCAGCCTTGATCCGTCCCTGCAATCGGTGAGCGCTCTCATAACCGCGGGCTGGCGCAGAGCGAGCGCAGCTCTGCGATTTATGTCTCTCGCTCCTCCCCATGATCACCCCTGACGCCCCAAAAAACAGAGCTTCACTCTGCGCCTGCCTGGGCCCATCAGAAACAATTCACATTGCCGATAACGGCCTACCCGCGGACGTGCGCCGCAGGCAGGTGGTCATCGAGAGCGCGGAAGTGACCCCTCATCCGGCCCGCGACGGCTGATGAGTACGCCTGTCGCGGTCCACCTTCTCCCCTCGGAGAAGGTAGGAAATATCGCGGGGCGCGCACGCGCCCGAAGAGCCGTTGCCCTCTCCGCGGGGAGAAGGCGGGAATCGTCTGCGCGCGTCTTCGCGCTCAGAAAATTTCCCTCTCCCCGGGGAGAGGGTGGCTCGCGCCTCGCGCTTTTACCAGCGGGCGCGAGTCGGGTGAGGGGTTACTTCTTCGCCTTATCCGCCACCCGTCCCATCGCTTGCACCACTTCGCGCACGAACTCGTCCGGGTGTTCCAACACCATCGCATTCGGAATCCGCAACAATCGAATGCCGAGGGTCCGCAAATGATCTTCTTTGGCGGCATCTTTGCGCATTTGGTCGATCTGCGCGTGGACGCCGCCATCGAGTTCAATGGCGAGCCGGTGTTCGAAGCAGTAAAAATCGAGGACGCCGCCTTCGATGCGGAATTGACGGCGAAACTTCGCGCCCAAGCGACGATCACGGAGCAATTTCCACGCAGCCTTTTCCGCCTCCGTGGGACTGGCTCGCAACTCCCGAATGCGCGCGGTGGGGATTCGCATCGGCCGATTATACCAGCGCGCTAAACTGCAGGTGACCCGTGGCGGAACCGAGGGGCAGAAAAAATCACCCCCGATACAAACCCACATTGACCATAAGCGCCCTGACCACCGGAATGTGCCCCATCGTGTTTGCTTGCCGCCTGAAAAATGTCGAAACTCCGAGGAAAGGCGCAGACCTTCCGCATCGCCAAGGGCGAAGCCGCAGAGCGCTCGCGGGCGACCGGATGGTGATTCGGACGGGCTTGACATCAGGGTCCGCCTCGCATGGAGCGCTTCCCTTCACCGCTGAGACGTGGAGGCGCAGAGGAAATTTGCCGACCCCGCCGTGGGGCGAAGTAGCGCCAGCGCTGCCGGAATTAGGCGTGAGCGGGTCAGGATTGATGGTTTAAGGCCATTTTGTCCGATGTTACTCCTCCCCGTGTGGCCCCCCGTCAGGAACGGCGCCCCGCCCAATTAAACGGAGGGGGCGGCAGCGGTTCAAACATATTGTCCCCCGAAGCCGCAAAAGCGCCATTTTGGCACTGTCGCGGTCCGGGCCTAATCGGCAAAACTTCCCGAGACACTGCGAGGTCATCTTAGGCCGCACCCAAATCCGAATTGGGCAATTAGCACAATTCTAAAATTAACCCGCCTACTGGATGCTGAGGAACTGCGTTAATTTATCTGCGGCGCCACCCAGCGCCCGGGCCAGGCTCAGCTTCGCCAGGTTGTGAGCAAAGACGCTGTCAATGTAATCGAGTTGCGCGCTCGATACCGAATCCTGAGACTGGATAACATCAACGTTGGTGCTCACCCCGGCTTCGAATTTAACCCGCGTCTGGCCCAGAGTGTCGCGGTTGACGTCGAGGTTCTGCTGGGCCACTTCCACCTGGTTGGCAGCCGCCACCACGTCCAGATAGGCTGTACGGACGTCACTCTCCACCTGGCTTTTGGCGTCTTCAAGTTCGGCGCGCCGCTGTGCCAGAGCGGCCTGCGCCTGCTCGATATCCCCCGACGTGCGGCCCCCGTTCCAAATCGGAATGCTCAGCGTGGCCGAAACCGTGTAGGTGGGGCGCAACTGCGAAGGAGAGCCAATACCGCCATAGTCGGCGCTGAGGGAACCGGAAGGAAGGCGCTCGGCGCGCGCCGCGGCCAAGGCCCTTTCCGATGCGGTCACCTGCACCTCGGCCGCCTTCAGATCGGCGCGCTGGTCCAGAGCCTGTTTGATGGCATCCGCCAGACTGAGGGGCGGTGCGGGCGCATAGGCAACGGTGGTGGAGACTTCATACTGATCATTGGGGGGCAACCCGGTGAGGCGGGCAAGAATAATCTTCTGCTTGGAAAGCTCATTTTGCAGCGTAATCAGGCGTTCCTGATCCAGCAGCATGGCGACGCGGCTGCGATTGACGTCGATCTGGGCGATGCGGCCAAACTTCAGGCGCTCAATGTCCTGCTGATAAAGTGTGCTGCTGGTGGTGAGCTGGGTGTGCGCCGCCTGCACTCGCGCGCTGGCCGCAATCACCTGAAGATAGGAACTGGCAACGGCAAGAACCACCAAATCCTCCGCATCCTGGGCAGAGAATTTACTGGCGCGCACCATCTGCTGGGCAGAACGATAATTATTGATGGTCGTGAAATTGGCGATGCTCTGCGACAGCCGTCCCCGCACATCCAGCACATTGAACGGACCGACCACGTTCGGCAGCGAGAAGCCGGGAAAACTGAAGTTGAAACCGATGGAGCGCAGATTGAAGGTCTCCTCCGTGTCATTGACATCGGCGCTGAAGTTCGGCAGCAGTCCACTGCGGGCGGCTATCGCCTGACCACGCACTTGCCTCAGGGCCTGGGTCATGCCCACGGCGCCGAGGTTGTAAGCGGTGCCCCGCCGGACGGCTTCCTCGAGCGACAGCTTCCCGGAAAACGCCATCGCCGCCGTGCTGCTGGTGCTTCCGCTGTATGCGCCGGTCACGGAAACGGTCGGATTGATGGCATTCACGCTGGTGGTGGTGCTGGGAACCGGCGATTCAGTGGCCACCACTCCACCCCCCTGCCCATTTCGACCGGAGAGGGGGAGCTGATTGGAATAAGTGGCCGGAGGAGGCGGCGCACCCACCTGCGCCCAGCCGCACAGCGCCAATGCGAGAATCGAGACGGTGACCCCCATAAGACGCAACACCCAAGCTTCCGTAATGAATCTTTTCATCTTTTTTACCCTTGCCTTTCGCTGGTGAGAGAATTCTTTCTGCGATTGCCCGTTGGTACGATATCCGAATTTCATCAGAAAAATCCGCCGGAAACCCTTGCGGCGCGGCCCTTGCTTATCTAACCGATGCTTGCCCAAGGTCGTCCATTCAATCGTCGAGACTCCAATGAGTTGCTGCCCTGATCCCAGGACTAGTCTCTTTCATTTTCTATTCAACGCCCAGTATGTTTCAAGAGAGTTGAACGTACGGGGAGCAGCGCCTTCCCCCACCCTCCCCGCCTTTGCTCAGGGCCAAGCCCCAGAAATACCCTGGAGGAGAATAATTTTAAAACTGGCCGCAACCTCCCACGGGCTTTTCTTGACCAATCCCACGATTGTCCTTAGACTAGAATTTCGTCCAGTGCTTGTGGGCCTGTGCCAGCTATGATGCCACTAAAGCGACTGTTTACCAGTCTCGCGATGGTTCTGTTGTCCGCAAGCTACCTGCTGGGCCAGGCAAGCCCCCCCATTTTCCCGCTCAGTGACGTCCGTCCCGGCCAGAAAGGCGTGGGGCGAACGATTTTCGAGGGCGACAAAATCGATGAATTCCAGGTGGAAATCCTGGGCGTGCTCAAGAACGCTCTGGCGCCCAAGCGGGATCTCATTCTGGTCCAGCTTTCGGGCGGGCCTCTCGCCACCACGGGGGTGATTTCCGGCATGAGTGGCAGTCCCGTCTATGTGGACGGCAAGCTGGTGGGCGCCGTATCCCGCGCGTTTCCACTCTCCAAAGGGGCCATCGCCGGGGTTACCCCCATCGAGGAAATGCTGTCGGTGGTGCCTTCGCCGCCCGCCGCGGTGGCCCACATGTCGCCCCCTCAAGGCTTTCGCATCGTTAGCACTTCGGGCGGTTCGCATGATTTCGACCGGGTGATTTTGAATGAGAGTGCCGCTCCCAGTCTCTCCCCTCTTCCCGAATCGCAGGAGAACGCAGGGATTTCCATCTCCAGCCTGCTGCTTCCTTTGCGTTTCGGCGGGTTTTCGGACGCGGCCGTTTCACTTTTTGCGCCGCAACTCCACCGCTTGGGGCTGGAGCCCATGCAGGGAGGGGTGATTGCGGGAAGCGAGCAAAACACGCCACCGAGCCCAACGGACCTCTTGCCGGGCTCGATGATCAGCCTGTTCCTGGTGCAGGGCGACCTGAACATGAATATCGATTGCACGGTCACCTTGCGGCGAGGGAATGATCTTTACGCCTGCGGGCACCAGGTTCTGGCGGAAGGCCCGGCACAGTTTCCCTTTGCGCCCGCTCACGTCATCGTGACGGTACCCAGCATTGCTTCCTCGTTCAAGGTGGATGCGCCGGGCGCCATCGCGGGCACCATTCAGCAGGACCGGTTCGACGCCATTTATGGCCGGGTTGGGGGAATAAACCCGCCGATGATTCCCGTCAATGTCCATCTGCTCTCCACCCTCCAAAGGAAGTCCGACTATCATTTCGAGATGGTGGAGGAACCGTTCCTTTCCCCGCTTCTTCTCAACCTCGCGGTGACTTCCGCACTGACCACCACGGAGCGCTCCGTGGGAATGTCCACGCTGAACATCAAAGCCCGGATCCGCATGGCGGGGGGCCAGTCGGTGGATTTGGACGATGAACTTTCCAGCGACGTGGGGACGGTCAACATGGCAGGGGCTACGGTGGGCACCCCGCTGGCCCTGCTGATGTCCAGCGGATTTCCTGACCTGAAGGTTCGGGATATCGACATCAGCATTGAATCGCTGGATGAAAAACGCACCGCCACCATCGAAGAGGTCTGGAGCACCAAATCGGAAGTGCGGCCCGGCGATCATTTGCAGGTGACCGCCCTCCTCCGCCTACCGTCGGGCGATACCCTGGCGGAAAAAATTCCGGTTGACGTGCCCGAAAGCATTACGGACAAAATGCTGCAACTAGTGGTGGGCGGTGGTTCCAGCATCAATGCCCTGGAATTCCGCTTTTCGGCGCTGGGAGGCACGGCGCGGGATTCGCAGCAACTGGTCCACGCCCTGAATCGCATCCGGCGTAACAACCGCCTATATGCACTTTTGATGACCCCCCAGCGCTCCTTTGTAATGCAGGGGAACGAATACCCTTCTCCTCCGCCATCCCTGATGCAGACCTTCATGGCGGACCCGGCCGCCTCCAATTTGATTTTCAACGGAACATCTGTGGTGGGTGATTTTGAAACTCAATCAACCCCTTACGCCATCAATGGGCAGAAGATGCTGATCCTCAAAGTGGCGGAATCGGGAATGTAAAGGGGAGTGGCTCGTGGAGAGTGGCTAGCCATTGAGCACGGGCCACTCTCCACTGCTTTCAGAAAGGGTGGGAATGAAACTCGGCAAATTCCTTCGCAAAACACTCCTGATTCTGGTTATCGCCCTGCCCGCATGGGGCGTGGAAACCACCTTCTGGCAAATCGGCTCGTTTGATGAATTCCTTCAGGGAACGCTAACCGGACTCTCCTTGAGCAAGCAGGGCGACCTGACGCTGGCCCCTGACGCGCAAGCCATCTTCAGCCCGGAAGAAGCTTTGGCCCTTTCTCTGGCGCGCGATTCCCACGGCAACATTTACCTCGGTACCGGACACCAGGGCAAGGTGTTTCGCGTCAGCCCCGATCAAAAGTCAACCCCGCTGTTCACCGCGCCAGAGCCCGATATTTTCGCCCTTTCCGTCGGCCCGGATGGAAATCTTTATGTTGGCAGCTCCCCCGAAGGCAAAGTCTACAAGGTGACGGCCGACGGCAAGTCGACCGTTTTCTACGACCCCAAAGCCAAGTATATCTGGGCGTTGCAATTTGACGCCGCGGGGCGGCTATACGTTGCAACGGGCGACAAAGGGCAGATCTTTCGGATTGACCCCAGCGGCAAGGGTGAAATTTTCTTTGACACCAAACAGACGCACATCATGTGCCTCCAACTCGATCTTAAGGGGAACCTGCTGGCTGGCAGTGTTCCGAATGGATTGATTTATCGCCTTTCGCCCGAGGGTAAGGCATTTGTAATCTTTCAGGCGGCTCTGCCGGAAGTGCATGACCTCGCCGTCGACCCGCAGGGCCGCATTTTCGCAGCAACCCTGGGAGGGGGAGGAAGCAAGGGAGCGCCGGATCTGCTCCTGACTTCTCCGCAAGGCGGGGTGAGTGGAGGGGTCATGACCGTCACCGTCACGGCCTCTACAGAACCTGAGTCCGCCAAGGGACAAACCCCACCCATCGAATCCAAGACTCCAAGTTTCAACCGCTCGACCCCCCAGATCTCCCCCACCCTTCCCATGCAGTTGGGAACGGGGCGCGGGGCTTTAATCGAAATTCTCCCGGATGCAAGTGCTGAAACTATCTGGAGTTCCAACAACGAGAGCATTTTCGGGCTAGCGCTGCGCGACGACCACGTTCTGTTTACCACCGACAGCAACGGGCGGATTTTCGACCTGGATCCGAACCCCGACGGCGAAAAACTGACGATTCTCACCGAAACCCATGAGTCGCTAGCCACCCGCCTTCTATTGGGGGGCGCAAATCTCTATGCCGCCACCAGCAATGTGGCCAAGCTCTTCCGCATTGGGGCGACGCCGGCGCGCGAGGGCACTTTTGAGTCACCGGTGAAGGATACCAAGTTTATTTCCCACTGGGGAGTTCTGGCCTGGCGAGGGGATGTCCCGGCAGGTTGCACGTTGCAGCTTTTTACGCGCTCGGGCAACTCTGAGCGCCCCGACCACACGTGGAGCGATTGGGCGGGCCCCTACGTCAACCCCGACGGCGATACCCTGACCAACCCTCCCGCCCGCTACGTTCAGTGGAAAGCCGTCCTCCATTCCTCAGGGAATGCTTCACCCACCCTGGAGGAGGTTACCCTTGCCTACCTGAACCAGAACCTTCCACCCCAGATTCACTCGCTGAACGTCAGCGCCTCGAGCGAACGAACCGGGGCCGCGGGGGCGTCCGCTAACTTGCCGATGGGAGGCACGTTGAACGTCACCTCCTCGACCGGATTGGGATACAGCGTCACCCCCCTGGCAACCACCTCCGGCAAGACCCCGATCATCCTGACCTGGCAGGCCGATGACCCCAACGCCGACCAACTGGTTTACGCGATCTACCTCAAAGCCACGGATGAGCGGGAATGGCACCTCCTGAAGGACAAAATCCATCAAACCACCTACACAATTGACCCAACCTCCCTGGCGGACGGCAAGTACGTGGCGCGCCTGGTGGCCTCCGACGAGGAGTCCAATCCCCCTGATTTGCAGCGAAAATCCGAGTTGCTGAGCGCCCCCTTTTGGGTTGACAATACGCCGCCTGAGGTTAATGTTGCCTCACAAAGGGTTACCGGGGTTGGCGCGGAAGTTCGGTTTTCGGTGGAGGACAGTACTTCACCCCTGCACAGCGCGGAAACCTCATTGGACGGGCAGGATTGGCGCGATATATTGTCCGATGATGGAATCGTGGATTCGCGCAAGGAGACGTTTACCATCAAGTTAACCCGCCTTGCCCCGGGGGAGCACGTGCTGGCTTTGCGGGCGACCGATACCTCGGGTAACATGGGGGTGGGAAAGGCAATTATCCGCATCCCCGGCGGGGGGAGCCAGTAGAATCGTCTAACCAGCGCCTTCCGCCATGGAACGACCATGGGGAACCCTGAGGCAGCCCGTCGCCCCCAGATCCCGCTAATTTTCAAGATTTGAAAAATGGTGGGAGATGGCAAAATGGCAGGAGCCGGCAGCGTGAGTAACTGCCCCGGCACGGTAAACGTCAGGAAGTATACAACTCGAAAATCTTGCCCCGCATCTCACCAAACGAGTTGAGGTGCGGCCGGTAGTGAAGAACCTTTTTGAGCACAAACAAGACACCGGCAACTAAGACGGCGGCTGATACCCAGCTCATCGCGCGCGCACAGCGAGGCGATGAGGAAGCGTTCGCAGCGCTTTTCGAAGCCCACAAGCGGCGAGTCTATTCGCTGTGTCTGCGCATGACGGGTAACACCGCGGAAGCTGAAGATCTGACGCAGGAGGCGTTTCTCCAGCTTTACCGTAAGATTTCCACTTTCCGTGGCGAGTCGGCTTTCTCGACATGGCTTCACCGCCTGGCGGTAAATGTGGTCCTGATGCACCTGCGGAGGAAGGGACTGCAGCAGATTTCGCTCGACGAAGTGGACACTTCGCAAGACGAGCCGGTCAAGCGCGATTACGGGAGCGACGACCGGCGGCTGACCGGCTCAGTTGACCGTATTGGATTACAGAAGGCGATTGCGGAATTACCTCCGGGCTACCGGACGGTCTTCGTGCTGCACGATGTGGAAGGTTACGAGCACAATGAGATCGCCGAAATCATGAACTGCTCGGTGGGAAATTCCAAGTCGCAGCTTCACAAGGCTCGCATGAAGCTGCGCGAACGGCTGCGGCAGTATCGCGGCACGCAAGTGGCGGGTGAACCCCTTCCCGCCGGGGAACCCGTCGAGGAAGTGTAGCGCTGACCTTGAGGTCAGCACGTGCCGGCCTCAAGGTCGGCGCTGCATCGGATGCCGACTTGAAGGCCGGCCAGTTCCCTTGCAAGTAGTGAAGGCATTATGGAAGAGCGCAAATTCAAAGCGATTGCTGCCTGCTCGCGGTTTGACGACGAGTTGGAAGCCTTTCTGGAGGGTGAGCCACGGCCTTTCATCACCTCGCACGCCCAGGAATGCGCGCCCTGCGGCGTTCTTCTGGCGGACCTCCAGGCCATTCGCCAGGCGGCGCGGGAGCTCCCGCTGGAGGAGCCCTCGCAGCAGGTGGCTTGGGCGAACATCCGCGCCAGGCTGGAGGAGGTGGGTGCCTTCCTCGTACCCGCTTGCTCACAATTCGGCGCCGCTTTGGAAGCCCACCTGGAAGGTGATGCGAATCCCTTCATCGTCTCCCACGCCCAGGATTGCGCGTCATGCGGCCCCCTGCTGGCGGACCTTCAGGCAATTCAGCAGGCTGCCCGCGATCTGCCCCAGGAGGCCCCTTCTCCAGCGGTTTGGGCGAAGCTCCGCGGTCAGCTCGCGGCAGAGGGCGCATTCGAGCAAGCGGCTTGCAGGCAATTTGATGCCGGACTGGGGGCGTACCTGGAGGGCGTGGCGAATCCCTTCATGGTATCCCATGCGCAGGCGTGCGAGTCATGCGGCGCCCTGCTGGCGGACCTCCAGGCGATTCAGCAAGCCGCGCGTGAACTGCCCCAGGAAGAACCCTCGCGTGTGGTTTGGGCCAACGTGCGCGCCCAACTGGAGGCGGAGGGAGCCTTTGCCGCTCCGGTCAGCCGGTGGCGCCAAGTTCTGGCATGGCGATTTTCTCCCCACCTGGTTCCCCTGGGAGTTTTGGCCACCCTGGTCATTCTAGGATCGGCGCTGACCCTGCCTTCCGGCAACCTCCAGCGCTGGAGCGGCCCGGAGGGTGTGGCAGATTACTCCGCCGGAGCCCGCACCAGCGCGGCCGTGCCTCCCACCGAGGACACGGCTCTAGCCCAAGTGGTTTCCGATTTGGAAAGCAATTTTCGAGCAAACGAATCATCCATGACCCCTGACCTTAAGGCCACGTACGAAAAGAGCCTGGTCTCCCTGGATGGTTCGATCCGTGAATGTCTGGACTCTTTGCAACACGAGCCCAGAAATACGCTGGCGCATGATTACCTGCTCACGGCGTATACCAGAAAGGCTGAAGTCTTGTCATCTGCGTTGGAGTTCGAAGGGCGTTAGAAAGAGGGACACGGGGTTGATGAACCGGACTATCGTGGGCCTGAAAGTGACCAGACAATGGGGCCGGCTGGTCGTGGCATTTCTCCTTCCCGCAACCTTGCTCTGGGCGGCGGGCGAAGGACGAATTGAGAAGACTTTCGATACCACCCGTGAACCACGCATCAGCTTGAACAACCTGAAAGGGCATGTTCTGGTGCGCGGGTGGGACAAGGCCGCAGTGCACGTCGTTTACACCGTGGCCTCTCCGCGCCTGGAAGTTGACAGTGAATTTCTCCCCGAAACCGGCCCTGCGGAAAAGATCCGTTTTGACACGCATCTGCTCGATGCCAATCTCCCTGCCGACCAACAAGGGGCCGATTACACCCTGGATGTTCCCCTGGGCGCCACGCTGGAAATTCGCAACCCGCAGGGAAAAATCGTCGTGCAGGGAATGCAGGCCGATGCGACCGTGCAATCGGTGGGCGCCGATATCTCTATCCGCGATTACTCCGGCCGCCTCATGGTCCACTCTGTAGCCGGTGACATCGAAGTGATCCGGCCTTCCGGCAACGTGGAAGCGTACTCGGTGACCGGCAATCTGCACTTTGTTTCGCCCTCCACCACCCTCCTGCATGGCAGCACCACCTCCGGCAACATCCTTTTTGAAGGCGATTTCATGGACCGGGGCGATTATATCCTTTCCGCTTACAGCGGCGACCTGGAGATCATCTGCCCGCCCCGCGCCTCATTTGAGTTGAACGCCAAAACCCTCAAGGGCAAAGTGATCAACACCATGCCCATGACTCACCGGAGGGAATCCGCTTCATCGCGGAATGCAAACCGGGAACTCGAAGCCGGAAGCAGCCTGCTGGGAACGCGCAACACCGGCAAGGCCACTCTCGAGCTGACCTCCTTCAGCGGGAACATCCGCATCCATCCCCAGTATTAGGCTTTGGGGCCACCGAAAGATGACCTCACGGTGTTTTGCCGTGTTTTGCCGTGTTTTGCCGATCAGGCCCGGCCGGGCGAGTGTCAAAATGTCGCTTTCCCAGCCTCGCGGCGAATTTCTACACCACTGACCTTTTCCCCTCACTTGGACAGCCGTCATCTTGGGCGGGAACTTTCCTGCCACCCGGAGGGGTAAGCTATAAAGGGAAAATAAGTTGGTTGGTTTGATGGGTTTACGCTTGGCGAGGTCTCGAAGTAGAAATTGAGGTCGCCGAAGGTACGGGTTCGAGCGTGGCGGGGGGTATTGCGGGCATCGTGTGTGGCGACACGAACGCCCACAAAGGTTTTGGTGGAACCTAGGGGCAAGTACCCACCGCCTACCCTTCAGCCGACACCTTACGTCGCCGGAACCTGGGTTCTTTCGGCGTTGGGAAG
This sequence comes from uncultured Acidobacteriota bacterium, assembly GCA_963730515.1. GTDB lineage: Bacteria > Acidobacteriota > Terriglobia > UBA7540 > UBA7540 > Bog-366. Next base: position 38,720 of record CAVSSA010000002.1, on the reverse strand, counting down.
GGTCGCTGCGGTATTGAACGGAATCCCCGGCTCTCTTCCGGAAGTCGCATCACTTGATGTAAAGGATGTCTTCTGAAAAGCAAGGGAATGTACAGCCGCGCGTGGCGGGACAATCGAGCGGCAACTCGCATGGTCGAACCGCCCCCACACACGCTCCCACAATTCCAAACGCTCGCCGCAAACCGTGCAGTAGTTTCTCATATCCGATCCTGATTCGCTCTGGAACTTCGCAAGCTTCAGGCCGTTACCGTATTTCAGAGCCAGAAAGGCACGCGAAGCTCCCGGGGCGGAAGTTTCATCAATAATATCGGCTAAGAGCGCCTGGAGGATTAGTCTATTTGCGGTGTCTGGGCAGATTGAAGCAGACCGGGGGTATAAACACGGTGGTAGAGAGGCACGGCGCAGAAGAGTATACTCGGGACGGCGCGGGGGGTCAAAAGAGAACGTCCCTGCGGGAAATCGCAGACACCAAAGAACAGGTATCTGATGCGCCAGCCGGCCTGCCGGGTGTTGCCGCTGCAGGTAGGGGGCGCTTTGTCTCTTGCTGGAGAGACGGAAAGGTCGTAGCGTGTTGACCTCGCGTGAACGCGTGAATCTGGCCGTGTCCCACCAGGAAGCTGACCGTATTCCGGTGGACCTTGGCGGCAGCCTGGGTACCGGAATGCACGTCAGCATCGTGTACCGGTTGCGGCAGGCTCTGGGCCTGGACTGCCCCGGGACGCCGGTTCGTGTAATTGAGCCATACCAGATGCTGGGTGAAATCGCGCCCGATCTCATGGAAGCTCTGGGCACGGATGTGGTCAACCTGCCCGGCGCCAAGAATCTGTTTGGCTATGCGAACGAAGGTTGGAAACCTTGGACGTTCTTCGATGGCATTCCCATGCTTGTGCCGGAAGGCTTCAACACCGAGCCGGAACCTAAAGGGGATGTCCTGATGTACCCTGAAGGTGATCGTTCCGCGCCACCCAGCGGCCGGATGCCCACGGGTGGCTTCTTTTTTGACACCATCGTGCGGCAGCCGCCTCTGGATGAAAGCAACCTCAACGTCGAAGACAATCTGGAGGAGTTCGGCCCCATCTCTGCCGCGGAACTCGAACACTTCAAGCAGGAAACGGAACGGTTGCATACGGAAACTGACAAGGCCATCTTCGCCGGCTTCCCCGGCACCGCCTTCGGCGATATCGCCTTGGTTCCCGCACCTTGGATGAAGCATCCGAAGGGAGTCCGCGACATCGAGGGATGGTACGCCCTCACGGCCACCCGCCCGGACTTTGTCCGTGAGATTTTTGAACGCCAGACTCAAATTGCCCTGGCGAATCTCGCGAGGATTCATGCGGCGGTCGGTGACCGGATCGCGGCGGTTTGGACCACCGGCACGGATTTCGGCACGCAGAATGGACCGTTCATTTCGCCTAGGGCCTACCGCGATCTCTATCAACCCTTCCAGCGGCTGATCAACGATTGGATCCATGAGCATACCTCTTGGAAGTCGTTGATCCACTCCTGCGGCTCGGTCCGCCTGCTGCTCGACGACTTTGCCGCCGCAGGTTTCGACATTCTGAACCCGGTCCAATGCTCGGCAGCGCAAATGGATCCGGCGGAGTTAAAGACGGCGTTCGGCAGCCGAATGGCTTTCTGGGGGGGCGGGGTGGATACCCAGCGGACACTCCCCTTTGGAACACCTGACGAAGTGCGCCGCGAGGTACGCGAGCGCATTAAGATTTTCGGTCCCGGGGGAGGGTTCGTTTTTGCGGCGGTGCACAACATCCAGGCTTGCACGCCGGTGGAGAATGTACTGGCCATGTTCGAGACGGTGCGCGATTACGGGCGTTACCCCTTGAAAGCGGGGTAGCCACGGTGTCGCCGCGGCGACCAGTTCAGACCGTGGGTACTTCCCTTGAAGTCGCACCTCCCGCCGATTGTAGCCGCGGCGACCGCACTCATCATGGTCACTTGAAGGCCAAGGGCCCCGGTGGTAATCTGCGGGCGTGTCCAACATCCACCGTCTGCGTCACACGGATTGTATCTTCTTTCTCAGCGTGAACCTTCGCCGGCGATTCCGACAACTTGACGAATCTGAATATGATCTATTGATCAGCGTATTGGAGGCTTCGCGGCGGCGGCTGGGGTTTCTCCTCTGCGGCTATGTTTTGATGCCTGACCATTGGCACGCCCTGATTTGGCCGCAATATCCATTGCTCATCGAGCAGGTGCTCCACGACGTAAAAAAGATCATGACGCTGAGGCTGCATGCCCGGCGGGGGACCTGCGGACCCCTTTGGCAACACCAATTTTGGGATCGCTTTGTGCGCCACGCGAAGGAGTTCGGCGAGCGGCTGGACTATATGCATTTGAATCCGGTTAAGAAAGGGCTGGTAAAGAGACGTAGCCACGGTCAGTGCAGTTCTGACCGTGGGTACTTCTGGCGGTGGTCAAGTTACAACAATTTCGCTCTGGACAAGGCCACGGTGGCGGCGTGTCCCCTTCAGATTGATTACGTAAGATTGCCCTTGGGGTACCGCGCATGAGAAAAGCCCACGGTCAGAACTGCACTGACCGTGGCTACCCGCTTTTCTCGGGCTTGGACTCCCCCCGTGCTTCTCCGTGGAAAGAATCGAGCAGGGAGTGGGCGAGCTCAAAGGCACCGGCATGTTCTCCGTCCTGGAGGCTAAGATTTCGCCCCTCCAGCGAGAAACTCCGCCCGATAAGCATTGGCGCGATGTCACGCTGACCGCCCGAACCAATCCCACCAAGGTGGGTCGAGTTCTCTATAAGCGGTACGGAGCCTTGTCGGAAGCCTCGGAGCCTGACTGGCCACGGATTCCTCTGACGGTGGGCCAGGCTTACACGTGGTCAGGGGCTCAAAAGAGCGAGAATGTCCTCACGGACTTCCTAACGAAACCCGAAATTAAAGTGCGGGTATTCCAAGAAGACAGGCTCGAACCGGACCACCAGCTTACCGTGATATTTCATCTCATCGGCGGGACGGCGGATGCACTCTGGATGGATGGAAAAAGGATTCATTAATACCTGGCGCTTCCTGGGGGCGGGGGACAGGTCGGGATAGGGAGAGCGGTCACCCCTCACCCGTCCTGCACCACCTCGTGCAGGGGATCGGGATAGGGGGAGCGGTTACCCACTCAACCCTCCCACACCACCGGAAATCCCGTGGACGGACGAAGCGCCGCAGACGAACGCCACGAACGCGTACGCCTGCTACCCGCTCACCATGGCAAGCGGGTAGCCGGTCAGTGCAGTTCTGACCGTGGGCCCTTCCGGCGGTGGTCAAGTTACAACAATTTCGCTCTGGACAAGGCCACGGTGGCGGCGTGTCCCCTTCAGATTGATTACGTAAGATTGCCCTTGGGGTACCGCGCATGAGAAAAGCCCACGGTCAGAACTGCACTGACCGTGGCTACCCGCTTCTCGCTGCGTCCTCGGAGCCGTTCTTTATGCGGATCGGCGGACTGCATTTCGAGCCCTCGCTGCCTTGATCGTTCCTCGAGACGCCGGGCTGCGCTCGCCCTGCGCCAGTCGGCCGTGATGCCGCTCGAAGTCGCCCTTGCTGATCTAAGGCGCAGGGTGGGCGCCGAAGCTGATGTCGTCCAGCGCAAAATCATTCCAGGGTGTGTCGGTGTTGAGATCGAAGAGGGCCAGATCAGCGCGGCTACTGGAACCGGAGTTCCAAGTAAACGTGAAGTTCTTCCAACTTCCGCCGTTATCCGGGCTACTCCCCGGGAAGTCATTGCTCCCCATAGACTTTCCGTTGATCTTCAACTCCAAACGCGGGAGAGAATTGCTGTCGTGGTTTAATCCCGCGCCCCAGTAAGAGAAGGTGTAGGTCGTGTTCGGGGTGACGGGCACGACCTCCTCCCAAACCGGGGTCGTAGCCGAGTTGCCCCCATCCACGGCGAGCATATTCCCTTTGCCGGTGGTGTGGTCGCCGCCGTTGTACCAATCCGCAAAGGCTCCCGGCGCCTGCGAGGGGTTTGTGCCGATCCAGTAAGTCCCCGGATTGGACACGTCCCCGTAAGTATATCCCGAGGTGAACCCCGTGTTCCCGCTCTCGAAGTCGCCATTCGTAACCAAGTTGGCGGGCTCGGGCGTGGCCGGTGGGCTTGCCGGCACTGCGGATATCGCAGGACTCGGCGGGGAAGACGGCGTGCCCACCGTGATGGTTTCCGACGCGCTGGCGTTGAGGCCAGTTTCGCTCCACTCACCCTGGGTTTCCGAGCAGCCGGTGGGAGCGGCAAAGACCGAGGCCGGCGGCAAGTCAAAGCTCACCTTCTTGACTTCAAACCCCAAGGTCACCTTCCCGCCCGGCATGGGGGCGGAATATTTGACAAGGAAATTTTCCTTTTGCGCGATCCAGACCTTCGCAAAGACCATACCGCCGACTTCTTCAACTTTAGCGGGGATTCCATTGACGGTCTCCGGGCCGAGGTCCTTCCACGTTCCCTGCTTGCCCAGCGTCGTCATCATATTGGGCGTTGCGGTGACGGGGTCGTAAGCGCCTGGGGCCTCCGCGGAAACGTATTTGATCCAGGAGCAGGAAGACAGGTTGCCGTTCCAGGCGGTCGTGTACGCCTTGTGCGCGCTGAAATCAAACAGGAAACGCATGCGAACTCCCTCCCGATGCGCCTGCGCCGCCCACGGAGCGATCGTCAGGTCAACGCGCTCTCGGGGACCGTCGCGATAGATATTAAGCGTCGAAGTCTGGCCGGTGAACAGGCTGGCTTCGGTCAGGTTGGTGACGTCCACGAGCGTGTAATGCGTGGGCAGGGAAGATGTGGCCACCCAGGGGGAAGCCTGCGGCTTCGGCTCGACGGCGCCAAGCGTAACCGTGCTCTGGCCGCTCGCTTCAAATCCCCCCTCCGTCCATTTGCCCTGAGTTTCCGTGCAGCCGGAAGGCGCCGCGAAAAACGATGCCGGCGGCGCGGTGGTGTCCAGGCGTTTGATCTCCATCATGACCATGGGTGGGAAATTGGATTGGATCATTTCTATTTTGATGGGGAGATCGTAGACATCTGACCACCACAGTTTCTCCGTTGCTGTCTCGTAGAGCTTGGCGGACAAACCGTTGATCGTCTGCGTTCCCCCCAGGTTGCCCCCGGGGATCATTTTAGCGGGGGATCCTCCCGCTTGCCCGAGCGCCATGAAAGGATCGTATCCCACGTCGCCGAGGGTCTTCTCGGAGGGATTTTGCGTGCTGTAACACGCATGGCTCGCCGGGTCCTGCGCGTACGCATTCTGGGCTTGGGAATCGAAGAGAAGAATCTGGTGCACTTCCTTCGGATTCGACCCCCCTGGGCTGACGGTGAGGTCAACGCGCTCCTTCGTGCCGTTGCGATAAACGTTCGCAGTCGTCGTCTGCTCCATGGAGGAGATCATGATCAGAGAGTACGCTTCCGGCCGCTTCGAAGTTTGAGCCCGAAGCAGCGTCTGTGCGAACATTGAAACAAGAGCGAGTCCCAAAACGAGGGGCCGAAAATGTCGCCGAGTCATATGCCCTCCCTGAGCCTTCGTCAAGAAGCCCCGCTGGCGCCTGCATGCGTGAAGTCGATCGTTAGGAATATGGAAGATAAATAGTCAGGATAAATTGTACTCGGAGTACTTGCGATGTCAAGCAATCGCCCGCCGTTCTGGGCGCACGCCAGCAAACCGAGAGCTTAACCCGAGAGCCAGCCCCGCCACATCGCACCGAAACAAAATAACCTTCGGCCAATCGGAACACTTCGTATAAAATAGACCCCAAGTCCTCAAGCTACATGTAAAACCCAGCATTACCGTGATGGAGTGATCTTATACCTTGCCTCACAGGATCGGCTGGCCGGGATGTCGTGTGGATGGGGCGTTTCACAGGCTAAGGGCAAGGCCATGTAAATCTCTAACCAGCAAGTCAGGAGGATGGAATGCAACGACGCGTGGTTATTTTATTAGCGGTTATAGCGGTCATCTCGGGATGGGGACTATCCCGGGCGCAGGTCCAGGGCCCCACCCCCACCGTTTACTCCATTACCGAGGACCCGGGTTTCGGCATCATGGGCCCACTGGTGATCAAGCTCTCCCGTGACGGGTCCAAAGAAGTTGTGGATCAGTTCATGGCCGCCGGCCCCGGGCACGACAAGGAATACCACTCCCACATCCTCTATGATTTCCAGGCGCACACGGTCTACACCACCATTCCCAGCGACCCCAACATGACCTGCGGGGCGCAGGCGTACACCGACCCCACCGCGCCCGCGGAGGAAGACGTCATCTCCGGCTCCGCCGCTCTCATGAAGGAGCCTCATTGAGCCCGGCGACAAGGCCACCGAACTGGGGACGGAAACTATGAACGGAATGGCCACCCGGGTCGTGGCCATTACCTCCGCCAAGGCCAATGCCAAGATCTGGTTTGCGCAAAAAGGCGGCTACCCCGTCAAGATTGATGTCAGCGAACCCGGCGGCAAGTTGACGCACTTTCTCGAAGTGAAACAGATCAGCTTTGCCAAACCGCCCGCTTCCGCCTTCGCCCTTCCGGCTATTTGCAAGGGAGTCACGGTGCCGCCGCCTCCGCCCGTCGCCAGCACCAAGGTCACCGCCCTGACCTTGCAGCCGATTGGACAGATTACAGGCCCCTGCCCCGCCCACGTGAAGATGGTGGGCACCATTACGGTGGACGGCCCGGGAACGGTGTTTTACGAATTCGGCGCGGGCACCTTCAACCCGGGAAAAACCATCGTCTTCACCGCCGCGGGAACCCAGACCGTCAGCGACGTGATAACCTTCCAGCCTAAATACGGCAATCAGATGGGCGGCAGCGCCATTCTGGAAGCCATCGGGGCGGACGCCCAGGGTAATCACGAAATGCCCACGCAGGGCTCCAACAACTCCGATTTCACCATCAACTGCACCAGCGGCGGGGGGAAATGATTCATAAAGGGTGAAGGGGTAAAGGATGAAGGGTAAAAGCAACGACGCCTTTCCGAGCCCGCGTAGCGGGTGTTGTCATGTAGCCCACGGCGAGCCAGCCGTGGGAAAGAGCGCCCGCGAATATGATCCCCCCAGCCCCGTAAGGGGCGGCGTCAGATCAAATGGAGGCCTGACGTCGCCCCTGCGGGGCTCGCATGATTTTTGCTGCTGCCCGGGTTCCCACGGCTGGCTCGCCGTGGGCTAAAGGACACCGCCACTCCGTGGCTGGTAACGGGCGCCGCATTACATTTGACTCTGTGAACCCGCTCACGTAAAATTTCCTCAAGCATTGGGGCCGCAAAAGCACATCGCAATACCAGGAGGATCGCATGGCATTGTTTCGAACCTCAAATCCCGCTCTGAGACCTAAAACCTTTGAGAGTGTTCGCGCGGGCGCTGACGCCGCCCTGGCCATGACTTTACAGGGAACGGTCAACAAAACCGGCATTCTGTTGATGCTGGTGGCGGTCTGCGCAACCTTCACCTGGAACGCCTACCGCACCGACCCCGGCGCTTCCGTAGCCTGGATGCTGGTGGGACTGGTGGGCGGGTTCGTTGTCGCCCTGGTGACGATTTTCAAGAAGGAATGGGCGATGTTCACGGCGCCGCTCTATGCCATCTTGGAGGGGCTGATGCTGGGGGCGGTCTCGGCAGCCCTCGAATCCACCTACCCGGGAATCCCCATTGAAGCTGTCGCCCTGACTTTTGGAACTCTCCTGGCCATGCTCATCGCCTACACCTCCGGACTGGTCAAGGTGACCCAGAATTTCCGGATGGGAGTGATTGGCGCCACCGGGGGAATCATGATCGTCTATCTTGCCACCCTGGGTCTGGGCTTCTTCGGTATTCACATCCCCTACATCTACGGCAGCGGCTGGGTGGGCATCGGATTCAGCCTGTTCGTGGTGGTGATTGCGGCGCTCAATCTGGTGCTCGACTTCGACCTGATCGATACCGGCGTCAAAAGCGGCGCGCCCAAGTATATGGAGTGGTACTGCGCCTTCGGATTGCTCGTCACCCTGGTCTGGCTCTACCTGGAAATGTTGCGCTTGCTCTCCAAAATAAACCGCCGGTAGGGATTGAAGAGCGAAAATCGAAAATCGGCAATGGATCGATGATTCACGGGTTCGCTGAGGGCGCATCCATTGCCCTTGATGTATGCGCTTATTCAAAATACTCTCCCGGCCGCACCACCCATAAATTCTTGACTTCGCAAATCGCCAATTGCAAATTACAAATGGCCCGATGGCCCGATGACCCGATGGATAAATGGTCAGATGGCCTGATTCCGCTTATAATCTTGGTTGGAACCTTTGGAACCAGGACCTCATCACGGAATGATTCGCCAACGTCGAAAAGTTATTTATCTTCTCGGCTTCATGGGAAGCGGGAAATCCACCGTGGGCAACTTGTTGGCAAACGCGCTCGGCTGGCCGATGATCGACCTGGACACGGTGATCGAGGCCGGGCAGGGTTTGAGCATCCGGGAGATTTTTGAGAACTCAGGTGAGCCCTTCTTCCGTCAGGTCGAGCACGCGGCGCTCGCGGCGGCCGCCCAAGCCGAGCCGGCGGTCATCGCCCTGGGCGGGGGCACGTATGCCCAGCCCCCCAACGTGGATTTGATTCGCAACGCGGGGGGCACCACCATCTGGCTCGACTGCCCGCCGGAGCTTTTGCGCGCCCGCTGCGAAGGAATGGAGCACCGCCCGCTTTTTCGCGACGAGCAATCCTTTAACCAGCTTTTTGCCGAAAGGGTCGTCTATTACCGCCTGGCGGATTTTCGCATCTCGACGGAGGGACGCAAGCCGCAAGAGGTCGTCGAGCAAATCCTGAGTTTGCAGGTCTTCTGACCTGAACTGAAAGGAGCCTGCCCTGGCCTACCTAAAATGCTGGGCGCTGCCGCTGCTCTTAGGGGCGGTGCTGGCCGGTGCTGCCGCCTTCGGCCAGGGCGGCGGCGCCGCGCTTCCTGACCCGAGCGATCACGGCGTCTTTGACATCTATTCCGACGGGAAAATTATTGGCAGCGAGAAGTTTGAAATTCGCGCCCGTGGCAATCAGCTTGACGCCCAGGGGGAGGTGGTTCTCCAGGTGGAACAAAACGGCAAGACCTTTGACGTCCGCACCTCCTCCAACCTGGTGCTGGATTCACAACTCCATCCCCTTGCCTACACCTGGAGCCAGAAAGGGACGCAGTCCTCGCAGCTCACGATTGACTTTCACTCCCAACCCGCCCGCGCGCGCTACAAGACCGTGAACGGGCAGGACGACCGGCGGGACTTCAAGCTGGCAAAGGATGTGGTGGTGCTTGACGACAATGAAATTCACCATTATCAACTGGCTCTCGCGCGCTACGATCAGGCGCAGGGCGGCACGCAGACATTTGGCGCCTTCATTCCCCAGGAAGCGCTGCCGGGAGTGATCATGCTCAGCTTCGTGGGCCGGGATGTGCCCGGGGTGAACGGCCAGCAAGCCCCGCTCCGCCACTTTCTGCTCTCCAGCGATCTCGCTCAAATCAACCTTTGGACCGACGATCAGGGTCACCTCCAGGTGGTCTCCGCCCCTGGCGCCCATTTTCAGGCGGTGCGAAAGAAACCGTAAGTTCTGTTTGTGCCACGGGTATCCTGCCCGTGAAGGGGCATGGCCAGGATGGCCATGGCACGATCGACTATGGACAACATTCTCATCACCGGAGGCGCCGGGTTCATCGGGTCGCACCTGACCCAGCGCCTGCTCCGGGAAGGCAAACGCCTGGCGCTGGTCGATAACCTGGACGAGTACTATCCGGCGGAATTGAAGCGCGCCAATCTCGATGAGGCAAGGAAGTGCGGCGAGTTCCAGTTCTTCCCCATCGACATTCGCGACGGTGAAAAGCTGCGCGCGATTTTTTCCGCCTTCCAGCCCGATGCGGTCATTCACCTGGCCGCCCGGCCGGGAGTTCGCAGGTCGTTCGAGCAACCCGAGGCCTACACCTCCATCAACGTGCTGGGAACCACCCAGGTGCTGGAAATCAGCCGCCAGAGCGGCATCCAGCGTTTGGTGTTTGCTTCTTCCAGCTCCGTCTACGGGCATTCCAGCCGCGCCCCGTTCCGCGAAGACGCCGACATCTCCCACCCCCTCTCGATTTACGCCGCCACCAAGGTGGCGGGGGAGGCCGCGGCTTTCACCTATTCCCACGCCTACGCGCTTTCGGTGGCTTGCCTGCGCCTGTTCACCGTCTACGGACCACGCCAGCGGCCGGACCTGGCGATTCGCAAATTTGCCGGACTGATTCTGGAAGGGAAGGAAGTCCCCATCTTCGGAGACGGCAGCCTGGAACGCGATTACACCTACATCGACGACATCGTGGAGGGAATCCTGCTGGCGCTCGCGGCTCCGGGGAATTTCGATGTTTTCAATATTGGAAACTCAAGCCCGGTAAGCATTAACCAGATGGTGGATACCCTGGGGGAGGCACTGGGCAAGCCCGTCCGCCGGAAATTCCTTCCAACTCCGCCCGGGGAAATGCTTCTCACCCACGCCGACCTCAGCCGGTCCCGCGCGCGCCTCGGCTACTCACCTAAGGTTTCATTCCCGGAAGGCATTCGCCGCTTTGCGGAGTGGCTGAACTGGCTGCGGGAAAAGGCATGAAGCGTTCGCGCCCGGCAAGGGCATCAGTCAGTAGCCGGCGGCAACGCCCCATAAGCGCTAAGATAAACACAGAATCGGCCCATTATGAACGATGCCGCAAGAAAAAGCAGGATGGCGGAACTTAGATTAGCGTTTAGGGGTATCCTGCCCGCGCTGGGGGGCCGGGTCCGATTTCAGGTCCAATTCGGATTGGACCATCCAACACCTGCACAGCAGATTGTTTCATCCGGAGGTTAAATTCCGCCGATACCCCTCATTAGGGGGGAGGCGGCGCGGCGATGGGGGACACACTTCCCTGCTGGACTTATCGGCAGTTGGTGATGAATTCATGAGGAAATTGTTTCCTGGTCCGCGGCGGCGCGTGCGGTCTCATACTTGGCCCAACACTTCGCGTTTACCCTGCAACGCAGATTGTTTCATGCGCAGGTTAAATTCCGCCGATACCCCTCATTAGGGGGGAGGCGGCGCGGCGATGGGAGATACACTTCCCTGCTGGAGTTATCGGCAGTCTGCGATGAACTCTTGAGGGAATTGTTTCATGGTCCACGGCGGCGCGTGCGGTCTCATGCTCGGCCAACACCTCGCATCCACCCGGCAACGCAGATTGTTTCATGCGCAGATCAAATTCCGCCGATACCCCTCATTAGGGCATTGATATACTTGACTGACAGGAGAGTTATTGGAGTTAGGTAATGCGCCAACTTTGCATACAGAGAAAGACCAAGCATTTCGGGTCGATTTAATGTACGGCATAATCACACTCGTTCAATGCTGTCCCTGTTACTGTGCTGCACTCGGGGACCACTACATCTGTAAGTTGGTCAGTCGGCAGGTTGAAAAAGTGTGCAATTTGCGTGTCCGGGTCAACCTGTTTCACTCGTTGGTACACGCTGAAAGTTAGCATAATCTCAAAACGCTTGCTCTGTTGATATTGTTTTATGTGAATCCAAGGTTTGGCTGTGCTGCAAATGGATAGCCACTCGCTTGCCTTCGTTTGCCCGAAGCAATTCCAAGGTGGAAAACCACGAGATAACAGCAGAGCCTTGACCGTAGCCTGCGACTGACCCGCATATATACCCTGAATCGCTGCTTTAAATTCCTTCAGGTTTTCGGCTTGCTCAGACGTTTGTCCCTCTATTGGATGCCAATACCTCACCCGCATGAGAACCGCAAGGCGCTGGGCATCAACGTTCGGCGCTACTTTCCTTGCGTTATGGTCAGCATGGGTAGCGGCATCGCCAGTGGCATCGCTTATATCCCCCCTTGCTCCCCTTCCGTTAGCCGCCTGTACGAGCCAGTAGTAAGCGACGGTATAATCCTGTTTTACGCCCTGACCCCTCGCATAAAGGTTGCCCAGATTGTATTGCGAAGCAACATACCCCTGCTGGGCCGCCTTGCTGAACCAGTAGACCGCCCTTTCATCGTCTTGTTTGACGCCCTGACCTTGTTGGTACAGATGACCAAGGTTGTACTGTGCTTCGACTTGTCCTTGCCCCGCTGCCTTGGCATAACACTCGACCGCCTTCTCATAGTCCTGGTTCACGCCCTGACCTTGTTCATAAGCGAATCCGAGGTTCACTTGCGCTTCGGTATTACCTTGCTCCGCTGCCTTGGCATACCATTCGGCTGACTTCTCATAGTTTATGCCGTTGCAGCCGTTGGGGGGATTAAGTGGAAACACCCCCTCAGCGCACTCGTCGCCATAGCGGACCCACATCCGTATTGTCGCTTGGTCTACCGGGACGACTTTAGCGACGGCATGGTTGTTGCTTTTCTGCGCCAAAGCTTGAACGTTAGGCAGCAACCCCGACAAGCCTACGGTGAGAGACAGGAAAAACGTCAACACCAGCTTGCAGGTTCTCAGGCTCATAAATCCTCCTGGATTAAGTTATGCGCCAGTCTACCATACCAAAAAAACATTTTCAGTCAGTATTAACCTATATGGAAAAAGTTTGGGATGTCAAAAGTGTTTGTGGGATAATGGCCGCATGTCCAACCCCATCGCAGCACTCATTGGACGCAGCAAACTTGCATACCGTGAAACGAGCAAGTGGGCAAGGGTTACTCTCGGAATCAGCTTTGTGGCGAGCCTTATCGCTCGTGCAAGCGCTCAGCATTTTGGGAGGAGCCATATGACATGGACGGAAGTATTAACAGATGTGGGTATATTTGGATGCGTCTATGCAGCTTCGCTTGCCGTGCTATTTGTCTGGAACTTCATATTCGCCCCAGCCCGGCTGGAACGGGAACGAAAACAGGAATTGAAACGCAAGGCGGGGTTGGAAAGCCTTAACCAAGTGCTGGCTGAAGAAAAGAAAAAAACTGACAAAGCTGTCGATGACGTGCTGGACGACGACGAAGAAACAAATGAGTGATGGGGTTATGAAACGTCAACCGGAGATGGTCGAAGGTCCCGAAGCCTGGAAGAGGTTCAAGGGAGTGATGAAAAACATCTTGTCGGTTCCTCATTCCAAGATTCAACAGCCAATCAAGGAAAAGGGCAGGAAAGCGGTCAGCGGTCTGAGGCGGAAAGCAAAGCCGTCTGAGTGAAGGTAATGTGGTATGTTATCCCCCTCTAAACTGCGGAGGGGAAGATGCTGCCAGAGTGGGCAGGGTGGGCGGGCTTGGTCCTGACAGTCATATTCGGAGGTCTAAACGTGTTTCAACTCGTGGAAACTCTACTCGCCAAAGGAAAAATGGACTGTGCCGCAGCGCAAATCGAAGCACTTCGTACAATGTGCGAAGAGGCCGTGGCAAATGAAGAAATCATCAACACTCCCCCCGTCAAACAGTTTGTGAGAAGCATAGCTTTTCAACTTGGCGGCATAGAGCGGAGTATGAAGGGAACAAAGGTCAAGTTCCCTGCTCCTAACACTTAGCTTGCCGCCACCACCTCTGTCTTTCCGGTTAGTTGCCTATACGTGAGCCGCCTTCCCGCAGCCTGCCTCATCACAGATAAAAATCTACCCGAGTCGTCACTTTCTTCACGGTTGTTGTAACGGAACGCCTGCTCGTCCAGGTAACGGAACAGGTGGAAGGGCTCAACGCTGACATAGGTTCCACGAATTCCCCGCTTCAAAAGGCTCCAGAAGTTCTCCAGCCCGTTGGTGTGGACGTTCTCCCGGACATAGGCTTCCGCATGGTCAATCACTTCATGCTTGAACTCGTCCAGCCCCTCGTAGGACTTCAGGGCGTCAGTGTAGACGCTCGACCCGGCTTCCACGTTCTCCCGCACAAGCTGCTGCAAGGACTTCTTGCGGCGGTCCTCAACTACTGTCGCCCGCACCTTCCCGCCCCGTTGAAGCACTGCGGCTACGATGGCTTTTCCCGAGGGTCCGGTCCCCGTTATCTTTTCGGCTCTCTTGTCCTTGTGCATGTTGCGGGCCTTCCCGCCGATAAACGTCTCGTCAACCTCAACCTCCCCGCCGAGCTTTCCGCCCGTTTGCACGTCCTGCATGGTGAGCCTCGCCCGCTGTAGCATGTACCAAGCGGTCTTCTGGGTCACGCCGATGGCACGATGTATCTCCCATGACGACACGCCGTTCTTGCAGTTGGCCAGCATCCACATGACCGGGAGCCACTTGTCCAGCCCGATAGGGCTGTCCTCGAAGACAGTGCCGACCTTGAGGGAGAACTTCTGGCATGGATGCTTCAGGAAGCACTTGAAAATACGGGCGTTAGGGAGATACTTGACATCCGGGGAGCCGCAGCGGGGACAAGTTACTTTGCCATCCGGCCAGCGGAGGCTAACCATGAAGGCGTGGCAGTTGGCGGGATTGGAGAAGTAGATTATGGCTTCTTGGAGGGTGGTTGGAGTATTTAATGTATCCATATCTATATTATACCACATGGAAACACATTTTCGCAGGAAATCTTAGGTTTTATATCGGTTTTCCACAGGTTTTTCGGTTAAGCCAGCAGTTGGCAACGGGGAATTTTCGACCGTTATTGTTGTGTGATACTATGCTGCTTCCACGAGGAGGCACTATGGACGAGGCGGCACGCACGAAGATATACGAGTTCCTCAGATGGGTAGCTTTTATAGCTATGGATACTTCTCAAAAAGCGGACGCATTGGATGAACTACTCCGACAGCTTCCCACTCTGCAAAAACCTTATCTCGATATTCTCGAAAGGATGAAAAGCCGAGGCCAGCTAACAGAGCTTTCTGTAATGCTTCAAGAGCTTCACAAAACTCTTGGTTTGACATCTCCGCTTTCGGACGAACTTCCTGGTCATCTGACATAAAAAATCCTCCTAATAAAGTGTTATGAAGTTGCCTTGCCTTTTATTTCATCTTGTCAGTCAAGTATATCAGTGCCCTCATTAGGGGAATGACTTACTCGACTCATCCAGGTCAGAGGACAGGCACGTGGAAAGACCGCGGTTGCATCTGGACTGCGAAGGCCACAGCCGTGGATCCATGCCCTCGGACATCTCCAGCCCCAAAGGGGCGATCTAACGAAGCCCAGGCCAACGGCCGGGTACAGATCACCCCCAAGTTTTGCCGCCAGCCCTGAAAGGGCGGGATACGCGTTTCCCCACGCCGCAATCTTTTTCTCCACCCTACGTAACCCAACAGGAAAGCCATCCAACGCGCCCGGAATCGCCTACGACGAGCAGTACGTGTGGGATTGAAAAGGATTGTTCCGCCCCTTCAGGGCTCGGGGATCGGTTTGGGTCCCGTTGACCCAGGCCGTTGGCCTGGGCTTCGTTATTTCGCCCCTTTGGGGCTCACCTGCCCACACCTCGAGACTCAACCTTACCGGCTCTTGGGGTGCGGACGGGGAGGCAGGGGCGATGCCGCGTGAAGTTCAGCATCCTTAAGGATCGCCACAAGAAATCGGAAATATCGTCCCGATTTCCGATTTCTCCCTCACTTTCGATCTCAATTAGCAGCGAAGAACCAGCGAACCCGCGCCGTAAATGGTTGACCGTTTGCCACAGTAACATACGGTCGTGGGCGCTATGTGGTTGGGAAGTCAGGACGTGTGAGGCGTGCCGATACACGGTTAGTATAAGATCGGTGTTTAGGCGTCCATTTTCTGACCTGTCCTTACTCGGGAAAGTCCCTCGACGCGTTTCCCGTGGCATCCCCAGGTCAAATTCGATAGGATAAATCAACCTTCTAGAAGGCACGGGCCCGGTCACAAAAGCAGTGACCTTTACTCGCTCCAGCCATCGGGGTGGAGTTCTTCGAACGCGCAACTGGTGGCGCCCCGAAGAACCGGGAACAGCTCGTCGAGCACATCGCAGAGCTCGAAAATGTTAAAGCGGAAGTGCGGTCCGAGCAACGGAGAACCTTTGGTATCGAGTGGATACCGAAATGCGACCGAGCGAGCATCGATGTCGTGAAGCTCTGCGATGACCGCGCGAAAATTTTCGAGTGTATGAAAGTGCGGAGTATCGAAATCCCATTCCCAGCCGTAAACTTCGAAGACGCGCTCCAATTCTCGCGCTAGTACGTCGAGGCTGTGCGTATTGAGCAGTGTTTCTCGGTTAACCTCTTGCCGCCCTTTGATTGAAAGCATGGGGGCGCCGACAAGAAGCACCGCTTTCATGTACAACTCAAGAGCGTGTCGATAGAGGAACACAATGGGGTATGCTAGGAAATCCTCTCTCGGGTTTCCGTCTAGCCCGAATTGTTGTTTTTTTCGGAGCGCCGCCACAGATTCTTTGGCGACGACGTGAAAAGCCTCCGCAAATTCGGTGAAGTCACGCTCCGAAGTGCCATGCCAGTTCAGCACGACCGTTCCGTGATGCCGGCCATTGTCGACGAAAAGATGCTTCTTTTTCACGATTTTGCCTGCCATTCGTTCCTCCAGTCCTCGAGTGTTATCCTAACGCTGAGTTATGCACGGCAACGCCTTTGTTGCAACGGGTAAGGTTAGAAGAGCGGAAACCTTGGTCCTTGGCACGGGTTGCCCATCATTCATTCGTCCGGCGTAAAAGGCGCTCGTAGGCCTTCCGGTAGTGAACGTATTGAGATTTGAGTTCGCAGGCCCTGCGGTACTCTTGCAAAGCCTTTTGCTCAAAAGCGCAGCCAAGATTGTAATGGGCGGTGTCGTCGTTCGGATTGAGGCGCAGAGCTTCGCATTCGTAAGCCATGATTCCGTCCCAGTCACCCTTCTTACCGAGCGCGTCGCCGAGGCAAGCGTGTGCCAAGTCATTCTTGGGGTTCAAGCGTAATGATTCGCGAAATTCCGCAATGGCCCCGTCCGTGTCACCCGTATCCTCAAGCACAGTGCCGAGGCCCCAGTGGGCTTCGTCACTATTCGGGTCCAGGCGCAACGCCTCACGGTATTCAGCAATCGCACGACCTGGGTTGCCCTCGCTTGAGAGGGCATGGCCGAGGAAGACGTGCGGGTCGGCACTATTCGGCAGCAAGCGCACCACCTCGCGGTATTCCGCCATTGCGCCGTGAAACTCGCCCTCCTGTCTTAGCAAAAATCCAAGCTTATGGTGCGCATCTGCGAAGTCCGGCTGGAGGCAAATGGCGGCGCGGAATTCCGCAATCGCACCGTCCAGGTCGCCTTTCTCGTGGAGCCCGATGCCGAGGCCGTAGTGCCCATATTCATTCTTGGGGTTCAGGCGTAGCACTTCACGGAACTCCGCAATCGCACCATCGTGGTCGCCCTTCTGCCCGAGCGCGACTCCGAGGCAGTAGTGCGAATTGTCATGATTGGGGTTGAGGCGTAGGGCCTCGCGTAATTCCGCAATCGCGCCGTCCAGTTCCCCCTTGTCGCAGAGCGCATTGCCGAGATTGTAGTGAGCCTTCGCATGATTGGGGTTCAAGCGGAGCGCTTCGACGTATTCCGCTATCGCGCTGTCCAATTCGCCCTTGTCTCTGAGTACGAGGCCGAGGAGGTAGTGCTTAGAGTCGTTACCAGGGTTCAACCGCAGCGCCTCACGATATTCCCCTATCTCGCCGTCCATGTCGCCCTTACTTGCAAGCGCGACGCCGAGGTTGATGTGCGCAACTACATCCTTTGGGTTCAGCCGCAGGGCCTCTCGGTATTCCGCAATCGCGCCGTCAAGATCGCCTTTGTGGTCGAGTGCGTTGCCAAGGTTATCGTGAGCCGCCGCGTCGTCTGGCTCCGGTGGCATAAATGGTTTTCCCTTTCCCCCCGCCTCGCGCGGCTGTCGAGGAGTGAGAAAATTTATGGGCAGATTCTACCACGAACGAAGCGAAGAAACGCGCCGGAAAGTAGGCACGCTTGCGTAGTTACCAAGCGGGCGTAACGACCGTTTGCCAGCACATCAAATGGTTGCCGTGGTTATGGTGTTGGGTAGATTGGAAGAACACCGGGAGGGGTACGAGGCGGGTGAAAGGTGTGAATCTATCGCCCCTTCAGGGCTGGGGATTAATGGGCGTTGCGTTGACCCAGGCCGTTGGCCGGGCTTCGTTATTTCGCCCCTTTGGGGCTCAAAGGCCACTGCGGACTTGGCTCGGCTCGGCTTCGTCCGCGCCACATTTCATTGTTTATGGCGGCTTGTGCACTGATGATTAGCTTTAATTCATTCCAATCTACAGAAGAATCAAGCCGTTTTAAGGCAAAACCGCTCTTCGCTACGGTTCAGGTCCGTTCCGCGCGCCGAACTCTGGCTTTCCCTGCAAGCATTGGTGCGGTTACGGGTTGGCGCTGAAAATGGCGTCCACCCACTCCGTCGTGGTCGCGCGGAGCCACTTCAGGGTCTCCTCATCCTTGTATTGGGCATAGAGGTAGACAAAGAGCAGCCGCTTCTTCACGCGCATCAAAGCAACGCCTCCTGCCATGGTCGTCGTGTTGCCAGCCATTGAATACGGCAAGATCATGGCAAAACCATAGGCGTCAGGTTTGGACAATATAGGCCCGAGTTGAATGGGCTTGCCGATGCTCATGCTGCCCGCATCCAAATGCAGCTCTTTGATCCGGAGATTGAAATCCTCCTCGATGTCCTTGCGCGATGTTTCCGCGATATCACCGAATTGGGTTTTGACGGTATCAACAACGGCCTTGAAATCGCCCGGCGCGAAATCCTTGTAGTCACCCACACGTAATACTTCCACCAGCGCGTACCGGGACAAGACGAAGCCACTTTGGGAAAAGCGTGGCATTTCATCCGTCAAGGCGAATGCGGCGATCAGTCGGTTGCTGGCCGGAACAAAGATCTCCATGATTTCCCGTTTTTCGTCCCCGACTTCAACCATATCCGGGGTCGGTGGGGGAATAATAATGGGAATCCCTCCGGCTTTGTAGGCCAGGGGTTCAGGTGCCGGTGTGCTTGTCACCTGGGCATGGCCGAGTGCTGCACCCAACAGAATGAGTAAGAGGCATCCACTGAGCTTCTTCATTTGCGTACGTCTTTTTGTCCCCTGAAAGTCCGGTCGGCTGAAGATTCAAATAGTTATGGGGATGGGGGTTAGTGTGTAGAAAGGCGCGGCACCGTGGGATGGCCATAAATAGACGAGCGGCACCCAATGCCTCATCGGGCGCCGCCCGTTGTCAAACCTTAAACTGCTTGATCCTTACTGCCGTGCTTTAGTTAGTCTACGCTGGTCGTAACCGTCGTACCCGGGCAGGATCCCGCCGGCAGTGCAAAGGGGCTTACGTAGGTCCCCGTCTGCTCAAAGTCAAACAAGCATTCGGTGTTGAGATCCGCCTCTTCCGCCGCCGAGGCCGCGACGCTCGCCGAGGACGCTGCCGCTGCCGCTACCGACTCTGCCGCGTTGGCCGCCGAGGTTGCCGCGTTGGCCGCCGCGATGGCTGCTTCCGCGTTGGAGTTGGCATCACCCGCACGGCTCATGGAGATTCCCGCGAGGATGGCGGCCGCACCGGCTGCGCCCAAAATCGCGATGTGCCATGCGGTCTCGCCGTTGTCGCCCCAGTTGGCGTTTCCACCATGATTGTCAGCAGTCTTGGGAGATAGGACAATCGTCTGTCCCTGCGCCACGTTCTTGGAAGCGCCGTTTCCGTCCACTTGCAAGGCGCCGTCCTTGGCCGTCACAATCACCGACCCGTTCAACATGGCAACTTCACCCAGGGTCTTGAATCCACCCGCCGGGGTGATGGAAAAGTTGGCCGCCTTCACGCGCACTGCCGATCCGTTCGTGGGGTGAAGCATCGATACACTTCCCTGGCTCAGCAGGACAGTGACTTGATTCGAATCCCGCAAGAAGGAGGCAACCGTGTTGCGCCCGAAAATGACCCGGCTATTGTTGCCTACAGCGACTACGGCTACGCCGTCTCGAACCTGAAGACTGTCGCCGCTGAAAATGGTTGTGTTGGGCAAGAGCGACTGGCCACCTACGGTTGCGTTCATACTGCCAGCCACTGAGCCGATCACGGCGGAACCAGCCAGGGCCGGAACCGTTGCAACCGCTCCCGTCAGGAGAGCAAAGAGCGTCAGTCGTAATGCTGTATTCTTCATCGTCATCGGGAAATGCTCCTTTTTGTTGGATTACGGAAGCCAGCTTGCCTCCCCTAACCCAGTGTGCAGTATTGTCCAAAACCAATTCTGCTTGGTGATGTGATTATAGAACTCTTAAATCCTGTGTCAAGTATTATTTTGAAGAATTGGCTTATTTTTTTCATTGGTTGCGGGCTGAAATACTGTCCGCCTCCGCCAACCCCCAAGCCGACACAACCCCTTGTAACGCATTATGTTACAAGATCGTTGCGGAAGGGCCATTTGTCGCAGATGGAAAGATTGGGGCCTGTTAAGAAATGTTATCGATCTAATAAACGCAGTGCTCAAGCGCTCCCCGCAAACCGTTTCCCAAATCGACACTTCCTTGCACCGCTTGGCCTGTGGCCGTCTATTCTCTTGCGGGAAAGACGACAGCAGGTTGCGAACGCTATCGAAGAGGAAGAGGACGTTGGACTCTGCCGACAGAATGTCATGTGCCTGGGATAATTTGCTTCAAAACAGCTCTTCCTCACGCTCCATTATGATAAAAACGGGTGCCGCACGGGTCCCTTCACAAACCACCCCACGAAGACACAATGTCACTTAGAGTCTTCCAACTTCTCCCCATGGCGCGCGGCTGGGGGCTTATTAACTTATTGGTTAACAGCGTGGGAGAGATAAATCGGATAGGGCCGCGGCAGGTTGACACTGCCCCCTGCCGCATGCAGTAGTGCGCGACAGACAAGGGACCCGTTTCGCGATCTCCGCCTGCATCCCCGTCGCGCAATGCCGCGGCGATGCCCGGGGTCGCGTGGCATGCGGCGCGGGGGGCGCAAAAAAAACTTTACTCCCGCCCGGCAAACGGCCAGAATGAAAAATCAAGGTACGTGGGTGACACCCGCAAGGGAAGCACATAACTCACGCGGCATCCTGAACAAGCAATTCTGCGGTACAATTTTTCCAACGAGCCTGGGGGCGCCAGCGCGAATGACCGTGCCATCGCTCCCCGGCCCGAAGCGAGGCTGGATATCGAGAACAATCCCCTGAATTCCTGGCTGGATTCCCTTCCCTCCCCCCGCCCGAGGGTTCGCCGCCTTCTGGTGATCATCGCCGTGGCCGCCTTGTTCGGGGTCTTCGCGCTGGAGATTACGAGCGCTTCCCGGGACCTGAGCGCCACGTGGAACGAGCCTTATCACCTGCTGGCGGGCTTGAGCTACTGGCAGGCGGCTGACTACGGCGTCAATCCCGAACACCCGCCCCTGGCAAAACTGGTGGGGGCGCTTCCGCTCCTGTTCATGCCGATCAGGGCGCCGCGGGTGGGGCGCAACGACTCGAAACATGCCGCCAACAATCTCGGTTCGGCGTTTGTGTATGGGATGGGAAACGATACGGGCGCTCTTCTGCTGCGGGCGCGTCTGGCGGATGCGGCGATGGGATTGCTCCTCATCCTGCTCTTATTCGAAGCGGGGTACCGCATGTTTGGCGCGGGAGTGGCGTGGATCGCCGCGGTGCTCGGGGTTTTTGAGCCGAACCTGGTGGCGCATTCGGCATTAATCACCACCGATTTGGCCTGCGCCGTTTTTTTCTTTGCAGCCGTTTACGCCTTCTGGCGCGTGGCGGAGCGGCCCACCGCCCTGCGCCTAGCCGGATGCGGGGTGGTGACCGGATTGGCGCTGGCCTCCAAGCACTCCGCGCTGCTGGTCATTCCCGTGCTCGCGCTGCTGGCGGCAACCGAGATTGCCTGCCGATTCAAAAGCCCAGCAACGCAGCGCGGCGGGGCCGCAGCCAAAACAGGTGAACTGACCCCTCACTCGCCTGCGGGCCAAAGCCGAAGTTGTTTACTGCTCCCGAGTGACCCTTCGGCGGGCGTAGGCCCGGCGGCGCATGGCCGCCACCCTCTCCCCATGGGAGAGGGTACGGAATCCCCTTCCTTCTCCCTTGGGGAGAAGGTGGCCGAGGGAAGAGGCCGGATGAGGGGTCTTGTAATCCCTAAACTGTTTGCTGAAAAAACAACAATTGACGAGCTTGCAATGCAGAACGCCACACCCTGGCGCATGCTGGCGAGGGAAATCCGCACCTGGCTTCTCAGGCTTTTTGTCATCTGCGGCCTCGCGCTGGTCGTCCTTTGGGGCTTTTACGGGTTTCGTTTCGCCGCCCGCCCCGACGGTTTGCCGCTTTGGATGCCCCCCGCCGCTTACGCCGCATTATTAAAATCGCACCTGGCGGCCCGGTTGGTGACCACGGCGGAGCGATTCAAGCTGCTGCCGCAGGCCTATCTGTTCGGTCTCACGGACGTCCTGGTGGTCACGGCGGGCCCGCGCATGTCCTTTCTTTTGGGCCGCCTGTATCCTCACGCCCTCTGGTATTACTTTCCCGTGGACTTCGTCATCAAATCCACGCTGGGATTTCTGGGGCTCCTGGTTTTGGGAGTGGCCGCCCTCAAACGCTGGTCAGGAGAACACCATCGCCTGGCGGTTTACCTGCTTTTTCCGCCCGCGCTTTTCATGGCGGTGGCCCTGACCGCGGGCACCAACATGGGGATCCGGCATGTCCTGCCGATTTACCCTTTTCTGATCCTGGCCGCCGCTGCCGGAGCATGGGCGCTGGCGCGCACGCACCGGGCCTGGGCTATCGTGGTTGCCGCGTGCGTGATCTTGCACGCGGCCTCCTCCCTCCGCACGCTTCCCGATTATCTCGCTTACTCGAACGAGCTGTTCGGGGGAACCTCCCGGACCTATCAGAATCTCTCCTTCTCCAATGCCGACTGGGGACAAGGCATTCGGGAGGTCCAGCAGTATCTGGAGCGCCGCAATATCCACGACTGCTGGATGGCTTACATCGGCAGCGTTGATCCCGCTTACTACCGCGGCCCCTGCCAAGTCCTGCCCAATCCCTTCCTGCCGGTGTGGCAATATCCCGTTCCTCCCGACAATTACCACGGCGTTGTCCTGGTGGGCGGAACGCAAATCAACGGGACCTATTGGGGGGCGGGCCCGCTCAACCCCTACCGCGGGTTTTTGCGTCAGAAACCCGTAGCGGTCATCGGCGGCTCGGTGCTGGTGTATGAGGGAGATATCGACTTGCGAGGGCCATCCGCCATCGCCCACATGGCGAGAGCCTGGGACTTCTATTTCCACTCCAACCAGGAAGCGGCGATCCAGGAAGCTCTTAAAGCCGCCGACCTTGCCCCCGACCATCCGGGCCCTCCCTACATTCTGGGATTCATTCTGGCCCGCGCCAAGCGCACCGAAGCCGCCCGCGAGCAGCTCGAAACGTCGCTGAAGCTCGCCGAAGCCGCCGGCCCCGAGTACGATCCGATGTGGGAGACCGAAGCCCGGGGGCAACTTGCGCGCCTCCCCAAATGAGGAACCCTCTGCGCCGGGACGCGGCATTCCCCCGGCATCACGTTTCCGCAAAGGGCTCGGCGACAATCTGGTTTTCATCTTCGTAGACCACGTAACCCACGCGTTCCGCTTTCAGCATTTTTACGGGGATCTGGTGATTTTCGAGAATCGCCACCATCCACCATGCCCAGTCCAGGTGCTCACGGGCGCTGTCTTTGAACCAGCAAATGGCCCGGCGGGGTGTGCGATAGGAGGGGCGTTTGGAAGCGGTGAATCGGGTGGGCCTTTCCAAGTGTTCGTTGAACCATCGGCGAATCAGGTTGTGTTGCTCTTCTTCGTAGGGGTAGAGTTCTCCGTCCTCCCGCAAGTAAGCGAACGCGTGGAAAATCCCCAGCGCCCTTGCGGACTCCTGGTCCTTTTTGGCAACAACAAATCGCAGGTACATGGCCGTGCTCTCGAAAACCCTAATGCCGCAGTCAACGTCAAAGTCGGATTCATAGGTGAATTAACCACTCAAACCTCATTCTGCCCTCGTCCCTTGGGGGAAAGAGGGCACTAATCGTTTTCCTAGCGGCGGGTTTACCCCGCCAGAGGACGTAGGGGCACCCCTTGTGGGTGGCTGACCTGAGGGCACCCACAAGGGGTGCCCCTACGTTAGGAGGCGAAGTAACCCTCGCACCTCACCACCGGCGAAAATGGGGGTCAGGGAACAACTTGGCACGGTCTTGGGGGTTCGAACCCCAGCCGCCGTTGGGCGACCCTACCACGAAGTAACCGTGCCGATCACCACTGACCCAAATGAATGACTGGGGGAACAAGTGACGACGGAACTCGGTTACCAATCGATGCAGCCGTCATCGACGCCACCCAGTCAAAGTCAAAAATCAGGAAAAGCGCAGGTCAGGACCGTCGAAGTTCAGAGGAGGGGCTTCAACGACGCCCAGGTGCAGCCTCTACCGACGCATTGCCGGAACCTGCTAAGCCGCGAATTGGAGTATGTGCAATTCATAATGGGCGTATTCCTACGCAAACGAATCTTGCCATAGGGAAAAGGCAAAATGGAAGAGAAATTTTCACTTGGTGAGAAAAATGGAGAGGAATTTCACATGGTAAGAAAAAAGGGGGGCGCTAATGCAACGCAGTTTCCGTGGGAACGGGCGGCTTGGTGGCCAGCATCATCAGGAAGCCGATGCCGGCGGCGATCATTGTAATCAGCACTTTAGGTCCACCGGAGTGGCTTGCCAGGAGGCCTGCCACCGGACCGCCCACGGCGCTTCCCACAAATTGGGCCGTGTTGTAGAACCCCAGGGCGCTTCCATAGGACGCCGCCCCCGCGGTCTTGCTCACCAGACTGGGCAGAATCGGCTCAAGCCCTGTGAAACCGATATAGAAAAGGGTTCCGGCAAGAAATACGGGAAGTAAGCGCGCGGGGTTCTGGCCGAGCCAGGAGGGTTCGAAAAGCAGAAGAAAACTGGGAATAAACATCACGTAGGCAAGCGCCGCGAGCGGCCGCGCCCAGCCCTTGTCGGCGCCTTGGGAGAAGCCAAACATGGTGAATCCGCTGATCACCATCATGGGCAGCAGCAGCATGTAGTAATGGTTCATCTTGAGATGGTGCTGGACGGTGACAATCAGAGGAAAATTGAAGAAAAAGATGGACATGAAAAAGTTGATCAGGAGCCCGCCCCCCGCATAGGCAATAAGCGGCGGATGGGTGAAAATTTCCGACATGGGGGCCGGGGCTTCGCGCTTGGGATCTTCGGGGCGCAAATAGCGAAGGAGCAGAAAATCCGTACCCAGAGCCAGAACGCCGGTGATCCAGAACAGCGATGCGGTGCCAAACCATCCCGCCAGAATGGGGCCGCCGATGATTCCCACGGCAAACGAGATGCCGATGGGAATGCCCAGAACGGCCATGGCGGTGGAGCGCCGCTCAGGTTCAATGTAATCGGCCACGGTGGCAAAGGCCACGGAGATGATCGCTCCCCCGCCCTGCACCAGCCGCCCGAAAATCAGTTCCCAAATCTGCCAGGAGTGCGGAAACCACCCCGGCAGCGCGCAAAGGAATGATCCCAAGCTGAACAGCGTCATGCCCAATACCAGCACCTTGCGGCGGCCGATGCGGTCCGAAAGCCTGCCCAGGGGAATTTGCAGAAACGCCATGGTAAGCGCATAAGCGCCAAAGGCGAAGCCGACCAGAAACTTTGAGTTGGTGAACTGGAGCCCGTAGAGGGTGAAAACCGGGAGCACCAGGAACAATCCCAGCATGCGCAATCCCACCATGCTGGCGAGAGTAAAGAGCACTTTCTTCTGCGTCGAGGTGAAAGTAAAGCGTTGGCGGATAGTGGTTTTCGACATGCGTTTGAAAGGGTAAAGGCAAAAGGGTAAAGGGTAAATCCGAAAGGGTAAAGGCTGAAGGGCAAAGGATAAAAGCAGGGCCTTCGAACTTTTTCTTTATCCTTTAGCCTTTAGACTTTACCCCTCAGCCTTTACCCTTTAAACTTTACCCTTAAGAATTACACTTCATCCTTTACTCCAATTCGACAAACTCCGCCTGCACTTTTTTGGGCAGCAGGCCTTTTTCAAAACCGCGGTCGAGGAGCGTCTGCACCGCCTTGCGCCCGCGGTCTCCATAATCCAGCGTCCACTCATTCACGTACATGGCCACAAAACGGTCGGCGGTGGGAGTGTCAAGGCCGCGGCCGAATTGCAGGGCGTAGTTAAGGGCTTCCTCACGATTGTCGAGCGCATACTGAATGCTTTCCTTGAGCAAATTCGCCGCCGTGCGCATCGTGCGGCGATCCAGCGAGCGCCGAATGAGGTTGCCCCCCAGGGGCAGGGGCAGCCCGGTTTCCCGATGCCACCACTCACCCAAATCCACGATCTTCTTGAGGCCCGACTCGGCATAGGTCAACTGGCCTTCATGGATCACCACACCGGCGTCGGCCTCACCCCGGCTCACCGTTCCCAGAATCTGGTCGAAAGGGGTAAAAATGGGCTCAATATCGCGTTCGTAAAGTTGCATCACCAGGTAGGCAGTGGTCATTTTTCCCGGAATCGCCACGCGTTTACCGCGTAATCCCTTCACGCCTGGGGTGGAACGCGCCACCACAATGGGGCCGTAGCGCTCGCCAAAGCTGGCTCCCGAGGGCAGAAGAATGTATCGATCCGCCAGATAGGGGTAGGCATGAAAGGAAGCCGCCGTAATGTCGTAAACGCCCTGCAAAGCCTTTTGATTCAACGTCTCGATGTCTTCCAGCACGTGTTTGAAGGAGACATTATGAGTCCGCAATTTCCGGGTGGCCAGGGCGTAGAACATGAAGGCGTCGTCGGAGTCCGGGCTGTGCGCCAGCTTCAGTTCCACCCCGCGTGGATTCACATCGTCGGACTTTTGTTTAATGGTGGATGGCATGCGTGATCTCAAAGCTTCGTCTTCAGTTGATGCGAAGCCAGTATTCTACCACAGGTACCCAAAAGCCACACCCCCAGTTGCACAATATTATAGATATATATCGTTCTCATAAAAGAAAGTTATCTATTTAGAGATAACCCAGTTTAAAGCCATGGGAAAGGCATTGTCCCGCGCAGCCACCCGCGGGAAGCGTATTCAGGACTTGGCTTGGGGCGCCGCAGCGTCCAAGCGGGCGCGAATGGCGCGTTTGGCGCGCAGGGCGGCGGCCGCCACGTCGCCATTGGGATCATGCTCGAGCCGGTCGAGCTGTTGCAGGCTGGACTGATCTCCGCTGTACATCAGCACGACGCACAAGCGTTGCCGAATGCCGCTGTCCGGACTCTGCAAATAGGGATAGAGCTTGGGGAGAAAGGCAGGATTGCGAGCCAGTTCAACCAGGTAATCGCGCGCCACCTCACCGCGCATCTTGGAGCCCAGCTCACTCACCAGGTTGCTCACCGCATCATCTTTGCCCAGGGCGGCGAGGGCGAATTCGACGGCCAGTTTGGGCGCCGCGTCCTTTTCCGCCAGGAAGGCCTTTTGCAGCTCGCCCAGGCTTTGCGGGTCAGCGGCGCGCGCCAGTCCCTCGGCGGCCCCCTGGCGGATCTCCTTGTTGTCATTCCACAAGGCCTGGGTAAACAACTGCACCGACATCTTATCGCCCAGGTAAGCCAGACCCTGCATGGCGGCCACCTTGTCCCCCTGATCCGGATCGTTCTGGAAGATCCACTGCAGCGTGGGGACGGCGGATTTGGCCAGCAGGATGCCCACGGTGACGCAGGCATCGCGTTTGACGTCCTTATTCGGCGAGCTGAGCAGGTCAACCAGTTTCGGCCCCGCATCCATGTCCTTGATCTTGGCCAGGGCATTCAGGGCTTCCCGGGCGAGATCCGGATCGGATGAGTGCGCCGCCGCCACCAAATCCGGAACCGCGGGCTTGGCCAGAAGAATTCCCAGACCTTTTGCGGCATAGCGCGAATCCTGATTCGAAACCGTCCCCTTCAGGGAGGCAATCAGGGTGTTGATGACGGTGGGGTCCACGTTAATTCCCGGATCGATCCGCGTATCGTCCGGCTGGAAATGCAGGGTGGCGCGCTGCCAGTTTTTCTTCATGAAGCCGGTGAACCCGGTGTTCGGTCCGGCGCCCGTATAATATCCGACCAGGGAATGCAGCGCGGCGATGCGCACGTCCTCGTCGCCATCCTTGGTAGCCTGCTCCAGGGGCGGCAGAACCGACGATTGGTGAAATTGCCCCAGGGCCAGCACCACTTCGCGCCGCACCTTGGCGCTGGGATCGCTTAACGCCTCCGCCAGCGGGGGGATGCTGGACAGATCACCCTGTTTTCCCAAATCCTGGGCCGCCCTCGCGCGCACGCTTTCCGTGTGCCCTTGCTTCAAGAGCGTGACCGAGACATTTTGATTCGTGGCCGGCCCGGCGGGCGGATTGGTGGCAGGCGCCGCAGGTGGATTGGTGGCAGGCGGGGTGGCGGGCTTTTCAGCCTGCCCCCACACCAACACAGCGCTCAAAAGTGCAAGGAAAAGGACCAGCAGAACTCTCAGACAGGAAGTATGTCGCATTGTGCCCTCATGATATTCTAACCACACCGTGCAAGGCCATTCCGCCCCGGGGATTTGACCCGGCCGCGCGGGACGGCGCGGCCGGGCATGGACAGGCTACTGTTTTCCGATGCTGGAAATGGAGATTTTGGTTTTCCCCGTGGCTTGATCGGGATTAATGGCAATGGTGAGAATGCCATTCGCTCCCACCATTTGCACCATGGCCCCTCCGCCGGATTGGGTTACCATCGCGTTGTTCCCTAACTTCCCCTTGTAATAGTTGGCCACCGTATCCACGGAATCGCTGGTGAGGTACTCCTGCATTTTAACCCCCCCCATTCCGGGAAAGACCTGACTTCCGCCCTGGGCGGCGGTGGCGCCGGGATAAGCCAGCGAGGCAATGTCAGTGGCCGGACCCGCGCCTGGCGCCTCCCCAGGAGCCATCGGCTGGGACGGCACTTCCTGGGTTCCCATCGGCATGGAGATGGCGGCTTGCGCTTGTTTCTCCATTTTGATCGCTTTGGGCTTGAGGTAAAAATAGTAAAAGCACGCGCACCCGACGCTCCCGATCAGCATGAGGAAAATGATCACCGCCACCACGATCAGAATGATTTTCCCTGCCGAACTGCCCTTCTTCGCCGCCGGCGCGGCCGCGGGCGTGACGGGAACAGGAGCCGCGTAGGGCGCCGGCGCGGCGGGAGGTTGCGGAACCGGAGCCATCGGTGGGGGCGTAGCCGCTTGGGGAGCAGGGGCTGAAGGTTGGCCGACCGCCGCTCCACAACCGGTGCAGAACTGCATCCCTTCCGGTAGAGGGGTTCCACATTTTGTGCAAAATTGAGCCATCGGATGCTCTCCTCTTCAGATTGGTAATCCGGGAGGCCGCAGCTAAAGTCCGCACCGCCGGAAGCTGGCTGCGCCAAACGGTTTCTGACGCGGAAAAATAATTCCCGGATAGTGGCGGAGCATAACACTTTTCCGCGCCGGAGTCGAGACGAGGAAGCATCGCGGCAGAATCGATTCATCGGCTCATCGGGTCATCGGGTCATTGAAGAGCGGGCAATGAATCATTGTCAGAGGCTTTATGCGTTTGATTTCCGCGAATAGCTTGCAACGGACAACTGACCACGGACAACGGACAGCCTTTCAATGACTCAACGACCCGATGACCCGATGGCCCGATGAGCCGATTCCGTAATGGCCCGATGACCCGATGATCCTCGACCACGTTGGCTTAACTGCTCAGCGTCAACTCTTCCTGGAGCCGGATATCTGCCGACGACGCGCCCACCATGACGTCCAGGGGGCCGGGCTCCACCACAAATTCATACCGGGCTTCATCCCAGTAGCGCAACGCGTCATGCTCATAAGCCAGCTCCAGACTGACGGTCCTGGTTTCACCGGCCTTCAGGTGGACGCGGTCGAAGTTAGCAAGCTGCTTGCGCGGCCGTTCGATTTTCGCCTCGGGGAAGCGCACGTAAAGCTGGACGATTTCATCGCCCTCGCGGCCGCCCGTATTGGTGACATCAAAGGTTATAGAAACTGTGTGTTTAGGCTTTAGGGTATTATCGCTGACCCGCAGGTTCTTGTACTGGAACGTGGTGTAGCTGAGGCCGTGGCCGAACGGATAGAGCGGAATGCCGCGGAAATACATGTAAGTGCGGCCATGGCGAATGTTGTAATCGTGGAAGTCCGGCAGGTCTTCCACGCCCTGGTACCAGGTGGTGGTGAGCTTGCCGCCCGGGTTGTAGTCGCCGAAGAGCACTTCGGCCAGTGCCGCTCCCTGCTCCTCACCCAGGAAGTGCCCGCCTACAATCGCCGGCAGGTTTTTCTGTTCCCAGTTGACGGCCACCGGGCAGCAGGAGCTGATCACCAAAATGGTGCGGGGATTGGCGGCGTAAACGGCCTGCACCAGTTCGTGCTGCGCGCCGGGCAGGCCAATATCGCTGCGGTCCTGGCCTTCGCTCGCCACTTGCGCGTCCGCCCCCACGAAGACCAGGGCCACGTCCGCTTCCTTGGCGGCTTTGACGGCTTCCGCGAACTGGGTCAAATCTTTTTCGCCCAGCACACTGCAACCCGCCGCGTACGTTACCTGGGTGGCGGCATTCGCCTGACCCGCGAACGGTTTGGCCGGCGTGAGATGGAACGACTCGAGGTTGAACAGCTTGCCTTCCCCGCCCACGAAGCGCAGGTAAACCTCATGCTCGCCGTTTGCCGGGGTGAGGGGAGCGCTGATATTCACCCATTTCTGCCAGTCGCCGGTGTTGGGCACCGTCAACTTTGCCACCAGCGGCCCGGTGAGGCTGTCGAGGTGAACTTCCATGCTGCCCCCGGCCGTTAAGGTCGCAACGCGGGCATGAAATTCCGTGGCGCCGTCAAATAGCATTTTGGGGAACGCCGCCCATGAATCGTTCACGGTGTAGGCAAGGTATTCGCCGCCCTCGATGCAGTCTTTCAAATGGGGAGTGCCCGAGATGTGGACCACGTCGGAGGCGCGCAAGTGGTAAGTGGGAGCGCTCGCGAGGCCCAGATATTCCTTAATGCCCCGC
Source organism: uncultured Acidobacteriota bacterium (assembly GCA_963730515.1). GTDB lineage: Bacteria > Acidobacteriota > Terriglobia > UBA7540 > UBA7540 > Bog-366. The sequence continues at coordinate 7,851 of CAVSSA010000002.1, read as the reverse complement.
AGCGGGGAAATTCGCGACGTGGGCAATCCGCTGTAATCACCCAGGTGGCACACATCGGCCATGGGCCCGATCACCGCGATTTTCCTGACGCGCGCCTTATCCAGCGGCAGAGTGTTCTTCTGGTTCTTGAAGAGCACGATGGACTGCCGGGCCGCCTCTCGAGCCAACTGCCGGTGTTCGGCGCTTTCCAGGCAGGAAACGGGGGTCGAGCTGTAGGAATTCTTTTCAGGCGGATCAAACTCACCCAGCAGCACCCGGCCCGTGAAGGCGCGCACCAGCGCTTCATCCAACGCCGCTTCGCTGACCAGCATTTGATCCACGGCTTCGCCCAGATGCTCGGGAAGGGTGTGGCCGCAATTGATGGAGCCGCCCGCGTTGATCGCCAGCGCCGCCGCCTCGGCATAGCTGCCCACAAAATGATGGCTGCGGAAAATATCGCCGATGGCGTCGCAATCCGACACCACGTAACCACGAAATCCCCAGCGGTCGCGCAGCAAATCCGTCAGCAGGAACGGGCTGGCGCTGGTGGGAATGCCATTCATGGAGTTGTAGGAGCTCATCACCGTGAACACCTGCCCCTCGCGCACGCAGGTTTCAAAACTGCGGATGTAATATTCCCAGAAGCTGCGCGGATCAACCGTGGCGGAGGTCACTTCGCGGTCGTCGTCGGTATCGTTCGCCATGAAATGCTTGGCGCAGGCGATGGTCTTGAGATACCGGGGGTCTTGACCCTGCATGCCGTGGATGGTGTAAATCGCCATCTGCCCGACCAGGTAGGGATCTTCGCTGTAATTTTCGCCAATACGCCCCCAGCGCGGATCGCGCGTGCCCATGTTGACGGTGGGGGGCGAGAACATCGCCAGGCTCTGGCCGTCTTTCTTGTGCCACGCCCAGATTTCGTCAGAAACTGCGGCAAAAACTTTTTCCACCAGGTCGCGGTTCCATGCGCACCCCATGGCCAGCGGCAGGGGGAACGAGGTAATCGGCCCGTCATGAATCAGCCCGTGCAGCGCCTCGCTGCCGTAGTATTTGAAGGCCGCGATGCCCAGGCGGGGTATCGCCGGGGCCGAATGGTAGAACTGCGGAGTTTTTTCCGCCAGGGTCATCTTGCCCACCATCTCCGCGGCGCGCCGGCGGGCAGCTTCAAAATTCTCCATGGCGATCCCGCCCGTGTCCAGCACCGGGGCTTCCCCCGCCGGCATCGCTAGAAGTGTTTCGTTTCCCGCTTTGCTTCCCGGCCATCCGGCCATTACCGATGCAACACCACCCGTGGCCAACGCCAGAAAATCACGCCGCCTGAGCGACCCGTTGGAATGTCCTTTACGCCTCGCCATAATAAAAATGCCTCCTGCTTCAGAGCGTTAATGGGTACTTGCCGGAAACCTGAACTTCGTCGCACATCGCCAGCACGTTTTCCGGGGAAACGTCGGGCTGGATACAGTGCACGCTGGCCACAATGTAACCACCGCCCGGCGCCAGGTCCTTCATGCGGCCGCGCACCTCGGCGCGCACTTCCTCCGGCGTCCCGTGGGGCAGCACGGTCTGCGTGTCAATGGCGCCGCAGAACGACATCTGCTTGCCAAATTCGCGCTTCAACCGCGCCGTGTCGCCCATATCTCCTGCCGAAACCTGGACGGGGTTAATCATGTCCACGCCAATCTCAATAAAGTCACCAATCAGCGGATAGATATTGCCGTCGGAGTGAAAGAAGATTTTGGCTTTGGTCTTTTGTTTGATGGCGGCCATCAATTCCGCATGGTAGGGCTTGATCATCCGGCGGTAAACCTGGGGCGACATCATGAGGCTCGAGTCGGTTCCCAGATCATCCCCGGTAATAAGCACATCAATGTACGGCCCCACTTCCTCCAGGTGCCGGGTCACTCCCGCCAGCATGATGTCCGTGACCTTGCGCATCAGGGCATGAGCGAATTCGGGGCCGGCGATCAGATCCACCAGCCAGGTGTCCAGGCCGCGCATGATGTAGATGATTTCATGCGGACTCACCCCGCTGAGAGCCACCACCGCATAGGGAGTGTTCTCGTGCAGGTCGCGCGCCTCCTCGGCAAGACCCTGGAAGCGATTGACATGGGCCATGTCGGGCCAGGGGAAACGCTCGATGTCATCGATCGTGGCGTCGCGCAGGGGGCACTCGACCACCTCGTAGTACGCGACGCCAGGAGACATTCGCCACCGCACCCCCCATTCGTCAACGAACTCGTGCGGAGAAATTTCCCTGCGCAAGGCGCTCGAAGCGGCCCGGGGAAGCAGCGGCCGGCCATCGCTTCCCAGGCGCACCATCACATCCTCGTCGAGCCGCGCATATTGCATCGCCCGTGAAATCAAGCGGGGCGGGTGCTGAATGCCCAGATGCTCTTTGAATCCCTCGTAGGCGGGAGAGAGAAGCGTCGTGGCGCCGGAAGTGCCAATGAAGAGGGGCACGCGGTCCGGCTCCTCGTGGTTCAAGGCACAAAGAACCCGTTCGCGTGGAGTCATCATGATTGACCAAACCTCACGTAACCAGAATATCGCGAAACTGGTAAATTAGGCCGCTGGCTTTAGGATGTCAACCTGTGATCAGCTGCTGACATGCAAAACTGGTTTGCGCCGGTCGCTAAGCATTCATCCTGGAGGTTTAGTGGTAACCGAACAGGAATTCAGCACTCTTGGTGAAATCCCTGTAATAAAGCCGATATCCTCCCAGGTCATATCCGGCCACTGCAAACAGCACCTCGGATTTGCCATCACCCTCATAGTCGCCAGCGTCAAGGAGCCACATGCCTGACTCTAGGAATTTAAACTCCCCTTTTGGCCCAACGGCATACCATTGGCTTTCAAACGCGCTATCGTTTTCCTGCGGGCCGTCGCAGGCCCATCCCGTCAAATACAATTCTGCAAGCGACCAATGTCCCTTGGATGAATAGGTTTTCCCTACCTTGATGTCTTCATCCCGATACGGCCACGGCTTTAGCGTATTTTCAATGGCATCCTTGCAGTTCAACACTTTTGGAAATTTCTTTCGGAACTGCTGCCGCAGACCACTGAGGATTTCTGGCGGAAGAGGGGTGGGCTTCCAATTCTCAGGATCCTTGAAGTTCGGTTTTGACACGGCGACCAGCGGTCGATAAACAGGATCAAAGAGGAAACCAGAAAATTCACTTGACCTCTTCCCAACCGTCGGTACCGGCCCGGCACTCGTAATTTCCTCGTACCCAACACTATCGTAGAACAAAAACTTGGGCATGGTTCGAGCCGCTACCTGACCCAAGTTTCTTCCATCGAAGGCAATCGTCCAACTCACCGTTTTGGGATACTGCGCGGACAGGGCATCCAGACACTTCGCGTCATGGCAGGGGTTGGGAAAAGCTTGCCATTCGTTCCCCTTTTTTTCAAACACCGCACGGACTCTCCAAAAGTAGGGGTACCCAACATACCTGGGAGGGTGATCTTCCAGAATGCCCAGGATGACCTCTGCTTGCTGCGCTGTTGAGACATCCGCTGGATGTGCCGCAGCCCGGAGAAAAACCTTGGTAAACAAGACGCACAGCAAGATAGCCCCGACCAAATTGCGCAGGTCGCGCTTCATTTGAAAACCTCCCACCCTGCTATCCCCATGTCCCCGATCACGCGGTCTCACGACAGGGGTCACTTTTTGAGTCTGCGCCGACTCGCCTCTTTAACAATACTCCGTCATGGTTTTGCCGCCCTACTCCTTTTGCGCCTGGCACTCCTTCAGTGTTTCAAGGATCACACTCACGCTTCTTTCGAGATGTTCAGCCGGAACATCTTCAGTGACGCCCATCAGGAATCCCTTGCGGTCGCCAGCCTGGCGGACGATCTCCAGCGTGGCCGCGCGAATCAATTCCTCGGACTGAAGATGCACGCTGGAGGGGAAGTTGATCCACAAGCGCTTCCCCGGCCACGCCGCGCGCGCCTCGGCAACCGAAACATTGCAGTCCGGAGGCGGCGTAAAGGCTTCCACGAAATCCAAGCGGCTGTTTCGAACTACATCTAGGATCAGCAAATTGTTGGCGTCCAGGTGATCACCCAGTTTCTTGCCGCGCTCGTGCAACCGGTCGGCAAAAGCATTCCAGCAAGGGAGCACAAAGTCGCGCACGCGGTCCGGACCGAGAATCTCCGGCACCACGTTGCCGCCGTACAGCACATAGTCGGCGGGACTCGCGGCCACGACGTCGTACATCTTCTGGTGGTTCTCGGACAATGCCGCGTGCAGTTCCATGACCGCGTCGTAGTTGTCCGCCACCTCGTAACAGAAACGCTCCTGCCCCAGCCAGTTGACCTCGATGTCCAGCAGCGGCTCGTAGCAAGTCTCTGCAATCACCTTGCCGGCATTCCCCAGCTTGGCGCGCTCGGCGAGGAAGCGGTCGTAGTCCGGTTCGTAGCAGGCGTCTTCGACAATGAATTGGGCCGCGCGGTAATCGTCGCGCGACTTGATGGGATGTTCCACCGGGGTAAGCGCCAGGGCGGCGACCCGGTGCAGCGCAGTCAAGGTGCCGATGGGGGTTTCGTAGACCGTTCGGATTCTGCCCTCCCCTTCTTCAACCTTCGTCACCTTCACGTGGGGAGTGTATTTCTGATAGACCATGCGGCGCGCGCAAATGGCCATGCCTTTGGCCTGGAGAGGCGCAGGGTTGAAACCCCGAGGAAAGATGTGGTCATAGAAGGTGAAGGGCACATACTCCGGCGCGCCCCCCGCCAGCGCCAGTTCAATTTCCTCCCGATGGTTCCTCATCCCACGATCCCCGTGAAAATCCGTCGTAGGGGCAGGCCTCGTGCCTGCCCTTCCCGCTCCGGGATTCAATCCCGGAATTCGAGGGCACCCACGAGGGGTGCCCCTACGACTCACACAAAGCTGTTTTCGTGCGCCCATGCTGCTTTGAACGACCGCGGCCAGTTCCAGGGCGAGCGCCCGGGGCGGTGGTAGGCGGCGAGTTTGGAAATATATTGCCCGTAAGCGGGTTCCAATCGTAGAAATGCTGCGCGCGCCGCGTCCGCCTCCTGGCAGAGCGTCTCGACCGTCAGCGTGCCTGACTTGGCACAGAACGCCTCGCAAACGGCCCGGTAGTCGAGGAGCCAATAACGGTAATTGTCTTCGAGGCCGCGCGAACGGGCGCGAAGGTCGAGCATAATTTTCACCCGCTCATCGGCGTGGGGATTGTCCGCGCCAAAGTCCGGAGATGTCCACAGGCGGTCGGCGATGATTTCCATCCCCAGCCCGGCGATCACCTCCGCGGCCCGGGTCGCATCGCTTCCCCCCAGTTTAAGCCACTCCCGCGCATAGGCCTGGGCAACATCCTCCACCGCGCGCTCGGGGTCCTGGGCAAATTGCAGCAGGGCGAAGCGGTTCACGTCATCATGAATGCCCTCGCAATACTGCGCGACGCCGGAAAGGTGGACACGGTCGACCTCGTAACCACGCTTGATATCTGCGAGCACCGGGCACGGACCATACTGGCCCCAGCCGTTCACCATGGTGGTTTCCGGCAGCATTCCCGCCCGGATCAGCGGCTTGGGCCCGCGGGGGAGGTCCCACACGTAATCGATCCAGGGCGCATGGGGCAGCATCTCGCGGAGCATGTCATTGTCCGCCACGGAAGCGCTAATGCCGGTGATGACGATTTTGGCTTGCGGATGGTAACGCTTGGCAATGGTGGTCTGCTCCTCCAGCACGCGCAGAAAGGTCTTCGGATAAGGCGCGCACTTGTCGCACCCGCACCCGCCATAATCCGTGATGACGGTAAGGATGTAGTCAAGGTGGGGAAGGCCCGCGAAGAGTCGCTCCCGCAGGCGGAGCATCTCCTGCCGCGCTTCGGGAATCGAAGGACAAACCTCGGCTTGCTCCAGAAAGTAGTCGCCCTTGGTGGCCCGCCATTCCGGGTGCGCATTCCACGAGTCGGGGAACACGTCGTTGAGCCCCACGTAGATGCCCACTTCGAATCCGGCATCCACGATGGCGCGGCAGATATTCTTCTGTAAAACCCAGTGGGGGGCCTGGTCCTCAAAATCGGCGGGCGAGCGTTGGCCGAATTCAAAGGGCAGATACCATAGGGAATTGGCGCCCATGCGTTGGTGGTCAGCGATTTCACGTTTCCAGCGCTCCACCTCCCACCAGCGCAGTCCGGTGTCGCCATTATGATTGGCCATGAAGATTCCGAAGGGACGCAATGGCTTGCTGACCGCCGAACTTGCGGCCACGGCGGGATGCGCAGCTACGCCGGGTGAATCGCTCCCCCGGGTTTTCAACGAGGATGCTGAAGGCGCGCCTTTACCTTGTCCACCGGCGAGTCCGGCGGCAGCAATCCCCGTCCCTAAACCCAGAAAGTTTCTTCGACTGTAAGAGAGTGGGCGTTTCATAGGCATGATCTCCTGAGGCGGGCAGGTTCGAACCTCGGGTGAAAGATGTCGTCATAAATCGTGAACGGAACCTGGTCGGGCGCGCCGCCCGCCAGCGCCAGTCCAATTTCCTCCCGATGGTTCCTCGTGAATTTGGCTACGATGTGTGGCGTCGCCGCAATTTTCGAGGCGGGCATAGAATTGGGATCGCTTCACGATTGTTCCGACGATAGATGGACGCAAATCCTTTACGTGCAGAGAGGTTCCGGGGGCCGTTGATTTTTCCTGCATGACGAAGGAATCTCTGGTTCCCAGCCTCGGACCGGGCCCGCTCCAATTGGTGGCATATGATTCGACCAGCCGGCAAGCCGGTCCGGCGTGACTCCTCCTGCAGCCACTCGGCGAGTTCGGGAGTAAGACGAATACTAACGGTGTGACTCATATGCCCGAACCGTAACACAAAGGCATGTTGCCGTCCAGATGGGCAGAGGGCTTTTCACTTTTGACTTTTGCACTTTGCCTTTTGACTTGGTCTTACGCTTTCGGCGCCGACCCCTCGTGCCATTCGTCCTTCTTCGCCTCTTCGATGCTCAGGTGTTTTCGCTCCAGGCGCCCAAAGCGCTCAGTGGGAATGGTTCCCACGGGATTGTGCTTGTATTCATCCACGCCGCGCATCAGGTAGGTCTTGAAATGCGGGTTCACCGAGAGGTCGCACTTCACGTTGGTCCCCGAATAGCGAATGGTGAAGCCGATTCGCCAATTGTCGGAAGGGTTGGCGGGCGATCCATGAATCATGCGGTCGTCGTGGAAGGAAAGTTCCCCGGCTTTCAGGATCAGGGGCACGGCTTCGTCATCCCGGAAGGTGCCGCGTTCCAGTTCCAGGGTGAGCACCGAATCGGTTTGGGAGGAGCGTTTATGCTTGATCAAACCGCCCGATTGCGAGCGCGGAATCACGCGCATGGCGCCGTTTGATTCATCGGAGTCGGTAAAAGCCAGCCACGCCGTCACTGAGTTGTGCGGCGAAAGGGGCCAGTAATAGGCATCCTGGTGCCAGCCCACCACGCTCGGGTGGCGCGGCGCCTTGGCGAAAAAGTTCGAGGCCCAAAGGTAATAATTGGTCCCCAGCAGGTCCTCCACGTAATCGAGAATCTGGGGGTTAACACAAATGTCGTAGAGGAAGCGGCTGGACTCATGCCACTCGCGGATTTCCTTCTCATCTTCGCCGGGCCGCAGGTATTTCAGCAGCTCCTGGTAGCCGGCATTGAGTTCCGCCACTTCCGCCGGACGGTAAATGGGTGGCAGCCCGATCAGATACCCGTTCTCCTTGAAAAACTGCTTCTGCGCTTCGCTCAGGCGACGGCGTCCCGTGGTGATTTCAGCAGTCATGTGGAACCTCCTGGTTAGTGTGTAAAGATATTATTGGGCGGCGGGGGAAAAAACAACGTTTATCACGAACCCGGCGCGACGGGGTCCCATATCGACATCCATCAGCGAGTTATG
>CAVSSA010000001.1:0-244718 GCA_963730515.1 uncultured Acidobacteriota bacterium | reverse complement strand
ATCCGACCGGTGAACCCATCTTCCGCGGTTGAAGTTCCTGCCTGATACTTCCCCGACAAATGAACTCCAGGACATGCGTACAGCGCGCATGTGGTAGCCAAACGCGGAGGTGTGGAATGAGTGACATCGGGAAGGGCGACGCGGAGAAGGCACGTTATTGGCAGAGGACCATCAGCGAGGCGGCGCAGAGCGGGATATCGATTCGGCAATTTTGTCGGCAGCGTCGGCTGAAAGAGAGTCAGTTCTACTGGTGGCAGCACAAGCTCAAGGCCAGTCGGCAGGCCGGGACGACGTCGAAACCCGGTGGCCACGGGCGACCGACCAGTTTTGCTCTGGTGAGCGAGGACTCCGGAGCGACGGACGCGGGAATCGAGTTGGTGTTGAGCGGGGGCCGGCGGCTGCGCATTACCAAGGGAGTCGATGAAGAGACGCTGCGCACCGTCCTGGCGGCTCTGGAGCTGCCGCGATGCTGAGTTTTCCGGCGGCGATCAAGGTGTATCTGTGCACGGTGCCGTGCGACATGCGGCGTTCCTTTGACGGCCTGTCGATGATGGCCGAGCATGTGATCGGGTGCAACCCTTACGCTGGCCACCTGCTGGTGTTCTCGAACCGGCGGACGGACCGGGTGAAGATCTTATATTGGGATCGCGATGGCTGGGCGATTTGGTACAAGCGGTTAGAGGCTGGGACGTTCGAATTTCCCTTTGCGGAGACCGGGCGGAGGGAGATCGCGGCCTGGGAGTTGGCCGTGCTGCTGGAGGGCATTGATTTGAGCCAGGGAAAGCGCCGCAAGCGCTACAGCCTGCCGGCGGCGAACAAGGAGGAAGAGCGGGAAAAAACCGGGAAGGAGACCGGTGCTTCCTGAATCTTTTTTCATCGCGAAGGCATTTTTTTGTTGACAGATTCCGATAGCTTTATTATGATATCGGACATGAATCTTACCGAAATCGAGCGGCGCATCGAAGCCATCCAGCACCGTCTGACCCACCTGGGGCCGATGCACCCGGGCAGTCTGGGGGAACAGTACAACGTGTGCGGGAAGGCCGCGTGCCGCTGCAAAGATCCCAAGAAGCCGCAGAAGCATGGGCCGTACTATCAGTTGAGCTACACCTGGCGGGGGAAGAGCACGACGCGTTTCGTGCGGCCGGAACAGATCGAGGGGATGCAACGGAAGGTGGCCAACTACAAGCGCTTCCGGGAACTGCTGAACGAATGGGTGGACCTGGAGGTGGAGCGGGAGCAGGCCGAGCGGGCGGAGGAGAAACACGCCGGTGGAAATTAATCCCAACCAACTCCCCAGTGATCCGGCGGCCTTGCGGCAGATGGTGGTGGGGTTGCTCGGGGAAGCGATGGAGCGCGAGCGGAAACTGCGGCAACTGCAACATTGGGTGGAGCAGTTGCTGCGGGCGCGGTATGGGCCGAGGCGTGAGCGGGTGGATGAAAACCAGTTGTTTATGTTTGCCGCCGAGATCATGGCCCGAGCGGAGAAGACTCCTCCGGCCTCCGGCGAAACGGAAGCGCCTCCTGCGGGTGCGAAGTTGACGCCCCAGCGTCCCGGGCATGGCCGGAGGGCGCTGCCGAAATCTTTGCCACGGCAACGGGTGGTCCATGATCTGGGGGAAGGCGCACGCCAGTGTCCCCAATGCCAGGGCGAGTTGAAGCGGATGGGGGAAGAGGTCAGCGAGCGATTGGAGTTTGTGCCCGCCTCCCTGGTGGTCATCGAGGAAGTGTGTCGGAAGTACGCCTGCCCCAAGGGATGCACGGTGGTGACTGCGGAGAAGCCCATGGCGCCGATCGAGAAAGGCTTGCCGGGGCCGGGGTTGTGGCGCAGGTGGCGGTGAGCAAGTATGGGGATCACTTGCCTCTGCACCGGCAGGCGGACATCTTTCGCCGCCAGGGGGTGGAGATATCACGCCAGACGATGTGCGACTGGATGCGTGCCTGCGCCGATCTCGCCCGCCCGCTCTATGAACTGATGAAACAGGGCGTGTTGGGCTCGAAAGCGGTGCAAACCGATGACACGCCGGTCCCCGTGCTGGACCCGACGTTGCCCCGCACGCGCACGGGCCGAATCTGGACGTATGTGGGGGATGACGACCATCCCTACACGGTATATGACTACACCCCCAACCGCAGTCGCGACGGACCGGAGGAGTTCCTGAAGGAGTTTCGGGGATTCTTACAGGCCGACGCGTATTCCGGATACGATCATTTCTACAAGGAGCCCAACCGCGGCATTGTCGAGGTGGCATGCTGGGCGCATTCGAGGCGGCGCTTTTTCGAGGCGCAATCTTCCGACTTGATGCGTTCAACGGTGATGCTGGCCTATATCCGCTTGCTTTATGACGTGGAGCGCGAAGCTCGCGATGGAAAGCTTGACGGAGCGGGCCGGGGGGCGCTGCGGCAGGAGAAATCGAAACCGATTCTGGAAGACATCCACGCCTACCTGGAGCAAGAGCAGCCACGGGTGCTGCCGAAGAGTCCCGAGGGAGAGGCCATCGCCTATACGTTGTCAAATTGGGAGGCGCTGGTCCGCTTCTGCGACGACGGTAATTTAGCAATCGACAATAACGGCGCGGAGCGCAGCCTGCGCGGAGTCGCGGTAGGGCGTAAGAACTGGATGTTTTACGGCAGCGATCGTGGGGGACGGACTGCCGCCGTGCTGACCAGTCTGATCGCCACCGCCAAAAGATTCACCATCGATCCATTCGCGTACCTGCGCGACATCTTCGAACGTATCAGTAGCCATCCCAAGAACCGACTGGGCGAACTGCTTCCCGACCAGTGGCTGGTTACACGGCGACCTGCCGCCACCGTCTAACCCGGCTCGCACCGGGGTCGCTCGGAACTGTTAACCTCCAACCATCTTTGTCGCCTTATTCCCAATTGAGTAAGAATAACAGCTATGTAATCCAACTGGATGATTGGAGGGCAGAATGCATCTCTACAAACGACTTCGACGGGAATACGAACACGGGCTGGGAACCATCAACGGTGTCGCCCAAAAATACCGAGTGCATCGTCGGACCGTTAGGGCGGCATTGAGGAACCCCGTGCCACCGAAGCGGAAAGTGACGTCAAGAAAGCGGCCGAAAATGGCGGTGGCCATTCCGTTCATCGACGCCATCCTGGAAAACGACTTGAAAGCACCGTTCTACCAGCGACACACAGCGCATCAGATCTGGCGCCGCATTCGAAGCGAAATACCCATATGCGATATCGGGGAATCGACAGTCCGAACTCATGTGCGAGCGCGGAAGGCTGCAGTGGGTGCAGGGGGGCAACAGATGTCTTCTCAGGCCGCAGCTGCCTGGATGATGGAACTACTCCATAGTGACGCGGCTCTGCGGATCGTTGAAAAAGAATTCAGGGCCGATCTGCCGTCAAACCTCGTCGGAGTCATCAAGCGTGGCCGACTGCGCGATCGCAAGAAGGCCTTAGCAGTTATCGGTCGCCTGAGGGGCATCCGCAAAGCTGTGATTGCTCGGTGTCTCCAGATGTCGCGCAGGACGATCGGCCGCTACTTCACCCGCTTTACAAACGACGGCTTCACTGCACTCGTGTCGCCGAAGGTGACCAAGCCGAGACCGGATCCAGAGCGCGAGCAGTTCCTTTTTTCGGTACTTCACTCGCCGCCCTCTGCCCACGGGATCAACCGCACCACTTGGAGGATGGATGATCTTTACCGAATTATGGCTGCGAGTGGTCATGGCACATCGAAGAAGCGCATACGTACCTTTATCAAGATGGCCGGATTCAAATGGCGGAAGGCCAAGGTTGCCCTTACCAGCAGTGATCCCGAGTACCACGCCAAAGTGGGGATCATCAACCAAATCCTATCGAACCTGAAAAGTGATGAAGCCTTCTTCTCCATTGACGAGTATGGCCCATTTGCAATTAAGCAAAGGGGCGGGACTAAGCGGGTCGGTCCCGGCGAGGATTATGTGGTCCCGCAGTATCAAAAATCGAAGGGCTGGTTGATCCTCACGGCTGCGCTCGAACTTTCCAGAAATCAAGTAACCCATTTTTACTCCTTGAAAAAGAACACCGAGGAGATGATCAAGATGGCGGATCTATTGCGCGCCGAGTACCGCACCTGTCGTACGATTTATCTGTCGTGGGACGCGGCCTCATGGCACATATCGAAGAAGCTGTTCTCACATTTGGATGAAGTTAACCGGCAGGCAGATCAAGACGGGTTCCCCATCGTGAAGACCGCACCCCTGCCCTCCGGAGCGCAGTTCCTCAACGTAATCGAATCGGTCTTCAGTGGAATGGCTAAAGGGATCATTCACAACAGTGACTACCCGTCCACAGATGCTGCGAAAGAGGCAATCGATCACTACTTCAGAGAACGGAACGAGTTTTTTGTTCGGTGCCCGAAGCGTGCCGGGCGAAAGATCTGGGGACATGAGCGGGTACCGAGCGAGTTCTCCGAAGCCAACAACTGCAAAGATCCGATCTATTGGTGATTCCACAATTGCAATCACTGCGGATAAAATCCGGAAGCTTGGCAGCGTATCGCTCCCCATCGTGGGGACCTAGCTAAACTTTACCGGGAAGTCACCGGGAGAACGTCGCCGGGAACGATTGCGCCCCTTTACAAAAATGGGTTTACCGGACGTTTACCTTGGCCCCGGCCGCCCGGAGGCGCGCCGTATGATTCTTGGCGAGTTGCCCGGCATCGGTTCCAGCCAGGTGGAAGCTATCATTGACGGCTGCGAGGTGGAAGACCCAAAGACCCACAAGACGTATGTCAACGCGCGTCGGCTATTCAACACGCTGCGAGACATGCGCGACATGCGGGAGGCCGGAAAGACAGCGGCATAAGTTTCGTAAGACGGCGCTGCCCGCTGCGGCCGGCAGAGGGAAACGCCTAATCCACAAAGGAGGTGAGTATGCCAGCACGTAAGTCCAAAAAATCCGTCAAACTGGAGATGCTTCATCAGTTCCATGAACACGTTCTCAAAACCTACCGCACTGACCGGCAGATTGAGTCATTGCTTTTCCCTGCCCTTGCCGTAATGTCGATGCTGGGTAGTGTCTTAAAAGTGCGTTGATGAAAAAAGGCTCATTCGCCTATGTTATCAGCGGCACAGGCGACGATCACGGTGCCGGGTTCATGCTAGTTCCTTCCACTAAATCGATTTCCTCAGCCGTCAAACCGTACATACCATACACTAGCCGGTCAATCTCCCCGTCCGTCGCGTCAATCTGACGCTGGAGGATGGCCCCCTGTGCAGATGACTTTGCAGAAGCAAGTTGTTTATGTAACGCAAGCATGGAATCTACTAGCAACACTATGCGGTCATAGCTAGATTTTTCGGCTGCGGCGGAAAGGTTGATGGGGTAAATCGGGAAAATACGAAGTTCGTTTACCTTAAATTGTGGAAATACTTTCCTCTGCAATTTGCCAAAAGAGTGTATAAACCAGAACGAAATAAGTTTTGAGTTTAAGATACCCATCAGGTACTTGAGGCCGTAACCTGATTTAGGATTCAGCACAATCATGCTATTGTTGTCGTTGACCAAATTTTCATCAACGTAGCTCGTCAAAATAGAGTATGGAGGCGCAGCCGGTATTTGCCTGATTAGGAGACGCTCTCCCTTAAACAACTCTTGCTTCCTTGGTCTGGAGAGATTTGTACCATATTTCACGAATTGCTTGCTCCAACCAAGGGCGTATCGACCCACATTGACGCCGTCCACATATTTAATCCACTTATCATTTTTTTTGACCAAACTATGGTAGACCCGCTCTTTCTTCATTTGCTCTGTTTGCGGTGGCGTGCCCTCACCAACAGTATAGGCTTGAATTCCATTTCTAACTTCTGCAACATCCTCTAGCGAAATACCTTGGCGAAGGATTTTCTGGCAGAGGTCTGCATTTCCCAAATATTTCTGGGCTTCATAATTGATTATGTGATCGCGGAGAGTCAAATAGACATCGGGCTTGTTCTTGGCTACGAGCCTGAATTGTCCACTTGCCAATTCGTATATGGTTACTTCTCTTTGTCCTGCCATGGAAAAAACTAGGATGCTCGTATTGACGCTTGCGCCTTCAAATACCTTGTCGTGACTGTTCACGATCTGTACTGAATTTGTTTCGCTCAGGATAAAATGGCGAAATTGTGAAGCGGTCTCAAGGGTCAACCAATTATTCGGAATAATGAATCCCAATCGACCGGTTGCATTGAGCAAGTGAAATCCTTTTTCAACGAATAACTGGTACGTGTTTATCTTGAACTGTGTTTGCAGATATGCTTGGTTATAGTAATCTTTTTCGGATTCTGTAATCAGTTCTCTTGTGAAGATATACGGTGGATTGCTAATCACGCAATCGAAACCCCCGGCATTCATCACGTTGGGGAAGCCGTGCTTCCAATCGAACGGGTTAACGCGCTTCATTTCATCAGAGTCGGCAATCAATTTGTCAGTGAAATAATCCGGGCCGATCAAGGAATTTCCGCGCTTGATGTTGTCTGCCAAGTTAGGCAGCGCACGGTCTCCGAAGGCAAGTTGACTTAAGGAAAGGCTCTGGTCGGTCTCTCCTTCTAGAACTTTTAGCAGCAGAGAAAGCTTAGTCACTTCGACGGCTTGGGGATCAATGTCCAGGCCGAAGAGGTGCATTGTAAGAATTCGTTTCTTTTCCTCAATCGTCAGTCGCCAATTACCGTTGCGGGGGTCTTTATAGACGGCCTTCTTATTGATTTCTGGTTTGTGCTCGATATACCACTTCAGACAGTGATCGAGGAGGCATTGATACGCGCCGAGAAGGAACGAGCCACTCCCGCAAGCCATGTCCAGAACGTGAAACGTCGGCTTAGCCCTGTCTCCCGCCAGCAGGGCAGGGCTTTTCCCTTCAATCTGCTCGCTGACAGTGTGCTTGACGATGTACTCGACAATATAGGCGGGTGTGTAGTAGACGCCTCCGGCCTTACGCACTTCAGGCTTTTCCTCAATCTTGGCCTGATGACTCGGAGTCAACCGAATTACATTGCCTAGAAACCGCTCATAGACAGTTCCAAGGATTTCTACGGGCAGGATGCCGAAGTGATAGGGCGAGCCGTACTCAAAATACAAACTTTCGAGGATTGGCTTAAAGGCCCTGTCATCCACTGTCAACTTCGGCGTGATACGATCAGGGTCTTCAGATACGCCACCTTCTCTCTGAAAATGAAACAGCCCCGAGTTGTATTTCTCATCGGCACGGCGGCACAAGTCGCGTATGAACCGGGGGTAAATATTAGGCCGTTCGCACAGCTTGAGAAGTTGCTCGTAAGGTTCAAGTGCCCGATCCTCCGCCATGCGAAGAAATACCACGCGGTCAATGGTCAGTTGTACCGCTTCATTTAGATCGTCCAAAGATGTCGGCGCGCATTTAAAAACGTAGAAATTTGAACAGAGGCCGGTTTTCCGGGTGGGTTTTAATTCAGCCCCTGGTGGTGGCGGTCTTGCCGGTGGCGGAGTGGAGGGGGACTTTGCTGCGCAAGTAGGCGAGATAGGACTCTGGGACCGGTTGGGCGAGCCGTTCTTCGATCACGGGCAGGAAGTAATGTAGGGAGCGAATAGGTCCGAGGGGCATGGCGTCGGGGCGACGAGCCGCACGGCGGGATGAAGCTAACAGGAAGGCTGTTTCCACGGTCGTCAGGGGGATGCGGCGCTCCCAGAGTTGACGGACGAGACGCAGGTCGAAGCGGCTCAGCCGGCGGGGTGTATCGGGCAGGCGGAGATAGAGATCGAGCAGCGTTTGGCGATAGGTTTCAAGATCAGTGGGCACGGGGGCTCCTTTCGGAGTTTTTCTTGTGCGCGGCGGCTTCCAGTTCGCTTTCCCGGACCCGGTAGGAAGTGCCCTCGATCAGGGTGACGTCGGCATGATGAGTGAGGCGATCCAGCAGCGCCGCGATGCAGGTAGCATTGGGGAAAACAGTGTTCCAGTCTTTGAAAGCCTTGTTGGTAGTCAGCAGAATAGAATTGCGTTCGTAGCGGTGGTTGATTACTTCGAAGAGCAGGTCGGCGGCGTGGGCGTCGTAAGCCAGATATCCACACTCGTCAATGACCAGCAACGCGGGGCGGGCATAGAAGCGGAACTTACGGCGACGTAAGCCGGGGGAATCACCATCGAGATCGGCGAGCAGATCGGAGGCGGTGCGAAACAGCACCGAGTGGCCGGCGAGCACGGCGGCATGGGCAATGTTTTTGGCGATTAAGGTTTTGCCCAGCCCGTTGGTGCCACACAGCAGAAGATTGCGGCCGGAGGCGAGGAAGTCCAGGGTGAGGGCGCGTTCGATCAAGGGGCGGTCAATCTTCTTGGGCCACTGCCAATCGAAATCGGCCAACGGTTTGAAGCGGCCGAGGCGGGCTTGGGCGAAGCGGCGTTCGAGGCTGCGGCGAGCCCGGTCTTCAGTTTCCGAGCGGGCGATTTCTTCCAGCAGTTGCTGGGGACTCCAACGCTGAGTCGAGGCGCGGGCGAGGAGATCGTCCAGACCTTGGGCGGTGACCAGCAGGCCGAGATGATTCAGTTGCGCGGCCAGATCAGGATTCGGGCTCGGGTTCTTCCTCGGGATCTTGGCGGAGTTCATCGTAAGCCTCCAGAGAGGGATTTGAGACGGTCAGGTTTTCCAGATCGGGGCGGCGCGAGAGATTGACGGGCAAGGGAGCGCGTTGCCGGCGTTGACGATGGCGGCGCGCCAGGATAAAGGCCACGGAGGAAAGGCGCGGGGTGTGACGCTCGAGAGCTTCCCGAAGGGTGGCGCGCAGTTCGGCAGGCCCATAGTCATCGAGGAGGCGGAGGAGTTGGACGGTAAGCCGAGCGGTGGATTCGCCGCGCTCGAAGGCGGCTTGAAGAAAGGCGGGACTTTCCGGGACCAGGATGCTCAGGCGACCGGAGGGGGTGGAGCCGAGCGCCTTGCGTTTTTGCTCCAGCAGGGCTTGATGGTGAGCCGGTTCTTCAACGAGTTCATGCCGGTCATAGGAGCGGGGGTGGGAAGCGATTTCGGTGACGCCCTCGAGCAGGCGCACACGGGTGGGGGAAGCCACCAAGGTCAGCGTCCGGCCCAAGGCCTGGGGCGGGACGGAATAGTCGTTGAGGTCGAAGCGGACCCAGAGGGTTTTATCGGCACGCACGGTAGTGGTCAAGTCACAGGAGAAAGGATGCGCAGGAAGCGGCAGCAGGCGCGGCTTCTCTTCCTCGAAAACCTGGGCAACGGTGCGGGAGTCATCGCCGGGCCAAGGACGCTGATGAGCGATCTGGTGGCGCCAATCGAGAGCTTGACGGTTGAAATCGGCCAGGGTGGTGAAGGGGCGGGCGGCGAAGAAGTTGTGGCGGACATACTGAATGGCGCGCTCCACGCGGCCTTTTTCATTGCCCCGCGCCGGGCGGCAGGGGCGAGTGGCGAAATGGTAGTGGGCCGAGAGTTCGAGAAAACGGGGGTGGAAATGGATCGCCTCGCCACGGCGTTCCAAGACCACGCTGCGGAGATTGTCGGTGGCGACGTTGCGCGGCGCTCCCCCCCAATCCTGAAAGGCGTGGACGTGGCCGAGGAGAAAATTCTCCAGGGTCTGGTCGAGGAAGAACTCCAGCCACAAAGCGCGGCTGTAGGAGAGGGTGAGGACGAAGCCGGACAAACGGCGGCGGGCGCGACCGATGGCCACCTCCCCGAAGTGGGCCCAATCGGCCTGCGCTTGCTCGCCGGGAAAGGTGTGAAGGCGCAGAAAAGCTTCCCCTTGGGGCGGGCGCAGTTCCGCCACCACGCGGCGGAGTTGATTGACGCTGCCGGGATAGCCGCGCGAGTGAATCATCTGGAAGAGACGGGTGGCACGCAGGCGGGGATATTGCTGCAAGGTCTGGCGCAGAAAGTCGAGGTAAGGATCGGTGACACGGTGGCGCAGCCGGGGCTGGCTACGAAAGCGCTCGGTGTCGAGCGCGGCGCGCACGGTGTCGGGGTGCAGATGCAGTTCCGCCGCAATGGTGCCGATTTTCCAATGCTCGGCGTGAAACAGGTGACGGATCTGAGCGACTTGTTCCTCAGTAATCATGCTCCACCTCGGGAAAAGGATTGACCCAACGCCCCCGGCGCCCACAGATCTGACAGACGACCCCGCTCGCTGTATATTCGGCCTCCGACCCCGGGGAAAAATCCGCCGCCACCGGGGCTTCGGCCGGTGGCGGAATCGGGGGCGCCGTCAGATTCACATAGGGGGAAGCAGCAAGGGAAGATTGATCTGTCACGCGAGCCTTTAAACGCTGTCGATACTCGCGTTGGCGCTGGCGATGATCGAGACGCCCGTCCAGGCCGAGACTTTGCTGATAGCGGCGGTTAGCCTCGCGGCGCTGGAGACGGCGGGATTTATCCCGGCAATGGGGACGGCAATAACGCTGGCCGCGGTCACAGTGAGGGCAGAGATAAAACACCGCGCCACAGGGAGGAAAGTGACACACGCGCTGGCGAAAAACAGCGGAACAAGCAACCGGCACCGGTTTCGAGAGAGGGCACTGGACAACCGGCGACGATCATGGCAGGATGACTCTCGCTGACGAACTTGGAGGTCCTTTGATCGGGGCCACCAATGAAAAACCCCGGTTGGGCAAACAACCGGGGTTCTCCTCCTTACATCTCCAGGAACTCATCCTACCAAATCCCGCTGCTTCCCAACGCGCCTGCGACGATGATACTCAAAGCAAAAACCGCCTCCGGCGATGATGCTCAAACCCAAGCCCGCCTTCGGCGATGATGATGACTCGCCCCCCCCACACCGGCCTGTGTTCAGATTTCTACGTTTTTAAGTGGGCGCTTACAAAAGACAAATCTTTGTTCCGAAGAGCGATGTTCCCGGCCAGCGCAAGACGCCAACTTTCCATTTCTTTTAAGAATTCAACATCCACTTCTGATGTGCCGCGTTTTCGTTTGGACGCGGCATACTGGTCAAACGCCCCAGACCAGACAGCTTCACGAGAAAACACATCCCACAACTCGCGCCAGCGGTCGGGGTATTCGTCGAAGCGAAAGTGCTGGATTCGGGCATGGCTCGCCTTGTCGCTCGGGTACGGTCGCATAGTGCAATCGTAAACTCCGAGTTCCTCAAAGTTGGTCAGAATGGACAATGCAAGCTTGCCGCTAAATCCGTACCGCCGAAGCTGGAAGGCTGGTGCGGGGTCTGTGCCAATGTTCACAGCACACTTTTTGGCTTCAGCGTAAAACTCCCGCAAGGTGCCGACGCGAAAGGTATAGTCCGGTGCCTTCTGGTGCCCCTCTACGTCCAGGCTATCTTCGGGAATAACTTCTCGGTACTGAGGTGCCCTCATAGCTTTGTTGCTGACATCCCAGCCGAGCGTTTCAAAGAAGGGGTCGATCAATGATTGACGAACATGAGCTTCGTTGATGCCGGGCGCAATAAACACTTGGCGATTGGTCGCAAAGTATTCACATAGCTCCGCAACCTTGTCTTTAGCTTGGTCGATTGTATCGCCCATTTCTGCTCCTGCTCAGCAAGGTTTGATGTATGCGGAGGAGATTCTACCATGCAGGTAAAGGGCGGCGGCGGGTTTTAGGCGGTCATCAGTAATTCTTTTAGTGTCCAGACGTGATCGGTGAGGCCGGATCCCATTGCAGGGGTAACGCGAAGCGTGCTGTGGATTCTCACGAAGTTGTAATAGGCAAAGTACAGGGCTAGCGCCGCGTAGTGATTCTCCCATTTTTTGCTGAAAGCATTCGTCAGCCGTGTGAAACGGCGAATCTGCATTCTCATGGTGAGATTCTGTCTCTCAACGTGACTCGTGCAAATCTTGTCCGGGTTGGGATTTCCGATGACTGGCACTACCTCCGTTGAAACTACTTCGGCGGGGGAATAGCGGGTTTCCTCTTGGCTGGCGGCGTAGGTTTTGATGAGTTGCGCGAAATCAACGCGGGTTCCCAAGCTGTAGCTAACCGCATCACGGTAAGCCTTGAAGCCGTCCGTGGTGATTTGGAAGTTTCCCGATGTGGCCTCATGTAGCTTCTCCGTGAAAGCCTCAGTATCGCGGGCCGTGCGCCGTCCAAGGTGCCAAGTCAAAATCAACTTGGTGTTCCTTTCGATGCCGGTAAAGCAGTAGGCATCCCCGAATGTCGGGTCGTCACCAGACTTGACCTGCTTTTCTTTTTTCGCGATAAAGGACCAAATCTCATCGCATTGAACATCACTCACAGGCACGTTGCGAATCATCTTTTCGGAGACCTTTTCGGCCTTCTCGCCCGCCAGCACTAGGACCCGCATGATCGTATTCCGGTTTAGCTCGCTGATTCGTTCCGTCGAGCGAATACTGTTTCCTTCCAACAATAGTTGGATGGCGAGCAGGGCTTTGTCCCAAGGAATGGTCATGGCATCCAGCGTCTTGGTGTGGGGCTCCGTGTAGGTCTTCCCACAGTGCGGGCAGCGGAAGCGCCGCAATCCGTTTCGGTGCTTTCCGAAGCGTTGGCACTCTAGGTTGCAATCCTTGCAAGTCATTGTCAGGTTGGGTTTTGTTTCGCTCATCATGGTTTCATAATACAGCAAGCAATAGTTGTTTGTAAAGAAATAGATTGTGTTTATAATGAGCGTGTTACAGGCGAATAAACGCAATATTCGCCTGTAATCAACGCGCCGTAATTTCAGCCTTGACTTGATGGGGACCGGCAGTGTAGATTAGACACTTCGAGAGTGCTTTTCATAGGGTGCCTCGAATTCGTGGTGGAGCTAGAGAGAATCGAACTCTCGCCGAGTCAGGTGGGAACCCTTACGGCGCACCAAGCTAGCCCCAAACAGAATTAATGACGCCCGGTCAGTTAGCCCTGACCGGGCGTTTCTGTTTTCAAGGTGATTTTCTTTTGAGAGGCTTGCCGGGACAATGACTTTTCGGAAACGTCAGTGACGCAATGAAAAAAGTCATGGTGCCATAGAAAATGTCAGTGACATTTTCAAAACGTTACCTGACGTTTCAGTTTTTTGGAGAAGAACTTGCTGTAGGCTTCTAGGTTGGACTTTCTTATTTTTACCCTTCCAGATAGATGGCGATAGACGGAGCGTACCTGTAACCCAACCCCTTCCGCTAGTCCCTCAACTGTCATGTCGGATTCAAATCGAAGTGTTCTTAGTTGTTCTGTAATCTGGTTAAGTTTATTCCCCTTTGGGATTTGCGTCTCGGTGGGTGGATATCCGATTCCATAAGTCCGAAGGTGATTTACGATCTGTCTTGCCATATCGGGGGACATCGGCTCCGCGCCGAAAAGGCGCACAACGATATTATGAAGCTCCGCCTCTGATAATCCACGGGGCACTCCTGAAAATTTCTTAATTACTTCCAGCCAATCTTTTGGCAGAAACCCAAAATCATTCGCCATCGCTCCCCTTGCATCAGGCGCGAGGAAGGGCTTACGATGAGGGTGTCTAGGTCCCATCGAAGAAGCCCCGGCTATCGCGCCGGGCTTTTTCGTTTTCAGGGGGCTTATTCTACAAGTCTTTTGCGGGTGAGGCTATTGAGTTTTCTTGCGGGGTCTTCCACCACCAAGGGTCTTACGTGCGGCTGCCATCTGGCGGTAGTGTTCTGAGCCGTGGCGTCGCGCTGTAGCGCTTCCACCCTTATGCCCTAAGGCAGCGCCAGGGGATACCGTGCCTTGCTTCAATAGGTTATCTGTGAGCGCCAGCGCCGCGCCTAGCAACTCCCGGCATCGTGGCGTCCGGTTCTCAGGCAGTGGGTCAGTTGTGGATAGCAATAGGTCAGTTTCAGCTAACATGCTTTTGAGCGCTTCAAGGCTATCGCGGTTCGATTCGGTTTTCATGTTTCAAGGTTACGACCAGCACCCGTGAGAAGCAAGGTTTGTTTCGATGGTTTCAACGCACATTTAAGACAGTACCCGATGCTGAATGACTTGGCTTTGGGAGGGTCTGTTAAGGCCAGGAAGTCTCTGTTAGGTCTCATCAGTATCGGCAACCAATTGGCCGAAAAGCTCAAAGCTGTTGAGTCGAAATAGTTCCTGATACCGGAGGCCGGGCTGGGTGTCCGGCCTCCGGCATTTCGCACTTTGGGTCTTTCTCACCTTGTCAGTTTGTTCTCTTGCCGTCTTGCTAGTCTGTTTATTTCACATCCTTTCACGATACTCACTTTACGTACTCGTTTCTTATGCTCATTTCGAGTATCGTTCTTGGCACCACTTTCAGTGTTGTCATTTCGCGCATCGTTTTCGCCATCGTCACGGCCACTTTCCAAAAACCGCGTGCCATTAATTCTGGCCCATGTTTTTGCTGTTTTGATGATAACAGTACTCTTACGCGATAGTGACCTAACTTTTCGCCCCCGCCGTCTAACTCCTTAGTTTTCAGTAAAACTGATTTTTTGTCCCCGCGTCCAAGCATCAGCCCGCGCCACGAATTCTGGCCCATCGCTTTTTGCAGTGCCGCCCGCAACTATCCCCTATCTTCCTCAGATTACGGCACATCCTTCTAACGCCATCCAACTCCATCTAGCGTCTTCCAGTGACAAGAACTCTGGCCCGTCATAGGCGGCGAAAACGGGTTTGACTCGCGCCGGAATCAGAGGGCCGGCCAGAGCGATTCCCAGATCTTAAACTCGTGATGGTAGCCAATCTGTTCGGTGCGGGTCAGCTTGCGCCCGGAGGCCACATCCAGCGTTTCCTGGAAAATCCTGCGGCCCACGTCTTCAATGGTCTCCGTACGTTCCAGGATGGTTCCGGCGTTGATATCAAGATCAGCGTAGGACCGGGCAAGTTGCGGGTTGGTGCCCACTTTCATCACCGGGCCCAGCGCGCAACCGATGCCGGTTCCGCGGCCGGTCGTAAAAAGTGCAACCTGTGCTCCACTCAGAAAAAGGGCAGGCGTGCAGATCTGGTCGTAGCCTGGAGTATAAAGCACGTACAGGCCCTTGCGATCGCCCAGCCACTCACCATATTCGATCAGGTCCTCCACGATGGAGGTTCCGCCCTTGGCCTTCACCCCGCTGGACTTCAGGTAAATATTGTAGAGCCCGCCTTTGATATTGCCAGGAGAAGGATTATCTCGAAAATAATCGCCGAATTTCCGAACATAGGCCTCATAGCGCTGGAGGGCGCCCATCAATTTGTGGCCGACTTTTTTCGTGCGGGCGCGCCGTACGAGGTCGAGCATGGCGGCGCCCTGCAGCTCGGGAATTTCCGGGAGGAATACCGCGGCCCCCGCTTTCACGAACATGTCCGCGGCCGCGCCCACCGCCGGGTTGGCCGTTACTCCCGACCATCGGTCGGAACCGCCGCACTCGGTTCCCACGATCAGCTTGGAGATGGGAACCGGCTGGCGGTTGAACTGGTTGGCGTAATGAAGGAGCTTTTCCGCGGCTTCCATGCCCTTTTCGACCGTCTTCTCGCTTCCACCCAACTGTTGAATAGTGAGGTTCACGACGCGGCGGTTGTAATCGGTGACGGTATTTTGGAAGACCGGCGCGGAGCATTCCACGCAGGTTTTTCCGCACCCCAGGTCAACGTAAACGGCGGCGCCCAGGTTGGGATGGCGCAGGCTGTTGGTGAGGAGTTGATTCAGAATGGTGACCGCTTCGCCGTCGGGCATGCCGCATCCGGCCTCGTGGATAATGGGAACTACGCCGTCAACGTTGGGGAATTTTTCCCGCGAATAAATCTCGCGGTTGGCGCGCATGGCGATCTCGCGTACTTCGGTGGAGGAGCACATTCCCGAGGTGACGATGCCCACCAGGTTGCGAATCCCAACTTCACCATCGGGCCGAACGAAGCCATCAAACGTCAGCGAGGAAAGTTTGGGATCGAGGCCCGGCCGTCGTGGATTGTCCCGGTAATCGGGTGTCAAGCGGGGAAGCCGGGATTGCAGGTTGCTGGAATCAATGGGATCGCCGGGCTTGACGGAGCGGGAAGCGAGTCCAATAGGATCCCCCAGCGTGATGTAGGGTTGGCCGCGGCGGATGGGCTTAATGGCAAAGCTTTGCCCGCGCAACACCCGGCCCGATACCGTCAGGACCTGCCCCGCATGCTTCAACGGCGTGTCCTTGTCAATGAAATCCGCTGTCACCACTGCCACGTTGTCTTTCTCCGGTCGGATGACGATGGCGATTTCCTGCAGTTCCCGAGGTTCGATGATGGCCACTTCGTTTCCTCCCGCGGCGGCGCCTTCTCTTATCGTCCCGCGAATTTTTTTTATTTCATTAGATGGCGGATCAAGCGCTAACGCCGGCCAATTCCGGCACGCGCACACGCGATCCATAAAACGCATAGTAAGTTATGAAGATGTAACACACCAAAGGCACCAGCATGGCCACGGCCATGCTGTGGGTGGCTTGGAAAACCAGACCCATGGCCAGCGGCCCGAGGGCGCCGCCGATTACCGACATGATGATGATGGAGCCGCCCACCTTCGTGGTCGGGCCCAGTTCCTTGATGCCCAGCGCAAAAATGGTGGGGAACATGAGTGACATAAAAAAGCTGGTCAGGAATACCGCCCCCACGCCCAGCCAGCCCGGAAATAAAACTGCCACCGCCACGAGCATCGTATTGATGATGGCATATATCCCCATGAGCCGGGTGGGAGGTATGAACTTCATGAGATAGGTTGCGGAGAACCTTCCGAGTCCAAAGGCCACGAGAGTCCCCGTCAGAAAATATCCTGCGAACTTCTCCGGCCGATGCGTGTAGTCCTGAATGTATTGGATGTAATAGCTCCAGGTGCCCACTTGCGCTCCCACATAAAGAAACTGGGCGATGACTCCTTGGACGAAATGAGGGTAATGGATGAGGTCGCGGGCTCTGCCATGGTCGCGGCTCTCGGCGGGTTCGGCTTCTTCCGCAACCTTGGGAAACTTGGTCATGAGGATGAGCAGCGCCCAAATAAAGATCACTGTGCCCAGAACGAGGTAAGGAGGTCCCACCCGGAGGGTCTCGTGGTGAAGGTAGGCTGCGTACCTGCCCGCCGCTTTGAGGTCGGCAATTTGCCGATTGTTCAGCTCCACTCCTGAAAAAATGAAGATGGTGCCCACCAGAACTCCCAAAACGGCGCCCACCGGGTTGAAGGCCTGGGAGAAATTGAGCCGCCGTTCCGAATATTGCGGGGCGCCCAACACCGCGATAAAAGAGTTTGCCCCGGTTTCCAGGCAGGCCGCGCCGCTGGCGATGACGAACAGGGCAAAGAGGAAGAATGCATATTTCCCAATCAGCGCCGCCGGCCAGAAAAGAAAGGCCCCGGCGCTATAAAGGAACAGACCGATCACTAATCCGGTTTTGTACCCAAACCTTTTCATCACCAGGGCGGCGGGCACGGCCACCACAAAATATCCCATGAAGAACGCCGATTGGATGAGCGCGGCCTTGTAGCGCGGCAGCTCAAACGACTTCATGAATTGCTTAATCAGGATGTCGTTCAAGTTGCTGGCAATGCCCCAGAAGAGGAAGAGGGCGGTCACCAGAAAAACCGGGAGCAAAGTCCCCGGCGCAAACATGGGCGGGTGCTGCTCCGGGTTGGGGTTCGCGTTCGGCATGGGCATGGATATCGCTCCAAATTTCAAAATAACAGATTCTGTTGTTTGGTCCTGGAAAGTTCGCCCTAGGTCTCGAGGTCTTTGGTATCGAGTGTTCCCTCCACGTTGAGCCGCGTAAAAATCGCGGCCGTCTCGCGGATTCCGTCTTCCAGCGGAGTATGACTGATTTCCCCCAGATCCTTGTGCAGAGTGCTGTCGTCAAAGTCGTATGAAACGGGCAGTTGTTTGCCCTCCGATTTAATCAGCGCCCGTGATGTCGGCAGAATCTCCCCCAGGGTGGCGAGGAATTCATGAATCCGCATCACATTGCCCCGCGGTGTGTAGACCTTCGCTCCTGTTAGGTCCGCTTCCGCCGAGCGAATAAAAGTGCGGGCTGTGTCACGGGCGTACTGCATGTCCAAACCACCGGTAAAGCGAATTGTGTAAGGCTGGCCGATCACGGTGGCCTTGATGGCCTTGGTGGGGCCGGAGGTCATCCCCCGGTCGCGCCCCACGCCGTAGACGGTCCCGGGGCGAATTCCCACGCTGGAAAGCCCGTCATTCAAAAAGTAGACGCGCGCGTTCCCTTCGTTGCATTGCTTGAAGACGCCGTAGTGCGTCCCGGGCAGCAGCGGGGCTCCTTCCGGAACGGTAACGCCCCCGTACATTTCCTCCGGGCCAAAGACCGCTGCGGAACTAGCATAGACGATGCTCCGGACCAGATCGCGCCGGCGGCGGGCCACTTCAAAAACGTTGAGCGTTCCCACAACATTGATCATTGCGCCACGCAAGGGGTCGGCGGCGCAGAAGGGAACCTGGATTCCCGCCAAATGAAGCACGTGGGTTATGCCCTGATCCACGATGGCGCTTTCCACGTCCTTGAACTGAGTGATATCGCCTTGCAGCATGTGGACGGAGGGCATCTGTTCCGGGGTTAAAAGCGCGGCAAGGCGGGCCGATTCGGTGTCAATGTCAAAAACCCACGGCTGGTCGCCGCGATCCACCAGTTCCTTGACGATCCAGGCGCCAATGAATCCTTTCGCGCCGGTGACCAGGAAACGGTGGGAGGAATCAGGATGAGGACTACTCGGGTTCGTTTGCATCATGCTCTGGCATTATATGCGTTAATGGGAGTGAGTCAACGATGCGATGAAGCCTGGGAGACGAGAGGGCGGAGGACGATAACGATGACACGATGATCCGATGGGCCGATTCGCTTAATTGCAATTTCTCCGACCGCCGACTAGAATCGACCATGAGGTGAAAAAATGGAAAACGATATCCTGCGGATTGCGGGAAGGGAATTTCATTCGCGCCTGATTGTGGGCACGGGAAAGTATCGCAGCTTTCAGGAGATGGCGCGGGCGCACGAGGCTTCCGGCGCGGAGATCGTGACGGTGGCCGTCCGCCGCGTGAATCTGACCGACCGCAGCAAGGAATCCCTGCTGGATTATATCGACCGCACCAAACTCTTCATCCTGCCGAACACGGCGGGCTGTTATTCCGCAGACGAGGCAGTGCGCACGGCGCGCCTGGCGCGGGAGGTGGGGCTTTCCAACTGGATCAAGCTGGAAGTGATTGGGGATGAAAAGACTCTCTTTCCGGACAACTTCGAGCTGGTCAAAGCCACGGAAATACTCGCCAAAGAGGGTTTTGTGGTGATGCCCTATACCAATGATGATCTGATTGCGGCGCGGCGCTTGATTGATGCTGGCGCGGCGGTGGTGATGCCCCTGGGCGCGCCTATTGGTTCCGGGCTGGGCATTCAGAACCCTGCCAACATTCGCATTCTGCGTGAAATGATCACGCAGGTTCCCTTGATTATCGATGCGGGAGTGGGCACCGCATCCGACGCCGCCTTCGCCATGGAGTTGGGCGCTGACGCCGTGCTGATGAATACCGGCATTGCCGGGGCGCAGGACTCCGTGCTGATGGCCCAGGCGATGAAGAACGGGGTGCTGGCCGGCCGCCAGGCTTTCCTCGCTGGCCGCATGCCCAAAAAGCTTTACGCCACGGCCTCCAGCCCGCTGCAGGGGGTGGTGAATTAATAGCGAGGAGGAAGCGTATGGGCGGTTCGCGAACCGCCCCTACGCTTCATTCCAGCCCCGCCGGCACCCGTCTAATTTTTCTGCAATTCACCGAGTGTGGCGAGTATTTCTTCGCTATGTTCCTGGGGTTTTACGCCGGTCCACACCCTGGCGATTTTGCCCTTGGGATCAATCAGGAAGGTGTTGCGCGCGGCCGTCCCGTTGTCACGCAGCGAGCCGTACTCCGCCGTGACCTGCTTTTCCGTATCCGCCAGCAGCTTGAACGTCAGGCTCTGTTTTGTGCAAAAGTCCTGATGGCTGGCGCTGGAGTCGACACTGACGCCCACAATCACCGCGTCCTTTTCTTCATATTTCGCAAGGTCACGCTGAAAGTTGTGAGCCTCAATTGTGCAGCCCGGGGTGTTGTCCTTGGGATAGAAGTAAAGCACCACCCACTTGCCATGAAATTCATTCAAGCTCACCCGGCTGCCGTCCTGCGACGGGAGATTGACATGGGGAGCTCTCTGGCCCACCTGGGGAATTTCTCCGGCCCGACCCACCTCCAATGCCAGAGCCCCGCACACGGCGCAGAGCATACTGATCCGCACGATGAAATACAGATGCATGGTTTGTGTCCTCCTCAGCCCTGGCCATAAACATACACCTCAAAACGCGGGCTCGCCAAGGGAAGATTTATGCGCAATATCGCTTCGCAACCCTCTAAGGCTGGGGAGAGGTGGCAGGGTTGTGGGGTGGAGGGGTGAGGACAGGCGAGGTGCCCGGAAGCACGTAATCCTTTTCACCGGGTTTAATCAGGTGCATTCCCCGGGCCTTCTCCTCAATGGCCTCAGGGTCTGACCGCAGAGCCCGGTTTTCCTTATCCAATTGCTCGTCTTCCTGTTTGAGCTGCCGGATGTTTTGCTGGAGCGTATTGATCTCTTTCTTTTGCCGGCGCGAGGTCATATATCCGTTCTGACTGAAAATGTTATGGACGAGGAGGGCAAACGCCACCAGCAGCAGCGCCAGGATGCCGTTGCGATAGAGCGTGCTGGTGTCAAAACTCAAATCGTTCATGGTCCGCACAGTACACCTCGGAAAGTAGTGGTGCGTTCCCCTCGCAATGATCGCGGCGTGAAGGCGCGCGCGCAACAAATCGACTCACCGTCCCCCATGAAGGGGGTTGCTTCTGGCGCTGCCCTCATTGTATCTTCTCTGGCAAGTTCATTGCAACAAGGTGTTTCTCGGCCAACGCATGGCCGAGGGGAGGTCCCGTGACCGACAAGGTGGTCGTTCTGGTTACTGCGGCGAGCAAGAAGGAGTGCCGCAAGATCGCCAGGCACTTGGTGGAGAGCAAACTCGCGGCCTGCGTTAACATCACCCAGCACATCGAATCCATCTATCGCTGGGAAGGGAAAATTTCGAACGATCGCGAGTACCAGCTTTTCATCAAAAGCACGCGCGAATTGTTTCCGGAAATCAAGGCGGCCATTTCCAGCCTGCACAGTTATCACACGCCGGAGATCATTTGCCTGCCGATCATCGAGGGCTCGAGAAATTATCTTCAATGGGTGGGTGATTCGGTGAAGCCGGCCGCCGCCATGGAAAAAGCCGAAGCCGGAAAAGAGTCTGCGACCTAGCGCCACGCCCTGGTGAACCGCCCGACTCAGGAGATCGACTCTGTGCCGGGACCTGTACTTATCATCGCCGTTCGGTTCCGACAAGCAAGAGGGAGGACACTTGTCCGCTGTCATCACGATGAGCCGGTTGCGCAAGGAATTTGATGATCTGGTGGCGGTGGAGGGGCTCGATGTTTCCATCCCCGAGGGCGAAATCTACGGATTGATCGGGCCCAACGGCGCCGGGAAGACCACCACGATCCGCATGGCCTGTGGCCTGCTGGAGCCCACTGACGGCCATGTTACCGTCGCGGACGTGGACGTGCACGCGCACCCCGAGCGCGCCCAGCAATTCATCGGCTATCTTTCCGATTTCTTTTCCGTCTATGAGGACTTGAAAGTCTGGGAGTACCTCGATTTTTTCGCGCATGCTTACAAGATGCCGGAGGCGGAAATCCCCCCGCGCATTGACGAGGTGATTTGCCAGGTGGAACTGGAAGTGAAGCGCGACGCCATGATCCGGGGCCTGTCGCGCGGCATGAAGCAGCGCCTGGGAATTGCGCGGGCCATCATCCACAGACCCCGCGCGCTGCTGCTCGACGAGCCGGCCTCGGGGCTTGATCCCAAGGCGCGGATGGATTTGCGCAACTTGCTGCGCTCCTTGTGCGACGGCGGCGCCACGGTGCTGATTTCCTCCCACATCCTCACCGAACTCGAAGGCTTCTGCACCTCCATTGGCATCATGGAAAAAGGCCGGATGATCCGCAGCGGGACCCTCGCGGAAATTTCTTTGGCGGAATCTTCATGGCGCGTGGTGCGCGTAGGCTGGTTTGGCAACGGGTCTACACAGGTCCGGTCGGTTCTGGAGGGGAACCCGAAATTGTCCGGGGTCATGGTTCAGGATGCGCAAGCGGTCTTTAAGTCCACCGGCTCGGAAGAGGATCTGGCGGAGATTTTGGCGGCTCTGGTCGCGGCCGGCGTGAAAGTAGTGAATTTCGGAGAAGTTAAACAAACCGTTGAGGATCTTTACCTGAAACTCTCGCACAACGAGGTGACGTAGTGCTCCGCTTCTGGGGCAATCCCCTGCTGATTCTCTACGTGCGCTCCGACCTCCGCATGGCGCGCGCAGCGATGGCGGCGGCCATTACCCTGATCGTCTGCGTGCTGATTGCCATGGGTTGTTGGTCTGCGGATAAGGGGCACGCTCGCGACTTCCTCGGTGATTTTTATACCTGGCTGCTGGGCTCGCAGTTTGTTTTATTAGGAGTCTGGTCCGTGGCCACCTGTGGGCAGTCGGTGGCGCGGGAGCGGGAACTGAAGACCTTTGACTTCCTCAAGATCACGCGCCTCACGCCGGCGGAGATCATGGTGGGCAAACTGTTGGGCGCCCCGATTGTGGCTTATTTCATTGTTGCCTGCACGCTGCCCCTCTCGCTGGTGGCGGGACTGGCGGGCGGCATTCGCCCGGTGGCGGTGCTGGGCTCCATGGTTCTGCTTGTCGCCTTCAATCTTTTCTATAGCCTGGCGGCCCTGTTGCTCTCCATGCTGGTGGAAAAAAACAGTTCCGGGGCGGTGATCTTGTCGGGACTGATCGCCACTTATTTTTTCATGAAGGCATTTGCGGGGAGCCCTTTCAAGGGGTTTGCCGCCATCAGCGTCGTGCCTGCCTTGTTTTCCCTCCATGGCTTTCAAGATTGGGTTGGGTACACTTCCCCAACTATTTTCGGCAGGAGTGTTCCCTGGGCGATCCTCAGCCTGGTTCTATACGCCCTGCTCGGCGCCTGGCTGGTCCTGATGATCGTGCGCAATCTCAAACGGGACATCCCGCAGATTCAGCTCCTCTCGCGCTGGCAAGGGGTGGGGTTGGTGGCTTTCTGGAATCTTCTCTTTTACGCCTTTCTGGACACCCACTCCATCCAATTACACCCAGTTCCGGTACACATTTACCATGCCTACTATTTCGCCTCGGAGATTGCCTCGTATGCGGTGGGCTGGAATGCCTTGTTCCTCTTCGTGATTGGCGTGGCGGCGCTCAACCCGCCCGAAAAATTAAAAATCTGGTGGCGCAAATGGAAAGCCGGCGAGGGATCCTATTTTTCCTCCGGCGGTTTGCCTTTGCCGTTGCTGGTGGTGGCGGCGATCCTCGGCTATGCCACGCTGACGGCCGAAGCCTGGGGGCTGCGTGCGGCAATTCCTCTGGGCGAATGGGTATTGAAATATGCCGCGTTGGCCTTCGCGGCTTTCCTGGTGTTTACGGTGCGCGACATCCTTTTCCTCCAGTGGTGTCTGCTCACGCGGATGAAGCACCCGGTGGCCAAAGGAATGCTTTTTCTGGTTTTCTATAACGCAGCGGCCACCTTGGTGGGAGTGGTGGTCTCGGTTCTTTATGCGCCGGCGGCGATGATGAAGCTGCTGACCCTGTTGATGCCCTACGTGCTGTTTGGCGAAATCCAGGGACCGTCGCGCTATCCGGTCTTTGTCCTAGCGGCCATTGCCCTGCAATTGGGAATTTGCGCCCTTATTCTCTTCGCCATCCAAAGGCGCCTGGCGCGGCCGGTTCACGCTCCCGTGGCGGGCGCGGCTTGAGCAGTGCAGGCGTCTCTCCCAGCGCGCCCCTTCTCCCCGGCGCCCTGTAGCATTCCCTCTGCAAGCTTTTGGTTTCCCTCGGGTGTATTATGAGCTGGGAAAAAGACGTGCGTATTTGGAGTTTTCCCTGTCGAGGAGAGAACAATGAAAAGCCATTACATCATCATTGGAGCGGCTCTGGTCTTGATTGCGATTTTCTTTGGGTTTGCGGTTGTGCAAGATGACCAACTAACTGGCGAAAGAGCACGCAATGCCGAACTCGAGAAGAAGGTTGAATCGCTTGAGCAACAGGTGTCGGCACTGAAGGATACCGACGAAAGCTATTTCCAGAAGGGTGTTGACATGCAATACGACGGGAATCTCGAGGGGGCAAAGGACGCGTTCGAGGCGGTGATTACCAAGTTCCCGGAAAGCAATCTGGCGGCGAAGGCCCAAGAGCGGCTCATCTTCGTCAACAATGCGATCGCAGAAAAAGAAGCGCAGGCTAAAGGCGCAAAGGGAAAAACCGACGCGGGAAAACAGTGAGCTGATTGACCTCCTCTTCCCCGAAGAGGACGAATATCATTCTTCGACGCTACCGCCCTGCGCCCCCCCAAACTTTCTCAACA
Source organism: uncultured Acidobacteriota bacterium (assembly GCA_963730515.1). Taxonomy (GTDB): domain Bacteria; phylum Acidobacteriota; class Terriglobia; order UBA7540; family UBA7540; genus Bog-366. The sequence goes on along the minus strand of CAVSSA010000001.1, from coordinate 220,399 downwards.
TGAGTTATGATAGGTGGTGAAAAGGCGCTTTAATCGGCAGGAAGTTGCGTTCGCGCCGCCCGCCGGATTCCTGGACACATCAGCGGGAATCCTGATGAGCGGCGCCATTGCGGCCTTTCGAAAGAGATTCACCCAGGAGGTTCCAACTTTCCATGTTGTCGGCACTGCACTCCAAATACCTCGTGGTAGCGGGGCTTGCCGCCGGCCTTCTTTTCTCCGCCGGCCTCAACCCCTCAACCTACGCCCAGACTCAGGACCCGAGGGTAGGTCACGAACCCGTTGATATAGTCGTGGTCGTCAAGGAAGCCGCTACCGGTGATCCGATCAGCCAAGCGCGCGTCACCCTGCAATTTAAGGAGCCCGCCGGTCCCGCGCGGCCCTGGAAGTTCAATTCACACACCTACAATGCCAAGACTGACACCGAAGGCCGATGCAAACTAACCGGCATCAACAAAGGGAAGATAGTTCTGTCGGTTACCGCCCCCAACCACCAAGCGTATGGGAAAGAATTGGACTTGGAACAGGAAGGTCAGGTCTTCGAAGTCAAACTTAAGAAACCCCAGCCGCTCATTTAGTCGCGCAGGGGGCACTTCATTTGCCAAGGGAAGAGTTTCTTGCGTCCTGGCATTTATTTTTCGTTACAGGAATTGCTCCAAGTTGGTGCAAAGAGTTAAAACCCGTTTCGGAATTTAACCTTACCGTAATATTGCGGGGCTTTTCCACAACCTTTTCAACAGACTTGTTGAAATCCTCATTAAAACTAAAGTCCACCGTGGCATGCGACTTGCCTTGGGTGCTTCGAGCCTCACCACTCGCCGGATTTTTCTTCAGTTGTTAACTTATTATATAACAGCGCGGTGAAGTCTCAATGGTCATAAGGAGTTTCTCCCAACCATCATTGAGCTTCTCTTTGCGGAAACCCACGAGGACCGGAGTCAAAGTACGGAAGTTGAAAACCACCGGTCCATCGAGCGAAATTTAACTACCCCTCCCTTCCGCGTTTTGCGTCGAAGATCAGGGTTTGGCGGGAGCTGTGACCGTGGGTGCAGGGCGCGGCGCTACGGGTGCGCCCAAAGTGGGGGGAGCCGGGGGCTTGGGAGGGCCGGCGAAATATTCCTCATCCATCCACACCGCAGCGTTCTTTTTGATCTCGGCCATCGTCGCATCAACCTTTTGCTGGTGCAGGGTCTTTTCAATCTCCGGGGTGACGTCCTTTAACTCAGGTTGCACATGCTTGGTGACTTGAAAGAAGATGACCATCTGGGGGAGGTCCTGGAGCTCAGAAACCTCGGCATCTTTCAGGGCGAAGGCCACTTTTTCCATCTCCGGGGGCATGCCTCCCTTGTGAATCTTGCGGGGCTCCGGGTCGATGATCACTGTCCCCGGCGCTTTGAAATCATCCATGACCTTCTTGATGTCGGTACCCCCGACGACTGCCTTGCGGAGGGCTTCGGCGCGGGCTTTGGCCTCTTCCGGGGGAAGTCCCGGGGTCGCCAGCGGAGCCGGGTGGGTGGGGTCCGTCTTGGCCTCGGCGGGCTTCTTACGGACGACGAACTGCCGAACCATAATCTCGTCGTAGTCGGCGGCATGGGCGGTGTAATATTGCTGAACCTCTTCCGGTGTTACCGTGGCGGTGTGATTAATCTCCTCACCGGCAGCTTGCGCTTCCAATACCAGTTTTTGGACCGCCAACTTCTGAACAAACTCGGGCGTCTGGTCTAAGTGACGGAGGATAGCCTGTTGGGAAAGCATCACGTAAAGGGCGTACTGATCTCCCAGGGCTTTCTTCCCCTGGTTGGCAATGGCGCGCTGCGCCTGGGGGGGTAAAGACTGGATCAAAGCGTCAATGTCGCCCTTGGTGAATTCCTGGCCGCCGACTTTGAGCACCACTTTGGCGGGTGGCTCCGCAACCTGAAGGGTAGGTTCTGAGGGTTTGTTCACGGCCGGCGCTGGGCTTACCGCCGGTGGGGCAGGAGGGGCAGGCGCCGGGCTTATCGCTGGAGTTGGGGGTGCGGCCGGGGGGGTGGGCGCCTGTGCCCAGAGCACTCCCGTTACCAGTCCAGAAAATATAAGTACGCCGAGCACATTCAAGCTTAACCGCGAGCCGGTTTGATCCATGAGTCACAGTCCTTCACATGTAGGAATTTGACGCCCTCACAAGCTTTCCATGTTAACACAATTCGCGCGGGAGGTGTCAGAAGGTCAGGTGCCAGGGCTGAAAATCCAATCTGGAAATTGGAAGATTGAAAATGAAAATAGAAAATCGAAACTCGGAATTCGGAATTCGAAAATGGAAAATGGAAATTCGAAACTCGGAATTCGAAACTCGAAATTCGGAATTCGCACAAGGGGGATTCAAGAGCCAGAGCGCGCGGCGTTTGTTGCGTGTCTCGAATTTCCAGTTTCGAATTTCCAGTTTCGATCCTGGCACCTGACACCTCGCACCTGACACCTTATAATGGGGTGATGGACTTTAAACTTTTCTCCTCATATCAGCCGCGGGGCGACCAGGTGGCGGCGATTCGCGACCTGATTCGTGGAATTGAAGATGGCAGGCAGCATCAAGTGCTGCTGGGAGTTACTGGTTCGGGCAAGACCTTCACCGTGGCCAAAGTGATGGAAGCCCTCAATCGCCCCGCCCTGGTGCTGGCGCACAATAAGACCCTGGCCGCGCAGCTTTACCACGAGTTTCGCCACTTCTTCCCCCAGAATGCGGTGGAGTACTTCGTCAGCTACTACGACTATTACCAGCCGGAAGCCTATATTCCCGCGGCCGACGTCTACATCGAGAAGGAATCGACCATCAACGAGGAGCTCGACAAGCTGCGCATGTCGGCCACCCGCTCCCTTTTCGAGAGGCGCGACGTGCTGATAGTGGCCAGCGTCTCCTGCATTTACGGCATCGGCTCGCCCGAAGCTTATTACGGCATGCTGGTTTTGCTGGAAAAGGGGCAGAAAATATCGCGGCACGATATTCTGCGGCGGCTGGTGGAAATCCAGTACGAGCGCAACGATGTGGATTTCAAGCGCGGAACCTTCCGCGTGCGCGGCGATGTGATTGAGGTATATCCCACTTACGAGGACAACGCCTACCGCATCGAGATGTGGGGCGAGCAGGTGGAATCCCTCGCCCAAATCGATCCCCTCTTTGGCCAGGTCAAGCAATCCCTCGACCGCCTGCCCATTTATCCCCGCACCCATTACGTCCTGCCCGCCGAGCGCCGCGATGATGCCATCGATCATATCAAGGGCGAGATGGAATGGTGGCGGGGAGAACTGGAGAAGCAGGGCAAGCTGGTGGAAGCCCAGCGCATTCACCAGCGCACCATGTTCGACCTGGAGATGATGAATGAAATGGGCTATTGCCACGGCATCGAGAATTATTCGCGGCACCTCTCCGGCCGGCTGCCGGGGGAGCCTCCTCCCACCCTGCTCGATTATCTCCCCCAGGACGCCGTGATGTTCCTCGATGAGAGCCACCAGACAGTTCCGCAGCTTCGAGGCATGTACGCAGGCGACCGCTCGCGCAAGACCACGCTGGTGGAATACGGTTTCCGCCTGCCTTCGGCGCTCGACAACCGGCCTTTGTCATTCGAGGAGTTTGAACACCGCGTGGGCCAGTCGATTTACGTTTCCGCCACTCCCGGGCCCTATGAGCTGACCAAAACCGGCGGGGAAGTGGTGGAGCAGATCATCCGCCCCACCGGATTGATTGATCCGGAAGTGGAGGTGCGGCCCACGCGCAATCAGATTGACGATCTACTGGGCGAAATCCGCCTGCGTGCCACAGCCAACGAGCGCGTCCTGGTGACCACCCTCACTAAACGCATGTCCGAAGACCTGGCGGGGTACTACGCGGAAGTGGGAGTGCGCTGCCGCTATCTTCACTCGGAAATTGAGACGCTGGAGCGCGTCAAAATCCTGCGCGACTTAAGGCGCGGCGAATTTGACGTGCTGATTGGCATCAACCTGCTCCGCGAGGGCCTGGACCTGCCGGAAGTATCGCTGGTGGCCATTCTGGACGCCGACAAGGAAGGCTACCTGCGCTCCGCCGGCGCGCTCATTCAAACCATGGGGCGCGCCGCCCGCCACTTGCGCGGCAAAGCCATCCTTTATGCCGACCGGCACACCGATTCCATGCAGCAGGCCATTGGAGAGACCAATCGCCGCCGCTCGAAGCAGGTCGAGTACAATGAGGAAAATGGCATCACGCCGGAGAGCATCATCAAGCCCGTCGATATGTCGCTGGCGGCGATTGTGGAAGCTGATTACGTCACCGTGCCGCTCGAAAGCGAGGACGAAGGCGCGGCCTCGGGCGACGAGCTTGTGGAGTTGATTAAGACGCTGGAAACGCGCATGCGCGAGGCGGCAAAACAGTTTGAGTTCGAAAAGGCCGCTCAGTTGCGCGACCGCATCAAGGGACTTCGGGAGAAGGCAGTGTGATATTTGTGCGTTGAAGTTCTTATTGGCCTCGGCCTGTGTTTGAGAGTGCGATCATGTAAATCAGGAGCGCCGCTGGGAGCACGGCGAAGACAATGACACGGAAGCTGACCGCGAACATCAATTAGTTCCCTTTGCTTCCCACATCCTGCCACCACTGTCAACCCGGAGGCTTACGCGGCAGTGATTCAATTTGAGATTTGAGACGGTAGCTTCTTAAAAGTATATTATTCAGAACTTGAGTCCCGCAAAGATCCAATGGCTGTATTTATCTTCCCTCGCCCAAACCACATGAGTAGGGATCGCATAGGGGAACTTCCTCTTATCGATGTATCCCACCCACTGTCCTGAAACTAGCGAGAGCGTAGTTCGAACGCCCACGCCGTTCGTGGAAATGTCGGTCGTAATCGCTGAGTTATCGGCCTTGAAATTCTTGGGATCTAACACGAGCTTAATCTGGATCGTTGCTGGTAGGCGTTCTGACCGACGAAGATTTCTGATGGTCATTTCTGGGTTTGACATCGGGCACACTCCCGCGCGAGATTTGGAGTATCCCCTCTCAAGAAACCCAAACTTCCCCGACTGGCATCAGGGTATATGCGTTTAAATCATAGCACATTCGTCAAGGGATTTTTGTCTTGAATGGCCCTTTGCCGGGCAGCGTGGAAGGCTTGGTGTGTAAGGATGCAGACTTTCGCTTGCAAACCTTATAAGTCAGGGGAGATAACTTCTAAGCCCTGACTTGAACACCCTTGTTGACCTTTGCCCTTTGACTTTCTCTTGCGGCTCTGGCGCTAAACTTCCAGGTTGTTCAGGAACTCCAGCCCGGCAAAGGTCCACATGCACTCATCTTCCCGGACCCAGACGGCGCGAGCCGGGATGGTAACCGAGTATTCGCCTTTGGGAACGACTCCCACCAGTTCTCCCGGAACCAGCGTGAGTTTGGTTCGAACACTCGCCCCGTGGGGTGAAATGTCCAGAGTGAAAGCATCACTGTCCGACTTGTGGTCACTGTTGATTACAAGATTGATGGGTACGGTTTTCGGTTTGCGCCCAAACCGTCGGGCTGGGGCGGGGGTATTGGTTGGCATCGGCAGGTCCTCCCTTCCTGGTTATTGTACCACATCATACCATTTCAGGCATAATGACTTCTGCATCATCCGTTTGTGAGCAATTCTCTGCCCAATTCGGAATGGGTGCGCTCTCAACGAGTTCTTGCCAGACCTTGGCGTAGCTCGCTCGTTGAAATTCCGGGAGTTACTCTATCTCATCCGCTTTGATCTGCATATAAGAATATTGGGGATGTTAGAAGAAAATACATTCGCAGGGAATATTGCACACCGAAGCTTCAAAGGAGGCTCTGGGGACGACAGTTCGTCCCCTGGCCGGCAAAGGAGCCCCGGCGGGTAGGCTGGCGGCTCCGCGGGTCGGCGCCCCGGTCTAAGCAGCTTCCGTGTCCAGGAACTCGAGGCCCGCGTAGGTCCACTTGCGCTCGTCTTCCCGTACCCAAACGGCACGGGCGGGGATGGCATGAGATATATCCCCTCGGGGAACGACTCCCACCGCTTCGCCGGGAAAGAGAGCGAGTTTGGTCCGAATACTCGCGCCCCGCAGGGAAATGTCAAGGGTAAACGCTGAACCGTCCAACTTGGTCTGGTCGTCCTCCAGGACGAGGCTGATGGGCATATTCTTGGGCTTGCGCTCACAGCGGCGGACTTTATTGGGATCGTTAGTTGGCATCGGAAACCCCTTCCTTGCAGTTCAAATTAGCGGAATGTATAAGTTAGTTTATATCCTAGAATACATTCACTAATTCCATAGCAACCGTGTTTCCAAACTACCGGCCCTACCTCGCCCGATCCCATGGCCGGCGGTTATCGTCGGTTACCAATTGATTTGATGCGGGTTATTCGTATTCGTTGCCTGTGCGCAGGGGGTGAGGAGGAAGCAGATGCGGTTGGAAATGACATTCGCGGGGAGGGGTTGGGGGTTCCTCATTAGAAAACCAAGGCACAAAGAGCCAAATTGTAAAGGCCCGAGTGAAAATTCGCACTTCCGATTTACGATCGGACATTTTGGCTGGTTATGACACGTTTTCAATTAGTTGCGTTCAGTTTGAGGAGAAAAAAAGGACGCCCGAACCAAGTCGGGCGTCCTGAAGAGTCGAGCACTCATGAGCCCGCGCCGCAGAGTCTCGTGAATCCCTCGACCCAGCAGAACAAGCGACAATGCCGAGTACAGAAAAAGGAAAGCGCCGAGAAACGCTCTGCAAAAAAGCTCGTTCATGCTCGTCTGGCCCCTTGCTTGCGCCCGTGCAAGCAACCATCCAAACGGTTTCTGGGAAACCGGCCAACCCCTTTTGCCTGAATTTATCGCCCATTTCGCGCCGATCCGGAGGGTTTCATAGATGACCTCTGCGCAGAATTGAGTGTAAAAATGACTAGGACATGGTAAAAAAGACACTCGTTCGAAAGGGTAAAATCTAAAAAGGTAAAGTCTGAAAGGTGAATTTTAAAGGTTAAAGGGTAAGAGCTAAAGGGTAAAGTTTCAAGATTAATGGTTAAAGCGTAAGGTAAAATCTGGTGAATTACGTTTTATCCTTTACCCTTCACCCTTTAGCCTTCACCCATTAACCTTTACCCTTTAAACTTTACCCTTCACCCTTTATACTTTCGGTCGCCCCAGACACCTGATATGTCCACACCTAACGCACTTTCGAACGTTGCCATCATCGGTCCGGGGCGCATCGGTCAGGCGATGGGCCGATTGCTCGGTCAAGCGGGGGTGCCGGTTGCCTTCATCGCTGCCCGCCGGCCGTCGCGGGCCCGGCGGGCAGCGCGTTTCATCGGCATGGGAATTCCCACCGGACTCTCCGATCCCCAATTGTCGACCGTATCCGTGGTTTTAGTTGCTACTTCGGATTCCGCCGTCGCCGCGGTGGCAGAGGAGCTCGCCCGGTTGGGGAATGGCCGCGATTCCTGGCGAGGGAAGGTGGTGCTTCACACCTGCGGGTCGCTGCCCAGCAAGGCGCTGGATCCTCTCAAGGCGCGCGGCGCGGCCGTGGGTTCAATTCATCCCTATCAGACGGTGCCGAGTCCCCCGGCGGGGGGGCGGAGCCTACGCGCCTGCTATTGGGCCATCGAGGGCGACCGCCGGGCCTTGCGTGTGGCTCGCGACTGGGTCAAGCGGCTCCAGGGGGTCGCTTTTACCATCCCCGCCGGGCAGAAGACGCTCTACCACCTGTCGGCCTTCATCGTGTGTCCGACGGTGGTCACCCTGATGGCCCAGGCGGCGAGCCTGCTCAAGCAGGCGGGCGTGCCGGAGAGAATTTCCCGCCCCATGCTCCAGCAGATTGTTGCGGAGACGGCCCGGAGTTTTGCCGATCTGGGCCCCCGCCGGGCGCTTACCGGCCCCGCCGTGCGCGGCGATTGGACAACCATCCACCGCCACCTTGCGGCGCTTCGGAAATCCGCCCCGGAGTTCCTGCCGGTGTATCAGTCGTTGCTCAAGGCCATGCTGCGACTGGCAGAAAAGGGGAGCCCCGCGCCCGGAGGCGGCAAGAACAAGTCAAAAGGCCAAGGGCAAAACTCAAAAAGTAAGGGTGCAATGCGTCCACAATCTTCTTGACTTTGTAGCCTATCGATAGTAGAATGGAAGTGCGCTGGTGGTCCTGAGGGCGGCCGGCGAACGGGAATTCAAAGTAATGGTTGAACCAATGCCACGATGTATCAGAAAAAAAGCGGGTTATTCTTCAAGGTCAAAAATTGCAAAAACTCATTCCATTGAGTCTAAATGGTTTAGCGAATTGCCCTCCAAGTAAAAATCAAAAAAAAGAAAAAAATTGAGCCTCATTTTTTTGACTTATTGAAAACAAGGATAAAAAGTTCGGGCAATTGGTCGTTTTTGCAATTTTGGCACGATGTGTATGAAAATAAAGGACCTAGGGGTTTCCTTTCATATCCATGAAAAATAAGTAACTTACTGAAGAATCCGCATACACGATGCAGAGTTTGGTGCCTAATTCAGCCCTTGCGAACGCACCTTGCGCCACCCATTTCGGTGGCCAAATCAACTCCAATTTCCCCCTGCGCCATTTCCAAACCCCGCCGTGACGATCCACTGCCATCCGGCGAGAGTTAAGGGATCTCACTACCCATGAATTGGCGACAGGGGACCCGGCTCCCGCGCTCCCATCTCTCGCCGTGGGCATCATCACAGCGTGGGGATGGCGACCGATTCCAGGTTGGAAGCCAGCAATATCCGGCACACCCTTTTGACGTACGGGTTGGGTAGATCGGTGGTGGGAAGCTCGAAAGCGCACTGACTGAACACGGCATGGGTCAGCCGAACCGGGCTGGCCGTGAAGATGATCCGGCAATTGCTAAACTCGCCATTCCCCAAGTCACCGCTGTCAAAGAGCATGGTGACGCCTTTTTCGCGGATTCCTCTCATTAATCCTACTGAAACGATCGCGCTCAAAAGCCTGGGTTGCTGCCCCGGCGTCGGGGCGTCCGGCGCCATCCGGGAACTTGCGAAGGGAATGAATCCCAGAACAGCCGGCCAATAATCGGGGACAGATTCGCTGGTTTGGCGCAATTTCGCGGCTATGGCCGATAACGTTTCCGGGTCCGCCGCAGGTTGGGAACCTTGGCGCTTGATGGCGTCCCGCAATTGGGGCAAAGATTGTTCAAAGGTCTTCTGATCAAGCTCGCGGATTTGTTGCAGGGTGAGGGGTGGCAGGTTCGCTTGAGCCGTTGCCGTGGTTTCCCCTGCCTGCGCTCTCGGGTGGCGTCGGCATGATGAAGAACTGACCATGAGCAGCGAAACCGCACAGATCATAACCAATGCGTGGACTCCTCGCCGCTCAACCATATGCGCCCCCCGTTCTTGCGCCGACTCCGTTTTAATTCCCAAGGTCCATCCGGCGCCATCCTACGCCCAGCGAGTCTCGATTGTCCACGCGAGATCGGAAACTTTCCGCCTCCGCCGGTCGAACAGGACGTAGGGGTAGGGCTTGCCCTACCCGTGTGATTCTGGGGCAACGCGCAACGATGGACTGGCAGGCCGTCCCCCTACGATCACTGCCGCAAGAGGGATTGAAAGACCTCCAGGTTCTTGCTCCATCGCTCGGCAGTCCATTGGTAGAGTTGCCTCGTTCGTTCCATTTGCTCTAGCGGAGAGGCGCGAAGCTTCTCGATGCAGGCTGCTTCGATGACCGAACTCTCGTAGGCAATCACCGCCGTTTCGGGGAATCCATACAATTGCCGCAGGCGCGCAGGCATCACCATCATCGCATTCAGATCGACGCCCAAGGTCAGGGCGCCGGTAAGCCGGCATGCCATGTAATCGGAATCGGGAAGAATCGGCAGCCACATGAAGACGGGTTGGGGTTCTCGGGAAAGCGAAGCCATGAACTGTACGCCACCCAGACCTACGCGGGGAGTATAAAGCCCGGGGTACTCTGAGAAGTCGTCGCGCCGGTAGCGTTCATAGTGCACCAGCTTGCCGCCGGCTTGCAGAATAGTCATGGCGCCGGCAATATCCTTGCCTTCCAGGGCGCCAATGCAGGTCAGGGTGGGGAGTTCTGCGGCCTCGCGCCGGACAGCGTCCTCCGGCCCGGATTCGCGGGGGGCAGGGGGTGGTGAGTAGAGCGGGAAAATCCACTTTTCCCCGCCTGCCGCCGGGGTCAGGTACACGCAAACTCCATAGGGATTCAGTTCGATATCTTCCGGGTGGTGGTGCACAACAATCAGGCGTTGGCGGGCATTCACTTGCTCCAGCCAGGGTCGATAATCGAGCCACACGTAGGAGGTATTGAGAAGGATCACCTCGAAGCGCGAGGCAAGGTCGGTGATTTCGGACCAGTCATGGATTTGGCCGGATTCCAGAGACAGGCGCGAGCGGAAATAATCGACCATGTGGAACGGGTCGCGGCTCTCAAAGAACAGGTGCGGCTCGTACCCCAGTTCCCGCGCCAAGGAGGCAAAGCACCCCATCACCTCCGTATGACCGGGAAGGCGTTCCACAATGGCCAGCGCGCGCGTCATGCCCAGACTCCCTTGCCGCCCCGCACACCAGGCGTCCGCTCAGGCCGCGGGGAAAAAGATGTGGATGAGCCGGAAGCAGAGGTAAGAGGCGGCGCCGGCGACGGGGATGGTCAGGACCCATGCCCACATGATGCTGCGCGCCACTCCCCAGTGGACGGCGCTGAAGCGCTGCACGCTGCCCACGCCCATGATGCCGCCCGCGATGGTGTGGGTGGTGGAGACAGGGATGCCCGGCCATGGAAGCGCCCAGCAGGCTGATGGCCGCCGCCGTCTCCGCGCAGCACCCCCCCACCGGCTTCAGCCGGGTGATTTTCATGCCCATGGTCTTTACGATGCGCCAGCCGCCTCCCATGGTTCCCAGTCCAATGGCCGCATAAGCCATCAGCACCACCCAGTAAGGGATGTAAAACCTCTTGAGGATTCCCGCGGTGAAAAGAGTCCCGGCGATGATGCCCATGGTCTTCTGCGCGTCGTTGGACCCGTGGCCAAAGCAGTAGGCTGCGGAGGAAAAGAGTTGCACCTTGCGGAAATGCTTGTCCAGGCGCTGGGGCGGCCAGGAGCGAAAGATCCAATAAACCGCGAGCATGAACCCGCCTCCCAGGATAAATCCGATGGCGGGGGAGACAATGATGAAAACCAGCATCCTGCTCCACCCCTTCAGAAGGATGACGCCCCACCCCCCTTTGGCGATCGCGGCTCCGGCATACCCCCCCACCAGAGCGTGCGAGGAGCTGACCGGCAGCCCGTAGTACCAGGTCAGGATATCCCAGAAGATGGCGCCCAGCAGGCCGGCCAGGATCACATAGAGATTGACGGCCTCCAGCCGGATCATCCCTTTGCCGATGGTCCTGGCCACGGCGGTCCCGAAGGTGAAGGCCGCCAGGAAATTGAAGAAACCCGCCCAGAGAACCGCCACGCGCGGGGACAGCACGCGGGTGGAAACCACCGTGGCAATGGAGTTCGCCGCATCGTGAAAACCATTCAGGAAATCGAAGCTGAGAGCGACAACGACGATGACGATGGCGAAGGTAACGATTGGGGTCATTTAAGTAAGTGGCAAGTGACAAGCGGCGAGTGAAAAGTGATGAGTGAAGAGTTAAGAATGAAGAGTATTAGGCCCGCTAGTCACTCTTCACTCATCACTCTTCACTCGTCACTACCGATCTCCTCAGGCCGCCTTCAACACCACGGATTCCAGAACGTCCGCGACATCTTCGCACTTATCCGTGCAGGCTTCCAGAACCTCGTAGATTTCTTTCCACTTGATCACTTCGATGGGATCGGTGGAATCTTCAAACAGGCGGCCAATGCATTCCCCTTTGATCCGGTCGGCTTCTTCTTCCAGCAGGGTGAGTTGCTCGCAATACTCCAGCATGTTCTGGGGATGGTTTAACTGCGCCACCGCATTGACGATAATCTCCGTGCCATGCCGGATCACCTTGCCGAGTTGCTGAGCCCCGGGCGTGACTTTCCTGACTTTGTAGGTGATAAAGCGCGTGGCGGCCGCGTCGATGAGGTCAAGAACGTCATCGAGCGCCGAGCCCAGCGCATGAATATCCTCCCGGTCGAAGGGGGTGATGAAAGTCAGGTTCAGCTTCTTCATCAGGGTGTGGGTGATCTGATCGCCCTTGTGCTCGAGGAAGCGGATCTCCGCAACCTGCTGTTCGATTTCCTGGTAGTTCTCAAACAAGGCGACCAGCATTTTGGCCGCCTTATGAATATTTTGAGCTTGTTCGTTGAACAGGCCGTAAAACTTCTCGTCACGCGGAATCAGTTGCACAGCGAATCCTTGGCGGAACTTTCAAGCCCGCTATTCTCATCGAAATGCCGAGGAAACGCAAGCCGGGCTAAAGTTTTTCCGCTAAGCGCCGATAAGGTTTCCGATGGGTCAATTGTTCAGGAGGATAACAGAATGTCCACGTCCGGCATTACCAGCAGTATGTTCAGCCAGATGCAACAATTCCAGCAGGATTTCCAGCAGCTCGGCCAAGACCTCCAGTCCGGCAATACCAGTGCGGCGCAGTCCGACCTTGTGACCTTGGAGAATAACCTGCCGCAAACCAACTCCACCTCGGCCTCGCAAAGCAACAGTCCGATCGCCCAGGCCTTCAATCAGCTCGCTCAGGATTTGCAATCCGGGAACCTCTCGGGGGCGCAGAGCGACTACTCCACCCTCCAGCAGGACTTCCAGACCATGGCCTCGCAAGCCCACCATCACCACCATTCGGGCGGGGGTCAGCAGAGCCAGGTTTCCCAATTGTTTGCCCAGTTGGGACAAGATCTGCAATCCGGCAACCTGTCGGATGCCCAGTCCGACTTCACTTCGCTTCAGCAGATATTGCAGGGTAACCCGGGCAACTCGTCCAGCTCCACGGCCAACGGCCTATCGGTTATTGCCTGAGAAGTTGTTGACCCCGCAAGCCGGCAGTCACTATTTTGATGAAGAAAGAAGATTGCACCACGGAGCGGACAGACGCTCACCGAGAAGATGAGCACATCGGATTGCACCGGCCGCGATGGTTATTCCGTGCTCAGTTGATCTGCCGCACTTCTCTGTGGCTGTTTTCTTCTCTGTGAGCCTCTGTGCGCTCCGTGGTGAATCTTTTCCATGAGGCGCGCACCCTGTCACACCACAAGGCGTATTCCTGCCATGCCGTTCAATTACTGTTTTAGGGCTCGCGGAGCTAAATCCAACCATCCCTTCGCATGCTGACCGCAAGGCCGGAGCTGCGTATTCCGACACTGCCACGATACGCGTTCACTTGGGATTCCGCTGGGTAAACTGCTACAATGATTTCACCCAACAGGGCACTCAAAAATTTATGAACCGGGAGGCGAGATGATAATCGAACCGCTGGAGAAGGAACACGCGGCGGAAGTGGTACGTCCCATTTACGAAGGCATGGAGAAGAAGGCGGGGCGGGTCATCAACATGTACAAGGTGATGGCGCACAAGCCCAACGTTTTGGCGCCTTTTATCGAATTCTACAAGCAGGTTTGGGCGCCCGGCGCGCTGGACCCGAAAATCAAGGAGCTTGCCTACCTGCGCACCTCAATCATGAACGGATGCACCTATTGCAGCCGCGCTCATACCGCTTCGGCGAAGCGGCGCGGCGTCACCGATGATCAAGTGCAAGCCTTGAAGGAACCCGGCGGGTCTACCCGCGATATTTTCACGGAGGAAGAACGCGCGGCGATCCAGTTTGCCGAGCAGCTCACCGCATGGCCCGCGGCGATTCAGCCCGCCGACCTTGATACGTTGGGCAAATTCTTCAACATCGAACAAATCGAGGAGCTGGTCCTTGCCATCGCCACCGCCAACCTCACCAATCGCTTCAACGAAGGCATGAAAACGCCGGTGGATGTGTAGGGGGGAGGTTGTCAGTTCTCAGTTGTCAGTTGTCAGTCAGGAGCTCTTAGCTGTCAGCTCTCAGCTCTCAGCTTTCAGCTACTGGGATGCACAAAGTTGCGTGCCGACTGCCTTCCGCCTGCTGCCGACTGCCAACTGCCTACTGCCTACTGCGTTCTGCCTTCAGCAGTCCTTGGCGTGCCCATTACTGCTGAAGACCCGCTGAGAGAGGTTGTCCTTCAACAGGGTCCAGAAGGAAGCGTCGAGGTAGGAGCGAATGGAAACGTAGCACCCGCCGCAGTCGTTGTTGGGCACCCATTCTTTGAGGATTTCCCGGTGTGAGGTGTAAGTATTTTCGAACATCGAGCAGGGGCGCAGGCCGCCGGTGGGGGTCACCACCATGAAGCGCCGGCCGGCGTTGCAGCCGGGAATGCTGCCGTGCAGGAAGAAGTCGTGAATGCCCGAAAGCGTCCAGGCGGAATTGGCGATGCGGCCGTTCTGGGCTTTGAGAGCCAGCAGGTCGTCGAGAGTTCTTCGCAACAGCGCCAGGTCGTCCTCGGACTGGATGTAGTGCTCCATGCTGCGGGTGCGCAAGGGGGTGTAGGCGCTGTAGGAGATGCTGACCCCCCACTGGGTGGCGCGCTCATAAATGCCCCGCAGCGCCGGAAGATTCTCGCGCGTGATGGCGGTGTTGAGGGCTACGTCGTCAAACCCGTGCGCAGCGAGCGTGGGCACCAGTTTCTCCAGGTGCCGGTAGAGCCCGGGCGATTGGCGGAATTCATCGTGGCGCTCGTCAGGGAAGTCCAGGGAAATGGAAAACTGGTTGACCCCCAGCGCCCGCAAAGCCAGATACTTTTCCTCCGTGAAGAGGCGCCCGTTGGTCACCAGAATGAGGTAGGGCAGGCCGCTCGGTTCCTTGACGGCGCGCGCAATGTCCTCCAGGTCGCGGCGCAGCAGCGGCTCTCCGCCTGACAATTGCACGGCCATGGGCTTGAGCTGGCCGCGCAACCTTCCATAATCCTCCGCCCGCAACAGGCCTTCGGGCTCCGGTTTGATTTTGCCTTTGTCGCAGTGCAGGCAATCCGCGGTGCAGGAGTGCGTGAGTTCGAAGGAAACCACCAGCGGGCGGCTGGTCAAGAAACTCCACGTCCCCCGGGTGATCATGCGGGCGGCGCGGTTAAACGGAATGGCTTTCACAATCAACTCCTCGAAACGAGTTCTCGGACCTCGACCTGGGATTAGGCGCACCTGCACTCCCCGCCGGTGGGAGCGGGGCGCAGTCAGGTTCCGAGCCCAACAGGATACGCCCCCGACCCCTTCGTAAACAAGCGCAACCTGTTTGATTGGAACAATTTGTCTGATATTTCGCTAAAATGAAGTAGAATCGCCAGGCATCCGCGCCGGTTATTCAATCTCATCAGGGGGAGTTTTTGGGGTTCTTTGTTAAAATCTGATTAAAGGCTCTTTGGCGCTGAGCGCCCCAAAAATGCACTTCGAGATTGATTTTTAGCAATTCGAGCTATGCTTGTTGCCAGTTTCCCTTTATTTCCTTAACCTTAACCCTTCGTGTTCGGGAGGCTTCGGGCGGTCAATTGGCGGTTTCAGCACTCCGTACCCACGGAGAGGCCTCACCGGAGATAATGTGAAACCGGGAGAAAATGTCGCTATCAATCCCGGCGAAGCACTGAAGAGACGATGAATCTCGCTCTGCGGCGAAAATTACGGTTTTGGAACACCCGCCTGCGCGAGTGGCGCATGATTGGCAAAGGTCTTGCCTCCAAGCGCCATCCCATTCTCGCGCACCTGATTCCCATTCGCCGGTGCAATCTTTCCTGCACCTACTGCAACGAATTTGACAATTTCTCCAAGCCCGTGGCGTTGCAGGAGATGTTCCAGCGCGTCGATCTGCTGGCGGGGCTCGGCACCACGATCATTACCATCAGCGGAGGCGAGCCGCTGCTGCACCCGCATCTGGAGGATATCGTCCACCGCGTTCGCCGCCACGGGATTCTGGCGGGAATGATCACCAACGGCTACCTGCTGACGCCGCAGCGCATCGAGCACCTGAACCGCGCCGGTCTCGACCACTTGCAGATTTCCATCGACAACGTTCAGCCCGATGAGGTTTCCAAGAAAAGCCTGAAGGTGCTCGATCGCAAGTTGCAAATGCTGGCGAAATACGCCATTTTCCAGGTGAACATCAACTCCGTGTTGGGCAGCCCGGTGCGTCATCCTGACGATGCCCTCGCCGTGGCGCGCCGTGCGCTGGAACTGGGCTTCACGAGCACGGTGGGAATTCTGCATGACCACGACGGCCAGCTTCAACCCCTGGGCGAGCATCAGCAGAAGCTTTTCGCGGAAATCATGGAGCTGGGTAAGAGGTCTTACGCGCGCTTCCACCAGTTTCAGAAAAACATTTCCCTGGGCAAGGCGAATGACTGGCGATGCCGCGCGGGCAGCCGCTACCTCTACATTTGCGAGGACGGCCTGGTGCATTACTGCTCGCAGCAACGCGGCTTTCCGGCCATCCCGCTCGCCAAATACACGCCCGAACACCTTGCCCACGAGTACCACACCCAGAAGACCTGCGCGCCGCACTGCACCGTTTCCTGCGTGCAGCAAGTCGGCATGATCGATAACTGGCGCTCACCCCAAACCCGCCCCGCCTTTGTCCCCGTCGAAAGCCTGCTTCCTTTCCCGAACACGCTCAGCGAAGGCTGATCCACGGGCCGCGTTCTGATGGCCCACTGCCAGGCCGCGAGGCTGACGCCCCGATCACTTCGCCGCCGAATTGCCGGCGGGGAACGTGTATTTTAAAAGGTCCAGCAGGACAAAGACGTTGGGGATACAATGTACCTTCCAACTGCTGGGGCGTTTTTTCCCCACCTCCCCGATGTAGACCTTCCCTTTTTGGATGGCATAGCTGGAGACACGTTCCCAGGGAATCTCTTTATAGTGGAAGAGCTCTTTGATTTTGAGGCCGTGAGGCCGGCTCATTTTGATGGGGCCAAAATCCAGTTCTTCTCCCCGGTTATACAGCTTGGCGGCTTTGCGGTAAAGCTCGGGAGTGGTCAGGTTGACGAGTTTTGCGGCCAGCTCGCCGGTGCGTTCGATGCGGTTCCCAAAGCGAATTTTGTTGCCGTCCGAGTCGACCAGCCGGAAGAGGTAGCTCGTTCCGATGGGAGCGCCATGGGAAGTCTGCTTAATCGCCTGGTAAACGAAGCGTTCCACCATATCCCAGCGTATTTCCTTTTCGCCGAACAACGAGTGATAGGTGATGCCGTTTGAGTGAAGAGTGACTTGAAGTGACTTGAGCCAAACAAAAAGGGATGCAGGGATGGCGAGGGAGGCGAGGAAACCAAAGATAATGTCGTTATGCCGGCCGTTGTGGTAGGCAATGAACGCCAGAGCGGCTAGAGCCACCCCCAGCAAGACCGCCCCCACCATGTAAACCTTATTCCCCTGGTAAGTCTCCAGTTCCTGGCCCAGCATGGGTAAGAGTCTCCTGGCTCCTCAAAGGGAGGAATTTCATTGACCGGAGTCTATGTCACTTATTGGCCTTCAGAACGGCATTCAAGAGGCTCAGCAGGACGAAGGCGTTGGGAACCTGCCGGATGCGCGGCCCGCGCGTGCGTTTTTCGCCGACCGACCAGACATAAAAGTGGCCCTGCCGGATGTCACAACTGGAAACCTGCGCCCAGGGGATTTCTTTATAGCCGCCGAAAAACTTCTTGATCTTGACTCCGCCCAGTCGGGTCACGCGGATGGCGCCAAAATCCAACTCCTGATCGGCGTTGAAGCGCTCCACGATTTTGCGAAAAAGCTCGGGATGGGATTGCTCAATGATCTTGGTGGCGACTTTGCCGGGACTTGCCACCCGGTTCCCCAGGCGCAGCTTTTTCCCTTCCGTACCCACCAGCTTGATATGGTAATAGGTCCCCACGGGAATGAAATTGACACTTTGCTTTACCGCACCGTACTCAAAACGCTCCAGGGCATCCCAGCGAATTTCCTTTTCGCCGAACAGGGAATGATACGAAATTCCGTCCGTGTGGAAGGTGACCCTGACCGACTTGACCCAGAAGAAAAGAAAAACCGGCCAGACCGCGAACGACAGCAGGAAGATTCTGCCGCCCACGGTCATGTCGGGAGAATTGACGGCAATAAAATCGCCCAACGCGAACACCGCCAGCGCCAGAAAGATCAGGAAGCCCATCACCACTTTGTTGCCTTTAAACGATTCGAGTCCCGGTCCCAGCATTCAGGTCACTCCCCGCCAAAGTTTTCTTTTCCCGGCTTGCGCACTGATCCAAAAGTTTACTGAGCCTAGCATCCGGAAAAAGTGCCGTCAAGATGCGCGAGTAATGGGTGCGAGAGTAATGGGATTCATGGCGGCAAATGGAAATTTAACGTAGCAGGCCTCCACTTTTGAGGTCCGTGGTTTTTGCCCTGTTATTTGAACGAAAGTAGCGTGGCGAAGCAGCCGTCGCTGGTCTTCAAAATATGCAGATTTTGCACGGTGAGAGCTGCGGACCCCAAAAAAGCGGGTCGGACGCGCTACACTATAGATAGGCCTGGGAGAGGCCACCGCCATGGCGACGCCGACTCGGGAACAAATTCTGGTCAAGGTTGTAACCTTTGTCACTGTCGTGGGAATGATTCTTCCCGCCGCCTACGCCTTGTCGATTGCATTATCGGACATCTCGAATTATCTCGCGCGGCTGGACGTGGTGGGTTGGATGCTGGATTGCGCGTCCATCCTCAGCGTTCCCTGGGTGGCCGTCGCCACCATCCTCATCATCGTGCGCTGGCGCGACCTTCCCCAGAGGTTTTGGATTACCTTCTGTGTGAACGGCGTGCTGGCATACATTTCGCTGCCTATCTACACCATGCATTTCGGGCTCTACCGGTAGCGGTGAATGATGGTGTCAAAGCCATTTTGGACAGTACCCAGCCGGTAAACTTCCACTGGTGTACTCCCAGGTCCTGCTCCGGGAGTTTGTTCTTGCTTGAGGTGTAAAGATTATCGAAACTGTTAGCTAAGCTCATTGGAGAGAGGGGCGGATGCGTAGCATCATCGGATTATTTCAGGCAAAGAACGGGCTTTCGGAACTGGTGCAGAGAGTCTCACAGGGCGAGGAATTCATCATCACGCGGCGCGGTAAGGATGTTGCTATGCTCGTGCCCGCCGGCCCGCGTTCACGACGCTCGCCGCAAGAGGTGATTGAGCACATTCGCCAGACGCGGAAGGGCGCCCGCCTGCCCAAGGGTTATACCCTCCGGCGCCTGATCGGGGAGGGGAGGCGGTTTTGACCTGTTGAAGGAGTGAGCATCGCGACCTTGGATAAGAACTTGCGAGTTGCTGCTTCATCCGCCGGAGTGGAACTGCTTCGAGCCTGATCTCACCCGCCCGTCATCATCTTCCGCATGGGAGTTTACGCACGCAGGCAATTGGGTCTATGATGCAGTGCGGTCTTGAAATTACATAATGCAGGAGGGTATGAATTTGACGATACATGCGCATTCATTGCCGTTGCCGGTTGAGCCGTCAGGCGTGCAAATCGACCGCCCGGGAGGGTTGGAAGACATCGGGTATATGACCTGTATGACCATGGTGCTGCTGGGCAACTACGCACAGACGGGGCATTTGGGTGGGCCACTCGCGTACACGCCCTACAACGTGGCGGCGCATCTGGCGGGGCCGGAGTTGGGGGGATTGCGCTACGATTACCGGCGTCCGAAGCACCCCTTTTGCGACAAATTTATGCTCGCCGGCGGCCACAATATCCCCACGGGCTATGCGCTGTGGATGATCATGGGTCAGGCCCTGGAACGCAGATTCCAGGCTACGGGCGATCGGCGCTACCACGCGGACCCGAACGTCGCGATCTTGCCGATTGACGCCCTGGGATTCCGCCGCAACGCCGGCGCCCTCAAGCACCTCCTCCAGGATCATGGCCTGGCTGACCTTCCGTTGTTCGCACAAGCCAAGCTGCGCGGCATCAAAGCGCTCGCCGGCCATGCGGAAAGCGTGGATGTGACCAACGACGTCAACGGCGGCCCGTCGGGAATTGGCATTGCCAGCTCGGCAGGTAAAGCGGCATTCTGGAATATTGTCGGCGCCCCCAGCTCCCTGAAGGTGATTGCGCTGGAAGGTGAGTTCGCCTTGACCGAAGGGCACGCGCAGGAACTCAAGACTCAGGCCCTGGCGTTGCAAGTGGGCAAGCGCCTGCGCGTCCTGCTGTCGGACAACAATGCGGGTATCGACGATGTGCTCCTCGGCGGCGTGGTTGACCGCAAGTTCGACGCTTACCGGCTCGTGGACCAGTGGACTTCCTACGGTTGGAATGTTCTGACGCTCTCGAATGGCAATGACTACGGCCAGATTCTTTCCGCGCTTAAAACCATGGAGGATTGGGACGATCAGGACCGCCGCCCCATCATCGTCATCGGCCTGACCACCAAGGGGTACTGGCCGGCTGCTGTGGACGGCAAGATTCCGGGGTACGGCGAACAACTCATCAGTTATCCCAGCCATCCATATGCACTGAAGATGAACTCGGACTACTTTGTGGCGCTGGCGAGCACCTTCGAGAAGCAGTACGGCGTGACCTTCGAGGGCATTCGCAAGGGGCCGGTGGCCGATCCTCGCGAGCGGCTCGTCCATTTCAAGACCAATATGGATGTCGTCATGTCCGTGCTTGACCGCAACGGCCTGGGAGACTGGCTCGCCGACCGGCTGGTGGCGATCGGCGACACCGTCAAGGACGACTTCCCGGTGCATTTTGATCTTCACCGCGATCCTTTCCTCGATGAACGCCTCCGCGTCGAGAATCTTCCCACCGAACCGCAAAAGGTCACGGTCACGAATCGAATTTCCGGCGCCGAAAAATCAGTGCCGATCACCCTATTCCGCAAGCCCGGCGAGATGGCGGGCACACGGCGGGCGATCGGTGAAATCATCAGGTGGATGAACTACGTCACCGATAATCGCTTCTTCACGATAGCCGCCGACCTTTCTGAGTCCATCAACATGGAGCACGGCAGTTTGTGGGGGCATTACAATCCCGAAACCAATCCGCTGGGCACCCGCCTGAAAGCCGCGATCCAGGAAGCGGGCAACGTTTCCACCGCCATCGGACTGATCAGCCAGAGCGCCAGCGTTGATCCCCATCAGTTCGCCGGGGTGTGGGCGATGAGCGGCACCTACGGGGCGTTTACGCCCCTCATGTACACGCCGGCCCGCGTCTGGAGCCAGCAGAATCAGGACAGCCGCTTCCGCATGGGCGTTCTGCATATTCTCGCCGCCCATTCCGGGCCGGAAACCGCCGCCGACGCGCGCACCCACTTTGGGATTTTTGCCACGCAAGTGTGGAAGCTGTTTCCGCGCGGCCAGACCATCCACCTGAATTTCTGGGATTACAACGACGTGGCGCCGGGCTATTTTGCCGCCGCGGAGATTGCCGCTCGCGACCCCAAGGTGGGCATCATTTCCATTGAGGTGGCGCGGCCTGATTTCAAGGTGGCCGACCGGAGCAAGTTCGCCGATCCCGATCTGAAAGCCGCGGCCAAGGGGCTCTATGTCATTCGCGATTTCGCGCCCGGCAAACCGCGGTCAGGTTACGTGCTGGTGCAGGGCTCCAGTTCCACCTTCAATCTGGTCAGCGTGTTGCCGCGCCTCGAAGCAGCGGGAATCAATGTGAAAGTCATCGCCGCCGTCAGCGAGGAACTGTTTGACCGGCAACCCGAGGAGTATCGCTATTCGGTGCTTCCGCCCGGGGCGAGTTACGATCTGATGGTGGTCAGCACCGGAACGCGTAGGGTAATGCCGATCCGCAACCTGGGACCGCTGACGGATGCCTTCTCGCTGACGTCTGATTGGGACAATCAATGGCTCACAGGCGGGATGGAGGCGGAGGTCATCGCCGAAGCCCACCTCGACCCGGAGTCAATTTTTACGGGAATTCAGCGTTTCGCCCGTGATCGTGATCTGCGCCTGGCCGGCCAGCGCGAGTTGCTGGCGTGATAGGCACGCTTCAAGATCGGTCGTGGGCTAGGTCTATTCCGGCTTCTTCTTACCCTGATCCTGGATAACTAAATCGTCATCCACGGAGAAAACATTGGGCACCGAATTGGCGTGGGTGCGGATGAGGGTGTCATCGAGTTCGTTGTCCACTACCCCCTCCAGCCTTACATGTCCATTATTGACGATGATGTGAATCGACGGTAAGGCTTGGTTACCGTACCGCATCCCGATCTCCGGAATGCCGTAAATGGCTCGCTGCTCGGCCCGACGGATCTGCCAATCCATGTCCGACAGCGGCAGAAGCTTGATGTTATTGATGACCTGCGTCACGCCTTTGATGCGCTTCACCACGTTCTCGGCGTCCTTATGGATGTCATAGGGTGGTTCGGGAGGGCACGCGCCCTCCAGCGTCACCACGCCGCCATCCAGCTTAAAGTAGAGGTCATCGAAGATCGAGTAGTACGGCAACATCAAGAGCTCGTGCCGGATCTTTTGGGCCAATTGCGATTCGTCCGGCGGTCCCGCGGTGAAGACATCGTTGTGTGGCGGGTTCTTCCCCGCCGCTCCCAGGGCCAATGCCAAAAGAGAAACAGTTGTCATCCCGATTAGTGTGCGCATGGCTCATTCCTCCTCTGCCGTTTTGGATGCCAGAAGGGGGAATATGGTTCTACCTCTACCCTGCGAACCGACTCCTTACAATGAGGAGCAAACCCCAAGAGAGTCTAAGTAAGCCATAAACAGTGTTGTCCCGCGTGGGCTCTTCTCGTGCGCAACACCATGGCCGCGCGCACAACTGACGCGAGGTTGATCACAGGGAAGAACCGGCAGTCAGAAAATCACCGACCGTGGCTACACGCTTTTCAATGACCCGATGACCCGATGGCTAGATCAACCGATCCTATAAGTTCTTCTTAACCCAGCCTTCAATTCGTTCCAGCGCCTTCTGAATGTTCTCCACCGAATTGGCAAATGAGAATCGCAGATATCCCTCGCCCCAGTCGCCGAAGGCGGTGCCCCAGAGGCAGGCCACGCCGGCTTCGGCCAGGAGCGCGTCCGCCAGCACGCGCGATGATTTGCCGGTTTGCCGGATGTTGGGAAAAACGTAGAACGCCCCGTGCGGCTGGCGGCAATTAAACCCGGGGATGCGGTTCAGCCCATTGACGATCACGGCGCGGCGGCGGCGAAACTCCTCGCGCATCTTATCCACGGAATCCTGCGGGCCGCGCAGCGCCTCAACGCCGGCAATCTGGGTGAAGCTGGCCGTGCACGAATTCGAGTTGGTCATCAGCAGTGTAATCTGTTTCGCCAGGTCGGCGCGCATCACGCCATAGCCCATGCGCCAACCGGTCATGGCGTAGGTCTTCGAGAATCCATTCAGGATGATGGTCTTCTCCCGCATGCCCGGGAACTGCGCGATGCTCGCGTGCTCGCCTTCGTAAATTAGCCGGTCGTAAATTTCATCCGAGAGGACAAAGACATCGCGCTCCGCCAGCGCCTTCGCCAGGCGCGCGATTTCGGCGCGCTCCATCACTCCGCCGGTGGGATTCTGCGGGCTGTTGATGATCACCAGGCGTGTGCGATCGGTGAGCTTCTCCAGGACTTCGTCCACGTTCACGTCAAAGTCATGATCTTCGCGCAGACCGTAGGGAATTTCCTTGCCGCCCACGAATCGAATCATGGATTCGTAAATTGGAAACCCGGGGTTGGGGTAGAGCACTTCATCGCCCTCCTCAACCAGCGCCAGAATCGTGAAGAACATGATGGGCTTGCCGCCGGGAACAATCACCACTTCCGCCGGATCCACGCTGATGCCAAGGTGCTGTGAAACGTCGCTGGCCACAGCTTCCCGCAATTGGGGAAGTCCTGCCGAGGGCCCGTAATGCGTCCAACCCTCGCGCAGCGCGCGGATGCCGGCGTCAACGATGTTGGCAGGCGTGGCGAAGTCCGGTTCGCCGATTTCCAGATGGATAATATCCTTCCCCTGCGCCTCCAGGGCCCGGGCGCGGACGAGCACTTCAAATGCACTCTCCGTTCCCAAACGGTCCATGCGGCTTGCCAAACGCAAACTGCTCGATGTTGTGGTCATGACCTACCCCCTGATGATTCCAGTATAACTTTTCCAAAACTCGACAGGATATATCTTGGGCAAGGCAAAGTCCAGAATTGTGGATGGATATCCCCAACATTCCCGAACATTTCCAGGCAAACTCGATCCGTCCTTACTATGGGCGAGTTTCAGCGCGTGAAATTCAGCATGATTTTTTGTCCGAAAGCGAGTTTCGCCCCATGGACGAAATGCCGCCTCGGCTTCGGCCACAATTTCTCCTACACGAGGCTAGTTTGACAACAAAAAACCTGACGAACGTCAAGTTCCCAGGGTCCAATATGTCAAATGGTAACGAAGATGCATAGCAACCACATTTAGAGCAAGTTATGGTGCTTTCGGGGGCACAGGAGTTTTCACCGATTCGCTCTGGCCGCCCGTCGAAGGGAAAATCTGGCAAGACCCCGGCATCCGGCCGCAGGCGCGTTCCTGGGAAACACCGTACGACGGAAGCACATCTAACGAGTCGAGCTGCCTCGCATACCTCCATGGAGGTGGTTAGATGTACCTCGGCACATCGAGCAGCAGGGTTATGACTCACCCGCGGCCGCAAGTTGGGCGCCTCACCGCACCGCTCCCCGAATCCCATCACATTCTGGAAGACATCCTTTCAAATTCCCTTACGCGCCACACCCTCGCGTGGATGACCCGCCGTGACGCCGACGGCAAATGTTTTTTCATGCGCCTGTGTGAGAATTACGACAATCCTCAGGCCGACTTCTGGAACCGCCTGAAGTGGAGCCTACCGGAGGCCATCATCGACCTGGCCTTGGGGAAGGCGCATCTGGGCAGGGAGACGATGAAGCAGCGGCTCTTTCACCATCCCCCCTGGTGCGGGCCCTGGCGCTGACGGCCAAAAGCATCGCGACTCTCGGTTTGACGGTCCCGCAGCGCTACACGGCGCCGATGTTCCCGGTCTGGAACCTGACGCAGGCGTGCAATCTAGCCTGCCGGCATTGTTATCAGAACGCGCAAAGGCGGCCGCTTTCCGACGAGCTCTCGACCGGCGAGAAGCTCAACCTGATTGACCAGATGGGCGAGGAGTTCGTTCCCTTCGTGGCTTTTGCGGGCGGTGAGCCGCTGGTGGCGCCCGATCTCTGGAAGGTGCTGGAGCGTTGCCGTTTGCGCGGCCTGCACGTGACGCTCGCCACCAACGGCACGCTGCTGACCCCGGAAATGTGCGCCCGCCTGAAGACTGCGAACGTGAAATACATCGAGGTCAGCCTGGACAGCATCGCCCCCGAGGTCCACGACGCCTTCCGCGGCCAGCCCCGCGCGTGGGCAAGGACGGTGCAGGGAATTCGCAACAGTTTCGCATCCGGCATCAAGACCGGAATGGCGACGTGCTTCACCCGCCACACCGCGCACAAGCTGGACGACACCATCCAATTCGCCGTGGACCTGGGCTGCCAGACGTTTTCGCATTTCAATTTCATCCCCGTAGGTCGCGGCCGGGAGATCATCGAGGAGGATTTGGCGCCCGGCCAGCGCGAGGTGCTGGTCGCCCGCCTGCAGGAGCACCTGACGGAGGGCAAGATTACGGTGGTCTCCACCGCGCCGCAATTTGGCCGTGCGTGCATCACTTACGGCCCCGAAGAGGGCTTGTTCGCCACCGGCCACGCCGGCCGCGGCCCCGGCAAGAAGACCATGGTGCTCTCCCGCTACATCGGGGGCTGCGGGACGGGCCGCTGCTACTGCGCCATCCAGCCGAGCGGCATCATCACGCCGTGTGTTTACATCTCCGGCATCCAGGTGGGCGATATTCGAAAGAATACGCTTCACGAAATCTGGAATAACAAGCTGTCTGACACGCTCGCCGACCGCGAGGATCGCGGTGACCACTGCGGCGTCTGCACCTACCGGCATTATTGTGGCGGCTGCCGGGCGCGCGCCCTGGAGCGCATCGAAGCGGCCGTGGAAAAAGCCGTTGCCCCAACCCCTTCCCAACCCGGAAAGGTTTTTAACCACTGAGGCACTGAGGCTGAAAAACGATGAATCTTTTCTCTGTGCCTCAGTGCCTCAGTGGTTAATTTTTCTTCCCACCCCGCTGTGCGAAATTCCCTTCAGGTATGGTAGGGTAAAGGGCTCATATTCCCGCAAGGAGGCGCCAGGTTTTTGCTTTATGGCCAAGTCGAAGACCGAGCCGGCGGTTTCTCCGGTTATTGATCCCAAATTTTGCTGTTATCGTCTGCGGGCCGCCCAATCCAGAATTCACCGCTGGGGCGTCTACGCCGAGGAGGACATCCCGGCCAACCGCAAGGTGATCGAGTATCGCGGCGAAAAGGTCGGGCCGCGCGAGGCCCAGCGCCGGGGGGCCACCCCCTATCTGTTCGTCCTCGACAAGCATTGGACCCTCGACGGCGGCGTGGGAGGCTCGGGCGCGGAGCTGGTGAATCACGCGTGCAACCCCAACCTGGTCTCGCGTATTATGAAGGGCCATATTATCTATATGAGTCTGCGCGCCATCCGCAAGGGCGAGGAACTGACCATCGATTACAATTACGACGACACCGACGAAACCATGCGCTGCCTGTGCGGCCACGTCAATTGCCGCGGCGTCATCAATCGCAACGATTGAGGCGCGCACCCGGCGCCCGCCCGGAATGTGGCGTAGGGGCACCCCTCGTGGGTGCCCATTGGTAAGGGCACCCACGAGGGGTGCCCCTACGTCATCAGGTCGCCATGAGCCAGGGGGAGGCGTGGGTTTGCAGGCCGAGTTTCTGCGCATCGACGACGGCGATGGCGGCCATGTTGACGATTTCCTCCACCGTGGCGCCGCGCTGGAGCACGTGGACGGGTTTGGAAAGGCCCATGAGGATGGGGCCGAGCGATTCCGCGCCGCCAATGCGCATCATCATTTTGTAGGCGATATTGGCGGCTCCCAGGTCGGGGAAGATCAGCACGGTGGCGCCGCCCTTGAGCTGGGAAAAGGGATACTCCTCCTCCATCAATTCCGGCACCAGCGCCGTATCCGCCATCATTTCGCCGTCCACCATCAACTCGGGATTTTTTTCCAGCGCCAGTTCCACCGCCCGCCGCATCTTTTCCGATTGAGGATGGTGGTTGCTGCCGAAGTTGGAGAAGGAGAGCATGGCGACGCGCGGTTCGACGTCGAATTCGCGCGCCACCTCTGCGGCCAGCACGGCAATTTCCGCCAAATCCTCCGCCGACGGGTCAATGTTGACGTGCGTGTCGGCAAAGAAATAGATCTCCTTCTTGGTGACGATGATGAAGACGGCGGCGACGCGGTGTACGTGCGGCTGGGTCTTGATGATTTGCAGGGCGGGGCGGATGGTGTCCGGATAATTCTGGCTGACCCCCGCCACAAAGCCGTCGGCATCCCCCATGTGCACCATCATGGCGCCGAAATAATTGGGATTCAGCATCTGCTCGCGCGCCAGGTTCAGGGTCACGCCACCCCGGCGGCGCAGCCGGTAAAATTCCTGCACGTAGGCCTCGAGGCGCGGCGATTGCGCCGGGTCCACTGTTTCCGGATGCAGATCCTCAAACCCCAGTTCGGTGAGCCGGCTTTCAATCGTGGCGGGGCGGCCGAGAAGAATCGGGTAAGCGATGCGCTCCTCCATGATCTGATGGCTGGCGCGCAACACCTTGTCGTGTTCTCCCTCCGAAAAGACGATGCGCTTGGGCGCGGCATGGGCGCGGTGGCGCAGGTTCTGCATCACTCCGTAAGTGCGCGCCAGGCGCCGGGCGAGCGTATCGCGGTAGGTGTTGAGGTCGATTTGCACCTGAGCCACGCCGGTGCGCATGGCGGCTTCCGCCACCGCCGCCGACACCCAGATCAGCACGCGGGGATCGAAGGGTTTGGGATTGATGTATTCCGGACCGAATTGCAAGCGGCCCAGTCCATAGGCGCGCAACACCGAATCCGGCACATCCTCTTTGGCCAGGGAGGCGAGCGCGTGCGTGGCCGCGATTTTCATCTCCTCGTTGATGGCGCGCGCCCGCACGTCGAGCGCCCCGCGAAAGATTCCCGGAAAACCCAGAACGTTGTTCACCTGGTTGGGAAAGTCGGAGCGTCCCGTGGCCACGATGGCGTCCGGCCGCGCCGCTTTGGCCTTTTCGTAGCTGATTTCGGGAGTGGGATTGGCCAGGGCAAATATAATCGGCCGCGGCGCCATGCGCTGGACCATCTCGGCGGTAACGCAATCACCCACCGAAAGCCCCACGAAAACGTCGGCGCCCTCCAGAACTTCGGCCAGGCGGCGCTTGGAAGTTTTGACCGCAAAGCGCGAGTTGTAAGGATTCATGCCCTCGGGGCGCCCTTCGTAAATCACCCCGTTGATGTCGCACATGGTGATGTTTTCCTTGCGCACCCCCAGGCGCACGTAGTGCAGGGCGGAGGCCAAGCCCGCCGCGCCCGCGCCGTTGAAGACCACGCGCACCTGGTCAATCTTCTTCTCCACCAGCTCCAGCGCGTTCAGCAGCGCCGCTCCGGAGATGATCGCCGTGCCGTGCTGGTCGTCGTGAAACGCCGGGATCGACATGGTCTCGCGCAGCTTCTCTTCCACATAAAAACACTCGGGGGCCTTGATGTCTTCCAGGTTGATTCCGCCGCAGGTGGGTTCGAGAAGCTGGCAGAATTTGATGACATCGTCGGGATTCTCGGAACCCACTTCCAGGTCGAAGACATCGATATCGGCAAAGCGCTTGAAGAGCACGCCCTTGCCCTCCATCACCGGCTTGGAAGCGTGCGCGCCAATGTTGCCCAGGCCCAGCACCGCCGTGCCGTTGGACACCACTGCCACCAGGTTGCCGCGCGCCGTGTATTCAAAGGAGAGGTCCTTGTCACGGGCGATTTCCTTGCAGGGCTCCGCCACCCCCGGCGTGTAAGCGAGACTTAAATCCCATTGCGTGCGGCAGGGCTTGGTGGGCGTCAGCTCAATCTTGCCCTTGCGGCCTTGACTGTGATAGTCCAAAGCGTCTTTGCGGCGAATTTCCATGAGTTGTTCCTTTTTGTCCGGATTTCTGACTCGGCCGAACCGATATTATCTAGCATTTGGAGGGCCAGCGGGGAAGGGAAGAATTTGCGATTGGCGATTGGTGATGGGCGATTGAAAATTGATGATTCGCAAATGGTGATTTCTGATCGGCGATTGGTGAATGGGATCCCGCCCTTCGAGCGGCGGGGCTAAAGAGGCTGCGGAAAAACGCTCGACCGCTGGCATACGCGAGTTGACTTCATCAGTGAACTTCTGAGACATGATTCAAGCGGTCTGAGTTACCATAGCCGGGAGTTTCGGGTGGGTCATTGATGAAAAATGCGCAAGGGGAGGGCAAAATGAATTGACGGACCTTCAACACCATCCTCAGCGGGGGAGCCATGAGTCTCGCTGCGGATTCTTGGCCAAAGGGGATGGCGCCGGGAAATCCGCCTGTTTCGGACCCTCAGACCCAGCCGATGAAGTGGCCCGGAGGAGCGTACCGCCGCCTGCTGGTGGACACCCACGTGCCGGACTGGGATCCCCGCCTGCTCGCGAAGTTTGACGCCGCCGAGTACGTCCGCACCATCGCGCAGGCCGGATTCGAATCCGTCATGCAGTACGCCAAGTCGCACGTGGGGTTGTGCCTGTGGCCGAGCAAGGTGGGTCCCCTGCACGCGAACATGCACGGGCGCGACTATTTTGGCGAGGTCATGCAGGAATGCCGCCGCGCCGGCCTCTGCACGGTGGCCTATTACTCCCTCGTCTACGATATCTGGGCTTTCGATCATTACCCGGAATGGCGGATTATTCCCGAGAATGGAATCGACGGGATTCTGAAGGGACGCCCCGGGGTCGTGTGCCCGAATTCCCCCTACCGTGAGCGCGCCCTGGCCGAATTGCGGGAACTGGTCATCAACTATGATTTTCAGGGCATATTTCTCGACATGACCTTCTGGCCGGATGTCTGCTATTGCCCGCACTGCACGGCGCGCTTCCGCAAGGAGCATAACGACGAACCGCCCCGCATCATCAACTGGGACGACCCCATGTGGCGAACTTTTCAGAAGGCGCGCGAGCAGTGGCTTCTGGAGTTCGCCCTGCTGGTGACCAAAACTATCAAAGATGTTCGCCCTATTACCGTGAATCACCAGTTTTCAACCGTCTTCCACGATTGGAGGAGGGGCGTTCCTCTGGATATTCGGGATGCCTGCGACTATGTCGGCGGGGACTTTTACGGAGGCCCCACGCAGTACTCCCTGGCCTGCAAGGTCTTTTACGGACTGAGCCGGGTGCGCCCTTTTGAGTTCCACACCTCGCGCACCACCAATCTCAGCGACTTTGAAACCACCAAACCGTTTAATGAGTTGCTGACTTCTTCCTGCGTTGCCACTCTTCACTCCGCCGCGAATTTGATTATCGATTCGATTAACCCCGTGGGCACACTGAATCCTGACGTCTACAAATTTCTGCGGCTGCAGAATGCCAAGCGCGCTCCCTACGAACCCTTCCTGGGAGGCGAGATGCTGTCGGACGTGGCGGTCTACTACGATAAGGAGTCGTATTATGACCCTGCGGAAAATGGCGTCCATGTGGGAGAAGCGGGAGCAAGGGATCAAGCCCCCCACATGCGGGGAGTGGTGGGGGCGGCGCGAATCCTGCGCGAGGCGCACATTCCTTACGGCCTCGTGACCAACGTCAACCTCGATACGCTGAGCAACTTTCGCGCGGTGATGGTCCCGAGTGTGTTGGAGATGACAGCGGACCATGCTGCCCGGTTTCGAGAGTTTGTGCAGAAGGGAGGCGTCCTCTACTCGAGCGGGCCTTCCTCGCTCGACCGCTTTGACCCGGCGGGGCCGCGCTTTCTGCTGGAGGATGTCCTGGGCGTGCGTTACAAGGGGACTCTGGGAACGGCATGGACTTATCTTTCACCCCAGGACAGCGGCGTGAAGCAATCCATCTGGCCGCAGGACGCTTTCAGTTACCCCGGGCCCATGATTCAGGCCGAGACGCTCGGAGGCGCCGAGGCGCTGGCGACCGTCACTCTGCCCTTCGTTGACCCGAAAGTAGGAAACTGCCTCAATGCGCGATTTGCCCAGATCTGGAACAACCCGCCGGCGCTCACCGCGGGAACCGCGCCGGGGATGGTCATTAACTCCTTCGGTCGAGGGAAATCGATTTGGCTGGCCGCCCCCATCGAGGCGGGGGATCACCCCGTGAATGCCCATATGGTCTCTTCGGTGCTGCGGCGAGTGCTGCCCGGGCCCTATCATTTTGAGGTTGAGACGCACACGTCGGTGGAGATGACGCTTTTCCATCAAGCCGAAAAGCGCCTGCTGCTGGCCTGCCTGCTCAACATGGAATGGCAGCTTGTCCCCATCAGCCTCGGCGCCACCGTGCGCGTGCAGATACCCGCAGGCCGCTCGGCAACGGCCGTCCTGGGCCTTCCGGAACGCAAGCCGATTCAGTTCCGGCGGAGCGGGGAATACGTGGAGTTTCGCGTCGAGCCATTTGAGACCATGGCGATGGCCTCGGTGGAATACGCGTGACACGGAACAGGCGCGCCAACGTGCAACGAGGTTGGGAGACCAGCGCCGGGCGAGCTACAATCCCTTTCAGGGTTAACCATCTATGATCGATATGCCGGCGCCGCGCCTTTCCGATGAAAGCCAGAACACCGCAATGACGATCGAGCAAAAAGGGCTCATGTGGGTGCTCTTCTTTTTGATCTGTCTGGGATTGGGATACGCTCCGCTCAACCGGTATGACCCCGGGAAGGTCATCGGAACATCGGATGCGGCGGTGTACCGGGATATCGTCACCGGGGTCAAGCCCGTACCCAGCGCCGCTGCGGCCAGCGCCTTCGAGCGGCTCGCCGAGGTGGAGAACCAATACCGTTTGCTCGTACCGTACGTCGCCAGGCCATTTTACTGGTTGGCAAGGGGCCGCGTGGGGACCTGGGACGCAGCCCTGTTCGGGCTCCTGATAGCGAATGCCATCTTTACCGCTACCACCGCGTGCTTGCTGGTCGCCATCGGACTTCGTTTGCGGCTCAATCGCTCCACGGCCTTGCTGGGCGCAACCCTTTACCTGCTGAATTTCTGCGTTGCCAATCTTTATCTGGCCGGGCTGGTGGATTCCGCCGAAGGTTGCATCTTCATAGTCATCGTCTGGTCGTTGCTCTCCGGGCGCTGGTTTCTGCTGCCCCTCTGGGGGATTTTGGGCGCCCTCGCCAAGGAAACCTTCGTACCGGTTTCCGCGCTGTTCGTCTGCGGCTGGTGGATCGCGGAAGCGCGCCGCGACCGCCGGCAACTCCAGCGCCTGGGATGGATGGCGGCGTTCGGTTTGGCGAGCATGGCCACGGTAACGCTCGCGGTCTCCGCGGTGGCGGGGGGGCGGGTTTGGCCCTGGCAATTAGCGGCTTATATGCATTCCAGCAGCGGGTACGCCGGCGGAGCGCTGTGGCGTCTATTCGACCGGAATTTCTGGTTCATCCTTATCTGGCTGCTCCCCTTGGGGCTCATCCGATTGCGCCGCCTGCCCCGGTCTTGGATCATTGCAACGGGGCTGGCCTGCGCAGGAGCATTAACCCTGGGCGCCTACCATAGTGCCCGGGGCAACGTGGCGCGCCCTCTGTTCAGCGTTGCCGGACCCTTGTTGAGCCTCTCCGTGGCCATATTCCTCACCCATACCGACCGGGCATAGGCGTTAACCTAAGGTCCACCGCCCGTTCCAAGCCACGGAGTGGCGGCGTCGTTTAGCGCACGGCGAGCCAGCCGTGGGAAAGAATGCAGCAAAGGGTGTTGAGCCCCGCAAGGGGCGACGTCGGGTAACCGCTCTAGGGATGCCCGGACGCCGCCCCTAACGGGGCTTAACCATTGTTTCTGCATCCCTTTTCCCCACGGCTTCGCCGTGGGCTACATGACAACGCCCGCTACGCGGGCTTTCCGATATTTTTTCCCCTTACGTTAAGGCTTCTGTCCCAACGGGGCGAGGGACACCGGTCCCAAGCTTTCTCCGGTTATCACCAACGGCGCGGCGGGCGGGTAGCCCGCTTATTCCGCCTTCCCGTGCGCGGCGCGAGTGGCGGACTGCTGAATTCCCAGCACGCCCACCTGCGCGTGGACCACGGCGATGGAGGCCATGTTGACGATCTCATCAACCTCCGCGCCGCGCGCCAGAACGTGCACCGGCTTGGCCATCCCCATCAGGATGGGCCCTAAAGCTTCCGCGCCGCCCATCCGCATCATCAGCTTGTAGGCAATGTTGCCCGCCTCCAGACTGGGGAAAATCAGAACGTTGGCGTCGCCTTTGATCCGGGAGAAGGGGTAATCCCCGGTAACGAGTTCGGGTACAACGGCGGTGTCCAGCATCATTTCGCCATCCACGACGAGGCCTTCCGCCTTCTGCTTGACGAGTTGGGTGGCGCGGCGAACCTTGTCGGCCAGCGGGTGGCGGGTACTGCCGAAATTCGAAAATGAGAGCATGGCCACGCGCGGCTCCACGTTGAACCAGCGCGCCACCTCCGCCGCGAGGATGGCGGTCTCCGCCAGATGCTCGGCGGTGGATTCAATGTTCACCGTGGTGTCGGCGAAGAAGTAGACGTTCTTGTTGGTGGCCATCACATAAAGGCCGGAAACGCGCTCCACCCCGGGGCGGGGGCGGATGATTTGCAGCGCCGGGCGAATGGTCTCGGGGTAGTGCTGGCTGACCCCGGCGATGAAGCCGTCCGCGTCGCCCATGTGCACCATCATGGCGCCGAAATAGTTGTTGTTGAGCATCCACTCGTGAGCTTCCGTGCGGGTGATGCCATAGCGATGCCGCAGCCGGAAGAATTCATCCACGTAAGGGGCCAGGCGAGTGGAAACGGCGGGATCGATGATGTCCGCTTTGGGCTTGCCCAGGCCCAATTCTCGAAACTTGCCTTCGATCACGGCGGGCCGCCCCAGCAGAATGGGGTGCGCGATGTTTTCCTCCACCAGGCGGGCGCTCGCGCGGATGATCTTCTCGTGCTCGCCCTCGGAAAAGACGATGCGTTTGGGCGCCGCCTTGGCGCGATAGCGAATGTTCTGCATGACGGCGTAGGTGCGTCCCAGGCGCCTTTGCAGTTGTTCGCGATACTCGTCGAGGTCCACGGTGATTTGCGCCACGCCGCTTTGCATGGCGGCTTCGGCCACCGCTGCCGATTCCCAAATCAGCACGCGCGGATCGAAGGGCTTGGGAATGATGTACTCCGGCCCGAATTGCAGCCGGCTGACGCCGTAGGCGCGCAGCACCGAATCGGGCACATCCTCCTTGGCCAGCGCCGCCAGAGAGCGCGTGGCCGCCAGCTTCATGGCCTCATTGATGGCGCGCGCCCGCACATCCAGCGCCCCGCGGAAGATGAAGGGGAATCCCAGAACATTGTTGACCTGGTTGGGATAGTCGGAGCGGCCGGTGGCGATGATGACGTCGGGCCGGGCCGCCTTGGCTTCGTCGTAACTGATTTCCGGAACCGGATTGGCCAGCGCGAAAACGATGGGATGGTCGGCCATGGAGCGCAGCATGTCGCCCGTGACGCACTTGCCGATGGAGAGGCCGGCGAAAACGTCGGCGTCCTTCAGGGCTTCGGCCAGGGTGCGGCGGTCGGTCTTCGCGGCGAAGCGCGCCTTGTAGGGGTTCATGTTGTCTTCGCGGCCCTCGTAAACCACCCCCTTGGTGTCGCAGAGCAGAATGTTTTCGCGGCGCACACCCAGTTGCACATAATGCTCGGCGCAGGCAATTCCCGAGGCGCCGGCGCCGTTAAAGACCACGCGGATTTTGCTGATGTCCTTGCCCACCACCTCCACCGCATTCAGCAGCGCCGCGCCCGAAATGATGGCCGTCCCATGCTGATCGTCATGAAAGACCGGAATGGACATGGTCTTGCGCAGGGCTTGCTCGATATAGAAGCACTCCGGCGCCTTGATGTCCTCCAGATTGATTCCGCCAAAGGTGGGTTCCAGAAGCTGGCAAAGGCGGATGACCTCTTCGGGGTTTTCGGAATTCACCTCCAGGTCGAAGACGTCGATATCCGCAAAGCGCTTGAACAGCACGCCCTTGCCTTCCATTACCGGCTTGCCGGCCAGCGCTCCAATGTTGCCCAATCCCAGCACTGCGGTGCCGTTTGAGACCACCGCCACCAGGTTGCCGCGAGCGGTGTATTCGAACGCCAACTCGGGTTTATCGTGAATTTCCAGGCACGGCTCTGCCACGCCCGGGGTATAGGCCAAACTCAAATCCCACTGCGTGCGGCAAGGCTTGGAGGGAACCACCTCGATCTTGCCCTTGCGCCCGGAACGGTGATAATCAAGCGCATCCTGTTTGCGAATGTCCATATGATTGCCCCCATTGGATCATCAGTCGGTAATACCGGTGCCCTTTGTACACCATCGCGGGGCCAGGTTCAACCTTCTTGCGGCGGGCCACCCCGCGGTGTAAAGTTGGGCAGCGAGCCTGATTCGCGATCGAGGGCAGGGCGAGAGAGGAAAACGCATGCGGTGGTCCTGGAAAATCGGCAGATTGGCGGGCATCGGCATTTACGTTCATGCCACCTTTTTGCTCCTGATTCTTTTCATCTTCTTCATAAACTGGCGCGAGGGCAAGTCGCTGGCGGCGACCATTGAAGGGGTGCTTTTCATTCTGGTCATATTCGGTTGCATCGTGCTTCACGAACTCGGCCATGCGCTGGCGGCGCGCCATTACGGCATTCGCACGAGCGACATCACGCTGCTGCCCATTGGCGGCCTGGCGCGCCTGGAGCGCATGCCCGACATCCCCATTCAGGAACTGTGGGTGGCGCTCGCGGGGCCCGCCGTGAATGCCGTCATTGCCGGCGGGATTTTCGGATTCGAGCTGCTGGTCGGGGTCCGCCTGGAGCTTCAGGCTTTTCGCTGGGCGGGTGGCAGCTTTCTGAACAATCTGATGGTGGTGAACTTCTGGCTGCTGGCCTTTAACCTGATTCCCGCCTTTCCCATGGATGGCGGCCGCGTGCTGCGCGCCCTGCTGGCCACGCGTCTGGATTACATTCGCGCCACGCTGCTGGCGGCGCGGGTGGGCCAGTTCATTGCTTTCCTGTTTGGTTTTGTCGGACTGTTTACTGACCCGTTCCTGGTCTTTATTGCCCTGTTCGTATGGATGGGCGCCGAGCAGGAATCGGCTGCCGCGCAGATGCACAACACCCTCGGAGCAATTCCCGTGCAACAAGCCATGCTCACCCATTTTCGGGTCGTCCAGCCCGATGACCCTCTGTCCACGGCCGTCGACCACGTACTGGATGGCTGGCAGCAGGATTTCCCCGTGGTCTTTGGCGACCACGTGCTGGGCATGCTGACCCGCGAGAATCTGATGCGAGTGATTTCGCAAGGGGGAATCGATACGCCGATCCGTGCCGTGATGAGCCGGGATATTGTGACTGTGGACTCGCATGAGATGCTGGAAAAAGCCCTGGCCTCCATGCGCGCCGCCAAATGCCGTTCGGTGCCCGTCCTTCATGACGGCAATCTGGTGGGCTTGCTCACCCTGGACCACGTCGGTGAATTGCTTACGATCCAGACAGCGCTCCGCAAGGCACAACGCACCGCGCGGCTTGCGCCGCATGGCGGTAGCTGAATTCCCGCACGAATCGCGCCTGTCCCTCGTCCCGGCCTGATTCGTGTGACCGGAAGTTCCATCCAGTTCATCGTTGCTGACCGGAAAGGGAGCCGGCACACATGGTGAATCCATCTGAGACCACGTGCGGCGAGGGTCATCCGCAAAACGTCAGCCGCAGAACTTTCCTTGAAGTGACCGCCGGTATGTTTGCGGCTTATACCGGCGCCGCGCGGACGGGTAAAGCCAGGCAGGGAAGTGCCTTCACGCTTGCCGCGAGTCTGCGGGAGTTTGAAACCCCGCTCTGCACCCTGCGCCTTGATTCCTTGACCGGCAATCTTTGCGGCATTACCTGGAGGAACCCCCGGCTCGAGATCATTCAGGAGCCGCTTCTGGGGGAGAACTTTCGCTTGCGTTTTCCGCGGCCGGGCAATGAGGCCAATTATTTTCTCAGCAGCGGGCAGAAGGTGAGCCGCATCGAAGCCCGGCCTGACGGCGTGACCTGCCATTATGAATCCCTCCGTAACGTGCGCGAGCAGATCGACGTGAGCGCCGCCTACCACATTCGCGCGTTGGAAGGCCGCCTGGAGTTTTCGCTTGATATCAATAACTCCAGTGATTTGCCCCTGGCCGAAGTCTTCCACAGCATCGTCGGGGGCCAGAATGGATTGGTCAACCGCGCGGATACGGAATCCCTGGTTCCCGGGATGTTTACCAATCTCTCGCCCGACATTTTCCGCGGTTTTGCCGGAGGGTACGGCGGGGGCAATCTCGGCATTCGCTATTCCGCACAGGGCTTCGAGTACGCCGGATTCACCCTGGTCATGGGATGGACGGAGTTTTACAACCGCCAGGCGAACGTTGGGCTCCACTATGCCTACCACGATCCTGAGCCCCGGCTCGCCGCCATTTACTATGAACTTCGTCCCTTCACCAAGACCGCCGTGGTGGGTGATAAATGGCCGACGCCCGCCGACGTGCCCGCTGACGAGCCCATCGGGCTCACCATGGGCTGGCTGAATTTTCCTTACGCAGGAAAGGGCGCGTCCCATTTTGGCCCGGTTGCTTTGCAGGTTCATTCCGGCGATTGGCACGAGGGCAGCGTGCTGTACCGCCATTGGTTCGATCAGCACTTCCCGGTGCGGCGGCCTCCCACGTGGCTGCGCAAGGAGATGGCGTGGCAGTCGGTGATCATTTCCAATTGCGAGGATGAGGTCCTCTACCGGTTCAAAGATTGGCCAAAACTCGCTGCGGACGCCCGCAAGTACGATGTGACCACTTTCGAAATCCTGGGCTGGAACGTGGGGGGCATTGACCGCGGCTATCCGCAGTACACGCCCGATCCGCGCCTGGGCACTCGCGAGGAGTTCCGCCAGGCGCTGGCGGAGATCCGGCGCCTCGGAGTGCATCCACTCCTCTTTGCCAACATCCAGGTGGCCGACACGGCCACGCCTCTCTTCAAGGATAAGCTGCATCGCTACGCGGTGATGGGACGGTGGGCTCCTGACTATGCCCTGATGGGTTGGGGAGAGGGCACCATCAGCGCCCGCCTGGGATTGACGCGCTCCAACATGACTTTGGTCAGCCCCTCTCATCCCGAATATCGAAAACTGCTCGTGGATCAGTGCGTCGAGCGCGTGCGCGACGGAGGTGCAGGTTTCCAGTTTGACAAAGCCGGCATGATGGGCGACTTGGATTTCAATCCTGATCTTCCCACCTCGCCTGACCGCTCCTTGATGGAAGGTGTGTTTCTCACCTACGCCGACATCCTCGCCAAGACGCGGGAAGTGGACCCGGAAACGGCCATCGCTTCCGAAAATTTCCTTGACCGGGCCTTCCCGTTTGTTGATGTCTCCTACGCGCGCATGAACCAGATTGACATGCCCTCGCCGGCGCTGAAATACACCTTCCCGGAATGGACGGCGACCATCTGCGCCGAGTCTCCGGGTGATTTCAACGTCATGAACAACGGCATGCGTTATGGTTTGGTGTGGGCCGTGCAACCACGCCACTACAACGACTCGATGGATGAGCGGCTCACGCGCCCGCTTTCCCGTTACGTGCAGGAACTGATTCGCATTCGCGCCAAACATAAGGACGTGCTCTTTTTCGGCAGGTTTCGCGATACCCTGGGCGCAGAAGTCAAAGCGGGCCCGGACGTGCGGTACTCGGTTTTTGAAGGCCTGGATAAGCCCGGCAAGGCGTGCGTGGTGGTGAACTTCGGCAACGAGGAAGAAACCGCCGAGGTGGCTTGGCCCGAGGGGGAGGGAACGGAGGTCGAGGTTCTTGCGCCCTTCCAGCCCGATGCGGTGCAGACGCTGCCCGCCAAAGTGCGCCTGGCGCCGCGGACTTGCGCGGTGATTGCGCGCAAAATATAAGCTACTCTGCTAGCCTTGTGAGCGGGAGCGCAAAGCCCGGGAACAGGGGTGAAGTGAGCGACTGGCTGGAATCCAATCGGGAAACGAGTTCATAACCACCGGGAACCAGCCGATGGATTTCAGTCGAATATTCCACGGGATCAATCACCCAATATTCCCCAACCCCGTATCGGGCATAGAGCTTCAACTTCGTCGTGCGGTCGATTTTGGCCGTGCTCTCGGAAAGAATCTCCACCACCAAATCCGGAGCGCCCTGGACATTCTTTTCGGTTACCACTGAGGCGCGCGCATGGGAGACGTATAGGATGTCAGGTTCAACCACATCGTATTGAGAGAACACCACGTCAAAAGGGGCCGGGTAAACTGTTCCCAAGCTATGCTTCTTCACAAAATCGGTCAGATAATAGAGGAGATTCGCCAAAACAAGCTGATGCCGTTGCAAGGGTGAAGGGGTCACGAACAATTCTCCATCAATGATCTCATAGCGCTTCCCGTTGTCAGGCAGGAGGCAATAATCTTCGTAGTTGAGTCGAATGTCGATCGGCATAGGAGAATTATCCTGCTTTCGCCCGGGTGAAGGCAAGGGAAAGCAGGGCCTTCTGCTGGAACTCGTGCCCTTTGCCTGAGCCGGTGGCAGGGCTGGGGCTCTCCGAGAGCTTGACGGAGAGCACCGTGCGCGGCCTTGCCAAGCGCCGCAGGCGCGGCAGGAGGAATAGCATTGCGCCCATGTTGGCGGGCTCTTCCTGCACCCACACCACTTCCCTAACGGTTTTGTACTGTCGCAGTGCGGCAAGCAATTCCTGTTCGGGGAAGGGATAAAGCTGTTCGAGCGAGAAGATGGCGGTCTCGGTGTCGCCGCGCTTCTTGCGCTCCGCCCGCAGCTCATGAACGATTTTGCCCGTCGCCAGCAGCACGCGCGTAGGGTCCACCGCCTCGCGGTCAGGAATCACCGTCAGAAAGCGGCCGCTGGTGAATTCCTGCAAACTCGACGCAGCGGCGGGATGCCGCAGCATCCCCTTGGGCGTGAAGACCACCAGCGGTTTGCGCCAGCGCCGTAAGGCCTGCCGGCGCAGCATGTGGAAGTATTGGGCGGCGGTGGTGGGCTGGCAAATCTGCAGGTTGTCGCGCGCCGCAAGTTGTAAGAAGCGCTCCATGCGCGCGCTGGAGTGCTCCGGTCCCTGCCCCTCGTACCCGTGCGGCAGCAGCATCACCAGCCCGGAGAGCAATCCCCACTTGTCTTCGCCGGCGGTAATGAACTGATCGATCAAAACCTGCGCGCCGTTGGCGAAGTCACCGAACTGCGCTTCCCACAGCGTTAATGTCTCGGGATAATCGCGGCTGTAGCCATACTCAAAGCCCAGCACGGCGGCTTCGGAAAGCGGCGAGTCATAAATTTCAAACGCCGGCTGCGGGAAGGCCATGTTGGCGAGCGGCGTATAGGCGTCCTCAGTTTCCATGTTGATCAGGGTGGCGTGGCGCTGATTGAACGTGCCGCGGCGGCAGTCCTGGCCGGTCAGGCGCACCGGCGTTCCCTGCCGCACCAGCGAGCCGTAGGCCAATAATTCCGCCGTGCCGAAATCAATTGCATGGCGGCCCTGGGTCATCTGCACGCGTTGGTCCAGCAGCTTTTTCACCTTGGGATGAATGGAGAAACCCGACGGAACGCGCACCATCAGCTCGCCGATAGTCTTGATTTCTTCCGCGCTCACCGCCGTGTCAACCTCCAGCGCCGGATTGTAGGGGCCGCCCTGATAGGCGTTCCAATAGGCGGGAAGTTGGTGGAGCCGGGGATTTTTGCGGCTGTTGCGCGCGCGTTTGAGCGCTGCTTCCAGTTCGGCGCGGATTTCCGCAATGCGCGGTGCGGGGTCCGTCTGGTGGCGGAGCGCGTAGGATTCCCACAGTGGGGGCAGCGCGGCGATGCGGCGGTAGCGCACCGGCTGGGTCGTGGTGGGATCATCGATTTCGCTGTGGCCATGACGCCGGTATCCGATCAGGTCCACCACCACGTCGCTCTTGAACTTGTATCGGTATTCCACCGCCCAGCGCGCCACGCGTACGGCGGCGTCAGGATCCTCCGCATTCACGTGAAAGATGGGAATGGGCAGGCGCTTGGCCACGTCCGAGGCGAATCGCGAGGAGGACGTGTCCCCCGGGTTGGCGGTGAAGCCAATCAGATTGTTCACCACCACATGCACCGTGCCCCCCACCTCGTAGCCGTCCAGACTCGCCAGGTTGAGCGTTTCCGCCGCCATACCCTGGCCGGCAAAAGCCGCGTCGCCGTGCAGCAGCAGAGGCAGGACGCACCTGGTACCCCGCCCGCACAGGCGGGCCTGCTTGGCGCGCGCCCGCCCCATGGCCACGGGGTCCACGGCTTCCAGGTGCGAGGGATTGGAAACCAGGTGAATCTCCACGTCGTCGCCCTGCGGCGTCTGGTAATTGCCGGTGGCGCCCAGGTGATACTTCACGTCGCCGCCCCCCAGGAAGCTGCGCGGGTCAACATCTTCAAAGCGCGCAAAAACATCCTCGGGGGACCTGCCCACGATGTGCACCATCACATTCAGGCGCCCGCGGTGGCTCATGCCGAACACCATCTGCTCCGCGCCCAACGCCGCCGCGCCGTCCAGCATCTCTTCCATCACCGGAATCAAGGCGATGACGCCTTCCAGGGAGAAGCGCTTGGTTCCAATGTAGCGCGATTGCAGGACCTGCTCGAACAACCCGGCGTGAATCAGGCGCTCGAGCACGCGCCCGGAGTCCACCGGCGGCGGCTCGGACTCCATGCGCTCGGCCACCCACTGGCGGCGCTCCCCGTCGGGGATGTGCATGAATTCCGCGCCGAGCGTGCCGCAATAGCAACGGCGCGCTTTGCATGCCGCTTCGCCTTCCAGGGCAAGCTCCGGCGGTGAAAGCGGCTTGATGTATCCCAGGGGATCGAGGTCCGCGGCGAGATATCCCCAGCGGCGAAAGGCATCGAGCACGGCTTCATCAGTGAGAGTGGTCATAACCTTTCAGTATAACAAGACTTGGGGCATTGGTGATTTGGCATTGGTGATTTTCGATTGGTGATTGGTGATTGGCGATTTCGCTTAGAATGCTGTCCATGCTCATTTTGACTCTGCCAGGCCCCTTGCCCATTTTCGGCGAAAAATGACTACTAACCCCTTTCTTATCATAAGGTCATCGCAAAAAACAGTTAACTTCTTTGTTTTCAATGACTCATCCGGAGCACTTTTTTCGCCCCTTTATTTTCAATAACTCATCCAGAGCACTCTTCATTTTTAACATCTTTTTGTGCGTCATCCCTCCCCATTTCCCTTCCTGCCGCCTCCCTTGGTCCACGGACGCAGAGGTTCCGGCGTGAAGATCGCGCCGCTTGAATGGGTAGGGATAAACACAGGAGGAAGACACGCGAGCCGGCATGAGGCACCCCGCAGCAATTCTCTGTAAGTATATCATTCTACGCTATCATTGTCAAGGTAAATCGGAAGGATAAGAGGCTACAAACTCTCGCGGTTTTCTGCTCCATCCGTCCATTTTGATTCCTTTGGGTGCCAGGTCATGTTCTTCCAGTATAATCGCACGCGTGATTTTCGGGAGAGAGGTGAGGCAGGCGCTGGGTGGAAGGCGCTGGGGACGGAATCTGGGACTCCGAATTCAAGGTCTGTGCTGTGGCCTGAATCCGGAGGTCGCAAATCATCAATCACCAATCGCCAATCACCAATCACCCATTACCAATAAATCGGCCTGGTGAAAACCATATGCCTGTGCGCGGTTCGTTTCGAGTCCTGATTATGTGCGATGTGGCGGACAGCATCCTGCTGGACCGCCTGCGCCCAATTTTGGGTGTGGCGGCGGAGCGCAGCCCCAGTTTTGCCCATCCCACTCCGGAATATGTGCGCTTTGAGCGGCCTCCGGTGGTGGAGACCCTTCCCTCCCTCGAAATCGAGCCGCAGCGCCGCATCGAAGGGAAGGTGAAGTATTACGAATACGGCGTGGTGAGCG
The DNA here is from genome assembly GCA_963730515.1 of uncultured Acidobacteriota bacterium. GTDB lineage: Bacteria > Acidobacteriota > Terriglobia > UBA7540 > UBA7540 > Bog-366. Next base: position 177,505 of record CAVSSA010000001.1, on the reverse strand, counting down.
TCGAACTCGGACTCCCGTTCGAGTTGGAGTGGCCCTCGCTGGTGGAGCAGTCGAGCCGCTGGATCACCGGCCCCGGAGCTGAGGAGCGCGCCATTAAGATCATCCGCGAGCGGCTGAAACTTGTGGCGCCGGCGCTGGTGAAGCCTTACGCGAGCCAGCTCACCGAGGATTACTACATCGTTTACCTGCGCGAAGCCTCGGGCGCCACGGGCGGACCGGTCACGGCCGCCGAATTATTGGCTCTGCACGGCGGCGAAATCGCCCAGATCGTGCGCGGAGAGGCCATCCCCTTGTCCGATGCGGAGCGCCAGGAAATCCTGCAATCGAGTATTTCCTACTATCCCACCGATCTGCTGGTGCCCGGCTGGACGGCCGCCTTCATCTACGACACGGAGGAAGGCGCGGCGCCCACCATTCAACTGCTCGAGTACGCCAACACCCAGCTTCTGGAATTCCGCCACTACGACGCGGTGCTCACCCAGGTGCTGAAGGGGGTTTATCGGACTTTGGATAAGGGCGGGGGATTCCTCTCCCGTTGGAAGCTGGCGCGGGAGGCGGAGCGCCTGAACGCCTTGCGCCTCGAGGTTACGGAATTGACCGAGCGCATCGATAACGCCATCAAATTTTTGAGCGATATGTTCTACGCCCGCCTTTACCGTCTGGCCGCCAGCAAAGTCGGCGTGCCGGATTATCGCAACCTGGTGGACCAGAAGCTCCGCACGGCGGGGGAGCTCTACCAGTTCATGGTGGGGAAGTTCCACCAGGCCCGGGGTTTCGTCCTGGAACTGGGCGTGGTGATTATTCTGATCATCGAGTTGGTGTTCCTGTTTAAGGGCAAGCCGATGTGATTGCCGTTTACCGAAACAATGCAAGCTGGGATATAATTCTTGTGGTTCCGAGCGGGGCAACCCCATTGGTGAGCGAATACGATCTTTGAAGGAGCATGATGACTCGTGCGGCAACGGATGTTTTGATTGACCGGATTCCTGTGGGAAGGAGTGTGGCTACGGACGCGATTTGGGTGATCGCCTTCAGCCTGGTGACGGCGGCCTGCGCGCAGATCAGTATCCATTTGCCGTTTGTGCCCGTGCCCATCACCGGTCAAACCTTCGCCGTGCTCCTGAGCGGGGCGGTGCTGGGGTGGCGGCGCGGCTTCCTCAGCCAGGTGGCGTACCTGGCCGAAGGGGTGGCGGGGTTGCCGGTGTTTGCCGATGGCGCCGGTTCGGCCGTGCACCTGGTGGGCCCGTCGGGTGGATACTTGCTCTGCTTTCCGCTCGCCGCCGCGCTGGTGGGATATCTGGTGGAACAAGGGGCGGGGCGTTCCACCTGGAAACTGGCGGGAGCGCTGGTTTCCGCCGATGTACTGATTCTTCTCGCGGGCTCCGGGTGGCTGCGCCTGCTGTTCCGCATCCCCTTTGCGCAAGCCTGTTGGCTGGGTTTTTATCCGTTTCTGATCGCCGATGTGGTTAAAGTCGTGCTGGTAGGATGCGCCCTGCCCCGCGTCTTGAGTTATCAGTCGTCAGTTGTCAGTCATCAGTAGTCAGTCATAAGTGGATAATCCCTGGTTTTATTATTGACTGAAAAAGAATGACTGATGACTGAAGACTGATAACTGAAGACTTTTCCTGGAGCCCTTTTATGGCTGCCTCCCCCAAACTCCAAACCGATGAAGAAGAGGTTTTATACTAATTAGCCTTCATCGGAATACTAATGATCCAATCGAATCCGGCGACTCGGGCCACTCGTTGCGGGTCATTTTCAAGACTCGCCAGCGCTTCAACCAAACGATCCTCCACCGCCCGCAGGCTGTCGAAGACAAGGTTGGGGAACCACTTTTCCCGGATATCCTCCCAGACATGCTCCACCGGGTTGAGCTGCGGACTGTAGGGCGGCAAGGGGAGCAACCGCATATTCTCCGGGATCTGCAAATCCTTGGCGCGGTGCCACCCCGCACCGTCCAGCACCATCAGGATGAATTCCTGGGGGTGACGCCGGGCGACTTCGGCCAGGAACAAGGACATCGTCAGGGCATTCACCTCGGGTAGGACCAAGGTATCGAGCGTACCGTCATGCGGGCTGACGGCGGCGAAAACATAGGTGTACTCGCGCACGATGCGGGCGCAGACCTGGGGACGCACGCCGCGCGGCGCCCAGCAGCGCCGGGGATCATTGATGCGTCCAAACCGCGCCTCATCCTGGAACATCAAGCGCAGGGATCGCCCGGCGAGGCGATGCTCCTCAACGGTCGCGGGGAGTTTTTTTAAAAGTCTGTTGGCGGGCGAGGTCGGCCTGGGGATGGCGAGGCCGCGGAGCTAACTTGCGCCAGCCGTGCCGGGCCAGCATGCGGTAAACCGTCGATTTCGGCACGGCATGGCCCACCGCCTGTTCATAGGCCTGTTGCACCCGGCTCACCTCCAACAACCCACCGCGTTCGGCGCGCTGCAGAAATCCTGCCAACAGTTGGGCCTCTTCCGCCACAGGCAGGTTCTGGTGGCGTCGCCCTCCGCGCCCCCGGCGCTGCCAGAGCGCTTCGCCTTGCCGCCAGTATTGGGCCTGCAGACGCCGCACCGAGGTCGGTCGCCATCCCAGGGCTTGGGCAACTTGATTGGCGTTTAACCCCAACGCCGCTCGCAGCCACAAACACTGCACCCGCTGAAATTCGGCCTTGTTGCGCGCTTCCTTCAACCCCTGTTGTAACCGCTCGAGCGTTCCTTCTGGAAAAGGTCGAGGTGGTCGCATTTCTCCCTCCGCGTAAAAATAATCGGAAGGAGTTTATATTAGTATCTTTATGAATGCAACTTTGTATTAGCCGCCAACCGGACGTTCTACGCCGCTTTGCATAGTCTCGACATCTCCCTGATGGCCCAGGTGTGGCTGCATGCGGACTGGGTGAAGTGCCTGCATCCCGGGTGGGATTTACTTGTGGGATGGGATGAGGTGGAGGGAAGCTGGGAGGAGATCTTTCATTCCACTGACCAGATGATGGTGTCGGTCAGCCGGCCGCTGGTGCATGTGGCGGGGGATGTGGCGTGGATCTCCTGCCTGGAAAACGTGACCACCGCCTACCAGAACGACTTTTCCTCGGCGATGGTAGAGGCCACCAACATCTTCCAGCGCCGCCAGGGCCGCTGGTTCATGGTGCACCATCACACCACGCCCCTGGCCCAGCCTCCGCCGGATGCCAACGCCCCATTACAGTGACGAACGGCAGATTCCCGCCGCTCCCCATCGATCCCCTTCAACAGATCCCCTTCTGGCCGCCGGACCAGAAGGGGGGTGTTGTCCTTTCTTACGCTGCTTTTACCATGTGGTGCGGATCGATAACGAACTTCTTGGCGGCGCCGCGATCGAAATCCTTATAGCCCTGCGGACCGTCGTCGAGCGAAATCACCGTGGCGTTCACCGCCTTGGCAATCTGGATCTTATCGTACAAGATGGCCTGGAGAAGCGGCCGATTGTATTTCATCACCGGGCATTGGCCGGTCATGAAGTGCAGAGACTTGGCCCAGCCCAGGCCGATGCGGATGCTGAGGTTGCCGGTTTTGGCATTCTGGTCAACGCCGCCGGGATCATCGGTGACGTACAGTCCGGGGATACCCATTCCCCCGCCGGCACGCACCACCATCATGAGGGAATTGAGCACCGTGGCGGGGCGCTCGACCACCGCATCTTTCCCATGGCCGCGCGCTTCAAAGCCCACGCAATCGACCGCGCAATCCACTTCCGGCTCGCCGGTGATTTTATCAATCTGCTCGCCCAAAGAAGCGTCCAGCCGCAGATCGACGGTTTCGCAGCCGAAGCTGCGGGCTTGTGCCAGGCGTTCCGGAATCATGTCGCCCACGATGACGCAGGCGGCGCCCAGCAGGTGGCAAGAGGCCGCGCAGGCCAATCCCACCGGTCCTCCGCCCGCCACATAAACGATGGAACCGGGGCCCACCCCGGCCGTCACCGCGCCGTGGTAGCCGGTGGGGAAGATATCCGAGAGCAAAGTGATGTCGGCAATCTTCGCCATGGCCCGATCTTTTTCGGGCAGCTTCAGCAGGTTGAAATCCGCATAGGGGACCATGACGTACTCGGCCTGGCCGCCCACCCATCCGCCCATATCCACGTATCCGTATGCCGCTCCGGGCCGCGCGGGATTGACGTTGAGGCAAATTCCGGTTTTGCCTTCTTTACAGTTCCGGCAGCGCCCGCAGGCAATGTTGAAGGGAACGGAAACCAGGTCGCCGACTTTGACAAACTCCACGTCGCGTCCCGCCTCGATGATCTCGCCGGTGATTTCGTGGCCGAGGATGAGGCCCATCGGAGCGGTGGTGCGGCCCCGCACCATGTGCTGGTCGCTCCCGCAAATATTGGTGGTAACAATCTTGAGAATCACGCCGTGATGGCACTTGCGCGATCCCAGTTCGAGCTTCGGGAAGTCGATGGATTGAACCTCGACTTTCCCCGGTCCCATGTAAGCTAATCCACGGTTCGAAGACATAGCGCCCCCCTGAATGTTAAATTTACGCCCTAAGTTGAGAAGTTATTTTTAACAAACTTGGAGCCCGTGGTCAAGGGTTAGAAAAACCCGGGTCTAAAACTTCCAATCGGAGGAAAGCCGCACGGCGTTGCCCCGCAGGGTGCCCAAGGATTGCGAATTGTCGTAGTAGGTATAACCGAGGGTCAGCGAAAGCCGGGAGCTGGTTTTCAGGGTGAACGCCGGGCTGAGAAGCAGCGCGGGTTTGAGCGGTGTATTGTCCTCGATCTGTTGGATGCCCCCGCCGGCGGTAAAATCGTATCCAAGCCGGCCGTGGATCTTCCCCACAACATGGGCGGTCAGATAATGGCGCTGGTAGAAGCTGGGATTAAAGATTCCGAGGTAAGGTTTTTCATTCCCGGCAAGCTCGTAAGCGAGCCCGGAATATCCCAGATCGAGATTCACGGAAGACCCCTGAAACACCTTGCGGTCAAAGGTGACGGAAGCGCCGCGAAAACGATTGTGATCGGCCAGCGCCGCAGGGGAGGTGACGAGGCCGATTTCATGGTGGTAAGCGACCGTGAAATCATCGGTGACAAAGGGGTCGACGCGGAAGTCCGTCCGCGCGTCGAATTGATAATCCAATCCGGCGGCAAGCCGGTCTTCCATAACCCCCAGGCGAACGGCGGTGGGCGTATAGGTGATGGGTGAGCGCCCGTCGGAGAAATCGACGGTAAGCTTTTTCTTCAACTGGTAAGTGAAGCCTCCGAAGCCCAGGAGGCGCGTTCCCGCAGCAAGAATCGGTTGCGACTGAGTGGGGATGCCGGCATAATCGCCCGGCCCAAATCGCGCCACCCCCCATCCGCTGCGCAGCGTGAGTTGCGGGGTCACGTAGGTATTCTGGCGGTAGAGAAACTCGGAGGGCCCCACGGCGCCCTCGATACCCCCACTCGGGCTCTGGGAGGGAAGGTAAGCCAAAGACAGAAACGATTGCGAGCGGGGCACGGCGGAGAATCCCCAGGTGGTTTCGTAGCCCATCATGCTCAAGTCCTCGGCGCCGGACGGTGAGCCGGTGGCGATTTCCCGCGCGAAAGAGGCCGAGGTGTGCAATGTGGGCTGAGCATCGCTGCGCAGGCCGTTTTCAAGGTCGTGCACTTCCGGGTTGCCGGGGTCGAGCGTTTCCAGGCGATAGAGCAGAGCCCGGCTTTGCCGCGTATCATGCAATGCTCTGTCAAGATTGGCGAGGAGCAAAAGGGCGGTGACATCGTCGGGATCGTCACCCACAAGCTTGGCGGCCAGATTGTGCGCATACTTCAGGTCGCCTTGATAGTAGGCAATGCGCGCGTTGCCCTGCAGGGCTGCGGAGTCCGTGGGATTTTCGCTGATGAGGCGGTTGAACCGCCGCAGCGCCGCCGCTTGATGCCCCTCGAAGAGATCCAGGTAGGCAAGCTGCAATTGACCATCGTGATTGCGGGGGTGGGCGGCAAGGAGCGCATTCAGGGTCTTGCGCGCCTCGGGGTATTGGTGGAGATGCATTTGCACGCGGGCCAGGCCCACGGCGTATTCGGGGTTCGAGGGATAATGCGCCGCCAGATTCTGGAGGATGGGCAGGGCTGCCGACGTGTGGCCGGACCACGCTTTCGACGCGCGCGACTCCCTCCAAGGCATCGGTGTCGCCGGGACGCTCCCGCAAGAGTTTCAGGAACCTGTCCAGGGCGGCGTCATACTGGCCGCTAAAGGCCAACGCGCGCGCCAATCCAACCTGGGCGTCGTGGTCACCCGGAGTGAGTTCCAGTATGCGATTGTAGGAGGCAATGGCCTGCGCGTAGTCTCCGCGCTGAATCTGCAAAATGGCCAACCCCTCAAAGGCTTCCACATCCTGCGGGTTGCTTGCGGCGCGCTCCCGGTAGAGCTTTTCCAAATGCGAGGGCTCATTCGATTTCCGGCTATCCACTGCCGGCGGTGGGGTTGGGCTTTGATTCTGCGCCATTGGTGCGGAGGGTACGAAGAGGCTGACCGCCGCCCCCACCGCGAGGGACAAACATAAACAATGCACTGCCTGGCGCATGGCCGCTCGACCCCTTAAGAGGGGAAAAAGGTTCTCTCTTGCCTCAGGGTATTTTCGAATAAGAGTGTTCATTGCTTTGTGACCTTCTCCGCCGAAGGGGGAAAGGATGCCACCGGTGCGCGGGGCCGGAGGGCGTGCGCGCCTATCCTTCAGCGGTGGCGCCAACGTGGGATACCTTCTCCCAGCGGCGGCTGCCTGCCAGGAATCTCAGGACTCCCTGAAAGCGGAAGAACAAAACCAACTGGCGGTATCCGACATTCTCGACCATGGCAAATGCCAATAAAATCATCAAATCCCGCAAGCGCGGGTAGCGGCGATAGGTAAGCTCTTCCAGAAGGACCGCTCCCACCGAGAGGAATCCGCCATAAATGATGCCGAGCAATAGAAACATAACAAGCAGACTGGGCGGGACCATTCCCAGGATAAAGCCCAGCGGGATCATCAGATATCCCAGGAATTCCACCGCCGCGCCCAACCCTTTGACGTAAGAGTGAAACGGGAAACTGAGCCACCCCACAATTCCATATCTTCTTCCGAACAGGATTTCCGAATGCTTCCAAAGCGTCTGGCAGAGACCTAGTTGCCAGCGGCGGCGTTGACTCGCCAGCATGGAAAGCGTGGAAGGGCACTCCGTCCAACAGATGGGGTCGGAGGTAAAGGACATGCGAATTTTGCGATGGTGATTGGCGGCCCACTGGTGAAGTTGCACAATCAGGTCCATGTCCTCGGTCACCGTATCGTGGGAGAAGCCTCCGGCTTCGATGACGCTCGAGCGATGGAAGACTGCGAACGCTCCCGACACGATCAGCGTGCCGCCCAGCAAGTGCCACCCCGTCCGGCCAAAGAGGAAACTGCGCAGATACTCGACCACCTGAAATAGCTCCAGCCAGGTCCGCGGCAGGCGAACTCTTTGCACGCGTCCATTCCGGGTTTCGCAGCCGTTCAGAATGCGGACAATCCCGCCGCTCGCCACGGTGCAGGACGCCGAGTTGACGATGGGGTCCATCAGCCGCAGCAGAGCGTCGCGCTCGAGCAGGCAATCGGCGTCCAGGTTGCAGAAGTAGGGAGAACGGCAAAGGTTGATGCCGGCATTGAGGGCGTCCGGTTTGCCGCCCCGCACTTTGCTGACCACCAGGAGGTTGGGCACGGCGGGATTGAAGTAATGCGTCCCCACGGGGGCGGTGGGGATGATCGGGTGGTAGGCCGCGTCCATCTCCACCAGGCCAAAACTTTGCACCAGGCGGTCAAGAGTCATGTCGGTTGAGCCGTCGTTGACGACGATCACCTGAAGGCCGGGGTAGTCGGTTTGGAGCGCGGAGCGGACGGAATTTACGATCACGTTCTGCTCGTTCCACGCGGGAATGACGATGGTCACCGCGGGGGTCAAGGGGGAATGGCGCAAGGCGTCCAGGCCTTGATAGGACATTCGCCGCAGGTGGAGCCAGGTGGCGCGCAGCGAGAGCAACATCAGTATGGTATACATGCCGTTGCCCAGGAAGAAGTAGGAGAGGACGATGAGATTAAACGCCATCGTCCAGTCGTGAAGGAACATGCGAAGGTTGATCATGGCCAGTCATTTCCCTCAGGCAGCCAGGTGGGGTAGGAACTCCAGAGCATGCTGGAGATGGATGTTACCCATTCCCTCCGGTTGGGTCTCTTTCAGGAAGCGCATTCTGGCTTCCGCAAAGGGGATGAACCGTTCAAGGAATTTCCTGCGGGTTTCCGGGTTCAAGGTGCGGAGGATTCCCGAAAGCCCCAGGGGAGCCGTCTGGCTGGCCAGATGTTCGACCACCAGGGCATCCACACCTTGAGCGCCCGCACTGTATCCCTCCACGAGGGATGACATCAGCCCCGTGCGTTCAATCACCTCGAGGATTTGCTTGCAGGTCGCACTGTCCTGAGAGGTCAGGAAGTGTTCATAGATCTCGCGCGTTCCTTTCCGGCCCAGTGCAATGAGCGTCTGCATGGCCGTTTCACGCACCCGTGCATGGGGGTCGCGCAAGCATTCGCGAACTTCCAGATGCAGGGACGCGGTGCTCAGGCGTGAACGTGCGAGGGCGCTCACCGCGCGCATACGTACCAGCCATTGGCGATCGCGCAACAGCTTGTACAACACGGATGCGGCGCGCGGATCCGCGAGAAATACCAGGGTTTCCGCCACGCTGGCCCGAATTTCCGCACTGGCGTCAACCGCCAGTTCGGTCAGAAGCAATTCCACCAACGGCGGGGTAAGCACTTCCGCCGTGAGGATGAAATTCGGCTGGCGCGCCGCCTTGCGGCTGGTCATCGTCTGTAGAATTTCAATGGCGTGCAAGCGGACTTGACGGTCCGGGTGGCGCAGGGAAGGCAGCAGGGCCGGCACGCAACTGAGGTCAAAGCTGACCATGGCGGCGCGCAATCCTGGTAACGGTGGGGTCGCGGATTTTCCCTGGGCCACCGCATGGAGCCGGTCCCTCAGCATCGGAAAGCTCTCCGGCGCGCCCATCGACGCCAGGGACCGCAACGCCAGCAACTGAATATCGTGGTGGCGATCGTCCATGGCTTTGGCCAGCAGCGGCCAGCTTTCCCGATGGCGCAACTTTCCCAGGTTGCGGATGCTTTTGGCGCGCAGCAGATAGCGCACCGCGGGGCGGTCGGCAAACCTCCTCGCGGCCCCGGCGCCGGAAGGTACGGAGACGTCCGGTGGCCCCTTGGCCGAGCGGCTTTGCCAGAGCCTGATCAACCCTAATTCCGCGCATAAGGCCAGAAGAAAAACCAGTTGCCGCTCCGTGAGCTTGCGTTTGGAGAAGAGCGGATCAACCACGATCTCCAGGTCGGCAATCGACAATTCCCGCAGCGCCTCAATCCCCGAGGGGCTCCGCTCACCGGCGAGCGCCTTAGCCAGTATCGGCCGGTAGTCGCTACGGAGGTAATGGACATAGTAGGAATATCGAATTTGTTGCCAACGCCGGAGAAATGCCGCGGCAATCAGCAGAAAGGTTCCCATGACCACGGAAAGCAGCATCATAAGAACCCAATGGGTTATGGGGTCAGCGATATTGACCATGGCATTGCCCTCACTGTTTAGAAAAACCAGTCTTTTGTGGGCAGCGCACGCTCGGCGGGGAGCGTAAGGGGGCCGGGCGTATTGGCGCACTCTAAATTCATCGTCGACTGGCGGGGCCTAAGAACGTCCGCAGGGACGCGCGAGGAAGGGGGAGTATAATGTTAATCACGATAATAATTCAACATTTATTTTATGGAACATACGACTTTGTTACCGATTCTAAGGGACACTTTGCCCGAATCGCGACATTTTTTCAGATTTTTCTTATCTTTTTCGGGAGGACACGCTCTCCTCGCAACTTTCCGGAGGCCCATGGTCCATTGCCCGGTTTGTTGACCAGTTGAGAACGTGACTATTAGAGTGTTTACTTAACAGGTGCTAGTTTGGAGTTTTGCCATCCGGCCAGGCCATCCTGGTACACCTTGACTTGATCGAAGGCATAGCCATGCTCCAATAACATTCTTCCCGCCGCCCGGCCGGAAGCGCAGACATCCCCGGAGGAGCGTCCGCTTTCATAGAACACGACAACGCGATTCCTGGGGAGAGTGCTCCAGCGTTTTGGCATATCGTCCACGGGAATGTTGATGGCGCCGGGAATACTCCCGCCGGCGAACTCCTTTGCCGGCCGCACATCCACAAACAGGGGTGGGGAACTTCCCGCGAGGAGTTCCCGCAGTTGGCTGGTATTAATCAAGGTCGGCTGCTTTTTCGCGGCTTCCGCCTCGCTGCACGTCACCTCCCCCTGGAAGCTTGAAAACGCGTCTCCCGGACCTGAGGTGAGAGTTCCGATTGAGGCTGGGGCGGATTCAGGAGTGGCCGGCGCCGGTCCCGTCTTGGGGGGAGCCGCCGATGGGGAATTGTGATTGCCGGCTGGACCGGGCGGAGCAACCTGGGTGGCTGCCGGGGAAGACGAGGGTGGGGACGCCGGGGTTGCCCCGGTTCCCAGGGCCGCCAATTCCTGGACCACGTCTTGCGAAAACTCCTCCAGATCCGGCGCGCCTGACACCACCTTTTTCCCGATAAAGAAGGTGGGCGTGGCATTCACTCCCAGCTTCAGACCATCCTCGCGATCCCTTTTGACGCGCGCCGCCTCCGTGCTGCTGGACATGCACTGGTCGAATTTTGCCGGGTCTAATCCGATCTCGGCGGCGTCACGTTTCAAGGCGTTTTCGGACAAATCGTCTTGCCGGGAGTAAATCTTCTCCACTGCTTCCCAAAACTTCCCCTGGTCAGCCGCGCACTCGGAGGCTTCCGCCATGCGCTCCGCAAAGGGGTGAGTGTGGATCAGGGGAAACTGCCGGAAGACGAAGCGGATCTGTTTTGCATACTTGTTGCGAATCTCCAGCGCCACCGGTTCCTCGCGCCCGCAGACGGGACACTCGAAATCGCCAAACTCCACCACGGTCAGGGCGGCCTGGGGATTGCCTGTGGCATGGCTGTCAGGCCGCACCAGCATTGCGGCGCCGGACGCGTCGGGGGGCGGGGGAGGCGGGGGAGGCGCCTCCCCATGCGCGGCAAGTTGGTAAAAGGCGGGGACGCCGATCAGCAGCGCCGCCACGCCGAGCACAAAATAACGGCGCAATTGGGCGAGTTGCGCGGGCGGATCGGCTTCCGGCCCGGGGTACATGACGTTGTAGATGGCCAGTCCGCCGAGTAGGGTCATCACCACGCCCGAGGTGACGCACCAGGCGCAGAAGGCGTGAATCACGAATCCTTGCAGGTATTCCAGGTACAGTGAAAACAAAAATCCAAATCCCGTTGCGCCCGCCAGCGCGTAGCGCACCTCGATGGCCAGCGCCGGGGCGACCAGTGATTCCGCAATAATCAGCAAGGCTATCAAGCTATACCCTGCTGCGCCAAAAACCGGCATGGGCACGCCCCAAAAGTGGGAATAGACGCTGAGCCGCACCGTATCACAGCCCGTTCCCAGGCACACCATGGTCCGGGTGGGGGAAGTGTAGATCCAGAGAAGGTACAGGGAATCAAAGAGTCCCAGAAAGGCCAGGAGGAGAGAGATGGATTTCCGCATAGTCACCTATTCTACAACTTTCTCAGAGGGGCGCGGACGGCTGCGGGTTGCATGCAATCAAGATATTTATGGCCATATTTATCGCCAAGGGGCCAAATTTCGAGCCTTACCAGGCGCGGGATTGCGCTTCCGCCAGGGACTCCGCGAGCCCATAGGCTTCAAGGTCCGAGCGAAGCTGATGTTCTGTGCTGAATACGATGCCGTTCATCCCCAAGGTGCGCGCCGCCACGACGTTCGCTTCCCGATCGTCAATAAACAGCGCGTGCGCGGCGGGTTCGCCCAGGGACTCCAGGCAGGCATGAAAAATGGCGGCATCGGGCTTGAGGATTTTCATTTCCCCCGAAAAGCAGACTTTGTTGAAGATTTCCAGCCACCCCGCCGCGCGACGGATATAATCACCGATGGTTCGGGACATGTTGGAAATAATCGCCGTTTTCAACCCGCGTCCGCGCAGCAGGCGGACCCATTCGACCATGACCAGATTCGTCCTGCCCCAGACTTGGCAGTCCAGGGCCGCGAGTCTCTTGATTTGAGCGGGAGAGAATTTGGCGCCCACCTCGCGCCCAAACTCCTGCCAGTAGCCGGACGCGTCAAGGTCACCAACATCAAAAGCGTCGCGGTATCGCCAATAGGTTTCCTCGAAGGCCGCCGCCTCCACTCCCGCGGCCTGGCGCAGGAGTTCAAAATCCTCCGGGGTCGGGGGATGACTCAGCACGCACCCGTAATCGAAAATGACTGTGGTAATGGGCATAGGTTTACATTATTCAAAGAGCGATTCCACAAACTCCTGGGGGTTGAAGGGCAGCAGGTCGTCGATTTTTTCGCCGACGCCGACGAACTGAATGGGCAGGCCGAGCTCGCGGGCGATGGCGATCACCACGCCGCCCTTGGCGGTGCCGTCCAGCTTGGTGAGGATGATGCCCGTGGCGCCGCCGTGGTCGACGAACTGCCGCGCCTGCTGGAGCCCGTTCTGCCCGGTCGTCGCATCGATCACCAGCAGGACTTCGTGCGGGGCGTTGGGAATCTCGCGTGCCGCGATGCGGCACATCTTTCCCAATTCCGCCATCAGGTTGGTTTTGGTGTGCAGGCGGCCCGCCGTATCCACGATCACCAGGTCGGGATGCCGGGTCTTGGCCGCCGCCAGGGCGTCAAACAGCACCGCCGCTGGGTCCGCTCCCGATTTCTGCTTGATCATCTCGATGCCCAGTCGTCCTGCCCAAATTTCCAACTGCTCATTGGCGGCAGCGCGGAAGGTGTCCGCGGCGCAGAGCAGGGGGCGGCGGTTTTGCTGCATGTAATAATGGGCCAGCTTGGCGATGCTGGTGGTTTTGCCGACGCCGTTTACCCCCACCACGAAAATAACAGACGGCATGCCGGGCGGCGGCTGTTTGGCCTGAGGGGCGGCAGAACCCGCGCCGGAACTTTCCAGAATGGCCAGAATCCCTTGCTCCACGGCGGGGCGCAGTTGCGAGGTCTCGCGCAGTTTGCCTTGGCTGATTTGCAGCTTCAAGCGGCCCAGAATTTCCTGGGTCGTGCGCACCCCCAGGTCGGCGGTGATCAGCGTCGCCTCCAGATCGTCGAGCACCGAGGCGTCGAGCGCCGCCTTTTTCTCGACAATCTCTTCGATCCGTTCAACCAGTTGGGCCTTGGTGGAGGCGACGGCCTTTTTCAGGCGGTCCAGAAAGCCAGGCTTCTTCTCTTTTTCTTTGTTGCCGGAACCAAACAGGGAAACCATAGGTTTCTATTGTAGCAGGAGGCAGAAGTCAGGAGTTAGAAGTTAGGAGTTGGGAGATAGGAGTCAGAAGTTAGGAGACTCCTGACTTCTGGCTCCTGTTTTCTATGCGCGGGGCGTGGCCACCGGTTCAGGAGGAGCGGCCGCCAACGCTCTCCGTTGCATTTCGAATTTGACGAAGCTACCCCTGACCAGAGCTGAATCCAGGGCGTCCACGACGATGGGATCGTATTTGGTGCCCGCGTGCCGGCGCAGGATTTCAAGCGCTTGGGGAAAATCCGAGGCCCTTTGGTAGGGCCGTTCGGTGGTGATGGCGTCGAAGGTATCGGCCACGGAAATGATGCGCGCCATCATCGGCAGCTCATCGCCCTTGATGCCATCGGGATAGCCCCGGCCATTCAGCGCTTCATGGTGCCAGCGGATGCCGGGCAGCATTTCCGTAAGCTGTTTGACCTGGCCCACGATTTGGTAGCCAAACAGCGTGTGCCGTTTCATGATTTCAAATTCTTCGTTGGTCAGCACGCCCGGCTTCTTGAAAACGCGGTCTTCAATGCCCATTTTGCCGACGTCGTGCAGGGTGGCTGAAATGCGGATCTTATCGACTTCCTCTTCCGGCAGCCCCAGCTCTCGCGCCAGAATGACGGAGTATTGCGCCACCCGCTGGGAATGGTCTTTCGTGTACGGGTCCCGGGCGTCCACCGCCGCCGCGATCATTTCAATGGACTCGATGAACAGTTGGCGATTCTGCTCCGAAGCCATCTTCAAATCGCCGATGTAGCGCTGGATGTCCTCGGCCATGTGATTGAAGGTGTCGGCAAGTTCGCCAATTTCGGTGCGGCTGCGGATCTCCGCCCGCTGGGTAAAGTCACGCTCGGCGATGGCGCGAGCCCTCTGGGTCAGCAAGTCGATGGGATAGGTAATGGCCTTGGCGGCCAGGAATCCGATCACCATGCTCAGGACCACCAGCAGCAGGCCCAACTGGAAGGTTTGGTTGCGCATTTCGGCGACGGTGGCATAGGCGTCGCTCGTTTTCCGCTGGACGATCACGCCCCAAGGCAATTTCTGCGTGGGCGCGTAAGTGCCGAGCATCATGATGGTCTGGTTCCCCCTTGGCAAGGGGAAGGAAGAAGTCTCCGCCACACTCGCGCGCCCCTGCAACTCCAGAAACTTTTGCACGATGGGGATGGCCACCATATCCAATCCCGCCACTTTATCAGGATCGTAGGACGTCACCAGGCGCCCGGCGTTGTCCACTACATAAGCTTCCAGGCCCGACCGCTCGTTGGTCTCCACCAACTCCTGGGTAATCGGTTTGAGGGACACGATGGTGGCCACCATCCCCAGGATCTTGTCCTTCTGCTGAATGGGCTCGGCCATTACCATGACCACATTATTGGGGCCGGAACCGAGCACGGTGATCGGGTTGCTCCGATACTCCTGCCCCTGTTGAGCGGCGGTAAAGGCCGCTGCCAGGGACTTACCCAGAAAGGGGTCGCTGGTGGCATCGAAATTCGGCGCCTGCGCCTGCGAAAATCGCGCTTGATCATTCAGCACGGCGGCACTGAGAACCGTCGGCCGTTCCGCCACGAAGCGCCCCAGCGCCAGGCGCAAGCCTGGATCAAAGGGGATCTTTTCGGAGGGAATGTGAATTGCTAGCGGAACTACCGTGTCGGAAAGCTCTTTCAACTGCTGATTCAAGTTCTCCATGTAAAGAGAAATGACCTGGGAGAGCGATTGCGAAGTGATCGTTTGGAGAACGCTTTCCTGCGTCTCCAGCCGTTCCCGGTTCATCGACATCATTCTGGAGCCGTAGAACCAGAGCGGGCCCACCGTGATGCCGATGAGGATCAGCAGAATGACGTAAAGGATCCGGATGCGTGTTTTCTTGCCATGTTTCATGGGCAATCCCACCAGCACATCTTAGGCAATCGCACAGTTGAAATCAATAGGATGTGAAAGCCTGGTACTTCCGGGGGATTGACATGCGTAATAATCCTCCTTCCGTGCGACTCCGTCGCCCCCCGGTGTGGGGGAAATGGTATAATCATTTCGGGGTTGTTTTCGGGGCAACCTGGAAAATTTGCAGAGAGGAAACGCCCGGCGAGCCGCCGCGGACCGAGTCAGCTTCGAAAGGGACGGTCTGGGCTTGTGAGCCGCGGCGAACAGGAGGATTCATATGTACCCAGAGGAATTTGTTCAGCCCATGCGGCAGGAACTCACCAATATTGGCTTTCAGGAATTGCGCACGCCCGCCGAAGTGGATGCCGTGTTGACGAAGACCAGCGGCACGGTGCTGGTAGTGGTCAATTCCATTTGCGGTTGCGCGGCAGGACGTGCCCGACCGGCGGTCGCCATGGCGCTGGAGAACCAGGCGCGGCCCGAGGTTTTGACCACGGTTTTTGCGGGTCAGGACACCGACGCCACCACCCAGGCGCGCGGTTACTTCACCGGCTACCCGCCTTCGTCGCCCTCCATCGCCCTGCTTCGCGACGGCAAGCTGGTCTATATGATGGAGCGCAGAGACATTGAGGGTCGCGACCCTTACACCATCGCCGAAGACCTGACCAAAGCCTTCGACCGCTTTTGCAGCAAGAGCAGCGTCGCACAGGCGAACTGATCAAGATAGGTGTCAGGTATCAGGTGTCAGAAAAGAGTAAAGGGGAAAGTTTAAAGGATAAATGGTAAGGGCTGAAGGGCAAAGGTAATAGGCTTAGGCATAAAGATCGGCCGCGCAGAGCACAGTACATCCCCTAACCCTTAGCCTTTATCCTTTACCCTTTAAACTTTACCCTTTCTTTTCTTTTGTCCACCACCCTGATACCTGACACTTGGCCCCTGACACCTTTATTCTTCCTTGAGCGACCGCTCCATCAACTCCCGAATCGCCTCGCGGGGGGTGACTTCTCCTTCCAGAATTCTGTGGACCTGGCGAGTGATGGGCATATCCACGTGATGACGTTCCGCCAACGCCACCGTGGCCCGGGTGGTCTTGACTCCCTCGGCGACCATGCGCATGGACCCGATGATGTCATCAAGCTTGCGCCCCCTGCCCAGTTCCACCCCCACCGTGCGATTGCGGCTGAGGTCGCCGGTGCAGGTCAGCACCAGGTCACCCATGCCGGCAAGGCCGGCCAGAGTTTCACGTTTGGCTCCGCAGGCGCAGGCCAGGCGGGTCATTTCGGCGAGGCCGCGGGTAATCAGCGCGGCGGTGGGATTGTGCCCCAGCCCCAGGCCGTCCACCACGCCGGCCGCGACAGCGATCACGTTCTTCACCGACCCGCCCAATTCGACTCCCACCACGTCGCTCGAAGTGTAAAGGCGCAGCACTCGCGATGCGAACTCGCGCTGCACCTCCTGCGCCGCCGCGCGGTCGTCGGAAGCCACCACCACAGCGGTGGGATCGCCGCGAATGACTTCTTTGGCAAAGCTCGGTCCGGAGAGCACGCACAGGCGGGGTGTGAACGTTTCGCCTACGACGCTGCGGATGACCTCACTCATCCGCATCAGGCGGACGGTGTCCAGCCCCTTGGTGGCGCTCACAAGAATCATTCCCGGCCGCAGGTGGGGCAGCATTTGCTGAAAAATCGTCCCGCAAACGTGCGAGGGCATGACGGTAACCACAATTTTCGCCCCCGCCAGCGCTTCCCCCAGATCGCCCGAAGCCGCGAGATTTTCCGGCAGCTTGATCCCGGGCATGAAGAGTTCGTTCTCACGCCGGGTGCGGATACTCTCCACCACCTCGGCTTCGTAAGCCCAAAGGGTCACGGCGTGGCCCGATTGCGCAAACGTTGCCGCCAGGGCCGTGCCCCAGTTACCCGCGCCGATGATGGCAATCTTTTTCATAAATTGAGCTCTCAGCAGTCAGCTTTCAGCGTTCAGCTCTTCGCTGATTGCTGACCGCTGAGAGCTGAGCGCTTCCTTCCCACCTTACTACTCTCCGTCCCGCTGATCAGCCTGCGAATATTGGCATGATGCATGGTGATGATGATCAGTGCGCCGCCCGCCGCGCCCAACACGATCGGCAAGGGGGGATGTTTCATGAAATAGACCAGCAGCGGAAACGCCGCCGTGCCCACGATAGAACCCAGGGAAATATAACGCCAAATCCCCACGACGATGGCGAAGATAGCAAGCACCAGGACAACCTGCACGGGCGCGAGGGCAATGAAGACTCCCACGCCGGTGGCGACACCCTTGCCTCCTCGGAATTTCAGCCAGACGGGGAAGCAGTGGCCGAGGATAGCCGCGACGGAGGCGGCGGCAATCCACCGAGAGTCCCCGGAAAGGGGAATCCAACTCGTGTCGCTGGAAGTCAGGCGGGAGACCAGCAGCACCGCAAAGGTCCCTTTCCCAACATCCAGAATGAAGGTGGCCACAAAGCCGATGATGCCGAGATTCCGCATCACGTTGGTGGCGCCCGTTGAGCCGCTGCCCGTGCTGCGCACATCCACCCCCTTTTGCCACCGGACAATGAGGTATCCGAAGGGGATGGATCCCAGGAGATAAGCGAAAAGTGGAGTGAGAGTGCTGGTCATACCTTTCTATATTGACCTCGATGTGTTGCGAAAATCGAAATTCGAAACTCGACGCATCCGAGCCGATTTTCGAATTTCGACCTTTCAGCTCCTGGGAAAGCGCATGACCTTCCGGTACTGTGCCCCTTGCGGCGACAGTTTACTTTCAAACAGGAAAAGTTCCGAGGCCTCAAATTTTCCGAGCGAAGTTGCCGCCCAAGCGGCCACTGCGGCCTCCAGCGCCGGTTGGGGGCGGGGCACTTGAAAGCGCGCCAGCGTGAGGTGCGGCGAAAAGGCACGCTCCTCGCGCTCGAACCCGATTTTTTCCATGCGGCTTTCCACCCGCGCGGCGAGATCCGCCAGCTCCGGCGGCGCGGTGACCCCGGCCCAGAATACGCGCGGCCGGTGCGCCTGTGGAAAAAATCCAAAACCTTTCACTTCCACGGTGAGCGGTTCGAAGGGACCCATTTGCGCCAGAGCATCCACCACCTGCCGCGTCTGCGCATCGGAGATTTCACCGAGATACTTGAGGGTAAGATGGATGCCTTCCGGGCGTGTCCACCGTGCGTCGGGGCAAGCGCTGCGGAAGCTTTGTTGCGCTTCCGCAAGTGCGGCATGAAGGGGCTCAGGCAGATCAATAGCGATGAAAGCGCGCATGGTTGTTTATCGGAACTCGGGGTCCGGGACTCGGGACGCGGGATTCGAGGCGGGGAATTGGGAACTTCCTTTCCTGACAATGCATCTCAAATCTCAAATTCAGATTCAAGATTCAAAATTCAAGATTCCAAACCCGCAATCTCCAATCTCAAATTTCAGATTTCGGGCCCGGAAATTCCAATTCCAAATTGCGAGTTCCCAAACTCCTGATCCTGAGTCCCGAGCCTCGTGTCCCTAATCCCGAATTCCGAATCCCGTGTTCTTTTCTTACCCCCTAACCCTCCGCCGTACCATTTCCAGTGCCATCTGCGTGGCCCAATGGCGCACGCGGTCGCGCGCGCCGGGAAAGCGAAACTCCCGCACCTGGGTTCCGCGCTCGTCGGCGAGGGCGACAAAAACCAATCCCACCGGCTTCTCACTGCTGCCTCCGGCGGGCCCGGCAATGCCCGTAATGCCCAATCCGATGGAGGCGCCGGTGCGGACGCGCACGCCTTCGGCCAGCGCCTGGGCGACGGGTCTAGAAACCGCGCCATGATCTTTAATCAGCTCGGCCGGAACTCCCGCCCAGCGGGCTTTCATCTCATTGGTATAGCAGACGGCGCCGCCCAGAAAATAGGTGGAGCTTCCGGGAATGCGCGTCAGGCGTTCGGCCAGCAATCCGCCCGTGCAACTTTCCGCCACGGCCACGGTCTTCTGGCGCAGCACCAGGTACATGCCCACGACTTCCTCCAGGCTTTCGCCCTTGGTGGAATAGACGTAGTCGCCAAGCGCCAATTCGATCTTGTCGCCCAGTTCGGCCAGGCGCGCTTCCGCTTCCTGGTCAGTCGCTGCCCGGGCGCGCAAGTGGACTTCAATGGTGCCGTACGCAGCGAGGATCGTGGTGGCGGGGTTGGAGTACGGCCTATAAAGGGGAGCAATCAATTGGTCGACTTCCGATTCCGGCAGTCCCACCACTTTGTAAATACGTGTTTTGATCCGCTCGCCCGGTGCCACACGGTGCAGGCGCGGAACACAGGCGGCATCAAACAAGGGTTCGAGTTCGCGGGGCGGGCCTGGCAACAGCACCACGATGGTGTTCTGGTGTTCAATCCAGATTCCCGGCGCCGTGCCGTTGCGGTTGTCCAGCCACTCGGCGCCCTCCGGCAATTGGGCTTGCCGCAAATTGTTTTCCGGCATGGGGCGGCCCAGGCGGGCAAAGCGCTCCTCGATGCGCTGGCGAAGTTCCGCAACTTCGTGCAAGGGGCGGCCGAGTACTTCCGCCACCACATCGCGCGTTAAATCATCTTCCGTCGGCCCCAGCCCGCCGGTCAGCACAATCAGGGGCGCCCGCCCGAGCGCGGCGCGAAATGCCGCCCCCAGATCCTTCCGGGAGTCTCCCACAATGGTTTTGAATCGCACCAGAATTCCCAGGCTATTGAGTTTTTCGGTGAGGAAGAGGGAGTTGGTGTCGGTGTGCAGAGGGGTCAGAAGTTCGGAACCCACGGCGATGATTTCGGCATCCATAATTAGCGATCAGCTACTTTACCAGCGGCAATCCCTCGACGCCGAGGGGGAGTTCAACCAGCGAGCTATGGGTGGCAAGGATCAGGGCTCCGTGATGGCCGAAGGCCAGGCCCACGAGGTCGTATCCGGAGACCACCAATTCCGCTTGGGCTTGGGGCGTCAAGCGCACTACGCCGCGCGCGCCGCCGAGCGAAGCCGTCACGTAAAGATTACCTTCTGTGTCAAAGGCCAATCCCTGCGGCCTTCCCACCCCCCGGTAAAAGGAGGAGACCTCGCCTGCCGGATTGATGCGCACAACATGATCGAAACTGGAAGTGGTGGGCCCTGTCAAATAAAGGTCGCCCGCCGGACTGAAGGCCAGATGATAGGCAGCCACGCTGGGCTCAATGGTGGCGAAAACAAAAATCTGGCGGTCCGGGCTGATCTTAAATATCGTGCCGGTGCGGTCGCCCACATAAAGGTTTTCATCGCGGTCGAAGGCAATACCCGTCGCCACGCCCATCCCCTGCGCGTAGGTGGAGCGGTTGCCGCCCGGGGTCACCTGGTAAATCGACCCTTCCAGGCGGCTCGACACGTAGAGGTTTCCAGCGCGGTCAAAAGCCAGTCCCGTGGCGTTCATGACCTCATTCAAGAAGGGGCGGATGGTGCGACCGGAATCGATCTTGAAGACGGAAGTGGTAACCCTCTGGCCGCGCGTGCCGCTAAAGGTGGCGTAGATGTTTCCCTGGGGATCGAGGGCGGGATTGCTGACCGGATGGAGGTTTTCAGCGATGGTTACGCCCACCACGACCGGTGCGGGGGCGCTCAAACCTTTTCCGGTCTCCACTGTCAGGGTGCGGCCGCCGGCGTTTTCGGGCACACGAACAATCAGGCGGTTTGATGAACTCAGCAGCAGGCTTCCCGGCAGATCGCCAAACCGCACTTGTGGGCGGCGGCCATCCTCTGCCAGACCGCTGCCCCGGATCACCAGTTCTCCCCCGGGAATCGCGGCCCGTGGGCTGATGCTGGTGATTTGTGGCCGGTTCTTTCCGCTGGCCGTCGCCTTGTCGGCCGGCTGTCCCGGCTTTCCAGTCTCTTTGCCCTCGGCCTTTTCCGTAGAGGGCTCCGGCTTTTCAGTTTTTTTCCACAAGCTCATCGTTTAACCAATTCTATGATGGTCAGCATGGCCAAGCCGTATACACCCGCGATGACATCATCCATCATGATACCCCAGCCGCGCGGAATTCGCTCGGCTTGTCGAGCCGGGAAAGGCTTCACGATATCGAAAACGCGGAACAGGATGAAACCACCCACCAGCCACTTCCAGGTAGCGTGGGGAATCAGCAAGAACGTCACCATCTGCCCGACCACTTCGTCCATCACCACTTGGCCAGGGTCGGTGCGGCCAAAGAATTTCTCCGCTTCGCCTGCCGCCCAGACGCCTGCCGCAAAAAGCGCCAGCGCAGCCGCGGCCAGCGCCGCAATGGATGCAAGCCTGCCGATAGGCAGTTGCGCCAGACCCCCCACGACCGCCACTCCCACCAGGGATCCGGCGGTTCCGGGGGCGATGGGGAAGTAACCCGCGCCGCCCGCCGTGGCAATCCAAATGGCTGGTCCCGTCCGCCGTTCAGTCACGCTCCCCCTTGCTGTCCGTGGTGCTTTCCTCCACCGCGTTCTCTTCGTCGGGATCAAGCGGCGCGGGCACGCGGTAGCGGCCTTCCAGCCAATTATCGAGGTCAATCAGCTTGCATCGCTCGCTGCAAAAGGGGCGAAAGGGATTGCCTTCCCACGCCACGCTCTGCTTGCAAATGGGGCAGCGCATGATCCTTCATCCGGTTGACGAAACTGCGGCGGCCGGCTGAATCTGCACCAGCGCCCCCGCCGCCGGAAGGGGATGGGCGGGAGCGAGGCGCTCGGCGAAAAACTCCGCCTCCAAACGTGCCACCAGGTCATAATCGCCGACTTCCGTGACCGTGGCCCAGCGAAAATCCCCATGCTGCGGCTCGGGTCCCTCAAAATCATTGATCAGGATGCAGCCATCGATGCCGGGCGCCTGCCGCTCACTGCGGCCCTGATAAAGCAACTCGGTTTCTTCCGAGGGGCCTTCCACCAGCATGGGGAGGGATTTTCCCACCATGCCCCGCAGATTGCGCCGCGAGATCTTTCGTTGCAGGGCCATAAGCTGTTTCTGCCGGCGGCGCGCGAGGGATGGAGCCACTTGGTCCGGTAACTCAAAACTGCGGCTGGTCTCCTCGTTGGAATAGAGGAAAACTCCCAGGTGGTCAAATTCCGCCGCCGCGACGAAATCCAGAAGGGCCTTGAAGTCATCGTTGGTTTCGCCGGGAAAGCCGACAATGAATGACGTGCGCAGCGCCACGCCGGGAACGGCGACGCGAATTTTTTCAAGCATACGCAGGAATTGCTGGCCGTGCGAACCGCGCTTCATCAGCTTCAGGACCTTCGCGCTCGCGTGTTGCAAGGGAATGTCAAAATACTTTGCCACCTTGGGGGTTTCCGCTACCGCCGCGATCAGTGCATCGGTGACGCGGTTGGGGTAGCAGTAGAGAAAACGCACCCAGACAAGTTCCGGAATCCGGCCAAGTTCGCGCAGCAGGGCGGGCAATCCATCGCGGAGGCCCAAGTCCTCGCCGTAGCTGGTGGTGTCCTGGCCGACAATGGTGAGTTCGCGCACGCCCTGCTTGGCCAGATTCTCCGCCTCGCGAATGACCGAAGCGAAGCGCCGCGAACGAAATGCCCCGCGCATCTGGGGAATCACGCAAAACGCGCAGGGATGGTCGCAGCCCTCGGCAATTTTCAAATAGGCGGAATAGCTTGGCGTGGAGAGCACGCGGGGAGTGAATTCATGATAGAGGTAGGGCTCCGCCGGAGCGGGAGAAGTTGGCGTCAGGGGGCTTTCAGCGCAGGCTGCCAGCACGCGTTCCAGCTCATTCGTGCCGATTACCGCATCGACTTCCGGAATCTGCTGCTGAATCTCCTTGCGGTAGCGCTCCACCAGGCAACCCGCCACCACAAGTTTCCTGGCGGCGCCGAATTTCTTGTAGTCGGCCATTTCCAGGATGGTGTTGATGGATTCCTGCTTGGCGGGTTCGATGAACGCGCAGGTGTTGACAATGATGACGTCCGCCTCATCGGGGCGCGGCGTCAGCTCGAACCCCTGCCGCACCAGGATTCCCAGCATCACCTCGCTGTCCACAAGATTCTTGGGACAGCCCAGACTCACCATTCCAACTTTGGGCATAAATGTTACGCTTCGCGCCTTTTCCTGAAGAGCTTGGTCAGTAGAAATCTTAGCACAAAAACCCGGGACTCGGGGGTCGGGGGTCGGGGGTTAGGGATTCGGGATTCGGGATACGGGACACGGGAAAAGGGGTTAGGGGTTAGGGATAAGGGGTACGGGACTCGGGACACGGGGCTCGGGACTCGCCGTTCGAATCTCAAGTCTCAAATTCTGAATTCCCAATTCCCGTGCCCGCAAGCGCGTGCCCCGAATCTCTAACCCCGTGTCCCGAATCCCGAGTCCCGAGTCCCGAGCCCCGAATCCCGAGTCCCGAGTCACTGCCGCTGCCAGGTGAGCACCTGTTTTTCGGAGGAGGCGGCGATGACCCGGCTATCCGGAGAGAAGGCGACGTCCAGCAGCGGTTCCTGGCTTTCCTGGAGGGTTTGCAGCAGCGTGCCATCTTCCGCAGACCACACGCGCACGGTGTGGTCCTCACCGGCGGAGGCGATCCACAGGCCGTTGGGTGAAAACTCCGCCCGGTGGACGGGCCCGTGGTGACCTGAGAGCGTGGCGATAAGTTTCCAATCGCCCACGGAGAAGACGCGCAATTTCCCATCTTCGCACGCGGTCACCACTTTGCGCGTGTCGCGGGAGAAGGCCAGACTGAGGACGGTGCCTTCATGTCCGCGCAGTTCATCCACAAACTTGTGGGTTCGCAGATCCACCACGCTGGGGTCGGCGCCGGACGTGGTCTGAATCTGCGCCAGCAGCAGCCATTTCCCGTCGGGAGAAATATCGTAGAGATTGGGAATCTGGGTCAGGTCCGGGATGTTGATCAGGCCGTGGCGCTCGGTGCGCGGATTCCACGCCACAAAGTTGCTCTCTTTGTAGAGCATAAGGTAGCCGATGTCGGGGAAATAGCGTGCCGGACTGAACCCCCCCTCGCTGCCGACGGCGTGCACTTTTCCGTCTAAGTCATCTCTGTCGATATCCCACTGGAACCCCAGTAGCGGAGTGGTGCCCGGCGGCTTGCCCTTGATGTGATATGCCCCGTTGGCAAGCAGAAAGATTTGATGCGGGGAGGTGAATTGGGCGGAGTGGATCTCCAATTCGCGGATGTCCGGCAAGTGGGGTTTCAGAACCTTTTGGACGGCATCGGTGTGCAGGTTCATGATCAGCACTTTGTCATCGGAGGGGACGGCGAGCAGGGCGGAATCGGGCGAGAAGGCGCCGTCGGACGAGAACTTGAGAGCCATGTGGCCTTCCACGTGGCCGTGACTGACCCACACGGGGGCGGCGGGGGGGCCTTCGACCGTCTCCACTTGCGCGCGCAGAAGGCCGGTGGACAGGAACAGCCAGGAGGCCAGGAAAATGGCGAAAAGCGAGACTTGCAGCATCGGGCCATCGGGCCATCGGGTCATCGGGTCATTGACGAATGCGACGATGGGGCGGCCATCCATTAAATCGCTCGATGGCCCGATCGCCCGCTGGCCCGATTCAGCAGATGGCCCGATGACCCGATGGCCCGATGACCCGATATTGCGATTTGCAAATTTCGCTTTGACCTCGAAGTTAGACAAGTTCCCCCTTGGCGATGCGCTGGACCAGTTCGCGGTCGGCTTCCAGAAAGTTGTATTGGGGCAGCCGGGAGCGCGGCGCCCATTCAATCGCCTCAAACACCCGGTTGCGAATCTCGCCCTGGATCTCCCCGACGGCGAAGAAGACCACTTCCACGAAGCGGTCAGGATAATGGTGGCGTAGGCGAAACACTTCGCTGCCAATTTCCGCCCGAATCGCCAACTCTTCCTCCAGTTCGCGGCGCAAGGCGGCGGCGAGCGATTCTCCGTCCTGCACCTTGCCGCCCGGAAATTCCCACTGGAGGCCGTAAGCGTCGGAACGCTCGCGCTGGCAAATCAGGATGTGGTCGTCCTTCCGTAGGATGCCGGCCACCACCAGAATGGGTTTCTGCTCAGTCATCAAGGAATCCGATTGTAGCAGAGGATGGGGCGCCCCGCGCGGGCGGGACTCAAAAGAAAGTCAAAAGTCAAAGGGCAAAAGTGCAAGGCTGCACCTTCACTTCATCGCCAGCCCGCTAGTGGGCTGTGATGCTATGTTGGGCTGCCGGGAAGGATCGGTTAATCGCGGTTAATCGCCCAATCCTCTCAGCCCGATCCTCTCCGTCTGTTCTTAGCTTGTCAAGTTGTCCGGTTTTCATAGCACGTGATCTGTCCGGTTTCGTTTTTTGTTCTCTTGCGCAATTTTGAGGGTCACCGCCGCCGTCGTCGCTGTGGGAATGTGGGAATCCGGCGTGGTGTGCCGGATTTCCAAGCGCGGAGGGGAGAGCGGTAAACTCGCTTTGGGAGTTTTCCGCGCTTTCCTCGGCGCGTCATTTCCACAGCGTGGCGCGCGCGCTTTTCCCGATTTCTCCAGGACTTCCCCGGACGCGGTGTAACGCCCCACCACGTGGGGTCCGTGGGCAATGGTGACGCGGCCATCCAAGTGTTCGCAGATGGTCACCCGGCAGCCGGCCAGCGTGCCGCGCCAGGACGTGCGCTCGATCTGCCAGGTCCGATCCGCCAGCCGTACGGTGTTATCCGGGGCCACGGCGCGCTCGTGCTGGATCGAAAAGATGATGTCCAAGTCCTGGCCGTGCACCGGGGTAAACGCGTGCCCGCTCTGGGCGGCAGGCTGGCTGAACTTCCGGTTCATCTCCCCGATGTAACGCTCCCGCAGAAATCGGTTGGCTTCCTCCACCCCGGTGATTTGGGCCAAACGCAACTCCTGCGGCAAGCGCCCTTGCCAGGTGCCAAACCGCCGCTCGCTGCGTCCCCGCGCCTGCGGTGAGTAAGCCGCGATCATCTGAATTCCCAACCCCTGCAGCGCCCTCCCCACCTGGCTCAACCGTTCGCGGCTCACCGGCCCACCTGCCGCCGGGGTGTGAAAAAAATGGCTCGCCCGATCGCTGTAGAGCGCGCAGAACCGCCCCTTCCGCTCGATGACCTCCCGCAATCCGGCCATCACCGTGCGCGTCGATTCCTCCTCCACCAACTGCGCGTAGTAGGTCTCGCTGGTGGCGTCATCGAGGATCTCGATCAGGTCATACCAACGCTCGTCCTGAAACCACTGATGCCGGCTGCCATCCAGGTGCAGCAGCATCCCCGGCAGCGGACGGCGCGCTCGCCGCTTCCGGTGCACGCCCCGCTTCCGCCCCTTCTTCACCAGCCCCGCTCCTTGCAGCGCCAGCTTTACCCACGTATAGCTCAACTCGATGCCGTGCCCTTCCCGCAATTTCTCGTGGAAGTGCCGCACGTTCAGGTCCGCATATTTCTCCTGATATAACCGCAGCACTTCTTCCGCCTGCGCCAGGGGAACGCGCTTCGGGCTCGGCTTCCCCCACCGCCGGTCCAGCAGCCCGTCGTATCCCTGCTCCACGTAGCGCTGCCGCCAGCGCCGCATGCTGCGGTCCGAGAGCCCGATAATCTCTGCCGCTTGCCACCACGTGATCTTCTTCGCCATCGCCCGCAATATCACTTCTTGTACTTTCATCGCCCGCTCCCAGGCGACCGCTGAGTATTTTGGCATCCTGCCTCCGGCCTCTTGGATGCCTCCACTCCTCGCCGCCTTCAGCGGACAGATCACGTGCTAATGGAACCGGACAGATGACATGCTAACGACACCCGATCCTCTCCGTCTTGACTTTCTTGGCCTGCTCGTTTAGCATCGGTAGGCATTAATGGACGTGTACTCACCTTCCACGATCGCCAACCGGCGGCTTTCTGCCGAACCCCGCGTCATGTGCATCTTTTGAAATGGAGGCGTGGCTCACACTTCGAACCCTATGAATGCCAGTGTCAAAATACGCAAGGGAGTGCCCGCGCTGGTGGGCACTTATGACGGCAACCTGAAGCTCTTCGAGCGGTGTTTCCAGGTCTCCGCGCACCTGGGGCAGGAGTCGCTGGAGATTGAAGGCGAGGAAGCGAACGTGCGCCGGGCGCAGCGCATGGTGGAGGAATACGCGGCGCTGGTGGAAGGCGGAACGCGCTTTGAGAACGCCGAAATCGAAGGCTTTCTGCGTATTATCAGCGAGGATCCGGAAGCCAGCCTGAAGGGTTTGGCGGAAGCCGGACGGCCCCGCAGCTTCGGGAAAAAATCCATCGCCCCCAAAGGCTTGAACCAGCGCCTTTACGTCGATGCCATCGAACGCCACGACATGGTTTTTGGAATCGGGCCGTCGGGCACCGGCAAGACCTATCTGGCGGTCGCGATGGCGGTGGACGCGCTGCTTTCCAAGGAAGTCAGCCGCATCATCCTGGCGCGACCGGCGGTGGAGGCCGGCGAGCGCCTGGGATATTTGCCCGGAACGCTCCAGGAGAAGGTGAATCCCTACCTGCGCCCCCTCTACGATGCCCTTTACGACGTGCTTGATCCGGACCGGGTGGACCGCTACATCGAAAAAAGCATCATCGAAATTGCCCCCATCGCGTTCATGCGCGGGCGAACCCTGAATGACGCGTTTGTGATTTTGGACGAGGCCCAGAACACCACGAGCGAGCAGATGAAAATGTTCCTGACGCGCCTGGGGTTTAATTCCAAGGCGGTGGTGACGGGCGATGTAACGCAGATTGACCTGCCCGCCGGGCGGCGCTCAGGGTTGATCGAAGCGGTGGAAGTGGTGGGCAAGGTGGAGGGCATCAGCATGATTTACTTCACGGAGCGCGATGTGGTGCGGCACAGCCTGGTGCAGCGGATCATCCGCGCCTATGAAGAGTTTGACCAGGTGCGTGCCGCCAAGGCCAATGGAGAGAAAAGCAGTGGTTAGTGGCGAGTGGTTTGTGGCTGGCCCCGAATCGTTAATGGGGACCGACTAACCACTGATCACCGCTAGCCACTAGCCACTAACCGCTGTTCTTTTGAGGCGTCGTGTTTGTCAATCTTCAGAAACGGTACGCGGTCCACACCGGCTCCCTGGGGGAGTTCGCGCGGGGCCTGAAGCGGCGATTGCGGCTTCAAAAGCGGGAGTTCAACATCTGCTTCGTGGATGATAGCGCCATCCGCCACATGAACCTTGCCTACCGCGGTAAGGACAAACCCACGGATGTTCTTTCCTTCCCCTGGAACGAAGCGGGGGCAACGCCTGCTGCGCGCTCCGGGGGGCGTGCGGCACGCCGGGGGCGTGGCATCCCCGCCAATTTCCTGGGCGATGTGGTGATTTCCGTGGAGACGGCCCGGCGCCATGCCGCGTTCGAAGGGCATTCGATGCTCCAGGAAATCCGCTGGCTGATGCTGCACGGGGTACTTCATCTGTTGGGTTATGACCACGAACAGGATAACGGGGAAATGATCGCCCTGGAATTGGCCCTGCGCGAGCAGTTGGGGGTGGCGGGAGAAAGGCTTGAGGAAGAGCAAGTCAAAAGTCAAAACGCAAAAGGCAGGAGTCAAAAGTTCGGACGACCTCGGCTTTGACTTTTGCCCTTTGCGTTTTGACTTTTGACTTGTACTGGATAGCCGTTATGCCTCTGGATTTGTTGATGACCATTGCGTGGATACTCTTGCTGGCGGTATTGCTGGTGCTGGGGTCGGTCGCCTCCTACCTGCGGCTGCTGATGCGCCGGCTGACGCCGGTGGGGGCGCGCAAGGTGTTCGGCCCGAGCGAGAATGGACGCGTCCGTCCCAATCGCGAGCGTGTGGGCGTTTCCATTTCCGCCCTGCACGGCGCCTCCATGCACCTGTTTGCGGTGGGATTGACCGGCCTGCTGATCTG
The DNA here is from genome assembly GCA_963730515.1 of uncultured Acidobacteriota bacterium. GTDB lineage: Bacteria > Acidobacteriota > Terriglobia > UBA7540 > UBA7540 > Bog-366. Next base: position 148,519 of record CAVSSA010000001.1, on the reverse strand, counting down.
GCGGCGGCCCGAGCACCTCTGGAGCGATCTGGGCACCGCGCTGCTGATTGTTCTTGTCGCCGTGGCCATTGCCGACCAGTTGATTCCGTTCCTGCTGGTGGTGCGGCACGACGAGCCGGAAGTCATTCTGGAGCGCTGGGAGGCGGCGCTGGAGCGCGTGGTGATTTGCGCGGTGCCGCTCACTTTCCCGATCCTGATTTCCACCACCATCCGGCGGCTGCTTGAACCCACCGAGCCTGAGCCCGAGCCGCCCTCGCCCCAGGAAAATCTGGTGGAGTTGATTGCCACAGGCGAGCAGGAGGGCTTGATCGAAAAAGGGGATCGCGAAATGCTGCAATCGGTGGTGGAATTCGGCGACATGGTGGCCCGCGAGGTCATGACGCCGCGGCCGGAAATCGCCGCCATCGAGATCAATTCCACCGTGGAAGATTTGCGCGCCTTATTCCGCACCAAGCGCTATACCCGCTACCCGGTTTATTCCGGCCAGGTGGATCACATCGAGGGCTTCATCAGCGTTCGCGACCTGATGGAATTGCCCCCCGACGAGCAGCGGCGCGCCACGCTTCGCAACCTGGTGCGGCCCGTGCCCTTTGTCCCGGAAACCAAGCCCATCCACGACCTCTTGAAGGAACTTCAGCAGTCTACCACCCAGATGGCCATCGTGATCGATGAATACGGCAGTGTATCGGGGCTGATTACCATCGAGGATCTGGTGGAGCAGATCGTGGGAGAGATCCGCGACGAAGTGGAACCGCACGCGCGGGACATTATCAAGGAGTCGGCATCGAGCTACATTCTCTCCGGCCATGCCGATTTGGCGCTGGTGGCCGATGAGGTGCACGTTCCACTCGAGGCCGACGATTATTTCACCGTGGCGGGGTTGGTGATGAACCACCTGGGGCATGTGCCCGTCGCCGGTGAAAAGGTGGAGAGCCGCGGATTGACGTTCGAAGTCCTGGAGGCAAATCAGCGGACGGTTTTGAAGGTGCGGATGATGATGCCCCCCACGCCGCCTTCCGCGAAGGCAACCCATGTCTGAAACCCCCTCGTTCAAATCGGGATTTGTGGCCATTGTGGGGCGGCCCAATGCCGGCAAGAGCACGCTGGTGAATGCCCTGGTGGAGTCCAAGGTTTCGATTGTGACTCCCGTTCCCCAGACCACCCGCAACCGCATCCTGGGAATATTGCACCGCCCCGACGCCCAGGTAATTTTCATGGACACGCCCGGCGTCCACAAGCCGCTCTCGCGCCTGAATGAGCAGATGATGAATTTTGTGCGGCAGGCGCTGGCGGATCGCGACCTGGCGGTGCTGATTGTGGACGCGAGTGAAAAATACGGGAAGGGCGATGAGTTTGTCATCAACCTGCTGAACGAATACTCGCCGCGCGCCATCCTGGCGCTGAACAAGGTTGACCGCGTTCACAAGCCTGACCTGTTGCCGCTGATGGATCGCTACTCGAAGCTTTACGGATTTGAGGAGATCTTCCCCATCTCCGCCCTGCACGGAGAGGGGTTGGAGCAACTGCTGGCCGCCATTGTGGCGCGGCTGCCCGAGGGTCCGCAATACTTTCCCTCTGACGAATACACCGACCAGCCGGAACGTTTTCTGGCCGCCGAAATCATTCGCGAAAAGGTGATTCGCCACACCAAGCACGAAATGCCCTATGTGACGGCGGTGCTGATTGACGGGTTCGAAGAAGGGCCGCTCATGACGCGCCTCCACGCCACGATCGTGGTGGAGAAGGACTCGCAAAAACCGATTGTGATCGGGGCCGGCGGGGTGCGCCTGAAGGAAATCGGCACCGAGGCGCGGCTGGAGTTGGAAAAACTGTTCCCCCCGCGCGTCTATCTTGAACTCTTTGTGAAAGTCCAGCCCCACTGGCGCAACAACAGCGCGGTGATCGCCGAATTGGACTACCGCGGCGAAGGTGGAGCGAAGGAGTAACTAATTCGCTCTTGGCTTTCCAAGGTCATAAACGCGCCGGATGGTGACCGGGCCGTTGAGGGAACTGTCCTCAAAGCGTGTCGTCACGTAAAGCTGCTTGCCGTCGTCGCTAAGCCGGTAGGTGTCGGTGATTTTCTGCGAGTGGCTCATCCTGGTTTCTGCCACGAAGGCGGCGTCTTCCCAGCCGGCCTTGGTCGTGATCTTTTTCCCGTCAACGTCTTTGTCGTCATGCTTCTTGCCATCCGGGTAAAACGTCTCGCTCACGTCCGAGTCGTTGCTGACCACGAACTGGTCCGAGTGCTGATTAATTTGCAAATACTTGGGATTGGCGGCGAGACGATCCCACTCTTCGCTGGTGACCTCAGGGCTGCGCGTTCCCTGCCGGCCGTGACCCATGCCTCCGCCTCCCATGCCGCCGCGCCCACCCAGGCCTCCGATGCTGGGATAGACGCCTCCGCCTTCGCCCCCGCCCGGATAGGTGGTTCCGGCTGTCGGGTTCGAGGCGCCGCCGTGGCCGTCGTCGATGCCGGGCTCATTGTTGACCTGCGCCTCGTGAACCTTCTGGTCCGCGTCGTCGCTCTGGCTGGCGTTGTAAATCCAGTGGCCGCTCAATTGCACCTTACCCGCGGCGCGCGCCACTCCTGCGAGCGATGCCGCCAGAATGCACGCCGCAACCGGGACCGCTGCTTTGGCCGTAAAGCTGAAGATTTTCGCCATAGTTTCCCACCCTCTTGGATTGATGCCTTCACACCCTGCTGTTGGTTCGATTCCCAGCGGGCGCGGCTGGTTGTCTCGCCGGTGCGTGCTTTGGATAAGGATGCGATTGCGGCACGCCGCCCGGCAATTCAACTCAAGTCAATTGGAGTTTACATCCTTCTTCCGGAAGTTGTCCGCCCGCCCTGGACACTCCGTTGTAAGTGGCGCCGGCTAACTGCCGACAGCAATTCCCAGGGAGCGCATTTTGCGATACAGGTGGCTGCGTTCGAGCCCCAGGACTTCGGCGGTACGGCTGACGTTGCCCTGGTGCTCATCCAGGGTGCGCAGAATGTAGTCCCGCTCGTAAGCCGTGCGCGCCTCCTGAAGGCTGGAGAATCCTCCCGTGGGGAATTTGGAGGCAACGCCGGAGCGCGCGCCTTCCTGGTGCAGGGCGGCGGGAAGATGGCGCCGCTCGATGCGCTCACCGGGCACCATGATCACCAGGCGCTCGACCAGATTCTTGAGTTCACGCACGTTTCCCGGCCAACGGTGGGTGACCAGCGTTTCCATGGCGGTTTCCGCAAAATGTTTGGGGCGGCGTCCATAAGCGCGGGCGAATTCCGCCAGGAAAAAGTTGGCCAGGATGGGGATATCCTCCGCGTGCTCGCGCAGGGAGGGGACGTAAAAGGGAATCACGTTCAGACGGTAGAAAAGGTCTTCCCGAAAGTTTCCCTTTTGAATTTCGTCTTCGAGGTGTTTGTTGGTGGCGGCGATGACGCGAACATCGACGGTCAGGTTGTTGCCGGAGCCGACCGGGGTGAAGCGCTGCTCCTCGATCACGCGCAGCACTTTGGACTGGGTCCGCAAACTCATGTCGCCCACTTCGTCGAGGAAGAGGGAGCCGCCGTGGGCCTGTTCGAACTTGCCCGTCTTATCCTCCAGGGCGCCGGTAAAGGACCCTTTGATGTGCCCGAAAAGCTCGCTTTCGATAAGTTCTTCGGGAATGGCGGCGCAGTTGACTTCTACAAAGGGCTGCTCCGCGCGTTGACTGTGATTGTGCAGCGCGTGGGCCACCAGTTCCTTTCCCGTGCCGCTCTCCCCGTAGATGAGCACGCGGCCATTGGTGGGGGCGGCGAGTTGCAATTGCTGGCGCAGCGCTTTAATCGGGATGCTGTCACCAATGATGCGGTCGCGGCCTTGCAGTTCAGCGCGCAACTCGCGGTTTTGCGCGGTCAGTTGCGACTGCTCCAGCGCGTGGCGAAGGGTCAGAAGGGTCTTGTCAATGGAGAGGGGTTTTTCAATGAAGTCGAAAGCGCCGAGCTTGGTGGAGCGGACGGCCGTTTCAATGGTGCCATGCCCGGAAATCATGATCACCTTGGGCGGAGTTTCCATGCCCTGGATTTTCTCCAGCACCTGGATGCCGTCCATGCCCGGCAGCCAAATGTCGAGCAGCACGGCGTCAAACTTGCTCGTCTGCAAAGTTTCCAGGCAGGCTTCGCCGCTCTCGGCCGATTCCACACGATACCCCTCATCCTCGAGGACGTCGGTGAGGGACTCGCGGATGCCGGGTTCGTCGTCAACAATGAGGACGGAATGCTTCATGGTTTCTGTCATTATATTAGCATCCCAAGATGTCGTGTAAAATATGTAAACGGCAATCGGGGGCCTTACCGCTGGGTGGGGAGAGGGGCTACCGAAGAGGTTGGCCGGTACTAGAATTCAAAGGCCGTTTCCGGAAAGCAAATGGGTTCAACTGGACGAGTGTGGCAATCCCTGAAGAGCATCGGAAGAAGGCAGCAAAGGGATGAGACCAACACTTCTCCATTTGGGCCTTGGAGAGGGGATGTGTTAAGCTTGTAAAGGATTTAGCTTCCCGCGCATTGAATATGGCTCAGAAAATGGGAGCTTGGGCCCGTCGGTCGATCGGAGTCTTGCTGGTCTGGGCGATTTTCGTCGCCTCTGCCTGGCCGTCACCACAAACGCAGGATTTGAAAGGCGTGGTGGTCAACCCGCAGGGGGTGCCTCTGGCCGGAGCCCTCTGCACCTTGAAAGGCGTTGGCTTGCCTGCCGAGGGGATCGCGCTGACCACCGGGGAGCGGGGAAAGTTCGACTTCCCGGGACTCCAGCCGGGTCAGTACAACCTGGTGTGCGCGGCGATGGGACATTTCCCCGTAACCGAAACGGGCATTAAAGTGGGCCCGTCGAACACGGGAGAGTTGCGGATCGTCTTGCCGGAGGGCGAGAAGCTTCATCAGACCATTGAGGTCCATGAGACGATTTCGCCCATCGCCGTCGAGAATACAATCACTACCCGTCACCTGAGCTCCCAGCAGCTCACTAACTTGCCCATGTTGCAGGAACAATTCCTGGCCTCTTTGCCGCTGGTTCCGGGTGTGGTACGCACTCCCGATGGGAAGATCAGCATCAAGGGATCCACTGAGAGTCAGAGCATGTTGCTGATTGATAACACCGAGATGGTGGATCCCATCACCGGCAGCTACTCCATTGAACTTCCTCTCGATGCCATTGAGTCGGTCGATGTGTCCAAGACCCCGTATGATACCGAGTACGGGCACTTTTCCGGGGGGCTGACCACGGTTCTCACCAAGCCCCCGTCCAATCAGTGGGATTTTCAAATCTACAACGCCACCCCTGACTTTTTTTTTGAAGCCGGGCACCTTTCCGGGGTCGATGACACCAGCCCGCGCGTCAGGTTTACGGGCCCGCTCCACGGGTATCGATTGACCATGTCGGAATCGTTCACCTATTTCCTGCACAAGCAAATTGTGCGCGGCCTGCCCTGGCCGCACGATCTCACCATCGGTCAGGGTCTTAACTCCTTTACAAACCTGCAGTACCTTGTATCCACCGAGCATATTTTGACATTCAATTTGCACTTCTTTCCCAACCGGCTGGAATACGCCAACATCAATTCTCTGGTGCCGCAAACCGCCTCCTCAAACTATGGCCAGCATGGTTACTCCCTGGGCCTGAATGACCAGCGGGTGTTCGCATCGGGAGGAATTCTCAGCACGACGGTCCAGTACACCGATTTCGGCAGTTATGGCCACGGGCAAGGTATAGCGAATATGCTGGTAACGCCCAATGGGTGGGGTGGGGATTTTTTTAACGCTTACACGCGCTTAGGCCACCAGGGTGAGGCGCGGGAGACCTTCCGGTTTCGCCCCTTGCAGTGGCACGGAAAGCACCAATTGAAGGCTGGCGGCGATCTTCTCTACCGCCAATTTAGCGGGGTCAGCCACTCGGACCCGGTCAACATTCAGAGGGTGGATGGTTCGCTTGCCGAGCAGATTGCCTTCACGGGATCGGGATTGCTGGGCGCCCACGATGGGGAAGGGGGCCTCTTTGTCCAGGATCACTGGGAGGTTGGTGACCGCCTGGCTTTCGACTCCGGGGTGCGTCTTTCCGGTCAGACGTTGGGTCAGGCACTGGCGGCCGCGCCCCGCTTGGGCTTCCAATACGCCCCCGGCAAAAGCAATCGGACGATTTTGCGCGGCGGGGCCGGCGTGTTTTATTCGTCCGTGCCCTTGATGGCCGGCAGCTTTACCGACAATCCCACCCGCGTGCTCACGTTCTTTGACGCACAGGGGATTCAAGTGGGACCGCCCGAGACTCTCCAGAACGTTTACGCGCATGCCGAACATGGTGGATATCAGATTCTCCCCAGCGGGCAGGATTTGGATAGCACCCCCTACGATGTTACCTGGAATGCGGAACTCGACCGCGAGATCACGCCAAGCGTCACTTTCCGGGCCAGTTACCTGGGCAGCCGCACTTATAATTTGTTTCTCGTGGGGCCGCAGCAATTGCCGGACACCAATCCGCTTCTGCTTATGACCAACACGGGAGGCTCAAGGTATGATGAGTACGAATCCACGGTGCGGGTGCGTCCCAGTAAGTCTGCCGACTTCAATATTTCCTATGTTCACAGCACGCTTCGAGGCGATTTGAACACTCTAGCCGAGGACTATGTGCCCTTCGAGGAACCCGTCATACGGCCCAACTTCTTTTCGGCCTTAAACTCCGATGTTCCCAATCGGTTGATCACCTGGGGCCGATTCGGGATTCCGTGGAAAATTACCGCCAGCCCCGTTTTGGACATTCATACCGGCTTCCCGTATTCGGCGGTGGATGTGCTGCAAAACTATGTCGGGCAACCCAATAGTTTGCGGTTTCCCGCGTTCATGTCCCTGGACCTCAAGCTCTCCAAAGACTTCCGCATCAAGTTCATTCCCTGGGTGAAGAAACATAGCCTTCGCGGAAGCCTGAGCCTTTATAACCTCACCAACCACTTGAATCCACGCGATGTCTACACCAACGTCACCTCGCCCTATTTCGGGCACTTGGCCGGCCCCCAGCACAGGTTTCTCGAAACGGACGTGGATCTGGTTTATTGAGAAAATCGCATGAGGAGGACTTCTTTTGGAAATTCCACCAGTGAAGCGCGTTTCCCCAGAGAAACTTAAGGAGTTCAGCACCTTTGCCCTCCAATCGGTGGGGTTGGACGCAAAGGATGCAAACACCTCGGCTGAGGTGCTGGTGACTACCGACACCTGGGGTACTTTTTCCCACGGCACCAACCACCTTCGCAACTACATCAAGAAGATTCGTGCGGGGGGCATCAAAGTCCAAGCAAAACCGCAGGTGATTCTGGAGGGGCAGGCCTGGGCCATTATCGACGGCCACGCCGCCATGGGCATGGTGAGCGCCTGCCGGGGCATGGAACTCGCCATCGAGAAGGCGCGGGTGGACGGCATTGGCTTCGCCGCGGTCAGGAACAGCAATCACTTCGGCGCGGCAGGTTATTATGCCAACATGGCCGTTCGACAAGACTTGATCGGCGTCGCCATGAGTAACGCCGATCCCAACATGGTCGCGCCGGGTGGGCGGAAATCTGTCATTGGCAACAATCCGCTCGCTTATGGGGCGCCGGCCGGAGAGGAGTATCCGATCTTTCTCGACATCGCCTTAAGCGCCACGGCATCGACCAAAATCTTTGGCGCCAAGGCCAAAGGCAATAAGGTTCCGGAGGGCTGGATTACCGATGGCGATGGACTGCCGACCACCGAAGCTACCAACTGGCCGGATGTGGGCTCCATGCTGCCCATGGCCGGTCACAAGGGTTACGGGTTGGCGCTGTTGGTGGAAGTGCTGGCGGGCGTGCTGAGCGGTTCGGGCGTAACCCGGGAAGTTAAAGGGTGGCTCTATGAATTGTCGGAGGGTCCGGGCACGGGCCACTCTTTTCTTGCCATTGACGTGGGCAAGTTCATGCCCATTGCCACCTTCAAGCATCGGATGGACGAGATGATCCGCAATATCCACGCCTCCCCCAAGGCGAAGGGGTCCGAGCGCATCTGGCTGCCCGGCGAGATGGAGTGGGAAAGGCGCGCGGCAGCCATCAAAGAAGGCATGCTTCTGCCCCCCATTGTGCTCAATTCGCTGGCCAAGCTGGCCAAAGAAGTCGGAAGGGAGTTCGAGGAGCTGTTTATGTGAGCGGATGGCTGCACAACCGCGTTGGGGGACCAAATGTCACGATTCTGGTTGGTTGTTCTCGGGGTTTCGCTGGCTGCCCTTCCGTTGAAGGCTCAGGCTCCCCCTGAGCGATCCGAAAACCTCTACTCGCTGGCCCTGCAAGCAGCTGCGGAGGCGGAGGCAAAGGCCTATGGACACCTTAAAGATCGAGATTGGTACAACCTTGTAGTAGAGAAGGCCGCAACAACGGAGGATATACCGGGGCAATTCGGAGCATTCCGGGTGTTGGTCCTTGATTATCCCGGTCTGCGGGATCGATTCTATAAACAGGGAGAGTTTCCTGTCTTAGAGGTTTCTCCCGCCAGAATCAAGGGCCCACACCTGATCGTCAACATCACGACCTCCTGGTTCAGCTATCGTGAGCCCAGACTTTTCCGGCATCCGAAGTTTAATTTTGCCGTAGAGGGCGGTGCGGATGTTGAATTCCGATACGATGGCGCTAAGCAACAATTCGTGGTAGATCACGTGAGCCTATGGGGGATATAGCTGGCAGATCCGATCCATCGCAAGCGGAGCGCGGACCCTTTCCAGTAAGGAGATTACACCGATGGAGCCTCTTACCAGCCGGCAGATTTCCGGCACCTGGGCCACGGCACTGCTCCCCATCAACCAGGATGACTCGATCGATTTTGGCCGCCTGGCTCAGGACCTCGACTATCTCCTGACCACAGACGTTGACGGGATCTACGCACATGGTACGGCCGGGGAGTTCTATGCGTTGACCGAAGATGAGTACGATCGGATTAACGCTTTACTGGCGGAGAAATGCGAGCGTGCCGGCTTGCCCTTTCAGATTGGGGCGAGCTACATGAGTCCCCAGACTTCACTCGAGCGGGTTCGCCGCGCCGCGCAGTTGAAGCCCGGGGCGATCCAGGTGATTCTGCCGGACTGGTTTCCCGTGTCCATGGCGGAGGCGAAGGCCTTTCTTTCCCGGGTGGCGGAAGCGGCGAGCCCGATCGGCCTCGTTCTGTACAATCCTCCCCACGCCAAGCGTTATTTGCAGCCTGACGATTACGCGCAACTGGTTGAGGCTGTGCCCGCGATGGTGGGTGCAAAGGTGGCGAATGCGCCGGATTGGTACGCGAAGTTGCATCGCCGGGTGCCGGGGATTTCAATGTTTGTCGCAGGCCATCAACTGGCCACCGGAAAGCGGGCAGGCGCTTCCGGAGCGTATTCGAATGTCGCGTGTCTTCACCCCGTGGGCGCCAAGCGCTGGAATCAACAGATGAGCACGGACCCCGACGCTGCCCTCGCGCTCGAAGGGAAGATACAAAGTTTTCTGGAAGAATTTATCGTACCCTTCCGCGCCCAGGGTGGGCACTCCAATCAAGCGCTCGACAAGCTGATGGCGGCGATTGGCGGCTGGTCGGCGGTGGGAACGCGACTCCGTTGGCCGTATCGGGGGATTGAGGAGAGTGAGGTGCCGCGCATCCGCAAGATCGCCCGGGAGCGATTGCCGGATTTTGTTTCGGCCTGAACTACTTCGTTTCATGCACTCGCGGCGAGGGGGTTCGCCAACAGATAGGCATCGATCCGCTGTCGTTCCTCGTCGCTCAAAGGCTCCAGGGGCGACACCACGCGGCCCGAGCCGATGCCGGTGGTGGAGACCACGTACTTGAGTCCCGCCAGCCACATCCTGGGCGCGAGCAGGAGGTTCTCCACCAGCGCGGTAATTCGTTTCTGCAACCGCGCCAACTCCTCTTTGTTCCCGCGCGCCTCATAGGCGGCGATAAAGGTGCTCGGCTCAAAATTGGCGCAGGTCGGAACCAGCCCCACAGCCCCGGTAAAGAGTGCTTCGGCGGCCTTTCTTTCCGTCCCCAGAAAAACCCGCAGCCCCAGGGGGCCGGCTTCGGCCACCAGCCGGTGATAATAGTCCATGTCTTCCGAGCTATCCTTGACGTAGTTGATCCAACCACGCCTCACCGACTCCACCATCACTTCAGCCGGAATCATCGACCCGGTGCAGGAGGGGATGTTGTAGATGATCATATTCATCCCCTCGCTATGCTCCTTGCATTCGCCGAACAGGCGTAGAAATTCCGAGGGGTGCTTGGTCCCGACGTAGAAGGTGGGGGCCACCACGAAGTTCTGGTATCCGATTTTCGCCAGAACCTTGATGCGTTCGATGATTCTGCGGGTGGAGGTATCCATGGTCCCGCCCAGAAGGTGAATCTTGCCGTGACACTCTTCGAAGGCAACGGTGGCCATCCGCTCCCATTCCGGAAAGGTCAGGAGGGGGCCCTCCCCGGCCGATCCACCCGCAAAAACACCATGGACGCCCGCCTTGATCAGGCGCCGGAGTTGCGCCCGGTAGGCGCCCTCATCGACTTGGTCTTGACTGTTTACGGGAGTAATTACGGGAACAATGATGCCGGACAATTCAGGGGAATTCATGGGTCCGTTTCTCTCTTTCTCGCGCGGCAGGAGATTATGTTTTAGGCGAGGAGACTTGTCAACTGAGTTGCGGGATTGCTCATCGCGCGAACTGTCCTGGGGTTTCTCCCGTTATTGGACTGGAAACGCGTGCCCGAAAGGTGGAGAATGGCGCTGGCAAGATACGTGCATGAAACTTACTCCCCCCTTGTCACAGGAAACCTTGGACCAGGGGCATATTTCAAAATTGGCGGATCGAGGGGAATCATATGAACACACGGGAACGATTCTTGGCGGTGCTGGATTTTAACAAGGATGTGCACTCGCTGAAGTGGGATTTTGGCATCTGGGGCGAGGCGGTTGACAACTGGTATGCGGAGGGCCTTCCCAAGAAAAACTATCCGGTGGTCAGTAAAGAGTTGACGACGCCCACGGGTTCACTCTATGGGCCGGCATGGCGGAGCGTGGGCGAGGGCAGGATGGCGAAAGGCCTTGGGGTCATGGTGGGTGGCCTGTACTGGCCGACCCAGGCCTTCCCGCTGGGCATCGACGTTCGCGATTACTTTCACATGGACCAGAACCAGCAGCTTGTGGATGTCAATCTCCTCTTCGCTCCCATGTTTGATGTGCAAGTCCTTCACGAAGACGATGAATGCTTTGATTACATCGATGTGGATGGCGTTCAGCGCCACTTCCTTAAGGCGGAAGGCACCATCCCTACGAGCATGAAGTGGCCGATCCGGGACAAAAAGAGTTGGGAGCGGCTTAAGGACGAGCGGCTGAATCTGAAGAATATCAGCAGCCGTTTTCCCGCTAACTGGGAAAAGAAAGTGAAGGAATACCGCGATCGGGATTATCCCCTCGCCGTGGGCGGTTATCCCATGGGATTCTTCGGCACCCTCAGTCATCTGATCGGATACGAGAATCTGTTCTACTGGTACCACGACGAGCCGGCGCTCGTTCACGACATGCTCAATACCTTTACAGAGATTTGGATCGCGGTCTATGCCGAGGTCCTGAACAAAGTTGATATCGATCACTACCACATCTGGGAAGACATTTCTTACGGCACCGGCTCGATGATCTCGCTCGCCACGGTGCGCGAGTATATGCTTCCCTACATCAAGCGGGTTGGCGATTTTCTGAAGGCCCGCGGGGTCCGGCACATCCTGCTGGACACCGACGGCGATTGCAATGCGCTGATTCCGCTCTTCATGGAAGCCGGGGTGACGGGCATGTACCCGTTTGAGACCCACTGCGGGATGGACATCGTGAAGACTCGCAAGCAGTATCCCACACTCCAGATCCTGGGTGGAGTATCCAAAGGCGAAATCGCCAAAGGCAAGGCGAGAATTGACGATCTGCTGGTGCCCATCGAGGAGGTTCTCAAGACGGGCGGATGCATTCCCTTCAGCGATCACTTTATTCCGCCGGACGTTTCGTTTGAAGCCTATTCCTATTATCGGACCAAGCTGAATGCGATGATTGACCGGTATGGAAATTAGGCAGGGGATAGCGCAGGGGAAGGGGAGGGTGAAGGGGAAAACCGAAAACGGGCGGGCTAATCCGGGTACCAACCCGCGTACCGTCCACCAGGGTAGGTCCACATTCCCGCCCTACGTCCGGTTACTGTAACTATGTTTTACAACGCTCAATAGGGCCACGGCGGCAGTTGCCGGTCTCCTGCTCAGTCCAACACTTCTCGTCAACCTGCAGCATAATTTGATTCATCCGCAGGCTGAAATCCGCCGATACCCCACATAGGGGGGAGGCAGGGCGGCGCCGGTGGCCACACTCCCCCTGCTCGACTTATCGGCAGTTGGAGATGAAGAGTTGAGGGAATTGTTTCTATTGAGGATTGCTAAATTCTGCTCAGTCCAACACTTCTTGTCAACCCGCAGCATAATTTGTTTCATCCGCAGGCTAAATTCCGCCGATACCCGACATTAGGGGGGAGGCGGGGCGGCGCCAGCGGACACACTCCTCCTGCTCGGGTTATCGGCAGTTGGGGATGAAGAGTTGAGGGAATTGTTCATTGGGCTCTCTTTCCGGGGCATCACGCGTCCCAACCACCAAACTGGCTGGGGCAAAAGCGGCAGTCCGCCTTGACGGACGCGCACTCCAAGGCTTCGCTTGAGGCACCGTGAGCGGGCCTGCGACCAGACTCGGTGTAAGTCCCGCTTCTTGCCCCAAAAACTTTCACCCTGCGACGCCGTTTTGCCGAAGTATAGGGATGGCACGCTTGCCGCCACGCTTGCCCTCCCACGAACTATGCAACCGAGGAGCGCTGGTGTATTCTGTAAGGTTACTGGAACCGCGCTGTGAATCGCTGGGGGGAACGGTGGGCTTCCAGAGCAATCAATTCGCTTTCATCGAAGGAGATCAACTTTATGCCTCTTGTTTCCATGCGTCAATTACTGGACGAAGCCGCCAAAGGTGGCTACGGAGTCGGCGCTTTCAACGTTAATAACATGGAGCAAATCCAGTCCATCATGGAAGCTGCTCGCGAAACCAAGTCGCCGGTCATTGTGCAGGCCAGCCGCGGGGCGCGCAGCTATTCCCAGGACAAATATCTGTATCACCTCATGCTGGCGGCAGCGGAGCTTTATCCGGAAATTCCCCTGGTGCTTCATCTCGACCACGGCAACAGCGTGGAGACCTGCAAGTCCGCCATCGAATTGGGCTTCACCAGCGTCATGATGGATGGGTCGCTGATGCCGGATGGCAAGACTCCCTCCAGTTTTGAATACAACGTTCAGGCCACGCGCGAAGTGGTGGAGATGGCCCATGCGAAGGGCATCACGGTGGAAGGCGAAATCGGATGTCTGGGCGGCATCGAAGACGGCCACGGCGCCGGGCTCGACGGGTTAAGCCATCTCACCGACCCCGCGCAGGCGGCGGAATTCGTCAAGCTGACCGGCCTCGACGCCCTGGCCATTGCCATAGGCACCAGCCACGGCGCTTACAAGTTCTCCTCCAAACCCACCGGCGAGACGCTGAAAATGGACCGCTTGATCGAGATTCACAAGCTCCTGCCGGGCACCCACCTGGTGATGCACGGGTCGTCCAGCGTTCCCAAGGACCTTCAGGACGTCATCAATCAGTACGGCGGCGAGCTGAAGCCCACCTGGGGAGTGCCGGTGGAGGAAATCCAGCTCGGCATCAAGAACGGCGTGCGCAAGATCAATGTGGATACGGACAACCGCCTGGCGATTACCGGCGCCATCCGCAAGGTGTTTGCCGAGAAGCCGGAAGAGTTCGATCCGCGCAGCTACCTGAAGCCCGCCCGCGAAGCGATGAAGAAGGTGGTGGCGCTGCGCATGACCCAGTTCGGCCAGGCCGGCCACGCCGGCGACTACGCGCCCCTGCCGCTCGCCGAAATGGCCGCGCGCTACGCGCAAAAGAAAGCCGCCTGAGTTTGTATTCACCGCCGAGGCGCGGAGGCGCAGAGTTTTGGAGCAATTTTAGCGCGGACCCCCGTTCTTGGGGTCCGCGTTTCTTCTCCGGCACACCCCGCCTTGCTACTCGGGTTCGGTCCATACTTTGAAGATCTTGTATCCCTTCTCGGCGAGGTCTTCCGCGGCAAACAACACATTTACACCTTTGAACCGTTTGATGCTTCCCTCCGCGGCCGCCAGGGCGCGCTCGTCTTTGGCCATTTGGCGCCCGATCTTATTGGAGTAGCGGAGGCTCTTGCTTTTGGCGATCATGCCTTGTTTGACGGTGATTTTGCCTTCCAGGTATTCAACGTCTTTCTCCAACTTCTCGATTTGTTCGATTTCTTTGCCGGCCAGTTTGCCCTTCCCGATTTCCTTGGTCATGGCGATACCGGTGTTTTTCGCCGTGTCTTCTGAAACCAACGCAACCACGTCCGCGTCTACCGATCCTTTCCCATGCTCGCGGTAATTGTCGAGGGCATCGGTCACCGTATCGTAGCTGAATCCGATGATTCCGGCCGCCAGGGCTCCCGCTGCGCCGACAAACAGCCCCATCACCGTCAGCGCTCCGCCGGCGCCGTACTCGACCGTCTTGAGCCCCTTGATGGTTGTCCCGATAGTCTTGGTGGTCTCTTCGCTCGCCGAGGTCGCTTGCGCTATGACCTCACGGATGTGCCGCTGCGCCGTGCTCTTCGCTTGCTCCGCTTCCAGCAGGAATTCGATCGCGGCCCCGGCGCCGTGACTTGAGGCTTCGACAAATTTCCCCATGTAATCGGGCAACAATTCCTGGACTCGCTTGTCCTTTTGTCTCTCGTCACCGGTGTCCACCTCAGTGGTCTTGAAGACCAGACCCATTCTCTCCGTTTTCAGCTTGATCATATCCGAGGTGAGTTGGAGGTAGATGACGGACCGCAGAAACCCCGCCAGGCGTTTCTTATCCAGCAACATCAGCTTGAGGGTCTTGTTAGGGTCCACTGCTGAGCGTTTCTCGGCATTGGCCACTTCCGCAGCGTGGTCATTCGCTCCCAGGGATCCCGGCGAATCCCCTCGGTGCGAGCACACGAACGGGTCGCCATGGTCGTTCCTGCCCAGCGAACCCGGCGTCCTCGCCGCCACTTTGCGCGTATGATAGACCCTGCGATGTCCCTGGGGATCGTATGAGTTTGCCATCCACCCCTCCGGTGGCAAGCCGCGACCCCGCGGCAGCCCGTTGATTTTAGCCGGTCTTCGCTCTCCCCCCTAAAATATAGCACCATATTCAACCTCCATTGGGGCTTTCAGCGCCGGGTGCTTCCACAAACCAGGGAAGGCTCGCATAATTCCGTGCAGGTTGATTTGATCCCCGCCCAGGATTCGAACCCATAACCAGAAGTCAGATGGAGCGAAGCTTTGGAGTGCGCGCAGCTTGCTGCCGCTCTCCCGCCCCGCAAGCTTGCTTGCGGGAAACTCAGCCGCCAACGCCAATCACAGTTAATTCTCGAATTGTTCTCCACAATCACGAGCCCCAGCCAGCAAGCTGGCTGGGGAAAAAAGCGGCAGCAAGCTGCACGCACTCCAAAGCTTCGCTCTATACGCCATGGTGGGGGGGGCGGTCTCTATCTCTTGCATTAATGCTGGATTGCCATAAAATGCGTTCTTATGCGTGATTGGCCTCACAGCCCGATGCATCGTTTGGAACGCCCGGGGATGTACTGCGTAACGGGCGCAACCTATTTGCAACAGCCCATATTCCGGGGCGCATCGCGTTTGGAATATCTCACGGACACGTTCCTCGATGCTTGTGAAAAGCATCAGTGGCAGTTGCAGGCCTGGGCCGTCTTTCCCAATCACTATCACTTTGTGGCCTTGTCACCGTCCGAGAGCATTACCTTGACGCCCCTCAGCAAGGAATTTCACTCGCGGAGCGCCATTCAAGCCAATCGCTGGGACCACACGCCGGGCCGTCAAGTCTGGTTCCAGTTCTGGGAAACCGAGCTGACCTATCCGAAGTCATATTTTGCGCGGCTGAGCTACGTGCACCGAAACGCCGTTCATCACGGAATCGTTGGCGAACCCTCGCTTTATCCGTGGTGCTCAGCAGCGTGGTTCCAGCGGCGCGCGGAGACTTCCTTCTACGACAGGATCATGACGATGAAGATCGATCAGGTGAGTATTGAGGACGATTTCAAAGTGGGAGTTGCTGACCTTTAGATAGGCGGCGACCTGCCGGAAACTCAACCGCACATCACCGCGTCGGTATTCGGCGGAGCGAAGCTTTGGAGTGCGCGCAGCTTGCTGCCGCTTTCCTTTCCCGCAAGCTTGCTTGCGGAAAACTCAGCCGCCAGCGGCAATCGCGGTTAATTCACGAATTGTTCTACGCAATCACGAGTCCCAGCCAGCAAGCTGGCTGGGGGAAAAAGCGGCAGCAAGCTGCACGCACTCCAAAGCTTCGCTCCACATTTCATGAGCGAGGCCACATCGTTACCGCCAGCAAGGCCGCCCGCCGGTAAGCTTTATGATAGGGGTGGAGACTTCGGCCAGCAAGCTGGCTGGGGAAAAAGCGGCAGTCCGCCGCGGCGGGCCGCACTCCAAAGCTTCGCTCCATACGCCACCAGCGGCACCACGTCCCCACTTACCGCCAACCCCCCATCCGCGTCCCACCAGCCGCCTGATCCCTCACTCTTCACCCTTCACCCTTCTGAGCCCCCACCTACGACCTACCACCTGCCACCTCCCCCTCGCCGCCATTGTGCAAATTTTCCCTTTGAAGATCCGGTGGCCTGAGCCATTTGCCCCATTTAAGGTACTGAATCGGCTTGCCTTGTCCTCGATGAGGTTCATTTAATGAGACTAGGCTGAATCGCAGCCTTTGTGGGCTCTGGTCATCAACGTGCCAACCGTGCCGATAGGCAGGCAAGGGCTGCTTGCCAGTTGTTTGTGGGGTGCAAGAACTCGCAAACCGGGAACAGATCGGCCAGGGAACCTTAATTGCCCGTAAGTCGTTGAATTTATATAATTGATTTCTAATACATGGTTTCCCATCACACCTCAACTGGAAGCTTGGCAAACCGGGTGGGGAAGCTGATAGTTGCCGGGGGCCTGGTGAAATGTACTAAAGGTCCTGCGAGGTTTCACCCCGTTGATTAGCCGGCTAAAAATCCTGCAAGCGCTTCCCGCCATCGAGCGGTACGCCGCGACCGTCCTAGCCGTGGTTTGCACGCTGGTGATTCGCCTGGTTCTTGACCCGGTGCTTGGCGACCGAGCGCCTTACATGTTCTTTTTCCTTATGATTGTGGTGGTTACGAAGCTTTGGGGGCGGGGTCCCGGGCTGCTGGCCACGCTCTTGGGGGGGCTCTCCGCCTGGTACTTCCTACTCGTACCCCGATTCTCCTTCGCCATTGCCAACCCGGTGGACGCCCTCAACCTGGCTGGCTATTTCGCCGCGGGCGCCGGGATCAGCTTCCTGGGCGAACGGGTAGCTCGTTCTCCGGCCTCCCAGCCCATCGAGAGAATAAGTATCAAGCAGCGGGTGGTCCGCCAAACCGCCGTTCTAGCGGGTGCGGCGGTGGTGCTGACGGGGATGGCTCTGCTCCTTTTGCACGACTTCAAGCGGACGCAGGAAGCGCAGGGGTGGGTGGCGCACACCTACCAGGTCATGAACTCCGCCGAGTCTGTGCTCTCCCTGATGAAGGACGCCGAGACGGGAGAGCGGGGATTCCTGCTGACCGGAGAGCCGGCGTACCTTGCACCCTATGACGCGGCGTTGGCGGCCCTGCCGCGCGGCCTTCAGGAACTGAAAAATCTCACTGCGGACAACCCCCGCCAACAAGCGCGCTGGATCGAAATCAACCGGCTGACCGCGGAGAGGCTGGCGGTGCTCAAGCACGCCATCGCGGTGCGCAGGGCAGGGGATTTGGACGCGGCGGTGGCGGTGGTGCGCGCGGGACGCGGGGCGGAGTCCATGAATGCCTTGCGCTCCCTCCTGGATGAGGCGATTGCCGAGGAAAACCGGCTGCTGGCGGAACGCACGGCGGAGGCCGAAGCCCAGGGTTCTCGCGCCCGCTGGGTGCTGGGGTTGGGCAGCGCGGTGTTGATCCTTTTGCTGGTGGCGGCCAGCGTGGTGATTGAACGCGAGACCGTCCGGCGCGAGGAATTGACCCTGGCCCTGCTCCAGCACGCCAACCTGCTCGAACAGGCCCACGACTCGCTGTTAACCTGGCGGCTGGGAGGGGCGATTGGCTATTGGAGCCGCGGCGCGGAAACGCAGTTTGGCTACACGCGCGAGGAGGCGATGGGCCGCGCCGCCCACGCGCTCCTCGCCACCCATCATTCCCTGGGCATGGAGCAAATCGAAGCGCTGCTGGAACGGGATGGTCAATGGAAAGGGGAGTTGACCGTCACCGCCAAGGACGGGCGAAAACTCATCGTGGAAAGCCAGTGGACGCAGGCAGTGGACGCCCACGGCAACAAAACGGTCCTGGAAGCCAATCGCGACATTACCGAGCGCAAGCGGGCGGAGGCGGAAAACCTCCTCCTCGCTACCGCCATCGAGCAGGCGGCGGAGACCGTGGTAATCACCGACCGCGAGGCAAAGATTCAATACGTCAATCCGGCCTTTACCCGCACCACGGGTTACAGCCGCGAGGACGTGCGCGACGGGAACCCCCGCATCCTCAAGTCCGGCCAGCACGACGCCGCGTTTTACCAGGGAATGTGGAGTACCCTCACCGCCGGCAAGCTCTGGCACGGGGAGTTCACCAACCGGCGCAAGGACGGTACGCTTTACAACGAGGAAGCCACCATCGCCCCGGTGCGCGACTCCTCCGGCGAGCTCACCAACTACATCGCCATCAAGTACGACATCACGGAGCGCAAGCAGAAGGAACAGGCGCTGCGCGAAAGCGAGTCGATGCTGCGCTTATTCGTTCGGCACGCCCCCGCTGCCATCGCCATGCTTGACCGGGAGATGCGCTATCTGGTGGTGAGCAAGCGCTGGAATGCCGACTATCGGCTGGGCGACCGGGACCTCCGCGGCCTCAGCCACTATGAGGTGTTCCCGGAAATTTCCGAGGGTTGGAAGGAGATTCATCAGCGCTGTCTGGCCGGGGCGGTGGAAACCTGCAAGGAGGACCGGTTCCCGCGGCCCGATGGCGCCATCGACTGGTTGAGCTGGGAGGTGCGGCCCTGGCGAAGGGTTGACGAAAGCATCGGGGGCATCATCATTTTCAGTGAACTCATCACCGAGCGCAAACAGGCGGAAGAGGCGTTGGAGGATAGCGAACTGCGCTACCGGCAATTGTTCGAGCGTTCGGAAAGCGCCCTGGCCCTGCACGAGATGATCACCGACGACCAGGGGAATCCCACCGACTATCGCTTCGTGGATGTCAACCCGGCGTTTGAGCGCACCACCGGCCTAATGCGCAGCCAGATCCTGGGGCGCAGCGCTCTGGAGGTCCTGCCTGACCTCGAGGCATACTGGATCAAGCTCTATGGCCGGGTGGCGGAAACCGGTGAGCCGGCGGTTTTCGAGAGCTTTACACGCTCGCTGGGGCGGCACTACGCGGGAAGCGCCTACTCGCCCCGCCCCCATCAGTTCGCCGTGTCCTTTATGGATATCACCGAACGCAAACAGGCGGAAGAGAAGGTCCGGCTGCTGAATCTTGAGCTGGAGGAACGCGTGCGCTCGCGGACGGCGGAATTGGAAGCGGCCAACCGCGAACTGGAGGCTTTTGCCCACTCCGTATCCCACGATTTGCGCGCCCCCCTGCGCGGCATCGACGGGTGGAGCTTGGCCCTGCTGGAAGATTGCGGCCAGCAACTCAATGCCCAGGGGCAGAAATACCTGGACCGGGTGCGCTCGGAAGCGCAGCGCATGGGAAAACTGATTGACGACCTCCTGCACCTCTCGCGGGTCAGCCGGGGGGAATTGATTCCCCGTCCCATCGACCTCAGCGCGCTTGCCGAAACGATTGCCGCCCGCCTCCGGGAATCGCACCCCGGCCGGGCGATTGAATTCAAGATTGCTCCCCACCTCAAAGGGACGGGAGACCCGCGGCTGCTGGAGGTCGCCCTCACCAACCTGCTGGATAATGCGGCCAAATTTACCGAGCCGTGCACCGCCCCCCAGGTGGAGTTCGGGCGGACCGAAATCGAGGGCGTCCCGGCGTTTTTCGTGCGCGACAATGGAGTAGGCTTTAATATGGCCTACGCTGGAATGCTCTTTGCGCCCTTCCAACGCCTCCATAAAACCAGTGAGTTCCCTGGTACGGGCATCGGCCTGGCTACCGTGCAGCGGGTCATCCACCGGCATGGCGGGCGCATCTGGGCCGATGCCCAGGTGGGCGCCGGAGCGACATTTTATTTCACCTTGGGACCGGAGAAGTTATGATCATCAAAACTATTCTGCTGATTGAAGATAATGCCAGTGACATCGACCTCACCAAGCGCGCCCTGGAAAAGGGGCACATCCTCAATAACCTGGTGGTGGTCTCCGACGGCCAGGAAGCGCTGGATTACCTGTTTGGGACGGGACCCTACGCGGACCGCGACGTGTCGGATCTTCCCACCCTGACCCTGTTGGATTTGAAATTGCCAAAGGTCTCAGGCCTCGACGTGCTGAGGCGAATCCGCACCGAGGGAAGCACCCGGCGCATGCCCGTGGTCATCCTCACCTCCTCGCGGGAAGAGCAGGATATGGCCGCCGGATACGACCTGGGGGTGAATAGCTATATTCGCAAGCCGGTGGACTTCGAGCATTTTGTCCAATCCGTCGGGCAACTGGGGCTGTACTGGCTGGTTTTGAACGAGGAACCGCCGAAGGTGAAGTGACACAATGTCAATACCAGCCACGGTCGGACCATTGAGAGTAATTCCCAAATCTTTGCGAAACACACCGAGGTCATCTTGAGTGAGGCGCTATGAGCAAATCCCTGCGGATTTTACAAATCGAAGATTCGGAAAGCGACGCGGATCTGATCCTCCGCTTGTTGATGCAGGCGGGATTCGAAGTCTTTTCCCATCGCGTGGAGGACGCAGAGGGTCTGCGCCACGCGCTGGAGGATCCATCGTGGGACGTGATTATCGCCGATTACCATCTGCCGGGATTTGACGCGCCGGCCGCCCTGCGCATCCTCCAGGAATGCGGCCAGGATATTCCCTGCATCGTGGTGTCCGGCATGATGGGCGAGGAAACCGCGGTCGAGATGATGAAATCCGGCGCGCATGATTACCTTACCAAGAACAACCTGACGCGTCTGGCCCCGGCCGTCGAGAGAGAATTGGCGGAGGCTGCGGCGCGGCAGGAAAGCAAGCAGGCACAGGAGGAATTGCGGGGAAGCGAGGAGCGCCTGGCGCTGGCGGTGGAGGCGACGCGCATTGGCACGTTTGATTTCTATCCCCAGACCGGCAAACTCATCTGGTCAAAATTTGCCCGCCAGCACTTTGGCCTGCCCCCGGAGGCGGAGGTCACTTACGACACCTTCCTGCGCGCCCTCCACCCTTCCGACCGCGACCGCGTAACCCAGACGCTGCAGCATGCCCTGCGTTACGAGAATGGCGGAGATTATACGGAGGATTATCGCACCATCGGCATTGAAGACGGCCAGGAACGCTGGCTCTCCAGCCGCGGCCGCGTGTTTTTCGATGAGGAAAACCAGCCCGTGCGCTTTGTGGGCGTGATCCTGAACATTACGGAACGCAAGCGGTTGGAACAACAACTGTTGCAATCGCAGAAGCTGGAAAGCGTCGGCCGCCTGGCGGGCAGCATTGCGCACGACTTTAATAACCTCCTCACCATCATTAATGGCTACGCCCATTTGGTCCTGGGGGAAATGGGCCCGCAAGACACCATGCGGGATCCGATGGAGGAACTCTCCAAGGCTGCCATGCAGGCCGCGGCCCTCACCCGCCAGTTGGTTTCATTCAGCCGCCGGCAGGTCGCTGAGCCCAAGACGATTGTGGCGAACGAGTTCGTCAAAGATTACGAAAACATGCTGGGCAGGCTGCTGGGTGAAAACATTCATCTGGTTCTGTCACTCGATCCGCATGCAGGAGCTTTTCGCGCCGACCCCGGGCAGATGGGGCAAGTCCTTATGAACCTCGCTGTGAACGCCAAGGATGCCATGCCCGACGGCGGCAAGCTTGTGATCGAGACCTCCAGCATGGTGGTGGACGAACACTTTGCGCGCTCCCACCTCTACGTCAGCCCCGGCCATTACGTGGTGATGGCGGTGACCGACACGGGCACGGGAATGTCCGCGGAGGTGAAGTCCCACCTCTTCGAACCTTTCTATACAACAAAGGAACAGGGAAAAGGCACGGGTCTGGGGCTGTCAACCGTCTATGGAATTGTGGTCAATCAAAGCAGCGGGTCCATTTGGGTTTCCAGTGAACCCGGGCAGGGAACGACCTTCAAGTTGTTTTTCCCCTCCTTTGGTCTCGAAACCGCTGAGGACTCCGCCGCCGGCGTCGAACGCATCTCTTCGCGGGGAGAGACCATTCTGCTCGCCGAAGATGAGGCAGGGGTCCGGAAATATACTCGGGAGATTTTGCAGCGTTATGGTTACATTATTCTGGAAGTCACCAACGGCGTGGAAGCTCTTTCCGTGGCCAGGAGCCACCCCGGGCCTATTCATTTGCTGCTGACCGACATCATCATGCCCAATATGGGCGGCGTGGAGTTGGCGGAAAAGTTTACCGCGGAGTTCCCCCGCATCCCCGTGCTTTTCATGTCCGGGTATACCGATCAGATCATGCGGCATTGGAATGCCCTGGGCGCCTACATCCAAAAACCCTTCACGCTTTCCGATCTGTTGACCCAGGTGCGCGAACTGTTGGATCGGGCCGCACCCGATTCGTTGCGCGCCAAAGATCTCCCGGCGCCAAGTTGATCGTTTTGCCCGTTGTTTCGCAGGTTAGGAGCAGATACAATCGCAGCGCAAAGTGCCGAACCGCGAAAAGGATTGCCGCGGGCGCCGGTCGAGCCAAGGGTGGTGAGCATGAAAAGGGTAAAGGGAGTAAGTCGAAGGGAATTCCTGGTTGACTGTGGCGCGGTCGTGGGAACCGTGGCGCTGGCGGCGGGTGCGGGCCAGGCGAAGCCCGGGGCGGGGCAAGTCCGCTTCGGGGTCCGCACGCCCCTGCCCGATGGACTGACTCTGCGCGAGCGGGCGCAACTGGTGAAGCGCCTGGGCTACGACGGCATTGAGCTGGGGGACGAATGGCTCCACCAGCCGGTGGAAGCCATCCAGGAGCAGCTTTCCGGCATTGGCATCGCCGTCAGCGCCATTGTCGGCTCGATCAGGCTGCTGGACACCGACCCCAAAGTTCGCGCCGAGGGTGTGGAGCTCGATCGCCAGCGCCTGGAGATGGCGCGCGCCCTGGGGGCGAACGACATCATTGAGGTTCCGGTGTTCGGGCCCAACAAGTTTCAGGACCTTTCCCCCATCATGACACCGCGCGAAATTGAAGAGCGCCTGCTGGTGGCCGGACTCAAGCAGTTGATCCCGGACGTCGCGCGTACCGGCATCAACCTGATGCTCGAGCCGTGCAACCAGAAGGAAACGCACTTCATGTACCTCCAGAGCCAGGCCGCCGGTTTCATTGAGGCGGTGGGGGCGCCGGGCTTCAAGCTGCTCAGCGACTTCTATCACATGCAGATCGAGGAGCGGGACATCGCCGCCACCCTGCGCCAGTACGGGAAATACACGGCCTACGTTCACCTGGCGGACGGCAAGGCGCGCACCGCTCCCGGCACGCTGCCCTTCGATTACCGCCCCGGTTTCCGCGCCCTCAAAGACTGGGGATTTGCCGGGTGGCTGAACATGGAATTCCGCGCCACCTCCAACCACGAAGCCCTCCTCGCGAGCGCCCTCGCCTATATCAAGAAGCAATGGGCCGAGGCCTGACCATTTTCGATTTGGGATTTTAGATTTTGGATTGCGGCCTGAGACCTGCCCATTTTCGATTTTAGATTTTGGATTGTGGCCCGAGGCCTGCCCTTATTAAATTTTGGGTTTTAGATTTTAGATTCTGTGCCGTGGCAGCCTGACGCTGCTTTGCCTGCTGGAAGCATAGGTGGCACCGCCCCTCCGTTACCTTTCATCGATCCAACCCATCCTGCCGATAACGATGCGGGGGAGTGTGGGCCGCGCGGCGGAGGGAGAATGCCCCGTGGACCGCCGGGGATGGATCAGGCGTGCGCCGCCGGGGATGGATCTGGCGTCTCGCCCACGGTGACACGGGCATTCCGCGAGGTAGCACAGGCACTCCTGCCGGTGTCCACGCATGGCCGGCACGATTAGGCAGCGGATGTGCTACGGGCGTCTGAAGGCGTGGAGGAATCCACGAACGGGCAGAATTATCCCGCGCCAAGGCGCAAAGGCGCGGAGGGCGAAAGGAAAATGAAGTAGTTGTTTATGGTGAGTCTTTGCGTCTCCGCGTCTCGGCGCGGGTTGGCTTATTTTTTCACGCGTTCTCCCCCCCGTGCCAGAAGCGTAGCGCGACATGAGGTCAGCACCTGCCGACCTCATGTTCGGCGCTCCCCTTTCCTTGCGGCCTCGTTTATATAGGCTACATTGTCTTGTAAAAATGGCCCGCGGACGGTGAAAATTTATGTTAATTTGAAACTTTGGATCCGGTTCTGTGAGGTAAACTCTTTTGCTTCATCGATATAGGGGTAATCGTATATGTCGTTTATTTTCATGCACATCGTGCCAAATTTTCGAAGGCGACAATTTGCCTGAATGTTTTCCCTTTATTTCCAATAACATCCCGCGGCGACCCTCGATTTTTTCGTTTTTTTAATTTTTTTCTTGCCGACCCTTTGAAGTTGTCAGCTAACTAATTTTGAATCACGATCATGCAAAACAAGCCATTTTGTCGCCATCAAGATAAGTCCCTTTTGTTCTGATACATCGTGGCAAAGGTTCGAGTATTACTGGAGGATGTGCAGTTGTGTAGCCTTTTTAAGGGAAGTCTCGGGGTGTTTCCCGATCCCTGTCCACGGCTCTGTCGCATCCTGGAAGCTCCATCATCGGAGGGGGCCCGAGGCCCCCGGGGAAGCGCTTTCCGCCGTCCGCCGCCGGACTGCCGGGCTAAACATTCTGGACGCGGGGGAGAAATTCGCCCCCGCCGGGCGGCCTGGCGCGCGCTGGCCCATAAACTAGTCTACCACAAATATTCACTTTGTCAAGTACAGGATGAGGCACTCAAGCCCGTGGGGGAAGGCAACAATGGGAAGACAAAGGTGTCACCTTACTTCTTAAGTCGACAATACTATATTGACGGTGTGAGAAGATAAGGACCGCAGTGAAGTTCCAAATGAGGGGACAACGCTGCGCTACGCCGCTGGAGTTCAAGGCGCCGCAATTAGGCGGGGAAGGTGCCAGGTTTGAAACGAATCGCCATATCGATCGCTCAAGTACTCGCGGCACTTTCATTGTGTGGTCTTGCCCTTTATGTGGCAGATTCCGGCGTCGACTTCAAATGGGTCGCAATTGGTTGCTTGACACTGCTTCTTTTTGGCTCCGTCTGCTATAAGACTAAGGACTTCTGGGGGGACCCTTGGTACTGGGCCACGCTCAGTGGGGTATTTCTCCTTCATTGCGTTGCGGCAGGACTGCTCCAGCGAAACCGCCCAATGTTGCCAGGGATGGACTACGCTGCTATTGGGATTCTGGAATCCCTTCCCTTGTTCGGTTTGCTGTTGTATCTGTTCGGTTAACACGGGGCAGCGCACCGGGGAGGAACCCCTGGGAAATTGTAACGCCGGTCTTGAGGCCGGCAGGTGCTGGCGCAGCGGCGCTTTACCTCACCAATGGCGGCATAAAGCCGCCACTACGGAGTGCCGACCTCAAGGTCGGCGCTACGCCGCGACCCGCTCCACGCGTCGGTGCAGATCAACTCCGAATCTTGCGTCCAAGAAGATAGACGGTTGACGCCCCCAGAGCGCAGAATATGCCTCCCGTCTGCAAGGCGTGGCCCGAACCCATTTTCTGGGCGGCGACGCCCATCCATAAGCTTCCGACGGGCATGCTCCCGCCGAAGACCAGGGCCCAGATGCCCATCAGCCTTCCGCGCAGGTGATCGGGGGATTGGGTTTGGAGGAGACTGTTGCCGATGGAATAAAACAAGATGATGCCGAACCCGGCGAAGAACAGAAGGAAGGCCGCGCCCACCGGTTGATGCATGAACCCGAAAAGGTTGATGAAAACTGCAAAGATGCCCGCTCCGGCATAAAGCGTGGGGATGCGGACGATATGCGATCCCCGGGCGGCGACGAACAACGCGGCAGTGCAGGCGCCCAGGCCATTCAGGGCGAGGATCCAGCCGTAGCCCTGGGCGCCCAGGTGCAACTGGGTTACCGCAAAGGCGGAGAGTTGGGAGATGTAAGCCCAGCCTCCCAGCCCCATAATGAAAAGCAGGATCACCGCCTGGGCGATAATGGGATTGGTCTTTAGATATTTGAATCCTTCCAGCGAATATTTCCAGCCGACCTTTTCATTTTTCGGCGCGTAGTGCGAGGCGGGAAGCTGGATTCTGTGCAGCGCGTAGAGAACTGCCAGATAACTGACGGCATCCAGCAGAAAGCACCACGAAGCCCCGAAAGAAGCGAGCAGTAGGCCGCCAATTGCCGGACCGATGACCCGCGCCGAATTCACCATGGCGCTATTGAGCGCGATGGCGTTCACCAGATCTTTCTTGCCCACCAGTTCCACCATGAGGGTCTGGCGAGCGGGCATCTCAAAGGTCATGGAGAGCCCCCACAAGGCGGAGAAGATCATGAGATAGGCAATGTGCACGGGGCCGCGGAACAGCATGATGGCCAGAGTCAGCGACGACAGCAGCGAAAACCAGCTCGTGAACGTGAAAATCCGGATTTTGGGAACCCGGTCGGCCAGCGATCCGGCATAAACCGCGAAAAGAAAAATGGGAAGGGAATTGAGCATGAAAACAATGCCCAGAAGGAATTTCGAATGGGTGAACTGAAAGGCAATCCAGCCCAGAGCGGCGGTACGGGTCCACGTGCCGATGAGCGAAACGAATTGTCCTGAATAAAAATAGCGGTAATTGGGATTGCGCAGGGCGGAAAAGGTTTTTTGCCATCCCTGCGCAGGCGGCAGCCCCGCGCTGCCCGCCTCGGATTGTTGCAGGGTTTCCTGGGAGTTTTCGCTATTCAATCATTCCCCCTGCTCATGGATGAATTCATCCACGGTGAGGACGGTGGCTTGGGCCGTAAAGATTTTGCCGGTGAGAACCCGGTGGACCTCCTCATCAGCGTCGTAACAGGCGTCCTTGAGGACGACGCAGCGATAATCCAGGTCGTAGGCGCGCCGCAGGGTGGAAAGCGTAATGCCGCTGGTCGAAATTCCGAAGAACACCAGATTTTCTACGCCCCGCGAGCGAAGAATCAGATCAAGGTGGTTTTCCGAAAATGCCCCGACGCGCTGCTTGTAGACCACCAGGTCCCCGGGACGAAAGATCGAAGTGTGGAATTCGGCCGACGGTGTGCCCTTTACGAAGAGATTGCTTTGCTTCAACCTTTGAAATCGCGATTCGGTGTCGGGAATTTCCGGATGCCCGGGCGAAAATCCCAGTCCCACGTGGATGATCAGAAATCGTTTCTGGCGGGCAAAATCCAGGGCTTTAGCGGCCTGGGGAATGATGACCTCCGCGCCGGGGACAAATCCCAAAATCCCCTTTTGAATATCCAGGGTCAGCAGTGCAGTTTTCGTGGGATCAAGTCGCATGGGTTTTCCTTTCCTATTTTTTTATGACCTCGAAAATCAACGCGATGCCCCCTCAAGCTGAGTCGCGGCGATAGAATGTGGCCCATGGCGTGAGCCATGGGGGAAAAGAGTACCACAAGAGACGAGCCCTGGCAGGGGCGGCAGAAATAGTCCCGTGCTTCGAGCGACTCTGTCGCCCCGGGCGGGGCTCAAAGCGCCATGGTGATTGCCAAGCTTTCCCACGGCTGTCGCCGTGGGCCACATTCTGTGGGCCCTGACGGGCCTAAGCGGATTAGCACGCTGTTAGGTAAAGTTTGCCATGCTTCACAAATTCCTCACATCCCCGCAAACCTGATGCGGTATAATAGGGTCCGCTCGGGGCGAGCAGACGATTGCGGCAGTGAATCCTCAGGCAACGGTATTGGCCATTCCTGCGATCCAAATTAAGGGAGCCTGAGGCGCGTTACGTATCGGCTCCGCGCCGCACAGGGCAACAGAAACACCTACGAGACGGTCAGCCCGTACCATCCTCCCACCTCGCTGCGAGCCCGGCCGTTACTCGGAGATGGAGAAAGCCATACCATGTTCAGGCTGGATGCCAACAAGAAAGTGCATTTTTGCGATGGAGTCACGCGCCGCGACTTTCTCCATGCCGGCGCGCTGGGGATGATGGGCTTGACTTTGCCCGAGTTTTTTTCACTCAAAGCCGCGGGCGCGGTGACTGAGGATAAGGATGTCAACTGTATCCAGTTGATGCTGGTGGGCGGTCCGAGCCAGCTCGACACCTGGGATATGAAACCCGACGCCCCCGCCTCCATTCGCGGCCCCTACAAACCTATCAAGACCAACGTGGCGGGCATCGAAATATCCGAAATCTTCCCGCGCATGTCGAAGCACGCGGATAAATTCGCCCTGCTGCGCTCCGTCTACCACACCGCGGCGGCCGTGCACGATACCGGGTGCCAGATGATGCAGACCGGGCGCTTGTTCCAGGGGGGCCTGGAGTCGCCCAATTACGGCTCGGTGCTGAGATTCGAGAAGGGGCCGCGCGGCGACATGCCACCCAACGTGCTGATCCCCTACATCATCGGCGAACTGGGAGGCAACCTGCCGCACGGCGACACGGCCGGATTCATGGGCAAGGCCTATGACCCCTTCGTGCTCAACGCCGACCCCTCCGATGCCAATTTCAAAGTGCCCGATATGCTGCCGCCCGATTACATCTCGGCGGTGCGCGTCGAACCGCCGGCGCAGTTGGCGGCAGGTCATTGACCAGTCGGTGAAATACTTCGAGGAGACCAACCAGGACGCCAAGTTGATGGACGCCACCTTCAACCAGGCGTACACGCTGATGACCTCCGCCCAGGCGCGCGAGGCTTTTGAGCTGACCCAGGAATCGGATGAGACGCGCAAGCGCTACGGCATGACGCGCATCGGCCAGGGCTGCCTGCTGGCGCGCCGCCTGGTGGAACGCGGCGTGCGCTTTGTTACTGTCAACATGTTTGAAACCGTTTTCAATGATATTACCTGGGACATACACGGTTCCGCTCCCTTCAGCCCCATCCAATGCTACAGCGACCTGGTGGGACCGATGTTTGACAACGCCTACAGTTCGCTGCTGGAGGATTTGAGCGATCGGGGCCTGCTGAAGAGCACGCTGGTGGTGGCCAGCGGCGAATTTGGGCGCACCCCGCGCATCAACCCCGCCGGCGGACGCGACCACTGGCCGCAGTGCTGGACCATCGTCATGGCCGGGGGCGGCATCAAGGGTGGGCAGGTGGTGGGCGCGTCCGACAACATCGGCGGCGCACCCAAGGATCGCCCGGTCATGCCCGCCCACGTGGCGGCTACGATTTACAAATGCCTCGGAATCCCCATCGATACCGAACTCAAGACTGCGCAGGGCCGCGTAGTGCGCCTTGTAGACCATGGCTTTGATCCGATAGATGAATTGCTGGTGTGATCGAAAGTGACGAGTGACGAGTGATGAGTGACGAGTGATGAGTGACGAGGAAAAGCAAGGCTCACTTAGCTCGTCACTCATCACTCGTCACTTGTCACTGCATTCTGGGGGAATCATGAATCCGCGCCGGTTTTTGCTCGTCGTTATTCTGATTTGTACTCTCATGGTGTTTTGTGCTGGGTACAGCTCTAATGCCGAACAGTCGCCAGCGCCTCCCGCACCGCAGATGCAGAAGGACGCCCCCTATCACCCCGGAGGGGAATACAAACCAGAATCGACGGCGAATAAATCCCAAGTCGTTCCGGTGGCCGCGCACAACGCTTATCCGCCATCCCCCCTCGCCAAAATCGAGATTCTGCCTGCCGCCATCAGTATTTCCGGTTCGCATTACTATCAGCGGTTGGTGGTGGAAGGAACGTACGCGGACGGCCACCAGGAAGACGTGACCGCGCAGGCGGCCTTTACTTCCTCCGACCCCAAGGTGGCGCGGATCAGCAATAATTTCGCCGAAGCCCAGGGTGACGGCCACGCGATGCTGATGGCCACCTTCCACGGCCGGCGCGCCATCGTTCCCATCCGCGTCGAAAATACCACCACTCCGGAGGTGTGGAGTTTTCGCAATGACGTGCAGCCGGTGTTGACCAAGATGGGCTGCAACTCCGGCCCCTGTCATGGCGCCACCGCCGGTAAGAACGGCTTTAAACTTTCGTTGCGCGGGTACGACCAGGAAAGCGATTATTTCGCGTTGACCCACCAGGCCCTGGCGCGGCGCACCGATCGCATGGAGCCTGCCAGGAGTTTGATCCTGCTCAAGCCCACGCTAACCATTCCGCACGGGGGCGGCAGGCGTTTCGCGGTGGACTCACCTGAATATCAAGTGGTTTCCGGATGGATTGCACAAGGTATGCCCGCCCCCCGGGATTCTGATGCGCGCGTGACACGGATTGACGTATTTCCTCCCGAAGCATCGCTGCGACCCGGGGCCCAGCAGCAACTGGTGGTGACCGCGACCTTCACGGACGGCCGTAAGGAGGATGTGACCCGCTGGGCCAAGTACGACAGCGGCAACGAGGGTGTGGCCACCGTGGACAATTTCGGCCTCGTCGCCATGCACAGTTTTGGCGAAGCGCCGGTGACCGTATGGTACCAGAGCCACGTCACCTTTGCCCGCATGCGCATTCCGTTCCCCTATCAGTTGCAGGAGACGGTTTTCAAGAAGGCGCCGCGGCACAATTATATCGATGATGACATCCTGCATCACCTGGAGGTGTTGCACATTCCGCCTTCCCCCCGGCCGGCGATTCGGAATTCATCCGCCGGGCCTATCTGGATGGCGCCGGAATTCTGCCCAGCCCGGCCGAAGTCGATCAATTTCTCAAGGACCCTTGTCCCGACAAGCGCGTCCGGTTGATTGACTCGATCATGAAGCGGCCGGAATTTGTGGACTACTGGGCCTACAAGTGGTCGGATTTGCTGCTGGTCACCAGCAACCGCCTGTCCAACGAGGAGATGTGGAGCTATTACCATTGGATTCACGACAGTGTGGCCGCCAACAAACCGTGGGATAAGTTTGTTTACCAGATCGTGACCGCCACCGGCAACTCGGTGGAGAATGGCGCGGCCAATTATTGGCTTGTCCATCGCGACCCCCTGGATACGACGGAAAACATGGCGCAGGCGTTTCTGGGGATAACCATCACCTGCGCGCACTGCCACAATCATCCCCTGGCCAAGTGGACGCAAAAAGATTACTACGGCATGGCCAACCTGTTTGCGCGGGTGCGCCTGAAGACTTACGCCGAAACCACCACGCGGCCCGGCATTGGGAACAATTTCAACGATGTTACGGTCTATTCGGCGCCCACCGGCGAATTCACTGACGACCGCTTTATGACTGTACTGCCGCCCAAACCCCTGGATGCAGCCGCGCTTCCGGAAACCACCCCCGGCGATACCCGCGTGTATTTTGCCAAGTGGCTCACCTCCCCGCAAAACCCCTTCTTTGCGCGCAACGCGGTCAACCGGATCTGGCGCAACTTCATGGGGCGCGGGTTGGTGGAGTCCGTTGAAGATCTGCGCGACACCAATCCCGCCACCAATGATCGGTTGTTGAACGACCTGGTGAAGGATTTTGTAGCGCACAACTTTGACGTTGACTACCTGATTCGCACTATCATGGAGTCGGCCACCTATCAGGCTTCCTCCACGCCACTCAAGGAAAATGCCGACGACGACAAATTCGGGTCGCATTACGTCATCAAGCGCCTGCCTGCCGAGGTGTTGCTGGACGCCTACTCCCAGGTCACCAAGGTGCCCGAAAGCTTTGCAGGTTATCCAGTGGGAACGCGCGCCCTGCAATTGCCCGATTCGGCCGTGCAGTCCTACTTCCTGTCCGCGTTTGGCCGCCCCGTGCGGGCGCAGACGCGCGAAAGCGAACGCACCTCAGTGCCCACGGTCACCCAGGCGCTGCACATTTTCAACGGCGATACGCTGAATAATAAGCTGCGCGCTCCCGGCAGCGCCACGGACATGCTGCTCAAGCTGGGGTTCACCGACGATCAAATCGTGGATTACCTTTACCTCGCTTCCTTCAGCCGCCATCCCCGCGATAATGAGCGGAAGGCGCTGGTGGACGCTCTGCAATCCGCCGAACAGCAAAAGGGAGAACCGGGTGAAGATATGCGCCGCGCCGCCCTGAACGACCTCTCCTGGGCCATGCTGACGAGCGAAGAGTTTATGTTTAACCACTAAGAGCAGGGGTTCGGGATTACGGGATTAGGGGTTAGGGACACGGGATATAGAACACGGGATTCGAATTCTGTGGCTCAGGTTTTGGAATTCAGATTCCAGAATTGAGCATTCAGAATTACCATCCTGCCGCGAAGATGGGATACAAATTGAAAAACGCAAGAAAGCTCACCCGCAAAACACCAGGACACCCGGGGGAACTGCAAGGCACTGCGCATAAACCTGCAATGAGGAGCTTTATCGTGCGTGACATTCGTTATTTGCACTCCTTGGGGTCTTGGTGTCTTGGCATTTCAACCTTTGTTTTGGCCGTGGCGTTGATGGCATCCGGGATGTTTCCCGGAGCCCGCGTGCACGCTGATTCCACGCCCAATTTTGATTCCCAAATCGTGCCTATCCTGCAAAAGAATTGCCTGGCCTGCCATTCCAGCGCAGCCAAGATGGGGGGATTCATTCTGGAAAATTATGCTGCGCTGATGAAAGGTGGAGCGCATGGCGCCGTTATCGTTCCCGGCAAGGCTGACCAGAGCCGCTTGATTCTCATGCTGGAGGGAACGGTTCAACCGCGCATGCCCTTCGGCGCCGATCCCTTGCCGGCAGCGGACATCGCCACCATGAAAGCCTGGGTGGAGGGTGGCGCGCCGGGACCCGCTCCGGGCGAAGCTACCAAGACCCTCGCACCGCTGCCGATTCCTGACATCAAGCCGCAAGTGGCCGTGGTTTCCCCCGTGGAGTCGGTAAGATTTTCTCCCGACGGCAAGCTCCTCGCCGTGGGCGGATACCAGGTGGTGCGGCTCATCGATGCGACGAGTGGCAAGCTCCTCGCCACCCTTTCCAGCCATGCGGATTACGTGCGCTCGCTCGCCTTCAGCCCCGACGGTAGAATGCTGGCCGCGGCGGGCGGACCTCCCCAGCGCGGCGGGGAAATTAAAATTTGGGATGTTCAATCCCAACAGCTCCTGAAGACTTTGCAGGGCCACAAGGATTGCATCTATTCCGTCGCCTGGAGTCCGGACGGAAAACTTCTGGCTTCGGGGAGCTACGACAAGATGGTGAAGTTGTGGGATGCCGCCACCGGCCAGGAAGTGAAGACCCTCCAGGATCACATTGACGCTGTCTTCGCCGTCGCCTTCAGCCCCGATGGCAAGTACCTGGCTTCGAGTTCGCAGGACCGCACCGTGAAGATCTGGGATATCGCTTCCGGGCAGCGGCTCTACACCTTGAGCGACGCGGCGGACGGCCTTACCAGCCTTGCCTACTCTCCCTCGGGAAAGCAGATTGCCGCCGCCGGGTACGACAAGACCATTTACATTTGGCAAGTGGGCGCGAACGAGGGCAAGCTGCTGCGTTCCCTGATCGCGGACGAGGACAGCATCCTCGCCCTCGCCTGGACCCCGGACGGGAAGATGCTCATCACCAGTTCCGCGGATGGCTCCATCCGCTTCCGCGACGCGGCGACGCTGGACCCCATTCGGGTCATCGACCACCAGCCGGATTGGGTGCAGGCGCTCGGCATCAGCCCGGATGGAACGCGTTTGGCGGCCGGGCGCATGGACGGCACGCTGAGTTTGTTCGATGTGAAATCGTACAAAGAGGTGTTTGGACCCTGGGTGGCGTTTGGAAACGGGAATCGGGATTCGGGAAACGGGACACGGGAAACCGGTCTCGTGACAAGGGGTACAGAGCCCCAGTCCCAGCCCAAGCTTTGATGATGCGGCCGCGGCATTTGACGATAGGGCTCAATAAACCTATCCCGAAGTCATACACCCGCGTCCCGTAATCGAGGTTATCTATGAGAAGTAAAACTCTCTCCGTGCTGATTTTCTTGCTGCTGGTATTCGTTGCGCCCTTGCACGCCGACCAGCGGATTATCCCTCCCGAAGTCACCAAGGTTTGGCCCGTGGGCATGGAGCGCGGCACGACGGTCACCATCACCCTGGACGGGCGCAACCTTTTCGACATTAAAGCGGTGGTTTTCGACTCGCCCGGCATCACTGCGAAGTTGACACAAATTACCGACATCCCGGAAAAGGAAGTTGGCGTCCGCGTCGGTGTTGACACTGCGGCGCCCGTTCCGCACGGCAAAAAGCAAACCGCCACCCTGGAGGTCACGGCCGCAAAAGACACCGCGCCCGGCCTCCACTGGTTTCGGATTCGTACACCTCTTGGAACCTCCAACCTGCTGCCCTTCGACATAGGGTCCTTCCCGCAAGTCTATTCCCCCGGCAAGGCTTGGGGGCATGAAGAGACGCAGGCAGAGCCCACCACGCTGCCCGCGACCCTGGTGGGGACGATTGCGGTTCCCGGCCAGGTCGACAATTACGAATTTGATGGGCGGGCGGGCGAAGAGCTGGTTTTTCAGGTGACGGCGTCGCCTCTCGGTTCGATGCTCGAATCACTGCTGATTTTACGAAATGATTCCGGACAGGTGCTGGCCGAATCCGGCAAATACGACGATCGTCCGGACGCCGTATTGACTTACAAGCTGCCCCAGGCGGGGAAATATACATTGTCGGTTACCGATCGTGAAAAGGGCGGGAGCATGGACCGTTTTTATCGCGTTGATGCCGGCCCCTTGCCGTACATCACTCAGGTTTTTCCGTTGGGAGTGCGCGCGGGAGAACCCTCCAGCGTCTCGGTGACGGGCGTCAACCTGGGTGATGTGCACGAAGTCAAAGTTGACCCTCCCAAGTGGGCCCACGGCTGGACGACCATGCCGCTCAACGTGAAGGGGAATGGTGGCTGGTCACTGAACACGGTGAAGCTCGCCGTCGGCAGCGATCCTGAAATTTTCGAGCAGGAGCCGAATAATTCGCTCGCCCAGGCGCAAGCGGTTTCCTTGCCTGTCACCATCAATGGCCACATCGCGGGCGGCGCGGCGAGCGGCGGCAACGCCGATGAAGACTACTTCCGCTTCCATGCCCGCAAGGGCGAGAACCTGAGCATCGAAGTTGCGGCGGCAAGGTTGGGATCGCCGCTGGATTCGATGATTGAGGTTCTCGACGCGCAGGGCAATGCCATCCCCCGCGCCACCCTCCGCTGCCTCAACGAAACCTACGTGACGCTTTCCGACAAGGATTCGAGGCGGCCGGAGATCCGGCTGGTATCCACCTCGGGTTTACACGAGAACGATTACCTGATGATCGGGGACGAACTCGATCAACTCACCTTTATTTCCGACCAACCCGACGCGGACGTGGATTTACGTGGCGCCGACGGCCTGCGATGGGCCCTTTTGGGAACTTCGCCGGACGCCCATGCCATCAATACCCCCGTCTATCGCGTGGAGATTTTACCCCCCGGCGCGCAGTTCCCACCCAACGGTTTGCCGGTGTTCCAACTGACCTGGAGGAATGACGATGGCGGTCCGGGCTACGGACCGGACTCGCGGCTGGACTTCGTAGCACCCGCAGACGGCGATTACATCCTGCATCTCAGGGACGTTCGCGGGCTCGAAGGCAAGGACTTCGCCTATCGCCTCTCGATTCACGACGCCGACCCTGACTTCGGCCTCAGCGCTGATCCCGAAAACCCCAATATCCCACAGGGGGGGTCCACTTTCGTTACCGTCACCGCGAATCGGGTTCGAGGTTATGAAGGCCCCATCGATATCAGTCTTGAGGGGCTGGCCGGCGGAATAACGGCAAGCCCTGCCACCATTCCCGCCTGGCAGGACTCCACGATTATTGTACTGTCGGCTGCGGCCAGCGCGTCCGTCGATGCGCCCCCCGCGGCCATCAGGATTGTGGGACACGCGAAAATCAACGGAGTTGATCAGGTGCGGGTCGCCAACCCGGATGCGCCTCTCATACAAAGTTGCATTCATAAAGATACTAATATAAACTCCTTCCGATTATTTTTACGCGGAGGGAGAAATGCGACCACCTCGACCTTTTCCAGAAGGAACGCTCGAGCGGTTACAACAGGGGTTGAAGGAAGCGCGCAACAAGGCCGAATTTCAGCGGGTGCAGTGTTTGTGGCTGCGAGCGGCGTTGGGGTTAAACGCCAATCAAGTTGCCCAAGCCCTGGGATGGCGACCGACCTCGGTGCGGCGTCTGCAGGCCCAATACTGGCGGCAAGGCGAAGCGCTCTGGCAGCGCCGGGGGCGCGGAGGGCGACGCCACCAGAACCTGCCTGTGGCGGAAGAGGCCCAACTGTTGGCAGGATTTCTGCAGCGCGCCGAACGCGGTGGGTTGTTGGAGGTGAGCCGGGTGCAACAGGCCTATGAACAGGCGGTGGGCCATGCCGTGCCGAAATTGACGGTTTACCGCATGCTGGCCCGGCACGGCTGGCGCAAGTTAGCTCCGCGGCCTCGCCATCCCCAGGCCGACCTCGCCCGCCAACAGACTTTTAAAAAAACTCCCCGCGACCGTTGAGGAGCATCGCCTCGCCGGGCGATCCCTGCGCTTGATGTTCCAGGATGAGGCGCGGTTTGGACGCATCAATGATCCCCGGCGCTGCTGGGCGCCGCGCGGCGTGCGTCCCCAGGTCTGCGCCCGCATCGTGCGCGAGTACACCTATGTTTTCGCCGCCGTCAGCCCGCATGACGGTACGCTCGATACCTTGGTCCTACCCGAGGTGAATGCCCTGACGATGTCCTTGTTCCTGGCCGAAGTCGCCCGGCGTCACCCCCAGGAATTCATCCTGATGGTGCTGGACGGTGCGGGGTGGCACCGCGCCAAGGATTTGCAGATCCCGGAGAATATGCGGCTGCTCCCCTTGCCGCCCTACAGTCCGCAGCTCAACCCGGTGGAGCATGTCTGGGAGGATATCCGGGAAAAGTGGTTCCCCAACCTTGTCTTCGACAGCCTGCGGGCGGTGGAGGATCGTTTGGTTGAAGCGCTGGCGAGTCTTGAAAATGACCCGCAACGAGTGGCCCGAGTCGCCGGATTCGATTGGATCATTAGTATTCCGATGAAGGCTAATTAGTATCACTCTTGCCGCGGTGATCCCGCCGCCCGACGTGGTGGTGACGACAATACCCAGCCAGATCACCCTGGATCCCGGGCGCGATGTCAAGGTTACTCTCCACGTCGAGCGCCGCAACGGATTCCAGGGGCGCGTGCCCTGCTACGTTCGAAACCTGCCCCCCGCCGTTCGGGTGGTTAATGCCGGGCTGAACGGCGTGCTGGTCTCCGAAACGCAATCGAGCCGTACCTTCACCTTACACGCCGATGATTGGGCCAAGCCCATCACCCAGCCCATTTATGTGATTGGTGAGATTGAATCAAATTCGCCCACCCTGCATCCGTCCGCGCCGCTCGTGGTTGAGGTTGTGGGGAATAAGGAAACTGCCAGCTCCAGGCCGAACCAGGAGGGAGACGCCCAGTATGGTGTCGCCGGAATTCCGAGCCGGTAGGTGTAGATAGCTCAAGGCATATTGGCGCTGATGCGCTTGAAGGCAACGCGAACGCTTTCACCGTGCGCCCCGGTGGCTTCTCCACCCGCGAGCAGCGACTTGGCATCGATGGCGTTTCCCAGATCCTCAATCAACTCGTCCGTGATGACCGCTGCCGCCTTCATTCGATCGGTCGCCATCCAGGCCTGCACCGCCGGGTGAAGCACCGCACCCAGCAGTGCGCTGTGGCCCTCCGGCAACCCGCTGGCCTTGGCCAATTCCGAGAGGGAAGTGTCACTCAGGACGCGCCGTATGGTCGGCCCCAATCCCGTAGCAGACGTATGCCCTTTGATGATCTCGGAGGCCAACCCGGTATACGATTCATCGTGAATTTGCTCGGCAATTTTTGATTTCACGATCTGCTCGAAGGGTTCGCCCTTCAGGAAGAGCTGGAGGGAATTGATGAGACTGCGGAAATCGTTTCGGTCTGTCTTATCCTTCCCGGGATCGGAATCGAAAGTGATGTGGTCAACGTCGATCTGCGCAAGAACCGCCCCCAGTTCCGCTGGACCGCTCCCCATCCCCTTGGCATTCGCGGCGGCCATCTCCCCGTCACAGGTGCGCGTCGCTTTCCAGAGATCCTGAAGAATCGGGATGGGCGCCGGCTTGGCCAGCCTGCGCCCAAAGGCCTCGCGCGTGAACTCATGGCAATAGTACAGATTCTGAAAGGGCGGCTGGTCGGCAAGCGGTGAAGACTCCATGAAGAGGAAGTCATAACCCACCTGGGCTTTCGCGCCGATTTCCACGGCTCGCGCCGCCGCCACCTGACCGATCGGGTAGGGTTGCCACTTGGCCTTGCCAAACTCGCTGCGATCGACCATGCCTACCGGGCGATACAC
This sequence comes from uncultured Acidobacteriota bacterium, assembly GCA_963730515.1. Classification (GTDB taxonomy): domain Bacteria; phylum Acidobacteriota; class Terriglobia; order UBA7540; family UBA7540; genus Bog-366. The sequence continues at coordinate 109,863 of CAVSSA010000001.1, read as the reverse complement.
CTCCAGGGTTCCCACGTTGGCCCCTTCCATAAAAGATTCGGGGCGGCTGGCCAGGGACTTCATCAACTGGTAAGCCGTGGCGTCCGCTGGTGTGAGCGGGGTGTACTCATACCCCCAGCCAATTTCATTCACCATGTAAATATTCTTACCCTGGTAATGCTCAATCTTGATAAGTCCGGAGTGGTTTTGAGGACTCTGGGGTGATCCGAGGGCGCGCTGCATATAGCCCATTGGTCCCCCCGTGCGCAGCACCACATCACCATCCGCAAGCTGATATGGGCGCTTTTGGGGATCGTCAGGGTCAGGGAGAAGGGCGATTTGTTGGGGGATGTTCTCCTTGGCCGCGAAGGCTTGCGCGTAGGTTCGCGTCGTCGCCTTCGCTTCCCGGAAGGTCGTCACACCGAGGGCGATATCGTCGAGTATCGTCTTGCTCAGCAGGGAGCATAGCCGCTGCTTGATTTCATACTGCACCGGCGCGGTGGACAAATGCTCCTGATGGCTGGCGACTTCGGCACGAATGAGCAAGACGCCGGGTTCGGCGGCTATCCTGAACTCCAGTCCCGCCCCACTTCCCAAAACCTGCCAGGGGGCGTCCGGCGAAGCGCGTTGATACCACGTCACCTGAGAGGGTTTGGGCGGATGATCGCCGGAAGTAAGCAGCATCAGGCGGGCTGCATCCGAGGTGTAAAACGCTCCGCCCGGCATGACCTGCTGCCAGACGCCCTCGGGAGGCAATTCGTGCTTGGCCCCCCCCAGGGATTCGTTGACCGCTTCGAGGCTGATGACCACCGGCTCGCGGCGCTCGGCGTCAAAGCGCGCGGTCACTTCGTTCTTACCTCCCGATACCGAGGAGGCCGCCAGGGCCGTGGCGCCGGCGAGCGACCGGAGCGCGGCGGCGAGGGGAACGCAGGTTCTGGGGCCGGCGCAAATAGCGATCACCTTGCCGTCCGCGGTGACCATGGGTCCGCCCGCCTCGCCTGGATTCAACTCCCGCGTGAGGCGAATAAGACCGGTGGAATTGCCGGGTGTAGGGGTTTCAACCCTCACGGTGGATTGCTGAAGCGCCGCACGTTCCTGATTCGTGCCGTAGGGGAAACCCAGCAAGGTGGCGGGTGAGGGACTCTCACCCTCGCTCGCCGCCGCGAGCGGAGTGGTGGCGTTTGCCTGGCCGATAATTTTGAGCAATGCCAGATCATTCGCGCCTTCGGTGTGCACGCTCACCAATTCCGCAAGATTGGCCCCGCCCGTCGGCTTTTGTTCCATGACATCCGCGGGCATCTTCCACAATTCCAGTCGGTGGCGGTTGTTATTCAGCGCCTTCTTCAGGTCAAGTTCACCTTTGGCATTCAATACCTGCGCCTCAGCGGGCCACACGGCGATGCGGTAAGCCTTGGAATCCAACCCATACCCGGAGTGGGCCATCAGTGACGCGGCCTGGGAATCAAACTTCCAGGGTTGAACCACCCGCTTGGCGGTCAGGAGAGTATCCCCGGTGTCGATCAGGAAAGCGGTTCCCGACGCGACGAAACGTTGCACATCGTGCGTCTTCCGGTTGCGGAGCGAGTAGCTGCAGTAAACCAGGAACAATCTTCCCGCCGCAGCGTCCTTGAGAACTTGCGCCCTCTTTACCTTTTCCTGATGTTGCTTTGCCAGGGCGGCCGCCCCGGTCGAATAGGGTGCTGAGAAGAAATCCAACATCCGCAGAACTGCCGATTGGATCATGGGCTCGTCCGTGAATGCGCGCATGGGGACGGTTTGATCCAGGTCAAGGGGAACGGAAACCAGCCGGGCTCCCTCCACAGCCGATTCCATCTTACTCAATTGGACAAGAATAAAAATCCGCCCCGTGAGGTGCAAAACACTCTGACTCACCAACTGACGCAAGGGGTCGAGGGAGTCGATATCCGCGAAAACGAACGACAGGCGGAGCGGTGTGGGCAGGGGCACCACGGCCGTGCGCGACAACTGGAACTCGGTGTCGTAGGGTTCGATGTGCACGGGCAGGCCATTGGCGCGCAGGTCCTGAAAATACATCTTCCGGACGGTGGCCGGCCGGTCAACCGCATTCATGCCCACCAGCAGATTGAGCGCCAGTTGGTCAAGATTGACTTCCTGATAAGATACGCTGCGCACCACGACAAATTCTCCCGGGGATTTTCCGAGCGACTTTTCCGGCAGGTGAAAAACCGCGACGCCCTTGAGTTCGGAAGGCACCTCGGCCTGGGGCTGGGGAGGGCGGGAGAATGCCCAGGAACACGCCAGGATGAAAATGAATACGGTGAGAAGGGAAGTCCGGGACATTGCTCTCCCCGGCTGTCCGGAGGAGTCGGAAACCGGCAATGCGCCGACGACGCGACGAAGATGTTGGATATGCACCGGCATGGGCCCCTTTCTGCGCAGTATACCAGCTTGCGGGCCGTCACGGTCAACAGTCCTCACCAGCAATGCCTGAATGTGGAATACACTAGGGATGAATAACCACCTTGTTTCGCCCGGGCGTACCCATCACCTCGATGGCCTTGGCGATTTCGGTGAGGGGGAAGCGGTGGGAGATCACCTTTTCGGGATTCACGACGCCACGCTCCATCAGCCGGATGGCATTCTGCATGGCCAGCGGATTGGTGGAGAAGCTAGAGTCCATGCGTGCCTCCAGAAAGTGCATCAGCCCTCCATCCAGTTCCAGCTTTTCGTGGGTCGTGATGCCAAAGATGTTCCATCGCGTGCCGCGTCGCAAAAGGCTCACCATCAGATTCACCGCTTCGATGGGCCCGGCGGCTTCCAGCACAAAGTCCGGCCCGTCCGGCAGGATCTCATACAATTTGGATTTCACATCGTCGCGCTTGGGGTTCAGGGTGTGCGTTGCCCCCAATTGCCGGGCGGTCTCCAGAGCGTGATCGCTGACGTCCACGGCGATCAGGCGTCCGGCGCCCGCCGCCTTGGCCACCATCATGCAGTACATGCCGATTCCCCCAGTCCCTATGATCACCACATCATCGCCCACCCGCATTTCCGAGTAGTGGATGATGCCTTTCCACGCGCCGCTCAGCGGTTCGGTCTGGCAGGCGGCGTCAAAACTCACACTTGCGGGCTTGGCGTAAAGCGAGTTGGCCCCCGTCACCGTAAACTCCGCAAAGCTGCCCGGCCGCACATCCTCGGGACCATCGCCTCCCGTGGTGTACATGTGCTCGCAATAGTGCTCCTGACCCATCAGGCAGTACCGGCAGTACCCACAGTGCCCGCTGGGGCAAACAATGACTTCGTCGCCCTCTTTTACGCTGCGGACGTGCGCGCCCACCGCAGCCACCACCCCGGCGGGTTCGTGCCCGGGCACGAGCGGAAAGCGCACGTTCTTGCGAATGCCCTTGATGGCTTTGTAATCGGTGGCGCAAATGCCGCAGGACTTGATCCGCACCAGGGCTTCATCAGGCCCTGGCTGCGGAATCGGCCGGTCCTCCAGCACCAACTTATCAACATCGTATAAGACCGCAGTTAACATGTAATCCATCCTCCATTTTGTCAATTCGCAGCGCTGGCCGACGGATTGAGTTTCTTGACGAGGCTTGCCACATTGGCGGCAAAGTGCCGGATCGTCTCGATCCCCTCCTGGTCCTTCCACACTTCGCCGGGAAGCCGTCCGATGACCATATTCCAGTAGGTTGACCCCGGCACAATCATATCGTTGATCAGGAAGAACATGAGGATTTCCTGGAGCGTGGACGTCTGCCCGCCCCGCCGCGCCACTGCCACCGGCCCGCCCACCATTCCCGTCAGAAAACGATCGGAATGCATAGAGATGTAACCGATCCGCTGAAGCGCGGCCATCACATCGCCACGCGCCGTGCCGAAGTAGACGGGCGTACCCACAATCAGGCCTTGCGCACTGCGAATTTTCTCGATGATTTCGTTCAGGCCATCCTCGATGTCGCACTTGCCGGTTTCCGAACATTTCCCGCAGGCGGTGCAAGACTCAATTTTCATCCCGGCAAAGGAAATTATTTCGGCCTCCACGCCTTGCTCCTGAATAATCCTGGCGCATTCCTGCATGAGCTGCGCCGTGTTGCCGTCAGGCTTGGGACTTCCGCTGATCAAAAGAGTTTTGGGCATGATTCCCACCTCCAACAAATTATCGAGCCGTATATTCTCGCACGGATAGCGCTTGCCGGCGCATTTAGAAAGCGTGACGACAAAAGGACTGTTCCTCTCCATCCTCGGATTGTTCTGCCGTTGCATCAGCCTTTCCCCCGCCGGTTAAGTTACAATGGAAATTTGTGCGCGGGGCAGGCAGCGGATTTTCTGGCCCTCGCGAGGTTTTAGAAAGCCAGCATGCACATTCCGGATGGATATCTCAGCCCGGCGACCTGCGCAGTTCTTTATGGAGCTTCCGCGCCGTTCTGGTACACAGCCTTGCAGCGCGTGAAGAAGAGTCTATCCTCGCGGCTGGTGCCATTGCTTGCGGTGATGGCGGCGCTCTCCTTTGTGGTGATGATGTTTAACCTGCCTTTGCCGGGCGGAACCACGGGGCACGCGGTGGGCATGGCCATTGCGACGATCATTCTGGGGCCGTGGGCATCCATTCTGGCGATTTCCATTGCGCTGGGGATTCAAGCCGTCTTCTTCGGCGATGGCGGCATCACCACACTGGGCGCCAACTGCTTCAACATGGCGATTGTGGGCTCGCTGGTGGCGTATGCGGTTTACCGAATTGCGGCGGGACGGGCGGCGCTTACCTCTCCGCGACGGGTGGTGGCCGCGGCACTCGCGGGTTACACGGCCATCAATGCCTCGGCGTTTTGCGCCGCGGTGGAATTTGGCATTCAGCCGATCTTCTTCAAAGACCCGTGCGGCGCGCCTCTGTATGCTCCCTACCCTTTGAGCATCGCCATTCCCGCCATGATGATTGGCCATTTGACGTTTGCCGGCCTGGCGGAGCTGGTGCTGTCGGCGGGCGTGGTGGCATACTTCCAGCGAACTAATCCCGGTCTTCTGAAGCTTACCGCGCCCGCCGACCTGCCAATTGAGGCGGAGGTGGCGCGCCCGGAATGCGAGGGCATATGGAGAACCGTGCGCCCGCTGTGGATCACCCTGGCCCTGCTGATGGTGCTCGCGCCGCTGGGAATTCTGGCCGCGGGGACTGCCTGGGGCGAATGGAGCGCGCGGGATTTCGCCAATCCGCAAGCGCGTGAGAAGATGGCGCAGGCCTCACGGAACGCCGCGCCGCCCATTGACCCGCCGCGCGGTCTCGAACGCCTTTCTTCCTTATGGACCGCCCCCTTCCCGCAATACGCTCCGAGCTTTGTGCGCTGCCCGGCGTTGGGTTACGCGCTATCCGCCATGTTTGGCTCCGGCGCCATTATTTTAGTTGCGTTAGGGGTGGGGACCCTCGCCACGAGAAAGGTAGGTGGTAGATGGTAGGTGGCATGTGGGGCTCACGGGTCACGCGCGCGCGGGGAGAGGCATGAACTTTCTTGAGCGCACTTTGGCCGGTTTTCTCGCCGCCATGGAACATGCGTTGGACGCCGAGGAGCTCGCCCGGACCAACGGTTTGATGCAGCGCCTCGACCCGCGCATTAAGGTCATCGGCATCCTTATCCTGATTATCGCCGCGGCTACGGCCCACAAACTGTGGGTTATCGGCGCCGTGTTCGCGATTGCGCTCGCCCTCGCCGCATCTTCGCGCGTCTCCCCCCTACTTTTGGCCAAACGGGTGTGGATTCCCGTGCTGCTCTTCACCGGCATCATCGCCCTGCCCGCGCCCTTCGTGATTCCCGGGCGAGAGGTCTGGCGCCTTCCCGTCGTGGGTTGGCCAATGACCGCGCAAGGGCTGTTGAGCGCGGGTTACCTGGTGAGCCGGGTGGAAACCGCGTCAACCCTTTCCGTGTTGCTGATTCTCTCCACCCCTTGGACGCATGTGCTGAAGGCCCTGCGCGTGCTACGCGTGCCCGTGGTCCTGGTGGTGATTCTGGGGATGGCCTACCGCTATATTTTCCTGTTGCTGGAAAGCGCCCGCGATATGCTGGAATCGCGCCGCAGCCGCATGGTGGGGGAATTACCGGGGCCTGACCGCCGGCGCCTGGCCGCCTCGAGCGTAGGCGTTTTGATGTCGAAAACCCTGCAACTGAGCGGCGACGTTTACAGCGCCATGCTTGCCCGGGGTTTCCGCGGGGAGGTTTACCTGGTGGATGAATTCCAAACCGCGGCGCTCGACTGGATCATGCTGACGGTTTTTGCCGCGCTCGCCGGGGCGGCGTTCTTTTGGGGCAGGTGAAGGGCGATTCAAGATTCAAAATTCAAGATTCAAGAGGAATAACCAGAGCCAGAATCGAAATTCGAAAATCGAAACCCGGAAGTCGGAAGTCGAAAATCGGCAACCGAAAATCGTCAATCGAAAATCGGCAATCGAAAATGGACAATCCAAAATCCAAAATCTAAAATCCAAAATCGAAAATTCCATGCCTGTTCCGGTCTTTGACGTTCGCGAGGTTACATTTCGTTATCAGCGGGTGATGGCGCTCGACCATCTGAGCCTGGCCATTTCCCCCGGCCAGCGGGTGGCGCTGATGGGAGCGAACGGCTCCGGCAAGTCCACCCTGCTGCGCATCCTGGACGGCCTGGCCTTTCCGGAGAAGGGCAGCGTCACCTTTTGCGGCGAGGCGTTCACGGAGGAGCGCCTGCAAAATCCCGAATTCGCCTATCCTTTCCGGCGCCGGGTCGGTCTGGTTTTTCAAAATCCCGACGTGCAACTGTTTTCCCCCACGGTGTTTGATGAAGTGGCCTTTGGGCCGCTGCAGCTTGAATGGCCGAAGGAGCAGGTGCGCGCCGCGGTGCAGGAGATGCTGGAGGTCATGAAAATCACCCACCTCAAGGACCGCTCACCGCATCACCTGTCGACCGGGGAGAAGAAGCGTGTGACGCTCGCCTCCGTACTGGTGCTTGATCCCGAGGTGCTGCTGCTCGACGAACCCACGGCGGCGCTGGACCCCAAGAGCGCGAGCCAAATGATCGATTTCCTGATCGGTTTGCGCGGGGGAAAGAAGACCGTCATCACCAGCACCCACGACCTCGACATCGTGGAGGACATCGCTGATCATTGCTTCGTTTTTCAGGCGGGCCGCGTGGTGGCTGCCGGCACGCCCGCGGAAATCCTGCTCGAAACGGCCATGCTGGAACAAACCAATCTCATCCACGCTCATCGGCACGTTCATGCCACCGGTGAGACCCATTCCCATCCCCACCTGCATCCCCACACGCATCCTCACCAGCATTCTCACGAGGATTGAGAACCCTGCCCCGCTGTGGACCGGTTCGAGGTCCTCGCGCAGGGTTCCCAAACGGCCTGCCGCAGTGTAAACTTCTATGTTCGATTCATTGGGGGACGATTTGCCGTCACCCATAATCTATGCCGTTTCTCAAAGAGGGTAGGGCAGCCCCTGCCCCCCACAATTTATTCATAAGGAGCCATCATGGCGGCAAAACGCATTGGGATTCTCACCGGCGGCGGCGACGTTCCGGGACTCAATTCCGTCATCAAGACGGTTGTTTATCGAGCCAGCGACGTGGGATGCGAGGTCATCGGCATCCGGCGCGGATGGGAGGGTTTGACGCATGTCGATCTGGCGGACCCGGCCAGCCGCGCGCATTACATCCTGCCCCTCGACCGGGAGAACACCCGCACCGTGGATCGCACGGGCGGGACGTTTCTGCACACCTCGCGCACCAATCCGCAGAAGATGAAGAAGCTGCCGGCCATTTGCGCGGGCGGGGATTTTCCCCTCCTGGAAAGCACCAAGAAGGGCGTGACCACGCAGGTCTATGACATTACCAAGCAAGTCCTGAAGAACATCGGCTCGCTGGGGCTTGACTACCTGGTGGCGATTGGAGGGGATGACACGCTCAGCTATGCGGCGCGGCTGGACAAGGAAGGCGTGAAGGTGATCGCCGTCCCCAAGACCATGGACAACGATGTGCGCAACACCGAGTACTGCATCGGTTTTTCCACCGCCATCACCCGCGCCATGGATGCCATCGACCGGCAGCGCACCACGGTGGGCTCGCATGAGCGCATTGGCGTCTTTCGCGTTTTCGGACGCGACGCCGGTTACACGTCCCTCTACACGGCGTACGTTTCCGGCATCCGCTGCGCCATTCCCGAATTCAAATTCGATCTGAAGAACATGATCAACCTGCTCATGCAGGATAAGAAGGAGAACCCCAGCAACTATTCCATTGTCGTCATGTCGGAGGGCGCCGAGTGGGAGGGCTACAAGGTTCGCGAGTATGGCGAGGCTGATGCTTTCGGCCATCGCAAGAAGGCGAATGTCGGCGAGGACCTGAGCGACGAAATCAAGGCGGCCACCGGGCAGGAGACGGTGGTGAGCGACCTCACTTACGAACTGCGCAGTGGCAGCCCGGATTTCGTGGATAAACTGGTGGCCACCACATTCGCCAGCATGGCCATGGATTGCATTGCCAAGGGCGAGCACGGCAAGATGACGGCCATCAACAAGGGCTGTTTCGCCATGGAGCCCATCCCTGATCCCAAACTGGGCCCGCGCCGCGTGGACGTCGCGAATATGTACGACACCCAGCGCTACCTGCCCAAGTACGAGGGCAAACTGGGACTGCCGATTTTTCTGACCCAGCCGTAGGGCAGAAGGCAGTAGGCAGAAAGCAGAAGGCAATAGGCGGCGGACATAGCGCCGGTCGGGCAGAGAGTGTAGAACGGACCTCCGCCGGTGAGGTCTGCGGCTCTTCGCGCCCCCTCCACGAGGCCAAGGGGAAAATGCCCACTTCACCACAATTGCCGCTTGCGCCACCCGAGCACCCTCCCGCTTCTCCCGATGATCTTTCCGCGCGTTTGCATCACGTTTTCGGCTTCACCACCTTTCTCGCCAATCAGGAAGCGGTTTGCCGGGCGGTCATTGACGGGCGTGATGTGTTGCTGGTCATGCCCACCGGATCGGGCAAGTCGCTGTGCTACCAATTGCCGGCCCTGGCCCGCGGCGGAACCACCCTGGTCATCAGCCCGCTCATTGCTTTGATGGAAGATCAGGTGGCCAAGCTCAAGGCTCTGGGTTGCGCCGTGGAGTGCATTCATTCCGGGCGCCGACGGGTGGACTCGCGGGAAGTTTGCCGCGACTATCTGGCCGGCCGGCTGCAATTTCTGTTCATTGCGCCGGAGCGCCTGCGGGTGACGGGCTTTCCGGAGATGCTGGCCAAGCGGCCGGTTTCGCTGATCGTGGTGGATGAGGCGCACTGCATTTCACAATGGGGGCACGATTTCCGGCCGGATTACCGCCGCCTGGGCCAGTACGTGCCCAGCCTGCGTCCGGCCCCGGTTATTGCCCTGACGGCCACCGCCACGCCGCCCGTGCAGGATGACATCGTGGAGCAGTTGGCGCTCGTCCAGCCGGCGCGCTTCATTCATGGTTTCCGCCGCGCCAACATCGCCATTGAAGTCGTGGAGGTGGCGCCTTCGCAGCGTTCCCCGCTCACCCGCGAGCTGCTGGCCGACCCGCAGCGCCGCCCGGCGATTGTCTACACGCCCACCCGCAAGCAGGCGGAAGCCGTGGCCAATGAGCTTTCCGCCTATCACACGGCGGCCGCCTATCACGCCGGACTGGACGCGGAGCGCCGCAAGCAGGTGCAGGAGGAGTTTCTGCAAAGCAAGCTGGATATTATTGTGGCGACGATTGCCTTCGGCATGGGCATTGACAAGCCTGACATCCGCACGGTCATCCACACCGCTTTGCCGGGGAGCATTGAGGGTTATTACCAGGAAATCGGGCGGGCAGGGCGCGATGGCAAGCCCAGCCGCGCGCTACTGATGCACTCCTACGCGGACCGCTACACGCACGATTTTTTTTTCGAGCGGGATTACCCCGACGCCTCCATTTTGCAAAGTATTTACGCCCTGCTGGAGGTGGAGCCCCGGGAGAAGCGCGAACTCCAGCAGCGGCTGATGATGGACCCCGAGGTGTTTGACCGGGCCCTGGAGAAGTTGTGGACGCACGGCGGGGCGGTGGTGGACTATGCCGAAAACGTCAGCCGCGGGCACGGCGACTGGCTGGAGCCCTACCTTGCCCAGGGCGAGCACAAACGCGAGCAGATCGAGCGCATGATTCGCTACGCGGAAAGCAACCAGTGCCGCATGGCCAGCGTGGTGCGCCACTTTGGGGATGTCGCCGACGGCCAGAAGCCCTGCGGGATTTGCGATTATTGCGCCCCCGCCCAGTGCACCGCGCAACGCTTCCGCACCGCCACCAAGGCGGAGCGTGCGGCGCTGCTGCGCGTGGTGGAGGAGCTTTCCGCGGGCGGCCACCGGTCAACGGGCAAGCTATACTCCGAGCTGTTTCCCCATCGCGAAATGAGCCGCGACGATTTCGAGGATCTGCTGGGAGGGATGGCGCGGGCGGGAATTGCCTGCCTCGATGATGCGGTGTTCGAGAAAGACGGGCGGCAGATTCCTTATCGCACCGTCAAGTTGACGCGCGCCGGCATGGCGGTGGATGAGCGAACGGCTCTGGAATTGGTCATGAAAGACCGCGAGCCGCCTTCGGCCCCCCGCCCGCGGAAGAGAAAGGTGGGGACGGGTGGCGCCGTCCCGGCCGCTCGCCACGGGCAAGCGGGCGCGTCAACCGCGGGTGCGGCCCAATCGGCGGGTTCGGGAAAGAAACCCCAGCGCCCACCCGGCGCTCCACCCGATGATGCTGTGGAAGTGGCGTTGCGCGCCTGGCGGCTGGGGGAAGCCCGCCGCCTTGGCGTCCCCGCCTTCCGAATCCTTACCGACCGCGCTTTGAACGGGCTGGTGGAACTGCGGCCCGCCACCACCAGCGAGATGCTTGCTGTCCCCGGCATCGGGTTGCGCATCGCGGAGAAATACGGCGCTGAAATTCGCCGCATTCTGGGGACCGGCAGGCAGTAGGCTGTGACGGATGTCTTTGCTGCCGTTTTAGGGTTCCGGTTTGATGGTTCGAAGGATTTGCTGCTAGTGGTTGCCGTGCTTTAGGTAGCGGTGAACATCTGGCCAGAATTCTTTCATCTCAAAGCTGACGACATCCCAGCCAATTTCTGTATACCAAATATTGATAGCGCTTCCAAACGTCCGAGGTGTGGGATGGTAGCAATTGGAGAGGCCTGCGGCCGCGGCCGCACCGAGGATTTCAGAGTAGTTGAACTGGGCTTTTCCCGAGTCCGACCGTGTAACTACGGACCGCGTGGCAGCGTACCCTGCCCGGTGGAGAAAGCTCCCTTTCCCCAATTGGTAATAGCGGGGATCCTGTCGCAACACGGAAGGGAATAAGGCCTCCACCATAGCGTTTTCGACGGTGTTGTCCCCAAACTCCAGGGCGTAGCGTTTGCCATAGCCTTGCAGCCCGGGCCCATAAGTGGGGTCTGCGCCGGTGGCCTGGTTGACTGCCGCGGCAAGGCCGACGAACCCGAATTCCACGGGGTCAAAAGTTTCCTCGGCCGCCAATTTGAATTTTTTCCCGACCGTGAGCGGAGGCATGGAAGAGGCGTTTTCCACGGTCAGGTAATTGGGCAGCGTCCAGAGGATTCGATCATTTTGCGGAACATTGGGATCGGGAGCGGACTGGCCTGGGGCGGCGCCGGAGTTAGTTGCCGGTTTGGTGGGAGTTTGCGGACTCGCCGGCGGAGTCTGCGGGGCAGCGGGTGGCGTTTGCAAAGAAGGTGGTGGGGTCGGCGTTGGAGGAGGGGATGCCTGGCCCGTCTGTTGCGCCAGGAGTTGATGTGACGCTCCCATCATCCAGGTCAGGAGGACGAGCAGCGCTGCGGTGGGGAGGCAGGGTTTTCGCTGAGCCATCAGATTTTTGATCTCCAAATTCCACCTACAGGCAAAGGCCAGGCCTCCCTGCCACGTCAATGGTTTGACGCCGCAAAGCTCAAAAGAGTTACCTGGGGGGGTGGGCAGGGGGTCAATTTGGTGTAGAGGCGGCTTTACGCCGCCATTTGGCGAGGTAAACTCACCGCTACAATTTCAAATTGACCCACTACCGGAGCTTGAATAGGAAGGAGGTCTAGTGCCTGCCGCGCACAAGAAGCCGGCGAAGGTCCGGCCAAAACTCTTTCAACTCGTAACCGAGGGCATCAATGACGATTTGTGTGCCCTCAACGTCGGCGTTGCTGGCAAGCGTATGGGGACCGGGATGGTACAAATTGGAAAGGCCGGCGGCCATGCCATTCCCCAGGAATTCGGAGAAATTAAATTCAGTTTTCCCCGACGTGTCCGAGCGCGTGACGACCACCCGCATGGCGGCATAGCCTATCCGGCGGAAGGCATTGCCTTTTCCCATCTGGTAATAGCGCGGGTCCTGGTGGAGCAAAGTGGGAAAGATGGCGCCCGTCCCGAAGTTTCCGATGATGGCGTCGGCATAATCAGTCCCTAGCCGGCGGGCATAGCCAACAAACCCCTGGTGATACGTCGGGTCGGAGTTATCGGCCTGACCGATGCCGGCCTCGGTGCCAATGAAGACCACTTCGACCGGGTCGAAGCACCCCTCCGCCACCGTCTTGAATTTCATCTTGGTGGTCAGCGGAGGTAAGTTCGACGCATTTTCGACGGTCAAGTAGTTGGGCAGAGCAAAGAAGATCCGGTCATTTTGGGGAGCCGCGGGCTTGGTGGTGGCCGGTTTGGATTCACTTGCAGGCTTGGCCGGGCTCACGGGGGTTGCGGGAGGGGCGGGAGGCGTCTGGCCGACAGCGGTCCCGGGAACACTCGGCGGTGTGGCCGGCGTTGGGGCTTGGGGTGTTGGGGTCTGAGCTTGGGGTGTTGGGGTCTGAGCTTGGGGTGTTGGGGGAGCCGGCGGCTGCTCTTCTTGCTGTGCCTTAAGGGGGCAAGAGAGCCCCAAGGTGCAAATAAGAATGATGGCCAAATTAGTGACGCGCGTCGAGAGTTTTCCAAACTCCATCTGCTTGATTTTCTCCAGATTATCAATCGGCATTATAGGGCTTCTTCTCTAGCTCGCTCGTGCGGATCACCAGCTATCCATTGGACGCAAAGAAGATGCCAGGAGTTACTTCTGCCGTTATCTCAATGAAAACAAATTACATTATTTAACATTTCAGGTCAAGGTGTCCCACTCGATATTCACTTGAGACCGTGTCCTGCTCTATACGCTGCGCTGGCTTCCCGTAGGCTTTCAGCCCCCATGATGGCGGCGCTACATTCAGGCCAGGACTTTAACCCCTTGAGCCTATAAGTGGCGCCCGAACCAGTTGACGGTGCGGACAATCACCTCCCGTTCCCAGGGAACGGAAGTGTAAACGTGGTCGGCTCTGGCGACCATGACCAATTCCTTGATGGGGGCCCCGGCCGCTCGGTGAAAGTCACGGGCATGGGAAGGAGGTACGATTTCGTCACTCTCCGGGTGGATGATCAGGGTGGGGCCCCGGTAACGCGCCAGATGGCGAATCGGCTCAAACTTCAGCATGTCCTCGATCAGGCGGGGGTGGATTTCCCGTGCTGCGAATTCGATGGCGCCCGCCTTGCCCGCAATCACCCGGGATGATTTCTTGATGAAGTCGCACAATCGCGCCGGATGCGCGACGGCGCTCCAGAGCACGACCGCCCGTGCCCGGACGCCCGGAGCGAGGGTGGCGGCCACGGCTCCGCCCAGGGAAAGTCCCAGCAGGCCAACGCGCTTGGGGTCAATGCCCGCCTGTTCGCGCAAGAATGCCACAGCGGCGCGACCGTCAGCAATCTCCCGGCGGAGAGTCATCTCGCGAAAATCGCCGTCCGACTCGCCAGAGCCGTAGAAATCGAAGCGCAGGGAAGCTATCCCGGCGAGCGCCAAGGCTCGCGAGCATTTCACGAACATGCCATGCGATTCCTGGCGGTTACCCGTAAATCCATGAAACAATACGACTCCGGGCGCGGTCTGCTTCATCGCAGCGGGCAGATGCAACATTCCCCGCAGCACCTTGCCCGGGCGGGAGGGAAATTCCACATATCGTTCAATTCCTTGATTCTTCACGGACCAGGACCTCTCGCCCCCTCGAACGCCATAGAATGGCGCCCGGGGGAAGGATGCAATCAGGTGGAGTACCGCCATGCGTACCGGGACAGCCCCAATAGGCCGAAGAAGGGGCCAAGAATTATCTATAAATATAGCATGGAAAGGCCGGTTCCGTAGACCCTAAGCGGTACTTTGCGGACCCGTTGCCAAAACCGGGTTGCCCAAACCACCCCGGGTATCATGACGAAAAAATGAATTTGATGATGCCATTTTCGGAGCGCGGTTGGGCGTCGCCGATTGCAATTTTATACCCGCATTTCTTCCACGAATCAAGAGTGCAATAGGAGGCCGTTTTGTAACCCAGCTTTTGGAGTTCCAGGGCGGCGCGCGAACTGCGGCCCCCATGCTCACACGCGGTGACGATTGTCGTGTCCTTTGCAACCTTCATCTCTGCCAATTTCGCGGCCAGGTTATCGATCGGAATATTCACGGCGCCGGGAATGTGCCCGGTGGAGAATTCCTGCGCGCTGCGCACATCGACCACCAGGATCTTCTGGTTCTTGCCGAGCGCTTGTTGCAGTTCCTCGGCGGTAGTTTGCTTCGCGCCCTTTTCCACGGCGGCATGTTGCTGCGCTGCTGCCAATCCTGACCATGACACGAACAAAAAGATGCAGATTGCGACTCTATTCATGATGACCTCGCAAAGGATGGCGGCTATTCTCAGGTGAAATGCGGATGATGGCCTTCACCACGCCGTCGGACCGGGCGCTGACCATCTCGAAGGCGCGGCCGGTTTCCTCGAATTGAAAATGGTGCGTCACCAGGGGACGGACGTCCACGCGCCCGCTGGCAATCAGCTCAATGGCCTGTTCCACGCATTCGTTTTGACGGCGGACGTTGAGAATGCGCAACTCGTTCCGGCGCATCAGGGCGATATCGAAACTGATCCGTTCGACTTCGGGAATTCCGATGATCAGGAGGGTGCCGCCGGGCTTCAGGAGGGCGATGCCCTGGTCGATCGCATCCTGCTCGCCCGCGCATTCGAACACCACATCCATGCCCAGAGGTTCGACGTTGCGAATGGCCGCCACCACGTCCTGCTGAAGCGGATTGCCGGTCCAATCGGCCCCGCAGGTGCGCGCCACGGACAGGCGCTCGTCCACCAGGTCGGTCGCGTAAACGGCGGCCGGCATTTGCGCGCGAACCGCCAGCAGGGTGCACAATCCGATGGGGCCTGACCCCACAATTCCCACCCGGGCGCCGGGCGCCAGAGGCGCCATCTGCGCGGCGTACACTCCGATGGAAAGCGGTTCCACGACCGCCGCCTGATCATCGTCGAGCGAGTCGGGAACGGGGCTGCAACAGGCGGCCGGCATCACCAGGTACTCCACCAGCGCCCCGGGGAAGATTCCCGAACTGCCCAGAAACTTCTGGTTGCGGCAGGTGTGCTTGCGTCCCCCGCGGCACTGGTCACATTCGCCGCAAGCGATCAGGGGATCAACGGCCACGCGCTGGCCGGGAAGGAGGCTCTTGACGTCGCTGCCCACTTCCACGATGGTGGCCCCCAGTTCATGGCCGAGGATGAAGGGGAAGGGCGCTTCATGCGGCCCGATTCTCCCCTGCGTGTAATAATGGATGTCCGATCCACATACTCCCAAAGTGTCAACGCGCAGCAGGACGTCGCGCGGTCCGCCCAGCCGAGGCACGGGGGCCGGGCGCAATTCCATTTGCCGCAAGCCGGTCAGATATACAGCTTTCATGGTCGTTTCGGTATTCATTTTGATCACCCTGAATAGTAACACAGGGAGGGGAAGGGGCAATCAGGCGGGCAGGGGCGCTGAGTGCCCCCCGGGCCAGCCCCGAGAACGTGCGCCAGGCCCCAGTGATTCCGCCGCAAATTTCCGTGCAAAATGCCCCCTGAAAACAGCATTTAGGGGCGATTTGCGCTCGAAGCCCGAAGTTTTCTGCAAAATCGCCCGCAATTGGGCACTATTTTCTGCATTTGGCGCGGTCAATTTGTCCACGTTTCTAATGTTTTCATACACATTCCAGCTTCGAACGCATAAAAAAGAATTCTTTTTCCTGGTCTGCCTTCAAAAGGGACATTTTGCGGGTCCCATGCGCGATGGAAGCGCCGCGCCGGGCGCCTGGCGGATTCTTGCGAGGTCGGCATAAATCGAGCCGCGATCTCCTGCGGTACGGACTAGCCCCTTCATGATACCTACATTTCTAGCCCGCGTCAAGGACAGAATGAGGCTACAAAGGGATTAGTCGTAGCCGATGGTGGCGCCCCGATTCATCGGGGCGGCTTTTCCATCAGGATGGGGTTTTGGCGGTTCGGCAAGCACCCGCAGCGTGGGAAGAGCCGCAGGGCCGGAGGGCGGGCCCTGCATTGCAATACCGTAAATTCTTGTTTTTTTAGCAAACAATTTGCACGTCTCGTAGGGGCACCCCTCGTGGGTGCCCTTGTGGAGGGCGCCCACGAGGGGTGCCCCTACGAGACGCGTTGGTTGCGGCTCCGCCGCGCTGCGCTACCGGCTCTTGGAGGCCTGCCGGGGAGAGAAACAGAGGAAACGGCAGGCTGGCGCAAAGCCGCCTCTAAATCACACGGAGATACGACCCCGGAAAGGGAAGTGGCGCCGTTTGGAATTGGACCCCTTTCCAAACGTCGTTCGTAACCGCCCAGGTGAATCCCGTCCTTATTGCTGACACGGAGGTTCAAACCGAGCGGCACAGCGCGGCTCGGCCGTGCCGCGCCACACGCTCAGCGCTGCAAGCTGGCCACTTCGCGATTGGCAAAATCCAGGCGCGTGGCGAGGGTGCGAATCACCAGCTTATGGAAGGCGTAGGCCAGCGCGGGATCGTCCTTTTCCATATGGTCCATGGCTTCCCGGGTCAATCGATAAGCAATGGTGGGTTGATCGGCGCGCACCGAGGCGCCGCGCGGCATGGTGCGGTACAGGCCCATTTCCCCCACAATGGTGTGTCCCACCATGCTGCGCAGGCGCAATTCCGTTCCCTCCGGGGTGCGCAGCATTACGGTGACGCGGCCGGCAAAGAGCAGGTAAAGGCAGTCGCCCATTTCACCCTGCTGAATCAGCAGGTCGCCCGTCTGGCATTTCACCACCTCGAGGTAGGCGACCAGGCGCTTGAACATGGGCTCGTCGCCGATTTCCGAGGCCAGCCAATTGTCCGCCGAGGTCAGGGCTTCGTCGCGGGTCATGACTTCCTCGAGCAGCTTGTCCTCGCACCATTCCAGCGCGCCGTCGGTATTGGAGAACATGCGGCAGGTGAGATTGAAGCCGTCGCCCAGCAGGCCGCCGACGCGCAAGGCGTGCTCCACGTGGGGCGGAACCTCCGACAGCACCAGGACGAAGCCCTCGCGGTCGGCCACCTGGCGCAGCTTGATAAAGCTCATCACGGCGGAGGAATCGATCCCCAGCACCTGCCGGAAGTCGAGAATCAGGCTGCGGCAGTCCCCGTGCTGCGCCTTCATGATCTCCTGGATTTGCAGCAGCAGGCGATGGGCGCTGCCAAAAAACACGAAGCTGTGCAGCCACATGATCTGGATGGAATGGCCGTGCCGGATGAGTTGTTCCTGCTGGTAAAGCGGGCGGTCCACGCGCCCGCTGTAAACGGTCCGGTTCAGCCCCAGCCTCACCAGGCGCAGGCGGCTGGTATTAATCGCGAAGGTAATGCAGGCGGCAACGATGCCAATTGCCACCCCGGCCACGAAATCCCACGCCACGATCACCAGAAAGATCACGGCCATCTGGATGTAGTCGGGCCGCTGCATGGTATTCCAGCCCTTCACCAGCCAGTCATAGAGCAGGTCCGCGCCCAGTTGGATGAGCAGCGCGCCCAGGATGGGCACGGGCACAAAGCCCAGCGCCCGGGTTCCGAACGCCAGGGTGAGCAGGCAGATGACCCCGGCCAGAATGCCGCTCCAGCGGTGGCGCGCCCCGGCGCGGTAGTTGAGCAGGGTGCGGCTCATGGAAAGCGTGCCGGTCATGCCGCCGCACACGCCGACCAGGACATTGGCCAGGCCGTTCAGACGCAGTTCGCGGTCCAGGTCCACGTCCAGGCGGGTTTCCACTTCGATGGCCATTAAGCCCATCAGCAGGGTCATGGCCGTGACCGCGAACAGCGCCACGTAACCGCCGCCCGCCCAAAGCAAGGCGGTGAGGTCAATACTGGGCATGGACTTCAGCAGCCAGGGCGCGGGCAGGGCGGCTCCGGAGGAGATATCGAGCAGCCACCCGGCGGCGCGCGCCGTCCCCCATGAGTAGCCGGCCACATGCAGAACCACGTGCGTCAAAATCGTTCCCCCCAGCAGCAGGGCGGGGAACGCCAGGGCATGCTTGACACGTTTGATGTAATGCATGCCGATGGCAAACCCCACGACCACGATGAGCTGAATCAAGTGCTGCCCGCGCGCCAGCATTTTCATCAATTCCAGAAAGCTGCGCGTTCCGGTGACGATGCGGATGCCGCCCACGGCCAGCAAGCCTCCCGATGCGGCCATGAATCCGGCGATCACCGGATAAGGAACAAAACGAATCCAGCGCCCCGCCTTGAACAACCCGAACAGGTAGAGCGTCACGCCGGTGATCAAGGTTCCCGCAATGAGCACGAACACCACGGTGGCGGGAGCATCCTGGGGATGCCCGCGGCGCGCGACGTCAGCGGCAATCAACGCGGCGAGGGTGGCGAGAACGGCCACCGGCTTGGAGTCCGGGCCGGCGATGGCGAAGGGCATGCTGCTGCCCAGGGCATACACGATCGTCATGATACTGGCGCTGACCAATCCGTATCCGATGCCCAGGGGGAGATTTGAGGCCAGCGGCCCGGAAAAAATCATGGCCGCATAGCTCAACGTGGCCGTGATGATGACGATGGGGGTCACCAGACCCGATACAAAATCTTTGGTGGTCATGGTTGTGGCAGTGGTTCGAAGCCTCGGTCTGAAAAAACTATCATAACATCGCGGGGCGCAAGAATGGCCGCTGAACACGGTGTGGCCACCTTAATGTTCCTGTAACATTCGACCATTGCGGGCGGGTTCGTAAGGATGGGTGCAGCGGCGTAACGGAGAGCGGCATTAGAGTTCGATCGTGCCGTGAAGGTACAAGCGTGCCCTGCCGGCGATCTTCACGCGATCTCGACTGATGGTGCACTGCATGGCTCCACCGCGGAGGCTGAGTTGTTGCGCGCGGAGCGTGTCCTTACCCAGCCGGCCCGCCCAATAGGGAGCCAGTGTGCAGTGTATCGAGCCGGTGGCGGGGTCCTCATCGATGCCCACCGCTGGCGCAAAAAGCCGGCACACATAATCCACCTCACCCGCGCCGGGAGCGGTAACAATCGTTCCGCCAATCCCCACGTCCACTTTGGCCAGAGCGGCAAAATCGGGCGAGAGCGCTCGCACTTGCTCAGCCTCATCCACCACTACGAGGTAATCGCGCGATTTCATGACGGCCGCCGCTTTCAGGCCCAGGGCGGGCAAGAGGCCGGCGGGCGTCTCACAGGGTTGGGGTGGCCGTGCGGGAAAATCCATTTCAAAGCCGTCCTGATGCTGAGCGACGGTCAACATGCCGCTGCGCGTGTGGAAGCGAACCGGCCACGCGGAGTGCTTCCGCAGCGCCAGCACGCAGGCGGATGCCAGGGTGGCGTGCCCGCAGAGGTCGTCCTCGACTGCGGGGGTAAACCAGCGCAAGTCGAAATCACCATCGGCGCGCGGAACAACAAAAGCCGTCTCGCTGTGCCGGTTCTCCGCCGCAATCTTTTGCATGAGACTGTCCGCGGGAAAAGCCGAAAGGATGCAGACCCCCGCCGGGTTGCCGGCAAAGAGCTCACCCGTGAAGGAATCAACGTGGTAATACGGAATTGCCATGTCGTGCTCCTCCAAGCTGCCAGATCCCTCGAAGAATTGGGCCAGCAGCGCTACGCCGCTCTTCATGGCTGTTTGATGGCAACGGTGGGGCCGGCAAGGAGAACGGCAACGGAAAGGGACAAGACAGGCCCGGCGATATTGAAGAGTGCGCGCGTCGTATTGCCCGCGGCATCATTGTAAGCGCCCAACGCCAGGGCTCCACAAAAGGCCGCGGCGGTGGCGCACACCCACGGCCGGGGCAGGCTGCGCAAGCGCATCAACCCTAAAGGGAGCAGCCACATGAATGTGTACCAGAAAGCGTGACCAAGAAACAATCTCCGCAGACCGGGCAGGAAGCCGATGCGGTCATGCATATAGGCCG
This sequence comes from uncultured Acidobacteriota bacterium, assembly GCA_963730515.1. Lineage (GTDB taxonomy): Bacteria > Acidobacteriota > Terriglobia > UBA7540 > UBA7540 > Bog-366. The sequence goes on along the minus strand of CAVSSA010000001.1, from coordinate 89,639 downwards.
CAAACTGCCAGGGCCAAACCGGTCCCGCGGCGACAGTTGAAAAGGCGAGGGTCACGGTGGCCATACTGACCACGCCCAGAGCGCAGATCCACGCTAAGCGGGGGAGTTGAAGGCGGTCCCGACGTACCTCCGATGCCCACCAAGCGAGTACAAAAATGACGGAAAAAGGCGCAAAGGTTTCCTTGGCGAGGGAACCCAACACTCCCCAGAGCGGCAAGAGATACCAGCGGCCGGTCAGCAGCGACCAGGCGATGAACAACAGAAAGCAGCATTCCGCGGAGTCAACATGCCCCACCAGGCTGAAATTAACCACGCAGAAATCCAACAAGAAAAGAGTTGCGGCCAGCAAGGCCGTAGAACGATTGAGCCTCAAACCAATTGCGATGGCCACCAGCAAGCACGCGGTGGTGGCGGTGAAGATGGCATTGGCCACCAGCAGTCCAAACAGGGCTGCGTCCCAGGTGCCCACGCGGCCCCTTGCCAGCCAATAAAACGGCTTGGCGACGAAAGGCACGAGCACGCGATTGAAGTGCTCCCATTGGTTAATGCGGGCATAGGGTCCAACCACGCCGAAGACAGGTTGAGGCTCGCGGCCCACGACCATATCGCGATAGTCGGCCGCGTCAGTAAGCCCAGCGGTCTTGCCCGGGTCATAGCGGTTGAGGGGAGGGTAACCCAGTCCCAAACAGATCAGAAAGAAAAGGACCCAAATCACCGCTTTTTGTTTGAGCATCACTTGATCGGAATTTCCATTATGAACTATCGGCCCGACCGGTACCATATACCTGATCGCCTCAGAATGCAATCGGGGGAAAGGTGTCAGGTACGTTTTGCCGACGGCGGATTGAAGAAGATTGTTCCGCCCCTTCAGGGCTCGGGGGTTGTTGAGGGTTTTGCAAACCCGGCCTACAGCCTGGGCTTCGTTATCTCGCCCCCTTGGGGGCTCAAGGACGGATAGCCTTGGGTGCGATCTGAATGGCATTAATAGGATGGCATTAACAGGAGAGAAAGATTCTTGACGCATCCTGTACAATGCTTCGCATGCGAATATCCACATGGTGCCTCTTGCCGCTGCTTCTCACCAGCGCCTTTGCGCAGGATTCGACGGTCACTTTGAAAGTGGATGCGACCGACGCGCCGCGCCGGCTGTTTCACGTGCAGATGACCATGCCCGCCCAACCCGGCCCTCTTACCCTGCTTTACCCGAAATGGATTCCCGGCGAGCACATGCCGGTGGGGCCCATTACCAACCTGGTAGGCCTGAAATTCACGGCCGCGGGCTGGCCGGTGGCGTGGCAGCGCGATAACGTCAACATGTACGCTTTCCACCTGAAGGTGCCGCCCGGCGTGACCTCTCTCGACGTGGCGTTTGATTACATTTCCTCCTCGGACGACAAATATTTCTCAGGCAGTGGCAGTTCGGTCACCAGCGAACTCGCGGTGCTCAACTGGAACCAGACGGTGCTGTATCCGGAAGGCGCAGATCCCGACCGCCTCCTGTACCAGGCGACGCTCCAGATCCCCAGCGGCTGGCATTATGGAACCGCCTTGCCCGTGGCGCGGGAATCGGGCAGCGAGGTGGAGTTCAAGCCCGCTTCGCTCACCACGCTGATCGATTCGCCCGTCTCCACCGGCCTCCATTACCGCACCCTTGATCTGGGAAACTACGACGGGTTGGAACACTACATTCACATCGCCGCGGATAGCGAGGGCGCCCTCGATGCCAGTCCCGCAACCGTCGCGGATTGGAAGAATCTGGTGGCGGAGACCGGCGCGCTGTTTGGCTCACGGCATTATCGCAGCTATCATTTTCTGCTGACCCTCAGCGACCATACCGTCCACATTGGCATTGAGCACCACGAGTCGAGCGACGACCGCACCTTCGAGCGCACTCTGCTTGACCCCCTACTGCTGAAGTGGGATGCCAGCCTGCTGCCCCATGAAATGACCCATTCATGGAACGGCAAATACCGCCGTCCGGTGGGCCTGGCCACGGGGGGCTATGACGCGCCCATGCGGGGCGATCTGCTCTGGGTCTATGAGGGATTAACCAATTATCTTGGCGAGGTGCTTGCCGCCCGCTGCGGGCTTTGGAGTCAGCAGGACTATCGGGACTCGCTGGCCATGACGGCCGCCGAAATGGACCGCGAGTCCGGCCGCACCTGGCGTCCCCTGGAGGACACCGCGGTGGCCGCGCAACTGCTCTATCCCGCGCCGGATGAATATTCCGAATATCGGCGGTCCGTGGACTACTATCCCGAGGGCTCGCTGATTTGGCTATTGGCCGACGTCGTGATTCGCCACCGCAGCCATGGGACAAAGTCGCTGAATGACTTTTGCCACGCATTTCACGGGGGGCTGGGTGGCGCGCCCGCCCTGAAGCCCTATACATTCGACGACCTGGTTGCCGCTCTCAATGCCGTGCAGCCTTACGATTGGGCCACTTTTTTCCATACCTTGCTGCTCTCCACCTCTCCCCAAGCCCCCCTGGGCGGTATCAACGGCGGGGGTTGGAAGCTTGTCTACAATGGCACACCCTCTGACATGTGGAGGGCTGCCGAGGAGTGGAAAGAGCATATCGATCTCAGCTATTCCATCGGCTTGATCGTGAAGGAAGATGGTGTGATCGAAGACGTGGCCATGCAGGGAGCGTCCGCCCATGCCGGCATCGCCCCCAGCATGAAATTGATCGCCGTCAACGGCCGGGAATTCAATCCCACAACCCTGCGGGAAGCGGTGCAGCAGACCACAACCTCCACAACGCCGCTGGAACTGCTGCTCAAGACGGGCGAGTATTACAAGACTTTCAAGGTTGATTATCACGGCGGCGAGCAATTCCCCCATTTGGAGCGCGACGGCGCCAGGCCGGATTTGATCACCCTCATCTCCGCGCCACTTGTAAAAAAATGAGCTCGAATCGCTATGCCAAGTGGGTTGTCGTTGTTCTCCTCTGGCTGGTGGCGGTGTTGAACTACGCCGACCGGATGTCGATCTTCAGCGTTTTTCCCCTGCTCAAGAAAGAGATGGGGGTGTCGGACATTGTCCTGGCGCTACTCGGTTCGACTTTCCTTTGGGTGTACGGGGCATCGTCACCGGTGGGGGGTTACATCGGAGACCGCTTTAACCGCAAGCGGGCGATTATTGCCAGCCTGGTGATCTTCAGCTTTGTGACCGGCGCGACCGGGCTCGCCCACAGTGGGCTCCAGCTCATCGCGTTTCGCATCCTCCTGGGATTTTCGGAAGCCATCTTCCTGCCCACGGCTCTCGCCCATATTGCCAGTTTTCATACGGACTCCACGCGCTCGCTGGCCAACGCCATTGCCTTGTCGGGACTTCCGGTGGGGGCCGGGATCGGAGGTTTCTACGGCGGCTACATGGGTGATCACTATTCGTGGAGGATGGGTTTCTACATCCTGGGTGTCGCCGGCCTGATGGTGGCGCTGATCCTCCTGGCTTTCCTGCCCAACCGGCCGGGGTCGGCGGTGGAACCGCTGCCCGGGCAAGGGAGAGGCGGAGGTCACGAACCACCCCTGCCGAAAATGGCGGCGGTTCTGAGGACGCCCACTGCGGCCTGCGTGATCTTCCTCGGGTTCGCGCTTTCTGTCTCCAGTTGGCCGGCCGGTACGTGGGTGCCCACCTACCTCTACGAGCGGTTTGGCATGAGCCTCACCCGGTCAGGCCTCACCATGGCGCTCTTCACCTACACGCCCGCGCTCTGCGGCTCAGCGCTGGGAGGCCTGTGGGGTGATTACTGGGCCCGGCGTGATTCCCGCGGACGAATCGGCGTGCAGGTAGCCGCTCTCTTCGTGATGGCTCCCACCATGCTGGCCATGGGGTTTATGCCCTCGGGCAAGACGCTGGCGGCCAACCTGCTGGTCTATTCTCTCGCCCGCGGGTTGCTGGAGGTGAACTCCATGCCCATCTTCAGCACGGTGATGGCCCGCCACCGGTGGTCGACCACCTACGGCATCTACAACCTCGGCGGGACGTTTGCGGGCAGCCTGGGCGTTTTGTTTGTGGGAACCCTGAAGAGGCTCGTGGGGGATCGGGTATGGCCTGTCCGTCCTGTCCTTCTTTCTGTTTTTGGCGATCGCGGTGATGATCCTGGCGCGGCGTTATCTGGCGGGGGATATGAAGAAGCTTGCGGAAAACTCCGCGGATGAAAACCTGGACGCAAGCCCCGCACCCGCTGGCGAACCCTTATAGAGGGCAGCAGGGCTTGCCCTACACTCATCTCTCAGCGGCAATTCGCACGGGGGGGGGACGACAAGCCATCCCCCTGCAAGCCTACATGCCGGGCACGTAGCCCGTTCCGAAGCGGTTGGCGGACTCGTTGCGGAAATCCGAAATCAGCGACATCAGGGCCGAAGTTCCGCCATCCACGATAAACGTCTGCCCCACGATGTATCCCGCATCCTCCGTGCACAAAAAGGCGGCAAGCTTGGCGATGTCTGCCGGGGTGCCAAAGCGGGCCACGGGAACGGCATTCCGCGCGGCTTCTTCGGCATCGTGCAGGTTGAATCCGGGAACGGCTTTGGCGTGGTTCTCCACATTGATCCAGCCCGGGGCAATGGCGTTCACCCGCACCCCTTTATGCGCCAACTCCACCCCCAGGGTGCGCGTATAAGCGATAATCGCCCCCTTGGTGGCGGCATAGACGGAATGCTCGGGCGCTCCCGCCACACCGTGGATGGATGTCATGTTGACAATCGCTCCGCCCCCGTGGCTGAGCATATCCTCGACGATGCGTTGGGCCAAAAAGTAGGGGGAGCGCAGGTTGACGTTTAGAAGAACGTCGTACTGCTGGCGTGTTACCTTGAGGAATGGCCGGTTCATGGTGATGCCGGAATTGTTCACCAGGCAGTCGATTCCTCCCAGGAATTCAATCGCCCGGTTGGCCAATCCCACGGCCTCGTCGGTGTTTTCGAAGTTGGCCTGCACGGCCAGGGACCGTCTTCCCATCGCCTGGATTTCTTCCACCGCCGACTGGGCGCCCGCCGCACTGTGCCCGTAGTGCAACACCACGTCCGCCCCCTGTCGCGCGAACTCGATGGCAACGCCGCGCCCTATGCCCGTGCCGGAACCGGTTACCAGAGCTTTCTTGCCTGCCAGTCTTCCTTGGTCGCTCATTGGATCGCTCCTCTCTCTATTCGCTAGGCTGTAAGGGTACGGCTTGCCGCACCCTCTGTCCAATTTATCCTCAAACCGCGAGGGTAGAGCGAGCCCTACCCCTAGAAACACCATCAGCGCGCCAGCCATCCGCCGTCCACCGGGATGATGGCCCCGTGCACGTAATCGGAAGCGTGCGAGGCCAGGTAAACGGCCACCCCCTTCATATCCTCAGCCTTGCCGAAGTGCCCACAGGGGATACGGCTGAAAAAGAACTCCCGCCGGGCCGGGTCCGTCTTGAGAATTTTCGTTCCCTGCGTTTCCACCAGCCCCGGGGCGATGGCATTAACATTGACGCCGTGCTTTGACCACTCGCTGGCCAGCACTTTGGTAAGCTGTCCAATCGCGCCCTTGCTCGCCGTATACGCAGAGGTCTCGGCGATCCCGACAAAGGTGGACATGGAAGCCATATTAATAATCTTGCCATACCCTCTAGGGATCATAATGGCCCCTGCCAATTGGCACAGTTGAAATACCGAGGTCACGTTGGTTTCGAAAATCAGGTCCCAGGCCTCCATGGGGTACGTCAAAGCCTCCTGGCGTTTTCCCGTGGCGTGGTTGTTGATCAGGATATCGAGCGCCCCGAGCTTTTCCACGGCTTCATCAAATCCCCGCTTCAGTTCATCGCGATGGGTGAGGTCGGCTTGCACCGCCAGGTGGCCATCCTCCTTGGCGATGTCAAAAACCCCTGCGGCCCGGGAGAGAATGACCACCTCGGCGCCAAATTCTTTCAGCCCCTGGGCCATCGCCCGCCCCAAGCCGATGGGGCTGCCCACACCCGTCACCAGCGCCTTCTTGCCCGTCAGGTCAAACATATTCGTCATTACGTTTCCTCCTTCAAGTCAGTGCCGCGTAACACGTCAGCGCGAATAGTAGTTGGCGGTTGCGAACGCGGCGACCGCCATAAAGAGAAGCACCAGGCCCACCACGAACTTGCTGATGATTCTGCCTTCAATCTGGCGCCATTCCCCTGTAAAGACTGCGGCGAACTGGCCGCAGAGGATCAGCATCAGCGTAAACAGCGCAAATCCGATGGAGGGTCCCAGTTTTCCCAGGTAAGTCGTGGCGCTGCCGTAGAGGGCGATTCCCCCCATCCACATGCACGCGCCGAGTGCAGGATTCACGATTTCGCGCGGTCCCCCGCCAAAATTCCCCCAGGTTTTGTTGCGGGTCAGGAGGACAAAAGAATAGGCAAGGTTGGTAATCGATCCGCCCAGGAAGACCAGCGGCCAGACGGCAAAGGTGGCCCATTGGGGAGCTGCACCCGCCGCTTGGACCTTGTCCAGGAGGGGTTTGGCATAGGCCAGGGCGATATTGGTATCCGCCGAAAGCACCCCCGACACCACCACCACGACCAGCATCAGGATGTAACCTTTGCGCGTGGGATCGGCTTGACTCATGCCGGACTCCTGGGGCCGAAAGCCGGCGCCCCGTCCCTGCTCGCGGGTCAATTGTTCGCGATGATAACCGGCCCACCCGCAGAAGGACACGCCCGCGAGGGTAATCGCGGTGCCCGCGAAAATCAGCAATCCGCTTGTCTGGAAGACCATAGCCGAATGCTGCATGACTAGAGGAACCAGCGCGCCCACCGCCGTTCCCACCCCGCCCAGAATGGAGCCGGTCATGGCGAAGCCCAGGCGATGCGAGCCGAGGCCCGCTCCCAGTTGGGCAAGCCCCCAGAGTGCGCCCAGCACGAAAGGTCTCCAGAGCTCCGCGGAGGGCACTGATGAGTAGACACCCCACACGCCCGGGCAGAGTTCATAAGCCAGAATTGGCGGGACCACCAGGAGTGACACGATCGTATAGACCAACCAGAAGTTTTCCCATTTCCAGACTCTTTCCCATTTCAGGGGGAGCATGTTGAAGCCCGTGCTGAGGCCGCCAATGACCGTCAGCACGAATCCGTGAATTGCATTCATCTAGACCTCCCGGTCTGTCATCAGTCCATGAGCCGCCAGGCGGGAACCCGGCTCCTTGGATTGTCATCCCTCATTCCATGCTTCAAGCTTGAACATCTACTGGGCAAAGCGCGCAAGCTTGGCTCGAAATGCCGGCCGTTCGAGAACGGAAGGGTTCAGGATATGATCCGGAATCCCGCCGGAGGCGATGCGGCGCATGCCCTCCGCAATCGAGGCCTGGGTGGCGAAACAGGCTTGTCGAGTTGCGGGCAACCAATGTGGTGTCAATATAACATTGTCCAATCCGGTCAGCGGATCGGAAGCGGGCAGAGGTTCATCCTCGAAGACATCCAGCGCCGCCCCCCGAATCCAACCCTCGCGGAGTCCCCTGACCATGTCGTTCTGTCGAACCAGTTCGCCGCGCGCCACATTGATGAAGTAGGCGGTGGGTTTCATCAGCCTGAATTCACGCTCTCTAATCATGCCGCGGGTATGGGGCTCCAGGCGGCAGTGCAGGCTGATGAAATCCGATTCCCGGAAAAGTTCATCGAGGCTGGCAACCATCGAAACCCCCAGCGCTTTGGCAAGGGCAGCGTCAGCACGCGGCGAATAAGCGAGCAGGCGCATCGCAAAGGGAGCCACCAAGCGGGCCAATTCCGCGCCCGTGTGGCCCAGGCCTACGATTCCCAAAGTCCGCCCGGTTAAATCATCCCCGGTGATTTCAGCCTGACGATCCCAACGGCCGGTGCGGGCCATGCGTTCATGCTCCGGGAGGCGCTTGGCCAGCGCCAGAATGAAAAGCAACGCCGCCGATGCCGTCGAGTGCACCAGCGTCCCCGGGGAATTGAACACCAGCACATCGTTTGCCGTGCACGCCTGCAAATCGATCTTGTCATAGCCGGCTCCAGCGCGGCCGATGGCCACCAGCTGGTCGGCTCCCTGCGCAAACGCCGAGGGCTTAACCCAGGGACGGCAGATCACCAGTCCATTGGCGCTCGCAACGTGCTCCGCCGTAACCTCCAGGGAATAGAGCCGGTCCCAAGAGGTGGTGTCCCCGGGCTGCGGCTGCTGGTCCGTCATGAATCCAGTTTCGATGAAGGGCACGCCCGCGAGCAGGTCCAGCCCGATATCGTTCCTGACGAATCTGCCATGCTCGTCGAGATAATCGCCGCTGTAAAGGACTTTAAACACTTGCCTCCGGGCTACCCCTCACCAATTCTCAAGCTGCTCCGCGGTGGTCGATTCCACCCGGCACCGGTCACCCGTCAGAAGGCCTTCACGCAATTCAACGCCGAGGCCGGGTCTGTCGCTAAGACTGAGAAGCCCATCGGTGACCTTGATACGCTCTGTCACCACGTCATCGTACCAACCCTCCACGTATCCACGCACAATTTCCATGATCATCGCATTGGGGACATGCATCATTAAATGCGCGGCGGCCCAAAGCGCCACCGGCCCAATGCAATCGTGGGTGGTGATGGGAAGGTAATAAGTGTCGGCAAGGGTCGAAATCTTGCGGGCCTCGGTGAGCCCGCCGCACCACGAAAGGTCGGGCATGATAATGTCGGCGGCGTTGCGCTCGATGTACTGCCGAAAGCCGAAGCGGGTAAAGACGCGCTCGCTTTGACAGAGGGGCACCTTGGTGGCAGCCTTGAGGCGGGCGTAAGCCTCAACATTATCCGGCGGCATGATTTCTTCCAGCCACATAATGTTAAAAGGCTCGATCGCCCGGGCGATTCGGACTGCCGTGGGAAGGTCCCAGCGCGCGTGGCCCTCGATGGCGATGGAGATTTTATCGCCCACGGCGCGGCGAATATCTTCGACCACCGAGACTCCCTGTTTGAGCTCGTCATCGCTCAGGTAGTGCGCCAGCACGCCGGCCGACGTTTCATGCCCGAAAAAGCTCACCTTGCCGCGCGGGTTAGTGGGCTCCGCCAGGGTCCAACCGAAGCGGTCAAAGGGCCAAATCTTCATGGCTTTGATGCCCTGGTCGAGTAAGTCGCGGGCGAGTTCTCCGGCCCGCCCCTCCATCCACGCGGCGTAGTCCTGGTGCTTCCCATAGCCAACGCAGGTGTTGTAGACGGGGATCCGGTCGCGGCTGCGGCCACCCAGCAGGCTATAGATCGGCCGACCACTGTGCTTTCCCGCGAGGTCCCACAAGGCAATGTCGATGGCCGAGATGGCGCGCATCTCAGCGCCCGCGAACCCAAAGAAATTCACCAGGGAAAACATGTTGTTCCAATGGTTCTCAATGTCGAGCGGGTCGCGGCCGATCAGCACGGGGGCGAAGGAATCATGGATAATGGCGCTCACCGCGCGTGGGAGGTAGTAGGTTTCACCCAGTCCTGTCAGACCGGTGTCCGTATGGATGCGAACCCAGAGATTATTGGGAGAAGCCTGGCGCGAGTGGGGGTGCGTCTGATGCCACACTTTTTCGGGCAACGGTTCAAATCGAATCGTCTCAATCTTGGTTATTTTCACAGATTCCCCCTGAAGTAACGCGGGCGCCTTGCCGGCAGTGGCGGAAGCGTTCCCCTTTGGCGCGGACAGGCCCCACACATGCCTGGACAAGCCGCCCTTTCCACACCAGCCCAGATTCCCACGTCACAAACTTCTCCCCACTCCGGCACAAAAGGGTGAGACAGTTAAATTGTGAATTGCGCGCCCCTCTATGGTATCGCCAAAGTCATGGTTCGGACCCGAACGGATCTTTCTAAATGTACCCGATTGCCCGGAGTTTACCTTCGAAATCCGAGGGAAGTCCTGCCAAAGGCTTTTCGGGGAAACTTCCGGCATACTTCACAAGGTTGAGCAATAACCGATCCGCAGCCGGATGGCGATCGAGTTGGTCCAAAATCGGAAACGTGTTCACAATGAAGTGCCCTTCACCAAACCCATATCTGCCCAGAAGTATTCCGGAAGCATAGCCGCCCTTAACGGGATACCCCGCGGCAAAGGCCGCGGCGATGACCTCCGCCGGCAATTCCTGACCATCGAAAAGGTAATGGGGGATTACCGGCCCGTAATAGTAAAAGTCCAAAATCCCTTTTCCCGGCAAGCCGTCGAATACCGGGTGGGTTTTGGCGACGCATTCTTTGTGATAGAGCCAATCGTTAAACGCGTAGCATCGCCCCTTGGTGGCGAGCGGCAGCCACCCCACGGCATCCTTCTCCCGCTGAAACGCCTGCTGGGAAAGGAATACTACCACACTGCCTCTTGCCATTCGCCGTGCCAATTCCTTCCAATCTTCTGCGGTGCCTGCGGCTTTCGAAAGGTCACCGACCAGGATAATTTCCCGCTGCCCGGGCGTCCCCCCGCGGAATTCTGTACATGACGCTCCGTGGGTTTTCAGCCAATTCTCCACCTCCGTCGGGACTCCCCACAGGGTCACGGTTTGATTCAGGGGGGGCAGGGAAGCCGGATCAGTGAGGTGAAATTGCCAGGAAGCTTCCGTTGCCGCCGCACCTTGCTCGATGGAGACGGCTAATTCATAGTCGCCTTCCGGCCCACCCAGGGAAACCTCCTCCGCCATCACCGGAATGGCCAGCGGTCCATCCTCACCGGGTGGCGGCGCGTCAACGCGTACCGTGGCGGCGCGCTCCCAGGCTATCCCCGCCGGACCGCAAATCCGAAAGCGTACCGGATATTGATCGGGACGCAACACGTCTTCATTGGCAAGCACCGCTTCCAGCTTCAGTGGGCGACCAATGTAGTTGTGTGTCGGGTACACAAACAGGCACCAGCGCAGCGGGCACCAGCCATCTTTCATGGCATCCATCACCCCCGGCTTCCAATCGCGCCAGAACCTCCACACCCCCTCACCGGTCAGCGCGTGGTCCAACATTCCCGTCAGGTTGAACCCGCCGTTCTTGGGATTTGACCGGAGCACGTTGAACCCCAGCAGCCGATGGCGAGCGCTGCGCATCTGGCTGTCGCGCAGGAGAAACTCGGGGAACGCACACACGCCGTCCATGCCAAAGCGTTTCCAGTCGGCGGTGAACCGGTCGGCCATCGACTTCAAAAGGACATAGTCCTCCATGTCCGGACGAACGCCGAGTTGTTCGTACATCCGGGTTTCGTGGATCACGTCCATCATGCTTCCAATGCCGTACTCGGATTGGAAAACCGGTTTGGGCTGGTCATGCCCCACGGTGCGCAACTGGTGGTCCTGAAGCTCGTCCTCAGGCACCTTGGGATAGTGGTGGACATCGCCCGTCTTCCACCACCATTCATGAGCGTTGTGAACGGCACCGACAGAAGCCGCGCCCGGCGCTTCGCTGCCCCAAACATAATCCCACTCGCGGCTGCCGGGGTTGCTCACCGAACCGATGCTTAGAACGCCGTCCCATCGGCCGCTGGAGAGCAGCACCAGCCGGTCTTCATCCGCCTGGCGCACGATGGGGAGGGCCGCCACCGCCGCGTGGAAGATAGGAGTGTCGTAGGTTTCATTCAGCATGCCAAACATGGAAATGCAGGCGTGATTGCGGTCGCGCAGCACCATTTCCCGGACTGAGAAATCAAAACGCTCCTTCATCTTGGGGGAATCCGCCAGCATCCATCCCGCCAGCGATTCCTCGTACACCAGCAGGCCGATTTCATCGCACAAATCCAGTTGATAGGGGTGAGCCATGCCCGATATAAAGCGGACCATGTTAAACCCTGAGGCCTTTGCATAGAACATGTCGATGCGCGGGAAATCCGGGGCGCCGGGGGGCGGAAGGGTCTGGCTGATGGGGCAATGATTGCCCGTATGGGTGCTGCGCACGAAAATCCTCTTGCCATTAAGCCGGAAGTAGCCCTTCTCCACGCGAAAGTCTCGAAACCCGAGGCGCACGGAGGTTTCGTCAAACCCCTCCACTCCGGCGGCGGCGGCACGCACCGTCAGCCGGTAGAGGTTTGGCTCATCCAGGTCCCACAACCGGTGGCCGTCCACGTTGAGTTGCGTTTCGATCAAGGTGTCTCCGGGGGGCAGGTCTCGCACCAGGTGGCTTACCAAAAGAGTCTTCCCGGTGGCGGCGGGCGCCACGGAAAGCTGCAAATGAGCGTGGGTAGTGGTGTTTGAGGCGTTGCGGATGTTGGCATACAGGCGGATATTTCCCGTCTTCCAATCCGGGCGCACATGCAGATTCTCGATGCGTACTGCCGGGGTCAGCAACAATTCCACGGATTCCACAATCCCCCCGTAATCATAGCTGTTGCCGGGAGTGTAGCCCGTAAGCGTTTCATTTCGGTGGGGGATTTCCTTCAACACATATCCATCGATGGGCGTGTCGCCGGGCTTCAGCACCCGCACCGCAAGCAGGTTGCTGGCCTGCGGCTTGATGGCGTCCGTGGCGTCAAGAACGAAAGGAGTTTCCGAACCTTCATGGCCGCCGATCGAGACTCCGTTGATCCACACCTCTGCTAGGTAGGCCACGGCGCCAAAGCTCAGTAGATAGCGTCCCTGGGAGTAGGGGTGCGCGGGTGGGGTAAACTCGCGCCAATACCAGACCACGCCGTGGTACCCCGGGAAAACCTCCTGGAAGATTCCCGGCACCCGGGCGGGCTTGGCTTCAGGTGATGACCGTGTGTACCACTTCTGCGCGCGCCCCACATTGTCCGCGTCGGTGGTGAGCAGCCAGGTACCATCCAGGAGGGTCACCGTTCTGTCGGCATGCAGGTTTTCTTCAGCCGGTCGGCTCTCGTCATTCTGCGAACCCACTGCCGTCCCCGTATTCAGAATTAAACCGGGAACTCCCAGGCCGATTCCAACCTGAGTAACGTCTTTTATGAATCCGCGACGGTCCATGTCCCCCCCTTTCCCATGCCGTACTTGTCCGGTTACCAGATTGTGTATCCACCATCCACGTAGACGATGCTCCCGGTCATGAAAGAAGACGCGTCAGAAGCCAAATACACAATGGTCCCCTTAAGCTCATCAAGATGACCGTACCGCTTCATGGGAGTGTTGGCGAGATTACGCGCAAGAATGTCGGGGTTCTGCGCGCTGGCGGAAGTCTGTTCGGTCAAAATGTACCCCGGCGCCAGCGCGTTCACGCGAATCCCGTAAGGAGCCCATTCTGCCGCCATGCCTTTCGTCAACTGCGCGACACCGCCCTTGGCCACACAGTAAGCGACATTGTGTCGGGGAGAGATGTTGCTGATCACCGAAGCATTGATAGAGGCAATGTTTATGATCGAGCCCGGGCTTCGGCGCTCGATCATCCGCTGCGCCACCCGCTTGCCCACATAGAACAGACTGGAGAGATTGGTGTCGATAATGTTGCGCCAAAGATCGTCGTCCACCTCTTCCAGCGGGATGCCCTCGGAATGGCGCGCCGCATTATTCACAAGGATGTCAATCGGCCCCAGTGCCTGGCTTGCTTCATTCAAGAAGCGATCGACTTGCTCAGGCGCCGTGACGTCAACGCGGGCGAAAAAGGCGCTGCACCCACGTTCTTCCAATTCCCGGCGAGTGTTCTCCCCCTGTTCGGGGAGCAGGTCGCAAATCGCCACCCGCGCCCCTGCTTCCGCCAGCGCCAGGGCATGCTGACGGCCCAAGCCCCCCGCGCCCCCGGTGACGACGGCGACCCGGTTGTCCAAGCGGAAAAGATCCAGCACCGACATCGTGGTCACGCCTTCGGCCAGGTGGCATCGCCAAACGCGGCCCGCCAATCATCCAGAAAACCCTGCATCCGTTTATCAGTAAAGGGGTGGTCAAAGAGCATCTTGAGGAACTCAAAACGCAACGTACAGATGTCCGTGCCCGCCTCGGCGAAATCGGCAAAAGAGCGCGGCAGGCGGCCACAGGACAGGATCTTAGTGCTGAAGCCATAGTTTCGAAAAATCGTGCGGACCGGCCTTACCAGGTCAACCGGTTGATCCAGCACCTGATCGAGAGGGCCATTGAAAATAGCCACCACGTCGGCGCCGCACTTGGCTGCCAGGTAGGCTTGCGCCACCGACGCGATGGCGGTGATGGCGATACGGATAGCCGCGGTTTCCGCCTTCAGGGTTTGCAGCGCTTGCAGTCCCGCCGGGCTCATCGGCAGTTTCACGATGATCTTTTCTGAAACCAGTTGCAGCCAGCGAGCCTGCGCGATAAGCGATTCGCGATCATGCCAGCCGACCGCCTGGCAGAAGACAGGTCCCGGTGAGGCCGCAAGAATCCGATGCAGGGTTTCCCGCATGTCCGGACCACCCTTCGAAATGAGACTGGGGTTGGTGGTGACGCCATCGATGATGCCCCAATCATTCGCCTGCAGAATTTCTTTCGGGTCGGAACTATCGATAAATACTTGCATGGTGGATCACTCCTCAAACAACTCCTCGGCCAGCATCCCCAGGTAATTTGCCAGGCATTCACGATGGGCGCGATAAAACTCCGGGGACAAGGCATAAAACTCATGGCGAACCAGGAACTGGCCATGGTCATCACGCCTTCCGATGAATGCGAAGCCGTAATGGTGGAAGACCGCGTGGCGCCGGGACGGGGTCTGATCTGAACTTGCCTCATATTCACGAACGCACTCCGCTGCGAAATCTGAGCCGTTTTCCGCCTCGCGGCGCGCATAGGCGAGGGCATCATTCCACCAGCGCAGAAAGAGATCGGGATGATATTTCTGCAGAACTTCCGCGTAAAGCATGTGCGGCATCGGTGAGATTTTATAGTGCAGCCAGCCTTGTGTGGCGCGGCGCAGGGCAGCCCGGGTGGGTGCGGATAGGTCATCCGCGGAATGGAAGTCGAGCATGACCCGGAAGTCGCCGGCGATGGCTTGCAGCGCCCGGACGCGCCATTCCAGGCCTTCCAGCCCGTCCGCGCCCCGATAGTCCCAACCCTTTTCCGCCCCGTAATTCGGCGCGACATGGGTCACGGGCAGCCCGCGGCGGCGGATTTCGCGCAAAACGAAGAGCAGTTCCTCCTCCGTGGTCAGGCAATCGAAAGCTCCGACTTCCGGCGGATGCTCGTCGATGGTGAGTTCGAGATCAAACGATCTTCCATCTTTGAGCGCGCTGATTTCGCCGCTTAAAGCTTCCAGAGCATGGAAGGCGTCCCAATATTTCGCAGCGAAGCGCCCAATCTGCTCGTCAGCCAGGCGATAGGTGACCCCGCCGATCCGGCAGGGAGCGCGATGATCGTTTAGAATAGCGTGCCGCTCCGCAGCATTACTCACGGAACGGTCGAGGAAATCGCCCGATGCGCCGGGGGCGAGCGCCTCGTAATGGAGGATATCGGCCATATCCATGGTGAAAAATGTGTAGTAGCGGGAAGCGCGCAGCAGCCTCTGGGCCCGCGCCAATCCCTCCGCGCCCCGCTTCACCTGAAGATGGTCGGCATCGGCGCCGTAGTTCAAGCGCCCCTGCTGTTTTAAGGCGGCCAGCGTCCCCGCCACCCAAAGTCCTTCGTAGGTGCTGCCGGTATATCCCGGTTCGATCATGCCGAATCCGCACGCGTAATTGCGATCAGGGGGGCGAGCGGCCAGAAGATCATCCAGCAGATTAAGCTCGCGAACAGAATTCTGAATGGGATTGGCAGCGAAGCCGTGCTTCTGCATGGCATCAAACGCGGCGGGCCATACCGCAGTGGTCATCCGGCATCCTATGCCCAAACGAGGGACGGAGGCCATCGCCCGCGGGCCTTTCTCCGGGGCGAGTAGCCGGCAATAGCGATCAATTACCGATGCGCTCGCAGGATAAGCAGCGACCGGCGTGCCAATTTGCAACGGCATTTTCCCCAAGGGGGTTCCCAGCGCTTGCGATCCTCCACCCTGGCCAATTTCCACGAAAACCTGCTGCCCATCCGGCAATTCCGCCAGGCAGAATTCGGCGGCGCCTCGATGGACGGCGGAGGGGGCTGCCAAGGTTACGCCGGAAGATCCCTCCCAGTTGCACCCTGTCTGCAAGGCGGCCTGCGCAAAGCACCAATTGTCTCCAACATTAAGGATGGCCTGCCAGGCGCACTCCGGCTCCCAGGTTGCGGTATCGAGGACTGCCGGGTTGATTGCGGGGTCAATTTGCAGTCGCTCGAAGGATTGGGTCCTCCCCACGCGTCGCTCCCCAGTCATGTGCAAACCATCCGTTTCTAGAAATTGCCAGCGGCCTTGACGGTTCCTTCTTTCACATCGGTATCGGGTTGGAACGCGGTGCTCGCGTCGTGCAGATTATTCCCGACCAGGTAAATTCCCCGGCTGTTTGCGCCCTTTACCTTAAGAAATACCTGTGTTCCTGCTTGGGCTCTGGAATTGCAAATTGTGGCATCCTGCACTTTGTCAAGAACCACGGCGGGAGTATCCGTGCCGCCTTTTGCCGGACGTCCGGAGAAGCCATCCAACCTTAATCCGCCGACATCCTCGAAGTAGAGCGCGCTCTGCCATTTTGCCGATGCAGGTTTTTCCCAGTGCACTTCAACATCTTTGACCTTGAGATTCCGGGCATACCGGAACTGCATGGCATTGATCGCTTTGTCATACCCGGCGGCGGGGTCGGTGGAAATAAAGAGCTTGATATTTTCGAGACTGATATTATCCAGCCAGCTCTTCGGGTGCCCGGTGATCAGGCATGAACCTTGGCCATGAGCGATGACATTGCGGATGATCACATTGCGGATCGAGCCGGCGGGCGGCTCATGGGGTCGCGGGTGTCCGGTGCGTTCCCCCAGCCGCTCCACCATAAAGTAAATCGGGTCGCCATCACCCCACCAATACCAGGCATAGCGTTGGCAATTCACCACCAAATTGGAGAGCACCACATTTTCGACATAACCACCCATGGTAATCATGAAGGCAATGCCGCGATTGGATTGGGTAATCACGCAGTTGTCCACCGTGACGTTGCGGATGCAATTGATATTGCAATCGCAGAACTTCACCGCGGCGGAGGCCGATGACAACCGGCAATTGGTAATCGTGATGTTTTCGCAGGGCAGGGCCGGCCCCGAAATGTTAAAGGAATAGAGCACAATGGCGTCGTCGCCGGTTTCGATGGTGCTGTTGGAGATGCGTACATCCTTGCACCCGTCGGGGTCGATGCCGTCCGCCCAGACGCCCATGGTCTGGCTGGTGTGGACGTAAATCCCGTCGATGATGAGTCGCTCGCAAGCATAGGGATAGATCGTCCAACTGGGGGAACGAAGAAATGAGAGGCCGGTGATTCTCGCGTCCTTGCAGCGGACCAGGAAAACCAGATGGGGGTACATGTTCCTGACCCCATAGCCCTTGGGGTAGGAGCGTACCAGAGGAATGCCCGCGGCCAGCGCCAACAATCGATTATCGTGAATGTTGATGTCGTCGTCGGGGCCCGTTTTGGAAAAATAATCCCCCTGTCCGTCAACGGTGCCCCGCCCTTGAATCGAAATATTCTGAAGATCTTCACCGTAAAGCAATGCCGGCTTATCGTACAGGGCCGTGTCTTCGGAAGCATAGAGCGTGGCGCCCGCCTCAATCTCGAGCGTGACGTGGCTGCGCAGGTGAATGGTCCCCGAGGTGTAGTCACCCGGGGGGAGAATAACCTTGCCGCCTCCCGCTTGCGCGCACGCGTCAACGGCCTTTTGAATGGCCTTCTGGGCATCGTCGCTTTTCGCGCCCGTCGCTCCAAAAGCCTTCACGTTGTAGCTGGCCGTGGTCATCTGCGCGCGCGCCGTTGGACCCAGCAGCGCCACCAGCGTGGCCAGGGTTCCCCCCACAAATATTCTTACCGCCAGGCTGGATATTTTCCGCATCAGCTTTTCCCCCGTGCAAGCCCATTGAACGCCGGCGAAACGTGACCCCCTGCGGCGAAACAAATTCCGGCGATCGCGCGCGCCTGCCTTTCCTGATTTCGACCGCCGCCATCATACAACTCATCAATGTTTCGGACAAACTGAAATGGTTGGGGTGAAAAAGTAATTGGCAGGACTGCGTCGTTTGAGTATACTTCCAATGCGGGGTGGAGCAGTCTGGTAGCTCGTTGGGCTCATAACCCAAAGGTCGCTGGTTCAAATCCAGCCCCCGCAACCACACCTTTCATAACGGCCTCTGGCAGACGGTAGCTGATTTTGACCTCAAGGGCTTCGGGCTCCAATTTGACCTCTTGCACCCATGCGCGTAAGAGCCGCTTCCGCTCGGCAGGTTGGCCGCACTGCATCAACTTCTCGGTCTGACGGCGATATGTCATCACAGTCTCGGAATCAAGCTGCGGGGGCCCGGGCGCATTGAGGGCGGCTGTCAGTCCATCTCGCTTGGCGTTTAGCTCCCGAAGGCGGCAGTTCGCCCATGGAGCATCGGCCAAGCCCTCCTCGATGGCACGGCGAATATTGCCGATCCCGGCTTCGACGCGCTCAATTTCCTTACGGGCCGTGCTGCTGTCGGCGTGTCCAGTGGACTGCTCCCACAGACGGCGTAGCTCCATGTTGACTTGTCCTGTGAAACCGTGGGGATCGGCACACTCGCTGAGCAAGCCGCATAGACCTCGGTAGACCTCGGCTTCCACGGCGTGACGTGGCACGTAGACGCCTGGGCCGCATCCCATGCCCCTGCGGTACGGCTGACTCCCGCACACGTAATACTCACCGCTCGACGTGCGGAATCCGACCATATTTGCCCCGCATCGATCACAGCGGAAAAGGCCACCGCTCAAAATGTATTCGGAGGTCAGACTCCTGCCCCGATTCGGTGGAATCGAAGCGGCGGCGTGTGCGTGGCGGCGTGCCAAGAGAATGGCCCGCGCTTCATCCTCGGTAATCAGAGCCGGGTGAGCATTCGGCACGATCACCCAATCGGCGGGCGGGCGCCCGTGTCCTTCCTTGGTCCGGGCGTTCCAGACTCCGTACCCGCAGAATTGGAGGATCACGCTCGGCTGAAGAATGGCGTTCCAGGTGGAGATGCCCCAAAACTTCTTGCGGCGGGCAGGAACACCGGTGCGATTGCAGAAGTCGCGCAGTTCGGCCAGCGATGCTCCGGCGGCGGCCAGCTCCACCAAACAGTGTCGCGCCCACTCATGCGCCGGGCGGCCAGCAATGATCGTGTCGTCGAGCACCCAGACTGACTTTACTATAGGACGGCCCCGCTTGTCCTGGCCCCGTTCCAATCGACGCGAACGATAACCCCAAGGCGGCTGCCCGCCGTTCTTGTAACACCATCCGGTCTCGATATCGCGTGCCTGCACGTTGGCGCGGCATCCCTTTCGAGTATGGAAGGCAACCTCGCGGCTATAGGCTTCGTTCTTGGCAAACGTGATCGCTTCCATGTACACGCCCGCCACGGTCTCCGGGTCTATCTCGGGGTCGTTCAAAGACACAACTTTGATTCCGGCCCCGCGCAATTCGCGCACCAGGGCCTTTGCCCCCACGCTATCCCTTGAGAACCGGGAAAAATCATGGACCAGAATCATCGGCACTCGCTTTGCTCTGGCCGATTTAATCATCCGCTCGAACTCGGGCCGCTTCGCCCGGTGCTGGTACGCGCTTACGGCATCGGTGAACTCGGCCACGATCTCAATATCCTTGCTGTTGGCATATTGGCGAATTTCCCGCAACTGCTCTGGGATGGATAGCCCGCGCTCGCTCTGCTCCGCAGTCGAGACGCGCGCCCACGCTATGGCTTTGGTCGGAGCGCAGCTAGTAGGCATGGTCTCGCTTGTCTGCGGACCCGTAAGCCGTTCTAACAGGGTCAGGATGCTTTTCGAGTTCTCATTTTGGGGCTGAGGTGTGTTAAGAATAGGTGTAGCCATTCGGCCTCCTTGTCAGGCTGTCTGGTGAGGGACCATCAGTTGATTCCGTCAACGGATGGTCCCGACTTGCCTGGAGAGTAGCCCCCTGGCGTCGTTGTGTCAAGTCGGCATTGCTGGATTCTGAACTGACCTCCTCCGCAAGATTCCCCGCGCTACCATTGCCGAAGGACTCTGGGTGGTCGGCTGCATAAGCAGCTGCAATCAACCGGGCCAGGAGGCCCTCACCAGAGCGAAGCTCTTCCGCTGTTACCGGATTGTCCGGCGTCATTGAGGGGCTGAATCTAAGACTCTTCGCCATGGTGCAAGCTCTCTTAAAACGGCGCAAGCAGCGTTTGTGCGACGCTTTCGCGACCGGAACGGGCCAACTGCCCAATAGGTCCGTCAAGACACGCAGTGCTCCCTTTACGCGTTACAGCCACCCACAGCAAGGAAACGCCGCGGGCCTCACCTGTGCCAGCGGCCCAAGCCCAGGCGGAAGAAGTCCCTCGGCATTTCTGCCGAACAGATGGCCGTTTGCTTTCCACCGCTTGAACTGGGGATTTCAAAATCAGACAGCTTTTTTCCGGCCAGTGTGCCGCCGAAGTGAAGCCCTCCAAGCTGCTTCGCCGCGTATTTCGCCGCGTAGAATGTCGCCGCTCGCTCCCGGTCAAAAGGCTCAATGCGTGTCCTTCCGAATCGCCGGAACGCCTCGGCCCACCAAAATTTTCGGTACAGATCCGCAACGCCGGTTACCAAGAGATGACAGTGATACCGGCCCCCCAGCTTCCCGAACTCCTCACCGATGACCCAGCCGACCGGCTTCGATGTCGCTCGCTGCACCAGGTCCAAATATTCAGCAAGCCGACTCAGCGCAAGGTCAGGCGGAGGCGGACCCGCCGACCCATCGTCACGAAAGGAAATTGGATTCACGAACCAATCCCAGGGCGCCAGGTCACTGAGAAATTCTCCAAACGCTCGCGGCAACTCCCGACGCTGCCGACATCGTAATGCCCATCGCTCTTGCGCCTCACGGTGGTCCACCAAGGCCATACAGAGACACTCCGTGTTACAAGGATGGGAAGCACCGTCAAATGGTCATGCCCCTTGTCTGCTTCCGCTCCGGGCATCCAGGCACCCAGCGCGGCCTACGGTGCCCGTATGCGTCACGGGGCGACACAAGGGGTAAGGTCGTTGCCCGCGCTTCGTGCCTCGCGTAGGCCGCGCTCGATGCCTGGTCAGACGGTCAGGCCCGCTTCACTGCCTGCGAAGTCCGCTCAAACTCCCTGATTACCGCTGTGTCCACCAACTTCTTGATAGAGCCCTTCAAAATGACTGTGTCAAACCAAGCCTTTTCGCCGTGCCGTGCTGGAGCCGATATCCATGGTGGCTTCCCGTCAGGGGCTATCACCCTAAATCCACACAGTCTTACTGAGCCTCCATCGCCAAAGTCCAAGGTAACGTCGGCGAACGCACGAACGATGTTTTCCGGCTTTTTGCTGAGGGTTAAATTCACTGAGACGTTTTGGATCATGATCCACATCCTTTCTATGGTCAGTAGCAAACTTGATTTTCGGGGATTTGTCAGGTAGGCTTAGGGCTTGAACTTCAAGCTGTCAGCGCATCCTGACGGCTATTGCAAAACGGCTCCGTTTGCAGCGGGGCCGTTTTCTTTTAGTGCTCGAAAGACCCGAAGTGCTTTCTTCAGGCTCTCCCATGCCGGCGCCGGCGGCGCCATATTTCCTTGGCGAACTGTGAACGGCGGTCAGGCGGCGTCTGGTGGATCACGAGGCCGCCCGCGTCGTGTTCCCCCCGTTGGTGCTCGACTGCCGCGCTGACATACTCCCTGAGGGTCTCAGCGCCCGGATTCTCCAACAATATTAGGTGCTTATGCTGCGCGTACTCCTCAACGCTCATGCCCGCGATGTCATTTGGGTCATCTGCGTCGATGCGGTCCATGAACTCAACAGCTTTTTTTTGCATGGCCTCGGCTTGCTCTGGCGTGACCACTTTCGGGTTCATCTGGTCTGTTCGCCTTCCTTCGCCAGCTTTCGCGGCCGCGATCCCCTTTTTCGTATTGCAGGACTTGCAAGGCCACTGCAAATTTCCTGGGTCGTCGTTCGATTCATTGTTGTCGATGTGGTCCGGGACCAGGAAGCGTTCGGAGCCACAAAGGACACACCGGCGCGGGCCTGCTGGGATGCAGGCTCGCGCTCGATATCGGTGCTGCCTGTGGCTGATTTGATCGGCGGGCTTAAGCCAGTCGCGCCCACAGGGGGGCGCGGCTATTCCCCCGATTCAGGCTCGTCATCCGGCTCAATTTCGTCCTCGACCCGCTCCGAAATCGCCCGGACCTTGTCAATAATGGCCGCTCGATCCAGCGCCGCGTCGTCGGCTTCATCAGCCAGTCCGCCAATGTCTTCCAGCGCCTCAATTAGCTCGCTGTTCTCCTGCTCGAGTTCCTGCAACCTGCTGGGGTTCCGCCGTGCCATGGGGTTCTCCTCTCCGATGTGCCGACCTCACCGCGTCGCAATCATCGTCACTGGGGAGACTAACAAGGTCAAAATGGGGTGTCTACGGGATAGATAATCAGAAGAATTCCCCTATACAGAAGGAGTTAATGCAGGTATTCGGCTAGTTAACTGACTAATCTACATGAGCACGGCAGGCGTGCGTCCTTCACCGTTTGGCGCGCTCGGCCCTTATGCCATGCCTTGTCCTGTGCGTACCACGCAAACACTTTTCGTGCAATCTGGCCATCAGTGAGATGACGACCCTTGGCGTGGGCCTCGCCGTCGATTGCGCGGATTTCTTTCGTAAGTCGGTCCGGCGCATTGCCGGGTTGCAAACTAAATAAGGAGAATATCTTAGAGCGCAGCGTCTTCGGAGGGACTTTCATGGGTTGTCCGGCAATCAGAGCCGA
Source organism: uncultured Acidobacteriota bacterium (assembly GCA_963730515.1). Classification (GTDB taxonomy): domain Bacteria; phylum Acidobacteriota; class Terriglobia; order UBA7540; family UBA7540; genus Bog-366. The sequence continues at coordinate 66,989 of CAVSSA010000001.1, read as the reverse complement.
CATCAAAGGGATGAGGTACTCCACTGCTTCAAGCTTCCTCGGAGAGAGGCCCTGCGTCAATCGAAGCGGATGCTCAGCAGGAACAGGCATTGAGGGAAGCTTAGATGTTAGTATAGCCTCCTTGTGATGGCCCACGCGTTGATTATACCATGCCCATACCTCCAAACCTCTTTTGCCTTCGGGGCTCGCAGATAGGCTTTTGATTCGTTGTTTGATGATCTCTAGAAACTTATCGGTAAACACTTTCGGATGGTGGCGGTACCTTTGCGCGATGCGCTGTACCGATTTCCGGACCGGCACAAGCAGCCAGTGGAGTCCCCCGATCGCGCCCAATGAATCCCAAAGCAAGTCCGAGGCGAACGTTTCCGGGCCGGAAAGCTCTTGCGCCTTCAACTCGATGACTGCCCGGCTGGTAGACGATGGCCCTTTGACGTGAGTCTTTCGGTTTATCTTTCCTTCGACCATGTTTCCGTGGTGTCCTTTCGTCTATAGTTAAGGCATTGTAATAATACCTGATAATGTGTACCTATAGCTCTGATAATAGATAGATAATGTGTGTATATGCCTTATTATACGGCATATATACACGTACCTAGAGGCTGTTTCTAAGCAGGACCGGCCATCTATCCTTGAGTCTTGCGCTCCCATTTTGCTTTTGATACGCTTAGTCCTCCATGCCATAAGAAAAGCTTTAGTAGACCGTGAACAAACCGCGCAAGCTATCGCGAGAAGTCGGGGAGTAGGGGGTGCTTATGTTCTCAGCAGCTTTGCTTGTCGCTGGGGCAGCTAGAGGGACCAATTCTGACGGCGCGTTGATCTTCATTATTCTCGTAATCTTCTTGTTCGTTTTGATCAGCAGGCGCAGCACGCGTAGGCGATCTTCCCGTTACATCCCAGTTAAATCCAAGCGACTTGCCCAGGCCGAACTTTTTAAGAAGCACTATTCCGATCCTGAAACAGCAGCCAAACCTTTGCGATTGCGAGATTTCGAATATGACCACAAAAAAATCCCGTTCTCGCGAGGCGGGTCGGCTGACCCGGAAAACACCCAGCTTATCACGCGCAAGGAAAACCGCCGGAAGGGAAACCGCTCACGGTGAGGCCGGGCCTTTGGATTGACCGTCTTCCATTGCGGGGGAGCGGCCAACGCCGCGAAAGATGCCCGGAAAGAACGTTATGAATCGCTGCGTAGCAAGCCCCCGCAACCAAATGGGCGCTGCGGGACTAAACCCTGAAGCGCCCTCTTTTATTGTAGTTATGGGTTTAGCCTGTCTCCCGCCTTTCCTGGAAAATTCATCTGCCCCTGTTCTGGTTCTCAGATTTGAGAACAAATGTTCTGACCTTCAAATTTCGATTCGCCAGGCTGGCGCGTCTATTTCAGCTCGATGGCGATTTCGGGGCTGGGCAATTGCTCCCCGCTCACCTCGCGTTCCAATTCGTCACGCGTCTGTTTCTGCATGGTTCCGGCAATGTCGAATTCCGAGTTTGCCTCCTGGCGGCGGCCCATGTGCAGCAGGATTTGACCTCGCAGGTAATGAATGCTGGCGCTGGAAGGATTGAAGCGCCCGGCAGAATCCAAGGCCGCCAGAGCCTCCGGGAACCTCCCTTGGCGTTCGTAAATCTTGGCAAGCCCGAAATAAGAACTCGCCAGATGTGAATCAAGCCGCAGCGCTTCGCGAAAATAGTGCTCCGCCTCACCCTCCTGCTGCAGATTGGAGCAAACGGCGCCCAGTTCGCTGTAATTAAATGCGACGTCCGGCTCAATCTCCACATCCTTCAGAAACTCAGCTTTGGCATTTGTAAATTCATGCTGCCGGCGATAGGCGAGGCCGAGGTTGAAATGCACGAAGGGGAGCGTCGGGTCTGCCCGGGCAGCCTGCTCAAGTTCCGGTATAGCCTTGTCGTCTCGTGCTTCCTTCAAGTAGGCCTTGCCCATCAGGAGGTGAAACTGCGGGGTGTCCTGACCGACCTGGAGGAAACGTTCCAGGGCGCGCTCCCGCAGGGCAGGGAATCCGCCCTTCTCGGCTGCGATCTCAACCACGTAGAGAAATATCAGATTATTGGATTCCTGCGGCCAGAGCGGCTCGAGAGTGTGGGCGGCTTCAGGATAGCGGTCAGTGAAGAAGTAGCACAACCCCAGGAGGTAGCGCGCTTGCGGGGAGTCCGGCTGGTCTCTCAACACGGATTCGAAAGCGGGGAGGGCATTGCGAAAGTCGTTTTGCCGGTAATAGACCAGGCCGATATTCAGGCGAATCCCCGCCACTTGCGGGGCCAGTTCTTGCGCCTTGCGCAGCATGACAAGCGCCTCTGCCCACTGCCGGCGGCGCATATAGACGACCCCGAGGTTGGCGTAGGCGCCCACGGCGTCAGGGTCAGCCGCCAGAGCTTGTTGAAAAGCCTTCTCCGCCCCGTCCAGGTCCCCCCGGCGCAGAGCCGTTTCACCCTGGATCTGAAATGCCTGGCTGCCGCCCCTGTCATTGATGCGACCCTGCCCAGTGACAGCGCGACAGGGAACTCCTGCCAGGAGAAGGATGGGAAGAAGCCCCAGCCACAGTCGGCTTGCCGGGCCCCTTACCAGCCTGTTGCCGGCGGGAGCTTCACGAATCGGGCCGGAGATGAGCGTTTGTCGGTCCATGACTTGCCCAGCACTGCCCAGCGGCAGGATCCGGCTGCTGATTTCCAAGGTCAGAACCCGGATGAAAACCCGCCGCTTGCCTGTTGGCGTGAGGCACTCTGCCGCCGACCGTAAGGATTTTACTACGGCGAGTCGCCTGAAATCTATTGACTGACTTTGTTAATTGCCTTAATTTAGTACCGCGATGCCGCCCCAGCGACGGACCGACGTAAACCCATGAGGCCGCCAGTGAACAAACGCAAGCGGAACCTGACCTCCCAGGCCATTCGAGGGGAAATCAGTCCGGGAGGGCCGGAGATTCTTCGCGAGGTCAATGCCCGGCGTGCCCTCAGCCTTTTGCGCCAGCATGGCCCCTGTTCGCGCGCGGATCTTGTCCGTTATTCAGGCCTGAGTGCACCCACCATTTCCAGCGGGGTGGAATATCTCCAGGAAATGGGACTGGTGGAACCGTTGGGCGCCGGTTTGTCAACGGGCGGACGCCCCCCGCAAATGATACGCTTCAACTCCAAGTTGGGGTATGTGATGGGCGTCGACATTGGCACTGCGCTGGTGCGGGCAGCGCTCGCTGACCTCGACGGAACGGTCACCGAGGAGTGGGTCGCGCCCACGAATTCCCGCAGCAGCCCGGAGCGGGTTTCGGCGCTGGCGTCAGACTGCGTTCGCAATCTCGTCAAGCAGCATAGAATTTCCGAGCGGAAAATCCTGGCGCTGGTGGCGGGGGTGCCCGGGATCACCAATGTCCATTCAGGCACCGTCGTCTCCGCGCCCACGCTGAGTTCCGAATGGCGTGACGTTCCCTTGCAGCGGATGCTGGAAAGAGAAACCGGGATTCGCGCGGCCATCGAAAACGATGTGAATCTTGCGGCGATCGGGGAAAGCTGGTGTGGCACCGCGCGGGGGGTGAAGAACTTTGTTTTCTTAACCGTGGGCACGGGGGTGGGAGCGGGAATCTTTGTTGACGGCCGTCTGCATCACGGTTCCGGCTGGGCCGCGGGGGAGATCGGTTATTTGTTTGTTCCCGGAACGGATGAAGCCCCCCCGGCCATTTATCGGCCCGGTTCGCTTGAGGACATTATCGGCGCCCGAGGCATTGAACGATCCTGGCAAAAGCTCTGCGATCAAGACCGGGAAGGCATAATGCCTTCGCCGCGTAAAATGAGCGCTACCGAGGTCTTTGATGCCGCCGGGAAGGGTGAGAGTTGCGCTGTGGAGATCCTGAACCGGACCGCCCGCATCCTGGCAGACGCCATCACCAACGTGTGTGTAATTCTAGACGCTTCCCTGGTGGTCTTGGGAGGTCGCGTGGGGTCGCATCCCGCCCTCTTTGCAGCGGCGCGCCAGATTGTGGATCGAAACGAGTTTTGCCGCCCTCGCCTCGCGCTGAGCGCCTTGGGCAGTGAGGCTACTTTGCAGGGCGCCATCTGGCTGGCCTTGCGGGTCGCCGAAACGAAGTTCCTCCCTTCCACAAACGATCCTTCCCTGGCGTTTCAAATGCCCATTGGCGACCTGCCAGTCCCCCCTCAGAAACAGATTGACTCCAGGGGTTAGAGGGCGGGGGGGCGCAGGTTGCGGAAGAATACCTGCTTTTTCGTGCCCGGCAAGCGCCCCGGACAATTGCCGGCCACACCTGAAACACACAAATGAAGTCCCTGGTGCGCCCCTCGTTCCCCCCCTCGTTGACACTTCTGGTATCATGCCCTTGTCCGGGACCAGCCCATCGATTCAATCCAGGAGCACATTGATGAAGAGTTTCAAAACGTTGAGCCTCCCTTTGATCTTGGCCGCCGCCTTCGTCGGGATGAATGGATCAATCCTCCGCGCCCAGAACCCGGGTGGTGAACGCGCCAAAGACCCGCTGCTCGACACCCTGAACAGTGAGTTTATCGCCGAGTATCAGCAAGCCCTGGCGGACGCACTTGCCCGTACCGGACCGATGATTCTCGAGGAGGGCGATAACCTTATTCTGGTCAACGGCGGCGAACGCACGAGCGTGTGCGTGAAGCCCGTGGAGTATCACGAACTCAAGGCGGTCGCCCACATTCCCCTGGCGCTGTTCGTGATGCTGTCGTTTCCCCCGGAGGCAAACCTTTCCGCCGATCGCCGGCAGCGCCTCGAGCACTACCGCGAGCTGATGACGACCGCGCAGGCCAGCCTTCCCCGCCGGCACTTCACCGCCGACCAACTCGCGCGGCAGAATCAAATTTTCGATGCCTCCTTTGCCCTGTTGGACGGGGTGCTTGCCCAGGGTCATGCAAGTCCGGCGGCCCTGGAAAGCTTTACGCGGCAGATGGCGCCGTTGCTCCTTGCCAATGTGGCGGACGCGACGGCGTTCGAAATGCGCGAACTTTACGGGACGGTGGGCGCCTGGAAAAAGCAGCTCACTCCCGCGGAGTGGGAGGCGCTACACTTCGTAATGATCGGCCCTCACATGCCGCGCGAACAGGAATGCTCCATCCAGTTCTTCGAGCGCTTCCTCGGCGAGCCCGAGGAAGGGAAGCGGATCATTTACGCCGAAGCCCTGTGGAACGAGAAAGACGCGCTCGGCCTGCTGGCCACCCACGTCGTGGATGAAGCCGCCGGCGCGGCATTCTTCGGCGACCCCATGCGCATGCACCGCGATCTGCTTGCTGACGCGGCCAAAGCTTACCTGGATGCGCACCCGCTGGCGCCTTAGAACGGTCTTTCTCATGCGATTCTCCTTCAAGGCGCTTTTGGCGTTTTTCGCGACCTTTGCCGTCTTGATTCTCCTGCACTGGCCATTGCTGCGCCTTCCGTATTTCTGGGATGAGGCGGGGTATTACATTCCGGCGGCCCTGGACTTCTCCCGCGCGTGGCTGCTGATTCCGAAAACCACGCTGCCGGAAGGGCACCCGCCGCTGGTGATGATTTATCTTGGCCTCGTGTGGCGGATCTGCGTCTATTCGGTGTGGGTAACGCGCTCTGCGATGACCCTGATCGCCGCTGCCACCCTCACCTCGCTCTACGCCCTGGCGCGGCGTGTTGCCAGCCGTGAAATCGCCCTCTGGAGCGTTCTCCTCCTGGGGCTTTCACCGCTTTTTTTTGCGCAAAGCACCCTTGCCCACCTGGACCTTGCCGCTGCGCTGTTCACCGTATTGGCGCTCCTTTTCGTGCTTGGCGATCAGGTCTGGCTTTTCGCGCTGACAGCCTCGCTCGCGGTGCTCAGCAAGGAGACCGCCGTGGTCCTGCTGCCCGTCGTCTGGCTCCATGCGTGGCGAAGGTGGCGGCTAGGGGCATTGCCATTTGTTGAAACGGACGGGACGCCCGTGCCACGCGGAGAACGGCGGGCTCTGCTTTCCACGTGGGTTCCACTCCTGGCGCCGCTCCTGCCGCTTGCGGCGTGGGCACTCTACTACCACCACTCGACGGGCTACTGGATCGGCAACCGCGGTTACTTGAACTACAACGTGTACTCCACGCTTTCACCGGCGCGGGTGTTCTGGAGCCTGCTGCGTCGCGTCTATGAGCTCTTTATCGGAGGGTTCAATTGGCTGCTCACCGCCGGCGCGCTGGCGGGCTTGTGGTGGGGGCGGAAGCACGCGAGGCGGGATACGGGGATCGGGACTCGGGACTCGGGTCTCGGAAAACCCGGCACGGAATTCGAGGCATCCGACACGGGAAACGGGATTCGGGATAAGGGACTCGGCAGAAACCCAAAACCCCAGCCCCGACCCCCGAATCCTGAATCCCGAGTCCCGAGTCCCGAGTCCCGAACACGCCCCTGGCGCCCGTTCATATTTCTGACGGCTGGTCTGATGGCCATCTACCTCTTTATGTTGAGTCTTGTGGGCGGCGCCATTTTGCCCCGGTATCTCCTTCCCGTCCTGCCCTTGTTTTACCTCGCCACGGTAGCCATGGTGACGCGCCTGCCGCGTTTCCCGGCCCGCCTGATTTTGGCGGGGGCAACGGCGTGCTTCGTGGTGGCGTGGTTCATCAACCCGCCCTACCCGTTCCCGCTTGAGGACAATCTTGCCTACGCGGATTTCATCCGGCTGCATGAGCAAGCCGCGCATTATCTGGAGACGCAACCTGGCCAGCCCCGGATTCTGACGGCGTGGCCGGCCACGGATGAATTGACGCAGCCTTTTCTCGGGTATGTGCGCGGCACCCTGCTCGTCGTTCCGGCCCAGGGCTTTGCGCCGCACGATTTGGCGAGCGTGCCCACCGATTCATTTGACCTGCTCTATCTCTATTCCCGAAGATGGGAGCCACCCGGCAACTGGGTGGCGCGCTGGCCCGGCTGGCTGCAAATGCAGGGAAGGTACTTCGATTACCATCCGCAGGCGGACGCGCCGGTGGTAGCAGTTCGCTTCCACCTGCATTTGCTGGCAGAGATGGAGCGCCGCGGACAGTGGGTGCGAATTTACTCGCATTAGGAATAGCAGGTGGTCAGTGGGGGAAGTACAGACCAATCTGCAACCGCATTTTGAGAGGGGTAAGCCGCTCATCTGTGATATAGTCAGCTTTTGGTGATGGAGTTCGCCTTTAACCGTCCTATTTGAGGACTGATAACTCCTGCTGTGACTTCGGGTCATGGCAGGAGTTTTTTGTTTTGTCGCTGGTTGATTATTTGATGAGCCTGAATGGCCGGAATACGCCACATTCAGGGCTTGAGGGGCGTGCAGGGGAGAACGGAACCTATGGCTTTGGAAGATCTTCACGCGCGAAGACTCGCTGTAGTCGGGAAGGTTTTTGACGCTGCCTTAGACCGGATGGAACTGGTTCTCGATTCAGCCGAAGAGGGTACCGACGGTGGGGAAACCACTGGGATTTCCACGGAACAGGCCCGACTCATTCGCGACAAGATGGCGACAATTCGAATCCGCCTGCAAGAAGGGCTTCGGCACTTCTCCGTGCGATTGCAAAAACCCGAGCCCAAACAAATGCTGATTGCCGAACTTTCTGCCCTGTGGGTCATCCTGGAAAACGCCCGCCCCGAACGCATGACGGGTTACGGGCTGGAATTTTCCCCACCGGACAAGGCGGAATGGGAAAATCTGATCCGCGCCCTCATGCATGAAACCGAGTTGATGCGTGGCGCGATACTAAAAGGAAAAGAGAGGGCTTGACTCTACCTGGCGAACCACCCGCCCGGTGAGGGAGCGCTGCGGCGCCTTCCATGAAGATCGTCATCATCTCAGATATTCACGGCAACTTCGATGCGCTTTCGGCGCTTCCAGAAGCTTACGACGAGCTTTGGGTCTTGGGGGACCTTGTGAACTACGGTCCCGAGCCGGCGGCGGTGATTGACTTCGTCAGGTCGAAGGCGGCTGTCGCCATTTGCGGGAACCACGATTACTCGATTGGGTTTGGCCAGGATCCGCGCTGCTCCGCTCGATTCCGCGAAATGGCCGAGGCCACGCGCCGCTACACGGACTCGGTCTTGAGTGTTGGGCAAAAGCACTTCCTTCGGCACTTGCCTCTTTTTGTAGAAACGAAAAGGGAGAAAACCCGGTTCTACATCTGCCATGCGGTGCCTTCGGATCCCCTCTACAGCTATTGTCCGGCCGGATCTCCACTCTGGCTCACCGAAGTGGAACACGCCGATGCCGATATCGTTCTGGTGGGCCATACCCACGTTCCATCTGTGCAGTCGTTTGGTTCGTTACTGGTGGTTAATCCTGGAAGCCTGGGGCAGCCCAAGACCGGGAGTCCCCAGGCTCGTTACGCGATTTGGGAGGATGGCAGGATCGAGCTTAAATCCTATTCTTACCCTGTTGAGGCAGCCGTGGCGAAACTGCAAGCTCTTCCGATTCAAGACAAATTACGGGATGAGCTGAGCGCGATTCTGCGGACCGGAGAAGTCCATCCCGCACAAACTGTGCAGGATAACAAGCAGGGATAGGTTCTGAGTATCGATTTCGGGAAATGATTGAGATTGCCCAGCGAGCTTCACCGCTGCGCTGGCTCGCGGACATGACGTTGGGACTGGCGGGCGCCCATGGGGGATCGAACGCCAGGGGCGGGAATTTCTGGGCCGCCTGCTGGAAGTTAACTGCTCCCGGGTTCAGAATGATATTCTCAGCCGCGTGCAGGAGAGCCGCAGCCGCCTGGAAATGGAAATCCGCAAGCTGCTGCACGTATTCAGCCGCATCGCGGTGGAGGCCCTGAGCCACGCGCGTGAGGCAAGGGCGGCGGGTGCTCCAGCGGTGGAAGCGGCTGCCGCGCGCCTCGATCGACTGCAGCGTGAAGTCGGCGGTTTGCCCTCCTAAAGGCCTTATTTGCTAGAATGCTCTTCGGGCAGGGGAGCCGTCTCTGCACGGATTGCTGCTTGGCACCTACATGAGGGAGGTGGCATCTTTTGCGCTATTGGCTGGTCTTTTTGGGAGGCGGTTTGGGGTCTTTGGTCCGCTATGTCGCGGGGACGGCGATCATGGTGCGTTACGGAGGGCTCTTTCCCCTCGGCACCATGGTCATCAATGTCTCCGGATCGTTTTTGATCGGACTGCTGATGACCCTGTTCACGGAAAGATGGCACCTTGACCCCATGTGGAGGATGGCCCTCGTGGTGGGGTTCCTGGGCGGGTATACGACTTTTTCCAGCTTCGAGTACGAATCGTATCGAGCTGTTCGCGACGGCGGACAATGGATGGGATTGCTGAATATTACGGGGAGCGTGTTTTTGGGTTATCTTGCGGTGTGGACCGGAGCCGTGGTGGCCGGCCACCGGTAGCATTGCGTTGGATTAGTCGTAGAGCCACCCTTGAGGGTGGCACATGCCGGGCTAAAGCCCGGCGCTACACCCATCGAAGGTGGAGGACGGATGCTTTCCAAAGGCCCGGCAAAGAAGGTTTGCATTTACATGAACGAGGACACGCGCCACAACCTCACCCCGCTTTACGAAGCAATCCTTTCCTATTTGATTCACAAGGGCGTCTCCGGCGCCACGGTTTATAACGCCTTGGCGGGTTTTGGCGCTCACCACAAGATGCACACCGCGCGCGTGGAGCTGCTCAGCGAGCACCTGCCCATTCGCGTGGAATTCCTGGAATCGAAGGAAAAGGTGGAAGAGGTATTGCCCACGCTCTATGAGATGGTGACCGACGGGGTGATCGAGGTTCAGGACACGACGGTGGTCAAGAGCGTCATGCGGGAGAAAAAGGCTGAGCCCAAACGGCCTCACGAGAAAAAAAGCGGTAAAGCCAAAATGCTGCGCATCTACCTGGGCGAGGCGGACCGGTGGCATGACCAACCCCTCTACGATGCCATCGTCAAACGCCTGCACATGATGGATATTTCCGGGGCTACCGTCTATCGCGGCATTATGGGCTACGGAATGAAAGGGCACACCCACAAGCAGGGCCTTTTTCGCCTGTCCCGTGACCTACCCGTCATGATTGCGGTCATCGACAGCGAAGACAAGATCACGCAGGGGGCGGAGGCGATCGAGGAGATGGTCGAGGATGGTTTGATCGTAATCTCTGATGTGGATTACATTCGATTGGTGCGAGGCCAGCCTTCAGGAGCGACGACCCATGTCAACCTACCAACCGGCTAAATTGATGCGGCTGCATTTTTCCGAGCATCATCGTTACCAGGGCAAGCCGCTTTATGAAGCGGTCGTGCAGAAGTGCCTGGAATTGAAAATCGCGGGGACCACGGTGATTCGGGGCGTGGAAGGCTATGGGGAGATGGCCCAAATCCACCGCTCGCACCTGCTCAAGCACGATCTGCCCATTGTGGTCACCATCGTGGATTCGGCCGAAAATGTTGAACGGTTGGCCCCCATTGTCGAGGAGATGATGGAGACGGGATTGATTGCCGTCTCGGATGTTCAAATCAAGCGAATCCAGAAAAGCAAGGCGGCGGCCAAGGCTTAGCCGGAGGAATGCATCATCATGGGCAGCAAGAGCAGTGCCCATGAGTGGGATCAGGGAAGATGGAGTGGATTAAACCCGCTTCGATTGTCGCCCTGGGCGCCGTCTTTGGAGCCAACCTTCGCTACTTTGTGAGCGACTGGCTGGCCCGTCATCAGACCGCCTCCTTTCCCCTCGGAACCCTTGCCGTGAACACCACGGGAAGCTTTGTGCTGGCCTTTTTCCTGATCTGGACATCGGAGCGCGTGCTCTCTTCACCGCAATGGCGGTTGCTGATAGCCGTCGGCTTTTGTGGCTCCTATACCACTTTTTCGAGCTATACTTTCGAGACTTTCAAGATGATGGAGCAGGGCCGGTTATGGGACGCCACGGTCAATTTCCTGGCAAATAACACCCTCTGCTTTATCTTTGCCCTGCTGGGAGCAATCACCGCGCGAGCAATTCGATGAATACGGACAAATACCAACTCGTCAGCATCTTTTTGAACGAAGCCGACAAGTGGAAGCACCACCCCTTGGATTTGGAGATTCTCAAGTATCTCTACCACGAGGGATGCGCGGGCGGCACCGTGCTGCGCGGACTCGCGGGCTTCACCAGGGGTAGCGGGGTGGTGACGACATCTCTTGTCGATATTGGAAGTGAACTGCCTGTTGTGGTGCAATTTGTGGAGAGGTCAGAAAAAGTGGATGAGGTTATGCCGACCCTGCGACGGATGGCCGGTAAAAGGCTGATCACGGTGCAGGAAGTCCAGGTCGTCCCTCCCGCCCCATAATACGACCTGATGTATTGCACCTTGCATTCGGGACCGGCCGGGCGTACCTTACGGGGCGGCCGGAAAATGAACATTCCGCCTGGCGACGCTGTCCGTTCCACCCATTCGTGAGACAGGAAACCACCGCGCCGTACAATTCCGAAATGCGAACCCCTGCCAACCCTGGAGAGTCCCATGAGCACCCCTGAAGGAAAACGTGACAAACCAAGTCTGCCGGAGACCGTTGACGGCCCGCTGCCCACCAGCCGGCGAACTTTCATACAAACTATCGGCGCCACCGTGGGGAGCGCCATGCTCGCCCCGGCGGATGGTGATGAGGCGACCGATGCCGGCTACCCGCCAATCGCCGAGCGCCGGGCAGCGCATGCCAAAAATGGATTGATCCTTCCCGACAAGACCTACCGGACCATGGAATTGTCTCTTCACCTGCCTCCCGAAGGACTGTTTGATATCGATGTGCCCGCGGTGATGGGCCGGGCCCGCGACGCCGGGACGGAGTCGGTGCTGATCTATGCCCAAGACCATTGGGGCTACGCGCATTACCTCAGCGACGTGGGAGTGCGCCACCCCAATTTAAGGGGTGATTTTTTCGGGTCGCAAGTGGCAGAGGCCCGCAAGCTGGGCATGTCGGTGATTGGCTACTACAGCCTGCAATTCAACACGCAAATCGTTTTGAGCCATCCCGATTGGGGTTGGGTGGATGAGAAGGGAGAGCCCGAGCGCTGGCGGTGGAATGTGACCTGCCTCGATACGCCCTATCGGCAGTACGTGCTGGGCATGATTGATGAGCTCTTTTCGCGCTACGAACTGGATGAGCTGTTTCTAGACATCTTTGGCATTCAATTCGTGGGCTACCACGGCAGCGGGCGGAATCCATTTTGTTTCTGCAAATACACCGAGGCGGCGTGGGACAAGGACCACCCCGGCGACCCTTACCGCAACGGATTCGCCACGCGCGAGGGTTGGGAGCGCCGTTACCGCTGGCTCCAGAAACGCTCGATGATCGACATGCTGGACGAGATCACGGCGGCGATGCGCAAGCACAAGCCCAAGGCTCTCGTCGGCCTGAATGGCGGTCCCGAGGCCTTTCCGGATGAAATCCAGCAGCGCGTCAGTTTTCTTTATGCCGAGCCCATACCTTCCGCCACCGGCATCGCCCTGGGGACGATTCTGCTCCGCGGCTGGGGGCGCCCGGATTATCAAGCCGGCGTCTGGAACGCGTACGATTACGTTGACACCAACCGCAGCGCCGTGACCCGCGTCTATGCCGACGCCCTGCTGGTGCAAAATGCGCGCACTTTCTATATCGGCGAAGCGCCCATGGTGAGCGGGATGAACGGCGGCAAGGGTTATTCCGACCGCTGGTTCAACATCGCTCGCGACGCCTGGCAGGATGTGCGCAATATCGATTGCCTGCTGGAGGGCGCCGAGCCTGTGCTGAGTTCTGCGGTGCTTTACAGCCAGAGCACGCAGGATGAACTCGCGGCCGACAAGCGTCCCACGGATTTCCGCGCTTCCATGCTCGGGTCGCTCGAACTGCTCACCTTCACGGGCCGTCCGCTGGAGAGCCTTCCCGAGTTTCGGCTGAACTCGAGCTTGCTCAGCCAATTCGATACTCTGGTGCTTCCTGAGGTGGAGGCGCTTTCCGACGCACACGCGGAGATCATCCGCAACTGGGTGGCCAGCGGCGGAACGCTGCTGGCGAGCGGCAAGTGCGGATTGGTGGATGAAAAACACCAGGCGCGCTCCAATTTTGCCCTGGCCGATGTTTTCGGGGTTGACTACGTTGAGGAAGTGCGCAAGTACGCCTACGACGCGGATGGTAAGCCCAAGGAGCGCTTCATCGCCACCTACATTGAGTCTTCCGGCCACCCCCTTGCCGGCATCTTTGACAAGGAAACGGTGGGCTTGCCGGGTTCGTTTGTAACCGTCAACCGGCGCAGCGCCGAAGAGGTGATGCGCTACCGCCTGCCTTTCATGGTGGAAGACAAGGCGCACTTCCACTGGTACAACTGGTTCTCACCGCCCCCGGGAAGCGAGCTGGCCGGCAGCGCGGTGACTGTTAACAAAATGGGCAAGGGTCAGGCCCTCTACTTCGGCGTCCCCATTTTCCGCGCGGAAGCGAGCAAATCGGCTTACGATGAGCCGATTATGCGGAAAGGGCGGCCCGTTTGGATCCGCGACTGGATTCCGTGGCTGATCCGCAAATTGGTCCCCAATCCCATCGCCGAAGTCCGCTCCGAGCCCTTCTCCGAATGTGTTTACGGCACGTGTTTCTGGGACAAGGGGAAGCGCGCCATCCTGGTGCAAGTGCTCAATACCAACGAACTGCTCACCGAAGGCGAACCGCGCAAGGCGCCTCCCGTGCGCGTCAGCGTGGACTCCCGCCGGCTTGCCCTGGCGGGAGCGCGAACCGTCTGGCCCCGGGAACAAGCCCTGGGGGTCGAGCGCAAGCAGGGCAGGGACCAGGTGATACTCCCTGACGTGGGAACCTACACGGCGCTGTATCTTAAGCTGGCGTGACGATCACGGTTGTGGCCCGTAATAGCGGTAGTGCCCGATGATTTTCCAATTGAACAGAACATCTTCCATCCGCGGGCCTTCGCCGATATTGTGTACAACCATGTACCGCCCGCTGGACGGCGATTTCTGGTCCACCACAATTCCGATGTGCGGAACATTCCCTCCCAGGTCCCAGGTGACCAGATCGCCCGGCGCGTAATCCTTCGCCCGGTCGGTGATCTTCAGGACTTCTCCCTGGCGGGAGAAAAACACCATCAGGTTGGGCACGCGCCGGTGATCGATGTTGGCGTCCGGACGCGTGGCGGGCCGCTTCCCGATGCGCGGGTAGGCGGAGAAATTGTGCTTCATGTCTTCGTGGACTTCGTTTTGCAGGTCCACGCCAACGGCGCGATAGGCGCGGATCACCTCGTCGGTGCACACCCCCGTGTCCGCAGGAACGTCTCCGCCCGGGTATGTGATGCCGACGTAGGTGGAATCATAGCGGACGGCGTGATGCGTCCGCTCAATCGCCGCCGCTACCAGGCGTTTCAGGAATTCCTGCCGGATCGTCGCCGGGTCGGTGGGCGCCTGGGCAGCAGCCAGGAGCGCCGCGAACATGGTAGTCAGTAAAATCCCCGCGACCTGTGTTGATCGATCGATGGGCATGGCCGGAAGGATAGCACGATTCACGGCCGCGGCGTGCTATGCTGCGGCGTGCCATGGCCGTCTTGACCCATGCCCGAGCACGGGCGGGACGCCCATGGCATATTGGTGCGCCGAAGCCTCGCCGGCCATTTCAGGCTTCAGGTGAAAGCAGGGTTTGGGCGATGAGATGAACTTGGTGACCGGCCCCGCGAAATGCCCAGACCTGAGATTCGTCAACGCCCTCGGTGCGGCCCGTGCCGGCCCCGATGGCGGGACTGTGATACTCAAGCTCGCTGAAAGGGCCTTGATGACTTTTGACGTTACACGCCTGGGTGGAGTAGCCAAAATCCTCGGTGTTGTTCCAAGGGACGTCCACGTATTCTCCGGAAGGGTTCACGAAGAAATTGCGGATCACCAGCGCCGCGAGATCGCCCGTCTGGTAGAGGTAACCCACGCGCCCCGCGGTGGCCACTGCCCGGATTCCGATCTTGTCTTCACCCGGTGAGCGCATTTTGTATTGGATCAATCGCTCGCCCACGGCCAGGTCGCCTTCCGAAACCGATCCCATAATGAGCTTGGGTTGGGACTTCGAATAAGTGGGGATGAGCATATCGCCGCCGTGGGGGAGTTGCAGCAAATTCCAAAGTCCCACGCGGTCCGGGCAGTTCACATCAAGCAATTCCAGAGATGTGCGCAACGTATAACCCGCGTATTCCACGTCGGTGGAAAGCCGCTCGTAGCGGAGGGGATTCGCCGCCGGACCCAGCGATTTGGTCATGCGGAGTCCGATGTCGTGTTGCGACCGTGACAAAGTGAGGCGAAGTTCGTTCACCAAACGCGGCCCCTCGGCGGTCTGCTCCAACTGATAGTTGCCCGGATCAAGCTGGCGGGGTTGAAAGTATTTGTCCAGCTTGGGGAAGTTGGGAAAGAAAATATCCGCCTCAGGCGCCAGCCACGTGCGGTCGCCGCCGGAATTGTGCCACTCGCCGCTCGCGTAGAAAGCCCTGGCGGATTCAGCGGAAGCAAGGGCGGGGTTTGTCCAAAAGAAATTCTCATCCCCCTGGGGGGCAAACAAGCCAAGAATGCGCCCTCCGTGCGGCAGGATCAGCACCCTGCTGCCGTCGGGAGTTTCGTAAAGCGCCGTGGCTTTGCCAATCGAATTCAGTGTCTGAATCAGATTTTCCATATCATTTGGACAAGGAAGAAGGATTTTACCACAGAGGTCACGGAGGCTCACGGAGATCAGTCACAGAGAAAACATCCGATCAATTAACGAAGCAACAACCATCGCCTCCCGCACGTGCTGTGATGCTCTTCTCTGTGAGCCTTTGTGCCCTCCGTGGTGCATCTCTTTCTCTTCATTTGGACAAGGAAGAAGGATTTTACCACAGAGGTCACGGAGGCTCACGGAGATCAGTCAGAGAGAAAACATCCGATCAATTGACGAAGCAACAATCATCGCCTCCCGTACGGGCAGGGGCGCTCTTCTCTGTGCGCCTCCGTGCGCTCAGTGGTGAATCTTTTCCTGGCGGATTAGACCCCTTGGGGGCCCGCCGGGATTCAATTGTTCTTCGCTGAACGTACGGCCTCGACATACTTCCGGCCGTTGGCCGCGATCACCTCGATATTTCCGCTGCGCAGGGCCTCGGCGTCCAAGATTCCTTCGCCCACTCCCACCGCGGTGGCCCCCGCCCGGATGTATTCGGGTGCGGTCTCGAGCCGGATTCCCCCTGTGGGCAGGTATTCGATCTGCGGGAAGGGACCTTTGAGGGCACGGATGTACTTAGGACCGCCCGCCAGGCCGCAATGAAAAATTTTTACCAGGTCCGCGCCCGCTTGCCAGGCGGTCACCACCTCGGTGGGGGTCAAGGTTCCGGGGATCGATATTTTGCTATAGCGGCGCGTCATCTCAACCACCCGCGGATCGAATACGGGAGAGACGATGAATTCCGCTCCCGCCAGCAGCGCGGCGCGGCAGGTGGCCGTGTCCAGGATGGTGCCTGCCCCCAGGAGAATTTTATCACCGTAGCGTTCAACCACCTTCTCCATGATGCGGAGGGCGTTGGGAATCGTCATGGTAATCTCTACCGTGGCAATACCCGCGCCCATAATGCCTTCCACGGCGCAGAAGGCTTCCTCCGATGTGGCCACGCGGACCACCGGTACGACGCCAATTTGGCGAAACAGTCCAAGGGCTTTTTCTTTGGTCCAGGGCATGGGCATGTTACCTCGTTTCCAAATTCGTAGGGGCACCCCTCGTGGGTGCCCTCCGGTCGGCGATGCCGACTGGGGAGGGCAGGCACGAGGCCTGCCCCTACGTCACGTTTGCAAACTCTGCCGCAAGTCCGTCGTTGCCTGGGTGATGGACGCGGCCCTTCCGCTGAAGGCGAGCGCCATGATCAGCAGCCCAGTCAAAGTATCTTCGGCGTAAGGAGCCATCCGGTAATCGGTCTCGAAGCGCTTCTGGATAATCTCCCGCAGCGCCTCGAATTTGCTGATCAAGCCCCCGGAAAACACCAGCTTCTGCCAGGTGCGGTCCGGCCAGATGCGCAGGGCGCAGTCATAATAACGTTCCGTCATGTTGTGGAAGGCGGCGCGAAACAGATGCCCCACCGTCAGATTATCCTGCCGGATCGCGGAGATACTGCCTCGATCCCCGAAGGGGCTGGCGAAGAAATTCAGGTCCACGCGCAAGTCACTGTCCGCGGCTCCCAGAGCCCCCCGGGCAATGTACGACCAGGAATCGGGAAGGTCGATTTGCTGGCATCTCGCGAGCTCGGTCAGCAGCTCAACCAGCACGTCCAGAGCCCTTCCGGCCGGGATGTGCGTGAAGGTATTCAGGAACATGCCATCGAAAAACGGCCGGCTCTGGTAGTCACCCAGGGTCAATCCCGGGGTGAGGCGGCTCACCTGCGAACCCGTCGAGATGTTGAACGACAGCTCCCCCATTTCGAGCAGGGCTCCCAGCAGGGCGCACTGGTAATCGCCCACCGGAGCGTAGCACGGCACAGAGCGCGCGCCGAGTTTGAGGTGGCCAACGATTTCTCCCTCTTTGCGAACGATCGGCCAACGCAGGCTGCTGAGCCCCAACTCTTCGATGACCTCCCGGTGCCAATCCATGGTCTCCAGGTTGAGCAGGCCGTAAGCCATGCCATTGGTCGCTTCGACGCCGGGCGGGGAGCCGCAGAGTTGACTCAGCACAAAATCCGGCATGGACACGGGGGTTAAGCCGGGTTGCAGTTCTCCCCTTTCCGCCAGCCAGAATAGGAAATTGCTGGGGGTTCCCGGCCGCAACTCATTGCCCAGTTGTTTGCGCTGCTCGGCGCTGATGCGGCGGGTGAGGACATCGAAGTAGGTGCCGGCGCCAGAGGGATGCGGCATCATGGCGCGCTGGTCCCGCCAGGTTGCGCAGGGGGAAAGTATTTTCCCTTGCGCGTCCATCAGGACCATTCCGTGCATCTGCGTGCATAGGACGATCCCGGCCGAATCCGGCGCCGCGCTCGACAATGAGCCAAGCAGGTTCTGGACCGTGGAAATGATCTCTTGAGGATCGAATTCGACAAGCAAAGGATTGCGGTTGGGAAGTTGGTCGGGAAAGGGCAGGCGGTGAATATGCTTGAGCTCGCGCGTCTCCAGGTCCAGCACCGCGCCCTTGATGAACGACGTTCCGAGATCAATTCCAATAAAGGTCATCGGACTTCCGTTAAGTTTTCGTAGCGCGGGCGTCTCGCCCGCTGTCGCGGGAGCGTCCCGCTCCCGCCCAGCGCGCGGGCAGGATGCCCACGCTACAGCGGGCAAGATGCCCGCGCTACGTCGGCCTTCACAATTCCCCCAAACTCGCGAGAATCTTGTGCAATTCCTCCCGGGCGGGGGGATCGACGGGGGAAAGCGGGAGGCGGGATGAGCCGACCGGAATGCCGCGCATCAGGGCGGCCTCGCGCACCACGGAAATGATGTGCGGGTTCCAATCACCGGAAGGAGCCGCGCCGAATTCGAGGCGCACCAACGGCAGAATCCGGTACCAGAGGTCGCGAGCCGCTTGCAGTTTCCCCTCCATCGCGAGCAGTTGATAAAGTTTCGCGGCAAGGCCCGGCACCATCATGGGCACACCGCTGATCCAGCCCTGGGCGCCCACCGCCATCCCTTCAAACGCGATCAAGTCGTTGCCGGCGAAGACGGGGAAATCCGGGCCGCAAAGATAGCGCGTGTTATGAATGCGGTTAACCTCGCCATGCGACCACTTGACCCCGTGGATAACGTCTTCATCGGCCCAGGCTTTCAACTCTTCCGGGGTTATTTCGATCCCGGTGGTGAATGGAACATTGTAGACCATGATGGGCAGACCGACTTTTTCCCGCACCTGGCGAAAGTGATTCAGCACGTCTTTTTTCGGGGGGATCATCAGGTAGGGGGTGATGATCATCAGCCCGCGGCAGCCAAGCGAGCGGGCGTGCAGGCTGAGTTCGATGGTGACGGCCGTGCTGTAGTCCCCCGTACCCGCTAGGATGGGAACCTGGCCGTTTGTTTCCTCCACAATCGCTTCCAGAATGTGCATGCGTTCGAGGGGCGTCATGGCCACCGGCTCTCCGCCGCTCCCCAACGGGGCGAGGCCGTGCACTCCGTGGTCGAGGAGAAACCGCACGAATTGCCGGGTGCCGCCAGGATTGATGGACCCGTCTGCGTGGAACGCGGTGATGGTGGGGGAGTAGACCCCGGCGATGCCTTTTAATGACGTTTTATTTTGGTCCATGGGTTTGCCCTCCCGGCCTAATCCGCCGTAGCGCGGGCATCTTGCCCGCTGTGGCGCGGGCAGGATGCCCACGCCACAGCGGGCGGGACGCCCGCGCTACGAAAACAGGACGTCACTATTGGTCGCAATCCTCGATAGGTTGCGGCCACTAACCGTTCTGCGCCTAAACCAGGCTGGCTTTCAGCGTTCCCTGGAAGAATTCCACCACGTGCGCGGCCGTGTCGCGGCGCAATTGCAGCGCGGCTTCGGTGGAATAGGAAGCGATATGCGGCGTAATGATGACGTTGTCCATTTTGACCAGGGGATGGTCGGGGGGCAGCGGTTCCTGCTCAAACACGTCCAGCGCCGCGCCGGCGATTTTCTTGCCGACGAGCGCATCAATCAGTGCCGCGGTGTCCACCACGCCGCCGCGCGAAACATTGATCAAAAAGGCGCTGGGCTTCACTTTACCGAAGGCCTGGGCATTCATGAGGTGATGCGTATCCTTCGTCAACGGGCAATGAAAGGAGAGGAAGTCGGATTCGCGCAGTACGGTGTCGAGATCGGCGAGCTGGACGGGGCCCAGATCGGCCGGGGGCCTGACGTCATAGGCCAAAATGCGCAGGCCGAGCGGGGCGGCCATCTGAGCAAACCGCATTCCAATCCTGCCCACACCCACCAGTCCCAGGGTTTGGCCCACCAAGCGGTTGACCGGGCCGATGATGGGGACCACGCTCCAGGTTCCCTGGTGCATCAGGCGGTCCTGCCAGAACATTTTTCTGCTCAGACCCAGCAGGAAGCAGAGGGTGTGGGACGCCACCTCTTCCACACAGAAATCCGGAACATTGGCCACGCGAATCCCGTGGTCGCGCGCCGCGTCCAGGTCGATCATATCCACGCCCACGCCGTAGCGGCTCATGAACTTGCAGCGCGTCAACTGTCCGATCACACGGTGGGTGATGGGGGCCCACTGCACCATCAGGGCGTCGGCATCGCGGGCGATGGCCAGGACCTCATCTTCCGTGCGGCAGTGGGCGATGGCCACCTCGGCATCAAGCGCCGAGAGCACACCGAGTTCGACATCGGAGTCGGGAAACCCCGTGTCCGTCACAACAATGTGAAGCTTAGGCATTCGTTACTCCTCCAGGGGTGTAGGGGCAGGCCTCGTGCCTGCCCGGGGCGACCACAAGGGTCGCCCCTACAAAGGCTGATTTTCTCAGGATTTTCGAAATAATATTCTCTCACCGGGTTTCATCACCACCGCTTGCACTGCGGGGGCGGATTGTTTGCAGGCTTCCAGGAAGGTGGCGGGATTTCCGTTGTGCTCAACGAACATCCAAAAGTGGGAGGCGATGGCCAGCCGGGGATTGACCGCGCGTACGAGCAACGCGGCCTCTTCCGAATTGAGATTTCCATACGCTCCGTTGATGCAGGGAATCAGGACGTCAGGAGACATACCGATGGCCGGCTTGAACTCCTCGGGGCGAAAGGCGGTGTCGCCGGTGTGATAAACCTTGATCCCCTCCAAATCCACGACGACGCCCAGGGCATCGGGGGCCAGTTCTCCGTGATCAGCATAAACAGCGTGGACGTCAATGCCTTCCACGGTGACCCGCTTACCTTCCTCGAGCAGATGGCAGCGGTCCTCCGGAATACCCATTTTCTGAAATTCCTTCATGCACTCCGTCGGACCGGCAAAGTGGGTTCGGGGGTTTTTGGCGATGATCGGCAGAGCGTCCAGGTCCAGGTGGTCAGCATGCTCATGCGTACAGACCACCAGGTCAGCCACCACATCTACCGCCGCGATGGGACAGGCCATCATGCGCTTGAAGCCCGCCAGCCTCTCCACATAATCGGAGAGGTAGGGGTCGATGTACACGATTTTGTTGGACGGAGTCTTGAAGACAAAACCCGCCTGGGCCAGCCAGTAGATGCCCAGGCAACCATTCTCGATGGTGTCTTGCACGATCCTTGCCGCGAGATTTTCCATTTGCGCGTCTCCCTGATGTTCACTGCGCCCGTTGTTTACGCCGCCTGATTCTTACCGCGAAGGTTAAGATTTCGCCGGCGTCCAGAGCAGGCGATAGGGATTCTCAATGATTTCCGCTATGCGCTCGAGGAACTGGGCGGCCAGGGCGCCGTCGGCCACCCGGTGATCCACACTGAGAGTCAGGGACATGGTGGGGGCCACGATCAGCGCGCCCGCCTCCACCCACGGCCGATGATCGATCTTTCCCACGGCGAGGATGAAACTCTGGCCGGGGCTGATGATGGCGGAGAAGTGGTCCACACGGTACATGCCGAGATTGCTCAGGGTTCCGATGCCGCCTTCCAGGTCGGTCAAGGAAAGCCTTCCGCCGCGCGCCTTCTCCGCCGCCGCCACGCGCCAACGCGCGATTTCCGCGAGATCCAGCGCCGCCACGTTGCGAATGACCGGGGCCACCACGCCGGTGTCCGTCGAGATGGCGAGCCCCAGGTCGATCGCTTCCACTGCCTGGCTATCGCCTTCGTTCCAAACTGCGCGCATCCCGGAAGTTTCCGCCAGGGCCAGTCCCAAGGCTTTCAGCAGTAAATCCGTTATCGTCAATTTTACGCCTGCCTGTTTTTCCACCGGGGCTTTCAGACTTTCACGCAGGGAAATCAGTTGGCCCGCGCGCAACTCCACGCTGACGGAGAAATGCGGAATGGTTTGGATGCTCTTGGTGAGCCGCTCCGCGATCAGGCGACGGCGGCGAAGGTCGGGCGCTGCTTTGCTCGCGGGCTGAGCTGCCTGGGTTGCCGCTGGCTTGGCAACGGTTGACCGGGCGGATTCAGCGAAACGGCGCACATCCTCTTCCACGATCCTTTCGCTTCCGGCGCGGGGGTTCACTTGAGAAATATCCACACCCAGTTCGCGGGCGATTTTGCGGGCGCGGGGGGATGACGGGAGAGAATTAGAGATGACCTGGGGGTGACTGGGAGTGCTTTGCAGCATGGGGGCTGATGGTTCTGACTTTATGTCCGCCTCGGGACTGGCTGCCGTGGCGGGGGGCGGGGGTGGGGCAGCGGCTTGGGCGACGGCGGGGGGTGGGGCGGCTATTTCGTCGCCTTTTCCTCCCAGGTAGGCGATGACGGTTCCGACGGGAACCACCTTCCCCGGTTCCAGGACAATTTGTACCAATTTGCCTTCATCGAGGGATTCCACCTCCATGTCAGCCTTGTCCGTGGAGACGACAAACAGCATTTCGCCCTTGGCGACCATCTCTCCGGGCTTTTTCAACCATTCTGCGACGCTGCCCTCGGTCATTGTCAGACCCAGTTGCGGCATAACCACCGGAACGCTCATTTTTTAGCTACTCCTGATTGCTGGTTTGTCTTGGGATTGTGCGGTTTATCCACAATGATTTTTGGCCAAATGGCTACCATCTCGTCAGCCCGAACAATTTGCGGCGCAGGGTGACGCCTGCCGGCAAAACTCCGCCCAAGCCTTCACCTATCGTCATGAGTCTCACTGCCCATTGATGAAGCGTATCTGGTTAACACTTCACCGGAAGCAAGTCAAGATATTTCCAGCACCGCGCTGGGGCGAGTCCCGCGGGGGGCGCGCAATGGCTTCCAAAACGGCAGCAGCCGGGCCTGAGCCCGGCTGCTGGGGTTGATTCATGCTACGAATTACGAACCGCTCATTTACGAGCCGCAGAGTAGGGCAAAGTGCGCCCGACTCTGCGCTACCGACTTACCTCGGCGCAACCCGTTTCGCCGGTTATTGATTCGGCGTGGCGGTTGCGGTTACGGCTAGGGACACGGTGCAATATTGCACCACGGTCACGTTGGACGTGAGCGTACCCTGGATCTCGATGGTGTAGTCGCCGGGGGTTGTCCCGGTGATGACAATGGCACTGGAGCGGCAGGAGGCTGCCAGCACCAGGTTCAGGGTCAGGATCAGGCTGAGCGTGGCCATGCGTACTCCCAGCCAGAGGCGGGGAGTGCGCCGCCGGTTGCCGAAGACCAGGAAGGCCAGCCCGGCAAGGCTGAGGAGGCCGAAAATCAGGGGCGGTATTTTGCCTCCGGGCAGGCGGGGCAAAGCATGAGCGGGACCGACGTAAGGAGAATACCTCTCCGTTTGAATGGACAGGCCGGCGGTCGCGGGGGCACTGCCATTGGGGGTTACTGCCCCCGACGTGGGATTCCAGGTGCAGGTGATGGCGGGTGGCTGGGGCCCGTAGCACTCCAGGGTGACCTGCTGGTTAAAGCCGTACAGGGGATTGACGGTGATGGTATAAGGAGCCTTGTTGCCCGCCTCAACGGTGTCAATCGATGGGGAAGACGTCAGGGTGAAAGCCGAGAATTCGAGGTTCACCTGGAGCGGGAACGACTGCGAACCGCTGGTCCCCGTCACCTCAAAAATAAGAGGATTGGATGGGGGGTTGGCGGGGAGGTTGCTGACGGTCACCATGGAAGAATTGTTGGTGTTAACAAATATGTTGGTGTTGCTGAATGAGCAGGTAACATTCGAGGAGCAGCTCAGGGTTATCGCCCCGGTGAAATTGTAGACGGACAGCGCGGAGATTGGGATCGTCGCCTGGGTGCTCCCAATGATCACCGGGGTGAGGGGGCCGGGTTGGCTGAGGGTGAACGCCGCGACGCCGGTTCCCGACAGCGCCACCTGTTGGGGACTGCCCGTGGCGTTGTCACTGACTTCCAGGTCGGCTGCTTCCGTGTTGCTGCCGGTGGGGGTAAAGGTCACATTGACCGTGCAACTCTGTCCAATGTTCAGGGTGTTGTCCACGGCCAGGCAGGAAGGCGAGGTCCACGCGAAGTTGTTGCTCGAGCCCGTGGTAATGCCCGTAATATCCAAGGTCTCGGAGCCGGTGTTGGTAATCGTGACGCTCTGCGGAGGACTGATCTGTCCCACCACGGTGTTGGCGAAGGAAAGGCTGTTGGGGTAAAGGGTGACCGCGGTAGCGGCCGTCACCCCGGTTCCGGTGAGGTCAATCAGTTGCGTGGTGCCCGTGACATTTCCGGCATTGTCGGTAACGGTGATCTGAGCGCTGACGGAGCCGGCGGAGTCGGGCGTGAAGGCCACATACATCGTGCAATAGCTGCCGGGGTTGATGGTGCCCACGCAGTTGTCCGGCACCGTAAAGACGGTGGTGGAGAGTCCGACTTCCCCGGCGGAAACCGACGTAATGATTAAAGGCGAGGTGCTGGGGTTAAAGATGGTAACCGGCTGCAAGGGACTGGTGACGCTGATGGTTTCGTTGCCGAAGGCGACATTGGTGGGGTTGATGGAGATATTGGGGCCGGCGCCGGATCCATCTTGGCCACAAATGCGTTGCCGGCCGTACCCACCAGGGAGGACTTGAAGGGGGCCAGGTAAGTGGTCCCCGGTTCGGGTACGGAGGCGACGGGGAAATTGGTGGACGAGGTGCTCCCGGTAAGGTAGGGATCTCCGGTGCTATCGAGGGCGATGGCCTCGCCGAAATCGGGGCCGTTGCCCCCCAGGTAAGTGGAGAAGGTCACGCCGCTTCCGGTGGCGGTAAATTCCGTGAGGAAAGCGTCAGCGCAGGGAGCCGATCCGCAATAGGTGTTGGAACTGCTCAGCCCCAGGACCGATTGAATGGGATCTTGCGTGGGGAACTGGCTGGATTCCGTAAAGCCCGTGACGTAGGCAATTCCCTTCGTGGTGACGGCGATGGCGGTTCCCTGGGTGACTCCGGCGCCGCCCAGGTACGTGGAGTACACCATTTGCGACCCGGCGTTATTCAATTTGGTCACAAAGGCGTCGGTGGTGCCAATCAGGGAAGGCTGGTAGACAGGAGAGGTGGTGGGGAAATCAGTCGAACTCGTGGTGCCCACGATGTAAATGTTGGGGGTAGTGGAGGGGGTGTCGAGGGCGATGCCGGTGGCGCGATCGTCGCCCGAGCCGCCCAGGTAAGTCGAAAAAACCAGGGCTGAGCCGGTGGGATTTAGCTCGGTCACAAAGGCATCTGCTGTCCCAGTTGCCCCATTGTTCGCGCCTTGCAGGGGGTTTAGAACCGGGAAGTCACTTGAAAACGTGTATCCGGTGACGTAGGCGTTGCCACTGCTGTCCACCTGGATGCCCTGGGCAATGTCGGCTTGCGTGCCTCCCAGGTAGGTGGAGTAGACCAGCGACTCACCGTTATAATTCACCTTGGTGACGAACCCATCCTGCGACCCGGCGTTGTTTTTCTGAAATGGGGTGTTGGGTGATGTGGCGGTGGCGGGGAAATCCGTTGACAGGGTCGAGCCCACGACATAGGCATTGCCGGTGGAATCTCCCGCGATGGCCAGTCCAAAATCATCGGCGCTGCCTCCCAGATAGGTGGAGAAGGTCAGGGCGTTGCCTTGCGCGCCGAGCTCGGTGACGAAAGCGTCCGTGCCGCCCGCGTTATACTGTTGGAAGGGAAGGGCGGTGGATACGGGCGCGACGGCGGGGAAGTCGATCGAGGTGGTGTAACCGGTGAGGAGCAGGGAGCCGGAGTTCAGAGCCAGTGCCGTGCAAGTGTCGGCCCCGCCGCCGCCAATATAGGTGGAAAAGAGCAGCTCGGTTCCTTCGTTATTCAGTTCCGTCGCAAAGCAATTGCCCCCCGTGCCTTTGTTGGCGGATTGGTAGGGCGCCGGTGATCCGGCCGTGCCCCCTGTGGGGAAGTTCGTGGAGTTGGTGACTCCCGTGATGTAGGCGTAAAACGAGGAATCGACGGCAATGCCATAGCCAATGTCTCCGCCGCTTCCACCAATATAGGTGGCATAGAGGAGAACCGGGTCAATCACCAGCGGCCGGTTGTGGTCATAGGGGCCGAGTTGGAAGTGAACGAGGTTTTGCGCGTCCAGGGTGTAATGGCCCTCGATGAATTTTCGATTTTGGATTTTCGATTTTGGATTGGCCGGATTGCGGTTTTCGTGTGAGACGGTCAACTGTGAACGGTCAACTGTCAACGGCTCCTGGTAAACCACGGGTTTGTGGAATTGCACATCGCCGCCGGGAAGGGGCACGACGAGGTCGCCCGCGGAGTTGATGCGGAGCGGGGCATTCCGGGGGGTTTCGATTCCCAGGGCAATGGCGTGGGGGTCGGCGCCGGGCGCCACGATGAAGTCATACTCGAGATCTCCCTGGCGGGTGCCGTAATAGACCAGGTCGACGCCGGAATAGATGTTTTGGTATTGAACGCTTGCGTAGGTGGGGATGTCGGTGCGCCACTGGGCAGGGTCATTGCCGATGAAATAGTTGGCTTTCCCGGACAATTTTTCCGCGCCCGTCACCTGGGCATGAGGGTTGGAGCCCACCAGTTGCATGCGCAGGACGTCTTCCGGGGTCCGTTGCTCGTTGGCCATGGCCCGTTGTCCGGCAGTCATGGTCACGGGTAACCCGGCAACTGACGATTGGGAACTGTCCGCTGAGGACTTCCTTAAGGTTAGAACGGCCTCGCGGCCGGTCAGGAACAGGGCATACCCTCGGCCCCGCGAGAGGAAACTCACGCTGGGGTCGGTTTGCCCGCGATTTTCTTCAAAACTCAGCGGCAAGGCCGCGTAGAGTTGAGCCCACTGGGCATTGGACCGAGATTTGGCCGTGGGGAACGCGTTGCCCCCGTTCTTCTTCACAATAGCCGCGCCGAGCAATAAGGCAATCAGTAACAGGCAATAGGGGAGGCGCCGGCCTCTCTTGATCGCGCTGGGGTTTGCGCCTTGGGCGCACGTGGCACTGCCGCTCCTTCCACTCACGACAATCCTCCTCGGAAATAATCCAGACTCTGAGATTCTGTTCCTTTATCCTCGACTCGCCAGGCGCCCTACCTGAGGCGTGGCGAGGCCCAGCTTGCCTCGACCCTAGGTTGTGGGCAGAACCGATAGGGTCACCGTGGTGGTCCGCGTAACGGTGGTGACTCCTGCTTCTGTGGCCCCCGCCGCGAAGGTTCCGGTCAGCGTAATGTTATAGGTTCCAGAGGGTGTTCCATTCACTATGGGATTGATATTGATGGGGTTCACATATTCGTCGCATCCCACGGCCAGACTGGCCAAAAAAATCGCGACGAGCAGCGCCGCCAGCCGCAACTGGGGGCGCCACCAGCGTCGGGTTCCGTTCCCTCCGGCGATCATCACGGCCAGGATCATCAACAGGGCCAAAACCAGAAGCCATCGGGTCGGTCCCGGCGGAAATCTGTGGGGCGGCGGAGCAAGGCGACTGGTTGACGATTGGGTATACGTGCTAATCGACAGGGTGCTGGTGAGCGAGGATCCCGTTGTTCCCGAGGGCTGCACCGCCGCGGGATTCCAATAACAAATGGCCAGATAGGGCCACCCGGGTGTGGTAACGGGGGGACAACTTAACAGCACCGGCTGATTGAATCCATTGATGGGGGCGACGGTGATCGTATAAGTGGCGATGTTTCCTGCGGTAATCGTGGTGCCGGAGGGTGTGGCCGCCAGCGTGTAATCCGCGAAGAAGACGGTCAGGCTCACGGAGGCGGTCTGCCCGTTGCTGGTACCCGAGACGGTGAAATTCGTGGGATTCGCCGAGCTTTGCGAAAGGCCCGTGACCGTGACCTGGCTCGATCCTCCCGCCGAGATCGAACTGGGATTGAAGCTGCAAGTTACCCCCGAGCCGCACTTCAAGACGATGGAATTGGGTCGCAGCGTATTGGGGCCGAGGGCGCTGATGGTAAAAGTCGCGCTGGTCGAGCCAATGCTCACGATGCTCGATCGGGCGCTCGAAGAAAGCGAGAAGACGGCGGTTCCCGTGCCGCTCATGCTCAGCGAAGTGCTAGGTTTCACCGCGTTCGAGGCAATGACCACGCTGCCGGTGGTGGTGCCGGAGGCAGAGGGCGTGAAGCTCACGGTAATCTGGCAGGCCTGACCCACGTTCAAGGTGGTGGCGACGGTGGGGAAGTTGTTTCCGCAATTGTTGGTTTGGTCGTAGCCCGCCGAAGCAGTGATATTAGTCAGGGTAACCGCTTCATTGCCGTTATTGACGAGCAGGGCCGTCTGGCTGGCGCTGGTGGTGCCGACCTCCTGGGCTGCAAAGGTCAGCTTGGCGGGGGAGAAAATCAAGGACCCGCCGGTGAGCACGCCATTGCCCAGGACCGTAATCCCCTGCGTCCCCCCCGCGTCATCGGTAATGGTGATTTGATTGGTTTCGGCCCCCACCGAGGTGGGGTCAAAAACCACCTGGAGGGTGCAAGTGCCTGACCCCCCCGCCACCGAGGATCCGCAGGTGTTGGTCTGGGTGAAGTCCCCGCTGGCGGCAATGCTGCTGATGCTCAGCGGGGCGCTTCCCGCATTGGTCAGGGTTACCGTAATCGGGTCACTGGGGCTATTGAGCGGCTGGCTGCCGAAATTGATCTGCTGGGGATTGAGCGCCACGGAAGGAGCATCCTGGGGGCTGAGCTTGGTGACGAACGCGGTGCTGAGGGCGTTGGCGTTCTGGTAGAGCCAATCGTAGGTTCCGGCGGTGGCGGGGAAGTTCGGGGAGGTGGTGGATCCCACGACGTACGCCGCGCCGCTGGAATCCACCGCGATGCCCTGGCCGGCATCCGTGCCGCTTCCCCCCAGGAACGTGGAATAGACGGGAGTTCCCGAGGTGGAGAATTTAACCACGAAGGCGTCCGGGCAGATGATGTTGGGCAGCACATATTGCAGGTTCGTCGATCCGCAATTCCCCGCGCCCGCGATGCCCAGGACGTTCTGGGAGGCGTCCAACAGGGGAAAATTAGTCGACTGCGTATAGCCGGTGATGTAAATATTCCCCGCGGAATCGAGGGCCAGCGCATCGGCCTGGTCGGTCGTGTTGCCCCCGAAAAACGTGGAGAGCAGCACCTGGGAGGCGTCGGGAGCAAGTTTGGTGACAAAGGCATTGGTCGTGCCCAGCAGCGAGGACTGATAGGCGCTGGTCGTTACCGGGTAATTGGGGGACTGCGTGCTGCCGGTCAGGTAAATGTTACCACCCGAATCCAGGACCATGCCCAGCGATTCGTCGTTGGATGACCCGCCCAGATAGGTGGAGAAGAGCAGGGAGCTGGAGGCGGGCGTGAACTTGGTCAGGAAAAGGTCGGAACCGCCCCCCAGCGCGCTTTGCAGGGCATCCTGCGTGGGGAAATCCGACGAGAACGTGTAGCCGCTGACCAGAATGTTGCCAGAGCTGTCCACCGAGATGCCCGTGCCGTAATCCGCTAACGTCCCTCCCAGGTAGGTGGAGTACTCGAGTTGCCCGGCGTGATTGACTTCCGTTACGAAGGCGTCATAACCTCCGTTATTGCCGAGCTGGACGGGATTCATGGTGGGAAAGTCGGTTGAATTTGTAGACCCGACCACGTAAACGTTGCCCGAGGAGTCGAGGGTCAGAGCGCTGCCGAAATCAGTTCCCTCGCCGCCGATGTAGGTGGACATCACCAGGGTGGCGCCATCCGGCGTGATCTCGCTCAGGAAGCCGTCCTGGATACCGCCAAAGGCCTGCTGAAATGCCGCGCCCGTAACGGGATAGTTGAGGGAGGTCGTACTCCCTGTAATGAAGAGGTTGCCGGTGGCGTTGGGCCGGGTATTGTCAAGGTAGATCTGGGCCGGAGTGTCGTCCCCGGTGCCGCCCAGGTAAGTGGAAAACACCAGCCCGTTGCCTTGGGGATTGAATTCGGTGACAAAAACATCGCCATCGCCGACGTAGGTCCGCTCGTAGACCGAGGCGGTGGTGGGGAAATTGTTGGAGGCGGTGACGCCCGTCACATAGGCGTCGCCGGACCCGTCCACCGCCACGCCGTAGGCCACCTCGCCACCCGTGCCACCCAGGTAGCTTGAGTAGGTGAGGACGGGATCGATGACCAGATTCTCATGCCGGTTGTACTTTCCCAGGGCGAAACTGATCTTCCGGCCGCGCACCCGGTAGCGAATGGAGACGTCTTTCTGCTCCCCGTCCTCCATCTGGTACGCCGTCGGCTGCGCGAAGCTGACTTCCTTGCCGCCCACGCTGAAAACCAGATCTCCGGCGGAATTAATGCGGATGCTGTCCGCCCCTGCCAGTTGCCAGGCAATAACTTTGGGGTTGGTTCCGGCGCTGATTTCGAAATCGTTTTCCAGGCGTCCTTGCCGGCCGTAATAGATCAAGTCCACGCCGGGGTAAACCTGCGAATAGCGGACGCGGGAAAAATTGGGGATGTTGGTGCGCCACCCGGCCGGCTTGTTGCCTACAAAATAGTTGCTGCGGGCGGCCTGCGGTTCCTCCCCGGTGATGCCGGGAGCGGGATTGGCGCCTTGCAGATCGAGCCTGACCCAGCGGGTGGGCGCGCCGGCGCCCGCGCTGCGCAGGCCGAGTACGGCCGCCCCCGAGGTCAGGAACAGCGAGTAACCCTGTCCATGGGCGAGATATTTCACCTGCCCGTCCACCTGCCCAAGGTTCGCCTCGAAACTCATCGGGACCACATAGGAATGGGCTGCGGAAGATGTCAAAGTGTTCTCAGGCAAGGCGGAATTCCCCGCCCACCCGGGGCTGGAATACGCCAGGCAGATTCCCGCCACGAAAGTTAGGATGGCTGATTGGAAACGACTCGCAGTTTTCAAAGGTCCTCTTGTCATTACATCGGGGTCGCCCGGTTGGACGGAAGCGCTTCGGCGACGGGCGACCGCCGGAATCATGGTTCTGGGCGTTCGCGGGCCGCGGCCCGTTACTCGCCGGTCGTCAAGTTTCTTAAAATGCCCGTGAAGTTATAGCGGAACACTATGAACGCCGAGCCGTAATCGTAGTGGACGCTCCGCGTATAACCGACCTGAATGTCAAAGTTCTTCCAACGCGTGGTGGACAGATACATGCCATAGCCGTTGTCGCGGCTAATCCGCGACGGCCCGGCCCCATAGGTATTGACCAGTTCGCCGCCCGTTTCGAAGAACTCATCCCAGAAACGGTTGTGGTCTTCATCATTCGGGTTCCCGGGTGAGGTCCAGCCCTCCAGATTATCCGGCGAGACCAGGCGGCTGTAAACCTTCTGCGGTCCCAGCGGAGCCAGACCATAAGCCGAGCCTTCCAGCCGGTACTTCTTCTTGAACGTAAATGCCCCGCCCACTTCACCGCTGCCGATTTGACCCAGGGTTTCATAAGGGCGGGCGTATTCATAGGGCCGGGGATCGACCTGCCGGTCGATGGTCCCGGTGGCCAGGTCAAAATTCAGGAAGGGCGTGAACTTGACGTCGTAGCTCAAAATCTGGTAATTGCGATCAAAATGGTTGAACCACTGCGCCGTCACCCTGCCGTCCGTATACGTCTTGACCATATTGGGGCCGAAGGACACGGTCAGGATTGAGGTGATGTTGGTGGGGCCGCGCTTGGTGTCGTAGCGGGCATCAAGATAGGGCGGCCCCAGAATCGTGGTGTAGCGAAAGTCCTTGCCGGTGACGATCGGGAAAGGGGTGCGCGTGGAGTACAGGGGCAAGCCGAAATCAAAGGAGAGTTTTTCGTTCGTCCGATACCCGACATCGAAGTCGTAGGTGGTCACCGCACCCATGTTGAAGTTGTTGCCGCCCACCTGCACAAAGGCCGTGGGTCCGGGTTCCAACGACTTGTCGGCTTCGGTTTTCTTTTCCGGCGGGGCGGCGGCTGGAGTCTTCTTGGAGCCCCGACCGAAGGGGTCCAGCTTGTGCAAGATGCCCGTCTTCTGGTTATTGTCCGGCGCGGCAGGGTTGTCCGTCGTGGCGGTTTTATTATCCTGAGTGGGCGGATTCTGAGCGGGCGGATTTTGGGCGGGAGTGGTCTGTGCCATCCCCGACTGTCCCATCAATAAGGCAACGAACAGGAACGTGTGTATTGGCTTCACTTCACGTGGCCCCTTCCCAAGCAAATTTCTTTCTGACGCAATCCCCTCCGCCCGGGGGCGAGCCAGACGTCAGGCACTTGCGGCCCTGCGCCTTTCCCACTCCGAATCGCGGCGGGGGGATGGACGGACTCTTGTCGCAGCTATCGGCGCTCAGCTTTCAGCATTCAGCATCAGCCAAGGCACAAGATCAGACCTGGTTGCGGATAGCTTTCCGATGCAGAAATCCACGCACTCACCGTTCCTGGCCGCACTCTGCTTACCGTGCGAACAGCGGCGGAACCTGCGCTGGCGCTCCACGCCAATTCCCAAAGCTCCCGGATGCGTTGATGTTCCGGATTAGGCGCGTACTTTCAAACCACCGCAGGCTGAGATGCACATAAGCTGCATTGAGGTTTTAAGAAGGGCGATAAATGTTTGTTAAAATCTCTTAACATTTCCCGCCGCGACTTTCCCGCTTGCCTACCTGAACGCGAAGCACAATCTGACTATGATCAGGGCTCACACAGAGTCGTAACCCGAGAACGATACCTCAAGAATTATATCAGCACAATAGGAGTTTGTGAAGGATTGTCAACTAGCCGTTGGGGTGTCGTTCGAAATGCGGGCGCTCCTGAAGCCCTCGGCACTCGCCCCCAGGCGGGGAAATCCAGCCCTATTGCAGGAAGTAAACGGAAAAATAGCTGGTCACGTCGGGTTGGAGGGGATTTCCGGTCAGCCGCGCGGAGTTGGTGTGTTCGCCGATCTCGACCTTCATCGGCCCCTGATCGTGGAGTGAGGCGAGAAGCAGCCACAGTCCCCTCCGGCAGTCCACATTCAATCCACCCGCCTTGCTGATTTCGAGGGCAGCAAGGACTTGCTCGGACTGCGCATCCCGGGAGTCGGCGACGCCGGCGGTGGAGTTATGCGAGAAGTCCATGCTCAGCACCACGAGCACCTGGGGATTTTCCAGCAACCTGGAAAGGACGGGGCGCAAATCCTCCAGCCGGCCCTGCTGCGCGTTAACGTCCACCAGGATGGGAACGACGCGGCTGCGGGGGAAGTAGTATTTCAGGAAGGGAATGAGCACGCCCACGGAATGCTCCCCGGTGAAGGCTTCCGGGTCTTCCGGCAAACGCGTCGCGGCTTTGACCTGCTGCACGATGGCGGGGTCCGTTTCCACAATGCCGAAAGGAGTTTTCCAGGGCAGGGAAGAGAAACTGATGTTGGCCGAGCCATGGTGAAAGTGATTGGGGCCGATCAGAATGATGGTGTCCGGGGCGGAACCCGCGCGCAGGGTGGAAAAAAACCTCACCATTAAGGTGCTGGCGAGAAAATGATGGGTCACAATGCCGGCGCGAATCCGCTGGCCCGCCAGCCGGAGCGGCGGCGTGGCTGGACTCGCCTCGTGGATCGCCTCGAGATAGGGCGCAGGGTTATCGCTCCACCAGGAGTAGTGGTACGTCCGCACCCCCGCCGGGATGGTGAGGAGAATGAAAAGAGCCGCCGCGCCCCTGCAATGCAAGCTCATAATTTCCGGTTTTTTTAGCAAACAATTTACGGAGTACGAAACCCCTCATCCGACCTCGTCCCTCGGCCACCTTCTCCCCAAGGGAGAAGGAAATGCATTTCCCACCCTCTCCCGTTCCCGTGGGGAGAGGGCGTCCCGATACTTCGGGACGGGTGAGGGGTCAGTTCATCGCAATTGGTCGCGGTTGCGCCGTCCCTCGGCATCAGAGTGCTCCCCCTTGACTTTTCGAGAAGGTGGAATACCACGCGGGCGGAGTGACGCCTTGCTGCTCCCTTGCCTTCGCGTCGCCTTCATAAATGATCTTCTTCCACTCGGCATCATCCCAGCGCCGGGTGGAAATGAACTCGTACCAGGAGTAAACGTAACCCACCGTCAGGCGGGTTCCACCGTAGGCATCCTTCACCACCACGATGATCCTTTGGGGCGTGCCCACCCCTTCTTCCAGTACCCGCCCGGCCACAGTATCGGTGGCCACATCCGCCACCAGTGCCATTTGCAAAAGGGAGCTGTCCTTGATCATGTCCGCGCCGCGCGGCAGAAGCAGCGAACGGTCAAATCCATAGCGGAGATCTTTGATCCAATCGTATTCCTGGCGGGTGATGGGCACACTCGAAACCTCCTTTTGCGCGATCAGTTCCGACCGATAGGTCAGATCCCGGAAGCGCGTGAATTTATCCACGTATTCATCCGGGATATAGTCGGAGTTCTTCAGCACCCCCAGCAGTTGGTCAATCGACACGGTCATTTGATGGAAGAAGGCCGGGTTGGGCTCGATGTAACCTTTGGGCCCGGGCGGAACGTAAGGGGGAATTTCGAATTCCTCTCCCCCGCCCATTTCCGCCGCCGACTGCTCGGCGTAAAGGATGGTGTCGTGCTTGAGCTCCGTCCAGGAGGCGAGGCCGCAATTCAGATTCTTGTACTGCCAGGGCTCGCCCCGCGCGAAAGCCTGTTCGCTCGAGGTGGGAAGAAAAAGGGTTTCAAGCCCGTACAGGAACTGCTCATAAAAAGTCGCAGGCTTGGCCAGTTGCGCTTCCGTGTCGCCCCGGAGTTTCGAGATCTGCCGGTCATAGTTGGCCCAGTGGTGCTGTTGTTGCTCCTTCTGCTGTAAATTCGCTGCTGCCTTCGAGCCGAGCAGCGCCATCACGTCCAGCGCCGAGGGAAGATTGCGCGGATTGTGGTCGTCCCCCACGGCGGGCGAAGTCAATTGACTGAGGATGAAAGCATCCAGCACGTAACGCTGCCCGAGAAATTTGAAGCCCGCCGTCTCGCGCAGGCGCTCCTCCGGGTTCAAGCCTGTTCCCGTCTGCACGGAGACAATCCGGGGTTGGGGAAGATCCTTCCAGGCGGCCTGTTGAAACGCCGCAAGGTGGCTCGCCAGGTTTTCCTTGAGATCACGGGCGGTGGGGGCTTCCATGCCAAAAACCTGGCGATTGACGGACCGGTACTGGGCCAGCGAGTATTTGTCCTGCCGGCCGATCAGGTAGGTAACCTGCTTGTCCACGCTGTCGAACTTGCCTTGCGCGTCCGTCTCGTCCACCAGGTGGGGAAGCAGGATGGCGGCGAGCGTCTGGGTCTGGTCAGAGAGCAGAAAATTGTAGCGGCCGTACCACATCATGCCGCGAAAATATCGGCGCAGCGCCGGATTCTTGTCGTAATGCCCGCGAACCTTGTATTGAGTAAAATCCTCCTGGCCGAGTCCCAGGAAATTATGGGCGGAAGGCAGTGCGCCTCCCCCTGCATTAATGCGCGCCACCAGGGCCTCCGCCCGCGGGCGAATGACGGCGGGAATTACGAAGGAAGGATCGAGCAGCTTGGCGGCCACCGAAAAATAGAGCAGATCACAAAGCAGGGCCTCATGCACGGCGGGCGCCGCAGTGGGCGCTTGCTTCACCTCGGTATCCGCCGTGATGGCCAGGACTTTGGAAAGCGTCGTGGCGTCGGGCAGGAACTTCTTCTCTTCGATGTCCTGAAGCATCCGGTCAAAGATCAAATGATAGGAGTGGAGGAAAATATCGGTGGTGACGAACGTTTGCTCCCCCGCCGCCGAGTCCGAATACAGATCGGCCATGTCGTCCACATAAAGATCCGTCTTTGCCGGAATGCTCTCAATATAGAACCCGTTCCGGGAAAGCCTTTGGCGGTCCGCATCCGAAAAAGTCAGATCTGAACTGCGAATGCGTT
The DNA here is from genome assembly GCA_963730515.1 of uncultured Acidobacteriota bacterium. Classification (GTDB taxonomy): domain Bacteria; phylum Acidobacteriota; class Terriglobia; order UBA7540; family UBA7540; genus Bog-366. The sequence continues at coordinate 31,392 of CAVSSA010000001.1, read as the reverse complement.
TGGGGATCTCCTCCTGTGCGACCGCCGATTGATTGACGGCGCCGACCGTCAGGGGCTGCATCTCGCTTCCGGGAATGAATCCGTAGCGCGGCCGCTCCGGGTCATTGAAGCGCGCCTTGATCCAATCCTGCCCTTGAAAATTGAGTTGACCCACCACGTCCACCACTTCGCCCTGCAAAAGCGTCAGCACCGCCGGGCTGGAAGGGTCGGGCACCACGCGCACTGACGTCGTCTCCACCACCGCCATGTAGCGGTCACTCGCCGGAGCATGCAGGTCAGGCTCCAGCCAGAGCTTCGCGGCATCAACATACCCTTTGACTTCCTTTCCGCCAATGCTCGCGCTGACCGCAATCACCCCCGGATGGGCGGGGTCGTATTTTCCCGTCACCGTTTCCCCGTAGTAGACATAGGGCGGCATCTTATCCATGTCCCGTTCGCGCAACTCGGCATAGGACAGGCCTTCCTCTGGCGCCGTTCCCTGGGGTGTGGGCCGGAGGAAATCCACCTGGTAAGAGACCACATAATTCCGCTCGTGGTGCGCCGCGTCCGCAGTTCCTCCGGGGGTCAGCTTGCCCAGAAAGTTGGAGACCTTTTCCGTGACTTGCTCGGGGTTGACCTGTTCCACCGTCGGCGGTGCGCCGGTCGAGTCGGCGACCGATGCGGGTGAGGAGTGGGCAGCAGGACTGGGCGCGGCGGCATTCGACTTTCTTGTGTTGAAGTAAAACCAGGTCCCCACCACTGCCAAGAAGACAAATCCGGCGAAAACATAAGCAGCTTTTCCCAAAGCAGCTTTTCCCAATTTCATTTTCGGCCCTCCGCAATGCGAGGATTATACCCGGGGACGGCAACTTCTCCTATTGCCCGCTGGCGGCGGCCGGAGCCTGATGGGGTTTTCCTCCGGATGAACACCTGATGGCGGGGCTCAGGGAGGGTAGCTTAGCCTGACCCTCTGCAAGGCATTCCCGGCCTTGCGAGCTTGTCGGGAATTCCGACGACGGCGTTGGGAAATCCGGCAACTCGCACCGGGTTACGACGCGTAAATTGCTCAAAACAGGCGATGGCAGGGAACTTGCATTCACTAGGCAGGAAGCTTGTTCTTTGCTGACAGGAGGAGTCCTGAAATGCCGAAAGATGATTGGGTTTTTTGGTTGAATGTGACGAACATTGCGCTGGGCGCCGTGGTGGTTCTGGCGCTGTTGATTGTAGGTTACGCGCTGTTTTGGGATTTGGCGATCCGGCGCAAAAAGCACAGCGTGGCCACCCGGGACGAGGATTTGGAGGCTATGTTGCGATACGGCCGTTCCGTGCCTGGGCTGGGAGTGACCATGGCGGACGGGGGCGTGCCTGCCAAACCAGTTTCCGGCAAGCCGGCAGAGAACAATCGCAGCAAAGAGTGAGACCATGGCCTGTCCATTTCTTAAAGAAGGTCGCGCGTTGTACTGCCATGCCGCTCCGGCCCGCAAATTGATCCTGGAAGGGCCCGGAGCATCGGGCGCGGGCCGTTGCGCCTCCACGGAGTATCCCCGCTGCGGCCTCGCCCCCCACGATGAGCCGGGGCGGGAGCGCTGCCCGCGCCTGGAAGAAGTTGACGTGCAGTACTGTGCGGCATCATCCCCCACCCGGCTAATTCCGGTGAGCGAGTCGGAACTCTCGCGCTGCTCGACGGGCGGCTACCGCTACTGCGACTCCTATCTGGCGCTGGGGGGGCGGCAGGCTGCTCACGCCGCACCGCCTGACCTGCTTTACTCGGCAAATCACTTCTGGATGGCGGCCGAGGAGTCCGGCTTGTGCCACATCGGAATTGACGCTTTTCTGGCCGATGTGGTGGGAAGCGTTGACGGGGTAACGTTCGTCACCACGCATGGCACCCACTGCCCGGTGGTGGCGCTGACCGTCCACGGCGTGGAATGGCCCATGACCTTCCCCAACCCGCTGTTGATTCAAAAAGTCAATGGCTGCCTGCGCAGTGATTCCCGGCGCATCAGTGCCGACCCCTTTGGCTCGGGCTGGCTCTTGGCCGGGTGGGAACTGCCGGAGCGAACGAAGGTCGGCCTCATCAGCGGGCCCCGGGCGGCGGCCTGGCAAGCCGAAGAGCGGGAACGCCTGGCCCATGAAATCCATGAAACCCTCAATTTGAGCTGCGATGGCGGCCACCCCGTGCGCGGCGTGGGGCAGTTGCTGTCCCGTCCACAACTGGTGTGTTTGCTCCAACACTTTTTTTCCAACACGCATTGGGGAGCAAAGGATTAACCGTGAGAAGAAACCTTCTTATCCTTGGGCTGGGGATGGGACTTGCCATCCTGACCGGTTGGACCGCTTTCCCGCACGCTCTCTACGTCCAGCGGCAGCAGCCTCTGGAATTCCGCCACCAGACCCACAGCGCCAAATCCGGCCTCACCCAATGCGACTCCTGCCATGTGCTGGGGAGTGACGGCCAATTCAGCGGCATCGCCGGGAATGAAACCTGCGCGGGGTGCCACGCCGAAAAGATGGGAACCTCGCCGGCCGAAGCGCGCCTCGTGGACGGCTATATCAAGCCCGCCGTTGAAACTCCCTGGCTGGTCTATTCCCGGCAGCCCTCCAACGTCTGGTTCTCCCACGCCATTCACCTCCGCCGCGCCGGCCTGGCCTGCAAGGACTGCCACGGGAATATCGGGGAAACGGACCAGCCGCGCGTTTACGAACAAAACCGCATCAGCGGTTACAGCCGCGATATCTGGGGGCATTCCATGTCCCGCTTGGGGCGCGCGCCGGGAGACGGCATGACCATGAGCGATTGCGAAGACTGCCATCGCCGCCGCCACGTCGAGGTGGGCTGCCTCGGTTGTCATCAGTAGTAAAGGAGCCGTGATGAAGTTCAGCCGACGAGACTTGTTGCTAGGCGGTGCCGGAGCCGTGGCGGGGCTGGTGCTGACTCCCGTGCCGTGGAAGTTGTTGAGCGATGTCTCCATCTGGACGCAGAACTTTCCCTGGATTCCGCAGCCGCCGCACGGGCCGGTGGAGACGCTGCTGTCCACCTGCACTTTGTGTGACGCGGGTTGCGGCATGCGGGTGCGCAAGGCGGCGAAGATTCCGGTGGGGGTGGCGGGGGCGCGCCGTCATCCGCTATCGAGGGGCGCCCTGTGTCCCCTGGCGTTTGCCGCTCACCAGTTGAACTGGCATCCCCGCAGGGTGCGCGAAGTGCGCCACAACGGGCGCGCGGCGTCCTGGATGGAAGCCCAGGCAGCTTTTCAGAAGGCCTGCGGCGAGGGACTCATCGCCATCATCGATGGCCGGCCGGGAAGGGCTGCTTCGTCGGTTTATGAAGCCTTTGCCCGCAAGCAGCGTGGGAGCTACCAACCCCTGCTGAGCGCCGAGGGACAGGCGCTTGCCCCTTACGCGCAATGGAGCGGCGTCCCCGTGGCTGCACTCGGCTACGATCTTGAGAACGCCCGCACCATCGCGAGTTTTGGCGCGCCGCTTCTGGATGGATGGGGAATTCCCGGGCGCTTCACGCGGCTCTGGAGCGAGCGGGCAGCCGGCGCCGCCGATCCCGAACTGCGCCTGATCCAGATCGAACCATCACTCTCGCGCACCACAGCGCGCGCGTGGCGATGGATTCCCATTCGGGAGGGAAGCGAATCCGCACTGGCCGCGGGCGTGGCGCGCGTTATGCTCGAAGAGCACCGGGTGGCTGCGCAGGGCCCCATGCCGCCGTTGACGCTCGAAGAAGCCGCGGCGGCGACGGGGCTTGCCACCGGGGCGATTCACGATCTGGCGCTCCAGATGGTGGAGAAGCGGCCGGTGGTGGTTATTGCCGCCGACGGCGACCCGGCCATCGCCGCTCTCAATGTCTTGTTGGGTGCGGTGGCGGCGGCCGGCGGGATCGTCAGGAAAAGGGACGACCGTCCGTCATCTGCTCCGGCTGAACCCGTGTCCGGCCCCTATCGCGCCGTGCTGATCGACTCGACGGCGCCTTGGGAATTTGCTGCGCCAAAAGATGCCGAGGTGTTTCGCTTCGCGGCATGGGATGGCGGCGGATCGAGCGCCGGTTGGCTGCTGCCCGCTCCCGGATTTCTGGAGGAGCTTGCCGACGTGCCCACGCCGCCCACTTCCGCCCGCGAAACGTATGCCATTTCCCAGAGCCTGGCGGCGCCTCCTCCCGAAGTTCGCAGCGCCGCACAGTTCCTCCGGCAAATTGATCCCGCCATGCCGGCGGTGGACAAGGTCATCCACGCGCGTTGCGAGGAGATTTTCCGCGCCCGGCAGGGAACCGTCCACGGAGAGCAAACAATGGATGTTGCGAAGCTCGATTCGGTCGAGCATTTCGAAGAGCAACTCCGCAAGGGCGCGGTGTGGATGGGCGATCCACCCAAGGCCGGCAAATTCCGGTGCGCATTGAAGGAATGGCCCCGCGAGAACCCTGCCGGGCACGCCGCCAATTGGGCTGCGGGATGGGCTCCGCCGGTGTTTCCGCCGCTGGCCACAAAACTGTACCAGGAGTCGAATTTGCGTGAGCCCCCGGCTGGGAGGCAGGCATGAGTACGCGCTACGGAATGGTAATTGACCTGGACCGCTGCACCGGCTGCGGCGCGTGCATGGTGGCTTGCGCGGCGGAAAACAACGTTCCGCCCGCTGCGGCGCGTGCCACGCCTCGAACCGGGTTGACGCCCATGCTGGTTCGCAAGGTTTCGAACGGCATGGAGGGAGCGGCCCGCCGCGAGGCGTTTATTCCCATCGCCTGCATGCACTGCGACAAGGATACGCCGTGCGTGAGTGTATGCCCGCAGCAAGCCGTGGAGGTGGACAAGGGCACCGGCATCGTGATGCAGATGCCGCAACGCTGCCTGGGCTGCCGGTACTGCATGACCGCCTGCCCCTTTCATGCCCGCTACTTCAACTGGTGGGATCCGGCGTGGCCGGCGGGCATGGAGAAAAGCCTCAATCCGGGCGTATCCGTCCGCATGCGCGGGGTGGTGGAGAAGTGCAATATGTGCCCCGCGCGGTTGCACAGCGCCCAGGAAAAAGCCGCCGCCGCGGGGAAGCGCGAAATCGATCCGGCGGATTACATCCCCGCCTGCGCGGAAGCGTGCCCCACCGGGGCCATCCTCTTCGGCAACCTGGCGGATCAGAACGATCCCGTATATTCCGCAGCGCATTCGCCGGACGCCTTCCGGCTGCTGGCGCGCCTCGGCACAGAGCCCAAGGTTTACTACAAATCCCAGGAGGCTTGGGTGAGAGCGCTGGCGGAGCGCGATTCCGATCACGCCACGGAGGCCCAGCATGGCTGATTTGCTTGTTCTTGACCGGCGTCTGATTGCCCGCGGCGCCGAGCGCAGTTCGACGCTGCGTTTCCTGGCCTGGCTTGTTCCCTGGGTGGCCCTGATGGCGCTGGGAATCTATGCGGCGGGGCTCTGTCTTTACTATGGCCTGAACCAGACCCACATGGACAATCGATTCGCTTTCGGAATGTGGATCTATCTGGACCTGGGAATGATCGCCATGGGCGCCGGCGCCTTCTTCACCGGCTTCCTCGTTTACCTTCTCAAGCAGGAAGACCTCAAACCCATCCTGAACAGCGCCGTGGTGGTGGGGCTGATTTGCTATAGCGGCGCCGTGGCCGTACTGATGGTGGATGTCGGGCAGCCCCTGCGCGCCTGGTTTACCTTCTGGCACCCCAACACCCACTCGATGCTCACCGAGGTTACGTTCTGTATTACTTGTTACCTGTTCGTGCTCATTCTGGAATACCTGCCCGTGCTCTTGCGCAACCGCCAGTTGCGCAAGGTGCCGTCGTTCCTGATTTTTGAGCATCAGCTTCACAAGCTGGTTCCGGTACTCGCCGGCGTGGGCGCCTTCCTTTCCTTCTTCCACCAGGGATCGTTGGGAGGACTTTACGGAGTGTTGCGCGGGCGCCCCTTTGCTTTTCGCCAGGGATTTGCCATCTGGCCGTCCACGTTCTTTCTCTTTATCCTCTCCGCCATCGCCGCGGGGCCGAGTTTTCTCATCCTGGTGACGGCCACCGTAGAAACCCTGACGGGAAGGCGGTTAGTCGAGCCCCGCGTGTTCCGAAAGTTGGGGTCTATCTCCGGGGTTCTGCTGAGCGTTTATATCGCGGCGAAAGCCCTCGACACGCTGGTCTGGCTCAACATTACTTCGCCGGCGGTAGGCTTTTCTCCCTGGGATTTCTACGCCTATCAGCCCTTTGGTTCGGCGCTCCTTTTTCTGGAGATCCTGCCCCTGGGGTTGCTCCCTGCGATTCTTCTCACCCTGCCCTGGACCGCGGGGAAACTCGGCTGGGTGCTATGCGGCGCGGCTCTGGCCTGCGGCGGAGTATTGCTCAACCGGTTCGTGCTCACCGTGCAAACCCTCGCCTTGCCGACCCTGGCGTTCGACGATTTCCTGCAATACATCCCCAGTTGGCAGGAGGTGGCCACCTTCACCGGCGTGATCGCTTATGGGGTGATTCTTTATTCTTTGTCATATCGCTACTTGCCGTTGTTCGGTGAAGCGAAGGGAGCGGATAAAAATGTTTCCGTGGGTTGATGGATTTCATTGGAGCCCGGGCCATATCATCTTTCTTACCTTGTTCGCCGCGGTTGTTGGCACCATCGCGTCCACCGTGATGCGGGCGGTTTGGCGCACCGCCTCAGCTTTCCGCGAGAATCGCACGGCCGAGATGTGCTGGCGGCTGAACTTCGCGGAACTTCCGGAAGCGGAGCGCTGCTGCCGGCACCAATTGGCGGGCCGGGTGGCGAATCGAATCTGCCCCAACGCGTTCGACTGCCGCCATTGCGCCCAATACGCAGAGTTCGCGGCGCTGGCGGCAAGAGACTGCCCGTCCAATGTGGGCGTTAACTTCTCGGATAACCTGCTCTACCATCGGGGCCACACCTGGGTGCGCTGGGAGGATGACGGCACCTTGACCATAGGCCTCGATGAGTTCGCCCATCACCTGATTGGCCGCCCCGATTCCGTCCAATTGCCTGCCAAGGGGAGCGAAATTGAGAGCAACGGCATCGCCTGGCGGATGAAGAAAAACGGTCATGAGATTCGGGTTCGAGCGCCGATGGAGGGCACGCTGGTGGCCACGGGCGGGGATAAGAAGGGCTGGTACCTGAAGGTTCGCCCGCGTGGCTCTGCCGATCTTCGTCACCTGCTGCGCGGTCAAGAAGTGCCCGGATGGCTCGCCAGGGAACTCGACCGCCTGCAACTCCAACTCTCCGCGCCCAACGCACCGCACTGCCTGGCGGATGGCGGAACCCTGATGCCGGAACTTATGGACGCCCTGCCCGAAGCGGACTGGGATGCGGTGCTTGCGGCAACGTTCTTGGAAGGGTGAGTTTTCGAGCGGAAGTTCGCTGTACGCAAGGGGTAGGAAAACGTAACCCTGGGAAACGTAACCCTTGTTGGAGTTGCACTGGCCGTGCTACGATGTGCTGTGACTAACTATGCTATGCAAGGGTGTGAGAAGCGGGGAATGAAGATGTCAAAAAAGAGCCAACGGATTAGCGCCAGGGAGTTTTCCAACCGGTTTACAAAGATCGTGTCCCGCCACCTTTCAACCCTTTCCCCCGAGGAACAGGACAAGCGCATAAAGAAGGCTGAGCAGGCGACTCTTGCTGCTAGCTGTGCCGAGCGTCCCACAACTCGCACAATTGAAGAAACTCGCGCGATTCCTCTTTTATCCCGTACTCGCGAATAACCTCAAGAAAAGTTCGCTTCTCGCAGCCCGGATTAGCGAGCAAATCTGCCACTCTTCGAATCATGCGTTGACGAGCCAGAGTTACGGCCTTCTTCGGCTGGCGCCGCCCCCGTGCAGTCTCCTCAGCCATTATGTCTTGAAAGTCTTCCCTGTCGGACACTTGCTCCTCGCCCTCTTATTCCTCAAAGCTGCCTAGCTTAGTCGCCAGCCTTATGATAAGCAAGTTAAACGCCGGGGCACACTTCGCTTCAATGTGGAATGTCGTAGCGTTTGAGCTTGTCGTAGAGCGTCGAGCGGTCGATTCCGAGGGCGGCGGCCGCCTCCCGGACATTGCCCTTCTTGCGTTCCATGGCGGCGAGAATGACGCGGCGTTCCATTTCGGCGAGGGGAACGTCGGGAACCTCCCAGCTCTGTGCGGGGCCGCTGCGCTGATTGAGCCAGGTGAAATCGCTCTCTAGTAGCGTGCCATTATGAGAAGTCACGATGGCGCGCTCGATGACGTTTTCCAGTTCGCGCACATTGCCGGGCCAATCGTGCTCAATCAGCAGTTTGAGCGCGCCCGCCGAGATTCCCGCGATGTCTTTTCCCAGCTCGGAGGCAATCCGCTCCACAAAGTGTTCGGCCAGCAGAGGAATGTCTTCGCGCCGTTCGCGCAGGGGTGGAATGCGAATCTCAATCACATTGAGCCGGTAATACAAATCGTCGCGGAAGCGCCCCTGCTGAACTTCCTCCGCCAGGTTCTTGTTGGTGGCGGCGATCACCCGCACATCCACGCTCACCTCTTCCGTGCCGCCCACCCGGTAAAACCGCCGCTCCTGGAGGACTCGCAACAAATCGGCCTGCAGCTTGGGTGAGATGTCGCCAATTTCGTCGAGGAAGATGGTGCCGCCGTCGGCCAGCTCAAACTTGCCTTTCGTCTGCCCTTCGGCTCCGGTAAAGGCGCCCTTCTCATGGCCGAACAGTTCGCTTTCCAGCAGGGTTTCGGTCAGCGCGGCGCAACTGACGCTCACAAACCGCTTGTCGGCGCGCTCCCCGGAGTAGTGGATGGCCCTCGCCACCAGTTCCTTCCCCGTGCCGCTGTCTCCGCAGATCAGCACGGTGCTGCGGATGCTCGAGATTTCCCGGGTGAGCGCGAGGATCTCTTCGATGCGCGGATTCTTGGTGATGATGTCGCGGTGGCGGTACTGGCGGCTGATTTTCTTGCGCAGGATGGCATTTTCACTTTGCAGCTTCTTGAGTTTGAGAAGGCGGGAAACCAGCAGGGAGATTTCCTGGGGATGGCAGGGCTTGACGATGTACTCCTGCGCGCCCTCTTTCATGGCCTGGATGGCCGTATCCACAGTGGCGTAGGCGGTGATAATGATGATCGAAGCCTCCGGGCGGATGCGGTGAATTTCCATCATGGTCTCGATGCCGTCCATCCCCCCCGGCATTTTCAGATCGATGAAGCAGATGGCAAAGTCCGTCGATTTGGCAAGCTCGATGGCGGTTTGGCCGTCGGGCGCGGTGTCCACGCGATAACCGTCCTCGCGCAGCCACGCCGCCATCGATTCGCACATGACTTCTTCATCGTCCACCACCAGAATGGGCCAGACCTTCTTCATGATAATGACTCTCCGTCTTCATTCCGCATGGACATGGACATCCTTTTCTCCGGCAGCGCCGCTTTTGGCTTTGAGGGGGAGGGTGACCGAAAAAGTGGAGCCCTCATTCCGCTGACTGGCCACTTCCACCTCGCCATCATGAGCCTTTACGATTCCGTAAAGCACCGCCAGTCCCAAACCCACGCCCTTCCCCTCGGCCTTGGTGGTGAAGAAGGGGTCGAAAATCTTCGCGAGGTTTTCCGGGGCAATGCCCTCGCCCGAATCGCGCACCGCCAGTTCCACGTTCTCGCCGTCGGGGAGCAGGCGGGTGCGGATGTTTAATTCCCCGCCGCCTTTGGGGTGCATCGCCTGCGCCCCATTCAAAATCAGGTTGAGAATCACCTGCTGGATTTGCGAAGGATCGCACTCGATGAGGGGCAGGCCATCCTGTAACTCCAGAGCAGGCGCCGCATTCATGAGCGCCAGTTTGTGGCCCACCAGGCGCAAGGTGCTGCGCACGAGTTTGTTCAAATCGCCGGGAACGCGCTGGGGTTTGGAGCGGCGGGAAAAAGCCAGAAGGTCGGTAACCGTTCGCCCCACGCGGGCGGTTTCTGCGGAGATTTGGCTGAGATACTTGCGGAATTCGGCCTCGCGGCCGGGAGGAATTGTCCCGTCGGCCATCAGCCGTTCGAGCAGAGTGGAGAGATTCAGCACACCGGAAATGGGATTGTTGATTTCGTGGGCCACACTGGCGGCCAATTGACCCAGCGAGGCCAGCCGGTCCGCCTGGAGCAGTTTGCGGTGGGCGGCCCGCAATTGTTCGGTGCGCTCCTCTACCTTGCTCTCCAGGGTCTGCTGCATTTCATTCAAATCATCAACGGCTAATTTCAGACGCTCGCGCATGCGGTTGAACGAGTCCACCAGTTCGTCCAGCTCCTGACTGCGGCGGGGAATTTGCAGGGGGCGGTCGAGTTGCATGGCGCTCAGCGCCTTCGTCCCCTCAATGACTTCGCGGATGGGGGTGGCGACGAAACGCCGCGTAAAGAGGATGACGAACGCCGCTCCGATGAGGACCACAACGACCGTCGAAAGGATCGTCTGGAGGGTAACGGCCCGGGTCTGTCGCTGAACCGGGTCCAGCCGCAGCGCCACGTCCAGGATTCCGAGGACTTTGGTGCTGGCCAGATGAGCGTGACAACTGGCATTGCTGCAGGAAGGCTCATTATGAATGGGGGTAACGATGTTGAGAGTCTTGATCCCGTCCGGTGAGGTGGCGTAGCGCACTCGCGAATCCACTGCCGGCCGGGTGAGGACCGGCGTCGCGCCGTGGCAACTGATGCAAACATCATTGGAGGGACTGGTGAGGCCCAGCTTCTCCTGCGCATCGGTCGAGAACACCAGCTTGCCCTCCCGATTGAACATGCGGATCCGGTCGACTCCATGCTTGTCCGCGATGACCCGCATCATCTCGTACGCGGCTTTGCGGTCGTCGTCGAGCATGGCATGCCAGGTGGCGCTGGTAATGCTGCGCGAAAGCTGGTCCGCGCCCAGGATCATGGCCTCAACCAGCCGGTCCTTTTGCATTCGGATATTAAGATACCCACTGATACAACTGATCGCTACGATCAGAATGGTGAGCGAAAAAATCAACTTGAAGTCGAGTCTGCGGGGCATTTGGACCGACCTTTTATACCTCATCCTCCAGTCCCACGAGACTTGATGGGTGAGAACCGTACCGGACAGGCTTCGAACCGGGGGGCGCTGAAAAAGACCCAACGCCACCTATGGAGCGAGCAAGTATGACTCCACAACCCCCGTTCCTGATGAACTATAACCGCAAAAATCGGAATATCCCTGGCTGCCAGGAAGCCCCCGGGGCGGAAGTTTGGGGTGGAATTGGCCTCTTTGGAATGGGTTGCGACGCAAGCGGCACTGGATTATCATTGCGTCAATGCTCAGGGAGAGGCGGCCAGCCCTGGCGCCTCGGAGGGATCCAATATGACTCGAATCGCTGGACTTACCTGGGCCTGGCGACCCGATTTACTAATTATGATGGTAAACTTCCTCAAGTTCGAGCATGCTCTGGTCGGGACGCTTGCCCTCGAGGGCTTCAAAGTAAGGCTTCATGAATTCCTGCCACTTCAAACTGGCAGGTTCCGTCGCCATGCCGGCCAGCGCGGCCTCAAAATTTTCAGGCGTTTCAAAATAACCGAACAGTAAACCATCCGGGCGCATGAACAAAGTGTAGTTATGCCATCCGTTCCGCTTGAGGGCCTCAACCACCTCCGGCCATACGTTTCGATGCCATTCTTTGTACTCCTCGATCTTTTCTTGTTTCACCTTCAGAATGAAACCCACTCTTTTCATCTTTGCCTCCTCAACCGAAATGATTGCCGCGCAGGGCAAGATTGAACCTTACGTAGGGGCTGTGCTGCTCTAGATTTGTATTAATGAGCCCCAAAGGCGATAACGAAAATCGCCAGCACTACGAGGACCATGCCCTTCAAAAAATCCCGCACCGTACTGGCGCTCGCGCCCTTCCATTCGCCCGCCCGCCACCCCAGGAAATTTGCGAACAGAACCGTTCCGCTCACAAAAAGGCCGAAACCGATCGAAGGCCCCAGGCGGCCCATCTTGACGGCGGCCGCCCCCCACAGGAGGAGTCCAATGAACCAACTGGCCGCCATGGAAAAAGCCAGGAGACTATTGCGGAGGAAACTACCGCTGGTGAAACGCGGGAAGGTTCGGTTCCGGCGCAATTGGTAAAGGCAATAGATCAGATTGGGAATGAAGCCGACACTGAAAGTCACCGCCATGGGAACACAGCCTACAAACACCGGATTCGCGCCCGCCGCCGCGCTGGCGTGCAGTAAGCCGGTGCTGGAGCCGATGCCATAAATGAAAACCGTCCCCATCGGCCCGGTAATCAAGCAGATCGTCAGGCCCGCCCGGAAGCTTCCGCGCACTCGCGGCGCCGACGCCTGCTGACCCGTTGATTCCTTCTCTTTTCGCGCTCCGGCTTTCCCATAGGTGTAAATTCCCGACACGACAAGGATGATCGCCGCAATCAGAACGAGCCCGGTGGAGGTCAGAAGTTTGTCCGGTGCGTATACAATCAATGGACCGAGCGTGCCGGCCGTTGCTGACATGCTGGCCACCACGGCATTACCCACCGCAATGCCCACCATATCGAGCCCCAATCCGTAGAGCACCATCGAGACGCCCCAGAAAGTTCCCGCGATTACTCCGGGCAAAAAAAACGCAGATGGGGCGGCGCGAAGGAGGGAGGGTAGATGAGGCACAAACAGGTATGCTGCCAACCAGGGCAGGAAGATCAGCGCGAAGCACGAGAAGATGAGCCAGGTGTTCTCCCACCCCCAATTCCGGGCATAGCGTAATGGCAGGACAAACACGCCATTGAAAAACCCCGCCAGAATGGCGATGGCAACTCCTCCCAGGAAAATACTCGGCATTAGTCCTCACTTTTCAAGTCGGTCTTGCGAATAAACCCGATCAGAACGCAGGAAATTAATTGTGAAGGCGATAGATTCGAGTCGCGTTTCCTCCGAAAATCATTTCCTGCGCGGCGGCCGGCAGGTGGGCCAGCAACTGGTGGCAGACTTCCCACGCTACAGGGTATTCCGCGGTCAAGCGGGCGGGCGGCCAATCGCTGCCCCACATCAACCGTTCCGGGCCAAAACAATTCAAAACGTGATCCGCGTAGGGGCGAAGGCCTTCGAGGGTCCAGCCGGCCTTTGCCTGGTTTAAAAGTCCGGAGAATTTGCAGACCACATTGGGATGTTTTGCCAGGCGGTCGATGTCCGCTGCCCAAGGTGCGAAAATGTTGTTGGCAATGTCGGGTTTGCCGCAGTGGTCGAGAATGATGGGGAGGTCCGGGAAGCGTTCGGCCACGGATATGACGCAGGGCAGCTCTCTGAAGTCTTGAATCAGCGCGTCAAATGACAGGTTTAAATCGACGAGCGCCTTGAATCCGTTGTCGTAGGCCGTGTCTTTCATCCACTGAATGGTCTTGTTGTCGTCATGACAGGGCCGAACGCCCTTGTAGAGCGGATTGTTCTTGATGGAAGCCAGAACGCTCTTCACGTCCGGAGGCGCGAGGTCGATCCAGCCCACTACTCCGGCGATGAAGGGATATTGGCGGGCGAGGCTGAGAACAAAACGCGATTCCTCCACGGTTTCGGCGGCTTCCACCACGACGATCTGGGCGACCCCCGCCGCCTTTATCCAGGGCTCGAGGTCAGCCGGCAGATGATCCTTCAGCAGGATGGTCATGTGCGGCTCGAGGGCGGTGGACCAGCCCTTGGAAAGCTGCCAAAAGTGAATATGCGCATCGACAACTTTGGCTGTGCTCATCGCGTCTCCCCCTCAGGCCACAAAGCGGTTTCTGATGATTCCGATTTTTTCGATTTCCAACTCCACCACGGAGCCCAGGGGAGGGAACCGGCCCTGTTCAAGGCCGCTGCCCGTGGCCGCGGTGCCCGACCCGAAAATCTCGCCGGGAAAAATCGTTTGGTTCCTGGAAAGATGCGCGATGATGGCATCGAAGCGGTGGTACATGCCCCCCGAATTTCCCCGGCTCCACTCCTCGCCATCGACGCGCGCCACCATGGTCAGATTGTGGGGATCCCCGATCTCATCGAGGGTCACAATCCAGGGCCCGAAAACATTCCCCGTGTCAAAATCCTTCCCTTTCGCGGGACCAAGTTGGCCCACCTGCTCGCGCATCTGGAAATCGCGCGCTGACACGTCGTTGAAAATGGTGAAACCGAAGATGTGGTCGTATGCCGACTCGCGCGGAATATCCACCCCGCGCTTGCCCAGAACGCAGGCGAGCTCGGAGCTCGTAATCGAGAATCTCGGCATAACTCGGCTTCTTGACGTCCTGGCCGGTTCCGATGACGGAATAACGGTTGCATTTCGTATACAGGGGAAACTCGTACCACACGTGGGGAATTTCCGGCGTTGACCCGAACAATCGCGCCGCCTGGGCATTGACGTTCTTGAAATGCTGTTCAAAGGCGAAGAAATCCCGGATTTGCGGAGGGACGGGGATGGGGGCAAGCAGGCGCACCCCGGCCAGGGGCAAAATCGCTTCGGCGGGCGCGGAGGACGAAATCGTCGCGGCGAGATTGGTGGCGGCCTTTCCCCCTTCGATCAGGGCCATCATATCGACAAAGAAGGGGCTGCCCGCGCCCTTCAGCTTGGCATGCGCCTGCTGAAGATCGGTCACCGTTTCCGCCCCCACGTCAACCGTGCCGATCCGGTGCGCACCGCCGGATTCAAATGTTGCCAGTTTCATAGTCCCACCTTCCCCGGTTCTGGTAATGGAATGCGAATGTCAGCGCCCCCGGCAGAGCCGGCCGATTTCCCAACCCATCAACTCGCGGCCGGTTTGGCAGCTCCCTGCCAACGGAAGTATTCCGAGACGTGTTTATCGCTGAGGGCCCTGTCCGCCACCGATGCGAATCTCTTGAAATGGGGAGTTTCCATGTGGGCAGCGAATGCGTCCTTGCTCTTATAGACCTCATAGAAGGCAAGGGTGTTGCCCCCGGCGGTTGGCGACAGAACATCGAACTGGAGGCATCCCGGTTCATCCCGGACCGAGCACGTTGAGTCGTCGAGCGCCGCTTGATAGAATTCTTCGAAGGCCTCTGGTTTTATGTCAAACACCACCCAAATTACAAACTGTTGACCGTCACTCATTGATATTCTCCCTTGCGCACCCGGTTCCCATCGCAGAGTCCTCCCCGGTGCAGGGTCAGCTCAGCTCTGGTAATTTCATCTTATTGATGATCGCAAAATATAGTGAAGCACTTTATCCGTAGCGCGGGCGTTTTGCCCGCTGTGGCGAGGGCATCCTGCCCGCGCACTGGGCGGGAGCGGGACGCTCACGCGACAGCGGGCAAGATGCCCGCGCTACACACGTAATTGTCACTACATTTGGCAATTCTCAATTGTGCTTTGCAACTCTTGTCCCGTGCCCGTGCGGGGTGGCGACGATTTTCACCGCACCCCCATCATCAATCAAGGGGATGAATGCTGGTTCCATTCAGTTCCGCCAGGATGCCCGGCAACACCGGTATATTCTTATTGGCATGCCCCTGAATCAAGGCCAGTTGATAGATCTGGACCACGGCCGTGGCCAGAATGCTCATGGCGGGCGCTGAATCCGCCAGTCGCGCGTAGAGCTTGATGTCTTTCGCCGCGATGCGGAAGGGTCCTTGCAGGTGGCTGTCATCACCCTCCACGATCCAGGGTTTCATCCATTGAAACATCACGCTGTTGGCCCCGCCCGCGGAAAGAACCTCCACCAGGATATTGAGATCCACCCCCAGTTTGTGCGCCGTCGCCAGCGCTTCCGCGATCAGGGCGCCGGTGCCGATGGTAATAAAGTTGTTGATGAGTTTCATGGTGGTGCCGGAGCCCAGTTCGCCCGTGCGGATAATCGTGTCAGCATAGGTGGAGAAAACCGGCATGACGCGATCGATGGCTTCTTTGGGTCCTCCCACGTAAGTGCTCACCTTCCCGGCCTCGATCTCTTTGGGGGTCCGCCCATTGGGCGCATCAATCATCTGGACGCCGCGCACGGCAAGGTCCGCCCCGATCTTTCTTGTCACCTGCGGGTCGGCGGTGGTCGAATCCACGATGATCATCCCCGGGCGGCTGGCTGCCAGCAGGCCGTCCGCGCCATAAACCACCTGTTCAACCTCCTTCGAAGAGGGGAGGCAGAGGAAAACCACGTCGGATTTGCCGGCGAGATCCGCGAGGGTGGCCGCTTCGCTGGCGCCGCGCTCGACCAGATCGCGAACCTTATCCCGGGCGTACGGATCATGCACCACCAGTGGATAGCCTTTCATCACAATGTTTTTTGCCGCTCCGTGACCCATCAGGCCAACGCCAATGTATCCAATTCGCAAGGGGTTTTGCAGGGTTTCCACTTGTATTCTCCGTCGGTATCGACACCAGGGAAGTTTCGCTCCGGGTTGCACACGGGGCGCCGCCTAGTGATGGAAGCGCCATCCCTTCATATTCCCGGCTGCCGGGCAGGCGACAATAAGCAAGGAAAAAGGACTCTCGATAGGCCCGCTGACCCCCCTGACCGGCAGAATGGTATTCTTTCACTTTTGAAAAGTCAATGTGAGGCGGTAAATCTGCCGTAGGCTCTGATGATCGTTTTGGCTCTTGACAAGGGTATTCATATAGTATACATTTGACGGTAGGCGGAACGATCGAGCGCTTATCCCCAGACCACGAAGCCCATCGGCGCCCCTCGGACCGGAAGCATGGGGACTAAAATGACGCGGAATGGGTCAGATGAGCCCGATGGTTTTGAGTCGAAACAAGGGTGTGAAACCGCCAATTTGTCCGTCAAAATCATGGCGGGAGCGAAAAAACAAAAAGATGTTAAAAATGAAGAGTGCTCCCAATAACTTATTGAAAACAAATGGCGAATTTTGTTGAAAAATGCAATATCCCAATGAGTTATTGAAAAATAAGCTACTTAACCAATTTTGACTATTACTTATTGAAAATAAAAGAGATAGATCTATTCTTGCCTACAAAATCCTCCTTAAATCCCGCGAATTTCTTCCATCCCAATAAATGTATGAAAACAAAGCCAGTTATCTGACTGCTCGCGCGCGATTCTGCTGCTATCCCAATAAGTATCTGAAAATAAATTGGTTAGTGCGCCGGGATAAACCCGCAGAAAGCCGGGGATGAAGAATCCTTACGAGAGAGGAGTAGCGAACCACTCGCCCCGAGTTTTGCGCGATAAGTCGCGAGGCCTACCGTGAAGCGTAAACAGGCAAGAGGTGGGCTGGGCATTGAGCTCGCGAAGAGTTTATCGATTTGAATGCCCGGGTTTGCGAACCGCGCCGGCTTTCCCGGCGGCTCGTCCGCAGGTTTCCCCTACGCCCGCAAATCCGCGGCCCGCCATTCGGTCACAATTAAATTTAATCACAATTAGATTGCCTTAACTGAGATGGCTTCTGATAAAATCCCGCCCGACGATGGTTCCAGGAGCGTCCCATGCCGAAGAAGCACACTGCCCGATCAGAGCCCCTTCATCACTCCGAAGAACACTACCACGTCCGCGTGTTAGGCATCGTACTCGCCGGCGGTAAGGGGACGCGGCTCTATCCTCTGACCCGGGAGCGGGCCAAGCCGGCGGTTCCTTTTGGTGGCAAGTACCGCATCATCGATTTCGTGCTCAGCAATTTCATCAACTCGGGAATCAACTCGATCTATGTGCTCACCCAGTTCCGCAGCCAGTCGCTGCTTCAGCATTTGAGTGAGGGATGGCAGTTCAGCGGATTGCTGAAGAGCCACTTCATCATTCCCGTGCCCGCCCAGATGCGTTCCGAGGATGAAACCTGGTACCAGGGAACGGCCGATGCCATCCTGCAAAACATCAACCTGATTCAGCAGTCTGACCCGGACGTGGTGGCCATCTTCGGGGGCGACCACATCTACCGCATGAATATTTGCGGCATGATTAATTTCCACATGAACCGGCAGGCGGAAGTCACGGTGGCCGCCATCCCCGTGGAGCGGAAATATTCGGCGGAGTTCGGGGTGATCGAAGCCGGGGAGGACGGGCGCATCCTGGCCTTTCATGAAAAGAACCCCAACGCGCCCACCATGCCCGGCGATCCCCACCAGGTTTACGCCTCCATGGGCAACTACATTTTCTCGCGGCGCACGCTGGTGGATCTGCTCCTGGCCGATGCCAATGACCCCGCCAGTCACCACGATTTCGGCAAGGATATTCTGCCCAAGCTCGCCGGCAACGCGCCCATCTATGCTTATAACTTCCAGACCAACCAGATCCCCGGCGAGGCCAAGGGCTCCATTCCGTACTGGCGGGATGTAGGCACCATTGACGCCTATTACGAAGCCAATATGGACCTGCGCGCCGTCAAGCCGGAATTGAACCTCTACAACCGGCAGTGGCCGCTGCGCAGCACCAGCTACCCTGACCCGCCCGCCAAGTTCACCTTTGACGAGACCAATCGCCGCGGCGAGGCCATCGACAGCATCGTGTCGGGCGGATGTATTCTCTCCGGAGGCGTGGTGCGCAACTCCGTGCTTGCCCGTGGCGTGCGCGTGCACACGGGGGCGATGGTGGAAGGGTGCGTCATTATGGACAACTGCGATATCGGCCGTCATGCCAAGGTGCGGCGCGCCATCCTCGACAAGAACGTGAGCGTTGCTGAAGACGCGGAAATCGGCTACGACCTTGACGCCGACCGCGCGCGCGGGTGGCACGTCACCGATTCCGGCATCGTGGTCATCGGCGGAGAACCCACCCCGGTCCCCGTGGCCTCGCTGGTCATATGAAAAAAATGAGATTGTCACCCACGCCGAAGAGGAAAGAGACGAGGCGGCTTCGCAACGCCTGATGGAAAACAACTCTCCGCCGGCCAGGCAGGTAACGGCGGGGCACTGAAGGCTATGAGTCCAATGGAGGGTGCCCCGAGAGCGGAGAGCCTCGAAACGTCCTGAAAAAGGCAGGAAGGCAATTCCTGACAACCGACACGCTTCGCACCGAAAGCCGCAAGATGAGGCCCTGGAAGTAGCGCCCACCGGGAAGAAGGCCACCACCAACCTGCAACGAAGGAGGGAATGTGTATCATCCTGAGCCTTGTGTTTCGGCGGCTGAACCGCAGTGTTTCCCAAGCATCGAGGTAATGAAGGCGATGCATCGGACCATGGTGAAAATTCGCCGCTTTGAGGAGCGCGCCGTGGAGCTCTTCATGGCGCAGGAACTTCCCGGTTTTCTCCATTCCTATCTTGGGCAGGAAGCCGTTGCCGCCGGGGCCTGCGCCTGCCTGCGGGAAGACGATTACATCACCAGCACCCACCGCGGCCATGGGCACATTATTGCGAAAGGGCTGCGGTTGGACCGGATGATGGCCGAGTTGTTCGCCAAGACCACAGGTTACTGCAAGGGAAAGGGCGGCTCGATGCACATCACGGATTTTTCCAAGGGGGTTCTGGGGGCTAATGGAATTGTAGCCGCGGGTGTTCCCATCGCCACGGGAGCGGCCCTTTCCGCCCGGATGCGCAAGTCCAGTCAAGTGGCAGTCTGCTTTTTCGGTGACGGTGCGTCCAACCAGGGGGCCTTTTACGAAGCGGCGAACCTGGGTGCGGTGTGGAACTTGCCGGTCATTTACGTCTGCGAAAACAACCTCTACGCGGTTTCCACCCGCCAAACCGTCCACCAGAGAACGCAGGATATCTCCACCCGAGCGGCAGCATTCGGATTCCCCGGAATCTCGGTAGACGGGAACGACCCGATCGCGGTCTATCAGGGCGTTGCTCCCGCTGTGCACCGTGCCCGGCAAGGGGAAGGGCCGACACTTGTGGAATGCAAGACTTATCGGTGGTTAGGCCACTATGTGGGTGACCCGGCCAGCTACCGGCCCCCGGCGGAAGTCAGCGAATGGAAATCCCGGGACCCGCTGCCTCTTTACGAGCGATATCTCGAAGCGCAGGGGGTGATGTCGGCCGCGGAGATGGTGAACATTCATGAACAGGTGAAGGAGGAATTGGAGGCGGCCGTGGAGTTCGCGCGCCGCAGTCCGTCACCGCAGCCCGAGGATGCTTTGCAGGATGTTGAGCCCTAACCGGGACGGCGGGACCGTGGAAAGGTGAAATCATGAAACAGCTCTTTTACAAAGAAGCGGTGCGCGACGCGCTGCGGGAAGAAATGCTTCGTGACGAGCGCGTATTTCTCATCGGTCTCGACATCGGCCGGTTCGGGGGAACCTACAAGGCCACGCAGAGGCTGTGGGAGGAATTCGGGGCGGAGCGTGTACGCGACACGCCTCTGTCCGAGGCGGCTATAGCCGGGGCCGCGGTAGGCGCAGCGATGACGGGACTCCGTCCAGTTGCTGAAATCATGTACAACGATTTTCTGACTATTGCCATGGACCAAGTCGCCAATCAGGCCGCCAAGTTGCGCTACATGTCGGGTGGACAAGCCACCATTCCCGTTGTCTTCCGCACCCAGGAAGGCGCCGGCCGTTCCTCGGCGGCGCAGCACGCCCAGAGTCTGGAGGCGTGGGTCGCGCACATACCCGGATTGAAGGTGGCGCTACCCTCCACTCCTTACGACGCCAAGGGCCTGCTCAAGACCGCCATTCGCGATGATACCCCCGTGGTCTTTATTGAGCATAAGCTGCTTTACAACACCAAAGGCGACGTGCCCGAGGAGGAGTACCTGATTCCCTTCGGCCAGGCCAAGGTCTGCCGCGAGGGCACCGGGGTTACCATCGTGGCGATCTCGCGCATGGTCTTACGAGCCCTGGAAGCGGCTGAAATCCTGGCGGCGGAGGGGATCAGTGTGGAAGTGGTGGACCCGCGCACGGTTGTTCCTTTGGACCTCGACACCATCCTCGCATCCGTGAAGAAGACCGGCCGGCTGATTATCAGCCATGAAGGCTACACGCGTTGCGGGGTAGGAGCGGAGATTGCGACGCAGGTGATGGAGCAAGGCTTGGACTACCTCGACAAACCCGTAAGGCGCGTTTGTGGGCTGAATGTTCCAGTGCCCTTTGCTCCGGTCATGGAAAATTACGTTATCCCGGGCGTGGCCGCGCTGGTCGAAGCCGTGAAGGAGATGGTCTAGGGGAAAGGGAGACCCGTGGCCGTCAAAATCATAAGGCCCATGCGGGGTCTGACCATGACGGAAGTCGCCATTCGAAAAGGGTGAAAGCAGGAAGGCGCCCGCGTAGAGAAAGGCACGCGGCGCTTGGAGCTCGAGACGGACAAGGCGTGGGTGGACATGGAAGCGCCCCGGAACGGCTGGCTGCGGCGCTTCAAGGTATGGCGGGAACAACCCCAATTACATTTCGCTGCAAGGGAGGGGAAATGAAAACTCTGGGATTCATAGGACTTGGAATCATGGGAAAACCCATGGCCGCGAATTTGCTGCGCGGCGGACACCGCTTATTCGTTCACGATGTCAGGCCGGAGCCGGTGCGCGAACTGGTGGCATTGGGCGCTACCGAATGCGCCAGCCCGGCAGAGGCGGCCTCCCACGTGGAAATCGTCATTACCATGCTGCCGAATTCACCGGAGGTTAAGCAAGTGGTTCTGGGGGAATCAGGGGTACTCGCGGGTGCGGAAAAAGACTTGATCCTGGTGGATATGAGTTCCATTGCCCCCCTGGTATCAAAGGAGATTGACGCCGCAGCTCGAATGAAGGGCGTCAGGGTGCTCGATGCGCCGGTGAGTGGGGGCGAACCCAAGGCGAAGGACGCCACGCTCTCCATTATGGTGGGAGGAGAAAAAGAGGTCTTTGATAAGGTCGTCGATGTGCTGCAACTCATGGGCAGGTCCGTCGTCTGGATTGGCGAGATCGGGAGCGGCAACATTACCAAATTGGCCAACCAGATTGTGGTTGCCCTGAACATCATCGCCATATCGGAGGCCTATGTCCTGGCCACCAAGGCGGGGGTCGACCCCAAAGTAGTCTTCCAGGCTATTCGCGGCGGGTTGGCCGGCAGCACCGTCATGGAGGCAAAGTCCCCCCTGATCTTTGACCGCAAATTCGACCCCGGCTTCCGCATCGAACTCCATCTGAAAGATCTTCTGAACGTCATGCAGACGGCCCACGAACTCGGCGTGCCCTTGCCCTTCAGTGGTATGGCTACAGAAGTCTTGTCGGCGTTGAATGTGGCCGGCAGCGGGAAACTTGACCACAGCGGCCTTGTGCAGTATTTCGAAACATTGGCCCAAGTGCAGGTTCACTGAGCGACCTGGTTCTTCACTGATAAATTAAGAGCAGGACCTGTGGATGGTTGGTGCTGGAGGGGGGAGTTGAACCCCCACACGCCATTGAAAACACGCAACTTATTGATTTTATTGAGAAGGCAAAACGCCAAAAACGCCCAACGCGCCGCATTTGGGCACGTACAGGGCACACGGAAAAACGACCCATCGGGCAGCTCGGGCGCCGGATGGTCACGCGCTCTACTTTCATCCACCCTCACACCAAGAAACTCTCTGTTCACATCCGCGCGTCGGTGCGCCCGTTCCTCACCTCTGCCGACACCGTGACAGCTACGTGTTTCGTTAATCCTATACCTGTCAGATTGACACCTCAATCTCGATCCGCCAGTTCCCACAGGAACGGTGGGAACGACCAAGCCGGATAAAATCAGGCTCGTCAGTTGTCAGAATCGTGACCCCCCCCAACGCCATGCTGGGCCAAAACATCGGTACGGGCCTAAATCTGGGTAGGAGACAAGGTCGTACTCCCCTCAGTCTGCCGCGGCAGCCACAAAAGATCCTCGACCACATCAACACCAAACTCCGCACTGTGGGGCACAACAATATTACCCGCTGCCAATCCTGCGCGGAAGGGGGGCTCGATCAGAGCGGAGACAACCTGTCGATCTCGATCGAGGGCCCTCGCAAGTACATCTGCTGGGCGGGATGCACGAGAGACATGATTCGGGCGGCGGTGAGCTGCCCGCGACCAGTCCAACATGCCTTAACGGGCAAAAGAAGGAGGCATCGAATGTCGAAATATAGTGTCAATCAGACGGTTTTACGCGAGGAGAAATACCTCGTGGAGGCTCTGAAGGAGATGGGCTACGAAGTTGAAGTCCACCCTGCGGGTGGGCAACTGAACTCGTATTACTCGGAGCAAGAGGCAAAAGCTGCCAACATTATTATCAGGCGGGATCAATTGCGTGGGGCCTACGGTGATGTTGGGTTTGTACGCCAACCGGAAGGTCAATTCGCAATAGTCAAGGATGAACTCGACGAGTACCGTGGCTATGGAGCCAAGTGGGTTGGCCGTGTTCAGCAGAGCTACAAAGAGAAGCAGACCTTGGCCATGGCGAAGGCTAAGGGTTATACCCTGAAAGGGCGGGAAGTCGTCGAAACCTCGGAAGGTCAACAGGTGCGACTCCAATTTGTCGCCCGGAGGTAAATTGCCATGCAAGAGAAAACGATTACGGTCACCATCGACCAGCTTGGAAATTCCACGCTTGACCTCGAAGGCTTTGCCGGTCATGGCTGCGAGAAAGTCAGCGATGACTTCCGTGGTGGGGATTTAGTGAAAGCGGAACGAAAGAAACCCGCCTATTACACCGGCCAGCAAGTCCAACAAGAGAAGAGCCAGCGCTGAAGGAGACCTGACATGCTGCTTCATGCGTTGATTCCCGCCAGCCGTGCTAATGGGCCAGGCTTACGTACGGTGGTGTTCTTCCAGGGTTGTTCAATTCATTGTGTTGGCTGTTGGAACCCGAACAGTCATCGTTTTCATGGCAGGGATATCAAGGTTGATGCCTTAGTTCAGGACGTGCTGAGGGCCCGCCAAGAACATACCCTAGAAGGAATAACCTTTTCCGGTGGTGAGCCCATGCAGCAAGCAGACAGCTTACTGCGATTGATTCAATGCCTGCACCAGGAAGCCCCAGGGCTAAGTTTCGGTATGTTCAGCGGCTATGCGGAACACGAACTCGACAATGGCCAATATTGGATCTCGGGCGATGGTTCTTCCGACCAATGCCGGAAACATCTCTGGGAAGAAGTCCGTGGATTTCTCGACTTCGCCGTCCTTGGGCGTTTCAATCAGGCTCAGCCAAGCAGTCTGCCGCTGCGTACAAGTCGAAATCAGGTCCTGCGGCTATTCACCAACCGCTATAGTCCTGCCGATTTCAGCGAGCAGTTGACTGAAGTCAGCATTCACAAAGACGGCCAGGTGGAACTCACGGGATTCCCCACCCTCGGATTGCCCTGGTAGGGCCGCCCTTGGCTCGGTTACGCCTCTGGTTTCCCTAAAGGGAATCCGTCCGAGTTGCGTCATGTTGAGTCAAGACACAACCGTTGAAATCTTTTCTGATGACAGAACCATCAGAGAACCTAAGAGTAACCTTGTAGTTGAACTCCCATTTGTCGGATCCCTGCGGGTGGAAGGTGAGCGAAAAGCTGCCGTTCTCGACCTCTCCCTTCGTTGGGTTGCTCTCAACCTGTAATGTGATGGTGTGGGAAGCATTTCTTTTCCAATCGCCTTCATTGCCTTCGGACTTGGCGACTTCATGCCCTCCACCGGTCTTGAAGTAAACATCCAGTTTGCTGTTGGTATTCTTGTTGTGTGTAGTCGTGTCAAACTTCGCTTCCACGGAAGTGAGGGTTGGCTCCTGGGCAAACATAGGTGATGTGAACGTTGCCATCGCTAGTAGTGCGAGGCAGGACATAATAGTCTTCATTTGAAATCCCCTTTTCGATTCCGAACTGGCTGACCTGTAATGAACCACCCCTTTTTATACGGTCAAGCGGGCGCATTGTCTGTGTCATTCGGACCACCTGTTTGGTCAATAGCGCTCATCTCTGTTTACCTTCCGCCTTTGAAAGTCCTTCCCGAAAGGAGCACGCACATGATTCGGTCTATGGAGGAGTTTCGGTCGGCGTTCCATGCCGCGCGGTGTGTCTCGACGCCGCTGATGGCGGTACGCACAGCCGATCCGGCTAGCACCACGCATTTCATCATCGAGACTCTCAAGCAAGGCCGCAAGGTTTCCCCGCTCCTTGGCTGGGACGTGGTCCGAGGCCTCTATGCAATCGGCCGGGATAGCGGCGAGGAATTGGCGCACGTGCTGGGCGAACGTCAGGCTGCGACGATAGGGCCGGTCGACGCCCTGTTTTTGGCACAGCAACTGTGCGATGACGGGATCTTGCTCTATTCGAACGGTCACCGCTTCTGGAATGACCCCGGAGTGATGCAGGGGATCTGGGACCTGCGGGACCCCTTCAAGGCGACGGGGCGGATGCTGGTATTGCTGGCAGCGCCCGGCGCGACGTTGCCGGCGGAATTGGGTCAGGACGTTCTGATTGTTGACGAGCCTCTCCCCTCGACCACTCACCTGGAGCAAATCGTACGGGAGACTTTCAACGCAGCCGAATTGCATGAGCCCGAGCGCTCAGTAATCGATAGGGCGGTAGATGCCCTCGTCGGCTTGGCCGCCTTCCCGGCAGAACAGGCACTGGCGATGTCGCTGGTTAAGCGCGAACTCGACACGGCGGACCTCTGGGAGCGAAAACGCCAAATCATTGAGCAAACACCAGGGTTGTCAGTGTGGCGAGGCGGTGAGACCTTTGACGACATTGGCGGGGTCCAAAACGCAAAGGACTTTTTATTGGCAGTGCTCGCTGGCATCGAACCTCCCCGAGTCGTGGTGTTCATTGATGAGATTGAAAAGGCGTTTGCGGGGACCGGCACCGATCTCTCAGGGGTGAAGACGGAGATGACGGGGACGATCCTCACATACATGCAGGACCGTGAAGCAGACGGCTTGGTATTTGTCGGTCCAGCCGGAGCAGCTAAGAGCGCAGCCGCAAAGGCCACGGGCGGTACGGCGGGAATCCCCACGATTGCTTTCGACCTACCGGCCATGGAGAGTTCGCTGGTGGGTGCTTCGACCGAACGGCTGCGCACGGCGCTCCAAATCATTGACGCGGTCGCGCAAGGGCGGATGCTGTTCATTGCGACTTGCAATTCCATCGCGAGCTTGCCACCCGAACTGCGTAGGCGATTCACACTGGGCACGTTCTTCTTCGATCTGCCCACGGCCGAGGAGCGCGCGACGATCTGGAAAATCTATCTCAAGAAGTACGGCGTGTCGGGCGAGCTGCCGAACGACGAAGGCTGGACGGGAGCGGAAATCAAAGAGTGCTGCCGGAAGGCGCTCCGGTTGGGAATAACTCTCGCCCAGGCATCGCGGTACATCGTGCCGGTTTCTCGTTCCGCGGCCGAGCAGATCAAGGCGCTACGCCAGATGGCGTCCGGCAAGTTCATCAGCGCCTCCACGCCGGGAATCTACCGCTACGAGGAGCAATCCGCGGCGGTGGGGCGGCGCGTCATGCGGGAGCTGGAGGGACCGCTTACCGTCATGCCACCCTCGAAATCGGAGGTCTGAATACCTCTTGCCAGACTATGCAGGGATTGAGGGGAATTCCCTCGGCCCTACCCTGCCACAGAACTTCTGGCAAGCGGAAATCCCGTCTGAAGAGTTCCCACTACACAAAGGAGGATGAAATGGCAACAGCATTACCAATCCTGGATATCCAGGAACCTGGCACAGACCTTGCCAAGAAAACGGTCTTCATCAAGGTTCACCTGGGCTTGCTGGGGAACAGTCGCAAGGTGAGTTCATCTCAGGTCGAAGTGGACGCAGACAAAGCACTAATCCTGGTCCAAAGATGCTGCTCGACTCGCCGGAGCTCCAAGCCATCAGGTCGCTCGATGGTGACGTCCGCCGCTACCTCTACGACACGTGCCTGCCGTTCGAGGTGGGCATTCATCTCTTGCCGCTGGGGTTGCTGGAGACGGTGGATGAAAAGCTGCACGAGTTCAGCTGAGAAGCGCAGCGTGTTAGTGGAGGTGTTCCTCGCAGCCTATCCGCGCCTGTGCCAAGAGGCGGCGGGGCGACTGCGCACGCTCCATAACCCGGCTGACTATCCGCCGGCGGACGAGGTGCGTTCCCGCTTCACCTTCAGTTGGCAGTACGTGAGCTACGGCGTGCCGGACCAGCTTCGGGAGATCTCGGCCCGTATGTTCGAGACCGAGCGCGACAAGGCCGTACAAGCGATGTCGGAGGCTTGCGCCGAAGTCCAGCAGGTGATGCGGGCTTCGCTGCTGGAATTGGTCAGCCACCTGCGCGACCGGCTGGCCGATCAGTCGGACGGCAAGGCGCAGCGTCTGCGGGAATCAACCCTGCAGAAGCTGCGTGATTTCCTGGGGACGTTTGACTTGCGCAACGTGGTGGACGACCAGGATTTGAAGGAACAGGTCGATAAGGCGCGAGCCCTGCTGGAGGGCGTCAGCACGGATGCCTTGCGGAACATGCCGCTGATTCGCGCCCGGGTACGGGAGGGCATGGCGGAACTCGCCACTCAGATGGACGCGCTGGCGGGTGATCGCGTTAGCCGCAAGTTCCGCTTCGATGAGGAAGGAGGACACAACTCATGTGCCAATGTGTGAACAAAGTAACTCTGATAGGGTTTCTGGGTGATGCGCCGGAACTTAAATTCAGCCAGCAAGGCAAGCCCGTCGGTACGTTCAGCCTTGCGGTCAACGAGAGGTGGAAAGACGCTGAAGGCGCTCCTCGCGAGAGAGTGGAGTGGTTCAAGATTGTTTGCTTCGGCCGGCTGGCGGAGGTTTGCGGTCGAATACCTGAATAAGGGCAGGCATGTTTACCTGGAAGGCCGGTTGCAGACCCGGAAGTGGGAAGGCCCTGAAGGCGAGAAGCGCACGGCAATCGAAGTCGTGGCCAACCAGATGCAGATTCTGGACCGAGCGCCCCAAGAACGGGAACGGTGCGAAGGCGGCTGAATCATCGAAGCCTGCGGAGCCCGTCGATGAAGGCGACAACCCATTCAATGAGCCGGGAAGCGAGACGACGGATCGAGAAATCCCGTATTAGGACTGCCCCCGCCAACGCCCACATTTTACTTCTTGCAGGACGCGTCAATCTCTCCGTATGGACTGAATGATGTAAGCCGTCAGCTGCCACAAGTCTCTCGGGAAATCGCACGCCCCCAAGGACAGGGTGTTGCTAGCATGCCCGCTCACGGCACATTAACAACCAGCAACCGCTTGGGCCCTTTGCCGACCCTAACGCGCGCGACCTCATGCCGGCTCCGAGTGTCAATGATCGAGCAATCGTCGCTACCGCTATTGCTGACGCAGCAGTAGTGGCCGTCGGGCGAGAAAGTGATCCAGTTGGGGCATGCCCCGGTGTGGATCTCTGGCGAGAGCTCCCTGGTTGCGATGTCGTAAACATAGACGCCGCCGTCGGCGAGGCTGGTGACCCACAGTTCTTTGCCATTGGGAGAAAGCTCAAGCCCGTGGGTTGGCGTGCGCGGCTCGAGCGGGCAGGTTAAAGGCGGGGCGGGAGGAAGGTCGACACGCGAGATCACCTTCCGCTCCGGGATGCTGGCCACCACGAACCCGTGCAAATCGGTCAAGGCCACGTACATGGTCTTTCCATCTCTCGTGACTGCATACGGACGCGGGATGCCGCCCACCGGAATCTTTCTGACTTATTCCATCTTCTTCAAATCAATCTCGTCAATTTCATGACTGCCCATGGAGGAGACGAACATGCTGTCGTTGCTGCCCGCGTTGTAGCAATTGTGCGGAACCTTGACGGGGAGGACTTTCACCACCCGCTTTTCGCGCATGTCGACGATATCCACAGTGTTGCCATCGCGGATGGGAACACCGACAAATCTTCCGTCGGGCGTAGCAGCACATTGGTTAGGCGTGCCGGTGAGGGGGATGGTGTCCGTAACCTGGTTCGTGGCTGTATCAATCACCTTGAGGTTCTTCTCCGATTCGATGGTCGTGAACAATTGGCGGCCGTTTGCCGGCGCGCATACGCCATGAACCTGCTCGCCGACCCTGACGTCGCCCGTTACTTGAATCGTCGCCAGACTAATCACCGTAATATCGTCACTCAGGCTGTTGCTCACATAGAGTTTCATGCCCCCGTTTGTTTCCGAGGCCGCAGCGCACCTAATGGCTGCTGCCAACACCATCATCGACAGGGCCAGCCCTAGAAGGTCTCGCCTCATTTCTCACCTCCCCATCCGTCCGCAGCTTGGAATGCACGCCCTTTTTAACTCTACACCAAACCCCATTCAGTAAGAATGTCTTAAGCAGGCAGCACAGGACACTTCGCGTCCACCCGTTCGGTCGATGCCATCCCGCTGCAAATAGGAGGGAACTGGCCGCCTGCCTCTCTCAGGCTGATATCCTGGGGCAAACAGCGTGCCGTCAGTCCTAGATTTCCTTACTGTTGTCCGGCTGGATAAACGATCCCAACCTGCTTTCGCTGGGCCAATACGGAAGAATCCGGCCCCACACTCAGATTCTTGGCCCGTATCGAGCCCTCCTGGCGTAGGGTCCCTTCATAATGTTAGGGCAACGATAGATTTGGCTACTCCCGAGGAGAACGACAAAGTCACAACTCCAGCTTACGCGGCTTCTTTGTCCAGTGCACTCTGACCCGCGCCGTCTCTTCGGGCACTTCGCCCTTTTCCTGACATCTTGCCCGACGCGTTGACCGGTTGTTCGTGCCTTTCGGCCCGTGGATTGCCGTAAGAGCCTCCGTTGTGAGTTATTACTCAGTATCCATAACGTGATAGTAATGGCCACGGACAAACTTACCGAGGATTTCCTTTCCTGTCTGGTCAAGGACTTTGAGCGCCGAACCCCGGCAGGCTTGGATTTGTTTTTCTTCTGCTACCAGAACGAAATCGCGCCTACTGGGGCTCTACCGATTGTGTCCAGGCTTAAGTCCGAAGGATTAGTGATTGTACCTCATTTCGGGGTTTATGCACTAACCGCTTCCGGGTACCTGCGATTCAGACAGTGGGGGGAGGGCGCGAGGCTGGCGGGAGGCAGGAGCGGCGAGACAAGGGGAATTGGGCGCGGGAGTGGGGGCGTGTTGAGAAGGGTGGCGGCTGTGTCGTAGGGTGAAGACTGGTTGTAGGGAGCAATTCAGGCGGCTGACTTCTGGCGGTCAGTGGTGAGGCGAGAAGATGTCGGTTGAGAGGCTGGGCCCCAGCAGCCGATGGCTATGGGGAGCGGGCGTTTTCCAGCAACTGGTAGAGGTCGCGTTTCAAGAGGCGCATTTTCCTGAGCAATTTTGCGCGCGCGTCCTCGGCCAGTTCCAGCAGGATCTCGGCGAACTCGGGCAGCAGCAACAAGCAGAAGCGCTGGCGGTAGTAGACGGCGACCACTTGCAGGGTCGGTCCGAGCCGTTGCAGGATTCGCGGTCGGGTCCGGCGGTTCATCTGGGGGCGATGGCGCAAGAACAGATGTCCCTGGAACAGCGTATAAGCCAGCAGGACAAACAGCACCTGGCTGAGGATCAGGGAGAACTTGCAGGCGGTCATCCGCATGATGTCCCAGAAACACTTGTATTGCCGATGGCGCTCTTCAATCGCGCTCCGCAGCTTGTAGGTGGTGCGCGTCTGCGCGGCACTCCAACTGGGGGCGGTGGTGGTCAGTACCCAATCGTGGACCTCTCCCTGGGCGTTGATCTCGCGGTTGATGACCGCCGTTAACGGCACGGGACAGTCGGCCCAACTGGAGACGCCGCGGACCAGGCCGAGCAAGGTTTGCGCGGGGGGAAGCGGCGGCGCCGGTGATCCAGCTTGGCGCGCTTGCAGGTTGCGCTGCCGCTTCCGTTCACGCTGGGCAATGACCGGATCCTTCAGTCGGTCCGGTGGCTCTGGCGGGGTGGTGGCCGGCAGCACGAACGGTTCCCAGTGGAAATCTTTCAGGCGCGTCAGGCCCATGACGTCCTGGTAAGCGTCCATGTTGGTCCTCAGCGGGATGACGGTGTCGATGTGGTGTTGGGTTTTGAGCCGCCCGATCGCGGGGCCATCCAACAAGCCGCGGTCCAGAATCAGGACCTTCATCACCCCCGTTCCGAGCGCTTTCACAAAGCCCTCGACCAGTGCATAGAGGAGGGGGCACTCATGCTGGTTGCCCGCGACCAGGCATGCGGCCACCACCAGAAAGAAATCCAGGTCACGGTTGACATGAATCAGCGAGACGATCTTGTAGCACCGGTGCCACTGGTAGCGTTTGTCCCGCAGATCCACGGCCTGGGGATCGACCGGATGGTGATGCTCGTCGAACAACATTACGGCGGAGCGCTCGTAGTGCTCCTGGTCGGGAACAAACAGGTAGCTGGCGTCACCAATAAAAAGTCCCTCCGGGTCGAACAGTTTCAAGGCGCGGAGGCAGCGTGGTACCTCCCGGTTAAACCATTCCTGCAATCGTTGGGCATCGGTGTCGCGGGCGAACTTGCGTAAGAAATCCTGATCGCAAGGCGTCTGCCGGTCGTAGCGGTTCTTGTCGTTGAAGCCGGTGCAACCCAAGGTGACATCGCCGGTCTGCGGATGCACCGCCTTGCGACCCACCTCCGGCCCCAGCGCATCGATCAAGCCCCCGGTGCGAAGGACGTAGGGGAAGGCGTTGTAACCGGGAACGCCATGAAGCCGCAGGCTGATCTGGCTGGCCAGGTAGAACCAGACGGGAACCTCCTCCTTCTCCCGCGGACTGGGGTA